>NZ_CP166789.1:1777500-6272372 GCF_059695775.1 Pseudomonas sp. LBUM1666 | reverse complement strand
GGATATCCCCTAAGTTGAAAGCCGGTGAGGCAAAAACAAGCCGCCATTGTAGCCGACGAAGCCCCGACTTATCCACACGAAGGTTGTGCACCTCCCATGAAGAATCAGTGATTTATACGAAAAAAAGACGACCAGCGGTCTGTGCATAAGCTCTGTGGATAACCGGGCCTAAGGTCGTTGTACAAGTGGGGGCGAAACTCGGTGGATAACCACGCTGTGGATAAGTACCTCTTTCACACACAGCTTATCCGACAGCGCAGCACAGGGTTACCACCGTTTTCCACCGTAGTTGTCATTCTCTGTACATCACGACTTTAAAGGGCTTATGGCAGTTATCCACAGATGATCGTGCCCCTAGCTTTTATAAGCTTTACAGAAAAGCTTTAAATACTTTCCTTCTTAATTTCTATATCTAGCTAAGGAGCTCGGCAGGAAAACGCCTGAAGATCTATTTATAAGGAAACGCTGGTTGGAAATTGACCTAGAGGCTTGCTTTCTCTAGAATCCCCGGTCTCTTAAAACGGGGGCCATTCCGGCCCGTTGTGGACGAACCAGGTAACACGACAATGAAACGTACTTTCCAACCAAGCACTATCAAACGCGCTCGTACCCACGGTTTCCGTGCTCGCATGGCTACCAAAAACGGTCGCGCCGTCCTGTCGCGTCGTCGCGCCAAAGGTCGTGCGCGTCTGGCAGTTTGATAATCCGGCACTGGAGGTGAGTCAGGACTTCAGTCGGGAAAAGCGTCTGCTTACTCCCCGGCATTTCAAGGCAGTCTTTGACTCCCCTACCGGCAAGGTTCCGGGGAAAAATCTCCTGCTCCTTGCGCGCAACAACGATCTCGATCACCCCCGTCTCGGGCTGGTTATCGGGAAAAAGAGCGTAAAGCTCTCCGTCGAGCGCAATCGCCTCAAACGTCTGATGCGCGAATCGTTCCGTCTGAACCAGGACTCACTGGCCGGCTGGGACATCGTTATCGTCGCGCGCAAAGGTTTGGGTGACGTAGAAAACCCCGAATTGATTCAGCATTTCGGCAAACTCTGGAAGCGTCTGGCACGCAGCACGCCGGTACCAGCAGTCAAAACCGAAACTGTAGGGGTAGACAGTCCCGATGCGTAAACTGGCACTCGTTCCGATCCAGTTTTATCGCTATGCCATTAGTCCTCTGATGGCCAGTCACTGTCGTTTCTACCCCAGTTGTTCCTGCTACGCGTATGAAGCCATAGAAAATCATGGCCTTCTGCGCGGTGGCTGGCTGGCCTTTCGTCGTTTAGGTCGCTGTCATCCGTGGAATCCCGGTGGTTATGACCCGGTTCCATCTATCCCTACCTCCCGTTCTTCTTCGATGGCCGAGTAATCATGGATATCAAACGCACGATCCTGATCGTCGCCCTGGCAATCGTGTCCTACGTTATGGTTCTTAAATGGAACCAGGACTATGGCCAGGCTGCCCTGCCGACTCAGAATGTTGCTTCCAGTACTACCGCACCGGGCCTACCGGACACGGCGACTGGCAATAATGCTTCTGTCAGTGACGACATTCCACGCGCCGCAAGCGATACCAGTGCAACTGCACCTGCTGAAACACCAGTAGCTGCAAACAAAGACCTCATCCAGATCAAAACGGATGTGCTCAACCTGGCAATCGATCCACAAGGTGGCGATGTTGCCCAGTTGACGCTGCCGCTGTATCCACGTCGCCAGGACCATCCGGAAATTCCATTCCAGTTGTTCGATAACGGCAACGAGCGGACTTATCTGGCCCAGAGCGGTCTGATCGGCACCAACGGTCCGGACGCCAGTCCTGCCGGCCGTCCGGTTTACTCCTCGGAGAAGAAGATTTACCAACTGGCTGACGGTCAGGACCAATTGGTCGCAGACCTGAAGTTCAGCAAGGACGGCGTCAACTACATCAAGCGTTTCACCCTGAAACGTGGCCTGTATGACGTAACCGTTTCCTACCTGATCGATAACCAGAGTGCTCAGCCTTGGTCCGGTGCAATGTTCGCGCAATTGAAGCGTGACGCCAGCGGCGATCCTTCCTCAACCACCGCCACTGGTACTGCGACTTACCTGGGCGCTGCCCTGTGGACAAGTAACGAGCCGTACAAGAAAGTGTCCATGAAGGACATGGACAAGGCGCAGTTGAAGGAAACGGTCAGTGGTGGTTGGGTTGCCTGGTTGCAACACTACTTCGTCACCGCATGGATTCCGGCCAAGGGCGAAAATAACGTCGTCCAGACCCGTAAAGACAGCAAGGGCAACTACATCATCGGTTATACCGGCCCGGCAATGAGCGTCGCGCCAGGTGCAAAAGCCGAAACCAGTGCCGTTCTGTACGCGGGTCCAAAAAGCCAGGCCGTGCTGAAAGAGTTGTCCCCAGGTCTGGAACTGACTGTCGACTACGGCATTCTGTGGTTCATCGCCCAACCAATCTTCTGGTTGCTGGGACACATCCACGCAATCGTCGGTAACTGGGGCTGGTCGATCATCTTCCTGACCATGCTGATCAAAGGGATTTTCTTCCCGCTGTCGGCTGCCAGCTACAAATCCATGGCGCGCATGCGTGCGGTGGCACCGAAACTGGCTGCGCTGAAAGAGCAACACGGCGACGACCGGCAGAAAATGTCGCAAGCCATGATGGAGCTGTACAAGAAGGAGAAGATCAATCCGCTGGGTGGTTGCTTGCCAATCCTCGTGCAGATGCCGGTTTTCCTTTCGCTGTACTGGGTTCTGCTGGAAAGCGTTGAAATGCGCCAAGCGCCGTTCATGCTGTGGATTACTGACCTGTCGATCAAGGATCCGTTCTTCATTCTGCCGATCATCATGGGTGCAACCATGTTCATCCAGCAGCAGCTGAACCCGACTCCTCCGGACCCGATGCAGGCCAAGGTGATGAAGTTGATGCCAATCATCTTCACCTTCTTCTTCCTGTGGTTCCCGGCAGGTCTGGTGCTGTACTGGGTAGTGAACAACTGCCTGTCGATCGCCCAACAGTGGTACATCACTCGTAAAGTCGAAGCAGCTACCAAAGCAGCTGCCTGATTTACACTGTGGATAACCACTCAAAACGCCCCCTAGTGGGGCGTTTTGCTATCTGTCACTTTTGTCTGGATAACGGTTTATGAGCGTTCCTCGTGAAACCATCGCCGCCGTCGCCACCGCTCAAGGTCGCGGTGGTGTGGGCATCGTCCGTATTTCCGGGCCGCTGGCGAGTGTTGCGGCCAAGGCCTTCAGCGGTCGTGAACTCAAGCCGCGATTCGCCCACTACGGCCCGTTCCTCAGTGAAAACGATGAGGTGCTGGATCAAGGTATCGCCCTGTATTTTCCCGGCCCGAACTCATTCACCGGTGAAGATGTGCTGGAACTACAGGGACATGGCGGTCCTATAGTTCTGGATATGCTGCTCAAGCGTTGCCTGGAACTGGGCTGTCGGTTGGCCCGGCCGGGTGAATTCAGCGAGCGCGCGTTCCTCAATGACAAACTCGACCTGGCTCAGGCCGAGGCCATCGCTGACTTGATCGAAGCGAGTTCTGCACAGGCTGCACGAAATGCCCTGCGTTCCTTGCAGGGCGCATTCTCCGAGCGTGTGCATAACCTCACCGAGCAATTGATTGGCCTGCGCATCTATGTCGAAGCGGCGATCGACTTCCCTGAAGAAGAAATCGACTTCCTCGCCGATGGTCACGTACTGAGCATGCTCGACAAAGTGCGTGACGAGTTATCCACCGTACTACGCGAAGCCGGGCAAGGTGCCTTGCTGCGTGACGGGATGACCGTGGTGATCGCCGGCCGACCGAATGCCGGTAAGTCCAGCCTGTTGAATGCACTGGCCGGTCGTGAAGCCGCGATCGTCACCGAGATTGCCGGCACCACCCGGGACATTCTTCGTGAACATATCCACATCGATGGTATGCCGCTGCACGTGGTCGACACCGCAGGTCTGCGAGATACCGACGACCAGGTGGAAAAAATCGGCGTTGAACGGGCATTGAAAGCGATCGGCGAGGCTGATCGCGTGCTGTTGGTGGTCGATGCGACGGCTCCTGAGGCACTTGATCCGTTCGCGTTATGGCCTGAATTTCTGGAAATCCGTCCCGATCCGGCGAAAGTCACGCTGATCCGAAACAAAGCTGACCTCACTGGCGAAGCCATTGCCCTGGAAGTCAGCGAGGATGGCCACGTCACCATCAGCCTGAGCGCCAAATCTGCAGGTGAAGGGCTGGAATTGCTGCGTGACCACCTTAAGGCGTGCATGGGCTACGAACAGACCTCGGAAAGCAGCTTCAGTGCTCGCAGGCGTCACCTTGAAGCGTTGCGTCACGCCAGTGCTTCCCTTGAGCACGGCCGGGCACAGCTGACCCTGGCGGGTGCCGGTGAACTGTTAGCCGAGGATTTGCGACAAGCCCAACACGCTTTGGGTGAAATCACTGGTGCATTCAGCTCCGATGACCTGTTGGGACGGATCTTTTCCAGCTTCTGTATCGGTAAATAATCTTCCCCGTTGTCCACAGACAGGCCATTAGTGCCTGTCTGTTCCCTCCTTTTCTCGAATTCTCTTCCAGTGCTGAGCAGATTCTTTCTGCTTGAGCGGATTTCCCGAGCCCTGGATTTGCTTATTCAGCAGTTTTCTGTGGATTAAGCCCTGTGAATAACTGCCTCTAAGGGCAGTTGATAACAGGGCCTCAAAACTGAAGATAACCGCCCCTGTGGATAAGCACCCCTTTAATCCACAGGCTTAAACCGGTTATCCAAGGGCCTCATTGGCACATGACCACAGGGTTTTGAATCTCTGTACATATTGAATATAAAGGCCTGTAGAGATCTATCCACAGAAATGTGGCTCAGTAGAAATAAACATAAAAACAAAGATTTAATAAATTTCTCTCTTTTTAATTTCTATAACCGCGACTTCTCCACAGCTGGTTAAATTTTGTGCAAAGGGTTCTTTAGGAAGGGCGAAGTCCCTATACTTGCCGACCAGGTCCAAAAACCTGAGCTCAAACTATTCCTGATTACCTAACTGAAGCAGGCACGAGGTGCGTGGTGGATTTCCCTTCCCGTTTTGAAGTGATCGTCATCGGCGGCGGTCATGCCGGTACCGAGGCAGCACTGGCGTCAGCACGCATGGGGGCAAAAACCCTGTTGTTGACGCATAACGTGGAAACCCTCGGTGCCATGAGTTGCAACCCCGCTATCGGTGGGATTGGCAAAAGCCATCTGGTCAAGGAAATCGATGCCCTCGGCGGCGCGATGGCCATAGCTACCGATAAAGGTGGTATTCAATTTCGCGTATTGAACAGCCGCAAAGGCCCGGCCGTGCGGGCAACCCGCGCTCAGGCTGATCGGGTTCTGTACAAGGCCGCTGTCCGCGAAATCCTCGAAAACCAGCCGAACCTGTGGATATTTCAACAGGCAGCCGACGACCTGATCGTCGAGCAGGAACAAGTGCGCGGTGTTGTCACCCAAATGGGCCTGCGTTTCTTGGCCGATTCCGTGGTGTTGACCACTGGCACCTTCCTCGGTGGACTTATCCACATCGGAATGCAGAATTTTTCCGGTGGCCGTGCCGGTGATCCGCCGTCGATCGCCCTGGCTCACCGTTTGCGTGAATTGCCATTGCGCGTTGGTCGCCTGAAAACCGGCACACCGCCACGTATCGACGGTCGTTCTGTGGATTTCTCGGTGATGACCGAGCAAGCAGGCGATACACCGATCCCGGTGATGTCGTTCATGGGTTCCAAAGAGCAGCATCCGAAACAGGTCAGCTGCTGGATTACCCACACCAACGCCCGCACCCACGAAATTATTGCCGCTAACCTTGATCGTTCGCCGATGTATTCCGGTGTAATCGAAGGTATCGGCCCGCGTTACTGCCCGTCGATCGAAGACAAGATCCATCGCTTTGCCGACAAGGAAAGCCATCAGGTCTTCATCGAACCGGAAGGCCTGACGACCAACGAGCTGTACCCGAACGGGATATCCACATCCCTGCCATTCGACGTACAACTGCAGATCGTGCAATCGATCCGCGGGATGGAAAACGCGCATATCGTTCGCCCGGGCTACGCCATCGAATACGACTACTTCGACCCGCGTGACCTGAAGTACAACCTGGAAACCAAAGTCATCGGCGGTCTGTTCTTCGCCGGACAAATCAACGGCACCACCGGTTACGAAGAAGCCGGCGCCCAGGGTTTGCTGGCAGGGGCCAACGCCGCACTGCGTGCTCAGGGCAAAGATGCCTGGTGCCCGCGTCGCGACGAGGCATACATCGGAGTGTTGGTCGACGACCTGATTACTTTGGGTACCCAGGAACCGTATCGGATGTTCACGTCCCGCGCCGAATACCGCCTGATCCTGCGCGAAGACAACGCCGACCTGCGCTTGACCGAAAAAGGTCGCGAACTGGGTCTGGTGGATGACGCGCGTTGGGCTGCGTTCTGCACCAAACGCGAAAGCATTACGCTGGAAGAACAACGCTTGAAAAGTACCTGGGTTCGCCCAGGCACCGAGCAAGGCGATGCGATTTCCGAGAAATTCGGCACGCCGCTGACCCACGAATACAACTTGCTCAACCTGCTGAGCCGTCCGGAAATCGACTACGCTGGTCTGATCGCCGTGACCGGTGGCGGCGCAGAAGATCCACAAGTCGCCGAGCAGGTCGAAATCAAGACCAAATACGCCGGTTACATCGATCGTCAACAGGATGAAATCGCACGGCTGCGGGCCAGCGAAGACACAAAACTGCCTGTGGATATCGATTACACGAATATTTCCGGTCTCTCCAAAGAGATCCAGAGCAAGCTCGGTGCGACCCGTCCAGAGACTTTAGGCCAGGCGTCGCGTATCCCGGGTGTGACGCCGGCAGCGATTTCGCTGTTGATGATTCATTTGAAAAAACGCGGCGCGGGCCGTCAGTTGGAGCAAAGCGCTTGAGTTCGTTGGTCACCTCGCAACACGCAGAAGAGTTATCCACAGGTGCTCGCCAGCTCGGTGTCACGCTGACAGAAACCCAGCATGCTCAGCTGCTGGGTTATCTGGCCCTGTTGATCAAATGGAACAAGGCTTACAACCTGACCGCCGTACGCGATCCGGATGAAATGGTTTCCCGTCACTTGCTCGATAGTTTGAGCGTGATGTCGTTCGTCGAAAACGGTCGCTGGCTGGACGTCGGCAGCGGTGGTGGCATGCCGGGTATTCCGTTGGCCATCCTGTTTCCAGGGTCCCAAGTGACCTGCCTGGACAGCAACGGCAAGAAAACCCGCTTCCTGACCCAGGTCAAACTCGAACTCAAACTGGATAACCTGCAAGTTATCCACAGTCGCGTCGAAGCTTTTCAGCCTGATCAGCCATTCAACGGGATCATTTCCCGGGCGTTCAGCAGCATGGAGAACTTCAGCAACTGGACTCGCCACCTCGGCGACACCGAAACACGTTGGCTGGCAATGAAGGGCGTTCATCCCGCCGATGAGCTGGTAGCATTGCCGGCAGACTTCCACCTCGATAGCGAACACGCCCTGGCCGTACCCGGTTGCCAAGGCCAACGCCATCTGCTGATACTGCGCCGCACGGCATGATTGGGAACACAAGCAAGAATGGCTAAGGTATTCGCGATAGCGAACCAAAAGGGTGGTGTGGGCAAGACCACCACCTGTATCAACCTCGCAGCTTCCCTGGTCGCTACCAAGCGTCGGGTGCTGTTGATCGATCTCGATCCACAGGGCAACGCCACCATGGGTAGCGGTGTGGATAAACACGGCCTGGAAAACTCGGTCTACGACCTGCTGATCGGTGAATGCGATCTGGCCCAGGCCATGCACTACTCCGAGCACGGTGGTTACCAACTGCTGCCGGCCAACCGTGACCTGACCGCGGCCGAAGTGGTTCTGCTGGAAATGCAGATGAAGGAAAGCCGCCTGCGCAGCGCGCTGGCGCCGATCCGTGAAAACTACGATTACATCTTGATCGACTGCCCGCCGTCGTTGTCGATGCTCACGCTTAACGCACTGGTTGCGGCTGACGGGGTGATTATCCCCATGCAGTGCGAGTACTTCGCGCTCGAAGGTTTGAGCGACCTTGTGGATAACATCAAGCGCATCGCTGAGTTGCTGAACCCGAACCTGAAAGTCGAAGGCCTGTTGCGGACCATGTATGACCCGCGCCTGAGCCTGATGAACGATGTATCGGCACAGCTCAAGGAACACTTCGGCGAGCAGCTCTACGACACGGTGATTCCGCGCAACATCCGCCTGGCTGAAGCACCAAGCTATGGTATGCCGGCGCTGGCGTACGACAAATCATCGCGGGGCGCCATTGCCTATCTGGCATTGGCGGGCGAGATGGTTCGTCGTCAACGCAAAAACTCACGCACTGCCGCTGCTCAGGCAACTTAAGGAATCCCCATGGCCGTCAAGAAACGAGGTCTCGGACGTGGACTGGATGCACTGCTGAGTGGTCCGACTGTCAGCTCGCTGGAAGAACAAGCGGTGCAGGCTGATCAGCGTGAGCTGCAACACCTGCCCCTGGACCTGATCCAGCGCGGCAAGTACCAGCCGCGCCGGGATATGGATCCTCAGGCGCTGGAAGAGCTGGCGCAGTCGATCAAGGCTCAGGGCGTGATGCAGCCCATCGTGGTTCGTCCGATCGGCAGCGGTCGCTTCGAAATTATCGCCGGCGAACGCCGCTGGCGCGCCAGCCAGCAAGCGGGCCAGGAAACCATCCCGGCGATGGTTCGCGATGTGCCGGATGAAACAGCGATCGCCATGGCGCTGATCGAGAACATCCAGCGCGAAGACCTCAACCCGATCGAAGAAGCAGTGGCTTTGCAGCGTTTGCAGCAGGAATTCCAGCTGACGCAGCAACAAGTGGCCGAAGCGGTGGGCAAATCCCGCGTGACCGTGGCCAACCTGCTACGCTTGATCGCGTTGCCGGAAGTCATCAAAACCATGCTGTCCCACGGCGACCTGGAAATGGGTCATGCCCGTGCTTTGCTCGGTTTACCGGAAAATCAACAGGTTGAAGGGGCGCGACACGTTGTCGCACGGGGGCTGACTGTACGCCAGACTGAAGCACTGGTTCGCCAGTGGTTGAGTGGAAAACAGGAACCTGCTGAACCGGTAAAGCCGGACCCGGATATTGCTCGACTCGAACAGCGTCTGGCTGAGCGCCTAGGCTCTGCGGTGCAGATCCGCCACGGTAAAAAGGGGAAGGGGCAGTTGGTGATCGGTTACAACTCCCTGGATGAGCTTCAAGGTGTACTTGCACACATCCGCTGAAACATTTCCTCATGTAGCGTGCAGTCGGAAATCACTACCTGACAGTTGAATAGGGGCAGAACCGCCCCTATACTCTGCGCGCATTTTGTCGGCACAAATTATGCCAAGTTATTGAATTCTGGCAGCCGATCATTGGGGAGCAAAAACGATGGAGAGCCGCACGCCAAACCGCTTGCCGTTCCATCGCCTGGCAGTTTTTCCGGTCTTACTGGCTCAATTTGTCGTTTTGGTACTGGCCGCTTTGGCGCTCTGGTACTGGCATGGAGTCGTAGCCGGGTACTCAGGACTCTGCGGAGGCCTGATAGCCTTGCTACCCAATGTTTATTTCGCTCACAGGGCATTTCGGTTTTCCGGCGCCCGAGCAGCTCAAGCCATCGTCCGGTCTTTTTATGCCGGCGAGGCGGGCAAACTAATTTTGACGGCAGTGCTCTTTGCATTGACGTTTGCAGGTGTGAAGCCATTGGCGCCGCTAGCTGTATTCGGCGTCTTCGTGTTGACCCAACTGGTCAGCTGGTTCGCGCCCCTGCTGATGAGAACAAGACTTTCGAGACCTTAGGGCGTTTGAGGCAACCATGGCAGAGACAACCGCTTCGGGCTATATCCAGCACCACTTGCAGAACCTGACCTTCGGTCAGCACCCAACTGGCGGGTGGGGTTTTGCCCACACCGCAGCAGAAGCCAAAGAAATGGGCTTCTGGGCTTTCCACGTCGATACTCTCGGCTGGTCGGTCGCGTTGGGTCTGATCTTCGTTCTTCTTTTCCGCATGGCGGCAAAGAAGGCGACTTCCGGTCAGCCTGGTGCTTTGCAGAACTTCGTTGAAGTATTGGTCGAATTCGTCGATGGCAGCGTGAAAGACAGCTTCCATGGCCGTAGCCCGGTGATTGCACCGTTGGCACTGACCATCTTCGTCTGGGTCTTCCTGATGAACGCCGTCGACCTGATCCCGGTCGACTGGATTCCTCAACTGGCCATCCTGATCACTGGCGATGCGCACATTCCGTTCCGTGCCGTATCGACCACTGACCCGAACGCTACCCTGGGCATGGCCCTGTCGGTGTTCGCGTTGATCATTTTCTACAGCATCAAGGTCAAGGGCATTGGCGGCTTCATCGGCGAACTGACCCTGCACCCTTTCGGCAGCAAGAACATTTTCCTGCAAGCGCTGCTGATCCCGGTGAACTTCCTGCTGGAATTCGTCACCCTGATCGCCAAGCCAATCTCTCTGGCACTGCGTCTGTTCGGCAACATGTATGCCGGCGAGCTGGTCTTCATTCTGATTGCTGTGATGTTCGGCAGCGGTCTGCTCTGGCTTAGCGGCCTGGGCATAGTTCTGCAGTGGGCGTGGGCTGTGTTCCACATCCTGATCATCACCCTGCAGGCGTTTATCTTCATGATGCTGACCATCGTTTACCTCTCGATGGCGCACGAAGAGAACCATTAAGACCAGTCTCGACTAGTCTGATGTCCCACTCGGTCAAACGGGTGGGTGCCCGAACAGGGCTATGAAACGATTTGTTTTACCGCTTTAAAATCTAAAAAACCTAAACCATACGACGTAAAAGTCGGGAGGAAAGATGGAAACTGTAGTTGGTCTAACCGCTATCGCTGTTGCACTGTTGATCGGCCTGGGCGCACTGGGTACCGCAATTGGTTTCGGCCTGTTGGGTGGCAAGTTCCTGGAAGGCGCAGCGCGTCAGCCAGAGATGGTTCCAATGCTGCAAGTTAAAATGTTCATCGTTGCCGGTCTGCTCGACGCCGTAACCATGATCGGTGTTGGTATCGCTCTGTTCTTCACCTTCGCGAACCCATTCGTTGGTCAACTCGCTGGCTAATTACTCGAACCTTCGAGTAATTGGTGTGATGTGCAACGAACGAGCGAGGTGTTGGCGTGAACATTAATGCAACCCTGATTGGCCAGTCCGTTGCGTTCTTCATTTTTGTACTGTTTTGCATGAAGTTCGTGTGGCCTCCGGTCATCGCGGCTTTGCACGAACGTCAGAAGAAGATCGCGGATGGACTGGACGCTGCCGCCCGAGCAGCTCGCGACCTGGAGTTGGCCCAAGATAAAGCGGGTCAACAACTGCGCGAAGCAAAAGCTCAGGCAGCCGAAATCATTGAGCAAGCCAAGAAACGCGGTAACCAGATCGTTGAAGAGGCTGTTGAAAAAGCCCGTATCGACGCTGACCGTGTGAAGGTTCAGGCTCAGGCCGAGATCGAGCAGGAACTGAACAGTGTCAAAGACGCGCTGCGTGCCCAATTGGGTGCTCTGGCCGTTGGCGGCGCCGAGAAGATCCTGGGTGCCACAATCGATCAAAACGCGCACGCGGAGCTGGTAAACAAACTGGCTGCTGAAATTTAAGCGAGGGCGATCATGGCAGAATTGACCACGTTGGCCCGACCTTACGCTAAGGCAGCCTTCGAGCACGCCCAGGCCCACCAGCAACTGGCCTCTTGGTCAGCCATGCTCGGCCTGGCTGCAGCAGTGTCGCAAGACGACACCATGCAGCGCGTGCTCAAGGCCCCGCGACTGACGAGCGCAAACAAGGCCACCACGTTTATTGACGTGTGTGGCGACAAGTTCGATGCCAAGGCACAGAATTTCATTCACGTCGTTGCCGAAAACGACCGTCTCCCGCTTTTGCCGGAGATCGCCGCTCTGTTTGACCTGTACAAGGCCGAACAAGAGAAATCGGTAGACGTGGACGTAACCAGTGCTTTTGCATTGAACCAAGAACAGCAAGACAAACTCGCCAAGGTTCTCAGTGCACGGCTCGGCCGGGAAGTGCGACTGCACGCTGCGGAGGATGCCACCCTTATTGGTGGTGTCATCATCCGCGCCGGCGACCTGGTAATCGATGGCTCGATTCGCGGCAAACTCGCGAACCTTGCCGAAGCATTGAAATCTTGAGTTTGAAGGGGCAGCAGAGCAATGCAGCAACTCAATCCTTCCGAAATAAGTGAAATTATCAAGGGCCGCATCGACAAGCTCGATGTGACCTCCCAAGCCCGTAACGAAGGCACTGTCGTCAGCGTATCTGACGGTATCGTGCGGATTCACGGTCTGGCCGACGTAATGTACGGCGAGATGATCGAGTTTCCGGGCGGCGTCTTCGGTATGGCTCTCAACCTGGAGCAAGACTCTGTAGGTGCCGTTGTATTGGGCTCTTACCAGTCTCTGGCTGAAGGCATGAGCGCCAAGTGCACTGGCCGCATCCTCGAAGTTCCGGTTGGTAAGGAACTGCTGGGTCGCGTAGTCGACGCACTGGGTAACCCGGTTGACGGCAAAGGTCCGCTGAACAACACCGAGACCGATGCGGTCGAGAAAGTTGCTCCAGGCGTGATCTGGCGTAAGTCGGTAGACCAGCCTGTACAGACTGGCTACAAGGCTGTCGATGCCATGATTCCTGTCGGCCGTGGCCAGCGTGAGCTGATCATCGGTGACCGTCAGATCGGTAAAACCGCTCTGGCGATCGACGCGATCATCAACCAGAAGAACAGCGGTATTTTCTGCGTCTACGTAGCTATCGGTCAGAAACAATCGACCATCGCTAACGTGGTTCGCAAACTGGAAGAAAACGGCGCACTGGCTAACACCATCGTCGTTGCCGCGAGCGCTTCGGAATCTGCAGCACTGCAGTTCCTGGCACCGTACTCCGGTTGCACCATGGGTGAATTCTTCCGCGACCGCGGTGAAGACGCGCTGATCGTTTATGACGATCTGTCCAAGCAAGCAGTGGCTTACCGCCAGATTTCCCTGCTGCTGCGCCGTCCACCAGGCCGTGAAGCTTACCCAGGCGACGTGTTCTATCTCCACTCCCGTCTGCTGGAGCGCGCATCCCGCGTTTCGGAAGAGTACGTAGAGAAGTTCACCAACGGCGCAGTGACCGGCAAAACCGGTTCCCTGACCGCACTGCCGATCATCGAAACCCAGGCTGGCGACGTTTCCGCGTTCGTTCCGACCAACGTGATTTCCATCACCGACGGTCAGATCTTCCTGGAATCGGCCATGTTCAACTCCGGGATCCGTCCTGCTGTGAACGCCGGTGTTTCGGTATCCCGTGTGGGTGGTGCCGCTCAGACCAAGATCATCAAGAAGCTCTCCGGTGGTATCCGTACCGCTCTGGCTCAGTACCGTGAACTGGCGGCATTCGCCCAGTTCGCTTCTGACCTGGACGAAGCGACCCGTAAGCAACTTGAGCATGGTCAGCGCGTTACCGAGCTGATGAAGCAGAAGCAATACGCACCAATGTCGATCGCTGACATGGCGCTGTCGCTGTATGCCGCTGAGCGTGGGTTCCTGACTGACGTTGAAATCGCCAAGATCGGCAGCTTCGAACAAGCGCTGATTGCTTTCTTCAACCGCGATCACGCCGAATTGATGGCGAAGATCAACGTGAAGGGTGACTTCAATGACGAAATCGACGCTGGCATGAAAGCCGGTATCGAGAAGTTCAAGGCCACCCAAACCTGGTAAGCCGCAGCGGGAGCCGCAAGGCTCCCGCTTGCTAACCTGATAGGTGTTACATGGCAGGCGCAAAAGAGATTCGCAGTAAGATTGCGAGCATCAAAAGCACGCAAAAGATTACCAGCGCCATGGAAAAAGTGGCGGTCAGTAAAATGCGCAAGGCACAAATGCGCATGGCTGCTAGCCGTCCTTACGCGGAGCGCATCCGCCAGGTTATTGGTCATTTGGCCAACGCCAACCCGGAATATCGCCACCCCTTCATGATCGAGCGTGAAATCAAGCGCGTCGGTTATGTCGTAGTGAGCAGTGACCGTGGTCTGTGTGGTGGTTTGAACACCAACCTGTTCAAGGCCCTGGTCAAGGACATGGCGGTAAACCGCGATAACGGCGTCGAGATCGATCTGTGTGTTGTTGGTAGCAAGGGTGCGGCTTTCTTCCGCAACTTCGGCGGTAACGTCGTTGCAGCTATCAGCCACCTGGGTGAAGAGCCGTCGATCAATGATCTGATTGGCAGCGTCAAGGTGATGCTGGATGCCTACCTGGACGGCCGTATTGATCGCCTGTCCGTGGTGTCCAACAAGTTCATCAACACCATGACGCAACAGCCTACTGTGGAGCAGTTGATTCCACTGGAGGCAACCCCGGATCAATCGCTCAAGCACCACTGGGACTATCTCTACGAACCGGATGCCAAAGAGCTGCTTGACGGCTTGATGGTCCGCTACGTTGAGTCGCAGGTCTACCAGGCGGTGGTCGAGAACAACGCGGCCGAACAAGCTGCGCGGATGATCGCGATGAAGAACGCTACCGACAACGCCGGTGATTTGATCAGCGATTTGCAGCTGGTCTACAACAAGGCGCGTCAGGCTGCGATCACCCAAGAGATCTCGGAAATCGTCGGCGGCGCTGCCGCGGTTTAACGGTTCAAATATTCAGAGGATCCAGCTATGAGTAGCGGACGTATCGTTCAAATCATCGGCGCCGTTATCGACGTGGAATTTCCACGCGACAGCGTACCGAGCATCTACAACGCGCTGTTGGTACAAAGCGCGGCCGGGACCACTCTGGAAGTTCAGCAACAGCTGGGCGACGGCGTGGTTCGTACCATTGCGATGGGTTCCACCGAAGGCTTGAAGCGCGGTCTGGAAGTCAAGGACTCCGGCGCAGCCATCTCCGTACCGGTCGGTAAAGCGACCCTGGGCCGGATCATGGACGTACTGGGCAACCCGATCGACGAAGCTGGCCCGATCGACACCGAAGAGCGCTGGGGCATTCACCGTCCTGCGCCAACCTTCGCTGAACAAGCTGGCGGCAACGACCTGCTGGAAACCGGCATCAAGGTTATCGACCTGGTTTGCCCGTTCGCCAAGGGTGGTAAAGTCGGTCTGTTCGGTGGTGCCGGTGTAGGCAAAACCGTAAACATGATGGAACTGATCCGTAACATCGCCATCGAGCACAGCGGTTATTCCGTGTTCGCCGGTGTGGGTGAGCGTACTCGTGAGGGTAACGACTTCTACCACGAGATGAAGGATTCCAACGTTCTGGACAAAGTGGCACTGGTTTACGGTCAGATGAACGAGCCGCCGGGTAACCGTCTGCGCGTAGCACTGACCGGCCTGACCATGGCCGAGAAGTTCCGTGACGAAGGTAACGACGTTCTGCTGTTCGTCGACAACATCTATCGTTACACCCTGGCCGGTACTGAAGTATCCGCACTGCTGGGCCGTATGCCTTCCGCAGTAGGTTACCAGCCGACCCTGGCCGAAGAGATGGGTACTCTGCAAGAGCGTATCACTTCGACCAAAAACGGTTCGATCACTTCGATCCAAGCGGTATACGTACCTGCGGATGACTTGACTGACCCGTCGCCAGCGACCACTTTCGCCCACTTGGACGCCACCGTCGTTCTGTCCCGTGACATCGCTTCCCTGGGTATCTACCCAGCGGTCGATCCACTCGACTCGACTTCGCGCCAGCTGGACCCGAACGTAATCGGCCAGGACCACTACGACACCGCTCGCGGCGTACAGTATGTTCTGCAACGTTACAAAGAACTGAAGGACATCATTGCGATCCTGGGTATGGACGAGCTGTCGGAAACCGACAAGCAGTTGGTAAACCGTGCTCGTAAGATCCAGCGTTTCTTGTCGCAGCCGTTCTTCGTGGCTGAAGTCTTCACCGGTGCTTCGGGTAAATACGTTTCCCTGAAAGACACCATTGCTGGCTTCAAAGGCATCCTCAACGGTGACTACGACCACCTGCCAGAACAAGCGTTCTACATGGTCGGCGGCATCGAAGAAGCGATCGAGAAAGCCAAGAAACTGTAATCCCGGCGCCCGGCAACGGGCGCTAATTTAGGTTGAGGCAATCAGATGGCTATGACAGTCCATTGCGATATCGTCAGCGCGGAAGGGGAAATCTTCTCCGGCCTGGTCGAGATGGTGGTTGCGCACGGTGCACTGGGTGATCTTGGTATCGCCCTGGGTCACGCGCCGCTGATCACTAATCTCAAGCCGGGCCCGATCCGCCTGATCAAGCAGGGCGGGGAAGAGGAGGTGTATTACATCTCCGGCGGTTTCCTCGAGGTTCAGCCGAACATGGTCAAGGTACTTGCCGACACTGTGCAACGTGCTGCCGACCTGGACGAAGCCTCCGCTCAGGAAGCCGTTAAGGCTGCCGAGAAGGCCTTGCATGACCGTGGTGCAGAATTCGATTACGGTTCTGCCGCCGCACGTCTGGCCGAGGCCGCAGCCCAGCTGCGCACCGTCCAGCAGATCCGCAAGAAGTTCGGCCACTAATAGGTCACCGCTTGTTGTGCGATTGATTAAAAAGGGTAGCCTCGGCTACCCTTTTTTCTTTTTAGATATTCATAACCTGGTCGCAGCCGCTGACCACCCAGGATTGGTAGCCAGTCATGTCTTTAGAAATCGTTATCCTCGCTGCTGGTCAAGGCACTCGCATGCGTTCGGCACTGCCGAAAGTTCTGCATCCGATTGCCGGCAACTCGATGCTCGGTCATGTTATCCACAGCGCCCGGCAACTTGATCCACAGCGCATCCACGTAGTGATCGGCCATGGCGCCGATGCGGTGCGCGAGCGTCTGGCGGCTGATGATCTGAATTTCGTCCTGCAGGACAAACAGCTTGGGACTGGCCACGCCGTTGCTCAAGCGGTGCCTTTCATTCAGTCCGACACCGTCCTGATTCTTTATGGTGACGTGCCATTGATCGAAGTCGAGACCCTGCAGCGTCTGCTCAAGCAAGTAGCGCCGCAGCAACTGGGTTTGTTGACTGTAGAACTGGACGACCCGACCGGCTATGGCCGCATCGTCCGCAACGCTGACGGCAAAGTGACAGCCATCGTCGAGCAGAAAGACGCCAACGAAGCCGAACGAGCGATCACTGAAGGCAACACCGGCATTCTGGCGCTGCCGTTCGCGCAATTGGGTGGCTGGATGAGCCGTCTTTCGAACAACAACGCCCAGGGCGAGTATTACCTGACCGACGTGATCGCCATGGCAGTCAGCGACGGTCTGGTGGTGGCCACCGAGCAACCGCATGACGCCATGGAAGTGCAGGGCGCTAACGACCGCAAGCAGCTTTCCGAGCTTGAGCGTCACTATCAACTGCGCGCCGGTCTTCGTTTGATGGCTCAAGGCGTGACTCTGCGTGACCCGGCTCGTTTTGATGTGCGGGGTGAAATCACCGTCGGCCGCGACGTGCTGATCGACATCAACGTGATCCTCGAAGGCAAGGTCGTTATCGAGGACGACGTGGTGATTGGCCCGAACTGCGTGATCAAGGACAGTACCCTGCGCAAAGGTGTGGTGATCAAGGCCAACAGCCACATCGAAGGCGCGATTCTCGGTGAAGACAGCGATGCCGGCCCGTTCGCCCGTTTGCGTCCAGGTACCGTGCTGGAAGCACGAGCGCATGTGGGTAACTTTGTTGAGTTGAAAAACGCTCACTTGGGCGAAGGCGCCAAGGCCGGTCATCTGACCTATCTGGGTGATGCCGAGATAGGCGCGCGCACCAACATCGGCGCGGGCACCATCACCTGCAACTACGACGGTGCCAATAAGTGGAAAACCGTGCTGGGTGAAGATGTGTTCATCGGTTCCAACAACTCGTTGGTTGCGCCTGTGGATATCTCTTCGGGTGCGACCACGGCGGCGGGTTCGACCATTACCCAAAATGTGGATAACGCGCAGTTGGCCGTGGGCCGTGCGCGGCAGAAGAATATCGATGGCTGGAAGCGGCCTGAGAAAATCAAGAAAAGCTAAGTTATCCACAGGTCTTTTTATCGCCCCGCGCTTGACGAAGTTTCGACAATAGGTTTTGATTGCTTCCGTTATCTTTCGAATCGAAACTTACCAAGCCATGTCGAAACGCAATACACCTCAACGCCGTCACAACATCCTCGCCTTGCTCAATGAGCAGGGCGAAGTCAGTGTGGATGAGTTGGCCAAGCGCTTCGAAACGTCGGAAGTTACGATCCGCAAGGATCTCGCGGCGCTTGAGACCAATGGTTTGCTGCTGCGTCGTTATGGCGGAGCGATTACCCTGCCTCAAGAGCTGGTGGCCGACCTTGGTCAACCGGTGTCCAAATACAAGCAGGCCATCGCCCGCGCTGCCGTCACACGAATTCGTGAGCATGCGCGGATCATCATCGACAGCGGCAGCACCACGGCGGCGATGATTCCGGAACTCGGCCAGCAGCCGGGCCTGGTCGTGATGACCAACTCCCTGCATGTCGCCAATGCCTTGTGCGAACTTGAGCATGAGCCGGTACTGTTGATGACCGGCGGCACCTGGGACCCGCATTCCGAGTCCTTTCAGGGGCAGGTGGCCGAGCAAGTCCTACGCTCTTACGATTTCGACCAGTTGTTCATCGGTGCCGATGGCATCGACCTGGTTCGCGGTACCACCACCTTCAACGAACTGCTGGGGCTGAGCCGAGTCATGGCTGAAGTCGCCCGGGAAGTGGTTGTCATGGTGGAGGCCGACAAGATCGGCCGCAAGATTCCCAACCTGGAGCTGCCCTGGAGCAGCGTCCATACCCTTATTACCGATGATCGCCTGCCGCTTGAGGCACGGGATCAGATTCAGGCCCGCGGAATCAACTTGATCCTCGCGGCTGTCAATCAGGAGAAATAGCATGTGTGGAATTGTCGGCGCAGTCGCAGAACGTAACATCACAGCCATCCTGCTCGAAGGCCTGAAACGCCTGGAATACCGTGGCTATGACAGTGCTGGTGTAGCGATCTACACCAATGATCAAAAGCTTGAGCGCCTGCGTCGCCCGGGCAAGGTCAGTGAGTTGGAAATGGCGCTGGCCGAAGAACCTCTGGTCGGCCGCCTGGGTATCGCCCACACCCGCTGGGCCACTCACGGGGCGCCGTGCGAGCGAAACGCTCACCCGCATTTCTCCGGTGATCTGGCGGTGGTGCACAACGGCATCATCGAGAACCACGAAGCCCTGCGCGAGCAACTGAAAGCCTTGGGTTACGTGTTCACCTCGGACACTGACACCGAGGTCATTGCTCACCTGTTGAACCACAAACTCAAGGAGCTGCCTGATCTGACCGTGGCCCTGAAGGCTACTGTCAAAGAGCTGCACGGTGCTTACGGTCTGGCGGTGATCAGCGCTCAGCAACCGGATCGTCTGGTTGCGGCCCGCAGCGGCAGCCCGCTGGTCATCGGTCTGGGCATGGGTGAAAACTTCCTGGCTTCCGATCAGCTGGCCCTGCGCCAGGTCACTGACCGTTTCATGTACCTGGAAGAAGGCGATATCGCCGAAATTCGCCGCGATAGCGTGCAGATCTGGGACCTGAGCGGCCAAGTGGTCGAGCGTGAGTCGGTGCAGTACCGCGATGGCGCTGAAGCCGCCGACAAGGGCGAATTCCGCCACTTCATGCTCAAGGAAATTCACGAGCAACCGGCTGTGGTGCAGCGCACTTTGGAAGGTCGCATTAGCCAGAATCAAGTGCTGGTGCAAGCGTTCGGTCCACAGGCAGCCGAGTTGTTCGCCAAAGTGCGTAACGTGCAGATCGTTGCGTGCGGCACCAGTTACCACGCCGGCATGGTTGCCCGTTACTGGCTCGAAGAACTGGCCGGCATCCCGTGCCAGGTCGAAGTCGCCAGCGAATTCCGATACCGCAAGGTGGTGGTGCAGGCCGACACGCTATTCGTGACTATCTCCCAGTCCGGCGAAACCGCCGACACCCTGGCCGCGCTGCGTAACGCCAAACAGTTGGGTTACCTCGCCAGCCTGGCGATTTGCAACGTCGGCATCAGCTCACTGGTGCGTGAATCCGATCTGACTCTGCTGACCCAGGCCGGTCGCGAAATCGGCGTGGCCTCGACCAAAGCCTTTACCACTCAGTTGGTCGGCCTGCTGTTGCTGACTTTGTCCCTGGGCCAGGTTCAAGGCACATTGGCCAAAGGCGTCGAAGCCACATTGGTTGAAGAGCTGCGTCGCCTGCCAACCCGCCTCGGCGAAGCCCTGGCCATGGACGGTACCGTCGAAAAAATCGCCGAGCTGTTCGCCGAGAAAAACCACACCCTGTTCCTAGGTCGTGGCGCGCAATTCCCGGTGGCAATGGAAGGAGCTCTCAAGCTTAAGGAAATCTCCTACATCCATGCTGAAGCCTATCCGGCTGGCGAGTTGAAACACGGCCCGTTAGCGCTTGTGGATAACGACATGCCTGTGGTCACCGTGGCACCGAACAATGAGCTGCTGGAGAAGTTGAAATCCAACCTCCAGGAAGTCCGCGCCCGTGGCGGCGAGCTGATCGTCTTCGCAGACGAGCAGGCCGGCATGACCAATGGCGAAGGCACGCACGTTGTGCAAATGCCGCACATCCACGACATCCTGTCGCCGATCCTCTACACCATACCGCTGCAGTTGCTCTCGTATTACGTTGCTGTGTTGAAAGGCACTGACGTTGACCAGCCGCGAAATCTGGCGAAGTCGGTGACGGTGGAATAAGCGATTTACGCAGGAGCACGATGAGTGCTCCTGCGTAGTTGTTCCAGTGCTGCGCTAAGGCAACCCCCGTTTGTAAGTGGCTTACGGTGGCACCTCAGTGCGAAAACGCTTCAGGGTATTTGTCCAGGTAGGCATCATTGAGCCGCGTATCCGGGGAACGCATGAAAGTTTTGAAATCGGGTACCAGAAAGACCAGCAGAGACAACAGCAAAACCATGGCGCCCAGCAGCGTGATTGTCAGTGCGACCCCCAGATAGGCGATCAGGGTATTCATCGCAAAACTGCCCAAGGGGCTGGCCGCCGCAGACAGAAATGAAACCGTGGCAAAAATCCGGTTGCGATGGAGCTTGGGCGTCGCCAGCAACCTCACTGCGGAGGTGGGGATGTTGATCAACATCAGGCCTACGCCGCCGCAGAAAAAGGCCGCGGGTACGATGAACGACGATGAAACGGTGCCGACCACCACCAGGTTGCACCCTAGTAATGCAAAACCTGCGGACACACACATATCACGGGGGACCCGGTCAGATAACCAGCCAATGACCTTGTAACTGCCCGCCAGAATGCCCAGCCCGAAGCACGAATCCAGAAGACCAATGTATGTGACCGGGTACTGGATGACGTCCTTTACGTACAGTGGAATCAGAATGGTGAAGAACGGAAACAGGGCAAAGTTGATCAGCATTGCAATGATGGCCAGGTAAAACTCGACTTTCACTCCGTAAACCACTTTGAAACCGGAATAAATCATGCTGAAGCCGCTGGCACCCGGGGCTTTTTCGCCTTGGCCAGTGGCACCGATGTGGCTCGGGATGGTCGCGATCAACGCCCCGGCGATGAGAATCGCAAAAAAATCGGCAGCAAAGGCGAACGTGATACCGAACCCGTATATCAACCCGCTGGCCAGTACCGGCCCCAGCAGAATCGAAAAGGACGACATCACGCTTTTGGTCCGAAAGGCCAGGGAGACTTTATCGTCGTCTGCGAACAAAGGAATGATCGACGCCTGGAGAGGGTCGCGCACGCCGACGATCGCACTGCTGATCATCATCAGCGCGCCCACCGTCCAGGGGTTGAACGACCCCGTGGCGGACAGCACCACCATCAACAGCGCTGTCAGCAGGCTGATCCATGAGGCCAGCTTGATGATCAGGATTTTGTTGTACTTGTCCCCCAGCCATCCCAACAGGGGTTTGGCTAACACCTCCGCCGCAATGGAACAGGCAATCATGTTGGCGAAGTAGAGCGCAGAGCCTGTTTCCTGCAAGGCCCACCAGGCCACCGCCAGTTGATTGCACCGTCCCCCCAGAACCATCAGCAAAAAGCTGAATTGCACTTTCAGCAGACGCCGATCGATGCCGGGAAAGCCCCACGTAATGCCTGAAAAATTTGCGCTCATTGACGTACCTTTGATCCAGATAGGGCTACTGCGCAAGCAGGGTCGTTCAAGAAACGACGGGTGACGTTCATCAGGGTAGATCGCCAGATATTGCTCGATCCCACCCTCAAGGCTATAGAATTCCGCTTCCTGGAAAACGCTGCGAACAGCCAGCAGGGCCGCCGCACCTGCAGTGCTCTAGATACTCTGATGACGGTCAGGCTTTAGCGAGATGTTTTTCGCAAGAAGCTTTGCGGTATTAAATTTGTCTCCAGAACGCATGCATGTCTAAAACCTAAGCGTAATCTCTCGCTTTGGAATCAGGGCCAACATACAAGGAGCTGCCGCAGGCTGCGAACTTCCGATTTTTACTGAGGACACACATATGGACCGATTCCAGGAAATGCAGGTCTTCGCTGCCGTAGCCCAAGACCAAGGGTTCTCGGCGGCGGCGCGGCGTTTGGGCCTGTCGGCAGCCAGCGTGACTCGCGCGGTGGCGGCGCTGGAGAAACGCATCGGCACGTTGCTGCTGACGCGCACCACCCGCAGTGTGCATTTGAGCGAGGCGGGTCAGCGTTACCTGGAAGACTGTCGGAGGATTCTCGCCGAGGTGCAGGAAGCCGAGGACTCGGCGGCGGGCAGTCACACCCAGCCGCGTGGGCAACTGACAATCACGGCGCCGGTGTTATTCGGTGAGCTATTTGTCACGCCAGTGATGGTGAATTATCTGACGCAATTTCCAGAAGTCAGCATCAATGGGTTGCTGGTCGATCGAGTGGTCAGCATGGTCGAGGAGGGCATCGATGTCGCCGTGCGAATCGGTGAATTACCCGACAGTAATCAGCACGCGATTCGCGTGGGTGAGGTTCGGCGGGTGATTTGCGGCTCGCCGGAGTTCCTGACGACCCATGGTCGACCTCGACATCCTCAGGATCTGGCTCAGGCGCCGGTTATTGCGACGTCCTCTATCGGTCAGTCGAGAACCTGGCCGTTCCTCGAAGGGGGAGAGCCGCTGAGTGTTCGACCAGCACCGCGTCTGGTGGTGACGGCCAATCAGGCGGCCATTACGGCGGCATGCCTGGGTTTGGGGTTTACCCGGGTTCTGTCTTATCAGGTCGCGAGCAAAGTCGCCTCGGGTGAGCTGGAAATCGTTCTGGCGGATTTCGAACTGCCGCCATTGCCTATCCATGTGGTCTATCAAGGTGGGCGCAAGGCCCCTGCGCGGATTCGCAGTTTTGTGGATTTTGCGGTGAGTGCGCTGCGTGAGCACCCGTCCTTGCAGGCGTGAGGGTTATTTCGCTGGGTGAAATAATGGATTGCGTTGGCTGGTTATTCTGTTGTCTTGGTTGCGGGTGGAAGATAGCTCCCCATCGGTGCTGAACACTGTTCAACAGCGCCACCACCCAGCGGAGTCGACCATGCAAGCGATCAAACTCTACAACTTCCCGCGTTCCGGCCACGCTCACCGTGTGGAGCTGATGCTGTCCCTGCTGCAACTGCCGACCGAACTGATCTTTGTCGACCTGGCCAAGGGCGCACACAAACAGCCGGACTTCCTTGCACTCAACTCATTTGGTCAGGTTCCGGTCCTTGATGATCAAGGTGTGGTGTTGGCTGACTCCAACGCGATCCTGGTCTACCTGGCACAGAAATATGGTAATGGCCGCTGGCTGCCAACCGACCCGGTCGGTGCGGCCAAGGTTCAGCGTTGGTTGTCCGTTGCCGCTGGGCCGATTGCCTTTGGCCCCGCCAGAGCAAGGCTGGTTACGGTGTTTGGTGCGCCTTACAACGCTGAAGAGGTGATCGCTTATTCGCACGTCGTGCTCAAGGTCATCAATCAGGAACTGGCAGCAACGCAGTATCTGGCCGGCGCCGAGCCAACCATTGCCGACGTTTCGGCCTACAGCTACATCGCTCATGCGCCTGAAGGCAATGTGTCGCTGGATGACTACGCCAACATTCGCGCCTGGTTGGCGCGGATCGAAGCCTTGCCAGGGTTTGTCGGCATGCCGCGCACCGTTGCCGGTCTGCAAAAAACTGCCTGATGCTTACGGCCCGACACTGTCGGGTCGTTCACACTGCGCCGATGGCGCAGGGGAGAAGTCGTTGTGGACCGTTCACCCTGGCACGCCGGCGAGAAACAATTGCAGGCTCATGTGGGCATTGCCGAGCGAATGGAGGTGCTCGGTCGTAAGGTGATTCGCAGTGAGATGCCGGATCAGCACCGCACGTTCTATGAGCAACTGCCGTTCATGCTGTACGGCGCAGTGGAT
Source organism: Pseudomonas sp. LBUM1666 (assembly GCF_059695775.1). Lineage (NCBI taxonomy): Bacteria > Pseudomonadati > Pseudomonadota > Gammaproteobacteria > Pseudomonadales > Pseudomonadaceae > Pseudomonas > Pseudomonas sp. LBUM1666. Next base: position 6,247,987 of record NZ_CP166789.1, on the reverse strand, counting down.
GCCGACGGAAATCCTTGGGCCAGTATTCTTGAAGGGCCACCGGGTTTCGCTCACTCGCCCGAGCCGGGTGCGCTGCAATTTCGCAGCTTGCCGGGCGCTGATGATCCGGCGCAATTGACGGAGGGTGCGGCCATCGGCCTGCTGGGGATCGAACTGCACACCCGTCGCCGCAACCGCCTTAACGGCCGAGTCGGCGCGATGACGGCGAGCGGCTTCGATGTGGCAGTTGAGCAGTCCTTCGGCAATTGCCCGCAGTACATTCAATTGCGGCAGTTTCGCTCGGTGCCGTTGGCGGACCCGTCGACTCGCATCGCGCAACACCTCAACGGGCTGGATGATGCGGCCAAAGCCGTGATCGCGGGAGCCGATACGTTCTTTGTCGCCAGTTACGTGGACGTCGATGGCCAACGCTCGGTGGACGTTTCTCACCGCGGCGGCCAGGCCGGTTTCGTACAGGTAGAAGGCAATCGCCTGACCATTCCGGATTTCGCCGGCAACCTGTTTTTCAACACCTTGGGCAACCTGCTGCTCAATCCCCGGGCCGGTTTGCTGTTTATCGATTTCAATTCGGGAGACCTGCTGCACCTCAGCGGTCGCACCGAAGTCATTCTTGAAGGCCCGCAGGTCGAGGCGTTTCAAGGGGCTGAGCGCTTGTGGACATTCGAGGTGGAAAGCGTGGTGCGTCGACCCGCCGCCCTTGCTCTGCGGTGGCGCTTCGACGGCGTGTCCCCCACCAGTTTGCTGACCGGCACCTGGGAACAGGCCAACGCCCGTCTGCAAGCCCAGGCCTTGGGCGATTGCTGGCGGCCGCTGCGGGTGGCGCGCATCAAAGCGGAAAGCCACAACATCCGCTCAATCTATCTGGAGCCTGCCGATGGCGCGGGGTTGCCAGTGTTTCAGGCCGGGCAGCATTTGCCGCTGCGCTTCAACATTGCCGGCGAGGTGCACATTCGCACTTACAGCCTGTCGAGTGCGCCGTCCGATGACTTTTTCCGCATCAGCGTGAAGCGTGAAGGCTTGGTGTCTTCGCACCTGCATGAGCAGGTGCGCGTCGGTGATCTGTTGGAGGCCCGTGCGCCTCAGGGGCATTTCACCGTGGCACCTAATGAACGTCGGCCGCTGGTGCTTCTGGCTGCCGGCGTTGGCATCACGCCGCTGCTGTCGATGCTGCGCGAGGTGGTTTACCAAGGCCTGCGCACCCGCCGCATCCGGCCGACCTGGTTTTTCCAGAGTTCGCGCACGTTGGCTGATCAAGTGTATCGTCCTGAGCTGGATCGCTTGCTTGACGGTGCTGGTGACGCGGTCAGGGTGCTGCGTCTGGTGAGTCAGCCGGAAGCCGGGGCCTTGGAGGGTGAGGATTTCGACCTGTGCGGGCGGATCGACACCGCGTTGCTCAAAACCATCCTTGAAGTGGAGGACTACGATCAACTGGATTTTGTCCTCTGCGGTCCAGGCAGTTTTACCCAAGGGCTGTACGACAGCCTGCGGGAACTGGACATCCGTGATGCAAGGATTCACGCCGAAACCTTCGGCCCTTCGACCTTGCGCCGGGTGCCGGACCCCGACGCGGTGGTCATCGAGCAACCGCCCGCTGCTACGACCTCGGTGCCGGTGGTGTTTCAGCGCTCGGCTAAAGAGGCCCGCTGGCAACCGGACGGTGGCAGTTTGCTGGAGTTGGCGGAAAGCCGTGGATTGCGCCCGGAATTCAGTTGCCGCGGCGGGTCCTGCGGGACCTGCAAGACGCGCTTGATCAGCGGCCAGGTGAATTATCCACAGCCGCCGGCCGAAGTGCCGGACGACGGACAGGTGCTGATTTGTTGTGCGATTCCGGCGCAGGGGTCGCAGCCTTTGGTCCTCGACCTGTAGCATCTGCCGACCGCAGCTTCTGGCCGCTGCGATAAGGGATCAGATTCGGTATGTATTTTTTCGCTCGTCTGTCGGCGTTGATTGTTGCGGTGGTGTTGCTCAACGGTTGCGAACGACAGGACGCGCCAGCGCTCGATCAACAACTCTACGTCTGGCAACGGCAATGGACACCGGCCCACGAAGCGGCGCTGAGGGACAGCCGCGCTGACTTTTCCACGCTGCGGGTGCTGGCCTTGCAGGCATTCCCCGAGGCGGGTTGGAGCCGGGCGCGGATTGACCCGGCGCTGCTCAAACGTGATGGTCGGCCGCTGATCGCGGTGATTCGTCTCGACGGCCAGCTCAAGTCGCTGGATCGGGACGCCGTCACCGCGCAGATCCAGCAGCTGCTCGGCGATTGGCAAGGGCAGGGGCTGAATCTCTCCGGCGTGGAAATTGACCACGATGCCGGTAATGCTCGGCTACCGGCCTACCGCGAATTTCTTACGCACCTGCGCGCAGTTCTGCCGGCCTCTATTCCGCTGAGCATCACCGCATTGCCGGCCTGGCTCGACAGTCCCGAATTGCCGGCATTGTTATCCACAGTCGATAGCAGCGTGCTGCAGGTGCACGCGGTGAGCGATCCGCGTCTTGGCTTGTTCGACCCGAATCAGGCCCGACAATGGGCCAAGGCCTGGAGCCGCATCACTTCCAAACCTTTCTATCTGGCGCTGCCGGCCTATGGTGTGGCGTTGCTGCCGGGCGGCGGCAGTGCGCCGCTAGTGGAAAGCGAAGTGCCCCTCGAACGGGGCGGCAAACGCCGGGAATTGCTCGCGGATCCGCAGCAACTGAGCCTGCTCGGGACCGCGTTGCGCAACGATCCGCCGGCGCATCTGGCGGGCCTGATCTGGTTTCGTCTGCCGCTGGCCAGCGACCGCCGAGCCTGGAGCCTGACGACCTTGGGCGCCGTGGCGCGTGGCGATGCCCTCGACAGTCACCTGACGCTGAAACTCTCCGCGCAAGAAGGCCTTTATGACATCAGCCTCAGCAATCAGGGCAACCTCGACAGCGCCTGGCCCGAACGCCTGACACTCGCGGTGCAGGGCTGTGACGGTGCCGATGCGCTGGCCGGTTATGCGTTGCAACAGCGCCCGGATCTGCTTATCTTCACCCGCCTGCGCGACGGTCGAATACCGGCCGGCGGGCAGCGCGCCGTGGGTTGGGCTCGTTGCGCACATATTGATCAAGGAGGTTCGAATGCTGACCCGTAACTGGCCCCGCCATCTGCTTTGCCTGAGCCTCAGCCTGCCGCTGGGTTCGGCGCTGGCCTGTGGGCCGGATTTCCCGATGCGTCTGCTGGACAACCGTGGCCAGTCACTGGCGGAGCTGCCGGAAGGCAACTTCAGATTTGAAATCAGTCGCCTCGGGCATGCGCTCGCCGGGCTGAAGAACGTCACCGAAACTGCCTATAACATGGATGCGCCCGACTACGCAGAACAGCGGGATAAGGCTGAACAATCCGGTTTGACGGCCGAGCAGCAAACGCTGGTGAAACAGTTACGCAGCCTGACCGATGCGCATGAGGTCGAGATTCAGGGCGCGAGCCTTCCGGCTGAGCTCAAGCTCTATCTGGCCGGCGCTGTGGCATTCAATGCCGGTGATCATGGACTGGCAGCCGAGTACTTCCAGAAGGTGCTGGCATTGCCGGCGGATCAACGGGCGTTGCGCAGCACTTGGGCTGCTTACTCGTTAGGTCGGGCGCTGTTTGCCATGAGCTCCGAAGCGGACGCTGGCCCTGATCTTTTGGCTCAGTCTCGAAAGGCCTTCGAACAGACCCGTCAGCTAAGCATCGACGGCTTCAGTGACCCTTTGGAGCTGGGTGTTGCCAGTCTTGGCGAAGAGGCCCGCGTGGCCCGCACGGCCGGAGACTGGAACCGCGCCATCGAACTCTACGCCACGCAAAATCTTCAAGGTTCGGCGGTGGGTTACACCTCTCTGAAACTGTTGGTGGCCGATCTGGCGGCGCTGCCGGAGGATCAACTGGCGGTGTTGCTCAAGGGCAAACCGGTGCAGCAACTGGTTACGGCGTCCTTGATCAGCCGACTGGGCTGGTCATTCGGTGATCAACCGCCGAACGAATTGAAACTGATCAAACTGCTGCAAAACAGCACCCGCGGTAGTCTGGATAACGCTGATCGTCTGGCGGCTGTGAATTATCAACAGGGCGACTATGCGAGCGCCAAGGCGATCCTCGAGCACGCCGGTGATAGCGGACTGGCGTGGTGGCTGCGGGCCAAACTGGCCGTGCGCGATGGCGATAAAAACGCGGCTGCCGCAGCGTATGCCAAGGCAGCCCAGGCCTTCCCGCAGAATGAATCCTGGGGCGAGCGGCGCACGCCAGACTGGGACTTCGAAACGCTTCAGCCCAAGTGTCGGGTCGAGGGTGAAAGCGCGATCCTGGCGTTGCAACGCGGGGATTACTTGCAAGCGTTCGATCAGCTTTATCGCAGTAAAGATGTCTACTGGTTCGACGCCGCCACGGTCGCCGAGCGGGTGTTGACCGTCGATGAGCTCAAGCAATACGTCGACACTCAAGTGCCGGCACCACCATTGACTCAGCAGGATCGCGATAACTATGTGCAGTTGCCGGTGGCGGCGAAACTGCGCAATTTGCTCGGGCGGCGCTTGCTGCGCGAAGAGCGGTATGACGAAGCGCCAGCCTACTTCGATAACGCCGAATTGCAGGCCAAGGCCAAGTGGTACGGGCAGTTGCGTCACGACGCTGAATCAAAATGGTGGCCGACCAAACGGGCATTCGCTTACTACTACGCCGCGACACTGGCCCGTTTCGACGGAATGGAGTTGTTGGGTTATGAACTGTCCCCGGATTACGCCACCTTCGGCGGCAATTACAGTCTGGAAGCGCCCGAGCTCAAGGTTGGACCGCTAATCGCCGAGGGTGAAGTGCAGCGCCAGCAAGCCTCGGTGGCGCAGCCTGACGAGCGTTTCCACTACCGTTTTGTTGCCACGGCGTTGGCGAGCAAGGCCGCTGATCATCTGCCCCAGAGCAGTCAGGCGTTTGCTTCGGTGCTGTGCAAGGCGTCGTCGTGGGGCACCAGCCTGCAAGAGCAAAGCGCGTTCTACCGTCGTTATGTCGAGGAAGGCCCGTATGTGGTCTGGGCCGGCGATTTTGGTCATCAATGCCAGGATCCGGACTTCCAGAACGTCGACAAGCGCTATGTGACTCAGGTCACCGACGCCGCGCGCTCGCAGCTGCGGCCTTACAAAAAACCGTTGCAGATTGGCGGTGTAATAACGGTCACGGCAGCGGCGCTGTTGCTGATCAATCGCCGCCGTAAAACGCGGTAAGGCTCAAGCCTGTTGCACAAAGGTCAGCCGTACGGCGAAGCCGATCAACAGGCTGCCAAACAGCCATTGCTGCAGGCGCTGGGCCGAAGGACTGCGTTGCAGCCAACGGCCAAGCGCCGCGCCGGTCAGTGCGTAAGCGCTGTCGAACAGCAAACCGACACCGACCAGCACAATTCCGAGGGTCGCAAATTGCGCGAGCACTGGCCCGGCCTGTGGATCGATGAACTGTGGCAGCAGCACCGAGCAGAACAGCAATGCTTTGGGGTTGAGCAGGTTGGTCAGCAAACCGCGCTGGATCGCTGCACGCCAGCGAGGTTTCTCGGCGGTGGCGTCTGCTCCGCTCAAGTTCGGCAGCATTGTGGTCCTCAGGCATTGAATGCCGATCCACAGTAGATAGGCGGCCCCGGCCAGGCGTACCACGTCGAAGGTCCAGGGCGCCGCCTTGAACAGTGCCGCCAACCCTAACGCTGCCAACGCTACATGGCATCCCCGGGCCACAGCCAAACCCACCGCAGTCGCCAGCGCTGCGCCTTTACCCTGACGGGCACCCGTCTGCAACAACAGGATCATGTCCGGGCCCGGCAACAGATACACCACCGCCAGCGCCATGAAAAACACCCAGAGTCCTGCCACGTTGCACCCCCTTCGTTGTCGATTCGGTATGGCCAGTCTAGGACTGAAGGGCTGGGCAGGTGGTTGCGTAGTTCGCTTCTAAACTGCTTAAGGTTGGCATAACCTGCCACTGAATTGCATTTGAACCATCAGGATCTGCCAAACCATGAAACTCGACGCCTATGACCGAAAGATTCTCGCCGCGCTGCAACGGGACGGTCGCCTGAGCAATGTGCAACTGGCTGATGAGATCGGCCTGTCCGCCTCGCCTTGTTTGCGCCGGGTACGGATGCTCGAAGAAGCTGGGGTGATACGCGGTTATCAGGCCAATCTGGATCGTGATGAAGTAGGGCTTGGGTTGACGGTGTTTGTCGGGGTCAAGGTCGAGCGGCACAACGATGAACAGGCCGAAGCCTTTCGCCTGGCCGTGACCGCGTTGCCCGAAGTGATTTCGGCCTTTCTGGTGTCAGGGGAATCGGATTTTCTGCTGCAAGTGGTGGTGCCGGACCTGCGCGCCTATGACCGTTTTCTCACGGGGCGTTTGCTGAAATTGCCGGGTGTAAGTGACATTCGCAGCAACTTTGCGATTCATACGGTGAAGACGCCAGGGGCGTTGCCGTTGGAGCATTTACCGGCCTGAGACCGAGCCAACCCAATCGCGATCCGACCTGCTCGCGATAGCGGTAGGCCAGCCGCCGCGAATCTCCAGCCTTATATCTGCGTCGCCATCCCCTCCACATTCATCGCCGCCTGGCGCAAGGCCTCGGAGCGGGTCGGGTGTGGATGACAGGTCAGGGCAATGTCTTCGGCAGACGCGCTGAACTCCATGGCCACGCAATATTCGCCAATCATTTCACTGACGCTCGGACCCACAAGGTGAACGCCGAGAATCTCGTCGGTGCGCTCATCAGCCAGCACTTTGGCGAAGCCTTCGGTCTCGTGATTGATCTTTGCCCGGCTGTTGGCGGTGAAGGGAAACTTGCCGACTTTATAGGCGCGGCCTTCGGCCTTGAGCTGCTCTTCGGTCTTGCCGACGCTGGCCAGTTCGGGCTTGGTGTAGATCACGTTGGGGATCAGGTCGTAGTTGACCTCGGCCGCCTTGCCGACAATCTGCTCGATGCAGACCATGGCCTCGTCTTCGGCCTTGTGGGCGAGCATCGGCCCGGACGTCACGTCGCCGATCACCCAGATGCCAGCCGCTTCAGTGCGATGGCCCTTGTTGGCGAGCATGCCGCGCTTGTCCGTGGCGAGGCCGACGTTTTCCAGCCCCAGGCCTTGGGTGTAAGGCCGGCGTCCGATGGGTACCAACACGTAATCCGCTTCAAGCAGTTCGGCGGTGCCGCCCGCCGCGGGCTCGACGCTGAGTTGAACGCCGGTCGCCGAGGTTGTGGCGCTGGTGACTTTGGAACTCAATTTGAAGTTGATGCCCTGTTTACTCAACGAACGTTGCAGGGTTTTGCCGGCCTCACCATCCACACCGGGGCAGATCCGGTCGAGGAACTCGACCACGGTCACCTGAGCGCCCAAACGCCGCCACACCGAACCCAGCTCCAGACCGATCACCCCGGCGCCGATCACCACCAGATGCTTGGGCACTTCAGTCAGTGACAGCGCGCCCGTCGAATCGAGGATGCGTTTGTTGTCGATGTCCACACCGGGCAGGGGAGTGGGTTCGGACCCGGTGGCAATGATGATGTCCTTGGTGTTCAGCTCGGTCTTGCCGCCCTGGCTGTCGGTCACCGTCACTTTGCCGGGCCCGTCGATGTGGCCCCAGCCCTTGACCCAATGGACTTTGTTTTTGCGAAACAGAAACTCGATGCCCTTGGTCAATCCGGCAACGCTTTCATCCTTTTGTTTCATCATCTGCGCGAGGTTGAGTGTGGGTTTGACGTCAATCCCAAGGTTGGCGAATTCCGTGCCCATGGCGGCGTCGTAGAGTTCGGAGGCGTGCAGCAGCGCTTTTGACGGCATGCAACCGACGTTCAGGCAGGTGCCGCCGAGGGTTGCGCGTCCTTCTACGCAAACCGCTCTGAGGCCCAACTGACCGGCGCGGATCGCCGCGTTATAACCGCCGGGGCCTCCGCCCAGAATCACGACGTCATAGATGCTCATGGTGTACTCCTGGAGTGAATCGGATCGGAATGGGTAAACGTAGTCCTTGGGTAAAATTACGAACGTAATATGTGCGTTCCGCAGCATTTTGGTCAAGGCTTCAGCCAAGCGACAGGTTGAGCGCCTTTAGATACAGCATTTAAGAACGGAAATTTCACGGCTTTCGTTATATCGTAACGAATTGCGATATGAGCAACGATAAACACTGGGGTGGTATGCAAGTCGATCTCGATGTCGATGGGACGCAAGTAGCCGGGCTGCCGCGTTTCCAGCAGGCGGTTTTTCAAGGGCGACGATTGCGTCAGTTCGCAATCGGTCTGGGCGCTCTTGCGGCGACAGGTTGGTTGCTGGCGTTTTTTGTCGGGCTGTTTGCGCCGCAGTCGCTTTGGCCTGCGTTGCTGGTCAATCAAAGCGCCGGTTTGCTGGTGCTGGTCGCCGGTTTGCAATCGGCCTGGTGGGTGACGCAGTGGCGTGCACGGGCGTTGAACCCGGTCGTGCAGGTCTTCGTTGCTGACGAAGTTGTTGCTCCGGTGGGCTGGTACGAACGGCTGCTGGATCGGCTCAGCCAGCGATGGCTGCGAATGCTGGTGCAGATCGGCGCCCCGACGCTGTGGCTCGCGGGTTGGTCGCTGTTGACGTTATTGAGCATCCAACAAGTCTGGAACCTTGCACTGCCGCCAACCGCATCGGGATTGTCGGCGAGTGTCGGTGCGGCGCTGTCGTTGTTGCTGGCCTTCGGTTTGCTGGTGCTGGAACGTCAACTGGCGCAGGAAAACGTCGCGCAATGGCCCGAAGCAGCGTCGTTGGCGCAGATGACTCGGGTGGCGATCATCTGCCTGGTACTCAGCGCTTTGTGCCTGTTGTTGGGTAGCGAAACCTCGGTATGGCCGGCGCGTCTGGCGGTGCTGATTGGCTTGCTGCCAGGGTTGGTCGCCGCCGAGCTGCTATTGCGCGCCCTGCTGTCGTTGTTCAGTCCGCAGCGCGAACAACTCGAACCTGCCTTGCTGGCGCGCAGCTTCGTCGCCGACATGCTGCGCTGGCCGCCGCAACCCTTGTTGGCGTTGCAGCACGAATTGCACAACCGCTTCGGCATCGACCTGCGGCAGATCTGGGCCTTCACCTACATGCGTCGGGCGTTTTTTCCGGTGCTGATGGTGGTGGCAATTGTCGGTTGGTCACTCACCGGCATTCACGAAATCCCCATGCAAGGGCGAGGCATCTACGAGCGATTCGGCAAACCGGTAGAGGTATTCGGTCCTGGATTGCACGCAGGTTTGCCCTGGCCTCTGGGCCGAGTGTTGAGCGTCGAGAATGGTGTGGTCCACGAGTTGGCCACCAGTGTTGGCGACACACCGGCGCCGGTCGTGGCCGAACCCGCCGAAGGCCCGGCGCCCTCGATTGCCAATCGCTTGTGGGACGCCAGCCATGTGAACGACAAATCCCAAGTCATTGCCAGCAGTCGAGCCGACAAGCAGAGCTTCCAGATCGTCAACATGGACGTGCGTTTCGTCTACCGCATCGGCCTGAGCGATCAAGCGGCGTTGGCCGCGACCTATAACAGCGCTGACGTCCCGACGCTGATCCGCAGCACCGCCAGCCGGATTCTGGTCCACGATTTCGCTTCGCGAACCCTCGACGGTTTGCTCGGTGAGGACAGGGTAGGGCTCGCCGAAGAGATTGGTCGGGCGGTACAGGCTGACCTGCACAAACTCGACAGCGGCGTGGAAATTCTCGCCACCGTGGTCGAGGCGATTCATCCGCCGGCCGGCGCGGCCAATGCCTATCACGGCGTTCAGGCTGCGCAGATTGGCGCCCAGGCATTGATTTCCCGTGAACGTGGTGCAGCGGCGGAGGCCACGAACCAGGCGCAATTACAGGCCAGCATCGCTCGCGATCAAGCGACGGCCAGCGCTCGTGAAATCAACGCCACCGCACAAGCGGCCGACTTGAGATTTGGTGCCGAGCAAAAGGCCTATGCCAGCGCCGGTCAGGCCTTCGTGCTGGAGCAGTACTTCAGCCAACTGTCCCAGGGCTTGGCCAATGCCAGGTTGCTGGTGCTCGATCATCGTCTGGGCGGCAGCAGTAACGCGCCGACCATCGACCTTCGTACATTCACGCTGCCGGCTGACCCTGCGCCGGCGCGTAAAACCGCCCAGCCAGGAGCTGCCAATTGAGCCAGTCGCACACTCACGATCACGATGACCACACTGGCCACGATCACGGCCATGGCGGGCATCACCACGGACATCACCATCACCACCACGGTGATCCGCAAGAAGCTGGCCCGTTCCCGTGGCGGCGAATGGGCTGGGCGGCGTTGCTGGTGGCGTTCGCCATTGCGGCAGCGAGCCTGGTCCAAGTGCGGTCGGGGGAGGCGACGGTGATCACGCGTTTTGGTAATCCATCGCGGGTATTGCTGGAACCGGGTCTTGGCTGGCGTTGGCCTGCTCCTTTTGAAGCGGCGATTCCTGTCGATCTGCGACTGCGCACCACCTCGAGTGGTTTACAGGATGTGGGTACGCGGGACGGTTTGCGAATCATCGTTCAGGCTTACGTGGCCTGGCAGGTTCAGGGCGATCCGGACAACGTGCAACGCTTCATGCGCGCCGTACAGAATCAGCCGGACGAAGCAGCGCGGCAGATTCGCACGTTTGTTGGCTCTGCTCTGGAAACCACGGCCAGCAGTTTTGATCTGGCTAACCTGGTGAACACCGACGCCAACAAAGTACACATCGCTGATTTTGAAGCGCAGTTGCGTCAGCAAATCGATCAGCAGCTGCTCACGACTTATGGCGTGCGGGTGCTGCAAGTCGGCATCGAGCGTCTGACTTTGCCGTCGGTAACCCTCACGGCCACGGTCGATCGCATGCGTGCCGAGCGTGAAACAATCGCCACCGAACGCACAGCCATCGGTAAGCGCGAAGCGGCGCAAATCCGTTCCGCTGCCGAGCGTGACGCGCGCATCGTGCAGGCCGATGCGACGGTGAAAGCTGCCGATATCGAAGCTCAATCGCGCGTCGAAGCCGCACAGATTTATGGCCGCGCCTACGCCGGGTCGCCACAGCTCTACAACCTGCTTCGCTCCCTCGACACATTAGGCACGATTGTCACGCCCGGAACAAAACTGATTCTGCGTACCGACGCCGCGCCGTTCCGGGTGTTGGTTGACGGTCCGCCGACGCTTGATAACAAGGCCGGGTCGCAGCCATGAAATTAGTTCCACGTGGAACAAATGAGTTAAGCAGTCCCTGGATTCAGGCTGGGCGATTGGCTTTTTTGGCTCTTTACGCCGTGACGGTACTGGCCGCTTTGGTGTGGGCGTTCTCCAATGTGCGGCAGATCGATCCGCAAAATCGCGCGGTGGTTTTGCACTTCGGCGCGCTGGATCGCATCCAGAATGCTGGCCTGCTATTGGCCTGGCCACGTCCATTTGAACAGGTGATTTTGTTGCCCGCGGCGGATCGGGTGATGGAGCGTCGGGTGGAAAATCTGTTGCGCACCGATGCTGCGTTGCAGGCTGACCGAGCGGCGAGTTTCGTTACACCGATCAGCGACGCACTCGCCGGCTCCGGTTATTTGCTCACCGGAGACGCGGGCGTGGTGCAACTGGATGTGCGGGTTTTCTACAAAGTCACCGAGCCGTATGCCTTCGTTCTTCAAGGCGAACATGTGTTGCCGGCATTGGATCGATTGGTGACTCGCAGTGCGGTGGCCCTTACTGCCGCACGAGATCTGGACACCATTCTAGTGGCGCGACCGGAACTCATCGGCGCGGATAAACAGGCTGCCGAAAGACGCGAACGTCTACGCGGCGATCTGGTGCAAGGCATCAATCAGCGCTTGGCTGACCTGACCGCGACCGGGCAGGGGTTGGGCATTGAAGTGGCGCGGGTCGACGTGCAATCGAGTCTGCCCGGCCCGGCGGTCAACGCCTTCAACGCGGTTCTGACCGCCAGTCAACAAGCCGATAAAGCTGTGGCCAATGCTCGCACTGAAGCCGAGAAACTGACTCAGACTGCCAACGAACAAGCCGATCGCACGCTACAAGTCGCTCACGCCCAAGCGAGCGAACGTCTGGCCAAAGCCTCGGCTGACACGGCCACGGTGTTGAGCCTGGCCAAGGCGCAGCAGCAGGGCACCGACCCGCAAATGCTGCTGCGCATCTACCGCGAGCGGATGCCGAAGATTCTCGGTCAGGCCGGCTCGGTGACCACGGTCAATCCGAAAGACGATTCCCGCCTGATCATTCAGGGAGCTGCACAATGACCACCCCAACCGCCGCCGCACCGAGCATGTTGTCCTCGGCTGAACAACGCAGCGCCGCCCGCCAATTGACCCTGGCCATGCTCGCATTGGGCCTGCTCGCGCTCGGTCTGACCTGGCGCTGGTTGTCGCCGGAGCAGACGGGCGTCAGTCAATTGCTGCTGGGCTTTGCTTCGTTATTGGTGGCCGTGCCCGTGATGCGTTCGGCCTGGTACAGCCTGCGCTATCCGAGCTTGCACGGGATCACTGATCAATTGATCGCCTTGGCCATGCTGGGGGCGTGGGCCACGGGTGATCTGCTGACCGCGGCGTTGCTGCCAATCATCATGATCTTCGGCCACGTGCTGGAAGAGCGCAGCGTGATCGGCTCGCAGGAGGCGATTCGCGCCCTCGGCAAACTGACTCGCAGCCATGCGCGCAAGGTTCAGGCCGACGGCTCCATCGTCGAAGTCGATAACGGCACACTGAAGGCCGGCGACCTCGTCGAGGTGCGCGCGGGTGATCGAGTGCCGGCGGATGGTCGGGTGTTGTCTGGTCAGGCGAGTCTGGACACCGCTTCGATTACCGGCGAATCGGTGCCGATGGAGGCGGGCGTCGGCATGCAAGTCTTCGGCGGCGCGATCAACCTCGACGGTTTGCTGCGCATCGAGGTGACTCGCACCGGCAATGAGTCGACCCTCGGCAAAGTCATTGCGCTGATGCAAAGTGCCGAACGTTCCAAACCACCGATCACGCGTTTGCTGGAACGCTACGCTGGCAGCTACATGGTGCTGGTGTTGCTGCTGGCCGCCGTGACCTGGTTCATCACTAACGATGCCCAGGCCATGCTCGCGGTGTTGGTGGCGGCCTGTCCTTGCGCGCTGGTGTTGTCGGCACCGGCCACGGCGATTGCCGGCGTGGCGGTGGCGGCTCGTCACGGGATTCTGATTCGCAGCTCCGCGTTCCTCGAAGAGTTGGCAGACCTGACTTCACTGGTGGTCGACAAGACCGGAACCCTGACCTTTGGCACCTTGCGTTTGCAATCCATCGACAGTCCGCTCGAGGATCGCAGTCACGTCCTTAAACTCGCTGCCAGCCTCGGTTCTGCCAGCAGTCATCCGGTTAGTCGCGCGCTCGCCGGGTTGGTCACCCAGGAACATTTTCTGCTGCTCTCCGACATCCACGAGCGTCAGGGGCTGGGCGTGGTGGCGATGACGGAGCAGGGCGAGGCGGCGCTCGGTCGTCCGGAGTTGTTCACCCAATTGGGTATCGCCACTTCAAATGTCCCCGACCACGATGGCCCGATTGCCGGGCTGGCGCTCAACGGCGAATTCCTCGCCTGGCTGTTGCTGGCCGACAGCGTCAAACCCGAGGCTCGCTTTGCTTTGAGCGAGCTACGTGAATTGGGGTTGGGCCGGCAGTTGCTGCTGACAGGTGATCGGCAAAGCGTCGCGCACACATTGGCGCGAGATGTCGGGATCAGCGACGTTGAAGCTCAAGCGTTGCCGGAGGACAAACTCAATCGTGTTTTGAAAGAAATCGGCAGCGGCTTCCGGCCGATGGTCGTGGGAGATGGGATCAACGATTCGCTGGCGCTCAAGGCCGGTGTGGTCGGCGTAGCCATGGGCGCTGGCGGGGCGGACATCGCGCTGGCCTCGGCCGACATCGTCCTGATCGGCAGCGACCTGCGTCGACTCGGCACGTGTGTGCGCTTGAGTCGCCAATGCCGGCACACGTTGCAGGTTAACGTGATCATCGGTCTGGGCTGGACGCTGGCGATTGTAGCCTTCGCTGCCTTCGGTTGGCTTGGCGCGGCGGGCGCGATGATTGCTGCGCTGCTGCACAATTTCAGTACCTTGCTGGTGTTGGGGAACGCCGGGCGTTTACTGCGTTTTCAGGAACCCTTGCTCAAGCTTAAGGAAGAGGATTGAGTACGCCAGGTGAATGCTCTAAACAGCGCGATCACGGTCGATTTGAAGTTTTCAGAACTGTACGACGAATTCGTAGTCATCTAGGTGAGGGCAATCAGTTTTGTGAATTCGCAACGGTGGGTTCAGCGTTACGAATTATAGAAAAGGGCTATTAATTCGATAGCCAGCTATTTTTCAAGGATGGACTACCCTCACATCAGACGTCTGAAACAAGAGGGTCTGTCCATGCTCGCGCACCTTCCTCCGGCCTTACAGAATCTGCAGCTACCGCTACGCCTGCGACTCTGGGACGGCCATGAATTCAACCTGGGGCCGACGCCTAGCGTCACAATTGTGGTCAAGGACCCACAAATGGTTACCCAGTTCACTCATCCAAGCCTGGACGCGCTCGGAGCGGCGTTTGTCGAAGGTAAACTTGAGCTGGAAGGCTCCATCAGCGACGTGATCCGCGTCTGCGATGAGTGGAGCCAGGCGTTGCTCGGTGACCAGGACAGTCAGCCAGTGCGCACCGCTCACGACAAGGAAACCGACGCCAAGGCGATTTCCTACCACTACGACCTTTCCAATGCGTTTTATCAGCTATGGCTCGACAGTGACATGGCGTATTCCTGCGCCTATTTCGAGACCGGCAGCGAAACGCTGGAACAAGCCCAACAAGCCAAATTCCGCCACTTGTGCCGCAAGCTGCGGCTGCAGCCAGGGGAATATCTGCTGGATGTCGGCTGCGGTTGGGGCGGACTGGCACGGTATGCGGCTCGGGAGTTTGGCGCGAAGGTGTTCGGGATCACACTCAGTAAAGAGCAATTGGAACTTGCCCGTGAACGGGTGACGGCCGAAGGCCTGGACGATCTGGTCGAACTGCAACTGCTCGACTACCGCGACCTGCCTCAGGACGGTCGCTTCGACAAAGTGGTCAGTGTCGGCATGTTCGAACACGTTGGCCACGCCAATCTGGCCGAGTACTGCAAGACCTTGTTCGGTGCGGTGAAAGAGGGTGGCCTGGTGATGAACCACGGCATCACCGCCAAGCGCATCGATGGCCGTCCAGTGGGGCGCGGTGCCGGTGAATTCATCGGGAAGTTTGTGTTCCCAAATGGCGAGCTTCCGCATTTGTCGATGATCTCTGCCGAGATCAGCGAAGCTGGGCTGGAGATTGTCGACGTCGAGAGTCTGCGCCTGCATTACGCGCGTACGCTGGACCATTGGAGCGAACGCCTGGAAGACAATCTGGAAGCTGCTTCCAGGCTGGTGCCAGAGCAGGCCTTACGGATCTGGCGGCTGTACCTGGCGGGATGCGCTTACGCGTTCGCCAAGGGCTGGATCAACTTGCACCAGATCCTGGCTGTGAAAGCTCACCCTGATGGCAGCCATGAACTGCCATGGACGCGAGACGATATCTACAACCCTTAAAGTATCGGTGAAATAAGCCGGGCGATCCGCATGCCGATCTGTTGCAGGCGGTGGGTCTCCCGGCTTTCTTCTTTGGCGATCTCGTGAGCCTGGGCGAAGTCATCGTTGAGCATCTGTTCAACTTCGGCGGCAAACGCGCTGTCGACCGTCAACAACATCACTTCAAAATTCAGCCGGAACGAGCGGTTGTCCAGATTGGCACTGCCAATGGCGCTGATTTCGCTGTCGATCAACACCACTTTCTGATGCAGGAATCCCGGCTCGTAGCGGAACACCCGCACGCCGGCGCGCACGGCTTCGAAGGCATAAAGGCTGGAGGCGGCGTAGACGATTCGATGGTCCGGTCGAGAGGGCAGCAGCAGTCGTACATCCACGCCTCGCAGAACCGCCAGCCTTAACGCTGCGAATACGGCTTCGTCGGGGATGAAATACGGGCTGGTGATCCACACCCGCTCGGTGGCGGCATGGATGGCTTCGACGAAGAATAACGAACAGGTTTCGTAGGAATCCGCCGGACCGCTGGCGAGTAATTGGCAGAGCACCCCGTCGTCCGGGTAAACGTCCGGCAGGATCAGCGGCGGCAATGAGCGGGCAGCCCAAAACCAGTCTTCAGCAAACGATTCCTGCATGCAGGCAACCACCGGCCCGCGCACTTGCACATGGGTATCGCGCCACGGCGCCAGGGGTGGTTTCTCGCCCATGTATTCGTCGCCGACGTTATGCCCACCGACGAAACCCAGTACTCCATCGACCACCACAATCTTGCGGTGGTTGCGGAAGTTGACCTGGAAGCGGTTGAGCCAGCCGCTGCGGGTCGCAAAGGCTTTGACCTCGACGCCGGCATCGCGCAGCGGCTGCACGTAACTGTGAGGCAGGGAATGGCTGCCGATGCGGTCGTACAATAAATAAACCGCCACGCCTTCGGCGGCTTTCTGCAGTAGCAAGGTTTGCAGGCGTTGACCGAGGCGATCGTCGTGGATGATGAAAAACTGAATCAGCACCGCTTCCTTCGCGTTGCGGATGGCTTCAAAAATGGCGTCGAAGGTGGCCTGGCCGTTAATCAGCAAGCGCACTTCGTTGTTCGCCAGGCACGGCATGCGCCCCAGTTTCGGCATGGCCCTCAGGGATGCATAAGCATTTGAGGCGCGAGCAGTCAGCGCCTCTTCTACCCAAGGGCGCCAATTCAGCTCGGAGATAGCCTTGCGCATTTCTTCGTTGGCCTGGCGCCGAGCCTTGATATAACCATCGAAGGTACTGCTGCCGAAGACCAGATAGGGGATGAGCGTGAGGTAGGGAATAAACACCAACGACAGGGCCCAGGCGATCGATCCCTGGGCGGTCCGGACGGTGAGCACGGCGTGGATGGCAGCGATCAGGCCCAGCGTGTGTAGCAGTGCAATCATGTAGCCGAAAATATGCGGTCCAAAGTAATCCATGGGGCAGCCTTGCTCCTGAAGATTCAATGCTTAACAGACCATGTTCCGTGCAGAATGTCGCTATTTAATTGGCCCATGAACCGAAGCCACTGGCTGACGTCTAACGGCCACTACTGATCAGGAGTTACTCGATGAACGTTCGTCTGCTGGGTTTGGCCATGGCTGTTGGTTTGTCACTTCCTGTGGCCGCTCAGGCGCAGATGTTGCAGCCCGGTTTGTGGGAAATGACCACAAGCAACATGAAGGTCGATGACCAGAATCTCCCGGATTTGCAGCTGATCCTTGGCCAGATACAGAGCCAGATGACCCCTGAACAGCGCGCGCAGCTGGAGAAGCAGGGCATCACCATGGGCGGCAAAGGGATTCGGGCTTGCTTGACGCCGGAACAGGTGAAGAGCGACAACATTCCGCTGACCGATCCGCAGTCGGGCTGCAAGCAGGAAATCACCGACCGCACCGGGAATCAGTGGAAATTCCGCTTCAGCTGTCCGAAAGCGCAGGGCACTGGTGTCGCCACTTTCCTCAGTGATCGTGAGTTCACCACTAAGGTTAATGGCACGTTCAACGCCACCGGCATTCAGCAGAAGGGCAGCCTCGATAGCCGCGCTGTGTGGTTGGGGCAGGATTGCGGGACCGTCAAGCCGAGGGCTTAAAAGCTCGCCAGCAGGCCCGCGCCCCTACATGACCGTGTGGGGGCGGGCCTGACTCAACCACTCACACACCGTCTCTACACCCATCCTCCCGAAGTCTTCACCTGTGCGACTACGCACACTGACAAACCCGCCTGCTTCTTCTTTCTCCCCGATCACCACCAGATACGGCACGTGCTGACTGTGCTCGCGAATCTTTTGGCGGACTTTCTCGTGACGCAGATCCGCACGGGCGCGCACGCCACTTCTGCGCAATGCCTCGGTCACCGACTGCGCGTAATCCGCCTGACGTTCGTCCATGCTGACGATCATGACGTGTGGCGGCGTCCGCCAGTTATCAAGCTCCTGTTGGCAGGGCCAGCACGTGCCGTAAATCCGTTGCGGAAATGTACCGCTGATGTGGTCGAGGGTGAACGCTTGCAGCACTCTGGTCGCGGGGACATGCGGGCCAGTGGTTGTAAATTCGAAGTTCCCCAAGCGGTACAGCGGCGTCTTTCCTTGACGGCGAATCGAGTGATTGGTCGCCGCCAGCGTCTGCATGCGAGCCTCGATCAGTGGCAGGTCTGCCTGCGTTAAGGATCGCTCTACAGAAAACTCATGAAAGAACCCGTCGCCCAGCGCCGACCCTGTGTGCAGATGCACCTGTGGATGGAGTTGTTTAACGGCCATGGCCAGCATCAGCGCGCAGGAGCGTCGCAGGATCTCCAGCCCATCGGGCTCTTGAGGCGTGACGATGCTGACCCGGGCATCGGCTTCGATCATGAACTCACAGTCCACCAGGATGCCGTCCACTCGGCCGGCCACCGCCGCTTTTGCCAGTCCGGGTCCAATACTCGCGGCGAGCTCGTACACCGACAGTGGCTGGTCGTATTCACGCAATGAACCATCGCTCAGGGTGATGTGAATCATGTCGGTGCTCTCGAGTGCTAGCGCATAAACCGTAGTGGTAAACCCTGGCAGTTGTCATTAAGACGTTTGTCGTGCCAGGCAATTTGCCCCGACACGATCGTGGTGCTGACGCTGTGCCGGAAACGCTGTCGGGCAAAAGGTGTCCAGCCGCATTGAGACAGAAGCGGCTGCTGAGAAACGGCGACGCCGCCGGGTTCTGGTTTGATCAGAACGAGGTCGGCCCAATAGCCTTCGCGCAGATAACCGCGGTCGGGAATGGCGAACAGATCGGCGACGCGATGACTGGTCTTGGCCACGAGCGTAGTGATCGGCAACACTTCATCCGCGACCAGTTCCAGCAACGCGGGCAGGGCGTGTTGCACCAACGGCAAACCGGAAGGTGCCTGACTGTACGGCCGCTGTTTTTCAGCCCAGGTGTGTGGCGCGTGATCGCTGCCAATCACGTCGAGGCGATGGCTCAGCAATGCTTCGCGCAAGGCATCGCGGTCGGCCTGGGTTTTGATCGCCGGGTTGCACTTGATCAGGTTGCCGAGGCTCGTGTAATCCCGGTCATCGAACAGCAAGTGGTGCAGGCAGACTTCGGCGGTGATGCGTTTCTGGGCGAGCGGCTTGTCTTCGAACAACGCCAGTTCGCGGGCGGTGGTCAGGTGCAAAACGTGCAAACGGGTGCTGTGACGCTTGGCCAGGTCCACGGCCATTGAGGAGGAGCGAAAGCAGGCCTCGGCGTTGCGGATCAGCGGGTGGGCCGCAGCTGGAATGTGTTCGCCGAACAAGTCACGCAGGTTCGCGGCATTGGCGTCGATGCTGGGCGTGTGTTCGCAGTGGGCCAATAAAATGGTCGGCACCTCGGCAAATAACCGCTCGAGAATCCTTGGGTCATCGACCAGCATGTTGCCGGTCGAAGCGCCCATGAACACTTTGACGCCGGCAACTTCACAGGGATTCAGCGTGGCGACGGTATCGAGATTGTCGTTGCTCACGCCGAAATGAAAGCCGTAATTGGCGACTGAGCTGATCGCCGCTCGACGCTTTTTGTCAGCCAGTGCGCTGAGGGTCAGGGTCGCCGGATTGGTGTTGGGCATGTCCATGAAGCTGGTGATGCCACCGGCCACCGCAGCCCGCGATTCGGTGTAGAGGCTGCCCTTGTCTGGCGAGCCTGGATCGCGGAAGTGCACTTGATCGTCGATCATTCCGGGCAGCAGCCATTGCCCTTGTGCGTCGATTTCCACGTCGGCATTTTCACCGTGGATGCTGCTGGCGATCTTCACGATTCGCCCGTTGCTCACCAACAGATCACCGTCAAACTCACGGCCTTCATTCACCAGCCGGGCATTGCGAATCAGCACGCTGCTCATGGTCAGAACTCGTTCTGCAGGGCTTTGTAGCCGCGCACTAGGTCGACGTTGGTGCGCGCCACGTCCTCGGAAAACTCCGAGGCGCTGACGCTCACCGGTGGGAATTGCGACAGATCGGTCTTCGGGCCAATGCGGGTGGTGGAGGGCACATAGAAGTCTTCGGGCAAGTCGCGACCATCGACCACCGAGTTGTGCCGCACCACGCAACCGTCACCGACGACGCAGTTGAACAGCACGCTGTTGAACCCGATAAACACCCGGTCGCCAACCTTGCACGGACCATGAACGATCGAGCGGTGGGCGATGGAACTGAACTCGCCGATGGTCACTGCCGCGCCGGACTTGGAGTGGATCACCACACCATCCTGGATGTTCGAGTTGGCGCCGATGGTGATCGGCTCCATCTTGCCTGAGGCATCCACTTCGTCAGCGCGTATCACCGCGTAAGGACCGACGAAGACGTTCTCGCCGATCACCACCTTGCCGCAGATGATTGCAGTTTTATCCACGTACGCTGACTCGGCAATCAGTGGTAAATCACCCGAAGGATTCTTGCGGATCATGGCTTGCTCAATGCGTCGTACAGGGTCTTGAGGTTGTACTCGAACAACCCGATAAAGGTGCTGGCCGGCCCGGTCGCCGCAAGCGCATCGGAGTACAACGTGCCACCGATGTGCGCGCTGCTTTCATCGGCAATCTGCTTGAGCAGGCGTGCATCCTTGATGTTTTCCATGAACACCGCTTTGACCTTGGCCTGGCGTATCTGGGTGATTAGCGCAGCGACTTCGGCGGCTGACGGTTCGCGCTCAGTGGACAGGCCTTGAGGCGCCATGAAGTCGATGCCATAAGCCTGACCGAGATAACCGAAGGCGCCATGGGACGTCACGATTTTGCGATTGCCCGGTGGCAGCGAACCGAGTTTGGTCTTGGCTTCGGCAAGCAGCGCGTAGATCTGTTTCAGGTAGGCCTGACTGTTGCGTTCGTAGTCGGGTTTGTTCGTCGGGTCGGCGGCAATCAGTGCCTTGGTGATGTTGCTGATATACAGCTCAGCGTTCGCCAGATTGTGCCAAGCGTGCGGGTCGGGAATCGTCTCGCCATCTTCATCCAGGGAGCGCGGGATGACGCCGCGGCTCGCGCTGATCACTGGCGCTTTGGTCTCGGTGCTGGTCACCAGGCGGTCCAGCCATGGCTCGAAACCCAAGCCGTTTTTAATGATGAGTTTGGCTTTGAGCAACGCTTTGGCGTCGTCCGGCGTCGGCTCATACGTGTGAGCATCGGCGTCCGCACCGACCATGTTGGTGATCTGGATATGGTCGCCACCGACTTGATGGGTCATGTCGGCGAGGATGCTGAAACTGGTGACTACCTGAAGTTTTTCCGCAGCAGACAGCGACATCGACAGCAGCAAACTGAACAGCACGAGTAAAGCGCGCATCGGGTAACACCTCATTAGGATGTGAGCAAAGGCGGGCGGCGCAGCAAACCGTGCACCGGTCCGAACACCACGGACAGCAGATACAAACCGCCAGCCACCAGCACGATCGCCGGGCCACTGGGGAGCGAGAAGTAGAACGACAGCAACAATCCGAGCCACACCGAGAGGCAGCCGAGCAGGGCGGCGATGGCCATTAACGTCGGCAAGCGACGACTCCAGAAGCGCGACGCGGCGGCGGGCAACATCATCAAACCGACCACCATCAGCGCGCCGATGGCTTGAAAACCGATCACCAGATTCAGCACCACCAGGGTTAGAAATACGCCGTGAGCCAAGGGACCGAGTCGGCTGACGGTTTGCAGAAAGAGTGGGTCGAGGGTGTCCAGCAACAGCGGTTTGTAGATGAATGCCATGGCGATCAGGCTGCAGCCGGAGACCCAGAGCATGCCCGTCAACGTCGGGCCATCGACCGCCAGTGCCGAGCCAAACAACAGGTGCAACAGGTCCAGACGTTTGCCGGCGATGCCGAGGATCAGCACACCGCAGGCAAGGGAGATCGGGTAGATCGCGGCGAGGCTGGCGTCTTCGCGCAGGCCGGTGCGACGGGTGATCCAGGCGGCGAGTCCGGCCATGCCGAGACCGGCGCCGAGGCCGCCGACGGTCAGCGCCGGCAGACTCAATCCGGCGAACCAGAAGCCCAGCGCGGCCCCTGGCAGAATGCCGTGAGCCACTGCGTCGCCAATCAAACTCATGCGCCGCAGAATCAAAAACACACCCAGCGGTGCGGTGCTACATGCCAGAACCAACCCGCCGAAAAGTGCTCGGCGCATGAACACGAACTCGTGGAACGGTTGCCAAAGATGAGCAGCCGCGAGCATCAGGCCACCCGCGTTTGTGGTTGTTGGTGGATCAGCTCAACGCTCGATCCGAGGACGCAGCCGCTGCTTTTGATCAACAGCGTTTGAGGAATGTGTTGGCGAACGGCGGCCAGGTCATGGCACACGATCACTTGGGTTCGGCCTTCGGCATGCCAGGCATGGATGTGATTCCAGAGCAGCGCCTGGCCGAGTTCGTCGAGGGAGGCGTGGGGTTCGTCGAGCAGCAGCACTGGCGCCTCCGCGAGGCTCAAACGGGCGAGCAGGGCACGCTGTAATTCACCGCCGGACAAGGCCATCAATGGGCGCTGTTCCAGTCCGCTCAGACACCAGTTTTCCAGAACGGCTTTGAGGCGTTGTCTGCGTATCTCGGGAGACTGCGTGCTACCCCAGAAACCGGCGGCCACTAACTCTTCCAAGCTGATGGGGAATTGGCGGTCCAGGTGTTGTTGCTGGGGCAGGAACGAGAGCTTTCCCTTGCGTGGTACATCCAAGATGACTTTGCCGGTCAGCGGTTTTTGCAAACCCGCGATGACTTTCAGCAGACTGCTTTTACCCGAGCCATTGGCACCGATTACGGCGGTCAGACTTCCTTTGGCCAGTTCGAAATCCACGGATGGAGTCAGTGGCTGGCCGGGTGCACCCCAACGCAAGGCTTGGCAATGAATCATGCGGCCTCCCAATTCCAGCGGCTTTCTGCGACGGCATCGTGGGCGTGGAGGCTTTCCGCGTGGATGACTCGTATGTGGAAGGCGTTGATGCCGGGGGAGCGTTTCAGCGCCAGGTTCAAACGTCGTGCGGCGTCTTCGCAGAACATCAGGTTCTGACCGTTGGCCAACGCGAAGGCTTGTTCGTCGGCGCGTTTTACGGCGGTTTGTACGGCGGTGCCGAGGGCTGCTTCAGCGTCGTTGATGATCGCGATCAGCGGCAAGTCATCCAGATAGTCGTCCACTCGAAGCCGCAATTTCGCGTTGCTCCGTTGGCTGTGAGGCGTTGCGACGATGCCTTTTGTGGAGCCGAGCCAAGTCAACACGTCGGCGTGTTGCAGCGGCTTGTTGGCGAAGTCATCGACGAATTGCTGTTGAATCAACTGCCGCGAAAGCGCGGCCGAACACGGACAAGTCGAGGAATAAGGCACGTCGATTTTTAGTTCCACGTGGAACATCGCGTTTTTCAAACGTGCTTCGATGCTCACTGGATAGGTTTTCCAGCCGGCCAATGGACTGACCAGCGCTGGTCTTTTGAGCAGTAAATCGGTGTGAATTTTTAAGTACGCGCTGTTGGACAATCCTTCATGAGTCTTGAGGAAACGTTGCAAAACTTTCCGCAACAAGGTAGGTGTCAGGTTTTCTTGCTCGAGCATTTCAAGCGCCAAGTACAGCCGCGACATATGAATTCCGCGCGCCTCTCCATCATCCAGGCTAACGCCGGCGTCGGCTTTCGCACTCAGTCGTTGGCCATCGAACAAAACAGGAAGAGCAATGCCGCACATGCCCACCCAGTCGAGTGGCAGGGCTTGGCGTGAGGCCTGCGCGGCGATATCCGGCAGAGTCAGCGCATTCATGAGCAGGTCCATCGTGGGAGTCGATTCTGCATGTTATGTTATTACATTAAAATCGACCATGCCTTTTTCATGAACAGGCTTTCATCATGCACAGACGTCACTTGCTCAACCTGATGCTGGCCAGCGCGGCCTTCGCTTTACCGTTTGGCGCCTCGGCCACACAGATTCGCAATGCGCGGCTCTGGCGTTCGGATGACAAGTTGCAATTGGTGTTCGATCTGAGCGGGCCGGTGCAATACAAGACGTTTTCCCTGAGCGCTCCCGAACGGCTGATCATCGATCTGAGTGGTGCCAACCTCAGTGGCGACTTCCGTCAGTTGGTGCTCAGCAACACCGTGATTCGCTCGATACGCTCCGGGCCCCTTCGGCCAGGGCCATCGACTGGTACTCGATCTGAGGATGGCTGCGTCGTTACAAATGGCGGCTGCGCCCAAGCGTCGACAGCGACCAACAGCGAAACGCTTATCAGCGTTATTGTCAGGGCTACACGCATAGGATTTCTCACGGACCGAGCGGGCTTGAGCATCGTGCCCTTTGTCATCATGGGCAAGAGGGGAGTGGCTTGATTGTGTTGTTATACTATAACATCAAGTTAAGCCCGACACTGCGCCCGGGCATCTTTGTGAGGAATACCTGATGCCCAATCGTCTCCCCGTAACCGTCCTGTCTGGCTTTCTCGGCGCTGGCAAAAGCACGCTGCTTAACTACGTGCTGCGTAATCGCGACAACCTGCGCGTCGCCGTGATCGTCAATGATATGAGCGAAATCAACATCGATGGCGGCGAGGTCCAGCGCGATGTCAGCCTGAACCGCGCAGAAGAAAAACTCGTGGAGATGAGCAATGGATGCATCTGCTGCACCTTGCGCGAAGACTTGCTAGAAGAGGTGAGCAAACTCGCCAAGGAGGGTCGCTTTGATTATTTATTGATCGAATCCACCGGCATTTCCGAGCCGCTGCCCGTGGCGGAAACCTTCACCTTCCGCGATGAAGAAGGGCAGAGCCTGGCCGACATCGCCCGGCTCGACACCATGGTCACCGTGGTCGATGGCATGAACTTCCTGATCGACTATCAGGCCGCCGAAAGCCTCGCATCCCGTGGTGAAACCTTGGGTGAAGAGGACGAACGCTCGATCACCGACCTGTTGATCGAGCAGATCGAATTCGCCGACGTGATTCTGATCAGCAAGATCGACTTGATCAGCAGCAGCGAACGCCAGGAGCTGATCGCGATCCTTGAGCGGCTTAACGCCCAGGCGGAAATCATCCCGATGGTCATGGGCGAAATTCCCTTGGCGAAGATCCTGAATACCGGTCGTTTCGACTTCGAGAAGGCCGCCCAGGCGCCGGGCTGGCTACAGGAATTGCGTGGCGAACACGTGCCCGAAACCGAGGAATACGGCATTGCCTCGACAGCCTACCGAGCACGCCGACCGTTTCATCCGCAGCGCTTTTTCAGCTTCATCGACCGCCCGTGGGTGAACGGAAAACTGCTGCGCTCCAAGGGTTTCTTCTGGCTAGCCAGCAAGCATATGGACGCCGGTAGCTGGTCCCAGGCGGGCGGACTGATGCGCCATGGTTTCGCCGGGCGCTGGTGGCGTTTCGTGCCGAAAGCCCAGTGGCCGCAGGACGAAGAAAGCACCGCTGGGATCATGGAAAACTGGACCGCAGCCAGCGGCGATTGCCGCCAGGAACTGGTGTTCATCGGCCAGAACATCGACTTCGCGCAACTCACCAACGAACTCGACAATTGCCTGCTGACCGACGATGAAATGGCGTTAGGCGCCGAGGGCTGGCGATTGCTGCCAGATCCATTTGGCCCGTGGCATGAAGAGGCGGCAGCCTGATGTTGGCACCCAGTCTGAAACTGCGGCCGATCATTCATCAGGTTCAAGGCGAGACGCCGCAAGCGCTCACCCGAATACTGGATGACGGCGTAAACCTCGCCGTTTGGCAGCGCCAACTGCCGGCGCACATCGCTGATTTCGGGAGTTTGTTGCTGTCCCTGAACGAGCCGTTGGCGGAGTCGCTGGTCCTGGAACTGCCCAGCGACGATACCGAACCCAATCTTCACGGATTAGCCTCAGGTTTCAGCGATCTCGAAGGTTACGAAGGTTTCATCGCCGACGTCTCCTGGCTGGTCAGTGCTTTCGCCTGTTTGATGGGCGCCAAGCGTGTCGGCCTGCGCCTGCGGGTCCTGGACAAGGCCATGTGCCCGCGTTTCCACGTCGATCATGTGCCGGTGCGGTTGATCACCACGTATTCCGGGATCGGCAGCCAGTGGCTGAAGGAAGGTGCGATGGATCGCCGGCACCTGGGCAAAGCCGAAGCCGAACCTCAGGGCGGTCCGCTGATCGAGCAGATCGTCAGCGGCGAAGTCGCGTTGCTCAAAGGCGAGAAATGGCATGGCAACGAAGGCTTCGGCCTTATTCACCGCTCGCCACAGCTTGCGTCCGGTGAGCGGCGGCTGATCCTGACGCTCGACTGGCTAAGCTAGCGGCTCACGGTTTGAGCCAGGTTCCCTGGCTCTGGGCTTCGCAAAACGGCTTCAAATACGCCGCATCCGTGGCTACGCCGTAATAGTGAATATCCTGCCGGTAAGGCATATTGGCGACTTGGGCGTTGCTACACACGCCGAACGCGCCGGTGGGGCATTGGTCGACGTACTGCACCTCGACTTTCTGGCCAGGAAGGTTCGGCTGGCAGAAACCATCGGCGAATAGCTTTTCCGGGATGTTGCGGTTCTGCTGGCAGACTTTCACGTCGAGTCGCGCAGCCGTGCTATGTACCACGCAAGCCTGGGCCAGCGCTTCACCTGAAGTGAGCGCCAGGAGCAACGACAATCCCATTAACCGCATCCTTTACCTCCTCAGAAAACTTCGACCATGTTGCAGAACATTCCCACGCACGTCATTGCTGGCCCATTGGGTGCCGGCAAGACCAGCCTGATCAAGCACCTGCTGGCGCAGCGGCCGGCGAATGAGCGTTGGGCGGTGCTGATCAACGAGTTCGGCCAGATCGGCCTCGACGCTGCGTTGCTGACCCGGGACGCCGATGGTATCGCACTGGGTGAAGTGGCCGGGGGCTGTTTGTGTTGCGTGAATGGTGCGCCGTTTCAGATCGGCCTCGGGCGTTTGCTGCGCAAGGCGCGGCCGGATCGGCTGTTCATCGAGCCCTCCGGGCTGGGGCATCCGGCGCAATTGCTCAGGCAATTGAGTGAGGCGCCGTGGCAAGGCGTGTTGGCTGTTCAACCCTGCGTGCTGGTGCTGGACGCCCAGGCACTTGCTGCCGGTAAACCGCTGCCGGTGGCGCAACAGGAAGCGCTCAAGAGCGCCGGGTTGTTGCTGATGAATAAAGCCGAAAATATCGACGACGCTGATCGCCAGCGAATCGCCGCACAGTTGCCGGCGCGTCCGTTGTACTGGACGCAGCAAGCCGCGTTGCCATTGAGTGAGCTACCAGGGCTTGGGGTTCAGGCTGTAGCGGGTGTGGATAACTTCGTTGCGCCCAAAGGATTGGCACAGCTGCCAGCCATCTGGACCGATCCCACGCTGCCAATTTGCTTGAGCCAGGAACAGGAGGGCGGCTGGAGTGTTGGGTGGCGTTGGCATCCAAGTCAGACTTTCGATGCGACGCTCCTTGGCCGCTGGCTTGAAAGCCTTGCCTGGCGGCGGGCGAAGCTGGTTATCCACAGCGTCGATGGGTGGGTTTCGGTGAATGCGCTGGAAAACGCGGTGCTGGACTGGCAGCCCAGCGAATGGCGGCGTGATTCGCGCATCGAGCTGATTTTCAGTGAGCCGCAGAATGTTGATTCATTGCAAAGAGATCTAGCCGACTGCCGGTCGAGCAAGATTTAAATCAAGGACGCCATTTAGTGTGTTCTTGCCGCCACTGGCTCATCTCGATCACCTCGGCGCGCGGTTTCACTACATCGGCCACCGCAGGCGTGTCGTCGAACGGCATCGGGTAGGGCGCCAGCTCAATCTGCGCACTGTGGGCGCCGAACTGGGTGATGGTGCCGTTGTGACGGCTTTCACCGGTCACGGTGAATTCGAAGTTATACACACGGGCGAGGCGCCGCCGGCCGTTGGCGTCTTTAATGAACGCGATCTTCTTCAAGGCCACGTTGCCGTCCAGCAGCTCGATTCCGAGCTTTGCGCAATGCAGCTTGACCCGCTCCAGCGCGCGCTCGCGCAGGCCATGGTTGTGCCACAACCACGCGCCACCGGTGGCAAGCAGCATCAGGACGAAGATATTTCCAAGGGTCAGCATCAACACGTTGCTCCAACAAGATAGTGTCAGCTTAACTGCGTCGCCGGTCTGTCGTACAGGCTGCGTTTAGTCGCATACTGCGCGGCTTGAATTTCAATCGTTTGACGGAAAACCCACCGCATGAAACGTACGCCCCATCTGCTCGCCATCCAGTCCCACGTGGTGTTCGGCCACGCTGGCAACAGCGCCGCGGTTTTCCCGATGCAGCGGGTCGGGGTGAATGTCTGGCCGCTCAATACCGTGCAGTTCTCCAACCACACCCAGTACGGCCAATGGGCCGGTGAAGTGCTCGCGCCGCATCAGATTCCCGACCTGGTCGAAGGCATCGCGGCGATTGGCGAACTGGGCAACTGCGACGCCGTGCTGTCTGGCTATCTCGGCAGTGCTGCCCAGGGTCGGGCGATCCTGACGGGGGTGGCGCGGATCAAGTCGATGAATCCCAAGGCACTGTATCTGTGTGACCCGGTGATGGGCCATCCGGAGAAGGGTTGCAGCGTGCCGGCGGAAGTCAGCGATTTCCTGCTGGAGGAGGCGGCTGCCGTGGCGGACTTCATGTGCCCGAACCAGCTGGAGCTGGACAGCTTTTCGGGGCGCAAGCCGCAATCGTTGTTCGATTGCCTGGCCATGGCGCGAGCGCTGCTGGCGCGTGGTCCGAAGGCAGTGCTGGTCAAGCATCTGGACTATCCCGGTAAACCGGGGGATGTTTTCGAGATGTTGCTGGTGACGGCCGAAGACAGCTGGCATCTGCGCCGTCCGCTGCTGGCGTTCCCGCGTCAGCCGGTGGGCGTCGGCGACCTGACCTCCGGACTGTTTCTGGCTCGCGTGCTGTTGGGTGATAGCCTGGTGGCGGCTTTCGAATTCGCCGCGTCGGCGGTACATGAGGTGCTGCTGGAAACCCAGGCTTGCTCCAGCTATGAGCTGGAACTGGTACGGGCTCAGGACCGGATTTCCCACCCGCGGGTCCGGTTCGAAGCAACGGCGATCAGTTTGTAACAACATTCGTGGAAAAAAATCGCAGCCTTTGCGCTGGCTGCGACTTTGTCGATATCAGGCGTCGCCCTTGATGTCCTGATAGCGCTTTTCCAGCTCCTGACGAATCTGCCGACGTTGCTGGGCCTGCATGAAGCGGCGTTTGTCTTCGCTGTTCTGCGGTTGCAGTGGCGGGACAGCAGCCGGTTTTCGGTCGTCATCCACTGCGACCATGGTGAAGAAGCAGCTGTTGGTGTGGCGCACTGAGCGCTCACGGATGTTTTCGGTCACCACCTTGATGCCCACCTCCATGGAGGTGTTGCCGGTGTAGTTCACCGAGGCCAGAAAGGTCACCAGTTCGCCGACATGAATCGGCTCGCGGAAAATCACTTGGTCCACCGACAGGGTCACCACGTAGCGGCCGGCATAACGGCTGGCGCACGCGTAGGCCACTTCGTCGAGGTATTTGAGCAAGGTACCGCCGTGGACATTGCCAGAGAAGTTGGCCATGTCGGGGGTCATCAATACCGTCATCGACAGTTGTGCGTTTCCGGGTTCCATAGCGTTCTCACGGTTCAAGGCAGAATTTCGGGAGGGCGGCACCTCTGCGGGGGCCTCGTCAGCTTTTTCAAACCAACAGTTATCGGGACGCCGGGCGGGTGGCTGCCGTCACGCCCGGATCGATCTGTTTCCATATATTGCACCGCCTTTGCAGCGGAAGTCGTGGTGTTAACCTCCAAAAGTCCCCCTTAAGGAGCCCCACACCATGCATGCCATCAGTTTTATTCAGGATTTGGCAGTGATCATGTTGATCGCAGGTGTGGTGACCGTGCTGTTCCATCGCTTCAAACAACCGGTGGTACTCGGTTACATCGTCGCCGGATTCATCATCGGCCCGCATACCCCGCCGTTCAGCCTGATCCACGATGAAGAAACCATCAAAACCCTCGCCGAACTCGGGGTGATTTTCCTGATGTTCTGTCTGGGCCTGGAGTTCAGCCTGCGCAAGCTGTTCAAGGTCGGCGCCACAGCGTTCATTGCGGCGTTCCTGGAAATCGTGCTGATGATCTGGATCGGCTACGAAATTGGTCGCTGGTTCGATTGGAACACCATGGACTCGCTGTTCCTTGGCGCGATCCTGGCGATTTCCTCAACCACCATCATCGTCAAGGCGCTCAACGATCTGAAGATGAAGAACGAGCGCTTCGCACAGCTGATTTTCGGCGTACTGATCGTTGAAGACATCCTTGGCATCGGCATCATCGCCTTGCTGTCGAGCATCGCGGTCAGCGGCACGGTCAGTTCTGGCGAAGTGTTTTCCACGGTCGGCAAGCTCTCACTGTTCATGATCGTCGCACTGGTTATCGGCATCCTGTTGGTGCCGCGATTACTGGCGTACGTGGCGAAGTTCGAAAGCAATGAAATGCTGCTGATCACTGTATTGGGGCTGTGTTTCGGCTTCTGTTTACTGGTGGTCAAACTTGAGTACAGCATGGTGCTCGGTGCCTTCCTGATTGGCGCGATCATGGCTGAATCCCGGCAATTGCTGAAAATCGAGCGCTTGATCGAACCGGTTCGCGATCTGTTCAGTGCGATCTTCTTTGTCGCCATTGGGCTGATGCTCGATCCGATGATCTTGCTGCAATATGCATGGCCGATTGCGGTGATCACCGTGGCCGTGGTGCTGGGCAAAATGTTCTCTTGCGGCCTTGGCGCCTTTATCGCTGGCAATGATGGACGCACCTCACTTCGAGTCGGGATGGGGCTTTCGCAGATTGGCGAATTTTCTTTCATCATCGCGGCGCTGGGCATGACGTTGCAGGTCACCAGCAACTTCCTTTACCCGGTCGCCGTTGCCGTCTCGGTGATCACCACGTTGCTGACGCCTTACCTGATCCGAGCGGCTGATCCGCTGTCGATCAAGCTTGCCGCGGTGATGCCGAAGCGACTGGGCAGGGTATTGGGGATGTACGGCGAATGGCTGCGCAGCATCCAGCCTCAGGGCGAGGGCGCGCTGTTGGCGTCGATGATTCGGCGGATTCTGTTACAGGTGGGCGTCAATCTGGCGTTGGTGATTGCGATCTTCTTCTCGGGCGCTTATTTCGCCGAGCGCATGTCCACTTACCTGCAAGACTGGATCAGCGACCCGAGCTGGCAGAAAGCGTTGATTTGGGGCGGAGCGTTGCTGTTGTCGCTACCGTTCCTGATCGCCGCCTATCGCAAGCTCAAGGCGCTGTCGATGCTGTTGGCGGAGATGGGCGTGAAGCCGGAGATGGCCGGTCGCCACACGCAGCGAGTGCGTCGGGTGATCGCCGAAGTGATCCCGATCCTCTCGCTGCTGGTGATTTTTCTGCTGCTGGCAGCCTTGTCGGCCAGTATTCTGCCGACCAACAAGTTGCTGGTGCTGATCGTCGTCGTCGCGGCCGCCGTGGCGGCTCTGCTTTGGCGCTGGTTCATTCGCGTGCACACGCGCATGCAAGTGGCCTTGCTGGAAACCCTGGACAACCACAAGGATTTGTCCGGGCATTGACCACGCGGAGCGTCAGACGGCTCAGCTTTCCAGCCAGACGTCCCGCGCCCAGTGCCACACCGATTCCCAGGTTTCTTCGGCGATCAGCTCTTCTTCGGCCAACCACAGCACCACGGTGCCGTCTTCTTCGACCAGGTAGTAGTTGTCACCGTCCTGGCAGATCGGAATCATGCTGCGATCAACACCCGCATCCCAGGCGTTGGCGGCAACGTCCGGCAGGTAGGTGTGGGATTGCGGGTCGGTAACGGTTACCGGCTCCAGGCTGCCGTAGACGACGTCGCTGACGGTCAGCAAAAATTCTCTGAAGACAAATGGAATGTCGATGAACAGCTGTTCTTCGATTTCCACCAGTTGATCTTCGTCGGGTAACTCCAAGGGGACTGGTACCGGTTCGTTGGCTTCACGCAGTTGTTCGATGATTTCTTCCACGTCCGGGATCCTCTTGCTTGATGGCGCGGTTTAGTTGGGGCGGTTTATACAGTAGCTCGCTATAGATGCAACCGCGAAATAGAAAACCCCGGCCGAGGCCGGGGTTTTTATTACAACATGCTTAACGCAGAGGGGATCAGCCGTTCTGGCGGATACCGGCGACCAGCCAAGGCTGGTTTTCGCCCTGCGGACGTTCCATGTTCCAGCTTTCGCTGAACACTTCGCCCTGGTCGAAACGCGAGGTCTTCGACACACCGGTGAAGGTCAGGGTGGCGATGGTCTTGTCGGCGCGATCATCCACGCCGTCCAGTTGAACATTGAGGTTATCAATGTAGGTGGACTGGAAACCGTCGCCCAGATCGGCACGTTCGCGCTTGAGGAACTCCAGCAGTTGCGGAGTCACGAACTCGGCGATCTTGTCCATTTCGTTGGCGTCCCAGTGCTGCTGCAGGGACTGGAAGTGGTTGCGAGCCGCTTCAATGAAGTTCTGCTCATTGAACCAGGCCGGAGCATTGATTACCGGACGAGCGGCAACCGGTGCTGCCGAACCGCCGAAGATCGACCCCATGGCCGTTGGCTTCTGCTCGAACACTTCACGCTGCATTGGTGCGCCAGCTGGAGCCATGTGCTCTTGCTGCTTGCGGCGACGAGCGGCGATGAAGCGGAAGATCAGGAAGGCGATGACGGCCATGATCAGGATGTCGAAGATCTGCATGCCCTGGAAGCCGCCGCCCATGAACATGGAGGCCAGCAGGCCACCGGCAGCGATACCGGCCAGAGGGCCGAGCCAGCGCGAAGCACCGCCGGCCTTGGCGGCAGCGCCAGCGGCACCGGCCGCGCCGGCAGTAGCAGCAGCGCCACCTGCGGCAGAAGAAGGAGCCATTTGGCTGGTCTGGTGAGTCGGCGCAGCGCCGGAGCTCTTGCCGCCACCAAAGCGCTTGGCGGCATTGGCGTCGAGGCTCATCGTCAGGCCAATGCACAACGCCATGGCGATGCTAAGAAAACGTTTCATAAAGGGAATTCCCATTTGTGGAAGGCACGCGCGCCATGTTGCACAGCTGAAGTGGTACTGGCTAGCGGCAGAGTGTTTCGGGCTTTTGCCTGACAGGTTGTGTTCAGCTTCAGTCAGCGCAATAAGGCCTGTTAACTTTGGTCTGTAGGATTTGTTAATTAGTTCTGTAGGAATAGCTAGCAGTTGGCGCTACGCAGATCAAATTGTGGGAGCGAGCTTGCTCCGGGCGGCGTTCCGACGATGAACGATGACGCGGTATTTCTGATACTCCACGGTGCCGCCATCGCGAGCAAGCTCGCTCCCACATTGAATTACTGGCGGACTTTAGATCGCTTCCAGCTTCGCGTATCCCAGCATCAGCCACTTGCTGCCTTCACCGAAATTCACCTGGACCCGGGCCTGTGCACCGGCACCTTCGAAGTTCAGGATCACGCCATCGCCGAACACCGAATGCCGTACCGCTTGGCCGAGGCTGAACCCGGTATCCGGGATCTCGCTGCCGCCAAACAGGCTGCTGGAGCTCTGCTGCTGGCCACCGCCGAACGGACGGCTGACGCTGTTGGACAGCCGCACTTCCTGGATCAGGCCTTTCGGCACTTCACGTACGAAACGCGACACCTTGTTGTAGGTCTCGCTGCCGTACAGGCGTCGGGTTTCAGCATAGGTCATCACCAGGTTCTGCATCGCCCGGGTGATACCGACGTAGGCCAGACGGCGCTCCTCTTCAAGACGACCCGGTTCTTCAAGGCTCATCTTGTGCGGGAACAGGCCTTCTTCCATGCCCACCAGGAACACGTAAGGGAATTCCAGACCCTTGGCGCTGTGCAAAGTCATCAACTGAATGCTGTCTTCGTGCTCGTCGGCCTGAGTATCTCCGGCCTCCAGTGACGCGTGACCGAGGAACGCCGCCAGTGGCGACAGGTCTTCGTCTTCGTCAGCGTTTTCGAAGTTGCGCGCGGCGCTGACCAGTTCCTCAAGGTTTTCTACCCGAGCCTGGCCTTTCTCGCCTTTTTCCGCTTCGTGATAAGCGATCAGCCCGGACTGCTCGATGACGGTCTGGGTCATCAGATGCAGGGGCATTTCCATGCACTTGGCGGCGAGGTTCTCGATCAGCTCAATAAATGCGCCCAGCGCGCCAGCTGCACGACCGGTCAGGCCTTTATTTGCCACCAGCAAGCGCATGGCTTCCCACATCGACACATCACTGTGACGGGCATGGTCGCGAATCGCTTCAACGGTTTTCTCACCGATACCACGGGCCGGAATGTTGATCACCCGCTCCAACGCTGCATCGTTGCCACGGCCTTCCAGCAAGCGCAGGTAGGCCATGGCGTTTTTGATTTCTGCCCGCTCGAAGAAGCGCTGACCGCCATAGATGCGGTACGGAATGCGCTCACGCAGTAAGGCTTCTTCCAAAACGCGTGATTGGGCGTTGGATCGGTACAAAATCGCGATATCACTGCGAGCCAAGCCGGTTTTCAGCGCGCTTTCGATGGTTTCCACCACGTAGCGTGCTTCATCGTGTTCGTTGAACGCGGCGTACAGGTTGATTGCTTCGCCTTCGCCGCCGTCGGTCCACAGCTCTTTGCCCATGCGCCCGGTGTTATTGGCAATCAGGGCGTTGGCCGCTTTGAGGATGCCGGCGGTGGAGCGGTAGTTCTGCTCCAGACGAATGGTCTCGGCATCCGGAAAATCGTCGGAATACTGATAAATGTTTTCGATTTTCGCGCCGCGCCAGCCGTAGATCGACTGATCGTCGTCGCCGACCACCATCAGGCTGTCGCCGCCCTTGGCCAGCAGACGCAACCAGGCGTACTGCACGGCGTTGGTGTCCTGGAATTCGTCTACCAGGATGTGGCGGAAGCGTTTCTGATAATGAGCCAGCAAGCCCGGGTGATCGCGCCACAGATCGAGGGCACGCAGCAGTAATTCGGAGAAGTCGATCACGCCAGCGCGCAGGCAGGCAGCCTCGTAGGCTTCATAAATGCTGCGCATGGTCGCCAGGAACAGATCGCCGCTGGCTTGAATGTGTTGCGGACGCAGACCTTCGTCTTTCTGTCCGTTGATGAACCACTGGGCCTGACGGGCCGGCCAGCGTTGTTCGTCCAGGCCCAGCTCGCGGATCACCCGCTTGACCAGTCGTTGCTGGTCGTCGCTGTCGAGAATCTGGAACGTCTGGCTCAGGCCGGCTTCCTGCCAGTGCGCCCGCAACAAGCGGTGCGCCAGGCCGTGGAAGGTGCCGACCCACATGCCGGCCGGGTTGATACCCATCAGCTGCTCGATGCGATGACGCATCTCGGCAGCGGCCTTATTGGTGAAGGTCACCGACAGGATGGAGTGGGGCGAGGCGTTTTCGACCTGGATCAACCAGGCGATACGGTGCACCAGCACTCGGGTTTTACCGGAACCAGCACCGGCCAGGACCAACTGACGACCCACGGAGGCAGCTACAGCCTGGCGTTGGGCATCGTTGAGGGAGTTCAGCAGAAGGGAGAGATCATCGCGCATCGGGGCATTCTAGGGGGCGGCGTCACACCGGGCAAACCCCGCATTGTATTAGCCGATGAAAGATAGGTGCAGGACGACCGGTCAGTCACTGGCTGCAAGCGTTGGCGGGGCTCGCTTGGTTGCTTTTACACGGGGCCAGGCAGTCGATACTTTGGTCTATTTATGACCTGGGGCAGTTTGGTCCGGGCATTTGCTTGTGTATGCTCCGTCGACGTTTCGGGCGCATGCTCACCATTATAAGAACAAGAACATTGCCTATGACCCTCAGCACCGACCTGTCGGGCCCCGTTGTGGAGCCCCGGGTTATCCGCAAACAGTACGCCATGGAAATGGCGGTCGAACGCACGCGTCTGCTTTATCAGGGTTCATTACTGCCCACGTTATTCATGTTGATCAATGGTCTGGTCTGCGCTGGCTTGCTTTGGAGTCCGCAGCGTTACTTTCTGGTCAGCGTCTGGCTGGTGTGGCTGTTGTCGCTGGTGGCGTTGCGGGTGATTCAAGTCGCGGCCTTCGATTCGGCGATACCCAACCGTCAGGCCCATCCGATCTGGCGCCGCATGTTTTTGCTGGGTTCAGCCATGACCGGCCTGACCCTGGCCGGCGCCGGCATTGCGCTAGTCCCCGCCGACAACTTCATGCAACAAGCCTGGGTGTTCGGCCTGATCGGCGCTGCAGCGCTTTCGGCCAGTGTTGCCTACGCGGTCAGCCTGCCGGCGTTCCTGTCCTTTACCTTGCCCTGTCTGTTGCCGGCCATCGGCTATCTGTTCTGGGGCGGCGATGAGCAAGATCAGGGATGGGGCTGGTTCGGCCTCATATTGCTGGGCGCGTTGAGTGTGGTCGCTTGGCAGGTCAATCGGCTCATCGATAGCGGACTGTTGCGGCGCTTCCAGAATCAGGCGCTGATCGAACACTTGCAGCAGGCCCAAAGCTGCAGCGACCAGCTCAATCAAAAGCTGGGCAAGGAAATCGACCAGCGCCGTCGTGCCGAAGACGAGCTACGTCAAATTCAGATCGAGCTGGAAAGCCGTGTTGCCCAGCGCAGCCTGGAGCTGGACGCCGCCAATCAGGCCCTGAGCAAGAGTGAAGCGCGCCTGGCGCTGGCGTTGAAGGCCAGTGAGCTCGGGTTGTGGGACTGGAACCTGCAAACCGACGAAGTCCATCACACCCAGCTTCAGGAGCTGTTCGGCCTGGAGCCGGAATTCGTGACGGCGATGCTTCGCCACCTCAAGCCGCGCCTGCACCCCGATGACTTGCCGTCGCTCAAGCGCGCGCTGGTCGAGCATTTGAAGGGCCGCAGCGAGGACTACCAGATTGAGTACCGCGTGCGCCACGGCGATGGCCATTGGGTCTGGATCGAGGACCGAGGTCGAGCGGTTGAGCGCGGCGAAAATGGCCGGGTGATCCGCATGGTCGGCACCCGTCGCGACATCAGCGTCAGCAAAGCTCTGGAAGAGCAACGGCAACTGGCCGCGACGGTGTTCGAAGCCGCCAGCGAAGGCATCGTGATTTTCGATCCGAATTACGCGTTGATCGCGGTCAATCAGGCCTTCAGCCGAGTCACCGGCTATGACATTGAAGACATGATCGGACGCAACGTGGTCGAGTTGGCATGCAGCCGCGATGCGCGCCGGCACTACGCGGCGATTCATCAGGCGCTGGAGCAGCACGGCAGTTGGCAGGGCGAGCTGGTAGAAACCCGCAAGAATGGCGAGTTGTATCCCCAATGGTTGCAACTGAACGCTGTGCGCGATGCTCGGGGAAATGTGAGCCATATTGTAGGCTTCTTCGCCGATTTATCGGCTCGGCGCGAATCTGAAGAGCGCATGCGTTACCTGACGCATTACGACGAATTAACGGGTCTGGCTAACCGTTCACTATTCCGAGAACGGCTAAGCGAGGCTCATCAGCGGGTGCGCCAGGGCGGCTACCGCAGTCTGGCGTTGCTGCACATCAATCTGGATCGTTTCAAACTGCTCAATGACAGCCTGGGCCATGAAATCGCCGACCAGCTCTTGCAGAAGATGGCCCGGCGGCTGGTCAATGCGTTGCCTGAAGCAGACACCATCGCTCGCTTATCCGGTGATGAGTTTGCCGTGTTGTTCAATGCCTACGGCAACCTGTCGAGCCTGGCGCGGGTGGCGACCCGACTCTCGACCAAGCTGCGCTTGCCGATCACTGTCGAGGGCCATGAACTGGTGGTTAGCGCGTCCATGGGCATCAGTATGTTGCCGGACAACGCGCGAGAAATTTCCGCGCTGGTCCATCAGTCAAATATGGCCATGCAGCACGCCAAGCACCTGGGCGGAAATAACTTCCAGTTCTATACCGACAGTCTGCAAGCCAGCACGCTGGAGCGCTTGCAGCTGGAAAATCAGCTGCGAAAAGCCATCGAAGAGAAGCAGCTGAAGGTGTTTTACCAACCGAAGCTGTGCCTCGCCACGGGGCGGTTGAATGCCGCCGAGGCGCTGGTGCGCTGGGATCACCCGACCATGGGCCGTGTGCCGCCGGGGGACTTCATCGGCCTGGCCGAGGAAACCGGGTTGATCGGCCCGATCGGCGAGTTCGTGCTGCGTCAGGCCTGTTGGCAAGCCTGTGAGTGGCAGCGTCAGGGGCTTGCGCCGATTCGGGTGTCGGTCAATCTGTCGGTGCATCAATTGCGTCAGGGCAAACTGGTCAGTCTGGTGCGTCAGGTGCTGGAGGAAAGCGGTCTGGCGCCGCACTACCTCGAGCTGGAACTCACCGAAAGTCAGCTGCTGGACAGCGTCGAGCACATCATCGCGACCTTCCAGCAATTGCGTGATTTGGGGGTTAAGTTGGCGATTGATGACTTCGGCACCGGGTATTCGTCCCTGAGCTACCTGAAGCGCATCCCTGTGGATTACGTGAAGATCGATCAGGCATTTATCCGCGGTCTGGGGGAGGGTAGCGAGGATGCGGCGATCACCCGGGCAATCATTGCCATGGCGCACGGCTTGTCGCTCAAAGTGGTGGCCGAGGGCGTGGAGCGGGCAGAGCAGTTGGAGTTTTTGAAAGCCGAGCACTGCGATGAAGTGCAGGGCTATTTGATTAGCCGCCCTGTCGAGGCCGATGGTCTGGCGGCGCTGTTGCGTGCGGACGCGAAACCCTTGTAGGGGCTACATGGAGCGCATGTGGCGTGAAATGGGGACATCGAGTTACGCATTGAGCAGGCAAAAAGCCGATTCATGTAGTATAACTACAAGCTTGCTACATCCCCGGCACCTGCCAATAACAAAGAGTCCAGCCCTTTGAATCTGCTGCAACACATCGCCCAGTCACGCCACCTCTTACGCAAGTCGGAGCTCAAGGTCGCCGACCACGTGCTGCTTGATCCTGCGGCGGTGATGCACAGCTCCATGGCCGACCTGGCCCACAACGTGGGCATCAGCGAACCGACCATCGTGCGGTTCTGTCGCGCCATCGGTTGCTCCGGTTTCCAGGACTTGAAGCTGAAGCTGGCACAGAGCCTGGCTGCCGGCGCGAGCTTCGGACAATTCGCGATTCATGAAGACGACTCGGTCGCTGACTACAGCCTGAAAATCTTCGACACCACGCTGCACACGCTGATGGAGGTTCGCGAGAAGCTCGATCCGGTGGAGTTGCAGCGGGCTGTGTCGCTTATGTCCCAGGCCCAGCGGGTCGAGTTCTATGGCTTTGGTGCTTCGGGCGCAGTGGCGGCCGATGCCCAGCACAAGTTCTTCCGTTTGTTACTGACGGCGGCGGCGTATTCCGACCCGCACATGCAGGCGATGTCGGCGGTCACGTTGAAACCGACCGACGTGGCGATCTGTATTTCCCAGTCCGGGCGTTCCAAAGATTTGTTGATCACTGCCAACCTGGTGCGCGAGAGCGGCGCTTCGCTGATTACCTTGTGCCCGAGCCAGACACCGTTGGCCGAACTGTCGACTGTCAACCTGGCGATCGATGTGCACGAAGACACTGAGATCTATACGCCCCTGACCTCGCGTATCGCTCACCTGGTGGTGATCGACGTGTTGGCCATGGGCGTGGCCATGGCGCGCGGGCCGAGCCTGGTCAATCACCTCAAGAGCGTCAAGCGCAGCCTGCGCAGCTTGCGGCTGTCGCCCAAATCAGTGAAAGCCCTCGACGACTGACGTCGTCGTAAGGTCGTTCCGACCTTAATCGCGAGCAGGCTCGCTCCCACATTGAATCGCGATCGCTGAACAAAGCGGTCAAGTGTGGGAGCGAGCCTGCTCGCGATGGCGTCCTGGAAAGCGCCGAAAATTCACATCCCTGTAACCCTCCCGCCGCCAAACCGTCATTCTCAGCGTTCATCGTGTAACTCCCGTAATCGCCTTGGGAGACTCGAAATGGCCCAGCCCTACGAAGAACGCAACAGCGCCGCCAGAACCCGTCGTCAGCAAGAAGACCAGCGCCGCATGGAGTTTCGCCGCGCTATCGAAGATCGCTGCGAACGTCGCCAGCTGCTGGCCGAGATTGGTGATTTTCCTGAGCTGGAGCTCAACTACTGGCAGGCGGCACCGGCAACTTCCCGTCGAAACGCTCAACCAGCGCGCTGATCTGCACCCGCTCGCTGCGAATAAACGCAAGGAAAGCGTGCGCCACCGGTGACAGCCGTTTCGCCTTGGCTTGCACCAGGCACCAGCTGCGGTACAACGGCAGCTCTTCGACTGGCAGCTCGATCAATCCGCCGGTCGCCAACTCAAGGTTCAGGGCGTGACGCGTCAACAGCGCCACGCCCAGACCCGCCAGCACACATTCACGCTGTGCTTCGGCTGACGAGACTTCCTGGGTCTGGTTGAAGTGCACGCGCTTCTCTTTGAAATATTCTTCGCAAGCCAGTCGCGTCCCGGAGCCGGATTCGCGCATCAGCAGTGTGTAGGGTTCAAGATCCTGCAAACGCAGCGGGCCCACGTGGCACAGCGGATGACCCGGTGGCGCCACGGCAACGATCGGGTTGTTGAGGAATGGCAAGAACTCCAGCCCCATGTCCTGCGGCACCATGGACATGATCACCAGGTCGTCGCGGTTGTCCGACAGTCGTCGAATGACCTGCCCGCGGTTGACCACCGTCAGTTGCAGGTTCACTTCCGGATGCTGGCGCTTGAACGCGGCAAACAGATGCGGCACGAAATACTTGGCGCTGGATTCCACCGCCAGTTTCAGCTGACCTTGCAGCGATCCCTGCATGTCCGAAAGCTGCATGTCGAGGTTTTCCAGTCGCCCGAAAATGTCCCGGCTGGCGCGTTGAAGGGCTTCGGCTGCCTCGGTCATGTAGAGCTTTTTGCCGACGTAATCGAACAAAGGCTGACCAATCAGCTCTTCAAGTTGACGAATCTGTAGGCTCACGGCAGGTTGTGTGAGAGACATTTCATCGGCTGCACGGCTGTAGGACCGCAAATCACAGACTTCATTGAAGATCTGCAATTGACGCAATGTCATACGCATCAATGACTTACGCATTATCTAAGGACTCTGGTCGCAGGCTGACGAGTCAACTATAAGTCTTTACTTATGCCTGACCCAATTATTATTCATTTTTGTTAATCCCTTGTGGGGGCTAGTGTGGGGCTGCGACTGAATTGAAACATTTGGTCACGCGCCGACCTGGTCTAGCAGGTCGTGGGTACCACCGGCTCAAGGGAACCTCCAAGTGATAAAAAAGATCCTGATCGCCAACCGTGGTGAGATTGCCGTACGAATCGTACGTGCCTGCGCCGAGATGGGCATTCGCTCGGTCGCGATCTATTCCGACGCCGACCGCCATGCGTTGCATGTGAAGCGTGCGGACGAGGCCCACAGCATCGGTGCCGAGCCACTGGCCGGCTACCTGAATGCGCGCAAGCTGGTGAATCTGGCGGTAGAAACCGGTTGCGATGCGCTGCACCCCGGCTACGGTTTCCTCTCGGAAAACGCTGAACTGGCAGATATCTGCGCAGAGCGCGGCATCAAGTTCATCGGTCCATCGGCTGAAGTGATTCGCCGCATGGGCGACAAGACTGAAGCCCGTCGCAGCATGATCAAGGCTGGCGTACCCGTCACCCCGGGGACCGAAGGCAACGTCGCGGATATCGCGGAAGCGTTGATCGAAGGCGACCGCATCGGTTATCCGGTGATGCTCAAGGCGACTTCCGGTGGCGGTGGTCGTGGTATCCGTCGCTGCGACAGCCGGGAAGAACTTGAACAAGCATTCCCTCGGGTCATTTCCGAAGCCACCAAGGCTTTCGGTTCCGCAGAAGTGTTTCTGGAAAAATGCATCGTCAATCCGAAACACATCGAAGC
This sequence comes from Pseudomonas sp. LBUM1666, assembly GCF_059695775.1. Taxonomy (NCBI): domain Bacteria; kingdom Pseudomonadati; phylum Pseudomonadota; class Gammaproteobacteria; order Pseudomonadales; family Pseudomonadaceae; genus Pseudomonas; species Pseudomonas sp. LBUM1666. The sequence goes on along the minus strand of NZ_CP166789.1, from coordinate 6,206,245 downwards.
GCAGATCCTCGGCGACAGCTTTGGCAACGTGGTGCACCTGTTCGAGCGTGACTGCTCGATCCAGCGCCGCAACCAGAAGCTCATCGAGATCGCCCCGAGCCCGCAACTGACCCCTGAACAGCGCGCCTACATCGGCGACCTGTCGGTGCGCGCAGCCAAGGCCGTGGGTTACGAGAACGCCGGCACCGTGGAGTTCCTGCTCGCCGAGGGCGAGGTGTACTTCATGGAGATGAACACCCGGGTGCAGGTGGAACACACCATCACCGAAGAAATCACCGGCATCGACATCGTTCGTGAGCAGATTCGCATCGCGTCCGGCCTGCCGCTTTCGGTGAAACAGGAAGACATCCAGCACCGCGGTTTCGCGCTGCAGTTCCGGATCAACGCCGAAGACCCGAAAAACAACTTCCTGCCGAGCTTCGGCAAGATCACCCGTTACTACGCACCTGGCGGTCCCGGCGTGCGCACCGACACGGCGATCTACACCGGTTACACCATTCCGCCGTTCTACGACTCCATGTGCCTGAAGCTGGTGGTGTGGGCGCTGACCTGGGAAGAGGCGATGGACCGTGGCTTGCGCGCCCTCGACGACATGCGTCTGCAAGGGGTCAAGACCACCGCCGCGTACTACCAGGAAATCCTGCGTAACCCGGAATTCCGTAGCGGCCAGTTCAACACCAGCTTCGTTGAAAGCCACCCTGAACTGACCAACTACTCGATCAAGCGCAAACCCGAAGAGCTGGCCCTGGCCATCGCCGCCGCCATCGCCGCCCACGCAGGCCTGTGAGGAATAGAACAATGAGCAAACAAATCTACGTTACCGACACAATCCTGCGCGACGCCCACCAATCGCTGCTCGCGACCCGCATGCGCACCGAAGACATGCTGCCGATCTGCGACAAGCTCGACAAAGTCGGCTACTGGTCGCTGGAAGTCTGGGGCGGCGCGACCTTCGACGCCTGCGTACGCTTCCTCAAAGAAGACCCGTGGGAGCGTCTGCGCCAACTGCGCGCGGCGTTGCCTAACACTCGCCTGCAAATGCTTCTGCGTGGCCAGAACCTGCTGGGCTACCGCCACTACAGCGACGATGTGGTCAAAGCCTTCGTCGCCAAGGCCGCAGTCAACGGCATCGATGTGTTTCGCGTCTTCGACGCCATGAACGACGTGCGTAACCTGCGCGTCGCCATCGAAGCGGTGAAAGCCGCTGGCAAACACGCCCAAGGCACCATCGCCTACACCACCAGCCCGGTGCACACTATCGAGGCGTTCGTGGCGCAAGCCAAGCAAATGGAAGCCATGGGTTGCGACTCGGTGGCGATCAAGGACATGGCCGGCCTGCTGACTCCGTACGCTACCGGCGAACTGGTCAAGGCATTGAAATCCGAGCAATCGCTGCCAGTGTTCATTCACTCGCACGACACCGCAGGCCTGGCCGCGATGTGCCAACTCAAGGCCATCGAAAACGGTGCCGACCACATCGATACCGCGATCTCCAGCTTCGCCTGGGGCACCAGCCACCCGGGCACCGAGTCGATGGTTGCCGCCCTTAAAGGCAGCGAGTTCGACACCGGCCTGAACCTGGAGCTGCTGCAAGAGATCGGTCTGTACTTCTACGCCGTGCGCAAAAAGTACCACCAGTTCGAAAGCGAGTTCACCGCCGTCGACACCCGTGTTCAAGTCAACCAGGTACCGGGCGGGATGATTTCCAACCTGGCCAACCAGTTGAAAGAGCAGGGCGCCCTGAATCGCATGAGCGAAGTGCTGGCCGAAATCCCGCGCGTTCGTGAAGACCTCGGCTTCCCGCCGCTGGTGACCCCGACCTCGCAGATCGTCGGCACCCAGGCGTTCTTCAACGTGCTGGCCGGTGAGCGCTACAAGACCATCACCAACGAAGTGAAGCTTTACCTGCAAGGCGGCTATGGCAAGGCGCCGGGCACCGTGAACGAAAAACTGCGTCGCCAGGCCATCGGCAGCGAAGAAGTGATCGACGTGCGTCCGGCTGACCTGCTCAAGCCGGAAATGACCAAGCTGCGTGCCGAAATCGGCACCGTGGCCAAGTCTGAAGAAGACGTTCTGACCTACGCCATGTTCCCGGACATCGGTCGCAAGTTCCTCGAAGAACGCGCCGCCGGCACCCTGACTCCAGAAGTGCTGCTGCCGATTCCTGAAGCAGGCGGTGTGACCTCGGCCGGTGGCGAAGGCGTGCCGACCGAGTTCGTCATCGACGTCCACGGCGAAACCTACCGCGTCGATATCACCGGTGTCGGCGTCAAGGCTGAAGGCAAGCGCCACTTCTACCTGTCCATCGACGGCATGCCGGAAGAAGTGGTGTTCGAGCCGCTCAACGAATTCGTCAGCGGTGGCAGCAGCAAGCGCAAACAAGCCACTGCACCGGGCCACGTCAGCACCACTATGCCGGGCAACATCGTCGACGTGCTGGTCAAGGAAGGCGACACCGTGAAAGCCGGCCAGGCCGTGCTGATCACCGAAGCGATGAAGATGGAAACCGAAGTCCAGGCGGCCATCGCCGGCAAAGTCACCGCCATCCACGTGGCCAAGGGCGACCGGGTGAACCCGGGCGAAATCCTGATCGAGATCGAAGGCTGAGTTAACAGCCTCGATACACCGCTTTAAACCTCGGGGGGGCACGTGCTCCCCTTTTTTTTCGCCCGGGATTTGTGGGTGTTAGAAGCTCATTCGCCACTGACCCGTTACGCCATGGTTTCGGCTGTCAGTGCCGATCTCACCGGTAAGGCCGACACCCAGCGTATGTTTCGCTGACAACCCAAGGTCCAGCCCTGCATCGACCAGCAAACTGTCACGGTCCAGCGGCGCGCCGGAAACCGTGAAGTTTTTTCCGCCCGTCACCAATCGTTGACGGGTATCGCTGTAGACGTCCCCGTAAGTGTGTTTCCAGCCGGCACTGAACCGCGGCGTCAGTTGCATGCCGTTATCCAGCGTGTTGAGCTTTGCCAGCCGCAGGCCGAATGTGCTGTTCAAGTTGTTCTGCGTTTGACCGTGTACCTTCAGTGCCGCTGCGCCACCTTTTTCCGTGTAGGTGTCGCGCTGATAGCGTTGGTAGCCCAGGCTGGCGAACGGTTCGATGCTGACGTTCGCCCGGCCCAGGTTGTAACCCAATTCCGCAAAGGCCTGCTGGGTGTTGGCATCGTAACGGCCTTCGGGGCGGTCGCTGAAACCTTTGAAGGCAACCCGGCGTTTGGTGCTGCCATCGTGGCTGCTATAGGTCGCGCCCAGGCGTAGGGACATGGGGCCGTTTTGACGCAGGGCATAAGCACCCAAGTGCCAGCTGTCGAGGTCGCCATCGAGTCCGCGGCTGTCCAGGCGCGTTTCGGACTTCCCGCCCAAGACACCGATGCGCCATTCCTCATCGATGCCCCAATCCGCTCCCAGTACCAGGCCGTGAGTTGTGTGTTTCAGAGCGTCGTAGTCGCGATCCAGCGTCCCACCGTGACCCAATGCTTGAAGCCAGACTCGGCCATTGTCTTCGCTGCCGGTGGCCAGGCGTGGTGCATTGCGCCTGGTGGAATTGCTGTAGCTACTGGCGCTGTCCAGCTGTCGCATGGCCGAGAGCATGGTCGCGCTGATTGGGCTGTCACTGTTCAGGGTCGCTTTCGCAAGGTTGGCGTTCTGGCCGCCGTCCAGTTGGTCAATGGCCTGGGAGGCTGTTTCGGTGGTGGAGGCGAGCAGGGCAGTGACAGCGGCGTTCGCGGTATTGGTAGGTGTCTGCGCCGTCGGACTGGCTTTGGGCTCTTCAATACTGCGGGCGAGTTCCCGACCGTTTTCGTTGGTCGCGAGATTTTCGAAAGGCACTTCGTTGCGAGCGTAGCTCAGGCGGACGGCCTGTTTGTTGCTGTAGTCCGGGGTAGCCTTCATGAACGCCAGATTGCTGTCGACTAGCTTGAATGTTCCTTCGACCCGTTCTGCGGAAAGTACTGTGTGATTAGTGATTTGTGCGTAGTCGCCTGGCAGAGCGGTAATCAGTAAAGACGCGTCACCAAGCTTGGCGATTCCCTCGACGTAAATAGTCTGTGAAGTATCAGCCTTATCCGTTACTTCGTAGAACAGTGTGGCGCTTTCGCTAAGCGTAAGATCCCCTCTAATGGAAGGAGCCCCCAAATTTTCACTGACCAGTAACTGACCGTCCACGTGCAAGCCACCTACTTTACCGTAGCCGCCGTAGGTGCCTCCGTGATCAACGTACACAGTGCCTTTTATAGCGCCTAGGTTAAATAGCGTAGCGTCTTTCCTTACTTCAACACCTTTATGGAAGTCGTTGCTGTCGTTTAATGTCCATGCGCCTTTCGCGACCCGCAGGGCAGCAAAATTGGTTGTTTCTCCTACTGTGCCACCGCCTGCGGAGTTAAGGAGCAGCCCGTTGACTCCGTTGCCGCCATCAAGTTTTCCATCCCATCGAGCGCCTTTGTTGATGACCAGGAGGTCATCCGCGTCGCCCAACACCAGCGAGACGCCGTCGATGTTTTGGAGTGGCTCTGAAATGAGGGTGTGTTGAGTGGTGTAGTCGTTCTGGAACTGAAGGAACGGGTCTACCTCCGCAGGAGCGGATGCTACTTCGGAAGCGGTGGGCTCGGGAAAGTTAAGAGACTCATAGAAGGCGTCATCGAAGTCGACTGCAACGGTGGCAAGCGGTTCAGTTGTTACTGGCCGAACTGTCTGCCCTTCACCCGACCCGTTTGTGGCCCGGGCAGCATTTTCACGTGGACCGATGAACTCCTTGATCGCGAAAAGATCATCGAAGCGCTCATTGGGTTTGGCGGTTTTTTTACGAGGTTTGGTGGTCGGCGCGTCGGAATTGACTTGAGGCTCCGGTTGCTGCGCCATGGAGACTTCTATGCAACCCACTGCAAGCGCAACGGCTAGCGCCAGATGTTTTGGTCGGTATCTGTGTTGAACGGGCATCGAGTACGGCCTCTTTTGAAAGGAGGCCAACTCTAAGAGAGAGGCTATAGGTGCCGATGTCAGCTGCTTCCGGCGGGCTTGCGGGGGTTGTCAGAAGGTTGTGTAGAAAATTGCCAGCCGCTTGAGGAAGGCTGTTTTTACCCGTTCGGACTGACGCTTTTTCTTACAACAAATCGAGACATGGTCGACTATCCCAAACTCGGAAACTCATCTGCCACTGACTGGTCAACCCAGACTCCGTCTGTTGCTGCCGATACCAATATTGGTTCGAATCTGCATTATTTTGCGTATTTTCTACATAAGGTTGAGTTAATTTGCATTTTATTGCGCGTAGATACGGTGTTTGGTGGCTATAAATGCACTATATTGCAGTTCTGGTACGCAATAGCTTCTGAGAGATGCATTTAAATGCAGGTGATGACGATATGTACGACCTGACTTTACAGATCTTTACCTCCGGGAATTGGCACGACGCCATGATCCTAAGCTTCGACAGCCCTGAAAAAGGTTTCGAAAGTCGATGCAACTTCGGCTACGAAACCCCCTATCTAGTCGAAAACATTGAAGGTGTTGGAACACCCTTTGCCAAGGCAGTGAGTGCTAGGTTTCCTTTGGACTGGGAGGGTAAGCGATCCAACGCTCCAGCATTTCTGCATGACATCGCACCTGCCGGTGCTGCCAAGAAATTTCTGATGACACACATAGGTCGCGACAAGCCTGCTGACGTCAGTGCCGACCTTTATTTACTGGCCAGAAGCACTCCGGCACCGATTGGCAATATGCGAATAAAGGAATCCGCCGAGGCAGTAGATCAGCGCGAGCCTGTAGGGTTTAAACGCCAGGACGTCATTAGTCGTGATAACCGGTTTCTCGAATATGCCTATGAGCAGGGCGCTGCAATTGGTGGAGCAACGGGGGCAGGTGGCGAGGCGCCAAAACTTTTGTTAGCTCAGTGTAAGGGCGCAGATCTATACCCCGATGCTGTATTGGACGATGCAGACGTTACCCAGCACTGGTTCGTGAAGTTCTCTCGCAATAAAGGAACCCGGAACGATCAGGACATTCTCAGAAGCGAGTACCACTACTACAAGGCACTACAAAAACTAGGCATCGAAACGGTGGCAGAACAGGGCTTGGCCTTGGAGGAAGCGACCAAACCTAGCTTGTGGATGCAGCGTTTTGATCGGCAAGTGACCCCTCAGGGTGTCGAGCGGTTTGCCGTGGAGTCGATCTACTCTCTGGCGCAAATCACCACGCCCGGTAGCCCGATGGACCACATGGAAGTTATCCGGATGCTTGCGGGGCTATGGCGTGATGCGGGGCAGGCGGACCAAATCCCGAATCTCGTTGCTGACTATCTGCGTCGGGATCTGCTCAATAAAATCCTCGGCAACTCAGATAACCACGGGCGCAATACCGCAATCATCCGCGATACAGCCTCGTTTCGCCTGGCACCGATCTATGACTTGGCGCCAATGGTGATGGACGACGAAGGCGTCACAAGAACCACCAAGTGGCCGAAAGAGTTGGAGAGGGCTGGGGATGTAAATTGGCGTGGTGTGTGCCAGGCATTGGCCGACATCGCTGATCCGAATGATCCGCTGGCAGCGCTAATTTATTTGCCGGGTTCTTTTGAACGCCTGCGTGAGGATGCCAAACACTTGTTGGCTCTCCCGGACATTCTGACTGACAGCGGATTGCCCGAAGCAACAATGAATCACCCACGAATAGCTTTGAAAAATCTGGAGCAGCGTTTGAAAGAGTGGGACCTGAAATGAGCATCACCGTTGCCGAGCGCACTCTGCTCATAGAAAGCATTCAAGAGGCACTGGCCCAGGGCACTCTTGAAATTGGTGAAGCAGTCCGCCGCTTGCGAGTGGAAGTCACCGGTTTGCACCAAATCCAGTTTGCAAAGATGTGCAAAATCTCGGTGCGCACGCTGGTGCATATCGAACATGGAGAAGGCAATCAGACGCTGAAATCGCTGAATTCGGTGTTCCGGCCGTTTGGATTGAAGATGGGCGTAGTTCGGATTCGGCGCGATTTCAGCTGATACTGCACGGACCAAAGTGGGAGCGAGCTTGCTCGCGATGGCGACACAGCAGTCAACCAAGAATTGAATTCGTCACTTCATTCGGTGCTTGGTGTAGGACCGCTCTGAGATAAGAAAACCGGGTTTTACATCGATTGAGGGCTCGCCTATGGTTCGCCCGTCGCCGACGAATCGGTGATCGATCTTAGCCGATCGAACAAAGAGTGCACGGGCGCCCCCTGAAAGGAGGCGCTTTTTGCCGCCTATGTTTTTATGCCTATGGCGGCTCTTCACTCAGAGAGAAATCCCCATGTCCAAATATCACCCGCTCCAAGGTAATTTCAGCGTCGGCCCGACGCTGTACATCGACACCGAAGCCCGTGCTTCCGACCTTCTTGAAACTGCCACCCATCGAATCAAAGCCGCACGCAATCTGCTCAATAGCGTCGCGTGTCTGTGCGTGAAGGATGCGGAAGGTCATGACTTGGAACACTTTGCCAACGCTGCGCATATGTTGATCCAGGATGGCTGTGACGCCTTGGATGCGTTGGGCTGGAAGCTGGATAAAACCGCACGTTAAAGATCAAAAGATCGCAGCCTTCGGCAGTTCCTACATGGGATATGCATATATTTCGAAGGCTGCGATTTTTTCGCTAACTACGGCTCAAGTAAGCCTTCCCATAATGCCGCTCCATCCTCGCCTGAATCAGCTCCAAGCCAATCGACATCACCCAATAAATCACCGCCGCCGTCGTCAGCATCTCGATGTAGCGATAGCTCGACCGTCCATACGATTGCGCCAGAAACATCACCTCCCAAACCCCCATCACCGAGATCAGCGACGAGTCTTTGAGCATCGAGATGAATTGGTTGGTGGTCGGCGGGATGATGGTGCGCATGGCCTGGGGCAGGGTGACGCGCCAGAAGATCACGGTTTCGCGCATGCCCAGGGCCAGGGATGCTTCGCGTTGGCCGTGGGGGACGCCGAGGATGCCGGCGCGGAAGATTTCGCTCAGGTAGGCGCCGTAATTGAGCGACAGGGCGATGATGCCGGCGGCGATGGCGCCCGGGACGATGCCGAGTTGTGGCAGGCCGAGGTAGATCAGCAGGATCTGGATAAGCAGCGGTGTGCCGCGAAAGAACGAGGCATAGAAGCTCGCAATCCCGAAAGCCACGGCGCTTTTCGACAGCCGCGCCAGGGCGGTGATGAAGCCCAGCAGCGAGGAGGTCACGATCGAGCACAGGCACAAGAACAACGTCAGCGCCGCGCCCTGCAAAAAGCCGTTGGGTGCCAGGTGCAGGCCGATCAGGTTCGGCAGTTTGTCGAGGATGATCGAGAACTTCAGGTCGAAGCTCAGGAAGAAACTGGCGAACAACCCGAACATCGCTGCCCACGTCAGGTACAGCCGCGTGCGGAAACCGAAGATCCGTTGCAACAGCGACTCAGCCACCGGTTGTGGCGGCTGAGGAGGTTTGGGGAAAGAAGTCATTTGCTGATGTCGGCGCCGATCCATTTCTGCGAGAGCTTGCTCAGGGTGCCGTCCTGTTTCAGCTGAGCGAAGACGTCACGCACTTTGGCGTCCCACTGGGCGTCGCCTTTTTCAATGGCCACCGAGTTCGGTTCCGAGTACAGCGGCTCGCCGGCGAGCTTGAAGCGTTTGTCTTCGGTCAGGCGCGGTTGGGCGGTGACAAGGTTGGTGAGGATCGCGTCCAGTCGAACGCCAGCGCCCAGCCCCAGGTCCTGGAACGCCACGTTGTCAGTGTCATACGGCGCGATCTGCACATCTTCGAACGGGTACTGCAATTGGGTGTCTTCGGCGCCTTCGATCACCAGGTTCTTGTTCAGGTAGCTTTCGTAGCTGGAGGCGCTGGTGAGGCCGACTTTCTTGCCGCTCAGGTCCTTGGCGCTGTGGATGCTGTCGTCCTTGGCGTTGACCACGATCACCGCGGGCGAGGCGTAGTACTCGACCGGGAAGTCGAAGACCTCGGCGCGGGCCTTGCTCGGGGTCATGGAGCAGATGCAGATGTCGTAGCGCCCACTCCAGCGTCCGGCGGCGATCACGTCCCAGGACGGGGTTTCGAGGCGCAGTTTGACGCCCAGTTTGTCTGCCACGGCCTTGGCCACGTCGACGTCAAATCCATCGAGCTGGTTCTGATCATTGAGGAACGAGAAGGGTGGATAGCTCTCCATCAACACGCCGACCAGTTCTTTCTTTTTTTCGACGCGATCCAGCGTGGCGCCGCCAAAGGCTTGGGTGGAGGCAGCCAGAATCGTCAGGCCCAGGGCCAGGAGTGGTTGGAATTTCACAGTCGATCCCTGATAAAAAAGAGGTTGTTATTAACCGGATGGTGCGTATTAAATAGTTATAAGAACGACTCTGGTAGTGAGTTATTTTCATAAGCTTATGAGTGAAAAGCATATGGGCGCAGCAAGCACAGTAATTCTCGATGGTGGCATGGGTCGTGAGCTGCAACGCCGCGGCGCGCCGTTCAGACAGCCCGAGTGGTCGGCGCTGGCCTTGAGCGAAGCACCGCAAGCGGTAGAGGCGGTGCACTCGGCTTATATCGAAAGCGGTGCGAACGTGATCACCAGCAACAGTTACGCGGTGGTGCCGTTTCACATTGGCGAAGAGCGTTTTGCAGTAGAAGGGCAGGCGCTCGCGGCGTTGGCCGGTGAGCTGGCTCGGCGCGCTGTAGAGGCTTCGGGCAAAGCGGTGCGCGTGGCCGGTTCATTGCCGCCGCTGTTTGGGTCCTATCGTCCGGACCTTTTCGATGCTGCTCGGGTGACCGAATTGTTGGCGCCGCTGGTGAAGGGTCTGGCACCTCATGTCGATCTGTGGCTGGCAGAAACCCAGAGCTCGATCGTTGAAGCGCGAGCGATCCATGCCGGTCTGCCGAAGGACGGCAAGCCGTTCTGGCTGTCGTTTACCTTGAAGGATGAGGACACGGACGAAGTGTCGCGCTTGCGTTCGGGCGAGCCGGTGGCTGAAGCCGCAGCAGTGGCGGCTGAGCTGGGCGTCGAGACGTTGCTGTTCAACTGCAGCCAGCCGGAAGTGATCGGTGCTGCGATTGATGCCGCGCGGGAAACCTTCGAGCGTTTGGGGGTGAAGATTCACATCGGCGCCTACGCCAATGCCTTCCCGCCGCAACCGAAAGAGGCCACAGCCAATGACGGTCTGGACCCGTTGCGTGAAGACCTTGATCCGCCGGGTTATTTGCAGTGGGCGGCTGATTGGCAGAAGCGCGGAGCCAGTCATTTGGGTGGTTGCTGCGGGATCGGGCCGGAGCATATCGCGGTGCTTGCCCAGAAATTAGCGTGAAGCCAATCGCGAGCAAGCTCGCTCCCACAGGTTCAACGCAACCCATGTGGGAGCGAGCTTGCTCCGGGCGGCGTTCCGACGATGGCGTCCGTTCGGGCGCCGAAGATTACCCGCGGCACTCTGCCAAGGTTTTCACCTGCCCAGATTCCGTCTGGTTCTCATCGGACAGCCAGCGCTCAAACCCCGCCCCGATCGCCGGCCATTCCGAATCCAGAATCGAATACCAAGCCGTATCCCGATTCTGCCCCTTGACCACCATGTGCTGGCGAAACACGCCTTCAAAACTGAACCCCAGCCGTTCGGCCGCGTATTTGGAGCGGGCGTTGCCGTTGTTGCACTTCCACTCCAGGCGTCGGTAACCCAAGGCAAACGACTCTTTGGCGAGCAGATAAACCGCCTCGGTGCTTTTCGGCGAACGCTGCATTGGCGCGCCAAACGTTACATGGCCGATCTCTATCCGACCTTGTGAAGGAACAATCGACATCAAACTGAGGATGCCTTGCACATCGCCGCTGACACGGTCGATCACGCAGAAGAAATACGGGTCGCTATTAGCCGCATGATTGTTCAGCCAATCGTTGAACGCGCTGCGCTCCGGGAAAGGACCGTAAGGCAAATAATCCCACAGCTTCGGATCGGAACCCGGGCCTTGCAGGGCCTCCCACAAACCGTCGGCGTGACGCGCCGGGTCGAGTTTTTCCAGGCGGATGAAACGGCCTTCGATGGTTTGAACCGACGGTGCCGGAACGCCTTTCCAGTCGGCGAGTGAAATCGACATGCTGCTCTCCTTGAACCTTAAATGGCTTTGCGAAACTGGATAAAACCGGGGCGTTCGGCGATGCGCTGATAAAGCTGGATCGCGGTGGCGTTGGTTTCGTGGGTCAGCCAGTGGACCTTGCAGCAACCGTCCTCTTTGGCGGTGGTGTAGACAAATTCGATCAGCTGCCTGCCGACGCCGGTGCCACGGGTTTCCGGCGTTACCAGCAAGTCTTGCAGGTAGCAGGAGTTTTCGATGCTCCAGTTCGAACGATGGTAGATGAAGTGCACCATGCCCACCGCTTTGCCATTGGCCCAGGCCAGCGCGGCATGGGTCGGCTCGCTCGGGTCGAGCATGCGCTGCCAGGTGCTTTGGGTGACGGCCTCAGGCAGTTCGGTGTTGTAGAAACGCAGGTACGCTTGCCACAAGGGCAACCAGGCGGCGTGGTCGTCGGCGGTGACCTGGCGGATGTCGATCTGACTCATGTTCATTCCTTAACGCATCAAGTGGGCGAGGGCCTGGTCGTGCACATCAGGGCTGGCGGCAAGCCCCTCGCGCACACCGGCGATGTCTGCCGCGTTGCGGTTCTGACTGAGCTTGCGCTTGCCATGCAGGCGCTGGATCGGCAAGGCAAAACCGACGATGGCCTTGAGCATTCCATCAATGTAGTCGGCGGGCGCATCGGCGACTTTCCATGGACTGGCACGACCCGCTTCATGACGATCAGTCAGCGCGCTGACGAGAGTGCGCAAGCGGTCGGCGTCGGTGAACACTTCGGCCGTGCCGTACGCATGCACTGCGACGTAGTTCCAGGTCGGCACCACTTTGCCGTGCTCGGCTTTGCTCGGGTAAAACCCTGGGCTGACGTAAGCGTCGGCGCCGGCAAAAATCACCAGGGCTTCGGCGCCGTTCTGCAGTTCCTTCCATTGCGGATTGGCCTTGGCGAAGTGTCCATAAAGGGTGCCATTCGGGCCCTGGTCGGAACTCAACAGCAGCGGCAAATGGCTGGCTTGCAGACCTTGTTCCCCGTGTGTGACCAACACAGCGAGGCGGGTGCCGAGTATCTGCTGGTGCAGTTCATGCAAATCATCTATGGCAAAGCTGCTTGGGTTGTACATGGAGATTTTCCTTGGCGAATGCCTGCATCCTAGGCAGGCTATTGGTCTGTTGTAAGAGCCATTAACGACCAATTTCATAGGTCCATTACCATGACCAGCGAGCCTCTGTCCTTGTCATTCAACCCAGCGGGTATCGAACTCGATCGCCGCCAGGGTTTGAGTCGTCAGCTCTATCAAGCCTTGCGGGTGCGAGTGCTCGACGGTCGACTGGCCAGTGGTACGCGACTACCGGCCAGTCGCGATCTGGCGGCGGCGTTGTCGATTTCCCGAAACAGCGTGGTCCGGGCCTACGATCAGCTCTACGCCGAGGGCTTTATTGAAGGACGTGTGGGTGACGGGACGTATGTCGCGCAATTGCCTCAATCAGTGTTGCCGGTGAAAAAACTATCCACAAAAGTATCCACAGGGTTGTCAACAGGGTTACCCACAGCCTTATCCACAAACTGGCTGGATTTACCTGTGGTTTCATCCAGCAAAGTTATCCACAGCGGTGCGCTCGGACGCGTGGAAAAGAACCATTTGGCCTTGCCGCCGAGTGGTCCGCCTCGTGCGTTTCGGGTCGGTGTTCCGGCGTTCGACCTGTTTCCTTTCGAGGTCTGGGCCAAGCTGAATGCGGCTTTCTGGCGTAAACCGGATCTCCAGCAGTTGTGTTACGGCGATCCGGCAGGCGATGCGCGCTTGCGCGGACTGATTGCCGCGTATTTGCGCAGCTCCCGGGGAATGCAGTGCACGGCTGAGCAAATAGTGATCACCAGTGGCGCACAGCAGGGGATTAGCCTTTGTGCACAGCTGCTGGTAGAGCCGGGCGATGGTGTGGCGATTGAGAATCCGGGGTATCGGGCGGCGGGTCATGCGTTCGCCGTGGCCGGTGCGCGATTGCACGGGGTGGCGGTGGACAGCGACGGTATCGACTGCGCCGAATTGAACGGGCTCAACGATTGTCGACTGGCTTATGTCACGCCGTCGCATCAGTACCCGACCGGGGTGGTGATGAGTCTGGCGCGGCGGCTGGAGTTGTTGGCCTGGGCCGAGCGAACTGAGGGGTGGATCGTCGAGGATGATTACGATGGCGAGTATCGTTACAGCGGCGCGCCACTGGCACCGCTGGCTGCACTTGATCGTCACGGCCGAGTGCTCTACGTCGGCACGTTCGGCAAGGTGGCATTCCCGGCATTGCGCCTGGGTTATCTGGTGCTGCCAGCGGCATTGGTGGACGCTTTCGCCCAGCGTCGCGCGGTCGATGTGCGCCACTCCGAGGTGAGCACCCAGGCCGTCATGGCCGAGTTCATGGCGGCCGGGCATTTCCAGCGACACATCCGCCGCATGCGCCGCGCCGCGTTGAGTCGCCGCAATACGCTTCTGGCCAACTGGCCCTCGGATATTCCCGGGGTTGGCAGCCTGCCGAGTGTGGCGGCAGGGCTGCACCTGACGGTGGCGGTCGACACTGAGGCCCGCGAACGCGAACTGATCGAAGCCGCCGCCAGCGTCGATGTCGAGATCAACGGCCTGAGCAGTTACTGGCTACCGGATTCGAGAAACACTGTGGATCAACGCGCCGGGTTGGTGCTGGGCTTTGCGGCGGTGCCCGAGGCGGCGATCATCGCAGCGCTCGGGCGATTGCAAAAGGCTTGGCGTCCCTGAGGTCGAGGACTTCCGTCAGGTTTCAGGTCCCTGACTTGATCTTGGTCCAGGCCCGAGTCCGCGCCCGTTCGGCGTCACGGGGCAGCGGTTGCAGGGTGTAAAGCGTGCTCATCGCCGTTTCGGTCGGGTACAGGTTCGGGTTGTTGCGGATCGCCGGGTCGACCATTTCGGTGGCGTCCTTGTTCGGGTTCGGGTAGCCGACGAAGTCGCTGACCGGTGCAATCACCTGAGGCTGCAACAAGTAGTTGATGAAGGTGTAGGCGTCTTCCGGATTCTTCGCGCCTTTGGGGATCGAGAGCATGTCGAACCAGATCGGCGCGCCTTCTTTCGGCAGGCGCATGTCGACGATCACGCCGTTCTTGGCTTCCTTGGCGCGGTTCGCTGCCTGGGAGAAGCTGCCGGAATAACCGACGGCGACGCAGATGTCACCGTTGGCGATGTCGGCCATGTACTTCGAAGAATGGAAGTAGGTTACGTATGGACGGATCTTCATCAGCAACGCTTCAGCCTTTTCGTAATCCGCCGGCTTCTTGCTGTTGGGGTCCAGACCGAGGTGTTGCAAGGCCAGTGGCAGGATCTCCGACGGCGAGTCGAGCAGGGCGACGCCGCACTGCTTGAGCTTGCTGATGTTCTCTTCCTTGAAGATCAGGTCCCAGCTGTCCACCGGTGCGTTGTCACCCAGTGCTGCCTTGATCTTGTCCGGGTTGAAGCCGATCAGGATGGTGCCGTACATGTACGGCACCGCAAATTTGTTGCCGGGATCGTTGGCTTCGATCAGCTTCATCAGCTTGGGATCGAGGTGGTTCCAGTTCGGCAGTTTGCTGCGGTCCAGTGGCTGGAAAACGCCGGCCTCGATCTGTTTGGCAAGGAATACGTTGGACGGCACGACCACGTCATAACCGGAGTTGCCGGTCAGCAACTTGGCCTCCAGCGCTTCGTTGGTGTCGAAGATGTCGTAGACCAGTTTGGTCTGGATGTTCTGGGCCTTGAAGTCTTCCAGCGCTTTGGGAGTGATGTAGTCGAACCAGTTGTAGACGCGCAACGTCCGCTCTTCAGCGTGAACGGCGCCACTGAGCACCGTGGCACACAGGGCGGGAGCGATAAAACGCTTGAGACTTTTCATTGTTCTAATTCCTCATTGGGCGCTTTCAAAACCTTCAAGAACGTTCACGGCATTGATGCCGATTTCTTCTACCGCGTAGCCGCCTTCCATCACGAACAGCGTCGGCTTGCCGAGGCCCGCGATGCGCGCGCCCATGGCCAGGTAATCCGGGCTGTCGAGCTTGAACTGGGAGATCGGATCGTCCTTGAACGTATCGACGCCCAGGGACACGACGACGATATCGGCGCCGTACTTTTCGATCTCTTTGCAGGCTTGTTCCAGCGCGGCGCTCCAACTGTCCCAACCGCTCCCGGCCGGCAAAGGGTAGTTGAAGTTGAAGCCTTCGCCGGCCCCTTCACCCCGCTCATCTTCATAGCCGAGGAAGAACGGGAACTCCGCTTCCGGGTGGCCATGAATCGAGGTGAACAGCACGTCGCTGCGCTCATAGAAAATCGATTGAGTGCCGTTGCCGTGGTGGTAGTCGACGTCGAGGATTGCGACCTTCTTGTGGCCTTGGTCGAGGAAAGCCTGAGCGGCGATGGCGGCGTTGTTGAGGTAGCAATAACCGCCCATCAAATCGCTGGCGGCGTGGTGTCCCGGTGGACGGCACAAGGCGAAGGCACTGCGGGCGCCGCGTTGAATGACGGCTTGAGCGGTCAAGGCGACTTGCGCCGCGCTGTACGCCGCTTGCCAGGTACCGGCGGTAATCGGTGCGCCGCCGTCGAAGCTGTAATAGCCGAGTTGGCCGTGCAGACTGGTGGGGATGATCCGGCGCAGGGTGCGGGCTGGCCAGGTGTAGGGCAGCAAGTCGCCGTCGGTACCGAATTCGGTCCAGCGCGCCCAGGCACCTTTGAAGAAGTCGAGGTAGTCGCGGCTGTGGATGCGCGCGATCGGGTCGAGGCCGAAATCCTGGGGTGCCTCCACAGGGCCCAGATCTCGGTACTGCACGCGCTGTAGAACATGGTCGGCTCGCGAAGGCATTTCGAAGCAGGGCATCAGTTGCCCGTCCATCAATTCACAACGGCCATGGTGCAGGTGGTGATCGTCCGAGTAGATCGTCAGCATTTCTTGTTCTCCGCAGGCTGATTCGGTTGAACACAGTCTTGCGGCGCGCGGCGTTTGAGAGAACGGCAGGAAAGGCCAAAAGGGGATCGATATGGCCAAAACATTTGACCGAAATTCGCCCCTAATTGGCGCGACAATGCCCCAGCTCAGTGCTCAGGGTCTGAATTGACTCGGCGCCACGCCGCTCCAGCGCACAAAGGCATGGCGGAAACTAGCGGTCTCGCTGAACCCCAGCGCTTCTGCAATCCGATAGATCGGCAGTTCGTCCTCGCAGAGCATGCGTTTGGCCTGCTCGAACCGCAGTTCATCGAGCAACTCTTGATAGCTGCACCCCAGGTCCTTGAGATGTCGGCGCAGGGTGCGCGCCGAGCAGTTCAGCTGTTCAGCCAGCCCATCCAGGCCGGGCGCCGCGCTCAATTGTGCAGCGAGGAGTTGGCGGATGCGCCCCAGCCAAGCCTGGCGTCCGGTGAACTCGGTGTTTTGTTTGCGGCAGCGTTCGGCCATGGCCTGATGGGTGATGGCGTCGGCCAGAGGCAGGGGATGCTCCAGCCAGGCTTTGTCGAAGGCAAAGGCGTTGGACGCAGCGTCGAACTGCAAGGAGCAATCGAAACGTTCGGTGTAGCGTGCCTGATAGTCCGGTGCCGGGTGTTCGAAGCGGGCGCCAAGCAGCGGCAACGGTTGACCGAGCAGATCTTCGCAAGTGACCTTCATCGAAACCAGGCAAAACTCAACATTGAATGGCGCCAGCGCAGGGTTTTCCCGATAGTCGCCAGCGGTGAGCCAGATGCGCTCGTCATCCTCTTCCAGGCTCAACTCGAACAGTGTTCCTAATAGCGCCGGATAGTGCAGTGCCAGCCGCAAGGCGTCACCTAAAGTGGCGCTGGTGAGTAAGGCGTACCCGAGCATGCCGTAGGACGAAACATGCATCCGGCGGCCCAGTTCGAGGCCGATGTCACGCTTGAGCGCGACGGCATTGGCGCAGACCTGCATCTCCTGATTGGTGGTGATGCGCGTGTCCGCCCGGCTCAGATCCGCCGCGCTGATGCCGCTTCCCGCGAGCAGTGCTTCGCTGGACAGGCCTTCGGCCTTGAAGGTGTTGAGCACCAGGGAGACAGCGTTGAGGGTGGTGAGGTGGGAGCGCAGCATGGGGTGTTCCAGCCTTGGGATGCTGGAACGGCAGCAAGTTACATGCCCAATGAAGATCCTGTGGGAGCGAGCCTGCTCGCGATGGCGGTGTGTCAGTCAGCATCAATGTTGGATGGACGACCGCTATCGCGAGCAGGCTCGCTCCCACAGAGTTTTGCAGGGTGTCAGCTGAGTTCGCCGCAGAGGTCGAGTTCTACAAGTCGACGCACTTCAGCGGTGTCGAGCCCGGCACCCAGCAAGCCATGCAACTTTCCGAACGCCGCTTCACGGGTCATGCCGCCACCCGAAAGCACGCCAACGCCACGCAACCGGCTACCGGCCTCGTAAACATCCAGCTCGACGCCACCTTCATGGCATTGGGTGACGGCTACAACCACAACACCCTTGTCCCGCGCCCGTTCCAGGCTCGCGAGGAACTCCGGATTGTCGCTTGGTCCGGTACCGCTGCCGTAGCACTCCAGCACCAAGCCTTGAATGCCGCTGTTCAGCACGCCATCCAGTACCTCGGCGCCAATGCCGGGAAACAGCGGCAGAACCGCGACTTTCGCCAGTTGCTTGCTCTGGTTGTAATTCAGTTGCGCCGGCAGCGAAGTTGCTTTCACGCCACCACCCTGACGCTCCAGTCGCTTGAACGGATGACGCCCGAAACTGCGCACCTTCGCGCAACGGGTCGGGTCCAGCAGCTCGCCGTGGAAGTACAGATGAACACCCGGCGCCAGGCCATGGCCGAGGGCAACCAATGCTCCGCTGAGGTTTTCCCAGGCATCGCTGTCGGTCACGCCGGCCGGCAGCATGGAGCCGGTGAACACCACGCGGGCATGCAGGCCGAGCAGTTGAAAACTCATGGCTGCAGCGCTGTAGGCGAGGGTGTCGGTGCCATGCAGGATCAGCACGCTGTCGCAGCCTTGAACATCGACAGCGTCAACCACCGCTTCACGCAGTTGCTGCCAGTAATCCGGGCTCATGTTGGCGCTGTCGATCAGCGGCGACATCTCGCGAAAGCGCCACTGCGGCACGACAAGGTCAGGCTGGCTGTGCAGATATTCGCGCATCCGGGCTTCGAAACCGGACGCCGGGGCCAGGCCATGAGCACTGGCTTGCATACCGATGGTGCCGCCGGTGTAGAGCACCATGACGTGCTGGGCGGCAGGGTAGGTCGAGGAATTCATGGAGGTACTCCGAGAATAATGACTTCCCCTGTGGGAGCGAGCCTGCTCGCGAATGCGGTTGATCATTCAACATTGATGTCGATTGACGCACCGCTTTCGCGAGCAGGCTCGCTCCCACATAGGGTTTCGCACTTTAACCGATCAGCGTTGCGCTGCGGGTACGCCTTGCGGCTCAGCTTCAGCCTTGGTGGCGGCCGCTGGCGGATTGGCTGGCCAGGCTTTCAAGTCCAGGTCCAGATCCGGGAATTTGCTCGAATCGAACACGGGCGTTTTGATGCCGGCCGCGCGCTGGTCATCGTAGTCACGCAGGATGCGCATGCCGACTTTGAACAGCAGGAACAGCGCGATCAGGTTCACGAATGCCAGCAGGGTCATGGTGATGTCCGCGAAGGCGAACACCGTGCCCAGGTTCTCGATAGCGCCCCAGAAAATCAACACCAATACCAGCGCGCGGTAGCCGATCAGCGCCTTGCGGTTTTCACCGATCAGGAAACGCAGGTTGCTCTCGCCCAGGTAGTAGTTGTAGAGGATCGAGGTGAACACGAACAACGACAGGGCCACGGAGATGAAGCTGCGGCCCCAGTCACCGACCACGGCGGCCAGGGAGTTCTGGGTCAGGGCAATGCCGTCGCCTTCGAAGCCAGGGGTGTAGAAGCCCGAGAGCAGGATCAGCAACGCGGTGCAGGTGCAGATCACGAAGGTGTCGAGGAACACGCTGAACGCCTGAACCACGCCTTGTGCCACCGGGTGCTCGACCGACGCGACCGCAGCCACGTTCGGCGCACTGCCCAGACCTGCTTCGTTGGCGAACACGCCGCGCTTCACGCCCATGACGATGGCGCTGCCGATCAGGCCGCCGAAGGCCTGGTCGAGACCGAAGGCGCTTTTGACGATGGTCATCAGCATCGCCGGAACGTGGTCGAATTGCAGCACGATCACATAGATGGTCACGCCGATGTACACCAGGGTTTTCACCGGCACCAGCAAGTCAGCGACCTTGGCGATGCGCTTGATACCACCGATGAACACCAGACCCAACAACACCGCCAGGGCCAAGCCCGTATAGGTGGTGTCGAGGCCGAACGCGTTGTTCAGCGAGTGGGTCACGGCGTGGGATTGCAGACCGTTGAAGGCGAAGCCGAAGGTGATCAGCAGCAGGAACGCCATGATCATGCCCAGCCAGCGTTTTTGCAGGCCGTGCTGGATGTAATAGGACGGGCCGCCACGGTAGGTTCCGTCGGAATCGCAGCGCTTGTAGAGCTGGCCGAGGGAGCATTCGAAGAAGCTGCTGGACATGCCGACCAGCGCAGTCACCCACATCCAGAACACCGCACCCGGACCACCCAGGGTCACGGCGATACCGACACCGGCGATGTTACCCGCACCGACGCGGCCGGCGAGGCTGAGCATCAGGGCCTGGAACGAACTGAGTTGACCGGCGCTGCTTTTCAGGCTGTCACGGAACACCGCGAACATGTGGAAGAAGTGGCGCAATTGAACGAAACGCGAGCGGATCGTGAAGTAGCTACCGAGCCCGACAATGAGCACGATCAGTACTTTCCCTGAGAGGAAGTCGTTAATGACTTCGAGCATGGATTATTCCTCGCTGTTTTTTGTGTAGGCAAATGTTGGACAGGCAGAAACATCGCGTTACACCGCTGTGCGCGTGGCACAACAGATGAGGCGCGTGTTCGTCCCGATTTCATATTGCGGGTTTGTTATTAGTTCGGGTTTCGCATGGGTTTGGGCCTCGTTACCGACGACCGCTCACGCGAAGAGGGGCGGCACTATACCTATGAGCGTGCCGTCCGTCTGCACGGTTGTGGTGCAAGCGACGAATTGAAGCCTTTGAAACACCTGACTTTTTTGCGCCAGGTCTTTGTAGGAGTGAGCCTGCTCGCGATGAACGATAACGCGGTGCAACTGAAATACCGCGGTGCCTGCATCGCGAGCAGGCTCACTCCTACAGAAGACGGTTTCCTTTCAGAAGTTAAAAAAAAGGGCTTGGGGAATAAATCCCCAAGCCCTCAAAAGGTGAGAGGTGTCTAGTCCCTCGACCTGGTGAGCGTGGCGCTTCGTGCTCTTCGTTAAAGGAGCAAGCGCCGGTGTTGCGTTCGGTTAAGCCTTCAGAGGCACCAGACGCGGAGCAATCATGTTTTCCGGGCGCAGGATGTCGGCGAGCATTTCGTCGTCGAGCAAGCCTTCTTCGCGCACCAGTTCCAGCACGCCACGGCCGCTTTCGAGGGCGATACGGGCAATGCGGGTGGCGTTTTCATAGCCGATGTACGGGTTCAGCGCGGTGACCAGACCGATCGAGTGCTCGACCAGTTCGCGGCAGCGCTCTTCGTTGGCGGTGATGCCGACGATGCAGTGCTCGCGCAGCATGTCCATGGCGCGTTGCAGCAGGCGGATCGAGTCGAAGATCTTGAACGCGATCAGCGGCTCCATCACGTTCAGTTGCAACTGGCCGCCTTCGGCCGCGATGGTCAGAGCCAAGTCGTTGCCGATGATCTGGAACGCCACCTGGTTAACCGCTTCCGGGATAACCGGGTTGACCTTGCCTGGCATGATCGAGCTGCCTGGCTGACGCGCTGGCAGGTTGATTTCGTTGATGCCGGTGCGTGGGCCGCTGGACAGCAGGCGCAGGTCGTTGCAGATTTTCGACAGCTTGACCGCGGTGCGCTTGAGCATGCCGGAGAACAGCACGAAGGCGCCCATGTCGGAGGTGGCTTCGATCAGGTCGGCAGCCGGAACCAGCGGTTGACCGCTGATCAGCGCCAGACGCTGAACGGCCAGGTGCTGGTAACGCGGGTCGGCGTTGATGCCAGTACCGATCGCGGTGCCGCCCAGGTTCACTTCGGTCAGCAGTTCAGGTGCCAGTGTTTTCAGGCGAGCCAGGTCTTCGCTCAGGGTTGTGGCGAAGGCACGGAATTCTTGACCCAGGGTCATCGGCACGGCGTCTTGCAGCTGGGTACGGCCCATCTTCAGGACGTGGCTGAACTCAACACCCTTGGCAGCGAACGCCTGGATCAGGCTGTCGAGGCTAGCCAGCAGCGCGTCGTGACCCAGCAGCAGACCCAGACGGATCGCGGTCGGGTAGGCGTCGTTGGTCGACTGCGCCATGTTCACGTCGTTGTTCGGGTGCAGGTATTGGTATTCGCCCTTCTGGTGACCCATGGCCTCCAGCGCGATGTTGGCAATGACTTCGTTGGCATTCATGTTGGTTGAAGTGCCAGCGCCGCCTTGAATCATGTCCACCACGAACTCTTCGTGGAAATCGCCGCGGATCAAACGTGCACAGGCTTCGCTGATGGCAGCGTGCTTGGCTTCGCTCAGGTGACCCAGTTCGCGGTTGGCGTCAGCGGCGGCCTGTTTGACCATTGCCAGGCCGACAACCAGCTTCGGGTAATGCGAAATCGGAACGCCGGAGAGACGGAAGTTGTTCACCGCTCGCAGGGTCTGGATGCCGTAATACGCTTGAGCAGGTACTTCGAGTACGCCAAGCAGGTCTTTTTCTGTGCGGAAAGATGCAGCGGAGGACATGATAGAAATCATCTCGATATGGACCCGGTCTGTGCCGGAACACTGCAAATGCTAGGCTTGTGGAGAATTTTGGGCCAATGCTGTTAAACACTAGCCTATGCACATTCGGCATAATGCCCGTGTGACGCCGTGTCTGCGGCGAGCGTGTGACCTAAATTGGTGCGTGTCCGGGAGGCCGTGATGAACCTTGAAAGTAAATGGCTTGAGGACTTTAGTGCTCTGGCCGCCACCCGCAGCTTCTCCCAGGCTGCCGAACGACGCTTCGTGACTCAGCCGGCATTCAGTCGACGGATCCGCAGCCTTGAAGCCGCGCTGGGGCTGACCCTGGTCAATCGCTCGCGCACGCCGATCGAGCTGACGGCGGCGGGGCAGCTGTTTCTGGTCACCGCGCGGACGGTGGTCGAGCAGCTCGGTGAAGTGTTGCGTCACCTTCATCACCTGGAAGGCGGGCAGGGCGAGGTGATGCAAGTCGCCGCCGCTCACTCCCTGGCGTTGGGTTTTTTCCCGCGCTGGATCGCGCAATTGCGTAATGAAGGCCTGAACATCGCGACGCGCCTGGTAGCAACCAACGTCGGGGATGCAGTGCATGCGCTGCGCGAAGGCGGTTGTGATCTGATGCTGGCGTTCTACGACCCGGATGCTGCGATGCAGATGGACCCGGAAATATTCCCGTCGCTGCACCTTGGCGACACTGAAATGCTCCCGGTCTGCGCGGCGGACGCCGAGGGCAAGCCGCTGTTCGATCTGGAAGGCGAAGGCAGTGTGCCGCTGCTCGCCTACAGCGCCGGTGCATTTCTCGGGCGTTCGGTGAACATGCTGCTGCGTCAGCGCGCGCTGCGCTTCACCACCATCTATGAGACCGCCATGGCCGACAGCCTTAAAAGCATGGCGCTGGAAGGATTGGGCATTGCCTGGGTGCCGCAGCTCAGCGTGCGCGCCGAATTGGCTCGGGGTGAACTGGTGGTTTGCGGCGGTCCGCAATGGCATGTGCCACTGGAGATTCGTCTGTATCGCTGCGCGCTGGTGCGCAAGGCGAATGTGCGGTTGCTGTGGCGCAAGCTGGAAGGCGGCGCAGCGCAAGGTACAACCGGCACTTGAGACTGCTGAAGAACCCTGTGGGAGCGAGCTTGCTCGCGATGACGGATTCACATTCAATTTCAATGTCGACTGTTATGACGCCATCGCGAGCAAGCTCGCTCCCACAGGGAATAGTGTCGATCTTCCGTTGACCTTCGAGTCAATAAAACCGGTACTTTGCGCCGAATGACAGATGGTCGTATCGGGGGCTGTTTATCTGCTTCATTGAGGTATACTGCGCGGCCTTCGGCCGGTTCGTCCGGCCAAGTTTCGAGGGTGAAAACTCGCCGAGCGAAGATCAGGCAAGGCAAAAACAAGCGAGAAAGCGGAGTTGGCTTTAGCCAATGAGCATTTCGAGATTGTTTTTAACGCAGCATGATTGAGCGCAGGCAGTTTTCACCCGAAACTAATTCGTACAATCAAGCCACGCATTTGCGTGGCTTGTTGTTTTTTGACGCGCCTGCGGGCGCCCAGAGAGAAGAGGCACGACGATGAGTGCACTGGTTGGCGTGATCATGGGCTCCAAATCCGATTGGTCCACCCTTAGCCACACCGCCGATATGCTGGAAAAGCTCGGCATTCCTTACGAGGTGAAAGTGGTCTCTGCCCACCGCACCCCGGACCTGCTCTTCCAGTACGCCGAAGAGGCTGAGGCGCGTGGCATCGAGGTGATCATCGCCGGTGCCGGCGGCGCAGCCCACTTGCCAGGCATGTGTGCGGCAAAGACCCACCTGCCGGTACTGGGCGTGCCGGTGCAGTCGTCGATGCTCTCGGGCGTCGATTCGCTGCTGTCCATCGTGCAGATGCCCGCCGGCATTCCGGTCGCCACCCTGGCCATCGGCAAGGCTGGCGCGATCAACGCAGCGCTGCTCTCGGCGAGCATCCTTGGCGCCAAGCACCCGCAGTTCCACGCGGTGCTGAAAAAATTCCGCGCTGAGCAGACAGACAGCGTCCTGGAAAATCCAGACCCACGCATCGCCTGAGGTTGTTGACGATGAAGATCGGTGTAATCGGTGGCGGCCAGTTGGGTCGCATGTTGGCGCTGGCGGGCACTCCGCTGGGCATGAACTTCGCTTTCCTGGACCCCGCGCCGGATGCTTGCGCAGCCGCGTTGGGCGAACACCTGCGGGCCGATTACGGCGATCAGGATCACCTGCGTCAGCTGGCCGATGAAGTCGATCTGGTGACTTTCGAGTTCGAAAGCGTCCCGGCCGAAACCGTGGCCTTCCTGTCGCAATTCGTCCCGGTCTACCCGAGCGCCGAAGCCCTGCGCATCGCCCGTGATCGCTGGTTCGAGAAGAGCATGTTCAAGGACCTGGGGATTCCCACCCCGGCGTTCGCCGACATTCAATCGCAAGCCGATCTGGACGCTGCCGTGGCTTCCATCGGTCTGCCGGCCGTGTTGAAAACCCGCACCCTGGGTTACGACGGCAAGGGCCAGAAGGTTCTGCGCAAGCCTGAAGATGTCGTCGGCACGTTCGCGGAACTGGGCAGCGTGGCCTGCCTGTTGGAAGGCTTCGTGCCGTTCACGGGTGAGGTCTCGCTGATCGCTGTGCGGGCTCGCGATGGCGAAACCAAGTTCTATCCGCTGGTTCACAACACCCACGACAGCGGCATCCTCAAACTGTCCGTGGCCAGCACCGATCACCCGCTGCAAGCCTTGGCGGAAGACTATTCCAGCCGTGTGCTCAAGCAGCTGAACTACGTTGGCGTGATGGCGTTCGAGTTCTTTGAAGTCGACGGTGGCCTCAAGGCTAACGAGATTGCTCCGCGCGTGCACAACTCAGGTCACTGGACCACTGAAGGTGCCGAGTGCAGCCAGTTCGAAAACCACCTGCGGGCCGTTGCCGGTCTGCCGCTGGGTTCGACGGCCAAGGTCGGCGAGAGCGCGATGCTCAACTTCATCGGTAAAGTGCCGGAGACCGAGAAAGTCCTGGCCATTGCCGATTGCCATCTGCATCACTATGGCAAGGCGTTCAAGGTCGGTCGCAAGGTCGGTCACGCCAACCTGCGCTGCGCCGACAAGGCCACGCTGGAGCAGCAGATCCTCAAGGTCGAAGCGCTCATCGCCGAATAGTTTCATGTGGCAGCGGCGGAACCATTCAGGGCCCGCCGTTCTCTCATGGCAGGATGCCAAAGTCTGACTAGGCTTTCGCATAGCCAAACCAATCAGAGGGAAATGCCATGGGAATTATTGGAACCATCTTTATCGGCTTGATCGTCGGCCTGCTGGCTCGGTTCCTGAAACCGGGCGATGACAGCATGGGCTGGATCATGACCATCCTGCTCGGTATCGGCGGTTCGCTGGCGGCCACTTATGGCGGCCAGGCTCTGGGCTTCTATCAGGCCGGCCAAGGCGCAGGCTTCCTTGGTGCGCTGGTGGGCGCCGTGATCTTGCTGGTGATCTACGGCTTGATCAAAAAGAACTGATTCAGGCGACAAAGCCCTCTCTGCTGCGCAGCCGGGGAGGGCTAGAATGCTCGGCGTTGCATAGTCCTATTCTTAACCGAGCACCTCCATGCGCCGTCTTTTGCTGACTTTCCTATTACTGGGTACGGGCCTTGCCCACGCCGGCGAACTGCCGGAAACCGACTGGCTCGAACTGATGCCAAAGTCGGACCAGAAAGCCCTCGAGGCCATGCCTGAAATCGACCACAACTCCCCCGAAGCCAATGGCACCTTTACCGAAAAAGGTGGCATGAAGCAGAGCAGGGGCTTGCCGGCGGTGATGTATTCGACCAAAACCGTGCCGTCGATGAACGACAAGAACATCCGCATCGGTGGTTATCCGGTGCCGCTGGAGTCCGACGCCAAGGGCCACAGCACACTGTTCTTCCTCGTGCCGTATCCGGGCGCCTGCATCCACGTGCCGCCGCCGCCACCTAATCAATTGGTGCTGGTGCGTTATCCGAAAGGTTTGAAGCTGAATGACATCTATACACCGCTGTGGGTGACCGGCACGCTGAAGATCGAGAAGGTCAACAACGACCTGGCTGACGCAGCGTATGCGCTGGATGCGGCGAAGGTGCGGGTGGTGAAAGAGTCGGATCTGTAACAGCGCCAGTTGGCTCGATACAAAAAACTGTGGGAGCGAGCTTGCTCGCGATGAGGCCATAACATTCAGCATCTATGTTGACTGTTATACCGCCATCGCGAGCAGGCTCGCTCCCACATTGGTTTTGTGGTGTTGCTTAGAGAGGTTTGCTGCCTATGCTGACGCCGAGGGTATGGCTCGCACCTGGCGCCAGCGACACCACATCATCCATCACGTTCGCCGTTTCAATGCACAGCATGCGCTGCCAGCCATCGTCGGCCATGTCACTGAACGCTGCGGCGCGTTCGATCCACGGGTTCCAGATCACCGCCGTGCGCGAACCGCTGCTGGTCAGCTCGATGCGCCGTTCCCAGGCCGGATCGACAATGCTCAGCTTCGCCGGGGTATTGAGATAGATACGATCGGTCTCGCCGACAAAACGCAGATCGCCGGTCTGAATGACGGTTTTCCAGTCGTCCAGGGTTTCGATGTAACTCAAGCCATCCAGCCCTTCGACATGCACTTCGCGTACATCGCTGACCGCGAAGTAACTGTGCAGCGCCTGGCTGATGGTGACGTTGTAAGCGCCCTGGTTATGGCTGGTCAGACTGATATGGAGTTGCTCATCCAGGCGAATGCTCAGCTTCAAATCCACTTGATGCGGCCAGCCTGGCAAGCCGCCTTCAGGGTAAGGCAGAACAAACTCCACCTTGAGGCTTTCGCCCTCGGTTTCAATGCCGCCCAGTTCCCAGTCCATCGCCCTTACCAGCCCGTGGGCGGTCGGCGCTTCGTTGCTGACGCGCATGGCCTGAACGCTCTGCGGGTTGCGCGGCAGATTGCCGAACCATGGCCAGCACACCGGAACCCCGGCGCGGATGCTCTTGCCAGTCTTGAACACCGCTTCGTCGTTGAGCCAGATCAGCGGCGGTTGACCGGCCACTTGATAACTGAGGATGTGCGCGCCCTGCTGGGCAACCAGCAGTTCGGCCTGACCGTGGCGGATACGCCAGCAGTTCAGTTCATCCAGTTTCACGGCTTCAACGTTGGGCGTGCTCATGGGGCAACTCTCGATCAGGAACAATGACTGCAATGGACCGCAGAAAGGGCGCAGTGTTTAACGAGCTCTAGGCGGAACCGAACGGGTGCGACCGCTGCCGTCGATGGCGACGAACACAAACACGGCTTCAGTCACTTTACGCCACTCGCTGGACAGCGGATCGTCACTCCAGACTTCGACCATCATCTGAATCGAGCTGCGGCCGATTTCCAGCGCCTGGGTATAGAAGGAGAGCTGAGCACCCACCGCTACCGGAACCAGAAACGCCATGCGGTCGATCGCAACCGTAGCCACGCGGCCACCCGCGACTTTGCTGGCCATTGCGGTGCCGGCCAAATCCATCTGCGACACCAGCCAACCGCCGAAAATATCGCCAAAGCCGTTGGTTTCGCGAGGGAGCGCGGTAATTTGCAGGGCAAGGTCGCCTTGCGGGATTGGATCTTCTTGTTCGAGCTCTATCATGCCGGGGGTGCCTCTGACCCGTGACTCTTCATAGGTGTAGCGGGTGAATAGCCGTCTTGGAAAAACGATTCAGCCCCGAACATACTACGTTCGTCACGTTTTTCGTAAGGCGCCTAAAGGGAAACTCTGCGAAATCGGCTGACGGGTGCCAACGACGTTTTCGCACAGCAACCCCTTACAAGCAGGTGCAGGATTGCGAGTATATCGATCGGTAGACTCCGAGACGACCGTCCGGTTCTCATTTCGACCGTCAATTACGCACCTCTATGTGCTTTTTCGAACAATTTGCTATCGTGCCGGACCTGCCCAAGCCTCAGCCAGCGTTGTTGGGGTTGCAGATCCGACTATAAGAGAAGCCTTGCCATGACCACAGCGCCCTCGAGCATTGCGCAGTCCACTCAATCCGCACGTCCGCTGACCCGCAGCGATTACAAGACTTTGTCGTTGTCTGCCCTGGGCGGTGCGCTGGAGTTTTACGACTTCATCATCTTCGTGTTCTTCGCCACGGTGGTCGGCAAGCTGTTCTTCCCGGCCGACATGCCCGAGTGGCTGCGCTTGATGCAGACCTTCGGGATCTTTGCCGCCGGCTACCTGGCGCGGCCACTGGGCGGCATCGTCATGGCGCACTTCGGCGACCTGCTGGGACGCAAGAAGATGTTCACCCTGAGCATTTTCATGATGGCGGTGCCGACCTTGATCATGGGCCTGCTACCGACTTACGCGCAGATCGGCATGTGGGCGCCGATCCTGTTGCTGCTGATGCGGGTGATTCAGGGCGCTGCGATTGGCGGTGAAGTGCCGGGCGCGTGGGTATTCGTTTCCGAACACGTGCCGCAGCGGCACATCGGCTACGCCTGCGGCACCCTGACCAGTGGTCTGACGGCTGGCATCCTGCTGGGCTCGCTGGTCGCAACCGCGATCAACAGCATTTACACCCCGGTCGAAGTCTCGGATTACGCCTGGCGGATTCCGTTCCTGTTGGGTGGCGTATTCGGCCTGTTCTCGGTTTACCTGCGCCGCTGGCTGCACGAGACCCCGGTATTCGCCGAGCTGCAACTGCGCAAGGCCCTGGCAGAAGAAGTGCCGCTGCGCGCCGTGTTGCGCGACCATCGCGGGGCGATCCTGATTTCCATGCTGCTGACCTGGCTGCTGTCCGCCGGCATCATCGTGGTCATCCTGATGACCCCGACCGTGCTGCAGACCGTCTACCACTTCTCGCCAACCACCGCGTTGCAGGCCAACAGCCTGGCCATCGTGTTTCTGAGCGTGGGTTGCGTGGCTTCCGGCGCGTTGGCTGACCGTTTCGGCGCTGGCCGGGTGTTCGTATTTGGCAGTGCCGCGTTGTTGCTCAGTTCGTGGACCTTCTATCACAGCCTGTTCAATCACCCCGACTGGTTGTTCCCGATGTACGCCCTGACCGGTCTGCTGGTCGGGACTATTGGTGCGGTGCCATACGTGATGGTCAAAGCCTTCCCGGCGGTGGTGCGCTTTAGCGGGCTGTCGTTCTCCTACAACCTGGCCTACGCCATCTTCGGCGGCCTGACCCCGATGGTTGTCACCCTGCTGCTCAAGGAAAGCCCGATGGGGCCGGCCTATTACGTGGCGATCATCTGCGGTGTCGGGATTCTGGTGGGTGCTTATCTCTGGAAGAAGGGCCGCTAAGCCGACCTTTTTCATCGCCTGTACGGGCCCCATCGCGAGCAATCTCGCTCCCACATTGGTTCTGTGTTCGCCGCAGAATCCCTGTGGGAGCGAGCTTGCCCGCGATGAAGGCGACTCGAAATATCCTGCAAAAAAGCCGAATGCTGGCCTTTCATCCAATTGTCATATTTCAGCCATAGAGTGTTCACACGGCCTGCTGATACTTGGCCCCGACTTAACACACCTATCTGCTAGGAGTAAGGCATGAAACTGAAGCGTTTGATGGCGGCAATGACTTTTGTCGCTGCTGGCGTTGCGACTGCCAACGCGGTTGCCGCTGTTGACCCTGCTATCCCGAGCTACACCAAGACCACTGGTGTGTCGGGCAACCTGTCCAGCGTCGGCTCCGATACCCTGGCCAACCTCATGACCCTGTGGGCTGAGAACTACAAAAAAGAATACCCGAACGTAAACATCCAGATTCAGGCTGCCGGTTCTTCTACCGCGCCACCTGCGCTGACTGAAGGCACCGCTAACCTGGGCCCGATGAGCCGCAAGATGAAGGACAACGAGCTGCAAGCCTTCGAAACCAAATACGGCTACAAGCCAACCGCTATTCCGGTTGCCGTGGACGCCCTGGCTGTCTTCGTACACAAAGACAACCCGATCCAGCACATGACCATGGAGCAAGTCGACGCGATCTTCTCCTCGACTCGTCTGTGCGGTGCTAAAACCGACGTGAAAACCTGGGGTGATCTGGGCGTGACCGGCGACCTGGCCAACAAGCCGGTTCAACTGTTCGGTCGAAACTCGGTATCCGGCACCTACGGCTACTTCAAAGAAGAAGCCCTGTGCAAGGGCGACTACAAGCCAAACGTCAACGAACAACCAGGCTCGGCTTCGGTCGTGCAGTCGATCAGCTCCTCGCTGAATGGCGTTGGTTACTCGGGCATCGGCTACAAGACCGCTAGCGTGAAGACAGTTGCACTGGCCAAGAAAGGCAGCACTGAATTCATCGAAGACACCGAAGAAAACGCCCTGAACGGCAAGTACCCGCTGTCGCGCTTCCTCTACGTTTACGTCAACAAAGCACCGAACAAGCCTCTGGCCCCGCTGGAAGCCGAGTTCGTGAAACTGATTCTGTCCAAGCAGGGTCAGGAAGTTGTAGTGAAAGACGGCTACATCCCACTGCCGGCCAAGGTTGCTGCAAAAGCACTGGCTGACCTGGGTCTGCAAGAAGGCGGCAACGTCGCAAAGAAGTAACACCCTGAGTCCGGGATGATTTCCGGACTCCAGTGGGGGCGGGTACGCCCGCCCCCACACACCGCTAATTTTCTATCCACTGCCAGTTAACGCTGGCGGCGGATTTGTTGCGTCACTGCATTGTCATCTTTCTGTCATACAGGATCGCTAGGGTGTGCGCATGACTGATCTGGCCAATTCCACCATGACTACAAATCCCCCCAAGCGAATTGACTTCAATACGCCTGAGCTGCAACGCAAGCGCCGCATCCGAGCGCTCAAAGATCGCCTGACCCGTTGGTACGTCCTCGTTGGCGGCCTCGCCGTTCTTGGCGCGATCACGCTGATCTTTTTCTTCCTCGCCTACGTCGTCGCGCCGCTGTTCCAGGGTGCCGACCTGACGGCAAAGGACGCCATCACACCTGCCTGGATGCAAGACGCCGGCAAGCCGTTGATGATCTCCCTGGAAGAACAGAACCAGGTCGCCATGCGGGTTTCCGACAAGGGCCAGGCGTTGTTCTTCGATATCGACAGTGGCGCCGAACTCAAGCGCGTCGATCTGCCGATCCCGGCGGGCACCACGGTCACGTCCATTGCTGAAGACCAACCCGGCCATCCGCTGGTAGCGGTTGGCTTGTCCAACGGTCAGGCGCTGGTGTTCCGTCACACGTACAAGGTCAGCTACCCGGACGGCAAGAAGACCATCTCGCCAGCCATCGAGTACCCGTATGGCGAAACCCCGATTGCGCTGAACGAGGCGGGCGGTGCGCTGGAGCATGTCAGTCTCAACGCCACCGATACGACCCTGATGCTGGTCGGCTCCACCGGTTCGCAACTCAATGTCCTGTCGCTGACCAGCGAAGAAAACATGATGACCGGCGAAATCACCAACGAGCAGAAGCGCATCGATCTGCCGCAAATGACCGAGCCGGTGAAAAACATCTTCGTCGACCCACGTCAGCAGTGGCTGTACGTGATTAACGGTCGTGCTCAGGCCGACGTGTTCAGCCTGCGCGACAAGAGCCTCAACGGTCGCTACAAATTGCTGGAGAACGGTGAGGCCGAAATCACCGCTGCCACCCAACTGGTGGGCGGTATCTCGCTGATCCTCGGTGACTCCAAAGGTGGTCTGGCCCAGTGGTTCATGGCTCGTGACCCGGACGGCGAACTGCGTCTGAAGCAGATTCGTACCTTCCAGATGGGCACTACGCCGATTGTTGAAATCAGTGCTGAAGAGCGTCGCAAAGGCTTCGTAGCCCTCGACGCATCCGGCAAGCTTGGCGTCTTCCACAGTACCGCTCACCGCACGTTGCTGGTCGATCAGGTGGTGGAAGGCCAGGGCGTTTTCGGCATGTCGCCGCGTGCCAACCGTATCATCGTCGAGGCTAACGGTAAGGTGCAGCCGCTGCTGCTGGACAATCCGCACCCGGAAGTTTCGTGGAGCGCGTTGTGGAGCAAGGTCTGGTACGAGAACTACGACGAACCTAAATACGTCTGGCAATCGACCGCTGCAAACACTGACTTCGAACCGAAGATGAGCTTGTCGCCGCTGACCTTCGGTACCCTGAAAGCCGCGTTCTACGCCATGCTGTTGGCCGCACCGCTGGCCGTCGCTGCTGCGATCTACACCGCGTACTTCATGGCCCCAAGCTTGCGCCGCAAGGTCAAACCGGTGATCGAGCTGATGGAAGCGATGCCGACGGTGATCCTCGGTTTCTTCGCCGGCCTGTTCCTCGCGCCTTATGTGGAAGGGCATTTGCCGGGCATCTTCAGCCTGCTGATGCTCTTGCCGATTGGCATCCTGGTCGCCGGTTTCGTCTTCAGCCGCCTGCCTGAGTCCATCCGCCTGAAAGTGCCGGACGGCTGGGAAAGCGCGATCCTGATCCCGGTGATTCTGTTTGTGGGCTGGTTGTCGCTGTACATGAGCCCGTACATGGAAACCTGGTTCTTCGGCGGCGACATGCGCATGTGGATCTCCCACGACCTGGGCATCACCTACGACCAGCGCAACGCTCTGGTAGTCGGTCTGGCCATGGGCTTCGCGGTGATCCCGAACATTTACTCCATCGCCGAAGACGCCGTGTTCAGTGTGCCTCGCGGCCTGACCCTCGGCTCTCTGGCGCTCGGTGCCACGCCGTGGCAGACCATGACGCGGGTGGTGATCCTCACCGCCAGCCCGGGCATCTTCTCGGCGTTGATGATCGGCATGGGCCGTGCGGTCGGTGAAACCATGATCGTGCTGATGGCCACCGGTAACACGCCGGTCATGGAAATGAACCTGTTCGAAGGCCTGCGCACCCTGGCCGCCAACGTCGCGGTGGAAATGCCCGAATCGGAAGTCGGCGGCAGCCACTACCGCGTGCTGTTCCTCTCGGCACTGGTGCTGCTGTTGTTCACCTTCGTCATGAACACCCTCGCAGAACTGATTCGTCAGCGTCTGCGCAAGAAATACTCGTCGCTTTAAGAAAGGTAGAAGTCTGTGAAACAGAACTCCCTGAAAGGATGGTTCAAGAGCGGCGCCCCAGGCGTCTGGATCAGCGGTGGCGCGGTGTCCATCGCGGTCATCATGACCATTGGCTTGCTGGCGGTGATTGCCGTGCGCGGTCTGGGCCACTTCTGGCCGGCGGACCTGGTGCACGCCAGTTACGACGTGCCGGGCCAGGCCAACCACCTCGTCATCGGCGAAGTGGTGCAGAAAGAAGAAGTGCCGCGCGAGCGCCTGAAAAGCGCTGGCCTGCCGGTGCCCGATCAGGGCCCGGAGTTCATGACTCGCGAGCTGATCAAGGTCGGCAACCGTGACCTGAACGGCAACGACTTCACCTGGATCGTCGGCGAGTGGCTGACAAACCAGAAGACCCCGCCCGAGCTGATGGCCATCGAGCGTCGCGAGTGGGGCAACTTCTACGGCTACCTGGTCAACGTCAAGCAGGACGGCAAGGTCATCGCTGAAGGCGAAGCCGCATGGCCCGAGCTGCAGGCCCGCGTCGCTCGCGTCAACCAGCTCGCGGCCCAGCTCAAGACCCTGGAAAAAGTCGACATCGGCGCGATCAACGCCGGTCTGGAACGTGTGCGTCTGCACGGTCGCAAACTGGAACTGGCCGGCCAGCTCGACGCCGCCGCGCAAGCGGACCTGGAGTCCGAGCGCGCCGAACTGAACGCTCGTTATCAGGACATCGAAGCACGCCTGAACGACCTGCACGCCCAGTTCAACCGCGACAGCCTGACGGCCCGCGATGCCAATGGCAAAGAAATCGAAATCGGCATTGGCAAAGTGGTTCACGCCTTTCAGCCGAACGCCATGGGCACCTTCACCAAGATCGGCTTCTACTTCAGCAAGGTCTGGGAGTTCTTGAGCGACGACCCGCGTGAAGCGAACACCGAAGGCGGGATCTTCCCGGCGATTTTCGGCACCGTGATGATGACGTTGATCATGGCGATGATCGTGACCCCGTTCGGCGTACTGGCAGCGGTTTACCTGCGTGAATATGCGAAACAGAACGCAATGACGCGCTTGATCCGCATCGCGGTGAACAACCTCGCGGGTGTTCCGGCGATCGTTTACGGCGTGTTCGGTCTGGGCTTCTTCGTCTATGTGCTGGGCGGTTCGGTCGACCGGTTGTTCTTCCCTGAAGCATTGCCGGCGCCGACCTTCGGCACGCCGGGTCTACTCTGGGCGTCCCTGACCCTGGCACTGCTGGCGGTGCCGGTGGTGATCGTGGCCACCGAAGAAGGCCTGGCGCGGATTCCTCGCACCGTGCGCGAAGGCTCGTTGGCCCTCGGCGCAACCAAGGCTGAAACCTTGTGGAAGATCGTACTGCCGATGGCCAGCCCGGCGATGATGACCGGCATGATCCTCGCCGTGGCTCGCGCCGCTGGTGAAGTGGCGCCGCTGATGCTGGTAGGTGTGGTGAAACTGGCGCCGTCGCTGCCACTGGATGGTAACTACCCGTACCTTCACCTGGATCAGAAGATCATGCACTTGGGCTTCCACATCTATGACGTCGGCTTCCAGAGCCCGAACGTCGAGGCCGCACGGCCGCTGGTGTACGCCACGGCGCTGCTGCTGGTGCTGGTGATCGCCACGCTCAACCTGTCGGCCGTCTATATCCGTAACCACCTGCGCGAAAAATACAAAGCGCTGGATAGCTGATTTCTTATGTGGGAGCCAGCCTGCTGGCGATGGCATCACCGCGGTTTACAGATTGACCGCGTTGCCTGAATCGCCAGCAGGCTGGCTCCCACAAAAACCGAACCGAATTTGTTAGCACAGGGAGCCTCCCATGCAGCACGAAGCACATACCCACGGCATCAACATGTCTGCGCTGGGTCGCGACAAGCAGAGCCTGAGTCTTGAACAGGAAACCGTGGCCATTGAAGTGCCGGGCTTGAACCTTTTCTACGGCGATAAACAAGCGCTGTACGACGTCAACCTGAACATCCCGAAACAGCGCGTGACGGCCTTCATCGGTCCGTCCGGCTGCGGCAAGTCCACGCTGCTGCGTACGTTCAACCGCATGAACGACCTGGTCGACGGTTGCCGCGTAGAAGGTGAAATCAACCTTTACGGCAACAACATTTACCGTAAGGGCGAGGACGTGGCCGAGTTGCGTCGTCGCGTTGGCATGGTGTTCCAGAAGCCC
This sequence comes from Pseudomonas sp. LBUM1666, assembly GCF_059695775.1. Taxonomy (NCBI): domain Bacteria; kingdom Pseudomonadati; phylum Pseudomonadota; class Gammaproteobacteria; order Pseudomonadales; family Pseudomonadaceae; genus Pseudomonas; species Pseudomonas sp. LBUM1666. The sequence goes on along the minus strand of NZ_CP166789.1, from coordinate 6,171,261 downwards.
AACCCGTTCCCGAAAACCATCTACGAGAACGTGGTCTACGGCCTGCGCATCCAGGGCATCAACAAGAAGCGCATCCTCGACGAAGCCGTCGAGTGGGCGTTGAAAGGTGCGGCGCTGTGGGACGAAGTCAAAGACCGTCTGCATGAATCGGCACTGGGCCTGTCCGGTGGTCAGCAGCAACGTCTGGTAATCGCTCGCACCATCGCCGTGGAGCCGGAAGTGCTGCTGCTCGACGAACCGTGCTCGGCACTCGACCCGATCTCCACGCTGAAAGTCGAAGAGCTGATCTACGAACTGAAATCGAAGTTCACCATCGTCATCGTGACCCACAACATGCAACAGGCCGCGCGGGTTTCCGATTACACGGCGTTCATGTACATGGGCAAACTGGTGGAGTTCGGCGACACCGATACCCTGTTCACCAATCCGGCGAAGAAGCAGACCGAAGACTACATCACTGGTCGCTACGGCTAGGAAGCTGTTGTTGCTCACTGAACTGACGCTGCGGTCCACCGCACCTTACCGGACGCTCCAAGGACGCCAACATGATTAGTAAAGAAGGCCTTACCCATCACATCTCCGCGCAGTTCAACGCTGAGCTCGAGGAAGTGCGCAGCCACCTCCTGGCCATGGGCGGGCTGGTGGAAAAGCAGGTCAACGACGCGGTGACCGCGCTGATTGAGGCCGATTCTGGCCTGGCCCAGCAGGTTCGCGAGATCGACGACCAGATCAACCAGATGGAACGCAACATCGACGAAGAATGCCTGCGCATTCTGGCCCGTCGTCAGCCGGCGGCGTCGGACTTGCGTTTGATCATCAGCATCTCCAAGTCGGTCATCGACCTTGAGCGCATCGGTGACGAAGCGACCAAGATCGCCCGTCGCGCCATCCAGTTGTGCGAAGAAGGCGAAGCCCCACGGGGTTACGTCGAGGTTCGCCACATCGGCGACCAGGTGCGCAACATGGTTCGCGATGCGCTGGACGCCTTTGCCCGCTTCGACGCCGACCTGGCGTTGTCGGTGGCCCAGTACGACAAGATCATCGACCGCGAATACAAAACCGCGTTGCGCGAACTCGCAACCTACATGATGGAAGACCCGCGCTCTATCTCGCGGGTCTTGAGCATTATCTGGGTGCTGCGTTCGCTGGAACGGATCGGCGACCACGCGCGCAACATCTCGGAGCTGGTGATTTACTTGGTGCGCGGCACCGACGTGCGGCATCTGGGCCTCAAGCGCATGAAAGAAGAAGTTGAAGGCACAAGTGGCGAAACCGCTAATGTTCCGGGCAAAGCTGACGATAAGTAAGATTGCCTGAGAAAAGCGCCCGGCCTTTTGGCTGGGCGTTTTTGTTTGTGGATTATGAATTCGAAAGCAGCACCCGCGAACGAAAAGTCCCGGCGTGACTGAAGGTTTTTGGCAATGTGCCATCAGCAAAGCGGTATGCTTGCCGGGATTTTTTAAAGGGGTGATGGATGAGTAAGGTCAGTGTGTTGGTCGTGGACGACGCGTCGTTCATTCGTGACCTGGTGAAGAAGTGCTTGCGCAACTACTTCCCGGGGATCCGGATCGAAGACGCGGTCAACGGCAAAAAGGCTCAGGCCGTGCTGGCACGGGAAGCGTTCGACCTGGTCCTGTGCGACTGGGAAATGCCGGAAATGTCCGGCCTGGAGCTGCTGACCTGGTGCCGCGAGCAGGACAACCTCAAGACCATGCCGTTCGTGATGGTGACCAGCCGGGGCGATAAAGAGAACGTCGTCCAGGCGATCCAGGCCGGTGTTTCCGGCTACGTCAGCAAGCCGTTCACCAACGAGCAGCTGCTGACCAAGGTCAAGCAGGCCCTGAACAAGGTCGGCAAGCTCGACACCTTGATGAACAGCGCGCCGACCAAAATGAACTCGGCGTTCGGCAACGATTCCCTGAGCGCATTGACCGGCGGCAAGGCTGCCGTGGTCGCACCCGCCGCGGCGCCGGTCAACCCGTTCGCCAAACCTGTCGCCGCCGCGCCAGCCCCGGCTGCAGCTCCGTCTCGCGGTCTGCTCAACAGCCCGCCGATCAAGCCTCCAGCGTCCTCCGCAGCGCCAACGGGTGGTCGTGGCCAGGGCCAGTTGCGCCTGCCGAACGGCATTGCGCAATGTGTGATCAAGGCCTTGAGCCTCAAGGAAGCACTGCTGGTGGTAAAACGCACCGACACTCTGCCGCAAGTGCTCGACAGCGCCGTACTCGACCTGGAGCAGGGCGATAACGCCGAAACCGCCCGTCTGAACGGCTACCTGCACGCCATCGTCGCCCACGAGCAGAAACCCGACAGCGACTGGTTGCAATTGACCTTCCGCTTTGTCGACCAGGATGCGCAGAAGCTCGACTACATCTCGCGCCTGATTGCCCGTGGCACCGCGCAGAAGCATTTCATACCCGGCGCGTAATCTTCGTCGCCTGACAGGCCGCCTTCGCGAGCAGGTCGAATCGTCGCACCGTCGCTCCCACATTTGAAATGCATTCCAATGTGGGAGCGAGCTTGCTCGCGATGAGGCCTTCGAATTCACCACACATCCGCTGAACTGCCCATTTTGAAACATCTGCCGACTACCCGGGTCCATTGCAGCTGCTAGGCTCCTACCCAGGCCTTACTCGACAGAATCTTGCCCATGCTCGCGCGCCTGCTGTTTTTCTGCGGTCTTTTCATGGCGTCCACCTCGGCGATGGCCATGACGATCTACAAGTCCACGGACGCCAATGGCGTGGTCTCCTACAGCGACCGCCCCACGACGGGCTCCAAGGTGTTCGTTTTTCGTGATCGCATGGTCGAGAATCTTGAGCGTCAGGTGTATGTCGTCATCACGAAGAAGAAGGGTGTGGACAGCGTTTACGTGCGCAATGACTTGTATGCGCCGGTAGAAATCGAGTTGAGCTTCGGCGGGCTGAAGAACGTCAGTGGTGCGCCGAGCCGACCTATTCGCCGGGTGATGCCGGCACGCAGCAGTATTCGTCTGGCGCTGCTCACGGCCACGCAGCCCGAAAGGCCGCTCGCCTACACTCCAAAATTTGAATACTCCCTGGGCGACCCCTCAGGGGCCGCCATGGCCTATCGATACCCGCTGCCGTGGCGTGGCGGACCGTTTCGGCTGAGTCAGGGCGCCAACGGTCAATACAGCCACTTTGGTCCCAAGAACCGCTACGCCATGGACATCGCCATGCCCGAAGGCACGCCGATCATCGCGGCGCGTGGCGGTGTGGTGGTGAAAACCGAGAATGCCCAGACTGGGCGCGGCACCGATCCGTCGGGTAATTTCGTGCGGGTGCTGCACGATGACGGAACGATGGGCGTGTACCTGCACCTCAAGCAAGGTTCGGTGAGCGTTCGCGAGGGGCAACGGGTGTCGGTGGGGAGTGCGTTGGCGCTGTCGGGTAATACCGGCAACAGCAGCGGGCCGCACCTGCATTTCGTGGTGCAGCGCAATACCGGGTTGGGGCTGGTGTCGATTCCGTACCAGTTCAATCAACCGGTGGGCGCATTGCCCAACTTTGCGTTGGGCAAGCAGTAATGTGTTGCCTGTTCAGACGCCTTCGCGAGCAGGCTCGCTCCCACAGTTGAAATGCATTCCAATGTGGGAGCGAGCCTGCTCGCGAAGGGATCGACGCGGTTTCAGCCCGGTACGACTCAATCGAGCATCAGCACCTTGGCCAGAATGATCTTCGGCCCTTTCATTTTCTTGATGATGATCCGCAAGCCTTCGACTTCCAGCACTTCTTCCTCTTCCGGCACCCGTTTCAGGGTTTCGTAGACCAGCCCGGCGAGGGTTTCGGCTTCGATGTGGTCCAGGTCGATGCCCAGCAGGCGCTCGACCTTGAACAGCGGCGTGTCGCCGCGCACCAGCAGCTTGCCCGGCTGGTACGCGAGGATCCCGCGCTCAGCCTTGCGGTGTTCGTCCTGAATGTCGCCGACCAACACTTCCAGCACGTCTTCCATGGTCAGGTAGCCGATGATGTTGCCATCGGCTTCTTCGACCAGGGCAAAGTGCGAACCGCCCTTGCGGAACTGTTCCAGCAACTGCGACAGCGGCATGTGCCGCGATACGCGCTCCAGCGGCCGGGTCAGTTCGGCGAGGTTGAACGACTCGGGAATGTGGTCCAGGGCCGCCAGTTCCAGCAGCAAGTCCTTGATGTGCAGCAGGCCGACGAACTCCTGGCTCTCGCTGTCGTACACCGGATAACGGCTGAACTTGTGGCGACGGAACATCGCCAGGATTTCCTTGAGAGGCGCGTTGAACTCCAGCGTCACCAGGTCTTCCCGGGAATTGGCCCAGTCGACCACTTCCAGCTCGCCCATTTCCACGGCGGAAGCCAAAACACGCATGCCTTGGTCGCTCGGGTCCTGGCCACGGCTGGAGTGCAGGATCAGTTTCAGTTCTTCACGGCTGTAATGGTGCTCGTGATGAGGGCCGGGTTCGCCTTGGCCGGCGATCCGCAGGATCGTGTTGGCGCTGGCGTTGAGCAGGTAAATCGCCGGATACATCGCCCAGTAGAACAGGTACAGCGGCACGGCGGTCCACAGCGACAGCAGTTCGGGTTTGCGGATGGCCCAGGATTTCGGGGCCAGTTCACCGACCACGATGTGCAGGTACGAGATGACGAAGAACGCGGCGAAGAACGACACGCCTTTGATCACTTCGGGCGATTGCACGCCGACGGCTTCAAGGATCGGTTCGAGGATGTGCGCGAACGCCGGCTCACCAACCCAGCCGAGGCCCAGGGAGGCGAGGGTGATGCCCAATTGGCACGCCGACAGGTAAGCATCGAGCTGACTGTGAACGGTGCGCAGGATGTGTCCGCGCCAGCCGTTTTTTTCAGCGATGGCTTCGACCCGGGTCGAGCGCAATTTGACCATGGCGAATTCGGCTGCAACGAAAAAACCGTTGAGCAAAACCAGGATCAGAGCAAAAAGAATCATGCCGAAATCGGCGAAGAGTGTCGCGAGGGTCAAGCCAGGGGATGGGTCCATGATGGAGTTTTGCGGGTTCCGTGTATTCAAAAGGAAAGAAAAAAGTGCGCCTGAAGGGCAGGCACAAGTCAGCCAATGTAGCGGCTGACCAGGTGATTGACTAGTGGCGAGTGCTGGCCGGTATCAGTCGGTGGCGCTGATGACCCGGGATTTGGTGACCTGGGCCGGCGCAAAATGGCAGGTGAACGTACTGCCGTGGCCCGGCACACTGCTGATTTCCATCCGCGCGCGGTGGCGCAGCAGCACGTGTTTGACGATCGCCAGCCCGAGCCCCGTGCCGCCGGTGTTGGAGTTGCGGCTGGAATCGACGCGATAGAAGCGTTCGGTCAGGCGCGGCAGGTGTTTGCTGTCGATGCCGATGCCCGAGTCCTGCACGCTCAAGTGCGCGCCTTGCTCATCACCCCACCAGCGAATGCGGATATTGCCTTCGGCCGGGGTGTATTTCACCGCATTGAACACCAGATTGGAAAACGCGCTGCGCAACTCGGCTTCGCTGCCCTTGAGCAGAATCGTCGGATCGGCTTCCAGGGTGATCTTCTGATTGCGCTGGGCGGACAGTTGCTGAGCGTCGCTCTTGATCGATTGCAGCAAACCGTCGATGGCCACTGGTTGGTTGTCCGACGGGTAGTCGGTGGCTTCCAGTTTGGCCAGCAACAGCAAGTCGTTGAGCAGCGTCTGCATGCGCCCACCTTGTTGCTGCATTTGCTGCAAGGCACGGGTCCAGCGTGGGTTCACCTCCTCGACGTTGTCGAGCAGGGTTTCCAGATAACCGCAGATCACCGTCAACGGCGTGCGCAATTCGTGGGAGACGTTGGCGATGAAGTCTTTGCGCATCTGTTCCAGTTGATGGATACGCGTTACGTCGCGCACCAGCATCAGGTGTTCATTGTTGCCGTAGCGGGTGATGTACAGCTGAATGCGCAGGCGATCGTTGATCGGTGAAGGGATTTCCAGCGGCTCGGCGTAGCTGTCCTGCTCGAAGTATTCCTTGAAGCGCGGATGGCGCACCAGGTTGGTCACCGGCTGGCCGCTGTCTTGCGGTGTTTTGAGGCCGAGCAGGGTTTCGGCGGCGCGGTTCCACCATTCGAGGTTGCCGTCGCTGTCGAGCATGATCACCGCGTCTTTCAGCGCGGCAGTCGACTCCTGAACCCGGTCGATCACCGCTTGCAGGCGTCCGCGCACACGTTGGTCGCGACGTTGCAGGTGGTAGATGCTGTCGAACACTTCGCCCCACAGGCCGTAGCCATCGGGCGGTGCTTCATCGGGTTTTTGCAGGCGCAGCCACTCGTGCAGACGCAGCAGTTGCTTGAGGGTCCAGGCCAGGTAAAGGCCCAGGCCCGCGGCGAGGCTCCAGCCGTAGAAGCCGGTAATCAGGCCGATCACCAGGCAGGCGGTGACCAGCAGCAGCATGTGGCGAATCAGGGTGCCATGCCAGTTTTGGTTCACTTGAACGCGCGTCCTTGTCAGCTTGTCGGGCGGGAAAACTCCGGGTCAGGCCTTGGTAGAAAACCGGTAGCCGGTACCGCGCACGGTTTGTACCAGATTTTCGTAGGCATCGCCGAGGGCTTTGCGCAGACGGCGGATGTGCACGTCGACGGTGCGCTCTTCAACATAAACGTTGCCGCCCCAGACCTGATCCAGCAACTGGCCACGGGTGTAGGCACGTTCCTGGTGAGTCATGAAGAATTGCAGCAGGCGGTATTCGGTCGGGCCCATCTCGGCGGGCTTGCCGTCGATGGTCACACGGTGGCTGATCGGGTCCAGCAGCAGGCCGCCGACTTCGATCGGCGTCTCGCCATCAGTAGGACCGGCACGGCGCAGCACGGCCTTAAGGCGCGCAACCAGCTCACGTGGGGAAAAAGGCTTGGTGATGTAGTCATCGGCTCCGACTTCCAGGCCCTGGATCTTGTTGTCCTCTTCGCCCTTGGCGGTGAGCATGATGATCGGGATGTCCCCGGTCAGCTCATCGCGTTTGAGGCGTCGGGCCAGCTCGATGCCGGACGTGCCGGGTAGCATCCAGTCGAGCAGGATCAGGTCCGGCTTGCGGTCGACAATGATGGCGTGGGCCTGCTGCGAGTTCTCAGCCTCCATGCAGTCATAGCCGGCCATTTCCAACGCCACGGCGATCATTTCGCGAATGGGCGCTTCGTCGTCGACGATCAGAATGCTCCTGCCAACCATGCCATTAATCCTCTTGTCATTTAACTGTCTTGCGCCGCATTAGATAACGGAATTATTGCAGTCGTGTGACAGTATTTTAGTCGCCCGGCGATTGTCATGATCCTGAACTAAGCTCTAAGTCCGAATCCTGACAACCACAAGAGAAGGTTTCCATGACTCAATATACGTTCTCCTTTAAGGCTCTGATGTTGGCCGCTGCTCTGGCTTTGCCGACAATGGCCTTCGCTGCCGACCCGGCCATGATGAAGGGCGGCATGATGGTCGATCACAAGGGAATGACCGTTTACACATTCGACAAGGACGCCGGTGGCAAGTCCATGTGTAACGATGAATGTGCCAAGAACTGGCCACCGATGATGGCGCCGGCGGGTGCCAAGGCCGAAGGCAAATGGAGTGTCATCAAGCGTGATGACGGCATGATGCAATATGCCTATGACGGTAAGCCGCTCTACACGTTTGTGAAGGACGAAAAACCTGGAGAAATGAAGGGTGACGGCATGAAGGATGTCTGGCACGTCGTCCACGAGTCGCAGAAGTAAGCGACCCAAAGCCTGGAGCTGCTGCCGAAACACCTGTTCGGCAGCTGCTACAAAAACGCAGAGTGCTACATAAAGCGTGGAAATCAGCGCAATGCGTAATCCAGCACAATCCCGACAAAAATCGCTAACCCAGCCCAATGGTTGTGCAGAAACGCCTTGAAGCAACGCATCCGGTCCTTGCCGCGGGTGTACCAGAACTCCCACGCAAAACAGCCCGCCGCCGCCAGCAATCCGAGGTGGAACCAGCCGCCGAGCTCAAATTTCGACCCGGCCAGCAGCAGGCAACCCAGCGCTAGCCCCTGCAGAATCAGAATGATCACCCGGTCCGCCTCGCCAAACAGAATTGCCGTGGATTTCACGCCGATCTTCAAGTCGTCGTCGCGGTCGGTCATGGCGTAGTAGGTGTCATAGCCGACGGTCCACAGCAGGTTGGCGATCCACAGCAACCACGCCGCCGCCGGGAGTTCACCGGTTTCGGCAGTGAACGCCATTGGCATGCCCCAGGAGAACGCCGCGCCCAGCACCACTTGCGGGTAATAGGTGTAGCGCTTCATGAACGGGTAAGTGAAGGCCAGTGCCAAACCACCGAACGACAGCCAGACCGTTGCCGCGTTGGTGCACAGCACCAGCAAGAAACTCACGCCCATCAGCAGCGCGAAGAACACCAGCGCTTCTCTGGAAGTGATCTTGCCGCTCACCAATGGCCGCTGTTCGGTGCGTTTTACGTGGCCGTCGACCTTGCGGTCCGCCCAATCGTTGATCACGCAGCCGCCGGCGCGGGTCAGCACCACGCCCAGGACGAAAATCACGACGTTGGCCAACGAGGGCGACCCTTTGCCGGCAATCCACAGTGCCCACAGCGTCGGCCACAGCAGCAGATAAATGCCGATCGGTTTGTCCATGCGGGTCAGCTGAATGAAATCCCAGGCCCGTGGATTCAAGCGATTCAGGGACTTGAGCAGGCTCTGGTACATCAGCAATTCTCCGGATGGGCGCGGGTGGCGTTCCACAAGGTCGGCAAGAAAATTTCGGCCACCAGCACACTCAAAGCGCCGCGGTCGAAACGCGAACGGCGGCCCCACAGTTCAGGTGACCGGGACTCCACCGGCAGCCACTCCTGAGGATAGTGACAAACCTCGATAGCGCGGCGCTGGAACGCTTGATCGCAAAACAGCAATTCGCCCAGGGAGCGGCTGCCCAACTCGTCCATGTGCAGGCCGTCGCCCTGCAACGCACTGCGTGCCGCCACGCTGCGTGCAAATACCCAGGCTTCGCCGTGGCCGCGCAGATACACCTCGCGCACCCAGCCCTCGCTGCCTTCGGCCAGGTCCAGTGCGGCGCATTCGTCGGCGCGCAGGAGCTGCCAGCCTTCGAAGAGTGGCGTGACGCTGAAGCCGTCATTCGACAAACGGATCAGCCGTCGGGTCAAAGATCCTTCGTCGAACAGCCAGTCGAGAGTAGACGTGTCGGGGAGGGGCGTCAGTTGGCTTCGAGGGAGCCAAAGCGGGGTCGCGGCGGGGGATTTTGAGTGCGGCACAGTGAGTCATTATTGGCAGCAAATGAGGCGGCGAGCTTACCATGTCAGCCTGCGATTTTGATTGATCCGGCCGGCCATTGCGTCGAACAGGCTTGCATCTGCCGTGCCCGATCAGTACAAAACGCGCTGAGCCGGACGGCAGCGCTCCAATCATCGACCGTTCGCGCCGGCAAAAGCCTGAATCTTGAGGATGTACGTGAATGAAAAAGTGGCAATGTGTGGTCTGCGGCCTGATCTATAACGAAGCCGACGGCTGGCCGGATGACGGCATTGCGCCCGGCACGCTGTGGCAAGACGTGCCGGAAGACTGGCTGTGCCCGGACTGCGGCGTGGGCAAGATGGATTTTGAAATGATCGAAATCAACTAAGACATTTAGAGGAGTAAGGAATGAACGCACCTGTCGTGATCGTCGGCACCGGGCTGGCTGGCTACAACCTGGCCCGGGAGTTTCGCAAACTCGATGGCGAAACCCCGCTGCTGCTGATTACTGCAGATGACGGACGCTCTTACTCCAAGCCGATGCTCTCCACCGGCTTCGGCAAAAACAAAGACGCCGACGGCCTGAGCATGGCTGAACCCGGCACCATGGCCGAGCAGTTGAAGGCCGAAGTGCGCACGCACACGCGCATCAGCGGCATCGATCCTGGCCACAAGCGCTTGTGGATCGGTGAGGAAGCGGTGTTCTACCGTGACCTGATCCTCGCCTGGGGCGCGGAAACCGTGCGAGTGCCGATCGAAGGCGATGCGGCTGACGCAGTCTTCCCGATCAACGATCTGGAAGATTACGCACGTTTTCGCGCAGCGGCGGCCGGCAAACGTCGGGTGTTGCTGCTCGGCGCCGGCCTGATTGGTTGCGAGTTCGCCAACGACTTGATCCTTGGCGGATACGAGGTGCAACTGGTTGCACCGTGCGAGCAGGTTATGCCGACTCTGTTGCACCCGGCGGCGGCCGCTGCGGTCCAGGCCGGGCTGGAAAGCCTGGGCGCACGCTTCCACCTCGGGCCGGTGCTCAATCGTTTGCAGCGTGTTGCTGACGGACTGGAAGCGCATCTGTCCGATGGCCAGGTGATCCCTTGCGATGTGGTGGTGTCGGCCATTGGCCTGCGTCCGCGCATCGACCTGGCGGCTGCGGCCGGTGTGCAGGTCAATCGCGGCGTGGTGGTCGATCGTCAGTTGAAAACCTCCCACGCCAATATCTATGCCTTGGGCGACTGCGCCGAAGTCGATGGGCTGAATCTGTTGTACGTCATGCCCCTCATGAGCTGTGCGAGAGCGCTGGCTCAGACCCTCGCCGGAAACCCGACGGCGGTGAGTTATGGCCCGATGCCCATTACCGTTAAAACGCCGGTCTGCCCATTGGTGGTTTCACCGCCACCACGGGGTTTTGAGGGCGTCTGGACGGTCGAAGGGCAGGGCGCGGACATCAAAGTATTGTGCCGCGATGCCAGCGGCAAACTGCTGGGTTATGCCCTGACAGGCGCGGCGGTGATGGAAAAACTGGCCCTGAACAAAGAGCTTCCGGCACTGCTGGCGTAAATACCGGTCGTTCTGTCGGAATCACCCCTCTTTTGCCCTTACAAAGGTCGCGCCGAGACTGGCGCGGCTCTTCGCTGCGTGCCATCCTCACTCCCGTCTGCCGCAGAGTAGAGCATCTGCGGCGCTTTGGGCGCTGTTCCAACGAGAACAGCACGGACATAACAACAAAAAACCGTCAAAGGGGCTTCACTAATGCGTAAACCAGAACTCGCCGCTGCAATTGCTGAAAAAGCAGACCTCACCAAAGAGCAGGCCAACCGCGTTCTCAACGCCGTTCTCGAAGAAATCACCGGCGCTCTGCACCGCAAGGACAGCGTCACGCTGGTGGGCTTCGGTACCTTCCTGCAACGCCACCGCGGTGCCCGCACCGGCAAAAACCCGCAGACTGGTGAGCCCGTCAAAATCAAGGCCAGCAACACTGTTGCGTTCAAGCCAGGCAAATCGTTGAAAGACAGCGTTAATCCGTAACACGCACCGACTTCCCGCGTAGCGGGTGAGCGGAATAAAAAATGGGCACGCCAACGAGGTTGGGTGCCCATTTTTTTATGGGAGGCGGATCAGATGACGCGGCTTTGTTGCTTGGCGAAAATCGCCGCCATCTCCGGGTCATCCAGATAATCCAGCATTCTCTCCACCAACAAATGCACCCCGTCAGCCATGCGGCTGAGCGCCAAGGCTACGGAGCGGCGAGAACCGTCCACATCGTCGGCGAGGTTGGCGGCAATAGCGCTGATGGACAGCAAATCTTCCGAGGCATTGGCGAGAAGGGTTTCAGGGTTGATACCCGGGCAGACGCTGAAGAGCTGACCGTTGCGTTTTGGTGGGTTGGGGTCGGCTGGCGGGAAGTGATGGTCGAGGGCGCGCTCGGCGGCTTCGTTGAGTTTGTTTGAATCGGGGCTTTCGTAGGGGGAGACCGGATCGGTGTCGGGTGGGTTGGGTGTGACCTTGAACATTTACTAACTCCTGTAATGGAGCCGTTCACACGTCGCTGCTAAACGAAGGGTGGCGGCTGTGCGCGGGTTAGCAGACCGGGGAGTTAGCAAACCGGCGCGCCCAAGGGCGCCCCACGCACAGCCACCATCAAGTGCAGGGATATGAATACCTGACTGAAGGAAACGCTATGCACCTCACTAACAACCACGGGCTGCTAAACCCGATCACTGATGGGCAGTGACAGGAACCAAGTTACCGACCGCCCCCAAGGCGCACAAGCCGGCGGATTCTGGCGTAGCCGTAGGCAACGGCGCAAGGTGTTGTAGCTTGCAGGAAGTAACCTTGATGCGTTTTAAACAAGCGCTGTCGAGTGGTGTTTAATTCGCAGAGAAACAGCGCCTGCACATCAGCAAATTCTTCGTAGTCACGAAAGTGTTAACGACGGCGAAAGCATGCTTTGCCATTACCAAAATCGACCGCGAGGCAGTCAGGTTCAATGGTTAATTGCAGATCCTCAAACAGAAGGGACAATTCTCCATTTGCAGGTACGGCGTATTCTTTCCAATCAACACGCATCCACCTCATCTCAGGAAAAGTATAAAGCCACTCAATTTCGTCCTTTGAGCTTTGAGTGTGCATGCCGATTTTCTCCAAGGTTCTCGTGGGAGAGTAGGGCAGGGATAACGTCTCTTGCTTCGAATCCCTCCAGACCTGTTGCTCTGTTGAGCCGTCCTCAAACTTCCAGTACACATCGACTGGCGTTATGGCTGGCGGGCTGATTGGATCGAAGTGATAAAGCGTGATGATGTAATTGTTCAGGATCCGCGTTTGTTCATCATCGTTTAGCACTCGTTGGATTTCGACCAGTCCCTTTTCTCTAGGCGGGTCAAACGAGAAAGCTTGGCTCTTCTTCTTTTTCCAGCCAATACTGAACGAGCGGCTGTCTGGCAAAACGTCGAACCATTGAGTGGGGCCAGAATCACGGGAGGTTCCGAAGCCTATTTTCTTTAGCGTTCTTTGAGGATCGTATGGCAACCACAGGTCTGTTGGCTTATTTGAAGTCAACAGCTGCTGGCTCCTAGGACCATCGGAAAATTCAAAATAAAGGTACACAGGCTTGATGGCCGGAGGTTTGGGGCGCCGATCGTAATGCATCTGCAGAATATAGTTAGTCTGGGCCTGGTGTGCGGTAGCATTATCAATGTTGTCGTAATTGCCGTGCTGGATGCGGTAACTCTCCTCTAGCTCAGCCAAGCTTCTTGTCCTGGGCATTTTGAAGAGCAGTTTTTTTGTCGGTAGATAGTCGACCTCACTTGTTAGCGACAGAGTATTGTTCTCAACCTGCCACGTTCCCTCCGCCATACCGCCAACGTTTCCATAAGCCATCCTTCCAGAAAAAGTGCCTTCCTTACGCAATATCAACTCCGCCCCCATTTCCATTGCTCCGTGCAAAAAATAATGTCCTTCCAGCGACTTGGAATCTGCTGCGGCGTAAGCAAAGGGTTGCCACAAAAGTGCTGCGAAAAATAATGCTCTTAAATCCATATAGTGACTCTCCTTACCAGCTTCCAAATGGAATGCCGAATTTTTCGATATAAGTTTTGGACTCCGGCGACAAAGGCAGAGCATAACGACCTTCATTTTTTCCCTGAGAGGGACCTTGTTTATTAACAGTGCCCACTACCCGAACAATCTCGACCGCCTTCAGACAGGGACCACCCAACCAGACCTTGGCAATACCGCCCGGCGCCAGACCAATGCCAATGTCGTCGCGGTAGTCGGTGATCCATTTACCGTCAGCTCTGCAGAAGGCTTTTTCAGGTTTGCGCATGATCTCCCGCGCTGATTCGGGGATGACGATGTAGGCTTCATAGGTTTGTGGTTCTGCCAGAGATTGCCAACGCACATAAATCAGACGGGGCAAATCAGCCCCAATGACGTCACGACCGGCGCCACGGCCGGGACTTATTGGCCAACCGGCGGGCTTCCCCTTGTTGTCTCTGGGGATTAGTACCGATGCGGTCCCGGAGCCAGCTCGACGAAAGACACGTTCCCGGATATCCACAACGTCCGCTGTTTCAATCCAGACTTCCATGTAATCAGGGGCTCCGAAGCCTAGCGACCAGGGCTCGTGGTAGTTTGATTGCGCAAAACTTTGTGTGTTCGCGATCAACAGCAAACCTAAAAGTAGGCCGGCGTCTATTGTCGTGCGACGGAGGAAGTTACTCATGAGGATGCACCACACGTTTTCCGTCATCGGCAGGTCGGTTGATAAACATAATGTCCATGTCGCTGCTTTTAAAGCCGTTGGCTGCGTTCCAGTTCGCGGAAAGGTGGATGTAGCGACTTCTTAGTAATGCTCTTTCTTGGAGTGTTAATCCCTCTACCCTTGTTTCACCAAGAGCATATGCCTGGAGCTTTTTGTGGATAGGTACTAATTCCTCGGGCATTCGTAGCGCTGGGATATCGGGGACAAGTTTGAATGGAACATCGTGCCGTACTGCCAATTCACGCATGATCCGCAAATACACCAACGACAGTTCGCCACGAACCGGGCGTTCGATAGAGGCAGCTGCAAAAACTTTCTTCTGTGGTTCGGTCTTGGTTCCACCTGACTCCTTAGAATAAGGCAGCGGCCTTTCCCAGGACGCCACTTTGATTTTGTTATCCGGACCGTCGTAGTCGATTACACCTTTTTCATACCAGGCAGATACCTCTTTTTCGGCAGAAAGGTAAGCGGTACTGCGGGTTGCATCCATGCTCTCGCTCACGGTGCTTGTTAAGGGTTTGCCCAGCAGGAGTTTTTCATTGGCTATTGGCAAATAACCACCGCCAAGGTCTGAGTGCACGCCGGGCAGAATCAGGTCTGTATTACCGAGGCTGTTGAGGGCGAAATTTTCACGGACTTCGTCTCGCGCGACTAAGTGCACTACCTTTTCAGCACAGCCCTCGGGGAGTCTGAGATTAACTCCCGGGTTTCTACCGTTGGCGACCGTAAAGTCGAAAAAACCAGGCTTGGCAATAGCTGCAACGGTATCGAAGAGGCCAATAAAGTTGATGGCAACATCGGCTTTTATGCGCCAGTTAAAGCTTCGAGAAAAGATTGGTGATGCGGCGGGTAGTGCTAACGCTAAAACGCCTTGCTCACCGTTAAGCACTTCGTTCGCGAAATGCCGGGCCGCTGCCGCACCCCGACTGAAACCAAAGATGTCGAACTCGATTTTTTCGACAACTACGCTTGGATTTTCCTCTTGGAACAACCGTATCTGCTTCAGGATTTTTGCCGGAGTCTGTTCAACGCGAGCTACTACACCTGTCTCGCCCCTACCTGTGATTAGGCCGTGGTAGGAGTCTTCGCCGTTGCTTTTAGTGCCGATACCTTCCACGTAGATGCGCAAAAAAGCTTTTTTCTCGTTCGCGGGAATAGGTTTGGATGAGTGATCTGCATACAGGTCGAAAAGCCTGGCGATGTTGCTCACATCATTCCCATAACTATTGTCCGGCGAGCTCCCATTGCCGTCGTACCCGTAAGCAGCGCAATACTTTTGTATTTCCTCGGCGGCTTCTGCGAGGTTGGCATCCGGTGCATAGCACGCCGCTACGGTTTCGCTGTTGGCTTTGTTGTTACCCGTGCCATCGAAGAACACTCCGATACGCAAAGTAATCCCTTCCTCTTCGACTTCTTCCTCCTCTTCCTCCAGCTCATCCGATTCATTTTCTTCTGATGGCTCAGGCGCGACGGACATTAACAAGCCCGCCGCAGCCCCCTGAAGCAATGTATGTGCGGCCGCACCCGACTTTGGAGAGCCACCGATCTCAATCGCGCTACTACTGAAAATACCGTCGGCGTTCATCACGATGTGCTGACCGCCGACCTTCACAGAAATACTCTCACCCGCATCAATTACGAGGTGCGCGCCTGCCTTGATATGCACGTGCTCACCGGCTTCTATAACCAGCGTTTCATCAGATCTTGTGTGGCTGTCGCCAGAGACATGCAGGTAGTCGTTGCCGCTTACCTGGATTTTTCGATCCGACGTGATAGTGAGGTGCTCTTCAGATCCCAGCACCGTAATACGGTCGCCCTTGATGGTGACTCGACTCTCATTACCCACTTCCAGCCGGCAATCATTTCCGACCTTCTGCTCCATATCCCGCTGAGCATGCAGGTGGACCAACTCATCGCCAGCGCGATCGTCCATCGAGAATTCGTTGTAGCCACCCGTAGCCGGG
Organism: Pseudomonas sp. LBUM1666; assembly: GCF_059695775.1. Classification (NCBI taxonomy): domain Bacteria; kingdom Pseudomonadati; phylum Pseudomonadota; class Gammaproteobacteria; order Pseudomonadales; family Pseudomonadaceae; genus Pseudomonas; species Pseudomonas sp. LBUM1666. The sequence continues at coordinate 6,155,300 of NZ_CP166789.1, read as the reverse complement.
GAGCTGTGGGTTCGAAGTACGGTTTTGGTTTTATTTTCGGGCAATGGGTAGGCCGGCGGCGTGACCTTGTTGATCAGGCAGCCGGTTATCAATGGATTATCTGGATTGCCCTCGAGGTAGGTGACGAGGACTTCCATCCCGATACGCGGAATGATCACTGTGCCAAAGTTGTCCCCCGCCGAGCTGGACGCTACCCGAAGCCAGCAACTGCTGTTTTCGTTGTTGCGTTCAGACCGGTCCCAGTGAAATTTGACTTTGACGCGACCGTATTCGTCGCAGTAAATCTCCTCACCGACAGGTCCGGTGACGCGGGCGGTCTGGCAATTCAGCATGGGTCTAGGTGCAGGCATCGGTGGCCGATAAAACACATCCCAGGGAATTGCACTGAAGCTGTTGCGGTAGCCCTGAACAAAGCCGTCCTCAGGTTCGGTCGCGTTGGTGACTGACTCTTCGAGCACCGAAGGTTGCTTTCCAGAGTGGGTCACGCTTAGCAGCAGCCATAGATCGTTGTGCGTTTCGTGTGGGCATTTCGTCAGGCTGAAAAAGTGGCCGCTGCGCAGCGTGGGCTGGTCGCTTTTGCCTTCCGCCAACTGATAATCGACCCGGTGCCTTTCCAGTGCCTGCCGGGCAAGTTGTTTGCCGCGCTTTTCGCTCTCCAATGGCAGCGGGTAGCTATAGTCTTCGAGCTTGGGGTCGAACTCAGCAGTAAAGCGACTTTCCAGCAACGCGTTCGGACGTTTCAGGTCGTAGTCACGGCGGGTAACGATGCTGGGGCGGGTTTTGAAACCCATGGAAAACTGGCTGATGACCGGATGCTCCGCCACCATGCCGGAGTCTTGCTGATACGGCGTTTCGCCCAGTTTTGGGAAGAATGTCTGGTCATCGGTGAACACCAGCACATGGCCTTGCGAGGAATGCTGGTGATGCCACGTAATGCCGTCCTCGGCGCAGAGCCGCTGGACGAACTCCAAATCATTTTCCCGGTATTGAGTGCAGTATTCGCGGGGGGGACTTGCTTTGACGTGGAAGGTAAATGCATCGGCCTGAATGCCGTGCCCCTTGAAGACCTGAGCGATGATTTGCGGCACCGTCTGACCCTGGAAAATTCGCTGATCCTGGCTGAACTGCAGGTAATGCAGCGCCGGCACAAGGTTTACGCGATAGCGGGTCAGGCGTTTACCAGCATCACCCGCGGACACGCTTACGATGTGACCGTGAATACCTTCGCCGTTAAGTCCGAATTGCAAATATGCAGGTTGGTCAAGCAGGCTTTCCAGATCGATATCCGGGTACTCGCTGACCAGATCGACTCGAATCGAGTACAAGGCGCTGATGCTTTCAGTGCCTTTAAAAGCCAGTACTTTAAAATCGTTGCGAACCGTAGGGATCACAAGGGTGAAGTGAGCAGCGTTAGCCGATGCAAGCATGCGCTTATCCTTTTGCTTCCGAGTAGCTCGTCCTTAAGCTAAGAGAGAGAAATCGCGCCGTTCAAACCATGCCTGGCCCGAGCAGGTCGCCAAAATGCCGTGCACGCTACCAAGGCATCCAAAGTATTTATGTAGGAGAGATCTTGAAGCCCGGTATGAAATTTCCGCGATACCGAAAGTTCCATTTTGGAACTTTGTTTGAAATATAAAAATGCCATCACAATGATGGCACTTTTCTTATTGGTTGTTGTCGCTCGTCGTTTAACTCATGGATATCGGTAACATTTCGGAATGATCCTACATTCATCATTTTGTATTTTTGGCATGCTTCGCGCCTGTCTCGGGGGCGAATCGACAATGAATACGGCATTTATTAAGGTGGAGGGGCTGATGGCTCTATCTCAGTGGTTTCAGGCCATTAGGTCGAGCGATGAATTGTTAAACGGATATCAGGGATCCCCCTGCTACATATAGGGACATCTCCTACGAGATAAAAAGACACTTCGTCTTGTTGTTTAATCAGATGCTTGCTAGTGGCCATCATCGTGAGTACGATGCGCGCACTTGAAAGAGCACGAACTCAATTGGATGAGACTCATCGCAGCTCTTTGATTCTGTCCCCGCGTCATTGGAACTCCAATGGGCGTATGACTGTAATCCTAATTAAAGGCCATGGATGTCCTACTCAAGCAAACTTTCCGCTCATTACCTTGAACTCGCAAAAGCCTCTGTTTCCAAAGAGAATTTCGCGGGCGAGGACGTTCGCTTTTCGAGCGAATATGAGGCACTGGAAAGCGAGCTGGGCAAAGCCCAATCCATGCACGAAAGCGGTCAGATCGACTGGCTGAAAATCCGCGAAAACAGTGAAACCCTTCTGCGCACTCAGTCCAAGGATTTGCGGGTTGGAGCCTGGCTGACCTGGGCCCTGTACCAGCGCGAATCCTTTCAGGGGCTGCTGGCCGGCCTCGGACTTCTGCACCACCTGTGCGAGAACCACTGGGCCGAGGTTCATCCCAATAAGGCCCGCACCCGCTCCGCTGCCATCAGTTGGTTGGTACCGCGTCTTGAGCAGGTGCTCAACGAAAACGTCGCGATCAAAGAGCAGCTGCCGCTGTTCCGCCGTCTGGTGGAACATCTGGAAGGCCTCGATGCTGCCTGCACCGAACACTTGGGCAACGATGCGCCGTTGCTGCTGCCGATCTCCCGCCGCCTGAAGAACATGGTCCAGCGTGCCGCCGACAATCAGCCTGAACCTGGCGTCGTCGGCGCAGCGGTGGCCCAGGTCAAGCAGGCCGCCACGCAGCTGTTCACCCCCGGCGCGCCGATTGATAACGAAAAAGAAGCCCACAAAGCCCTGCGTGCCCAGCAGGAAAGCGCGCGGCCGTTGTGTGCCTGGTGGCTCAAGCAGAAAGCCACCGACCTGCGCGCCTTGCGCCTCAATCGCACACTGTTGTGGTTGCCCATCGACGCGGTGCCCGAGCGAAATGCCGAGCAGATCACCATGCTGCGCGGCTTGCCGGCCGACAAACTCAAGGCCTACCAGGACCGTTACGACCAGGCCAAGTACGCGGATCTGCTGGTGGAACTGGAGGCGAGCCTGGCGAAGGCGCCGTTCTGGTTCGATGGCCAGCGAATGGTCTGGGAGTGCCTCCAGGGGCTCAACGCCGAGATGGCAATGCGCGAAGTGGAAATCCACTTCGCGCTTTTGATTCAGCGCCTGCCCGGCATCATCGAATTGCGATTCCATGACGGCGCCCCGTTTGCCGATCCGGCGACCCGCGCCTGGGTCAGCGCCCACGTCATGCCACATCTGCAAAGCGCCAGTGCGCCGCGCAAGGTCGAAGTCGCTGACACCCAGCCAGCCTGGGAAGTGGCCCTGGAAGAAGTCTTGCCGATCCTGCGCAAGGACGGCCTCAAGGCCGCCGTGCAGATCCTCAAGCAAGGCCTGCAAAGCGCCCAAGGTGGGCGTGTCCGGTTCTTCTGGCAGTTCGCCCTCGCGCGGCTGTGCTTCATGGCCAAGAAATACGAACTGGCCAGGACCCAACTCGAAACCCTAGACCAAACATTACAGGACTCAGGCCTGAACGCCTGGGAGCCCGATCTTGCGCTGGAAGTGCTGCATTTACTGCATAGCTGCTGCGAGTTGTTGCCGCAGAACCATGCCGTACGTGAACGCAAGGAAGAGATTTATCGCAGGCTGTGCCACCTCGATCTCGAAGTGGTACTCGAATAGGCCCCAGGGCCACAACCGCAAGGAGAATAGCCATGGCCAAAGAAGGCTCGGTAGCCCCCAAGGAACGCATCAACGTCACTTTCAAACCTGCCACCGGTGGTGCTCAGGAAGAGATTGAACTGCCGTTGAAACTACTGGCAATCGGTGACTACACCCACCGCAAGGACGAACGTAAAGTCGAAGATCGCAAGCCGATCAGCATCGACAAGATGACCTTCGACGAAGTGCTGGCCAAGCAAGAGCTGACCCTGACGTTGAACGTGCCGAACCGCCTTCAGGAAGAGGGCAGCACTGAAGAGCTGGGCGTGCAACTGCGCGTCAACTCGATGAAGGACTTCAACCCGGCCAGCCTGGTCGAGCAAGTGCCTGAGCTGAAAAAACTGATGGAACTGCGCGACGCGCTGGTGGCCCTCAAAGGTCCGCTGGGTAACGCGCCTGCGTTCCGCAAAGCCATCGAAGGCGTTCTCGCCGACGACGAATCCCGCGGTCGCGTACTGGGTGAGCTGGGCTTGAACGCCGCAGCCCAGGACGCCTGAGTCTCTATCAGCCAAGGAAGCCAACACAATGAGCACTAGCGCAGCACAGCAAAAGAGCAAAGAGAACGGCGAATACAGCATTCTCGACAGCATCATCGCCGAAACCCGCCTGACGCCGGACGACGAAGCCTATGACATCGCCAAGCGCGGTGTTTCGGCCTTCATCGAAGAGCTGCTCAAGCCGCAGAACAACGGTGAGCCAGTCAAGAAGGCCATGGTTGACCGCATGATCGCCGAGATCGATGCCAAGCTCAGCCGCCAGATGGACGAAATCCTGCACCACCCGTCTTTCCAGTCCCTGGAGTCGTCGTGGCGTGGTCTGCAGTTGCTGGTCGACCGCACCAACTTCCGCGAAAACATCAAGATCGAAATCCTCAACGTCTCCAAAGAAGACCTGCTGGACGATTTCGAAGATTCGCCGGAAGTGATGCAGGCTGGCCTGTACAAGCACATCTACACCGCTGAATACGGTCAGTTCGGTGGTCAGCCGGTTGGCGCGATCATCGCCAACTACTTCATGTCCCCAAGCTCGCCGGACGTGAAACTGATGCAGTACGTGTCCAGCGTTGCCTGCATGTCCCACGCGCCGTTCATTGCAGCGGCCGGCCCGAAATTCTTCGGCCTGGAAAGCTTCACCGGTCTGCCGGACCTGAAGGATCTGAAAGATCACTTCGAAGGCCCGCAATTCGCCAAATGGCAGAGCTTCCGCGAGTCGGAAGACTCCCGTTACGTTGGCCTGACCGTGCCGCGTTTCCTGCTGCGTAACCCGTACGACCCGGAAGAAAACCCGGTCAAATCGTTCGTGTACAAAGAAACCGTCGCCAACAGCCACGAGCACTACCTGTGGGGCAACACCGCCTACGCGTTCGGCACCAAGCTGACCGACAGCTTCGCCAAATTCCGCTGGTGCCCGAACATCATCGGCCCGCAGAGCGGTGGCGCGGTTGAAGACCTGCCGTTGCACCATTTCGAAAGCATGGGCGAAATCGAAACCAAGATTCCTACCGAGGTTCTGGTTAGCGACCGTCGTGAATACGAACTGGCCGAGGAAGGCTTCATCTCCCTGACCATGCGCAAAGGCTCCGACAACGCGGCGTTCTTCTCCGCGAGCTCGGTGCAGAAGCCGAAGTTCTTCGGCATCAGCGCAGAAGGCAAGGCCGCAGAGCTGAACTACAAGCTCGGCACTCAACTGCCGTACATGATGATCGTCAACCGCCTGGCTCACTACTTGAAAGTGCTGCAGCGCGAGCAACTCGGTTCGTGGAAAGAACGTACCGACCTCGAGCTGGAACTGAACAAGTGGATCCGCCAGTACGTGGCCGACCAGGAAAACCCAAGTGCCGAAGTCCGTGGCCGTCGTCCACTGCGCGCTGCCCAGATCATCGTCAGCGATGTTGAAGGCGAGCCTGGCTGGTACCGCGTCAGCCTGAACGTGCGCCCGCACTTCAAATACATGGGTGCCGATTTCACCCTGTCGCTGGTTGGCAAGCTGGACAAAGAGTAAGCGGAGCTAACTCATGACTGGATACGGCAGCCTTTTCGAACGCCTGGGTGGCGACGCGGACAAACGCGTCGGCTGGAGCCGCGAGGTCTCCGCCATGGCGTCCGTGGCTGCCCATCTGGCCAAGATGCTCAGCACCCGTGCGGGCAGCGTGCAAACGCTGTCCGATTACGGGCTACCCGATCTCAATGACATGCGTCTGAGCCTGCACGACTCCCTGAGTCAGGCCCGTCTGGCCATCGAAAATTTCATCGAAGCCTACGAGCCACGCCTGAGCAATGTGCGTGTCATTTCCCTGCCGCGTGACCACGATCAGCTTCGCCTGTCCTTCAGCATCGAAGGCCTGCTGGAAGTTGATGGTTTCAAGCGTCAGGTCAGTTTCGCCGCGCGCCTGGATGGCAGCGGTCAAGTGAAGGTCAACTAAGGAGTCTCCTATGTCCGGCAAACCCGCAGCACGTGTCACCGACCCTACCGCTTGCCCGCTCCCCGGCCACGGCACCAACCCGATTGTCGCCGGTTCCGGCGACGTGTTCTTCGACGGCCTCGCGGCCGCCCGCCAAGGCGATGCCTCGGCGTGTGGTGGTGCGATGGTCGGTGGGTTGTCGGCGACCGTTTTGATTAACGGCAAACCTGCCGCCACCGTGGACTCGGTGGGGACTCATGGCAACAAGGTTACGGCCGGGTCCGGGACCGTGATCATCGGGTAATTGGCATTTGGCGGCGTAGTCCTGGCCATGAAACCGTCGTGCAGGGAGGTATCGAAGTGATCCCGCAGGCGTGGCTCGATTACTTCGAGTTTTATGAAGAGCTCAACAGCGCCCCTCAATCGGTGGCCAATCATGCTTAGCAGAGGGCGACGGAGTTTCCTCATGGTTGCCTTGTGGTGGCCATTCCCAACGTTGCTGGCGATTTTCTTCAGCGGCCTGTGGGGTGGCGTGTATTCAAAGCTGGATTCCACCCATTCCGAGTGGCTGTACCTGCTGTGGTGGGGCATCCCCGGGTACGGTGCGTTTTCGCTGTGGATGACCCGGGCCGTCAAGGGTCGAGATGAGCAACAAGCGCTGCGGATGGTTTGGCTGGCGCCTTTGAAGTTCATCCCTTTTTACGCCGTGCCGTGGGTGATTTATGGCTTGAGCCGTGCGTTCGCCGAGCAGTCTGATGGTTTCTTCATGACGTTCGGCTGGATCTTTGTTTTGCCTTACCTGCTGATCGCCGGCTACGTCTGTGCCGGTCTGACGGTTGCGCTCTACAGGACGTTTTATTCATGAGATTCAATACCAGGCAGGTAACCCGTGTCGTTTAACCACTACTACCAAAGCGAACTCACCGCACTTCGCCAGTTAGGTCGTCGATTCGCCGAGCGTAGCCCGGCGTTGGCGCCTTTCCTGGGTCAGGCCGGGAGGGATCCGGACGTGGAGCGGTTGCTGGAAGGTTTTGCATTCCTGACCGGTCGCCTGCGTCAGAAGCTCGACGACGAACTGCCCGAGCTCAGCCATTCGCTGATGCATTTGTTGTGGCCCAACTACATGCGCCCGCTGCCGGCGTTCAGCATTCTGCAGTTCGACCCGTTGAAGCGATCGGGACCTGCGTTGATGGTCGAGCGCGACACTCCGGTTGAGAGTGTGCTGATCGATGACGTGCGTTGCCGTTTCCGTACCTGCTACCCGACCGAAGTCTTGCCGCTGGACCTGGCCGCGCTGAATTACTCGGTGAAAGGCGACGGTTCGCTGTTGAGTCTGCGTCTGGAGATGAGCGCTGACGGTCACCTCGGTGAGCTGGAGCTGAGTCGTCTGCGTCTGCACTTCGCCGGTGAGCGCTACATCAGCCAGATGCTGTACCTGAGCCTGTTGCGCAACCTGGAAGGCATCGAGCTGATCCCGCTGGACGGTGCCGGCAAGCCAATTAATGGCGTCAACGGCACGCCGATGGCGTTCAAGATGCCCGGCGACCGCGTGCAACCGGTGGGTTTTGCCGAAGAAGAGGCGTTGATCCCGTATCCGCTGAACACCTTCCGTGGCTACCGCTACCTGCAGGAATACTTCGCCTTCCAGGACAAATTCCTGTTCGTCGACATCAACGGTCTGGACCTGCTAAAGGCCCTGCCGGAAGACACGCTCAAGCAGATGCGCGGCCTGGAATTACGCTTCGATATTCGCAAGAGCGGCATCCAGCGCCTGCGTCCGACGCTGGACAACGTGAAGCTCTATTGCACGCCGATCGTGAACCTGTTCAAGCACGATGCGTTGCCGATCCGCCTCGACGGCAAGCAGGACGAATACCTGTTGCTGCCGGCCGAATACGATCTGGAAAACTGCGGTGTGTTTTCGGTGGAAACTGTGACCGGGTGGAAGCCCGGCGGCCTTGGTTATCAGGAGTACGTGCCGTTCGAATCGTTCGAGCACGACCCGAGTTTCGACGTGCCCAACAGCCGTCCGCACTACAGCATCCGCCAGCGTTCATCCTCGTTGCACGACGGCCTCGACACGTACCTGAGCTTCGGCATCCGTCATACCGAAGCCCACGAAACCCTGTCGATCGAGCTGATGTGCACCAACCAGAACCTGCCGCGCAAGCTCAAACTCGGCGACATCTGCATGGCCTGCGAAGAGACGCCGGAGTTCCTCAGTTTCCGCAACATCACCCCGGCCACGCCCAGTTATGCGCCGCCGCTGAACCGTGACTTCCTCTGGAAGCTGATCAGCAACATGTCGCTTAACTATCTGTCGCTGGCCGACGTCAATGCGTTGAAGGTGATTCTCGAAACCTACGACCTGCCGCGCTATTACGACCAACACGCTGAAAAAGTCAGCAAGCGCCTGCTGGGCGGGCTCAAGTCGATCAAGCACCAACACGTCGACCGCTTGCACCGAGGGTTGCCGGTACGGGGGTTGCGCACCGAGCTGACCATCGACCCGGAAGGGTATATCGGTGAGGGCGACCTGTTCGTTTTCGCTTCGGTTCTTAACGAGTTTTTCGCGCTTTACGCCAGTCTCAATTCGTACCACGAGCTGCGAGTAAAAAGCACACAGGGAGAGGTGTACCAATGGACACCACGTATGGGTCTGCAACCCCTGCTTTAAGCGGGCTGACCCGGGTAATACGCGAGTACTCGCTGTTTCAGGCCGTGCTGCTGGTGGTTGACCGGCTGCGCGAGGCGCACCCGTACCTGAGCGAAGACGACCTGTACGACCAGCTGGAATTCCAGGCCAATCCGAGCCTGGGTTTCCCCGGCAGTGACGTCGATCGCGTGGAGTTTTTCGAAGAGCACGGGCAGATGCGCGCGCGTCTGCGTTTCAATCTGATCGGCCTGGTCGGTTCCGGTTCGCCGCTGCCGGCGTTCTACGGCGAACAGGCCCTGGGCGATAGCGAAGACGGCAACCCGACCCGTAACTTCCTCGACCTGTTCCACCATCGCCTGCAACGGCTGATGCTGCCGATCTGGAAAAAATACCGCTACCGCGCAAGCTTCCAGAGTGGTGCCCTCGACCCGTTTTCTTCGCAACTGTTCGCGCTCATCGGCCTCGGTGGTGAAGAGATCCGCCGGGCCCAGGAACTGAACTGGAAACGCCTGCTGCCGTACCTCGGCCTGCTCAGCTTGCGGGCGCACTCGGCGGCGCTGATCGAAGCGGTGCTGCGTTACTACTTCAAGCACGCCGAACTGACCATCGAGCAGTGCATCGAGCGCCGCGTCGAAATCCTCGACGAGCAGCGCAATCGTCTAGGCCGCGCCAACAGCCTGCTCGGTGAAGACCTGGTGCTGGGCGAACACGTGCGCGACCGCAGCGGCAAATTCCGCATTCACATCCGCGAACTCGACTGGCAACGCTTCCACGAATTCCTGCCGATCGGTTTCGGCTACCAGCCGCTCTGCGCGCTGGTGCGGTTCACCCTGCGCGACCCGCTCGATTACGACATTCGCCTGGTGCTGCGCCAGGAAGAAATCCGCGAACTGCGCATCGGTGAGCAGAACGCCTGTCGCCTGGGGTGGACCAGTTGGCTCGGCCGCGAAAAAGCGGACGGCGTGGTGACCCTGGGCAGCAAAATTCATTAAGGACAGATGACCAATGATCAACGTAGACCTGCAACAACTTATCCAGGCGCTGGACGCCGAAACCCGTCGTGATCTGGAAAGTTCGGCCGAGCGTTGCGTCGCCCGTGGCGGCAGCAAAATCCTCGTCGAAGACTTGCTGCTGGGCTTGCTGGAGCGCCCGCAGGGCTTGCTCGCACGCGCGCTGCAAGACGCCGAAGTCGATGCCGGTGAACTGAGCGCCGCGTTGCAATCGCGGGTCGAGCACAGCGCTTCGCGCAACCCGGTGTTCGCCCCGGAACTGGTGCAGTGGCTGCAAGACGCGTTGCTGGTGGCCAACCTTGAACTGGGCCAAAGCCAGGTCGAGCAAGCCGCGTTGATCCTCGCGCTGTTGCGCAACCCGATGCGCTACGCCGGCAGCCGTTACCAGTCGCTGCTGGCCAAGCTGAACATCGAGCGCCTGAAAGAGTTCGCCCTGTCGCAGAAAGAACAACCGGCCACGGGCAAACCGGCCGTGCCCGGTGAGTCGCTGCTGCAGCGCTTCACCCACAACCTGACCCAACAGGCTCGCGACGGCAAACTCGACCCGGTGTTGTGCCGCGATGGCGCGATCCGTCAGATGGTCGACATCCTCGCCCGTCGCCGCAAAAACAACCCGATTGTGGTCGGTGAAGCCGGCGTCGGTAAAACCGCCATTGTCGAAGGCCTGGCCTCGCGCATCGCGGCTGGTGAAGTGCCGCAAGTCTTGAAAGGTGTTGAGCTGCTGTCGCTGGACATGGGCTTGTTGCAGGCCGGCGCCAGCGTCAAAGGTGAATTCGAACGGCGCCTCAAAGGCGTGATCGACGAAGTCAAAGCCTCGCCGAAACCGATCATCCTGTTCATCGACGAAGCCCACACCCTGATCGGCGCGGGGGGCAATGCCGGTGGTTCCGACGCGGCCAACTTGCTGAAACCGGCCCTGGCCCGTGGCGAGTTGCGCACCATCGCTGCCACCACTTGGGCGGAGTACAAGAAGTACTTCGAAAAAGACCCGGCCCTGGCCCGTCGTTTCCAGCCGGTGCAACTGCACGAACCGACCGTCAGCGAAGCAGTGACCATCCTTCGTGGCCTGGCTCAGGTCTACGAGAAGAGCCACGGCATCTACCTGCGCGACGACGCAGTGGTTGCGGCGGCTGAGTTGTCTGCTCGCTACCTCGCGGGCCGTCAGCTGCCGGACAAAGCCGTCGACGTACTCGACACCGCGTGCGCTCGCGTACGCATCAGCCTCGCCGCCGCACCGGAAAGCCTTGAACGCCTGCGTGGCGAACTGGCTGAAGGTGGCCGTCAGCGTCAGGCCCTGCGCCGTGATGCCGAGGCCGGTCTGCTGATCGATCACGAAGCGCTGGACGCTTTGGAAGATCGCCTGGCTGCCGCCGATGACGAAAGGGTTGCGCTAGAAACCCTCTGGACTGAGCAGAAAGAATTGGCCGAGCGCCTGCTGGACCTGCGTCAGCAACTGGCCAAGGCCCGCGAAGCTGCCGCAGTCGAGCCCACTGTCACGGTTGAGGAAGACGCCGAAGGCACTGTGATTGAAACCCTCGAAGCCCCTGTGGACGAAGCGCAAAGCGTTGCGTCCCTGGAAGCCGCGCTCAACGAAACGCACAAAACCCTGACTGAACTGCAAGTCAAAGAACGTCTGGTGAGCTTCGAAGTCTGCCCGCGTCTGGTCGCCGAAGTGATCAGCGCCTGGACTGGTGTGCCATTGGCCCAACTGGCCCGTGAGCACAATGCCAAGGTCGCGAGCTTCGCTACCGACTTGCGCACCCGCATCCGTGGTCAGGAACAAGCCGTTCACGCACTGGACCGCTCGATGCGCGCCACCGCTGCCGGCCTGAACAAACCCGATGCACCGGTCGGCGTGTTCCTGCTGGTGGGGCCAAGCGGCGTCGGCAAGACCGAAACCGCACTGGCCCTGGCGGACTTGCTGTACGGCGGTGATCGTTTCATCACCACCATCAACATGTCCGAGTTCCAGGAGAAGCACACCGTCTCGCGCCTGATCGGTGCGCCGCCGGGCTACGTCGGTTACGGCGAGGGCGGCATGCTCACCGAAGCCGTGCGTCAGAAACCGTACTCCGTCGTCCTGCTCGACGAAGTCGAAAAGGCTGATCCGGACGTGCTCAACCTGTTCTACCAAATCTTCGACAAAGGCGTGGCCAACGACGGCGAAGGGCGCGAGATCGACTTCCGCAACACGCTGATCCTGATGACCTCGAACCTGGGCAGCGACCGCATCGCCGAGCTCTGCGAAAACGGCGCACGTCCATCAGCCGAAGTCCTTGAAGAAACCATCCGCCCGGTGCTGAGCAAACACTTCAAACCGGCGCTGCTGGCGCGCATGCGTGTGGTGCCTTACTACCCGGTGGGCGGCCCGGTGCTGCGCGAGCTGATCGAAATCAAACTCGGCCGTTTGGGCGAGCGCTTGAACCGTCGTCAGCTGGATTTCACTTACTCGCAAGACCTCGTCGATCACCTGGCCGAACGCTGCACCCAAAGCGACAGTGGCGCGCGCCTGATCGACCATTTACTGGACCTGCACGTGCTGCCGCTGGTGGCCGACCGCTTGCTCGATGCAATGGCCACGGGCGAAAGCCTCAAGCGTGTCCACGCGACGCTCGACGGCAACGCCAGCGTGACGTGCGAGTTCGCCTGAGGTGGGTGTGATGTTCACTCAAGTGCCGCAACCACTGGTCTATGCCGAAGCCTTGCTGGCGCAATTCGCCAGCCTGTCGCGCGCGGCGGACGGTGCTGCGCTACTGGGTGACTTCGTGCGCGGCTTGGCCGAGCTCAGCGGTTGCGAGCTGACTCAGCTGTACCTGCTGGACGCGACTCACACGTGCCTGGGGATGAACGCCGAGTGCCTCAACGGCATCCTGCAACCCCGGGAATCGGCGAGCCTGCCGGCGGATTACAACGGTGAACAACTGCTGCAATTTGCCCTGTGCCAGAACCGCGTGGTGTGCCTCAGCGAGTTGAGCGGCAGCCTGCACGAAACCAGTTTCCTGCCGCCTCAGGCCATGCCTTGGCAGTCGATGTTGTGCGTGCCGCTGGTCAATCAGCAGAAAGCCGTCGAAGGCTTGCTGCTGTGCGCCAGTCGCCGGCACATCGACCTGCAAGGCTTTGCCGATTCCCTCGGGCAGCTCGGTTCGTTCGTGCTCGGCCAACTGCATTTGCTGCAACGTCTGCGTCAGCCAACCGGTGAGGCACGACCGGCGAAGGTTAGCGTCCCGAGCGCCAGCGGTTACGGTTTGATCGGCAAGAGTTCGGCCATGCGCCAGACCTATTCGCTGATCAGCAAGGTCCTGCACAGCCCGTATACCGTGCTGCTGCGCGGCGAAACCGGCACCGGCAAGGAAGTGGTGGCGCGGGCGATTCACGATTGCGGTCCGCGCCGTTCTCAGGCGTTCATCGTGCAGAACTGCGCGGCGTTCCCCGAGAACCTGCTGGAAAGCGAACTGTTCGGCTACCGCAAAGGTGCCTTCACCGGTGCAGATCGCGACCGTGCCGGGCTGTTCGACGCGGCCAACGGCGGCACCTTGCTGCTCGATGAAATCGGCGACATGCCGTTGTCCCTGCAAGCCAAGCTGTTGCGGGTGTTGCAGGAAGGCGAGATCCGTCCGCTGGGCTCCAACGACACCCACAAGATCGACGTGCGCATCATCGCCGCGACGCACCGGGATTTATCGGTGCTGGTCAGCGAAGGCAAATTTCGCGAGGACTTGTACTACCGTCTCGCGCAATTTCCGATCGAGTTGCCGGCCTTGCGTCAGCGCGAAGGCGACATCCTCGACCTGGCCCGGCACTTCGCCGACAAGGCGTGCTCGTTCTTGCAGCGCGATGCGGTGTGTTGGTCCGATGCGGCGCTGGATCACCTGTCCGGTTACGCCTTCCCCGGCAACGTGCGTGAACTCAAAGGCCTGGTCGAACGCGCGGTGCTGCTGTGCGAGGGCGGCGAGTTACTGGCCGAGCATTTCTCTCTGCGCATGGAAGCCATGCCGGACGACAGCAGCGGCCTGAACCTGCGCGAACGCCTGGAACAGGTCGAGCGCAGTTTGTTGCTCGATTGTCTGCGCAAAAACGACGGCAACCAGACCCTCGCGGCCCGCGAACTCGGGCTGCCTCGCCGCACACTGCTGTACCGCCTCGGGCGCCTGAATATCAATTTGGGTGATTTCGATGGCTAGGCAAACGACCGTCGATTTCACCTCATCCGTTTCTAACAGCGCCGCCCAAACGGGTCGGCGCTTTGTACTTTGTCTACCCCTGGAGACCCTCTGATGTCTGTTCGTCACTGGCAAGCCGTCCTGCTGACCCTCGTCGTTCTATGCGGCCTCGGCGGCTGTAGCGGCAATTACAAATACAACGACAACACCTATCGCCCATTGGGTGATCCGCAGGCGGTCAATCGCGGCAAGTGACCGCAAGGAGTATCACCATGGAACTGGTTTTCGAAATGCTGAACACCAAGCAGTTCGTGCCCACGGATTTGTGCCAGAAGACCTTCAAACAGGCCGGTGGCGTGATCGGTCGGGGTGAGGATTGCGACTGGATCATCCCGGACCGCAAGCGTCACCTGTCCAACCACCACGCGTTGATCAGCTACCGCGAAGGCACGTTTTTCCTGACCGATACCAGCAGCAACGGTATCCAGGACAGCGAAAGCGGTGCGCGCCTGCGCAAGGGCGAAGCGATGCGCATCGAGCACGGCAGTGTCTACGTGCTGGGTGACTTCGAGATCCGTGCGCGGCTGGTACGCGACCCGGCGACCTTCGACGTCGAAGTCGGCCGTCCGCAAGCGGCAGGCAGCATCATTCCGGACGATGCGTTTCTCGATCTCGACCCGCTCAATGCCCTCGATCAGCAAGAGCGCGTGTACTCGGAAATCGACGAGCTGATCTCCCCGAGCACAACGATCGAGGACACCCGTCAGCGCGCCGACTATGCGCGCATCGATATGGAAAGCCTGATGGTGCCGGAGCTGATCAACGCTCCCGCAGAACCTACTCCCGCGCCACCGCCCAAAGCGGTCGAGCGTCAGAGCGAAGGTTTCTGGGAGCACTTCGGCGCGGCGTTGGGCGTGGACCTCAAAGGCCTCGACCACGATGCCCGCGAAGCGCTGGCGCTGAACGCTGCACGCCTGCTCAAGCAAAGCGTCGGCGGTTTGCAGCAGAGCCTGCGCACCCGCAGCGAGTTGAAAAACGAACTGCGTCTGGCCCAGACCACCGTGCAAGGCACGAACAAAAACCCGCTTAAATTTGCCGTCGATGCCGGTGAAGCGCTGGGCATTTTGTTGCAGCCGAACAAGCCGGGCCAGTTGCCGGCCGAGCAGGCGATCTCCCGTGCGTTCCGCGATTTGCAGGCGCATCAGGTGGCCTTGCTGACCGCCAGTCGCGCTGCCGTTCGCGGCACGCTGGAGCACTTCTCGCCACAGCAATTGACCCTGCGATTCGAGCGCGACAACAAGCCGTTGCTCGCCACGTCCGGCAGTCGCTGGAGGGCTTACGGTCGTTATCACCAGGCCCTGCGTCAGGACGATGACTGGAGCGAGCGCCTGCTGGCCCGCGACTTCGCTCAGGCCTACGAAGAACAGATCCGCCTGATTTCCACCCTTCACACCGACCACCAAGGATGATGCGCATGTCTCGCTGCTCGACCGCTTTTTTCAAGACGCTGATGGCGTTCGCGGCCCTGGTGCTGCTGGCTGGCTGCTCGTCGCTGTCGCCGTATTCCCACGTCACCAAACTCAACCTGAAGCTGACCGCCAGTGATCAGCTGAACCCGGACCTCAACGGGCGCCCGTCGCCGATCGTTGTGCGTCTGTTCGAGCTCAAGCATCCGGTGACGTTCGAGAACGCTGACTTCTTCAGCCTGTACGAGCGCGCCAAGGAATCCCTGGCCCCGGACCTGGTGGCCAGCGAAGAAATTGAACTGCGTCCCGGTGAAACCGTGGAGATGAAACTTAGCGTGGAGGAGGGCAGTCGCTACGTCGGCATCCTCGCCGCCTACCGCGATCTGCCGGAAACCAAATGGCGCTACACGGTGCAAGTCACCCCGGTGGAAGTCACCAACGCTGATCTGACCCTCGACCAGGCCGGTATTCGCAATAGCAATGAAACGCTCGCCAAGGCGGATGACTGATCATGAATTCCCATAAAGTGATTTGGCAGGAAGGCATGCTGCTGCGTCCGCAGCACTTCCAGCACAACGATCGCTACTACGACCACCAGATGAAGACCCGCACGCAGTTGCTGGGCAGCTACACTTGGGGCTTCCTGAACCTGGACATCGACTTGCAGTTCCTCAACATGGGCAAACTGGTGATCAGCCAGGCCTCGGGGATTCTGCCGGACGGCAGCCTGTTCGAACTCGGCGGCAACACCGAACCGTTGGCGCTCGACGTGCCGCCGAACACCGGCAACACGCCGATCTACCTGGCGCTGCCGCTGGTCACCGGTAACCACATCGAGTCGCGCCGTCCGGAGCAGTCCGACGTGCTGGCGCGCTACACCGCGTATGAAGCGGAAGTCGCCGACTCCAACGCCGGCGACGACTCCGCCAGCCAGGTCAGCTGCGGTCGCCCGGACTTCAAACTGTTGCTCGGTGAGCAGCAGAGCGACCAGGCCTACGTGAAACTGAAGATCTGCGAAGTGCTCGACACCACGCCCGACGGCGTGATCAGCCTCGACCCGGATTTCGTGCCGACCTACATCCAGGCGCATTCGTCCAGCTACCTGCTGTCGTGTCTGAAAGAAGTGATCAGCATGCTCGGCCACCGGGGCGACACCATCGCCGAGCGTATCCGCTCCAACGGCAAAGTCGGTGGCGCGGAAGTCGGCGACTTCATGATGCTGCAACTGATCAACCGCACCGAACTGCTGCTGCGTCACTACCTCGGCCTGGAGCAGGTTCACCCGGAAGAGTTGTACCGCACGTTGCTGACCATGCTCGGCGATCTGGCGACCTTCTCCAGCGACAGCAAACGCCCGCGTCTGGACAGCCGCTACCAGCACAGCGACCAAGGCGCGAGCTTCCGCAAACTGATGGAAGCGATTCGTCAGGTGCTGTCGATGGTGCTCGAACAGCACGCCATCGAACTGGTGCTGCAAGCGCGTCAGTACGGGATCATCGTCTCGCCGTTGCACGACCACAAACTGCTGGGCTCGGCCTCGTTCGTGCTCGCCGCCAGTGCCAACTGCGACTCCGAAGAACTGCGCCATCGCTTGCCGGCGCACCTCAAGGTCGGCCCGGTGGAGCGCATTCGCCAACTGGTCAACCTGCATCTGCCGGGCATCAAGGTCAAACCGTTGCCGGTGGCCCCGCGGCAGATCGCGTTCCACTCCAACAAAACCTATTTCATTCTCGAACTCAGTTCCGAAGACCTGGCACAACTCGAACGCTCCGGCGGCTTCGCGTTCCACGTGTCCGGCGAATTTGCCGAGCTTGAACTGAAATTCTGGGCCATCAGGAACTGACCGACATGATCAAGGACATGGAACATAACCAGGACGATAAAACCGTCCTGCTCGACCGCCAGGGCCACGGCCCGGCGCAGAGTCCGCTGACCGATTTCGCCGCACCGCCGCGCTTTGAACAGCTGGAAGAACGGATGATTTATGCCGCGCGCCTGCGCCCGGCCGAAGCCTTCAACATCAGCCTCAATTCGCTGGTCGCAGCCGCCTCCGACTTGTTGTCGGAAGTGGTGCGACTCAAGCACAGCGACACCCGCGAAGACATGTACGCGCTCAACGAGCGACTGACTGCCGGGCTGAAACTGTTTGAAGTGCGGGCACTGCACAACGGCGCCGAAAGCAGCCAGGTGATGGCCGCGCGTTACGTGCTCTGCACCGTGGTCGACGAAGCCGTCGTGACCACGCCGTGGGGCAACGAAAGCGAGTGGTCGCAGATGAGCCTGCTCAGCAGCTTCCACAATGAAACCTTCGGCGGCGAGAAGTTCTTCCAGCTGCTGGATCGCCTGTCGAAAAACCCGGTCAAGCACCTGCCGATGCTGGAGCTGATGTACCTGTGCCTGTCGCTGGGCTTCGAAGGCAAGTACCGCGTACAAGCCCGCGGCATGCTCGAGCTTGAAGGCATCCGCGACGCCTTGTATCGCCAGATTCGCCAACTTCGCGGCGACGTACCTCGCGAACTGTCGCCCCATTGGGAAGGCTTGAACGATCAGCGCCGCAGCCTGGTGCGCATCGTGCCGGCGTGGATGGTGGTGCTGTTCACCGTGGTTTGCCTGGTGGTGATGTATTCGGGCTTCGCCTGGGTATTGGGCGAGCAACGCGAAACCGTTCTGCAACCTTATCAGCAGCTAGATCCGGCCGCGGTCCAGCCGCAGTCGCAGCCGTAAACAGGGACGTGTGATGAAAAAGTTTTTCAAGAAAGTCGGCGCATTCTTGCGTCAGACCTGGGTCTGGACCTTGCTGCTGGTGCTGTTTGTCGCGCTGCTGGTGTGGTTCGTCGGGCCGCTGCTGGCGGTCGATGACTACAAGTTCTGGGAAGGTTCGACCTCCCGCCTGCTGACCATCAGTGTGCTGTTCCTGATCTGGGGCCTGACCATGGTGTTCGTCAGCTGGCGTGCTGGCGTACGCAAGAAAGCCATCGAAGACACCGAAGACGGCCAGGATCGTATCCGCCGTGAAGAGCTGATCGACGAAGAGCAGAAAGAGCTTCGCGTACGCTTCAAGGATGCGTTGAAAACCCTGAAGACCTCGAGCCTGTATCGCGGTCGTAGCGAGCGCTGGCGCAGTGACTTGCCGTGGTACTTGCTGATCGGTCCGCAGGGCAGTGGCAAGACCAGCCTGTTGGACTTCTCGGGTCTTGAGTTTCCGATCAACAAGATTGACCGCAAACTGACCCGCGACACCCTCGGCACCCGTCATTGCGACTGGTACTTCGCCGACCACGGTGTACTGATCGACACCGCCGGGCGTTACCTGACCCAGCCGGATGCCGAAGTCGATGGCAGCGCCTGGAGCACCTTGCTCGACCTGCTGCGCAAGCGTCGCCGCAACCGTCCGTTGAACGGCGTGCTGGTGACCATTCCAGTAGAAACACTGCTGGGCGGCAGCGAGCAGGATATTGACACCCTGGCGCGCCAGGTGCGTGCGCGCCTGCAAGATGTGCATCAGAAACTGCACGTCGATGTGCCGGTTTATCTGGTGCTGAGCAAGGCTGACAAGCTGCTCGGTTTCGACGAGTTCTTCGATCAACTGACCCGCGAAGAAAGCGATCAGGTGCTTGGCACCAGTTTCCGCAAAGAGCAGAGCGGCACCGATGTGGCTGTGTTGCGCAGCGAGTTCGAAGAGCTGCTGCGTCGTCTGAACAGCCAGGTGATCATGCGCATGCACCAGGAGCGCGACACCCAGCGTCGTGGCCGCATCCTCGACTTCCCGCATCAACTGGGGCAGATCGGCGAGCGTCTGTGCCTGTTCGTCGACATGGCATTCACCGGCAACCGCTACCAGCGTGTCAGCCAGTTGCGCGGTTTCTACCTGACCAGCGCACCGCACCTGACTCAAGAAATGGACCAGACCACCGCCGGCATCGGCGCCAATCTGGGCATGAACGCTGGCGTGCTGCCGACCTTGCGCAGCGGCCGTTCGCGCTTCATTCACCACTTGCTCAGCCGGGTGATTTTCCCCGAGGCCGATCTGGCCGGTCTGGACAAGCGCGAACGCAGCCGCATCCATTGGGGCCAACGTGCCCTGTACGTGGGCGCATTGGCGGCGCTGGCACTGTTCGGCATGCTGTGGGCGGGCGGGTTTTCGGCCAACTACGAACGTCTGGAAAACCTGCGGAACCTGGCACAAAACTGGACTCAACAGCGCTCGGCCCTGACCGCGCGTGATGATTCCATGGCAGTGCTCAAGACCCTCGACACCAGCTACGCGGCGACTCAGGTCTTCCCGAAAAAAGGTGACGTGAGTTACCACGAACGCGGCGGTCTGTACCAAGGCGAAGAGGTCAATCCGGTGGTCAAGGAGGCCTACGAGCGTGAGCTTGAAGCGCAACTGCTGCCGAAGGTCGCGACGCTGCTGGAAGGGCAGATCCGCGCCAACATGAAGGACCGCGAACGCCTGCTCAACAGCCTGCGTGCGTACCTCATGCTGAACATGAAAGACCGTCGCGACGGCCCGTGGCTCAAGGATTGGGTCGCCACCGAATGGTCCCAGCGTTACGCCGGCAACACCGCGGTGCAGAACGGTTTGAACACGCACTTCGAGCGTTTGCTGAAGCAGCCGTTTATCTATCCGCTGAACGATCAACTGGTGGCTCAGGCGCGTCAGGTACTGCGCAGCGAATCGCTGGCCAACGTTGTTTACCGAATGCTGCGCGAGCAGGCTCGCAATCTGCCGGAATACCGTTTGAGCCAACACATCGGCCCGCAAGCTTCGCTGTTTGTCGGCACCGAGTACGTGATCCCGGGTTTCTACACCCAACAGGGTTATCAGCAGTACTTTTCGGTCCAGGGCAGTGCGCTGGTCACCGATATCCTGCGTGACAACTGGGTGCTGGGCGAAGGCTCGGGCATCAGCGGCATGGACTTGCGTCGCCTGATGGTCGAACTGGAGCAACTGTACTTCCGCGACTACGCCAACTTCTGGAGTGAGGCGGTCGGCCAGGTTGCCCTGCCACCGATCAACGATGCGGGCGAGGGCGCCGAGCAACTGGCGGGCCTGACTTCCGCTAACTCCCCAGTGCTGCAACTGCTGGTGGAAGTGCGCGAGAACACCCGGTTCCCGGCAGAAGCCGAGCCGGTTGATCAAGCGGCTGATGCCGCTGGAGCGCTGGCCGATCAGAAAGGCAAGTTGGGCAAAATCGGTAAACTGGCGTCTGCCGCAGCGGACCAGGCCTCGGAAATGGCTGCGATCAAAAACCTGCCGGACACCGCGAAGAAATCCCTGCAACGTCGCTTCGAACCGCTGCACCGTTTGCTGGATGACAACAACGGCCCGGCCGCTGATTTGACTCCGGCCCTGACGGCGCTCAACGACCTGCAACTGCAACTGGCGAGCCTGGCGCGTGCCAGTTCCCCGGATCAGGCCGCGTTCGAAATGGCCAAGACCCGCATGAGCGGCCAGCGTGATGCGCTGAGCAATTTGCGCAATGCTTCCAACCGTCTGCCGCGTCCGGTCAGCGTGTGGTTCAACGTTCTGGCTGAAGACACCTGGCGTCTGGTGCTGAACGATTCCTACCAGTACCTGAACCAGCGTTATCAGAGCGAGCTGTACAGCTTCTACGGCAAGGCGATCAACAAGCGTTACCCGTTCAGCGCCCACAGCACCAGCGACGTTGCGATCAGCGACTTCCGCGAGTTTTTCAAGGCGCAGGGCATCAACGATCGCTTCTTTGAAACCTATATGCGTCCGTTCGTGAGTGGCGATCCAGGCAACTACCGTCTGCGCAGCATCGACGGTCACAGCATGCCGATCTCCAAGGTCTACCTCGACCAGATGGCCGCGGCCCAAGTGATTCGCCAGAGCTTCTTCTCGATCAACCCAGCCGAACCGCAAGTGCAATTCAAGCTGGAGCCGTACACCCTCGATCCGGCCGTCAGCCGTTCCGAGTTCAAGTTTGGCGACAAGACCATCGAATACCGCCATGGCCCGATCGTGCCGGTGTCGTTCAAATGGCCGACCGATGCTGAAGACGGTCGCACCAGCCTGGTCCTCGACAAAATGGCCGGCCGCCCGATCGGCATCGAGAAGAACACCGGCCCATGGTCGCTGTTCCGCCTGTTCGACCTGATGCAGACGGAGTACCTGAGCGGTCGCGATGTGCTGGTGCTCAAGGCTGACGTAGGCGGCCTGCGCGCCAACTACTTGCTGTCGAGCCAGCGCACGCCGAACCCGTTCGACATGGGCGTGCTGCGTACCTTCCGTATGCCGGTGCAGCTCTGATGCTGGTTGCCAGTCCCTGGCGCAGCGCTGCGCGTACCGACGCCGGCAAGGTTCGGGCGCGCAACGAAGATGCTTTCCTCGACTGCCCACAGCAAGGGCTGTGGGTGGTCGCGGACGGCATGGGCGGTCATCAGGGTGGCGACATCGCCAGCCAGTTGATCGTCGCCAGCCTGGCGGAATTGCCGGTGCAGGACGACTTCGACGAACGACTCAAAGGCATACGCCAGTGCCTGCACTGGCTCAACCGCCGCTTGGGTCAGGAGTTGACCGTCACGGCCGGGCGTCACGACAGCATCATGGGCAGCACCGTGGTGGCGCTGCTGCTGGAAGGTAATCGCGCGGCCTGCATCTGGGCCGGCGACAGCCGTTGCTACCTGTGGCGTGGCCAGCGTTTGTATCAGCTGTCCAAGGACCATTCGCTGCAACAGCAACTGATCGACGAGCAAAACATGAGTGTCGAAGACGCCCGTGCGCATCCGTCCGCCCATGCCCTGACCCGTGCGGTCGGGGCAGCCGATGTGCTGACACTGGACGTGCTCGAACTCGAGGTTTACCCCGGCGATACGTTTCTGTTGTGCAGCGATGGTTTGTACCAGGGGCTCAGCAGCGATGCCTTGGGCAACGCCCTGAGCCTGACCGCGCCGCACGTTGCGCTGGAGCGTCTGTTCGACGGCGCTCTGCGTGGCTCGGCCCGGGACAACTTGACTGCTGTGGTGATCCGAAAATGACTCAACTCATGCCGCCGCTCGACGACCTGCCGGTGACCGACGAGGAGGCCAATAACCTGACTTACTTTGCGTTTGCCAAGCCTCTAAACGGAAAGCCGCATAAAGCAGAGCCAGCGCTGGCGCCGACAAAGGCCAGCGTCGGCGAAATGCCCGACGTACTCGCAGGCCGTTACCGCATCGAGCGCCTGCTCGGTGCTGGCGGCATGGGCGCGGTTTACCGCGCGCGGGATCTGCTGAGCGAGCAGTTCGGCGATCCCGACCCTTACATTGCGCTGAAAATCCTCAGCGAAGAATTTGCCGAATCGCCGGACGCCAGTGCCTTGCTCTACAGCGAGTTCGCCCTGACCCGCCGACTGCGCCACGACAACGTGCTGCGTTTGCACAGCTTTGAAGTGGACACCGACTGCCAGCGCGCCTTCATCACCATGGAACTCATGCGTGGGCTGACCCTGGACAAATTACTCTGCGAGCGGCCGCTGGGCCTGCCGTGGAAAGAACTGCGCGACATCGCGCTGCCGCTGCTCGACGCGCTGGCCTTCGCCCACGCTCGCGGCGTGCTGCACGGTGACATGAAGCCGAGCAACGTGATGCTCAGCGAAGAAGGCGTGCGCCTGTTCGATTTCGGTCTGGGCCAGGCTGAGGAGGGCATCTTGCCCGGCCTGCCACACCTGAGCCGCAACCGCTTCAACGCCTGGACCCCCGGCTACGCCGCCCCCGAACTGCTCGAAGGCCTGCCGCTGTCGGCCAGTGCGGACGTCTATGGCGTGGCCTGTGTGTTGTACGAATTGGCGGGCGGCAAACACCCGTTCCGCCGATTGCCCTCGACCGAGGCCCGCGACGGCCACCTCGAACGCGAGTTGCACGCACCCAGGAATCTACCGAAACACTGCTGGCCAGCCCTGCGAGCGGCGCTGGCTTTCGATGCGGCAGATCGAACGATCACTGCCGCCCAACTGCGTGACGCTATGGGCGCCACATCGACTTGGCTGCAACGTCTGCGACTTCGGGCGTAACGGATGACTACCGAACAGGGAGCAAACAATGTTTAACCCTTCCAACGAAACGCATTTCAGCCTGACCGTCGAAGACTACGTCGGCGACCTGCAAGTGCTGTCGTTCACCGGCACCGAAGGCATCAGCCAGCCGTATCGCTTCGACCTGGAACTGGTCAGCGAAAACCCCGACCTCGACCTGGAAAAGCTCCTGCACAAGCAGGCTTTTTTGGCGTTCGATCCGCAGGGTTCCGGCATCCACGGCCAGATCTACCGCGTCGCCCAAGGCGATGCCGGCAAACGCCTGACCCGCTACAAAATCTCCCTGGTGCCGCAACTGCAATACCTGCATCACCGCACCAATCAGCGCATCTACCAGCAGATGTCGGCGCCGAAAATCATCGCGCTGATCCTCGATGAACACGGCATCAAGGGCAACGCCTACAACTTCCAGCTCAGCCAGCCGTGTCCGGACCGCGACTACTGCGTGCAGTACGACGAAACCGACCTGCACTTCGTGCAGCGCCTGTGCGAAGAAGAAGGCATTCACTACCACTTCCAGCACAGTTCCAAAGGTCATCTTTTGGTATTCGGCGATGACCAGACAGTGTTCCCGAAGCTCGGGCAACCAACCGCATACGTGCAGGGCAGCGGCATGGTCGCCGACGAACCGGTGATCAAAGGCTTCAAACTGCGCCTGGAAACCCGCACCGGCCGCGTCACCCGCCGCGACTACGACTTCGAAAAACCACGCCTGCAACTCGAATCCGCCTATAAACCCGAGACGCAAAGCGACGCGCCGGACCTCGAAGACTACGACTACCCAGGCCGCTTCCTCGACCGCGCACGCGGCAAATTCCTCAGCCAACGCGCCCTCGAACGCCACCGCGCCGACTACCGCCAGGCCGAAGGCAAAAGCGATCAGACCACCCTGGTCAGCGGCCACTTCCTGGAAATGTCCGACCACCCGCGCACCGAGTGGAACGACCTCTGGCTGCTCACCGAAATCGTCCACGAAGGCAAACAGCCGCAAGTCCTCGAAGAGTCGGTGACCAGCGACACCACCGACGACAAAGACGACTTCCACCAGGGCTACCGCAACCGCTTCCTCGCCACGCCGTGGGACGTGTTCTACCGTCCGGCGCTGGAACATCCAAAGCCACGCGTGCTCGGCAGCCAGACCGCAATGGTCACCGGGCCCAAAGGGGAAGAGATTCACTGCGACCAGTACGGCCGCATCAAAGTGCAATTCCACTGGGACCGCGAAGGGTTGGCTGATGACAAAACCAGCTGCTGGATGCGTGTTTCTTCGAGCTGGGCAGGGGATCGGTATGGCGCCATCGCCATCCCGCGCATTGGTATGGAAGTGTTGGTGACCTTCCTTGAAGGGGATCCCGATCAGCCGTTGGTGACTGGGTGCCTGTATCACAAGGAAAACCTCGTTCCTTACGACCTGCCGGCGAACAAGACTCGCAGCGTGTTCAAAACCCTCAGTTCACCGGGGGGCGGCGGGTACAACGAACTGCGGATTGAAGACAAGAAGGGTGCGGAGCAGATCTACATTCATGCCCAGCGGGATTGGGATGAAAACGTTGAGCATGATCAGAAAATTCGGGTGGGGAATGAGCGACACGACACCGTCGAGAAGAACACCTACACCGAGCTCAAAACTGAAGAACATCGGACCACGATTGCTGATCGCAAAACTGAAGCGCGGATGGACGATCACCTGACGATTGGGCAGAACCAGCATGTGAAGCTGGGGACTGCGCAGCTGACTAGCGTTGGGAAAGAGATTCATCTGAAGGCTGGGGACAAGATTGTCATCGAAGCCGGGATGGAGCTCACCGTTAAGGCGGGTGGGAGCTTTATCAAACTCGATGCCGGCGGGATTACCGTGGTTGGGCCGGTGGTGAAGATTAATGCCGGTGGGTCTGCTGGGAGTGGGACGGGGATTGGGATTAAGCCGCCGGTGCTGCCGGGGGCGGCAGATAAGGATAAGGCGGGGAGTTTGATGGATCAGGCGTTGGGGAATGCGCTCGAGGAACAGATCAAACGCAAACCAAAACGAATGCTTAATTTTTCCGGCTAATAAACACCGACGGTAATCCAAGCCACCAGGGATCAGAATTCAGGTAATTGGTAATGACTGAGACAACAACGAGCAAAGTAGAGAAATGGGCGTATCCGCTGAAAGTAGGAACGGCAGAAGCGACAGATCCTCAGCAGTTTTATAAGGCGTTGGCCAAGGCCAAGGATGGTTACTACCCGTTAGGTGCCAACGGCCTTTGGCACGGTGGTGTTCACTTTGATGAGGACACGGGATTGGTGAGGGATCTGACTGAAGTCAGATGCATCGCTGATGGTGAGGTTGTGGCTTATCGGATTGATGAGACTTATCCAAAATCTGATTTCGGCTCGTCGCACTCGGTATTTTCAACTGGCTTTGTGTTGGTTAAGCATCGTCTCGAGGTTCCCGCTCTTCCTGCGCCAGCACCTGCTCCTGGCACGCAACCAGCGGCAGCGGCCCCGCAGCCCAGCCTGACCTTTTTCAGTCTTTACATGCATTTGCTAGATTGGCATACATACAACGAAACCCCCGCCTTGGACCGACCGTCCTTCTGGAGCGGTGGTACATGGCAGGTTAAATCAACTGCGAAAGATGAAATCCTTGGCTTGAGGGTTCGTCAGGAGCAAAAGGGTAAACCTGGCTATGGCACTGTATTGGCCGTATTGCCCCGAGGCACCATTGTTGAAACGGGCGAAGAGGATCATGGGTGGCTCAAGGTGGTGAGTGTTACTCCCGCTGATGCAAGCCTTCCGTCGGGAACCGGTTGGGTCTTCAAAAAAGAAATGACGGCGGGTACTACACCCAATAGCTACGTCATCGGTAGTGCTGCGAAAGACGCGATGACTCCGCCTCAAAAAGGCCTCGCCGTGCATGCGGCGGCCAACCAATCGAGTGATACAACATCCATTCTGCCGATTGGAACTCAAGTGAAGATCGGCAATGACGGAGCAAGCGGCAAATATCAGAAGCTACTGGAAATCGTCAGTGGAAATCCCCGTCCTGTTCTTGCCACAACCAACGGCGTGCTCGGTTATGTCTGGGAAGGATTGCTTGAGGCCAAGACTGAGCCGGCAGCAAAAAACGCTGTCCATGTCTTGGAACGCCCATTTTCCATAAAAGCTGGAAGCCTGATTGGTCATGTTGGGAAATATCAGAACCACTCTGATCCGGCACCCAAGAATCTTTTGCACCTGGAGGTCTTTAGCTGCGAGGACGTCAAGGCTTTTACAGAACTGAGCAAGTCCAAGGCTGCTAGCTTGCCGGTAAAGGAGAAGACACTGCTCAAGATTCCGAAGGACAGTCCGCTGATCACTCACGTACAAGGCATGAGCGCGACTAACCCACCAAAAGTAACCGATGCGCACAAAAAGGTCGGCTCTGACTATTTGGTTCCTGTCGGAGTTCTTGAAGCGTTGCCTGTCGAGAAGAAAATCAAAGTACCTATTGTCATGGGGGGGACCACGACCTACACGCTTTGGTGGCGTCTGGATGGACTACTCGGAGATGCTGAGGGCAACGAAATCAACGGCTGGTTTGCGGAGCCGGATATCACGTTGACACGTCACTCGCCTTTTGAGTGGGAAGGTTTCTGTTTTATCGAGGAAAACGTCAGTAATGAAGATCACCTGGCTGCCTTCCTGCATGCACAAGAAAGTTTAAGTGAAGAAGAGCGCGCGACTTACCTGCCGAATGTCGGGACCGCTAACGACGGACCTGCGAAACAGCGTCTGTATAAAATACTCGATAACAATGGCGATAAAAAACTTCATCCTTCGGAAATAAAAGAAGCATTAGGTAAGCCTTGGTTTTCTCAACCCATCTCTCAGATGGTTACGCGTTATGAGAGCGAGTGGCAGTTCAAAAAAGATAAGTGGGATGCCCTCGATGAACTGATGGGGCACAGCGACTCAGACCCGCATAAGGGGTGGGTTGAGGAAAAGGCACGGATTGAACGTTTGAGTTGGTGGGATAAACTAGTAGGAGTAAGCGGAATCACCAGCGTCGCGAATGTCCACCATATTAATCCCATTGGATTGTTGGGGAATTTCCAATCTGGATGTCCTGAAAAGTGCAAGTCGGAGGTGTACACTTTGGAAACGACGGTCGGATCCTATGTGGTCTCCAAGAAGCTATTTGAATTTCTTTTGGCGACTGAGGCGTATAGGGAACATCCGTATGCTCTGACCGATAATAATAGTGGTGTGACTATCGGTTATGGCTATGATCTTGGGCAGCAAACTTCTGCCATGGTAGATGTTGAACTTAAAGATCTCTACACAGAAAGTGAAATAGAAAGCTTGAAGGGTGCATTGGGTAAAAAAGGCCAAGATGCCAGAGACTTTGTTCACAACGTAAGTTCCATATCGATAAGTAAAGATAATGCGCTGAAGTTAGCTGTAATCATGAAGAGACGGTATGCTCAACAGGTTGTTAATGTGTACCCTAAAGCGATAACTCTGCATCCGGATTGTCAGGGCGTATTGCTCTCTCTCGTAGTCAATAGAGGCAATGCGTTAAGTGGGAGCACTCCAGCAAAAGCTCTGTCGCGTCTGGAGATGAAGCAGATAAAAGAAGATTTTGATAGCGACAAACCTGAGTTGATACCTTCACGACTTCGCAGTATGAAAAGGCTTTGGGAAAATGATCCTCAAACAGTTGGGGTGGCGACAAGGCGTGAAAAAGAAGCGGTCTACTTTGAGGAGGCATTAAAATGCAATTGCTGGAAGTAATTAATAAAACGTTTCTCGCTGTCTCCATTTTATCCATCTCAATGGGTTTGGCATTGGCGGATACTAAGTGTAATTCTGCGAATTTAACGAATCCAGACATTATTATTTGCTCGCAGGTGGCGTTTGCCAAAGTTGATAAAGTACTTAATGAACAATATAAGGCGTTATCATCCGAACTGGATCCATCGCTAAGGCCTGAATTGCTAGCGGCGCAGAAAAGCTGGATTAAGTTGAAAGAAGGTTATTGCAAGGAGGACGGTGATGGTGCTGCAGAATCTCCTATAGATAGGCTTTCTTGTATCAAACAGTTTACGAGTTTTCGCTTGAGTGAACTCGTGTATCTCCGCACCGGCGTTATTGGAGATGGTTTTTATAAGGCGGTCTCAGTGGTTAATGAGAAAGCTACCGCTATGAATTATCCTAAGGCTATTGAGTTCGTGGGCGGAGATGCAGACTTTGGTCCGTCTTGGAAGGAGTATGCTGAAAAAAATTGCGCCATGACTCAGAAACTATATGGAGAAACTGCTGAGAGATGCTTGGCAAGGATGCGGTTTCAGATGCCAATTTTTTGAGTTGTATTTAAGAGCAAAAACGGGACATATTTATTTCTGAGATGGGTTGGACTTCGATAAATAAATCCGTCTCCTTTTCTTTCGCGCTGGGGTG
Organism: Pseudomonas sp. LBUM1666; assembly: GCF_059695775.1. Taxonomy (NCBI): domain Bacteria; kingdom Pseudomonadati; phylum Pseudomonadota; class Gammaproteobacteria; order Pseudomonadales; family Pseudomonadaceae; genus Pseudomonas; species Pseudomonas sp. LBUM1666. The sequence goes on along the minus strand of NZ_CP166789.1, from coordinate 6,126,445 downwards.
ACACTAGGTGGTACTGGTCAGGAGAGTAAGTTGAGAAAAAAGGGGTGGTATATTCTTTGTTTTAGATGTCGCTACTAGCAAATGAATCCGTCCCCTTCGCTGTGAGCCATGCAAAGCATGCCGCATTTCACTATGGTGAGGATGAGGTAAAGAAAGCTGTGAATAATCGAAAAAGAGCTCTGGCGAAAAAACATGGTGCACTAGACTCTTTGCGGCTTGAGGCTTAAATAAAAATGAAGAGAAGACAGCCGTTTATCACTGAGGCTTATTATAAAAACCTTGTCGGGTTTTATGATTCTTCGGAATCGTATTGGAGTACGCACAATCTGGAAGAGGATTTTCCGGGTCAGGAGGCTTCTTTGAAAGCCTTTGAGGTTAAACAGGATTCTCTCGGCGCTTTGATAATCAAATATACAGCTGGTGAATCTATTTCAGAGCTGTATGAACCGCTTGAAAGAGTCGTGCGAAATTTCGAGGTGTATCAAAAGGCCTTGGCTGAGTATGAGGGTGTGCCGAATATATCGCCACTAGATCTTGAAGACTCTCCAGCCGATTTTGAGGAGTTTGTTCAGGTGGCCAGCCTGTGCATCCTGTTGCATCGAAATGATCTTTTGGCCAGATTTGTACATTTGACAGATGCGGCGGGTTTTAATAGTGAGGATACGCTGTACGAAGATTTGCTACGTAAAAACTTAGCAGGAAGGACTGATATAGATGAATGGTTTCATCCAGTATATACGAAGCTGATCAGATCGGTTTATGCCTCTAGCAAGGCCGAGGCATCTAAGCTTTTGAATGAATATTGCGGTCAGTGGTATGAATCTTTTGGTGAGCTCCAGGCGAGCTGGCATGACTCGCATTTAAGTATTGATTGTGATGATGGTAGCTATTTTGGGTATTGGGCCTTTGAAGCAGGTGCTATTGCATTTCTTTATGGGATTGATGATAGCAAAATAGATCATATGGTTTATCCGAAGGACTTGGTTGAATATGCTAGAAATTATACCGGTTCGAGCATCTCACAAGTTGGTCGCGTTGACTCGGGGCAGCCATGTAGTAAACAAGGCTATTGGTTTACTCCTGCACAGGCGAACTCTCGGCGATACTTCAAGCAGGGTGAAATTATGCCGAATGTAGATGATTCGCGATGGGGCGATACGATTTGGTACTGGTCAGGAGAGTAGAACTTGTAGCGCTAGGGGACGGTTTTGTTTTTTGCGGGGCAGGCATAAATAACCCCGTCCCCGTTGTATCCAACCTGGAAAGCACTCAAAAGGGAAAAGGGGACGGATTTATTTAATGGACTTCGCCGTTTTGTGGGGCTCTCATCAGTAAATAAATCCGCGCCTTTTTTGCTGCCATTTTTTCTTGAAGTAAAGCGGCTGTTAATAAGCGTAAAGCATCTTTGAGATGCTAAGCACGGCGCTTTGAAAGCCTAGTTAATGAAGTGTAGTAACCATGAGTAAACGGCAACAATTTTTGAGTGATGAAAGGCTTTCAAATTTTTTTAACGTCAAAGAGTCTGACCTTGAGTTCGCAAAAGAGAATCTGTTTGAAGCTGATTCGCCTGAGCAGGAAAAATCTCTCAGAGCTCGTTATTTTCAAGAGCTCGCCCTGGATGAAATATTGGTTCGTTACACAGCTGGGGACGCGATTGACAGTCTGGCTCCTCTATTGGAAAAGCTTGTCGAGCAATATCAAGATAGCCAAAAAGCCCTCGCTACCTATGAAAATTCACCCAATATCCCACCGCTGGATCTAGGCCTGCTTTACGAATATGAAGAATGTGTGCAGGTCATCAGCCTATGCATATTGCTTCATAGAACAGATTTACTGGCTCCCTTCGTTGCGATGTTTGATAACGCAGGTTATGCCGGTGACGATACACTTTATGAGGATTTGCTGAGTAAAGTCCTTCCGAATCGTCACGACGTGGATGAATGGAACCACGAGACCTATACTCCTCTGGTTCATGCTATTTATGAAGAAGATGGAGAAGAGGCTTCGGCACTGCTCGAAGAGTATTGCAACAACTGGTACCCCTTCTTTGAACAGGCACCGTGGCACGATACTCATTTGATGGGAGACAAAGGGAGTTATGTAGGCTATTGGGCCCTTGAGGCAGGCGCTATAGCATATCTGTATGGCATTGAAGACAGAGCAATCGGGCATATGGTCTACCCTAAGGACTTGGTTGGCTATGCACGAAACTTTGTTACTACAGCGAAAGGGGACGGATTTATTTATCGATAGATTTGTTCGTTATCTATCGATAAATAAATCTGTCCCCTTTTCTGGAAAACTAACTTATATGAAAGGCGAGATTGAAACAATCGCCAGCTGGAAAGATCAAAAATGAAGATGATTGTTGTTTTGTTCTTTTTTCTGCTTAGCGCATGCGGCGATGCAAAAGATACCAGGAGTAATAATATGGCCGGCACGACTGCTGTAATAGGAATTCAATTGTCAGAAGCGATGACAAAAGTATTGTCCGAGAGCCCTGTGGAATTTCGCAAAAAGTGCCTGTCGCAAGTCAATATGTGCTGGTATAAAATTAGTAAGTCGGCTGCAGATGCGGACCTTCCTGCTGTGCTTGTTAATAAGTCGTTAAAAATTGAACACGTCACAGATGTGAAAATGTCGATTGATGGAGATGTTGGGGGTGATATAGAAAATCTTGAATTGATGATTCGAGGTCTTCCAGACAACAGTCGGCATGAAGAAAATCAGGCGCTTTTATATAGCCTGATAAAAGAAATTAAAGCATCGGGTTGGAAGCATTACTTTGCACCATACGATCCGCGCATCTCAGGCTCGCAAGCGGAAAAAATAGTGAATCCTGGAAATGTATTTGGCGTTTATGTAAAAAGCCATCCATGGCTTGATCCAGACTTCAAGATGAATATGGACCAATGGTTAAAGGTCGACGACTTTTATGATTGGAATTTTTATAGTGATGGCAATTATTTGACCCTGAAGGCGTGGCGTCGTAACTCTGATTCGGATCCGACGGAGCGAGGCACTTATTTGATATCTTTGAAATTCATGACCGAGCGTGAGTATTGGGTGTCTGAGTTTAGTAAGGAGTCTGATAAGGCACGCTGGACAGAGTTGTTACCTGATCTGCTTTTAAAATATAAAAAACAGCGGGATGAGCTTGAGGCAAAAGCAAGGGATGCAGGAATCGACGTTGATTCAAGTTATAAAGAACCTTCGATAAAAGCACTCAATTAAAGTCTTGCGAGTGGAGTGCGGACTTACCTGTATCGCCGGCGGCATTGATATCGAGTCGGCCTTACAGGCTTTCTATATAAAAGTTAAGGATAAGTAGCACTCACTATGAAGTATTTTTTTTGGTTCTTCACTTTCCTTCTACTCGGCGCCTGCGGGGACACGGGTAGCGATAACAACGGCACAAGCGTTGTCGCGGCAGTCGACTCTTCCAAAGCAGCGGCTGCGCTGGTATCCCAGGAGATACCCGATTTTTCTGATCAGGAACCCATCATGTCTCTACGTGCGGGTGGCGACGATTGGGATTTGGTGAATCTCAGTCTGCTTGCTCCAGTTCTTCCGGGCATCGTAGATCTTGGACAAGTTGATGACCTTTGGATGTCGGTGTTTCCTCCGACTTCGGTGGTCCAGGTTAGGTTTCTCGCTGGCCCAGACTCGCCCGTGACTTACGTGAACGCGGCGATGGTATTTTCAGATAATCCGCTTCCTGCCTATTTCGAAACGGATGCGCGGGGTGAATCGCCCAAGTACTACGTAAAGACAGGTGTCGCTGCGAATGTTTACTTTGTGTGGGATGAGTTGGTCGTTCCGGACGGCGCGGATGATTATGAAAAAAGCCGGAACAAGGGGTTGTTGCCGACCCTGCGTGATTGGAGTCCCGGCGAGACGTTGGTGCACCGGCTTTTGAAGTTGGCGAATTAGATAAAAGGGGATGAGTTTTAAGACGAAACCCATCCCCTCATTTCCTTCTACACCTTCGCCCGATGCTCCGCCGGATTCGGCGAATCAATATGGTCCAGCGCTCGCTCCACTAACAGATGCACGCCGACCGCCATTCTGCTGAGTGCCAGTGCGACGGAGCGGCGTGAGCCTTCTACGCTGTCGGCCAGGTCGGCGGCGATGGCGCTGATGGACAGCAGGTCTTCCGAGGCGTTGGCCAGGACGGTTTCGGTGTGGAGGTCGGGAGCGACGATGAAGAGGTCGCCATTGCGACGTTTAGGTTTTTTATCCGCAGGTGTGCCGAGGTGAAGATCTAGAGCGCGTTCGGCGGCTTCGTGGAGTTTTTTGGAATCGAAGGATTCGTAGGGAGATGTGGCTTCGTCTTCGGGGGGATTCGGTGTTGGTTTGATCATTGGTATGTCCCGATATGTATTTTGGATGTGGCTGTCTCCCTTTCGCTTGCATTCGAATAAGGTGGCAGCCGTGCGCAGGTGTGCAAGACCGGGCATATCGGACCCCGGCAGACCCCAAAGGGACCTCCCACGCACAGCCGCCATAAAGCATTTACAGCGAGCATGAAAAACGCTCGACGTTCGATTGGCGAGTGTGCGGCGATATGTACCGGACTTGCACGTCCGTGTCACCGTTTTTGAGGTAACGAACAAAGACTATCGGTGCAGCCTATGCCTGCCTAGTTCATGAACGACGCCGCGTGTTGAAGGAAATGTCCGATAGACCCGAGCGTAGAAAGCTCAAAAAACCTCGGCAGTTAAACAGCGACGTTTCGGCAATGACTTGGTAGTCATCAGCGTCAAAAAGTACGACATCTTCTTCTAACGCAACCAGATAGTGGCGTTCTTGCATGAAGCCGCTACACTGCGCCGGCCGTTCATTTTCCTTTTGAGGCTGTGCGCATGAAATTTCGTTTTCTTCTGTGGATGCTGGGTTTGTTGATGGGTAAGGCCAGTCGGACTAATCCTGCATTTCAACAGCAGTTGGGTGACAAGGAATTGGTGTTCCAACTACAGACCCAGGACGGGAAAGTGGCGCGGCATTTCTTTGTGAAGGATCAGCGTATTACCAGCAAGTCTGGCGTGTATGCCGAGCCTGCGTTTGCGATTGCGTTTAAAGATGCGGCGTATGGCTTTGCCACGATGCAGGCGAAGAACAAGCAGTTGGCGTTTATGACGGGGATTCAGGACAAGTCGATTCAGATCAAGGGCAACCCGGCGCTGGTGATCTGGTTTCAGGGGTTGACCAAGTATTTGAAGCCTAGGAAGGCGAAGGTAAAAGCCAAGGCTTGAGGTCTGTCAGTCAGATCGAGGTGGATTCATCGCGGGCAAGCCACGCTCCCACAGGATTTAGGTGATCCTTGTGGGAGCGACGATGCTATTAGACCTGGGTGAATTGCGAAGCCAGTTCGCGCAGCAGTACTTCAGCTTCAAGCACTTTGCTGACGACGTCATTGGCTTTGTCGCGAGTCAGGCCGACACGCTCCAGCAAGGCGTCCGGGATGTCTTCGTCCGGGCCGGAGCCGATGCCGCGACTACGCAGCAGACGCACAGCCAGGCAGACGAGGTTCGGGTATTCGGCGTAATCGCCGTCGTAGCCCGGATCGTGCTGGAAGCGCAGCGCGGTGGCCAGCTCTTCGGGCATGTCCCAGTAGCGCATCAGCCACGAGCCGATCTGTTCACGGCTGATGCCCAGCAAGTGTTGCTCGACGTAGCTGTGGCACAGGTGCGGGTTGACCTCCAGGTGGCGGCAGATCAGCGAGAAGTGCGGCGGAAACACGTGCGCCAGCAGCAAGTAGCCGAAGTTGTGCAGCAGGCCGGCGAGGTAGGTCAGGCCGGCTTCCGGGCGCTGGGCGCGCGGCATGGCGCGGGTCAGTCCTTCGATGACGGCGGCGGTGTAGATCGATTGCTGCCAGTACGGCGTGGTGTGTTGCGGATGGTCTTTTGGCAGGCTCAGGGTTTTGCCCAGGGCCAGGCCCAGCGCCAGATTGATCACCAGGTCGAAGCCCAGCACCCGCACGATCGCGTCTTCCACTGAACGAATCTTGCCCGGCGAAGCGTAGTACGGCGACGCTGCCCAGCTCACGACTTGTGCGGCCAGGGCCGGGTCGGTTTCGACGACGCCGGTGATGTCGTCGATGGTGGCGTTGGGATCAACGCGCAGTTTGATGATTTTCTGCGCGGTCTCGGCCAGCGGCGGAATCTCGATGGTCTCTTCCAGGCGTTGCTGGATGCGCCGCGCGGTGAACGCTTGAACGGCCTGGGTGATTTCCTCGCGGTCATCGTGAGGGCGGTCGAGGTTCGGGCGAATGCTGGTCAGCGCTTCGCCGAAGTTGGCGGCGCTGGCCTTGGTCAGCATGCTCTTGAAGTTTTCGCTGGTGATCTCCAGCAACATGCCCGGCTCGCCCGAGTTGATCAGCAACTTCGGCTCGCGCAGCAGGCTTTCTTCATACAGGCACGGTGTACTGGTCAGCGCCGGCATGCCGGGCAGCAGACTCAGGTTGTGTTTGCCGAGCATTTTTACCAGGCGTTCGGTGGACACGGCGGTGAGGCGGCGGCCGGTCAATTCGGCGAGGCTATTGAGGTCCAGCAATTGGCTCTGCGGGAACAGCACCATGAGCGTGCCCACCGCGTCATCGAGCAGAACTGCCTGCACTTTGCGTGCGGCGTTCAGGCTGTGGTGGTCGAGGACTTCTTCGTAGGCGATACCCAGTTTGCCCAGCATCAGCCGAATAACCGACGGAGCGTGCGGGGTGGCGGGTGCGAGGGCAACTTCGGTCATGGTCTGTATCCGTTTTAAAACAATGGCAGGAGTATAACCAGCTTGCTCAGAACGGTGGTTCAGAAACTGCGACGGTGCTCACACTTGGCCGTATTGCTGCCCATGACGTAGCCAGCGGTCGAGCAGTGGGCTGACGTGATCCGGCCAGCGTTCCAGCAGCGCCTGGGCGGCGTCGCGCACGGCGGGCAGCAGATCGGCGTCGCGCATCAGGTCGGCGACCTTGAATTGCAGCAGGCCGGTTTGACGCGTACCGAGCATTTCGCCGGGACCGCGTAGCTCAAGGTCTTTTTCGGCGATGACAAACCCGTCGTTGGTTTCGCGCATGATGCCCAACCGCTGACGACCGATCTGTGACAGCGGCGGATGGTAAAGCAGCACGCAATGGCTGGCGGCGCTGCCCCGACCCACACGACCGCGCAATTGGTGCAGCTGCGCGAGGCCGAGGCGTTCTGGGTTTTCGATGATCATCAGGCTGGCGTTTGGCACGTCGACGCCGACTTCAATCACCGTGGTGGCGACCAGCAGTTGCAGGTTGCCGGCCTTGAATTCGGCCATGACCGCGGCTTTTTCGACGGGCTTCATGCGACCGTGGATCAGCCCGACCTTCAGCTCGCCGAGGGCGGCGGTGAGGTCTTCGTAGGTGGTTTCGGCAGCCTGGCACGTCAGCTCTTCCGACTCTTCAATCAGCGTGCACACCCAATAGGCCTGCCGCCCTTCGGCACAGGCGCCGCGCACCCGCTCGATGACTTCGACGCGCCGGGTATCGGTGATCAGCACGGTGTTCACCGGGGTCCGGCCGGGCGGCAGTTCGTCGAGGATCGAGGTGTCGAGGTCGGCGTAGGCGCTCATGGCCAGCGTCCGGGGAATCGGAGTCGCGGTCATGATCAGCTGGTGCGGACACATCCGCCCGCCGACACCTTTCTGGCGCAGGGCCAGGCGCTGCTGCACGCCGAAACGGTGCTGTTCGTCGATGATCGCCAGCGCGAGGTTCTTGAACTGCACTTCGTCCTGGAACAGCGCGTGGGTGCCGACCACCATCGGCGCGCCGTTGGCGATCTGCTCCAGTGCGGCCACGCGGTTCTTGCCTTTGAGCTTGCCGGCCAGCCACGCGACTTCGATGCCCAGCGGTTCGAGCCAGCGCTTGAAGGTGATGAAGTGCTGCTCGGCGAGAATCTCGGTGGGCGCCATCAGCGCCACTTGATAACCGGCCTCCAAGGCCTGGAGTGCAGCGAGGGCAGCGACCACGGTTTTGCCCGCGCCGACGTCGCCCTGAATCAGCCGCAGCATGGGCTCGTGCTGACTGAGGTCGTAGGCGATTTCGTTGCCGACGCGCTGCTGGGCGCCGGTCGGTGTAAAACCCAGATTGGCCAAGTACTGGGCCGGCAGCTTTGTGGCTTTCGGCATTGCCGGTGCGCGCAGGGAACGCATGCTCTCGCGCAGGCGCTGTTGGGACAGTTGATGGGTCAACAGTTCCTCGAAAGCCAAACGGTGCTGCGCCCAGTGATGACCGAGGGCGAGTTCGTCGACGTCGGCATCGGCGGGCGGGTGGTGCAAGTAGCGGATCGCATCGGCCAGCGGCGCCAGTTGATAGTCCCGCGCCAGTTCGGTCGGCAGCCAATCGGGCAGGCTGGTCGGGCCGAGCATCGTCAGGGTCTGCATGCACAACTGGCGCAAGCGCTGTTGGGTTAGGCCTTCGGTGAGCGGGTAGACCGGGGTCAGGGTTTCGTCCACCGGCGGCGGTTCGTCGCCGGTGATGGCGCGGTATTCCGGGTGGTAGATTTCCAGCCCCGACGCACCGGGCCGTGCTTCGCCGTAGCAGCGAATGCGCGTGCCGCGTTTGAGGCCTTCTTTCTGGGCGTTGCTGAAATGGTAGAAGCGCAGGCTGAGCCCGCCGGTGCCGTCCTGCAAGCGAACGACGAGGCTACGGCGCCGGCCCATGACCACGTCGGCGCCGCTGACGGTGCCTTCGATCACGGCGTCTTGCCCGGGTCGCAAATGGCCGATCGGGACCACGCGAGTGCGGTCCTGATAACGCAGCGGCAGGTGAAAAAGCACGTCCTGGAGATTCTCCAGGCCGACCTTGGCCAGCTTCTCGGCCATGGCTTCGCCGACACCCTTGAGTGCCGTCACCGACACTTGCGACAACTCCGTCATGGCAGCGACTTAGGCCGCAACCACCGGTGCTTGCGGCTTGGCCACCGAGCACAGGCGAATGGAGTCAGCGAGGATTTCAATTGCCTTCGGCCGCGGGAAGCTCGCGCGCCAGGCGATGGCCACTGTGCGGAACGGCACCGGAGGCGTCAGTGGACGCACTTCGATCACGCCGGGAGCGTAGTGATGGCTGTCGACCGCCGACAGCGGCAGGATCGAGATACCCAAGCCGGACGCAACCATGTGGCGGATGGTTTCCAGGGAACTGGATTCCACCGTGGTGTGCTTGGCGCCGTCGTTGCCTTTGGCCAGGGTCGGGCAGGCTTCCAGCACTTGATCGCGGAAACAGTGGCCTTCGCCGAGCAGCAGCAGGCTCTTGTCGTTGAGCAGGGCGGCGTCGATGGATTCTTTTTGGGTCCACGGGTGCTGGGCCGGCATCAGGACGTAGAACGGTTCGTCGTAGAGCTGGAGGGTCAGCACGTCGGCTTCGTTGAACGGCAGGGCGATGATGATCGCGTCGAGCTCGCCGTTGCGCAGTTTGTCGCGCAGCACGTGGGTGAAGTTTTCTTCGATGTACAACGGCATCTGCGGGGCGACCCGGTGCAGTTGTGGAATCAGGTGCGGAAACAGGTACGGGCCGACGGTGTAGATGGCGCCGACTTTCAGCGGCGCGGTCAGCTGGTTCTTGCCGGCCTGGGCCAGTTCGCGGATGCCTTGGGCCTGTTCCAGGACTTTTTGCGCCTGGGCGACAATGCCTTCGCCGACCGGGGTCAGGCGCACGGCACTCTTGCTGCGCTCGAAAATCAGCACACCGAGTTCGTCTTCAAGCTTTTTCACGCCCACCGACAGGGTCGGCTGACTGACGTGGCAACGCTCGGCCGCGTGGCCGAAGTGCTGCTCTTGGGCGAGGGTAACGATGTAGCGTAATTCTGTAAGAGTCATAGCAAGCGTCCATGAAGTTGCGAGCCAAGCATACCGGCTGCAATCGATAGACGCACGTTATCAGACTGAGTGTGTTGAGTGACACAGGGCAAAGCAGGTTTGCCGCTGGCGGATATGCAAAAGGCACCTTTCGGGTGCCTTTGTGGCTGCTGCATAACTTTGTGGGAGCGAGCTTGCTCGCGATAGCGGTGGAACAGTCAACGAAGATGTTGAATGTAATGGCCTCATCGCGAGCAAGCTCGCTCCCACATGGGTTTCGGTGTTCGGCTTAACGCCGGCGTTTTTCCAGCGAGTAAACAAACGGTGCAACGATTTCGATTGCGCCGTTGGTCAACATGTCGGCCGGTGGCTTGGGCAGCGGTTGGGCGCGGCGGATCATTTCCAGGGTGGCCCGGTCCAGATCGGTGTTACCGGAAGCGGTCACCAGTTCGAACGACAACACGTTACCTTCGGCATCCACCACGAAGCGCAGACGGTTCATGCCTTCCTTGTTCCGCGCCTGTGCACTGGCCGGGTACTTCTTGTACTTGGCCAAGTGAGCGAGCAGGGTGCCTTGCCAGCTGGCCTTGGCCGCTTGCTGTGCCGGTGATGGGCCCGGTGCCGGCTGAGCGGATTTCTCTGTTGGCGCCTGAGTCGGTTGCGCGTCGCTCGGTTTTTCCTCGGACGGCTTCTCTTTAGGCGGTTCCGGCTTTTTCTCCACAGGCTTGGGCGGTTGAGGCTTTGGCTTGGGTTTGACCGGTTTCGGCACGGCGATCTCGGCCTTCGGCACTTCAGCCAGCTTCGGTATCGGCAGTTCTTCCACCGGGGCGGGTGGCTGTGGCGGCGTTATGACCTTCGGCGGTGCCGGCGGTGGCGGGGCCGGAACCGGTGCCAACTCGACCATCATCGCCTGCGGCGGCAGCTCGATCGGTGGACGCGACGTCCAGTTCAGCGCCAGCGCAATGGCTAGCGCATGGACGCCCAGCACCACGGCCAGGCTCCCGCTGTAACGCGTCAGCTTTTGGCGCGTCGTGATCATTTCTTGACTGCCGTCTCGAGTCCGACCAGGCCCACCTTCAGGTAACCGGCAGAGCGCAGGTTGTCCATCACGCTCATCAGGTCGCCGTAATCCACGCCTTTATCGGCCTGGAAGAAGATCGTCGTGTCTTTCTTGCCTTTGGTCTTGGCGTCGAGGGTGGCGCCAAGTGCTTCGGCCTTCACTTCGTCTTCGCCGAGGAACAGGCGTTGGTCAGCCTTGACGCTGAGGAACACCGGTTTCTCTGGCCGTGGTGCCGGTTTGGCGCTGGAAGCGGGCAGGTCGACCTTGATGTCCACGGTGGCGAGCGGGGCCGCCACCATGAAGATGATCAACAGCACCAGCATCACGTCGATGAACGGTGTGACGTTGATTTCGTGGTTCTCGGCCAGATCGTCGTCTGCGCCTTCTCTCAAATGCAAGCCCATGGCCGATTACCCCACTTTCACCATGTGCGGTTGCGAGCTGCGCTCGGACGGCTGGTGGTCGAGGTCGCGGCTGACCAGCAGCAGGACTTCTGCCGACGCATCGGACACCTGCGCCTTGTAACCGGCGATGGAACGGGCAAAGACGTTGTAGATCACAACGGCCGGAATCGCCGCAACCAGACCCAGCGCGGTCGCCAGCAGGGCTTCGGCGATGCCGGGAGCCACGACGGCGAGGTTGGTGGTCTGGGTTTTGGCGATGCCGATAAAGCTGTTCATGATGCCCCACACGGTGCCGAACAGACCCACGAACGGCGCAGTGGAACCGATGGTCGCGAGGACGCCGGTGCCGCTGCTCATGTTGCGACCGCAGGCTGCAACCAGGCGCTCAAGGCGGAAGGCGACGCGTTCCTTGATACCTTCTTTCTCGCGGCTGTTGGCCGACAAGCGCATCTCTTCCAGGGCGTCATGCACCAGCAAGTTGGCGAGGGTGCCTTGCTTGGTGGCTGTCACACTGGCTTCTTTAAGGGTGGTGGCTTTTTTCAGGTGGACGATTTCGCTGCGCAGACGACGCTTGGCGCCCATCAGCTCGAAGCCCTTGGCGATCCAGATGGTCCAGGTGATGATCGAGGCGATGGCCAGACCGATCATCACGATTTTCACGATGATGTCAGCGTTTTGGTACATGCCCCACGGCGACAGGTCGTGGGCCATGCCCAGGGAGTTGTCGGCTTCGAGGACTTCGGGAACGGCTTCGGCGGTGGTGTCTATGGCTTGGGCCGGGTCGGTCGCAGCCGGGGTAACATGATCGGCTGGAGCTGCAGTGGCTGCCGGAGCGGCTGGCGCTTGTGCGTCAGCGAAAGCGGCGGTCGGCGCCAGCATCAGGCTGAGCAGCAGGGCGGCCACTGCGCTCCAGGCGCGAGGTCGTTTGGTTGGCGAAGCGGGGAATTGATTGCGTGTCATGCTGGCCGGACCTGAGAAAGAAAAAGGGTAAATGTTCTTCCAGGCCTCGCGAGGCCGAGAACAAAAGTGGCAGGCATTATTGCAATTAATTCTTGTTAACAAAAGTAATAGAGTATCTTTTTTTCCTTCATTGCTAGCCGCTCGTCCATTGCCAGCGCTAGTCTGTGCCTTTCTGATGGGAGTTTTCTGATGTCCGCGCCCTCTGTTTTGATCGCCGGCTGTGGTGATGTTGGTAGTCGTCTGGCCACGCAATTGTTGGCTGGCGGATGGGAGGTTCACGGCTTGCGGCGTGACGTCTCGCGTCTGCCAAAGGGCGTGATCGGCGTTGCCGGTGACTTGTTCAATGAAGACTGTCCAGCGACCTGGCCAGTCGGAGCGGTGGATTACCTGGTGTATTGCGCGGCCGCCACCGATCACGACGAAGCCGGTTACCGCGCGGCCTATGTCCAGGGTTTGCAGCATGTGCTGGAGTGGCTGAACGACTACGGGCAGGTGCCCAATCGCCTGCTGTTTGTTTCCAGCAGCAGTGTGTATGGCCAGCAGGATGGCGAGTGGGTCGATGAGACTTCGCCGACCATTGCAACAGGCTATTCGGGTCGATTGATGCTAGAGGCGGAGCAAGTGGCGCTCGATAGTGGCATCCCGGCCAGCATCGTACGTTTGACCGGCATTTACGGCCCAGGTCGCGAATGGCTGCTGACTCAGGTCCGTCGGGGTTATCGCGTGGCCATCGATCCACCGTTGTACGGCAATCGCATTCACGCCGACGACGCGGCGGGGTTGATGGCGTGTCTGCTTGAAGCGGATCGTCGCGGTGTGGCGCTGGATGACGTCTACATTGGTGTGGACGATGCGCCTGCACCGCTGGCCGAAGTGGTGGGCTGGTTGCGTGAGTATCTGGGCGTGACCGAATGGGCCGAAGACGCGAGCGTGCGCCGCACTGGCAGTAAGCAATGCAGCAATGCTCGGGCGAAAGCCTTGGGCTGGACGCCGAAGTACCCAAGTTATCGCGAAGGCTATGCTGCCATCCTCGAAGGGCGCAGCTGACTTCCAGATACCGCTAACCAAATGTGGGAGCGAGCTTGCTCGCGATGAGGCCCTAACGTTCAACATCATCGTTGACTGTTATGCCGCCATCGCGAGCAAGCTCGCTCCCACATTGGTTTTGTGTTGGCTTTAAGGCCGGATTACTGCTTTTCCAGCAACCACTTGCGATCACCCGGGGTGAACTGCGGCATTTCATCCGCCTGTGCGGTGTTCACTGCCTGGAGGATTTCCAGTTCCTTGCCCTTGCGCGCAAAGATCCAGGTGTTGCCCTGACCATTCGCCTGTAGCCACATGTTGTCATTGCCGCCGCTCATCGACGCGCAATCGCCCGCCAGACACAAGGCATAACGATCCGCCCCCGGCAGACCTGCAACCTGGCCGTCAGCCTGGAATTGCACGGTATTGCCTTCACCGGGACCGCTGACGACTTTCCAGCTGCCGCCCATGTAGGCCGAATACAGTGCGCGTTCAAAACTGGCGCCCATCGGTGCCCCGTCCGGCACCGTAACCTGCGCGCGGTCGAAGACTTGCTCCGGCTCATTGTCGCTGGCGACTTGACTCAGTTGCTTGCCGTCACGCTTCAGCTCACTGGCGGAGCTGCCATAAAAATCGACTTTCCAGGCGCCAGACTCTGTGCCCAGCAGCTTGCCGTCGACATTTTCAAAACCGTTGGTGTAGCGGGCCTGACCGGCCTTGGTGTTGACGTCCCATTCCAGGTTCGGGCCATAGGCCTGGAGCGCTTCGCGCAGGGGGCCGCCTTTGGCTGCTGCATCGATCGCCACCTGATTGATCCAGGTGCCGCTGATGTCACGGTCGGCAGGGTTGCTGGCACAACCGCCCAAGAGTAGGGCGACCAGCGAGAGAGCTAGCGCTTGGCGCATGGTGGAATCCTTTCAGAAACGAAGTCGGCGCAACCCTTGGGCTGCGCCGGATGTATTACTCGATGACCAGAATGGCATCCATCTCAACCTGCGAACCCTTTGGCAGGGCAGCAACGCCGATGGCGGCGCGGGCAGGATAAGGCTGGTCAAAGTACTTGCCCATGATCTCGTTGACCTTGGCAAAGTGGCTCAGGTCGGTGAGGAAGATGTTCAGTTTGACGATGTCCTTGAACGAACCGCCGGCAGCTTCGGCCACGGCTTTGAGGTTCTCGAACACCTGGACGGTCTGGGCTTCGAAGCCTTCTACCAGTTCCATGGTTTTTGGGTCCAGAGGAATTTGACCCGACATGTAAACGGTGTTGCCGGCCTTGATCGCCTGGGAGTACGTGCCGATAGCGGCCGGGGCCTTGTCGCTGGTGATAACTGTTTTGGTCATGAATGACTCCTTGTAATGAGTGGCTTACGCACGCATGCGAGTGATGCGAATCACCCCGGTCAGAGCGCGCAGTTTCTTGATCACGCGAGCCAGGTGCACGCGGTCGTGCACACTGACCACCAGTTGGACCACGCTGATGCGACCATCGCGTTCGTCCATGCTGATTTTTTCGATATTGCCGTCGGCCGCGTTGACGCTGCTGGCCAGCAGAGCGATCAGGCCGCGCTGGTGTTCCAGCTCGACGCGCAGCTCGACATTGAATTCGCCGGTGACATCCTTGGCCCACGAGAGCTGGATGCATTTTTCCGGGTTGTGGCGGATTTCGCTGATGTTGCGGCAGTTGTCCAGGTGCACGACCATGCCTTTGCCTGCGGACAGGTGGCCGACAATCGGGTCGCCCGGGATCGGTGTGCAGCACTTGGCGTAACTGAGCACCAGGCCTTCGGTGCCGCGAATCGCCAGAGGGCCTTCCGCACTTGGCAGCTGTTCGCCTTCGCCAAGCAGTCGGCGGGCGACCACGTAAGCCATACGATTGCCCAGGCCGATGTCTTCGAGCAGGTCTTCGATCAGTTCGAGGCGGTACTCGGTGAGCATCGCTTTGACGCGCTCGGCTGCGACTTTCTCCAGCGAGCTGTCGAAACCGTTGAGGACCTTGTTCAGCAGGCGTTCGCCGAGGCTGATGGATTCGGAGCGGCGTTGCAGTTTCAGCGCATGGCGGATGTGAGTCCGCGCCTTGCCGGTGACCACGAAGTTGAGCCACGCCGGATTTGGCCGCGCGCCGGGGGCGCTGACGATCTCGACCGTGGAGCCGCTTTGCAGCGGTTCGGACAGCGGTGCGAGACGACGATTGATCCGACAGGCAATGCAGCTGTTGCCCACGTCGGTGTGCACCGCGTAAGCGAAGTCGACCGCCGTGGAGCCTTTGGGCAGCTCCATGATCCGGCCTTTGGGCGTGAACACGTAGACCTCGTCCGGGAACAGGTCGATCTTCACGCTCTCGATGAATTCCAGCGAGTTGCCGGCCCGTTGCTGCATCTCCAGCACGCCTTTGACCCACTGACGGGCGCGGGCATGAGTGCCTTTTGGCTGCTCGTCGCCGCTGGATTTGTAGAGCCAATGCGCGGCGATGCCGTTGTTGGCCATCTCTTCCATTTCACGGGTGCGGATCTGGATCTCGATCGGTACACCGTGCATGCCGAACAGCGTGGTGTGCAGCGACTGGTAGCCGTTGGCCTTGGGGATCGCGATGTAATCCTTGAAGCGCCCCGGCAACGGTTTGTACAAATTATGCACAGCACCCAGCACGCGGTAGCAGGTATCGACCTTGTCGACGATGATCCGGAACGCATAGACGTCCATGATCTCATTGAAGGCCCGACGCTTGCCGCGCATTTTCTTGTAGATGCCGTAGAGGTGTTTCTGACGACCGCTGACCTCGCCCTGAATGCCGTCGATGGCCAGGCAGTGGCTGAGTGACTCTTCGATCTTGTTGACGATTTCCTTGCGGTTGCCCCGGGCGCGTTTGACCGCCTGGTTGATCCGTGCGGAACGCATCGGGTGCATCGCCTTGAAGCCGAGGTCTTCGAATTCTATGCGGATGGCGTGCATGCCCAACCGGTTGGCGATAGGCGCATAGATTTCCAGGGTTTCCTTGGCGATCCGTCGGCGTTTTTCGCCGGACAGGACTTCCAGGGTCCGCATGTTGTGCAGGCGGTCGGCCAGTTTGACCAGGATCACGCGAATATCGCGGGCCATGGCCATGGCCATTTTCTGGAAGTTTTCAGCCTGGGCTTCGGCCTTGGTCTCGAAGTTCATCTGGGTCAGTTTGCTGACCCCGTCGACCAGTTCGGCCACGGTTTCGCCGAATTGCGCTTGCAGCGCTTCCTTGGCAATACCGGTGTCTTCGATCACGTCATGCAGCATCGCAGCCATCAGGCTCTGATGGTCCATGTGCATGTCGGCAAGAATATTCGCAACCGCGAGTGGGTGCGTGACGTACGCCTCACCGCTACGGCGGCGTTGGCCGTCGTGGGCTTGTTCGGCGTAGAAGTACGCTCGGCGGACCAGGTTGACCTGGTCCTTGCCGAGGTAGGTCGATAAGCGATCGGCGAGGGCGTCTATGCTCGGCATGATGAAACCTGCCGTTCTCTGTGACCCCGCGCCGTGCTACGTCGACCAGGCATGGCTTAGACTGCCTCGTTGGACTCGTCCTCGAACGCTGCGAACAGCGGTTCGTCTTCGACGATTTCAGCGTTGGCGATGAACTCGTAGCTCATCAGGCCTTCAGCGATTTCACGCAAGGCTACAACGGTAGGCTTGTCGTTTTCCCACTGAACCAGTGGCTCTTTGCCGCCGGTGGCCAGTTGACGGGCACGCTTGGTAGACAGCATGACCAGCTCAAAGCGGTTTTCCACGTGGTTTAGGCAATCTTCAACGGTTACGCGGGCCATGGTATTCCTCGGAGCGAATGCAATATGCGCGCTGCCCGGTTGGGCGAGCGGACTCAACAGTTTAAAAAATCACCAGCGATTAGGGAAGCGCTGATTTTTTGACCAAGCCCTTCAACGCGCTGCAAGTGCCAATGTAAAGCCCTTGCAGCGGTTTTGGGAAGCGCTGTTTAGCCGAGCAATTCGGCCAAAAGTTTTCCGTGGCGCTGCTGCTGGCGCTTCTGATGCAGCTGATTGGCACGGAAAATCGCCTGCAAATCGCGCAGTGCGTGGGCGAAATCGTCGTTGATGATCAGGTAGTCGTAGTCGACGTAGTGGCTCATTTCGCTGACGGCTTCGCGCATCCGGCCTTCGATGATCTCGTCGCTGTCCTGACCGCGATTGGTCAGGCGCTGGTGCAAGGCTTGCAGGGACGGCGGCAGAATGAAGATCGAACGAGCCTGGGGCATCAACTTGCGCACTTGCTCGGCGCCTTGCCAGTCGATTTCCAGGATCAGGTCGTGGCCTGCGTCGAGGGTCTGCTGCAAGTGGCTTTGCGAGGTGCCGTAGAGATTGCCGAACACTTCGGCGCGCTCCAGGAAGTCGCCATGTTCGCCCATCTTCACAAAAGCTTCGCGGGAGACGAAGTGATAGTTCACGCCGTTCACTTCGCCGGGGCGCATGGCGCGGGTGGTGTGGGAGACGGAGACGCGGATCTCCTGATCAGCGTCGGTCAGGGCCTTGACCAGGCTGCTTTTACCCGCGCCCGAAGGTGCGGAAATGATGTACAGGGTGCCGGTGCTGTGGGTCATGTCAGGGTTGCCTTACTCAATATTCTGCACTTGTTCGCGCATCTGCTCGATCAACACTTTGAGGTTGACCGCCGCCTGGGTGCTGCGCGGGTCGAAGGCTTTGGAGCCCAGTGTGTTGGCTTCGCGGTTGAGCTCTTGCATCAGGAAGTCCAGGCGCCGACCGGCAGCGCCACCGGATTTGAGCACCCGGCGAACTTCGATGATGTGAGTGCTCAGGCGATCCAGTTCTTCGGCGACGTCGCTCTTTTGCGCGAGCATGACCATTTCCTGCTCCAGCCGCTGCGGATCCATCTCGGCCTTCATGTCGGCAAAGCGGTCGAGCACTTTCTGGCGCTGGGTGGCGAGCATCTGCGGGACCAGTTCACGCAGGGTCACCACGTCTTCTTCAATGGAGGTCAGGCGATCGTTGATCAACCGCGCCAGCTCCGCGCCTTCGCGCTCGCGGCCGGCCTTGAGTTCTTTCAGGCCTTCGTTGAACAGCGCCAGGGCTTCGGCATTCAGGGCTTGCGGGTCGGTCGCATCGCCCACCAGCACGCCGGGCCAGGCCAGGACTTCCAGCGGGTTCAGCGCGGCCGGATTTTTGATCAGGCCGGCGATGGTCTCGGCGGCGGCGACCAATTGCGCGGCGCGCTCGCGGTCCACTTGCAGTGGCTTGTCGGTATTTTCTTCGGTGAAGCGCAGGGTGCATTCGAGCTTGCCCCGGGAGATTCCCTGACGCAGCGCTTCGCGGACCGCGCCTTCGAGGTCGCGAAAGGACTCAGGCAGACGCAAATGCGGCTCCAGGTAGCGGCTGTTGACCGAGCGCAGTTCCCAGCTCAGGGTGCCTTGGGCGCCGGCTTTTTCGACGCGGGCGAAGGCGGTCATGCTGTGCACCATGGAGGTACCTCGCAATGCAGGTTCATGCGTTACCAAAGGTTTCGCAGGCCTGATCTATATGAATTTAAGCCCAGAGGCAGCAAAGGCGCAGGATTGTAGCTCAGTGGGACGGATGCGCCCAAACACACGGTGTGACAAAGGGCTGCAGGCCGTCGGTAAAGCGCTATTCAGGGCCTTCAGTCGTCGGGGGATTTTTTTAGAAGTGCCCACTCGCGGCCCTGCGGCTCTATAATGCTCCGCAGTTTTCCGTCCCCAGTACAGGTACTCCCTATGAAACGTCCAAGTGGTCGCGCTGCCGATCAGCTCCGCTCGATCCGCATTACCCGCAACTACACCAAACACGCCGAGGGATCTGTACTGGTCGAGTTCGGTGATACCAAAGTCATCTGCACCGTCAGCGTCGAGAACGGCGTGCCGCGTTTCCTCAAGGGTCAGGGCCAAGGCTGGTTGACCGCTGAATACGGCATGCTGCCGCGCGCTACTGGCGAGCGTAACCAGCGTGAAGCGAGCCGCGGCAAGCAAGGCGGCCGCACCCTGGAAATCCAGCGTCTGATCGGTCGTTCCCTGCGCGCTTCGCTGGACATGTCCAAGCTGGGCGACGTCACTCTGTACGTCGACTGCGACGTGATCCAGGCTGACGGTGGCACCCGCACCGCGTCCATCACCGGCGCCATGGTTGCACTGGTCGATGCCTTGAAAGTGATCAAGAAGCGCGGCGGCCTGAAAGGCGGCGACCCGCTGAAGCAAATGATTGCTGCCGTATCGGTGGGCATGTATCAGGGTGAGCCGGTACTCGACCTCGACTACCTGGAAGACTCGGCTGCCGAGACCGACCTGAACGTGGTGATGACCAGCACTGGCGGCTTCATTGAAGTCCAGGGCACTGCCGAAGGCGCTCCGTTCCAGCCGGAAGAACTGAACGCTATGCTTGAGTTGGCGAAGAAAGGCATGACCGAAATCTTCGAGCTGCAAAAGGCTGCACTGGCCGACTGATCGGACTGCTCCAGGCAAGGAGGGCGTTATGAGTGACGAGCAACAGTTGCTTCCCACCCCGAGCAAAGAGGTTCGGCAGTGGGCGATGTTTTGTCACCTGTCCGCCTTGCTGGGGATCTGGGTTCCGTTCGGCACGTTGATCGGCCCGCTGATTCTCTGGCAGATGAAGCGCGAAATGGACCCATTCATCGATGCGCAGGGCAAGGAGGCGCTGAACTTTCAGATCACCGTCGCCATTGCCTCCGCCATCTGCTTGCTGCTGATGGTGGTGATCGTCGGGTTCTTCCTGTTCGGTCTGTTGGCGATTGGTGCGCTGGTGCTGACGATTATCGGCGGCGTGAAGGCCAATGAAGGGGTGCCGTACCGGTATCCGTTCACTTGGCGGCTGATCAAATAACGCTCAGCGCTAGATTCCCTTGTGGGAGCGACCGCTGTGTGAAAATGCAGTTCGCCACGCTTTAAAGCAAATGCCCTGACTTGTCGGGGCATTTGCTTTTTTTAATTGGATTAACTTCCCAAACGTTGCCGTTAGCAATATCCAGCTGCCGCAGGTATTGCTGCGCACTATCGCACTTACACTTCTAGTCACAACTGCTTCGTCTCAGCGCCGCCTATGTGCTTGGCAATGAGACTTCGCGGTTGATAAAGTTGCCCCAAGTAATATTCATTCAGAAATATTTCGATATATTCAGACCATTGAAGGTCCTTGAATTTAAAGCAAATCAGTGTTGAGAAGATCAGCCTGTTCATGAGGCGTGTCCAGGTAAAAAGTTCGCCCCTGAATATATGTAAAAGAATAATCCCAATGGTTCAGCTCGATTTTTATGGAACACTTGTGGCCGCCTCTTTAGTGCTGTTATTGGGGCGCGGACTAGTCACCCGAATCGGTTTTTTACGCAACTACAATATCCCTGAACCTGTAGCCGGTGGCCTGGTGGTTGCTCTGCTTCTCCTGGCTTTGCGGGGACTTGATATTGACGTCCGATTTGACACCTCGCTGCAAACTCCCTTGATGTTGGCTTTTTTTGCCACCATCGGCTTGAGCGCAGACTTCGCCAGCCTGAAGAAAGGCGGGCGCGTAGTGGGAATCTTTCTACTAGCGGTCACCACGCTTTTGGTGGTCCAGAATGCCATGGGCATCGGGCTCGCAACGGCGTTGGGGCTTGATCCTTTGATGGGCTTGCTGACAGGTTCGATTACGTTGGCGGGCGGTCATGGTACAGGCGCTGCGTGGGGAGCGGTGTTCAGTGAGAAGTACGGTCTGGCTTCTGCCTCTGAGCTCGCGATAGCCTCTGCGACGTTTGGCCTGGTGTTGGGTGGCTTGATTGGTGGTCCGGTCGCTCGCCTGCTCATCAAACGTGTCCAGGTGCCCGGCCTCAAGCAAGAAAAGCCACGGCTGCCAAAGGGCTTTGAGCAACCGAACAAAGAGCGCTCGATCACGCCATTTTCGTTTATCGAGACACTCGCTCTGATCGCGGTCAGCTTGCTGGTTGGTTCTCTCCTGAATGGTCTGCTCCAAGGAACTGCATTTGAGCTGCCGACGTTCGTTTGCGTCTTGTTCGTGGGTGTGATTTTACGGAACGGGCTTTCAGCGCTTGGCTTGTATCAGGTGTTTGAGCGTGAAGTTTCCGTGTTGGGGAATGTCAGCTTATCGCTGTTTCTGGCGATCGCTCTGATGTCGCTCAAACTGTGGGATCTGGCAGCACTGGCTTTGCCGATCTTTATCATCCTGGCTGCGCAAGCGTTGGTCATGGCACTGTTTGCGATTTTCGTGACATTCAGAATGATGGGCAGCAACTACGATGCGGCAGTTCTGGCAGCGGGGCACTGCGGTTTCGGACTAGGGGCAACGCCAACTGCCATCGCTAACATGCAAGCGGTGACACAGCGTTACGGACCTTCGCAGATTGCGTTTCTAGTGGTGCCAATGGTGGGTGCTTTCTTCATCGACATTATTAATGTCATCGTGATCAAGTTGTATCTGGCGCTGCCATTTTTCGCCGCTGTTTGAAGGTATAACGCATAAGAAAAATGCCCGTATCTTTCGATACGGGCATTTTCGTCAACCGGTCAGCAGGTTTTCGAGTCAGCGAAAACCTAGATAGTCAGCGTCCAGTCGTAGTCCACGATCAGCGGTGCGTGCTGTGAGAACCGTGGCTGACGAGGCAAGCGCGCGCTACGTACGAAACGGCGCAGACCCGGCGTCAGCAACTGATAGTCGAAACGCCAACCGAGGTTGAGCATTTCAGCCTGTTCGTTATCCGGCCACCAGCTGTACTGGTCACCTTCACGGCTGACTTCACGCAGGGCATCGACATAGCCCATGTTGCCGACAATCTCGTCCATCCAGGCACGTTCAGGTGCCAGGAAGCCCGGGGATTGCTGGCTGTCACGCCAGTTTTTGATATCCAGCTTCTGTTGCGCAACGTACAGCGAGCCACAGTAAATGTACTCGCGACGTTTGCGTCGCTGTTTATCCAGATAACGGGCGAAATCGTCCATTAGCTTGAACTTCTGGTTCAAGTCTTCATCGCCGTTCTGCCCCGAAGGGAGCAGTAAGGTCGCGATGCTGACCTTGTCGAAATCGGCTTGCAGGTAGCGCCCGTAGCGGTCGGCCGTCTCGAAGCCGAGACCGCTGATGACTGCCTTCGGTTGCAGCCGCGAATACAAAGCCACGCCACCTTGGGCGGGAACTTCGGCTTCGCAGGCATAAAGGAAGTAGCCATCCAGTTGGAAGGCTGGATCGTCCAGTTCAAAGGCGGAGGCGCGGGTGTCCTGCAGGCAGATGACGTCGGCATTCTGTGCTTGCAGCCAACTGAGCAACCCTCGCTCCACTGCAGCCTGAATACCATTGACGTTCACACTGATGATCCGCATAAATGGCCCCAAAAATCGCGTGCGTGTATGATACACGGCGTCAACCTAATTAGCTAAATCCGTGGTATTTGGGGTTTTTTTCATGCAAGCGTATCAGCGCGATTTCATTCGTTTTGCCATCGATCGCGGCGTTTTGCGCTTCGGCGAGTTCACCCTGAAGTCCGGGCGCACCAGTCCTTACTTCTTTAATGCCGGCCTTTTCAACTCAGGTTCGGCCCTTGCGCAGCTGGGTCGTTTCTACGCGGCAGCCATCGTCGAGAGCGGCATTTCGTTCGATGTATTGTTTGGCCCGGCGTACAAAGGCATCCCTTTGGCGGCGACCACCGCAGTGGCCCTGGCCGAACATCACGAACGTGATCTGCCATGGTGCTTCAACCGCAAGGAAGCCAAGGCTCACGGCGAAGGCGGCAGTCTGGTCGGCGCACCGTTGACCGGCGACGTGCTGATCATCGACGACGTGATTACCGCGGGCACTGCCATCCGCGAGGTGATGCAGATCATCGCTTCCCAGGACGGCGCCAAGGCGGCGGGTGTGCTCATCGCCCTGAACCGTCAGGAGCGTGGCAACGGCGAGTTGTCGGCGATCCAGGAAGTGGAACGTGACTTCGGCATTCCGGTGATCAGCATTGTTTCGCTGAACCAGGTGCTGGAATTCCTGGCTGACGATCCGCAGCTCAAGCAACACCTGCCAGCGGTTGAAGCCTACCGCGCGCAGTTCGGCGTCTGACCACAATCACCTGTGGGCAAACAAAAGACCCCGCTCAGCCAGGCTGAGCGGGGTCTTTTTTTGTCAGTGCAGTCTTCGCCATTTTCCTATTAGTTTGAGTGTCAATCCCAGGTTAAACAGAGCAAACACCAGCAGTGCCAGGACGACTAACACGTAAAGCGTGCGATCCACATCGAAATCCCACAGATCCAGCGTGCTGCTGCGTGTGATCCGCACGGCGGCCGGCAGATTGACGTAAAACAGCGCCACGAAGGTGCAAGTCAGCGGCAATGCACAGCTGAAGAAAACATTTCTCACCTGCTTCCGGCTGCGTTTTCTCGCCTGCGGACCTGATTGTC
This sequence comes from Pseudomonas sp. LBUM1666, assembly GCF_059695775.1. Lineage (NCBI taxonomy): Bacteria > Pseudomonadati > Pseudomonadota > Gammaproteobacteria > Pseudomonadales > Pseudomonadaceae > Pseudomonas > Pseudomonas sp. LBUM1666. The sequence continues at coordinate 6,102,792 of NZ_CP166789.1, read as the reverse complement.
TTTCATCCAGCTCCAACGCTTCATGCAGCCTGGGCCAAGCCAGATTGAACATGAAAGTGGTCAGAGTCAGCAGCAAACCGCTGACCGCGACAATGTCACTGAACGGCATTCAGACCAAGCGTTCTGCACAACAAGTCGTGAGAGTCTTCGCTGATTTCGAACAGCCCGGCGCTGCCTTTGCGTTTGGTGATGGGTTTGAAGGTCGGCTCGTTCTGGGTGATCAGCATGTTCAGTTCATCACGAATGACGTCGGAGCTGATGACCACCAGGTAAACCGTCTGCGCATGGTCTGCGGTTTCGATCACGGCCCGCATGCTGTTGTGCAGGATTTCGTCGAGTTGGTTACGAAACCGCGAGACGGTGTTCTTCAGGAGCGTTTTGCTTTGGCTCTGGGTCAGTTGAAAGATCGTTGATATCTGCGATTCGGTCGGCAGCGTTTGCCCGAAGTAGCTTTGAATCAGATACAGCAATCGATCCTGCTTGGCCTCATCTGCTCTACTGGGCATGCCGCCTTCAACTAGCATTTTCAGGTATTCGGTCAGACTCGCTTTGGCTATTCGCTGTAGCGCGTGGGCAATTTCGTTGTCGGAAATCCTCAACGTCTTTTTGACCGGTTCCTTTTGTTCGAGGTCGAAGGCCTGGGCGTCGATCGTGAACGAGATCTGCATGACTCATTCCCCTAAGGTTATTTTTTGCTGGCGGGGCTGGATGTCTCGGCCTTTTTGATCTCGACGGGTTTGTCGGTTTTCTTCGGGTATGGATCATTCACGGCGTCGCCCTGGCCGGTCAGAACCTTCCATCCATTAAGCGTATGGATTGATTTCTGATACTGAGGGCACGGCGGGATCGAGGTTTTTGCCTGATTCGAATATCGATGTCCGCAGTCCACGCATTCAAAGGTGCCTGCTGAAACATCGCTGCCGTAAGGAACGTAGTTTTTTTGCATGAGGTCGTTCTCCTGTGGATACAGGGAAGATCCTATGCGGACTGATGCTGGCTGGATGTAGGACGTTTCGCTTTGTCAGGTCAGGCATTTCCTGCGCGCATAAAAAAGATCGCAGACTTCGTCAGCTCCTACGGAATATTCGTACATCCATAGGTGCTGCTGAAGGCTGCGATCTTTTGACGTTCTTGAATCAGTGACGCTTGCGATTGCTGATCAAAGTACCCACACCGGTGTCGGTGAAGATTTCCAGCAGAATCGCATTCGGCACCCGGCCATCGATGATCAACGAACTACCCACGCCACCTTGCACGGCTTCCAGCGCGCAACGGATCTTCGGCAGCATGCCGCCGTAGATGGTGCCGTCGGCGATCAAGTCGTCGACCTGTTGGGTGGTCAGGCCGGTCAGGACCGTGCCCGACTTGTCCATCAGGCCGGCGATGTTGGTCAGCAGCATCAGCTTTTCAGCTTTCAGCGCTTCAGCAACTTTGCCCGCCACCAAGTCAGCATTGATGTTGTACGACTCACCGTTGGCACCCACGCCGATCGGCGCGATCACCGGGATGAAGTCACCTTTGACCAGCAGGTTCAGCAGGTCGGTGTTGATCCCGACCACTTCGCCCACCTGGCCGATGTCGATGATTTCCGGCTGGGTCATCTCCGGCGTTTGGCGGGTCACGGTGAGCTTCTTCGCACGAATCAGTTCGGCGTCTTTACCGGTCAGGCCGATGGCGCTGCCGCCATGACGGTTGATCAGGTTGACGATGTCCTTGTTGACCTGGCCGCCGAGGACCATTTCCACCACGTCCATGGTTTGCGCGTCAGTCACGCGCATACCATCGATGAAGTGGCTCTCGATCGACAGACGCTTGAGCAGGTCGCCGATTTGCGGGCCGCCGCCGTGAACCACCACCGGGTTAATGCCGACGGCTTTCATCAGTACGATGTCGCGGGCGAAGCCGGTTTTCAGCTCCTCGCTTTCCATCGCGTTGCCGCCGTATTTGATCACCAGCGTCTTGCCGACATAGCGGCGAATGTAAGGCAGCGCTTCGGACAGGACCTTGGCGGTGTTGGCGGCGGCTTCGCGTTCGAGGGTCATTCAGGGCTCCGGGTGCTTCGTTAAATCAAAACGGTAATTGGAGATCAGGTGCAACACGCTTCAACTGGACTTTGAATACGTCCTTGATGCGCTGCAATTCCGCCTCGTCATCGGCCTCGAAGCGCAGCACCAGCACCGGTGTGGTGTTGGACGCGCGAACCAGGCCCCAGCCTTTGGCGTAGTCGACTCGCACGCCGTCAATGGTGGTCAGGTCGGCGCCTTCGCCCCACTTCGCGTCGTGCAGAGCATCAATGATGCTGAATTTGCTCTCTTCGGTCACATGGATATTGATTTCCGGCGTAGAAATATCGTTCGGGAAGGTCGCAAACAGCTCTTCCGCGGTGGATTTTTCTTTGCTGAGGATCTCCAGCAGACGCGCGGCGCTGTAAATGCCGTCGTCGAAACCGAACCAGCGCTCCTTGAAGAAGATGTGGCCGCTCATTTCGCCGGCCAACAGGGCGCCGGTTTGTTTCATTTTCTTTTTGATCAACGAGTGACCGGTCTTCCACATTAGCGGACGGCCGCCGTATTCCTTGATCAGTGGCGTCAGGCGACGGGTGCATTTGACGTCGAAGATGATTTCCGCGTCAGCGTTGCGCGCCAGCACGTCGCGGGCGAACAGCATCAGCAGACGGTCCGGATAAACGATGCTGCCGGTGTTGGTCACCACGCCGACACGGTCGCCGTCGCCGTCGAAGGCCAGGCCCAGGTCAGCGTTGGTTTCCTTGACCTTGGCGATCAGGTCCACGAGGTTTTCAGGCTTGCCCGGATCTGGATGGTGGTTCGGGAAGTTGCCGTCGACGTCGCAGAACAGCGGGATGACTTCGCAGTTCAGCGCTTCGATCAGTTGCGGGGCGATCACGCCGGCCGCGCCGTTACCGCAGTCGACCACGACTTTGAGGCGGCGAGCCAGTTTGATGTCCTGGACGATTTCGGTGTTGTAGCGGTCGAGGATTTCGACCTGGGTGATGCTGCCCTTGCCGCTGCTCAGGTTGTTGGTCTTGAGGCGTTCATGCAGGGCCTGGATCTGTTCGTTGGCCAAAGTGTCGCCAGCGATCACGATCTTGAAGCCGTTGTAGTTCGACGGGTTGTGGCTGCCGGTGAGCATCACGCCGGATTTGCCGGCCAAGACGTTGGCGGCGTAGTACAGCGCAGGCGTTGGCACCAGGCCGACGTCGCTGACGTGGCAACCGCTGTCGGCGAGGCCTTTGATCAGTTGTTCGACCAGTTCCGGACCGGACAGGCGACCGTCACGGCCGACGGAAACGTTCGGTTCATCCTGGGCCAGGCTCTGGGAGCCGATGGCGCGACCGAGCCAATAAGCGGTTTCAGCGTTCAAGAATTCCGGGACGGTGCCGCGAATGTCGTAGGCGCGGAAGATGCTGTCGGGAAACTTGGGTGCGACTTGGGCTGGGGTGCTCATCTGTAGAAATGCTCCATCTCGAAAGTGGCTGGACCTGCCGCGAAGAACTCGTCAGCAGGTTCAAACTGAAGGGTATGACGGCGTTTTCCACTGAGAGTTCGTGGTGTGTAAAGGCCATGACCCCGACATCAGCGTGTTATGGAACGGCCAATGCGTTGATTTTCAGTGATAAACCTTCCAGATGACGTCTGTGCAATTTGTGGTGAGAGAGCTTGCTCCCTCACCACAAGGTCGTCAGCTTTTCGATCAATGGCTGCCGGAATGCCCGAAACCGCCGGTGCCGCGTTCGGTTTCAACGAACTCCTCGACCATCTCGAAGTGCGCTTGAACCACCGGCACCAAAACCAGCTGGGCCAAACGCTCGCCGACCACGATGTTGAAATCGGTCTGGCCACGGTTCCAGCACGACACCATCAGCGGGCCTTGATAATCGGAGTCGATCAGGCCGACCAGGTTGCCCAGCACGATGCCGTGCTTATGGCCCAGGCCCGAGCGCGGCAGAATCAGCGCCGCCAAACCCGGATCGCCAATGTAGACGGACAGGCCTGTCGGGATCAGCAGGGTTTCGCCCGGCTTGATGACGGTGTCTTTTTCCAGCATGGCGCGCAGGTCGAGGCCGGCGGAGCCTGGCGTGGCGTACTGCGGCAGCGGGAAATCGGTACCGATGCGAGGGTCGAGGATCTTGGCTTGCAAAGCGTGCATGTAAATTAAACCTGGTTCAGACGTTCGGCGATAAAAGTGATCAGCTGGCGAGCAATCTTGCTCTTGCTGGTCTGGGCGAAAAGTGTGGCGTGTAGCTGGCGGTCGATCACGCTGCACGCGTTTTCTTCGCTGTTGAAGCCAATACTCGGGTTGGCGACGTCGTTGGCGACGATCAAATCGAGGTTCTTGTCTTTCAACTTGCGTGCAGCGTAATCGAGCAAGTGTTCGGTTTCGGCGGCGAACCCGACACTGAACGGACGGTCGGGGCGAGTGGCAATGGTGGCCAGAATGTCTGGGTTACGCACCATCTGTAGCAACAAGCCGTCGCCGTTCGTAGGGTCTTTCTTGAGTTTCTGTGGGGCGACGACTTCCGGACGGTAATCCGCGACCGCTGCCGAGGCGATGAACAGGTCGCAAGGAATCGCGGCTTCACACGCGGCAAGCATGTCGCGGGCGCTGACCACGTCAATGCGTGTGACGCGATCCGGGGTCTGCAGGTGCACCGGGCCGGTGATCAGGGTTACGCGGGCGCCGGCTTCCACCGCGGCTTCGGCCAGGGCAAAGCCCATTTTTCCGGAGCTGTGGTTGGTGATGTAGCGTACCGGGTCGATGTTTTCCTGGGTCGGGCCGGCGGTGATCAGCACGTGTTTGCCGGTCAGCGCTTGACGCTGGAAGCAGTCCGCCGCGCACTGGGCGAGGTCGGTGGCTTCGAGCATGCGCCCCATACCGACATCGCCGCAGGCCTGGCTGCCGGAGGCTGGGCCGAAGGTTTTCAGGCCGCGGCTTTCGAGGGTTTGCAGGTTGGCCTGGGTGGCCGGGTCGCGCCACATGGCCTGGTTCATCGCCGGGGCAACGGCGACCACGGCGTCGGTGGCCAGCACCAGCGTGGTCAGCAGGTCGTCGGCAATGCCTTGGGCCAGACGGGCAATGAGGTCCGCGGTGGCGGGGGCGATCAGCACCAGGTCGGCCCATTTGGCCAGCTCGATGTGGCCCATGGCAGCTTCGGCCGCCGGGTCGAGCAAATCGAGGTGGACCGGATGCCCGGACAAGGCCTGCATGGTCAACGGTGTGATGAACTCGCTGCCGCCGCGGGTCATGACCACGCGCACTTCGGCGCCCTGGTCGATCAGGCGGCGAACCAGGTCGGCGCTCTTGTAGGCAGCAATGCCGCCGCCGACGCCCAGAACGATGCGTTTCCGATACAGCCGCTGCATAGGTCTGCCTTTCATTTCGTTGATGACTGCATGGCGATACCCCCTCCCCAGGGATGAAATCGCCAGCAAAAAAGATGGGCTACGATATCACAGCGACCGCTACGGAACAGCGGCGCCCACAGACCAGGGAGGTGCTATGAGTATTCGTGATTGGCCGGCGGCGGAACGGCCGCGGGAGAGGTTGCTTGAGTTGGGCTCGGGGAGCCTTTCGGACGCTGAACTGCTGGCGATTTTTTTACGAACCGGTGTGTCGGGTAAAAGCGCGGTAGATCTGGCGCGACACCTGTTAAATCAGTTTGGCAGTCTGCGTGCACTGCTCGAGGCCGATCAGGAAGCGTTCAGCAGGCAGTTGGGGCTCGGGCCGGCGAAATTCGCACAGTTGCAAGCGGTCCAGGAAATGAGCCGGCGGCATTTGGCCGAACGTGCGCGCCAAAAATCGGCGCTGGAAAATCCGCAGGCGGTTCGTGATTACCTGAAGTCAATGTTGCGCCATGAGCCTCACGAGGTGTTCGGCTGTCTGTTTTTGGATTCCAGGCATCAAGTGCTGACCTTTGAAGTGCTGTTTCGCGGCTCCATCGACAGCACCAGTGTCTATCCGAGGCAAGTGGTTAAACGCGCGTTGGCCCACAACGCCGCAGCGTTGATCCTCTGCCATAACCATCCGTCGGGTAATACCAACCCCAGTCAAGCCGACCGAACGCTGACCAAGCGCCTGCAAGAGGCGCTGGACCTGATCGATGTGCGGGTGCTCGACCATTTCATCATCGGTGACGGCGATCCGCTGTCCATGGCTGAGTACGGGTGGATGTGAAAGAGGTTTTCGGAATTAAGTGAGTCCCTGTGGGAGCGAGCTTGCTCGCGATGGCGTCCCTTCAATCACTGAATAGGGTGACTGACACGACGCCATCGCGAGCAAGCTCGCTCCCACAGGGTTTGTGGTGACGCTGATTACTTGAGGATGACCTTCGAGTAATCCTGGCGACCAAACGGGCTGACCTGATAACCCTCAACGTCCTTGCGCGTCAGCGCGAAGGCGGCCGGGTGGGCCAGCGGCAGCCACAACGCCTGCTGCTGGATCTGTGCCTGGGCCTGTTCGTAGAGCTTGGTGCGCACGCCTTGCTCGCCGGTGGTCTTGCCGGCGCTGATCAGCTTGTCCAGGTCCTGGTTGCAGTAACGGGCGAAGTTGGTGCCGGATTTGACCGCGGCGCAGGAAAACTGCGGCGTGAGGAAGTTGTCCGGGTCTCCGTTGTCGCCGGCCCAGCCCATGAACAGCAGGTCGTGCTCGCCAGCCTTGGCGCGGCGAATCAGCTCGCCCCATTCGATCACCCGAATCTCGGCCTGGATGCCGATTTCCGCGAGGTCCGATTGCAGCATTTGAGCGCTGAGGCTCGGGTTTGGGTTGAGCAGACTGCCAGAAGGTCGGGTCCAGATGGTGGTCTGGAAACCGTCCTTGAGCCCGGCCTTCGCCATGAGTGCTTTGGCTTTTTCGACGTCATGCGGATAACCCGGCAGGCCTTTGGCATAGCTCCAGGTGTTCGGCGGGTATGGACCGTTGGCAGGTTCGGCGGTGTCTTCGAACACGGCTTTGACGTAGTTGGCCTTGTCGAACGCGAGGTTGATCGCCTGGCGCACCTCGGGTTTATCCAGCGGTGGATGCTGGCTGTTGATGCCGACGAATGCGGTCATGAAGGCGTCAGTCTTTTCGACTTTCAGGGTCGGTTCTTTCAGCGCTGCCTGTACGTCCAGAGGCTTGGGCGACAGGGCGATCTGGCACTCGTTGCGGCGCAATTTCTGCAAGCGCACATTGGCGTCAGGGGTGATGGCGAAAATCAGTGGATCCACCGAAGGCTTGCCGCGGAAGTAGTCCGGGTTGGCCTTGTAGCGGATCGAGGCATCTTTCTGGAAGCGCGTGAAGATGAACGGCCCGCTGCCGATTGGCTGGCTATTGAGCTTCTCCGGGGTGCCGGCCTTCATCAGTTTGTCGGCGTATTCGGCGGAGTAGATCGAGGCGAAGCCCATGCTCAGCGTCGGGAGGAAGGTCGAGTCCGGGTGGTCAAGGGTGAATCGTATGGTCAGCGGGTCCAACGCGTCGATCTTCTTGATCAGCGCTGGCAATTGCATCGACTGGGCGTGCGGGAAGCCGCTTTGGGCGACCTTGTGCCACGGGTTTGCCGGTTCGAGCATGCGGTCGAAGCTGAACTTCACGTCCTCGGCGGTCAGGTCACGCGTCGGACTGAAGTACTCGGTACGGTGGAATTTCACCTGCGGATGCAATTTGAAGACATAGGTCAGGCCGTCGGGCGTGACTTCCCAGCTGTCGGCGAGGCTGGCGACCACTTTGCCGCTGGCGGTATCGAAGTCCACCAAACGGTTCATCAGCACGTCAGCCGAGGCGTTGGTGGTGGTCAGCGAGTTGTATTGCACCACGTCGAACCCTTCCGGGCTTGCCTCAGTGCAAACGCTCAGAGCGGCGGCATGGGCCAATGGGCTCAGCAGAAGAGGGGCGAGCAACAGCGGTAGGGCAGCGAGGCGCATGGTCGGATTCCTTTACAGATCGAAGGCCCATCTGCAAGTGCAGTCTGGAAAAGGCTTACCCTAGTGGGCTCTTTTGTAAATGACTATCCCCTTTTTCATTTTAAGGGGACTATAGGCGATTGTTTTCGGTGAGTACCGGTTGAGCAAAACCCTGGATTGGCCTGTTGGCCGATTCTCTGCGACGAGCGGTCTTCGTCGACGATAGCCTTTATCCAAGGCGCTCGTGGCCAGAAAAACGGGGTTTTTATTAAGTCTGTGCACACGGAATGTTGTTGCTCTCTAGTCTTTCTGGTATAAAGCAGCGCTCTTTTCTAGGGGCCCGGTTCCTTCACTTGTAGGTGTAGCCGGTAAGACCTCTAAAGAAACGCGGCGCCTGGCGCCAAATGACTGAGAGATTAAGCGGCCAACCCATGCCGGGTTGGGCATGTGGTTTTAGAGGGCTGAGGCATGTCGAGAGTATGTCAAGTTACCGGTAAGGGTCCGGTGACTGGGAATAACATTTCCCACGCAAACAACAAAACCCGTCGTCGTTTCCTGCCGAACCTGCAGCATCACCGCTTCTGGGTTGAAGAAGAGAAACGTTTCGTGCGTCTGCGCGTATCTGCCAAAGGCATGCGTATCATCGACAAGCGTGGCATCACTGTCGTGCTGGCCGAAATCCGCAAAGCTGGCAAGATCTAAGGGAGCTAATCATGCGTGAATTGATTCGTTTGATTTCGAGCGCCGGTACTGGTCACTTCTACACTACCGACAAGAACAAGCGCACTACTCCGGACAAAATCGAGATCAAGAAATTTGATCCGGTTGTTCGCAAGCACGTGATCTACAAAGAAGGCAAAATCAAGTAATTGATTTTTCCTCCTTACGAAAAAGGCCCGTATCGCGAGATACGGGCCTTTTTTGTTGCCTGCAGGTTTTGTGTTGGCTGTCAGGCCCCATCGCGAGCAAGCTCGCTCCCACAGGTTTTGTGATCGACACAACTCCCCTGTGGGAGCGAGCTTGCTCGCGATGAGGGCGGCCGGGGCAACCCAAATCCTCAGGTCTTCTGTTCAAATACCACATAGATCTTGCGGCACGGCTCCAGCACCTCCCAGGTGCCTCTGAACCCGGCCGGGATCACGAAGCGATCGCCCACGCGCAGGGTCTTGCCGTTGCCTTCGTTGTCGCGCAGCACTGAAACGCCCTGAACGATTTCGCAGTATTCATGCTCGGTGTAGTTCACATGCCACTGGCCGACTTCGCCTTCCCACACACCTGCGCTCATCTGGCCGCAAGGACTGTTGTAGTGGTTGTACACTGCTTGTTCAGGGTCGCCCTTGAGGACTTTCGCCGGGTCTGGTCGATAGCGATCGGGCTGTGTGGTGGCCTGGTTGAAGTCGACGATGTCCTGGATGCTCATTGTTGTTATCCCCCGCAATTGCGGCGCAAGTGACTGGAAAGTCCAAAGTCTATGTTTATTAAAATGAACACCGCAAGGCCGTTTTCCGACCTTGTGTCAAATATATTGAAACAACCCCGGCCACTGGTTTAGGGTGGCAGTTGCCTTGGGCCGAAAATGCAGGCTGGCCGGGCAGAATTCCTGAGGACGCTCGCGAAGACCGCGGGGCGCTCGTATTCAACAAGAGGAGGACACTCGTATGACCACCCTGACTCGTGCCGATTGGGAACAACGGGCTCGCGATCTGAAGATCGAAGGCCGCGCCTACATCAATGGCGAATACACCGATGCTGTCTCCGCCGAGACCTTCGAGTGCATCAGCCCGGTCGATGGCCGTCTGCTCGGCAAGATTGCCAGCTGTGACGCCGCCGATGCCCAGCGCGCTGTTGAAAATGCCCGCACCACCTTCAATTCCGGCGTCTGGTCGCGTCTGGCGCCGACCAAACGCAAAGCCACCATGATTCGTTTCGCCGGCCTGCTGAAACAGCACGCCGAAGAGTTGGCCCTGCTTGAAACCCTGGACATGGGCAAGCCGATCAGCGATTCCCTGTACATCGACGTTCCAGGCGCGGCGCAAGCCCTGAGCTGGAGCGGCGAAGCCATCGACAAGATCTACGACGAAGTCGCCGCGACTCCCCATGACCAGCTGGGTCTGGTGACCCGCGAACCCGTCGGCGTAGTTGGCGCGATCGTGCCGTGGAACTTCCCGTTGATGATGGCTTGCTGGAAACTCGGCCCGGCGCTGTCCACCGGTAACTCGGTGATCCTCAAGCCATCCGAAAAATCCCCGTTGACCGCCATCCGCATCGCTGCGCTGGCCGTTGAGGCCGGCATCCCGAAAGGTGTGTTGAACGTCCTGCCAGGTTTCGGTCACACCGTCGGCAAGGCCCTGGCCCTGCACAATGATGTGGACACCCTGGTGTTCACCGGTTCGACCAAAATCGCCAAGCAACTGCTGATCTACTCCGGCGAATCGAACATGAAACGCGTCTGGCTCGAAGCCGGCGGCAAGAGCCCGAACATCGTGTTCGCCGATGCGCCGGATCTGCAAGCTGCCGCTGAATCGGCTGCCGGCGCCATCGCCTTCAACCAGGGCGAAGTCTGCACCGCCGGCTCGCGCCTGTTGGTGGAGCGCTCGATCAAGGATAAATTCCTGCCGCTGGTGATCGAGGCCCTCAAAACCTGGAAACCGGGCAACCCGCTGGACCCGGCAACCAACGTCGGCGCGCTGGTGGATACCCAGCAGATGAACACCGTGCTGTCCTACATCGAATCCGGCCACACCGACGGCGCCAAACTGGTGGCGGGCGGCAAACGCATTCTTCAGGAAACCGGTGGCACCTACGTTGAGCCGACGATTTTCGACGGCGTCAGCAATGCGATGAAAATCGCTCAGGAAGAAATCTTCGGCCCAGTGCTGTCGGTGATCACTTTCGATACCGCCGAAGAAGCCATTGCAATTGCCAACGACACCCCTTACGGCTTGGCCGCAGCGGTGTGGACCAAGGATATTTCCAAGGCCCATCTGACTGCCAAGGCACTGCGTGCCGGTAGCGTGTGGGTCAACCAGTATGACGGCGGCGACATGACGGCCCCGTTCGGTGGCTTCAAGCAGTCCGGCAACGGTCGCGACAAGTCGCTGCATGCGTTCGACAAATACACCGAGCTGAAGGCGACCTGGATCAAGTTGTAAGCAGCACGCAACGAAGATCCCCTGTGGGAGCGAGCTTGCTCGCGATAGCGGTCTGACAGTCGACGTCAATGTTGAATGTGAAACTGCTATCGCGAGCAAGCTCGCTCCCACATTTGTTTTGTGTTGTTTGTGAAAAATAATATCCACAGGAGCGTGGGAAATGCGTTGGGCGACTTATTTCGCCGTGTTGGCGTCTGTCTTGAGTGTCGGCCTGGCCTTGGGCGTCAGCATGCCGTTGGTGTCGTTTCGCCTGGAAGGCTGGGGTTACGGCTCGTTCGCCATCGGCGTGATGGCAGCGATGCCCGCGATTGGCGTATTGCTGGGGGCAAAGATCTCCAGCCATCTGGCCGCGCGTCTGGGCACGGCCAATCTGATGCGTTTGTGCCTGTGGGCCGGGGCTTTGTCCATCGGTTTGCTGGCGCTGTTGCCAAGCTATCCGATTTGGCTGGTATTGCGGCTGATGATCGGGGTAATCCTGACCCTCGTCTTCATCCTCGGCGAAAGCTGGATCAACCAATTGGTGATCGAGCAATGGCGCGGGCGATTGGTGGCGTTGTATGGCAGCAGCTATGCGCTGAGTCAGCTGGCCGGGCCGTTGCTGCTTGGCGTTGTGGGCACCGAACACGATTACGGATTCTGGGTCGGCGTCGGTTTGCTGATGGCGGCACCGTTCCTGTTGTTGGGCCGCAGCGGCGCACCGACCAGCGAAGCCTGCAGCGTGACCTTCAGCGACTTGCTGGGCTTCTGCCGTGGTCTGCCGGCGATTGCCTGGGCGGTGTCGCTGTTCGCAGCGTTCGAAGCGATGATCCTGACGTTGTTGCCGGTTTATTGCCTGCGTCAGGGCTTTACGACGGAAATTGCGTTGGCGATGGTCAGCACGGTGGTGGTGGGTGATGCCTTGCTGCAATTGCCGATTGGCGCACTGGCTGATCGCTTGTCGCGACGTACGTTATTCACCGGCTGTGCGGTGGTCCTGCTGATATCGAGCCTGGCCATCCCGTTGTTGATCGATACGTTGCTGATCTGGCCGTTGTGGGTGTTGTTCGGTGCCAGTGCCGGCGGCTTGTTCACCTTGTCGTTGATTCTGATCGGCGAGCGCTATCGCGACGATGCACTGGTGCGCGCCAATGCGCATATCGCGCAGCTGTGGGGGATCGGTTGCCTGGTCGGACCGCTGGCGGCCGGTGCCGGCAGTCAGTGGATCAGCGGGCATGCGTTGCCGCTGCTGATGGCGGCCGGTGCGCTGGGGTTGGTGATTCTGCTGTCGCGGCAAGGGGCATTTGGCTCGGTGGCTGAACCTGCCTAGAGCATCTGCTCCAGGCCAACGGTGGTGCTCATCCACGCATTGAAGCGTCGCCACCAGCTCCCGGGTTCCTTGGTCAGGGTGTGCAGTTTGCCGTCATCTTCGGTGACCCAGACAATCTGGCCATTTTCCAGCTTGGCCTGATAACTCAGGGCCGGCGCCATGCCTTGAAACGCCAGTTCACGCACGCGCGCGGCGAGTTCCGGGCTGTCCACCAGTACCCCGACTTCGGTGTTCCACAGCACTGAGCGTGGGTCGAAATTGAACGAGCCGATGAAAGACTTCTGCTGGTCGAAGATCATCGCCTTGCTGTGCAGGCTGGAGTCGGAGCCGTGGTAGGACTTGCTGTAAAAGACATGCGGGCCGCTACCGCCACCTTCGCCAGGCTGGCGACGCATTTCGAATAGCTGCACGCCATGCTCCAGCAGTGCCTTGCGATACGGCGCGTAACCGCCATGCACCGCCGGCACGTCAGTGGCTTCCAGTGAGTTGGTCAGAAATTTCACCGACACCCCGGCATCGGCGCGCCCGGTCAGGTACACCAGCCCCGGCTGACCGGGTACGAAGTAGGCCGAAACCATGATCAGCTCTTTGCTGACGCCATTGAGTTCGGGCGCCAACTGCGTGGTCAGCAGCAACTGTGGGTCGGGCTCGCCGTCGGCCAGCACCTTGCTCGGCGCGTCCCACAGCGCCTGGTTCCAGGCCCAGATCAGCTCCCGACGCCAGACCGCCAGGCGCGGGTGAGTGGTGTAGGTCATCAACTGCTGGTAGAGCGCGTGATTCTGTTTGCGCGTTTCCTCAAGCGATTCTTCCAGTCGGGTCCGGGTGTTTTCCAAGTCCCTGGCCGTCGGTTTGCTCGAGAGGAACTCGTCGATCGGCTTGCTCAGCGCACTGTTCCAGTATTGGTCGAAACTGTGCCCCAGCTGTTCGGCGACCGGGCCGACGCCGAGCATGTCGATGTCAGTGAAATTCAGGTTGGGTTCGGCATCGAAGTACTCATCCCCCAGATTGCGTCCACCGACGATGGCCATGCTGTTGTCGGCCAGCCACAGCTTGTTGTGCATGCGCCGGTGTTGCTGCGACAGGTTGAGCAACCGTCCTACCGTTCGTGTCACGCCGGTACTGCGGCCAAGGTGCAATGGGTTGAACACACGGATCTGGATCTGCGGATGTGCCGCCAGCGTGGCGATGATCCGATCCAGGCCATCGCTGGTGGTGTCGTCGAGCAGTATGCGCACGCGCACGCCGCGGTCGGCGGCCTTGAGCAGTTCGTCCACCAGCATCCGCGTGCTGATGCCGTCGTGAACGATGTAGTACTGCAAATCCAGGCTGCTTTGGGCGTTGCGGATCAGCTCTGCGCGGGCCGTGAAGGCTTCGGTGCTGTCGGACAGCAGGCGAAAGCCGGATTTCCCTTCGTGGGGGGCAGCCTGAGCCTGAATCGAGCGACCGAACGCCGAGTCACTAGCGGGCAGCGCCTGGCTCGGTTCGCGCGGAACGTTGAACGTCGCACAGCCGCCGAGGAACGAGGCGAGTAACAGTAGAGCGAGCAGGGGCTGTCTGACTCTCACGTGGGATCGTTCCGATTGGCGGCAGGTGTCGGCATATGGACGCTGGATTCCCGAGAAAGGTCAGTCGGTGATGCAGTCGGTTTCCGCCAGCAGTTTGATTGCCGCGGCGCCGACCTTGCGCACTGCTTCTTCAATCTGCTGCGTAGGCTTGGCAGCGTAGTTCATGCGCAGGCAATTGCGGTACTTGCCCGAGGCGGAAAAGATGCTGCCGACGGCAATCTGTACGCCTTGATCGTGCAGCGCACGATTCAGTTTCAGGGTATCGAAGCCTTCTGGCAGTTCGACCCAAAGCATGAAACTGCCCTGGGGACGGCTGGCGCGGGTACCGGCCGGAAAATAGCGGCTGACCCAATCGATCATCACATCGCGATTGCGTTGGTATTGCGTGCGCATCCGCCGCAAATGCGGTTCGAAGTGCCCGGCCTTGAGAAATTCGGCAATCGCGATCTGCGGTTGCGGCGCGGTGGAGCCGGTGCTGATGTATTTCATGTGCAGCACCCGTTCCAGATACCGTCCCGGCGCCACCCAGCCGATACGCAGCCCCGGCGCCAGGGTCTTGGAAAAGGAACTGCACAGCAGGACGCGGCCGTCTTCGTCGAAGGATTTGATCGTGCGTGGGCGTGGGTAGGTGTAAGCCAGTTCGCCATACACATCATCCTCGATGATCGCCACGTCGAAACGCTGTGCGAGTGTCAACAATGCGCGTTTACGTGACTCCGGCATGATGTAGCCCAGCGGGTTGTTGCAGTTGGGGGTCAACTGTATGGCCTTGATCGGCCATTGTTCCAAGGCCAGTTCGAGGGCATCGAGGCTGATCCCGGTGAGCGGGTCGGTGGGGATTTCCAGGGCTTTCATGCCCAGGCCCTTGAGGGTTTGCATGGCACCGTGAAAGCTTGGCGAGTCTACGGCGACAATGTCGCCCGGCTCGCAGATGGCGCGGATGCTGGTGGACAGCGCTTCGTGACAACCCGTGGTGACCACCAGGTCGCTGGCGCTCAACTGACAGCCGGAATCGAGCAGCAGGCGGGCGATCTGTTCGCGCAGTTCGAGGGTGCCGTAGATGTTGTCGTAATACAGACCGGGCATGTCCTGCCGCCGGCTGATTCGCGCCAGGTTGCGCAGCAGCGGTTTCATGGTCGGCGTGGTGATGTCCGGCATGCCGCGACCCAGTTGCACAACATCCTTGCGTGGCACCGCGCGGATCAGCTCCAGCACCTGATCCCACTGGGAAATATCCACCGGCCGCTGCGCCGGGCGGCCAATGGCCGGAAGCTCCGGCAGTTCGCGACCTACCGGTACGAAGTAACCCGACTTGGGTTTGGGTGTCGCCAGACCGCTATCTTCCAGCACGCGATACGCCTGCTGCACCGTGCTCAGGCTGACGCCGTGTTCAACACTCAACGCCCGCACCGACGGCAGCCGGTCTCCGGGGCGATAGAAGCCCTGTTCGATACGCGTGCCCAGTAGTTCGGCGAGGTTGACGTAAAGGGTCATGGCGCAGTCTCGGTGTGGGTGATTCGGTTAACCAGTACAGATGTGTTGAAAATAGGGGATTCAGACGCTGAAATGCAAAATCTGTATGGAGTTAATACAGCTTCGTTGAATCTGTAATGCTTTTTGCCGTCCGCGCATCATGAAAGCTCTGGCTACCCAAGTAAACAGGAGCAATCAACATGAACGGCTTGAGCGATGTGCGGCTGACGTTACACAGTCAGGAACTGGCGGCAGGGCAAAACAACGGCGCACGCGAGGCGGTCATGCGCAACGCACCGTCCGGCCTGAGTCGCTGTGGCCTGTTCTGGCATCGTTTGCACACGCGCAAGGCGTTGCTGGAGCTCACGACTGAGCAGCTCAGGGATGTCGGGTTGAGTCGGGAGCAGGCGCGGGAGGAGGGGCTTAAACCCTTTTGGCGGATCTGAGTTTTGCGGTGTTGTTTAAATCGATTCGCGAGCAGGCTCGCTCCTACAGGGGATTTGTAAACGACACTGATCCTGTGGGAGCGAGCCTGCTCGCGAAGGCGTCGGTACAGGCACTGAAAATCTTTCAGACCAACTCTTTAAGCCGATGCCACAACATCCCGAGCGCCAGTAGTGGCGAACGCAAATGTTTGCCGCCGGGGAACGTGATATGCGGCACCTTGGCAAACAGATCAAACCCACCACCCTGCTGACCACTGATAGCCTCAGCCAACAACTTCCCCGCGAGGTGCGTGGCATTCACGCCATGACCGGAATAAGCCTGGGCGTAATACACATTCGACTGATCCTTTAACCGCCCGATCTGCGGCAGGCGATTAGCGCCAATGCCGATCATCCCGCCCCATTGATAGTCGATCTTCACGCCGGTCAGTTGCGGGAAAACCTCCAGCATCTTCGGCCGCATGTAGGCGGCGATGTCCTTCGGGTCGCGACCTGAATAATGGCAGGCGCCGCCAAACAGCAAGCGTCGGTCCGCCGAGAGCCGGTAGTAATCCAGCGCGACCCGTTGATCGCAGACCGCCATGTTCTGCGGCAGCAGCGAGTGAGCCAGCGCTTCACTCAAGGGTTCGGTGGCGATGATGTAGCTGCCGGCGGGCAGCACCTTGCCGCCGAGTTCGGGATTGAGTTCATTGAGGTAGGCGTTGCAGCCCAGCACCAGCGTCTTGGCGCGAACCGAGCCCTGGGCGGTATGGACCTTGACCTCGGGGCCA
This sequence comes from Pseudomonas sp. LBUM1666, assembly GCF_059695775.1. Lineage (NCBI taxonomy): Bacteria > Pseudomonadati > Pseudomonadota > Gammaproteobacteria > Pseudomonadales > Pseudomonadaceae > Pseudomonas > Pseudomonas sp. LBUM1666. The sequence continues at coordinate 6,086,185 of NZ_CP166789.1, read as the reverse complement.
TAATCGATGCGGGTGACTGCCGATTGTTCGAACAGCTTCACTCCCAACTGCTGCGCGGCGGCCGCTTCGCCCAGTGCCAGGTTCAGCGGGTGCAGATGCCCCGAGCCCATGTCGATCAATCCGCCGACGTAGCGGTCAGAACCCACTACGGAATGCATTTCACTGGCCTGCAGCAGACGGGTTTCGTAACGGTAACCGAGACTGCGCAGCTCTTCGGCATCTTCAGCGAAACCTTCAAGGTCGCGAGGCTTGTTAGCGAGGTCGCAATAACCCCAGGTCAGGTCGCAAGGGATCTGAAAACGCTCGACGCGCTGTCGGACGATTTCCACCGCTTCCAGGCCCATGAGTTTCATCTGACGCACACCGTCCGCACCGATCACGTTAGCGAACTGATCGAGGCCATGGCCGACGCCACGAATCAACTGTCCGCCATTGCGTCCGCTGGCGCCCCAACCGATTTTGTGGGCTTCGAGCAGGATCACACTGAAGCCGCGTTCGGCCAGTTCGAGCGCCGTGTTCAACCCGGAGAACCCGCCACCGACCACGCACACGTCAGCCACCAGGTCGCCTGTGAGCACCGGATGATCGGGCTGCGGAAGGCTGCTGGCGGCGTAATAAGAGGCAGTGTGCTGGTGGTTCGGGGCAGGTTGCTGAGCACGGGCATTCATGTGCGTGATCCTGATTCTTGTGTTTGAAAAAGTTGACGGAGCATAAGCCGGACCTTCGGAGGTGGGCAACATTGGTCGGTTGGTGCTGTCTGGATCGGGGCTTTTGCGTCAGAATCCCGCTCTATTCCGCTTTTGGTTACCGCTTCGATGAGCTGCAACAGTCAGAAAATTCGCACGCTACGGCAGCAGATTCCCTCGTTCGAGTGTGTGCCCGGCTGCCATGACTGCTGTGGGCCGGTGACCACCTCACCGGAAGAAATGTCCCGCCTGCCGCGCAAGACCCGGGCCGAGCAGGATGCGGCGATGGATGAGCTCAATTGCGTCCACCTGGGGCCCAACGGTTGCACTGTGTATGACGAGCGACCGTTGATCTGCCGGTTGTTCGGCACCACAAAGACCTTACCGTGCCCGAATGGACGGGGACCGGTGGAGCTGATTCATCCGCGGGTGGAGAAGCAGATTCACGAGTACATGGCCAGCACCCGACAAGTCCTCGTCTAAGCGGAGACCGAGTCGCCTGCCATCGCGAGCAAGCTCGCTCCCACATTAGATCTTCAGTGAACACAAATCTCGTGTAAGACGCAGATCACTGTGGGAGCGAGCCTGCTCGCGAAGGCGGCCGAACAGACGCCGCATACTTCAATCCGGAATCGGCAGATTCAAGCTCTCTTTTACCTCTTCCATCACGATGTAGCTCTTGGATTCGCGCACATGCGGCAGCTTGAGCAGGATGTCGCCCAGCAGTTTGCGGTACGAGGCCATCTCGGAAATCCGCGCCTTCACCAGATAGTCGAAATCCCCTGACACCAAATGGCACTCCAGCACGTGGGGAAGTTTCAGGACCGCGCGTCGGAACTCTTCGAAAGTATCACCGGATTTGTAGTCGAGGCTGATCTCGACGAACACCAGAAGACTACCCTTGAGGTGCTGCGGATTGAGCCGGGCGTTGTAGCCCATGATGATCCCTTCGCGCTCCAGCCGCCGGACCCGTTCGGTACACGGCGTGGTCGAGAGCCCGACCTTTTCCCCCAGCTCGGTGAAGGAGATACGCCCGTCTGCTTGCAGGATCCGCAGGATGTTGCGGTCGATCTTGTCCAGCTCACGTTTGGTCTGAGTGTTGGTACGCATAGGGGATGCGCCTCCGTGAAAAGCGTTTTTGCCGAGAATTCTCGCCAAATATAGGCACTTATATAGTGAAAAGCACTGCCTAATCTTTTTTACACTGCGCACATCAATGCTCGACAACTACGAACGTCAGCGGCAAGCCGCGATGAGGGATATGAAAATGCGCGTTATGGTCTTGGGTAGCGGCGTCATCGGTACCACCAGTGCTTACTATCTGGCGCGTGCCGGGTTTGAAGTGGTGGTCGTGGACCGTCAGCCGGCCGCTGCCATGGAGACCAGTTTCGCCAACGCCGGGCAGGTGTCGCCGGGTTATGCCTCGCCATGGGCCGCGCCGGGCGTGCCGCTCAAGGCCATCAAGTGGCTGTTGCAGCGCCACGCACCGCTGGCGATCAAGGCCACCGCCGACATCGGTCAATACCTGTGGATGGCGCAGATGCTGCGCAACTGCACCGCCAGCCGGTATGCGGTGAACAAGGAGCGCATGGTCCGTCTGTCCGAGTACAGCCGTGACTGCCTCGACGAATTGCGCGTCGAAACTGGCATTGCCTACGAAGGGCGCAGCCTCGGTACTACCCAACTGTTCCGCACCCAGGCTCAACTCGACGGGGCCTGGAAAGACATCGCCGTGCTGAAAGAGTCCGGCGTGCCGTTCGAACTGCTCGACCGCGCCGGCATTGCCCGCGTTGAGCCGGCGCTGGCCAGCGTCACCGACATCCTCGCCGGTGCGCTGCGCCTGCCGAACGACCAGACCGGCGATTGCCAGATGTTCACCACCCGCCTGGTCGAAATGGCTACCAAACTGGGTGTGGAATTCCGCTTCGACCAGGACATTCAGCGCCTCGACTACGCCGGTGATCGAATCAACGGCGTATGGATCGACGGCAAGCTGGAAACCGCTGATCGCTACGTGCTGGCCCTGGGCAGCTACTCACCGCAACTGCTCAAGCCGCTGGGCATCAAGGCGCCGGTGTATCCGCTCAAGGGTTACTCCCTGACCGTGCCGATCACCAACCCGGCGATGGCCCCGACTTCGACTATTCTCGACGAGACCTACAAGGTCGCGATCACCCGTTTCGACAACCGTATCCGCGTCGGCGGCATGGCTGAAATAGCCGGTTTTGACCTGTCGCTGAACCCGCGTCGGCGCGAAACCCTGGAGATGATCGTCAACGACCTTTATCCTCAGGGCGGCGATCTGGCCCAGGCGAGCTTCTGGACCGGACTGCGTCCGACCACCCCGGACGGTACGCCGATCGTGGGTGCTACGCCGTTCAGCAATCTGTTTTTGAACACGGGTCACGGCACGCTTGGTTGGACCATGGCGTGCGGTTCCGGTCGCTTGCTGGCCGATCTGATGGCGAAGAAAACGCCGCAGATCAGTGCCGAAGGCCTCGATATTTCCCGTTACGGCAAAAAAATTCAGGAGTCTGCAAAACATGTCAATCCAGCGCCAGCTCACCAATGAGCGCATGAGCCAGATCGTAGTCCACAGCGGTACCGTGTATCTGGCAGGGCAGGTCGGCGACGATATGAACGCCGGGATTGAACAGCAGACCCGTGAAACACTTGCCAACATCGAGCGTTTGCTGGATCTGGCCGGGACCGACAAGAGCCGTTTGCTGTCGGTGACGATTTACTTGAAAGACATTGATGCACACTTTGAAGGCATGAACGCCGTCTGGGACAAGTGGCTGCCAAAAGGCGTCGCCCCGGCCCGTGCCACCGTTGAATCGAAGTTGTGCGAACCGGAAATCCTGGTCGAGCTGTCGGTTGTCGCCGCTCTGCCATAAACCCGTCAGAAAGATCCCTCTCCCGGTGCTACTGGCGGTTCACGCCGTCAGCCAGCGCCGGTTTTTCTTCCCATGACCGCCTAGAAGTCTGCCGCCATGCGTCCAGCCCGTGCCCTGATCGACCTTCAAGCCCTGCGTCACAACTACCAAATCGCCCGTGAAGTCACGGGGGCCAAGGCCCTCGCGGTGATCAAGGCCGATGCCTACGGTCATGGCGCGGTGCGCTGCGCCCAGGCGCTGGAAGCTGAGGCGGACGGGTTTGCCGTGGCCTGCATCGAAGAAGCATTGGAGCTGCGAGCCACGGGCATTCGTGCGCCGGTGTTATTGCTGGAAGGTTTTTTCGAAGCCGATGAGTTGTCGCTGATCGTCGAGCATGATTTCTGGTGCGTGGTGCATTCGCTGTGGCAGCTCGAAGCCATCGAGAACGCTGCACTGAGCAAGCCGATCACGGTCTGGCTCAAACTCGATTCGGGCATGCATCGGGTGGGCTTGCATCCAAAGGATTATCAGGCGGGCTACCAACGGCTGCTGGCCAGCGGCAAGGTGGCGAAGATTGTACTGATGAGCCACTTCGCCCGGGCCGATGAGCTACACAGTCAGGCCAGTGCCGAACAGGTCGCGGTGTTCGAAGCGGCGCGCCAGGGCTTGTCGGCCGAGGTCAGCCTGCGCAACTCGCCGGCAGTGCTCGGTTGGCCACAAATTCCAAGTGACTGGGTTCGCCCGGGCATCATGCTCTACGGCGCAACACCCTTTGAAGAAGCCAATGCCGTGGCGTCCCGCCTGCAACCGGTGATGACCCTCGAATCGAAAGTGATTTGCGTGCGTGAACTGCCGGCCGGCGAGCCGATCGGTTACGGCGCCACATTCATCACCCAGAAACCGATGCGCGTGGGCGTGGTGGCCATGGGTTACGCCGATGGCTACCCACGTCAGGCGCCGACCGGTACGCCCGTGATGGTTGCCGGGCAGCGCAGCCAGTTGATTGGCCGGGTGTCGATGGACATGCTCTGCATCGACCTGACCGATGTGCCGCAAGCCGGTCTCGGTTCGACCGTCGAGTTGTGGGGCAAAAATATCCTCGCCAGTGACGTGGCGGCGGCCGCGGGCACGATTCCTTACCAGATCTTCTGCAACCTGCGCCGGGTGCCAATGCTCTATTCCGGGGCTTAGGTCAAAGCGTCCCGACCGAAAGTCGCTTCACCGAACAGGATTCAGGTCCAAGTGTTGTAAATACTGAACGCTGTCGCCATGATAACGCTCAATATTCCAACAACCTGAATCCCTGGAGGCTCCAGCATTGGACGTCGGTGAACGACTGCAATCCATCCGTAAGCTCAAAGGACTTTCCCAGCGTGAACTCGCCAAACGCGCGGGCGTCACCAACAGCACCATTTCGATGATCGAGAAGAACAGCGTCAGCCCCTCGATCAGTTCGCTGAGGAAGGTACTGGGCGGGATTCCCATGTCCATGGTCGAGTTCTTTTCCGAAGAGATCCTGCAGGAAAAACCGACTCAGATCGTCTACAAAGCCAACGAGCTGATCGATATTTCCGATGGCGCAGTGACCATGAAGCTGGTCGGCAGGGCTCATCCGAGCCGGGCCATCGCGTTCCTCAACGAAATCTACCCGCCAGGCGCCGACACCGGTGACGAGATGCTCACCCATGAGGGCGAGGAAACCGGGATTTTGCTCGAAGGTCGACTTGAACTGGTGGTGGGGCTTGAAACTTTTGTGCTCGAAGCCGGCGACAGCTACTACTTTGAAAGTACTAAACCGCACCGTTTCCGTAATCCGTTCGATGCGCCAGCGCGACTAATCAGCGCAGCTACTCCAGCGAACTTCTAAGAAAAGAGACGTCCCGCCAGCATTGCGCAGGTGCCCGAGTTGTTTTTCCGCCACGCATAAGACCCCTCCGACTTTAGGGTTGTTTCAGTGTGGCGGGCTTACCGTTATACTTGCGCCCGCCTGCGAACCGTGGCCGTGGGCGTGACTAGCCACCATTGAGGGTGAACGCGTGAATCTAATTAAGAAAATGCTGGCTGTACCAGCAACCGTATTGGCCCTATGGGCAGTCAGCGCACAAGCTGCGACCAACGACGATATTGCTAAACGCCTTGAGCCAGTCGGCCAGGTTTGCGTTCAGGGTAAAGAGTGCAAGGGGATGGAAGTCGCTGCATCTGCGGGTGGTGGAGATGCCAAAACCCCTGACTCAGTGATTGCAAAACATTGCAACGCTTGCCACGGCACCGGCCTGCTGGGCGCGCCCAAAGTCGGTGATGCCACAGCTTGGGGCGACCGAGCCAAGAAAGAAGGCGGCCTTGATGGCTTGCTGGCGAAGGCAATCTCCGGCGTCAACGCGATGCCGCCTAAAGGCACGTGCGCCGACTGCTCTGATGCCGACCTCAAGGGCGCTATCCAGAAGATGTCCGGCCTGAAATAAGCCTTCATCTTCATCAAAAAGCCGCTTTCGAGCGGCTTTTTTGTGCCTGCGATTTGCGGCTTTGACTGTTCATTGCAGCAAAGACCCGGCAAGCTCGGTCCAACCCCAATTCACGGAATGTAAGGGAGGATCAGATGGTGCAGCTGTGTTCTATCGAGCAAGCGGTCGATGACGTCTTGGCACGGTTGCCAGCGCATATCCACATGGGCCTGCCCCTCGGTCTGGGCAAACCCAACCACTTCGTCAACGCGCTGTTTCAACGCATCGCGCAGTTGCCCGAGCGTCAGCTGACGATCTACACCGCCCTGTGCCTGGGCCGTCCTTCCTTGGGCGACGGTTTGCAAAAGCGCTTTCTCGAGCCCTTCATCGAGCGGGTTTTTGGCGATTATCCGGAACTGGATTTCCTGGCCAACCTGCATCGCGACAGCTTGCCGCCTAACATCCATGTTCAGCAATTCTTCATGCAGCCCGGCAGCCTGCTCCACAGCGCACAGGCCCAGCAGGATTACGTCAGCAGCAATTACAGCCACGCGGCTCGAGACATCAACGCCGCCGGATTGAACCTGGTGGCGCAATTGGTGGCCAGCCACAGCGAACATCCCGACCGCCTGAGCCTGAGCTGCAACCCGGACATCACCCTCGACCTGTTTCCGATGATCGCCAAGCGTCGGGCGGCGGGGGAGACGATTCTGCTGGTGGGCCAGGTGCACAACGATTTGCCCTACATGCCGGGGGACGCGGAAGTCGGCATGGACGCTTTCGACCTGCTGATCGATGAGAAGGACAGCACCACGCTGTTCTCCACGCCTAACATGCCGGTGGGTTTCCAGGATCACTTCATCGGGCTGCACGCCAGCACGCTGGTGCGTGACGGCGGCACCTTGCAGATCGGCATCGGCGCCATGGGTGATGCCCTGACCGCTGCGCTGCTGGCACGGCAGGCCGACAATGACGGTTACAAGGCATTGCTGGCGGACGTGAATCTCAGCCAGTGGGCGCAACTCATCGACCGCGAAGGCGGTGTCGAACCTTTCGCCAAGGGCTTGTACGGTTGCAGCGAAATGTTCGTCAACGGCTTGCTGGTGCTGGCTGATGCCGGGATTGTGCGGCGCAAGGTCTACCCCGATGTGCCGACCCAGCAACAAGCGAATGCCGGCACCCTGGACGAAGCCGCGCAGACTGACGGCATCTCGGTGCATGGCGGTTTCTTCCTTGGGCCGCGCAGTTTCTATGAGCGCCTGCACGAGTTGCCGCAAAGCAAGCGGCTCGAATTCAACATGACCCGCATCAGCTACATCAACGAGCTCTACGGTCAGGAAGAACTCAAACGCTTGCAGCGCCTCGATGCGCGTTTCATCAACACCGTGTTCACCATGACCTTGCTGGGTGCCGGCGTGGCCGATCAGCTCGAAGACGGGCGAGTACTCAGCGGTGTCGGCGGGCAGTACAACTTCGTTGCGCAAGGACATGCACTGGAAGGGGCGCGTTCAGTGTTGCTTCTGCGCAGCTGGCGCGAATCAGGCGGTGAGGTCAGTTCGAACATTGTCTGGGAGTACGGCCATTGCACGATCCCGCGACACCTGCGAGACATCGTGGTCACCGAGTACGGCATCGCCGACCTGCGGGGCAAGACCGATGCGGCGGTGATCGAGGCGTTGCTGAACATCAGCGACTCACGTTTCCAGCCGGGGTTGATCGAACAGGCTCAGGCAGTCGACAAGTTACCGAAGAATTTCCGCATTGATCCACGCTTCGCCGACAACAGTCCGAAGCGCTTGCAGGCCATTCAGGCGCGGCATCCGCAGTTGTTTCCGGAGTATCCGTTGGGCTGTGATTTCACCGCTGAGGAGAAGGATCTATTGCGGGCGCTGAATTGGCTGAAGAGCAAGTTCAAGCTCAGCGAGATTCTGGAGTTGGGCAAGGCGGCGCTGGATGCGCCAGAGCCTTCGGAGTTTCCCGAACATCTAGAACGCATGCAGCTGACCAGCCCGGAAGGTTTGAAAGAGGACTTGTTTCAGCGACTGTTGCTCACCGGCCTAAAAGCCACCGCGCCATAACAGCCAACAAAAAACAACTGTGGGAGCCAGCCTGCTGGCGATGGCGTCGTGTCAGTCAAAACCTTCATGACTGACAGACGGCCATCGCCAGCAGGCTGGCTCCCACAGGGGAAATGCGGTGTGGCGGGTTATTCGATGAAGGTTACGACGCCGCCAGCCAGCGACTGAACGCGGGCGAGGGACTCAACCCGATAACCCTGCGCATCCAGTTCCGCACGGCCGCCCTGGAACGACTTCTCGATCACGATCCCCAAACCGGCCACGGTCGCGCCGGCCTGTTTGATGATCGAGATCAGCGCCTGGGACGCCTTACCGTTGGCCAGGAAGTCATCGATGATCAGCACGCGGTCGCTGCTGGTCAGGTGGCGCGGGGAGATCGCCACAGTGCTTTCGGTCTGTTTGGTGAACGAGTAAACGGTCGCCGACAGCAGGTTTTCAGTCAGGGTCAGGGACTGATGCTTGCGCGCAAAAATCACCGGCACGCCGAGGTTCAGACCGGTCATGATCGCCGGGGCAATGCCCGAGGCTTCGATGGTGACGATCTTGGTGATGCCCGAATCCTTGAACAGCGTGGCGAATTCGTCGCCGATCAGCTTCATCAGGGCCGGGTCGATCTGGTGGTTCAGAAAGGCGTCGACTTTCAGGACCTGGTCGGAAAGCACGATGCCTTCTTCGCGAATTTTCTTGTGCAGTGCTTCCATGAAGCTTTCCTCTAAGGACGGCTGTGCGTCTAAGGCTGGTTAAAAAGTAGTCGATTCTAGCGCTTTAACATCGCGCGTATATCCGCCAATGCGGTATTGCCACGAACGGCTTTGACTTCAACGGGTGTGTCGTCGGTGCCTTCCCAGGCCAGGTCGTCCGGCGGCAGTTCATCGAGGAAGCGGCTCGGGGCGCAGTCGATGATCTCGCCGTATTGCTTACGCTTGGCGGCGAAGGTGAAGGCCAGGGTCTGACGCGCGCGGGTAATGCCGACGTAGGCCAAGCGACGTTCTTCTTCGATGGTGTCGGCTTCGATACTGGAGCGGTGCGGGAGGATTTCCTCTTCCATGCCCATGATGAACACGTAAGGGAATTCCAGGCCTTTGGAGGCGTGCAGGGTCATCATCTGCACACCTTCGGCGCCGTCTTCCTCTTCCTGCTGACGTTCCAGCATGTCGCGCAGGACGAGTTTGCCGATGGCGTCTTCGACGGTCATCTCGCCTTCTTCGTCTTTTTCGAGGGTGTTCTTCAACGCCTCGATCAAGAACCAGACGTTACCCATGCGGTAATCGGCGGCCTTGTCGCTGGAGCTGTTGGTGCGCAGCCAGTTCTCGTAGTCGATGTCCATGACCATGCTGCGCAGCGCCGAGATCGGGTCTTCACCGGCGCACTGCTCGCGGACCTTGTCCATGAAGCGCTTGAAGCGCGACAGCCGATCGGTGAAGCGCGTATCCAGATGCTCGCTCAGACCGATTTCGTCGGTGGCGGCGTACATCGAGATTTTGCGTTCGGTGGCGTAGTTGCCAAGCTTTTCCAGCGTGGTCGAACCGATCTCCCGGCGTGGGACGTTGATCACCCGCAGGAAGGCGTTGTCGTCGTCCGGGTTCACGATCAGGCGGAAGTAGGCCATCAGGTCTTTCACTTCCTGACGACCGAAAAAGCTGTTGCCGCCGGACAGGCGATACGGAATCTGGTGGTGTTGCAGCTTCAGCTCGATCAGCTTGGCCTGGTAGTTACCGCGGTACAGAATCGCAAAATCGCTGTACGGCCGGTCCGTGCGCAAGTGCAGAGTCAGCAGTTCCACGGCCACGCGTTCGGCTTCGGCGTCTTCGTTGCGGCAACGGATCACGCGGATCTCGTCGCCGTGGCCCATCTCGCTCCACAGCTGCTTTTCGAATTCGTGTGGGTTGTTCGAGATCAGCACGTTGGCACACCGCAGGATGCGGCTGGTGGAGCGATAGTTTTGCTCCAGCATCACCACTTTCAGGGACGGGTAATCGTCCTTGAGCAACATCAGGTTTTCCGGACGGGCGCCGCGCCAGGCGTAGATCGACTGGTCATCGTCGCCGACCACGGTGAACTGGTTGCGCGTACCGATCAGCAACTTCACCAGCAAATACTGACTGGCGTTGGTGTCCTGGTACTCGTCCACCAGCAGGTAGCGGACTTTGTTCTGCCATTTTTCGAGGATGTCGGCGTGTTCCTGGAACAGTTTCACCGGCAGCAGGATCAGGTCGTCGAAGTCCACCGCGTTGAACGCCTTGAGCGTGCGCTGATAGTGGGTGTAGACGATGGCGGCGGTCTGTTCCTTGGGGTTGCGGGCGTTTTCCAGGGCTTCGGGCGGCAGGATCAGGTCGTTTTTCCACGAGCCGATCATGTTCTTGATCTCGTCGACGCCGTCGTCGCCCGAGTATTCCTTCTGCATGATGTCGGTCATCAAGGCTTTGACATCAGTCTCGTCGAAGATCGAGAAACCCGGCTTGTAGCCCAGCCGCACGTGTTCCTTGCGGATGATGTTCAGGCCCAGATTGTGGAAGGTGCAGACGGTCAGGCCGCGGCCTTCGCCGCCCTTGAGCAAGGTGCCGACCCGTTCCTTCATCTCGCGCGCTGCCTTGTTGGTAAAGGTCATGGCGACGATGTACTGGGCGCGAATGCCGCAATTCTGGATCAGGTGCGCAATTTTGCGGGTGATCACGCTGGTCTTGCCGGAGCCTGCACCGGCGAGCACCAAAAGAGGGCCGCCGACGTAGCTCACGGCTTCTTGCTGCCGGGGATTGAGTCGGGACATACGAAATCAGGGAGTCGTTTGCGAAATGGGCCGGCATTTTAACAGGCTCAGCGAATTGTGCTGCTCTCTCCGACTTGTGACGCAGCACGCTATCTATATTTGCCGGTTTTGATACTTTCACGCAGGATGCGCGATGAATGTGCGTCTATTGTTCGTTATTCAAGATACAAAGCCGCGTTTCATAACCGAGGTCATTTGGTCATTGGTTACCGGCGCTGCATAATGCCCGCCGCCTACATCTTTGCAGAGTCTAGGGAGCTAGCTTGTCTACGCCTGTCGAACCCTTGCGTTTGCTGCTACTGGCCGAAGAGCCAGCGTGGGCAGCGTTGTTGCGCGAGTGTCTGGCTCCGATGGGGAGCTCGACCGTGCTAATCAGCGCGCCGAGCTGGGAGTCGGTCAGCAGTCTGTTCGATGACAACCGCAGCGCGGTGTTGTTGACGATTCCAGCGCTTCAACCTCTACCTGGCCGTTGCAGCCTGCCAACGGTATTGCTGCTCGAGCACGAACCACTGGCGCCGCCCGATGGGGTGAGCGACTGGCTGGTACGCGATCACCTTGATCCCGGCATGTTGCGCCGGTGCCTGCGGCATGTGCGCGAGCGTGGCGTGCTGGAAAACACCCTGCAGCGCCTGGCTGAGCAAGACCCGCTTACTGGCATCGCCAACCGCCAGGGTTTCCAGACCTTGCTGGCGGCACGCCTGGCGGAAAACGACGGCCGCGGCCTGGCCCTCGGTCATCTCGACCTCGACAACTTCCGTCACGCCAACGACGCCCTCGGCCACCAGGCCGGCGACCGGTTGATCCTGCAAGTAGTCGCGCGGCTGAAAAGCCAGCTTGAGGCCGGCGATCAACTGGCGCGACTGGGCAGTGATGAGTTCGCCCTGCTAATCGACACCCGCCGCGCGCCTCAGCGCGCCGAATGGATGGCCGAGCGCATTACCGAAGCGCTGGCCGAGCCTTACTGGGTCGACGGCGAAAGCCTGCTGATCGGCTCCAGCCTCGGTATTGCCCACGCCCGGGCTCAGGCCGGCGCCGACCCGCTGATGTGGCACGCACACATCGCCATGCAACAAGCCAAAAGTACTCAGGGCTGTACCTTTCACATCTTCAACGAACGCATCAATCGCAATGCCCGCAGCATGGCCGACCTCGAAAGCGAGCTGCGCCGGGCGTTGCGCCGGGATGAACTGGAACTGCATTACCAGCCTCGCCTGAACCTTGAGGACGGCCAGATCGTCGGCCTCGAAGCCTTGGTGCGCTGGCGCCATGGCGAGCGCGGGTTGCTGGCGCCCAGCGAGTTCGTGCCGCTGGCCGAGCAGAGCGGTTTGATCGTGCCGTTGGGTTACTGGGTGATTTCCCGGGCCCTGCGGGACATGCAGGCGCTGCGCGAACGCGGTTTGCCAGCGCTGCACATGGCGATCAACCTGTCGTTCCGGCAGTTTCAGGACAGCCAATTGCTGTCGACCCTGAGCCGGCTGATCGCCGAGCGCGGCGTCGAGGCGCAGTGGCTGGAGTTCGAACTGACCGAAACCGCGGTCATGCGCCGCAGCGATCTTGTGAAGCAGACCATGGATGCCTTGGGGCGTCTGGGTGTGCGCTTCTCCCTCGACGACTTCGGCACCGGTTTCTCTTCGTTCGTGCACCTCAACAGCCTGCCGATTGCCTTATTGAAGATCGACAAGAGCTTTGTCGGCGGCATGGAACAGCGCGAAGAGAATCGCAAACTGGTCCACGCGATGATCAATCTGGCGCACAACCTCAATCTTGAAGTGGTCGCCGAAGGCGTAGAAACGCCGGAGCAACTGGATCTGTTGCGCGGGTTTGGCTGCGATCAGGTGCAGGGATATTTGATCAGCAAGCCACTGCCGTTGGCGGAGCTGGTTGAGTATTTGACCTTTGGCAGCAGCCAACAGCCCGCACTGGAGGTCGTGGTTTAAACGCGGACTCAATGTGGGAGCGAGCCTGCTCGCGATGAGGCCCTGTCAGTTAACAATGATGTTGACTGACACTCCGCCATCGCGAGCAGGCTCACTCCCACAGGGGGATCTCAGTCTGGCTGAGCGATTTGGAAACTTGTTCCTGACGACGGCTCCTGTCTGATCATCCGCTTCATCTTCCACTCAAACGCCCACGTCAGGCTCACCGCCGCGCACGCCAGCCCCAGCGCCAACCCCCACCAGACGCCTGTCGGCCCCCAATTCAAATGGAAGGCCATCCACCAGGCGGCTGGCGCACCAATCAGCCAATAGCAGCCCAAACCTACCAGGAACGTTGTCTTGGCATCCTTAAGCCCGCGAATGCAGCCCATGGCGATGGTTTGCGTGCCGTCGAACAGCTCGAACCACGCGGCGACCGCCAACAGGCTCACGGCCAGGTTGATGACGTCGCGAAACGCCGGGTCGTTGTGGTCCAGGAACAAACCGATCAACTGATTCGGCAGCAACCAGAAGACCATGGCGAAGGCAAGCATCGCCGCCGCGCCAAAAGCGATGCCGACCCGTCCGGCCAGCCGTGCATTCAGCAGCTGCCCGGCGCCGTAGTGCTGCCCGATGCGCATGGTGATCGCATAGGAAATCCCCGCCGGAACCATGAACGCCACCGAGACGATTTGCAGGGCAATCTGGTGTGCGCCCATTTGCGTACTGCCCATGGTGCCCATGCATAGCGCGGCGAACGCAAACAGTCCGACTTCCACCGCGTAGGTGCCACCAATCGGCAGGCCCAGGCGCCACAGTTCCTTCAGATACTGACGGTTAGGCCGCGACAGGCCTTGGCGCAAGGGATAAGCGTCGTAGGCCGGATGCCGACGGATGTGCCAGGCCAGCGCCAGCGCCATGCAGTTGGCGACAACAGCGGTAACCAGCCCGATGCCCATCAGCCCCAGTTTCGGCAGGCCGAACATGCCGGTAATCAATGCGTAATTGAGCAGGAAGTTGGCCACGGTGCCGCCGAGGCTGATGACCATCACCGGTGTTGCCCGGCCGATGGCGCTGGTGAAGCCACGCAGGGCCATGAAGCTCAGGTAGCCGGGCAGGGCGAACGGCAGGATCAGCAGGAACTGCCCGGCCGCGTGGACGTTGGTTTCGGTCTGGCCGAACAGTAGCAACACCGGTTTGAGGTTCCACAGCAGCAGCCCGGCCACCAAGGCCATCAACCACGCCAGCCATAACCCTGCCTGGGTCAGCCTGGCGGCGCCGACGATGTCGCCGGCGCCCTGACGGATTGCCACGAGGGTGCCGACCGCGGCGATCACGCCAATGCAGAAAATCGACACGAACGAGTAAGTTGCTGCGCCCAGGCCGCCACCGGCCAGCGCCTCTGGACTCAGGCGCGCCATCATCAAGGTGTCGGTGAGGACCATCAGCATGTGCGCCAACTGCGAGGCAATCAACGGCCCCGCCAGCCGCAGGATGGCCCAGAGTTCGGTACGTGCTGGATGCTGCATGGTCATCACGCTCGATTATCAGAGAGGACAGGAAAGCGTCGATTCTCGGCGCTCTACGGGGTTTGCACAAAGGGATAAAAAGGATGGGTTGCATGATTCAAACTCATGCTGGAGAGTTTCTGCTAGGGTGACCGAATCCCGCTATAGGAGCTTTCCGAATGTCCCGTCGTCTTCCTCCCTTGTATGCCCTGCGCGCATTCGAAGCGGCGGCGCGGCACAGTTCGTTTACCCGTGCGGCCGAAGAACTATCGATCACCCAAAGCGCGGTCAGCCGACACATTCGTACGCTCGAAGAGCATTTTGCCTGTCGGCTGTTTCACCGCAGTGGGCGCAATCTGCAACTGACCGAGTCGGCGCGGTTGATCCTGCCCGGTATTCGCGAAGGCTTCACTGCCCTGGAGCGGGCCTGCAATACCTTGCGCGCCGAAGATGACATCCTGCGCATGAAAGCGCCGTCGACCCTGACCATGCGCTGGCTGCTGGCACGGCTCAGCCGCTTTCGGCACCTGCAACCTGGCAACGAGGTGCAATTGACCAGCGCCTGGATGGACGTCGATTCGGTGGACTTCAACCATGAACCGTTCGACTGCGCCGTCATCCTCAGCAACGGGCATTTTCCGCCGGACTGGGAAGCGAGTTTCCTGTTCCCGGAAGAGCTGATTCCAGTCGGCGCGCCGAATCTACTGCAGGATCAACCGTGGGACGTCGCACGGCTGGCCAATACCGAACTGCTGCACCCGACGCCGGATCGTCGTGACTGGCGCAGTTGGCTGGAACGCATGGGGCTGGCGGATCAGGTGTCGCTCAAGGGCGGGCAGGTGTTCGACACGCTGGAGCTGGGCATGATCGCCGCCGCCCGAGGTTATGGCGTGTCCATGGGCGATTTGCTGATGGTGGCGGAAGATGTCGCTCAGGGACGTCTGAGTCTGCCGTGGCCGACGGCCGTCGCCAGCGGTGAAAAATATTACCTGGTCTGGCCGAAAACCCGCCCCGGTGGTGAACGTTTGCGCAGGCTCAGCGACTTCCTGCAAGGCGAAGCCCGAGCAATGGAATTGCCCGACGTTCAACACTTGGGCTGAATCGATAGAGCCGCCGCAATGGCGGCCTTGAGCCATATCCCGGTTAATTACTCAAGTATTCCGATTTACCGCCGAAAATGCAGGTGGAACCTTCGTGCAGGTTCGACGCAATTCCCATTATTAGAATTTTGCTGAGTGTGCAGCCAGATCAAGGAGGATCCGGTCGCTCGGCCAGGAGCTGTCATGTCTCAACCTCGTGCCCGGATCGCCTCACAGCTTGGTCTTGCGCTTGCCGTGATACTGGCGATTGTCATCAGCGGCAGTAGCGTGTTCGCCCTGCGTTCGCTGGATACCGCCAACCTCGCCACCCGCGAAGAGCACCTGGCCAGTGAAGCCCGGTTGCTGGCCGATCAGTTGAGTACCTTTCACGGCACGTTGCGTGAAAGCACCCAGCGCCTGAGCGGCCTGTTCGAGAAGCGCTTCAGCGCCGGTTTGAGCGTGCACCCGGATGAACCGGTGGCGGTAGCGGGCGCGCAGACGCCGGGCCTGCACCTGGGCAGCGAAGTGCTGAACAACAATTTCAAGGAAGTGGACGAGTTCAAGCAAATGACCGCCGGCGTTGCGACTGTGTTTGTGCGCAGCGGCGAAGACTTCATTCGGGTCAGCACGTCCCTGAGCAAACAGGACGGCACCCGAGCCATCGGCACGCTGCTCGATCACGCGAACCCGGCCTATGCCCGCTTGATGGCGGGGCAGGCCTACGTCGGTCGCGCCTTGCTGTTCGAACGCTCCTACATGACTCAGTACACTCCCGTACGTGACAGCGGCGGTAAGGTGATTGCCGTTCTGTTCGTAGGATTTGACTACACCGACGCGCAGAACGCGCAGTTCGCCAACCTCAAGCGCTTCCGTATCGGCCAGACCGGTTCCCTGGCGCTGCTGGATGAACAGAGCAAATGGCTGGTGCCGATCGCGGGCGTACAAGCGCTGGATCAGGCGACTCCGACCATCGTTGGTTTGGCGAAAACGCCGGGCAAGGGCGAGTTCTGGAGCGACAAGTCCGAAGATTTCTACAGCATTGCCGTACCGTTTGAAGGCGGCCCATGGTCGGTCGTGGCGAGCATGCCGAAAACCGAAATTCGTGCCGTGACCTGGAGTGTCGGGATTCAATTGGCGATTGGCAGTCTGCTGGCGATGTTGATCGCGGTGGGGGCGGCGGTCTGGTTGCTGCGCAGCAAACTCGCGCCGCTGGGTGATTTGGTGCGTCAGGCGGAAGCCTTGGGCGCCGGTGATTTGAGCGTGCGTCTGAACGTATCGAGCAATGACGAAATCGGTCAGCTGGCCCGCGCGTTCAACCAGATGAGCCAGGCGCTGTCGACCATGGTCGAGCACATCCGCAAGGCCTCGCAAGAGGTCAACAGCCGCGCCCAGGCCTTGTCCGGTCTTTCCGGTGGCGCCTATGAAGGGATGGAGCAGCAGTCGGGCGAAATCACCAGCATGGCCGGTGCGGTGGAAGAGTTCAGCGCAACGTCCCTGAACATTGCCGACAACATGGGCAGCACTCAGCGTCTGGCCCAGGAAAACGCACAGCAAACCCAGATCGGTCGTACGTCGATGGACGAAGCGTCCTCGTCCCTGGAACAAATCGCCGGCGCGCTGAACAGCACGGCGACGGTGATCAATACCTTGGGTCAGCGCTCCCAGGAAATCGGCGGCATCGTCGGTGTGATTACTTCGATCGCCGATCAAACCAACCTGCTGGCCCTCAACGCCGCTATCGAAGCCGCTCGTGCCGGTGAGCAGGGGCGTGGTTTTGCAGTCGTGGCCGATGAAGTTCGTAACCTGGCCTCACGCACTCGCGAAGCGACCGACGAAATTTCCGGCATGATCCAAAGCATTCAGCAGGAAACCGGTAACGCCATCAGCACCATGGAGCAGGGCAACCTGTTGATGCAGGAAGGCCTGTCGCGCAACGCCAACGTGGCTTCGGCCCTGGCGCGGATCGATGAGCAAAGCCGCTCGGCCGGTCAGCAATTCGCGGCGATCACCACCGCGACTCAAGAGCAAAGCAGTACCGCCACCTTGCTGAGCAGCAACCTGCAAAGCATTGCCCTGGCGAACAGTGAGCAGCGTGAGGTGGTGTCGAACCTGGCGGTGACGGCCAAGGAGCTGGAGAAGCTCGCGGCGGACTTGCGCCAAGAGGTTGACCGGTTTCGTTGAGGCGCCTTTGAAATAGCTATCGCGAGCAAGCTCGCTCCCACACTGGATTTGTGATCGACACAAAACCCTGTGGGAGCGAGCTTGCTCGCGATGGGGTCACCTCAATTCAGGATCCGCACCCAAGTCAGTTGCACTTGGCATTGCTGGACACTTCCTTGGTTGCCTGTTTCAGCTGGCTACCCAGCTCCGCCGCATTGGTGCTGCTGTAAACCCGGCCACCGGTGTTTTCAGCGATGCAACGTGACGGGCCACCGGCACCGATTTTCACCACGTTGACCCGCAGGCGCGGTTGTTCCCTGGCGATTCGACGGGATACCGCGCAAACGTCCTGCCCGCAACCGTCTTCACCGTCGACGAACATCACGATCACGGCATCGTTATTGCGCCCGTCGACCGTGCTCGCCGCGTAGGCCAGGCTGTCGGCCAGCGGTGTGCCGTCGTCGGGAACCAGACCGCGAATCCCGTTGATCAGCCGCGGGCGGTCGCCAAACTTGAACACGCCCTGGTCCGGTGTTCTTTCGCAACCGGCGAAGGTGATCAGGCGCGTGTTGATCTTCGGGTCCAGCCCATTGATCATGCCGGCCAGCGAGTCCTTGGCGACGTCCATGCGGCTGGGTTTGGTGAAGATCCGCATGGTGCGGTTCGGGTCCAGGTACTTGTTCATCTCATTGCTGTAAAACCAATCTTCGTCGGCTTTCACCGACTTGATGTTCAAGTCCATCGAGCCCGAGGTGTCGAGTACCACCACAAATTGCGGGGGCACGGCATCAGGCGCTTTTTTGCGGCATGCGTAGTTGTCCAGCGTCGGGGCTGGCGGTGGCGGTGGCGGTGGCGGTGGCGGCGGTGGTGGTGGTGGTGGTGGCGGCGCGGCCACGACCGGTTTTGGTGGTGGGACCGGCTTGGGTGGCGGCACTGGAGCTGGTTCGGGTACGGGCTCTGGTTCCGGAGCCGGTTCCGGTTCCACGACAGGCTCGGGAACAGGTTCAACCGGTTTCTCGATGGGCGTCACCACGGGCGCAACCGGTGGAGCCACGACAACCGGCTCACGGTGCAGGAACCACCAGAGCCACAGCGCAAGCAGCAGCAACAGCAGCGCAAGCAAGGCCGCCGCGATCCACCAGCCACGACGCGATGGCGGAACAACCGGCACCACCGGAACAACCGGCGGCACGATCGGTTTGGGCGGACGCTGGTTCCAGCGCACCACCAAAGGCTCACCGTTGAGGCTGTAGAGTTTGTCCAGCTCCGGTGTGCCGAGCAGGCTGCGCAGGTCTTCGGCTTCCGTCGGTTGACCGCGTTTTTGCAGTTCGTCCGCCAGCTGTCCAAGGGACGTCTGACGTACTTCATAGGTTTCCAGCAAACGTCGTTGCGCGTCCTCGTTGAGGTCGGCGTAGGGCGTGGGTTGCCCACCCAGTTCGGTCCACCATTCCAGCACGTCGCCGCTGCCCATCCGCGGGATGGCAAAAAGGCTGGCGACGGTCGGCGGAAAGTGTTTCTGGATGAGGGCGACTTTAGCTTGCAGCGCACTCATCCCCTCCGGTGTGGCTTGCGCATCCCTGATGACCCGCTGCATGACGACGATTCCTGAAAAAGTGCAGGCCTCCATCGGGAGGCCTGCGGGGTGAAAAGTTATTCTTCGTAGCCGAGGCTGAATTGCAGCTGGTTGACCTTCTTCTGCAACGCCTTCAGCTCTTCCTGTTTGGCCGCCAGCGTCGCTGGCGTTGACTTGGCCGTTGGCGCTTTTGAAGCCTTGAGCTGCTGCTCGAGGCCGGCAATCTGCTTTTGCACCTGGCTTTCATTGCCATGCCGGGCCTTGAGCGAGGTCAGCAATTGCCCCAGCGATTGACTCAGCGCCGCCTGGGCTTTCTGCTGGCTGGCCAGGTCGGTTTTAGTGCTGAGCTGCTGGGCCTGAATGTTCTCGTACACCTGACGGAACATTGCGTTTTGCTGACGGGACTCGCTCAGCGCCAGTTCCTTCTGCTTGACCTGATCGCTGTAACCACCGGAGTAGTCGCAGTTCATCTTGGTCAGCATGCTGCTGTCGCGATTGGTCGCATCGCATTCGCCCGGCTTGGTCGCGCAACCGCTCAAGGTCAGGACGGCGGAGAGGACCGCCAGTTGTCGTAGCGTCATGTGCTTAGCCCAGGGTGATGGCGGAGCGTTGGCTGTACAGACCGTCGACTTCCTTCTGCAGGGCAGCGACTTTCTGGTTCATTTTCATAATGTTCATGTCCACCTGCTTGATCTCGGCGCCGGTGGCGCCTTGTGCACGCTCGGCGTCTGCCACTTTGGTGTATTCGGTGACTTTGATACGCATGTTGCCGAGGTCTTTACGCAGGCGTGCGATGTTCGAATCGATCTCGGCGATTTGCACCTGGGCCTTGGCCTTGTCGACTTTCTTGTTGGCGATGTCCTTTTTGATCTGGGCGATTTGCGCCTGGTCATCCTTGATCACTTGCTGAGCGGTCGCGGTACGGGCGATCACGTTCTGGGTGTCTTGTTCGACGTCGCTGTTCATTTTAGCCAAGCGGGTGGTGGTGTCGGAGTATTCGCTGCGACGCTGATCCAAGTAGTAGTTCGCGCCCATGGCCACGCCACACGCAGTAATACCGGCGGCGACGGCGCAGACACCCTTGTTGCTGCTGTTGGACAGTGCGCAAGCGAGAATGCCGACACCGGCGCCGACGGCGCAGGCCTGGTAGCCGGACTTGCTGAAGAACTCTGCGTCCTGGCCCTGGGTCAGGCGCGGGTCGGCCCCCTCGTTGTCGCCGAGCATGGAGCTACCGGTGTTGGCGCAACCGGTCAGCAGCAGGCTGCCGGCGACAACGAAAGCGATCTGTAGCTTGAAGCGAGTCCAAAGGCTGCGCGACATGGTGAAACTCCTAGGTGACGGTGTTGACGTGTTGTTATTAAGGTGAGTTATTGAGTAACGGTTTTGCAGCTGTTCAGCCAGGCTTCAGTGTCGATCTTCTGCTTTTGCAGGAACGCCTTCTGATTGGTCCAGTGGGTGCGCAAGTAAGGTTTGAGGTCTTGCAGCTGTTTGTTGCGGGTGATGATTTCTTCCATCACCGGGACCTGCGTTTCAAGCAATGGCTGGCCGTACAAGGTCGCCGATTCCACCAGGCTGCTGGCATAGTAGCGGCTGAGCTTGTGCAGGCGATCCTTCTGCTCGTCGAGCTTGCCTTTGCGCATGTCGCAACTGGCGTCTTTGTCCGCGCTTTCGCAATTGAGCTTGTAGTTCTTTTGCAGGAAGTCCACGTACTGGCCGTCGTCGAGCATCTTGGTGCACAAGAATGCGCCCAGATTGAGGCTGGCGCGAATCGCCTGGTCGCGGGTTTCTTCCTGCTGCTGGTTACTGGCGCGCAACTGGTTTTCCAAGGCCTGGAGTTTTTCCTTGAGCGCTTTGTCTTCGACGCCCGAGGCCAGGCTGTTCAGAGATTGAACGGTGCCTTTGTCGGCGGATTCGGTTTCCTTGCTGCCGGTGCCGAGTTTCTTCCAGCTGCTTTCGATGCTGGCGACACGTTCGCGAGAGGTGAGGGTCGGTGAGACCATGACCAGGCGCAGGCCGGTGGTTTTGTTTTTCACCTGGCCGTCGGTGTTGTAGTACGGCTGTTCCTTGCGCAACGCCGTACGCAGGTCGGCCTGGGCGGTCAGGTAGTTGCCGCCACGGACCACATAGCCGCCGGCCTGACCGTGCTGGCGATCAAGTTTGTTCAGGCGAAACGGCTCGAACATCATTTCGTCGACGTTGCCGAGCATGTCGTGCAGGCCCAGAGGATTGGGCTTTTGCAGGCCGGACAACTGCACTTTGCCGTTGGACGATTGCGCCCCGGCGAACCACTCGTAGGCGTTTATGCCTTCCGGCATGGGGTAATGCGTGTCGCGGAATTCAGCGGCACCGACTTCCAGCCCGCCGCGCGCGGCGAACTCCCACTCGACTTCAGTCGGCAGGCGCAGGAAGCCCTGTGCGCCGTCCTCCTTGGGCAACTTGTCGGCGGCGTTTTTGCGCAGCCACAGGTTGTACTTGTCGGCGGCTTCGATGGCTTGCATCCAGCTCACGGCCGTTTGCGGCACGCGCATTTTGGTGGCGGCGGTGGGGCAGGTTGCTTCGGTCAGTGCGGCGTATTGCAGCTGACTCATCTCGTACTTGGCCATCAGGAAGTAGCGGGACTTGTCGTTCTTCGCGGCAGTGAAACTGCCGGCGATGAACGTCGGTCGGGTCTGTTCGACGTAGCCATATTCCGCGCCGTCCTGACCAATGTTGATCGGGTAATCGTCGAGCGGGCCGGCCACCGGAATAAACACTTTGCGAAATACCATCGAGCCTTCGCAGGGCATCGGCAATACCACGTCGGCGGCGTCCGGCATCGGGTTATAAAATTTCTCTTCCCAGCCCGCCGCCGAGGCGTCGAGCATATAGCCGAGGCTCAGGGGCAACAGCAAGCCAAAACGTTTATAGCTCACGCAGACTCTCCGCAGGTTGGATGTTGATGGCTCGCAGGGCGCCGATCACGGCCACCAATGCTGCGACCAGAAAGGTCAAGAGCAGGGCGGCAACGCCATGCCAGACAGTGATGTGGCAAACGAAGGTGCCGGTGGCCTGGCTGCTGCCGAGCAGGTAGTCGAAGAGATGACTGCCTACGGCATAAAACCCCAGCCCGCCGACGTAGCCGGCCAGGCTCAGCACCAGCGCTTGCAGGACCACGAAACCGCCGACGGCTCGGCGTTTGAAACCCAGCAAACGCAGGACCGCGAGGCTTTTGCGTTTGCGGTCGATGTTGGCCAGGAATGCGCCGACCATCGACGCCACGCAGCCAATCAGCGCCGCCACGGCGATCACGCCGAAGATCAGCCCCAGTACATGATTGATGGCTTTGACGTTGTCGATGTCGGCCAGCCGGCTCGAGGTTTCGATGTGTTGTTCGTTGAGCCAGTGCTCCAGCGGTGCGACCTGATCGATGTCGCGCGCATACACACGGGCGCGGGCATACAGCGGTTGCAGATTGCCCTGAGGCTTGCCGGTAACAACGCCGAACGCACTGACCTGATAACCGTCGCGAAAGCGCTCCAGATCCAGCAGCAGCGGCGGGGCGACAAACCCGGCCGCGCGGCCGAAGCGGGCGCCGTCGAGCACCGCCAGCACCGTCAGCGTCATCTCGCCGCGCTCGTTAACACCTTCCAGACGACGCAACGCCCTCAGCTGCACACTGTCGCCGACCTTGGCCTGCAAGCGCTGCGCGGCGCTGGCGCTGAGGATCACTTGATTGCCGACGGGGGTAAGCGACGCCAGGTTCAGTTGTGGGTCGCCCGGTTCGGTGGCGATGATTTCCGCACCTTCGACAAACCGTTGCATGCCGATCAGCAGGTCTGCCTGGGTATTGAGCGAGCGCGTCTGGCCGAGAGCAAAACCGGTTTCGGGGCGCAGGCGCAAACGCTCGATCCAGGCCGTGTCGTAGTTGCCGTTGCTGAGCATCTTCACTTCAAGGTTGCGCGGGTCGCGCAGCAGTTCGCCCTGCAACTGGCTGACCACCCCGTGCTTGAGCCCGAACAGCAGCAATAACGGCGCGATCACCGCCACCAGGGAGGCGGCGATGCACAGCGAGACCTTGCGGTCGTGCCAGAGGTCTTGCAGCGCCAGTGAGCCCAGCAGGCGCAAGCGATCAGTCCATCGGTTCAAACAGTGTCTCTCCCTGACGGCTGATAGCGCCGAGTCGCGGCAAGCCGAAATCTTTCAGCAAGGCCCAGTCATGGGACACAACGAGCGCGCTCAAACCCATGCTCGACACCAGGCTCAGTAGCAACTCGAACAAGCGCCGGGCGCTGTGGGGGTCGAGCGCGGCGGTCGGCTCGTCGGCCAGCAGCAGCAGCGGCTCATGGGCAATGGCGCGCACACAGGCAACGCGCTGGCGTTCGCCGATCGACAACGCCTGAGGTTGTTTATCCAGCAATCCTTGCAGGCGCAGCACGTCAATGGCGTGGTCGATGTGCTCGCTCTTCACCGACATCCCGAGCAAACGGCGCGGCAGGCTGATGTTGTCCCGCACGCTCAGGAACGGCAGCAAGCCGCCGCTCTGCAAAATGAACCCCAAATGCCGTGAACGCACCGCCGCGAGAGCCGGCTGGTCATCAGTGGCGAGCAATTGGGCAATGTCTTGGGCTTGCGCCGCGCCCAGGCGAAAGCGCTCGAGTTCCACCGGCGCGAGTAACAGGCCGATGGCTTCGAGCAACGTGCTTTTGCCGCTGCCGCTCTCGCCGGTGATGGCGAGGATTTCTCCGGCGCCGACCTGCAAGTGCGGCAGGCGCACGTGGTGGGCCAGCGCGCCTTCACCACGGCGCACCAGCAGGTTCTTGATATCGAGCATCGGCGTCTCGTTAAGGCATCATTTCCAGTGGCACGGGATACACGTTGTCCCGTGCATCACTGTCCTTGGCTAAAGCGACCCAACGGTCGACATCCGCGTTGTAACGCTGGTAATGCCGCAGTTTGGTGTTCAGCGTGCGGATGAATTTCTCTTGCGCCAGACCGTCCCAGCTCTTCCAGGTCTCTTCATCCAGGTTCAGCACTTCACTCTGATAGGGCAGGTCTTCGAGGTACTCGCCGAGCACGCCCATGTCCGCCAGTTTGGCGTTGCTGTTCTGTTTGAGCTGATTGGGATCGGCGCCCATGGTCGCCGCCACCGAACGCAGGCGATCGAACATTTCCGTGGGTGAAATCAAGCCTTCGTTGGCTGCATCGAGAATCTGCTTCATCACGTCGCTCAAGTCGCTGAGCTGTGACTTGGTCAGCAGCACCCGCACATCGGTGGTCGGGATGTTCTGCTTGATCAGGTCGCGGTCGGTGATCCACGCCTTGAACACCGGCGGGGCCTTGCTGTTGGTCTTCTCGCCGAGGTAGGCGAGTTGCATGGCGTGGCCGATCAGCGCCGCGTCTTCGAGCATTTTCTTCTCGGCCGGGTCCTGCTTGGCGTTCGCCGCACTGCCGATGGCGTCCTCGCCCATGTAGGCGGCTTTCACTTGTGTAGTGATCGCGGCGGCCAGTGCGTCGACCTTGCGCCCGAATTCATGAATATCGCCAGCGTTGACCGGGTAATACAGCGAGGTGTTGGTGCCCGGGTAGGTCGACAGGTTCTGGTACTGCGCCTCGGCCTTGGCGTGGTCCTTGACCCCGGCCGGGGTTTTCAAGTGCAGGGTGTAAATCGCCACGCCCGGATTGGCGGCTTCGATGCGCACCTGCGCGGCGCTCAAACCGGTTTTCGACAGTTTGTCGTCACCTTCGATGGCGCCCGCGTCGGTAATCAACACCACGTAGCGCGCGCCGAACTGGCTCCAGTCGACCTTGTCGATGCTCTCCATAACGCCGGCAAAGGCGTCCTCATCGAAGCTGCTGCTCGACACGGAGGCCTGTTTGAGGTCGGCGATCTTGGCGAAAAAGTCGGCGCTGTCTTTCACTTTGGTAGGGTCGGCGTACATCTTGGTGGTGTATTCCAGCCCCGGGACCGCCTGGGTGTTGGAGCGGAAAGCCACCAGACCGAACTTGACCTGCTTGCCGAGGTTCTGTGCTTCGATCTGCTGATAGACCTTGCGGATCGCCTCGCGGGTGCGGTCGATGTACGGGTCCATCGAGATCGTCGAGTCGATGACAAACACCACCGCCGCACTGAATTCCTTCAGTTGGCTGGCGGTTTTGTCTTCGGCTTCCTTGCCACCGGTAGCACTGTTGGCAGCACCGCCCTTGGCATTCTTGTCATCCGGCTTGCTGACCGACGCGACGTTGAGCAGGCGCGTGCGGAAACCGCTTTCGGTCATGACTTCTTCGCCGCTGAGTACCGGCAGCAGGTAGAACTGCTTTTGCAGGTCGACGAAGTATTCAGGTTCTTCAGCCAGTACGCCCGGTGCTTGTTGGCCCTTTTTCAGCGTGGCCCGCAGCGGCGCGACTTTGCTGACCGGGTCCGGCGCATCGAGGATGCCTTCGACGGTGGCGCGGTCCTTGAAGAACAGCAACCGGTCGCGGTTGGCCGGGTTGGTGAAGGCCAGTGTCAGCTGCATCTTCCAGTCGGTGGTGCAGCTGGCAGGCAGCCAGCCAATGGTTTTGCCGTAGCTGTCGGGGCCGACTTTCAGCCACTCGGCGTTTGCCGCTTGAGCACGCTCGTACACATAAAAGCGGCTGAAGACAGGTTGTGCGTCACCGGCGGCACCGCCCGCTGTCGGGCTGATCTTGCAGCCCGGGGTGGTCAGCACACGTTGGAACAAGGTCTTTTTACCGGCCTGGATCAGCGGTTTGTCATCGGCCTGGGACAGCGGGCTGATGCACAGCGCCAGCAACGCGGCACCGCTCAGCAGGAATCGACTCACGGGCGAACGCATCACTTCTGCAACTCCTCGAAACGCTGCTTGGCTTCGGCGTTGTTCGGGTCCTGGGTGAGGATGGTTTCGTACCAATAGGCCGCCGTGGCGTTGTCCGCGACCGGGAAGCACTCGCTGGCCTTCAGGTATTTAGGGTCGTATTCGCGGGCATAGGCGTTGGCGATCAGCGCGTCACCGGCCTGGGCACGGTTGGCGTACAGGCGCTGGGCAACACCGCAGTGTTTGCCGGCCTTGGCCTGGTTGATGATCTCCAGCAACTTGGCACTGTCGGGCGCAGCCTTGATGCAGGTCTGGACGAAGGTCAATTCGGGCAGGCTGTTCATGCTCTCGAGGGTGCAGGCTTGAGCGTCGGCGCCGGCCGGTGCGGCGGCAGCGGCTGTGGCCACCGGGGCAGTCGCCGGGGTGCGTTTGTAGAACCAGAATCCGCCGCCCGCGGCCAGCAGCAACAACACGACAATCAACAGGCCGATCAGGCCTTTGTTGCTTTTCTTCACCGGTGCGGGAGGCGGTGTGTAGGCGCGCTCGGTGAGCACTGACTCCAATTCCACTTCTGGTTCGGCGGTGGACAGGATCAGTTCAGGCAGTTCCGGGATCTCGGGTGCCGGTGCACTCGGTGCCGTCAGCTCGGCGCCGCCATACGTCGAGCGCGTCTGACCGCCAGCCGTGGACGGCAAAACGCCAACGCCTGGCCGAACCACGCCTCTGTCGGTGTGGCCTT
Organism: Pseudomonas sp. LBUM1666; assembly: GCF_059695775.1. Classification (NCBI taxonomy): domain Bacteria; kingdom Pseudomonadati; phylum Pseudomonadota; class Gammaproteobacteria; order Pseudomonadales; family Pseudomonadaceae; genus Pseudomonas; species Pseudomonas sp. LBUM1666. Next base: position 6,059,571 of record NZ_CP166789.1, on the reverse strand, counting down.
GGCTTTGTTCACGCAGTTCGATCTGGAATTGCGAGTTGGCGCCGCCTTCCAGCAGCGGGTCGACCACGTCCGGGCCGACCTGTGCTTCCAGGCCTTCGCCGCTGGCCGTGACGTTGAAACGCGAGACCTTGAACCAGAATGGATTGTTGCTCCAGGCCTTGTGGTCCTGGAGGTAAAAACCGTCCTGGTTACGCTGAATGGAAAACTCCAGCTGTTCCTCGCCACCCTGCCATTTCTTCACAGTGAGGCGGGCCTGACCAGGCACATTGGGCTCTAACGCGAGCAGGTCGACACGAATTGGCATTGCTTATCTCGCTGTGAAGGCTGTGAGCACTTGGCCCAGCCGTTCGTTCTGTTCAGGGGTGATTTCACGTCCGGCACCATGGCCGGCATTGTCCTGCGTGAGGTAGGCCAGGCCCGAGAGCCAATCGCCGAGATAGCGCTGCGCCTGATTCGCCGGTTGCGCCGGTAGCACGGGCACTTGTCCCGGACTGATGTCGGTGTAGAACGAGAACAGCGGCGCCTTGGCACCGGCGCGGCTGTTCGGGCGCTCGCTCACCGGCTTCTGGAGGTAGCCGAACCAGGACACGAAATCGCGCAGTACCCGTTGCACTTCCAGGACCTGGCGCTCGACCAGTTGATCGCGCCGTGCGCCGCTTTGTGCTCGCTTGAGTACTGCGCGGCTCAGTTGGCCCGGCAGGTCCTGGCGATAGCCGGCGGTGATCAGTTCGTCGACCACCGCTTCCAGCAAAGCTTTTTCCAGCCCCAGGAGGTTGAGCAGGCTTTGCCGGGTGGTCAGTTCACGCAGGTGCGCAATCCAGGCCTTGAATGCCGCTTTGGCGAATCGGTGTTCGTTGCTTTGCAGTTCGGGCGCCGGGGTGCCGGTGTTGCTGCTGGCTGGCGCGTCAGGGCTCAGGTCGTCGCCGAAATCGAAATCGAAACCGGCGTCGTTGCCGTACAGGCTCTGGCTCGGTGTCGGGGCGACCGGTTCATCGTTCGCGGCCGGCTCGTCATCGGTTTCGTACACACCACTGAGGTATAGGTCGCGGACCTCTTCGCTCGGCATGTCGAGTTGATCGATCAGCTCGCCGAGCACTGCCGGGCGACGGCCCAGGCCGGTCAGAATCATCTGCGCCTGGGCTTTCTTGGCGGCAGCGGCACCGTCGCCGTCGGCGTGGTACCAGGTGCTCAGACCGTGAGTGGTCAGGCCTTCGAGGCATTCGCTCAATTGCTCGCGGATGCGCTGCAATTTGAATTCGATATTGGCCACGCCCTTGAAACTACCGCTGAAGTGGCTGATGCCACCGTCATCGTTGCGCAGCATTTCTTTCCAGGCGTTGGCAGGATCGTGGACGTGTTTGCACACCAGGTCGTTGCTGGCGAAGCTGGTGCCCAGCGCGCTGACACGGTCCTGATAGCTGGCATTGAGGCCCGTTTCGGCACCCGTCACGTCTTGTTCGATGAACGCCGCGTCCATGCGCGGTTTGCGCACCAGGTAGGTGTTCTGGAACGGTGTGCCGGCCCAGTCGCTCATCCAGCTCAGGCTGCCGAAGCGCTCCAGCATGGTCAGCTTGACCATGCCGTTCCAGCTCTCGTCGTACTGATCAGGCGTCAGGCTCAGGGAGTTGGTGATGCGCAGGTCGAGCATGGTCAACGCCCAGATCAGACCGGTGTCGCGCTTGCTGCGAGCGGCCGAGTCGGCGCCCTGGGTCTTTTCGATCCAGCGGGTCAGCACCGGGCCTACGTCGTTGACGTCGCTCTGCTTGGTCGAACCGGTGCAGACCACCAGCGCGTTCATTTCCTGGTTATCGGTGTAGCGTTCGAACAGGTAGGCGACCTTGCCACGCAGGACCAGCTGCGAAACGGAGTTGTCCTTGGTGGCGGATTGCGGGTCGTTGGAGTCGGCGATCTCGTGCAGTTTCTTGCGCCCGCGATAACCGGGGAAATCCAGCAGGTCGACCTGATTGACGATGTCATCCACCGGCGCTTCGATCAGGCGGAAGGTCATTTCGGCAGTCAACGCCGCCAATTGCGCAACCGGAATCGCCTGACTGTTTTGCAGGCGATTGCCAAGCAGTGGTCGAACGTCGATCGGCAAGTCCCGTGGGCTGCCGAAGCGTTCGAGAATGTCGACGTTCATGATGCTGTCGCGCTGGCTGTAGGTGTCGTTTTCGAAACTCACCAAGGCCTTCAACGGTGCGAACACGGTCTCGGGCAGGCCTAGCTTGTGCAGCGCGCCGGCCAGTTGCTGATACACCCGTGTCAGTTCGCTTTGCTCGCCCCAGAGGATCGAAAACAGCTCGGCCCGTTCCTGGAAATTCAGGCGTGGCGCCAGTTGCAGTGCTTTGGGCCAGTACAGGTGCTCAAGTTTCTTCACCGAGTTACGGAAGTTGTCCCGCAGGTAATCCCACAGCGACACCAGATCATCGGCGTTGACGCCCGTTTGCAGTGGCCCGGTTTCACGGCCTTCGAACGGTTTGAGTACGCGCTGGATGCGCTCTTCGTCGATCTCGTAGGAAATGCGCTCAAGGTCGAAATCCTTGAACCAGGAGTTGGCGAGAATCTTCGCCAGCTCGATTTCCTTGAACAGCGTGAGCTCTACCGGGAAGTCATTGTCCTGACTTTCCGTTGCCCGACGGCTGAAGCGCGTCACCAGACCGGTGGCTTCCTTGCCGCCACCCACCGGGTTGATGTGCTTGATGAAGTCCAGTCGCTGGCCACCGAAATCGGTTTCCAGCTTGCCGTTCTGACCGGCGGCGAGGGCCGAGATCAGGTAGGACTTGCCGGCCTGGGACAAGCCGAAAAAGCCAATGGTCATCGGCGTGCAGGCCACGCGACCGAGGCTGTGAGCCAGGTTGCGGGCGCGGTGCAGACGGATGTTCAGATTGTCGGCTTCGCTGTCCAGGCGCGGCGCGTTGCCGCGCGTCTGGCCAATCCAGTCCAGCGCCTGACCGGCACCTTTATAAACAGCGGCCCAACTGGCAGAGAGCTGAGTTTGATCGGGGGTCAGATCATTCATTTGCGTTTCACACTTCCACTGTCGAGCCAGTACTTGGTCTCGCTCAGGCCGGCGTCGAGCATGGTGTTGAGTTCCAGCTCGAGGTCGCTGCGCGGGTTGAAGTTGACGTTGTTACAGTTGGATTCGATGTCGCGAACCGAGAGGCGGTCGCTGACCAGATCCTGCTTGCGTGTGTACTTGTCCGCCGGCTTGACCTCGAACCGCACCTTGAGCAGCGGCGCGCTGCCGTTTTCACCGATCGCCCGGGAAAACTTCTCCCGACCGGCCTTGGTGAACCGCAAGGTGTACAGCGGCGAGGCGGCCCAGCGATCAGCGGCCAACTGACGGAAACCGAGGCGCAGATCGCCGCGCATTTCCAGTTGTGGCGTGTCGGCGGCATCGCCAACGCCGATTTCCGGCAACTTGATTTTGTAGTCTTCGGACTGGATGTCGCGGTACAGCACGTCGGCATCCTTGATCACGTTGTTCAGGTCGATCACGCCGATGTGCTTGACGGTCGAATACGGCTTGAGCGCCGAAGCACGGAAGTAGAAGTTCGGCACGCTGTGGTTGGCGCACAACAGGCAGAGCATGGCGCCCACCGACGCGGTGCTTTTCGGGTCGTCGATCCGGCCGTTCTTGTGGAACGGGTACCAGCCGCCAGTGCGGTAGTTTTGCAGCGCCAGAATGCGCCCCGGTGGCAGCGGCAACACCTTGCGAATGAACGCCTGGATGCCAGGCAGGCGCGAAGGGCGGCCGGTCAGCAGCAAGACATCGCACGGGTAATGCGCGACCACTTCACACAGCGCACCGAGAATCTTGGTGATGTTGATCTGGTCGTTGAGGAACGCGGCGTGAAGCTTCTGCAGGTCGAAACTGATCGGAGCGTCATACAGGTCGAAACCGCTCTGACCGCCGACATCGCGGCGCACGGCGGCGTTGACATAGTCGAGCACGGTCTGGCTGATCGCGTTGTCACCGATCAATTGACGGTAGCTTTGCGGGGTGACTTCTTGCGGCACTTGCGGATCGTAATGCTCGTACGCCTTGAGCAGCGCCAGGCCCAGCGGTGCGAACACCTGCAGGTTCAATTGCTGGCGCAGAATCATGTCCTGGGCGCTGACCGACTCATCGCCGCACAACCGTGACATCAGCGAATCCGGGGCTTTCACACCGGCGTTCTGCAAGGCTTTTTCGAAGCTTGGCAGGATGAAGTCCTGAATCACGTCCAGCAGGATGTCATCGCCGGCCACTTTGAAACCATCGCGAAAACGCTGCTCGGGCACGATGTGCACGTTGCTGCCGCTGCCGGTGTTGCCGGCACGGTCGAGGCGATAGTCGGTGATCACCAGGTCCGTGGTGCCGCCGCCGATGTCGATGGTTGCCAGGGTGATGCGTTCGCGGTCCGTCTTGTCTGGCCGGGCGATGGTGTCGAAAAACTCTTCCGGGTGACCGGCGAAATTCTCGTTGACCTCGGTGTACAGGTACACCAACTGGCCACAGGAGGCTTCGTCCCATTCCACGCGGATACTTGGGATCGGCGTGCGCGGGCTGACGGCCTGATCCTGATGTGGATCCTCTTCGCCGGCATGCCAGCCGAGGCTCTTCCACACCAGGCCGATGGCTTGCAGCATGCGTTCGTTGAGGATGCTGCGCTCGGCCTGCGGCATGCCCGGCGGCACGGTCAGGGTGATGCTGTTGAGCTGACGCGGTACGCGGGTGTGTCCCTGCCGCGAACGCTGGGCCGGGCTGTTGATTTGCGACAGCGCCTGGGCCAGCACTTCGGCGAGCATGAAGGTCATCAGCGAGCTGCGCGAATAACGCGGCATGAACACCGGCAGACGATCGTCTTCTTCGAGGCTGTAAAGCGCCTCGCCGGTTTCATTGATCAGGTGCGAGAACGGCGCGGCCGTGGCGTACGGCTCGCTGTCGGTCTTGATGTACGAGCAGTTGAAACGCCAGCCGTGGCCGTAAGCATTTTCGTCCCACAGATAACGTTTCGGGCTGGACAGGCCAGTGGAACCTTCGGTGCCACGGCGACGGCTGGCCAGACGGCTGGCCTCATTGCCGACGCGGGCAATCGTCGCCCATTGGAACGCATCGTGACGGCCGCTCTTGACCGAACAGTGGTCCTTGCCGAAGTACGCCTGGGCGAATTCCACACGGCTTTCGAACGGCAGATTGTAGGTGTGTTCCGGGGTGATCAGGTCGCGCAGTTCCAGCACGTAGTTCTGTTTCAACCCGGAACCGGCCTGACCGTGGTTTTCGATCAGGATGCCGCAGGTGCGCGAGTTGCCGACGTCCAGCACCAGGTCCACCGGAATCGGTTTGACCAGGCCATTGCTGTCGTTGGCGACTACTTTCAGCTCAGGGATTTCAACTTTCGCACGGGCCGTCGACTGCTGGGCGGCGGACGGCTTGCTCAACAGACTGAGCAAGTTGAGGTAGTGCGCCAAGTGATAGTTGGCGCGGATGTCGGTGTCCAGCTCTGCGCGCGAGCGGTGGGCATGGCCCTCGTTGAACACTTCCAGCAGCCACTCGTTGACCCACGGCTGGGCCAGGAACCAGCGGGTTTCGCTGGCCTTCGTTGCCAGTTTGAAGGACACGCCGGAGCTGATGTCTTCTTCGTTCGGCGCCAGGTAAGCGGTGCCGTCCCGCTTGGGCATCACGCGGCTGTCGAAGGCCATCGTCAGGCGGTGGGTGTTGCCGTCAATGTCGGGCGTCGCCAGCTTCACCAGACGCATGCGCGACCAGTTGGTGGGACCTTCGTCGAAGCGATGCGGCGGCATGAAGCGGAAAAACGGGGTCGGCAGCCAGATACCGTCCAGCAACTCTAGGCTGCTTTTCATGTCGACGCTGAACGCAGGTTTGGCTTTTTCGACCTTTTCCGGCTCCGGCTCGTAGAAAAAGAAGTCTTTCTCTTCGTTGTACGACAGGCGGCAGATCAGCCCGCTGATCATCGGCGCGAATTCGCCCGCCGGTTCCTTGCGGGGATCCAGACGCAGCGCGAAATCCATAAACTGGATGCCGGTGTCGCTGACCAGCGTGACGGTGTCTTCGAATTGGGTGACTTCAGGCAACATGTCGGGTTATTCCGTTTTTATTCGGCCACGTGCCGCATGGACATGGGGAATTGTTCTTTGCCGTAACCGCCGGTGCAGTCTGCGACGGTGGTCGCCCCTTTGCGGCAGTTGACCTTGGGCATGTCGTAAGTGCTGCCATCGGCGCACACGGCCTGGCCCTGACTGTCGATGGCCAGGCTGCCACCCTTCATAGTAGCGCTCACCGGCCCGCTGCATTTCGTACCGTCGGCCTGGTGTACGGTAACTTCGCCTTTACCGTCCTTGAGCTGGTATTCCAGACGCAGGGGTTTGCCGGTTCGGCGATCCTGAATACCGGCACCGGCGCGGAACTGACCGTCGAGGAACTTGGCGGCACCATCGGCGGCGTCTGGCGGAATGCTCAGGGGAGGGCCGGGTTTTGCGGTGGCGGATTTTTCGGCCTCGGGCGATGTGATATCCGGCGGCGCAGTTTTGTTTTCGGGTGGCGCGGTTGGGTCTTCGGCTGCCGGGTCTTTGGCTGGGTCTTTGGCCAGGTCGGCCGGCGCTGCATCAGCCTCGTTGCCCTCGACGGCCGGCGCTTCCACGCCATGGGTTCCGGTCACGGCGGTGCCAGTTCCCGTGGTGGAGCCTACAACGGTGCCCGTCACAGGAACGCCATTGAGCGTCGTGGCATGGCCGGTCAGTTGTGGTTCTTCCAGTTGCCTTTCAACAGGCACGACGCCCTCGGGGAGCAGATCGACCGCCACCAGCGGAATCGGCACGCAACCGCGCAAGCCCAGTAATAGCCACAAAAGCAGCAGCAAGAAAGGCAGCAGCAACAGCCACCACCAGCGCCGCCACCACGGACGAGCAATCACCGGCACGACGGGCGGCGCAACCACGGGCGCGGCTTCGACCACGGGTGGCAGCGTAAACGCGGGCGGAACCTGATAGAGGCAGTGCAGGGGATCGCGATTGCCGGTACCGGCATGCTCGAAGCCCCAAAAGGTCAGCACCGGTTTGCCTTGCACCAGGTAGACGAAGTTTTCGTCGGGGAAATGAATCACACGCTTGAGCAGCTTGCCGAACACGGCTTTGTCGCCTTGCTGCTGTTCGGCTGGATCAGTGCCCAGGAAACGCTGGCTCAATTCGTCGAGCGAGGTCTTCAGCGCTTCAAGTTGGCGGCGTGCTGGGGCGCGTTCTTCTTCGGTCGCGCTGCTCCACGGGATCACATCACCGTCGAGGCCGCTGTACCAGTCAATCTGGTTGCCGAGTTCATCGCTTTGAGGGATGGCCAGGTGATCGACCATTTCAGGGTTCTTGCGGCGAATGGCTTCGCGCAATTGCAGGGCCGCCCGGTAGACCGGTTGACCTGTCTCGCCCAGGGCAGTGAATGACCCGCTCTTACCGCTGCGTAATAGTGCCCCGCGCATTCAAACTCCATATGTTCCGCTGCGCAAAAATGACAGACAAAGGTGTCTGCTCTTGCTCCTGCAATTAGCTGGCGACCTTAATGTCATAATGATGTCGCCGTCAATCAGCCGGAGGTTCAAAACCGTATGAGACTAGCGTAAGCGTGCGGAGGTTGCATGAGGTCAATTTAAATTGGCTTGGGAAGGCTCGGGTGTTCGCTTTTTAAGCTTGCTGAATCGTTTCATCAGCGCTATAAAAAATGCACAACTCCAAGAAAGGCTTCCCCATGACTCCGCTCAAATTCGTCGTTGCCTTTGGCGCGCTGTCCGCCTCCCACGCCATGGCCTGGGATTACGTCCTGCTCGACAGCGACAAGGCTGCCCAAAACTGGCAGGTCACCAGCCAGCAACTCGGTGTAAAAACCGACAAACCCTTCTCCGTGACCCTTCGTAACTTGCACGGCGGTCGGCAGGAGGGCGTCAGCATCGTCGACATCGATAACGGCACGATGAAGCTCTCGGTGGTGCCGACCCGTGGCATGAACGTCCTGCAGGCGTCGGTCGGTAATGTGCGCATGGGTTGGGATTCGCCGGTCAAGGATGTGGTCAATCCGTCCTTCATCGAACTCAACGGTCGTGGAGGGTTGGGCTGGCTTGAGGGCTTTAACGAGCTGGTCACCCGCTGCGGCTACGAGTGGGTCGGTCACCCCGGCATGGATAACGGGGAATTGCTGACCCTCCACGGCCGTGCCGCCAACATCCCGGCCAGCAAAGTCACTTTGCACATCGATGAAAAACCACCTTACGCGATCAGCCTGCGCGGCGAGCTCAAAGAGCAGGCGTTCAAGAAAGTCGACTTCTCGGTGATGACTGAGCTGGTCACCGAACCTGGTAGCGTTGCATTTACCCTCAATGACACCCTGACCAACAACGGCGATTATCCAAAGGAATACCAGGCGCTGTACCACAGCAACTTCAGCACCCCATTCCTGGAGCAAGGCGCCCGTTTCGTCGCACCGGTGAAACAGGTGTCGCCGTTCAATGACAAGGCCAAAGGGGATTTGCCGGACTGGCAGACTTACCGCGCGCCGACCAAGGACTACGACGAGACGGTTTACAACGTCGTGCCGTATGCCGACGCCAAGGGCGATACGCTGACCGTGCTGCATAACAAGGCAGGCAGCCTCGGGGTTTCCGTGGGTTTCAATACTCAACAGTTGCAGGTGTTCTCCCTGTGGAAAAACACGGACACCCAAGGGCAGGGCTATGTCACGGGTCTTGAGCCGGGGACGAGCTTTTCCTACAACCGTCGGTATCAGCGGCCACTGAGCCTGGTGCCGACGATTGCGGCCAAGGAGCAGAAGCAGTTCCAGATCAGCTACAGCTTGCTGGCGGACAAGGGGGCTGTGGATAAGGCTTTGAAAACTGTGAGCGACATTCAGGGTGGTCGGGAGACTGAGGTGCGGCAAACGCCGTTGGTGGATTTGAGCAAGGAGTAAACTCGCGTTAACTCCCTGTCGGTCGAGAGAGCGAGATGAGCAGTAATGCCTGCGATAGGTGTTCACTGCTCGTTGAGGTGTCAAAAGGGAAGCCTCATTTTTGAAGCTTGTGCGGCATCAAACAAACGCCGGATGAAGTCGAAGTCGTTCCAGGTTTGATTGGTATAAAACCGGTATTCTTTGTCTTCGATATCATCGAAGTAATAGATGACGTACTCCGCATATTTTTCATCGGAGTTGAAGCTGTAGCGCAGAGAAAGGGAAAAGCCTGTTTCTTTTAGTTTTACGAACGAATTGTTGTCGTCATAACTCCAGGAAAATTCGCCTTGTTCCGTCTTCTCGGTTAACGCTTTTACAAAGTTCAAAAATCTAGGCGGTAACATATTGTCGTCTTCTGGCCGGGTGAAGCTTTTCAAGATTCTCTTTGACGTTTTCACGCTGATGCAGGCCGATATTGCAATGCTTCCGCCAAGTGCGCGCGTGTAATTGCATTCACCTGTTCAAGGTCTGCCAATGTACGGGCTACCTTGAGCAGACGGTGGGCCGACCTGAGTGACAAGGTCAAACGCTCGCAAGCAGTTTCCAGCCACGCCTCGTCGGTTGTGGATAACTTGCAGTGTCGACGCAGCCCTGGCAAATCAAGGAATGCGTTGGCACAGCCTTGGCGTTTGTTTTGACGCTCCCGGGCGTCGGCGACCAGTACCGCAGCAGTGGCGGTGTCATCACCGGGTTTGAGCGCAGGATTCAACGCCGTGGCTTCCCGAGCGACGGTCAGGTGCAGGTCGATCCGATCCAGTAGAGGCCCCGACAATTTGTTGCGATAACGCTGGACCATGTCCGGTGTACAACTGCATTTGCCGCTGGGTTCGCCAAGATATCCACAGGGACACGGGTTCATTGCGGCCACCAATTGAAAGCGCGCCGGAAACCTCACGCGATCCTTGGCGCGGGAAATCACGATGTGACCAGACTCCAGCGGCTCCCTTAAAACCTCCAACACCTTGCGATCGAATTCCGGGAGTTCGTCGAGGAACAGCACGCCATGATGGGCGAGGGTGATTTCGCCGGGTTGCGGCTTCGAACCACCGCCCACCAACGCCGGGCCCGAGGCGGAGTGATGGGGTTGGCGGAATGGTCTTTGCGGCCAGTGGCTTAAGGGCACGCAACTGGTGACGGATTGTATGGCTGCGACTTCCAGCGCCTCGTTTTCGGCTAACGGGGGAAGCAGCCCCGGTAACCGACTCGCCAACAGTGTTTTCCCGGTCCCCGGCGGTCCGCTAAATAGCAGGTTATGAGCCCCAGCCGCCGCAATCAGCAATGCGCGCTTGGCCGAGATTTGCCCCTGCACCTCATTCAAGTCCGGATAGGGTTTGCTGGCGTAGAGCAAGCCATTGGAAACGTAGGGCTCGACCGGCGTATGTCCATTGAAGTGTGCAACGGCTTCCAGCAGGTGATCCACGGCAAACACCTTCAACCCGGACGCCAGGCACGCTTCCTCGGCGTTCGCCCGCGGCACCATCAACGAGCGTCCGGCCTTGCGTGCAGCCAGCGCAGCCGGCAACACGCCTCTCACGGCACGTACCGCGCCGGACAACGCCAACTCTCCCAGGCATTCAATGTCATCCAGCGTCAACGTCGGCACCTGCACGCTGGCGGACAGAATCCCCAAGGCAATCGCCAGATCAAACCGTCCGCCATCCTTTGGTAAGTCCGCAGGCGCGAGATTCAGCGTGATACGCCGCGCCGGAAATTGCAGACCCGAGTTGATGATTGCGCTGCGTACCCGATCCTTGCTTTCCTTTACTGCCGCTTCGGGTAAACCAACCATCGTCAATGACGGCAAACCGTTGGCCAGATGGACTTCTACGGTAACGGCGGGCGCATCCACGCCAATCTGGGCGCGACTGTGAACGATGGAGAGGGACATGGTCGTTCCTTGAGCTTTACGGGAACCGCTTCCTGCGGTTTTTTGAAGGGTAGTCGGGGGCGCGTAATGGCGCAGGCGCCAAATTTTCGCAGGATGTTGCGAGTGTCTTTCTGATGGGTGAAGCGTAAGGGAGTGGGGATTTGCGACGTAATCAGTCGCGGGATGAGGTTGTTGTAGGACGTTACCTGGATCTATGAAGGACGGCGGGGAAAGCTGAATCGAAGGCGAAAAAAAACCGCCTTGAGGAAGCGGTTTTTTGTGTGCAGGTTTCGAGGAGGCCAAGGCCTGCGTCCTTAGTGAATACACTCACGGTGCTGAGGTTGTTCACCTTTTTTTGTCGAATCAGGCGTAGCGGGTGCTCTGTAACCGGCGAGCCAGCCGCTTGGTTCCAATTCTTTACCGCGAGCCGCAGCAACCTCAAAAAAGCGACGTTGAGTGGCTGATACGTTCCCGGCCAGCCGGAGTGCCTCCGCATGATATCCAGCGATGAGTAGCAGTTTGGCTTTTCGTTTTCCGGGTTTCATAGCGATCTCTTCTGGATTTGAAGATGGTTTTACAGGTCGGTCAGCTTAAGAGGTGAGCGCGGTAGTGATGCAATGAGAATTGGTGCTCCTTTTTGTAGGAAGCGTCTTGGTTTGGAAGGAGTTCTGAAGGCCCTTGGTAGTCCTTTTCCTAAAGCTTTGAAGGGATGGCCAAGAGTCGCATTGGCGCATTTGCATAAGTGAGTTCAGGTTATACACTCAAGGTTAATGCATAACGTTAAGCTTTAAATTATGATCGTTAGCTTTAAGTGTTCTGAGACCGAGTACCTGTTTCGCAACGGTAAGACCCGTATGTGGTCAGCCATTCTGAGTGTCGTGGAACGAAAGCTGACGATGCTTGATGCTGCTGCTGTACTGATTGACCTTCGATCACCGCCGGGTAATCGCTTGGAGGCATTGGGGGGAAACCGAAAAGGTCAGCACAGCATCCGTATCAACGCTCAATGGCGAATTTGCTTTGTTTGGGGTCTTAACGGGCCAGAAAATGTCGAAATCGTCGATTATCACTGAGGTGAGTAATGACTAAGAATGGTATGCGCCCGGTTCACCCCGGCGAGATCCTCAAAGAGGAATACCTGGAGCCTCTGAGCCTTACGGCGGCAGCCTTGGCTAGAGCATTGAGCGTTTCGACACCAACGGTGAACGACATCGTGCTCCAACGTCGGGGTGTCAGCGCTGATATGGCTCTAAGGCTATCTATCTGTCTGGACACGACCCCGGAATTTTGGCTGAACCTGCAATCGACTTACGATTTGCGCAAAGCCGAGATTGAGCGAGGGGCAGCGATCCGGGATCAGGTTGAGCGGCTTCCGCACTGCGCCTGATCCTCAATTCCTGAACGAACCCCACGCTATAACGTGGGGTTTTTTTTGTCGTTCAGAATGCCTGGAGTATTCGGGAAGCACGCTTCCACCACGGTGCATTGATCGAGCGCTGCGGCCGTTCACTATCCGCCAGCATCTGCGGAACATCCTGCAAGCGAATCCACGGCTGGTTATTCCAGTGCAGCAAACTCAACGACATCTCTGGCCAGTTCAGCAGGCTCAGTATCGGGCGTTCGGTTGATGTGGGTTGTTGGGCGTCTCTGAGGGCTGGCACTACGTCGTGGGTTAGCCATTCGCGCAGGGTTCGGTATTCGGGGCAGTAGTGATAGACCAGCAATGCGTAGACGCCAGACTCGCTGATTAGCAGGGTGTTTTCGATGCATCCGTGGATGAGCGTTCGTAATGTTTGGCGTTGGTCGGGGTCGAGTTTTCGGACGGCTCGTTCGTCGAGGTGGAGGCGTAGGAGGCGGCCGAGGTCGCGGGCGCTGAACCAAGGTTGGTTTTGTAGAAGGAGAGCGTGGAGGTGGAGTTTGTGGCGGGTGAAGACGTGAGGAGTCAGATAGTTTTCGTCCATCGAGCAGTACCCAAATTTCGCTTGGTAGATGACTGCCACTTATCGTCGCCAAACAATAAGGGTGGCAGCTGCGTGCGGGTTGGCGAACCGGCCAAGCGAATACCGGCAGACCCTAAGGTCTCCCACACACAGCCGCCATAATTCGAATCGGGAAAGAAATACCTGATATCGAACGAGGTGCGCTGCATTGCTTGGTTCCAGGTCGCCAAACCCAGTGCTGAAATATTCAGCTGAGGGTGAGCTTAGGAACCGGGGCTCTGCGGCGCAATCGGACGGCGGTGGTTTTGTTGTAGGAAGGTGCCTGGATTTTAGAGCGCTTAAAGATCAAAAGATCGCAGCCTTCGGCAGCTCCTACAGTTGAATCTGAAGGTCGTTCCGACCTTATCGCGAGCAGGCTCGCTCCCACAGTGGATTGGGTTTCACAGTGGAATCGGTGGTGTTACTCCGTGGGTGGATTCAGCTTCGCCTCAAGCTCCGCCACCTTCGCCTCAAGACTCTCCAACCGAGCCCGCGTCCGTGCCAGCACAACCATCTGGCTATCAAACTCTTCCCGGCTCACCAGATCCAGCTTGCTGAAGCCGCTCTGCAACAGAGCCTTGAACTGGCTTTCGATTTCGCTTTTCGGCAGCGGGGTGTCGCCGCTGAAGAGGCGGGAGGCGGTGCCGCTCAGGGCATCGAGGAAGTCTTTGGGTGCGAGCATGGGAAATGTCCTGTCAACAATGGCGGGCAGTGTACCACGCAGTGTCTATAGTCAATCTCGCAGTCAGGGGCGCACGCTTTTCGCGCATGGGGACGGACGGCTGCGCACTGTTGTTGTGCGTATCCGTCGGGCCATTTGCGCGAAGCAGCTTGCCGCAGCGGCCAAAGGCTTGAAATCAGTGGGTTTTGGCGAGATGGCAAGCTTTCTGCTTAGTTGCTAGTGACCCATGCACTGATGCAGTCGCTGTGACGAATGCAGTGCGCCAAGCGGAACGGGGGAAGTGTTTCGTGCGGAGTGGTTAGCAGGCGTCGGACGGGCAGGTAAGGCCGACGATGCGTTACAAAGCCAGGCACTGCGCTTAGACTTGAGTCGGGTTTGTTTTCCTGGGGCAAGTCCACCAATTCGGGAGAGAGTTTTCATGAAGCTAGTCACTGCCATCATCAAGCCGTTCAAACTGGACGACGTACGCGAGTCGCTGTCCGAGATCGGCGTGCAGGGCATTACCGTTACTGAAGTCAAAGGCTTCGGTCGGCAGAAGGGTCACACCGAGCTGTATCGCGGCGCGGAATACGTGGTCGATTTCCTGCCAAAGGTGAAGATTGATGTCGCCATTGACGACAAGGATCTTGACCGGGTTATCGAGGCGATAACCAAGGCTGCCAACACCGGCAAGATCGGTGACGGCAAGATCTTCGTGGTCAATCTGGAACAGGCGATTCGCATCCGTACCGGCGAAACCGATACCGACGCAATCTAAGCCGCCACAAACCCAACGCCCCAGGAGAAAACAATATGACTCTGCGTAAATTCGCAGGGCTAGGAGCCCTGTTGTCCCTCGTAATGCCCGGCCTGGTTATGGCGGCAGACGAAGTGGCAGCCCCAGTCCTCAACTCCGGCGACACCGCCTGGATGATGACCTCGACAGCCCTCGTGCTGTTCATGACCATTCCCGGCCTCGCGCTGTTCTACGGCGGCATGGTTCGGTCGAAAAACATTCTTTCCGTGATGATGCAGTGCTTCGCCATTACCGGCCTGATCAGCATCCTGTGGGTCATTTATGGCTACAGCATCGCGTTCGATACCACCGGCATGGAACAGGGCGTCGTCAACTTCAACTCATTCTTCGGCGGCATGGGCAAGGCATTCCTCGCCGGTGTCACGCCATCGAGCCTGACCGGTCCCGCGGCGCTGTTCCCTGAGGCGGTGTTCATCACCTTCCAGATGACCTTCGCCATCATCACCCCTGCGCTGATCGTCGGTGCTTTCGCCGAGCGGATGAAGTTCTCCGCGATGCTGATCTTCATGGGCGTCTGGTTCACTCTGGTTTATGCACCGATTGCGCACATGGTCTGGTCCGGTAACGGCGGCCTGATGTGGGACTGGGGCGTGCTGGACTTCGCTGGCGGCACCGTGGTGCACATCAACGCCGGTGTGGCCGGTCTGATTGCCTGCCTGGTACTGGGCAAACGCAAAGGCTTCCCGACTACCCCGATGGCGCCGCACAACCTCGGTTACACCCTGATGGGCGCTGCGATGCTGTGGGTCGGCTGGTTCGGCTTCAACGCCGGTTCCGCTGCTGCGGCCAACGGCACTGCCGGTATGGCGATGCTGGTGACCCAGATCGCAACCGCCGCCGCTGCATTGGGTTGGATGTTCGCCGAGTGGGTCACTCATGGCAAACCAAGTGCTCTGGGTATCGCTTCGGGTGTTGTGGCCGGTCTGGTTGCAATCACGCCAGCCGCTGGCACCGTGGGCCCGATGGGGGCTCTGGTCATCGGCCTGGCAGCCGGCGTGGTGTGCTTCTTCTGCGCCACCACCCTGAAACGCAAACTCGGTTATGACGATTCCCTGGACGCCTTCGGTGTGCACGGCATCGGCGGTATCCTCGGCGCGATCCTGACCGGTGTCTTCGCTGCACCGGCCCTGGGTGGCTTCGGCACTGTCACCGACATCGGTGCACAAGTCTGGATTCAGATGAAAGGCGTGGGCTTCACGGTGATCTACACCGCGATCGTCACCTATATCATTCTCAAGGTCCTGGACGCCGTCATGGGTCTGCGCATCACTGAGGAAGAAGAGGCGGTCGGCATCGATCTGGCGCTCCACAACGAACGCGGCTACAACTTGTAAGTACGCGCACAAAAAAACTTGCCCGGCTTGCCGGGCATTTTTTTGTCTGGAGTTTGTCAGTGAAGGAACTGCTGAAAGGTTTTTTCGTACATGTTTAGTGGCGTTTACGACGAGCGTTTTTCTGCGGCCAATGGCTTACATGATAGAAGGAATATTAGGGCCTTTGTTTTTTCCCAGAGCGCGCTAGAATGCGCCCCGAACGTGCGGAGAACTGTATGTGGCAACAGACTCTGATTACCCTGCGGGCGAGGCCCCGGGGCTTTCATCTGGTAACGGACGAGTTACTCGCCGGCCTGCCTGAACTCAAGGCATGTCGGGTCGGTCTGTTGCATTTGTGGCTGCAGCATACCTCGGCGTCGTTGACCATCAACGAGAACGCCGATCCGGCGGTACGTCGCGACTTCGAACGATTTTTCAATCGTCTGATCCCACAAGGAACAGACGGCTATGAGCATAACGACGAAGGCCTGGACGACCTCCCGGCGCACTTCAAGGCCAGCGTGCTTGGCTGTCAGCTCAGTTTGCCGATTTCGGCAGGCCGACTGGCGCTGGGGACCTGGCAAGGCGTTTATCTGGGCGAGCACCGTGATTTTGGCGGTGCCCGTAAAGTCCTCGCCACCGTGCACGGTGAAGAGGCATAAGCCGCTGGATGCCAGCGGTTGTAGAATTTTTTCCGGCGGCCTTCGACAGACGGCGAAGCTGGGCTATAACTAATCTGCTTTTCGCAAGTCATGAGGTAGAACATGAGCGACGATGATCTGGAAAACGACGACCTCGAAGTAGGCGACGACGACGAAACCGAAGAAGGTCTGGAAACAGCAGCGGAAGACGTTGCTGACGACGATGGCGGTGAAACGCCCGTTCCGACCGCCAAAGGCAAAGCCAAGGCAGCGGTATCGGTCGATGAGCTGCCGAGCGTCGAAGCGAAAAACAAGGAGCGTGATGCTCTGGCGCGGGCCATGGAAGAGTTCCTGGCCAAGGGCGGCAAGGTGCAGGAAGTGGAGGCCAATGTGGTCGCCGATCCGCCCAAGAAGCCTGACAACAAGTACGGCAGCCGGCCTATCTGAGCCTGCTACTTGCTTGCTGAAAAAGCCCGCCGTCGCTGCGGGCTTTTTCATGGGCGGTGTCTCGTCCTGAATAAGGTTTACACCTTCTGGCTTCTTATCAGGACGGTGCAATGGATACGGGCGCAAAACGCAGTCAGCGCGATTACACACTGACTTTTAAATTGTCGGTCGTCGATCAGGTTGAAAAAGGCGAGTTGAGTTATAAAGAGGCTCAACGGCGCTACGGGATCCAGGGCCGCTCGACGGTGCTGGTCTGGTTACGCAAGCATGGTCGACAGGACTGGAGCCAGGGCGCCTCAATTCGAACGCAGAGGAGCCGAGCAATGGACGAGCCCACCCTGCCATTGACCCCCGAGCAGAGAATTAAAGAGCTTGAGGAACAGTTGGCGCTGGCCAATCAGAAAGCCAAGTTCTTTGAAGACGTGGTCGAGGTTCTGAAAAACGACTACGGCGTATCTGTCGTAAAAAAGCGGCCCGGCAAGTCGTTGCGCAAACCCAAACCCTGAGTGTCAGCAGGGCTTGCCAGTTCATGGGAATCAGCCGCCAAGCTTATTACAAGCGTGATCGGGTCTATCGAGCCCGGGTCGAGCAAGATCAAAAACTCATCCAATTTGTGCAGGAAATCCGCGTGCGCCAGCCCTGCATAGGCGCTCGCAAGCTGCACTCGATGATGAACGCCAAACAAGACAGGCAGGAGCTGCATGTCGGCCGGGATCGCTTGTTCGAGGTGTTGCGCGATCACCGCCAGCTGGTTCGCAGAAAACGGGCGTATCACAAGACAACCGACAGTCATCATCGCTTCCGCTGTCATCCCAATCTCCTGAAGCCGGGCCCACTGCAAGTGGTTGCCACAGGTCCGGAACAGGTCTGGGTGGCTGATATCACCTATCTCTCCACGCGAGAAGGCCCCGCCTATTTGAGTTTGGTGACGGATGCCTACTCGAGAAAGATTGTCGGCTACCACGTGCATGACAGCTTGCATGCCAAATCCGTGGCTCAAGCCTTTCGCATGGCCTTAAAGACGCGTCGAACGAACCAGAAACTGGTACATCACTCTGATCGAGGTGCGCAGGGCGGATTCAACCGGTCGTCGCAACACTGGATTGTTGAATTGATTTTAGATACTTGTTTAGTGCTTCGGCAGGTGTTTTCCAGCCGAGTGTTTTCCGAGGCCTTGTGTTCAGCGCATGGGCTACGGCTTGGATCTCTTGGGCACTCCAGCGAGACAGGTCGGTACCTTTCGGGAAGTATTGGCGCAGAAGACCGTTCGTATTCTCGTTCGTGCCGCGCTGCCATGGACTATGAGGGTCAGCAAAAAAGACCTTCACTCCGGATTCGATGGTAAATCGAGCGTGATCAGATAGTTCCTTTCCACGATCCCAAGTCAAAGATTGCCACAATTCGATGGGTAGGTCAGTCACCGTCTTCTTCAGTGCATTGGCCATAGTGACAGCCCCGTAGCCGGCCAGCGCCGGGCCGTTCTTCGTTCGAGGAATTAGCCCATAACCTTCCTCGCGAGGCAGGTGGACGAGCATGGTGAATCGAGTTGAGCGCTCGACCAGGGTTCCAATCGCAGATCGGTTCAGACCGATGATCAGGTCTCCCTCCCAATGCCCTGGTACAGCCCGGTCTTCCACCTCAGCAGGGCGACTGGAGATCATGACATCCTCGCTGACGTGCGCCCATGTTTTGGCCTGCGCCCTAGCTCTCGGCACACGCAATGCTCGCCCTGTGCGCAGGCAGCTCACTAGCTCGCGCTTAAGAGCTCCTCGCCCCTGAATATAGAGGGCCTGATATATGGCTTCGTGAGAGATGCGCATGGATTCATCGTCCGGAAAATCGATCTTTAACCGGTTGGTAATCTGTTCGGGCGACCAGCCATTGACCCATTTACGGTCACTGCGATGTGGTTTATTTCGGCCTTTGAAGGGAGCTTGTCGAGGCCCAACAATCTCGCGACCATTAGCGCCGTGAACTTTACCCTCCAGACGGTCTTGCACGTAGTGACACAGCCGCGGGTTAGTCAACAGTTTCGCTGGCTTCGGTCTTTTGGCAACCAGTTCTGCCTTCCATTGTGCGACTGAAGCACGATACTCAAGCCGACCGCAACGAGTTGCAGCATTACGTGTCAGTTCCCGTGAAACTGTCGACGGGCTTCGTCCAAGGAGACGCGCAATCTCACGTACGCCAACACCTTTCGCCCGAAGCAGCCCAATCTCTTCTCGCTCTGCGAACGATAAGTACCTTCCGGATATTTGGTTAGACATGAACAATGGCATCCCGCCCCGATGACGGAACCAGCGTGTGCCTACCGCTGATGATACGCCAGTCGCCTCCGCTGCCTTTTCGCTTGTGATCCCGGTTGCGATTTGTTTCCAGAATAGCCGCTCGATTTCATTACGAAGTGACGGCGCACCTGGCGAACGCATCGCTCCACGCCCCGTCAACTTTTGCATCCAGCCTGCAGACCGTCCCATAAACACCTCGATCAAAGGTGTTGCGACGACCGGTTGAATCCGCCCAGTACTGCTCCGATCTCTACCAAAAACCGCACGCGAAAAGCGGAGTTACATGCTCGATGACCGATGGCTACGACTGCTGCCAAAACGCCTTGGCAGAGCGGGTAAACGGCATTTTGAAAACGGAACTGCTGCTCTACCGGCCAACAAATCTGGCACAGGCTGAACGGATGGTGAGAGAAGCAATTACGATCTACAACCAGGAGCGTCCGCACCTGTCCTTAAAATACAAAACGCCCGATGCGGTGCATCGGGCGTTAGGGTGAAACAGGTGTAAACCTATTTCAGGACTAGACACGGAATAAAATCGTGAGCCTGCGGTGATCCCCTGTGGGATATCGGTGATCTCAGGATTGGTGTTGGGCGTTCCAGAGGGCCAGCAACGCCGGCAACTCGCTCAGACTGCGAATCTCGGCATCCGGTGCCTTCTCGGCTTCCCAAACTTTACCCGCCGGGTTAAACCAGATCGCCCGCAATCCCGCCTGCTGGGCGCCGGCAATGTCGTCACCCGGATGATCGCCGATATGCACGGCCGTCTCGGCCGTCGCACCACCACGTTGCAACGCCTCATGAAACAGTCGCGCATCCGGCTTGCCGATGCCGATGTCTTCGGCGCACAAGGCAAACTTGAAGTAATCCGCCAGCCCTAACCGACGCACATCGGCGTTGCCATTGGTGACCACGCCGAGGGCGTAGTGATTGGCCAGCGTTTCCAGGGTCGGTTGCACCTCCGGGAAGATTTCCAGCTGATGCCGCGCATGCAGAAACACTTCAAAACTCTGATCGGCCAGGTCTGAGGCCTGACCCTGGTCGTAACCGGCCTCTTCCAGCGCGTGGAACAAGACTCGGCGGCGCAGGGCGCTGATGCGGTGCTTGAGCCCCGGCTCACTGCTCAGAATCCGCTCGCGAATCGCCCACAAATGCTCCACCGGCACGGCGCCCAGATTCGGTGCATGCTCGGTCAGCCATTCACGCAATATGGCTTCGGCGCTGACGATCACCGGGGCGGTATCCCACAGGGTGTCGTCGAGGTCGAAGGTGATCAATTGAATTCTCATGACTCATCGCCTTTGATGCGTTTGGCCCGTGGATGGGCGCTGTCGTAAACCGTCGCCAGGTGCTGAAAGTCCAGGTGGGTGTAGATCTGGGTGGTTTTGATGTCCGAGTGGCCGAGCAATTCCTGAACCGCGCGCAGGTCCTGGGAGGACTCCAGCAAATGGCTGGCGAAGGAGTGTCGCAGCATGTGCGGATGCAGGTTCTGCCCCAGTTCGCGCTCGCCTGCGGCTTTAACCCGCACCTGAATCGCCCGAGGGCCAAGACGCCGGCCTTGCTGGCTGACAAATACCGCGTCGTCCGCAGGGTTGGTCATGGCCCGTAGCGGCAGCCATAACTCCAATGCTTCGCGAGCTTTTTTGCCGACCGGCAGCAGTCGGGTCTTGCTGCCCTTGCCGAGCACTTGAACCATGCCGTCGGCCAGGTCCAGTTGATCCAGATTGAGCCCGGTCAGCTCCGACAGCCGCAAACCCGAGGAATAGAACAGCTCCAGAATCGCCTGATCCCGACGTGCCAGAAAATCATCTTCCACCGCGCCCTCAAGCAGTTGCAGTGCGCGGTCGGTGTCGAGGGTTTTTGGCAGCCGACGTTCACCCTTCGGCGGCGCCAGGCCGTTGGCCGGGTCGTGATCGCAGAAGCCTTCACGGTTCAGATAGTGATAGAGCCCGCGCACCGCCGACAACAGCCGCGCCAGGCTGCGCGAAGATTGGCCCTGAGCATGCAGGCGAGCGATCAGGCTGCGCAGGCGCTGGATATCCAGGGCCGCCCAACTGCTGATGTTCTGTTTGACGCACCAGCCCAACACTTTGTCGAGGTCGCGGCGGTAGGCGTATAGCGTGTGAGGCGACACCTGCCGCTCACTGCGCAGGTGTTCGCAGTAAGCGTCCAGTTGCCGCTCCACGATCAGCGTACCGAGCGCAGGGAGGTGTTGACCCGTGGCAGCACGCGGCCCATCACTTCTGCGATGTAGCTGAGGAACAGCGTGCCCACCGAACTCTTGTAGTGCTGCGGGTCACGGCTGGCGATGGCCAGGACGCCGTGGATGCCCTGGTAGCTGATGGCGACAACGGCGGTGGAGCCGATCTGTTTGCGCTGTTCTTCGCCGAACAGGAAGTCCAGTTCATGTTCACGCAGGCTGCCGCTGACGCTTTTGTCTTCCGAGAGCAGGCCGCCGATGGCCGTTTGCGCGTCGGCATGGGTCACCCAGCGGCCCACCGGCATCGGGTTGTCACCCAGCAGGATCAGGCTGACGAAGGGCACCTGGAAGTCCTGGCGCAGACTGTCTTCGACACTGATTACCACGTCTTCCAGGCTGGTGGCGTCCATCAGCGCGAGAATCAGGCGGCGGGTCTTGTCGAAAAGGCGGTCGTTGTCGCGGGCCACGTCCATCAAGTGCGAGAGGCGATGCCGCAACTCGATATTGCGGTCGCGCAGGATGGTCATCTGGCGTTCGACCAGCGAAATGGTGTCGCCGCGCTGGTGCGGAATGCGCAAGGTTGCGAGCAGTTCTTCATGCTCGACGAAGAAATCCGGATGAGCCTCCAGGTACGC
This sequence comes from Pseudomonas sp. LBUM1666, assembly GCF_059695775.1. NCBI lineage: Bacteria > Pseudomonadati > Pseudomonadota > Gammaproteobacteria > Pseudomonadales > Pseudomonadaceae > Pseudomonas > Pseudomonas sp. LBUM1666. The sequence goes on along the minus strand of NZ_CP166789.1, from coordinate 6,037,734 downwards.
GGCAATCGCCGCCGCCTCAAGGCTTTCGGAAGGGGATTCGTCGGGCTGTAGGGCGGGAACCTGGGGCTTATCTTTCATGGATTCGACTCTCTCAAAGACGCACTTGTCCTTCATAAACGCGCACTGCCGGGCCGGTCATCATGACCGGTTGGCCAGGGCCTGCCCATTCAATGGACAGACGCCCGCCGGGCAGGTCGATCAATAGTGGCGAATCCATCCACCCCTGGCTGATCGCGGCCACTGCGGCAGCGCAAGCGCCGGTTCCGCAAGCCTGGGTTTCCCCGGTCCCGCGTTCCCAGACGCGCAGCTGCGCGCGGTTGCGGTCGATGACCTGGAGAAAACCGACATTGACCCGCGCCGGGAAGCGCGGATGGTTTTCGATTTTCGGCCCCAGTTCATGCACCGGTGCATTGTTGATGTCGCTGACCCGCAGCACGGCATGGGGGTTGCCCATGGACACGGCGGCCAGATCGACCAGGGTGCCGTCAACGTCAATCTGATAGCTCGTGGCCTGCTCCGGCGCTTCAAAAGGAATCTCGGCCGGCACCAGGCGCGGTGCGCCCATGTTGACACCGATCTGCCCGTCGCTGCGGATATCCAGTTCGATGATGCCGCTTTTGGTCTCGACGCGGATCTGCCGCTTCGCGGTCAGACGCTTGTCGAGCACGAAGCGCGCGAAACAGCGCGCACCGTTGCCGCACTGTTCCACTTCGGAGCCGTCGGCGTTGAAGATCCGGTAGCGGAAATCCACGTCCGGGTTGCTGGGCGCCTCGACGATCAGCAACTGATCGAAACCGATACCCGTATGCCGATCGCCCCATTGCTTGGCGTGTTTGGGCAGGATGTGCGCATGCTGGCTGACCAGGTCGAGGACCATGAAGTCATTGCCCAGGCCGTGCATCTTGGTAAAACGCAGCAGCATGGGGTTACTCCGGCAGCAGGCTTTCGCCAGCAAACAACTCGGCTACCGTCTCACGGCGACGCACTTCAAATGCCTGATCACCGTCCACCAACACTTCAGCGGCACGGCCGCGGGTGTTGTAGTTGGAACTCATGACAAACCCATAGGCACCGGCCGAATGCACGGCCAGCAGGTCGCCTTCTTCCAGGGCCAGCTCACGATCCTTGGCCAGGAAGTCGCCGGTCTCGCAGATCGGGCCGACGATGTCGTAGGCGCGAGCCGCGGTAGTGCGCGGGCGCACGGCGGTGACGTCCATCCAGGCCTGGTACAGCGCCGGGCGGATCAGGTCGTTCATGGCGGCGTCGACGATGGCGAAGTCTTTGTGTTCGGTGTGCTTGAGGTACTCGACCTGGGTCAGCAGCACGCCGGCGTTGGCGACGATGAAGCGGCCCGGCTCGAACACCAGCGCCAGGTCACGACCGTCGAGACGCTCGCGCACGGCTTTGATGTAGTCGGCAGCCAATGGCGGCTCTTCATCGCGATAACGCACGCCCAAACCACCACCGAGATCGATGTGACGCAGATAAATGCCGCAATCGCCGAGGCGGTCGACCAGGCCCAGCAGGCGGTCGAGAGCATCGATGAAGGGCGGCAGGGTGGTCAGTTGCGAACCGATGTGGCAATCGACGCCGACCACTTCCAGGTTTGGCAGTTGGGCGGCGCGGATGTACACGTCTTCGGCGTCGGCGATGGCGATGCCGAACTTGTTCTCTTTAAGACCGGTGGAAATGTACGGGTGAGTGCCAGCGTCGACATCCGGGTTCACGCGCAGCGAGATCGGCGCACGAACGCCCAGCTCGGCGGCGACCACTTGCAGGCGTTCCAGCTCATCGGTGGATTCGACGTTGAAGCAATGCACGCCGACTTCCAGGGCACGACGCATGTCGTCACGGGTCTTGCCGACACCGGAGAACACGATTTTGTCGGCGCTGCCGCCAGCGGCCAGTACGCGTTCCAGTTCGCCACGGGAGACGATGTCGAAACCGGCACCGAGACGGGCCAGGACATTCAGTACACCCAGGTTGGAGTTGGCCTTGACCGCAAAGCAGACCAGGTGCGGCATGCCGGCCAGCGCATCGGCATAAGCCAGGTACTGGGCTTCGATGTGCGCACGGGAGTAGACGTAGGTCGGTGTGCCAAAGCGTTCGGCGACGGCGGACAGGGCAACACCTTCCGCGAACAGCTCGCCGTCACGGTAGTTAAAAGCGTCCATGGCGTTCCCTTATTGGTAGACGTCGTGCTTGTGTGCTTTCGACGGAGACTTCTGCGACGACTTGGCTTGCTCGGCAGGGTCCTGGCTATCGTCAGGCAGGTACAGCGGGCCTTTTTGACCACAGGCCGACACAAGGCAGGCAACCGCGACGAGCGCAGCAAGGGAAGAGATCAGGCGCTTCATGGCGAAATCCTTGAAAATGCGTTAATTGCGCCGGAGTATACCGGCCACCCGGCAGCTTGCCTATGCGACGGGGCTCCCGTCCGGCGGGGCTTGGACCGTGGCGCGGTAACTTATCCTGCGCCGTACACGGATATTTCGTAACGCTATTGGGCCCTTGGTCGTTATCCTTTGCAATCACCGGGGCTCGCCCGTATCTTGCGGCGCTTGAGCGTGAGTAGACACTTTTTGAGGTTCCCGCAATGAGTTTGACTGAAGCCCGTTTCCACGATCTGGTCGATGCCACCCAGCAGACGCTGGAGGATATTTTTGACGAGTGTGACCTGGATATTGATCTGGAGAGCTCGGCCGGTGTGCTCACCGTCAAGTTCGAAAACGGCAGCCAGTTGATTTTCAGTCGTCAGGAGCCGCTGCGGCAACTGTGGCTGGCGGCCGTGTCCGGCGGGTTCCACTTCGATTACGACGAAGAGAGCAAGCGCTGGATGTGTGACAAGAGCGACGAACAACTCGGCGAAATGCTCGAGCGCATCGTCAAGCAGCAAGCTGACGCCGAACTCGATTTCGAAGGTCTGTGAGATCGTGACCCAGCCTGCGCCCGTTCGTCCGCCCAAACCGCTCTACAGCAATGTCAGCCCGGCGGTGGCTTCGCCGTGCAGCGGTGTGTGTCGGCTGGATGAGCAAAAGGTCTGCCTTGGGTGTTTTCGCCATGTCGAAGACATCCGCGAATGGCGCTCGGCCGATGACGATCGGCGTCGGGTTATCTGCGCCCAGGCCGCACAGCGCAAACAGGTCGGCGGGGCCTGACTTGTATATTTATTGAGCTGTGATAGTGTCGAGAAACGCCTCAACCCATCGAGGCTCGTGAAAACCCCGCCTTTTTCTGGCGGGGTTTTGCTTTTTCTGTGCAGAAGAAAGGAGTCTGCCCAAATCATGACCGCACCTTCAATTACCCTTACCCGTCTGGACGTGCAACGTCTGGAGCGCCTGATCGACAGCCTGGATGACACGCTGCCGGGCGTTATCGCGCTGCAAACCGAACTGGACCGCGCCGATACCCTGGTCGGTCACGAAGACGTGCCAGCCGATGTCGTGACCATGAATTCCCGTGTGCATTGCCGTGAAGAGATCAGCGGCAAGGACTATCACCTGACGCTGGTTTACCCGAAGGAAGCCAATGCCGACGAAGGCAAAATTTCCATTCTTGCGCCAGTGGGCAGTGCTTTGCTCGGTATGAAGGTGGGTCAACACATCGACTGGCCGGCTCCGGGCGGCAAGACCCTCAAACTGACTCTGCTGGAAGTCGAATCGCAGCCTGCCAATGGCGGGGCCTTCCCGGAATGACGTCCCCTCAGACCTGCTCGAGCGCCTCGTTCAATGCGCGCTCCAGGTCAGCCTTGTAGCGCAAATACAAAATGCTTGAACTCTGACCATCACCGAGCAGGCCCGACAGGTCCAGGTCGGTGATGTAACAGCGATAGCGTTCGATTTCACGGCGCTGCTCGACGATTTCCCGGGCGACCACGCTAAACAATCGGTCGCCATGTTCCAGCTCTGAAAACTCCCGCTGATTGCAATACAACGTGACCTGCACCTGCCCCGGTGCGGCTTTGCCGACAATCGCCTGCACGTCGTAGAACGGTTTGTTGGCCGGGGTTTGCGGCGCTGGCCGAGCTTCGACCCGACGCGCCCGTACGGGGCCGGAGGGCAGCAGTTGGTAATACAAGATGTCCAGGCTCGGCGGCTGGGCGACGTCCATCGGCAGCAAGGCGTCGCGCCGGTACTGGATCGATTGCAGGAAACGTTGCACCGGCACCAGCAGGCTTTGCTCATCGTGGTAGGGCAAGCGCTGCTGCCACAGGGCATTGAATTCATCCAGTACGTACAGGTCGGCGTGGTATTCGTTGATCCGGTAGAACACCTGAATGCACTCGGGCTGACCCATCGGCAGGACCAGCGCCAGGTCATGGTCTTCCAGTGCCATCGGGTCCAGGTGCAGCGGGCTGTAGCTTGCCAGCTCTTCGCCCAGGTAATCGACCAGCGCCGGCAGCGTGGCGAGGGCGACATGATTGACCTGGCCGGGCACCAGTTCCAGTACGTGGTAGTGCTGCTGGACCTGAATCAGGTAGCGATGATTGAGTTTGCTCAACAGCAGGTTCTGCGCGGTGTCGAGGATCTCTTCGACCCGCCGGGCGATGAACTGTGCGCGGTTGTGGCAGAAGCAACGAACCCGCAACGTGGGCTGTTGTAGCCCGCCGGGCAGGTTGTTGAGGTAATCGCGCACGCAGTCGAGCAGCGCGTGAGGGCCGTCGAAACGGCTGACCAGCACTTCGTTCCAACTATTGAGCGTGACCTGATCCAGGGTCAGCACCAGGTTTTCCCGGACGCCGGCGTAACTCAGGGAATCGGTGCGCTCGGTGGTCATCAGAATGTTCAGGTCGCGGTGGTGCTTGAGTGGATCGACGCCGACGTTCACCAGGATCAGCACTTCGCTCGGCACACTGGCGCGCAGTAACGGTTCTTCGGCGACAGTCGTCAGCGGCAGGACGATGCTTTGTTGCAGGCTGCCGAGCAGGTTGAACAGTTCGAACTCGCTCAGGTCGCTGCTGCCGGGATGCAAGGCCAGGCGAGTGCTGCTGTCGATCACGCCGTTGCGGTGACACCAGGTCAGCAGTTCCAGCAATTGGCGGCCGCGCTTGATCGGTGCGAAATGCTCCCACTCGAGGGCCGTCAGGCTGCCGTTGTACAAACCCCACTGAGTTTGCCCCGACTCTTTTTTGTTCGGCGCGTGCACCAGCGTGAGTGTGTCTTCGGCCAAGTCCGGGGCGATGCCAGGGTTGATGAACTCGACCTTGTCGGCCTTGCGCTCGAAGGCCGCGTATAACCGTCGACCCAGCACGTTGAGGTCGCGCTTGTTGATCAGGCTGGCGGTCTGTTCGTTGCGGGCGAACTGGGTCAGGAAGCGATAGCTGTAATTGAGCTCATTGACCAAGGCCCTGCGTTCAGAGCCGACCTGACGGACTTTCCACTGGCTGCGGCTATCGAGCAGGGCCAGTTGACGATGATCCCACTGCCATTCGTGGGCCAGGCGTTTGAGCAACGAACGCTGCCAGCTCTGAGTGCGACTGTTGCTGCCGGTGAGTTTGCGATTGACCTTCAGGTACAACGCCCGGCGTACCAGTTCCAGCCGTTCTGGCTCGCCACGGGCGGTCAGGTATTCCTCGATGCGCCGGTAGACCACGACGTACGGATCCAGCTCATCAAGGTCGAGCCGATTGGCAAACACCGCTTGCTTGAAGCGCAGGCTCAGGCAATGGACCTTGGGGTGTTCGCTGGCATAGACCTCGGTCAGCAGCAGTTTGAGGACCGATTTGTACGGCGACTCGATGCCCTTGAACAACTGCCAGAGCCCGGCACCGATGAATTCGCCAGGCGGGATATAGGCCAGATGTCCCAGGTCCAGGGTTTCGTCGGCACGGATGAAGCGCTTGGACATCAGCGTGTGGGTGTAACGGTCGTAGCTCGCTTCTTCGTAGACCGGCACCAGCCACCAGACGGGCGTGCGTCCGGCCAGCCAGATCGCGGTGCGATAAAACTCGTCCAGCAGCAGATAGTGCTGGGTGGTGCCGCAGTCTTCCGAACTCAGTTGCGTATCACGCTCGCCGCGTACGAAACGGGTCGGATCGATCAGGAAGAAATGCGCCTCGGCGCCCTGACTGGCAGCCCAGAGTTCGAGGAGCTGGCATTTTTTGCGCAGTTCAACGAGCTCGCTTTCGCTCAAGTCCGGCCCGTGACAAACCCACACGTCCATGTCGCTCTGGTCGGCCTGGGCGAGGGTTCCGAGGCTGCCCATCAGGAACAGGCCGTGAATCGGTCGCGGCGGATTACTGCCGTGGCGGGGCTTATAGGAAAACGAGCGGGTCAGGCGTTGGGCTTCGGCGAGGGTGTTGGCGTCGGGCTCGTAATTCGACAGCCCGGCCGGCGTGCTGCCCGAAACGTACCCCGGCAACAGCGGATGATTGACGTGGAAAAACAGCGGCAACAGGGTCAGCACCGCTTGCTGGCGGGTCGACAACCCTTCCATGGCGCGGGCCATACGGCCTTCGTTGAGCTTCAGAAAACGTGCGCGCAGCTGGCTGAGAACCTTGCGGTCGATTCCCTCGTCCAGATCGGGGCGGATTTCATGGGTGCGGGTCATGTCAGCTCAAACCGGCTCGCGGGGCTCAGACGTGGGTGTCTGCGTATGAGGGGCAGTTTAGCGCCTCGGCTCCAGGACTTTTAAGCTGATTTTGTTTTTCTGGCGTCAGATTTTTATCACGGGGCGACGGCAGGTAACAGGCAGGTAACGAAATGTGCCCGCGGAAATCCCGTAGCAGGGGTTTCCGTGGGCGCTACGGTAATGCTCAGGCTGTTTCTTCTACGGTCAAAATGGTCAGAACGGTTTGTACATTTTGCGCGGCGTCACGGCCCAGGCTGGTCAGATAACCGCCATCGGGCTGAGTGATCAGTTCTTTGTCGAACAGGCGTTGGGCGGCGGCAATGGCTTTCGGGGCAGCGGTCTGATGAATTTTCAAACCTTCCTGGGAACTGTCCAGGTTGAAGAGTGCGAGGATTTCCAGTTCGGCAACCAACTCAGGGGTAAGCGACATAAGGACTCCAGACTTTCTAGGAATTGGACGACAGCGTCCCTAAGGTGATCCCACTCGGGCGGCATGTCCAGTGCTCGCGACAGGGTTTTTTCGCCTTGGGAAGCATTCCCCGGTGGGTGGAGCGGCAGCGGGGTGCGTACCAGTGTAGTCAGGGTCTGGGGGAAGGCGGGACTGATTGGTGACAATCTGTGTGGAGCGGGCTTTTGTGGTTATGGAGATTGCCACAGAAGCCTGCGCCCTTCAGGTCGGAGTTATTTCTTTTCGGGTGGCAACTCTGGCAATGCGCGCAACGCAGCTTCGTACCATTCGGTGTTGAACGCGCGGTCTTCTTCGAGGATCGCGTCGATTTCCACCGCCAGAACGTGGGCCATCAGATTGAGGATTTCTTCACGTTCGTAACCCACCAACGTCAGCTTGTTGAAGGTCGCCTTGGCGGCCGGTGGGTTGTCGCTTTCGATCTGGTTTTCGATGGCTTCGACCAGGGTGTTTTCGGCGAACTCTTCTTCGTCGATGTCGTCGTCGTTGATGCCGGGGGTTGGCTCGCTCATGGCAGGCTCCTCAAGTTAAGGCAGCCAGTTTACCTGCATTCAGCGCTGTGATGCTGCTGGCAAGAAACGTCGCGGCGTTCTATAAAAGGCACCTGCCAACCCCGCACGGCCTGGAGGCTATGTGATGCTCAAGCTTTATGGATTCTCCGTCAGCAACTACTACAACATGGTCAAGCTGGCGCTGCTCGAGAAGGGACTGCCGTTTGAAGAGGTGCTGTTTTACCCGGGACCGAGTCCCGAGGCATTAGCCATCAGCCCGCGCGGGAAGGTGCCGGTGCTGGGCGTCGAACAGGGTTTCGTCAACGAAACCAGCGTGATTCTCGAGTTCCTCGAACAAAGCCAGAAAGGCACGCCGCTGTTGCCGAGCGATCCCTTTGAGCGATCGCAGGTCCTGGCACTGGCCAAGGAAATCGAGCTGTATATCGAATTGCCGGGGCGTGCCTGCTACGCCGAAGCATTTTTCGGCATGCAGGTGCCGGAGGCAATCAAGGACAAGACCAAGGCTGAATTGCTGCTGGGGTTTGCGTCCCTGGGCAGGCACGGAAAATTCGCCCCTTACGTGGCAGGTGACAGCCTGAGCATTGCGGATTTGTATTTCCTCTACAGCGTGCCGTTGGCATGTGCGGTGGCGCAGAAGCTGTTTGACCTGGATTTGCTGGCTGAGATGCCGGCGGCCAAGGCGCTGCTGGAGCGTCTGGGGAAAAATCCGAATGTGCAGCGGATCGCAAAGGACAAGGACGCGGCAATGCCAGCGTTTTTGGCGATGGTCGCGTCCAAGAAGTAGGTTTTACCGCGTCTTCAAGACCGCTTTCGCGAGCAGGCTCGCTCCCACAGGGGAACGCATTCCAAATGTGGGGGCGAGCCTGCTCCGGGCGGCGTTCCGACGAAGCTTTTGACGGTTTAGCGGCTGGCGAGCAATGCCTGGCCGCGAGCCACGGCCTTCTTGACCTGTGCCGGCGCAGTCCCGCCGATGTGGTCACGGGCATTCACCGAGCCTTCCAACGTCAACACTGCGAACACATCCTGATCGATCTGGTCGCTGAACTTGCGCAGCTCTTCCAGGCTCATTTCCGCCAGGTCTTTACCGCTTTCCACGCCGTACTTCACGGCATGGCCAACGATTTCGTGGCAGTCACGGAACGGCAGCCCGCGGCGGACCAGGTAGTCGGCCAGGTCGGTGGCGGTGGAGAAACCGCGCAGGGCTGCTTCACGCATCATCGCGTGCTTGGGTTTGATCGCCGGGATCATGTCGGCAAAGGCCCGCAGTGAGTCGCGCAAGGTGTCGGCGGCGTCGAACAGTGGCTCTTTATCTTCCTGGTTGTCCTTGTTGTAGGCCAGGGGCTGGCCTTTCATCAAGGTCAGCAGGCCCATCAGCGCGCCGAATACGCGGCCGGTCTTGCCACGCACCAGCTCCGGAACGTCCGGGTTTTTCTTTTGCGGCATGATCGAGCTACCGGTGCAGAAACGGTCCGGCAGATCGATGAACTGGAACTGCGCGCTGGTCCACAGCACCAGTTCTTCGGAGAAGCGCGACAAGTGCATCATCGCGATGCTCGCGGCCGAGCAGAACTCGATGGCGAAGTCACGATCGGACACGTTGTCCAGTGAGTTACCGCCAACAGCGTCGAAGCCCAACAGTTGGGCGGTGTATTCACGGTCGATCGGATAGGTAGTGCCGGCCAGTGCGGCGCTGCCCAGCGGCATGCGGTTGGTACGTTTGCGGCAGTCGACCAGACGCTCGTAGTCTCGGCTAAGCATCTCGAACCAGGCCAGCATGTGGTGCCCGAAGGTCACCGGCTGCGCGGTTTGCAGGTGAGTGAAGCCCGGCATGATGCTGCCGGCTTCGCGCTCGGCCTGTTCCAGCAAGCCTTTTTGCAGGCGGGTGATTTCGCTCAGGATCAGGTCGATCTCGTCACGCAGCCACAGGCGGATGTCGGTGGCGACCTGGTCGTTACGGCTGCGGCCGGTGTGCAGCTTTTTACCGGTGACGCCGATGCGGTCGGTCAGGCGCGCCTCGATGTTCATGTGCACGTCTTCGAGGTCGATGCGCCAGTCGAACTGGCCGGCCTCGATTTCACCCTGGATGGTCTTCAGGCCATCGGTGATGCTGTCGCGCTCGGCATCGGTCAGCACGCCGACCTTGGCCAACATCGTGGCGTGGGCGATCGAGCCCATGATGTCGTGGCGATACAGGCGCTGGTCGAAAGTGACGGAGGCGGTGAAGCGGGCGACGAAGGCGTCGACGGGTTCACTGAAGCGGCCGCCCCAGGACTGATTGGTCTTGTCAGTGCTCATGAATTCGCTCGTGTCGGCTGAAGAAAGATGGCGTAGAAAGCTGCCGCGGATAATAACAGGGTTGCCAATCCTGTCGCTGGCACTGGTCGATACGTTTTTTTCTCAGGCGACGGTCCATACTCGAGTCAACGCCGAGGGGATTTGCGCAACGATATTTTTCAATTGAGCAATATCGTGCCGGCAACCGTCTACAGTTGGACAGTAGGATCAGCGCACTTCCAGACGCTGCGGCTGACTATAAGAAGAGGGGGGTGTTCATATTGTGTATCAACAAACCCTACGGCGATGCCTCGCCAACGCGGGCCTGGGCCGCCAAACGCACGACAGATGAAAATTTAGCCGTCGGTCGGGCGGCACTTTTTGGCCCTCGCGCTAGTCTTAGCGTGGATCGCGGTGACGGACGTCACTTCACCTGTCTACGCTATCCTTGTGCGAGACTCACGCAGGAATCCAGCGCAATATGAATGTCCTGATCGTTGATGACGAACCCCTTGCCCGCGAGCGCCTGAGCCGAATGGTTGGCGAACTCGAGGGATACAGTGTCCTGGAGCCTAGCGCCACGAACGGCGATGAGGCGTTGGCTCTGATCGATAGCCACAAACCCGATATCGTGCTGCTCGATATCGGCATGCCAGGCCTCGATGGCCTGCAAGTGGCTGCACGATTGTGCGAACGCGAAACCCCACCCGCCGTGGTGTTTTGCGCAGGGCCCGATGAATTTGCCGTGGAAGCCTTACAGGCCAGCGCCGTAGGCTATCTGGTGAAACCTGTGCGTACAGAACAATTGCATGAAGCGTTGAAAAAAGCCGAGCGGCCCAATCGCGTCCAGCTTGCGGCCCTGACCCGTCCCGCCGCCGAAAGTGGCAGCGGCCCGCGCAGCCACATCAGCGCCCGTACCCGTAAAGGTATCGAACTGATCCCGTTGGGTCAGGTGGTCTACTTTATTGCGGATCACAAATACGTGACCTTGCGCCACGAAGGCGGCGAAGTGCTGCTGGATGAGCCGCTCAAGGCCCTTGAAGATGAATTTGGCGACCGCTTCGTGCGAATCCACCGCAACGCGCTGGTCGCCCGCGAACGCATCGAACGCCTGCAGCGCACGCCTCTGGGGCATTTTCAGCTGTTCCTCAAAGGCTTGAACGGCGACGCCCTGATCGTCAGCCGACGGCATGTGGCCGGCGTGCGCAAGATGATGCAACAGCTTTAATCCGTCATTTACGGGCGGGTTTCATCCCGATTGCTGGACGTCTGAGGCCAGGGAGGCCACGCAGTTTCTGATACAAGTCAAAGTGGATTTGGCTGAGCTGTTATTATCCGCCGTATCTATTCAGTACGGATTGATCCATGTCCTCTCGCGAAATCCGCATCGCCACCCGTAAAAGTGCACTCGCCCTGTGGCAGGCCGAATACGTCAAAACCCGTCTGGAAGAGGCTCATCCGGGTCTGCTCGTGACGTTGGTGCCCATGGTCAGTCGCGGTGACAAGTTGCTCGACTCGCCACTGTCGAAAATCGGCGGCAAGGGCCTGTTCGTCAAAGAACTGGAAACTGCGCTGCTGGAAAACGAAGCCGACATCGCGGTGCACTCGATGAAAGACGTGCCGATGGACTTTCCTGAAGGCCTCGGTCTGTTTTGCATCTGCGAGCGAGAAGACCCGCGTGATGCCTTCGTCTCCAACACCTACACCAGCCTGGACGAATTGCCGCAAGGCAGCATCGTCGGCACCTCCAGCCTGCGCCGTCAGGCCCAGTTGCTGACCCGTCGTCCGGACCTGGAAATTCGCTTCCTGCGCGGCAACGTCAACACGCGCCTGGCCAAGCTCGATGCCGGCGAATACGACGCCATTATCCTCGCTGCTGCCGGCCTGATTCGTCTCGGCTTTGAAGATCGGATCACCTCGGCCATCAGCGTCGACGACAGTCTGCCGGCCGGTGGCCAAGGCGCGGTGGGTATCGAATGCCGCAGCGTCGACAGCGAAATTCACGCGCTGTTGGCACCGCTGCACCATCAGGACACCGCCACCCGCGTGACGGCCGAACGTGCTCTCAACAAACATCTGAATGGCGGCTGCCAAGTGCCGATCGCCTGCTATGCCGTGCTTGAAGGCGAGCAGATCTGGTTGCGTGGTCTTGTCGGTGATCCGAACGGCGGTCTGCTGCTCAGCGCCGAGGCTCGTGCGCCACGTAGCAACGCCGAAGCCTTGGGCGTGCAAGTGGCTGAAGACCTGCTGAGTCAAGGCGCCAACGACATTCTGAAAGCAGTTTACGGCGAGGCAGGTCACGAGTGACGGGTTGGCGCCTGCTGCTGACGCGTCCCGCGGATGAGTCGGCGGCGCTGAGCAGTCTTTTGGCTGAAAAGGGGATTTTCAGCAGCAGTTTGCCGCTTTTGGAGATCGAGCCGATTCCTGCCTCTGACACAATGCGCGAGGTGATTCAGGGGCTGGATCGTTATTGCGCGGTGATCGTGGTCAGCAAGCCGGCCGCCAGAATTGCTGTGGATCTGCTCGACCGGTATCGGCCGCAGCCCCCTCGTTTGAAGTGGTTCAGCGTGGGTGCAGCCACCGCGCAGATCCTCGAGGATCGCGGGTTGGACATCCGCTTTCCGGTGGATGGCGATGACAGCGAAGCCTTGCTTGAACTTCCTCAGTTACGTGAGGCAATCGCGCGGCCCGACCCACGCGTGCTGATTCTGCGCGGGGAGGGCGGGCGCGAGTTGCTGGCTGAGCGTTTGCGCGAGCTTGGTGCTAGTGTCGAGTATCTGGAGTTGTACCGCCGCGACCTGCCGCACTACCCGCCGGCAGCGCTGCCTGACCTGATCGAAGCGGAACGCTTGAACGGGCTGGTGGTCAGCAGTGGACAGGGTTTTGAGCACCTGCATCAATTGGCCGGCGATGCCTGGCCGCAATTGGCGCGGTTGCCGTTGTTTGTTCCAAGCCCCAGGGTCGCCGAGCTGGCACGTGCCGCCGGGGCCCAAACAGTTGTGGATTGTCGTGGCGCCAGTGCCGCGGCTTTGCTGACGGCGTTACGGGAGCATCCCGGACCCGTTCTCTAATGCAAAGGATGGATACGTGAGCGAAACAGCCTTGCCTAAAGATGACGTCCAGCCAGTGCTCGATGCACCGGTTGAAGCACCGGTTGAAACAGGGTCTGCTGCAGAGCAGCGCCGAGGCAATGGGCTGGCAATCGTCGCGCTGCTGCTGGGCGCTGCCGGTGTCGCCGTGGGCAGTTGGGGTGTCTGGCAGGTGCGTCACCTGCAAGCCAATACTCAACTGCAGTTGAGCCAGGTCCAGGCATTGAACGATCAGGCACAGGACCTGAAGCTCAATGAACAACGCCTGACTGCTCGCCTGGAACAAATGCCTGCCGCCGCCGAGCTCGACGCGCGCAGTCGTTTGGTCACTCAACTTCAAGGCGATCAGCAACGCTTGAATCAGCGTCTGGAAACGGTTCTCGGCGCCAGCCGCAAGGATTGGCGTCTGGCCGAGGCCGAGCACCTGCTGCGTCTGGCCAGCCTGCGTCTTTCCGCGTTGCAGGACATCAGCAGTGCCCAGGCTTTGGTGCAGGGCGCCGATGAAATTCTGCGCGAACAGAACGACCCGGGTTCCTTTGCCGCTCGCGAGCAAGTGGCCAAAACGCTGGTGTCATTGCGCAGCACCCAACAGCCGGATCGCACCGGTTTGTTCCTGCGACTGGGGGCGCTGCGCGATCAGGTCATCAGCCTCACCGAGCTGGCACCTGAGTACAAGGACCGTGGCGAATCCCTGTTGGGGCTCACCGCCGATGGCGACGGCGCCAGTCGCTGGGCGCAATGGTGGGATCAGGTCTCGCGCTACATCCGCATCGATTTCAACGCCGACAAAAATGTGCGTCCGTTGCTGGCCGGGCAGAGCCTGAGCCAGGTGCGCCTGGCCCTGAGCCTGGCGCTGGAGCAGGCGCAATGGGCCGCGCTCAATGGCCAGGCCGCGGTTTATACCCAGGCGCTGGCCGAAGCGCGGGACGTGCTCAAGGGCAACTTCAACCCGGACAACCCTCAGAGCAAAGTGATGCTTGAGCAGGTTGGCGAGTTGAGCAAGCAACCGGTCACCGTTGTCACACCAGACCTGACCGGCACGCTGAGTGCGGTTCAGGGGTATCTGGAGCGGCGTAATGTCAACGCCGAGGACTCGATCAAACCGATGGCCAAACCTGCCGCGGACACCGCTCAGGAGGCGACGCCATGAAACGCCTCTATGTGATCGTGTTCCTGGTGATCGCCGCTGCTGCCGCGCTGGGGCTGGCGATTGCCGAGCATTCCGGTTACGTGCTGATCGCCTACAAAAGCTTCCGTTACGAATCGAGCCTGTGGGCAACCCTGGCGTTGGTCGCCGTGCTGTGGCTGGTGTTTTGGGGCATCAAGGCGTTGATCGAATTGGTGACGACCTCCAGCGGCGTGGTCAATCCCTGGTCGCGGCGCAATCGCAGCCGTCGGGTGCAGGTGGCGATTGAACACGGTCAACTGGATCTGGCCGAAGGTCGCTGGGCCAGTGCGCAACGTCATCTGCATCGGGCAGCGGAAGCCGAGCGCCAGCCTTTGCTTTACTACCTCGGCGCTGCCCGGGCCGCGAACGAACAAGGTCAATACGAGGAAAGCGACAACCTGCTGGAGCGCGCTCTTGAGCGACAGCCCCAGGCAGAGTTGGCGATTGCCCTGAGCCACGCGCAATTACAGACTGACCGCGGCGATACCGAAGGCGCCCTGGTGACCCTGCAAGCCATGCACGAGCGTCATCCTCATAACGTCCAGACCTTGCGCCAGTTGCAGCGCTTGCACCAACAGCGGGGCGACTGGTCGGCGGTGATTCGCCTGCTGCCGGAGCTACGCAAGGACAAGGTCCTGCCACCGGCCGAGCTGGCGGAACTGGAACGCCGGGCTTGGGGTGAGAACCTGTCTCTGGCGGCGCATCAGGAAGAAGACGGGACGGTCGGCTTGCAATCGCTCAATCGCGCCTGGCAGCAGTTGACCTCTGCTCAGCGTCAGGAGCCGCAACTGGTGCTCGCTTATGCCGAGCAACTTCGGCAACTGGGTGCTCAGGTCGAGGCCGAAGAGATCCTGCGAACGGCGCTCAAGCGCAACTACGACAGTCATCTGGCGCGCCTCTACGGACTCGTTCGCGGCAGTGATCCGGCACGTCAACTGCACACCGCCGAGAGCTGGCTCAAGGAACATCCGGCCGACCCGAGCCTGCTGCTGACTCTGGGGCGCTTGTGTCTGCAAAGCAGCCTTTGGGGCAAGGCCCGGGACTATCTGGAAAGCAGCTTGCGCGTGCAGCGCAACCCGGAAGCCTGCGCGGAACTGGCGCGGCTGCTGGCGCAGTTGGGTGACACCGAGCGCAGCAATCAGTTGTTCCAGGAGGGCTTGGGCTTGCTGGACGAGCGCTTGCTGGCGGCACCGTTGCCGGTTCCTGTTCACGCTTGAAGAGTGGATGACGGGTCGCTCGAACGAGCGATCCAGTCGCCTGCAAACTGTCGGGATTTTACCTTTGTAGTCCGTCAACGGCAGAATCCTACAGGGGACTACACCTAATCCTCTCGTTCCTGTCGGGAATTCCCTACACCTCTGTTGAAGTGTCCCCGCTAGCCTGCCTTGAAAGGCTGCCGCGCTTTCCTCTACCGTAACCGCCTGTCTCTACTGTTACGGAAATGCCATGTCTTTGGCCTGCTCACGCTCCTTGTTTTTCATGGCTTTCATTGCAGGTGCCCTGGCCCTGGGCGTGTCCTATTACCTGGAATATGCGGTCGGCCTCAAGCCTTGCGGGTTGTGCCTGTTGCAGCGATCTTGCCTCGCGTTACTCACGGGTATTTGCCTGACAGCTTCAGTTCATGGGCCGGGCCGCTTTGGCTCTTTCCTGTATTGGATGCTCGGGCTGTTTTGCAGTCTGGCGGGTACGGTCACGGCGTGGCGGCAGGTATTGCTGCAGAGCGATCCAACGCATCAGCTGTTGACGTGCTCGCCCAATCTGGCAGTTCAGTACGTGGACATGCCCTGGTTGTGTCAGGTCACGCAGATGTTTAAAGGGGAGGCGGAGTGCGCGGAGATTTCCTGGACACTGTTCGACCTGAGCATTCCTGAATGGAGTCTGCTGCTCTTCATGGCGATGACGATTTTAGGTATTTATCAGTTGCTGCGTCTTGTCTGGAAAGCTTGTCAGCGACCGCTCAGCGGCGGTTCGTCGCACCGGACGCTGGCGGGTGATTAAACACTTGTATGAACTTTATCTCCTGCGTACCTTGAAGCCATTGTCGCGCGGGCATAATCTGGCCCGCACGTGTCATTGGAATTATGTTGCTCGAATGACGCTCTGCCTGGCCGATACTTGACCTTCAAGTGTGGCGACGGGTGTAGGGCAGCATGACCCACAAGGGAAGAGAGATCACCATGCTCGAAAGTTGTCAGAATGCTCAGGAACGTTGGGGTGGAGTGCATCTGCTGATCGATCGCTGGTTGCAGGAGCGTCACGAGCTGGTTCGGGCCTATGATGCTCTCGGCGCCAAGCCTGAGGCACTGGGTGAGAACCGTAAGCCGTTGCAGGAATTCTGCGGCGTGCTGGTCGATTACGTGTCTGCCGGGCACTTCGAGATCTACGAACAGCTGACCGGTGAAGCCAAAGCGTTTGGTGACACTCGCGGGCTTGAGTTGGCCGAGACTATCTACCCTCGCATCGATGTCATCACCGAGAAGCTGCTAGCGTTCAATGACCTGTGTGATGCAGGTCAATGCGTGGCAGAGAAATTCAAAGAGCTGGGTGGCCTGTTGCACGAGCGCTTCGAACTGGAAGACTGCCTGATCGAAGTGTTGCACACCGCTCACAAGGAAGAGGATCCGGTTCAGGCCTGAACCCCTTTCCTGCAAGATCTCCAGAAACGGTGCGCTATGCGCGCCGTTTTTCATTTCCGGTATTCAGCTTGTGGCACCGCGCAATTCGACTTCGAATACCAGCGGTGTGAACGGCGCAATCAGGTCGCCGGCACCCTCGGCGCCATAGGCTTCGGCCGATGGAATCACCAGACGCCATTTCGCACCGACCGGCATTTGCTGCAACGCACTGCGCCATCCGCTGATCACACTGTCGAGACTGAACCACTGCGGCTGACTGTTCTGATCGAACACCGTGCCGTCGGGAAGGCGACCGATATACAGCACCTGGACTTTGCCGTTGGGGCCAGCTTTGGCACCAGTGCCTGGCGCCAACTCCGTTAGCAATATTCCATCGGCCAGCTCACGAACGCCCGGTCTGGCTTTTTCCTCGGCGAGAAAGGCCTGCTCTTTTTCGAGGGCGATTTCACTTTGCGGCGTGCTCGGTTGCAAGGCGACCTGGGCTTCATGCTCGGCAAGAATCTGTTCGATCTGCTCATCTTTCAGCGCCAGGGGTTTGCCTTGATAGGCTTGTTGCAAACCTTGGATCAGCGCCTGAAGTTGCAGATCGGGAACCTCCTGGCGCAGGCGTTCGCCGAGACTTGCGCCCAGGCTGTAAGAGAGATCATGAGTGTCATTTTCTTTGGTTTTTTCGGCGGCCTGGGCCACGGAAAAAAACACGCACAGTGATAAAAAAAGGTAGCGCGACATGGGCACTCTCCGACCTGAGATGCGGGGGATTATGCCAGTGTGAATGCGCTCGACGGTGAACTGGTTTTGCGCAAGCGCAGAAGAATTTCAATCCGTTGCAACGCAGCGCTTTGGATACTGTCAACATGCCCTAGCGGCGGTAGCAGCAGAGGTCTAGTATGAGCCGCACCCACGTCAGCCAGGAGGTAAATCATGTCGGCCACCAAGAAGCCTGTAAATACTCCGTTGCACTTACTCCAACAACTCTCGGGCAGCTTGCTCGAGCATCTGGAAAACGCTTGTTCCCAAGCCTTGGCTGATGCTGAAAAACTGCTCGCCAAACTGGAAAAGCAACGCGGAAAAGCGCAAGAAAAACTGCACAAGTCCCGTACCAAATTGCAGGACGCTGCGGCGGCCGGCAAGGCCAAGGCACAAGCCAAAGCCAAGGGCGCGGTGAAGGAGCTTGAGGACTTGCTCGATGCCCTCAAGGATCGTCAATCCGAAACTCGCAGCTACATTCTGCAACTCAAGCGCGATGCTCAAGAAAGCCTGAAACTGGCCCAGGGCGTCGGTCGTGTACAAGAGGCTGTCGGCAAGGCGTTGTCCCTGCGTTCGGCCAAGCCTGCTGCGGCTCCTGCCAAGAAAGCCGCTGCCAAACCGGCTGCTGCAAAAGCACCGGCCAAGTCTGCCGCCAAACCGGCTGCCAAAGCACCGGTGAAAGCCGCAGCAAAACCTGCCGCTAAACCTGCGGCAAAAAAACCAGTCGCTGCTAGCGCTGCAAAACCGGCTGCAAAAACAGCCGCCGCCAAACCTGCCGCCAAGCCAGCCGCTGCTAAAACAGCTGCCGCTAAACCGGCTGCAAGAACTGCTGCTGCCAAACCGGCGGTGGCGAAAACTGCAGCGGCTAAACCGGCTGCCAAACCAGCGGCTAAAACTGCCGCTGCGAAACCTGCTGCCAAGCCTGCCGCGAAATCAGTCGCGACTAAAACTGCTGCCAAGCCAGCTGCAAAAGCTGCAGCCAAACCGGCTGCCAAAACTGCTGCTGCAAAACCTGCCGCAGCGAAACCAGCAGCCAAACCTGCCGCTGCCAAACCGGCTGCAAAACCAGCCGCCAAGCCAGCTGCAAAACCAGCAGTGAAAAAACCGGTTGCCGCCAAGCCGGCCGCCGCGCCAGTTGCCAAGCCAGCCAACCCGGCTCCGGTAGCAACGTCTGCTTTAGCAGCAGCCACCTCGACAGCCACGCCAGCGCCAACGCCGGCCGCCGCATCGATCGCAGCAACCACCCCAACCAGCGCTTCCTAAGTGCTGCTTACCGCGACGCGCAGCTGATGCAGCGCGTCGCGGTCCAGGTGGGCGGCGCCTGCCGTTACACCTTCCAGCCAGGCCGATAGATCGGTCGCCTCACCTTGCGGCCAACTCTGCGCCGATCGTTCCAGTCGCACCAACAGATGTCGCTCGGCTTCCAGCTCGAGTGCCTTCACTTGCTCGCGCAAAGCATTCAGTTCGCCATCGTCGGCGGCAACGGCTTTCCAATTCACCCGCAAGGCTCGCAGCGGTCGCACCACGTCTGCGTCCCACGGCTCGGCCACGCTACGCAATTGCTGCAATCGGTGTTCGTTACAGGCGACGCCACGTTCTCCCAGCCACAGCCCGCAGAGCAGCAAGCACACATTGATACCCGCCGACTGCAATTGCAGGCATGCGGGTTCAACGCCGGGACGGGCGTAAGTACTAAGGGAAAAGCTCCACAGGTCAGAGGACATAGTGCTACTCGCGCCAGTTGCGAGCGAAGCTGGTAGACTCCGCCGCCATTATGATTCGACTTCAGAACCTGACTTTACAGCGTGGCCCTCAACGTCTGCTAGAAGACGCCGAGCTGACCCTGCACGCCGGCCACAAAGCCGGCCTCATCGGTGCCAACGGCGCCGGCAAATCGAGCCTGTTCGCCTTGCTTCTGGGTGACCTGCACCCGGACTCGGGTGATTGCTTCCTGCCGGCGGACTGGCGCATCGCCCACATGCGCCAGGAGATCGACACCCTCGATCGGGTGGCGGTCGACTATGTGCTCGATGGCGACCTGCGCCTGCGCGAGGTGCAACGCGACCTCGCGGCAGCCGAAGCGGCCCATGACGGTACCGCTCAGGCCCGCCTGCACTCGGAACTCGACAGTGCCGACGGTTACACCGCCGACGCCCGGGCCCGCAAGTTGCTGGCAGGGCTTGGGTTCACTAACGAGCAAATGGATCGTCAGGTAGGAGACTTCTCCGGTGGCTGGAGGATGCGTCTGAACCTGGCGCAGGCTTTGATGTGCCCCTCGGACTTGTTGTTGCTCGACGAACCGACCAACCACTTGGACCTCGACGCCATCATCTGGCTCGAAGAATGGCTCAAAAGCTATCCCGGCACCTTGATGCTGATTTCCCACGACCGGGACTTCCTCGATGCCGTGGTCGATCACGTGGCCCACGTCGATCAGCGCAAGATCACCCTGTATCGCGGTGGTTACAGTGCCTTCGAACGCGCCCGTGCCGAACGTCTGGCCCAGCAACAGCAGGCCTACGAGAAGCAGCAGGTGCAACGTGCGCATATGGAAAGCTACATCGCCCGCTTCAAGGCCCAAGCCACCAAGGCCCGTCAGGCCCAGAGCCGGATCAAGGCGCTGGAGCGGATGGAAGAGCTGTCCGCCGCCCACGTCGATTCGCCATTCGATTTCGTTTTCCGCGAATCAGTAAAAATCTCCAGCCCGTTGATTGACCTCTCCGACGCCCGACTGGGTTACGGCGAACGAGCCGTGCTGGAGAAGGTCAAGCTGCAACTGACCCCCGGTGCGCGGATCGGTTTGCTTGGCCCGAACGGTGCCGGTAAATCGACCCTGATCAAAAACCTTGCCGGTGAACTTGAGCCGTTGTCCGGCCGCCTGACCCGTGGCGAGAACACCGTCGTCGGCTACTTCGCCCAGCATCAGCTTGATTCTCTGGATTCCAAGGCCAGCCCGTTGCTGCACATGCAGCGCCTGGCGCCGACCGAGCGCGAGCAGACGCTGCGCGACTTCCTCGGTGGTTTCGACTTCCGCGGTGCGCGGATCGATGAGCCGGTGCTGAACTTCTCCGGTGGCGAAAAGGCTCGTCTGGCGCTGGCGTTGATCGCCTGGGGCCGGCCGAACCTGCTGCTGCTCGACGAACCGACCAACCACCTGGACCTGGAAATGCGCCTGGCGCTGACCATGGCTCTTCAGGAATTCAGCGGCGCGGTACTGGTGGTCTCCCACGATCGCCATTTGCTCAAAAGCACCACCGACAATTTCTATCTGGTGGCGGACGGCAAGGTCGAGGAGTTCGACGGCGACCTGGAAGACTACACCCGTTGGCTGGTGGACTACCGTCAGCGCAACGCCCCGGTCAGCAATACGCCGGTCAATCCGGACAAGACCGACAAGAAGGCCCAGCGCCAGGCGGCGGCCGCGTTGCGTCAGCAACTGGCACCGCACAAGCGCGAGGCTGACAAGCTCGAAGCCGAGCTGGGCAAGCTGCACGAGAAACTGGCGAAGATCGATACCAGCCTCGGCGACAGCGACATATACGAGCCGGCGCGCAAGAACGACTTGCGTGATCTGCTGGCCGAACAGGCCAAGCTGAAGGTCCGTGAAGCCGAGCTGGAAGAAGCCTGGATGGAAGCGCTGGAACTGCTCGAAAGCATGCAGGCGGAGCTGGAGGCGCTGTCTTGATGGAAGCCTTCAAGCTGCCATTGCCTGCCGTGTGGATCGAGCCGATCTGGCTCTTCGTGCAAATCCTGCTGATCCTGTTGGCGGGATATGTTGCCCAACGCTGCGTCGCCAGGTGCCTGACTCGCCTGGGTGAGCGTTATCCGTTGCCGCCGCAATTGCTGATGCCGCTGCGCGGTGGTCTGCGCTGGCTGATCATGGGCAGTGCGCTGATCTTCGTGCTGGAACGCCTCGGGGTGTCGGCGACGGTGCTCTGGACCGCGTTGTCCGGGTTTGTCGCGGTAGCGGCAGTGGCGTTCTTCGCCATGTGGAGCGTGCTCTCGAATCTGTTGTGCGCAATCCTGATCTTCACCGTCGGCCCATTCCGCATCGGTGACGTGGTCGAGTTGGTGGACACAACCGACAAGCCTGGCGTCAAAGGCCGGGTCGTTGCGATCAATCTGCTCTACACCACGCTGATCGAAGCCGAAGAGCTCGGCACCGGCAGCGCCATGGTGCAAGTGCCCAATAGCCTGTTCTTCCAGCGCTCGGTTCGACGCTGGCGCGGCAGCGATGTATTCCCTTCCAGCGGTTTCGAAAAGTAGCCGAAACGCCGACCACGCTGGTCGGCAGCTGTTCTGTCCTGCAAAAAATCGGTAGTCATCGGCCCAAAGCCGCATTAGCTTAGACGTCTGTCACGAGTCTGAGTCGAGG
The DNA here is from genome assembly GCF_059695775.1 of Pseudomonas sp. LBUM1666. Lineage (NCBI taxonomy): Bacteria > Pseudomonadati > Pseudomonadota > Gammaproteobacteria > Pseudomonadales > Pseudomonadaceae > Pseudomonas > Pseudomonas sp. LBUM1666. The sequence continues at coordinate 6,015,897 of NZ_CP166789.1, read as the reverse complement.
TGTGCGATGGTGCTTCAAACATGGCTGGCGTTTTTTGCCGCCTGCTGGGTGATCAGTCTGTCGCCTGGTGCCGGCGCCATTGCGTCGATGTCCAGCGGTCTGCGATACGGATTCTGGCGCGGTTATTGGAACGCCTTGGGCCTGCAACTGGGTCTGGCGGTGCAGATTGCGATTGTCGGTGCCGGTGTTGGCGCGATTCTCACGGCGTCGGCCACGGCCTTCTATGCGATCAAATGGTTCGGTGTCGCCTATCTGGTTTACCTTGCGATCAAGCAATGGCGTGCGCTGCCCAGCGACATGAGCGATGGCGCGGCCGTGCGTCAGATTGGCAAGCCGATGGCCCTGGTGTTCCGCGGTTTTCTGGTGAACATCAGCAACCCCAAGGCGCTGGTGTTCATGCTGGCGGTGTTGCCGCAGTTCATTGATCCGCATGCGCCGCTGCTGATCCAGTACCTGATCATTGGTGTGACCATGGTCTGCGTTGATCTGATCGTCATGGCCGGTTACACCGGACTTGCATCGAAGGTGCTGCGGATGTTGCGCACGCCCAAGCAGCAGAGACGCATGAACCGCACCTTTGCCGGGCTGTTCATTGGTGCGGCGGCATTCATGGCGACCCTTCGCAAAGTGGCTGTGTAAAACCGTCAGGCACTAAAAAGGCGACCTTTTCAGGTCGCCTTTTTTATTTGTCGCTGTTGCGTCCTGAATAAGGTTTACACCTTCTGATCTGTTTTTCAGGACTAGACACGCTGACTTTGCACGCTGTCGTGCAGGAAATATCAACAAAGCTTGAGTGAAACGCATTGGAAGTGAACAATGTGTTACTTCGTATTTCCATTTGAGATTCGTTCATGATTGCCTCCTCCCGCTTTCTGGCATGGCTAGTGCTGCCTGTTATTGCGTTTTGCAGCTTCAACGCGCTGGCCGAAACGGCGGAAGGCGCGCCAAAGGCGCTGCATTTGCTCGACTACATTGGCGCCGATTACCCGGTAACGGTCCGGGCCGGTAAGGTCATTGATGAGTCGGAATACCGCGAACAACTGGAGTTTCTCGGGGTTCTGCAAGACGTGATCGCCGGATTGCCGGCCAGGCCCGAGCGCGCGGAGCTGGAGCAGGGCGTCAGCGGCTTGCGCAGCGCAATCGCTGCGCGCAAGGACGGCACCGACGTCGCCAACCAGGCTCGGCAGCTTGGGGCGAAACTGGCGGTGGCTTATGAAGTCAGCCAGGCGCCGATCATTACGCCAGATCCGACCCGTGGTGCGCCGCTGTATGCACAGCAATGCTCGGTGTGCCACGGCGACGCGGGCGCCGGTGACGGCCCGGCAGGCGTTGGCATGACGCCGCCGCCAGCCAATCTGCGCGATGCTGCGCGACTGGACCGACTGAGCCTCTACGCGATCTACAACACCTTGGGGATGGGCGTGGAAGGCACCGACATGCCGTCCTTCGCCGATCAACTGGACGATCGCCAGCGTTGGGACCTGGCGACCTACATCGCCAGCTTCAGCGCCGACCCGGCGGCTGCAAAATCCGAAAAAACCTACAACATCGGCGACCTGGCCCGTCAGACTCCCGCAGAAGTGCAGGCTGCCGAGGGGCCGCAAGCTGCGGCGACCTTCCGTGCGCAGCGAGCGCAACCGCCGCAAGTCAAGCGTGGCCCGGCGCAATTGCTCGACTACACGGCCGCAACGCTGGACAAGAGCATCGCTGCCTATCGTGCGGGTGATCACGATCAGGCCTATGACCTGTCAGTGGCGGCTTATCTGGAGGGTTTCGAACTGGTCGAAAGTTCTCTGGATAACGTCGATGCCAATGTACGCAAAGACACTGAGAAATCGCTGATGGCTTACCGTCAGTCGTTGCAGGATGGTTTGCCGGTGGCCCAGGCCCAACTGCGCCTGGACGCGGCGAAGGCCAAGTTGAAGGAATCCGCCGGCCTGCTGGGCAGCGATGGCTTGAGTTGGTCCCTAAGCTACATCTCAGGTTTGTTGATTCTGTTGCGCGAAGGCCTGGAAGCGATTCTGGTGCTGGCAGCGATCCTCGCGTTCCTGCGCAATACCGGCCAGCAATCGGCGGTACGCAGCGTCAACGTCGGTTGGGGTCTGGCGCTGCTGGCGGGTCTGGCGACCTGGGCGCTGGCGGCGTACGTAATTGATGTCAGCGGCTCGCAACGCGAATTGCTGGAAGGGGCGACAGCGTTGTTTGCCGCCGTCATGGTGCTCTGGCTCGGCGTGTGGATGCATGACCGTCGTCACGCGGCGGCCTGGCAGGATTACATCAAGAGCAGTCTGGTGGGCGGCGGTGGGCGTTTCGGGTTTGCGACGCTGGCGTTCTTCTCGGTGTATCGCGAGCTGTTTGAAGTGATTCTGTTCTACGAGACCTTGTGGCTGCAGGCGGGTCCAGCGGGCCATAACGCGGTACTGGCGGGTGGTGCGACGGCGTTGGTTATGTTGGTGGGTCTGGCCTGGGTGATTCTGCGCGGTTCGGCGAAACTGCCGCTGTCGTTGTTCTTCAGTATCAACGCCGGTCTGTTGTGTGCGTTGTCGGTGGTGTTTGCCGGGCATGGCGTGAAGGCGTTGCAGGAAGCCGGGGTTTTCGGCACCCGGCCGGTGCCGTTCTTTGACTTCGACTGGCTGGGGATCCACGCTGATGCGTATTCGCTGAGTGCGCAGGCGGTGGCGATCATCGCGATCATCGTGCTGTATAGCCGTAGTCGGCTGGCTGAGAAGCGGCGGGTGCAGGTTTCTTAAACAGCATTCGCTTCGCTCACAATCGCGAGCAAGCTCGCTCCCACAGGATTGCGTATAACCTGTGGGAGCGAGCTTGCTTGCGATTTTTTTTGGAAGAGGACAACACAATGCGTGTGTGGATCGATGCCGACGCCTGCCCTCGGGCGGCCAAGGATCTGGTGGTGAAGTTCGCCCTCAAGCGCCAGTTCGAAGTGGTGCTGGTGGCCGGACAGCCACAGATCAAACCGGGTTTGGCCCTGGTGAAGCTGATCGTGGTGCCCAGCGGTCCGGATGCCGCAGACGACTATCTGGTGGAATACGCGGTCCCCGGCGAATTGGTGATCTGCAGCGATGTGCCGCTGGCCGACCGTCTGGTGAAAAAGGGTGTTGCGGCGCTGGATCCACGGGGCAAAGAGTTCGATGCGCAGAACATGGGCGATCGGTTGGCGGTGCGTAACCTGTTCACCGATCTGCGGGAACAAGGGCAGATGAGCGGCGGGCCAGCGCCGTTTGGCGAGCGTGAGAAACAGGCGTTTGCCAATGCGCTGGACCGGATCCTCACGCGACTTACCCGCAAAACCTGAGCCAGACACAGAACCCCTTGTGGGAGCGAGCCTGCTCGCGAAAGCGGCCTGACAGTCAACATAGGCGTTGAAGGTAACGGCCTCTTCGCGAGCAGGCTCGCTTCCACATTTGTCCGTGTTTACACGTCATTCTCGTGGGTCAGTTCCAGAACGCGGTCGACCAGTTTGTTGATACCCGAAGCCGCTTCACTGATGCTCTGCGCCAGCATGTACGCCGGGGTGCTGACCAGTTTGCGTGCTTTGTCTTCAACGATGTCAGTTACCGCGCAGTCTGCGTGTGTAGCGCCCATCTTGTTCATGGCGGCGGCAGTATCGGCGTCGTTGCCGATGGTGCAGGTCACGCCCGGCCCATAGATCTTCGCCGCGAGCGCCGGCGAGATGCAGATCAGCCCGACCGGTTTACCGGCCTCGGCAAAGGCTTCAGCCAGTGCCAGGACTTCCGGTTGCACGGTGCAGCCGGCGCCTTCGACGGCGAAGTTCGACAGGTTCTTGGCCGCCCCGAAACCGCCCGGAACGATCAGCGCATCGAAGTCTTCAACGTCCGCTTCGCGGATATCCTTGATACTACCCCGGGCGATCCGCGCCGATTCCACCAGCACGTTTCGGGACTCGGGCATTTCTTCGCCGGTCAGGTGATTGATCACATGTAGCTGCGCGATGTTCGGTGCGAAACACTGCACCTGAGCCCCCCGCTGGTCCAGACGCAGCAGGGTGATCACGCTTTCGTGGATCTCGGCGCCGTCGTACACGCCACAGCCGGATAGGATCACTGCAATTTTTTTGCTCATGGGCTTTTCTCCAGATTCATGGCGTTAAATGTCCACTAATTTGTCACTCGTTGCCATAGGGTTAATTCGCGGCTACACCTAGGATCTGTCCTCAAGATTCCGATCAGGGCGCGTCATGGACTTCATTCTGTATGCGGTGCCGTTTTTCTTTGTGCTGATTGCCGTCGAACTGCTGGCCGACCGTTGGCGCGGAGTGAGCAATTATCGTGTGGCTGACGCGATCAACAGCATGAGCACCGGCGTGCTGTCGACCACCACCGGCCTGTTGACCAAAGGCGTCGGCCTGGTGACGTATGCGTTTGCCCTCAAGCACCTGGCGCTGTTCGAGCTCTCGGCTGACAGCGTTTGGGTCTGGGTATTTGCCTTTGTCCTCTACGACTTCTGCTACTACTGGCTGCATCGCATGGGCCACGAACGCAACATCCTCTGGGCGGCGCATTCGGTGCATCACCAGAGCGAGGATTACAACCTGTCCACGGCGCTGCGCCAGACCAGTACCGGCTTCCTGTTGAGCTGGATTTTCTATCTGCCGATGGCCGTGCTCGGCGTGCCGCTGCTGGTATTCATCAGCGTCGCTTCGCTGAACTTGCTGTACCAGTTCTGGGTGCATACCAAACACATTCCCAAGCTCGGCTGGTTCGAGTGGTTCTTTGTCACGCCGTCCAATCATCGGGCTCACCATGCACAGAACGCTCTCTACATGGATCGCAACTACGGCGGGGTGTTCATTATTTGGGACCGTCTATTTGGCTCGTTCCAGGAAGAGGACGACAACGAACCGGTGATTTTCGGCGTGACCACGCCTCTCGCGAGCTGGAATCCGGTGTGGGCGAACGTGCAGTTCTACGCGCAGCTGTGGGATGACGCGCGGCGTGCGCAAAGCAAATGGGACAAGCTGCGCATCTGGTTCATGCGCACCGGTTGGCGGCCGGTGGATGTGGCGGCCAAGTACCCGATGAACAAGCCAGACCTGAGTCAGTTCCGTAAATTCGAGGTGCCGCTGGACGGGCGTCAGCAGCTTTACGTCGTGTTGCAGTTCTGCGTCTACATCGCGCTGGGCAGCTACTTGATGAACCTGGAGCAGAGTTTGCCAACCGCCGCGCTGGTGCTCGGCTGGAGTGCTGTGGCGCTGGGTTTGTTTACGTTGGGCGTGGCCCTGGAGAATCGCCCGTGGGCGCTGAAGCTGGAACTGCTGCGCCTGGCGTCGAATGTGCCGCTGGTGTGGCTGGCGCCGGTCGTTGGGCTGTGGCCGGCCAGCGCGGCAGGTTGGGTCGGCCTGCTGAGTTACAGCCTGCTCAGTGGTATCGGTCTCTACTGTTGCAGAAACCGTTTCACTCGGCTGGCGTCGTAGGTTCGTTGGTTTTGGCTTGTTCAGCTTTCAAGGCCTGCTCGTCGGCGTAGATCTTCTTCGCCAGACGGGCGTTCTTGAAGCGACGGCGCAGCCATAGGCAAAAGCCCAGTATCAGCAGGGCGCCGAGTACCCACAGCTCGTACTTCTTGACGCTGCCGAGCATGCCTTCGAGCACCGCACCGAAATGATAGGCGGCGGCGGCCAGCGCCGCGGCCCAGATCGCGGCACCAATCCCGTTGAGCAGCAGATAACGTCCCGGCGGATAGCCCGACAGGCCGATCGCCACCGGCATCACCGTGCGCAGGCCATAGACAAAGCGGAAGCTCAGTACCCAGATGTCCGGGTGCCTGCGGATGTGTTCCAGCGCCCGGTCGCCCATCAATTGCCAGCGCGGTTTGCGCGCCAGCAACTTGCGGCCGTGCTTGCGCCCCAGGAAATACCACAGCTGATCACCGGCATAACTGCCGAGGAACGCCACGATCATGACCACTTTGAGGTCCATGTATCCGCGGAACGCGAGGAAGCCCGCGAGCACCAGAATGGTTTCGCCTTCGAAAAACGTGCCGAGAAAGAGGGCGAAGTAGCCGAATTCCTGAAGAAATTGTTGGAGCATTGTCTGGATGCTGGCGAAATGAACGCGCAGCCTAACCCTTCGGGAACATTCATGAAAGTGTCCAAATGTGTCTCGACGTGAACATTTCCTACAAGGACAATGGAATGCGGCTACGTGTCACAGGGCTAAGCACAACTGTCATGTGTTCGTCATAATGGCCGCTTATAACTGTCACGCTCGCCCGCCAACGCGGGCTCAGGAGTCTGCCGTGAGCTTTACCCCCGCCAACCGTTTGTTTCCAGCAACCCGCCTGCGTCGCAATCGCCGTGATGATTTTTCGCGTCGACTGGTCCGTGAAAACGTTCTGACCGTCGACGATCTGATCCTGCCGGTGTTCGTGCTGGACGGTGAAAACCGTCGCGAAGCGGTGGCGTCTATGCCGGGCGTCGAGCGCCTGACCATCGATCTGTTGCTTGAAGAAGCGGCCAAGTGGGTCGAGCTGGGGATTCCGGCATTGGCGTTGTTCCCGGTGACGCCGCCGGAGCTCAAGTCTCTGGACGCCGCCGAAGCCTGGAACCCGAACGGGATCGCCCAGCGCGCCACCCGCGCGTTGCGTGCGCAATTCCCTGAGCTGGGCGTGATCACCGATGTCGCCCTGGACCCGTTCACCACCCACGGCCAGGACGGTATCCTCGACGAAGAAGGCTACGTGCAGAACGACATCACCGTTGACGCATTGGTCAAGCAGGCGCTGTCCCACGCCGAAGCCGGCGCTCAGGTGGTGGCCCCGTCGGACATGATGGACGGTCGCATCCAGGCGATCCGCGAAGCGCTTGAACTGGCCGATCACGTCAACGTGCGGATCATGGCCTACTCGGCGAAGTACGCCAGCGCCTATTACGGCCCGTTCCGCGATGCGGTCGGTTCGGCGCTGAACCTGGGCAAGGCCAACAAGGACTCCTATCAGATGGACCCGGCCAACAGCAACGAAGCCCTGCACGAAGTGGCGGCGGACTTGTCAGAAGGCGCGGACATGGTCATGGTCAAGCCAGGCATGCCGTATCTGGACATCCTTTACCGGGTCAAAGAAGAATTTAAAGTGCCGACCTTTGTTTATCAGGTCAGCGGTGAATACGCCATGCACATGGCGGCAATCCAGAATGGCTGGTTGAGCGAAGGGGTTATCCTCGAATCCCTGACCGCTTTTAAACGTGCAGGCGCTGATGGCATCCTGACTTACTTTGCCGTCCGTGCTGCTCAATTGTTACGAGAGCAAAAATAGCCCTCCCAGGAACATTCGATGAATACCGAAGGACTCACTGAAGTTGCCGTAAAAGATGCTCAACCTGTGGTGGAGCAAATCGCCGAAACCCCGCCGGAACTGGAGCCTGCTGCTCCCGCGGCGGTGGCCGAGCCTGCAATAGCGGCGCCAGCGATTGCCATTCCCGGCCTGGATGACAGCAGCCTGTACATCCATCGCGAGCTCTCGCAACTGCAGTTCAACATCCGCGTGCTGGAGCAGGCGCTGGATGAGTCCTACCCGTTGCTGGAGCGGCTGAAGTTTCTATTGATCTTCTCCAGCAACCTGGACGAGTTCTTCGAGATTCGTGTGGCCGGCCTGAAGAAGCAGATCACCTTCGCCCGTGAACAGGCGGGCGCCGATGGCCTGCAACCGCATCAGGCCCTGGCGCGCATCAGCGAACTGGTACACGGTCACGTCGACCGCCAGTACGCGATCCTCAACGACATTCTGTTGCCGGAACTGGAGAAACATCAGGTCCGCTTCATCCGCCGGCGTCACTGGACCACCAAGATCAAAACCTGGGTGCGCCGCTATTTCCGCGACGAGATCGCGCCGATCATCACCCCGATCGGCCTCGACCCGACGCACCCGTTCCCGTTGCTGGTCAACAAGAGCCTGAACTTCATCGTCGAGCTCGAAGGTATCGACGCCTTCGGCCGCGATTCCGGTCTGGCGATCATCCCGGCGCCACGTCTGCTGCCGCGCGTCATCAAATTGCCGGAAGAAGTGGGCGGCTCTGGCGACAACTACGTGTTCCTGTCGTCGATGATCCACGCTCACGCCGATGACCTGTTCCAGGGCATGAAGGTCAAGGGCTGCTACCAGTTCCGTCTGACCCGAAACGCCGACCTTTCCGTCGACACCGAAGATGTAGAAGACCTGGCCCGCGCCCTGCGCGGCGAGTTGTTCTCCCGTCGCTACGGTGACGCGGTGCGGCTGGAAGTCGCTGACACCTGCCCGAAACATTTGTCCGACTACTTGCTCAAGCAGTTCAACCTGCACGAAACCGAGCTGTATCAGGTCAATGGCCCGGTCAACCTGACCCGCCTGTTCAGCATCACCGGCCTGGACAGTCAGCGGGCGCTGCAATACATGCCGTTCACCCCGCAGATCCCGAAACTGCTGCAGAACAGCGAGAACATCTTCAGCGTGATCAGCAAGCAGGACATCCTGTTGCTGCACCCGTTCGAGTCATTCACCCCGGTGGTCGACTTGCTGCGCCAGGCTGCCAAGGACCCGCATGTGTTGGCGGTCCGTCAGACCCTGTACCGCTCCGGCGCCAACTCGGAAATCGTCGATGCGCTGGTCGATGCGGCGCGTAACGGCAAGGAAGTCACCGCGGTGATCGAATTGCGTGCGCGGTTCGACGAAGAGTCCAACCTGCAACTGGCCAGCCGTTTGCAAGCGGCCGGTGCGGTGGTGATCTATGGCGTCGTCGGCTTCAAGACCCACGCCAAGATGATGCTGATCTTGCGTCGCGAGGCCGGCGAGATTGTCCGTTACGCCCACTTGGGTACCGGCAACTACCACGCGGCCAACGCCCGTCTGTATACCGACTACAGCTTGCTGACCTCGGATGACGCCTTGTGTGAAGACGTTGGCAAACTGTTCAGTCAGCTGATCGGCATGGGTAAAACCCTGCGCATGAAGAAGCTGCTGCACGCGCCGTTCACGTTGAAGAAGGGCATGCTCGACATGATTGCCCGGGAGACCCAGTTCGCCCTCGATGGCAAACCGGCGCACATCATTGCCAAGTTCAACTCGCTGACCGATCCGAAGATCATCCGCGCGCTGTACAAGGCCAGTCAGTCCGGGGTGCGTATCGATCTGGTGGTGCGCGGCATGTGCTGCCTGCGTCCGGGCATTGCCGGGGTATCGCACAACATCCACGTGCGCTCGATCATCGGGCGTTTCCTGGAGCACACCCGGGTCTTCTACTTCCTCAATGGCGGCGAAGAGCAGATGTTCCTGTCCAGCGCCGACTGGATGGAGCGCAACCTCGACAAGCGCGTCGAGACTTGCTTCCCGGTCGAGGGCAAGAAGCTGATCATGCGGGTCAAGAAAGAGCTGGAGCTATATCTCACCGATAACACTCACAGCTGGAGCTTGCAGGCGGACGGTCGTTACATCCGCAACACGCCGACCGGCAACCAGAACCCGCGCAGCGCGCAGGCGACTTTGCTGGAACGATTGGGTAGCCCGATTCTGACAGTCCGATAACGTAAGGAGTCTGTTGGAGTGAGCTTTTGTGGCGAGGGGGCTTGCCCCCGTTCGGCTGCGAAGCAGTCGTCAAGAATGCTACTCGGTATGACTGAAGGGCGCAGGGGGCCGCTTCGCGCCCCAGCGGGGGCAAGCCCCCTCGCCACAAAGGCTCGCTCCCACAGGGGGTTGTGTCGTCTGCTGAATCGCGGGCAAAAAAAGGCCTTCCGAAGAAGGCCTTTTTCAATTTCAGCGAACGTTGAGCACAAAGCCGACGCGGGTCAGCCATTCCGCTTCCAGACCGAAGTCGGCCTGGGTCAGCTGGTTTTCGTCCAGCCAGTTTTCCGGGAACAACACGTCCAGGCTGTCGCCATTGGCCTGCAGCACGACCTGAGGCATTTCCTGGGTGCCGCGGATGTGATGGAACAGGATCGCAAAGCGCAGCAGCACGCACAGGCGAATCAGCTTGATGCCTTCATCGCCGAAGTCGGCAAACTTGTCCTTGGGGATATTGCGTCGGTGGCCACGCACCAGTAGCGCAAGCATCAGTTGGTCTTCGCGGGAGAACCCGGCCAGGTCCGAATGCTCGATCAGGTAGGCACCGTGCTTGTGGTAGTGATAGTGAGCGATGTCCAGGCCCACTTCATGGACCTTGGCCGCCCAGCCGAGCAATTCGCGCCAGACCCCGTCATCCAGCTCCCAATCCTCAGCCACTTGATCGAAGGCATGCAGCGCCTTGCGCTCAACGCGCACCGCTTGTTCAAGATCGACGTGATAACGCTCCATCAACGAGCTGAGGGTGCGCTCACGGACGTCTTCGTGATGATGACGGCCCAACAGGTCATAGAGCACGCCTTCGCGCAGGGCGCCTTCACAGTGGTCCATGCGTTGCAGTTCGAGTGCGTCGAAGATCGCTTCGAGAATCGCCAGACCGGCTGGAAAAATCGCCCGGCGGTCAGGCTTGATGCCTTCGAAGTCGATCTTCTCGACGTCGCCAAGTTTGATCAGCTTACGCTTGAGCCAGGCCAAACCTTGGGCGTTGACCTCGCCCGTGCCATGGCCGCCGGCCTTCAGTGCCAGGCCGATGGCGCGGATGGTGCCCGAGGAGCCGATGGCTTCATCCCAGGTCAGGCGGTGCAGGGCGTGTTCGATGCTCATGATCTCCAGCCGCGCTGCGGTGTACGCCTGGGCGTAGCGGGCCGGGGTGATCTTGCCGTCCTTGAAGTAGCGCTGGGTGTAGCTGACGCAACCCATTTGCAGGCTTTCGCGCAGCAGCGGTTCGAAGCGCTGGCCGATGATGAATTCGGTACTGCCGCCGCCGATGTCGGCCACCAGACGCTTGCCCGGGGTGTCGGCGAGGGTGTGGGACACGCCGAGGTAGATCAGGCGCGCTTCTTCACGGCCGGAGATGACTTCCACCGGGTGGCCGAGAATTTCTTCGGCGCGGTGGATGAATTCGGCACGGTTACGGGCTTCACGCAGGGCGTTGGTGCCGACGATCCGCACGGCGCCGGTCGGCATACCGCTGATCAGTTGGGCGAAACGCTTCAGGCAATCAAGCCCGCGTTGCATGGATTCTTCACTGAGCTGGCGCTCATCGTCGATGCCGGCGGCCAGCTGAACCTTCTCCCCGAGACGTTCGAGAATACGGATTTCGCCGTTCTGGGCCTTGGCCACGACCATGTGAAAGCTGTTGGAGCCCAGGTCGATTGCGGCGATCAGGGACAGATTCTTGGCTTGAGATTGCGGCATGGTCAGGGGGTCTCGGTCGATAACCTCGACATCGTGCCACGATCAAACGCTGCCGCCAACGCGCAGTGTTCAAAGCCTTGATCCAGCGCAGTCATGCAGGTGACCGCTGCGCGGTCAATCGCGAGCAGGCTCGCTCCCACAGGGTTTTGCGTTGCCGCCCATCCTGCGCACGACACAGAACCAATGTGGGAGCGAGCCTGCTCGCGATGGCGTCCTTCAGCCCGCCGCTTCAACTGTGCCAATGAAATTCGCCAGTTCAGCCGTTTGCGGATTGGCAAACAACACCTTCGGATCCCCGACCTCATGCACCTTGCCCTGATGCATGAACACCAACTTATCCCCAACCTCCCGGGCAAAGCGCATCTCATGGGTGACCATAATCAACGTCATCCCTTCCTTGGCCAGTTGCCGGACCACGCTTAGCACTTCATTGACCAATTCCGGGTCCAGCGCCGAGGTAATCTCATCGCACAGCAAGACCTTCGGCGACATCGCCAGCGCCCGAGCAATCGCCACCCGCTGTTGCTGCCCGCCAGATAACCGATCCGGAAAGGCATCGAATTTCTCCCCCAGCCCGACCCGTTCCAACATCTCCCGCGCCAGCTCGGTCGCTTTGGCTTTTGGCACTTTCTGTACCACTTGCGGCGCGAGCATCACGTTCTCACCAACCGTCAGGTGCGGGAACAGGTTGAACTGCTGAAACACCATCCCGACTTTCTGTCGCAAGCTGCGCAGATCGGCACGGGCGGCATCGAGGTATTCGCCGTCGACCTCGATCACGCCGTCGTTGATCGACTCCAGACCGTTCAACGTGCGCAGCAACGTCGATTTTCCCGAGCCGCTGCGACCGATGATCGCCACCACCTGGCCTTCCTCGACGCTCAGGTCGATGCCTTTGAGTACATGGTGGTCGCCGTAATATTTATGCAGGGCCGAAATTCTAAGCAGAGGCATGCAGTCTCCTTTCCAGGTAGCGCGCACTGAGGGACAAGGGGTAGCAGAGCAGGAAGTAACCGAGGGCCACGAGGCCGTAGACCATGAACGGTTCGAAGGTCGCGTTGGCGAGCATGCCACCGGTCTTGGTCAGTTCGGTGAAGCCGATGATCGAGGTGACGGCGGTGCCTTTGACCACCTGCACCGAGAAGCCCACGGTCGGTGCTACGGCGATCCGCAGCGCTTGCGGCAGGATCACGTAGCGCAGTTGCTCCAGCGGGTTCAGCGCCAGGCTCGACGAGGCTTCCCACTGGCCGTTGGGGATCGATTCGACGCAACCACGCCAGATCTCCGCCAGGTAGGCGCTGGTGAACAGCGTCAGGGCAATCGCCGCGGCCATCCACGGCGAAATCTCCACCCCGGCCAACGCCACGCCGAAGAACACCAGAAACAGCTGCATCAACAGCGGCGTACCCTGGAACAGTTCGATGTAGGTGCGGGCGAAGCTGCGGGGCAGGGATTTTTTCGAGATGCGCATGACCATGATCAGCAAGCCGATCAGTCCGCCACCGATAAATGCCACCAGCGACAGCGCCAGGGTCCATTGCAGGCCCGTGAGCAGGTTGCGTACGACGTCCCAGAAGGTGAAATCGCTCATTGGCTGGTCCTTGCGACAAAACGGCGGCCGATCCATTTCAGTAACTGGCGGATCAGCAGCGCCATGCACAGGTAGAGCAGCGTGGTCAGGGCGTAGGTCTCAAAGGCGCGGAAGTTGCGCGACTGAATGAAGTTGGCGGCGAAGCTCAGCTCTTCGGTGGCGATTTGCGAGCAGACTGCCGAACCCAGCATCACGATGATGATCTGGCTGCTCAATGCCGGCCAAACCTTGCCCAGCGCCGGCAGCAGCACCACGTGGCGGAAGGCTTCGAAGCGCGTCATTGCCAGCGCCGCAGCGGCTTCAAGCTGTCCTCGAGGGATTGCTTGGATGCCGGCGCGGATGATCTCGGTGGAATAGGCGCCCAGGTTGATCACCATCGCCAGCACCGCCGCCTGCCATTCCGAAATCTGCACACCCAGTGACGGCAGGCCGAAGAAGATGAAAAACAACTGCACCAGAAACGGCGTGTTGCGGATCAACTCGACGTAGACCCCAAAAATGCCGGCGAACGGACGGATGTTCCACGCCCGCACCAGCGCCCCGACGATGCCCAGACTCACCCCGAGCACCGCGCCGATGGCCGTCAGTTCAAGGGTGAACAGCGCACCGCGCAGCAGCAGGTCGGTGTTTTGCACCACCGGTATGAAATCGAACTGATAAGCCATGTTTAGGCTCCTTGTTTAAACGGCGTCGCACGACAATCAGAGATCGGCCGGCAGCGGCTCTTTGAGCCAGGTCCGGGAGTTCTTCTCCAGCGCGCCGTCGGTCTTGGCGGTGGCGAGGATCTGATTGACCTTGTTCAGCAGCGCCGGCTCGTTTTTGTTCACGCCGACGTAGACCGGCGAATCCTTGAGCTTCACTTTCAGCGCCGGAATGCGTTTCGGGTTGCGCTCGCTGATGGTCACCATCACCACGTTGCCGCTGGCGATCAGATCAACTTGCCCGGCGAGGTAAGCGGCGATGGTCGAGTTGTTGTCTTCGAAGCGTTTGATGGTCACGCCTTCGGGCGCGACTTTGGTCAGCTCGATGTCTTCGATGGCGCCACGGGTGACGCTGATGGTTTTGCCCTTGAGGTCGTCCAGGCTTTTGATACTGGCGTCTGGCGGACCGAATACGGCGAGGTAGAAGGGTGCGTAGGCACGGGAGAAGTCGATGACTTTCTCGCGCTCGGGGTTCTTGCCGAGGCTGGAGATCACCAGATCGACCTTGCCGGTGGTCAGGAACGGAATGCGGTTGGTGCTGTTGACCGGCGTCAGCTCGAGTTTGACCTTGAGTTGGTCGGCCAGCAGCTTGGCGGTGTCGATATCAAGACCGCGCGGTTTCATGTCCGGGCCGACCGAACCGAAGGGCGGGAAGTCCTGAGGCACGGCCACCTTGAGGACGCCACGCTTGACCACATCCTCCAGACCGTCGGCGTGGGCGGGCGCCTGGCTCAGCATCAGGCTGGCAAACAGGGCTGCGAGGAGGGCGCTGTAACGCTGGGTCATGGCAAATCTCCGAATCGGCGAGAAGTAAATTCTGCGGATCGACAGAGCATGGGCCGTGCCAATATCGGGTTTTAGGGGCGCGAGGCCACGGTTTTGCTGGTGTCTCTCGGTCTTACTGGTCTGAACAGTTGGGCGGCGTTTCGCACCCCGATAGCACATTCATGAAAATCTCCGAACCCCCATGGGGCACGACTTGCCGGGTGTCGCGAATAGCTTTACAACTAACCGCTCATTGGCCTGGTTCGTCTGAAAAACCATGAACTCGATCTCCCGCGCCGTACCTGAAGTGGCGCTGCAAGCCATCCGTAAACTGATCACCGAGCAAGGTTTCGGGCCGGGCGATGCCTTGCCCTCGCAACGGGATTTGGCGGTGCAATTGGGGGTCAGTCGGGCGTCGCTGCGCGAAGCGTTGTCGTCATTGAGTGCGTTGGGGGTGATCAGCATCCAGCCGGGCAAAGGCGTGTTTGTGCAGTCGCCGGTTGATTTGCCGCGAGGTGATGCGGCGCTGAGTTGGCCGTTCGCGGCCCAGGCCTCGCCGCTGGACATCTTCCAGTTGCGCTATGCCCTGGAAGGCTTTGCCGCCGGTTTGGCGGCGGTGACCCTGAGTACTCACGAACTCGATGCACTGGAAGATAACGTTGCCGCCATGCGCATCGAATTGAAGGCCGGCGACTTCGAGGCGGCGGCGCGACTGGATTTCGAGTTTCACCGGCGCATCCTGCTGGCGAGCGGCAATCAGGCGATGCTGAGTATTCTGACGGCCAGCGCCGACATTTTTCTGGAGAGCCAGAAACTACCGTTCATCCGGGCAGAGCGGGCCATGGAAACCTGGCAGGAACACCGCAAAATCCTCCGCGCACTGGCCCGGCGGGCGTCCGGCGCAGCGCAGAAGGCCATGCACGAACATGTGCGTAACGCGGCACTGCGCACAGGAATTGCCTTCGTCGCTCCCGCCACCTCGTGACTTGGGCTATACCCAAACTCATGCGGCACCATAGCGAGACTCAATCATCTGCACCTTCCTGAACGAGGGAAGGGCGGCTATGATGGGCCACGTTTTTTTGCTTACAACCTGGAGACTTCCATGAGCAGCGATCTTATTAAACACGTCACCGACGCTAGCTTCGACGTCGACGTCCTCAAGGCCGAAGGCGCTGTACTGGTCGACTACTGGGCTGAATGGTGCGGCCCTTGCAAAATGATCGCTCCTGTTCTGGACGAAATTGCTGAAACCTACAAAGGCAAGCTGACCGTTGCCAAACTGAACATCGACGAAAACCAGGAAACCCCGGCCAAGCACGGCGTGCGTGGTATCCCGACTCTGATGTTGTTCAAGAACGGCAACGTTGAAGCCACCAAGGTCGGTGCGCTGTCGAAGTCGCAACTGGCTGCCTTCCTCGACGCCAACATCTAAGCGTCGTTTAAAGCGTCATCAAAAAGGCCCCGCACATCGCGGGGCCTTTTCGTTATTGAGGGCTAGACGCTCTGAAACTCAGGTGGTACATTCGGCCCCGCACTGGTTTCTCCACTGCCCCCTGCTAGCCGTCGCCGACGCACTCCTTTTCGAATAAGTACGCGATCCTGTCGCCTTCTCTGCGGCGCGGCCTCATTAAGCCAAAAGCTTAATTTCCCCCCCTCCATAAATGATTACGTCATTCCTATATGAATCTGACTGAACTCAAGCAAAAGCCGATTACCGAACTGCTCGAATTGGCCGAACAGATGGGCATAGAAAATATGGCCCGTTCGCGCAAGCAGGACGTGATTTTCTCCCTGCTCAAAAAGCACGCTAAAAGCGGCGAGGAAATCTCCGGTGATGGCGTGCTGGAGATTCTCCAGGACGGCTTCGGCTTCCTTCGCTCCGCTGACGCTTCCTATCTCGCCGGCCCAGACGATATCTACGTCTCGCCGAGTCAGATCCGTCGCTTCAACTTGCGCACCGGTGACACCATCGTTGGCAAGATCCGTCCTCCAAAGGAAGGCGAGCGTTATTTCGCGCTGCTCAAGGTCGACACGATCAACTACGATCGTCCCGAGAACGCGAAAAACAAGATTCTCTTCGAGAACCTGACCCCGCTGTTCCCGACCGTGCGCATGAAGATGGAAGCCGGCAACGGTTCCACCGAAGACTTGACCGGTCGTGTCATCGACCTGTGCGCCCCGATCGGCAAAGGCCAGCGCGGTCTGATCGTTGCACCGCCGAAAGCCGGTAAAACGATCATGCTGCAGAACATCGCAGCGAACATCGCACGTAATAACCCTGAAGTTCATCTGATCGTTTTGCTGATCGACGAACGTCCGGAAGAAGTAACCGAAATGCAGCGCACCGTGCGCGGCGAAGTGGTTGCCTCGACGTTCGATGAGCCGCCAACCCGCCACGTGCAGGTTGCCGAAATGGTGATCGAGAAGGCCAAGCGCCTGGTCGAACACAAGAAGGACGTGGTGATCCTGCTCGACTCCATCACCCGTCTGGCTCGCGCCTACAACACCGTGATCCCGAGCTCCGGCAAAGTACTCACCGGTGGTGTCGATGCCCACGCCCTGGAGAAACCGAAACGTTTCTTCGGCGCCGCGCGGAACATCGAAGAAGGCGGTTCGCTGACCATCATCGCCACCGCGCTGGTTGAAACCGGCTCGAAGATGGACGAAGTGATCTACGAAGAATTCAAAGGCACGGGCAACATGGAACTGCCGCTGGATCGTCGTATCGCTGAAAAACGCGTTTTCCCGGCCATCAACATCAACCGTTCCGGCACCCGCCGCGAAGAGTTGCTGACAGCCGACGACGAGTTGCAACGCATGTGGATCCTTCGCAAGCTGTTGCACCCGATGGACGAAATCGCTGCCATCGAGTTCCTGGTCGACAAGCTGAAAACGACCAAGACCAACGATGAGTTCTTCCTGTCGATGAAACGCAAGTAAATCGCAGAAAGTCAGCAAAAGCCGGGGAAACCCGGCTTTTTGCTATCTGATTTTTGATGAACCGGCAGTTCGTGGTTCTGAATAGAGGGGTTCGGCGCTAAACTGCCACCCCCGAACGGCACGGCCAACACGAGGCTCACGCATGCAGTATCGCGACTTGCGCGACTTTATCAGCGGCCTGGAAAAGCGCGGCGAACTCAAGCGCATCCAGGTTCCGGTGTCCCCAGTGCTCGAAATGACCGAGGTCTGCGACCGCACCCTGCGTGCCAAAGGTCCGGCCCTGCTTTTCGAAAAGCCTACGGGTTATGACATCCCGGTGCTCGGCAACCTGTTCGGCACACCCGAGCGGGTGGCGCTGGGCATGGGCGCAGAGGCGGTCAGCGAATTGCGCGAGATCGGCAAGCTGCTGGCGTTCCTCAAGGAACCCGAGCCGCCGAAAGGCCTGAAAGATGCCTGGTCCAAGCTGCCGATCTTCCGCAAGATCATCGCCATGGCACCGAAAGTGGTCAAAGACGCGGTCTGCCAGGAAGTGGTGATCGAAGGCGACGACGTCGACCTCGCGATGCTGCCGGTGCAGACCTGCTGGCCGGGCGACGTCGGCCCGCTGATCACCTGGGGCCTGACTGTCACCAAAGGTCCGAACAAGGATCGCCAGAACCTCGGCATCTACCGTCAACAAGTGATCGGCCGCAACAAGGTCATCATGCGCTGGCTCAGTCACCGTGGCGGCGCGCTGGATTACCGCGAGTGGTGCGAGAAGCATCCTGGCCAGCCGTTCCCGGTGTCCGTGGCGCTGGGTGCTGACCCGGCGACCATTCTCGGCGCGGTGACTCCTGTGCCGGACAGCCTCTCCGAATACGCCTTCGCCGGTCTGCTGCGCGGCAACCGCACCGAACTGGTGAAGTGCCGCGGCAATGACCTGCAAGTGCCGGCCACCGCCGAGATCATCCTTGAAGGCGTGATCCATCCGGGCGAGATGGCCGATGAAGGCCCGTACGGCGACCACACCGGTTACTACAACGAAGTCGACAGCTTCCCGGTGTTCACCGTCGAGCGCATCACCCACCGGATCAAACCGATCTACCACAGCACCTACACCGGCCGTCCGCCGGATGAGCCGGCGATTCTCGGCGTGGCGCTGAACGAAGTGTTCGTGCCGATCCTGCAGAAGCAGTTCCCCGAGATCACCGACTTCTACCTGCCGCCCGAAGGCTGCTCGTATCGCATGGCCATCGTGACCATGAAGAAGTCGTATCCCGGCCATGCCAAGCGGGTAATGCTCGGTGTCTGGTCGTTTTTGCGACAGTTCATGTACACCAAGTTCGTTATCGTCACTGATGACGACATCAACGCACGCGACTGGAACGACGTGATCTGGGCCATCACCACGCGCATGGACCCCAAGCGCGACACGGTGATGATCGACAACACGCCGATCGATTACCTGGACTTCGCCTCGCCGGTTTCCGGCCTGGGTTCGAAGATGGGGCTCGATGCCACGCATAAATGGCCGGGCGAAACCACTCGCGAGTGGGGCCGGGTGATCGTCAAGGACGAAGCCGTTACCCAGCGGATCGATGCCATCTGGAATCAGTTAGGAATAGATTGATGCGTGTAACCTTGCAGCCCTCCGGAGCAGTGCTACAGATTCTGCCCGGCGAGCGGATTCTCGATGGCGCGCGGCGTCTGGGCTATGAATGCCCGCAAAGCTGTCGAAACGGCAATTGCCACGTGTGCGCCGCGCTGCTGGTAGAAGGGCGAGTCGAGCAGGCTGGCGATGTGCGCGACCATGGCGAGTTCTACACTTGCATTGCAGAGCCGCTGGAAGACTGCATCGTGCTGTGGGATGGCGTGCTCGCGCTGGGAGAATTGCCGGTGCGCAGCTTGTCGTGTCAGGTCATTGAATGCAGGGACGTCGGCGGCGATACCTGGCGTGTGCGTCTGCGAGCGCCGGCCGGCAAGCCGCCGCGTTATCACGCCGGTCAGTACTTGATGATCGAGCGCGAGAACGGTGAAAAATCCGCATTCTCCCTGGCCTCGGCACCGCATGGCGGGCGTGATCTGGAAATCCATGTGCTGGCGCGCGAAAGCAGTGCGCTGAGCCTGATCGACCAGTTGCAACGCAACCCGATGGTGCGGATCGAAATGCCGTTCGGCGACACCCATCTGGCGGAACTGCCGGACGGTCCATTGGTGCTGATCGGTGCGGGCACCGGCATGGGCCAGATCCATAGCCTGATCGAACATTGCCGCGCTACGGGCTTCAAACATCCGGTGCATCTGTATTGGGGCGTGCGTCGTCCTGAAGACTTTTACGAGATCGAACATTGGGATGAGTGGCTGAAGCTGCCCAATCTGTTCCTGCATAAAGTCGTCAGCGATCAATGCGGCTGGCAGGGGCGCTGCGGGATGTTGCATGAGGCGGTGTGCGAGGACTTCCCGGATCTGAAACCCTTGCATGTCTACGCCAGCGGCTCTCCGGCTATGGTCTACGGCACGCTGGATGCTTTGGTCGAAGCCGGGATGGATGCTCATCAAATGCGTGCGGATGTGTTTGCGTACGCTCCGCGATCTTGATCCGCGATCTTGATCCACGGTCTTGATCGTTATAACTCTCTATATAGCCGATCGGTATTTATAAAATTATATAAATGCCGGTAGGTTATATGTCATCCAGGCAAATATTTAAGAACTGTGCCATGGCACTTAAATTGCCTTAAAACATATGTGCCTTATTGTTACAGCGGTGCGTTCTATTAAGTAATTCTTCACCCGCGGGGAGCTGAACGCTAATCGCCATGAGCGCCATTGAATCTGCTTTTTTGAATCTGGCTTACCCTCCGCTGCTCGATCTGGGGCCGCAGCTCACGCACGAACAATTGGTCAGCTCAATGCAGTCGACGATGGCGCGCCACAAGGGCGGGCCGGTTTGGCTGTTCGCCTACGGTTCGCTGATCTGGCGTCCTGAATGTGCAGCGGTGGAGCGAGTGCGTGGTCGGGTGCATGGCTACCATCGCGGTTTGTATTTGTGGTCCCACGAACATCGCGGCACACCCGAAGTGCCTGGGCTGGTGTTCGGCCTGGATCGCGGTGGTTCTTGCAGCGGCTTCGCCTATCGCTTGCCTGAAGAACAACTTGAAGCATCCCTTTACGCACTTTGGCAGCGCGAAATGCCATTCCCGTCCTATCGCCCGCACTGGCTCAACTGCCGTCTTGAAGACGGAAGTCAGGTTCAGGCGTTGGGGTTTGTATTGGAGCGGCATCTGCCCAGCTATGCGGGCAACTTGCCGGATCACGTGCTGAGCCACGTGTTTGAAAACGCTTGCGGGCGTTACGGCACGACTCGCGATTATGTCGAGCAGACCGCCCACGCCCTGCGTAGCCACGCCATGCCAGACCGGAATCTGGAGGCGCGGCTCAAGCGCTGCAAATCAAAGGCCGATCAGGCGATTGCTTCGCGGCTCTGACTGGCGACTTGTTTGTGCCACAGTGTCGGCGCAAGGAAGGCCATCGCCAGTAAGCATGCGCCGATCAGCAGCACGAAACCGCCGTCCCAGCCGAAGTGGTCCACGGTGTAGCCCATCGCTGCACTGGCCGCGACCGAACCACCCAGATAACCGAACAGACCCGTGAAGCCCGCTGCCGTACCGGCGGCTTTCTTCGGTGCCAATTCCAGCGCTTGCAGGCCGATCAGCATCACCGGGCCGTAAATCAGGAAGCCGATCGAGACGAGCGCGATCATGTCGACAGTCGGATTGCCGGCCGGGTTGAGCCAGTACACCAGGGTCGCCACGGTCACCAAAGCCATGAACACCATGCCGGTCAGGCCACGGTTGCCACGGAAGATCTTGTCCGACATCCAGCCGCACAGCAGCGTGCCCGGAATACCTGCCCATTCGTAGAAGAAGTAGGCCCACGAGGTTTTATCCACGGTGAAGCCCTTGGCTTCCTTGAGGTAGGTCGGTGCCCAGTCCAGCACGCCGTAGCGCAACAGGTAGACGAAGACGTTGGCCAGGGCGATGTACCAGAGCATTTTGTTGCGTAGCACGTATTTGACGAAGATTTCCTTGGCGCTGAATTCTTCTTCGTGGCTGGCGTCGTAGCCTTCCGGGTAGTCGTTCTTGTACTTCTCGATGGGCGGCAGGCCCATCGATTGCGGGGTGTCGCGCATGGTGACGAAGGCAAACACCGCCACCGCCATGGCGACCGCCGCCGGCACGTAAAACGCTGCGTGCCAGTCATTGAACAGGCCCATGCCGAGCAGGAACAGCGGGCCGATCAGGCCGCCACCGACGTTATGCGCCACGTTCCACAAGGACACTACGCCACCGCGTTCCTTCTGCGACCACCAGTGCACCATTGTCCGCCCACTCGGCGGCCAGCCCATGCCCTGAGCCCAGCCATTGATAAAGAGCAGGATGAACATGATGGTCACGCTGGACGTCGCCCAGGGCGCGAAGCCGAAAATGAACATCACACCGGCCGATACCAACAGGCCGAAGGGCAGGAAGAAACGCGGATTGGAACGGTCGGACACGATGCCCATCAGGAACTTGGACAGGCCGTAGGCAATGGCGATGGCCGACAGTGCCAGGCCCAACTCACCGCGGGTATAGCCCTCTTCGATCAGATAGGGCATGGCCAGTGAGAAGTTTTTGCGCAGCAGGTAATAGCCGGCGTAGCCGATAAAAATACCGGCGAAGATCTGCCAGCGAAGGCGTCGGTAGGTGTTGTCTATTTTTTCTTCAGGCAATGGAGCCTGATGTGCGGCAGGACGAAAGAAAGCAAACATTCAAGAGCTCCAGATTTCTTGTTTTGACTGCGGATGCGAATGTTACAGTTTCGTTACCGAAAATAGCACCGGTTCGCATCGGCCAAATAGCGGAAATGCTGGCGATTGCATGTTCTTTTATGAACATGTCGCTCAGGTATAAATGTAGGGCGTTGTGGGAAACGTTACTTGCAGATCTTCATGCCGCATTTCGGTCCAGGGTAGGACGAGGCTTTGGGAAATGTCCTTCGTTTGAATGGGAAGTCGTGGCGTTCTGTTCCCGGTCGTCGAGCCTTAACCTTTACACAGCTGCCAGCTCTGGCATTTCAGTTGCGAAGGGGAGGGGTTATGCGGTGGTTGGCGTGTGTGCTTTTGTTGGTTGTATCGGTCGGTGTTCGGGCCGAGGAAGTGTTTCTGATCCCGGAAAACAATCCCAAGCCGATTTACCCCAGGTCGCTTTTCAGGGCCGGGATAACAGGTGAAGTTCGAGTCAGGTTCACTGCCAATGCCGATGGCTCGGTCAGCAATGTGAGCATTTTGCAAAGTGACCATCCCGATCTGGCCGAAGCGACCCGGAAGGCGATAGCGCAGTGGCGCTTTAAACCATGGACGGGAGAAGGCGACAAACCCGCCGAGCAGGAAGTGATCGCTCCGATGGTTTTTAGACTGGATCTGGACACACCCATTCACACCAACCATTGGCTCAAACAGTTGAGATGTCGTGACCTCAATGAGTCGTTGGTGGATTTTCCGGAGCACGCGTGGGTTGATTCAAAAGTGTTTGATTACACTCGTGCCTATCTGTCGAACGTGATTTATACGACACAGTTGCAGAACGAGCAGCGTCTGGCCTTGATTGCCAAACTGAATAAGCGGGTACCGAAAATCGTCAGGGATTGCCGGGCGAGCCCTGTGCGTAAATACATGAGTTTGCTGCCGGAGGATATTCGGAAGTTGCTTTAGTCCCGGACAATAAAAAGCGGCCTGAACAACTTCATTTGAAGTCCAGACCGCTTTTTTGGGCTCAGCGAACCTGAACCACCACTTTCCCAACCGCTTTGCGCTGGCCAAGATCATTGATCGCCTGCGCCGCATTGCTCAGTGGATACACCTGCGACACCAACGGCTTCAACTTGCCCTCGGCAAACCAGCCAAACAATTGTTGGAAGTTCGCCGCGTTGTCTTGAGGCTGGCGCTGGGCAAACGAGCCCCAGAACACACCCACCACCGCTGCACCTTTGAGTAGCGCAAGATTGACCGGCAATTCAGGGATGCGACCGCTGGCAAAGCCCACCACCAGCAGGCGGCCGTTCCAGGCAATGGCGCGGATGGCCTGGTCGAACAGGTCGCCACCGACCGGGTCGTAGATCACATCGGCGCCCTGGCCATCGGTCAGGCGCTTGATTTCGTCCTTGAGACTGGTTTCGCTGTAGTTGATCAGCTCATCGGCACCGGCAGCTTTGGCCACGGCGAGTTTTTCGGCGCTGCTGGCGGCGGCGATCACGCGGGCGCCCATGGCTTTGCCGATTTCCACGGCGGCCAGGCCGACACCGCCGGAAGCACCGAGTACCAGCAAGGTTTCACCCGGTTGCAGATTGCCCCGTTGCTTGAGCGCGTGCATCGAAGTGCCGTAGGTCATGCTGAACGCGGCGGCGGTGTTGAAGTCCATCGATGGCGGGATGGGCAGCACGTTGTAGCCCGGCACCGCGACCTGTTCGGCGAAGCTGCCCCAGCCGGTCAGCGCCATGACCCGATCACCAACCTTGAGGTGGCTGACCTTTTCGCCTACTTCGCTGACCACGCCCGCCGCTTCGCCACCTGGGGAAAACGGGAAAGGCGGCTTGAACTGATATTTGCCCTCGATGATCAGCGTGTCCGGGAAATTTACCCCGGCGGCGTGCACGTCCAGCAGGATTTCATTCTTCTTCGCGACAGGACTGGCGACATCTTCCAGCACCAGCGATTCGGCAGGGCCGAAGGCTTTGCACAGCACGGCTTTCATCAGGGCTATTCCTTTGGGAGTGATGGCCGATAAGTGTAGGTGTGTGAGTCGATGGGTCAACGAGCATGCCCGGCCCTGATAGTCAGCCATAAGCTTGTGCTTGAGCGGCGGGTCGTTATGCTAGGCCGCAAACCGGATAAGGAGCGAATTGTGAAAGCGTGGATCATGTTGTTGCTGGCCCTGTCTCTGCCTGTGGCAGCGATGGCCGAAGAAGCCAAAGAAGGTGCAGCTCCGAAGGTCAATTACATCACCCTGAGCCCGCCGTTCGTGGGCAACTATGGGCTGGACGGGACGCCGAAGCTCAAGGTCTACAAGGCCGATGTGGCATTGCGAGTGACCGGTGATGAGGCGACCAAACTGGTGAAAGCCAATGAGCCGTTGATTCGTAATCAACTGGTGGCGTTGTTTGCCCAGCAGACCACTGAAGCGATGAACAACGTCGAGGCCAAGGAAAAGCTGCGTCAGGAAGCCCTGAAGCAGACCCAGCAAATCATGAATGACGAAACCGGTAAGCCGGTGGTTGAGGATCTGTTGTTCAACAACCTGATCATCCAGTAAGACTTTTGTTGTCTGAACCGGCCTCATCGTCGGAACGCCGCCCGGAGCAAGCTCGCTCCCACAATAGATCTGCATTCACTGAAGATCCCCTGTGGGAGCGAGCTTGCTCGCGAAAGCATTCTTCCAGTCACTGCATGGCTTAAGCCCGTAATGCAATCACCGCCGCCCACTGCTCGGCCGTCACCGGCATCACCGACAGTCGCGAACCTTTCTGCACCAGCGGCATTTCGGCCAGCGCCGCCTGCTGTTTCAGGTAATCCAGCTTAAGCACGTTGGGAAACGTCTCGATATGCGCGACATCGATCGCGCTCCAGGCATTTTTCTCTGGCGTGGCTTTCGGATCGTAGTAATGACTTTCCGGCTCCAGCGCCGTCGGGTCCGGATACGCGGCTTCGACAATCTTTCCGATCCCGGCGATCCCCGGTTCGGGGCAGCTGGAGTGATAGAAGAAAAACTCGTCGCCCACGGCCATGGCCCGCAGAAAATTACGCGCCTGGTAGTTGCGAACCCCGTCCCAGCGCGCTTTGCCAAGCGTCTCCAGACCCTTGATCGAGAGCTCGTCGGGCTCGGACTTCATTAGCCAATAAGCCATGGTTTTTGCTCCTTGCGAAGTGGGTGGGCAAGTTGTCGGGGGATTTTATGACAAACCGACGGTCGGTTGACGCCAGCGTTTGCGTGTCGGTTCACGTTGTCGCAAAATGCCGGCCTTCTAAGCTTGACGCTGCTGCACGGCCTACACCTACAACGGAAACCGCTGCTGTCATCGTGTTGATGTGCCTTTGGGGGGCAATCGATGAAACGCAAACCGGATTTACTATGGATTTTGGTTATTTTGTTCGGCCTCGGCGTCGTGACCACCGGCTATGCCCAAAGCCTGTGGAGCAACAAGACCGACGCTCCGATCGAAATCGCGCAGCAACAACAGCCGTCGGCCTTCAAACGCTGAAGCTGTCTTCGGACGCCGCTGATTCCAGTGGCGTCTAGCCGGCGAAATACCACGCCTTGTCTGTCACCGTTCCCTGTAACGGCACATCCCAGCTCGCTTGAGCCAATCGTTCGACCTTCTGACATTCATGGGCCAGCCCCAAAAGCGTCGGCTTGCGCCAGTTTTTACGTCGTGCCAGGTACGCCAGGCTTCGATCATAAAAACCACCGCCCATGCCCAGGCGTCCGCCGACATCGTCAAATCCCACCAAGGGCAACAGCACCAGATCGAGCGCCCAGACTTTGCGTTGCCGAGCGAGGTTGTGCCGGGGTTCGAGGATACGAAAGCGGTTGGGTTTCAGTTTTTCGCCGGGGCGAATTCGCTGGAACACCATTTTGGTTCGTGGCCAGGCGCTGAGCACCGGCAGATAAGTCGCCTTGCCCCGACGTTGAGCGGCACGCAGCAAAACACGCGGGTCGATTTCACCGTCAGTGGGCAGATACAGGGAGATATGTTTTGCGCGGCGAAACAGCGGCTGCTGGGCCAATTGCTTGTACAGCCCGCGAGCAGCCTGGCGTTGCTGACTGGGTGTCAGTGCGCGGCGGGCCTTGCGCAGCATGCGTCGAAGTTGCGGGCGGGGCAGCAGCGCAGGTTCGGTCATGAATTCGGGCTTCGGCAGTGCGGGTACATAAAGCGTACCCGTAAAAAAGCCGATGCCGGTATTTAAACCGGCATCGGACTGGAATCAGGCTCCCCGGATGTACCGCTGTCGACTTAGCCCTTGAACCCGAAAGTTCAAGGTGGAAGATGCAGTAGGCTTTAAGGCTTTCCGTCTAGCGGACATGCACACCAGCCCAACGTGCAACCTCCAGGGTATAGCAAATCGGCTCAGGGACATCGCCAACTGGCAAGCACCCCAGGGAGTGATGCGAGTATACCCCAAGCGGTATCGCGTTTCAGCCCTTGGTGACGTCCGGATCGGTGGCGAGCACCAGATCGACGCGATCCAGCAGGTCGCGAACCTGCTCTCGGGTCGAGCCGCTGGCCTGTACATCCGGGCGTTCTTCCTTGTGCAGAAGATCGTGAGTGATGTTCAGGGCGGCCATCACGGCGATGCGATCGGCACCGATGACTTTGCCGCTGCTGCGGATTTCGCGCATTTTGCCGTCCAGGTAACGGGCGGCGCTCACCAGGTTGCTGCGCTCTTCCTGCGGGCAGATGATCGAATACTCTTTATCGAGGATCTGCACGGTAACGCTATTGCTTGAACTCATGAGTCTTGCTCCAGGGCCTTGAGGCGCGAAATCATTGATTCGACCTTACGCCGGGCGATTTCGTTCTTTTCAATGAGGTGAGCGCGTTCCTCGCGCCAGGTCTTTTCCTGAGCTAATAGGAGTCCGTTTTGACTCTTTAGTTGCTCGACACGGGTAATTAGCAGTTCGAGTCTGGCCATTAGCGCTTGCAGGTCGGTGTCTTCCATTGTGTCCACTGAAATTGTGTCAGATGGGTGATAGCTGGCGGACAGCCTTTAATAGTCTTGGCGAGTCTGTCGATGTAGGATACAAGGCCTTCATTCTAGACATAGCGCCGTCTGGCGCCTAGCTGCCCATGCCCATTCAGAATTCCCCGTACCAAGCCTTCGCCACACTGCTGACTTCCAGCGGTCATAACGTCTCGCCTGCCGAACTGCATGGCTTGCTGCTCGGCCGCAGTTGCGCCGGTGCCGGCTTCGATGCCGAAGGCTGGCTGATTGATGCTGCCGAGCTACTCGAAAACGAGCCGCAGGATAATGTCCGCAACGCCCTGATCGGCTTGCAAGAGATGGTCAAAGGCGAGCTCACTGGCGACGACGTGACTGTCGTTCTGCTGCTGCCGACCGATGACGAGCCACTGGCCGACCGCGCCGCCGCACTGGGCCAATGGTGCCAGGGCTTCCTCAGCGGTTTTGGCCTGAACTGCCGTGACAGCAGCATGCTGAGCACCGAGGCCACCGAAGTGTTGCAGGATCTGGCGGCCATTTCTCAGGTGCAAGACGCCCTGGAAGAGTCCGAAGACGGCGAAAGCGACTACATGGAAGTCATGGAATACCTACGGGTTGCGCCGCTGCTGCTGTTCTCCGAAACAAAAAAAGCGGATGTACCGCCAGCCGCCAAACCGTCGTTGCATTAATCGCGTGCCAGGGAAAGCCATCTGCCCATGATTCATATCCCGAAATCGGAATACAGCCGTCGCCGCAAGGCCCTGATGGCGCAGATGGAACCCAACAGCATCGCCATCCTGCCCGCCGCCGCGGTTGCGATCCGCAACCGTGACGTCGAGCACGTCTACCGCCAGGACAGCGACTTCCAGTACCTCAGCGGTTTTCCCGAGCCTCAGGCGGTCATCGTTTTGATGCCTGGGCGCTTACATGGCGAATACATACTGTTCTGCCGTGAACGCAATGCCGAACGGGAGTTGTGGGACGGCCTGCGCGCCGGGCAGGAAGGCGCGATTCGCGACTTTGGCGCCGACGACGCCTTCCCCATCACCGACATCGACGACATCTTGCCGGGCCTGATCGAAGGTCGCGACCGGGTGTATTCGGCAATGGGCAGCAACCCGGAATTCGACCGGCACCTGATGGACTGGATCAATGTGATCCGCTCTAAAGCGCACCTCGGCGCCCAGCCGCCGAACGAATTCGTTGCCCTGGATCATCTGCTTCACGACATGCGCCTGTATAAATCGGCGGCAGAAGTGAAGGTGATGCGCGAAGCCGCACGGATTTCCGCCCAGGCGCATATCCGCGCGATGCAGGCCAGCCGAGTCGGGCTGCATGAGTTCAGTCTCGAAGCCGAGCTCGACTACGAGTTCCGCAAGGGCGGGGCGAAAATGCCGGCCTACGGTTCAATCGTCGCCGCTGGGCGCAACAGCTGCATCCTGCATTACCAGCAGAATGACGCGGTGCTAAAGGACGGCGATCTGGTGTTGATCGATGCCGGTTGCGAGATCGACTGCTACGCCAGCGACATCACCCGCACCTGGCCGGTCAACGGCAAGTATTCAGCGGAACAGAAGGCGATCTACGAGCTGGTGCTGGCGTCGCAAGAAGCCGCGTTTGCCGAAATCGCCCCGGACAAACACTGGAATCAGGCCCACGAAGCCACGGTCCGGGTGATTACCACCGGTCTGGTGAAATTGGGTCTGTTGCAGGGCGACGTCGACGAGTTGATCGCCAGCGAAGCCTATAAAGCGTTTTACATGCACCGCGCCGGCCACTGGCTGGGCATGGATGTGCATGATGTCGGCGAATACAAGGTCGGCGGCGAATGGCGCGTGCTGGAAGTCGGCATGGCGTTGACCGTGGAACCGGGCATCTACATTGCCCCGGACAACCAGAACGTGGCGAAGAAATGGCGCGGCATTGGCGTGCGCATCGAGGACGACGTAGTGGTCACCAAAAGCGGCTGTGAAATCCTGACAAAAGGCGTACCGAAAACGGTCGCCGAGATCGAGGCCTTGATGGCCGCCGCGCGGACACAAGCGGCATGAGTCGAGTCAATCTGGCAATCATCGGTGGCGGTCTGGTCGGCGCCAGCCTGGCGTTGGCACTGCAGGCCGGAGCCAAGGCTCGTGGCTGGAAGATCGTGCTGATCGAGCCGTTCGCCCCGGGCGACACCTACCAACCGAGCTACGACGCCCGTTCTTCGGCGTTGTCCTACGGTGCCAAGCAAATTTATCAACGGTTGGGCGTGTGGCAGGAAATCTCCCGCCGCGCCGAGCCGATCAAACAGATTCATGTCTCCGACCGTGGGCGCTTCTCCACCGCGCGATTGTCGGCGATGGAAGAGGGTGTTCCGGCGCTGGGTTATGTGGTGGAAAACGCCTGGCTCGGTCAATGCCTCTGGCAGGGGCTGGACAAGGACGTGATCAGCTGGCGTTGCCCGGCGGAAGTCACGCGCATGGAGCCGCTGATCGATGGCTATCGCCTGACCCTCAACGACGAAACCACTCTGGAATGCGATCTTGCGGTACTCGCCGATGGCGGCCGTTCCGGCCTGCGCGAGCAACTGGGGATCGGCATCAAAAAGCGCCCGTATAACCAGAGCGCGTTGATTGCCAACATCACGCCGAGTGAAGCGCATAACGGCATGGCCTTCGAGCGTTTCACCGATGACGGGCCGATGGCCTTGTTGCCGTTGCCGGAAAACCGCTGCGCATTGGTCTGGACTCGATTGGGAATGGACGCGCAACGGCTCGCGGCCCTCGATGAAAAGAGCTTCCTCAGCGAATTGCAAGGCGTGTTCGGTTATCGCCTTGGCACTTTGAAACAGGTTGGCGCGCGGCACTTGTACCCGCTGACATTGATCGAGGCCGAAGAGCAGGTGCGTCCCAATCTGGCGATTCTCGGCAATGCTGCCCACAGCCTGCACCCGATTGCCGGGCAAGGTTTCAACCTGTCTTTGCGTGATGCTCAAGCGCTGGCTGATGCATTGCTGGCCAGCGAAACATCTCCCGGCGACTTTGCGACCTTGCAGGCTTACCGCGAGCATCAGCGTCTGGATCAGAACCTGACCGTGGGTTTCTCCGATCAGGTCACCCGTTTGTTCGGCAGCACTCAACCATTGGTTTCCCTGGGCCGCAACATCGGTCTGCTGGGTCTCGATTTGCTGCCGCCGGCCAAACGTTGGTTCGCCCGGCAGGCCATGGGTTTGGGTACGCGTCCCGATGCTTAAGTGGCGGTCGGAAAATCCCTTTATATGCGGCTCAAGCCGCAAGCGAGACAGGCTTAAAGCATGGAAATGCGCGCAGATCTGCTGATTGTCGGGGCCGGAATGGTCGGCAGCGCCCTGGCGCTGGCGTTGCAGGACAGCGGGCTGGAAGTCCTGCTGCTGGACGGCAGCCCCCTGAGCGTCAAACCCTTCGATGGGCAGGCGCCGTTCGAACCGCGAGTGAGCGCCTTATCGGCTGCCAGCCAGCGGATTCTCGAACGTCTGGGCGTCTGGGACGGCATCGCCAATCGGCGCAGCAGCCCCTACACCGATATGCACGTTTGGGACGGGAGCGGCACCGGGCAAATCCATTTCTCGGCGTCCAGTGTGCATGCCGACGTGCTGGGGCATATCGTCGAGAATCGCGTGGTTCAGGACGCCTTGCTCGACCGCTTGCACGACTGCGACCTTGGAATGTTGGCCAACGCGCGCCTGGAGCAAATGCGTCGCTCCGGCGACGAGTGGCTGCTGACCCTGGCCGATGGCCGCACCTTGCGCGCACCTTTGGTGATCGCAGCGGATGGCGCTAATTCCGCCGTTCGGCGTCTGACCGGCATGGCGACGCGCGAGTGGGACTACATGCACCACGCGATTGTCACCAGCGTGCACAGCGCCAAACCTCATCAACTGACCGCGTGGCAGCGCTTCACCGACAACGGTCCGCTGGCGTTTTTGCCGCTGGAGCGTGACGGTCAGCAGGATTGGTGTTCGATCGTCTGGTCGACCACCCCGAGCGAAGCCGAACGCCTGATGGCGCTGGATGAGAACGGTTTCTGCAAAGAGCTGGAGCGGGCCTTCGAAGGCCGACTCGGTAAGGTGCTCAGCGCCGATCCGCGTCTGTGCGTACCGCTGCGGCAGCGTCATGCCAAGCGTTATGTGGCTGAAGGTTTGGCGTTGATCGGTGATGCGGCGCACACCATTCACCCATTGGCCGGGCAGGGCGTGAACCTTGGTTTTCTCGATGCCGCCGTGCTGGCCGAAGTGCTGTTGCAAGCGGCCACGCGTGGCGAGCGTCTGGCGGATGTGAAAGTGCTCAGCCGTTACGAACGCCGGCGCATGCCTCACAACCTGGCGTTGATGGCAGCGATGGAAGGCTTCGAGCGCCTGTTTCAGGCTGATCCGTTGCCGATTCGCTGGTTGCGCAATGCCGGGTTAAAGATGGTCGACCAAATGCCCGAAGCCAAGGCGCTGTTCGTGCGTGAGGCGCTGGGGTTGACCGGGGATCTGCCTGCGTTGGCCAAGGCCTGAGATTTGCGCTGCGGCTGATGGCCCTTTCGCGAGCAGGCTAGCTCCCACATTGGAATGCATTTCAACTGTGGGAGCGAGCTTGCTCGCGAAGGGTCCGGTACATTCACCACAAACTCCAATCTGTGCAACATCTGGTAACGCCTCCGCGAACTGTTCGATTGAGAACGTAAATGTGAGTCCATATCATTTGTCCTCACTTTTTCAATAGAGAGATCGCTCCCATGTTGGTACCGAAGCGTCTACTGACCGCCCTCGCCCTGACCCTGATTGGCAGCACTGCTGCCCAGGCCGCTGACGAGGTGGTGGTTTACTCCTCGCGTATCGACGAGCTGATCAAACCGGTCTTCGATGCCTACACCGCGAAAACCGGCGTGCAGGTGAAGTTCATCACCGACAAGGAAGCGCCGCTGATGCAGCGGATCAAGGCCGAGGGCGAGAACGCCACCGCTGACCTTCTGCTGACCGTCGATGCCGGCAACCTCTGGCAGGCCGAGCAAATGGGCATCCTGCAACCGTTCACTTCCAAGGTGATCGACGCCAACATCCCGCTGCAATACCGCTCATCCGCCCATGCCTGGACTGGCCTGAGCCTGCGGGCGAGGACCATCGCTTACTCCACCGATCGGGTGAAACCCGGTGAGTTGACCACCTACGAAGGTCTGGCCGACAAGAACTGGGAAGGCCGCCTGTGCCTGCGCACGGCGAAGAAGGTCTACAACCAGTCCCTGACCGCCACCATGATCGAAGTCCACGGCGCCGACAAAACCGAGAAGATTCTCAAGGGCTGGGTGAGTAACCTGTCCACCGATGTGTTCTCGGATGACATCGCGGTGCTCGAAGCCATCAACGCGGGTCAATGCGACGTCGGTATCGTCAACACGTACTACTACGGTCGTCTGCACAAGCAGAAGCCTGATCTGGCGGTGAAGCTGTTCTGGCCGAACCAGGGCGACCGTGGCGTGCACGTGAACCTGTCGGGCATCGGCCTGACCAAACATGCTCCGCACCCGGAGGCGGCCAAGGCCTTGGTGGAATGGATGACCACACCTGAAGCACAGAAGATCTTTGCTGACGTGAACCAGGAATTCCCGGCCAACCCTGCGGTTCAGCCTTCCGCGGAAGTGGCGAGCTGGGGCAAGTTTGTGGCTGATACCTTGCCTGTGGAAATTGCCGGCAAACGTCAGGCTGAAGCGATTCGGATGATGGATCGGGCTGGTTGGAACTGAGTCTGTCGTTATTACGTTGTTGGATTCTAGATCCACCCCTCATCGGAACGCCGCCCGCCCACCCCTCTCCCCACGGGGGAGAGGGGGAAAGGGAGCCGATCTCGGTTGTTTCCAGAACCTGAGTTCGACTCGATATTTCACGTCGCAGTATTTCCCACAAACAACTCAGTCAGTCCCCTCGCCCCCCTGGGGAGAGGGTTAGGGTGAGGGGTCGATCTTGAACCACACACAAAACTCACCGTCTCAGAGACCTTAACGTGGCCCACCCCGCCCAACGCCGCTGGTATCCCTTGGTCTTCGCCATCGCTGCGCTGGTCCTGCTGCCACTTAGCGTTTTGCTGTTGTCATGGCAAACCATCGATCATCAAATCTGGTCCCATCTCTGGGATACCCAGATGCCGCGGCTGCTGGGCAATACCCTGACCCTGGTGCTCGGCGTCGGTATCGGCGTGACGCTCCTGGGCGTGAGCCTCGCCTGGCTCACCAGCCTCTGCGAATTCCCCGGCCGACGATGGCTGGACTGGGCGCTAATGCTGCCATTCGCCATTCCCGCCTACGTGCTGGCCTTCGTCTTCGTCGGCCTGTTGGATTTCGCCGGCCCCGTGCAAACCCTGTTACGCGAATGGTTCGGCTCGGGCTTGAGGTTGCCGCGCGTGCGCTCCACTGGCGGCGTGATTCTGGTTTTGGTGCTGGTCTTCTATCCCTACGTTTACCTGTTGGCGCGAACCGCGTTCCTGGCGCAGGGCAAAGGCCTGATGGAAGCGGCGCGAGTCCTGGGGCAGTCCCCGTGGCAAGCGTTCTGGCGAGTCGCGTTGCCCATGGCGCGCCCGGCCATCGGCGCTGGCGTGGCGCTGGCGCTGATGGAAACCCTGGCAGACTTCGGTGCGGTGTCGGTGTTCAACTTCGACACGTTCACGACCGCCATCTACAAGACCTGGTACGGATTCTTCAGCCTCTCCACCGCCGCGCAACTGGCCAGCCTGTTGCTGCTGGTGGTGATGGTCGTGCTGTACGGCGAGCGCCGTGCTCGCGGGGCCAACCGGGCGAGTAACGAACGACCACGGGTCAAGGCGCTGTATCACCTGCGCGGTTTCAAGGCGCTGGCGGCCATGAGTTGGTGCGGTCTGGTGTTCGCCTGCGCTTTCGTCATTCCAGTGCTTCAACTGGTGGTGTGGTTCTGGCAGCGCGGGCGCTTCGACCTGGATGAGCGTTACGCGGGGCTGATCGTTCATACCTTGTACCTGGGCGGCATGGCGGCGCTGATCACCGTCAGTGTTGCTTTAGTGCTGGCGTTTGCCCGGCGCCAGGCCCCGACCCGAGCGATCCGCACCGGCATCAGCCTGGCCAACCTCGGCTACGCCTTGCCGGGTTCGGTGCTGGCGGTGTCGATCATGCTGGCGTTCAGTTACCTGGATCGCGAACTGGTGATCCCGTTGTCGGGTTGGCTGGGGGGCGTCGGCAAGCCATTGCTGCTGGGCAGCCTGTCGGCGTTGTTGCTGGCCTATCTGGTGCGTTTCATCGCGGTGGCTTATGGGCCGCTGGAAAGCAGTCTGGCGCGAATACGGCCATCTTTGCCCGAAGCGGCACGTAGCCTTGGCGTCAGTGGGCCGCGACTGTTTTTCAAAGTGTATCTGCCGTTATTGCTGCCAGGAACGTTGAGCGCTGCGTTGCTGGTGTTCGTCGATGTGCTCAAGGAAATGCCCGCGACCCTGCTGATGCGCCCGTTTGGCTGGGATACGCTGGCAGTGCGGATCTTCGAAATGACCAGCGAAGGCGAGTGGGCGAGGGCCTCCTTGCCCGCACTGACTCTGGTTTTGGTCGGGCTGTTACCGGTCATCGGATTGATTCGACGTTCGGCGCATCGAAACGCCTAGGTGCCAGTCCTACACCTTGAGGCTACAATGCGCGGCATTCGGTGCGGTCCGTCCTACAAACCAGGTAGCTGAAATCGGCTGAAAGCCTTCTATTTCAAGGCTTTGACCCCGTACAGCACCGGCCCGCACCTTCGCCACGCCCGGAAGGAGAAACCCATGGGACTGCGCACGCCTCTGTATGACCTTCATCTCGCCCTCGGCGCGAAGATGGTCGATTTTGGCGGTTGGGATATGCCTTTGCATTACGGCTCGCAGGTCGAGGAACACCATCAGGTGCGCCGCGATTGCGGGGTTTTCGATGTATCCCACATGACCGTGATCGATGTCAGCGGCCCCCAGGCCAAGGCCTGGCTCCAGCATTTGCTGGCCAATGACGTCGAACGTCTGCACAGCCCTGGCCGTGCCTTGTACAGCACCATGCTCAACGAGCGCGGCGGCATCGTCGACGACATGATCGTCTACCGTCTCGAGGACGGTTATCGGCTGGTGGTCAACGCCTCCACCCGTAATCAGGACCTCGCCTGGATGCAGGCTCACCTCGATGGTTTCAAGGTGCGGCTCAACGAGCGCTCCGAACTGGCGATGCTGGCCATTCAAGGTCCCCAGGCCCGGCACAAAATCTCCGAACTGGTGACCCAGTCCCGCGGCAACCTGATTCAGATGCTCAAGCCCTTCGAAGGCCAGGCCGATGGTGACTGGTTCATCGCGCGTACGGGTTACACCGGCGAAGATGGCCTGGAAATCGTGCTGCCGGCCAATCAAGCGCCAGGATTCTTTAACGATCTGGTGGGCGCGGGCATCTCGCCGATCGGCCTCGGGGCGCGCGATACTCTGCGGGTCGAAGCCGGCATGAACCTCTACGGTCAGGACATTCACCAAGACGTTTCACCACTGGCCTCCAACATGGCCTGGAGCATTGCCTGGGAACCGGCCACTCGCCAGTTCATCGGTCGCAGCGCTCTAGAAGCTGAACGGGCGGGTGGCGTGCAGCACAAACTGGTCGGTCTGGTCCTTGAGGAGCGTGGGGTTTTGCGCGCTCATCAAGTGGTCCGCATCGCCAATGTTGGCGAAGGGGAGATCACCAGTGGTAGTTTCTCTCCTACGCTTAGCAAGTCGATAGCACTGGCGCGCGTGCCGATGGCAACTGCCGACCGCGCAGAAGTGGAAATCCGTGGCAAGTGGTACCCGGTCCGAGTGGTCAAACCGACCTTCGTACGCCATGGCAAAACCTTGATCTAACCTTTTCTGGCGGGCAACGACCGCTGACAATTCTCTTGAGGACACAGAACATGAGCGATATTCCTGCCGACCTGCGTTTTGCCGAAAGTCACGAATGGGCCCGTCTTGAAGCCGATGGCACCGTCACCGTGGGCATCAGCGATCACGCTCAGGAAGCCTTGGGCGATGTGGTGTTCGTTGAGCTGACCGAAGTCGGAACAGTCTTTGCTGCCGGTGATCAATCCGGTGTGGTGGAGTCGGTTAAAGCCGCTTCGGACATCTACTCCCCGGTTGCCGGTGAAGTGATTGCCATCAACGAAGAACTGAGCGCTAACCCTGAGTTGCTCAACTCCGACCCGTACGGTGCCTGGATTTTCAAGCTCAAGCCAAGCAACGCTGGCGATCTGGACAAGCTGCTCGATGCGGCGGGCTACAAGGCCGCCATCGGCGAGTAAGCGTTCAGCGTCATCCCCAAAGCCCCGACTTGTCGGGGCTTTTTATTGTCCGCTCAGGACTCCCCGGCATCGACTGCTATGCTGGTTTGACCGTGTTGCATCGACGTTGAGCGCCAGTCAAGAGAGAGCCCGTCATGTCCCAGTTGCCGTCCTTGAGCCAGTTACGCGACCCCAATGCCTTCCTTCGCCGCCACCTCGGGCCCGATGCCGCCGAGCAACAGGCGATGCTCGACAGCCTCGGCCTCGGCAGCCGGGTCGAGTTGATCGAGCAGACAGTGCCGCCGGGAATTCGCCTGAACAGGCCGCTGGACCTGCCGCCCGCCCTCGACGAAGAAGCAGCGCTGGCCAAACTGCGCGGTTACGCCGAGCAAAACCAGGTCTGGACCAGCCTGATCGGCATGGGCTACCACGGCACCCTCACGCCGACCGTCATTGTGCGCAACGTGCTGGAAAATCCCGGTTGGTACACCGCGTACACGCCGTATCAACCAGAGATCGCCCAAGGGCGGCTCGAAGCGCTGCTGAACTTTCAGCAATTGACCATCGACCTCACGGGCCTGGAACTGGCCAACGCCTCGCTGCTGGACGAAGCCACGGCGGCGGCGGAAGCCATGGCACTGGCCAAGCGTGTCGCCAAGTCCAGAAGCAATCTGTTCTTCGTCGACGAAAACTGTCATCCGCAGACCATTTCCGTGGTGCAGACCCGGGCAGAAGGGTTCGGCTTCGAACTCATCATCGACACTGTGGATAACTTGAAACAGCACCAGGTGTTCGGCGCGCTCCTGCAATATCCCGACACCCACGGCGAGATCCGCGATCTTCGTCCATTGATCGATCATCTGCATGCGCAGCAAGCCTTGGCGTGTGTCGCAACCGATCTGCTGAGTCTGCTGTTACTGACGCCGCCGGGGGAGTTGGGCGCCGACGTGGTGTTCGGTTCATCCCAGCGTTTCGGCGTGCCCATGGGTTACGGTGGGCCTCACGCGGCGTTTTTTGCCAGTCGCGATGAGTACAAACGGGCGATTCCCGGGCGGATCATCGGCGTCTCGAAAGATGCTCGCGGCAACGTCGCCCTGCGCATGGCCCTGCAAACCCGCGAGCAACATATCCGCCGGGAAAAGGCTAACTCGAACATTTGCACCGCTCAGGTGCTGCTGGCCAACATTGCCAGTTTCTATGCGGTCTACCACGGTCCGGAAGGGCTCAAACGCATTGCCCAACGCGTCCACCGGCTGACCGGCATCCTCGCCGCTGGCCTGGAGCGCCACGGCATCACTCGCCTTAATAAACACTTTTTCGACACGCTGACGCTGGAGGTCGGTGGTACTCAGACGGCAATCATCGAAAGTGCCCAGGCGGCGCAGATCAACCTGCGTATTCTCGGGCGCGGGCAGTTGGGGCTGAGCCTCGACGAAACCTCTGACGAATCCACCGTCGCGAAGTTGTTTGATGTGTTCCTCGGTGCCGATCATGGGCTCAACGTCGACGAACTGGACGCTGAAACCCTGGCTTCCGGCATTCCCGCAGGTCTGCTGCGTACCTCGCCTTATCTGCGTCATCCGGTGTTCAGCGCCCATCACAGCGAAACCGAGATGCTGCGCTACCTCAAGCAACTGGAGAACAAGGACCTGGCGCTCAATCAATCGATGATCCCGCTGGGCTCCTGCACCATGAAACTCAATGCCACCAGCGAGATGATCCCCATCACCTGGCCGCAGTTCGCCAACCTGCATCCGTTTGTGCCGAAAGAGCAGGCGGTGGGTTATTCGCTGATGATCGAGGAACTGGAGCGCTGGCTCTGCGCGATCACCGGTTTCGACGCGATTTGCATGCAACCCAACTCTGGCGCGCAAGGTGAGTACGCCGGGCTGCTGGCGATCCGCAAATATCACGAGAGTCGTCATGAGGGCGCGCGGGATATTTGCCTGATTCCGTCCTCGGCCCACGGCACCAACCCGGCTTCGGCGCAGATGGCCGGGATGCGGGTGGTGATCGTCGAATGCGACGAGGCGGGCAACGTCGATCTGGATGACCTCAAAGGCAAAGCCGCAGAGGCCGGAGACAAACTCGCCTGCCTGATGGCGACGTATCCTTCGACCCACGGCGTATACGAGGAAGGCATCAGCGAAATCTGTGAAGTTATCCACAGCCACGGCGGCCAGGTGTACATGGATGGCGCCAACCTCAACGCTCAGGTCGGACTGGCGCGCCCGGCGGACATAGGCGCCGACGTGTCCCACATGAACCTGCACAAGACTTTCTGCATTCCCCATGGTGGCGGTGGGCCGGGCATGGGGCCGATTGGTGTGCGGGCGCATCTGGCGCCGTTCGTGGCCAACCATCCAGTGGTGCCGATCGACGGGCCACTGGCGCAGAACGGCGCAGTCAGCGCGGCGCCTTGGGGCAGTGCGAGCATTTTGCCGATCAGCTGGATGTACATCGCGATGATGGGACCGCAATTGGTGGATGCCAGTGAGGTGGCGATCCTCGCCGCGAATTACCTGGCGCAGCACTTGTCCGGTGCGTTTCCGGTGCTTTACACCGGGCGCAACGAGCGGGTGGCTCACGAATGCATTCTTGACCTGCGCCCACTCAAGGCCCTGACCGGGATCAGCGAGGAGGACGTCGCCAAGCGGCTGATGGACTATGGCTTCCATGCGCCGACCATGTCGTTTCCGGTGCCGGGGACGTTGATGGTTGAACCCACCGAAAGTGAATCGAAGGCAGAGCTGGACCGGTTTATCGGGGCGATGCTGAGTATCCGCGCGGAAATCACCGAGGTGCAAAACGGCAACTGGCCGGCCGATGACAACCCGCTGAAACGTTCACCGCATACCCTGGCGGATATCACCGGGGTTTGGGAGCGGTCCTACAGCATCGAGCAGGCGGTGACGCCGGACGCTCACACCAAGGCGCATAAGTACTGGCCGGTGGTGAACCGGGTGGACAATGTCTACGGTGACCGCAATCTGTTTTGTGCTTGTGTGCCGGTGGACGATTACCGCTGACACACCGTTTTGTATTCCAGCAAAAAAATGCCGCTCATGGAGAGCGGCATTTTTTTGAGTCATGAATCAGAACGACATCCGCGCTTCAACGTAAAGATTCTGCTCTCGAAGCTTGCCCTTTAGTTGTTCGTCCCGCGCATTGATGCGGTTGGCGAAGGTGTTATAGCCGGTTTCAACCTTACCCATGTCGACATGGCGGTAGCCGGTACCGACGGTAATTTGCCGGGTCAGTTTGAGGTCTGCACCGACGCCCAGGGTGTAGGCGAAATTGTTTTGGGTATTGTTGGCAAATCGACGTGAAGGGTTGGACTGATAGCCTTCGGAATTGATATGGGCCACGCCTGCGCCGGCCATGGCGTACAGCGATAGGCTTTGGGTCAAGGGGAAGTCCTTATAGGCATTGAGCATCAGGCGCTTGGATGAGACCTGCATGTTGTTAACGTTGGCGTTGAATGGCGCCCAGTAACTCTTGAACTCCGAGTCCTGCTTGATGGTGTACTCGCTTTCCAGGCGCCAGCCACCTATGAACTCATAGCCGAGCGCAACGGAGCCGCCGACATCTTTGTTGCGCTCCGGACTGACAATACGGTTGTTCACCCTGGGACTTGTGAGCAGGGCGTCGGCAAGGTCTTGCTGGACACTCTGGATTTTTATCGAGCCGTACAGGCCTTCCGCGTGGGAAGCGTGACTGTAGGCGGCCAGCAGAAGTAAAGATAAGACTGGTTTTTTCATGTGAGTCGATTCGCTTGTGGGGGTAATCCGAATCGACAAAGTTTGAGTTCGCACGTCGGACGCTCATATCAGAGCTTTCATCAGTAGGTCGGTGAAAACTCGTCTGCATGTCAGTGTTTTGGCGTTAGCCTACGTAGGAAATAGCTGTGCAATTTCTCTGGTTCAAAAAAAATGCCGCTCATTGAGAGCGGCATTTTTTATTCAGCAACAACGCTTATTCCGAAGCGACGGCATTCTTCGCCAGGATCGCGTTCGCCAGTTCCATGTCCGTGGCCTGCAGGCCAGGGTTGTCGGCGCGGACTTTCTGCATTGCGGCCTCCAGGTATGGGCCGCGAATGCCGCCGTCACTGGCGACAAAGCTGCCGGCATCGTCCTGGGCGGCAATGATCAGCTTGTGATCCTTGAAGGTCAGGTAGGTCGAGCCGGTAGTCGCACCGGACGAGATGACGTTACGCCAAAAGCTATCGGCCATCGCCGAACCGACAGGAAGGGACAACAAGGCGATGGTAGCGACAGCAAGTTTGAGACGCATATTGGGTGACTCCACTGGGTTAACTACGGCGTTGGATTGCCAATCCCCCAATCGAGTTCCATAACGGCTCATTCAGCCGGTTCAACCAGTAAAATAGCCCCTTGCTGCCCACTCACCCGAACGCGGCTGCCCACCGCGGCATCGGGCCCTCGGGCCATCCACACACCGTCGGCGACCTTGATTTTGCCGCTGCCGTCGACAATCGCTTCATGTACCACAAAGGTTTTGCCAATCAGTTCCTGACCGCGCAGATTGAGGTTTGGCTGATCACTCATCCGTACCGCGCTGCGCTGGCGCCTCCACCAGTACAGGGCGGTCGCGATCGAGAGCAGGCCGAACAGCAGAAACTGCATTTCCCAGGTGATGTCCGGCGCTGCAAAGGTCAGCACGCCAACGGCGGCGGCTGCCATGCCAATCCACAGCAAGTAGCCACCGGCGCCGAACACTTCGAGAATCAGCAGCACGGTGCCTAATGCCAGCCAGTCCCAGAACGATAAATGCTGCAGGAATGCCCACATAACGTGCCTCAGGCTTTCTTGTTATCGAACGTGGCTTTGACGATTTCGCCGATGCCGCCGACTGCGCCGATCATCGAACTGGCCTCGAGCGGCATCAGAATCACTTTGCTGTTGTTGGCCGAGGCCAGTTTGCCCAGCGCATCGATGTATTTCTGCGCCACGAAGTAATTGACCGCCTGCACGTTGCCGCCAGCAATGGCTTCGGACACCACTTTGGTGGCCTGGGCTTCGGCTTCGGCTTGACGTTCACGGGCTTCGGCTTCGAGGAACGCGGCCTGACGACCCCCTTCGGCCTCCAGAATCTGCGCCTGCTTCTTACCTTCGGCAGTCAGAATCGCCGCGGCACGCAGACCTTCGGCTTCAAGGATTTGCGCGCGCTTGATCCGCTCGGCTTTCATCTGCCCCGACATCGCAGCCATCAAGTCAGCCGGCGGGCTGATGTCCTTGATCTCGATCCGGGTGATCTTGATGCCCCACGGCGCCGTGGCTTCGTCGACGGTGCGCAGCAGTTTTTCGTTGATCCCGTCACGCTGGCTGAGCATCGCGTCCAGCTCCATGGAGCCGAGTACGGTACGGATGTTGGTTTGCAAGAGGTTGCGAATCGCGTGTTCGAGGTTGTTGACCTCGTAGGCGGCCTGGGCAGTGTTGACCACCTGGAAGAAGCACACGGCGTCGATCTGCACCGTGGCGTTATCGGCGGTGATGACTTCCTGGGGCGGAATATCCAGCACACTTTCCATCACGTTGATCTTGCGACCGATGCGGTCCATCACCGGAATGATGATGTTAAGGCCGGGCTTGAGCGTGTTGGTGTAACGACCAAAACGCTCGACGGTCCACTGGTAACCCTGAGGTACGACCTTGAAACCCATGAACAGAATGGCGACCACCAGGCCGACAAAAAGTAAAAGCACGCTTCCGATCTGCATAACGATTCCCTGTTAATCAATGAAATTTCGATCGCAGGAGTGTAGCGGCGCCGGTTGGGGATAAGAACCGTTAGTCGGCCCTTGCATCATCAGGAGACATAAAAGGTTTCATTTCTGCTCGCTCTGCGGTGTCACCCGCAGCACCTCCTCGATGGTTGTCAGCCCGGCCGCCACTTTTTGCGCCCCCGACAATCGCAAACTGCGCATGCCTTCCTTGAACGCCTGACGCCGCACGGCCAGTAAATCGGTGTCGGGGTTGATCAGCGCTTTGACGCCATCCGTCAGCTGCATGATTTCGTAGACCCCGGCGCGGCCGCGGTAACCGGTATCGCGGCATTCAAGGCAACCGATGGCGCGATGTGCGTTGCTCGGCAACGGTGCCTGCCAGGGCCGGGTCAAGGTTTGCCAGTCTTCTTCACCCAGCGTCAGCGGTGCCTTGCAATGCGGGCACAAGGTGCGGACCAGGCGCTGGGCCATGACGCCGAGCACCGTGGCTTTGATCAGGTAATGCGGCACGCCCAGCTCCAGCAAGCGGCTGATCGCGCTCGGCGCATCGTTGGTGTGCAGCGTCGACAGCACCAAGTGGCCCGTGAGCGCAGCCTGGATCGCCATTTCAGCGGTTTCCAGATCACGGATCTCACCGATCATGATGATGTCCGGATCCTGTCGCATCAGCGCGCGCACACCGGCGGCGAAAGTCAGGTCGATGTTGTGCTGGACTTGCATCTGATTGAACGCCGGCTCGACCATTTCGATCGGGTCTTCGATGGTGCAGAGGTTGACCTCCGGCGTCGCCAGTTTCTTCAAGGTGGTGTACAGCGTGGTGGTCTTGCCGGAACCGGTCGGGCCGGTGACCAGAATGATGCCGTTGGGCTGGCTCGTCATATCCTGCCAGCGGCGCAAGTCGTCGGCGGAGAAGCCCAACTGATCAAAGTTTTTGAGCAGTACCTCCGGGTCGAAGATCCGCATAACCATTTTTTCGCCGAATGCGGTAGGCAATGTCGACAGCCGCAGCTCGACTTCGCCACCGTCCGGGGTTTTGGTCTTGACCCGGCCGTCCTGGGGTTTGCGCTTTTCCGCGACGTTCATCCGCCCGAGGCTTTTCAGGCGGCTGACGATGGCCATGGTCACTTGCGGCGGGAATTGATAGACGTTGTGTAGCACGCCGTCGATACGAAAACGCACCGTGCCTTGTTCGCGCCGGGGTTCGATGTGGATATCGCTGGCGCGTTGCTGGAACGCGTACTGGAACAACCAGTCGACGATGTTGACGATGTGCGCATCGTTGGCGTCCGGTTCCTGGTCGCTGGCGCCGAGGTTCAGTAGCTGCTCGAAATTGCCCAGGGTGTTCATCTGCTGATCGGCGTTGGTCGCACCGCTGACCGATTTGGCCAGGCGGAAAAACTCCACGCTGAAGCGCTGGATGTCCACCGGGTTGGCGACCACACGCTTGATCGGCAGCTTCAGCACATGGGTCAGGTCGGCTTCCCAGCCGTTGACGTAAGGCTGGGCGCTGGCCACGGTGACAGCGTCGCGGTCGATGGACACCGCGAGGATCTTGTGACGCTGGGCGAACGCGTAGGACATCAGCGGGGTAATGGCCGCGACGTTGATTTTCAGCGGGTCGATGCGCAAATAAGGCTGACCGGCCTGTTGTGACAACCACAGGGTCAGGCTTTCCAGATCCAGGTGTTTACCGGGACGACTGAGGTCGTCGAGGTGTTGGCTGGCGATGAACTCCAGTGGATGTATCTGGCCATTGGCGGCATGCCGGCGACGAGCGTTTACCGCGTGCTCGGCCGAGTCCTGGCTGATAAAGCCTTGGGCGACCAGTTCACGCAGCAAATCATTGAGATCCAGCCAGCGGTCCTGAATGGCAAGTTGAACGGACATGCGGGCTCCTCATGAACAACAGTTCGCAAAGGATAGTCGCGGACCCGCCGACCGTTGGGCCACTACCCG
Source organism: Pseudomonas sp. LBUM1666 (assembly GCF_059695775.1). Lineage (NCBI taxonomy): Bacteria > Pseudomonadati > Pseudomonadota > Gammaproteobacteria > Pseudomonadales > Pseudomonadaceae > Pseudomonas > Pseudomonas sp. LBUM1666. The sequence continues at coordinate 5,971,929 of NZ_CP166789.1, read as the reverse complement.
ACGAAGCCGTGTCGAGTTTTTTCAGCCCGCCGCCTGAGCAGGCTCATCCCACGCGGAATCAGCAGCTTGCAGCTCAACCGAACAGACGCTGATCAGGTTACGTAATTTTTCCGCGATCACTTGGGCGCGGTGCCAGCTCAGGCCGTCTATTACGATGTCGATCGACAACAGATCATCCATCCGCTGCACGTTGACCTGTTGCGGCGTCAGAAACTGCAAGGCGAACAGGTTGAGCGCCCGGCACAGCAGATCAGGTTCGGCCTCGGCCAGCAATTGATAGTGAGCGCGGCAGTGGGCGTTGCTGGCGTTCCAGACATCGGCGCGGGCGGGCGAGGTGTTCACAGCTTCCAGGTGCGGCATGGTCGGCCTCCAAATCAATGGAGCAATTTTTACATTCGGTGCGGGGCATTTCTTATCTATGATTGGGGTTATTGCCTATTTTTCGAATTGTTTGATTCAGCTATCTATCAATTACAGGTTTATTTATGCAAAACGAACTGGATGGCTACGACCGCAAGATTCTCGCGTTACTCCAGGAAGACGCTTCGCTCTCCAGCGCGCAGATCGCCGAACAAGTAGGGCTCTCCCAGTCGCCGTGCTGGCGGCGGATTCAGCGGATGAAAGAGGAGGGGATCATTCGAGGGCAGGTGACCTTGCTCGACCGGAAGAAAATCGGTCTGAATACGCAGATCTTCGCTGAAATCAAACTCAACGCTCACGGGCGTTCGAACTTCACCGAATTCACCGAGGCGATTCGCGGTTTTCCCGAAGTGCTGGAATGTTATGTGCTGATGGGGTCGGTGGATTTCTTGCTGAGGATTGTGACGGCGGACATCGAGGCGTATGAGCGGTTCTTCTTCGAGAAGCTGTCGATGGTGCCGGGGATTCAGGAGGTGAACTCAATTGTGGCGTTATCGGAAATCAAATCCACGACGAGTTTGCCGGTCTGATGTTTTTGCGGTGGATGTGCAGGCCTCATCGCGAGCAAGCTCGCTCCCACATTAGACCGCGTCCATTCAGACAACTCGGTTAACTGTGGGAGCGAGCCTGCTCGCGATGGCGGTATTACATACGCAACAGCATCTTCCAGGCACGATTCTGATAAACCGCAATCGCCTGCTGCTTGCGTGCATCCAGCGATTCGTCGGTGATCGGCTCGTTCGCCAATTGAGCAAGCTGTTTCAGCTCACCGTACAGGCGATCCATTTCCGGGATGTCCAGCACGCTGCGGGCATGGTGCAGCCAGGCCTGGATGCGCTCGATGCGCGGCAGTTGCTCGGCCAGGTCTTCCGGCTGTTGCTGATAACGCTGCAGTTGCAGGGAAGTCGCTTCTTCACCCAGCAAACGCGGCAACCAGCTGCCCAGTTGCGCAGCGCCCTGGCGATTGCCACGGACGTTGCGATCGGCAGCCCAGGTGCGGGCCAGCAACCAGCGCGAAGTGTTCAGCGAGAACAAGCCCCAACGCGGATCTTCCAGTTCTTCGAGGAACTGCTCCGGCGCGGCTTTGCGCACGTCTTCGTCGTCGACACCGGCTTGCACCAGTGGGCGCCAGTCTTCCAACAAGGCATCCAGCGCAACCCGCAGATCGTGCGTCGACTGACGCGGCGCGGCTTGACCCAGGCTGCTCAGCAACGCGCGCAATTCAGCCAGGTTTTCGACCCAGTCCTGCAACAGGCGCCAGTGGCCATTGAAGCGATACTGCTCGGCCAGACGCTGGCTGCTGCTTAGCAAGTGCCAGCTCAGCGCGGCGAAAGCGTCGTCCAGCGGCGTTTCCGCGGTGATCTGCGGCGCCGGCAGGCTCAACGAATAGCTGTTGGCGTCGTACAGGCGATAACCGCGCTCGGCCTTGCTGATGTCACACGGCATCAGGGCCAGGGTCGCGGCCAGTTCGGCGGCCAGCTCCAGCAGAGCGGCCGGCTCGCCTTCGCGCAGTTCCAGTTCCAGTTCGCAGATTTCTTCTTTCTGCTTGCCGACCACCACGTGGCCCAGGTCCAGCGCGGCTTCGATCACCACTTTGGTCTTGCCACGGCCCCAGGCGATTTCCGCGCGTTCGCGGACGAAATCGGTGGTGAAGATCGGCTTCAGGGTTTTCTTGTCCAGCTCGGCCAACTCTTCAGGCCAGCATTCGCCGTCGAGTTTCTTCACGTCGAGCTTGGCTTTGGGCAGGTTCCAGTCGTATTCGTTACGCTCGGACAAACCGGCAACGCTCTGGCCGCGGGTCTTGAGGGTCTGAATCACTTCTTCGCCATCGCGGCGCAGGCGCAGGGCAACCTTGGCGCGGGCCAGGTCGCGCTCAGGCGTGTCGAAGTACTGATTCATCAACTCACGGCGTTCCCAGCCACTTTTGTTGCGTTTTTTCAGGAGCGGGTGCTCGCGCAGGGCAGCGAGCGTTTCTCGGCTGACGCGGAGTTTGATTTCGGTTTCTTTCTGCATGGCCGGAAAATCCAGGATCGGGAGCGCAGCCGGGGGGAATGTGTGGCTGCCAAGGTCGTGCAGTGTACAGGACTGAAGGTACCTACGCGCCGCAGCGGTTTATTCCTGTCGCCGGATGGTTCTATGATGGACTTCAATTCGGGAGTTGGAGTCAGCGATGCCTTTGCCATCCATGAAAGATCAGTTCGCTGCGCTGATCGCTGCGCCGTCCGTCAGCTGTACGCAGGCCAGCCTCGATCAAACAAACCGTCCGGTGATTGATTTGCTGGCGACGTGGCTCGGCGATCTGGGTTTTACCTGCGACATCCAGCAGGTCAACCCCGGCAAATTCAATCTGCTGGCCAGTTTCGGTTCCGGCCCCGGTGGTTTGGTGCTGGCCGGTCACAGTGACACGGTGCCGTTCGATGGTGCGTTGTGGCAAACCGATCCGCTGAAGCTGACCGAGGTTGATGGTCGCTGGGTCGGACTTGGCAGCTGCGACATGAAGGGCTTTTTCGCCCTGGCCATCGAAGCCGTCATACCGCTGCTCGATCAGCCATTCAAGCAACCGCTGCTGATCCTCGCTACCTGCGATGAAGAAAGCTCGATGTCCGGCGCTCGCGCCTTGGCCGAAGCCGGGCGTCCGCTGGGTCGTGCGGCGGTGATCGGCGAGCCCACCGGGCTGAAGCCGATCCGCATGCACAAAGGCATCATGATGGAGCGCATCGACATCCTCGGCCAGAGCGGCCACTCCTCTGATCCGCGCCTTGGCCACAGCGCCCTTGAAGCCATGCACGATGCCATCGGTGAACTGCGTGGTTTGCGGTTGGCGTGGCAGCGTGAATTCCGTAATCCACAGTTCAGCGTGCCGACGCCGACCCTGAATTTCGGCTGCATCCATGGCGGCGATAATCCCAACCGTATTTGCGGCCAGTGTTCGCTGGAGTTTGATCTACGCCCGTTACCGGGCATGGACCCCAATGCCCTGCGCGCGGAGATTCTGCAGAAGCTCAAGCCCATTGCCGAGTGGCATCAGGTGAAGATCGATTACGCGCCGCTGTTCCCCGAAGTGCCGCCGTTCGAGCAGGCCGAGGATGCAGAATTGGTCCGGCTCGCGGAAAAGCTCACAGGCCATAGTGCCGAAGCAGTGGCGTTCGGCACCGAAGCGCCTTATCTTCAGCGTCTTGGCTGCGAAACACTGGTGCTCGGCCCTGGCGACATCGCCTGTGCGCACCAACCGGGGGAATACCTCGAAATGTCACGTTTGCAGCCTACGGTGCATCTATTACGTCAACTGATTGAACATTACTGCCTGACACCGGCCAAAACGCCAATGCCAGTCAATTGAGTACAAATCCATGTGGGAGCGAGCTTGCTCGCGATAGCGGACTGACAGGCAACACATGTGTCGAATGTACAACCGCTATCGCGAGCAAGCTCGCTCCCACAGGGTCTGTGCTGTGACTGACAAGCTTTGTAAATCGCCCGTGTCCAAACCCGTATTCATGAGGAGAGCGCGCGTGTCGCCAAGCCTGTTCCGACGATAACCATCAGCCCGCTGTGCGTTTTCTGTTTCGCCCATTTTTTGGCTGCTATTTATTACAGGCCCAGGTTCATGCCCGAATACGTTAATTGGCTTCGTCACGCTTCGCCTTACATCAATGCCCACCGTGATTGCACCTTCGTCGTCATGCTGCCCGGCGACGGCGTGGAGCACCCGAACTTCGGTAATATCGTCCACGACTTGGTGCTGTTGCACAGCCTGGGTGTGCGACTGGTGCTGGTTCACGGCTCCCGTCCGCAAATTGAAACCCGCCTGGCTGCGCGGGGCCTGACCCCGCATTACCACCACGGGATGCGCATCACCGATGCCGCAACGCTGGAGTGTGTGATCGATGCGGTGGGCCAGTTGCGTATCGCCATCGAAGCGCGGCTGTCCATGGACATGGCTTCATCGCCAATGCAGGGCTCGCGTCTGCGGGTGGCCAGCGGCAACCTGGTGACGGCGCGGCCAATCGGCGTGCTCGAAGGCGTCGACTATCACCACACCGGCGAAGTGCGTCGGGTCGACCGCAAGGGCATCAATCGCCTGCTGGATGAACGTTCCATCGTGCTGCTGTCGCCGCTGGGTTACTCGCCGACCGGTGAGATTTTCAACCTCGCCTGCGAAGACGTTGCCACCCGCGCGGCCATCGATCTGGGGGCGGACAAGCTGCTGTTGTTCGGTGCCGACCTGGGTTTGATCGATGAAAACGGTCGTCTGGTTCGTGAGTTGCGTCCGCAACAAGTGCCGGCGCATTTGCAGCGTCTGGGCAGCAACTATCAGGCTGAGCTGCTGGATGCGGCCGCGGAGGCCTGCCGCGGCGGCGTGGCTCGCAGTCATATCGTCAGCTACGCCGAAGACGGCGCGCTGCTGACCGAACTGTTCACCCGTGACGGTGGCGGTACGCTGGTGGCCCAGGAGCAATTCGAGATCGTGCGTGAAGCAGCGATCGAAGACGTCGGTGGTTTGCTCGATTTGATCAGCCCGCTGGAAGAGCAGGGCATTCTGGTGCGCCGTTCCCGCGAGGTACTGGAGCGTGAGATCGAGCAGTTCAGTGTGGTCGAACGCGAAGGCATGATCATCGCGTGTGCGGCGCTGTATCAGATTGCTGATTCGGATGCGGGGGAGTTGGCGTGTCTGGCGGTGAACCCGGAGTATCGCCATGGCGGTCGTGGTGATGAACTGCTGGAGCGCATCGAAACCCGCGCTCGGGCGCAGGGGCTGAAAACCTTGTTCGTACTGACGACCCGGACCGCTCACTGGTTTCGCGAGCGTGGGTTTGTGCCGAGCAGCGTAGAGCGTCTGCCATCAGCGCGGGCATCGCTGTACAACTATCAGCGTAATTCGAAGATCTTCGAAAAAACCTTGTAACTCTGTGGCGAGGGGGCTTGTCGGACCGCCGCATCGCCCCGTTCGGTCGCGAAGCGACTGCAAAACCATGCGACTCGGTCCGGCAGGTTTTAGGGCTGCTCCGCAGCCCAACGGAGGCAAGCCCCCTCGCCACAGGTGTTCAGCCTGTTATTCAGTGACAAACTTGCCACTGACATACGGCGAATAATCCGGCAGCACCGTCTCGACCTTCCCTTGTTCCTTCAAGAACTTCGCCGTCTCGCCAATCGCCTTGGCCGTGCCGCCGTCCAGCAGCGCGGTGGTCTGTTGGGCTTTAGCATCCGGGAACGTGGAACCGGCCAGCAACTCCGGCACATCAACGGCATTGGCACCGGTCAGTTTGGCGATTTTTTGCACCGGTACCGAGTCAGCGGTCCAGCTGTCCTTATGCGCGGCATAGTCGGCGAACGAGTCCAACGTGACCTTGGCGAATTTGGCCACAACCTCTGGGTGCTTCTCGGCGTAATCCTTGCGCGCGACCCAAACCTCGAATGTCGGCGCACCCCATTGGCCAACCTGTGCAGCGTCGGTCAGAGTCTTGCCAGTCTTGCGAATTTCCCCCAGCGCGGGTGACCAGACAAACGCACCATCGATGTCACCACGCTTCCACGCCGCCGCGATTTCCGCCGGTTGCAAATTCACCACTTTGACTTTCGAGGTGTCCAGGCCCCAGTGCTTCAACGCACCCAGCAAACTGTAGTGGGAGGTTGAAACGAAGGGTGTGGCGATGGTCTTGCCGATCAGATCTTCCGGTTTATCGATGCCGCTGCCGTTGCGTACCACCAGTGCTTCAGCGGCGTTGATCTGGGCGGAAACAATGAACGCAACGATCGGCAGATTGCGCGAAGCAGCGGCTGCCAGCGGACTTGAGCCGAGGTTGCCAATCTGCACGTCACCGGAAGCAATGGCAGTAACCACTTCCGGGCCACTGTTGAAACGACGCCAGTCAATTTTCTGGCCGATGGTTTTCTCGTACAGCCCGTCTGCCTGGGGGACTTTGCTGGGGTCGATACCGGTTTGATAACCGATCGTGAGGTTCGCCGCGTGAGCGCTAAAAGATATTATTAGTGATACACAAACTGTAACAATTGGACCGGATAGTGCGCGTTTGGTCGTCATGGCGCTGCCTTTCGATAGGGATTGATCGTGAATTGCATCAAAACTAATCGATCTAAAAAAAGGCTAACAAATACCATTTAGGAATTAGCTTATGAGCCGGTGCCTGTGTCCCAGCTCAAGAGGTAGTGCGGAGCTAAATTCCTAAATGGTATGAAAAAGAATTGGGTGATTCTTTTTGGGTTTATAGCCCGACAAGGACGGAATTTATTGGGGATTAGACCATGGTCGTAGACACACAAAGTTACGATTGACTTGTGGGTCACGGTCTGGCGCTAATCGCGGATCTTAGGATCCCGGGCATACGACCCAGGACCAGGAACACAAGAATTAGAAACGAGAGGAGCGAAACAATGAACAAGTCCACCTTGGCTCTGGGTGTGGCCGTGGCCGTCGGGGTTTTAGCGCAGCAGGCAGGCGCCGCGGGTTTCCTGGAAGACAGCAAAGCTTCCGTCAGTTCTCGCACCATGTATTACAACGACGATAACCGCGATGCCGGTGGCACGGATCAGAGAGAGACCGCTGAAGGCCTCAAGTTCGATTATCTGTCCGGTTTCACCCAAGGTACTGTCGGCTTCGGTATCGACGCCCAGGCCCTCGTGGGTATCCATCTGGACGGCGGCAAAGGTCACCACCCAGCCAACAACAACACATTCTTCCCAAGCGACACCGATGGTTCGGCCGTGGACGAGTGGAGCCGCGCGGCGGCTAACGTCAAGGCGCGCTTCTCGAAGACCGAAGCCCACCTGGGTGGCGCTCTGCAACCGAACATGCCGATCCTGGTAGCGAACGACAGCCGCCTGCTGCCACAGACCTTTGACGGTGGCACCATCACCTCGAAGGAAATCGACAACGTGACCCTCAACGCGGGTCAGTTGGAACACTCGGCGGGTCGCGCCTCTTCAAACTCCACCGGCCTGGCAGTGGCTGGCGGTACTCAGGACAGCAATCAGTTCCGCTATGCCGGTGCTGACTGGAAGGTCACCAAGGACCTTACCCTGCAGTACTACCACTCGAATCTGAAGGATTACTACAAGCAGGACTTCCTTGGCCTGATTCACGTTTTCACGATCGACGCCAAACAGTCCTTCAAGACAGACCTGCGTTATTTTGACAGCAGCTCCGATGGCAAGAACGGCGACCTCGGCTACCGCTTCAACAACAACGGTGGTTTCGCCAAGACCCCGGGCGAGGTCGATAACAAGACCTGGAGCGCCATGTTCACGTACACCTTGGGTGGCAACGCCTTCCTGCTCGGTCACCAACGCGTCAATGATGACGGCGGTTTCGTCTACCTGAACCAGGGTAACGTCGTCGATGGCAATGGCCGTCCGGAAGGGAACGGTGGTACCAGTTTCTACCTGTTCACCGATGCCATGATCAACGGTTTTGTCCGTGCAGGTGAAAACACCACCTTCGGTCAATACACCTACGATTTCGCCGCTGCGGGTGTGCCGGGTCTGAAAGCGTCCGTGGCTTACTTGAAGGGCGAAAACATCAAATCCGCAACCGGCGGCAGCGATGCATCCGAGTGGGAGCGCGACATGCGGGTGGACTACACCATTCAGCAGGGCGCACTCAAAGGCTTAGGCGCAACGGTACGTCATGGCGTCTACCGTGGCGACGCAGCCGGTCTTCCCGACAAGGACCAGACCCGTCTGATCTTCAACTACACCTACAGCTTCTTGTAATAGCCGTCAGATAAAGCCTCGCCTGCAAGCGAGGCTTTTTTTGTGTTTTTCAATATTCCAAATGGAGCTTACTTAGTAATTTTTTATTCTTTTTAGCTTTTAGGACAAACGCCTAAAGTGGGTGGCTTATGAGCCGATACCTTGTGTCCCGACTCGGAGTAATAGCGCGAAGCTATATTCCTGAATGGCATGAAAAATGATGAAATAATTCTTTTTGTGTTTATTATGCGGGCCAAAATCACAGGGGTCAGGCCATCGCCGTAGTCACACGGTCTGGCACTCACCGAGCATTTCAGGATCCAGGGCATTCGACCCAGGACCTCAAAAATTAGAAACGATAGGAGCGAAACAAATGAACAAGTCCACCTTGGCCCTGGCTGTGGCCGTAGGGGTTATGGCGCAGCAGGCAGGCGCCGCCGGTTTCATCGAAGACAGCAAAGCTACTTTGGGGCTGCGTAACTTCTACATCAATAACGATAACCGTGATTCCGGTGCTCATACCACCCAGAGCAAAGCTGAAGAATGGGGTCAAGGCTTCGACCTGCGCTTCATCTCCGGCTACACCCAAGGCACCGTCGGCTTCGGTATCGATGCTATCGGCCTGCTGGGTGTGCGTCTGGATTCGGGCGGCGGCACTAATGGTGCGAGCCCTGCAACCGCCACGAACTATGGTTCTTATGGCGGTACTGTATTTCCAAGCAAGTCCAACGGCGAAGCAGTTGATAACTTCTCCAGCCTGGGCCTGACTGCTAAAGCCAAGATTTCCCAGACCGAACTGAAATTGGGCACGCTGCAGCCAAAACTGCCGGTGATCGTGACCAACGACGGTCGTCTGCTGCCGCAAACCTTCCAGGGCGGTCAGATCACTTCGAACGAGATCAAGGACCTGACACTGGTCGGTGGTCAGATCGAGCACGTCAAGGGCCGTAACTCCAGCAACAACGAAGAGTTGTCGATCGCTGGTGCTAACGGTCGTACTGCAAATGGCCGTGACAGCAACAAGTTCATCTACGGTGGTGGTGACTACAAAATCACCAAAGACCTGACTGCCCAGTACTACTACGGCAACCTGGAAGACTTCTACAAGCAACACTTCCTGGGTCTGGTTCACAATTGGGCAATCGGTCCTGGTGTGCTGAAGTCTGACTTGCGTTACTTCAACAGCTCTGACGATGGTGCCAACGGTAACGACTCGAACTACTTCAGCTCGGGTAACTATCAGGGCTTCCGCGCTGGCAGGGGCAAAGTTGACAACAACCTTTACAGCGGCCTGTTCCTGTACTCCGTTGCCGGTCACACCTTCGGTGGTGGTTATCAGGTCAGCAACGGCAGCAGCGATTTCCCTTGGTTGAACCAGGGTGATGGCTCGTCGGCTTACATCATTACCGACTCGCAGATTGCCAAGTTCGCCCGTGCCGGCGAACGTACCTGGCAAGCTCGCTACTCGTATGACTTCGCCAAGGTTGGCTTGCCAGGCGCCACTGCCGGCATCGTTTACCTGCGCGGTGATAACATTGACACCATCAGCAGCTCCAGTACCGCAGTGGCCGGCTCCGGCCGTTCCGAATGGGAACGCGACCTGACCCTGGCGTACGTAGTCCAGAGCGGCCCACTGAAAAACCTGGGCCTCACGTGGAAAAACGCCATGTGGCGCAACGACGTCCCAGGCCAGCGCGACCAGGACGAAAACCGCCTGATCGTCAGCTACTCGATTCCGCTGTTGTAATAGCCCTCGCGTAACTGATGTAAAAAAGCCCCGCCCGGCATCACGCCGGGCGGGGCTTTTGCGTTTTCAAGTCAGGCTCACCCCCGTAAACCCTCCTCGAAATTTCCCTCTTTGTGCAGCAACTCAAGGCCTTCTCGAACCTTGTGGGCGATAGTCGTCCCGATCGTCGCTGAGGTCCAGTGAACACATTTTTAATATTCGTTTACGATCTAAACAAATCGATATTTATTCTTTTTAATGAATGAGAAATGCAGGCACAGTTGAGCTCAATAAGCACTCACCAGGAGCAGCACCATGAGCCTCAGACTGGGCGATATCGCCCCCGACTTTGAACAGGATTCCAGCGCTGGCATCCTCCGTTTCCACGAATGGCTGGGCGATAGCTGGGGCGTGCTGTTTTCCCACCCGGCGGACTTCACCCCGGTGTGCACCACCGAGTTGGGCTTCACTGCCAAGCTCAAGGACGAGTTTGCGCAGCGCGGTGTGAAAGCCATTGCCCTGTCCGTGGACCCGGTGGACTCGCACCACAAGTGGATCGAAGACATCAACGAAACCCAGAACACCCTCGTCAACTTCCCCATCCTTGCTGACGCCGACCGCAAGGTCTCGGACCTCTACGACCTGATCCACCCGAACGCCAACGACACCCTGACCGTGCGTTCGCTGTTCGTGATCGACCCGAACAAAAAGGTTCGGCTGACCATCACCTACCCGGCGAGCACCGGCCGTAACTTCCATGAAATCCTGCGAGTGATCGACTCGCTGCAACTCACCGACAATTACAAGGTGGCCACGCCGGCCAACTGGCAGGACGGTGATGAAGTGGTGATCGTCCCGTCGCTCAAGGACGAAGACGAAATCAAGAAACGCTTTCCCAAGGGCTATCGCGCGGTGAAGCCGTACCTGCGACTGACGCCACAGCCCAACAGGTAAGCCATCAGCATTTTCGGTGTGGCTGGGATCGCCTTCGCGAGCAGGTAAGGTGCGATCCAATGTGGGAGCGAGCCTGCTCGCGAAAGCGGACTGACAAGCGCCGCGGTATCCATAAAGCAGGGGATTTCAGGCCGTTTCGACGGCCTTTTTTTTCACCCGCAGGAGTGTTTTCTTATATCTCCAAAGTGCATAACCAAATGAATAAATATGATTTATGGATATAACAATCACCTGTTAAGGTCACTTCCATCAAAGCGAGATCGCAAACCGCGAATCGCCAACACCGTTCAAGGAATCGTCTGAATGCTGGTCGTCTCACTCGGTGGCAGTCCCAGCCAACGCTCCCGTTCCGGGGTGCTGCTGGAACGCTCCCAACGCTGGTTGCAGGAGCAAGGTGTGGAAGTGGTGAGTTACCAGGTGCGGGACTTCCCGGCCGAAGACTTGCTGCATGCACGCTTCGACAGCCCCAAGGTGATCGACCTGCTGCAGCAAATTGAAAACGCCGATGGCCTGCTGATCGCGACGCCGGTGTACAAGGCGTCGTTCTCCGGCGCATTGAAAACCGTGCTGGATCTGCTGCCCGAACGCGCCCTGGCCCACAAGGTGGTTTTGCCAATGGCCACCGGTGGCAGCATCGCTCACATGCTGGCGGTGGATTACGCGCTCAAGCCAGTGTTGTCGGCGTTGAAAGCCCAGGAAATGCTTCACGGGATTTTTGCCGTAGACAGCCAGATCGCTTACGGCGAAGGCAGCGTCCAGGCGCAGTTGGCACCGGAGCTGGAACAACGACTGAATGAATCGCTGGAGCTGTTTTTCAGCGCCATGGCCCGACGGCCCAAGCCGATCGATCCGAACCTGTTGAATGAACGTTTGTTGAGTGCTCGCTGGAGCATTTAAGCCTTACCCCAATTTGAAGTACTCACCTTACTCAGCCGCCAACGGCCAAGCAGGTGCAGCCAAAACCCAACAGCAAATAGGAGAGCGCTATGCGCACTGTCATTTTGCGTCGTGGTCTGGTCGCTCTGTTTGCTGCGGCTGTAACCTTCGGCGCCATTACTCAAGCACAAGCCGAGACGCTAAGAATCGGTTATCAAAAGTACGGCACCCTGGTGCTGCTCAAAGCCAAAGGCACACTCGAAAAACGCCTCGCCGCCCAAGGCGTGGACGTGCAATGGACTGAATTCCCAGGTGGCCCGCAACTGCTCGAAGGCCTGAATGTCGGCTCCATCGACTTCGGCGTTACGGGTGAAACTCCACCGGTATTCGCTCAAGCAGCCGGCGCCGATCTGCTCTATGTCGCCTACGAACCGCCAGCACCTCACAGCGAAGCGATCCTGGTGCCGAAGGACTCGCCGATCAAATCGGTGCAAGACCTCAAGGGCAAGAAAGTCGTCCTGAACAAAGGCTCCAACGTTCATTACCTGCTGGTCCGCGCACTGGAAGATGCCGGCCTCAAATACACCGACATCCAGACCGTATTCCTGCCGCCGGCCGATGCCCGCGCTGCGTTCGAGCGTGGCAGCGTCGATGCCTGGGTGATCTGGGACCCGTACCAGGCCGCTGCCGAACAACAGTTGCAAGCACGCACCCTGCGTGATGGCCAAGGCATCGTCGACAACCATCAGTTCTACCTCGCGACCAAGCCTTATGCGCAGAAAAACCCTGAGGTGATCAAGACCCTGGTGGAAGAAGTGCGCGCGGTCGGCGAATGGTCCAAGGCCAATCCCGAAGACGTGACCAAACAAGTCTCGCCACTGCTCGGCCTGCCGGCGGACATCACCCTGACTTCGGTGAAACGCCAGGGCTACGGTGCACTGTTCCTCACGCCTGAAGTGGTCGCCGCGCAACAGAAAATCGCCGACAGCTTCTACCAGCTCAAGCTGATTCCAAAGCCGCTGAGCATCAAAGACGTGATCTGGGCGCCACCGGCGGCCGTTGCCAAAGCTCAGTAATTCGAATCCCTAAGGAGACCACTCCATGAGCCTCAATATCTTCTGGTTCCTGCCTACCCACGGCGACGGCCATTACCTTGGCACCGCTGAAGGCGCTCGCGCCGTCGACCACGGTTATCTGCAACAAGTCGCGCAAGCAGCGGATCGTCTGGGCTTCGGTGGGGTACTGATTCCCACCGGGCGCTCTTGCGAAGATTCGTGGCTGGTGGCCGCGTCGCTGATCCCGGTGACCCAGCGTTTGAAATTCCTCGTCGCCCTGCGCCCCGGGATCATTTCCCCGACGGTGGCAGCGCGTCAGGCCGCGACGCTGGATCGTCTGTCCGGCGGCCGTGCGTTGTTCAACCTGGTAACCGGCGGTGATCCGGAAGAATTGGCTGGCGACGGTTTGTTCCTGACTCACGAAGAGCGCTATCAAGCCTCGGTGGAATTCACCCGCATCTGGCGCCGCGTGCTGGAAGGCGAAACCGTCGATTACGACGGTCAGCACATCAGCGTGAAGGGCGCGAAGTTGCTCTACCCGCCGATTCAGCAACCGCGTCCGCCACTGTACTTCGGCGGTTCTTCGGAAGCGGCGCAAGACCTCGCGGCAGAGCAGGTCGAGATGGTTCTGACCTGGGGCGAACCTCCGGCAGCCGTTGCCGAGAAGATCGAACAAGTACGCGCTAAAGCCGCGAAGCTCGGGCGCACTGTGCGCTTCGGGATTCGTTTGCATGTGATCGTTCGTGAAACCAATGCCGAAGCCTGGCAAGCGGCGGATCGGCTCATCTCTCATCTGGACGACGACACCATCGCTCGCGCTCAAGCTTCTCTGGCGCGCTTCGACTCGGTCGGTCAGCAACGCATGGCCGCGCTGCATGGCGGCAGCCGTGACAATCTGGAGGTCAGCCCCAACCTGTGGGCCGGTGTCGGCCTGGTACGTGGTGGGGCCGGCACAGCGTTGGTGGGCGACGGTCCGACCGTGGCCGCCCGCGTGAAGGAATACGCGGACCTGGGCATCGACACGTTCATCTTCTCCGGTTACCCACACCTGGAAGAGTCGTACCGCGTCGCCGAATTGCTGTTCCCGCACCTCGATATCGAGCGCCCGGAATTGCCGAAAAGCACCGGTTACGTCAGCCCGTTTGGTGAGATGGTCGCCAACGACATCCTTCCCAAAGCCGCGTCGCAGAGTTGAGGCGCGCCATGAAGAAAATTATCCATAACCTCGCGCCTTGGGCGTTGCCGGTGCTGCTGCTGGCGGTGTGGCAGTTGTCGGTGTCGGCGGGCTGGTTGTCGACACGGATTCTGCCGGCGCCAATCGCCGTCATCGAAGCCGGCGTCAGCCTGGTGCGCAGCGGTGAAATCTGGACGCACCTGGCGATCAGCGGCTGGCGTGCAGCGCTGGGCTTCGCCATCGGCGGCAGCATCGGCCTGACCCTGGGCTTCATCACCGGCCTGTCGAAATGGGGCGAGCGCCTGCTCGACAGTTCGGTGCAGATGATCCGCAACGTGCCGCACCTGGCGCTGATTCCACTGGTGATCCTGTGGTTCGGCATCGATGAGTCGGCGAAGATTTTCCTGGTGGCGTTGGGCACGTTGTTCCCGATCTACCTCAACACCTATCACGGCATCCGCAACGTCGATCCGGCGCTGGTGGAAATGTCCCGCAGTTATGGCTTGTCCGGTTTCAGCCTGTTCCGTCAGGTGATTCTGCCGGGGGCGTTGCCTTCGATTCTGGTCGGCGTGCGGTTTGCTCTGGGCTTCATGTGGCTGACGTTGATCGTCGCGGAAACCATTTCCGCCAGCTCCGGCATCGGCTACCTGGCAATGAATGCCAGGGAGTTCTTGCAGACCGACGTGGTGGTGCTGGCGATTCTTTTGTACGCCGTGCTCGGCAAACTCGCCGACCTCGCGGCCCGTGGACTTGAGCGCGTTTGGCTGCGCTGGCACCCGGCCTATCAAGTGACCAAGGGAGGTGCGGCATGACGGCTCAACAACCTCCACGCCTGCTGCGCGGGATTCCGCTGGTGGTGCGCAAACTGCAAAAAACCTTCGGCGCGCGGCAAGTGCTGCGTGAGATCGATCTGCACATCCCGGCCGGTCAGTTTGTCGCCGTGGTCGGTCGTAGCGGTTGCGGCAAAAGTACCTTGCTGCGCTTGCTCGCCGGTCTCGACAAACCCACGGGCGGTGAATTGCTGGCCGGTTCCGCACCGCTGAGTGAGGCGCGGGAAGACACCCGATTGATGTTCCAGGAAGCGCGTTTACTGCCCTGGAAAAAGGTCATCGACAACGTCGGTCTCGGGCTCAAGGGCAACTGGCGACCACAAGCACTGGAAGCGTTGGAGTCGGTGGGCCTGGCGGATCGAGCCGATGAATGGCCGGCGGCCTTGTCCGGCGGCCAGAAGCAACGCGTGGCCCTGGCCCGCGCGCTGATCCATCAACCGCGGTTGCTGTTGCTGGACGAACCGCTGGGCGCGCTGGACGCACTGACCCGAATTGAAATGCAGCAGCTGATCGAACGGCTCTGGCAGAAGCACGGTTTCACCGTGTTGCTGGTCACCCACGATGTCAGTGAAGCGGTGGCGATTGCCGATCGGGTGATCCTGATCGAAGAGGGCGAAGTCGGCCTCGACCTGCACGTTGAGCTGCCGCGCCCTCGGGTTCGCGGCTCTCATCGGCTGGCGGCGCTGGAGACCGAAGTCCTCCATCGCGTGCTGGCGTTGCCCGGCGAACCGCCGGCACCGGAACCTGTTTCACCATTGCCCACGCAATTGCGCTGGGCTCAATAACTCAAGCCTTATCCAACGACAGGAATCAACATCATGACGATCAAAGCCATCAACGTTCGCAACCAGTTCAAAGGCTCCATCAAGGAAATCGTACTCGGCGACGTGCTGTCCGAAATCGACGTACAGACCGCTTCCGGCATCGTCACCTCGGTGATCACCACTCGCTCGGTGAAAGAGCTGGAACTAGTGGTCGGCAGCGAAGTGATCGCGTTTGTGAAATCCACCGAGGTGTCGATCGCCAAGTTGTAAGCGCGTGCATTGCGCAGAACTCCGAAGGGTGTGAACCCTCGGGGTTTTTTATGCGCGGGTGTTCAGGGCTCCGGTGCGCAGCGCCAACCGGTTACGGGCGCGTAGGTGCCGAGTGAAGACAGCAGGCGTGGGTCGCTGAATAGTTCGCTGGTGTTTGGATCGATGTCTGCCGGCAACAGTGGCTGACCGGTCAGCATGGGTAGTGTGGAATAGTCGATGTGCCACGGGGTTTGCCCGGCATGGTGGCGACCAAAAGAGAGTTCGCAGGCAAGCTGTTGCGGTGCGGTTGCCCCATCGATGTGTTCACGCAAATGGCCGCCAGGTGTCAGCGCAACGGCACGGCTGGCGGCGAACAGAAAGTAGTCACCGGCCAGCACCAGACAGGCAAATCGCGCCGGATCATCGACCGCCTGCAACCACTGACCGCGACAGGTGCCGCGAGAGTCCGGCAGCCGCTCCCAGATCTCGTAGTAGCTGTCGTCCAGGGCGGTTTCGATCAGGCGTTCGCTGGTTTCGAAATGCATGCGCCCGATGTCTTCTTCGGTGCTGACGGGCTGGTAGTCGAGGTTGCGATGCCACTGGCAAATGTCACCGTTGACTTCGGTTACGCCGGCGAAGCCTTTTTGCTCGCTCAGGGCCAGCAGGTCAGCGTGATTCTGTTGCTCCAGCGGCAGCGCCGGAAGCGTTGCCGGCGGGATGCGCAGGTCGGCAAACAAACGCGGGGTTTGCAGCCAGTACACGGCTGTTTCGCTGTCGACGCGCCCCGACTGGAATTTGATCAGGCGTCGTTGCCACACGCCAAGGTAGTTGTCTGGAACGTTCGCCATGAACACCTCGTTGCGTTATGCGTCGCGCTTGGACAGGTAGGGCGGCAAATACAGGCCCAGATAGGCATCGAATACCCGCATGCCTTCTTCGGCCATGCGTGGGGTGATCTGCCCGTGTAGTTGCACCGAGCGCGCATAGACGCGGTCGCCAAGTTCCATGGCCAACGCAAACACATCGACGTCGGTCGGAAGCTTCGGCAATTCGAAGTGATGATCGAAGAGTTTGTGCATCAGGTCGCCGAGTTCGATGTCGTGCTGACGGTCGGCCTGGGTAACTTCGGTCAAACCGTGCTGGGCAAGAATGAGCTGGCGGGCGGCGGCGTCGTCGCTGTAGATCGCGAGCATGCGTTGTTCCACCAGTCGCGACAGATCACGCCAGCCGTTGAGGGCGTCATGGTCGATGGGGGCTTGCAGGCAGGCACGGAACGCCGCGTGGACGTCGGCCGTCAGGGCTTCGAGCAGCGCCGGGACGCTGGCAAAGAAGTGGTAGACGGAGGAGGGCGGGATCTCCGCGCGTTCGGCGACGCTATAGATCGACAGGCTGGCCACGCCCTCGGCAGCCAGCAGCGTGCGGGCGGCATCGAGTATCGAGTCGATCCGGGCCTGGCTGCGAGCGCGGGGTTTGCGTGGGGTGGCGAGTCGGGTCATCGAAGTCTCCTGCGGGGCAGCGGGCATTGTACGAGTCGAGTTGTGTGTTGTCTTCTCGGCCGCCTTCGCGAGCAGGCTCGCTCCCACATTTGATCGATGTGAAACACAGATTTCGCGTACGCAGGAGATCCCCTGTGGGAGCGACGGTGCGACGATTCGACCTGCTCGCGATGAATCCACCGCGGTCCTACTCAATGAACCCATAAAAAAACGCCGCAAGCTGTGAGGCCTGCGGCGTTGTTTTTTACTGCAGTCGCTTACACGGTATGCAGGTACCAGTTGTACTCGAGGTCGGAGATGGAGTGTTCGAACTCCTCCAGCTCGCTCTCTTTACACGCGACGAAGATATCGATGTATTTCGGATCGATGTACTTGGCCATGACTTCGCTGTCGTCCAGCTCACGCAAGGCATCGCGCAAGTTGTTCGGCAGGCTTTGCTCGTTCTGCTCGTAGGAGTTGCCTTCCACGGGTGCGCCCGGCTCGATCTTGTTGGTCAGGCCGTGGTGCACGCCTGCCAGGACCGAAGCCATCAGCAGGTACGGGTTGGCATCGGCACCGGCAACGCGGTGTTCCAGACGGACCGCGTCGGCGGAACCGGTCGGCACACGCACCGCAACAGTACGGTTGTCCAGACCCCAGCACGGTGCATTCGGCACGTAGAACTGTGCGCCGAAACGACGGTAGGAGTTGACGTTCGGGCAGAGGAAAGCCATCTGCGCCGGTAGGGTCTCGAGCACACCGCCGATCGCGTGACGCAGTGCGGCGTTCTGCTCGGGATCCTCACTGGCAAAAATGTTTTTGCCATCTTTATCAAGAATCGAGATATGGACATGCAGACCGTTGCCCGCCTGGCCCGGATAAGGCTTGGCCATGAACGTGGTGTCCATTTCATGGTCGTAGGCGATGTTTTTGATCAGACGCTTGAGCAGGACCGCGTAGTCGCAGGCCTTGATCGGGTCGGCCACGTGGTGCAGGTTCACTTCGAACTGTGCCGGGGCACTTTCCTTGACGATCGCGTCGGCAGGGATGCCTTGCTCTTTCGCACCTTCCAGAATGTCCTGGAGGCAGTCGACGTATTCGTCGAGGTCGTCGATCAGGTAAACCTGTGTCGAATGCGGGCGCTTGCCGGAGATCGGCGAGCGAGGCGGTTGTGGGCGACCGTTCACGTTCTCCTGGTCGATCAGGTAGAACTCCAGTTCGAACGCGGCGCAGATGGTCAGACCCATCTCGTCGAACTTGGCAACAACTTGACGCAGAACTTCACGGGGATCCGCGAAGAAAGGTTCACCTTCAAGTTCGTGCATGGTCATTAACAGTTGCGCGGTAGGGCGCTTCTGCCAAGGCTCGTTGCACAGGGTGTCAGGGATTGGATAGCAGATTCGGTCAGCATCGCCGATGTCCAGGCCCAGGCCGGTGCTTTCCACCGTCGAGCCATTGATATCCAGAGCAAATAGAGAGGCCGGCAGGTTGATGCCTTTCTCGTAAACCTTGTGGAGGCTGGTGCGTTCAATGCGCTTGCCGCGCACCACACCATTCATATCCGCAATCAGAAGGTCAACGTACAGAACCTCAGGATGTTCCTTAAGGAACGCGTTCGCTTCGTTAAGCTGAACGGCACGCGGGGGTACCGACATGATGCAACACCTTTGTTGTTAAAAATATCAATCATTGATCTCTTCGGGTTTCAGTCAACCCGAACGGCATGCCGAAGTCAAGCGAGGCCTTTTTTGCCCTAAAAAAGCACCCATTGGGCTTTTTTGAGGCACTTTGGGGCGTTTTTATGCCTTTGAGCGCTTTAGCGTCTGTGGGCTGGAGCGGGCCGTGTTGTATTTTTTACGGGGGTGTTGTGTAAAAAAATGAACAAGGCTAAGCTCGATTCAAACCCATAACACCAATAATACCGGGGTGCTTCATGTCTCGCCTGCCGTTAATCGGCGTCACCGCCTGCTCTAAGCAGATCGGTCTGCATGCTTATCACATCAGTGGCGACAAGTACGTCCGCGCCGTGGCCTCAGCAGCCAAGGGGCTGCCGGTGATTCTTCCGTCCCTGGCCGATTTGCTGGCACCGTCCGATATTCTGGACGGTCTGGATGGCATCCTCTTTACAGGCTCTCCTTCCAATATAGAACCGTTTCACTATAGCGGCCCAGCCAGCGCACCGGGCACTGCTCATGATTCTGCACGCGATGCGACCACTCTCCCGTTGATCCGCGCCGCCGTCGAGGCCGGTATTCCCGTGCTCGGTATTTGCCGCGGCTTCCAGGAAATGAATGTGGCGTTCGGCGGCAGCCTGCATCAAAAAGTCCACGAAGCCGGTCCATTCATGGATCACCGTGAAGACGATAGCCTACCGCTTGAAGGACAGTATGCGCCAAGTCACCCGGTGCATATTCAACCGGGTGGTGTGCTCGCAGGTCTGGGCCTGGCGAGCGAGATACACGTCAATTCGATTCATGGTCAGGGCGTTGAACGTCTGGCGCCGGGCCTTTGCGTCGAGGCCTTGGCGCCTGACGGGTTGATCGAGGCAGTCTCGGTCCCGCAGGGCAAGGGTTTTGCTTTGGGAGTGCAATGGCATCCCGAATGGCAGGTAAGCTCAAACCCGGATTACCTTGCGATCTTCCAGGCATTTGGCGATGCCTGCCGTAAGCGCGCATTACAACGCGACGCCGATGCGTCAAACAACGCCTGACTTATAAGAGTCAGGAAACCAAGCCTAAGAGGCATTTATGAGTAACAACCTCGACCAGCTCACCGATTGGTTGAAAGACCACAAGATCACAGAAGTCGAATGCATGATCGCCGACTTGACCGGGATCACCCGGGGCAAAATTTCGCCGACCAACAAGTTCATTGCCGAAAAAGGCATGCGCCTGCCCGAGAGCGTTCTGTTGCAGACCGTGACCGGCGACTATGTCGAAGACGACATCTATTACGAACTGCTCGACCCGGCCGACATCGACATGATCTGCCGCCCCGACCAGAACGCGGTATTCCTTGTGCCCTGGGCCATCGAGCCCACCGCTCAGGTGATCCACGACACCTACGACAAGCAAGGCAACCCGATCGAGCTGTCGCCGCGCAACGTGCTCAAAAAGGTGCTGAAACTCTATTCCGACAAGGGCTGGCAGCCGATCGTGGCGCCAGAAATGGAGTTCTACCTGACCAAGCGCTGCGAAGACCCGGACTTCCCGCTGCAACCGCCGGTTGGCCGTTCCGGTCGCCCGGAAACCGGTCGCCAGTCCTTTTCGATTGAAGCGGCAAACGAATTCGATCCGCTGTTCGAAGACGTCTACGACTGGTGCGAGTTGCAGGAACTGGACCTCGACACGCTGATCCACGAGGACGGCACGGCGCAGATGGAAATCAACTTCCGTCATGGCGATGCCCTGTCCCTGGCCGACCAAATCCTGGTGTTCAAGCGCACCATGCGCGAAGCCGCGCTCAAGCACAACGTGGCAGCCACCTTCATGGCCAAGCCCATGACTGGCGAGCCGGGCAGCGCGATGCACTTGCACCAGAGCATCATCGACATCGAGACCGGCAAGAACGTCTTCTCCAATGAAGACGGGAGCATGAGCCAGTTGTTTCTGAACCACATCGGTGGTTTGCAGAAACTGATCCCCGAGCTGTTGCCGCTGTTCGCGCCGAACGTGAACTCGTTCCGCCGCTTCCTGCCGGACACCTCGGCACCGGTGAACGTGGAGTGGGGCGAAGAGAACCGCACCGTGGGCCTGCGGGTTCCGGATGCCGGGCCGCAAAACCGTCGGGTGGAAAACCGCCTGCCGGGCGCCGACGCCAACCCGTACCTGGCGATTGCCGCGAGCCTGCTCTGCGGTTACATCGGCATGGTCGAAGGCATCAACCCTAGTGCGCCGGTGGTGGGCCGTGGCTATGAACGCCGCAACCTGCGCCTGCCACTGACCATCGAAGACGCGCTGGAACGCATGGAACACAGCGCGACTATCGAGAAATACCTGGGCAAAAAATTCATCACTGGCTACGTCGCGGTCAAGCGGGCCGAGCATGAAAACTTCAAGCGCGTGATCAGTTCGTGGGAGCGGGAATTCCTGCTCTTCGCCGTCTGATGCGCCGGGCGCCGCTGCACTTGGCGGCGCCCTTCACTGAAATCTTAGGAGAATTCGCATGACCAGCAACAACCCGCAAACCCGTGAATGGCAAACCCTGAGCAATGATCACCACCTGGCCCCGTTCAGCGATTTCAAGCAGCTGAAAGAGAAAGGCCCGCGGATCATCACCAACGCCAAGGGCGTTTACCTCTGGGACAGCGAAGGCAACAAGATCCTCGACGGTATGGCCGGCCTGTGGTGTGTAGCCATCGGCTACGGTCGCGATGAACTGGCCGATGCCGCCAGCAAACAAATGCGCGAACTGCCTTACTACAACCTGTTCTTCCAGACGGCTCACCCGCCGGTGCTGGAACTGGCCAAGGCCATCTCCGACATCGCGCCGCAAGGCATGAACCACGTGTTCTTCACCGGTTCCGGTTCCGAAGGCAACGACACCATGCTGCGTATGGTTCGTCACTACTGGGCGATCAAGGGGCAACCGAAAAAGAAAGTCATCATCAGCCGCAAGAACGGCTATCACGGTTCCACCGTGGCCGGCGCGAGCCTGGGTGGCATGACCTACATGCACGAACAAGGCGACTTGCCGATCCCGGGCATCGTCCACATCGCGCAGCCGTACTGGTTCGCTGAAGGCGGCGAGATGACACCGGAAGAGTTCGGTATCTGGGCGGCCAATCAGCTGGAAGAGAAGATTCTGGAGGTCGGCGTGGACAACGTCGGTGCCTTTATTGCCGAGCCGATCCAGGGTGCCGGCGGCGTGATCATTCCGCCAGACACCTACTGGCCGCGCATCAAGGAAATCCTCGCCAAGTACGACATCCTGTTCGTGGCTGACGAAGTGATCTGCGGTTTCGGCCGCACCGGTGAGTGGTTCGGTTCCGATTTCTACGACCTCAGACCCGACATGATGACCATCGCCAAAGGCCTGACGTCCGGCTACATCCCTATGGGTGGCCTGATCGTGCGTGACGAAGTGGTTGCGGTGCTCAATGAAGGTGGCGATTTCAACCACGGTTTCACCTATTCCGGGCACCCGGTGGCCGCTGCGGTGGCACTGGAGAACATCCGCATCTTGCGCGAAGAAAAAATTATCGAGCGCGTTCATGCAGAAACGGCACCCTATTTGCAAAAGCGTCTACGGGAACTGAACGATCATCCGTTGGTGGGGGAAGTGCGTGGGGTGGGTCTGCTGGGGGCGATCGAACTGGTGCAGGACAAGGCCACTCGCAAGCGTTACGAAGGCAAGGGCGCGGGCATGATTTGCCGCACGTTCTGCTTCGAAAACGGCCTGATCATGCGCGCCGTCGGCGACACCATGATCATCGCTCCGCCACTGGTGATTACACCGGCTGAAATCGATGAGTTGGTGACCAAGGCACGCAAGTGTCTGGACCTGACCCTGAGTGCATTGCAGGGCTAAGTGCTAGGCTCTGAGCGGGGTGTGAAGTTCGCATTTCGCTCAGCGCAAACAAAGGATGGGTCTTTCCTTGAAAGCCTGCCTTGGATCTTGCCAGACTACCGGTTGTTTCAGATGCCCAGGAAAGGCCGCTGAACACGTGGTTAAAAAGAATAATTGGAGCATTACCCATGAAGGCATTAGGTATGAAGATAGCTGGCAAGACCCTCCTCGCCATGTCCCTGATGGGCGTGATGGCGGGTGCAGTTCAGGCGGACGACAAGGTTCTTCACGTGTACAACTGGTCCGACTACATCGCACCGGATACCGTCAAGAAGTTCGAAGCCGAGTCGGGGATCAAGGTTGTTTACGACGTTTTCGACAGTAACGAAACCCTGGAAGCCAAGTTGCTGGCAGGCAAGTCCGGCTACGACATTGTCGTGCCGTCGAACAACTTCCTGGCCAAGCAAATCAAGGCCGGCGTTTACCAGAAGCTGGACAAATCCAAGCTGCCTAACTGGAAAAACCTGAACCCTGACCTGCTCAAAGCGGTATCGGTCAGCGACCCGGGCAACGAGCACGCTTTCCCGTACATGTGGGGTTCGATCGGTATTGGCTTCAACGCCGAGAAGGTCAAGGCTGCACTGGGTGCCGATGCGCCAACCAACTCCTGGGACCTGCTGTTCAAACCTGAAAACGCCGCCAAGTTGAAGTCGTGCGGTATCAGTTTCCTCGACTCGCCTACCGAGATGATTCCGGTGGCGTTGCACTACCTAGGCTATCCAACCGACAGCCAGGACAAAAAACAACTGGCCGAAGCCGAAGCACTGTTCCTGAAGATTCGTCCTTCGGTGGGCTACTTCCACTCGTCCAAGTACATCTCTGACCTGGCCAACGGCAACATCTGCGTCGCCGTTGGTTACTCGGGTGACATCTACCAGGCCAAGTCCCGCGCGGCTGAAGCCGGTGACAAGGTGAAAGTCAGCTACAACATTCCGAAAGAAGGTGCGGGCAGCTTCTACGATATGGTCGCCATCCCTAAAGATGCCGAAAACGTCGAAGGCGCCTACAAGTTCATGACCTTCCTGCAGAAGCCGGAAATCATGGCTGAAATCACCAACGCCGTACGCTTCCCGAACGGTAACGCGGCCGCCACCGCATTGGTCGAAAAAGAAATCACCGACGATCCAGGCATCTACCCGCCGGCAGACGTGCTGGCCAAGCTGTACGCGATTGCCGACTTGCCGGCCGCGACCCAGCGGATCATGACTCGCAGTTGGACCAAGATCAAATCCGGTAAGTAAGCCGGTTTGAGGCAATAACCTGTTGTCGTCGCCTGCGCGGTGACGGCAGCAGGTGTAATTAAATGACAGAAAGTTTTGCTGGAACGGTTTTTCGAGGGTAAGTTGCGCGCCGGTTTTGTTGCCAGGCAGCCTTGGCTGTCATGTAACGCGGGGCAACTTGGGCCCAACTAATTTTAGAGGACCTCCACGTGCCTATTTTTTCTTTGTTGCGCAATGCACTGCTGGTCGGCGCCGGACTGACGCTTGCCGTTAGTGTCCAGGCGGCTGGCACTGTGCATATTTATAACTGGTCGGACTACATCGGTTCGACGACGCTGGCCGACTTCCAGAAAGAGACCGGCATCAAACCGGTTTATGACGTTTTCGATTCTAACGAAACCCTGGAAGGCAAGTTGCTGGCCGGGCGTACCGGTTATGACGTGGTCGTGCCGTCCAACCACTTCCTTGGCAAGCAGATCAAGGCGGGCGCTTTCCAGAAGCTCGACAAGTCCAAGCTCACCCACTATGCCAACCTCGACCCGGTGCTGCTCAAGCGCCTGGAGCAAAACGATCCGGGTAACCTGTACGCCGTGCCGTATCTGTGGGGCACCAACGGCATCGGTTACAACGTCGACAAGGTCAAGGCTGTACTGGGCCTCGACAAGATCGATTCCTGGGATGTGGTGTTCGA
Source organism: Pseudomonas sp. LBUM1666 (assembly GCF_059695775.1). Lineage (NCBI taxonomy): Bacteria > Pseudomonadati > Pseudomonadota > Gammaproteobacteria > Pseudomonadales > Pseudomonadaceae > Pseudomonas > Pseudomonas sp. LBUM1666. Next base: position 5,947,217 of record NZ_CP166789.1, on the reverse strand, counting down.
GCCGGAAAACATCAAGAAACTGCACAGCTGCGGCGTGGCGTTTCTCGACTCCGCCGATGAAATGATGCCCACGGTCCTCAACTACATGGGCCTGAACGCCAACAGCACCAACCCCGAAGACTACAAAAAGGCCGAAGCCAAGTTGCTGGCGGTGCGGCCTTACGTGACCTATTTCCACTCGTCCAAATACATCGCGGACCTGGCCAACGGCGATATCTGCGTGGCGATCGGCTTTTCCGGCGACATGTTCCAGGCCAAGGCCCGCGCGGCTGAAGCCGGCAAAGGCATGAACATCGCCTACTCGATTCCGAAAGAGGGCGGCGCGCTCTGGTTCGACATGCTGGCGATCCCCAAGGATGCGGCCAACGTCAAGGAAGCCCATGCCTTCATCAACTATTTGCTGAAACCTGAGGTGATCGCCCAGGTCAGTGATTACGTGGGTTACGCCAACCCTAACCCAGGGTCGGACACGCTGATGGAACAGTCCATTCGCACCGACGAATCGGTTTATCCACCGCAAGCCGTCCTCGACAAGACTTACGTGTCTATCGAGTTACCACCAAACATTCAACGTTTGATGACCCGCAGCTGGACCAAGGTCAAGTCGGGTAAATAGCTACAAGGCTCAAACTATCCAAGGTTCGCTCGCCTCGGGCGAACTGCAAATTTTGTTGGGAGTTTCGTAAATGGCAGTTGCCTCCGGCGCCTATAAGAAAGCCCTCGAGGGCGACCAATCACCTAAACAGGTGTTGGTCAAAATCGACCGGGTCACGAAGAAGTTCGACGAGACGATTGCCGTGGACGACGTGTCCCTGGAAATCAAGAAAGGCGAGATTTTCGCCCTGCTCGGCGGTTCGGGATCGGGCAAATCCACGTTGCTGCGCATGCTCGCAGGCTTCGAACGGCCCACGGAGGGGCGCATTTTCCTCGATGGCGTAGACATCACCGACATGCCGCCGTACGAGCGGCCGATCAACATGATGTTCCAGTCCTACGCCTTGTTCCCGCACATGACCGTGGCGCAGAACATCGCCTTCGGCCTCAAGCAGGACAAAATCCCCGCCGCTGAAGTCGATGCCCGTGTCGCGGACATGCTCAAGCTGGTTCAGATGACGCAGTACGCCAAGCGCAAGCCGCATCAGTTGTCCGGTGGCCAGCGTCAGCGTGTGGCCCTGGCGCGTTCCCTGGCCAAGCGCCCGAAGCTGTTGCTGCTCGACGAACCGATGGGTGCTCTGGACAAGAAGCTGCGTTCGCAAATGCAGCTTGAGCTTGTCGAGATCATCGAGCGGGTCGGCGTAACCTGCGTCATGGTGACCCACGACCAGGAAGAAGCCATGACCATGGCCGAGCGCATCGCGATCATGCACCTGGGCTGGATCGCCCAGATCGGCAGCCCGATCGACATCTACGAAACCCCGACCAGCCGTCTGGTCTGCGAGTTCATCGGCAACGTCAATATCTTCGACGGTGAAGTGATCGACGACGCTGAAGGTCACGCGATCATCACCTGCAAGGATCTGGACCGCCAGATTTACGTGGGCCACGGCATCAGCACGTCGGTGCAGGACAAATCCGTGACCTACGCGATCCGTCCGGAAAAACTGCTGGTGACGCCGACCATGCCGACCTGCGAATACAACTGGTCCAGCGGCAAGGTGCATGACATCGCTTACCTCGGTGGCCACTCGGTGTTCTACGTCGAACTGCCGAGCGGCAAGATCGTCCAGTCTTTCGTCGCCAACGCCGAACGCCGCGGTCAGCGCCCAACCTGGGGTGACCAGGTCTACGTGTATTGGGAAGACGACAGCGGCGTGGTACTTCGCTCATGAACATGCGCAAATTCAAACGCCGCCTCAATCGAATAATTCCCGGTGGCCGCCAGCTGGTCATCGGGGTTCCGTTCATCTGGCTGTTCCTGTTCTTCATGTTGCCGTTCTTCATCGTCCTGAAGATCAGCTTCGCCGAAGCCGACGTGGCCATCCCGCCGTACACCGAGATCTACAGCTTCATCGACCAGAAGCTCCAGGTGCTGTTGAACCTGGGTAACTACGCGATGCTGGCCGGCGACGAGTTGTACATCGCCGCCTACCTTGGCTCGCTGAAGATGGCGCTGATCAGCACCGTCCTCTGCCTGCTGATCGGCTACCCGATGGCCTACGCCATTGCCAGTGCCCGCAAAGAGATGCAAACGGTGCTGGTGCTGCTGATCATGATGCCGACCTGGACCGCGATTCTGATCCGGGTTTATGCGTGGATGGGCATCCTCAGCAACAACGGTCTGCTCAACGGTTTCCTGATGACCATGGGCTGGATCGACGAACCGCTGCAGATCCTCAACACCAACCTCGCGGTGTACATCGGCGTGGTTTATTCGTACCTGCCGTTCATGATCCTGCCGCTCTACGCCAACCTGGTGAAGCACGATAACAGTCTGCTGGAGGCCGCATCGGACCTGGGTTCGAGCACGTTCAACAGCTTCTGGAAGATCACGATTCCATTGTCCAAGAACGGCATCGTCGCGGGCTGCATGCTGGTGTTCATTCCGGTCGTGGGTGAGTTCGTGATCCCGGAACTGCTCGGCGGTCCGGAAACCCTGATGATCGGTAAAGTGCTCTGGCAAGAATTCTTCAACAACCGTGACTGGCCGGTGGCCTCTGCGTTGGCAGTGGTCATGCTGCTGATCCTGATTGTGCCAATCATCCTGTTCAACCGTAGTCAGGCCAAGGAAATGGAGGGTAAAGAATGAAGCGCTTCCGTTTCTCAAGTTTCATGCTGGTTGCGGGTTTGCTGTTCATCTACGCGCCGATGCTGATCCTGGTGATCTACTCGTTCAACGCCTCGAAACTGGTAACGGTGTGGGGTGGCTGGTCGATCAAGTGGTACGTCGGCTTGATGGACAACACCCAACTGATGGGCTCAGTGGTGCGCTCGCTGGAAATCGCCTGCTACACGGCGGTGGCGGCGGTGGCGCTGGGGACGTTGGCGGCATTCGTGCTGACCCGTATCACCCACTTCAAGGGTCGCACGCTGTTCGGTGGCCTGGTCACCGCGCCGCTGGTGATGCCTGAAGTAATCACCGGTCTGTCGCTGTTGCTGCTGTTCGTCGCCATGGCGCAGATGATCGGTTGGCCGCAGGAGCGCGGCATCATCACCATCTGGATCGCCCACACCACGTTCTGTGCGGCGTATGTAGCAGTGGTGGTCTCGGCGCGTTTGCGTGAGCTGGACCTGTCCATCGAAGAAGCAGCCATGGACCTTGGTGCGCGGCCGTGGAAGGTGTTCTTCCTGATCACCATCCCGATGATCGCGCCATCGTTGGGGGCCGGCGGCATGATGTCCTTCGCCCTGTCCCTGGATGACCTTGTGTTGGCGAGCTTCGTGTCCGGTCCGGGTTCCACGACCCTGCCGATGGAAGTGTTCTCGGCGGTGCGCCTGGGCGTGAAACCCGAGATCAACGCCGTGGCCAGTCTGATTTTGCTGGCGGTATCGCTGATGACGTTCCTGGTCTGGTTCTTCAGCCGTCGTGCTGAAGAAAGTCGCAAGCGTGCGATTCAGCAGGCGATCGAAGAAGGCGCTGCCGACTCCTGGAAGCAACCGGACGTACGTCGCGCTCAGCAGGCGCCGGAAGCGGCTTGAAGTAATGCCGGGTTGACCACAACAGTGTGGCCGACCCAGATCCAATGTGGGAGCGAGCTTGCTCGCGATGAGGGCGTAACATTCAACGAAAATGTTGAATGACCGTCCGCAATCGCGAGCAAGCTCGCTCCCACATTTTGCTTATGCCACCCAAGGCGACTTGCGGATGATCTCGACGAAGTTCATCGGTTTGAAGCCTGGCTTGCTATCCACCAGAACATCCGCGTTTACAGTGCCGAACGTGGTGTCCGGCCGGTGCTGGAAGCCATTGGCGAACGCACACAGGATGCACTCCTTGAACCCTTCGCCACGCGGGTGGGCATGCACCACTTCTTCGCGTTGCGCGCTGGGGAACGCCGCGTAATCAATGCCCAACACATCCATTTCGACTCCAGCGGTGACTAGCGCTACGTTCGGCCGCAAATGCTGCGGCACGCCAGGTGTGGTGTGCAGGGCAATCGACAACCACACCTGCTCGATATCGTCGTCGGACAACCCGTAGGGTTTAAGGAACGCTTTGGCAGCGTTGGCGCTATCGACTTCGAAGCGCTCATCGTCAGTGCGATGACCCTCCACCAGACCCAAGTCATGGAACATCGCGCCGACGTACAACAGTTCGGGGTTGTAGGCCAGTTGCTTGCGTTCACCACTCAAGGCACCGAACAGAAACACCCGACGCGAGTGGTGATACAGCAGGTCTGATTCGACGTCGCGAATGTATTCCGTGGTGGCCTTGGCCAACGCGCTGTCGGGGATTTTGATACCGGCGATGGTGCTGCTCATGGTGCTGTCCTCGTGGGGAACGCCGTGGCGGCGCTGATGGGTTCAGTCTGTCCGCGCACCCGAAACCGGACAATCGATCCATGGCTGCGATCCCGGCCAATGAGCATGCATATCGCGCCAACCTCGCTTGTTGGGCGCGGATTGGCTAAGTTTGAATCAGACAATCCGGGATGCACGCACGCCCTGTAGCGGCTGCCGAGCCTGCGAGGCTGCTGCTACAGGTCGTGTATTAGCTGATATTCAGTCCAGTGCCATAGAAGGCGAATCTTGCCATGAGTAAAACCGTTGCCATCGTGGTCTTCGCCGGCGTTCAGTCTCTGGACGTCACCGGTCCCATGGATGTGTTTTGCGAAGCCAATCGTTTCCTTGAGCCACCCGATCACTATCGACTGGAGGTGATCGGTGTCGAGCGCGGGGTGATGGCGTGTTCCAACGGTTTGTCACTCAATGCCCATCGGCATTTCAGCGAAGCGCTGGAGGCCTACGACTTGCTGCTGGTAGCTGGTGGGCCGCAGTTGCCGTTCATGGATTTTGGTGCGGCATTCGATACCTGGCTGCGCGATGCCTGCGCGCAGGCGCAACGTTTTGGTTCGATCTGCAACGGCGCGTTCATGCTCGCCCGGGCTGGATTGCTGGAGGGGCGAACGGTGACCACCCACTGGGGCGACGCCGCGGCGCTGGCGCAGTTGTGCCCGTCGACTCAGGTCGAGGCGGATCGCCTTTACGTGGAGGACGGCGAGCTCTACACCTCGGCGGGTGTCACGGCCGGGATTGATCTGTCGCTGTACTTGCTGGCCAGGGATCACGGGCCGGAAGTAGCGCTGAGTGTGGCAAAGCGGCTGGTGGTGTTCACTCAGCGCTCCGGCGGGCAGTCACAGTTCAGCCCATTCCTCACGCCATACGCCGAACCCACTTCTGCCGTGGCGTTGGTGCAGCTCTACGTGTTGGCGAATCTGACGGGGGACCTGACGATTGCCGACCTGGCCAACGCCGCCAACATGAGTGCCCGCAACTTTTCCCGGGTGTTTGCCAAAGAGGCAAAAATCACTCCGGCGGAATTCGTCGAGCGGGCCAGAGTGGACGCCGCGCGGGTGCTGCTTGAAAGCACCCAATCGCCGCTGAAGACCGTGGCTTATCAGTGCGGATTTCGCGATGCCCAGCACATGCGCAGTGTGTTCAACCGCAGGCTGGGGGTGACGCCGCAGCAGTTCAGGCTGAATTTTGCGGCGATGGTTTGAGCAGGGATTTTTGTTGGCTGGCAGGGCCTCATCGCGAGCAAGCTCGCTCCCACATTGGAATGCATTTTCCTGTGGGAGCGAGCTTGCTCGCGAAGGCGTCAGCCCGGCCAACGAAAATCTACTGCGCAGCCCGCGCTGGCAACAGCTTCAACGTACTACGCGTGTTGGCCGTGACTTCTTCGTCATTGAGATGCGCCTGGTAGTAGATCCCTTCGATATACGCCTCAGCCTGATCGTCATAGTGGCTGTCGAACGGTACGCCACTCTGGCCAACAGGGTTGACGGTCAGGCTGTGGGCCGGGTCGGCGAAGTCGATCAGGCGGCGGGTCGAGGGACCATAAGTTACTGGCCACGGCGCCGGGCCGATTTTGGCCGAAAGGTTGTTCGGTACTTCGTGAGTGCCGGGCGCTGCGAACGGACCGACATTGAAAATCCGGTCCAGCGGCTTTTGCTGCCCCAACGGATGGCCATGGGTCAGCGTGTGCGCCTTGCCCCACTGCCATTGCGCGAAATCGCCACCGAGGGTGCTCTTGAGGTGAGCGATACTCGCCTGCCATGCAACCTTGACTGTATCGGCTCGGGTTTCCTTGCCGAGGGTGTTGCGGTTGTCCCACCACGGCGAATCGGCAGTCGCGGCCAGGCGCGGCAGTGCGGAATCAATCACCCGGGTCGACAGCAACGTCTCGAAGAAATCATTGCCCAGCTCATCGTGCATCGTCGCGTCAGCCAGGTTGAACAGGAACTGGTTGAACAGCGTGGCGCTGGTGGAATCGAGCGGGTAGTCGCCTTTCCATTGGGCCAGTTGCTCAACCAGTTTGAGTTCGGCGGGATCGCTCACCACTTCACGCATGACGGGCAACAACGGCGCCAGTAAGCGCGGGCCGTAAGCGGTGGTGGTGCCCAGTTGCAGCTTCTGGCTGGCGTCCAGATCCCACTTGATGGTTTTGTCGCTGAGCTGGCGATTGAGCTGCTGACCTCGATCGGCCAGGTTGTAGTAACCGGGAATCTCCATGCCGGTCGGCGACACCGGCTGGAAGTTGGCCGAGACGATGTAACCGCGTGCCGGGTTCTCTTCTTGCGGGTTGGCGCTGAATGGGTAAAAACCTTCCTTGTCCGCGTCGGCGGTGCTCCCATCGAGGATGAACCCCGGACGCACACCCGCCGGACGTTTTGGCAGTTGCGCCGCTGCCCACCAGCCGATGTCGCCCTTGGCGTTGGCCCAGACGATGTTCAGGCCCGGCGCCTGGATCTTTGCGGAGGCACTGCGCGCCTTGACCAGGGTGTCGGCGCGGTTGAGCTGGTAGAAGCCTTCAAGGATCGGATTCTGACTTTCGAGAAAACCCCACCACATGGCGATCGGCGTTTTGCCGACGCTGCTGCCGAGCGCATCGTTGACGATCGGACCGTGGGGCGACTGGCGCAGCACCAATGTCACCGGCACCTGGCCCTTGACCGCGATCTGCTGCTCGCTGGTCACCATGTCCACCCACTTGCCGCGATACCAGACCTGATTGGGGTTGTCCGGATTGACCTTTTCGGCGATCAGATCGAGGTCGTCGTTCTGGAACATGGTGATGCTCCAGCCGAAGTCGCGGTTCATCCCGAGAGAGGCGAACGGCATCAATGCCTGATAGTGGCCGTAGAGCTCAAAACCCGGCGCCGAGAGCTGCGCTTCATACCACACCGACGGCGCGGAAAAACGTATATGCGGGTCGCCGGCCAGCAGCGGTTTGCCGCTTTTGGTGCGACTGCCGGCGACGACCCAGGCGTTGCTGCCCTCGAACTGCGGCAAACCGTTGTCGGCCAGTGCCTGCTCGCTGAGGCGGGCGAGGGCGTTGAGGTCTTTCCAGTCGGTACTGGCGAGGGGCGGCATGGCATCGCTGCGGTTTTTCGCCAGCACGCCCTTGGGCTGCCAGTCGAGATCGAAGACGTTCAGGTAGCTGGCACCCAGTTGATCGCGCACGTAGGTCAGCAACGGTTCGGTGCGAAACGCTGCGGCAAAACTGTAGGCCATGTAGCCGGCGATGCTGATGGTATCTTGAGCAGTGAACGGGCGTTTGGGGATACCCAGGACATCGAACTCGGCAGGTTTTGGATGACTGTCCTGATACTGGTTGATGCCATCCAGATAGGCTTGCATGGCGATAAAGGCTGGCGACTGTTTGTCCATATTCGCCAGGTAGGTGTCGGCGCGTTCGCGAATGCGCAGGCTGCGCATCAGCTTGTCGGTGTCGAGCAATTTCGGGCCCAGGACCTCGGCCAGCTCGCCGCGGGCGAGGCGGCGCAGGACTTCCATCTGAAACAACCGGTCCTGGGCGTGCACGTACCCGAGGGTGCGGTACAGGTCGGTTTCGTTTTCAGCGCGGATGTGCGGGATGCCGCGCTCGTCATAGCGCACGGTGACCGACCCCTGCAAGTGTTGCAGTTCCACCATGCCCTGGCGTGACGGCTGCTTGCTGTAGACGTACCAGCCGGCACCTGCGGCAAGCGCGGCAACCAGCAGGGCGAGGACGGTCAGGCTACGTTTCATGGTGATTCCTTGTTGTTATCAGTGGCTGCAGTTCCCTGGCGCCACTGTTTAACACGGCTTGGCGACATGGCCATCGCACTTAGGAGGGATTCGCGTCTCCTGTCAGCCTTACTTCACTGCGTCGACAGGCCACGGGCAGTAACAACCCACTGCCAGTGTGTGCGTGGCATTCACCTCGCGGCCTTCGTTCAATGCTTGCAGAATGGGTTCAATAAAGCTGTTGCTCGAATTGCAGGTCAGGCCTTCGCTGTACGGGCCGAAATACGCCAGTTTGCCGCTTCGATCCCAGATCGCCACGGCCGGGCTGGCCGGGATCTGTTCGGAACCCGGCAGGACGTCGATGCTTTTCAGGCTGCTTAAAGTGTTCGGCAACTGACCGTGGCTGCCAGGCTTTTGTACCGCATAAAACTCCACGCCTTGCGGTACATAGCGCTCAACCAGTTCGCTCAGGTGTTGTTGGTTGCCGACATTGCACGGGCAGGCCGGGTCCCAGAAATGTACGAGGCGGATGGCGCCGGGGCCGGCAAGAGGGGCGGGCAGGCGCAGCGGGTCGCCGGAGAACACCGCGGTGTGCTCGCTGAACGCTCGCAGGTAGCGCCCCTCAAACCAGTCGTAAGCAGCCCACAGCACACCGGCACACACGAGGGCGAGCAGGCTGGCAAGCAGTGTGGCGCGGTAGGGCGAGCGCATGGATTTCAGTCCTCGAAGGTGCGCTAGCTTGCCATGCTTGCCCCAACAGATGAATATCGCAGGCCCATAAAGTCCGTTTCGCGTTCTGGAATTGCTCATGTCTGCCACTTTCGACCCCGATCACCTGCGTGCCAGCCTGCGGCCACTGGCCGACTGGCAGCCGCTGTCGGTGGAAGCGCTGGCTTACCAGCGCTTCTACGGGCTGGATTTTGCGGGGCGTAACGTGCGCAGTGGCCTTGGACGTTTCGTGGTCGATGGTTATGAAGTGGTCAGCCAGATCTGGTGGCCCGAGCGGGCGAAGGCGACGCTGTTTTTGTTCCACGGCTTTTACGATCACACCGGGCTTTACCGGCATGTGATCGAATGGGCGCTGGATCAGGATTTTGCGGTGATTGCCTGCGACCTGCCGGGGCACGGACTGTCCAGCGGTGAACGGGCCAGCATCAAGGATTTCGCCGAGTACCAGGACACGCTGCAAGGGTTGTTCACCGAGGCGCAATCCCTCGATCTGCCGCAGCCGTGGCACCTGTGCGGGCAAAGCACGGGCGGCGCGATCGTGATTGATCATGTACTCAATCAGGGCGCCAGCAGTCCGGCCCAGGGTCAGGTCATCCTGTTGTCGCCGCTGGTGAGACCACGTGCCTGGGGTTGGTCGCAACTCAGCTATTACCTGCTCAAGCCTTTCGTCAAAGCCATCGCCCGGCGTTTCAGCGAGAACTCCAATGACCCGGATTTTCTGCCTTTCCTGCAAGCCGATCCGTTGCAGCCGCTGCGCTTGCCGACTGCCTGGGTCGGTGCGCTGGCTCGCTGGATCAAACGCATCGAGGCCGCACCGAACAGCACGCGTCGACCGCTGATTGTGCAGGGGCAGGCGGACATGACCGTGGATTGGGAGCATAACCTTGAAGTATTGCGGGGCAAGTTCGATCGGCCGCAGGTGCTGATGTTGCCTGAAGCGCGGCATCACCTGGCGAATGAGACGCTGACGTTGCGGCGGGAGTATTTCGGGTTTTTGACGAAGCGGATCAAGGGCAGGAATCTTTAGCGTCTGTCATGGCCTCATCGTCGGATCGCCGCCCGGAGCAAGCTCGCTCCCACATTAGACCGAGTAGGTCTGAACGACTCGGTCACCTGTGGGAGCGAGCCTGCTCGCGATAGCGATTTATCAGGTGCTAAAAATTACTGGCGAAGACTTGAAGGATCCTGCCCCACCGCCAGCCCCGCGCGAATTGCCGCCAATGCTGCCTGGTAATAAGCCTTGCCCTCGGTGGACTCGGCGAAGGTCGCGAACTCTTCCAGTTCTTCATCCGACAGGTCGCGATAGACATACAACAGCGTGTTGTTCAGGTCGCTGCCGATCTGGTCCATCAAGCGCTGACGCTGACCATTCAACATGCCTTGAGCCTGACCACCGCCGAGCAGGCCGGGGATCATCGAACTGAGGCTGTCGGCCGCGACGCCGGCAATCGCCAGGCTGACTTCCGCGCCAGCCTCGCGAGCGGGCAGGGCCTGGGCCAGATGGCCGATGATCAGCATGCGGCTGTCGCTGGCCTGGATCTTGGGCAAACCCTTGGCGTTTTTTGCCAGCTGATCGCGACGGGTCGCGAGCAATTCGGCGGCCACGATTTTCTTGCCCAAGGGTGACTGAAAGAATGTCAGCGCAGGTTTCGGATCGGCGAGGGTCTTGCGCAATTGCGCTTCGGCGCGCTGGTCGACGGCCTGGGGGGCAAAGCGCTGATTACTGTTGTTCACCAGCGCCTGGAACACTGCCGGCGGCAGACTGTTCTGGTACCGCTGCTGAGCGGCCGAGAGAGCGTCGTTGAAATGCGCGCGTTGTTCTGGCCAACCGGCGACCTTGTACAACTGGTCGTGGCCGTCTGCCCAAGCGGGCAATACACAGAACATCAACAGTGAAAAAAGCAAACGGCGCATAGGGACTCCTGTCAGCAGGCGACTATTCTCCGTGTGGCATTCGTCCTTGTCGAGAATTCGTATCAACCCGCTGCGCGGCTCTGTCGGATTTTCAGGCACAGGAATACTATGCGCGGCATGCGAATACCCTCTGATGACCCGCTGCTGTTACGTATCGTCGACGACCTGGCTGAACACGGCTGGTCGCAGCAGAATATTTTCCTTCCTCTGGGTCTGACCCGGGAACTGGCGGCTGAGTGCCGTAAACGTGCTGCCGAGGGCGAATTAGCCCCGGCCGCCGTGGGGCGCGGGTCGACATCCGAGATTCGCGAGGGGATTCGCGGCGACCATATCCAGTGGATCGAGCCCGGCCAGGCTTTGGCGTGCGACAGCTATCTGGATTTGATGGACAGCCTGCGCGAGGCGATGAATCGCGGTTTGTTTCTGGGCCTGGAAGATTTCGAAAGTCATTTCGCGCTGTACCCGCCCGGCGCGTTCTACCTCAAGCATGTCGACCGTTTCCGCGACGACGACCGGCGCATGGTGTCGGCGGTGGTCTATCTCAATGACGCCTGGCTGCCCGAACACGGCGGCCAGTTGCGCATGTACCTGGATGAAAGCGTCGAACATGAAGTGGTGCCCACAGGTGGATGCCTGGTGGTGTTCCTGTCGGGTGAAGTGCCCCACGAAGTCCTGCCCGCGACCCGTGATCGCCTGTCGTTGACCGGCTGGTTCCGGCGGCGTGGCAACGAGCCGTTCTGATCATGCAAAAAATTCTGGTAAGCCGCTGTCTGCTGGGTCACCGCGTACGTTACGACGGCGGGGCGAGTGGGCCGTTCGATCAGCTTCAGCAATGGCTTGATGAAGGTCGGGTGGTGCCGTTGTGTCCAGAGGTGGCCGGCGGGTTGCCGACGCCGAGGGCGGCGGCGGAAATTCCGGGCGGGCAGGGGGCTGAAGTGCTTGATGGCCACGCCTCAGTGATCACCACCGAGGGCGAGGACGTCAGCGCCGAGTTTCTCTCGGGGGCTTATCAAGCGTTGGATTTGGTGCAAAAGCACGGCATCCGGATTGCCGTGCTCAAGGCTAACAGCCCGTCTTGCGGGAATCTGTTGACCTATGACGGGACGTTCAGTGGAGTGAAGGTCAGCGGTGAAGGCGTGACTGCCGCATTGCTCAAGCGCCATGGCGTTCAGGTCTTCAGTGAGCTGGAGTTGGCGGAAGCAGCGGTGGCTTTAAATACTCTGAACTGATTCAAGAACCACCCCTCACCTCAGCCCTCCCGAAACGTCGGACCGCCCCAATGGGGAGAGGGGGAAAGGGAGCCGATCGGGGGCTTTTCAAATCCTGAGTTCGACTCGATTCTTCAGGTCGATGGATAGCGTTAGACAACTCGGTCAGTCCCCTCGCCCCCCTGGGGAGAGGGTTAGGGTGAGGGGTGGTTCGAGCGGCTGACGATATCTAGGGTTTCGGCGCCACACTCGTATCCGTCCCCAACCACTTCTGCGACAACGCCTCCAATCGCCCATCCGCCTTGATCCGCTGCAGCGCATTTTCCAGGCTGGCATGAAACGCCGGGTTACCTTTCTGAAACGGAATCGCCAGGCTCACTGCCGGGCCAGCCTTCGGCTTCTCTTCCGTCAGCGATTGCACCAGCAGCATCGAGCGCGGTTGCTCTTCCTTCTGCGCGATCAATTGCGCATCGGTGTGAATGTAAGGTTCGCTGAAATCGAAACGATCCTTGAGGTCCGGGGTCACTGCTATGTGGTTGATGGCGACGTCGTACTTGCCGGTTTCAACGCCTTGCAACAGATCGCTGGAATCGGTAACGACGAAGTCGGCCCGTACGTCCAGTTCGCTGGCCAGCATTTGCCCCAATTCGACTTCGAACCCGGTGAGTTTGCCGTCTTCCTTGAAACTGAAGGGCGGTGTATTAGCCTCAAGGGCAATACGCAATTCGCCACGGTCGTTTACATCGTCAATCAGTTCGGCATGAGCCAAAGGGCTCAGAAGGGGTAGCAGGCAGATCAGGCCAGGCAAAAAGCGCATGGTCACTCCTTTGAATTCATTATCGCGATGCTCTGGTTCAGGCTCGCTTTGCTATGGTTGTCGAGAACCTTCGACAACGAATGGCCGTGAAGTTGTCATGGCCACACGGATTTTACGAAAAAACTGGAGAAGAGAATGAAAACGTTTATGTCTCGTGCTGCTTTGGCTGGCCTGCTGATGGGTGTTTCGGTGCTGGCCAGTGCTGCCACGCCGGCACCCAAGGGTGCTGAAGTGTCCATCGTTTCTCCTAAAGATGGTGGGACTGTCCCGCAAACTTTCAAAATCAAATTCGCTGTTGAGAACGTTGCGTTGGCACCAGCGGGCGATACCACCAAGAATACTGGCCACCACCATTTACTGGTCGATGCCAAGGATGTAGTTGCAGCAGGAGTAGTCATCCCGGCAGATGCCAATCACGTTCATTTCGGCAAGGCGCAGACAGAAACCGAGCTGACGCTGACACCTGGCAAGCACACCTTGCAGTTGGAGTTGGGCGACATGAACCATATGGCCTTCGATCCACCGATCGTGTCGGAGAAAATCACCGTCAACGTTAAGTAACATCAGTCACGTCCATGAAAAAGGAGACCCGAAGGTCTCCTTTTTTTGTCACTCAAGTCACTATCAGAACAACACGCGGCAACGAATGGTGCCGTTGATGTGCTGCAGCTTCTCTTGCGCCATTTCCGAGTATTCGGCGTCGACGTCGATCACGACGTAGCCGACTTTCTCGTTGGTCTGCAGGAACTGACCGGAAATGTTGATGCCGTTTTCGGCGAAGACCTTGTTGATCTCGCTCATCACACCCGGAATGTTCTCGTGGATGTGCAGCAGACGGTGCTTGCCAGGGTGGGCCGGCAGGGCCACTTCCGGGAAGTTGACCGAGGACACCGACGTACCGTTGTCGCTGTACTTGACCAGTTTCTCTGCCACTTCCAGACCGATGTTGGCTTGCGCTTCAGCGGTAGAACCACCGATGTGCGGCGTCAGGATCACGTTGTCCAGGCCACGCAGCGGGCTTTCGAACTCTTCGTCGTTGGAGCGAGGCTCCACCGGGAATACGTCGATGGCCGCGCCGATCAGGTGCTTGTCCTTGATCGCGTCCGCCAGCGCTTGCAGTTCAACTACCGTGCCGCGAGCGGCGTTGATCAGGATGCCGCCCTTCTTGATCGCACGGATTTCTTTCTCGCCGATCATCCATTGGGTCGCAGCGGTTTCTGGAACGTGCAGGGTGACGATGTCGGACATGCCCAGCAGTTCGGTCAGGTTACCGACCTGAGTCGCGTTGCCCAATGGCAGCTTGGTCACGGTGTCGTAGAAGTACACCTGCATGCCCAGGCCTTCAGCCAGGACCGACAGTTGAGTACCGATCGAGCCGTAACCGACGATGCCGAGCTTCTTGCCACGGATTTCGAAGGAGTTGGCCGCGCTCTTGATCCAGCCGCCACGGTGGCAGGAAGCGTTCTTCTCAGGGATGCCGCGCAGCAACAGGATCGCTTCGGCCAGCACCAGTTCCGCGACGGAGCGAGTGTTGGAGTACGGAGCGTTGAACACTGCGATGCCGCGTTCGCGGGCAGCATTAAGGTCAACCTGGTTGGTGCCGATGCAGAAACAGCCGACAGCGACCAGTTTCTTCGCGTGATCGAAGATATCTTCGGTCAGTTGAGTGCGAGAGCGAATGCCGATGAAGTGCGCATCAGCGATCTTTTCCTTCAGCTGGGCTTCCGGCAGAGAACCTGTGAGGTACTCGATGCTGGTGTAGCCCGCCGACTTGAGAACGTCGACAGCCGATTGGTGGACGCCTTCGAGAAGAAGGAACTTGATCTTGCTCTTATCGAGAGAAGTCTTGCTCATCTGCGTAAACCTGTATCCCGGAGAAAAATGGCAGGAAATGGTCAACAGATGCTGACCCGAACGGCAAGAATGCCGTTACCGCAGAATAGCCGTTGGGCACTATCCTGCGGGGTCGGTATGCTAGCATACGCACCCCGCTAAACACTCATTCCTGCGACGTGAAGCGTTCTCAGGATGACCATGAATTGTTCGAGAGTTCTGTCGATGACCAATCCTGCCCTGATTGATGAGCTGAAGACCCTGGTTGAGCCTGGCAAGGTGCTGACCGACGCCGACTCCCTGAATGCTTACGGCAAGGATTGGACCAAGCATTTCGCCCCGGCCCCGACGGCCATTGTGTTCCCCAAGACCACCGAGCAGGTCCAGGCCATTGTCCGCTGGGCCAATGAGCACAAGGTTGCGCTGGTACCGTCCGGCGGTCGCACCGGGCTGTCCGCCGCGGCTGTGGCTGCCAATGGCGAAGTCGTTGTGTCCTTCGACTACATGAACCAGATCCTCGACGTGAACATGACCGACCGCACCGCGGTCTGCCAGCCGGGCGTGGTCACCGAACACTTGCAGAACGTCGCCGAAGAAAAAGGCCTTTACTACCCGGTGGATTTCGCCTCGGCAGGTTCGAGCCAGATTGGCGGCAATATCGGCACCAATGCCGGCGGGATCAAGGTGATTCGCTACGGCATGACCCGTAACTGGGTGGCCGGCATGAAAGTGGTCACCGGCAAAGGCGATTTGCTGGAACTGAACAAAGACCTGATCAAGAACGCCACCGGTTACGACCTGCGTCAGCTGTTCATCGGCGCTGAAGGCACCCTCGGTTTTGTGGTCGAAGCCACCATGCGTCTGGACCGTGCCCCGAAAAACCTCACTGCAATGGTCCTTGGCACTGCCGATTTCGACTCGATCATGCCGGTGTTGCACGCGTTCCAGAGCAAGCTCGACCTGACCGCCTTCGAGTTTTTCTCCGACAAAGCCTTGGCCAAGGTCATGGGCCGGGGCGACGTACCAGCGCCATTCGAAACAGATTGCCCGTTCTACGCGCTGCTGGAATTCGAAGCGACCACCGAAGAAGTGGCCAACCACGCCCTGGAAACCTTCGAGCACTGTGTTGAACAGGGCTGGGTGCTGGACGGCGTGATGAGCCAGAGCGAAACCCAGCTACAGAACCTCTGGAAGTTGCGCGAATACATCTCCGAAACCATTTCCCACTGGACGCCGTACAAGAACGACATTTCGGTGACTGTGTCGAAAGTCCCGGCCTTTCTGAAGGAAATCGACGCGATCGTCGGCGAACACTACCCGGATTTCGAAATCGTCTGGTTCGGCCACATTGGCGACGGCAACTTGCACTTGAACATCCTCAAGCCGGAAAACCTTAGCAAGGATGAGTTCTTCGCCAAGTGCGCGACCGTCAACAAGTGGGTGTTCGAAACCGTTGAGAAGTACAACGGTTCGATTTCCGCCGAACATGGCGTGGGCATGACCAAGCGTGACTACTTGACCTACAGCCGCTCGCCGGTTGAGATCGAGTACATGAAAGCCGTCAAAGCGGTGTTCGATCCGAACGGCATCATGAACCCGGGCAAAATTTTCGCTGTTTGACTTTTGAATTTAAGAGCTACGAAACAGGAGTCGGTAATGAGCTATCAGCACCAGTATGTCGACGGTACGCGTATTCACTTCCCGATTGGGAAAGTGGTGTGCATTGGCCGTAACTACGCGGAACACGCCAAGGAACTGGACAACCCGGTGCCTACAGAACCGCTGCTGTTCATCAAGCCGGGCAGTTGCGTAGTGCCGCTGGAAGGTGGTTTCAGCATTCCGACCGAACGCGGTTCAGTGCATTACGAAGCGGAAATCGCGGTGTTGATCGGCAAACCTTTGTCGACCAAACCGAGCCGTGAAGAAGTGCTTGATGCTATCTCCGGCTTCGCCCCGGCCCTGGACCTGACCCTGCGCGACAAGCAGGCCGAGCTGAAAGCCAAGGGCCTGCCGTGGGAAATCGCCAAGTCTTTCGACGGTGCGGCGGTGATTGCGCCCTTCGTGTCCGGCAGCACGTTCGCTGATCTGACCGACATCGGCATCCGCCTGACCATCAACGGCGAAGTGCGCCAGGACGGCAACAGCAGCGCGATGCTCAACCCGATCGTGCCGATGATCCAGCACATGGCCGGCTGCTTCTCGCTGCAGGCCGGTGACGTGATCCTCACGGGTACGCCGGTGGGTGTTGGTCCGCTGAATGTCGGTGACGAACTGGTGATTGAATTGCCAGGCGCCAGCAGCTTCACCAGCAGCGTCCGCTAGTCCAGACACTGCAATACCCTGTGGGAGCGAGCCTGCTCGCGATAGCGGTCTTTCATTCAGCATTTATGTTGACTGTTACACCGCCATCGCGAGCAGGCTCGCCCCCACATTGGTTTTTGTGCTCGACCGCAGAAGGGCTTTCCCGCCATTTCCCGTTTTTTTCACATCTTGTCCGGATAATTCCGGGACTTGCGGCGTCTGAGCCGGTCCCAATTGTGCTATTACCCTTAGCCTGAATTTCTGGAACGCATTCCTCGATGGTCACCCAACCACTGCCCAAGCTTAAAACTGCCCGCCGTTCGCGCTTTGTCATGCGTTGGTATTCCTGGCTTTTGCTGGTGGTCGCCGCCGCGTATGGCCTCGCCTTTGCGATGCACTGGGATGACCGAGGCGTGCTCTGGGTGCTGGAGCGTTTCGAAAGTCCCGCCGAACGCCAGGAGAGCATCTGGCTGCCGGATTATCGGGCAGTGATCGATGCCAAGGTGCTGCCGGGCATGGAGAAGGACGAAGCGTCGGACCTGGCCTACGACCCACAGACCAAAACCCTGTTTTCGGTCATGGGCAAAAATCCGTTCCTGGTCGAGCTGACGTTGCAGGGCGACGTCCTGCGCAAAATGCCGCTGGTGGGCTGGAGCAATCCAGAAGGCGTGACGGTGATGGGAAATGGCCTGCTGGCCATCGTTGATGAGCGCGAACACATGCTCTCCATCGTCAAGGTGGATGCCGATACCCGCGAGCTGAACATCGCCAACTTTCCGAAATACGACCTCGGCCCTTCGAAAGACCAGAACAAGGCGTTCGAAGCCATCGTCTGGGATTCGCGCAATCAGCAAATCCTGCTGGGTGAAGAGCGTCCTCCGGCGCTGTTCAGCTGGAAAAGCGATGGCAGCCAGATCCTGAAGGGCGACAAGCAAAAACTCGCCAGTGACGAACTGGACATCCGCAACCTCTCGGCGCTGGCCATCGACCCGCGCACTGGCCACACCCTGGTGCTGTCTGCCGACTCCCACTTGTTGCTGGAGCTGGACGAGAAGGGCGAGCAGGTCAGCTTCATGACCTTGCTGGGTGGCTTCAATGGTTTGAAGAAGACCATTCCTCGCGCCGAAGGCGTGACCATGGACGAGGCGGGCACACTGTACCTGGTGAGCGAGCCGAACCTGTTCTACCGCTTCGAAAAACAGAAATAAGCCCGTCGTCGTGAGGGTGGCGCGCGGTCGCCTGTTGGGGTACACCTGCGGGCCCGCGGCCACTGGCCATTAAGCTTTAATTCAGACTGCCGTGGTATTTCATCCGCCCGTCCTGATTCCGAGCATGCCCGAATGCGCCGACTTGCCCGCCCCAAACCCCTGATTCTGATCCTGTCGGTCATTGCGTTGATCGCGCTGGTTGCGGCCGGCCAGTACCTGCGCCTGTTCGAGCGCGCCTGGTTTAACCTGCACACCCTTTGGCAGCCCGTGAACGATCAGTCCATCGCTCTGGATCAGTACCAGGTAGCAGTCGAGGCGCGAGTCATTGTGGGGCTGGACGACGATGTTTCGGCGTTGACCTTCGATCCGGTGCGCAAAAGCCTGTTCACCGTCACCAACAAAAACTCGGAGCTGATCGAACTGTCGCTGGACGGCCAAATTGTTCGACGCATTGCGCTGGTCGGGTTTGGCGATCCGGAAGCCGTGGAATTCATCAGTGCTGACACTTACGTGATCACTGACGAGCGTCAGCAGCGGCTGATCAAGATTCATCTGGAGAAGGACACAACGTTCCTCGACGCAGCGGATGCCGAGCAGATGACGCTTGGCGTGCACATGAGCGGCAACAAGGGTTTCGAAGGTCTGGCTTACGACTCGGTGGGCAAACGGTTGTTTGTCGCCAAGGAGCGCGACCCGATGCTGATCTACGAAGTGCAGGGCTTTCCCCATTACAACCCGGAAAAATCCTACGCGGTGCACGTAGTGAACAACCCCAAGCGCGATGCCGGAATGTTCGTGACGGACCTGTCGAGCCTGCAATACGACGAGCGCAGCGGCCATCTGCTGGCGTTGTCGGATGAGTCGCGGTTGATTCTGGAGCTCGATGTGGACGGGCGACCGCTGAGCACCATGTCACTGAGCAAAGGCCGTCAGGGGTTGCAGAAGACAGTGCCGCAAGCGGAAGGGATCGCCATGGATGACGACGGTACGATGTACCTGGTGAGCGAGCCGAACCTGTTCTACGTCTTCAAAAAACCAGCACAACCCTAAAAAACACCCCAAAACAACTGTGGGAGCGAGCCTGCTCGCGATGACGGTGCATCATTCAACATCGCTGTCGACTGACACGGCCTCATCGCGAGCAGGCTCGCTCCCACAGGTTTTACGTCGTATCGGGATTATTTGGCGCGCAGGGTTTTCACGCCTTCGCTGGTGCCCAGCAGCAGCAAATCCGCCGGACGTGCCGCGAACAAACCGTTGGTGACCACGCCGACGATGGCGTTGATCTGCGTCTCCAGCTCCACCGGGTTGGTGATCTGCATGTTGAACACGTCGAGGATGATGTTGCCGTTGTCGGTCAGCACGCCTTCACGGTAAACCGGGTCGCCCCCGAGCTTCACCAGCTCGCGGGCCACGTGGCTGCGGGCCATCGGGATCACTTCCACCGGCAGCGGGAACGCACCGAGCACCGGCACCAGTTTGCTGGCGTCGGCGATGCAGATGAAGGTCTTGGCCACAGCCGCCACAATCTTCTCGCGGGTCAGGGCTGCGCCGCCGCCCTTGATCAGGTTCAGGTGCTCGTCGCTTTCATCGGCGCCGTCGACGTAGAACTCCAGGTCGCTGACAGTGTTCAGCTCATACACCGGAATGCCGTGGCCCTTGAGGCGGGCAGCGGTGGCTTCGGAACTGGCGACCGCGCCGTCGAACGCGCCTTTGTGCTTGGCCAGTGCGTCGATGAAGCAGTTGGCGGTGGAGCCGGTGCCGACCCCGACGATGCTCTTGTCGTCGAGTTTCGGGAGGATGAAGTCGACGGCGGACTGAGCCACTGCCTGTTTGAGTTGATCCTGGGTCATGCGGGCTCCGAAGCGGGCAAGGGGAGAACGGAAAGGCCGGCATTATAGCCCCATGCCGGGCTAAAACCTCTTGATTCGTGTGGTCGCCCGCCCGAAAGCCGGGTTAGACTCCTTGGCCCTGCCCAACCCGCTCAGTGATGCTTTCCGATGCTCGAACAGTACGTCAAAAAGATCCTCACCTCGCGCGTTTATGACGTTGCCGTAGAAACCCCATTGCAGACTGCCCGCCAGCTCTCGGAGCGGCTGGGCAACAGTATTTTGCTCAAGCGCGAAGACTTGCAGCCGGTGTTCTCGTTCAAGATTCGTGGCGCCTATAACAAGCTCACGCAGCTTTCCGATGAAGAGCGCGCTCGCGGCGTGGTCACTGCTTCCGCGGGCAACCACGCTCAAGGCCTGGCCCTGGCGGCGAAAGTGTTGGGCGTGAAAGCGACCATCGTGATGCCCAAGACCACCCCGGAAATCAAAGTCGAAGGCGTGCGTTCCCGTGGTGGCAAAGTGGTGCTGCACGGGGATTCGTTCCCGGAAGCCCTGGCCTACTCGCTGAAACTGGTCGACGAAAAAGGCTACGTTTACATCCACCCTTACGACGATCCCCACACCATTGCCGGGCAGGGCACGGTGGCGATGGAGATTCTGCGCCAGCACCCTGGCCGTCTCGACGCGATCTTCGTCCCGGTGGGCGGTGGCGGGTTGATCGCCGGGATCGCGGCGTACGTGAAGTACTTGCGACCTGAAATCAAAATCATCGGCGTCGAGCCGGACGATTCCAACTGCCTGCAAGCCGCCATGGCCGCTGGCGAGCGTGTGATCCTGCCGACCGTGGGCCTCTTCGCCGACGGCGTCGCAGTGGCGCAAATTGGTCAGCACACCTTTGATATCTGCAAAGACTATGTCGATGAAGTGATCACCGTCAGCACCGATGAAATCTGCGCGGCGATCAAGGACATCTACGACGATACCCGCTCGATCACTGAACCTGCCGGCGCATTGGGCGTGGCAGGGATCAAGAAATACGTCGAGCAACGCGGCGTCACCGGTCACACCTTTGTAGCCATCGACTCCGGCGCCAACGTCAACTTCGACCGCCTGCGCCACGTCGCCGAGCGCGCTGAATTGGGCGAGGGCCGCGAAGCGATCATCGCCGTGACGATTCCCGAGAAGCCGGGCAGCTTCAAGGCGTTCTGTGAAGCCATCGGCAAGCGCCAGATCACCGAATTCAACTACCGCTACAACACCGGCAGCGAGGCGCACATCTTTGTTGGCGTGCAGACGCACCCGGAAAACGATCCGCGCAGTGCGCTGCTTGCCAGCCTGACCGAGCAGGGATTCCCGGTGCTGGACCTGACCGACAACGAACTGGCCAAGTTGCACATCCGCCACATGGTCGGCGGCCGTGCGGCTCATGTGGTTGATGAAGTGATTCTGCGCTTCGAATTCCCGGAGCGTCCGGGCGCGCTGTTCAACTTCCTCAACAAGCTCGGCGGGCGCTGGAACATCTCGATGTTCCACTACCGCAACCATGGCGCGGCGGATGGTCGTGTGGTCGCGGGGTTGCAAGTGCCTCACGATGAGCGCCACCTGGTGCCCGCAGCGCTGGAAGAAATCGGCTACCCCTACTGGGACGAAAGCGACAACCCGGCCTATCAGCTGTTTCTCGGCTGAGCGGCTACGCTGATGGCCAGGCCATAAGGAAATCGAACAATGGAAACGTTAACCGCCCTGAAAGTCGCTCATATGGTGGCGACGGTGTTGCTGCTGGTCAGCGCGCTGGGTCTGGCCATCTGGGTCTGGCGCGCACGACGTAATGGTGACGCAACGGTTCATGTGCGCACGTTGCAGCGGCCGCAGGTGTTCATCTGGCTGGTGATGGGGCTAGCGCTGCTGAGCATGCCGTTTACCGGCTGGTGGATGGTGCATCTGGTGGGCTGGCCGCTGGGGCAGATCTGGTTGTTGGCTTCCAGTGTGCTTTACACCGTCGCGGCGTTGGGTTGGTTGTGGTTGCTGGTGCGGCTGAATCGGCTGCGTAAGGCGCCGGCAGCGGGCAATGGGAAGTTTACCTTTGCCTTGGCGTTGTTCAGTTTTGTCTGCTTTATCGCCATTGCAGGGCTGATGGGCGCGAAGCCGGTTTAAGGCTTGGGACCGAGTCGGCCCCATCGCGAGCAAGCTCGCTCCCACATTGGATGTGTGAACGACTCAAATCCCCTGTGGGAGCGAGCTTGCTCGCGAAGGCGATATCAGTCGCGCAGAGTAATTACCGGCCAACCACGCTTCTCGGCTTCAGCACGCAGATTCGGGTCCGGATCGACAGCGATCGGATGCGTCACCTGCTCCAGCAGCGGAAAATCATTCATCGAGTCGCTGTAGAAATAGCTGTCCTCCAACGAATACCCGGTTTCTTCCAGCCAACGATTCAACCGCGTCACCTTGCCTTCCCGGAAGCACGGGACGTCGGTGCTGCGCCCGGTGTAGCGGCCGTCGACCATTTCACATTCCGTGGCGATCAGGGTTTCGACGCCCAGACGCTGGGCAATTGGCCCGGTAACAAAACGGTTGGTGGCGGTGATGATCACCAGTTTGTCGCCGGCCTCGCGGTGCTTGGCCAGCAATTCGAGACCCTTTGGCAACACAATCGGCTCAATGCAATCGCGCATGTAATCCAGATGCCATTGATCCAGCGTGGCCATCTCGGTGCGGCCGAGCACTTCCAGGCAGAAGTTCAGGTAGGCATCGTTATCCAGCTTGCCGGCCAGGTAATCCTGATAGAACTCGTCGTTGCGCGCCTTGTAGGCAACGGCGTCGAGGAAGCCGCGTTCGCAGAGGTAATCGCCCCAGGCGTGGTCACTGTCACCGCCCAAGAGCGTGTTGTCCAAGTCGAATAAAGCCAGCCGCATTGCAGTTACTCGCTGAAAAGTCTGTAGAAAGGCGTCCAGAATACGGACTTTTCACAAGAGTGCACATAAGGTAGACCGGCTCGTTGCTGCTATCACAACCTTTGTGGAACAATGCGGCGACATGCGTTTGCGAGGTTGTTGCCGTGATCGACCCCGATGGTTTCCGCCCCAATGTCGGGATCATTCTCACGAATGATGCCGGACAGGTGCTATGGGCTCGCCGTATCAATCAAGATGCCTGGCAGTTTCCACAGGGCGGGATCAACCCCCAGGAGACGCCGGAAGACGCCTTGTACCGCGAGTTGAACGAAGAAGTGGGTCTTGAGCGCGAAGATGTTGAAATTCTCGCCTGCACCCGGGGCTGGTTGCGCTATCGTTTGCCGCAACGTCTGGTCCGCACGCACAGCCAACCGCTGTGCATCGGCCAGAAACAGAAATGGTTTCTCCTGCGCCTGGTCTCCAACGAGCAGCGGGTGCGGATGGATTTGACCGGTAAACCGGAATTCGATGGCTGGCGCTGGGTCAGCTATTGGTATCCGTTGGGCCAGGTGGTGACATTCAAGCGCGAAGTGTATCGACGCGCTCTCAAAGAGCTTGCCCCGCGCCTTTTATCGCGCGACTGACGACGGAGTTCGACCCCGAGCCATGCTCAAT
Organism: Pseudomonas sp. LBUM1666; assembly: GCF_059695775.1. NCBI lineage: Bacteria > Pseudomonadati > Pseudomonadota > Gammaproteobacteria > Pseudomonadales > Pseudomonadaceae > Pseudomonas > Pseudomonas sp. LBUM1666. Next base: position 5,923,643 of record NZ_CP166789.1, on the reverse strand, counting down.
ACGCTGCGCAAGATCGTCCAGGAAGTTAACTCCGCCAAGGATCTCAAGGCGGCGTTGGGGATTATTGTGTTGCGCGTCAAAGAGGCCATGGGCAGCCAGGTCTGCTCGGTCTACCTGCTTGACCCTGAGACCAACCGCTTCGTGCTGATGGCCACCGAGGGCTTGAACAAGCGCTCGATCGGCAAAGTCAGCATGGCACCCAACGAAGGTCTGGTTGGCCTGGTCGGCACGCGTGAAGAACCCCTGAACCTCGAAAACGCCGCGGATCACCCGCGCTACCGCTACTTCGCCGAGACCGGTGAAGAACGCTACGCCTCGTTCCTCGGGGCGCCGATCATTCACCACCGCCGCGTCGTCGGCGTGTTGGTCATTCAGCAAAAAGAACGCCGCCAGTTCGATGAAGGTGAAGAAGCCTTCCTCGTGACCATGAGCGCGCAGCTCGCCGGCGTTATCGCCCACGCCGAAGCCACCGGTTCGATCCGGGGGCTGGGTCGTCAGGGCAAGGGCATCCAGGAAGCCAAGTTCATCGGCGTACCGGGTTCGCCGGGTGCGGCGGTCGGTACCGCGGTAGTCATGCTGCCGCCGGCCGATCTGGACGTGGTACCCGACAAGACCATCACCGACATCGCCGCCGAACTTGGGCTGTTCAAGACGGCCATCGAAGGCGTGCGCGCCGACATGCGCGCCTTGTCCGCCAAGCTGGCGAATCAGTTGCGCCCGGAAGAGCGCGCGCTGTTCGATGTTTACCTGATGATGCTTGACGATGCATCGCTCGGCAGCGAAATCACCACCGTGATCAAGACCGGTCAGTGGGCCCAGGGCGCGTTGCGTCAGGTGGTCACCGAACACGTCAACCGTTTCGAGTTGATGGACGACGCCTACCTGCGTGAACGCGCCTCGGACGTCAAAGACCTCGGTCGGCGCTTGCTGGCTTATTTGCAGGAAGAGCGCCAGCAGACACTGGTCTACCCCGACAACACCATCCTGATCAGCGAAGAACTGACGCCGGCGATGCTCGGCGAGGTGCCGGAAGGCAAGCTGGTCGGTCTGGTGTCGGTACTCGGTTCCGGCAACTCCCACGTGGCGATCCTGGCACGCGCCATGGGTATCCCGACGGTGATGGGCCTGGTCGACTTGCCGTATTCCAAGGTCGACGGCATCCAGATGATCGTCGACGGCTACCACGGCGAGGTCTACACCAACCCCAGCGAAGTGCTGCGCAAGCAGTTCGCCGAAGTGGTCGAGGAGGAGAAGCAACTGGCCCTCGGGCTGGATGCACTGCGGGACTTGCCTTGCGTGACCCTTGATGGCCATCGCATGCCGCTGTGGGTCAACACCGGCCTGCTGGCGGATGTGGCGCGAGCGCAGAAGCGTGGCGCTGAAGGCGTCGGTCTGTACCGCACCGAAGTGCCGTTCATGATCAACCAGCGCTTCCCGAGTGAAAAAGAACAGCTGGCGATCTATCGCGAGCAACTCGCCGCGTTCCACCCGCAACCGGTGACCATGCGCAGCCTGGACATCGGTGGCGACAAGTCGCTGTCGTACTTCCCGATCAAGGAAGACAACCCGTTCCTCGGCTGGCGCGGCATTCGCGTCACGCTCGACCACCCGGAAATCTTCCTGGTGCAGACCCGCGCCATGCTCAAGGCCAGCGAAGGCTTGAACAACCTGCGTATTCTGCTGCCGATGATCTCCGGCACCCACGAGCTGGAAGAAGCCCTGCACCTGATTCACCGGGCCTGGGGCGAAGTCCGCGACGAAGGCTGCGACGTGCCTATGCCGCCGATCGGCGTGATGATCGAGATACCGGCGGCGGTTTATCAGACCAAGGAACTGGCGCGGCAAGTGGACTTCCTGTCGGTTGGCTCCAACGACCTGACCCAGTACCTGTTGGCGGTGGACCGAAACAACCCGCGGGTAGCCGACCTCTACGACTACCTGCACCCAGCGGTGCTGCAAGCCCTTCAGAGCGTGGTGCGTGACGCTCATGCCGAAGGCAAGCCAGTGAGTATCTGCGGTGAAATGGCCGGTGACCCGGCGGCGGCAGTGCTGTTGATGGCGATGGGCTTCGACAGCCTGTCGATGAACGCCACCAACTTACCGAAAGTGAAGTGGATGTTGCGTCAGATCAATCTGAGCAAGGCCAAGGAATTGCTTGCTGAGCTGATGACCATCGACAACCCGCAAGTTATCCACAGCTCGCTGCAACTGGCGCTGAAGAACCTTGGGTTGGCGCGGATGATTAATCCGGCTTCGGCTAAAACTCTTTAAAAGGCTGATGGCCCCATCGCGAGCAGGCTCGCTCCCACATTTGATTTGTGATCGACGCAAGTCCCCTGTGGGAGCGAGCCTGCTCGCGATGGGGCCAGCCCTGACAACACCAATCTAAACCCTGATCTCCACTTCCCCAAGATGCCCGCCATATGGCCCGAAACTCCTTTCGACCATATGCCGCACTCCATCCGCCTGAACAATCAACGCCGTACTCGCTCGCGTCCCATAAGTCGGACTGGCAATAAACACACTCGACAGCAACGTCTCGGTGGCCAGCCCGACTCCGGTATCCGGCAGTTCGGTAAACGGCGCCGTCTGCGGATCATTCAGCAACGCCAATAACGCCTGGGGCTGCGGATCGTCCAGCACTTCCTCCAGCGCTGCCTTCGCCTTGAGCAGTTTCGGCCATGGCGTATCCAGTCCGGCATTCGACAACCCATAAACACCCGGCTGCAGCCTCACCGCCTCAGTCTCTCGAGCATTGAAGTGCCACAGTTCATTGGCGTTGCCGACCAGCAGGTTAAATCCGGCATATTCCAGCGAACGTCCGACAACGTCGCTTAAGTAATCATCAATCGACATGTCGCCTAAAAGAAAACCCGCCACCAGTTCCCCTCGCGATTTGCGCGATGGAGGTTGAGGCGGATTACGGATATTGGTCAGTGCGGCGAAGCGTCCATGGGCGCCAACACCGAGCCAGGTGCCTCCGGCCTCCAGATCGCGACCGGCATGCACGTGCGGTGCTTCGGGCCATTGCGCCAGCGGCAGGCTGGGCCGGGCATAGAATTCGTCGCGGTTGGCCGCCACGATCAGCGGCTGGGCGTGACCCGGTCGCCAAGCGAAAACAATCAGGCACATAAGGTAGTCCTTGTGTGTTTTCTGCCCACTCTACTCAGTCATCGTGTGGGTATCCATCGCCATCCAGTGGAGCTTGAGGCCATGCATCCGTTACCATGCCGCTCTCATTTGGGGATGCGCATGGAATTTCTGCTCTATCTGGCGCTCGGCGCCTGCGCAGGTGTGCTGGCCGGGCTGTTCGGGGTCGGCGGCGGGATCATTATCGTTCCGGTGCTGGTTTACAGTTTCAAGCTGCAAGGGTTCGATCCGTCGATTCTCACGCACCTGGCGGTCGGCACGTCCCTGGCGACAATCATATTTACCTCGGTCAATGCGATTCGCGAACATCATCGCCGCGGTGCTGTGCGTTGGCCGATTTTTGCCTGGATGACCCTCGGTATTCTCATTGGTGCCGGTTTCGGTGCGCTGACGGCAGAGGCGATCTCCGGGCCCAACCTGCAGAAAATCATTGGCGTCTTCGCCCTGGTCATCGCCGCGCAACTGGCGCTGGATTTCAAACCCAAGGCCAGCCGAACGGTGCCGGGTAAAGTCGGTCTGACGGTGGCCGGCAGTGTGATTGGCTGGGCATCGGCGATTTTCGGGATTGGCGGCGGCTCGCTGACGGTGCCGTTCCTGACCTGGCGCAGCGTACCGATGCAGCAAGCGGTGGCGACTTCATCCGCCTGCGGTCTGCCGATTGCGTTGTCCAGTGCATTATTTTTCATGATTCTGGGCTGGCACGATCCGTTGCTGCCGGCTCATAGTCTCGGTTTTGTTTATTTGCCGGCGCTGTTGGGGATCGCCCTCACCAGCATGTTCTTCGCCCGACTCGGCGCACGACTGGCCCACAGCCTGTCGCCGAAGTTGCTGAAAAGACTGTTCGCCGCTTTGCTGTTCTGCGTGGGCCTGAATTTCCTGCTCTGACGCAGCGCAATCCTGACTTAATCCTGGCGTGACAGCGTCGCCCGGGAATTTTAAAGGTTTCAACTCTAACGAGGAGTCGCAATGCTGCCTTACCCGCAGATCGACCCGGTGGCATTGGCCATCGGTCCGCTGAAAATCCACTGGTACGGCTTGATGTACCTGATCGGCATCGGCGGCGCCTGGCTGCTGGCGTCGCGCCGGTTGAACCGCTTCGACCCGACCTGGAGTAAAGAGAAACTCTCCGACATGGTGTTCTGGATGTCGATGGGGGTCATTGTCGGCGGCCGCTTGGGCTATGTGCTGTTCTACGATCTGAGTGCTTACATCGCCAACCCGCTGTTGATCTTTGAAGTGTGGAAGGGCGGCATGTCGTTCCACGGCGGGTTCATCGGCGTGATGTTGGCCGCGTTGTGGTTCGGTAAAAAGAACGGCAAGTCGTTTTTCCAGCTGATGGACTTCGTCGCACCGATGGTGCCGATTGGTTTGGGCGCCGGACGTATTGGCAACTTCATCAACGCCGAATTGTGGGGCAAGGCAACCGATGTGCCATGGGCGATGGTCTTCCCGACCGATCCGGCGCAACTGGCGCGCCACCCGTCGCAGCTGTACCAATTCGCGCTCGAAGGCGTAGCGCTGTTCGCCATTCTCTGGTTGTTCTCGCGCAAGCCGCGGCCGACCATGGCGGTGTCCGGGATGTTCGCGCTGTTCTATGGCATCTTCCGTTTCATCGTCGAATTCGTCCGCGTACCGGACGCGCAACTGGGCTATCTGGCCTGGAACTGGCTGACCATGGGTCAGGTACTGTGCGTACCGATGATCGTCGGCGGTCTGTTCCTGATCTGGCTGGCGTATCACCGTGCACCGGCGGCTCCAGCGGCGGCTGTATAAATTCGAACCCCGGGGCGACGGTCCCGGGTTCAAGGACACAGGTAACTCATGAAGCAATATCTCGAACTGGTCGCCCACGTCATCAAGAACGGCACCAAACAGGCCAACCGCACCGGCGTGAACACCATCAGCTTCCCTGGCGCGATGCTGCGTTATGACCTGAAGGAAGGTTTCCCGGCGATCACCACCCGCAAAATGGCCTTCAAATCAGCCATCGGCGAGATGTGTGGTTTTCTGCGCGGGGTGAACAACGCCGCCGAATTCCGTGCGCTGGGCTGCAAGGTCTGGGATCAGAACGCCAACGAAAACGCCCAGTGGCTGGCCAACCCGTTCCGTCAGGGCGAGGACGACCTTGGCGAGATCTACGGCGTGCAATGGCGCAAATGGCCGGCGTACAAGCAGATCCCGGTCAGCAATCAGGCCGCCATCGAACAGACCCTGAGTCAGGGCTACCGCCAAATCGCCGAAGGCGAAGAAGACGGCCAGGCTTACGTGGTGCTGTACAAGGCGATCGACCAGATCCGCCAGTGCGTCGACACCATCATCAAAGACCCGGGCAGCCGCCGCATCCTGTTCCACGGCTGGAACGTCGCGCAGCTCGACGAAATGGCCTTGCCGCCGTGCCATCTGCTGTACCAGTTCCACCCGAATGTCGAGACCAAAGAGATTTCTCTGACCCTCTACATCCGCTCCAACGACCTGGGCCTGGGCACGCCATTCAACCTCACCGAAGGTGCCGCTCTGCTGAGCCTGATCGGTCGCCTGACCGGCTACACGCCGCGCTGGTTCACCTATTTCATCGGTGATGCCCACGTCTACGAAAACCACTTGGACATGCTGAATGAACAGCTCAAGCGCGAGCCGTTCCCGATGCCGAAACTGGTGATTAGTGATCGTGTGCCGGAGTTTGCCAAGACCGGTGTGTATCAGCCGGAGTGGCTGGAGTTGATCGAGCCGAGCGATTTCTCGCTTGAGGGTTATGAGCATCACCCGCCGATGACCGCGCCGATGGCTGTCTAAAGCCCCACGCAATACCCCTGTAGGAGTGAGCCTGCTCGCGATGACGTCGACACATCCAATATCGATGTGACTGAACAACCGCTATCGCGAGCAGGCTCACTCCTACATTTGATTTGTGTTGGGCTCAATGGCCGTGACTGCGGCCAACATGAGAATGCTCAACCTCCGTCGCCACAACCCCGCCGCTGACCTCCAACCGCTGCAAAATCCCGCATTGATCAATATCCGGCCCTTCGCCACACCTTTGGCGCAGGTCGAGCAGTTGTGTCTGCAACGCCATCAACCCATCGATCCGCGCCTTCACGTGATGAATGTGTTCGTCGATCAACGCATTCACGCTTTCACACTGATCCTGCGGACTGTCGCGCAAGGCCAGCAGGCTGCGGATTTCTTCCAGCGTCATGTCGAGCGTGCGGCAGTTGCGGATGAAGGTCAGGCGCTCGGCATGGGCCTGGGTGTAGACGCGGTAGTTGCCGTCGCTGCGGGCTGGCTCCGGCAGCAGGTTTTCGCGCTCGTAGTAGCGAATGGTTTCCACGGCGCAGTCGGTGAGTTTGGCCAGTTCTCCGATCTTCATGACGGCAATCTCCAAAAGGGTGCTTGACCCTATAGTGGCTACAGGGTCTTTACTTGGCAACAGGCACCTTTCCGGACGCGACCCAATGAGCGATTCCCTTCACACGCACAAACCCGAGGCTGATCACGATCACGATCACGATCACAGCCACAAGCTGCAGCCTGTGCAGAAACATGAGCATGGCAGTCACGGGGATTCCTGCTGTTCGTCCAAAGTGGCGGCGCCGTCGCTGATCAAACTCAGCGAAACCCCAACGGCTGGCGCGCGCCTGAGCAGTTTCCGCATCGACGCCATGGATTGCCCAACCGAGCAGACGCTGATCGAGAACAAACTCGGCAAACTCGTGGGTGTGCAGCAACTGGAATTCAACCTGATCAACCGCGTGTTGGGCGTCACCCATGACCTGCCGAACACCGCGCCGATCATCGACGCCATCAAGTCCCTCGGCATGCAAGCCGAGCCGATAGAGCAGGGCGCTGAACCGCCAGCGCCGGCTCCCGAGAAAAAGCCCTGGTGGCCCTTGGCGCTGTCGGGTATTGGTGCACTGGCCGCCGAAGTGATCCACTTCACCAACGCCGCGCCGAACTGGGTTGTGGCGGTCATCGCGCTGATCTCAATCCTCAGCGGCGGCCTCGGCACCTATAAAAAGGGCTGGATCGCACTTAAAAACCTCAACCTGAACATCAACGCGCTGATGAGCATCGCGGTGACTGGCGCGATCCTGATCGGTCAGTGGCCGGAAGCGGCGATGGTGATGTTCTTGTTCACCGTGGCCGAGTTGATTGAGGCCAAGTCTTTGGACCGGGCGCGCAACGCCATCGGCGGCCTGATGCAGATGACCCCGGAACAGGCCACGGTGCAGCAGGCCGACGGCAGTTGGATCGAGCGGGATGTCAAAACCATCGAGTTGGGGGCGCGAGTACGGGTGCGTCCCGGTGAGCGGATTGGTCTGGACGGTGAAGTGGTGGCGGGCAGTTCAACCATCGATCAGGCGCCGATCACCGGTGAAAGCCTGCCGGTGGAGAAGACCATCGGCGATAAAGTCTTCGCCGGTACCATCAACCAGGCGGGCTCGCTGGAATACACCGTGACCGCAGCGGCCAACAACTCGACCCTGGCGCGGATCATCCACGCCGTGGAACAGGCCCAAGGCGCGCGGGCACCGACCCAGCGTTTCGTCGACAGTTTCTCGAAAATCTACACCCCGGCGGTGTTTATCCTGGCCCTCGCCGTCGCTGTGATTCCGCCACTGTTCATGGGCGCCGCATGGTTCGACTGGATCTACCGGGCGTTGGTGTTGCTGGTGGTCGCCTGCCCATGCGCGTTGGTGATTTCCACCCCGGTGACCATCGTCAGCGGCCTCGCGGCAGCGGCGCGCAAAGGGATTCTGGTGAAGGGCGGCGTCTATCTGGAGGGCGGTTACAAGCTCGATTACCTGGCCTTGGACAAGACCGGCACGATCACGCACGGCAAACCGGTGCAGACCGATTACCTGTCGCTTGATCCGACTGCGGACGAATCAGCCCCGGCGATTGCGGCAGCGCTCGCTGGTCGTTCGGATCACCCGGTGTCCTTGGCCATCGCCAACGCGGCTGTGGATAAACAACTCGCACCGCTGACTGTGGATAACTTTGAGGCGCTGGCCGGTCGCGGTGTACGCGGCGAAATTAACGGTCAGGTTTACCACTTGGGTAATCACCGTTTAGTGGAAGAACTGAACCTGTGCTCGCCTGCGCTGGAGGAAAAGCTGTTCGCGCTGGAGAAACAGGGCAAGTCCGTGGTGCTGCTGCTCGACAAATCCGGCCCCTTGGCGCTGTTCGCCGTAGCCGACACCGTGAAAGAGTCCAGCCGCGAGGCGATTCAGCAACTGCACGATCTGGGCATCAAAACCCTGATGCTGACCGGAGATAACGTCCACACCGCTCAGGCGATTGCCTCGCAAGTCGGCATCGACGAGGCCAAGGGCGATCTGTTGCCGACAGACAAGCTGCAAGCCATCGAAGCCCTTTATGCACAGGGCCATAACGTCGGCATGGTCGGCGACGGCATCAACGACGCTCCGGCGCTGGCGCGAGCCGAGATCGGTTTTGCCATGGCAGCGGCGGGCACCGATACCGCCATCGAGACCGCCGATGTCGCCCTGATGGACGATGATCTGCGCAAGATCCCGACCTTCATCCGGCTGTCACGGCAAACCTCAAGCATCCTCAAACAGAACATCGCCCTGGCATTGGTCATCAAAGCGATCTTTCTTGGGGTAACCTTCGCCGGGATCGCCACCATGTGGATGGCGGTGTTCGCCGACATGGGTGTGAGCCTGTTGGTGGTGTTTAACGGTTTGCGCCTGTTGCGCAAATAAGCGATGAGGAAAGGGTGTGCTGAGTGCCGAGCTGAAGGCGTTTTACATGGTTGCCCGCCTGGGCAGCATTACCCTCGCGGCCAAGAAGCTCGGCCTGAGTCAACCCACGGTGACGACGCAGATAAAGCATCTGGAAAGTCAGTACTCGGTTGAACTGTTCTACCGTGGCGGCCGCCGCCTCAGCGTCAGCGACGAAGGTGCGCGGCTGTTGCCGATGGTCAAGGCGCTGTTGCAGCAGGAAGCCGACATCGAGTTTTTCCTGCGTAACAGCGGTCAGGTTCAGGGCACGTTGCGCATCGCGGCCACGGCGCCTTACTACATCCTTGATCTAGTGAAGACCTTTCGCGAACGGTTGCCGCAGGTGGAAGTGTCGGTGGAAATCGGCAACTCCCAGCAGGTGCTGGAGGCACTGGAGGAATACCGGGTTGATGTCGCGGCTTCATCGCAGTTGCTCGAGGATGCACGGCTGATCCGGCGGGTGCTGGGCAGCGATCCGCTGGTACTGGCGGTGCATCGCAATCATCCGCTGGCGGTCCACGACCATGTGCCGCTCAGTGCGTTGGCCGGGCATACGTTGTTGATGCGCGAGTCGGGTTCGACCACTCGTCAACTGACCGAAGAGTTGTTGGCCAGCGCGGGGGTGTGTTTCGGACCGTTGCTGGAGATCGGCAGCCGTGAGTCGATTCGCGAGGCAGTGCTGCGCAACATCGGTATCAGCATCATTGCCCGGCAGGAAGTGCCGCATGATCCGCAACTACGCGTGCTGACCATCGAGAATGCGCCGCAGATTCCTGAGTATTTGTACTGCCTCAAGGAGCGCAAAGGCGCGCGGCTGCCGGCGGCGTTTCTGGGGTTGGCGCAGGAAATGGCTCCGGCTTAAGATCTTCGTCGCCTGTTAGGGCCTCATCGCGAGCAAGCTCGCTCCCACATTGAAACGCGTTCCCCTGTGGGAGCGAGCTTGCTCCGGGCGGCGATCCGACGATGGCGTCAGCTCAGGCACCACCTGACCTGAACCAAAATCCTTGAATACCACTATCAGCCGTTTTTGCCTCACTGCCACATGACGGACGCATTACAAATCTAGGATGGCCTTCATCTGCTTGATGAGGCCTTTCCATGAACCACTCGATCGCAACTGCCCTGACCAACCCCGGCGCCCCGATGAAAGTGCGCGGCGTGCAGAAACGCTTCGGCGCCTTCACCGCGCTGGATAACGTTTCCCTCGACGTGGCAGCCGGTGAACTGGTGTGTCTGCTCGGTCCGTCGGGCTGCGGAAAAACCACCTTGCTGCGCTGCATCGCCGGTCTGGAGAAACAAGACAGCGGCGAGTTGTACCTCGGCGATCGCGACGTTTCCCACCTGGCGCCCCAGGCTCGGGACTACGGCATTCTGTTTCAGTCCTACGCGCTGTTTCCCAATCTCACCGTCGAAGCGAACATTGCCTACGGCCTCGCCGGCAGTGGTCGCGATGAAGTGCGCAAGCGTGTTGGTCAGATGCTGGAGCTGGTCGGCTTGATTGGCAGTGAGAAAAAGTACCCCGGCCAATTGTCCGGTGGCCAACAGCAACGCGTCGCACTGGCCCGAGCCTTGGCGCCGGCGCCGTCCTTGTTGTTGCTGGACGAACCGATGTCGGCCCTCGACGCCAGGGTCCGCGAGCATCTGTGCACCGAACTGCGCCAGCTACAGCGCAACCTAGGCATCACGACCCTGATGGTCACCCACAATCAGGACGAAGCCATGCTGATGGCCGACCGCATCGCCGTGATGAACAACGGCAAGGTCGAGCAATACGCCACGCCGCAGGAAATCTACGACCGCCCGGCCACGCCGTTTGTGGCTGAGTTCGTCGGCCAGGGCAACTGGCTGCCATTCCAGCGCAGCAGCGACAGCCACGCCCAGGTCGGAGGGATGAACATGCGCCTGGCCGCCGATTCGGGCAACGCCGCCTCGGGTCGTTTGTTCTGTCGCCCCGAAGCGATCAACGTCAACCCGCCCGTACATGAAGAAAACCTGTTTCCGGCCAAGGTTCGCGAGATCACCTTCCTCGGCAACCGCTGCCGCATGAGCTTCGAACTCGATCAACTGCCGGGTCATGCGCTGCTGGCGGAACTGGCGCCGGAAGCCATGCCGCGCCTCGGCGCCCAGCAGATCATGGTCGCCTTGCCTCCGCGCAGCCTGCAGGTGTTTGCCTGATGAGCGCGAACCTCGCGCTGCCGATACCACACAAGCAGGTTCGGCAGACCTCCCGTGCCGAGATTGGCGACCGGGTGTTCGTGGTCGGCGGCAAAGTCCTTTTGCTGGTGTTACTCGGTGTCGCGGTACTGATGCCGTTGCTGGCGATCTTCTGGCGCGGTTTCAGCTCTGAAGCCGGGCAGGGCGGCGGTCTGGTGGCTGCCCGTGAATTGGTGACCAGTGCGAATTTCCACTGGTTGCTCGGCAACAGTTTGAAAGTGTCCCTCAGCGTTGCGGCGATTGTCGTACCGCTGGCTTACTTGTTTGCCTACGCCCTGCAACGCACGTTGATACCGGGCAAAGGCATCTGGCGCGGCATGTCGCTGTTGCCGCTGATGGCGCCATCGATGTTGCCGGGGATTGCGCTGGTCTATCTGTTCGGCAACCAAGGCATGCTGCGCGGTTTGCTCTCGGACAATATCTACGGCTTCTGGGGCATTGTTCTGGGTGAGGTCATCTACACCTTCCCACACGCGCTGATGATTCTGCTGTCGGCGCTGTCCCTGGCGGATGCGCGACTCTTCGATGCCGCCTCCAGCATGGGCGCGAGTCCGGCGAAAGCTTTCCGTAGCATCACCTGGCCTGCGACTCGTCAGGCTGTGTTCGCGGCGTTTTGTCTGGTGTTCACCTTGACCATCACCGACTTTGGCGTGCCCGTTGTGGTCGGTGGCGATTATCAGGTGCTGGCACTGGAAGCCTACAAAGCCGTGGTTGGCCAGCAACAATTCGGTCGCGGCGCATTGATCGGCATGGTCCTGTTGCTGCCGGCGCTGTTCAGCTTCGGTGTCGACGCCTGGCTGCGTCGGCGTCACGGCGACTCCATGAGCGGTCGGGCACAGGTCTTTCAACCGGCGCCGTCGAAACTGCGGGACGGATGCTACCTGGCGATCGTGCTGTTGATCTGCGCAGTGTTGCTGCTGGTGTTCGGCATGGCGGTGTACTCGTCGCTGGTGAAATTCTGGCCGTACAACCTGTCGCTGTCACTCAACCATTACCAGTTCAACGACACGGCGGGCGGTGGCTGGCTGGCCTATGGCAACAGCGTGAAGATGGCGTTGTGCACGGCGTTGATCGGCAGCGTGCTGATCTTCACCGGTGCCTACCTGATGGAGAAAACCAAGGGCCAGCGCGGGCTGAATCTGACACTGCGCATGCTCAGTTTCGTACCGATGGCGGTGCCGGGTCTGGTGCTGGGCCTGGGTTACGTCTTTTTCTTCAACCTCAGCGGCAACCCGCTGCATGTGCTCTACGGGACCATGACCCTGCTGGTGGTCTGCACCATTGCTCACTATTTGACCACCGCACAAATGACCGCCACCACCGCGCTGCGCCAACTCGACGCCGAGTTCGAAGCCGCCGCGCTGTCGCTCAAGGCGCCGCTGTATCGGCATTACCTGCGGGTCACCGTGCCGATCTGCCTGCCGGCGCTGCTGGACATCGTGCGCTACCTGTTCGTCTCGGCCATGACCACCGTTTCGGCAGCGATCTTCCTCTATAGCCCCGACACCATCCTCGCGGCGGTGGCGGTGCTGAACATGGACGATGCCGGCAACGTCGGCGGCGCTGCGGCGATGTCGACCCTGATTCTGATCACCTCGGCGGGCGTGTCCCTGCTGCTGGCCTGGGCTTCGCGCGGTTTGCTGCGTCGCTCCCAGGCCTGGCGGCAGACCGCGCCCGGTCATTGATTCAACCCCTCAACTCAAACAGGAAAAGATCATGTTCAAGCCTATGGCCCTGGCCGCTGCTGTCCTCACCGCTTTCAGCCTGAGCGCCTTCGCGGCGAAAACCGAGTTGACGGTGTACACCGCCCTCGAAGCCGAACAACTGAAGACCTATAAAGAAGCCTTCGAAAAGGCTAACCCGGATGTCGAGATCAAGTGGGTGCGCGACTCCACCGGCATCATCACCGCCAAACTGCTGGCCGAAAAAGCCCGCCCGCAAGCTGACGCGGTGTGGGGCCTGGCGGCTTCAAGCCTGGCGATTCTCGACCAGCAAGGCATGCTGCAAAGCTACGCGCCGAAGGACCTTGGCAAGATCGGCGGCAACTACCGCGACGCCGCCAACCCGCCGGCCTGGGTCGGCATGGACGTCTGGGCCGCGACCATTTGCTTCAACACTGTCGAAGCCGAAAAGCAGGGTTTGACCAAACCCGTGAGCTGGCAGGACCTGACCAAGCCAGAGTACAAAGGCAAGATCGTCATGCCCAACCCGGCCTCGTCCGGCACCGGTTTCCTCGACGTTAGCGCCTGGCTGCAAACCTTCGGCGAAAAGCAGGGCTGGCAGTACATGGACGACCTGCACCAGAACATTGGCCAGTACGTTCACTCCGGTTCCAAGCCTTGCAAACTGGCGGCTGCGGGTGAATTCCCGATCGGTATTTCCTTTGAATACCCGGCCGTTCAGCTGAAGCGCCAAGGTGCGCCGCTGGACATCATCCTGCCGAAAGAAGGCCTGGGCTGGGAGATCGAAGCGACGGCTGTGATCAAGGGCACACCGCATGAAGAGGCGGCGAAGAAACTGGCTGACTTCTCCGCCAGTCCAGCGGCGATGGAGCTTTATAAAGAGAACTTCGCCGTGCTCGCGCAACCGGGTATTGCCAAGCCGCAAACCGAATTGCCGGCGGATTATGAGCAGCGTTTGATCAAGAACGACTTTGCCTGGGCGTCGAAGAATCGCGACGAAATCCTCACCGAATGGCGCAAGCGCTATGACGGCAAGTCCGAGAAAGTGGCCGCCAAGTAAGATCTTCATCGGCTGACAGGGCCCCTTCGCGAGCAGGCTCGCTCCCACTTTGGAATGCGTTCCCCTGTGGGAGCGAGCTTGCTCGCGATAGCGGTCCTGAGATCAGGACAAAACCCCATGACACAACACAACGACATGCTGATCGTCGGCGCCGGCATTCTTGGCCTGTCCCACGCCTACGCCGCCGCCAAACGCGGTCTCAAGGTCACCGTTTTCGAACGCAGCGAAACGCCTTTGGGCGCATCGGTGCGCAACTTCGGCCAAGCCCTGGTCACCGGCCAACCACCGGGCCCGATGCTCGAGCTGGCCAAGACCAGTCGCGAAATATGGGGCCAATGGGCACAACTCGCCGGCCTGCAACTCAAGCGCAATGGCTCGTACCTGTTCGCTCGCACCGACGCCGAAGAACACCTGCTGGAAGCCTTCTGCGCCGGTCGCGCCGTGGAACACGGTTACCGCGTCGAGCTGTTGCGCGGCGCTGCATTGCGTGACTTGTATGGCGGCCAATTCAGCCATCACCGCGCCGCGTTGCACGGGATGGACGATCAGCAACTGTATTCCCGTGAAGCCATTCCAGCGCTGATCGACTACCTGCGCCGCGAACTCGGCGTCGTATTTCACTTCTCCACACTCGTGCGCGACATCGAGCCCGGCCGCTTGCACAGCACCGCCGGATCCTTCAGTGCCGAGCAGATCATCGTCTGTTCCGGCCACGATTATCAGACGCTGATGGCTGAGCCGATCGCCGAACTCAACCCGCAAATCTGCCGCCTGCAAATGCTCCGCGCCCGACCGCAAATCAACCTCAACCTGCAACACGCGTTGCTCACAGGTTTGAGCTGCGTGCACTACGGTGCGTTTGCCGATCTGCCGGAAGCGGCGGCGGTGCAAGCGCAAATCCTGCGAGAGGAACCGCATCTGCATGAAAACGGCATTCACCTGCTGATCAGCCCAACGCCGTATGGTGAATTGATCATCGGCGACTCCCACCATTACGGCAGCGACCCGTCGCCATTCAATGCCGAGCAAGTGGACAGCTGGATGATTGAACTGGCCGAGCAGACGTTGGGCTGCAAGGTGCAAGTGGTCGAACGCTGGCAGGGCGTCTATGGTTCTCGTGGACCGGGGCCGTTTTCGTTTCTGCGTCCGATGCCGGGTGTGAGCGTGGCACTGATGCACACGGGGGTCGGCATGAGCGTCGGGCCGGCGATGGCTGAATGTAACGTAGCGACATTGTTGGGAGAGCGTTGATGGACCGCAATGAGCAAGTGATCGCCGAGGTGTTTGGTTTGTACGAGCGCTTTGGCGACAGCGATTACATCGGCGAGCCGGTGTCGCAGATCGAGCACATGTCCCAGGCCGCCGAACGGGCCATGGCCGAAGGTTTCGATGATGAGGTGGTGCTGGCGGCGTTCTTCCACGACATCGGGCATATCTGCGCCGAGAGCGCCGAGAACATGGGCGGCTTCGGCGTGGTCAGTCACGAGCGTCTGGGCGCGGATTATTTACGCCGCGCAGGTTTCAGCGAGCGCATGGCGCGGCTGGTGGAATACCACGTTCAGGCCAAGCGTTATCTGACGCTCAAGGAGCCTGGGTACTACGAGCGCTTGAGTGAAGCCAGTCGCCGCACTCTGGAGTATCAGGGTGGGGTGATGACCGCAGCCGAAGCTGAAGCCTTCGAGAAGGATCCGTTGTGTGCCGTCAGTTTGCGCATGCGGCAGTGGGATGAGCAGGCCAAGGAAATGCGGGTGCCGGTGATCGATCTCGAGGTTTTAAAGCGTAAAGCCGCGAGTGTCTTGTCCGGCGAGGCGCGTTGATTTGTCTCACAGGCAATCCAGAAACAGTGGATGGATCGCCTTGCGGTAACGGTTCAATCTGGGCTTTTCGCAAGGAAGCGCACGGATGCGTTATTTGAAAGTGATTGCACAGGATCGAAGCGGGAAGGGTGCGGCAGATACCGTTCATTTTGAGTTTTATGAAAATGACCAATTGCAGCGAGAGGCGACCAATGCAGATCGACAGCGGCTCCAGTCGTTCGGCAAAACCTATTTGAAATGCGCCTGGTTCAACGTGGGTGAAGGTGAGGAGCGACACCTGCGGATCTTTTCGCAGAATCCATCCGCTGACGGCACACCTGAAACGGTGCGCCTGCATTTTCATGAGGGACAGGCGATTGCCTATAAAGCCGCGGCTCACGATCTTGATAACGATGGTGGACTGGAGGTGATATTGAGTTCGGATGTGGACAATGACGGGCGCGCGGATCGCACGGATCGCAATCGTGTCAGGTCGTTGGTGCGGGAGCTTTTGAAGGCCGGCGGGTAGTGATCAAACTGCGCCACCGAGTTAAGGCCATCGCGAGCAAGCTCGCTCCCACAAGGGAACGCGTACTCCTGTGGGAGCGAGCTTGCTCGCGATGGGGTCAGGGCCGACACCGCAGATTGCGGACCTTTAAAGCTGCTGCGTCAACGCTTCGATCTGCTCTTGCCGCTCCGCCTGATTCAACTTCGGATGCGGATTAAGCGACGACCACTGCGGATGCGCCCGCGCCTTGTTCAGCGGTTCGGGCAGTTTGCCTTCGCGCCAGGATTTGTCCTGGGGTGTGGCGACCTGAATGCTGTCCATCGCTGCATGCCCACGTGCATTGAGCGCTTGCAGCAGTTGCCGCTGACGCAATGCCAATAGCCGCAGCACGCTGTCATCGACGGTCAGCTCTCGCTGACCTTTGATCTTGCCCAATAACCGGCTGCCATAACTGCGCGCGGTTTGCAGGGCGCCGCCGGCAATCGCGCCGGCCAGTGCCGCTGCGCCAAGGGTCAGCCCGCCCACCAACAAGTCGACCCCGGCCCCGGCTGCCGCGCCGGCCGCGATACCGCCACCGACTCGCACGCCGAGCTGTTTCAGGGTTTCCGGGTTGAACAGGTCGTCACCCCAACGGCCATCGAGCAGTGGCAAATCACTGGCCGCTGCGTCCTGTGGGCGGAAGGCGTAGAGCTTGAGCAGCGCTTCGACGCAGCGTTGTTCCCGTTGTCGAACCGCTTTGCGCAGTTCGTTGATGGCCTGCTGTTCTTGCTCGGCTTCACTGACCACGCTGCGCCGGCAGGCGGCGCAATCAATCAATAATTCGGCAATCAGTCGCGCCGCACTCTGTTGACGAGCCAGGCGTTGGGCTTGCTGATCGGCGATCAGGCGTTCCAGTTGTGGGCGGGCGTTTTCCAGCAACAGCGCGAGGCTTTCATAGAGTCGACGTTCGCCATCCTCCGGCGGTGCGACGCTGTCGAAGCGGACCAATGCGTGCAAGCCCAGACGTGCCAACGCTTCGCGCCAATCAGGCTCGCGGTGGTTGGCGCTGCTGACAAAATTCAGCACCGGCAGCAGCGGTTTGCCGCAGCTGGCCAACACTTCCAGTTCGTCGCGGTACTTGGCCAGCACCGGTTCCCGGGCGTCGATCACATAGAGGCCAGCGTCGCAGGTCAGCAATTGCCGCAGCACTTTGCCTTCTTGTTCGAAACGCTGCCGTGCTTCGCTTCCTTCAAGGAAGCGCGCCAGTCGGGCCGGGCCGTCGAGGCGCTCGCCGGGGCGTTCCAGACGTTCGAGGTAGTCGAGCAGGGCGATGGCGTCTTCCAGGCCCGGCGTGTCGAAGAGATCGAGCAACGGCTCGCCGTCCACTGACAACCGCGCGCCTTCGACGTGGCGGGTAGTGCTCGGGCGGTGGGAGACTTCGCCAAAGCCGACATCGCGGGTCAGCGTTCGCAGCAATGAGGTTTTGCCGACGTTGGTGTGGCCGACCACGGCGAGCTTCAAGGGCGGTTTCCAGGGGTTAGTCATGACCGCTCTCCAGCCAGTTCAGCGGCGCGCAATCGGCGAACGGCAGGTCCAGCTGTTGCAGCGCCACGTGCCAGTCACCCAGCCTTTCGGCATCCAGCGCTTCGCCCGGCGGTGCTTGCAGCAGCCAGACGCGGGTGGCGCTGGCGCTGCGCGCCAGTTCGGCGATCAGTGCCAGACTGCCGCGGTCCGGCGAACGTCGCGGATCGCAAGCGATGGCCATACGGGCCGGGGGGAAGCGGCTCAGCTGTTCTAGGAGTTTGTGCCGCGATTCGCGGCTGTCGAGGATGCCTGCGTTGCCCACGGTTTTCGGTAATTGCGGCGGCCATGGACGTTGATTGTCCAGCTCGATGGCGACCAACAACGCACCATCGCTTTGCAGGTCGCTGACGCCGCTTTCAATAGGGTGCAGTTGCTCTGGCGCAGCATCGCTGATACCCAGGCGTTCACTGGTCGGCATCAGCCGTTCGCGCAATTGGGCGTAACCGGGCAGGTTCAAATCCAGACGCAATGCCGCTTGGCCTGTTTTCCAGCGCCACAGGCAAAACAGGGCCAGCAACAGTCGCGGCAAAACACCGTAGACGACCAGCACGCCGACCAGCCATGTTGCCCAGGCCTGACGGGCGCTTTCGATGTTCAGCGCGGTATCGCCGCTGGCGCGGATCATTTCCACGCTGGGTACGCTGAAGCCTAGCAGGGCCGGCAGGGCGCCGAGGGCCTGGGTCATGGCGACGAAGGTGTCGCCGCCGAGGAGCGTGGTTTCCCAGACGAAGCCGTAACGCCGGGTCGCCATCAGCATCAACAGCATGACCAGCGCGCTGAGCATTGCCAGCAACCACAAACCGTTGACCAGTACGCCGACTGCCCAGCGATTGAGTTTCTGTCGTTGCAGCAATAGCAGCAGGGCCGGGGCCAGTTGCGCGGCTTTGGCATCGCGAGCGAGTTTTTCGCTGAGCCATAACCATAAGCGGCCGAGGGTGGCGCCGTGTTCGCCAGCGAAGGCAAGGCCCAATGCCCAGCTCAGCAATAGAATCAGGTTCAGTCCGAGCAAACTGCCCAAGGCCCAGAACACATTGACCGGGGTTTGTCCGTCGCCCAGCGCGGCAATCGCCAGGCCGGCGCCGCTGGCAACGGCGAGAACAGCCAGCACCAACAGTGCCAGCCGCGCCCCTTGCAGCCAATGTTTGAGGGCGCTGGACAGTCCATCGCGCTCGGCCAGCCACAGGGCGCGGCGTTGAATGCGTGTCGGCAGGTCGCCGCCGGCGCTGCGGGCCAGTCGGTTGGCTTCCAGATCATCCAGGGGGCCGGCGTGTTCTTCACGCAGGCGCACCGTCTCGGTCAGCCAGAGGTTTTGCAGTGGAGTCAGTTCAGTCACGCGGCATCCCGTCGCTTAATTCAGTGGTGAGCATAACCGCTGTGGCGCTTATCGGGGTACGGGAGGCTCTGGTATCCTCGCCGGCATGACTAAATCACTCCCCCTCAGCCTGATCGCAGCCCTCGGTGAAAACCGTGTGATCGGCGTCGACAACAGCATGCCCTGGCACTTGCCGGGGGACTTCAAATACTTCAAGGCCACGACCCTCGGCAAGCCGATCATCATGGGTCGCAAGACCTGGGATTCCCTCGGTCGTCCTTTGCCGGGCCGGTTGAACATCGTGGTCAGCCGTCAGGCGGATCTGCTGCTGGAAGGCGCGGAGGTTTATCCGTCGCTGGAGGCTGCAGTGGTTCGCGCTGAAGAGTGGGCGAAAGAGCAGGGCGTCGATGAGGTGATGCTGATTGGCGGGGCGCAGTTGTATGCGCAGGGGATGGCGCAGGCGGATCGGTTGTACCTGACGCGCGTGGCGCTGAGCCCGGATGGGGATGCGTGGTTTCCGGAGTTTGATTTGGGGCAGTGGAAACTGGTTTCCAACATCGAAAATCCGGCAGTCGATGACAAGCCAGCGTACAACTTCGAAGTCTGGGAAAAAGCCTAAAAGCATCGCCAGCAGGCTGGCTCCCACAGTGGGTTTGAGGTGAAACACAGATTGTGTGAACACCCCAAATCCCTGTGGGAGCCAGCCTGCTGGCGATAGCGGTCTTTCAGACGCCGATCAAGCGTGCGCCAACGCCGAATGCTCATCCGCGTCCAGCAATTCTTTATCCGTCTGCTGCATGATCTGGCTGGTAATCGCCCCGGCCGTGATCGAACCACTCACGTTCAACGCCGTACGGCCCATGTCGATCAGCGGCTCAACCGAAATCAGCAACGCCACCAGTGACACCGGCAAGCCCATCGCCGGCAACACGATCAACGCGGCAAACGTCGCGCCACCGCCCACGCCGGCCACGCCGGCCGAACTCAGCGTCACAATCGCCACCAGCGTCGCGATCCACAGCGGGTCCAGCGGGTTGATGCCCACGGTTGGCGCAACCATCACTGCCAACATCGCCGGGTACAGACCGGCACAGCCATTCTGGCCTATGGTCGCGCCGAACGACGCGGCGAAACTGGCGATGGATTGTGGAATTCCCAAACGGCTGGTCTGGGCTTCGATGCTCAGCGGAATAGTCGCGGCGCTGGAGCGGCTGGTGAAGGCAAATGTCAGCACCGGCCAAATCTTGCGGAAGAAGCGCAGCGGATTGATCCCGGCGGCCGACACCAGCAGGCCATGTACCACAAACATCAGGCCCAGGCCGATGTAGGAAACCACGACAAAACTGCCGAGCTTGATGATGTCCTGCAGGTTGGAGCCAGCGACCACTTTGGTCATCAGCGCCAATACGCCGTACGGGGTCAGCTTCATCACCAGTCGCACCAGACGCATCACCCAGGCTTGCAGGGTGTCGATAGCGTTGATCACTTTCTGACCTTTCTCGATGTCATCTTTCAGCAGTTGCAACGCCGCGACCCCAAGGAACGCAGCAAAAATCACCACGCTGATGATCGAGGTCGGCTTCGCGCGAGCGAGGTCGGCGAACGGGTTTTGCGGAATGAACGACAGCAGCAACTGCGGCACATTCAGATCGGCAACCTTGCCCGCGTAGTCAGTCTGGATGGTTTGCAGACGGGCCATTTCCTGAGTGCCAGCGACCAGGCCTTCAGCGGTGAGGCCGAACAGGTTGGTCAGGCCTATGCCTATCAGCGCCGCGATGGCGGTGGTGAACAGCAGCGTGCCAATGGTCAGAAAGCTGATCTTGCCCAGCGACGAGGCGTTGTGCAGACGGGCAACGGCGCTGAGGATCGAGGCGAACACCAGCGGGATCACGATCATTTGCAGCAACTGCACGTAACCGTTGCCCACCAGATCGAACCAGCCGATCGAGGCTTTCAGTACCGGGTTGCCGGCACCGTAAACGGTGTGCAGAGCCACACCGAACAACACGCCCAGCACCAACGCGAGCAGGACTTTTTTCGCCAGACTCCAGGTGGTGTGGCGGGTTTGCGCGAGGCCAAACAGTAATGCGAGGAACACCAGCAGATTGAGGATCAGCGGCAGATTCATGAGAACTCCGAAAGTGACTTGTGCCAGCCACCTTCCGGGGTAGCTGCGAACCGGCAAGCCTAACAGCTTGATTTCCAATGAATTAATATCAAAAACGTATGGATACCGTCGTTTTTGGAATAAGCCGATGTCGTTCTCAGGGATGCAGCTGGCGCAATAGGGACGTGAGCGGTCGCAGGCAGGCGAGGACTGTCACACATATTTGTTAGCGTCGATGTCTTTACATCAGGGAGAAACGCCAATGAAGCTTGCACCGAAAATTCTGGCTGCTGCGTTGGGATTGAGTTTGGGCCTTGGCCTCGTCGGTCAGGTCTTCGCCACGGATTTGAAACACTGGCCCGCCGATCAGGCCAAGGCGCTGGACGCGATGATTGCAGCCAATGCCAACAAAGGTAACTACGCGGTGTTCGACATGGACAACACCAGTTACCGCTACGACCTCGAAGAGTCGTTGTTGCCGTTCATGGAAAACAAGGGCCTGATCACTCGCGAGAAACTCGACCCCTCCCTGAAACTGATTCCGTTCAAAGACACCGCCGACCATAAGGAAAGCCTGTTCAGCTACTACTATCGCCTCTGCGAACTCGACGACATGGTGTGCTATCCATGGGTCGCGCAAGTGTTCTCCGGTTTCACCCTCCAGGAACTTAAAGGCTACGTCGATGAGCTGATGGCCTCAGGCAAACCAGTGCCGGCCACCTATTACGAAGGCGATGTGGTGAAGAATCTCGACGTCAACCCGCCGAAAATCTTCACCGGCCAGAAAGAGCTCTATAACAAGTTGATGGAGAACGGCATCGAGGTCTACGTGATGACCGCTGCCTCCGAAGAACTGGTGCGGATGGTCGCCGCCGATCCGAAGTACGGCTACAACGTGAAACCGCAGAACGTGATCGGCGTGACCACGCTGCTCAAGGACCGCAAGACCGGCGAGCTGACCACGGCGCGCAAACAGATCACCGCGGGCAAGTATGACGAGAAAGCAAACCTGGGCCTCGAACTGACCCCGTACCTGTGGACTCCGGCGACCTGGATGGCCGGCAAGCACGCGGCGATCCTGACCTACATCGATGAGTGGAAAAAACCGGTACTGGTTGGCGGCGATACCCCGACCAGCGACGGCTACATGCTGTTCCACGATGTCGACGTGGCCAAGGGCGGCATCCACTTGTGGATCAACCGCAAAGACAAGTACATGACCCAGATTAACGGCATGATGGCCAAGCACGCCGCGGCTCAGGCCAAGGAAGGGTTGCAGGTCACGGCGGACAAGAACTGGGTGATCGTCAAGCCTGAAGAGATTCAGTAAGCACCAAAAATCCA
Organism: Pseudomonas sp. LBUM1666; assembly: GCF_059695775.1. Taxonomy (NCBI): domain Bacteria; kingdom Pseudomonadati; phylum Pseudomonadota; class Gammaproteobacteria; order Pseudomonadales; family Pseudomonadaceae; genus Pseudomonas; species Pseudomonas sp. LBUM1666. Next base: position 5,901,163 of record NZ_CP166789.1, on the reverse strand, counting down.
GTGTAGGAGTGAGCCGGCTCCGGGCGGCGTTCCGACGATAGCAGTGTGTCATTCACATTTATGTTGCCTGACACTCCGCTATCGTCGGAACGCCGCCCGGAGCCGGCTCACTCCTACAGTTGATCTCCAGTGTTTTGGGGATCGTGGAAAAAAGTGCCCCGCACTTGGCGGGGCATTTTTATTTCTGCGACTGACGCTTACAGCCCGTCGAGCATTGCCTTGTTACGCACGGCACCCTTGTCGGCGCTGGTCGCCAACAGAGCGTAGGCCTTCAGTGCGGTGGTCACCTTGCGTGGACGTTTTTCCACAGGCTTCCAGCCTTTCTGATCCTGCTCGGCACGACGGCCGGCCATTTCTTCATCGCTAATCAACAGGTTGATCGAGCGGTTCGGAATGTCAATCAGCACTTTGTCGCCATCCTGCACCAGACCAATCGCGCCGCCCGCCGCCGCTTCTGGCGAAGCGTGGCCGATGGACAGGCCCGATGTGCCGCCGGAGAAACGACCGTCGGTGAGCAGGGCGCAATCTTTGCCCAGGCCTTTTGATTTCAGGTACGACGTCGGGTACAGCATTTCCTGCATGCCCGGGCCGCCTTTCGGGCCTTCGTAACGGATGATCACGATGTCGCCGGCCTTCACTTCGTCAGCGAGGATGCCGCGTACGGCGCTGTCCTGGCTTTCGAAGATCTTCGCGTTGCCTTCGAAGACGTGGATCGATTCGTCGACGCCGGCGGTTTTCACCACGCAGCCGTCCAGCGCGATGTTGCCGTACAGAACGGCCAAGCCGCCTTCTTTCGAGTAGGCGTGTTCGACGCTACGGATGCAGCCGTTTTCACGGTCGTCGTCCAGGGTTTCCCAACGGGTCGACTGGCTGAACGCGGTTTGCGTCGGGATGCCCGCAGGACCGGCCTTGAAGAAGTGATGCACCGCTTCGTCGTTGGTCTGGGTGATGTCCCACTTGGCGATGCCTTCGGCAAGGGTTTTGCTGTGCACGGTCGGCAGGTCGGTGTGCAGCAGACCGCCACGGGCCAGCGAGCCGAGGATGCTGAAGATCCCGCCGGCACGGTGTACGTCTTCCATGTGGTACTTCTGGATGTTCGGCGCAACTTTGCACAACTGCGGCACGTGGCGGGAGAGACGGTCGATGTCGCGCAGGTCGAAATCGATCTCGGCTTCCTGGGCCGCAGCCAGCAAGTGCAGGATGGTGTTGGTGGAACCGCCCATCGCGATGTCCAGCGTCATGGCGTTTTCGAACGCCTTGAAGTTGGCAATGTTGCGCGGCAATACCGACTCATCGTTGTCGCCGTAGTAACGCTTGCACAGCTCGACGATGGTGCGGCCGGCCTGCAGGAACAGCTGTTCGCGGTCGCTGTGGGTCGCGAGAGTCGAACCGTTGCCCGGCAATGCCAGACCGAGGGCTTCGACCAGGCAGTTCATCGAGTTGGCGGTGAACATGCCGGAGCATGAACCGCAGGTCGGGCAGGCGCTGCGCTCGTACTCAGCGACTTTCTCGTCAGAAGCGCTGGAGTCGGCGGCGATGACCATGGCGTCGACGAGGTCGAGACCGTGGCTGGCCAGTTTGGTCTTGCCGGCTTCCATCGGGCCGCCGGAAACGAAGATCACCGGGATGTTCAGGCGCAGGGCAGCCATCAGCATGCCTGGAGTGATCTTGTCGCAGTTGGAGATGCAGACGATGGCGTCGGCGCAGTGGGCGTTGACCATGTACTCGACGGAGTCGGCGATGATCTCGCGGCTCGGCAGCGAATACAGCATGCCGTCGTGGCCCATGGCGATGCCGTCATCCACGGCAATGGTGTTGAATTCTTTCGCTACACCACCGGCGCGTTCGATTTCGCGGGCGACCAGTTGGCCCAGGTCCTTGAGGTGGACGTGGCCCGGTACGAACTGGGTGAAGGAGTTGGAAATGGCGATGATCGGCTTTTTGAAGTCGTCATCTTTCATCCCCGTGGCGCGCCACAGTGCGCGGGCGCCGGCCATGTTGCGGCCATGGGTGGATGTTTTCGAGCGGTAATCAGGCATGAAGCACTCCGGGCGGCTAATCAGGTATCAAAAGGGAAGTGAGCTTCTATTGACGTCTGGAACACTCAGAAATGGCCGTGTGTCCGGAAGTTGCCGATAACTTTGCGGGATCGCCGCGCGCTTCAGCTTGAGCTCATAAACCCGCCGGGGGATGACTGGCGATGAATGTCGCGATTCTACACGGCTGGCGTCAGGAGGGAATGCCGGGAAGTGTTGATCCAGTACTGACACAACGTACGGGATGACGATCGGCAGGTATCAGCCGCTACTCAGCGCCTGATGCCGACGTGTGATCAGCGCATTGAGGGAAACACCGGTGGTGCTCAGTACGAGGAAACTCACTGCCAGGGTCGTTTGCAGATGGGTTCCACTCAGGTTGATCAGGGCGCTGGTCAGCCCGCCGAAGATGAAGACCAGCGTGTTCCCGGCCGACGCCGACGTGCCGGCCATATCCGGAAACACCTCCATCGCCTTGGAGGTGGCGACAGGGCGCGCGATGGTGGTACCGGCGGTGCAGATGATCATCGGAATCAGCACCGTCAGGGTTGAAAGTCCCAGCAGGTTTGAGAGCAAGAGCATCACCAGTCCCGAAATGAAGATCAGGCCCAGGCCGACGACTATCTGTCTATCGGCCGTGATCCGCCCGGCGAGGACTCGAGCGACAATGCCGCCGATGATGTAGGCCGCGCCATACAGCAGCAGTGTCAGGGAAAACTCGTAGGCCGAAAGCTGCAACTGCTCCATGAAGATCAGGGGCGAGATGACAATGAAGGAAAAGTGGCAGGTGAAGGCGATTGCGGCGATCAGCCAATAGACGAGGAAACCCGCATCGCGACAGACGCGCCGGTAGGACTGAAGAATGCTTCGGCGCGGGGTTGTGGCGGTGTGCCGGTTTTCAAGAAAGAAGCAGGCCTTAAGGAACACGGCGGCGGCGAGGGCAATAAAGACAATGAAGCTTGCAGGCCAGTCCAGTGCCTGTTGCAACAGGGTCCCAGCCAGTGGCGAGACGGAAATGAAGATCCCGCTGGCGGTGACCATCAGAATCCGCAGTTGATCCCGCTCCTTGCCGTCGAACAGGTCCTGAACGAGCGCCTGCGAGAGCACGAAGCAACCGCAGCCGATGGCCTGCACCACCCGGAACATCAGGAACCAGGCGTAGTCGGTGGACAGCACGCAACCTGTCGCACCGACTATCGAGACCGCCATTCCCGCCAGCAGCAGACTTTTGCGCCCGATGACATCCGAGAGCGGCCCGACCAGTAGTTGGGAAAGTGCGATCCCGATGGCAAACAGGCTGATGGAAAACGCGATGTCGCCTGGCGTGGTCCGGAAGTGTTCCGCCAGCGCCGGGAACGATGGCAGTAGGACATCGAGAGGGAAGACCCCGAGCATCACCATGGTCATTAATAGGGTGATCGCAGAGCGGCGGTGTTTGACACTGACCGCAGATTTTCCTTCATCCATCGACAAGTCCTGCCTGTGCGAAGAGCTGCTGGTTAAAAGGCAGGTCGAAAAAACCTGCCTTTTCCATTGCCTGTAGCGTCGCGCCTGCACCTGATCGGGCGCGCTGTAGGCAGGCTTGCGGGCCGGTAAGGGCACTGAGGATTTCTGCGACGCAATTCTCCCTGAGGCCCACGCTGTTCAGGCTTTCCTTCAGCCATCGCTCATCGACCTCAAAGAAAATCAGGAGGATGTCCACCAGCAGCTTCGCGGCGAACGTGCGTTGGCTGCTGTTCAGGGTCAGCCACAGATAATGGAACACTTCGCAAAAGTAACGACTGTGACGGGCCTCGTCGGTGAGGTGGTCCCTGAGCATTTCCTGGACGCTGGACACCAGCTCGTTGCGGCAAACCTCGAGCAGTTCCCTGGCGATGATGGTCTCGGACACGAAGCCGACGAGAAACCAGGCCAGCGCCTTATGCCTCTCTGGGCTGTGGTCAATCAGGGTGTTCAGTCGGGTAATGCGGTGCGGTATCACCGGGCGTTGGGTCATGCCGTAGAGGTCGGCTATCTGCTCGGCGAGACTATTGGAGAACAGCGCGTGATAACCCTCATCGGTATAGAGCTGGAGGGCGGCCGTTTTCATCCGTCGGGGGATGGACGCACCGAGCTCATCGTGGACGATGGTTTCCACGGCGCGGTTGACGATTCGATGTTCGAGCCGGGTGGTGTAGTCGAGGAAATACACCAGATGGTTGGCCGATAAACGATGGGTGATCGCACTGCCGGCTGCATCGATTTCCGGGTGATTCAGGTAGGGCAGGAAGGCGGGCGGGAACCAGTGTCGTGTTTCCAGTTGCCGTTCCAGATCTGATGGCAATTGATAGGTGTGCTCGCTGGTTCGTACCGAGGCTCTGGTGTTCCAGTCGCCGAGGGTGAAGCGCTGGGCCCAGGCGTCGGGCAGGGACAGGTCGTCTGTGCGGGGCTCGGTCATTGTTGTGAGCCTCGGCTACTTAGCAGTGCTTTTAATTCCTTGCACATCACTTGTCCGTCACTCTGGCCGCAACCCACAAAAAACAACGTTTGTTCGGCGCTGTCCTCGATCCCCAGCAACGTTTCGACCTGATCGTCGGCCAACGCACCGGTCAGCCAGGTGCTGAACCCAAGTGCGGTGGCCACCAGTTGAAAGGTCTGGGAAATATGACCTGCCTCGACGTAAGCCATTCGGTAGGCCCGCGAGTGTTCATATTTCCACCACAGTTTGTCGAAGCGAGCGGTGATAAACAGGCCGACTGGCAGGTTGTTGATGAAATGCTGCCCACACAGCAACTGGCCCAAGGGCGAGTCAGGCACCGGATTGACGAAGCTCAACGCATGTTCGTCGGGGTGGTAGGCGTAGAGCCCGGGATTCAGGCCGCTGACGTTCTGAACATGAAGAAAACCTTCGCAGGCATTCAGCCCTCCACCGGATGGACTGCTACGCCGGGCGCCGAGACCTTCAGCGATGGTTTCGTCGATGTCGTTGTCGCGCTCACGTAGATAGCCAAGGGACAAATACAAAAGAGTGCCCACATCGTTGAGAGAAACCCCTTCACCCGTGAAGGAGCGACAGGTCTTTCGGTCGATCAACGTCTTTGCAAGTGCGCTTTGCGGCAGACAGGAAGGTTGGGGCAGGGCAATCCGCTCGCTTGTCGGGCGTTCTGTGAGTCTGACCTCCGGGGCAGGGGTGGCCAGTACTTCGGTGCAATGGTCCAGATAGTGTCTCGACCATTCATTAATATCTTGGGGGACATATTCACAAGGAATGTTCTTGGTGCCGATATGAAATATCTTCGACAGTTCATCCCAACCCCATTCAAGGGTGTCTTGTGTTGATGTTGTGAGTATTCCCGCGTTCAGGAGTTGCGTGTCTATTATGTTGTTGTCATCGAACTTTTCAGGGTTGTCGATAAGATGTGCGAGACGGGTTGAATATTCAATATTCAATTCGAACTGTTTGTGGTTCTTGTAATCCCAGACTATTTGGTCGGGCGTGCGAGGAAGTATGAATATATAAGGGTTTATCTGCATGATTGGCGACTCACTCTGGTCTTTGCCATAGAAAACGCTGGGTAGCCGGCACTCCCCAGCGTTTCATTTACTTAGCGGACTTTTGGCGCAACCAGAAAAGCCAGGTTAGCGATTTTGTTGGTTTCCAGAGTAATTGCTTTCATGTTTTGAACTCCTTGTAATTGATAGTGAGTGTCACTCCTTTGTGACGACTTAATCATAGTTTGTAATGAGTTCTTATCAAGGGGAGATTGGGTAGGAATGTTCCAGTAATTTTGTCGGATTGATCTGAGGGCTGGATGAATATTGTAAGTTCTGTCCGCTAAAATAAAAGACAAAGCGAAACGTCCTGCAAGTCATTAAGACCGCTGGAGTAGGAAGTTGGAGGGTTCAATAACAGATAACAGAACGGGGAGCCGGCTGGCTCCCCGTCAAACCGGCGTAATCAGCTGTTTGGCAGCAGACGGCAGGTGATGCTCTTGATGTAGCGGGTTTCGGCGATGGCCGGGTGAACCGGGTGATCCGGGCCCTGACCGCCGCGCTCCAGCATCTGGATGTTGCGGTCCAGGTGACGGGCGCTGGTCAGCAGGATGTTCTGCAGATCGTCCTCGGGCAGGTGCATCGAGCACGAAGCGCTGACCAGGATGCCGTCCTTGCTGAGCAAACGCATGGCTTGCTCGTTCAGGCGACGGTAGGCGCCTTCACCGTTCTTCATGTCTTTCTTGCGTTTGATGAACGCCGGAGGGTCGGCAACGATCACGTCGAAACGCTCTTCGCTGGCTTTCAGCTCTTTCAGGGCTTCGAACACGTCGCCTTCAATGCAGGTCATTTTGTCGGCGAAGCCGTTCAGCGCGGCGTTGCGCTCGACGCCGTCGAGGGCGAAGGCGGACGCATCGACGCAGAACACTTCACTGGCGCCGAACGCAGCCGCTTGCACGCCCCAGCCACCGATGTAGCTGTACAGGTCCAGCACGCGTTTGCCTTTGGCATAAGGTGCCAGGCGTGCGCGGTTCATGCGATGGTCGTAGAACCAGCCGGTTTTCTGTCCCTGGATGACGGGTGCTTCGAATTTCACGCCGTTTTCTTCCAGGGCAACCCACTCCGGCACCAGGCCGAACACGGTTTCGACGTAGCGGTTGAGGCCTTCGGCATCACGGGCAGCGGAGTCGTTCTTGAACAGAATGCCGCTAGGCTTGATCACTTGGGTCAGCGCTGCGATCACGTCTTCTTTATGGGCTTCCATGGTGGCCGAAGCGATCTGTACCACCAGGATGTCGCCGAAACGGTCGACTACCAGACCTGGCAACAGGTCGGAATCGCCGTAGACCAGGCGATAGAACGGCTTGTCGAACAAGCGATCGCGCAGGGACAGGGCGACGTTCAGGCGATGCACCAGCAGCGACTTGTCCAGCGGCAACTTGATGTCGCGCGACAAGAGGCGGGCGCAGATCAGGTTGTTCGGGCTCATGGCAACGATGCCCAGCGGCTTGCCGCCAGCGGCTTCGAGGATCGCCTGGTCGCCGGCCTTGAAGCCGTGCAACGGGGTGGCGGCTACATCGATTTCGTTGCTGTAGACCCACAAGTGGCCGTTTCGCAGGCGACGGTCGGCGTTGGCTTTGAGGCGCAGGCTAGGCAGGGACATGACGTCGCTCCGGAAAAAAGAGCGGGAGTATAGCGTGTTGCGCACGGCCACGGTTTGGCGGATGGACATGCGGTGAGGAGGGGCCGGCATTTGATGAAACTTCAGGCGATGGATCGGCCAGGGTGTCGGATCCAACTTTATAAGGGTTAGAATCGCCGCCTGTCCCAGAGTGTGTACTTATGTCCCCAGAGCTGACTACCGAACAGATTCAACAGTCCCTGCAAGGCATCAGCGTGCCGGCCCAGCCGCAGATCATGGTGGATTTGCAGATGGAACAGTACATGCCCGATCCGGATCTGGAGGTGATCGCGAAGCTGATCTCCCAGGACCCTGGCCTCTCTGGGGCCTTGTTGAAAATCGTCAACTCGCCGTATTACGGCTTGAGCAACAAGATCGCCTCGATTCAGCGTGCAGTGAATCTGCTGGGCAGCCGCTCGATCATCAACCTGATCAACGCGCAGTCGATCAAGGGCGAGATGAACGACGACACCATCGTTACCTTGAATCGTTTCTGGGATACCGCTCAGGACGTGGCGATGACCTGCCTGACCCTGGCCAAGCGCATCGGCGCCCAGGCCGGCGATGAAGCGTACGCCTTGGGTCTGTTCCATGACTGCGGCGTGCCGCTGATGCTCCAGCGCTTCCCCAACTACATGACCGTTCTGGAAGAGGCCTACGCCAGTGCCAGCGCCGAATGTCGGGTGGTGGACACTGAGAATCGGGTGTTCAATACCAATCATGCGGTGGTGGGTTATTACACCGCCAAATCCTGGCGCCTGCCCGAGCATGTCACCGCCGCCATCGCTAATCACCACAATGCGTTGGCGATCTTCAGCGATGAGTCGTCGCGCAACAGTCAGCTGAAAAACTTGCTGGCGATCCTGAAAATGGCCGAGCACATTTGTGCGTCCTTCCGGGTGCTGGGCAGCCAGCGTGATGACCACGAGTGGAACAGCATTGCACCGCTGGTTCTCGATTATGTCGGTCTCTCGGACTACGACTTCGAGACCCTCAAACAAACGATTCGTGACCTTGGCGCTCACCGCTGAGCGTTGCACAGCCTGATTCGAGAGCACCATGCCGGAACTGCCTGAAGTCGAAACCACCCGCCGCGGAATTGCGCCGCACCTGGAGGGCCAGCGCGTCAGCCGGGTGATCGTGCGTGAGCGACGCTTGCGCTGGCCCATTCCCGAAGACCTGGATGTGCGGCTGTCGGGCCAGCGCATCGTGCTGGTGGAGCGACGCGCGAAGTACCTGCTGATCAATGCCGAAGTCGGCACGCTGATCAGCCATTTGGGCATGTCGGGAAATCTGCGTCTGGTGGAAATCGGCACGCCGGTGGCCAAGCATGAGCATGTGGACATCGAACTGGAATCCGGCCTGGCCTTGCGTTACACCGACCCGCGACGGTTTGGCGCGATGCTCTGGAGCCTCGACCCGCTCAACCACGAATTGTTGATTCGCCTGGGGCCGGAGCCGTTGACCGACCTGTTCGACGGCGAGCGCTTGTTCCAGCAGTCCCGCGGGCGATCCATGGCGGTCAAACCGTTCATCATGGACAACGCGGTGGTGGTTGGCGTGGGCAATATCTACGCAACCGAAGCGTTATTCGCCGCCGGTATCGACCCGCGTCGTGAGGCCAAAAGCATCTCTCGAGGGCGTTATCTGAAATTGGCGATCGAGATCAAACGCATCCTCGCTGCCGCAATCGAGCGCGGCGGCACCACACTGCGCGACTTTATCGGCGGTGACGGTCAGCCGGGTTATTTCCAGCAGGAACTGTTCGTGTACGGCCGTAGCGGTGCGCCCTGCAAGGTCTGTGGCACGGAGTTGCGGGAAGTGAAGCTTGGGCAGCGCGCCAGCGTCTTTTGCCCGCGCTGTCAGAGCTGACACGCCCAGGGTCTATAGTCAGTGTTCTGACTGCCTAACCCAAGGACCGTGCCATGAATCTGTTTCGAACCGTTGTCGTCGTTTTGCTGCTGAGCGTCGGTGCGCCAGCGCTGGCAGCAAACACGGGCAGCGGCGACCCGCGTTACACCATCCAGAATCCCCCGGCGTACGCCATGATCGGCGATTTGCTGATTGCCCGACCTTTGCTGGTCGTGGCGACGGTGATTGGTGCCGGAGTGTTTGTGGTGTCGTTGCCGTTTACCGCATTGGGTGGCGGCGTCGGCGATGCGGGGCAGGCGTTGGTGGTCGACCCGGCGAAAGCGGCGTTCGTGCGGTGTCTGGGGTGTATCGGAGAAGGGTTTGAACAGCGGGAATGAAGTCAGTTACATCTTTGGTGTGGCTGATGGCCTCATCGCGAGCAAGCTCGCTCCCACATTGGATTTGTGATCGACGCAAATCCCCTGTGGGAGCGAGCTTGCTCGCGATGAGGCCCGTACAAACGCTACAAAACTATCTGAATCAAGCCTTGCCAGTAATCTTCCGGTACTTCTCCATCAGCTGCTCTTCAGTCTCCGGATGCGCCTCGTCCAGCGGAATGCAATCCACCGGGCACACTTGCTGGCACTGAGGTTCATCGTAGTGGCCGACGCACTGGGTGCACAGGTTTGGGTCGATCACGTAGATCTCTTCGCCCTGGGAGATGGCGGCGTTCGGACACTCGGGTTCGCAGACGTCGCAGTTGATGCAATCGTCGGTGATGATCAGGGACATGCTAACTCCAGCCAGGGCGGAAGGCCCGGGCGCAATAAACCAATGCGCACAATTGTGCCGCATTGGCGCCCGCAGTGCACGCGGGCGCCGCTTGAGCGGTTGTTACTTCTTGAAGCGCTCGTTCAGGGCGTCCGCCACCGCAGGGTGAACGAACTTGGTGATATCGCCGCCCAGGGCTGCGATTTCACGCACTAGCGTCGAGGAAATGTACGAATAACGCTCGGACGGGGTAAGAAACAGACTTTCCACATCCGGCGCCAGCTGACGGTTCATGTTGGCCAGCTGGAATTCGTATTCGAAGTCCGACACCGCGCGCAAACCACGCAGGAACACGTTGGCGTTCTTCTCTTTGGCGAAATGCGCCAGCAACGTCGAGAAGCCGACGACTTCAACGTTGGGTAGATGTTTAGTGACCTCGCGGGCCAGCGCCACACGCTGTTCCAGGGGAAACAACGGGTTTTTCTTCGGGCTGGCGGCGACGGCGATGATCACATGATCGAACAGGCGCGCGGCGCGTTCGACCAGATCGCCATGGCCCTTGGTAATAGGGTCGAAGGTACCTGGGTACAACACTCGGTTCATCGCGTCGTCCTGGCGGGAGTCCGTTGGGGAGTCGGATGGTATCGCAGCCTTCCCGGTCGGCCAAGTCGCCTTTTGGGTAAGAAAGCACTATAGACGATTGGAATATTCTCCATTTTCATGGGTTTTTCAAACGTTCGGCCAAAGAAGTTGCCAACTGCGCTGTCAGCCCGTAGACCGACAATTGCGGGTTTGCGCCAATGCTGGTGGGGAACAGCGAGCCGTCATGAATCGACAGATTGCCTAACTGATGATGCCGGCCGAGGCTGTCGGTCACGGCGTTTTTCGGGTCTTCACCCATGGCACAACCGCCCATCACATGGGCGCTGCCCAGGCGTGTGCGATACAGCTCAAGGCTCAGGCCGTCGATCAGCGTGCGCGCTTCGGCCAGGGTTTTCACGTAGCGAGCATCGGCGTGCATTGGCATCACCGCATTTGCACCGCCCGCGAACTGGATCTCGGCCATGCTGTGGAACGCCCGACGCAATCCATCCCAGGCATAGGGTGAAACCTGATAATCGAGCACCGGCGTGCCGTCACCGCGCAACTCGACGCTGCCGCCGGGGCTGTCCGGGTGAAAGCCGTCCCGCAGCAACGCCAACATGGCGTGGGTGTGGGGCAGGTTTTCCATGTGCCGGGCGTTTTCCTGGCCGAAACCGCCGAGCAGGGTCGTGGCCAGCGCCGGATGCAGCGGTGGCACTTCGAGTTTGTAAGACATTTTTCCGGTGGTGCCGTCCTGCCATTGGAAATGGTCCGAATAGATCGACTGTGGTGCGCCGTAGAACGGGTTGATGACCTCGTCGAACAGCCCAGCCGACATGTTCACCAAGTGTAGAAAAGTCCGTTTGCCCAGCCGTTTGTGCGGATCCGGCGCCTCGGAGCGCATAAGCAGCGCCGGGCTGTTGATCCCGCCACCGGCCAGCACGTAATGCCGTGCCTTGACCGTGATCGTGTGTCCGGTAGGCGCGACGCAACGGTCGTCCATCGCTACGCAGTGCAAGCCTGTGACCTTGTCGCCGCTGATCAAGAGCTTTTCGGCGCGAGCCAGATAGAGCAACTCCCCACCTTTTTCCAGGGTCGCGGGGATGGTCGTGACCAGCATCGATTGCTTGGCGTTGGTCGGGCAACCCATGCCGCAGTAGCCAAGGTTCCAACAGCCACGCACGTTGCGCGGGATCACATGCCAGGCGTAACCGAGTTTTTCACAGCCTTTGCGGATCACATCGTTGTTGGCGTTGGGCGGGATCATCCAGGGGGCGACGCCCAGGCGTTGTTCCATTTTCTCGAACCACGGCGCCATCTCGGCCGGCGTGTGGCCTTTGACGTCGTGTTCCTTGGCCCAGTGGTCGAGGGTCGGGTCCGGCGTGCGAAAGCTTGAGGTCCAGTTGATCAGCGTGGTGCCGCCCACCGCCCGGCCCTGAAGGATGGTGATCGCGCCGTCCTTGCTCATGCGGCCGATACCTTCTTGATAGAGGCTGGTGTAGGCCTGGTCTTCGAGCATCTTGAAGTCGCTGCTGGTTTTGAGCGGGCCTTCCTCTATCAGCAATACCTTGTAGCCCGCGGCGCTGAGGATTTCGGCGGTGGTGCCGCCGCCCGCGCCACTGCCGATAATCGCCACGTCCGCTTCGAGGGTCAGGTCCTGGGTCAGTTGTGAACCGTTATAGGTTTTCCAGCCACGGGCCAGGCCTTCGCGGAACGGATCGGGTACGGGCATCTTCAGGGTCTCTTTTTATTATTTGGAAGAAGTAGTGAGGCGACTGACGCCATCGTCGGATCGCCGCCCGGAGCAAGCTCGCTCCCACATTGACCGCGTAAACCCTGTGGGAGCGAGCTTGCTCGCGATAGGGTCAACTCGGTCTTAAACCGTTGGCGGCCCGGGATACCCGCAATGCGCCCACGATTCAGTGCGGCTGTACCACGCCATCATCACCAGTTGCAGCAGCGAGCTGTGCCCCATACGCAGCAAGCTCAGCGAACTGTTTTCCCAACGATCAAGGAAGTGCCGAATCTCATCAGCACTGGCATTTTCCCAACTGCCCCAGATCCCGGTCAGTGGCCCGCGGGTGATGCTCATTCCCAGCACATCGAATAACTGTCGGGTCAGCTTGAGCATTTCCGGCGACAGATGATTCAGACCGTTATCCAGGCAGTGCAGGGTTTCACCGACGGCCGTCGGCATTTTTTCGACGGCTACAGCGCCGTCGAGCATCACCGGAATCAGTGCCCGCAGAAACAGCAAATCACCGCTGCGCAGAATCGCGAAACCGCTGGCCGGAATGCTCGATGAGCAGCCGCTGAGGCTCGCGCCCAAACCGGCGGTGGCGAGAAAAGCGCTGGCACCCAGGCTGAACTTAAGCAAGCCGCGCCGTGACAGCGCGGGTGTGTCGGACAGAGTTGGGCTCATTATTGTTATTACCCGAAGGGGATGATCGTTAGCGGATAAACAGCTTCTGAATCAGCTTCTGAATGGATTTTCCGTACGGCGGGTAGATCAATTTCGCCGCATTGAACCGCTGTTTGATCAGCACACCTTTGGCTTTGCTGAAGGTCAGGAAACCTTCGTGGCCGTGGTAATGGCCCATGCCCGAGGCGCCGATCCCGCCGAATGGCATATCGTCCTGAGCGACGTGCAGCAGGGTGTCGTTCAGGCACACGCCGCCGGAATGGGTTTCGTGAAGTACGCGGTGTTGCTCACGCTTGTCATAGCCAAAGTAATACAGGGCCAGCGGACGAGGTCGTTCATTGATGTAGGCAAAGGCCTGATCCAGATCCTTGTACGGAACGATCGGCAACAGCGGGCCGAAGATTTCGTCCTGCATCACCATCATGTCGTTGCTGACGTTGAGCAGCAGGCTGTGGCTCATGCGGCGCCCCTGGCCCTTGTCGAACAACGGAATCAGCAGCGCGCCCTTGCTGGTTGCGTCGCTGATGTAGCCGTTGAGGCGCGCCAATTGCCGGTCATTGATGATCGCGGTGTAGTCCGGGTTGTCGGTCAGGGTCGGATAAAACCCGCGAACCGCCTGACGATAGGCTTCGACGAAAGCCCCGACGCGATCTTCCGGCACCAGCACATAGTCCGGGGCCACGCAGGTCTGTCCGGCGTTGAGCGTCTTGCCGAAGGCGATACGTTCGGCAGCGTCCTTGAGCGGCACGTCGCGCGACACGATGGCCGGGGATTTGCCGCCGAGTTCGAGGGTCACCGGAGTCAGGTTTTCGGCCGCCGCACGCATCACGTGTTTGCCGATGCTGGTGGCGCCAGTGAACAGCAGGTGATCGAAACGCAATCTGGAGAACGCTACACCGATATCGGCTTCGCCCAGTACCACGCAGACGAGGTCTTGCGGGAAGATTCGGCCCAGCAGTTCCTTGAGCAACAAACCGGTGGCGGGGGTCGATTCGCTGAGCTTGAGCATCACCCGATTGCCTGCCGACAACGCGCCCACCAACGGCCCGATGGCCAGATACAGCGGGTAGTTCCACGGCACGATCACCCCGACCACACCCAGCGGTTGATAAACGACTTTGGCCGCCGCGGGTTGAAAGGCAACCCCGACCTTGCGCTTCGACGCCTTCATCCAGCCTTTGAGGTGCTGACTGGCGTAGTGAATGCCGTGCAGGCTGGGCATCAGTTCGGCGAGCAGGGTTTCATCGGCGCTGCGATGGCTGAAATCCTGGCTGATGGCATCGATCAGTGCCTGGCGCTCATTGCTCAACAGGTCTCGCAGGGCTTTTAGCCATTGCTGGCGCTGGGCGGCGGGCGGCATCGGGTTGGCGGCATACGCCGCGCGTTGGGCGTCGAACAGGGTCTGGAGCTCTTCCAAGGGCTGCTGAAGGTTCTGCAGGTAGGCGATGTCAGCAGTCATGGTCGGCTCCGGATTTATTGTAATGAGGGACTTTTTAGAGTCTATGCTCTATAAAGTCAAATGACATCCTGGTGCAGCTTTGTTTTATCCACTCGCGGATAGGTCGTAAGATGCCCGTCAACGCATTCTGAATTAAAGCCCAAGCCATGGCCCCTCGGATCAAAACCAGCGAGCGCATCGTGCAGAACAGCCTGGAGCTGTTCAATCAGCAGGGTGAGCGCAGCATCAGCACCAACCACATTGCTGCCCACATGGAAATTTCCCCGGGCAACCTGTACTACCACTTCCCCAACAAGCAGGCGATTATCGCCGTGCTGTTCAGTGAGTACGAAAGCCTGGTGGACAGCTTCCTGCACCCGCCCCAAGGCCGTGCCGCGACGGTTGAAGACAAGCGCTTCTACCTTCAGGAATTGCTGGCCGCCATGTGGCGCTACCGGTTTTTGCACCGCGATCTGGAACATTTGCTCGACAGTGATCCAGAGCTGGCCGCCCGCTATCGGCGCTTTTCCCAACGCTGTCTGATCCATGGCACGCACATCTACGCGGGCTTCGTCGAGGCCGGCATCCTGCAAATGGACAAGGTTCAGATCGAATCCCTGACGCTCAATGCCTGGATCATCCTGACGTCCTGGGTGCGTTTCCTGTGCACTACACGTGAAAATTCCAATCACCTAAGCGAACAGGCCATTAAACGTGGCGTGTATCAGGTGCTGGTGCTTGAGGCCGGTTTTGTCACGGATCAGTCTCGCTCCGCGGTGAATGCGCTGTTCGAGGAGTTTTACGTGCCGCTGGCCCAAGCGCTGGAAGAAGTGGGATAAAAAGTGCAGTAGGATCAGACATCGCCCAATCACAGGAGCCCGTTATGCCCATTGCGCAACTGATCAGCCCGCAAGCGTTGGACCTGAAAAAGGAGCAGCCGGGGCTGGTGATTCTGGATTGTCGTTTTGCCCTCGAAGAGCCGGATTACGGTCAGCGCAGCTATGCCGAAGGGCATATTGCCGGGTCGAGCTTTGCCGATCTTGAGCGTGATTTGAGCGGGACAGTGATCAAGGGGGTGACCGGGCGGCATCCGTTGCCTGAACCTGAAGACTTGATCGAACGTCTGCAAGCCTGGGGCGTCAACGCCGACAGCGATGTGATTTTGTACGACGACGGTCCGGGTGCCTACGCGGCGCGGGCCTGGTGGTTACTGGCCTGGCTGGGCAAACGTGACGGCGTGTTTATTCTGGATGGCGGGCTCAAGGCCTGGCACGCGGCCGGTTTGCCCCTGAGTCTTGATGCGCCGCAGATTGAACGCGGCACCTTCACGGGGACGCCGGACAACGCGCTGATCTTGAGCGCCGAACAGCTCCAGCAACGTCTCGGCCAGCCCGCGCTGACCCTGCTTGATGCCCGCGGCTTGCCGCGTTTCAAGGGCGAAGTAGAACCGATCGACCCGATTGCCGGACACATCCCCGGCGCGCAATGCGCGGCGTTCACCGACAACCTGGGCAGCGACGGGCGTTTTTTGCCGGCCGATCAGCTCAAGCAGCGTTTTGCCGCGAAGCTCGGTGATCGTTCGCCGACCGATCTGGTGGCGTATTGCGGTTCTGGCGTGACGGCCTGTCACAACCTGTTTGCGTTGTGTCTGGCGGGTTATCCATTGGGTTCGTTGTATGCCGGTTCATGGAGCGAGTGGATCAACGATCCTGCGCGGGGCGTTGCCAAGGGCGAGTAAACACAAACCCCTGTGGGAGCGAGCTTGCTCGCGATAGCGGACTGTCAGTCAACATCATTGTTGAATTTGATTGCCCCATCGCGAGCAAGCTCGCTCCCACATGGGTATTAGGTGCTTTGAGATATCACCGTAGGCGGGCGCTGCGATACGCGCCCGGCCCGACGCCGTAAACCTGCTTGAACTGCCGACTCAGATGGCTCTGGTCAGCAAACCCCAGCTGCGTCGCCACTTCCAGTGGCAAGCAACCATTCTGTAACAGCACTCGCGCCCGAGCGATGCGTTGCTGCATCAGCCAGGTGTGCGGCGGCATGCCGGTGGCGCGGCGGAACACCCGGGCGAAGTGGAAGGGCGAAAGATTGACCGCCGCTGCCAGTTCTTCCAGCGAGGGCGGCGTCGCCAACTGTGCATGCAGCAAATCCTTAGCCAGCGTCACCGCGCGGTGTTCCTTGCCCGGCTTGCCTGCAATCGGCACGGCCGCGTGGCGTTGCAGCAGCGACAACATCATTTCCCGCCAGACCGTTTGTTGTTGCAAGGCGGTGGACGGACTTTCCAGTAGACGATGCAGTTGGCAGAAACCCTTCACCAGATCCGGATCGCGATACAGCGTCGCGCCGAATGCCGGCAAGTTGTTGGTCGGTAGTTCCAGCTCCGCCAACAGCGACAGAATCTGACCGCTGTCGGGATAGAACGCCCGATACAACCAACCATCCTCCGTGCCTTTATGGCCGGTGTGCAGTTCGTCCGGATTGATCAGCACCAGCGTGCCGCTGCCCGCCAGGTGTTCGGCACCGCGATAACGATAGCGCTGGGCGCCCGCCATGATCATGCCGATCACGTAACCGTCATGCACATGTGGCGCGAAACGGTGTTCGATGTAGCGCGCGGACAATAACTCGACGCCGGCCAACGGCGCTGTTTGCCAGAATCGGATCGACTCGCCCTGATCGACGTCCATGGCCTTACTGACGACCCACGGCAGTCAGCCATTGCGGGATGCGGCGTTCCAGGTAGTAACCCGGTTGCCTGAACGAACCATCGACGAAGCCGACATGCCCACCCCTGGTCTGTAACTCGAATTGAGTGCAGGCGGACAATTCGTCGGCGTGCGGCAGGCTATGAGGAAATATAAACGGGTCATCGGCCGCTTGAATGATCAGGGTTGGCGTACGAATTTCGCCAAGGAAATAGCGACTTGAGGCGCGGTCATAGTAATCCTTGGCATCGACAAAACCGTTCAGCGGCGCGGTGACTCGGCCATCGAAATCCCAGAACGTGCGCATGTTCTCCAGCGAGCCCAGCGCGGCCAATGCCGCCAGACCATCCTCGCGCCCGTCATGCTGGAACTGTCGCTGCTTGTTCTTGATGTAGGCCACCATCTCCCGCATGAAATGCGCCTGATAGACCTTGGAGAAACCCTGGCCGATACGGTCGGCGCATTGATCGAGACGAAACGGCACCGACACCGCCACCGCACCGACCACGCCACTGTTGCTGCCGGATTCGCCCAAGTGCTTGAGCAACACATTGCCGCCCAGGGAATAGCCGACCGCATACAACGGCGCGAGCGGTCGTTGGGCCTTCAGGTGTTTGATGGTTTCGGCCAGGTCTTCACTGGCGCCGGAATGGTAGCTACGTGGCAGCAGATTTGGCTCGCCCGAACAGCCACGCCAGTTCAGTGCGACGCTGGCCCAACCTTGGGCACCCAGTACTTTCTGCACCCCGGCCACGTAAGGCGAATTTGAAGAGCCGGTCAGGCCGTGCAACACCAGTACCAGTGGCGCCTCGGCGCTGTGCGGGCCATGCCAGTCGAGATCGAGAAAGTCGCCATCCTCAAGCCACAAGCGTTCGCGCTGGCGTTCGATGTGCGTGGTTTTGCGCCACAGCGGTCCCCACAAGGTTTGCAAGTGCGGGTTGCCGAGGCCGAAGGCGGGGGTGAAGCGTTCTGGCGTTTGGGGCACGATGGTTCTCGATGCAGCGGTGCGAGCCTCGCTTGAGGCGCGCACCTTTTTCAGGCCGGTTGATTAACCGGCAATCTCTGCCATACGTTGCCACAACGCGTAATACACCCGCCCGGATTTCTGCTCCCGGTGCAGGCGCCAGTTGCCTGGTAAGCCAAGGCTCGATGGCGCATTCTCGCTTTCAGTGTAGATCCAGGCTTCATCGGCCAGCCACTGACGTTCTTCAAGCAATGCGCAAACGCCCGGCAACAGGTTCTGGTTGAACGGCGGATCGAGGAACACCAGGTCGTAAGCAGTCGCTGTCTGGGTTTCCAGGTAGCGCAGGGCATCGGCGGTCTGAATCTGGCCGGTGGTGCAGCGCAGCGTGCCCAGATGTTCCTTGATGCTGGCGACCGCGATGTTACTGGCATCCAGCGCCTGACCCATGGCCGCGCCACGGGACAAGGCTTCAAGGAACAACGCGCCGCTGCCGGCGAACGGGTCCAGAACCTTGGCGCCAGCGACATAAGGCGCGAGCCAGTTGAACAGGGTTTCACGCACCCGGTCCGGGGTAGGGCGCAGGCCCGGGGCATCCGGGAAGCTCAGCTTCCGGCTGCCCCATTCGCCGCCGATAATGCGCAGCTGGTTCACGCCGTTGTGTACGTTGTGAACGGGTTTTTTAGGACGAGTGGCCATTAATGCTCCGGAACCCCGAGCGGTTGCTCGGCAGGTTTATCAGTTGGGGCCGGTAACGGCTTTTGCGGCACGGTCGGGCCAGCGCTGACGATGACCATTTTGTCCGTGCTCAAGTGTTTGTTCAGTGCGGTTTTGACCTGCTCGACCGTCAGGCTCTGGGACTCGCGCATAAAGTCATCCAGATAACTCAGCGGCAGGTTGTAGAAACCCATGGCGCCGAGTTGGCCGACGATATCGGCGTTGCTGGCGGTGGACAGCGGGAAGCTGCCGGCCAGTTCACGCTTGGCGTCGTCGAGTTCTTTCTGGGTCGGGCCGGTTTTAAGGTAGTCGGCGAGCACATCCTGCACCAGTTTCAACGTACCTTCGCTCATCTCGGCGCGGGTTTGCAGGTTGATCATGAACGGACCGCGAGCCTGCATCGGGGAAAAGCCCGAATACACGCCGTAAGCCAGGCCGCGCTTCTCGCGCACTTCGCTCATCAACCGTGTGCCGAAGCCACCGCCGCCAAGAATCTGGTTGCCCAAGGACAGTGCCGCATAGTCCGGGTCGTCACGGTCGATGCCCAATTGCGCGAGCATCAGGTTGGTCTGCTTGGACGGAAACTCGATGTGGCCGATGCTGGCTTTCGGTTCCTCCGGTTGCGGGATTTTCGCCAGCTCCGGGCCTTTTGGCAGCGCGCTGGAGACTTGCGAAGCAATCGCCTCCGCCTCGGCACGAGACAGGTCGCCCACCAACGCAATCACCACGTTGCCAGCCGCATAGGCCTTCTCATGGAACGCGCGCATCTGCGCCACGGTAATCGCCGGAACGGTTTTCGCCGTGCCGTCGCTGGAGTGCGCGTACGGGTGATCGCCGTACAGACGGTTCATCAGCTCCAGGCTCGCGAGTTTGCCGGGGTTCTGCTTCTGGTACTCGAAACCGGCGAGCATCTGGTTCTTGATGCGCGCAAAGGAATCGGCCGGGAAGGTCGGTTTGCCGACGACTTCAGAGAACAACTTCAGGGCCGGTTCGCGTTTGTCCGCGGCACTGAGGCTGCGCAGGGAAGCCAGTGCCATGTCTTTAAATGCGCCGTTGCCAAAGTCTGCGCCCAGGCCTTCGAAGCCCTGAGCGATGGCGCCGACATCTTTGCCGGCCACACCTTCGTTGAGCATGGCGTTGGTCAGCACGGAGAGGCCAGGTGCGTCGCCGTCCTGGCTGCTGCCGGCGGCGAAGATCAGGCGCATGTCGAACATCGGCAGCTCCCGGGCTTCAACGAACAGCACCTTGGCGCCCTCAGCGGTTTTCCAGGTCTGCACGTCCAGGGTGCGGTGGCTTGGCGCTTTGCCGTCGAGTTCGGCCAGTGATTGCAGTTTCTGGCTGGCCTTGGCCTTGTCGAGGGCTTCGCTGGCCTTGGATTCGTCGGTCTTTGAAAAGTAAAACGCGGCAGACCCGATCAATGCGACGGCGATCAGGCCCATCAGGACCAGGCGCGGTTTTTTACGCTCACTCATGAGTCGTCTCCTCTGGCAATACATGGGCGACGCTGAGACGTTCGCGGGTGAAATACAGCTTGGCGGCTTTCTGGATGTCTTGCGGGGTCACGCTTTCCAGCTCTGCGAGTTCGGTGTCCATCAGCTTCCAGGACAGGCCGACGGTTTCCAGTTGGCCAATAGCGGTGGCCTGGCTGGTGATCGAGTCACGCTCGTAAACCAGGCCGGCGATGACCTGCGCGCGGACGCGTTCCAGTTCTTCTGCGGACGGCGCGGTGGTTTTCAGCTGTTCGAGCAGCTTCCACAGGCCAGCTTCAGCCTGAGCCATGGTTTTCTTCTTCTGGGTATTGGGCGTTGCCGACAAGGTGAACAGGCTGTCGCCCCGGGTGTAGGCGTCGTAACTCGACGAACCGCCGGACACCAGCTCTTCGCCGCGCTCCAGTTGCGTTGGGATACGGCCGCTGTAGCCGCCGTCGAGCAAGGCGGAGATCAGGCGCAAGGCATTGACCGAGCGTTTGTCTTCAGCGGTGGCGATGCTCGGCACGTTGAAGCCCAGCATCAGGCTTGGCAGTTGAGTCTGCACGTGCAGGGTGATCTGCCGTTCGCCGGGTTCGGCCAGTTCCAGCGGGATTTTCGCCGGTGGCACATCACGTTTGGCGATCGGGCCGAAATAGCGTTGGGCCAGGGTTTTCACCTCGTCCGGGGTCACGTCGCCGACCACCACCAACGTGGCGTTGTTTGGCACGTACCAGGATTGGTACCAGTGGCGCAGCTCTTCGACTTTCATGCGGTCCAGGTCAGCCATCCAGCCGATGGTCGGCGTGTGGTAACCGCTGGCCGGGTAGGCCATGGCCTTGAAGCGTTCGTAGGCCTTGGACATCGGCTTGTCGTCGGTGCGCAGGCGACGTTCTTCTTTAATGACTTCGATCTCGCGGGCGAACTCGTCGGCCGGCAGGCGCAGGCTGGCCATGCGGTCGGCTTCCAGCTCGAAGGCCACACCCAGACGGTCGCGGGCCAGCACCTGGTAATACGCCGTGAAGTCATCGCTGGTGAACGCGTTCTCTTCGGCGCCGAGGTCGCGCAGGATCAGCGACGCTTCGCCGGGCCCGACTTTCTCGCTGCCCTTGAACATCATGTGTTCCAGTGCGTGGGACAAACCGGTCTGACCCGGCGTCTCGTAGCTTGAGCCGACCTTGTACCAGACTTGGGAAACCACCACTGGCGCACGATGGTCTTCGCGCACGACGACCTTCAGGCCGTTATCGAGGGTGAATTCGTGTGTGGGTTGTGGATCGGCAGCCAGGGCCGAGAGGGGCAGACAAACTGTGCTGAGCAGCAGGCCTGCAGCGCGGCGGGCTAGAGCATTCATTCGTTTTTAAACCTTTGGGGCTGCCCGCTTGGTCTTAGCGTCGGCGGGCGAGAGGGTGCTAGGATACTGATCCGTTTTACTGGCGGCCACGCCTATCAGGCCTTTGATCGGTCAGCAGGTTGTTTGGGTTTACGGCTAAAGCTTTGAGTTTGTCAGCTAAACTCTGCGTTTTCGCCGACGATGCCGTTCCAGTCCTTCGTATTAGTCGACCTTTGAGGTGCTGTTTGTACCTCGACAAAATGTTGCGCATGAACAAGCTGGGTCAATCGCAGTCTGTTCTGCATCGAATATTTATTTGCCGAGGCGCCCTTTGGCGCGTCGCTACCGTGAGATAGCCGTCCTCCATGTTTGGTTCCAACGACGACAAGAAAGCCCCAGCTGCGGCTGGCGAGAAGAAAAGCCTGTTCGGATGGCTGCGCAAAAAGCCGCAGGAACCCGTCGTCGAACAGCCACAGCCACTTCCTGAGCCCACGCCTGCGCCGGTAATAGAAGAAGAGCTTGCGCCGATTGTCTTGCCGATCGCCGAGCCGGTGCTGCAACCGGTCACCGAGCCTGAGCCTGAGCCTGACGTTGTCGCCGAAGTCGTGGCCCAGGTGCCGCTCACGCCCGTTGCCGAGCCATGGCTGACGTTGCCTGTGGCGGAAGAACCGGTGGCATTGGTCGAAGATGAGCTGGCGCCCCACGTAACGCCGCCGATTCCGGCACCGACTGCGTTTGCTCCTGAGCCCGTTCAGCCACCAGTGGTTGAGCCGGTTGTCGCGCCAGTTGTGGTGGCCGAGCCTGAACCGGTTGTTCCAGAGCCAGTGGTGCCCGCATTCGTTGCCCCGGTTGTTCAAGCGCCGGCATCGGTCGTCGCTCCGGTCGCCCCTGTTGCCGCCGCACCTGTCGCTCCCGTCGAAGCGCCTGCCGAGCCCGCGCGCACCGAAGAAACCAAAGCCGGTTTCTTCGCCCGCCTGAAACAAGGCTTGTCCAAGACCAGCGCCAGCATCGGCGAAGGCATGGCCAGCCTGTTCCTGGGCAAGAAGATCATCGATGACGAGCTGCTCGAAGACATCGAAACCCGCCTGCTGACCGCCGACGTTGGCGTCGAGGCGACTTCGGTGATCATTCAGCGTCTGACCCAGAAGGTCGCCCGTAAAGAATTGGCCGATGCCGATGCGCTGTACAAATCCCTGCAAGCGGAACTGGCGGCCATGCTCAAACCCGTCGAGCAACCGCTGAAAATCACCTCGCAGACCAAGCCGTTCGTAATCCTGGTCGTCGGCGTCAACGGTGCCGGCAAGACCACCACCATCGGCAAACTGGCGAAGAAGCTGCAGCTCGAAGGCAAGAAAGTCATGCTCGCGGCCGGCGATACCTTCCGCGCCGCCGCCGTCGAACAATTGCAGGTCTGGGGCGAGCGCAACAAGATCCCGGTCATCGCCCAGCACACCGGCGCTGACTCGGCTTCGGTTATCTTCGATGCCGTGCAAGCAGCCAAGGCCCGTGGCATCGACGTGCTGATCGCCGACACCGCCGGTCGTCTGCACACCAAAGACAATTTGATGGAAGAACTGAAGAAGGTTCGCCGGGTTATCAGCAAACTCGACGCCGACGCGCCTCACGAGGTGCTGTTGGTGCTCGATGCCGGTACGGGGCAGAACGCGATCAACCAGGCCAAACAATTCAACCAGACCGTCGAACTGACCGGCCTGGTGCTGACCAAGCTCGATGGCACCGCCAAAGGCGGGGTGATTTTCGCCCTCGCCAAGCAGTTTGGCTTGCCGATTCGCTACATCGGCGTCGGTGAAGGCATCGATGATTTGCGTACTTTTGAAGCAGAACCCTTTGTCCAGGCATTGTTTGCCGAGCGGGAGCGTTCATGATTCGTTTCGAACAGGTCGGTAAGCGCTACCCGAACGGTCATGTCGGCTTGCATGAGCTGAGCTTTCGAGTCCGTCGGGGCGAGTTTTTGTTTGTGACCGGGCACTCTGGTGCCGGTAAAAGCACCTTGTTGCGCCTGCTGCTGGCGATGGAGCGTCCGACCACCGGCAAATTGCTGCTGGCCGGGCAAGACCTTGGCACCATCAGCAACGCACAGATTCCTTACCTGCGGCGCCAGATCGGCGTGGTGTTCCAGAATCACCAGCTGTTGTTCGATCGCACGGTGTTCAACAATATCGCGCTGCCTTTGCAGATCCTCGGGCTGTCCAAGGCCGAGATCGCCAAGCGCGTGGATTCGGCGCTGGAGCGCGTGGCGCTGTCGGACAAAACCGATTTGTACCCTGGCGACCTGTCCACTGGTCAACAACAGCGCGTCGGCATCGCCCGCGCCATTGTTCACCGTCCGGCCTTGCTGCTGGCGGACGAACCGACCGGTAACCTCGATCCACGTCTGGCGGCAGAAATCATGGGCGTGTTCGAAGACATCAACCGTCTGGGCACCAGCGTGCTGATTGCCAGTCACGACCTGGCACTGATCGCCCGCATGCGCCACCGCATGCTGACCCTGCAGCGCGGCCGATTGATCGGCGACGGGGAGGCCGGCGTATGAGTGCGACACGCAGCCCCAAGGTTTCCGAGCGCGTGGCCCCGAAGGCTGCCGACCAGCAGCCGCAGAAGAAAAAACGCGACGATGATGACGGCCCGGATTTCGCCACGCTGTTTCGTGCCTGGGTCGAGAGTCATCGCGCCAGCCTGCTCGATAGCTTGCGTCGTTTGGGCAAGCAGCCCATCGGCAGCTTCTTCACCTGCATGGTGATGGCGGTTGCCCTGAGTTTGCCGATGGGCCTGTCACTTTTGCTAAGTAACGTCGAGCGTCTCGGCGGTTCCTGGCAGCGTGCGGCGCAGATTTCCCTGTATTTGCAAATCGAGGCCAGCCCTGCGGAGGGCGAGTCGTTGCGCGAGCAGATCAAGGGGATGCCTGGCGTAGCTGATGCTGAATATGTCGGTCGCGATCAGGCGCTGGAAGAGTTCCAGCAGCAGTCCGGTCTGGGCGAGGCGCTCAAGGAACTGCCGGAAAACCCGCTGCCGGGCGTGGTTCTGGTGACGCCGAATGAAGTCGACAAGCCGGCCCTTGAAGCATTACGACAAAAACTTTCCGAGTTGCCCAAGGTACAACAGGCGCAACTTGATCTAGTCTGGGTCGAGCGTCTGGCAGCGATCCTCAAGCTGGGTGACCGTTTTGTCTTCGGTCTGACCGTGCTTTTGGTTTCTGCATTACTTTTGGTGATAGGCAATACCATTCGTCTTCATATTGAAAACCGCCGCACAGAGATAGAAGTGATTAAACTCGTCGGCGGCACTGACAGCTATGTGCGCAGGCCCTTTCTGTATATGGGTGCGCTTTATGGCTTCGGTGCGGGGATTCTTTCCTGGGGCGTATTGGCGTTCGGCCTTGATTGGCTGAACGACGCGGTGGTTGGGCTGGCCGGTCTGTACGGCAGTGATTTTGCGCTGGCCGGAGTGCCGGTTGCCGATGGTCTGTCTCTCTTGCTTGGCGCGGTGCTGTTGGGGTATATCGGTGCATGGATTGCAGTCGCACGCCACCTGAGGGAGCTTGCGCCTAAGTAGTATCATTTTGCTCGTATTGACCTTTCAGCGTTTATGGGAACTTGTCTTTCGGTTTCCGGTCAATTTTCGCAGTGCTGAACTGCACGAGTTATGTAAGTCGGAGGTTTTTTCGTATGACCAATTCTTTGCAACCTGCATATGCTCTGGTCCCGGGTGCGAACCTGGAGGCCTATGTGCACACGGTGAACAGCATTCCATTGCTGACGCCGGAGCAGGAGCGCGAACTGGCCGAGAGTCTCTATTATGAGCAGGATTTGGGGGCGGCTCGGCAGATGGTGCTCGCCCACCTGCGTTTTGTTGTACATATCGCCCGTAGCTATTCCGGCTACGGTCTGGCTCAGGCTGACCTGATCCAGGAAGGCAACGTCGGCCTGATGAAGGCCGTGAAGCGCTTCAACCCGGAAATGGGTGTGCGTCTGGTTTCGTTCGCTGTGCACTGGATCAAGGCGGAAATCCACGAGTTCATCCTGCGCAACTGGCGCATTGTGAAAGTCGCGACCACCAAGGCCCAGCGCAAGCTGTTCTTCAACCTGCGCAGCCAGAAGAAACGTCTGGCGTGGTTGAACAACGAGGAAGTTCACCGTGTGGCGGAAAGCCTCGGTGTAGAGCCTCGGGAAGTGCGTGAGATGGAAAGTCGCCTGACCGGCCATGACATGGCCTTCGACCCGGCCGCGGAAGCGGACGACGACAGTGCTTTCCAGTCGCCGGCCAACTATCTGGAAGACCACCGGTACGACCCGGCCCGTCAGCTGGAAGATGCCGACTGGAGCGACAACTCCAACCACAACCTGCACGAAGCGCTTGAAGTGCTGGACGACCGCAGCCGTGACATCCTCTACCAGCGCTGGCTGGCAGAAGAAAAAGCCACGCTGCACGACCTGGCGCAGAAGTACAACGTGTCGGCCGAGCGAATTCGTCAGCTCGAGAAGAGCGCGATGAACAAGCTCAAGTTGTCGATTGCCGCCTAACCGCAGCCCAAGCATAAAAAAACGCCCCGATCATTGATCGGGGCGTTTTTGTTTATGCATCAAAAGGTCAGTGGGCCCAAGGTACGCGGCGAGAATCATTGATTCCTACGAGGTAGCTGTCGCCACCGAGCTGACTCATCTGCCGTCGAATCCATCCCGCTCGCCGTGCGACGTAGCTGGTTGGGTGACTGGCACTCCACACCCGCGGGTTAGGCAGCACCGCAGCCAGCAAACTTGCCTGCTGGCGAGACAGCGAGCGAGCGCCGACGCCAAAGTGATGCCTGGCTGCTGCTTCAGCGCCAAATACACCGTCATCCCACTCGACACTGTTGAGGTACACCTCGAGAATTCGCTGCTTGGGCCAGAACACTTCGATCAGCCCGGTAAACCAGGCTTCCAGGCCTTTGCGCAGCCAGCTACGGCCGGACCACAGAAACAGGTTCTTCGAGACCTGCTGACTCAGGGTGCTGGCGCCGCGAATTGATCCGCCGAGTTCGTTGTGGGCCAATGCTTTCTGGATCGCACCGAAGTCAAAACCCCAATGCTCCGGGAATTTCTGATCCTCGCCGGCAATCACTGCGACTTTCAGGTCATCGGAGATTTCATCCCAGGGTTTCCAGGTGCGTTGCAGGTCGATGGGCTCGCCGTCGAACCAGGATTCGACCTTGCGCTCGACCATCAACGCGGTTCCCGGTGGCGGTACCACGCGAAAGATCAGCACCAGCAATACGCTGCCACCCGCGAACCAGAGCAGGGCCTTCGTGAATCGTCGCAAAAATAAACGCAGCATAGAGATGGCTTGGCCGAACCCGTTGAGCGGGCCATTATACAGACCCTGTGGATCGAGTCTGACTGGAGTTCTTCATGCTGCGTGGCTTTCTGATGCTGGCCGCTTTTTTCGGCTTCACTGGCGTTGCCCTTGGCGCGTTTGCCGCCCATGGCTTGAAAAGCCGTCTGACGCCCGAGTACCTGGCGATTTTCCACACCGGCGTGACCTACCAATTGGTGCACACGTTGGCATTGCTGGGCGTTGCGCTGCTGGCCACGCAGATTCCCGGTCGCCTGATCACGTGGGCGGGTGCATCGTTTGTCATTGGCATACTGTTGTTTTCCGGCAGTCTGTACCTGTTGACCATGACCGGCGTCAGCAAGCTCGGGATCATCACCCCCTTCGGCGGGCTGGCATTTCTGGTCGGCTGGTTCTGCCTGGGGCTTGCCGCCTGGCGGTTGAGCTGACCGGGCAGTCCATTTCATGACGAATGGCTTGGGTCGCCAAGACTGATCGGGCTAGAATGCCAGCCCCTAAAAATGATGGCGGCATCCGGCATGCGCATTCAGTTGAACGGCGAATCCCTTGAACTGCCCGACGGTGAAACCGTTGCGGCCCTGCTGACCCGTCTGGAACTGACCGGACGCCGGGTGGCGGTCGAACTCAATCTGGATATCGTCCCGCGCAGCCAGCACGCAGAAACCACGCTGAACGACGGCGATTCCGTCGAAGTGGTACACGCCATCGGCGGCGGCTAGTCGCCAAACACTGTGAAAACTGCTGCGCTCGGAAATACTGCGTTAAAAACAGGCTCGGAATGCTCATTTACAACCCGTAAACTCCGCTTCCTCGCCTGTTTTTGCCTTGTCTTTCCTTCGCTCGCGACGTTTTCACAGCGTTTGGTTAATAAGGAATTCTGCAAGAACCTCACCCCTACAGAGGATTTCCCATGAGCATCGTTCGTAACGACAAGCCCTTCGTCCTGGCCGGTCGTACTTACCAGTCGCGTTTGCTGGTAGGCACCGGCAAGTACCGCGACATGGAAGAAACCCGCCTGGCCATCGAAGCCTCGGGTGCCGAGATCGTCACCTTCGCCGTGCGCCGCACCAACCTCGGCCAGAACCCGGGCGAACCGAACCTGCTCGAAGTCCTGTCGCCGGATCGCTACACCTTCCTGCCGAACACCGCCGGCTGCTTCGACGCGACCGAGGCTGTGCGCACCTGCCGCCTGGCCCGTGAACTGCTCGGCGGCCACAACCTGGTGAAGCTGGAAGTGCTGGCGGACCAGAAAACCCTGTTCCCCAACGTGATCGAAACCCTCAAGGCCGCCGAAGTGCTGGTCAAGGAAGGTTTCGATGTGATGGTTTACACCAGCGATGACCCGATCATTGCCCGTCAACTCGCGGAAATCGGCTGCATCGCGGTCATGCCGCTGGCCGGCCTGATCGGCACGGGCCTGGGGATCTGCAACCCGTACAACCTGCAGATCATCCTCGAAGAAGCCAAGATTCCGGTGTTGGTGGATGCCGGTGTCGGTACCGCCTCCGACGCCACTATCGCCATGGAACTGGGTTGCGAAGCGGTGCTGATGAACTCGGCCATCGCCCATGCCCAGCAGCCGATCATGATGGCTGAAGCCATGAAACACGCCATCGTTGCAGGTCGCTTGGCCTACCTCGCCGGCCGCATGCCGAAAAAACTCTATGCCAGCGCCTCCTCGCCGCTGGATGGTCTGATCAAGTAAGAGCCATTGATGACTGAATCAAACGACACGCCTATCCAGACGGAAGAAGGCGAAGAACGCCAACACCGCCGCATCAAGAGTTTCGTGATGCGCGCCGGGCGCATGACCGAAGGCCAGCAAAAAGGCCTGGAGCAGGGCACGCCGCTGTTCGTGCTGCCGCTGGCCGACGCGCCGGTGGACTTCGACCAGGTGTTTGGCCGTTCGGCGCCGCGCTCGCTGGAAATCGGTTTCGGCATGGGCCATTCGCTGCTGGAAATGGCTGCGGCCTCGCCGGAACAGGATTTCATTGGTGTGGAAGTTCACCGTCCGGGTGTCGGCGCACTGCTCAATGGCGTGCTGACACAGGGCCTGACCAACCTGCGGGTCTACGATTGCGACGCGATCGAAGTGCTCAACCGTTGTGTAGCCGACAACAGTCTCGATCGCCTGATGCTGTTTTTCCCGGATCCGTGGCACAAGAGCCGCCACCACAAGCGTCGTATCGTTCAGGCGTCGTTCGCTGAACTGGTGCGCAGCAAGTTGAAGGTCGGCGGTGTGCTGCACATGGCCACCGATTGGGAGCCGTACGCCGAGTACATGCTGGAAGTGATGAACGTTGCGCCGGGTTATCGCAACCTGGCCGAAGACGGCAAATGCGTCCCGCGCCCGGCCGAGCGCCCGATCACCAAGTTCGAACGCCGCGGCGAACGTCTTGGGCATGGCGTGTGGGATTTGAAGTTCGAAAAACAGGCGTAAAACCTGTGGGAGCGAGCCTGCTCGCGATAGCGATCTGACAGTCAACGAAGATGTTGAATGTTATGACGCTATCGCGAGCAGGCTCGCTCCCACAGTTGTTTTGGGTGTAGCCAAAGGTCAGCGGCGGTCTGCGACCACGCCGATCAACACCAGCACCACCAACAACACCGGCGCCAGGCTGTAGTTGTTGAACTGGCTCAGGCCTTTGATGATCCACGGCGTGGCGTAGATCAGTGCAACGCCGCTGCCGATCATGCACAGCAGGGCCATCAGCGGGACGCGCAAGGCGCCGGCGATGCTGCCCAGGCGTTGGTCGACCCAGCCTTTGATATCGGCGCCAAACAACACCAGCAGGCAGCCCACCAGTGCCAGAGAGATTTCCGACAGGTTGCTGCGGCTCCAGCGGGAGACGGTGGCGAGCAGGTCGAGTATCAAATCCATTCGTTTTCCCCTAAGGCTGAAATCAGCTCAGAAATGTCTGCAGCAAGTCATTGAGAAACAGCTGTCCGCGATCGGTCGCCGCCAGACGTGACGGTTCGACCAGCAACAAGCCGCTTTGTTCGGCTTCCCGGCGGCCTTCTGCGAGGCTTTCCAGGCTCAGTCCGGTGCGTTCCGGATACAGCCGCGATTCGACGCCCTCGGTCAGGCGCAAGGCATTCATCAGGAACTCGAACGGCAGTTCATCGTTGGTCAGCGCTTTCTCGCCAGCCTTGAAGCTTTTCGCAGGGTTCAGGTAATCCTTCGGCAGGCGAGTCTTCCAGGTGCGCACGATGCGCCCGTCGGGATGGCTGAGCTTGCCGTGGGCGCCGGCACCGATGCCGATGAAGTCGCCGAAGCTCCAGTAATTTAGGTTATGACGTGCCGGACGACCGGGCTGGGCATACGCCGAGACTTCGTATTGCGCGTAACCGTGCTCGGCCAACAGCGCCTGACCGGCCTCCTGAATGTCCCACAGCGTGTCGTCTTCCGGCAGCGTCGGCGGCTGGTTCCAGAACACCGTGTTCGGCTCCAGGGTCAGCTGATACCAGGACAAGTGGGTCGGTTTCAGGGCGATGGCCTGGCGCAGGTCGCTCAGGGCGTCGTCCAGGGACTGATCGGGTAAGCCGTGCATCAGGTCCAGGTTGAAGTTATCGAACCCGGCCTGACGGGCCATGCCGGCGGCACGTACCGCTTCGTCGCCGTTGTGAATCCGCCCCAACGCTTTGAGTTTTTCTTCCTGAAAGCTCTGGATGCCGATCGACAGGCGATTGATGCCGAGCGCGCGGTAGGCGACGAACTTCTCTTGTTCGAACGTCCCGGGATTCGCTTCCAGGGTGATTTCGATGTCGCTGGCGAAAGGAATGCGTTGCTCGACACCTTTAAGCAAGCGGCCCAGGGCTTCAGCGCTGAACAGGCTCGGCGTGCCGCCACCAAAGAAAATCGAACTCAGCTCACGACCATAGACTGCATGCAAATCCTGATCGAGGTCGGCCAGCAGCGCGTCCACATACTCTTCTTCCGGCAGCACCGGGCTGGCGGTGTGGGAATTGAAGTCGCAATAAGGGCATTTGCGCACACACCACGGGATGTGGATGTACAACGCCAGGGGCGGCAGCACGGGGAGCGCGGCCCGAGGAGATTGCGTGGCGCCGCCGAAGATCAGCGGCGACGAGGATGAGTCGTGGATCATTTCAGGCCCAGACGCTGGCGCAGCAGATCCATTGCACGGGCGCGGTGGCTGATGAGGTTCTTGTCGCTCGGGCTCAGCTCGGCGCTGGAGCAATCGCGTTCCGGCACCCAGAACAGCGGATCGTAACCAAAACCGTGTTCGCCGCTGGCCGCTGGCAGGATTCGTCCGTGCCACAGGCCTTCGCAGATAATTGGCAACGGATCTTCGGCATGACGCACCAGCGCCAGCACGCAAACGAACTGCGCGCCGCGTTCGGCTTCCGGCACGTCTTTCAAAGCATCAAGCAGTTTGGCGTTGTTCGCCGCATCGCCTTGGCCGTCGGCATAACGAGCCGAGTAGATACCCGGCGCACCGCCGAGGAAATCCACGGCCAACCCCGAATCGTCTGCCAGCGCCGGCAGGCCGGAGATGCGCGCAGCATTACGGGCCTTGAGGATGGCGTTTTCGACGAACGACAGGCCGGTTTCTTCAGGTTCGACGCTGCTGAACTCGCCGATCGAGCGCAGTTGCACCGATTCGCCGAGCATGGCCTGGAGTTCCTTGAGTTTGCCGGCGTTGTGGCTGGCCAGTACGAGTTGCGTGAAATTGATCATTCGCCGGGGAAGAGCTCTTGGTTGAAATTGATGGTGTTGGTTTTATCGCCGTTCTTCACGTTGATCTGGAAGGTACGGGTTTCCTGCTGATCGACCGGGTATTGCGCGATGTAGTAGATAGCGCCCTGTTCGGTGACCTGTTTGAATTTCAACGAAACGCTTTGGCTGGTGAGGTCTTTGACCGTGCCGTTGACTTCAGCGGTCATTGGCTTGCCTTCTTTGAGCACGGAGACGTTTATCACACCCTGGTTCTTGCTGCGCGTCAGTCCGGCTGCTTTGGCGATATCCGGTGTCAGGAAAGTGGAGTTGAAGGTGTTGTAGTGCACCGTTACATCGCCAAAGGTTTCTTTGCGCTCGCCTTTGATGACGTCGGCGGCCATGGCGGTGACGCTCAGGCAGGCAGTAAGTACAAACAGCGCTAGACGACCCATGATCGTTCTCCTCGAAGTGTCGTGACTCAGACCGCGACCTTGTGGTCTTGCAGCCCGGGGCTGCTGACGCGGTAAATACCGATTTCACCTAATAGATTAGGCCATAGCTTACTGGCCCACCCGTGACGGTGCTGTTGATCCACGGCAAGCCGATCAATGACCCTGGCTTCACGTTCGCGACACAACGCTTCAAAGTCTTCGAAGGTGCAAAAGTGGATGTTCGGCGTGTTGTACCAGGTGTACGGCAGAAAATCGGACACCGGCATCCGGCCCTTGCTCGCCAGGTACCAGCGGCAGCGCCAGTGACCGAAGTTGGGGAAGGTGATGATGCACTGGCGACCGACCCGCAGCATTTCGTCGAGGATCTTGTCCGGGTAGTGCACGGCTTGCAGCGCCTGGGTCATGACCACGACGTCGAAGCTGTTGCTGGCAAAGTTACCCAGGCCCTTGTCCAGGTCCTGCTCAATCACGTTGATGCCCTTGGCCACGCACTCGGCGATGTTGTCCGGGTCGTTTTCCAGGCCATAGCCGGTCACTTGCTTGTTATCGCGCAGCCAGGTCAGCAGCTCACCGTCACCGCAGCCGAGGTCGAGTACGCGGCTACCGGCGGGGATCCATTCCTGGATGATTTCCAGATCGGCTCTCATGTCTTCCTCAAAGCGAAATACGGTTCATGTAGTTGCTGAACGCCTGCAAGTAGCGCGGGATCGGAATCAGAAAGGCGTCGTGGCCTTGCGGAGCATCGATCTCCAGGTAGCAGACGTCTTTCTTGGCTGCCATCAGCGCGTCCACCAGTTCCCGCGAGCGGGCAGGGGAGAAGCGCCAGTCGGTGGTGAAAGACATCACGCAGAACTTGGCCTGGGCGTTGGCGAAGGTTTTCGCCAGGTCATCGTCGAAGTTCGCTGCCGGATCGAAGTAGTCCAGCGCCTTGGTCATCAGCAGGTAGGTGTTGGCGTCGAAACGTCCGGAGAACTCTTCGCCCTGATAACGCAGATAGCTTTCGACCTGGAATTCGACGCTGTGGAAGTCGTAGTTGAGCTTTTCGCTCTTGAGGCCACGACCGAATTTCTCACCCATGGAGTCGTCGGACAGGTACGTGATATGCCCGACCATCCGCGCCAGCATCAAGCCACGCTTGGGGATCACGCCCGCTTCCTGGAACGAACCGCCGTGGAATTCGGGGTCAGTGAGGATCGCCTGGCGCGCCACTTCGTTGAACGCGATGTTCTGCGCCGACAGCTTGGGGGCCGAGGCAATGGCCAGGCAGTGCCGAATGCGATCCGGGTAGGTGATGCTCCACTGCATCGCCTGCATGCCACCGAGACTGCCGCCAATCACGGCGGCCCATTGGCTGATGCCGATGCGGTCTGCCAGGCGCGCCTGGCTGTGAACCCAGTCTTCCACGGTCAACACCGGGAAGTCGGCGCCAAACGGCTTGCCGGTTTCCGGGTTGATGCTGCTCGGGCCGGTGGAGCCGTTGCAACCGCCGAGGTTGTTCAGGCTGACCACGAAGAATTTGTTGGTATCAATCGGCTTGCCGGGGCCGATGCAGCTGTCCCACCAACCGGGCTTGCGGTCGTCGGGGCTATGGAAACCGGCAGCGTGATGGTGACCCGACAAGGCGTGGCAGATCAGCACGGCGTTGCTCGCCGCGGCGTTCAGCGTGCCGTAGGTTTCATAGATCAGGT
This sequence comes from Pseudomonas sp. LBUM1666, assembly GCF_059695775.1. Lineage (NCBI taxonomy): Bacteria > Pseudomonadati > Pseudomonadota > Gammaproteobacteria > Pseudomonadales > Pseudomonadaceae > Pseudomonas > Pseudomonas sp. LBUM1666. Next base: position 5,867,553 of record NZ_CP166789.1, on the reverse strand, counting down.
CATAAGCTGGGAGCGAACGGCCGCAGGCCAGGGCCAGGGGTTCACTGAAGTGCGCCACTTGCGGCGTCACCAGACCAACAGAATCGGCGGGAAAGGCAGTTGGCATCGACCCTGCTCTCGTTGAAATGAGGCGTAAGTCTAAAGACCGGTGGGGTTAGCGGCAAGCAAAGGCCGGGGTGTTTGGAGAATGGGTGTTCGGCTGGAGATCGACCCCTCACCCTAACCCTCTCCCCAAAGGGGCGAGGGGACTGACCGAGTTGTTTGGCCAAGCTACATCGACCTGAAATATTAAGTCGAACTCAGGATTGAAATCAGCCGAGATCGGCTCCCTCTCCCCTATGGGGAGAGGGCTGGGGTGAGGGGTGGCTCTATGCCGCAACCCACAATCAACGCGAACGCATCACCAACCCAGGCAATTCCGGCAATTTCTTCGGCGAACATATCCGCACCCGTTTCTGCCGATTCAACTCGCCGCTAATCAAACTCACCTGACTCTTGGACACTCCAAACGCCTTGGCCAGAAACGCTATCAAATACGCATTGGCCTTGCCTTCAACCGGCGGCGCCGTCAGACGAATCTTCAATCGATCCCCATGCAGCCCGCAGAAATCATCGCTGCGGGCCGCCGGTTGCAGGTGGCATTCCAGAATCAGGTCGTCACCGTCCCAGCGAAAGTAGCTCACCGGGTCAGATCAGCAGGCGCAGGATTTCCGGCATCATCGTCATGGCGGCGAGGTTGTTGATCACCAGCATGTCGATCAGCTTGAGCACCATGAACGCCAGGATCGGCGAGATATCCAGGCCGCCAAGGTTGGGCAGAATCTTGCGGAATGGCGCCAAGGCCGGCTCGCAAATCTGGTTCACCAGCTCGGCGCCAGGGTTATGGCTGCCCGGTGCGACCCAGGACAGGATCACGCTGATGATCATGGCAAAGAAGAAAATCTTCAGAAACAGCGCGGTCACGCCAATCAGCGACCAGATCAGCAATTGCAGCGGGTTGCCGGTGGTGCCGTAAGTCAGCAACAGGGTCAGAGCCATCAGTGCCAGCTGCACGAGGATCGCCAGCACCAGCGAGGACATGTCCAGGCCGAACATGCTCGGGATGATCCGGCGCAGTGGCTTGAGCAGCGGCTGGGTGGCTTTCACGGCGAACTGGCAGAGCGGGTTGTAGAAGTTTGCGCGTACCAGTTGCAGCACGAAGCGCAGCAGTACGATCAGCAGGTACAGGCTGCCGAGGGTTTGCAGCACGTAGACCGCTGCAGTGTTCAATCCAATCATGTAAGGCTCCTTATTGACCCAATTGTTCGGCCATCTCGGCCGAGCGGTGCGCCGCGGCGCCGAGTGCTTTTTCTACCAGGGCTTCGAAGCCACCGGCCTGGAACGACTTGATGGCCGCTTCTGTCGTGCCCGCAGGCGACGTCACGCGGCGACGCAGTTCCGCAGCGTCGACGTCACTGGCCACGGCCATGTGAGCAGCGCCCAAAGCGGTCTGCAGGGTCAGTTGTGCGGCGATGTCTGCTGGCAGGCCAAGCTTCACGCCGGCGGCGGTCATGGCTTCGATCAGCAGGAAGAAGTACGCCGGGCCCGAGCCGGAAACGGCGGTGACTGCGTCCAGTTGCTTCTCTTCATCCAGCCACAGTGCGATGCCGACGGCGGACAGCAGTTCTTGCGCCTGTTGGCGTTGCTCGGTGTTCACTTCAGCCGTGGCGAACAAACCACTCACACCCTGACGCAGCAGCGCCGGGGTGTTGGGCATGCAACGCACGATCGGTTGGGCGCCGAGCCAGTTGTTCATGCTGGCGCAGGTAATGCCGGCCGCAATCGAGACCACCAGTTGATTCGGCTTGAGGCTTGGGCGAAGCGCTTCGCAGACGGCTTTCATCGCTTGAGGTTTGACCGCCAATACAACGAGGTCGGCGCCCTGGATGGCTTCGGCGTTGTCGGCGAACACGTCGATACCGTGTTCAGCGTTCACGCGAGCGCGGGTTTCGGCGCCCGGGTCACTGGCGCGAATCTGCGCGGCGTCCAGACCTTTGGCGCGCAGGCCGCCGATCAGGCTGGCGGCCATGTTGCCGGCACCGATAAAGGCAATACGAGTCTTGCTCATGTCAGGTCCTTATAAAGAGAGGAGTCAGCCATTGATCAGGGTTGACCATAGTCGCGGGCGCCAAACAGGGCAGTTCCGATGCGGACCCAAGTAGCGCCTTGGGCGATGGCGGACTCAAGGTCGTGGCTCATGCCCATGGAAAGTGTGTCGAGCGGCAGGTTCAGGCTGGCTTGCAGGCTTTGCACGGCAGCAAAAGCGGCATCCTGAGCGGCGCGATCTTCGGTCGGCTCGGGGATTGCCATCAACCCGCGCAGCTTGATGCGCGGAAGTTCGCTGATGGCATTGGCCAGCGCCGGAAGATCAGCCGGGGTGCAGCCGGACTTGCTGGCTTCACCGCTGACGTTGACCTGGATGCAGATGTTCAGTGGGGGTAATTCGGCAGGACGTTGTTCGGACAGGCGTTGTGCGATTTTCAAACGATCCACGGAATGCACCCAGGCGAAGTGCTCGGCGATAGCGCGAGTCTTGTTCGATTGAATGGGGCCGATGAAGTGCCAGATCAAGGGCAGGTCGGCCAATTCGAGCTGTTTGCTCAAGGCTTCCTGCAGGTAGTTCTCGCCAAAGTCGCGCAGCCCGGCGGCATACGCTTCGCGCAAGGCCTCGGCGGGCTTGGTCTTGCTCACGGCCAATAGCTGGACGCTGTCTTCGTCGCGTTTTGCGGCGACGGCAGCGGCGTGGATGCGTGAACTAACCTGAGCAATGTTGTCTGCTATCGTGGACATCAAGAGGCGCCGGCGGCTGAAGGTTCGCGGCATTCTACTGGAATTGAGGAACGCTATGGATATCACTGAGCTGCTGGCTTTCAGCGCGAAACAGGGCGCGTCCGACTTACATCTGTCTGCCGGCCTGCCACCAATGATTCGGGTCGACGGCGATGTGCGGCGCATCAACCTGCCAGCCCTGGACCACAAACAGGTGCAGGCGCTGATCTACGACATCATGAACGACACTCAGCGGGTGGACTTTGAGAAGCACCTGGAGACCGACTTCTCCTTTGATGTGCCCGGCGTGGCGCGTTTTCGGGTTAACGCGTTCAACCACAATCGTGGTGCTGGCGCGGTGTTCCGGACCATTCCGTCCAAGGTCCTGAGCATGGACGACCTCGGTATGGGGGAAGTGTTTCGCAAAATTACCGAAGCACCGCGGGGGCTGGTGCTGGTGACCGGTCCGACCGGTTCCGGCAAATCCACCACCCTGGCGGCGATGATCGATCACCTGAACAGCCATCGTCATCATCACATCCTCACCATCGAAGACCCGATCGAGTTCGTCCACGAGTCACGCAAATGCTTGATCAATCAGCGTGAAGTTCATCGTGATACTCGCAGTTTCGCCACGGCTCTACGCTCGGCCCTGCGGGAGGACCCAGACGTGATTCTGGTGGGGGAAATGCGGGATCTCGAGACCATTCGCCTGGCGTTGACCGCCGCCGAAACCGGTCACCTGGTGTTTGGCACGCTGCACACGACATCGGCGGCGAAAACCATCGACCGGGTGGTGGACGTGTTTCCGGGGGACGAGAAATCGATGGTTCGTTCGATGCTGTCCGAGTCGTTACTGGCGGTGGTGTCGCAGACGTTGGTCAAGAAGATCGGCGGCGGGCGGATCGCGGCCCACGAAATCATGCTCGGCACGTCAGCGATCCGTAACCTGATCCGAGAAGACAAGGTGGCGCAGATGTACTCGTCGATTCAGACCGGGGGAAACCTGGGGATGCAGACGCTGGATATGTGCTTGAAGGAGCTGGTGACCAAGGGCTTGATCAGCCGCGAGCATGCGCGGGAGAAAGCGCGCACGCCGGATGGTTTTTGAGGGGGATTGTAGTGCTTTCAAAGACGCCATCGCGAGCAAGCTCGCTCCCACATGGACTGCATCAATCCTGTGGGAGCGAGCTTGCTCGCGATGGGGCCGTCATATTCAAAGTGACTTCTGGGTCAGACCCCGGAAGTTCAGCGTTGAACAACCTGCAGGGTGTTCTTTTCTTTCGGCATAACCCGCTTGGCAACCACGTAGTGTTTTTGCCAGTACGGTTTCTTCAGCGTGTCGATGCTCACCGACTTGCCACGACGCGGTGCGTGGATGAAGCGGTCGTTGCCCAGGTAAATGGCAACGTGATTGACCCGACGACTCTTGATATTGAAGAAAATCAGGTCGCCCGGTTTCAGGTCGTTGCGATCGACTTTGTCGCCATGACCGCTAGCCATCGCATTGGACGTGCGCGGCAGGTCGAACGTGGCGTCATTAAACGCGTATTTCACCAGGCCACTGCAGTCGAACCCTTTACTTGGGCTGCTGCCGCCCCAACGGTAGGGTGTACCGAGGACGTTGACGGCACGGCTGAGCACATCGCTGCTTTCCTTGCTCGCCATCGGCGGAACCAGGCTACTTTTGCTGCTGCTCAACTGGGGAGCGCGTTTTACGGATTGTTTGTTTTTGCTCGAAGGAGCAGAAACATGGGATTTTTGGGTGTAACCATTAACGTTAGGAAGACGTTGCTCACGATTGGTGGCGTGGGCGGCCAGTGGCATCAAAAGGCAAATGGTTAGCCATGTCTTGAAAAATGGACGCATTAGGCAAGGCTCATATAAGTTAGCGCGCAACTTTATAACAGCTTTTTTGGCCCTTTCGAGGCCGTTGGTCGATTCAACCTTGGGGTCAACGGAACCAAATAAGCAGAAAATAGACGCGATTGTCGGACACAACGCCTGTGTTACAAGGCTTTGACGGGACACAAGGTAGCATTTGCCATACGTCGGCCACCTGTAAAAAAGTCACAAAGATTTAAAGAATATTTATCTATCGTGTGAATCGAGGACCTACATGAACACCTATCAACAGTCCGATCCGCAACAAGATACCCACAGCAAAGTGATCGGTTACCTGCTGTGGATTTTGGGTTTTACCGGCGCTCATCGTTTCTATTACGGCAAGCCGGTGACCGGGACGATCTGGTTCTTTACCTTCGGTTTGTTGGGTATCGGTTGGCTGATCGACGTGTTTCTGATTCCGGCCATGGATCGTGAAGCGGACCTGCGTTTTACCGCTGGGCCCATTGAGTACAACGTGGCGTGGATTCTGCTGACGTTTCTTGGGGTATTCGGCGTACACCGCATGTATCAGGGGAAGTGGATCAGCGGATTGCTGTACCTGGTGACGGGTGGGTTGTTCTTTCTGGGGGTGCTGTATGACTTCTGGACGCTGAATGATCAGGTGTCGATTCGCAATGCCCAGAACCGGGGTGCTTTCCAGTAGTTGTGGCGAGGGGGCTTGCCCCCGTTCGGCTGCGTAGCAGTCGCCAATCGGCCAACGAGTTCATCCTGATGAAACCCGATTGCTGATTTTGGGGCCGCTTCGCGGCCCAACGGGGGCAAGCCCCCTCACCGCAGGGTCTTAAGCCTGGTGGCTAATCCGCCCGTCCACCAAGGTGTAACGCACCACGCCCGGCAGGCTGTGGCCAATGAACGGGCAGTTTTCGCCTTTGGACAGCCAGGTCTCACCGGCCACGGTCGAGGCCGCCGGATCGAACAGCACGATGTCCGCCGGTCCACCTACCGCCAGTTTGCCCGCCGGCAGGCGCAACGCCTCGGCAGGTCCGGTGCTCAAGCGCGCCAACAGCGTTGGCAGGTCCAGCAAACCGTCTTCCACCAGCGTCATCGCCAACGGCAGCAGCAGTTCAACGCTGCTGATGCCCGGCTCGGTGGCACCGAACGGCGCCAGTTTGGCATCCCGTTCATGGGGTTGGTGATGGCTGGAGATGGCCGAGACCACACCCGATTTCACCGCTTCGCGCAGGCCATCGCGGTCGGCGCGGGTGCGCAGCGGCGGCTGGACGTGATAGAGGCTACTGAAGTCGATCAATGCTTCGTCGGTCAGGATCAGCTGATACAGGGCGACATCGGCCGTCACCGGCAGGCCGCGAGCCTGGGCCTGAGCGATCAGGGCCACGCCACGGGCGCTGGTGAGCTGGCTGAAGTGCGCACGCACACCACTTTGCTCGACCAGCAGCAGATCCCGCGCGAGAGCCACGGTTTCGGCGGTTTCGGGAATGCCCGGCAAGCCGAGGAAGCTGGCGGTCGGGCCTTCGTGAGCCAGGCCACCTTCGGCCAGATCATGGTCCTGAGAGTTGAAAATCACCGTCAGGTCGAATGTTGCGGCGTATTCCAGCGCCCGGCACAGCGTGCGGGTGTTGCGGAAGCTGTCCAGGCCGTTGCCGAAGGCCACGCAACCGGCATCGCGCAAGGCGACCAGTTCTGCCAGCTGTTCGCCGTCCAGGCCTTTGCTCAGGGCACCGATCGGGAAAACTTTGGTGTTGCCGGCTTCACGGGCGCGGTCGAGGATCAGTTCGGCCACGGCCGAGGTGTCCAGCACCGGTTTGGTTTTCGGCGGGCAGCACAGGCTGGTGACGCCACCGGCCGCGGCAGCGCGGGTTTCGCTGGCGATTGAACCTTTGCGGCTGTAACCCGGCTCACGCAGGGCGACGTTCAGGTCAACCAGCCCAGGGGCTGCGACCAGGCCTTTGGCGTCGAGGGTGTCGACGGCGACAAAACCGGCTGGCGCGGTGCCAAGGGCAATTATCTTGCAGGCTTCAATATGGATATCGGTAACTTGATCCAGGCCGCTGGCCGGATCGATGACGCGGGCGCCGAGAATGCTGAGCTTCACTGGGCGTTCTCCTGCTCGAATTGGCGCTGGGCAGTCTGCCCGCTCATGGCCATGGACAGCACGGCCATACGAATCGCGATGCCGTAGGTGACCTGGTTGAGGATCACCGAGTGCGGGCCGTCGGCCACCGCCGACTCAATCTCCACGCCACGGTTGATCGGCCCCGGGTGCATGACGATGCAATCCGGTTTGGCTCCGGCCAGGCGCGCGGTGGTCAGGCCGAACAGGCGGTAGAACTCGCCTTCGCTCGGCAGCAGGCCACCAGTCATGCGTTCACGCTGCAGGCGCAGCATGATCACCACGTCGACGTCTTTCAGGCCTTCGGTCATGTCGGTGTAAACCTTCACTCCGTATTGCTCGATGCCGATCGGCAGCAGGGTTTTCGGCGCGATGACGCGGATGTCCGGGCAGCCGAGGGTTTTCAGCGCGAGCATGTTCGAGCGTGCCACCCGCGAATGCAGGATGTCGCCGACGATGGCTACGGAAAGGTTTTCGAAGCCTCCCTTGTGCCGACGGATGGTGAGCATGTCGAGCATGCCCTGGGTCGGGTGGGCGTGACGGCCGTCGCCGCCGTTGATGATCGCCACTTGCGGGCAGACATGTTCGGCGATGAAGTGCGCCGCGCCGGAATCACCGTGGCGCACGACGAACATGTCGGCGGCCATGGCTTCCAGGTTGCGCAGGGTGTCGAGCAGGGTTTCGCCCTTGCTCGCCGACGACGTGGACACGTTCAGGGTGATCACGTCCGCCGACAGCCGTTGGGCCGCCAGTTCGAAGGTGGTGCGGGTGCGGGTGGAGTTCTCGAAGAACACGTTGCACACGGTCTTGCCGCGCAGCAACGGGACCTTCTTCACCGCCCGGGCGCCGACTTCGAGGAACGAGTCGGCGGTGTCGAGGATTTCCGTCAACAGCTCGCGGCGCAAACCGTCGAGCGAGAGGAAGTGGCGCAGCTGGCCCTGATCATTGAGCTGCAGCGGGCGCTTGGTTTCTAGAGGCGTCATCGCGAGGGGGACTCTCAATAGGGCGAATTAAAGGGCGAGGTCTTGCAGTTCGAGCTTGAGCTCCGGGCCGGACAGTTTCACTCGTTCGTGGGCTGCCAGCGACAGGGTCGCGCCGACCACATTCGGGCGGATCGGCAGCTCGCCGGCGTCCAGGTCCAGCAGGCACACCAATGTCACGCTGGCCGGGCGGCCATAGTCGAACAGCTCATTGAGGGCGGCGCGTATGGTCCGGCCGCTCATCAGCACGTCGTCGATCAGCACCAGGTGTTGGCCTTCGATCTCGAACGGCAGCGCCGAAGGGCGCACTTGCGGGTGCAGGCCGTTCTGACTGAAGTCGTCGCGGTAGAAGGAGACGTCCAGGGTGCCGAGGGGCGAATCGCTGCCCAGTTCATCGAGCAATGCCTGGGCGACCCAGACGCCGCCGGTACGAATACCGATGTAGCGCGGTTCGCTGATGCCACGTTTGGCCAGATAGGCGTCAAGCCGGGTCGCCATCTGGCTGATCAGTTCAACGGGATTGGGCAGGCTCATGGTTGCTCCTTCTTGGGCCCGAGCCGGGTTCTGCTGGAGAGGTGGCTCGGGTTGTAGCTAAGTAGAGACGCTTGTTGCGGCTCTTCAGGATTCGAACAGTGCGGTGTTTTCGTCGAGCCAGCCTTGCAGCAGCAGGGCGGCGGCGATGGCGTCGACCGGATTGTCGCGGTAGCTGCCCTTTTGTCCGCCACGATCACGCCGTTCACCCTTGGCCTCGAACGTGGTCAGGCGTTCATCGTGGGTATAGAAGGGCAGGTTGTAGCGGCCATTGAGGCGGCGGGCGAATTTCTCGGCGCGCAGGCACATGTCGCTCGGCGTGCCGTCCATGTTCAAGGGCAGGCCAACCACCACGGCATCGGGTTTCCACTCTTTGATCAGGGCTTCGACCTGATTCCAGTCGGGAATACCGTTTTGTGCCTTCAAGGTACACAGCTCGCGGGCCTGGCCGGTAATCACCTGGCCGACCGCAACGCCGATCTGTTTGGTGCCGTAGTCGAAACCCAAAATCAGGCGCAGGGCCATCAGGCGTGTCCCGCCTGGCTGGTCAGCAGGCTGAGATTGACGCCCAGGTGCTTGGCCGCTGCTTCCAGGCGCAGTTCGCTGCTGGTGTTGAACAAAATATCGGCATCGAACGGGCACGTCAGCCAGGCGTTCTGGGCCAGTTCGGCTTCCAGTTGCCCGGCTTCCCAGCCAGCGTATCCGAGGGCAATCAGGCTTTTCGCCGGACCGACGCCGTCGGCGATGGCAAACAGCACGTCCTGGGAGGTCGAGAGGGCCAGTTTCTCATCAAGCTCAACGGTGGCCTGATAACTCTGCCCCGAAGGGTGCAGGACAAAACCGCGGTCGGTCTGCACCGGGCCGCCGATGAAGATCGGCACATGCTGGCAGAGCACCGGCGGTTCGATGTCGGGACGCAGTTGCTCGAGGATATCGGCCAGGTTGAGATCTTGCGGACGATTGACCACCAGGCCCATGGCACCATTGGCCGTGTGCTCGACGATGTAGGTCAAGGTGTGCGCAAAGTTCGGGTCGACCATGTGAGGCATGGCGATCAGGAAGTGATGCTTGAGGTAGCTGGGGCTGACGTTCTTCATGAGCGCTAGTGTGGCGTTGGAGGGGCGAACTGACAAGCTGAGGATGGCGCAATTTGGCAGCCGACATCGATCCAGTGTGGGGTGTCAGTTGCTGGAGAGTTTGTCCCCGCGGGCAAACTTCCAGGTCCGGATGATTTCCAGACGATCGATATCCGACAAATCCCCGGTAAACGGTGAAAACGGCGCCGCCAGCCGCACGATGCGCTGGGCGGCCTGATCCAGCAGCGGTTGCCCGGACGACTCCAGCACCAGCACTTCAAAGAGTGAGCCGTCGCGGTTGATCGAAACCATCAGGCGCAAATTGCCGTAGATCTGCTTGCGTCGCGCTTCGTCGGGGTAATTCAGGTTGCCGATGCGCTCGACTTTCTTGCGCCACTCGTCCTTATACCAGGCGCCTTTATCGCGCATGGTTGACGCGGCGCTCAGGCGATGGATTCGCGGGCGCTTGGCATACAACTGTTGTTCGTTGGCCAGTTCCGCTTCCAGGCTGGCGATGTCGCTGGACAGCTGTTCACTGTCGAACGTCGGCGCGGCGACTGCGGGTTTGGTGACGGGCTTGGGTTCTTCGGTTTTGGCCGGGGCTTTTTTCGGCTTGGGCGCGACGGTCGTCACGGCTGCCTTCGGTGCGGCTTCCTGCACTTCAGGCTTGGCCGCTGGCGGTGGCGTGACTTTCTGCACCTTGTTGTCCTGGAAAGGCGCGACCTCGGTGGTCTTGGGGATCGCTTTTTTATCCAGGGTGCCGCTGCCTTCCTGATTCTCTTGAGCGAGGAAATCGGCTTTTTCAGGCTTCTTTTCGCTTTTAAAGGTGGCGAGGGTGATTTCCAGGGTTTTGCTGATTTGCTTGGGTTCGACCATCGTAAAGCCGACGCCCAACAGCAAGGCCAGGTGAATCAGCGCTGCGAGAAACAGGGTAAAACCGAGGCGATCGGCCGGGCGCACGCCACGATGGGCGAGTTCAGCGGGCAGATCGGACGGAAGTGTCATGACAAAAAGACCAACATCGCGTTTTTCACAGGCCGCGGATGATAACGCAATGTTGGTCGTTTCTTGGCTGTTCTATATCAACGAGCCTTGAGCTTCTGATCGATGGCATCCATCAGCAGGCCGCCGATGTCGGTGCCAAACGCATTATCAATTTCGCGAATGCAGGTCGGGCTGGTGACGTTGATTTCCGTCAGATGCTCGCCGATCACATCCAGACCGACGAACAGCAGGCCTTTTTCGCGCAGGGTCGGGCCGACTTGGGCGGCGATCCAGCGATCTTTCTCGGTCAGCGGTCGGGCTTCGCCACGGCCACCGGCGGCGAGGTTGCCACGGGTTTCGCCAGCAGCTGGAATTCGCGCGAGGCAGTAATCCACTGGTTCGCCGTCGATCATCAGGATGCGCTTGTCACCATCGACGATCGCCGGCAGGTAACCCTGGATCATGATCTGCTGTTTGCCGTGCAGGGTCAGGGTTTCGAGGATCACCGACAGGTTCGGGTGGCCAGCGGTGTGACGGAAGATCGAAGAACCGCCCATGCCGTCCAGCGGCTTGAGGATCACATCGCCGTGGTGATCGGCGAATTCACGCAGTACATCCGGGCGACGGCTGACGATGGTCGGCGGTGTGCACTGCGGGAACAGCGTGGCGAACAGTTTTTCGTTGCAGTCACGCAGGCTTTGCGGCTTGTTGACCACCAGCACGCCAGCACGTTCGGCTTGCTCCAGCAGGTACGTGGAGTAGACGAATTCCATGTCGAACGGCGGATCCTTGCGCATCAGGATCACGTCCAGGTCGCTCAGCAGCGCGTCGGTCTCGGCTTCGAGTTCGAACCATTTTTCCGGGTTGGCGAAGACTTTCAACGGACGCATCCGCGCCCGCGCTTCGCCTTCGGCCTGGTACAAATCGCTCTGTTCCATATAGAACAGTTCCCAACCGCGCTTCTGTGCGGCCAGCAGCATGGCCAGCGAGCTATCCTTTTTATAGGAGATGCTGGCAATAGGATCCATGACAATCCCGACGCGAACGCTCATGGGTTTTTCCTCGAAATTTGGGTGGCCGGTGTGGCGCGAAAAAGTGGCGTCAGATTGGCGCTCAGTGTGTCCCCGGTCAAGGAAAAACCACCACGCGGGTCGGCCGATAGATTGGTATGGGAGACTGTGCTAAAAAGACTGCCAAGTTGTATTGGCCCTTGAGTATCAAGGGTTTCGAGCCACCGAAGATCCGTAAACGGACAAATTGATTCGCAAAGGCGACGGTAGAGCAAATATGGAACAGCATTCCAGCGCCTTGAAGGTCATGGTGATCGACGATTCGAAGACGATTCGCCGCACCGCCGAAACGCTATTGAAGAACGTGGGCTGTGAAGTCATTACGGCCATCGATGGTTTCGATGCCCTGGCCAAGATTGCCGACAATCACCCCGGCATTATCTTTGTCGACATCATGATGCCGCGCCTGGATGGCTATCAGACCTGCGCTTTAATCAAGAACAACAGTGCGTTCAAGTCCACGCCAGTGATTATGCTGTCGTCCAAGGACGGGCTGTTCGACAAGGCCAAGGGGCGCATCGTCGGCTCCGACCAGTTTTTGACCAAACCTTTCAGCAAGGAAGAACTGCTGAACGCGATCCAGGCCCATGTTCCGGGCTTCGCCACCGTTTTGCCGCTGTAGGACACGCACAGTGACGCTCGGCCAGCGGGCCCGGTGTCGACAAGAATGGGGAAGACCATGGCACGTATTCTGATCGTCGATGATTCGCCGACCGAAATGTACAAACTGACCGGCATGCTGGAAAAGCACGGTCATGAAGTGTTGAAAGCCGAAAACGGCGCCGACGGCGTGGCCCTGGCCCGTCAGGAAAAACCCGACGCAGTGCTGATGGACATCGTCATGCCCGGCCTCAATGGTTTCCAGGCGACCCGTCAGTTGACCAAAGACCCGGAAACCGGGCACATCCCGGTGATCATCATCACCACCAAGGATCAGGAAACCGACAAGGTCTGGGGCACGCGCCAGGGCGCCAAGGACTACCTGACCAAACCGGTCGACGAAGAAACCCTGATCAAAACCCTGAACAACGTGTTGGCCGGTTGATCGTCCAGCCATGACCGAGTCGCTGACGGCTTTCGAACTGCTGCTGCAGATCGACCAGCGTTGTCGTCTGCTGGCGGCGGACTTGCCGTCCCAGCCGACCCGACAAGACAGTTGGAGCGGCATTGGTTTTCGCTTGGGCGAGCACTGGTACGTCGCGCCGATGGGCGAGGTCAGCGAAGTGTTGCACGAGCCGCGGTTCACCCAGCTGCCGGGGGTCAGACCCTGGGTCAAGGGCGTGGCCAACTTGCGCGGGCGTCTGTTGCCGATCATCGACTTGTGCGGCTTCTTTTCTGGTAATGAGCCTGGGCATGAGCTGTCAGCCGTGCGCAAGCAACGGCGGGTATTGGTGGTCGAGCATAACGAGGTGTTTACCGGGTTGATGGTCGATGAGGTTTTCGGCTTGCAGCACTTTGCCCAGGACAGCCTGGAGCCGGCAGATAGCTTGAGCGGCGCGATTGCACCGTTCATCAAAGGCCGGTTTCAGCGTGAGCAGAACTGGCAGGTGTTCAGCCCGTTTGCGTTGGTGCAGTCCCAAAGCTTCATGCACGTCGCTGTGTAAACGCGGCCACTGTGGGAGCGAGCTTGCTCGCGATGACGGACTCACAGCCAACATTGATGTCGACTGATACACCGCTATCGCGAGCAAGCTCGCTCCCACAGGTTCTTCGGCAATCTTTAAGGGTGTTGGTTACCGATGATAAAAGCAAAAACAGGCAAGCCAGAAGGGTCGCGCAGCCGGTCACAGATCATCGCGCTGTTCATTGCGCTGATCGTCTTCATCATGCTGCTGTTCGCCAACTTCGCGTACCTCAACACCCAGGCCACGTACGACAAACAGTACATCGGCCACGCCGGTGAGCTGCGCGTGCTGTCCCAGCGCATTGCCAAGAACGCCACCGAAGCTGCTGCCGGCAAGGCGGCGGCGTTCAAGCTGCTGAGCGATGCGCGCAATGACTTTGCCCAACGCTGGGGCTATCTGAAGAAAGGCGATCCCGCCACCGGCCTGCCGCCGGCGCCGTCCACCGTGCGCCCGGAAATGCGCGCCGTGCAACTGGACTGGGAACGCTTGCTGAAAAACACCGACGCGATCCTCTCCAGCGAGCAGACCGTACTGTCGCTGCATCAAGTCGCCGCGACCCTGGCCGAAACTGTGCCGCAGTTGCAGGTCGAGTACGAAAAAGTCGTCGAAACGCTCCTCCAGCGCGGGGCCCCGGCCGCGCAGGTGGCCATGGCGCAGCGCCAGTCGCTATTGGCTGAGCGGATTCTCGGTGCGGTGAACACCGTGCTGTCCGGTGATGAAAATTCGCAGCAGGCCGCCGACGCCTTCGGTCGTGATGCTGCGCGATTCGGCCAGGTGCTCAACGGTATGCTCCAGGGCAATCCGTCACTAAAAGTCAGTCAGGTCGAAGACCGCGACGCTCGTGCGCGGTTGACCGAGATTTCCGAGCTGTTCGAATTCGTCTCGGGTTCGGTGGATGAAATCCTCGAAACCTCGCCGGAGCTGTTCAAGGTCCGTGAATCGGCCACCAATATTTTCACCCTTTCGCAGACCCTGCTCGAGGAAGCCTCGCAGCTGGCCGGCGGTTTCGAAAATCTGGCCGGCGGGCGCAACACCGACACCATTGGCGGCTACGTGCTGGGGCTGTTGGCGCTGATGTCGATCATCCTCATTGGTCTGGTGATGGTCCGTGAAACCAACCGTCAGCTACGCGAAACGGCCGAGAAGAACGAGCGTAACCAGAACGCGATCATGCGCCTGCTCGACGAGATCGAAGACCTGGCGGACGGCGACCTGACCGTGACCGCCTCGGTGACCGAAGACTTTACCGGGACCATCGCCGACTCGATCAACTATTCCGTGGACCAACTGCGCGATCTGGTGGCGACCATCAACCTCACCGCTGGCCAGGTCGCTGCCGCCGTGCAGGAAACCCAGGCCACCGCCATGCACCTGGCGCAGGCTTCGGAGCATCAGGCGCAGCAGATTGCCGAAGCCTCCACCGCGATCAATGACATGGCCGAGTCCATCGATCAGGTCTCGGCCAACGCCGCCGAATCCTCGGCGGTGGCCGAACGCTCGGTGGAAATCGCCAACAAGGGCAATGAGGTGGTGCACAACACCATCCACGGCATGGACAATATTCGCGAGCAGATTCAAGACACCGCCAAGCGCATCAAACGCCTCGGCGAGTCGTCTCAGGAAATCGGCGACATTGTCAGCCTGATCGATGACATTGCTGACCAGACCAACATCCTTGCGCTCAACGCGGCGATCCAGGCCTCCATGGCCGGTGACGCCGGGCGCGGTTTTGCGGTGGTCGCCGATGAAGTCCAGCGGTTGGCCGAGCGCTCGTCCGCCGCCACCCGGCAGATTGAAACCCTGGTGCGGGCGATTCAGACCGACACCAACGAAGCCGTGATTTCCATGGAACAGACCACCACCGAAGTGGTGCGCGGCGCTCGTCTGGCGCAGGATGCCGGAGTGGCCCTGGAAGAAATCGAAGGGGTGTCGAAGACCCTCGCCGCGTTGATCCAGAGTATTTCCAACGCAGCGCAGCAGCAGACGTCTTCGGCCGGTCAGATTTCCCTGACGATGAACGTGATCCAGCAGATCACCACGCAGACCTCGTCTGGCTCCACCGCCACCGCCGAGAGCATTGGCAACCTGGCGAAAATGGCCAGCCAGCTGCGGCGTTCGGTGTCCGGTTTTACCTTGCCGGCCGCCAAGGCGCAGGCTGTGGATAAAGTGTGATGCGCCTGAGGCGCGCGAATTATGAGTGGAGTGGCTATGGGTGATCGGCACGACTATGTGGCCCTCGAGTGGGTCAAAGGCGAGATTGCCGAAACGCTGAAGGTGGCTCATCAGGCGATTGAAGCGTTGCTTGATGACCCGCAGGCGACGCACGCCCTCAGTGAATGCCTGGCATGCATCCATCAGGTTCACGGCAGTTTGCAGATGGTCGAGTTCTACGGCGCGGCGCTGCTCGCCGAAGAGATGGAACATCTGACCACCGCCTTGCAACAGAACCGCGTCAGTCATCGCGATGAGACGCTCCACCTGTTGCTGCAAGCCCTCGGGCAGCTGCCGATTTACCTCGACCGGGTGCAAGGTGCGCGCCGCGACCTGCCGCTGGTTGTGTTGCCACTGATCAACGATCTGCGCAGCGCCCGTGGCGAAAGCCTGTTGTCGGAAACCAGTCTGTTCAGCCCGCAATTGCCGGACCTGCCGCCCCTGGACAAAGAGTCGCTGGCGCTGCTGGAGCCGGCGGATTTACCGAACGTGCTGCGCAAGTTGCGGCAGAT
The DNA here is from genome assembly GCF_059695775.1 of Pseudomonas sp. LBUM1666. Taxonomy (NCBI): domain Bacteria; kingdom Pseudomonadati; phylum Pseudomonadota; class Gammaproteobacteria; order Pseudomonadales; family Pseudomonadaceae; genus Pseudomonas; species Pseudomonas sp. LBUM1666. Next base: position 5,851,777 of record NZ_CP166789.1, on the reverse strand, counting down.
GCTGCAGATGGCCCTGGTCGGGTTACTGCGTGAACAGGACGGCGAAACCAACCTCGGTTACCTGACCAAGGTTTTTGCGCGCCTCGAAGGGCTGTGCGGCAACGCGCCCTTGAGCCCGTTGTGGCAAGTCGCCTCGGCGCTGGTCGAAGGCATGCGCGGCGGCTCGATTGCCAACAGTCCGGCGTTGCGCAGTCTGTTTAAGGAGGCCGATAAAGAACTCAAGCGCCTGCTTGAACAGGGCATGCCGGGCATCAATCAGCCGGCGCCGCTAGAGTTGCTCAAGAGTTTGCTGTTTTACATTGCCAAGGCCGAACATCCCACCGGGCAGATGCTGACCATGAAAGATCGCTACGGACTGGACGACGCGCTACCTGACAGCGCAATGGTCGACGAAGAACGGGCACGGCTGGCCGGCCCCGACCGCGATGCCATGCGCTCGGTGTTGGCCGCTTTGTGTGAAGAGCTGGTGCGGGTCAAGGAACGCCTGGACCTGTTCGTGCGCAGTGACCGCCAACACACCTCTGACCTCGAAAGTCTGCTGGCGCCCCTGCGGCAAATCGCCGACACCCTGGCGGTGCTCGGTTTCGGCCAGCCACGCAAGGTCATCATCGATCAACTGGCGATGGTGCTGAGCCTGGCCCAGGGCCAGCGCGAGCCCAACGACGCGATCCTGATGGACGTCGCCGGTGCCTTGCTCTACGTCGAAGCGACCCTCGCCGGCATGGTCGGCACCGTCGAGCCGGAAAGCCAGGAAGAAAGCCGCCTGCCGACCACCGACCTGACCCAGATCCATCAGATCGTGATCAAGGAAGCGCGCATCTGCCTGCAACAGGCCAAGGACATGATCGTCGACTACATCGACGCCGACTGGGACCGCCAGCACTTGCAGCCACTGCCGGCCTTGCTGACCCAGGTGCGCGGTGCACTGGCGATGATTCCGTTGAGCCGTGCAGCCAGCCTGATCGAAACGTGCAACCACTTCATCCGCGAGCACCTGCTGCTGGATCCGGATCACCCCGGCTGGCAGGAGCTGGACAACCTGGCCGACGTCATCACCAGCATCGAGTATTACCTGGAGCGCCTCAGCGACGACCCCGAAGCGCCGGGCGAAAAGTTGCTCGACGTCGCGGAAAAAAGCCTGGCCTCACTCGGCTTTTTCCCCATCGAGCAACAGGTGCCGGTGCTTGAAGATGTACTCAGCCCGAGTGAAGCGCAGGTCATGCAGGATCTGCAGGAGCTGGACGACCCTGAGACCGTCAAGTCACTGGCCGATGTATTGGCCAGCCCTGTGTCCTCCATCAATCCGCCCGCCCTGACGACTCCGGGAAGTCTGTTGCCGCCGCCCGCCGGTGAAGAACCGGTGGACGATGAGCTGCGGGAAGTGTTCCTCGAAGAAACCGATGAAGTCCTGGAAATTCTCCGGGAGTACTTGCCGCGCTGGACGGCTAACCCCGACGATAAACCTGCCTTGAGTGAATTGCGCCGGGCATTCCACACCTTGAAAGGCAGTGGCCGGATGGTCCGTGCGCTGGTGCTGGGCGAGCTGGCGTGGGCGGTGGAAAACTTGCTCAACCGCGTGCTGGAACGCAGCGTTCCGCCAGGGGCAGCGGTGCAACAATTGCTCCGCGATGCCCTGGACCTGCTGCCGAAGCTGGTGGCCGAATTTGCCGCCAATGCCCAGCGCCAATGCAACCAGGTCGACCAATTGGCTGCTCGAGCCCATGCCCTCGCCAAGGGCGATACGCCTGTCAGCGATGAAGATACCCAGGATGTGGCGGCCCTCGATCCGCTGTTGCTGGAGATCTTCCGCAAGGAAGCCGAGACCCATCTCGCCAGCCTCAACCGTTTCCTCGATAAAGCCGCCGAGCACGTGCCATTGCAGGCCAGCGACGAGTTGCAGCGGGCGCTGCACACCCTCAAGGGCAGCGCCTCCATGGCCGGCGTAGTACCGATTGCCGAGCTGGCGAAGCCACTGGATCATCTGGCCCGGGAGTACAAGGCGCACCTGATCGCCCTCGACCTGGACGAAGTCGAACTGTTGCTGGAAGCCGAAGGACTGTTTCGTCTCGGGCTACGACAGCTCAAGACTGATCCACTGGCGCAGATTCCCGGCGCCCGCTCCTTGATCGAGCGAACCCAGGCATTGCTGGCCGAACGTCTGGAAGCCCTCCTGAGTTCACCGAATACCGGGTTGCGCATCAAGCGTGATCCGCAACTGATCAACAACTTCCTCGCACAAGGCATGGACATCCTGCTGGACGCCGAAAGCCTGTTGCAGCGCTGGCAGCAACATCCCGGCGAGCGTCAGGAACTCAGCGCATTGCTGGACGAATTGACCACCCTCGGCGAAGGCGCCCACCTGGCTGATCTGCATCCGGTGGATGAGCTCTGCGAAGCCTTGCTCGACCTCTACGGTGCGGTGGAAGAAAGTAGCCTGGCGGTCAGCGAGGCGTTTTTCCACGAGGCGCAAAGTGCCCATGAAGCGCTGATCAATATGCTCGACGAACTGGCCGCCGGCCAGGAAGTCAGCCCGCAACCGGAACGCATCCGGGCCTTGCGCGGCTTGCTCGATGAGAGCCTGGATCCGTCGGCGATGGGGCTGATTCGCAGCGATGGCAGCCGCACGTTGAGCATCCGGGAACTGGGCAGTGCCACGGCCGAGCTGGAACAGACCGCGACCCAGGTTGAGCTGGACGATGAGATCGTTTCGATCTTCCTCGAAGAGGCGGTGGATATCCTCGAAAGCGCCGGCCAGGCCTTGCAGCGCTGGCTGAGCGACCCGGACAACGCCGCGCCGTTGTTGTCGTTGCAGCGCGATTTGCACACCCTCAAGGGTGGCGCGCGGATGGCCGAGGTCGAGCCGGTCGGTGATCTGGCCCATGAACTGGAAAGCCTTTACGAAGGTCTGGTGGATCGCCGCTACGCCTACAGCGAAGCCTTGGCGCACCTGCTGCAACACAGTCATGACCGGCTCGCAACGCTGCTTGATCAGTTACAGAACCAGCAGCCATTGGGCGATCCGGGTGAGGTGATCGAGGCCATTCGTGAGTTTCGCCAGGGCAACGCCAGCGCTGTTGAAACGGTCGAACCGGCACGGGCCGAAGATTCACCGGGGCATGATCCGGAGCTGCTGGAGATCTTCCTCGAGGAAGGTTTCGACATCATCGAAAACTCCGGCGCGGCACTGGTGCGCTGGCAGGCCGAGCCGTCGAATCGTCAGGAAGTGGAAACCCTGCTGCGTGATTTGCACACCCTCAAGGGTGGCGCGCGGATGGTGGAAATCGCGCCGATTGGCGACCTCGCCCATGAGCTGGAATTCCTCTACGAAGGCCTGTCCGCTGGCGTGCTGCAACCCACCGCCGCGTTGTTCGGCTTGTTGCAAAGCAGCCACGACCGACTGGCGCAGATGCTCGACGCGACCCGTGCCGGTCAGCCACTGCCGCCCGCCGATCAACTGATCGACGCGATCAAGAATTTCAGTCATCCGGCTGTGCCCGAAGCACCGGCACCGGTCGTGGTGTCCGCAACGCCGAAAGTCGAGACGCTCGCAGCGCAACCCGATGCCGGCGCGGACATGGTCAAGGTCTCGGCAGAACTGCTCGACGATCTGGTCAATCTGGCCGGCGAAACGTCGATCTTCCGTGGTCGGATCGAACAACAGGTCAACGATGCGCGCGTAACCCTGAGCGAAATGGAAACCACCATCGAGCGCATGCGCGACCAGTTGCGCCGGCTCGACACCGAAACCCAGGGGCGGATTCTCAGCCGCCAGCAAGTCGAAGCCGAACGCCTGGGCTACGAAGAATTCGATCCGCTGGAAATGGACCGCCACTCACAGTTGCAGCAACTGTCGCGCGCACTGTTCGAATCCGCCTCCGACTTGCTCGACCTCAAGGAAACCCTCGACCGACGCAATCAGGACGCGGAAAACCTGCTGCAACAGCAGGGCCGCATCAACACCGAATTGCAGGAAGGCCTGATGCGTACGCGCATGGTGCCGTTCGAGCGGATGCTGCCGCGCTTGAAGCGGATCGTCCGTCAGGTCTCCGGCGAGTTGGGCAAAGATGTGGAATTCATCGTCGGCAATGCCGAAGGCGAGATGGACCGCAACGTCCTCGAACGCATGGCCGCGCCGCTGGAACACATGCTGCGCAACGCCGTGGATCATGGCCTGGAATCCGCCGAGGTGCGTATCGCGGCGGGTAAACCGGCTCAGGGTCGAATCACCCTCGACCTGTCGCGAGAAGGCGGCGACATCATTTTCGACATCCGCGACGACGGTGCCGGCGTGCCGCTGGACGCGGTGCGGCGCAAGGCGATCAAGCGCGGGTTACTGGCCCCGGACAGCGACATCAGCGATCGCGATGTGCTGCAATTCATCCTGCAACCGGGGTTCTCCACCGCAGAGAAAATCACCCAGATTTCCGGGCGCGGCGTCGGCATGGACGTGGTGCATGAAGAGGTCCGGCAACTCGGCGGCACCATGAGCATCGACTCTGTGCCGGGGCAGGGCGTGCACTTCCGGATTCGACTGCCGTTCACCGTGTCGGTCAACCGGGCGCTGATGGTGCAGTGCTTTGATGATCAGTACGCGATCCCGCTGAACACCATCGACGGCATCGTTCGCGTGCTGCCCAACGAACTCGAAGGACATTACCGGCTCGATCCGCCGACCTACAAATACGCCGGGCAACACTATGAGTTGTGCTACCTCGGTGAACTGCTGAAAACCAGCCACCGCCCGAAACTGCTGGGCCAGAGCCTGCCGCTGCCGGTGTTGCTGGTGCAGTGCAACGAGCGGCACATCGCCGTGCAAGTCGACTCCATGGCCGGCACTCGCGAAATCGTGGTCAAAAGCCTCGGCCCGCAATTTGCGGCGGTGCAGGGTTTGTCCGGCGCGACGATTCTCGGCGATGGGCGGGTGGTGCTGATTCTCGATTTGCTGGCGCCAATCCGCGCTATGCAGGCCCGCGTGCCGCAACAGTCATCGACTCAGGAGACAGAGGTCGAGCCGCATAAACCGCTGCTGGTGCTGGTGGTCGATGACTCGGTCACCGTGCGCAAGGTCACCAGCCGTCTGCTGGAACGCCACGGCATGAACGTGCTGACCGCCAAGGACGGGGTCGACGCCATGCTGCTGCTTGAGGATCACCTGCCCGACGTGATGTTGCTGGACATCGAAATGCCACGCATGGACGGCTTCGAAGTCGCGACCCAGGTCCGCGCCGACGAACGCTTGCAGCACCTGCCGATCATCATGATCACTTCCCGCACCGGGCAGAAACACCGCGACCGCGCCATGGCCATCGGCGTCAACGACTACCTCGGCAAGCCATACCAGGAATCGGTGCTGCTCGAAAGCATCACCCTGTGGAGCAAAACCCATGCTTGAGCACCGCACCAGCAACCTTACCGGCCTGCTGCTGCCCTTGGCTGACCGCAACCTGATTTTGCCCAACGTCGCTGTTGCGGAGCTTATTGATTACCAACCCAGCGCCTTCGACCTCGACACTCCGCCGTGGTACCTCGGGCGGGTAATGTGGCGGAACCGGCAGATTCCGTTGCTGAGTTTCGAGTCGGCGTGTGGGCAGAAAATCGTGATCGGTGAGCGGGCGCGGATTGTCATCCTCAATGCTCTCGGTGGGCGGCCCGATTTGAAATTCATCGCCTTGCTGGTGCAGGGGATTCCGCGGTCTTACAAGCTCGACAGTCAATTGAGCTATGTGGATGTGCCGTTGTGCTCGCTGGAACAGGCGGCGGTGCAGGTGGGGGAGCAAGTGGCTAAAGTCCCTGACTTGTTGGCGTTGGAGGAGTTACTGGTGAATGCCGGGTTGACCTGACGGGCCCCTTCGCGAGCAGGCTCGCTCCCACATTTGATCTGTGTCGTACACAAACCCCTGTGGGAGCGAGCCTGCTCGCGAATGCGGCCTTTAACTCACCGCAGTCCTGACTGCTAAACCCCGGCCTGAGCCTTCATTTGCAACAACTCATGATGATCCAGCGCCCGCTCTACCAACAACTGCACCCCATCCGCCATGCGGCTGAGCGCCAAGGCTACAGAACGGCGTGAGCCTTCCACGTCGTCCGCCAGATCGGCAGCAATGGCGCTGATGGACAGCAGGTCTTCGGATGCATTGGCCAGAAGGGCTTCGGTGTCGATATCGGGGGAGACGGTGAAGAGCTGGGATTTACAGCGCTTGGCCGGTTTTTCTTGGAGTGGGGGGAAGTAGTGGGAGAAGGCGCGGTCGGCGGCTTCTTTGAGTTTTTCGGCTTCGAGGGAGGCTTGGGAATCGGTGTCAGTGTTATCTGCTGAGTTGGGCGTTACCTTGGACATAATGAGTTTCCGCTTACAGATTGGAGTTGGCCCATTCGTTATGAATGGCGCTTTTGCGCCCTTTTTTTTTGGGTTTCCAGTCCCAGTCACTGGATGTGCAGCAACACGCAAACGATAAGGACCAACGCAAAACCGCACCAGTCAGTGGGTTCCGGCATTGCTGTAGGCAGCGACGCCAGACTGCGTAGCCTCTCACCGTTCCTGCGGACAAACTTTTAAACACAAATCCCCATTTGGCTGGCGAAGGTTGAAGAGTCCCAAAAAGGGCTTGATTGGTCCTTTTTTGGGACTTGTCGATGATTGCTGTGGAGCTTTCTCAGGACAGATGTTTCAACACTAAAACTAGGTGTGTTCGAAATCCACCCCTCACCCCAGCCCTCTCCCCAGTGGGGAGAGGGGGAAAGGGAGCAGATCTGTGTTGTTTTCAAACCTGAGTTCTACTCGGTATTTCAGGTCGATGTAGCTCCAAGAACACCTCGGTCAGTCCCCTCTACCCCCTGGGGAGAGGGTTAGGGTGAGGGGTCGATCTAACTGACAAAAAAGAAAACCAGATCAACCATTACCCTGACCGTAACAATCCACCACTCTGCTTGATTGATGCCCCCACCCAACACTCCTAATGTCACTCCCACGACAGCGAACCCGTGGAGTGGTCATGACAACAACAATATCCCCCGACTCGCGATGGACGCGGCGGCGCAGCGAAAAGCAGCGGCGTCTCGAGCTGGTGCGGGGTCTCGCCGACGGTGTGGTCCTGCCCACCGACAAAATCGTTGCGGCGCTGGAGGCCTTGATCCTGCCCGGCGACCGTGTGGTGCTGGAGGGCAATAACCAGAAGCAGGCGGATTTCCTGTCCCGCTCCCTGGCCAAGGCCGATCCCGCCAAACTGCATGACCTGCACATGATCATGCCCAGCGTCGGACGCTCCGAGCATCTGGACCTGTTCGAACGCGGCATCGCCCGCAAGCTCGACTTCTCTTTCGCCGGCACCCAGAGCCTGCGCATCAGCCAGTTGCTCGAAGACGGTTTGCTGGAAATCGGTGCGATCCACACCTACATCGAGCTCTATGCGCGGCTGGTGGTGGACCTGATTCCCAACGTCGTGCTCTCGGCCGGTTTCATGGCCGACCGCGCCGGAAACATCTACACCGGCCCGAGCACCGAAGACACCCCGGCATTGATCGAACCGGCCGCCTTCAGCGACGGCATCGTCATCGTTCAGGTCAATCAACTGGTGGACGATGTCAGCGACCTGCCGCGCGTCGACATCCCCGCGTCCTGGGTCGATTTCGTGGTGGTGGCCGACAAGCCGTTCTACATCGAACCGCTGTTCACCCGCGACCCGCGCCACATCAAGCCTGTGCATGTGCTGATGGCGATGATGGCGATCCGCGGGATCTACGAAAAACACAACGTCCAGTCCCTGAACCACGGCATTGGTTTCAACACCGCCGCCATCGAATTGATCCTGCCGACCTACGGCGAATCCCTCGGCCTTAAAGGCAAGATCTGCCGCAACTGGACCCTCAATCCTCACCCTACCTTGATCCCGGCCATCGAAAGCGGCTGGGTCGAAAGCGTGCATTGCTTCGGCACCGAATTGGGCATGGAAAACTACATCGCCGCTCGGCCTGACGTGTTCTTCACCGGTCGCGACGGCTCCCTGCGCTCCAATCGGATGTTCTGCCAACTGGCCGGGCAATACGCGGTGGACCTGTTCATCGGCGCCACGCTGCAAGTCGACGGCGATGGCCATTCCTCTACCGTGACGCGCGGCCGCCTGGCCGGTTTCGGTGGTGCGCCGAACATGGGCCACGACCCGCGCGGCCGTCGTCACGGCACGCCGGCCTGGCTCGATATGCGCCACGACGATGCGCCCGAAGCGCTGCTGGAACGAGGCAAGAAACTCGTGGTGCAAATGGTCGAGACCTTCCAGGAGGGCGGCAAACCGACCTTCGTCGAAACCCTCGACGCGGTGGAAGTGGCGAAGAAAAGCGGCATGCCGCTGGCGCCGATCATGATCTACGGCGACGACGTCACCCACCTGCTGACTGAAGAAGGCATCGCCTATCTCTACAAGGCGCGTTCGCTGGAAGAGCGCCAGGCGATGATCGCCGCCGTGGCCGGGGTGACCGTCATCGGCCTTCGCCACAATCCGAAAGACACCGCGCGCATGCGCCGCGAAGGCCTGATCGCCTTGCCCGAAGACCTCGGCATCCGCCGCACCGACGCCACCCGCGAATTGCTGGCGGCGAAAAGCGTGGCCGATCTGGTCGAGTGGTCCGGTGGTCTCTACAACCCGCCCGCCAAGTTCAGGAGCTGGTAATGCACGCATTCAACCTGCAACCGAAAACCCTGTCCCTGGCTGAGCGGCTGGCGGATCTGGCCGTCGACGCACTGATCGACGAAGCGGATCTGTCGCCGAAACCGGCGCTGGTCGACCGTCGCGGCAATGGCGCGCACACCGATTTGCACCTCGGGCTGATGCACGCCTCGGCGCTGTCCCTGTGGCCTGCGTTCAAGGAAATGGCTGAAGCGGCCATCGAGTTTGGCGAAGTCGGTGTGCCGCTGCGCGAAGCCATTGGCCTGATCGGTCGTGAAGGCGAGGAAGTGATGCTCGCCACCACGGGCGGGATAAATACCCATCGCGGCGCCATCTGGGCCTTGGGTCTGTTGGTCGCGGCGGCTGCACTGGAACCCGAATCCATGGCTGCCGGCTCGATCTCTTTGCGCGCCGCACGTCTGGCCTTGCTCGACGATCGTTACGCCCCGCGTCCTCTGAGCCACGGCGCGCAAGTCGCTCAGCGTTACGGCGCACGCGGTGCCCGTGAAGAAGCCCAGCTCGGTTTTCCGGCGGTGATCCAACGCGCACTGCCACAACTCAAACGCAGCCGCGCCGCCGGTCATGGCGAGCAGAACGCCCGGCTCGATGCCTTGCTGGCGATCATGACGAATCTGGCCGACACCTGTGTGCTCTATCGCGCAGGCGAAGAAGGCCTGCAGACCATGCAACTCGGCGCCCAAGCGGTGCTCGATGCGGGCGGCAGTGCCAGCCTCGCCGGCCGCCGTCGTTTGCATGAGCTGGACCAACAACTCATCGCGTTGAATGCCTCGCCCGGCGGTGCTGCCGACTTGCTCGCCGCCTGCCTGTTCATCGACCGCATCGAGTCTGGCGATGGCCTCATCCAGGGAGCTTTTTGATGGAAACCTTATCTTTTGAATTCCCCGCCGGGCAGCCGCCACGCGGCCGGACGCTGGTGGGCTGTGTCGGCTCGGGCGATCTGGAAGTGCTGATCGAACCAGGCCAGGCCGGCAAACTGACGATCAAGGTGCAGACCTCGGTTAACGGCAGCGAACAACGCTGGAAGCATCTGTTTGCGCGGATGTTCGACGGTCAGACACCGCCGGCGATGGCGATCGATATCCACGATTTCGGCGCGACACCGGGCGTGGTGCGCTTGCGTCTGGAACAAGGCTTTGAGGAGATCGGCCATGACTGATCTCCTCCACAAACATAGCTTCGTCGAACTCGGCGCCCGGCAACGTGCCAAGGCCTTGCTCGACGCCGGCACCTTCCGTGAATTGCTCGACCCGTTTCAACGCGTCATGTCGCCGTGGCTATCTCGTCAGGGCGTGGTGCCGCAAGCCGATGACGGCGTGGTGATCGCCAAGGGCAGTCTCGGTGGTTTGCCGGTGGTGATCGCCGCCATCGAAGGTGCATTCCAGGGTGGCAGCCTCGGCGAGGTTGGCGGGGCGAAGATTGCCGGTGCGCTGGAACTGGCGGCCGAAGACAACCGCAATGGCATTCCCACTCGCGCCGTGTTGCTGCTGGAAACCGGTGGCGTGCGTTTGCAGGAGGCCAATCTTGGGCTGGCGGCGATTGCCGATATTCATGCGGCGATTGTCGATCTGCGCCAATACCAGCCAGTGGTTGGTGTGGTGGCGGGCAGCGTCGGCTGTTTTGGCGGGATGTCGATTGCTGCCGGGTTGTGCAGTTATTTACTGGTGACTCAGGAAGCACGGCTTGGCCTGAACGGTCCGCAAGTGATCGAACTGGAAGCCGGGCTTGAGGAATACGACTCCCGTGATCGTCCCTTCATCTGGAGCCTGACCGGTGGCGAGCAACGTTTCGCCAGTGGTTTGGTGGATCGTTTTGTCGCCGACGACGTGGCGCAGGTTCAGCAGCAGGTCAGTGAATTGCTCAAGCAAGGTTTGCCGGAACAGCAACGCAGCCGTCAGGCCGAATTGTTCCTGCAACGGTTGGCCCGTCTGGACGCCGAGCCGCAAATCGAGCCGGCGACGGTTCGCGATCTGTATCAAGGAGAGCGCTCATGAGTTCGTATTCCCTGAGAGGTTTGAACTGGTTCAACGCCTTGAGTGCGGGCGCGAAACCGGTGGATGGTTTGCCCGCTTCATTGAAGGTTGCCGACGGTGTATTGGGTGACCAGCCCGTTCGCTTTATCGCGGTGGTGGCTGATCCCGACAACCGTTTCGTCCGCGCCCGCAATGGCGAGGTCGGTTTGCTGGAAGGTTGGGGGCTGGCCAAAGCCGTGGATGAAGTCATCGCAGCGGATCTGGATAAACCGCAAAAACGCGCCTTGATCGCCATCGTCGACGTGCCGAGTCAGGCCTACGGTCGGCGCGAAGAAGCACTCGGCATTCATCAAGCCTTGGCCGGTGCCGCGGACAGTTATGCCCGCGCCCGACTGGCCGGCCATGCCGTGATCGGTTTGCTGGTGGGCAAGGCAATGTCCGGGGCGTTTCTCGCTCATGGATATCAGGCCAATCGGCTGATCGCCCTGCGCGATCCCGGCGTGATGGTTCACGCGATGGGCAAGGCTTCGGCGGCGCGGGTGACGTTGCGCAGCGTCGAAGAACTCGAAGCGCTGGCCGCCAGCGTGCCGCCGATGGCGTATGACATCGACAGTTACGCGAGCCTTGGACTGCTCTGGGAAACCTTGTCGGTGGAACAGATCGAGCAGCCGACGGCGGCGGATCTGTCGCGGGTGACTGAATGCCTGACCCAGGCGATTGGCGATGTCGCCGCCAGTGGTCGAGACCTGAGCAGCCGCTTGGGCGCGAGCAACCGTGCGGCGTCGAGCCATGTTCGCCAATTGCTGAGAGAGCAGTGGTGAACACGCTTCTGGCCCACGACCTGCTCTGGGGGCTGACCCCGGAGCAGTTGCCTGCGGATGCACCTTCGTGGGTGATCGAGTCGATCAGTGCGGGTCAACCGGTGGTGGTTCGGCGTGCGTTGAGCGCGGCGGATCACATCGCGGTCGGGGTGCGTGGGCGTTTGCGTGAACAGCGTTTTGCAACGGTGATGTCGATCGATGCGATTTCGCGTCGCGTCAAACCGGAAGACCTTTGTCATGTCTTGATTGAGCGGGATTTGCCGGCAGTGCGCGCCCTCAATGATTTGCGGCCGGTGTTCGATACCTGCGGTTGGATCTGGGGTATCAGCGGCAGCGCCGGCTTTGAATTGGCCAGCGGTGTTCAGGCGTTGCACAAGGGCAGCGATCTCGACTTGATCCTGCGCACGCCGCAACCGCTCGACCGATTGAAAGCGCAGGCGCTGGTGAAGATTCTGGACACGGCTGCGTGCCAGGTAGACATGCAGTTGCAGACGCCTTTTGGCGCCGTCGCCCTGCGCGAATGGGCCAGTCCTGCCCGCCGGGTTTTGCTGAAAAACGCCCGTGAAGCCTGCCTGGTCATTGATCCGTGGGAGCAAGCAGCGTGAGCAGTTTGCTGGTGTTCCCCGGCCAGGGCGCTCAGCAGCCGGGCATGCTCCATCGTTTGCCTCGCGAAACGGTGATCGAGGCGAGTGAGGTGCTTGGCGAAGACACTTTGCTGCTGGATTCTGCCGAGGCGTTGAAGTCGACAAGGGCCGTTCAGCTTTGCCTGTTGATCGCCGGTGTCGCCGCTTCACGTCAGTTATCACTGCCAGCGGATTACGTCGCGGGATTGTCCATCGGCGCCTACCCGGCAGCAGTGGTTGCCGGCGCCTTGAGTTTCAGCGATGCGCTGCATCTGGTCAGCCTGCGCGGTGAATTGATGCAGCAGGCTTATCCACAAGGCTACGGCATGACCGCGATCATCGGTCTGGACCTGACCACGGTGGAAGAGTTGCTGGCGCAGGTTCACAGCGTCGACACGCCGGTTTACCTGGCCAATATCAACGCCGATAACCAGGTGGTCATTGCCGGCAGCGATGGCGCGATGAAAGCGGTGGCCGAGTTAGCGAAAGGTCGCGGTGCAGGTCTGGCCAAACGTCTGGCTGTCAGTGTGCCGTCTCACTGCCCGCTGCTGGAAACCCCCGCTAAAGCCCTGGCCGAAGCCTTCGCCAAGGTGCAGCTGAAAACACCGACGCTGGGTTACCTGAGCGGCAGTCGCGCACGGCCAATCATCAACACCGAAGCCTTGCGTGACGACCTGGCCTTCAACATGTGCCGCGTGGTGGATTGGCGCGGCACGGTACAAAGCGCCTACGAGCGCGGCGTACGTCTACAGATCGAACTGCCGCCCGGTGCGGTGCTGACCGGGCTGGCGCGCCGGGTGTTCGAGCAGGGCACCGTGATTGCCTTCGACGGTGCGCGGCTCGATACCCTGCAGGCGCTGTTGCGTGAGGAGGGAAGCCGCCAACCCTAGAACACTCAGGCCTTCGAACAACAAAAATAACATTCGACGATGCACTTTGAGGACAACAACAATGATTATTTACGGTGTGGCGCTGTTGGCGATTTGTACGCTGGCAGGGGTGATCGTGGGCGACATGCTCGGCGTGTTGCTGGGTGTGAAATCAAACGTCGGCGGCGTCGGGATCGCGATGATCCTGTTGATCTGCGCGCGGTTATGGATGCAAAAACGCGGCGGCATGACCAAGGATTGTGAGATGGGCGTCGGTTTCTGGGGCGCCATGTACATTCCTGTCGTGGTCGCAATGGCCGCGCAACAGAACGTCGTCACCGCACTGCACGGCGGCCCGGTGGCGGTGCTGGCGGCGATTGGTTCGGTGGTGATTTGCGGCTGCACCATTGCCCTGATCAGCCGGACTCACAAAGGCGAACCCTTGCCCGATGAGCCAGCGGAAATAACGCCGGTCGGCACGCCAGTAGGAGGTCGCTGATATGTGGGAACTCATTGAGAAGGGTCTGGCCAATAACAGTCTGGTCACCGCGTTCGCATTCGTTGGTGTGATCATGTGGGTGTCGGTGGTGTTGTCCAAGCGCCTGACGTTCGGACGGATTCACGGTTCGGCGATTGCCATTGTGATTGGGCTGGTGCTGGCCTGGGTCGGCGGCACCATGACCGGCGGGCAAAAAGGCCTGGCGGACCTGACGCTGTTTTCCGGCATCGGCCTGATGGGCGGCGCCATGCTGCGGGACTTTGCGATCGTCGCCACGGCATTCGAAGTGCAAGCCACCGAAGCGAAAAAGGCCGGTTTGATCGGTGTGATTGCGCTGCTGCTGGGCACGATCCTGCCATTCATTGTCGGCGCAAGCATGGCCTGGGCGTTCGGTTATCGCGATGCGATCAGCATGACCACCATCGGCGCGGGTGCGGTGACCTACATCGTCGGGCCGGTGACCGGGGCCGCAATTGGTGCGAGTTCGGATGTGATGGCGTTGTCGATTGCCACCGGGTTGATCAAGGCGATTCTGGTGATGGTTGGCACACCGATGGCCGCACGCTGGATGGGGCTGGATAACCCACGCTCGGCGATGGTGTTTGGTGGGTTGGCTGGCACCGTCAGCGGTGTGACGGCCGGGCTGGCGGCGACGGATCGGCGGTTGGTGCCTTATGGGGCGTTGACGGCGACGTTCCATACCGGGCTTGGGTGCTTGCTTGGGCCTTCGTTGTTGTACTTCATTGTTCGTGGGATTGTGGGTTAAGCCGCTGGATCTCTATTGAATGTACCGACGCCATCGCGAGCAGGCTCACTCCTACAGGGAAATGCATTCCAGGGTAGGAGTGAGCCTGCTCGCGATAGGGGCGCCGCGGTCTCAAGCCTGGCGATTGGCGTACATCCGACACTCCGCCAACAACGCCAACAGATTCGGATCCCGCTCCTTGGCCTTCAAGAACACCACGCCAATGTGCTGCTGCAACCGATACTTTTCCTGCAACGGAATCAGCTTCACCCGGTTCTCATACACCGCCGCAATCCGTCCCGGCAGCAACGCATAACCCACCCCCGAGCTGACCATGCTCAGCAGGGTGAAGATGTCGTTGACCTGCATCGCCACCTTCGGTTCGAACCCCGCCTGCTTGAACACCCGATTACCGTCCTGATGCGTGGCGAAGCCCTGAGTCAGCGTAATGAATGTCTCGTCGCGCACTTCGGCAAGATCAACGTCGGTCCGCTGGGCAAACTTCGAATCAGCCGGCGTGGCCAGAAACATGTCATCGGAAAACAGGTGGATTTGCGCGCAATCCGGATCATTCACGCTCTCGTCCAGCGACACCAGGATCGCGTCGACTTCCATGTTCTTGAGCTTGTACAGCAGGTCGAAGTTCGAGCCGAGGATCAGGTCGATATTGAGTTCGCTGCGGCGGATCTTCAGGCCCATGATCAGCTGCGGCACGGTCTTCACCGTCAATGAATACAACGAACCCAGCTTGAAGCGCTCGGCGGAGAACCCGGCGGCTTCGCGGGTCAGGCGCACGGTTTCGACCACGTCCTGAATCAGCTTCTGCGCCCGCTCTTCCAGCACATAAGCGCTTTCCAGCGGTGTCAGGTTGCGGCCTTCGTGTTTGAACAGCGGGCAGCGCAGGGCGCTTTCCAGGGAGTGAATGGCACGGTGCACGCTGACATTGCTGGTCTGCAACTCGGCGGCGGCCCGGGCCAGATTGCCGGTGCGCATGAAGGCCAGGAACACCTCGAGTTTTTTCAGGGTCAACTCTTCATCGATCAGCATGATGCAGACTCTTATTCGAATGGCTCGATTGTGCACGTATGTGGGTTCTTGGGGGATTTGTGTTTTGAAACATTGCGCTTTTAACCTTCAGGCCTGAGCCTTGCGCGATGTTGCAACGAACGTTGAGGTGAGCAACACATGTATCACGGGGAAAGATTGAACGCCTGGACGCATCTGGTTGGGGCGGTGGCGGCGTGTGTCGGGGTGGTGTGGATGCTGGTGATTGCCAGCATGGACGGCAGCCCGTGGAAGATCGTCAGCGTGGCGATTTACGGGTTTACCTTGCTGGTGCTTTACAGCGCGTCGACCGTTTACCACAGCGTGCGCGGGCGCAAGAAAGAGATCATGCAGAAGGTCGATCACTTTTCGATCTACCTGTTGATTGCCGGCAGCTACACGCCGTTCTGTCTGGTGACGCTACGCGGGCCGTGGGGCTGGACGCTGTTCGGGATTGTCTGGGGATTGGCGCTGATCGGCATCCTGCAAGAGATCAAACCGCGTTCGGAAGCGCGGATTCTGTCGATCGTGATCTATGCGGTGATGGGCTGGATCGTGCTGGTGGCGGTCAAACCGTTACTGGCGGCGTTGGGCAGTACAGGTTTCGCCTGGCTGGCGTCGGGCGGCGTGCTGTACACCGTGGGCATTGTCTTTTTTGCGCTGGATAGTCGTTTACGCCATGCCCACGGGATCTGGCATCTGTTCGTGATCGCCGGGAGTTTGCTGCACTTTGTGGCGATTCTGTTTTATGTCTTGTAGATCGCACTGTTTGAAAAACCTGTGGGAGCGAGCCTGCTCGCGAAAGCGTCAGGTCAGTCGACATCATCGCTGACTGATCCACCGCATTCGCGAGCAGGCTCGCTCCCACAGGGACACAGGCGATCCAGTTGCGCCTGCGCCCGTCGGCTGAACACCTGCAACAAGTCGCTCAAGGTGTGGGGTGGCGGTTCGTCGGCGCGGGTGACCGCATACAACGTGATCGGTAACGCTGGCGCCAGAGGTCGAATCGCCGTGGTGGCGGGGGACGCGCCCAGTGCAGTAAACGGATCGATCACCGCCAATCCGGCACCGGATTCAACCATCGCCCGCGCCAGCGAATAGGTCTGCACGGCGATGCGTACCCGTGGCGGCGGATCGACCGCCTCAAGGTAGCTGTCGAGTCTGGCAGCCAGCGGGTCGGCGCTGGACAGGCCGATCAGCGGCGCGCCGGCCAGTTCGATCAATGGCAACGGTTGGCCCAAGGCGTCATCGGTCCAATAGCCCAACGGCGCCAGCGCCACCAAAACCCCGCAGGCCAACACCTGCGCCTTCAAGCCCGGATGATCCGGCGGTTGCAAGGTCAGCGCGACATCCACTTCGCGCATCAACAAATTCTGCATCAGCTCACGGCTGTGGGCGCTGGACAGTTCGCAGACAATGTCCGGGTAGCGTTGCGTCCACTCGTTGATTGCTGGCGGCAGCAGCGACAAGGCCAGCGCCGGGATCGCGCCAATCCGTACGCTGTGACCCGGCTCGCGACGCAGGCTCTGGGCCAGACGTCGCACGCCTTGCAGGCTTTCGGTGACCTTGTCGACCTCGCGCTCAAGCTCCAGCGCTTCGGGCGTAGCCTGCAATTTGCCGCGCACCCGCAGGAATAACGGGAAGCCCAGTTGCTGTTCGGCGTGTTGCAGCACTTTGCTCACCGCCGGCTGCGACACGTGCAGCAACTGCGCGGCGCCACTGACCGAGCCGGTCTGGCGAATGGCCTGGAAAATCTCGATGTGTCGCAGTCGCATGGCAAGTCCATAACCTTTGTTTATGGGTCAGGCATCTTTATGCATTGTTCAACGGCTGTCACCTGGTCCTAACCTGAAGCCTGTTTCAACAACGGTTAAGGACAGACATGGCTCAGCGGGTTTGCATTATCGGTGGTGGCGTCATCGGGCTGACGACGGCTTACGCACTGGTTCGCGACGGCATCGACGTGACATTGATCGAGGCCCGGGACTCGCTGGGCAGCGAGACCAGTTTCGCCAACGGCGGCCAGTTGTCCTACCGCTACGTCGCGCCGCTGGCCGATGCCGGCGTCCCATTGCAGGCGCTTGGCTGGATGCTGCGCGGTGACTCGCCGTTGAAGCTGCGCCCGCGCCTGGACCCGGCGCAATGGCGCTGGATGGCGTCCTTCCTGGCGGCCTGCCGTCGTTCGGTGAATCAGCGCAACGGCGCGCACCTGCTGCGTCTGGCATTGCTGAGCCAGTCCACGCTGCAAGGCTGGCGCGACGAAGACCGTCTCGACGGTTTCGACTGGCGGCGCAACGGCAAACTGGTGACGTTTCGTGAAACCGCGAGTTTCGAACACGCTCGCCATGGCCTCGCCGATCCGCGACAGCAGCACGTGTTGTCGCGGGCCGAATGCGCGCAGCTGGAGCCTGCACTCGCCGAGGCGCCGTTTGTGGGCGCGATTTATACGCCTGACGAAGAAGTCGCCGATTGCCATGCTTTCTGCCAGCAACTGCTGGCTCGACTCCAGGCGTCGGGGCGTTGCGAGTTTTTGCTCGGTCGCAAGGTCACCGGCATTCGCCACGCGGACGGCGCGGTGCAGGCCATAGAAATGGGTGCGCAGGTGCTGCCGGTCGAGCAACTGGTAATTGCCGCCGGTCATCGCAGTCCGGCGCTGGCGCTGCCAGGCATGAACCTGCCGCTGTATCCGCTCAAAGGCTACAGCCTGACCTTGCCGATCCGCGCCGAACATCGTGCGCCGGAGCTGAGCATCACCGATTACAACCGCAAGATCGTTTACGCCCGCATCGGTGAACAGCTGCGCGTGGCGGCGATGGTCGACATTGTCGGTTTCGACCCGGCGCTCGACCCCAAACGCCTGGCGCTGATCAAGCGCCAGGCGCAGGAAACCTTGCCCAATGCCGGTAATTACGACGCCGCCATCGAATGGGCCGGCATGCGCCCGGCCACCCCCAGCGGCGTGCCGTTGATCGGCGCCGCGGCGTATCGCAACCTGTGGCTCAACCTCGGTCATGGCGCCCTGGGTTTTACCTTGGCCTGTGGCAGCGCCCGGTTGCTCAGCGAGTTGATCGCCCGGCGCGCACCTTCAATCGAAATGCAGGGCCTCGCCCCCCGCGTTGCCTGACTTGAAAAGGAAAAACCGATGAACATCAACCGTATCAACAGCAACAGCCGACTCTCTGGCGCGGTGACCTTTGGCGATCTGGTGTTTCTCTCGGGACAGGTTCCGGGTGACAGCACCGACGTCACCGGTCAAACCGCCGAGGTGCTGGCGAAAATCGATGCGTTGTTGGCCGAAGCTGGCAGCGACAAGGATCATCTGCTCAACGCGACCATTTACCTGAACGACATTGGTCGCGACTTTGCCGCCATGAACGAGGTCTGGTCGCAGTGGCTGTCACCGGGCAACGCGCCGACCCGCACCACCTTGCAGGCGCAACTGGCCCGTCCAGAGGTGCTGGTGGAAATCACCGTGATCGCCGCCCGCCGCTAATCGCCTTACCCACAACGGAGAATAACAATGCAAAAAATCACGTTGATCGGCTGCACCCTCGGCCTGCTGCTCGCCAGTCAGGTCCAGGCCAACGAAGCGCCGCTGACCGGCACGCTGAACAAGGTCGCCAATGCCAAGAGCATCACGCTGGGCTATCGCGACGCGTCGGTGCCGTTCTCCTACGTGGGTGATCACACGGGGCAGCCGATGGGCTATTCGGTGGACTTGGCGAGCAAGATTGTCGAGCGCATCAAGCAAAAGCTTGAACTGCCGGATCTGCAGGTGAAGTACAACCTGGTGACCTCGCAAACGCGTATTCCACTGGTGCAGAACGGCACGGTCGACCTTGAGTGCGGCTCCACCGGCGTGACCGCCGAGCGCATGCAGCAAGTGGCGTTTTCCTACGGGTTTATCTACGTGAAGGGTCAGTTGCTCACGGCGAAGGACAGCGGCATCAAGCGCTTCGCCGACCTGCGTGGCAAGAACGTCGTGACCACCGCGGGCACCACCAATGAGCGGTTTCTGAAGAGCTACAACATCGATCACAAGATCGATATGTTCGTGATCAGCGCCAAGGACCACGGCGAAGCCTTCCAGATGCTGCAGTCAGGTCGGGCGGCGGCGTTCTATATGGATGACGCGCTGCTTTACGGCGAACGCGCCAAGGCCCGCGATCCGCATAACTGGGTCGTGGTGGGTGAGGAGCAATCGCGGGAAATCTACAGCTGCATGGTGCGCAAGGGTGATCCGCAGTTTCTCGAGTTGGTGAACTCGACCCTCGCCGATCTGTACAGCTCTGGCGAGATCAACGGCATCTACCAGCGCTGGTTCCAGCAACCGATTCCACCCAAAGGCCTGAACCTGGAATTCCCGATGACCAGCGAACTGAAAGCAATCATCGCCAAACCAGTGAGTGATCCGGTGAAGTAGGATCAGAACCTAAAAGTCGCCCCACAGTTGTTGCGCCACCGCCAGTGCCACGACGGGAGCGGTTTCGGTGCGCAGCACGCGAGGGCCGAGGCGGGCGGCGTGAAAACCGCCGGCCTTGGCCTGCTCGACTTCAGCGTCGGACAACCCGCCTTCCGGGCCGATCAAAAACGCCAGCGTCGCCGGTTTCGCATGGCTCACCAATGGCTCGGCCACCGGATGCAGTACCAGTTTCAATTCTGCCTCCGTCTGCTTCAGCCAATCGGCCAGCAGCAGCGGCGGGTGAATCACCGGCACCCTTGAGCGTCCGCATTGCTCGCACGCGCTGATCGCAACCTGGCGCCAGTGCATCAGTCGTTTGTCGGCGCGTTCGTCCTTGAGTCGGACTTCACAGCGGTCGCTGAAGATCGGGGTGATTTCAGTGACCCCCAGTTCGGTGGCTTTCTGAATCGCCCAATCCATCCGCTCGCCACGGGACAAGCCCTGGCCGAGATGGATCTGCAAGGGCGACTCGACCTGCCCGGCGAAGCTTTCATCGATCTGCACGACGACGCGCTTCTTGCCGACCTCCACCAGCGTGGCGCGAAACTCCTGGCCCGAGCCGTCGAACAGTTGCAGCGCATCCCCCTCGGCCATGCGCAACACGCGGCTGATGTAATGGGCCTGGGCCTCGGGCAACTCGTGTTCGCCAGTGCTCAAGGGGGCGTCGATAAAGAAGCGGGACAGTCTCATCGGGGGTCTCTGTAAAATGTGTGCAGGTTTTGGCGGCCCTATCGCGAGCAAGCTCGCTCCCACAGGTGTACGCGGTCAACTGTGGGAGCGAGCTTGCTCGCGATGACGGTAGTCCGGTCACCGCAGAAGCTTAGGTGAAATCAATCAGCCCGGATCGCGGAAGCCCGGATGAAAGTCTTTCGGCACCGACACGCTGACGCTATCGCGAGTCGCGATGTCGATGCCTTCGCTGGCCACTTCGGCCAGAAAGTCGATCTGTTCAGGCGTGATCACGTAGGGCGGAAGGAAGTACACCACGCTGCCCAACGGTCGAAGTAAAGCACCACGCTCCAACGCATGCTGGAACACTTTCAAGCCGCGACGTTCCTGCCACGGATAAGCTTCCTTGGTGGCCTTGTCCTTGACCATCTCGATGGCCAGCACCATGCCGGTCTGACGCACTTCCGAAACGTTCGGGTGATCGGCCAGATGCGCAGTGGCGGTGGCCATGCGCTGAGCCAGCGCCTTGTTGTTCTCGATGACGTTGTCTTCTTCGAAGATATCCAGAGTCGCCAATGCCGCCGCGCACGCCAGCGGATTGCCGGTGTAGCTGTGGGAATGCAGGAAGGCGCGCAGGGTCGGGTAGTCGTCGTAGAAAGCGCTGTAGACATCTTCGGTGGTCACGCAGGCCGCCAACGGCAGGTAACCGCCGGTCAGGGCCTTGGACAGACAGAGGAAGTCCGGACGGATGCCGGCCTGTTCGCAGGCGAACATCGTCCCGGTGCGGCCGAAGCCGACGGCGATTTCGTCGTGGATCAGGTGCACGCCATAGCGGTTGCAGGCTTCGCGCAGCAGTTTCAGATAAACCGGGTGGTACATGCGCATGCCGCCGGCGCCCTGAATCAGCGGCTCGACGATGACTGCCGCGACGGTGTCGTGGTTCTCGGCCAGGGTCTGTTCCATGGCGGCGAACATGTTGCGCGAATGTTCTTCCCAGCTCATGCCTTCCGGGCGCAGGTAGCAATCGGGACTCGGCACCTTGATGGTGTCCAGCAGCAGCGCCTTGTAGGTTTCGGTGAACAGCGGCACGTCGCCCACCGACATCGCCGCCATGGTCTCGCCGTGGTAGCTGTTGGTCAGGGTGACGAAGCGCTTCTTGTTCGGCTGGCCGCGGTTGAGCCAATAGTGAAAGCTCATTTTCAGCGCGACTTCGATGCAGGACGAACCGTTATCGGCGTAGAAGCACCGGGTCAGGCCTTCCGGCGTCATTTTCACCAGGCGCTCGGACAACTCGATCACTGGCTGATGACTGAAACCAGCGAGGATCACGTGCTCCAGCTGATCGACCTGATCCTTGATGCGCTGGTTGATCCGCGGGTTGGCGTGACCAAACACGTTGACCCACCAGGAGCTGACGGCGTCGAGGTAACGTTTGCCTTCGAAGTCTTCCAGCCACACGCCTTCACCACGCTTGATCGGGATCAGCGGCAGCTGTTCGTGGTCTTTCATCTGGGTGCACGGATGCCACAAAACCGCGAGATCGCGTTGCATCCACTGATTATTCAGGCCCATTTTCAGTCTCCTCGAGGCGGCTCGCGACGTGCGCGGGCAAACAATCGCGCAAGCCTATGCAATGCGTGGCGTGGGAACAACCCATTGTGTCGATTGAGCTACTTTGTATAGGTGGATAGACGTCGCTGGCGGCCTTTTGATGGCTGACGTATTCTTCGCGGTTCTTTGGGTCGTCTGACTCGCAAAACCGTTATTTCCTACGTGTATTTCCGGAGTTCGCTGAATGTCTGCTGGTTGGCTGCGCGCCTGTGCGCTGGTGATGTTAGGGCTGTTCAGCGTGTCTGCGCTGGCCAAAGATAAAACGGCGATCGTGATCGGGGGAGGGCTGTCTGGCCTCACTGCTGCTTACGAACTGCAAAACAAGGGCTGGCAGGTCACCCTGCTGGAAGCTAAACCGAGCATGGGCGGTCGCTCCGGGATGGCCACCAGTGAGTGGATCGGCAATGACAAGACCCAACCGGTTCTGAACAAGTACGTATCGACCTTCAAGCTGAGTACCACGCCGGCCCCAGAGTTCGTGCGGACCCCGAGCTACCTGATTGACGGTGAGTATTTCACTGCCGCCGATCTGGCCACCAAGCAACCGGCCACCAGCGACGCGCTCAAGCGCTACGAAAAAACCCTGGACGATCTGGCGCGCTCGATCGAAGACCCGCAGAACCCGGCGGCCAACAGCACACTGTTCGCCCTGGACCAGATCAACGTGGCCAATTGGCTCGACCGTCTGAGTCTGCCGGCCACGGCACGTCAGTTGGTGAATCAGCAGATTCGTACCCGTTATGACGAACCGTCGCGTCTGTCGCTGCTGTACTTCGCACAGCAAAGCCGCGTTTACCGTGGCGTTGCCGACCGTGACCTGCGCGCTTCGCGTCTGCTCGGCGGTAGCCCGGTGTTGGCTCAGGCGTTCGTTAAACAACTGAAAACCATCAAGACCAGCTCCCCGGTCTCGGCGATCACCCAGGACAAGGACGGCGTGACCGTCAAAGTCGGCAGCGTTGGCTATCAGGCTGACTACGTCGTCGTGGCCGTGCCATTGCGCGCACTGAACAAGATCCAGATGACTCCGTCGCTGGATACCCAGCACATGGGCGCGATCAAGGGCACCAACTACGGTTGGCGCGACCAGATCATGCTGAAGTTCAAGACGCCAGTGTGGGAAAGCAAGGCGCGGATGACCGGCGAGATCTACAGCAACGCCGGTCTGGGCATGTTGTGGGTTGAACCGGCGCTGAAGGGCGGCGCCAACGTGGTGATCAACCTGTCCGGCGACAACGCGCGCGTGATGCAGGCCTTCGGCGACAAGCAGATGGTCGATCAGGTGCTGATCCGTCTGCACGCCTTTTATCCACAGGCGCGCGGTTCGTTCACCGGTTACGAAATCCGCCGCTACAGCACCGATCCATCAATGGGCGGCGCTTACCTGGCATTCGGCCCTGGCCAGATCAGCAAGTACTGGCGTCTGTGGGAGCGTCCGATTCAGCGTGTAGCCTTTGCCGGCGAACACACCGACACCTTGTACCCGGGCACGCTGGAAGGTGCATTGCGCACCGGTCAGCGGGCAGCCAGTCAGGTAGAAGACCTGGCGGCCGGCAAGTCGTTTGAACCGGCGAAGGTTGTTCCGGCAGCGACCGTTGCGGCGGCTGGTGCGGTGGCGGCGAAGAAAGGTAACTTCTTCACCAACCTGTTCGGTGGTTCTGACGACAAACCGGCACCGGCCAAGGCGCCAGAGCCAGTGGCTCCGGTTGCACCGGCACCGGCTCCAACACCTGCGCCGGCCCCAGCACCGGTAGAAGCGCCGAAACCAGCGGCCCCGGTGAAAGTCGAACCGGCCAAAAAAGCCCCGGCGAAAAAGCCTGCTGCCAAAACCGAGGCCAAAAAGGCTCCGGCAAAAGCCCCGGCGAAGAAAGCTGAACCGGCGAAGAAACCAGCGGCAAAACCCGCTGCGACCCCGGCGATGGATACCAAAGCGCAGTAAGCTTTGGGATTAAAGAAACGCGGCAGAAATGCCGCGTTTTTTTATGCCCGAAGAAAACCAATATCAAGAATCGAATAAACCTAATGGCGGAGGTGTTCCTTAGTTGGACTTCATTTTTTCTTACACATGGGTCTTTAATCTTTCCTTAACTCACCTATTTCAGACTCTTGATCGTATTTCTCGATATTTCAAAGCGAAATTTTCCGCTTTAATTCGATAGGTAAAACGATAGTCTTGGTCGCAGTTCTCACAGGATTTGGGCAATGCAGCTACGTAACTCTTCTTCGCGCTACGGTTGGGTCAGCATCTTCATGCACTGGGGTGTGGCGCTGGTGGTCTTCGGTTTGTTTGCGTTGGGCTTGTGGATGGTCGGTCTCGACTACTACAGCGTCTGGCGCAAAGACGCGCCCGACTTGCACAAGAGCATTGGCCTGGTGTTATTAGCCGTCATGGTTCTACGGGTGCTGTGGCGTTTCATCAGCCCGCCACCACCCACGCTTGAAAGCTATGGCCGCATGACGCGCATTGGCGCCAAGTTCGGCCATTCGTTCCTGTATCTCAGTCTGTTTGCTGTGATGATTGCCGGTTATCTGATTTCCACCGCAGACGGTGTCGGGATTCCGGTGTTTGGCCTGTTTGAAGTTCCTGCACTGATATCCGGACTACCGGATCAGGCAGATACAGCCGGTGTGATTCATTTGTACCTGGCCTGGGCGCTGGTAATTTTTTCCGGTCTCCATGCGTTGGCAGCACTGAAACACCACTTTATTGATCGTGATGCGACCCTGACGCGAATGCTGGGGCGCAAAGCCTGATGTTCAACCTCGACTCCAAAGGAATAGAAAGCATGTTGAAAAAGACTCTCGCCGCTCTGGCAATCGGTTCTGCTCTGCTGTCCGCCAACGTGATGGCGGCTGACTACGTCGTCGACAAGGAAGGCCAGCACGCCTTCGTTGACTTCAAGATCAGCCACCTGGGCTACAGCTTCATCACCGGTACCTTCAAGGATATCGACGGCAAGTTCAGCTTCGACGCTGCCAAGCCAGAAGACAGCAAGATCGAGTTCAACGTGAACACCGCTAGCGTGTTCACCAATAACGCTGAGCGCGACAAGCACATCGCCAGCGGCGATTTCCTGAACGCGAGCAAATTCGCTAAAGCCACGTTTGTTTCCACCAGCGTCAAATCCACCGGCAAGAACGCCGCTGGCAAAGACACTGCCGATGTGACCGGCGACCTGACCATTGCTGGCGTGACCAAGCCGGTTGTGGTCAAGGCCACCTTCCTGGGTGAAGGCAAGGATCCATGGGGCGGTTACCGTGCCGGCTTCGAAGGCACCACCAACCTCAAGCGCTCCGATTTCGGCAAGCAGAAAGACTTGGGCCCACAGTCCGACGCGGTCGAGTTGTATGTAACGTTTGAAGGTGTCAAAGCGAAGTAATTTTCACGCCTGACACAAAAACGCCCCTGATCTTATGATCAGGGGCGTTTTTTTATTGCCTGCCAAAATAGGCGGCGCCACCGCAGATCCCTTGTGGGAGCGAGCCTGCTCGCGAAATCGGTGGGTCAGTCGAAATCAATGTTGCATGAACAACCGCATTCGCGAGCAGGCTCGCTCCCACAGGGGGTTTGCGTCAGCCATAAAAAATGCCCCTGATCGCGAGATCAGGGGCATTTTTGTTACTGCGCTAAATCAGCGGTTGCGGGTTAGCAAGGCTGGTTTTTCACCGCGCGGACGGCCTGGCAGTTGATCAAGTTGCTCAGGAGTCGGGAAACGATCGGTTTTCGACTCCTTGTGAATGATCTTCGGTGCCGGGCCGCGCGGGTTTTGCACGGCCGGTTCCGAACGCGGCTGATCGTCGGTGCGAGCCGGGCGACGGTTGCGGGACTCTTCGCGACGGGCCTGGCCGTCACGTGGAGCGCCATTGCGTGGGCCGCTGCGCTTGGCCGGCGGCGTGCCGGTGGTGGCGCCGTCGCTGCTGCGTGGGCCGCTTTGACGACCCTGAGGCTTGCCGCCGCCGGTGCGCGGAGCACCTGCGCCAGCTGTCGTGCCTTGTGCCGGAGCACCCGGACGGCGGCCACGGCCCTGAGCCGGTTTGGCTTGAGGAACGTAGTCGACGCGGTTACCGAAGTTATCGATATCGTCGTCCAGGAACTCGTCCGGAGCACGGTCTGCAGCAGCAGCGCGTGGCGCTGGACGCTGTTGCTCGCGAGCCGGAGTGCCTTCGCGTGGCTTGTGTTCACGCGCCGGGCGATCGCCGCGGCCAGTGGCTGCAGGTTTTTCCTTGCCGCCCTTGTCCTTGCCTTTGTCTTTACGACCGCCACCACCGCCAGTGCCGTTCGGACCGTCGCCGCGCGGGCCACGTGGGTTGCGCGGGTTACGCACATCCGGACGCTCGCGGACTTCTGGTTTCTCGGCTTCTACAGCGCTGGAATCGAAGCCCATCAGGTTGCCGTCGGCAATCTTCTGCTTGGTCATGCGTTCGATGCTTTTCAGCAGTTTTTCTTCGTCCGGAGCGACCAGCGAGATCGCCTCGCCCGAACGACCGGCACGGCCGGTACGACCGATACGGTGAACGTAATCTTCGTCGACGTTTGGCAATTCGAAGTTGACCACGTGTGGCAACTGGTCGATATCCAGGCCGCGAGCGGCGATGTCGGTGGCGACCAGGATGCGCACTTCGCCGGCCTTGAAGTCGGCCAGGGCTTTGGTGCGAGCGTTCTGGCTCTTGTTACCGTGGATCGCAACGGCGCTGAGGCCGTGTTTGTCCAGGTACTCGGCCAGACGGTTGGCACCGTGCTTGGTGCGGGTGAACACCAGGACCTGTTCCCAGGCGCCCGCGGTGATCAGGTGCGCCAGTAACGAACGCTTGTGGCTGGCGGCCAGGCGGAATACGCGCTGTTCGATACGCTCGACCGTGGTGTTCGGTGGCGTGACTTCGATGCGTTCCGGGTTGTGCAGCAGTTTGCCGGCGAGGTCGGTGATGTCTTTGGAGAAGGTCGCCGAGAACAGCAGGTTCTGGCGTTTGCTCGGCAGACGGGCAAGGACCTTTTTCACGTCATGGACGAAGCCCATGTCGAGCATGCGGTCGGCTTCGTCCAGCACGAGGATTTCCACGTGGGACAAATCGACGCTGCCTTGACCGGCGAGGTCGAGCAGGCGGCCGGGGCAGGCCACCAGCACGTCAACACCGCGGGACATGGCCTGAACCTGCGGGTTCATGCCGACGCCGCCGAAGATGCAGGCGCTGACGAACTTCAGGTCACGGGCATAGACCTTGAAGCTCTCGTGTACTTGAGCCGCGAGTTCGCGAGTAGGGGTCAAGACCAGTACGCGCGGTTGGCGCGGGCCGTGACGCTGGGATTTGTCCGGGTGACCGTTGGGGAACAACCGCTCCAGAATCGGAAGGGCGAAGCCGCCGGTTTTACCAGTACCTGTCTGAGCCGCGACCATCAGGTCGCGACCTTGCAACACGGCGGGAATAGCCCGCTGTTGCACCGGAGTAGGCTCGGTATAGCCCGCTGCCTCGATGGCGCGGACTAAAGCCTCGGAGAGACCGAGGGAAGCAAAGGACATGAGTAATCCTGTTTTAGTTAGGGCTTGGCCCAATGGGAGTCTTGCCTGGCGCGAATGGCGTTTAAGAGGAACGCAATCCCGTCCGGTCCTGCTGGGTTTCGAAGGCTCGTCTGGAGCGCTCGCGCGGGCTGAAAAGCTGCGCTGTAGCGGGGTCGAGATGCCTTGAACGATTCCGAGCGTCCGGGCGTGAGCCTGGCGGGAAGGCCGGAGTATAACAGAGCAATCACTGCGCGCCGCTTTCCTGCTGCTCAACGGTTTTTCCGCTGGCGGCGGTGGCTCTGGTGGTTTTTACCTCGACCGCCGGGTCGGCGCCATAACGGGCGCTCAATTCAGCGTACGCAGGCTCGCGCTTGAAGCGTTTGAGCTCGGCGCCGAAGCGCTGCACCAACAAGTCCATGCCGGCGTTGCGGCGCACTGCCAGGAACTGGCTCTGGTGGCTGATGACGGTCGGGTTCTCGGTAATCTTGTCGCGGATGCCCAATTCGTCGAGTAAGTGCTGACCAACCCTGCGATCAGTGATCAGCAGGTCGATGCGCCCGCGCACCAGTTTGCCGAAGTTGGCTTCATGGGTCGGCGCCGGTTCGCGAGTGAACAGGGTCGATTCGCTGAAGTCCTGGCTGTACAGATAGCCCGGCGAAGTGCCTATGGTCAGCCCTTTCAGGTCGGCCAGGGTGCGAAACGGATGGGGCCGCTCATTGGCGTAGAACATCACGAATTCGACTTCCGACAGCGGTTCGCCGGGATAGAGGAGGGTGGCGTCGCGCTCATCGCTGTGAAAAATGTCCAGCGCGCCATCCGCCTGGCCCGATTCAAGCATCGACAGGCAGCGTTTCCACGGCAGGAACTGCCAGTCCACTTCGATCCCCAGGCGTTTGAATACGATGGCCGTGGTTTCGTAATCCAGACCCAGGGATTTGCCGTTTTCCTCATACACATACGGCGCCCAGGGTTCGGTGACAATGCGCAGCTTCTCGCCCCGAGCGGTAAAGCTCAGGCAAGTAAAAAGCAGAACTGTCAGGAACTGGGCAATAACGGGCATGGCCTGAGGTTAGTACTCTCAAGGCCTAATGAGAAGCTCTGGCGAGCATGTTTAGCGCTGGCCTTGAGGTAGATTGTGCGCAAGACCTCTATTTATCGGGCGAATTGAGCAAGTGGTCGTGGATAGCTTTGCGTCGACCGCCCAGGATCAGTCGGACCAATTCCCTGTCGAACCAGCGTTCGAGCAAGTGCGGAGTGACCGGCTTGCCGAGGCGCTCTTCCTGGTTTTGCAGCGCCTTGTCCCACCACACCGGCCCACAGGCCTTGTCGAACTCATTGTGGTGTTCATAGCAGCCGTAAAGGATTTCGCGGATGAACTGACGCAGATGTTTGGGCAGTGCCAGGGTGATAAGTTTGTAGAGCATTCGCTGGGCCCGTGGCGGTCGTGGCAGGTGAGCTGACACGCGGCGAGTATCGTCCAATGCCGCCTGACTGGTCGGGTTCTTGGCGTGTTTGACGACCCAGGCTTTAACCTTGGCCCTGAACAGCTGCTTGCGGCTCCAGTAGTGATGGATCAGGTCCGGGCACTTATTGATCTTCATCGTGCGATAGGCTGCGACCGACAGGCAAAACTCTTCAAGGGTATAAGCCCCCTGTGCCATGGGAAACAATTCGTCGATCAAGGCAATGGAGTGATCAAGCACCTGCGCGTCCTGCTGGTGCAACCCGATCACGCCGGAGTTGAGCAGCATCATCTGATCGTCTGCCAGGCCTTTGTTAAAAAGCGTACTCGACAGCGCACTGTAGAGCACGTTCTCCTTATTGGTGCCGTATTGGGTGTAGTAGTCGTTGCACAGCAGAGTGCCGGGTTGCACGCGATTGAACAGTTCGACGGGTGAACAATGGAAGAACGTGTCGGTGTCGATCAGCAATGCGACTTCCGACTCCTCAAGCACCGTGCGCAACGCGACATGCTTGGCTCGAAAGTGATAGCCGTGGGGTTCGTTCCAGCGGCGACGAGTAGGTTCGTCGAGGGGGCGCACTCGTACCGGTAGGTGCTCGTAGGGCTGCGGGTTGTCACTGAAAACCTGGATGTCGAGCTCTGCGTGGGGCGTTTCACGCAGCCAGGCCAAGGCACTGGCGATGCTGAACACCGCTTCCTGGTGGTACGTCTGGGAGCCAAAAACCAGATAAACCAGTTGAGGGCGTGGTGGCGAGGACTCAGTCATCATTGGAAACAACATTCCATGGGGCTTTGAATATAAAAGGCCCTCAGAAGAGGGCCTTGGGATGAGGCATAGAGTCTATCAGCGCGGCAACTTCAGATTGTTCCACACCGCCAGGCTCGGTTCGGCCTGGTTCAGCGTGTAGAAGTGCAACCCTGGAGCGCCACCCTGCAGCAGGCGTTCGCACATTTCGGTGATGACTTGCTCACCAAAGCCTTGAATGCTCTGGGTGTCGTCGCCGTAGGCTTCCAGCTGCTTGCGGATCCAGCGCGGGATTTCCGCACCGCAGGCATCGGAGAAGCGCGCCAGCTTGCTGTAGTTGGTGATCGGCATGATGCCCGGCACGATCGGGATGTTCACGCCCATCGCCCGCACACGCTCGACGAAGTAGAAGTAGCTGTCGGCGTTGAAGAAGTACTGGGTGATCGCACTGTTGGCGCCAGCGTTGGCCTTGCGCACGAAGTTGTTCAGATCGTCTTCGAAATTGCGCGCTTGCGGGTGCATTTCCGGGTAAGCGGCGACTTCGATGTGGAAATGATCTCCGGTTTCTTCACGAATGAATTCAACCAGGTCATTGGCGTGGCGCATTTCGCCACTGGCCATGCCCATGCCCGAAGGCAGGTCACCGCGCAGGGCAACGATACGGGTGATGCCGGCCGCCTTGTATTGAGTCAGCAGGCCGCGCAAGTCGTCCTTGCTGTCGCCAACGCAGGACAAATGCGGTGCGGCAGGTACTTTGACTTCGCTTTCGAGCTGCAACACGGTGTTGAGGGTGCGATCACGGGTCGAACCACCAGCGCCGTAGGTGCAGGAGAAGAAATCGGGGTTGTACGTGGCCAGCTGACGGGCAGTGGCGATCAGTTTTTCATGCCCAGCGTCGGTCTTCGTAGGGAAGAACTCAAAGCTGTAGCGACGGTCTTCGGACATGGGAATACCCTTTGCAATCGCAAAAGGCGGGCCGGTGATGGCCGGTCCGCCTGGTCAGGATCGGCGGGCGCAAAGCCCGCCGGGTCCAATCAGTAGCGGTAAGCGTGCGGCTTGAACGGACCTTCAACGGTCACGCCGATGTAGTCGGCCTGGGTCTTGGTCAGTTGAGTCACCACGCCGCCGAAACCGCGGACCATTTCCAGGGCCACTTCTTCGTCGAGTTTCTTCGGCAGTACTTCAACGGTCAGACGCTCGGCTTTCTGGGCTGGCGACAGGTCGGCGTACTTCTGGCCGAACAGGAAGATCTGAGCCAGA
Source organism: Pseudomonas sp. LBUM1666 (assembly GCF_059695775.1). Lineage (NCBI taxonomy): Bacteria > Pseudomonadati > Pseudomonadota > Gammaproteobacteria > Pseudomonadales > Pseudomonadaceae > Pseudomonas > Pseudomonas sp. LBUM1666. The sequence goes on along the minus strand of NZ_CP166789.1, from coordinate 5,820,827 downwards.
ACCTGGTTGGCGAACGAACCGTCCATGATGCGGCTTGGGTGGCCGGTTGCGTTACCCAGGTTAACCAGACGGCCTTCGGCCAGCAGGATCAGGTAGTCGTCGTTCTGAGCGTCGAATGCGCCAGGGCCGGTACGGTGGATCTTGTGAACCTGTGGCTTCACTTCTTCCCATGCCCAGTTCTTGCGCATGAAAGCAGTGTCGATTTCGTTGTCGAAGTGGCCGATGTTGCAGACAACAGCGCGCTTCTTCAGGGCTTTGAGCATGTTTGCGTCGCAAACGTTGACGTTACCGGTGGTGGTCACGATCAGGTCGATCTTGCCCAGCAGCGCTTTGTCGATGCTTGCTTCGGTACCGTTGTTGATACCGTCGATGAACGGCGAAACCAACTCGTAGCCGTCCATGCAGGCTTGCATGGCGCAGATCGGGTCGACTTCGGAGACTTTAACGATCATGCCTTCCTGACGCAGGGACTGGGCCGAACCCTTGCCCACGTCACCGTAGCCGATGACCAGCGCTTGCTTGCCGGACAGCAGGTGGTCGGTACCGCGCTTGATCGCGTCGTTCAGGCTGTGACGGCAGCCGTACTTGTTGTCGTTCTTGCTCTTGGTTACCGAGTCGTTGACGTTGATGGCCGGGATTTTCAGCTCGCCCTTGGCCAGCATGTCCAGCAGGCGGTGAACGCCAGTGGTGGTTTCTTCGGTAACGCCGTGGACGCGGTCCAGGATCGCCGGGTATTTCTTGTGCAGCAGCTCGGTCAGGTCGCCGCCGTCGTCGAGGATCATGTTGGCATCCCAAGGCGCGCCATCTTTGAGGATGGTTTGCTCCAGGCACCACTCGTACTCTGCTTCAGTTTCGCCTTTCCAGGCGAAAACCGGGATACCGGCAGCGGCGATAGCGGCAGCGGCCTGGTCTTGAGTCGAGAAAATGTTGCAGGACGACCAGCGTACTTCGGCACCCAGGGCAACCAGGGTTTCGATCAGCACGGCAGTCTGAATGGTCATGTGGATGCAGCCGAGGATTTTCGCGCCTTTGAGCGGCTGCTCACCGGCGTACTTGCGGCGCAGACCCATCAGGGCTGGCATTTCGGATTCGGCGATGATGGTTTCGCGACGGCCCCAGGCAGCCAGGGACATGTCGGCAACTTTGTAATCGTTAAAATCTGCAGGCGTGATAACAGCGCTCATGATGAGCCTCCATTCGTAATGTATGCGAATGGGCGCCGTTGTGCGTTTAGTGTCTGACCGATAACGGTCAAGCAACGCCCCATCCGAGCCTGACAGGTCGAACCTGCTGCAGCGCCCCTCGGACAGGTGGCGGGAAAACGGTATCAACTGAAGATGACCGTTTTGAAACGGTGGCGATTATAGCCGTGTGAGCGATACTTCCAAAGCGTTTCTGTTGGTCAATGTCTGAACGGTAATCGAGGCCATAGCCGATGCTTGATAGAGCTCTAGGTCGGGCTCTGCCATGATGGCCGGCATCAATCGGCAAGACGGTCAGGAGTGAGTATGAATTTCCACACCCGCAAATGGGTAAAACCCGAAGACCTCAACCCCAACGGCACGCTGTTCGGCGGCAGCCTGTTGCGCTGGCTCGACGAAGAAGCGGCGATCTACGCCATCGTCCAGCTGGGCAATCAGCGTGTGGTCACTAAGTACATTTCCGAGATCAACTTCGTCAGCGCCTCGCGTCAGGGCGACATCATCGAACTGGGCATCACCGCCACCGAGTTCGGTCGCACCTCCATCACCCTCAAGTGCGAAGTGCGTAACAAGATCACCCGCAAAAGCATCCTGACGGTGGAGAAGATTGTTTTCGTCAATCTGGGTGAAGACGGCTTGCCCGCGCCGCACGGCCGGACCGAGATCACGTACGTCAAAGACCAGTTCAAGGATGACATCGCCCCGTAGGAGCAAAGCTTGCTCGCGATGGGCTCACCTCGGTTTCTGTTGGGGCAGTGAACAGCTCCGAACCCTGCGTGTCGTACCTACATGACACGCCACTGGTTCCGGAGCTTTATGGACACGCAAAAAGACGGCAAGACCCCGAACCTCTCGCCTGAAGAACAGCACGACGTCGACAAGAGCCAGCCGCCGCGGGCGGCGGTGCTGCACGAAATCATCCGCACCCAGGGCGATCAGGAACTCGAGCGCAGTGTCGCCGCCTTGTGGTGGTCGGCGCTGGCCGCGGGCCTGACCATGGGACTGTCGCTGATGGCCATGGGGCTGCTCAATTCCCGTCTGCCAGACGGCGAAGGCTTCAAGGTGATCGCCAGTTTTGGTTACTGCGCGGGGTTTCTTGCGGTCATTCTCGCCCGTCAGCAGTTGTTCACCGAGAACACCCTGACGGCTGTGCTGCCGATCATGACCAAACCCACACTGAACAATTTCGGTCGATTGCTACGCCTGTGGTCGGTGGTGCTGGTGGGCAACCTCTGCGGCACGTTGCTGGTGGCGTATGTGATGCTGAATCTGCCGATTTTCGACAGCAAGACCGATTTGGCCTTCCTCGATATCGGACGCAAGATCATGGAGAACAACGCCAGCCAGATGTTCGCCAAAGGCATTGTGTCAGGCTGGATGATCGCCACCATGGTCTGGATGATTCCGTCCATGGAGAGCGCGAAGATGTGGATCATCATCCTCATCACCTACCTCATGGCGCTGGGGGATTTCACCCACATCGTGGTCGGGTCCGCCGAGGTCTCGTATCTGGTGTTTGCCGGCGAGTTGCCGTGGAAGGATTTCTGGCTGGTGTTCGCCGGGCCGACGCTGGCGGGGAACATCATCGGCGGCAGCTTCATCTTCGCGCTGATCAGCCATGCGCAGATTCGCAGCGAGAGCGGTCCGCCGAAGAAGACTGCGGATCAAGGCCCGGAGCCCGACCCGCAGAAGACCAAAAAGTAATCAGTGATGCTCGGCCTGTGCCGCTGGCGCAGGCTCATCCTTGGTCACGTGCTTGACCAGTTTGCCAATGCTCAAACCCTGCAACAGGATCGACGACAGCACCACGATGTTCAGCCGGACACATTGACCGCAGCAACACCGCGACGTTGCAGATAGATGTAGAGAAGCGCCGTCAGCACCGTCAAGCCACTGACCAGCGCGCCGGTCCACGGCAAGTCCGCCAGGTCCGCACCACTGGCGACGACCAGCCCACCAATCCACGCACCTGCCGCGTTGCCGAGGTTGAAGGCGCTCTGGTTCAACGTTGAGCCCAGATTCGGCGCTTCATGGGCCTGATCGATGATCAGCAGTTGCAAAATCGGGCACAGGGCAAACGCGAAGATGCCCCACAACACCAGCGTGATCGCTGCCGGGATCACTGAGTGACTGGTCTGTGTGAACGCGGCCAGCACGACCAGCACGGCCAGCGCCATGCCCACCAGCGACGGCAGTAATCGACTGTCGGCCAGGCGACCACCGAGCATGCTGCCCGCCGTCAGTCCGACCCCGAATAGCAGCAGCATGATGGTCACGCCATGTGGGCTGACACCGGTGATGTCTTGCAGGATGGGGGCAATGTAAGTGAAGACGCTGAACAGGCTGGTCGACGCCAGCACGCTCATGCCCAGGGCTAACAGAACGTTGACCTTGCCCAGCACTTTGAACTCGCTGGCGAGGTTGGCCTTGTCCATGGCGATGTCCTTTGGCAACCAGACCCACTGCGCGATCGCGGCAATCACGCCGATTACCGACACCGCCCAGAACGTCGAGCGCCAGCCGGCGTATTGCCCGAGCGCAGTGCCCAATGGCACGCCCAGCACGTTGGCCAAGGTCAGGCCGGTGAACATCATCGCAATCGCTTGGGCGCGTTTGTTAGGTGCTACCAAACCGGCGGCAACCACCGAACCGATGCCGAAGAACGCGCCGTGGCAGAGCGCGGTGACCACTCGTGCGGCCATCAGCGTGGCGTAGTTCGGCGCCAATGCGCAAAGAATGTTGCCGAGGATGAACATCAGGGTCATGCCCAGCAGCGTGGCTTTGCGCGGCATGTTGGCGGTGCCGATCGCGAGGATCGGCGCACCGAAGACCACGCCGAGGGCGTAGCCGGTGATCAGCAGGCCCGCGTGGGGGATGCTCACGGCGAGGTCGCGGGCGACATCGGGCAGCAAGCCCATGATGACGAATTCAGTGGTGCCGATGCCGAACGCGGCAACAGCGAGGGCAAGCAAGGCGAGTGGCATGCGCAAGGTCTCTGTCGGTAGTCTTGACGCTCTGATCAGGCATACGCATGCCGACGCCCGTTCTCGACGAGAGCGGACGGTGGCAGAAATTATTGGAATTAGTCTGTGCGCAACTGAGTGCGGCGTGGTCGCTTGCAGTATAAACAGCTGCTGACATATGGCGAATCAATTATCTCGTTCAACAAAAGGAGTGTGCCGTGCTTGCAACAGCACTGGTGTTAGTAGCGGCGCTGTTGCACGCGGCGTGGAATACCCTGATCAAATTCAGTGCGGAACGGCTGCTGGTGGTGGCCTGCATGGACAGCGTTGCAATGCTGTTTGTCGCGCTGATGCTGCCGTTCGTGGCGTTGCCACCCCTGGACATCTGGCCGTGGATTCTGGCGTCGGCGGCGTTTGAATTGCTCTATCGCTATTTGCTGATTCAGGCGTACAGGGTCGGCGACCTCGGATTGGTCTATCCGCTGATGCGTGGCTTGTCGCCGCTGGTGGTCCTGGCACTGACGCTGATTTTTGCCGGGGAAGTGCTGACGAACCAGCAGATCTTCGGGATTCTGCTGATCCCGTTCGGCATGCTTTGCTTGCTCTGGCAGGGCGGCGGCGGTGCGCGATTGCCGTGGTCGATGCTGCCGGTGGTGGCGTTGATCGGCCTGTGCATCGGCTGCTACACCTTCATCGACGGCCAGGCGTTGCGGCGCTGGTCGCATCCGCTGGATTACCTGGTGTGGGTCACGTTGCTCAGCGCCTGGCCGTTCCCGTTACTGGCACTGGTGCGTAAGCGACCGGCCTTCATGTTGTTCTGGCGTGAACAGTGGCGACTGGGGTTAGCGGTCGGGTTTTGCGTGTTGTTCAGCTACGCTCTGGTGCTGTGGGCCATGCAGCTGGGCTCGATTGCCGAAGCGGCGGCATTGCGCGAGATCAGCGTGATCCTGGTGGTGCTGTTCGGCATGCGTTACCTGAAAGAACCTTTCGGCAGACCACGGCTCCTAGCCTGTGGGCTGGTGCTGATCGGCATGCTGGTGATGAAGTTTTGACTGGAGCTCGACTCTTGAAACTTGAAGAAGGGATTGCGTTATGACGGTTGCTTTGTGGTGCATTTTGATCGCGATTTTCCTGCCCTATATCTGCACGGGCATCGCCAGGGTCAGTGGCGGGTTCAGGCCGAAAGACAACCATGACCCCCGTGACTTTCTCGAGTCACTGAATGGTGTTGGCCGACGCGCGTATGCGGCGCATCTGAACGGTTTAGAAGTGACTCCCGCGTTCGCGGCGGCGGTGATCGTTGCGCACCTGGCCGGCAATGCCGAACTGGTGACGATCAATGTGCTGGCGGTGTTGTTCATCACCAGTCGACTGCTGTACATCATTTGCTACTTGGCGGACTGGGCTATTTTGCGGTCGCTGGTGTGGTTGGTGGGGGTGGGGTTGATCGTCAGTTTCTTTGTGGTTTCTGTTTAAGAGCAAGATCAAAAGATCGCTGGCGAAGCCAGCGATCTTTTGACTTTAAAGCTTATCGGTCACCTGAGGCACTTGAGGCAGGGCTGCGCCTTTAGGCCATAGCATCCAGATCTGTCCCTGCTGTTTCATGTCGCCGGCCAATTGCCCGGCCGCATCGCCCGTGCCCCAGAACAGGTCTGCACGGACTTCGCCGGCAATTGCGCCGCCGGTGTCCTGAGCGGCAACCGGGCGTACCAGTGCGGTACCGTCCGGTTTAGTGGTCGATAACCACAACAGGCTGCCCAGCGGAATCACTTTGCGATCCACCGCCGCGCTGTAGCCGGCGGTCAGCGGTACGTTCAACGAGCCGCGAGGTCCTTCGTTGCTGTCCGGATTGCGGGTGAAGAATACGTAGCTGGGGTTGCTGCCCAGCAGTTCCGGAATGCGCATCGGATTGGCCTTGGCCCAATTGCTGATGGCGCCCATGGTCACTTCTTCTTTTTTCAGCTCGCCCTGGTCCACCAGCCAGCGGCCGATCGGTCGATACGGGTGACCGTTCTGTTCGGCATACGCAATGCGCAACTGTCGGCCATCATCGAGCTGGATACGACCCGAGCCCTGGATTTGCAGAAATTGCAGATTCATCGGGTCGGTCAGCCAGGCAACAACCGGTGCCTTGACCCCTTTGGTTTCAATCGTTGCCGCATCGTCGTAAGGCTTGAGCACGCGACCTTCGAGTCGTCCGCGCAGGCGTTTGCCTTTGAGTTCCGGATAAATGCTGTCCAGAGAGACGATGATCATGTCCTCGGGCACACCGTACACCGGGATGTTTGCCACTTCGGTCTGGGTCAGGCTGCCGGGGTAGACCGGCTCGTAATAGCCGGTGATCAAGCCGTTGGGATTGTCATTGGCGGCGCGCAGGCCGTAGACGTCGAGGTTCTGCTTGAGGAAGCCACGAATGTCGCTGGCGGTTTGCGGCACGTTGGCGGCAGCCGCACACGTCGAGCCCCACACCGGGTCGGCTTTGAGTCGGGTGCAGGCGCTGCGCCACGAACCGAAGCCGGCGACCAGGTCGTTGTCGGACACCGTCGGAAGTGCTTCCCACGTGGCGCTGGAGTAAGTGGCCAAGGCGTGGGTTTTCGGTTTGTTGTTATCGCCACCGGTGCAGCCCGCAAGCACGGCCACCATCGGAAGAGTCCAGGCGAGGTTGTGACGCCATGCCTTGAAACGGCTGTTCATGGAGTAATTCCTTTGTCGGTTGCCTGAGTGCTCCATGCGCTCAAACAACCCGTATTGATAATAGGGCTATTGGTCTTTGCCGATGACGCGAGGATACTGGCCGCCGTTTCCCGTGACCTGAAGCCACCATGACTCTTAAAAGACTTTCTGTTGTATTGCTGGCCTGCCTGATGTTGTCCGCCTGCGGTGGTGTCGACCCCAACTCGCCGCTGGGCCAGCGCAAGGCGATCTTCAAGCAAATGCTCAAGACCGGCGAAGACCTGGGCGGCATGTTGCGTGGTCGCATCCCGTTTGACGGTCCGAAATTCGCTGACGGTGCCGTGAAGCTCGATGCGTTGTCCCGTGAACCCTGGAAACATTTTCCGCAGGTGCGCGAAGAAGATCACACCAGCGCCAAGAGCGATGTCTGGCAGAAGCAGGAACACTTCCAGGACATGGCCCGCACCCTTGAAGCCGCCACCGGTGAATTGGTGATTGCCAGCAAGGTTCAACCCTACAAGGCCAGCAACCTGGGGCCGGCCGTGCAGAAGGTCGAAGATGCCTGCAGTGCCTGCCATAAAGAGTTCCGGGATCATTGAGTCCTGAACTGATCCTTATTTATCCAGCTCATCGAGTGCGTTCTGCAATTCCTTGCGGGACTCGGCGAGTTTGTCTTTGCGCTTGTTGATCTTCTCGGCGTCGCCTTTCTTCATGGCCTTGTCCAGATCAGCCTGACGCTCGCTGACTTCGTGCTTGGCGTCGAGTACCTTGTTCTCCCGTTCTTTCTTCAGGGAAGCATCGGTGCAATGAGCAGTGACTTCGCTCAGGGCCGTTTCAAGGCCTGCCTGCTGATCGGCGTTACCGTGAGACTTGGCCAGTTCAATCTGGTTGATGAGGCCCTGCTTCTTTGCGGCGCAGCCGGTCAGGCCGGGAGCTTCTTCGGCGGCCATTAGTGGAGCGGCCAGCACGCTGCAAAGGGTCAACAGGGCGAGCGGTGAAAGAAGTTTCATAAAAGCTCCATGTGAAAAAGCGATCGGGTCGATGTGGCGATGGGGTGTTTGAGCCCAGCGGCACCATTGGGTTCCCGGGTTGGCGGGCATCACCGGCCGCTAAAAACCGTCAATCCCCGCAAGACGTAATGTTTCACTCAAGGCCAGGACCTGCGGGTCGCGGAAAAATGCGCTCAATTGCGCTGCGCGTCCCGGGCCGATGCCGGCTTCTGCCTGCCATTGTTCGGTGTTTCGTTGTGCCAGTTCCTGCCATGAATCGGCAAGCCGCGCTTGGCCGGTCGGCGGTAAACCCAGGGCTTTGAGCCAGCGAGCGAAAGGGCGTTGTCGGGCGCTGTTGAAACTGTTCAGCAGACGAGCGCTGCTGCGTTCGCCGAATCCGCCAATGTTAGCAAGCTCTTGAGCGTCGAGGGTCAACCAATCCAGCAGGCCATTCAGACGGCCTGTTTCGAAAAGTTTCTCCCAAGTGCCAGGACCGACATGGGGCAGGGCCAGTCCCTGCTTGCCGCTGAGCCAGGTCAGTCGGGCGAGGAATTGACTTTCGCATCCCGGTGTCGGCTGCCAGCAACTCAAATGATGAAAGTCCTCCGCCAGCGGTACGCTCAATTCAGCGCGTTGGGTGCTGCGCAGCATGACACCGTCTAACCTGGGAATGGTCAGGCCTGCCAGGCTGATGGCGACCTGATCTCCGGGCCGGATATCCAGTGTTTCCCAGCGTTGCAGTGAGCTCACACTGACTCGCTTGATCTGCCGGTCATCGAGCATTACCGGTGTCAGCTCCAGTACCGGGGTGATTCGTCCGGTCCGTCCAATCTTGAAATGGACCTTGCGCACCTCGGCCAGGGCCTGGGCAAAAGGGTATTTCCAGGCGACGCTCCAATAAGGCGGTTTAGCCTGCCAGCGCTCGGCGGGTGGGCGCTGATCCTGGCGCAGGACGATGCCATCACTGGTGAAGGGCAGGGGCGAGCGATACCAGTGATCGCGCCAGCGTTCTGCGTCGGCAAATACCTTGATCGAGTGACTGTAAGGTGCGGTGCTCGGGAAACCCAACTCATCCAGGGCTGCGATGCGGGCGGGCAAACTGGCCGGGCCTTGGGGCCAGTCCCAGACAAACAGGCCGATCCCGGCGGCTTGCTCAGTGCTTAACTTTTTGCGGGCCATCAAGCCGGCCACTGTGGCGCGTGCATTGAGGCTGCCGGCACGGGCCTGTACGTGGTCGGTCAGGCGCCAATAGAGCTCACCTTGCAGCAGCAGGTCCAGCGGCTCTGGCAATTGTTGGGGGATGGCGGCGATCTGGCGTGCCGAAGCCGTCCAGTCCTGGCCATTTACTCCGTCGCCGCGGCTGATAGCCTGAGTCAGCAGGCCTTTGCGGTAGATCAGCGTCACCGCCACGCCGTCGATCTTGGGCTGAATCCAGACATCGCTCCGTCCATTTAGCCAGGCTTCGACGGCGCGACCATCGTGGAGTTTTTCCAGGCCTGTGTGGGCGATGGGATGAGGCATCGTGCCGACCGCGGTACGTAGCGGTTCCGCGGATTGGTCCAGGTCGAAACAAGTGCGCCATTCGGTCAGTCGTGCACGGGACTGATCGTAGAGTTCATCGGCGACCAATGAGCGGCCGCCCCGGTGATAGCTGTCGTCCCAGAGGTCGATTTGTTTCTGCAGTGACGTGATTTCGTCCAGGGCGCGTGCGGGTGGCCAGCCGGGGCACTCGCCAGCATGGGTGGTCAGACAGAAAATGATCAGTAGAAAACCGAAAAATACGCGCAGGTGGAGCGGCATCGTGAGCGTCCTTGCTCAAGTGGAATGCTTGAAGGCTAGGACGGATTTTCAGGATGAGAGGGCCGGCTGTTTTTCAGCGTGTGTCGGCCTCTGGAAAGCAGGCAATAAAAAGCCCCGCACGGCGAACCGTGCGGGGCTTTTGGTACCGCCGGGGAAGTCTTACAGGCCGGCAGCAGCGCGCAAGGAATCGGCGCGGTCGGTCTTTTCCCAGGTGAAGGTGGTGAAAGTGTCATCGCCCACTGTCTTGGTGGCCGGAGTACGTCCGAAGTGGCCGTACGCAGCGGTTTCCTGGTACATCGGGTGCAGCAGGTCGAGCATGGTGGTGATTGCGTATGGACGCAGGTCGAACACTTCGCGAACCAGTTTGACGATTTTGTCGTCGCTGATTTTGCCGGTGCCGAAGGTGTTCAACGAGATCGACGTCGGCTGAGCAACACCGATCGCGTAGGAAACCTGAATCTCGCAACGCTCGGCCAGGCCGGCTGCCACGATGTTCTTGGCCACGTAACGACCAGCGTAGGCGGCCGAACGGTCAACCTTCGATGGATCTTTACCGGAGAACGCGCCGCCGCCGTGACGGGCCATGCCGCCGTAGCTGTCAACGATGATCTTGCGACCGGTCAGGCCGCAGTCGCCTACCGGGCCACCGATGATGAACTGGCCAGTCGGGTTGATGTGGAACTGGGTGTCTTTGGTCAGCAGTTCGGCAGGCAGTACGTGCTTGACGATCAGCTCCATCACGCCTTCGCGCAAGTCTTTGTAGGACACGTCAGGGTTGTGCTGAGTCGACAGTACAACGGCGTCGATACCAACAACCTTGCCGCCTTCGTAACGGCAAGTCACTTGCGACTTGGCGTCCGGGCGCAGCCAAGGCAACAGGCCGGATTTACGGGCTTCGGCCTGACGCTTAACCAGCTGGTGCGAGAAGGTGATCGGTGCTGGCATCAGCACGTCGGTCTCGTTGCTGGCGTAGCCGAACATCAGGCCCTGATCGCCGGCGCCTTGATCTTCAGGCTTGGCACGGTCGACGCCCTGGTTGATGTCAGGAGACTGCTTGCCAATGATGTTCATCACGCCGCAAGTGGCGCCGTCGAAGCCGACATCGGAGCTGTTGTAGCCGATGTCCAGAATCACGTTACGCACGATCTCTTCCAGGTCGACCCAGGCCGACGTGGTGACTTCACCTGCGATGATTGCAACGCCGGTTTTTACCAGGGTCTCGACCGCTACACGGGCGAACTTGTCTTCAGCAATGATGGCGTCCAGCACAGCATCGGAAATCTGGTCGGCGATTTTGTCCGGATGTCCTTCGGACACGGACTCGGAGGTGAAGAGGGAGTATTCGCTCATCTCGATTTTTTCCTGAATTTACCGATGGTGAGTGTCGCCAGCCGGTCGCTGAAAATGGCGGACCTGGATCTGGAAACCATTACGTAAGCCTACATAGAGGCTTTCCCCGGGAACGAGTCCCGCAGCGGTGGCCCAACGGGCCAAATCGTCCTGTTCAAACCCCAACCAGAGATCACCGCAGGCCTCCCTGGCCCAACTCTGGTTGTGGCTACATAACTCTGTCACGAGCAGGCTACCGCCCGGTTGCAGCAAATTGGCCATGTGCTTGAGTGCTTCGGCCGGCGCGGCGAAATGGTGCAGCACCATGTTCAGTACAACGCAGTCAGCCTTGAGGCGGACACCGTTCAATGCATCGGCCAATTGCAGGCTGACGTTAGCCAGCGTTTCACGTTCGCAAACCTGGCGCGCCAGTTCGAGCATCGCCGGGCTGTTGTCCAGCGCCGTGACCTGTGTGAAGCGGCGCGCCAGTTCCGGCAGAAATGCGCCATCTCCGGGGCCGACTTCGATGGCCGTGGCGCCTTCGCTGAAACTCAGTTTGTCGAGCAATGCCACCACGCTTTCGCGGTATTGCGGCAGACCGGCGATCAAGTCTTGCTGGGCGCGAAACTTCTCCGCGACCCGTGAGAAAAAGTCCTGGCTGGCCGCCGCTCGTTGCCCATGGACCTGAGCAATCCGCGACTGCACCTCGGCAGGCAGGGCCAGGTTGTCCACTTCTTCCAGTAGCGCGGCATGCAGCTTGCCACCCAGCAGGTCGGTGTGGGGCAGGGCGCGACGGTAGAAAATCGCGTTGCCTTCACGACGAGTCGCCACCAGGTCGGCCTGGGCCAGGACCTTGAGGTGGTGACTCATGCCCGACTGACCGATGCCGAAGATCTGCGCCAGTTCCAGGACGCCGAACGAATCGTTGGCCAGCGCGCGCAATACATTCAGCCGCAGAGGATCGCCGCCGGCCTTGCACAGGGCCGCCAGCTCATCGCAATCGTCATGTCGAATGGAAGGCACACGTAAACTCATAAGGCCAGCAGTCTAGTGACGCTCAGAAAACACCGCAAGAGCAATATCAAAAAGTTTTGATATTGCTCGATAGATGGCACTTCTCGGGGAAAGGGTCACTCTACAATTCGTCAGCGGAAAGGTTTCATCAGGCGAATGCGACTTTATCCACCGGAAAAACGCCTTCAGATGACTATCTGTCATTGCCCCGAGGCGGGTGGGTGAGGGAAAATGCTCGCCTTTTTTCCGTTTCGTTTTATTCAGCCCCCAGGAGAACAGCGATGCCCAGCCGTCGTGAGCGTGCCAACGCCATTCGTGCCCTCAGCATGGATGCCGTGCAAAAAGCCAACAGCGGCCATCCCGGTGCCCCTATGGGTATGGCGGATATCGCCGAAGTACTTTGGCGTGACTACCTGAAGCACAACCCGAGCAATCCATCGTTCGCCGACCGTGACCGCTTCGTGCTGTCCAACGGTCACGGCTCGATGTTGATCTACTCGCTGCTGCACCTGACCGGCTACGATCTGTCGATCGAAGACCTGAAGAACTTCCGCCAGCTGCACAGCCGTACCCCGGGTCACCCGGAATTCGGCTACACCCCAGGCGTTGAAACCACCACCGGTCCACTGGGCCAAGGCCTGGCCAACGCCGTTGGTTTTGCCCTGGCAGAAAAAGTCCTGGCGGCGCAGTTCAACCGTCCGGGCCACAATGTTGTCGACCACCACACCTACGTGTTCCTGGGTGATGGCTGCATGATGGAAGGCATTTCCCACGAAGTCGGCTCCCTGGCCGGTACGTTGGGCCTGGGCAAGCTGATCGCCTTCTACGACGACAACGGCATCTCCATCGACGGCGAAGTCGAAGGCTGGTTCACCGACGACACCCCTAAGCGTTTCGAAGCCTACAACTGGCAGGTGATCCGCAACGTCGACGGTCACGACCCTGAAGAGATCAAGATTGCGATCGACACCGCGCGTAAAAGCGAGCAACCGACGCTGATCTGCTGCAAGACCACCATCGGTTTCGGTTCGCCGAACAAGCAAGGCAAGGAAGACTGCCACGGCGCCCCACTGGGTGACGCGGAAATCGCTCTGACCCGTGCTGCGCTGAAATGGAATCACGGTCCGTTCGAAATCCCGGCCGACATCTACGCCGAGTGGGACGCCAAGGAAACCGGTCGCGCGGCCGAAGCCGAATGGGATCAGCGTTTCGCTGCCTACTCTGCTGCCTTCCCTGAGTTGGCCAACGAGCTGATTCGTCGTCTGAGCGGCGAGCTGCCGGAAGACTTCGCGGAAAAAGCCTCGGCTTATATTGCTGAAGTCGCGGCCAAGGGCGAAACCATCGCCAGTCGCAAAGCCAGCCAGAACGCATTGAATGCCTACGGCCCGTTGCTGCCTGAACTGCTGGGCGGCTCCGCTGACCTGGCCGGTTCCAACCTGACCCTGTGGAAAGGTTGCAAAGGTGTTTCGGCTGAAGACGCCAGCGGCAACTACATGTACTACGGCGTTCGCGAGTTCGGCATGAGCGCGATCATGAACGGCGTGACCCTGCACGGCGGTCTGGTGCCTTACGGCGCGACCTTCCTGATGTTCATGGAATACGCCCGCAACGCAGTGCGCATGGCCTCGCTGATGAAGCAGCGCGTCGTGTTCGTCTACACCCACGACTCCATCGGTCTGGGCGAAGACGGCCCGACTCACCAGCCGATCGAGCAACTGACCAGCTTGCGCAGCACGCCGAACCTCGACACCTGGCGCCCAGCCGATGCCGTTGAATCGGCGGTGTGCTGGAAACTGGCTCTGGAACGCAAGGACGGCCCTTCGGCGCTGATTTTCTCGCGTCAGAACCTGCAGCACCAAACCCGCAATGCGTTCCAGATTGCCGACATCGCCCGTGGCGGTTACGTGTTGAAGGACTGCGACGGCGAGCCAGAGCTGATCCTGATCTCCACCGGTTCCGAAGTGGGTCTGGCGGTTCAGGCTTACGACAAGCTGACTGAACAGGGTCGCAAAGTACGTGTTGTTTCGATGCCTTGCACCAGCGTGTTCGATGCTCAGGACGCCGGTTACAAGCAAGCAGTTCTGCCGTTGCAGGTCAGCGCCCGTATCGCCATCGAAGCCGCCCACGCGGACTATTGGTACAAGTACGTGGGCCTGGAAGGTCGCGTGATCGGCATGACCACCTACGGCGAGTCGGCGCCTGCGCCAGCCTTGTTCGAAGAGTTCGGCTTCACCCTGGAAAACATCCTGGGTCAGGCTGAAGAGCTGCTGGAAGACTAAAACACGACGCGGCGGCCCAGGCTGCCGCGTTTCCTGTAGGAGCTGCCGAAGGCTGCGATCTTTTGATCTTGATCTTAAAAACAAGATCAAAAGATCGCAGCCTCGTTTCACTCGACAGCTCCTACAGGGGTCGTGTTGTTAACGAGATTTTCGTTCTGCCTGCGTCTATCGAGAACCCCATGCCTCAACCGCGTCCTTACAAAGTTGCACTCAACGGCTACGGCCGGATTGGTCGTTGCGTCTTGCGTGCGTTGTTTGAGCGAGGCGATAAGGCCGGGTTTGAAATTGTTGCGATAAACGATCTGGCTGACATGGCCAGCATCGAATACCTGACACGCTTCGACTCCACTCACGGGCGTTTTCCCGGCGAAGTGAAGGTCGACGGCGATTGTCTGCATATTAATGGCGACTGCGTGAAGGTCTTGCGCAGTGCCACCCCTGAAGGCATCGATTGGGCGTCACTGGGCGTCGATCTGGTGCTGGAGTGCTCCGGCGCTTACCACACTCGTGAAGACGGCCAGCGTTTCCTCGACGCCGGTGCGCCGCGCGTGTTGTTTTCCCAGCCGATGGCCAGCGAAGCGGATGTCGACGCCACCATCGTCTACGGCGTGAACCAGGATTGCCTGACCGGCGACGAGCTGCTGGTGTCCAACGCGTCCTGCACCACCAACTGCGGCGTGCCGCTGTTGCGCCTGCTGGATCAGGCTATTGGTCTGGAATACGTGTCGATCACCACCATTCACTCGGCGATGAACGATCAGCCGGTGATCGATGCCTATCATCACGAAGACTTGCGCCGCACCCGTTCGGCGTTTCAGTCGGTGATTCCGGTGTCCACTGGTCTGGCGCGTGGCATCGAACGCCTGTTACCGGAACTTGCCGGGAGAATTCAGGCCAAAGCCGTGCGGGTGCCGACGGTTAACGTGTCTTGCCTCGACATTACGATGCAGACCGTGAGCGACACCGACGCCACCGAGGTCAACCGGATTCTGCGCGAGGCCGCCACCAGCGGCCCGCTCAAAGGCCTTCTGGCCTACACCGAGTTGCCTCACGCCAGTTGTGATTTCAACCATGACCCACATTCGGCGATCGTCGATGCCAGTCAGACCCGAGTATCCGGCCCACGGCTGGTGAACATCCTGGCCTGGTTCGACAACGAATGGGGTTTTGCCAATCGAATGCTGGATGTTGCGGAACACTATCTGCAATCAGCTGGCTCTCCAAAACACTGCTCTCAAAAACAGTAGGAACTGCGACCCATGACCGTGTTGAAGATGACCGACCTCGATCTGCAAGGTAAGCGCGTACTGATCCGCGAAGACCTCAACGTCCCAGTCAAGGACGGTGTTGTCACCAGCGATGCGCGAATCCTGGCCTCGCTGCCGACCATCAAGCTGGCCCTGGAAAAAGGTGCGGCCGTGATGGTCTGCTCGCACCTTGGCCGTCCGACCGAAGGCGAGTTCTCGGCCGAGAACAGCCTCAAGCCAGTCGCTGACTACCTGAGCAAGGCTCTGGGCCGTGAAGTGCCACTGGTGGCCGATTACCTGGGCGGTGTTGACGTGAAGGCCGGCGACATCGTGCTGTTCGAAAACGTGCGCTTCAACAAAGGCGAGAAAAAGAACGCTGACGAACTGGCCCAGCAATACGCCGCCCTGTGCGACGTGTTCGTGATGGACGCCTTCGGCACCGCTCACCGCGCCGAGGGTTCGACCCATGGCGTGGCCAAGTTCGCCAAAGTCGCGGCCGCTGGCCCGTTGCTGGCCGCCGAACTGGACGCACTGGGCAAAGCCCTCGGCGCCCCGGCCCAGCCAATGGCGGCGATTGTTGCCGGCTCCAAGGTCTCGACCAAACTCGACGTGCTGAACAGCCTGAGCCAGATCTGCAACCAGCTGATCGTCGGCGGCGGCATTGCCAACACCTTCCTGGCCGCTGCCGGTCACCCGGTCGGCAAGTCCCTGTACGAGCCGGACCTGCTGGATACCGCTCGCGCCATCGCCGCCAAGGTCAGCGTGCCGCTGCCGGTCGACGTCGTGGTTGCCAAGGAATTCGCTGAAAGCGCGACTGCTACCGTCAAGCTGATCGCCGATGTGGCCGCAGACGACATGATTCTGGATATCGGCCCACAGACCGCGGCGAATTTCGCCGAGCTGCTGAAGTCGTCCAAGACCATCCTGTGGAACGGCCCGGTGGGTGTGTTCGAATTCGACCAGTTCGGTAACGGCACCAAAGTCCTGGCCCAGGCCATCGCAGAAAGCTCTGCATTCTCCATCGCTGGCGGCGGCGACACCCTGGCCGCCATCGATAAATATGGCGTTGCTGATCAAATCTCCTACATTTCTACCGGCGGCGGCGCTTTCCTCGAGTTCGTCGAAGGCAAAGTGCTGCCAGCCGTTGAAGTCCTGGAAAGCCGGGCCAAGGCCTGAGGTCGCCCATTTGACCAGGCAAAGGAGTGTTCAGATGGTCAAAACATTAGCGCTGTTGATCATCGCGGGGTCGCTGGCAGCTTGCGGGAGTAACCCGAAAGCCCCGAAGGTGCCCGAGACGCCTGAACAGGACAAAGGCTGCTACCAGGCCGACTGGCAGGCCGAAACCAACCCGGTGATCAACAAGCGTTCCGGGCCTGATGGCCTGGAAAAATACGAGACACAGACCCCGGCCAAGGAACATGGTTGCCCTTGACGGGTCTGACACTTTACTCAGGGCTGGCGACGTGCGTCGTCAGTCGAGGAACATGGATGAAAGGTTTTATCGCCGTTACGGCGCTGGCTCTGCTGGCAGGTTGCGCTAATTTGAACCTGTTCAAGCCTGCCGAATCGACGGACAGCTGGACCACCTGGACCTGCGACAGTCAGGCCAAAGTGCTCTGGCGCTACACCGATGAAAGCCGCAAGGAAGTCGACGTTCGCCTGGGCGGAGCCGATCAGGTCTACCGCTTGAAGCATGAACCGGGCGCCGAAGGTTCGCTGTACAGCAACGACATGCTGGCGTTTCACATAAAAGGTGAGGAAGGCCTGGTGTACTGGGTCGCCACCAATGATTTGATCGGCCGCGGTTGCAAAGCCGAGTAAGACGATTGATTTGATTCACAGAGATCCAAATGTGGGAGCGAGCTTGCTCGCGATTGCGGTCTGACAGTCGCTGCACTGTTGGCTGCCAGGCCCCCATCGCGAGCAAGCTCGCTCCCACAGGGTTTCTGCGTACTACCGAATGAGCGGGCCGGGGCAACCCCCGATCTGCAATAACTTGAATAGCCGCCGCCGCTACGGCAGGCTGGCACGATTAACGACCCTAAACCGGGAGAGACACACACAATGGCACTTATCAGCATGCGCCAGATGCTGGACCACGCAGCCGAGTACGGCTACGGCGTTCCAGCCTTCAACGTCAACAACCTTGAGCAGATGCGCGCCATCATGGAAGCCGCTGACAAGACTGACTCCCCGGTGATCGTCCAGGCTTCGGCCGGTGCTCGCAAATACGCCGGCGCACCGTTCCTGCGTCACCTGATCCTGGCGGCAATCGAAGAATTCCCGCACATCCCGGTGTGCATGCATCAGGACCACGGCACCAGCCCTGACGTCTGCCAGCGCTCCATCCAACTGGGCTTCAGCTCGGTGATGATGGACGGTTCCCTGGGTGAAGACGGCAAGACCCCGACCGACTACGACTACAACGTCCGCGTTACCCAACAAACCGTTGCCCTGGCTCACGCCTGCGGCGTATCGGTAGAAGGCGAGCTGGGCTGCCTGGGTTCGCTGGAAACCGGCATGGCCGGTGAAGAAGACGGCATCGGCGCCGAAGGCGTTCTGGATCACAGCCAAATGCTGACCGACCCGGAAGAAGCCGCTGACTTCGTCAAGCGCACTCAAGTCGACGCCCTGGCTATCGCCATCGGCACCAGCCACGGCGCGTACAAGTTCACCAAGCCGCCTACCGGCGACGTGCTGGCCATCGACCGCATCAAAGAAATCCACAAACGCATCCCGAACACCCACCTGGTGATGCACGGTTCGTCTTCGGTGCCTCAAGACTGGCTGGCGATCATCAACCAGTACGGCGGCGACATCAAAGAAACCTACGGCGTACCGGTTGAAGAAATCGTCGAAGGCATCAAGCACGGCGTGCGTAAGGTCAACATCGACACCGACCTGCGCTTGGCATCCACCGGTGCGATGCGTCGCCTGATGGCTACCAATCCGAGCGAGTTTGATCCGCGTAAATTCTTCGGCGCGACTGTTACTGCCATGCGTGATGTGTGTATCGCACGTTATGAAGCGTTTGGTACGGCGGGTAATGCCTCGAAGATCAAACCGATCTCGTTGGAAGCGATGTATCAGCGTTATCTGAAAGGTGAGTTGAACGCTAAGGTTAACTAAGCCTTCAGCGTTACTACCGGTATTAAAAAACCCGCAGCGATGCGGGTTTTTTATTGCCTGAAAATTGACTACTGACTCTTGGGCGTTTCAAACCCGCGCTGCTCAATCACCCGAAACACATCGCTCACATCCTGGACCAGGATCCGGGCGATGTTGGTGACGGTGTTGATATCGTTTTCGGCATAGTCCGGCAGGCTGGTGCAGGCCATGAGGTTCAGATATTTGAGGGCGGCGTTTGAGGCACGGTTGGAGGAGTCCTACGAGTTTTGCGGACGCCAGGATTTTGTAGCAGCTGTCGAGCCTGCGAGGCTGCGAGGCTCGGGCCGCGTTCGGACGTAGCAGTCGTAAATCAGACAACGCATTTATTCAGGTAGACCGGGTTCATCAAGCTTGCGAGGACTTCGTCCTCGGACGCAGCCTCGCAGGCTCGGCAGCTGCTACAGAGATGAGATCGTTCCCACGCTCCCGCGTGGGAATGCCTCAACGGACGCTCCGCGTTCGGCTCTGGATGGGGCGCGGAGCGTCCCGGGATGCATTCCATTGCTGCGCGAGGGAACGATCAGAGTGAGGAGGCTACTTGTCGTGATCAATATCCAGCTTGCTGAACGTCACTTTCCCGCCTTCGCTGGTGTACCCGGTGTTGTCCTGCACATACGCCCCGGCCTTGAAGTACAGCGGCTTGACGCTCCAGGTCTTGCTGATGTCGGTGTCCCATTGGTAGCCCGCCGCACTGATGCCCAGCGCGCCGCCCGGGCTCAGGTGGATGAGGTAGGAAAACTCCCGATCCAGTTTCACCCCGGTAGCAAGGGTGATTATCCGTGCGTTATCGTCATCAGGGCGCATACGAACCTTGGCGACGATGTTGCCTGACTGCGTGCTGGTCGAGTACTGATACTCGAGCTTCACCATGGGTTTCTGGCTTTCATAGGCGTGGATCTGGCCGATGACGATCTTGCCCGAGGTCGGTACCTGGTTCACCGCCAGGGTGGCACGCAGGGAGTTGTCGGCGTCCGGGTAGAGCCAGTTTTTCAGGGTGCCATTGCTGTAGGTTTCGCGAAGTTCGGTGCGGGGATACTTTGCGTTTTCAGTTGTAGCACCGGTGACCGGGGCCCAGAAAAACAAGGTGCCGGTGTCGGAGTGGAAGTATTGGTCCTTGAAGCCATCCACCAGTTTTGACGTTTCAACGGTGTACGGCGGATTGCCGACGGGAACGCTGAGGTTCCAGGTTGCGAGATCAATCATAGACAAAAGCTTCCACGTTTTTTTTACTGCACGGACGTGCCAGAAGCTCTGGCACGCGCCTTGGGGGCCATCCTTATAATCGTAGAAGTTCAATTTGTTAATGCGTAAATGACAAACGGGTGACGTCAAAATCCTGTTAAAAGGCCATCTTTCCCGGTTTCAGGGGCCTGTGGCGCCGACCGTTAGTCGGCAAATGGACGCTTTAGTTAAATGATGGCGTACTGATAGCTTCTGCTTTTGCAGAACCCGGTCTAGAGTGAAGGCTTAGTATTTGTCCGGTTTTCACGAGAAACCGGCCTGACGTCCCGCATAAGAGAAGCAGCATGGAATGCGCGCAACCCACGCCAGCTGAAGGCAGTTCAATTCTTTTAATCGTCGATGATTACCCTGAAAACCTGATCAGCATGCGCGCGTTGTTGCAGCGCCAGGACTGGCAGGTCATGACCGCCGCCTCGGGCTTCGAGGCGCTCAGTCTGTTACTCGAACACGATGTCGACCTGGTGCTGCTGGATGTACAGATGCCGGGCATGGACGGTTTTGAAGTGGCACGCCTGATGCGCGGAAGCCAGCGAACCCGCCTCACGCCGATCATTTTCCTTACCGCCAACGAGCAGTCCCAGGACGCCGTGATCAAGGGCTATGCCAGTGGTGCGGTGGATTACCTGTTCAAACCGTTCGACCCACAAATTCTCAAGCCCAAAGTCCAGGCGCTGCTCGAGCATCAGCGCAATCGCCGTGCGTTGCAGCGCCTGAGCCACGATCTGGAGGTCGCACGCGCGTTTAATGCCTCGGTGCTCGACAATGCCGCCGAAGGCATCCTGGTGGTCGGTGAGGACGGTCTGATCCGCTTTGCCAATCCGGCGATGTCGCGGTTGCTCAATGCCACGGTGCAAGACCTGCAAGGCAAAGAGTTCCTGGATTTCCTGCAAAACCCACACATCCCGATCTGGGCTGACTCCGAGCTGTTCGCCGGTTACCAGCGCGGCGAAACCCTGCGCCTGCATGACGCATTGCTGCGTACGGCGCCCGGCCAGCAGGTGCCCGTGGCGCTATCCTGCGCACCGTTGCCCAGCGAACAACAGGCGATGGTGGTGACGGTGCTGGACATGTCGGTGGTGCGCCATCTGCATCAGCAACTGGAGTTCCAGGCGGTCACTGATCCATTGACCGGGCTGCTCAATCGTCGCGGTTTTTACCAGACGGCGGAAAACCTGCTGTTGCGTGGCGACCGCTCCGACAGTGCCTGGGTGCTGCTGTATCTGGACCTCGACGGCTTCAAACGGGTTAATGATTCCCTCGGTCACGATGCCGGCGACCGGGTGCTGCGCTGGGTGTCCGAGCAGTTGAAGGCTTGTCTGCGGCCCTTCGACATTCTGGCGCGCATGGGCGGTGATGAGTTCACCGCTTTGCTGGATCTGGAATTCCCCGAGCAAGCGGCAAAAATTGCCGAGAAGCTGATTGAGCGGGTGTCGATCTGTCAGCAGATCGATGGTCTGGATATCGCGTTGGGCGCCAGCATCGGCATTGCGACGTACCCGGATTGCGGTTCCAATCTCGACGGCTTGCTGCGCGCATCCGACATCGCCATGTACGAAGCCAAGCGCGCCGGCCGTCAGCAATATCGTTTCTACGATCACGAAATGAACGGCCGGGCACGCTCGCGGCTGATGCTCGAAGAAAGTGTGCGCGCGGCGATCGAGAACCGTGATTTCAATTTGGTATATCAACCTCAGGTGGCCATTGCCAGCGGGCAGATTCGTGGGTTCGAAGCGCTGATCCGCTGGCAGCACCCGAGCGTCGGCGATGTACCGCCGGGGCTGTTTTTGCCATTGCTGGAAGAGGCGCGGTTGATCAGTCGCCTGGGCAGCTGGATCTATCAACAAGTGGCGAGCCAGCGAAAAGCCTGGGAAACCTTGTTTGTTGAGGACCTGGTGCTGGGTGTCAGCTTGAGCAGTACGCAGTTCAGCATGCCCAATCTGGTCACCGAGTTGCGCCAGGTACTGGAGCGCCATGGTTTACAGGCGCGCCATCTGGAAGTCGAGGTCACTGAAGAAGCCTTGATGCATAACCCCGAGGAAACTCGCAAACAGCTGCGCCTGCTGCGTAACCTGGGTGTGCGGGTGGCCCTGGATGACTTTGGTTCCGGGTCGTGTTCGCTGTCTCATCTGCGGGATCTGGAGTTGGACACGCTCAAGTTCGACCGGCATTTGATTGCCCGGCTGCCGGAGTCCTCACGCGATGCGGCGCTGGTGCGCAGTGTGATCGGCCTGTGCAAGGAGTACGGGATGCTGGTGATTGCCGAGGGTGTGGAAACCGTTGCGCAATATCAGTGGCTGCAAGCCAATGGTTGCGAGTACGTGCAAGGATTTCTGGTCGCGCGGCCGATGATGGCCGAGGACGTCGGCGACTTTGTGCAGCCATTCGACTGGAACACGCTGACCGGCTGAATTCGCTACACTGGCGACCTTTTCGTGAATCGTGTTGCCGCCCCAATGACCGCGTTGAAATACCTCCAGGCCTATCCCGCCGCGCTGCAGGACCAAGTGCGCCAGCTGATCGCCGACGGTCGGCTGGGCGACTACCTGAGCCAGCGTTACCCGGAAAAACACCGGGTACAGAGCGACAAGGCGTTGTACACCTATACGCTGGACCTCAAGCAGGAATACCTGCGTAACGCCCCGGCCATCGATAAGGTGTTGTTCGACAACCGCCTGGACCTGACCCACCGCGCCCTCGGATTGCACACCGCGATATCCCGGGTGCAGGGCGGCAAGCTCAAGGCCAAGAAAGAAATTCGTGTGGCTTCATTGTTCAAGGATGCACCCGCCGAGTTTCTGAAAATGATCGTGGTGCATGAACTGGCTCACTTCAAAGAGTCGGATCACAACAAGGCGTTCTACAAGCTTTGCGAACACATGTTGCCGGGGTATCACCAGGTGGAGTTCGATGTGCGGGTGTACCTGACGTGGCGGGATATGCAATAGAGATCAAAATATCGCAACCGGGAGTGTTTAGATGGATGTAAGCAAGACCAAGAGCAGCTTCTATCGTCGGTTGTATGTGGCGTACCTGATTGATAGCGGGTTGGCCAGTAGCGTCCCGACGCTGACCGACGTGACCGGCATGCCCCGGCGCACGGCGCAGGACACCATCGCGGCATTGGCAGATCTGGACATTGTTTGCGAGTTCGAGCAGGAAGACGGTGCGCGCAATCATGCCGGGCGCTATCGGATTCGCGAGTGGGGGGCGATAGATCGGGGGTGGATTGAGCGCAATCTTCGGCAGATTAAAGCGGTGCTGGAGTATCCCTAGTTCCTGCGGTGTTACAGCTGACGCTATCGCGAGCAGGCTCACTCCCACAGGATTTAGGTGATCCCTGTGGGAGCGAGCCTGCTCGCGAAGAGGTACTTAAGGGCGGCGCATTCCGATATGCGGAATGTCATCCTCGAGAAATTCCTCGCCCGCCACCACAAACCCGTACCGCCCGTAATACCCCTGCAAATGCGCCTGGGCCGAGAGATAGATCGGTACTTCAGGCCAGCGCTTTTCAGCCTGCTTCAACGCCTGTGCCATCAACTCATGCCCAAGCCCTGTACCGCGCGCTTGAGGGGCAATGATCACTCGTCCGATGACCACGTCACCACCCTGTAACTCCGGGTCGAGCAACCGCAGGTACGCCACCAGCCGATCCCCGTCCCAAGCCATTAAATGGCAGGTGTCACCTTCCAGATCCTGGCCGTCGACGTCCTGATAGACGCATTTCTGCTCAACGACAAACACCTCTGCACGTAGCTGCAGAATGGCGTACAGCTGCTCTTTGCCCAGATCGCTGTGGTGTTTGCAGACCCAATCGATTGTCATCTTCACACTCCTTGAACATCGTCGCTCCGATACTAAGCGCCCAGGAGAAAGATGTCTGTATGGCAGAGAATTCTGTGACAAAGGCCAAAATGCCATCATTCATTTCGCGCGGCCTTGTCTTGTTTGTGTAATCTGAGATGAAGCGCTGTGCAGTGGCTTCGATGAGCTAATGTTAGTACCTGGGTTTGGCAGTACGGGGGCCTTGGAGTTTTGGCTGAAAACACGTCGGGCGTCCCGCCCGCTAAGGATTTTCTAGCATGCCGCAATTGCATCGAGCCTTTGCTTTGATTGGATTGCTGTTGCTGACTCAAGGCGCGGCAGCGGAAAAGCTGCGATTGGTAGCCGATGCCTGGCCACCCTTTACCGACGCCACGCTGGTCAACGGTGGGTTGGCCACGGACATCGTCAGCACAGCGCTGGCCCGGGCTGGTTATGCCACTGACTTTGAACAAGTGCCTTGGGCGCGGGCCTTGCTGGGGGTTGGCGAGGGTCGATACGACGTGTTGGTCAACGCCTGGTACACCGACGATCGTACGAAACTTGGCCAGTTCTCCGGCGAATACCTGCTCAACCGGGTGCGCTTTCTCAAGCGCAAAGACACGCCGATCGAATACAACAACCTGCAACAACTGCATACCTACCCGATAGCGGTGGTGCGCGGTTACGCCTATTCGCCGGAGTTCGATGACGACGTGTCGCTGCAGAAAGTCCCGGTGCACAGCTTTTCCATGGCTGTGCGCATGGTCGCCGCCGACCGGGTCAAATTGACGCTGGAAGATGAATACGTCGCACGTTACTACCTGGCCCGGGAATCAACCAAGGTGCGCAATGCCGTGGAGTTTTTGCCCAAACCAATGAGCGAGAACAGCCTGCACATCCTGGTCAGCCTGAAGAACCCCAGGCATGAACAGATCGTCGCCGGTTTCGACCGCGAGATCGCGGCGATGAAAGAGGATGGCAGTTATCAGCGGTTGATGAAACAGCATGGGATGTAAGGTGTGGCTGATGGCCTCATCGTCGGATCGCCGCCCGGAGCAAGCTCGCTCCCACATTAGCTCTCTGTCGTACACAAAATCTGTACCCACTGCAGATCCACTTTGGGAGCGAGCTTGCTCGCGAAGGGGCCCGCTCAGCCGCCGCAGATTTCAATCCTCGCTCGTTTCCTTGATGAGGTGCGCTGCCAGCGTCCGCAATGGCCCAAGCTGACGGCAGATCAACGCCAACTGTGTCTGCACCAGCCGTTGGCCTTCATCGATTTCGTCCGGCATCTGTTCAAGCGAATTGGCCAGTGCCTCTTCCTCATCGCTTTGAATCGCAATCGGCAGTTTGCTCGACAAGCCTTGGGCAATTTCATCGATGCTGGCGGCCAGTCTCACGCCGGCGCCGTCGATCAAATGCTCGTGTACGTCCGGCGGTAGCTGGGTTTCCCGGTGTGCGCCCAGTCCGGACAAATAACTGAGCAAGGTGTGCGAAAGCACCAGGAAGCGGAACCCGACATCCGCCTCCTTACGGAAGTGCCCCGGTTCCATCAGCATGTTGGCGAGCGTCGTCGACAGTGCCGCGTCGGCGTTGTGTGCATTGCGCCGGGCCAGGCGATACGCCAGGTCGTCGCTTTTGCCAGCGGCGTATTGCTGCATGATCTGGCGCAGGTAAATGCTGTTGCACGTGAGGGTGTTGGCCAGCACTTTATTCAGGCGGCGGCCCTGCCAGTCTGGCAGGAACAGGAACACCGCGAGCCCAGCGATCAGGCTGCCGAGCAAGGTATCGAACAACCGCGGCAGGAACAGCCCGTAACCATCCCCGACCTGGTTGAAGCAGAAGAGCACCATCAAGGTGATCGCGGCCGTTGCCAAGGTGTAGCGGGTGGTGCGGTTGATAAAGAACACCACCCCGGCGGCGATCGCGAAGCACGATTGGACCAAGGGATTCGGAAACAGATCGAACAGCGCCCAGGCCACGGTCAGGCCGATGGCGGTGCCGATGATCCGCTGGCCGAGTTTGCGGCGGGTGGCGCCATAGTTCGGTTGGCAGACAAACAGTGTGGTGAGGATGATCCAGTAACCCTGAGACGGGTGGATCAAATGCACCATCCCGTAGCCGATACTCAAGGCCAGGGGCAAACGCAGTGCGTGACGGAACAGCAATGACGTCGGTGTCAGCTGCGTGCGTAACCGAATCCACACATCCTTGAGGCTACGGGGCGAACGGTCGAGCAGGCTGCTGTCGGTGGCGTCCGCCAGGGCATCGGGGTTGCTGGCGTCGCTGAGCAAACGATCGAGCGTGCCGAGGTTGGCCGCCAGTGCCCGCAACGAGCGCAGCAATCCGCGCCAGGCCGGGTTGCTCTGAATGCGCAGGTGTTCGAGGGAGGCGTGCAGGTCGCTCAGGGCTTCGGCGAAGCTGGCGTCATAGATGAACGGCTGGCGCATCTGGATCGACTCGGCCAGCGCTCGGCAGGCCTTGCCTTGCTGTCGCAGCAGGCGCTGGCAGCGGAACATCACGTCGCTGTGAAAGAAGGCATCGGCGAGGGCGTTGTAAGGGTAGTGCGAGGAACTGGCGCGCTCGTGGATGTCCTGAGCGAGGAAGTACAGCTTCAGGTAACGGCTGAGTTTCGAGCCCGGTCGACCGTTGCCGACCCGGTGCAGGATGATTTCCTTGGCGGCGTTCAGTGCTGCCACGACACGACCGTTTTGCTGCGCCAGTTCCAGTCGACGCGCTTCCACGTCCATCTGCCGGATCGGCTCGAACAGCGACGATTTCAGCTTCAGGTAGTAACCCAACTCGCGGAACAACCGCGCCAGGCTTTGCTGCACCGGCTGATTGGAAAACATCGCCTGCCATAGCACCGAGAGCAAACCGTACCAGGCTGCACCGGCCACCAGCAGCACCGGCTCGTGCCAGAAATCGGTGACTGCGCCGCCGCGCTGGTCCACGCCGATCATGGTGTAGACCGACAGAATCAACGTCGCCGAGGCAATCGCGCCATAGCGTTCACCCAGGGCGCCGAGCATGGTCAGGCCGAAACTGGCCAGGGCCAGGGCGATGACAAAAACGACGGGGTAGGGGAAGAGCAGTTCGACGGAGAGGGCGGCGACGCTGAAGCACACCAGCGTCACGGCCAGTGCGTTAAGGCGGCCTTGCCAACTGTCGTCGGTCTCGGCCAGGGCGCTGGCGATGATCCCGAGGAACAGCGGGATCAGCAGCCCCATTTCATCCTTGTACCAACACAGCGCCATGCTGCCGGTCAGGGCGATGAATACCCGCACGCTGTAGCTGAATTTATCCAGCGCCCAGAGGCGACGCAGAGACTGACTAAAAGGGGTCGATGACATGAAGTGCGAGGGCCTTCCGAGGCAATGACGCTAAATTGAGCCAGTAATGACGCCGACGCAATGGCGCCGATCACATCTGACAGCAAAATCTGTTCCTTTAAAGATCAGCGCATAACGAATGTGGGAGCGAGCCTGCTCGCGATGAGGCCGGTACATTCAACGTTTACGTCGACTGTCAGACCGCTATCGCGAGCAGGCTCGCTCCTACAGGTAATTGGTTCAATCAGACGAATTGCGCGGCGGCGTAACCCGAGGCCCAGGCCCACTGGAAGTTGAACCCCCCCAGATGACCGGTGACGTCGAGCACTTCGCCGATGAAATACAGGCCGGGGCTTTTCAGCGATTCCATGGTCTTGGACGACACTTCGCGCGTGTCGACGCCGCCGAGGGTCACTTCGGCAGTGCGGTAGCCTTCAGTGCCGGCCGGAACCACTTGCCAGCTCGCCAGTTTTTCGGCGATGTCGGCAATTTCCGCATGGGTGTACTGCTTCATCGGTTTGGAGGCGAACCAGTTGTCTGCCAGCAGGTTGGCCATCTTCTTGGTGAAGATTTCCCCCAGCAGGGTTTTCAGTTCGCTGTTTGGGCGTTCGGCTTGCTGCTGTTGCAGCCAGCTCGGTACGTCATGGTCCGGCAGCAGGTTGATCTCTACCGTGTCTCCCGATTCCCAGAACGATGAAATCTGCAAAATCGCCGGACCGCTGAGGCCGCGGTGGGTGAACAGGATGTTTTCGCGGAAACTCTGGTCATTGCAGCTCACCAGGCAATCCACCGACGTACCGGACAGCTCGGTGCAAAGCTCCTTGAGCTGATCGGTAATAGTGAACGGCACCAAACCTGCGCGGGTCGGCAGCAAGTCGTGGCCGAACTGCTTGGCCACCTGATAACCGAAACCAGTGGCGCCCAGCGTCGGGATCGACAGGCCGCCAGTGGCGATCACCAGGGATTCGCAGGTGATTTGGCAGAGCGTGGTGTCCAGCAGGTAACCGCTTTCGAGTTTTTCGATGGTCTGGATCGAGGTGTCCAGGTGCAGGCTGACGCCGGCCTGATCGCACTCGTTGAGCAGCATCTCGAGAATGTCGCTGGATTTGTTATCGCAGAACAGTTGGCCGAGTTTTTTCTCGTGGTACGGCACGCCATGTTTGGCGACCATGCCGATGAAATCCCACTGGGTGTAGCGCGCCAGGGCAGATTTGCAGAAGTGTTCGTTCTGCGAGAGAAAATTGCTCGGTTCGGTGTACATGTTGGTGAAATTGCAGCGGCCACCGCCCGACATCAGGATTTTCTTGCCGGCCTTGTTGGCATGGTCGAGCAACATCACCTTGCGCCCGCGCCCGGCGGCGGTCAGCGCACACATCAAACCTGCGGCGCCAGCGCCAATGATCACGACTTCGGTAGAGCGCAAAACGGTGTCCTCACACAAGAGCTGATCTGGAATGCAATCAAATGTGGGAGCTGGCCTGCCGGCGATGGCATCGACTCGGTTTACCAGTCAGACCGAGTCGATGCCATCGCTGGCAGGCCAGCTCCCACAGGGGGCCGCGTCGTTCTTAGAGGATGCGAACGCGCAGCGAACGGCCTTTGATCTTGCCGTCATTCAGGCGCTGCAGCGCTTGCTTGGCGATCCCGCGTTCCACAGCCACATAAGCCTGGAAGTCGAAAATCGCGATCTTGCCGACCTGAGCGCCCGGAATACCGGCATCGCCAGTCAGTGCGCCGAGAATGTCGCCCGGACGCACCTTGTCTTTACGGCCAGCGCCGATGACCAGCGTGCTCATCACCGGCAGCAGCGGTGCGCCGCCCTGGGATTTGAGGTTGTCCAACTGATCCCAGCTCAACGGCGACTTCTGCAGTAGCTCGATGGCTTGGGCGCGGTGCGCTTCGGACGGTGCGACCAGGCTGATCGCAATACCTTTCTCACCGGCGCGGCCCGTACGGCCAACACGGTGGATGTGGATTTCCGAATCACGGGCCAGTTCGACGTTGATCACCATGTCCAGCGCATCGATGTCCAGACCGCGCGCGGCGACGTCGGTAGCAACCAGCACCGAGGTGCTGCGGTTGGCGAACATGGCGAGCACCTGGTCACGGTCACGCTGTTCCAGATCACCGTGCAGGCCGACGGCGGAGATGCCTTTGGAGGTCAGGTGATCAACGGTTTCCTGAACCTGCTGCTTGGTGAAGCAGAAGGCGACGCAGGAGGCCGGACGATGGTGCGCGAGGACTTTGACCACGGCGTCCATACGCTCTTCCGGGGAAATCTCGTAGAAACGTTGCTCGATCTGCGTGTCGTCGTGGAACGCCTCGGCCTTCACGATCTGAGGGGTGCGCATGAATTTCGCCGCCAACTGCTTGATACCCGTCGGGTACGTGGCGGAGAACAGCAGGGTCTGGCGACGCTCTGGGGTCTGGGCAATGATTTCTTCGATGGAGTCGTAGAAGCCCATGTCGAGCATGCGGTCGGCTTCGTCGAGGATCAGCGTGTTCAGGCCATGGAGCACCAGCGAACCTTTGCGCAAATGCTGCTGAAGGCGGCCCGGGGTGCCGACGATGATGTGCGCGCCGTGCTCCAGGGAGCCGATCTGCGGGCCGAAGGACACGCCGCCGCACAGGGTCAGAACCTTGATGTTGTCTTCGGCGCGGGCCAGGCGACGGATTTCCTTGGCGACCTGGTCAGCCAACTCGCGAGTCGGGCAGATGACCAGCGCCTGGCAACCGAAGAAGCGCGGATTGATCGGGTTCAACAGGCCGATACCGAAGGCGGCGGTCTTGCCGCTGCCGGTCTTGGCCTGGGCGATCAGGTCCATCCCTTTGAGGATCACCGGCAAGCTTTGCGCCTGGATCGGCGTCATCTGGGCATAACCGAGGGAGTCGAGGTTAGCCAGCATGGCGGCGGACAGCGGCAAAGTATTAAAAGCGGTGGCGATGGTGGTCACGGGACTGGCCTGCAAAACAAAATGTCGCGCAGTGTACCAGCCCGGTGGCCATTCGCCCTAAGGCTCTATGTGCTCTTCCGGACGCTTGACGCGCCGTCCGTCTTCCTTTGAGAGCTGGGAGAAGATGGTTGCAGCCAGCATCGCCATGATCCCGACCGTTACAAAGGTCAGCTGGAACGCGCCCAAAACCGTGTCCACGCCATCGTTGCCAACTTCTGCGGTGAACCCGCCGAGCAAGGCACCGGCACAGGCAACACCCAGGCTCAGGGACAATTGCGCGACCACCGACAGCAAGCTATTGCCGCTGCTGGCGCTGGCGTCGTCGAGGTCGATCAGGGTTACAGTGTTCATCGCGGTGAACTGCAAGGAGTTGATCGCCCCCAGAATCGATAGCATCACCAACAGCAACCAGTACGGCGTTTGCTCGCTGACCAGCCCCATGCTCGCCAGCATCAGCCCCAGCGCCAATGTGTTGCCGGTGAGCACGATGCGATAGCCCAAGCGTTCGATCAGTGGTCGCGCCACCGACTTGGCGACCATCGCTGCCGCCGCCAGCGGCAACATGCTCATCCCGGCCTGGGATGGCGAATATCCCAGCGCCACTTGCAGCAGCAACGGCACGAGAAATGGCAGGGCGCCGCTGCCCAGGCGGGCGAACAGGTTGCCGAGGATGCCCACGGCAAACG
This sequence comes from Pseudomonas sp. LBUM1666, assembly GCF_059695775.1. Classification (NCBI taxonomy): domain Bacteria; kingdom Pseudomonadati; phylum Pseudomonadota; class Gammaproteobacteria; order Pseudomonadales; family Pseudomonadaceae; genus Pseudomonas; species Pseudomonas sp. LBUM1666. Next base: position 5,790,151 of record NZ_CP166789.1, on the reverse strand, counting down.
TCCGGGTCTTAAACAGCGACGGCGCGAACAGCGGATTTTCGATGTGCCCGGCCCGCAACCAATATGCCGCCAGACAGGCCATGCCGGCGAACAGCAGCAACATCACCCGCAAGTGCGGCAGGTGCAGTTCACCGAGGCCTTCCATGGCGATAGTGATCAGCACCATCGCCGCGCCGAACAGTAAAAACCCCAGGCTATCGAAGCGGGTGCGTTCGGTGCCGCGCAGGTCGGGGATGAACTTCCACACCGCGTAACAACCGACGGCGCCCACCGGCAGGTTGATCAGGAAGATCCAGTGCCAGGTCAGGTATTCCACCATCCAGCCGCCCATGGTCGGGCCGATCAACGGGCCGAGCAGACCGGGAATGGTAATGAAGCCCATGATCCGCACCAGCTCCGAGCGAGGGTAGGCACGCAGCACCACCAACCGTCCGACCGGCAACATCAGCGCGCCGCCCAGGCCTTGAATCACTCGTGCGCCAATCAGCAGGCTCAGGGTGCTCGACAGCGCACACAGCAACGAGCCGAGGCTGAACAGCAGAATCGCGCTGAAGAAGATTTTCTTGGTGCCGAAACGGTCGGCGATCCAGCCTGAAGCGGGGATCAGCAGCGCGACGGTGAGCATGTAGGCGATGATTACGCCCTGCATGCGTAGGGGGTCTTCGGCCAGGTCTCGGGCCATGGCAGGCAAGGCGGTATTGAGGATGGTCCCGTCGAGGGATTGCATGAAGAACGCGATGGCGACGACCCACGGCACCCAGCGGGCGGTGACAGCGTCGAGAGGCGGGCGGTTGGGCATGGGACCTCTTGTGGATGTGGGTCAGGTAGTGCGCGATCCCTGGCAGAAGGGAGCCATTGTGGCGAGGGGGGCTTTCCCCCCGTTCGGCTGCGAAGCAGTCGTAAATCCAGCGAATGCGGTCTGTCTGGTGAACCGCGTTTGCCGATCTGGGGCTGCTTCGCAGCCCAACGGGGGCAAGCCCCCTCGCCACAGGGTCTCCGGTGTACCGAGGTTTTGAGTTTACAGGGTCAAGGTCAACCGGCTGATCAGCGCCCCCGGCAACAACGCCGACGCCGTAGCCCGCTGACTGTAAGTGCTCGCCGACAGTAGCAACTCGCGCTCCTCGGTCAATGCTTCCAGCTGCGATCCCAGCAAACTGTAGGCACTGTCATCAAACCGCATGGTGCTCACCGGCGCCTGAATCTCGCCGTTCTCGACCCAGAAGGTCGCAAACCGCGTCATGCCGGTCAGGCGTGCTGCCGGTTGGTCTGAGTAGTTCAGGTACCACAGGTTGCTGATGTACAAGCCCGTGCCCAATTGCTTGAGAATCTCTGCATCAGGCAACGTACCGGCCGCCATGTTCACTGCGCTCGGCATTTCACCACCGCTGGCGCCATTGGCGGTCAGGCCGTACTCGGCCGCACTGCGTGAACTGACCATCTGTGCGCCGGCCTTGCCGTTGACGATCAACCCAAGATCGCTGCGCGGATAACCCTCGCCGGAGAATGCCGGGCTCAACGAGCCGCTGACCTTTTCATCGACGGACACCAGCGGGCTGAACGCACTGTCGCCCGCGTAAAGCTTCTGCAGCGGGCTGTTTTTGCTGGCAATCGACTGCGCCGAGAAACCGCCCCAGCCCAGCATGTCCATGATTTCTCCCAGGGCTGCCGGCGCCAGATAGGCGCGGTACTGACCGGGCGCCAGGGTGTGTTGCGGTCTGCCGAGAAACGCCAACTGCTCGCGCGCCTGCGCAAAGCGCTTGGCAAACCCTTCGCTGTTCCAGTCGTGCCCGGCGTAACTGGCTTTCACCGCTTGGCCGTTTTCATGGACCAGACTGAAATCAAAGTTGAAGCTGTTGGCCTGATGCCAGCCGAACGCGCCTGAAGAACTGGCGAAGCCGCGACTGATCGGGCCGGCGGCGTAGAAACCGACCAGATCCAGCCCTTCGGCCGCCTGGGTGATTTCAGCGACCACTTGCTCGGTGTCCGGCAGTGGATGCTCCTGCACATTCTTGCTCTGCCAGCCGTTGTGGTTGAGCAGCAGGTACGGATCCTGCGGCAGCAGCGGCAAGGTTTCGCGCAGCTGTTGCAGACCTTCGGCCAGGCGCTGCACATCGGCTGCGGCATCACCCGACAGAGTAATGTTCAGGTCGGCGTGGCGCCCCTCGTTGATCAGTTTGAAACCGACGCTCGCCTGTTGCACCTGCCCGGCCTGACGGACCTTGGCGTGGTTGAAGCGCACGAAGGCCGAGGATTCGGCGGCGTAGCTTAGAGTGAACTGTTCCGGTTCGCGAATCGCGTCGCGGAGCCAGTTGACCAAGGCCTTGAACGCATCGGCCTGACTATTTGAAGTACTCATCAGGCATCTCCCCCAAACACATCAACGTTGCTGAACACGCAGGCCGGCGAGGCATGGCCGACGCGGATCACCTGATTCGGTTCGCCCTTGCCGCAGTTCGGCGTGCCCAGAACCTTGACGGTATTCGCATCGCCGACGGCGCTGAGACTTTTCCAGAACTGAGCGGAAATCGCCCGGTAGTTGGGGTTCTTGACCACGCCTTTGAGTTCGCCGTTTTCGATCAGCTGGCCCCATTCACAGCCGAACTGGAACTTGTTGCGGGCATCGTCGATGGACCAGGACCGGTTGGTGCTCATCAAGATGCCGTGCTCGATGTTGCCGATCATCTGCTCCAGCGGTTGATCGCCGGGCTCGATGTTCAGGTTGGCCATGCGGTCGATCGGCGGACGGTTCCAGCTGCAGGCGCGGCTGTTGGCCACGCCATCCATGCCCGCGCGAAACTGCGACAGCGCGCCGCCCAATGGGCGCAGCAGCAAGCCTTCTTTAATCAGGAATTGTTTGCTCGCGGCAGTACCGTCGTCGTCATGGCCGTAGCTGGCGAGCTGTTCGGGGATGTCCGGGTCGAAGGTCACGTTGAGCAGTTTGGAGCCGTATTGCAGGCTGCCAAAGTCTTCGGCCTTGACGAAACTGGTGCCGGCGTAATTGCGCTCGTCACCGAGGATGCGGTCCAGTTCCAGCGGGTGACCGATGGATTCGTGGATCTGCAGCATCATCTGGTCCGGCATCAATAGCAGGTCACGCGGGCCTTTCGGGGTGTTCGGCGCCAGCAGCAATTGCAGCGCCTGATCGGCGACTTTCGGGCCGGCACCGACCAGGCCGCAGCGGCTGATCACATCAAAGCCGCCTTGTTGGCCGAAATTTTCGCGACCCAGGGTACGGGTCTGGCTGTCATTGCCGTTGTAGGCGGTGACTTCCACGCTCGGGTAGACGAAACGCTGGGCCTGGCGCAGTTCGGCGCCGGCACTGTTGAGGTAGATCTGCTCGACGTTAGTGATGCCGATGCTCACCTGCCAGTTCACCAGTCGCTCGTCCTTGGGCACGGATGCGGATTCGGCGCCGAGCAGTTGGTAGCAATCACTCAGGGACGGGAAGGGCTGGTCCAGGTTCGGCGAAAAGTAGTCGGCGCGGTCGCTGGAGACCACTTGCGCGCTCAGGTCGAGCAGGGCGTGGGGCTTGAGTCGGCGGGCTTGTTGCTCGGCTCGCTCCAGCGCGGCTTGCAGGCCGGATTGCGACAGGTCGTTGGTCGCGGCATAGGCTTCGACGCCGTTGACCCGAACGGTCAGCATCGCGCCTTCGTCGCGGCTCAGGCTGGGAGGTTCAGCGACGTTTTTGCGCACCGACAGGTATTGGCCGGACTCGCGCACATAACGCAGCGAAAAGAATTCAGCGCCCGTGCGCAAGGCAGCAAAGCGCTGCTTGAGCTGGGGATGGAAATCGAACATTCGGGAACCTCCTTGGTATGGAGTGGCGGTGTATCGATGTTGCGAGGGGGGTGAAACGTTTGCGTGGCGCTAGATTAGGCCGGTGCGGGGGGTAGGATCAAGCGTGGAGCGGTGTAGGAAGGGATAACCGGGAGATGTGGGGCGTATGGTCGGGCCCCATCGCGAGCAGGCTCGCTCCCACATTTAATCTTGGGTGTTCACAGAATCTGTGTTCACTGAAGATCCCCTGTGGGAGCGAGCCTGCTCCGGGCGGCGTTCCGACGATTGGCCATGACGCGGTGTAACGGTATTACTGAGCGGTAAGGCTCACATCACGCAACGGCTTGCCACGCACCGGCGCGTCGCCGGCCACGAAGTAGGCGGCCTTGCTACGCGGCAACGGCTTGCGGCCACGGATCTTGTCGGCGATTTTCTCGGCGATCATGATCGTCGGCGCGTTCAGGTTGCCGGTGGTGATGATCGGCATGATCGAGGCATCGACCACACGCAGGCTCTGCATGCCGTGGACACGACCTTCTGCGTCAACCACGGCCATTTCGTCGGTGCCCATCTTGCACGAGCAGGACGGGTGGAACGCAGTTTCGGCGTGTTCGCGGATGAACTGGTCGAGCTGTTCATCGGTTTGCACGTCAATGCCCGGGCTGATTTCGCGGCCACGGAAAGCGTCCAGCGCCGGCTGTTGCATGATTTCACGGGTCAGGCGGATGCCGTCGCGGAATTCCTGCCAGTCCTGCTCGGTGGCCATGTAATTGAACAGGATGCTCGGGTACTCGCGCGGATCCTTCGACTTGGCCTGAATCCGACCACGGCTCGGCGAACGCATGGAACCCATGTGCGCCTGGAAACCATGCTCTTTCACACCGTTGCTGCCGTTGTAGTTAATCGCCACCGGCAGGAAGTGGTACTGGATGTTCGGCCAATCGAACTCTTCGCGAGTACGGATAAAGCCGCCGGCTTCAAACTGGTTGCTGGCGCCGATGCCGGTGCCATTGAACAGCCACTCGGCACCGATGGCCGGCTGGTTGTACCAGAGCAGCGACGGGTACAGCGAGACTGGTTGGGTGCACGCGTATTGCAGGTACAACTCGAGGTGATCCTGCAGGTTTTCACCCACGCCCGGCAGGTCGTGGACCACCGGGATGTCGAGTTTTTTCAGCAGCTCGGCCGGGCCGACGCCGGAACGCTGCAGGATCTGCGGCGAAGCGATGGCGCCGGAGCACAGCAACACTTCTTTGCGAGCGCGGGCTTCAACGCGCTCTTCAGCGGAGCCGATCAGGTAACGCACGCCGACCGCACGCTTGCCTTCGAACAGGATCTTGTCGGTCAAGGCGTGGGTGACGATGGTCAGGGTCGAGCGCTTCTTGGCGATGTCCAGGTAACCGCGAGCGGTGCTGGCGCGACGGCCGTTCGGCGTCACGGTACGGTCCATCGGACCGAAACCTTCCTGCTGGTAACCGTTCAGGTCTTCGGTACGCGGGTAACCGGCTTGTACGCCGGCTTCAACCATCGCGCTGAACAGCGGGTTATTGCCGGCTTTTGGCGTGGTCACGCTGACCGGACCTTCGCCACCGTGGTAGTCGTTCGCGCCGATGTCACGGGTTTCCGCTTTGCGGAAATACGGCAGGCAGTTCAGGTAGTCCCAGTCTTCAAGACCTGGCAGTTTGGCCCAGTTGTCGTAGTCCATCGCGTTGCCGCGGATGTAGCACATGCCGTTGATCAGCGAAGAACCACCCAGGCCCTTGCCGCGACCGCATTCCATCCGGCGACCGTCCATGTGTGGCTCTGGATCGGTTTCGTAGCCCCAGTTGTAGCGACGACCTTGCAGCGGGAACGCCAAAGCGGCCGGCATTTGCGTGCGGAAGTCTAAACGGTAGTCCGGGCCGCCCGCTTCGAGCAGCAGGACGGTGACGCCTTCGTCTTCAGTCAGACGGGTCGCCAGGGTGTTACCGGCCGAGCCGGCACCGATGATGATGTAATCGAATTCTTGGGACATTGAATGCACCCTCATTGAAGTTGGTCAGGTCTGGCCATCGCGAGTGCTGCGCACTCGATCGCCAGCAGGCTGGCTCCCACATTGGAATGCGTACTCCTGTGGGAGCCAGCCTGCTGGCGATGACGGCCTCGCAGGCAAAGCAGATGCCTGCTTAGAAAACCGAGGCGTAATCGCCCAGTTCGACCTGTACCGACTTGATGCGTGTGAAGTTGTTCAGCGAGCTGATGCCGTTCTCACGACCCACGCCCGACTGCTTGTAGCCGCCGACCGGCATCTTCGCGTCGGATTCGCCCCAGGCGTTGATCCAGCAGATACCGGCTTCCAGTTGATGAATCACGCGGTGAGCGCGGTTCAGGTCTTTGGTGACAACGCCAGCGGCCAGGCCGAAGTCGGTGTCGTTGGCGCGACGGATCACTTCTTCTTCGGTTTCGTAAGTCAGGATGCTCATCACCGGGCCGAAGATTTCTTCGCGAACGATGGTCATCTCGTCGGTGCAGTCGGTGAACACGGTCGGTGCCACGAACGCGCCTTTGGCGAAGTCGCCGTCGGTCAGGCGAGTACCGCCGCACAGGACGCGAGCGCCTTCTTCCTTACCTTTGGCGATGTAACCCAGCACGCTTTCCATGTGAGCGAAGCTGACCAGCGGGCCGAAGTTGGTGTTTTCGTCTTCCGGGTTGCCGACGCGGATGCGCGCAACGCGCTCAACGATCTTGGCTTCGAACGCGGCTTTCAGGTGGCTCGGCACGAACACGCGAGTGCCGTTGGTGCAGACCTGACCGGAGCTGTAGAAGTTGGCCATCATGGCTGTGTCGGCGGCGCGATCGAGGTCGGCGTCGTCGAAAATGATCAGCGGGGATTTGCCGCCCAGTTCCATGGTCACGTCTTTCAGCGACGAGGCGGAAGCGCTGGCCATGACCTTCTTGCCGGTGTCGGTGCCGCCGGTGAAGGAGATTTTTTCGATGCGTGGGTGCTCGGTCAACCAGGTGCCGACTTCACGGCCGCTGCCGGTCAGCACGTTGAACACGCCAGCCGGAACGCCGGCTTCGGTGTAGATCTCGGCCAGTTTCAGCGTGGTCAGGGAAGTGACTTCGCTTGGCTTGAAGATCATCGCGTTACCGGCCGCCAAGGCTGGTGCGGATTTCCACAGGGCGATCTGGATCGGGTAGTTCCATGCGCCGATACCGGCCACGACGCCCAGCGGCTCGCGACGGGTGTAGACGAACGAAGTGGTGCGCAGCGGGATCTGCTCGCCTTCGATGGCCGGAACCAGACCTGCGTAGTACTCCAGCACGTCAGCGCCGGTAACGATGTCGACGTACTTGGTTTCGGAGAACGACTTGCCGGTGTCCAGGGTTTCCAGGGCGGCCAGTTCATCGTTGCGCTCGCGCAGGATGTCGACGGCACGACGCAGGATGCGCGAACGCTCCATGGCAGTCATCGCGGCCCAGATTTTCTGGCCCTTTTCGGCGCTGACGACGGCGCGCTCAACGTCTTCCTTGGTCGCACGCTGTACGGTTGCGAGGACTTCACCGTTAGCCGGGTTGATGGCTTCGAAGGTGGCGTCGCTGCTGGCGTCGGAGTAACCGCCATCGATGTAGAGTTTTTGCAGTTCGAAACGGGCCATAGTGTCCTCGCAAGTGCATAAGTGGTTGGCGTAGGCCACTGGAGTGATGCCATATGGTTGTGGCAACACCAATCAGCAGCAGTTCAGGGGCTGAGCGTTTTATGTGTGCTCTAACTCACCTGCTTGGCCAGTTGGAAATCCATGTATTCGTAAGCGATCTGGTGCGCCTGCTCGGTGTCGAAAGCATCTCCCGACAGCGCGCCGCGCAACCACAAACCGTCAATGAGGGCTGCCAGGCCTCGGGCTGCACTGCGCGCTTGATCAAGCGGCAATACACGGCGGAACTGGCAGCACAGGTTGGAATACAGACGGTGATCGTTGATCCGCTGCAACCTGTGCAAAGACGGGTGGTGCATGCTGGTGGCCCAGAAGGCCAGCCAGGTTTTCATTGCCGGGCCATTGACCTGGCTGGCGTCGAAGTTGCCTTCGATGATCACCTGGAGGTGCGCCCGCGGGCTGCTGTCCTCCAGCGCCTGACGGCGCGCGGTGACGTTCTCGCTGAGGACACTCATCAGGTACTGCGCCGTGGCAGCGATCAGGCCGTTCTTGTCCTGAAAATAGTGACTGATGATGCCATTCGAGACACCGGCCAAGCGGGCGATCAGCGCAATGCTGGCGTCCCCCATTCCGACCTGATCGACCGCCTGCAATGTGGCTTCGATCAACTGCTGGCGGCGGATGGGTTGCATACCGACCTTGGGCATCTTGCACATCTCCTTAGGCCTTCCGGCGGACGTAAAACGTCTATCGGATTGAAGGCCAGTCTATTTTGTTTTGATTGAACGTTCAATCAACAAAGAATAAGATCTGCGACAATTCGTCGCTGCCTACAGGTTTTTCCTACGCGTAGTTGGCGGAAAAACGACATCCGAAAACGCTCGAAACCCACGCGCACTGGCGCTCACGGGCTTCGGGCTTTTTTCGGGCTGTCTTTATATCACCCGCTGGTCGGCTGCCAACTAACCGATTGGTCGGGTAACGCGTTGCCTTGTGTTCTTCTCTCGCACTGCCTGGAGCATCTGTGCCATGAGTTCTGCCTCTCTTATAAAGACCCCACCCGAGAAGGTGACGGTCAACGGTTGGGTGTTCTACACCTCTACCGCGTTGATCCTGTTGTTGACCGCCATTCTGATCATCGCCCCGCAAGAGGCCGGCAGATTGCTTGGTATTGCCCAGGCCTGGTTGTCCCGCAGCTTCGGCTGGTACTACATGGTGGTGATCGCCGCTTACCTGGTCTTCGTGGTCGGTCTGGCGTTTTCGTCCTACGGCAAGCTCAAACTGGGCAGCAAGGACGACACCCCGGACTTCAGCTACGGCGCCTGGGCAGGGATGCTGTTCTCGTCGGGTATCGGCATTTCGCTGCTGTACTTCGGTGCCTCCGAGCCGCTGGACCACTACTTCAATCCGCCGGAAGGCGTCGCCGGCAGCAACCTCGCTGCGCGTCAGGCGGTGCAACTGACCTTCCTGCACTGGGGCCTGCACGGCTGGGCGATCTACGCATTGGTCGGCCTGGCCGTGGCCTATTTTGCTTACCGTCATAACCAGCCGCTGGCGTTGCGTTCGGCGCTGTATCCGCTGGTCGGCGAGCGTTGGGTCAAAGGCGCCGCGGGTCACGCGGTGGACGGTTTCGGTATGTTCGTGACCCTGCTGGGTCTGGTGACGAACCTGGGGATTGGTTCGCTGCAGGTGTCGTCGGGGCTTGAAAACCTGTTCGGCATGGAACACAGCAACACCAACCTGCTGATCGTGATCATCGTGATGAGCACCGTGGCGACCATCGCGGCTGTGTCTGGCGTGGAAAACGGTATTCGCCGTCTGTCCAACCTGAACATCGTGCTGTTCAGCGGCCTGCTGATTTTCGTGTTGTTGTTCGGCCCGACCCTGCACTTGCTCAACGGCTTCGTGCAAAACGTCGGCGACTACCTGAACGGCGTGGTGCTGAAGACGTTCGACCTCTATGTGTACGAAGGCGACAGTGAGAAGTCTGACCGCTGGTTGGGCCTGTGGACCCTGTTCTACTGGGCCTGGTGGATTTCCTGGGCACCATTCGTGGGCATGTTCATCGCGCGTATTTCCCGTGGTCGCACGGTGCGTGAACTGGTAGCCGGCGTGCTGCTGATCCCGCTGGGTTTCACTCTCGCGTGGCTGTCGATCTTCGGTAACTCGGCCCTGGACCTGGTGATGAACCATGGGGCGGTGGAACTCGGCAAGACGGCGCTGGAACAGCCGTCGATGGCGATCTACCAGTTGCTGGAGCATTACCCGGCGTCGAAGATCGTAATCGGCGTGTCGATTTTTGTCGGTTTCGTGCTGTTCCTGACCCCGGCGGATTCCGGCGCGGTGATGATGGCGAACCTTTCCTGCAAGGGTGGCAACGTCGACGAAGACGCCCCGCACTGGCTGCGGATCTTCTGGTCGGCGGTGATCACGCTGGTGACCATCGGCCTGCTGTTCGCCGGTAACTTCGAAGCCATGCAAACCATGGTGGTGCTGGCCGGTCTGCCGTTCTCGGTGGTGCTGGTGTTCTTCATGTTCGGCTTGCACAAGGCGATGCGCCAGGACGTGCAGATCGAACAGGAGCAAGCGGAGCTCGCAGCGCGTGGTCGTCGTGGTTTCAGCGAGCGTTTGACGCAGCTGGACTTGCAGCCGAATCAGTCGATTGTTCAGCGTTTCATGGACAAGCAAGTCAGCCCGGCGCTGGAAGAGGCGGCGGTGCAATTGCGCGGTCAAGGCCTGGAAGTGCAAACGTTGTTGGGTAAATCCAAGCGTTGCATGGGCGTGCGCATCGAGATGGAAGAGGGCAACCCTTTTGTCTATGAAGTGAGCCTGGATGGCTACCTGGCGGCGGCGAGCGACACGGTCTCGGCTGAAAGTGCTGATGAACCGCGTGCACGTTACTACCGCGCCGAGGTGTACCTGCACAACGGCAGCCAGGACTACGACTTGATGGGCTTCACTCAGGATCAGATCACCCGTGACGTGCTCGATCAGTTTGAAAGCCATCGGCAGCTCCTTGGCCGTGTCTATAGCTGAGTTTCGATAGGACGCAGTGTTTCTGTCTGAAGCACCGCGTCGGATTCATCGCCAGCAGGCTGGCTCCCACAAGAGAATGCATTCCAATGTGGGAGCCAGCCTGCTGGCGATTGGGGTTTCAACTTCAATACTGCATCATCCGATACCCCATAAACAAAAACGCCGCGATCCTCTCGCGGCGTTTTTGTGTGTGTTGCCTTAACCCAGGTTCTTGCCGAGCAGTGCGTGATACAGCTCACTGTCACCGAGAATCCCGACCACTTTGTTGTTGTCGTGCAGCACCAGCTTATTACCCGTCTGATATCGAATCTGCAGCGCGTCGCGCATGCCGATGTTCGAATCCACCAGCGTTGGACGACGACCCAGCCCTTCAACCGCTTGCCCGGGGATCCAGTTCTGCAGGTCCAGGCTCGCGCCATTCTGGCGTGCGCCTTTTATGGTGTTGCCTTCGGCCAGGTCCAGCCACGAATCGCCGCCCGGATCGAGGCACACCGAACCGTTGATGCGTTTGCAGTTGTCCAGGGTGCGCATCAGGCTGCGACCGCACAGTACGTTCAGCGGGTTGGTGTGGGCGACGAAGGTCCGCACGTAATCATCCGCAGGGTTCAATACGATCTCTTCCGGTTTGCTGTACTGGACGATCCGGCCGTCTTTCATGATTGCGATACGGCTGCCGAGCTTCAGGGCTTCATCGAGGTCGTGGCTCACGAACACGATGGTTTTGTTCAGCTTGCTTTGCAGTTCCAGCAGTTCGTCTTGCAGGCCTTGGCGGATCAGCGGGTCAAGGGCCGAGAACGGTTCGTCCATCAGCAGAATGTCGGCATCCATCGCCAGTGCGCGGGCCAGACCCACACGTTGCTGCATACCACCGGAGAGCTCGTCCGGCTTCTTGTTGCGCCACTGGGTCAGGCCCACCAGCTCAAGTTTTTCATCGACCAGTTTTTTCCGTTCCTTCTCCGGACGACCCTGCATTTCCAGACCGAAGCTGATGTTCTCGCGAACGGTCAGCCAAGGCATCAGGGCGAACTTCTGGAACACCATCGCAATGCGCTTGGTGCGCATCATTTTCAGTTCCGCCGGGGTGCAGGAAGCGATGTCGATCTGCTTGCCTTCGTGCTCGACGAACAACTTGCCGCGGCTGACGGTATTGAGGCCGTTGATGCAGCGCAGCAAGCTGGACTTGCCGGAGCCGGACAGGCCCATCAGTACACAGATTTCACCCTTTTCGACGTCCAGGCTGGCCTTTTCAACGCCAACAATCTGCCCGGTCTTTTTCAGGATCTGGTCGCGGGTCATGCCCTGGTCGAGGAGTTTCAAGGCCTCGCGCGGGTCTTTGGAGAAGATTACGTCGACGTCTTCGAAGCGAATAATGCTCATGCGTCACCCCCTACTTTGGCTTCGGGTTGTTTGCAGATACGGTCGAGCATGATCGCCAGCAGTACGATCGCCAGGCCGGCTTCGAAGCCCAGGGCGATATCAGCAGTGTTCAGTGCGTTGACCACGGGTTTGCCCAGGCCGTCGGCGCCTACCAGTGCCGCGATCACCACCATCGACAACGACAGCATGATGCACTGGGTGATACCGGCCGCGATGCTTGGCATGGCGTAGGGCAGTTCGATGCGTGCGAGCAGTTGACGGCGCGAGCAGCCGAAGGCTTTGCCGGCGTCCATCAGTTCTGCGGGAACATCGCGAATACCCAGGTAAGTCAGGCGGATAGGTGCGGCAATCGCGAACACCACCGTAGAAATCAGACCCGGGACCACACCCAGACCGAAGAGGGTCAGGGTAGGAATGAGGTACACGAAGGTCGGTACGGTCTGCATCAGATCGAGCACCGGACGCATCAGTGTGTAAAACATCGGTTTATGCGCGGCGACAATGCCCAACGGCACGCCGATGACCACGCAGACCAGGGTGGCGAACAACACCTGGGCAAGGGTTTCCATGGTTTCCTGCCAGTACCCCAGGTTGAGGATCAGCAGGAAGGAGGCGATGACAAAAACGGTCAGGCCCCACTTTCGTTGAATGAAGTGTGCCAGTAGCGCGATGAGGCCGATCAATGCCAGCGGGTTGAACCAGGTCAGCGCAAAAGTCACGCCGTGGATCATCGTTTCCAGTGACACGGCGATTGCGTCGAAGGTGTTGGCGCCGTGTTGCGTCAACCATTCAACGAATCCCGCGATGTACTGGCCTAGAGGTATTTTCTGATCAATCAGCATGGTAGTGAACGTCCGCATGCAAGGAAATAAACAGCCCGGGCGAGCGAACCCGCCCGGCGTAAGCGGTGCTTCTTAATTCAAGGCTGCGCGAGCTTGGCTTTCACGGCCTCCAGGCCTGGTTTACCGTCAATGGTGGTCACGCCAGCGAGCCAGGTATCGAGCACCTGTGGATTCTTTTTCAGCCAGGCCTTGGCGGCCGCATCAGGCTTCATTTTGTCGTCCAGGACGTTGCCCATCAGCGTGCTTTCCATGTCGAGGGTGAACACCAGGTTTTTCAGCAACTGACCGACGTTGCTGCATTCCTGCGCGTAACCCTTGCGGGTGTTGGTGAAGATGGTCGCCTGACCGAAGTTGGGGCCGAAGAAGTCGTCGCCGCCAGTCAGGTACTTCATCTTGAAACGCGTGTTCATCGGGTGCGGTTCCCAGCCCAGGAACACCACGGCGGTGTTGCGGCGCTGGGCGCGATCGACTTGCGAGAGCATGCCTGCCTCGCTGGACTCGACCACCTTGAAGCCGGCGTCTTTCAAGCCGAAGGCGTTCTTGTCGATCATGCTCTGGATCAGGCGGTTGCCGTCGTTGCCTGGTTCGATGCCATAGATCTTGCCGTCGAGTTCTTTCTTGAACTTGGCGATGTCGGCGAAATCTTTCAGACCCTTGTTATACAACTCTTCGGGGACGGCGAGTGTGTATTTTGCGTTTTCCAGGTTGGCGCGCAGGGTCTCCACGGTGCCGGCATCACGGTAGGCCTTGATGTCGTTTTCCATGGTCGGCATCCAGTTACCCAGGAACACGTCCATGTTCTTGCCGTCGGCCAGGGACTTGTAGGTCACCGGAACGGAAATCATCGTGGTTTTGGTCTTGTAGCCCAGGGCATCGAGAACGACGCTGGTGGTGGCGGTGGTGACGGTAATGTCAGTCCAGCCGACATCGGAGAAGTTTACGGTGCTGCACTGAGCGGGTTCTGCAGCTTGAGCCAGTAACGGCAGACTCAGCATGGCGGCCAACAACAACGACGGGGAACCTTTCATGGATGGACTCCTTGGTGTTTTTTTTGGCAGTGTTCCGACTGGACCACCGCACTTATAGGTTGCGGTTGGATGGCGTTTTGGAGACATCTCTACCACGGCGCCTTGCAATCGAGTCGATACGATCATGTACCAGTGAAAATCTGACGCCTACAGGGTGCGTCGTAACCAGTACAGGGATGGTCGCATCCAGTGTCGGTGACGTCGTTTACAGCTTTTTTCAGCCCACTTTGCCCCTCTGATCCGCAAAAAAACGGCGAAAACGTAGCGTCAAAGCCTCGCGGCGTTGGTGGGCATGAGTGCGTCGGTGTGAGACGTCGAACGACATGACAAAAGCCTGATGATGCGGCCATCTCGGCGGATTGCAGCTTGAGCGTAGCAGCTCCGTCACTGGGCGCTTTTGCGTCTGGAGTTGGCACATCCAGGAGTTCGGCAGTAATGGCTATCAGTGTTTTCGACCTGTTCAAAATCGGCATCGGCCCTTCCAGTTCGCACACCGTGGGACCTATGCGGGCCGCGGCGTTGTTCGTGCAAGGTTTGCGTGAGCAGGGTCTTTTGGAACAAGTACGGCGCGTCGAAGTTCAGCTTTATGGTTCGTTGTCGGCCACCGGCATCGGTCACGGCAGCGACAACGCCGTGATCATGGGCCTGATGGGCGAGTGGCCGGACGCGATCGATCCGTCACAAATCGGAATTCGCATCGAAACCCTGCGCGAAACCCACACGCTGTTGCTCGACGGTCGTTTGTCGGTCCCGTTCATCTGGGCCCGGGACATGCGCCTGGTCGACGAGAACCTGCCGTTCCACCCTAACGCCATGACGCTGATCGTCGAAGGCGATGACGGCGAGCTGCATCGCGACACCTACTACTCCATCGGCGGCGGTTTTGTCGTTGATGAGGCGCAGGCTTCAAGCGGAGTGGTCGATCTGGACCGCACTGTGCTGCCGTACGATTTCTCCAGCGCCGTCGAACTGCTGAGCCTCTGCCAGAAGCACAACCTGCGCGTCGCCGAATTGATGATGGCTAACGAGAAGGTCTGGCGCAGCGAAGAGGAAATCCGCGCTGGCCTGATGACACTCTGGCGCGCCATGCAGGATTGCGTGGAGCAAGGCCTCAAGCACGAAGGTATCTTGCCCGGCGGCCTGAATGTGCGCCGTCGTGCGGCCAGGTTGCACCGCAGCCTGCAAGAGCTGGGCAAACCCAACGTCATCGGCTCGACCTTGAGCGCCATGGAGTGGGTCAACCTGTTCGCCCTGGCGGTCAACGAAGAAAACGCCGCTGGCGGGCGCATGGTCACGGCACCGACCAATGGCGCGGCGGGGATCATTCCGGCGGTGCTGCACTACTTTATGAAGTTCAGCGAGGTGGTGACCGACGCCAACGTGGTCGACTATTTCCTCAGCGCGGCAGCGGTCGGGATTCTGTGCAAGAAGAACGCTTCGATTTCCGGTGCCGAAGTCGGTTGCCAGGGCGAAGTCGGTTCGGCCTGTGCGATGGCGGCGGCGGGGTTGGCGGAGATTCTCGGCGCGACGCCGGAGCAACTGTGCAACGCGGCGGAAATCGGCCTGGAACACAACCTTGGCCTGACTTGCGACCCGGTGGGCGGGCTGGTTCAAGTGCCGTGCATCGAGCGCAATGCGATTGCCGCGGTGAAGGCGATCAACGCGGCGCAGATGGCGCTGCGCGGGGATGGTCAGCACTTTATCTCGCTGGATCGGGTGATTCGCACCATGCGTGATACCGGCGCGGACATGCATGACAAATATAAAGAGACATCGCGGGGTGGGTTGGCGGTTAGCGCGGTTGAGTGCTGAGACCGAGTTGACCTGTGGCGAGGGGCTTTTGTGGCGAGGGGGCTTGCCCCCGCTGGGTCGCGCAGCGGCCCTGAAATCTTTGCGGCTGCTGCGCAGCCGAACGGGGGCAAGCCCCCTCGCCACAGATACCTCATTTGCCACACTAGACCAGTCAAAACTGCGCGCTAAGTGAACACCGGAATCAAAACGCGCCACCTTTTAGAGCGTCGCTTACAGATAAGCGACTTCACCCAGGTCAGGGATCCAAGTTGGCCATTACCGCCTGTCACCTGTGCTTGCGGTGACACTCTTCACCAGGTCGCTGTAGCCCTGTTCCCACAAGTGCTACCGATTTGCTCACGCCCAACGGGGCAGAGCGCCTCCCGCCGATAATGGCAGTTATAACCCCCACTCGCGGCGCGGCTTATATAGACGCGGCGCGACGTCGTTTTCAGGAGTTATTGAACGGCCATTCAACTTTAGGCATGGCATTTGCTCTGTCATTACAAAGCCCGTCTCCCACGCGAGAACGATGGCAATAACAAGAGCCTCCGCCTGAGGCCATCACCCGCTTTGTGTGAGGAGATACCGCGATGACGACGTTCAACTCCGGGGCCCAACCCCAGAACCGTGCGCCTCAATCCATCGGCTTTTTGCTGCTGGACAATTTCACGCTTATTTCTCTGGCCTCCGCAGTAGAACCCCTGCGCATGGCCAACCAATTGTCCGGCCGCGAGCTGTATCGCTGGACCACACTGACCGTCGACGGTGGTCAGGTCTGGGCCAGTGACGGTCTGCAGATCACCCCCGACGCCTCCATGCACAAAGCGCCTCCCATGGACACCATCATTGTCTGTGGCGGTATTGGTATTCAACGCACTGTTACCCGTGAACACGTGTCATGGCTGCAAAGCCAGGCGCGTCAGTCCAAGCGTCTGGGCGCGGTCTGCACCGGTAGCTGGGCCCTGGCCTGCGCCGGTTTGTTGGACGGTTTCGATTGCAGCGTGCACTGGGAATGCCTGGCCGCTATGCAGGAAGCTTTCCCGCGTGTGGCCATGAGTACTCGTCTGTTCACCCTCGACCGTAACCGTTTCACCAGCTCCGGTGGCACCGCGCCGCTGGACATGATGCTGCACCTGATCAGCCGCGATCACGGTCGTGAACTGTCGGCCGCGATCTCGGAAATGTTCGTCTACGAGCGCATCCGCAACGAGCAGGATCACCAGCGTGTGCCGCTCAAGCACATGCTCGGTACCAACCAGCCGAAGTTGCAGGAAATCGTCGCGCTGATGGAGGCCAACCTGGAAGAGCCGATCGACCTCGACGAACTGGCGGTGTATGTCGCCGTGTCGCGTCGTCAGCTGGAGCGGCTGTTCCAGAAATACCTGCACTGCTCGCCGTCGCGTTACTACCTGAAACTGCGCTTGATCCGCGCCCGGCAGCTGCTCAAGCAAACGCCGATGTCGATCATCGAAGTGGCGTCGGTGTGTGGCTTCGTGTCTACGCCGCACTTCTCCAAGTGCTACCGCGAATACTTCGGCATTCCGCCGCGTGACGAACGCGTAGGTTCCAACACCACGCAACAGGTTGCGATGATGCCGCTGCCGCAAGCACTGGTGTTGTCACCGTTGTCCGGGCCGTTGTCGGCGTTGAGTCAGGCGCGTAATGAGTCGACGTTCGCCAGCGTAAGGCTCTAAGACCGGGTTGGCTTCATCGCGAGCAAGCTCGCTCCCACATTGGCCGAGTTCTCTCAGGGGAATGCGGTCAACTGTGGGAGCGAGCTTGCTCCGGGCGGCGTTCCGACGATGGGTTCTATCAGGCGCTACGGCTCTGTTGATACTCCGCCAGCGCGGGCAGCAATTGCCTATCGATGGCCTGGCGCACGGCCGGCAGGATGGTCGCGCTGCTGGTGTACATCTGCTTGACCATAGTCCGCAGGACTATCGCCCGTTCATCGTTCAAGCCTCGCACTGCGCACTCGCAAGCCTGCTCGGCTGTGGCGCCGTTCGGTACTTGAAAACCCAACGATTTCAGCTGGCCCAACAGGTCTTCCTGGTCAATCAAATCGGCGTACATCATGACGCAATCCTTCTTCAGGGAACGGTGTCGTGGCTCGATTCTCGTAGGGGTAGGGGGCGTCGGCAAGGACGATTTGTCGCAATGGCCGCGATACCTATGAACAGGTCGTTTTCGGCTAACTTGCCAGAGGGGAGAGTGGGCACACTGGATTCAGCTGGCTTCACGAAGGTTTGGTCACCCTCGCGCAACGGCTCCTCAACAGTACCCACTTCTGCCCCGATCCTGTCACGGCTTGATCGGGGTTTTTTTTGCCTGTGAATCAGGTATGGAAGTGTTGATTGGACTGACGCCATCGCGAGCAAGCTCGCTCCCACATGGGATTGCATTCCCCTGTGGGAGCGAGCTTGCTCGCGATGAACGATGACGCGGTTTAACGCTGTAACACCAGGATTCGTGACAACAACTCGTCACGATCGACATAGCACCCCTGGAAATGCCGGGCGCCGCTGGCGGGGTCGAAGGCGTTGCGGGCGTGGAGGGTGCGGCGGTTGTCGAAGCACCACAACTCGCCGGGATTGAGCCGCGTCATCACCCGAAACCGCGACTCGCGAGCCATCGCAATAAACCGCCGATAAGCCCGGTATAGCTTGGGCATGTCTTCGATAGACGCATCAAATGGCCCCCGCAGAAAGTTCGCCATGCGGATCTCCGAAACCTGCCCCAACGCATCGAGGGCGATGATCGGTGCCAGGCAGCGGTAGTCGCTGTGGCGGTCCTTGTTGCGAAACTCCACGGGGATTTCACACAGGGCCTTGAATGACTCGGGATCCTCCTCGCGCAACGCATGGGCGATGGCAAAGCCGTCGACGAAAATACTCTCGCCACCGTCCGCGTCATTGACCAAGCAATGCAGAAATTGCAGTCCCGGTTGCAACTCCCGGGTTGGCAGGTCGCTGTGCAGCGGCAGGTTGAAAGCGGTATAGGCATTGCTGTCGGCATCGGCTTTGGATTGCACGTTGAACAGCACGCCAAAATTGCTCTCGCGGATGAAGGAAATCCGCTGGGCGATCAGTTTCAGTGAGCCGGGTTCGGTGGGCACGCCGCGCACTTGAGTCAGGCCGATATCGCGCACAGCCAGCAGCCATTGCAGCAAGGCGTCGTTGTTGTTTATCAGCGCCTGGTATTCGAATACCGGCAGCTGCAAGTCGCTTTTCCACAGTTTGGATTTTGGTTTGCCGGCCCGGCGTTCGGCGCGGGATTCATCGTCATAGGCGTGAGCCCGCAGCCAGCCCGGATCGAAGCGGCTGAGATGGCCGTCCTGCCATTCGATACTGAGGCAACCTTCGACATCGACGTTTGCCTCTGTTGGCGTGAGGTCCTCTGCGACGTCGACGATTTCCAGCACTTGCTCGCGGGTCACGGTGTAGACGCACAGCGGGCACGGACAGTTGTCCCGCAGCCACTGATGATGGAACGGGCTGACACGGTCATCGGCCCACTTCACTTGTATTCGGTCCGCCAGGGTGTGTACGGCGGTCAACGCGCTGATCAACGGGTAGGTACGGAAGTCGGCAAAAGCGGCGGTGTTCAATGGCGATCTCCTTGTTATTTTTTAGGGGGTAACGCGATCACTCGGCCAATGTACTCAGGGGCAGGCAGGTCGGTTTGCTCGGCGACGATGGCTTGCAGCTTGCTCAAAGTGTCTTCGCTGAACGGTGCGGAGCGCGGCCCGGCGAGGTCCACGTGCAGGAGCATTTGTTCGTTGCCCGCCAGTTCCTTGTCGTCGCCGACCAGATGCAGGCTGTGATAGAGGTGCAGGCGTTTGCTGTCGTGGCCGATGATTTGAGTGCGCACCTCGACGTCGGCGTCGAGCTTCACTTCGTGCAGGTAATTGAGGTGCAGTTCGAGGGTGAACAGCGAGTTGCCGCTGGCTTCGCGGTTGTTGCTGTCCATGCCCAGGCGGTCCATCAGGGCGTCGGTGGCGTAGCTGAAAATCAGCAGGTAAAAGGCATCGCGCAGGTGGCCGTTGTAGTCGACCCAGTCGGGGATGATTTTGGTTTGGTAGGTGGTGAGGGTGGGCATGATTGGGGGTCCGGGAGGTGGGAATGTGTTTATGGTTCAAGATCCACCCCTCACCCCAGCCCTCTCCCCATAGGGGAGAGGGGGAAAGGGGGCCGATCTCCATGCTTTTCAAAGCCTGAGTTCGACTCAGTTCTTTCAGGTCGATGTCGCTCTAAGTACACCTCGGTCAGTTCCCTCTACCCTCTGGGGAGAGGGTTAGGGTGAGGGGGGGATTTCAAGCCGATCACTATCAGTCGGCAAACGCCATCCCATGCTTCTCTTTGGTGGTCTTCACCGCCTCCAGCACCGCCAGCAAGCAATCATCACGATAGCGCTCCAGCGCCGAAATGCTGTGCGTGCCCAACTGATCGCTGGTGCCATCCACCACATCATCGATCAACTTGTCGGTCAGTTCCGGTGCTGGCAGGTACGTCCACGGCAATTGCAACGCCGGCCCGAATTGCGCCATGAAGTGCCGCATACCCGCATCGCCACCCGCCAGTGTGTAGGTCAAGAATGTGCCCATGAACGACCAACGCAGGCCCGCGCCAAAGCGGATTGCATCGTCGATTTCACCAGTGGTCGCCACGCCGTCGTTAACCAGGTGCAGCGCCTCACGCCACAGCGCTTCGAGCAAGCGGTCAGCGATAAAACCCGGCACTTCCTTGCGCACATGCAGTGGACGCATGCCTAAGGATTCATACACTTTCATCGCCGCTTGAACCGCTTCAGGCGCCGTGTTTTTGCCACCGACCACTTCCACCAGCGGCAGCAGGTAAACCGGGTTGAACGGGTGCCCGACCACGCAACGTTCCGGGTGCGTCGAACTCTCGTAAAACTCGCTCGGCAACAGGCCGGAAGTACTGGAACCGATCAAGGCATTGGGCTTGGCCGCTGCGCTGATTTTGCTGTGCAGTTCCAGTTTCAGGTCCAGACGCTCAGGGGCGCTTTCCTGAATGAAGTCCGCGTCACGAACGCATTCTTCAATGGTTGCGACAAAGCGCAACCGATCCTGCGATGCACCTGGCGCAAGGCCCTGTTTCTCCAAAGCGCCCCAGGCATTGGCGACGCGTTTGCGCAGCGCGGCTTCGGCACCGGGCGCCGGGTCCCAGGCCACCACGTCGAGGCCGTGGGCGAGGGCGCGGGACACCCAACCGCTGCCGATGACACCGCTGCCCAAGGCTGCGAAGGTTTTGATTTCGGTGATAAAGCTCATGGCGACGTCCTAAAGAATTCGGTGATCCTTTGTGGGAGCGAGCTTGCTCGCGATGACGGTATTCCGGCTGCAAAAGTTGCACTGGATGTACCGACGCTATCGCGAGCAAGCTCGCTCCCACAGGGTTAAGTGTGATTAGCGGTCAACCGCGCTTGGTCAGGCCCATTTTTGCCCGGCCTTCCGCCGGCGTCAGAACACGGGCGCCGAGACGGCTGAGGATTTCCGAGGCGCGCTCGACCAGTTGGCCGTTGGTCGCCAGTACGCCTTTGTCCAGCCAGATGTTGTCTTCCAGACCGACCCGCACGTTGCCGCCGAGCAGCACCGCTTGTGCGGCCATTGGCATTTGCATGCGACCGATGCCGAAACCGGCCCAGACCGCATTGGCAGGCAGGTTGTCGACCATGGCTTTCATGGTGGTGGTGTCGGCCGGAGCGCCCCACGGGATGCCCAGGCACAGCTGGAACAACGGGTCGTCGAGCAACCCTTCCTTGATCATCTGCTTGGCGAACCACAGGTGACCGGTGTCGAAAATTTCCAGCTCGGCCTTCACGCCCAGCTCTTGAATGCGTTTGGCGCCAGCACGTAACTGGGCCGGGGTGGACACGTAAATGGTGTCGCCGTCGCCGAAGTTCAGGGTGCCGCAATCGAGGGTGCAGATTTCCGGCAGTAGCTCTTCAACGTGGGCCAGACGGGTCAGCGGGCCGACCAGGTCAGTGTTCGGGCCGAACTCCATCGGGTTTTCGCCCGCGCCGATTTCCAGGTCGCCGCCCATGCCGGCGGTGAGGTTGACGATGATGTCGACGTCCGCCTCGCGAATGCGCTCCATCACTTCGCGATACAGCGCTACATCACGGCTGAATTTGCCGGTTTCGGGGTTGCGAACGTGGCAGTGAACGACAGTGGCGCCGGCCTTGGCGGCTTCCACGGCGGCAGCGGCGATTTGTTTCGGGGTGACCGGCACGTGTGGGCTCTTGCTGGTCGTGTCGCCAGCACCGGTGAGTGCGCAGGTGATGATGACGTCGTGGTTCATGAGGCGGTTCCTTACAGGCGTGATGATTCCGTTCGCAGCCCGGTCGGGCTGCGAGTCGGTGGTTCAATCGGGTTTATTTGGTGGTCAGTTTCAGGTTGTCAGCCGCCGGTTTGCCATCGAAGGTGGTCACGCCTTCGAGCCAGCGTTGCTTGTCTTGTGGGTGATCTTTCAGCCATTGCTTGGCCGATTCGAAGGCGTCTTTGTGATCCAGCAGCGGCTGCATCATCCGGCTCTCGTCTTCGGCGGTGTAGGTCAGGTTGCTCAGCAAACGGCCGATGTTCGGGCATTGCTGTGCGTAGTTCGGCGAGGTGACGGTCCAGACCGTGGCCATGCCTTCGTTCGGGCCCAGAGCGTCTTCGCTGCCGGTTAGATAAGTCATTTGCACGTTGACGTTCATCGGGTGCGGCGCCCAGCCGAAGAACACCACGGCCTCTTTGCGTCGCACGGCGCGATCCACCGCCGCGAGCATGCCGGCCTCACTGGACTCGACCAACTGGAACTTGCCGAGGCCAAACTGGTTCTTGGCGATCATCGCCTTGATCTGGGTGTTGGCACCTGAACCTGGCTCGATACCGTAGATCTTGCCGCCCAGTTCCTTTTCAAACTTGGCGATGTCGGCAAAGGTTTTCAGGCCCTTGTCGGCGAGATACGTCGGTACGGCAAGGGTGGCGCGAGCGTCTTTCAGGCTCGGCGCCTCAAGCACCTTGACCTGATTGGCCGCGACGAACGGCGTGATGGTCTGGGTCATCAGCGGGTTCCAGTAGCCCAGGAACAAGTCCAGGCGCTGGTCGCGGATCCCGGCGAAGATGATTTGCTGGGAAGCGCTGGTTTGTTTGGTGTTGTAGCCGAGGCCATCGAGCAGGACTTGGGTCATGGCACTGGTGGCGATCACGTCGGTCCAGTTCACAACGCCCATGCGCACGTTCTGGCATGAAGCAGGTTCGGCCGCCATGACGCTGGCGCTCAAGAAAGCGGTACCGCTGAGTGCAAGAACACAGCTGCTGATCAGTCGTTTCATGTCGGGTTCCTCGGCAGGTCGTTATTGTGGGTTCCGGCATCTTCGTGCGCCGGTGATGACCAAGTTACGCAGCTTAGGGCCCGCTAAAGCGCACTGCGGCGACCAGCTCTTGCACTGCAGCGACCTGCGCTCTTGAATGCCGCGTGTAACTGGCGTATCAACGTCCACACGCTACCCGCCTATCGAGTGCGCTCCATGTCCCAGGATTTCTACTTCATGTTGATGCCGGGTTTCTCGGCCATCGGTTTTATCTCGGCCATCGAGCCGCTGCGGGTCGCCAATCGCTTTCGTGGCGAGCTTTACCGCTGGCATGTGCTCAGCGCGGACGGCGGGGCGGTATTGGCCAGCAACGGCATGTCGGTCAACGCCGATGCGGCGCTGGAACCGCTGAAGAAAGGCGCAACGCTATTGGTGGTCGCCGGCTTCGAACCCCTGAAATTCGCAACCCCGGCGCTGGAACACTGGTTGCGCCGCCTGGACAACGAAGGGGTGACCCTCGGCGCCATCGACACCGGCAGTTTCGTCCTCGCCGAAGCCGGCCTGCTCGACGGCCATCGCCTGACCCTGCACTGGGAAGCCATCGACGCGTTCAAGGAGTCCTATCCGCAGCTCAGCGTCACCCAGGAGCTGTTCGAGATCGACCGCCGGCGCATCACCTCCGCCGGCGGTACCGCTTCCATCGACCTGATGCTCGACCTCATCAGCCAGGCCCACGGCCCGGAACTGGCGATCCAGGTCAGCGAGCAATTCGTGCTCGGCCGCATCCGCCCGCGCAAAGACCACCAGCGCATGGAAGTCGCCACGCGTTATGGCATCAGCAACAAGAAACTGGTGCATGTGATCGGCGAGATGGAGCAGCACAGCGAACCGCCGCTGAGCACGCTGGAATTGGCCGACTCGATCAAGGTGACGCGGCGGCAGTTGGAGCGATTGTTTCGGTTGCACCTGAACGACACACCGAGCAATTTCTACCTGCGATTACGGTTGGAGAAGGCGCGGCAGTTGCTGCGGCAGACGGACATGAGCGTGCTGGAAGTGAGCATTGCGTGCGGGTTTGAATCGCCGTCGTATTTCACCCGCAGTTATCGGGCACGGTTTGCGCGGTGTCCGCGGGAGGATCGACGACGATTGGGAGACGGGCGGGAGCTCGTCTGAACACAGAAGATCCCCTGTAGGAGCGAGCTTGCTCGCGATAGCGGTGGATCATCAACATCAACTTGAATGACGGACCGCTATCGCGAGCAGGCTCACTCCCACGGGGGATCTGCTTGGGTGTTATTTCTTCATCAGGGCGGAACAGGCCGCCTTGTAAGCCTCATGCTGATACTTGTTCAGCGTCTCCGGCAGCGCAAAGTCAAACTTCTTGTTCTGCGCATTGATCGTCTGCGGCGACAGCAACGTCACCTCGCAACTCTCCAGCAACTGAAAAATGCCCTCAATCTTGAATGTAGTCGGCCCACCGGCGAACTCACCTTTCTTGCTGCGCTTCTTGATCACGATCCGGTCGATGGAATTCTCGCGCACAAACGACGCCACCTGAGCAGCAAACACTTTGACGTTGGCGGCTTCGTCGTCATCGTCGAGGGCAATTTTCTTGGTGGCTAGAGCGACGTGGCTCAGGACCTGATCGTCGAGGGAGGCCACGGCGATGATGGCTTCGCTGCCTTTGATTTCGATGCCGCAGATTTTCATGTGAATCCCTTTCCTTGTTGGTGGAGTGCAGCTTACAGCTCGAGTTGATTGGGCTTGATGCCAAAAGCTGCGGCGATTTTTTCGCGAGTGGCCTTGCGAGGCTTGGCAACAGTCTCCTGCTGGGCGAAGGCCGGTTGGGAGATGCCCATGCGTTTGGCCACTTCATCCTGTGTAAGGTTTAAGTGTTCACGCCAGGCACGAATAGGCGTCGCGCCGTCGACGATGCGGCTGACCACCTCGTGAGGGATCAGATCGGGCTCTATCTTCTGCGCGACGTATTGCGCGTATGGAATAACCACGAAGGCGGGGTTTCCGTCAGCGTCATTAATAATTTGAACGTCAGTAGGTGCGCTCATCGCGTTTTTTGACCTCTTGAATACTGATCACTTTAATTGCGCCATCCCAGTCGAACATGATCCGATAATTGCCGACTCGCAGACGGTAGGCGTAATCATGACCAACCAGTGCTTTGACATTGCCTACATCCGGCATGCCAGCCAGCACCGTGACGGCATCACGAACCTGGATCTGATGAGCGGAATGCAATTTCAGAAGTTGCTTAACGGCCTTTCGAGTCCAGTGGATGCTGTTCATAGGAGGATATAAGTCTTTTATAAGATTTGCGAATCTTTGCTTATATTTTCCAGGTCGCAAACAAACGAACCGTGTCGGCATGTTGCCCGACTGAAGCGGTCGTTTATGGAGCTGAAGGGCGGTTGTAGGCGAGATGAAAACTGCTTGCGGGAAAGGTCATTTCTTGCGGTTAGAAAGCTGGTGAACAGCACCAGCTTCCGACGGACGACAAGGTTTAATCCTGCCCAATCGACTCCAAAAACTCCGACCGCTCATCACTCATCCGCGCCACGCAATCATTCTGCGCAATTGTGAACGCCTTGCTACCACTGGTCGCCGGAAACGCCTTAACCGCGCAATCCGCATCCCGGGTTTTCAGCCATTGCTGCTGCGCAGCCTTGAGCTTGGCGGTGATGTCGGTCAGTTGCGCCGGGTTCTTGCCGTAGAGCGATTGCATGCGTTCGGTCAGGGTTTGGTAGTTGTCTTTCAGCAGGTCTTCGGCGGTGGTTCTGCTGTAGACCGAGCATTCCAGGGTCTGAACCTCGTTTTCGACTTTGTCGCAGGGGTTATCGTCGGCCTCTTCAGCCGCGTGTACGCCGGTCGCTATCAGTGCCAAAGCCAGGAAGATCGATTTCATTGCGCCGCCGCCCCTTTTTCAGTGAAACATCCAGTAATGCTGCGAATTCTGGCCCATGCGAAGGCCCTTGAACAGGTGGCCCATGACGCCCGACGACGACCCTTTGTCGCGGATTGACGCTTTCGGCAAACCCCCTGTCGTTTTTGCACCCGGCTGCCCCCTCCCTCAGGCATATGCTGGCCCCAAAGCGCCGGCACACGATTCGGCGCACGAATCGCTAATAGGGGACAGCCTGATGAGCCCAGCCGAATTGCACGCCGACAGCATCGTTATCGACGGTCTGATTATTGCCAAGTGGAACCGTGAGCTGTTCGAAGACATGCGCAAGGGCGGTCTGACCGCGGCCAACTGCACCGTGTCGGTGTGGGAGGGCTTCCAGGCCACCGTCAACAATATCGCCGCCAGCCAGAAGCTGATCCGCGAAAACAGCGACCTGGTGATTCCGGTGCGCACCACCGCCGATATCCGCAAGGCCAAGGAGCAGGGCAAGACCGGCATCCTCTTCGGTTTCCAGAATGCTCACGCCTTTGAAGACCAGATCGGCTACGTCGAGGTGTTCAAGCAGCTGGGCGTCGGTATCGTGCAGATGTGCTACAACACCCAGAACCTGGTCGGTACCGGTTGCTACGAGCGTGATGGCGGCCTGTCGGGTTTCGGTCGTGAAATCGTCGCCGAGATGAACCGTGTCGGCGTCATGTGCGACCTGTCCCACGTGGGTTCGAAAACCTCCGAAGAAGTCATCCTCGAATCCAAGAAGCCGGTTTGCTACTCCCACTGCCTACCGTCGGGTCTGAAAATTCACCCGCGCAACAAGTCCGATGAAGAACTGAAGTTCATCGCCGACCACGGCGGTTTCGTCGGTGTGACCATGTTTGCGCCATTCCTGGCCAAAGGCATCGATTCGACCATCGACGATTACGCCGAAGCCATCGAATACACCATGAACATCGTTGGCGAAGACGCCATCGGTATCGGCACCGACTTCACCCAGGGCCATGGCCAGGACTTCTTCGAATACCTGACCCATGACAAGGGCTACGCCCGCCGCCTGACCAGCTTCGGCAAGATCATCAACCCGCTGGGCATCCGCACCGTCGGCGAGTTCCCGAACCTGACCGAAACCCTGCTCAAGCGCGGCCATTCCGAGCGCGTGGTCCGCAAGATCATGGGCGAGAACTGGGTCAACGTCCTCAAGGACGTCTGGGGCGAGTAAGCCACAGCAAATCTGAATCCTTTCCCCCGGCCGTCCGCGCCGGGGGCAACACCAAAATTTTTCTGGAGTTAAGTTTCCATGGCCAAGATCGCCCCGCAATTGCCAATCGAAGTCGACAGCGAAACCGGTGTCTGGACCTCCGACGCCCTGCCAATGCTGTATGTGCCGCGTCATTTCTTCGTCAACAACCACATGGGCATCGAGGAAGTTCTGGGTGCTGACGCCTACGCCGAGATCCTCTACAAGGCTGGCTATAAATCCGCCTGGCACTGGTGTGAAAAAGAAGCCGAATGCCACGGCCTGGAAGGCGTTGCGGTGTTCGAGCACTACATGAAACGCCTGTCGCAACGCGGCTGGGGCCTGTTCAAGATCCAGGACATCGACCTCGACAAAGGCACTGCCAGCGTCAAGCTCGAACACTCGGCGTTCGTCTACGTGTACGGCAAGGTCGGGCGCAAGGTTGACTACATGTTCACCGGTTGGTTTGCCGGTGCCATGGACCAGATTCTGCAAGCCCGCGGCAGCAAGATCCGCACCGTTGCCGAACAGGTTTACGGTGGCTCCGAAGAAGGCCACGACGACGGCCTGTTCACCGTCAAGCCGTTGTAAGTCGAGGAACCCGCCATGGCTTTCGAAGCAATGTTCCAGCCGATCCAGATCGGCAAACTGACCATCCGCAACCGCGTGCTCAGCACCGCGCACGCCGAGGTCTATGCCACCGACGGCGGCATGACCACCGACCGGTACGTCAAGTATTACGAAGAGAAAGCCAAGGGCGGGATCGGCCTGGCGATTTGCGGCGGTTCCTCCAGTGTGGCCATCGACAGCCCGCAAGGCTGGTGGAAGTCGGTCAACCTGGCCGATGACCGGATCATTCCGCACTTCCAGAACCTGGCCGATGCCATGCACAAGCATGGCGCCAAGATCATGATCCAGATTACTCACATGGGCCGACGCTCGCGTTGGGACGGCGAGCATTGGCCAACCCTGCTGTCGCCGTCGGGCATCCGCGAGCCGGTACACCGTGCGACCTGCAAAACCATCGAGCCGGAAGAAATCTGGCGGGTGATCGGCAACTACGCCACCGCGGCTGGCCGCGCCAAGGCCGGTGGCCTGGACGGCGTTGAATTGTCCGCAGTGCACCAGCACATGATCGACCAGTTCTGGAGCCCACGGGTCAACAAGCGTACCGACGAATGGGGCGGCAGCTTCGAAAACCGCATGCGTTTCGGCCTGGAAGTGCTGAAGGCTGTGCGGGCTGAAGTCGGTCCGGATTTCTGTGTTGGCATCCGTCTGTGCGGTGACGAGTTCCACCCGGACGGCTTGTCCCACGAGGACATGAAGCAGATCGCCAAGTACTACGACGATACCGGCATGATCGACTTCATTGGCGTGGTGGGTTCGGGTTGCGACACCCACAACACCCTGGCCAACGTAATTCCGAACATGAGTTATCCACCGGAGCCGTTCCTGCACTTGGCCGCCGGTATCAAAGAAGTGGTCAAGGCCCCGGTGCTGCACGCGCAGAACATCAAGGACCCGAACCAGGCAACCCGTATTCTGGAAGGCGGCTACGTGGACATGGTCGGTATGACCCGCGCCCATATCGCCGACCCGCACCTGATCGCCAAGATCAAAATGGGCCAGGTTGACCAGATCAAACAATGCGTCGGCGCCAACTACTGCATCGACCGTCAGTACCAGGGCCTGGATGTCTTGTGCATCCAGAACGCTGCGACCTCCCGTGAATACATGGGCGTGCCGCACATCATCGAGAAGTCGACCGGTGTGAAGCGCAAAGTTGTCGTCGTCGGTGCCGGTCCTGCCGGGATGGAAGCTGCGCGTGTGTCGGCCGAACGTGGCCACGACGTGACCCTGTTCGAGAAGAAAGAATTTATCGGCGGCCAGATCACGACCGCCTCGAAAGCCCCGCAACGGGACCAGATCGCCGGTATCACCCGTTGGTTCCAACTGGAATTGGCGCGTTTGAAAGTCGACCTGCGCCTGGGCGTGGCCGCCGATGCGGCAACCATTCTCGACCTGCGTCCGGACGTGGTCGTGCTCGCCGTCGGCGGCCATCCATTCCTGGAGCAGAACGAGCACTGGGGCGCGGCTGAAGGCCTGGTGGTCAGCAGCTGGGACATCCTCGACGGCAAGGTGGCACCGGGCAAGAACGTGCTGGTCTACGACACCATTTGCGAGTTCACCGGGATGTCGACCGCCGACTTCCTCGCCGACAAGGGCAGCCAGGTCGAGATCGTCACTGACGACATCAAACCGGGCGTGGCGATTGGCGGTACCTCGTTCCCAACGTACTACCGCAGCATGTACCCCAAAGAAGTGATCATGACCGGGGACATGATGCTGGAGAAGGTCTACCGCGAAGGCGACAAGCTGGTGGCAGTGCTGGAAAACGAATACACCGGCGCCAAAGAGGAGCGGGTGGTGGATCAGGTCGTCGTCGAAAACGGCGTGCGTCCGGACGAAGAAATCTATTACGCGCTGAAGGAAGCGTCGCGCAACAAAGGCCAGATGGACATCGAAGCTTTGTTCGCGATCAAGCCACAACCTTCGCTGAGCCAGGCGGGCGACGGCTACTTGCTGTTCCGTATCGGCGACTGCGTGGCGCAGCGCAACACCCACGCGGCGATCTATGACGCGTTGCGGTTGTGCAAGGATTTCTAAGAGCTTGTGGATAACCCTGTGGGAGCGAGCTTGCTCGCGATGAACGATAGCGCGGAGTTTCTGATGCACCGCGTCGCCTGAATCGCGAGCAAGCTCGCTCCCACAGGAATCGAGCAAGGCATCCAGGTAGTTTGGCCTGCAAGACCCGAGGTCTTTGGGAGCTCCACCATGTTGAACACCCTTCTTCCAATCCTGTTGTTCGCAGCCCTGGGCCTTGCTGTCCTCGGCGCGTTGCGGCGGGTGGCTATGTGGCGCCGAGGCCGGGCTTCGAAAGTCGACCTGATCGGCGGCCTGTTCGCCATGCCCAAGCGTTACATGGTCGATTTGCACCATGTCGTCGCGCGGGACAAATACATCGCCAACACTCACGTCGCCACGGCTGGCGGTGCGGTGGCGTCGATTGTGCTGGCGATCCTGGTTCACGGTTTCGGCCTGCACAATCGCATTCTCGGTGTTGCCCTGTTGATTGCCTCGGCGGTGATGTTCGTCGGTGCGATTTTCATGTTCCTGCGTCGTCGCAACCCACCGGCTCGTCTTTCCAAAGGCCCATGGATGCGCCTGCCAAAAAGCCTGTTGGCGTTCTCTGCGAGCTTCTTCCTGTTGACCCTGCCGGTTGCCGGCATCCTCCCGGAAAACTTCGGCGGGTGGGTGGTGGCTGCGATCCTCGGCGTCGGTGTGCTGTGGGGCGTTAGCGAACTGTTCTTCGGCATGACCTGGGGCGGGCCGATGAAGCACGCCTTCGCCGGTGCTTTGCATCTGGCCTGGCACCGTCGCGCCGAACGCTTTGGTGGCGGTCGTTCCACCGGTTTGAAACCGCTGGACCTGAACGACCCAACCGCGCCACTGGGCGTGGAAAAACCCAAGGATTTCACCTGGAACCAACTGCTCGGCTTCGACGCCTGCGTGCAGTGCGGTAAGTGCGAAGCCGCGTGCCCGGCGTTCGCCGCCGGCCAGCCGCTGAACCCGAAAAAGCTGATTCAGGACATGGTGGTCGGCCTGGCCGGTGGCACCGATGCCAAATTCGCCGGCAGCCCGTATCCAGGCAAGGCGATCGGCGAACACGCCGGTAATCCGCATCAACCGATCGTCAACGGTCTGGTGGACGCTGAAACCTTGTGGTCCTGCACCACCTGCCGCGCCTGCGTCGAGGAATGCCCGATGATGATCGAGCACGTCGATGTCATCGTCGACATGCGCCGCCATCTGACCCTGGAAAAAGGCGCGACCCCGAACAAGGGCGCTGAAGTCCTGGAAAACCTGATTGCCACCGACAACCCGGGCGGCTTTGCGCCGGGCGGGCGGATGAACTGGGCGGCGGATTTGAACCTCAATCTGATGAGCGAGAAGAAATCCGTCGACGTGCTGTTCTGGGTCGGCGACGGTGCCTTCGACATGCGCAACCAGCGCACCTTGCGCGCCTTCGTCAAAGTGCTGAAAGCGGCCAAGGTTGACTTCGCAGTGCTGGGGCTTGAAGAGCGCGACAGCGGTGATGTGGCCCGACGTCTGGGCGACGAAGCCACCTTCCAGCTGTTGGCCAAACGCAACATTCAGACCCTGGCCAAGTACAGCTTCAACCGCATCGTCACCTGCGACCCGCACAGCTTCCACGTGCTGAAAAACGAGTACGGCGCCTTCGACGGCAACTACCTCGTGCAGCATCACAGCACTTACATGGCGGAAATCATTGGCGAAGGCGCCCTGAACCTCGGCCAGCACAAAGGCAGCAGCGTGACCTATCACGACCCGTGCTACCTCGGCCGCTACAACGGCGAATACGAGGCACCGCGTGAAGTGCTGCGCGCCCTGGGGATCGAGATCAAGGAAATGCAACGCTCCGGTTTCCGCTCGCGCTGCTGCGGCGGTGGCGGCGGTGCACCGATCACCGACATTCCGGGCAAGCAACGGATCCCCGACATGCGCATGGAAGACATCCGCGAAACCGGCGCCGAACTGGTGGCCGTGGGTTGTCCTCAGTGCACCGCGATGCTCGAAGGCGTGGTCGAACCCCGGCCGCTGATCAAGGACATCGCCGAACTGGTGGCGGACGCATTGCTCGAAGACGCTGCCCCGAGCAAGCCGACCAAACCGGCCCAACGTGAACCTGCGGAGGCCCACTGATGAGCGACATTATCCGCCGCGACCCACGCGCCGAATGGATCGCCCGTAACCGTTTGCACCCGCTGCACGCGGCCATGCAACCGGCGCAACACAGCTGGATGGGGCCTAACGGCGTCATCCGCAAGAATCCCCATGGCATCGGTTTTATCGGTCCCAACGGCATCAAGCGAATCGATCGCAGCGGCGCTCAACAGGGCGGGGCGAGCAAACGCTCGGCCGCCGTTGAAGTGCAATTGCCGCTGCATCAAGTGCCTGCACCAGCGTTTTACATCAGCGTGGTGCCGGACATGGTCGGCGGCCGCTTGAGCAGCCACGACCGCGACTTGCTCGGTCTGGCTCATCAGTTGGCCGGCAAGGACGGCGCGGTATTGGCCGTGGTCTTCGGTGAACACAAAGAAAGCGCCTTCGCTACCGCTGGCGTTGATCGCTTGCTGGTGCTGGAAGGTGACGAATTCAGCGGTTATGCACCGGAACAACGGGTCCAGGGTCTGCGGGCTGTGGATAACCAGTTCAGCCCGCGTCACTGGTTGCTGCCGGACAGCCGCAGCGGTGGTGGTGAATTGGGTCGACGCTTTGCCGCAGCACTGGGCGAACGCCCGGCCACACGGGTCTGGCAGGTCAAGGATCAGGAATGCATCGGCCGCGCCGGCGCTGGCTTACAAGACCTTGCGCGCCCGGTTGCACGCTTGATTCTGGCTGCCGTCGAATGCGCCGAACCGGTCAGCGAAACCCGCCACGAAGCGTTGCTGGTGGAGTTATCCACAGCCGTGGCGCGCAGCTTGTCGCGCATCGAGGATCTGGGCGCAGTGGCGGTGGACCCGGCGGCGATTCCGATGGCCGAAGCAGAGTTCATCTTCTCCGGCGGCAACGGGGTCAAGGACTGGGGACTTTTCCACAGGACCGCCGAAGCGCTGGGCGCTACCGAAGGCGCGTCCCGAGTGGCGGTGGACGATGGCTTCATGGCGCGCGACCGCCAAGTCGGCGCGTCCGGCACCTGGGTCACCGCGCGGGTTTACGTGGCGGTGGGGATTTCCGGGGCGATCCAGCACCTGCAAGGCATCGGTGCCTGCGACAAGGTGGTGGCGATCAACCTCGACCCTGGCTGCGACATGATCAAACGGGCCGACCTGTCGGTGATCGGCGAGAGCGCCGAGATTCTTCAAGCCTTGATCGCGGCGGTAGAGGCTTACCGCAACGAAGCCAAGCGCGATGCGGCTTAAGGAAAGGAAAGGGTTATGAGCACGAAAATCATCAGCCTGGTGTCCATCGGCGCCCACCCGACCTCCGGCCGGCCACGTCGCGCGGAGCAGGATGCGCGGGCGGTGGAATTGGGCCTGCAACTGGCTGGGGATAACTTGCAAGTGCTGCATGCCGGCGACGTCGCGGAACCGGCATTGCGTGCGTATCTGGGCATGGGCCTGGAACAGCTGCATGTGCTTGAGCAGCCGGAAGGCGCCGATGCACTGCCGGCATTGACCGCTTATTTGCGCGACGCCGGGGCTCAGGTCGTGCTGACCGGCAGCCAGGCGGAAACCGGCGAAGGCTCGGGCATGCTGCCGTTCTTGCTGGCCGAAAGCCTGGGCTGGCCGCTGGTCGTCGGGCTGGCTCAAGTTGAATCCATCGACGGTAATTCAGCACTGGTGCTGCAAGCTTTGCCGCGTGGTCAGCGCCGTCGCCTGAAAGTACGGCTGCCATTTCTGGCGACTGTGGATAACGCGGCACCGAAACCTCGGCAGAGCGCCTACGGCCCGGCCCGACGTGGGGTGTTGCAGGCGGATGAAGTCGAAGTGATCGACGATGAACTGCTGGCGGTCGCCACGCTGCAACCGGCCAAGCCACGGCCTAAACGCTTGAAGGTGATCAAGGCCAAGAGCGGCGCAGACCGGATGAAAGCCGCGACGGCCAAGGCCAGCGGTGGCGGCGGCCAGGTGCTTAAAGGGTTGAGTGCCGAGGCGGGGGCTGAGGCGATTCTCAAGTTGCTGATCGAAGAAGGCGTGGTCCGCTAGCGGTCTTGTGGGGGCAGGTAAATGGCTGTTGAGTTTCGTTCGGCCCTGCGCAGCGATGCGCGGGAGATTGCTCGTTTGTTTCAGATTTCATCAGAAGGCGCTGCGGATTACATCTGGAGCCAACTCGCGCAACCCGGTCAGGATTTACTGGACGTGGGCGCCAGCCGTTACGCCCGTGACGACGTAGATTTTTCTTATCAGAACTGCCTCATCGCCGAGGTTGATGGAAACGTCATCGGCATGATGCACTGCTACGTGATGCGTCACGATCCTCTGGCAGAGCCGACGACCGATCCGGTCCTGGCGCCGTACGCCAAGATGGAAATCCCCGACACCCTCTATATTTCCAGCCTGGCGCTGCATGAAGGCTGGCGAAACCAGGGCCTGGGCAAGCAATTCCTCGCCTACGCTTACGACCGTGCCAACCAGCTGGGGCTCAATGGCTTGAGCCTGATTGACTACGCGGTGAACACCGGCGCCCGTCGGTTTTACGAGCGACATGGTTTTCGTATCGTCGATACCTGCCAGATCACACCGCATCCGATGATTCGGGTCACGGGTGAGGCTTATTTGATGTATCGCCCCTGAACCCAACTCAAACCCCTGTAGGAGCGAAGCTTGCTCGCGAAGAGGCCATCACATCCAACATCAATATTTGTCTGATACACCGCTTTCGCGAGCAAGCTCTGCTCCTACAGGGATGGGGAGATAAGCGGATTTGTGTATTTACCCACAATCCCTGTTAGCGCTTCTGTGGATAACATGTTCGCCCTTCGCTACACCCCATACAAATCAAGCCCTGCAACCCTTCGTGCAAAAAACAACCAGCCTAACTCGTGGTTTTTTCAGGCTTTTTCCAGAGGATAACTTTGCACGAGAGCCAATACTTGCCCCCAATCTCTGTTAGCGCATCTGTGGATAAGATGTTCGCTGTCCTCTACAGGCCATATAAAATGGGCTTGTCAGGCGACTGATCAAAAAACGATCAAATCATCGTTTTAAGCTGACAAACCTCGCGCAAACCCCGATTTATCGCGGCTTCCAACGGTTTTCCACAGATCTGCCCAAGTTGCCCCCAAAGTCTGTTGGCGCTTCTGTGGATAAGGTGTTCGCCATCCGCTGCAAGCCACGTATAACGTGCCTTTCAAGCTTTCGATCAAAAAACAACCAATCGCTGCTCAAAACCCTGCTTCTGGATAAGTCACGGATTTTCTTCAGTTTCTGTGGAGAAAATTTGCGCGGTAAACCGAGTTGTCCCCATTTGCTGTGGGCGAAGGTGTGGATAACTTGTTCGCGAACCTCTACAGCCCCATGCCAGCGGCAGCTCTATAGCGACTGATCGAAATTTGAACAATAAAAAACCGCGAAACATGTTCGCGGTTTTTTGTCTCAGCGGATCGGTCAGCCTTGAACCGGAACCCCTTTGAGGTAAGGCGCAGGTTCCGCGCCCAGATTGTTTAGCAAACGCTCGCTGTACCAGTCCACGAAGTTCACCACGCCAAACTCATAGGTCTTGGAGTAAGGGCCTGGCTGGTAAGCGGTGGAGTTGATGCCGCGCTGGTTCTCTTCGGCCAGGCGACGGTCCTGGTCGTTGGTCGCATCCCAGACCTTGCGCATGCGTTCCACGTCGTAATCCACGCCTTCGACCGCATCCTTGTGCACGATCCACTTGGTGGTGACCATGGTTTCCTGGGCGCTGATCGGCCACACGGTGAACACGATGATGTGGTCGCCCATGCAGTGGTTCCACGAGTGCGGCAGGTGCAGGATGCGCATCGAGCCCAGGTCCGGGTTCTTGATGCGGCCCATGAGTTTGGCGCAGCCCTGTTTGCCGTCCAGGGTCATTGACACGGTGCCTTTGAGCAGCGGCATGCGCACAATACGGTTACGCAGGCCGAAGCTGGCGTGGGCGTAAGGGATCTTCTCGGCTTCCCAGGCAGCGGCAGAGGCGGCGACGTGGTCTTTGAAGGCCTGATCGGCCCGCGGGTCGGTGACGTCGTCCCATTCCAGCAGGGTTTTCAACAGTTCCGGGTGCGCCGCGTTGCAGTGGTAGCACTCGCGGTTGTTTTCCAGCACCAGTTTCCAGTTGGCTTTTTCGAACAAGGTGGTCTGGATCGCCACCTTGGTGTTCTCCATGTCGTACGGTTCCATGTAATGGGTCAGCGTCGACAGGAAGTCATCAATGGCTGGCGGGTTCTCCGACAGGCTGATGAAGATGTAACCGCCAGCGGTCTTCACGTTCACCGGCTTGAGGCCGTACTGCTTCATGTCGAAGTCGGCGCCCATCTCGGTGCCGGCGAACAGCAGGCGGCCGTCCAGTTCGTAGGTCCATTGGTGGTAGTGGCAAACCAGCTTGGCGACCTTGCCTTTTTCGCTGGTGCACAGCCGCGAACCGCGGTGACGGCAGACGTTGTGGAACGCATGCACCACGCCTTCGGCGCCGCGAATCACGATGATCGGGTTCTTGCCGACTTGCAGGGTCAGGTAGTTGCCCTTGGTCGGGATCTCGCAGGTCATGCCGGCGATCAACCACTCTTTCTGGAAGATTTCCTGCATGTCGATATCAAACAGCCGCTCGTCAGAGTAAAACGGCTGCGGCAGCGAGAAAGTGCGCTCGCGTTCTTGCAGCATCTGCGCGGTGGCCTTGCGTGCGGGTTCCAGCGGATCGCCCAGGCTGATTTTTGCGGTGACGTCCATCGATTTGATCCTCAAGGCCATTCTGTGTGGCCGGCGAAATAGTGGCTGATACGGTTTGCTACGCAAGGGTGTAAAGAAATCGTCTTTGTGTGGAGCGAGTGTGGGGCCGGCGCACGCCAGAACCTTATCCATGGGCGACATGGCCCAATCTGTTCCCGACGCGCAACCCCCGGTAGATGCGGGCTGGTCGCGATAAGTATGTGAATGTCGCAGATAGGTAAATGGGTGGTTCGCACGTTACGCAGAATCGCCAACATAAGGCCGACCATCGGCGGTGGAGAACAGCATGTCCAACAGCTTCCTGAATCCGGTAACCACCCAGACCTGGGCCAATGGTCGACACATCGTCCGTTGCGTCAAAGTCATCCAGGAAACCTGGGATGTGCGCACCTTCTGCTTTATGGCTGACCAGCCAATCCTGTTCTTCTTCAAGCCGGGGCAGTTTGTCACCCTGGAGCTGGAAATCGAAGGCGTGCCGATCATGCGCTCCTACACTATTTCCAGCTCGCCGTCGGTTCCTTACAGCTTTTCGGTGACCATCAAACGTGTGCCGGGCGGCAAGGTCTCCAACTGGTTGCACGACACCCTGCACGAAGGGCAGGAGCTGGCCGTGCACGGGCCGGTCGGACTGTTCAACGCTATGGATTTCACCGCGCCGAAGGTGCTGTACCTCAGCGGCGGCGTCGGTATCACGCCGGTCATGTCGATGGCTCGCTGGTTCTACGACACCAACGGCAACGTCGACATGGTGTTTATCCACAGCGCCCGTTCGCCCAAAGACATCATTTACCACCGCGAGCTGGAACACATGGCGTCGCGGATCGATAACTTCAGCCTGCACCTGATCTGCGAGAAGCATGGTCTGGGCGAACCGTGGGCCGGTTATCGCGGTTACCTGAACCACAAAATGCTTGAGCTGATGGCTCCGGACTTCATGGAGCGCGAAGTGTTTTGCTGTGGCCCGACGCCGTATATGAATGCGGTCAAGCGCATGCTGGAAGCGGTCGGCTTCGACATGTCGCGTTATCACGAGGAATCCTTTGGTGCTACACCACCGGAAGCCCGTGCTGATGCGGTGGAACAGGCCGAAATTGCTGCCGATGCGCCGGACATCGACGTGGCGGACCTGCATCAGGTGGAATTCACCGCGTCCGGGAAAAGCATTCGCGTTGCACCGGGGGAAACCGTTCATGCCGCTGCTGCCAAGTTGGGGCTGTTGATTCCGAAGGCTTGCGGGATGGGGATCTGCGGGACGTGTAAGGTGATGAAGCTGGGGGGCGAGGTCGAGATGGACCACAACGGCGGGATCACCGAAGAAGACGAAGCGGAAGGGTTCATTCTTTCGTGCTGCAGCGTGCCGAAAGGGGATGTGCGGATCGAGTTCTGATAGAAGTCTGGAAGGGTAGTCAACTTCAAGATCCACCCCTCACCCCAGCCCTCTCCCCAGTGGGGAGAGGGGGAAAGGGAGCCGATCTTCATACTGTTCAAAACCTGAGTTCACCTCGATATCTCAGGTCGCAAATTTTCTAAAGAAATCCACAGTCAGTCCCCTCTACCCTCTGGGGAGAGGGTTAGGGTGAGGGGTGGATATCAACCAACAAACAAGTCCGGCATCAGCGGGTCGGTGGTGTCGGGCGCAAACCGATACTGTTCAAAATCCGTCATCCCGTTTTCACCCAGAATTTCCTCATCAATCAGCAATCGCCCAGTAATGCTGCGACCGCTGCTGCTCAGAATCACATGGGCGGCATCGGCCATGATCGCGGGCGTGCGCGCATGTTTGAACGACTCGCGTGACCCGAGCTGAAATTCAATGGCAGCGGTGGCGATCATCGTTTGCGGCCACAGGGAATTGACGCTGATGCCGTAGTTCTTGAATTCCTCGCTCATGCCCAATGTCAGCATGCTCATGCCGTATTTGGTCACCGTGTAAGGGCTGTACTGAGCAAACCATTTGGTCGCCAGATTCAGTGGCGGGGAAAGGCTGAGGATGTGTCCGCCGCTTTTCTTCAGATAGGGCAGGGCAGCCTGGCTGCACAGCAGCACGGCGCGGGTGTTGATCTGGTGCATCAGGTCGAAGCGCTTGAGTTCGATGTGTTGAACACCGGTCAGCTTGATCGCCCCGGCATTGTTGATCAGCGCATCAATGGCGCCGAAATGTTCGTGGGCCTGGGCCAGCGCCTCGCGTACCGCGACTTCATCACGCACATCCACCTGCAAGGCCAACGCCTTGCCGCCCGCGGCTTCGACTTCCTTCGCCACGCTGAAAATCGTGCCCGGCAGTTTGGGGTGGGGATCGGCGCTTTTGGCGGCAATCACAATGTTGGCCCCATCCCGCGCAGCCCGCAGCGCGATCTCACGACCAATCCCACGGCTGGCGCCGGTGATGAACAGGGTTTTGCCTTTCAATGACATGCGTGCGCTCCCGATTATTGTTGTCTGAGCGGAGGGCTCGACAAACAATGTAGACGATGGAGCTGACGCAAGCGGAAAGTGGGGGAGCGAACCTTGTGGCGAGGGGATTTATCCCCGTTCGGCGGCGAAGCCGTCGTAAAACCTGCAATTTCAATCTGTCTGACAGATTACGTTGAATGGTTTTGGGGCCGCTTCGCGGCCCAACGGGGATGAATCCCCTCACCACAGGGGATCGGGTTGCTGTTTAGCGGGACATGACTTCGCGAATATCCGTCGCCAATTCGCGTACGCGTTCTTCTTCGGTGTCCCACGAGCACATGAAGCGTGCGCCGCCGTTGCCGATGAAGGTGTAGAAGCGCCAGCCCTTGGCCGTCAGTGCAGCGATGGCCGGTTCCGAGAGTTGCAGGAACACGCCGTTGGCCTGTACCGGGAACATCAGTTCCACGCCAGGAATATCGCTCACCAGTTCAGCCAACAGCTGCGCACAGTGGTTGGCGTGGCGGGCGTATTTGAGCCAGGCGTCGTTTTCCAGAATCCCGACCCACGGCGCCGACAGGAAACGCATTTTCGAGGCCAGTTGCCCGGCCTGTTTGCAGCGGTAGTCGAAGTCTTCAGCCAGCTTGTGGTTGAAGAACAGAATCGCTTCCCCGACGGCCATGCCGTTTTTGGTGCCGCCGAAGCACAACACGTCGACGCCGGCCTTCCAGGTCAGGTCGGCTGGTGAGCAGCCGAGGAATGCACAAGCATTGGAAAACCGCGCACCGTCCATGTGCAGGTTCAGGCCCAGCTCTTTGCACGTGGCGCTGATGGCGCGGATTTCTTCCGGGGTATAGACGCTGCCGACTTCGGTGGCTTGGGTCAGGGTGACTACGCGCGGTTTCGGGTAGTGGATGTCCTGGCGCTTGAGCGCGATTTCGCGGATCGATTCCGGGGTCAGCTTGCCGTTTTCGGTGCGGGCGACAAGCAGCTTGGAACCATTGGAAAAGAATTCCGGTGCGCCGCATTCGTCGGTTTCGACGTGGGCAGTTTCCGAGCAGATCACGCTGTGGTAACTCTGGCACAGCGACGACAGGGCCAGCGAGTTGGCCGCGGTGCCGTTGAAGGCGAAGAACACTTCGCAGTCGGTTTCGAACAGTTTGCGGAATTGATCGGACGCGCGGGCGGTCCATTCATCGTCGCCATAAGCGCGCTGGTGGCCGTGGTTGGCCTGTTCCATGGCCGCCCAGGCTTCAGGGCAGATACCGGAATAGTTGTCGCTGGCGAATTGTTGGCTCTTATCAGTCATGGCCCTGCTTTCCGTGGTCGAGACTCTTATGGTGAAGAACCTCGTGGTCAATGATGGTGCGCACTTTACCGAAGATCATCCGGAGAGCACACGCGATGCGTCTGACAGAAAAATACAAAGACGACAGGCGATTATGCACATGACGCAAAGGGATGGGGCACTGGATCTGCTTAAGTGGCTGGCGCTATTGAGTATGGTGCTCGATCACCTGCGATATGTCGGTTATTCCGTCGATATTCTGTATGTTCCGGGGCGGTTGGCGTTTCCCTGGTTCTGCCTGGCAATGGCCGCAAACCTGGCACGGGCCCGCGTGGTGGCGACCGACGGCCAGTGGCGTTATCTGGGGTGGTTGCTGCTGTTTAGCGCCATCAGCGAAATTCCCTATCGGATGTACATTCCTGATCCCGACACCTTGAACGTGCTACCCACGTTGGTGCTGGGATTGCTGGTGGCCCGTGGCTGGCAGGACCGAACCCCGCAAACGCGACTGTTGGCGGCAGGCGCCTTGCTGCTGGCGGCGCTATTCCCGGAACGGCTGATGTTCGGCTTCTTCGGCGTCCTGTTGCCGCTGGCGATGTTGCTGGTGATCAAGCGGCCCTGGTACTTCAGCCTGTTGCCGGGATTGGTCTGTCTGGCAGCCAATCAGTGGCCAGTGCTGTATTCCTCCGCGCGGTTTCACAACAGTGAAGCCATCCTCGGCATCGCCACTTGTCTGATCGCGCCATTGGCCGGCGTGCTTTTGCTGCGTTACGCCGGCCGGTTCAAACCTCCGCCACCGATGCGTCGCTGGGCGTATGCGCTGTATCCACTGCATTTTCTACTGCTGCTCGCAGTGCGACAGGTCATCGCCTGACCCTGTGGGAGCAGGGGATCTTCGTTGGTTCGAAGGTTGTGTCCGGCCAGCCATTTCGATCCATGTCGTAAACGCACCTTTGCGTGGCGTCCGTAGGCATTTGGCCTGTCTGCGCCGGTCATACCATCGCATTCAAAGGGCACTGTCGAAACACCGGTGCCTTACCGAGACGAATGGCGCATAGATGCCGCTGGGAGAGACGCGATGTTCAGCAAGCAAGACCAGATCAAGGGTTACGACGATGCACTGCTGGCGGCGATGAATGCCGAGGAGCAACGCCAGGAAGATCACATCGAGCTGATCGCGTCAGAGAACTACACCAGCAAACGCGTCATGGAAGCGCAAGGCAGTGGCCTGACCAACAAATACGCCGAAGGCTATCCGGGCAAGCGCTACTACGGTGGCTGCGAGCACGTCGATAAAGTTGAAGCGCTGGCCATCGAACGCGCCAAGCAACTGTTCGGCGCCGACTACGCCAACGTGCAGCCGCACTCCGGCTCCTCGGCCAACAGCGCCGTTTACCTGGCTCTGCTGCAGGCCGGCGACACCATCCTCGGCATGAGCCTGGCCCACGGTGGTCACCTGACCCACGGCGCCAAAGTGTCGTCCTCGGGCAAGCTGTACAACGCCGTGCAGTACGGCATCGACACCAAAACCGGGCTGATCGACTACGACGAAGTCGAGCGCCTGGCCGTCGAGTGCAAGCCGAAGATGATCGTCGCTGGCTTCTCGGCCTACTCCAAGACCCTCGACTTCCCACGCTTCCGTCAGATCGCCGACAAGGTCGGTGCGCTGCTGTTCGTCGACATGGCTCACGTTGCAGGTCTGGTCGCTGCCGGCCTGTATCCGAACCCGCTGCCGTACGCCGATGTGGTCACCACCACCACCCACAAGACCCTGCGCGGTCCACGTGGCGGCCTGATCCTGTGCAAATCCAACGAAGAAATCGAGAAGAAGCTCAACTCGGCAGTCTTCCCGGGTGCCCAGGGCGGCCCGTTGATGCACGTAATCGCCGGTAAAGCGGTGTGCTTCAAGGAAGCGCTGGAGCCTGGCTTCAAGGCTTACCAGCAACAAGTGATCGACAACGCCCAGGCCATGGCCGGCGTATTTATTAAACGCGGCTACGATGTAGTGTCCGGCGGTACCGACAACCACCTGTTCCTGGTCAGCCTGATCCGTCAGGGCCTCACCGGCAAAGAGGCGGATGCAGCACTCGGTCGCGCCCACATCACCGTGAACAAGAACGCTGTCCCGAACGATCCACAGTCGCCGTTCGTGACCTCCGGCCTGCGCATTGGCACCCCGGCGGTGACCACTCGCGGCTTCAAGGTGACCCAGTGCGTCACGCTGGCCGGCTGGATCTGCGACATCCTCGACAACCTCGGCGACGCCGACGTAGAGGCCAATGTTGCGCAGCAAGTTTCGGCCCTGTGCGCGGACTTCCCGGTTTATCGCTGAGCGCGGTTTTGGAGTAAATGACTATGCAACGATACTCGGGCTTCGGCCTCTTCAAACACTCCCTCAGCCATCACGAAAACTGGCAGAAAATGTGGCGCACGCCGACCCCTAAAAAGGTCTATGACGTGGTCATCGTCGGCGGTGGCGGGCATGGTCTGGCGACCGCCTACTACCTCGCCAAGGAACACGGCATCACTAACGTGGCCGTGGTCGAGAAAGGCTGGCTGGGCGGCGGTAACACCGCGCGCAACACCACCATCGTTCGCTCCAACTACCTGTGGGACGAGTCGGCGCACCTGTACGAACACGCGATGAAATTGTGGGAAGGCCTGTCTCAGGACCTGAACTACAACGTGATGTTCTCCCAGCGTGGCGTTTACAACCTGTGCCACACCCTGCAGGACATTCGTGATTCCGAGCGTCGGGTCAGCGCCAACCGCCTCAACGGCGTGGACGGCGAGCTGCTGGATGCCAAACAAGTGGCTGACGAGATTCCGTACCTCGACTGCTCGAAGAACACGCGCTACCCGGTGATGGGCGCAACCGTCCAGCGTCGCGGCGGCGTGGCTCGTCACGATGCCGTGGCATGGGGCTTTGCCCGTGCCGCTGACGCACTGGGCGTGGACCTGATCCAGCAGACCGAAGTGATCGGTTTCCGCAAGGAAAACGGCGTGTGCATCGGTGTTGAAACCAACAAGGGTTTCATCGGCGCCAAGCGCGTCGGTGTCGTGACCGCCGGTAACTCCGGACACATGGCCAAACTCGCCGGTTTCCGTCTGCCGATCGAATCCCACCCGCTGCAAGCGCTGGTGTCCGAGCCGATCAAGCCGATTATCGACAGCGTGATCATGTCCAACGCCGTACACGGTTACATCAGCCAGTCCGACAAGGGCGACCTGGTGATCGGCGCCGGTATCGACGGCTACAACGGCTACGGCCAACGTGGTTCGTACCCGGTGATCGAGCACACCATCCAGGCCATCGTCGAGATGTTCCCGGTGTTGTCCCGCGTACGCATGAACCGTCAGTGGGGCGGCATCGTCGACACCACGCCGGATGCGTGCCCGATCATCTCGAAAACCCCGGTCCCGAACATGTTCTTCAACTGCGGTTGGGGCACCGGTGGCTTCAAAGCAACACCTGGCTCGGGCAACGTATTTGCCGCGAGTCTGGCCAAGGGTGAAATGCACCCATTGGCTGCACCTTTCTCCATCGACCGTTTCCACAACGGTGCGTTGATCGATGAACACGGCGCTGCTGCGGTTGCCCACTAACAGGAGAAATCCCCATGTTGCATATCTTCTGTCCTCACTGCGGCGAACTGCGCTCCGAAGAGGAATTCCACGCATCCGGCCAGGCGCACATCCCGCGTCCACTGGACCCAACTACCTGCACCGACGAGGAGTGGGGCGACTACATGTTCTTCCGCGATAACCCTCGCGGTCTGCACCACGAGCTGTGGGATCACGTCGCCGGTTGCCGTCAGTACTTCAACGCTACCCGTGACACCGTGACCTACGAGATTCTCGAAACCTACAAGATCGGCACCAAGCCGCAGTT
This sequence comes from Pseudomonas sp. LBUM1666, assembly GCF_059695775.1. Taxonomy (NCBI): domain Bacteria; kingdom Pseudomonadati; phylum Pseudomonadota; class Gammaproteobacteria; order Pseudomonadales; family Pseudomonadaceae; genus Pseudomonas; species Pseudomonas sp. LBUM1666. Next base: position 5,746,129 of record NZ_CP166789.1, on the reverse strand, counting down.
CACCGACAAGACCGATAGCCCGAAAGCGGCCGCCACGGCTCTGGGAGAGAAGGTATGAGCCAGATTAATCGCCTGTCCAACGGCGGACGGATCGACCGCAACAAAGTGCTGAACTTCACCTTCAACGGCCAGAGCTACAAAGGCTTTGAAGGCGACTCGCTGGCCGCTGCACTGCTGGCCAACGGCGTCGACATCATCGGTCGCAGCTTCAAGTATTCCCGTCCGCGCGGCATCTTCGCTGCTGGCGCTGAAGAGCCGAACGCTGTGCTGCAGATCGGCGCGACCGAAGCCACGCAAATCCCGAACGTACGCGCCACGCAACAAGCGCTGTACCAAGGTCTGGTCGCCACCAGCACCAACGGCTGGCCGAGCGTAAACAACGACATGATGGGGATTCTCGGCAAGGTCGGCGGCAAGCTGATGCCGCCGGGCTTCTACTACAAAACCTTCATGTACCCGCAATCGTTCTGGATGACTTACGAGAAATACATTCGTAAGGCTGCAGGTTTAGGCCGCTCGCCGACCGAGAACGATCCGGACACCTACGACTACATGAACCAGCACTGCGACGTGCTGATCGTCGGCGGTGGCCCTGCTGGCCTGGCCGCTGCACTGGCGGCTGCCCGCAGCGGTGCCCGCGTAATCCTCGCCGATGAACAGGAAGAATTCGGCGGCAGCCTGCTCGACTCCCGCGAAAGCCTCGACGGCAAACCGGCTTCCGAATGGGTCGCCAGCGTCATCGCCGAACTGAAAGACACCCCGGACGTGCTGCTGTTGCCGCGCGCCACGGTCAACGGTTACCACGACCATAACTTCCTGACCATTCACGAGCGCCTGACCGATCACCTCGGCGACCGCGCCCCGATTGGCCAGGTCCGTCAGCGCATCCACCGCGTTCGCGCCAAGCGTGTAGTGCTGGCGACCGGCGCTCACGAGCGTCCACTGGTTTACGGCAACAACGACGTGCCGGGCAACATGCTCGCCGGCGCTGTGTCGACTTACGTTCGTCGTTACGGCGTGGCACCGGGCAAAAAACTGGTGCTGTCGACCAACAACGATCACGCCTATCGCGTTGCTCTGGATTGGCTCGACGCCAGCCTGCAAGTCGTCGCCATCGCCGATGCCCGCAGCAATCCGCGCGGTGCGCTGGTTGAAGAAGCCCGCGCCAAAGGCATCCGCATCCTGACCGGCAGCGCCGTGATCGAGACACGTGGCAGCAAGCACGTGACCGCCGCTCGCGTTGCCGCGATCGATGTCAAAGCGCACGCCGTGACCAGCCCAGGTGAGTGGCTTGAATGCGACCTGGTTGCCAGCTCCGGCGGTTACAGCCCGGTGGTTCACCTGGCGTCGCACTTGGGTGGCAAGCCGATCTGGCGTGAAGACATCCTCGGTTTCGTACCGGGCGAAGCACCGCAGAAACGCGTGTGCGTCGGTGGCATCAACGGCGTCTATGGCCTCGGCGATTCCCTGGCCGATGGTTTTGAAGGCGGCGCACGCGCAGCCAGCGAAGCCGGTTTCAGCGTGGTCGAAGGCACCTTGCCGAAAGCCCTGAGCCGTCTGGAAGAGCCAACACTGGCGCTGTTCCAGGTGCCGCACGAAAAGAACACCGCACGTGCGCCGAAGCAATTCGTCGACCTGCAAAACGACGTCACCGCGGCCGCCATCGAACTGGCGACCCGCGAAGGCTTCGAGTCGGTCGAGCACGTCAAACGCTACACCGCACTGGGCTTCGGCACTGACCAGGGCAAGCTCGGCAACGTCAACGGCCTGGCCATCGCCGCCCGTTCGCTGAACGTGACCATCCCGCAGATGGGCACCACCATGTTCCGTCCGAACTACACGCCGGTGACTTTCGGCGCTGTGGCCGGCCGTCACTGTGGGCACATCTTCGAACCGGTGCGTTTCACCGCGCTGCATCACTGGCACGTGAAGAACGGCGCCGAGTTTGAAGACGTCGGTCAGTGGAAACGTCCGTGGTACTTCCCGAAAAACGGTGAAGGTCTGCACGCTGCCGTGAAACGCGAATGCAAAGCCGTGCGCGACAGCGTCGGCCTGCTGGACGCTTCGACTCTGGGCAAAATCGATATTCAGGGCCCGGATTCGCGTGAGTTCCTCAACCGCATCTACACCAACGCCTGGACCAAGCTCGACGTGGGCAAGGCGCGCTACGGCTTGATGTGCAAAGAAGACGGCATGGTGTTCGACGACGGCGTAACCGCCTGCTTGGCCGACAACCATTTCGTGATGACCACCACCACCGGCGGCGCTGCACGCGTGCTGCAATGGCTGGAAATCTACCACCAGACCGAATGGCCAGACCTGAAGGTGTACTTCACTTCCGTGACGGATCACTGGGCAACCATGACCCTGTCCGGACCGAACAGCCGCAAGCTGCTCAGCGAAGTCACCGACATCGATCTGACCAACGAAGCCTTCCCGTTCATGACCTGGAAAGAAGGTCTGGTCGGCGGTGTGCCGGCGCGGGTGTTCCGGATTTCGTTTACCGGTGAACTGTCGTACGAAGTCAACGTGCAAGCCGACTACGCCATGGGCGTGCTCGAGAAAATCGTCGAAGCCGGCAAAAAGTACAACCTGACGCCGTACGGCACCGAAACCATGCACGTTCTGCGGGCGGAGAAGGGTTTCATCATCGTTGGGCAGGACACTGACGGGTCGATGACCCCGGATGACCTGAACATGGGCTGGTGCGTCGGTCGCACCAAACCGTTCTCGTGGATCGGCCAGCGTGGCATGAACCGCGAAGACTGCGTGCGTGATCAGCGCAAACAGTTGGTCGGCCTGAAGCCGATCGATCCGACCAAATGGCTGCCGGAAGGTGCGCAACTGGTGTTCAACACCAAGCAGGCGATCCCGATGACGATGGTCGGTCACGTGACCTCCAGCTACTTGCACAACTCCCTGGGCTATTCGTTTGCCATGGGTGTGGTCAAGGGCGGCTTGAAGCGTATCGGTGAGCGCGTGTTCGCACCGCTGGCCGATGGCAGCGTGATCGAAGCGGAAATCGTTTCTTCGGTGTTCTTCGATCCAAAGGGTGATCGCCAGAACGTCTAATGGCCTCGAGAACTGTGGGCGGGCTACCAATCGCTAGCAGGCTAGCTCCCACAGGGGAACGCGGTTGAATGTGGGAGCTAGCCTGCTGGCGATGACGGCAGTGCAGCCATCACAGGAACCAACAGAATTCAGGACAGGTGCTTTATGACCACAGCCAATGTTTACCAACAACGCCCAACCACCGGGGCCAAGGCCGAGTCGTCGCTGCATCACGCCGACCTCGCCAGCCTGGTGGGCAAGGGTCGCAAAAGCGCCGGCGTGATCGTGCGTGAGAAAAAACTCCTCGGCCACCTGACCATTCGTGGCGATGGCCACGATGCGGCGTTCGCTGCCGGCGTGCACAAAGCCCTCGGTATCGAATTGCCGGGCGCGCTGACCGTCGTCGTCAAAGGCGAAACCAGCCTGCAATGGATGGGGCCGGATGAATGGCTGCTGATCGTGCCGACCGGTGAAGAATTCGCCGCCGAGCAAAAACTGCGTGAAGCGCTGGGCGACCTGCACATTGCGATCACCAACGTCAGCGGCGGCCAGCAGCTCCTCGAACTGAGCGGCCCGAACGTGCGCCAGGTGCTGATGAAGTCCACCAGCTACGACGTGCACCCCAACAGCTTCCCGGTTGGCAAGGCTGTGGGCACCGTGTTTGCCAAGTCGCAACTGGTAATTCGCCATACCGCCGAAGACACCTGGGAACTGCTGATTCGTCGCAGCTTCTCGGATTACTGGTGGTTGTGGTTGCAGGATGCGGCAGCCGAATACGGCTTGAGCGTCCAGGCTTAAAAGCCACCCCTCACCCCAACCCTCCCGAAACGTCGGACCGCCCCAGAGGGGAGAGGGGGAAAGGGAGCCGATTTGCATGTTTTTCAGAGCCTGAGTTCGACTCGATATTTCAGGTCGATGTAGCGCCAAGTACAACTCGGTCAGTCCCCTCGCCCCTTTGGGGAGAGGGTTAGGGTGAGGGGTGGATTTCCCTGACACCCAGAACAACGAACAGGAGTCACCGCACTATGAGCCGCGCCCCAGACACATGGATTCTGACCGCCGACTGCCCAAGCGTTCTCGGCACCGTGGACGCGGTGACCCGCTTTCTGTTCGAGCAGGGCTGCTACGTCACCGAGCACCATTCCTTCGATGACCGGCTTTCGGGCCGTTTCTTCATTCGCGTGGAATTCCGCCAGCCTGACGGTTTCGACGAACAAGCCTTTCGCGCAGGGCTCGAGGAACGCGGCCAAGCCTTCGGCATGATCTTCGAACTCACAGCGCCGAACTACCGCCCGAAAGTGGTGATCATGGTCTCCAAGGCCGATCACTGCCTCAACGATTTGCTCTACCGCCAGCGCATCGGCCAATTGTCGATGGACGTGGCCGCCGTGGTCTCCAACCACCCAGACCTCAAACCGTTGGCCGACTGGCACCAGATTCCGTATTACCACTTCCCGCTGGACCCGAACGACAAGCCGTCCCAAGAACGTCAGGTGTGGCAGGTGATTGAAGAGTCCGGCGCCGAACTGGTGATCCTTGCCCGCTACATGCAAGTCCTGTCGCCCGAGCTGTGCCGCAAACTCGACGGCAAGGCGATCAACATCCATCACTCCCTGCTGCCGGGTTTCAAGGGCGCCAAGCCCTATCACCAGGCCTACAACAAGGGCGTGAAACTGGTCGGCGCCACGGCGCACTACATCAACAACGACCTGGACGAAGGCCCGATCATCGCCCAGGGCGTAGAGGCCGTGGACCACAGTCACTACCCCGAAGACCTGATCGCCAAGGGGCGGGATATCGAAGGGCTGACCCTGGCCCGGGCCGTTGGTTATCACATTGAGCGACGCGTGTTCCTCAACGCCAATCGCACCGTCGTTCTTTAGGTCGCCATCGCTAGCAGGCTAGCTCCCACAGGGTTTTGGGTTGTTCACAAATCCTGTGCTCACCCGAATCACTGTGGGAGCTAGCCTGCTAGCGATGAGGCCATTACAAGCAACACATAAACAGCATCTGTACCCGAGCAATCAACGCGCCGCCGATCCATGGCGACGCGACCGCTACATAAAAACAACAGCGAGGTGAAAGCATGTCTGGCAATCGTGGTGTGGTGTATCTCGGCGATGGCAAGGTCGAAATACAGAAAATCGACTATCCGAAAATGCAGGACCCGCGCGGCAGGAAGATTAATCACGCTGTCATCCTGCGTGTGGTTTCCACCAACATCTGTGGTTCCGATCAGCACATGGTGCGCGGTCGTACCACTGCTCAAACCGGCCTGGTCCTGGGCCACGAAATCACCGGTGAAGTGATCGAGAAGGGCAGCGACGTCGAAAACCTGCAAATCGGCGACCTGGTGTCGGTACCGTTCAACGTTGCTTGCGGGCGCTGCCGTTCCTGCAAGGAAATGCACACCGGTGTGTGCCTGAGCGTTAACCCGGCGCGTCCGGGTGGTGCTTACGGTTATGTCGACATGGGCGACTGGACCGGTGGCCAGGCTGAATACGCGATGGTGCCGTATGCCGATTTCAACCTGCTGAAACTCCCGGATCGCGATCGCGCGATGGAAAAAATCCGCGACCTGACCTGCCTCTCCGACATCCTGCCGACCGGTTACCACGGCGCAGTGACGGCTGGCGTTGGCCCAGGCAGCACCGTGTACATCGCCGGTGCCGGTCCTGTCGGTCTGGCCGCTGCTGCTTCCGCTCGCCTGTTGGGCGCGGCCGTGGTGATCATCGGTGACGTCAACACTGTCCGCCTGGCACACGCCAAGGCTCAGGGTTTCGAAATCGCCGACCTGTCGCTGGACACCCCGCTTCACGAACAAATCGCTGCGCTGCTGGGTGAGCCAGAAGTGGATTGCGCCGTCGACGCCGTGGGCTTCGAAGCGCGTGGCCACGGCCATGACGGCGTGAAACACGAGGCTCCGGCCACCGTGCTCAACTCGCTGATGGGCGTGGTTCGGGTGGCCGGCAAGATCGGTATCCCAGGCCTGTACGTGACTGAAGATCCGGGTGCAGTCGACGCAGCCGCGAAGATGGGCAGCCTGAGCATTCGCTTCGGTCTGGGCTGGGCCAAATCCCACAGCTTCCACACTGGTCAAACGCCGGTTATGAAGTACAACCGCCAGCTGATGCAGGCGATCATGTGGGACCGCATTCATATTGCCGACATCGTTGGCGTGGAAGTCATCAGCCTGGATGACGCGCCGCGTGGTTATGGCGAGTTCGATGCGGGCGTGCCGAAGAAGTTTGTGATCGATCCGCACAAGTTGTTTAGCGCGGCGTAAGGCTTCAGGCAAAACAAAACGGCGGCCCTCGGGTCGCCGTTTTTTATGGCTGGAACGATCATTTACAGGGCTGCCAATGCGCCTTTCAGCGCCTAATTCTTTTTCGACTGTTCGTCAGGGGCTCGCCAAGGCTGGGAACAATCCCCTGGGATGCCAGTCCAACACACGATTTTTCGCCGCCCATTGCCGGGCGGTTTTCATGGCACATGAGGATGTCTGAATGAAGATTTCACGCGGTTTTGCACTGGCTTCGCTGATGTGTCTGGCGGCCAGTCCGGTCTTTGCTCAGTTCAGCCTGTTCGATGCGGCCAATGCCCTCTCCGGCACGCAGGGCGATGACGCCGCCGCGGCCGCACCGACCGCGCAGACGGCCGGTCTGCTGAGTGCGCTTAGCCAATTGAACGTGACGCCAGAACAAGCCATTGGCGGTGCCGGGGCGATGCTCGGTCTGGCGAAGAATCAATTGAGTTCGACTGACTACTCGGAGTTGGCCAAAAGCGTGCCCGGAATCGACTTACTGTCCGGTGGCGGTGAACTGGGCGTCCTCAGCGGCTTGCTTGGCTCGTCCGGTAAAGCGGCAGGTCTGGACAACGTCCTGGGCAACGTGAATAACACCAACGACCTGAACAGTGCCTTCAGCGCATTGGGCATGGACACTGGCATGATCGGCCTGTTTGCCCCCGTGCTTCTGCAATTTTTCGGTCAGCAGGGCGTCGGCGGGTCGCTGCTGACAAACCTGGGCGGGATCTGGGGCGCAGGCACCGGTACCTGATTCAGCGGCGCTCGGCGCGCAACGCGTCGATGCGCAGGTCCTTCTCGATCCAGAGCTGGTTGACCCAGTTCTGGATGGTTTCGCGAAACTGCGGATCGTTTTCGTAATCGCCCTGCCACAGCGCCGGGTCGAGTTCGCGGGTCTTGATGTCGATGATGACCCTCGGCACGTTGCCGCTGAGCAAATCCCAGAACCCCGGAATCGTCTGCTGCGGATACACCACCGTCACATCAAGGACGGCGTCCAGCTGTTCGCCCATTGCCGCCAGTACAAACGCCACGCCGCCAGCCTTGGGCTTGAGCAGGTGGGTGAAAGGTGATTGCTGCTGGGCACTTTTCGCCGCGGTATAGCGTGTGCCTTCCAGGTAATTGACCACCGTCACCGGCTGACGCTTGTACAACTCGCACGCCGCTTTGGTGATCTCCAGGTCCTTGCCGGCCAACTCAGGGTGCTTCGCCAGGAATGCCTTGGTGTAGCGTTTCATGAACGGGTAATCCAGCGCCCACCACGCCAACCCCAGGAACGGCACCCAGATCAGCTCTTTCTTGAGGAAGAACTTGAAGAACGGCGTGCGTCGGTTCAACGTTTGGATCAGCGCCGGGATATCGACCCAGGATTGATGGTTACTGATCACCAGATACGATGTATCGACCCGCAGGTCATCGCCGCCACGGATATCCCATTGCGTGGGGATGCACAGGCGGAAAATCAGCTTGTCGATTTCGGCCCAGGTCTCGGCGATCCCCATGACCGTCCATGAGGCGTAATCACGCAAGCGCCCGGGCAGGACCAGTTTGAGCAAGGCGAACACCATCAGCGGCCCGAACAGGGCCAGGGTATTGAGCAACAGCAGCAGGGTAACGAAACAGCCGGTGAGCAGGCGGCGCATAAATAACTCTTGAAAGCCTTTGGGCGCGCAATGATAAGCAGCTTCGGACGGCAGGCCAAATCGGTGAGGACGAATGTTTCACCTTTACGTGGTTATGCTGGTCCTGTCGTGATCATTCCGGCCCCATCGCGAGCAGGCTCGCTCCCACAGGATTTGTGTGTTGAACACTTGAACTGTGAACAATAGAGATCCCTGTGGGAGCGAGCCTGCTCGCGAAAGATCTGAAGAACGAACGAATTCCCTACTGGCGGTCTAAAATTCCGCGTTCGACGCCCCAATTGCCCAAGGAAGCCCATTACGTGAAATCCCTCCTTGCACTGCTTTCCCTCGTGGCCCTGCCGGTCCTGGCCGCTGAGCCGACCCTGTACGGGCGCTACGAATACATCGCGCTGCCGGAAATCGGTGGCGAAGTCCTCAAGGCCAAGATGGACACCGGCGCCCTGACCGCGTCGCTGTCGGCCAAAGACATCGAAACCTTTACCCGCGATGGCGACGAGTGGGTGCGTTTCCGCCTCGCCACCAAAGGCGCGAGCAACAAGGTCTACGAACACAAGGTCGCGCGGATCAGCAAGATCAAGACCCGCTCCGAAGAAGACGAGGATGACAACGACGCGGTCGAGCCCACCAAGCGCCCGGTGGTCGATCTGGAACTGTGCCTGGGCAACGTCAAGCGCACCGTGGAGGTCAACCTCACCGACCGCAGCAGCTTCAACTACCCTTTGTTGATCGGTGCCAAAGCCTTGCGTGAGTTCGGCGCGGCGGTGAACCCGGCACGGCGCTTTACGGCGGACAAACCCGACTGCTGATTTCAAGTGGTCTCATTGACGTGACGTGAGCCTTGGGGCACCGTTCGCCCACTTAACTCCCGGGCTCGGACGCCATGCCTCATATCCTGATTGTCGAAGACGAAGCAGCGATTGCCGACACCCTGATTTTCGCCTTGCAGGGCGAGGGCTTCACCACCACCTGGCTGAGCCTTGGCGCCGCTGCGCTTGAGCATCAGCGCCAGACTCCTGCCGATCTGATCATTCTCGACATCGGTCTGCCGGACATCAGCGGCTTCGAGACCTGCAAGCAATTGCGGCGTTTCAGTGAAGTACCGGTGATTTTCCTCAGCGCCCGTGATGCTGAAATCGATCGCGTCGTGGGCCTGGAAATCGGGGCCGACGATTATGTGGTCAAGCCGTTCAGCCCAAGGGAAGTGGCGGCGCGGGTCCGGGCGATTCTAAAACGCATGGCGCCGCGAGCGACCGCCGAGGTGACATCGGCGCTGTTTCGCATTGACAGCGAACGGGTGCAGATCAGCTATCGCGGTCAGCTTCTAACCCTGACCCGCCATGAATTCCGTCTGTTGCAATGCCTGCTGGACCAACCCGAACGCGTCTTCAGTCGCGAGCAATTGCTCGATGCGCTGGGCGTCGCTGCAGATGCCGGGTACGAGCGCAGCATCGACAGCCACATCAAGAGCGTGCGCGCCAAACTGCGCCAGGTGAAAGCCGACGCTGAACCGATCCAGACCCATCGCGGCCTCGGCTACAGCTATAGCCCGGGGCGTAGCTGATGCCGCTGGGGATCCGGATTTTTCTGGTCTATGTGCTGTTTATCGGCCTGACCGGTTACTTCGTGTTGAACACCGTGATGGAAGAAATCCGTCCCGGCGTGCGCCAGTCCACCGAAGAAACCCTGGTCGACACCGCCAACCTGATGGCCGAAATCCTGCGCGACGACTTCAAGGCCGGCACCCTGAATCAGAACCGTTGGCCCGAGCTGCTCAAGGCTTATGGCGAACGGCAACCGAAGGCGAGTATCTGGGGATTGCCGAAGAATCAGGTCAACCACCGGATCTACGTCACCGATGCCAAGGGCGTTGTGGTGCTGGACTCCAGCGGTGTGGCAGTGGGGCAGGATTACTCGCGTTGGAACGATGTTTTACTGACCCTGCGTGGCGAATACGGCGCTCGTTCCAGCCGCAGCGATCCGGACGATCCGAACTCCTCAGTGATGCACGTCGGCGCTCCGATTCGCGACAACGGCCAGATCATCGGCGTGGTCACCGTCGCCAAACCCAACAGCTCGTTGCAGCCATACGTTGATCGCACTGAGCGGCGATTGCTTGCCTGGGGGGCCGGGTTGATCGGCCTCGGTCTGCTGTTTGGCGCGCTGTTGTCGTGGTGGTTGAGCGCCGCGCTGCGGCGGCTGACTGCTTACGCTCAGGCAGTCAGTGAGGGCCGCAGGGTCGAGATTCCGCACTACCGTGGCGGCGAGCTGGAACAACTGGCGACGGCGGTGGAGCAGATGCGCACGCAGCTCGAAGGCAAAGCCTACGTCGAGCGTTATGTGCACACATTGACCCACGAACTGAAAAGCCCGCTGGCGGCTATTCGTGGCGCGGCGGAGTTGCTGCAAGGCGAGATGCCGCTGGCCCAGCAACAGCGTTTTGTCAGCAACATCGACAGCGAAAGCGCGCGGATGCAGCAGTTGATCGAACGCCTGTTGAATCTGGCCCTGGTCGAGCAACGCCAAGGGCTGGAAGAGCGGGTGGCGGTGCCGCTGGCGAAGTTGGTGGATGAATTGCTGAGCGCTCAGGCGGCGCGCATCGAAGGCAAGCAGTTGCGCGTGGAACAAACCATTGCAACGGATCTGTTGCTGACCGGTGAACCGTTCCTGTTGCGTCAGGCGCTGGGCAATCTGCTGGAGAACGCTTTGGATTTCACCCCGGCGCAGGGCTTGCTGCGATTCAGCGCCGAGAAGATCGGTGAACAGATCGAATTCAGGCTGTTCAACCAGGCCGAGGCGATTCCCGACTATGCGCTGCCGCGACTGAGCGAACGCTTCTATTCCCTGCCGCGACCGGACAGCGGGCGCAAGAGCACGGGGTTGGGGCTTAACTTCGTTGAAGAGGTGGTCAAGTTACATGGTGGGTCATTGAACATCGGTAATGTTGACGGTGGTGTTCAAGTCAAATTGCGTATGCCTGCTTAGATCCACCCCTCACCCCAGCCCTCTCCCCAGAGGGGAGAGGGGAAAGGGAGCTGATCTTCAAGCTTTTCAAACTTGAGTTCGACTCGATATTTCAGGTCGCAGTATTTCTAAGGAACTCACGGATCAGTCCCCTCGCCCCTCTGGGGAGAGGGTTAGGGTGAGGGGTGGTTCTTGAACTTCTCACACACTCTCCACATACACCCCACACACCCTCCACATACAAATCCCAGACTCTCCCCATCCAAACAGGGAGAGTCCCATGAACCGCAGCCTGACCATAAAACTCGGGGCAATTGCCCTTCTGATTCTGTTGTTGCTGATCCCGCTCTTGATGATTAACGGTGTGATCCAGGATCGTCAGCAACTGCGCGACGGTGTCCTCGAAGACATCGCCCGCAGTTCCAGCTACAGCCAGCAACTGAGCGGGCCGCTGATGGTGGTGCCGTATCGCAAAGTGGTGCGCACCTGGAAGCTCAACGAGAAAACCAACGAGCGTTATCAGGACGTGGGTGAAGAGCGCGGCCGTTTGTATTTCCTCCCTGAACGCTTCGAACTCGACGGCCAGGTCCAGACCGAACTGCGTTCCCGGGGCATTTATGAGGCGCGTCTGTTTCATGCGGACAACCGCATCAGCGGGCATTTTTCGGTCCCTGCTCAATTTGGTATCAAGGAGGATTTCGCCGATTACCAGTTCGATCAGCCATTTTTGGCGGTCGGGATCAGCGACATTCGCGGCATCGAAAATGCCCTGAAACTCGAGCTCAATGGTTTGAAACTGGACTTCGTGCCGGGTAGCCAGGTGGGCTGGTTGGGGGAGGGCGTGCATGTCACCCTGCCGGCGTTCGACGCGAAGCAAGCCACAGAACTGGCCTTCGGTTTCGACCTGCGTCTGCAAGGCACTGGCCAGTTGCAGATTCTTCCGGTGGGCAAAACCAGCAAAGTATCGCTGGCCGCCAATTGGCCGCATCCGAGTTTCATCGGCAACTACCTGCCGGCCCAGCGTGAAGTCAGTGATCAGGGATTCACCGCCCATTGGCAGACCTCGTTTTTCTCCACCAATTTGCAAGAGGCCTTGAGCAGTTGCGTGTCCGGCGGTGGCTGCGAAGCCTACACCGGCCGCAGTTTCGGGGTGAGCTTCATCGACCCGGTGGATCAGTACCTGAAGAGTGATCGGGCCATCAAATATGCGTTGCTGTTTATCGTCCTGACCTTCGCCGGTTTCTTCCTCTTCGAAGTGCTGAAAAGCCTGGCGGTACACCCGGTGCAATACGCGCTGGTAGGCGTGGCCCTGGCGTTTTTCTACCTGCTGTTGCTGTCACTGTCCGAGCACATCGGCTTTGCCCTGGCATACTTGTTGTCGGCGGGCAGCTGTGTGTTGTTGATCGGTTTTTATGTCTGCCATGTGCTGCGCAGCGTGCGTCACGGCTTGAGTTTTTCGGCGGGATTGGCGGCGTTGTATGGCTTGCTCTATGGCTTGCTCAGTGCAGAGGATTACGCGTTGTTGATGGGTTCGCTGCTGTTGTTCGGTTTGCTGGGCGTGTTCATGGTGCTGACCCGCAAGCTGGACTGGTATGGGATTGGGCAGAAGTCGGCCAAGCCGTTGGCGTTTGATATTGGAGCGATGGAATGAGCCGGTCGTTGGGGTTGCGTGAGGATCAGCGGGAGGGGGAAGAGTTGGCGATGCAGATTGCGGTGTTGTTTCCGTTAGATCCGGTGTGGTGCCTTCGCGAGCAGGCTCGCTCCCACAAAAGATCTCCAGTGAACACTAAGTTTGTGCACACCACAGATCAACTGTGGGAGCGAGCCTGCTCGCGAAGAGGCCCGTAGAGTTAGCGAAAATCTAAACCTTCGGCATCGTCGCCACCATCGAAGGCCGCTGACTCACCTCAAAATACCAGTTCGCCAGCTTCGGATTCGTCGTGCGCCATTCCAGATCCGGATGGCGCAAATCCAGGTAGCCCAATGCACAGGCAACACTGATCGCCGCCACATCGAAATGGCTGGTCAGCTCGGCAATCGCGTCCACTTCCAGCAATGCCAGGCCGCGACGAATCTTCTCGCGCTGGCCATCGAGCCATTCGTCCCAGTGTTTTTCCGGGGCACGCAGGGCGACTTCATAACGAATCAGCACCGCAGCGTCCATGATCCCGTCGGCCAGGGAGGCCAGGGTCAGGCGCCGCCAGCGGGCCGAGCCGTCGCGCGGTATCAGCGGGTTGCCGACGTGCTGGTGGTCGAGGTAATCGAGGATCACCCGGCTGTCATGGATGACGTTGCCATCGGCCAGGCGCAAGGCTGGAATTTTACCCAGCGGATTGTCTTCGTTGAGTATCAGGTCCGGGCTGACTGGTGTGAGCACGCAGTCTTGCAGCGCCACGCGGTCCTGTTGACCGGTTTCGTGCAGCAGCACCATGACTTTGCGAACGAAGGGCGACAACGGGTTGTGGAACAGGGTCATGTTGGGGGCGGACATGGCAGCGTCTCGGTGTGGGACAGTGTTGGGCAGCATAGCGCGTGAATCACGCAACAGGTTCGGTGTTATTAGCGGCGTTGCAGCAGGCCGCGCAGCGCAAGGGTGGCTGGAACGCCCAGGCCCAACCAGCTCAATGCGTCCCACACCCCATCCCCCAGCAACGCGGCAAACAACCCCGCGGCGCTGAGCAGGGCGATAACGGTGGGGGTGGAGAAGACCTTCCAGAAATTCGACTGCCTTGGCCTCATGCTGGACTCTCCGCGTTCTCGAGCACCGGTTTGGCAGCCTTGCGCCGCACCACCCACAGGTAAACCCCGCTACCGAGCACGATGATGGTCAGCACATCCAGGGTCGCCCAGAGGATCTTCATCGGCATGCCGCCGTAATTACCGAAGTGCAACGGTTGCGACATGCCCATGGCGTCCATGTACCACGGGCGCTCGGCCACGGCGGTGACTTGCAGGGTACTGGCGTCGATCAGCACCGGTGTCAGCAGGTGCGAGGTCAGGTGAGTGCTGCCTTTCATGAACACCGCGTAATGGTGTTCGCTGGAGAATCGTGTGCCGGGGAAGGCGATAAAATCCGGCTGCATGCCCGGTGCGACTTCCTTGGCGATGTCGAGCAAGCGGGTCGCGGGCGCCAGTTGTGTCAGTGGCGGCGCGTCGCGGTACGGCGCGACCATCGCGCTCAGGCTGTCGTTGCGCCACGCGGCGATCAACAGGTCGGCGCAGGCGCTGATGACGCCGGTGACGCCGACCACCAAGACCCAGGTCAAGGTCACCACGCCGATCAGGTTATGCAGATCGAGCCAGCGCAGACGGGCGGATTTGTCTTGGCGCACAGTGGCGAATTTCAATCGCCGCATGAACGGCAGGTACAGCACGGTCCCGGAGACAATCGCCACCACGAACAGAATGCCCATGAACGCCAGCAGCAACTTGCCCGGCAGACCGGCGAACATGTCCACGTGCAGGCGCAGCATGATCATCATGAAGCCGCCATTGGCCGACGGCATATCCAGCGCTTCGCCGGTGCGGGCGTCGAGCATGAAGGTGTGAGACGAGTTCGGTTCAGTGCCGGCGGTGGCTGCCATGATCGTAATCGCGGCGTTGGGCTCGTCTTCGTCGAAGCCGAAATACTGCATGACCTCACCGGGCCGATGCTTTTCAGCCGCCTGCACCAACTGCTGCAAATTCAGCTGCGGGGTGTCCGCCGGCATGGCCTTCAATTCAGCGGCATCGCCCAGCAAGTGGTCGATTTCGTGATGGAAGATCAATGGCAGGCCGGTCAGCGCCAGCATCAGCAGGAACACGGTGCAGATCAGGCTGGTCCAGGTGTGGACGAAGGACCAGCGGCGAATTGTTTTGCTTTTCATTTCATAGCCTTCAGAAATACCAAAGCCGTCCTCGAAGGACGGCCTGGGTATCAGGTGTGTCAGATCAAGCCGTTACCACTTGTAGCCGACGCTGGCCATTACGTTGCGACGGTCGCCGTAATAGCAGTAAAAACCGTCGCAGGTCGAAATGTATTCTTTATCGAACACGTTGTTGGCATTGACGCTGAGACTGACACCCTTGAGCGTATTGTTCAGGCGGCCCAAGTCGTAATGGACTGCCGCGTCATAGACGGTGTAGGAACTGCTATGACCATCTGATGGATCGCGTACGAAGCCCATGCTGCCGATGGCGATGTTGTCGGTTTCGCCGATATAGCGCACGCCGAAGCCGATTCCAAAGCCATCCAGAACACCTGTATGCCATGTGTAATCAGCCCATGCAGAAGCCTGGTTTTCCGGGGTCAGTGGTAGTGGGCGGTTTTTATCCAGAGGGTCGGTGACTTTCGTCATCTTGCTGTTGGCGTAGGTGTACGCGGCCGTCAATTTCAAGTTCTCGTTGACGTTACCGGTAGCTTCCAACTCGAACCCACGCACATTGGCCTCACCCAGTGGGCGAGATACACCCAGGGTGTCACTGAGTACGATGTCCTTGCGGGTCAGGTCATAGGCAGCTGCGGTGAACAAGATGTCGCTGCCCGGAGGCTGGTACTTGATACCGATCTCATATTGTTTGCCAGTGCCTGGACGGAAAGCCGCGCCATTGGCGCCACCGGCTTCCGCCTGGAAGGATTCGGCGTAGGAGATGTACGGTGTAAAGCCGGAGTCGAACACGTAGCTAAGCGCCGCGTTGCCGGTGAAGGCGGTGTCGTCGCGAGTGTCCTTTGCATCGTTCATGTTGTAGAAGGTCGTGTCGGTGTGCAGCCAGTCCTGACGGCCGCCCAAGGTCAGGCGCCAGTTATCCAGGGCCATCTGGTCCTGGAAGTACAGACCTGTGTCATAGGTCTTCTGGTTGTAATCATTGAACGCGGTGTAGCTGACGTTGCTGAAGTCCTGGCCGTAAATCGGGTTGATGATATTGCTGGTCGGCGCGCTGCCAAACAGCCATTTGTAATTGGTGTTGACGCGCTGGTGGTCCAGGCCCAGCAACACTGTGTGCTTGATCGAACCCGTGTCGAAATCCGCCTGGAAATTGTTATCCACGGCGAACTGACTGATGTCTTCGTTGACGACGTTGGCACCTCGGGCCAGGGTACCGTCGTCACTGACCGAACCGAAAAAACCGCCTGCGGTGATGCCTTGGAAGGACAGATCACTCTTGGTGTAGCGCAGGTTTTGACGGAACTGCCAGACATCGTTCATCCGGTGCTCAAAGGCATATCCCAAAGCGTAATAGGTCTTGTCGTAGAACTCCCACTCCGGGTCACCGAGATTCTTGTGGTACTTCACTTCGCCAGCAGGCGTTGAAAGTTTGGTGCCCTGTAAAGGAAGAAACTGGCTGGTGATGCCTGTGTCGTCACGGTTGAACTGGCTGAGGAACGTCAGCTTGGTGTCGGGATCGATGTTCCATGTCAGGCTGGGAGCGATGTTGTAACGCTTGTCGTCGTTGTGCTCGATGGTTGTGTTGCTGTCTCGCACCACGCCGCTGACACGGTAAAGCAAGCGTCCTTCGTCATCGATGGGGCCGGTGCTGTCGAAGCTGATTTGCTTGCGCTGATAGTTGCCGATCTGCAATTGCACTTCGTTGCTGGCAATGTCTTCAGGGCGGCGGCTGACCATATCGATCAAACCACCAGGAGGCGTCTGGCCGTAAACCGATGAGGCCGGGCCACGCAGCAGGGCCACGCGCTCCAGATCCCAGGTTTCCATCTTCGGCATGGTATAGGTGCCCTTGGGCAGGGGCAGTCCATCGAGGAATTGGGTGGGCTCAAAGCCACGAACCTTCAACCACTCGGCGCGGCTATCGCTGCCGTAGCTGCTGGCTACGACGCCGGGCATGTAACGAACTGCGTCATCCAGATTTTGTACGGCGCGGTCTTGCATCTGTTCACGGGTGGCAACAGAAATTGACCGCGGTGCCTCCGCCAGTGCCGTATCGGTTTTAGTCCCTGCTGCCGTACGTTTGGCGAGGTAGCCTTGTACCGGCCCCCAAGCGCTCTCGGTGTTTTCCACGCCAATGACGGCGGTTTCCGGCAGGGCCATCACGCCCTCGGGCACGGCCACCAGGCTGAAGGTGCCAGCGCTGCTTTGTTCCAGTTGCAGACCGGTGCCGCGCAAAGCTTCGCGCAGGGCGCCGGCTGCGTCGAACTGGCCTTTGACCGGTGCCGAGGTCTTGCCTGCCGCCAGTGAAGGATTCAACGACAGCGCCAGGCCAGCCTGGCTGGCGATCTGGTTCAGGGTGTTGGCCAATGGCGCGGCCGGCAGGTTGTAGGCGCGAACGCTGGACGCCTGTTCAGCGGCCATCAGCTGACTGCTGGCCAGAGGGGCGCAAAGGGCAATGGCAATCGCCAGCAAACTGGGGCGCAACAAGGTGTCTAGCGAACGGGACATACAGCGGCTCCTGAATGGAAATACTTCTCAATTGCCTAGGTGCCGAACGAGAATTCAAAAGTGATAGGGCTGATTGAAAATAATTTCGATTCAGTAAGTGATCGTTTGTGGCGCGATCACTTGTTCTCAGTCTTTGCCGATACCGTCACCCACCACGGCGAGTGCTGTTCGATCTGCACCGGCAGGGTCGGCAGCAGGGCGCTCAGGGCCAGATCGGTGTCGTGCAGCGGGAAGCTGCCGGTGATGCGCAGGTCGGCGATTTCTGGAGCAACGCCAAGATGTCCGCGTCGATAACGACCGAGTTCATGGACCAGGTCTTCCAGCCGCGTGTTGTCCACCACCAGCATG
This sequence comes from Pseudomonas sp. LBUM1666, assembly GCF_059695775.1. Taxonomy (NCBI): domain Bacteria; kingdom Pseudomonadati; phylum Pseudomonadota; class Gammaproteobacteria; order Pseudomonadales; family Pseudomonadaceae; genus Pseudomonas; species Pseudomonas sp. LBUM1666. The sequence goes on along the minus strand of NZ_CP166789.1, from coordinate 5,728,448 downwards.
CCGCGGGTCCAGGCATCGGCGCCGAGGTTGAGCGCGACGATCGGTCCGAGGCCATTGCTGCGCATCAGGACTTGCTGGCCTTCACGCAGAATCTGCTCTTCAGGGCTCGACTCGGGATGGGCCGCCACTGCCGATTTCAGCACGCTCAGGCGCGTACCTTCTTCTTCACGCTTGACCAGGAACCTTGTCCCCAACGCACGCATGCTGCCTTCGCGGGTTTCGACGATAAACGGCCGGGCGTCGCCATGGCCGGTTTCGACGAGGATTTCCCCTTCCTGGAGGATGATCAGCCGTTGTTTTTCATCGAAACGCACATCCACGGCACTGTGGGTGTTGAGGTTGATCAGCGTGCCGTCGGTCAGGCGCAGGGTGCGTTGCTCACCCGTGGCGGTGCGCTGGTCGGCCAGCCAATAGTCAATCGGCAGATAACGATCACCGGCGAACAACGCCAACCCGATCACCGCGACGATACTGGCCACGCCGCTGCCGAGTTTGCGCACACGCCGGCGGATGCTTTCGCGCGATTGCAGTAACGCGGTGCGAGCCGGGCCGCTGGCCACGCTGAAGCGCTGGTCGAGCATGCCCAGTTGGCGCCAGGCCCGCGCGTGTTCTTCGTGGGCGGCGTGCCATTTGGCGAACTCTTCGCGCTCCACCGGGTTGCCGGAGTCCAGGGACAACTGCCAGGCAATCGCGGCATCCAGCACCTGCGCCGAGACGGGTTTAGAGCTGACCGGACTCATACCGGCTCACCGTACAACGCGATGTAGCACTGACGAATGCCTTGGGCCAGATACTGACGCACCCTTGGTACTGACACACCCAGGCGCTCGGCGATTTCGGCGTGGCCGAGGCCGTCGAGACGGTTATAGAGAAACGCCGCCCGGGCCTTGCTTGAGAGCTTGCCGAGCAGGCGGTCGATGGCTTTGAGGTCTTCGAGGATCAGCTGCTGTTCCTCCACCGACGGTTGTTCACCTGCGGGGATCAGCATCAGTTCGGTGAGGTAGGCCTGTTCCAGCGCGGCGCGGCGGAAATAGTCGAACAGCAGACCCTTGGCAATCGCCACTAGAAACGCGCGAGGTTCACGCGGTTCCTTCAGTTCTTCACGACCCAGCAAACGCACGAAAGTGTCCTGACTCAGGTCTTCGGCCCGTTGCGGACAGGCCACATTGCGTCGCAGCCAGGCCAATAGCCAACCGCGATGGTCGCGATACAACGCACCAACGAGTTCACTTTGAGGGCTTTGGACTGACGACACGCAGCATCACCGATTGGGAAGTATTAACTAACGAGAATTGTTCGCGATTGTGGCAGAGGCGGGGGAGGTAAGCAATTGGCGCTGGTCGGGTGGGGCGTGGGAGGTTTGGTTGGGGGCACGGCTTGAAATCGACCCCTCACCCTAACCCTCCCGAAACGTCGGACCGCCCCAGAGGGGCGAGGGGACAGACTGTGGGTTTCTTTAGAAAATTTGCGACTTGAGATATCGAGATGAACTCAAGTTTTGAAATGCATGGAGATCGGCTCCCTTTCCCCCTCTCCCCTCTGGGGCGGTCCGACGTTTCGGGAGGGTTGGGGTGAGGGGTGGCTCTTGAAGTTGCCCCCTATTTCAAAACGAAGGCGCCCGCTGCCGCCGCTTCCACTGACTCAATCGCTGCTGCAGATTCAACGGGCTATGAATCTGCATCTGCCGCGCCCGGCTAAACAAAATCAACGCCAGCTCAGCGGTGGCCAACGCATCGGCACTGGCATTGTGACGCTCGAACACTTCCAGTTTGAACCAGTCGATCCACTCATCCAGCCCGGCATCGCGAATGTGCGCCTGAGGGCAAAGCAACGGCGCGATATCAGCCACATCCAGAAATGGATGCTGCAACTTGTAGCCCAGATGGTCTTTCAAGGCGCGCCCGAGCATGTGTTGATCGAACGGCGCATGAAACGCCAGCACCGGGCTGTCGCCAACAAACTCCATGAATTCGACCAGGGCCTGAGCCGGATCACTGCCAGCGGCAATCGCACTCGGCCCCAGGCCATGGATCAACACGCTGGGAGCCAACTTCATGTCCGCGCATTGCAACGTGCGTTCGAACTGCTGGCTGAAGTCGATCGCCCCGTCCTCGATCACCACCGCGCCGATGGACAACACCCGATCCTTGTTCAGGTTCAATCCGGTGGTTTCCAGGTCGAGCACCACCCAGCGCTGTTCGCGCAAGCTGCATTCGCCGAGCTCTGCCGCGGAGGGCAAGCATTGCAGACGTTGTTGGAGTTCGCCGGGAAGGCTGGGACCTACCGGGCGCAGCCATGAAAACAGGCTCATAGCTGATACCGCAGGGCCAGGCTGCTTTGCAGGCGTTGTGCCTGGCGCAGGGATTCACGCAGGATCCGTCGATCCAGATGATTGAGGCTGTCTGGATCGACCCGGTTGGAGTAGGGCAAGTTCTCCCGAGTCTGTAGCTGATGTTGCTGCATGCGGGCTTGCTGGATGAAGTGATAGGCCTCTTCGTACGCGGCACCGTCCAGCCGTTCGATGACTTCTTTGTCCACCAGTTGGCGAAAGCGCTCCAACGTGTTGTTCGCCTCGACCCCGTGGGCCAACGCGAGCAGTCGGGCACCGTCGACAAACGGCGTCAGCCCCTGGAGTTTCAAATCCAGGGTGGCTTTCTCGCCATTCTTGCGAGCCAGTACGAACTCACGGAAACGTCCCACGGGCGGACGGTTGCGCAGGGCGTTCTCGGCCATCATCCGTTGGAACAGACGGTTGTCATTCACCTGATCGAGAATGCCCTGACGCAGCTGCTCGCAGCCTTGCTCGTCGCCCCAGACCACCCGCAAGTCGAAATAAATGCTCGAACCCAACAGGTTCTCCGGCGTGGCCTCGCGGATAAATGCGGAAAAACGTCGTGACCACTCGGCCCGGGACAGACACAGCTCAGGGTTGCCGGCCATGATGTTGCCCTTGCACAGGGTGAAACCGCAGAGCGCCAGGCTCTGGTTGATCTGCTGGGCAATGGGTAGCAATTTGCCGCGAATCTCGGCGGCGTGGGCCGCGTCCCGGGCTTCGAACAGAATGCCGTTGTCCTGATCGGTGTGCAGCGTCTGCTCGCGGCGGCCTTCGCTTCCGAAGCACAGCCAACTGAACGGAATGCCGGGGTCGCCTTTCTCGGCGAGGGTCAGTTCGATCACCCGGCACACGGTGTGGTCGTTGAGCAGGGTGATGATGTGCGTGATCTGGGTTGAAGAGGCGCCGTGGGCCAGCATGCGCTCCACCAGTTGGCCGATCTCGCCGCGCATCGCGACTAGATTTTCCACCTTCTGGGCGCTGCGGATAGTCCGCGCCAGGTGCACCAGATCGACCCGTTGCAGGGAAAACAAGTCACGTTCCGAGACCACGCCGCACAGGCGATGATCCTTCACCAGACAGACGTGGGCGATGTGCCGCTCGGTCATGGCAATCGCCGCATCGAAGGCGCTGTGGTCCGGCGACAGGTAAAACGGCGCCTGGGTCATGTGACGCTCGATGGCTTCGTTGAAATCGTCAGTGCCGTCGGCCACCACATGGCGCAGGTCGCGCAGGGTGAAAATCCCCAGCGGCGCTTTATGTTCGTCGACCACCACAATGCTGCCGACCTGCTGCTCATGCATCAGGGTCACGGCTTCACGCAGTGGCGTGGTCGGGCTGCAGGTGACCGGGTGGCGCATGGCCAATTCGCCCAGTCGGGTATTGAGCGAGTACTGGGTACCGAGGGTTTCCACGGCTTTTTGCTGGACTTGCTGGTTGACCTGATCCAGCAGGCTGCTCACGCCGCGTAGGGAAAAGTCACGAAACGCATCGGAAAGCGCGAACAGTTTGATGAACGCGAGCTTGTTCAGCTGTAGGCAAAAGGTGTCTTCGGAGGCCAGATGTTCGGTACGAGTCGCACGCTCACCCAGCAGGGCGGCGAGGGGGAAACACTCGCCGGTGGTGATTTCAAAGGTGGTTTCGGTCCCACCCTTAGCCGTGTGGGGACGCTCACCCACGACCCGGCCTTGCTTGACGATGTAGAAATGCTCAACCGGGCCGTCGGCGGGCGTGAGGATGCTCTCGCCAGGCGCATAAAAACGCAGCTGACACTGCTCGACCAGGTACGCCAGGTGGGCGTGTTCCATTTGATTGAAGGGCGGGAAGCGCTGAAGGAATTGCAAAGTGCCCTGGATGTTCTGCAACACCGCGGTTTTCCCTGCCTGTGTGAAGGCGTCCTCTTTACTCATAACCATTACCGCAGTCTTTTTTTGAATTGTTGTTGTCGGATGACTCAGCCATGGTCGGCCCCTGCGCGCGGGGTGCCCATTGGACGTAAGTCTAGGTAGGCAGTGACGCTGTCGGTATTTGGGAAATGTCTGACGCAACTGTGGGAAAAACCTCCTACATTGGCTATAGGAAACTTTTCCGACGAAGTGCACATTGAAGGCCTGCTTAGCGATGTCTGACGGATGTGCTAGGGAATAGAAATGAAAACGTAGAGTAAGCCATGTCCGACCACGATATTTTGAGTGACGCCGAGCGCAAGGCGCTGAGCGACGTCATGCTGGAACCTGACCTGCCGCCGCAGCGGGTGCTGATCGTCGACGACGATAAAGACGCGCGCGAGTTGCTGTCGGAGATTCTGGCGCTGGACGGGGTGCGCTGCATGACCGCCGCCAGTGGCGAAACTGCACTCAAGATGTTGGAGACGATGCCATCGATTGGCTTGGTGATTACCGATCTGCGGATGGGAAATGTCGATGGCCTGGATCTGATTCGTCAGGTTCGTGAATCGGTTCGGGCGGCCATGCCGTTCATCATCGTTTCCGGTGACGCCGACGTGAAAGATGCGATCGCGGCGATGCACTTGAGCGTGGTCGACTTCCTGCTCAAGCCTGTCGATACCGGCAAGCTGTTGGAGCTGGTCAAACGTGAGTTGGGAATGGATGCGTAGGAACTGATTTGAAGCAAAAAAGCCCTGATCTTTCGATCAGGGCTTTTTTTGTCCGGCGTCAGCGCTTAGTTACAGGCCATTGGCAGCCTTGAACTCGCGGCGACGACGGTGCAGGACCGGCTCGGTGTAGCCGTTCGGCTGCTTCGTGCCTTCGACCACCAGTTCGACGGCCGCCTGAAAGGCGATGTTGCTGTCGAAGTTCGGTGCCAGCGGGCGATAAAGCGAGTCATTGGCGTTCTGACGGTCAACCACTGGCGCCATGCGCTTGAGGCTTTCCATGACCTGATCTTCGGTGACGATGCCGTGACGCAGCCAGTTGGCGATGTGCTGGCTGGAAATGCGCAGCGTCGCACGGTCTTCCATCAGGCCGACGTCGTTGATGTCCGGCACTTTCGAACAACCCACACCTTGGTCGATCCAGCGCACCACATAACCGAGAATGCCCTGGGCGTTGTTGTCCAGTTCGTTCTTGATCTGCTCTGCAGTCCAGTCTGGATTGACGGCCAACGGGATGGTCAGGATGTCATCCACTGAAGCGCGTGCACGTTTGGCCAATTCGGCCTGACGGGCGAACACATCGACCTTGTGGTAGTGCAGCGCGTGCAGCGCAGCAGCGGTCGGCGATGGAACCCACGCAGTGTTGGCGCCAGCCAGCGGGTGAGCGATTTTCTGTTCGAGCATCGCTGCCATCAGGTCCGGCATCGCCCACATGCCTTTACCGATCTGCGCGCGACCTTGCAGGCCGGTGCTCAAACCGATATCAACGTTCCAGTTCTCGTAGGCGCCAATCCACTTCTCAGCCTTCATGTCCGCCTTGCGCACCATCGGGCCGGCTTCCATGGAGGTGTGGATTTCATCACCGGTACGGTCGAGGAAACCGGTGTTGATGAACACTACACGCTCGCTGGCCGCCTTGATGCAGGCCTTGAGGTTGACCGTGGTACGGCGCTCCTCGTCCATGATCCCGACTTTCAGCGTGTTGCGCGGCAGACCAAGTACTTCTTCGATGCGACCGAACAGCTCGTTGGTGAACGCCGCTTCTTCCGGGCCGTGCATCTTCGGCTTCACGATGTAGACCGAGCCAGTGCGGCTGTTCTTGCGCGAGTTGTTGCCGTTGAGGCTGTGGATGGCCGCGAGGCTGGTGACCAGACCGTCGAGGATGCCTTCCGGCACTTCGTTGCCGTCTTTATCGAGGATCGCGTCGATGGTCATCAGGTGACCGACGTTACGCACGAACAACAGCGAGCGACCGTGCAGGCTCAATTCGCTGCCATCGAGGGCGGTGTAGGTGCGGTCGGCGTTCATGGTGCGGGTAAAGGTCTGACCGCCCTTGGAGACTTCTTCCGACAAATCGCCCTTCATCAGGCCGAGCCAGTTGCGGTAGATCACCACTTTGTCATCGGCATCGACCGCAGCGACGGAATCTTCGCAGTCCATGATGGTGGTCAGCGCGGCTTCCATCAGGATGTCTTTGAGGCCGGCAGCGTCGGTCTGGCCGACCGGGGTGCTGGCGTCGACCTGGATTTCGAAGTGCAGGCCGTTGTTTTTCAGCAGGATCGCGGTCGGTGCCGCTGCATCGCCGTGGAAACCGATCAGTTGTGCATCGTTGCGCAGGCCGGTGTTGCTACCGCCTTTGAGGGCGACCACTAGTTTGCCGTCAACGATCTTGTAGCCGGTGGAATCGACGTGAGTGCCGGCAGCCAATGGCGCGGCTTCGTCGAGGAAGGCACGGGCGAAGGCGATGACCTTGTCACCGCGAACCTTGTTGTAGCCTTTGCCTTTTTCCGCGCCGTCAGCTTCGCTGATGGCATCGGTGCCGTAGAGCGCGTCATACAGCGAACCCCAACGAGCGTTCGAGGCATTGAGCGCGAAACGGGCGTTCATCACCGGAACCACAAGCTGTGGACCGGCCATGCGGGCGATTTCGTCATCGACGTTTTGCGTCGTTGCCTGGAAATCAGCCGCTTCTGGCAGCAGATAACCGATGTCTTGCAAGAAGGCTTTATAAGCCACGGCGTCATGCGCCTGACCGGCACGCGACTGGTGCCAGCCATCGATACGAGCCTGGAAATCATCGCGTTTGGCGAGTAGGGCTTTGTTCTTCGGCGCCAGGTCATGAATGACCTTGTCGGCACCGGCCCAGAACTTATCGGCGGTGAGGCCGGTACCGGGAATGGCTTCGTTGTTCACGAAGTCGAACAGGACTTTGGCGACCTGCAGGCCACCGACTTGAACGTGTTCAGTCATTGCTTGCCTCACTCTGCTCAGCTATTTCGCTTTTCAGCTCTTCAATTTAACAATGAAGCCTCTGGCCATTTAAACCACAAACCCTTTGACCAGTACATGCCATTGCGGGCGGCTGGGTGGGACCAATCAACGGCGTTGAGGCCTTGCTGACGGGGCTTTCAGGGTTGTGGATGCGCCTGCGGCAGACATCGATCCAGCGTTATGTAGTGCGCGCTGCGGCATACTACATGATGAATTGCGCTTGTGAAAATTAGACTAATTACGTCGTTCTGCGACGCCATGACGCATTGCGGTCACGTCGGGGTACGGGATGTTCTCAAAAAACTATTGGATTGTTCCAGTTAAATATAAAAACTTGTACACATAATCTTCATTGCCCTGCTATGGGGGCTTTGGTTTTCTGAGACGCCGAGCCGATTCCCGGCCCTTGCCTATACTTGCTTCTCTATACAAAAGTCATGACAAGAGGGCTGCGCCATGGACCACCTCGTACTCACTGTATTCGCTCCGGACAAGCCAGGGCAGGTCGAGCGCATTGCCCAATGCATCGCCGAGCACGGCGGCAACTGGCTGGAGAGCCGCATGTCGCGCATGGCCGGGCAATTCGCCGGGATTCTTCGCGTGGGCGTGCCGGCCGAGGCTTACGACGAATTGGTCGATGCCCTACAGGCGTTATCCGCCCATGGCATTCGCGTGCTGATTGCCGAAAGCGGCATCGAGCAATCCTGCACCTGGAAACCGATAGCCATGGAATTGGTGGGCAATGACCGCCCGGGGATCGTACGCGACATCACGCGTCTGCTGAGTGAACAGGGGGTGAACCTGGAGCGTCTGGTGACCGAAGTACGTCCGGCACCGATGAGCAGCGAGCCTTTGTTCCACGCCGAAGCGATTCTGGCAGTGCCGCTGACGCTGTCCCTGGACGTGCTGCAATCGCGCCTGGAAACGCTGGCGGATGATTTGATGGTCGAATTGGTGCTGCGCAGTGAACCCTGAACAGGTTATCCAAGTTATACGTGCACCTGCCTGTGGATAACCTGTAGAGACCGTCCTCTAGGCCACGTCGGCCGGGGCTCTTCAGGAGCTGATCAAAAAACCAGCAGTTTCAACAAGTTGCGCACAAACGGCGGGGATCACGCTGTGGATAACCTTGGGAAGGATTGATGCAGGCCACGGGAGTCGTGGCCTGCAGAGGTTTGTGTGTTTTTTGATCAGCTGCGGCGACGCAGGCTGATCACCGCATCGACGCTGTAAACCGCGAGGCCGGCCCAGATAAAGATGAACGCCACCAGAGTGCTGGACGACAGGTGTTCACCAAACAGCAGCACGGCTTGCAGCAGCACCAATGTCGGCGCCAGGTACTGGAGAAAGCCCAGCGTGGTGTAGGGCAAATGCCGTGCAGCCGCGTTGAAACACACCAGCGGCACTAGCGTCACCGGACCGGCCGCTACCAGCCACCAGGCTTGGGATGTGGTCCAGAACTCGGGCTGCGCACTGGCGGCTGTCTGATTGAACAACAACCAGGCGACCGCAATCGGAACCAGCATCCAGGTTTCCACCACCAGCCCCGGCAGCGCCTTGACCGGCGCTTGCTTGCGGATCAATCCGTAGAAGCCGAAGGTCAGCGCCAGCACCAGCGACACCCACGGCAGACTGCCGACCTGCCACACCTGTTGCGCCACGCCCACCGCCGCCAGACTTACCGCCAGCCACTGCATGCGCCGCAGCCGTTCGCCGAGGATCAACATCCCCAGCAGCACGTTTACCAGCGGGTTGATGTAGTAACCGAGGCTGGCTTCGAGCATCCGTCCGTTGTTCACCGACCAGACGTAAGTCAGCCAGTTGGCGGCGATCAGCGTGCCGCTCAAGGCCAGGATCGCCAGGCGTTTGGGGTTGTCCCGCAACTCGCGCCACCAGCCCGGATGTTTCCAGACCATCAGCAACAAGGTGCCGAACAGCGCGGACCAGAGCACTCGGTGGATGATGATCTCCACGGCGGGCACACTGGCAATGGCTTTGAAGTAGAGCGGGAAAAGTCCCCAGATAATGTAGGCACTCAGGCCCAGGATGTACCCGCGACGCGGGTTGGCAGCTTGCATGCAGAATCCTTGCTTAGGCAGCTAACAAAGAGGGATTGTAAGGAGATTTGTCTACGGATGTCCTACCTGATTAGGTTGGGCAATTGTGAACACAATACCTGTGGGAGCGAGCCTGCTCGCGAAGAGGACAGGTCAGTCGATATCAATGTCGTCTGACACACCGCTTTCGCGAGCAGGCTCGCTCCCACATTTGGATCTGTGTTGGTCAGAACAGCTTCAGCGGTTCTTCGTTGAGCGCAGACAACTGTTCACGCAACGCCAACACCTGATCCCCCCAATACCGCTCCGTACCAAACCACGGAAAACTGTGCGGGAACGCCGGGTCGTCCCAGCGGCGGGCGAGCCAGGCGCTGTAGTGCATCAGGCGCAAGGCGCGCAGCGGTTCGATCAACGCCAGTTCCCGCGGATCGAAGTCGTGGAACTCACTGTAGCCGTCCATCAATTCCGACAACTGACCGAGACATTCCTGACGATCACCCGCCAGCATCATCCAGATGTCCTGCACCGCCGGGCCCATGCGGCAGTCGTCGAGGTCGACGATGTGGAACATCTCGTCGCGGCACATCATGTTGCCGGGGTGGCAGTCGCCGTGCATGCGGATGTTCTTGTGCGGCGTGGCCTTGTAGACCTCTTCCACTCTCTTGAGCAGGTCGCGGGCCACGGACTCGTAGGCCGGCAGCAGACTTTTGGGTACGAAATTGCCTTCGAGCAATGTCGTCAGCGAGTCATGACCGAAGTTTTTCACGCCCAGCGCTTCACGGTGTTCGAACGGTTTTGTAGTGCCGACGGCGTGCAGGCGACCGAGCAGTTGCCCCAGGCGATACAACTGATCGAGATTGCCGGGCTCCGGCGCACGGCCGCCACGGCGTGGGAACAGGGTGAAACGGAAACCGTTGTGCTCGTGCAGGCTGGCACCGTTGTGAATCATCGGCGCGACCACCGGCACGTCGCACTCGGCGAGTTCGAAGGTGAATTGGTGTTCTTCGAGAATCGCTTCGTTGGTCCAGCGCTGCGGACGGTAGAACTTGGCGATCAGCGGCTCGGAGTCTTCGATGCCGACCTGATAGACGCGGTTCTCGTAGCTGTTGAGCGCCAGAATGCGCGCGTCGCTGAGAAAGCCGATGCTTTCGACGGCATCGAGCACGAGGTCTGGGGTGAGGGTTGCAAACGGGTGGGCCATGCTGACTCCTGCGCGCAGCAGGCTGCCGCGTCCGGCCAAGCATGGTAGCGCAGACGGGGCTTCTTTAGGGGTTGGGCTTGAGATGAGTGTTGTCTGGGCTGACGCTTTCGCGAGCAAGCTCGCTCCCACAGGGTATGTGTTCACAAATCCAGTGTGGGAGCGAGCTTGCTCGCGAAGGGGCCTTATCAGGCGCCGACGATCCCGCCATCTTCCCGGGAAATCGCCATCACCGAAGACCGCGGTTTGCCATTCGGCAGATGCTCTGGGAACGTCGACCCGCCGTTTTCCCCAGGATGCTGAATCCCGACAAACAAGGTCTTCTGATCCGGCGAGAAGCTGATCCCTGTCACTTCGCAGCCCACCGGCCCGACCATGAAGCGACGAATCTCCCCGGTTACCGGGTCGGCACACAGCATCTGATTGTTGCCCATGCCCGCGAAATCACCGGCATTGCTCGAATCGCCATCGGTGAGAATCCACAACCTTCCGGCCTTGTCGAAACCCAAGCCATCCGGGCTGTTGAACATGTTTTGCGGTGTAATGTTCGATGAACCGCCCTTCGGCGTGCCGGCGTGGACGCCCGGGTTGCCCGCGACCACAAACAGATCCCAGGCAAAGCTTTTCGAGCCGTGATCGTCACGGTCGGTGCGCCAGCGCAAAATCTGCCCGTAGACGTTCTTCTCGCGCGGGTTCGGTCCGCCCACAGGCTGCCCGTCCTCGCCACGCTTGGCGTTGTTGGTCAGGGTGCAATAAACCTGGCCATCCTTGGGGCTGACGACGATCCATTCCGGACGGTCCATGCGCGTGGCTTTCACTACGCTGGCGGCGAGGCGGGCGTGAATCAACACTTCGGCCTGATCGGCGAAACCGCTGCTGGCGTCGATGCCGTTTTTACCGTGGGTTAGTTCGATCCATTCGCCCTGGCCTTTTGGGTGATCGGCATTGCCATCGCCCGCATCGAAGCGCGCCACGTACAAGGTGCCGTGGTCCAGCAGGTCGCGATTGGCCTTGGGGGTTTTGTGGTTGATCTTGTCGCGGCTGACGAATTTGTAGATGAACTCGCCGCGCTCATCGTCGCCCATGTACACCACCGCGTGACCGTCACTGGTTTCGGCCAGGGCGGCGTTTTCATGTTTGAAGCGGCCCAGCGCAGTGCGTTTGACTGGCGTCGATTGCGGGTCGAACGGGTCGATTTCCACGACCCAACCGTGACGGTTGAGTTCGTTGGGGTTTTTCGCCAGGTCGAAACGCTCGTCGTGCGGGTGCCAGTTGATCTCTTTGCTGGCCGCCACCGCACCGTAGCGTTTCTGTGCGGCGTCGAACTTTAGTTCGGCATTGCTGCTGCCGAAGCAGTCGGTGAAGTTTTCTTCGCAGGTCAGATAAGTGCCCCACGGCGTCTTGCCGTTGGCGCAGTTCTGGAAGGTGCCAAGGACTTTTTTGCCGTGCGGGTCGGCGCTGGTTTTCAGCAGTTCGTGGCCGGCGGCCGGACCGCTCAGGCTGATCGGTGCGTTGCCGTGAATGCGCCGGTTGTAGCGCGAGCCCTGGACGAATTGCCATTGGCCGTTCTTGCGTTGCACTTCGATCACCGACACGCCTTCACAGGCCAGTGCCTTGTGCACGTCAGCAGCCGACTGCGGCATGCCGCCGTGGGCGTAGAGGTAGCGATAGTTGGTGTATTCGTTGTTGATCGCCATCAGCGCCCGGTTGTTGTCACCGGGAAATTCGAACAGGCTCATGCCGTCGTTGTTGTCGCCGAACTGGACTTCCTGATGTTCGGCCGTGCCGTTGCCGCTCGGGTCGAATGCCGGGCCGTTCTTCTGCAGGGGTTGGCCCCAACTGATCAATACCGAAGATTTGTAACCTGACGGCAGGGTGATAGCGTCGCTGGCGGCGGCGGGGATACTGTCAAAACCCAACAGTTTGCTGGAGCCGGCGCTGACGCTGGCGGCCAGCACGCTGCGGCTCAGCAGGTTGCCGCCCAGGAACATTGCTGCACCGCAAAGGGCGCCGGCGCTGATGAAACCTCGACGGCTGAGGCCGACCATTTTCTCGAGGTCGGTGGATTGGTTATCTTCTAATAGGCTCACATCAGGCTCCCTGCGGGTTTTTGCAGTCACCTTAATGAGCGTTAATGACACTTGTGTTTCAAAGCGGTGTACCGAGTAAAACGTTGGATGGCGCGAACTGCACCAACACCGGTTTATCAGCGGCGAGGCCGAGGGTTCTCAAGTGCAGCGGTTCGGCCAGCGCGCAGAGTGTCTGGCCATTGGGCAGGCCGATGCGCACTTCGCTGGGGCCGTCCTCGGCGTCGAGGATTTCTTCGATGATGCCCTTCAGGCAATTATTGTCGGGTGTTGCCACTTGACCGATGCCCAGCAACTCCAGCCAACCGGCCTTGATCAGCGCGACCACTTCGGTGCCGGTTTCCAGTTCCAGACGCGTGGTGCTGTCGTGAGTGATCTGCGCATCGATGCTCAAGCCTTCGGCCAGTTCAAGGCGAATCCGGTCGTTGTGCCCTTGGGTATCAATCGCCACGACCTTGCCATGCAGTTGATTGCGCGCGCTGGTTCTAAGCATCAGTCGGCCGAGCAGGTCGAGATCGCTGGCATCTTCGGCGGCTTCCAGCACCTGAGCCTGCAAGGCTTGCAGCTTTTGATACAGGCGCAATACGCGCTCGCCTTCGCTGGAGAGTTTGGCACCACCGCCGCCCTTGCCACCGACACTGCGCTCCACCAACGGCTTTTGCGCGAGGTTGTTCAGCTCATCGATGGCGTCCCACGCCGCTTTGTAACTCAGGCCCGCGCTTTTCGCGGCGCGGGTAATTGAGCCCTGTTCGGCGATGTGTTGCAGCAACGCAATGCGCTGCGGGCGACGGACAATGTGCTGCGACAACAACGTAGGCAAGGACATGGCAAGACGCTTTGGGCTGTGGCGATGGGAAGGACGTTGGCGGCTTGGGGCTCGGGAGTCAAGTCAGGGCGCATCGCCGGGTTTGGGTGTGCGGGCCAGGCAATAGACGTCGACACGTGCGGCGCCGGCGTCCATCAGCAGGCGAGCCAGGGCTTGGGCCGTGGCGCCGGTGGTCAGTACGTCGTCCACTAGTGCCAGGTGACGACCCTTGATGCACGCATCGGGTGCCAGAGCGAAGGCGTTGCGCAGGTTCTTTTGGCGGGCCTCGGCACTCAGGTCCTGTTGGGCGCTGGTGTCCTGAATCCTCAGTAACAGCGTTTCATCGCACGGAATTTCGAGGCTGGTGCTGAGCCAGCGGACGAGCATCGCGGCCTGGTTGAAACCCCGTTTACGCAGTCGTTTGGAGGCCAGCGGAACCGGGATGAGGGCGTCGGGTCGATTCAGGTCTTCATCGAAGCGATGTTGCAGGAACTGAGCGAGAAGTTCGGCGAGCAGGCGACCAAACGGCCACTTCGCAGAATGTTTGAAGCGTGTGATCAACGTGTCTACCGGAAAGCTGTAAGTCCAAGGTGCGGCAACTCGCTCGAAGGCGGGTGGTTGTTTCAGGCATTGGCCGCAGGTCAGGCCATCGGTGGGCAATGGCAGAGCGCAGGTTTGGCATTGATCGCCCAGCCAGGGCAGCTCCGTTTCACAGGCCATGCAGATGGGTGTGTGTTCATCGGCGGGTTCTGAGCAGAGCAAACAGTATTGATCGTTTTTTAACCAGATGTAAACCGGTCCTTCGTATCGTGGTTGACAGCGCATGAGTCTTCCTTAAATATGCCGAACATCCGTGTCGCGTCTGTGGGTATTCCATTCCCCAGCCGCTTGCCAAGCATAAAACAAAGGAAACGCCCATGAGCGCCAGCACCACTGCAACCCTGCGTCATGACTGGTCTTTGGCCGAAGTCAAAGCACTCTTCGTTCAGCCATTCAACGACCTGTTGTTCCAGGCGCAGACGGTGCACCGCGCGCATTTCGACGCCAATCGGGTCCAGGTTTCCACGCTGCTGTCGATCAAAACCGGTGCCTGCCCGGAAGATTGCAAATATTGTCCACAGTCCGGTCACTACAACACCGGCCTGGAAAAAGAAAAGCTGATGGAAGTGCAGAAGGTCCTCGAAGAGGCCGCTCGCGCCAAGGCCATCGGTTCGACCCGTTTCTGCATGGGCGCGGCGTGGAAACATCCGTCGGCCAAAGACATGCCTTACGTGCTGGAAATGGTCAAAGGCGTGAAAGCCATGGGCCTGGAAACCTGCATGACCCTCGGTCGCCTGGATCAGGACCAGACCGTCGCTCTGGCTGACGCCGGCCTCGACTACTACAACCACAACCTCGATACCTCGCCTGAGTTCTACGGCAGCATCATCACCACCCGCACTTACAGCGAGCGCCTGCAAACCCTGGCCTACGTGCGTGAATCGGGGATGAAGATCTGCTCCGGCGGTATCCTCGGCATGGGCGAGTCGCTTGATGACCGCGCCAATTTGCTGATCCAGCTGGCCAACCTGCCAGAGCATCCAGAGTCGGTGCCAATCAACATGCTGGTGAAAGTCGCCGGTACGCCGCTGGAAAATGCTGACGATATCGACCCGTTCGACTTCATCCGCATGCTCGCAGTCGCACGTATCCTGATGCCGCAATCCCACGTGCGCCTGTCCGCCGGCCGCGAAGCGATGAACGAGCAGATGCAGGCCCTGGCGTTCTTCGCCGGTGCGAACTCGATTTTCTACGGCGACAAACTGCTGACCACCGCCAACCCGCAGGCCGACAAGGACATGCAACTGTTCTCGCGCCTTGGCATCCTGCCGGAAGCGCGCGAGGAGCATGCCGACGAAGTGCATCAGGCGGCTATCGAACAGGCGCTGGTTGAGCAGAAGAGCAGCGAGCAGTTCTATAACGCTGCTGTCTGAGGCCTCCACCGATTCCTCTGAAGGAATGCAAAACACTGTGGGAGCGAGCTTGCTCGCGAAAGCAATTTAACATTCAACATAGATGTTGGATGTCATGGCCTCTTCGCGAGCAGGCTCGCTCCCACAGGTACAGCGATCGCTTTTGAATTCTGATCCACGAGGCCTGCATGTCTTTCGATCTCGCCGCACGCCTTGCTGCCCGTCGTGCCGAAAATCTCTACCGCCAACGCCCATTGCTCGAAAGCCCCCAAGGCCCGGAAGTGGTGGTCGATGGTCAGCCGTTGCTGGCGTTCTGTAACAACGACTACCTGGGCCTGGCCAATCACCCGCAAGTGATCGAAGCCTGGCGCGCCGGTGCGACCCGTTGGGGCGTCGGCGGCGGGGCGTCGCATTTGGTCATCGGCCACAGCAGTCCGCATCACGCGCTGGAAGAGGCGTTGGCCGATTTCACCGGTCGCCCGCGCGCGCTGTTGTTCACCACCGGTTACATGGCCAACCTCGGCGCAGTCACCGCGCTGATCGGGCAGGGTGATACGGTGCTGGAAGACCGGCTCAATCACGCGTCCCTGCTGGATGCGGGTCTGTTGTCCGGAGCGCGCTTCAATCGCTATCTGCACAACGACGCGGTGAGTCTGGCCAAGCGTCTTGAGAAGGCGACCGGCAACACCCTGGTGGTCACCGATGGCGTGTTCAGCATGGACGGCGACATCGCCGACCTGCCCGCGCTGGCGCGGGAAGCCAAGGCCAAAGGTGCATGGTTGATGGTCGATGACGCTCATGGTTTTGGTCCGCTGGGTGCCAATGGTGGCGGGATCGTCGAGCATTTCGGTCTGAGCCAGGAGGATGTGCCGGTTTTGGTCGGCACCCTCGGCAAGGCGTTCGGTACCGCCGGGGCTTTTGTCGCCGGCAGCGAAGAGCTGATCGAGAGCCTGATCCAGTTCGCCCGTCCCTACATTTACACCACCAGCCAGCCGCCGGCGCTGGCCTGCGCGACGCTGAAAAGCCTCGAATTGCTGCGCACTGAACACTGGCGTCGTGAGCATCTGAAGACGCTCATAGCCCAGTTCCGCCATGGTGCCGAACAAATCGGCCTGGAGTTGATGGACAGCTTCACACCGATCCAGCCGATCATGATCGGCGATGCCGGGCGCGCGGTTCGACTGTCGCAGATGCTGCGCGAACGCGGTCTGATGGTCACTGCGATCCGTCCACCGACCGTGCCCGCCGGCAGCGCCCGACTGCGGGTGACCCTGACCGCTGCGCACAGCGAGGCGCAGGTACAGCTATTGTTAAATGGACTGGCCGATTGTTTTCAACAACTGGGACCGGAGCCAAGCCATGCGTGATCGTCTGATTCTGCTGCCCGGCTGGGGCCTCGGTATTTCTCCCCTCGAGCCCTTGGCGGCAGCGTTGCAAGGACTGGATGAACACTTGCGGGTCGAAATTGAACCGTTGCCGGAACTGGAATCGAGCGATCTTGAAGAGTGGCTCGATGAACTGGATTCGACGGTGCCTCAGGACGCCTGGCTCGGCGGCTGGTCGCTCGGCGGCATGCTCGCTTCAGCGTTGGCGGCCCGGCGTGGCGATCGCTGCTGCGGCTTGCTGACCCTGGCGAGCAATCCTTCTTTTGTCGCCCATGAGCAATGGCCGAGCGCGATGCCTGCCGAAACCTTCGATGCGTTTCTGGCCGGTTGCAAGGCTGATCCGCGCATGACGTTGAAACGTTTCTCGCTGCTCTGCGCTCAGGGTGCCGAAGACCCGCGCGGGTTGTCTCGGCTGTTGCTCGGTGGCGCGCCACACACTTCGGCAGAGGTGCTGATGAGCGGCCTGGAGTTGCTCGCACAACTGGATACCCGCCAGGCTTTGCAGGCGTTCCGCGGTCCGCAATTGCACTTGTTCGCCGGCCTCGATGGACTGGTTCCAGCCGAAGCAGCGGGCGACCTGCTGACATTGCTGCCGGATGTTGAAATTGGTCTGATCGAGCAGGCCAGTCACGCGTTTCTTCTGGAAGACCCTCACGGTGTGGCGGGGGCGATCCAGGCCTTTTTGCATGAGTCCGGTGATGACTGATTTATCCCTTCCCAACCTGCCCGGCGGTTTGCCCGACAAACGCCAGGTGGCGGCATCTTTTTCCCGTGCGGCGGCAAGCTACGACAGCGTGGCCGAATTTCAGCGCGATGTTGGCAGTGAGTTGTCGAATCGTTTGCCTGAGGACTTCGTGCCGGGTGTGTGGCTGGATCTGGGCTGCGGCACCGGGCATTTCAGTCGTGCACTGGGCGAGCGATTTCCTGCCAGTCACGGACTCGCACTGGACATCGCCGAAGGCATGCTCAATCACGCCCGGCCGTTGGGTGGTGCAACGCATTTCATCGCAGGCGATGCCGAGCGGTTGCCGTTGCAGGATTCGACCTGCGATTTGATCTTCTCCAGCCTGGCGGTGCAATGGTGCGCGGACTTCGCTTCGGTGCTCAGTGAAGCCAATCGGGTGCTGAAACCAGGCGGAATTTTCGCGTTTGCTAGTCTGTGCGTAGGCACACTGTTCGAGCTGCGTGACAGCTGGCGTCAGGTGGATGGCCTGGTGCACGTCAACCGCTTCCGCGAGTTCGGGGTTTATCAACAGCTTTGCGCGGACAGTGGGTTGAGCGTCGTGAGTCTGGAAACCCGACCGCACGTGTTGCACTACCCGGATGTGCGCAGCCTGACCCATGAACTCAAGGCACTGGGTGCCCACAACTTGAACCCCGGTCGGCCGGGTGGTTTAACCGGAAGGGCGCGGATCCTCGGCTTGATCGAGGCGTATGAGCAGTTTCGTCAGGCCGAAGGATTGCCGGCGACTTATCAAGTGGTCTACGCCGTTTTGGAGAAACCTTTATGAGCGCAGCCTATTTCATCACTGGCACTGACACCGATGTCGGCAAGACCACCATTGCCGCAGGTTTACTGCATGCCGCGCGGTCGGCCGGTTTGAGCACGGCGGCGGGCAAGCCGGTCGCCTCCGGTTGCGATGTGACGCCCAAGGGCTTGCGCAATGCCGATGCGTTGGCGTTGCTGGCGGAGTGCTCAGTGCCTTTGACTTATGCACAGGTCAACCCTATGGCGTTCGAGCCGCCGATCGCGCCGCATCTGGCAGCGCGGGAGGCCGGCGTGGCATTGACGGTGCAATCATTGTTGACGCCGATGCGGGAGATTCTCGATATGCAGGCGGATTTCACCTTGATCGAAGGCGCTGGAGGCTGGCGGGTGCCGTTGGCGGATCAGGACAATCTGTCGGACCTGGCGATGGCGCTGGATCTGCCGGTGATCCTGGTTGTGGGCGTGCGCCTGGGTTGTATCAACCATGCGCTGCTGACGGCCGAGGCGATTGCTCAGGACGGTTTGCAGTTGGCGGGGTGGGTGGCCAATATCATCGATCCGAAGACTTCGCGTCTGGAAGAAAACCTTGCGACACTCGCTGAGCGGATCCCGGCACCGTGCCTGGGGCGAGTGCCGAAACTCAAGTTGGTGACGCCTGAAGCGGTGGCGGAGCATCTGCAACTGGATCTGCTGGACTGAGTTTTCTGGCAGGGGTTTTAACTATGACGAGGCACTGTGCCATTAGTGTTTTTGTCGGGCCTTTTGTCAGTGGGTCTGATTCAATGGCCGCTGTTGATCCTTTGTAGGACGAGTTCTCCCATGGAAATCTCAGGAAACACCGCTTTTTATGCCGGTCTGAGCACTATTCAGACAGGGCAGAACCGTGTCGATCAGGCGTCTGGCCAGATCGCCAACACGACGATCGAGCGCTCGGTGACCAGCCAGTCTTCCGAGGCGCAGGTTGATCGTCTACGCTCGGTAGATCGCAGTCAGCAGTCGGACCTGGCCAGCAATATGGTCGAGATGTCTCAGGGCAAATTTCAGGTTGAACTGGGTGTCAAAGTCGCCAAGGCATCCGATGAAGTGCTCGGCACGCTGATTGATACTTTCGCTTGATCCCTCGCTGAATCCGTTCCCTCAACGCCGCGAATATTCGCGGCGTTTTTCTGCGTAAGTCCTTCTCGCTCAACTAATCTCTTCTGCACAGCGTATTGCTCAGGCGACGGTGTTGCGTTGCTGTGGGTCTGGTATTTGCCTCGGGTGATGACGAACGGCAAAAGATCGGCGCTTGACAAGATTTGGGCGTAAACGTATGTTTCAAACAACTGTTTGACCGCCACAACAAATCAACGCGGTCGTTCATTCCCGGTTACATCAGCAGAGGTTTATCGCTATGCCTGACTACAAGGCCCCCTTGCGTGATATTCGCTTCGTTCGTGACGAACTGCTCGGCTACGAAGCGCACTATCAGAGCCTTCCGGCTTGCCAGGACGCAACTCCAGACATGGTTGACGCCATTCTCGAAGAAGGCGCCAAGTTTTGTGAGCAGGTGCTGGCTCCGCTGAACCGCGTGGGTGACACCGAAGGCTGCACCTGGAGCGAGTCCGGCGTTAAAACCCCGACGGGCTTCAAAGAAGCCTACAAACAATTCGTCGAAGGCGGCTGGCCAAGCCTGGCTCACGACGTAGAGCACGGTGGCCAAGGCCTGCCGGAATCTCTGGGTCTGGCCGTCAGCGAAATGGTTGGCGAAGCCAACTGGTCGTGGGGCATGTACCCGGGCCTGTCTCATGGTGCGATGAACACCATTTCCGAGCACGGCACGCCTGAGCAACAAGAGGCTTACCTGACCAAGCTGGTTTCCGGCGAATGGACCGGCACCATGTGCCTGACCGAACCGCATTGCGGCACCGACCTGGGCATGCTGCGCACCAAGGCTGAACCTCAGGCCGATGGTTCCTACAAAGTCTCTGGCACCAAGATCTTCATCTCGGCCGGTGAACACGACATGGCCGACAACATCGTCCACATCGTGCTGGCACGTCTGCCGGATGCGCCCGCTGGCACCAAAGGCATTTCGCTGTTCATCGTTCCCAAGTTCATGCCGAACGAAGACGGTTCGGTCGGCGCACGCAACGCTGTGACCTGTGGTTCCCTGGAACACAAGATGGGCATCCACGGTAACGCCACCTGCGTGATGAACTTCGACGCGGCCACCGGTTTCCTCATCGGCCCGGCGAACAAAGGCCTGAACTGCATGTTCACCTTCATGAACACCGCACGTCTGGGTACTGCGCTGCAAGGTCTGGCTCACGCCGAAATCGGCTTCCAGGGCGGTCTGAAATACGCTCGTGATCGTCTGCAAATGCGCTCCCTGACTGGCCCGAAAGCGCCGGAAAAAGCCGCTGACCCGATCATCGTTCACCCTGATGTACGTCGCATGCTGTTGACCATGAAGGCCTTCGCCGAAGGCAACCGTGCGATGGTTTACTTCACGGCCAAGCAAGTCGACATCGTCAAATACGGCGTGGACGAAGAAGAGAAGAAGAAGGCCGACGCACTGCTGGCGTTCATGACGCCAATCGCCAAAGCCTTCATGACTGAAGTCGGCTTCGAATCCGCCAACCACGGCGTACAAATCTACGGCGGCCACGGCTTCATCGCTGAGTGGGGCATGGAACAGAACGTTCGAGACAGCCGTATTTCGATGCTGTACGAAGGCACCACCGGTATCCAGGCACTCGACTTGCTGGGCCGTAAAGTGCTGATGACTCAAGGCGAAGCCCTGAAAAGCTTCACCAAGATCGTCCACAAGTTCTGCCAGACCAACGAAGGCAACGAAGCGGTCAAAGAGTTCGTCGAGCCATTGGCTGCGCTGAACAAAGAGTGGGGCGAGCTGACCATGAAGGTCGGTATGGCGGCCATGAAGGATCGCGAAGAAGTCGGCGCGGCGTCGGTGGATTACCTGATGTACTCCGGTTACGCTTGCCTGGCTTACTTCTGGGCGGACATGGCGCGTTTGGCTGCCGAAAAACTGGCTGCCGGCACCACCGAAACGGCGTTCTACACCGCCAAGCTGCAGACTGCGCGCTTCTACTTCCAGCGCATCCTGCCGCGTACCCGCACTCACGTTGTCACCATGCTGTCGGGCGCTAACAACCTGATGGACATGAAAGAAGAAGACTTCGCGCTGGGTTACTAAGCCTCACGCCGCTCTTCAATAAACCGCCGCTTCTTTTGGGAGCGGCGGTTTTTTTATGGGAGCCAGACACGCAACGCTGCAGCATCCATCAAGGCGTCGGGATAAAAGGGGTGCCGTCGCAATAGAAGTTCCCCGGCAAAACACCCCTGACCGGTACGGCCACCGGGGCTGACCGAATCGCTTGCCCCTGCGCATTGAGCGTCGTATAGAAGACGTACATTACCCCTCTGCCGATCAGGCCCATGGTCAATGGATACGGCACGCTCAAGGTCTGACCCAGCGTCGCAGCGTCGGCTGACAGCAAGGCAGAGACGGTGACTGGCGGATTGATCAGCGTCGAGCCATCGTCCTGTCGACTGAGTGCACAGTTCACAGTAACCGTCGCATTGGCCCGCAAGAGCACCGAGGGAGGGATAAACACCTCAATGAAACGGTCGGAATAGGGCAGGTTGCTGGGTTGCGGGGAGTTACAGGTGAGATTGCCGTTGTTCAGGTTTCTCACCACTGGCGGCAGCAACTGCATGAAGGTCGACAGATTGAAGATCAGATTCCTGGCGACCAGCCCGTCGAAGTTTGCCCCGCCACTGGTGATCCTGAACCTGACGGAGGCCGGCGTATCATTGGTGGTGGCTCCCGGAACAGCGGCTTGCACGCGTGCCGCAGGTACCACCAACCGCATCGGCAACGACTGCCCGGCATACACAACAACCACCGCCGCCAGCGTACCGACGAGCACCGTGATGGAGGCGCCAATCTGCAAACCGTCGACACTGTCCAGCCACACCTCCATCCCGGCTGGGGTGATGTCAGCCAGGGTCACCGTGTTGTCTGGTGCAATAGCCTGCGTCACCCGCGGCACGGGAATATTTGAAGGCGCTATTTGAAGCGCGACCCTGACTTCAAGGATCAATGAGTCTCGAGCGCGATTGCCGGCCCGGTCCAGGCAACGGTAGGTCAGTTGCTGTATGCCATTGCCTCGGGCGCGAATAGTTGCCGCTGGTACGGGGATAAATCGGTCAGCCGGAGTGTCGGGCAGCGTAATCACCGGTGGAACAGCGTAAGAAACCTGCATTTGGCTATCCGTATTGCCGTAGTAGGGCACGTAGCGCAGGGCAATCTGGTTATCGATTTCGGGGTGCGGTGGCATCCGGAACATGACGGGGTCGTTGGCGAGCAGATAAGCCTCGCTGATCAGCGCAGTGTCGAGGTTGAGCGGTAGCAGCGGGCGTGGCGGTGTGATGGTCAGTTGGCCAAAAGGTGCAGTTTTCTGAATCTGCAACCGGGTGCTGGCGGTGGCGCTCAGTAAATTGTCGCCGTCATCCAGAACGTACGTGAGCCGATACTCGCCTTCACTGCCTACCTTACGGCGCGGTACAAGCACCTCGAAATCCCCGGCGGGATACGCCGCCATTTGATGGTGGGCAAGGATTTCATACTCCCCCGGAGACGGTGACTCTGCGTATATCCGGATAATGGGGCGCGACCCGGCGGGCCCCGGCTGTGGCAATGCCGGGATGCCAATACGCAGGTCACGTGCCGTCGCCGTCAGGGGAATCAAGCCACCGGAATTGGGTATGGCTTCCACCACGGTCAGCGGTAGCAGCCTGGGTATCGGATCACGAATCGGAGCAAGTGAAGTGGTGCTGACTGCCTCGATAATTGGGTCTTCCATACGTGTCACTCCTGTCAGGTTCGGACGACACTCTCCTATCCCGAAAGTGGTGGCCGGGCTCCGGTGAGTGGTACAGGGAATTAAACGCCGTTAAAACACCGGCCGATACTGTCATAAATGACAGTTGTAACTGGCGCGCATGTTGCAAGAGGCGTGGAGTTGCCAAGCGCCAAGCTCTGAAGGCTTTCCTACTCCGGGCGATCCAAAATCTGTAAAAAACCATGGTTGATCGATCTAATGGCTATCAGCCACTTTTTTTGTGAAATACCTGGCAAATCGCTCAGAAAAACCGAATTCCTGCCGTTATAGAGGGGCGGTGTGATGCAGATCACATTGCGTGTGCGTAACTGTGCCAAGCGAAGGCACAATGCCATCTTTGATTTGCCCGGGCCGGAGCTCAACCCCTTGCCGCGTTCTTCTGCTGTTCATATCAACCATTTCCTGCCGTCGCTGGTCCTGTTACTGGCGGGGCTTGCCGCGGCTTACGTCAAAGATCTCAACGTATTCTTCACGTCATTGTTCAACGTCCTGCCGACCTTGGTCCTGCTGCTTGGCGGGTCGTATTGTGCGGTTTATCGGCGACAGCGCGAGCTGTTCCTGATGGTCACGGTGTACATCGCCTACTTCCTGCTCGACACCCAGACCGACTTTTACCGCGATAACGGCAAGGTTCGTGAAGACGCAGCCGTGGTGTTCCATTTGTGTTGCCTGTTGCTGCCGCTGCTATTTGGTGTGTTCGCCGCCTGGCAGGAGCGCACCCACCTGTTCCAGGACATGGTGGCGCGCTTCGCCGTGTTGCTGGCCTTCGGTAGCGTGGCGCTGGGACTGGAACAAAGTTACCCGCAGGCGCTGTTGATGTGGCTGTCGGAGATCCGTTGGCCAGCCTTGCATGGCGCCTGGATGAGCTTGATCCAGTTGTCTTACCCAGTGTTCTTCGCCTCTTTTGCGTTACTGGCCTGGCAATACTGGCGCAACCCGAGGCCCTTGCATGCTGCCCAATTGGTGGGTTTGCTCGGGTTGTTCTGGATGTTGCCGAAAACCTTCATCCTGCCGTTCACCTTGAACATCATGTGCAGCCAGGTGATGTTGATGATTGCCGCAGCGGTCGCCCATGAGGCCTATCAAATGGCCTTCCGCGACGAACTTACCGGCCTGCCGGGGCGCCGCGCCTTGAATGAGCGGATGCAGCGATTGGGGCGCAATTACGTGCTGGCGATGAGCGACGTCGACCACTTCAAGAAATTCAATGACACCCACGGCCACGATGTCGGCGACCAGGTACTGCGACTGGTCGCCAGCAAACTGTCGAAAATCGGCGGAGGCGGTAGGGCGTATCGCTACGGTGGTGAGGAATTCGCCCTGGTGTTCGCAGGCAAGACCCTCGAAGAGTGCATGCCGCACCTGGAAGTCATTCGCGAGTCTATCGCCACCTACAACATTCAACTGCGCAATCAGGACAGCCGTCCTCAGGACGACCAGCAAGGTCGTCAACGTCGCGCAGGCTCGGGCGCCACAAGTGTGTCGGTCACCGTCAGCATTGGCGTGGCCGAGCGACTGGAGCAGCGCACCCCCGAAAAAGTACTCAAGTCCGCGGACGAGGCGCTCTACAGTGCCAAGGGGGCGGGGCGAAACTGTGTGGTGGCGTTCGGTCAGACCCGTCGTGGCGCGGTGCGCATGGACGCCGCTAATGATTGAGTGATGATGGCGCATTCAGCGTCTGGACTGTGATTGTGAGGCCGGGGGCGCGGCAGTAGGTTTGGGGAATCTGCTGCCGGAGAAATGACCATGCCTGAGTACAAAGCTCCCCTGCGCGACATGCGCTTTCTGATCGACCACGTCTTCGATTTTCACAGCAACTACGCCGCGCTGGGTGCCACCGATGCCAGCCCGGACATGGTCAACGCGATCCTCGAAGAAGGTGCAAAGTTCTGTGAGAACGTTCTCGCACCGCTGAACCGCAGCGGCGACGAAGAAGGATGCCATTTCGACAATGGCGTGGTGACTACGCCTACAGGCTTCAAGCAGGCCTTCGCACAATACGTTGAAGGTGGCTGGCACGGTCTGGCGGCTGATCCGGTTTACGGTGGCCAAGGTTTGCCGAGTTCACTGGGGCTGGTCATTAGCGAAATGGTTGGCTCCAGCAACACCTCCTGGGGCATGTACCCTGGTCTGACTCACGGCGCGATGTCGGCAATCCATGCCCATGGCACTGAAGAACAGAAACAGACTTACCTGAGCAAGCTCACCGCCGGCCAATGGACGGGCACCATGTGCTTGACCGAGGCCCATTGCGGCACTGACCTGGGCATCATCAAAACCCGCGCCGTGCCTGCGGCCGACGGCAGCTATGCGATCTCTGGCAGCAAGATTTTCATCTCCGCCGGCGAACACGACATGAGTGACAACATCATTCACCTGGTGCTGGCGAAACTGCCGGATGCGCCAGCCGGTACCAAAGGCATTTCGCTGTTTATCGTTCCAAAATTCCTACCCAATGCCGAGGGTGAGGCGGGCGAGCGCAACGGCGTTTCCTGCGGTTCCATCGAACATAAAATGGGCATCAAGGCTTCAGCCACCTGCGTGCTGAACTTCGACGACGCCAAGGGCTTCTTGATCGGTGAGCCGAACAAGGGACTGAATTGCATGTTCACCATGATGAACCATGCACGACTGGGCACCGGCATGCAGGGATTGTGTCTCGGGGAGGCGAGCTTTCAAGGCGCGATCAAGTACGCCAACGACCGTCTGCAGATGCGCGCGCTGACCGGCCCGAAATCGCCGGAAAAAGCCGCCGATCCGATCATTGTTCATCCTGACGTACGCAGGATGTTGCTGACGATGAAGGCCTTCAACGAAGGCAATCGGGCGCTGACTTATTTCACCGCGCAGTTGCTGGACGTGGCGCATCTGAGTACGGATGAGACGGCGCGTCAGGATGCCGAAGACCTGCTGGCGTTCCTCACGCCGATCTGCAAAGCCTTCATGACCGATACCGGACTGGAAGTGACCAACCACGGCATGCAGGTGTTTGGTGGTCACGGTTTTATCCGCGAGTGGGGCATGGAGCAGCTGGTTCGTGATTGCCGGATTGCACCGATCTACGAAGGCACCAACGGCATTCAGGCGCTGGACTTACTCGGAAGAAAAGTCCTCGGGAGCGAGGGGGAATTGCTGCGCGGGTTCACCAAAATTGTCCACAAATTGTGTGCGGCAAACGCCGGACATCCGCAACTTGCCAGCTACGTGGGGCAGCTCAACGACCTGAATCAGCAGTGGGGAGAGGTGACCGCCAAGGTCGGCATGGCTGCGATGAAAAATCCGGATGAAGTCGGCGCGGCTTCGGTGGACTACCTGATGTACAGCGGTTACATCATCCTCGGCTATCTGTGGCTGCGCATGGCGCTGGTCGCTCAGGCGCAGCTCGATTCGGGTAGTGGCGAGGCCGATTACTGCCAGGCAAAACTGGCGACCAGCGAGTTTTACTTCAAGCGATTGTTGCCACGCACTGCCGCTCATCGCGCCGCCATCGAAGCGGGTAGCGATTGCCTGATGAACCTGCCTGCGGAGTTGTTTGCGCTTTAATCTTTAAAACCAGTGACAAAGGAGCCCGCCATATTGCGGGCTTTTTTATGACTGATTAGTCAGTGACTAAAAATTACAAAGCGGTCATTGGCTGACCCTATGTGTCTCAAAAGTTGTTGGGTTACACTCGGACCCAACGAAAGCACCACTCCTACGAATCACCTGTTTAGATCTTGCGAGGTTTGCCATGGCTGACTACAAAGCGCCCCTGCGCGATATGCGCTTCGTTCTCAATGAAGTTTTCGAGGTCGCCAAACTCTGGGCCGAACTGCCTGCGCTGGCCGAGACCATCGATGCTGAAACGGTCGAAGCCATTCTTGAAGAAGCCGGCAAGGTCACCAGCAAAAGCATCGCGCCCCTGAGCCGTGCGGCTGACGAAGAAGGTTGCCATTGGGCGGACGGTGCCGTCACCACGCCGGCAGGTTTCCCACAGGCTTATCAGACTTATGCTGAAGGCGGTTGGGTCGGTGTCGGCGGCGATCCGACCTACGGCGGCATGGGCATGCCCAAGGCTGTTTCGGCGCAAGTCGAAGAAATGGTCAACTCCGCCAGCCTGTCGTTCGGCCTGTACCCGATGCTGACTGCCGGCGCCTGCCTGTCGATCAACGCCCACGCCAGCGACGAGCTGAAAGCCGCGTACCTGCCGAACATGTATGCCGGCGTCTGGGCCGGTTCGATGTGCCTGACCGAGCCACACGCCGGGACTGACCTGGGGATCATCCGCACCAAGGCCGAGCCTCAGGCCGACGGTTCCTACAAGGTCAGCGGCACCAAGATCTTCATCACCGGCGGTGAACACGACCTGACCGAAAACATCATCCATCTGGTGCTGGCCAAGCTGCCGGACGCACCGGCGGGGCCGAAAGGCATTTCGCTGTTCCTGGTGCCGAAGTTCATGGTCAATGCCGATGGCAGCCTGGGCGCACGCAACCCGGCGAACTGCGGTTCGATCGAACACAAGATGGGCATCCAGGCGTCCGCGACCTGTGTGATGAACTTCGATGAGGCCGTGGGTTACCTGGTCGGCGAGCCAAACAAAGGTTTGGCCGCTATGTTCACCATGATGAACTACGAGCGTCTGGGGGTTGGTATCCAAGGCCTGGCCACCGGCGAGCGCTCCTACCAGAACGCCATCGAATACGCCCGCGACCGTCTGCAAAGCCGTTCGCCGACCGGTGCGCAGAACAAGGACAAGGTCGCTGACCCGATCATCGTCCACCCGGACGTACGTCGCATGTTGCTGACCATGAAAGCCTCGAACGAAGGCGGTCGTGCCTTCTCGACTTACGTGGCCATGCAACTGGACACCGCCAAGTTCAGCGAAGACGCCACCACCCGCAAACGCGCGGAAGATCTGGTGGCACTGCTGACTCCGGTGGCCAAGGCGTTCCTCACCGATCTGGGTCTGGAAACCACCATTCACGGCCAGCAGATTTTCGGCGGCCACGGTTACATCCGTGAGTGGGGCCAGGAGCAATTGGTGCGCGACGTGCGCATCACCCAGATCTACGAAGGCACCAACGGCATTCAGGCGCTGGACCTGGTCGGGCGCAAGATCGTCGGCACCGGCGGGGCGTTCTATAACCTGTTTGCCGACGAGATCCGTCATTTCACCGCGACTGCCAGTGTTGATCTGGCCGAGTTCACCAAGCCGCTGAGCGATGCCGTGACCACCCTCGACGAACTGACCGCCTGGTTGCTGGATCGGGCGAAAAACAACCCGAACGAAATCGGCGCTGCCTCGGTCGAGTATCTGCAAGCATTCGGTTACGTGGCGTATGCGTACATGTGGGCACTGATGGCCAAGGCCGCTTTTGGCAAAGAAGCGCAGGACGATTTCTACGCGAGCAAGTTGGGCACGGCGCGCTTCTATTTCGCCCGCCTGCTGCCGCGCATTCACTCGTTGAGCGCGTCGGTGAAGGCCGGCAGCGAATCGTTGTTCCTGCTGGACGCAGGGCAGTTCTGACGATGTAACGTTATGTAAGCATTCTCTTACATAACGTGCTGCTCTTCTCCCATAGATGAAGATTGGATCCACAGCTAATCTACTTCACATGGACGTCGCGCAGGAAGCGCAAAGCAACAACACGGACACGTAGGATTCTGCCAGGAAGGCGGAGTGAAATGGATGTCAGGGAAACAGTCTGCAAAGCCCCGCTTCGGCGGGGTTTTCTTTTGGTGCGCCAGGCATGGCGCGTTGCGCGCAAGCGCAACCAGTTTGGCTGTGGTGGCCACGCTGGTGACTTGGAGGTGAAAGTCCTCTACACACCCGGCAAGGGGAAGTGTTAGCCAGAGGCAAGGGTGTCGCGGGTGACTGCGAATCCGAAGGAAGCCCGAGGCAAAATGCTGGCCTGACGAACAGGAAGCGGATTAGGCGGCGTAGCGGGGTGAGGTAGCCAAAATTGCCAAAGCCCAGTACTTGCACGGAACGCTATGACGTAGATCCGACAGGCATAAGCAGGAAGGTCGCGCGAATTACCCTGGGAGATCTGCCCGTTTGCCAGTGTCCTACCGAGTGAACGTGCAGAAGTCAGCCGAAGCTTGCACCGGCCAACCTCAAGCGTGCGTATCAACGAGTCAGCAACAAGGGCGCACCGGGTGCCGATGGCATGACGGTCGACCAACTGGCGGATTACGTGAAACAGTATTGGCCTATCCTCAAGGCTCGGTTGCTGGCCGGTGAGTATCACCCGCAAGGTGTACGCGCCGTCGAAATCCAAAAACCCAAAGGCGGAACCCGTCAGTTGGGTATCCCCAATGTGATGGATCGCCTGATCCAGCAAGCTCTGTTGCAACAGCTCACGCCGATCTTCGACCCTCTGTTCTCGGACTACAGCTATGGCTTTCGTCCAAGCAGAAGCGCTCACCAAGCCATCGAAACCGCCCGTGCCCATGTGGCTGCGGGTCACCGCTGGTGCGTGGAACTCGACCTGGAGAAGTTCTTTGATCGGGTCAACCACGATGTATTGATGGCCTGTGTAGAGCGTCAAATCGAAGACAAGCGTGTGCTGAGGCTAATCCGCCGTTACCTCGAAGCCGGTGTGATGTCGGGCGGGATCGTCAGCCAACGGCAAGAGGGCACGCCGCAAGGCGGCCCGCTCTCGCCGCTGCTGTCGAACATCCTGCTCAACGAATTCGACCGCGAACTGGAACGGCGGGGCCATCGTTTCGTGCGCTATGCCGACGACGCCAACATTTATGTACGTAGTCGTCGTGCCGGCGAGCGAGTGATAGCCGGTGTCGAGCGCTTCCTGAGTCTGCGGCTGAAACTGACGCTGAATCGGGAAAAGAGTCGGGTAGCAGGATCTTGGGTGTGTGATTACTTGGGGTATGGGATGAGCTGGCATCAACAGCCAAGGCTTAGAGTGGCAACGATAAGCCTGGGTCGCTTGCGCGACCGACTCACAGGCTTGTTGCGCGGAGCGCGGGGCCACAAGATGGCGAATGTCATCGAGCGGATAAACCCCGTGCTGCGCGGTTGGGCGGGCTACTTCAAGTTAACTCAAGGCAAGCGAGCGCTGGAGAAGCTTGATGGCTGGGTACGTCACAAACTTCGCTGCATTGTATGGCGTCAATGGAAGCGACCCTCGACGAGGGCTCGCAACTTGATACGTCTGGGAATCGGCGAAGGGCGCGCCTGCGCATCAGCCTCTAATGGCCGAGGCCCATGGTGGAACTCGGGAGCACCACACATGAATCAGGCGCTACCGAAGAAGCTGTGGGATCGACTGGGTCTGGTCTCGATACTGGATACGATAAACCGGCTTAACCGCACAGCCTGAACCGCCGTATACGGAGCCGTACGTACGGTGGTGTGAGAGGACGGCGGATGTAAATCCGCCTCCTACTCGATCCTGCAGAAAAGTGCTCAGCTCATTTCATCCAATGTTGCCGGGCTGCTCCGGTGCCCATCCGAGCCATTCATCACTTCTTCCAGCAACGTACGCAATAAGGCCAGCGAGGCCTGTTGTCGCTGCACATCCCGACATACCAATCCAACTTTAAGCGGCACCCTCGGCTCGCTCAGTGGTTTCCACAACAGTTCCTTGTCGCCGTGTGTCTGTTGTGAGCGTCCGGGCAGCACCGTCGCCAGTCGCGTGTGCGGCAGGCTGTCGAGAATCCCCGCCATGTTGTTCAGTTCTGCCTGTACCTGCGGACGTCGTCCCAGATTGGCCAGTTGCGCCTGCCAGATCTGCCGCACTTGAAACTCTTCACCCAGCAGTAACATCGGCAATTCGGCGGCCTGACTCATCGAAACTTTCTTGAATTCCCGCAATGGGTGATCCGCCGGGATGACTAGGGTCAGTTCGTCTTCGTACAGCATCACGCCGTGCAATCCCGGCTGACGAGGCGGCAGATAGCTGATGCCGATGTCCAGAGAACCGTTGAGCAAGCGCCGCTCGATTTCCAGCCCCGTCAGTTCATAGATCTGCACCACCAAATGCGGCTGCGCCTTGCGCACGCGTTCGAGCATCTGCGGCACCAGGCTGCTGTGGACGGTTTGCAATACACCGATCGCCAACGTGCGCAGTGCCTGGCCCTTGAAGTTGCCCAAGGCTTCCCGTGCCCGCTGCAATCCATCCAGCAAGGGCAGGGCATGGTTGTACAACGTATGAGCAGCCAGGGTTGGCAGCAGCCGTTTGCTGCTGCGTTCGAACAGGCTCACATCGAGGTTTTGCTCTAGGTGGCGGATCTGCTGGGACAGTGCCGGTTGGGAGATTGAAAGCCGCTCGGCAGCCCGGCCCACATGACCTTCTTCATAGACCGCGACGAAATAACGCAGTTGCTTGAAATCCATAAGGTGTGCTTATCGAAAATGCTGGGAAATCGAAATGGCTCAAGGCCTCGCGTGAGCCTAGTCTAACCGCATTCACAAGGCTTACAGGGCCGCAGAGAGCGATGAATACCGTTTGCATCGAGGGTGTTTACATAGGTAAGGCAAAAAACCTCGCACGAGGTTTGATCAGATGAACTTGTTCAGCTTGCGGCGCAATCCTCCGAGTCTTGATGACCTGGCGGTGGGCACCTTCTTGCCGTCCAAAGATGACAATCTTTCCAGCGAGTGCCTGATGCCCAGTGTCGAGCGACCGAAACAGATATTCGTGCGCGGCCAGGGCTCATGGTTGTGGGACAGTGATGACCGCGCTTATCTGGATTTCTCACAGGGTGGCGGGGCCAATAGCCTCGGACACAGTCCTTCGGTTCTGGTCAACGCCATCGCGGCGCAGGCTCAGTCGTTGATCAACCCCGGTTTCGGCCTGCATAACCGCGGCATGCTCAATCTTGCTGAGCGGCTGTGTTCCAGCACCGGCAGTGATCAGGCGTACCTGCTCAACAGTGGCAGCGAAGCCTGTGAAGCGGCGATCAAACTGGCACGCAAATGGGGCCAACGGCATCGCGGCGGTGCTACGCGGATCATCGTTGCCAACAACGGTTGCCACGGTCGTAGTCTGGGGACGATTTCTGCGTCGGACAGTTCGACTCTGACCAACCGATTCGAGCCGCTGCTTCCGGGCTTTAGTCACGTACCGTTCAATGATCTTTCGGCCTTGCATGCGGCCGTCGACGCCCAGACCGTGGCGATCATGCTCGAACCAATCCAGAGCGAAGCCGGGGTGATACCGGCCACCGAGCATTACCTCAAAGGGGTCGAGCGCCTGTGCCGTGAGCTGGGCATTCTGCTGATCTTCGACGAAGTGCAAACCGGTTTAGGGCGTTGTGGCACCTTGCTCGCCGAACAATCCTACGGCGTGCGGGCAGATATCGTCGTTCTCGGCAAAGGGCTGGGCGGTGGCGTGCCATTGGCAGCGTTGTTGGCGCGGGGCAAAGCCTGCTGTTTCGAGGTCGGCGAGGTGACAGGTACACATCATGGCAATGCACTGATGACGGCTGCCGGTCTTGCCGTCCTCGACAGCGTGCAGGACAAGGGGTTTCTCGATCATGTCGGGGAAATCGGTCAGCACCTGAGCGAAGGTCTGCAGCGTTTATCCCGTCGCTATGGTCACGGCGAGTTGCGCGGGCAAGGGCTGTTCTGGGGTCTTACCTTGTCAGCCGAATCGGCTGACGCCGTCGTCAAAGCAGCGTTGTACGAAGGTTTGCTGCTCAACGCTCCGCAGCCTGATTGCCTGCGCTTTACCCCGGCCCTCACCGTCAGCAAAACCAACATCGACGAAATGCTCCTGCGCCTGGCCCGTGCCTTCTCCCGTGTGCGCACTGCACAACTGCAGTGCCGCAAAGGGATTGCCGTCTGATCAGACCTTTCCTACACGAATTCCCGAACCGTCTCGCGGTATAACGCATCGCCCCATGCCTGATTCTTTTGGCGTGGGGCGTTTTTTTGTCTGCGAAATTCACCGCGATGGTTTGGTGCTCGGAAGTCACAGACTGAACCCTGACGAACGGCAAAGGTCGATTAGCTGTAAGCTCGCACGAGCCAACTTTAATCAGGAGCTGACCCCATGGACTTTATTCGCATCATCATCGCCATTCTGTTGCCGCCACTGGGTGTGTTTCTGCAAGTCGGTTTCGCCGGGGCGTTCTGGCTGAATATTCTGCTGACGCTGTGCGGTTACATCCCCGGGATCGTGCATGCGGTGTACATCATCGCCAAGCGCTGAGTTTCGCGGCGTCATCTAGATTGCATTCGCGGGCAAGGCTTGCCCGCGAATGGAACGTTGCCATCTCAGCCTGCCAACGCCATCACCCTTCGATAAAACAACCACTCCTGCTCCAGCGCATGGGCCTGATTGCCGGCCTTGCGAAAGCCATGGCGTTCGTCAGCGTAGTAATGCGCTTCAACCAGAATGCCGTTGTCCTGTAGTGCCGTGACCATGTCGCGGGTCTGTTGCGGCACCACCACTGCGTCCAGTTCACCCTGAAAGAAAATCACCGGCACACTGATGTTGCCTGCGTGCAGCAACGGCGTTCGAGCGGCGTAGCGTTCGGCGTCCTGCACCGGGTCGCCGATCAGCCAATCCAGATAGTCGCCTTCGAACTTGTGAGTCGTCCGGCCCAGCGCCAGAGGGTCACTGACGCCATACAGGCTGGCGCCGGCGCGAAAGACGTTGTGGAAGGCCAATGCGCAAAGGGTGGTGTAACCACCGGCACTGCCACCGCGAATAAACGCCTTGTCGCCGTCGATCAGTCCGCGTTCGGCAAGATGAGCGACGACGGCGCAGGCGTCCTCCACGTCCACTTCGCCCCAGCTCAAATGCAGCGCTTGTCGATAAGCCCGACCATAACCACTGCTGCCGCGGTAGTTGAGGTCGGCCACCGCGAAGCCGCGTTGCGCCCAGTACTGGATTCGCGGATCGAGCATGGGGTAGCAGGCCGAAGTCGGGCCGCCGTGGATGAACACCACCAGAGGCGGTTTTTCCTCACTGGTCATTGCTGGATAGAAGAAGCCGTGCGCCTCGCCCGAACCGCTCGGGTAGCGCAGGGTTTGCGGGACGCTGATCTGTTCGGCAGGCAACGGTGCAATACCGCCAGCCAATGTTTTGACCTGTCGGGTCTGGCGGTCGATGGCAATGACTGACGACGAACTGACTGGTGAAGCGGCGATGCAGTAGATGAACTGCTCATCCAGTGCGAGAGAGCGGAAGCGGCTGTAATCGCCCGTGAAATCTTCACCGGCGTCACCACAAAGCCCCAGTCTGCCAAATCCGTCTTCGGTCCAGCTCGCCAGATAGCTGCGTTCGCTCAGTGGCAACCAAGTGCTGCCACCCAGCTGCCACGGCGCAGGCCCATGATCAGCGGCGGCACTCGGCAGCGGGCTCAGACCGTCTGCCGATTCCACCCAAGGCTGCCAGTAGCCGCTGCGATCTGTCAGGCAAAACAGACGGCCGCTTGCATCGAACCTCGGTTGTTGCAGCGATTCCTCAGCGTCTTCGCCCGCCACGCAACGCGGCAGAGCAAAACGGCCATCGTTCTGGCGTTCGGCAACCATCAGGCGAGTCGCGGTCCATGGCTGATCCGGGCGGCTCCACTCGATCCACGCCAGTCGTTGCGCATTGGGACTCAACGTCGGCGCGGCATAGAAATCAGCGCCTTCGGCCAGCAGATGACGTACCCCGTCAGCCACATCGATAGCCACCAGACGGTGCCGGTCGCGGTTTTCTTCAACCGCCAATACCTGCCCGTTAGCGAACTGCAGATCGCCGTATCGGCATTCGCCTGAGCTCAGTAACTCAGGTGTCTCGCCGGCCAGCGACTGTCGATACAACTGTTGGTCCGCCTCGTTGACGAAAACAACCCCGTCATCGGTCAGACAGAACGCGCCGCCGCCATATTCGTACACCCGACTGCGCACACTGAAGCCCGCTGGCGTCAGGCAATGCGCCTGGCCGTCACGCCAATGCCAGATTCGGCAGGCGGCGTCCTCGGGGCGGTACTCGTTCCAGAGCAAGCCATGTGGGCCGACCTGTAACTCGGCGAAGTCGATGCCAGCCGCAACAGCCTTGGCAGCGCTGAAGGGTTCAGCTTTTAGCGATGAGTCGTGAATTTCGTTCATTGCGAAAGGCCAGTTGTTCGATGGTCTGGGTCGCGTGCTCGGCTTCTTCGCGAGCCTTGAGGATCACGCCGTGATGTTCCGATTTGCTGCACACCGGGTCGGCGTTGCTCGCATCCCCCGTGAGCATGAACGCCTGGCAGCGACAGCCGCCGAAGTCTTTTTCTTTCTCGTCGCAGGAACGGCAGGGCTCGGGCATCCAGTCGTAACCGCGGAAGCGGTTGAAGCTGAACGAGTCGTACCAGATGTGCTGCATGCTGTGGTCGCGCACGTTGGGAAACTTCACCGGCATCTGTCGGGCGCCGTGACAAGGTAGGGCAGTTCCGTCCGGCGTGACCGTCAGAAAGATACTGCCCCAGCCGTTCATACAGGCTTTCGGGCGTTCTTCGTAATAGTCAGGGGTGACGAAAATCAGCTTGCACGGATGCCCTTCGGCTTCGAGTTTGGCGCGGTATTCGTTGGTGATGCGTTCGGCGCGGACCAGTTGTTCCTTGGTCGGCAACAGACCGACCCGGTTGAGCTGCGCCCAACCGTAGAACTGGCAAGTGGCGAGTTCCACAAAGTCCGCCTCAAGGGCGATGCACAGCTCGATGATCCGGTCGATCTTGTCGATGTTGTGCCGATGGGTCACGAAATTCAGCACCATCGGATAGCCGTGGGCTTTCACTGCGCGGGCCATTTCCAGCTTCTGGGCGAAGGCCTTTTTCGAGCCGGCCAGCAAGTTGTTCACTTGCTCGTCGCTGGCCTGAAAGCTGATCTGAATGTGGTCCAGGCCAGCCTTCTTGAAATCGCTGATTTTCTGCTCGGTCAGGCCGATGCCGGAAGTGATCAGGTTGGTGTAGAAACCCAACTTGCGCGCCTCGGTGATCAGCTCGGCGAGGTCTTGGCGCACCAGCGGTTCGCCGCCGGAGAAGCCCAATTGCGCCGCGCCCATTTCCCGCGCTTCGCAAAAGACCTTGATCCACTGCTCAGTGCTCAGTTCTTTGCCTTGCTCGGCGAAGTCCAGCGGATTGGAGCAGTACGGGCATTGCAGCGGGCAGCGATACGTCAGCTCGGCCAGCAGCCACAAGGGCAGACCGATTTCCGGTTTGGGCGGTAACTTGTCTGACGCGGAGTCAGGCAAGTTCGATCCAGTGCTGAGCACGGGCGACCTCCATGAATTGCTCGATGTCATCACCGAGCTCGGGCACGCCGGGGAACTGCGCGTCCAGTTCAGCAATGATCGCCGCGACATCACGCTCGCCGTCGATCAAACCGCCGATCAGTGCGGCGCTTTCGTTGAGTTTGATCATGCCTTCCGGGTAGAGCAGCACATGGCCTTTCTGCGCCGGTTCGTACTGGTAGCGGTAGCCCTGACGCCAGGTCGGGGTCTTGCTGCGATCAAAACTCATAAGGTGATTCCTTTATGCCAGACCCGATGCTCGGTCACGCTGTGATACGGCGGGCGTTTCAGTTCGTAGGCCATGCTCATGGCATCGAGCATGCTCCAAAGAATGTCCAGTTTGAACTGGAGAATTTCCAGCATGCGCTCTTGGCCGACCCGCGTCGTGTAATGCTGCAATGTGATCGCCAAGCCGTGTTCCACATCGCGGCGCGCCTGACCCAGGCGGGTGCGGAAATACTCGTAACCGGCCGGATCGATCCACGGGTAATGCTGCGGCCAACTATCCAGGCGCGACTGGTGGATTTGCGGCGCAAACAGTTCGGTCAGCGAGCTGCTGGCGGCTTCCTGCCAACTGGCACGGCGGGCAAAGTTGACGTAGGCATCGACGGCAAAACGCACGCCGGGCAGTACCAATTCC
This sequence comes from Pseudomonas sp. LBUM1666, assembly GCF_059695775.1. Taxonomy (NCBI): domain Bacteria; kingdom Pseudomonadati; phylum Pseudomonadota; class Gammaproteobacteria; order Pseudomonadales; family Pseudomonadaceae; genus Pseudomonas; species Pseudomonas sp. LBUM1666. The sequence goes on along the minus strand of NZ_CP166789.1, from coordinate 5,691,497 downwards.
TGCGAGCGCAATTGATCCGGGTCGAGACCGACGGCCTGGCCCAGGCGCAGCCAGGCTTCGATGCCGCCGTCTTCGCCGGGGGCTCCGTCATGGTCAAGCAAGCGCTGAATCCACTCGCGACGAATCTCGCGGTCCGGGCAGTTGGCGAGGATCGCGGCGTCCTTGAGCGGGATGTTCACCTGATAATAGAAACGGTTGGCGACCCAGCCCTGGATCTGCTCGCGCGTTGCCCGGCCTTCGTACATCGCCACGTGATACGGGTGATAGATGTGGTAATAGGCGCCCTTGGCGCGCAGGGCTGCTTCGAACTCGGTGGGGGACATTGCTGTGTCAGTCATTTCGGTTCTCCGGGTACGACCGGTGGATTCTTAGGTGTCAGGACCGGCCTCATCGCCGGCAAGCCGGTCTCGCTCCCACAGTTGATCGCATTCCCCTGTGGGAGCCAGCCTGCTGGTGATAGGCCGCGCAGCGGTCTCGATGCCCTACAACACAATACTCATACCGTCATACGCCACTTCAACATTGCGCCGAGCCAGTTCTGCACGCTCTGGCGAATCCTCATCGAGAATCGGGTTGGTGTTGTTGATGTGGATAAGCACTTTGCGCTGCTTGGGCAGTTGTTCCAGCACTTCCAGCATGCCGCCGGGGCCGTTCTGCGCCAGGTGGCCCATTTCCCGGCCGGTGCGGGTGCCGACGCCACGGCGCTGCATTTCGTCGTCATCCCACATCGTGCCATCCACCAGCAGGCAATCGCTGCCGGCCATGATCTCAAGCAGCGGTGCGTCGACCTTGCCCAGGCCCGGTGCGTAGAACAGTTTGCCACCGGTGTTGAGGTCTTCAACGATCAGGCCGATGTTGTCGCCCGGGTGCGGGTCGAAACGGTGCGGCGAGTACGGCGGTGCGGCGCTACGCAGCGGCAAGGGGGTGAAGCGCAGGTTCGGGCAGGCCGGGATGGTGAAGCTGCGGTCGAGCTCGATCTGGTTCCAGGTCAGCCCCCCGTTCCAGTGGGTCAGCATGGTGAACAGCGGGAAACCGGTGCTCAGGTCTTCGTGGACCATGTCGGTGCACCAGACCTGGTGCGGGCAACCTTCACGCAGGCTGAGCAGGCCGGTGGTGTGGTCGATCTGGCTGTCCATCAGGATGATCGCGTTGATGCCGGTATCGCGCAGGGCGCGGCCCGGTTGCATCGGGGCGAAGCTCTGGAGCTGGGCGCGGATGTCCGGCGATGCGTTGCACAACACCCAATTCACGCCGTTATCGGAAATTGCGATGGACGACTGGGTCCGCGCCTTGGCGTTCAGACTGCCATCGCGAAAACCGGCGCAGTTCACGCAGTTGCAGTTCCACTGGGGGAAACCACCGCCAGCGGCGGAACCTAGAATCTGGACAAACATGGCCGCTCCATCATTTTGAAAACTGAAAATAAAAACGCCTCGGCGAGCCGAGGCGTTGCACTGCGCTACAAAAAGATTAGCGGCTTGCGAAGTACATGGTGACTTCAAAGCCGATACGCAGGTCGGTGTAAGCAGGTTTGGACCAGGACATAGGAACGCTCCTTCAGGTGATGGGACAGTTGAGGTCTATACATATAGTCCACCTCCAGCCGGAGATGTTCAGATAGTTAGGTGGCTATGTTACTCAAAATTTCAGGGCGATTGGCCGGGAATCTTTGAGAAAGCTAATTGCAGCACCGGTAATGATCATTTTGCCGCTTGCCAAGGCGAGCCCGGGCAAGGTCCGCTGGCCAGGCAGCGCCAACCGCCTTCGGCCTGATTCAGTCGTTGTGCGGCGGCCAGTAACGTTTCGCGTTCGATCATTAGAATTGCCTGAGGCAGTTGGGTCAGATAATCCGACGAGTGGCCGGCCAGTTTGCCCTGCCAGAGCAGTTCGGCGGCCTGGGCATTGGGTAGTGCCGCGCTATCGAATTGATCGGCCAGTGCCTGGCGCTGGTCGATGAAGGTATCGTCATTGATGTCGTCGATCATCCCGGCCAATCCGCTCAGGAAGTGTTCGATGTGTTCCAGCAGATCCAGAGGGGCGACGCTGGGCGATTGCACGCCGAACAGCAGCCCGGTCTGCCCATGGATCTGACGCAGGGCGCTGAACACCGCATAACCGAGCTGCAGTTCTACCCGCAGGCGTTGGTAAAACGGTGTCTGGCAGACGTGAGCCAGCAAGCGCCAGGCGGCTTCGTCAGCGATGTCAGCGGTTGCCGTCGGGCAGAAGAGCAACAACGCGTGTTCGCTGGACCCGGTGTCGACAGCGCTCCACAGGTGCTGCGCGTTTATCGGGGAGGGCGGCGTCAGTTGATTGTCCGCAGTGCCGGGCACACGATTCAAGGCAAGGCCCATCGCCGCTTGTGTCTGGGCGGACAGCCCGGTCGCCAGACCATCCCAGCGTGCGCCCAACCAAAGCTGCATCAAATCGTCCGAATCAGCGGTGCGCTCAAGGCAGTGATCAGGCAGCGCTTTCAGCAACTGTCGAATCGGCATCAACCCAACGCTCGGCGGCTCTGCTTGCGAGAAACCGGCTTCAGGTGTTGTCAGTTCTTTCAGCGCGTGTTCGAGGACGGTCGGCATCGGCTCCTGTAGCCCGGTCATTTTCAGCAGCCATTCATTGCCCGATGCACTGAAGGAAAAATCGACACCTGCCTGGCGAGCGTCTTCACTCAATGGCTGAAGGCGGTTTTCCAGGCTCGCCTGAAGGTTGCTGCGAGGTGTCAAGTCCAGACGCCAGCGCAGGTAAACGGCGCCTTCGGCACTGTTATCCGGCAACGCCTGACTGAACTGCATGGGCGAACGTTCACGACGACCGCGTGAGCGATCCTGAGCAAAAGTCCGCAGGCCCCGGTGTTTGCTGGTCTGGCCGCGGATCAGTCCGGCACTCGGGGCCGGAACCTCTGCGCGTAAAAACGGATTAGGTGTGGGCCGTTGCCATGGGCCGGTGAAGTTATCCACAGCGCCGATTTGTTTCAGGACTTCCCTGAGGGCTGCAACGCTCGATTCGGATAACCCTGTTTCACGCTGTTCGCTGTCCAGTCGGGCCAGTTGCAGGGCGCCGCTGACTTGCTGCTGACGCTGCAGCAGGGCGGCGTATTCTTCGCGCAACCCGGTCCAGGGTTGCTGCGAGGCAAAGAATCCGAGCCAATCCAGTAGCCGCTCGCGGATCCCGTTGGGCGTTGCGTTGGCAGGTAACGTGAATTCGATGTGCAACAAAGCCTGGCCGGCGAATTGATAGAGTGGCGCAGCTTTCAGGCTGTCAGCCAGCCCGTGCTCGCGCAATTGCGACAGCAGACCGCCGGGTTTCGCGGCGTTCAGCCAATGACACAGGAACGCCAGCGCCTCGGGTGAAGAATCGGGCAACGCGTCGAAGGAAAACAGCAGATCCAGTCGACGCGCGCCAGCTTGTTGATAACTTTTGTCCGAAGAGTCCATCAGCGATGTAGGCGCTTGTTGCGGGACTTTTTCCCCTACGGGAATAGCAGCGCCAAAGCGCTGAGCCATCGCCCTCAACTCATCGAGACTCTGCGGCCCGGTCAGGCTCAAGGTCATCTGCCCGGTCTGATAAAACCGCTGATAGAAATCCTGCAAGGCTTGTTGAAACTCAGGTTGCGGCACCGGCAGGCTGTAGCGGTTGCCGGCATGAAACGCCCGCAGTGGATGCGCCGCTGAAAGACCGTCGAACAACGCGAATTGCTGCTGGGCCGTCGCATCACGGGACCATGCGACAAATTCTGCGTGCAGCACTTCCCGTTCCCGCCGCTGATCGTCCTGATTCATACGTGGATGAGCGAGCATGTCTGACAGGCGCTCCAATCCTCCAGTAAATGCCTGAGGCGGTAACTCGAAAAAGTAGTCCGTGGTGCGTTCGCTGGTCCGCGCATTCACCTGACCGCCATGACCCTGGACGTAGGCCATCAGCCCTTGGCTTGTGGGGAAACGTTCTGTGCCGAGAAACAGCAAGTGTTCGAGAAAGTGCGCCAGCCCGGGCCAGGCCGCCGGCACGTCATGGCTGCCAGCAGCGACCCGCAACACAGCAGCACTGCGCTTCAAATCGGGCCGATGACGCAGCGTTACCCGCAGACCGTTGGCCAGGGTTTCAGTGTGAGGGTGGGGGTGGTTCAGCGCAGGCATGAGCACTTCCAGAGCAGAGAAGCGCTAATGCTAGCGGATAAGGGGTAGTCAGCGCTTGTTCAGCTCGCCATAAAGCTCGGGGCGGCGATCGAGGAAGTAGCGATTGGCGGCGCGGGAATCGGCCATCAACTGACGATCCAGCTCGCCGACAATCAGTGCTTCATCGAGGCCGGCCTGGGCGATGCGGCTGCCATCCGGTGCGGCGATGCTGCTCTGGCCGCAATACTGGATCTCGCCTTCGTTGCCGCAATAGTTGGCGTAAGCCACATAGCACTGGTTTTCGAAAGCCCGGGCACGGACGGTGACGTCGGCGATGAAGTCGTAGGGAATCATGTTCGCCGTGGGCACCAGGATCAGCTCGGCGCCAGCCAGGGCCAGGCGTCGGGCGTTTTCCGGGAACTCCAGGTCGTAGCAGATCAGGAAGCCGAGCTTCCAGCCATTGAGTTCAACCAGCGGAAACTCATCCGGCCCGGCGCTGAACATCGAGTGATCGAGGTCGCCGAACAGGTGAGTCTTGCGGTAGTTGCACAACCGCTCGCCATTAGCGTCGATCAACTGCACGGCGTTGTAGATCTGCCCGTCTTCGGTGCGCTCGGGATAGCCATACAAAATGGCAATCCCGGCCGACTTGGCGATGCGCGCGATTTGCTGCGCAGACTCACCGTTGTGCACTTCCGCCAGCACGCTGACGGCATCGATGCCGATGTTGTAACCGGTCAAAAACATCTCCGGCAGCACCAGCAAATCCGCGCCCTTGGCCTCCAGCGCCAATTGATGCAGACGTTGCAGATTACCTGCGACATCCAGGGGCAGCGGTGGACATTGGTAAAGGGCTACGCGCATTCGGGATTCCTCTTACTCGGGCAGGGCGATCGGGCCGATCTCGTTGAACACATCTCCTGGACCCGGGTTCTCGGCGTGAGTTTCACCGCCGAAGTGTTTCATGATGCCCCACACCGCATTGAGCGAGGTCTGCACCGCGCCTTCGACCCACGCAGGCGTCCACGAAACATCGTCGCCGGCGATGAAAATCCCGCGCTGCTCGGCCGGCATGTCAGCCTGCATGAAGTGCGCGTACATACGCTGGTTGTAGCGATAGTGGCCGGGCAGGGCGCCTTTGAAAGCGCCGAGGAAATGCGGGTCGGCTTCCCAGGACACGGTGATCGGATCGCCAATGATCCGCGCAGCGATGTCGACTTTCGGGTAGATCTTTTTCAACGCATCCAGCGCCAGTTTCACGCGTTTTTCCACCGGGTGCGGGAGCATTTTCAGCGCGTCGCTCATCCATGAGTACGACAGGCAAATCACGCCCGGCTTGTCGTCGCCGTTGTCGAACAGATAGGTGCCGCGGGTCAGGCGATCGGTGAGGGTCATGCTCATCAGGTCGCGGCCGGTTTCCGGATCCTTGTCCTTCCAGAAGGGCCGGTCGACCATCACGAAGGTTTTCGACGATTGCATGTAGCGGGTGCGGTCGAGGGCCATCCACATTTTTTGCGAGAACAGGGTTTCATCGCATTCGATCTGGGTGGTCAGCAGCCAGCTCTGGCAGGTGGTCAGAACAGCGGCGTATTCGCGAGTGTCGCCGTAGTTGTCGGTGACCGTAAAACGGCCGTTCGCTGCGTGGGCGATTTTCTTCACGCCGGAGCGTGGAGCGCCCCTGTGCAACGAACTGAGGCTGGTGCCTTCCGGCCAGTGCACGCAACGTTCCGGCACATGACGCCAGATTCCCAGCGGCACTTGTTCCACGCCGCCGACCACCAAGTGCTGGTGATCGTCGCAGTTGGTCATGACCACACGGAAGATTTCCAGCATCGAGTTCGGGAAGTCCGAGTCCCAGCCGCCGGTACCGAAACCGACCTGACCAAACACTTCGCGGTGATGGAACGAGAGTTTGGCGAAGGCTTTGGAGGTGGCAACGAAGTCGTAGAAAGTGCGGTCGTCCCACAGCGGAACGAGGGTGTTCCACAGCTCTTTGAGGCGCGGCACATCACGGTCGCGGATCGCTTGCTGGATGTCAGAGAACTGTGAACCGGCTTCCAGCGCATCGGCCCAGGCGTCGGCGACTTCCTGGAACAGTGCAGGAAGATCCGCCAGCTTCTGTGCGTAATGGGTCTGACCTTCGAGGTCGATCACCGTGCTGCCCGAGGCAGGTGTCAGCGGGTTCGGGAAAGGTTTGGTTTCAAGGCCGAGCTTGTCGACGTAGTGATAAAACGCGGTGGACGACACCGGGAAGCGCATGCCGCCGAGCTCGGCGATGATGCCTTCAGCGCCGTTGAATGCCTGGGAGCGCAGACGGCCGCCCATTTTTGAGGCTTCGTAGACGACGGGTTTTAGGCCCATTTTCATCAATTCGTACGCTGCCACTAAACCTGCGATACCGGCACCGACGATCGCGACTTCGGCGCCATGGTTGTGCGCAGGAATGCTGCCCAGGCCGGCCGGGTGCTCGATCCAGTCGTCGAAAGCGAAGGGAAAGTCCGGACCGAAAATGGTGACTGGTTTTTTACCGTCTGCAGGATGGCGATTGTTCTTGTTCATGGCTGACCTTGCTGGCGACCGGACGCGGGATGCGCGTCTGAGTATAGGAAAAGATGGCAGCCATTCTAGAGAGCGTAGAACACGTTAATAAGACGCAATGTGTCGTCGTTTTGCTTGTTAATACTACAATTTGACGAGCATGAAGAGCAGATTGGATTAAACCGGCTGGCCCCGATCAATCTTGCTGCTGAGAATGATCGAGGTCGTGGTCTTCTCCACGCCATCCACGCTGCCAATTTGATCGAGCAACTGATCCAGCTGCTCAGGTGAATCAGTGCGCAGCCACGCCACGTAATCAAATTCGCCACTGACCGCGCACAATTGCTGAACCTGGGCCATCGCGCTGAGGCGTCGCAACACTTCCTTGCCCGAGCGCGGTTGCACCGTGATCCCGACGTACGCCTGCAAGCCGCCATCCACGACACGTTGACCCAAACGCACGCCGTAACCGGTGATCACTTTGGCCTTTTCCAGCCGAGCCAATCGCGAAGTCACGGTGGTGCGAGCAATGCCCAATTGTCGCGCGAGCATAGCCACGCTTTCGCGGGCATTGATCTGCAGGGCTGCAATCAATTGGCGGTCGATTTCGTCAAGAACGGGTGGGCGAGTGTCAGGCAAGGGTCGTCTCCAGCGGCACAGATCAATGGGTTGGCATGTTACAGGCACATCTCGCACAGCGGATGGTTGATCTCGCCTCAGTACCGTTCATACCAGTTTCTACATCACGGGGTTCTCTTTGGCTTGAGCAAGGCGCGATCGACAGGATGGACACCAACAGTCAGTCGTAGTCGAATGCAAAATCGAGGGATGCGAGGCAATGGAAATGACAAACAAAATGCCTCCCGCATTGCGGGATCATGCATTGCAGATTGCACATCATGAAATGGCGCACTACGTCGTAGCCCGTGCCTTGGGTTTTGCAACGGGCGGCGTGAGCCTGACAGTGACCATGGACTTGCGGCATCAAGGTGGGGCGTCCATAAGCTTGGCGCGGTCAATTTCGTCGATAGAAGCAATGAGGGAACATCTGGAAGCGCGGATGATGGTCCTGTTTGCTGGCGCTATGGGGCAGACATTAGCTTCAAAGCCTTCGCCCGAGAAACGCGTCGATAAGTCGAAAGCGACAGCCATCCTCAAAGGAGAGCTCGGGGCGGAACAGGATTACGCAAAAATAAGAGAGTTACGGCACTTGCTGCGCAATATCGCCTACCCCGATACGGATCCGGCGTCGTCTGACCGCATAACGGCTGAGCTGAAAGAGATTACTGATCGTGTGTGGTTTCGGACTCAAGAAATCGTAGAGGAACTGGCCGAAACGGTGACCGGATTGGGAAGCATGCTGGTAGACGGTATGGTCATCGTGGAGCAGTGGGGCAGGGCGGCGGATACGTATGAGGTCGTGTTGACGGGGGAAATGCTTGAGCGGCTGCAATCGGTGAAGGCCATTCCCGTGCTAACGGTGGCTTCTTGAGCCGAGGATGGCGTACGCATATGAGCGGCATCCACGGTAAGCAACCGATTAAACATCAGGCACGAAAAAGCCGCGCATTGCGCGGCTTTCTTGTTTGGTGGGCCCAGTAGGACTCGAACCTACGACCAAGGGATTATGAGTCCCCTGCTCTAACCAACTGAGCTATAGGCCCTCAGTAGGCCGCGGATTATAGCGACGGTTTCTCCGCTGTGCTATCCGAAAAGTCTGAAATGGCTATACGAAGAAACGTCGCGGCAAACTCTTCCGGTGGCAAGGGCAGGCTGACGATATAGCCCTGGATCTGTTCACAGCCTTCGGCAGCGAGGAATTGCTGCTGCGCGAGGGTTTCGACACCCTCGGCGATGATGGTGAATTGCATGCTGCGGCCCAGGGCGATGATGGCGCGAACGATGGCTACGTCATGGGGATCATCCGGCAGGCCGCGGACGAAAGACTGGTCGATCTTGAGAATGTCCAGTGGCAGACGTTTGAGGTAGCTCAGGGACGAGTAGCCGGTGCCGAAGTCGTCGATCGCCAGTTGCACGCCCAGGTGTTTGAGTTGATGCAGCACAGCCAGCGCCTCTTCAGCCTGGCTCATGATGAAGTTTTCAGTAATTTCCAGTTGCAGGAAACCGGGTTTGAGGCGGTTGTCCTTGAGCAATTGTTCGATCCGGCCGAGCAGGTTCGGCTGGCGCAATTGAGCGCCCGCGAGGTTGACCGACAGCGGGCCGACGGGTTCGTAAACCTGATTCCACTCGAACATCTGCCGGCAGGCGGTTTCGAGAACCCAATCGCCGATTTGCAGGATCATGCCGTTTTCTTCGGCCAGCGGAATGAAGTGCTCCGGTGGCACATCGCCGAAGGTCGGGTGGCGCCAGCGAATGAGCGCTTCTGCGCCGACCAGGCGATGGTCGACCAGGCTGATCTTCGGTTGATAATGGAGGTGCAGTTCGTTGCGCTCGATAGCGCGTCGCAGTTCATGTTCCAGTGCCACTCGCTCGCTGGCTTGAGCGGTGAGGTCGCGGGTGTAGCTTTCGACCCGGTTGCGACCCTTGGCCTTTGAGCGGTACATCGCCGCATCGGCGTTCTTGACCAGCGTGGCGACGTCGCAGCCATCTTTGGGATACAGGCTGGTGCCGATACTGGCGCTGATAAAAAACTCATGTTCGCCAGCCTGGAACGGTGCGCCAAAGCAATTGAGCAGCTTGGTCGCGATATTGTCGGCGTCACTGGCTTGCTGCAACCCGGGCAGCAGGATGATGAATTCGTCGCCGCCCAGGCGCGCCACGGTGTCGATGTCGCGCAACTGCTCCTTGAGGCGCACGGCAATGCCCTTGAGCAGCAGGTCACCGACCGGGTGACCCAGGCTGTCGTTGATGTGTTTGAAACGGTCCAGGTCCAGGAACAGCACCGCGCCCTGGCCGCCGTTTTCCTGTTGGTTGTTGAGCGCAGTCAGCAATCGGCTCTCGAACAGCGTGCGATTTGGCAGCCCGGTCAGCGGGTCGTGGTGTGCCTGGTAATCGAGCTTGGCCTGGGCGTGTTTGAGGCTGGAAATGTCCGCGAACACCGCGACAAAATGGGTGACGAATCTGTCTCGGTTGCGCACCGCACTGATGGTCAGCCAGCTCGGATAGAGCTCGCCATTCTTGCGCCGGTTGGAAATTTCGCCCTGCCAATGACCTTCGGCGGTCAGTTGATGCCACATGGCGGCATAAAACGCGCTGTCGTGCAGGCCCGAGGCGAGCAGGCGAGGGGTGTGGCCCAACGCTTCGCTCTCGCTGTAGCCGGTGATTTCGGTAAACGCACGGTTGACTGCGCTGATGTGCTGTTGAGTGTCGGTGATCAATACACCTTCGGCGGTGCTCTCGAATACCGTCGCAGCCTGTTGCAGTTTCTCCTGCATCAGGTGTCGCTCGGTGATATCCCGGGCGATGGTCAGCATGCAATCTTCATCGCCGATCGGTAGCGGACGGCTGGACACTTCGCAGAGGCGAATCTGTCCGTCGCTACGGCGTATATGGCAACTGAAGTCGCGGACGAAACCGTCCCGGTGCAGCAGATCGAGCATCTGTTTGCGTTCGTTGAGATTGACCCAGATTCCCAGTTCGAGGGCGGAGCGATCCACGGACATCGCGCTGTTGAAACCGGTAATGCGGCTGAAACCCTCGTTGACCTCAATCAGTAAACCGTCGCTCTGCCGTGACAATAGCAAGCCGTCGGGGGAGGCATGGAAGGCCTTGGCGAATTTCTCTTCGGAGGTTTGCAGCTGTTGCTGGGTTTCCTTGAGCTGGCTGATGTCCCGCACGACCACTACCAGCGCAGGGGTTGTATCGAGGTCGAACGGTTCAGCGGAGATCAGGCCGGTAAACACTTGGCCATTGTTGCGGCGAAAGGGCATCTCCAGGTTACGGATGCTGCCGGCCTGCAACCGTTGCAACAAGCCTGGCCCGACGCCGGGTATGCCCCAGATGTTCAGGTCGGTGGCCGTCTGCCCGATGACGTCTTCAGCCTTGAGGCCGATCTGTTCTTCGAACGCCTCGTTGACCTCCAGCAGGCAGCCGTCGGAGAGTCGCGCGATGACCAGAATGTCCGGGCATTGCTGGAACACCGAGGCGAACTTCTGTTCCGACAGGCGCAACGCCTCTTCGGTGCGCTTGGCTTCGCTGATGTCGATCATCAGCCCGCGCATTACCGGTTCATGGCCGTGCTCGATCAGGCTGACGATATCTCGCACCCAAATGCAGCGGCCATCGGCGGTGATGACCCGGTAATCGAGGCTGTGATCGCGTCCGGCCAGTACTTCGTGATCGCAGAAGGTCTGGGCGCGAGTCAGGTCGGCCGGGTGGATAATGTTGCGCCAGAAGCCCGGAATCAGCCAATGAGACAAGGGGTAACCGAGCAGATCCTCGGCATGGGGCGACACATAGCTGTAGGTGAAATCGCTGATCCGCGCTTCCCAGGCGATGGCCGAAAGGCTCTCCACCAGCCCGCGGTAATGGTATTCGCTGCTGCGCAGCTCTTGCTCCAGGTTGACCCGGCGGGCAATTTCTGAACTCAGCCGTCGGTTGATCCGGATAACCATCGCCAGCACGATGATCAGCAGCAGTAATCCCGGCAGACCGTAAACCAGCAGATCGTTCCAGAATGTTCGATGATCGAGGACGTTGCCGACCCAGTGCTCCTGAATCTCATTGATTTCGTTCGGGGTCATGTCCGCCAGGACTTTATCCAGAATGCCGACCAGTATCTTGTTGTCCCGGGGCACGCCCATCGCCAATTGATAGCGATAGGGGGTTTCGCCGCTGACGTAGAGCCCGTCGAGCTTTAGCTGACGCAGGCTCCAGACGCTGGAGGCGAGATCGCCGACCACCGCATCCACTTCATTGGTAGCCAGCGCCTGCAGCGCTGAGCTGACGTTAGGCATCGCCACCAGATTGAGGTCGGGATTGTGGGTGCGCAACAGCTCGTGGGGTGCGTAGTTTTCCACCACGGCGACTTTCAGACCGTACAAGTCTTCGAGTTTACGTGGCTGGGGGCCTCCGACATGGGCAAGGATGACAATCGGAAAGTCCAGGTAGGGGCGGGTGAATGAGAGGTAAGTCTGGCGCTCCGGGGTCGACATGATGCCGGGCAACAGGTCCAGCTTGGCTTGTTTGGCCTGCTCCAGGACGACGGTCCAGCTGACGGGCTCGATGGGCGTGAGCTTGATGGCCAGGCGTTGACGGATCCGGTCGATATAGTCTGCTGCAAGGCCCTGATAGCGGCCCTGATCGTCGCGAAACTCGAAGGGTGGCCATGACGCATCGACACCCAGGCGCAAGTCCGGGTGAGCCGCCAGCCAGCTACGTTCTTCGTCGGTCAGAGTCAGCGCGCCAGCCGTTGCGGTCCAGGTCAATAGCGACAGCAAAAAAAGCACGGTCGGCAGTCTGGGCATAACGGTCTCGTTATGGCTCGGGGAATGTTTCGAGTGTAGACGGGCAATTCGGAGGGAGGGAGGTGCGGGGGATTTAATCTGTATAAAAGCAAAACCCCCGGCCTGGGCCGGGGGTTTTGTTGTTACTCGTCGAGGAAGGAGCGCAAATGCTCGCTTCTCGTCGGGTGGCGCAGCTTGCGCAGCGCCTTGGCTTCGATCTGACGAATCCGTTCACGGGTCACGTCGAACTGCTTACCAACCTCCTCGAGGGTGTGGTCGGTATTCATGTCGATACCGAAGCGCATGCGCAGAACCTTGGCTTCACGGGCAGTGAGGCCGGACAGAACTTCGCGAGTCGCTTCTTTAAGGCTCTCAACAGTGGCGACATCGATTGGCGACTGCATGGTCGAGTCTTCGATGAAGTCACCCAGATGGGAGTCTTCGTCATCACCGATCGGGGTTTCCATGGAGATCGGCTCTTTAGCGATCTTCAATACCTTGCGGATCTTGTCCTCAGGCATTTCCATGCGTTCGCCCAGCTCTTCCGGGGTCGGTTCGCGACCCATTTCCTGCAACATCTGGCGGGAAATGCGGTTGAGCTTGTTGATCGTCTCGATCATGTGCACCGGAATACGGATGGTGCGGGCCTGGTCGGCGATCGAGCGAGTGATCGCCTGACGGATCCACCAGGTGGCATAAGTCGAGAATTTGTAGCCGCGGCGGTATTCGAACTTGTCTACCGCTTTCATCAAACCGATGTTGCCTTCCTGGATCAGATCGAGGAATTGCAGACCACGGTTGGTGTACTTCTTGGCGATGGAGATCACCAGACGCAAGTTCGCTTCTACCATCTCTTTCTTCGCGCGGCGGGCCTTGGCCTCACCGATCGACATGCGACGGTTGATGTCCTTGATCTCGGCGATCGTCAAACCGGTTTCGGTTTGCAGCGCGATCAGCTTCTGCTGGCAACGAATGATGTCCGGTTGCAGGCGACCAATGGCTTCAGCGTATTTGCTTTTGCCTTTGGCCAGTGCATCGGTCCAGCTTTCGTCGACTTCATTGCTCGGGAACTGGCGCAGGAAGTCGGCACGCGGCATACGAGCATCACGAACGCAAAGTTGCATGATCGCGCGCTCTTGCTGACGCAGACGATCCAGGGCACTGCGAACACGCTCGACCAGGCCTTCGAATTGCTTCGGAACCAGTTTGATCGGCATGAACAGCTCAGCCAGGAGCACCAGCTCGGCAATTGCCAGCTTGTTGCCACGACCGTGCTTTTTCAGCGCCTTGCGGGTGACTTCCATCTGATCGGAGACAGCACCAAAGCGCTGTGCAGCGATGACCGGATCCGGACCGCTTTCGGTTTCTTCTTCGTCATCAGTCGTCGCTTCGGCGTCATCGTCTTCGGTGTCGTCGTCCGCTTTCACGGCTTTCGGATCGACAGGCGGTGGCACTTCCGCTGCAGGTGGCGCAATACCGTCGTCCGGGTCGATATAACCGCTCAGGACGTCGGACAGGCGGCCACCTTCGGTGGTGACGCGAGTGTATTCGGAGAGAATATGGTCAACCGTGCCAGGGAAGTGCGCAATTGCGCCCATCACTTCGCGGATGCCCTCTTCAATACGTTTGGCGATTTCGATTTCGCCTTCACGTGTGAGGAGCTCTACCGTACCCATTTCACGCATGTACATGCGCACTGGGTCGGTGGTGCGACCAATGTCGGTCTCGACCGCTGCCAACGCTGCTGCTGCCTCTTCGGCCGCGGCTTCGTCGGTATCGGCGTCGGCCAGCATAAGGGAATCCTTATCTGGCGCAACCTCGAATACGTTGATCCCCATGTCATTGATCATGCGGATGATGTCTTCCACCTGTTCCGGATCTGAAATATCCTCCGGCAGGTGGTCGTTGACCTCCGCGTAAGTCAGGTAACCCTGCTCACGACCAAGTGTGATCAACTCTTTGATACGAGACTGCTGTTGCGCTTTTCCGGACATAACACCCTATCCACTGAAGGTCTTGGCGGGCAAAAAACAAGCCGAGGATTATACCTGAGCTATGACCTCACGCGCCAGTTGAGGTCGGGCTTGTTGCGGAAACATTGCGACTTAATAGGTCGCGCAGTTGATTTTTCTCTTCGGCACTCAGTTCACTTTGACGTGCTTTCCTGAGAAGTTGTTCCAGGTTTCGCTCGCGTTGGCGAGCTGACAAGCTAGTAATGGTGTCGAAAAACTGTTGTTCAAGGTTATCTCCATCAATCAGCCATTCCTTTTCCGCCAGCGCCTTGAGCAAACGTCCTTGCTCCGTACCGTGCCAGCGTGCAATCAACTGAAATGAGTTTAGCTTGGGATTCTTCTGTACGGCTTCGAGAAGGGCCACCAGTAATTGTGTGTTGGTGTGATCCTCGGCAGCAAAGTGTCCGGCATCCTCGACTTTCTCGGCCAATTGAGGGTGATGCAATAGCGTGCGCAAGGCGGCCAGGGTCGGCGGCTCTACAGCGGCCGGCACCCGTGGCGCGCGGGGTTGATCGTGATCACCACCGCGTTTGCCGTTTTTGTCCCACGGTTTTTTGTCCCATTTTTTGCCGCCGGCGCCGGGTTTCTTCGGCGTCCATTCCTGTTGCGGCGCATACATCTCTTGTGCCTGCGGCTGATGGTAGTCGCTGTAATCCGGCATGGCGTCGTAATCGATGCCCGGGTCGTACGCCGGCGGCGCTTCCTGGGGGGCGCTTTGTACCAGTTGGCTCACGGCTTCACCGCTAAGCCCGGTAATTTCGGTCAGGCGTTGACGCATCAGGATACGCAGGTTCGCACCCGGGACTTTGTCGATCAGTGGCGCCGCGAGGGTGGCCATGTGGGCCTTGCCTTCGAGCGAGCGTGGGTCCGATTCTTCGGTCAGCTGTTGAAAAAAATAATCCGCTAATGGTTGGGCGTGCTGGTTGATCCGTGCGCGGAAGGCGTCAGTGCCTTCGGAGCGGACCAGCGTGTCCGGGTCTTCGCCTTCGGGGAGGAACAGAAAGCGTGCGCGCCGCCCGTCCTGCAGGCTCGGCAGCGCTGCCTCCAATGCCCGCCAGGCGGCATTTCGACCTGCCTGATCGCCGTCGAAACAGAACAGCACGTTGGGCACGACGCGAAACAGGCGCTTCAAGTGCTCTTCGCTGGTGGCGGTGCCCAGGGTCGCGACAGCATTGCGCAGGCCTTGCTGGGCGAGGGCGATAACATCCATGTAGCCTTCGACGACGATTATTTCGTCGAGGTTGCGGTTGTTCTTGCGTGCTTCATAAAGGCCGTAGAGTTCCTGGCCCTTATGGAATACCGGGGTTTCCGGTGAGTTCAGGTATTTCGGCTTGTCGTCGCCCAATACCCGGCCGCCGAAGGCGATGATTCGCCCGCGGCTGTCGCGGATCGGGAACATCACGCGATCGCGGAAGCGGTCATAGCGTTTGCCGGTTTCGGCGTTCTCGATCAGCAAGCCGGCATCGATCATGGCTTTCTGTTGCAGGGTGTCGCTGCTCAAGTGCTTGAACAGATTGTCCCAGCCAGGCGGGGCAAAGCCGAGGCCGAAGTCACGGGCGATTTCACCGGTCAGTCCGCGACCTTTCAAGTAATCCACAGCCGCTTTTCGCGATGGATGGCTTTTCAGTGCCTGACGGTAAAAGTCGGCGGCGGCGGTGAGCAGCGGGTAGAGCGGCGAATCGGTCGGCTGCCGCGGTTTGTGCGGACGTCCGCTTTCTTCGCGGGGGATTTCCATGCCGGCGGCTTTGGCCAGTTCTTCGACAGCCTGGACGAAATCCAGATTGTCGTGGTCCATCATGAAGCCGAGGGCGTTGCCGCCAGCGCCGCAGCCAAAGCAATAATAGAACTGCTTGTCGGGGCTGACGCTGAAGGAGGGGGTTTTCTCTTTGTGAAACGGGCAGCAGGCGGTGTAATTCTTGCCAGCCTTTTTCATTTGCAGGCGCGAGCTGACCACATCGACGATGTCGGTCCGGTTCAGAAGGTCGTCAATGAAGCTCTGGGGAATTAGCCCGGCCATGGCGTTCTCGTCATCTGCGCTGCAATGGATCCGAAACGAAGAGCGGCTGAGCGCGGGTCGTTGTTTGAGGCGCGCAAAATGTGCGGCTCGACCAGTGTCGTCTGCGTAATCGCTGTCGGGAAGTGTATCTGCCGAAAATCCACTGACGTTAGTACCAATCAGTATTCGACTATTTGAAAGTGTTGCGCTGAATCCGGCTGCGGCCTGTCGATGGCCTCGGATAGCTCATAAGCTGGCACGCAAGAAGGTGCCTTGGGCTGATCGTCGTGAGAGGAATCAGTGGGTGTGCTCGTCAGTAGCCTTGGAAGGCTCGTCAGAAAAGACGTGCACCGCTGGCAAAAGAGCCAGGTCTGACGCTGTGAAGCAGGTTTGTCTCGGTCGCGTGTGCGGCTTTGACGGTGAAGCATCAAGCGTTGTCCGCAAATGCCATTAGCCCGGCTGAGGGCCGGGCTTGGCAGAAGCTTGCTACGAACGTCTGTGTATTAGTACAGACGAACCGCGCGGCGCTGTTCGCGCTGAACTTTCTTGGCGTGACGCTTAACAGCGGCTGCTGCTTTGCGCTTACGCTCAGAAGTAGGCTTCTCGTAGAATTCGCGGCTACGAACTTCAGCCAGTACACCGGCTTTTTCGCAGGAGCGCTTGAAACGACGCAGAGCTACGTCGAAGGGTTCGTTCTCTTTTACTTTGACGGCTGGCATCCAGAGCTACCTTCATTCATTACCGGGGTCAACATCCTCGTGGCAAAAGAGCACTTGAAGACGTCGGTTTTTAAGGGTTGCGGATGTTAACTCCTCATCGACAGGAATGCAAAGCCTCTGATCGAAAACCGCTAGTCGGGGCATCCCATGGCGACTATTATGCGCGCCTTCGAATTCAGCCTAAACAAGGCGCAAACCCATGCTAGTACTGGGATTAGAAACCTCCTGCGACGAAACCGGTGTCGCATTATATGACAGTGAGCGCGGCCTGCTGGCCGACGCGCTGTTCAGCCAGATCGACCTGCACCGCGCCTATGGCGGGGTCGTGCCCGAGCTGGCCTCGCGTGATCACGTCAAACGCATGCTGCCCTTGATTCGTCAGGTGTTGGCCGAAGCTGACTGTGTGCCGACCGAGATCGACGCCATCGCTTATACCGCGGGTCCTGGCCTGGTCGGTGCCTTGTTGGTGGGCGCCTCTTGCGCTCAGGCGCTGGCCTTCGCCTGGGGTATTCCGGCGCTGGGTGTGCACCACATGGAAGGTCACCTGCTGGCGCCGATGCTGGAGTCGCAACCACCGGAATTCCCGTTCGTCGCTTTGTTGGTGTCTGGCGGTCATACGCAGCTGGTTCAGGTCGACGGGATCGGTCAATACACACTCTTGGGCGAGACCCTCGACGATGCCGCCGGTGAAGCTTTTGACAAGACCGCGAAGATGATGGGGCTCAATTATCCGGGTGGCCCGGAAATCGCGCGCCTGGCGGAGCAAGGGGTTGCAGGACGTTTCACTTTCCCGCGTCCGATGTGCGACCGCCCGGGCCTGGCTTTCAGCTTCAGTGGCTTGAAAACCTTCGCCCTGAACACCTGGCAGCAGTGTGTCAGCGCCGGGGACGACAGCGAGCAAGCCCGTTGCGACATCTCGCTGGCGTTCCAGCAGGCCGTGGTGGAGACTTTGACCATCAAGTGCAAGCGAGCCCTGAAACAGGCCGGTATGAAGCGTCTGGTGATCGCTGGCGGCGTCAGCGCCAACAAGGCACTGCGTACCTCACTTGAGAAGATGCTCGGCGACATGAAGGGCGATGTTTTTTATGCTCGCCCGGAGTTCTGCACCGACAACGGCGCGATGATTGCCTTTGCCGGCTGCCAGCGTTTGCAGGCCGGCCAGCATGAAAGCCTGGCGATCAGCGTGCAGGCGCGTTGGCCGATGGAGCAATTGTCGGCGCTGTGATGAGCGGCGCTCATGCCCGGTAATTAAAAATGCCGTTCGCGCCCGGCAAACAGGTCGCGTAGATTGCCCCGATGACGCCAGACAATCAGTCCCGTGAGTGCGCTCATGGGCAGCAGTGCCGCCGGTTCTTGCCAGGCCAGCAGCGGCAGGGTCAGCGGTGTGGCGATCAAGGCCGCCAATGAGCTGGTGCGAGTCAGGTAGAACGTCAGCAGCCAGGCGCAAACCGCCAGCAGTGCTGCGGGCGGGTAGAGGCCCAGCAACATGCCGGCAGCGGTGGCGACACCCTTGCCACCGCGAAAGCGAAAGTACAGCGGGAACAGGTGACCGATGACGGCACAGACGCCGATCCAGGCCTGCTCCTGAAGCGAAAGGCCCGCAACGCCGGCGATCAGTACGGGTAGCAGACCTTTGAAGAGGTCCCCGATCAAGGTCAGAACGGCGAGCTTTTTGCCGGCCAGGCGCAACATGTTGGTGGCGCCGGCATTGCCCGAGCCACTCATTCGCGGATCGGGGTTACCGGTCAGGCGGCTGAGCAAAATGGCGAAGGACAGAGAGCCGAGCAGGTAGGCGAGGGTCGCCAGTAACCAAAACATGCTAACTATTCCGGGCGAGGACGCCCTGATTCTAACGGCGCATTGCGCCCTTGTCGTGCAGCGGAGAAAAGTGCTTGGACAGAGTGTTTATCGAGGGCCTGGAAGTCGACACCGTGATTGGTGCCTACGACTGGGAGCGAGGCATCCGACAGTGCTTGCGTCTTGATCTGAGCTTCGCCTGGGATAATCGCCCGGCCGCCGCCGGTGATGACCTGACACTGGCGCTCGATTACGCCAGTGTGTCGTCGCGAATCCAGGCCTTTGCCGAGCAGGCGCAGTTCCAGCTGGTCGAGACCTTCGCCGAGCGTCTGGCTGAAGTCCTGATGAGCGAATTCAACATCACCTGGATGCGTCTCAAGCTGACCAAGCCAGGCGCCATCCCGGCTGCCACGGGCGGTGTGGGCGTGGAGATCGAGCGCGGATGTCGCTGACTCAGGTGTATCTCGGGCTCGGTAGCAATATCGAGCGCGAATCCCATTTGCAGGCTGGCCTGGAAGCCTTGGCAGGCTTCCTGGTGGATATACGCTGCTCGGCGGTGTTCGAAAGCCAGCCGGTGGGGATCAAGAGCGGGCCGTTCTTCAATTTTGTGGTGTCGGCTTTTACCGATTTGCCGCTGATGGAGCTGGATCGCCGGCTGAAATTCATCGAGGCGGACAACGGCCGTTATGCGCCGGATCGCAAGGGTTTGCCGCTGGATATCGACGTTTTGCTATTCGGCGATCTGGTGGGCAACTTCGATGGTTTGATCCTGCCGCGGGCAGAGATTCTGAAAAATGCCTTCGTGCTGTGGCCGTTGTCGCTGATTGCGCCGGATCGCGTGCATCCGGGTGTAGGCAAGAGCTTTGCGGCGTTGTGGTGTGAGGCGAAGATTGATCAGGTGTTAGCGCCGGTGGCGTTCGAGTGGCGCGGTGAGCAGTTGACCCCTTCAGAATTGTTGTGATGCGGATGACGTCTTCGCGAGCAGGCTCGCTCCCACAGGATTTGCGCTGACCCCTGTGGGAGCGAGCTGCTCGCGAAGCTTTTCAGGCAGACGCCGCTTCCTTGTAGAATTTCAACGCTTTCAGGCGTTCTCGTTTCAGAGCTTCACCCAGCTCCGGCCCCTTGAATCCCTTCTCCAGCAACGGCTGAACCGCCACGGTCCGAGCAGCATTCGCCGCTCCCCGCAAATATTCCGCCTGTGGATAACTTCGCTGCTCCAATCCTTTGCGTCCACGCGCGTCCATCTCGCACGCCGCGATAAATTCCTCGAACCGCTGCGGCCGACGGTAAATGTCAAAACTTTGCAGCAACTCCAGCAAAGTCGACGGCTTCAGCTCCAGGGCGCGATGGCCGTGGGTGTGATATTCGCCCACCAGCAGTGCCAGCTCCTGACAGTCCTTCGGCGCCTTGAAGCGTTCGTTGACCGCTTTGATCAGCTTCAAGCCCTTGTGCTCATGAGCAATGTGTCGGGGCCACTCTTCCTCGGGCGTCAGTCCTTTGCCGAGGTCGTGCAGTAGGCAGGCCCAGCGTACGGTGAGTGGTTGTTTATGCTTCGCCGCTTGCTCCAGCACGCTCAGGGTGTGCACGCCCGTGTCGATTTCCGGGTGGTGGGCTTCCGGTTGCGGTACGCTGAACAGGGCATCGACTTCCGGCATCAATACCTTGAGAGCGCCACACTCGCGCAGCACTTCGATGAACACCTGTGGCTGATCTTCCATCAGGGCGCGGGAAATTTCCTTCCAGCTGCGTTCGGCGGTCAAGGCTTCCAGTTCGCCTGATTCGCTGAGATGGCGCATCAGTTCCAGTGTCTCCGGCGCCACGGTGAAACCGAGCCCCGCATAACGAGCTGCGAAGCGGGCAACGCGCAGGACCCGGAGTGGATCTTCGGCGAACGCGGGGGAAACGTGACGAAGCAAGCGCGCCTCGAGATCGCGCTGGCCATGGTAAGGATCGGTCAGGTTCTGCTGATCGTCTTCGGCCATGGCATTGATGGTCAGGTCACGACGGATCAGGTCTTCTTCGAGGGTGACTTCGGGGCTGGCGTGAAAGGTAAAGCCGCCGTAACCGCGTCCGCTTTTGCGCTCGGTCCGGGCGAGGGCGTATTCCTCACCGCTTTTGGGGTGAAGAAAAACCGGGAAATCCGCACCCACCGGGCGAAAGCCCTTGGCGAGCATTTCTTCAGTGGTGGCGCCAACAACAACCCAGTCGATGTCGGTGACAGGCTTGCCCAGCAGGCGATCACGTACCGCGCCGCCGACTTTATAAATCTGCATAAAAAACCTCCGTTAGCCCGACAGAATAACCTTTGCGTCGAACCTCCGGAGGCAGAAACAGGATCAAAGATGGATGACAGCCAGGTCCAGCCGGCCGTAGTCCCCTTCGCTGTGTTCACCTCTGGGCGGAACATGATGGACTTTCATCACCTGGTCGCCTTGCAGGGTTTCCAGATGAATATCGAAGCCCCAGAGGCGATGCAGGTGTTTGAGCACTTCCTCGGTGGACTCGCCCAGCGGTTTGCGGTCGTGTTGTTGGTGACGCAAGGTCAGCGAGCGGTCACCACGCCGGTCGATGCTGTAGATCTGCACGTTGGGTTCACGATTGCCGAGGTTGTACTGTGCCGCCAGGGTTTCACGGATGATGCGGTAGCCACCTTCGTCATGAATGGCCGGGACCAGCAGATCGTCCTTCTGGTCATCATCAAGAATGCTGAACAACTTCAGGTCACGGATCACCTGGGGTGACAGGTACTGCAGGATGAAGCTTTCATCCTTGAAGCTGCTCATGGCGAACTTGATGCTCGACAGCCAGTCGGTGCCGGCAATCTCAGGGAACCAGCGGTAGTCCTCTTCGGTAGGGTGTTCACACATGCGGCGAATGTCCCGGTACATGGCGAAACCCAGGGTGTAGGGGTTTATGCCGTTGTAGTAGGGGCTGTCGAAGCCGGGTTGATAGACCACGCTGGTGTGGGACGTCAAAAACTCCATCATGAAGCCGTCGGTCACCAGGCCTTCGTCATACAGGTCGTTCATCAGGGTGTAATGCCAGAACGTGGCCCACCCCTCGTTCATCACCTGAGTCTGACGTTGCGGGTAGAAATACTGAGCGATCTTGCGCACGATCCGCACGATTTCCCGCTGCCATGGCTCCAGCAGTGGGGCGTGTTTTTCGATGAAGTAGAGGATATTTTCCTGAGGCTCGGCGGGGAAGCGTGCGTTGTCCTTGTCGCTGTACTTGTCCGCACCTTTTGGAATGGTCCGCCACAGGTCGTTGATCTGTTTCTGCAAATGCTCTTCCCGATCCTTTTGCCGGCGACGTTCTTCTTCAGCGGAAATCGGATATGGGCGTTTGTAGCGATCGACCCCATAGTTCATCAGGGCGTGGCAGGAATCCAGCAGGTCCTCGACCGCGTCGATACCGTGGCGCTCTTCGCACTGCATGATGTATTGCTTGGCGAAGACCAGGTAATCGATGATCGAACTGGCGTCAGTCCAGGTGCGGAACAGGTAGTTGCCTTTGAAAAAACTGTTGTGCCCATAGCAGGCATGGGCGACGACCAACGCCTGCATGCAGATGGTGTTTTCTTCCATCAAATAGGCAATGCAGGGGTCCGAGTTGATCACGATCTCGTAGGCCAACCCCATCTGCCCACGGCTGTAAGATTTTTCGGTGCTGAGGAAGTGTTTGCCATAGGACCAATGGTGATAACCCAGCGGCATGCCGACGGAGGCATAGGCGTCCATCATCTGCTCGGCGGTGATCACTTCGATCTGGTTAGGGTAAGTATCGAGCGCGTAGCGAGCCGCCAGACGACTGATTTCTTTGTCGTAGGCCTGAATCAGCTCGAACGTCCATTCGGAGCCGGTGGAAATGGGTTGGCGCTTCTGCTCTTTGGCGGTCATGTCACTAACCTGCGCTGGAAGAGTTCACGGAAGACCGGATAGATATCCCCGGCCGAGACCAGTTGTTGCTGGGCAAAAGTGTCAGAGAAGGCTTCGGCGATGCGTTCGTACTCGAACCACAAGGCCTGATGTTCGCGCGGGGTGATCTCAACGTAAGTGTAGTACTGCACGAACGGCATGATCTGGTTGATCAGGATGTCGCGGCAAATCGGCGAGTCGTCGTTCCAGTTATCGCCGTCGGAGGCCTGGGCGGCATAGATGTTCCACTCGTTGCTCGGATAACGCTCGGCCATGATCTCCTGCATCAGTTTCAAGGCGCTGGAAACGATGGTGCCGCCGGTTTCGCGAGAATAGAAAAACTCCTCTTCATCCACTTCCCTGGCACTGGTGTGGTGGCGGATGAACACGACGTCGATCTTGTCGTAGTTACGCTTGAGAAACAGGTACAGCAGGATAAAGAAACGCTTGGCGATGTCCTTGGTCGCTTGGGTCATGGAGCCGGACACGTCCATCAGGCAGAACATCACCGCTTTGGAACTGGGGTTGGGTTGCTTGATGAGCAAGTTGTACTTGAGGTCGAAGGTATCGAGGAACGGTACGCGATGAATGCGCGCACTGAGTTTTTCGATTTCTGCTTCGACTTCCCGAATATCGCCGAAGTTGTCTGGCTCATCACGCTTGAGTCGCAGGAGTTCTTCCTTGGCTTCGCGTAATTTTGCCCGGCTGCTGCCAGACAGGGCGATTCGCCGTGCATGGGCCGAGCGCAAAGTGCGGATGATGTTGATCCGCGACGGATTGCCCTCGTTACTGATCCCGGCACGAACGGTCTTGAAGGTGTCGGTGCCGGTCAGGTTGCGCTTGACCAGGTTCGGTAGTTCAAGGTCCTCGAACATGAATTCGAGGAATTCCTCCTGGGTGATCTGGAAGACGAATTCGTCCATCCCTTCGCCCGAGTTGCCGGCCTTGCCGGGGCCTCTGCCACCGCCACCTCCGGGCGGACGGGCAATGTGCTCGCCGCTGGTGAATTCCTTGTTGCCCGGGTGCACGACGGTCTGCTTGCCACCGCGACCGTGGTGAAGCACCGGCTCATCAATGTCGCGGCCGGGAATGCTGATCTGTTCGCCGTGTTCCATATCGGTAATGGAGCGCCGGCTGACCGCCTCTTCGACAGCCTTTTTGATGTGATCACGGTAACGCCGCAGAAACCGCTGACGGTTCACCGTGCTCTTGTTCTTGCCATTGAGACGTCGGTCGATCACATAGCTCATGACTGCTCCTTAGAAGCTGTCCTGAAAGGGGCGAGCGGTTATGCAGCATCGACGGTGCCAAGGGATGTTCACGCTCCCCCAAGCGCTTTTGGACGCTGCCTGAACCTCGCTACCGACTTTCGAACACCTTCCAGAGGTCTGTGTAACAGAAAATGCGTACACAGGCCTCTGGCTGACGACAACCGGTCTGACCGGCAGCGGGTTATTGTGATTTTCTGACCCGCAGGTACCACTCGGACAGCAGTCGTACCTGTTTGTCGGTGTAGCCCCGCTCGACCATCCGTGTGACGAAGTCGTTGTGCTTCTGCTGGTCCTCTTTGCTGGCCTTGGCGTTGAAGCTGATGACTGGCAGGAGGTCCTCGGTGTTGGAGAACATTTTTTTCTCGATGACCACCCGCAGTTTTTCGTAGCTGAGCCAGGTCGGGTTCTTGCCGTTGTTGTTGGCCCGGGCGCGCAGCACGAAGTTGACGATTTCATTGCGGAAATCCTTCGGATTGCTGATGCCGGCCGGTTTTTCGATTTTCTCCAGTTCTTCGTTCAGCGCTACGCGGTTGAGGATCTCGCCGGTTTCCGGGTCGCGGTATTCCTGGTCCTGGATCCAGAAGTCGGCGTACAGCACATAGCGATCAAAGATGTTCTGGCCATACTCGCTGTAAGACTCGAGGTAGGCGGTCTGGATTTCCTTGCCAATGAACTCGATATAACGCGGTGCCAGGTACTCCTTGAGGAAGCGCAGATAGCGTTCGCGGGTTTCCGCCTGGAATTGTTCCTGTTCGATCTGTTGTTCCAGCACGTAAAGCAAGTGCACCGGGTTGGCAGCGATTTCGTGCGGATCAAAGTTGAACACTTTCGACAGGATCTTGAACGCGAAGCGGGTCGACAAGCCGTTCATGCCTTCGTCGACACCCGCGTTGTCGCGGTATTCCTGGATCGACTTGGCCTTCGGATCGGTATCCTTGAGGTTTTCGCCGTCATACACGCGCATTTTGGAGTAGATGTTGGAGTTTTCCGGCTCTTTCAGTCGCGAGAGTACGGTGAACTGGGCAAGCATCTTCAGGGTGTCAGGCGCGCAGTGAGCCTTGGCCAGGGAGCTGTTGAACAAGAGCTTGTCGTAGATCTTCACTTCGTCGCTGACCCGCAGGCAGTATGGCACTTTGACGATGTAGATCCGGTCGATGAAGGCTTCGTTGTTCTTGTTGTTACGGAAGGTGTGCCATTCCGATTCGTTGGAGTGGGCCAGCAGGATCCCGGTAAACGGAATTGCCCCCAGACCTTCGGTACTGTTGTAGTTGCCTTCCTGAGTGGCGGTCAGCAGTGGGTGCAGCACCTTGATCGGTGCCTTGAACATTTCGACGAATTCCATCAGGCCCTGGTTGGCCCGGCACAGTGCGCCCGAGTAGCTGTAGGCGTCGGCGTCGTTCTGCGGGAATTCTTCGAGTTTGCGGATATCGACCTTGCCCACCAGCGCCGAGATGTCCTGGTTGTTTTCATCTCCCGGCTCGGTTTTGGCCACGGCTATCTGGTTGAGGATCGACGGATACAGCTTCACCACACGGAACTGGCTGATGTCGCCGCCGAATTCGGCGAGGCGTTTGGTAGCCCATGGCGACATGATGGTGTTTAGGTAGCGCCGTGGAATGCCGAAGTCTTCCTCGAGGATCGCGCCATCTTCAGTGGCGTTGAACAGACCCAGAGGTGATTCGAATACCGGCGAGCCCTTGATCGCGTAGAAGGGCACTTTTTCGATCAGCTGTTTCAGCTTCTCGGCCAGGGACGATTTACCACCACCCACAGGGCCGAGCAAATAGAGAATCTGTTTCTTCTCTTCCAGGCCCTGAGCGGCATGGCGGAAATACGACACGATCTGGTCAATGCATTCTTCCATCCCGTGGAAGTCTTCAAAGGCCGGATAGCGGCGGATTACCTTGTTGGAAAAGATTCGCGACAGCCTCGAGTTGGCCGAGGTGTCGAGGAGCTCCGGTTCACCGATGGCCAGTAACAGACGCTCGGCGGCGGAGGCGTAGGCGCTGCGGTCGCTTTTGCACAGCTCCAGATACTCTTGCAGCGAGAGTTCTTCCTGGCGTGTGGACTCGAAGCGTTGTTGGAAGTGGCTAAAGATACTCATGACGTCACCTCGCTCGATACGTGGAGCCGACGCCGGATCATTCAGTCGATGCTGGCAGCGACCGAATATGCAGTCGCTGTTTACCCCCCAGAACTCTTTCGAAGCTGACTACCCCGAAAGCTACTCCCGATGACCCGCGCGCCGGTGTACCGGCTCTCCCCTGTTTTGGATGGCCTGCGCTTAAGGATAGTTGGGAATTCGGGAGGTAAAGGCGAGATACGTAATTAGTTGTGGCAGACCGTTCGTCTGCCACCGCGCGAGCCCGCGGGGACCGGGGCTTGCGCGTTACAAAAAAATTATTCGGAAGTGCCTTGCGCCGTTTCCGAAGGGTAAGTCGTACGCCACAGCTCAAAACCGCCATCCATGCTGTAGACGTCGGAGAAGCCCTGGCTAATGAGGTACGCAGCGGCGCTCTGACTGGAATTGCCGTGGTAGCAGACGACCACGGTCGGTGCGTCGAGGTCGGCAGCGCGGATGAAATCCGAGATGGAGTGGTTATCCAGATGCTTCGAGCCGGCGATATGCAGTGCGGCAAAGGTCGCTGGGTCGCGAACATCGACCACCACCGCGCCTTGTTCGCGCAGGGCCTGGGCCTGTTCCGGGGGGATACGTTTGAATTCGCTCATTGCGGGCTCCTGTGGCTCGGCTGAAAGCGCAGTCTAGCGCGGGGCGCTGGCTGACGATGGTTCGGGGATAAGTGCGGCGACTGGCGGCAGGGCAAGGCCATGCTCGTCGCATTTGCAAGACAGGCGTTCACCGCTGTCGACATTCATGAGGGTCAGGGCGCCACCCCAGACACAACCGGTGTCGAGGGCCGAGATGCCCGGCTCATTGCATCGGCCTTCCAGAGCGGCCCAGTGACCGAAGATGATCTTCAGGCCCTTGGTCTTGCGCTCTTTGTGCTGAAACCAGGGTTTGTAGCCCGGTGGCGCATTGTCGAGGCCTTCCTTGCTTTTGAGGTCAAGCTTGCCCTCGGCGGTACAAAACCGCATGCGGGTGAAATAGTTGGTGATCACCCGCAGGCGTGTCACGCCTTTGAGGTCGTTGTCCCATTTCGCCGGATCGTTGCCGTACATGCCATCGAGGTAGGGCGGCAACAGGTTGTCATCGCGCAATGCAGTCTCGACTTCGGCGGCATGCTTCAAGGCCTTGCGCAGCGACCACTGGGGCGGAATGCCAGCATGTACCAGGGCGACATCGCGCTGTTCGTCGTAATGCATGAGCTTTTGCTGACGCAGCCACTCCAGCAGTTCCGCGCAATCGGGGGCTGCGAGAATCTCGAGCAGGGTGTCGGACTTCTTCAGGCGTTCGATGTTTTTCCCGGCGGCCAGCAAGTGCAGGTCATGGTTGCCGAGCACGCATACCAGCGATTCGCGGATGCTATAGAGGAAGCGCAAGGTGTCCAGGGACTGCGGGCCACGGTTGACCAGATCGCCTACCAGCCACAGACGATCCCGTGTCGGGTCGAAGGCGACCTGCTTGAGCAGACATTGCAATGCTTGAAGGCAGCCTTGCAGATCGCCGACGGCGTACGTTGCCATCAGTGCAGGGCTCCGGGCACCGCCAGACGGAATGGGGCGATGATGGCGTCGAAGTGTTTGCCGTCATCGGCAACCATTTCATAAGTGCCCTGCATCGTGCCGACCTTGGAGGTCATGACGGTGCCGCTGCTGTAGGTGTGGCTTTCGCCCACCTCGATCAACGGTTGCTGGCCAACAACGCCCGCACCGCGAACCTCTTCGACATGCCCGTCACCGTCGGTGATCACCCAGTGCCGCGACAACAGTTTGGCCGGTAGCTCGCCATTGTTGTGCACGGTGATGGTGTAGGCGAAGGCAAAGCGGTTTTGCTCGGGTTGCGATTGTTCTGCCAGATAGCGGGTGACGACGCTGACGTCGACCTGGTAACGAGGATCGGACATGCAAGAGGCCTTAAACGAAGCGGAACGCGGGGCGTAGCTGATGGAGATCAGTCTAGGCCAAGTATCGGGTAGTAAACCAGACATGAAGGCTGGTGTCCTACCCGATAACGCTCATTGCCTGTCAGTCGGCGGCGGGCGTCTGTAGGACTTGTTCGCTGAGCTTGTCGGCCAGGCGCACGAAGGCGGCCAGATCGAGCTGTTCGGGGCGCAGGCTGCCATCAACGCCGGCGGCTTCGATTTCAGCGTTGCTCAGCAGCAGCTTGAGGGTGTTGCGCAGGGTCTTGCGGCGCTGGTTAAAGGCTTCGCGCACGACACGCTCCAACAGCTTGTGATCCTTGGCCGGGTGCGGCAGCACCGCGTGAGGCACCAGGCGCACGATAGCCGAATCGACTTTGGGCGGCGGATTGAACGCGCCCGGGCCAACGTTGAACAGATGTTCAACCCGGCAGTGATACTGAACCATGATCGACAAGCGACCCCAGTCACCACCGCCAGGGCCTGCTGCCAGGCGCTCGACCACTTCCTTTTGCAGCATGAAATGCATGTCGCGAATCAGGCTGGCGTTATGCAGCAGGTGAAAAATCAGCGGCGTAGAGATGTTGTACGGCAGGTTGCCGACCACCCGCAGGCTGTTCGGCGCGGCGTTCAGGCTGGTGAAGTCGAACTTCAGCGCGTCGCCCTGATGCAGGTTGAAATTGCTCTTGCTGGCAAATTGCTGGTTGAGGATCGGGATCAGATCCTTGTCCAGTTCCACCACGTCCAACTGGGCGCCGCTGTTTAGCAGGCCTTGGGTTAGCGCACCCTGGCCAGGGCCGATTTCCAGAAGACGGTCTTCGGGCTTGGCGTGGATGGCGCGCAGGATGCGGTCGATAACGCCGGCATCGTGCAGGAAGTTCTGGCCGAAGCGCTTGCGCGCACGGTGTTGGTAATGCTCGGTCATAAACGGGTCTCGGCCATCTGGTAGGCGGTTTCCAGGGCGACTTGCAGGCTGCCGGTATCGATTTTGCCGCTGCCGGCCAGGTCCAGGGCAGTGCCGTGGTCGACCGATGTGCGGATGATCGGCAAGCCGAGGGTCACATTGACTGCCGCACCGAAGCCTTTGTACTTCAGCACAGGCAGGCCCTGGTCGTGGTACATCGCCAGCACTGCATCGCAGTGCTCCAGATACTTGGGGGTAAACAGAGTGTCGGCGGGCAGGGGGCCACGAAGGTCCATTCCTTCGCCGCGCAGGCGCTCTAATGTAGGTTCGATAATGTCGATTTCTTCATGGCCCAGGTGTCCGCCTTCGCCGGCATGGGGGTTGAGCCCACACACGAGGATGCGTGGCCGGGCAATGCCGAATTTTTCTTGTAGATCGGTGTGCAGAATTCGCGTGACCCGTTCCAGACGCTCCGGCGTGATCGCATCGGCAATCTCGCGAAGAGGCAGGTGAGTGGTGACCAGCGCCACGCGCAATCCGCGAGTGGCGAGCATCATCACCACTTGTGCGGTATGGGTCAGGTCGGCGAGAAATTCTGTGTGCCCGGAAAAGGCGATCCCGGATTCATTGATCACGCCTTTGTGCACAGGCGCCGTGATCATGCCGGCAAAATGCCCGTCCAGGCAGCCTTGGCCGGCTCGAGTCAGGGTTTCGAGAACGAAAGCCGCGTTGGCCTTGTCCAGTTGCCCGGCGGTGACCTTGGCGTTGAGCGGTGTATCCCAGACATACAGGCTGTTAGCTGGCGCGGGTACATCCGGCCAGTTGTCCGGGGCGACCGGCAGCAAATCGACCACCACACCCAGCTGCACGGCCCGCTCAAGGAGCAGGTCGCGGCTGGTAATGGCAATCAGGGGATGTGGCTGGGCTTGCGAGGCGAGCAGCAGGCACAGGTCAGGACCTATGCCGGCCGGTTCGCCGGGTGTCAGCGCGAAACGTTTGGGTTTCACTGCGCTGCCTGGTCTGCACCAGGGAGTTTGATCTCTACGTACGCTTCGTCACGGATCTGACGCAGCCAGGTTTGCAGCTCTTCGTCATATTTGCGGTTACGCAATACGGTCATTGCTTGCTGCTCGCGGGCCTGGGTGGTGCTGTCAGTGGCACGACGGCCAAGGACTTCCAGAACGTGCCAGCCGTATTGGGTCTGGAATGGCTTGGACAGCTGACCTTGTGGGGTCTTGGCCATCACTTCGCGGAATTCAGGCACCAATGCATTTGGGTCGATCCAGTTCAGGTCGCCGCCGTTGAGGGCTGAACCCGGATCTTCCGAGAAGCTTTTCGCCAGTTCGCCGAAATCTTCGCCCGCTTCGATTCGGGTGTAGAGCGACTCAGCCAGCGCCTTGGTTTTTGCTTCGTCGCGGATCGGGCTAGGTTTGACCAGGATGTGACGTACGTGCACTTCATCACGTACCTGGGTCTCACCGCCACGCTTGTCGAGGATCTTCAGGATGATGAAGCCGCCCGGTGTGCGCATTGGCTGGGTAATGTCGCCCACAGCCATGGTGCTCAGCATGCGATCGAACGGAGGTGGCAGTTGACCGGCTTTACGCCAGCCCATGTCGCCACCTTCCAGTGCGGTTTCGCTGGCGGATTTGGCGATTGCCAACTGACCGAAGTCAGCGCCTTGCTTGAGCTGCTGGTAAACCGCGTCTGCCTGTTTGGCTGCATTCTGAATCGCGTCGGAGTTGGCGCTTTCCGGCGTAGGAATCAGGATGTTGGCCAGGCGGAACTCTTCGGACAGCTGCATTTTGCCAAGGTCGGAAGCGAGGAAGTTCTTCACTTCCTGTTCGGAAACCTGGATGCGCTCGGCCACTCGACGCTGACGCACACGGCTGATGACCATCTCGCGGCGAATCTGGTCACGGGCGTCGTCGTAAGACAGACCGTCGCGAGTCAGGGCGGCGCGGAATTGATCCACGGACATGTTGTTGCGCTGGGCAATGGTGCCGACAGCCTGGTTCAGTTCTTCATCGGTAATGCGGATACCGGAACGTTCGCCGATCTGCAGTTGCAGGTTTTCGACGATCAGACGTTCAAGCACCTGCTGATCCAGCACGTTGGCCGGTGGTACAGCAGAGCCGCGTTTGGCGATGGTTTGCTGAACTTCATGAACGCGTTGGTCCAGTTGGCTCTGCATGACCACGTCGTTATCGACAATGGCCACCACTTTATCGATGGACTGCACCGCGGCGTTCGCCGCGGTACCCAGGAACAGCGCGCCCAGCATCAGCGGGCGCAGACAATCAGAAAGCTTGGTCTTCACGTTCACGATAACCTTGGATGCCTTTGTCGAGGAAGCTCTCTACTTTGGCGCCGGTGAGGCCGCCGAGTCCCTTCAGAACAATTTGTAGGAAGATGCCGTGGTCGCCTTTTTCGTTTTCCGGGGCGTCTTGACTGGTTTCGTCATAGTCGACCCAGTAACGGTTGATCAGGCGCAGTTTCCAGCAGCAGTTGTCGTACTCGAAACCACCGAAAGCTTCCAGGGTACGGTTGCGGTTGTAGTCATACTGCCAGCGGCTGATCAGGTTCCATTGCGGCACGATCGGCCACATTACCGAGAAGTCGTGCTGCTGGATCTTGTAGTAATCCTTCACGTAGCCCGGAGTGCCCGGGGTGCCGTAGTCACCGCCACCCACGGACCATTGACCGGTGTTCTGGTCGTAACGGATCTGGTCATTGCGATAGCGATAGCCCGCGTTGATGATCTTGTTCGGGTTGTCTTCGGGCTGGTAGTGGAACATTGCGCTGCCCGAGCGAGGGCTGCGGCTGTCCGGGTCCCAGTTGTAATCGGCAGTGGTGCGCCAATCGCGGTTCCAGCGGTATTCGTATTCCAGCGCGTAGGGCGAAACGTCCGACTGCGTGTCCTTGCGAGTCCTGGCATCAATGCCTGGCAACTGAACCTTGCGATCCTTGAAGTAGAGGGCCTGACCGACGCTGATGCGTTGACGCTCGAAACCGTTTTCTTCGATCCAGCGATTGGTGACGCCCAGAGACAGCTTGTTCTCGTCGCCGACACGGTCGGAGCCGGAGAAGCGGTTGTCGCGGAACAACGATGCGTAGTTGAAGGTGTACTCGCCGGTGTCGAATACCGGAATGTCTTTCTGGTCTTCCTCAGGTACGTAAAGGTAGAACAGGCGCGGTTCCAGGGTCTGGCGATAGTCCTTGCCGAACCAGTTGGTGTTGCGATCGAAGTACAGACCGCTGTCGATGCTGGCGATCGGGACGCCACGGTTCTGGTTGCTGCTGAAAGTGCCGTTGAGTCGGTCGCCTTCAGCGCCCTGATTGGCAATGTCGGTTTTACCCTGGCCGTCGAGGTCCAACTGGTACTGGGTGTACTGATACTTCAGCGATGGCTTCAGGAAGCCATAAGTCCAGTCCAGCGGCAGGCTGACACCCGGTTTGAGATTCAAACGGTCGCCGTTGGCACGTGCCAGTCCCGTCACGTTGTTATCAAGACGCGGATCAACGCTACCATCTTCGTTTACGAAGTTACCGTCCTTCAAGTCACGGTCAAACCGCACGACTTCTGTCTCGTAGTCGAAATTCAGGCCGCCAGGGTGAGTCGGCAACTGACCATTGAAAGTGATCTGCGGCAACCGGTCGTACGGCGTAATGTCCGAAACCGTCGCGAGCTGATAAGCCTGTGCATTCAAGCGAGCGGTGTAGCTGTCGCCACGATAGGTGACAGAACCCTGCTGATTCACGAAGTCAGAGCTTTTAACCCCGATCTGATCGGTTTGCAGATCCTGGAAGTAATACGGATCGCTGATCTTGGTGTAATCGACTTGTGTCAGAACGCGCGAGTCGAGACCGCCCTTGTGCTGCCAGTTATACATGTAGCGGTTTTTCTGGTAGTCGGTCTGCTTGCTGCGATCGGTGTCTTCGTCGTTGAGGTACGCGGCACCGAACTGACCTTCGCTGGACGGGGTCAGGTAACGGAACTCGCCTTCCATCAACAGCCCGTGCTTGCTCATGTAGCGCGGGTACAACGTGGCATCGTAGTTCGGTGCCAGGTTGAAGTAATACGGTGTGACCAGCAGGAAGCCGGTATCGGTACCGGTGCCGATAGTCGGCGGCAGGAAACCGGACTGGCGACGGTCGTCGATCGGGAAATAGATGTACGGCGTGTACAGGACCGGAATGTCCTTGACCCGCAGCGTCACGTTGGTCGCGGTACCGAAGCCGGTGGCGGGGTTCAAGGTGATGTTGTTGCCCTTGAGCTGCCAGGCGTTGCTGTCCGGTTCGCACGTGGTGTACGTACCATCCTTGAGGCGGATGATCGCGTTCTCGGCACGCTTGGCGTACAGCGCATTACCGCGGATACGGGATTTATGCATCACGTATTCGGCGTTGTCGACCTTGGCTTCACCGGTGTCGAGCTGCACGTCGGCGTGGTCGCCCACGATCAGTGCGCCGTTGTCGCGAATACGGACGTTGCCGCTCAGTTCGCCACGGCTCTCGGCCTGGTACAGGTTCGCTTCGTCGGCTTCGACCTGCATGCTGCCCTGACGCATGACCACGTCACCCGCGAGGGTCGCGACCTGCTCATCCTGCTTATAGCGAGAGGCTTTGGCGCCGAGAAAGGTCGGAGCGTCACTTTTATTCGTCTTGTCATTCATGCCAGGACGAATCGGTTCGATATAGGAACCAGCGCAGTAAGGACCTGTTTCGGCCAATTGCGCTGCAGTGAGCTTCTCGCGCGGAACCCAGTCGAGGTGACTGTAGTCTTCGCTACGCGACTTCAGGCCGCGGCCCTTGGATTCGGTCACCAGCACAGGCTTGGCGCCGGTGTCTTGACTAAAACCGCTGTCAGCCGGAGTCTCGCCGCTCGTGCTTACCGCCGCACTGCCGTCATGGACGGGGCGAGGTGGCAGCGCAGCTGCTGGAGATTTTGGCGCACAGTTCCAGGCACCCGAAGCAGAGACTGAGCAGTCATACTGTTCCGCGGCGACCACGAACGAAGTGGCTAGAGGTTGCAGGGCCAGCAGACTGCCGGTAACCAACAACGGAAATTTTTTACGAAACGCGGGGGATTTCAATGCCATCTTATTAGTCCGGGCTTCCTGCGTGCCATCTGCCCGCGGTGTGGGCCGCACGCCTCTCGATGGTCTGAAAAAGATGCTGGATAATAAAGCATGACCCGCTTGACGGCTAGCGCCGTCGGAGACCCTTGCAATGCCTGACCAAGATGTACGTTTGCAACACCTGAAAGTATGGCTCGATGAGCAATTGGCTGCCCTCTTTGCAGAACAGGGTTGGGGTGCCGTACCCCCGGCCACGTTGACCGCGGCCAGTAGTGATGCGAGTTTTCGACGTTATTTCCGCTGGGAAGGCGAGGGCAGAAGCTTCGTCGTGATGGACGCGCCACCGCCCCAGGAAAACTGTAAACCCTTCGTGGATATCGCTTTTTTGCTGGCGAAATCCGGAATAAATGTTCCGAAAATTTATGCCGAAGACCTCGAGCGTGGTTTTCTTTTGCTCAATGACCTGGGCAACAAGACTTACCTTGACGTGATCGACAGCGAAAATGCCGACGATTTGTTCAAGGATGCCCTGCAAGCGCTGCTGGCTTTTCAGCAGTTGCCGATGGTTGCACCGTTGCCAAGTTATGACGTGGCGCTGCTGCGACGCGAGCTGGAATTGTTCCCTGAGTGGTACGTGAAGCGCGAATTGGGCATCGAGTTCGACTCGGCGCAGCAAATGCTCTGGCAGAACGTGACTGAGCTATTGATCGACAGCGCACTGGCCCAGCCCAAAGTGCTGGTGCACCGCGATTACATGCCGCGCAACCTGATGCTCAGCGAGCCAAATCCCGGTGTGCTGGATTTCCAGGATGCAGTTTATGGTCCCGTGACCTACGACGTGACCTGCCTGTTCAAGGATGCGTTCCTCAGCTGGCCCGAAGAGCGAGTGCGCGGATGGCTGGAAGCTTACTGGCAGCAAGCGGGCGATCTCGGGATCCCGGTTCAGCCCGATTTCGATGATTTCCTGCGTGCCAGCGACCTGATGGGCGTGCAGCGGCACCTGAAAGTGATCGGCATCTTTGCCCGCATCTGCCATCGCGACGGCAAGCCGCGCTATCTTGGTGATGTACCGCGCTTCTTTGCTTATATAGACGCCGTGATCGCCCGCCGTCCTGAACTGGCCGAGCTGGATGTGTTGCTGCTGAGTTTGCGTGCTGGAGCGAATGCATGAAGGCAATGATTCTGGCAGCAGGCAAAGGCGAGCGCATGCGCCCGCTGACCCTGACCACGCCGAAACCGTTGGTTCGCGCTGGCGGTATTCCGTTGATCGAGTATCACTTGAAGGCCTTGGCGGTGGCGGGGTTTACCGAGGTGGTGATCAACCACGCCTGGCTCGGCCAGCTGATCGAAAACTACCTGGGTGATGGCTCGCAATACGGCGTACGTATTCAGTACTCGCCGGAAGGTGAGCCACTGGAAACCGGAGGCGGGATTTTCCGCGCGCTGCCGTTGCTGGGTGACGAGGCCTTTATGGTGGTCAACGGTGACATCTGGACCGACTACGACTTCAGCGTGTTGCACCAACCCATCACCGGGCTGGCGCATTTGGTGTTGGCGGATAACCCTGCCCATCATCCGACAGGCGATTTCAGCCTGATCGACGGGCAAGTCCGCGACGGTCAGCCAGACACTGCAACCCTGACCTACAGCGGCATCGCGGTCCTGCACCCGCAGCTGTTCGACGGTTGCTCCGCCGGGGCCTTCAAGCTTGCACCACTGTTGCGCAAGGCTATGGTTGATGGACAAGTCACTGGCGAACACTTGAACGGACATTGGGTGGATGTTGGCACTCACGAACGTCTGGCTGAAGTCGAAACCCTGCTAGAAGCGAGACGCTGACATGCTGTGGCCAGGGACTCTGATTGGAGCCGGAGCGGGCTTTTACATCGCCAGCATTCCGGGGGCCATGCTTGGCGCCTTGTTGGGGCAGGTGCTGGATCGGCACTTGCACTTGCAGAGCTGGGCGCACTTGCGAGAAATGCTCGGTGGCCGCTCGGTGCTGCGCAATGATGAACTGCTGTTTGTGTTGTTGGGGCGGCTGGCCAAGTGCGATGGACGGGTGGTGGAAGGCCACATCCAGCAGGCCCGTCAGGAAATGCGTTCGCTGGAAATGACCGAGTCGGCCCAGCGTCGGGCCATTGCCGCGTTCAATCGCGGCAAGTCGGGAGATGACCGATTGAGCGGTTACCTGCGCCGCTTGCGTGCTCAACCCCATGCCGCCGAAGGCGTCTTGCGCGCCTGTTGGCGAATGATTTGGGCTGATGGCCACGCCGGTAGGGCTGAGCGAGAGCTGATCAGGCAGTGGGGCAAATGGCTGGGCTGGACGTCACGACAGGTACAGGCTCTGTCGGCCGATTACGAGCCGCACAAGTTTGCACAGGCCAGCAGCGCGCTGACCTATCAAGAGGCTCTGCGGCTTTTGGGCGTTTCGGCGACCACCGAGCCGGCGCAGATCAAGCGTGCTTATCGACGCCTGCTGAGTCGCCATCACCCGGACAAGATCGCCGGCAGCGGTGCGACGGCGCTGCAGGTGCGCGAAGCCACTGACAAGACTCGCGAACTGCATAGCGCCTACACATTGATTCGCGAGCGGCGGGATTTTCGGTAGCGGTCTATCAGTTCACCGTGCTCTGTGGATTCAACCAGCCCCGCACCCGACGGAACAGCTGCTCTTGCTCAGCCTTGGAATTACCCGGCAAAGCCTTGAGCGAGACCTGACTGAACCCCGAAGTCTTCAAACGTTTGCTGGCTTGCAAGCGTTCCAGCGCCAGGTTGCGATCCAGCGGCCTATCCATATAGAAGATGTCTGCGGTGGGCAGCTTCAGGGTCGGTGTCAGTTCGACCAGCTCTGGTTTGGCTTTCGCTGGCATCTGAGCGGCGACCATCACAAACTTCTCCACTTGCGGGGGCTGCTTCTCGCTCAGGTAGCGCGCGGCCCAGTAAGCGCCAGTGCCATGCCCCAGCACGACAATGCGGCGAACACTTTGCTGTTCGGCGTAGGCAATCGCGGCGTCGATGCGGGCGAAGATTCGTTCGGCGTCGGCTTTGGCCTGCTCCTCGGTGGTTTCGGTGATCGCTTTGTCCGCCACCTCCGCTTCGCCGCCCGCCACTTGTTCGATGGGCGCTGCAGTGGTCGAGTCTTTGCTGCCGGCATCAGGGGCTTTTGGTGTGGGTGCCACTTCTACGATACGCGGCGCAATGGCATCGCTTTGCAGGTCCGGCAAGGTGATACTCAGGCTGCTCCATTCGGCGTCCGGTAATTTACGTCGCAATGGACCGATTGCTTGCGGCCAGTCAACGGTTTCGCCGGCGCCCGGGATGATAATCACAGCGCCTTTGGGTTCGGCGGTATTGGCCGGTTTCCACAAGGCCAGAAACGTGTCGCTGCCCGCTTGCAGTTGCTGCTGTTCCTGAGCCGGGATCTGTCGCTCAAGTGCAGACGCTTCTTCCTGACTACGCTCAAGCAGCGGCTGGCGCTCGACCGGTTTTTCTTCGGCGGGTGTTTCCGTTGCGGCAGGTTCCGGGGCGGCAGCCTCGACAGAAAAGGCGCAGGGCAGGATCAGCGACAGGCACAATGCTGGCAGTGCCAGGCGGTAGACAGGGGGCATCGGATATTCCAGGCCAGAAGTTATTCCGGCAGCCTAATGGGTTGGTCAGTATTTGTCAGTGTGTGAGACTTCGATGATGCGTTTTCGCTGCCTGTGGGTTATCGGCTGTTTGTGGTTTCCCTTGATGGGCTGGGCGGCTCCCGCGCCACCGGTGCACGTCGCGCAATTGTCTGCGGACCAGCAGCAATGGCTGGCGCAACATGGCGAATTGCGCGTAGGGCTGGTGTTGCAGGTGCCCTACGCCCAATACGATCGCCGCTTGCAGCGTTTGTCCGGGGTCAATGTCGAGCTGATGAAGTGGCTGGCCAAGGCGCTCAAAGTCGAGCTGAGCTGGCGCAACTTTCCCGACCTGGCGCAACTGGAAGCCGCCGCGCGCGAGGGTGAAATCGACATCGCTCCGGGGCTGACCCAAACCCCCGGTGGCCTGCGGCTCTGGCAGTTTTCCGACCCGTATATGCGGGTGCCGCAACTGGTGGTCAGCGACCAGAAAAGCGCCGGCGTGGTAGAACTGGAAAAACTCGACAGCCAGACCCGCGTCGCCGTGCGCATGCCCGGCGCCACCGCCGATTACCTGCGCAGCAACTACCCGCACCTGAACCTTCAAGGCGTACCGATCGAGCGCCAGGCACTGCAACTGTTACTGAGTCAGCAGGCCAGTTACGCCGTGGTCGACGAAGCGCAGCTGGGGCGTTTGTCCGTCGAACCGGAGTTCGCCGGGCTGGTGGTGGTGGTGGGCGACATCGGCCTGCCGCAACTGTTGCGGGTGGCCACGCGCCGGGACTGGCCAGAACTGGCCGGCATCGTCGAAAGCGCGCTGCGGGCGATCCCGGCCAAGGACCTGGAGCAACTGCACAACCAATGGCTGCAACCCAAATACCCGAGGCTGACCGAGTCCCCGGGGTTCTGGCAAAACCTCTGCCTGCTGTTGGTGGTGTTGATGCTCAGCAGCATGGCCATCGTGTTCTGGCAGCGTCGGCAGCAGCACAGTCTTGAGCATCGTTTGCGAGCCGCTCGCGAAGACATTGCGCTGCGTGCCGCCAGCGAAGAAGCCTTGAGCCTCACCCAGTTTTCAATCGACCAGAGCACCGTCGGCATCCTTTGGGTCAACTGGGACAGCCATGTGCGCTACGCCAATCGCGCGGCCGAAACCATGCTGGGTTATCCGGCGGGCGGGATCATTGATCGGCCGCTGATCGACTTCGAACCCGGCTTGCACATGGACCGCTGGCTGAACCTGTGGAAACGCGCCCGGGCCAGTGAAGACGGCCCGCAAAGTTTTGAAACCAACTGCGTACGGGCGGATGGCAGCGATTTGCCGGTGGATGTTTCGCTGAGCTTTTTGCGGTTTCGCGACGGCGAATACCTGGTGGTTTACCTCAACGACGTCACCGAGCGCCGTCGTGCATTGGCCGCGTTGCAGGAAAGCGAAGCGCGTCTGCAAGGGATCGCCGCCAACGTTCCAGGACTGGTCTTTCGTCTGGAGCGGGCACCGGTGACGGGGCAGATCGACTTTGCCTACATCAGTGAAGGCAGCGAGAGCCTGGTCGGTTACTCGCCGGCCACCCTGGCCCATCGCGACAAAGGCCTGCGCAGCCTGGTGCACCCGGACGACAAGGCCAGTTATCACCAAACCCAGGACCATG
This sequence comes from Pseudomonas sp. LBUM1666, assembly GCF_059695775.1. Lineage (NCBI taxonomy): Bacteria > Pseudomonadati > Pseudomonadota > Gammaproteobacteria > Pseudomonadales > Pseudomonadaceae > Pseudomonas > Pseudomonas sp. LBUM1666. Next base: position 5,652,454 of record NZ_CP166789.1, on the reverse strand, counting down.
CGCTGGATACCGACAGTGACTGGTCGTGGCAGGGACGGATTCTCACCCGTTCGGGTGAACAGCGCTGGGCCGAAATCAAGGCCATCACCCGCCGACTCGAAGACGGCGCCTATGTCTGGGACGGGATCGTCTGGGACATCAGCGAGAGCAAACGCATCGAACTGGAACTGGCCAGCTCTCGCGAGCAGTTGCGTGAATTGTCCGCGCACCTGGAGAGCGTGCGGGAAGAGGAAAAGGCCCGCATCGCCCGAGAAGTTCACGACGAACTGGGTCAGATGCTCACCGTGCTCAAGCTGGAAACCTCAATGTGCGAACTGGCCTACGCCCAGCTCGACCCCGGTCTGAACGAACGTTTGAACAGCATGAAGCGCTTGATCGCTCAGCTGTTCCAACTGGTTCGCGATGTCGCCACGGCGCTGCGGCCGCCGATTCTCGACGCCGGGATCGCGTCGGCCATCGAGTGGCAGGCTCGCCGATTCGAGGCGCGCACGCAGATTCCGTGTCTGGTGCAGGTGCCGGAGAACCTGCCGGTACTCAGTGATGCCAAGGCGATTGGCCTGTTCCGGATCCTTCAGGAAGCGCTGACCAATGTCATGCGCCATGCCCAGGCGCATACTGTCGAACTGACATTGGCGCTGGAAGGCGACGAGTTGTGTCTGACCGTCAGCGATGATGGCGTAGGATTCGTCCCTGCCACCGGTAGGTCAACCTCCTTCGGGGTGGTCGGCATGCGCGAGCGAGTGTTGATCATGGGCGGGCAGTTGTCGCTTGAGAGTGAACCGGGTGAAGGCACGACCCTGAGCGTGCGAGTGCCGCTGGATGAGGAGAAGTAAGTGATCCGTGTACTGGTAGCCGAAGACCACACCATCGTCCGCGAAGGCATCAAGCAATTGATCGGCCTGGCCAAGGATTTGCTAGTGGTAGGGGAGGCGAGCAATGGCGAGCAGTTGCTCGAGACCTTGCGCCATGTTCCCTGCGAAGTGGTCTTGCTGGACATCTCCATGCCCGGGGTTAACGGCCTGGAGGCGATTCCGCGGATTCGTGCGTTGAACAATCCGCCAGCGATTCTGGTGTTGTCGATGCACGACGAAGCGCAAATGGCCGCCCGTGCGTTGAAGGTCGGCGCTGCGGGTTATGCGACCAAGGATAGCGATCCGGCGCTACTGCTGACGGCGATCCGCAAGGTCGCGGCGGGCGGGCGCTACATCGACCCGGACCTGGCCGACCGCATGGTCTTCGAAGTCGGCCTGACCGATTCGCGGCCGTTGCACTCGTTGCTGTCCGAGCGCGAATTCTCGGTGTTCGAACGCTTGGCCCAGGGCGCCAACGTCAACGACATCGCCCAGCAACTGGCCTTGAGCAGCAAAACCATCAGCACCCACAAGGCGCGGCTGATGCAGAAACTCAACATCACCTCCCTGGCGGAGCTGGTGAAGTACGCGATGGAGCACAAACTGCTCTAAAGAACACCGCTGTCCCCTGTGGGAGCGAGCTTGCTCGCGAAGGCGGCGTTACATTCAATACATATGTCGGCTGGCAGACCGCTTTCGCGAGCAAGCTCGCTTCCACAGGACCGTGGTGACATGTCCATTTGCGACAGGCTTAATCATCGCTTTTGCCCGTTCTTGCGGCTTGCAGCGTCAAGATCACCGCTGCCCCTATCCATCCCCGTCATCCTTGTAGGGCAATCCCTACCCCCAACCTTCCATCCCGCTGAGGCCATTCTCTCCTGCACCCCGATTTGCGTGGTCGGCAGCGTCCACTAGGCTTAGTCCACAGCAGTCATCACAACAAAGGTGTGGGTATGAGCCAGGTCGATTCAAGCGCAGGGGCCAGCGATATTCTGGTCAGCTTTCGTGGAGTACAAAAAAGCTACGACGGCGAGAACCTGATCGTCAAAGACCTCAACCTGGAGATTCGCAAAGGCGAGTTCCTCACCCTGCTCGGGCCCTCCGGCTCCGGCAAAACCACCAGCCTGATGATGCTCGCCGGTTTCGAAACCCCGACCGCCGGGGAAATCCTGCTGGCCGGACGCTCCATCAACAACGTGCCGCCGCACAAACGCGACATCGGCATGGTGTTCCAGAACTACGCGTTGTTCCCGCACATGACCGTCGCCGAGAACCTGGCGTTCCCGCTGACCGTGCGCGGTTTGAACAAGAGCGACGTCAGCGACAAGGTCAAAAAAGTCCTGAGCATGGTTCAGCTCGACGCCTTCGCCCAGCGCTACCCGGCGCAACTGTCCGGCGGTCAGCAGCAGCGTGTGGCCCTGGCCCGCGCCTTGGTGTTCGAACCGCAACTGGTGCTGATGGACGAACCCCTCGGCGCACTGGACAAACAACTGCGCGAACACATGCAGATGGAAATCAAACACCTGCACCAGCGCCTCGGCGTGACCGTGGTCTACGTGACTCACGACCAGGGCGAAGCCCTGACCATGTCCGACCGCGTGGCAGTGTTCCATCAGGGCGAGATCCAGCAGATCGCTGCGCCGCGCACCCTCTATGAAGAGCCGAAAAACACCTTTGTCGCCAACTTCATCGGCGAGAACAACCGCCTCAACGGCCGCTTGCACAGCCAGACCGGCGACCGCTGCATCGTCGAACTCGGTCGCGGTGAAAAGGTTGAAGCGCTGGCGGTCAATGTCGGCAAGACCGGCGAACCGGTCACGCTGTCGATTCGCCCGGAACGCGTGAGCCTCAACGGCTCCAGCGAATCCTGCGTCAACCGCTTCTCAGGGCGGGTGGCGGAATTCATCTATCTGGGCGACCACGTCCGGGTTCGCCTGGAAGTCTGCGGCAAGACCGATTTCTTTGTGAAACAACCGATTGCCGAGCTCGATCCCGCGCTGGCCGTCGGCGACGTAGTACCGCTTGGCTGGCAGGTCGAACACGTTCGCGCGCTCGACCCACTTCTAGAGGCGCATTGATCGCCCCCCCTGCTTCAACAACACCAACCCTGCACGTGGAGAGAACAATAAATGTTGAGATCCCTGAAATTCACCGCTTTGGTCATGGGCATGATCGGTGCGGCACACGCAATGGCGGCGGGCCCGGACCTGACCGTGGTGTCCTTTGGCGGGGCGAACAAGGCAGCGCAGGTCAAAGCCTTCTACGCACCGTGGGAAGCGGCAGGCAACGGCAAGATCGTGGCGGGCGAGTACAACGGTGAGATGGCCAAGGTCAAAGCCATGGTCGACACCAAGAGCGTGTCCTGGGACCTGGTAGAAGTTGAATCGCCAGAACTGTCCCGTGGTTGCGACGAAGACATGTTCGAGCAGCTTGATCCGAAGTTGTTCGGCAAGTCCGAAGACTACGTCAAAGGCGCCATCCAGCCATGCGGCGTGGGCTTCTTCGTGTGGTCGACCGTGCTGGCCTACAACGCCGACAAACTGGCTTCCGCACCGACCAGTTGGGTGGATTTCTGGGACACCAAGAAATTCCCGGGCAAACGTGGCCTGCGCAAAGGCGCCAAGTACACCCTGGAATTCGCTCTGATGGCTGACGGCGTTGCGCCGAAAGACGTCTACAAAGTATTGGCCGGCAAGGATGGTCAGGACCGCGCGTTCAAGAAGCTCGATGAGCTGAAACCGAGCATCCAGTGGTGGGAAGCCGGCGCGCAACCGCCGCAGTACCTCGCTTCCGGCGACGTGGTCATGAGCTCGGCCTACAACGGCCGGATCGCTGCCGTGCAGAAAGAAAGCAACCTGAAAGTCGTGTGGAACGGCGGTATCTACGACTTTGACGCATGGGCCATCCCGAAAGGTCTGGATAAAGCACGCGCTGAAGCGGCGAAGAAATTCATCGCGTTCTCGGTGCAGCCGCAGCAGCAGAAGACCTACTCGGAAAACATCGCCTACGGCCCGGCCAACATTCAAGCCGTACCGTTGCTGGCCAAGGATGTCCTCAAAGACATGCCGACCACCCCGGAAAACATCGCCAACCAGGTGCAGATCGACGTCAGCTTCTGGGCTGACAACGGTGAGCAACTGGAACAGCGCTTCAATTCCTGGGCTGCGAAGTAAGCAATACCCTGTGGTTTGAACACCGCAATCCTTGTGGGAGCGAGCTTGCTCGCGATAGCAGTGGGGCAGTCAACATTGATGTTGAATGTAATGCCCCCATCGCGAGCAAGCTCGCTCCCACAGGTTGTTTGTATGCCTCTGTAACGATCAAAGATTTCCGGAGTACGCCATGGCCACCGCCATTCCCCTGAACGCGGGCACCGACCCCACCTTGAAGCAGCGGCTCAAGCACGCCGAGCGGATCAACCGCTGGAAAGCACAAGCCTTGATCGCGCCATTGGTGCTGTTTCTGTTGCTGGTGTTCCTGGTGCCCATCGTGGCGCTGCTCTACAAAAGTGTCGGTAACCCGGAAGTGGTCGGCGGCATGCCCCGCACCGTCGCGGCTATCGCCAGTTGGGATGGCCGAGGCCTGCCCGCTGAACCGGTTTACAAGGCGGCCAGCGAAGATCTCGCTGAAGCGCGCAAGAATCAGACCCTGGGCGACCTGTCCAAGCGCTTGAACATGGAGTTGGCCGGCTACCGCAGCCTGCTGACCAAAACTGCACGTGCCTTACCGTTCGCCACCGAACCGGCCTCTTATAAAGAAGCGTTGGAAGGTCTCGACGAGCGCTGGGGCGACCCGGCCTATTGGCAAGCCGTGCGCCGCAACACCAGCAACATCACACCTTATTACTTGCTGGCGGCGGTCGATCACCGTATCGACGACCTCGGCGAAATCGCCCCGGCCACACCCGATCAGGCGATCTACCTCGACATCTTCGCCCGGACCTTCTGGATGGGGCTGATCATCACCGTGATCTGCCTGTTGCTGGCTTATCCGTTGGCGTACTTGCTGGCGAACCTGCCATCACGCCAAAGCAATTTGCTGATGATTCTGGTGCTGTTGCCGTTCTGGACCTCGATTCTGGTGCGGGTTGCCGCGTGGATCGTGTTGCTGCAATCGGGTGGCTTGATCAACAGCGGCCTGATGGCCATGGGTATCATCGATAAGCCGCTCGAATTGGTGTTTAACCGCGTCGGGGTCTACATCTCCATGGTGCACATCCTGCTGCCGTTCATGATTCTGCCGATCTACAGCGTGATGAAAGGCATTTCGCCGACCTACATGCGCGCCGCGATTTCCCTCGGTTGCCACCCGTTCGCCAGTTTCTGGCGGGTGTACTTCCCGCAGACCTATGCCGGTGTCGGCGCCGGTTGCCTGTTGGTGTTCATCCTCGCCATCGGCTACTACATCACCCCGGCCTTGCTGGGCAGCCCGAACGATCAGATGGTCAGTTACTTCGTCGCCTTCTACACCAACACCAGCATCAACTGGGGCATGGCGACCGCACTCGGTGGGCTGCTGCTGTTGGCGACCGTGGTGCTTTATCTGATTTACAGCTGGCTGGTGGGCGCCAGTCGCCTGCGCCTGAGCTAAGGGGAGAATGAAATGCTGAGTCCTTATATGTCGCCCATCGAGCGGGTGTGGTTCTACAGCTTGCGGATTCTCTGCGGCTTGATTCTGTTGTTCCTGATTCTGCCGGTGCTGGTGATCATTCCGCTGTCATTCAACTCCGGGAGTTTTCTGGTGTACCCGTTGCAAGGCTTTTCGCTGCACTGGTACCAGGATTTCTTCGCTTCGGCGGAATGGATGCGGGCATTGAAGAACAGCATCATCGTTGCCCCGGCGGCGACCGTGCTGGCAATGATCTTCGGGACGCTTGCGGCTATCGGCCTGACTCGGGGTGATTTCCCGGGCAAGGCGCTGGTCATGGCCCTGGTGATTTCGCCGATGGTGGTGCCGGTGGTGATCATCGGTGTGGCGAGCTATCTGTTCTTCGCGCCTTTGGGGCTGGGTAACAGCTTCTTCTCGCTGATCGTGGTGCATGCGGTGTTGGGCGTGCCGTTTGTGATCATCACGGTATCGGCGACGTTGCAGGGGTTTAATCAAAACCTGGTGCGCGCCGCTGCGAGCCTCGGTGCCTCGCCATTGACGGCGTTTCGCCGAGTGACCTTGCCGTTGATCGCTCCCGGTGTGATTTCCGGTGCGCTGTTTGCCTTCGCGACTTCGTTCGATGAAGTGGTGGTGACGCTGTTCCTCGCCGGCCCTGAACAAGCTACATTGCCACGGCAGATGTTCAGCGGTATCCGCGAAAACCTCAGCCCGACCATCGCGGCGGCCGCAACGTTGCTGATTGCCTTCTCGGTGATCCTGCTGCTGACCCTGGAATGGTTGCGCGGGCGTAGCGAAAAACTGCGTACCGCGCAAGTTTAGTGGCGAGCTGAAGAGCCACCCCTCACCCCAGCCCTCTCCCCAGTGGGGAGAGGGGGAAAGGGGGCCGATCTCCAGCGTTTTCAGAGCCTGAGTTCAACTGGATATTTCAGGTCGATGTATAGCGAAAGACACCTCGGTCAGTCCCCTCTACCCCTTGGGGAGAGGGTTAGGGTGAGGGGCGGATCCAACTGACCCACCCAATACTTATCCACCACCGCAAACCAACCAATCATTCACCCCCCAAATAGCAGACAAACCCCAATCCCCAGCTACTCTTGTGCCCAGCTCCCCTATCTATAAGAGGCTGCGCACATGAGTCTTTCCTCTTTCAAAATCGCTCACAAACTAATCACCGGCGCAGGTGCCATCGAGCAACTGGCGGCTGAACTGACACGCCTGGACATCGACAACCCGCTGATCGTCACCGATGCCGCACTGGTCAAGTCCGGCACGGTCGAGCTGGCGCTGGCCCAGCTGGGTGACCGAACCTACGAAATTTTCGACCGTGTGTTGCCAGACCCGGAAATCGCCATCGTCGAAGATTGCATGCGGGTCTACCGCGAGGGTGGGCACGACGGACTGATCGGCCTGGGCGGCGGCAGTGCCATCGACATCGCCAAAAGTGTCGCGGCCTACGCCGGTTATCACGGGGCGTTGGAGGATCTGTTCGGCATCGATCAGGTGCCGCGCAAAGGCCCGCCGCTGATCGCCATCCCGACCACCGCCGGCACCGGCTCGGAAGTCACCAACGTGGCGATCCTCTCCGACAAGGTCGCGCAACTGAAGAAAGGCATCGTCAGCGACTATCTATTACCGGACGTGGCGCTGGTCAGTCCACAAATGACCCTGACCTGTCCGCGCAGTGTCACTGCCGCCAGTGGCGTCGATGCACTGGTGCACGCCATCGAATCCTATCTGTCGTTGAACGCCTCACCGATTACCGACGCGCTGGCCATCGGCGCCATCAAGCTCATCGCCAAGGCACTGCCGAAGGCTTACGCCAATCCGTCCAACCTCCAGGCCCGCGAAGACATGGCCACCGCCAGCCTGATGGCCGGTATGGCGTTTGGTAATGCCGGGGTCGGCGCGGTGCATGCATTGGCGTATCCGCTCGGCGGGCGGTTCAATATTGCACACGGGGTCAGTAATGCCTTGCTGCTGCCGTATGTCATGACCTGGAACAAAATGGCCTGCGTGGAGCGCATGCAGGATATTGCCGAGGCCATGGGCGTGAAGACCGCTCATCTGAGCGCCAACGACGCGGCCGACAAAGCCGTCGAGGCGATGACCGAGTTGTGCGCTGCGGTGGAAATCCCGCCGGGACTGCGCAGCTTCGGCGTTCCCGAAGACGCCCTCCCTGCCATGGCCGTGGAAGCGGCGGGAATTGAGCGCCTGATGCGCAACAATCCGCGCAAATTGAGCGCTGTCGATATCGAGAAGATCTACCGAGCGGCCTACTAGGGCGGGTCAATCATCGCGGCCACGGTGCGCGGGTCAAAGCATGAGGTATACAATGCGCGCCATCGTGATTCTGCTCAAAAAAGGTGCGTCATGCAGCCCTTCGTAATTGCTCCGTCGATTCTCTCCGCCGACTTCGCCCGCCTGGGTGAGGAAGTGGACAACGTCCTGGCCGCTGGCGCCGACTTCGTGCACTTCGATGTCATGGACAACCACTACGTGCCGAACCTGACCATCGGCCCGATGGTGTGTGCCGCGCTGCGCAAGTACGGCGTGACTGCGCCGATCGACGCGCACCTGATGGTCAGCCCGGTGGACCGCATCGTCGGTGACTTCATCGAAGCCGGCGCGACCTACATCACTTTTCACCCGGAAGCCACGCAGCACGTCGACCGTTCCCTGCAACTGATCCGCGAAGGTGGCTGCAAGTCGGGCCTGGTGTTCAACCCGGCGACCCCGCTGGACGTGCTCAAGTACGTGATGGACAAGGTCGACATGATCCTGCTGATGAGCGTCAACCCAGGCTTCGGCGGGCAGAAGTTCATCCCCGGCACCCTCGACAAGCTGCGTGAAGCGCGGGCGCTGATCGATGCTTCCGGGCGTGACATCCGCCTGGAAATCGACGGCGGCGTGAACGTGAACAACATTCGTGAAATCGCCGCTGCTGGCGCCGACACCTTCGTCGCCGGCTCGGCGATCTTCAATGCACCGAACTACCAAGAGGTGATTGAAAAGATGCGTTCCGAACTGGCGCTGGCCCGCCCATGAGTGGCTTTGAGCAGCTGTTCCCGGGGTCTCTGCCGCGGCTGGTGATGTTCGATCTGGATGGCACGCTGGTCGATTCGGTCCCCGACCTCGCAGCGGCTGTGGATAACATGCTGCTCAAACTCGGGCGTCAACCTGTCGGCATCGCATCGGTGCGTGATTGGGTAGGCAACGGCGTGCAAACGCTGGTGCGCCGGGCCTTGGCCAATCACATCGACGCCGAGGGTGTCGATGAGGTCGAGGCCGAGCATGCCCTGGAGTTGTTCAACGGCTTTTACGAAGACGGTCACGAGCTGACGGTGGTTTACCCCGGCGTGCGCGACACCCTGAAATGGCTGCACAAGCAGGGTGTCGAGATGGCGCTGATCACCAACAAGCCGGAGCGCTTCGTCGCGCCGCTGCTGGATCAGATGAAAATCGGTCGTTACTTCCGCTTGATCATCGGCGGCGACACCCTGCCACAGAAAAAGCCGGACCCGGCAGCGCTGTTTTTCGTGATGAAAATGACCAACATCCCGGCGTCGCAATCCTTGTTCGTCGGCGATTCGCGCAGCGATGTGCTGGCGGCGAAAGCGGCGGGGGTCAAATGCGTGGCGCTCAGTTACGGCTATAACCATGGCCGGCCGATTGCCGAAGAGTCGCCGGCGCTGGTGATCGACGATCTGCGCAAGTTAATTCGCGGTTGCCTGGATCCGGCCGCTGAGATAACGTTGCCCGACGCTGTTCAACCCCCTTCTGGAAACGCCATCGTGGTGGTCACTCGCAAACTCTGGATGAAAGTCATCAAGGCCCTGGCCCGCTGGCGTTGGCGCGCCTGACTTGTTCCTGGCCGGCGTACCGGCGCGTTTGCATACCTGACTGTTAGACCCTCAAGCCACGAGGCTACCCCATGATCCGCGAAGAATTCCTGCGTTTGGCCGCTGCCGGCTATAACCGCATCCCGCTTGCCTGCGAAACCCTGGCCGACTTCGACACGCCGTTGTCGATCTACCTGAAACTGGCCGACGAGCCCAACTCCTACCTGCTGGAATCGGTGCAGGGCGGGGAGAAGTGGGGCCGTTACTCGATCATCGGCCTGCCGTGCCGCACCGTGCTGCGGGTTCATGACCATCACATCAGCGTGATCCATGACGGCGTCGAGATCGAAAGCCACGAAGCTGAAGATCCGCTGGCGTTCGTCGAAGCGTTCAAGGCCCGTTACAACGTGCCGACCATCGCCGGCCTGCCGCGTTTCAATGGCGGTCTGGTGGGTTACTTCGGTTACGACTGCGTGCGCTATGTGGAAAAGCGTCTGGGCAAGTGCCCGAACCCGGATCCGTTGGGCGTGCCGGACATTCTGCTGATGGTTTCTGACGCGGTAGTGGTATTCGACAACCTCGCCGGCAAGATGCACGCGATTGTCCTGGCCGATCCCTCGCAAGACGATGCTTTCGAACAAGGTCAGGCGCGTCTGGAAGAGCTGCTGGAAAAACTCCGTCAGCCGATTACCCCGCGCCGTGGTCTGGATTTCAGCAAACAACAGTCTGCTGATCCGGTGTTTCGCTCCAGTTTCACCCAGGACGATTACGAAAAAGCCGTCGACACCATCAAGGAATACATCCTGGCCGGTGACTGCATGCAGGTCGTGCCGTCCCAGCGCATGTCGATCGACTTCAAGGCTGCGCCGATCGATCTGTACCGGGCGCTGCGTTGCTTCAACCCGACGCCTTATATGTACTTCTTCAACTTCGGCGACTTCCACGTCGTCGGCAGTTCGCCGGAAGTGCTGGTGCGGGTCGAAGACAACCTGATCACCGTGCGCCCGATCGCCGGCACCCGCCCACGCGGGGCCAACGAAGAGGCTGACCTGGCGCTGGAAAAAGACCTGCTGTCCGACGACAAGGAAATTGCCGAGCACTTGATGCTGATCGACCTGGGTCGTAACGACACCGGTCGGGTCTCGGAAATCGGTTCGGTGAAACTCACTGAAAAGATGGTGATCGAGCGTTATTCCAACGTGATGCACATCGTTTCCAACGTCACCGGTCAATTGAAGGCCGGGCTGACAGCGATGGACGCACTGCGGGCGATTCTGCCGGCGGGCACCTTGTCTGGCGCACCGAAGATTCGCGCGATGGAAATCATCGACGAACTGGAACCGGTCAAGCGTGGTGTCTACGGTGGCGCGGTCGGCTACTTCGCCTGGAACGGCAACATGGACACCGCGATCGCGATCCGCACCGCGGTGATCAAGAACGGCGAACTGCACGTGCAGGCAGGTGGCGGCATCGTTGCCGACTCGGTGCCGGCGCTGGAATGGGAAGAAACCCTGAACAAGCGCCGCGCGATGTTCCGTGCGGTGGCCCTGGCCGAGCAAACCCCGGCAAGCTGAGTTTCCACAAAGATCTCACCACCATAAAAAAACGCGGCACCTGTGAGGGAGCCGCGTTTTTTGTGCCTGCTGTTTGCCGGATTAAAAGTCCAGCGCAACCCCAACGGTAAGCCCTTGCTGGGTAAAGTCATCATCCTTGCGGAACGTATACCCACCGCGCAGCGCCAGATCGGCCGTCAACTTGTGGCTGACCCCCAGGCTCACGCGATTCAAGTGGCTTTGCGGTGTATAGCCATCCAGCTTGAAGTCCAGGGACGGCAGGCTGTTGAGCGCGATGTTTACTTTCTGAGTGTCATCCTCGTATTCACGCTCATATGCGTATTCGCCGAATATTTGAGTCTGCACGGTGAACTGATACTTACCCTGCAGCCCGGCCCCCAGACGTTTTGAATCGCGTTTCTGGTCATCAAAAGTCAGCGCTGTGGAACGAGTGCTGTTTTCCGAGTAGCCGTCGACTTCCACTTTCGCGTAATCGGCGCTGATGAACGGCGACAGGTGCCACTCGCTGCCCGGTTGTGCAATGTCGTAGCCAACCCGTGTGCTGAAGGCCCACAGATAGCCATCGGTATCACCTTTTTCCGCTCCTTCGCCGGCACCCAGATCGAATTTGCGTTTGAGGTTGTCGTAATCCAGCTTGCCGCCGGTCAACGCAGCATCGGCCCACCAGCGATTCTGCTGGAACTGGGCGAAGGCGGTGGCGAGGTAGCTGTTGAGTTTGTAGTCCGAATCGTTATTGCCTGCTTCCAGGTTCTGACGATAGAAACCCGCCGCCACACCGACGCGCCAAGCGTCATTGAGCCGATAGCTGCCGCCGATATTCAAGTTGTAACCGTTGCCATCGGCGCTGGCGCCGCTGCTTTGGCTATCGACATCCAGATGCTGACCGCCACCGGCGACAATCGCGCGCCATTGGCCGATCGCTTGCCAGTTCTCCCAGTCCGATTGCCATTGGCTGCGCAGTTCATCCTGGTGCGCACGCAAGGTAGCGTGGGCCATTTCCGGCAACAACGTCAGCTCCCAAGGCGCTGCCAGTAAGGAATAGGCGTAGTCGGAAATCAGTTTTTGCCCGGCTTCGGTCGGATGAACCCCATCGTTATAAATCAGCTTGCTGGGGTCCGGGGTGGCACTGTTGATGCCATACGTAGGGTTTTCGGTGCAGCTGTTACCGCTGAAACAGGTCGCCGTCAGGTTCTGGCCTGTAGCAAAACCGAATCGAGCCGGATCGGCGAAGGTTTCCTGCAACAGCAGCGGAATGTTCAACGGGATGATTTCGGCATCGATCCCCGCGAGACGGGTGACCAGTTGCCGGTTGAAGGCAGAGCTCAGTAGTGAGGTGGGTGTCTGCTGGGGCGTGCCATTGATGGCGGGCGTCAAACCCAGGTCGGGCAGCAGCCAGACCATAATGTACCGGGCGCCGGCGGTTTGCAGAACCTGGACGCTGTTGGCCAGACGATCCGCAGCGGCATTCGCCTGAGCGCCACTTTGTACACGCCCCTGAAGAAAATCGTTCCCGCCCCCGGAGATGTAATACAGCGCATTCGGATCGGCGCTGAAGTTGTTTGTCGGCAGATAGCCCGAACGCGTGCGTTCACCCGTGGCGGATACGCTGGTGATCGAGGTGAGGATCTGGTCGGTGCGATATCCGCCAACGGCCCAGTTATTACCGTCCGGCAGGCCCAGGTTCGCACGCGCCGCCGAGGTTGAAGCGGCCGTCTGGTCCGGTGAAAACCCGAGCTTGCCACCCAGCAGTTGGGTCGAGTTGGCGGAGTAGACTTCGCCGCTGCCGTCCTGGTAAACCGGTCCGGTCCGGTTGGTGAAGCGCAGGGTCGAGCCGGGAGGGCCGCCCGTGTCGGTAAACTGCCCGGCATCGTTGAGGCTATCGCCGAAGACGATGAAATTCGAATAAGGGTTGGGCGCCGCGATCGCCTGGGTGCAGGCCATAGCGAGCAGGCAGCCGGCAAGCGGTACAGCCAACGTCTGTCTGATCATGAGCAAGTCCGTTTGTTATTGTTGTAGTGAGCAAAACGACAGTGCCAAAAACTATAGAGCCTGTTGCCGTTCGGCGCGAACCCGTCAATTGTTTCAAGAGCTTCGATCGCCCCATATTGCACGCTCTGCCCAGCTAAGTTACTGTGCCAAGACGTATAAATGAGACCTTCCCCGTGTTGATCGTCAGCAAACTTCTGGATCAAGTCATCAAGGCACACGCCCGTTGGCGTTGGCGCGCCTGAATCCTTCTGCCGGCCCGGCCGGATCTTTACCGCTTTGCCTTCTTTACCCGTAAGACAAACCGCTTTGCAGCGCAACTCCAGCGACTGACAAAGTGCAGGACGCTGCGGGTAAATCATTCGAAGGCTGTATTCAAAGTCAGTAAATTCAAGAGGTTCTTAACGCCATGTTGCTGATGATCGATAACTACGACTCTTTTACCTACAACGTTGTGCAATACCTCGGTGAGCTCGGCTCCCAGGTCAAAGTCGTGCGCAACGATGAACTCACCATTGCCGAAATCGAAGCCCTCAACCCTGAGCGAATCGTCGTTTCGCCCGGCCCTTGCACGCCGAATGAAGCAGGCGTGTCGATTGATGTGATCAAACATTTTGGCGGTAAATTGCCGATTCTCGGCGTCTGCCTGGGTCATCAGTCCATCGGCCAGGCCTTTGGTGGAGATGTTGTGCGCGCCCGTCAGGTCATGCACGGCAAAACAAGCCCGGTGTTCCACGAGGACAAAGGCGTATTTGAAGGCCTGAACCATCCGCTGACAGTCACCCGCTATCATTCACTGATCGTCAAACGCGAAACCCTGCCCGATTGCCTGGAGCTGACCGCCTGGACTCAGCTTGAAGACGGTTCGGTCGACGAAATCATGGGCCTGCGCCACAAGACACTGAACATCGAGGGCGTCCAGTTTCACCCTGAGTCGATCCTCACCGAACAGGGCCACGAGCTGTTCGCTAATTTCCTCAAACAAACCGGCGGCACGCGCTAAGGACTTTTCATGAATATCAAGACAGCCCTGAGCCGTATCGTCGAACAGCTCGACCTCAGCACCGATGAGATGCGCGATGTGATGCGCGAAATCATGACCGGTCAATGCACGGATGCGCAGATCGGCGCGTTCATGATGGCCATGCGCATGAAGAGTGAAAGCATCGACGAGATCGTCGGCGCCGTGTCAGTCATGCGTGAGCTGGCAGACAAGGTCGAACTCAAGACCCTCGACGGCGTCGTCGATGTGGTGGGTACCGGTGGCGATGGCGCGAACATTTTTAACGTCTCGACCGCTTCCTCATTCGTGGTCGCGGCGGCGGGTTGCACCGTCGCCAAGCACGGCAACCGTGCGGTTTCGGGCAAAAGCGGCAGCGCCGATTTGCTGGAGGCGGCGGGTATCTACTTGAACCTGACCCCGGTTCAGGTCGCACGCTGCATCGACAACGTCGGTATCGGTTTCATGTTCGCCCAGACCCATCACAGCGCCATGAAACATGCCGCCGGCCCGCGCCGGGAGCTGGGCTTGCGTACGCTGTTCAACATGCTCGGCCCGCTTACGAATCCGGCCGGCGTGAAGCATCAGGTGGTGGGCGTATTCAATCAGGCGCTGTGCCGGCCGCTGGCTGAAGTCTTGCAGCGGATGGGCAGCAAGCACGTGCTGGTGGTGCATTCGAAGGATGGCCTGGACGAGTTCAGTCTGGCGGCACCCACCTTTGTGGCGGAATTGAAGGATGACCAGATCACCGAGTATTGGGTCGAGCCAGAAGACCTGGGCATGAAAAGCCAGAGCCTGCACGGTCTGGCAGTGGATAGCCCGGCGGCCTCGCTGGAGCTGATTCGCGATGCTCTGGGCAAGCGCAAGACTGAGAACGGTCAGAAAGCCGCGGAAATGATAATGCTCAATGCCGGTGCCGCGCTGTACGCCGCCGACCATGCCAGCAGTTTGAAAGAAGGCGTTGCCCTGGCGCACGATGCGCTGCACACAGGCCTCGCTCGGGAAAAACTGGAGGAGTTGGGTGCATTTACCGCGGTATTCAAAGTGGAGAATGAGGGATGAGTGTACCGACGGTTCTGGAAAACATTCTGGCCCGTAAAGTCCAGGAAGTCGCTGAGCGTAGCGCTCGCGTAAGCCTGGCGGAGCTGGAAAGTCTGGCCAAGGCGGCCGATGCACCCCGTGGTTTTGCCAAGGCATTGTTGGCTCAGGCCAAGCTCAAGCAGCCAGCGGTCATTGCGGAAATCAAGAAAGCTTCACCGAGCAAAGGCGTGATCCGCGAGAATTTCGTTCCCGCCGACATCGCCAAGAGTTACGAGAAGGGCGGCGCGACCTGTCTGTCAGTGCTGACGGATATCGATTACTTCCAGGGCGCCGACGTGTATCTGCAACAGGCGCGGGCGGCGTGCAAACTGCCGGTGATCCGTAAGGACTTCATGATCGATCCGTACCAGATCATTGAAGCTCGAGCGTTGGGCGCTGACTGCGTGCTATTGATCGTCTCCGCACTGGATGACGTGAAAATGGCCGAGTTGGCGGCCGTGGCCAAAAGCGTCGGCCTCGATGTGTTGGTGGAAGTTCACGATGGCGACGAGCTGGAACGGGCCTTGAAAACCCTCGACACTCCATTGGTCGGCGTCAACAACCGCAACCTGCATACCTTCGAAGTCAATCTGGAAACCACCCTCGATCTGTTGCCGCGTATCCCGCGTGATCGCTTGGTGATCACCGAAAGTGGCATTCTCAACCGGGCCGATGTTGAACTGATGGAAATCAGCGATGTGTACGCGTTCCTGGTTGGCGAAGCGTTCATGCGCGCCGAAAGCCCAGGCACCGAACTGCAGCGTCTGTTCTTTCCTGAGCGTGGCATCGCGGTGAGCGGTTCTACACTCGACTGAACGTGACTTAATGAAGAAGCCGGCGATGCCGGCTTTTTTGTACCCCAAACAAAGGATGTCTACTGCCATGACCCAGCCCATCGCCTTGACCGTCGAAGCCGGCCTGCTCGCCGAACAGGACCTGTTGGCCCATGTGTGCACCGGTGATTCGGAGTTTGGTCTGTTGTTCTGGCAGCCCAGTGACCGGGCGCTGGTCATGCCGCGGCGGTTGAATCGTCTGCCTGGATTCGAGGCCGCGTGCGAGGTTTCGGCTGCGGCGGGTTGGCCGGTGCTGTTGCGTGAGACCGGCGGTGAACCGGTGCCGCAATCGGCCTCAACGATCAACATCGCACTGGTCTACGCGCCACCGCGTAGCGAGGGTGACCAGAACCGCATCGAAACCGGTTATCGCCGACTTTGCGATCCGATTTGTCAGTTACTCGATGAACTGGGCGGCGTTTCGTCTTTGGGCGAAATAGAGGGTGCGTTCTGTGATGGCCGTTTCAACGTCAACCTTGATGGGCGCAAGATGGTCGGCACGGCTCAACGCTGGCGCCAGAGCAAGGGCGGTACGCGCCCGGTAGGGTTGGTGCACGGTGCTTTGTTGCTCGATAACGAGCGTGAGTCGATGGTTGCGGCGGTTAACCGTTTCAATGAAGCCTGTGGCCTGGAGCAGCGAGTTCGCGCCGAGAGCCACATCGCCCTGCATGAAAAATATGCAGCACCTGATGCGCTGGAGCGACTCGACACGTTGTACCGCCAGTTGCTGGCAGACATGTTCAGGGCTTAGCGCGTACCGAAGACCACCATGGTCTTGCCTTTGACGTCCACCAGGTTACGTTCTTCCAGGTCCTTGAGTACGCGACCAACCATCTCACGTGAACAACCGACAATCCGCCCGATTTCCTGACGGGTTACCTTGATCTGCATGCCATCGGGATGGGTCATGGCATCCGGCTGTTTGCACAGTTCCAGCAGGCAGCGTGCGACGCGGCCGGTAACGTCGAAGAATGCCAGGTCACCCACTTTGCGGGTGGTGTTACGCAGGCGCTGTGCGATTTGTCCGCTGAGCACGTAAAGAATGTCTGGATCCTGTTGGGACAGCTCGCGGAATTTCGCGTAGCTGATTTCCGCGACTTCGCATTCGATCTTGGCGCGCACCCAGGCGCTGCGTTCCTGTTCCAGGCCGGCCTGTTCGAACAGGCCCAACTCGCCGAAAAAGTCTCCGGAGTTCAGGTAGGCGATGATCATTTCGCGGCCGTCGTCATCCTCGATCAGGATGGTGACCGAACCTTTGATGATGAAGAACAACGTGTCCGAGCGGTCGCCGGCACAAATGATGTTGCTTTTGGCCGCATAACGACGGCGCTGGCAGTGCATCAACAGCTTGTCGAGGTTCTTGATTTTGGGTGTTGGGGTAATAGCAACCATGGTTGTATCCCGAAAAGACTTCACGGTGTGTTTGGTTTTCTTATGAGTCGCTGAGGTTGCTACAAAGCTGGCTATGCGCCAGTGAATTGGCGCCAGCTTAACAGACACTTCCTGCAATATTCGAGAATTTACCTACAGCGCAGCGGCTTGCGTCGTAGGAAGGCGAGACGTCGTCAATCAAGGCCCCTGTGCTAAGCTGGCGACCCTTTTTTATACAGTGGAGTCTTGGCGATGAAGGCACGCATCCAATGGGCTGGCGAAGCCATGTTCCTCGGCGAATCCGGCAGCGGTCATGTCGTGGTCATGGATGGTCCGCCCGATGCCGGCGGCCGCAACCTGGGTGTCCGGCCGATGGAAATGCTCCTGCTGGGTGTTGGCGGTTGCAGCAATTTCGACGTGGTCAGCATCCTCAAGAAGTCCCGTCAGGCCGTTGAAAGCTGCGAAGCCTTCCTCGAAGCCGAGCGTGCCACCGAAGATCCGAAGGTATTCACCAAGATCCACATGCACTTCGTGGTCAAGGGCCGAGGCTTGAAAGAAGCCCAGGTCAAACGCGCCATCGAGCTGTCTGCCGAGAAGTATTGCTCGGCGTCGATCATGCTGGGCGCGGCGGGCGTAGAGATCACCCACGACTACGAGATCATCGAGCTCGGTTGAATCGACATTCAACTATCATAAAGGCAGTGCAGACTGTGGCGATCCCAAGCTGACGTCTGCACAATGCGCCACTTTTTTCAGGGTAGTGGCCCGTCCGCCGACAGGCCGCGCACCCGAACAGATAACCAAAATCGCCATTGCGAAGAGGTGTTAACCCGTCCTACGCAGGTGCGTCGTTCGCAGCTGACGGGCATGCTTGATCACGCGGCCGGTCCGCAATACACAGAGAGCGTCTAACGGTGAAAAGCAAACTCAAGCTCCACGGGTTCAATAACCTGACAAAGACCTTGAGCTTCAACATCTATGACATCTGCTACGCGCAAACCCCGCAAGACCAACAGGCTTACGTCGAGTACATCAATAAAGAGTACAACGCGAAGCGCCTGACGCAGATCCTCACAGAAGTTGTCGATATCATTGGTGCCAACATCCTGAACATTGCCAGTCAGGATTATGAGCCCCAAGGCGCCAGTGTCACGATTCTGATCTCCGAAGAGCCGGTGACCCCGACCGACAGCCAGATCGAAGAGTCCCCGGGCCCGCTGCCTGAAATTATCCTGGCCCACCTCGACAAGAGCCACATCACGGTGCACACCTACCCGGAAATCCATCCGGACGATGGCATCGCGACATTCCGTGTGGACATTGATGTGTCGACTTGTGGCGTCATTTCACCGCTCAAGGCGCTCAACTTCCTGATTCACCAGTTCGATTCGGACATCGTGACCGTGGATTATCGTGTGCGCGGTTTCACCCGTGACGTGGAAGGCAAAAAGCACTTCATCGACCACGAGATCAACTCGATTCAGAACTACCTTTCCGAAGACACCCGCGACGCGTACCAGATGACCGACGTGAACGTGTACCAGGAAAACCTGTTCCACACCAAAATGCTGCTGAAGAACTTCGAACTGGATAACTACCTGTTCGGCGACGCCACCAGCAGCCTGTCCGCTGAGCAGCGTGCCCAGGTGACTGACCGCGTGAAACACGAAATGCTGGAAATCTTCTACGCGCGCAACATGCCGAGCTGATTTTCTGCGAGCAAAAAAAAGGGCGCTGAAAAGCGCCCTTTTTTGTGCCCGGGTTTTTTTGGGGTGAGGGGGGTCAGATCCGGTAAGTACTCTTGGTCATGACCTTGGCCATCAGGCTCATGCCGAACTTCACCGGTGCCGGGAAGCGGAAACCCCCAGCCTCCAGCGCGCTTTCGGCGTGGTGTTCTTCATCAATGCGCATCTGTTCGAGGATCGCCCGGGACTTTTCGTCCTCGGCTGGCAGTTGCTCAAGGTGTTCGTTGAGGTGTTTGCAGACCTGATGCTCGGTAGCAGCAACGAAACCCAGGCTGACTTTATCGCTGATCAACCCGGCCACCGCGCCAATCCCGAACGACATGCCATAGAACAGCGGATTGAGAATACTGGTGTGGCTGCCCAACTGTTTTATGCGTTGTTCGCACCAGACCAGGTGGTCGATTTCTTCTTCGGCGGCATGTTCCATGGCGGCGCGCACTTGCGGCAGCTTGGCGGTCAGGGCCTGACCCTGATACAGCGCCTGGGCACAGACTTCGCCGGTATGGTTGATGCGCATCAGACCGGCGACGTGCCGGGTGTCTTCGTCGCTCATTTGCGCATCCGGCTGAACGATAGCGGGCGAAGGACGGTACGGCTGGCCACTGAAGGGCAACAAGGTACGCATCGCGGCATCGGCTTGCAGCAGAAGGCGGTCAATCGGCGAGTAGTGACGTTGGGTAGTCATGCTGACCTCCGGGAAGAATCTCGGCGGCCAGTTTAACCCAATCGGCCGGGGAAGGTTTGCGCTGGGTCATTGCGACGCAGGTGCTTGTGGGAGCGGGATTGCCCACCCCCACAGGGCTTACTGCAATCAGCCCGGCGGCCAATGCATCTGGCGCTGACCCAATACATGCATATGTATGTGATAGACGGTCTGCCCACCCAGTGGATTGCAATTCATGACCACGCGGAAGCCCTCTTCGCAACCCAGTTCCAGGGCCAGACGCTGGGCGGTGAACAGAATATGCCCAGCCAATGCCTTGTCGTCCTCGGTCAGGTCGTTAAGCGTGCGCACCGCTTTTTTTGGAATCACCAGAAAATGCACCGGTGCCTGTGGGGCGATGTCGTGGAAGGCCAGTACCTGGTCGTCCTCGTAAATGATCTTCGCCGGGATTTCCCGGTTGATGATCTTGGTGAACAGAGTATCCACAGCTTTTTTCTCCGTTGTTTGGGCTGGCCTGAGTGTAACCATGGGTTATGCCCGAGGCCCAGCCTTTTACCTTGAGGGTGCGATCAGCGCGGGCAGTAAGCCTTGTTGACCATGCCGGCGATTGTCCGGGTCAGCCAGCGCGAGCCGAGTCGCGGAAGGAAGGCGCGCCAGCGGTTGCGTCGACCCGGAATAATGATGGCGCGATTTTTCTCCAGAGCCCGGACGGTGTAGAGCGCGACTTCCTCGGGGCTCATCAGCATTTTGCTGTCGACCAGTTTGCCAGCGTCCAATTGCGCGGTGCGGAAAAACGCCGTGCGGGTAGGGCCGGGGCAGAGCACCGACACCTTGACCGCGCATTTTTTCAGTTCGACGCGCAACCCTTCGGAAAAGTGCAGCACATAAGCCTTGCTGGCGTAGTAAGTACTCATCCACGGGCCGGGATGGAACGCCGCTACCGAGGCGACATTCAAAATCTGCCCGCCGCCCTGCAGCGCCATACTGTTGCCGATAGCGTGACACAGGCGAGTGAGCGCGAGGATGTTCACTTCGATCAGGTCCTGCTCGGTCATCCAGTCCTGAGCCAGGAATGGGCCGCAGGTGCCGATGCCGGCGCAGTTGACCAGCAAATCGATCTGTCGGTCACCTTCCTCCAGCTCCAGCAGAAAACCGGACAGCCGTAGTGGCTCGCCGAGGTCACAGGCTCGGAACAGCACTTCCACGCCAAAACGTTGAGTCAGTTCAATCGCAATACTTTCCAGCTGATCACGCTGACGGGCCACCAGAATCAGGCTGCGGCCGCGCCGGGCCAGCGCTTCGGCCATCGCCAGGCCGATGCCGCTGGAAGCGCCAGTGATCAGAGCGTAACGGGTCATGCATTTCTCCATCGCAACAGCTCCGCGCCGGCGACGCAGGTGTCACGGGCGGGGAGCGCTGTTCATTCTTTCGCAGAGTCTACAGGGGGCTGGGCTTCTTCGGCTGCATCGTCGGCTGAATTTGGCGCTGGCTCTGCTTCCACGGCGGTTTGATCTTCGATCTCTTCGGTGGTCACGGAGTCACTTTCATAGCTGCTCTGGGTGGCGCTTTCGTATTCGCTCTGAATGGTAGTAAGGCCACCGGTCAGTCCGCCGATGAACAGGATCGCGATAAACACCAGCCACAGTGATGACAGGATCTTGACCGCGGTGCTGTTGGGCGGTGGTGGCGCACCGTATCGATTGGCGTTGTTATTACCCGGCGCGATCATCATCACGAACGGAAAGATGCTGCCCACGAACGGCACGAGGGTCAGCAGCCAGAGCCAGCCAGACCAGCCGATATCGTGTAGACGCTGGACACTGAACTGAATGCTGACGAACGCGAGCGCCACGAAGAGAATAAAGGCCAGCAAGCCACCGAGAATCAGGCCGGCGGTCGAGTCCGTAGTGATGAGGGCCAAGCCGAAAACAGCAAGCACAGCACCAACACTAAGGGTCACCAGCGTCAGCGACATCGTCCAGGCCAGATAACGCAAGCGGCCGATGCGACCGTCGAAGCTGAACGGCTTGAGTGTGGAAAACGCAGGCAAGGCTTCGCCAACGGTGGCCTGAGGTGGTGCGTAAGGGGATTCGGGATCTGCCGCGACGGCAGGGGCGTGTTCATGAACGTCAGCCAGGTTCAGCTCGATCGAGGGTTCGGATTCGATCCGGGCATCGATACCGGTTTTGGTCAGCGCCTGGAGATAAGTCTGCGCATCGACCTGCGACAGGTCGCGTTTGAGCGCAACCGGCTTGCCACTGAACAGCCGCTCGATGGCAGCCACATCGCTTTTGAACAACTCGGCGAGATTGAGCTTGGCGGTGGTGACGTCAACACCTGGCAGCAGAGCGCCGTCGAACACGATCTTGAAACGGTTTTCGCTCATAGCGTGGCATCCTTGTCGTGTAAAGCCAGCCGGAATGGACTGGCCCGGTTTTCCTGTCAGCGCGGCCAGCGCTTGGGCAGCGTTGCCGCCAGCTCCAGTGCTTTGCGGTACTCGGCATCGAGACGAGCGACCAATTGATCGACACTCGGCAGGTCATCGATTTCGCCGACGCCCTGGCCTGCGGACCAAACGGTTTTCCAGGCTTTGGCTTCATCGCTTATAGGCTTGAGTTTGGAGCCGAAGTCCACCTCACCTTTGCCTTGCAGCGCTGCCATGTCGAAACCCGCAGCCTCAAGGCTCTGACGCATAAAGCTCGCGGGTACGCCCGACACCGCTGGAGTATGGACGATGTCCGCGGCTCTGGAAGTCAGCAGCATCTCTTTATAGGCGTCAGGCGCATGACTTTCGGTGGTGCCGATAAATCGCGTACCGAAGTAGGCCAGATCCGCACCGAGCAATTGTGCCGCGAGAATCTCGTGGCCGTGGTTCAGGCAACCGGCCAGCAGCAGGGTCTTGTCGAAGAATTGGCGTATCTCGGCAATCAGCGAGAACGGGCTCCAGGTTCCGGCGTGTCCACCGGCGCCTGCTGCCACGGCGATCAAACCGTCGACCCCTGCCTCGGCAGCTTTCTCTGCATGGCGACGAGTCGTCACGTCATGGAACACCAGACCGCCATAGCTGTGCACTGCATCGACCAGTTCTTTCACAGCGCCGAGACTGGTGATCACAATCGGCACTTTGTGCTCGATGCAGATCGCCAGGTCCGCTTGCAGCCGCGGGTTGCTGTTGTGGACGATCAGGTTCACCGCATAAGGCGCCGGATTCTCCAATGTCGCCAATCCTGCTTCGATCTCTTCCAGCCAGGCCTTGAAGCCGCTGCTCTCGCGCTGATTCAGTGCGGGGAAGCTGCCCACCACGCCATTACGGCAGCAGGCGAGCACCAATTGTGGGTTGGAAATCAGGAACATCGGCGCTGCCACCACTGGTAGACGCAAGCGTTGTTCGAGCAGAGCGGGCAGCGACATTGGAAGTACTCCGGTGAGTTGTGCTTATTGGAGTTAGAACGGTCGAACGACGACCAGAATTACAATGGCCAGCAATATCAGAACCGGCACTTCATTGAACCAGCGATAAAAGACATGACTGCGGGTGTTCTCGCCACGGGCAAAACGTTTCACCTGGGCGCCGCACATGTGGTGGTAGCCGATCAGGATCACCACCAGGGTCAACTTGGCGTGTATCCACGCGCCTTGGCTGAAGATGCTGGGGTTGAGGGCGATCAGTGCGATGCCGAATACCAGGGTGGCGATCATCGCCGGCCCCATGATGCCCCGGTACAGCTTGCGCTCCATGATACTGAAGCGTTCCTTGCTGACGGTGTCTTCGCTTTGAGCGTGATAGACGAACAGGCGCGGCAGGTAAAACAGGCCGGCAAACCAGCAGACCATGCTGACGATGTGAAGCGCTTTGAGCCACAGATAAAGCATTTTTAGTTATTCCCAGGTTCACGGTAGCCCGGATAGTAGAGGCTTGAGCGTCCGCACGTCACCTTGCCGGTTGTCGCAGGACGATACGGGCCCTATTATCGACGGCTTTCCAGTGGGTTCGTTGAGGGCAGGTTTATGGTCAAGGTCGGTATCGTCGGCGGCACGGGTTACACCGGTGTCGAACTGCTGCGTCTGTTGGCACAGCATCCGCAAGCTGAAGTGGTAGTGATCACTTCCCGATCCGAGGCCGGTCTGGCCGTGGCTGATATGTATCCGAACCTGCGCGGTCATTACGATGGCCTGGCGTTCAGCGTTCCGGACATCAAGACGCTGGGTGCTTGCGATGTGGTGTTCTTCGCCACGCCTCACGGTGTTGCTCATGCCCTGGCCGGCGAACTGTTGGCGGCCGGGACCAAAGTCATCGACCTGTCGGCGGACTTCCGTCTGCAAGACGCCGATGAGTGGGCCAAGTGGTACGGTCAACCGCACGGCGCGCCGGAACTGCTGGAAGAGGCGGTTTACGGCTTGCCGGAAGTCAATCGCGAGCAGATCAAGCAGGCTCGTCTGATCGCCGTGCCGGGTTGCTACCCGACCGCGACGCAATTGGGTTTCCTGCCATTGCTGGAAGCAGGTCTGGCCGATACCACTCGCTTGATTGCTGACTGCAAATCCGGTGTCAGTGGTGCCGGTCGTGGCGCGTCTGTAGGTTCGTTGTACTCCGAGACGTCGGAAAGCATGAAGGCTTACGCCGTCAAAGGTCACCGTCACCTGCCGGAAATCCGCCAGGGCCTGCGTCGCGCTGCGGGCAAGGACGTCGGTCTGACGTTCGTTCCGCACCTGACGCCAATGATTCGAGGCATCCACTCGACGCTCTACGCGACGGTCGTGGATCGCTCGGTGGATCTGCAGGCGCTGTTTGAAAAGCGCTATGCCAACGAACCGTTCGTCGATGTCATGCCCGCTGGCAGCCATCCGGAAACCCGCAGCGTGCGCGGTGCCAACGTTTGCCGTATTGCGGTGCACCGTCCACAGGATGGTGACCTGGTGGTGGTGTTGTCGGTGATCGACAACCTGGTCAAAGGCGCGTCGGGGCAGGCGGTGCAGAACATGAACATCCTGTTTGGGCTGGATGAGCGCCTGGGCTTGTCCCACGCTGGCATGTTGCCGTAAGGCTTTAGCCCGCTCAGCAAAAAGGCCCGTCTGACGGGCCTTTTTGCATTTCGAGCCGGCAATCGGGTTTATTGATATACCGTAACAATAGTTGACCGATTTTCTAGGAGAAGCGGATAATGCGCGTCATCACGCATTATGGCGGCGTAACGCCGGGAGATAGTTAGCATGAGCGTCGAATCCTTCACCCCCACGGCTTTGCAATTCACCCACGGTGCCGCGCACAAGGTGAAGAGCCTGGTCGATGAAGAGGGGAATGATCGCTTGAAACTGCGCGTATTCGTTACGGGCGGCGGTTGTTCAGGTTTTCAGTACGGCTTTACCTTCGATGAAGAAGTGGCCGATGACGACACCATCGTCGAACGCGAAGGGGTGAGTCTGGTCGTTGATCCGATGAGCTTCCAGTATCTGGCAGGTGCCGAGGTGGATTATCAGGAAGGTCTGGAAGGTTCGCGCTTTGTGATCAAGAATCCGAACGCCAGCACCACGTGTGGCTGCGGCTCTTCGTTCTCGATCTGATCGCGCTTCACCGCATTACCAGGCGCCGCATGGCTTCAGGGCTTTGCGGCGTTTTGCTGTGTGGCGTTTATGCCGGGTAGATGGCGCCGAGTACGCGCAGGCCGCGGGCGCCGGTAACGCTCGGGCGATTGGCAGCGATGCCTTCAAGGCAGCAATGGGCTAGCCAGGCGAAGGCCATGGCTTCGACCCAGTCCGGGTCTACGCCGTAAGCGGCGGTGCTGCTGACCGTCGCGGTCGGCAGCAGGCTGGCCAGGCGTCTCATCAGTGTGGCGTTGTGCGCGCCGCCACCGCAGACCAGCAGTTCCTGCGTGTCCGATTGGGCGTGCTGCAATGACTCGACGATAGTCAGTGCGGTCAGCTCAAGCAGGGTTGCTTGCACGTCTTCAGCGGTGAAGCTCGGCAGCTTCGAGAGGTGCTGTGTCAGCCATGGCAGGTTGAACACTTCGCGACCGGTGCTTTTCGGGCCCTTGGTCACGAAGAACGGATCACTCAGCAATTCATTCAGCAGTATTGGTTCAACCTTGCCGCTGGCCGCCCATTGGCCATCGCGATCAAAGTTGTCGCCGCGTTGCTGGTGAATCCACGCGTCCAGCAGAACATTGCCCGGGCCACAGTCGAAACCGGCAACGGGTTTGCCAGGCTCGATCAGGCTCAGGTTACTGAATCCGCCAACATTCAATACCGCACGATTACCGGCACGTTCATCAAACAACGCTTCGTGAAAGGCTGGAACCAGCGGTGCACCTTGCCCGCCGGCGGCCACGTCACGGCTGCGGAAGTCGCTGACCACGGTGATGCCGGTCAACTCGGTGAGCAGGGCAGGGTTGCCGATCTGCACCGTGAAACCGCGCGCCGGTTCGTGGCGAATGGTCTGGCCGTGGCTGCCAATCGCGCGAATGTCTTCGGGTTTCAGGTTGTGTTGTTGGAGGAGGGCGTTAATGCCCTGAGCGGCCAGTGTCACCCAGTTCTGCTGAGCGATGGCGGAGCGGGCAATCTCGTCCGGGCCGCTGGCGCACAAGCCAAGCAGCTCGGCGTGCAGGGAATCAGGCATGGGGGTGTAGTGAGTGGCGATCAGCTTGATCGCCGGGGTCAGCTCGATCAGCGCGATGTCCAGGCCATCGAGGCTGGTCCCGGACATCACACCTATATAGAGCGTCATGATTTAGCGCTTCGAAGCCAGCATTGTGGCTTTCTCTTGGTCCATACGGGCCATCAACGGCTGACTCTGCGCAAGGAAGCGTGCGCGTTCTCCTTTGGAGATTGGATCGGCCATCGCAACTTTCTGGCCCAGTGGGTCGACGTGCACGCCATTGACCTGGAACTCGTAGTGCAAGTGCGGGCCAGTGGAGAGCCCGGTTGTGCCGATATAGCCGATCACCTGGCCTTGCTTGACGCTGCCGCCAGTCTTGACCCCTTTGGCGAAGCCTTGCATGTGGCCGTACAGCGTACGGTAGGTGTTGCCATGCTGGATGATCACGGTGTTGCCGTAGCCGCCACGGCGACCGGCCAGCAATACTTTACCGTCACCGGCCGCTTTGATCGGGGTGCCGCGTGGTGCTGCGTAATCGACACCTTTGTGGGCGCGGATTTTGTTCAGGATCGGGTGTTTGCGGCCCATGGAAAATTTCGAGCTGATGCGGGCAAAGTCTACCGGTGTGCGGATAAACGCCTTGCGCATGCTGTTGCCATCGGCGGTGTAGTAGCTGCTGTTGCCTTGTTTGTTGGTGTAACGCACAGCGGTGTAGGTCTTGCCGCGGTTGGTGAAGCGTGCGGAAAGGATCGGGCCGTTGCCGACAGCCTTGCCGTTGACGACTTTCTGCTCGTAGATCACATCGAACTCGTCACCCTGGCGAATATCCTGGGCGAAGTCGACGTCATAGCCAAACACGCTGGCCATGTCCATGGTCAGGCTGTGGGACAGGCCGGCGCGCGCGGCAGACTGTGACAGCGAGCTTTTGATCACGCCATGAACGTAGGCGGAACGCACGGTAGGTTTGGCGGTAATGCGGTTGAACGTAAAACCCTTGTCATTCTTGGTCAGGGTAATGCTTTCGACGTCGCTGACCTTGCTGTGCAAGTTGGTCAGCAGGCCATCGGGGGTCAGTTCGAATTCGAGTTTCTGGCCGTGCTTGAGTTGGCTGAACTGCTTGGCCTGCTTGTCGCTGGCCAGTACTTCATGGACCGAAGTGGCGGGGAGGCCGACTTTCTCAAACAGTGTGGACAGCGTATCGCCTTTGGAAACGATCACTTCCCTGTGGTTTGGGGCCTTCTTTTCTTCGATCACCGGGGCAGGTGCAGGCTCGGCCTGGGCGGTTTCCTGAGTCTCTTCGGCGCTGTTTTCGATCTGCGCAAAAGGAGAAGCTGCCGGCTCATTTGTGGCTTGAACGGCTTCGGCAGCGTCTTGATCTTGTGTCAGTTGTTCAGCAGGTCTTTCCAGTTCAAGACTCAGCGTCGTCTTTTTGGCTTCTACATCACTGGAAGGAAATACCAGAAGCGCCAGGCTCAGAAGAGCGGCGATACCACTTGCTGCGAGCAGGTGGGTCTTCGGGTAAAGCGGTGGCGCTTTAGACGATTCTTTGGTCATAGGTAATTTTTGACTTTGAAAAAGATGAATTGGAAAAGATGAATGACATGATGAAGATGAAATAACTGTATAAAATATAACCAAATCATCTCTGAAGCAAGTCCATGGTCACTCTGCCAGCGGATTGGCGTCATTGCGCCGGCCAAACTTTGTATTTGACGCGTGATCTTGTATGGTTGGTTCCCTTTGAATTCGAGCCTTGCGGGTCTGTTATGAAGTCGGTTGAAGAGCAGCTAGCGCTGATAAAACGTGGTGCGGAAGAACTGTTGGTCGAGTCCGAGCTGATCGAAAAGCTCAAGCGTGGCCAACCGCTACGTATTAAGGCAGGCTTCGATCCGACTGCGCCGGATTTGCACCTGGGTCATACCGTGCTTATTAATAAGCTGCGCCAGTTCCAGGAGCTGGGTCACCAAGTGATCTTCCTTATAGGTGACTTCACCGGGATGATTGGTGATCCGAGTGGCAAGAGCGCGACGCGTCCTCCGCTCACCCGCGAGCAGGTTCTCGAGAATGCCGAGACCTACAAGACTCAGGTCTTCAAGATTCTTGATCCAGCCAAGACGGAAGTAGCGTTCAACTCCACCTGGATGGATCAGATGGGGCCGGCGGACTTCATTCGTCTGACTTCGCAGTACACTGTGGCTCGCATGCT
This sequence comes from Pseudomonas sp. LBUM1666, assembly GCF_059695775.1. Taxonomy (NCBI): domain Bacteria; kingdom Pseudomonadati; phylum Pseudomonadota; class Gammaproteobacteria; order Pseudomonadales; family Pseudomonadaceae; genus Pseudomonas; species Pseudomonas sp. LBUM1666. Next base: position 5,624,105 of record NZ_CP166789.1, on the reverse strand, counting down.
TGAGCGCGATGACTTCGACAAGCGCTACACCACCAATCAGCCAATCGCCATTCACGAGTTCCTCTATCCGTTGGTTCAAGGGTATGACTCGGTTGCTTTGCGCGCGGACGTCGAGTTGGGTGGTACCGATCAGAAGTTCAACCTGCTGATGGGGCGTGAGCTGCAGCGTGGTTATGGTCAAGAGGCTCAATGCATTCTGACCATGCCGCTGCTCGAAGGTCTGGATGGCGTGAAGAAGATGTCCAAGTCCTTGGGCAACTACGTCGGTATCCAGGAAGCGCCGGGCGTCATGTACGGCAAGCTGGTCTCTATTCCGGATGCGCTGATGTGGCGCTACTTCGAATTGCTCAGCTTCCGTTCCATGGATGAGATCAACGCATTCCGTGCTGATGTCGAGGCGGGTGCCAATCCGCGTGATATCAAGATCAAGCTGGCCGAAGAAATCGTTGCGCGTTTCCATGGTGAAGAGGCTGCGGCTAATGCTCACCGTGCAGCGGGCAACCGTATGAAGGATGGTGAGCTGCCGGACGATCTGCCAGAGATCGAATTGACGGCTACTGAAGACATGCCGATTGCAGCTGTCCTTAATAAGGCAGGCCTGGTGAAGAACTCGGCGGTGGCTCGTGATCTGCTGAATTCCGGTGGTGTGCGTATAGATGGTGAGGTTGTCGATCGCACCTTTATATATGTACTTGGTGCAACCCATGTTTGCCAGGCCGGAAAGAAGGCATTTGCGCGTATTACGCTCAAATCCGAATAAACCTGAAATCAGGGGTTGACGGCAGATTCTGGAAGTCTATAATTCGCCCCACTTCCGGCGCAGTCGAAACGGGAAACTCCTTGGTAAACAATGAGTTACGCAGTTTTCGACAGCGAGTTGTTTCAGGTCATCGAAGCCCAGAAGGAGTTGAAAGAGCGAGGTTGTTTGGCTCTTTTAACGATTCGATCTTCTCGGTCGAAAGCGGTGTAAAAGAGGTGTTGACAGCAGCGAGTAACGCTGTAGAATTCGCCTCCCGCTAACGAGAGATCGGAAGCGCAAGTGGTTGAAGTTGCAAAGGAAACTTTGAAAACTTCGAAAAATAACCGCTTGACAGCAACAGAGGCTGCTGTAGAATGCGCGCCTCGGTTGAGACGAAAGATCTTAACCAACCGCTCTTTAACAACTGAATCAAGCAATTCGTGTGGGTGCTTGTGGAGTCAGACTGATAGTCAACAAGATTATCAGCATCACAAGTTACTCCGCGAGAAATCAAAGATGTAACCAACGATTGCTGAGCCAAGTTTAGGGTTTCTTAAAAACCCAAAGATGTTTGAACTGAAGAGTTTGATCATGGCTCAGATTGAACGCTGGCGGCAGGCCTAACACATGCAAGTCGAGCGGCAGCACGGGTACTTGTACCTGGTGGCGAGCGGCGGACGGGTGAGTAATGCCTAGGAATCTGCCTGGTAGTGGGGGATAACGCTCGGAAACGGACGCTAATACCGCATACGTCCTACGGGAGAAAGCAGGGGACCTTCGGGCCTTGCGCTATCAGATGAGCCTAGGTCGGATTAGCTAGTTGGTGAGGTAATGGCTCACCAAGGCGACGATCCGTAACTGGTCTGAGAGGATGATCAGTCACACTGGAACTGAGACACGGTCCAGACTCCTACGGGAGGCAGCAGTGGGGAATATTGGACAATGGGCGAAAGCCTGATCCAGCCATGCCGCGTGTGTGAAGAAGGTCTTCGGATTGTAAAGCACTTTAAGTTGGGAGGAAGGGCATTTACCTAATACGTAAGTGTTTTGACGTTACCGACAGAATAAGCACCGGCTAACTCTGTGCCAGCAGCCGCGGTAATACAGAGGGTGCAAGCGTTAATCGGAATTACTGGGCGTAAAGCGCGCGTAGGTGGTTTGTTAAGTTGGATGTGAAATCCCCGGGCTCAACCTGGGAACTGCATTCAAAACTGACAAGCTAGAGTATGGTAGAGGGTGGTGGAATTTCCTGTGTAGCGGTGAAATGCGTAGATATAGGAAGGAACACCAGTGGCGAAGGCGACCACCTGGACTGATACTGACACTGAGGTGCGAAAGCGTGGGGAGCAAACAGGATTAGATACCCTGGTAGTCCACGCCGTAAACGATGTCAACTAGCCGTTGGGAGCCTTGAGCTCTTAGTGGCGCAGCTAACGCATTAAGTTGACCGCCTGGGGAGTACGGCCGCAAGGTTAAAACTCAAATGAATTGACGGGGGCCCGCACAAGCGGTGGAGCATGTGGTTTAATTCGAAGCAACGCGAAGAACCTTACCAGGCCTTGACATCCAATGAACTTTCCAGAGATGGATTGGTGCCTTCGGGAACATTGAGACAGGTGCTGCATGGCTGTCGTCAGCTCGTGTCGTGAGATGTTGGGTTAAGTCCCGTAACGAGCGCAACCCTTGTCCTTAGTTACCAGCACGTAATGGTGGGCACTCTAAGGAGACTGCCGGTGACAAACCGGAGGAAGGTGGGGATGACGTCAAGTCATCATGGCCCTTACGGCCTGGGCTACACACGTGCTACAATGGTCGGTACAGAGGGTTGCCAAGCCGCGAGGTGGAGCTAATCCCAGAAAACCGATCGTAGTCCGGATCGCAGTCTGCAACTCGACTGCGTGAAGTCGGAATCGCTAGTAATCGCGAATCAGAATGTCGCGGTGAATACGTTCCCGGGCCTTGTACACACCGCCCGTCACACCATGGGAGTGGGTTGCACCAGAAGTAGCTAGTCTAACCTTCGGGAGGACGGTTACCACGGTGTGATTCATGACTGGGGTGAAGTCGTAACAAGGTAGCCGTAGGGGAACCTGCGGCTGGATCACCTCCTTAATCGACGACATCAGCTGCTCCATAAGCTCCCACACGAATTGCTTGATTCATTGAAGAAGACGATAAGAAGCAGCCCTAACAGGTTGTAGCTTAGTTGGTTGGAGCGCACCCCATGCTCTGTGGTAAAGAGCAGGGTGAGGTCGGCCTTAAAGCTCGAAATTGGGTCTGTAGCTCAGTTGGTTAGAGCGCACCCCTGATAAGGGTGAGGTCGGCAGTTCGAATCTGCCCAGACCCACCAATTTTGTGTGGGAACCTGTAGAAATACGGGGCCATAGCTCAGCTGGGAGAGCGCCTGCCTTGCACGCAGGAGGTCAACGGTTCGATCCCGTTTGGCTCCACCACTACTGCTTCTGTTTGTTGAAAGCTTAGAAATGAGCATTCCATCGCACGATGGTGAATGTTGATTTCTAGTCTTTGGATTAGATCGTTCTTTAAAAATTTGGGTATGTGATAGAAAGATAGACTGAACGTTACTTTCACTGGTAACGGATCAGGCTAAGGTAAAATTTGTGAGTTAAATTGCGAATTTTCGGCGAATGTCGTCTTCACAGTATAACCAGATTGCTTGGGGTTATATGGTCAAGTGAAGAAGCGCATACGGTGGATGCCTTGGCAGTCAGAGGCGATGAAAGACGTGGTAGCCTGCGAAAAGCTTCGGGGAGTCGGCAAACAGACTTTGATCCGGAGATGTCTGAATGGGGGAACCCAGCCATCATAAGATGGTTATCTTAAGCTGAATACATAGGCTTAAGAGGCGAACCAGGGGAACTGAAACATCTAAGTACCCTGAGGAAAAGAAATCAACCGAGATTCCCTTAGTAGTGGCGAGCGAACGGGGACTAGCCCTTAAGTGGCTTTGAGATTAGCGGAACGTTCTGGAAAGTACGGCCATAGTGGGTGATAGCCCTGTACGCGAAAATCTCTTAGTCATGAAATCGAGTAGGACGGAGCACGAGAAACTTTGTCTGAATATGGGGGGACCATCCTCCAAGGCTAAATACTACTGACTGACCGATAGTGAACTAGTACCGTGAGGGAAAGGCGAAAAGAACCCCGGAGAGGGGAGTGAAATAGATCCTGAAACCGTATGCGTACAAGCAGTGGGAGCCCACTTTGTTGGGTGACTGCGTACCTTTTGTATAATGGGTCAGCGACTTATTTTCAGTGGCGAGCTTAACCGAATAGGGGAGGCGTAGCGAAAGCGAGTCTTAATAGGGCGTCTAGTCGCTGGGAATAGACCCGAAACCGGGCGATCTATCCATGGGCAGGTTGAAGGTTGGGTAACACTAACTGGAGGACCGAACCGACTACCGTTGAAAAGTTAGCGGATGACCTGTGGATCGGAGTGAAAGGCTAATCAAGCTCGGAGATAGCTGGTTCTCCTCGAAAGCTATTTAGGTAGCGCCTCATGTATCACTGTAGGGGGTAGAGCACTGTTTCGGCTAGGGGGTCATCCCGACTTACCAAACCGATGCAAACTCCGAATACCTACAAGTGCCGAGCATGGGAGACACACGGCGGGTGCTAACGTCCGTCGTGAAAAGGGAAACAACCCAGACCGTCAGCTAAGGTCCCAAAGTTATGGTTAAGTGGGAAACGATGTGGGAAGGCTTAGACAGCTAGGAGGTTGGCTTAGAAGCAGCCACCCTTTAAAGAAAGCGTAATAGCTCACTAGTCGAGTCGGCCTGCGCGGAAGATGTAACGGGGCTCAAACCATACACCGAAGCTACGGGTATCACTTAGGTGATGCGGTAGAGGAGCGTTCTGTAAGCCTGTGAAGGTGAGTTGAGAAGCTTGCTGGAGGTATCAGAAGTGCGAATGCTGACATGAGTAACGACAATGGGTGTGAAAAACACCCACGCCGAAAGACCAAGGTTTCCTGCGCAACGTTAATCGACGCAGGGTTAGTCGGTCCCTAAGGCGAGGCTGAAAAGCGTAGTCGATGGAAAACAGGTTAATATTCCTGTACTTCTGGTTATTGCGATGGAGGGACGGAGAAGGCTAGGCCAGCTTGGCGTTGGTTGTCCAAGTTTAAGGTGGTAGGCTGGAATCTTAGGTAAATCCGGGATTCTAAGGCCGAGAGCTGATGACGAGTTACCCTTTGGGTGACGAAGTGGTTGATGCCATGCTTCCAAGAAAAGCTTCTAAGCTTCAGGTAACCAGGAACCGTACCCCAAACCGACACAGGTGGTTGGGTAGAGAATACCAAGGCGCTTGAGAGAACTCGGGTGAAGGAACTAGGCAAAATGGCACCGTAACTTCGGGAGAAGGTGCGCCGGTGAGGGTGAAGCATTTACTGCGTAAGCCCATGCCGGTCGAAGATACCAGGCCGCTGCGACTGTTTATTAAAAACACAGCACTCTGCAAACACGAAAGTGGACGTATAGGGTGTGACGCCTGCCCGGTGCCGGAAGGTTAATTGATGGGGTTAGCTAACGCGAAGCTCTTGATCGAAGCCCCGGTAAACGGCGGCCGTAACTATAACGGTCCTAAGGTAGCGAAATTCCTTGTCGGGTAAGTTCCGACCTGCACGAATGGCGTAACGATGGCGGCGCTGTCTCCACCCGAGACTCAGTGAAATTGAAATCGCTGTGAAGATGCAGTGTATCCGCGGCTAGACGGAAAGACCCCGTGAACCTTTACTATAGCTTTGCACTGGACTTTGAATTTGCTTGTGTAGGATAGGTGGGAGGCTTTGAAGCGTGGACGCCAGTTCGCGTGGAGCCAACCTTGAAATACCACCCTGGCAACTTTGAGGTTCTAACTCAGGTCCGTTATCCGGATCGAGGACAGTGTATGGTGGGTAGTTTGACTGGGGCGGTCTCCTCCTAAAGAGTAACGGAGGAGTACGAAGGTGCGCTCAGACCGGTCGGAAATCGGTCGTAGAGTATAAAGGCAAAAGCGCGCTTGACTGCGAGACAGACACGTCGAGCAGGTACGAAAGTAGGTCTTAGTGATCCGGTGGTTCTGTATGGAAGGGCCATCGCTCAACGGATAAAAGGTACTCCGGGGATAACAGGCTGATACCGCCCAAGAGTTCATATCGACGGCGGTGTTTGGCACCTCGATGTCGGCTCATCACATCCTGGGGCTGAAGCCGGTCCCAAGGGTATGGCTGTTCGCCATTTAAAGTGGTACGCGAGCTGGGTTTAGAACGTCGTGAGACAGTTCGGTCCCTATCTGCCGTGGACGTTTGAGATTTGAGAGGGGCTGCTCCTAGTACGAGAGGACCGGAGTGGACGAACCTCTGGTGTTCCGGTTGTCACGCCAGTGGCATTGCCGGGTAGCTATGTTCGGAATAGATAACCGCTGAAAGCATCTAAGCGGGAAACTAGCCTCAAGATGAGATCTCACTGGGACCTTGAGTCCCCTGAAGGGCCGTCGAAGACTACGACGTTGATAGGTTGGGTGTGTAAGCGCTGTGAGGCGTTGAGCTAACCAATACTAATTGCCCGTGAGGCTTGACCATATAACACCCAAGCAATTTGCTGACCTGAAGAGGCACCAGATTGCGGTGTGTGAAGACGACACGAGTCGAAAATTCGCAACGTAACACACAAATCTATCGCATACCCATTCGCTGGAGCGTGAGCCGCAAGGCAAACGACCTGGCTACCGAATTTCTTGACGACCATAGAGCATTGGAACCACCTGATCCCATCCCGAACTCAGCAGTGAAACGATGCATCGCCGATGGTAGTGTGGGGTTTCCCCATGTGAGAGTAGGTCATCGTCAAGATTAAATTCCGAAACCCCTATCTGCGTATGCAGGTAGGGGTTTTGTTTTGTCCGCAGGAAAACTGACCTGTAGGGTTTCTATGCAATGGCGCGGGGCATGGCTATCATGCGGGCCTCATTGTGAGGCGAGACTTGCATGCTGACATTGTTAAAGCTTCTTAAAGATGGCCGATTCCATTCGGGTCAGGCCTTGGGCGTCGCCTTGGGTATCAGTCGTAGTGCCGTTTGGAAGCAGCTTCAGCATTTAGAAGCGGAGCTGGGATTATCCATTCATAAGGTGCGGGGTCGCGGCTATCAACTGGCTGCGCCATTGACGCTGCTTGATCCTGTCGAGATAAGAGAGCAGGCGCCTTCTTGTGATTGGCCCATCCTGGTTTTTGATTCAATTGACTCCACTAATGCCGAGGCTTTGCGCGCCATAGAGCGGGGGCAGGCGGCACCCTTTCTGGTGCTTGCCGAACGGCAAACTGCAGGTCGTGGGCGGCGTGGACGTAAATGGGCGAGTCCATTCGCGGAAAACATCTATTACAGCCTCGTGCTGCGTATTGAAGGTGGAATGCGTCAGCTGGAAGGCTTGAGTCTTGTTGTTGGGCTTGCCGTCATGCAGGCCCTGCGTGAACTCGGTATTTCGGGGGCTGGATTGAAGTGGCCCAACGATGTTCTGGTTGGTCAGAAGAAGATTGCCGGGATATTGCTCGAGCTGGTGGGAGATCCTGCTGATGTGTGTCACGTTGTGCTGGGTGTGGGAATTAATGTGAACATGCAGATTACCGATGAGGTAGATCAGCAGTGGACGTCCATGCGGCTAGAGTCGGGCAAGGTGTTTGATCGTAATCACTTGATCGGGGAGTTGGGCGCGATGCTCCAGGCATATCTGTGTCGTCATCAAGTCGACGGATTTTCAGCTATCCAGGCAGAGTGGGAGCAAAATCATCTCTGGCAGGGGCGGGCCGTGTCGTTGATCGCAGGTGTTAACCATATAGAAGGCGAAGTGCTGGGTATTGATAGTCAGGGTGCTCTGCGCTTGAAGGTGGGTGGTGTGGAAAAAGTCTTTAGTGGTGGTGAGCTCAGTCTGAGGTTGCGTGATGATTCTTGAGCTCGACTGCGGAAACAGTTTTATCAAGTGGCGTGTGCTCGACGCGGATGTTCGGCGGGTGGTTGGTGAGGGCGTCGTTGATTCGGATCTCGCTTTGTTGGAGAGTTTGAAAGCGCTTAAAGGGCTCGCTCTCAAATTTTGTCGGTTGGTCAGTGTCAGGACTGCCGAAGAAACCAGTGCGCTGATTTCTCTGCTGACAGAAGCTTTTGGTGTGTCGGTGGTATGTGCGGCTCCGTCCCGCGAAATGTCCGGGGTTCGTAATGGCTATGAGGAGTTCGAGCGGCTAGGGCTCGATCGTTGGCTGGCGATGCTGGGAGGATTCCGTCTTGCCTCGGGCGCGTGTCTTGTGCTCGATTTTGGTACAGCTGTTACTTCTGATTTTATTTCCGGGGATGGAGAGCATCTCGGAGGGTTTATATGTCCGGGCATGCCGTTGATGCGAAACCAGCTGCGTACCCATACCCGTAAAATTCGTTATGGGGATCTGGCGGCGGAGCGCGCTCTGGAAAGTCTTGTTCCTGGTCGGACAACTGTCGAAGCGGTCGAGCGGGGATGCTCGTTGATGCTGAGAGGCTTTGTCCTGACACAGCTAGAGCTGGCGCGTAGCTATTGGGGGGAGGATTTTGCGGTGTTCCTCACTGGGGGAGACGCAGATTTGGTTTCCGAGATCGTGCCTGGGGCCAGGTTGGTTCCCGATCTGGTTTTTGTAGGTTTGGCGATGGCGTGTCCCTTATCCTGAGGTTTTTATGCGTTGGTTGTTTCTGCTGCTGCTTGTCCTCAATGTGTTCTATTACATCTGGCACCAACAAGAGGCTCCTCTGCGCGCAAAGGATGTAACCCCTTTGAGTTTGTATCGGGGTTCGCAGCAGGACATTCGCTTGTTGAGTGAAACGACTGATGCGGCTCGTGACAAAGGAAAGCCTGCCCAGGCAGACGATGGATGTCTCTATCTTGGCGGTTTTACTCGTCAGGAAGCGGCTCAGGCGGTTGAGCGGCGATTGAGTGGTATGGAAATCAAGTTCGAGTCCTTGCTGAGGGCCCCCGCCGAGTCTGATGGTTACTGGGTGCGTGTGGCACCAGAAAGCCGGCGTTGGCTGGATGATTCGCAGCTGAAAAACCTTTCTAGAGAATTCAATGAGTTAAAACATAAAATAATGCCGTGCGAGGGGGTTGCACCCGCCGAATAGTTTGCATAGAATGGCGCCCGCTTCGCAGTGAAGACCTTTAATGGTTAACACCGCAAAGTGGTGTCAACGCAGCTAACCTCAGGTTTTTAATGAGAAAATGCTTGACAGAAGGCTGGCATGATATAGAATGCCGGCTCGCTTAGGAGGGGTTCCCGAGCGGCCAAAGGGATCAGACTGTAAATCTGACGTCTACGACTTCGAAGGTTCGAATCCTTCCCCCTCCACCATTTTTAGCGAGAGCTGCAAGCTCCGCGGGTATAGTTTAGTGGTAGAACCTCAGCCTTCCAAGCTGATGATGCGGGTTCGATTCCCGCTACCCGCTCCAAGTTTGCAGATCCTGCATAGTGTTACGCTCTTGTAGCTCAGTTGGTAGAGCACACCCTTGGTAAGGGTGAGGTCAGCGGTTCAAATCCGCTCAAGAGCTCCATATAACAAGGCAGATATGAAAATATCTGCCTTTGTTTTAATGGCTTGTTTGACCTGCTCAATTCTTCTCCTAGGGGTGATTTTGATGGCTAAGGAAAAGTTCGAACGTAATAAGCCTCACGTCAACGTTGGTACCATTGGTCACGTCGATCACGGTAAAACCACTCTGACTGCTGCTTTGACCCGTGTCTGCTCCGAAGTTTTCGGTTCGGCAAAGGTTGACTTCGACAAGATCGATAGCGCCCCTGAAGAAAAAGCTCGTGGTATCACCATCAACACCGCTCACGTTGAATACGATTCGGCCGTGCGTCACTACGCACATGTTGACTGTCCAGGTCACGCTGACTACGTAAAAAACATGATTACCGGTGCTGCCCAGATGGATGGTGCGATTCTGGTTTGCTCGGCCGCTGATGGTCCGATGCCGCAAACTCGTGAGCACATCCTGCTGTCCCGCCAGGTTGGCGTTCCGTATATCGTTGTCTTCCTGAACAAGGCTGACATGGTTGATGATGCGGAGCTGCTGGAGCTGGTTGAGATGGAGGTGCGCGACCTGCTGAGCACTTACGATTTCCCAGGTGATGACACTCCGATCATCATTGGTTCTGCGCTGATGGCGTTGAACGGTCAAGACGACAATGAGATGGGTACTACTGCCGTCAAGAAGTTGGTCGAGACTCTGGATAGCTACATTCCGCAGCCTGAGCGTGCTATTGATAAGCCGTTCCTGATGCCGATCGAGGATGTTTTCTCGATCTCCGGTCGCGGTACTGTTGTGACTGGTCGTGTTGAGCGTGGCATTGTCCGCATTCAGGAAGAAGTTGAGATTGTTGGTCTTCGTGACACTGTCAAAACTACTTGCACTGGTGTTGAGATGTTCCGCAAGCTGCTCGATGAAGGTCGTGCTGGCGAGAACTGCGGCGTATTGCTGCGTGGTACCAAGCGTGATGATGTTGAGCGTGGCCAGGTTCTGGTCAAGCCGGGCACTGTCAAGCCTCATACCAAGTTCACCGCTGAAGTTTACGTTCTGAGCAAGGAAGAGGGTGGTCGTCATACGCCATTCTTCAAAGGCTACCGTCCACAGTTCTACTTCCGGACCACCGACGTGACCGGTAACTGCGAACTGCCGGAAGGCGTTGAAATGGTGATGCCAGGTGATAACGTCCAAATGACGGTCACTCTGATCAAAACCATCGCAATGGAAGATGGTCTGCGTTTCGCCATTCGTGAAGGCGGTCGTACCGTCGGCGCCGGTGTCGTAGCTAAAGTCATCGAGTAAGTTGTTGTAATGTCTTTTTCGGGCCGGCATAATGGTCGGCCTGATTTTGTTTTAGGTCAGTAGCTCAATTGGCAGAGCGACGGTCTCCAAAACCGTAGGTTGGGGGTTCGATTCCCTCCTGACCTGCCAGATTCACTTGGTGTGTCTGGCTTTCTTTTCACAGGATCTTCATAGATGACTCCTAAAGCTGAAGCTCAAGGCTCTCGCTTCGATCTGCTCAAGTGGCTAGTAGTAGTTGCTTTGGTGGTTGTTGGCGTTGTTGGCAATCAGTATTACTCTGCTTCGCCGATCCTGTACCGCGTGCTAGCTTTGCTCGCCATTGCTGCTGTAGCTGCCTTTGTAGGCCTGCAAACAGTCAAGGGCAAGTCTTTCTTTGTACTGGTTAAGGAAGCTCGCACTGAGATTCGTAAAGTCGTATGGCCAACTCGCCAAGAAACCACGCAGACCACGTTGATCGTTGTGGCTGTTGTGCTGGTTATGGCGTTGCTGTTGTGGGGGCTTGATTCCCTGCTCGGCTGGCTTGTTTCCTTGATTGTCGGCTAAGGGTGTCCCGTGGCTAAGCGTTGGTACGTTGTGCATGCTTACTCCGGTTACGAGAAGCATGTCATGCGCTCGTTGGTAGAGCGCGTAAAGCTGGCTGGCATGGAAGATGGCTTTGGCGAAATTCTGGTTCCCACTGAAGAAGTGGTTGAAATGCGTAATGGCCAGAAACGCAAAAGCGAGCGCAAGTTCTTCCCAGGTTATGTGCTGGTTCAGATGGACATGAATGAGGGTACTTGGCACTTGGTCAAGGATACTCCTCGGGTGATGGGTTTTATCGGCGGTACTGCTGATAAGCCTGCACCTATCACAGATAAAGAGGCAGAAGCGATTCTGCGTCGCGTTGCTGATGGTAGCGACAAGCCGAAGCCGAAGACGTTGTTCGAGCCAGGTGAGTCAGTACGTGTCAATGACGGTCCGTTTGCCGACTTTACTGGCACGGTCGAAGAAGTTAACTACGAGAAGAGCCGGATCCAAGTGGCAGTGCTCATTTTCGGTCGCTCTACTCCGGTAGAGCTAGAGTTCAGCCAGGTCGAAAAAGTCTAGCTGAGCAAGCATCCCAACCCCGCAGCCCTAGGCTGTGGGGTTTTGTCGTCACTGGGATAAACGCGCAAGTAACCGGGGAGCCTTTCGAGGCGTTCGAACCCGTAATTGGAGTGCCTCATGGCCAAGAAGATTACCGCTTACATCAAGCTGCAAGTGAAGGCCGCTCAGGCTAACCCAAGCCCACCTGTTGGTCCTGCTCTGGGTCAGCACGGCGTGAACATCATGGAATTCTGCAAGGCCTTCAACGCCCGTACTCAGGGTATTGAGCCAGGTCTGCCGACTCCAGTGATCATCACTGTCTACAGCGACCGTAGCTTCACTTTCGAAACAAAATCCACACCTGCTTCGGTTCTGCTGAAGAAAGCTGCTGGTTTGACTAGCGGTTCCGCTCGTCCGAACACCGTTAAGGTTGGCACTGTTACCCGTGCTCAGCTGGAAGAAATCGCGAAAACCAAAAACGCGGATCTGACTGCAGCTGATATGGACGCGGCCGTGCGTACTATCGCCGGTTCTGCTCGTAGCATGGGCCTTAACGTGGAGGGTGTGTAATGGCTAAGTTGACCAAGCGTCAAAAGGCTATCGCCGGCAAAATCGAAGCAGGCAAGTCCTACAACTTTGTAGACGCTGCTGCTCTGCTGGCTGAGCTGTCGACCGTCAAGTTCAGCGAGTCGTTTGACGTTGCTGTAAACTTGGGTGTTGACCCGCGTAAATCCGACCAGGTCGTTCGTAGCGCTACTGTGCTGCCACACGGCACTGGCAAGACCGTTCGCGTTGCTGTGTTCACCCAGGGGCCAGCTGCTGAGGCCGCTTTGGCTGCCGGCGCTGACCGTGTAGGTATGGACGATCTGGCTGCCGAAATGAAAGCCGGCAACTTGAACTTCGACGTCGTTATCGCATCCCCGGATGCAATGCGCGTTGTCGGTCAGCTGGGTCAGATCCTGGGCCCACGTGGCCTGATGCCTAACCCTAAAGTCGGCACCGTAACCCCAGACGTAGCTACCGCGGTTAAAAACGCCAAGGCTGGTCAGGTTCGTTATCGCACCGACAAAAACGGCATCATTCACACCTCCGTTGGCAAAGTCGGCTTCGACGCCGTCAAGCTGAAGGAAAACGTTGAAGCCCTGATCGCTGATCTTAAGCGTATCAAGCCAGCTTCCTCGAAAGGTATTTACGTCAAGCGCGTTACCCTGAGCACCACCATGGGTCCAGGCCTGGTCATCGACCAAGGTTCGCTCGACGCGTAAGACACAGGTTGGTGCAAGCGATTGCGCCAATTGAAAGATTGGGGTCCCTGCCTGGCGGGGGCTATCCAAGACCGTAGGCGACGCAAGTCTTAAACCTCAAGCCTACGCAGATGGTGCTCCCGGTTCCTTACCGAATCAGACACCAAAACGACATCTGGCCTCGGTTGGATGAAACGGTAACAAGCAGGAGTTTTTCCCGTGGCAATTAAACTTGAAGACAAGAAGGCCATCGTCGCTGAAGTCAACAAGGCTGCCCAAGTTGCTCTGTCCGCTGTCGTGGCTGATGCCCGTGGCGTAACAGTAGGCGCTATGACCGGACTCCGTAAAGAGGCTCGTGAAGCTGGTGTATACGTACGTGTTGTACGTAACACCCTGCTCAAGCGCGCCGTTGCTGGCACTCAATATGACGTGCTCAACGACGTGTTCACCGGCCCGACCTTGATTGCATTCTCCAAAGATCATCCGGGCGCTGCTGCCCGTATCTTCAAAGAGTTCGCAAAAGGTCAGGATAAGTTCGAGATCAAGGCAGCTGCGTTCGAGGGCAAGTTCCTCGCAGCTAATCAGATCGACGTACTGGCAAGCCTGCCGACCCGTGACGAAGCAATTTCTCAGCTGATGAGCGTGATTCAAGGCGCAACCAGCAAATTGGCTCGTACTCTGGCGGCTCTTCGCGACCAGAAAGAAGCTGCTGCAGCCTAAGGCTGAGCGACTCCTTTCAGCGTTTATTGTTTATTTCGATGGCCGCGTAGGCTGTCACCCCAATACAGGAATTTATAGTCATGTCTCTGACTAACGACCAAATCATCGAAGCAATCGGCGAAAAATCCGTTCTGGAAATCGTTGAGCTGATCAAGGCCATGGAAGAGAAGTTCGGCGTTTCCGCTGCCGCTGCTTCCGCTGGTCCAGCTGCTGTCGCTGCCGTTGTTGAAGAACAAACTGAATTCAACGTCATGCTGCTGGAAGCTGGCGAGAAGAAAGTTAACGTGATCAAGGCAGTACGTGAACTGACCGGTCTGGGCTTGAAAGAAGCCAAGGCTGTAGTTGACGGCGCTCCTGGCGTTGTTCTGGAAGCTGTTTCGAAAGACGCAGCTGACAAAGCAAAAGCCACTCTGGAAGAAGCAGGCGCTAAAGTCGAGCTGAAGTAAGCATCGACTTTGCGTCTCCAGCCCGAGCGTTAAGCGAAAGGCTGATGGCTGGTGGCTCTTGCCACCGGCCTTTTTCCGTTATTGGCAGCCGACTGGGTCGGTGCTGATAACGAGCTGTAACCACCCGATGCGGTGGCGCAAACCATGGGGTTTGCACGATTTTCTGGCTGCTCCCGTCGGGAGGGGCCAAACAAGCAGGTGACCAAGCTGGGGAACGCTGATGGCTTACTCATATACTGAGAAAAAACGTATCCGCAAGGACTTTAGCAAGTTGCCGGACGTCATGGATGTGCCGTACCTCCTGGCCATCCAGCTGGATTCGTATCGTGAATTCTTGCAAGCGGGAGCGACTAAAGATCAGTTCCGCGACGTGGGCCTGCATGCGGCCTTCAAATCCGTTTTCCCGATCATCAGCTACTCCGGCAATGCTGCGCTGGAGTACGTCGGTTATCGCCTGGGCGAACCGGCATTTGATGTCAAAGAATGCGTATTGCGCGGTGTAACTTACGCCGTACCTTTGCGGGTAAAAGTGCGCCTGATCATTTTCGACAAAGAATCGTCGAACAAAGCGATCAAGGACATCAAAGAGCAAGAAGTCTACATGGGTGAAATCCCCCTGATGACTGAGAACGGTACCTTTGTAATCAACGGTACCGAGCGTGTAATCGTTTCCCAGCTGCACCGTTCCCCGGGCGTGTTCTTCGACCACGACCGTGGCAAGACGCACAGCTCCGGCAAACTGTTGTACTCGGCGCGTATCATTCCTTACCGCGGTTCGTGGTTGGACTTCGAGTTCGACCCGAAAGACTGCGTATTCGTGCGTATCGACCGTCGTCGCAAGCTGCCTGCATCGGTACTGCTGCGCGCGCTCGGCTATACCACTGAAGAAGTGCTCGACGCGTTCTACACCACCAACGTCTTCCACGTGCAAGGTGAAAACCTCAGCCTGGAACTGGTGCCTCACCGCCTGCGTGGTGAAATTGCTGTCCTGGATATCCTGGATGACAAAGGCAAGGTTATTGTCGAGCAAGGTCGTCGTATCACTGCTCGCCACATCAACCAGCTGGAAAAAGCCGGGATCAAAGAGCTGCAAGTGCCTCTGGACTACGTCCTGGGTCGCACTACCGCCAAGGTCATCGTGCATCCGGCAACCGGCGAAATCCTGGCAGAGTGCAACACAGAGCTGAACACCGAGATCCTGGCAAAAATCGCCAAGTCCCAGGTTGTTCGCATCGAAACTCTGTACACCAACGATATCGACTGTGGTCCGTTCGTCTCCGACACTCTGAAGATCGACTCCACCAGCAACCAGTTGGAAGCGCTGGTCGAGATCTATCGCATGATGCGTCCAGGCGAGCCGCCAACCAAAGACGCTGCCGAGACTCTGTTCAACAACCTGTTCTTCAGTCCTGAGCGCTATGACCTGTCTGCGGTCGGCCGGATGAAGTTCAACCGTCGTATCGGTCGTACCGAGATCGAAGGTTCGGGCGTGTTGTGCAAAGAAGACATCGTTGCGGTGCTGAAGACACTGGTCGACATCCGTAACGGTAAAGGCATCGTCGATGACATCGACCACCTGGGTAACCGTCGTGTTCGCTGCGTAGGCGAAATGGCCGAGAACCAGTTCCGCGTTGGCCTGGTACGTGTTGAGCGTGCGGTCAAAGAGCGTCTGTCGATGGCTGAAAGCGAAGGCCTGATGCCGCAAGACCTGATCAACGCCAAGCCAGTGGCTGCGGCGGTGAAAGAGTTCTTCGGTTCCAGCCAGCTTTCCCAGTTCATGGACCAGAACAACCCGCTGTCCGAGATCACCCACAAGCGTCGTGTTTCTGCACTCGGCCCTGGCGGTTTGACTCGTGAACGTGCTGGCTTTGAAGTTCGTGACGTACACCCGACTCACTACGGTCGTGTATGCCCGATTGAAACGCCGGAAGGTCCGAACATCGGTCTGATCAACTCCCTGGCCGCTTATGCGCGCACCAACCAGTACGGCTTCCTCGAAAGCCCGTACCGTGTGGTGAAAGACGCTCTGGTCACCGACGAGATCGTGTTCCTGTCTGCCATCGAAGAAGCTGATCACGTGATCGCTCAGGCTTCGGCCACGATGAACGACAAGAAAATGCTGATCGACGAGCTGGTAGCTGTTCGTCACTTGAACGAGTTCACCGTCAAGGCGCCGGAAGACGTCACCTTGATGGACGTTTCTCCGAAGCAGGTAGTTTCGGTTGCAGCGTCGCTGATCCCGTTCCTCGAGCACGATGACGCCAACCGTGCGTTGATGGGTTCGAACATGCAGCGTCAAGCTGTACCAACCCTGCGCGCTGACAAGCCGTTGGTCGGTACTGGCATGGAGCGTAACGTAGCTCGTGACTCCGGCGTTTGCGTCGTGGCTCGTCGTGGTGGCGTTATCGATTCCGTCGACGCCAGCCGTATCGTGGTTCGTGTTGCTGATGATGAAGTTGAAACCGGTGAAGCTGGTGTCGACATCTACAACCTGACCAAATACACCCGCTCCAACCAGAACACCTGCATCAACCAGCGTCCGCTGGTGCGTAAAGGTGATCGGGTTCAGCGTAGCGACATCATGGCTGACGGCCCGTCCACCGACATGGGTGAACTGGCGCTGGGTCAGAACATGCGCATCGCGTTCATGGCCTGGAACGGTTACAACTTCGAAGACTCCATCTGCCTGTCGGAACGAGTTGTTCAAGAAGACCGCTTTACCACGATCCACATTCAGGAACTGACCTGTGTGGCACGTGACACCAAGCTTGGGCCAGAGGAAATCACTGCAGACATCCCGAACGTGGGTGAAGCTGCACTGAACAAGCTGGACGAAGCCGGTATCGTTTACGTAGGTGCTGAAGTTGGCGCAGGCGACATCCTGGTTGGTAAGGTCACTCCGAAAGGCGAGACTCAACTGACTCCGGAAGAAAAACTGCTGCGTGCCATCTTCGGTGAAAAAGCCAGCGACGTTAAAGACACCTCCCTGCGCGTGCCTACCGGCACCAAGGGTACCGTCATCGACGTACAGGTCTTCACCCGCGACGGCGTTGAGCGTGATGCTCGTGCACTGTCGATCGAGAAGACTCAACTCGACGAGATCCGCAAGGACCTGAACGAAGAGTTCCGTATCGTTGAAGGCGCAACTTTCGAACGTCTGCGCTCCGCTCTGGTCGGCCATAAAGCCGAAGGCGGCGCCGGTCTGAAGAAAGGTCAGGAAATCACCGACGAAGTTCTCGACGGTCTTGAGCATGGTCAGTGGTTCAAACTGCGCATGGCTGAAGATGCTCTGAACGAGCAGCTCGAGAAGGCTCAGGCCTACATCGTTGATCGCCGCCGTCTGCTGGACGACAAGTTCGAAGACAAGAAGCGCAAACTGCAGCAGGGCGATGACCTGGCTCCAGGCGTGCTGAAAATCGTCAAGGTTTACCTGGCAATCCGTCGCCGCATCCAGCCGGGCGACAAGATGGCCGGTCGTCACGGTAACAAAGGTGTGGTCTCCGTGATCATGCCGGTTGAAGACATGCCGCACGATGCCAATGGCACCCCGGTCGACGTCGTCCTCAACCCGTTGGGTGTACCTTCGCGTATGAACGTTGGTCAGATCCTTGAAACCCACCTGGGCCTCGCGGCTAAAGGCTTGGGCGAGAAGATCAACCGGATGATCGAAGAACAGCGCAAAGTCGCTGAGCTTCGTAAATTCCTGGACGAGATCTACAACCAGATCGGCGGTCGTAACGAAGATCTGGATAGCTTCTCCGACCAGGAAATCCTGGATCTGGCGAAGAACCTGCGTGGCGGCGTTCCAATGGCCACTCCAGTGTTCGACGGCGCCAAGGAAAGCGAAATCAAGGCCATGCTGAAACTGGCAGACCTGCCAGAAAGCGGGCAGATGCAGCTGACCGACGGCCGTACCGGCAACAAGTTCGAGCGCCCGGTTACTGTTGGCTACATGTACATGCTGAAGCTGAACCACTTGGTAGACGACAAGATGCACGCTCGTTCTACCGGTTCGTACAGCCTGGTTACTCAGCAGCCGCTGGGTGGTAAGGCGCAGTTCGGTGGTCAGCGTTTCGGGGAGATGGAGGTCTGGGCACTGGAAGCATACGGTGCTGCTTACACTCTGCAAGAAATGCTCACAGTGAAGTCGGACGATGTGAACGGCCGTACCAAGATGTACAAAAACATCGTGGATGGCGATCACCGTATGGAGCCGGGCATGCCCGAGTCCTTCAACGTGTTGATCAAGGAAATTCGTTCCCTCGGCATCGATATCGATCTGGAAACCGAATAACACGTGACGCGAATCGAGAGCGGGGCAGGATTGCCCGCTCTCTGCTCCGCCAGGAGGAAAGGCCTTGAAAGACCTACTGAATTTGCTGAAAAACCAGGGTCAAGTCGAAGAGTTCGACGCCATCCGTATTGGATTGGCATCGCCTGAGATGATCCGTTCGTGGTCGTTCGGTGAAGTTAAAAAACCGGAAACCATCAACTACCGTACGTTCAAACCTGAGCGTGATGGCCTGTTCTGCGCCAAGATCTTTGGCCCGGTAAAGGATTACGAGTGCCTGTGCGGTAAGTACAAGCGCTTGAAGCACCGTGGTGTGATCTGCGAGAAGTGCGGCGTTGAAGTTGCGCTGGCCAAAGTTCGTCGTGAGCGCATGGCGCACATCGAACTGGCTTCGCCAGTTGCCCACATCTGGTTCCTGAAATCGCTGCCGTCGCGTATCGGTTTGCTGATGGACATGACCCTGCGTGATATCGAACGCGTTCTCTACTTCGAGAGCTATGTCGTTATCGATCCAGGCATGACCACCCTTGAAAAAGGTCAGCTGCTGAACGACGAGCAGTACTTCGAAGCGCTGGAAGAGTTTGGTGATGATTTCGATGCCCGCATGGGTGCCGAGGCTGTCCGTGAACTGCTGCACGCTATCGACCTGGAACACGAGATTGGCCGTCTGCGTGAAGAAATTCCGCAAACCAACTCCGAAACCAAAATCAAGAAGCTGTCCAAGCGTCTGAAGTTGATGGAAGCCTTCCAGGGTTCCGGCAACCTGCCAGAGTGGATGGTGCTGACCGTTCTGCCGGTTCTGCCGCCAGATCTGCGTCCATTGGTCCCGCTGGATGGCGGTCGCTTCGCGACTTCCGACCTCAACGATCTGTATCGTCGAGTGATCAACCGTAACAACCGTTTGAAGCGCCTGCTTGATCTGTCCGCTCCGGACATCATCGTGCGCAACGAAAAGCGTATGTTGCAGGAAGCTGTCGACGCACTGCTCGATAACGGTCGTCGTGGCCGCGCTATCACTGGTTCCAACAAGCGTCCTCTGAAATCCCTGGCTGACATGATCAAGGGTAAACAAGGTCGTTTCCGTCAGAACTTGCTCGGTAAGCGTGTTGACTACTCCGGTCGTTCGGTAATTACCGTAGGTCCGACCCTGCGTCTGCACCAGTGCGGTCTGCCGAAGAAGATGGCTCTCGAGCTGTTCAAGCCGTTCATTTTCGGCAAGCTGGAAATGCGTGGTCTCGCTACCACCATCAAAGCTGCCAAGAAGATGGTCGAGCGCGAGCTGCCTGAGGTTTGGGACGTTCTCGCTGAAGTGATCCGTGAACACCCGGTTCTCCTCAACCGTGCACCGACCCTTCACCGTCTGGGTATCCAGGCGTTTGAACCAGTACTGATCGAAGGTAAGGCTATCCAGCTGCACCCGTTGGTCTGTGCTGCGTACAACGCCGACTTCGACGGCGACCAAATGGCCGTGCACGTACCGCTGACACTGGAAGCCCAGTTGGAAGCGCGTGCGTTGATGATGTCGACCAACAACATTCTGTCGCCAGCCAACGGTGAGCCAATCATCGTTCCGTCGCAGGACGTTGTATTGGGTCTGTACTACATGACTCGTGAAGCGATCAACGCCAAGGGCGAAGGTCGTGTGTTCGCGGATCTGCAAGAAGTTGACCGTGTGTTCCGTGCCGGCGAAGCCGCACTGCACGCTAAAGTCAAAGTGCGGATCAACGAAACCGTCAACGATCGTGACGGTGGCAGCGTCAAGAACACCCGTATCGTCGACACTACTGTCGGCCGTGCGCTGTTGTTCCAGGTTGTTCCACCTGGCCTGTCGTACGACGTCGTCAACCAGCCGATGAAGAAAAAGGCGATCTCCAAGCTGATCAACCAGTGCTACCGCGTGGTTGGTTTGAAAGAGACCGTGATCTTCGCTGACCAGTTGATGTACACCGGTTTTGCCTATTCGACCATTTCCGGCGTTTCCATCGGTGTTAACGACTTCGTTATCCCGGATGAAAAAGCTCGCATCATCAGTGCTGCCACTGATGAAGTGAAAGAGATCGAAAGTCAGTACGCCTCTGGCCTGGTAACCCAGGGCGAGAAGTACAACAAAGTGATCGACCTTTGGTCCAAGGCGAACGACGAAGTTTCCAAGGCGATGATGGCCAACCTCTCGAAAGAGAAAGTCATCGACCGTCATGGTGTCGAAGTCGACCAGGAATCCTTCAACTCGATGTACATGATGGCCGACTCTGGCGCACGGGGTTCTGCTGCGCAGATCCGTCAGCTCGCCGGTATGCGTGGCCTGATGGCCAAGCCGGACGGTTCCATCATCGAAACGCCGATTACTGCGAACTTCCGTGAAGGTTTGAGCGTACTTCAGTACTTCATCTCCACTCACGGTGCTCGTAAAGGTTTGGCGGATACCGCGTTGAAAACTGCGAACTCCGGTTACCTGACTCGTCGTCTGGTAGACGTGGCGCAGGATCTGGTAGTAACCGAGATCGATTGCGGCACCGAACATGGCCTGGTAATGACTCCGCACATTGAAGGCGGTGACGTTGTTGAGCCGTTGGGTGAGCGCGTATTGGGTCGTGTTATTGCCCGTGACGTGTACAAGCCAGGTACCGAAGAAATCATCGTTCCTGCCGGCACGCTGGTAGATGAGAAGTGGGTTGAGTTCATCGAGCTGAACAGCATCGATGAAGTGATCGTGCGTTCGCCGATCAGCTGTGAAACGCGCTACGGCATTTGCGCCAAGTGCTACGGCCGTGACTTGGCTCGTGGCCACCAGGTGAACATCGGTGAAGCGGTCGGTGTTATCGCTGCCCAGTCCATCGGTGAGCCGGGTACCCAGCTGACCATGCGTACGTTCCACATCGGTGGTGCGGCAAGCCGGACCTCCGCAGCCGACAGCGTTCAGGTGAAGAATGGCGGTACCGTCCGTCTGCACAACCTGAAGCACGTTGAGCGAGTGGATGGTTGCCTGGTTGCTGTGTCCCGTTCCGGTGAGCTGGCGATCGCTGATGACTTCGGTCGTGAGCGCGAGCGTTACAAGCTGCCGTACGGTGCTGTGATTTCGGTTAAAGAAGGTGACAAGGTCGACGCTGGCGCAATCGTGGCCAAGTGGGATCCGCACACTCACCCAATCGTTACCGAAATGAAAGGTACCGTGACCTACGTGGGCATGGAAGAAGGCATCACGATCAAGCGTCAGACTGACGAATTGACCGGTATGACCAACATTGAAGTACTCGACGCCAAAGATCGTCCAGCTGCCGGTAAAGATATCCGTCCTGCTGTGAAGATGGTTGATGACAACGGCAAGGATCTCTTGCTGCCGGGTACCGACGTAATTGCTCAGTACTTCCTGCCTGCTAACGCCCTTGTCGGTGTAGCGGACGGTGCGAAAATCGCGATCGGTGATGTTATCGCTCGTATTCCGCAAGAGACTTCGAAGACCCGTGACATCACCGGTGGTCTGCCGCGTGTTGCCGACTTGTTCGAAGCTCGTCGTCCGAAAGAAGCCTCGATTCTGGCTGAAGTCAGCGGCACCATCGCGTTCGGTAAAGAGACCAAAGGCAAGCGCCGTCTGGTTATCACCCCGAACGACGGTAGCGATCCGTACGAAGAGCTGATTCCGAAGTGGCGTCACCTGAACGTCTTCGAAGGCGAACAGGTAAACCGCGGCGAAGTTATCTCCGACGGGCCGAGCGATCCACACGACATCCTGCGTCTGCTGGGTGTGAGTGCGCTGGCCAAGTACATCGTGAACGAGATCCAGGACGTTTATCGTCTGCAAGGCGTGAAGATCAACGACAAGCACATCGAGACCATCCTGCGTCAGATGCTGCGTAAAGTTGAAATCGCTGAATCCGGCGATTCCACTTTCATCAAGGGCGACCAGATGGAATTGACTCACGTTCTGGTAGAAAACGAGCGTCTGGCGGGCGACGAGAAATTCGTTTCCAAGTTCACTCGCGTGCTGCTGGGTATCACCAAGGCGTCGTTGTCCACCGAATCGTTCATCTCGGCGGCTTCCTTCCAGGAAACCACTCGCGTATTGACCGAAGCGGCGGTAACCGGCAAGCGCGATTACCTGCGCGGCCTGAAAGAAAACGTGGTCGTGGGTCGTCTGATCCCGGCTGGTACCGGTCTGGCTTATCACAGCGAGCGCAAGCGTCGCCGTGAAGCTGACAAACCGTTGCGCGTAAGCGCCAGTGAAGTGGAAGCTGCACTGACCGAAGCATTGAACTCGAGCGGTAACTGAGTTCTGCGGTAAATGAGCGTGAGGCCCTGGTCGCTCCGTTCATCGAATCGAGACAATTCGTCGAGGTTGGATGAGGGGGGAGATCGGGGCCTTGCCTTGACTGGGGGCAAGATCCTCTTTAGACTCTTGTACCCCTAAATTTGGCGGGAATTCGTTCCTGCCATTTTGCTTTTCTTGCAAGACAATAGCGTCGCAAGACAACAGTGGAGCTAGTAGATGGCAACTATCAACCAGCTGGTACGTCAGCCGCGTAAGCGTATCGTCGAGAAATCCGACGTGCCTGCGCTGCAGAACTGCCCGCAACGTCGTGGCGTATGCACCCGTGTGTATACCACCACGCCGAAAAAACCTAACTCGGCACTGCGTAAAGTATGCCGTGTGCGTCTGACCAACGGTTTCGAGGTTTCCTCGTACATCGGCGGTGAAGGCCACAACCTGCAAGAGCACAGCGTGGTACTGATCCGCGGCGGTCGTGTAAAAGACTTGCCAGGTGTTCGTTACCACACCGTACGCGGTTCTTTGGATACTTCCGGCGTTAAAGGTCGTAACCAGGGTCGTTCGAAGTACGGTACCAAGAAGCCTAAGTAGTAGCGGCTTTTTGTAAAAACTGATTTTCTATTTTTCTGAGTCGATAAGAGTAAGGTCGGAGGCGTCCCGAAAGGGCACCGATTCCGAGCGAACCTGAAGACCGTTTGAGGGCTTATCCATGCCAAGAAGACGCGTAGCAGCCAAGCGCGAAGTGCTTGACGATCCAAAATACGGTAGCCAAATCCTGGCCAAGTTCATGAACCACGTTATGGAAAGCGGCAAGAAAGCCGTTGCCGAACGTATCGTTTATGGCGCGCTGGAGAAGGTTAAAGAGCGCAAGAACAGCGATCCCCTGGAAATCTTCGAGAAAGCTCTCGACGCCATCGCTCCGCTGGTCGAAGTGAAGTCGCGCCGTGTAGGCGGTGCTACTTACCAGGTTCCGGTCGAAGTTCGCCCGTCCCGTCGTAACGCCCTGGCAATGCGCTGGTTGGTAGACTTCGCCCGCAAGCGCGGCGAGAAGTCTATGGCTCTGCGTTTGGCTGGCGAGCTGTTGGATGCTGCCGAAGGTAAAGGTGCTGCAGTTAAGAAGCGTGAAGACGTGCACCGTATGGCTGAAGCCAACAAGGCTTTCTCGCACTACCGCTTCTAATTTTAGCGTCACTAATTTTGCGAGGGCTTTATGGCTCGTACTACACCGATTAATCGCTACCGTAACATTGGTATCGTTGCTCACGTGGATGCTGGTAAAACCACCACCACTGAGCGCGTCCTTTTTTACACTGGCAAAAGTCACAAGATGGGCGAGGTGCATGACGGCGCCGCGACCACAGACTGGATGGTGCAGGAGCAGGAGCGTGGTATTACCATTACTTCTGCTGCTATTACCGCCTTCTGGCAGGGTTCCGAGAAGCAGCACAAAGACCAATACCGCTTCAACGTTATTGATACCCCGGGCCACGTTGACTTCACTATTGAAGTTGAACGTTCCCTGCGTGTACTCGATGGCGCGGTCGTTGTGTTCTGCGGCACCTCGGGTGTTGAGCCTCAGTCGGAAACCGTATGGCGTCAAGCCAACAAATACGGCGTTCCACGTCTTGTTTACGTAAACAAGATGGACCGTGCTGGTGCAAACTTCCTGCGCGTGATCGGTCAGATCAAGCAGCGTCTGGGTCATACCCCGGTGCCAATCCAGTTGGCTATCGGTTCCGAAGACAACTTCCAGGGTCAGATCGATCTGATGGCCATGGAAGCTGTTTACTGGAATGACGCTGACAAAGGCATGGTTCCAGTTCGCAAGCCTATCCCTGCTGAACTGCAGGAATTGGCTGACGAGTGGCGTGGCAATATGGTTGAGGCTGCGGCCGAAGCCAGCGAAGAGCTGATGAACAAGTACCTCGAAGGTGAAGAACTCACCAACGAGGAAATCAAGGCCGCTCTGCGTCAGCGTACTATCGCTGGTGAGATCGTTCTGGCTGTTTGCGGTTCTTCCTTCAAGAACAAGGGTGTTCCCCTGGTTCTCGACGCCGTTATCGATTACCTGCCTGCACCTGTCGATATTCCTGCCATCAAGGGTACTGACCCGGATGACGAGACTATCGAGTTGGAGCGTCATGCAGATGACAGCGAACCGTTCTCCGCTCTGGCATTCAAAATTGCCACCGACCCATTCGTGGGTACCTTGACCTTCGTCCGTGTTTACTCGGGCGTGTTGAACTCCGGCGACGGCGTGATCAACTCGGTCAAAGGCAAGAAAGAGCGCGTGGGTCGTATGGTGCAAATGCACGCAAACGCCCGTGAAGAAATCAAGGAAGTACGCGCTGGTGACATCGCGGCCTTGATCGGCATGAAGGACGTCACCACTGGTGAAACTTTGTGCAACGGTGACAAACCAATCATCCTGGTTCGTATGGACTTCCCGGAACCGGTTATTTCGGTTGCCGTAGAGCCTAAGACCAAGGACGACCAGGAAAAAATGGGTGTCGCTCTGGGCAAGCTCGCTCAGGAAGATCCATCTTTCCGCGTCAAGACTGATGAAGAGACTGGTCAAACGATCATCTCCGGCATGGGCGAGTTGCACCTGGACATCCTGGTTGACCGGATGCGCCGTGAGTTCAACGTCGAAGCCAACATCGGTAAGCCTCAGGTTTCCTATCGTGAGCGCATCACGAAGAACTGTGAAATCGAAGGTAAGTTCGTTCGTCAATCCGGCGGTCGTGGCCAGTTTGGTCACTGCTGGATTCGTTTTGCGCCTGCTGACGAAGGTCAGGAAGGTCTGCAATTCGTGAACGAAGTAGTGGGTGGTGTGGTTCCTAAGGAATACATCCCGGCTATCCAGAAGGGTATCGAAGAGCAGATGAAGAACGGCGTTGTCGCCGGCTATCCGCTGATCGGCCTGAAGGCTACCGTGTTTGACGGTTCTTACCACGACGTCGACTCCAACGAGATGGCGTTTAAGGTGGCCGCTTCCATGGCGACCAAGCAACTGGCCCAGAAAGGCGGTGGTGAGTTGCTTGAGCCGATCATGGCGGTAGAGGTTGTTACGCCTGAAGACTATATGGGTGACGTGATGGGCGACCTTAACCGTCGTCGCGGCATGATCCTGGGTATGGAAGATACGGTTTCCGGCAAAGTAATTCGTGCCGAGGTTCCGTTGGGTGAGATGTTCGGTTACGCAACCGACGTTCGCTCCATGTCCCAAGGTCGCGCAAGCTACTCTATGGAATTCAAAAAATACAATACAGCTCCGTCGCATATCGTCGAAACTGTTACCAAAAAACAAGGCTGATTCAGCCCCTTTAGGCTAGGAGTTAATTGTCGTGGCTAAAGAAAAATTTGTACGTGACCTCCCGCACGTTAACGTTGGCACCATCGGTCACGTTGACCACGGTAAAACCACGCTGACCGCTGCTCTGACTCGCGTCTGCTCCGAAGTTTTCGGTTCGGCCGTTGTTGCTTTCGACAAGATCGACAGCGCTCCGGAAGAAAAGGCTCGTGGTATCACCATCAACACCGCGCACGTTGAATACAACTCGCTGATCCGTCACTACGCTCACGTTGACTGCCCAGGTCACGCTGACTATGTGAAGAACATGATCACCGGTGCTGCTCAGATGGACGGCGCTATCCTGGTTTGCTCGGCCGCTGATGGTCCGATGCCACAGACTCGTGAGCACATCCTGCTGTCCCGTCAGGTTGGCGTTCCGTACATCGTTGTCTTCCTGAACAAGGCTGACATGGTTGACGACGCTGAGCTGCTGGAACTGGTTGAGATGGAAGTGCGCGATCTGCTGAGCACTTACGACTTCCCGGGTGACGACACTCCGATCATCATCGGTTCCGCTCTGATGGCTCTGAACGGTCAAGACGACAACGAAATGGGCACAACTGCCGTTCGTAAACTGGTTGAGACTCTGGACAGCTACATTCCAGATCCAGTTCGTGTTATCGACAAGCCGTTCCTGATGCCAATCGAAGACGTATTCTCGATCTCCGGTCGCGGTACTGTTGTAACTGGTCGTATCGAGCGCGGTATCGTCAAGGTTCAGGATTCGCTGGAAATCGTTGGTCTGCGTGACACTGTTGTCACCACCTGCACCGGTGTTGAAATGTTCCGTAAGCTGCTCGACGAAGGTCGTGCTGGCGAGAACTGCGGCGTGCTGCTGCGCGGCACCAAGCGTGACGACGTTGAGCGTGGCCAGGTTCTGGTCAAGCCAGGTTCGGTTAAGCCGCACACTACCTTCGAAGCTGAAGTGTACGTGTTGAGCAAAGAAGAAGGCGGTCGCCACACTCCGTTCTTCAAAGGCTACCGTCCACAGTTCTACTTCCGGACCACTGACGTGACCGGTAACTGCGAGCTGCCGGAAGGCGTTGAAATGGTAATGCCGGGCGACAACATCAAAATGGTTGTCACCCTGATCAAAACCATCGCAATGGAAGATGGTCTGCGTTTCGCTATTCGTGAAGGCGGTCGTACCGTCGGCGCTGGCGTCGTAGCCAAAATCATCGCCTAATAAGTGATGACTTGAAAAAGCCCCCGCCTAGCGGGGGCTTTTTTATTGGGTTGACACTGTAGTAGCCCGTCTATAGAATTGCGCCTCCTTTTAACGGGCGTATTGCGCTCGCTGGGAATAGCAGCCGGAGTCTGAAATCCAATGCAAAATCAGCAAATCCGTATCAGGTTGAAGGCTTTTGACCATCGCCTGATCGACCAATCCACCCAGGAAATCGTGGAAACCGCGAAACGTACTGGTGCTCAAGTGCGTGGTCCAATTCCACTGCCTACCCGTAAAGAGCGGTTCACCGTTCTGGTCTCCCCGCACGTCAACAAAGACGCGCGTGACCAGTATGAGATCCGTACTCATAAGCGCGTTCTGGACATCGTCCAGCCAACGGATAAAACCGTTGATGCTCTTATGAAGCTTGATCTTGCGGCCGGTGTGGAAGTGCAGATCAGCCTCGGCTAAGACTCGGTCTTAGTCGTGTAACGCTCTGAAATGGGCGGCCATAGCGGGTGAAAGCCCCGTACACTCATGAGGTTTACAACATGACTATTGGTGTAGTCGGTCGTAAATGCGGTATGACCCGTATTTTCACCGAAGAAGGTGTCTCCATTCCGGTCACGGTCATTGAGATCGAACCGAATCGCGTCACCCAGTTCAAAACTGAAGAGACCGATGGCTATCGTGCAGTGCAAGTCACTGTAGGCGAGCGTCGTGCTTCGCGTGTTACAGCTGCTCAAGCTGGCCACTTCGCTAAAGCGAACGTTGCCGCTGGTCGTACCGTAATGGAATTCCGTCTTGAAGAAGGCGAGTACCAGGCCGGCGATCTGATCAACGCTGAAATCTTCGCCGCTGGTCAGCTGGTTGATGTAACCGGTCAGTCCAAAGGTAAAGGCTTCCAGGGTACGATCAAGCGTTGGAATTTCCGCGGGCAAGATAATACCCACGGTAACTCCGTATCCCACCGCGTTCCAGGCTCTATCGGCCAGTGCCAGACTCCTGGTCGTGTATTCAAGGGCAAAAAAATGTCCGGTCATATGGGCGCTGAGCGCGTGACCGTGCAGTCCCTCGAAGTAGTGCGCGTGGACGCTGAACGCAATCTGTTGTTGGTCAAGGGCGCTGTTCCTGGCGCTACTGGCGGCAACTTGGTTGTACGTCCAGCAGCCAAGGCTCGCGGTTAAGGGGAAGCTGACATGCAATTAAATGTAAATGACGCTCAAGCGATCGAAGTTTCCGAACTGACATTTGGCGGCGAATTCAACGAGACGCTGGTTCACCAAGCAGTCGTGGCCTACATGGCCGGCGGCCGTCAAGGTAGCAAGCAGCAAAAGACCCGTTCCGACGTTCGTGGTGGCGGTAAGCGCCCATGGCGTCAGAAAGGTACTGGCCGTGCTCGTGCCGGTACTATCCGTAGCCCAATCTGGCGTGGCGGCGGTACCACTTTCGCAGCTCGTCCTCAGGATCACACCCAGAAGCTGAACAAGAAGATGTATCGCGCAGCAATGCGTTCCATCCTTGCTGAGCTGGTGCGTACTGATCGTCTGGTTGTGGTTCAGGACTTCGCTGTTGATGCACCGAAGACCAAAGATCTGCTGAACAAACTGACCGGCATGGGCCTGACTGACGTCTTGATCGTGTCTGAAGTGGTTGATCAGAACCTGTACCTGGCTGCTCGTAACCTGCCACACGTTGATGTACGTGACGTGCAAGGTTCCGATCCAGTTAGTCTGATCGCATACGACAAGGTGTTGATCACCGTGTCGGCCGTGAAGAAATTCGAGGAGCTGCTGGGATGAACCAGGAACGCGTATTTAAAGTTCTGCTTGGCCCGCACGTTTCCGAGAAGGCTACGGTTCTGGCTGACAAGAAAGGCCAGTTCGTTTTCAAGGTTGCAACTGACGCAACCAAGCTGGAAATCAAGAAGGCCGTCGAAAGCCTGTTCAGCGTGAAAGTAGAGCGTGTTACTACCCTGAATGTTCTGGGTAAGAGCAAGCGCACTGCTCGCGGTCTGGGCAAGCGTAATGACTGGAAGAAGGCAGTTATCTCCCTTCAACCAGGCCAAGATCTCGATTTCAGCAGCAGTGCTGAGTAAGGAAGGGGTGCATCATGGCAATCGTTAAATGCAAACCGACTTCCCCTGGCCGCCGTTTTGTGGTCAAGGTGGTCAACCAGGAGCTGCATAAAGGCGCTCCTCACGCACCGCTGCTCGAGAAAAAATCGAAGACTGGTGGTCGTAACAACAATGGTCGTATTACCACTCGTCACATCGGTGGTGGCCATAAGCAGCATTATCGTCTGGTCGATTTCCGTCGCAATGACAAAGATGGCATCACTGCCACTGTCGAGCGTATCGAATACGATCCAAACCGTACTGCTCACATCGCTCTGCTGCTGTACGCAGATGGCGAGCGTCGCTACATCATCGCCCCTAAAGGCGTGAGTGCTGGTGACCAGCTGATCGCAGGTGCTCTGGCACCGATCAAGCCGGGCAACGCTCTGCAACTGCGTAACATTCCAGTTGGTAGCACCGTACACGGCATCGAATTGAAGCCAGGTAAAGGCGCGCAAATCGCTCGTTCCGCTGGTGCTTCGGCTCAGCTGATCGCTCGTGAAGGTGTCTACGTGACCCTGCGTCTGCGTTCTGGTGAGATGCGTAAAGTGCTGGCTGAATGCCGCGCGACCCTGGGTGAAGTCTCGAACTCCGAGCACAGCCTGCGTTCGCTGGGTAAAGCTGGTGCCAAACGCTGGCGTGGCGTTCGCCCAACCGTTCGTGGTGTTGCCATGAACCCGGTTGACCACCCACATGGTGGTGGTGAAGGTCGTACCTCTGGTGGTCGTCATCCGGTATCGCCATGGGGCTTCCCGACTAAGGGCGCGAAGACTCGTGGTAATAAGCGTACCGACAAAATGATCGTCCGTCGTCGCAAGTAAATAGAGGGATACGACAGTGCCACGTTCTCTGAAAAAAGGTCCTTTTATTGATCTTCACCTACTGAAGAAGATCGAAGTGGCGGCGGAAAAGAACGATCGCAAACCAGTTAAAACCTGGTCGCGTCGTTCGATGATCCTGCCACAAATGGTCGGTTTGACCATTGCAGTGCATAACGGTCGTCAACATGTTCCAGTTCTCGTGAACGAAGACATGGTCGGCCACAAACTGGGCGAGTTTGCCGGTACCCGCACATATCGTGGGCACGTGGCAGACAAGAAAGCCAAGCGTTAAGGGGTAAGGAACGATGGAAGTAGCCGCTAAGTTGTCGGGCGCTCGAATCTCCGCCCAGAAAGCCCGCTTGGTCGCCGACCAGATCCGCGGGAAGAAGGTGGGCGAAGCGCTCAACCTGTTGGCTTTCAGCAGTAAGAAAGCCGCCGAGATCATGAAGAAAGTGCTGGAGTCGGCCGTAGCCAACGCCGAGCATAACGAAGGCGCAGACGTTGATGACCTTAAAGTCAGCACCGTTTTCGTCAACGAAGGGCGTTCGCTGAAGCGAATCATGCCACGTGCCAAAGGCCGTGCTGATCGCATCGTCAAGCGGTCTTGCCATATCACTGTCAAGGTTGCTGACAAGTAACGGAGTCGAAGAGATGGGTCAGAAAGTACATCCCATTGGCATTCGCCTGGGAATCGTCAAGGAGCACACCTCCGTCTGGTACGCAGACGGTCGGACTTATGCGGACTATTTGTTCGCTGATCTGAAGGTGCGCGAGTATCTCCAAGACAAACTAAAAAGCGCGTCCGTAAGCCGTATCGATATCCATCGTCCGGCTCAGACTGCACGTATCACCATTCACACCGCCCGTCCTGGTATCGTTATCGGGAAGAAAGGTGAAGATGTTGAGAAACTGCGTCAGGACCTGACCAAGCAAATGGGTGTGCCTGTGCACATCAATATCGAAGAGATCCGCAAGCCGGAACTTGACGGTATGCTGGTTGCGCAGAGCGTAGCTCAGCAGCTGGAGCGTCGCGTAATGTTCCGTCGCGCTATGAAGCGCGCTGTTCAGAACGCCATGCGCATTGGTGCCAAAGGCATCAAAATCCAAGTGAGCGGTCGTCTCGGCGGTGCTGAAATCGCACGTACTGAATGGTATCGCGAAGGTCGTGTGCCACTGCACACCCTGCGTGCCGACATCGACTATGCCAACTACGAAGCTCACACCACTTACGGTGTGATCGGTGTAAAGGTTTGGATCTTCAAAGGCGAAGTAATTGGTGGTCGCCAAGAAGAACTGAAACCACAAGCACCAGCGCCTCGTAAAAAAGCTGCTAAGTAAGGGGTACGCCAAATGTTGCAACCAAAGCGTACGAAGTTCCGCAAGCAGATGACTGGCCACAACCGTGGCTTGGCTCAGCGCGGTAGCAAAGTCAGCTTCGGCGAATATGCGCTGAAGTCTGTAGCTCGTGGTCGTCTCACCGCTCGTCAGATTGAGTCAGCGCGTCGTGCTCTGACCCGTCACGTTAAACGTGGCGGCAAGATCTGGATCCGTGTGTTCCCGGACAAGCCTGTAACCAAAAAGCCACTCGAAGTTCGGATGGGTAAAGGTAAGGGTAACGTGGAGTACTGGGTTGCCCAGATTCAGCCAGGCAAAGTCCTGTATGAAATCGAGGGTGTTTCTGAAGAGCTGGCGCGTGAGGCTTTCGCCCTGGCTGCTGCAAAGCTGCCGCTCGCCACCTCCTTTGTTAAACGGACGGTGATGTGATGAAAGCGAATGAACTTCGTGAAAAATCCGCACAGCAGCTGAACGAGCAACTGCTCGGCCTGCTGCGCGACCAGTTCAATCTGCGTATGCAGAAAGCAACTGGCCAGTTGGGGCAGTCTCATCTGCTCTCGCAAGTTAAACGTGACATCGCTCGCGTGAAGACTGTGCTCAACCAGCAGGCAGGTAAGTGATCATGGCTGAAGCCGAAAAAACTGTCCGTACGCTGACTGGCCGTGTTGTCAGCGACAAGATGGACAAAACCATCACCGTTCTGATCGAGCGTCGCGTTAAGCACCCGATCTACGGTAAATACGTTAAGCGTTCGACTAAGCTGCACGCGCACGACGAAACCAATCAGTGCCACATCGGCGACAAAGTCACTATTCGTGAAACTCGTCCTTTGGCCAAGACCAAGTCTTGGGCGCTGGTTGATGTTCTCGAACGCGCTGTGGAAGTCTAAGGACTAGGGGTCGGAGAAATTATATGATTCAGACTCAATCCATGCTCGATGTGGCCGATAACAGCGGCGCTCGCCGTGTTATGTGCATCAAGGTGCTGGGTGGCTCCCATCGTCGTTACGCTGGTATCGGTGACATCATCAAAGTTACCGTCAAGGAAGCAATTCCTCGCGGTAAAGTGAAAAAAGGCCAAGTGATGACTGCTGTTGTAGTCCGCACTCGTCACGGCGTACGCCGTGCTGATGGCTCCATTATCCGCTTTGATGGCAACGCTGCTGTTCTTCTGAACAACAAGCAAGAGCCGATCGGCACCCGTATCTTTGGGCCAGTGACCCGTGAACTTCGTACTGAGAAGTTCATGAAAATCGTCTCGCTCGCCCCAGAAGTGCTGTAAGGAGATCCGACATGCAAAAGATTCGTCGTGACGACGAGATCATCGTGATCGCCGGCAAAGACAAAGGTAAGCGCGGTAAGGTGCTTAAGGTTCTCGCTGACGACCGTCTGGTCGTTGGTGGTCTGAACCTGGTCAAGCGTCATACCAAGCCTAACCCGGCGTCGGGCGTACAAGGCGGTATCGTCGAAAAAGAAGCGCCACTGCACGCTTCCAACGTTGCCATTTTCAACGGCGAAACCAACAAGGCTGATCGCGTTGGTTTCAAAGTAGAAGACGGCAAGAAAATTCGTGTCTTCAAGTCGACCCAAAAAGCGGTTGATGCTTGAACACTGCTAGGTAGAAGACCATGGCACGACTAAAAGAGATTTACTGGAAGGAAATCGCACCGAAACTTAAGGAAGAACTTAAGCTTTCGAACGTGATGGAAGTTCCGCGCGTTACCAAAATCACCCTGAACATGGGTCTGGGCGAAGCGGTCGGCGACAAAAAAGTCATCGAACACGCTGTTGCTGACCTGGAAAAGATCACCGGCCAGAAAGTCGTTGTGACCTACGCTCGGAAATCCATCGCTGGCTTTAAAGTCCGTGAAGGTTGGCCGATCGGCGTCAAAGTGACTCTGCGCCGTGAGCGTATGTACGAATTCCTGGATCGTCTGCTGTCGATCTCCCTGCCTAGGGTCCGCGACTTCCGCGGCCTGAATGCCAAGTCCTTCGATGGTCGTGGTAACTACAGCATGGGCGTTAAAGAGCAGATCATCTTCCCGGAAATCGACTACGACAAGATCGATGCTCTCCGCGGTCTGGACATTACCCTGACCACCACTGCCAAGAACGATGATGAAGGTCGCGCGCTGCTGCGTGCTTTCAAATTCCCGTTCCGCAACTGATTGGAGTAGGAAAATGGCCAAGATGAGCATGAAAAACCGCGAGCTGAAGCGTCAGCTCACGGTTGCCAAGTACGCCAAAAAGCGTGCAGCACTGAAAGCTATCATTGTTGATCTGAACGCAAGTCCAGAAGCGCGTTGGGAAGCTACAGTAGCTCTGCAGAAGCAGCCACGTGACGCAAGCGCCTCGCGCATGCGTAACCGCTGCCGCCTGACCGGTCGTCCACACGGCGTTTACCGCAAGTTCGGCCTCGGCCGTAACAAACTGCGTGAAGCTGCAATGCGTGGTGACGTGCCTGGTCTGGTTAAAGCCAGCTGGTAAGCACTGTCAAAGTCTCGGTGTTCGGGATCGCAAGATCCTGACCACCGGTGACCTTGAACTTGAATCAAGCCCCTATTGGGGCTTGATTCATTTGTGGGGTGTGTCTAGAATACCCGGCTCGCCTGAGCCCGTGCTTTTTTCGCATGGATGAGCTCGGCGACAAGTAGTAGCCGCAAGGCTAATTTTTTTGTATTAGGAGCGTCTAGCCCATGAGTATGCAGGACCCGTTAGCGGACATGCTAACTCGAATCCGTAATGCCCAGATGGCTGAAAAGTCCGTCGTAAGCATGCCATCTTCTACTTTGAAGGTAGCTGTTGCCAAAGTCCTGAAGGACGAAGGTTACATTGCGGGTTATCAGATCAGCAGCGAAATCAAACCACTGCTGTCCATCGAGCTGAAGTACTTCGAAGGCCGTCCGGTCATCGAAGAAGTGAAGCGCGTTAGCCGTCCAGGCCTGCGTCAGTACAAGTCCGTCGATGATCTGCCAAAAGTTCGTGGCGGTCTCGGTGTGTCTATCGTCTCCACCAACAAAGGTGTGATGACGGATCGTGCTGCGCGCGCTGCCGGTGTCGGCGGCGAAGTTCTTTGCACTGTGTTCTAAGGGGGGATAAGCATGTCACGCGTCGCTAAGAACCCCGTTAAGCTGCCAGCCGGTGTCGAAGTCAAATTCGCAGGCCAACAGCTTTCGGTGAAGGGTGCCAAGGGCACTCTCGAACTGAACATCCATTCGTCCGTTGAGATCGTTGAAGAAGCTGGTGAGCTGCGTTTCGCTGCTCGCAATGGCGATCAACAAACTCGCGCAATGGCTGGTACCACTCGTGCGTTGGTAAACAACATGGTCCAAGGCGTAAGCCAAGGCTTCGAGCGCAAGCTCCAGCTGGTCGGTGTTGGTTACAAAGCGCAAGCAAAAGGCACAGTGCTGAACCTGGCTCTTGGCTTCTCGCACCCAGTGGATTATGAACTGCCGGAAGGCATCACCGCTGAGACTCCTAGCCAGACCGATATCCTGATCAAGGGCATCGATAAGCAGCTGGTAGGTCAAGTGGCCGCCGAGATCCGCGACTTCCGTCCACCAGAGCCGTACAAAGGCAAAGGTGTGCGCTACGCGGACGAAGTCGTCCGTCGTAAAGAAGCCAAGAAGAAGTAGGGCATAGCAAATGACCGACAAAAAAGTTACTCGACTGCGTCGCGCTCGCAAAGCACGCCTGAAAATGCACGAACTCGAAGTCGTGCGTCTCTGCGTGTTCCGCTCGTCGCAGCACATCTACGCCCAGGTCATTTCGGCCGACGGCAACAAAGTCCTGGCAAGTGCCTCGACTTTGGATAAAGAACTGCGTGATGGCGCCACTGGCAACATCGACGCGGCCACTAAGGTTGGCCAGCTGGTCGCTACGCGTGCTAAAGCCGCTGGCGTCTCGCAGGTGGCTTTCGACCGCTCTGGCTTCAAGTACCACGGCCGCGTCAAGGCGCTGGCTGATGCTGCTCGTGAAGCTGGGCTGGAGTTCTAAGTTATGTCAAATAACGACCAAAAGCGCGACGAAGGCTACATCGAGAAGCTGGTTCAAGTTAACCGCGTAGCCAAAACCGTTAAAGGCGGCCGTATCTTCACTTTCACCGCGTTGACCGTGGTTGGTGATGGTAAAGGGCGTGTTGGCTTCGGCCGTGGCAAGTCGCGTGAAGTGCCTGCTGCGATCCAGAAGGCAATGGAAGCTGCTCGCCGCAACATGATCCAAGTTGACCTGAACGGCACCACTCTGCAGTACGCAATGAAGTCCGCTCACGGCGCTTCGAAGGTGTACATGCAGCCTGCTTCTGAAGGTACCGGTATCATCGCTGGCGGCGCTATGCGTGCTGTCCTCGAGGTTGCTGGCGTTCAGAACGTTCTCGCCAAGTGCTACGGCTCGACTAACCCGGTAAACGTGGTTCACGCCACTTTCAAAGGTTTGAAAGCTATGCAGTCTCCTGAATCCATTGCCGCCAAGCGTGGCAAAAGCGTCAAGGAGATCTTCTGATCATGGCTACCGTTAAAGTTACGCTGATCAAAAGCATGACCGGCCGCATCCCTAACCACAAACTGTGCGTTAAGGGTCTGGGTCTGCGTCGCATCGGTCACACTGTAGAAGTACTTGATACTCCCGAGAATCGCGGGATGATCAACAAGGCTTACTACATGCTGCGTGTCGAGGGTTAATCGATGAAACTCAATGATCTGAGTCCAGCGCCGGGTTCCCGTCGCGAAAAGCATCGTCCGGGCCGTGGTATCGGTAGTGGTTTGGGCAAGACCGGTGGCCGTGGCCACAAAGGTCAGTCCTCCCGCTCCGGTGGCACCATTGCTCCAGGCTTTGAAGGCGGTCAACAGCCGCTGCATCGTCGCCTGCCGAAGTTCGGTTTCGTTTCCCTGAAAGCCATGGACCGCGCAGAAGTGCGTCTGTCCGAGCTGGCTAAAGTGGAAGGCGACATCGTCACCGTGCAGTCCCTGAAAGATGCCAACGTGATCAACGTCAACGTACAGCGTGTGAAAATCATGCTGTCCGGCGAAGTTACTCGCGCTGTCACCATCGGAAAGGGAATCGGCGCCACCAAAGGTGCGCGTGCGGCTATCGAAGCAGCTGGCGGCAAGTTCGAGGAATAAATGGCTAAGCAAGGTGCTCTCTCTGCGCTCGGCAAAGGCGGTATGTCTGAACTCTGGGCTCGTCTGCGTTTTCTGTTCCTGGCGATTATCGTCTACCGAATAGGCGCACACATCCCGGTTCCAGGTATCAACCCGGACCGACTCGCGGACCTGTTTCGACAGAATGAGGGGACCATTCTTAGCTTGTTCAACATGTTTTCCGGCGGCGCGCTGGAACGGATGAGCATCTTTGCATTGGGGATCATGCCGTACATTTCGGCATCGATCATCATGCAGCTGATGACCGCCGTCAGCCCGCAGCTGGAACAGTTGAAGAAGGAAGGTGAAGCTGGGCGTCGCAAGATCGCTCAGTACACCCGCTACGGCACTGTCGTCCTCGCTCTCGTTCAGGCAATTGGCATGTCCATTGGTCTGGCAGGGCAGGGCGTTGCGTTCACTGGTGACTTTGGCTTCCATTTCGTCGCGGTATCCACGTTTGTGGCTGGTGCGATGTTCATGATGTGGCTGGGTGAGCAGATTACTGAGCGTGGTGTTGGCAACGGTATCTCGATGTTGATTTTCGCAGGTATCGTCGCCGGTCTTCCGAGAGCGATCGGGCAGTCTTTCGAGTCTGCGCGTCAGGGTGATATCAACATTTTTGCCCTGGTTGCCATCGGTTTGCTGGCAGTAGCGATTATCGGTTTCGTGGTGTTCATTGAGCGTGGTCAGCGTCGTATTGCTGTTCATTACGCCAAGCGTCAGCAGGGCCGCAAGGTCTTTGCTGCGCAGACTAGCCACTTGCCGTTGAAGGTGAACATGGCCGGTGTTATTCCAGCCATTTTCGCGAGCAGCATTTTGCTGTTCCCGGCTTCGTTGGGTACCTGGTTTGGTCAGTCTGAAGGTATGGGCTGGCTGCAGGACATCTCGCAGTCGATCGCTCCTGGTCAGCCGTTGAATATTCTGCTGTTTAGTGCAGGGATTATTTTCTTCTGCTTCTTCTATACGGCGTTGATGTTCAATCCGAAAGACGTAGCGGAAAACCTGAAGAAGTCCGGTGCCTTTATTCCGGGCATCCGTCCAGGTGAGCAGTCTGCGCGCTACATTGATGGCGTTCTGACTCGTTTGACCCTGTTCGGTGCTCTATATATGACGGCCGTGTGCCTGTTGCCCCAGTTTCTGGTGGTTGCAGCAAACGTTCCGTTCTACCTTGGCGGGACCTCGTTGCTGATCGTGGTCGTGGTTGTGATGGACTTCATGTCTCAAGTACAATCGCACCTCGTTTCGCACCAGTACGAATCCCTGATGAAGAAAGCCAACCTGAAGGGTTACGGCAGCGGCATGTTGCGCTGAGTACCCATAAGGTTCGAGGAGTTGGTGATGAAAGTTCGTGCATCGGTGAAAAAGCTGTGCCGTAACTGCAAGATTATTCGCCGCGAAGGTGTTGTTCGAGTAATTTGCAGCGCGGAACCGCGTCACAAACAGCGCCAAGGCTGAGTGTGATTGTGCTTCAAGCCCGGTAGCTAGTGCGCTACCGGGTTGATTATTTGTTATTACAGCGATATTATCTCGCGCCCTATTTCTTGGCTTCCGGGGCGTAGGTAGCTGTCAATTGGAGTCCCACTGAATGGCCCGTATTGCAGGCGTTAACATTCCAGATAACAAGCATACTGTTATCTCGCTGACCTACATCTATGGTGTTGGTCGCACTACTGCACAGAAGATCTGTGCAGTGACTGGGGTAAACCCAGCCGCAAAGATCAAAGATCTGAGCGACGAGCAGATTGAACAGCTGCGTGGCGAAGTGGCGAAGTTCACCACTGAAGGTGATCTGCGTCGCGAAATCAACATGAAAATCAAGCGTTTGATGGACCTCGGTTGCTATCGCGGTCTGCGTCATCGTCGTGGTCTTCCAGTGCGCGGTCAGCGTACCAAGACTAACGCGCGTACCCGTAAAGGTCCGCGTAAGCCGATCCGCAAGTAATCGCCCCAGCGAATCGACAGGAAATTAATCATGGCTAAACCTGCTGCTCGTCCTCGTAAAAAAGTTAAAAAGACAGTGGTTGATGGCATCGCCCACATCCATGCATCTTTTAACAACACAATCGTGACCATCACCGACCGTCAAGGCAACGCTCTTTCCTGGGCTACCTCCGGTGGTTCGGGTTTCCGCGGTTCCCGCAAGTCCACGCCGTTTGCTGCTCAAGTAGCTGCTGAACGTGCTGGTCAAGCTGCGCTGGAATACGGCCTGAAAAACCTCGACGTTAACGTCAAAGGTCCAGGTCCAGGTCGTGAATCTGCAGTCCGCGCTTTGAACGGCTGTGGCTACAAGATCGCCAGCATCACCGACGTGACGCCAATCCCGCACAACGGGTGCCGTCCGCCGAAGAAGCGCCGCGTGTAATCCAGGAGATTGTAAAGAATGGCTCGTTACATTGGTCCAAAATGCAAACTCGCTCGTCGCGAAGGCACCGATCTCTTCTTGAAGAGCGGCGTGCGCGCGATCGAATCGAAGTGCAACATTGAAGCAGCACCTGGTATCCACGGCCAACGCCGCGGTCGCCAGTCCGATTACGGCACCCAACTGCGTGAAAAGCAGAAGGTCCGTCGTATCTACGGCGTTCTCGAGCGTCAATTCAGCGGCTACTACAAAGAAGCTGCTGGCAAGAAAGGTGCAACTGGCGAAAACCTGTTGCAACTGCTCGAATGCCGTCTGGACAACGTTGTATACCGTATGGGTTTTGGCTCTACTCGTGCCGAATCCCGTCAGCTGGTATCGCACAAATCCGTAAGCGTTAACGGTCAGACCGTAAACGTGCCGTCGTACCAGGTTCGTGCTGGTGACGTGGTCGCGATTCGCGAGAAAGCAAAGAACCAACTTCGCATTGTCCAAGCTCTCGATCTGTGTGCCCAACGTGGCCGCGTAGAATGGGTAGAAGTAGACACTGAGAAGAAGTCGGGCGTTTTCAAGAACGTTCCAGCTCGCAGTGATCTGTCCGCCGACATCAACGAAAGCCTGATTGTCGAGCTCTACTCCAAGTAAGGGCTAGAAAATAGGTGCATCCATGCAGATTTCGGTAAATGAGTTCCTGACACCCCGCCATATTGATGTGCAGGTTGTCAGTCCAACCCGCGCCAAGATCACTCTCGAGCCTCTCGAGCGTGGTTTTGGCCACACCCTGGGCAACGCGCTGCGCCGCATCCTGTTGTCCTCAATGCCCGGCTGCGCAGTGGTCGAGGCCGAGATTGACGGTGTGCTCCATGAGTACAGCGCCATCGAAGGTGTACAGGAAGACGTAATTGAAATCCTGTTGAACCTTAAAGGTCTGGCTATCAAGCTGCACGGCCGTGACGAAGTTACGCTGACCTTGTCGAAGAAGGGTTCGGGGGTGGTTACCGCTGCCGATATTCAGCTGGATCATGATGTCGAGATCGTTAACCCCGATCACGTAATCGCTAACCTGGCGTCTAACGGCGCCCTGAACATGAAGCTCACCGTAGCTCGTGGTCGTGGTTATGAACCGGCAGACTCGCGTCAGAGCGATGAAGACGAAAGCCGCAGCATCGGTCGCTTGCAGCTTGACTCTTCGTTCAGCCCGGTTCGCCGTATCGCATACGTGGTGGAAAACGCCCGTGTCGAACAGCGTACTAACCTGGACAAGCTGGTTATTGATCTGGAAACCAACGGTACTCTGGATCCTGAAGAGGCAATTCGCCGCGCTGCAACCATTCTGCAACAGCAGTTGGCTGCGTTCGTCGACCTCAAAGGTGACAGTGAGCCAGTGGTTGTCGAGCAGGAAGACGAGATCGATCCGATCCTGCTTCGCCCGGTTGACGATCTGGAACTGACTGTACGTTCGGCTAACTGCCTTAAGGCGGAAAACATCTACTACATCGGTGACCTGATTCAGCGTACCGAAGTAGAGCTGTTGAAGACTCCGAACCTTGGCAAGAAATCCTTGACTGAAATCAAGGACGTTCTGGCCTCCCGCGGTCTGTCCCTCGGCATGCGCCTCGACAACTGGCCGCCTGCAAGTCTTAAGAAGGACGACAAGGCGACTGCCTGATCGTCGTAATCACCGAACGTTGTGTTTGGTAAGGAATGAACCATGCGTCATCGTAAAAGTGGTCGTCACCTGAGCCGCACTAGCTCGCACCGCAAGGCCATGTTTCAAAACATGGCAGTGTCGCTGTTCGAGCACGAGCTGATCAAAACTACACTGCCGAAAGCTAAAGAACTGCGTCGCGTTGCTGAGCCGCTGATCACTTTGGCCAAGACAGACAGCCTGGCTAACCGCCGTCTGGCTTTCGACCGTACTCGTTCGAAAGCAATCGTTGGTAAGCTCTTCAACGACCTGGGCAAGCGTTACGCTACCCGTGAGGGTGGCTACCTGCGCATCCTCAAGTGCGGTTTCCGCACTGGCGACAACGCGCCTATGGCGTACGTCGAGTTGGTTGATCGTCCTGCCGGTGGTGAAGCTGTATCCGCTGAGTAAGACGTCAGTCTGAAACGAAGAACCGGGCCTAGTGCCCGGTTTTTTGTGCGCGTTCGAAAAGTATCGAGAGGCTTGGGCGATACAGCTTCATTAGTATTTATCTATCGATTCTCACAATTTAATGAATTTGATGGTGTCATGCTGATCGTCAATACTCCCTCTCAGCCGATTAGCCGGCAGTAGGAAAGACTGACAGAGGAAGACATCGCATGAGCCAAAATAAAACACTTACCACCGCCAGTGGCGCTCCTGTCGCTGATAACCAGAATTCGCGTTCCGCCGGCCCTCGTGGCCCGCTGCTGCTCGACGACTTTCACCTGATCGAGAAGCTTGCCCACTTCAACCGTGAAAACATCCCTGAGCGCCGTGTGCACGCCAAAGGCTCGGGTGCTTACGGTACGTTCACCGTGACGCGTGACATCACTGAGTACACCAGCGCCAAGCTGTTTGAGTCTGTCGGCAAGCAAACTCCAACCTTCCTGCGGTTTTCCACCGTGGGTGGCGAGCGCGGTTCTGCTGATACCGAGCGCGATCCACGTGGTTTCGCCCTGAAGTTCTACACCGAAGAAGGTAACTGGGACATCGTCGGCAACAACACGCCAGTGTTCTTCATCCGCGATCCTTTGAAATTCCCGGACTTTATTCACACCCAAAAACGTCTGCCACAAAGCAATCTGAAAAGCGCGCAAATGATGTGGGACTTCTGGTCGCATTCGCCTGAGGCGTTGCACCAGGTCACCATTCTGTTCTCGGACCGCGGCATCCCTGATGGCTACCGTCACATGCACGGCTTCGGCAGCCACACCTACAGCCTGATCAACGCCAATGGCGAGCGTCACTGGGTGAAATGGCACTACAAGACCAAGCAAGGGATCAAAAACCTGGCGCCAGCAGAAGCAGCACGCCTGGCCGGTACCGATCCGGATTACGCACAGCGTGATCTGTTCGGCGCGATCGAGCGCGGTGATTTTCCGAAATGGCGCGTGTGCATCCAGATCATGACCGAGGCTCAGGCCGCAGCGCACTACGAGAACCCGTTTGACGTGACCAAAACCTGGTCGCAGAAAGAGTTTCCGCTGATCGAAGTGGGCGAGTTGGAGCTTAACCGCAACCCGCAGAACTATTTTGCTGAAGTCGAGCAAGCGGCGTTCGGGCCAAGCAACATGGTCCCGGGTGTCGGTTTGTCGCCTGACCGCATGCTGCAAGGTCGAGTGTTCGCTTACGCAGATGCTCACCGCTACCGCATTGGCACCAACCACCAGCAATTGCCGGTGAACGCGCCTCGCAGCCCGGTAAACAGCTATCAGCGCGACGGTTCGATGGCGTTTGGCAGCAATGGCGGTGCGACACCTAACTACGAGCCGAACAGCTACATAGAATCGCCGAAACAAGCGCCTCGCTATGCAGAGCCAGCGCTGGCGCTGAGTGGTGCAGCTGATCGTTACGATCATCGCGAAGATACTGACTACTACAGCCACGCCGGTGCACTGTTCCGCCTGATGAATGATGAGCAGAAAACCTTGCTGGTCAACAACATTGCAGGCGCCATGTCGGGAGTTTCCGGTGACGTGGTTGATCGTCAACTGCAGCACTTCTTCAGAGCTGACCCGGCGTACGGAGAAGCAATCGCAACGGCGTTGGGTGTACAGCTTAACGAAGTCTAAACGAGAAGCATAACCGCCCTCATTTGGGCGGTTTTTGCGTTATTTAAACCACTTTTCTCAGAATATCTTCGCTTTTATCGCGCAAGCAGAGTGACCAAACAGTCTGCTTGGTTCAAACTACAGACTTTCAAGCAGGGAGATGTAGGGCGATGCAAGGCCACCCAGACGTAATCGATTACCTCAACACGTTGCTGACCGGCGAACTGGCGGCGCGTGATCAATATTTCGTCCATTCGCGGATGTATGAGGACTGGGGTTTCACCAAGCTCTACGAACGTATCAACCACGAGATGGAAGAAGAGGCGCAGCACGCTGACGCCCTGATGCGCCGGATCCTCATGCTTGAAGGCACGCCGCGCATGCGTCCGGACGACCTGGACGTCGGCACCACAGTGCCTGACATGCTCGCCGCTGACCTGCGACTTGAATACAAAGTCCGCGCCGCGCTCTGCAAGGGCATAAAGCTCTGCGAACAGCACAAGGACTATGTCAGTCGCGAGATGCTGCGGGTTCAATTGCATGACACCGAAGAAGACCACACCTACTGGCTTGAAAAGCAGATGGGTCTGATCAAGTTGATCGGTCTGGAAAATTACCTGCAATCGCACGCCTGATTCCACCGGATACAAAAAAGCCCCTGTCACCGATGAAGTGACAGGGGCTTTTTCGTGGGCCTGATTCAGGCCTTGTCGCGAGCCAGTAGCGGCTTGAGGTAGAAGCCAGTGTGGGATTGCTTCATCTCTGACACTTCTTCCGGCGTACCGACGGCAATGATCTGTCCGCCCTTGGAGCCGCCTTCCGGCCCGAGGTCCACCAACCAGTCGGCTGTTTTGATTACATCAAGGTTGTGTTCGATCACCACCACAGTGTTGCCGTGGTCGCGCAATCGATGCAAAACGTCGAGCAGCTGCTGAATATCCGCGAAGTGCAGGCCGGTCGTCGGCTCATCGAGGATATACAGCGTCTTGCCGGTATCGCGTTTGGACAGTTCACGGGACAGCTTCACCCGCTGGGCTTCACCACCCGACAGCGTGGTCGCTGACTGCCCGAGCTTGATGTAAGACAGGCCGACATCCATCAGCGTCTGAAGCTTGCGCGCCAGCGCCGGAACCGCATCGAAGAACACCCGCGCTTCCTCGATCGTCATCTCGAGGGTTTCGTGGATGCTCTTGCCCTTGTACTTGATCTCCAGGGTTTCGCGGTTGTAGCGCTTGCTCTTGCAGACGTCGCAGGGGACATAGATGTCCGGCAGGAAGTGCATTTCCACCTTGATCAGGCCATCGCCCTGACAAGCTTCGCAACGTCCGCCCTTCACGTTGAAGGAGAAGCGTCCAGGACCATAACCGCGGGAGCGGGACTCCGGCACACCGGCGAACAGTTCGCGAATCGGTGTGAACAACCCAGTGTAGGTCGCCGGGTTGGAGCGTGGCGTTCGACCGATCGGGCTCTGGTCGATGTCGACAACCTTATCCAGATGCTCCAGACCTTTGATGCTGTCGTGAGCGGCCGCTTCGAGCGTCGTCGCACCGTTCAATGCCGTAGCGCTAAGCGGGAACAGGGTGTTGTTGATCAGCGTCGACTTGCCCGAGCCGGACACGCCGGTTACACAGGTCAGCAGGCCGATTGGAATGTCCAGGTCGACATCGCGCAAGTTGTTGCCACGGGCGCCTTTGAGGGACAGCGACAACTTCTTGTTACGCGGCGTGCGTTTGGCTGGGACTGCAATCTTCACCCGGCCCGACAAGTATTTGCCGGTCAGCGAATCTGGATGAGCCATGACTTCGGCCGGCGTACCTTCGGCGACAATGTGTCCGCCGTGTACACCTGCGCCCGGACCGATATCCACCACGTAGTCAGCCAGGCGAATCGCATCTTCGTCGTGCTCGACCACGATCACCGTATTGCCGATATCCCGCAGGTGCTTGAGTGTGCCCAGCAGCCGATCGTTGTCCCGCTGGTGCAAACCAATTGACGGTTCGT
Organism: Pseudomonas sp. LBUM1666; assembly: GCF_059695775.1. Taxonomy (NCBI): domain Bacteria; kingdom Pseudomonadati; phylum Pseudomonadota; class Gammaproteobacteria; order Pseudomonadales; family Pseudomonadaceae; genus Pseudomonas; species Pseudomonas sp. LBUM1666. The sequence goes on along the minus strand of NZ_CP166789.1, from coordinate 5,579,468 downwards.
CGAGGATGTACAGAACGCCAACCAGGCCGGCACCAATCTGGCTGGCCAGACGGATACGCTGCGCTTCACCACCGGATAACGTGTCGGCACTGCGATCCAGCGACAAATAGTCCAGGCCAACGTTGACCAGGAACTGCAGTCGCTCGCGAATTTCCTTGAGAATCTTGTCGGCAATTTCACCGCGACGGCCAGTAAGTTTCAGCACGCCGAAATATTCACAGGCATCGCCAATTGGCAGATTGGTCACCGCCGGCAGCGTCTTCTCGCCCACCCACACATGCCGCGCCTCACGACGCAGGCGAGTACCACGGCAATCCGGGCAAGGTTGAGTGCTGAGGAACTTGGCCAGCTCTTCACGCACAGAAGCCGACTCGGTTTCACGGTAGCGACGTTCCAGATTCGGCACGATGCCTTCGAACGGGTGCGAACGTTTGACGATGTCGCCACGGTCGTTCAGGTATTTGAAGTCGACGTTCTGCGAACCGCTGCCGTGCAAGATGAACTTCTGCTGATCGGCCGTCAGTTCGTTGAACGGCACTTCCAGGCTGAACTTGTAGTGCGAAGCCAACGAGCCGAGCATCTGGAAGTAATAGACGTTGCGCCGGTCCCAGCCACGAATCGCGCCTTCCGCGAGCGTCAGTTCGCCATTGACCAATCGCTTGATGTCGAAGAACTGCTTCACCCCCAGACCATCGCAAGTCGGGCAAGCGCCAGCCGGGTTGTTGAAGGAGAACAGCTTGGGTTCCAGCTCGCTGATGGCATGACCGCAAATCGGGCAGGCGAAGCGCGCGGAGAAGATGATTTCTTCGCCGGGCTCATCGTCCATCGGCGCTACCAGGGCGATGCCGTCCGCCAGCTTCAGCGCGGTCTCGAACGACTCGGCCAGGCGCTGTTGCAGATCGGAGCGCACCTTGAAGCGGTCGACCACCACATCGATCGAGTGCTTCTTCTGCTTGTCCAGCTTCGGCAACTCGTCCAGCTCGCAGAGCCTGCCGTTGACCCGGGCTCGCACAAAGCCTTGGGCACGCAGTTCCTCGAAGACCGAGAGGTGTTCGCCTTTACGCTCGCGGATCACCGGGGCCAGCAGCATCAGTTTGCTGCCCTCCGGTTGGGCGAGGACAAGGTCGACCATCTGGCTGACGGTCTGGGCTTCCAGCGGAATGTCGTGATCCGGGCAGCGCGGAATACCCACGCGAGCGTAAAGCAGGCGCAGGTAATCGTAGATTTCGGTGATGGTGCCGACCGTCGAACGCGGGTTGTGCGAGGTCGATTTCTGCTCGATGGAAATGGCTGGCGACAGACCTTCGATGGTGTCGACGTCAGGCTTTTCCATCATCGACAAAAATTGCCGCGCGTAGGCCGACAGCGATTCGACGTAGCGGCGTTGGCCTTCGGCATACAGCGTGTCAAACGCCAGGGACGATTTGCCGGATCCGGACAGGCCGGTGATGACGATCAGTTTGTCCCGTGGCAGGGTCAGGTCGATGTTCTTCAGGTTGTGGGTTCGGGCCCCACGAATCAGGATCTTGTCCAAAGTGGCCTCGCTCGGCGGGCGTCGAAAACGTAGGAGTATACGGCCAAATACTGGATGGATGCACACTATCGAATGAGCGGGTTGCAGCCTTACATGAAGAGTCTGTCAGCAGAGCGCGTCAAAGCGTCGCGATATACCCCGTCAATCGATGGGACTGGTAGAATCGCCGCCGGTTCACATGAGGTTTTTCCATGCACGATCCCCACAGCGAACGCATGAGTGGCAGTGAGACCCGCGCAGCAAGCGGTCTGGCCCTGGTGTTCGCCTTCCGTATGCTTGGCATGTTCATGGTGTTGCCGGTACTGGCGACCTATGGGATGGACCTGGCGGGAGCGACCCCGGCCCTCATCGGGCTGGCGATTGGCGCTTACGGCCTGACCCAGGCGATTTTCCAAATTCCTTTTGGCTTCATTTCCGACCGGATCGGTCGCCGTCCGGTGATTTATCTGGGGCTGATCGTTTTCGCTCTCGGTAGCGTACTGGCGGCCAATGCCGACTCGATCTGGGGCGTGATCGCCGGACGAATCCTGCAAGGTGCCGGGGCGATTTCCGCGGCAGTGATGGCGTTACTGTCAGACCTGACCCGCGAACAGCATCGGACCAAAGCCATGGCGATGATCGGCATGACGATCGGTCTGTCGTTCGCTGTCGCGATGGTTGTAGGACCGTTGCTGACCCGCGCCTTCGGCCTGTCCGGATTGTTCCTCGCCACGGGCGGCATGGCGCTGTTCGGCATCGTGATCGTGATGTTCATGGTGCCGCGCTCGACCGGGCCGTTGCAGCACCGCGAGTCCGGTGTTGCGCGCCAGGCGCTGATACCGACGCTCAAGCACCCGGACCTGCTGCGTCTGGACCTGGGCATTTTTGTGTTGCACGCGATGTTGATGTCGAGCTTCGTTGCGTTGCCTTTGGCGCTGGTCGAAAAAGCCGGGTTGCCCAAAGAGCAGCACTGGTGGGTGTACCTGACCGCGCTGCTGATTTCCTTCTTCGCCATGATCCCGTTCATTATCTACGGCGAGAAGAAACGCAAAATGAAACGAGTTTTACTCGGTGCCGTCGCGACGCTGATGCTCACTGAGCTATTCTTCTGGCAGTTCGGCGATAGCTTGCGAGCTTTGGTGATCGGGACGGTGGTGTTCTTTACCGCGTTCAACTTGCTGGAAGCTTCTCTACCATCGCTGATCAGCAAGGTTTCACCGGCAGGCGGCAAGGGCACGGCGATGGGGGTTTATTCCACCAGCCAGTTCCTCGGTTCGGCACTGGGCGGCATCCTCGGTGGCTGGTTGTTCCAGCATGGCGGTCTGTCGGTTGTGTTCCTTGGATGCGCCGGTCTGGCTGCCCTCTGGCTGGCCTTTGCTGTTACCATGCGCGAACCTCCCTACGTGACGAGCCTGCGCTTGCCGTTGTCGCCCGAGGCGATCCGCGAAGCGGGTCTGGTCGAGCGCCTGAAGGCCGTCGTAGGGGTAACAGATGCAGTGATCGTCGAAGATGAAGCGGCGATTTACATCAAATTGGACACAGAACTATTGGATCGCACCACCCTTGAGCGCCTGGTGAACAACCCGGCCGGGGCAGCGTGCGTAGCCTAGGAGAACGTTATGGCCCGTGGGGTTAACAAAGTCATATTGGTCGGCACTTGCGGCCAGGATCCCGAAGTTCGCTACTTGCCTAACGGTAACGCCGTGACCAACCTGAGTCTGGCGACCAGCGAACAGTGGACCGACAAGCAAACCGGTCAGAAAGTCGAGAAGACCGAATGGCACCGTGTGTCGATGTTCGGCAAAGTTGCCGAGATCGCCGGCGAATACCTGCGTAAAGGTTCGCAGGTCTACATCGAAGGCAAGCTGCAGACCCGCGAGTGGGAAAAAGACGGTATCAAGCGTTACACCACTGAAATCGTGGTCGACATGCAAGGCACCATGCAACTGCTGGGCGGCCGTCCACAGCAGGGCGACCAACAAGGCGGGGGCAATAACTACCAGCAGTCCGCCCCAGCCCCACGCCAACAGGCTCCGCGTCCGCAGCAGTCGGCAGCGCCGCAACAGTCGCGCCAGGCTCCGGCTCCACAGCAGGCTGCTCCACAGCCGGCACCGGATTTCGACAGCTTTGATGACGATATTCCGTTCTAGCGGATACTTTTTCAAAGTGTAAACAATAGGCCTGTAGCTATAGATGCTATGGGCCTTTTTGTATGGCCGCTAAACACAATGCGGATCTACACCATAAGACAGCCCGCAAACCTCACGGTTGCGAGCCAATTTTCGTTTATGGCATATCGAGTCAGTCCGGTCTGAGCCCCGCCTTTGTCACGATATTGAGTGTCCCGACCGGTTTGCGATAGAGACCGACTGCCAGCCCGGCAATAATGATCGCAATCGAGATCAAGTTGGGGGTCGAAATATGTTCGCCGATAATCAGCATCGAGCTTGCGATACCGAATACCGGGATCAGCAATGACAGCGGCGCCACGGTTGAAACCGGGTACAACTTGAGCAGCGAGTTCCAGCCCCAATAGGCAAAGTGCGTAGCCAGGTAAACCTGGAAAATGATGGACAGCATCGCAGTCAGGTCGAGACTGTCTTGCAAGCCCTGGAAGGGCGCTGCGCCATGCATGAACCAGGCGACAAGGAACAGGGGGATGGGTGGAAACAGGCTGGCCCAGACCATGAACGAAAAGATTTCCTTCACCCCGGACTTCTTGATGATGACATTGCCGACACTCCAGGCCACGGCACTGAGCACAATCAGCATCACCCCCAAAATGGCGTGCTCTCCTTGTTGGGTGGAAACAATTCCGGCTAGCCCGACCAGCGCCAGTAACGCGCCGAGCAGTTGTGCCCCACGAATTTTCTCCTTGAACAGTAACGCCCCCCAACCCATGGTGAAGAACACACTGAGCTGGATGATCAATGACGCAATACCTGGGCTGACACCCACCTGAATTCCGTAGTTAATGACACCCCACATACCCAGCCCGAAGATGAAGCCATAGGCGGCGACATAGCTGAATTTAACTGAGGGGCGTTTTATGAAGAACACCAGTGGCAGGGCGGCCAGTGCGAAACGTATTCCCGTTAATACAAAGGGATCGATCGAGCGTAACCCCAGTTTTGTGATAGGGAAGTTCACGCCCCACACCAGGGTGACCAGTACTGCGAGCGCCAAATGTTTTTTCTGCATATACCTCGCCTCACATTAAGCGGCACACCGAAGCAACGGTATGCCGCATTCAAATCAGTTCAATGCGAACCGCTTTTGCATCAGGCAAAGCCCGGCGATTTCCATCAGTAAGTTGTCCGCCGATGCACGTTGCGCGGGAGACAGCGAAGGGAGTTTGGCCAGCAATCCACGAACCTTGACCGGATCGAAGAACGGAACCTGGCTGAGTGCCGGCCCGCTCAAAACATCGTGGATCATTTCGTACAGCTTCGACTGCGGGCTTTCGGACGCTGGCGGCGCGCGAAAGTATTGTTTCTTGCGGTCATAAACCGCTTGTGGAACATAAGGCCGCATGGCCTCGCGCAAGGCGTACTTTTCGGTGGCCCCACGAACTTTCATCGACACCGGGAGGCGGCAAGCCGCTTCAATGACCTGGTGATCGAGCAGGGGAGGTCGTCCTTCCAGACTACCGGCCATTTCCATTCGGTCGCCCAGGGAGGTCAGTACAACGTTTGGCAGGCTCGATTTGGCGACCATGTACAGCGAACGGTTAACTGGCTCCCAGCCGTTCAGGGCCCTTGGGCTCAGGCGGTCATAGAACTGGCGATAGGCATCCACGTCACAGAAACGTTCACGGAAATCATCGCTGTACAGTTGCGCGAGAGGACCAAACAACGCTGCCTGGGTTTCCAGCCAGGACACGCCATGGCCGAGTTCGTTGTGAACCCAGTCGACGCCACTGGTACTGCCGGGCAGGTAGCGGTTTTCGCTACCGCGCAGACGCTTGGTCAGCTCGGCGATGACAGCGGGATCTTGATGCTCGTGGTTGTACAGCACCATGTCACGGCGATAGTGCGGGTAACCGCCGAACACTTCATCGGCGCCTTCACCGGTCAGTACTGCCCGCATCCCCTGCTTCTGAACAAACTTGCAGAGCAGGTACTTCGCCACGCTGTGGGCGTTGGCGAACGGCATCTCGGCATGCCAGAGGGCATTTTCGAAATTGTCCGCCATGTCAGACGAATCAACCGACAACACGTTCAGGTTGGCGCGGTTATGCAGTGCTGCAATCTCTGCATACTGGCGCTCGTCGTAGGCTTTTTCGCCTTCGAATGACAGGTGAAACGCTTCCAGTGGTTTGCCAGTCAGTTCAGTGGCGATTCCGAGCATGGCGGATGAGTCCAGGCCTCCGCTCAGGCACACGCCCACCGGAACATCCGCGTGCAGACGCAGGCGCACCGATTCTTCAATGGTGCTACGCAGCGAATCGATCATCTCGGCTTCAGACGCGTGGTTGCCTGCGGTTTCGGACGTTGGGAAGTCCCAATCCCAATACTGCTCGGTCTGCAGACCGCTGCCGTCGGCGATGATCCAGCAGCCAGGTTTGACGCTGCGGATGTTCTTGAAGACCGTACGGTCTCGCAAGATGAAACCCCGATTGGCGTAGGCTTCATGATCCCATTGCGCAGGAACACCCGCCGCGAGCAATGCCTTCACTTCGGACGCGAAATACCACGCGCCTTCGTGCTCGGTGTAATACAGCGGTTTTACGCCGACACGATCGCGCACGGCAAACAGCATCTTGCGCAGGCGATCGAAGATCAGAATGGTGAATTCACCGCGTAATTGCTTGAGGCCGCGCACACCGTGCCGGCGGTACAGGTGCATGGCAATTTCGCTGTCCGAGGACGTTTTGAAGCGGCAGCCAAAGCCTTCCAGTTCTTTGCGAATGCGTTGGTAGTCGTAAAATTCCCCGTTGACCATCATCACCAGGTCGCCTTCGTCGGCGACGATGGGCTGAGTGCCGTTTCCCAGCCCGACCAAGCCTAAACGCACATAACCGAAGGCCGCTTGACCTTGCGGATCGAACCACTGGCTGGAACTGTCCGGCCCACGATGATGTATCGCGTGCAGGGCGGCATCAAACATGTTTGGATTGAACGCACGAGGTTGTTTGGAGAAGACGCCAATGTATCCACACATAAAAATTACTCTATTGATTTTGTAGTCCGTTAATAGCGCGATGACTCTTAAACGGTTGTGGTCAGCTCGGCAGTGACGCCCGCACCGGTGAGTTCGGTTGTCGGATGAATACCGATTGAACTCAGGATGCCGGGCATGGCGGAATAGTCCGCTTCGCCGGTCTCGATGAACTGAGTCGGTAATAACAGTGAGTGATCGCCGAACAGTTCAAGAAGTTGCGGAAGAATGATTCGCCAGGCGGAAATCTCCCGCATCGGGAAGATCCGGATGGAGTTGGCGATGCCGCGGGTAAACAACGTTTTCTGTTGCGGTGAAAAGTCGTCGACTATGGGCTGCACAAACAGGGGGAATATGTGTTTGTGCACCAGTTCGTCTTTTTTGTGCAAGGCCACTGCGTGGCGGAACACCGGCTGTATCTGCGTCGCATCGCTGAGTTCGGCAAGGTAATCGCTGATGAACGTTTCGGAGACCAGCGAAAACGCCAGGCGATAGACCTTGAAGTCGGTCTCGGACATTGTCGTCTGCGCTTGGCTCAAGTGCCGCGTCAGCTCGAGTTCGGGCCATTGAATACTCATGCCGCGCTGGGTAATGGCCAACTCGCACATGTTGATTGAGAACAGCGTATGAAAAGCTTCGTCTGCCAGCGTTTCAGAAATCGTCGCGGCGCTTGCATAACTCAGGCGCGAGCCAAGATGGAGCAGGTCGATGCAGGACGGACAGATGATCTCTGTTTCAATGGCAATGGTTTTCTGGTTGTAAATAACCCATCCGGCAGACAGGATGAGTAACTTCAACTTTGCCGGGTAGTGCTGGTAGTTGGGGTCATCGGAAAAAGGCAGCAGTGTTTCCAGAAAGTCCGGTGCATTAAGATCAAGCTGGATTTCCGGGCGCTGGGAGTCGAGTTTTATTTGCGCGCGTTTGTGCCAGCTGCGTTCTATCTTGATCAGCCTTTCATCGGAGCTGTCATTGCTTCGGTATAGATCATCTTGAGTACTATGCTGAAACATCGTTTCACCGGTTTACTGTTGTAGTTTTATGGCCATCCATGGGCTTGCCGAATCGTCGGCAACTGTCACGTCCGGGGATTACAGTGCGGGGGCGGTCTGGATCTTGTTGTTTTTACGATCGAGATAGTCAGCCAGGCGATCCTGCGTACGGGCATCCGATGACACCACGGCGGCAATCAGGGCTTCAGTGATGAGACCATCCTGCTGGCTCTGATCAACAATCCTTGGCAAGACGTGAGTGACGGCGTAGTTGGTCATTGGCAGGTTGCCGCTAATCTTTTGTGCCAACTCGATCGCCTTAATCAGCACTTGACCGTTTGGCACCAGGTACTGGGCAATGCCTCGGTCGTAGCTTTCCTGGGCGTATAACGTGCGCCCGGTAAGCATCATGTCGGTCATCAGCGTGATACCGGCAATTCTCGGGAATCGCACCGATGCGCCGACCCCCACGTAAAGGCCACGCATCGCCTCGGGGAGCGAAAAGAAAGCGCTGTCGTCGATTACACGCAGGCTACAGGCAGTGGCGATTTCCAGTCCGCCGCCAATCGCGGCGCCGGAGATGGCAGCAACCACCGGTACTTTGCCAAACTGAATCAGATCGAACGTTGCATGCCATTCCCGGAAGGCATGCACGTTATCGATGACGGATTGATCCCTGATTTCCGATAAGTCCAGGCCCGTGCAGAAGTGCTCGCCAGTGCTGTAAAGCACTGCTGCACCGACGCCGTCAGGAATGTTGGAGAAGGTCTCGCGCAGTTCGTGCATGACATCCAGCGACATGGCGTTGCGCTTTTGCGGGCGATTGAGGCCCACCAGCAAAACAGAGCCTTCTACTCTGACGTCCAAGTACTTTGTGCTCATTTTTTCCGAATATCCCTTCGAATAGCCCCAACTTTGGGAGAGTTGATTCTAGGGTGGGGGCAAATGGCCTGCTTGCTCTGTCAGGCCATTTTTTGCCAAAATCGGGCCATGACATCATTTTTTACATCTGAACCTTTCGAATCCGACAGCCCTGATGCTGTGGTGACTTTGCGCGAGTACCCTTCCGGGACTGTTTTTGCGCGGCATACCCACCGGCGCGGCCAGTTCGCTTATGCCTCCACCGGGGCGATGAAGATGTTTACCGACCTGGGCAACTGGGTCGTTCCACCGCAACGTGCACTGTGGGTGCCCGCTGGGGTCTCCCATGAGATGCACATGCGCGGTGATGTCACGATGCTCAATACTTATCTGGATGATGCGGCCGCCAAACGCGCGGGCTTGCCTGATCAATGTCAGGTGTTCGGGGTGTCGCCGCTGCTCAGGCATCTGCTCGGGGCGGCGCTGGCGATCGGGCCGGAGCAACCGCCGACGGTGCGTAATCAGTGCGTGTTGACGCTGCTGGTCGATGAGATTGGCGCCATGCCCGCGCTTCCGCTCAGTGCCCCCATCCCCACGGAACCCCGTCTGGCGCGCTCCTGTCATCGATTCCTCGATGCCCCGACCCAGAGAATTTCCATCAGTGAGATGGCCGACTGGTCGAGCATGAGCCGACGAACATTTACCCGCAATTTCCGCGAAAGCATCGGTATGAGCTTTGTTGCCTGGCGCCAGCAAGTCTGCCTGCTTGAGGCGACTGCACGGCTGAGCCATGGCTCATCCATTACCGAGGTGGCGATTGAGTTGGGCTATAGCAGCTCCAGTGCATTCACGTCGGTGTTTCGCCGCAACCTGGGGGATTCGCCGGCTCGGTATCTGGCCAAATCAAAAGGGGCCTCGCTGTTCTGAGCGATTGACAGCGGGCCAAAAGGACCGGCGCTCCGTAAGTTCGGTGCGCCGCTCAGGGACGTCTTCAAGGAGTGAATCACCATGAACACCATGAGCGAGACGATTGAAGCGCTGGCGCAAGGCACGACCAGCGCTCCGGAACTGATTCGCGCAGCACTGCGCAAGAGCGAGACGGCAGAACATGTGTTCATCAGCTTGCTCGATACCCAAGCACTTTCAGCAGCGCAACAATCCCTCGCGCGCTGGCAGCAGGGCAATCCGCTGAGCGTTCTGGATGGCATTCCATTTGCGGTGAAGGACCTTATCGATGTGGCTGGCAGCCGGACCACTGCCGGTTCCATTACCCGTGATGAACGGGCGCCAGCGATGGTGGATGCTCCCGTCATTGCACGACTGCGTGATGCCGGCATGATCCCGATCGGCAAGACCAACCTCACCGAATTTGCCTACTCGGGGTTGGGTCTGAATCCGCATTACGGAACGCCCACCGCAGACTTCAATCAGGTTGAGCCGCGAGTGCCCGGGGGGTCTTCGTCCGGATCGGCGATTGCGGTGCAGCGCGGTATTGTCTGCGTGGCCATTGGCACCGATACGGCGGGCTCCATTCGCGTTCCCGCAGCTTTCAATGGTTTGACGGGGTTCAAGGGATCCAGTCAGCGATACGACATGAGCGGGATTCATCCTCTGGCGGTCACCTTTGACAGTCTTGGCTGCTTCGCCCACAGCGTTCAGGACTGCGTGACGCTGGATTGCCTTATGCGTGGAGTGCCCGGGGAGCACAGCGGCGCTGTTGATCTCAAGGGCGTTCATTTTGTGGTGGAAAAACAGAGTCTCGACGACCCGGAACTCCAGCCTGCGGTTCGCACGAATTTCCTGGCCACCCTGGACCTGTTGGAGCGGGCAGGGGCCCATCTGCATGACAAAACACTGCTCTCGGTCAGTCGAACCCGCGAGGCGATCAAACGACTGGGGTGGTTGGGGGCGATTGAGGCCTGGCGATTGTTGCGCAGTATTGTCGAGAGCCCCGACGGTGTGCGGATGGATCGGCGCGTGCGTAACCGGCTTCTGGCCGCTGCGGCGTTGCCAGACACTGCTGAAGCCGAGCTTCGTCAGTTACGGACCGAGTTGATGCTCGGTGTCAGAGCGGAGCTCTCTGATGCCATTTTGCTGATGCCCACCGTCAAACACGTCGCACCACCGCTCGCTGCGCTGGAGGCCGACGACGAGCTGTTCGCCACCACGAATTTGCAGACACTGGCCAACACCATGATTGGCAGTTTTCTCGATATGCCGGGGCTGGCCATGCCCACCGGAGTTGACGCTCAAGGGCTGCCGACCTCCATTCTGCTGTCCGCACCCTCTGGCCGGGACGATGATGTCTTGAGCATCGGACTGGCCGTCGAGCGGCTGTGTCGTTGCGCGAACAGAACGTGACAGTAAAACCCGCGACTGGAGGGCAGACGCGGGTTTCCTGAGTCGTACAACATAAGGTGACTAGCCTCTGGCAAACGCCAACATATCCGCATTCACCTTCTCTTTATGCGTATCCGTCAGCCCATGCGGCGCGCCCGGATACACAATCAACTCGGCATGTGCGATCAACCGCTTGCTCTCCAGCCCAGCCGCCTGGATCGGCACGATCTGGTCGTCATCGCCGTGGATGATCAAGGTCGGTACATCAAACTTCTTCAAATCCTCCCGAAAGTCCGTTTCCGAAAATGCCTTGATGCTGTCCAGAGTGTTTTTATGGCCGCCCATCATCCCTTGCATCCAGAACGAATCGATCAACCCTTGTGACGGTTTGGCGCCAGGCCGGTTGAAGCCGAAGAACGGGCCGCCAGCGATGTCTTTGTACAGCTGCGAACGGTCGGCGATAGAACCGGCGCGGATGCCGTCGAAGACGTCGATCGGCAGGCCTTTGGGGTTGCTTTCGGTTTTCAGCATCAGCGGCGGCACGGCGGAGATCAACCCGGCTTTCGCCAGACGCTGTGTGCCATGGCGGCCGATGTAACGGGCGACTTCGCCGCCACCGGTGGAGAATCCGAAGAGGATCACGTCCTTCAAGTCCAGGTGTTCGATCAGCTCCGCCAAGTCATCGGCGTAATGATCCATGTCGTTGCCGTCCCACGGCTGGCTCGATCGGCCATGGCCCCGACGATCGTGAGCGATGGCGCGGAAACCGTTGTTGGCGAAGTGCAGCATCTGTGATTCCCAGCTGTCGCTGCTCAATGGCCAGCCGTGGCTGAACACCACCGGTTGTCCGCTGCCCCAGTCCTTGTAATAAAGCGTGTTGCCTTCGCGAGTCGTCAGAGTAGCCATGTCGATCATCTCCGATGAGGATAGTGGGTTGAAGCGTTAGTGGTTGGCCGCCAGGAAGTCATCGGTGGACACCACGCTGGCGTAGGTAAAACCCAGGGCCGACATGAAGGCGGCATGAACGTGGGCTGCCGGAACGGTGACGCCGTTGAACTCCAGATCACGGGTAGCGCAGGCGTCGTGAATCACCGTGACGGTGTAGCCAAGATCGGCGGCGGCGCGGGTGATGCCGTCGACACACATGTGGCTCATGCTGCCGACGACGACCAGTTCCTTGATGCCTTGCTCGTCGAGGATTGACTGTAGTTCGGTTTCGCGGAACGAGTTGACGAAGTGTTTGAGCACGACCGGTTCGTCGGCGCGGTTGAGGACTTTAGGGTGCAGCTTCGCGCCCTCGGAGCCCGGAGTGAAAAAGGGCGCTTCGTCGGAGGTGAATTCGTGGCGGATGTGCACCACCGAATCACCGACATCGCGGAAGGCTTTGAGCATACGAACGGCGTTGTCCGCGGCGGCATCGGCGCCGACCAGCGGCCACTTGCCTTGGGGGAAGTAGTCGTTTTGGATATCAACTACGATGAGTGCTTGCTTGGTCATGACTGTTTCCTCGAAGTTGCTTGTTGGGTGTGGAATGAAGTATTGGGTCTGGCAGGCCGTCCGAGGATTGGCCGCACCGACAATAGAAGGGGGAAAACTGACAATGGACGCAGAAAGGCCAATCGCCGAGTTGGGCGTGCTGATCTATCCCGGTGCGCAGATGGCGGCGGTGCATGGGTTGACGGACTTGTTCGGTGTGGCGAACCGGATTGCCGCCGAGCATCAGGCGGCGCAGTTGCCGTTGCTGCGGGTCAGCCATTGGCAAGTTGACGGCGATCAGACGCCCGTGCGGGTCTACGACAGTCATCCCGCTCCGGGCGGCGCGTTGGTGGCGGTGTTGATTCCGCCGTCGATTGCCGGTTTTTCCGAAGGCCAGGCACCACAGGGACTGATTCGCTGGCTGCGTCAGCAACACGCCAATGGCGCGACACTCGGCGGGGTTTGTGTGGGGTCGATTCTGTTGGCCGAGAGCGGCCTGCTCGACGGTCGTAGCGCCACCACCCACTGGACCTCGGCCAAAACCTTCGCCGAGCGTTACCCGGCGATCAACCTCAAGGCCGACACCCCCATCGTTGATGACGGCGACCTGATCACCACCGCCGGGCTGATGGCTTGGTCCGAACTGGGCTTGCGTCTGGTCAACCGTCTGCTGGGGCCGAGCATCGCCACCAGTACCGCGCGGTTTCTGGTGGTGGAACACAGCGACAGCGCGAGTGAATGCGGCAGCAATTTTTCACCCATTCTCAGCCATGGAGATGCTTCGATTCTCAAGGTCCAGCATTGGCTGCAAAGCACCGGAGCGACCGATGTGTCGCTGGCGACGATGGCCGAGCGGGCAGGGCTGGAAGAGCGCACGTTCCTGCGTCGATTTCGTGCGGCAACCGGACTCAAACCCACTGAGTACTGCCAGCACCTGCGGGTCGGCAAGGCTCGGGAAATGCTCGAGTTCACCAACGGCACCATCGATCACATTGCCTGGACGGTGGGTTATCAGGACCCGAGTGCCTTTCGGGCGACGTTCAAGAAGATTACCGGGTTGGCGCCCAGTGATTACCGGACGCGGTTTGGGGTGGGAGCGAGTCAGGGATGAGCGTCAGTCGTGCAAAATGCCAGAGTTGAAACCCTTGTCGTGCAGAATCAGGCAGGCACGGTGCCATCACGTTTTTCGCAACTGGCTGATTTGAAAAACGTTTATCTCTGGCCTCCCTTGGCCTGATCTCTGCACCCCTTCTACTACATTCATCAAGCGCAGATTGAAGGGGGACGCATGACCCCAGCAAGCCGCAAGAAAGTGGTGGTCGCCCACTCCGTGCGCCCCGAGGCTCCGTTGCACGAAGTGGAAACCAATCGTGCGCTGGCCCGTTGGCTGGCGCAGATACTGGGGCTTAAATTCGGCGGTAGTTACGACCCCAAACGGCACAACGGTCGAGACCTTTATTTGTTGCCGACCCAGACGCTTGTTGGCGTCGCTGCCGCCCGGCAATTAGGCGTCAAGGGACCGGAGGATTTGTGGGGCGGTTATGTCGAGCATGATTTCATCTGCACCAAAGCCATCAGTCACGGGTTGCGCAACAAAAATGCTCACGCTCCGGAAGGCTGGTCACCGTTGTTTTCCGAACGTGTGCGCAGCGTGGTGCTCGACGGCCTCAGTGTTTTTTCCATGGACGATGCGCGGCCCGCGGCAGAACACCTGCTCTACACTGGTCCTATCCGCATCAAACCTATTCATGCCTGTGCCGGCCGTGGCCAGGAAGTGATCAAAAGCCTCGACCAGTTCGATGCCATCCTCGCCAGACCCGATGCCAAAGCGCTGTTCACTGAAGGCGTGGTGCTGGAGCAGGACCTGGACCAAGTGATCACCCACAGCGTCGGTCAGAGCTTTATCGGCGACCAGGTGCTGAGTTATTGCGGTGATCAATACTTGACCGAAGACGGTCAGGGCGAGCAGGTTTATGGAGGGTCCAACCTGCTGGTGGTGCGGGGTCACTACGACGATTTGCTCGAATTGGAACTGCCGGACGATATTCAGCTGGCGATCCGGCAGGCGCAAGTGTTCGACCGTGCCGCTGATGAGGCTTATCCCGGTTTCTACGCCTCGCGTCGCAACTACGACATCGCCCAAGGAGTGGACAGTAACGGCAAACAGCGCAGCGGCGTGCTCGAGCAGTCCTGGCGGATGGGCGGTGCCAGCAGCGCCGAAGTCGCCGCCTTGCAAAGCTTCGTCAACGACCCCGAGATGCGTGCGATTCGCGTGTCTTCGGTCGAGACCTACATCGACCAGCCGTTGCCGGCGGACGCCATCGAGGTGTATCGCGGGCCGGCGCAAAACAGTGACTTTCTTCTCAAGTACGTAACGGTTAAATCCTATGACGGCTAGAAGCGAAACCATTCAAATCGACATCGACGATGAACAGATGATCGGGACCTTTCTCAGTCCAAAATCGAAAGTGCCCGGTGTGCTCTTTGTGCACGGTTGGGGCGGCAGTCAGGAGCGGGATCTGGAACGGGCGAAAGGCATCGCCGGTTTGGGTTGCGTTTGCCTGACGTTCGACTTGCGCGGGCACACCGGCGGGGCCGGTATTGCGCTGAGTCGAGTCACGCGGGAAGACAACCTGCGCGACCTTCTGGCGGCGTATGACCGCTTGCTCGCGCACCCGGCGCTCGATACATCGGCGATTGCCGTGGTCGGCACCAGTTATGGCGGTTACCTGGCCTCGATCCTGACGTCATTGCGTCCGGTGCGCTGGCTGGCGCTGCGGGTGCCGGCGCTGTATCGCGATGATCAATGGCACACGCCCAAACGTGACCTGGACAAGCTCGATTTACGTGATTACCGCAGCACGTTAGTGCGCGCCGACAGCAATCGTGCGCTGCATGCCTGTTCGCAATTTACCGGGGATGTGCTGCTGGTCGAATCGGAGACCGACGACCATGTGCCCCACTCAACCATCATGAGTTACCGCGCGGCCTGTCAGCAGACTCACTCGCTGACCCACCGGATTATCGACGGCTCCGATCACGCCTTGAGTGAGCCTGTTTCGCAACAGGCATACACCTCGATCCTGGTGGGCTGGATCACCGAAATGGTGGTGGGCGAACGGTTGAGCATCATTCAATCATCGTAAAACTTCGACTGTTAATGCCTCGGTTTCTTCTCGATCCGCAACGACTTGGCCTTGGCTTCCACGATCAGGTACATCACCAGGGTAATCAGTAGCGGCAGGATGAAGTAGATCGCCCGATAGGCCAGCAATCCGGCCACCAGGCTGCCTCGGGACGCTTCATGTTGCAGCAGCGCCACGAACACCGCTTCAAGCACGCCAAGCCCGGCAGGAATGTGCGTGATGACTCCGGCAATCGCGCTGATCAACAACACCCCAAGCACCAGCGGGTAATCCAGCTTGCTCGGCAGCAGGGTGAAAATCACCGCCGCCATCAGCGACCAATTCAGCGCCCCGAGGGCCAGTTGCAGCACCGCCATGCGCAGGGACGGCAGGTTGATTTCCACCCCGCGTATCACCCACTCCCGCCGCTTGGAAAACTGACACGCTGCCAGGTACCCCGCGCTCACCAGCAACAACACCACGCCCACAACTTGCAACGCACCGGTGCTCAGCTTCCAGCCTGGCGGCATTCGCACCAATCCGCTGCTGAACACTGCACCGGCAATCACCATGTAACCGAACCAGTTGGTCGCCAGGCTCAACCCGAGAATTTTCGCGATGTTGCCCTTGCTCACCCCGAGTCGCGAATACAGCCGATAACGCATGGCAATGCCGCCGACCCAGGCACTCAGGTTGAGGTTGAAGGCATAGCTGATAATCCCCACCGGCAGGATCTGCTTCCACGTCAGGTCCTGGCGAATGTAGGTACGGCCGATCAGGTCGAAGCAGGCGTAAACCAGAAAACTCACCAAGGTCAGACCGGACGCGATAATCAGCGTGCGCACCTTGAAATCTGCGAGGTTGTTGAACACTTCATCCCATTCAATGCGCTGGGCAAGCATCGTGAACAGCACGATCAGCGCCAGGAAAAACAGCATCGTCAATGGCCGTTTCCAGCGGCTCCAGCGGGATTTGGTCGGGTTGTCGGCGTGGGTCGCCGGTTGCGTATCAGAGTGGCTCATCAGGTGTCACTCCCGGCGGAATGGGAAAAGGGTTTCAGGCGCGGCTTGTGCGCCGGCAGCCAACCGGCCCAAGCGGGGAAGTGCCGCAGAAAGTGAAACACCAGAAAACCGACGGTCATGTGCCAGACCCGCCCGCGCGGAGCCTTGTCTGCGCACATCGCCTTGCAGTGGTGGTTACTCAGGTCTTCGAGGCGCTCGAACAGGTCACGGTTGAAGGCGCGATCGCGGATCAACACATTGGCTTCCAGGTTCAAGGCCAGGCTCAACGGGTCGAGGTTGCTCGAACCGACCGTGCTCCAATCCTCATCCACCAGCGCGACTTTGCCGTGCAGTGGACGGTCGCAATATTCGTAAATCTGCACGCCGGATTTGAGCAGGTAGTCATAGGTCATGCGCGCGGCGAGTTTGGCCGCCAGCATATCGGGCTGGCCTTGCAGGATCAGTCGCACATCGACGCCACGGCGCGCCGCGTTGCGGATCTCGCGCAGCAGGCGATAGCCCGGAAAGAAGTAGGCATTGGCGATCACCACCCGGCGCTGGGCACTGCGCAGCACCTGTCGGTAAACCTCTTCGATGTCGGTCGGATGTTCGCCGTTGTCGCGGTACACCAGGCGAACCTGGCCGTCATGATCGGTGAACGCCAGCTCCGAGCGCCGCTGTCTGCGTCGTTGCCACCAGTATTTGGCGCGAGCCGGGCGACCGCATTGCAGCAAGGCGAAGTGATGGATGTCGGCCACCGCCGGGCCTTGCACTTCCACGGAATAATCCTGCTTGGCCTCAGGGCCGAAGTCAGCCAAATGGTCGGCCGAAAAGTTGATGCCGCCGATGAACGCAATCGTGCCGTCGACCACCACGATCTTACGGTGCAGGCGGCGGAACCAGTTGGTGCGGATGCCCAGATGTTTGGGCGCTGGGTCGAAAATCTGGATGCGCACGCCAGCCTCGCTCAGGGCAGAGAGGTATCCCGTGCTCAGTTCACCGCAGCCAAAGCCATCGAGACTGGCGCTGATTCGCACGCCGCGTTGAGCGGCGGCGATCAGTACTTCCTGCAGCTCATTGCCGACTTTGTCCTCGAACACAATGAAGGTTTCCAGCAGGATTTCAGTCTTCGCCTGACGCATGGCCTCGAACACCCGAGGGAAATACGCTTCACCGTTTTCCAGCAGCTCTACGCGGTTGTTGCCTTGCCAGCCATATTCGACGTCGACCACACCCGGCTCACGGGCCGGTGGGGTTGTGGATAAGTGCTCCACATTGGTTTTATCCATCGACGGGCTGCTCATAGCTCGATCTCCACCGATAGCGGTGCATGGTCGGAAAGGTGTGACCAGGGTCGCGCGGCCAGCACTTGCGGCTGACTGGCCTTGAGGTTGCGCACGTAGATGCGGTCAAGGCGCAATGCCGGCAAGCGCGCTGGAAAACTGCGCGCCGGTTTGCCGTGGAGTTCGGCGAAAACCTCCCGTAAACCGCAGGGGTTGAGCAGTGCATCGGCACGCTGACGCCAGTCGTTGAAGTCACCGGCAACGATCACCGGGGCATCGCTGGGCAGTTCTTCGAGGCGTCGGGCCAGCAACTTGAGCTGTTCGGTCCGGTGGGTTTCGCGAAGGCCCAGATGCACGCAAATGGCATGCACTTCCTGGCCGTCACCCGGCAGGCGCAGCACGCAATGCAGGATGCCGCGGTTCTCGTGACCGCTGATGGAAACATCAAGGTTGTCGTGGCGAATGATCTGGAATTTCGACAGCAGCGCATTACCGTGATCGCCCGCCGGATAGACCGCGTTGCGTCCATAGGCGAACTGCGGCCACAGGGTGTCGGCGAGGAATTCGTATTGCGGCATCGCCGGCCAATTGCTGTAGCGCTGGGGGTGATGCTCGTGGGTGCCGTGGACTTCCTGCAAAAACACCACGTCGGCGGACACGCTGCGAACTGCTTCGCGCAATTCCGGCAGGATGAAACGCCGGTTGAGCGCGGTGAATCCCTTGTGCGTGTTGACCGTCAGCACGGTGAAGCGGCGCACGGCGCTGATGATCGGTTGCTGTTCGTCGGTGGTGCCGAGCGGTTCGGAAATGCTCATGACAGCACTCCTTCGGCGACCCGTTCACCGGGGCGGGTAGCGAGGTCTTTATCCAGATTAAAGCGCTCCAGCAAGCGGCGGGCATCGAAGGGCGCGCGGACTTTGATGTCGTTGTCGAAGTAGCAAAACACCTCACGGGACTTGCGCGCCTTGGGCTTTTGCCGGGGTGCAATCAGCTGCGGGTCGGGTGGTTGCTGGCCGTGGTGCCAAGCCTCGATCCGGTCACCCCAGCGCTTCAGCGCTTCGGGGGTATAACCGCTGGCATAAAGTTCTTCGGCACCGTGCAGGCGCAGGTAAACGAAGTCACTGGTGAGGTCTTCGCGGTACGGCCATTTACCGGCGGTGTCGGCGATAACCAGCGCAGCATTGTGGCGTTTGAGCAGGCGGATGAAGGCGGGGTCGACGAAGCTCTCGTTTCTGATTTCTACGGCATGGCGCAAAGGCTTTTTTCCGTAGGCCTTCAGGCTGGCGTGACCGTTCACGTGCGCATCATGCTGGCGGGCGAGGGCGGCGGCCTCTTCGGTGTTGTGGGGCAACTGCTCCAGAAAGGTTTCGAACAGCTCGGCATCGAATTTGAAGTTGGGCGGGAATTGCCAGAGGATCGGGCCGAGTTTTTCTTTTAGTTCCAGCACCCCGGACGCAAAGAAATTCGCCAGGGGTTTATCGATTTCCCGCAGTCGCCTGATGTGGGTGATGAAGCGCGGGGCTTTGACGCTGAAAACGAAGCCCCTCGGGGTTTCGGCGTACCACTGGGCATAACGTTCGGGCCGTTGCAGGGCGTAAAACGATCCATTGATTTCGATGCTGTTGACCGCCCGTGAGGCGAATTGCAATTCGCGCTTGTGGGCCAGCCCCTTTGGGTAGAAATCCCCCCGCCAGGGCGTGTAGCGCCAGCCTGAAATACCGATGTGAATCGCCGCCATGTCGCCTCCCGTCTAATGGTCTTCGGACTGCCCCTGTCTTTTGATGACTGCGGGGCGGGCGAGAAAGTTTCGACGGGACTACGGACGGTTAATGCTCAACAGACCCACACAAATCAAATGTGGGAGCGAGCTTGCTCGCGATGACGGAGCGTCAGTCAACATCTCAATCGACTGTTAGTCCGCTATCGTCGGAACGCCGCCCGGAGCAAGCTCGCTCCCACAGGGGTTAGTGGCCGGTGACGATCCGTTGTGAGCCTTCAACAGGTTCGGCATACACCGGACCCAGTCGATCAAGACGCCCGCTCCACGCAGTCAGCGCCAACGCGACCAACACCACCAGACCACCGATCCACGCGGTGTGGATCAGGCCCATGTGAGCAACGATCAAGCCACCGCCCCACGCGCCACCGGCGATGCCGAGGTTGAACGCGGCAATGTTCAGGCCCGACGCCACATCCACCGCATGCGGGGTGTGATGTTCGGCCTGACGCACCACGTAAACCTGCAGGCCCGGCACGTTGCCGAACGCAACCGCGCCCCAGACCAGCACGGTGGCCAGGGCCAGCCATGGGTTGCCAGCGGTAAAGGTCAGTACGAACAACACGGCAGCGAGCAGGGCGAAGATGATTTTCAGGGCGCTGATCGGGCCGCGTTTGTCCGCCAGTTTGCCGCCCCAGATGTTACCGACGGCCACCGAGATGCCGTAGACCAGCAACACCAGGCTGACGGTGCTGGCGCTGAAGCCGGAAATGTCCTGAAGAATCGGTGCTAGAAAGGTGAACGCGATGAACGAGCCGCCGTAACCGACCGCGGTCATGGCGTACACCAGTAGCAGACGGGGTTGCTTGAGCACCTGCAATTGCTGCAACAGTGAAGCCGGTTTGCTGTGGGCAATGTTTTTCGGCACATACAGCAGGCTGCCGATGAACGCGATCACACCCAATGCAGACACCGCGAGGAAGGTTTCACGCCAGCCGAAATGCTGACCAATGAACGTCCCCAGTGGTACGCCGGTGACCAGTGCGACGGTCAGGCCGGTGAACATGATGGCGATCGCGCTGGCGGCTTTTTCCTTCGGCACGAGGCTGGTGGCGATGGTCGAGCCAATCGAGAAAAACACCCCATGGGCCAGGCCTGTGACGATCCGTGCAATGATCAGCGACTCGTAACTCGGCGCTTTCCAGGCCAGCAGGTTGCCGAGGGTGAACAGCACCATCAGCGACAACAGCAGCATTTTGCGCGGGACTTTGCCGGTGAGGGCGGTCAGCACCGGGGCGCCAATGGCAACGCCCAATGCGTAGAGGCTGACCAGCAGGCCGGCGGACGGCAGGCTGACGCCGAGGTCGGCGCCGATGGTGGGTAACAGGCCAACGATGACGAACTCGGTCGTCCCGATGGCGAAGGCGCTGAGGGTCAGCGCGAGCAAGGCAATGGGCATGGCTGCAACTCCGGTGGATTGATTGATGGAGCGCAGTGTCGGGGTTTGGGTTATGCGGAAAAATAGGGGGATGGGCATTTGATATTTGCGTTCTGCGCAAAGATCAAAAGCGCCCCCTCACCCCAGCCCTCTCCCCCAAAGGGGGCGAGGGGGAAGGGAGCAGATCTCCATGCTCTTCAAACCTGAGTTCGACTCGATATTTCAGGTCGACGTAGCTCCAAGAACACCTCGGTAGGCTCCCTCTCCCCAGGGGAGAGGGTTGGGGTGAGGGGGTGGCCCTTGATTTCACCCAAAAACCGAACTTGCCTACAATTCCCCGATCAGTTCCTTACAGTCCCTTTTGCAGGAGCACCGCGTTTGTTCAAGTTCAAGACCGCGATACTACTGGGGGCATTGCTGATTCTGGGCAGCAACGAGCTGGAGGCTGCCGCACTACCGGGTGTGCCGGCCACCGCCGCGACACCACTGGCCCACCCCGAACCGCTGGTACAGGGTGGTTTGCTGGGTGCCATCAGTTCGAGCATTGATCAAGTCCAGGGAAAACTCGATCTCAACGAGGACCTGCTCGACGCCTGGCGTCTGCGTGCAGACCGGGCGGCGGTTGAGGTGGATCAACTGGTCAATCGTCCTTCGGCCCGTTCGAGCTGGAGCGTGGCGGGGGATTTCCTGCTGTTGTCCGGTGTGTGGATGGGCGTCTTTGCGCTGCTCTGGCTGCTGGGAGGGCTGCTCGCCAAACGTCTGTGCCAGAACCGCCTGCTGCTCACTCGCGAGCGCGGTCAGGCTTTACTGGGTTATGTGTTGCCCTACACGGTTCCGGCGCTGATCAGCCTGCCGCTGACGCTGTATGTCAGCCACTTCTTGCAAGTGTCCGCCGGCCGGGCGCTGGCATTGTGTTTCGCCTATGCCACCAGCAGCGGCATTTTCGCCGCGTCGTTGCTGTTGTCGCTGGTGGTGCTGTTCAACGCCGGCCACAAGCGCCGGGCGGTGCAGATTATTCGTCAGTACAGCCCACGACCGCTGTTTTTGATGGGCTTCCTCGTGGCCCTGAGCGATGCGTTGACCAGTCCGCAGATCGCCCGCCTGCTCGGCGGCAATCTCACCAGCAGTGTCGCGGTGTTCACCGGGGTGGCGGCCTCGGTCACCTTTGGCTTTTTGGTGATCAAGATGCGCCGTCCGGTCGCCCATCTGATCCGCATTTTGCCGTTGTCCCAGCGCCTCAGTCAGCCGGCTGTGCGTGAAATGTTGCGGGTCTTTTCCGGGCTCTGGTACTGGCCGATTCTGTTGATGGTGCTGGTGTCGGTGATCAACCTGATCGGCATCGGCGATGACAACCAGAAAGTACTGCGCTGTGCGCTGTTTACCACGGTGTTGCTGATTGCGACGGTGTTTCTCAGCACGTCGCTTCATCACTTGTTCAAGTCGCGCAGTGAGTTGGCCGTACGCCGCAGCAGTGCCTACAAAGAACGCTTTCTTAGCCTTTCCCATGCGTTGCTGCGCATCGCCCTGGCGATTGTTTTCATCGATGTCCTGGGACGCATCTGGGGCGTGTCGCTGTTTGAGTTTGCGGTGAGCAATTCGGTCGGCCGGGCGATCAGCGATTCCCTGAGCCGTATCGGTTTGATTTTCCTGGTGACCTGGATGGGTTGGGTAGTGTTGGATACGGCGATTCAGGAAGCCCTGAAACCACCCGTTAACAAACGCTCGGCGCGCCAACCCAGTACCCGAACAAAAACCATCCTGCCGCTGCTGCGCAACGCGATCAAAATCATCCTGGTGGTGATCTGCGCCATCACCACCATGGCTAACCTGGGGATCAACGTTGCTCCCTTTTTGGCCGGTGCCGGTGTCGTGGGGCTGGCCATCGGTTTCGGTTCCCAGCAACTGGTGCAGGACGTGATCACCGGGCTGTTCATCATCATCGAAGACACGTTGTCGATTGGCGATTGGGTAGTGCTCGACTCTGGTCACGCCGGCACCGTCGAAGGCCTGACCATCCGCACCTTGCGCCTGCGCGACGGCAAGGGGTTTGTGCACTCGGTGCCGTTCGGTCAGATCAAGGCCGTGACCAATCAATCGCGGCAATTCGCCTATGCGTTCTTCTCGGTGCAGTTCACCTACGACACCGATGTCGACAAGGCTATCGAGTTGATTCGCGAGGCCGGGGATTCCATCCGCGACGATGCGTTCCTCAAGTACAACCTGCAAGGGCCGCTGGATGTGTTTGGTGTCGACAAGATGGACCTCAACGGCGTGGTGCTGACGGCACAGTTCCGAACCGTGTCGGGCGGGCAATACGCAGTGAGTCGGGCGTTCAACCAGCGTTTGAAAAAGCTTGTGGATAACAGTCCGTGGGTGCATTTTGCGCAGACTTATCCACAGCAGGTCTTGATGCCCAGACAGGCTGTTGAGCCGCCGCAAAGCGATGGGCTTGCATCGGAGCATTCATCGGTGTTCCTGCCGGATCAGCCGAGAACCCAATGATTTGTGTGGGGGTGATGGCCTCATCGCGAGCTTGCTCGCGATGAGGCCAGCCCGGAAAACATCAATGCCGGATCAGTTTGTTATGCAGTTCAGCACTGTCTTGCTGATCCAGCTCCAACCAAAAAAGCTGCTTACCGGCAATCTCGGCAGCAGCGGGTAATCCATCGCGATACACCAATCGATTACTCGCCAATGCCGGTACTTTTGCACCCGGTAAAAGCGTCCCGGCGAGGTTCAGCGGATCAACCCCACACACGGCAATCAAACTCCCGTCATGCGGCCGTCGCCGCACTTCGCGCAGCAACGGAATGGCTTCAGGCAACGCAAACTGTTCACCCGCCAAGCCACTGACAAACCGCCCGCCGCGAATCTCGCCTCGAGCTTCCAGTCGATGGAAAGTGCGCAGCAATTCCCGCCAGCTCGGCAACCAATCCGCTTCACGTTCCAGCAAGCGCCAGAACACCACGCCGTAGCGCCGGAGCAAGGTCATGGCGATATGTTCCAGGGTGTCGGTAGGCGTGGGCGCGGGGCGCTTGTTATCCACAACCGGCGCAGGCGCCCCGCGCCGCAACAGCGCCCAGCGCCCGGCATCGTCCATCCCGCCGACAAACGCTCCGCGCCCGCGTCGGCTGCTGCGATTCTGTCGCTTGCTGGCCGGCGTAATCAGTGCTCGCAGACCGGCGAAACTGTCGGCGTTCACCAACCCGGCGCCGACCAATTCCTGCAAAGCGATTTCCAGTTCCGAGCGCAGCAGGTGGGCTTCGTGAGTCAGCTCATCAAAAAACAGCGCGCCGTGTTGGCTCAGGGCTTCGTAGACTTTTTGCGTTTTGGGTGACAGTTCGCTGACCGGCGTCTGCTCCGTCAACCCGCTCCATAACCCGACCTGACTGCGTGGCAATAGCAGAATCGGTGTGCTGCGCAGCGCCGTGCTGGCGCTTTTGTTGCGTGCGGTCAGGCGAGTCCAGACCAGTTTGCCGCTGCGACACAGGTCATCAAGCCAACTGGCCGAATAGTCTTTGATCCGCGCCGGCAGGATGTCACTGTCCCAGGCCGAAGCGGCGGCGGGGTAGCCTTCAAACTGACCGACAATCGCGGGCAACACTGCGCTGCCCCGACCCTGGGTTGCGGCAGACAGATGCTGCCAGTCGAACAGGAAACGCATGAAATCCTGCAACGCCACGGGCTCGATTTCCCGCCGCAGACGCTTGACGGTGTAGCGGTGAATCCGCGCCAGCAGGTGCCGTTCGCACCATTCTTCCTCCACCGTGCCGGGCGTGAATTGACCGCGCAGCACATAGCCTTCGCGTTCCAGTTGCGCCAACGCCCGGGTGACTTGAGTCGCCGATAAACCGAGCGGTTCGGCAATCGCGTTCAGCGGCAAAGGACCGAACGCGCTGAGCCGCGCACGGATCACTTCCAGCACCGCTTCGTCCGGCGCCCAGACTTCATCGAACCCGGGCAACGCCTCCAGCGGTGGCTGCAAAATCGCCTGAGGATGAATCGCCCGCAGGCAGGTCAGTCGCTCAAGAGCCAACCATAGCGCTTGCCCGGCATTGACTTGCAAGCGGCTGGCGCGACCGCTGTCGGCCAGGGCGCTCAGCCAGTCGAGCCAGTCTGGATGGGCCTGGGCCTCGACGTCGGTGATGCACGCGAGGCTCATCAACGCCTCATGCATTTCATCGACGCCAGTCGGCGTTGGCCAGGCTTCCTCGCGCACGGCTTGAATCGCTTGCGCATCCAGCGCACCGAGGTCGTCGGTGGACTGCGGATCGCTCCAGCGGCGGTTGAGCACTGCTTGAGTGCGGCGCTCTTCCAGCGGCGCATCATCGAGAAAGGTGTAGGGCCGGGCACTGAGGATTTCCGCTGCCAGCGGCGAGGGAGCCGGCAGGTCGCGGCTGATCAAGCGGATGTCGCCACGTTCCATGCGCCGCAACAACGCCAGCCAGCCTTCGCTGTCCATGGCTTCGTGCAGGCAGTCGTCGAGGGTTTGTTCCACCAGTGGATGGTCGGGAATTTCCCGTTCGCCCGCGAGGTTTTCCACGCAGGCAATCTGATCCGGAAATACGCTGGCGATCAGGTCTTCGCTTTTCATCCGCTGGATCTGCGGCGGAACTTTGCGGCCGCCACTGTAGCGCGGCAGCGCCAGAGCGACCCCGGCATTCCAGCGCCAGCGCACACCGAACAGCGGCGCATCGAGCACGGCTTGAATCAGGGTGTGCTCGGCGTTGTTGCTGTGCAGATAGCGCCAGACATCATCGAGTTCAAAACTGTGGCTGGTGGACAGCGACAGGACGATGGCGTCTTCGCTGGCGGCGGCCTGCAATTCGAAGTTGAAGGTGCGGCAGAAGCGCTTGCGCAGGGCCAGGCCCCAGGCACGGTTGATGCGGCTGCCGAACGGCGTGTGGATGATCAATTGCGTGCCGCCGGACTCGTCGAAAAACCGCTCCATCAGCAGCGTGTCCTGTGACGGCAGGGCGCCCAACGTCAGGCGCGCACGGGCCAGGTAATCGACCAATTGTTCTGCGCTGGCGAGGTTCAGACCAAGGGTGTCGGTCAGCCAGTCGATTGCGGGCTGCAAGTGACCGGGTGTGGCGCCGAGCAGCTCATCGAGTTGCGCTTGCAGGCGGGCCACGGCAAACGACAGTTCCGCGCTGCGCCCCGGCGCTTCGCCGAGCCAGAAGGGGATGGTCGGCGGTTGGCCCTGAGCGTCTTCGACCCGGACCTTGCCGGTTTCGACCCGCAGGATTCGGTAGGAGGTGTTGCCCAATTGGAAGACGTCCCCGGCGATGCTTTCCACCGCAAAGTCTTCGTTGACGCTGCCGATGTTCAGCCCTTGAGGTTCGAGTAAAACGCTGTAGTCGGCGTTGTCCGGGATCGTCCCGCCGCTGGTCACGGCCGTCAGCTTGGCGCCCCGGCGACCGCGCAGGGTGCGGGTCACGGCGTCGCGGTGCAGGTAAGCGCTGCGGATGCCCAGGCGACCGTTGTAGCCTTCAGCGAGCATTTGCAGCAGTGCTTGATAGTGTTTTTCGTCGAGTTCGCGGTAGGGCGAGGCGTTGCGGAACATCTCCAGCAGCGCCTGCTCCTGCCATTCCTGGCAACTGACCTCGGCGATGATTTGTTGCGCGAGTACGTCCAGCGGTGCCTTGGGGATCAGCAAGGTGTCGAGTTCGCCGCGCCGCACGCAGTCGAGCAGGGCGGCGCACTCGATCAGGTCGTCGCGGGTGGTGGCGAACAAACGGCCCTTGGGCGTGCCGCCGACCTGGTGCCCGGAACGGCCGACCCGTTGCAGGAATCCGGCAATCGAGCGGGGCGAGGCGATTTGGCAGACCAAGTCGACATCGCCGATGTCGATTCCCAGTTCCAGGGACGCCGTGGCAATCAGCACTTGCAGGTCGCCGCGCTTGAGGCGCTGTTCGGCGTCGAGACGAAACTCCTTGGCCAGACTGCCGTGGTGGGCGGCCACCGCCTCCTTGCCGAGGCGTTCGCTCAAGTGACGGCTCAGGCGTTCGGCGAGGCGTCGGGTGTTGACGAAAATCAGCGTGGTGCGGTGTTCGCGGGCGAGGGTGGCGAGGCGGTCGTAGACCAGTTCCCAGATGTCATTGGCCATCACCGCCGACAACGGCACAGGCGGTACTTCGATGTCCAGATCCCGTGGGCGGGCGTGGCCGATGTCGATGATTTCGCACGCGCGATCACGGCCAACCAGAAATTGCGAGACGGCTTCGATGGGTTTTTGCGTGGCAGACAGGCCGATCCGCATCAGCGGTTCCGCGCATAACGCTTGCAGTCGCTCGAGGCTCAGGGCCAGGTGGCTGCCGCGCTTGCTGGCGGCAATCGCGTGGATTTCGTCGACGATCACCGTGCGGGCGGTGCTGAGCATTTGCCGACCGGAGTCGGAGCCGAGCAGCACGTAAAGGGATTCCGGGGTGGTCACCAGGATATGCGGCGCGGTCTTGCGCATCGCCGAGCGGTCTTTTTGCGGTGTATCGCCGGTGCGCACGGCGGTGTTGATCTGCAATTGCGGCAGGCCCATCGCGCGTAACTGCTCGGTGATGCCGGCCAGCGGGTTTTGCAGGTTGATCTGGATGTCGTTGGACAAGGCTTTAAGGGGCGAAACGTAGACGACCAGGGTTTCATCCGGCAGATGGCCGCCGTTGGCCATTGCGCGGTGGACCAGGTCGTCGATGACCGCGAGGAACGCGGTGAGAGTTTTGCCGGAGCCTGTGGGTGCGGCGACCAGGGTCGAACGGTGCTGGCGGATCAACGGCCACGCCCGGGCCTGGGCGGCGGTGACCGTCGGGAAGGTGCTGCTGAACCAGGCGCTGACGGCGGGGTGGAAGCCTGCCAGGGCGCTGTCCGTCGGGATTGGCAGATTCATGTCCTGATTTATGCGGGCGAGTCGGGGAAGTTGCAAGCCCTTGAAGCTGGCCGGTATCCCTGTGGCGAGGGGGCTTGCCCCCGTTGGGCTGCGAAGCGGCCCCAGAATCAGCAAATACGTTTCGCCTGGCACACCGCATCGACTGGATAGCGACTGCTTCGCAGCCGAACGGGGGCAAGCCCCCTCGCCACACAGGCGTCGCCGTTCTCAGGTATCTACACTTTACGGATGACGGTTGCGCACTAAACCCGCAAAATGCAACGATTCCGGCAACTATCGACGACATCGCCCGCGAGCGGTGTCGATAAAGCCATTGTTTCAATCAGACTGGGCCTGCTGACTCTATGCGAATGCGCCTTATGTTACTGGGCGGCGGAAATGCCCTTGGGCAGGCGCTGATTCGCCTCGGTGCGGAGGAAGACATCGGCTTCCTCGCCCCCCGCCCACCGCAAGACGGCTGGGACGCCGCGACCCTGACGCAACTGCTCGACGACACCCGTCCGGACGCGTTGATCAACCTCGCCTATTACTTCGACTGGTTTCAGGCGGAGACGGTCAGCGAACAGCGTCTGGCCGGGCAGGAGCGGGCGATCGAGCGTCTGGCCGAACTGTGCCAGCATCACAACATCGTGCTGCTGCAACCGTCGAGCTATCGCGTGTTCGATGGCTCCCGGGCGACGGCCTACAGCGAAAAAGACGAACCGGTGCCCCTGGGCCTGCGCGGTCAGGCCTTGTGGCGAATCGAACAAAGCGTTCGCGCCACCTGCCCGCAACACGTGTTGCTGCGATTCGGCTGGCTGCTGGATGACAGCCCCGACGGCACCCTCGGGCGTTTCCTCGGTCGCGCCGAACTGCCTGAAGAATTGCTCATGGCCGATGACCGCCGGGGCAATCCGACGCCGGTGGATGACGCCGCCCGGGTGATCATCTCGGTCCTCAAGCAACTCGATTGCTCGGCGCCGCTGTGGGGCACCTACCATTACGCCGGGCATGAGGCGACCACGCCGCTGGCACTTGGGCAGGCGATCCTCACCGAAGCACGCGCTCTGCATCCGCTCGCCATCGAAGCTCCGACCGCTCAGGCTCACGCCGCGCGACCGGACGCCGCCGAAGAACCGCAACACGCGGTGCTGGCCTGCAAGAAAATTCTGCACACTTTCGGGATCAAGCCTCGCGCCTGGCGTGCGGCACTCCCGGGCTTACTGGATAGGTTTTATCGCCATGGCTGACGGCCCTGTTTTAATCACCGGCGGTGCCGGTTTCATCGGCTCGCACCTCACCGATGCCTTGCTCGCCAAGGGCCATTCGGTGCGCATTCTCGATGACCTCTCCACCGGCAAGCGCAGCAACTTGCCGTTGGACAATCCCGGCGTCGAACTGATCGTGGGCGATGTCGCCGATGCCGCGCTGGTCGCGAAGGCGATGATCGGTTGCAGCGCGGTGGCGCACCTGGCCGCGGTGGCCTCGGTGCAGGCGTCGGTGGATGATCCGGTGAAGACTCACCAGAGCAATTTCATTGGTTCGCTGAATGTCTGCGAAGCCATGCGTCAGACCGGTGTCAAACGGGTACTGTACGCCTCCAGCGCGGCGGTCTACGGCAACAATGGCGAAGGCGAGTCGATCGACGAAGACACGCCCAAGGCACCGTTGACGCCCTACGCTTCGGACAAGTTGGCGAGCGAGCATTACTTCGATTTTTACCGTCGCCAACATGGTCTGGAGCCGGTGGTATTTCGCTTCTTCAACATCTTCGGCCCTCGCCAGGATCCGTCCTCGCCGTACTCCGGGGTGATCAGCATTTTCAGCGAGCGCGCGCAGAAGGGCCTGCCGATCACGGTGTTCGGGGACGGTGAGCAGACTCGCGATTTTGTCTACGTCGAAGACCTGGTCGACTTGCTGGTGCAAGCCATCGAGAAACCGCAGGTCGAAGTCGGCGCGGTGAACGTCGGCTGGAACCAGGCCACCACGCTCAAGCAAATGCTTGAAGCCCTTGAAACGGTGGTCGGTCAATTGCCGCCGGTGAGCTATGGCCCGGCGCGCTCCGGTGACATCCGCCATTCGCGAGCGAACAATCAGCGTTTGCTGGAGCGCTTTACCTACCCGGAACAGACTCCGATGCGTGTCGGCCTGGCGCGATTGTTGGGGCTCTGAGGTTTACGCAGTCATGAAAAAGGCGCTTTTCGAGGCGCCTTTTTTGTGCGGCAATTTTAGAACTTGTAACCCAGGCCAACCATGTAGATGAACGGGTCTACGTCCACATCGACCTTGGCGCGAGTGCCTTGTGCCACTGCGTTATTTTGCACGGTCGCGGTGGTGTCGATGTCGATGTAGCGCACCTGGGCGTTGATCATGATGCTGTCGGTCAGCATGTAGTCGGCGCCGACCTGGAAGGCCATGCCCCAGGAGTTATCCGCTTTGAAATTGCTGAAGCCGTTGGCGCTGGCTTCGCTGCCAACGTGCTCGTCGTAGATCCAGGTGTAGTTGATACCGGCACCGACATACGGCTGAAAGGCGGACTTCCCGTCCAGTGGGTAATAGACAATGCTCAAGGTGGGCGGCAGGTGTTTCAGCGTACCAAGTTTGCCGTTGGCCGCGCCGAGGGCGGTGCCTTTGAGCTTCACGTCATGCTCGAACGGCGAGGCTGCCAGCAGCTCGATCCCCCAGTGGCTGTTGAGCATGTAAGCGAAGTTCAAACCCAGTTGCGTGTCGCTGCTCATGGTGGCCTTGCCACCCAGATCGGCACCCTTCAGCGGACCTTGATCAACCTTGACGCTGGAGCTGTCGGCTTTCGGGTTGACGGTGATTGCACCGGCACGAACGATGATATCGCCGGCTTCGTGGGCGTAGGCTAACGGTGCTGCGAGCGCGAGGGCAAACAGCGAAGCGCTGAGCAAGGACTTGTGCATGGAGGGCTCCAAAGGACGTTAAAAATTTTTGATGTCCAATGGTACGGAGCTGTCTGATACGGTCTTTTGACTCAGCTCAATGAAACAGTGATGGCCCCGTTTTTTGTGGAATCTTTGAGGGCCTTATCGCGAGCAAGCTCGCTCCCACAGGGATCACCTGAATCCTGTGGGAGCGAGCTTGCTCGCGATGGCTATCTAACAATCAACACATAACTGCCGGTTTCACTCCGGCAATTCATACGCATAAATCTTGTCCGCCTGCATCTGATACCCGGCATCCGCCAACTCGCTGGTCGACGCTTTAACCTGCAATGCCCCTTCGATCCAGTACGGCTGATACAACTCGTCAAGCTTCACACCCACCTCGCTTTTGACGTGCACGATCTGGTTCGACGGCGGTGGCGGCACGTGGATGCAGGCGCCGAAATAAGGCACCAGCAGAAACTCCGTGGTGCGACCTTCTTCACTCACTTCCAGCGGCACGATGTAGCCCGGCAGTCGAATGTTCTGACCGTCGAGGCTTTTCACCACCGGTGCATTGGGCATGTCTTGCTTGGCCGCTGGCGCCGATTCGGCGGCCAACGCGTTGCCCATCTGCGACAGGTCGTGCAGCGGCGTCATGTTCGGTACTTCCGGTGCGGCGTCTGGCGGGATCATTTCCGACCAGGTCAGGTCTTTCGGCTCGGCCGCCCACAGGGGCAAGGCGACCAGCATCAACAGCGCAAGCACAGCGCGGGGCATATTCAACGTCCTCATAAACGGATCGACAGGCCATCGGCCAAAGATTGGCGATACGCGCGCCAGGCCGGCACGCTGCCCATCAGCAACGCGGCGATCAGGATGCCACCGAGCAGCGTCCATTCATATTCGCTCGGCCAGGCCAGCGGCAGGTACAAGCCATAATTCGCTTGCACATAACCTTGGGCCAAGGCGATGCCTACATACAAAAGACCCACCCCGGCAATCACGCCCGACAACGCCAGGGCAAACGCCTCCAGCACCAGCAACGTCGCGATGTGCCACGGCCGGGCACCCACCGAACGCAGAATCGCCATCTCCCGACGGCGTTCGTTGAGGCTGGTGAGGATTGCCGTGAGCATGCCGATCAACCCGGTCAGCACCACGAACAGCGAGACCACGAACAAGGCTTTTTCCGCCGTGCTCATCAAACTCCACAGCTCTTGCAGCGCCACG
The DNA here is from genome assembly GCF_059695775.1 of Pseudomonas sp. LBUM1666. Classification (NCBI taxonomy): domain Bacteria; kingdom Pseudomonadati; phylum Pseudomonadota; class Gammaproteobacteria; order Pseudomonadales; family Pseudomonadaceae; genus Pseudomonas; species Pseudomonas sp. LBUM1666. Next base: position 5,547,585 of record NZ_CP166789.1, on the reverse strand, counting down.
CCCGGCAGGATCGCCAGCATCGGTTCACCCAGAAATTCATTGATCTCGCGCTGTAGCGCGAAGGTCGAAATCTTGCTGTTGAGACCGAGCATGAACGCCGTGATCGCTTGCGGCGTCAGGTCCATGTTGCGTGCCTGATCGGCACTGATCCGACCGTTGCCGCGCGCCGGCACGCCGTTGTGCCAGTCGATGTGTATGGCTTCCATACCGCCGAGACTGATGTGCAGCGTGCGGTCCACCGGGGTGCCGGTGCGTTTGAGAATGCCGACCACGGTGAACGGCTTGTCGTCGTGCTTGACCAGGCTGATCACCGCCACGCCGTGGGCCAGCACCAGTTTGTCACCGAGTTTGTAGTGCAGCGCTTCGGCCACTTCGGCACCGAGTACCACTTCAAACGGATCAGTGGCGAAGGCACGGCCGTCGGCCAGTTCCAGGTGTTGCTGATGTCCGTATTGGTAATGCTCGAAGTACGCCTCGGTGGTGCCCATCACTCGGAAACCGCGATGGGAGTCGCCGAGGGACATCGGGATTGCCCACTTCACTTTCGGGTTGTTGGCGAAGTGTTCGAAGCTGTCCCAACGGATGTTGTTGGTGGCGTTGCCGATGCGGAACACCGAGTACAGCAACAGGTTCACCGAACCGGAGCGGGCGCCGACGATCAGGTCGGTACCGCTGATGGTGCTGGCGAAACTGGCCTTGGCTTCGGTGCGCACCCGTTCCACCGCGAGCAGCAGGCAGACCGACAGGGCAATGGCGAACGCGGTGAGGATCGCGGTGAAGCGGCGATTAGCCAGGCTGGCCATGGCTAGACGAAACAAATACATCTCAGACCTCGGACGGGGTGGCGGCGCGATTGAGATCGGCCAGCGACAAGTGGCGATCGAACAGCGGTGCCAGGCTCTGGTCATGGCTGACGAACAGCAGGCTCGATCCGGCTTCGCGGCATTCGGCGAACAGCAAGCGAATGAAGTTCTCGCGGGCGTCGTAATCCAGGGCCGAAGTCGGTTCGTCGGCGATCACCAATTCAGGCTGACCGATCAACGCGCGCGCAGCGGCAACGCGTTGCTGCTGGCCGATGGACAGCGAATCGGCGCGGCGGCCGAGCAGGTTTTGGTCCTTCAGACCCAAGTGGGCAAGGAGGGTGGCCGCCGCCTGATCGACGCTGCCGTGACGCTGGATCGCCCGTTCCGCGCGCAGTTTGGAAAAGTGGCAGGGCAACTCAACGTTCTCGCGCACCGAGAGAAACGGCAGCAAATTGAACTGCTGGAAGATGTAGCCGGTGTGATCGACCCGGAAACGGTCGCGAGCACCGGCCGAGAGTTCGGTCAGCTCCTGGCCCAGCAAGCGGATGCTGCCGCGATCAGGCTTCTGCACACCGCCGAGCAGGCCGAGCAGGGTGGTCTTGCCGCTGCCGCTGGGGCCTTTGAGGAACAGGGTTTCTCCAGGCTCCAGGCGAAACGCCGGGATATCCAGCAGCGGCGGATGACCGGGCCAGCTGAAGCCCAGGTCGGACAGTTCGATGAGTGCTTGGGTCATAGCGCCGATTTCATGGGTTTGTCTCAATCTCACATTCAACACAACCCCTTGTGGGAGCGAGCTTGCTCGCGATGAGGCCATAACATTCAGCATCTATGTTGACTGTTAAACCGCCATCGCGAGCAAGCTCGCTCCCACAGGGATCTTCGGTGAATTTAGAATTTCAGGGCCGCAGCCTTGGCCGTCACTTCAACCCCTTGCTGCCCGCTCGGGCTGATCAGTTGTACCTGAATCTTCTGGGTCGCCGGGAAGGTGTTGAAGATGTTCGCCAGGTCCAGGTTTTTCAGCGCGCCCGGTGCCGAGCAACTGAATTGATAATGAGCGTGGATTTCGCTGTGGTCGTGGTGATGTTCGCCCTTGGCCTCTTCGTCATGATCATCATCGGCATCCGGCTTGTCGCCGAACAACGGGCTTTCCAGTTCCTGTGTCGCGACCACGCAACCAGCGGCTTTCGGCAGGTTGAACAGCACCAGCGGTTTCTCTAGCTGCGCACGAACGGCGGTGACTTTGGCCTTGTCGGCGTCGGTGGCGGCGGCGTGTTCGAAACCCACCAGGTTCATCGCCGGGCTTTCCAGTTCCAGCTCCAGGGTTTGACCATCCAGTGCTGCGTTCAGGCGGCCGACACCATGTTCGTGGGCGCTGAGGCTGCCGTGCTCATGATCATGTTCATCAGCGGCGTAGGCGACGGCCAGCGGTAACAGGGCAAACGGCAGAGCGAGAAGCAGACGGCGCATGGCGGGTCTCCGAAAAGTAAAATGAAGAGTTTGTTATGTAATCTTATAACGTAAGTGGCGAGAGTTTGACCGCCTGCTTGGCGTTGCACAAGTCCCATGGGAGCATGCAAGTCAGAAATGTGCAGGAGCAGACTTATGTTGCGTATACGCGGAAGCATCGGCGACTGGCCGGTGGATTTGACTCTGGAGATGGATGACGGCGACTGGGCACGGCTCGGTGCGCAGTTGCAGGTGATGAAGCCGGAGGCCAGTGCAGTGCCGGCAAAACCGATCAATCAGGATGATGCGCTGTGGCAGATCGCCAAGGATTTGCTGCGCAAGGCCGGGCAATTGAGCGGTCCGGATTTGCTGGATCAGTTGGAAGGACTGACCGGCAGCGCGGCGTCGGGCAAACGCTTGCTGGTGCGTTTGCGCCACTGCTCTGATGTGAAAGTGACGAGCGGCGGGGATACGCCGCTCTACAGCTGGATCAACGCAGGTTAATAAAGTGCAGCAAACAACTTGCGGCGGTACGTGGTCACCAGCGGGTGATCGTTACCCAGCAGTTCGAACACCTGCAGCAAGGTCTTGTGCGGCAGGCCTTCGCTGTAGCTGCGATTACGCACGAACAGCTTGAGCAACGCATCCAGCGCCGCATCGTACTGCTGACGGGCCAGTTGCTGGATCGCCAGCTGATAAACCGCTTCATCGTCCTGCGGATTTTTCGCCAGACGCGCTTTCAGGTCTGCCGCATCCGGCAGGTCCTTGGCCTGACCGAGGAACTGGATCTGCGCCTTGGCGCCGGCGAGGGCGGCCTTGTGCTCGTCGCTCTTGACCGCGTCGAGCACGGTTTGTGCTTCGCTCAACTCGCCACGTTCGGTGAGGCAGCGGGCGTAGAGAATCAGCGCCTTGGCATTGGTGTTGTCTTCGCCCAGCAGCACTTTGAGGGTGGCTTCGGCATCGGCGAAACGGTTGTCATCAAACAGCGCCTGAGCCTGTTCGAACGGGTCGGCAGCCGCCGGCGGCGGCATTTGCACGTGAGGCTCAAGCATCGCGCGCACGGCGGATTCCGGCTGTGCACCGGCGAAACCATCCACCGGCTGACCGTCCTTGAACAGCACCACCGTCGGCAGGCTGCGAATGCCGAAGCGCGAAACGATGTCCGGTTCGACGTCGCAGTTGACCTTGGCCAGCAGCAACTCGCCCTGATAGCTCTCGGCGATGGTTTGCAGCATCGGCATCAACGCCTTGCACGGCGCACACCATTCGGCCCAGAAATCCACCAGCACCGGTTTGTGGAAAGAGTTCTCGATCACCGACTGCTCGAAATCGGCAGTCGTGGCGTCGAAGATGTACGGCGTTTCCTGACTCATGGGGGATCTCGTAAAAGCGTGAATGGGGCAACTATAAGGCTAGCCGCGCCGCGCGTGGTAGAGGCTCACATGCCGAAACTCTTCGGGCTCGGCCAGATCGGGCAAGGTCATCGCCTCCAGCATCTCGATGCGTTGATACAACGGGTGGCGAAAATCCCTCACGCGTGAATCGGCCACCAGGGCTTCCTGGCCGCGACTCAAGAATTCATCGAGCAACGGCAGATTCGCCCGGTCGTACAGCACGTCGGCCACCAGAATCAGATCAAACCGATCCGCCTCGGCGAAAAAGTCCGTCGAGTAGTTGAGGTGTACACCATTGAGTTCGGCATTCGCCCGACACGCCGCAATCGCCAGCGGGTCGAGGTCACAGGCCACCACTTCCAGCGCTCCGGCCTTGACTGCCGCGATCCCCGCCACCCCGGAACCGGCGCCGAAATCCAGCACCCGTTTGCCTTTGACCCACTCAGGGTATTCGGCGAGATAGCGGGCGACCGCCAGACCACTGGCCCAGCAGAAACTCCAGTAGGGCGGCTCATGCAGAATCCGCCGGGTTTCTTCCGGGCTGAACGCGCGGTCCATGTTGTCGCCGTCGATCAGCCAAAGCTTCAGGTCGGTATCGGGTAATTCACAGGCAACCAGCTGTGCGTCACCGAGCAGTTCGCCTAGCGCCTGTTGCAGGTCGAGCGGTGCAATCATGGCGCTTTGACGAATTGCAGCTGACCCAGCACTTGCGTCGTTGGCTGGCTGATGACTTGCGACGGCAGATGCAAAATCAGCTGGCCGGACTGGCTGGCGCGGCCACGCAGTTCAACACGTGCACCGACCGGAAAGGATTCCGGGTTGAAACGCAGGTGAAACGGCAGAACCTGATTGGTGCCGATCAGGCTGGAACTGGCCAGCAATTGTTGCGGACGGTCCTTGTCGTCGATCACCAGCAGCGCCAGCTCGACTTCGGCACCGACCGGCACACCTTGCAGGGTGCCGCTCAATTCACGCTGATACGCCGGCAGCGGGCCGAGGTTGGCCGATTCCTTGGCTTTCTTCTGTGCCTGTTGTGGTGCGGGGCCGGGCGTCGGCGGCTGGGGCTTGGGCGCATCGCTGCTGCAGGCCACCAGCAGGCTGAAAAGACTGAGCAAAACGAGCGGTCTTAGGGACATTTTCGGCTCCAGCAAGGTGAAATCCATGGATCTAGCTTTATAGCCCGTCTGTATACCGCAAACCCTATGGCTTGTCTTGCCACGGGGATGCGCTACCATGGCCCTCCCTTTTTTTGTTGCCTGCCACCATGCACTGTCCCTTCTGCGGTGCCAACGACACCAAGGTCATCGACTCGCGTCTGGTCGCCGAGGGCGAACAGGTACGCCGCCGGCGTGAATGCCTGGCCTGCGGCGAGCGTTTCACGACGTTCGAGACGGCCGAACTGGTGTTGCCGCGCCTGATCAAAACCGACGGCAGCCGCCAGCCGTTCGACGAAGAAAAACTCCGCGCCGGCATGCAGCGTGCGCTGGAGAAGCGCCCGGTGAGTGTCGAGCGCCTGGAATCGTCGTTGGTGCACATCAAACACAAACTGCGCGCCACCGGTGAGCGAGAGGTTAAATCCCTTGTCGTCGGTGAACTGGTGATGGCCGAGCTGCAAAAGCTCGACGAAGTCGCCTACATTCGTTTCGCCTCCGTGTATCGGCGCTTCCAGGACCTCAACGAGTTCCGCGAAGAGATCGATCGCCTGGCCCGTGAGCCGGTGAAAGAATGACCACCTCCGCAGAACAAGCCATCCTCGACGCCCATTACATGGCCCGTGCCCTGGAACTGGCGCGCAAAGGTCATTACACGACACACCCCAACCCTCGGGTTGGCTGCGTGATCGTGCGTGACGGGCAAATTGTCGGCGAAGGCTGGCACGTGCGTACCGGCGAGCCGCATGCCGAAGTCCACGCCCTGCGTGCCGCAGGCGACAAGGCTCGAGGCGCCACCGCTTACGTGACCCTCGAACCGTGCAGCCACCACGGCCACACGCCACCCTGCGCCGATGCGTTGGTGAATGCCGGCCTCGCACGGGTCGTCGCGGCGATGCAAGACCCGAACCCGTCGGTTGCCGGTCGTGGCATGCAGCGCCTGGCTCAGGCCGGTATTGCTACCGAAAGCGGTGTGCTGGAAGGCGAAGCGCGCAAGCTCAATGAAGGTTTCCTCAAGCGCATGGAGCACGGCTTGCCATTCGTGCGGGTCAAGTTGGCCATGAGCCTCGACGGTCGCACGGCGATGGAAAGCGGTGAAAGCCAATGGATCACCGGCTCGGCGGCGCGTTCGGCGGTACAACGCCTGCGCGCTCAGGCCAGCGTAGTGCTGACCGGCGCCGACACGGTGCTGGCAGACAACGCCCGTCTCACCGTGCGTGCTGATGAGTTGGGCCTGGATCCTGAGCAAACGGCCCTGGCCATGAGCCGTCCGCCGCTTCGCGTGCTGATTGACGGCCGCCTGCGCGTGCCGCTGGACGCGCCGTTCTTCAAGGCCGGGCCTGCATTGGTCGCCACGTGCATGGCGATCGAGGAGCAATACGCCAACGGTCCGGAATGCCTGATCGTGGCGGGTGAGGATGGCTTGGTCGACTTGCGCAAACTGCTGGTCGAACTCGCCGCCCGTGGGGTCAACGAAGTGCTGGTCGAAGCGGGGCCGCGTCTCGCCGGGGCTTTCGCTCAGCAAGGGCTGGTGGACGAATTCCAGATTTTCATCGCTGGCAAGTTTTTAGGTTCGTCTGCGCGTCCGTTGCTGGATTGGCCGCTCGCGCAAATGAAGGATGCGCCTGAACTCAAAATCACCGAAATTCGCGCGGTTGGCGATGACTGGCGAGTCATCGCCATTCCTTCGCCAGCGGCGAGCGTATAATTCCGGGCCTGCGCCACGCGACGGCCCTGTTCTCGAGGAGGACTCCATGTTTACCGGCATCATCGAATCCATCGGCAGTATTCGTGCATTGACCCCAAAAGGCGGAGATGTGCGGGTACACGTAGAAACCGGCAAGCTCGACCTGAGCGACGTCAAACTGGGTGACAGCATCGCGGTCAACGGCGTGTGCCTGACTGCGGTTGAGTTACCAGGCAACGGCTTTGCGGCGGACGTCAGTCGCGAAACCCTCGACTGCACCGCCATGAATGATCTGAAAAGTGGCAGCCCGGTCAACCTGGAAAAAGCCCTGACCCCGACCACTCGCCTCGGCGGGCATCTGGTCAGCGGCCATGTCGATGGCGTGGGTGAAGTGGTTGCCCGTACCGAGAATGCTCGCGCTGTAGAGTTCCGTATCCGCGCGCCGAAAGAGCTGGCCAAGTACATCGCCCATAAAGGCTCGATCACCGTCGACGGCACCAGCCTGACCGTGAACGCGGTCGATGGCGCCGAGTTCTTGCTGACGATCATTCCGCACACCCTGAGCGAAACCATCATGGCGTCGTACCAGCCAGGTCGCCGGGTGAACCTCGAAGTTGACTTGCTGGCACGTTATCTGGAACGCCTGTTGTTGGGCGATAAGGCCGCAGAGCCTACGTCCAGTAACATCACCGAAAGCTTTCTGGCCGCCAACGGCTACCTCAAATCCTGACCCAAGGGGGTGCCTTGTGGCGCTCAATAGCATCGAAGAACTGGTTGAAGACATCCGCCAAGGCAAGATGGTCATCCTCATGGATGACGAAGACCGCGAGAACGAAGGCGACCTGATCATGGCCGCCGAGTGCTGCCAGCCTGAACACATCAACTTCATGGCCAAGCACGCCCGTGGCCTGATCTGCATGCCGATGAGCCGCGAGCGCTGCGAACTGCTGAAGCTGCCCTTGATGGCACCGCGCAACGGTTCCGGCTTCGGCACCAAGTTCACCGTGTCCATCGAAGCAGCCACCGGCGTGACCACCGGCATCTCCGCCGCCGACCGTGCGCGTACCGTGCAGGCCGCTGCCGCAAAAGACGCCAAGGCTGAAGACATCGTCAGCCCCGGCCACATCTTCCCGCTGATGGCTCAGGCTGGCGGCACCCTGGCCCGTGCCGGCCACACCGAAGCGGCCTGCGACCTGGCGCGCATGGCCGGTTTCGAACCGAGCGGCGTGATCTGCGAAGTGATGAACGACGACGGCACCATGTCCCGCCGCGCGGAACTGGAAGCTTTCGCTGCCGAACACAACATCAAGATCGGCACCATCGCCGACCTGATTCACTACCGGATGATCCACGAACGTACCGTTCAGCGGATTGCCGAGCAGCCGCTGGACAGCGAACTGGGCCAATTCAACCTGGTGACCTATCGTGATTCCGTGGAAGGCGACGTGCACATGGCCCTGACCCTGGGCACCGTGTGCGCCGAAGAGCCGACCCTGGTTCGGGTGCACAACATGGACCCCCTGCGCGACCTGTTGATGGTCAAGCAGCCTGGCCGCTGGAGCCTGCGCGCCGCGATGGCTGCGGTTGCCGAGGCTGGCAGCGGTGTCGTGCTGTTGCTCGGTCACCCGCTCGATGGCGACGTGTTGCTGGCACATATCCGCGAAACCGCGGAGCACGTTCCGGCGAAAAAACCGACCACCTACAGCATCGTTGGTGCCGGTTCGCAGATCCTCCGGGACCTGGGCGTGCGCAAAATGCGCCTGATGAGTGCGCCAATGAAATTTAATGCGATATCCGGTTTCGATCTGGAAGTTGTAGAATACGTGCCCTCCGAATAATGACCGGTTGTTTCCAGTCCTTGATTCGCGGTTAACACATCACTGAGGGACGCGTAGAAAACGCGTCCCGGCTCTTTAAGAGATCTAACGAATGACCCTGAAGACCATCGAAGGTACCTTCATCGCCCCTAAAGGCCGCTACGCTTTGGTAGTAGGCCGTTTCAACAGCTTCGTCGTTGAAAGTCTGGTCAGCGGTGCAGTTGATGCCCTGGTTCGCCACGGCGTGAGCGAAAGCGACATCACCATCATCCGCGCACCTGGCGCCTTCGAAATCCCGCTGGTTGCGCAGAAAGTCGCTCAGAAGGGCGAATACGCGGCAATCATCGCCCTGGGCGCGGTCATTCGTGGCGGTACTCCGCACTTCGAATACGTGGCTGGCGAATGCACCAAGGGCCTGTCCCAGGTGTCCATGGAGTTCGGCGTTCCGGTCGCGTTCGGCGTACTGACCGTTGATTCCATCGAGCAAGCCATTGAACGTTCCGGCACCAAGGCCGGTAACAAAGGTGCTGAAGCTGCCCTGTCCGCTCTGGAAATGGTCAGCCTGCTGGCGCAGTTGGAGGCCAAGTGATTAGCGACGAAAGCGATCGTTTCAACCCGCGCGATCCAAAGCCTGCGGATGCCGGCAAGCCATCGAAAAGCGTCAAGCGTCGCGAAGCCCGTCAGCTCGCGACTCAGGCGCTGTACCAGTGGCACATGGCCAAGCAATCTTTGAACGAGATCGAAGCGCAGTTTCGGGTCGATAACGATTTCAGCGATGTCGATGCCGCTTACTTTCACGACATCCTGCACGGCGTTCCGGCTCACAAGCCTGAGATCGACGCTGCACTGACGCCGTGCCTGGACATCACGATCGAAGAGCTGGACCCGGTTGAACTGGCCGTTCTGCGCCTGTCGACCTGGGAACTGCTCAAGCGCGTCGACGTGCCGTACCGCGTTGTGATCAACGAAGGTATCGAGCTGGCGAAAGTCTTCGGTTCCACCGACGGCCACAAGTTCGTCAACGGTGTACTCGACAAACTGGCCCCGCGTCTGCGTGAAGCTGAAGTGAAGGCGTTCAAGCGCTAATCGGCGCTTGAATTTGCGATGGGCGAGTTTGAGCTGATCCGCAATTTCTTCGCCGCCGCGCCCTGTGCGCAGGGCGGCGAAGGCGTTGCCCTCGGGATCGGTGATGACTGCGCCTTGCTGGCTGTTCCCCCCGGGGAGCAGTTGGCCATTTCCACCGACACACTCGTTGCCGGTGTGCATTTCGCAGATCCCTGCGACCCGTTTCTGCTCGGTCAGCGTTCGCTGGCCGTGGCCGTCAGCGATCTGGCTGCCATGGGCGCCACTCCCGTTGCCTTTACCCTTGCCCTGACCTTGCCGACGGTGACCGCCGATTGGCTGGACGCCTACGCCCGTGGTTTGAACATCATGGCACAGCGCTGTGGTGTGGCGCTGGTGGGCGGTGATACCACCCGTGGGCCATTGAGCCTGACCATGACCGTGCTCGGTCGTGTGCCGACAGGTCTGGCGTTGACCCGCAGCGGTGCGCAGCCTGGCGACTTGCTGTGCGTTGGCGGTGAGCTTGGTAACGCGGCGGGAGCATTACCGCTGGTGCTCGGCCAGCGGGAGGCTGAAACCGCCATCGCCGATCCGCTGCTGGCACATTACTGGTCGCCGCAGCCGCAACTCGCGTTGGGCCAGGCGCTGCGCGGCAAAGCCACCTCGGCGCTGGACATCTCCGACGGCCTGCTCGCGGACTGCGGACATATTGCCCTCGCATCGAAGGTCGGCATTCAGGTTGAACGGGACACGCTGCCACTGTCGAACGCTTTAGTCGCGTTCCTCGGCCAGTCGGGTGCCGAAAAAGCGGCCCTGAGCGGCGGTGATGATTACGTGCTGGCCTTTACCTTGCCGTCCGTCGAGTTGCCGAAATTGGTGGCCGATGGCTGGCCGATCCATGTGGTCGGGCGTGTTGTGACGGGGCAGGGCGTAGTGCTGCTGGACGCCGACGGACAAGACATCACCCCGCAAGCCCGGGGTTATCAACATTTTCGGGAGACACCGTGACAGATCATCCCAAACAGGTCCCTGCGGAATTCGTACCGCCCTCGGTCTGGCGCAATCCGTGGCATTTCCTGGCGTTCGGCTTTGGCTCGGGCACCTTGCCAAAAGCACCGGGCACCTGGGGTTCGTTAGTTGCGCTACCCTTTATCCCGTTGTGGCAGATGCTGCCCGATTGGGGTTATTGGCTGATGCTCGGCATCACCATGCTGTTTGGCTTCTGGCTGTGCGGCAAGGTCGCCGACGATTTGCGGGTGCACGACCACGAAGGCATCGTCTGGGACGAAATGGTCGGGATGTGGATCACCCTGTGGCTGGTGCCGGAAGGTTGGTACTGGTTGCTGGCGGGGTTTCTGATGTTCCGTTTCTTCGACATCCTCAAGCCGTGGCCGATTCGCTGGATCGACCGGCATGTGCATGGCGGCGTCGGGATCATGCTCGATGATGTATTGGCCGGGGTGTTTGCGTGGTTGGCGATGCAGGGGCTGGTATGGATTTTTGCCTGACGGGCAAAACAGGGGACTAGGGATGGCTCGACGCTGGTTGGCTGTGATGATTTTCGCGATGTTTTGCTCGCTCGCCCAGGCGAGTGACGAGGGCACAATGCCGTCGGTGATTCATCTGGCCAGCGAAGACTGGGAAGACTACACCGCCGCCGATGGCCACGGTCTGGGCTGGGACGTGTTGCGGGAAGTCTTCGAGCCGGCGGGGGTCAAACTGGACATCCGCAGCGAACCCTACGTGCGCTCCATGGGCCTGGCCCAGCGCGGCGAAGTGGATGCCTGTGTCGGCTCCTATCTTGATGAGTCCAGCGATCTGCTCTATCCGCGCTGGAACTTCGATACCGATCACATCTATGCCTTGGGCCTGGCCAGCAACCCCGCACCGACCCCGGAAACCCTGGGCAACTATCGACTGGCCTGGGTCCGTGGCTACGACTATCAGGATTACCTGCCCAACGTACGCCGCTATAACGAAGTCATGCGGCGTACCGGGATTTTGTCGATGTTGACCCGCAACCGCGCCGACTTTTACATCGACGCACTGACCGAGGTCGACTATGTCCTCAGGTGGGCCAAGGATCCGTCGCAGTTCCGTCGCACCCACATCGCGGAATTGCCGCTGTATCTGTGCTTTGCCAAGACCCCCAAGGCCCGAGCGCTGATGGCGCTGTTCGATCAGCGCATGGAGCAACTGGTGAAAAACGGCCAGCTGAAACCGATCTTCGAGCGCTGGAAACAACCCTATCCATTCGACTCAAACTGAACACAAACCTTGTGGCTGGAGACGATCCACTGTGGGAGCGAGCTTGCTCGCGATGACGGTGTGTCAGTCAGCATTTTGGTAGCAGACAGTCCGCCATCGCGAGCAAGCTCGCTCCCACAGGGGGCTGGGGCGGGCCGGATATCTAACTTTTTGATTGTTATGCCCCATAATTCAGCCTAAGCGTCTGTCGGAACGTGCTGTTACAATGCCGCGTCTGCGAATCTCCAGTACTTATTGATCAGGAGCACACCGGTGCCTGTCGTTTTTGTCGCCGCTTCCAAGCTGCCAACGCCTTTTGCGCAATTCACCATGCACGGCTTTCTCGATGAAGAAAACGGGCGCGAGCACGTGGTGCTGAGCCTGGGTGAGTTCGTTGACGGTGCCCCGGTACTCGGCCGGTTGCACTCCGAATGCCTGACCGGCGATGCCTTGTTCAGCCAGCGTTGCGACTGCGGCTCGCAGCTCGAGGCCGCCTTGCAGGCCATCGCCCGTGAAGGCCGTGGCGTGTTGCTGTACTTGCGTCAAGAGGGCCGTGGCATTGGCCTGCTGAACAAGATCCGCGCCTATGAATTGCAGGATGGCGGCGCCGATACTGTTGAAGCCAACGAGCGTCTGGGTTTTGCCGCCGACCAACGTGACTACGCCATGTGCCTGCCGATGCTGGAGCACCTGGGCGTGAAATCCCTGCGTTTGATGACCAACAACCCACGCAAGGTCAAAGCCTTGACCGACATGGGCATCGTGGTCGCCGAGCGCGTGCCGCTGCACACCGGCCACAATCCGCACAACAAACTCTACCTGGCCACCAAGGCCAGCAAGCTCGACCACATGATGGGCAACGAGCACCAGGGTGAGGCTGACCGGGCGTGACCCGCGGTCAGGTTCGGCGGCGACTGTCCGTCAATTGGTGGCAATACCTGGCGCTGGCCTTGGTGCCGCTGTTCGTGATCAATGGCGTGTTTGGCCAGAGCGAGGCGATCCTGCCGGTGCTGGCGATGCCGTTGTTCATCGCCGGTGTGGCGTCGATGTTTGTCAGCCTGAAATTCTTTGGCGGCTACAAACACGCGTTGATCGCCACTCAAAAAGCCCTCGACACCCCTGAAGAACCTGCTGCCTGGATCGCCCTGGCTGCCAAGCGTCGCACGGCATTCCTGGCTGCCGGCCTGCCGGCCTGGATCGGCGCGCTGGCGGTATTCGTCGGCCTCGAAGCCGTGCCGTTGATGCTGTTGTCGCTGTCGACCCTGGTGCTGTTTTATCTCTACCGTATTCCGCGTCAACTCGGCTGATGCGGCCCGTCTGGCTGGCGGTTTTGCTGCTGGCCGCCAGTGGCCCGGCGGCTGCGGTCGAACGCGTTGTCAGCCTCGCACCATCGCTCTCTGAAATCGTTGTTGAGCTGGGTTCAGCCGACCTGCTGGTGGGTGTGCTGGATGCCGGTGAGCGTCCTGCCGAGCTCAAAAACCTTCCTTCGGTTGGCCGCTATGGTCAGCTGGACATGGAACAGCTGCTCAGTCTCAAGCCCGATCTGCTGTTGCTCTGGCCCGGCAGCGTTGGCCCGGCCCAGCGTGAACAGCTCAAGCGGTTGAACATCCCGACCTACGTTGCTGACCCCCACAACCTCGAACAACTCACTTCGCAGATCGAGGCGATTGCCTCACAGCTCGGCCGTCCGGAGCGTGGCGTTTCTTTAGCTGAGAAGTTGCGTCAGCAACTGGATTCGCTGCGCCAGCGTTATCGTCGGGATGTGCCATTGCGGGTGTTTTATCAGGTCTGGGATCGGCCGCTGTACACCGTTGGTGGCGGGCAGGTCATCAGCGATGCGCTTGAGGTGTGCGGGGCGCGCAATGTGTTTGCCGACCTGACCTTGCCGGCGCCGCAGGTCAGTATTGAGGCGGTATTGCAGCGTAATCCAGGCGTGATTTTGGCCAGTGATCAGGCACAGCTCGATGCGTGGAAAGCCTGGCCGCAAGTGGCGGCAGTGGCGCAGGGGCACTTGCTGCTGGTGACGGATAAGGGGCTGGAGCGGCCGAGTGGACAGATGATCGAAGCGACGGCCCAGTTGTGCCAGTTGATCGCGCCTGACCGCTGACCGCTGACCGCTCAGAGCTCCGGCGTCCAGGTCACCCCAAACATCCACGCCCGACCTTCCTCGCGATACCCATACTGACTGCCGTCATGGCTGTACAGCGCCCGGCTATAACCCTTGTCCAACAGGTTATCGACCTTCAGCTCAAGCTTGATCTCACGATTCAATTCCCAGCTACTGCGCAACCCCAGCAGCGCGTACCCGCCCAACGGCTGCTGATTGTTCTCATCGTCATAGCTGCTGCTCACCGCTTGCCAGCTGGCGCCGAGCCCTAGCCGGTCGAACTGCCGATCCAGATCCAGGCTCAAGGTCCTCCGTGCGCGCCGAGCCAGGGTGTGGCCGCTGTCGCGGTCCCGCGGGTCGATGATCGCCACGCCGAGGTTGCTCTGCCAGCCGAACAGTTCCTGTTTCAAAGCCGCTTCGAAACCATTGATGCGTGCCGAGGCGACGTTCTGCGGGCGGTTGTTGCTGCCGACGATAATCGCGTCTTCCAGATCGGTGCGGTACAGCGACGCTTCCAGGCGACTGGTGTCGGTCAACTGACTGCGCCATTGCAGCTCATAGCTTTTCGACGTCTCGGGCTTCAGATCCGGATTACTGAAATCGGGGTAATACAGATCATTGAACGTCGGGGCGCGGAAGCCTTCGCTGTAGGTCAGCAGCACATCGTTGTCCGGATTCAGCGGCAGGGTGAAGGTGCCGCTCCAGCTGTTCTGGCCGCCGAACTGCTGGTTCTGATCGCGGCGCAGGCCCAGTTCGGTGGAAAAGCTGTCCGCCTGGTAATGATGCTGAATGAACGCCGCACGGTTCCAGCGGCTGTCCTCGTCGAATGGCGTGCTGCTGTTGATCCGGTCCTCGTACCAGTCGCCGCCGAGGATCAGGCTGTTGCGCTCGTCGAGGGTCAGGTCGTTCTGCCAGTTCACCGAGTCGCGATACGTGTTGAACACGCTGCGCTCAGTGCTGAGCGTGTCGAGTGTCTTCTCGCGGTTTTCGCTGTGGCCGAACTCGACGCGGGTTTTCCACAGGTCGTTGATACGCGCATCGACGTAACTGCTGACGCTGCTCACCGCGAAGTCGCTGTAGGGCTGCTGCTGGACTGACTCGAACGTGTCCATGTCGAAGCGCCCGAACGGATTGTCGAACTCACTTTTGCCACGGTTATCGAGCAGGTTGGCGCCGATTTCGATGTCATCGGTGAGGGCGTGGCTCAGGCTCAAACTCATCGATTTGTTGCGGTACTCGTCATGATCGCCATCTCTGGGATACGACTCGCGGGTGCGATTGATTCCGGCGGTTTCATCGAGGCTGGCGCCGAGGTTGAATCGGGTCTGCTCGTCGCCGCCGGACAGCCCAAGGCTGCGTTCCCAGGTCTGGTTGCTGCCAAAGCCCACGTGCATTCGCGGTTGCAGGCCTTGCTCGCCGCCGCGACGAGTGAAGATCTGAATCACCCCGCCAATCGCATCGCTGCCATAAATCACCGAGCGGGAACCACGCAGCACTTCCACGCGCTCAACCTGTTCGATGTTGATGTGTTGCAGGTTGCTGTCGCCGGAGGTGGCGTTGCCGATGCGCTGGCCGTCGACCAGCACCAGGCTTTGGGCCGACTTGGTGCCGCGAATGTAAATCCCCGGCAGACTGCCGCGCCCGCCGGTTTGCCCGACTTGCACACCCGGCACACGACGTAGCAAATCAGTGACGCTACTCGGTTGCAGGCGCTCGATGTCTTCGCGGGTGAACACGGTGTTGGCGGCGCTGCTGTCATTGCGCGCTTCGACCTGACGGTTGGCGCTGATCAGCACGTCGGGAAGCTTCAGGGCCTGGTCGCGTTCGAAGGTGTCGGCCAGCAGTTGGCCCGACGGCAGAAGGGTCAGCGTCAGGGCGAGGGGGGAGAGTTTCATCGGCAGTCCGTTGGCGCTTTTAAGCGAACACAAATTTTGAAAGGCACAGAAAACCAATGTGGGAGCGAGCCTGCTCGCGATGAGGGTGTGTCAGTCAAAGAAGAGGTGACTGTCAGACCGCTATCGCGAGCAGGCTCGCTCCCACAAAGGGTTTTGCATTTATTCAGATGTTCAGCAGTTGCAGACGCTCACGAACCGAAGCTTCGATCCCGGCCTCATCCAGCCCGCACTCGGCCAGCATTTGCGCAGGCTTGGCGTGCTCGACGTAACTGTCCGGCAAGCCCAGGTGCAGCATCGACTTGAGGATGTTTTCGCGGGCGAGAAACTCGCTGACTGCGCCACCGGCACCGCCCATGATCGCGTTCTCTTCGATGGTCACCAGCAGCTCATGGCTGCCGGCGATCTCGCGAACCAGTGCTTCATCAAGCGGTTTGACGAAACGCATGTCGACCACGGTGGCATCCAGCCTCTCGGCGACTTTCAGCGCCTCGGCCAGTTGCACGCCGAACACCAGCAGAGCGACTTTGCTGCCCTGACGACGAACCACACCCTTGCCGATTTCGATCGGCTCGAGGTTTTTCTCGATCGTCGCGTTCGGGCCAGAGCCGCGCGGATAACGCACCGCCGCCGGGCCGTTGAACAGGTGGCCGGTGGTGAGCATTTTGCGCAGTTCGTTTTCGTCGCTCGGGGTCATCACCAGCATGCCGGGGATGCAGCGCAGGAACGACAGGTCGAAGCTGCCCGCGTGAGTCGGGCCGTCTTCGCCGACCAGACCGGCGCGGTCGATGGCGAACAGGACGTCGAGGTTTTGCACCGCGACGTCATGAATCAATTGGTCGTAGCCACGTTGCAGGAACGTCGAATAAATCGCCACCACCGGTTTTGCACCTTCGCAGGCCATGCCGGCAGCGAGGGTCACAGCGTGTTGCTCGGCAATCGCCACATCGAAATAGCGCAGCGGGAAACGCTCGCTGAAGGCCACCAGATCGGAGCCTTCTTTCATCGCCGGGGTGATCCCGACAAGACGCGGATCGGACGCGGCCATGTCGCACAGCCATTCGCCGAACACGCCGGAATACTTCGGCCCGCCAGCTTTCTTCGGCGCGGCGGCCGGAGCGTTCAGCGGTTCGAGTTTGGTGATCGCGTGGTAGCCGATCGGGTCGACTTCTGCCGGGGCGAAACCTTTGCCTTTCTTGGTGACGACGTGCAGGAACTGCGGGCCTTTCAGATCGCGCATGTTGCGCAGGGTGGCGATCAGGGTCGGCAGGTCGTGGCCATCGATCGGGCCGATGTAGTTCCAGCCCAGCTCTTCAAACAGCGTGCCGGGGACCAGCATGCCTTTTGCGTATTCTTCGGTGCGACGGGCGATTTCCCAAGCGCCGGGCAGGCGCGACAGAACCTTTTTGCTGCCTTCGCGCATGCTCGCGTAAGTGCGGCTGGAAAGGATTTTCGCAAGATAGTTCGACAGCCCGCCGACATTGCGCGAGATCGACATGTCGTTGTCGTTGAGGATCACCAGCATGTTGGCGTTCACTTCCGGCGCATGGTTCAGCGCCTCGAACGCCATGCCGGCGGTCAGTGCGCCATCGCCGATCACGGCAATCGCCTTGCGATCACTGTTTTGCAGGCGGGCGGCAATGGCCATGCCCAGCGCTGCGCTGATCGAGGTGCTGGAGTGGCCGACGCCAAAGGTGTCGTACTCGCTCTCGGAACGACGCGGGAAAGCCGCGACGCCGTCCTTTTGGCGCAGGGTGCCCATGCGCTCGCGACGACCGGTGAGGATTTTGTGCGGATAGGCCTGATGACCCACGTCCCACACCAGCCGGTCGTCCGGGGTGTCGAACACGTAATGCAACGCGATGGTCAGCTCGATGACGCCCAGGCCGGCACCGAAATGCCCGCCGGTCTGTCCGACCGTGTAGAGCAATTCCAGGCGCAACTCATCGGCCAGGGTTTCCAGCTCGGCTTCGCCTAACCGGCGCAGGCCGTCCGGCGTGTTGGCACGGTCGAGCAGGGGCGTGGTCGGGCGCTTGCGGGGAATCTCATGAAACGTCGTGGGCATCAGGCGAATCGTTATAGGTATAAAAGATGCGGCAGTTTACCTGATGCATCGCCCCCTGCCCACGCGTTGGTATTTTTTGGCGGATACGCCGTCAGCTGCGCCGATCGACGATATAACGGGCAAGATCGCGCAACGGCTCGGCTGCCGCGTCAAACGGTCGCAGCGCATGCAGGGCCTGATCGCGTAGCTCCAGGGCGTAAGTCTTGGCCGCGTCGAGGCCGAGCAGGGCCGGGTAGGTTGGCTTGTCGCGTGCGATGTCGGCGCCCTGGCGTTTGCCGAGGGTTTCGGTATCGCTTTCGACGTCGAGAATGTCGTCCTGCACCTGGAACGCCAGGCCGATGGCCTGTGCATAAGTCTGCAAGGACTTCAGTTCGTCCCTCTCGGCACGGCCGCTGGCCAGGGCGCCGAGTTTGACGCTGACCTCGATCAGCGCGCCGGTCTTGTGCCGGTGCATGTATTCGAGGGCTTTTTGATCGAGTTTCAGACCGACCGAACCGAGGTCAATGGCTTGACCGCCGACCATGCCTGCCGGGCCCGCGGCCAATGCGAGAGCACTGACCATTTGCAGGCGGATTTCAGCGTCCGAGGTGCTCAGGCGCGGGTCGAGCAGGGCGCTGAAGGCCAGACTCTGCAAACCGTCACCGGCCAGAATCGCGCAAGCTTCATCAAATTTTTTGTGGGTGGTCGGCTGGCCGCGACGCAGATCGTCGTCGTCCATGGCCGGCAAATCGTCATGCACCAGGGAATAAGCGTGAATCAGCTCCACCGCGCACGCCGCGCCGTTGGCTTGTTCAGCCTTGCCGCCCAGCGCTTCGCACGCGGCGTAGGCCAGCAGCGGGCGGACCCGTTTGCCGCCATTCATCACGCTGTAGCGCATGGCTTCGTACAGGCGCGCGAGCTCAGGGCTCGGCGCGTTGAACAGGGTTTCCAGTGCAGCATTGACGCGGGCCTGGCTGGTCGCCGAATACGCTGCAATCATTCTGGCTGATCCGCGTCGAAGGGTTCCTCGGCCAGCTCGCCATCACGCTCGAGCAGCACTTGAACCTTTTGCTCGGCCTGGGCCAGCGCCGCCTGGCAATCGCGGGTCAGACCGATGCCTTGCTCGAAAGCCGTCAGCGAATCTTCCAGCGACAATTCGCCGTTCTCCAGACGCTCCACCAGCGTTTGCAGGTCAGCGAGAGATTGTTCGAAATCCAGTGCAGCTTTTTTGCGGGCCATGGCGGCTATTTCCGGTTGACGTTAAACCGGCGCGACACTAGCAGACATGGGGGTTATGGGCAAATGAGCGGGGCATTTCGGCCACTGGTGTCAGCTGCTACAGATCATCTTTTGGTTTATTTAAAGGGTTGAGTCATTGGGATAATTGATCCGGTACCGAGTACTGCGCCCTCCACCTGGCAGGCGTTCCAGGCAGCCCTTCTCCAGCAGTTCGGCCAGATGACGGGTCGCGGTGGCTTTCGAAACCTTGGCGACTGCCTGGTACTGGGCCGCGCTGATGCCCGCCTCGAAACCTCGTTCCCCACCATCGAGCAAGCGATTGAGGACCTTTATCTGGTCAGCCGACAGCGATGACATCCTGTGCGCCTGCCAGAAACGCGTCTTGCCCAGCACGCTCTCGATCCGGCCCATGGCTTGCTGCAAGCTGCGCAGCAGGGTTTGCAGAAACCATTCCAGCCACTCGGTGATATCCAGTGTGGCTTTCTGGCAGGTTTCGAGCACTCGATAATAGCCGGACCGATCTTCGAGAATGCTCGCCGACATGGCATAGAAGCGGATGGCTTGGTCTTCACCCTGAGCCAATGCCAGATCGGCGATCGTTCGCGTCAGGCGACCGTTGCCATCGTCGAAAGGGTGCAGAGTGACAAACCAGAAGTGCGCGATGCCGGCCCGCAGCAATGGATCGAGCCCCGCCTGATTTCGGCTGGCGGTAAACCAGGTGAGGAAGGTGTCGAGCTGTCGCTCAAGGCCCTGACGAGGCGGGGCTTCGAAGTGAACGGTTGGTCTGTCGAGGCGGCCGGACACCACTTGCATCGGATCATCGCCGCGTAACGCGCCGACACGAATCGGTCGGGCAGCGAGATCGGTCTCTTGCTCGGGAAACAGCCATTCGTGCCAATCGAGTAATCGCTCCAGCGTCAGCGGTTCAGCGAAATGCTGAGTGGCGTCGAGCATCAATTGCGCCAGCCCTTCACTGCGCTGGCTGACATCATTGCCATCGACCAGATCCAGGCCCAGCCGTCGCGCCAATGACGAGCGAACCGAACCTACATTCAGCTGCTCACCCTCAATGGCGGATGAGGTCACGATGTTCTGCAACAGCGCATCCAGTTCGCTTTGAGCGCTCAGCGAACTGCCCACTGAGCTCGCCATGCCCATCAATCGCCCTTGTGCTTGGACACACTCGCGCAAAAACGGCCCCAACCGCTCTGCTTGCCAGTTGAAATTGGGCCAATCGGGCTGCTGCCAGATCCAGTGAGGTGCCATGAACTCGGTGCTCTTGGAGTGGGTGAGCCGAATAGAAATGTTATTCGGCTCATATAGTGAGCCGAATATGACGCCTATTCGGCTCACCGTCCACCTGCCAGCGTGAATCCCACCGCAAAAATAGATGTATCCGATTGTTAAAAAACCGCCGAATGGCTAATCTTCGCGCCTTCTAGGACCCGATAGTCATGGGTCTTTCTGACGAAACGCAGTTTTTGGATCTGTAACGCGCCGAGGATCGGGCGCAAGGTTTCGTTATGCATGGCAGGAGGCGTCACATGCGTTCATTTCTTCTGGTGCTGATGGCGTTGGTCTGCGCGACCGCTGCCAGGGCCGAGCCGACGGCCGAGTTGTCGGAGCCGGTCGGCGGCTGGCGCTACAACGGCCTGCTGGACCGCAGCGAATACCCTCAAGTCGCCTATCCGACGCCGCCCATCGACCGGGGCGTGCAGCGCAATCGCACGATGATCCAAGGCCAGCTCAAGGCCATCGGCACGCAACGCGGGCCTCATACGCTGGCCGTCAACGGCAATCCCCTGAACCTGTACACCGACGACCAAGGGCGTTTCGCCCGGCCGTATGCGTTTGGCGCCGGTTCCAACAGCGTCGAAGTACGCAGTGCTGAAGGCAAATCCCTCAAGCGCGTTCAATTCTATGAAGCCAACAACCTGCGCACGCCGGCACGGATTCGCGTGGTGCTGGGTTGGGACGATCCGAAAGCCGAACTCGATCTGCATATCATTACCCCCGACGGCCAACACGCGTTCTGGGCTCGCCCGGCGATGAGCAACGGCGGCGGGCTGGACCCGGACGGCGTCGATGGCCCCGGCCCGGAAATGTTCACCATGACCGCGCCGATGCATGGCACCTATCTGGTTTACGTGAACTATTGGGGCAACTTCGGCAGCGGCGGCTATAACTTCGATGAGACCAGCAACCAGAACGAGGTGATCACCTCGCAGATCAACCTGGTGCTCAACGAAAACACCGTCGACGAAAAACGCGAGACCTTCATCGTGCCCCTGCGGGCCATCGGTGACCTGCTGCTGGTCAAGACTTTCAACTATTAAGCATCCCGCTCCACGGATGACATCGGGTTTTGTGAACATGAGCGATAACACTGTTTCTCCGGCCGCCGAAACGCCTGCAGCCAAAACTCCTCGCCGCTGGCCGGCGCTGCTGATCGGGCTGGTCCTGGTGGCCAGCGTCGCGGCCGGGTTGGGCTGGTTCATGCACAAACCCAAGGTGCAACCGGCTGCGCTTGCCAGCGACAAACTGGGCATGAGCCGCCCGGACGGTCTGCTCGAAACCCATTCCCTGAGCCAATTGCCCAAGGACTTGCTGACGGTGCCGTTCCTCAGGGAAACCCTGACCGAAGATTTCGTCTTCTATTACGAAGCGCACGCGGATCGCCTCGGCTTGATCGGCAGTCTACGGCGGATCATTTACGAACATGACCTGAAGTTGCAGGACAGTTTGATCGAGCAGCTCTTCGATCAACCAGCGGATGTGGCGTTGTGGCGCGGGGCGGACGGTCGGCTGAAAGACTTTTTGTTGGTGATGGATCGCGGTGGTCTGGCCAAGGTGCTGGAGCCACTGGCGAAAGTGGCGCTGGATGATTCGCAACTGAGCACTGTCGCCACAGTGAAAGTCGGCGCCGATGACGTGACTCTCTATCAACTGACCTATAACAACAGCAAAGCGCTGTTGTTCGCCTCCCATGGCGACAAACTGGTGGTGCTGTCCAACCCGACCAAACTCTATGACGCGGAAAGTGGCCCTTCGGAAGAACCGGGCAGCGTCTCGACCAAGTCCATCGCCGCGTTGCTTAACGGTGACAAACTGTTCCCCGAAGCCTTCGGCCTACCACCGCGCGCGCCTGAAGTGAAACAACGTCTGTCGGTCAATTCCAGCGTTCTGGCGATGGGTTATCAGCGTTTCATCCCGAACTTCGCCGGCCTGCGTTTCGACATGGACGACAAGGGCTGGCACAGCTTCCTCGCTATGGACGAGCTGGACGACCAGCCGGACTTCGATTTCAAGCCGATCTGGCAAGCCATGCCGATGGGCGCCAGTGCCTGTGTCGCCTTGCCGCTCGCCGCCGAACAACAAAAACCGCTGCTGGTGAAACTCGGTGCCGAAGAGTCGGTGGCTCAGGCCCTGACCGAACACATGGCCGGTGCCGCCGGCCTCTGCTGGTACGCCGATTCACGGTTGTACACGCCGTTGCTGGTGGCCAGCCTGAACGATGATGACAGCGCCAAACTCGACGGCGACCTGGGCAGCCTGTTCGGCTCGATGGTCGGTGCCTACGAAGGCAACGTCGAAGAGCACGCGTTTCCGGTGGTCGAGAAGCAGGAAGGCCCAACCCACCAATGGCAGCGTCAGGTCAGCTCCAACTTTGGTCCTTACAAAGCCAAGGATGCCGAGAACCCGGACGCGATCACCGGCAAGGCATTCATGAAAGTCAGCCTGGCGCGCCACGGTTCGACGCTGCTGTTTTCCCTCGACGACAAGCTGGTTGAAAAAGCCCTCGGCACCCTCGACAAACGCTTCCCGCCGATGGCCGACGTGGTGCCGAAAGACCTGCTGATGCCGGTCTACTTCGGCCCGGATTCCATGGCGCAGCTGATGCAACAGGAAACCCTCGACAGCCTGCCGCAGGACATGGAGCCGGTGTTCTACAACGCCGCGCAGACCTACCTGATCCCGAAACTGCGCAAGCTCGGCGGCTACGGCAAATACGCCCTGACCTTGCCGGAAGGCAGCGAACCCGACGGCCACTGGCAATGGCTGCCGCTGGAATGGAAAGCCCTGTGACAGCACTCATCCGAGGCCTCGGCCTGCTGGCGATGTTGCTGGGCACCCGGGCATTTGCCACTGAGGCACCGCCGCTGGATGTGCAGCAATCCCAGGTGTTCCGCGCCTGGTTCGTTCGCATCGCCCAGGAACAACTGACCCAAGGCCCGAGCCCGCGCTGGTATCAGCAGGACTGCGCGGGCCTGGTCCGTTTTGCCGCCAACGAAGCGCTGAAAGTCCACGACGACAAATGGCTGCGCAGCAATGGCCTGTCCAACCGTTACCTGCCGCCAGAGCTGCAACTGAGCGAGGCCCAGCGCGGCCTTGCCCAGCAGTGGCAGCAGGGCGGCGGCAAGGTCGGGCCCTACGTCAACGCGATCAAGTTGATTCAGTTCAACAGCCACCTGGTCGGCCGCGACCTGGCGCAAGCCCGGCCCGGCGACCTGATGTTTTTCGATCAGGGCGACGACCAGCACCTGATGATCTGGATGGGCCGCTACATCGCCTATCACACCGGCACCACCACCCCGACTGACAACGGCATGCGTTCCGCAAGCCTGCAGCAACTCATGACATGGAAGGACACCCGATGGATACCCGACGCAGCCAACCCCAACTTCATCGGCGTCTATCGACTGAACTTTCTCTCCCAATGATCGGTGCCCGCATGTTGCGTTTCCTGCCTCTGCTGTTGGTCCTGCTGCTACCTTTTTCGGCGGTCAATGCCGAAGACACCGTCGAGCCGAGCGGCTACACGCCGGTGGCCGGTGAAAGCTTCTTCCTGCTGGCCGACAGCAGTTTCGCCAGCGACGAGCAGGCGATGGTGCGCCTCGAAGCGCCGGGCCGCGACTATCGCCGGTTCCGCATGGAGCCTTACGGCGGCGCCGACATTCGCGTGTATCGCATCGACAAGCCGCTGGATTTCCTCAAGCGTCAGAAGAATCTGCACCGTGTGGTCAGTGACGGCCAGTTCAAGGGCGAAGGCCTGTCGAACACCCTCGCGTACCTGTGGGACAACTGGTATCGCAAATCCCGTCGGGTGATGCAGCGGGCGTTTTCCTACGAGTCCCGTAAACAAGTCACCGAGGAAGTGCCGGAGCTGAAGATGGGCAGCGCGATTGCTGCACCAACGCCTTACGACGCACAACCGCAATTCGCCCTGATTCCGGGTCTGCCGGTGGTCAGTCAGTTCCGTTATCCGCTGTGGCAAGCCAAACCGATCCAGCCGCCTACCGGTGTGAACCTCGCTGGATCTTCCAGCGAATTCGTCAGCGTCGCACCAGGCAACGTGTACATCCCGTTGGGCAACCTGAAACCGGGTCTGTACCTGGTGGAAGCGCTGATCGGCAAGTACCGCGCGACCACCATGGTCTTTGTCTCCAACACCGTCGCCGTGAGCAAGATTGCCGGTGATGAACTACTGGTCTGGGCCGCGCGCAAACACCAAGGCAGTTCGGTGCCGAAGGTGAATGTGCTGTGGACCGATGGCCTCGGCGTGATGAGCAGCGGCGCCACCGATGCCGATGGTTTGCTGCGTCTGAAACACGTCAGTCCCGAGCGTTCGTTCGTGATTGGCGAGGACGAAGAGGGCGGGGTGTTTGTCTCCGAAAACTTCTATTACGACAGCGAAATCTACGACACCAAACTCTATGCCTTCACCGATCGGCCGCTGTACCGGCCGGGGGATTGGGTGTCGCTGAAAATCGTCGGTCGCGAGTTCAAGAACGCCCGCGACTCGGTGCTGCCGACCGCAGCCGACGTCAACGTGACGGTGCTCGATGCCACTGGCACGGCGCTGCAATCGTTGGCGCTGAAACTCGACTCCAAGGCTGGCACTCAAGGCCGGTTCCAGTTGCCGGACAACGCCGTGGCGGGCGGTTATGAGCTGCGTTTCAGCTACAAGGATCAGGCCTACAGCAGCGCCTTCCGTGTCGCCGAATACATCAAGCCACACTTCGAGATTTCCCTGAACCTGGCCAAGCAGGATTACCGCATCGGCGAACCCGTGAAGGGCAGCCTGGTGCTGCTGTATCCGGACGGCAAACCGGTGGCGAACGCAAAATTGAGCCTGAGCCTGCGCGCCCAGCAATTGTCGATGGTCGACAACGAGCTGCAATACCTCGGGCAATTCCCGGTGG
This sequence comes from Pseudomonas sp. LBUM1666, assembly GCF_059695775.1. Lineage (NCBI taxonomy): Bacteria > Pseudomonadati > Pseudomonadota > Gammaproteobacteria > Pseudomonadales > Pseudomonadaceae > Pseudomonas > Pseudomonas sp. LBUM1666. The sequence continues at coordinate 5,522,493 of NZ_CP166789.1, read as the reverse complement.
AACTGACCAGCACCGAACTGACCACCGACAGCAAAGGCAACGCGACCCTCGACCTGCCGGCCGCCGAGAAACCGAGCCGCTACATGCTCACCGTGTTCGCCAGCGACGGCGCGGCGTATCGGGTCAAGACCACCAAGGAAATCCTCATCGACCGCGGCGCGGCGAGTTTCAGCCTGCGCGCGCCTCAGCGTTTTAGCGCGGTGGGCGACAAGGTTGCGTTCAGTTATTTGAATGAAGGCGGCAGCGAGCAAAGCAAAGCGGTCACTCCGAGCAGTTATAGCTGGGTGCGTCTGGAGGACCAGAGCATCGGCGAAGGCAAACTCGCCGCGAAAGACAAAGGCTTCACCCTGGCCTTCGACCGTCCGGGTACTTACAACCTGACGTTGAAGGATGACCATGGCCGCGTGGTGGGTGCCACCGGTCATTCGGTCACTGGCGACGGCGTCAAAGCCGTGCCGGGCACCGTGGAAATCGTCCTCGATAAACCCGAGTACAAGGCCGGCGACGAAGCCCTGGCATTGATCACGTTCCCTGAGCCGATCAGCGATGCACTGCTGTCGCTCGAGCGCGACAAGGTCGAGGCCACGGCGCTGCTGTCCAAGGGCGGCGACTGGCTGAAGATGGAAAAACTCAGCGAGACTCAATACCGCGCGCGGATCCCGGTTAAGGACAATTTTGCGCCGAACCTGACGTTCTCCGTGCTCTACACCAAGGGCGGTCAGTACAGCTTCCAGAACGCCGGCATCAAGGTGGTTGCGCCGCAGATCGACGTGGCGATTGCCACGGACAAAGAGGCGTATCAGCCGGGCGATACCGTGTCGGTGGACTTGACCACGCAGTTCGCCGGCAAACCGATCCCGGCACACCTGACGGTCAGCGTGGTCGACGAAATGGTCTACGCGCTGCAACCGGAAGTCGCGCCGACCATCGACCAGTTTTTCTACCACCCGCGCCGCAACAACGTGCGCACCAGCGCCAGTCTGTCGTTCATCAGTTACGACGTGGCATTGCCGGGCAGCCCTGGCGCGCCAGGCAAAGCTAACGGTAGCGAGCGGGGCGTGAAAGTGCTGGAACGGCCGCGTCGTGAAGATATCGACACCGCCGCATGGCAACCGGAATTGATCACCGACGCCAACGGCAAAACCCGCTTCACCTTCAAGATGCCGGACTCGCTGACCCGCTGGCGCATCACCGCCCGGGCCATCGCCGATGACGGTCAGGTCGGGCAGAAGAAGCAATTCGTGCGCTCGGAAAAACCGCTGTACCTGAAGTGGAGCGGCCCAACCAAGTTCCGCAATGGCGACAAACCGGATCTCGGTGTGTTCGCCTTCAGCCAGGCCGAAAAACCGGTCAAGGCTGAGCTGGTCATCCATTACGGCGGCGCCGAACAGCGCGTGCCGGTAACCCTGAATAACGGCATCAACTACATCGCGCTGCCGGCGTTCGCGCTGGCCTCCGGCGAGTGGACCGCCGAGCTGGTGCAGGACGGCAAAACCGCCGACGCCCTGGCCGTGCGCCTGAACGCGACCGGCGAAGGCTGGCAAGTGACCCAAAGTCAAAGCCTGGACGTGGCCAGCGGTGATACGCCGCTGACCTTGCCAGCGGACGCGACGGATATTCGCCTGCGTCTGGATGACAGTCCGCAAGCGCTGTTCCGCTCGGCACTCGACGATCTGTTGAGCTATCCGTACGGAGGCGTCGAACAAACGGCCAGTCGTTTGCTGCCGTTGAGCATCGCGTATCCGACTTTGTCGTCGAATCCGCAGATCCGCGATCGCTTGCGCCTGATCATGCAAAACAGCCGTCTGCGGCTGGTGCAAATGGCCGGGCCTTCGGCGAGCTTCACTTGGTGGGGCATGGACGGTGAACCGGATGCGTTCCTCACGGCATACGCCTATTACGCCGACTGGCACGCCAGCAAAGCGCTGGAACTGAGCCTGCCGCCGGAGCATTGGCAGCGGGTGCTGGAGGTGTATTCGAAGCAGGCGAAAAACACGCCGTTGTTGCAGCGGGCGCTGATTCTGTCGTTTGCCAAGCAGATGCAATTGCCGGTGAACACCTTGCTCAGCGGTTTGATGGATGATCTGGCGACAGCGGGTGAGGGCAATGCGGCGAACCTGATGGACGATGGCGAAGACAGCATTGTCATGAACGATCCTGATTCGGCGCTTGGCTTGGCGGCGGCGCGCACGTTGACTGCCTCTTTGGCGAAGCAATCGAAGGTGAATCTCCCGGATGCTTTCAACCGCCAACTACCCGACGCACAGCAGCGTCTGGCCGTCAGTTCTCAGCCCTTTGCCGAAGCCTTGAACCTGTCGCTGCAAACCTTCGATCAGGCTCGTGCGCATGCCTTGTTGCAACGTTTGCTGCCACAGCAATCGACCCTGGAACGCGCGTTGGCACTGACCTGGTTGCAACGCAGCATCGAACAAGCGTCGCCGACGATTGCACTGGCACCGGGTGAAGGCTGGAAGAAAGAACACAGCGCTACCGGCGAGATGTATTGGACGTGGCAGGGTGCCTCGCCTGTGCCAGCCGTGTTGTCGCTGGCCGGGACACAGGAACGTCCGTTGCGCGCCGCGTTGAGCTACCAAACCAAGCAACCGGCTGTTGATCCGATGGCGGTGACCATCATCCGTCGCCTGTCTCGATTGGTGCCCGGTGACGAAGCGTTCCAATTCAAGCTCGAAGCGGTGGGCAACAAACCGTTGTCCAGTGACGGCCTGTACCTGGACGAAGTGATCATCACCAGCAAAACCGCCAAGCCGTTGCGCTACGGCATGATTGAAGTGCCGCTGCCGCCGGGTGCCGATGTCGAGCGCACGACTTGGGGCATCAAGCTCATGGGCAATGCCGGCACCGAACCGACTGCATTGGAGAAAGCGCGTTTCGAACCGGGGCAAATGGCATATGCCATTCCGGTCGATGCCTTGAGCGGCGAACTGCGCCTGCGTCATCTGGTGCGCTTCTCGCAGAAAGGCCAGTTCAACCTGCCGCCGGTGCGTTTCACTCAGGTCTACGCGCCACAGCACCAAGCCCAGGAACAGAAACCCGCTCTCGGCCAGGTCACGGTCAACTGACATGACCCGAGCGCTGGTCTGGTGGTTGTTGTGTTTGATTCCTGCGCTGGCGACAGCGCAGGACGAGCCGTTGCGACTGGGCTTCAAGGGTGAATTGATTTCGCTGAACCGGACTCAGGTGATTTCCCGCGAGCCGTTGTCTGCTGATATGCAGGCGCCGTTGGGCAGTTTGTGGAAGTTGTTCGTGTACGGCTGGCTGGTGGATACCGGCGCCCGTGAGCCGGCGTATGAGTGTCGCGGGCAGTCGAAAGAGGAAGTTTATTGCTGCACGGCGGGTGGCAAGATCGAACGCGATCAGGCGTTGGTGAAATCGTGCGGTTTGTACTTTGAGCCTGCGCGATTGGGTATTTCCAATGCTGGCTGGCGGGGATATTGGCAGGCTCGGCAGGCTCCGGAATGGTTGCTGGACTTGCCTTCGTTGCAGCCTTCTACGCGCGTGTCGGTGGCGGAATTGCTGAAGGTGCTGGCCGTGATGCCGGCTCAGGATCAGGCGCGGCGGGTGTTGCTCGATGTGGTGCTCAATGCGGCTGACGGCAATGTCGTCGGCGAACTCGGTGGCCGACTGCGGGTGAAAACCTGGAGCTGGTTGGGCGATCAGGATCCGTCGTCGCGTCAGGGTGGATTTGCCGGCTGGACGACGGATGGATCACCGATCTGGGCGGGAGGGCGCGGGACCAGTCAGATGGTGCTTCGTCATTACGGTGCGGCGTTGGCTACGGTGTTGCCGGTGGATTGGCCCGCGGACGCAGGACGATGTGTCGAGGTCGGTCTGTTTTCCCGTTATCCGATCGGGCGTGTTCTGGCCGGGGATCACGTTGTGGCTTCCGGGCCTTTGCAAGGCGATTACCGCGTCGAATTCGCCAACGGCAATCAACTCGATATCCACAGCGATGGCGAACTGTTTCTGTTGAAGGACAAGCTCGTCGCCCGGCTGGACCGTGAAGAGTACGTCGCCCGGGTCCTGCAACGTGAAGCCAAACCCGAACCTGCTGAAGCCGCTAAAGCACTGGCCATCGCGATAAGAACCTACCTGCTGCAAAACGCCACCCGCCACGGCGACTGCCTGAGCATCGACGACAGCAGCAGCCGGCAACGCGTCGCCCCACGTCCGGCCACCGCCGAATCACGCCACATCGCCGCCTGGACCAGCGACCTGGTCCTCGCCGGCAGCACCGTCACTTACCACTCCGACCAACCCGGCCCGGACAAACTCTCCTGGCAGCACGCCGTCGAACAAGCCAACGCCGGCCAACGCTACGACGCCATCCTGCTGCACGCCTACCCGCGCGCCAGCCTCAGCCGCTGGGACAACCCCGTCGCCTCCTGCGAAGCACTGCCCGCCGCGCAAGACTGGCTGCTGAACCAACGCCGCGGCTGGCGTGCGCGGTTGGAAAGCGAGGTTGGCTACAACGAAGTCAGCACCTTCGCCGTCTGCCGCCTGGCCTTCGGCCGCCCCTATGTCGACCGCGAACGCCAGCGCATCTACGTGCGCGGCGTGTTGTCACTGCAAGACCGCCTCGACCTGACCCACGAATACCTGCACCTGGCCTTCGAAGCACACCCCAACGGCCAGGATGAAACCTACATCGAAGGGCTCGCCCGCCACCTCTTGCTGGAATAGGCCATGAAACTCCGTTATCCACAGGTCTTCCTGTTCCTCTGCTCCTTTTGCGTATGGCCGACGACGTTCGCCGCCGAAAGTGCGGCCAAACTCGACACACCCGTTGGCGGCTGGCGCACTGGCGCGCCTGAAGGCGAAGGTGAAAACTTTCGCCAGATCGTCAACTACCCGGCCTCCTCGGTGAACACCCCGGTGGGGCAGGCGAACACTGCGCGCATCACCGGTCAGATCAACGCGACGCCCAAGTCTGGTGAGCCGGGCCGGTTGATCGTCAACGGCGTCAGCATGCCGCTAAAGATCGATCCTGCCGGCCGCTTTGATCGCCCGTTCTCATTTCCCAACGGCAGCAACAGCGTCGAAGTCCGCAGCCCAGATGGCCAGCAACGGCATCGCACGCAGTTTCTGAACGCCAGCGGCGGGGCTACTCCGGCGAAGTTGCGGGTGCTACTGGCTTGGGACAGTGACGGTACGGACCTGGATTTGCACCTCATCACCCCCGACGGCGCCCACATCTGGTACGGCGACCGCGTTGTTCCCAATGGTGCTGCGCTCGATGTTGACGTGACGACGGGGTACGGCCCGGAAATCTTCGCCATGCCGGCGCCGATCAAGGGGCAATACCTCGTCTATGTGAACTACTTCGGGGGCGGGTATCGCAGTGATGAGGAAGGGCAGGAGGATGCGGTTCAGTCGCTGACGACGGCGCAGGTGACGGTGATTACGGAGGAAGGGACGCCGAATGAGAAGATGGAGACGTTTCTGGTGCCGATGCGGGCGGTGGGGGAGTTGACGTTGGTTAAGGGGTTTAGTTATCCGTGAGGCCAGTCAGCAGGAAGGTGCGCACGTCACCTGCCTTGGACTTGGATACTTGCAGCAACATCGATGCTTGGGGCATCGCATAAAGTCCACGGCTGAGCCACTTGCATAGTAGTGGTTATACGTCTGTTCGGTCATTTCGGTTCGTCTTCCATGGCGGCGTCATCACTTGCCAGTTCGCGCTCAATTTGTTCAATGCTGGGCAGGCTGGTTTGCAACTCTGCCGGCAAGGACTCCACTAATTGGTACTCGGCCACGCCGATGGGACGGGCGTTATCACGCAGGGCATATTCGGCCACTACCTTATTCTTGCTCTTGCATAGCAGAAGGCCGATGGTCGGGCCGTCCTGCGGGTGCTTGAGTTGAGCATCCACTGCGGTGAGGTAAAAACTCAGTTGACCCAGATGTTCGGGCTTGAACTTGCCAGACTTCAACTCGATTACCACATAGCAACGTAGCTTGAGGTGATAAAACAGCAAGTCGATGAAGAACTCGTCACCGCCTACATCCAGCAGAACTTGCTGGCCGACGAAGGCAAAGCCTGCACCCAGTTCCAGCAAGAAGTCGGTGACATGCTTAACCAGAGCGTTTTCGATCTCGCGCTCTTGGGCATCAAGAGTCAGGCCGAGGAAGTCGAAACGGTAAGGGTCTTTCAGTGATTCTCGGGCAAGGTCGGACTGCGGTTTGGGCAAGTGGCTATCGAAGTTACTGACTGCGTTGCCGCTGCGCTCCAGCAAACGGGTCTCGATTTGCATCACCAAAATATTGCGCGACCAGTTGTGCTCGATGGCCTGTGCGGCATACCAGTAGCGAGTTTCCTGGCTAGGCAGTTTGTCCAACAGCGCTAACTGGTGATACCAAGGCAATTGTGCAAGCACCTCTTGCACAAATTTTGCGTCCGGCCACGCTTCGGCAAAGGCGCGCATGTACTTGAGGTTGCGTGGGGAAAACCCTTTCATATCAGGAAAGGCGGCGAGCAAATCCTGAGCCAAGCGGTCGATCACTTTGGCTCCCCAACCCTGTTGTGCTTGCCGGGACAAAATATCCTGACCGATCTGCCAGTAGAGCAGCACCAGTTCGCGGTTCACCGCCAGAGTGGCGCGCTGCTGGGCATTATGGATGCGGCCTTTGAGATCGACCAGCCAATCTCCATAGCCTTCGGGCGGCATGCTCAGGCTAGCGGGGGTGTCGCTCATGCTTTGTTCCCTTGTGGCTTTTTCGGCGCGGCCTTCGCCGCGTTTGCCGCCAGCTCGGTGTAGAGGTCATAGAAAAGCGAGGCCATGAAATGCGCCGAGCGTATGGGAGCACTCTGCACCGAATCAAACGGTGGGCTGCTAAGTCCATTACTGATTTGGCAGTGACGGTCGAAGATTAGCCAGCGCATTTATCAGGCGCAAGCAGGTTGGACTTTCGAGGAGATTTCCTTCAAAAGAAAGCGAAGCTGCTTACTTTTAGGCCTCTATCGCCTAGTGAAAGAAAAAGTGCCAGCACTGCTAATACTAGACAAGAAACTTTTCGACAGGCATTAAAAAGCCGGCTTGTGGCCGGCTTCTCGGGGACTGGCTTGGTTCATTTTTGGTAAACCGCGCCAGCCTTCAAAACGTACACCCGGATCTTGCGTCCGGCTGTGGGACTTGGCGAGAAAGTCATCTGCCTTGTCGGTGCGATCAGAGCCGCGAGGCGGGTCGATGCGCAAATGTGGGGCGCAGCATACTGATTTTTTTGCAGAATTCCCAGTGTGGCGTGCGGGGTAGAGCTATCTCGTGACTTGTAACAGCAGGCTTCGCCAGCTGCTACAAAGTTATGTGTTTACAGAAAAGGTATGGGTGGCTTGCGTTTATTCAGGGTAGACCACCAGAACACCCATCCCAGAACCCTTATGTTTTGTTCTTCGATTTGCGGAGGTCTGAAGACTTCATCCGGGTATTCGGAGCTGTTGTGGCTGCGCATACGTATCGCGTTGCCTGGTACCCGGCTCAGGTATTTGATGCGCAACATGCCGTCGTGCTCGATTGCGTAAATCTCTCCATCGACAATTTGCGTGAGCCCGCGGTCGATGGCGACGATGGAGCCATCTTCAATTTTTTCGGCCATGCTGTTGCCAACCATGCGGGCGCAGATGGCATTGGCGTGGTTGATTTCCAGGGAGTCAAGATCGCTGCGCGGCAGGCGGATCGATTCGCTGGGGTCTTTGATGACGTGGGTTTTGTCGGAGCCGGGGGCAGTGGCCGCCTCTTTGTAAAAGGGTAGTTCGATATCGACTGGGTCGATGACCCGATAGGTGCCCCGGATTGACTGGGCGTCGAAGGTGTTGCCGGATGCGTCGACCAGATGCAATTCCCTGGCGTCTTTCGGCCCTTCGCCGGATTTCAGCCATTCAGTGTTCACGGACAGTCTTCTGGCGACATCTTCCATGCGGTAATCAGGAACTCCGCGGGTATACCAGTTATGGACAGTTTGAGGGTCGGAAATACCCAGGAATTCGGCAAATCTCGTTGTCGTGATTTGTAGCTCTTTCAGGAGCATTCTGAATCGTGGGCCGCAGGATTTGTTCTTTTTCATAAACACGAGTCTAGCCGTGCGGCATAAGGCTTTGATTCAACAAAACGTTCAAATCTGGCGTGAAATTTAAGTCCTGATGTAAGACGTCTTTTGTAAAAATTAAACAAGAAAAAACCGGTTTGCCCGCCAGTTAAATGTGCTGTTGAACATGATATTCAAACGCCCACAAAAAACCCCGGATCAACCGGGGTTCTTCGTTATAGCCGCTCGTGAGAGGCAGCTATCAGCCTTTATAGGCAGCAACCGACTTCATGATCTCGGTGCGAGCGGCTTCTGCGTCGCCCCAACCTTCGATCTTCACCCATTTGCCTTTTTCGAGGTCTTTGTAGTTCTCGAAGAAGTGCTTGATCTGTTCCAGCAGCAGCGGTGGCAGATCGGTGTATTCCTTCACGTCGACGTACAGCTGGGACAGCTTGTCGTGTGGGACTGCGATGACTTTGGCATCGCCGCCGCCGTCGTCGGTCATGTGCAGGATGCCGACCGGACGGGCGCGGATGACCGAACCTGGAGCAACCGGGTAAGGGGTCACGACCAGCACGTCGAGGGGGTCACCGTCGTCAGCCAGGGTGTTCGGGATGAAACCGTAGTTGGCCGGGTAGAACATCGGGGTGGCCATGAAACGGTCAACGAACAGGCAATCGCTGTCTTTGTCGATTTCGTATTTGATCGGGGCGTGGTTGGCCGGAATCTCGATCGCGACGTAGATGTCGTTCGGCAGGTCTTTGCCAGCCGGAATCTTGCTGTAGCTCATTGGGCGGTGCCCCCGTTAGTTGACCAAAAACACTTGGCCGGATTGACCAAAAAGTGGCGGCGATTATAGGCATATTCCGCCGCCGATGCCACGATCCAAGGGTCGTAGAGACCTTAGTCGCGTGCCTGATAGACCGGGTCTTCGGCCAGAAGTTGCCGCAACCGGGCCAGAGGGTCCTGACGATAAAACAGCTTCAGCTGTTCATAGACCTGAGGATACGCCTCGTGCAGCAAATCCGGGGCACTGAAGAAGTATTCGCTGGTGACCGCGAAGAATTCGGCGGGGTTTTCCGCAGCGTACGGGTCGATGGCGGTGTCAGCGTCGGGATTGCGGTCCAGTTGCCGATCAAGGTCGTCGTAGGCCTCTTGCATGACCTTGGCCCAGTCGCTGACCCGCATGTCGGCGTGCAGTGGCGGCAGGCCGTTGGCGTCGCCGTTGAGCATGTCGAGTTTATGCGCGAGCTCGTGGATGACCAGGTTGTAGCCGTCCCAGCCACCGCTGGCTATCACACCGGGCCACGCGAGGATGATCGGGCCTTGCTGCCAGGCTTCGCCGCTGTGTTCGCCGTCCCATTCGTGTTCGACGCCGCTGGCGTCGCGATGGCGCTGGGGGCTGAGGAAGTCGTCGGGGTAGAGGACGATTTCGTGGAAACCCTGATACCAGTTCAGATCGCCCAGATGTAGCAACGGCAATTGCGCCTGGGCGGCAAGCAGCAGGCGCTGCTCCTGGTGGAGTCCGACGCCGGGTAGGGCGGTCAGGTGTTTGTCCTGGAGGAACAGCACGCTGGCTTCACGCAGCCACTGGTCTTCGGCGGCGCTGAGGCCATCGAGAAAACTCAAGTGATGACGCACCCGCTGCCACATGTCGTCGGCAATCGGATGCTTGGCCAGGATGCGCCGGCGACGCCAGGCGTTAAGGGACCACATGGTGAATCAGCGCGATTGGGTTTTGGACGCGGCGTTGCCGAAGCGGCTGCGGATGATGCCGATGATCATCGGTACCAACGACAGCAGGATGATGCCCACGACCAGCAGCGACAGGTTTTGCTTGATGAACGGTACGTTGCCGAAGAAGTAACCGAGGGTCACCAGGCCACCGACCCACAGGATGGTGCCGAGAACACTGAAGCCCAAGAAACGCGGATACGGCATTTTCGCCACGCCGGCGACGAACGGTGCAAAGGTGCGGATGATTGGCAGGAAGCGCGCCAGGGTCACGGTTTTGCCGCCGTGTTTGTCGTAGAAGTCGTGGGTTTGCTGCAGGTAGTCGCGACGGAAGATTTTCGAGTTCGGGTTGCTGAACAAACGCTCACCCGCCGTTCGTCCGATCACGTAGTTGGTGCTGTCGCCAAGGATCGCCGCCAGCATCAGCAGGCCGCCCAGCAGCACTGGATCCATACCGCCGCCGGCCGCTACGGCGCCCGCGATAAACAGAAGGGAATCGCCCGGCAGGAACGGCATCACCACCAGGCCGGTTTCGCAGAAGATCACCAGGAACAGAATGGCGTAAATCCATGGCCCATAGTTGTTTACCAGCAAATCGAGGTAAACATCGAGATGCAGGATAAGGTCGAGCGGGTTGAAATCCATGGGGAGCACCTGAGGTGACGGCCCGACTCGGCAGGCCTGTGCGGATGACTTCGCGAAAGGCTACAGACGGGTGTAGTTTTTCTTACAAGCCGGAAAGGTCGGCATTATACGAGCTGAGTGGTGAAAAGCGCGTTGAGTTTGTAGCGGGGGATGTCTAGGGATCCACACCGGTTGGAGTGGTGCAATCGATTCCTGTGGGAGCGAGCTTGCTCGCGATTCAGGCACCTCGGTGTATCAGTCATACCGAGGAGAAGCTATCGCGAGCAAGCTCGCTCCCACAATGTTCGATGCAGATCAGAGCTCGTCGCTGATCGGCAGCACGTAGTTCTTGAACTCGGTGTCTTCCTTGAACCCGATGGATTCGTAGGTTTTCTGCGCGACTTCGTTGTTGCTGCTGGTGGAAACGCGCATGCGCACGGCATTGGTTTCCTTGGCCATTTTCTTCGCGGTGCGGATGAGATTGTCGGCCACCAACTGGCGGCGGGCTTCTTCGGCGACGTAGATGTCGTTGAGGATCCATACGCGCTTCAGCGAAAGGGACGAAAAGCTCGGATACAACTGACAGAAACCCATCAGTTTGTTGCTGTCGTCATCGGCCAGGGCCAGGTAGATCACCGACTCCTTGCGACGCAGGCGCTTTTCAAGGAACGCCCGGGACGAGTCCGGATAAGCCAGGGAGCCATAAAACTCGCGATATTTGACGAACAATGGGGTCAACAGGTCCAGGTGTTCGAGGGTCGCTTGAATAATCCGCATGGTAGGTCTCGTCTTCAAGTGGCTGTCTTCACGTACTGTGACGGCGAACGGTTCTCACTCGGGCAGCCGTGTTTCGATCCTGCCTGAAACTGAATTAGAAATGCAATGCGGAAACGGTTCAGGCATCCGGCAGACTCAGTAGGAAATTACCTTTCCTGTCCGCTCCTGCGTCCGACTCCAGTGTCAGAACCTGGGCTTCGTCCTTCAGATTGACCCCTGACAACTGCCGCCGGCAGGCTTCGCGCATCAAATACAGCAAACGGTGTGCCGCCATGCCGTAACTCAGGCCTTCGAGTCGGACGTTGGAGATGCAATTGCGATAGGCATCCGTCAGCCCGATCTTTGGATTGTAGGTGAAATACAGTCCCAGGCTGTCCGGGGAGCTGAGGCCAGGGCGTTCGCCGATCAGGATCACCACCATTTTTGCATCCAGCAGTTCGCCGATCTCGTCGGCTACGGCGACCCGACCCTGTTCCACTAGAATGACCGGTGAGACGGACCAGCCGTCATTCACAATCTGGTCTTCCATCCGCGCCAGAAACGGCAGGGTATGGCGATGAACGGCCAGCGCCGACAACCCGTCGGCAACGACAATGGCCAGATCGACACCGCCGGGATTGGCCAATGCGTAATCGCGCAGTGTCTGCGCCGACTCATCACTCAGCTTTCGCCCCAAATCGGGGCGTTGCAAATAACTGTTCCGGTCCGTAGCGGCGCTGTGTAGCAGCAAACTGGCACGCCCGCGTTCAGCCAGTTGTGAGCTGAGCCCCATATGGTCGAACGGCAAGTGCACCGCATCCCGGGCCTGAGCGTGGGCGTACTGGAAATCCAGCTGTGCGCTGGTCGGCATGCTGGTGCCGGTTCTTCCCAAGGCGATCCGCGCCGGCGTCAGGCGACGCAGTTCCAGCAACGGGTTCTGTGGATCAACGGGTGGTTTATCCATTTCAACACTCATCCCAGTTGTGTCATCGCTTGGCGGAAAGCCGGCGGCAGGCTGTCGCCGAAGTGAATCTTGCCGTCTGCCTGGGTGAAAATGCCCATTCTCGCCAGCCATTGTTCGAATTCCGGCGCAGGTTTCAGGCCCAGCGTCTGACGGGCGTAAAGGGCGTCGTGGAACGAGGTGGTCTGATAGTTGAGCATGATGTCATCGGAGCCGGGGATGCCCATGATGAAGTTGATCCCCGCCACGCCCAACAGGGTCAGCAAGGTGTCCATATCGTCCTGGTCGGCTTCGGCGTGGTTGGTGTAACAGATGTCGCAACCCATGGGCACGCCCAGGAGCTTGCCGCAGAAGTGGTCTTCGAGGCCGGCGCGGATGATCTGTTTACCGTTGTAGAGGTATTCCGGACCGATGAATCCTACGACGGTGTTCACCAGGAACGGTTTGAAATGTCGCGCAACGGCGTAGGCGCGGGTTTCGCAGGTCTGTTGATCGATGCCATGGTGGGCGTTGGCTGACAGGGCGCTGCCCTGACCCGTCTCGAAATACATCAGATTCTGCCCCAGCGTGCCGCGATTCAGGCTCAAACCGGCGTCATAGCCTTCCTGCAGCACGTTCAGGTTGATACCAAAACTGGCGTTCGCCGCTTCGGTGCCGGCGATCGACTGGAACACCAGGTCCAGCGGAACGCCGCGATTTATTGCCTCAATGGACGTGGTGACGTGGGTCAGCACGCAAGCTTGTGTAGGAATTTCGTAGCGCTGAATGATCGCGTCGAGCATTTCCAGCATGGCGCAGATGGAGGCGATGCTGTCGGTGGCCGGGTTGATGCCGATCATCGCGTCACCGTTGCCGTACAGCAGGCCGTCGAGAATGCTCGCGGCGATACCGGCCGGTTCGTCGGTGGGGTGGTTGGGTTGCAGGCGGGTGGATAACCGGCCGCGCAAACCCATCGTGCCGCGGAATTTTGTAACAACACGGATTTTTTGCGCTACCAGCACCAGATCCTGCACGCGCATGATCTTCGAGACAGCGGCGACCATCTCCGGGGTCAGGCCTGGCGCGAGGGCGCGCAGGCTCTGTTCGTCGGCCGCGTCGCTGAGCAGCCAGTCGCGAAAGCCGCCGACGGTGAGGTGGCTGACGGCGGCGAATGCTTGTTTGTCGTGAGTGTCGATGATCAGTCGGGTGACTTCATCGGTCTCGTAGGGAACCAGTACTTCCTGCAGGAAGTGAGGGAGCGGGATGTTCGCCAGGGCCATCTGCGCGGCGACCCGTTCGCCATCGTTGAGCGCCGCGACACCCGCCAGAAAGTCCCCGGAACGCGCCGGACTGGCCTTGGCCATGACGTCCTTGAGGCTGTCGAAACGGTAGGTCTGGGCGCCGACCGTGTGAGCAAAACTTGCCATACAGATTCTCCGTGACGGCGCAGACAGGGCCTGCGCCGTAATTTCTGGCCGTTAGTGCAGGGCTTTTTCAGCTTTCTGAATGGCCGCGAATTCTTCTTCGGGCGTGCCTGCTACCAAGTGATGCCGACTGTAGAAAGCAAAGTAAGCAATTAACACTCCATAGATGATCGCAGCGCCAATCACCACGCGTGGGTCTACCAGAAAACCCGCCACCACGGCGATGCAAGCCAGCACCAGCGCTACACCCGAGGTGAAGATACCGCCGGGTGTGCGGTATGGGCGATCCATTTTGGGGCGTCGAATGCGCAGTGTGATGTGCGCCGCCATCATCAGGACATAGGAAATGGTCGCACCGAACACCGCCACCAGAATCAGCAAGTCACCCTGACCGGTCAGCGACAAGCCGAAACCGATGATGCCGGGAATAATCAGCGCCAGTACGGGGGCCTTGCTTTTGTTGGTCTCGGACAGTTTGCGTGGCAAGTAGCCGGCGCGGGACAGGGCAAAGATCTGCCGCGAGTAGGCATAGATGATCGAGAAGAAACTGGCGATCAGCCCGGCCAGGCCCACCAGATTGACGAAGTGGCCCATCCAGGTCGAGCCGCCATAGGCCTTGCTCAACGCTTCGACCAATGGATTACCCGAGGTCAGCAGTGCATTGGCGCCGGCACCACCCGGGCCGATTACCAGAATCAGCAGGGCAAAGCTCACCAGCACCAGCATGGCGCCGATCAATCCGCGGGGCAGGTCGCGTTTTGGGTTTTTGGTTTCTTCTGCTGCCAACGGCACGCCTTCGACAGCGAGGAAGAACCAGATCGCGTAAGGAATTGCCGCCCACACGCCGACATAGCCGAAGGGCAGGAAGCTGCTGGCGCCCTTGGCGTCAGTCACCGGGATGTCGAGCAGATTAGCGACGTTGAAGTGCGGCACCATCGACACCAGGAACACGCCCAGTGCCAGCGCAGCGACGGCGGTGATACCGAACATCAGTTTCAGCGCTTCGCCGACTCCGAAAATGTGAATGGCGATAAAGATGATGTAGAACGCCAGGTAAATCATCCAGCCGCCGATGCCGAACAGTGATTCGCAATAGGCGCCGATAAACACCGCGATCGCCGCCGGGGCGATTGCGTATTCGATCAGAATCGCGGTCCCGGTCAGAAACCCGCCCCACGGCCCGAATGCGCTACGGGCAAAACCGTAGCCACCACCCGCGGTGGGAATCATGGAAGACAGTTCCGCCAGGGAAAAACACATGCACAGGTACATGGTCGCCATCAGCAACGTGGCGAGAAACATACCGCCCCAGCCACCTTGGGCCAGGCCGAAGTTCCAACCCGCGTAATCGCCGGAGATGACGTAGGCCACGCCCAGGCCCACTAGCAGGACCCAGCCTGCTGCACCTTTTTTCAGTTCCCGTTGCTGGAAATAGTCGGAGCCGACTTTTTCAAAGTCGACCGAGGAGGTAGCCGGCTGCACGCTGGCTTGATCGCTAGGCATAGGGGTTCACCTGTTCTTATTGTTTTTGACCGGCGTGGTTGCCGGGATGGCGCGAAGGCGCAATGTGCAAGCAAGCTCACTCCCACAAGGAGAGTGGCTTGCCTGCGACAGACGCTTTTAGAAGAAGCCCAACGGATTGATGTCGTAGCTCACCAGCAGGTTTTTGGTCTGCTGATAGTGATCGAGCATCATTTTGTGGGTTTCACGACCGACGCCGGATTTTTTGTAACCGCCGAACGCGGCATGCGCCGGGTACAGGTGGTAGCAGTTGGTCCACACACGACCGGCCTTGATGGCGCGGCCCATGCGGTAGGCGCGGTTGATGTCGCGGGTCCAGAGGCCGGCACCCAGGCCGAACTCGGTGTCGTTGGCGATGGCCAGGGCTTCGGCTTCGTCCTTGAACGTGGTGATGCTCACCACTGGGCCAAAGATTTCTTCCTGGAATACACGCATTTTGTTGGTGCCCTTGAGCAGGGTCGGCTGGATGTAGTACCCGGTCGCCAGGTTGCCCTCGAGTTTTTCGATCTTGCCGCCGGTCAGCAGCTCGGCGCCTTCGCCCTTGGCGATTTCCAGGTACGAAAGGATTTTGTCGAATTGCTGCTCGGACGCCTGGGCGCCGACCATGGTGTCGGTGTCCAGCGGGTCACCACGTTTGATCGACAGTACTTTCTTCATCACGACTTTCATGAAGTCGTCGTAGATCGACTCTTGCACCAATGCACGGGAAGGGCAGGTGCAGACTTCGCCCTGGTTGAAG
The DNA here is from genome assembly GCF_059695775.1 of Pseudomonas sp. LBUM1666. Taxonomy (NCBI): domain Bacteria; kingdom Pseudomonadati; phylum Pseudomonadota; class Gammaproteobacteria; order Pseudomonadales; family Pseudomonadaceae; genus Pseudomonas; species Pseudomonas sp. LBUM1666. The sequence goes on along the minus strand of NZ_CP166789.1, from coordinate 5,506,715 downwards.
AACGCCAGCACCAGGCCTTCGGCGGCTTTTTCGATGAAGGTTTCTTCGGCTTGCATGATGTCGGCGAAGAAGATGTTCGGCGACTTGCCACCCAGCTCCACGGTGGACGGAATGATGTTTTCGGCGGCGCATTTCATGATGTGCGAGCCGACCGGGGTCGAGCCGGTGAAGGCGATCTTGGCAATGCGTTTACTGGTGGCCAGGGCTTCGCCGGCTTCTTTGCCGAAGCCTTGCACCACGTTCAGCACGCCCGGTGGCAGCAGGTCGCCGATCAGCTCCATGAGCACGGTAATGCCCAGCGGCGTTTGTTCGGCAGGCTTGAGCACCACGCAGTTACCAGCCGCCAGGGCCGGGGCGAGTTTCCAGGCGGCCATCAGGATCGGGAAGTTCCACGGGATGATCTGCCCGACCACGCCCAATGGTTCATGGATGTGATACGCCACGGTGTTGCCATCGATCTCGGCGGCGCTGCCTTCCTGGGCGCGGATGCAACCGGCGAAGTAACGGAAATGGTCGGCCGCCAGCGGGATGTCGGCGTTGAGGGTTTCACGCACGGCTTTGCCGTTGTCCCAGGATTCGGTGATTGCCAGGACTTCGAGGTTCTGTTCGATGCGGTCGGCGATTTTCAGCAGCACCAGCGAGCGCGCCTGGGCGGACGTGGCGCCCCAGGCATCGGCAGCGGCGTGGGCAGCGTCCAGGGCTTTTTCGATGTCTTCGGCCGTGGAACGCGGGAATTCGGCAATCGGTTGGCCATTTACTGGCGAGGTATTGGTGAAGTACTGACCTTTAACAGGCGCGACGAACTCGCCGCCGATGTAGTTACCGTATTTGCTCTTGAACGAAACGATAGCGCCTTCAGTACCGGGGTGAGCGTAACGCATGGTGATTTCTCCTTGGCTTTTGTGCTTATAAGGGAGAGCGCATGTGCGCTTGCTATAAGCGTAGAGCAAAGGTCGGGCCACTGCCTTGCAGGTCAGGCAAATCAAGGCCTTACGCGGTTTTTGTCGGACCGGCGGACGCTGTCTGTGACGCTTTCGGTACGGTCCCCGTGACACTTTGTACCGCTTCTGGCACGACATGTGACGGGTCGGTCTCGCCAGCATTGCAATGCGCCGATGGCTGGAGGATGCTCTGTGGCGAGGGGGGCTTGTCGGAACGCCGCATCGCCCCGTTCGGCTGCGCAGCAGTCGTATTGGGTAAACGTGATTTACCTGAATGCGTGCGGTGTCAGGATTCTTGGGGCCGCTTCGCGACCCAACGGGGGCAAGCCCCCTCGCCACAAAAGCGGGGAGAACAATAAGAAATGCACGACAACCATTTGAGTCGCCATGCCCAGCAGGTCCTGACTGTCACTCAGGGAAAATCCCACCTGCACGGCCCCGGCAGCGATCCGTCGATTGCCCGTTCCTGGCTGCGCTGTCTTGAGGACTATCACCTCGACCCGGCCCTGACCATGGCGCCGACGGTGCTGGAACATGGCCGCGTCCTGGAAAGCCGCGAGCGCTTGCAGCAGGTGCTGCACATCGCCGGCAGCGAAATGACCAGCCTTCATCAGCAACTCTCCGGCGCCGGCCACGCGGTCCTGTTGACCGACGCCCGCGGCGTGATCCTCAATTGCGTCACCGCACCTGCCGAGCGGAAGATTTTCGAGCGCGCCGGCCTCTGGCTCGGAGCTGACTGGAGCGAAGCCTGCGAAGGCACCAACGGCATCGGCACCTGTCTGGTAGAGCGTCAGTCACTGACCATCCATCAGGACGAGCATTTTCGCGGCCGTCACACCGGCCTGACCTGCTCGGCGAGCCCGGTGTTCGACCCGCATGGCGAACTGCTGGCGGTGCTCGACGTGTCCTCGGCGCGCCATGAGGTCTCTCGTCAAAGTCAGTTCCACACCATGGCCCTGGTCAATCTTTCGGCGAAGATGATCGAGAGCTGCTATTTCCTGCGCTATTTCGACAATCAATGGTTGCTGCGTTTTCACTTGCAGGCCGAATCCGTCGGGTTGTTCAGCGAAGGGTTGCTGGCGTTTGACGGGGAAGGGCGGATCAGCGCGGTCAACCAGAGTGCGCTGAACCTGCTGGGGCATATTCGCGGTGGGTTGCTGGGCAAGCCGGTGGAGGCGTTTTTCGATTGCTCGCTGGATGAATTGCTCGGCCGCGCCAGTGTCAATGCCAGCGCCAGTTGGCCGTTGCGCACACGCGACGGACGGAGCCTGTTTGCGGTGTTGCGCGGGCAGCCACGCAGCATTCCGGTACCGGTGGTGCAAAGCCCGGTGATCGCCGAACCTTCGCGTTTGTCGGGCATTTGTCTGGGCGACACGGGGTTGCAGGAAGATTTCCGTAAATCCTTGCGCGTGTTCGAGCGGGACGTACCGCTACTGATCAACGGCGAAACCGGATCCGGCAAAGAAGCGTTTGCCAAAGCCGTCCATCAGGCCAGCCAGCGAGCGGAAAAAGCCTTTGTTGCCCTCAACTGCGCCGCCATCCCCGAAAGCCTGATCGAGAGCGAGCTGTTTGGCTATCGCGGCGGCAGCTTTACCGGCGCTCGCAAGGAAGGCATGCGCGGCAAGTTGCAACAGGCCGATGGCGGGACCTTGTTCCTCGATGAAATCGGCGATATGCCCCTGGCTTTGCAGACCCGGCTATTAAGGGTGCTGGAAGATCGTCAGGTAGTGCCGATCGGCGGTGAACCGGAGTCGGTCAATGTGCGGATCATCAGCGCCACTCACCGTAATCTGCTGGAACGGGTGCAGGACGGCAGCTTCCGCGAGGATTTGTATTACCGGCTCAATGGGCTGGAAGTTGCACTGCCGGCATTGCGTGATCGCAGTGATAAATCCCAACTGCTCGACTTTTTGCTGGCCGAAGAAGCGGGCGGGGAAACCGTATTGATTGACGGTCCGGCACGCCAGGCGTTGCTGGCCTTTGCCTGGCCGGGGAACGTGCGGCAGTTGCGCAATGTGCTGCGCACGTTGGCGGCGTTGTGCGACGGTGGGCGGATCGGGCTGGAGGATTTGCCGGGGATGATTCGTCAGGCCCGGCCGGTTTCGGTTGTTGCCGTTGAAGAGCCGTCGGAGCATCCGCTGGATGACGCTGAGCGGTTGGCGTTGCTGAATGTGCTGGAACAGACGCGTTGGCATATGACTCACACGGCTGAACAACTTGGCGTCAGTCGTAACACCCTTTATAGAAAACTGCGTAAACACGGGATTGAGCGGTAGGCAGTTAAATCCAGCCCTCACCCTCACCCTAACCCTCTCCCGGAGGGAGAGGGGACTGACCGAGGTGTTATTGGAGGTACATCGACCTGAAATAACGAGTCGAGCTCAGGTTATGAAAACCATGGAGATCTGCTCCCTTTCCCCCTCTCCCCTATGGGGAGAGGGCTGGGGTGAGGGGTGGATCTTCAGCCATCACCTAAAAGAGTGCGAATTTTCCCACCCTAAGCTAACCTGCGGCCATGTTTTACGAGGTCGACTAATGCACATTCACATTCTTGGTATCTGCGGCACTTTCATGGGTTCGATGGCGGTTCTGGCCAAAGAGCTGGGCCATCACGTGACGGGCTCCGATGCCAACGTCTATCCGCCGATGAGCACTCAACTTGAGGCTCAGGGCATTGAGTTGACCCAAGGCTACGACCCGGCGCAGCTCGATCCGGCACCGGATCTGGTGGTGATCGGCAATGCGATGTCCCGCGGTAACCCGGCTGTCGAATACGTGCTGAATAAAGGCCTGCCGTACGTCTCCGGCCCGCAATGGCTGTCAGATCACGTGCTGCAAGGTCGCTGGGTGCTGGCCGTCGCCGGTACCCACGGCAAAACCACCACCAGCAGCATGCTCGCCTGGGTGCTGGAACACGCGGGCATGAGCCCGGGTTTCCTGATCGGCGGCGTGCCGCAAAACTTCTCGGTGTCCGCTCGTCTGGGTGACACCCCATTCTTCGTGATCGAAGCCGACGAGTACGACAGCGCGTTCTTCGACAAGCGCTCCAAGTTCGTTCACTACCGCCCGCGTACGGCGATCCTGAACAACCTGGAATACGATCACGCCGACATCTTCCCCGATCTGCCAGCCATCGAGCGGCAATTCCACCATTTGGTGCGGACCATTCCGAGCGAAGGCCTGGTGATCCACCCGACCACCGAACCTGCGTTGCAGCGAGTGATCGAGATGGGCTGCTGGACCCCGGTGCAAACCACCGGTGCCGGCGGTCAGTGGCAGGTCAAACTGCTCAGCGAAGACGGCTCGAAATTTGAAGTGATGTTCGAAGGTGTTGCCCAAGGCGTGGTCGAGTGGGACATGACCGGCCAACACAACGTCGCCAACGCTCTGGCCACGTTGGCTGCGGCGCGCCACGTCGGTGTTGTGCCGTCCATGGGCATCGCTGCGCTGAGCGCATTCAAAAGCGTCAAACGCCGGATGGAGAAAGTCGCGGAGGTCCGTGGCATTACCATCTATGACGACTTCGCTCACCACCCGACGGCTATTGCGACGACCCTCGACGGCCTGCGCAAGCGCATCGGCGATGCCCCGTTGATTGCGATCATCGAGCCGCGCTCCAACTCCATGAAGCTCGGTGCTCACCGCGACGGCTTGCCGGAAAGCGTGGTCGATGCCGATCAAGTGATCTGGTACGCGCCGGCCAACCTCGGTTGGGATCTGGGGGCTACTGCTGCGTTGTGCACGGTGCCGTCGATCGTCAGCGATTCGCTGGAAGGCATCATCGCGCGCGTGAAGAGCCAGGCCCAGCCCGGCACTCACGTGGTGATCATGAGCAACGGCGGCTTCGGCGGCCTGCACGGCAAACTCGCCGAGGCGCTGCAATGAACAACGGCCCGGAACGCATCACGCTGGCGATGACCGGCGCTTCCGGCGCCCAGTACGGTTTGCGCCTGCTTGACTGCCTGATTCGTGAAGACCGCGAAGTGCACTTCATGATCTCCAAGGCTGCGCAACTGGTGATGGCCACCGAGACTGACGTTACGTTGCCGCCGAAAACCCAGATGATGCAGGCCTTCCTCACCGAATACACTGGGGCTGCCGCCGGGCAGATTCGGGTGTATGGCAAGGAAGACTGGATGTCGCCAGTGGCCTCGGGCTCCGGCGCGCCGGCAGCGATGGTGGTGGTGCCGTGTTCCACCGGGACCTTGTCGGCTATTGCGACGGGGGCTTGCAACAACTTGATCGAGCGTGCTGCCGACGTCACCTTGAAGGAGCGCCGTCAGCTGATTCTGGTGCCGCGTGAGGCGCCGTATTCGAGCATTCATCTGGAGAACATGCTCAAGTTGTCGAACATGGGCGTGACGATTTTGCCGGCGTCGCCCGGTTTTTATCATCAGCCGCAAACCATCGACGACTTGATCGATTTCGTTGTGGCGCGAATTCTCAATCTGCTGAACATTCCCCAGGACATGCTGCCGCGTTGGGGCGAACACCATCTGACCAGCGATGAATAAGCTGCTGGCGATTGTGCTGGCGCTGCAATTGGCTGGCTGCGCCACGGTGCGAACGCTTGATGCCGCCAAGCCAGGGGCGCCAGTGGTGTATTCGGGGACGCGTCTGGATTTGTATGCCATGAATGGCGGCTGCTGCGCCATGGATCGCTTCGGCGCCGAAGCCCCTAGCTATCCGGGCGTCGACCTGCCGGCCAGTGCGTTGCTTGACACGCTGCTGTTGCCGCTGTCAGTGCTCACGGTGATCGGGGTAAGTTTTCAGGCGACGGGCGGATTGTAGAAGAGCGCTTTGCGCTCTAATCGCGAGCAAGCTCGCTCCCACATTGGATCTGTGTCGTTCGCAAATCCAATGTGGGAGCGAGCTTGCTCGCGATGGCGTCTTCCTGGACGCCGCAGAATTACTTGCCTAACTTGCGCAACTCATCCGACTCCACAATCCGCACCCCATCCTGCTCTTCCAGCGCCAGTCGCCACATGGCGCGGGCCAGTTGGCAGGCTTCGATGCCGCGGTATTTGCCGGGGATCAAACGGGACAAGGGCCCAACGAATTGCTCAGCCATGCGCGGTTCCATACGCTCGCCCAGCAGCAGCGAAGGTCGGCAAATGGTCAGTTGCGGCCAGTCCTGCGCGCGCAATGCATATTCCATCTCCCCTTTGACCTTGTTGTAGAAAATCGAGGACCTGCGATCGGCCCCCAGGGCACTGATCACGATCAGGTGCCGTGCGCCCATCTCCCGTGCACGTTTGGCGAACGCTACCACCATGTCCAGGTCCACCGCACGAAACGCCTGCTCCGAGCCGGCTTTCTTGATTGTGGTGCCCAGGCAGCAGTAGGCGATGTCGACGCGACCATTCAATTCCGGCAGAAACACCGCAGGGTCGCCGACCGGGTTTTCCAGATGGGGGTGCTCGGCCAGTGGCCGGCGTGAGGGCGCCAATACTCGTGAGATCGTGGGCTCATTGAGCAGACGGTCAAGAAGATGTTCACCGGTCAAACCGGTAGCTCCGGCAAGCAGTACGTGCTGAGGCGTCAAGTACATAGTGTTTCCCCCTTGATACTATTCAGCTTAGTTGCTCTTTGCATCCTTGTTGCTGATAGAGACACTTTGTAGTGCTTTTCGTGCCTGCTGTTTGCGTAACAGCTGCCAGTGAGAGAGAACGGTTTTCGGCGCCCAGATCTGCGGTTCAGAGGCTTCGAAGCTGTCCGCCAGTTCACGTTCGGCGACGGTGGCCTTGGCCAGTTTGAAGGCTTGCTCCAGATCGTCGGTCTGGTTCAGTGCCTGGGCGAACAGCGCATCGCCGAAGTAGGTGAAGTTGGCTTCTTCCGAGCATCCGAAGGACACGCGGTCAGCGCGCGAGGCGGTCATGATCAGGGTGCGTTCATCCTTGAGAGCCGGAATGAAGCCACCGGAGTAGCAGGACGAAATCACGATGATCTTGTCGCGGTTTTTCAGCGGAGAGAGAACTGCGGCGAGTTCGTCGGCCGGCAGATCGGACAGTTCCATGCGCGGCTGGTCGAGCACCAGTTCGTGTTCGCTGGTGCCGTGACTGGTCATGTAGATGAAGATCAAGTCTTCCGGGCCACTGCGTTCGGCCAGGGCGGCGGCGGCGCGGCGCAGGTTTTCCCGGGTGGCCATCGGCCGGTCGACGAGGTGGTCGCGATGGTTCACCAGGCGGATCTGGCCAAACGCACCAAAGCGGCTGCTGAGCATATTGCTGACGTAATCGGATTCGCGCAGGAACACGCTTTGCTTGCCGTCACCGCCCAGGGTCAAGGTGTACAACTCGACTGCCGGGGTCGAAGCCGGCACGCTGGACAGTGCATCGTCGAGCAAACGGCCCTGGGCCAGCAAGCCGAGTTCCAGGCTGTCGGGCAGCAGCTTGCCATCGGCATCGCGAACACGCTGGCCATTAATCCACGTACCGTTTTGCACCGTGCCGTCAGTCAGCACCAGGGTGCCGTGCCCCGAGTAACTGTCACCGTCGAACTGGCCGATGTAGAAACTGCCGTCAGACAGGTTCAATCGACCTTGGCCGGTAAAGCGCCAGTCGCTGAACTGGCCGATGTAATGGCTACCGTCGGCGCCGATCAACTCGCCCTTGCCGTTCAGCGATCCTTCCTTGAACAGGCCGAGCCAGACATCACCGTCGGCGTTCTCGTAGCGGCCCTTGCCGTGCAGTTGGTTGTTCTTGAAGCCGCCGACATAGATATCGCCATCGGCGCTGTTGAAAGTCCCGTTGCCTTCGAGCTGACCGTCGACGAAGTGCCCGGTGAACTGATTGCCGCTGGCGTCGCCCCGTTGGCCTTCGCCGTTGGGTTTGCCGTGGGCGAACTGGCCCTGATACGAGCTGCCGTCTTCGAGTTCGAGACGACCGAGCCCTGAATATTGATCGGCCTTGAATTCACCGCGGTAGGTCATACCGTTTTCTTTGAGGGTGCCTTCGCCGTCCCGTCGACCGGCTTTGAAACTGCCGGTGAAGCTGCTGCCGCTGGTGGTCAGTGTGCCCTTGCCGTCGAACTGCCCTAGATTGAATCCCCCGCGATAGACTTCGCCGTTACTGCCGTGCCATTCGCCCTGGCCATGCCATTGGCCCTTGTCGAAATCGCCGGCGTACCAGCTGCCGTTCGGGTAATCGATACGGCCCTGGCCTTGCAGCAATCCGTTGACCAGTTCGCCGCGATAGCGTCCGCCGTCCGGCAACCGGGCGTCGGGGGGCAACAGCGATTCGCCGTCGCCGCAAGCGGTGAGCAATAGGGTCAGAGCGAGGAGTGCAAGTGGGCGCATAGCGGGATCCGGGCAATTAGGCGACCGAGTATGCCGCAGCTCTATGACCTTATATAGCCGGGAAAACGGGAGAGGGCGCGAAACAGCGTGAGCTGCTTCGCATCCGGGATGGGTTACACGAAGCAGAGAGACAGTGGCTCGGCGATGTAGGCCGGTTTGTCCGAGCCTTCGATTTCAAGCGTGGCGGTGGCTTTGAGTAGCCATTGGCCGGGCTTTTTCTCGATGACTTCGTTCATGTCGACCTTGAGTCTGACCCTGGAATTGACCTTCACTGGCTGGATGAAACGCACGGTATCCAGGCCGTAGTTGACCACCATCTTCGCCCCTTCAGGGAGGATCAGGATGTCTTCCATCAGTTTGGGGATCAGCGACAGCGACAGGAAACCGTGTGCAATGGTGCTGCCAAATGGCGTTTGCGCGGCTTTGACCGGGTCGACGTGGATGAACTGATAATCCCCTGTGGCTTCGGCGAACAGGTTGATGCGCTCCTGATCGATGGTGAGCCATTCGGAACGTCCGAGTTCCTTGCCGACATAATCTTTGAGCTCTGCAACTGGAACATAGGGCATTGAGACTCTCCTTGGGTTCATCGGTTTTATAGTTTTGAGGTGGGGGGATTTGACCTCCCGGATTACCACTTTAGATCAACATGGCAAATGGCTCCGGTCAACTGAACATGATTTTGGCGAATGCCGGTCTATAGCGTTGGCGTGCTTATAATGCTCGGCCCGCTTGTGCGGGATGATATTGGCGGGAGATGACGGATGTTGTTACGTGGCCTGACCTGGCTGGTGCTGTTCCAATTGCTGGGCACAGCCATCAACCACTTGTTTTTACCGATCCTGCCGGGGCCGATTGTCGGCCTGTTGTTGCTGTTGGTGTTCCTGATCAGCCGTGGCCAGGTCGGCGAACCGCTGAACCTCGCGGCCAGCAGTCTGCTGCGTTACCTGCCGTTGTTGCTGGTACCGCCAGCCGTGGGTGTGATGGTTTACGCCAAAGACATTGCCGCGGATTTCTGGGCCATCGTCGGCGCGCTGGTGTTGTCACTGTTGCTGTCCATGGCCTTCGCCGGCGTGCTGATGCAGCGCATGGTCAAGCGTCACGCTCACCGTGAGGACGGCCAATGAACTTCGACTGGCACGGTGCCTGGACGTCGGTGATTCATCATCCGTTGTTCGGCATCGGTATTACTCTGGGGGCTTATCAGCTGGTGCTGGCGGCGTACGAGAAAACCCGCTGGATCTTTCTGCAGCCGGTGCTGGTCTCGATGCTGCTGGTGATCGGTGTACTGGTGGGTTGCGGCCTGACCTATGCCGAGTACCGCAAGAGCACCGAGATCCTCAGCATCCTGCTCGGGCCGGCGACCGTTGCGCTGGCTGTGCCGCTGTACCTCAATCTGCGACGCATTCGGCAGTTGTTCTGGCCGATATTTACTACGCTGGTGATAGGTGGCGTCGTCGCCACCGGTATGGGTGTATTGCTGGGCTGGTCGTTTGGTGCCGAACACATGATCCTGATGACCATGGCGCCGAAGTCGGTGACGTCGCCGATTGCCATGCTGGTGGCGGAGCAGATCGGTGGTGTTGCGGCGCTGGCGGCAGTGTTCGTGTTGATTACCGGGGTGATCGGGGCGATCTTCGGGCCGAGTCTTTTGACCAGGCTGGGTGTGCACAGCCCTGAGGCGCGCGGTATGGCACTCGGCATGACGGCGCACGCGGTAGGCACTGCGGTGGCAATGCAGGAAAATGAAGAATGCGGCGCCTTCGCGGCGCTGGCGATGAGTCTGATGGGCGTGGCCACGGCAGTTTTACTGCCGTTGGCGGTGTCGATGGTGGTGTAAGGAAATGTCTATGAGCTTGCCGCTTTTTCCGCTGAACACAGTGTTGTTTCCTGGCTGCATCCTCGATTTGCAGATCTTCGAGGCGCGCTACCTGGACATGATCAGTCGCTGCATGAAACAGGGCGGCGGCTTCGGTGTGGTGTGCATCCTCGACGGCGAAGAGGTCGGCATCGCCCCGGCGGGCTACGCGCTGGTCGGATGCGAGGCGCTGATTACTGATTTCAAACAGCAGGACAATGGCTTGCTGGGCATTCGGGTACAGGGTGGGCGGCGTTTCCACGTGTTGTGCACCGAGATTCAGCGCGATCAGCTGACCGTCGCCGAGGTCGAGTGGCTGGAGGACGAACCTGAGCAACCGCTGCAGGACGAGGACGCCGACCTGGTTGCACTGCTCAAAGCCTTGGCCGAACACCCGATGGTCGAGGCGCTGAACATGGGCACAGAAGCGACCGGGCAACAATCGCTGGCCAATCAGTTGGCGTACCTGTTGCCGTTTGCCGAAGTGGACAAGATCGACCTGCTGCAACTCGATGATCCGCAGCAGCGACTGGATGCGATTCAGGCGCTGCTGGATGAGTTGCAGGGTGAGTTGTTTGCCTGATCAGTAGGCATACCGCAACATCGCATGTGGTAAGTGCCGCAACGCAAAGAACCCGAACAGCGCCACCAGCGCCGGCAACACCAGCCACCAGATCTTCGGTGGCATGGCGTTTAGCGGTGCCGGGCGCTGATTCAGCCACAAACTCGCCGCACACACGCACGCTGCCAGCATCGCGCCGGCCAGCACATCCGTTGGCCAGTGCGCGCCCAGGTACACCCGCGACAGGGCAATCGCCAGCGCGGGCAAGCAAGCCAATAGCAGCCAGGTCAAGCGCATGCGCGGCGGTTGTCCGCGTCCGGCCAGCACGGCCAGCGTCAGAAACAGCGCAAAAGAGCCCGAGGCGTGGCCGCTGGGCATGCTGTAGCTGGTCAGAGGATCGCTCAACACTTCCGGGCGTACGCGGGCGAAAAAGTGTTTGGTCACGGTGTTGCCCAGGGCGGTGCACAGCAGGGTGCTACCGGCGAAAATCGCCTGGCGCCATTGCCGGGTGAGCACCAGCAAACCCGTTAACAGGGCGCTGAGCAACAGCATGTTGCGAAACTCGCCGATCAGCGTGAATGTCACCGCCACTTCATCGAGCAGCGGGCTGCGGTGCTCCTGCACCAGGGTCATCACGCCCTGATCGAGGGCGGTCAGGTGCGGATAGCCGATAAACAGTCCCGCCAGAATCAGAAAGCTCATCCCGGTAATCAGCATCGTCGCTTTGCGATGACGACGCATGCTGCTGGTGATGCTCAAGCCCACCATGAGGGCGATGCTGCCAGCGACGATTCCGGCCTCAGGCCAGAATCCCTCCGGCAACGGCAAGCGAATTGCCGCCCCCGTGGCCCAGCCGGGCAGCAGGTACGCGACGCTCCAGCCGGCGGCAGCCAGCAGACTGACGGCGGCGAAGCGCGGGAAGGGCATGTCGAACATCCCGGCGACCATCGGCAACATCGGTCGCAGCGGACCGATGAAGCGCCCGACCAACAGGCTGGCGATGCCGTAGCGCTGGAAATACGCCTCGGCCCCGGCGATCCATTCCGGATGATGGCGCAACCCTGGCAGGCGCCGAATGTTCTGATGGAAATGTCGGCCGAGGAAATACGAAATGATGTCGCCCAGCACGCCGCCGAGGAACCCCAGCAACAGCGTTTCGCCCAGCGACAACGCTCCACTACCGGCCAGTACCGCCACGGCAAACAAAAGCACCGTGCCGGGAACGATCAGCCCGGCAATCGCCAGGCATTCCACACAGGCCACTATGAACACCGCCGCGGCCAGCCATTGCGGGTTGACCGTCAACCAACCGGTCACGCTATCGAGCCATGGGCCCATAAAAACAACTCCCTCTTATTAATTGACCCCCGCAGGAGTTGTACTCAAAGCAAAAAATAATCGCGACCTTCGATCTGCCCCTGTCGCAGCGGGTTGCGCGTGCAATACGGAGCGTAAGCCGCATCGACGAAACGGTACATCAAATGCTCATCGCGGCCGTGGGGAATGCCCAAACGCGTGGTTTGTATGATGTGAACGGGCGCCGGGCCGACATCTTCCACCAGCAGCACTTCATGGTCGAAACGCTTGGCGTCCCAGACCGGCACCTTCAGGCCCAGCGCCTTGCAGAGCAACGTTTGTCCGGCGCAAAGCTTTTGCGAGGGGCGAGGGCGACCCTGGGCGTCGGGATTGTTCAGCAGCATCTGCGCCAGGCTCGCCGGCCCGCTCAAGTCATCGACCCACGGATAGGCGGATTTGATCAGCACAGCATTGCCCGGACCCTGGGCGCTGAAGTTCAGGGAATCGCCGCCACGGGCGTAGTACATATAGATGTGGCCGCCATCCAGAAATAAAGCCTTACGTTTTTCTGTGTAGCCGAGGGAGGCGTGACTGCCTTTTTCTTCGAAGTAATAGGCTTCGGTTTCGATAATCCGGGCGCTGAGCCACAGGTCGCCGACCCGGTGACGGATGACTTTGCCGAGTAAATCCCGGGCCAGCGTTTGGGCGTCTCTGTCGAAAAATGCATCCGCGAGCCCCTTGGGCAGGCTCGTCGCGGACGTACGAACAGTCAGGTTAGTCATGATGAACGGCGTTTATCAGGGCTGATTGAGTCGCGATGATAACAATTTGCAGCTTAATCACGGCTGAACGTCGGCAAATTGCCCTCCATTTCGACCATCCGCCCGTCACCGCTGTTAGTCGGGGGACGCGACAGCTATAATCTGCCGCTTTCCTCTTTACCAAGTCCACGCCAGACCATGACTGAGTCCGTTCTTGACTACATGACCCGCCTGGGTCGCGCTGCCCGCGAAGCTTCTCGCGTCATCGGCCGTGCCAGCACCGCGCAGAAAAACCGCGCCTTGCAGGCTGCTGCCAATGCGTTGGACGCTGCACGCGCCGAGCTGACGGCTGCCAATGAACTGGATTTGGCCGCTGGACGCGCCAATGGTCTTGAGCCCGCATTGCTTGAGCGTCTGGCGCTGACCCCTGAACGCATCGACGGCATGATCGTCGGTTTGCGTCAGGTAGCGGCTCTGCCGGACCCGGTCGGCGCGATTCGCGACATGAGCTTCCGTCCGTCGGGCATTCAGGTCGGCAAGATGCGCGTGCCGTTGGGCGTGATCGGGATCATCTACGAATCCCGGCCGAACGTGACCATCGATGCCGCGAGCCTGTGTCTGAAGTCCGGCAACGCAACCATCCTGCGTGGCGGTTCCGAGGCGATTCATTCCAATCGTGCCATTGCCGCCTGCATCCAGCGCGGCCTGGCCGAAGCCGAACTGCCCGCTGCCGTGGTGCAAGTGGTCGAAACCACTGATCGCGCCGCCGTTGGCGCGCTGATCACCATGCCTGAATACGTCGACGTTATCGTGCCCCGTGGCGGCCGTGGCCTGATCGAGCGTGTTAGCCGTGACGCCCGCGTGCCGGTGATCAAGCATCTGGACGGTATCTGTCACGTTTACGTCAGTGCTCACGCCGACCTGCCGAAAGCCCAGCGCATCGCCTTCAATGCCAAGACTTACCGTTATGGCATCTGCGGCGCCATGGAAACCCTGCTGGTGGACCAATCGGTCGCCAAGGATTTCCTGCCATCGATGGCTGCACAGTTCCGCGAAAAAGGCGTCGAGCTGCGCGGCTGCGAACGCACCCTGGCGATCATCGAGGCTGTTGCCGCTAGCGAAGAAGACTGGAACACCGAGTACCTGGCGCCGATTCTTTCGATCCGCGTGATTGACGGGCTGGACCAGGCGATTGAGCACATCAATCAGTACGGCTCGCATCACACCGACTCGATCGTCAGTGAAAACCTCGCCGACACGCGGCGTTTTGTGGCGGAAGTCGATTCGTCGTCGGTGATGATCAACACGCCGACCTGCTTCGCCGATGGCTTCGAATACGGATTGGGTGCCGAGATTGGCATTTCTACTGATAAGCTGCACGCCCGCGGCCCGGTGGGCCTCGAAGGTCTGACCTGCGAGAAGTACATCGTGGTTGGTGATGGCCAGTTACGCGGCCAGGCGTCGGACTGACTTGGGCGACCTTGACCTGTCAGCCCCGGAAACCGCCAGCGAGCCTGCGCCTCGACGCATCGGCATGCTGGGCGGGACCTTCGACCCGGTGCACATCGGCCATTTGCGCAGTGCGCTGGAAGTCGCCGAATCGCTGGCGCTTGATGAGTTGCGTCTGACACCCAGTGCCAGACCGCCTCATCGCGGTACGCCGCAGGTGTCGGCAAAGGACCGTCTGGCGATGGTCGAGTGTGCGGTGGCCGGTGTGGCACCGTTGGTGGTGGACGCCCGCGAATTGCAGCGGGACAAACCGTCCTACACCATTGACACCCTGGAACTGATGCGTGCCGAACTGGCCGCTGAAGACCAGGTTTTTCTACTTTTGGGCTGGGACGCATTTTGCGGCCTGCCCACTTGGCACCGCTGGGAAGAGTTGCTCCAGCATTGCCACATCCTGGTGCTGCAACGCCCGGATGCCGACAGCGAACCGCCGGATGCCTTGCGCAATCTGTTGGCGGCACGCTCGGTGAGCGACCCGCTGGCCCTCAAAGGGCCGAGCGGACAGATTGCATTCGTCTGGCAGACACCGCTCGCGGTATCCGCCACCCAGATCCGTCAACTGCTGGCCAGCGGTAAGTCGGTACGTTTCCTGGTGCCCGACGCGGTCCTGGCCTACATCGATGCGCACGGTCTCTACCGTGCGTCGAACTGAAAAAGGGCGCGCTTCAAAACACGTGAACGCGTGTACCGAAGCGCCCGAACATACGAGCAAAACGAGTTTTATATGACGAACAAAGACGTAACTAAAGTAAAGCGCAAAGGCACGTTCAAGAGCGCCCCGCTGCCAGTAGAAGTTCCAACCGGCCCTGAGCTGCGCGGCGAAGAGCTGGTCAAGGTTGCCGTAGCGGCCCTGGAAGACGTGAAAGGCCAGGACATTCAGGTGATCGACGTTCGTGAAAAGCAGAGCATCACTGACTTCATGATCATCGCTACCGGTACCTCCAACCGCCAGATCGGCGCGATGCTGGATAAGGTCCGCGAGGCGGTCAAGGCCCTGGGCGTCAAGCCGCTGGGTGAAGAAGGCAAGGGCGACAGCGACTGGGTCCTGCTGGATATGGATGATGTCATCGTGCACATGATGACCGCTTCGGCTCGTCAGTTTTACGACCTGGAGCGTCTGTGGTCCGGTGCAGAACAGAGCCGTGCTCTGAACGCGGCTCACCACAGCCCGGAAAACACCCATGAGCACTTCGTCAAGCTCAACAAAGACCAGCAATAAGGGACCGCTGTGCGACTGCGACTGATCGCCGTCGGTTCACGCATGCCCAAGTGGGTGGAAGAAGGCTGGCATGAATATGCCAAGCGTCTTCCGTCCGAGCTGGCGCTGGAACTGGTGGAAATACCGCTCAACACCCGTGGCAAGAACGCCGACGTGGCGCGCTTCATCCGTCAGGAAGGCGAAGCCATGCTGGCCAAGGTCGGGCCGAACGAGCGCGTTGTCACCCTCGAAGTCCACGGCAAGCCCTGGAGCACCGAGCAACTGGCGGTCGAGCTCGATCGCTGGCGGCTGGACTCGCGCACGGTGAATTTCATGGTCGGCGGCCCCGAAGGGCTGGCGCCGGAAGTCTGTGCCCGGGCCGATCAGCGCTGGTCGCTCTCGCCGTTGACGTTGCCGCACCCGCTGGTGCGCATCCTGATCGGCGAACAACTGTATCGTGCCTGGACAGTCTTGTCCGGCCACCCTTACCACAAGTAGTTCTGCCCTCATGCCCCAGCCGATCCGCATCAAGGACCACGAAAAAGACGCCCGTCTGGTGCGTGGCCGCGTCGTGTTCGGGGCAATTGCGGTGGTGTCGCTGATCTGTGTGCTGATCGCGCGTCTGTATTTCCTCCAGGTGATTCAGTACGAATACCACTCGACCCTGTCGGAAAACAACCGTGTCCATGTGCAGCCGATTCCGCCAACGCGCGGGCTGATTTTCGACCGCAATGGCGTGGTGGTGGCCGATAACCGGCCCAGCTTCAGCTTGAGCATGACCCGTGAGCGCTCCGGCGACTGGCAGCAAGTGCTAGACGTCATTGTCGAAGTGCTGGAGCTGACGCCCGAGGACCGGGTGATCTTCGAGAAGCGCATGCGTCAGGGGCGTCGGCCGTTCGAGCCGGTGCCGATCCTGTTTGAACTGACCGAAGAACAGATCGCCCGCATTGCGGTGAATCAGTTCCGTCTGCCGGGTGTGGAAGTGGTTGCGCAGTTGGTGCGTCACTATCCGCAAGGCGCGCACTTTGCGCACTCGGTGGGTTACATGGGGCGGATCAACGAGAAAGAGCTGAAGTCGCTCGATCCGGTCAATTACAGCGGCACCCACCACATCGGCAAAACCGGTATCGAGCGCTTCTACGAGCCCGAGCTGCACGGTCAGGTGGGTTACGAAGAAGTCGAGACCAACGCTCGAGGCCGTGTATTGCGCGTGCTCAAGCGTACCGATCCGATTCCCGGCAAGGACATCGTCCTGAGCCTGGACATCAAATTGCAGGAAGCGGCCGAAGCCGCACTCGGCGGTCGTCGTGGTGCGGTGGTGGCGCTGGACCCGAAAACCGGCGAAGTGCTGGCGATGGTCAGTGCGCCGAGTTTCGATCCGAACCTGTTCGTCACCGGCATCGGCTTCAAAGCCTATGCCGAGCTGCGCGATTCCATCGACCGGCCACTGTTCAACCGCGTGCTGCGCGGCCTCTACCCGCCGGGCTCGACCATCAAGCCGGCGGTGGCGATTGCCGGGCTGGATGCTGGTGTCGTGACTGCGTCGAGTCGGGTCTACGATCCCGGCTATTACCAGTTGCCCAATTACGACCACAAATACCGTAACTGGAACCGTACCGGCGACGGCTACGTCGATCTGGACACGGCGATCATGCGTTCCAATGACACCTACTTCTACGACCTGGCCCACAAGCTGGGGATCGATCGGTTGTCGGCTTACATGGGCAAGTTCGGCATCGGCCAGAAGGTCTCGCTGGACATGTTCGAAGAGTCACCGGGGCTGATGCCGACACGGGAATGGAAGCGTGCAACCCGACGTCAGGCCTGGTACCCGGGAGAAACACTGATTCTCGGGATTGGGCAGGGCTACATGCAGTCCACGCCGTTGCAGCTGGCCCAGGCCACCGCGCTGGTCGCCAACAAAGGTGTCTGGAACCGTCCGCACCTGGCCAAGACCGTCGAAGGCGAGAAGCCGAAGGACGAAAACCCGATGCCGGACATCGTCCTGCGTGACCCGTCCGACTGGACCAAGGTCAATCACGGGATGCAGCAGGTCATGCACGGTGCCCGTGGTACGGCGCGCAAAGCGGCGATCGGTTCGCAATACCGCATCGCGGGTAAAAGTGGGACGGCCCAGGTGGTCGCGATCAAGCAGGGCGAGAAGTACGACCGCTCCAAGGTTCAGGAACGCCATCGCGACCACGCCTTGTTCGTCGGCTTCGCGCCGGCCGACAACCCGCAAATCGTGGTGTCGGTGATGGTCGAGAACGGTGAATCCGGCTCCGGCGTCGCCGCACCGGTGGTGCGTCAAATCATGGATGCCTGGCTTCTGGACCAGGACGGTCGGTTGAAGGCCGAATACGCCAGCCCTATCAGTGCGGAGGCTACGGCCCGTGAAGAGTAATTTCGATCGCATCCTCTCCAGCGAGGATGTGATGCGTCGCCGTGCGACGCTGTTGCAACGCATGCACATCGACGGCCCGTTGCTGATCCTGCTGCTGACCCTCGCCGCTGGAAGCCTGTTCGTGCTGTATTCGGCCAGCGGCAAGAGCTGGGATCTGCTGGCCAAACAAGCCACTTCGTTCGGCATCGGCCTGGTGTCGATGATCGTCATCGCCCAATTCGAGCCGCGCTTCATGGCCCGTTGGGTGCCAGTCGGTTATGTGCTTGGCGTGCTGTTGCTGGTGGTGGTGGACGTCATGGGCCATAACGCCATGGGGGCCACGCGCTGGATCAACATTCCCGGGGTGATCCGCTTCCAGCCCTCGGAATTCATGAAGATCCTGATGCCGGCGACCATCGCCTGGTACTTGTCCAAGCGCACCTTGCCGCCGCAGCTCAAGCATGTGGGCGTCAGTCTGTTTCTGATCGGGCTGCCCTTCATCCTGATCGTGCGCCAGCCCGACCTCGGTACTTCGTTGCTGATCCTGGCGGGTGGCGCATTCGTTCTGTTCATGGGCGGCCTGCGCTGGCGCTGGATCCTCAGCGTGATTGCCGCGGCGGTGCCGGTGGCAGTCGCCATGTGGTACTTCGTCATGCACGAATACCAGAAGCAGCGAGTCCTGACCTTCCTCGATCCCGAAAGCGATCCGCTGGGCACTGGCTGGAACATCATTCAATCGAAAGCCGCCATCGGTTCCGGCGGTGTGTTCGGCAAGGGCTGGTTGCTCGGCACTCAGTCGCACCTGGACTTCCTGCCGGAAAGCCACACCGACTTCATTATTGCGGTCATGGGCGAAGAATTCGGCCTGGTGGGTATCTGCGCACTGCTGCTGATTTACCTGCTGTTGATCGGCCGCGGACTGGTGATTACCGCTCAGGCCCAGACATTGTTCGGCAAATTGCTCGCGGGCAGCCTGACCATGACGTTTTTTGTTTACGTTTTCGTCAACATCGGTATGGTCAGTGGCCTGTTGCCGGTTGTGGGGGTGCCGTTGCCGTTCATTAGCTACGGAGGAACTTCGCTGGTGACGCTGCTGTCAGCGTTTGGGGTTTTGATGTCGATCCATACCCATCGTAAGTGGATCGCTCAGGTTTGAATAAGGTGAAGATTTCAATGCAAGTAATGCGTGGCTGGGCGACTCGATACGCGCCATGGGTCGGCCTGGTAAGCATCCTTGGCACAGCGCAGGATGCGTTGGCCGGCGATTACGAAGGCTCACCCCAGGTGGCCGAATTCGTCGGTGAAATGACCCGCGACTACGGTTTCGCCGGTGAACAACTGATGGGTGTGTTCCGCGAAGCCGAGCGCAAGCAGTCGATTCTGGACGCGATCTCGAAACCGGCCGAGCGGGTCAAGCAGTGGAACGAATATCGCCCGATGTTCATCACCGACGCGCGCATCGCCCGTGGTGTGGACTTCTGGCGTCAGCACGAGGCGGTACTGGCCCGCGCGGAGCAGGAATACGGCGTGCCGGCGCAGGTTATTGTTTCGATCATCGGCGTTGAGACCTTTTTTGGCCGTAATACCGGCAATTTTCGGGTAATCGACGCCTTGTCGACCCTGGGTTTCGACTATCCTCCCCGTGCCGAATTTTTCCGCAAGGAATTGCGTGAGTTCCTGTTGCTGGCCCGGGAAGAGCAGGTCGATCCGCTGACGCTCAAGGGCTCTTACGCTGGCGCGATGGGCTTGCCGCAGTTCATGCCGAGCAGCTTCCGTGCCTATGCAGTGGATTTTGACGGTGACGGCCACATTAATATCTGGACCAATCCGGACGATGCCATTGGCAGCGTCGCCAGTTATTTCAAGCGTCACGGCTGGGTCGCCGGCGAACCGGTGGTCAGCCGCGCCGATGTGCGTGGCGATCAGGTGGACGAAGGTTTGACCACGGGCATCGAACCGACTAAAACCGTCGGGGAGTTGCGGGCGTTGGGGTGGTCAAGTCATGATGCGCTGCGCGATGATATGCCGGTCACGGCTTTCCGCCTGGAAGGTGACAATGGCCCCGAATACTGGATGGGCCTGACGAATTTTTACGCGATCACGCGTTATAACCGCAGCGTGATGTACGCCATGGCCGTACATCAACTGTCTGAACAGCTGGTCCAAGCACGGGGCGTCAAGTAATGCGGGCATTGCCTATGAATAAACCCCTGAAGCTGATGGCATTCGCCGCGTTGGCGGTGCTGGTCGCCAGTTGTTCGACCAGCCGCGCGCCGACCCAAAAGTCTTCCACCGCCGTGCGCGCAGCGCCAGGCCTGGACATCAACCGCGCGCACAAAGATGGCGCGCCGTGGTGGGACGTCGATGTATCGCGCATCCCGGATGCCACGCCGACCCTGCATACAGGTCCTTATAAAGCCAACCCATACACCGTGCTGGGCAAGACTTATTTCCCGTTGCAGGAATCCAAGACCTACGTGGCCTCGGGCACTGCGTCCTGGTATGGCACCAAGTTCCACGGTCAGAACACCGCCAATGGCGAGGTTT
Organism: Pseudomonas sp. LBUM1666; assembly: GCF_059695775.1. NCBI lineage: Bacteria > Pseudomonadati > Pseudomonadota > Gammaproteobacteria > Pseudomonadales > Pseudomonadaceae > Pseudomonas > Pseudomonas sp. LBUM1666. Next base: position 5,486,363 of record NZ_CP166789.1, on the reverse strand, counting down.
ACGACCTGTACGGCATGAGTGCTGCTCACAAGACCTTGCCACTGCCGAGTTACGTTCGGGTGACCAACCTGGACAACAACAAGAGCGTAGTCCTGCGGGTCAACGACCGCGGGCCGTTCTACTCGGACCGAATCATCGACTTGTCCTACGCGGCCGCCAAGAAGCTCGGCTATGCCGAAACCGGCACCGCGCGGGTCAAGGTCGAAGGCATTGACCCGCAGCAATGGTGGGCAGCCAAAGGCCGTCCGGCGCCGTTGATGCTTAACGAGCCGCAAATCTCGCAAAATAGCGCCCCGACGATTACGGCTTCGGCCGGCACCGTCGAACAATGGACGCCACCGCCGCAGCAGCACGCCGCGGCCGTGGTGCCCTCGCCGATCGATGCAAAAAAAAACGCTTCTGTACCAGCCTCTGGCCAGTATCTGCAGGTGGGCGCGTTCGCCAACCCGGACGCTGCAGAACTCCTGAGATCGAAGCTCAGCGGGATGGTGAGCGCTCCGGTGTTCATCAGTTCGATCGTGCGCAATCAACAGACGCTGCATCGGGTGCGCCTGGGGCCGATCGGCTCGCCGGGTGAAATCCAGCAAGTGCAGAACAGTGTGCGCCTGGCCAATCTCGGTTCGCCGAGCCTGGTCACTGCCGAGTAATGCGTAGTACTTGATTGAAGGTTCGCTTGCGGTTTGGGGGGTGGACCTGGTTGTTGGCTCGTTGAAGAACAAAAGCCCGGCAAGGGTTCTGAGTGAACAACTGAACACGCGACAGCTCGTAGGATTTGTTCGAAAACTCGCCGAGCGGCGATCAGGCAAGGCAAAAACAGGTGAGGAAGCGGAGTGTAGGGGACCTACATGAGCATTCCGAGCCTGTTTTAACGCCGCATGATCGTCGCGCAGGCAGTTTTGGACAAAGCCTGAAAGCTGTCTGATTAGTTTTGCCCTTGGGCAGTTTCCATTAGCAATTTCGAGAGACGGATGAACATCACCACCTTTGCCAAACGCCTGTGCCTGCTAGTCCCGCTGCTCCTCTCGCCTGCCGCTTTCGCGGTCGAGATGATGCCGTCGCCACCGCAACTGGCCGCCAAAGCCTATGTACTCATGGACGCCAGCAGCGGCAACGTGCTGGTGGAGAACAACGGTGACCAGCGTCTGCCTCCGGCCAGCCTGACCAAGCTGATGACCGCGTACATCGCGACCCTGGAAATTCGTCGTGGCCAGATCGGTGAAAACGATCCGGTGACCGTCAGCGAAAACGCCTGGCGTACCGGCGGTTCGCGGATGTTCATCAAGGTCGGCTCGCAGGTCACTGTCAGCGACCTGCTGCACGGCATCATCATCCAGTCGGGCAACGACGCCAGCGTTGCGCTCTCCGAGCACATCGCCGGCAGCGAAGACGCTTTCGCCGATCTGATGAACAAAACCGGCGCTGAACTGGGCCTGACCAATACCCACTTCATGAATCCGACCGGTCTGCCAAACCCTGAGCACTACTCGTCGGCTCACGACATGGCGGTGCTGGCTCGCGCGATCATCCACGAAGACCCGGCTCACTACGCGATCTACTCGCAGAAAGAGTTCTTCTGGAACGGCATCAAGCAGCCTAACCGCAACCTGCTGCTGTGGCGCGACAAGACCGTCGACGGTCTGAAAACCGGTCACACCGACGAAGCTGGCTACTGCATGGTGTCTTCGGCCGTACGTGATGGCATGCGCCTGATCGCCGTGGTGTTCGGCACTAACAGCGATGTGGCTCGCGCCTCTGAGACCCAGAAGCTGCTGACTTACGGTTTCCGCTTCTTCGAAACCCAGACGTTCTATCAGAAAGGCGCCGAGCTGGCTCAGGCTCCTGTCTGGAAAGGCACCACCAATCAAGTCAAGGCCGGCCTGGCCCAAGACCTGACCATGACCCTGCCAAAAGGCCAGCTGAAAAAGCTCGCCGCCAGCATGACCATGAACCCGCAACTGATTGCGCCAATCGCCAAGGGCGACGTAATCGGTAAAGTCGAAGTGAAGCTGGACGACAAAGTCGTGCATAGCGCTGACCTGATCGCTCTGGACGCGGTCGACGAGGGTGGTATCTTCCGCCGCATGTGGGATAGCATCCGTCTATTCTTCTACGGCTTGTTCAACTGAATTAGTGTGGACTTGCATGGCCCTGTTCCAATCCGGAACGGGGCCATGTCCGTTGCCACGGCTTACGAGGCCGTTACGCCATGACAGACAACGAAGTAAAGGCGCCAAAAATCGAATTCCCCTGCGCGGATTACCCTATCAAGGTGATCGGCGACACCGGCGTGGGTTTCAAGGACAAGATCATCGCGATCCTTGAGAAACACGCGACCGTTGACCACAAGACCCTGGCCGAGCGCCAGAGTACCAACGGCAAGTACACGACCATCCAGCTGCACATCATCGCCACCGGTCAAGAACAGCTGTACGACATCAACAGCGAGTTGCGGGCTACCGGTTTCGTGCACATGGTGCTGTGATGTCTGGCACGCTGGGCTTTCGCGAGCTCGGCCAGATGGCTTACGAGCCGGTCTGGCATGCCATGCAACGCTTCACCAACGAACGCGGCAGCGATGCCGCGGACGAGATCTGGCTGGTCGAGCACCCACCGGTGTTCACCCAGGGGCAGGCCGGCAAGGCCGAGCATGTGTTGCTCCCGGGAGATATTCCGGTAGTAAAGGTTGATCGCGGTGGTCAAGTGACTTATCACGGTCCCGGCCAGTTGGTGGCCTACCTGTTGCTCGACGTACGCAAGCTGGGTTTCGGTGTGCGTGACCTGGTCAGCCGCATGGAACAATGCCTGATCGAGTTGCTGGCCAGCTACGGCGTCACTGCCGTGGCCAAGCCGGATGCTCCGGGTGTCTACGTCAATGGGGCGAAAATCGCTTCTCTGGGTCTGCGGATCCGCCACGGTTGCTCCTTTCATGGCCTGGCCCTGAATGTGGACATGAACCTGGAACCGTTTCGACGGATTAATCCCTGCGGCTACGCCGGGCTGGCGATGACCCAGCTGAGCGATCACGCAGGATCGATTGAATTTGCCGAGGTAAGTGCCCGGCTGCGCGCGCAGCTCGTCAAACACCTCGACTATGCTGAGCAGACGACCCTAACGGGCGGAATCGACTGATATGACTACTGATGCAGTGCAAACCATGATCCCGACGCTGGATGTCACCGAGCGTCCGGCCCCGCGTGCCAAGGTTGAAGCCGGCGTCAAGCTGCGCGGCGCCGAGAAGGTTGCACGTATCCCGGTGAAGATCATTCCGACCACCGAACTGCCGAAGAAACCAGACTGGATTCGCGTGCGTATCCCGGTTTCCCCGGAAGTCGACCGCATCAAGGCCCTGCTGCGCAAACACAAGCTGCACAGTGTCTGCGAAGAAGCGTCCTGCCCAAACCTTGGCGAATGTTTCTCCGGCGGCACCGCGACCTTCATGATCATGGGTGACATCTGCACCCGTCGCTGCCCGTTCTGCGACGTTGGCCACGGTCGTCCGAAGCCACTGGACGTCAACGAGCCGGAAAGCCTGGCCATCGCCATCGCCGACCTGAAACTCAAGTACGTAGTGATCACCTCGGTTGACCGCGATGACCTGCGTGACGGCGGTGCCCAGCACTTTGCCGATTGCATCCGCGAGATTCGCAAACTGTCGCCGAACGTGCAGCTCGAAACCCTGGTTCCGGACTACCGTGGCCGCATGGACGTTGCACTGGAAATCACCGCTGCCGAGCCACCGGATGTGTTTAACCACAACCTGGAAACCGTGCCGCGCCTGTACAAGGCCGCGCGTCCGGGTTCGGATTACCAGTGGTCGCTGACCCTGCTGCAACGCTTCAAGCAGATGATGCCGCACATTCCGACCAAGTCCGGCCTGATGCTGGGTCTGGGCGAGACCGACGAAGAAGTGATCGAAGTCATGAAGCGCATGCGCGAACACGACATCGACATGCTGACCCTGGGCCAGTACCTGCAACCGTCCCGCAGCCACTTGCCGGTGGAGCGTTTTGTGCACCCGGATACCTTCGCCTGGTTCGCCGAGGAAGGTTACAAAATGGGCTTCAAGAACGTCGCTTCCGGCCCGCTGGTACGTTCCTCGTACCACGCCGACGAGCAGGCGAAACTGGTTAAAGCTGAATTGATGTCGTCCTTGTAACAAAGCGCCCGCAAGGCTTTTCAGCCTTGCGGGGGTTTTTGTTGGCCGTGTCTACGGCCACTACAGTCTTTTCCTGCAACCTGCGGGGCGACTGATCCTCTTCTGTTTGCCCCCGTTCCTGACTACTGTGTGCTGAAGCTTTTTTTGCGCAGGGAGATTCATGGATGACCGTTCGACCGACTCACACCCTTTGTCCTCACGCACCCGTTCCGGCCTTACCGTCGCAAGGGCTGATCGGCGTTATTGCGCCCGCCGGTCCCGCAGCGCTGGACACCGATAAAGCCATCGCCTGGATGCGCGCTCGCGGATATTCACTGCGGGTTTTTCCCAGCGTGTACGAGAAAGACGATTACCTGGCCGGCAGTGATGATGTACGCCTCAATGACCTGCACGCCGCGTTCGCCGACAGTGAGGTCGACGCCATCATTTGCTTGCGTGGGGGTTACGGTACGCCGCGGTTGCTCGATCGCATCGACTTTGAGCTGCTGCGCAACAATGCCAAGCCGTTCATCGGCTACAGCGACATCACCGCGCTGCACTTGGCGATCAGCCGTTATGCGGGATTCGTAACCTTTCATGGCCCGATGCTCAACGCCGACCTGCTGGGTGACAAGCAAAAACCTACCGAGTCTTCATTCTTCAACATGCTCAGAGGACAGGTGAAGGCGGGCAGCGTGCTAGCGCACCCGGTCGCCTACCCGTTGACGACGATTGAGCCTGGTGTCGCTCACGGGCGCTTGCTGGGGGGCAATCTGTCGCTGATCGCCGCGACCATGGGTACGCCGTATGAGATGGATGCCGAGGGCGTCATCCTGTTCATCGAGGACATTAACGAGCCGCTGTATCGCATCGACCGGCTACTGACCCATCTGCGTCTGGCCGGCATGCTGCACAAGCTGCGCGGGGTTCTGGTGGGGGATGTGGCGGGGGTTGATACGGTTGCGTTGGAGCGCTTGCTCAAGCAGACCTTTGCGCCTTTGCGGATACCGGTGTTGGCAGGGTGGCGCAGCGGGCATTGCGATCCGAACCTGACGTTGCCGATGGGAGCGTTGGTGAGGCTGGATGCGGGTAACAAGGAATTGGTGTTGGAGCAGGATGTGGTGGTCAAGCGGTAGTTCGATAACGCCTGTCAGTAAGTCTTCGCGGGCAAGCCTCGCTCCTACAAGATGGTGTCATCCCGTCGGAGCGAGGCTTGCCCGCGAAGCTTTTTAACGGTTACGCAGGCCTTCGAGCAGCTTGTGCGTCGGATACCCGTCCGCCGGCCAGCCAAACGACTGCTGGGCACTGCGGATCGCCTTGCGGGTGTTGGCGCCGATAATGCCGTCAGCATTGCCCGCGTCATAATTCTGCGCGCTCAGCAAGCTTTGCAATTCGATCCGCTCGGTGCGGCTCAACGGCAAATCATCTTTTGGCCAAGTGCCGTTGATCAGGCCGATGCCGTTGAAACGCTCGGACAACAGGCTAACGGCCAAGGCGTAAGACGACGAGTTGTTGTACTTGAGGATCGCGCGGAAGTTGTCGAGGACCAGGAACGCCGGGCCACGGTAACCGGCCGGCAGCAGCAGGGCGGCTGACAGGTGTTCGGAGCCTGGCGGAACCTGGCCGCCATTGGGCAGGGTGACACCCAGTTGCAGCCATTCAGCGACGCTCTTGCGGATCGTGCCATCGGCCAGGACGTAGTTGAAACTGCCCGGTAGCTGCACTTCAAAGCCCCACGGCTGGCCTTTCTGCCAGCCTGAGCTTTGCAGGTAGTGCGCCGTCGAGGCCAGCGCGTCGGCCGGGCTGCCCCAGATGTCGCGGCGGCCGTCGCCATCGAAATCCACGGCGTGGGTGTTGTAGGTGGTTGGGATGAACTGGGTCTGGCCCATGGCGCCGGCCCAGGAACCGAGCATTTTTTCCGGTTCGATATCACCTTGTTGCAGGATCTGCAGGGCGGCGATCAGTTGCGCGTGGGCAAATCCAGGGCGTCGGCCTTCATAGGCCAGGGTCGCCAGGGAATTAATCACCGACTTGTTGCCCTGGAACTGCCCGAAGTTACTTTCCATGCCCCACACCGAGACCAGTGCCTGACGATCGACGCCGTAGCGCTGTTCGATGCTTTGCAGGATGTCGGCGTACTGGCTGACCAGCGCCTGGCCTTTGTGTACCCGCAGCGGCGAAAGGGCGCCGTCGAGGTATTCCCACACCGGGCGGGAGAATTCCGGCTGGCTGCGGTCGGCACGGATCACGCTGGTGTCGAGGCTGACATTGGCGAAAGCGCGGTCGAACAGGTCGGCGCGGATACCGGCGGCCAGAGCGTCCTTGCGGAAACCCGCCTGCCATTCGGCGAAGGTCTGGGTGGGCTGGATGTCGAGGTTTTCACCGGTCGGAACCACGGGTGGAATGACCGCAGGGGCTGTCGCGACGGGGAGGGTCTGAAGCGGCTTGGCGTCGGCTGCGGTGGGTTTTTCCGCGCAGGCAACAAGCAAAATGAGGCTGGAGGCGGCGATCAGTTGGCGCAGGGGCCAACGACGGGAAATACAAAGGGGCATGCACGGGTCCAGGGAGTACGAATCAGGTGCAGACCTTAACATGTTGAGCGAGCGCTTGCCTTTCAGGCCGCCAGAAAGTAAGAAGCCTCCCAGTTATTAGACTGGAAGGCTTCGCGGCGGTAGCTGCCTTTGCCCTTGCCGGCTCGTTCCTGACGGCTGCGGAACAGAGGCTGGGCGATGATGGATTTGGCCTTGTTGGGGCCATGCTTCGATGGCTTTTTGCTCATGATGATTTCTCGCAAGTGAGTGGGTTTTGCGGGGCAAATCATCGGCCGAACCAAGGGTTCTGTCTATAGGGCAAATGCAGGTGTGATTTGTAGGAAGAAAAATCAAAAGATCGCAGCCTTCGGCAGCTCCTACAGGGGATTGCATTCTCATGTAGGAGCTGCCGAAGGCTGCGATCTTTTGATCTTACTCAGCGGGCAACGACAATCTTTGGCCGGCCATCAACAACGACAATCGACTCAAACTCATCCACGGCGAACCGGCGGCCTGGCCTTTGATCTGTGCGTCGATGCGCTGCGCTTCCAGCAATAACTGCGCCCAGCGTTGCGCCGAGTAGCGTTGCAAGGCTTTGCTCATCAGCGGTTTGCGTTTGTCCCAGACCGGCGGTCGGGCAGAGCTGAAGGCTTTGTCCAGTGGCACGCCCTGGCTGTACTGCAGCGACAGGTTGGCCAACAGACGCAGCTCCCGGGCCAGCGCCCAGAGAATCACCGGTGGTTCGACGCCTTCACCGCGCAGTCCTTCGAGCATGCGCAAGGCATGAGCCGCTTCGCCGTTGAGAATCGCATCGGTCAGTCCAAAGACATCGAAGCGCGCACTGTCAGCGACGGCCGCTTGCACGGTTTCGACGGTGATCTGACCACCCTCGGCCATCAGTTTGAGCTTTTCGATTTCCTGGGCTGCCGCCAGCAGGTTGCCCTCGACCCGTGCGGCGATCAGTTCCACGGCGTCCTGGCTGGCGGAAAGCCCGGCCTGGGACAACCGTTGACGGATCCAGCTAGGCAACTGGTTGGCCTCTATCGGCCAGATTTGCACAAACTGGGTCTGCTGACCTTCGACCAGCGCCTTGCCCCACTTGGTTTTCTGCGCACTGCCATCCAGTTTCGGCAGGCTGATCAGCAACACCGTGTCTTCGGCGGGCCGTGAGCAGTACTCGATAAACGCGGCAGCGCCTTTGTCACCGGGTTTGCCGGACGGCAGACGCAGTTCCAGCAGGCGCTTTTCGGCGAACAGCGACATGCTCGCGCCGGCTTGCAGCAACGTTCCCCAGTCGAAACTGGCGTCGGCGGCGAAGACCTGGCGCTCGTCGAATCCCTGTTGGCGGGCGGCGGCACGAATGGCGTCGGCGGCTTCCTGGCACAGCAACGGGTCATCGCCACTGATGATGTAGACCGGCGCGAGGGTGCCTTGCAGGTGTTTAGCGAGTTGGGCGGGGGCGAGTTTCATAGGAGAGGTCGAACGGGGCGCCTGAGCGCCCCGTAAGTCTTACTGCTGTGGCAGTTCGATTGGCGACTGGCGCGGGGTTTGCGCTTCAGCCTTCTGTGCCGCTTCCAGTGCATCGGCTTCAGCCTTGGCTCTGGCGTTGGCGGTCTGTTGCATCTGATCCAACTGAGCCGGAGTGAGCTGTTGCAGGCGCAGCATCATGCGTTGTACCAGTTCACGACGGGTTTCCTTGCGGGCGTCGTTGCCTTCCTGGTCGGAACCCACCAGGTTGTTGCCGTCGTGGATAAAGATTTTTTGCACTTCAAGTTTGTCGCTCAGCAGCGTCAAGTTGCTCTCACCACGGATGTCGTAGTTCAGCACTGTGCTCACCTGATACTCGCCAGTACGACCGGCACCTGCGTAGCTGAGGATGCGCTGGCTTTCCTGCTCATCGGTCAGCACCAGTTTGTAAGGTGCACCGCTGTAGACCTTGACGCCGCTGCTTTCCAGCACCTGGCGCAGTTGCGTCACGAGTTCGCCGTAGGCGTTGCGGGCACTCAGGTCGAGTTCCTTGATCGCCAGTTCATTGGTGCCGGTGCCGCGCAGCTGGAAACCGCAGGCGCTCAACAGGACCGCAAGGCCCATCACCAGCAAATTGCGTTTGATCATCTTGTTGCTCCCCTTGAAACCATGTGGGCCGATCTTGCGGCCCGAAAGGTTTTACTCGGCGCCAGGCATGACCTGGCGCCTGATCCAATTAGCTGGCGACGATATTGACCAGTTTCCCGGGCACTACGATCACTTTACGAATGGTCAGACCGTCGACAAAGCGCAGCACGTTCTCGTTGGCCCGTGCGGCGGCTTCGACTTCTTCGCGGCTGGCGCTGGCGGGCATTTCGATGTGGCCGCGCAGCTTGCCGTTGACCTGGATGACCAGTTGCAGGCTGTCCTGCACCAACGCGCTTTCGTCCAGCACCGGCCAAGCGGCGTCGATCACCGGGTCAGCGTGACCCAGTTGATTCCACAGCTCGTGGCTGATGTGCGGCGTGATCGGAGCCAGCAGCAGAGTTACGGCTTCCAGACCTTCGTGAACCAGCGCGCGATCCTGTTCGGTGCCTTGCGGGGCTTTTTCCAGCACGTTCATCAGCGTCATCACCTGAGCGATGGCGGTGTTGAATTTGTGGTTCTGGCCGACGTCGTGGCTGGCCTGCTTGATGGCCTGGTGGATCGAACGGCGAATGGCTTTCTGCTCGTCATTCAGGCTGGCGACGTCCAGTTTGCCCGGCAGGCCCTGAGTGACGTGGGCTTGAGCCAGGCGCCAGACGCGCTTGAGGAAGCGGTGCGAACCTTCTACTCCGGAGTCGGACCATTCCGCGCTCATGTCGGGTGGCGAGGCGAACATCATGAACAGGCGGCAGGTGTCTGCGCCGAACTGGTCAATCATCGACTGTGGGTCAACGCCGTTGTTCTTCGACTTGGCCATCTTCTCGGTGCCGCCGATTTCCACCGGCAGGCCGTCCGCGATCAGCTTGGCGCTGATGACCTTGGCTTTGCTGTCGCGTTCGAGTTCGACGTCCGCCGGGTTGAACCACGTATAGGCACCGTTGGCTTCGCGACGATAGTAAGTCTCCGCGATCACCATGCCTTGGGTCAGCAGGTTCTTGAACGGCTCGTTGGAGCTCACCAGGCCTTCGTCACGCATCAGCTTGTGGAAGAAGCGCGCGTAGAGCAGGTGAAGAATCGCGTGTTCGATGCCGCCGATGTACTGGTCCACCGGCAACCAATGGTCGGCCGCCGCTTTTTCCACCAGTCCGCCTTCATAGTGAGGCGAGGCATAGCGGGCGTAGTACCACGAGGACTCGACGAAGGTGTCCATGGTGTCGGTTTCACGCTTGGCCGGTGCGCCGCATTTCGGGCAGCTGCACTCGTAGAACTCGGGCATGCGTGCCAGTGGCGAACCGGCGCCATCCGGCACGACGTCTTCCGGCAATATGACTGGCAACTGATCTTCCGGGACCGGCACATCACCGCAGGTGTTGCAGTGGATGATCGGGATCGGGCAGCCCCAATAGCGCTGACGGCTGATGCCCCAGTCGCGCAGGCGGAACTGGGTACGCGAGGCACCGAGGTTTTTCTTGATCAACGCGACTTCGATGGCGTCGAACGCACCAACGAAGTCCAGGCCGTCGAACTCACCGGAGTTGATCAGCGTGCCGTGCTCGCCATAAGCGTCCTGCCACGGAGCCGGGTTGGTGTCACCGCAGCTGGTGCGCACCACAGACTTGATAGGCAGGTTGTACTTGGTGGCGAACTCGAAATCACGTTCGTCGTGAGCCGGTACGGCCATGACCGCGCCATCGCCGTAGTGCATCAGCACGTAGTTGGCGACCCACACCGGGAGTTTCTCACCGGTTAGCGGGTGCTCGACGAACAGCGAGGTCGGCAGGCCTTTTTTCTCTTGGGTGGCGACGTCGGCTTCAGCGACGCTGCCGCCCTTGCATTCAGCGATGAACGCTTGCAGCTCAGGGTTGTTCTGCGCGGCCAGGGTGGCCAGATGGTGTTCGGCGGCCACGGCAACGTAGGTTGCGCCCATCAAGGTGTCCGGACGGGTGGTGAAGACTTTCAGCGCGCCGGTTTCGCCGATGGAATCGACGTTGTATGGGAACTGCACTTCCATGCCGCGGGATTTGCCGATCCAGTTGCGCTGCATGGTCTTGACCTGTTCAGGCCAGCCCGGCAAATCGTCGAGGCTCGACAGCAGCTCATCCGCATAGGCGGTGATCTTGAAGTAGTACATCGGGATTTCGCGCTTTTCGATCAGCGCGCCGGAACGCCAGCCGCGACCGTCGATCACCTGTTCGTTGGCCAGGACGGTCTGGTCGACCGGGTCCCAGTTCACGGTGCCGCTTTTCTTGTAAATCACGCCTTTTTCGAACAGGCGAGTGAACAGCCATTGTTCCCAGCGGTAGTAATCAGGCTTGCAGGTGGTGACTTCGCGGGACCAGTCCACCGCGAGGCCCAGGCTGCGCAGCTGGGTTTTCATGTAGGCGATGTTTTCGTAGGTCCACTTGGCGGGCGCTACGTTGTTCTTCATCGCGGCGTTTTCCGCCGGCATGCCGAAAGCGTCCCAACCCATGGGTTGCAGGACGTTCTTGCCTTGCATGCGCTGGTAGCGGGAGATCACGTCGCCGATGGTGTAGTTGCGCACGTGCCCCATGTGTAGCTTGCCGCTGGGGTAAGGGAACATCGACAGGCAGTAGAAAGTCTCCTTGCCTGGCTGTTCACTGACTTCAAAGGACTTTTGCTCGTCCCAGAACGACTGGGCGGCGGCTTCGATTTCACGGGGCTGATATTGTTCGTGCATGGCTACTTTTGAACTGAATAGGGGTGGCCTAATCCTCTTCAATGCAACGCTGGACGGTGATCACGCCAAATCGGCGTTTCGGTGCCCAGACGAGCTGGAAGTGGAGTTACAGGAAGCGCCGTAGCATACATGACCGCACTCTACCGAGGGAAACCCTGATTACTGCTGCGGATCGCCCAAAAAACGCTGCGAGGGCCGTTGGTCGCAGCATTCAGCCGGTTTGTTCATGGAAGCTAAGCTCTAAATGGGGAGTGAGTCTTATCTTCAATGAGGTGATGGATGGTTGAGTCACGGCAAAAAGTTACAAAACCGGAGCTGTACGAAAGATTGATCGATCGTCTGGGAATGGCCCTGGACGCGGCCAAAACCGCTAGCCGGTTACGCGATGAGCGTCCGCTGGAACTGGAATTGCGTGGCTTGAGCCCCGCAGAGTTTGCACTGGTGAAGGCGTATCTCGATCGCAGTGAACGTGAGACACACGGATGCTTGTCAGAAGCAGTGAAGCAACTCGACGCACCACGTTCGGCCAAGATCATCTGGCTCAAGGACAAGGTTCCCGGCAGGGACGCGGTAAAGGTCCGGTCTTTGCAATTCAAGTAAGGACACTGGAAGCAATGTCTGATGTATTTGTGAAGCATAGTCCTTTCGTATTTGTTGTCGCATTGCGTCAACCCACTTAGGCTTCGGGCATCTTTTTGGAGATGCTCGATGCCTTTTCGATATTTCGTTAAACAACTCCTGTTGCCGCCCGGCATTCTTTTGCTGCTGTTGGTGCTTGCCTGGTGGTTGCGTCGCTCAAGACCGCGCCTTGCCGGGTTGTGCTTTGCGCTGGGCGTGGGCGGCTTCTGGCTGATGAGCCTGCCGGTGGTGGTGCAGTGGGGCGCCAAGGCGCTGGAGCGTGAAGCGCCGCTGGCTCGCGATGAATGGGCGACATTGGCGCAGCATGCCGACGCGATTGTAGTGCTTGGTTCGGGGCGTGAGCGGGGCGATCTTGCATGGGGCGCTGATCAGCCAACGGGCGTGGGCCTGGAGCGCGAGCGCTATGCGGCGCGGCTGGCCAAGGCTTCCGGTTTGCCGATTCTGACCAGTGGAGGCCTGCATTACGGCACCCCGCCGACCGAAGCGAAGTTGATGGCGGACTCGTTGCACGATGATTTCGGCGTGGCCGTTCGTTGGCAGGAAGGGCGTAGCCGCACGACCTGGGAGAACGCGCAGTTCAGCGCCGAGGTGTTGTTGCCGGAAGGGATCAAACGCGTGGTTGTCGTGACTCAGGCCTGGCACATGCCGCGAGCGGTCTGGAGTTTCAAAAAGGCAGGATTTGAAGTGGTGCCAGCACCGGTGGGGTTTTTAGGCGTGGACAACGCCCGGCCACTGGGCGGCTGGATGCCGGAATTCAAGGCGATCTGGCAGAGCGGGCAGTTGTTGAATGAGGCGGTGGGGCAGGTCGGATATTCACTTTTCTATCGCTGAACCCTGTGGCGAGGGGGGCTTGCCCCCGTTGGGTCGCGTAGCGGCCCTCATCATTCCTCCCGCCACACCTCATTGTCAGGTTTTGCGACTGCTTCGCAGCCGAACGGGGGCAAGCCCCCTCGCCACAAAAACCCGCCAGTCTCAGACGGTTTTTGCCATCCGGCTAGCCACCAACGCCCAGCCAAACAGCAACACGCAAACAATGATCAGCGGCCACGAACGCCATTCCAGATAAGGCGTCAGGTTATGCATGGGCACCACTTCACCGTACAGAATGCCGCGTTCGAACTGCGGGATTTGCACGGTGATCTGGCCGAACGGGTTGATCAAGCCGGTCACGCCGTTGTTGGTGGCGCGGATCATCCAGCGGCCAGCCTCCAATGCGCGCATCTGCGCCATCTGTAAATGTTGCAGCGGGCCGATGGACGTGCCGAACCAGGTGTCATTGCTGATGGTCAGCAGCAGATCGCTACGCGCCGCCAGGCTGGCGGCGAATTCCGGGTAAACCACTTCGTAGCAGATGAACGGCGCAATCTGATAGCCCTTGGCTTGCAGCATCGCCTGATCGGCGGGACCGCGGGCGAAGTCCGACATCGGCAGATCGAAGAAAGCGATCAGCCCGCGCAGCACGTCCTGTAACGGAACATATTCGCCAAACGGCACCAGCTTCTGTTTGAGGTAAGTGCCATCGCCTTCGCCCGCGACGGTGATGCCGTTGTAGAAACGCTTCTGGTGATGGACTTCCTCGCGAATCGGTACGCCGGTAATCAGTGCGGACTTACGCTCTGCTGCGAAGTTTCCCATCATGTTCAGGTAGCCCTCGGCGGACTCCTTGAGCACCGGGATGGCCGTTTCCGGCCAGATCAGCAAGTCGACCGGTTTCGAGCTGAAGCTCATGTCGCGGTACAGCGCCAACTGCGCGTTGAGCTGCGCCGGGTCCCACTTCATGCTCTGTTCGATGTTGCCCTGAATCGCCGCGACACTCAGTGGAGCACCCGCCGGGGTTGTCCAGGCGTGTTCCTTGAGCGCCATGCCGACCACCCAAGGGCCGACCAGCAGCAACACACCTGCGGCGATGAAACCTTTGCGGCCGGTGCGCACCAGACGCAAAGCGTTATAGATCAGCGCTGCCGTCAGGGCCAGGGTGAAGGAAATCAGCCACATCCCGCCGAGCGGTGCGAGCCCGGACAACGGGCCGTCGAGCTGACTGTAGCCGGAGTAAAGCCAGGGGAAACCAGTCAGGAACCAGCCGCGAAAGGCTTCCTGACCGACCCACAATGCCGCAAACGCCAGGGCGTCGGCCAGCGGCGCTTCGTTACGGCGCAGCCAGCGCGCCCAGATCCAGGCGGGCAGGGCGAAGAACCAGGCAATCGCCGCCGTGAAGATCAGCATCAGGAAACCGGCCAGCAGCACCGAAGCGCCGCCGAAGTGGTGAATGCTGTAGTAGATCCAACTGGTACCAGCGCCAAACAGGCCGAAACCGAAACACCAGCCACGGCCCAGAGCCTGGCGTGGGTTCAGCTCGCGTAAGCCGGCATAGAAGAAACCGACCGCCAGCAACGCCAACGGCCAGATATCGAACGGCGCCAGGGCCAGGGTGGTGAGTGCACCGGCCGCCACGGCCAGCAGGTTACCGGGCCAGCCGGGGCGGGTTACGCGGAGCATGTCAATCCTTAACGGGCAATGGGTGTCAGGCGCAGCAGGTGAATCCGACGGCTGTCGGCGTTCAGGATGCGGAAGCGATAAGGGCCGATTTCAGTGATTTCGTTGCGTTTTGGCAGGTGCCCGAACGCGCTCATCACCAGACCGCCGACAGTGTCGAATTCGTCATCGGAGAATTGGCTGTCGAAGAACTCGTTGAAGTTCTCGATCGGCGTCAGGGCCTTGATCAGGAAGTCACCGCTGGGCAGCGGTTTGATGTAACTGTCTTCTTCGACGTCATGCTCGTCTTCGATGTCGCCGACGATCTGTTCCAGCACGTCTTCGATGGTCACCAGGCCGGCCACGCCGCCGTATTCGTCAATGACGATGGCCATGTGGTTGTGGTTGGCGCGGAACTCGCGCAGCAGCACATTCAGACGCTTGGACTCGGGCACGAAGGTGGCCGGGCGCAGCAAGTCCTTGATGTTGAAGCTGTCGCCGTTCTCCTTGAGGATCAACGGCAGCAAGTCCTTGGCCAGCAACACGCCCATCACGTCATCGTGGCTTTCGCCGATCACCGGGTAGCGGGAGTGGGCCGAGTCGACCACGGCAGGCAGGAACTCGCGGGGTGTCTGGGTCGCCTTGATGCTGATCATCTGCGAGCGCGGGACCATGATGTCCCGTACTTGCAGGTCAGCGACCTGGATGGCGCCTTCGACGATGGCCAGCGCTTCGCTGTCCAGCAACTTGTTTTGGTGTGCATCGCGCAGCAGCTCCAGCAGCTCCTGGCGGTTCTTCGGCTCGTGGGCAAAAGCCTGGGTGAGCTTGCCCAGCCATGACTTTTGCCCGTTGCTCGATCGATCTTCGCTCATAGCGATTACTCTGAATCCTTTGTTGTAACGATAGGGGATGCGTCTGTTTCGTCGTCCGCATAAGGGTCGGGATAGCCCAACTCTGCAAGCAACGTTCGTTCCAGTGCTTCCATTTCTTCGGCTTCATCGTCATCTATATGGTCGTAACCCAACAGATGCAAGCAGCCGTGAATGACCAGATGCGCCCAATGGGCCTTGAGTGCCTTGCCTTGTTCGGCGGCTTCGCGCTCGACCACCGCCACGCAGA
The DNA here is from genome assembly GCF_059695775.1 of Pseudomonas sp. LBUM1666. NCBI lineage: Bacteria > Pseudomonadati > Pseudomonadota > Gammaproteobacteria > Pseudomonadales > Pseudomonadaceae > Pseudomonas > Pseudomonas sp. LBUM1666. Next base: position 5,470,657 of record NZ_CP166789.1, on the reverse strand, counting down.
TCACCAGATCGCCCAGTAGCGGGATATCGAGAAATTCGTCGGGCACATCTGCGGGGAAAGACAGAACGTTAGTGGCGTAATCCTTTTGCCGCCAGGTGTGGTTCAGCTCGCGACCTTCCTCTTCATCGACCAAGCGGATGGTCATTTCGGAGTCGGCGGTGCGCTGGCGCAGGGCCAGTTCGCACCATTGGCGGAACTCGGCTTCGCTTGGGGCAGGCGCGTCGGTAGCCAGTTGCAGATCAAGCTCAAGCATCGCGGCGGCTATCCTTTGGCGCTTCATCGGTCACACGGTTTTCGTAACGCTCGTAGGCTTCGACGATGCGTTGCACCAGCGGATGGCGCACAACGTCCTTGGGCTTGAAATGAGTGAAGCTGATTCCCGGCACGTCTTTGAGCACTTCGATCACATGGTGCAGCCCGGACTTGGTGCCTTTCGGCAGGTCGACCTGGGTGATGTCACCGGTGATGACTGCGGTAGAGCCGAAGCCGATCCGGGTCAGGAACATCTTCATCTGCTCGACGGTGGTGTTCTGGCTTTCGTCGAGGATGATGAAACTGTTGTTCAAGGTGCGACCGCGCATGTAGGCCAGCGGCGCAACTTCGATTACCTGACGCTCGATCAGCTTGGCGACGTGTTCGAAGCCGAGCATTTCGTAGAGTGCGTCGTAGAGCGGGCGCAGGTACGGGTCGATCTTCTGCGACAGGTCGCCGGGCAGGAAACCGAGCTTTTCGCCCGCTTCAACCGCCGGACGCACCAGCAGGATGCGGCGAATCTGCTCGCGTTCCAGCGCGTCTACCGCGCAGGCAACGGCCAGATAGGTCTTGCCGGTACCGGCCGGGCCGATGCCGAAGTTGATGTCGTTACCGAGGATTTCCTTCACGTAGCGCAGCTGATTCAAGCCGCGAGGGCGAATCATGCCTTTTTTGGTGCGCAGGGCGACGGAGGGTTCGGAGGGGGAGACGTTGTCCAGCTCTTCGACGGCCGATTCCTGCAGGAACAGGTGAACCATGTCCGGCGACAGCTCGGTACCCTTGGTTTCCCGGTACAGGCGGCGCAGGAGGTTTTCCGCGGAGGTGGTGTGCTTGGGCTCGCCGATCAGTTCGAACTGGTTTCCGCGGTTGCGGATCTCGATGGTCAGGCGCTGTTCGATCAAGCGCAGATGCTCGTCGAATTGCCCGCACAGATTGGCGAAGCGGCGAGCTTCAAAAGGCTCGAGGATAAAACGATGTGGTTCTATGGGTGCGTTCAAGGTCGTATTTAGCCGCCCTGGGGCAATTAAGATGAAATCAAGGATAACGCCAGTGGGCTGGGTGCGAAAGCTCTTAAATAAGATGCCGGATTTTGGTGCCTAACCTGTGGCGAGGGAGCTTGCCCCCGTTCGGCTGCGAAGCAGTCGCAAAATACTCGGGACCGCTTCGCAGCCGAGCGGGGGCAAGCCCCCTCGCCACAAAGCTCGCTCCCACAGGGTAATGAGGTGTTACTGGATCAACGAGCCCCGCAGCGAGTGCGGTTGTGCGGCGTCGATGTGCACGTCGGCAAACTGGCCAATCAGCGTGGGATTGTCGCAGCGGAAGTTGACGATACGGTTATTCTCGGTCCGGCCTTGCAGTTCGCCGGGGTCTTTTTTCGAATAATCGGTCACCAGGATCCGCTGGATCGAACCGACCATTTGTCGGCTGATCTCGAAGCCTTGCTGGTTCAGGCGATGTTGCAGGGCGTTCAGGCGTTCTTTTTTCAGCTCTTGCGGCGTTTCGTCGGCCAGATCGGCAGCCGGAGTACCCGGACGCTGGCTATAGACGAACGAGTAGGAGAAGTCGAAACCGACGTCTTCGATCAGCTTCATGGTCTGTTCGAAGTCTTTTTCGGTCTCGCCCGGGAAGCCGACGATGAAGTCCGAGCTGATGCAAATCCCCGGCACGGCAGCGCGCAGCTTGCGCAGTTTGGATTTGTATTCCAGCGCGGTGTGGTTGCGCTTCATTGCCGCCAGAATTCGGTCCGAGCCCGATTGCACCGGTAAGTGCAGGTGTTTGACCAGTTCCGGCACGTCGGCGTGGGCCTGGATCAGGCTGTCGGAGAACTCTAGCGGGTGCGAGGTGGTGTAGCGGATCCGGTCGATGCCATCGACGGCGGCCACCACGCGGATCAGCTCGGCGAGATCGGCCAGGCGTCCGTCGTGGGTGGTCCCGCGATAGCCGTTGACGTTCTGCCCCAGCAACGTCACTTCGCGCACGCCGTTTTCAGCCAGGTGGATGATCTCGGCGATCACGTCATCGAAAGGTCGGCTGACTTCTTCGCCGCGGGTGTAAGGCACCACGCAGAACGTGCAGTACTTGCTGCAGCCTTCCATGACCGACACGTAGGCGCTTGGGCCATCGATGCGCGGCTCGGGCAAGTGGTCGAACTTTTCGATTTCCGGAAACGAGACGTCGACTTGCGGCAGCTTGGTAGCGCGGGCAGCGTCGATCATTTCCGGCAGGCGGTGCAGGGTCTGCGGACCGAAGACCACGTCCACGTAAGGGGCGCGGTCGCGAATTGCAGCGCCTTCCTGGCTGGCCACGCAACCGCCAACGGCGATGACCATGTCCGGGTTTGCCAGTTTCAGTTCGCGCCAGCGGCCGAGCTGGGAATACACCCGGTCCTGGGCGCGTTCGCGGATCGAGCAGGTATTGAGCAGGATCACGTCGGCATCTTCAGCGCGAGCGGTGACTTCCAGGGCCTGATGTTCGCCCAGCAGATCGACCATGCGCGAGCTGTCGTACTCGTTCATCTGGCAACCGTGGGTTTCGATGTAAAGCTTCTTGGCCATGGACAGAGTCATCACGTGATTCAAAGAACCGCGCATTATAGGGAACATGTCCCAAGGTTCCTACCGCTGTGCGTCCGGTGGCTATGCTATAGTTCGCGCCCTCATTTTTATCCCCGATGTGTTGCTCGCCCACCATGACCAAACGTGAAGCTCCAATCTACAAGGTGATTTTCCTCAACCAGGGCCAGGTGTACGAAATGTATGCCAAGCAGATCTATCAAAGTGATCTGTGGGGCTTCCTGGAAGTGGAAGAGTTCGTCTTTGGCGAGCGCACGCAAGTGGTCGTCGATCCGAGCGAAGAGAAACTCAAGGCTCAGTTCGAAGGCGTTGTGCGCAGCTTTGTGCCGATGCATTCGATCGTGCGGATCGACGAGGTCGAGCGCCTCGGCACACCGAAAATCAGCGAAGCCCGCGGCGCGGTCGGCAATGTCATGCCGTTCCCGATGCCGATGCCTGAGAAGTAAGCCTTTGTGGCGAGGGGGCTTGCCCCCGTTGGGCTGCGAAGCGGCCCTGAAATCAGCCGCCGCTACCTTTTAGACAGACCGCGTGTGCTGATTTTACGACTGCTTCGCAGCCGAACGGGGGCGAGCCCCCTCGCCACAGTCAAGGCAGTGGCGAAAACGGCGTACGCCCATCGGCGCTCTGCAATTCCATCAGATATTTGCGGAAGATTTGCCCCAGTACCTGGGTAGCTACTTCCAGTTCTTCGCGGGGCATTTTCTCGGCGACTTCGTCGGCGGTGTCCAATGCTTCTTCAGCGCCATTGACCGCAGCCATTTTCAGCACGATATACGCCTGAACGTTATTGGCCGGTACGCCTTCGCCGTGGAAGAACATGGAGCCGAGTTTGAATTGCGCCTGGGCGTGGCCTTGCAACGAGGCCTTTTCGAAGTAGCTCAGGGCTTTTTTGAGGTCGCGCGGCGTATTTTTGCCGTCGTAGTAGAACTCACCCAACTCATATTGCGCTTGCGCATCCCCTTCATCCGACGCTTTCTGGCAGGCGGCGAGAGCCTGTGCCAGGTCTTGCGGCTGAGTATTGAGGGTGCAACGACCCATCGCTGGGATTAACAACGAGTTGCCGCCTGCTTGTGCGAGCGCGAGCAGGGGCTGAAGGAGCAACAGGCAGCCCATTGCAAGGGCGCGGCCGGTGCGGTTCATGGGAATCGACTTACCTCTGAAGGGCGCGCGGACCCATCGAGGGATCCAATAAGCGCGCATTATGAAATAAGCAGGGCCAACCTTACAAAGTCTTTACTCGTTTTTCTGCTGCGCGGGGAATATATCGCCCACTTTGCTGGGGATTTTGAGCAGAAGCGTAGGAATAAGGGCGGGAATGCAGGTGAAAGCTGACGCTGGCAACCGCCAACGTCAGCGGCACAGCGTTATTTCAATGCAGCAAATGCGCGCTCGGCGGCATCCAGCGTCAGTTTCAGCTCGGTTTCGCCGTGGGCGATCGAGGTGAAGCCGGCTTCGAAGGCGCTCGGCGCCAGGTACACGCCGCCTTCGAGCATCAGGTGGAAGAAGCGCCCGAACAGGGCGGCGTCGCTGGCCATCACGTCATCGAAGGTCACGATGTCGTCGGCGCCGCTGAAGTACAGACCGAACATGCCGCCGGCCTGTGTGGTCACGAACGGAATGCCCGCGGCATCCGCACGTTGTTGCAGGCCATCGAGCAGGCGACTGGTGTAGTCAGTCAACTCGGCGTGGAAGCCCGGGCGGCTGATCAGGCGCAGGGTCGTCAGGCCGGCAGCCATGGCCAACGGGTTACCCGACAAGGTGCCCGCCTGATAGACCGGGCCCAGTGGCGCGATGTGCGACATGATTTCGCGCTTGCCGCCGAAGCAGCCAACCGGCATGCCGCCACCGATGATTTTGCCGAAGGTGGTCAAGTCTGGCGTCACGCCGTAGTGGGCTTGTGCACCGCCAAGGGCGACACGGAAACCGGTCATCACTTCATCGAAAATCAGTACCACGCCATGCTTGTCGCACAGGGTGCGCAAGCCTTCGAGGAAACCTGGCGCCGGCGGTACGCAGTTCATGTTGCCGGCCACTGGCTCGACGATGATGCACGCCACCTCCTGGCCGACTTCGGCGAGCATGGTTGCTACGGCGTCGATGTCGTTGAACGGCAGGGTCAGGGTGTGTTTGGCGAAGGCCGCCGGCACACCGGCCGAGCTCGGCACGCCTTGGGTCAGGGCGCCGGAACCGGCCTTGACCAGCAGGCTGTCGGAGTGACCGTGGTAGCAGCCTTCGAACTTGATGATGCTGTCGCGGCCGGTGAAACCACGGGCCAGACGGATCGCACTCATGGTGGCTTCGGTGCCGGAGCTGACCATGCGCACCATTTCCATCGACGGCACGATCGAGCAGACCAGATCAGCCATCTGGGTTTCCATCTCGGTCGGCGCGCCGTAGGACAAACCGTGCTCAAGCTGTTTGCGCACGGCGTCCAGCACGTCGGGGTGGCTGTGACCGAGAATCATCGGCCCCCAGGAACCGACGTAATCCACATAACGCTTGTTGTCTTCGTCGGTGACGTAGGCGCCTTCGGCGTGTTTGAAGAACAACGGCGTGCCGCCAACGCTTTTAAATGCGCGAACAGGCGAGTTCACGCCACCGGGAATGTGTTTCTGGGCATTGGCAAACAGCGTTTCGGAACGAGACATGATCGGGCTCTCAAATCAGATTTTTAAGCTACTTAAATAGAAAGCAGGGCGTTGAATGCGCGGGCGCGGCGTGTCACTTCAGCCGTGCTCTCGGCGCCAAACAGGCCATGGACTACCGCCAGCAGATCGACCCCGTGGGCCACCAGTGGCGCGGCGTTTTCCAGGGTGATGCCGCCAATCGCGCAGATCGGCAGGTGCAGTTTGCTGCGGGCCTGGTCGAGCAATTCGAGGCTGCAGGTCGGTGCGCCGGGTTTGGTGTTGGAGTTGAAGAAACGACCGAAAGCGACGTAACTGGCGCCTTCCTTCGCTGCTTGCTCGGCGAGTTCGAGTTGCGCGTGGCAGGTCGAGCCGATGATCGCCTGGCGACCGAGCAGTGCCCGAACCGGCATCAGCGGGCCATCGGTCTGGCCCAGGTGCACGCCGACGTTCAGGCGTGCAGCCAGTTCGGCATCATCGTTGATGATCAGCTGGGTCTTATAGCGTTCACACAGATCGCGCAAGGCTTCGGCCTCACGCAGACGGCGGGCCTCGTCGCTGCTCTTGTCGCGGTATTGCAGCAGGGTGACGCCGCCTTCCAGCGCCGCCTCCACGTACGAAAGAAATTTACCTGCCAGCAGCTGGCTATCGGTAATGGCGTACAGGCCACGTAGCTTCATCGGGCAATCCTTTTTGCTTTACGCATGGACAGTTACGAACAGAAATCCAGCGGCAGGCGGCGCGGCACGAACTGGCCTTTGCCCAACTGCTCCGCATCACGCAGGGTGCGCCACGTGTAGTTAAGCGCGGTCTGCACGGCACTGGCGAGATTTTCGCCGAGGGCCAGACGACCGGCCAGGGCACTGGCCAGCGTGCAACCGGAGCCGTGATAACTGCCGGGCAAGCGCTGGCAGGTGAAGGTTTCGCGGTGACCGTCGCGGCTGTACAGGCGATTGTGGATTTCGTGTTCATCGCCATGGCCGCCGGTGATCAGCAGGTGTTTGACGAATGGCAGGAGTTTTTCAGCGCACTCGTCCGCGGTGCCTTCGGGCAGTTCGGCGAGGATGCGGGCTTCGGGAAGGTTAGGGGTGGCGATGATCGACAGAGGCAGCAGGCGCTCGCGCATGGCGTAGCCGACTTCGTCCTTGCCCAGGCGTCCGCCGCCGCCGGCGCGCAGCACCGGGTCGCAGACCACCGGCAAATGCGGGTGCGCCGACAACAGCTCGACCACGGTGTCGACCATTTCCAGGGAACCGAGCATGCCCAGTTTGACGGCAGCGACTTCGGAATCGTTGAGCACGGCGTTGGCTTGGGCCAACACCCACTCACGGTCGAGAACGCGGAAGTCAGTGACGTTGACCGTGTCTTGCACGGTCAGGGCGGTGACGGCCGGGGCCGCATGACAACCCTGAGCGAGCAGGGCTTCGATATCTGCCTGCAAGCCGGCGCCACCACTTGGGTCGTGGCCGGAGAGACAGAGGACAACGGGGCGAGAGCTGTAGATATTCATGGTGCGCGAGCTTACCACCAAACATCTTTTTTCGGGTGCAGTGGCCGCCAGGTTTGCCGATACATTGTGGCGAGGGGGCTTGCCCCCGTTCGGCTGCGCAGCAGTCGTAAACCTGATGACGCGGTGTTCCTTATCGAATGCAAAGGGGGCGCTCCGCACCCAGCGGGGGCAAGCCCCCTCGCCACAGAAGTACGGCATTGCATCAACCTGACCGGGCAAACAGCTCTATCTCAGCGCATGGAGCTGGAACGCCCGTGCTAGAGCCTTTGTAGGAAAAATTTCAATGGTGTTCAATGGCCACCAACGGCTATGCTAGAGTGGATCCAAACCAATAACAGGTAATACCGGTTTTACGTCTACTCAAAAGGAATGAGGGGCTTCCTGAGATAACCGGACAGGCCACGCTGGGGCTTAAATGCGCTATTTGCTGATGTTGCTGTTGTGCTTGCCCCTCATGGCGAGTGCAGTCGAATTCGACGAATTCACTCAAAGCCTTCCCCTGGGCCGAACCCTGCAAGTGTTCGAAGACGCGGGCGGTCAGGCGACCATCGCCGATGTCCGTGCGCAAGCCGCGGCCGGAAACTTCAAACCCCACGACAAAGCCACCCTCAACGCCGGTTACTCGCGTTCAGTGTTCTGGCTGAAAATCGACCTGCATTACCGCCCGGCCAACCCAGCAGTGCAACGCACCTGGTTACTGGAACTGGCCTATCCGCCCCTCGATCACCTTGATCTGTACTTGCCCGATGCGGCCGGTGGCTATCAACTGGCACGTCAGACCGGTGATGCCTTGCCGTTCGACAGTCGCGAGATCCGCCAGAACAACTACCTGTTCGATCTGAACTTCATTCCTGATCAAGCGCAAACCCTGTACCTGCGCCTGCAGAGTGAAGGGTCGGTCCAGGCGCCGGTCACCCTATGGTCGAGCACTGCCTACCTGGAAGAGCAGCCGGTCCGACTGTATGTGCTGGGGCTGATCTACGGCGTATTGCTGGGGATGCTGGTGTACAACCTGTTCATCTATCTCAGCGTGCGCGATACCAGCTACCTCTATTACATCTTCTATATCGCCTCGTTCGGCTTGTATCAGCTGTCAGTGAACGGCGCGGCCGTGGAGTATTTCTGGCCGAACAATCCCTGGTGGGCCAACGCCGCGACGCCATTTTTCATCGGATGCGCAGGCCTGTTCGGCAGCCAGTTCGCGCGCAGCTTTTTGCAGACGGCGACTTACAGTCGTTGGCTCGACCGCTTGCTGTTGGCGTTGATTGCGTTTAGCGCGGTGGTGGTCGGGTTGTCGTTGATGACCAGTTACGCCTTGGCCCTGCGCCTGGCAACGGCGCTGGCACTGACCTTCACCGTAGTGATTTTTGCCGCAGGGATTTTCGCCTGGCTGCGTGGCCTGCGAGTGGCGCGGTATTTCATCATCGCCTGGTCGGCGTTTTTACTCGGCGGCATCGTCAACACCCTGATGGTGCTGGGTTACCTGCCCAACGTGTTCCTGACCATGTATTCCAGCCAGATCGGCTCGGCGATTGAAGTGGCGCTGCTGTCCCTGGCGCTGGCCGATCGCATTAACGCCATGCGCGAGCAACAGGCACAGACCCTGTTCGATGCCGGTCAAACGCTTGAAGTGCTGAACCAGCAACTGGCTCACAGTAACAAGCTCAAGGACGAATTTCTCGCCACCCTGACCCACGAAATGCGCACGCCCATGAACGGTGTGATCGGCTCGCTGGAGCTGATGCAGACCGTCGAGATGGACCCGGAGCTGGAGCAATATCAGCAAACGGCCGCCGGTTCGGCGCGAGACATGATGCGCATGGTCAACGGCATACTCACTCTGACCGAGTTGCAGGCCGGCAAGCTCAAGACCTATCCGGCCGTTTTCAGTTTGCGCGGCGTGGTCGAGGCTTTGCGCCTGCAGTTCGAGGGCAACGCGTTGAGCAAGTCGCTGGACTTCAAAGTCGAGGTCACGCCGGGACTGCCGGATCGCTTGCACGGTGACAGCGCCAAGTTGGCGCAATGCCTGGAATGCCTGCTGGATAACGCGATCAAGTTCACTCGGATCGGCGGACTGGCGCTGCGGGTGACGGGTAAACCCGTGGCGCCCGACCGACTGGCGCTGTCCTTTGCGGTGATCGACACCGGCATCGGATTCACCGATCTGGGGGAGGCGACACTGTATCAGCGTTTCTTCCAGCTCGATGGCTCGATGACCCGTGAATACGGCGGTCTGGGCGTCGGCCTGGCGATCTGTCGGCAACTGGTCGAATTGCTCGGTGGAAAACTGACTCACCGCTCCGAGCCTGGTCGTGGCAGCCGCTTCCAGCTCGACGTCGAGTTCGAACTGCCCGTGGTGGAGCGGCCGTCAGTGCCCCTGATGAACCGGGAGTTTCCTCGCCTGCGACTGCCTCAGGACTGCACCGTACTGCTGGTTGATGACAACAGCATCAACCAGTTGGTGATGCGCGGCATGTTGCTCAAGCTGGGGTTCCGGGTGCGCACCGTCGACAACGGGGCTACCGCGCTCGATCACTTGCAGCGCGAAACCTTTGATGCTGTGTTGCTCGATTGCCAGCTTCCACCGCTGGATGGCGCGTCGCTCTGTTGCCAGATCCGCGCGTTGCCGGGCTGCGCCGAACTGCCGGTATTCGTGATTGCCTTGGGCATTGATCGGCAACGCTGCCCGACCGGTGCCTTGATCGATTACCTGAGCAAACCGGTGAAATTCGAGGACCTGCAGGCAGCGCTCTATCGCCGGGTGCTGTGCCCAAGGCAAGGCGAAAGCGCCGACAGTTAGGCAGATATGACACTTTGTTCGGTCAAGGGGCGGTGCTTAACTGAAGTCCCTTGGCTGACCAAAGGAGCCCCGTCATGAACCTGCATCAGTTCGCCGAAACCCACGAAGTCACCAACCAGCCACCGTCGCTGGACGGCGCCAACCTGTATCGCATCGACCTGCCGTTGCAGGAGTGGTCGCGGCGTTTCGGGGCCGGGTGGGCCGAGTCGCGGATCGACGCTTACGGCGCCCTGGCCGGCGGACCGCTGATGGAAGCGGGATTCCTGGCCAATCAGAACAAGCCGGTTTTCAGCAGCCATGATCGTTACGGCCATCGCATCGACCTGGTGGAATTTCACCCGGCCTATCACGAACTGATGCGCACGGCGGTCGAGCACGGTCTGACCTCATTACCCTGGGCGCACCCGCAGTCCGGCGCCCACGTCGCCCGCGCTTCCATGACCTACCTGCACAGCCAGGCCGAAGCCGGTAGTGGTTGCCCGCTGACCATGACCTTCGCCAGCGTCCCGGCGATGCGCCTGCAAGCGGATCTGGCAGAGCAATGGCTGCCGAAAATCCTCTCCACCGAATACGACCCGCGCAACGTCGGCATGGCCCGCAAGGCCGGGGTCACCATTGGTATGGCGATGACCGAGAAACAGGGCGGCACCGACGTGCGGGCCAACACCACCAAGGCTTATCCGGTGGGCGCCGGCGGTCCGGGCCAGGCGTATGAGCTGGTGGGTCACAAGTGGTTCTGTTCGGCACCGATGTGCGATGCCTTCCTGACCCTGGCCCAGACTGACAAGGGTTTGACCTGTTTCCTGCTGCCGCGCCACCGTCCGGACGACACGCGCAATCAGTTCTACATACAACGCCTGAAGAACAAACTCGGCAATTGCTCCAATGCGTCCAGCGAAGTGGAGTTCCGTGGTGCGCTGGCGTGGATGGTTGGCGAGGAGGGGCGGGGCGTTCCGACCATCATCGAAATGGTCGCCATGACCCGCTTCGATTGCATGGTCGGTTCCAGTTCGCTGATGCGCCAGGCCTTGACCCAGGCCAGCCATCACTGCGCTCACCGTATGGTTGGCAGCAAATTGCTCAGCGAACAACCCTTGATGCAGAACGTACTGGCCGACCTGGCCCTGGAAAGCGAAGCCGCCCTGGCCTTGAGCCTGCGCATGGGCCAGGCGCTGGATCATCTGGATGACGAGCATGAAGCCAAATTCGCTCGGCTGGTCACGGCGGTGGGCAAGTACTGGATCTGCAAACGCGCGCCCGGAATGATCAACGAAGCCGCCGAATGCATGGGCGGCGCCGGTTATGTCGAAGACAGCATCCTGCCGCGGTTGTACCGTGAGGCACCGGTCAATTCGACGTGGGAAGGGTCCGGCAACGTGCAATGCCTCGACGTATTGCGAGCGTTGTCGAAGGAGTCGGGCGTGCTCGACGTACTGTTCAGCGAATTGGGCGATGGTCATGGCGACAAACGCCTGGCTGCACACATCAACCAATTGCAGGCGGCCTTCAAGGACACCAGCGACATTCAGTATCGCGCGCGGCAGTTGACCGAAGACATTGCCTTGGGCCTTCAGGCCAAGCTGTTGCTGGAGGCGGGCAACTCTGCCGTCAGTGACGCTTTCATTGCGAGCCGCCTCGGTTCGGCCGGTCGGGTGTATGGCGCGTTGCCACGTGGCCTGGAGGTGGAAGCGATAGTGGCCCGCTCAACTCCGCTTTTGTGAACGACACAAAACCCCTGTGGGAGCGAGCTTGCTCGCGATAGCGGCATGACAGTCGACATCTCTGTCGGCTGTTAGTCAGTCATCGCGAGCAAGCTCGCTCCCACATTTGATCTGCGGTGACCAAAGCACTTGCGTATCAACATTCCACTGTTCCCGTGAAGCGACGATGCAGGCAAGATGAAGGCCTGCAAGTCAGAACACAGGATGCTGATCGTGACCGAAGCTTTTATTGTCGTTCAAACCGCCGAGCAAGCCGTGGACAGGCTTGCGCTCTTGCACAATCGTGCAACCACCGCGCTGAACCAGGCGCTCAAGCGTTACCTCAAGGATCGTGTCGAACCGGACGCCGAACAGCGTGCGATGTTTCGTTATCCCGAACTGCGTCTGACCTACCTCTGCCAGGGCGAAGTCCCACAGACTACTCGCGCCTATGCCAAGGTTCAGTTGCCAGGGACCTACAGCGTCACCGTCACTCATCCGGCGGCCTTCCGTAAATACTTGCTGGAACAACTGGTGCCGTTGATGCACGACTTCACCGTGACGGTGGAAGTCGGCATCAGTCAGCAAAACATTCCTTATCCGTACGTGGTCGAGCAGGGCGATGAGCTGGCCGGTTCCGGCGTCACCGCTGCCACGTTGGCGCGGGTGTTCCCGAGTACCGACCTGTCCGCTGCCACCGACGGGATCGCCGATGGTTTGTACGATTGGGAAAACACCGATCCGTTGCCGCTGGCGCTGTTCGACGCTGCGCGGGTGGATTTCTCCCTGCGCCGTCTGGTGCATTACACCGGCAGCGACTGGCGTCATGTGCAGCCATGGATTCTGCTGACCAACTACCACCGCTACGTTGACCAGTTCATCGTCCATGGCCTGGAACAGTTGCGCAGCGATCCGCGTTTCGTGCGCATGGTCTTGCCGGGCAACGTGATCATCGAAAAGAGCATGGACCACGGCGAAGCCTCGGCGATTGCCGCCGGTGTGGTTTGGCACCGCTATCAGATGCCGGCCTATCACCTGATCGCCAGCGACGGCCACGGCGTGACCCTGGTGAACATCGGCGTCGGCCCGTCCAACGCCAAGAACATCACCGACCACCTGGCGGTGCTGCGTCCGCATTGCTGGCTGATGATCGGCCACTGTGGCGGCTTGCGTCAGTCGCAGACCATCGGCGATTACGTGCTGGCGCACGCTTACATGCGCCGCGACGGGATTCTCGATCGGGTCGTGCCGCCGAATATTCCGATTCCGGCCTTGGCCGAAGTGCAGATGGCGTTGCAGCAAGCGGCGGCCAATATCACCGGTGAGAAGGGCGACGAGCTGAAAAAACGCCTGCGCACCGGCACCGTACTGACCTACGACGACCGTAACTGGGAATTGCGTTGGGCTCAGGAACGTCCGCTGATCAACCTGTCTCGCGCCGTGGCGGTGGACATGGAAAGCGGCACCATCGCAGCGCAAGGTTATCGCTTGCGGGTCCCGTACGGCACGTTGCTCTGTGTGTCGGACAAACCGTTGCACAGCGAAATCAAACTGCCGGGTTCGGCCAACGCCTTCTATGAGCGCGCGGTCAGCCAGCATTTGAAGATCGGTATCGAGGCGGTGGATCTGTTGCGCACCGAACTTAACTCGTTGCACTCGCGCAAACTGCGCAGCTTCGACGAGCCTCCGTTCCGCTAACGGTTTGTCGTGGTCATTTGGCGGTCAGGGCACTAGCATTAGCAGCCCTGACCGCTAGATGTTTCTTTTCCCATGTCCCGTCCTCAACGTCCCGTTTCCCGCCGCCCTGGCGTGAAGCCTGCGCCATCGTCCTCAGCCCCGCGCCGTGTTGCCAAAGCGCCGCCGGCCGAGCCGAAGCTGATTCTGTTCAACAAGCCGTTCGATGTGCTGACGCAATTCAGCGACGGAGAAGGGCGGGCGACGCTCAAGGATTACATCGAGATTCCCGGGATTTACCCGGCAGGACGACTGGACCGCGACAGTGAAGGTTTGCTGCTGCTGACCAACGATGGCCAGCTTCAGGCGCGGATCGCCGATCCGAAACACAAACTGGCGAAGACCTATTGGGTGCAGGTGGAAGGCGAGCCGAGTGCCGAGCAATTGCAGCGTTTGCGCGATGGCGTCGAACTGAATGACGGCATGACGCTACCGGCTGAAGCGCGACAGCTTGAAGAACCTGAACTGTGGCCGCGCAACCCACCCGTACGCTTTCGCAAAAGCGTGCCGACGAGCTGGCTGGAATTGGTGATTCGCGAAGGGCGCAACCGTCAGGTACGGCGCATGACCGCGGCGGTCGGCTTGCCGACGTTGCGTCTGGTACGGGTCAGAATCGGCGACTGGTCGATCGAAGGGCTCGATCAGGGCCAGTGGAAGGAAGTGCCGGCGCGTTTATAACGTGCCAGATTCGATCATGCCGATGACCACGCTTTTGATCACGAACGCGGCCACGCCCAAGCCGAGTACGAAGAACAGGATGAACGAGCCAAAGCGGCCGGCCTTGGACTTCTTCGCCAGATCCCAGACGATGAAACCCATGAAAATGATCAGAATGCTGACCAGTCCGGTCATCATCCACTCTTCGAATACTGCAGGATCCATCGAACATCTCCAGCGCGGGCGGGGCTAAAAGGCGCTGGAGTATACGACATGGGGTATTGGCGAAGTATTGACCTGCGGCAGTGTGTCGCAGCTATTCGTCGCCTGTGCCGGCCCCTTCGCGAGCAGGCTCGCTCCCACAAGGGATCTTCAGCGCATGTGAAATCCCTGTGGGAGCGAGCCTGCTCGCGAAGGCGTCCTTAGCTGCGCAGATGAGTCAAAGGCAGTTCGGTGCTATTGAGCACCTGGTTCAACACAAAACTCGACCGCACACTCGTCACCCCTTCAATCCGGGTGAGGTGTCCCAGCAGCAATTTCTGATAATGGTCCATATCCGGCACGACGACCTTGAGCTGATAGTCGGCATCCATCCCGGTCACCAAACTGCACTCCAGCACCTGCGGCAACGTACGAATCGCCGCTTCGAAGTTCTCGAACCGCTCCGGCGTATGCCGGTCCATACCGATCAACACGTAAGCCGTCAGGCTCAGGCCGAGCATCTTGCGGTCCAGCAGGGCCACCTGGCGGGAGATGTAACCGTCGTCCTCCAGCTGCTTGACCCGCCGCGAGCATGGCGAGGGGGACAGGCCGATGCGTTCGGCCAGCTCCTGGTTGGAGATGCGCGCGTCACGCTGCAATTCCGCCAAAATGCTCAGGTCGTATCGGTCGAGTTTGCTCATCAATCAGGCCTTTGTCATAACTATTGCGGTGGATTATCTATCCAGGGTTAAAAATTGCGCAAGTGATGTTTATTTGAGCAATCTTCGCAATCCTCTGCCGGCGCCGCGAGCCTATTCTTATCACCAGAATCACTGCTCGGACAAACAGTCCACAGCGGCTCGCCCAATCAGGCCAGCTGCGGTCGCCACCCCCACAGGGGATGTGCCGGCCCCCGAGCTACACACTGTCCAGAAGACGGCGTGAGGTGAGCCGACGTCAAAAGCGTCGAGCACGGACGAAGTTCTCAAAGGGAGGCCGACGGGTCTCCCTTTTCTTTTGTCCGCGATTTTTCATGCCCTGAGCAAAGCGTCCCTCAATAAATAAGTTGCGCGACTGATAACCTGTTGCAGAACCGGCCTGTGCTTTCCCAGTCTTACGTACAGGCCCTAACCCGCAGTGAGGAAAAGCATGAAGTCGCGCATCTGGCGTTTGGCCGGTGTTGGTTTGCTGTGTGTAAGTGTCACTGCGCAATCGCTGGCCGATGAGCCGCAAAACCGTGGCCCCGATGGCGGGCAGCGCGGGTCGGATGGCCACCAGGGAAACAATCAGGGCCACGGCGGCAATAACCAGCCGCTCCCGCAGAACAATCCGCAGCAGAACCAGCCGCGTGCGCAGAATAACGACATCATTCGTGGCGACAATAGCCGTCAGTTCGAGCACAACGGCCAGAATCAGAGCGACAGTCAACGGCAGAACCGTGCGCCGCACGACTACAACAATCCGGTTCGACCACCGCCGCCCCCGCCGCAGCTACCGGCCAATGACCTGCCGATTCAGGGCCGGCCCGACACCGTGCGCCAGACCCAGCAGCCACAGCGTGGCTACTACCAGGACGTGCCGCGGCGCAACGATAATAACCAGCATTGGCAGAACAACGGTCCGCGTCCCGATGACCATCGCTGGGCCGGTCGCCCGGATGGACACGGTAATGGCTGGGGCGCCGGCCCGCAGTATCGCCCCGGTCATGTGATCGATCGCTTCCCCGACCGTGATTACCGCGTGCCATATCGCGGTCAGGATTACTTCTACTCCGGCGGCTACTGGTATCGTCCGCTCGGTCCGCGTTATGTGGTGGTGCAGCCGCCACGCGGGATTCGCGTCAGCTACTTGCCCGATTACGCGCGCGAAGTGTGGATCGGCGGTGCGCTGTTGTTCCTGGCGGCCGGTTCTTACTACGCCTATCAGGAAAGCACTCAGGATTACGTCGTGGTCGAGCCGCCCGTACAACCGCAGCCGCAACCGGTCAGCAATGGTTATGACGTGGTGGCGTATCCGGCCAATGGTCAGTCGCCAGAGCAGGTCAACCAGGACGGTTACGAGTGCTATCAATACGCGGTGCAGCAGAGTGGCTTCAATCCACGGACGGCCACCTACCAGCCAGACCCGTCGGTGGTACAAGCCTACCGTCAGGCCCAGGGCAACTGCCTGAGCAGTCGCGGTTATCAGGTTTCTTTCTGAGCCTTGCCTGCCAGTACCACTTCCTGCGGGTCGGCGTGCACCAGCACTTCGGCTCGCGGATAAGCCGCGTGAATCGCATCGGCGGCTTGATCGCTGATGCCGTGAGCGACTGACAGGGTCAAATCCCCCGGCAATTCCAGGTGCAACTGCACGAACCACTGGTTGCCGGAAACCCGCGTACGCAGGTCGTGCGCCCCCAATACTCCCGGTACGCTGCAGGCCAGTTCGAGCATGTGCTGGCTGACGTCCGACGGCAGTTCTTCATCCATCAGCACCGTAAAACTTTCCCGGGCGATCTGAATCGCGCTCCATAGAATGTAGGCAGCGATCCCCAATCCGAACCAAGGGTCGACCTGATGCCAGCCAAACCCGGCGAGCACCAGCGCCACCAGGATGCTGCCGTTGAGCAGCAGGTCCGAGCGGTAATGCAGGGAGTCGGCGCGCACCGCGTTGGAGCCAGTTGCCTTGACGACCCGATGTTGCAACATCAGCAGGGCCAGGGTCAGCACCAGGGAAAACACAATCACCCCGATACTGATCCATGGCGCCCCCACCGGTTCCGGGTGTTTCAGTCGATCAATCGCCTGCAAGGCAATCAGCACCGCACTGCCACCAATGAACAACGCCTGAGCCATGCCCGCCAGCGACTCGGCCTTGCCATGGCCGTAACGGTGATCATCGTCGGCCGGGCGCAAGGCGTAATGCACAGCGAGCAGGTTGAGCAGCGAGGTGACGCCGTCGAGGGTCGAGTCGGTCAACCCGGCGAGCATGCTCACCGAACCGCTCAACCACCAGGCAATGGCTTTGGCGACGATCAGCGTGCATGCCACCGCCATCGAGGCACGGGTCGCCAGCCGCAGCAGGCGGGCGTGTTCGGAGCTGGAGATCATGGGTGCTGTCGTTCCTTCTTATGCACGGGTTACGCGGCGGGTTGCAGGCCGAACATGGCCAGTTGCTGAGCGCTGCCCTTGTGCTGGATCAGGCGTGGGTCATCCAGCGGGAAGCTGCGGCCCAGTTCGGTTTCGAGAATAGTCTGCAACTTGTGGTTATCGACCTTGCCGTCGGCGCCCATGGCTTCCTTGAGTTTTTCCGGGGCCACCTGTGCGGTCTCGCCGGGCGCGTAGTAAATCGCGCCAGTGGCGAAGTCCACGGCAAACGCGATCAGGCCGGGGATGATGTAGAACAGCAGGCCCACGGCATCCAGCGCGGCGATGGCCGGGTCGATCTTACCGTCGATCTGACCGCGACGGTCAGGGTAGAAAATCGATCCGCAAGCGGTCATCTGGGTCAGCAACGTCGCGACCAATACACCGCCAATCAAGCGAAAGGGAACACGCATATGAAATCTCCTGGGTCATCTGGAAAACGAAGCGTCGTCGATATGAATTAGGACCACGACGAACGCCAGGCAGTTCGCCGTTATACTCGGCCCTCTGTTTGGGAGCCAGCATGATTTCTTTGCCGATTGATGAAGTTTTACCCGCCCTGCGTGAAGCCTTGGCGACACGCCACGAAGCCGTGCTCGAAGCACCGCCCGGCGCCGGTAAAACCACCCGCGTGCCACTGGCCTTGCTCAATGAGCCCTGGTTGGCCGGGCAGACTATTCTCATGCTCGAACCGCGGCGGTTGGCGGCACGGGCGGCGGCGGAGCGCTTGGCGAGTGAGCTGGGCGAGAAAGTCGGCGAAACCGTCGGTTATCGCATTCGTCTCGACAGCAAAGTCGGCCCCAACACCCGCATTGAAGTGGTCACCGAAGGGATTCTGACCCGACGCTTGCAGGACGACCCGGCGCTCGAAGGCGTGGGTTTGCTGATCTTCGACGAATTCCACGAGCGCAGTCTCGATGCCGATCTGGCGCTGGCCTTGAGCTTGAATGGCCGCGAGCTGTTTCGTGACGATCAACCGCTGAAAATCCTGTTGATGTCGGCAACGCTGGAAGGCGAACGCCTGGCCGGGTTGCTCGATGACGCGCCGATCCTGCGCAGCGAGGGCCGCATGTACCCGGTGGTGATGCGTTGGGGCCGACCGTTTCAACCCGGTGAATTCATCGAGCCACGTCTGGTGCAGACCATCCTTGAAGCCTTGAATGATGAAACCGGCAGCGTGCTGGTGTTCCTGCCGGGGCAAGCGGAAATCCGTCGCGTGCATCAGCAACTCGCCGATGCACTGGGCGAGAGCACGCAGGTTCTGCTCTGCCCGTTGCACGGTGAACTCGATCTGGCTGCGCAACGCGCCGCGATTGATCCCGCGCCTGTCGGCAAACGCAAAGTGGTGCTGGCGACCAACATCGCCGAGACCAGCCTGACCATCGACGGCGTGCGCGTGGTGATCGATGCCGGGTTGGCGCGGGTGCCGCGTTTCGACCCCGGCAGCGGCATGGCCCGCCTCGATACCCAGCGTATTTCCAAAGCCAGCGCCACTCAGCGCGCGGGCCGGGCCGGGCGGTTGGAGCCGGGTGTGTGTTATCGGTTGTGGTCGCAAGACCAGCATGAACAACTGGCGGCCTACGCCAGCGCGGAAATCCTCTCGGCGGACCTTGCCGGATTAGCGTTGCAGCTCGGTCGTTGGGGCGTGACACCGGGGCAATTGGTGTGGCTCGACGTGCCGCCAGCGGCCGCTTATGCACAGGCTCAGGACTTGCTCGAGCGCCTCGGCGCACTGGACGGCGAAACGCTGACCCGTCACGGTCAGGCCATGGCCGAACTGCCGGCGCATCCACGGATAGGCCATTTGCTGTTACGTGGTCAGGCGCTTGGTCTGGCAGACATGGCTTGCGATGTCGCAGCACTGCTCGGCGAGCGGGATATTTTGCGCGGCGCCGGGGCGGACCTGCACAGTCGATTGGTACTGTTGTCCGGCGAAGAACGCGCCGCTCGCGGTGCTCAGGGTGGCGTGCAACGGGCTCGGCAACTGGCGCGGCAGTATCGCGGTTACCTGCGGGGCAAGGCATCGGAACCGGTCAGCGATCCGGATCATCCGCGCTGGCTCGGCGCGCTGTTGGCATTGGCCTATCCCGATCGAGTTGCCCAACAGCGCCGGGCCGGTGGCGCGGAATATCGCTTGGCCAACGGCCGTGCAGCGCTGTTCGCCGAAGCCGACAGTTTGATGAAGCAACCTTGGCTGGTGATCGCTGATCTCGGCAGTCGTCAGGGCCAGCGTGAAGAACGCATTTACCTGGCGGCGGATTTCGATCCGGCACTGTTCGATTCAGTGCTGGCCGAACAGGTGCGCTGCGTCGATCAACTGGATTGGGACGAGCGCGAAGGCGTGTTGCGCGCCGAGCGGCAGCGCAAGGTTGGCGAATTGATCCTCAGCCGCGAGCCGTTGACCGGACTCGATGAGACCGCCCGCAGTCAGGCGTTGGTGAATCTGGTGCGACGCAAAGGTCTGGAGCTGCTGCCCTGGACGCCAGAGCTGCGTCAGTGGCAGGCGCGAGTGGCGTTGCTGCGACAACTGGACCTCAGCAGTAAAGAGCAGAGTGAATGGCCGGATGTCAGCGACGCC
The DNA here is from genome assembly GCF_059695775.1 of Pseudomonas sp. LBUM1666. NCBI lineage: Bacteria > Pseudomonadati > Pseudomonadota > Gammaproteobacteria > Pseudomonadales > Pseudomonadaceae > Pseudomonas > Pseudomonas sp. LBUM1666. The sequence goes on along the minus strand of NZ_CP166789.1, from coordinate 5,450,903 downwards.
GCCCTGCTCAAAAGCCTCGAACATTGGTTGATGCCGTACCTGGGCAAAGTTTCGCGGCTCAGTCACTTCGCCAATCTGGACCTGTCGAGCATCGTCCATAACCTGTTGCCGTGGCCGCTGCCGCAACGGCTCGATGAGCTGGCGCCGCATCATTTGAGCGTGCCGTCGGGTTCCTCGATTCGTCTGGACTACAGCGAGCAGCCGCCGATTCTGGCGGTGCGGTTGCAGGAGTTGTTCGGCCTGGCGGAAACCCCGCGGATTGCCGGTGGCCGGCAGGTGGTCAAACTGCATTTGCTGTCCCCGGCGCGGCGACCGGTGCAGGTGACACAGGATTTGGCGAACTTCTGGCGCAGCACGTATGCCGAGGTGAAGAAGGATTTAAAAGGGCGCTATCCGAAGCATTATTGGCCGGATGATCCGCTGGTAGCCGAGGCAACCGCGCGGATCAAACCCCGTAAAAGCTGACGTTGATGCTCAAGAGGCGGCTTTGGCCGTCAATTGCTCCCGGCAATAATCGGCAAACAGCTGCGCGGGTTTGGTCAACTGCCCGCGCTTCAACCACGCCGCTACCAGCCCTGAACCGGTGACGTCTTCGACGATGTCCACGCACACCACTTTCTGGCCGTCATAGGTGCATTCCGAGTGCGGCCGGGTGACCAGGATCGAGAAGCCGAACCCTTGCCCGACCATGCCCCGGACCATCTCGATCGACGGTGAGCTGAAGGCAATGTTCGGCGTCAGCCCCAACTCTTCGAACAGGCTGACGAAGTAGGTCCGGCTCGGTTGCACGTCCAGCAAAATCATCGGCTCCAGGCACAGGTCACGCAGCGACACTTGTTTCAGCTGGGCAAAACGATGATCCGCCGGCAGCAACGCATAAGGCCGTTGCGCCGGCATCAGTGGTTCGGTCTGGATGGTGGCATCGAGGTCGTGTTCATACAGGATCGCCAGGTCGAAGGTGCCCGAGGTCAGGCCTTGCACCAGCTCTTGCTGTTCGCCGTCGCGGATGCGGATTTTCACCCCCGGATACAGCGCCGAGAACCCGGCAATCAATTGCGGCAGGTACAGCGGCGCGACCGTTTCGAAGCAGCCGATATCGATTTGCCCGGCCACCACGTCGTTGTCGGCCAGGGCGTTCTGTTCGAACTCCTTGGCCATGCGCAGCAGTTCCTGGGCCTTGCGGTAGAAGCGTGCGCCGCTGGGGGTCAAGGACACGCCTTGGGCGTGATGACGGATCAGCAGTTGCACGCCGAAGCTGTCTTCCAGGCCTTTGATCGCCGTGGAGATGGCCGGCTGGGCGATGTACAGCTTGCGCGACGCCTCGGCGACGCTGCCGCATTCGACGGTGGTGATGAAGTATTTCAATTGACGCAGGTTGTAGGCAGCCACGGCAAACCTCGGGGTGGATGATTTCGACATCCAGGCAATTTTTGAGCCGACTGCATCCGTTCTGACGACGGTGTTGTTAAGCCTGAACAATAACCACATACCGCGCCACCGGGGAGATCGGCTGCCCAGTTTTTTCATGGTCTGCGAAGACATTTTTACTATTTTTCCTCGACACAGGCCTGGGCCACCATCCAATCCACAAGAAAGCCCATGGAGCATCTGAACGTGTTCGAGCTTACATTCTGGCAAAACAAAGCCGCTGCGCTGCGGTTTCCCGATCAGGCCGTGATCGACGGCAAACCCCGTGCGGCGCAGTCGGGGCAGACCTTCGCCGCGATCAACCCCGCCACCGGCCAGTGCCTGGCCAGCGTGGCCGCGTGTGGCGAAGAAGACGTAGACGCCGCGGTGCGCAATGCGCGGCAAGTGTTCGAGGCCGGAACCTGGTCGGCGCGTTCGCCGAGTGAGCGCAAGCAAGTGCTGTTGCGCCTGGCCGATCTGATCATGACCCATCGCGAAGAACTGGCGCTGCTCGACTCGCTGAACATGGGCAAACCAGTGATGGACGCCTACAACATCGACGTACCGGGCGCCGCCGGGGTGTTTCGCTGGTACGCCGAAAGCCTCGACAAACTCTACGACCAGATCGCCCCGAGCGCGCAGAACGTGTTGGCGACCATCACCCGCGAAGCGCTGGGCGTAGTCGCCGCCGTGGTGCCATGGAATTTCCCGCTGGACATGGCTGCATGGAAACTCGCACCCGCGTTGGCGGCGGGTAATTCGGTGATCCTCAAACCGGCCGAGCAGTCACCGTTTTCCGCCCTGCGTCTGGCCGAGCTGGCGCTGGAAGCCGGCCTGCCAGCAGGCGTGTTGAACGTGTTGCCGGGGCTCGGCGAGCAGACCGGCAAAGCCCTCGGTTTGCACCCGGACGTCGATTGCCTGGTGTTCACCGGCTCCACCGAAGTGGGCAAGTATTTCATGCAGTACTCGGCGCAATCGAACCTCAAACAGGTGTGGCTGGAGTGCGGCGGCAAGAGCGCCAATCTGGTGTTTGCTGATTGTCAGGACCTCGACCTCGCCGCAGAGAAAGCCGCGTTCGGGATCTTCTTCAATCAAGGTGAAGTGTGCTCGGCCAACTCGCGGTTGCTGGTGGAGCGTTCGATTCATGACGAGTTCGTCGAGCGCCTCAAGGCGCACGCCGAATGCTGGCAGCCGGGCGATCCGCTGGACCCGTCGAGCCGCGCCGGGGCGATCGTCGACAGCCGCCAGACCGCGCGCATCATGAAGTTCATCCAGCAGGCCGAACGCCAAGGCGCGACGAAACTCTGTGGCGGTCGACAGTCGATTTTCAACGGCTCCGACAACTTCATTCAGCCGACGATTTTCACCGGCGTGAGCCCGGATATGCCGCTGTTTCGCGATGAAGTGTTCGGCCCGGTGCTGGCGGTCACGGCGTTCGATGACGAGGCCCACGCCTTGCAACTGGCCAACGACAGCGTCTACGGTTTGGCCGCGTCGCTGTGGACCGACGACCTCAATCGCGCCCACCGCGTGGCGCGGCAATTGCGAGCCGGCACGGTGTCGGTCAACAGCGTCGATGCGCTGGATGTGACGGTGCCTTTCGGCGGCGGTAAGCAGTCCGGTTTCGGCCGTGACCTGTCGCTGCATTCATTCGATAAATACACCCAGTTGAAGACCACCTGGTTTCAATTGCGTTAATAACAAAACGGAGAACTGGCGATGACCACACCACGTGAAACCCGCGACTACCAGGCCGCCGACGCTGCGCACCACATCCACGCATTCGTCGATCAAAAAGCGCTCAACGATGAGGGACCTCGGGTAATGGTCCGTGGCGAGCGCTTGCACCTGTGGGACAACGACGGTCGGCGTTACCTCGACGGCATGTCCGGGCTGTGGTGCACCAACCTCGGTTACGGCCGCAGGGACCTGGCTGCCGCTGCGACCAAACAGCTTGAGCAGTTGCCGTACTACAACATGTTTTTCCACACCACCCACCCGCAGGTGATCGAGCTGTCGGAGCTGCTGTTCAGCCTGTTGCCGGGGCACTACAGCCACGCGATCTACACCAACTCCGGCTCCGAGGCCAACGAGGTGCTGATCCGCACCGTACGGCGTTACTGGACGATCCTCGGCAAGCCCGAGAAGAAAGTCATGATCGGTCGCTGGAACGGTTACCACGGCTCGACCCTGGCGGCGACGGCGCTCGGTGGCATGAAGTTCATGCACGAAATGGGCGGCATGATTCCCGACATCGAACACATCGATGAACCGTACTTTTTCGCCCACGAGGGCAATCTGACGCCAGCCGAATTTGGCCTGCGGGCGGCGCAGCAACTGGAAGCGAAGATTCTCGAACTCGGCGCGGACAAGGTCGCAGGGTTTATCGCCGAACCGTTCCAGGGCGCGGGCGGGATGATCTTTCCACCAGAGAGTTACTGGCCGGAAATTCAGCGGATCTGCCGCAAGTACGACGTGCTGTTGTGCGCTGACGAAGTGATCGGCGGCTTCGGTCGCACCGGCGAATGGTTCGCCCACGAGTACTTCGGTTTCGAGCCGGACACGCTGTCGATCGCCAAGGGTTTGACCTCGGGTTACATCCCCATGGGCGGTCTGATTCTGTCGAAGAAAATGGCTCAGGTACTGGTGGAACAGGGCGGGGTGTTTGCCCACGGCCTGACCTATTCCGGGCACCCGGTGGCGGCGGCGGTGGCCATCGCCAACCTCACGGCGTTGCGCGATGAAGGGGTGGTGGCGCGGGTCAAGGATGACATCGGGCCGTACCTGCAACAGTGCTTGCGCGAGGTGTTCGGCAATCACCCGTTGGTGGGCGATATTCAGGGTGTCGGCATGGTGGCAGCGCTGCAATTGGCTGAAGACAAAACCAGTCGCAAGCGCTTTGCCAATGAGAACGACATTGCCTGGCGTTGCCGCACGATTGGGTTTGAAGAGGGAGTGATTATTCGCTCGACGCTGGGGCGGATGATCATGGCGCCGGCGTTGATTGCCAGTCGTGAAGAGGTTGATGAACTGGTTGGCAAAACCCTGAAAGCCGTTGATCGTACGGCGCAGGAATACGGCCGGCTCTGACATTGCCGGAAGGTCCTGCGGACCTTATCGTCGGAACGCCGCCCGGAGCCGGCTCGCTCCCACAGTGGAATTGTGTTCGACACAGATCCCCTGTGGGAGCGAGCCTGCTCGCGATTGCTATGGCACATTCAACACACCTCTCACCTTTTGCACCCACCTCGGGCATCCCCGCCCACAGCGCCCTTTCGCAGCGCACGCTACCCAGTTTTTTCATCGCTCGCCTCGACATATTTCCTAATTTTCCTTCTCCCCGCACTGGGCCAACATCAACCTCGCCAGTCAGCCAAACGCTGCTCGCCGAAAGGTCCATCAGAGACCTCAGGTGGCAGCTCTTCTCCATGGCCGCTGGCCGTACTGCCCATGACAAAACTAAATCAACAGCTTTGGGAGTGCTCCATGATCAAGTCCTTGCTCACCCGCTTCGCACATCCACTGGCGGTCACCGCCATCGCCGCGACGGTCGCCTCCAGCGCCCAGGCCGGCACCCTCTCTATCGGCCACACCACGTGGGTCGGATATGGCACGCTCTACCTGGCCCGGGATCTGGGCTACTTCAAGGAAAACGGTCTGACTGTCGAGTTGCCTGTTGTCGAAGAGGCTTCGATGTACATGGCCGCGCAAGCCTCGGGCGAATTGTCCGGGTCGGCGTCGACCATCGATGAGGTGCTCAAGTACCGTCCGCAATTCTGCTTCAAAGCGGTGGCCGCACTGGATGACAGCCATGGTGGCGACGGTGTTTTGGTCGGCAAGGACGTCAAGAGTCTGCAGGAGCTGAAGGGCAAAGCCGTGGCGGTGAACGAAGGTTCGACCTCGCAGTTCTGGCTGTCGTACCTGCTGAAAAAACATGGCATGACCATGAGTGACATCACCGTGCAGAACATGACGGCCGACGACGCCGCCACCGCGTTCATCGCCGGTCGCGTGCCTGCCGCGGTGACGTGGGAGCCGCATCTGTCGATGGTCCGCAATAAGCAACAAGGCAAAGTGCTGATCGACAGCAGCAGCACGCCGGGAGTGATTGTCGACGTGGTCGCGCTCAACTGCACGGTCATCGAGAAACAGCCGGAAGACGTCAAGGCGTTGGTGGCCGGTCTGTACAAGGCGGTTCAGTACACCAAGGACCATCCGGAAGAAGCTTACAAAATCATGGCCAAGGGCGTTGGCGGTTACCTTGCCGATCCGAAGGAACTGGCCGCAGCCGCGCAAGGCGTGCGCTTCTACGATCAGGCCATGAGCGAAAAACTTTTTGGCTCGCCGGGCAAACCGGGTGACAGCGAACCGCTGATCAAACTGGCCAACGAGACCGCCAGCGAATTGCAGGGCAAACCCTACAACGTCAGCAATGACGACCTGATCGACAACCGCTTCGTCAGCCCGCTCTAGGAGGTTTGCATGTTCAAGCGCAATTCATGGCTGAGCCGCTGCATCACGCCCAAAACCGGCCTGCCGGTTTCAGTGATCTGGAGCGCGAGCGGTCTGGCCTGGGTGTTGTTGGTCGGCCTATGGGCCGGGTTGTCTTACGGCGGTGTGGTGCCGGGCATGTTCCTGCCGACACCGGGCGCGGTGGTTGAGGCCGCTGTGCGCCTGAGCCGCGATGGCACGCTCGGCCTGCATGTGTGGGCGAGCCTCGAAGTGGTGATGGTCGGCTTCATCGTGTCGTCGCTGGTTGCGGTGCCACTGGGGTTGCTGATGGGCAGCTTTCGCATCGTCCAAGCGTTCCTTGAGCCGATGGTGAATTTCATCCGCTACCTGCCGGTAACTTCGTTCGTGCCGCTGTTCATTCTGTGGATCGGCATCGGTCTGGAGCAGCGGGTTTCGGTGATCATCTTCGGCGTGTTTTTCCAGCAACTGGTGATGATCGCGGACGTGTCCAAAGGCATCTCCAAGGACCTGATCAACGCGTCTTACACCTTGGGTTCGAACCGTCGCGATGCGGTGCTGCATGTGATCGCCCCGGCGTCGTTGCCGGGTGTGCTCGACACACTGCGCGTGACCATGGGCTGGGCCTGGACTTACCTGGTGGTCGCCGAGCTGGTCGCCGCTTCCAGTGGTCTGGGTTACTTGAGCCTTAAAGCCATGCGCGGCTTTCAGGTGGATGTGATTTTCCTGGCAATCGCGATCATCGGTCTGTTGGGCCTGGTCACCGATCAACTGTTTCGTTTTCTCCGTCTGAGGATCGCCGCATGGGCTCAGTAAGCGCCGTCAACCCTCGTTTCGTCACACCTCAGGCTGCCCCGGTGCACACCGCACCACGGCTGCAAGTGGACAAGGTCAGCCTTCGCTATCAAAAGCCCGATGGTGGCGTGTTCACCGCGCTGGATCAGGTTTCGTTCGAAGTGCCGGATCAGCAGTTCGCTGTACTGGTCGGACCTTCGGGGTGCGGCAAGTCGAGTTTGCTGTACCTCACCGCCGGATTGAATGAGCCCACGGAAGGCGAGATTTACGTTGGTGGTCAGCAAGTGCAGGGGCCGGGTGCGGATCGCGGCATGGTGTTCCAGAGCTACACGCTGTTCCCGTGGCTGACGGTGCGGCAGAACGTCGAGTTCGGCCTCAAGCGTCGCGGTATGGCAGCCGCCAAGCGCAAGGAGATCGTCGATTACTACGTCAATGAAGTCGGCCTGACCGGGTTCGCCGACAACTACGCCAAGCAGCTGTCCGGCGGCATGATGCAGCGCGTCGCCATTGCTCGGGCGCTGGCCAACGATCCGCAAATCTTGCTCATGGACGAGCCCTTCGGTGCGCTCGACAGCCAGACGCGCCTGCAGATGCAGCAACTGTTGTTGCGGGTCTGGGGCAACACCAAGAAGACCGTGTTGTTCGTGACCCACGATATCGACGAGGCGATTCTGCTGGGCGACAGGGTCTACGTGATGGGCGCTAGGCCTGGGCGGATCAAACAGATTCTGGACGTGCCGATCGAACGCCCACGGACCCTGGACATGGTCATGGAGCGCTCGTTCATCGACATGAAGCGCAAGATCTTCGGGCTATTGCACGATGAGCTGGAGGAGGAACATTGATGCCGGCCTTACACCAATCCCTGTAGGAGTGAGCCTGCTCGCGATGGCGTCGTGTCAGTCGACATCAATGTAACTGGTACACCGCAATCGCGAGCAGGCTCACTCCTACAGGTTGTGCGTCGTTAGTTGGCGGGTAAAAGGAAACGGGCGATCACCGGCAAGTGATCGGAGATCCGCAAGGTATCGTCCTGCCTCACCGTCGCTTCGACCCGTTTGAACCGCGGACTGTAGAACAGGTAGTCGACAGTCCGGTCCGGGCCGTTCAAGCCCGGATCATTCGGGTAATGAGTCAGCCACCGCGCCCGGTCGATACCGCTGGCTTCGTTGTTGGTCGGGATCATCGGGTATTTGTCCCACAGCACATGCAGCGCACTGTCGGCGGAGTAGGGCGTGCGTTGCGCGTCGGGCAGGCGTCGATATTGCCCCAACGGCAACAGGTTGAAGTCCCCACCGATCAACCACGGCGTGCCGCGGCTTTCGAACTTGTCGAGGACTTTGACTGTGGCCGTCACCTGAGACTGCAGCGTTTCGTCAGGCTGGATGACGCGGTCCAGATGGGTGTTGAGCACCGCTATCTGACTGCCGTCGCTCAACGGCAGATACGTGATCAACAAGGCATTTTTCGGTTTGAATTGGCGGGTGATGAAGTTGGCCGGTCCGATCGGTAATTGCAGGCGTTCGGCATGTTTGATCTGGTAGCGGCTGAGTGTGGCCAGTTGCCGGCCGACGCTGCCAAAAATGTGCGGCTCAGGCACGAAGTCGGCTTTCCAGTCGAAGGCTTGAGCGCTGCACGGATACAGGTCCGCGACTCGCTCCTGAAGCAGCTTGAACTGGTTTTGGTAATCGCTGGCCTTGGCGCCGTCATCGAGCTCCTGCAACAGCACGACATCCGGTTGCTCGTCGCGGATCACCCGCGCCACTTCATCGAGGCTGAAGGCCATGTCTTCGGGCGTGGGTTTTTCGTCATTGCCGGTCGCGAGGTCATTCCAGAATACGTAGCGTTTCCCCGCCAGGTACTGGACGTTCCAGGTCATTACCTTCAGCGCCTGACCCGGCACCAAAGTCGGTGCCTGGGCGTTACAACTGACCGGTAAGGCTTCCTTGGCTTCGGGGCGCCAGGTCAGGTTGTAGATCAGCAAGGCAATCAGGCCGGTCACGATCAACAGGCCCAGCAGGGTGTAGCGCAGTAGACGGGTCATGGCTCGGCTTATAGCGTTACAAAAGTTGAGCCCGAGCATAACCGACAGACGGGCTTAAGCCCACGGGTAGAGCGGTCAAAGCGGCCCGTCAACTTTCTCGGGCACCTCGCCTATCAGCATGAACAAGCGGAACAGCACCACGCTGACGAACAGTTGCAGGAAGCTGTGAGCGCTGTCGATCAGCAGCGAAATCACCGGGTTCTGCGGTTCGGGATAGATCGCAAGTGTCGCGCCCTTGAGTACCCACAGCGGGCCCATCACACACAGGATGCACACCAGAATGCGCAGGAAATGGCCGCGGGTCAGGCGCAGGCTTTCCTTCATCGCCGCCAGCGGGGCCAGGCCGCGCAGCACCAGCAGGTACTCGCCAAACGCCAGGGTCACCATCAACCAGATGCCCGGCAGGAAATACAGCGACAGGCCGATGAGGATCAGCAGGGTATTGAGGGCGGTCAGCAGGGCGAAGCGCGGCCACAGGTAGGCGGACCTCGACAACAGATCGCGGTTACGCGGCGATTCACCACGGCTGCGGGCATCGAGAAACAGGATCAGCGCGCCGGTGTACAGCGGATAAACCAGCAAGCCGACCATCACGCTGATCCCTGGAAAGCTGTCCGGCTCGGTGGAGTGATCGACCACTTGTTGCAGCACCGCCTCGAAGATCACCAGTGGCAGGCACAGCCGCACGATCTGGCCCAGATTGCGCTTGAAGAAATACAGTGAGTCACGCAGTACATCGAACGAATTCATCAGTCGGTATCGCAGGTTGGAAGCAGTGGCCCACTTTAACCGATGAAGCGCTTTGGGGCGCAAACGTAAACGTTCGGTAAAGACCATTGAAACATCCTGTCTCAGCCTCCATTACGGATGAGCACCTTATCCACAGTGGATAAGGGCGACGATATTCCCGGCAATCTACGAGGTCGCCATGAACAGCGAAGAACAAACCCTGATCGATGGACTGTTTTCCCGGCTGCAACAGGCCGAAACGGACTCAGCCCCGCGCGACGCCCAGGCCGAGGCGCGGATCAAGGAACACCTGACTCGCCAGCCCGCGGCGGGCTATTTCATGACCCAGGCGATTCTGGTGCAAGAGGCCGCCATCAAAAGCCTCGACGAACAGAACAAACAACTCGCCCGGCAAGTCCAGCAATTGCAGGCCGAACTGCAATCGGCCAAGACTCAGCCGGCTGCTACGGCACCGAGCAGCGGCGGCTTCTTGTCGAGCATTTTCGGTGGCGGTTCCCGTGATCCGCAGCCAGCGTCCACCCAAAGCCCACCCGCATCGAGCGGTGGCGGCTGGCGTGAACCGGCGCGGCCGTCGTTCAACGCGCAGCCACCACAGCAAAACTTCGGTGCAGCGCCGCCTCAGCAGAATTACGCCCCGCAACAGCCTGCCGGCAGCAGTTTCCTCGGGGGGGCGCTGAAAACCGCCGCCGGTGTGGCCGGTGGTGTGATGCTGGCGCAAGGCATCAGCAGCCTGTTCCAGCACAATCAGCAGCCGGAAGTGGCTGAAGTCATCAAGGAAGAACCGGCTCAGGTCAACGATCAGAGTGGTGACAACGGTTCGGGCGACGATCAGCGCGTGGCTGACAACTCCAGTGATCAGGGAGGCTTTACCGACGCCGATTACAGCGATGACAGCTCATCGTTCTTCGGCGGCGATGACGATTCCTTCGTCTGATACGCCATTCGTCCGGAGCGCTGCGGCGCTTCGGGCCGATTATTCGCGGAACAATCCTTCAGGCTGGCATACTGGGCAACTTTTCGGGCCTGGTGCCTGATCCTGCCCGCGCTCCGGCGCGCCAACGAGGATGACCGGTGAAAAAAATCGCAGTGTTCGCCGATGTCCAGAACCTCTATTACACCGTGCGTCAGGCCTATGGTTGCCATTTCAACTATGCCGCGCTGTGGGCTGATATCAGCAAGCAGGGCGAGATCGTCGAAGCCTATGCCTACGCCATCGATCGCGGCGACAGCAAACAACAGCAATTCCAGCAGATCCTGCGCAACCTTGGCTTCGTCGTGAAGCTCAAACCCTACATCCAGCGCAGCGATGGCTCGGCCAAGGGCGACTGGGACGTGGGCATCACCCTCGACATCATGGACGCCGCCGATCATGTCGACGAAGTGGTGCTGGCTTCCGGTGACGGTGATTTCGACATGCTGCTGGAGCGCATCATCACCAAGCACGGAGTGCAAGCCGTGGCCTACGGCGTGCCGGGTCTGACGGCCAACTCGCTGATCCGCGCCGCCAGCCGCTACGTGCCGATCGAAGGCGCGTTGCTGCTCAAGAATTGATTTTTACGGAGTTGAAACAAGTTTGGAACGCATAGCAGTCATCGACTTTGAAACCACCGGGATCTCCCCGAGCAGCGCCTGCCGGGCCACGGAAATTGCCGTGGTGATCCTTGAACAGGGGCGCATCGTCGAGCGTTACCAAAGCCTGATGAATGCCGGCGTGCGCGTCCCGGCCTTCATCGAACAACTCACCGGCATCAGCAACGCCATGCTGCGCACCGCGCCATCGGCGGAGCAGGTGATGAACGAAGTCAACGAATTCGTCGGCATCACACCGCTGCTGGCCCACAACGCCGCGTTCGACCAGAAGTTCTGGGACTTTGAACTCGGCCGCATCAAGCGCACGCGCTTGCAGAACTTTGCCTGCTCGCTGCTACTCGCCCGCCGTTTGATGCCCGCCGCGCCGAACCACAAACTCGGCACGCTTACCACGTTCGCCAGTTTGCCCAATACCGGCAAGGCTCACCGGGCCATGGCCGATGCGGAAATGGCGGCGAACCTGACGACGCATTTGGCTGAGCAACTGCGGCAGAAGCATGGGTTGCGCGAGTTATCCCATGATCTGCTCGTCAGCTTGCAGAAAGTGCCAGCGGCGAAGATCAACGAACACCTAAAGCGCCATCGCGGGTTCTGATTGACTCCACCTATTTCTGACTGACACCCCACAAATCCCCTGTGGGAGCGAGCCTGTTCGCGATGGCGGAGTGTCAGTCGATATCTATGTTGACTGATACATCGCTTTCGCGAGCAGGCTCGCTCCCACATTGGATCTGCTGCGGCCGTTAGATTGGCTTTCCTTCCAGTTACCCTGTTTATCGGGTGTTTAACGACGCCTCCGGTTCGATGATCGGTCCTACCGAAGTTTAGGGAATGTCTGTCTTGCCCCTCATCTGCGGCATCGATAACCTTTTGACCGTTGCTGCCAATGCAGTAACCGGGACTGCAAGCCCGAATCGTTGGAGGCATATTTGGTTCGGAGATTCGCCCATGGTCAAAGCTACCCGCAATATCCCTGATAACAGTGCTGACACACATCAGTTCGAAATAACGCAATCAGCTTCAAGAGAAGCTCCCTTCGTACCCCAAACATTCATCCGTCATCACATCCAACTAAAAGCACTGTTACTGCATGCCGAGGCGTGGTTTTGCGCCCGAGGTATCGGCCGGTTAATGGGCGTGGATATAAACGGCCGGTATGCGCTCAAGCTTGATGCGGACCAGCGCCGAATGATGTGTTTGTCTGGAGGCGATGCCCCCCAAGAAACGTTGATGCTGAGCGAGTCCGGTGTGTACGCGATGCTGGTCTATCACTATTGCCCGGAGAACCGGCATTTGCGGCGTTGGTTGACCCACCATGTGGTGCCGATGCTGCGGGACGGTGCTGGAGCTGTTTCGAACCAAGTGCCAAGTCTGCGCTTGATGGAGTGGGCGGGTGGAACGTTAAGCCTGTTGCATTGGCGGACGGAACCGTGGGTTCGCCTGAAAGATATGCCGTGTTTGTTGGGCGCGGGATACAGCAGTGTTCGCGGAATCTGATCACACCGTAAATCCCCTGTGGGGGCGAGCCTGTTCGCGAAAGCGATTTACCATTCAACATTGCTGTCGACTGACACTCCGCTTTCGCGAGCAGGCTCGCTCCCACATTTTGATCTCCTGGGATATTAGATTGGTTTTCCTTCCAACTGCCCCAACGGCACGCGCTTCTCTATCGCGCTCGACAACACAATCGACGTCTTGCTGAACCCGAACTTGGCAATCCGGTTGATCAACTCTTCCAACTCCGGCATCGAACCCACCGCCGCTTGCATGATCACGCACGGATCACCTGTCACCCGATGACATTCCGTCAATTGTGGGATTTTGATCAGGTCGTCGTAGGCCTTTTGATTTCCATGCTGGTTCAGGCGCAGTTCGATCACGCACTGGATCGGCAATCCAAGCTTGGCCATGTCGACTTTCGCCTGGTAGCCGGTGATCACCCCGCAGGCTTCGAGTTTGGCCACGCGCTCGGCCACGGCCGGGGCGGACAGGTTCACTTTGCGCGCCAGGTCGGCGTAGGACGCACGACCGTTTTCCAACAGGGCGCTGAGGAGCATGCGATCGTATTTGTCCATCGTCGGACTCCTGAAAAATGACTGACTTTCGAAAACACGGTTTATAGCGATGATCTCCGTTTTTTGAAAAGTGTACCGGCGCTATAAACAGGTTTTGTAACTTATTTTACGCCGCTGGCCTTTCTAGAATAGCTGTTCACTTGTCTTGCCTACGAGCTGCCCCATGCCTGGCTTACGTCGTTTTCCCTTACCGTTGATCGCTGCCTTTTTCGCGTTGTACGTGATTTGGGGCTCGACTTACCTGGTGATTCGCATCGGTGTGGAGTACTGGCCGCCGTTGCTGCTCGCCGGTATCCGCTTCGTGATCGCCGGGACGTTGATGTATGCGTTCCTGCGTTGGCGTGGGGCGCCGGCACCGACCTGGGCGCAGTGGAAAGCCGCCGGGATCATCGGGATTTTGCTGCTGGCGTGCGGTAACGGCGGGGTGAGCGTGGCTGAACACATGGGCGTCGCCTCGGGTGTGGCTGCGTTGGCGGTGGCGACGGTGCCGCTGTTTACCTTGCTCTGCGGATATTTCTGGGGCGCGCGTAATACCCGTCTCGAATGGGCCGGGATTGTGCTTGGGCTGATCGGCATTGCCATGCTCAATCTCGGTTCCAACTTGCAATCGAGCCCATTGGGCGCCGCATTGCTGATATTCGCGGCGGCGTCCTGGGCATTCGGTTCGGTGTGGAGCAAACACTTGCCGCTGCCCCAAGGCGCGATGGCCAGTGCCGTGGAAATGTTGGTGGGCGGTGTAGCGCTGCTGATCGGCAGTGCGCTGAGTGGTGAGCATCTGGAAGCCATGCCGCCGGTCGAAGGCTGGGCGGCCCTGGCCTATCTGACCTTCTTCGGTTCGATCATCGCTTTCAACGCTTATATGTATCTGTTGAAAAACGTGCGGCCGGCAGCGGCCACCAGCTATGCCTACGTCAACCCGGCGGTGGCGGTGTTGCTGGGGATCGTGTTTGTCGGCGAGACCATCGGGATCGAAGAAGCGCTGGCCATGTTGGTGATTATCAGCGCCGTGGTGTTGATCGGTCTGCCGCAGTGGCGCCGGGCTCCGGAAAGACCTGCTGCCGTGGTGCAGACAGAGTCGAGCGTGAATTAGGGTAAACTGCGCGCCATTGCACACTCGTTTTGCACAACCGCGCTGAATTTTCCTACGGTAATCCCATGACTTTCGCCACCCTTGGCCTGATCGAACCCTTGCTGCGCTCTCTCGAGACGCTCGGCTACCAGACCCCGACGCCGGTTCAGGCGCAAGCCATTCCGGCGGTGCTGGCCGGTCGCGACCTGATGGCCGCCGCCCAGACCGGGACTGGCAAGACCGCCGGCTTCGCGCTGCCGCTCCTGCAATTGCTGGCCATGGAAGGGCCGAAAGTGGCGTCTAACTCGGTGCGCGCACTGATCCTGGTGCCGACCCGCGAATTGGCCGAACAGGTTCACGAAGCCGTGCGTCAGTACGCCGAGAATCTGCCGTTGAGCACTTACGCGGTGTACGGTGGCGTCAGCATCAACCCGCAAATGATGAAGCTGCGCAAGGGTGTTGACGTGCTGGTGGCGACGCCGGGTCGTTTGCTCGACCTGTATCGCCAGAAGGCCCTCAAGTTCAATCAGCTGCAAACCCTGATTCTGGACGAAGCCGATCGCATGCTTGATCTGGGTTTCTCCGAGGAACTGGGGAATATCTACCGCGTGCTGCCGAAGCAACGTCAGACGCTGCTGTTCTCCGCGACTTTCTCCGACGCGATCCGCTTGCTGGCCGGACAAATGCTCAACGATCCACTGAGCATCGAAGTCAGCCCGCGCAACGTTGCGGCCAGCACCGTCAAGCAATGGGTGGTGACGGTGGACAAGAAGCGTAAGCCTGAGCTGTTCGTTCACTTGATGCGCAAGGGCAAGTGGAAACAGGTGCTGGTGTTCGCCAAGACCCGCAACGGCGTGGATGCGCTGGTGGAAAAACTCCAGGGCCTGGGCATCAACGCCGACGGCATCCATGGCGACAAACCGCAGGCGACCCGTCAGCGTGCGCTGGACCGTTTCAAGGCCAGTGAAGTGCAGATTCTTGTGGCCACCGACGTCGCGGCCCGTGGTCTGGATATCGAAGATTTGCCATTGGTGGTCAACTTCGACCTGCCGATCGTGGCGGAGGACTACATCCACCGGATCGGTCGTACCGGTCGCGCGGGTGCAACCGGGCAGGCGATTTCGCTGGTCTGCGCCGATGAAGTGAATCTGCTGTCGGCCATCGAGACGTTGACCCGTCAGACATTGCCTCGCCAGATGGAGCATGACTTCGAACCTGAGCACCGGGTACCGGATACCGATGCCAGCGGTCAGGTGGTAAAGAAGCCGAAAAAACCGAAGAAGCCGAAGACCTCCAGTGGCGGTAAACGCAACTTGGGTAAATGGGTTGAGAGTGGGGATGCTTCGGCGCCGGAGCCTTCGATCAAGCCTGTACGAAAAGTGCCAGTGTTTAATACTGGACCGCGTAAGAAGAAGCCTTGATGGTGTGATCGGCTTGAGATCCAGCCCCTCACCCCAGCCCTCTCCCCACTGGGGAGAGGGCTGGGGTGAGGGGCTGGATCTTGAAGGCTGTAGAAGAACGTATGGCAATCAAATCATGCTGTACGTTTCAACCACTCCACCATCCCCAACCCTGCCGCGCGCCCACTGGCGAAACACGCGGTCAGCAGGTAGCCCCCCGTCGGCGCTTCCCAATCCAGCATTTCCCCCGCGCAGAACACGCCAGGCAGTTGCTTGAGCATCAAACGTTCATCCATCGACTCGAACATCACGCCACCGGCGCTGCTGATGGCCTCGTCCAGTGGGCGGGTTTTCACCAACGTCAGTGGCAACGCCTTGATCGTTTTGGCCAGCAGCGCCGGATCAGCGAAGCTTTCGGCCGGAGTGAGTTCGCGCAGCAACGCCGCTTTCACGCCGTCGATCCCGAGCTGGCTGTGCAGATGTTTAGCCATGGAGCGTGAACCGCGTGGTTTGCTCAGTGCAGCCTGCACTTTATCCACAGGCTTGCCCGGCAACAGGTCCAGGTGAATGGTTGCCGAGGCTTGCTGATTGATGGCTTCGCGGATCGGCGCCGACAAGGCGTAGATCAAACTGCCTTCAATCCCGGTCGCCGTGATCACACATTCCCCGAGCCGCGGCACGTCGTCATTGAGGCCAATGGCGATGTTTTTCAGCGGTGCGCCGGCGAATTTGCTGACCATCAACTCGCTCCAGGCCTGCACCTCGAAGCCGCAATTACTCGGTTGCAGCGGCGCGAGTCCTACGCCGTGCTGTTCCAGTGGCAGCATCCAGGCGCCGTCCGAACCGAGCCGCGACCAGCTGCCGCCGCCGAGGGCCAGTAACGTTGCGTCAGGCTTGACGGTTTTTTCGCCTTCGGGGCTGTCGATGCGCAAGCCACCGCTGTCATCCCAGCCGAGCCAGCGGTGACGGGTGTGGATAACTACGCCGGCATCTCGCAGGCGTTTGAGCCATGCACGCAATAGAGGAGCGGCTTTCATGTCTGTAGGAAAAACCCGGCCGGAGCTGCCGACGAAGGTTTCGATGCCCAGGTCATGAA
This sequence comes from Pseudomonas sp. LBUM1666, assembly GCF_059695775.1. Taxonomy (NCBI): domain Bacteria; kingdom Pseudomonadati; phylum Pseudomonadota; class Gammaproteobacteria; order Pseudomonadales; family Pseudomonadaceae; genus Pseudomonas; species Pseudomonas sp. LBUM1666. The sequence continues at coordinate 5,434,207 of NZ_CP166789.1, read as the reverse complement.
TCCATTGGCACAGCGCATCAGCGCCAAATGACCGCAACAGCGGCGCAATCTGCGGCGCGCGTTCGGCGTAGCGTGAGAGAAACGCCGGGTAGGCTTCGGAATGGGTGATGTTCATGCCACCCACGCCGGCCAGCAGGAATTTTCGCCCCACCGAAGGCATGCCGTCGTACAGATCAACCTTGATCCCGGCCAGGCTCAGCACTTCGGCCGCCATCAAACCGGCGGGGCCGCCGCCGATGATGGCGACGTGAGGGGGGAGGGCGGTCGAAGGCTGAGTCATGGAGTGCGCTGCGGTTTGGCGGGATAAGCGGCGCATTCTACCAGCACAGATCCCTGTGGGAGCGAGCTTGCTCCGGGCGGCGTTCCGACGATGGCGGAGTGTCATTCACCATCGATGTTGAATGATAAATCGCCATCGCGAGCAGGCTCGCTCCCACAGGGGGGGGCTATGTTGTTTTGACGGGCTGGTTAAAAAATAACCACCGCTGTGCAGGGTATACGCAGTCTGGTCTGTAGGAGCTTTCACTCAGGTTATCCACAGGCAGTTCCACAGGCATTGTGGGTAAAGACCCACACCTCAATGACAACCTGATGACTGCCAGACCCGTTGCGCACTGTGATGCAGGATTCCATGACGACGCGCCAACGCCTTGCGGTCCTTGCTGTAGCCTCCACCGATGACCCCGACCACCGGGATATCCCGCCCCAGGCAATGGCGCATAACACTTTCATCCCTGGCGGCGACGCCTTCGTCTGTCAGCTTCAGGTAGCCGAGCGCGTCATCTTTATGCACATCGACGCCGGCGTCGTACAACACGAGGTCAGGTTGGTAGAGCGGCAGCAAATAATTGAGCGCGTCGTCCACCACCTTCAGGTAATCGGCATCGCCCATACCCTTGGGCAGTGGAATGTCCCAGTCACTTTCGGCTTTGCGTGCAGGAAAGTTCTTTTCGCAGTGCAGGGAAACGGTCACCGCTTCCGGGGTGTTGTGCAGGATCCGTGCAGTCCCGTCGCCCTGATGCACATCGCAGTCGAAGATCAGCACCCGATTCACACGGCCGCTTTCCAGCAGGAAATGGCTGATCACCGCTAGGTCATTGAAGATGCAGAACCCGGCAGGATGGTCGTAATGCGCGTGATGGGTGCCGCCGGCCAAGTGACAGGCCAAACCATGTTCCAGCGCCTGCTCGGCCGCCAGCAGCGAGCCGCCAACCGCCCGCACCGTGCGCCGGGCCAGGGCTTCGCTCCACGGCAGGCCGAGACGCCGCTGGTCTTCGCGGGACAACTCGCCGCCCATGTAGCGTTCGATATACGCAGGGTCATGAGCGAGCGCGAGAATCTCTGGCGGGCAGAGGTCGGGGCGCAGCAGGTCAGCGTCCCGGGTCAGTCCGCTGTCCACCAGGTGATCGCGCAGCAGGCGAAACTTGTCCATGGGGAAGCGGTGATCCGCCGGGAACTCGGGACTGTAGTCTTCGTGGTAGATCAGGGGCAGGGGCATGGCTGATTTATACAGGACGGTAGGTAGGAATGAGTGAAGGATCCTACCAGCGATGTAGACTTGCAGCATGGGAACGGGGGAGCACGATGGAACCGATACTGGAACTCGAGAGCGCGCGACTGCTGTTGCGGCAGTGGTGCGATGAGGATTTGCCGGAGTTTGCGGCGATGTGCGCCGATCCACAGGTGATGCGATATTTTCCGGCGCCCTTGAGTCGACTGGAAAGTGCCTCGCTGATCGGACGGATTCGTGGTCATTTTGCCGAGCATGGCTTCGGTCTCTGGGCGTTGGAACGCAAGGACACCGGGGCATTTATCGGTTTTACCGGGCTCGCAGAGGTCGGCTTCGACGCGCGTTTTACCCCTGCCACTGAAATCGGCTGGCGCCTGGCCCGCGAGCACTGGGGCCTTGGCTACGCCAGTGAAGCGGCGTGGACCGCTCTGCGCTGCGGGTTTGACCGGTTGGTGCTGAAAGAAGTCGTGTCCTTTACCAGCGAAACCAACATGCCGTCGCAGAAAGTCATGCAGGCAATCGGCATGCACCATGATTCAGCCGATGATTTCGACCACCCGATGCTCGCGGCCGATCATCCCCTGCGTCACCATGCGCTTTACCGCATCACCCGTGAACAATGGCTGCAAACCTTGCATGGATAAGCCGGCACGGACGTTTACAATGGCTCCCATGGGCCCTGGCCAGAAATTGAATCGACCGTCGCAGCCAAGACTGCGCGGCATGCGTTGTGTGAGGAGAGTCTGAATGAGCCAAGTGTTGGATGATCTGGTTGACCTGCTGACCCTGGAACCGATTGAAGAAAACCTGTTCCGTGGCCGCAGCCAGGACCTGGGTTTTCGTCAGCTGTTCGGCGGTCAGGTGATCGGTCAGTCCCTGTCGGCGGCCAGTCAGACGGTCGAAGAAGCGCGCCACGTGCATTCGATGCACGGCTATTTCCTGCGTCCCGGCGATTCGGCGTTGCCTGTGGTTTATCAGGTTGACCGGGTGCGCGACGGCGGCAGTTTCAGCACGCGCCGGGTGACGGCGATCCAGAAGGGCAACCCGATTTTCACCTGCAGTGCGTCGTTCCAGTACGACGAAGAAGGCTTCCAACATCAGGCCGAGATGCCGGTTGTGGTCGGCCCGGAGAACCTGCCGTCGGAGCTGGAACTCACTCAGCAGCGCGCGCACCTGATCCCCGAGCACATGCGCGAAAAATTTCTGTGCCCGAAACCGATCGAGTTCCGACCGATCACCGAGAAAGATCCCTACAACCCGCAGCCGTCCGATCCGATCAAGTACGTCTGGTTTCGCGCCGACGGTGCCTTGGCCGATTCTCCGGCACTGCATAAATACTTGCTGGCCTACGCCTCGGATTTCGGTCTGTTGACCACGTCGATGCAACCTCACGGCAAGTCGGTCTGGCAGAAAGACATGCAGGTCGCCAGCCTCGATCACGCGCTGTGGTTCCATCAGGATCTACGTGCCGATGATTGGTTACTGTATGCGATGGACAGTCCTTGGGCGGGCAACTCGCGCGGTTTCTCCCGTGGCAGCGTGTTCAATCGTGCCGGGCAACTGGTGGCGTCGGTCACGCAGGAAGGCCTGATTCGCCACCGCAAGGATTGGGCATGAGCCTGGCCGAGGTGCGGCACTGGGTGTTCGACATGGACGGCACCCTGACGGTGGCCGTGCATGACTTCGCGGCGATCCGCGTGGCGTTGGCGATTCCTGCCGAAGACGACATCCTGACCCACCTCGCCGCGCTGCCGGCCGATGAGGCCGCCGCCAAACATGCGTGGTTGCTGGAACACGAACGGGACCTGGCGCTGGGTTCGAAAGCGGCACCGGGCGCGGTAGAGCTGGTGCGCGAGCTGGCCGGGCGCGGTTATCGACTGGGCATTCTCACGCGCAATGCGCGCGAACTGGCACACGTCACGCTGGAGGCGATCGGCCTGGCCGACTGCTTCGCGGTGGAAGATGTGCTGGGCCGTGATGAAGCGCCGCCAAAACCGCACCCCGGTGGTTTGCTGAAGTTGGCCCAGGCCTGGAATGTACCGGCCAGTGAGATGGTAATGGTCGGTGATTACCGCTTTGATCTGGATTGCGGTCGGGCGGCAGGGGCGAGGACGGTGTTGGTGAACCTGCCGGATAATCCCTGGCCGGAATTGACGGATTGGCATGCCGCCGATTGCGTGGTGTTGCGGGAAATGCTTTCGGCTTGAGGGCCCCTTCGCGAGCAGGCTCGCTCCCACATTGGAATGCGGTCATAAGTGGGAGCGAGCTTGCTCCGGGCGGCGATCCGACGATGGCGTCAGCTCAGCCACGATAAAAACTCACTGACCGAACAACGCCTTCTGCCCCTGCGGCGAGTTAAACATCCCATCCCCGTCATGCCCGACCCCGGGCACTTCAATTAGCTGCTGATTCAAACCTTGAGGATGCAGTCGTTTCAGAGAAGCAAAATAATTGCGCCCGCGAGCCAATCGATTGGCTCCCTGAGCTTGGGCCTCACAGCTTTTATCCAACGCGGGATGCTTCGGGTCGATGTCCTGCTGTCCGAGTAGATAAACGACATCGCGTTTGACGTAGTTTTCCTTCAACTGCTTGGCGGTTTGCCCTTCGGCATAGGCGGGTAAATCCGCTAGCCCATATTTCCATCGATTGAAATTCGGGCAACCGGCGTGGCTGAACGCCACTGGCCGTCGTTCATCGAAGTACGCATAAGACGACGGGTTGGCAATGATGTAACGCACCTGTATTTCGGCCGCCTTGAGCGCTGGCTGATCGTGGCCCAGCAACGCGTATCGCTGCACCACCTGAGCGCCGCCGGAGTGACCGGCGATGACAATTTGCTTCACGTCCGGAAACTGTTTTCGATCGCCGATTCGGGCGATGATTTCGTCGAGCGCCGCGTAGGAGCTCAGGGAAAACGGAGCGGTGGATAAACCGCCTGCCATCCAGTCATTACCCTGCCAGCGCAATACGCTGTCAGCCACGGGATGGGCCGCGATGTCGGTTTCATTGAGAAATTGCGGGGCGAGCACCAAGGTAGTCGCGCTTTGCCCGGCCTGCTCGGCCGCGCGCACGGCGCTCTGGCGATAGGTGTCGGCATTGCGCAATCGACCATGGATGATGATCAGCACGCGTTCGATTTTCTTCGGCGCCGGGCCGATACCCACCGCGATTTCACCTGCAGTCAGCAGCAGGCGTCCGGGGCTGACTTCCTTGACCGCATGCTCGGCAGCCTGGGCGCTTGCGCAGGTGATCAGTAGAGCTAACAGCCACTTATTCATTTATAGGTTTTTCGCTGCAAAGGTATCGCACTGGCCGACCTGGCCTTGCGCGAATCCGGTTTTGAACCAGCGCACCCTTTGCGCCGACGTACCATGAGTAAACGAATCCGGCACCACACGACCCTGACCTTGCTGTTGCAAGCGGTCATCTCCGATGGCATTGGCGGCGTTCAAGGCTTCTTCGATGTCACCGGGTTCCAGCCAGTTCAGCCGTTTCTGCGCATTGTTGGCCCAGACTCCGGCCAGGCAATCGGCCTGCAGTTCCTGGCGTACCAGCAAACCACCGTCGCCTTCCATCTGCCGACCCTGTTGGCGGGCGGTCTGAATTTTCGCGGAAACACCGAGCAAGGTCTGCACATGGTGTCCGATTTCGTGAGCGATCACGTAGGCCTGAGCGAAGTCGCCAGCGGCGGAAAAGCGTTGGGACATTTCCTGGAAGAAACTCATGTCCAGGTAGACCTTCTGGTCCGCCGGGCAATAGAACGGGCCGGTCGCCGATGTCGCCAGGCCACAGGCCGAGTTGACGCGGTTGCTGAACAGCACCAGGGTCGGATTCTTATATTGACGACCGGCCTGCTGGAAAATCTGACCCCAGGTGTCTTCGGTATCGCCGAGGATCGAGCGCACGAACTCGGCTCCTTCATCAGTGGCCGGCGGTGCCTTGCGGGTTTGAGTCGGGGCCGGTGCCGATTGCTCGCTCATCTGCCCGGTCAGTTGTCCGAGGATTTGCAGCGGGTCCTGGCCGGTGATCCAGCCGATCCCGACGATCAAGATAATCGCCGTCAGGCTCAGGCCCTTGCCGCCACCAAAGCGCATCCCGCCACCGCCACCGCCGACATCATCTCCACGGGCATCGACCACGTTGTCGCTGCGTCGGCCTTTTTTCCATAGCATGTGGGAACCCTCTGATTGTCCGTGGGATGAGTGTTGCTGCTGAGTGGGAGCGGCGCCAGTCCGGTCGTCCATCTTTTGTTGCGCACAGCAGCCTTCGCGGCAACCTGTGGTGGGTGGCCGGGAGTCTTCCAGACTCGTATTGAACACGGACAACCCATCTAATTCCTTCAGGCGACGAGTTTTTATCGAGCAGGCGACCGCCTGCTTCGAGGGAGTTACCGGTCGAACGCATCCCACACCGGAGCAAAGTCTGGATTGACCTGGCGTTCGCGTTTGGACAAGCCGACGATCAACGCACGGTCTTCGTCATCCAGATTCACGTGGAGCGCCGCCAGGTTGGCCAGTTGATTGACCCAGGATTTTTAGAATTTGATTCCGGAAAACATAGGGGCGTAATCGAGCTCGGCAACCGTTCAATGGGTAAAGCGGGCGGTTATCGGACAGAGGGTTCCAGATTTCTCATTCGGTCGGTTGTCTTCTAGAATCGGACAAATCTTGTGTGGAACCTCCCATGGCCGGCAGTCAGATCGAACGTGTTTTCAGCGTGCTTGAAAGTCTCACCAGTGACCCTCGAGGCCTGCCGATGCAGACGCTGGCGGAGCAACTGGATATTCCAAAAAGCGCGACTCACCGGTTGCTCGCCGAGCTGATTCGGCTGGGTTACGTGCGACAGAATCCGGAGAACCTGCGGTATCACCTGTCGACGAAACTGGTGGCCATGGGTTTCCGTTACCTCTCGGGCAGCGGCGCCGATATTGTTCAGCCGGTGCTTGATCGCCTCGCCCAGGAAACCGGCGAGCTGGTACGGCTTGGGGTGATTGAAGGTGAGCGGCAGATCTGGATCGCCAAATCCCAGGGCGCCCGCTCCGGCCTGCGCTATGACCCGGACATGGGCCGCGATGCGCCTTTGTTTTACACCGCGTCGGGGCATGCGTGGCTGGCGTGTATGAGCGATGCCGAGGCGCTGTCCCTGGTGGAACGGCAGGGTGGCGAGCGGCCGAAGGACCTTGGTCCGAATGCACCGCGTTCCAACATCGAATTGCTGGAGCGCCTGCGTATGGCGCAAGAGCAGGGGTATGCCTGGGTCGAGGAAAGTTCGGCGGTGGGCACCTCGGCGATTGCTGCGGTGGTGCGACATCCGAGTGATGGTCGAGTCATCGGTGTGCTGAGCATCGCCGGGCCCAGCGCGCGGATGCCGGGGGCGCGCCTGCATGAGTTGGCGCCGCTGTTGTTGAGATTTACCGAGGAGCTGTCCGCTGCGAGCCTGGCTTCGGAGCTGTTCAGCTGATCGCTTCCCTAGGAGCAGAGCTCCCACAGAAGCCGTGCGCTGTTCGCACACTTTTTCGGTTTACTTGTGTAGGAATCTGGAACAAGGTTCTAAATTATTGGGGGTCGTCCTTCCTGTAAGAGATGCTTTTAAATAGTTGATGCAAAACACAAGGGATACCGAATGACCGTCAGCACTCCGCTCTCCGGCGTAAACCAACCCTTCAAAGGGATTCTGCTGATCGTCGTTGCGACCTTCCTGTTTTCCAGTCACGACGCCTTGTCGAAATACCTCTCGGGCTTCTACCCGATCGTCATGGTGGTCTGGGCCCGTTATCTGGTTCACACCTTACTGATGGCCGGGATTTTCCTGCCGCAATCCGGGCTGGGTGTCCTACGAACCAAGCGGCCGTTACTTCAGCTGTTGCGGGCGTTGTGCCTGCTGGGCACCAGTCTGTTTTTTACCACCGGCTTGCAGTACATCCCCTTGGCCGAAGCCACGGCGGTCAACTTTCTTGCGCCGGTTCTGGTGACTGCGCTGTCGGTGCCGCTGCTGCGCGAGCACGTCACGCGTGGCCAGTGGATTGCGGTGATTTGCGGATTCATCGGCGTGTTGATCATCGTCCATCCCGGTGGAGAACTCTTTACCCCGGCGGTGTTGCTGCCGCTCTGCTCGGCGCTGTTTTTCTGCTTCTATCAGTTGCTCACCCGCAAGCTCAGCAACATCGACAGCCCGACCACCAGCAACTTTTTCGCCGGGCTGTGCAACACCCTGGTGATGAGCGCGCTGGTGCCATTCTTCTGGCAAGTACCGAGCCTGGGGCATGGATTCATGATGGTGGCGCTGGGCGCCTGCGGGATGACGGCTCACCTGTTTCTGACGCAAGCCTTCCGTCACGCCGCCCCTGCGTTGTTGGCGCCGTTCGGTTATTGCCAGATTGTCTTTGCCGGTTTGCTGGGCTGGTTGCTGTTTTCTCACACGCCGACCCTGACCACCGTGGTCGGGATCGCGGTGATTTGTTGCAGCGGGTTGGCAGCAGCCTGGCAGCAGAGTCGTCGGTGAGAGAAGCAGGGCAGGCCTGGAATCAGGCCTGCCGGGGGAGGGGTTTTACGGAGTGACGGTAGGAATCTTGCGCGGTGCCATGAAGTACATCCAGATCAGCGCGATGAAGTACATCGCCGGAATCATGGTGAACAGCACGGTGTAGTTGTTGTTGGTGATCGTCAGAATGTGGCCGACCAACTGGGTCATGAACATCCCGCCGATGGCTGCACACATGCCACCGAAGCCGAACACCGTACTCATCATGTGTTTAGGCGTGTAGTCCATCACCAGGCTCCAGATGTTCGCGGTCCAGGCCTGGTGCGCACCGATGGCCAGGGAGATGGCGAACACGGCGACCCACAGACTGCTCGAACCCGCCGCCATGATCACGCCGACGATGCAGCAGGCGAACAGAAACATGGACATCAGCCGCGCCTTGATCGCGTTGACGCCGCGGCCGATCAGGAACGAGGACAGGATCCCGCCGCCGACGCTGCCGAAATCGGCAGTGAGGTAAATGATGATCAGCGGGATACCCATCTGGGTCACGTTGATCCCCAGGTTGTATTGCTGATTGAGGAACGGCGGCAGCCAGTAGAGGTAGAACCAGAACACCGGCGCGGTGATCGCGTAAGCCAGGGCGAAGGCCCAGGTGCCACGCATGCGCAGGATTCTCGAGAACGGTACGCGGGATTGTTCCGGCTCTACTTCCTTCTGGATGTAGTCCAGTTCCGATTGTTTAACACTCGGGTGATCTTCCGGGTTGAAGTACTTCAAGCCCCAGAACAGCAACCAGATCCCTCCCAGCGACGCCATGCACAGGAACGCAGCCTGCCAGCCCCACACATGAAGGATCAGCGGCAACAACATGGGGGTGAACATCGCACCGACGTTGGTCCCGGCGTTGAAGATGCCGGTGGCCACGGCGCGTTCGCCGGCTGGGAACCACAACCGGGTGGTCTTCACGCACGCCGGGTAGTTGGCGGCTTCCGTCAGACCCAGAATGAATCGGCAGACCATGAAGCCGACGGCCGAAGTGGCCAGGCCATGGGCACCGGTCGCCAGGCTCCAGAGCAGCACGGCGAAGAAGAACACGCGCTTGACGCCGACCCGATCGATCAACCGGCCTTGCAGCACGAACCCGATGGCGTAGCCGACCTGGAACCAGAAGTTGATGTTGGCGTAGTCCATCGCCGTCCAGCTCATTTCCTTGGCCAGGATAGGCTGCATCACGCCCAGTGCGGCGCGGTCGATGTAGTTCAGGGTGGTGGCGAAGAACACCAGCGCCAGCATGCCCCAACGGGTTTTGCCGACCGCCATCGCGCCGCGGATCTTGTCGCCGATGCCGCCAGTGGCAGGAGTCATGGAGGAACGCTCCACGGGAGAGCTTTGAGAAGGAGTCATGTAGTCCACCGATTATTTTTATGTGGTGTTCTGGGTCTTTGGTAACCGAGACCGATGTGTGTGACCGGGCTCAATGTGGAGTCGATGTTGGGCAGTGGACGAAAAATCGTCAATTCGCCAAGGGCCATTGTGTTCGATAATCGCACGCAAAACTAACTGGGTAGTACACTTTGAATTGCTCATTAAACAACCCGGCTCAATAATTCGCTCATTCTTTTAAAAGCGGCGCAAATTCCCTGTAGCCGAAGCCTCCACCGGGAGTCGAAATATGCAGCGTTCCATTGCCACCGTGTCCTTGAGCGGTACCCTGCCGGAAAAACTTGAAGCCATCGCCGCCGCCGGTTTCGACGGGGTGGAGATTTTCGAGAACGACCTTCTCTACTACGACGGCAGTCCGCGGGAAATTAAACAGATGTGCGCCGATCTCGGGATCGCGATCACGCTGTTTCAACCCTTCCGGGATTTCGAGGGCTGCCGCCGCGACCGCCTGCCGCGCAACCTGGAGCGGGCCGAGCGCAAGTTCGACCTGATGCAGGAACTGGGCACGGACCTGGTTCTGGTGTGCAGCAACGCTTCGGCTGACGCCCTCGGTGATGAACAGATTTTAGTCGACGACTTGCGCCTGCTGGCCGAACACGCCGGTGCTCGTGGTTTGCGGATCGGCTACGAAGCGCTGGCCTGGGGCCGCCACGTGAACACTTATCAACAGGTGTGGAACATCGTCCGTCAGGCCGATCACCCAAACCTCGGCGTATTGCTGGATAGCTTCCACACGTTGTCGCTCAAGGGTGATCCGAGCGCGATTGCCGAGATTCCTGGCGACAAGATTTTCTTCGTGCAAATGGCCGACGCGCCGATCCTGGCCATGGACGTGCTGGAGTGGAGCCGGCATTTCCGCTGTTTCCCGGGTCAGGGCGAATTCGATCTGCCGGGTTTTCTCGCGCCGATCATCAAGAGCGGATACACCGGGCCGTTGTCGCTGGAGATCTTCAATGACGGCTTCCGCGCCGCGCCGCCACGGGCCAATGCCGCCGACGGTTTGCGCTCGTTACTGTACCTGGAAGAGAAAACACGCGAGCGTCTGGCGCAGGAAGCCACGCCACCGGCCACTGTCGACATCCTGTTCGAGACGCCCAAGGCCAGCGAGTACAACGGCGTCGAGTTTCTTGAGTTCGCTGTGGACGAAAGCCTTGGCGCCAAGCTGTCCCATTGGCTGGAGCGGCTGGGTTTCGTCAAAGCCGGCCAGCATCGTTCCAAGAGCGTGAGCCTGCTGCGTCAGGGTGATATCAACCTGATCCTCAACTCCGAGCCTTACTCGTTCGCCCACAGTTTTTTCGAAGCTCACGGCCCATCGCTGTGCGCTACCGCCGTGCGGGTCAAGGACAGTGCCAGCGCTCTGTCCCGGTCCGTGGCTTATAAAGGTCAGCCGTATCGCGGACTGGTTGGCCCCAATGAACTGGAGCTCGCCGCGGTGCGCGCGCCGGATGGCAGTCTGATTTATCTGGTGGACCAGGACGCCGATGTCTACGGCACCGACTTCAATCTGCAACCCACTGCCGTGGCCAGCGGCGGCCTCAAGCGCATCGACCACATGGCCATGGCGCTGCCGGCCGACAGCCTCGACAGTTGGGTATTGTTCTATAAAAGCCTGCTGGATTTCGAAGCCGACGATGAAGTGGTGCTGCCTGATCCGTATGGCCTGGTGAAGAGTCGGGCGCTGCGCAGTCGGGACAGTTCGATCCGCTTGCCGCTGAACATTTCCGAGAACCGCAACACCGCGATCTCACACGCGCTGTCGAGTTATCGCGGCTCCGGCGTGCATCACATCGCTTTCGATTGCGACGACATCTTTGCCGAAGTCAGCCGGGCCAAGGAGGCGGGCGTACCGCTGCTGGATATCCCGCTCAATTACTACGATGACCTTGCCGCGCGGTTCGATTTCGACGACGAGTTCCTCAGCGAACTGGCCTATTACAACGTTCTCTACGACCGCGATGCCCAGGGTGGCGAGCTGTTTCACGTATACACCGAGCCGTTTGAAGGGCGGTTCTTCTTTGAAATTATCCAGCGCAAGAATGGCTATGCGGGTTACGGCGCGGCCAACGTGGCGGTGCGACTGGCGGCCATGGCAAAATCCCGCAGTGGTGCCGTACGTCAGGCAAAGTTGTAGGAAAATCGTAAACACGGGTACAAACCGCCGCCGCGCGGCTTCCTTCACTGTGCGGCGCGGCCCATAATCGCCAACCTGTGCAGTGATGGCCGTGAGCCCGCAATGACGATAACTTCAGAACTCTCCGCAACGCCCGACGAGCCGATTGTCGAGCCGCGCAAGAGTCGCAAGAACAACCCGGAAAAGACCCGCGAGAATATCCTTCAAGAGGCGATTGTCGAGTTCGTCCAGCAGGGGCTTTCCGGCGCTCGCGTCGATGCGATCGCCGAGCGCATCCACACCTCCAAGCGCATGATCTATTACTACTTCGGCAGTAAGGAACAGCTCTACGTCGAGGTGCTGGAGAAACTCTACGGCGATATCCGCAGCACCGAAAACCGTCTGCACCTGGCCGAACTGGCGCCGGTGGAAGCGATTCGGCGGCTGGTGGAATTCACCTTCGATCACCATGATCACAATGTCGATTTCGTGCGTATCGTCAGCATCGAGAACATTCATAACGCTGAATACGTGAAGCGCTCCGATGCGATCAAGGCGATGAACAACACCATCCTCGATTCACTGGGCGAGATTTTGCGTCGCGGTGCTGAGGACGGTGTATTCCGCGCGGGGCTCGAGCCGTTGGATGTGCATCTGCTGATCAGCTCGTTCTGCTTCTATCGCGTGTCGAACCGCCATACCTTTGGTGAGATCTTTCAGATCGACTTGCCGGACGAAAGCATCAAGCAGCGTCATCGCGAGATGATTTGCGAGTCGGTTTTGCGCTATCTGCAGGCCTGATGTGGGGTGAGGGGATTGCTGTGGCGAGGGGGCTTGTCGGAACGCCGCATCGCCCCGTTGGGCTGCGAAGCAGCCCCTAAACTCTCTCAACCTCAGCCATTCATGCTCTGAAAATGCTCAAGCATTCGCTGCGCATCCGGCACCACGCCGCTGAACAATTCAAACGCCTTCACCGCCTGAAACACGGCCATGTTGCCGCCATCCAGCGTTCGGCAACCCAACGCGCGGGCGTTGCGCAGCAGTTCGGTTTCCAGCGGGAAGTAAACGATCTCCGCTACCCATAACTCACCTCGAAGCAGTTCCACCGGCACTGGCATGCCCGGCAGTTTTTTCATGCCCATGGGGGTGGTGTTCACCAGACCGTCAGCCTGGGCCAGGGTGCTTGGCAAGTCATGGCCCGCCACAGCCCGGCCGCCGCCGAAATGTTGATTGAGATTGTCCGCCAGGCTCTGGGCGCGGCTGATCTCCACGTCAAAAATGGTCAGCAGATGTACGCCTTCACTCAATAGGGCATGGGCCACTGCCGCGCCAGCGCCACCGGCACCCATTTGCACGACGCGCTCAAGGGCAACGCCCTTCAAGCCACGACGGAAACCTTCGGCAAAGCCCAGGCAATCGGTGTTATGGCCGATGCGTTTGCCGTCCTTCAGCACGACTGTGTTAACCGCCCCAATGCCGCGGGCTTCCGCAGACAACTCGTCGAGCAGCGGGATGATTGTCTGCTTGCACGGAAAGGTGATGTTCAGGCCGGTGAAGTTCATCCGCTCGGCGGCTATCAACAGGTCGGACAGGGCGCCGCTGTCGAGTTTCAACTGGTCCAGATCGATCAGGCGATAGAGGTAACGCAAACCCTGGGCATCGCCTTCATGCTCGTGCAGCGCCGGGGTGCGAGAAGCCTGGATGCCGGCGCCGATCAGTCCGGCCAGTACAGCGTTGGTCTCAGTCACGGCCTTCACCCCTTCAAACGTTGACTGAAATGCTCCAGCGCCAGGCGATAACCGTGGCTGCCGAAACCGGCCATCACCGCCGTGGCAATAGCCGAAACAAAAGAGTGGTGGCGGAAGGGCTCGCGGGCATGAACGTTGGACAGGTGGACTTCGATCACCGGCAATTCGCTGGCGACCAGGGCATCGCGGATCGCGACCGAGGTGTGGGTCCAGGCAGCCGGGTTGATGACGATCCCGGCGCAGCGTCCGCGCGCGGCGTGAATCCAGTCGAGTAGTTCGCCTTCATGATTGGTCTGGCGAAACTCCACCGCCAGACCGAACTCTTCGGCGGAACGACCGCATAACGCTGAGATGTCGGCCAGTGTTTCGTGGCCGTAAGTCGCCGGTTCACGGGTGCCGAGCAGGTTCAGATTGGGGCCGTTGAGCACCAGAACGATAGGGGGCATCAGGGTCTCTCCACTTTTTATTTTTGGCATTGGCCGAGGGTTTCAGCCTGTGGAGATAAATTGTACTAGCTGGTTAATTTGGTCAATTGAAGAGGCGGTCCGAAGGGTTATTGTGTGCGGTGATCGGACGGTTTCAGCTTTTCAGCGGGGCAAATGCTCCACCAGAAAATCGATGAACGCCCTCAATCGCAGCGGCATATGGCGGCTTTGCGGGTAGAGCAGGGTGAACGGTCGCGAGCGTCCGCCATAAGGCGTGAGCACTTCCACCAGCGAGCCATCGGCCAGTTCGTTTTCGACGATGAAGCGATAGGTCTGGAACAGTCCCGCGCCATGTTTGGCCAGGGTCACGCCGCCCAGCACATCGTCGGAACAACTGAGATTGCCCTCGGCCAAAATCTCCCGGTGCACGCCATTGTCGTTGAACAGCCAGGCAATCCGCCGACCGCTGCTGGGCAATTCGTACTGGATGCACTCGTGCTGTTTAAGATCATCCAGCGTTTGTGGAATGCCCGCGTGCTTGAGGTAGTCAGGACTGGCAATCATCACCAGCGCGGCGTCTTCCAACTGTCGGGCGATCAGGCCGGAATCCGGAATCGCCCGCACGCGGATCGCCATGTCATAGCCTTCGCCGACGAAATCGATGTTGCGATTGCTGATGTGCGACTCGACCTTCACCGCCGGAAAGCGTGCCCGAAAAGCCGGCAACAACGGCAGAATCCGGTGATGGGCATAGGTGGTGGGAATGCTGATGCGCAAGGTCCCGGAAGGCTGTTGCTGCTGACCCATGACCTCACGCTGGGCCTCGACCAGTTGCGCCAGCGCCTGACGGCATTCCTCGTAATACCGCCGACCACTGTCGGTCAGTTTGACGCTGCGGGTGGTGCGGGCGAACAACCGCACGCCCAGCCGTTCCTCCATGCGCGACACCGAGCGGCTCACGGCTGCGGGCGTCACACCAGCCACCAGTGCGGCGGCGGTAAAGCTGCCAGCCTCGGCGGCCAGGCAAAACAGTTCGATGCTGCTCAGTTGAAGATCGTCGAATTGTCGCTGCATGATTGATTACACCGGGGATCAAATGAAGTGTGTGAGTCGTATTTATCAGATGCCTGCACACAGATACAGTGAGTTCGTGATGAGCAGCGGCAAGCACTCAGCCTTTCTTAACCAGCAAGCAGGAGAACCAGCATGCCTTTCGTCAGCGTACGTATTACCCGCGATGGGGTGACCCGGGAGCAGAAAGCCCAGGTCATCGCTGAAATCACCGACACCTTGAAGCGCGTCCTTGGTAAGCCTCCGGAGCTGACCCACATTGTGATCGAGGAAGTCGACACGGATAACTGGGGGTATGCGGGCATCACCACCACCGAGTATCGAAAAAACCAGTCGGGCTGATTTCCTGACAAGCCAAGACAGCCGTCCTCGGGACGGCTTTTTTGTAGGCGCGAGGAAAGGATTGCTTACCATTTTGCGGTGTTATCCACCGGCCCGAGCCGAGCCTTGGCGCTAGTCTCAAAAGTCGCAGTGATGATTCAACACAGCGCCAGTTATCGGATTTTCCAGGGAATGTCGGGTCTTCGGGCTCATTAACCTAACGGATGGGTTAGCATGAGATTATTCAGCTACAAAGGGTTTTCAATGGTGATCATGTTGCGCGACGAGCACTGCCCGCCGCATGCACATGTGGATGCCGGAACCTGGAGTGCGCGCTTCAAATTCAGCTTCTGGCACAACAGTGTCGAGCTGTGGGACGTGGTTCCTCATTCTCGCAGGCCACCTGTGGCGGTGCTGGAAGGGTTGCGTCACGCGCTCGGACAACCCGCTCACTTGCGCCGCGCTCGGTGTATCTGGTGGGACAAGCTGCACACGGTCTGCCTCGATCATCAGATATGGGACTGGCAAACCAGCGAAGTCGTGGTGGTAAAAAGGGTCGCCAGTACGACCTGCATGATTGGCTCGGCTTGTTATGAGCCCGAGACGAACAAGACCCTACTGGCGCTGATGGGCGTTCCGGAGGGCGTGGAGATCGAACTATGAAAACGATAACAGCAAAAATGTTGGTGGATCGGCCCGTAACCGAAGCCGTGCTGGATGAAGCCATCCAGCGTGGCCAAGTGCGCCACAAAGGCGGTCTGCGGGCGACTTCGGTGACCTTTGTGGAACCGTGCCTGGCGGTCAATTTCATTGATGGCAGTGGCGTGCTGTTGCCCGTACAGCACTATCCGGAGTTCGATGATTTCGACGTCGAGGATTTCGCAGACCTGAAAGTCGGCTTTTTCGGGACAGCCCTTTGCCATGAGGGCAAGGATCTGCAGGTCTCCATCGCCGGGATGATTTCGGCCAGCAAGCCGTTGATGGATATGGCCGCGTCGGTCATCGCCTCGCGTAATGGTCGCCAAAGCAGCGCCGCCAAAGCAGAGGCTGCGCGGGCGAATGGCCGTAAGGGCGGGCGTCCGCGCAAGACGGATATCACCCTTTAAGCACGCACAAAAAAGCCGTCGTGATGACGGCTGATTTGTTTCTGCCAACGGCAATCAACGACGGGTCAACAACACCCCGGATTCCATGTGATGGGTCCAAGGGAACTGATCGAACATTGCGCATCGGGTGATTCGATGGGTGTCGTGCAACTGGGCGATGTTGGCCGCCAGGGTTTCCGGGTTGCAGGAGATGTAGAGGATGTTGTCGAAGCGACGGGTCAGTTCGCAGGTGTCCGGATCCATGCCGGCGCGAGGCGGATCGACGAAGACGCTACCGAACTCGTAGCTCTTCAGATCGATACCGTGCAGGCGACGAAACGGGCGAACTTCGTTCAGGGCTTCGGTCAGCTCTTCGGCGGACAAGCGCACCAGGGTGACGTTATCCACAGCGTTTTCGCTGAGATTACTCAACGCGGCGTTGACCGACGCCTTGCTGATTTCGGTGGCCAGCACTTTGCGCACGCGCGTCGCGAGCGGCAGGGTGAAGTTGCCGTTGCCGCAATACAGCTCCAGCAAATCGTCGGAGCGATCGCTGAGTGAGTCGTAAGCCCAGTTGAGCATCTTCTGGTTTACGGTGCCGTTGGGCTGGGTGAACGCGCCTTCCGGCTGGCGATAGCTAAAGGTGCGACCGCCGACGTCCATCTGCTCGACCACGTAATCGTGACCGATCACTTCGCGTTTGCCCTTGGAGCGGCCGATGATGCTGACGTTCAGGTCGGCTGCCAGTTTCGATGCTGCCGCGTGCCAGTGCTCGTCCAGCGGTCGGTGATAGCACAGCGTGATCATCGCGTCGCCGGCCAGGGTAGCCAGGAACTCCACCTGGAACAGCTTGTGGCTCAGGGCCGCACTGGCTTGCCACGCCGCCTTCAGCTGCGGCATCAACTCGTTGATGCGCAGGCTGGCGATCGGGAATTCTTCGATCAGGATCGGCGTGCGCTTGTCTTCCTGGGAAAACATCGCGTAGTGACGCTCACCGGCTTCGCGCCACAGGCGGAATTCGGCGCGCAGGCGGAAGTTTTTCAGCGGCGAGTCGAACACCGCAGGTTCTGGCGCGCCGAACGGGGCCAACAGGTCACGCAGGCGCGTGACCTTCTCTTCGAGCTGAACGGCGTAAGCCTGGGAATCAAAAGTCATGCGTTGAACCAACCCAACTTGATCACGAACAGAATCGACAGAATCACCAGTGCCGAGTTCAGCTCACGGCCGCGGCCGGACAGCAACTTGATTGCGGTCCAGGAGATGAAACCGAAGGCGATGCCGTTGGCGATGGAATAAGTGAACGGCATGGCCAGAGCGGTGACCACGACCGGTGCGGCGACGGTGATGTCGTCCCAGTCTATTTCGGCCAGGCCGGATGTCATCAATACCGCGACGAACAGCAGTGCAGGTGCAGTAGCAAAGGCTGGAACACTGGCCGCCAATGGCGAGAAAAACAGCGCCAACAGGAACAGAATCGCCACGACAACGGCGGTCAGGCCGGTGCGGCCGCCAGCACTTACGCCGGCTGCGGATTCGATGTAGCTGGTGGTGGTCGAGGTGCCCAGCAGCGAACCGGCCATGGCCGCGGTGCTGTCGGCGATCAGGGCGCGACCCATTTTCGGCATGTGGCCGTCCTTGCCCATCAGGCCGGCGCGCTTGGCGACGCCGATCAGGGTGCCGGAGTTGTCGAACAGGTCGACGAACAGGAAGGCGAAAATCACGCTGACCAGACCGATGTCGAGGGCGCCTTTGATGTCCAGTTGCAGGAAGGTCGGTGCGAGAGACGGTGGCATCGACATCACGCCGCCGAAAGGGGTGAAGCCCAGCGCGATAGAGGCGATGGTCACCACCAGGATGCCGATCAACACGGCGCCGCGAACCTTCAGAGCTTCGAGGGCAACGATCAGGGCAAAACCGAGGGTCGCGAGGATCGGAGCTGGCTGCTTCAAGTCACCGAGGCCGACCATGGTCGCCGGGTTGCTGACCACGATGCCGGCGTTATGCAGGGCGATCAGGGCCAGGAACAGGCCGATACCGGCGGCAATCGCCGAACGCAGCGGCAACGGGATGCTGTTGATGATCCATTCGCGGATGCGGAAGATCGACAACAGGAAGAACAGCACTGCGGAGATGAATACCGCACCCAGCGCTACTTGCCAGGTGTGGCCCATATGCAGGACTACGGTGTAGGTAAAGAAGGCGTTCAGGCCCATGCCCGGCGCGAGTGCGATCGGGTAGTTGGCGATCAGACCCATCACCGTGGAGCCGATGGCGGCTGCCAGACACGTGGCGACGAACACCGCGCCCTTATCCATGCCGGTCTCACCGAGGATGCTCGGGTTGACGAACAGAATGTAGGCCATGGCCAAAAAGGTCGTGACGCCCGCCAGTATCTCGGTCCGCACGTTGGTGTTGTGTGCCTTGAGTTGAAACAGCCTTTCCAGCATGTCTGCTCCCCGTGGCGCGCCAGGCGCCGTGAATGTATCGACCTCAACAGCAAAGCACAGACCGCTGTTGGCGCCTGGTAATTTTCTGTGGGTCGGAAAAAGCCGCGCATCATACCAGCAGCGTGGGGCTATGGCTGCTTATGGCTGCGATCGTCGTCGATGTTTTGCGGTAAAGCCAAGTGCGCCATACTGCGCGCTGATTTTGGGGGTGACTTATGTATTGCATGAATAAACGTCTGATTGCCGTATTCGCAATGGCGATCGCCTTGTCCCTGGGGGCACACACCGCTTCGGCTGCATCGGCACCACCGTTGAGTCAGGTGAAGGTACTGAAGGTCGAATCGCCGGGCTGTGGCTTTGAAGACATTGCGCAGGGGCAAGAGCAAACCCGCTGCAATCACAGCGGACCGAACATCAAGGTCTACGTGTTGGAAGTGGGCTACGGACGTGCAGCGCATGTCGCGTTGGACGGTTTTGAGGTGAATGGAACCCGGACCCCGGTCTGTGCTTTTGATAACGGCAACCTGACTGAGTGCACCGTTGGGAAAAAAACCGTCGGCTATCTGTACGTCTTCGATCTGGCGGGTAAACAGGAAGGCACGTTCACCTTCAGCAACACGTCGATCAACGCACCAGGCAATACGCTGTCGACGCAGCTTTACATCAAGTAACGGCGGGCTCGAACAAGGGGCAGGAAAGCTGACTACGCTTTAAAGATCATCCAGTGGACTGCGCCCATGACCTTTAGAGCTCTGATTACCCTCGCCGAGGGCATCGATGACCTGCAATCAGTGACCCTGATCGATGTGCTGCGCCGTGCCAAGGTTGAAGTGGTGGTGGCCAGCATCGAGGCTCGGCGCATGCTCACCTGCGCGCGCGGCACCCGAGTGACGTCCGATGCGATGCTGGTAGACGTGCTGGCACAGCCGTTCGATCTGATCGTCCTGCCCGGCGGTGCCGTCGGCGCGCAACATCTGGCGGTCTATCAACCCCTGGAACAATTGATCAAGGATCAGGCGGCGGCCGGGCGCCTGTTCGCCGGCATCGCCGAGGCCCCGGCGTTGGCGCTGCAAGCCTTTGGCGTACTGCGTCAGCGGCGCATGACCTGCCTGCCATCGGCCAGCCATCAACTGTCGAGCTGCAACTTCGTCGATCAACCGGTGGTGGTCGATGGCAACTGCATCACTGCCCAAGGTTCAGGGGCGACATTGCAATTCGCCCTGATGCTGGTGGAACAACTCTGCGGCAAAGCCAGGCGAGCGGCGGTGGCGGGAGAGTTGGTGGTTTAGAGAGTGCCCCAGACAAACTGCTTCAGGCCTTCACTTCTTCCACCGGCACATGCATGCGGTCGCGGTTAGCCAGGGTCGGGAACAGTTTGATCCACGCCCCGGTCACCACCAATGTGCCAATACCGCCCATGACCACCGCTGGCACGGTGCCGAACCAATGGGCGGTCAAGCCGGATTCAAACTCGCCCAACTGGTTCGAAGCGCCGATGAACAGACCGTTCACGGCACTGACCCGGCCGCGCATTTCATCCGGGGTTTCCAGTTGCACGAAGGAGGCGCGGATCACCATGCTGATCATGTCCGCCGCGCCCAACACCACCAACACCGCCAGGGAAAACCAGAACGAGGTCGACAGGCCGAACGCAATGGTCGCGACACCGAACACACCCACTGCGGTGAACATGACCCGTCCGACTTTGCGCTCCACGGCAAATCTCGCCAGGTACAGCGACATCAGCAGCGCACCGACTGCCGGCGCTGAACGCAGCAGGCCCAGGCCCCAAGGGCCGGTCAGCAGGATGTCCTTGGCGAACACCGGCAGCAACGCCGTCGCGCCACCGAGCAGGACGGCAAACAGATCCAGAGAAATCGCCCCGAGAATGTCCGGACGACTACGAATGAAGCGGATGCCCGCCAGCAGCGAATCCAGGGTTGCCTTGCCCTTGTTCAGCGGTGTCTGCCGTGCCGGCAGGTTGAGCATCAGCAGGCAAGCGATGATGTAGAGGATCACCGTCGGGCCATAGACCCAGACGCTGCCGAAGGCGTAAAGCAACCCACCGAGGGCCGGGGCAACGATAGTCGCCGATTGCTGTGCGGATTGGGCGGCGGCGACGGCGCGGGGGAACAGCGCGCTGGGCACAATGCTCGGCAACAGGGCCTGGGTGGTCGGCATTTCGAAGGAGCGGGCGGCACCGAGCAGGAACGCGAGGATGAAGATCATTTCCCGGGTGACATTGTCGGTCGCGCTACCGATGGCCAGCGACAGGGCGATCAACGCTTGCAGGGACTGACAGATTGCCGCGACCTTGCGCCGGTCATAACGGTCCGCGACATGCCCGGTGTGCAGCATGAACAGCACTCGCGGGGCGAATTCCACCAGACCGACCAGGCCCAGATCGAGCACATTACCGGTCAGTTGGTAGAGGTTCCAGCCAATGGCCACCGTGAGCATCTGGAACCCGCTGGCGGTAAACACCCGAGCCAGCCAGAACGCGATAAATGGGCGGTGATGACGTAACAGCAAGGGCGCTTGGCTGGGCATCTGAGGGCCGGTCTTGAGCGAGGGGAGGGTCGAGATTATCACCAAGCTGTAACCAAAAGTTGCAGGGCTGGGAAATTTCGTTAGCTAGACACCGATATGCCTGGCCCGCATCGGTGAGGCAACCTGTCACGCGGCAAAAGACCACACCGTCCATCGTCAAAAATGGGACTACTCTTTTAACGTTGCTTGATCCAGATCAAGACCGCTCGTGGAATTTGATCCGGCGGCCAGATGGCCAGACTCCCTACGTTGTGATGTTTGTAAAAAAAGAACGAATTCGAATTCGCCACACTCCATATCCGTGGGGGCAGTGGGTGCAGGGCCTCCACCCCGCAGCCGGTATTACCTGACAGAGGAAGACTTATGTTCGGTTTGGAGGCACTTGATCTCGCCCGGATGCAGTTTGCGTTCACCATTTCGTTTCACATTCTATTTCCCGCCATCACCATTGGCCTGGCGAGTTACCTGGCGGTGCTCGAAGGCCTGTGGCTGAAAACCCATAACGACACGTACCGCGATCTGTACCACTTCTGGTCGAAGATCTTTGCGGTCAACTTCGGCATGGGCGTGGTCTCCGGGCTGGTCATGGCCTATCAGTTCGGCACCAACTGGAGCCGCTTCTCGGACTTCGCCGGCTCCGTGACCGGGCCGCTGCTGACGTACGAAGTACTCACCGCTTTCTTCCTCGAAGCCGGTTTCCTCGGTGTCATGCTGTTCGGCTGGAACAAGGTCGGGCGCAATCTGCACTTCTTCGC
Organism: Pseudomonas sp. LBUM1666; assembly: GCF_059695775.1. Classification (NCBI taxonomy): domain Bacteria; kingdom Pseudomonadati; phylum Pseudomonadota; class Gammaproteobacteria; order Pseudomonadales; family Pseudomonadaceae; genus Pseudomonas; species Pseudomonas sp. LBUM1666. The sequence continues at coordinate 5,412,259 of NZ_CP166789.1, read as the reverse complement.
CACGGTCATGGTCGCCATCGGCACACTGATATCGACCTTCTGGATTCTCGCTTCCAACAGCTGGATGCAGACCCCGCAAGGTTACGAAATCGTCAATGGCCAGGTGATTCCGGTGGACTGGCTGGCGGTGATTTTCAACCCGTCGTTCCCTTACCGTCTGTTACACATGTCGACGGCGGCGTTTGTCGCGACTGCTTTCTTCGTCGGTTCCTCGGCGGCCTGGCATTTACTGCGAGGCAAGGACAACCCGGCGATCCGCACCATGCTCTCGATGGCCATGTGGATGGCCCTGATCGTGGCGCCGATTCAGGCGGTCATCGGTGACTTCCACGGCCTCAACACGCTCAAGCATCAGCCGGCGAAAATCGCCGCGATCGAAGGTCACTGGGAAAACCACGGCGATGAGCCGACCCCGCTGATCCTGTTCGGCTGGCCGGACATGAAAGAAGAGCGGACCAAGTTCGCGGTAGAGATCCCGTATCTGGGCAGCCTGATCCTCACGCACTCGCTGGACAAACAGGTCCCGGCACTCAAGGAGTTCCCGCCTGAAGACCGACCGAATTCGACCATCGTGTTCTGGTCGTTCCGGATCATGGTGGGTCTGGGCATGCTGATGATCTTCACCGGTTTGTGGAGCCTGTGGCTGCGTAAACGCGACAAGCTCTATACCTCCCGGCCGTTCCTGTACCTGGCGTTGTGGATGGGGCCATCCGGCCTGATCGCAATCCTCGCCGGTTGGTTTACCACTGAAATCGGCCGTCAGCCTTGGGTGGTCTATGGCCTGATGCGCACGGCAGATGCGTCCTCCAATCACAGCTTCATGCAGATGAGCATCACGTTGATCATGTTCGTCGTGGTCTATTTCGCGCTGTTCGGTGCCGGTCTGGGCTACATGATGCGCCTGGTGCGCAAAGGGCCGAAGATCGACGAAGGCAAGGAAACCAATGAGGGTGGCCCCGGCCGGAAACGCACGCCGGCCCGTCCGATGTCCGCCGCCGACGACAACGGTGACAGCGACCACAGCCCCAGCCTGACGAAGGAGATTTGACTCATGGGTATTGATCTTCCGCTGATCTGGGCCGTGATCATCATCTTCGGCATCATGATGTACGTGGTCATGGACGGTTTCGATTTGGGGATCGGGATTCTCTTCCCGTTCATTCCGGGCAAGACCGACCGTGACGTCATGATGAACACCGTCGCGCCGGTCTGGGACGGTAACGAAACCTGGCTGGTGCTGGGCGGCGCGGCGTTGTTCGGTGCCTTCCCGCTGGCCTATTCGGTGGTGCTCTCGGCGTTGTACCTGCCGCTGATTTTTATGCTGATCGGGCTGATCTTCCGCGGCGTGGCCTTCGAGTTCCGCTTCAAGGCCAAGGACGACAAGCGCCATCTCTGGGACAAGGCGTTCATCGGTGGCTCGATCGCCGCCACCTTTTTCCAGGGCGTTGCGTTGGGAGCGTTCATTGATGGATTGCCGGTGGTCAATCGCCAATTTGCCGGTGGCTCACTGGACTGGTTGACGCCATTCACCCTGTTCTGCGGCGCGGCGCTGGTGGTGGCTTATGCGCTGCTCGGTTGCACGTGGCTGATCATGAAGACCGAAGGCAAGTTGCAAGAACAGATGCATGACCTGGCTCGACCACTGGCGTTCGTAGTACTGGCGGTGATCGGTATCGTCAGCATCTGGACCCCGCTGGCCCACGCCGAGATTGCGGCTCGCTGGTTCACGCTGCCGAACCTGTTCTGGTTCCTGCCGGTGCCGATTCTGGTGCTGGTGACTATGTACGGTCTGATCCGCGCGGTGGCTCGTAATGCGAACTACACGCCATTCCTGCTGACGCTGGTGCTGATCTTCCTCGGTTACAGCGGTCTGGGCATCAGCCTGTGGCCGAACATCGTACCGCCGTCGATCTCGATCTGGGACGCCGCCGCACCGCCGCAAAGCCAGGGCTTCATGCTGGTGGGCACGCTGTTCATCATCCCGTTCATCCTGGGTTACACCTTCTGGAGCTACTACGTGTTCCGCGGCAAGGTCACCCACGAAGATGGCTATCACTAGAGCACGCGACAGTGGCGCAGGGCTGATACCTGCGCCATTTCTTCAGAGGAGATTGCGATGAAGGCGGGTAAACATTCCTTGCAGGAAATCGAAGCAGCAGAGAAAAAGCCGCTCTGGCAGCGACTCGGCTGGCTGGCGATGATCTGGACCGGCAGCGTTGTGGCGCTGTTCATCGTGGCCAGCCTGATGCGCATGTTCATGAATGCCGCGGGCCTGACGACCCACTGATTTTTTGCACCTGATCCCATCCTGTTGCCTTGCGGCACGGATTTACAGCCCTCCTTTGCTGGAGGGTTTTTTTGCCTTGGATTATTTTCGGGCTTTAAGGATCACGAACTTGGGTGTGGCCGCCACTTGCTCGACGCCGCGGAACAACCGCGCGAGCTTGCTGTGATACCCCAGATGACGATTGCCGACGATGTACAACGCACCGCCTACCACCAGAGCCTCTCGGGCCTGCTGAAACATGCGCCAGGCCAGGAAGTCGCCGACGACTTGTTGTTGGTGAAACGGAGGGTTGCACAGTACGACATCCAGAGACTGAGGTTCCTGACCCGCCAAACCATCGCCGGCGCGTACAACCACTTCCCGGTCACCCAGCGCCGCGCGCCAGTTTTCGGCTGCCGATTGCACTGCCATGAACGACTCGTCCACGAGCGTGTACTGGGCCTCGGGGTTTTGCAGGGCGCTGGCGATGGCCAACACCCCGTTGCCACAACCGAGATCGGCAACCCGCGCTGAGCCGAGGTTCTTTGGCAGGTGCGGCAAAAACGCTCGCGTGCCGATGTCCAGGCCTTCGCGGCAGAACACATTGGCGTGATTCAGCAGTTCGATCTCAGGGGCGTCGAGTCGATAACGGGTCGGGTAGGGGGACACGACGGGTGCTTTGACCTCGGTGGTCGCGATCAATAGCCGAGCCTTCTTCACCGCCAACGAGGCTTGCACCGGGCCGATGTAGCGTTCCAGCAGATCGCCCGCGGCTCGTGGCAAATGCTTGATCATCGCCGCGGCAATTACCTGAGCCCCCGGCGCCAGTTGATCCTGCAAGCGAATCAATTGCTCTTCCAGCAAGGCGAGGGTTTTCGGGACCCGGATCAGTACCCGGTCAAAAGGGCCTGAAAAGGCTTCGCTGGCAGGTACGCTTGGTACCGCATCAAATGCCTGGCCGTTACGGATCAGATTTTTTTCCAGTCCCTGAAAGGCCAGGAACGAGTCACCGCTGCTGGTCACTTGAACCTTGCCCGCCAGGCTGGCGGCCAATGCGCCAAAGCTGTCGTTGAGTACCAAAACCCGAGTGTCGGCCGAGGGCTGTTGGTCAGCCAGATGGGTGAGCAGGTATTCGTCTGCGGCATCAAACGCCTGCAGCGGTTCGTTCTGCTGTTCGGGCTGGCGGATCAGGTCGAGTCGGGCGAAGGGTGTTTCGAGCAAGGGCATGAGGCGGGGCTCTGGGTAATCAACAGGGGTAATCAACTGGTGTCCCGCGGCTCAGGGGCGTTGTAGCGGGCGAGACCGTCCGAGTGTACTGCGTCGTGAAGGTTCACACGTCATCACTCAAGAAGGACCGCAAATGGTACGTTTTTTTCTTTTGGATTACTTGCAGGTTTTTTTGATCAACGTATCGCGCTGCTGTTGAGAGAGCCGTCCTTGGTGGCGGCGATGACTGCCGAAATCTTGTTATTGACCCCGAGTTTCAGAATGGCGCTTTGCACATGGAAATTGACCGTGCGTGCGCTGAGGTTAAGGATTCTGGCACTCTCATACGCAGTTTTGCCATCAGCCGCCAGTTTCAATACATCGATCTCGCGGGGGGACAAATGCGGCACGGGTGGCTTGGTCGATTTCCTGGGCAGTGTCTGTGCGATCAACGCATGCAGGTGGCGCCCGATGAACACTGAAAAACCGAGATTTTCATACAACTCAAACGCAGTGATCGGGCAATGGCTTCTGGCCAGGCTCAGAATGCTGCAAACACCACTGTCTTCGTCATGGACCGATTGCGACCAGCCGTGCTGCAATCCTTGTTTCTCAAGCGCGTCCCACAACCACGGGGTCTTGGAAAAAAGTTCTTCGCTCCAAAGGACGGGCAACCTGGAGTGATTGCAGTGAGCCACTACTGGGTCTATCGCACCGAAATTTTTTTGTTCATATTCAATGTTCCAGTCCGTAGGGTAGTTGTTGAGCTGGACTGTATTAAAGTGGTCAGTTTTTGTTGGGTATGTTGTTGAAAAGGCGAAAAATTTAAAGCCTATATTTTTCGCGAAACCCAGTGAAATCCGGTAGGCAGTCTCGATCTCCGTTGCCCGTGATAATTGGTTGAGTTGTGATTCCTTCCACCTCTCCATAGTGTCTCTCCAGATGTGATTTTACTTGGTGGTGCCTTTTTGGATCCAAGATGTGGCACGAGCCGAGTGTAGGATGTTTCCTATGTTCGTGTGAGAATTTTTGGCTTTGTTTGCGATTTTTAAGCAAGTATCTGGTTCTAACGTTAGGGAGTATCGGCGTAGATAAAGCAATGGCGGGCTTACTATAATCAGACTTGGATTTGTGTGTTAACTGGGTGGTTAATGTTAAGTTGTACTATGGAGTTAATGTGAATGAGGCCCTGGCTAAAGCCACTACAAATCACCGGTGTTTAATCACTCCGCTTTGCGGGACACTGTGGCTATCTGTTGAATGGAGCGCCCCATGACCGCCAGTGCAGAAAAATTCACTCGCCAGACCTTGCTCGACGTCCAGTCGCTGACCCCCAGTCTGTTCACCTTGCGGACCACCCGGGATTCGGGTTTTCGTTTTCGTGCAGGGCAATTCGCCCGGCTGGGCGTTACCAAGGCTGACGGCAGCACCGTATGGCGGGCCTATTCCATGGTGTCGTCGCCCTACGACGAATTCCTCGAATTCTTTTCCATTGTGGTGCCAGGGGGGGAGTTCACCAGTGAGCTGAGTCGGCTGGGTGTCGGCGATACGCTGCTGGTCGAACGTCAGGCCTTTGGTTACCTGACGCTCGATCGCTTTGTCGATGGCCGGGATCTCTGGTTGTTATCCACAGGCACAGGCCTGGCACCGTTTCTGTCGATCCTGCAGGACTTCGAGGTCTGGGAGAAATTCGAACGAATCATCCTGGTCTACAGTGTGCGTGAAGCCCGGGAACTGGCTTATCAGGACCTCGTCTGCGGCTTGGCACAGCGCGACTATTTAGCGGAGTTTGCGCACAAGCTGCAGTTCATCACCACGGTCACGCGCGAGCAGCATGATGGCGCGCTGAGTGGCCGGATCACTGCGTTGATCGAAAATGGCGAGTTGGAGCGGGCGGCAGGCCTGGCGCTGACGGCCGAGCACTCAAGGGTCATGCTCTGCGGCAATCCGCAGATGATCGATGACACCCGCAAATTGCTCAAACAACGCCACATGCACTTGAGCCTCAGTCGACGACCCGGGCAAGTGGCGGTGGAAAACTACTGGTAAAAAAAACGGCGCCTCAAGGGCGCCGTTGCTTGTTTTACTGACCTGTTGAGGGCCGATTGTTCTGAGCCTTGAGCAGATCACGGATCTCTTCCAGCAGCTCTTCTTCCTTGGTCGGAACCGGCGGCAGCGTTGGTGCAACGGCCTCTTCGCGTTTCAGGCGGTTGATGGCTTTGACGCCCATGAAGATCGCGAAGGCGACGATGATGAAGTCAATCATGCTCTGGATAAATTTACCGTACGCCAGCGCCACCGCCGGGATATCGCCGTTGGCTGCTTTGAGCGTAATGGCCAGGTCACTGAAGTCCACCCCCCCGATCAGCAGGCCAATGGGTGGCATCACCACGTCGCCGACAAACGATGAAACGATCTTGCCGAAGGCGGCGCCGATGATGATACCGACGGCCATGTCGACCACATTACCTTTGACCGCGAAGGCCTTGAACTCATTTATCACGCCCATAGGTTATTCCTTGTTACAGATGAGGTTGGTGAACGCAGTGTAAATCAGCATGATGCATCTTGCTCGAAACAACTGCTTACAGAGCTCGCCTGCTACCGACCGTCTCGGCGGCAAAAAGTTTGGCCTCCAGCACGCCCGCTGAACATTTTATCAGTCGGTCATTCGCCTCTGCCGAGTGGAGGGGAGAGGATGAAACTATAGAAAATAGAGGCGGTAGCATCACAAGGTAGATGCAAGGGCAATGTGCAGTATATGAAGTTTTATGTGAATGGTTTGCAGGTTGTAAAGACTCGCACCTCGAACAAATTTCCTGAGTTCAATGTCATAAATGCCATTGTGGTGCCATTAGTTTGGTTGTTCATATTGTTAGGTTGGCTCAATAGTTAGATTGTACATTCAGGTTTTAAATGGCAAAGATTTGTACAGGTTTTGATTTGTGTTTTCTTGGATAAAACTAGTATTTGATTGGGTGTGTTGGAGCGTTAAGTTGTACAGGTTTTATGGTTGCTAGTGTGGTGAATGTATTCCAATGGCTGAACAAGTTGCTACCGAAGATCCGCTGGGGAACTTCGCCGCGCTGATCCGCACCAGCTGAGCTATCATCGCGGTTTTTGCCGGGAGTTCAGATGGCCAAGGCCAAGCGCATGTATGGCTGCACCGAGTGCGGCTCAACCTTCCCCAAGTGGGCTGGCCAGTGCGGCGAGTGCGGGGCCTGGAACACCCTGACTGAAACCATGGTGGAGAGCGGTGGTGCCGCAGCTCCCAGCGGTCGCACCGGCTGGACCGGCCAGCAAGCACAGATCAAGACCCTGGCCGAAGTCAGCGTCGAAGAAATCCCGCGTTTTTCCACAGCTTCCAGCGAGCTCGATCGGGTGCTGGGCGGTGGTCTGGTAGACGGCTCGGTGGTGCTGATCGGCGGTGATCCGGGCATCGGCAAATCGACCATTCTGCTGCAAACCTTGTGCAACCTCGCCAAAGTCATGCCGGCACTGTACGTCACCGGCGAAGAATCCCAGCAGCAAGTGGCCATGCGCGCCCGCCGTCTCGGCCTGCCTCAGGATCAACTGCGGGTGATGACCGAAACCTGCATCGAAACCATCATCGCCACGGCCCGACAGGAAAAACCCAAGGTGATGGTGATCGACTCGATCCAGACGATCTTCACCGAGCAGCTGCAATCGGCACCGGGCGGCGTCTCGCAGGTTCGGGAAAGTGCGGCGTTGCTGGTGCGCTATGCCAAGCAGAGCGGCACGGCCATTTTCCTGGTCGGTCACGTGACGAAAGAAGGTGCATTGGCGGGGCCCCGAGTGCTGGAGCACATGGTCGACACGGTTCTGTATTTCGAAGGCGAATCCGATGGGCGCTTGCGTTTGCTGCGGGCGGTGAAGAACCGTTTCGGCGCCGTCAACGAACTGGGCGTATTCGGTATGACCGACAAGGGGTTGAAAGAAGTCTCCAACCCTTCGGCGATTTTTCTCACCCGCGCGCAGGAAGAAGTCCCGGGCAGTGTGGTCATGGCGACGTGGGAAGGGACGCGGCCGATGCTGGTGGAAGTCCAGGCGCTGGTGGACGACAGTCACCTGGCCAATCCACGTCGGGTAACGCTGGGGCTGGACCAGAATCGACTGGCGATGCTCTTGGCGGTGTTGCACCGTCACGGCGGCATTCCGACCCACGATCAGGACGTCTTCCTCAACGTGGTCGGCGGGGTGAAGGTGCTGGAAACGGCCTCCGACCTGGCATTGATGGCCGCGGTCATGTCCAGTTTGCGCAACCGCCCGCTGCCCCATGATTTGCTGGTGTTCGGTGAAGTCGGGCTGTCGGGTGAAGTACGCCCGGTGCCGAGTGGCCAGGAACGCTTGAAGGAAGCCGCCAAGCACGGCTTCAAACGCGCCATCGTGCCCAAGGGCAATGCGCCTAAGGAAGCGCCGCCGGGGTTGCAGATTATTGCCGTAACGCGTCTGGAGCAGGCGCTCGACGCTCTGTTCGAATAACCTTCCAGATAGAACACAAACCCTGTGGGAGCGAGCTTGCTCGCGATATCGGACTATCACCCAACATTTATGTCGGCTGGCATACCGCTATCGCGAGCAAGCTCGCTCCCACGGGGTTTGTGTTGGTCTTCAAATATTGATCAAAGCGCCCAATTCACGCTCCAGCTCCTCGGGATCGCCAAGGTTGAGTTCAACCAACCGCCGCAGGCGTTCAATCGATTCCAGGCTGATGTGTTTGCAGACAAACCCGAGCTGGCCATGGTCATCGTGGGTCAACATCACATCCATCTTGATCCCGACGTCTTCGTTTAGATGAATATCGACCAGGAAATGCCAATCCCTATTACCCAGCCACGGCTCTGGCTTCTCGATCAGCAACCCCTTGAGTGACAGGTCGATCAACTTCACCGGCCAGATGAATTCCCCCTGACTCAGCTCAGTTCGGGCATCGAACGCAATACGTTTGAAGCGGCGGCGATCGGCAGGGTGCTCGCTCATGGCGCAATCCTCGTAAATGTTCGCTGACTATAGACCCGCATCGTCAAAGGCTGCCAGCAAAGTGATGGCTCAACCCATGTCGGGGGATGGCCTTTGCGGCCGTTAGCGCTAAACTCGGGATGGCTGTCTTTCTTGTCCACCCTGGCTGGAATCATAAAATGAAAAATAATAATAGCCTGCTACGCCACCTACCTTGGCTGTTGCTGGCAATCGTAGGGGCGTGCGCCCTCGGTGTAGTGGCATTGCGCCGAGGCGAGGCGATCAACGCCTTGTGGATTGTGGTCGCCGCCGTGGCCATCTATCTGGTTGCGTATCGTTACTACAGTCTGTTCATCGCTAACAATGTGATGCAACTCGACCCGCGACGGGCCACCCCCGCCGTGCTCAACAATGACGGTCTGGACTACGTCCCCACCAACAAACACATCCTCTTCGGTCACCACTTCGCCGCCATCGCTGGCGCAGGGCCGCTGGTCGGTCCGGTCCTGGCGGCGCAGATGGGTTACCTGCCCGGTACGCTGTGGCTGATTGCCGGCGTGGTGCTGGCCGGTGCCGTTCAGGACTTCATGGTCCTGTTCATGTCCACCCGCCGCAACGGCCGTTCCCTCGGCGACATGGTCCGTGAGGAAATGGGCCGCATCCCCGGGACAATCGCGCTGTTTGGCTGCTTCCTGATCATGATCATCATCCTCGCGGTGCTGGCGCTGATCGTTGTAAAAGCTCTGGCCGAGAGCCCGTGGGGTATTTTCACGGTGATGGCGACCATCCCGATCGCGATGTTCATGGGCATTTACATGCGCTACATCCGCCCGGGTCGCATCGGCGAAATCTCCGTTGTCGGCGTGCTGTTGCTGCTGGGTTCGATCTGGCTGGGCGGGCAGATTGCCGCTGATCCGGTCTGGGCCAAGGCGTTCAGCTTCACTGGCGTGCAGATTACGTGGATGCTGGTAGGTTACGGTTTCGTGGCCGCCTCGTTACCGGTCTGGCTGATTCTGGCGCCGCGTGACTACCTGTCGACGTTCCTGAAAATCGGCACCATCGTGGCGTTGGCGATCGGCATCCTGATCACCATGCCTGAGCTGAAAATGCCGGCGCTGACCCAGTTCATCGACGGTACTGGCCCGGTGTGGAAGGGCGGTCTGTTCCCGTTCCTGTTCATCACCATCGCCTGTGGCGCGGTCTCGGGTTTCCACGCGCTGATCTCGTCCGGCACCACGCCGAAACTGCTGGATAACGAGGTCAACGCCCGTTACATCGGTTACGGCGCCATGCTGATGGAATCCTTCGTCGCCATCATGGCGATGGTTGCCGCTTCGGTGATCGAGCCAGGCGTGTATTTCGCCATGAACAGCCCGGCGGCAGTCGTCGGCGGTGACGTGGTGGCCGTGGCACAAACCGTCAGCAGCTGGGGCTTTGCAATCACCCCGGAAGCGCTGCAAGCGGTGGCCAAGGACATCGGTGAAACCACGATCCTGGCCCGTGCTGGCGGTGCGCCGACCCTGGCGGTCGGTATCGCGCAGATCCTGCACAGTGTCCTGCCGGGTGAAAACACCATGGCGTTCTGGTACCACTTCGCGATCCTGTTCGAAGCGCTGTTCATTCTGACGGCCGTCGACGCCGGTACCCGTGCCGGCCGTTTCATGCTGCAGGATTTGCTCGGCTCGTTCGTGCCGGCGCTGAAACGCACCGAATCCTGGACCGCCAACCTGATCGCAACCGCCGGTTGCGTGGCGATGTGGGGTTGGTTGCTGTACCAGGGCGTGATCGATCCGCTGGGTGGCATCAACACCTTGTGGCCGCTGTTCGGCATCTCCAACCAGATGCTGGCCGGTATCGCACTGATGTTGGCAACCGTTGTGCTGATCAAAATGAAACGCCAACGCTACGTCTGGGTCACCATGCTGCCCGCTGTGTGGCTGCTGATCTGCACCACCACCGCCGGCTTCATCAAGCTGTTCGACGCCAATCCGGCGATCGGCTTCCTGTCGCTGGCCAAGAAGTACAGCGATGCGCTGGCCAACGGTCAGATCCTCGCACCGGCCAAGGACATTACGCAGATGCAGCACGTGATCTTCAACGCCTACACCAACGCAACGCTGACGGCGCTGTTCCTGTTCGTGGTATTCAGTATCCTGTTCTATGCGCTCAAGGTCGGTATTTCCGCCTGGGGCAGCAAAGAACGTACGGATAAAGAAGCGCCATTCCAGGCTCTGCCGGATGCGTAATCGAGGATTGCAGCATGTTCAATGACCTGAGTCGCCTCGGTAAATACCTCGGTCAGGCCGCCCGCCTGATGGTCGGGATGCCCGACTACGACAATTACGTCGAGCATATGCAAACCAAACACCCGGACAAACCGGTGATGACCTACGAGATGTTCTTCCGGGAACGCCAAGAGGCTCGATACGGTGGCAAGGGTGGGCCGAAGTGCTGTTGATCTACTAGCAACGGGTTATCAGATGTAATGTGGAGCGGGCTTTTGTGGGAGCGAGCTTGCTCGCGATGCAGGCAACTCGGTATATCGTCAACACCGAGGTGATGCCATCGCGAGCAAGCTCGCTCCCACAGGACCGCTCCCTTTTTTTGTGTAGTAGAAGGAGATCCAGTTTGTCCTCTCCCATCCCAGTCACGATCCTCAGTGGCTTTCTCGGCGCGGGAAAAACCACGCTGTTGCGCTACCTGCTCAAAGCCGAACACGGCCTGAAAATCGCCGTGATCGAGAACGAATTCAGTGACGCCGGTATCGACACCCAGCTGTTGGGCGACGAACCGGTGCAAGTGATGACGCTGTCCAACGGCTGCGTCTGCTGCACCATCCACACCGATCTGACCAAGGCTTTGTACCTGCTGCTCGAACGCCTGGACAGCGGAGAAATCGCCTTCGACCGTCTGGTGATCGAATGCACTGGCCTGGCCGACCCGGCACCTGTGGCCCAAACCTTTTTCATCGATGAAGAGCTGCGCGAGCGCTACATCCTCGACGGCATCATCACCCTGGTCGATGCGGCGCACGCTGACACTCACCTGACTCAAACCATCGCCCAGGCGCAGATCGGTTTCGCCGACCGCTTGCTGGTGAGCAAGCGCGATCTGGTGGACGAGTCGACCTTTACCGCGCTGAGCGAGCGCCTGACCCGCATCAACCGTCGCGCACCGATCCGTGTGGTCGAGCACGGCAAAATTGACCTGGCCGAATTGCTCGACGTGCGCGGTTTCAATCTCAATGCCGACCTGGGTGGCGGCGTCAGCCTGCGCCCGGTGAGCAAAGCGCCGTCCATCGACCGCATTTCCAGCCTGGTGCTGCGCACCGACAAGCCGCTGGATATCGACAAACTCAGCGAGTTCATGAACGAACTGCTGGAAGACCATGGCAAGCAATTGCTGCGCTACAAAGGCGTGTTGAACATCCTTGGTGAGCCGCGGCGCATGGTGTTTCAGGGCGTGTTGAAGTTATACGGATTCGATTGGGACACGGAGTGGGCCGACGATGAAACGCGTGAAAGCGTGATCGTGTTCATTGCCGATGATTTGCCGGAAGAGAAGATTCGCGAGGGGTTTGATCGGGTGGCGGCGGAGTAAGCCCCCGACATTTTTAGCGAGCCTGATGCCGCCATCGCGAGCAGGCTCGCTCCCACAGGGGAATGTATTTCAAATGTGGGAGCGAGCCTGCTCGCGATAGCGGCCTAACCGACAACACGATTCTGACTGAGTGTCGGTCCGGCGTTGAGCAACATCGCTTCCAAATGATCCAGATGCTGGCCCAGCAAGTTCTCAGCCTTCACTGCTTCGCCGCGTTCCACGGCTTCCAGAATCGCCTGGTGCTTATGCCATACGCAATAGCCCTCCAACCCCACCTCAAACTGCGCAATCGCCAGCGAAGTCAACGGCACCAAGCTGCCAAGAAAATGCGCCAACGGTGCATTCCCCGCCATTTGCGCCAACCGCAGATGAAACTCCCCCGATAACCGGATCGCCGCACCCCGCACGGTGCATTGGCGCTCGCTCTCGATCAAGTTTCGCAGCGGCTTCAAGTCCTGTAGGCGTGATTGACAGGCCAGTCGCACCAAGGTGATTTCGGCCAACCGCCGGGCATGCAGCATTTGTCGGGTTTGATCGCTGTCGAGCGCGGCGACCCGGGGCCGATGATTGGCTCGAAGGACTATGACCTGTTGATGGGACAGCCGCGTCAGCACGCCGCGAATATCACTGCGCCGGGCGTTGAACATCTGCGCCAGGCTTTCTTCCGTAAAGCGACTGGCCGCATGAAGGCGCTGTTCGAGAATGGCGTCGAAGATTCGCGAATAGAGGTCCTCTACCGGCTGGAGGAAGGGCAAGGCCGTGAGGGTTTGCGGTGAGGCGAAGCTGTTCATGGCTTGTCTCCAGTTCGAAGCGGACTCAACTGACGAAGTTGTCGTCCGGAATATTCAATTCGATGCCCATCCGCTGGCCTTCCCGAAGGATGTGCCGACGCATCTCGGCGCTGGCCTGGGCGCTGTTTTTACTGCGAATAGCGCGCACCACGGCTTCGTTCTCCTCAAGGCGCTCAGCCAAATGCTCCGGGGAATTGCGCAGCACGTCGGCGCTTTGCTTGAGGGCGTTGCTGGTCTGTTGCACCACACTCTGGAAAATCGGGTTCGACGTCAGCGTGAACAGCTCTTCGTGGAAGGCGATGTAGGCGTTTACGCCGGCTTCGCTGTCGTTGGCTTCCAGCGCTTCGCGCATGTCCATCAGGGTCAGACGCAGTTGCCCGACTTCCTTGCTGCTGATCGACTGCGCCACCAGGCCGACGATGAACGGTTCGAGGGTGTAACGCAGTTGCAGCACGTCTTCCAGGCTCGCACCGGCGACTGCGCTGTCGTGGCGTTGGCTGTCGCTGAGATTGGCCTCCAGCACCACCACGCCTTTACCCGGCATGGAGCGCACCAGCCCAAGGGTTTCCAGCACGATGACGGCTTCACGCAGGCTCGGGCGGCTGATGCCCAGTTGTTCGGCCAGCTCACGCTGCCCCGGCAGCATCTCGCCGGAGCGCCACTGACCACGGGCCAGAGCGGCCCGAAGTTTTTCTACTACTGAATTCACAACGGTCGACGAGGTGATCACTGTTCGCTCCATGAGCATCCAAAACGATTGATGACCGTACCTGCCCGCAGGCAGGCACGGCGATTACTCAGAATTCCTGCTGATGTGCCGGGCCGACAGGCTTTCTCGGCTGGAAGGTATAACCCACCTGACCAGAAAGTACTTTGTTCGCCCGTTGAATATCGATGTCCTTTTCCCAGCGCGCGATGGCCACAGTGGCGACGCAGTTGCCGATCAGGTTGGTCAGCGCCCGGCCGATGCCCATGAACCAGTCCACTGCCAATACCAGCACCAGGCCGACCACCGGAATTGCCGGGATCGCCGTCAGTGTCGCTGCGAGAATCACCAGCGCCGAGCCGGGAATACCGTGGGCACCTTTGGAGGTGATCAACGACACCAGCAGTATGGTCAGCAGGTCGGTCATGGCCAGCGGCGTGCCGGTGGCATTGGCGATGAACACGATGGCGAGGGTCAGGTAGATCGAGAAACCGTCCAGATTGAACGAGTAACCGGTAGGAATGACCAACCCGACCGTCGAACTGCCAATGCCCAGATGTTCAAGCTTGCGCATGATTTGTGGCAGCACGGCGTCGGAGGAGGCGGTGCCCATGACGATCAGCAGTTCTTCGCGCAGGTACTTCAGCAACGACCACATCTTCAGGCCCGAAAGGCGCATCACCAGGCCGAGAATCAATGTCACAAACGCCACACAGGTCAGGTAAAACAGGCCGACCAGGCTGCCCAGGTGTTGCAGCGAATCCAGGCCATATTTGCTGGTGGTGAAAGCGATGGCGCCGAACACGCCGATCGGCGCCAGACGCACGATCATGCCCATGATGCGGAAGATCACATGGCTCAGCTCATTGATCAGCCGGGAAATACCCGACGCTGCTTCGCCCACCAGGTTCAGCGCACTGCCGAACAGCACCGAAAACAGCAGGACTTGCAGAATGTTGTTTTCCGCGAAGGCGCCGATGACCGAGGTCGGGATCAGGTTCATCAGGAACTGGGAGGTGGTTTGCATGTGCTGACCGCGCTGGGCGATGTCGCCCATGTCGGCAGCGGAAAGCTGATCCAGATGAATGTTCGCGCCGCTGCCGATGCCGGTGGTGAAAGCGAACACCAGACCAATCACCAGGGCGATGGTGGTCAGGATTTCGAAGTAGATCACCGATTTCAGGCCGATGCGTCCGACCTTCTTCAGGTCGCCGGCACCGCTGATGCCGCTGACCACTACGCAGAACACGATCAGACCGATGAGCATCTTGATCAGTTTGATGAAGCCATCGCCGAGCGGTTTGAGCTGGGCGGAGTATTCAGGGAGGGTCAGCCCACAGACGATGCCGAGCACCAGTCCGAGAACCACTTGGAGGAAGATTGAACGCGAGCACCATCTGAGCATGGGAGGAGTCCTGGTCGGTGTCCTGGCTGCCGTGCGCTTCGCGCATCAGATTCAGGACTTAATTATTGTGGTCTTACCGGTATGTCCAGTGCAGGCGCAGTCTACGCTCGGTTTTTTCGGGATTACAAGTGAAAATATCAAAATTGGCATGACCGGTCTGACCAGTGGCGCGCAGCCGTAGAAGTCCATGATCGATAGGTGCGGGGAGGAGTGATTGTGTTTATTGCCGATGGTGGCGGAAGAGAAAATCCGTCAAAAGGTTTTATGACGTGGAGGTTTAGCGACTGTGATTGAGTTTTTATAATTCGGTTATTGATGGTGGGATATTTTACTTTGGTTGAGACGGAAAACTAATGTCGGCCGATAATTTTATCGACCGACACTGACATAAGTAGCGTGAAGCTTAAACTTCGTTGGGAAAACTAAGGTAAGGGGCGTTTCGTTCCACAATTGTAAAGTTAAACATAAATGGCGATCCGCCCTTATTGGCGAAATAAGTAAATTTGGAGTCATGCAGTCGGTGTATGTGCAAAGCTCCAGGCAATCCTGAAACTTGTAGATAAACATCTAATGCGTCTGATTTGACGGTGTCAATTGGCAGGATAGAGCCCCGTTCGTCTATAAGGTTATAAGTGTTCGATCCCTCGGACGGAAAGGCCCCCAGAAGTCCATTTTTACTAAGGCTGAGGCACTTGCCAAAATAGGGGCCTGGTGTTCGGATGTAGAGCCTGTAACCGTTACCGGTATACCTGAAATAGAGGGTTGCACGGGGTTCGGGGCGCAGGCTCAGGAGGTGCGAGTCATCCCGGGATTGGGGTCGTCCGGTATAGTGCCCACCACTGAAAAGCGATGAGCTTACGGTTGCTTTTTCGCCATGCACCACGTCAAGAAAATGTACTAGAGTAGTTTGGGCGCCAAGGGTCGCGAGAAAGGATTTTTGTCGATCGGTACTCATGATGTGTTCTCAATATCCATTTGAGTGTTTTCTGGAAGGTAAGCCATCGGCCAACGTGTTAGTTGCGTTGCTTAAAAATAGAATATAGATATTTTGGAGTTTGTGTATGGAGTACGTTGAGTTCGTGTGCATCAAATTGTTTTGGTGGGTATAAATAGTGTTAGGGAGAGTTGAGTTGTGTGGTTGAAGTGCAAAAGGTTTTTAAGTGTTCGGCTGTCTATACGTTGCGCGTACAAAAAAGCCCGATCATTTCTGATCGGGCTTTTGGGGTGTTGGTAATGCGGGCTAGTCTAGTTAAGCGCCATATACCGGCAGCTTCTTGCAGATGGCCTTGACCTTCTCACGAACGGCGTCGATCACCGCTTCGTTGTTCAGGTCCGCCAGGATGTCGCAGATCCAGCCGGCCAGCTCTTTGCACTCTGCTTCCTTGAAGCCGCGAGTGGTCACAGCCGGAGTACCGAAGCGCAGACCGGAGGTGACGAACGGGGAGCGTGGATCGTTTGGCACGGAGTTCTTGTTCACGGTGATGAATGCTTTGCCCAGAGCGGCGTCAGCGTCTTTACCGGAGATTTCCTGCTTGATCAGCGACAGCAGGAACAGGTGGTTTTCAGTACCGCCCGATACCACGTCGAAACCGCGCTCGATGAACACACCGGCCATGGCCTTGGCGTTCTTCACCACTTGTTGCTGGTAAGTCTTGAACTCAGGTTGCAGTGCTTCCTTGAAGCAGATCGCTTTAGCGGCGATCACGTGCTCCAGCGGGCCGCCCTGGGCGCCCGGGAATACGGCGGAGTTCAGCTTCTTCTCGATGTCGGCGTTGGCGCGAGCCAGGATCAGGCCGCCACGTGGACCGCGCAGGGTCTTGTGCGTGGTGGTGGTCACGACGTCAGCGAAAGGCACCGGGTTCGGGTAGACGCCAGCGGCGACCAGACCGGCCACGTGGGCCATGTCGACGAACAGGTAGGCGCCGACTTTGTCAGCGATTTCGCGGAAACGCGGGAAGTCCAGGATCTGCGAGTAAGCAGAGAAACCGGCCACGATCATTTTCGGCTTGTGCTCAACTGCCAGACGCTCGACTTCGTCGTAGTCGATCAGGCCATTGCCGTCGATGCCGTACTGAACGGCGTTGTACAGCTTGCCAGAGGAGGAAACGCTGGCACCGTGGGTCAGGTGACCACCGTGCGCCAGGCTCATGCCCAGGATGGTGTCGCCCGCTTGCAGCAGAGCCAGGTAAACGGCGCTGTTGGCTTGCGAACCGGCGTGCGGCTGAACGTTGGCGTAATCAGCGCCGAACAGTTCTTTTGCACGATCGATGGCCAGTTGCTCGACCACGTCGACAAACTCGCAACCACCGTAGTAGCGCTTGCCCGGGTAGCCTTCGGCGTACTTGTTGGTCAATACCGAGCCTTGAGCTTCCATCACCGCAGGGCTGGTGTAGTTTTCCGAAGCGATCAGCTCAATGTGCTCTTCCTGGCGCTGAGCTTCTTGCTCCATGGCGGCAAAGAGATCGGCGTCGTACTTGGCAATAGTCAAATCACGGCTGAACATGGCGGTCCTCAAGGATCGGGGCAGAAAAGGGGGGCATTCTAACCCAATGGGTTTTAGATGGCATATGAAAGGACATCATGTCGCAGACAAGTGGCGTTCATGCTGGGATCAGCGGTGATCGTGCTGGCCTCTTCGCGAGCAGGCTCGCTCCCACAGTGGATCTTTGAGGTTCACAAATTGTGTGTACACCCGAAAACCCTGTGGGAGCGAGCTTGCTCGCGATAGGGCCATCAGCAGCGCTGAAGATTTCAATCGAACATGAACAACGCATCATTGCTGAACTGCGCCTCAAACCGGTTCGCCGGCATCGGCCGCCCGAACAGATACCCCTGAACCTCGTCGCAACCATGCTCACGCAGGAAGTCGAGTTGCTCGTGGGTTTCCACGCCCTCGGCGATAACTGCCAGATTGAGGCTGTGGGCCATGGCGATGATCGCGCGGGCAATCTGCGCATCCTGCTCGCCCGACGGCAGGCCGTCGACGAAGGTGCGGTCGATTTTCAGCACGTCGATGGGGAACTGCTTGAGGTAGTTGAGTGATGAGTAACCGGTGCCGAAGTCGTCGACCGCAATGCTCAGGCCAAGATTTTTCAGCCCGGCGAGAATCTGCATCGCTTCGCTGACTTCGCGCATCAGGATACTTTCGGTCAGTTCCAGCTCCAGGCATGCCGGCGGCAGGCCGGTTTCCTTGAGGATGGTGGCGATCCGTGTCCCGAGTTGGCCGTCGGAGAATTGCCGGGCCGAAATGTTCACCGACACCTTCGGCACCCGGACCTTGGCCTGATGCCAGGTCTTGAGCTGACGACAAGCCTCGCTGATCACCCAGTCGCCGACATCCACCACTAGGCCGAGCTCTTCGAGCACCGGAATGAAGTCTCCCGGCGGCACCAGCCCGCGTCGCGGATGGCGCCAGCGCAGCAAGGCTTCAGCGCCGGTCAGGCGTTTGCCATCGCCGCTGAACTGCGGTTGGTAGTAGAGGACGAATTCGTTCTGCTCCAGGGCGTGACGCAAGTCGCTTTCCAGCTCCAGACGCTCCAGGGCGCTGGCGTTCATGTCGGCCTGATAGAACTGGAAGTTGTTCTTGCCACGCTCCTTGGCGTGATACATCGCGGTGTCGGCGTTTTTCATCAGCTGGCTGAGTTCGTTACCGTCCTGAGGGCTCAGGGCGATGCCGATACTGGCGGTGACGAAGAACTCGCGACCTTCAAGCACGAACGGTTTCACCAGGCTGGCGAGAATCTGTTCGGCCACATGAATCGCCCGGTTCAAGGCAATTTCACGGTTGGCCCGCGGTTGCAGCAGCAAGGTGAATTCATCGCCGCCCATGCGCGCCACGGTGTCGTCATCGTCGACACAGCCGAGCAGGCGCGTGGCCATTTCCTTGAGCATGCGATCGCCGGCGGCGTGGCCCAGGGAGTCGTTGATCGGTTTGAAACGGTCCAGGTCGAGGAACATCAGCACCACCCAGGACTTCTGCCGCTCGGCCGATTGCAGCGCCGTGTGCAGGCGATCCTGGAACAGCGTGCGGTTGGGCAGGTGAGTCAGGGCGTCGTAATAGGCGAGGCGGTGAATCCGCTGCTCACTGGCCTTGCGTTCGCTGATGTCGCTGAAGAAGCACACGTAGCTGGCCAGATCGCCTTCATCATCCAACACCGCCGTAATCCCGACCCAGGCCGGGTAATGCTCGCCATTGCGTCGTTTGAGCCAGACTTCGCCTTCCCACGTGCTGTGCTGATGCAATTGCTTGAGCACGTAACGCAGATGGGCTTCCTGCTGATCGTCGACGGTCAGCATGTTCGGTAACTGGTCGAGCACCTGCTCCACCGCATAACCGCTGACACGGCTGAAGGCTTCGTTGGCCTGGACGATGTAGCCGGCCGGATCGGTGATCAGGATCGCCGAGGTCGAGTGCTCAAATACAGTCGCGGCCATGCGCAGGTCTTTTTCGGCCCGGCGTTGCTGGCTGATGTCGCGACCGACGCCCAGCACGCCTTCGAATGCACCGTGTTCGTCCCAGACCAGCACCAACCGCAGTTCGATGGGGATCTTGCGCCCGTCGGCCCGCAGGCAGTCGAACAAAAACAGTTGGGTTTGCACCTGACTGCGTAACAGTGCCAGTTGGTCGGGTTTATTCAGCGCTTTGCTGACCCGGTCCATCAGGCTGTAAATGCCGGTCAGCTGTTGCGGGTTGGCGATGGTCGATTGCCAGCCGTTCTGGAAAATCCAGTCGGCGTCATAGCCCAGCACGGCTTGCACCGACGGGCTGACGTAGTTGAGCGCCATCTTGCTGTCGGTCGAGAAAATCACGTCACTGATGCTTTCGGCGAGCATCCGGTAACGCTGCTCGCTGTCGCGCAGGGACTCACTGGCTTCAATCTGATCGGTGATGTCCTTGGCCACGCCGATGATCCGCGTGACCTGATCATGCTTGTCTCGCGCCAGCGCCTGTTCGCGGATGTCGAAACGCCGCCATTTACCGTCCCGGTGGCGGAAGCGCAGTTGGCACTGCATCAATTGTCTGTAACCGGCCTGGCGCTGGGTTTGGCGCGAGCGGTGGTAGAAGTCGGCATCTTCGGGGTGCAGCAGAATTTCCCAGAAATACTCGCCCATCTGGTGCAGTTCGGTATGGTTGTAACCGAGCGTCTGGCCCAGGTGGTGGTTGCTGAAAATCATTCGCTGGCTGATCACGTCTTGCACGTACAGATGATCCGGCACGGTGCGTACCACGTCGGACCAGAATCCTTCACGCTCCAACAGCGACAGTTCGACGAGCTTGCGGCTGGTGATGTCGGTGATGCTCAGGATCACCGCTTTATAGTCGTCCTGGTCTTCCGGCAGACGCAGGACCAGCCACAAGTGCTGGTCGCGGCCATTGGCGTCCTGCAGTTTGATTTCCAGTTCAAGCTGTTTCTGCTGGTTGAGCACCGCGTCGAGCACTTGATCGCCGATGGCGGTGCCGTCCTGCGGATTGCCATCGATCAGCAGTTTCCAGGCTTGATCGCAAGCGTTGACATTGAGCAGTTGCAGGGCGACCAGGTTGACTTCGGTGATGCGCAGTTCCTGCAGCAGGTGCTGGCGTTGTTCCGGTGTATCGAGCCAGGCCTTCAGGTGTTCGCTGCTGTGCAGCTGAGCTTTGTCGAAGAAGCTTTTGAGCCCGGACACGTCGAGTACACACAAGGCGACGCCGGTGCCTTCGAAAATATCCTGGTAGCGTCGACGGCCTTCGTGCACCTGGCGTTGGCGACGGCGCATGTTCAGCAGGGCGATAAACGGCAGCAGGGAGAAGGCCAGGCCCAGTAGGCATTTGCCGATGAACGCCGGCAGCAGCTGTTCGATCACCCGTTGCCGGTCGAACAACCCGCGCAGTTGCCAGTCGCTGCTGCTCAGGGGCACGGTCAGCACACTGTTGGCCACATCGTCCTCGGTCAGTTCGCCGGGCTTGGCCAAGGGTAGTGACTCATCGCGACTGATGACTTGGTGATTGAAGCGGTTTTCCACCAGCCACAGCGGGCGAATACCGGTTTCGTTTTGTTTTGTCAGCGACGAGAAAAATGTCGGCGTCAGGCGCAGAACCCAGTAGCCGCGGGTACTACCGCTGGCTTGATGCAGCAGCAGATGCACCACCGAACCGTCATTGGCGTTGCTGAAATAATGGGCCTGGGCGTGACTGCGCCGGACCAGTTCGTTCAGGTAGTCGGCGTCATCGCTGTTGTCGGCGCTGTCGGTGAGGACTTTCCCGGAAGGGCTGAGCAACGCAAGGCTGCGCAGATCGGGCAAGGATTTTTGCAGTTTGCGAAACAGCGCCTGCTGTTCGTCGGCGCTTTGCGGTTGTTCGACGATCGGTAGCAGGTTGAGGGCGATCTGGGCGTTGAGCGCCATGTTCAGGCTGACTTGCGAGGCCAGATCGGCGGTGTAGTCGATGGTGTACTGACGCTGGTGTCGTTGGGCATCGCGAAGCTGATCCAGCAACTGCCAGAACAGCAGCGCGAGCAACAACAGGACGAGCGCCGCCAGCGCGCCCTTCAAGGACCCACGCAGGGGGGAGCCGGTCGCAGGATTGAGTGCGCTCACGGAAGAAGGGGGAGAGACATTAGACAAACTGTAATCCTGCGGTTTGGCTGGACTGGCGCGACATGCACTATAAGCCGGACGCCCGAAGGGCGGCTAGCATGCCCTGAGTTGTGGCAAAGTGCCAGTCCCGCTCGGCTGGACTGCCTTCCGTCAATCAGGTAGCTTTGCCGGTTACGCGGGAGCGTTCCAGCTCCTAGAATCAGGCTTTTTCAGCGCGCACGCATTGATACCCATCAATCGGACGACGCGCACGGCCTGGCCGGGCATCGCCCGCGCGCCAATCATTCATCGATCACTGACCCTAGGTTCTCCATGGCTCAATACGTATTCACCATGCATCGGCTGGGTAAAGTTGTTCCGCCGAAGCGGGAAATCCTGAAAAACATTTCGTTGTCGTTCTTCCCGGGCGCCAAGATTGGCGTACTCGGCCTTAACGGTTCGGGTAAGTCCACGCTGTTGAAAATCATGGCGGGCGTCGACACCGAGTTCGACGGCGAAGCCCGTCCGATGCCGGACCTGAACATCGGCTACCTGCCGCAAGAACCGATCCTGGACCCGACCAAGACCGTGCGTGAAGTGGTTGAGGAAGCGGTCAGCGTGATCAAGAACGCCCAGGCTCGCCTGGACGAGGTCTACGCGGCTTACGCTGATGAGGATGCCGACTTCGACAAACTGGCCGCCGAACAGGCCAAGCTCGAAGCCATCCTGCAGGCCAGCGACGGTCACAACCTGGATCGCCAACTGGAAGTCGCCGCCGATGCGCTGCGTCTGCCGGCCTGGGATGCCAAGGTTGAATTCCTGTCCGGTGGTGAGAAGCGTCGTGTGGCCCTGTGCCGCCTGCTACTGTCTGCTCCGGACATGCTGCTGCTCGACGAACCGACCAACCACCTGGACGCCGATTCCGTCGCCTGGCTGGAGCACTTCCTGCACGATTTCCCGGGCACCGTGGTCGCGATCACGCACGACCGTTACTTCCTGGACAACGTCGCTGGCTGGATCCTCGAGCTCGACCGCGGCGCCGGTATCCCGTACGAGGGCAACTATTCGGGTTGGCTCGAAGCGAAGTCCGACCGTCTGGCTGCTGAATCCAAGCAGCAGTCGGCTCACGAAAAAGCCATGAAGGAAGAACTGGAGTGGGTGCGCAAAGGCGCCAAGGCCCGCCAGTCCAAATCCAAGGCTCGTCTGCAACGCTTCGAAGAAATGCAATCGCAGGAATTCCAGAAGCGCAGCGAAACCAACGAGATCTACATCCCGGCCGGTCCACGCCTGGGCGACAAGGTCATCGAGTTCAAGAACGTTTCCAAGGGCTATGGCGATCGCGTGCTGATCGACAACCTGTCGTTCTCCATGCCTAAAGGCGCCATCGTTGGCGTGATCGGCGGTAACGGTGCCGGTAAATCGACCCTGTTCCGTATGCTGATGGGCAAGGAAACACCGGATTCGGGCAGCATCGAAGTCGGCGAAACCGTGCAACTGGCGTGCGTCGATCAGAGCCGCGAAGACCTGGACGGCAGCAAGACGGTGTTCCAGCAAATCTCCGACGGTTCCGACCAGATCCGCATCGGCAACTACGAGATCCCGTCGCGCACCTACGTCGGTCGCTTCAACTTCAAGGGCGGCGATCAGCAGAAGTTCGTCAAGGACCTGTCCGGTGGTGAGCGCGGTCGCTTGCACCTGGCCCTGACCCTGAAAGAGGGCGGCAACGTCCTGCTGCTCGACGAACCGTCCAACGACCTCGACGTTGAAACCCTGCGTTCCCTGGAAGAAGCCCTGCTGGACTTCCCGGGCGCCGCCATTGTGATCTCTCACGATCGGTGGTTCCTTGACCGCGTCGCGACTCACATCCTGGCGTACGAAGACGACTCGCAAGCGGTGTTCTTCGAAGGCAACTACACCGAGTACGAAGCCGATCGCCGCAAACGCCTCGGCGAAGCCGCGACTCAGCCGCATCGTGTACGGCACAAGAAACTGGCCTGATTTCAGGTTGGTTGCATGAAAAAAACGGAGCCTTCGGGGCTCCGTTTTTTATGGGCTTCAGTTACACCGCGCCGCGGCCATCGCGAGCAGGCTCGCTCCCACAGGGATGGGCGTTGGCTACCAATCTGAAGCCCACTGAATATCTACTGTGGGAGCGAGCTTGCTCGCGATGGCGGCCTAAAGGTCAACCAACTTCTATGCCCAATACCTCAATCAGCAAATCCCCCGCCGGCCGCTTCCACAGCACTTCATCCCCGACTTGAGCTCCCAACAACGCCCGACCCAGCGGTGACCCCCAATTGATCAGCCCGCTCGCGGCATTCGCCTCGTCCTCGCCAACCAATTGCACACGCTGCTCGTTGCCCTGTTCATCGGCAAACGTCACCCAGGCGCCAATCTGTACTTTGGCAGTCGAAGAGGCCGGGACGACTAACTGAGCGCTTTGCAGTCGTTGATTGAAATACCGCCAGTCACGCTCAAGGTCGGCCTGGCGCTGTTTGTCGGCCAGTTCACCTTTTGCACTTTGTTCATTGAGCAGGTTTTGCACCTCGGCGAGTTTCGCTTGAAGCTGGGCGAGACCGGCCGGCGTGACGTAATTGGGCTGTGCGCTGACCTGCCGTTCGACTGGCTGATCGGCTTGCGCGGCGGCGTTATCTTCATTGACGAAAGCGCGACTCATGGTTTTCTCCCGTTATAGGGTTTGGGCCATGGTTGCAGGCTTTTAGTTTCGATGGATGTCTGTCAGCGACTCATTGCGAGCGATAGGCACGGGCGGCGTCCTGGTCCTTTTGTTGCTGCCAGGCTTTGTCCCGGTCGTCCCAATGGTGACTGCGATAGTCCTCGCGATCCTCGCTTTCGCGCATGGCCTGGCACTGGCGAAAACCGTCGCTCCAGCCTTCGGCGTACTGCTTGTCCTTGAGATATCGCGGGACGTTCTTGCGAAATTCACCGGTGATTGCCCCGGCGGCTTGTCGGCCACTGCTGCAACCGTCATCGAAACCATCGGCGAACGCCGGTGGATAACCCTTGGCGATCAAATCTTCGTGGGTCGTCTGGCAACCCGCGATCAACATCAGCAAACCCAACACACCTGCGCAACGCCACATCTCGGACTCCTGGGCCGTTCGACGGCCTATGTATGAAGTCTAGGAGTGGATTCGTGAGGCGATTGTGAAAGACCTGTGATTAATCCGTTGACCAACGCGAATCCCCTGTGGGGTGTCAGTCAATAGTGATACCACTTCACCTCAAGCATCACTTCGTTCTCCGGGGAGGCGAGGTGGCTGAATTCGCGCTGGGCACTCAGGCGCAAACCGAGGTTGCGCGACAATTCCCACTGCTGATTCAGGCTGATGCTGCGCCGTACTTCGCCATTGGTGAAGAAATCGCCCTTGGCTTCCAGGCTGAAGTTGCCCAGCGGGTTTTTCCACAGCACACCGCTGTTGAAGCCTGCCGCCGGGGCAATGAAACCCGCGAAATCGTTGTTGTGTTCGACGCGCACGGTGCCCAGTGCAAAGCCGAGCATCTTCTCACCCAGTTGCCAGGTGCCGCCACCACCACCGTTGACGTGGCTGACCAGCGTTTCGTCGTCATGCTTGCCCGGCACGCGTTCCAGACCGCCGGTGACTTGCCACGAAAGCGGCTGCAACAGCTCATTGCGCGGCGTCAGGGAACGAATGGTCGCCAGGTCCAGTTGCTGAAACTGCCAGTGATTGCCTTCGTACTGGCGCAGTTTCATCTGCAGGATTTCGATCTGTGCACCAAGCGGGAAGCTCTCGGCGTTATCGTTGAGATCGTGGTAAGCCATGCGCAGGCCATATTCGCCGAATGCCTTGTCGCCCCGGGTGCCGATACCGGCCTGCCAGGTGCGGGATTCGTGGCCGTCCTCGGGCAGGCCGGGGCGTGGGATGTCCAGTTCTGGCGGCGGGTTCTGGTTGATCGCGCGCAACAGTTCGAAACTGCGCTGGGCCCGTTGCGGGTCGCGCTCCTGGCCATTGGCGCGGTAGCGCTCCAAGCGATAGGCCGCATCGATGATCAGCGCCTGACGATCCTTGGGTTGCGCCTTGAAGGCCGGGTCTTGCAGTTGTTGTTGATCGGCGCTGACTTTCAGCACCCACTCCTGTTCTTCGCCGTTCAGTGGCTCGGCGCGGCTCAGCAATTCGCGTTCGCGGGACGGGCGATATTGAATGGATTCCACCAGTCCGGCTTCTTTCACCGCTTTGACGGTGTCCGTAGGAATCGCGGTCAGTGGGAACTGTTCGGTCAATCTCAGGTTCGGGCGGGCCACTTGCAGCAGTTCCAGCAGGCGATAAGAGCAGTTTTCGTCGAAGAAAAAATAGTCGAACTGGATCTGCTTGAGCTCCCAGACGTGCTCGACCATGCGCTCGGTTTCTGCCGGGGTCAGGTTCAGGCGGTATTCCCACAGATCGCGATTCTCGAGGCTGCGGTATTCCGAGAGTTTTTCCTGATAAGGCACCAGCGCAAACAGACCGGGGTAGCCGCCCATCAAGCCTTTCCAGGCATACAGGATGCTGTTGTCCGAGCCTTCGATGTACGCGCCGAAGTTGATTGCATAGCTGAGCAGGGCGGTTTGATCGCTCTGCACATTGGCCTGGTCGATGCGCAGCAACGTGTGGCCGAACATCGATGACGGACTGTTCAGATACGCTGCCGGGAAAATCATCACCGCACTGTGGGGCGAAACATCCTTGAACCATTGCTTGAATTCAGTGCAGGGAAGCGTCGGCAGATCAGTCAGGTTGAGCTGTGCTTTGAGCCAGCGGGTGCGGGCCGGGTAGACGCATTGCGCATGTTTTTCGCCAGCACTGGCCGGGGCGTACAGCGCTTGCACGGTCGCCGCCAGCTCGCGGTCAGGATGTTCATTGCCGTCGGCGGCGAGGAAGAATTTCTTGTCGCTGACGTAGCTGCGCCAGCCGCCGAGTTTGGCGGTTTCGTAGTGCCCCAGGGAAATCCAGAAAGGGTCATTGGCCAGTTGCTGCAAACGTTGATTGTCGACATGTGGCGCGGCAGACAGCGGGGCGCAGACGCAGAGCGTCAGCCAGGCAAGGCGTTTGAGCATAGTGGGCAACTTAAGTCGAAAGAAACAAAGACCCAAAAAGGGCCAGGTTCAAAAAATAAAACCCGCTCCCCGAAAGGAGCGGGCGGGTCGAGCTTAAGCTTGAGTGGCGTACTTGGCCAGACGAGGATCGCTCTTCAGAACGGCCAGGGTGTTGGTATGCACGTCGTCAGCGGTCACGTCAGCCTTGCTGAAGATCTGCTGGAAGTGCTCATGAGTGACGGCGGCGAAATGCGCACGGTCTTCCGGCGCCACGCCCAGTACCACAGCGTAAGTGGTCAGCGCTTCGCCCTGACCTTTAGCCATGTCTTCAGACAGCTCGTTCATCATGCCATTCATGGCAATCCAGGATTTGCCGCCATAGGTCAGCGACGCATTGGTCGAGCAGCCGTTGGTACCAGAGGTCATACCGAAGGTTGCGTTGCCGGAAGTGCCGTTGGTGGTGGATGCCAGGAAGTGAGCCGGGGTGCCACGCTGACCTTCGAACAGCATGTTGCCCCAACCGCAATCCGGGCCGCCTGGCGCCTGAGCCATGGCATTGAGGGATACAGCGGTGAAGAGAGTACCGAGAAGAATCCGTTTCATAGCTTTGTTCTCTTTATGTGCATACCAATGGACAAGGGGTCTGGCCCAATCCGGCGCCAGTGGGCCAGTTATTAATCCAGCCGCGCAGTTTGGAGTTTAGGCACGATCCCGGGGTTCCGTGATTTTTTGCAAAACATTCATTGAAAACATTGATTTGGCCCCGGCCCGCCTGGGGATGCCGCTTTGTCTATGCTTTGGCTAGAGGTGCGCCTTGCAAGTGAGGTATGGGCAGCGCCAGAATGCCGCTATCTGCCCCGCCTGATGTAAGGAAGCCCGATGCCTGATCCTGTTGCTGCCAGCTTGCGTCTAGCGCCCGAAGCGCTGACCCGTCCGTTTTCCGCTGAACAGTTCAGCTTCTCTACCACCAATGATTTGGAGCCCTTCCGCGGTGTGCTTGGCCAGGAACGTGCGGTCGAAGCGCTGCAGTTCGGTGTGGCGATGCCACGCCCCGGTTACAACGTATTCGTCATGGGCGAGCCCGGCACCGGCCGGTTTTCGTTCGTCAAACGCTACCTGAAAGCCGAAGGCAAACGCCTGCAGACCCCGGCGGACTGGGTCTACGTCAACAATTTCGATGATCCTCGCGAGCCCCGCGCACTGGAGCTGCCGTCGGGCACCGCCGGTGCCTTTATCGATGACATCAACGGCTTGATCGACAACCTGCTGGCGACTTTTCCGGCCGTGTTCGAGCACCCGTCCTACCAGCAGAAGAAAAGCGCCATCGACCGCGCCTTCAACCAGCGTTACGACAAGGCGCTGGACGTGATCGAGCGTCTGGCGCTGGAGAAGGATGTTGCGCTGTACCGCGACAGCACCAATATCGCCTTTACGCCGATGAGCGAAGGCAAGGCTGTGGACGAAGCCGAATTTGCCCAGTTGCCGGAAGCCGATCGCGAGCGTTTTCACGACGACATTTCGTGGCTGGAAGAGCGGCTGAACGAAGAGCTCGCCAGCCTGCCGCAGTGGAAGCGTGAGTCGAGCAATCAAATGCGCCAGCTCAACGAAGAAACCATCACCCTGGCCTTGCAACCGTTGCTGTCTCCGTTGTCGGAGAAATACGCAGAGAACGGGGCGGTTTGCGGTTACTTGCAAGCCATGCAGGTGTACCTGCTCAAGACCGTGGTCGAGCAACTGGTAGACGACAGCAAGACCGACGCCATCGCCCGCAAGCTGCTGGAAGAGCAATACGCGCCGAGCCTGGTGGTCGGTCATCCGTTCAGCGGCGGTGCGCCAGTGGTCTTTGAGCCGCACCCGACTTACGAAAACCTGTTCGGCCGCATCGAGTACACCACCGATCAGGGCGCGCTCTACACCACGTATCGACAGTTGCGTCCGGGTGCGCTGCACCGCGCCAACGGCGGCTTCCTGATTCTTGAAGCGGAAAAAATGCTCAGCGAGCCATTCGTGTGGGATGCGCTCAAACGCGCGCTGCAATCGCGCAAATTGAAAATGGAATCGCCGCTGGGCGAGATGGGCCGTTTCGCCACCGTGACCCTTACTCCGCAACATATTCCGCTGCAGGTCAAAGTCGTCATCATTGGCGCCCGACAGCTCTACTACACGCTGCAGGACCTCGATCCGGATTTCCAGGAGATGTTCCGCGTCCTGGTGGACTTCGACGAAGACATCCCGATGGTCGACGAAAGCCTGGAGCAGTTCGCCCAGTTGCTCAAGACCCGCACTTCCGAAGAAGGTATGGCGCCGCTGACCGCCGATGCGGTGGCGCGTCTGGCGACTTACAGTGCCCGTCTGGCTGAGCACCAGGGGCGTTTGTCGGCGCGGATCGGTGATCTGTTCCAACTGGTCAGCGAGGCGGATTTCATTCGCCAACTGGCCAGTGACGAAATGACCGACGCCGGGCACATCGAACGTGCGCTCAAGGCCAAGGCCACGCGTACCGGGCGCGTCTCGGCGCGGATTCTCGATGACATGCTGGCCGGGATCATCCTGATCGACACGGATGGCGCGGCGGTGGGCAAATGCAACGGGCTGACAGTGCTGGAGGTCGGCGACTCGGCGTTCGGTGTGCCGGCGCGGATTTCCGCCACGGTGTATCCGGGCGGTAGCGGCATCGTCGATATCGAGCGCGAGGTCAACCTCGGCCAGCCAATTCACTCCAAAGGCGTGATGATCCTCACGGGGTATCTGGGCAGTCGATACGCCCAGGAATTCCCGCTGGCGATTTCCGCGAGTATCGCCCTGGAGCAATCTTACGGTTACGTCGATGGTGATAGTGCATCGCTGGGCGAGGCTTGTACGCTGATTTCGGCCCTGTCGAAAACCCCGCTCAAGCAGTGTTTTGCGATCACCGGGTCGATCAACCAGTTCGGTGAAGTGCAGGCGGTGGGCGGGGTCAACGAGAAGATCGAAGGCTTCTTCCGGCTCTGCGAAGCCCGCGGGCTGACCGGTGAGCAGGGCGCAATCATTCCCCACGCCAACGTTGCCACGCTGATGCTCGACGAGAAAGTGCTGACGGCGGTACGCGCGGGGCAGTTCCACGTCTACGCCGTGCGCCAGGCTGATGAAGCCCTGAGCCTGTTGGTCGGCGAGCCGGCCGGTGCGCCGGACGCCGATGGCCAGTTCCCTGAAGGCAGCGTTAACGCGCGGGTGGTGGAGCGCTTACGGGTCATCGCAGAAATGATCAGCGAAGAAGATCTCAAGGAAGCCGAGAGAGAGATGGCGCAGGAAGCCTTGGTGGAAACCAAGCCCGCCTGACATACGCCTAATCTGAGGATGACACCGATCCTGTGGGAGCGAGCTTGCTCGCGATGAGGACTGATATTCAACATCTGAGTTGGCTGAAAGTCCGATATCGCGAGCAAGCTCGCTCCCACAGGTTTTAGTGTGTTGTCGAAATCGACATTCAGATCAAAAGTGCCATCAGTCTGGCGTCAATATTCACACAATGACCATTCGGCGCCTTCTGGTCTCACCTGACGTGCTAGTCAAACTTTTCTTCTATTCTCAGCTCAAGGATATCGACAGTAATCACTGGATCGAGACAGCCCTCCCGTGGGGGTTGAATACCGGATCTACCGAGGGTCGCTGCCATGTCGCGCAACCTCTGCCTCACCCGTCAATGCCTGGGCCTTGTGACCCGTATCGAGTGTGCCATCCGCCCTTTGGCGGGGGATACGGGCATGTGGACTTTACTCTTCGCCGCCGGAATGGCCGGCGAACAACCTTCTGCTATCAAGGCCCAAGGCCCGTTTCATGGTCCCTTTGTGGCTGAGTCGATCCTCGACACCATTGTTGAAAGTCTCACCCTGCACGGCTATGAGCTGGCCGATGATCCGCAAATCTGGTGCCTGCACCTGCAAGCCCAGCTGCGGGAAATCAATGGTGGCCGCTGCCGCAACCCTGGAGGTTTCGAGTTTCGGCCCGAGCACTGAACAGGCTATTGAGCAAGGTTGGACGTGTCTGCCTTGTCGAGTTTGACCTCGAAGCCATATTGCACGGTGGAGAGATCGGTTCGTTGATAGGTTTCCAGACGGGTTGGCTGCCCGTAGAAATAATGCACCCCCAATAATGCCGGGCCTTCTGCGCTCGCATCGTGGCTGACCGCCAGAATCTCCTTCAGATAATTACCGCTGTCGTCCTTGGCGAAGAAACGCCAGTCCTGGGCGGGAAACTGCTTCAGATCAACCACCAGCGCATTGCCTTTGAGCACCAGGCCTTTGGGTAACTGGTGGGCGTCGATGGTTTTCTTTTCGACGGTGGCGAGAAACAGCGGCATGGAGCCCACCGCGTAAGCGGGGGTTTCTGGAAACAGGTTCAAGTCGTAGGTGATGGTGCCGCGCAGGGGATCGACCTGGTAAGCCTCAGGTGGCAATTCGATCGGCTCATCGCGTTTGCCGTTACCGTCCTCGGTAAAGAAGCTGACCGGGCTTTCGCCGGGGTTGAAGGAGGTGCCGAGCAGCTCATCATTGAAGCTTTTGGGGTGATCAAACTCAATACGCGCGGCGCTGGGGTCTTCGACCGACTGACTGATGCTGATGCTCTTTTTCAGTTGTTCCTCGCCAAGCGTTGCGCCCTTGAGCCAGGTCGGGGCCTGGTCGTCGTACACCACCACCGGCAGCGTCAGTGGCTGGATGGCTTTTTCCGCGGTGTGTGGGTCGAAGCGAAGTACCGGCAGGTTCAGGTCCTTGCGGGTCACCGTGGCGGTTGAAAAGTCCAGTACGCTGACCTCAAGAGTTTCGATCGGGCCGTTGAAGTACACCTTGGAATAATGATGGCTCTGTTGCTTCTCAAAGGCGCGCTGCTCTTCATCGACCTGTTTTTCGAAGCTCTCGCTCCAGGCTTTCTGCTGTTGCATTTTCGCCAGTTGCTTTTGATAGAAGGCTATTTGTGCGGAGGTTTCGTTGATCGAGCCTGAGCGCGAGAGAAATTGCCCGGTGCTGTCCTTGGCCTGGACAATCAGCGGGTTCAGCGGTGTTTCGCTGACCTCGGGGGCCAGTGGTGCGCTGTTGTTGAATTCGATTTCGGCGAAGTAGTTTGCAAGGTTCAGCAGGGTGACGCTGAGGTTGTCGTTGGTGCGAGTCTGGCCAACGTCCTGTTTCGTCAGGTCGAAGCTGTAGAGCCGGCGCGGCGCGATGACTTCCACCTTGCCTTGCAGGCTCACCGGTTGTGGCTGGTTCTTGTTTTCGACATCCAGGCCATCGATGAAGGGGTAGGTCACCGTCAAGTCGTCGGGGTTGGTCAGGTTTGAGCTCGATGGGCTCAGTTGAATTCCAGGATCGGTTTCTGACCATTCGGGCTGAAACGGGATAATGCGTTTGTTGCTCAAGGTCACCGATTGCCATTCAAGACCATGGGGAAAGAGATACGCGACCGGAATGTTGAAGTTGAAGGGGAACACCGGTTGCAGATCGGTCAGATAGTCGGAACTGGAATCTTTGTGCAGCACGAACAGGCCGTTGATGTACGTGTCGACCAAGGCTTGTGGAGTGGGGTAGTGCTTGAGCACGGCGAGGGCGTCTTCGCCATATTCTGTTTCCACCGGTTTGCTGTCGAGCTTGAGTTGCGCACGCTCGAGCAACAACAGTGAGCCGCCGAGTTCAGCCACGGCTTCCTTGAGTTTTGGGTCCTGAATCGCATCCAGAGACTTCTCGAACTGCGCCGTCTTTTCCTCGAGGCTGACCTGGCGCTTCTCATCGCTGGGTGAGCAGGCGCTCATCAGCAAAGCCAGGCAAATTCCGGCGCTCGTTAAAGGCAATCGCACATCCATTTCCCTTCTTCCTGTCCGATGTCGCTGAGCTGTCAATGCTTTGGACACTAGCAGAAAAACCTTGTCACACACGTGCAGGTTGCGGATTTCCCAACGGTTTCTGGGTGTAACGGGTGGCTGTTATACTCGCGGCCATTTCCAGCCCACGTGTGAGAGTCAATGGAACGCTTTATCGAAAATGCAATGTACGCCAGCCGCTGGCTGCTGGCGCCGATCTACTTCGGTCTGTCCCTTGGGCTGCTGGCCCTGGCGCTGAAATTCTTCCAGGAAGTCTTCCACGTCATCCCTAACGTGTTCTCGATGGCCGAGTCGGATCTGATTCTGGTGTTGTTGTCGCTGATCGACATGGCGCTGGTAGGCGGTTTGCTGGTGATGGTGATGATTTCCGGCTACGAGAACTTCGTTTCCCAACTGGACATCGACGATGACAAGGAAAAGCTCAACTGGCTGGGCACCATGGATTCCTCTTCATTGAAGATGAAGGTGGCCGCTTCCATCGTGGCCATTTCGTCCATCCACCTGCTGCGGATTTTCATGGACGCCAAGAACGTCGATCCCGAGCATTTGAAGTGGTACGTGATTATCCACATGACCTTCGTGATTTCGGCGTTTGCCATGGGTTATCTGGATAAGCTGACCAAGCACTGATCGCTTTTTATCGCTATACCAAACCGCCCGTCTGTTGCGAAACAGACGGGCGGTGTCGTTTGTGGCTTGTACTTTGATGCGCCGAAGCCTATGCCTGTAAGGATCTTGGCTCGCCATCGCGTGAGGTGCGTTTATGGACCTGAAAGAGTTGAATGCTTATGCCATCGCCGGAAAGGTTGATGAGCTCAACCTGATCTCGATGGAAGGCGGGATCTACCTGTTGGAAGCGCGGATGCATGGCGCGGCGTATCCATTGAGTGATGCCCACGGCCAGATGTTTCACCTGCGTTCGGTCGAGCATGCGCGTGAAGTGCTTCATGCCTTTCCCAGCTTGCCATTCAACCTTGTACACGTTTCGGTTCATGACGAGATGTGTGGACTCGGTGCCAGTTCCGAGGGGAGCCTGAAGGTACCAATCGCGTGGCAGCACTGACGGCTCTCATCAACACAATGGCATCTGTGCTAGTCTGCTGGCCCTTTTGGTTCCGGGCGCTCCGGGACGCGCTGTGTACGCACGGCTAGTTCCAGGGCCGTCCGCACAGCGGAGCAGTGTCATGTCCGAAGTAAATCTGTCCACCGACGAAACCCGCGTCAGCTACGGTATTGGCCGTCAGCTGGGCGACCAACTGCGCGACAACCCGCCACCGGGCGTTAGCCTGGACGCGATCCTGGCAGGTCTGACCGACGCTTTCGCCGGTAAGGAAAGCCGTGTGGGTCAGGAAGAAATGTCCGCGAGCTTCAAGGTCATTCGCGAAATCATGCAAGCTGAAGCAGCTGCCAAAGCTGAAGCCGCTGCTGGCGAAGGCCTGGCATTCCTGGCTGAAAACGCCAAGCGTGATGGCATCACCACCCTGGCTTCCGGCCTGCAATTCGAAGTGCTGACTCAGGGTGAAGGCGCCAAGCCAACCCGTGAAGATCAAGTGCGCACTCACTACCACGGCACCCTGATCGACGGCACTGTGTTCGACAGCTCCTACGATCGTGGTCAGCCTGCAGAATTCCCGGTTGGCGGCGTGATCGCTGGCTGGACCGAAGCCCTGCAACTGATGAACGCAGGCAGCAAATGGCGTCTGTACGTACCGAGCGAACTGGCTTACGGCGCTCAAGGCGTTGGCAGCATTCCGCCGCACAGCGTACTGGTATTCGACGTCGAACTGCTCGACGTTCTGTAATCCCAAGCCTGATGTAACGTTGGGCTAATGTGGGAGCGAGCTTGCTCGCGATAGCGGCATAACAGTCGACAGAGATGTTGAATGATAGTCAGCCATCGTCGGAACGCCGCCCGGAGCAAGCTCGCTCCCACAGTTTTTTGCGACGATCTTCATATTTCAAGCTTGTGGTGCAGTTCGCTTGTCGGGCGCAATGCCCGGGCATAGCAGAATAGAAACAGATTGCGCACCAGTTCCTTGAGCACCACCGGCTCGCTGGAACTCAAGCCGTTGACGTCCAGATCACCCTGATCCTGCAGCTCGTTCAAGGCTTCTTCTTCAAGCACCGCACAGACTTCCCCGGTTTCCCGATGCAGAATCCTAAGGTAAGGGTGTGGGCGGTCCAGCCAGGCGTCGATCAAATAAGTCATGGGTCTCATCTCCATTGATGGGTTTCAATGAGAATAATTCTTATTCATCAAATAGCAAGGACCTATTGGCGGTTTGTGTTTTTTTAAGGGTAAAGGTTGCGTAAGGTCAAAACGGCTGGCGTTTGGCTATTTCGAGGGATTGTTGGGTGACGCGGGAGGAGGGTGAAGCACCATCCCACGCAGGACGCGGGATGGAATACAGCAGGCTCAGACTTTTCTGACGAACTCGGATTTGAGCTTCATCGGGCCGATGCCGTCGATCTTGCAGTCGATGTCGTGATCACCTTCGCACAGGCGGATGTTCTTGACCTTGGTGCCGACCTTGACCACCAGCGACGTGCCTTTGACCTTGAGGTCCTTGATCACGGTGATGGTGTCGCCGTCCTGCAGGACGTTGCCGACCGAATCCTTTTTCACGGTGTCATCGGACACTGCTTCGGCTTCGCCGCTGGCGGACCACTCGTGGGCGCACTCAGGGCAGATCAG
Source organism: Pseudomonas sp. LBUM1666 (assembly GCF_059695775.1). Taxonomy (NCBI): domain Bacteria; kingdom Pseudomonadati; phylum Pseudomonadota; class Gammaproteobacteria; order Pseudomonadales; family Pseudomonadaceae; genus Pseudomonas; species Pseudomonas sp. LBUM1666. The sequence goes on along the minus strand of NZ_CP166789.1, from coordinate 5,377,154 downwards.
CTGGGCGCCGTCTTCGTAGGTGTATTCGGAATTGCATTTTGGGCAGGGTGGCAACGTGCTCACTAAAGCTCCTTGGATTCAGGATCGCTAAAAAGCGCACATTGTATAGGGTTTTAGGCAGAAGAGGGCGGGGGTAGCAAACCTGTGGGAAAGGGCTCCCACAGGTTGTGGTCTGTCAGTGTGTACGGGCGACCGCAAACTCGCTCAACTCGACCAGAGCATCGCGGTATTCGCTGGCAGGCAGCGCGTCGAGGCATTTGATCGCGCGGGCCACGTAGTCACGGGCCAGTTGCGCGGTGTAATCCAGTGAACCTGAGGCTTCCACAGCTTCGCGGATGCTTTCCAGGTCTTCGATACCGCCTTTCTGGATTGCCTTGCGCACCAGTGCAGCCTGCTCCGGCGTGCCTTCGCGCATGGTGTAGATCAGCGGCAGGGTCGGCTTGCCTTCAGCCAGATCATCACCGACGTTCTTGCCCAGGGTTTCGGCGTCGCCTTTGTAGTCCAGCAGGTCGTCGACCAATTGGAACGCCACGCCCAGATGATCGCCGAATGTACGCAGGGCTTCTGACTGTTCCGATGTAGCTTCGCAGAGCGCTGCAGCACTGTGTGTCGAGGCCTCAAAGAGCATCGCGGTCTTGCCGCGGATGACTTCCATGTAGGTTTCTTCGGTGGTGCTGGCGTCACGAACCTTGGACAGCTGCAACACTTCGCCTTCGGCGATGATGCGCGTGGCTTGCGAAAGGATTTTCATCACCGGCATGGAGCCCAGTTCGACCATCATTTCGAAGGACCGCGAATACAGGAAGTCGCCTACCAGCACGCTAGGGGCGTTGCCCCACATGGCGTTGGCGGTCGAGCGGCCACGGCGCATGCCGGACATGTCGACCACGTCGTCATGCAGCAGGGTCGCGGTGTGCAGGAACTCGATGGTCGCGGCCAGCAGGCGCAGGTCATCGCCTTCGCGACCCAGAGCCTTGCCACACAGCAAAACCAATAGAGGGCGCAGGCGTTTACCGCCAGCCGAGGTAATGTAATCGCCGATTTTCGATACCAGCGGCACTCGGGAAGTCAGCTGCTTCTTGATGATGCCGTCGACGGCGCTAAAATCGTCCGCCACCGCGCGGTAGAAAGCTTGGGGTTGCATCAGCGACAGTTGCTCCAGAAGGGTTGCGCGGCATGCTAGGACCCACGTCGGCGGGTGTCAAGGTACGATGGACGGCCTCTTGCATCGCTCCGGCAGCTTGCGTACAATCGCGCACCCTGAACTTCCTGGGCAGCACCTGCCTTACGCAATTGCAAACAGGCCTTCCAGCCCAATGCAGCCATGCCAGCCAATACCTCTTCTTATAAAGAGCTGGGTGAGCAGGATTATCGGAGAAATACCATGTCGTACGCAGTAATTGTTACTGGTGGCAAGCAATACAAGGTCGCCCCGGGTGAATACCTGAAGATCGAAAAACTGGAAATCGCTACCGGCGAATCCGTTACTTTTGATCGCGTTCTGTTGGTCGCCAATGGCGATGACGTGAACATCGGCGCTCCAGTTGTTGCTGGCGCTACCGTTGTGGCTGAAGTGATCTCCCAAGGTCGTCACGATAAAGTCCGCATCATCAAGTTCCGTCGTCGTAAGCACCACATGAAGCGTATGGGCCACCGCCAGTGGTACACCGAGATCAAAATCACCGGTATTCAGGCTTAATTTCAGCCTAATTCCTCACTAGGAGAATTGACTCATGGCACACAAAAAAGCTGGTGGTAGTACCCGTAACGGTCGCGACTCAGAAGCCAAACGCCTTGGCGTGAAGATGTATGGCGGCCAGGTTATCATTCCGGGCAACATCATCGTGCGTCAGCGCGGCACCCAATTCCACGCCGGTTACGGTGTTGGCATGGGTAAAGATCACACTCTGTTCGCTAAAATCGACGGCGTGATCAAGTTTGAAGTAAAAGGCGCTTTCAACCGCCGTTACGTGAGCATTGTCCCGAAGACTGCAGTCGTCGCGGCATAATTACGTAGTTGCTGGAAAAGCCCTGTCTCGCGACGGGGCTTTTTCGTTTGTGGGGTGAGTCTCTTGCAAAGCTGTTTGTGATGGGCTCCAGCGCTGGATTTGCGGTCGTTGATTGAGGTCGCTGCGCTCATTTTTGCAAGAGTCTTATGTCTTGGTTTTTTCGGCTCGTCCGTATGACGAGAGGCGTTTTGTTATGAAGTTTGTTGATGAAGTATCGATTCGAGTAAAGGCCGGCGACGGCGGCAACGGTTGCATGAGCTTCCGTCGCGAGAAATTCATTGAAAACGGTGGTCCGAACGGCGGTGATGGTGGTGATGGTGGCTCGGTCTACATGATCGCCGACGAAAACCTCAATACCCTGGTGGACTACCGTTACACCCGGCACTTTGATGCCGAGCGTGGTTCCAACGGCGGCAGCACTGACTGCACCGGCAAGAAAGGTGAAGAGCTGGTCCTGCGTGTTCCGGTCGGTACTACCGTCATCGACTCCGCCACTCAGGAAGTGATCGGCGACCTGACCAAAGCCGGTCAGCGTCTGTTGGTTGCTCACGGCGGCTGGCACGGTCTGGGTAACACCCGTTTCAAATCCAGTACCAACCGTGCTCCGCGTCAGACCACTCCGGGCAAGCCGGGTGAGGCGCGTGATCTGAAGCTGGAAATGAAGGTGTTGGCTGACGTCGGTCTGCTGGGCTTGCCGAACGCTGGCAAAAGTACCTTCATTCGCTCGGTGTCGGCCGCCAAGCCGAAAGTTGCCGACTACCCGTTCACCACGCTGGTGCCGAACCTGGGTGTGGTCAGTGTCGATCGCTGGAAAAGCTTCGTGGTTGCGGATATTCCGGGTCTGATCGAAGGTGCTTCCGATGGCGCAGGCCTGGGGATTCGCTTCCTCAAGCACTTGTCGCGTACGCGTCTGCTGCTGCACCTCGTGGACATGGCGCCGCTCGATGACGCCAGCGCCCCGGATGCTGCGGAAGTGATCGTCAGCGAGCTGACCAAGTTCAGCCCGTCCCTGGCCGAGCGTGATCGTTGGTTGGTGCTGAACAAGTGCGACCAGATCCTCGAAGAAGAGCACGATGCTCGCGTCAAGGAGATCGTTGATCGCCTGGAATGGACGGGTCCGGTCTATGTGATCTCGGCCATCTCCAAGCTCGGTACCGAGCGTCTGTGCCACGACATCATGCGTTACATGGAAGATCGTGCCGATCGCCTGGCGAACGACCCGGCCTACAAAGAAGAGCTGGCCGATCTCGATCAGCGCATCGAAGACGAAGCCCGTGCTCAGTTGCAGGCCCTGGATGACCAGCGTGCCCTGCGCCGTAGCGGCGTGAAGTCGGTCCATGACATCGGCGACGATGATTGGGACGAAGAAGATGTGGATGACGAAGACGGTCCGGAAATCATTTACGTGCGTGACTGATTCGTTGCAGTAAACTTAAGCGCCGCTCAATCGAGCGGCGTTTTAGTATCTGGAAATCGGTAGTCACGAATAACGTTACGGGCAGCGCTGGGTCGCGCTGTCCTCAAGCTAAGGTTGAAGATGATGCGGAGCAAGGTGACAGGTGCGCAGCGTTGGGTCGTGAAGATCGGCAGCGCTTTGCTGACGGCGGACGGCAAGGGCCTGGATCGCGCGGCAATGGGTGTTTGGGTCGAGCAGATGGTGGCTTTGCATGAGGCTGGCGTCGAGTTGGTGCTGGTGTCCTCCGGGGCGGTGGCGGCCGGCATGAGCCGCTTGGGCTGGACCGTACGACCCAGTGCGATGCACGAGTTGCAGGCCGCTGCCGCCATCGGTCAGATGGGGCTGGTGCAGGCCTGGGAGTCGAGCTTTGCCGAGCATGGCCGGCATACCGCGCAGATTCTCCTGACCCATGACGACTTGTCCGACCGCAAGCGCTACCTGAATGCCCGCAGCACCTTGCGCGCGCTGGTCGAGCTGAAAGTTATTCCGGTGATCAACGAAAACGACACCGTGGTCACTGATGAAATACGTTTCGGCGACAACGACACCCTGGCGGCGCTGGTAGCCAACCTGGTTGAGGCTGACTTGCTGGTGATCCTTACCGATCGCGATGGCATGTTCGACGCCGATCCGCGCAACAACCCCAGCGCCAATCTGATTTACGAAGCGCGCGCTGATGATCCGGCGCTGGATGCGGTGGCGGGCGGTACGGGTGGTGCATTGGGTCGCGGCGGCATGCAGACCAAATTGCGTGCTGCGCGGCTGGCGGCTCGTTCCGGTGCGCATACCATCATCGTTGGCGGGCGTATTGAGCGCGTGCTGGATCGTCTCAAGGCTGGCGAGCGTATCGGCACTTTGCTGTCACCTGAACGCGGCCTGTTGGCGGCGCGCAAGCAATGGCTGGCCGGGCACCTGCAAACCCGCGGCACGCTCGTGCTGGATGCTGGTGCGGTGACGGCGCTGTCAAAAGGCAACAAAAGCTTGCTGCCTGTGGGTGTCAAGCTGGTCCAAGGCAGCTTCCGTCGTGGTGAGATGGTGGTTTGCGTGGCGCCGGACGGTCGTGAAATCGCCCGAGGCCTGGCCAACTACAGCGCGCTTGAAGCACAAAAAATCATCGGTCAGTCGTCTGAGGCGATTGTCGGTCTGTTGGGTTACATGGCGGAGCCGGAGCTGGTTCATCGCGATAACCTGATCCTGGTCTGAAGGAATACCTGAATGCGCGTGGCAAAAGGATTGTTGGGTCTGCTGTTGGCGATGCCGCTGCTGGTCTCGGCCGAGGAGATTGGTCAGGTGTCGACGGTGTTCAAGTTTGTCGGCCCGAACGATCGCATCGTCGTCGAGGCGTTTGATGATCCAAAGGTTGAGGGTGTGACGTGCTACCTGTCGCGAGCCAAGACGGGTGGCGTGAAGGGTGGTTTGGGATTGGCTGAAGATCGCGCGGAAGCGTCTATCGCTTGTCGTCAGGTCGGGCCGATCAGCTTCAAAGGCGAGTTGAAGGATGGTGACGAGGTGTTCAAGGAGCGCACGTCGCTGGTGTTCAAGACCATGCAGGTAGTGCGATTCCTCGACAAGAAGCGCAATACGCTGGTGTATCTGGTCTATAGCGATCGTGTGATCGAAGGCAGCCCGCAGAATGCGGTGACAGCCATCCCGATCCTGCCGTGGGCGAACGCCCAATAATCTAGCGAAGTTCCACATGTGGGAGCGAGCTTGCTCGCGATGGCTGACTAACATTCAACATCTCTGTTGGCTGAAAGTCCGCTATCGCGAGCAAGCTCGCTCCCACATTTTTTTGTGCTGATTCATTAAATCGCAGGCAATAAAAAACCGACCCTGGGGTCGGTTTTTTAACAAGCTTATCGCTTATGCGGCAACAGCAAGGTTCAGAGCCTTGACGTGACCGTTCAGGCGGCTCTTATGACGAGCAGCCTTGTTCTTGTGGATGATGCCTTTATCGGCCATACGGTCGATAACTGGCACGGCCAGAACGTAAGCAGCTTGAGCTTTTTCAGCGTCTTTTGCGTCGATGGCTTTAACTACATTCTTGATGTAGGTACGAACCATGGAACGCAGGCTGGCGTTGTGGCTGCGACGCTTCTCAGCCTGTTTTGCACGTTTTTTGGCGGAAGGTGTGTTGGCCACCGTCGAGCTCCTCGAAAGACTTTTTAGGAAATAGCAAACAAAATAGGCCGCGAATCATGCCGATGAGTTGATGTCTTGTCAAGGGCGGTTGAGACGTTCCGCTAAGTGGTAGGTATAAAGAGGCGGGATATTTATTTCCGGCGCTTGACCTGTAAACTCGCGAGCTTTGGCTCTGTGCTGCTGCGGCGCGGAGTATCGCATAAGTAGGCGCTTTGTTCGCCTGCTGTTTATCGACAGGCACAAACTCTTTCAATGAATCTGCTCAAATCGTTGGCCGCCGTCAGCTCTATCACGATGCTTTCCCGGATTCTGGGGTTCGTTCGTGACACCCTTATCGCGCGTACATTTGGTGCGGGGATGGCGACCGACGCCTTCTTTATCGCCTTCAAATTGCCCAATCTGCTGCGGCGGATCTTCGCCGAGGGGGCTTTTTCCCAGGCATTCGTGCCGATTCTTGCTGAATATAAAAACCAGAAGGGCGAGGAGGCGACGCGAACCTTCATTGCCTACGTCTCGGGCCTGCTGACCCTGGTGCTGGCGTTGGTCACCGCTTTGGGCATGATCGCTGCGCCGTGGGTCATCTGGGCGACCGCGCCGGGTTTCACCGATACGCCGGAAAAATTCGAGCTGACGGCTAGTCTGTTGCGCGTGACCTTTCCTTATATATTGCTGATCTCCCTGTCTTCATTGGCCGGGGCGATCCTCAACACCTATAACCGCTTCTCGGTGCCGGCCTTCGTGCCGACCCTGCTCAACGTCAGCATGATCATCTTTTCGGTGTTCCTGACGCCGTACTTCGATCCGCCGGTCATGGCGCTGGGCTGGGCAGTACTGGTGGGTGGTCTGGCGCAATTGCTCTATCAGCTGCCGCACCTGAAAAAGATCGGCCTGCTGGTGTTGCCACGACTGAACCTGCGTGACAGCGGCGTCTGGCGGGTCATGAAGCAAATGCTGCCGGCGATTCTCGGTGTGTCCGTGAGCCAGATTTCGCTGATCATCAATACCATTTTCGCCTCGTTCCTGGTCGCCGGTTCCGTGTCATGGATGTACTACGCCGACCGTTTGATGGAATTACCGTCCGGTGTGCTGGGCGTGGCGCTGGGCACGATTCTCCTGCCGACCCTGGCCAAGACCTACGCCAGCAAGGATCGCCAGGAATACTCGCGAATCCTCGATTGGGGGCTGCGCCTGTGCTTCATGCTGGTGTTGCCGTGCTCCCTGGCGCTGGGGATTCTCGCCGAGCCGCTGACGGTTTCTTTATTCCAGTACGGCCAGTTCAGCGCGTTTGACGCCTCCATGACCCAACGGGCGCTGATCGCTTATTCGGTCGGTTTGCTCGGGATAATCGTGATTAAAGTGCTGGCGCCTGGCTTTTATGCGCAACAAAACATCCGTACGCCGGTAAAAATCGCGATTTTCACCCTGATCGTTACCCAATTGTTCAACCTGGTGTTGATCGGCCCGTTGGCCCACGCCGGTCTGGCGCTGGCTATCAGCATCGGCGCGTGCATTAACGCCGGTCTGCTGTTCTATCAACTGCGCAAGCAGCAGATGTATGAGCCGCAACCAGGTTGGGCGAAGTTCGGCTTCAAGCTAGTGATTGCAGTGTTGGTGATGTCTGCTGTGTTACTGGTCGGAATGCATTTCATGCCAGCCTGGGATCAGGGGCATATGCTGGAGCGGTTCCTGCGTCTGGGCGCATTGGTCGTTGCCGGTGTGGTCGCTTATTTCGGCATGTTGCTGTTGATGGGCTTCCGTTTGCGCGACTTCAATCGCAAGACCTTGGGCTGAGGTCTTTGCTTTGATAAACACGGGCGAATCGACGGTTTTGTCGGCTCGATCACTTTGGGTTACGGTGTTGCCTGTCGTCGGCCGCCGGGTGTGGTTATAATCGACCACTTTATGAGCAAGAAGCGCGTTATGCAGCTGGTTCGAGGCCTCCACAACCTGCGCCCCCAGCATCGGGGCTGTGTCGCCACTATTGGCAACTTTGACGGTGTTCACCGTGGCCACCAGGCTATCCTGGCGAGGCTCCGTGAGCGTGCGCTCGAGTTGGGCGTGCCCAGCTGCGTGGTGATTTTTGAGCCGCAGCCGCGAGAGTTCTTCGCCCCTGATACGGCGCCGGCCCGTCTGGCCCGGCTGCGGGACAAGCTGCAGCTGCTGGCCGAGGAAGGTGTCGACCGGGTCCTGTGCCTGGCCTTCAACCATCGCCTGAGCAAGCTCAGCGCCGCCGAATTCGTCGACACCATTCTGGTGGACGGCCTCGGTGTCCAGCACCTGGAGGTCGGTGACGACTTCCGTTTCGGCTGTGACCGGGTAGGGGATTTCGATTTCCTGCAGCAGGCTGGCGTCCTTCAGGGTTTTACCGTGGAAGCGGCGCAAACTGTGGAGCTGGACGGTATTCGAGTCAGCAGCACGCAAGTCCGCAATGCATTGGCTGCTGCCGATTTTGCACTGGCCGAGCGACTGCTCGGTCGTCCGTTCCGGATTGCCGGGCGGGTTCTGCACGGCCAGAAGCTGGCGCGCCAGTTGGGTACGCCCACGGCCAACATACAACTCAAGCGTCGTCGCGTGCCGCTGACCGGGGTTTACCTGGTCAACGTCGACATCGACGGCAAGACCTGGCCAGGCGTCGCCAACATTGGCGTGCGGCCAACCGTTCAAGGTGATGGCAAAGCCCACCTCGAAGTGCATCTTTTAGATTTTGCCGGCGATCTGTATGACCGGCGTTTGACGGTGGTTTTCCACCACAAGCTGCGTGAAGAGCAGCGTTTCGCCTCTCTGGAGGCGCTTAAGACGGCGATCAATGCGGATGTTGCCGCCGCCCGTGCCCTGTCGCACCTAGCGCCAATCGCTAATGAAGAGCCTTAAATGACCGACTATAAAGCCACGCTAAACCTTCCGGACACCGCCTTCCCAATGAAGGCCGGCCTGCCTCAGCGCGAACCGCAGATTCTGCAGCGCTGGGACAGCATTGGCCTGTACGGTAAGTTGCGCGAGATTGGCAAGGATCGTCCGAAGTTCGTACTTCACGACGGTCCTCCGTACGCCAACGGCACGATTCACATCGGTCATGCGCTGAACAAGATTCTCAAGGACATGATCATCCGCTCGAAAACCCTGTCGGGTTTCGATGCGCCTTATGTTCCGGGCTGGGACTGCCACGGTCTGCCGATCGAGCACAAAGTCGAAGTGACCCACGGTAAAAACCTGGGCGCGGACAAAACCCGCGAACTGTGCCGTGCCTACGCCACCGAGCAGATCGAAGGCCAGAAGTCCGAATTCATCCGTCTGGGCGTGTTGGGCGATTTCGCCAACCCGTACAAGACCATGGACTTCAAAAACGAGGCCGGTGAAATCCGCGCCCTGGCTGAAATCGTCAAGGGCGGTTTCGTGTTCAAGGGCCTGAAGCCTGTGAACTGGTGCTTCGACTGCGGTTCGGCCCTGGCTGAAGCAGAAGTCGAGTACGAGAACAAAAAATCCTCGACCATCGACGTAGCCTTCCCGATTGCCGACGAAGCCAAGCTGGCTGCCGCTTTCGGTCTGCCGTCGCTGGGCAAACCCGCTTCGATCGTGATCTGGACCACCACCCCGTGGACCATCCCAGCCAACCAGGCGTTGAACGTTCACCCGGAATTCAACTACGCCCTGGTCGACGTCGGCGACAAACTGCTGGTGCTGGCTGAAGAGCTGGTCGAGTCGTGCCTGGCCCGTTACAGCCTGGAAGGCGCGGTCATTGCGACCACCACCGGTAAAGAGCTGGACCTGATCAACTTCCGTCACCCGTTCTACGATCGTCTGTCGCCGGTTTACCTGGCCGAGTACGTTGAACTGGGCGCTGGCACGGGCGTGGTTCACTCCTCGCCAGCCTACGGCGTAGACGACTTCGTGACCTGCAAGAAGTACGGCATGGTCAACGACGACATCATCAATCCGGTACAAAGCAACGGCGTTTACGTACCGTCGCTGGAGTTCTTCGGCGGCCAGTTCATCTGGAAGGCCAACCCGGCCATCGTCGACAAGTTGACCGAAGTGGGTGCGCTGCTGCACACCAGCATCATCGAACACAGCTACATGCACTGCTGGCGTCACAAGACTCCGCTGATCTACCGCGCCACCGCGCAGTGGTTCATCGGCATGGACAAAGAACCTGTGACCGGCGACACCCTGCGCAAGCGGGCGATCAAAGCCATCGAAGAGACCAAGTTCGTTCCGACCTGGGGCCAGGCGCGCCTGCACTCGATGATCGCCAACCGTCCGGACTGGTGCATCTCCCGTCAGCGTAACTGGGGCGTGCCGATCCCGTTCTTCCTGAACAAGGAAAGCGGCGAGCTGCACCCACGTACCGCTGAATTGATGGAAGAAGTCGCCAAGCGCGTCGAAGTCGAAGGCATCGAAGCCTGGTTCAAGATGGACGCTGCCGAGTTGCTCGGTGACGAAGCGCCGCAGTACGACAAGATCAGCGACACCCTCGATGTCTGGTTCGATTCGGGCACCACGCACTGGCACGTCCTGCGCGGTTCGCACCCGATGGGTCACGAGACCGGCCCGCGTGCCGACTTGTACCTGGAAGGCTCGGATCAACACCGTGGCTGGTTCCACTCGTCGTTGCTGACCGGTTGCGCCATCGACAACCACGCGCCATACCGCGAACTGCTGACTCACGGCTTCACCGTCGATGAGTCCGGCCGCAAGATGTCCAAATCCTTGGGCAACGTGATCGCGCCGCAAAAAGTCAACGACACCCTGGGCGCCGACATCATGCGTCTGTGGGTTGCTTCCACCGATTACTCGGGTGAAATGGCGGTTTCCGAGCAGATCCTGCAGCGCAGTGCGGACGCCTACCGGCGGATCCGTAACACCGCGCGCTTCCTGCTCTCCAACCTGACCGGTTTCAACCCGGCTACCGACATCCTGCCGGCCGAAGAAATGCTGGCGCTGGACCGTTGGGCCGTGGATCGCACCTTGCTGCTGCAACGCGAGCTGCAAGAGCATTACGGCGAATACCGCTTCTGGAACGTCTACTCCAAGATCCACAACTTCTGCGTGCAGGAGTTGGGCGGTTTCTACCTCGACATCATCAAGGACCGTCAGTACACCACTGGCGCCAACAGCAAGGCCCGCCGTTCGGCGCAAACCGCGCTGTACCACATCTCCGAAGCGCTGGTGCGCTGGATCGCTCCGATCCTGGCATTCACCGCCGACGAGCTGTGGGAATACCTGCCGGGCGAGCGCAACGAGTCGGTGATGCTCAACACCTGGTACGAAGGCCTGACCGAACTGCCGGACAACGTCGAACTGGGCCGTGCCTACTGGGAGCGGATCATGGCGGTGAAGGTCGCGGTCAACAAGGAAATGGAAATCCAGCGCGCGGCCAAGGCCGTCGGTGGCAACCTGCAAGCCGAAGTGACGCTGTTCGCCGAAGAGGCGCTGAGTGCCGACCTGGCCAAGCTGAGCAACGAACTGCGCTTCGTGCTGATCACCTCGACCGCCAGCGTGGCGCCTTTTGTTCAGGCACCGGCGGACGCGGTAGTCACCGAAGTCAGCGGCCTGAAGCTGAAAATCGTCAAGTCGGCCTTCGCCAAGTGCGCCCGTTGCTGGCACTGCCGTGAAGACGTCGGCGTGAACCCGGAGCATCCGGAAATCTGCGGTCGTTGCGTCGACAACATCAGCGGCGCTGGCGAGGTTCGTCACTATGCCTAATGCGGCTGGCCGTTTCGGACGGCTGAGCTGGCTCTGGTTGAGTTTGCTGGTTCTGGTTATCGACCAGGCCAGCAAGTTCTACTTCGAAGGCAAGCTCGAGATGTACCAGCAAATCGTGGTGATCCCCGATTTGTTCAGCTGGACACTGGCCTACAACACGGGCGCGGCGTTCAGCTTCCTGGCCGACAGCTCCGGCTGGCAGCGCTGGCTGTTTGCCCTGATCGCGGTGGTGGTCAGTGCGGTGCTGGTGGTGTGGCTCAAGCGTCTGGGGCGCAACGAAACCTGGCTGGCCGTCGCATTAGCGCTGGTGCTGGGTGGCGCGCTGGGCAATCTGTATGACCGCATTGCCCTGGGCCATGTGATCGACTTCATTCTGGTGCATTGGCAGAACCGCTGGTATTTCCCGGCGTTCAACTTTGCCGACAGTGCAATCACTGTCGGTGCCGTAATGCTTGCGCTGGACATGTTCAAAAGTAAGAAGACCGGAGAAGCCGTTCATGACTGAACAAGTATTGGCTGAGCAACGCATCCGCCAGAACACGGAAGTCACCTTGCACTTTGCACTGCGCCTGGAGAACGGCGACACCGTCGACAGCACCTTCGACAAAGCCCCGGCGACCTTCAAGGTCGGTGACGGCAACCTGTTGCCAGGGTTCGAAGCTGCGCTGTTCGGCTTCAAGGCTGGCGACAAGCGTACGCTGACGATTCAGCCGGAAAACGCTTTTGGCCAACCCAATCCGCAGAACGTGCAGATCATTCCGCGCTCGCAGTTCAAGGACATGGAACTGTCGCCTGGCTTGCTGGTGATCTTCAACGATGCGGCCAATACTGAGCTACCGGGCGTGGTGAAGGAATTCGATGACGAGCAAGTGACCATCGACTTCAACCACCCGCTGGCCGGCAAGACATTGACCTTTGACGTCGAGATCATCGAAGTCAAATCGCTGTAACTGGCTGTATGGGATCAAATGTGGGAGCGAGCTTGCTCGCGATGAGTACCTGACATTCAACATTGATGTTGACTGACACTCCGCCATCGCGAGCAAGCTCGCTCCCACAGTGGTTTTCACTGTTTTCGCTATTTCTTGCGCGCAAGACACGAGGCACAGCATGCAAATCAAACTCGCCAATCCCCGTGGCTTCTGCGCCGGTGTGGACCGGGCGATCGAAATCGTCAACCGCGCCCTGGAAGTCTTCGGGCCGCCGATCTACGTGCGCCACGAAGTGGTCCACAACAAATTCGTCGTCGAAGACCTGCGTGCTCGCGGGGCGATCTTCGTCGAAGAACTGGATCAGGTGCCGGACGACGTCATCGTGATCTTCAGTGCCCACGGTGTTTCCCAGGCCGTGCGCACCGAAGCCGCCGGCCGTGGCCTGAAGGTGTTCGACGCCACTTGCCCGCTGGTGACCAAGGTACACATCGAAGTTGCACGCTACAGCCGCGACGGCCGTGAATGCATTCTCATCGGCCACGCCGGTCATCCGGAAGTCGAAGGCACCATGGGCCAGTACGATGGCAGCAATGGTGGCGCGATCTACCTGGTCGAAGACGAGAAAGACGTCGCCGCCTTGCAGGTCAACAACCCTGAAAAACTGGCGTTCGTGACCCAGACCACCCTGTCCATGGACGATACCAGCCGCGTCATCGACGCCCTGCGTACGCGCTTCCCGGCGATCGGTGGCCCGCGCAAGGACGACATCTGCTACGCCACACAAAATCGTCAGGATGCGGTCAAGCAACTGGCCGACGAGTGCGACGTGGTACTGGTGGTCGGCAGCCCGAACAGCTCAAACTCCAATCGCCTGCGTGAACTGGCCGAGCGCATGGCCACCCCGGCCTACCTGATCGACGGCGCCGAAGACCTGCAAAAGAGCTGGTTCGAAGGTGTCGAACGAATCGGCATCACCGCTGGCGCCTCCGCACCGGAAGTCCTGGTGCGTGGCGTGATCCAGCAGTTGCACGCCTGGGGCGCTACCGGCGCCGATGAACTGGCCGGTCGCGAGGAGAACATTACCTTCTCCATGCCTAAAGAGTTGCGCGTCCGCTCCCTGCTTTAACGCTTTTACCCCCAGGACACAGCGCCTGCTCAGCCTTATGGCTGCGCAGGCTGACGCGGCCGGTCGCGGCCAGCACCACCTGGAGCTGAGTGACCGGTTCGTGGGCTGCGCAAATGTGCAGTGTCCCCGCTTGAAAGGCCCGTCCGGGCATCTGTGGCTCGCCAATACTGTTGAAACGTATGTATCGCCTGACCGGCCAATTGCCGACAATCGGCACCCGAGTGCCACTCGCGCGCTCAACCAGCAGCGGATTGCTGTTGTCCTCCGCCCCTTTACCACTGATATCCAGAATGATCCGCCAGCCCTGACTCCAGTCGCCGTTGATGGCGTGAATCACGACGCTCTGGTTGCGTGTGATGGCAACGGTTCTGGCGTTGCGTATACCGCTGATAAGCGACTCTGCCACCTGCTCGCGATGGTTCGATTCAGTCAGTGCGGCAAATGCCGGACTGACCAACAGCAGAACAATCCCGACAATTGTCAGTCCCATGAGCAGTTCGATCAGGCTGAAACCTCGCTGATGCATGTCATCTCCCTCCCTGGAGTGCTGCGGCCCGCGCGATCCCTGCGCGAGTAATGGCAAAACAACCGTACATCTGCCGGTCGAATGCTCTAGCGTGTAGAAGCAGGTATAGCCGACGGCAACGGAGGGCACCGATGGATCATCGTACAAAAGGTTTCACGCTGATCGAGTTGCTGATTGCGCTCGCGGTGTTTCTGGTCCTGATCACTCTGGCCGTACCGGCTTTTACCCGTTCGGTGCAAATCACCAAGGCCGACACCGAAATCGGCGATCTGCAACGTGGTCTGAATTTCGCCCGACTTGAGGCGATCAATCGAGGTGTCACCACCCGGGTTCGTCCGACGGCGGGCGGCAGTATCTGGACCGGGGATCTTTCGGTCTATGACGGGACTGGCGAATTGGCCAAAGTATTGCGGGTTGTTCCAGCGATGAGCAGCGGGGCGACTCTGACGCTAACCTCAGGAGTGACCGCCATCGATTTCAACAACCTTGGCGGGTTGTCGGCACCGTCCACGGCGGTGGTGATCAGCTACGTACGGGGGGCGCAAAACAGAACGCTGAATGTGTGTTTGAACGGACGAATTCTATTGGGTGGAAGCTGCGGATGAGGGGATGGAGCAAGCGTGCACAGGAGGGCATGACGCTGATCGAAGTCTTGGTTGCGTTGTTGATTCTGAGCGTGGGGCTGTTGGGGGCGGCGGCGATTCAGCTCAATGCGCTGAAGTACACTGACAGCGCGCGGATGACCAGCCAGGCGAGTTTTATCGCCTACGACATGATGGACCGCATTCGCGCCAACTCCGGTGCCGACTACACCGTCACGCCTCCGACCTCAGGCAACCTGAGCGTCGCCCGGGATCAGGATCTCTACGACTTCACCACCAACATTGTCAATTTCGGCGGCGCCACTGCCACCGGAAGCGTTTTGCTCAATCAGCGGGTGTACACCATTACCATCACCTGGGATGACTCGCGGGCTGCGAATATCGCCAATTCGCGGCGCAGTTTCGTCCTGACCAGTCGCGCCACCGTCGATCCGGTGTCGACGCCATGAACCAGACCAACAGAGGTTTCGGCCTGATCGAATTACTGATCGCCCTGGCATTGAGCCTGGTCGTGGTCCTGGGCGTGGCGCAGATTTTCATCGCGGCCAAGAACACCTATGTCAGCCAGAACGCCGCTGCCGCCATGCAGGAAGATGCGCGTTTCGTGCTGAGCAAGATGATTCAGGAAATTCGCATGGTCGGCATGTTCGGATGTCTGGGGGCAGTCACCGATTCAAGCTCGGCAGGTGACTTCAATGCCAGCCATACAACGCCGATCAGTTGGGACAACGCCAACCTCAAACTGACTCTGGTGACTGCGGATGTCGGCGGCAGTGGCGGGGTACCGACCTGGACGGTGGTTTCCGATTGTCGGAACAACGCAACGGCCTACACGGGCGCCCGAGTTCCGACGTCGGGCGAGCTGGCGTTTCCGATCCGGCGCTTGATCTACAGCTTCAGCAACAATCAACTGCTGATGGGTGTCGGCACCGGCACGCCGACTCAGGCGGTGCTGGTGAACAACGTCAGTGCCTTCAACGTGAGCTTCGGCCTCGCCAGTTCCGCTACTGATGTGGCCGCCTCCAGTTACAGCAGCAACCCCTCTGATTCGGCGCGCATTCGTAGTGTTCGCCTGACGTTGACCCTCACCGACCCGAACAACCGGGTACGCAATCAAACCTTCAACGTGGTTGCCGCGCTGCGCAACCGCTTGCCATGAGGGGAGGGCCGATGAGTATTTCTCCCGTGACCCCTCACGCCCAGCGTGGCATGGCGCTGCTGGTTAGCCTGGTGTTTCTTCTATTGCTGACATTGATCGGTCTTTCATCGATGCAAAACGCCACCCTGCAGGAAAAAATGGCTGGCAGCGTGACTTTGCGCAATCAGTCGTTCCAGGGCGCGGAGTCGGCGTTGCGCGTGGGTGAAAGCGCGGTGCAACTGGAGACCTATTCGTTGCCGGTCTGCAGCGGCACCACCCAATGCGCGCCACCGGCCGAGTCGTCGACAATCACCGGCGCCGGCTTCAATTCCACCTCGGGGGTGACCTGGATCGCCTCCGGCAGCGGTTTTTACGGGGTGCAGAACATCGGCACCACCCTGACCGCCGTGAATGTGCCAAGCAACACCTCGACAACGCTGTACCGGGTGACCGCAATCGGCATCGCGGGCAATTCACGCAGTGTGGTGGAGAGTATCTATGCGAAGTACTGAGACCCGCACAGGCTGGCGCCGTTGGTTGTTGCAGTTGCTCTGCGGCGCGGCGTTGAGCTTTTATCTGACAGCGCCGACTTACGCCTTCACTCCCTCGGATTCGCCGCTGCTGAGCGCCGCCGCCGTGGCACCCAATGTGATGCTGTTACTCGATGACTCGGGGAGTATGAACAACATTATCTGGGCGACTGGCTTCGACCCGACGGTCCCACGCACTCTGGTGACTATTTGTCTCTCGAATGGTTCGTGCTTGAAAGGGCGGGAACTTGACATGACCGATAGCAATATTTCCTTGTCGAGTTTGACTCGGGGAACATGTTCGAAAGGATGGTACGGTTTTTATAGCAGCAGCTTTCTCGGTCTGGATTCACTTTGCCTGAAGCTTCCCGATCCGGTGGGGGGGGAGGACACTCGTTATACGGCGAAATACTTGTCCTATCTGATAAGCCTGGCCAACCATTCCGACCGGGACTTCACCGATGGCTCGATCCCCAATGATTACAGGATGAATGTAGCGCGCAACGTTTCCAAGGCGTTGGTGGCCGGCAACCGCTCGTTGCGCATTGGCCTGGCGACGTTCAACCTGGCTGTCGGCAACCATAGGAATGACGGTGGTTACATCGCCCGTTCGGTCAGTGATTTGTCGGCCGTCAGCGGCACCGTGACGCAGGCTCAGGCCAATGCCAACTACAACGCATTGATCGCCGGAATCGACGAACTGAGCGCGGAGGCTAATACGCCGCTGGCTGAAGCCTATTACGAGATCACCCGCTATTTTCGTGGCATCGCGCCGTACAACAACTCGAAGCCTGCCACCTACACCAGTCCGATCCAGTATCGTTGCCAGAAAAACTATGGGGTGGTGATTACCGATGGTCTACCTACCTACGACCGAACTTTTCCGACCGACGATCCGCTGGGTGGCAGCCGGTTACCGAACTGGGACGGGATCAGAAGTAACGATGGCGCCAACCTCTTCGGCGACGATGAGGGCGACACCCTCTACCTGGATGATATCGCCAAGTTCGCCTTCGACATCGACATGCGCTCCTCGGGCGTTGATGTCGCGGGTAAAAGCTGGGATGCCCTGGATTTTCCCAGACAGAACATGAATACCTACACCGTGGGTTTCACCGCGGCAAACCAAATGCTGGCGGATGCCGCGACCTACGGGCAGGGCAAGTATTACCAGGCGACCGATGGCGTGGGGCTCAACAGCGCACTGTCTTCGGCCCTGAGCGACATCACCTCCAAGGCGGGCTCAGGTGGCAGTGGTGTGGCCAGCGGCACGACGCTGTCCAGCAGTTCAAGTTATTTCCAGACCAGCTACGACCCCAAGGACTGGCGCGGCACCATCAAGTCTTTTGGCTTCACATCTACGGGCGCGGTGAACACGGCCGCGGTGCTGTGGACGACCGATACCACCATCGTGCCCGGTGCTAGCGCGCCGACCTATCAATCCTGGAACACCCTGACCAACGCCGCTGTCACCCTGGCTTACAGTAACTTCTCCCCGGTCCAGCAGACCTCCCTCGGCCAGGGGCTGCCCACCGGCATCACCGGTAGTGATCTGGTGGAGTGGAGCAAGGGCACCAACAAAACCGGGTTGAAAGCGCGCAGTGTATTGCTCGGCGATATCATCAATTCGCCTCTCGTGTTGGCTGCGCCCAAGGACAAAACCGCGTCCGATCTTGTGGGTGACACCACCTACAGCACCTACCTCACCACCAAGGCCGCCAACATGAACTCCAGCCTGGTGGTGAACGCCAACGACGGTTTTGTAAACGTCATCAACTCGACCAACGGTGTCAGACGCTACGGCTATATGCCCTCCAGTGTGCTTCCATCATTGCGCTCCATCGCTGACCCCACTTACATCAATGGGGTAAGCCACAAGTTTCTGGTGGATGGCCAAGTCGGCGTGTTCGATGCCCAACTCAACAGCGCCTGGAAAACCCTGGCGATTGGTGGAACAGGGGCGGGCGGCAAAACCTTCTATGCGCTGCAGTTGTTCGACGCCTCGGCCGGTAACGTGACTAACGCGTTGTGGGAAATCAGCGCACCGGCCACAGCAAATACAGCGAACGTTTTCAATGATCTGGGTTATGCCTATGCGCGCCCCGACGTGGCACGCTTGGCTGATGGTCGCTGGGCCGCGTTTATCTCCAACGGTTATGGCAGCAATTCCGGGGTGGCAGCGCTGTATGTGGTGGATATCCGCGACGGCTCGCTGATCAAGAAAATCGTGGTGGACGCCGCGGAGACTACCAACGGCCTGTCGTCTGTAAAACTTCGGGTCAACTCGCAGAATGTGGTGCAGGCTGCCTATGGTGGCGACCTGAAAGGGCGGTTGTGGAAGTTCAATTTGAGTGGCGCCACCACCGACACCTGGGGGGTAGCGTTTTCCGGCAAGCCGTTATTCACCACGGCGGGCGGTGCGACCCAGCCGATCACCGTGCAACCATTGCTCGCCGATCACGCATTGGGCGGCAAGGAAGTGTTTTTCGGCACCGGCAAATTCAATGAGGCCGCCGACAAGACCAACAAGGATCTACAGGCGTTCTACGCGGTATGGGATGCGGAGGGTGGCGCGGGGCAAATCACCGCTTCCAGCTTGCAGGCGCAGGCGGTAACCGGCGTGTTCTCGGGTAGCAGTGGGCAACTCATCACCACCAGCCAGAACGACGTGACCTATCCGGCGAAAAAAGGCTGGTACCTGCCACTGGTGTACAACAACGTGCTAACCGGTGAGCGGGTGATCAATCAGGCCAGTCTGGTGGCCGGCCGGATTGTGTTCACCACGGCCAGCGTGGACACCACCGACCCTTGCGCCAGTTTCGGTACCGGCAAACTGGTCGAGCTGGATGCATTCAGCGGTAAGATGCTCAATTACGCGGTGCTCGACAGCAATGGCGACGGGCTGGTCGACATCAAGGATTCGATTTCCAGCGGGGTGATTTTCACCGGTGGTATTCCGACGCTGAACGCGATCGTCAACAATGCGTCCCGAAAGATTGTGAACGACTCCAGCGGTGGCATCAGCTCCCTGGTGGAAAAGCCCGGCGGTGGTGTCAACCGTCGCATCATGTGGCGACAAATACAGTAAGTGAGAGTTGAGGCATGCGCAGATCCAACCGAGGTTTTACCCTGATCGAAATCATGATCGTGATTGCGATCATCGGGATCGTCATCACCATTGGCTACCCGAGCCTCACCGAATACGTAAAAAAGGGCCGTCGAACGGAAGTGGCCGGGCTGCTCTCCGAGCAGGCGCAGCTCCTCGAGCGTTTCTATTCGAAGAGCAATGTCTACACCGGCGTTGCCGGCCTGAGCCCAGGCAATGACTTTTACACCATTACCCAGACACTGACCGATCAGACGTTCCTGCTGACGGCGGTGCGCAAGCCCGGCAAGGCCATGGCAGCTGACAAGTGCGGTGATTTCACCATCACCAACACTGGCGTCAGAAGCATGGTCAATGCGACGGCCACGACCAAGGATTGCTGGGGGCGCTGAGTTCCTTTTTCGGGCGCCTTTTGCGCCCTCTGTCTATTTAACGGTTGGATCAGAACATGACCAGGCAACAGCAAGTGGTGATTGTCGGCGGCGGGGTTATTGGCCTGCTGACGGCGTTCAATCTCGCGTCCGAAGTGCAAAGTGTTGTGCTGCTGGATCGCTCGAACGTCGGTCAGGAGTCGTCCTGGGCGGGTGGTGGCATCGTTTCGCCGCTCTACCCGTGGCGCTACAGCCCGGCGGTCACCGCGTTGGCGCATTGGTCCCAGGATTTTTATCCACAGCTGGGCGAGCGGCTGTTTGCAGCCACCGGTGTCGATCCCGAGGTGCATACCACCGGGTTGTACTGGCTGGATCTGGATGATGAGGCCGAGGCTCTGGCCTGGGCCGAGCGGGAAAACCGTCCGTTGCGGGCTGTGGATATCTCGGCGGCTCACGACGCGGTGCCTGTGTTGGGGAGCGGTTTTTCCCGAGCGATCTACATGGCCGATGTGGCCAATGTACGTAATCCTCGGCTGGTGAAATCCCTCAAGGCTGCGTTGCTGGCGCTGCCGAACGTGACGATTCATGAGCAGTGTGAAGTCAGCGGGTTTATCCGTGAAGGCGCGACGGTGGTCGGGGTGCAGACCTCGGCGGGAGCGATTCATGGCGATCAGGTGGTGCTGACCGCGGGTGCCTGGAGCGGTGATTTACTCAAAAGCCTGGGCCTGGAGCTGCCGGTCGAGCCGGTGAAAGGGCAGATGATTCTCTACAAATGCGCAGCGGATTTCCTGCCGAGCATGGTTCTGGCCAAGGGGCGTTATGCGATTCCTCGGCGCGACGGGCACATTCTGATCGGCAGTACGCTGGAGCATCAAGGCTTCGACAAGACGCCGACCGAATCTGCCCTGGAGAGCCTGAAGGCGTCGGCGGTGGAGTTGATTCCTGCACTGGCGGATGCCGAGGTCGTGGGGCACTGGGCCGGGTTGCGACCGGGCTCGCCGGAAGGTATTCCCTACATCGGTCGGGTGCCAGGGTTCGAAGGGCTTTGGCTTAATTGCGGGCATTACCGTAATGGCTTGGTGCTGGCGCCAGCGTCGTGTCAGTTGTTTGCGGATGTGATGCTGGGGCGTGAGCCGATCATTGATCCGGCGCCGTATGCGCCGGCTGGACGGATCTGAGACTCAATCGAGTCCCAGTTTCTTGAGCCTGTAGCGCATCGACCTGAATGAAAGATTCAACCGCTGAGCCGCCGCCGTGCGGTTCCAGCGGGTTTCTTCCAGGGCCTGGAGGATAAGGTTGCGTTCGACGTTTTCCAGGTAGTCTTCCAGGTTGTCGATCTGCGTCAGGTCCGGCACACCGCTTTCCGGGTTGCAGTTGCCTTCGGCCAGTCGCAGGTCGCTGGTTTCGATCTGCTTGTTTTCGCACAACGTATGAGCCCGTTCGAGCACATTCTCCAGTTCCCGCACATTGCCGGGGAAGCGATAGCTTTTCAGCGCTTCGAGGGCTTGGGGGTGGAGTTTTGCGGCGGGTTGGCCAGTGCTGATGGCCAGGCGTTTGAGCACATGGCAGGCGAGGGATTCGATGTCGTCACGGCGTTCGCGCAAGGGCGGCACCCGTAGTTCGATCACGTTCAACCGGTAGTACAAGTCCTGGCGAAAGCGTTCGGCGGCGACTTCGGCGTCGAGGTCTTTGTGGGTGGCGCAAAGGATACGCACATCGACCACGGTTTCCTGTTGCTCGCCGACACCGCGAACGGCTTTTTCCTGTATTGCCCGTAGCAGTTTGACCTGCATCGCCAGCGGCAAATCAGCCACTTCGTCGAGGAACAGGGTGCCGCCATGGGCAGCCTGGAACAGTCCGGGCTTGTCTTCGATGGCACCGCTGAAGCTGCCTTTGCGATGCCCGAAAAATTCGCTCTCCATCAATTCCGACGGAATCGCCCCGCAATTGACCGGGATAAAGGGTTGGCTGGCGCGCGGTCCTTGCTCATGGATCAGTCGCGCGACCAATTCCTTGCCGCTGCCGGATTCGCCGCTGATGTACACCGGCGCCTGGCTGCGGGCCAGTTTGTCGATGTGTTTGCGCAGGGCGCGCATGGGCGGTGAATCACCCAGCAGCCGGCGATCGATGGCGATACCGGTGCCGCCCGGCGCAGGTAAACGCAGCGCGCTGCTGACCAGTTCCCGCAGGCGAGTGAGGTCCACCGGTTTGGTCAGGAAGTCGAAGGCGCCGGCCTTGAGGGCGTTGATCGCGGTTTCCAGGCTGCCATAAGCGGTGATCATTGCCACCGGTACTTGGGGGTGGCGTTGCTGGATGTGTTGCACCAGCTCAAGGCCGGTGCCGTCCGGCAGGCGCATATCGGTCAGGCACAGGTCGAACGTCTCGCGCGACAGCAGGGCCTGGGCTTCGCCGAGGTTGCGGGCACTGAAGGTGTCGAGTTTCATCCGTCCCAGGGTGATTTCCAGGAGTTCGCGGATATCCGGTTCGTCGTCGACGATCAGGACTTTTTGCCGTGGGCTTATGTTCAACTTTGTTTCCGTCCGTGAGCAAAGGTGATGCGAAAGCAGCCGCCGCCTTGGCGTGGTTTGAAGTCTAGGCGGGCCTGGTTGCTTTCGCACAGCTCACGGGACAGATAAAGCCCCAGGCCGGTGCCTTGGGTGCTGGTGGTGAAGAACGGTTCGAATAAGTGCACTTGGTGCTCCGGTGCCACGCCGGGGCCATTGTCCAGGACCTCGAGGATCGGCAGCTGACTGTCCGGGTCGACAAACAACTCGAGCCAGGCCTGCGGCGGGTCGTGATTCAAGGCGCTATGGCGCCAGGCGTTGCGCAACAGATTGTCGAGAATCTGGGTCAGTTGGTCTGGGTCCATCAGGGTTTTGAAGTCCCCTGAGCCGATGCGCAGGTGAATTTGCTGACGCTCGGTCGCCCCCTCGCGGGTTTCGTTGACGAACTGTTCCAGCCACGGCTTCAGATCAAGCCGTTGCGCGACGGTTTGCTGGCGGCGGGACAGTTGCAGGACGTTTTCGATTACCCGATTCATTCGCTGAGAGTGGTCTTGAATAATCTGTGTCAGACGTCGATCCGCGCTGTTCAGTTCCTCTGATTCTTGCAATAGCTGCGCGGCATGACTAACGGCGCCCAGTGGATTGCGGATTTCATGGGCGATACCGGCGGTCAGGCGACCGAGGGCGGCGAGCTTCAATTGCTGGGCTTGTTGAGCGATTTGCGCGAGGTCTTCGAGAAAGACCAGGGTCTGGTGGTGTGGGCTTTGGTCCAGGGCAATGAAGCTCGGTTGCAGCTCCAGGCCACTGCTGGCGACCTTCAGGCTCTGGGGGCGCAGCGTCGGATTGTTGTGCCACAGTTGCAGGCGTTCGACCAGGCTGGGTGAGTAGTCGTCGATCAACTGGCCTGCGAGATTTTCCCTGCCTAACAGGTTCAACGCGCTGTGGTTGGCCAATTGAACCCGCCGTTTGTCGTCGAGTACCAGGATGCCGGTTCGCATGCGTTGCAGGATCAGGGCGTTGAGGGCTTCGAGGCCGACGACTTCGCTGGCCCGTTGTTCGGCGAGGGTTTCGCTGACTTCCAGGCGTCGGATCAGCCCTTGCACCAGCAATGCCGCTGCAAAACACAAAGCGCCGAGCGTGCCGACTTGCAGGTAATCGTTCGGGGTGGCGGGATGGCTGAAACTCAGGAGGAAGCTCAGTCCAACGATGCCGAGCGCGCCAACGGCGGCAATCAGCAGGCCGATGCGGCCTCGCAACAAGGTGTTGCTGATGGCTACCGATACGATCAGCAGGTTGCCGATGGCGCTGGCCACACCGCCGGCGGCGTAGAACAGACCGCACAGCAGCAGGACGTCGGTCAGCGCCAGGCTGAACAGTTGCGCCGGGCGCCGGGTATTCCCGAGGAATACCACCAGCAGGATGTTCAGCACCAGGTAAAACCAGCTGCCACTGCGCAGCAGGTCGTCATTGCTGAACGTCAGCAGCTGGTTGTCCATGTTGCTGGCGATCAACAGCACCAGGGTGATGCCGATGCTCAAACGGTAGAGGTGATAGAGGCGCAGCAGTCGCTGGGCCTGTTTGCTGCCGGGACTGGAGGTCTCAGCGATCACTGGAACCCGGGCCTTGCTCAAGATGAGCCTGGCTGCAATACCACTGTTGTTGAAGGTTCAGCGCGCGGTCGCGTGGCAGGTGTACGCCGCAATGGGCGCAGCGGACCATGGGGGCCGCTTCCAGCTCGGCAGAGGACTTGGGCACAGAAGCCTGGCCCTTGAACTTGCGCCAGAACCATACCGCAGCGGCAATCAGGGCGATCCAGAACAGTAAACGAAGCATGATGAGCTGCTATTTGACGAGTGATGAGCCAGTTTAGCCAAGGACATGACCAGCGCACAGCGTAATAATCGAGCCCATAAAAAAGGAGCCTCGAAAGGCTCCTTTTTGTACAACCCGACGGGTCAGTCAAACACGCCGAAGGTCATGTAGCTGAACCACGAGCGGTCGCTGTTATTGGCTTCGGACTCGTGTTCCTCTTCCTCGATCACGTCGCCATTTTCATCTTTCGGCTTGAGATCGCTTGGAATGGCGTCCTTGGCGTCCTGGAACTGCTTCTGCACGTCCTGGTTGGCGCGGGTTTCGCCCGGCGGCAGCGGTGGACGGGATTCGATCAGGCCCAGGGTCGCCTTGCTCAACCACGAACGGTTGTCGGCTTCGGCCACCGAAGGCTTGAACTGACCGTCGACCAGGCTTGGATGGTTCGGGTAGTTGAGCTTCAGGGTTTCGAGGCTGGTGGCAGCCAGGTCGTCCAGGTGCAGACGCTGGTAAGCCTCTGTCATCACCGCCAGGCCGTCACCGACCGCAGGGGTTTCCTGGAAGTTTTCCACCACGTAGCGACCACGGTTCGCGGCGGCGACATAGGCCTGACGGGTCAGGTAGTAGTCGGCAACGTGAATCTCGTAGGCCGCCAGCAGGTTGCGCAGGTAGATCATGCGCTGCTTGGCGTCCGGCGAGTAGCGGCTGTTGGGGAAGCGGCTGGTCAGCTGGGCGAACTCGTTGTAGGAGTCGCGAGCGGCACCCGGGTCACGCTTGGTCATGTCCAACGGCAGGAAGCGCGACAACAGGCCGACGTCCTGGTCGAAAGAAGTCAGACCCTTGAGGTAATACGCGTAATCCACGTTCGGGTGCTGCGGGTGCAGGCGAATGAAGCGCTCGGCGGCGGACTTCGCAGCTTCAGGCTCGGTGTTCTTGTAGTTGGCGTAGATGAGCTCGAGTTGAGCCTGATCGGCGTAGCGACCGAACGGGTAACGCGACTCCAGCGCCTTCAGCTTGGCTGTGGCGGCGGTGTAGCTATTGTTGTCCAGGTCAGTCTGAGCCTGCTGGTACAGCTCGACTTCGCTAAGGTTTTCGTCTACGACTTCCTTCGATGAGCAAGCAGCGGTCAATGCGAGGATGGCGATCAGCAGCAGGTGTTTCACTTGCATGGCGGCTTGCGTCCCTATGACGGCCGCTGTCTTGGGCGGGGCCGTCCTGTTATGATGAGCGCCCCGTTGAATAGCCTCGGGGCAAAAGACGCCGTATTTAACCACAAGCGCGCAGCCGAAACCAAAGGCTGTGCCGACGCCTAGTCTGAGCATGTCCGATAAAATTGAACTTCGCGCAGAGGTGCCGTCCGAATTGGGCGGCCAACGCCTCGATCAAGTCGCCGCACAATTATTCGCTGAGCACTCGCGCTCGCGCCTTTCCGCCTGGATCAAAGACGGCCGCCTGACTGTGGATGGGGCGGTTATCCGCCCGCGAGACATCGTTCATGGTGGTGCCATTCTTGAACTCACTGCCGAGCAGGAAGCTCAGGGCGAATGGATCGCTCAAGACATCGAGCTGGACATCGTCTATGAAGACGACGACATCCTGGTGATCAACAAACCCGCGGGTCTGGTGGTGCATCCTGCCGCCGGTCACGCTGATGGCACCTTGCTCAACGCCTTGCTGCACCACGTGCCGGACATCATCAATGTGCCCCGCGCCGGTATCGTGCATCGCCTGGACAAGGACACCACCGGTCTGATGGTGGTGGCCAAGACCATTCAGGCGCAGACACAGCTTGTCACGCAATTGCAGAGCCGCAGCGTAAGCCGGATCTACGAGTGCATCGTGATCGGTGTTGTGACTGCCGGCGGCAAGATCAACGCGCCGATTGGTCGTCATGGTCAGCAACGCCAGCGCATGGCCGTGATGGAAGGTGGCAAGCAAGCCGTCAGCCATTACCGCGTGCTCGAGCGTTTCCGCTCCCACACTCACGTGCGGGTGAAGCTGGAAACCGGTCGTACGCACCAGATTCGTGTGCATATGGCTCACATCAACTTCCCGTTGGTCGGAGATCCTGCCTACGGCGGTCGTTTCCGCATTCCGCCGGCAGCCAGTGTGACCATGATCGAATCGTTGAAGGCGTTCCCGCGTCAGGCGCTGCATGCGCGGTTCCTGGAGCTGGATCACCCGACCACCGGTAAACGCATGAGCTGGGAATCGCCACTGCCGGACGATTTCGTCTGGTTGCTGACGCTGCTCAAGCAAGACCGCGAGGCGTTCATCGGATGAGTGACTGGCTAATTCCCGACTGGCCTGCGCCTGCCGGGGTGAAAGCCTGCGTTACCACCCGTGCGGGCGGCGTCAGTCTGGCGCCGTTCGACAGCCTCAACCTCGGCGATCACGTCGATGACAGCCCCGAAGCTGTTGCCGAAAACCGCCGCCGCCTCACCGATCATTTCTCTATTCAGCCGGCCTGGTTAAAGCAGGTTCACGGCATTGCCGTGGCCCACGCAGACCCAAGCCTTACGGCCACTGCCGATGCCAGCTGGACGGAAACGCCCGGTATTGCCTGCACGGCGATGACCGCGGATTGCCTGCCGGCATTGTTTTGCGACCGTGCAGGCACTCGCGTCGCGGCGGCCCATGCCGGTTGGCGCGGGTTAGCGGCGGGTGTGCTGGAAGCGACTCTAGACACGCTGGCTGTGCCACCAGCAGAAGTGCTGGTCTGGCTTGGCCCGGCCATTGGCCCGCAAGCCTTTGAAATCGGCCCGGAAGTGCGCGAAACCTTCGTCGAGCAATTGCCCGAAGCCGCCAAAGCCTTTGTGCCGAGTCAAAATGCTGGCAAATTCATGGCTGACATCTATGAGCTGGCGCGTTTGCGCCTGGCCGCTCGCGGTGTCACCGCTGTTTATGGTGGCGGTTTCTGCACCGTGACCGATCCTCGCTTCTTTTCTTACCGTCGCAGCCCACGCACCGGTCGGTTTGCCTCCCTCATTTGGCTTTAGTGCCCTGTCTCACGAGTACTGTTCCTTTTTGACGGTGTCTGTTGCCGTCATGCTGCGTTGTCGCTCCTCGCCATAGCGGGCTATGACTCGTCGCGACGCCTTGCCTGACGACAACAGTCACTCGTCAAAAGAGGAACGTACTCGTGAGACAGGGCACAAACGCTAGACTTCTCTGATCTACATCAACTGTACGACGCTTGAAACTCCCAGAATCGACCACATCTAGTGAGGTATCTGGCAGGTTTCTTCATTCAGGATGTTTTATAGGTCCGGCCTGCTCAAAAGGAAGGTGACCCATGCGTATAGACCGTTTAACCAGCAAGTTGCAGTTAGCCTTGTCCGACGCCCAATCCCTGGCAGTCGGCCTCGATCATCCGGGCATTGAACCGGCGCACTTGATGCAAGCCATGCTTGAGCAGCAGGGTGGTTCGATCAAGCCCCTGTTGATGCAGGTTGGATTCGACGTCAACAGCCTGCGTAAAGAGCTGACCAAAGAGCTCGACCAACTACCAAAAATCCAGAACCCGACCGGCGACGTGAACATGTCGCAGGATCTGGCGCGCCTGCTCAACCAGGCCGATCGCCTGGCCCAGCAGAAGGGCGACCAGTTCATCTCCAGCGAGCTGGTGTTGCTCGCCGCCATGGACGAGAACAGCAAACTCGGCAAATTGTTGCTCGGTCAGGGCGTCAGCAAGAAAGCCCTGGAAAACGCGATCAACAACCTGCGCGGTGGTGAGGCCGTCAATGACGCCAACCACGAAGAGTCGCGTCAGGCGCTGGATAAATACACTGTCGACCTGACCAAGCGTGCCGAAGAAGGCAAGCTCGATCCGGTGATCGGCCGTGACGACGAAATTCGGCGGACCATTCAGGTCCTGCAACGCCGTACCAAGAACAACCCGGTGCTGATCGGCGAGCCTGGCGTGGGTAAAACCGCCATCGCCGAAGGCCTGGCCCAGCGCATCATCAATGGCGAAGTGCCGGATGGGCTGAAAGGCAAGCGCCTGCTGTCCCTGGACATGGGGTCGCTGATTGCCGGTGCCAAGTACCGTGGCGAGTTCGAAGAGCGCCTCAAATCCCTGCTCAACGAACTGTCGAAGCAGGAAGGGCAGATCATTCTGTTCATCGACGAACTGCACACCATGGTCGGCGCCGGTAAAGGCGAAGGTTCTATGGACGCGGGCAATATGCTCAAGCCTGCGTTGGCCCGTGGTGAACTGCACTGCGTCGGCGCGACCACGCTCAACGAGTACCGCCAATATATAGAGAAGGATGCGGCCCTCGAACGGCGCTTCCAGAAAGTGCTGGTGGACGAGCCGAGCGAAGAAGACACCATCGCGATTCTGCGTGGCCTGAAAGAGCGCTACGAGGTTCACCACAAGGTGGCGATCACTGACGGCGCAATCATCGCTGCGGCCAAGCTCAGTCATCGCTATATCACTGACCGTCAGCTGCCGGACAAGGCCATCGACCTGATCGACGAAGCGGCTAGCCGCATCCGCATGGAGATCGACTCCAAGCCGGAAGTACTCGATCGTCTGGAGCGTCGTCTGATTCAGCTGAAGGTGGAATCCCAGGCGCTGAAGAAAGAAAGCGACGAAGCCGCGATAAAACGTCTGGAAAAACTCCAGGAAGAAATCGTCCGCCTCGAACGTGAGTACTCGGACCTGGAGGAAATCTGGAACGCGGAAAAAGCCGAAGTTCAAGGTTCTGCGCAGATCCAGCAGAAAATCGAACAGTCCCGTCAGGAACTGGAAGCTGCCCGCCGCAAAGGCGACTTGAACCGCATGGCCGAGTTGCAGTACGGGATCATCCCGGATCTGGAGCGCAGCCTGCAAATGGTCGACCAGCACGGCAAAACTGAAAACCAGTTGCTGCGTAGCAAGGTGACCGAAGAAGAAATCGCCGAGGTCGTGTCCAAGTGGACGGGCATTCCGGTGTCGAAAATGCTCGAAGGCGAGCGCGACAAGCTGATGAAGATGGAAAGCCTGTTGCACCAACGTGTGATCGGCCAGGACGAAGCGGTGATTGCCGTTTCCAACGCCGTGCGGCGTTCCCGTGCCGGTTTGTCCGATCCGAATCGCCCGAGCGGTTCATTCATGTTCCTCGGCCCGACCGGTGTTGGTAAAACCGAGCTGTGCAAGGCGTTGGCCGAGTTCCTCTTTGATACGGAAGAGGCGATGGTGCGGATCGACATGTCCGAGTTCATGGAGAAACATTCCGTGGCGCGTCTGATCGGTGCGCCACCAGGCTACGTTGGCTATGAAGAGGGCGGTTACCTGACCGAGGCGGTGCGTCGCAAGCCATATTCGGTGATCCTCCTGGACGAGGTCGAGAAGGCCCACCCGGACGTCTTCAACATCTTGCTGCAAGTGCTGGAAGATGGCCGACTGACCGACAGTCACGGCCGCACGGTGGATTTCAAAAATACCGTGATTGTCATGACCTCCAACCTCGGTTCGGTGCAGATCCAGGAATTGGTCGGTGATCGTGAGGCTCAGCGTGCGGCAGTGATGGATGCGATTTCCACACACTTCCGGCCGGAGTTCATCAACCGGGTCGATGAAGTGGTGATCTTCGAACCGTTGGCTCGGGATCAGATCGCGGGCATTACCGAGATCCAGTTGGGTCGCCTGCGCAGTCGCCTGACCGAGCGCGAGCTGAAGCTTGATCTCAGCCCTGAGGCCATGGATAAGCTGATCGCGGTGGGTTACGACCCGGTTTACGGCGCACGGCCGCTCAAACGAGCGATCCAGCGCTGGATCGAGAACCCGCTGGCGCAGTTGATTCTGTCCGGTCGTTTCATGCCGGGCGATACCGCCAAGGGTGTCGTGGAGAACGACGAAATCGTATTCGTCTGATTCACGGCGGCAGCAAAACCTACGAGGCCTCGCATTGCGAGGCCTTTTTTTCGCCAGGCTGTTGAACTGAAAGGAAAAGGCTTGTAAAGTGCGCCCCGCAGTAAGTCGCCCTGAAGGGTTCCAGCTCCCCAAGCAGGAATCTGAAATAAGTTGCAAATCATTAACTTGAAAGCAATTTAGGGGGTTGACAGAGGTGCTTAAGATTGTAGAATAGCGCGCCTCAGACACACGAACGCAGCGATGCGAACGGGTCGAAGAGGTGAAGCAAGCTTCACAGTTGTAAATTGAAATATGTAGTTCCGTGATAGCTCAGTCGGTAGAGCAAATGACTGTTAATCATTGGGTCCCAGGTTCGAGTCCTGGTCACGGAGCCAATTTCAAGCCGGGGTATAGCGCAGTCCGGTAGCGCGCCTGCTTTGGGAGCAGGATGTCAGGAGTTCGAATCCCCTTACCCCGACCATTTTTGGGTCGTTAGCTCAGTTGGTAGAGCAGTTGGCTTTTAACCAATTGGTCGTAGGTTCGAATCCCACACGACCCACCATTTTTGAAACCAGTTCACGCTGGGATCAGATCTTAAGATCAGAGGCCAAAAGCACTGATCGAAGAAGGCGACTTTTTAAAGGTCGCCTTTTTATTACCGGGGTATAGCGCAGTCCGGTAGCGCGCCTGCTTTGGGAGCAGGATGTCAGGAGTTCGAATCCCCTTACCCCGACCATATTAAAAATCCTCGTATCGAAAGATACGGGGATTTTTTTTTGTTTGCCCAAAACACACTTCTTTTCAATCTGGCAGACGAAAAAAAGCCGCGCATCCCGATGGAAAGCGCGGCTTGATTCTCAGAGGCTTAGGCGCCGTCTTGGTCTTTCAAGTGTTCGAACAAGCCTTTTGGCATTTTCTTGCCGTTAGCTTCGTAGTTGGCTTTTACGTTATCAAACGCCTCTTGCTCGTCGATGAAGCCGTCATGGTTGGTGTCGATTTTGTCGAAATTGGACTTCGGCGCCACTTTCAGGAATTCCGCGCGGGATACCTTGCCGTCACCATCGGTGTCTGTCTTGGCCATCGATTCATCACCACACTTACCTTCGCCACATTTGCCTTCAGGGGTTTTCACGACCTGTTCGGCCGAGGCCAGCAGATAGCCCTGAGTCAAAGGTTGCGAGGCGAAAACAGCGCCGGACAACATCATTCCACCGGCCAAAACAGCGCCGAGCAGACCGATAGTGTTTTTGGTGGTACGGGACATTTCAAATCTCCTGGGTTGCACGACACAACCGCTCGATAAAGGGTTGCCACGTAAGTGCGGCGATCACCGAAGCAGGCGGGCTGCCTTGTTCGGATGTGGCCATTTAATGGGCACGGTGTATCGCTACTGTGTCGCGCAAGGGGGGAGTTTGTAAGCGAAGGGGCTGGATCGAGGGAGAGATACAGTGAGACACAGACCTCCAGATCATGGAGATCAAATGTGGGAGCGAGCCTGCTCGCGATGAGGGACTCACATTCAACAGATGTGCTGAATGTCAGACCGCTATCGCGAGCAGGCTCGCTCCCACAGTGGAGGTGTATTAGTGCAGCTTCAGTCTTGGCTCAGTCCCGCGCCCGATCTTGCTGCCCAACATCAACATCGCCGTACGAAACGCGCCATACAGCGCCATCTGGTGCATGCGATACAGCGACACGTAAAACATCCGCGCCAGCCAGCCTTCCAACATCACGCTGCCGGTGAGGTTGCCCATCAAGTTACCCACAGCCGAAAAACGCGACAGCGAGATCAGCGAGCCGTAGTCGGTGTATTTGTACGCAGGCAGAGGTTTGCCTTCGATCCGCAGTTTCAGCGATTTGGCCAGCAACGAAGCCTGCTGATGCGCAGCCTGGGCGCGTGGCGGAACATTGCGGTCGGTGCCCGGCTGCGGGCAGGCTGCGCAGTCACCGAAGGCGAAGATGTTCTCGTCGCGGGTGGTTTGCAGGGTCGGCAGCACTTGCAGCTGATTGATCCGGTTAGTCTCCAGACCATCGATGTCCTTGAGAAAACCCGGCGCACGAATCCCGGCCGCCCAGACTTTCAGGCTGGCGTTGATGACTTTGCCATCGGCGGTAATCAGGCTGTCGGCCGTCACCTCACTGACGGCGGCATTGGTCATGACGTTGACCCCGAGTTTCTCCAGGGTTTTATGCACAGGCCCGCCGATACGTTCCGGCAGGGCTGGCAACACCCGTGGCCCGGCTTCGATCAAGGTGATGTGCATGTTCTCCGGTTTGATCCGGTCCAGGCCGTAAGCCGCCAGTTCATGGGCGGCGTTGTGCAGTTCGGCAGCCAATTCGACCCCGGTGGCACCGGCGCCGACGATGGCCACGCTGATCTGCTCGACCTTGTCGGTCTGCCCGGCATGGGCACGCAGGTAGTGGTTGAGCAATTGCTGGTGGAAGCGCTCGGCCTGTTTGCGGGTGTCGAGGAACAGGCAGTGTTGCGCCGCGCCCTGAGTACCGAAATCGTTGGTGGTGCTGCCGACCGCGATCACCAGCGAGTCGTAACCCACTTCGCGCGCCGGGACCAGTTCAATGCCGGCTTCGTCGTAGGTGGCAGCCAGCTGGATTTTTTTCTGTGCGCGATCGAGCCCGCTCATGCGCCCCAGCTGGAACTCGAAGTGGTTCCATTTGGCCTGGGCAACATAGTTGAGTTCGTCTTCGGAAGAGTTCAGGGAACCTGCCGCCACTTCGTGCAACAACGGTTTCCAGATGTGGGTCAGGTTCGCGTCGACCAGCATCACACTGGCCGTGCCGCGCTTGCCCAGAGTCTTACCCAGACGGGTAGCCAACTCCAGACCGCCGGCGCCGCCGCCAACGATGACAATACGATGAGTCATGGGGATATCTCGCAAGGCTAAAAGAAATCGGTGCAATTACCCGAGCGAGCGCGATGCAGCTCATAGCGTCAGGTAACTGATCAGTCGGCTCAACAGGCCTAAACCAATGGTCACTGCCAACACCACCACCAGGAGCATCCACGGCCGGAAAGGCCGGCGCTCGACTTGGTGCTGGGACAGTTGCAGGTACTCTTCGACATGCTTTTGGTCGTCGGGGTTCAGGCGGCTGGTCATAAAGGCCTCGTCAGGTAGACGTTGCTGAATGTGTAGAAGCTACAGGCTGATTTAACGAACGTTGAACGGAGCATAGCCGCTGTCCGGAACAGGCTCGACATTCAGCGTATCGTCCAGGCGAATGATCCCACTTTGTAACACTCGGGCTGTGATTCCGCCATGTCCGCGAACCGCCTGAAACGTCCCGGGGCCAAGGTTGTTTTGCAGGCGTGCGCAAGGCTGGCACCAGCCGGTGGTTTCGAAAATCGCCTGGCCGATCCGGAAGCGACGGCCCTTGAGGCTGAACAGGTTGATACCGCTGATAACGAGGTTGCGCCGCAAATCATTCGGTAAGACCGGTTTGTCGTCCGGGCGGCCCATGAGCGAGCTGATCACTGCCAGATGCTCCCACTGAATCAGCGTCACCTGCCGCGCATTGCGTACGCCGGGACGGGCTCGATCGCCTGTCAAACCGGCCTCAAACCGCGCTTCCACGGCCTCCAGTTCAATCATCGGAGCATGAGGTGCCGGGCGCACGCCGATCCAGCGTACGCGGCCGATTTGCGGAACTTCAGCAATCAGTTCCTGCAATGGACTCACAGGCTGATCCCGACGTCGAAGACGATGCTGCGGCCGAGGTTACTGCGCAGGAAATCCGGGGCATCCGGGTGTGCAAACAGCACCCGGGCGAAGGTTGGACCGACCAGCGACAACGAGCGCCAGCCTTGGCGCAGGTATTCGGTCGGCGGCGGGAAATGGCTGTTGAGGTCCAGCACTTCGCGCTTGAGGCTGGCGAAGGCGATGATGTCCAGTTCGCCCAGGTCCATGCCGCGTTCTTTGTAGTTGTGCGCTTTTTTGCGCAAGGTCGGCGCCAGTCTCAGCAGAAACTCATTGGCCGGGATGCGCCGGGGCTTGGCCTCGCGGCGCACCAGCGAACTCAGAGAAAACGCGCTGCGCCGGCGTTGCAGCTCATCTCGCCATTCGTCATTGAGGCGTCGGCCTTCATCGAGCACGAAAAACACTTCGAAACTGGCGTCACGAAACAGCACGTCCGGCGGCTCCCCGGCCGGGGCGAATTCGTCGGCGCGATAGGGAATGTTCAGGCCTTGCAGCAGGCGCTGACAGACCCAACGCTCACGCTCCCATTTGCGGGCATTGGACAGGAACGCGTTGGCTTGCTCGGCCGCGATGGTCAGCAGGCGTAAATAATCTGAGTCATCCATAGGCCCAAGCTTAGCGTTCAAATGCGACAAGCTGAAAGCTTTGCATCGACACGAGGCCGTTATGGTCCAGCGGGCTTCATCGGCGTCCGGGCGCTTGCGGCGTTTCTTTGATCATTGTTGCCTGATGTTTCCCCGCCAGTGTCCGGTTTGGCCTTTTCTGTATCTTCTCCGGGATGACAGTTCTGGAGGTTTTATGAAAACAACAGGAGTGACCCAAATCATCACGGGATACTTTCAGTTTCCTGTGGCATTCAAAAGGCCTGAGTTCAATTGCCAAACAATTGCTGACGGTCTCAAGGATGCTGATTTTGATCTACTCGTGCTGCCTGAAATGTGTACGACGGGTTATCTCTTCGATTCAAAAGAAGAGCTTTTGCCTTTTGCCGAGTGTGCTCAAACGGGAGCGTTTGCCGGTTTTTTGCAAGACTTGTCAGCGCAGAAGCAGGCGACATTAGTTGCCGGCATGGTCGAACGCGATGGTGACAATCTTTACAACACTGCCATTGTGGTGAGTCGAGGCAAGTGGCTGGGTAAACAACGCAAGTGCCATATCACAGACCTGGAGAAGAAACTCTTCGAGGAAGGTGACCGCTGGCAGTGCTTTGATGATGGCAAGATTCGCTTTGGGGTTCTGATCTGTTTTGATCTATGGCTTCCTGAGGCCGCTCGATTGCTCGCTCT
This sequence comes from Pseudomonas sp. LBUM1666, assembly GCF_059695775.1. Classification (NCBI taxonomy): domain Bacteria; kingdom Pseudomonadati; phylum Pseudomonadota; class Gammaproteobacteria; order Pseudomonadales; family Pseudomonadaceae; genus Pseudomonas; species Pseudomonas sp. LBUM1666. The sequence continues at coordinate 5,342,362 of NZ_CP166789.1, read as the reverse complement.
GGACGGCGCGAAACTCTATTGCTGCCCGGTCAACTATGGCGGCCCATGGACCGGCGATATCATGCGAGTCCGCGCGATGGAGAACGGCCTGCCGCTCGTTTCCTGCAATAGAACAGGCGTCGAATCGGGGCTGCTAATAGACGCTCACTTTCGTGGAGAAAGTCAGATCATAGATGCCACCGGAAACAAGCTCGTTCAATCCCGGCAAGAAACCAGCCTTGAGCTGACCACGCTGTCTATCGGCCCCAAGGGAGAAGCTCAAGGTAATGTCATGTGCAGCGATCTTTTAAGAGAGGCTCGACGTTACACGCTCTCAGGACCTGTGAATCGGTAGCGCGCTCCAGGTCACGGCGACTGGGTATGCGAAGCGGGCGGTGTAGACTGGTGTTCATTGCGCACAAGCGCCTCAACGAAGGGAATGCCGTGAAATACTGGCCCGTGTTGTTGCTCAGTCTTCTGCCTCTTTGGGCTCAGGCGCTGGAGGTGGGGGAGCGGCTGGCGCCGTGGACCTTGCTTGATCAGTTCGATCAGGCCTTCACGCTTGATAATCAGACTCAGACGCTGCTGGTGGCGCGGAGCATGGACGCCGCCAAACTGGTCGCCGCCGCTCTGCAGGACCAGCCCAAGGGCTACCTGGAGGCTCGGCACGCGGTATTTGTCGCGGACATCCAGCGCATGCCTCGACTGATCGCGAAAATGTTCGCAGTACCGGCCATGCGCGATTATGCCTATCGAGTGATGCTTGACCGTGATGGTCGCGTGGCGCCGCGCTATCCCGGGCCTGTGGATAAAGTGCTGTGGCTGCAGCTCAAGGACGGTCAATTGGTGGCTCAGTACGAATACGCCACGGCTGCGCAATTGCGGGAGGCGCTGGAGAAGACCCTGCCCTGATTGGAACAAAGCTCCTGTGACCGCAGACCCTGACATCTGAGTCATCCATAGCCCCGCGCTTGGCGTTCAAATGCGATCGCAATGAAGGCAGTTCATCGGAGAGGTTCCGATCTGCCGGATTTGCGGCCCGCCATCCCCGCAACACTCCTCATACCACGCCCGGTTCAGGGCATTGCACAAAACGGATAGTGATCTGCGCAAAGCGGATATTTCCTCGTGCCCGGCCTCTCTACCCTCGGCTGTACGGACGTAAGCCGCTTTACCGACGCTCTAAAAACAACAACAAGAGATAGATGCCATGCGCAAGATCAACGTACATGAGGTTATCGACAACGCACGATTCAACCGCTTCCACTGGATGGTGCTGTTCTGGTGCGCCCTGATCATCATTTTCGACGGTTACGATTTGGTGATCTACGGCGTGGTGCTGCCGATGCTGATGAAAGAGTGGGGGCTCAGTCCCCTGCAAGCGGGCGCACTGGGCAGTTATGCACTGTTCGGCATGATGTTCGGCGCGTTGTTTTTCGGCCCGCTGTCGGACAAGATCGGCCGCAAAAAAGCCATCACGATCTGCGTGATGCTGTTTAGCGGTTTTACCGTGCTCAATGGTCTTGCCCGTAACCCCACCGAGTTTGGCCTCTGCCGGTTCATTGCCGGGCTTGGCATTGGCGGGGTGATGCCCAACGTCGTGGCACTGATGAACGAGTACGCGCCGAAGAAAATCCGCAGCACGCTGGTGGCGATCATGTTCAGCGGCTATTCGGTAGGCGGCATGCTCTCGGCGGGGCTCGGTATCGTGCTGATCCCGAGTTTTGGCTGGCAGTCGGTGTTTTACGTGGCGGTGCTGCCGTTGCTGTTGTTGCCGTTGATCATGTACTTCCTGCCCGAGTCGGTGGGTTTCATGCTGCGCCAGGGGCGCAATGAAGAGGCACGCAACATCCTGCAGCGGATTGACCCGGCGTACGTCGCGCAAACCAGCGATCAGTTGCACATGAGCGAAGTGAAGGGTACCGGCACGCCGGTGCTGCAACTGTTTCGCGAGGGTCGTGCGCTGCGCACGCTGATGCTGTGGCTGGCGTTTTTCTGCTGCTTGCTGATGGTCTACGCCTTGAGTTCGTGGCTGCCGAAACTGATGGCCAACGCCGGTTACAGCCTGGGTTCGAGTCTGTCGTTCCTGCTGGTGCTCAACTTCGGCGCCATTTTCGGCGCGGTCGGTGGCGGTGTACTGGGAGACAAGCTCAACCTGCCTCGGGTGTTGGCGGTGTTCTTCGCCGTGGCTGCGGTGTCGATCACCTTACTGGGATTCAACAGCCCGATGCCGCTGTTGTACCTGCTGATCGCCATTGCCGGTGCCACCACCATTGGCTCGCAGATTCTGTTGTACGCCTGCGCCGCGCAGTTCTACTCCATGACCATTCGCTCCACCGGTTTGGGCTGGGCGTCGGGCATCGGGCGCAACGGTGCCATCGTCGGACCGCTGCTGGGCGGTGCATTACTCGGGATCAGCCTGCCGCTGCAACTGAACTTCATGGCCTTTGCCTTGCCCGGTGCGGTGGCCGCGATTGCCATGACCGTGTTCGCCATTAGCAGTCGACGCAGTGCTAAACAAGCGCTGTCGGGCCTGCGCCACGGTTCGCCCGACGGGGCTGTTGGCGACGTTTCATGAGAGCGTTAGTCCGGGACTTTTCCCTGTCTGCGGCAGTCGCCGGATTTATCGCCACGGTGATTTCCTACGCAGGCCCGTTGGTGATCATCTTCCAGGCCGCCGAGACCGCGCACCTCTCGCGGGAGGTGCTGTCTTCCTGGGTCTGGGCGATTTCCATCGGCAGCGCCGTGCTCGGCATCGGTCTGAGCCTGCGTTACCGCGTCCCGGTGATCATCGCGTGGTCGGCGCCGGGTTCGGCGTTGCTGGTGGCGCTGTTGCCGGGGATCTCCATGCCGGAAGCGGTAGGCGCGTATCTGGTCAGCAGCCTGATTATCTTTCTGGTCGGCGTGTCGGGGGCGTTTGACCGGATCATCAGCAAACTGCCCGCGGCCATTGCGGCGGCGATGCTGGCGGGGATTCTGTTTAGCTTCGGCACCGGGTTATTCGTCTCGTTGCAGGGCAAGCCGTTGCTGGTGCTGGCGATGTTCGTCACGTACCTGATCTGCAAACGGCTGATGCCGCGGTACGCGGTGTTGATGGTGCTGCTGGTGGGCTGCTCGATGGCTTTTGTCGCCGGTGATTTGCACAGCGAGGCGTTGGTGATCGGGTTGGCCACGCCGGTGTGGATCACGCCCGCGTTCAGCCTGAGCGCGACCCTGAATATCGCCTTGCCGCTGGTGATGGTGGCGCTGACCGGCCAGTTCGTTCCCGGCATGGCGGTGCTGCGGGCCAGCGGTTACGCAACACCGGCCGGCCCGATCATCGCCAGCAGTGCGGTGGGCACGGCGCTGTTGGCACCGTTTGGTTGCCATGGGCTGAATCTGGCAGCCATCACCGCGGCGATTTGTACCGGGCGCGAGGCTCATGAAGATCCCGGCAAACGTTATGTGGCCGGGGTTGTGGGCGGGCTGTGTTACCTGGTGCTGGGGATCTTCGGCGCCACCCTGGTTTCACTGTTTTCCGCGTTCCCCAAAGAACTGATCGCAGCCTTGGCCGGGCTGGCGCTGTTCGCTGCGATTGCCGGGGCGTTGGCCGGCGCAATGGCCGTGCCGAGTGATCGCGAAGCCGCGTTGGTGACTTTTCTGACCACCGCGTCGGGCATGTCGTTGTTGGGTTTGTCCGCCGCCTTTTGGGGGCTGATTTTCGGCATGGTCACGCACTTGTTGTTAAACGCCCGTCGTCCCGTTCCCCGCCGCGAATCCGCGGCGGCTGAAGCACTTCAACCTGTCGATCAATAAAAATAAGAGAAAAAACGATGAAGCAGATTCTTCCAACAACCGGTTCAGTGTTGTCCATGGCTGTCGTCTCGAGTTTCTCCGCCGGTGCGATGGCGGCCGAGGGCGGGTTCATCGAAGACACCACAGCCACCTTGCAAGCACGCAATTACTATTTCAGCCGGGACTTTTCCGACATCGTCGGGGCCAACCAACAATCGAAGGCCGAAGAGTGGGCGCAGGGCTTCATTCTCAACGTCAAATCCGGCTATACCCAGGGCCCCGTCGGTTTTGGTGTGGATGTCATTGGCCTGCTCGGCCTCAAACTCGACAGCAGCCCGGACCGGGTCAATACCGGTTTGCTGCCGGTGCAGGATGACGGGCGCGCGGCAAATGATTACAGCCGACTGGAAGGCGCGTTGAAGGTGCGTTTCTCCAAAACCGAACTGAAGGTGGGTGAGTTGCAACCTAACCTGCCGGTGCTGGCCTTCAGCGATATCCGTTTGCTGCCGCCCAGCTATCAGGGTGCGAGCATCAGTTCAAACGAGGTCAATGGCCTGACTGTGCAGGGCGGCCACTTGAGTTCGACCAGCCTGCGCAACGAGGCCGGCGACGAAAAGATGCAAGCCATGCTCGGTCATGTGCCGCAGCGTCAGGTCAGCAGTGATGGCTTCAACTTTGCCGGCGCCGATTACGCTTTCAACGATAAACGCAGCTCGGTCAGCGCCTGGTTCGGGCAACTGGAAGATATCTACAACCAGCGTTTTCTCGGCCTCAAGCACAGCGAGCCACTAGGTAACTGGATCCTGGGCGCGAACCTTGGTTATTACGATTCGCGCGAAGACGGCAAAAAGCTGCTGGGTAACATCGACAACCAGGCGTTCTTCTCCTTGCTGTCAGCCAAGCGTGGCGGCCACACATTCTATGTCGGCTATCAGGGCATGTTCGGCGACAGCGCCTTCCCGCGAGTGTTTGCCAACATCAGCCCACTGGGTAACGAGGTGCCGACCTACGAGTTCGCCTACACCGACGAGCGCTCCTGGCAGGCGCGTTACGACTACGATTTTGCGGCCCTCGGCGTGCCGGGGCTGACCAGCACCGTGCGATACATCACCGGCAACAATGTCGATACCGGCAAGGGGTTTGAAGGCAAGGACCGCGAACGCGATCTGGACATCGGCTATGTACTGCAGAGCGGCAATCTCAAAGGCCTCGGGATCCGTGTGCGCAATGCGATGGCTCGCTCCAACTACCGCAGTGATATCGACGAAAACCGCCTGATCCTCAGTTACACATGGACGCTGCTATGAGGCGTAGATCACAGGCTGCTCAGGCAGTTACCCATCACCTGATACGTCACGCGATGAGTCTGGCCCTGATGATCGATGTAAACCATGGTTGCAGGCACAACGTCGCAGGCGGTTGCGGTGTCGGTCACTGAAACCACTTCGGCGATGTCCAGCGGCTGTGCCGGGTTGTACGAGGTAGCGGCGGGTTCGTTGCCGGCGGCCATGGCCGAGGTGGCGACTACGGTCAGAAACAGGCTGATCAGGGTTTTCATCTTTCCGTGCTCCGTGTTGATTCCGATACCTGAATTCTAGTCTTTGCCTGCGACCGATAAAGGGGCCAGCGCCTGATGCAGCCTTACATGAAACGTAACAGTCACCGCCCGTGGAGGGCTTATGGATCTGCTCAATAACTTGCGGGTGTTCGTCCGCGTGGTGGACTGCGCAAGTTTTACCGCCGCCGCCGATGCGCTGGACCTGTCGACCGCGCAAGTGTCGCGGCTGGTGGCCGATCTGGAGCAGCATGTGCAAGCACGCTTGCTGCAACGCACCACGCGGCGATTGAGCCTGACCGAGGCCGGTGAACGCTTTTTGGTGCGCAGTCGGCAAATACTTGAAGAAATGGAGGTGGCAACGGCAGAGGCCCGCGGCGCCCATCTCACGCCGAGTGGACGGTTGCGGGTCCACAGCATGAATGGCCTGGGTGTGCTGATCACGCCATTGATCGCTCGTTACAGTGAGCTTTACCCCGATGTGGTGTTCGAGCTGACGCTGTCGCAGCGCAACCCCGATCCGCTGGAGGAAGGGCACGATGTGGTGATTTCGATTGCCCATGAACTGGCCGATTCGCAATTGGTCGCCCACTCCATCGGACAGATTTACAGCGTGCCCTGCGCCTCCCCGCAATACCTGCAACGGCATGGCGTGCCGCACACACCGATGGAGCTGAACGATCATCGGTGCCTGCGCATGCTCGACCCGTTGTACAGCGATGAATGGGTGTTCCGGGACGAAGAGGGCGAGCATGCCGTCAGCCCGGCCAGGACCTTTCAATGCAACGTCGCCGAGTCGATGGTCAAGGCGTCGGAATCCGGCATGGGGATCAGCCTGATTCCGTTCTATACCGCGACGCGCCCCTTGAGCGATGGCACCTTGTTGCGCTTGCTGCCGGCCTGGCGCCCTCGTGAGCGCAACGTGTATGCGTTGTACCCGTCGCGGCGTTTTCTCGATGCCAAGGTCAGGACCTGGGTGGACTTTCTCAAGGACGAATTACCCAAGCTATTCGCTGAACACGAGACGGTAATGAACGATCCACGGCATTGGGCCTGAGCGCTCGAGGGGCGGTGTAGACTGAGGACCTGTTCTCTTTCGGCAAGACAAAGGAGTGTGGCCAGCCATGATCGGTGCCGAGTTACTGTCACCTGAAACCCTCACGGCGGGGTGGTTGATTTATGTGCCGGTGCTGATCTGGGCCGTTGCGCGAGCACCGTGGGTCGAACTGTTCAGCGACAGTCGCCGCCAGCATCTGTTGTTCGGCACGGTGTTCGCGCTGTTCATGCTCTGGCTGGTGCGACGGGATTTCGATACCGGCGTGTCTTATCACTTCATCGGTATGACGGCCGTGACCTTACTGCTGGATTGGCCACTGGCGATCGTCGGCGCGCTGGTGGCGCAATTCGGCCTGGTGCTGCTCGGGCGGCAGGATCTGGCAGCGATGGGGGTCAACGGTGCGCTGCTGATTTTGCTGCCGGTGTTGGTCACCGAATGCTGCGCGATCCTGGTGGAGCGAAAGCAGCCGCGTAATCCCTTTGTGTATATCTTCGTTTCCGGTTTCTTCGCCGCGGCGCTGTCGGCGTTGCTGTGTCTACTGCTGGCGCTATGGCTGTTGTGGTTCAACGAACGTTTCGAGATGCCGTATTGGCTGGAAGATTTCGCTGGTTATCTGTGGCTGCTGATTTTCCCGGAAGCCTTTATCAACGGAATGATTGTCAGCGCGCTGGTGGTGTTCAGTCCGGAATGGCTGGAGACGTTCAATCGCACGCGCTACCTTTCGGCACCCTGGAAAGACGACGATCCCAAATCTTGATCCACATCAAAGGCAAAAACCGCTCACGAATCCATGCTCTGGAAAACCTTCAGGAGCATCGAAATGAGTGTCTACGAATGGGCAAGGCAGGAGTTGCGTCAAAGTCTGGATGGGGCGCAGGAAGTGGGGTTTGATCCGGGGTTGAGCCTGCGTGCCTTGCTCAGTGCAGTGGTGCAACAGAGCAAGGCAGTGCGCAGCGCCGAAGACCTGGCCGATGAGTTGCGTTTTCTTGCGGAAAACCTCGATGACAGCCAGAACTACGGTTTTATGCGGCCTTGAAGATCAGTGACGCGGCTCGAAGTCTTCGCTGAACAGGTCGTCTTCGGCATCCGGACTGACCGGAATCTTGTGTTCTTCCGACGCCCAGGCGCCCAGGTCAATCAACTTGCAACGATCGGAACAGAATGGCCGGAATTTGTTTTCCGGGCTCCATTCAACAGGGGCGCCGCAGGTTGGGCAATCGACGGTTGGGGTTTGGCTCATGACTGGCCTCCACGCAAAGTAAGGTAAAAGTGATGCAGGCGTTCGACCTCGCTGTGCAGCCAGGCGAGGTCGCGGTCGTTGACCACCACATCGTCGGCGTGGCTCACGCGGTCCTGTCGGCTGGACTGGGCCTTGAGGATCGCCTGGACCTGTTGCTCGCTGGTCTGGTCACGCTGCAGGGTGCGCTCGATCTGTAGTTGTTCCGGGGCATCGATCACCAGAACCCGTTGGGTCATGGCGTACTGCCCGGACTCGATCAGCAGCGGCGAAACCAGAATCGCGTAGGGCGATTGTGCCTTGGCCAGATGGTCGGCGATTTCCTTGGCGATCAGCGGATGCAGTAGCGCTTCGAGCCAGCGGCGTTCCTCTGGCACTTCGAAGATCAGTTTGCGCAACGCCGCGCGATCCAGCTGCCCGTCGGCTTGCAATACGCCGGGGCCGAAGTGTTCGGCGATTTTGGCCAGCGCCGGGCGCCCCGGTTCTACCACCCAACGCGCCGCATGATCAGCATCCACTACGTGCACGCCCAGATCAATGAAGTGCTGGGCAGCCGCGCTTTTGCCGCTGCCGATGCCGCCGGTCAAGCCGAGAATCCAGGGTTTTTCCACAGGGGTATTCATTTCAAACCGACAAACTGCCAATAGAAGTCGGTTATTTGACCACCCCAGAGCAAGGCAATCCAGCCGGCAATTGCCAGAAAGGGTCCGAAGGGGATCGGCGTGGAGGTTTTCGCGTTGCGCAAACGCAGCAAAATCACGCCGACAACGGCGCCCACCATCGACGATAACAGGATGGTCAGTGGCAGGATCTGCCAGCCACCCCAGGCGCCGAACATCGCTAACAACTTGAAATCACCGTGGCCCATGCCGTCCTTGCCGGTGATCAGCTTGAACAGCCAGAACACTGACCACAGCGCCATATAGCCGGCCACCGCGCCCCACAACGCTTCATGCAAGGACACGAAAAGTCCGAAGCTGTTGACGATCAGCCCCAGCCATACCAGCGGCAGCACCAGCACATCCGGCAGCAGTTGGTGCTCGGCGTCGATCAGGCTCATCGTCAGCAACCCCCAGCTCAGGAGCAGCGCCATGCAGGCCTGCCAGCCGAAACCGAAATGCCAGGCGATGAACGCCGAGAGCAGACCGCAGGCCAGTTCGGTCAGCGGGTAGCGTTTGCTGATGGCTGCCGTGCAGTTCGAGCATCGACCCCGTAAGAGCAGATAACTGAGCACCGGAATGTTTTCCCAGGCACGGATTCGATGGCCGCAATGTGGGCACTGGGAATGGGGCAGCATCAGGTTGAAGGTCGGCAGTGGTGTTTCACCTGACAAGCCCAACACTTCACGAGCCTCCTCACGCCATTCGCGGTCAAGCATTTTTGGCAGGCGCCAGACCACCACGTTGAGAAAGCTGCCAATCAGCAGGCCGACCAACATGGCTGCGATTACGAAGGCCAACGGGTGGAGGGTCAGAATGTCGTTCAAGGGCATGTCAGATCGCTGTGCCGAGTTGGAAGATGGGCAGGTACATCGCAACCACCAGGCCACCGACGATAACACCCAGCACCACCATGATGAACGGCTCCATCAGGCTGGTGAGGTTATCGACCATGTTGTCCACTTCGTCCTCATAGAAGCTCGCGACCTTGTCGAGCATATCGTCCAGCGCACCGGACTCTTCGCCAATCGCGGTCATCTGGATCGCCATATTCGGAAAGATACCGGAGGCACGCATGGAGAAGTTCAGTTGCATGCCAGTGGATACATCCTGCTTGATGCGCAGCACCGCACGCTTGAACACGATGTTGCCGGTGGCTCCGGCCACCGAATCCAGGGCTTCCACCAGTGGCACACCCGCCGCAAAGGTAGTCGACAGCGTGCGGGCGTAACGGGCTACGGCGGACTTGTACATCAGCGTGCCAATCAACGGCAGCTTCAGCAGCCAGGTGTCCATTCGGTCCCGAAAGGCTTGCGACGTTTTAAAGGCGTGGCGCACGCCGAAGATGGCCGCGATCAGCACGCCGAGCATCGCCCACCACCAGTCCTGCATGAATTCCGACAGGCCGATGACCATCACAGTGAAGGCTGGCAATTCGGCGCCAAACCCTTTGAATACCGATTCGAACTGCGGCACCACTTTGACCAGCAGAATCCCGGTCACAATGATCGCGACGAACACCACCGCCAGCGGGTAGGTCATGGCTTTCTTGATCTTGGCCTTGAGGCTTTCGCTCTTTTCCTTATAGGTCGCCACTCTCTCCAGCAGGGTATCGAGGGCACCGGCCTGCTCGCCGGCATCCACCAGGTTGCAGTAGAGCTCATCGAAATACTGAGGCTTTTTGCGCAGGGAAGCGGCGAAGCTGTTACCCGCTGCGACTTCCTGTTTCACCTCGTCTACCAGTGTGCGCATGGCCGGGTTATCGAAGCCTTCACCGATGATGTCGAAAGACTGCAACAGCGGTACGCCGGCCTTCATCATGGTCGCCATCTGCCGAGTGAACAGAGCGATGTCCTGGGCCTTGATGCGCTTGCCCAGGTTGAAAATCGAGGTGGACTTCTTGCGCACCTTGCCTGGGTTGATGCCCTGCTTGCGCAATTGGGCCTTGATCAACGCCGGATTCTGACCGCTCAACTCGCCCGTCATTTTGGTGCCTTTGCGGTCTGTGCCTTCCCAGGCGTAGACGCTGATTTTTGCTGCTTTGACCGCCATATTCAGTCCTTGGTGACCCGGTTGATTTCTTCAAGGCTGGTGATGCCTTGCATGGCCTTGAGCAAGCCCGACGTCCGCAAGTCGTTGAAGCCGTCTTTACGCATCTGACTGTCGATTTCCAGTGAATTGCCTTCGGCCATGATCAGCCGTTGCAGGTCCTGTGTGTTCTTCACCACTTCATAAATCCCGACTCGGCCTTTGTAACCGCCGTTGCACTGATCGCAACCGACCGGTTCATAGATCGTGAATGAGCCGATGCGTTCCTCGGGGAAGCCTTCCCTGAGCAGCGCCTCCCGGGGAATCTCGATGGGTTTCTTGCAATGGCTGCACAACTTGCGTGCCAGGCGCTGGGCAATGATCAGGCTGATCGAGGTGGCAATGTTGAAACCCGGAATGCCCATGTTGTGCAGGCGTGTCAGGGTTTCGGCGGCGCTGTTGGTGTGCAGGGTCGACAGCACCAGGTGACCGGTCTGGGCGGCTTTAATGGCGATTTCGGCGGTTTCGAGGTCGCGGATCTCGCCGACCATGATCACGTCCGGGTCCTGACGCAGAAACGAGCGCAGCGCTTGGGCGAAGTCCATTCCCTGCTTGGGATTGACGTTGACCTGGTTGATGCCTTCCATGTTGATCTCCACCGGGTCTTCGGCGGTGGAGATGTTGATGTCCACGGTGTTGAGAATGTTCAGCCCGGTGTAGAGCGACACAGTCTTGCCCGAGCCGGTGGGCCCGGTCACCAGAATCATCCCCTGTGGCTGCTTGAGGGCGGCCATGTACAGTTCTTTCTGGTCGGGCTCATAGCCGAGGGCGTCGATGCCCATTTGAGCGCTGGACGGGTCGAGGATCCGGATCACCACTTTCTCGCCCCATAGGGTCGGCAGGGTATTGACCCGAAAGTCGATGGATTTGCTCTTGGACAGGCGCATCTTGATCCGCCCGTCCTGGGGCCGGCGCCGTTCGGAGATGTCGAGGCTGGCCATGACTTTCAGCCGCGCGGCGATGCGATTGGCCAGTTGAATCGGTGGTTTGGCGACTTCACGCAAAATACCGTCGGTACGCATCCGCACACGGTAGGTTTTTTCATAGGGCTCGAAATGCAGGTCGGAAGAGCCGCTTTTGATCGCGTCCAGCAACATCTTGTGAACGAAGCGCACCACGGGCGCGTCATCAACATCCTGGCCGGCGATGGCGTCCTGCTTGTTGTCATCGATCGACTCGATGTCCACGCCATCGAGGTCAACGTCGGCCATGTCTTCCAGGCCGGTACCTTGGGTATCGAAGAATTTTTCGATGGCGTCGCTGAGCTTGTCTTCCTCCACCAGGATGGCTTCGGTATTCAGCCCGGTGCTGAACTGGATGTCATTGATGGCTTGATGATTGGTCGGATCGGAAACGCCCACGAACAACTTGTTGCCGCGCCGCCAGAGGGGCAGGGCGTGGTGCTGACGGACCAGTTTCTCGCTGACCAGCCCTTTGGGTTGTGTTTCCTTGTCCAGGCAACTGAGATCAAGCAGCGTCATGCCGAAATGTTCCGAGGCAATCTCGGCGATCTGCCGGCTCTTCACCAGTTTGTTCTGCACCAGATAACTGACCAGGGAGATTTTGTTGCGTTGGGCTTGCTGATACGCCTGTTGCGCGCTTTTGTCAGTGAGCAGCTCGGCCAGGACCAATTGCTTGGCCAGACCGCTAAGGGCGATGTCATTCATTGGGATACCGGACGCAGACAGTTCATGACTTATAGCCTAGTCAAGCGGAGGAACCTAACCAGGGGCACTCAGGTGACAAAAAGTGTCAGATAGTGCGGATTCTGGGGGTGGGAAAGGGCGCTGGACTCGCCTCGCGTCCCGCCAGTAGGGGGGGCGGCGCTTGGCATGAGCTGTGCTGCGGCTAGTTCAGATCATGAGATTTCGACTCATGCATGGAGCTTGTCTATGAATACTCAAAAAGGTTTTACCCTGATCGAGCTGCTGATCGTGGTGGCGATCATCGGGATTCTGGCGACGTTTGCGTTGCCGCAGTACTCCAAGTATCAGGCCCGGGCCAAAGTGACGGCCGGTATTGCCGAGGCGTCCGCGCTTAAAATTCCCTATGAGGATGTGATCAACGCCGGGTCCGCTGATCCCACCATCGATAACGTCAATGACAAAGTGGCCACGACTCAGAACTGCACCCTGGCAGTAACGGGTAAAGTGGCTGAAGGAACTGGGACGATTACTTGCAAGCTGCTCAATGCGCCTGCACCAGTGCTGAACCAGACCATCACGCTGACCCGCAGCGCGACGGCGGGCTGGACTTGCGCCTCCTCCGCGCCGAAAGAGTTCTCGCCTAACGGGTGCCCGGGCGTCTGACTGATCTTTTGCTGAATCATTTACCCCGCCTCTTGGCGGGGTATTTTTTGTTCTGCATTTGATCGTTATCACGCAAGCGAAAAAATCCCAACAATTCATGGCCTTAGGCCTGCGGTAAAACCCGCAACTTGCATGTCGATAATTTCGAAGTCATGCATTTTGCATGATTCCGAAAATCAGGTGTTTTTTTAAGTTATTGATTTATATGTATTTGTTGGCTGTCTCAAACTTGGCACAACGTTCGCAATATCTCCAGTAACCCTGCTGACAAGACACGCAGCAGACTTTATGAAAAACAGGAGTTACTCGTATGAAGAAGTTCGCTATCGCTGCCGCAACTGCTACCGCGCTGACCCTGACCCTGACCATGGCCAACGCTGCATTTGCCCAAACCCAGGCTACCCAGGCACCCATGGTTCTGGCCGCGGGTGAAGTGACCGAAGCTAAAGAAGCTACTTCCGATACCTGGATCACTACCAAAGTCAAAGCAGACCTGGTGACTGAAAAAGGCATTCCTGGTACCGACATCAAAGTCGAAACCAACAAAGGCGTAGTGTCCCTGTCATCCACCGTTGCGGTGACTGACGCTCAGAAAGCCACCGCCGTGGCGATCGCCAAGAAAATCAAAGGCGTCCAGGCGGTCTCCGCTGACGGCCTGAAAGCCGAGTAAGGCAAGACTTCTCGCCTGGACTGGGAGAAGGCGCGGCGGGCGGGCCGAGCAATACGTCAGCCGCTTCTGGAGAGTTCATGCGAAAGGCCATAAGGATGTGGCCATTACAGGCCCCGGCATTCGTGTCGGGGCCTGTTCTATTTGTGAGCGACGTAAAACCAAATGTGGGAGCGAGCTTGCTCCGGGCGGCGTTCCGACGATGAGGCCATAACATTCAACATCTAAGTTGACTGTTACACCGCTATCGTCGGAACGCCGCCCGGAGCAAGCTCGCTCCCACATTGGTTTGTTGTGTACTTAATTGCCGCGCTTGCTGGTGATCTGCTTCAAACGATTACCTTCAAAACGCAGGTACTGATACATCCCGCCGTTGGGCCCGTAGGTCCATTCCTCGACTTGAAACTCTTCCCGTCGGTTGGCGCTGCGCTTGTAGCCCAACAGATCGCGGCTGACCGGTTCACCACATTTCTGCAGCACTTCGCTGGACCTGTCCCCGACACTGACCAATTGACTGCCGCAGCGCAGGGTATCGGCTGCCGAGGCCTGACTGGCGGCCACCGCCAGAGCCAGGCTCATCAGCCATTTCGCGCCCATCACTCGGCGTCCAGATGCAGCGGCGTAACCACTCGACCGTCACTTTCCGCTTCACCGAGGCTAGCGTCGATGAAGTACACGCGGTCATCGGCCAACTGACCCTTGTCGACCAGATAGTCCTTGATGCTGCTGGCACGTTCCTGACCCAACTCACGCAACAGCACGTCGCTGGAACTCCAGAACTTGATCACGCCTTCGCGCATTTTTACCGTGCGTTCTTCCTTGCCCAGATCCTTCCATTCGGCGGGCGGCTGCGTTTTCAGGCGCGTGCGGTAGATCCCTTCCAGCAGCGGACCTTTCTCGTTATCCGGTACTTCCAGCAATGAAGCCTTGGCCGGCACCTTGTCCCCGCGACGCTGGAGCATTTTGTAGTAGTTGTACTGGTATTCCCGCTCCAGACGTTGCTCGGCGATCAGCGGGCCATCGCTGCTGGCGGCCGCCGTGCCTTCGATTTCCAGGCGCAGGGCCGGACGTTCCTTGAGGGCCTGGGACAGTTTGACCAACGAACCCTCGGCCTCCTTGCTCAGGTCGCTTGAACCCGGCGCAAACGACACAGTGCCCAAATCTTCCGAACCACCGCCACTGACCAGCCCGCCAATCATTTTGAACGGCGCGGCGGCGGCCTTCACGATCAGGTTGCGCAGGGTCTGCCAGACAATCGGCATGATGCTGAACTGCGGATTGTTCAGGTCGCCGGTCACCGGCAGTTCAATGGAAATTTTGCCGTCGACGTCCTTGAGCAGCGCAATGGCCAGTTTCAGCGGCAGGCTCACGGCGTCCGGGCTGTCGACTTTCTCACCCAGTTGCAGCTGCTCGACCACCACTTTGTTTTCGGCCTTGAGCTGGCCCTTGGTGATCAGGTAATGCAGGTCGAGATTGAGCCGGCCCTTGCGGATGCGGTAACCGGCGAACTTGCCGGAGTAGGGTGTGAGCGTGGTCAGTTCAACACGTTTGAAACTGGTGGCGATGTCGAGGCTGGCCATCGGGTCGAACGGGTTGACCGAGCCCTTGATGGTGACCGGTGCATAGCGGTCGACTTTGCCTTTGATATCGACGCTGGCCGGTTTCGCCTGACGGCTGTCGATGGTGCCAATTTGCCCATTGAGCTGTTGAACGGCCGTGGCGAAATTTGGGGTCAGGCTGAAGTCGGCGAAGTTGGCCGAGCCGTCATTGATGGCAATGCCGCCAATGTGGATGCCCAGCGGTTTTTCCTTGCTGGCAGGTTTGGCTGCAGCCGTTTTGGCGCCTGAGTCGGGCGGTTGTGGAATCAGCAGGTCGTCGATGTTGGTGGTGCGGTCATCGTTGATCATGAAGCGCGCATAAGGCTGAAACAGGTTGACCTTGTCGATCGACAGGCTGTCGCCGTGCTGATAGTTCAGGCCTTCGAGCACCAACTGCTGCCACTTGAGGAAGTCGCGGGTTTTGAGGGTGTCGAGGGTATGCAGTTGATCGACTTGAGCTTTGCCTGTGACGTTGAACGCCAGCGGCTCGGTGCTTTTCAGATCGACCGCCAGATCGCTGCCGAGCATGCCGCTGCGCAGTTCCAGGCGAATGAACGGGTTGATGTAGGACTGGGCAACACGCAGGTCGATGTCCTTGGTCTGTACTTTTAACTTGGCGCTGACCGGGGCGAGATTGACGACACCGTCTGCCGTGATCTTGCCTTGCTTGCCCACGCCCGTATCGAGCTTGAGGTTAAAAGGCGAGCCATTGAGGCTGTCGAAATTCTGCAGGTCCAGGTTCAGCGGGCCGACATCCAACGCCACGGCGGGTTGCGCCTTGCGGTCAGCCAGATGCACCTGGTAATCGCGCAGTTGCACGTCTTTGAGCAGCACCTGCCATGGCTTGCTCGGTGGCGCCGGGTCGGGTTTCGGTGAATCGGCGGCTGCCGGGGTGCTGGCCGGTTCGGCGTTGGCTTTGGCAGCCGGTTTGGACGGTTGGCTGGCGAACAATTTCTGCCAATCGAGTTGTCCGTCGGCTTCGAGGGCGGCCCAGGTTTCCAGCTTCTGGCTGCGGATCTTGCCGACGACCACTTGCTGCTTGGCCAGGTCGACGGTGGTTTCGCTGATGTCCAGACGCTCGAGTTTCGCCAGCGGTCGACCGTCTGGTGCTTTGATCGCGAACGGAGCGATGCTGACGGCGACGTTGCTCAACAGCAGTTCGGTTTCCTTGGACAGGTTAAGTTTGTAGTCGGTGCTGAGGCTCATTACGCCGTCTTCGAGCACCAGTGGCACCGAATCACGCACATAGGGCCAAAAGGATTTCATCTTGCCATCGGTGATTTTCAGCTTACCTTCGGAGGCGATCGGGATCAGGCTGAAATTTCCGGTCCAGTCAAGCTTCCCACCTCCCGGGCCAACGGCCACCAAGGTCATATCGGCACTGTCTTCTGGCAGGGTGCTGAGGTTCTTCAACTCGAAATCGAGTTTGTCGTAGAGGAATTCAATGGGCTCGCTGGGCCGCGCATCCTGGAAGTGCACAAAACCACTGGCGAGTTTGATCCGCTCGATGCGCAACGGGAACGGCTTGGCGTTCGGGTCGGCCGGGGTCGGTTCACTGGCGGGGATTTTGAACAGGCCAAGCAGATTGAGCTTACCGTCCTTGCCGAAGAGGATTTCGGTCTTGGGTTTGTCGATTTCGATATCGGACAGGTGCAGCGCCTTGGTCCAGAGGCTGTCGATCTGCAGGTTGGCGTACAGGCGCTCGAAGCCGACCTGCTCCTTGCCCGGCTCGCCGATGATCAGGCCCCACAGGGTCACTTCAAGGCTGAACGGGTTGAGTTCGATACGCTGGATCGTCGCGGGCGTCGTCGCGTAACTGGCCAATTGTTGATTGGCCACCCGTAACGCGATACCCGGCAAAATCAGAAACCCCAGCAGGCTGTAGAGGGCTAGAGCGGTCAACAGAGCGCCAATAGCGCGAATCAATCCTTTGGGCATGTGCGGCTTCATCTGTCTGAATCGGAGTGCGTTGGAGTATGGCACGCGATTCCGGTTCCGAAGTGATCATGCTTTATAGGATTTATCTGATTATTTGGATGAATCTCAGAGCTGCAGAATCAGCGTTTTCAGCGGCGGCTGCTCATCCATTGACGGAAAATCGCCGCCCGGTTTCATCACTGTCCACTCGCGCACCGGCCGGCCGGCTTTCTCTGCACAACGCAAAACTTGCTCGCGCCAGTCGTCCATGCTGACTTTTGCCAGGTTGTTGCAGCAGATCAGCACGCCATTGTCGGCGGTGGTCAGCAGTGCCGGCTTCAGCAGGCTCTGATAGTCGCGCAGCAGGTCAACGGTGCCAAAAGCGCTCTTGGCCCAGGCGGGCGGATCCAGCAGCACCAGGTCGTACTGACGCTGTTCCAGACGCTGATAGCTCGGCAGTTTTTGCCCACGGCGCTGGCTGATCGGCAGGCCGGCCAATTGGCGGATGGCCGGGAAATAGTCGGACTGGACGAAGTCCATGGTTGGCAACTGCGGATTGAGCAGGCCATTCTCACGGCCGACGGCCAGGTTGCCCTCAGCAAAGTCGAGGTTGCAGACTTCGCTTGCGCCACCGGCCGCAGCACTCAGGCCGACGCCACAGGTGTAGGCGAACAGGTTCAGCACACTTTTGTTTTTGCTGTGCTGCTTGACCCAGCCGCGCGTGTTGCGCAGGTCGAGGAACAGCAGCGGATCCTGGCCGGCGTGGCGGCCGCGAACCCGGTAATTCAAGCCCCATTCGTGACCGACCAAGTCTTGCAGGGCGGCCTCGTCGGCGCGGTAGACGGTGTCTTCACGGTCGATGCGCGAGTTGCCACGGGAGCGATCGTTGTAGACCAGCAGCGTTTCGAGGCCCAGGTGCTGATTGATGGTGTCGTGCAGTTGCAGCAGCGCATCTCGTTCCAGCGACTGGTGAAAGCTTTGCACCAGCAATTGCGGGCCGTAGCGGTCGATCGTCAGGCCGCCGGCGCCTTCCTGGCTGCCGTGGAACAGGCGATAGCAATCGGTGCCTTGCTGATGCAGCTCGGCCAGCAGGTCCTGACGACGATCGAGGGCGGCGCGCAGCGCCTGATTCAAGGAAGACATGCTGGGCGCCTTGCAGGAGGGAATTTGGCGCGGGAGTTTAACAGCTTGGCAGGGGGCCGAGGTGCTCTGTGGCGAGGGGGCTTGCCCCCGTTGGGCTGCGAAGCGGCCCCAAAATCTAGAGTGCTGCCGAAATCTGGCCAGTGCTGCGCACTGGAACGGGGGCAAGCCCCCTCGCCACAAGGTTATCGTTAGCTCAGCAACCCCATCCGTCGTTTGGCCCGGTGCACCGAGCCGTTACGCACCGCCCAGCGCAGCATTGGCACGCTGCGATTGACGCTGGCGCGGATCAGCTTGCGTTGCAGCGGGCTCTGGCTGACGCCAAGCATGTCACTGGCCCAGTCCGGCAGCAGGTCAATCCCGGCCTGCATCATCAAACTGCCGAAAGGCTTGGCCAAACGGCTGGGGGACGGGGCGTTCAACAACAGTCGTAATACCTCTCGACTGCGCTCATCGCACAGCAGCTGTGGACGAATGCGCTCAAGGTAATCAGCAATTTCCTGCCGCGAACGCGGCACGCCACGGGCGCCGAGCCGTTCGGCAACCAACGCGATTTCCGCGTAGTAACGGTCCTGATCAGCCAGGGACAGGTTCGGATTGCGGTAACGCAAATGGGCCGCGAGGAAGTTGCTGACCTCGGCCACGTGCACCCAGGTCAGTAGGTCAGGATCGCTGGCGGCGTAGGGCCGGCCATCCGGTGCCGTGCCGGTCACTTGCAGGTGGATGGTGCGCACTTTCTCGATCAGCCAGTCGGCGTCCTTTCGCGAACCGAAGGTGGTGCCGGAAATGAACTGCCCGGTGCGGCGCAGTCGACCGAGCATGTCTTCGCGGAAATTCGAATGGTCCCAGACCCCGGCCAGGGCCAGTGGATGCAAAGCTTGCAGCATCAGGGCGCTGATGCCGCCGATCAGCATGCTGCTGAAGTCGCCATGCACTTGCCAGCTCACCGAATCGGGGCCGAACAGGCCGGGATCACCCTTGGGGTTTTCCAGGTCGAGCTTGCCCAGAGACAGACCGGTCAGGCTCATGATCTGGGTTTCGATGCGGGTTCGAATGAATTCCATGGAGGCTCAGTGGCGAAAAAAAGGCGCGGCCGTGATGGGCCGCGCCGGGAAGTTTAAAGCATGAGCTTACTGATTCAGGCGTTTATCGACCAACTCCTGGACCACGCTCGGGTCAGCCAGTGTCGACGTATCGCCCAGGCTGTCCAGTTCGTTGCAGGCGATCTTGCGCAGAATGCGCCGCATGATCTTGCCCGAACGGGTTTTCGGCAAGGCCGGCGCCCACTGGATCAGGTCCGGTTTGGCGAAGCTGCCGATTTCCTCGCTGACGTGAGCGAGCAGTGCTTTTTTCAGTTCGTCATTGGGCTCGGTGCCGTTCATGGGGGTGACGAAGGCGTAGATGCCCTGACCCTTGATGTCGTGGGGGTAACCGACCACCGCTGCTTCGGCGATGCTGTCGTGCAGCACGAGCGCGCTTTCCACTTCCGCGGTGCCGATGCGGTGTCCGGAGACGTTGATCACGTCGTCGATGCGCCCGGTGATCCAGTAATCACCATCCTCATCGCGCCGGGCACCGTCGCCGGTGAAGTAGTAACCGGGGTAGGGCTTGAAGTAGGTGTCGACCATTCGTTGCGGGTCGCCGTAGACGCTGCGGATCTGCGCCGGCCAGCTGGATTTGATCGCTAGCACGCCGCTGCCGGCGCCTTTGATTTCCTTACCCACTTCATCGAGCAACACCGGTTGCACGCCGAACATCGGTTGCGTGGCGCAACCGGGTTTGATCCTTTGAGCGCTGACCAACGGGCTGAGCATGATGCCGCCGGTTTCGGTCTGCCACCAGGTATCGACGATCGGACAACGTTGTTCGCCGACAGCATTGAAGTACCACTCCCACGCTTCCGGGTTGATGGGCTCACCGACACTGCCGAGTAATCTGAGGCTCGCGCGGGAAGTTTCCTTCAACGGTTCGGGGCCTTCACGCATCAGGGAGCGCAGGGCGGTCGGGGCGGTATAGAAAATGTTCACATGGTGCTTGTCGATCACCTGCCAGAAGCGCGAGCTGCTCGGATAGCTCGGCACGCCTTCGAAGATCAGCGTGGTCGCGCCGTTGGCCAGCGGACCGTAGACGATGTAGCTGTGACCGGTGACCCAGCCGACATCGGCGGTGCACCAGAAGACTTCGTCGTCGCGGTAGTCGAGCACGTACTTGAAGGTCATCGCCGCTTGCAGCAGATAGCCGCCGGTGGTGTGCAGCACGCCTTTGGGTTTGCCGGTGCTGCCAGAGGTGTAGAGGATAAACAGCGGGTCTTCGGCGCCCATCGGCTCAGGCGGGCAATCGTCGCTGACGTCACGCAGCGCCTGGTGATACCAGATGTCCCGGCCCTCGACCCAGTCCACTTCACCCTGAGTGCGCTCGACCACGATGACGGTGCTAACGTTCGGGCAACTTTGCAGCGCCTTGTCGACCTTCTGCTTGAGCGGCACGAATTTGCCACCGCGCACGCCTTCATCGGCGGTGATCACGGTGCGGCAGTCGGCATCGAGAATCCGGTCCCGCACAGAGTCCGGAGAGAAACCACCGAATACCACCGAATGCACCGCACCAATGCGCGTGCAGGCGAGCATGGCGTAGGCGGCTTCGGGGATCATCGGCATGTAGATGCACACGCGGTCGCCTTTCTTCACACCACGGCTTTTGAGCACGTTGGCCAGGCGACAGACGTTGTGATGAAGTTTTTTGTAGGTGATCTGCGCGGATTCGGCAGGGTCGTCGCCTTCCCAAATGATCGCGATTTGATCACCGCGCTTTTCCAGGTGGCGGTCAATGCAGTTGTAACTGACATTTAACTTTCCGCCGGCGAACCAACTCGCCTCACCGGTTTTCAGGTTATAGCGCTGGACGGTATCCCACGGCGTACTCCAGTCGAGAAAGCGTGTGGCCTGTTCGGCCCAGAATTCACTGGGGTGTTCGATGGATTGGCGATAGAGGCGCTTATAGTCGTCTTGACTCAGATTTGCAGCCCGGCGGACGGCATCGGCTTGGGGGAACGTGCTGATATCGAACATGACGGTTCCTTATTCTTGTTTTTGCGACAAGTAATAAAGATGCGCCGAGTAGCGAAAGGGTTCAAGCCAGAGGACAAAACCAATGTGGGAGCGAGCTTGCTCGCGATGGCGGCATAACATTCAACAGAGATGTTGACTGTCAGTCCGCTATCGCGAGCAAGCTCGCTCCCACAGGGGTAGCAGGATGGCGTCAGATCACCCGCGGTGACGACCGCGGAAGTAGTTGATCAGGCCTTGGGTCGAAGCATCGTCAGCCGGGGTTTCTTCGCTGCCGACCAGGCGGTTGTAGACGCCTTTGCCCAGCTCTTTGCCCAGCTCCACGCCCCACTGGTCGAAGGCGTTGATGCCCCAGATCACGCTTTGCACGAAGACTTTGTGTTCGTACATCGCCACCAATGCGCCGAGACGACGCGGGCTGATGCGCTCAACCACCAAGGTGTTGCTCGGACGGTTGCCCGGGATCACCTTTTGCGGTGCGATTTTGTGCACGTCTTCTTCGCTCATGCCCTTGTCGCGTAACTCGGCTTCGGCCTCGGCAAGGGTCTTGCCCAGCATCAGCGCCTGGCTTTGCGACAGGCAGTTGGCGTACAGCCACTGGTGGTGGTCAGACACCGGGTTGAAGCTGACGATCGGCACGATGAAGTCGGCCGGGATCAGTTGTGTGCCCTGGTGCAGCAACTGGTGGTAAGCGTGCTGACCGTTGCAGCCGACGCCGCCCCAGATCACCGGGCCCGTGTCGGTGGACACTGGAGTGCCGTCCTGGCGCACGCTCTTGCCGTTGGATTCCATGTCCAGCTGTTGCAAGTGCTTGGTGATGTTGCGCAGGTAGTGGTCGTACGGCAGGATCGCGTGGCTCTGTGCACCCCAGAAGTTGCCGTACCAGACGCCGAGCAACGCCAGCAACACCGGCATGTTCTGGTCGAAGGGCGCGCTCTGGAAATGCTGGTCCATGGTGTAGGCACCGGACAGCAGTTCCTTGAAGTTCGACATGCCGATGGCCAGCGCGATTGGCAAACCGATGGCCGACCACAGCGAGTAACGGCCGCCCACCCAGTCCCACATCGGGAAGATGTTTTCTTCGCGGATCCCGAATGCCACCGCCGCTGCATTGTTGCTGGAGACGGCGATGAAGTGACGGTACAGCTCGGCTTCCGAACCACCCTGAGCCAGGTACCAGGCACGTGCGGCCTGGGCATTCTTCAGGGTTTCGAGGGTGTTGAAGGATTTCGACGAAACGATGAACAGCGTGGTTTCGGCACGCAGTTTCATGGTCAGTTCGTGGAACTCACTGCCGTCGATGTTCGCCAGGTAATGGCAGCGCACACCCTTCTGGGCGTAGGACAGCAGCGCTTCGGAAACCAGCTCCGGGCCGAGGAACGAGCCACCGATGCCGATGTTCACCACGTCAGTGATCGGCTTCTCGGAGTAGCCGCGCCACAAACCGTCGTGGATACGGCCCACGAGGTCGGTGATCTGGTTCAGGACCTTGTGCACTTCCGGCATCACGTTGACGCCGTTGACCTTCAGCTTGTCGCCGACCGGACGGCGTAGCGCGGTGTGCAGGGCGGGGCGGCCTTCGGAGGAGTTGACGATTTCGCCTTCGAACAGCGCTTTGATCGCGCCCTGGAGGTCGACTTCGTTGGCCAGGTCCACCAGCAGATCGCGGGTCTGGGCGTTGATCAGGTTTTTCGAGTAATCGAGAAACAGGCCGCAGCTGCTGAGGGTGAATTGGGTAAAGCGCTGCGGATCGGCATTAAAGGCTTCGCGCATGCTGAAATCTTGCATGGCTTGGCGGTGATCATTCAACGCTTGCCAGGCGGGCAGAGCGGTAACGTCTTGAGGGGTGCGGTAATACGCCATCGCTGCGGGTTTCCTTTTTACTTGAACGGCCTTTTGAACACTAAAAATACCGGAGCGCTGTGGGTGGGCGTCCGGTTAACTGCGTCGACACGATTTCATGACACAGGGCGAATACAGTAAACCTCGCGCTGCGATCTGTCTTGACTTTGTCTGACCCGTTCCCGGTACTTTTTTATACATCGAGCAGGGAACGGTCCGACAAACGGAAGGGGGAGGGGATAAGACCGGATCAGGCGACCTGAACCGGAATGGCATTGCTGGTGTGGCTCAATTCATTACCCGGCGCCATGTAGAGCATGCGTGGCTTGAAGTTGAGCAGCTCGGCTTCGCTGTAGTGGGCGTATGCGCAGATGATCACGCGGTCACCCACCTTGGCCTTGTGTGCGGCTGCACCGTTGACCGAGATCATGCGCGAGCCTTCTTCGCCACGAATCGCGTAGGTGGTGAAGCGTTCACCATTGTCGACGTTGTAGATCTGGATCTGTTCGTACTCACGGATGCCGGACAGGTCCAGCCATTCGCCGTCGATGGCGCAAGAACCTTCGTAATCGAGTACAGCGTGGGTGACTTCGGCGCGATGCAGCTTGGCCTTGAGCATGATGGCGTGCATGAGTGTTTTCCCAGGTCGAAATCGAACGGCGGGCATTGTGCCCAAAGGCTTGAGGGCCAGCAATACGGCGTGTGGAGTCACCGCTGAACCCCTGTGGGAGCAAGCTTGCTCGCGATGAGGGAGGGACATTCAACATATGTGTTGGCTGACAGTCCGCCATCGCGAGCAAGCTCGCTCCCACAGGGGAATTACGGTGCTTTTAGGCAGTAGCGTCGAGGTTCAGATGCAGGTTATCGATCAACCGCGTAGTGCCCAGGAACGCCGCCACCAGAATCACCAGATCCCGATCTTCCGGGGTTGCCGGACGCAAGGTCTGGGCATGACGAATCTCCAGGTAATCAGGACGCAAACCCGCCGCTTCAAGCTGCTTGATCTGCGCAGCGATCAATGCCGGGAAATCCCGTTCGCCCTGTTTGATCGTGTCGGCAATCTGGCTCAAACCGCGATACACAACCGGCGCAACGGCCCGCTGTTCTTCGCTGAGGAAACCATTTCGCGACGACAGCGCCAGGCCATCGGCTGCACGTACCGTCGGTTCGCCGATGATCTGGATCGGCATGTTCAGGTCATGCACCAGGGCGCGGATCACCGCCAGTTGCTGGAAGTCTTTCTGGCCGAAGATCGCCAGATCCGGCTGGACCATGTTGAACAGCTTGGTGACCACCGTCGCCACACCCTCGAAATGCCCGGGACGGCTGGCGCCGCAGAGGCCTTCGGAGAGTTGCGGAACGCTGACGCGGGTCTGGCCGACCATGCCGTCGGGATACATTTCTTCAACGGTTGGCGCGAACAGCAAGTGGCAACCGGCCTGGAGCAGTTTCTCCTGATCGGCTGCGAGGGTGCGTGGGTACTTGTCGAGGTCTTCGCCGGCGCCGAACTGCAGCGGGTTGACGAAAATGCTCGCGACCACGAAATCCACCCGTTGGGTGGCTTTGGTCACCAGTGCCACATGACCGCTGTGCAGGTTGCCCATGGTCGGCACGAAGCCGATGCGCTTGCCTTCACTGCGGGCACGGGCCACGGCGGCCCGCAATTCGCGTACGGTTTTTACGGTGTTCATGCAGAGAATCCGTGTTCGATACCAGGGAAAGTCGCCGCTTTGACTTCAGTGACGTACGCACCAAGCGCCGCTTGAATATTTTGTTGCCCGGTCATGAAGTTCTTCACGAACTTCGGCACACGGCCAGTGATCGACAGGCCGAGCATGTCGTACAGAACCAGTACCTGGCCGTCGGTGCCACTGCCGGCGCCAATGCCGATCACCGGAATACCCACCGCCTGGGTGATTTCCTGGGCCAGTTCACTCGGTACGCATTCGAGCAACAGCATGGCTGCACCAGCCTGTTCCAGAGCGATCGCATCGGCGCGCATCTGGCGTGCCTGGTTCTCGCTACGGCCCTGGACTTTGTAACCGCCGAGGATATTCACCGATTGCGGTGTCAGCCCCATGTGCGCGCACACCGGGATACCGCGCTCGGCCAGCAGACGGATCGAGTCCGCCAGCCACAGCGCACCTTCAACCTTGACCATGTGCGCACCCGCCTGCATCAACAGGGCACTGTTGGTCATGGCTTGTTCGGTGGTGGCGTAGGCCATGAAGGGCAGGTCGGCGAGGATCAACGCATCGGTGTTACCGCGTTTGACGGACGCCACGTGGTAAGCCATTTCAGCGGTGGTGACCGGCAGGGTGCTGTCGTGACCTTGCAAAACCATGCCAAGGGAGTCGCCCACCAGCAGCACTTCGATGCCAGCCTCATTGCAGGCGTGGGCGAAGGTCGCGTCATAGCAGGTCAGCATGGTGATCTTTTCACCTTTTTGCTTGAGACCTTGCAGAGTGGTCAGGGTGATGGCTGGCATGAAAAGTTCCTCATTCAGGCGCTGTGGAAACTACTGCGAGTAACGCGCGTGATTCTTCGTTAAATACAGGCGCACGGTCTGTTGTCGTGCTTTTAAGGCCTGGATTGCGCCCTTCAACGCCGTGTTGGCGGCAGCGGGACGCCTATAGTCGTGAGGAGAACTCGGGAAGTCAATTGCGTGTGTTACCGCATTGTTACGCGTGGGGTGTTACCGGGGTAACTGATGCGATTCAGCAACTGCAATCTTGTGTCCGATACAAAAAAACCTGTGGGAGCGAGCCTGCTCGCGATTGCGGTGGATCAGTCGGCATCAATGCTGAATGACACACCGCAATCGCGAGCAGGCTCGCTCCCACAGGGGATTTTTGTCAATTTTGGGGGAGTCGTTCGAGGCCGACGAACGGGCAGGCAGTGAGCAATTCGCTAAGCGCGCGGCCATCAGCCAGACGTAAATCCGCAGGCGCCAGTTCGGCCAGTGGATAGAGAACGAAAGCTCGTTCCTGCATATGGTAGTGAGGCACCTTGAGGCGAGGTTCATCGATCAGCCGATTACCGAACAGTACGATGTCGAGATCCAGCGTACGCGGCCCCCAACGTTCAAGGCGCTCACGGCCCTGTCCGTTCTCGATGGCTTGCAGCGCATCAAGCAGCTCCAGCGGCGGGAGCGTGCTGTCGAGGGCGGCAACCGCGTTGGTGTAACGTGGTTGGCCGGGCAGCAGCGAGTCGCTCTGATAAAACCCGGAAACCCCGATCAGTTCGGTCTGCGGCAACTGCGCCAGCGCCTCGACGGCGCTGCGCAATTGTTCGGCGGGGTCAGCCAGATTGCTGCCCATGCCGATGTAGATGCGTTCCATGGGTTACTCGCCCGTGGCGCTCGGTGCGCCGGCGGTGCGTTTGCGCTTGGCACCACCGCTGCGGCGACGCTTGCGTGGAGCGCCGGTTCCGTCATCCTTGCCGCTGAGGTCGCGGATCATGTCGCGACGTTCGCTGTCGTTGGCGTCCTGATAATCCGTCCACCATTCGCCCAGGCCATCAGTCTGCTCGCCAGCGCTTTCGCGCAGCAGCAGGAAGTCGTAACCGGCGCGGAACCGTGGGTTGTCCAGCAACAGGTCGGCGCGCTTGCCGCTGCGGCGTGGCAGACGCTCTTGCATGTCCCAGATCTCGCGGATCGGCATGGTAAAGCGTTTCGGAATCGCGATGCGCTGGCACTGTTCGGCAATCAACTCGTGAGCCGCTTCCTGCATGGCTGGAATTGGCGGCATCCCACGCTCTTGCAGGCGCAATACACGAGCCGGCAGGGCAGGCCAAAGCAGGGCGGCGAACAGGAACGCCGGAGTCACCGGTTTGTTCTGTTTGATCCGCAGATCGGTGTTGATCAACGCTTCGCTGATCAGCGTGTGGGTATAGGTCGGGTTGTATTCCAGGGCCTCGGCACTGGCCGGGAACAGCGGATCGAACAGTTGCAGGTCGACCAGCATCTCGAAGGTGTCCGCGGCATGGCCGGAGAGGAACAGCTTGAGCACTTCTTCGAACAGGCGGGCCGATGGGATCTCGCGCAGCATCGGCGCCAGTTCACGGATTGGCGCTGCGCTGTGTTTTTCGATGCCGAAATTCAACTTGGCGGCGAAGCGCACGGCTCGCAGCATCCGTACCGGATCTTCCTGGTAGCGCTGCTTCGGGTCGCCGATCAGGCGGATCAGGTGATTGCGGATATCGTGTACGCCGTTGGCGTAATCGAGGATGCGCTCGCTGACCGGATCGTAATACAAGGCGTTGATGGTGAAGTCGCGGCGTTGTGCGTCTTCTTCCAGCGTGCCATAGACGTTATCGCGCAGGATGCGCCCGCTCTCGTTGCGCGAGGACTGGTTGCTGTCTTCCTCTTCATCGTTTTGCGGGTGATTGGCGCGGAAAGTCGCGACTTCAATGATTTCGCGGCCAAAGTGGATGTGCACCAGCTTGAAGCGACGACCGATGATCCGCGCGTTGCGGAATTCGGCTCGCACCTGTTCAGGCGTGGCACTGGTGGCGACGTCGAAATCTTTCGGCGTGATGCCGAGTAGCATGTCACGCACGCAGCCGCCGACCAGGTATGCCTGGTAACCGGCGTTCTGCAGGCGTTCGACGATGTTCACCGCGTAGCGACTGAATTGGGCCTTTTGCAGCGAATGTTGACCGCTGTTGAGCACTTCAGGCGTACTGCGAATGTGTTGCGTATGACGCTTGGGAGAACGGAATGACTGGAACAGCTTCTTCAGCATGGGATGCACTGTTTGAAGGAATGTTCGGCCAAAACGAAGAATGACCGCATGATGGGCGGGGATTCTAGCATTTAGTCGGGGGATGGTGTAGGAAGCTGCGCAAGCGCTTGAAGGGGGGGCGATTGGCGTGTCTAAACGCCAGAAACTACAAGGGGAGCCGAAGCTCCCCAAGAAAGTAGTTGCATGCTCTATTTTTATTTTTGATTCGGGCTTTTTGTTTTTGTTAAGTGCCCTCGCCATGAAGTTTTTCCTTCATGACCCTCCCAATCGGGAGCCAAGAGCAAACGGATTGCTTTGGTCGCTGTGTTGCAGTGATCTTGCGATCCAACCAGTTCAGGCTCTGTCTTGTGACAGTTTTTGTTGTTCTCGGCCTGGTCGTGGGGCAAGCCCCAAATACAACGCCTCTCCAAAAGAATCAGTTAGCTGCGCCTCTCGCCGTCTTGTTTTTATTGTGCGTGAGTCGATACGTCTTATTTTTATTGTCTTGTGCAATGCTTGTTATTGTTCTTGTACCAAACATATAGCAGGGTGCGTGCCAACTTTTGCGAGGCCCAGCAAAACAAGGGGTTTTGCCGGCTGGTGCGGTTTTCAGAGGCCAAAAAAAACCGGGGCTTCGTTACCGTAAGCCCCGGCTTCTGTTACGTGAAAAAGCTGAGGTAACAGTTTTTTCACAAGGTCACGTGTTACCCGCGCATCAGACAGGCACGGTTCAGCTCTCGCTGGCCACTCCGGTCTTGCGCCGCGGAATGCCCAGGCGCTGACGGCGTTCCCACAGGCATTTGCGACTGACACCGAGTTTGCGCGCCAACTCGGTTTCGGTCATGTGGTCCTGATGCTCGAGAACGAAGTGCTGGAAGTAGTCTTCCAGTGACAGGTCTTCGGTCGGCTCATGGCTATTGTTACCGGCGGCGCTGCCCTGTTGTGGGGGCAGGCCAATGAAATCGTCATCGTCCAGATCGCTCAGTTCGATGTCGATACCCAGCAGTTCGGCGGAAATCTCCGGGCTCTCGCACAGGATGACCGCACGTTCTACTGCGTTTTCCAGCTCTCGAACGTTACCCGGCCAGGAGTAATGACGAATCGCCTGCTCGGCATCCGGGGCGAACTTCAGATCGGTGCGGTTGACCCGCGCGCTCTGCCGCGCCAGGAACGCGGTGGCAATTTCGTTGACGTCCGCGCCGCGTTCGCGCAGGGCCGGCAGTTTCAGGGCGATCACGTGAAGGCGGTAATACAAGTCTTCACGGAACTGGCCGATCTTCGCCAGGCTCTTGAGGTCCCTGTGAGTCGCGGCGATCAGGCGCACATCGACTTTCTGTGACTGCACCGAACCCACACGACGAATTTCACCTTCCTGCAGCACGCGCAGCAGGCGGGCCTGGGCTTCCAGTGGCAGTTCGCCGATTTCGTCGAGGAACAAGGTGCCGCCGTCGGCCGCTTCTACCAGACCGGCACGCCCGGCGCTGGCGCCAGTGAACGCGCCTTTTTCGTGGCCGAACAGTTCGGACTCGATCAGGCTTTCTGGAATGGCTGCGCAGTTCACCGAAATCATCGGCGCCTTGGCGCGTTTGGACAGGTTGTGCAGGGCGCGCGCCACCAGTTCTTTACCGGTGCCGGATTCACCCTGGATCAGGACATTGGAGTCGGTTGGCGCGACTTTGCGGATCTTGCTGTAAAGATCCTGCATAGGCGGGCAGGAGCCGATGATGCCGATCTCGCCGTTGTTGTTGCTGGCGCCCGGTTTCGCGGCGCCATTACCGGCTTTACCGGCGACCGGCTCACCGCTGGCTTGCACAGCTTGACGGTCACGCAGGATTCGCGCGACGGCTTGCAGCATTTCATCGTGATCGAAAGGCTTGGCGATGTAATCCACCGCACCCATCTTCATCGAGTCGACCGCCGAACGCAGGCTCGCGTAGCTGGTCATGATCAGCACCGGAGTGCCCTGGCCAAGTTTGATCAACTCGGTGCCCGGCGCGCCAGGCAGACGCAGGTCGCTGACGATCAGGTCGAACGTGGGAATGGTGAAGCGTTCTTGTGCTTCCTGCACTGAACCGGCTTCGCTGACCTGGTACTGGTTACGTTCCAGCAGGCGGCGCAAGGCGGAGCGGATAATTGTTTCGTCTTCGACGATCAAAATGTGCGGCATTGATTCGATACTCTCGACGGTCTCAGTTCACAGCGGACGTCGCTTCGACATGACGCGGCAAGGTCACCCGGATACGGGTGCCGCGTTGGCTTTGAACATCAGCCGGGCTGTCGATGGTGATTTGTCCATAATGCTCTTCAACGATGGAATAGACCAGTGCAAGGCCCAGACCGGTGCCTTCGCCAGGATCCTTGGTGGTGAAGAAAGGTTCGAACAATCTATCCATGATGTTCTTCGGAATACCGCTGCCTTCGTCTTCCACGATCAAGTCGACCGTGTGTTCGCCGGCTTCGCTTTTGACCCGCACCGCACTGCCGGGAGGCGAGGCGTCGCGGGCGTTTGAGAGCAGGTTGATCAGTACTTGTGCAAGCCGCTGCGGGTCGCCTTCGACCCAGTGATCGGGATCGCACAGGTTGTAGAACTGCACTTCGAAATTGCGTCGGTTCAGGGCCAGCAAACCGATGGCATCCTGAGCCACTTCCGCCAGACAGACGGGCTCGTCGCTGTGCTGATGACTGCCGGCGTGGGCGAAGCTCATCAGCGACTGAACGATGCGCGACACGCGCTTGGTCTGCTCCAGGATCTGCCCGCTGATTTCCTTTAGTTCGCTGTCTTCTTCGCGCTCTTCGCGCAGGTTCTGCGCCAGGCAGGCAATGCCGGTGATCGGGTTGCCGATTTCATGGGCCACGCCGGCGGCGAGTCGGCCGATGCTGGCCAGACGCTCGGAGTGCACCAGTTTGTCTTCGAGCATCTGGGTTTCGGTCAGGTCTTCCACCAGTAGAACCAGGCCGCTATTACCCGGGGCCAGCGGTTCATCGATCGCCGCTTTGTGCAGGTTCAGCCAGCGGGTCTGACCGTCGAGGGCCAGATGCTGTTTGTGTAAATGCTCGTCTGGCAGGTTGATGAAGCCTTGCAGCAGCTCTTTCCATGGATCGGCAATGGTGCTCAGCCGCGAACCGACCACGCGCTGTGCGGCAATTCCGGTCAGCTCCTCCATGGCCTTGTTCCACATGAGGATTTCCTGATCCTTGGCCAGCGAGCAAACGCCCATTGGCAACTCCTGCAAGGTCTGGCGGTGATAGCGGCGCAGGGCATCGAGTTCGGCGGCAAGCCCGGTCAGGCGCGAGTGGTAATCCTCGAGGCGACTTTCGATGAAGTGGATGTCTTCGGTGACGTAGTTTTCGCCACCGGCCTTATAAGGCAGGAATGTCTCGACCATGTCCTGAGCCACACTCGGCCCCATCAAGCCGGAAAGGTTGGCTTCGATGCGGTCGCGCAATCGGCGCAAGGCGTAAGGCCGGCGCTCATCGAAAGGCAGATAGAGGTCACGCAGAGCCTGTTCGACTTCTTTCTGCGCAGCCTTGGCGCCCAAGGGTTTTGCAAGCTGCGTGGCAAATTCCTGGGGTGAGGCGGCGTGCAGTTCGCGGCGTTGCGGACGGCGCACGTTGTCCACGGCGCAGGCTTCGGCGGCGCTGGCCTCCTCGCTGCTGGCGTTGGTGAACAGCGAGATCAGGGTGAACATCAGCACGTTGGCCGCCAGCGAGGCGATCGCCGCCATGTGCCAGCTGGTGTCGTCCAGCACGTAGATCATGTTCAGCAGTGGAATGTAGAAACCCTGAAGATTTCCCACCAGTGGCAGCAGCATGGTCACCAGCCATACCAGAATCCCCGCGAGCAAACCGGCGATGAAACCGCGGCGGTTGGCGGTCGGCCAGTACAGTACCGACAGCACGCCCGGCAGGAACTGCAGGGTGGCGACGAAGGCGACGATGCCCAGATTCGCCAGATCCTGTTCCGCGCCCAGCAGCAGGTAGAAACCGTAACCGGCCATGATGATCGCGACGATCAGCCCCCGGCGGGTCCATTTCAGCCAGCGGTAGATATTGCCTTCGGCCGGCGGCTGATAGAGCGGCAGTACCAAATGGTTCAGCGCCATCCCGGACAGGGCCAGGGTGGTGACGATGATCAAACCGCTGGCCGCCGACAATCCGCCGATATAGGCCAATAGCGCCAAAGCCTTGCTGTTGGCCGCGATACCAATGCCGAGCGTGAAGTATTCCGGGTTGGTGGTGGCGCCGAGTTTGAGTCCGGCCCAGAGAATCAGCGGTACCGCCAGGCTCATCAACAGCAGGAACAGCGGCAAGCCCCAGCTCGCACTGACCAACGAGCGCGGGTTGAGGTTTTCGGTAAACGTCATGTGGTACATGTGCGGCATCACGATCGCCGAAGCGAAGAACACCAGCAGCAATGTGCGCCATGGGCCTTCCTGCAATGGCGTGTGCAAAGCGGCGAGGGCGGTCTGGTTTTGCAGTAGCCACAGTTCCAGCTGTTGCGGGCCGTCGAACACGCCGTACAGCGCATATAGACCAACGCCGCCGATGGCGATCAGTTTGATCACCGACTCGAAGGCGATCGCGAACACCAGGCCTTCGTGTTTCTCGCGGGTGGCGATGTGGCGGGAGCCAAAGAAGATGGTGAACAGTGTGATCAGCGCGCAGAAGCTCAGGGCCACGCGATGTTGTACCGGCTCGCGGGTGAGGATGCCGATGGAGTCGGCCACCGCCTGAATCTGCAATGCCAGCAACGGCAGCACACCAATCAGCATGAAGATCGTGGTCAGTGCGCCGGCCCAGGTGCTGCGAAAGCGGAAGGCGAACAGATCGGCCAGCGACGACAGCTGATACGTGCGGGTGATCTTCAGAATCGGATACAACAGCACCGGCGCCAGCAGGAATGCACCGGACACCCCGAGGTAACTGGACAAGAAGCCGTAGCCGTATTGATAGGCCAGGCCCACCGTGCCGTAAAACGCCCACGCACTGGCGTAAACGCCCAACGACAGGGTGTACGTCAGCGGGTGGCGAATGATCGCCCGGGGGATCATGCCCCGTTCGCTGACCCAGGCTACGCCGAACAGCACCGCCAGGTACGCGGCGCTGATCAGGATCATCTGGGTCAGGCTAAAGCTCATCGGCATCTTTTTGGCTCTGCAGAATGAAGGTCACGACGATCAGAATCAGCCAGAGCAGATAAGGGCGATACCAGGCGCCAGTGGCGTCGATCCACCAATCCATGATGGCCGGGGAGAACAGATAAATCCCCACTACCAGGAGCAGGACCAAGCGATAGATGTACATCCCGGCCTCTCTTTTTTATGCGCGTGCCCGAAAACGTGCGGCGATGGTAACGGATGGGCGCGCCACTGCAAGTGTGATCACTGTAGTTGTGCTTCGGGCAGGTTGAGTGTGCGCGGGATCAACAATGCATCCCAGTGGGCAATGCCCCAGTTCAACACTTCCCGTGGGGTGGCGTAAGCCAGTTCGGCACCGGGGTTTTGCCCCAATGCGCGCAACGCACGCAGCAACAAAGGGGTTGCCTGATCTTCGGTCAACGGCGGCGAGCGGTAGGACTTGCCGAGTTTGTTGCCATCGGGCTGGGTAATCAGCGGGATGTGTAGATAACGCGGTTGCGGCAGGCCAAGCAGTTCCTGTAAGTAGAGCTGGCGGGGGGTGGAGTCGAGCAGGTCGGCGCCACGGACGATATCGGTGATGCCTTGCCAGGCGTCGTCCAGCACTACCGCCAGTTGATAGGCGTAGAGCCCATCGCGGCGACGGATCACGAAATCGCCGACCTCCCGGCCCAGGTGTTGGCGGTATTCGCCTTGCACCCGGTCGATGAAGTGGTATTCCAGCTCGGGGACGCGCAGGCGAATCGCAGCATCTTTAGTGTCATGACCGGCGTTGCGGCACAGCCCCGGATAAATCCCGTGATAGGGCGCAAGTGTTTTGCGTGAACAGGTGCAAGCGTAGGCCAGGCCGTGATTGAACAGGCGATTAAGGACTTCGGCGTAGGCATCGTGCCGGTCACTCTGTCGGACCATTTCGCCATCCCACTCGAAACCGTAGCTTTCCAGCGCCTTGAGAATGGCCGCTTGAGCACCGGGCTCTTCCCGTGGCGGATCGAGATCCTCCATGCGCATCAGCCAACGGCCACCCACCGAGCGCGCGTCGAGGTACGAGGCCAGCGCTGCGACCAGCGAACCGAAATGCAGATGTCCACTGGGCGTGGGGGCGAAGCGCCCGATGTAGGTGGGGGAGGCGATGGCGGTCATGGCTGGATATTACTTTGTAGGCGCCTGATAAGCGCACGGCTTGATACCGCTATCGCGAGCAAGCTCACTCCCACATTTGATCTGCGG
The DNA here is from genome assembly GCF_059695775.1 of Pseudomonas sp. LBUM1666. Lineage (NCBI taxonomy): Bacteria > Pseudomonadati > Pseudomonadota > Gammaproteobacteria > Pseudomonadales > Pseudomonadaceae > Pseudomonas > Pseudomonas sp. LBUM1666. The sequence continues at coordinate 5,308,386 of NZ_CP166789.1, read as the reverse complement.
CGTTCACAAATCCAGTGTGGGAGCGAGCTTGCTCGCGATGGCGATCTTAAATTCACAGCAGGTATCAGCAAATATCAGAAACAAAAACGGAGCGTTCGCACGCTCCGTTTTTCGTTCAAGTCGAGATTACTTGCCGACTTGCTTTTCCTTGATTTCCGCCAGGGTCTTGCAATCAACGCACATGTCGGCGGTAGGGCGGGCTTCCAGTCGCTTAACGCCAATTTCGACGCCGCAGGACTCGCACCAGCCATATTCTTCGTCTTCGATCAGTTGCAGCGTCTTGTCGATCTTCTTGATCAACTTGCGCTCACGGTCGCGGGCGCGCAATTCAAGGCTGAATTCTTCTTCCTGGCTGGCACGGTCTGCCGGGTCAGGGAAGTTGGCCGCTTCGTCTTTCATGTGATCAACCGTACGGTCGACTTCCTGCATCAAGTCCTGTTTCCACTTATTCAGGATCTTGGTGAAGTGAGCGCGCATGGGCTTGCCCATGTATTCCTCGCCCTTTACTTCTTTGTAGGGTTCGAAACCGCTGATCGACTGGTTTTGCTGCTTTGCTTGGGTGGGCATGAAATGGACCGCCTCTACTCTTGTAATCCATTGCGCAGGATTGCTCCATCACCGACACCTGCCGGCCCTGCGGCTGCAAGCGGGCGAACTTACCAGATCAAATCGGACCGCGCTACTCCCGGATGTCGAGGTAGTGGCCCGCGGTGCTTGCAAATGATTGCAAAGCCTAGTCTGGCGGCGCTGGAGACCTGATCAATTATTGATTTTAGTCAAACCTGGGACACTCGCTTGAGTCGTTTGAGTTCGGAGTTATTAGGGTCTGACCGCTTTAGGTTCTCGCTCGTTCCTGCGCTTGGGTAGAATCAGTTTTTTTCCCCGTTGAAGGAAGGCTAATGGCTCAGCCCTACAGTGCCCGCAGTCGCGCGATCGAACCTTTCCATGTCATGGCGTTGCTGGCGCGGGCCAATGAACTGCAAGCCGCTGGCCACGACGTGATCCACCTGGAAATCGGCGAGCCCGACTTCACCACCGCCGAGCCGATCATTCAGGCCGGCCAGGCCGCATTGACGGCGGGGAAGACCCGTTACACCGCCGCGCGTGGCATTCCCGAGTTGCGTGAGGCCATTTCCGGCTTTTATCAGCAACGTTACGGTTTGAACATTGACCCGCAGCGAATCCTCATCACGCCTGGCGGTTCTGGTGCGCTGCTGCTGGCCAGCGCCTTGTTGGTGGATCCGGGCAAGCACTGGCTGCTGGCGGACCCAGGCTATCCCTGCAACCGGCATTTCCTGCGGTTGGTGGAAGGCGCGGCGCAGCTTGTTCCTGTCGGTCCGGACGTGCGCTATCAACTGACGCCGGACCTGATTGCACGCCATTGGGACCACGACAGCGTCGGCGCCCTGGTGGCGTCGCCAGCGAACCCGACCGGGACGATCCTGACCCGCGATGAACTGGCGGGCCTGTCGGCCGCAATCAAGGAGCGCCACGGTCATCTGGTGGTGGACGAGATCTATCACGGTCTGACCTACGGCACTGATGCGGCCAGCGTGCTGGAAGTCGATGACAGTGCCTTTGTGCTGAATAGTTTTTCCAAATATTTCGGGATGACCGGTTGGCGCCTGGGTTGGCTGGTGGCGCCGGAAGCGGCGGTCGGTGAGCTGGAAAAACTCGCCCAGAACCTCTATATCAGCGCCCCTAGCATGGCTCAGCACGCCGCTCTGGCCTGCTTTGAACCGGCGACGATCAGCATTCTGGAAGAACGTCGCGCCGAATTCGGCCGTCGTCGGGATTTCCTGCTGCCAGCCCTGCGAGAGCTGGGCTTTGGTATCGCGGTTGAACCTGAAGGCGCGTTCTACTTGTATGCCGATATCAGCAAGTTCGGCGGCGATGCCTTCGCGTTCTGCAGACATTTCCTCGAAACTGAACACGTGGCGATTACTCCTGGTCTGGACTTCGGTCGTTATCAGGCAGGCCACCATGTGCGGTTTGCCTACACCCAAAGTCTTCCGCGCTTACAGGAAGCGGTCGAGCGGATTGAGCGCGGCTTGAAGAGCTGGCAAGGCTGATGCGTTTTCATCCTCCCCTCGAAGAAGGCCGTTTGATTCGTCGTTACAAGCGTTTTCTCGCCGATATCGAAACCGTTAGCGGCGAGTTGCTGACCATTCACTGCCCGAACACTGGCTCGATGCTCAATTGCCAGGTCGAAGGCGGGCAGGTCTGGTTCAGCCGTTCCAACGACCCCAAGCGCAAGTTGCCGGGTACCTGGGAAATCGGCGAAACGCCGCAGGGGCGCTTGTTTTGTGTGAACACCGGGCGGGCCAACGGCTTGATCGAAGAAGCATTGCGAGCCGGCGTCATCACCGAATTGAACGGCTTTACAGAACTGAAGCGCGAAGTGGCCTACGGTCAGGAGAGCAGTCGCATCGATTTCCGCCTCGATTACCCGAGCGGGCCGGCATATGTAGAAGTCAAAAGTGTCACTCTGGGCTTCGATGGCTCATCAGTAGCGGCATTTCCCGATGCAGTGACCCAGCGCGGGGCCAAGCATTTGCGCGAATTAGCGCATTTGGCCCGCGACGGAATTCGTGCTGTGCAGTTGTATTGCGTCAATCTCACCGGCATCGACGCCGTGCGTCCTGCAGAAGAAATCGATTCGGCCTACGCCGCAGCTTTGCGTGAGGCGGTGTCGTGCGGGGTCGAGGTGCTGGCGTATGGCGTGCACTTGACCCACGAAGAAATGCTGGTCAATCGGCATCTTGAGGTGTTGCTCAACGGCTAAAGACTGACCCAGATCCCTTGCTCGTCTTCGCGGCAAACGACTGTGGTCAGGGACTGCCCGGCACAAGGGCCGGCGACGCATTCGCCGTCTTCGATCAGAAACAGTGCGCCGTGGGTCGCGCACTGGATCAGGCTGTTGCTGGGGTCGAGAAACTGGTCGGGCTTCCATTCCAGTCCCACGCCACGGTGCGGGCAGCGATTGATGTAGACGTAAACCTGGCCGCCACGGCGCACGGCAAAGAGCTTCTGGCCGTCGATGTCGAAACCGCGACTGCTGGCATCGGCCAGCTCAACGCCTGCACAAAGAAACTTCATGTCTATCCTCAAGTCCTGCGGCTCGTGACTGGATATGTCCGAGCTTGACGTTCAAATGCAAACAATTATCAAATGGCCGCCTTGCCCTTCGGTTCAGATGCCAGGCGCCAAGGATACGTGGCCTGTCATTTCAATGCCCGGGAAAACCCTTAAAGGAAGCTGTTTATGCGCCTGAGTACCCGCGTTGCTGCGCTCTGTGTCGGACTCCTCGTCAGCCACCACGCCGCAGCGGCCGAGATGCCACAACGTTGGGTCAGTGCCGGTGGTGCTTTGTCGGAGTGGATCAGCGCGCTGGGCGGTGAATCGAAACTGGTGGGTGTCGACACCACCAGTCAGCACCCGGACTCGCTCAAGGCATTGCCGAGTATCGGGTATCAGCGGCAATTGTCGGCGGAGGGCATCTTGAGCTTACGCCCACAGATATTGGTCGGCACCGAGGAAATGGGACCGCCACCGGTACTTTCGCAGGTTCGCAGTGCGGGCGTGCAGGTCGAACTGTTCTCGGCCCAGCCGGATCTGCCGACGTTGCAGGGTAATTTGCAGCATTTGGGCAAGCTACTCGGCGCTGAAGATAAGGCCTCACAATTGTTTCAGGCATATCAACAGCAACTCGATCAGCAAAAAATCCGGGTCACTCGGGCGCAGTTGAAAGAAAAATCGCCGGGCGTGCTGTTGTTGCTTGGCCATGCGGGCGGCAAACCGCTCATCGCCGGCAAGGACACTGCCGCCGATTGGTTGCTGCAACAGGCCGGTGGGCACAATCTGGCCACGCATACCGGCTACAAACCCTTTTCTGTCGAATCCCTGGTCAGTCTGGATCCTGAGGTGCTGGTGTTTGCCGATCGTGCGCTGAGCGGCGATGCGGCTCGTGCGGCCTTGTTCAAGGAGAACCCGATCCTGTCCTCGACCCGCGCGGCCAAGGACGGGCGAGTCATTGAGCTTGATCCGACCTTGTTGGTGGGGGGCTTGGGGCCGCGGCTACCCGATGCGTTGAAAAAACTGTCTGACGCTTTCTACCCCGGTTCGACTGGCCAATGACCATCCTGGTTAAACCCCGTGCTTTATTCATTGGTCTGATTCTGCTGTGTTTGCTGGCCATCTGGCTGTCGCTGGCGCTTGGGCCCGTGAGCTTGCCGTTGTTCGATACCTTGCGTGCAGCGTTGCGGCTGGTGGGAGTGCCGATCGCGCCCGATGGGCTTGAGCAGGCCGAGCTGATCCTCGGGCAGATTCGCTTGCCGAGAACCTTGTTGGGTTTGGCCGTGGGAGGGGTGTTGGCATTGTCCGGTGTGGCGATGCAGGGGTTGTTTCGTAATCCTCTGGCCGATCCGGGGCTGGTCGGCGTCTCCAGCGGTGCGGCATTGGGCGCGGCAATTGCGATCGTCGGTGGTTCTCTGTTCGGCGGTCTGCCTGAATCCTTCGGGCCGTATCTGTTATCGCTGTGCGCGTTTCTCGGCGGGCTCGGCGTGACGGCATTGGTGTATCGACTGGGCCGGCGCAACGGGCAGACCCATGTCGCGACCATGCTGCTGGCCGGTATAGCGTTGACTGCGCTGGCCGGCTCCGCCGTGGGGCTGTTCACCTATCTGGCGGATGACGCGACGCTGCGCACCCTGACGTTCTGGAACCTGGGCAGCCTCAATGGCGCCAGCTATTCGCGGCTCTGGCCGTTACTGCTGATCAGTGCGGGCGTGGCACTGTGGCTGCCGCGCCGGGCCAAGGCCTTGAATGCGTTGTTGCTGGGTGAGTCGGAGGCTGGACACCTGGGCATCGACGTCGAAGGGCTCAAGCGCGAATTGGTGTTTTGCACGGCGTTGGGTGTCGGTGCCGCGGTGGCCGCGGCGGGGATGATCGGGTTTGTGGGTTTGGTGGTGCCGCATCTGGTGCGATTGCTGGCAGGCCCCGATCATCGTGTGCTGTTGCCAGCGTCAGTATTGGCGGGGGCCAGCCTTTTGTTGTTTGCCGATCTGGTGGCGCGACTGGCCCTGGCGCCGGCCGAATTGCCGATCGGGATCGTCACGGCTTTCATCGGTGCGCCGTTCTTTCTGTATTTATTGCTCAGAGGGCGTGCCTGATGTTGCGAACGCAAAATCTGCAAATCCGTAGGGGCCGAAAGATTGTCCTGACGGACATCACACTTGAGCTCAAACCGGGCGAAGTCCTCGGTGTGCTGGGACCTAACGGCGCCGGTAAAAGCACCTTGCTCGGCGCCTTGTGCGGCGAGTTAAAGGCTCATCATGGCAGCGTCTGGCTCGACGAGCGTGAGTTGAGCGATTGGGCGGGGACGTCGCGAGCGCAGCGTTTGGCGGTATTGCCGCAGGTGTCCACCCTGGACTTCGCCTTTCGTGTCGAAGAAGTGGTCGGCATGGGCCGCTTGCCGCATCAAAGCGGTCGGGTCCGCGATGACGAGATTGTTGCCGCCGCGTTGCAGGCTGCCGATGCCGGGCATTTGAGTGGTCGCAGCTATCTGGCCTTGTCCGGTGGCGAACGTCAGCGGGTGCATCTGGCGCGGGTTCTGGCGCAGCTCTGGCCGGGCGAAGCGGGGCAAACGTTGTTGCTCGATGAGCCAACGTCGATGCTCGACCCGCTTCATCAGCACACCACGTTGCAAGCCGTACGCGAGTTCGCCAATCGTGGCGCGGCGGTGCTGGTGATCCTGCATGATCTGAACCTGGCAGCGCGCTATTGTGATCGCCTGTTACTGCTCGAAGGCGGGCGCCCTGTGGCGCTCGATACACCGGAGCAGGTGTTGCGCCCGGAGCCACTCAAGGCCGTGTTCGGGCTGGAAGTGCTGGTGCAGCAGCACCCGGAGCGTGGGCATCCGCTGATCATCGCCCGCTGAGTTTTTTTATGGGGTGGAAACATGCGTGGGATTTTGATGCTGGCCTTGCTGATGCTGAGTGCCTGTCAGCATGTTTCGACTCCGCCGCCGGTTGTCGGCGAGATCCGGGACTTGCGCAGCGGTCAGGTCCTCACGGCAGAGGAACTGGTTGAACGGTTGGAGAGGCCGTCACGGCTGATCGTGGGCGAGCAACATGACAATCGCGATCACCATGAACTGCAGTTGTGGTTATTGCAGTCGCTGGGTGAACGGCGAGCTCAAGGCAGTCTGCTGCTGGAAATGCTCACGCCGGATCAACAGCTGCGCGTCGATGATGTTCGTCACGCCTCGACACCACCAGCGGATTTACCCGGTGCATTAGCCTGGCAGTCTGGTTGGGACTGGAATCTGTACGGGCCGATCGTTCGTTTCGCCCTGACCCAGCAATACCCGCTGCTGGCTGCCAATCTGGACACGCTTGAAGTCCGTGCCGTTTACGCCAATCCTCCGACATTGAGCGGTTCGCTTTCCAACGAAGCTTCAGTGAAGGATGAGTTGCTGAAGCAAGTCAGCGACTCCCACTGTGGCCTGCTGCCAAAATCGCAGATGCCGGCGATGCTGGCGGTCCAGCAGCAACGTGACCGACGGATGGCCGAGCGCTTGCTGGCTGCTCCTACGCCTTCACTGCTGTTTGCCGGTGCTTACCATGCGCGCAAGGATGTCGGCGTGCCGATTCATGTGCTTGATCTGGGAGAACCTCAAGCGCCTGCGGTGCTGATGCTGGCGGAGCAGGGTAGCGAGGTCACACCGGCGATGGCTGATTACGTCTGGTACACGCCTGCCACGCCGCCCCAGGATTACTGCGCGCAAATGCGTAAGCAATTTGGCAAGTGATCTAACGACTTTTCTCCAGGCAAAAAAAGACCCGGCAAGAGCCGGGTCAAATAACCGTGATTAGCCTGATGAGGAGATATCTGAGAGTCCGAACCAAGGGCTTTTCAAATATCGACCAGTCTCGCGACCAGTTGTGATAATCATAGCGATTCTCATTACCAAGTCAACCGCTGATTTCTCAATTATTTGAAATGCGCTGTCGGTATGCGGAAAACGCCCGTAACCATTGGGTTTCAGCCTGTGCGGTTGAGCGAGCTCAGCTGAATGATCTGCTTGTTCAGCAGATCAATGCGTCGGGCCATACTCTCGATCAGGCTGTGGGCGATCTTCGGATTGCTTTGGGTCAGGCTGAGAAACTGATCCTTGGGGATCAGCATGACAGTGCTGGGTTCGCTGGTGATCACGCTGGCGTTACGCTTCTCGCCAGTGAACACCGCCATGGCGCCAAAAATCTCGTCCTTGGGTACATTGCCGACTTTATGCCCGTCGACAAAGGCTTCGGCGTGGCCATCAATGATGACGAATACGTGATCCGCGTCTTCGCCCTGATGGATCAACACTTCGCCACTGGCTACGCGCTGAAAACCATTGGTGCTTCGAAACTCGGGTTGTTTCAGGCGGGCGAGTGCGTCGGACAGCAGGGCGGACTGACCGGCCATGTATTGAAGAAACAACTCCGAACGCTCCGGGTCGGCGTAGATATGCTGAAAAACCTCGGAGCGCAGATAAGGCGTCAGTGCCAAGGGGCTATCGCTGCGAAAGCGGCAACGCGGCAGTTCCGTGCCCTGGCGCAAGCCGATCAGATCTCCCTCGTGCAGATAGAACAATGCCCGATCGTCGATGCATCCATGCAGCAGGCCATTGTCCAGCACAAACAGTTGATCGCCGGGTAACAGGACGGCCAGATCATCGACGGCTGAAAATTCCAGGCTCGGTCCGCAGGGCATCAAACCTTCCAGCAGCCGGACGGGAATATGTTGCAGTCGGTTGATCAGCGCGTCGGCGTAAGCCGGTTGTTCCCCAAGTAGGTACATGGCTGCTGCGTCCGTTCAGTTCTTGTGACGTGACGAGATAGCTTCCAGCTGTTTGTTCAAGGCGTCCTTGCGCTCGGCGGGAATGTCGTTCCAGTGCACATCCATCAGGGCACCTTCGATGGCATACAACAACACTTTGGACGCCCGAAACCCGCGCGTACGCACGGCCCGATAAGCATCCACCGCCCCCAGGCGACGCAAGTCCGAGGCGCTGTGGATGCCCACGGCATGCAGCCACTGCGCCGACGTCTTGCCAAGATTCTTCAGGTGCTGCAGTTCATCATTCATCAAGCCTCCTTGCGACGGCCGAACGGTGCGTGGGCGAGCTTCTCAGGAGTGTAGCCATCAGTAGGAAAAGCGTGATTGTTTGGTCGGTTTCGACGCAAAAGCTTCTAAGAGGCGAAGCCCCGAAGCGGCGTGAAAGTCCGCGAGAGCGGTAGGAAGAGAGGGCGGTGGAATCAGGTTTCCAGGCGAAATATGCCCAGCGTTCAGCGCAAAGCGGGGGCGCCGAACGGGTCAGTTAAAAGTCGCTTTTAGCGGGTGCGATAACGCAGGCGTGTACCGAAATTCATCGACATCAGGATCTCGTCAGCACTCAGCTCTGGCGGGAAGTAGGCGCCGGAGATCTGTGCGTGAGCAAGGCTCGCGCCTTCCAGGGAGGCGTTGCGAAAGTCGATGCCGCGCAAGTCGGCGGAACGGAAATAGGCATCGGTAAAGTCGACGCCGTCGGCGTTCAGTTCACGCAGGTCCAGACCCCGGAAATCGCCACCGACCATGTCGATAGGTCCGTCTTTTGGGCGCTCGTTGTTGAAGCCAGTGATGTCGTCTTTGTGCAGCAACGCATAAAGTGGGGTGTCGAGAAGTTTCGGCTGGCTCATGGCAGATCACCTGTTGGTTTTATGGCGCCATTATAGTGCCACTATTTGGCAGCCGTGAAGCCGGCGAAGGCTTCACGGCTGAAATAGTTTCTTACAGGCCCGGCAGGCGCTGGCGAATCTGTGCAACGACTGTGTCGAGGGTTCCGCTTTCATTGGTTTGAACGCGTTTGCTGCAGAGAATCTCTGCTGGCGTCAGGGCCTCACGGGAGGCCTGCTGGGCTTCGATCACGGTCAGGTTGGCGTCGGATGGGTCCTTTTTGTCTGCCTGACGCAGGGCCAGCCAGCTCTCGATCACCGCTTGCGGCGCATTGCAGTCGAGGATCAGGAATGGCGCGCCGGTGGCTTCGGCGATTTTCGCTGCGCCGTCACGCTGGTCGCGTTTGAGGTACGTCGCATCGACTACCACCGGGAAACCAGCACGCAGGATCACCGCGGCAACTTCATGCAGCCGGGTGTAAGTGGCGGCACTGGCGTCGGCGCTATAAATGCCGGCCTGAGGGTCGTTTGGCACGGTTTGCTCGCCGAACAGACGTTTGCGCTCTACATCGGAACGCAGGCGAATGGCGCCCAACGCTTCCACCAGGCGCATGGCCACGTGGCTCTTGCCGACGGCAGAAACACCGTGGGTGATGGCCATGAAACGCGAAGGAATGGTGCTGTAGCTTTCCGCCAGGTTGGCGTAATTGCGGTACTGACGCAGGGTGGTGGCTCGCTGCACCGGGTCGGCCTCGGCCGGCATGCTGAACAGGCTGACCTTGGCGCGAACCAGTGCGCGGTAGGCTTTATAGAAGTTCAGCAACTCAAGGCCCTGGTAATCGCCGGTCAATTCCAGGTATTGGCTGATGAAGCGGCGCGCCAGACTCTTCAGGCCACGGTCTTCCAGGTCCATCGCCAGGAAGCCAGTGTCGGCATAAACGTCGGTGAAGCGGAACGGTTCGTTGAACTCGATGCAGTCGAAGATCACGACCTTGCCGTCGATCACGGTGGCGTTGCCCAGGTGGATGTCACCGTGGCATTCACGGATGAAGCCGTCGGTCTTGCGCTGGGCGAACAGTGGCTTGAGGCGTTCGAAGCTGCTTTCGGCCCAGGCCTGCAGCGCATCCAGTTGCAGCAGATCGGCCTTGTCGCTGAGGAACGGGCGGATCTGTTCGAAGTTCTGGCGTACCGGTGCCATCACGCTGTCCGGCGTACCGGCTTCGTGTTCGGCAGGCACTTTCGGTGCGCTGAGGTGGAATTGGGCGATCTGCGCGGCCATCTCGTCGATGTGCAAGGGGGTCAATTCGCCGTTGGCTTGCAGCGTGCTGAGCAGCTGGCTCTGTGGGAATTGACGCATCTTCAGTGCGTAATCGACGACCGGGCCCTCGCCGCCCAGTTGTGGGGCGTCGGCGCTGCCGGTGATTGGCAACACTTCGAGATACAAATCGTTGGTCAGGCGCTGGTTAAGACGCAGCTCTTCCCCGCAAAAATGCTTGCGAGCGTCGAGGTTGGTGAAATCCAGGAAGCCGAAATTCACTGGCTTCTTCACTTTATAAGCAAAGGGGCCGGTGAGGATTACCCAGGAAATATGGGTTTCGATGACCTGGAACCCGTCTACGGGATGCGGGTAGAGGGCCGGGTTTTGCAGGGCAGCGATCAGGGACTGGCTCACAGGCGATCCTTCAGAGTCTGGAGAAAATTCACGGCCGTCATTATGGCCGCAAGTCCGTCTGACGCAAACCTCGGAGGGCTCCTGTTGAGTATGAATAAAGTGCGTATAATCCGCCGCCATGACTCGTACTCGATCCCCCCGCACCCCAAAAAAACCACCTTCCAAGGGCCTGCGCCCCTGGCTGGGCTGGGCCCTTAAACTCAGTCTGGTCGGCCTTGTGGTGCTGGCCGGGTTCGCGGTTTACCTCGACGCGATCGTCCAGGAGAAGTTCTCCGGCAAACGCTGGACCATCCCGGCCAAGGTGTACGCGCGCCCGCTGGAGCTGTTCGTCGGACAAAAGCTCAGCAAGGACGATTTTCTGACCGAACTCGATGCCTTGGGCTATCGACGCGAAAGCGTGAGCAATGGACCCGGCGCGGCGGCGGTCAGCGGCAATACCGTCGACTTGAATACCCGTGGCTTCCAGTTCTATGAAGGCATGGAGCAAGCGCAACCAGTACGGGTGCGTTTCTCTGGCGACTACGTGGCCGAACTTTCGGCGACCAACGGTTCGAAACTCTCTGTGGTGCGGTTGGAACCGCTACTGATTGGCGGGATTTACCCGAAAAATCTCGAAGATCGCATTTTGATCAAAATTGATCAGGTCCCGCCGTATTTGCTGGAAACTCTGGTCGCTGTGGAAGACCGGGATTTCTACAGCCACTGGGGCGTGTCGCCCAAGTCGATTGCCCGAGCCGTCTATGTCAACACCTCTGGCGGCAAGATGACCCAGGGCGGCAGTACGCTGACGCAACAATTGGTCAAGAATTTCTATCTGACCAGCGAACGCAGCCTGACCCGTAAACTCACCGAAGCCATGATGGCGATGTTGCTGGAGCTGCATTACGACAAACGAGAAATTCTTGAGGCTTACCTCAATGAAGTGTTCGTCGGTCAGGATGGGCAGCGCGCGGTGCACGGTTTCGGCTTGGCAAGCCAGTTTTTCTTCGGGCAGCCGTTGTCTGAACTGAAGCTGCATCAAGTCGCGATGCTGGTGGGCATGGTCAAGGGGCCGTCCTATTACAACCCGCGTCGCAACCCTGAACGAGCGCTTGAGCGGCGCAATCTCGTGCTCGATGTACTTGAGCAACAGGGCGTTGCCACCGCCGAGCAAGTCGCTGCCGCGAAGAAAATGCCACTGGGTGTGACGACTCGCGGCAAGCTCGCCGACAGCTCGTTTCCTGGTTTCCTCGATCTGGTCAAACGTCAGCTGCGCGAAGACTATCGCGACGAAGACTTGACCGAGGAAGGTCTGCGGATCTTCACCAGTTTCGACCCGATCCTGCAGATGAAAGCCGAGGCGTCGGTCAACGACACCTTCAAGAGACTCTCCGGGCGCAAGGGTTCCGATGAGGTTGAAGCGGCCATGGTCGTGACCAACCCGGAAACCGGTGAAGTCCAGGCCATGATTGGCAGTCGTCAGGCAGGTTTTGCCGGCTTCAACCGTGCGCTGGATGCTGTACGACCGATCGGTTCTTTGATCAAACCGGCGGTTTATCTGACAGCCCTTGAGAAGCCGAGCCAGTACACCTTGACCAGTTGGCTGTCGGACGATTCCTTCTCGGTCAAAGGCGCGGACGGTCAAGTCTGGAAGCCGCAGAACTACGATCGCCGTTCCCATGGCACCGTATTTCTGTATCAGGGCCTGGCACATTCCTACAACCTGTCGACCGCGCGTCTCGGGTTGGCGGTGGGCGTACCGAATGTCTTGAAGACCCTGGCACGTCTCGGTGTGAGTCGCGAATTTCCGGCGTTCCCGTCGATGTTGCTGGGTGCTGGCGGTCTGACCCCGATCGAAGTAGCGACCATGTACCAGACCCTGGCCAACGGTGGTTTCAATACGCCGATGCGCGGGATCCGCAGCGTACTGACCGCTGAAGGCGAACCGCTCAAGCGTTATCCGTTCCAGATTCAACAACGTTTCGATCCGGCCTCCATTTACCTGGTCCAGAGCGCCATGCAGCGGGTCATGCGTGAAGGTACCGGTAGTTCTGTTTACAACGTGTTGCCGAAAACCCTGACCCTGGCCGGCAAGACCGGCACCAGTAACGATTCGCGGGACAGCTGGTTTGCCGGTTTCAGTCAGGACTTGCTGGCAGTGGTCTGGCTGGGTCGCGATGACAACGGCAAGACTCCGTTCACCGGTGCCACCGGTGCGTTGCAGGTCTGGACCAGTTTCATGCGCAAGGCCGATCCGTTGCCGCTGGACATGCCGCAGCCAGACAACATTGTTCAGGCCTGGGTCGATTCGCGTACCGGACAAGGCTCTGATGCCAACTGCCCAGGTGCGGTGCAGATGCCGTATATTCGCGGCAGCGAACCGCCTCCCGGTGCCGCTTGCGGTGGCGAAAGCCCTGTTTCCGGCGAAACGGTGATGGATTGGGTCAAGGGCTGGATGAATTAAGCAAAGAGGGTTTCAAGTGAACAAGTGGTTGATTCCAGCGGTTACCGCCGTGGCTTTGCTCAGCGGTTGCTCCTCCGTACAACGCGGGTCGATTCCGGTTGTGGATTCCGGTAGCGCCGTTTCGAACAGTGAACGGGTTTCGGCGAATGGCGGTTTCCGTCAGACGACGACCAAACGTCCTGCGCAAGCCCAGGCTCAGGCGATTCCACAAGGTGATACCGGCGTCGTCGTGATGGTGCCAGGTGGCGGCGCAGTGACGTCGGCACCGATCAGCACTGCGCCGATCACGCCAGGCCCGATCGATACCTCGCCGGTTCAGTCGGCACCGATCAATCAGGGCAGCTACAGCATGCCGTCGACGCCGAGCGGGATTCCTTCGGCGAACTCTGGTGGCTTGTCTGCCGATGAGCAATTGGACGGTCCGGTTCTGGCCTTGCTGACTACCGCTCAGCAGCAACAGGCGAGCGGTGATCTCAACGGTGCTTCCTCCAGCCTCGAGCGCGCCCAGCGTGTTGCGCCGCGTGAGCCGCAAGTGCTTTATCGTCTGGCTCAGGTGCGTATGGCTCAAGGCGATGCGCCACAAGCCGAGCAGTTTGCTCGTCGTGGCCTGACCTTCGCCAACGGTCGTCCGGCACTTCAGGCCAGCCTGTGGGGGTTGATCGCTCAGGTGCGTGAGAAACAGGGTGATTCTGCTGGCGCAGCATTGGCCCGTCAGAAGGCCAAGGTTTCGCTGTGATGGATGCACGCTTTCCGAAGATTGCCGAACAGTTGCTATTGATCGAGCGCGAGCTGCGGGTTCAGGGTTGGTGGGACGAGGTCTCGCCCTCCGCCGAAGCGCTTTCCAGTGTCGAACCATTCTCGGTCGATACGCTGGATTTCGAGCAGTGGCTGCAATGGATCTTCCTTCCGCGGATGAAGGCGATCCTCGAGCAGGATCTGCCCTTGCCAAACGCTTCGGGAATTCAGGAGATGGCCGAAATGGTCTTCGCCGCCCGTAATGTTCAGGGCAAGGATCGGCAGTTGCAGGTGCTGCTCAAAGAGTTTGATCTACTGATCACCGCCTCTCGCTGAATCAGAACTGCCAGTGTCTACTGGCAGTTATCCGCAATCTGTTTCTGTGCTTCGCTAATGCGCTCCTGCCGCTGCTGGTCGGTCAGGCGGCGCATCTCGCCTTCGACATCCTCCCGTATTCGCGGATTGTTCTGCAGTTGAGCCAGGTTCGTCCGCGCCTGTTCGCAGAATTCCTTTAGCTGGGCTTGCTGCTCGGTGACCTGCTTTTTAACTTTATTGTCGATAGCCTGTTGATCACCAATGGTCCCGCTGCTTGGCGGCGGGGGCTGGTTGCTGGCAGGCGAGGAGGGCGTGACCACGGTGGTGGCTTCCTGGCCTTGGGGCGGCTGGGCGTCAAAGTGGGTAACGCCCTGGGCATCGACCCATTTGTAGATCTGAGCGGCCATGCACAAAGGGCTGATGCCAATCAGCAGGCTGACGGTCAGGAAAAACGTTCGCATGCCATTTCCTTGTATTGGGTTGCGCAATTGAAGCTAACACAGTTGCTGTTTAGCGGTTTTTTCTTGCTTTCTCATGTGCTTAGTTCAATAAAGCACATAGACGACTTGACTTGGAGAGGACGAAACAGAAGAATCCAAAGTCCGCTGTAGAGGGACTGCCAGAAGCAGGCCCGCTCAGCAGATCATGAGGCGCACATCCGCGCCGACCTGTTACACCCGCAACGCGTTACCTCGCGCTGGGTGGGAAAGGCCCGCAACACTTGGGACGATCCCAATACTTGCTCAGTCAGTGCTGACGTAGTCGGCGACCACCGTCGCTCATGCTCTGCTGAGAAGTAAACCTATTAAGACCCGTCCTCTTTTATGTGGGCGGTATTCTGGCGTTTTAGAGGTGAACAACGTGGAGCTTTTATCTGGCGGTGAGATGCTCGTCCGCTTTTTGCGTGACGAAGGCGTCAAATATATCTACGGGTACCCGGGTGGTGCTCTTCTTCATGTTTACGATGCCCTGTTCAAAGAACCGGAAGTGACCCACATCCTGGTTCGTCACGAACAGGCTGCGACCCATATGGCTGACGGCTATGCCCGTGCCACCGGTAAAGCCGGTGTGGTACTGGTGACCTCCGGCCCGGGCGCAACCAACGCCATTACCGGTATTGCCACGGCCTACATGGACTCCATTCCGATGGTGGTCATTTCCGGCCAGGTGCCTAGCACCATGGTGGGCACCGATGCGTTCCAGGAAACCGACATGATCGGTATCTCCCGGCCGATCGTGAAGCACAGCTTCATGATCAAGCACGCGTCGGAAATCCCGGAAGTCATGAAGAAAGCGTTCTACCTGGCGCAATCCGGTCGTCCTGGTCCGGTCGTTGTCGATATCCCGAAAGACATGACCAATCCGGCCGAGAAGTTCGAATACATCTTCCCGAAAAAAGCCAAGCTGCGTTCCTACAGCCCGGCCGTTCGCGGTCACTCCGGGCAAATCCGCAAGGCAGCAGAAATGCTTCTGGCGGCCAAGCGTCCTGTGATGTACGCAGGTGGCGGTGTGATTCTTGGTGGCGGCTCCGCGCCGCTGACCGAGCTGGCGAAGATGCTCAACCTGCCAGTGACCAATACCCTGATGGGGCTGGGTGCCTACCCTGGCACCGACCGTCAGTTCATCGGCATGCTCGGCATGCACGGCAGCTACACCGCTAACCTGGCGATGCACCATGCCGACGTGATCCTTGCAGTTGGCGCTCGTTTCGACGACCGCGTGATCAACGGCCCGGCCAAGTTCTGCCCGAATGCCAAGATCATTCACATCGACATCGACCCGGCTTCTATCTCCAAGACCATCAAGGCAGACGTGCCTATCGTCGGTCCGGTCGAGAGCGTCCTGACCGAAATGGTCGCGATCCTCAAGGAAATCGGCGAGACCCCGAACAAGGAGTCCGTGGCCAGTTGGTGGAAGCAGGTTGATGAGTGGCGCGGCGAGCGCGGTCTGTTCCCTTACGACAAGGGCGACGGCAGCGTCATCAAGCCGCAGACCGTGATCGAAACCCTGTGCGAAGTGACCAAGGGCGATGCCTTTGTGGCCTCCGACGTGGGCCAGCACCAAATGTTTGCGGCGCAGTACTACACGTTCAACAAGCCGAACCGCTGGATCAACTCCGGTGGTCTGGGCACCATGGGCTTCGGTTTTCCGGCGGCCATGGGCATCAAGCTGAGCTTCCCGGATGACGACGTCGTCTGCGTGACGGGCGAGGGCAGTATCCAGATGAACATTCAGGAATTGTCCACCTGTCTGCAATATGGCTTGCCGGTGAAAATCGTCATCCTGAACAACGGTGTTCTGGGTATGGTTCGCCAGTGGCAAGACATGAGCTATGGTAGCCGTCACTCGCATTCCTACATGGAGTCGCTGCCTGATTTCGTCAAGTTGGCGGAGGCCTATGGTCACGTCGGCGTGCGCATCACCGACTCGAAAGACTTGAAGTCGAAGATGGAGGAAGCGTTTGCCATGAAAGATCGCCTGGTGATCATCGATGTTTCGGTCGACACCAGCGAGCACGTCTACCCGATGCAGATCAAAGACGGCTCCATGCGCGATATGTGGCTGAGCAAGACGGAGCGTACATAATCATGCGGCACATTATTTCCTTGCTTCTGGAAAACGAACCGGGTGCTCTGTCTCGTGTAGTCGGCCTGTTCTCGCAGCGCAACTACAACATCGAAAGCCTGACCGTGGCGCCTACCGAAGACCCGACTCTGTCGCGTCTGACGCTGACCACGGTTGGCCACGATGAAGTCATCGAGCAGATCACCAAGAACCTGAACAAGTTGATCGAAGTGGTCAAGCTGGTCGACCTGTCGGAGAGTGCTCACATCGAGCGCGAACTGATGCTGGTCAAGGTCAAGGCCACCGGCGCCCAGCGCGCCGAGATCAAACGCACTACCGATATTTATCGTGGGCAGATCGTCGATGTCAGCGCTAGCGTGTATACCGTTCAATTGACCGGTACCAGCGACAAGCTCGACAGCTTCATTCAGTCCATTGGCACCGCCTCGATTCTGGAAACCGTCCGCAGCGGCGTAACCGGTATTGCCCGCGGCGACAAAGTACTCAGCATCTAAACCAAATTAGCGAATGGCCTGAACGGCCTGGATATCTGGATATATAGGGGAATTTCATGAAAGTTTATTACGAAAAAGACTGCGACCTGTCGATCATCCAGGGCAAGAAAGTTGCCATCATCGGTTACGGTTCCCAGGGCCACGCTCAGGCGTGCAACCTGAAAGACTCCGGCGTTGACGTTACTGTTGGTCTGCGTAAAGGTTCGGCGACTGTTGCCAAAGCCGAAGCTCACGGCCTGAAAGTGACCGACGTTGCTTCCGCTGTAGCGGCTGCCGACCTTGTCATGATCCTGACCCCGGACGAGTTCCAGTCCGCTCTGTACAAGAACGAAATCGAGCCGAACATCAAGAAAGGCGCCACCCTGGCCTTCTCCCACGGCTTCGCGATCCACTACAACCAGGTTGTTCCGCGCGCTGACCTCGACGTGATCATGATCGCGCCGAAAGCTCCGGGTCACACCGTGCGTTCCGAGTTCGTCAAAGGCGGCGGTATTCCTGACCTGATCGCTATCTATCAGGATGCTTCCGGTAACGCCAAAAACGTTGCATTGTCCTACGCTGCTGGCGTTGGTGGCGGTCGTACCGGCATCATCGAAACCACCTTCAAGGACGAGACTGAAACCGACCTGTTCGGCGAGCAAGCCGTTCTGTGCGGCGGTACCGTTGAGCTGGTTAAAGCCGGTTTCGAAACCCTGGTTGAAGCTGGCTACGCGCCGGAAATGGCCTACTTCGAATGCCTGCACGAACTGAAACTGATCGTTGACCTCATGTACGAAGGCGGTATCGCCAACATGAACTACTCGATCTCCAACAACGCTGAATACGGCGAGTACGTGACCGGTCCGGAAGTGATCAACGCCGAATCCCGTCAGGCCATGCGCAACGCCCTGAAACGTATTCAGGACGGCGAATACGCCAAGATGTTCATCAGCGAAGGCGCTACCGGCTATCCTTCGATGACCGCCAAGCGTCGTAACAACGCCGCTCACGGTATCGAAATCATCGGCGAGCAACTGCGCTCCATGATGCCGTGGATCGGTGCCAACAAGATCGTCGACAAAGCTAAAAACTAAGTCGCGCACTTGTACGAAAAACGCGGCCTAGGCCGCGTTTTTTCGTTTGGGTGGCCGGTTCTGGTATAAAGCTGCATCGTTTGCGGCCGAACCGTCGTCCCAGACACCTGTCCAAACTTTCCACCCCGTTGCAAGGTAATGTCCATGAGCGAACGTCCCGAAGAGCCAAACCAGGCTTCTGACGCCGAAAGCCTGCTGCCCATCGATGAACACATCGAGGAAGGGCATGACGCTGAAGGTCGTAAAGTCCGGCATCGTGGTATCTATCTTCTGCCGAATTTGTTTACCACTGCGAATCTGTTCGCAGGGTTTTATTCCATCATCAACTCGATGAGCGCTCAGAGCGCCTTGAGTGCCGGTGATTCGATTGGTGCTAGCAAGTATTTTGCTTTTGCAGCGATCGCGATTTTTGTCGCGATGGTGCTCGATGGCCTCGATGGTCGCGTTGCCCGTATGACCAATACCCAGAGCGCCTTCGGTGCCGAGTACGACTCGCTGTCCGACATGGTCGCCTTTGGTGTCGCGCCAGCATTGCTGGCGTTCGGTTGGGCCTTGGGCGACATGGGTAAGGTCGGCTGGATGGTTGCCTTCATTTATGTAGCCGGTGCAGCGTTGCGTCTGGCGCGTTTCAATACCCAGGTTGGTACTGCGGACAAGCGCTACTTCATCGGTCTGGCCAGTCCGGCTGCTGCTGGTGTGGTTGCAGGCATTGTCTGGGCGTTCAGTGATTACGGCATTCAGGGCTCGAAGATGTCCTTCCTGGTTGCGCTGATGGTCGCTGCCGCCGGCATGCTGATGGTCAGCAACATCAAGTACAACAGCTTCAAGGAGCTGGATTTGAAGGGGCGTGTACCTTTCGTGGCTATCCTCGCGGTGGTGTTGGTGTTTGCCGTAGTGTTCAGTGATCCGCCGCGCATCCTGCTGCTGGTTTTCCTCGCTTATGCAGCCTCTGGCCCGGTTCAATATCTGTTACGTCTTCGTCGGCACAAAAACGCTTAGATTCCCTCATACTCCGCAGTCTATTGGTGCATCTGTTCTCCAATGCTGCGGAGTTGCCATGCTGATCAAAATTCCCAGAGCGTCTGACTGTCTTGAGTCGGATGTCACGCCAGAATCCCTCTATCTAACTCGCCGCAACGTACTGGGTGCCGCTGTTGCCGGTTTGGCTGTTAGCGGCTTGCCGCGTTGGGTCAGTGCTGCCGATGCTGCGCGTTATGCGGATGTCGAGCCTGGCAAGGCGCCTTCCTGGTTTGCCGAAAAACTGCCTGCTACCAAATGGGGGGCGGTCAACGTCAAGGATGAGGCGATCACGCCATTCAAGGACGCGACCCATTACAACAACTTCTATGAGTTCGGCACCGATAAAGGTGATCCTGCCGCCAACGCCGGCGCGCTGAAAACCGAACCTTGGAGTGTGGTGGTGGACGGGGAGGTGGGCAAGCCGGGACGGTACGCACTGGAAGACTTCATGAAGCCTTATCAGTTGGAGGAGCGTATTTACCGTCTTCGCTGTGT
Source organism: Pseudomonas sp. LBUM1666 (assembly GCF_059695775.1). Lineage (NCBI taxonomy): Bacteria > Pseudomonadati > Pseudomonadota > Gammaproteobacteria > Pseudomonadales > Pseudomonadaceae > Pseudomonas > Pseudomonas sp. LBUM1666. The sequence continues at coordinate 5,288,854 of NZ_CP166789.1, read as the reverse complement.
AGAGGCTTGGTCGATGGTCATTCCATGGATCGGATTTCCCATCTCGGCCTTGCTCAAGGAAGTTGAGCCGACGTCCAATGCCAAATTCATTCGCTTCGAAACTCTGGAAGATCCCAAGAGCATGCCCGGGCAACGTTCCGGTTTTGCCTTGATTGACTGGCCTTATGTGGAAGGGTTGCGCCTGGATGAGGCGATGAACCCGTTGGCGATTCTTGCCGTGGGTATGTACGGGCGGGAGTTGCCGAATCAGAACGGCGCGCCTCTGCGTTTGGTGGTCCCGTGGAAGTACGGCTTCAAGAGCATCAAATCCATCGTGCGGATCAGTCTGGTGAGTGAGCAGCCGAAAACCACCTGGCAGAGCATTGCCTCGGATGAGTATGGTTTTTATGCGAACGTAAATCCTGCGGTCGACCATCCGCGTTGGACTCAGGCGCGTGAGCGGCGTTTGCCGAGCGGGCTGTTCAAGCCCAATGTGCGGGACACGCAGATGTTCAATGGCTACTCGGATGAAGTCGCCTCTCTATATACAGGGCTCGATTTGCGGAAGAACTACTGATGCGATTTCCGTTTTGGCGAATTGGCGTCTTTATAGCTGCAGCGGTCTGGCCGCTGCTTTGGTTGTATCAGGCCTGGGAGGATGTGCTGGGGCCTGATCCGGGCAAGGTGCTGGTTGACCGGTTGGGGCTGGGGACGCTTGTCCTGCTGCTCATTACGTTAAGCATGACACCTGTGCAGAAGCTTACCGGTTGGGCGGGGTGGGTTGCTGTCCGGCGGCAACTGGGGCTGTGGTGCTTCGCTTATGTGGTTTTGCATTTGAGTGGGTATACGGCGTTCATCCTCGGCTTTGATTGGTCGCAGTTGGGTGTCGAGTTGCGCAAACGGCCGTACATTATTGTCGGGACGCTTGGGTTTCTGTGTTTATTGGCCTTGGCGGTGACCTCAAATCGCTATAGTCAGCGGCGTTTGGGTTCTAGCTGGAAGAAACTGCATCGTCTTGCCTATGTGGTTCTCGGGCTTGGATTGCTGCATATGTTGTGGATTGTGCGCGCTGATCTTAAGGAGTGGGCGGTTTACGCCTCTATAGGTGCATTGCTATTAGTGTTGCGACTACCCCCTGTAACCCGCCGAATCCCACGATTAATAGCCAAAAAGACACCTTCTGCACGAAAAGCGTAATTAAGGGTTGACGGCAGATTCTGGAAGTCTATAATTCGCCCCACTTCCGGCGCAGTCGAAACGGGAAACTCCTTGGTAAACAATGAGTTACGCAGTTTTCGACAGCGAGTTGTTTCAGGTCATCGAAGCCCAGAAGGAGTTGAAAGAGCGAGGTTGTTTGGCTCTTTTGACGATTCGATCTTCTCGGTCGAAAGCGGTGTAAAAGAGGTGTTGACAGCAGCGAGTAACGCTGTAGAATTCGCCTCCCGCTAACGAGAGATCGGAAGCGCAAGTGGTTGAAGTTGCAAAGGAAACTTTGAAAACTTCGAAAAATAACCGCTTGACAGCAACAGAGGCTGCTGTAGAATGCGCGCCTCGGTTGAGACGAAAGATCTTAACCAACCGCTCTTTAACAACTGAATCAAGCAATTCGTGTGGGTGCTTGTGGAGTCAGACTGATAGTCAACAAGATTATCAGCATCACAAGTTACTCCGCGAGAAATCAAAGATGTAACCAACGATTGCTGAGCCAAGTTTAGGGTTTCTTAAAAACCCAAAGATGTTTGAACTGAAGAGTTTGATCATGGCTCAGATTGAACGCTGGCGGCAGGCCTAACACATGCAAGTCGAGCGGCAGCACGGGTACTTGTACCTGGTGGCGAGCGGCGGACGGGTGAGTAATGCCTAGGAATCTGCCTGGTAGTGGGGGATAACGCTCGGAAACGGACGCTAATACCGCATACGTCCTACGGGAGAAAGCAGGGGACCTTCGGGCCTTGCGCTATCAGATGAGCCTAGGTCGGATTAGCTAGTTGGTGAGGTAATGGCTCACCAAGGCGACGATCCGTAACTGGTCTGAGAGGATGATCAGTCACACTGGAACTGAGACACGGTCCAGACTCCTACGGGAGGCAGCAGTGGGGAATATTGGACAATGGGCGAAAGCCTGATCCAGCCATGCCGCGTGTGTGAAGAAGGTCTTCGGATTGTAAAGCACTTTAAGTTGGGAGGAAGGGCATTTACCTAATACGTAAGTGTTTTGACGTTACCGACAGAATAAGCACCGGCTAACTCTGTGCCAGCAGCCGCGGTAATACAGAGGGTGCAAGCGTTAATCGGAATTACTGGGCGTAAAGCGCGCGTAGGTGGTTTGTTAAGTTGGATGTGAAATCCCCGGGCTCAACCTGGGAACTGCATTCAAAACTGACAAGCTAGAGTATGGTAGAGGGTGGTGGAATTTCCTGTGTAGCGGTGAAATGCGTAGATATAGGAAGGAACACCAGTGGCGAAGGCGACCACCTGGACTGATACTGACACTGAGGTGCGAAAGCGTGGGGAGCAAACAGGATTAGATACCCTGGTAGTCCACGCCGTAAACGATGTCAACTAGCCGTTGGGAGCCTTGAGCTCTTAGTGGCGCAGCTAACGCATTAAGTTGACCGCCTGGGGAGTACGGCCGCAAGGTTAAAACTCAAATGAATTGACGGGGGCCCGCACAAGCGGTGGAGCATGTGGTTTAATTCGAAGCAACGCGAAGAACCTTACCAGGCCTTGACATCCAATGAACTTTCCAGAGATGGATTGGTGCCTTCGGGAACATTGAGACAGGTGCTGCATGGCTGTCGTCAGCTCGTGTCGTGAGATGTTGGGTTAAGTCCCGTAACGAGCGCAACCCTTGTCCTTAGTTACCAGCACGTAATGGTGGGCACTCTAAGGAGACTGCCGGTGACAAACCGGAGGAAGGTGGGGATGACGTCAAGTCATCATGGCCCTTACGGCCTGGGCTACACACGTGCTACAATGGTCGGTACAGAGGGTTGCCAAGCCGCGAGGTGGAGCTAATCCCAGAAAACCGATCGTAGTCCGGATCGCAGTCTGCAACTCGACTGCGTGAAGTCGGAATCGCTAGTAATCGCGAATCAGAATGTCGCGGTGAATACGTTCCCGGGCCTTGTACACACCGCCCGTCACACCATGGGAGTGGGTTGCACCAGAAGTAGCTAGTCTAACCTTCGGGAGGACGGTTACCACGGTGTGATTCATGACTGGGGTGAAGTCGTAACAAGGTAGCCGTAGGGGAACCTGCGGCTGGATCACCTCCTTAATCGACGACATCAGCTGCTCCATAAGCTCCCACACGAATTGCTTGATTCATTGAAGAAGACGATAAGAAGCAGCCCTAACAGGTTGTAGCTTAGTTGGTTGGAGCGCACCCCATGCTCTGTGGTAAAGAGCAGGGTGAGGTCGGCCTTAAAGCTCGAAATTGGGTCTGTAGCTCAGTTGGTTAGAGCGCACCCCTGATAAGGGTGAGGTCGGCAGTTCGAATCTGCCCAGACCCACCAATTTTGTGTGGGAACCTGTAGAAATACGGGGCCATAGCTCAGCTGGGAGAGCGCCTGCCTTGCACGCAGGAGGTCAACGGTTCGATCCCGTTTGGCTCCACCACTACTGCTTCTGTTTGTTGAAAGCTTAGAAATGAGCATTCCATCGCACGATGGTGAATGTTGATTTCTAGTCTTTGGATTAGATCGTTCTTTAAAAATTTGGGTATGTGATAGAAAGATAGACTGAACGTTACTTTCACTGGTAACGGATCAGGCTAAGGTAAAATTTGTGAGTTAAATTGCGAATTTTCGGCGAATGTCGTCTTCACAGTATAACCAGATTGCTTGGGGTTATATGGTCAAGTGAAGAAGCGCATACGGTGGATGCCTTGGCAGTCAGAGGCGATGAAAGACGTGGTAGCCTGCGAAAAGCTTCGGGGAGTCGGCAAACAGACTTTGATCCGGAGATGTCTGAATGGGGGAACCCAGCCATCATAAGATGGTTATCTTAAGCTGAATACATAGGCTTAAGAGGCGAACCAGGGGAACTGAAACATCTAAGTACCCTGAGGAAAAGAAATCAACCGAGATTCCCTTAGTAGTGGCGAGCGAACGGGGACTAGCCCTTAAGTGGCTTTGAGATTAGCGGAACGCTCTGGAAAGTGCGGCCATAGTGGGTGATAGCCCTGTACGCGAAAATCTCTTAGTCATGAAATCGAGTAGGACGGAGCACGAGAAACTTTGTCTGAATATGGGGGGACCATCCTCCAAGGCTAAATACTACTGACTGACCGATAGTGAACTAGTACCGTGAGGGAAAGGCGAAAAGAACCCCGGAGAGGGGAGTGAAATAGATCCTGAAACCGTATGCGTACAAGCAGTGGGAGCCCACTTTGTTGGGTGACTGCGTACCTTTTGTATAATGGGTCAGCGACTTATTTTCAGTGGCGAGCTTAACCGAATAGGGGAGGCGTAGCGAAAGCGAGTCTTAATAGGGCGTCTAGTCGCTGGGAATAGACCCGAAACCGGGCGATCTATCCATGGGCAGGTTGAAGGTTGGGTAACACTAACTGGAGGACCGAACCGACTACCGTTGAAAAGTTAGCGGATGACCTGTGGATCGGAGTGAAAGGCTAATCAAGCTCGGAGATAGCTGGTTCTCCTCGAAAGCTATTTAGGTAGCGCCTCATGTATCACTGTAGGGGGTAGAGCACTGTTTCGGCTAGGGGGTCATCCCGACTTACCAAACCGATGCAAACTCCGAATACCTACAAGTGCCGAGCATGGGAGACACACGGCGGGTGCTAACGTCCGTCGTGAAAAGGGAAACAACCCAGACCGTCAGCTAAGGTCCCAAAGTTATGGTTAAGTGGGAAACGATGTGGGAAGGCTTAGACAGCTAGGAGGTTGGCTTAGAAGCAGCCACCCTTTAAAGAAAGCGTAATAGCTCACTAGTCGAGTCGGCCTGCGCGGAAGATGTAACGGGGCTCAAACCATACACCGAAGCTACGGGTATCACTTAGGTGATGCGGTAGAGGAGCGTTCTGTAAGCCTGTGAAGGTGAGTTGAGAAGCTTGCTGGAGGTATCAGAAGTGCGAATGCTGACATGAGTAACGACAATGGGTGTGAAAAACACCCACGCCGAAAGACCAAGGTTTCCTGCGCAACGTTAATCGACGCAGGGTTAGTCGGTCCCTAAGGCGAGGCTGAAAAGCGTAGTCGATGGAAAACAGGTTAATATTCCTGTACTTCTGGTTATTGCGATGGAGGGACGGAGAAGGCTAGGCCAGCTTGGCGTTGGTTGTCCAAGTTTAAGGTGGTAGGCTGGAATCTTAGGTAAATCCGGGATTCTAAGGCCGAGAGCTGATGACGAGTTACCCTTTGGGTGACGAAGTGGTTGATGCCATGCTTCCAAGAAAAGCTTCTAAGCTTCAGGTAACCAGGAACCGTACCCCAAACCGACACAGGTGGTTGGGTAGAGAATACCAAGGCGCTTGAGAGAACTCGGGTGAAGGAACTAGGCAAAATGGCACCGTAACTTCGGGAGAAGGTGCGCCGGTGAGGGTGAAGCATTTACTGCGTAAGCCCATGCCGGTCGAAGATACCAGGCCGCTGCGACTGTTTATTAAAAACACAGCACTCTGCAAACACGAAAGTGGACGTATAGGGTGTGACGCCTGCCCGGTGCCGGAAGGTTAATTGATGGGGTTAGCTAACGCGAAGCTCTTGATCGAAGCCCCGGTAAACGGCGGCCGTAACTATAACGGTCCTAAGGTAGCGAAATTCCTTGTCGGGTAAGTTCCGACCTGCACGAATGGCGTAACGATGGCGGCGCTGTCTCCACCCGAGACTCAGTGAAATTGAAATCGCTGTGAAGATGCAGTGTATCCGCGGCTAGACGGAAAGACCCCGTGAACCTTTACTATAGCTTTGCACTGGACTTTGAATTTGCTTGTGTAGGATAGGTGGGAGGCTTTGAAGCGTGGACGCCAGTTCGCGTGGAGCCAACCTTGAAATACCACCCTGGCAACTTTGAGGTTCTAACTCAGGTCCGTTATCCGGATCGAGGACAGTGTATGGTGGGTAGTTTGACTGGGGCGGTCTCCTCCTAAAGAGTAACGGAGGAGTACGAAGGTGCGCTCAGACCGGTCGGAAATCGGTCGTAGAGTATAAAGGCAAAAGCGCGCTTGACTGCGAGACAGACACGTCGAGCAGGTACGAAAGTAGGTCTTAGTGATCCGGTGGTTCTGTATGGAAGGGCCATCGCTCAACGGATAAAAGGTACTCCGGGGATAACAGGCTGATACCGCCCAAGAGTTCATATCGACGGCGGTGTTTGGCACCTCGATGTCGGCTCATCACATCCTGGGGCTGAAGCCGGTCCCAAGGGTATGGCTGTTCGCCATTTAAAGTGGTACGCGAGCTGGGTTTAGAACGTCGTGAGACAGTTCGGTCCCTATCTGCCGTGGACGTTTGAGATTTGAGAGGGGCTGCTCCTAGTACGAGAGGACCGGAGTGGACGAACCTCTGGTGTTCCGGTTGTCACGCCAGTGGCATTGCCGGGTAGCTATGTTCGGAATAGATAACCGCTGAAAGCATCTAAGCGGGAAACTAGCCTCAAGATGAGATCTCACTGGGACCTTGAGTCCCCTGAAGGGCCGTCGAAGACTACGACGTTGATAGGTTGGGTGTGTAAGCGCTGTGAGGCGTTGAGCTAACCAATACTAATTGCCCGTGAGGCTTGACCATATAACACCCAAGCAATTTGTGAACTCGAAAGAGGCCAGATTGCGGTGTGTGAAGACGAAACGAACCGAAAGTTCGAGATACTCACAAAACACCGAAAGCTATCACATACCCAATTTGCTGAAGCGAGGCCAGCTGGCCACGACTCAGTACCCGAATTTCTTGACGACCATAGAGCATTGGAACCACCTGATCCCATCCCGAACTCAGCAGTGAAACGATGCATCGCCGATGGTAGTGTGGGGTTTCCCCATGTGAGAGTAGGTCATCGTCAAGATTAAATTCCGAAACCCCTATCTGCGTATGCAGGTAGGGGTTTTGTTTTGTCCGCAGGAAAGTGGCTTTCAGTTAAAGCACAAATTTGCACAGTTATTTTCGATCCATGACACTAGAATAGGTCCACCTTTTTCGGAGCCAGAGCCTTTATGCCAGATCCGGTTGACGCCCCAGGGCTGTCAGAATTACCGCTGGACGACTTGGTAGCGTGTCATGAGTGCGACTTGCTGATGCGCAAGCCCGAACTCGCCCATGGCGAGAAAGCGCTCTGTCCTCGCTGCGGTTACGAGCTCTACGCCCATCGGCATAACGTCGTACAGCGCAGTCTCGCGTTGGTTCTCGCCGCTCTGTTGTTGTATATCCCGGCGAACTTTTTACCCATCATGCAGCTCCATCTACTCGGGCAGTCATCGCATGACACTGTCTGGACTGGTGTTGTTGGCCTGTTTGATACCGGTATGCAGGGCGTAGCAGTCGTGGTGTTTCTCTGCAGTATGGGGATTCCGCTGCTCAAGCTGCTTTGCCAACTGGTTGTACTGCTGAGTATTCGTTTTGATATCGGACGCAGTTACGGCCTGTTGCTCTACCGCATTTATCACCATTTACGCGATTGGGGGATGCTCGAGGTCTACCTCATGGGCGTACTGGTGGCGATCGTCAAACTGGCAGATATGGCAGCAATTACCGTCGGGCTTGGCCTGGCGTGCTTTATCGGTTTGTTGTTGGTTCAGGTCTGGTTGGAGGTTGTGATGTCACCCCATCAGATCTGGCAGGCTTTATCAGGAGAGGATGCCCATGCGGGCGATTGATGCAGGCATTCTGATTTGCGCCGAATGCCATGAATTGAACAAGCAGGAAGCCGACACCGACGAGCAGGTCTGCACCCGTTGCGGTGCGCTGGTTCACGCCCGTCGCCCGAACAGCGTGATGCGTACCTGGGCGTTGCTGGTTACCGCGGCGGTTCTCTACATCCCTGCCAACGTGCTGCCGATCATGACCGTCAGTTCACTGGGACAGGGCGATCCCAGCACGATCATGTCCGGTGTGATCCAACTGGTTCAACACGGCATGATCCCCATCGCCGCCGTGGTTTTTATCGCCAGTATTTTGGTACCAACGTTCAAATTGGTGGGCATCGCACTGCTGCTGTTTTCCGTGCAGCGCCGCCAGCCACTGTCGGCTCGCCAACGCATTTGGATGTACCGCTTTATTGAGTTCATTGGCCGCTGGTCAATGCTCGATATTTTTGTAATCGCCATCCTGGTGGCAGTTGTGAATTTCGGACGGCTTGCCAGCGTCGAAGCCAATCTTGGCGCCATCGCTTTTGCCAGTGTGGTGATTCTGACAATGCTTGCCGCAGTAACTTTCGATCCCCGACTGATTTGGGATAACACGGAGTCGGATGACGACCATGACTGATTTGCCTACAGCAAAAACCCGACCGGCCTCGAACTGGTCAGCTATTTGGGTGTTGCCCCTGATTGCCCTGATCATCGGCGGCTGGCTCGGCTGGCGTGCCTACAACGAGACCGGTATCGAAATTCAGGTGCGTTTCGAAAGTGGTGAAGGCATTCAGGCCAACAAGACCGAAGTCGTCTACAAAGGCATGTCGGTGGGTAAGGTAAAGACCCTCAAACTCGATGACGAAGGCAACTCTAAAGGCGTAATCGCTACCGTCGAGATGAACAAGGACGTGGAGCCATACCTGCGGACCAGCACCCGTTTCTGGCTGGTCAAGCCGAGCGTGACGCTGGCCGGCATCACTGGCCTGGAGACGCTGGTCTCGGGTAATTACGTGGCGATAAGCCCGGGTGAGGGTGAGCCGACTCGCAAGTTCAAAGCCTTGGCCGAAGAGCCGCCGCTGTCGGACGCCCAGCCCGGTCTACACCTGACCATCAAGGCTGATCGTCTCGGTTCACTCAATCGCGGTAGCCCGGTGTTCTATAAGCAGATCAGGGTCGGCCAGATCAAAAGTTACTTGCTCTCCGAAGACCAAAGCACCGTTGAACTTAAAGTCTTCATCGAGCCCACCTACGCCAAACTGGTTCGAAAACACACACGTTTCTGGAACGCCAGCGGCATCAGCATCGACGCCAACCTCTCGGGTGTGAAAGTGCGTAGCGAGTCTCTGGCGAGCATCGTCGCCGGCGGTATCGCGTTCGCCACGCCGGAGAACCGCAAGGACAGCCCGCCCACCGATCCGAGTCTGCCATTCCGTCTCTACGAAGATTTCGATGCGGCCGCCGCCGGTATTCGGGTCAAGGTCAAACTCAGCGACTTCGAAGGAATGCAGGCTGGTCGCACACCGGTTATGTACAAAGGCATCCAGGTCGGCAATCTGAAAGCGCTCAAGATCGATCCTGATCTATCCAGTGCCACCGCCGAATTGACCCTCGATCCTCTGGCTGAAGATTACCTGGTCGAGGGCACCCAGTTCTGGGTGGTCAAACCGTCGATTTCGCTTGCCGGTATCACCGGTCTCGAAGCGTTGGTCAAAGGTAACTACATCGCCGTGCGTCCTGGAGACAAAGGCGGCGCACCGCAGCGCGAGTTTGTGGCACGGCCGAAGGCGCCGCCGCTCGACCTGCGTGCGCCAGGATTGCATCTGGTGCTGTTCACTGAAAACCTCGGTTCACTGGAGGTCGGCAGCCCGATTCTCTACAAACAGGTCAAGGTCGGTTCGGTCCAGAGCTATCAGTTCTCACGCACCAAAAAGCAGTTGGTGATAGGTGTACACATCGAGAAGGAATACGAAGGGCTGGTCAACGCCTCGACACGATTCTGGAATGCCAGCGGCATCACGCTGACGGGTGGGCTGACCGGCGGAATCCAGGTCAAAAGTGAGTCGCTGCAAAGCCTGATGGCTGGCGGTATCGCCTTCGAAACCCCGCAAGCGAATGCGCCGTTGCAGAAACGTATTCCACGTTTCCGTCTGTTCGCCAACCATGACGAGGCCAACCAAAAAGGCACCGTGGTCACGATCAAGGTTGATCGAGCCGATGGCTTACGCAGCGGTACACCTGTGAGATTCAAAGGTCTGGATGTCGGCAAGATTGAAGACGTCGACCTCAGCGATGACCTGCAAACAGTGCTGCTGACGGCACGAATCACCGAAGTGCCGGAGCGTATCGCTCGGGTAGGGAGTCAGTTCTGGGTCGTCAAACCTGAACTGGGTCTGATCAAGACGTCCAACCTCGAAACGCTGGTCACTGGCCAATACATCGAAGTGCAACCGGCCGCGAAAAACCTCGGCCCGCAGAAAAATTTTGTGGCCCTGACCAATCCGCCGGAAACCGCCAAACAAGAAGCTGGTTTGAGTCTGGTGTTGAGCGCTGCCCGCCGTGGTTCGCTGAAAACAGGTGTGCCGGTCACTTATCGCGAAATCACCGTGGGCAAGGTGACAGGCTATGAACTCGGCCAGACGGCGGACCGTGTGTTGGTGCACATCCTGATCGAGCCGAAGTACGCTCCGTTGGTGCGCAGCGGCACGCGATTCTGGAACTCCAGTGGTTTTGGCTTTGATTACGGCTTGTTCAAAGGGGCGACGATGCGTACCGAATCGCTGGAGACGCTGATTCAGGGCGGCATCGCTTTCGCCACGCCGGATGGCGAGCGCATGGGCAGTCCGGCGCGAGCTGAGCAAACGTTCCCGCTGTTCGATAAGTTCGAAGACGAATGGCTGACCTGGGCGCCGAAGATTTCAATCGGTAAGTAAGCCCAAAACAGCAGGCATGAAAAAGGCCGCGATCCATTGGATCGCGGCCTTTTTTATGGCTGTTGATTAATGCAAATCAGACTGCATCCAGCTCCGGCTCGTCCGCTTCAACATTAACGGCAGCCTTCACCTCATCGTGACGACGAATGTACTTCCAGTCCGCCTCGTCGATGTAGATCCCATTCGGCCCGCTGCCACCTTCCAGGTCGATGGCGACACTGGCGCAGACCTGCGGCTTCACACTCGCCAGGATCGGTACGAAGCCCAGTTGCAGACTGGTTTCCAGCAACGCTGCCTGGTTCTTCTCGTCGATGTCCGCCGCCTCGTCGAGGTAGTACGGCAGGCGCACGCGACCGGCCTGGTCACGGTCCATCAAGTGCAGCAACAAGTACATGTTGGTCAGCGCCTTGATGGTCATGGTCGTACCGTTGGAAGCGGCGCCGTCGATGTCGGTGTGAATCACCGGCTGACCGTTGACCTTGGTGATCTCGAACGCCAGCTCGAACAGGTCCTTGAGGCCTAGCTGGTTGTGGTTAGCCGCCACCAACCGTGCCAGATACTCCTTGGCTTCTTCGTTCTTGTTGTCCTGATCGGCGCTTTGGCTTAGATCGAAGACCGAAAGGGTTTCGCCTTCTTCGTACTGACCGGCGCTGTGGATGATCTGGTCGATGTGCTTGAGCGCTTCCTTGTTCGGCGCCAGGACAATACGGAAGCTTTGCAGGTTGGAGACCTGACGTTTGTTGATCTCGCGGTTGAACAACGCCAGTTGATGCTCAAGGCTGTCGTAGTCGCTGCGGATGTTGCGCAGGGTCCGAGCGATGTCGGTAACGGCCGCACGACGAGCCTTGCCAAGGGTCAGGGCTTCGTCGGTGCGGTGTGCGTACGCGTTGATCAACAATTGCAGACGACGCTCCATATCGTCTTCGCTGTCGAACTTGGCCACGCCTTTGAGGCGGACCTGAGCGTACAGCGCCTCGATCTGACCATCGCTGCGCTGCAAACCCTGCCAGCTGTCCTGATAGTCATTGAGCAGCGGCAGCAGGTTGTCCATGGAATCGTCGATCGGGTCCATGAATGGCGTACCGAACGGCAAGTCTGCCGGCAACAACTGACGGCGGCGCAGGGCGTCGTCGAGGGTGCGTTGCTTGGCTTCCATGTCGCCGATCTGGCGGCCAACCAGCTGCAGTTTGGCCGACAGTTGCTGGACGCGTTCGGTGAAGGCGTCGCTGGAGCGCTTCAATTCCTCTTGAGCGGCTTCCATCTGTGCCAATTGCTCAAGCTTGTCGTCTTCCTCGGCGCTCAAGGTTTGCGCACGACGGAAATCTTCCAGCGCTTTCTGCGCATCCAGCACTTGCTGGTACAGCGCTTCGGTCTGGGTCTTGCTCGCGGCGCGGTCGGCGGCCACGGCTTGTTGGGTTTTCAGTTGTTTGAGTTCTTTGTCCAGGCGCTCTTTCTGATCGCGCAATGCCGCGCGGTCAGCCAGGGCTTGCAGGGCCGGCGGCTCGATGTGCGAGATGTCGATGGACAGTCCCGGCACTTCGAAGCGCTCGCCCTTGAAGCCGTCGAGGATCAGTTCCATGGATTTGACCCACTGACCGTCCTCGTCCAGCGTAATACCGTGCTCGCCCAACGGCAGACTGAACAACGCGCTGTTGAACAAACGCATCAGGCGCTCGACATCCTGTTGCGAGAATTCCTCGCGCAGACGGGCGTAGCTGTTGTTGTCGGCATGATCGAGTTGCTGTTTCACCGACTTCAGGCGTTTTTCCAGATCCCGCAGACGCTCTTCCAGGTCTTCGGCGCTGAACTGCCGGGACTGGGCCAGCGCACCGGCGAGTTCATCGTGCGCATCCTTGGCCGCGAGCAGTTGCTGCTCAAGGACTTTGACGTCAGTGACCAACGCAAAGCGATGCTTGAGCACCGACAATTCGCCGAGCCAGCGCTGGATGCCGGTGATTTCCCGCTCCAGACGCATCAGCTCCTGAGTGCCGCCGCGTTGATCGTTTTGCAGCGCGTCCTGTTCGTTGCGGTAGTGCTCGGCCTGAATCGTCAGTTCTTCTTTGCGCGCACTGGCGTAGTCAGACCAGGTGCCAAGCAAGGAATCGAGCAGCGGCGAGATCCGGTGTAGTTTGCCGCGCAGGATGTTGCGCTGGGTCACGCCTGCCGCGAGGGCTTCAACCAATGGACCGGCTGTGACTAGCGAGTTGTAGTCCTGCTCCATGCGTCGTACATCGCGGAAGGCTTCTTCGCACGCGGCGATGTAGTCGACGCTACCGGAACGCAGGCTGTGTTCAAACGCATCGAGAAACAGCTGCTTGAGCTTGGCCGCAGTGATTTCGCGCATGTGCAGCAGGTTGATGAACAGTGCGCGGAAGGTCTTCAGGCTCTGCTCGCTGGTGGAGCGCAGCGGGATCAGCGTCAGGTCCAGCGGAATCGAGGTGTGACCGCCGACCAGCAATCGACGCAGTTCATCAGGTTTGAGTTCGTAGGCTTTCAGGCCTTCGCGCTCAAGGTTGGTGAACAATTCTTTCTGCCGCAGGCAGGTGTCGTTTTTCTGGTAATGGGCCAGATCCAGTTTGCCGGCGTAGGCAAAGAACTGGTGACCGAAACCACCGCCCGGGCCGCGACCGACCACGCCAATGACGTGAGGACCGTGGGGCAGGGACACTTCGACCAGGATGTAACTGGTGTCCGAAGCGAAGTAGAAACGCCGGGATTGTTCCAGGCTGTACTTGCCGAAACTCATGTCCGACATGCGCGCCAGAATCGGGAACTGCAAGGCGTTGATCGAGGCGGATTTGCCGAGGTTGTTCGCGCCGTAAACCGACAACGGTTCTTCCAGCGGAAACAAGCCGAGGCTGTAACCGGCGGTGTTCAAAAGGGCGAAGCGGCGAATGCCGTAGCGTTCCTTGCTCATGCGTCGGTCTCCTGTTCTTCGGCAATGGCGCGAGCCATGGCGTCTTCTTCGCTTTCTTCTTCGAAGTCACTCAAATCCAGCGGGTCATCGGTTTCCAACAACTTTTCGTCGCTGTCGTCGTCGATCAGAACCGGCACCGGCAGAGGCAACACGCTGTGCAGGCTGGCCGCCAGATCACGGTCTTGCTGGACCGACAGGCAGACATCGAGGAAGCGATGCATGGGCGGCAGGAAACGGTAGATGCCGTTTTCTTCACCGGCAAAACCGAGCTGAGTCATGCGGCGCATGATTTTTTCTTCGAGTTCTTCGACGGTCTGCACTTCGGCCTGGATAAACAGGTCACGGTATTTCTCCAGCAGCGATGGCAATTCATCGCGGCCGAGGCTGCCACCGTCGAGGACGGCGACCGGGTCGCGGCCCTGATCGGCCAGATGCTCGACGAGGATGAAGGTGAACAGCGCCAGACGCTGGGCAGTCTTGTTCACTGCCGCGGCGGCCAGGTCTGGGACGAAGTAGTAGAAACCACGGGTATCGCAGACCAGTTCAAAGCCCAATGCCTTGAACAGCGTGCGGTACTGGTCCTGGAAGTTCGACAGTTGTGCGTACAGCTCCGGATCGCGGCGGCTGACGTGGTAGCCCTTGAACAGCTCGCGAAAGATCGGCGCCAGCTGGGACAGTTCGTTTAGATCAAGATGCATGTGGGGTGCTCGCAGAATCCTCGGCGGCGGTGTCGCGGGCCGAGAGCAGGGCGAAGGAGCGCAGGCTGACCTGGTGCTCGTGAGTGTGGTAATCGCGGCGTTCCAGACGCTCGCGTGTGAAGCGCTTTTCCCGCGACAGGCGCGAGAACCAATAAAGCAATTCGTCGGTAGCGCCGTCCGGTTCCTGCTCCAGCAGCCAGGTCATCAGGTCCGGCATCGGTAGGGCGTCTTCGCAGCGTTCGAGCATTTCCCGAACCGTGCGTGGCGCGCGCGGCGCTTCGCCTTTCTGCGTCTTGTGGGCCTTGGGGAAGCGTGCCGGTTTCGGTTCGAAACGGGCCAGGGCGTAAACGTAGGCTTCGACCTGACTGGCACTGCCGAGGAACGTGCTTTGCGGTCGGGTGAACATCGGCATCGCCGCTTGTGGCACCGCATCGATGCCTTTGCGACGAATCGCCGACAAGGCCAGCGCCGCGCCACGGGTCACGGCGTTGTGCCGACGGGCTTCTTCACGCAGCGGCAGCAACAGCTCGCGGGCGTGACGCAAGGTCAGTTGAGCGCTGGTCTGCATTTCGAGGATGCGCGCGTGAGTGCGCAGCAGCATGTCGTCGTCGACCAGATGGCCGAGGCGCTGCTGCTCGGTGAGCATCTTCAGCAGGACGTTTTCGACCTTGCGCACGCCTTGTTCGAAGGCGCCGTCGGCGTTCACCAGCTGAATCATCGGCTCGACGTATTCGTCCCAGGTCGCCAGTACTTCGGCGTAACGCTGACGCAGGGGAATCTGCCGGTCGCTGGTCTTGGCCCGCTCGGCGACGGCCACCAGTGCCTGTTCGTCGTTGGCGAGTTTCTTCAATACGTCCCGTACGCGCATGTCGAGCAGGCGCAACTGGCGCGCCAGGTCTTGGCCGTCGCGGATGTCGAAGGCGTCCTGGATATAACCGGCCAGGCGCTCGAGATGGCGCAGATAGGCTTCGATCTCCAGGCACAGGCCCAGACGGTGCTCACGGCGCAGGTAGGCGAGGAAGTCGTGGATCTGCGCGTTGAGCTCGAAACGGTTCGGGCTTTTCGCCACGGGAACCAGAATGTCGAGGCGGATCCACACGTCCAGCAGGCTGGTGATGTCCTGCGGCGTACTGTCCAGTTGCTGGGCGGCCAACTGTGAACGCAGTTCGTTGAGGCTCAAGGTGCCTTGGTCGAAGTGCTCGCACAGTGGCTCCAGAAGTGCCCAGTGTTCAGCGAGGGCGCGCAAGACGCGCTTGGGTTCGATCATCGGAATGGCCGGCTGGTTGGCGATTAAAAGTCGCGATTGTACTGCATCACGCCCGTTGCGATTCACTCTCGGGACGGACAGTTGGCTTTCTATCGATCAAGCGTGGGCGATCTTGAGCGAAGGGCGGTAGAATCACCGCACTTTAGTTATCCACAAGTGGCCGACCTTTGCTTATCGAGTCCCGTCGTCGCGCTTATTTGACCGCCATGCAGGTGGTCAACTGGCTGCCGCGCACCGAATTGCCTTTTGCTGCGCCCTCGCGCCCTGAGTTGCTGGAGATGCCCGAGCCGTTGGTCGTCGCGCCGGTTGCTCCGGTTGCGCCCGCGCCTGTGGCTGATTCGCCCGTGGAACCGCTGGTCAAACCGGCCGAACGGGTGAAAATAGAGGTGCCGCGGCCATCGCTGGCCAGCACGCGCACGAATGCCAAGGTTGAAGAAGAGGCTGCTCCGGTTGCGATCAAGGCGCCAGTCGTGCCGCCACCGCGTTTCGCCCTGCAATTGCTGCGGGCCGGGCGTTGCCTGCTGCTGGTGGAGTTACCCACAGGCGAATCGTTCCAGACCCGCGACCCTGCCTACTTATTGCTCAAAGACATGCTGCGCGCCGCCGGTCTGCCGGACAGCCCGCAGATCGTCGGCGAGCCGGTGCGTTGGCCGCTGTTGTCTCGGGGCACCATGGATCAAGGCCCGGAAGCGGCTCGCGACTTCGTGCAAGGTTTTCTCTCGGCCCGGCTGGAAGACGCACCGTGCGTCTGCGTGTGGCTGATCGGCCTGCCGGCGGTGCGTTTCGCCGGTGAGGGGAACGCCGAATCCTTCAACCGTGAACTCCAGGTCGAAGGCCTGGGCTCGGTCTGGGCCCTGCCGGGTCTGGAATTATTAATGGAAGAGCCACAGCGTAAGGCTGATGTCTGGCAAGCCATGCGTCGGCTGATGGCGCGCTGGAAAGAATCGAATGAGTGACGCTGTATCGTTCCGCCCGATGACCGAGGCGGACCTGGACGCTGTACTGAAAATCGAATACGCGGCTTATAGCCATCCCTGGACTCGCGGGATTTTTCTCGATGGGCTGGGTAAATATCAGGTATGGCTGATGTTTGAAGGCCAGCAGCAGGTCGGCCACGGGGTGGTGCAGATCATCCTTGATGAAGCGCATCTGCTGAACATCACCGTCAAACCGGAGAACCAGGGCCGTGGCCTGGGTTTGACGCTGCTGGAGCATTTGATGTCCCGGGCGTATGACGCCAAGGCGCGGGAGTGTTTTCTGGAAGTGCGCGACAGCAACCGTGGTGCGTTTAAGTTGTATGAGCGTTATGGGTTTAACGAGATTGGTCGCCGGCGCGATTACTACCCGGCGGTTGGCGGGCGGGAAGATGCGGTGGTGATGGCCTGCACCCTCGTCGATTGAGCTACAGCTATTGTGGCGAGGGAGCAAGCTCCCTCGCCACAGATCAACGATTACCGTCTATCGGATCGCGTTGCGCCAGTTCCGCTTCATCCAGCCCATTACCACCACCAATGTCGTCTTCATCGACAATACTCAAATCCCAATCGGCCTGTTCGCCTTCGCCGGCCTCATGAGCATCCCGTGCGCCGTCTTCACGGATCAGGTTTTCCGGGCTCATGTCGTCCTCGGTGGATTCATGGTCCTCGGTCGAAGCCCCGGTCATGCCGGCTTCACGTACGCGTTCCCGAGGCATAAGGCGTTCACGCTCCGCTTGCGGCAGCTCGTCGCCGATTTTGGCGCTGGGTTCTTCCTCGTCGAAATCCAGCTCATGCATCGAGCCCATGCGGTCTTCGTTGTCATCGATGGGCTCGGGTTGCACCGCATCGTACGGACGTCGTGATTCAGTCATGGCAATTCCTCATACTGTGGGCCTTACTAGGGTGGACCCACTTGGCTCCTTAGAATTCCACCGGCCATACTTGCATCAAGCGCGTGACCCCGACGGGCGGTTGTCTGTCAAACCAGCGCATCATTCTTGAGGCTTTACAGCATGAACGAATTACAAGATCTGATTGATAACAACGAACGCTGGGCCGAAGCGATCAAACAGGAAGATCCGGACTTCTTCTCCAAGCTGGCCCGTCAACAGACGCCTGAATACCTGTGGATCGGTTGCTCCGACGCCCGGGTGCCGGCGAACGAGATCGTCGGCATGCTGCCCGGCGATCTGTTTGTACACCGCAACGTGGCCAACGTAGTGCTGCACACCGACCTCAACTGTCTGTCGGTGATTCAGTACGCGGTCGACGTGCTCAAGGTCAAACACATCCTCGTGACCGGTCACTATGGCTGCGGCGGCGTACGCGCCTCAATGCAGGACCGTCAGTTGGGCCTGATCGACGGCTGGCTGCGCTCGATTCGCGATCTCTATTATGAAAAACGCGAAGAACTCGCCAAATTGCCCACTGAAGAAGAGCGGGTCGACCGCCTCTGCGAATACAACGTGATCCAGCAAGTGGCCAATGTCGGGCACACCAGCATTGTGCAAAACGCCTGGCACCGCGGGCAGAGCCTGTCTGTTCACGGCTGCATCTATGGCATCAAGGACGGTCGCTGGAAAAGCCTGAATGCCACCATCAGCGGTTTCGAGCAATTGCCGCCGCAATACCGTCTGCGTCCGGTCGAGGCGTTGTAACGCCCTTCAGCATAGACTTCGCCGGCGCCAGTGATGCAGAAACAACTGGCCGTCGGCGTTCGGCGATTCATCGTAGCCGGTGATCCAGCCACGGCAGTCGAACGAACCGCACTGGCAGGCGAACTGACGCAGGAGTTTGTCTTCGGTGGTGGCCGTAGTCCATCGTCAGTCGGTCGCCTTTTTTGATGTCCTTCAGCGCCCACAACCACAGCTCGCTCATGTCGAGAAATACGTTTGGGTCGCAGGAGTGTCGCAGCAGCCCGCAGAAGCGCGGGTCGTAGACATGGATGCCACGGGCCAGTTGCCGGGTATGCCGACACCGATAAGGCAGCAGATGCCCCGACGCCCGACAAATTCGGCTGATGCGTGGAAAGTCCCGAAGTACTGCGACGGCTGCCGCCGATCCGTTGGTGTTGTCGATAATCTCGAAATCGGCCCTGGAGGGGAATCCAAGGCGAACGG
Organism: Pseudomonas sp. LBUM1666; assembly: GCF_059695775.1. Taxonomy (NCBI): domain Bacteria; kingdom Pseudomonadati; phylum Pseudomonadota; class Gammaproteobacteria; order Pseudomonadales; family Pseudomonadaceae; genus Pseudomonas; species Pseudomonas sp. LBUM1666. The sequence goes on along the minus strand of NZ_CP166789.1, from coordinate 5,270,159 downwards.
GCAGCTCCGAAAATGGATAAATCCCATCGGGAGGTTGTGCAGGCGTCTCGTGCAGGGCGTGGGTTTTCATAACGATCCTTGTCGGCTGGGTGCTGCGACCTCCATCAGCTGACGATCCTGTCAGCTCTGCAACACATGGGTACGACTCCAGCCTCTCGCAAATGAAACGGCGGGTCTACTGTCAGTTATGACAGTAGACCCGCCGTTCATCGTTTTACAGAGCCGGGACAGGGATCGCAGTCGCGGGTACCGGGGCTTTCAGCTGTTTGAGCTGAGATTTGATCGGTGCCGTTGCGCACTTGGCCACGGCTTTTTCGGGCGTCAGGTTGCGGATCGAGGTATAGAACAGCTCGCAGGTTTTTTCTGGCTGGGCCACTTGCCAGGTTTGGGTGCAACTTCTCAGTTCAATGTCGGGATTACTGTCCGGTTGGCGGCCCATCGCGGCCTGCCAGCACGCGGCACTCAAATCCTGGCCCATGACTTTAAGGCCTGCGGCGTCGGCCTTGGCCTGGGCATCTTTGCCGGTATAGCTTTCCGGGTCGGCGGCGTACCAAATGTAGCTTGGGTGGTTGGAACCCAGCACTGGCACTTTCACCCCGTCGCTCGGACTGATGCTGACCAGGCCCAGCACGTTCACAGTCGGCCCGTATTGCTGCTTGATCCAGTTACGCACTGGCGCGCCGAAGGCGACCATCGGCAACGCCGCACCACTGGCGTTCTGACTGAGTTGCTTGACCATCGTGGTCTGGTAGTCCTTGAAGTAGTCGTAGACGCCTTCCAGATCCTTGCCAGCGTTGGACGGCGCGGCAATCGGTGCGATGTCGATGATGGTCTGGTAGCCCGGCGTCTGGTCGTCAGGAATACCGTTGGCGGTCAGCAGCGTGGCCCAACGGTCGGTGGTCTTGGACTCCAGATAGTCTTGGGCCTGGGTCAGCGAATAATCCGGTGGGAAGTGCAACAGTTCAACGCTTTTGCGGTTTTCCAGGGCCATGCCCAATGGCAGAAACAGATACCAGCTGTAAGCCCACTTTCCATCGGCATTCAGCTTGCTGGCGCCGGTATAGGCCAGATCACCGGCATCGAGTAACGCCGCCAACGGTTTTTCATAGCCACGGGGTACGCCGCTGATTTCGGCGTAGAGCTGATCGTTATCGGTTTTGACCAGCACTTTCGCCGCGCTGTAACCATCGCGCTGCACGCTTTGGGTCAGGTAATGCTCGACCGTTTGCTCCAGCGTCCAGTTGCGAAAGCAGATCACGTTGCAGTTGTTGGGGTAAGCGAACAGGCGAGTGACGCGTTCGGTACTGCCCAGCTTCAGGTCGACATCGGCATGGGCGGCGGCACTCAGGGTGAGGGCCGCGAGGGTGAATCCTGCGAATTTGAACATGCTCAGATCCTTTTCAGCGTGGTCCCGTTGATTGGGGTACGCGCCATACTGGATCAGCGGCGTTACGCAGAATAGTGTTTGCGTGTAGTTTTTTTGCGTAGAGCCTGCGGTGTGTATGCCAGGAACTCTCGGTAATGGCGTCCGGCCCGGGCTTATCTATGGGCCGGACGGAGGTTGAAGCGTTACAACAGCTTGAGTGCCAGATGAGTACCGGCGCGCAAGTACTCGACCTGTGCCAATACGGCATCCTTGACGATGGCCTCTCCTGTATCGGTCAGTTTGGCTTTTTTGGCATCAATGATGGACGTTTGCGTTAATTGCATCACTACATCCATCGCTTTTTGAAGGGCGGTCAGATTGTTGTGCTGGCCGAACTCGCGGACGACAGCGTCCATACGGCGATCTGCATCATCACGCAGCTTTTTATATTCAACGACTGAAACCCTACCGTCCTGGTAAATCTCGTTAATCATCTCTTCCAGCGTTTTCGATATTAAAGACATGTGTTTGTTCATCCTTGGTCAGTGCTGTCTTGCTTTAAAAAGTTTGTGTGCTGTCGGAGTTTACTCAGCGATTTATAGGTTGGAGATAAGAACTCTCCGGGTTTCATGTCAGGCGCAATCGAGTCTGTTTGTAGGATGAATCTAGGCGCTTGTTTCACTGCTCAAGCAGGGTGAACTGATTGCACCTGCCCGCAGCAGGTGCAATCACTTGCATGTTATGGCATCACCGGCGCCGTATACGTCAGCGTCGTCCCCAATGCCCACAGCAGAAACAGCACCAGCGGCGTGTGCACCAGCAGTTGCACGAACGAAAACCCAATCAGGTCCCGCGCCTTCAGCCCGAGCACACCCAGCAGCGGCAGCATGTAGAACGGGTTGATCAGGTTCGGCAGGGCTTCGGCGGCGTTGTAGATCTGCACGGCCCAGCCCAGGTGGTAGTTCAGGTCGGTGGCCACTTGCATGACGTACGGCGCTTCGATGATCCACTTGCCCCCGCCGGACGGGATGAAGAAACCGAGGATCGCCGAGTACACGCCCATCAGCAGCGCGTAGGTGTCGTGGGACGCGATTTGTACGAAAAAGGTCGAGATGTGGTGAGCCAGTGTCTGAGCGTCAGTCCCTTTGACGGTGGTCATCAGCGCGGCGATCGAGCCGTACAACGGGAACTGAATCAGTACGCCCGTGGTGGTCGGCACCGCACGGCTCACCGCGTCAAGGAAGCTGCGCGGGCGCCAGTGCAGCAGGGCACCGAGCATGATGAACAGGAAGTTGTAGGTGTTCAGCCCGGAAATCGCACTGATAGCCGGTTTGGTCGAGAACTCGTGGAACAGCCATCCGGCCGCCAGCAGCACCAGCAAAATCGTCAGCAGCGGGCTGTGCTCCAGCCATTCGCCGGGGCGGGTGCGCGGTTGCAACGGCGGCAGGTTGAAGCTCGGATCGATGCCGCAGGCTTCGGCATCACGGGCCGAGTTCGGGCCGGGTGCAGTGGCGTAGGCAATGATCAGCGAAATCACGATCAGCGCCAGCAACATCACACCGGATTGCCAGAGAAAGATCGTTTGCGTGAAAGGAATCACCCCGGTGATCGACAGAATCGATGGCGGTAGGCTGGCCGGGTTGGCCTGCAATTGCGCGGCGGACGAGGACAGGCCCAAGGCCCACACCGCGCCGAGACCCAGATAAGCGGCAGCACCGGCAGCGCGGTAGTCCATTTTCAGATCGGTACGGCGGGCGAGGGCACGCACCAGCAAACCGCCAAACACCAGCGACAGCCCCCAGTTCAGCAGCGAAGCGACCATGGAAATCAACGCAACCCAGGCCACGGCCGAGCGGCCGTTTTTCGGGATCCGCGCCAGCCGGTCGATCAGTTTCACTGCCGGTGGCGAACTGGCAACCACATAACCGCCGATCACTACGAAAGCCATCTGCATGGTGAACGGGATCAGGCTCCAGAAGCCGTCACCGAAGGCCATGGCGGCGTCAGTGGGTTTGGCGCCCATGAACAGGGTGGCCACGGCAACGATAATCACCGCCAGTGCGGCAAACACCCAGGAGTCGGGGAACCAGCGTTCGGCAAAACTTGAGCAGCGCAGGGCAAAGCGGGCGGAGCGGGTATCTTCGATATCAGCGGCCACGGGTGTACCTCGAATTTTTATGTTTGTTGTGGTCTTTGGGGCCGCGAAGGCCCGTCTAGACAGGTGCCAACAGTAAAACAATCGGTTCTATTTTGTGACAACGTTTTACGCGTCTAGGACTTTGGTCTAACGGGTTGTCCGTTGGCGCGTTTGCGTAGACCATGAGCGCCTTGGTTTTTTGCCTATGCCAGAGTGCTTTTCATGACTGCCAACATCCACTCGCGCCCGGCGCCGTTCACCCGCTCGGATTACAAGACCCTCGGCCTTGCGGCCCTTGGCGGCGCGCTGGAAATCTACGATTTCATCATTTTCGTATTTTTCGCCCTGACCCTCAGCCAGCTGTTCTTCCCGCCGGAAATGCCCGAGTGGCTGCGATTGCTGCAAAGCTTCGGGATCTTCGTGACCGGTTACTTGGCGCGGCCGTTGGGCGGGATTCTGATGGCGCATTTCGCCGACCGGTTGGGCCGCAAGAAGGTCTTCAGCCTGAGCATCCTGATGATGGCGCTGCCGTGCCTGTTGATCGGCATCATGCCGACCTACGCCCAAATTGGTTATTTCGCACCGCTGCTGCTGTTGATCCTGCGAATCCTCCAGGGCGCGGCGGTGGGCGGCGAAGTGCCGAGCGCCTGGGTATTCGTCGCCGAGCATGCCCCCGTCGGCCATCGCGGTTATGCCCTCGGTTTCCTGCAGGCCGGGTTGACGTTTGGCTACCTGATCGGTGCCCTCACGGCGACGTTTCTGGCACAGGCGTTCACCCCGGCAGAAATCCTTGATTACGCCTGGCGTTACCCGTTCCTGCTGGGCGGTGTGTTCGGTGTAATCGGCGTCTGGCTACGCCGCTGGCTCAGCGAAACCCCGGTGTTCATGGCCATGCAGGCCCAGCGGGATGCAGCTGTCGAACTGCCGCTGCGCACGGTCTTGCGTGAACACCGTCTGGCCATGCTGCCGGCGATGATCCTCACCTGTGTACTGACCTCGGCGGTGGTGGTGTTCGTGGTGATCACCCCGACCATGATGCAGAAAACCTTCGGTATGACCGCTAGCCACACCTTCGCCCTGAGTGCCTTGGGCATTGTTTTTCTGAATATCGGCTGTGTACTCGCCGGGCTGCTGGTCGACCGCATTGGCGCCTGGCGCACGGTGATGCTCTATAGCCTGCTGCTGCCCTTGGGCATCGGCGTGCTCTATACCTGCCTGATCATCGGTGGCAACTGGATCGGTCTGGCGTACGCGGTGGCCGGTCTCTGTTGTGGGGTGGTCGGCGCGGTACCGTCGGTGATGGTCAGCCTGTTCCCGGCGCGGATTCGTGTCTCTGGGATTTCCTTCACCTACAACATTGCCTACGCCGTATGGGCGAGTATCACACCGTTGTTGCTGATCGGACTGATGCCGTGGAGCCCATGGATCTGCGTGATCTTCTGCGCGGTGATGGGGGTTGTGGGGGTGAGTTGTGCCGCGTATTTTGGAGCGCGGATGCCTAATGTCGGGAGCCGCAGCGTGGCTTCAAGCCAGGGCAAATCGTTGAAAGACTGCGTTAATCCGTAACAGGCATCTATGTCCCGCGTAGCGGGGAGCGGAAAAAAGAATGGGCACGCCAACCAGGTTGGGTGCCCATTTTTTTATGGGTGGCGGATTAGATGACGCGGCTTTGTTGCTTGGCGAAAATCGCCGCTATCTCGGGTTCATCCAGATGATCCAGCATTCGCTCCACCAACAAATGCACGCCGTCGGCCATGCGGCTGAGCGCCAGGGCTACGGAGCGGCGGGAACCGTCCACATCGTCGGCGAGACTTGCGGCAATGGCACTGATGGACAGCAAATCTTCCGAGGCATTGGCGAGAAGGGTTTCAGGGTTGATACCCGGGCAGACGCTGAAGAGCTGACCGTTGCGTTTTGGTGGTTTGGGGTCGGCTGGCGGGAAGTGATGGTCGAGGGCGCGCTCGGCGGCTTCGTTGAGTTTGTTTGAGTCGGGGCTTTCGTAGGGGGAGACCGGATCGGTGTCCGGCGGATTTGGAGTTACCTTGAACATGTCTTAGCTCTCTCTTGAGTGAGGCTGCAACCAGTTCGCGACTAAACGAATGGGAGGCAGCTGTGCACAGGTTAGTCGACCGACGAGCTAAGAAATCGGCGCACCCAAGAGTGCCCTGCGCACAGCCACCATAAGTACAGGGATGGGATACCTGACTGATTGGAACTATGCGACTTAGCAACGACGGGCGACTAAACCCGACCACTGATGGGCAGTGGCAGGGAAACGATAGAGGCCAAGGCTAAGGCGCACAAGCCGGCAGATTCTGGCGTAGCCGTAGGCAACGACGCAAGGTGTTGTAGCTTGCAGGAAGTAACCTTGAGCCGTTTTCAACAAGTGCTGTCGAGCGGTGTTTAATTTCCGGAAATGTTGGGAAGAAACGATGTTTCGACAACCATTCGGCTTCTGGCGACACGACGCGCATCAAGATGCCTAACTATTTTTGTAGGACAACCCTGAAACACTCTTCAGAAAATTTCCCCAAGGCCGATGGCTAGGCTGCATACCGCTTTCTATCCCTGTCCATCGGTGTATCCCCATGTTCAACAAACGCTTGAAGCAGGAGCTGTCGGCTCTTCGCGAAGAACTCTCCAGCCTCCAGCAAGTGAAGGAAAGTCTGGAAAGCGAGATGCTGGTTCTGACCCTCGATACCGATGGGCGGATTCAATCGGTCAACCAGAACTTCATCGGTGAGATGCTCTACAAAAGCAGCGACCTGATAGGGCGACACATCGAAGACATCGTCCCGACCCATGTGAAGTCGGACGAATTCCACCACCGCTTCAAAGCCGCGCTGACCCGTGGCGAGCACTTTGCCGGCGCGGTGCGTTTGTTGCGCGGTAATGGCCAGGAAGCCTGGCTGCGTTCGATTGTGCAGCCGGTTCGGTCCGCGGACGGCCGGATCAAACACTTTTCGATTTACTCCAGTGACCTGACCCGCACCATCGAGGCGTCTCGTGAGCATGAGAACCTGATCGGCGCGCTCGTGCGCTCCACGGCAGTGATCGAGTTCGACCTCAATGGCAATGTGCTGGCGGCCAACGAACGGTTCCTCAGCGGCATGGGTTACAGCCTGGCGCAGATCAAGGGCAAACATCACCGCACCTTCTGCGAACCGGAAGAATACAACAGCGCCGCGTACCAGGACTTCTGGCGCCGCTTGAATGCAGGCGAGTTCGTCGCCGAGCGTTTCAAACGCGTCGACAGCCACGGGCGCGTGGTCTGGCTGGAGGCTTCCTACAACCCGGTGGTTGACGCCAACAACAAACTCTACAAAGTGGTGAAGTTCGCCACGGTGATTACCGATCAGGTCAATCAGGAGCAAGCCGTCGCCGAAGCGGCCAACATTGCCTATAGCACCTCGCAGCAAACCGACAGCAGCGCGCAGCGCGGTAACGCTGTGGTGACTCAGGCGGTCAACGTGATGCGTGACCTTGCCACGCACATGCAGACCGCCGGTGAAGGCATCGAAGCGCTGAACGAGCAGTCGCTGGTGATCGGCACCATTGTCAAAACCATCAGCGGAATTGCCGAACAGACCAACCTGCTGGCGCTCAACGCCGCCATCGAAGCGGCTCGGGCCGGGGAACAGGGGCGTGGTTTCGCGGTGGTGGCGGATGAGGTCCGGCAATTGGCTTCGCGCACCAGCCAGGCAACCGATGAGATCGTCGGCGTTGTGCGGCAGAACCAGGACATGGCGCGCAACGCCGTGGCGCTGATGACCGAGGGTAAACTCCAGGCTGAACAGGGGCTGGCGCTGGCGGCTGAGGCGGGGACGGTGATTGTCGAGATTCAGGACGGGGCACAGAAAGTGGTGAACGCGGTCGGGCAGTTTGCCAATCAGTTGGCGACTTGATGCCTGCCATCGCGGCGTAAATCGCTACAATCGGCGTTTTCTCCAGGAGCAGCCATCATGAGCGTTTCTCACCGCCGCCCGGTTCCCTTGGCCAAGGCGTATCGTCTGCTCAATCACGGCCCGACCGTGTTGGTCAGCGCGGCCCATGACGGCCAGCGCAACATCATGGCGGCGGCCTGGGCCATGCCGCTGGATTTCGAGCCGCCGAAAATTGCCGTGGTGCTGGACAAGTCCACCTGGACACGGCAATTGCTGGAGGCTTCGGGTACGTTTGTGCTCAATGTTCCCTGCGCCGCCCAGGCCGATATCGTCCAGACCGTGGGTTCGACGTCCGGCCTGGAATTGACCCGGGACCAAGGCCGGGACAAGTTCCAGGTCTATGGCTTGGCGACCTTCAGCGCTGAATTGATCGATGCGCCGATGCTCGAAGGCTGCGTTGCCTGGCTGGAATGCCGACTGCTGCCGGAGCCAGGCAATCACCAGCAGTACGATCTGTTCCTGGCCGAAGTGATTGCCGCACAGGCAGACGAGCGCGTGTTCAGTGAAGGACGCTGGCACTTCGAGGGGCAAGACGCGTTGCGCACCTTGCACCATGTGGCGGGCGGGCATTTCCTGAAAATTGGCGATCCAGTGGACGGCAAAACCTTGCAGCCGTAAGCAGCCGGCCTTTCACACCCAGACGTCATTCTGCGCAGTGCGCTCGCCACCTTCGTTGCCCGTGTTCAGCACACCTTTGGGTTCGATAAGCAGGAGTTTCACCTCCTGCTCGGCGAACGGTTTGTGCTCGACACCTTTTGACACCACATACATTTCGCCGGCGTTCACCAGCACGTGGCCATCGCGAAAGTCGATGCGCAGTTGCCCTTCGAGGACGATGAAGGTTTCGTCGGTATCAAGGTGATCGTGCCAGATGAAATCCCCCAGCAGTTTCACTACCTTGAACTGGTAGTCGTTCATCTCGGCGATGACCCGAGGCGTCCAGTACGGGCCGATCCTGGCGATTTTTTCAGCGAAATTCAGGCTTTCGTAAGCTTTCATGAAGCAGCTCTCGTGGTTGATCGTGCATCCACGATAGCCGGCGCATCGGCGTGCTTCTTGAACGATTGTGCGTGGCTCAGCGGCGGTGCATTTTCATCCAGCGGGCCGGCGACAGGCCGTAGGTTTTGCTGAACTGCCGGGTCATGTGGCTCTGATCGGTGAAGCCGGCGATCAGCGCAGCGCTGACCAATGGCTGGCCCTGGATCAGCAGCGAGCGGACCAGGTCCAGGCGGCGCATGGTCAGGTATCGATAAGGGCTGGTACCGAACAACAGGCGAAAATCCCGCGACAGACTCCAGCGATCGCGACCGCTGTGTTGCGCCAGTTCTTCCAGCGTCACGGTGCGATCCAGCGCACTGTGAATGAATTCCCGCGCGCGTTCGGCGGCCACGTAATCGAAGCTCTGGCGGGTAGCGGGCACTCCGGAAACGTTGTTCAAGGCTTGGGCCAGGTCGAACAGCGCATCCTGCTCTTCCAGAGGCTCAAGGGGGCAATCGAGGCTTCGCAGCAGCACGGCGGTGGCGGCGAACAACCGTGGATCGGAGGACAGGCCGGTCTTGATAAACGGCAACGACTGGCCGCCGAGCATCTGCTGGATCAGTGCCGGCTCGATGTACATCATTCGGTATTGGAACCCGGTCTCGGTGCCGGCTTCGCCATCGTGAACTTCGTCCGGGTGCAGCACCATGGTCCCGCCCGGCAGGCTGTGACGCCAGCCGCCGCGGTACTGAAAGCTCTGCACACCGGCCAGGGTATGGCCGATGGCGTAGGTGTCGTGGCGATGAAGGTCGTAGCCGTGTCCTGCAAAAAACGCCTCGAAACGCTGAAGCCCGCCGACGTCGGGCGCGCGGTGGAACCAGTCGTGGTGAATGATTTTTTTGCCCATCCGTGGATGCTCGAGTGCATTGAAGCGGTGAGTGGAACATTACCCTAAGGGGGATTTAATGTGTACGGAAGCGTTTCTATATATGTATTGCAGTAATAAATTATTGTTTAGCGATAATTTTTAGTTTGGCTTTTGCTCACATTCATTCCCTGTGAGGTATTGCCGTGACTTCCAATCGTCTCGCTCAACTGAGCCAACGCATGGCTGCTGTGACTCTTTTTCTTATCGTCGCAATGCTGGCGATCAATGTTGTGCTTTGGCTCTTTCCTTTCCTGGCTGCGAAGGATGGATGGGGGCTCGGTTTTGCGCTTACCGATCGCCAACTTTCGCATATCACCGATAAAGCAATGTTGTTCCCGTGGTGGCAAATACTAGGCGGTATTCTGTTGTCGAGCGTGCCATTGCTGGCGCTGGCATACGGGTTGGGAAATTTGCGTCGACTGTTCCAGAACTATTCGCGCGGTGAGTATTTCTCCAGTGACTCGGCTGTTCATTTAGGTCGGGTTGGAAGAGCCGTGGCGCTCTGGGTATTGCTCGATTTCCTGTGCGAGCCAGTGCTCAGTTTCTGGGTGACGATGAATGCGCCGATCGGTGAGCGGCTGATTACCTTCAGTGTCACGGCTCCCACTTTTGTCGCGTTGTTCCTGGCTGCGTGCATATTGATCATTGCGCGTATTCTCGGGCAGGCCAGTGAAGTGGATTCTGAATACCGCACCTTTGTTTGAGATTTTTATGTCAATTGTCATTCAGCTGGACGTGATGCTCGCACTGCGCAAAGTCAAATCCAAAGACCTCGCCGCCGCTATCGGCATTACCGAGGCGAACCTGTCGCTGTTGAAGCAGGGCAAGGTTAAGGGGCTGCGCCTGGCGACGCTGGACGCGATTTGCAAATATTTGAATTGTCAGCCGGGTGACCTGTTGATCCATGTGCCTGACGTCGAGTAAAAGTAAGCGCTCCATTGCGCCTGCTTGTTGTGCTGCGTCCACATTTTAACGCCTCGGCGGTGTGTTGCTGGCAGCGGCTAGCGACTGTTCGGCGCGCATCTGGTGGCCAATCGTTGAGGAGTTCTGAATGAGCAAACTGCGGGTAGGCATTATTTTTGGCGGCCGTTCGGCTGAACACGAAGTGTCGCTGCAATCGGCGAAAAACATCGTCGATGCGCTGGACCGTTCGCGCTTCGAACCGGTGCTGATCGGCATCGACAAGCAAGGCCACTGGCATCTGAACGACCCTTCAAACTTCCTGCTCAACCAGGAAAACCCGGCGCTGATTGCCCTTAACCAATCCAACCGAGAACTGGCCGTCGTGCCGGGCAAGGTCAGTCAACAATTGGTGGAAACCTCCAGTCAGGAAATGCTGGGGCACGTCGATGTGATCTTCCCGATCGTCCACGGCACCCTGGGCGAAGACGGTTGCCTGCAAGGCTTGCTGCGTATGGCCGATCTGCCGTTTGTCGGCTCCGATGTGCTCGGTTCGGCCGTCTGCATGGACAAGGACATCAGCAAGCGCTTGCTGCGTGACGCCGGGTTGGCGGTTACGCCGTTCGTCACCCTGACCCGCGCTACCGCGGCGCGCACCGGGTTCGCCGAGGTGCAAGGCAAACTCGGCTTGCCACTGTTCGTCAAACCGGCAAACCAGGGATCTTCCGTGGGCGTAAGCAAGGTGAATGACGAAGCCGAGTACGCGGCAGCAGTAGAACTGGCCCTGGGTTTCGATGAGAAAGTCTTGGTCGAGTCCGCCGTCAGCGGCCGTGAGATTGAATGCGCGGTGCTCGGCAATGAAGACGCCATCGCCAGCGGTTGTGGCGAGATCGTGGTGCGCAGCGGGTTTTATTCCTACGACAGCAAATACATCGATGCTCAAGCGGCTGAAGTGGTGGTGCCCGCTAACATAAGCATCGAGGCCAGCGAACGCATTCGTGCCCTCGCCGTCGAGGCGTTCCAGGTGTTGGGTTGTTCCGGGCTGGCGCGGGTCGACGTGTTCCTGACCGAGAGTGGCGAAGTGCTGATCAATGAGATCAACTCGTTGCCCGGCTTCACCCGTATCAGCATGTACCCCAAGCTATGGCAGGCCACCGGTATGACTTACGGCGAACTGGTCAGCCGTTTGATCGAGCTGGCGCTGGAGAAGCATCAGGCGCGACAGGCGTTGAAGATCTCTCGCTAGGCCAGCGACATTCGCCTCTCGGCGTGCAATTGCTTCGAAGGCAAGGTCACCAGTGTCATCGATGGCGCCGCGAACGCCGAAGTCGTCATCCAGCTCGACGGCGGCACCGAAGTCTATTCGATCGTGACACGCCAGGCTGTGGCTCAACTGGGCTTGGCGCCGGGCGTGAGTGCGACGGCGTTGATCAAGGCGTCGCATATCATTTTGGGTGTGCCGGCTTGATTTCAGGTTACCTATAAAAAAGGGCCTACCTCCCGGTAAGCCCTTGCTCATTCACGCGTACGACTCAATCCCCCAACGCTGCCCCCTCGCGCCGCGGATCAGCACCACCCGCCAACGACGTTTTCCCTTGCGCATCCTTCACCCGAACAATCGCCTGGGTCCCGCTGGTCATGTCGATCTCGTTCACGCTGTGCCCTTTGTCTTTCAACGCCTGAATCAGCGCCGGGCTGAACTGCCCCTGTTCCAGTTCCGTCGGGCCGTTGCGGCTGCCAAAGTTGGGCAGGCTGATGGCGGCTTGTGGGTCGAGGTTCCAGTCGAGCAGGCCGATGGTGGATTTGGCGACGTATTCGATGATCTGCGAGCCGCCGGGGGAGCCGATGGTGGCGAGGAATTCGCCGCTCTGACGGTCGAAAATCAGGGTCGGTGCCATGGACGAGCGTGGGCGTTTGCCGGGTTCGACCCGGTTGGCAACCTTCTGGCCATTCTCTTCGGGGATGAACGAGAAGTCGGTCATCTGGTTGTTCAGCAGGAAACCCTGAACCATCAGGTGCGAGCCAAACGCGGACTCCACGGTGGTGGTCATGGACACGGCGCCGCCTTCGTCATCCACCGCCACCACTTGCGAGGTGGAGATGCGCAGCGGCGAACGGTCCGGTGCGTAGGCGACCTGAATGCCCGGCGGGGTGCCGGGTTTGGCGGTGCCCATGCTGCGATCGCCGATCAGGGATGCGCGGCCGGCCAGATACGCAGGGTCCACCAGACCTTTGACGGGGACGGGCACGAAATCTGCGTCGGCCACGTACAGCGCGCGGTCGGCGTAGGCCAGGCGCTCGGCTTCGGAGATCAGATGCACGGCTTCAGGCGCCGGCTCAACGCCCGCAGGTTGGCTGGTCTTGACCGGTTTGAGCGACGCCAGGGCAAAACGCGGGTCGCGGGTTTCCAGGGCCTGCAAGGTGCCGAGAATCTGCGCCACGGCGATTCCGCCGGACGACGGTGGTGGCATGCCGCAGACCTGCCAGCGTTTGTAGTCGGTGCACAGCGGCGCGCGCTCCTTGGCGCTGTAGCCGTTGAGGTCGTTCAGCGACAGGCTGCCGGGGTTGGCGTGGCCCTGAACCTTGGCGACGATCTCTTGTGCGATGGGGCCTTTGTACAACGCATCCGGTCCTTCCTTGGCGATGCGTTTGAACACGGCGGCCAGCGCCGGGTTTTTCAGTGGCGTGCCTGCGGCTTTCGGGCTGCCATCGGCATTCAGGAAGTAGGTGGCCATGTCCGGCGAGCGTCGAATGGACGAGTCCGAGGCGATCAACCGGTGAAGGCGTGGCGAGATGGCGAAGCCTTGCTCCGCGAGTTTGATCGCCGGTTCGAACAGCTGCGCCCACGGCAGACGACCGTGTTTCTGATGGGCCAACTCAAGCGCCCGCAACACGCCCGGTGTCCCCACCGAACGACCGCCAATCTGCGCCTGGGTGAACGGCATCGGTTTGCCGTCGGCTTGCAGGAACAGCTTCTCGTTGGCGCCGGCAGGAGCGGTTTCGCGACCGTCATAAGTGCGCACAGCCTTGCCATCCCACAGCACGATCAACGCGCCACCGCCAATGCCCGAGGATTGCGGTTCGACCAGGGTCAGCACGGCCTGCATCGTAATCGCGGCATCGATTGCCGAACCGCCCTGACGCAACATCTCCCGCCCGGCCTCGGCCGCCAGCGGATTGGCCGCGGCCGCCATGTGTTTTGAGGCGTGTTGGGTCTGTAGGTCAGCGCGATAACCCGACGCGACTTCTGGCGCGACAGGTAACGTCGAAGAGGTCGGGGCACTACAGGCTGCGAGGGTTAAAGCAGCAGCGATCAGCGAAAGGGCTGACAGGCGATATCGGCTCAAGTGAAAGGCTGAGAACACGTGAGGGCACTCCGTCCGTGGGAAAAGATCAGGGGACTTTATCGGCCGAAAGGGAGTGACGCAAACCAAGGCCTACAGCAAAGATGCTTTTGTCCTTCATGACTCTACGGATTTTCTGTAGGGTCGAGGGCAACAGACTGGCCAGAAGATTAACAAGAGGCAGACATGCAGACCGAGTTCCCCACCCAGCCAAGTTACCGTACCCAGCGTGATCAATTCCTGGCCGTCGCGACCGCGGCCGGCGCGACGCTGACTGAGTACCCGCATCCACTCAAAGGGCCGTTCGGTGAGTCGTTGAGCACCGATGTGGCCGTGCTGGGTGATCCGGGCGCCAAGCGTTTGCTGATTGCGCTGAGTGGCACCCATGGCGTCGAAGGCTTCTATGGTTCGGGATGTCAGATCAAGTGGTTGCAGGAGTTGGGCAAGCGTTCACTGCCGGCCGATGTCGCGGTGGTGATGATCCACCTGATCAATCCGTGGGGCACTGCGTGGCTGCGTCGGGTCAACGAAGACAACATCGACTTGAACCGCAATCACCTGAACTTCGACCAAGCATTGCCAGATAATCAGGCCTACGCAGCGCTGCATGAAATCTATGCCTGCACGCAGTTGCAGGGCCCGGAGCGTGATCGCGCCGATGCCTTGCTCGATGAGCAGATCAGCGAACACGGCTGGCCAGCGGTCATGTCGATTGTCGAGGGCGGCCAGCACCGTCATCCCGATGGTTTGTTTTACGGCGGACTGGCACCGAGCTGGTCGAACCGCACGTTGCATCAGATCATTCAAAAGCATGTTTCCCATGCCGAAGTGGCGATGTGTTTCGACTTGCACACCGGCGCCGGGGAGTATGGGCATCCGATGTTGCTGACCATTACCGAATCGGCGTATCCAGCACTTGCAGATGCGCAGGCCATTTATGGTCCCTGGCTCTACACCTTGCACACGGGCGCCGACATGTTGAGTGAAACGGGTGTTGCAGCCACCGCCACGGGCTACACCTCGCAGGCGTTGATCAATGCGTTGCCGCACGTGCGGTTGATGCCGTTTGTGATCGAGTGCGGGACGTATCCCGGCGCGGAGGTTCATCGTCATCTGCGCGATGATCACTGGCTGCATCTGCACGGCAATCCGAGTGATGCAGTGGGGCGCGGGATCAAACTGAATCTGCTTGAGCAGTTCTATCCCGCCGACAGCGACTGGCAGGCGATGGTCTGGCTGCGTACCTGGCAGATTTGGGAGCGGGCGTTGTCAGCATTGCCGGCAATTCGTTCCTGACGTGATTTACGGGGACGTGGCCGCTCGTTGCCCGAACTCATGCGGTTCAAATCTTCCTGCAACCGCAGCATGCTTTCTTCGCCGACGCGGATGAAGCCGCTGCGGGGCTGATCCAGGTCGAGGGTGATGGTGAAGACCATTGCAATCAGGATCGCGAAGATGGCCGTCGAGCCGTGCCGTCGACGGTGGCCCAGGCCATAGCTGTAAGCGATGAAACCCAACGCACCGATGGCCACGACGATCAGCAGATTGATGACGGTTGCCGGGACATGATTGTCCTGCGCGGCGCGGCGCTTTTCATTGACGTTGTAGACGTCGGTCAACGACTGGATCACCAGGTTCATGGCGGCTGTCGCTTCGCCCTGGGCCTCGGCGGCTGCAGCCAGATTCCATAACTGGTCCTCGATCGTCCGGGACGATTCGCTGGCCGCTTTCAGCAGTTTCTCGTCCGTACCGGCGCGCATGAATTCAATCCGCGCCGAGACATAATCCTTGAGCAGCGCCGACATCTTCCCGCGCAGATCAGACGGCAGTAACTTCGTTCGAAGATAGGTTGAGCCGATCACCGTGACTTCATCTTGAATCAGTGTTTTGCGCGCTTCGAAACGTGAGGTGGCCATGGCGAAGTTGAAACCCAGCAACAACGCGAGCAAACCGAGGAGGGCGGTTTGCAAAACGCTGAGGTGGGATCGGGTCGAATCACTGGCGTGGGTTCGGTGATGACGGCCGAGACGAAAAGCGAGTTCCAGCACCACGCAGAAGATGGCGACCATGATGAAAAACAGAATGATCTCGTCCAGGCCCCAATGCATAGAGTGGTCTCTCTGCGTTTAAGCTTTGGCGTTAACTGTAGGAGAGAACTGCAAAGAGCGGGCATTAACCGCCCTGTGGACCGGGAGCACTTTTCTCGAGGCATAAAAAAACGGCCTACCTTTCGGTAAGCCGTTTTTAGTACTTGGTGGCTACACAGGGACTTGAACCCCGGACCCCAGCATTATGAATGCTATGCTCTAACCAACTGAGCTATGTAGCCAAGTGGCGCGCATTATTGGCTCGTAACAGAGATGTGTCAAGCGTAAATCTAAAATATTTCTCTACGCTTTCAACCGCTTATCCGCCTGACCCGAAAAAACGGGCCAGGGGAGGGCGTCAACTGAGCTGAAATCTCCCGGTATTGGCGCTCAAGGCCTTGCTGCCCTGGCTCAAGGTGTCCGCCGCCAGGTTCACCGCCCGCGCGCCTTCGAGCAAGCGTACCGCCGCCTGATCGACTTGCTGGATGTTGCCGCTGACTTCGTCGGCGGTGGTCGCTTGCTCGTCGACTGCTGTGGCGATCTGCGCCAGGGTGTCGGTGACGCCCTGCACGGCACTGGCAATTTCCCCCAAGCGTTCGCCGAGGCCAGTGACGGCCAGGGCGTCGGACTGAGCCTGGCTGCAAGCGGCTTCCATCAGGCTCACCGCTTCGTTAACGGTGCCGCGCAGGCTGTCGACAGTGCCGGCAATCTGAGCGGTGGAGGAATGGGTGCGTTGCGAGAGGCTGCGCACTTCATCGGCCACCACCGCAAAGCCACGGCCTTGCTCACCCGCGCGAGCGGCCTCGATGGCGGCATTAAGTGCCAACAGGTTCGTCTGCTCGGCAACTCCGCGAATGGTGTCCACCACCAATTGAATTTGCTGCCCTTGCTCACTGACCCGGCCCAATGCCGCCGCGGTATCGTTCAAACGCTGATTGAGTTGCTGAATGCTTGCCGTCGTGCGCTGGCTGTCACGGCTGCTGTCGGCGGCGATGCGCTGAGTGTGCTGAGCGCTGCCAGAAGCCTGCTCGCAACTCTGGGCGACCCCTTGAGAGGTCGCGGCCAATTGCGTGGCTGCCGCCGCGATCTGGCTGATCTGCAACTGCTGAGCTTCGACTTCCCCAAGGGCACCGCTGGAGTGATGGTTGAGGGTGCGCACCGCGTTGCTCAGCTGCAAGGTTTCATGATCGACCCCCAGCAGACTGTTGCGCAGTTGTACCACCGCGACGTTGAGGGCAGTGCTGATGGCGGCCAGTTCGTCGCGGCCTTCCACCGGTACTTGCAGGCTCAGATTGCCGTCGCGCAAGGCTTCGGCCAGCAGGGTGATGCCGCTGGCGCTACGACGGATCGAGGCCTGCAAGCAGATGAACAGGTACAGCGCGGCCAGCAGCAGGCAGCCAAAAATGGTCGCTACCAGGATGAACTGGCGGATGGCAGAACCGTGGTAATAGTCCAGACGCTGATCCAGTGACACCAACGACTGCTGACGCAGCGAAGCGAGGTCAGAGAGCAGGGCGTCGAGGCTGCGTTCGAACTCTTCCGGCTTGAGCTTGATGCTGCCGCCGAACACGCCGTCATCAAGGACTTTCAACTCGACGTCCAGGTGCTTGAGGCTGTCATGGTATTGCCCGGCCCAGGCTTGCAACGCGCTGGGTAGCCGCGCTTCCAGCAGGCTTGCGGTTTTGACCAGCTGCTCCCGGGCATCGCCGATGCGGCTGCGCAAGTCCCGCAGTTGCAGACGGCTTTGCAGGGTGAACTGCCCGGACACCACAGAGGCCTGGCCAACGCTGGCGAGACGGCCGACTCGTTCAATCAGGTCTGGCGCGTGCTGCGTGGAGATCTGCGTCAGCAAATAGGTCTCCAGCCACGGCGCCAGCGTCAGGCGATTGTCCATGGCGATCTGCTCGCGCAAGGCTTGCAGCGCACTCAAGGCATTGGTGAAGCGATCATAGCCGTCCGGCCACCAACCGACGCTACTCAAGCTTTTCGAATCCAGGCCATTGAGGGCAGTTTGCAGGGCTTGATAACGGGTCAGGGTTTCGCCCTCGGCGCCTTCGGTTTGCAGTGCATTGCCGAGGTCCGAGGTGGCTTGGGCGACGGCTGGCTGAACCGTATCGAAAGCAGCCATCGCCGCAATCGTCGCAGGCGTTGGCTGGCGATTGGTTTCCGTGGCGCGCCAGCGAGCCGCGCGGTCACGCTGAGCTGCTAGCAGATTATCCAGAGCATCCAGGGCGAGCAGTTGCCGAACCCCGGCACGTTCGCCGGAGATCAGGTTCAATTTTTCGCGATAGTCTTGACCGATCATCCACAGGCTGCCCGTCAACGGCAAAATAAACAGCAGAAACAACAGCTGAAATTTGCGTGCGAAGCCAAAACGCCCCAGCAACCCGATCCCCGGTGATAAAAAAGCCTGCATGCCCCAAAACTCCTCTGGACACCACGCACCATCGGCGTGCGTCGAGACCGTTGCAGTCGCGACCTGTGCCCTTTTAAAAGGCCTCGAAAGTTCACCCTCGTCAGCTCTGTAGGCTGACTCTGTGGTGAAACTTCCCATTCTCGGTCCCCTTTGTAAGGGGCCGCGTTGAAGCGGATTACCAAGGCAAGATTCAGACCATGGCGTTGCGCTATCACCTTTTCAGCGATGAAAACCGAGGTCGTTAGCAGGCTAAGGGGATGGCGCTGATGCACTGAAAAATGGCACATTGACGCACCTGCCTGTGTGCACCCATCTGTTGTACGGAAACTCTAATGGCTATCAGCAATGTCCAGACCGGCGCGCAGCCGGCATCCGCGACTTCACAAAGCAGCCCTTTGGTCATGCGCATCATCGGCGCCGTGGCGCTGGCGCATTTGATCAACGACTTGATTCAGTCGGTACTGCCGTCGATCTATCCGATGCTCAAGGCCAACTATGGCCTGACCTTCACCCAGGTTGGCTTGATCACTTTGACGTTCCAGCTGACGGCTTCGCTGTTGCAGCCGTGGGTCGGTTACTACACCGATCGGCACCCTAAACCCTGGCTGCTACCGGCCGGGACGGTTTGCACATTGATCGGCATTTTGATGATGTCGGTGGTCGGCAGTTTTCCGATGATTTTGCTGGCGGCAGGATTGATCGGTATCGGCTCCTCGACCTTTCACCCGGAAGCTTCTCGTGTAGCGCGACTGGCCTCGGGTGGGCGTTTCGGCCTGGCGCAATCGACCTTTCAGGTCGGCGGTAATGCCGGCTCGGCCTTCGGCCCGTTGCTGGCTGCGGCGATCATCATTCCGTTCGGTCAGGGCCATGTGGCCTGGTTCGGACTGTTCGCGGTGTTTGCGCTGTTCGTGCTCTATCGGATCAGCCGCTGGTACGCCAATCACTTGAGCCTGTTCAAACTCAAGCAAGGCCAGGCGGCGACGCATGGCTTGTCGAAGAACCGCGTGATCAGTGCACTGGTGGTACTCGGGCTGCTGGTGTTCTCCAAGTATTTCTACATGGCCAGCTTCACCAGTTACTTCACCTTTTACCTGATCGAGAAATTCGACCTGTCGGTGGCCAGTTCACAGTTGCACCTGTTCCTGTTTCTCGGAGCCGTAGCGGCGGGGACCTTCTTCGGCGGGCCGATCGGCGACAAGATCGGGCGTAAGGCGGTGATATGGTTCTCGATCCTCGGCGTCGCGCCGTTCACCCTGATGCTGCCTCACGTTGATCTGTTCTGGACCAGCATTCTCAGCGTCGTGATCGGCTTCATTCTCGCGTCAGCGTTCTCGGCGATCGTGGTGTATGCCCAGGAGTTGGTGCCGGGTAATGTCGGGATGATTGCCGGGGTGTTCTTCGGGCTGATGTTTGGTTTCGGCGGGATTGGTGCGGCGTTGCTTGGGCATCTGGCGGATGTTCACGGTATCGAATACGTGTACTTCCTGTGTTCGTTCCTGCCGTTGTTTGGTGTGCTGGCGATCTTCCTGCCAAGAACCAAAAAAGCCTGACCCCAAAAATCCCCTGTGGGAGCGAGCTTGCTCGCGATGACGTCGGCATATCCGACATTGATGTGACAGACAAATTGCTATCGCGAGCAAGCTCGCTCCCACAGTAGGTTAGTGGTGTGGCGGGTAACTATTTCAGGCACAAAAAAGCCGCGTCTAAACGCGGCTTTTTCTTGGGCGGGTGCTTCTTCCTGAAAACTTAGACGTTGAAACGGAAGTGCATCACGTCGCCGTCTTTAACGATGTAGTCCTTGCCTTCCAGACGCCATTTACCGGCTTCTTTGGTGCCGGCTTCGCCCTTGTACTGGATGAAGTCGTCGTAGGCGATGACTTCGGCGCGGATGAAGCCTTTTTCGAAGTCGGTGTGGATCACGCCAGCGGCTTGTGGTGCGGTGGCACCCACGCGGACGGTCCAGGCGCGGACTTCTTCGACGCCGGCGGTGAAGTAGGTCTGCAGGTGCAGCATTTCGTAACCGGCGCGGATCACGCGGTTCAGGCCGGGTTCTTCGAGGCCCAGGGCTTCGAGGAACATGTCTTTCTCTTCGCCGTCATCCAGCTCGGCGATTTCGGCTTCGATCTTGTTGCAGACCGGAACCACCATGGCGCCTTCTTCTTCGGCGATGGCTTTGACGATGTCCAGCAGCGGGTTGTTCTCGAAACCGTCTTCAGCGACGTTGGCGATGTACATGACCGGCTTGGTGGTCAGCAGGTGGAAACCACGAATCACCGCTTTGTCGTCGGCGCCCATGGTCTTCATCAGCGTACGCGCAGGCTTGCCGAGGGTGAAGTGAGCGATCAGTTGCTCCAGCAGGCCTTTCTGGACCACGGCGTCCTTGTCACCACCCTTGGCGTTGCGGGCGACTTTCTGCAGTTGCTTCTCGCAGCTGTCGAGGTCGGCGAAGATCAGTTCCAGGTCGATGATTTCGATGTCGCGTTTCGGGTCGACGCTGTTGGAGACGTGAATCACGTTCTCGTCTTCGAAGCAGCGGACTACGTGCGCGATGGCATCGGTTTCACGGATGTTGGCGAGGAACTTGTTGCCCAGGCCTTCACCTTTCGAGGCGCCGGCAACCAGGCCTGCGATGTCGACGAATTCCATGGTGGTCGGCAGGATGCGCTTTGGATTGACGATGGCCGCCAGGGCTTCCAGACGAGGATCCGGCATCGGCACGATACCGGTGTTCGGCTCGATGGTGCAGAAGGGGAAATTCTCGGCCGCGATCCCGGATTTGGTCAGGGCGTTGAATAGGGTGGACTTGCCGACGTTAGGCAGGCCGACGATGCCGCAATTGAATCCCATGGTGTTTTCCCCGAGGAGTGAGTCAGGCCTTCTGGCTGTGCAGGTTTTTCATCGCGCGGTTCCATTCACCGGCGAGGATATCCGGCAGCACGCCGAGGGCAAAGTCGATGCTGGCATCGAGTTTTTCCTGTTCGGCGCGTGGCGCACGACCCAGGACGAAATTTGAAACCATACTGGCAACGCCCGGGTGGCCAATGCCAAGCCGCAAGCGGTGAAAGGTATTCTGATTGCCCAGTTGCGCGATGATGTCGCGCAACCCGTTGTGGCCGCCATGGCCGCCGCCCTGTTTGAGCTTGGCAACGCCCGGTGGCAGGTCGAGTTCGTCATGCGCCACCAGGATTTCTTCAGGCGTAATGCGGAAGAAGCCGGCAAGTGCCGCGACGGCCTGGCCGCTGCGGTTCATGTAGGTGGTGGGAATCAGCAGGCGAACATCCTGACCTTGATGCGAATAGCGCCCGGTCAGGCCGAAATATTTGCGATCCGCCACAAGGTTTACGCCTTGTGCGTTCGCGATGCGCTCAACAAAAAGGGCCCCTGCGTTATGCCGGGTCTGTTCGTATTCAGCGCCTGGATTTCCCAGGCCAACGATCAGTTTGATGGCAGTCACGATAGGGGCCCTTCCTTGGAGTGGTGGATAACATCGCCGCGACAGGTGTGTGCGGCGAAAGTGGACGACAAGTGCTCATTTACCATTATGTAAACTCCGCGTTCTCGCCCGCTTTCTCGCTACGTTCCAGTCCGCGATGTTACTTGATCACTCCGGCATGACAGAGTGAATTACTCTGCTGCGCCTTCTTCAGTAGCTTCTGGAGCAACACGTGGAGCGTGGACGTTGGCAACAGCCTTGTCATCACCGTGTGCCAGAGCAACAAACTCAACGCCTTTAGGGGCTTTGAGGTCGGACAGGTGAATGATCGAACCGATTTCGGCGTTAGCCAGGTCGACTTCGATGAACTCAGGCAGGTCTTTCGGCAGGCACGAAACTTCGATTTCAGCAACAACGTGCGAAACTTCGCCGCCTTTCTTGATCGGCGCTTCTTCACCAACAAAGTGTACAGGCACGATAGCGGTCAGTTTCTGGCCAGCTACAACGCGTACGAAGTCAGCGTGCATCACGTGGCCTTTGGCCGGGTGACGCTGCAGAGCTTTGATGATTACGTTTTGCTTGGTGCCGCCAACGTTCAGCTCGATGATGTGGCTGTAAGCCGCTTCGTTTTCGAGCAGTTTGGCAACTTCTTTAGCCAGCATGCTGATGGATTCAGGGGCTTTTTCGCCACCGTAAACTACAGCAGGTACCAGGCTTGCGAGACGACGCAGGCGGCGGCTCGCACCTTTCCCCAGGTCGGAACGCACTTCAGCATTCAGAGTAAATTCGTTCATGTTGTATCTCCAAAATAACCACATTCGCCCCAGCGTTTGCGACCAGCGCTAAAGGCGATATGGGCAAAAAAGCCCCGCCCCGACAGGAATGCCGGGGCGGGGCGCTTTTCGTCAACGAGATATTCGAGAAGGGCAGGGCCCTTAACGGAACATCGCGCTGATCGATTCTTCGTTGCTGATGCGGCGAACCGCTTCGGCAACTACCGGCGCGATATCCAGTTGACGGATACGCGAGCAGGCTTGAGCAGCAGCGGACAACGGGATGGTGTTAGTCACCACCAGTTCGTCCAGCATTGAATTTTCGATGTTTTCGATCGCCCGACCGGACAGCACAGGGTGTGTGCAGTAGGCGAAAACCTTGGCAGCGCCATGCTCTTTCAAGGCCTTGGCCGCGTGGCACAGAGTGCCGGCGGTATCGACCATGTCATCGACCAGAATACAGGTACGCCCTTCGACATCACCGATGATATGCATCACTTCAGAGTGATTGGCTTTCTCACGGCGTTTGTCGATGATCCCGAGATCCACGCCCAGGGATTTGGCAACAGCACGTGCACGCACGACGCCGCCAATGTCCGGGGACACGATCATCAGGTTTTCGAAGCGCTGATCTTCAATGTCATCCACCAATACTGGGGAGCCGTAGATGTTATCTACCGGAATATCGAAGAAACCCTGGATTTGGTCAGCATGCAGATCAACCGTGAGAACACGGTCGATGCCGACTACGGTAAGCATGTCAGCAACGACCTTCGCGCTGATAGCCACACGTGCGGAACGCGGACGGCGATCCTGACGGGCATAACCAAAGTAAGGAATAACAGCAGTGATACGAGTAGCCGAGGAGCGGCGGAAGGCATCAGCCATCACTACCAGTTCCATCAGGTTATCGTTGGTCGGAGCGCAAGTCGGCTGAATAATGAAAACATCTTTACCGCGGACGTTTTCATTGATCTCGGCAGTAATTTCGCCGTCGGAGAACTTACCGACAGAGATGTCACCGAGAGGGATATGCAGCTGACGTACAACACGCCGAGCCAGATCGGGGTTAGCGTTCCCCGTAAAGACCATCATCTTGGACACGCGCAGTACCTAGAGGCTGAGGGTAACCTGGATGAGTATAGAAAATGGCAGGGGCGGCTGGATTCGAACCAACGCATGGCAGGATCAAAACCTGCTGCCTTACCGCTTGGCGACGCCCCTGTATCTGTTGCAACGAGTACCCAGTACTCGGTTCCTTTTAGAGCAGACTTTGCAGCTTGCGATGCAACATCGAAATGTTGCTTCCCTTTGCTACAAACCCTGTAAGGGTCTCTGTAAGAAGGGCCGAGACTTTATCAGCTTCAGCTTTGCTTGGGAAGCCCCCAAACACACAACTTCCAGTTCCGGTGAGTTTTGCTTCGGTAAATTTACCTAACAAATTCAATGCGTTACGTACATCTGGGTAACGCCTTGCTACCACCGGTAAGCAGTCATTTCGACTGTTTCCCTTGGGAACGGGGCGCACTTTAATGGGAGAAGAGTTACGTGTCAACAACGGATCTGAAAAAATTTCTGCTGTACTTACAGAGACTTGCGGCACAAGCACGAGATACCACGGTTCTTCGGGGTCTACAGGGGTCAGTTTCTCCCCCACGCCTTCGGCAAAAGCCGCGTGCCCACGCACGAAAACCGGGACGTCGGCGCCAAGCGTCAGGCCTAGGACGGCCAGTCGATCCTCATCCCAACCCAGTTGCCAGAGATGATTGAGGCCCAACAAAGTGGTCGCGGCATTTGAGCTGCCGCCACCGATGCCACCGCCCATGGGCAGAATTTTTTCGATCCAGATGTCGATGCCGAGCGAACAACCGGATTGCTCCTGAAGTTTTTTGGCAGCTCGAACAATCAGATTGCTGTCGTGAGGAACGCCATCGAATTCGGTGTGCAGTCGAATCACACCGTCATCACGAACGGCGAACGTGATTTCATCGCCGTAATCGAGAAACTGAAAAATAGTCTGCAACTCGTGATAACCGTCTTCACGGCGACCAAGGATGTGCAGCATCAGATTGAGTTTGGCCGGGGAGGGCAGCGTCAAGCGTGGAGCGGTCATGTTCACTGCCCCAATTTGCGAGGTTGCCATTCCTTGATCACCAGCGTGACGTCAAGGTCGGTGCCGTGCAGTTTGATCCGCTCGGGCAGCCAAATGCCATTTTGCTCGGCATAGCTGAGGTATTCGACTTGCCAGCCATCCTGCTCAAGATTGGCCAAGCGGCTGTCGGCGTCCAGCGTCAGACGGCTTTTGCTGTCCGGAGCCGGGAGCCCGCGAACCCACCAGGCCAGATTCGACACTGGTAACTTCCAGCCCAGTTGTTCTTCGACCAGCACTTCAGGCGTCGGCGCTTCATAGCGGCCCTGGTTGGCGACTTCCAGCGAGACCTTGCCGGGGCGACCGGTCAGGCGTGCTGCGCCGCGACCCAGGGGGCCGGAGAGGCGAATGTCGTAGTAATCCTGTCGCTGCAGCCAGAACAACGTGCCGCTGCCCGAGTCTTTCGGGGCGCGAATGCCGATCTTGCCATTGATCTGCCAGCCATCGAGGCTGGTGAGTTGCTGTTTGTACTCGCGCCATTGGGCCGGGTTGCCTTGACCCTGGACCGATTCGCGGGCACCGAAGCCCGCGCAACCGGCGAGCAGGGCGATGAAGCTGAAAACAATGAGGTGGCGCAAAAACATAATCTTAAAGAGTCTCTGATCCGGTCAGGCGCTTGATGGTGCTGCGCAGGATGGGGCTGTCGGGCTGCTCCTTGAGGAACTTGCTCCAGATTTGTTTGGCTTCCCGTTGTTTGCCATTGGCCCAAAGGACTTCACCCAGGTGCGCGGCGACTTCCTGATCGGGGAAGCGCTCCAGCGCCTGGCGCAGCAGGCGTTCGGCTTCGTCGAGATTGCCCATGCGAAAGTTCACCCAGCCGAGGCTGTCGAGTACCGCCGGGTCTTCCGGATTGATCTTGTGCGCCTGTTCGATCAAGGCCTTGGCTTCGGCGTAGCGCGTCGTACGGTCGGACAGGGTGTAACCGAGGGCGTTTAACGCCATCGCGTTGTCCGGGTCGCGCTTGATGATCAGGCGCAGGTCTTTTTCCATCTGCGCCAGGTCATTGCGTTTTTCCGCTTGCATGGCGCGGGTGTACAGCAGATTCAGATCGTCCGGGTATTGCTGCAAGGCTTGCTTCAATACATTCCAGGCCTTGTCGGGCTGTTTATTGGCGGACAAGGTTTCGGCTTCGATCAAATACAACTGAATCGCGTAATCGGGCTGCTCATCGCGCTCCGCAGCCAGCCGGCTTTGGGCTTCGGCGGTCTTGCCGTTATTCATCAGGATATCGGCCTGACGCAATTGCGCCGGCAGGTAGTCGTTACCCGGGCCGACCTGGGCGTACTCGATCAGTGCGCCTTGAGGGTCGTTGCGCTCTTCAGCGATACGACCGAGGTTCAAGTGAGCCGAATCGACGTGGCTTTCCCGGGCAATCAGGTCTTCCAGATAGCCCTTGGCCTCATCCCAGGCCTTGGCCTCCAGGCAGACCAGCGCCAGGGAATAACGCAGTTCGTCGTCTTCGGGGTACTGCTGAACCAGGCTCGAGAACTCGGCTTTGGCGTCGTCCATGCGGTCCTGCTCAACCAGCATGCGCGCGTAAGTCAGGCGCAGGCGTTTGTCGTCCGGGTATTTCTTGATGCTTTTTTGCAGCAGCGGCAACGCTTCATCGCCACGATTGAGGGTCTGCAGCAGGCGTGCGCGCAGAAGAATCGGTGCTATTTCGCCGTCGTCCGGCGGATTGTCTTCCAGCAGGCCCAGCGCACCCTTGGCGTCACCGTCCTGTTGCAGCAGCAAGGCTTTGCCGAAAATCAGCTGACTGTTGTTCGGATGGCGCTGCAATAAACGGTCAAAACTTTTCATCAAGCCGTTGCGCGTGTCCTGGTCGGTATCGGTCGCAGACAGGGCGAGGAAGTCGAAATGCGTGTCGCCCTTGCCTTGCAGGACTTTCTCCATATAGACCATGGAGTCGTCATAACGCCCGGCACGAGCCAGTTGCACGGCAGCTGCCCGTTGCGCCTCGAGGTCGTCCGGGGCGTTTCTTGCCCAGATCAAAGCGGTGTCCAGGGCAGCCTGATCGGCGCCCAGGTACTCGGCGATACGAAACGCCCGTTCGGAGATGCCCGGATCCTGAGTATTGATCGCCTGGGTCACGTAGTTGTCCAGGGCAATGTCGAAACGATTGCGCTGGCCAGCCAGTTCGGCGCTCAACAGACTGAAGACGGTTTCTTCACTGAATGAGCTGTAAACCTTGGGCTTTTCAGGGGCCGGAGTGCTGTCTTCGACCGGCGGCGTACCGTCCGACGAAACGGGTGCCAAGGCCTGGCAGCCGCTGAGGAAGACAAAAGCGAGGAGCAACGCGGAAGATCTATTCATATAGGAAGAGGACGACTAACCTGCGGTCGGATCATCATGACACAAGCCTTCAGCCAAACATAACCGAGTCTCAATTGGCGCCTTTATAGAGGCAGGTCATTGGGACAATAGTCAGCGGTAGTTGTTCTGGCTCTGTCGAAGTAGGACAATTGCCGGCTTCACGTCACCATCAGCGACTTTGAATGGCCTTCCTTGCACTCGGTATTAACCACAAGACTGCTTCAGTAGACGTCCGCGAGCGCGTGGCCTTTACCCCTGAGCAGTTGGTGGAGGCCTTACAGCAGCTCTGCCGACTCACCGACAGCCGCGAAGCTGCGATCCTCTCCACCTGCAATCGCAGTGAGCTCTATATAGAACAGGATCACCTTTCGGCTGACGTTATCTTGCGCTGGCTGGCCGATTATCACCATTTGAGCCTCGAAGAGCTGCGCGCGAGCGCTTATGTGCATGAAGATGATGCGGCAGT
Organism: Pseudomonas sp. LBUM1666; assembly: GCF_059695775.1. NCBI lineage: Bacteria > Pseudomonadati > Pseudomonadota > Gammaproteobacteria > Pseudomonadales > Pseudomonadaceae > Pseudomonas > Pseudomonas sp. LBUM1666. The sequence continues at coordinate 5,242,925 of NZ_CP166789.1, read as the reverse complement.
TCGTCACATGATGCGGGTGGCCTCCGGGCTCGATTCGCTGGTGTTGGGCGAACCGCAGATTCTCGGTCAGATGAAATCGGCCTACGCCGTCGCCCGCGAGGCCGGCACCATCGGTCCGTTGCTCGGGCGGCTGTTCCAGGCCACGTTCAATGCGGCCAAACAGGTGCGCACCGACACTGCCATCGGCGAGAACCCGGTGTCCGTGGCGTTTGCCGCGGTCAGTCTGGCGAAACAGATTTTCAGCGATCTGCAACGCAGCCAGGCCTTGCTGATCGGCGCCGGCGAGACCATCACCCTGGTCGCCCGCCATCTGCACGAATTGGGTGTGAAGCGCATCGTGGTCGCCAACCGCACCCTGGAGCGCGCGAGCATTCTGGCCGAGCAGTTCGGCGCCCATGCGGTGTTGCTCTCGGAAATCCCGGCTGAACTGGTGCGCAGCGACATCGTCATCAGTTCCACCGCCAGCCAGTTGCCGATCCTGGGCAAGGGCGCGGTGGAAAGCGCCTTGAAACTGCGCAAGCACAAGCCGATCTTCATGGTAGACATCGCCGTCCCCCGGGATATCGAGCCGGAAGTCGGCGAACTGGACGACGTTTACCTTTATAGCGTCGACGATCTCCACGAAGTGGTCGCCGAGAACCTCAAGAGTCGCCAGGGCGCAGCCCAGGCGGCGGAAGAGATGGTCTCGATCGGTGCCGAAGATTTCATGGTCCGCCTGCGTGAACTGGCGGCGGTGGATGTGCTCAAGGCCTATCGCCAACAAAGCGAGCGCATGCGCGACGAAGAATTGCAGAAGGCTCAGCGCATGCTGGCCAACGGCAGCAGCGCCGAAGACGTGCTGGTGCAACTGGCGCGGGGCCTGACCAACAAACTCCTGCACGCACCGAGCGTGCAGTTGAAAAAGCTCTCTGCCGAAGGCCGCCTCGATGCGCTGGCCATGGCCCAGGAACTCTTTGCCCTGAATGAGGGCTCATCGGATAGCTTTTCGGATAAAAAACCGCAATGAAAGCGTCACTGCTCAATAAGCTGGACATCCTCCAGGACCGTTTCGAGGAATTGACCGCCTTGCTTGGCGACGGCGAAGTCATTTCCGATCAGAACAAATTCCGCACATATTCCAAGGAATACGCGGAAGTCGAACCGATTGTCGAAACCTATAAACAGTTGCTCAAAGTACAAAGCGATCTCGAGGGCGCCCAGGCGCTGCTCAAGGACAGCGACCCGGACATGCGCGAAATGGCCGTGGAAGAAGTTCGCGAAGCCAAAGAGCAACTGATCGACATCGAAGCCAGCCTGCAACGCATGCTGCTGCCCAAGGATCCGAATGACGGGCGCAACGTGTTCCTCGAAATCCGCGCCGGCACCGGCGGTGACGAGGCGGCGATTTTCTCCGGCGACCTGTTCCGCATGTATTCGCGCTACGCCGAGCGGCGTGGCTGGCGGGTGGAAATCCTCTCCGAGAACATCGGTGAGCACGGCGGCTTTAAAGAAGTCATCGCCCGCGTCGAAGGCGACAACGTCTATGGCAAGCTGAAATTCGAATCCGGTGCCCACCGCGTACAACGGGTTCCCGCTACCGAATCCCAGGGTCGCATCCACACCTCGGCCTGCACCGTAGCCGTGTTGCCCGAGCCAGACGAGCAGGAAGCGATCGAGATCAACCCCTCGGATTTGCGCATCGATACCTACAAATCCTCCGGAGCCGGCGGTCAGCACGTCAACAAAACGGACTCGGCGATCCGCATCACGCACTTGCCGTCCGGTATTGTCGTTGAGTGCCAGGAAGAGCGTTCCCAGCACAAGAACCGCGCCCGGGCGATGTCCTGGCTGTCGGCCAAGCTCAATGATCAGCAGACCAGCGCCGCCGCGAACGCTATCGCTAGCGAGCGTAAATTGCTGGTCGGGTCGGGCGATCGTTCGGAGCGGATCCGCACGTATAACTTTGCCCAGGGCCGGGTCACCGACCACCGGGTCAACCTGACGCTGTATTCCCTCGACGAAATCCTCGCGGGTGGCGTCGATGCGGTGATCGAGCCGTTGCTGGCCGAATACCAGGCCGACCAATTGGCAGCGATAGGTGAGTAAATGACGATCATTACCAGTTTGTTGCGCGCCGCCGACCTGCCGGACTCGCCCTCCGCGCGCCTGGATGCCGAATTGTTGCTGGCCGCTGCGTTGGGCAAGTCCCGAAGTTTTCTGCACACCTGGCCCGAGCGCATCGTTCCGAGCGAAGCGGCGCTGAAATTTGCCGAGTATTTGCAGCGCCGCCGTGGTGGTGAGCCAGTGGCTTACATCCTCGGTCAGCAAGGTTTCTGGAAGCTTGATCTGGAAGTGGCGCCGCATACGCTGATCCCGCGCCCGGACACCGAACTGTTAGTGGAAGCGGCGCTTGAACTCCTGCCAGCCACACCTTCGAAGGTCCTCGATCTCGGCACCGGCAGCGGCGCCATTGCGTTGGCCCTGGCCAGCGAGTGTCCGGCCTGGAAGGTTACCGCCGTGGATCGCGTGCTCGAAGCCGTGGCCCTGGCCGAGCGCAATCGCCAGCGACTTCACCTGAACAACGCCACCGTGCTGAGCAGTCATTGGTTCAGTGCGCTGGAAGGTCAGCGTTTTCAACTGATCATCAGCAATCCGCCTTACATCGCCTCTGCCGATCCGCATCTGGCGGAAGGTGATGTGCGCTTCGAACCGGCCAGTGCCTTGGTGGCCGGCATCGATGGGCTCGACGATCTGCGTCTGATCGTCGCCCAGTCGCCGGATTATCTGGAGTCGGGCGGTTGGCTGATGCTTGAACACGGTTACGATCAAGCCACTGCGGTACGCGATTTGCTACTGAGCCGCGGCTTTGAAGAAGTCCACAGCCGCACCGATCTGGGCGGTCACGAACGTATCAGCCTGGGGCGCCTGCCGTGCTGAATGATCAGGAATTGTTGCGCTACAGTCGGCAGATTCTGTTGCAACACGTCGACATCGACGGCCAGTTGCGACTGAAAGAAAGCCGCGTGTTGATCGTCGGTCTCGGCGGCCTAGGCTCGCCGGTTGCGCTGTATCTGGCAGCCGCCGGCGTCGGCGAGTTGCATTTGGCGGATTTCGACACCGTCGACTTGACCAACCTGCAACGCCAGATCGTTCACGACACTGACAGCGTCGGCCTGAGCAAAGTCGACTCGGCGATCCGCCGACTGACTGCAATCAATCCCGAGATTCAGTTGATCGCCCATCGCGCCGCGCTGGACGAAGATTCCCTGGCCGCCGCCGTGACCGCGGTGGATCTGGTGCTGGATTGCTCCGACAATTTCTCCACCCGCGAAGCGGTCAACGCTGCGTGTGTCACCGCCGGCAAACCGCTGGTCAGCGGCGCAGCGATTCGGCTCGAAGGTCAGTTGTCAGTGTTTGACCCGCGCCGTCCGGAAAGCCCGTGCTACCACTGTTTATATGGTCACGGCAGCGAAGCCGAACTGACCTGCAGTGAAGCCGGTGTCGTGGGGCCGTTGGTTGGGCTGGTTGGCAGCCTCCAGGCGCTGGAAGCCATGAAATTGCTGGTGGGTTTCGGCGAGCCGCTGGTGGGGCGCCTGTTGTTGATCGATGCCTTGGGCTCGCGCTTTCGCGAATTGCGGGTCAAGCGTGATCCGGGCTGCAGCGTCTGTGGTTCGAAGCATGCGTGAAGCGCCGATTGGCGTGTTCGACTCCGGTGTCGGTGGGCTTTCGGTGCTGGCCGAGATCCAGCGTTTGCTGCCCAACGAGTCACTGTTGTACGTCGCCGATTGCGGGAATATTCCCTACGGCGAGAAAACCCCGGAATTCATCCGTCATCGCTGCAGCGTGATGGCAGGTTTTTTTCAGCAGCAGGGCGCCAAGGCCCTGGTGCTGGCCTGTAATACGGCGACTGTCGCTGGGGTTGCAGACTTGCGGCGCGATTATCCCGAGTGGCCCATCGTCGGCATGGAGCCGGCGGTCAAACCGGCCGCTGCCGCCACCCGCAGCGGTGTGGTCGGCGTGCTCGCCACCACCGGCACCTTGCAAAGTGCCAAGTTCGCCGCGTTGCTCGACCGATTCGCCACCGATGTGCGAGTCATCACCCAGCCGTGCCCCGGCCTGGTGGAGCTGATTGAAAACGGTGATCTGCACAGCGAGGCATTGCGCCAGTTGCTGGCCAGGTATGTCGAACCGCTGCTCGGTGCCGGGTGCGACACGATAATTCTTGGCTGCACGCATTATCCCTTCCTAAAGCCGTTGCTAAAGCAGATGATCCCCGATGACATCAGCTTGATTGATACCGGCGCCGCTGTAGCGCGGCAACTTCAGCGTCTGTTGGCCGAGCGTGAATTGCTCGCCGAAGGGCCTGCTCGTGCCGCACAGTTCTGGACGAGTGCCGATCCGGAACATTTCAGAAATATCTTGCCGATACTGTGGAATACCGCTGGCGTTGTGCAAAGCTTCAAGGAGTAAACAAAACTTGGGGCAAACGAGTAATTGGGGTGAACTTCTGATTAAGCGTCGACTTCTATAGCGTCAAGCAACAAAAAAACCATACGAAATCGTTCGGAAAAGGATGTTTCTAATGAAGCGACTATTCTGCTTGGCCGCGATTGCGGCCGCACTGATGGGGCACAGTTTTACTGCACAGGCGGCAGGCGTGGAGTTCGCGGTCGGCCAGACTAGCGAGTCGACCATGACCTATCGACTGGGCATGCAATTCGATTGGGACAAGAGCTGGTTGCAGAGTGATATCGGTCGTTTGACTGGTTACTGGAGCGGTGCCTACACCTATTGGGAAGGCGACAAGACCTCCAGCAACCACAGCCTGTCGTTCGCGCCGGTGCTGGTTTACGAGTTTGCCGGGCAGACCGTTAAACCCTACCTGGAGTTGGGGGTTGGCGTAGCGGTGTTCGCCAATACCGAAGTCGAAAACAACAACCTCGGCAATGCCTTTCAGTTCGAAGACCGGTTCGGTTTTGGGCTGCGCTTTGCAGGCGGACATGAAGTCGGGATTCGTGCGACGCACTATTCAAATGCCGGGCTTAGCAGCCCGAACAATGGTGTAGAAAGCTACGCGCTGCATTACACGATGCCGTTGTAAGCACTTTACCTGTGGGAGCGGAGCTTGCTCGCGATTGCGGCCTGACATTCAGCATTGATGTCGACTGACACACTGCTATCGTCGGAACGCCGCCCGGAGCAAGCTCGCTCCCATAGGGACCAAGGTGCTTTCTCGATCACCGATACGCCGTGGTAATCCCTTGGCGTTCGTCGATGCATTCCGGTGCACCCATCTCGAACTCCCGGCAGATCAACGGGCGTTTTTCATAGATGGTGCACATCATCGTGTTGCGATCCAGCGCGGCGCACCAGCCGTCATCCAGACGCAGCATGACTTCCCCGCCCCAGTCATCGGTATCGATAAAACGTTCGGGCACGCCCGTGTCCGTGATCAGCATGACTTCGAGCTGGCAGCAACAAGCTGCGCAGGTCGAGCAGGTGACCGCAGGCTCGGCGATTTGCGTGTGGGGAATGGTTTTCATAGCGCCCAGTGTAAGGCAGTGGGCCGGTGCTGTGTGAAAGGCCGGACGGACGCTTGGTCGCTGGGTGCGATCAGCCCCGAGATGCCACTCCCGGCGATGGTGATTTCACGGCTGGTCCTTGATCGGCGGATTGCTGCGCACCATGCGTTTGCCGATCGCCAGTTTCCCCCGGTTGGGTACTTTCGACAGTGGCCAGAGGTCGGCCATGAACAACGCCGGAAAAGCTAATTCCAGCGGACGATTCTTGAGTTCGGCGAAGATGTAGCGTGCGGACTTGTCCACCGGCCAGCTGAGTGGCATGGGGACGTTTTCCGCCGGCAGCGGCGTCTCGACAAACCCCGGGCTGACCACGGTGACTTCGATGCCTTGCGGTGCAAGATCAATGCGCGACGATTCAAACAGGTAACGCAGCCCGGGCTTTGAGGCGCCATGAGCCTCGGACCGCGGCAGCGGCAGGTAGGTTACCGAGCTGGCGACGCCCACCAGATGCGGCGCGGTGCCCGCGCGCAAGAGCGGCAAGGCGGCCTGGATGCAATAGGTGCTGGCAAGCAGGTTGGTGCGCACTACGTGCTCGACGATTGACGAATCGAACTGCTGAACGTCGACGTATTCGCAAGTGCCGGCGTTGAGGATCACTGTGTCCAGAGCTCCCCACTCTTCAGCAATCTGCTCGCCGATTTCTCGCACGGTCTGGCTGTTGGTCAGGTCACCGGCCACCACCAGCACTTGCCCCGGATAACGCTGGGACAAGACTTTGAGTGGCGCCACCGAGCGAGAGCTCACAGCGAGGTGAGCGCCGGTTTTCAGTATTTCTTCGGCCAGCGAGGCGCCAATGCCGTTGCTGGCACCCGTCAACCAGTATCGCCGTGGAGGTGTAAAACTCATCCCATTCTCCTTTTCAACCAGGCAATCGCCCGTCATTTTGTCGTGATGGCAGGTTCTTGAACGCGGCCAGCGCCCGTTGGCGAGAGCTGCTCAAATTGACGATCGGCGACGGATAATCCGCCACACCGAACAGGCCGCCGAGGTTCGCCGGGTTGTGCACATCCTTCTTGTTCAGCCCGGCCAGTTCCGGCAGCCAGTACTTGATGAACAGCCCCTCGCTGTCGAATTTCTCCGACTGGCTCAGCGGGTTGAAAATCCGGAAGTAGGGCGCCGAATCGGTGCCAGTGGACGAGCTCCACTGCCAGCCACCGTTGTTCGCCGCCAGGTCGCCATCGATCAGATGACGCATGAAAAAACGCTCGCCTTCACGCCAGTCGATCAGCAGGTTCTTGGTCAGGAACATCGCCACCACCATGCGCAGGCGGTTGTGCATCCAGCCGGTTTCAAGCAATTGGCGCATGGCCGCGTCGATAATCGGCAGGCCGGTACGGGCCTCTTGCCAGGCCAGGAGTTCATCTGGAGCATCGCGCCAGGCGAGGGCTTCGGTTTCCGGGCGGAAGGCGCGATGACGCGAGATCCGTGGGTAACCCACCAGAATGTGTTTGTAGAATTCGCGCCACAGCAATTCGTTGATCCATGTGACGGCGCCGACCTTGCCACTTTCGAACTCGCCCTGATTGCTTTGCAGCGCGGCGTGCAGACACTGACGGGGGGAAATCACCCCGGCGGCGAGATAGGCCGACAGCTGACTGGTGCCCGGTTTGGCAGGGAAATCGCGTTCGTTTTTGTAGTCGTCGATCTGGGCATCGGTGAAGGTGTCGAGGCGGCGGTGGGCTTCGGTTTCACCGGCTGGCCAAAGACTGCGCAAGCTGTCGCTGGGCGTTGCGAAGCCTTCAATGTTTGATGGGATCTTGTCGTTGCTGATCGCCAGCGGAACCTGTACGACGGGTGCTGAGACCCGCTTCGGAAACGACCCGCGCAGGCGGTCGTAACACGCCTTGCGGAACTGGCTGAAAACCTGAAAGTAAGTGCCCGTTTTGGTCAGTACGGTGCCCGGTTTTAACAGCAGTTGATCAAGGTAGCTGTAAAAGTCGATGGCATTGGCTTTCAGTGTTTCGGCCACGGCTGCGTCACGACGGCTTTCATGAATGCCGTACTCCTCGTTGACGTGGACCGCGTCGATTTTCAGCTGCTGGCAAAGATCGAGCAGCACCTTGGGTGCTTCATCCCAGCGAGATGCCTTACGGATCAACAAGGGAATGTTCAGTTCGCCCAACGCGCGGCTTAACTCGTTCAGGTTGCGCAGCCAGAAATCCACTTTGCACGGCGCGTCGTCGTGCTCCAGCCATTGCTCCGGGCTCAGCAGATACACCGCCACCGTCGGGCCTCGGGCTGCGGCGGCCGAGAGGGCGGTGTTGTCCTGTAGGCGCAAGTCGCTGCGCAGCCAGATCAATTGCAGGGTGGTGTCCGTACGATTCATTAAAAATTCGCCATTAAATGAGCCCACGCTGAACCAGGCCCTGATGTGCCGCTAACGGATCTTCAGCCAGGAACAAGTCAGTAATCTTGAACGTTCGTGCGGACAACTCGGCGTGGTGGATGCATAACGTGGGTCCGGCAATCATTTTTGGGCAACTGACACCATTCAAAAGTTTCGGCAGCTGCGAAAGGTTTATGGTTTTGCTGGAATACAGCAGTACGCCGCGGGCTTGCAGATGATCGACCGCCAGCGCGAGTTCGCCGGCAGGAAGTGGCCAGTCGAACACCTCCACCGGGCAATCGGCGCTGCTGATCAGCCAAGCGGTCAGCCACAGGTGAGGTTCCAGTGGCAGGTCCGATTGATTGATCAACAACAGTGGCGCGGTGCGTAGCTGACGGTTGTTATGGTAGATGCGTGCGCCAAATTTGCTGCGTAACCAGGAGTAAAAAAACACTCGCTCCATCTGAGCGCCGAACTGGCCTTGCCAGCGTTGCTCCAGTTCAGCCAGCAACGGCATCAGCAGTTGTGCGCACAAGGTTCGTGGTGGATACAGCGCCATGGCCTGATTGACAGTGTCATCGAGGGTGCGTTCGTTCAGTTGAGTGACCGCTTGCAGCAACGTATGGCGCAGCACTTGCCAATCGTTTTCGACGGATTCGGTAAAGGCCTGCGGGGTGTCGAGCAGTTGCTTGACCTGGCTGACGGCCACGCCGCGGTTGAGCCAGGTGAGAATCGTCAGGATGCGTTGAACGTGTTCGGCAGAAAACAGCCGATGACCCTTGGGTGTGCGTTGCGGCACGATCAGGCCATAACGCCGTTCCCAGGCGCGCAGGGTGACGGCGTTGACGCCGGTCTGCCGCGCGACTTCACGGATCGGCAGCCAGCCTTCGTCGAGGGCTTTCTTGAAGTCGGCGCCGAGGTCTTCGCTGGCGCTGGTGTCGAGTGGGCTTTTCATTGGATTGTCATTAGATCGCGTTTCGCAGGCTGAGATTTTCCGGATGCGGTTGCAGGTACACCTGTTGCGCAATGTACGGATGAGGATGTTGGCGAAAGTAGTGTTTGAGCAGCGTCAGCGGCACCACCAGCGGCACGATGCCGTGGCGGTATTGGCCAATGACGTGCTGCACTTCCTGTTTGTCTTCAGGGCTGATCGTCTGTTTGAGATAACCACTGATGTGTTGCAAGACGTTGGTATGAGTGCGGCGTGTGGCGCATTTTTTCAGGGCCTCCATCAGCTCGCTGAAGTAGCGGGGGCCAAGTTCGTTCGGGTCGGTCTGGCCCATGTTGCCCAGCAGATTGCCCAGGGTTTTGTATTGCGCCGGGTTGTGGGCCATCAGCAGGTATTTGTAGCGCGAGTGAAAGTCCGTGAGGCCACGGCGTGTCAGGCCTTCGCGCAGCAACTGCTGCCAGGCGCTGTAGGCGAACACGCGAGTCAGGAAGTTTTCTCGCAGCACCGGGTCGTTGAGTCGGCCGTCTTCTTCCACCGGTAAATCCGGATGCAGCGCGCAGAACGCCTGCGCGTAGATGCCACGGCCACCACCGTCCACCGGCGCACCGTTGGCGTGGTAGACCTTGACCCGATCCAGGCCGCATGACGGGGATTTCTGCATGAAGATATAGCCGCAGAGGTCGACCAGTTCTGCGGCCATTTTCTGACCGTATTCGGCCAATGGCCGGGTGACATTGAGTGCTGTGTTAACGGTGCCGACGGCTTCGGGATGTTGTGGATCACCCACCAGACGGATCGGCTCCCGAGGAATACCGAGGCCGATGGCGACTTCCGGACAGACCGGGACGAAATCGAAATAGTCAGTGAGGGTGCGACTGCACAGCCGAGATTCCTTGTGCCCGCCGTTGTAACGTACTTCTGCGCCCATCAGGCAGGCGCTGATGGCGATCTTCGGTTTCACGGTGACGTGGGGCATCGGAGCACCTCGAATCTAAACCTGTACAAACTGATCGGTCTGTACAACATAACTTCATCATAGATTCAAAGGTGTACAAGTCAAATTGTTTGTATAGGTTTTCCGTCGGCCTCCTACCGGATCGATGCGATTCACTGCAGATGCGCATGCAAACGGCGGGCGGCTTCCTGGCCGCTGAGCCAGGCGCCTTCGACACGACCGGACAAGCACCAGTCACCACACACATACAAGCCTAGATCGGCATCGGCCAGGGCTCCCCACTCATGGCTGTTGGCGGGGCGGGCGTAGAGCCAGCGGTGGGCGAGGCTGAAGGTCGGGGCGGGCATGGCGTCGTGCAGCAGCTCGGCAAATGCGCCGTGCAATTGCTCGATCACCGCTTCCTTGGACAGGTCGATATGTTGCCGGCTCCAGGCGCTGGTGGCATGCAGGACCCAAGTGTCCAGCGTGTTGTCACGGCCCGGTTTGCTGCGGTTGCGAGCCAGCCAGTCGAGCGGGCTGTCCTGTACGAAGCAGCCTTCCATAGGTGTATCCAGCGGTGTCTCGAACGCCAGCGCGACAGCCCAGGTCGGGTCCATCTTCACCCCGGCGGCGGCACCGGCGAGTTTCGGCGCGGAGGCCAGCAGTGCAGTCGCCTGAGGCGCCGGCGTGGCGATAATCACATGACTGAAGGGGCCGTGGGTGAAGCCTTCGGCGTCCTGCAGATGCCAGTGCTCTTCGCCGCGATAGACCTCGGTAATGCGGCAGGCGAAATGCACTTCCAGGTCGCCGAGCAGGCCGCGGGTGATGGCGCTCATGTGCGGCGTGCCGACCCAGCGCGTCTGTTCGTCCGGCGACAGGTTGAGCTGGCCGCCGTGGTAGGTGTAGAGCTGTGGCATCCATTCAGCGACCCAGCCGTTGCCTTGCCAGCGCTGGACTTCAGTGACGAAGCGGCGATCACGGGCGGTGAAATATTGCGCGCCCATGTCCAGAGCACCCGCATCGCTGCGCTTGCTCGACATGCGTCCGCCACTGCCGCGGCTTTTATCGAAAAGTTGAACGACATGCCCGACCTCTGTCAGGGCCTGGGCGGCGGAGAGCCCGGCAATGCCGGTGCCGATGATTGCGATAGGTACAGTCATAGGGGCCTCGTTTACCTTTCTGTACAGACTACGCCGTGGTTGAAACCTGTACAATATTGTTTTTTGGTATAACTTTTAGCGTTCTCGTTCTGACAGCTTGGCCTATTGTTAAACACAGAGCCTGCCCGATACCAAAGATCCCTGCTTATAAAAATAGACTAGTGATCAGGGTAAAACGCTACGCGAGGAAGTAGTCATGCACATATTGCTGACCGGCGGTACTGGTTTGATAGGACGTCAACTCTGCCGCCTCTGGTTGAGTCAGGGTCATCGCCTGACGGTCTGGAGTCGCAAGCCTGAAAAAGTCGCGAAAATCTGCGGTGCCCAAGTGCGCGGAGTGGCCCGCCTCGAGGACATCGGCCAGGAACCGGTGGATGCGATTATCAACCTCGCAGGTGCACCGATTGCCGATCGCCCCTGGACAACCAGACGCAAAGCGCTGTTGTGGAGCAGCCGCATCACCCTGACCGAAACCCTGCTGGCCTGGCTCGAAACCCGTGAACAAAAACCGCAGGTGTTGATTTCGGGGTCTGCGGTCGGTTGGTACGGTGACGGGGGCGAGAGGGAGTTGACCGAGAAGTCTCCACCGGTCATCGATGATTTCGCCAGCCAGTTGTGCATCGCCTGGGAAGAAACCGCCCAGCGTGCTGAAGGCTTGGGCCTTCGCGTGATCTTCATTCGTACCGGGCTGGTGTTGTCGGCCGAGGGCGGCTTTTTGTCGCGGCTGTTGCTGCCGTTCAAAGTGGGGCTGGGCGGGCCTATCGGCAATGGCCGGCAGTGGATGCCGTGGATCCATATCAACGATCAAATCGCCCTGATTGATTTTCTTCTGCATCAGGAAGACACCAGTGGTCCTTATAATGCCTGCGCACCCAAGCCGGTGCGCAACCGCGAGTTTGCCAAGACGTTGGGCAGCGTGCTGCACCGCCCGACGTTCATGCCCATGCCGGCCTTGGCGTTGAAGGTGTGTCTGGGCGAATTATCATTGTTGTTGCTGGGTGGCCAGAAGGCCGTCCCGGCTCGCTTGCTGGAAGCGGGTTTCACTTTCCAGTTCACTGATTTGCGCGCGGCTCTGGACGACCTTTCCAGCCGCCTTTGAAATAGGACGTTGCATGACCGATCACGCATTGCTTCTGGTCAATCTGGGCTCACCGGCTTCCACCTCGGTGGCGGATGTGCGCAGTTACCTCAATCAATTTCTGATGGACCCGTATGTGATCGACCTGCCATGGCCGGTGCGACGTTTGCTGGTGTCGCTAATTCTGTTCAAGCGCCCGGAGCAGTCAGCCCACGCCTACGCCTCGATCTGGTGGGAGGAGGGTTCGCCGTTGGTGGTGCTCAGTCGTCGCCTGCAACAGGCCATGACGGCCCAGTGGACCCACGGTCCGGTGGAACTGGCGATGCGTTATGGCGAGCCGTCGATTGAATCTATGTTGGTGCGTCTGGCGGCCCAGGGTCACAAGAGGATCACTCTCGCACCGCTCTATCCACAGTTCGCCGACAGCACTGTGACTACGGTGATCGAGGAGGCCAAGCGCGTAGTGCGCGAGAAACAGCTGGATGTGCAGTTTTCGATTCTCCAGCCGTTCTACGATCAGCCGGAATACCTCGATGCGCTGGTGGCCAGCGCCAAGCCGCATCTGGAGCAGGAGCACGATCACCTGTTGCTAAGCTTTCACGGATTGCCGGAGCGGCACCTGACCAAGATCGACCCTACCGGTCACCATTGCTTCAAAAGCGATAATTGCTGTCTGAACGCTTCACCAGAAGTTCTGGCAACCTGCTACCGCGCCCAATGCCTGCGCACGGCGTCCGAGTTTGCCAAACGGCTGGGCCTGCCGGACGGCAAGTGGTCGGTGTCGTTCCAGTCGCGTCTGGGGCGGGCCAAATGGATCGAACCCTACACTGAAGCGCGCCTTGATGAGTTGGCTGGAATGGGCGTGAAGAAAGTGCTGGTGATGTGCCCGGCGTTCGTTGCCGATTGCATCGAGACTCTGGAAGAGATCGGTGATCGCGGCAAAGAGCAATTCCGCGAGGCGGGGGGAGAGGAGTTGGTGTTGGTGCCGTGTCTTAACGATGATCCGCAGTGGGCGCGGGCGTTGAGCATCTTGTGCGAAAGAGCGCCTCTGGCGCTTTAAAACTGTGGCGAGGGGGCTTGCCCCCGTTGGGTCGCGAAGCGGCCCCAAAACTCTCGCAGTCGATGAAGATTTTGTGAGTGCTGCGCACTCAAACGGGGGCAAGCCCCCTCGCCACAGGGATTGAGTTGCCTCTTACAACAACGACTCATTCGCCTTCTTGTGCTTCCAGCTGTCATTACCCGGCAGCAACAGGTTCAGCGCAATCGCCGTCACCGCGCACAGCGCGATGCCTTTAAGGCCGAAGTCGTCCGGCCCTGTGCCGGTGCCGACCAGTACACCGCCGATCCCGAACACCAGGGTCACCGAGACAATCACCAGATTGCGCGCTTCGCCCAGGTCGATCTTGTGGCGAATCAGTGTGTTCATGCCAACCGCCGCGATCGAACCGAACAGCAGGCACAGAATCCCGCCCATCACCGGCACCGGAATGCTTTGCAGCAACGCGCCGAATTTGCCGACGAACGCCAGGCTGATGGCGAAAATCGCCGCCCAGGTCATGATCTTAGGGTTGTAGTTCTTGGTCAGCATCACCGCGCCCGTCACTTCGGCATAGGTGGTGTTGGGTGGACCGCCAAACAGGCCGGCTGCGGTGGTGGCAATGCCATCGCCGAGCAGGGTGCGGTGCAGGCCGGGTTTCTTCAGGTAATCGCGACCGGTCACGCTACCGACGGCGATCACGCCGCCGATGTGCTCGATGGCCGGGGCCAGGGCCACCGGAACGATGAACAGAATCGCCTGCCAGTTGAATTCCGGCGCGGTGAAGTGCGGGATCGCAAACCACGGTGCAGCAGCAATTTTCGCGGTATCAACGACGCCGAAATAAAACGCCATCGCAAAGCCCACCAGCACGCCGGAGATGATTGGCACCAGGCGGAAAATGCCCTTACCGAACACCGCGACGATCAAGGTGGTCAGCAGCGCTGGCATCGAGATCAGCATCGCCGTCTGATAATGAATCAGCTCGGTGCCGTCGCCGGCCTTGCCCATCGCCATGTTGGCGGCGATTGGTGCCATGGCCAGGCCGATGGAGATGATCACCGGACCAATCACCACCGGTGGCAGTAGGCGGTCGATGAAACCGGTGCCTTTGATCTTCACGGCAAGGCCGAGGAAGGTGTAGACGAAACCGGCCGCCATCACGCCGCCCATGGTCGCCGCGAGGCCGAACTGGCCCTTGGCGAGAATGATCGGGGTGATGAAGGCAAAGCTCGACGCCAGGAACACCGGCACCTGACGCCCGGTGACGATCTGGAACAGAATCGTCCCCAGGCCTGCGGTGAACAGCGCCACGTTCGGGTCGAGGCCGGTAATCAGCGGCATCAACACCAGGGCGCCGAAGGCCACGAACAGCATCTGCGCACCCGACAGCACCGTGCGCCAGAGCGGATCGTTGAACTCATCCTGCATGCTCAAGCGTCCTTCTGCTTGGTGCCGAAGATCTTGTCACCGGCATCACCCAGGCCAGGGATGATGTAACCGTGTTCGTTGAGTTTCTCGTCAATGGAAGCGGTGTAGATGGTCACGTCCGGGTGAGCCTTCTCTACGGCGGCAATGCCTTCGGGAGCAGCCACCAGCACCATCGCGCGGATATCCCGGCAACCGGCTTTTTTCAGCAGGTCGATGGTAGCGACCATGGAACTGCCGGTGGCGAGCATCGGGTCGATGATCATCGCCAGGCGTTCGTTGATTTCCGGAACCAGTTTTTCCAGGTAGGTGTGGGCCTGCAGGGTTTGTTCATTGCGGGCCACGCCGACTGCGCTGACTTTGGCGCCCGGGATCAGGCTCAGCACGCCTTCGAGCATGCCGATACCGGCACGCAGGATCGGTACTACAGTAATTTTCTTGCCGGCAATTTTCTCGACCGACACCGTGCCGGCCCAGCCTTGGATATCGTAGGTTTCCAGCGGCAGGTCTTTGGTGGCTTCATAGGTCAGCAGGGCACCGACTTCCTGAGCGAGCTCACGGAAATTCTTCGTGCTGATGTCGGCGCGGCGCATAAGGCCAAGTTTATGACGGATCAGCGGATGGCGGATCTCGAGGATGGGCATGGGAAAGGCTCCGGCGGCGGGCAAAAAAACCGGCCTAGATTAATCTATCCGAGGGTGTTGTCCTATAGACATAAAGTACGTTAGTCCACAAACGCTTGATCTGGCCGTGCGGGATGCGTACCTTTGCCCGCTTTTCCGATTCCGTCACCCCCCCTGGAGAGCGCCATGTCTGCTGATCTCGAGCATATCCGTCAAATCATGCGAGAGGCTGACTGCCTGTACACCGAAGCTGAAGTCGAGGCGGCCATCGCCCGCGTCGGTGCACAAATCAACGACCAGCTGGCTGAAAGCAATCCGGTGGTGTTCTGCGTGATGAATGGCGGGCTGATTTTCTCCGGCAAGCTGCTGACCCATCTGAACTTCCCGCTGGAAGCGTCCTACCTGCACGCCACCCGTTATCGCAACGAAACCAGCGGCGGCGACCTGTTCTGGAAAGCCAAGCCGGAAGTCTCGTTCCTCGATCGCGACGTGCTGATCATCGACGACATCCTCGATGAAGGTCACACCCTGGGCGCGATCATCGACTACTGCAAACACGCCGGCGCCCGCGCTGTGCACACCGCCGTGCTGATCGACAAGGACCACGACCGCAAGGCTCGCCCGGACCTGAAAGCCGATTTCGTCGGCCTGCCATGCATCGACCGTTACATCTTCGGTTACGGCATGGACTACAAGGGTTACTGGCGCAACGCCAACGGGATTTTTGCTGTTAAAGGGATGTAAGAACATGACCGCGCCGAGCTTTCTCGATCAAACCCTGTTCGCTGAATTGGCCGAGAAAGCCGCAGCCAATCCTCGCGGGCGTCAGCATCACAACTTCCATCAGATGGAAGACGCCTGCCATCGCATGGTGGTTGGCTTGCAGCCCGACACCTATGTCCCGCCTCACCGGCACTTGGGGGAAAACAAGGCTGAAACCTTGTTAGTCCTCAAAGGGCGACTGGGTGTGTTGATCTTCGATGAGTCTGGCGGGGTGTTGAGCAAACAAATCCTGCAGGCTGGTGGCGACTGTCTCGGTGTGGACCTGCCAGCCGGTGTGTTCCATGGCCTGGTGGTACTGGAAGCGGACAGCCTGATGTTCGAGTGCAAGGCCGGCCCTTATCGCCCCGTCGGTGAAGGTGAGCTTGCTCACTGGGCGCCGCGCGAAGGCGAGCCTGGTGTGGCTGAATATCAGGCGTGGATGCGCGCGCAGTTCACCTGAGGCGCGCTCAATTTCCCCCGGCCAGCCAGCGTTCGCTTTTGCGACGAGCCTGTTCCAGGTTGTTCACGTAGGCCAACTGACGCTGTTCCCGATGGATGCCCGCGCGTCTGAGCTTCAGGCGCACCCGTGGGGCGGTCGCCACCAGAATCAGGCCAATGCCGTCCGTGCGGTAATCCCTCAGGATATTGTCGAAGGCCGCGAGCGCCGTCATGTCCAGCATGGGCACGGCGCTCATCTCGACGATCACCACTTTGACCTCCGGACTGAATTTGCGTAGCACCCCCAAGGCTTTTTCGGCCGCGCCGAAAAACAGCGGCCCGCGTATCGCATAGCAACGAACATGCGCCGGCATGTCCTGCAAGGCTTGATGGTAAGCACGGGGCAGTTCGGCGGTGTCCGTAAGATCGCTCATGCGCTTGATAAATAACCCGGCGGCGAGCAGCAGGCCGACGGCGACGGCCATCACCATGTCGAACAACACCGTCAGGCTCAGGCAGGTCAGCAAGACCAACACATCGCTGCGGGGCGCGATGCGCAAGGTATGCAGCACGTGCCGGGCTTCGCTCATGTTCCACGCCACCATGACCAGCAACGCAGCCAATGCAGCCATCGGCAGGTAGCTGAAAAGTGGTGCGAGGACCAGTATCGCCATCAGCACCACCGCGCTGTGAATAATGGCCGCCAATGGCGAAAAGGCTCCGCTGCGCACGTTGGTGGCACTACGGGCAATCGCCGCCGTGGCGGTAATGCCGCCGAACAGCGGTGCGATCAGGTTACCCAAGCCCTGGCCCAGCAGTTCTGCGTTGGGGTCGTGTTTGCTGCCGGTCATGCCATCCGCCACCACCGCACACAACAAGGATTCGATGGCCCCGAGCATGGCAATGGCGAACGCCGGCGCCAGCAACTGACGGATCAAGTCGTAAGACAGGTGCAGAGGCTGGCCGTCGGGACCGGGTAGATTCCACGGCCAATCGAAGCTTGGCAGGAAAGGCGGAATGCCGGGATGGCTGACGCCTTCGACCATATAGCTAAAACGCTCACCCAATGTCGCCACCGCCAACCCGCCGTGCTCCAGCGCCAAACCCAGGAGCGCGCCGATGGTCAATGCCACCAGATGCCCTGGAATCCTCGGCACCCACCGTGGCCAGACAATCAGAACGGCCAGGCATGCGATGCCTATGATTCCGTCCCCTAGCCGGGCGCTGGGCAGCGCCAGAATCAGTACGCCCAGCTGTTCGATGTAGTGTTCTGCCTGGCCGGCGGTGTTCAGGCCCAGCAAATCCTTCAATTGCAGGGTGGCAATGACAACGCCGATCCCGGCGGTAAAGCCCAGGGTGACCGGATACGGAATGTACTGAATTAACCGCCCGGCTCGAATCAGCCCCAGGGCAATGAGGATGACGCCGGCAAGCATGGTGCAGAGCAGCAGGCCGCCCAGGCCATATTGTTGGGTGATGGGCAGCAGAATGACCACGAACGCGGCGGTCGGCCCACTGACATTGAAACGCGAACCTCCTGTCAGGGCGATCAGGGGCGCGGCGATCAGAACCGTATACAACCCTTGCTGGGGCGGTACACCCACGGCAATCGCCAGGGCCATGGCCAGCGGGATGGCGATAATCCCTACGGTCACCCCGGCACTGATGTCGCCGCGTAAGCGTCTGAGGGTGTAGCCGGCGCGCCAGGTCTGACGCCAGGCGGCGAACAACGGGGGAACGGAGAACGACATGAGCACTCCACGGTAGACGGCGCACCGTTGAACGACGGCTGAAAGCTCTTCCAGTATGGCCAGCCTCGTACTGCGAAGTATTGACCCATATCGCTAATTCGCGCGGTTGATCCTCGTGCTAGAGTGCTCGGCTTCGCCTAGGGAGCCTGTCATGAGCCTTTTGATCCGCAGCTGCGCCGCCCTGTTGCTGACCGTCAGCCTGCCTCTGGCTGCCGCCCCGGCGCCGATGCACGCGCAGTTCCTGCCTCCGGATGACCTGACCCTGCGTGATGCAGAGCCCGAGCAGCAACAGCTGTTGCAGATCACCGAGTACTCGGTGGTGGTCGGCAGCCAGCGCCAGTCCAACCAGCAGCCGATTCCGGTCACTTCCCCTTTGCTGATCCGCCTCAAGGGAAAATCCTTGAACAAGGGCGCAACCATCAACCAGGTGCTGGTCAATTTCGATGGCGAAAGCAAAAGCCTGAAAAAGCCGATCTACGACGAAAAAAGCAAAACCCTGACGCTGTTTTACCCGATGGCCCAGTACCGGGTGGTGATCGACTTGTTGCGCAATGACACGGTGTATTGCCAGTTCCTCAGCTACGCCAACGGCCATATCTGGGCCGATCTGCACACAGGCAGCGTTCGTCCGCGTTGAGCCCTGTGCCCGGGGAGGGGTAAACTGCCCGCCCGTGAAATGTCTGCGAGCTGGAGTCGGCAATGCGTAAAGATAAGAAGCAAGTGATTGGTGACGAGATCGGCGATGAGCAGATCAAGCTGTTCCTCGATTTCGAACCGGTCGACGCCACGTCGCCGTCGCTGCACAAACTGATCAAGGCCTATCGCGGCCTGCGCATCGATGACTTCGGGCGTTTTCTGACGTTCTTCGTCGAAGCCGGTCTGGATCTGGACGGCAAGGATGAACACGGCAATGACTTCGTCGCCCTGATCAAGGATCAGCGCAACGCGGCCGAGTACATCGAGTTGATCGAAAAGGCTCGCGGTTAATTTTTTAAGCGGCACAAAAAACGCCCCGCTCTCAATGAGAACGGCGCGTTTTTTATGCGACCGAATCAAGCGTAGCTTTCGGTCTCGTTGCTGGCTTCAACCAGTTCCAGCGCGACGTTGTTCTGCACGTTGATCTTGCGATACAGCGCAGCGTCGGTTTCCAGAACCTTTTCCCGAGCCGGGAAGATTTCCGCCAGTTTGGCAGCCCATTCACCGGACGCTTTGTTCGGGAAGCATTTTTCGATCAGTTCAAGCATGATCGAAACGGTCACCGAAGCGCCTGGCGACGCGCCGAGCAGGGCGGCAAGGGAACCGTCCTTGGCCGCGACCAGTTCGGTACCGAACTGCAGAACGCCGCCTTTCTTCGGGTCTTTCTTGATGATCTGCACCCGTTGGCCGGCCACTTCCAGGCGCCAGTCTTCGGCTTTCGCTTCAGGGTAGAAGCGACGCAGGGAGTCCAGACGCTGCTCCATCGACTGCATCACTTCGCTGACCAGGTACTTGGTCAGATCCATGTTGTTTTTCGCCACGGCCAGCATCGGGCCGATGTTGCCGGCGCGAACCGACATCGGCAGGTCCATGAAGGAGCCGTGCTTGAGGAACTTGGTGGTGAAACCGGCATAAGGTCCGAACAGCAGGGACTTCTTGCCATCGACCACGCGGGTGTCCAGGTGCGGCACCGACATCGGTGGCGAACCCACGGCCGCCTGGCTGTAAACCTTGGCCTGGTGGTGTTTGACCACTTCCGGGTTGTCGCAGCGCAGCCACTGGCCACTGATCGGGAAGCCGCCGAAGCCTTTGCTTTCTTCGATGCCCGAAGCTTGCAGCAACGGCAGTGCCGCGCCACCGGCGCCGAGGAACACGAATTTCGCGTCGACGTCACGGGAATTGCCGCTGTTGACGTCCTTGATACTGACGGTCCAGCCACTACCGTTACGCTTGAGGCCGGTCACGCGCTTGCAGTACTTGACCTGGGCATCGGGTGCGCTGGTCAGGTGCTTGAGCAGTTGATTGGTCAGGGCGCCGAAGTTGACGTCGGTGCCGTTCATGACGCGGGTGGCTGCGACGACTTCGTCGGCTGGCCGCCCCGGCATCATCAATGGCATCCACTCGGCCATGGTGGCCTTGTCTTCGGTGTATTCCATGTCCGAGAAGGCGTGGTGCTTGCTCAGCGTCTTGAAGCGTTCCTTGAGGAAGGAAACGCCATCGTCGTTCTGGACGAAGCTCAGGTGCGGCACCGGGCTGATGAACGTCTTGCACGAGCCGAAGGTGCTTTTCTTGGTCAGGTAGGACCAGAACTGCTTCGACACCTCGAACTGGGTGTTGATGTGCACGGCTTTCTTGATGTCGACGGTGCCGTCGGCGGCCTGCGGCGTGTAGTTGAGCTCACACAGCCCGGCGTGACCGGTACCGGCGTTATTCCACGGGTTCGAACTCTCCGCGGCACCGGAATCCATCAGCTCGACGACTTCCAGCTTGATCGCGGGGTCGAGCTCTTTGAGCAGTACAGCGAGGGTGGCACTCATGATGCCGGCCCCAACCAGTACTACGTCGACTGCTTCGTTATGCGCCATTTAACGCGTCTCCAAAATCTGCAGCACCAAATTGTCGGCATGGCTGCCAGGCGTTCAGGGGCGTGTCAGTGATGCCCCAGGTACCCATGGCAGTATCGCCATGTCCGAATCTTCGCAATTTTTTGCAACTTCGACGGACGCTACCGGCCGGGTCTAAAAGAGTTACATGAACTCACTTCAACGCGCGGCTGGCAATTCGACTTATGGTCGATACATCCGTTTGTGCAACCAAATCCGTAGAGGACAGGCTTCAGGATCCGGTGTTCGAGGCGTACTCGGTCCTGTGTCGTTGGGCTGTTTCAGACGCTAATGGTGCATATTCAGACGCAAAACTATTCATTTGCTCGCCACACTCTTGTGAAGTTGTGAAAACCCGTTTTTTTCACGCTCTTTTGAAGACGTGAACCTCAAAAAAGGGCTGCCCCAGCCTGGCACCGTGCCCGGATGGATTGCCGCCATGGGATACATGACTGGCAAAACGGGCAAACAGCTCAGTGACCGAGCGTAATGACAGCTCTGCAGATTCGCGAAAAGTGGGGTTTTTGCTCAAGGAACAGCAAGCGCGCCAGCTTCACTCGATCTGTGTGGGCGGCTCTCTGTAGGGCGGTGCGGGGTGTCAATACAAGCGCATTGACGATGCTGCGAGGCCCGATCAGGAGACGTCCTTATAATCGGGGGGAGATTGTAGCGAAGAAACGCAGGGAAATGGTCGTGTTTAATGACTTTTATTAGGTGTTCGGTCAGGTGGTCAACAGTTGCTGAGCCCGCGCACGTGGCTGGCGCTGGCTGACACGGGCGCTAGGGGGCAGGGGATGGTGTAACCAGTTGAGACGGATTTCTTCGATTTCGACCCAGCCATCACCCATCGGCTGGAGGCTGCACTGTTTGAATGCCTGGCAGTGGCCGTTGCGGTCTAGCAGGGCGAAGCAGCGATGCAGAGGGCGTGGGTTGAACAGCGAGATGAGATAGCGCATGGCGAAGTACCTTGTGGGGTGACTGCTGTGAAGGTTGTCAGCGAGCCGTGACGAGCAAATGTATGGGTGGTGACATATCTGTGACAGGAACCGCGGTCTGAAGGGTTTGTCAGAGATTTCAGTATTCACTGTGAGGAGCTAGTTACCCGCAGTGGCCCACCGCTATACTGCCGGCCTGTTTGTGCCTGATTCTGGAGAGAAGAGCATGTTGCAACGCCTGTTGTTCGGTTTGATCACTGTGACCAGTTTGACGCTGGTCGGCTGCGCCCACAGCCCGCAACAACTGAATCCGGAACCCAAGCTGACGACTCAGCTGGCACCGGTCGGCCATGGTCAGCCGGTGGTGGTGCGTGTGGTGGACGGTCGTCCGTCGCCAACGCTGGGCACTCGTGGTGGCCTGTACCCTGAGACCAGCGCGATCACCGTGCAGGGCGCACAGATTTTGCCGAAGTTGCAGGCTCAGGCCGAAGCGGCCGTGCGGTTGTTGGGCTTCACCCCAACCTCCAATGCGCTGAATGCTCCGCAGTTGACCGTGACCCTGGCCGAGCTGAAGTATCAGTCGCCTAAAGAGGGCATGTATGTGACTGAGGCCACCATTGGCGCGACGTTCCGCTCCGATGTGCAGAATGCCAATCGTCGCTACAGCGGTCGTTATGGTGCGTCCCTGGATCAGCGTTTTGGTATGGCGCCGAATCAGGAAACCAATACCAAGCTGGTTAGCGATGTGTTGAGCGATGCGTTGACGCGTCTGTTCAAGGATCCGACGATTGGTCAGATTCTCGCCGAATAAACGTTCGCTGAACTCAAAAAAGCCCGGTGCCAGCAATGGTCCCGGGCTTTTTCATGCTTGCTGATTTTTGGTGGGACTGCGCCCACCGGGGTTCAGCGGTGTCATGCTGCTTCGGAGTAAAAATCCAGAACACTCACGCCCGTCAGCAAATCCGTCTCCGGCAAATCCGCATGCTGATGCCCACCCAATGCGCAGTACACCAGCCAGTGGCGGTCCTGGACATTGAAGGCGAGGCTGCCGACGAGATTTTGTTGTTCGTCGCTTTGAGCAATGAGGTAGAGGCGATCCTGGTTTTCGGCGTGCAACATGACGGTTTCCGTGTCGGTTTTGAGGGGCGCCAGACTGGCGTATTCAGATGACGGCGCCGTGACACAGGACAGGAATCGGTCAAATGATTCGTTATTTGTCGGAAAGCAAGGGCAGGTGGCGAGGCTTTCGGTAGAATTCGCGCCGCGGTCGTCGGTTCGGCGTCTGCCACACCTGTTTTGCTGAGGTCCGTGATGTCGTTGCATTTGATTTCGCTGTTTACCAACCATCCCGCCAAATTGATCAACCTGTTGGCCTTGTTGTTTGCGTTTCCGGGCGGCTGGTTGCTGCATGCCACTCGTCGCCGCGAACAGCGCGCGTTGGCCATTCTCGAAGCGCAAAGCCAGAGCCGTCGTATCGATGAACCGACGTTGATGCTGGATGGGGCGACCTTGCGCATGAACCGGTTTTTCTATCGATTCGGGTTTGCTTGCCTGGGGTTGGCGCTGCTGGTGTCGTGGATCAGCACGCGGGTCTGACCTTTCTAACACAATACTTGTGGCGAGGGGGCTTGCCCCCGTTGGGTTGCGAAGCGACCCTGAAATCTGCAGCCACATTATCTCTGATAAACCTCATCAGTTTTACGACTGCTGCGCAGCCGAACGGGGGCAAGCCCCCTCACCACAGGGCGCCGTTGTCGTATCCAGCCAAAAACCTTACAGCGGCAAACCTGCTTTCACACGGTACTGATTACGCACCGGCGTCGCGTATTGCACGACCATGAACGGACGATGTTCCTCAGGGCAAGCATCCAGACGTTGTTGCCATTGCTCCTGAGCCTTGGCCAGTTCGTCTGCCGCAAACACCTCGGCGGCTTTCGGCACCTGCAATTGCGGGTCGGCGTCTTTCCACTGGGCGTAAGCCAGGTAGTGCACCGGGAACAGGCGGTAGCCGCCAAGGATCTGCCGGTCCATCTCGATCGCCAATTGCTTGGTGTCGTCGAACAGCTCGGTGATCGGCGAGGCGAAGTTCACATGCACGCGGCCCTTGTAGCCGGTGATGCCCTTGGCAATGCTCACATCGTCCTCGCCCGGGACTTTGGTGTAGCTGCCGGTGGTGGCGCGGATGAACAGCTCGCGAGCCTTGGCTTGATCGCACGGGTCGTATTCGTAGCTGATCGACACCGGGGTGACGTTCAGCGACTGAATCACTTCGCCGAAGGGCTCGTCCTTGCGGCTCATGTGGAACATTTTCAGGATCGCCGACTCGGTGCGATCGTCGCCGTCCTTGGCCCGGCCTTCGGCCTGGGCGATCCAGATCGAGGCGCAATCGTTGCGGATCGAGTGGTTGATGTAAGCCGACAGCAGCTGATACGCCGCCATCTTCTCGCGGCGACCGGTGATCGAACGGTGCACGATGAAGCTCTTGTTCAGGCGCATCAGATCGCTGACGAAGGGCTTTTGCAGCAGGTTGTCGCCGATCGCGATGCGCGGTGTCGGCAGGCCGGCGTGGTACACGGCATAGTTGACGAAGGCCGGGTCCATCACGATGTCGCGGTGGTTGGCGATGAACAGGTAGGCGCTGCCGGACTTGAACTGCTCGACGCCGGTGTACGTCACCCCGTCCGTGGCGCGCTCGATGGTGTGGTCGACGTACATCTCGACTTTATCCTGCAGCGTGGCCACGGAGGTGACGCCGGCGAACTCACGGCGCAGCCGATGAGCTATAAGAGGTTTGAGCGCCCAGCCGAAAGCACCGGCAAAGCGCGGGAAGCGGAAGTGGATGAGGATGTCTAGAAACGCCTTGTCGCCGAGCAGTCGGTCCAGCACCGCTGGGACTTCGCTATCGTCGTACGGTCGGATGGCATCGAATTCGCCCATCATGCTCTCTTGTTAGAAACGGCTAGGGTAAGTAAAGGTTTTGATCGAAAACCAACGGGGCACGGTCTGAAAAGTTAGCCAGACAAAAATAGCCCTGCAAATAGACCGGCGATTATACGCACAAGTCACCTGGGAGACCGCGATGCTGGAAACCGAGCGCTACGAATGTCCGTATTGTGGTGAAGAGGCTGAGGCCGTTCTGGACTTGTCCGGTGGCGATCAGACCTATATCGAAGACTGTCCGGTGTGTTGTCGCCCCATCACGTTTGTCCTGCAGACTGACGGTCAGGAATGGTTGCTCGAAGTTCACAGCGAAAACGAATGAAAGGGGCACCCCATGCAGCGAATCTACGAGCCGGAAAACCTCATGGAAGGTGAGTTGCTGCAAAGCATGCTGGCCAGCGAGGGCATCGAAGCGCATCTGGTGGGGCGCGATTTACTGGGTGGCACCGGCGAATTGCCGATCTTCGGTCTGCTGGGATTATCGGTGGATAACGACCAGGCGGAATACGCCCGGGAGTTAATCAGCGCGTACAATGCCGCGCTGCCGATGCCCGGCGATGAACCGGAAAGTTTTCCTGGCACGCTGGTCTGTTAGGCTGACGTTCGTTTTATCAAGAGTCGTGTTGCCCCATGTGCGGACGTTATGCCCTGTTTCGCTGGAACCCCGCCTTCGCGGCCCTGCCTGGCTTCCCCGCCGATCAGCAGGCCCAGTGGAATATTTCTCCCAACGATTCGGTGCTGATGCTGCGTGCGGGCGTTGACGGCCAGCGCGAGTTGGCCCGAGCGCGATGGGGTTTGACGCCGCCGTGGCTGACCGATCTGTCCCGCACACCGGCCCATGCCCGGGCCGAAACCGTCGCTGAACAACCGATGTTTCGCCAAGCCCTGCGCGAGCGCCGTTGCTTGCTGCCGGCCAACGGTTTTTACGAATGGCGCGGCACAACCCGCAAGCGTCCGTATTGGCTGACACCGGGGGAGGGCTCGACGCTGTTCTTTGCGGCGATTTGGGAAGCGTATCCAGTGCAGGAGCAAGTGTGGCTGAGCACGGCGGTGATCACGCAGCCGGCGGCGAGTCAGCGCCGGCCGTTGATTCTCGATGCGGCGGGGCAGGAGGCGTGGCTCAATCCAGAGACTCCGTTGCATGCTTTGCAAGCGTTGCTCGCCAGTGAACCCGCGGCGTTGCGCGAGCGGGTGTTGGCGAATCTGGTGAATGATCCGAAGCTCAATGGGCCGGAGTGTCTTACCCCCGGTTAGAGCGATGTGTGATTCAAGAGCCACCCCTCACCCCAGCCCTCTCCCCATAGGGGAGAGGGGGAAAGGGAGCCGATCTCGGTTGCTTTCAGAACCTGAGTTCGACTCGGTAATTCAGGTCGATGTAACTCTAAGAACACCTCGGTCTGTCCCCTCGCCCCCTGGGGAGAGGGTTAGGGTGAGGGGGCGCTTTAGACCTTGAACTGATTGATCAACCGCCGCTGCTGCTCAGCCAACTTGGTCAGATCCGCACTCGCCGCACTCGACTCATCCGCCCCGCCCGCCACTTCATTGGCCACTTGCCCGATGTTGATCACGTTCCGATTAATGTCGTCAGCCACCGCACTCTGTTCCTCGGCCGCACTGGCAATCTGGGTGTTCATGTCGTTGATCACTGACACCGCCTGAGTAATCGTCTCCAGCGCCTCGGCTGCTTTCGCCGCATGCTGCACGCTTTCATCGGTGCGGCTCTGACTGTCCTCCATGACCCGCACCACATCGCGGGTGCCTTGTTGCAACTGCTGGATCATGGTCTGAATTTCTTCAGTGGCTTTCTGAGTCTTCTGCGCCAGGTTGCGCACTTCATCGGCCACCACCGCAAAACCGCGTCCCTGTTCGCCGGCGCGGGCCGCTTCGATGGCCGCGTTCAAGGCCAGCAGGTTGGTCTGTTCGGCGATTCCGCGAATTGCCGTCAGGATCGCATTGATGTTCTCGCTGTCCTTGGCCAAGGTTTGCACCACGCTGACTGCCTTACCGATTTCTATCGCCAGCACGCCAATCGAGTTCGACGTGTCCCGCACGATTTGCATGCCCTGCGCCGCTGCTTGATCGGCATGGCTGGCGGCTTGCGCAGCCTGAGTCGCGTTGCGCGCCACGTCCTGAGCGGTCGCTGTCATTTCATGCACCGCAGTGGCGACTTGATCAATCTCGGCCATTTGCTTGTGCACGCCGATGTTGGTGCGGATGGCGATGTCGGCGGTGTGTTCCGACGAATCACTGACGCTCTGCACCGAAGTCACCACCTGGGTGATCATCACCTGCAACTTGGCCAGGAAGGTGTTGAAGCCTTTGGCGATGGAGCCCAATTCGTCGGCGCGGTCGCTGGTCAGGCGTCGAGTCAGGTCACCTTCGCCCTGAGCGATGTCGTCGAGCATGGCAACCATCTGCTTCAGCGGCCGGGCAATGCCGTGGCCCACCAGCCAGATCACCAGCAAGCCGATACCGGCAATCAACAAGCCGACCATGGCCATGCCGAAGGTGTCGGACTTGCGCTGGGCGTCCAGATCGCCCTGAAGTTTTTGCAGGTCGGCCATCACCGCGTTCAGCGGCAGTTGCAGCATGAGGGTCCAGCGAGCGTCGGTCTGGCCGATGCCGAACGGCAGGTACAACTCGATCCGGCCCTGGACCTTGTCGACGGTGTAGGTGACTTCGCCGCGCTTGAGATTGGCCATGTTGGCGATCTGCTGGCTGTCGAGGATGTCGCTGACCTTCTCGCCGAATTTGCTCGGGTCCTTGGTGTAGGCAACGATCCGGCTGTTGCCGCCAATCAGGGCCATTTCACCAGCGCCGCTGTACAACTTCTGATTCGCGCCGAGGAGCATTTCCTGAATGAAGTTCACCGACAAGTCGGCGCCGACGATGCCCTGGAAGGCCCCGTTGAGCATGATCGGTTCTATAAAGGAGGCGAGCATGACGATCTTGTCGCCGACTTTGTAGGGCGCCGGATCGATCACGCAGGATTTTTTGGTTTCTTTCGAGCACAGGTAGTACTCGCTGGCGCGTACGCCGGTGGACAGGGTTTTCTGGTCGTCGACGTCCACCAGTTTGTCCAGGCCCAGGCTGCCGTCTTCGTTGCGGAACCACCACGGCAGGAAGCGGCCGTTGCTGGCGTCGATGCCGACCACCTGGGTGTCGACGTAGGCCGCGTCGTTGTGATCGAGGGCGTTTTTTTCCCAGCCGATGTAGGTACCGAGAATTTTCGGGTTCTTGGTGACGTTTTCCTTGATCAGGCTGATTAACTGCTCACGACTGAGGCTCAGCTGCGGCTGTCCATCGGCGCCCGGTGTGCCGATTAATGCGTTGACTCGCACCAGTCCGCCGGCAATCAGCAGTGGCGCTTCGAGCTCGCGCTGGATCTGGCTGACCTGGGTTTGCGCCAGTGACGTCAGGCGTTGTTCGATGACTTGCTCGAATTGTGCCTGGGTCCGCTGCTGGACCATGTCTTGTGTCCGTGCGCCGGAAAACAACGCGTAGAGCACCAGGGCTGCCACGACACTAAGAACGATGGCGCCGGCGAGGGCCGCCACGGAAAACTGGATCGACTTGAATTTCATGGGTGCTCCGCACGCAAGAGGACGTCTGCGGTGCTGTATCGGCGGGGTGTCGATGGCCATGAGCGGAGTTTGGCGAATTGGCTGTTTTGGAATGTTTGATGTCGTAAATGAATTAGTGCGTGCTGCACGTCCGTTGTATCTGGCGCCGATACAATTCACCGCCTAGGATACGCCGCATGTTTCAGGGAGATTTTTGATGAACAAGACATTGGTTGTGTGTGCACTGAGCGCAGGTCTGCTGCTCGCCGGTTGTCAGTCGGTCAATACCACCAGCGGTGGCGCGGTGGGCGTTGAGCGCAAGCAGTACATGTTCAGCATGTTGTCGACCGACGAGGTCAACCAGATGTACGCCCAGTCTTATCAAAAGACTGTCGGCGAGGCGAACACCAAAGGCGTGCTGGACAAGACCAGTAACGAGGCCAAACGTGTCCAGGCGATTGCCGACCGGCTGATTGCCCAGGCGCCGGTTTTCCGTCCGGATTCGGCCCAATGGAAATGGGAAGTCAACCTGATCAAGAGCGACGAACTCAACGCCAACTGCGGGCCTGGCGGCAAGATCATTTTCTACACGGGGCTGATCGACAGCCTGCAACTGACCGACGATGAGATCGCGGCGATCATGGGCCACGAAATCGCCCACGCCCTGCGCGAGCATGGTCGTGAAGCGATGTCCAAGGCTTACGGCATCGAAATGGCCAAGCAGGGCGCCGGTGCCTTGTTCGGTCTGGGTCAGGGCAGCCTGGCGTTGGCGGATACCGTGGCCAACTACGGCATGACCTTGCCCAACAGTCGCGCCAATGAAAACGAGGCGGACCTGATCGGCCTGGAACTGGCCGCTCGCGCCGGTTACAACCCGAACGCCGCGATCACCCTGTGGAACAAGATGACCAAGGCCTCGGAAGGTTCGTCGCCGGAGTTCATGAGCACTCACCCGGCGTCGTCGAGTCGTATTGCTTCGTTGCAGGCGGCGATCCCGAAAGTCATGCCGCTGTACGAGAAAGCCAGGAAATCCTGATAGTCATGTAGCGCGGCTGCTCACGCCTTCGCGAGCAGGCTCGCTCCCACACTGGATCTCCATTGTTTGCAAATTTTGTGTCCACTGGAGATCAATGTGGGAGCGAGCCTGCTCGCGAAGAACGATGACGCGGTGTGACTGACCTACCGCGTCAAACCCAACCACTGCTCTGCATCGCCTTGTACACCGCGACAATGGCGAGGATGAAGAACGCCG
Source organism: Pseudomonas sp. LBUM1666 (assembly GCF_059695775.1). Taxonomy (NCBI): domain Bacteria; kingdom Pseudomonadati; phylum Pseudomonadota; class Gammaproteobacteria; order Pseudomonadales; family Pseudomonadaceae; genus Pseudomonas; species Pseudomonas sp. LBUM1666. The sequence goes on along the minus strand of NZ_CP166789.1, from coordinate 5,213,610 downwards.
ACGCCGCCAGGCGACGGATCAAGGTCAACGGCAATTTATCCGCGGCAAAGTTACCCGCCAAAACCACCGGCACGTTGGCAATCAACATCCCGACGGTAGTGCCGATAATCACCAGCCACAGTTCCGGGTATTGCGCAGCGAGCATCACCGTGGCGACTTGAGTCTTGTCACCCATCTCTGCAAGGAAAAATGCGATTAGCGTGGTCAGGAACGGTCCGAACTTGCGGGCGGTGCTGGCTTCGTCGTCATCCATCTTGTCCGGCACCAGGGTCCACAATGCGGTCGCGGTGAAGCTCGCGGCGAGGATCCAGTGCAGCGTCGCATTCGAGAAGAAACTACCGACCCAGGCACCTACCGCGCCGGCGGCCGCGTGGTTGGCCAGGGTTGCAGCGACGATACCGGCGATGATCGGCCAGGGCTTGCGAAAGCGAGCGGCGAGAATGAGCGCGAGCAGTTGCGTCTTGTCGCCGATTTCGGCCAAGGCAACGATTGCGGTGGGAACGAGAAGTGAATCCAGCATCAGGGTTTTCCTAAGGGGCGGGTCGACACGGCTATGACACGTACAGCCTTCCCGCCCCGGGTAAGGTGTTCGTGTCATAGGTCTTGTCAAACCCTGCGATCCGTCTGATGCGGACGCTTGGGTCGCATACGCCATGGTCTGTTGACCAAGTATGTTGACGTATGCCGGACGAGCATGGCGCTCGTGGGAGACTACTCCCCTAGGACGGAGCGGATTTTGCCTAGGCAGAATCTATTCGGCAAGCACTAATTTTTTACCCGCGTTTGGCCCGATAGATTCTGAAACCCTGTCCTTCAGCCTTGATCGCACATACGCCCAGATGCTCTTCGATCAGCGGCTGATACTTAAGGAAGCTGTTTGCTACCAAACGCAGTTCGCCACCGTTTTTCAGATGTTTGGCTGCTTTTCGCAGCAAGTTCTCGGTGGCGAAGTAATCGGTGTGAACCCCGACATGGAACGGTGGGTTGCTCAGAATTGCACTCAAACCCATCGGTGCGGCGTCGATGCCGTCACCGGTAATCACATCAGCTTCCAGACCGTTGGCAGCCAATGTCAGGCGACTACTGGCAGCCGCAAACGCATCCACATCAAGCAAGGTGACCTGGTTGTGTGGATAGCGACGTTTCACCGCTGCTCCCAACACCCCGGCACCGCAACCGAAGTCCAGCAAATGGCCGCTCGGCAATTTGTCCAGATGCTCCAGCAACAGTGCGCTGCCGCGATCCAGCCGACCGTGGCTGAACACGCCCGGCAGACTGATGACTTTCAACGGACCTTCGGCCAGCGGCAACTCATAAGTCTGGGCCAGGCTTTCCAGCGACTTGGCTTCTGGCGCAGTGGCCACGGTAACCTGCCACAGCTGGCAATGCCGCGCGCTGTCGAGCTTGCGCGGTTTGCCAAAGGGGTTCAGTTGCTTGGCTGCGCCTTCGATGCCGCTGCGTTTTTCACCCACCAGATACAGTTCACGACCGGCCAGTTTAGAGGCGAGGGCGTTGAGGATGTAGTCGGTCAGGTCCTTGGACTTGGGCAGAAACACCACGGCGGTGTCGAACCCGCGCTCCGTTACAGTCACACCGAAATGGCTGCGCTCGGCGAAGCGGGCGTCCAGCGCTGCTTGATCGCCGGCATGCCAGCACCAGCCATGAGCGTCGGGCAGACGGCCCAGCAGGTCGTCGGCGGGCAAACCGGCCAGCAGCACCGAACCCTGGAATAACTCGGCCTGACGAAGCAGTACTTCACTGCGCGGATCCATACTCTGCTCCTGTGAAAAAAAGTGCCGCAGTCTATCAACTGACGACCCGCAGCGCTTTACCACTGAAGTATCCCTGAGCGTTTTCGGTCAACTGGCCCACGATTCGCTGGCGTGCCTCGCGACTGCCCCAGGCGTTGTGCGGGGTGACAATCAACCGGGGAATGTCATGGGCCAGCAGCGGATTGCCGGCGGTCGGCGGCTCGACGCTCAACACGTCGGTGGCCGCGCCACCCAGGTGACCGTTGCGCAAGGCATCGGCCAGCGCCTGTTCGTCGATCAAGCCACCGCGTGCGGTGTTGACCACGAACGCACCGGGTTTCATCGAGGCCAGCTCACGGGCTCCGATGAAGTGGCGGGTGTGTTCGTTGAGCGGGCAGTGCAGGGTCAGCGCATCGATCTGCGGCAGCAACTCATCCAGTGGCAAACGATCCGGCCGGGCAGGGCGTCCGGGAATCTGACCGAGCAATACACGCATGCCAAAGGCTTCGGCCAGTCGTGCGACCGCGCCGCCCAGTTCGCCGTGACCGAGCAGGCCGAGGGTTTTGCCTTCCAGTTCGACAATCGGGTAATCCAGCAGGCAGAACTGTTTCGCCTGCTGCCAGCGACCTTCGCCGACAGCCTTTTGATAATCGGCCAGGCGCGTTGCCAGATTGAGCAGCAGCATGATCGTGTGCTGCGCCACCGACGGCGTGCCGTAACCCTGGCAGTTGCAGACGGTAATGCCGTGGGCGCGGGCGGCGGCGAGGTCAACGTTGTTGGTGCCGGTGGCGGTAATCAGGATCAGCTTCAGCTCGGGGCTGGCAGCGATGGCGGCGGCGTCGATCAGGATTTTGTTGCTGATGGCAACGGTGGCGCCCTTGAGGCGTTCGATCACCTGGTCCGGCGTGGTCTGGGCGAAAAGCTGTAAGTCGCTGAAACACTCTTGTAGCGGGCTGAGGTCGAGATCGCCCAGGTCCAGGGACGGATGGTCGAGGAAAACGGCGCGGTGAGTGTTCGTCATCAACTGTACCTTTTGTGCAATGAACTGAAGGCGTAATCTGCCGAGCCTACCAGATGAAACAAACAGTTACGCTTGGCCAAAAGGAAACCCCATGTACTGGACAGAGTTTTTGACCGTTGCCCTGATTCACTTGCTGGCCGTGGCCAGCCCAGGCCCGGACTTTGCCGTGGTGGTGCGTGAGAGCGTGACCCATGGTCGTCGCGCTGGCACCTGGACGGCGCTAGGTGTCGGCACGGCCATTTTCCTGCACGTCGGCTATTCGTTGCTCGGCATTGGCCTGATCGTGTCCCAGTCGATCGTGTTGTTTAATGCCCTGAAATGGGCGGCCGCCGCGTACCTGCTGTACATCGGCTTCAAGGCCTTGCGAGCGCAGCCGGCCCAACCTGCGGCTGACGATCTGCACAAGGAAGCGGGCGAGCGCACTGCTCGCGGCGCTTTCACTTCGGGTTTCGTGACCAACGGTCTGAACCCGAAAGCGACGCTGTTCTTCCTTTCGCTGTTCACCGTGGTGATCAATCCGCACACGCCGCTGACGGTACAGGCGGGCTACGGCATCTACCTCGCGGTGGCCACCGCTGTGTGGTTCTGCCTGGTGGCGATGCTGTTCAGCCAGCAGCGCGTGCGCGCAGGTTTTGCCCGGATGGGCCACTGGTTCGATCGGACCATGGGCGCGGTATTGATCGCCATCGGTGTGAAACTCGCGTTTACCGAGATGCATTGATCGCGCTACGAGTCATGGATAAGAAATATCCGCAGATGCTGGCGCAAAGCTAGCATCATGCCCGGCTCTGCAAATCATCCCTTTGGCTGATTTGGCTGGCGTCCAAGAGCACTAAAGTGCTTACTTTCAGCCACGACCGTGCAGTCAGAAAAGGGACTCTTATGTTGCAGACTCGCGTTATCCCTCCAGCCGAAGGCGCTTACCAGTATCCGCTGCTGATTAAACGGCTGCTGATGTCCGGCGCTCGTTATGAAAAAACCCGCGAGATCATTTACCGCGACCAGTTGCGCTACAGCTATCCGACCCTGATCGAACGGGTCGCAAGGCTGGCCAACGTGCTGACGGCGGCCGGCGTCAAGGCCGGGGATACCGTGGCGGTGATGGACTGGGACAGCCATCGTTATCTGGAATGCATGTTCGCCATCCCGATGATTGGCGCGGTGATCCACACCATTAACGTGCGCCTGTCACCGGAACAGATCCTCTACACCATGAACCACGCCGAGGACCGTTTTGTGCTGGTCAACAGCGAGTTCGTGGGGCTTTACAACGCGATTGCCGGGCAACTGACCACCGTCGAGAAAACCCTGCTGTTGACTGACCTGCCGGAAAAAACCGCCGACTTGCCGAACCTCATCGGCGAGTACGAGCAGTTGCTGGCGGCGGCGAGTACGCAGTACGACTTCCAGGATTTCGACGAAAACTCGGTCGCAACTACGTTCTACACCACCGGCACCACCGGTAATCCCAAAGGCGTGTACTTCACCCATCGGCAACTGGTGCTGCACACCATGGGCGTGTCGACCATCATGGGCGCCATCGACAGCGTGCGGTTGCTGGGCACCAACGACGTTTACATGCCGATCACCCCGATGTTCCATGTGCACGCCTGGGGCTTGCCGTATGTGGCGACCATGCTCGGGCTCAAGCAGGTTTATCCCGGTCGCTATGACCCTGAATATCTGGTGGAGCTGTGGCGCAAGGAGAAGGTCACCTTTTCCCATTGCGTGCCGACCATCCTGCAAATGGTCCTCAATTCCAAAGCGGCGCAAGGCACGGATTTCGGTGGCTGGAAAATCGTCATCGGCGGCAGTGCGTTGAACCGCACGTTGTACGAAGCCGCCAAGGCCAATGGCATTCAGCTGACCGCCGCTTACGGCATGTCGGAAACCGGACCGCTGATCTCGTGCGCGCACCTCAACGATGAGCTGATGGCCGGCACCGAAGACGAACGCACCACGTATCGGATCAAGGCCGGTGTGCCGGGGCCATTGGTGGAAGCGGCGATCGTTGATACCGACGGCAACTTCCTGCCCGCCGATGGCGAGACCCAAGGCGAACTGGTGCTGCGTGCGCCGTGGCTCACCGAAGGTTATTTCAACGAACCGCAAAAGGGCGCCGAGCTCTGGGCCGGGGGCTGGCTGCACACCGGTGACGTAGCGACCCTGGACAGCATGGGTGTGATCGACATTCGCGACCGGATCAAAGACGTGATCAAGACCGGCGGCGAGTGGATCTCCTCCCTGGACCTTGAAGACTTGATCAGCCGCCACCCTGCGGTACGCGAAGTAGCAGTTGTGGGCATCGCCGATCCGCAGTGGGGCGAACGTCCGTTCGCACTGCTGGTGGTCCGCGAAGGCCATGAGATCGGGGCCAAAGAACTGAAGGAGCACCTCAAACCGTTCGTGGAACTGGGGCACCTGAGCAAGTGGGCCATCCCGAGCCAGATCGCCCTTGTTACTGAAATTCCCAAGACCAGTGTCGGCAAACTCGACAAGAAGCGTATTCGCGTCGACATCACCGAATGGCAAGCCAACAACAGCACCTTCCTCTCGACGCTTTAAGCGTCACTTGGCGTGCCCAAAAGGGCACGCCAGCCCCACCAAGCAAGCGCTTGGCTTGTCAAATCTGAAATTTCAGCCATCCTTGCCGTGCCGACGGGCGTCGGCTTGGCAAAGGACTGTTCCAGAGTGGCTGGCAGCTGCAAATCACACTTTAGAGGGATCAAGCAGTACTACCTGCTGGCTATAGTCCGCTCAAGGATTTTTAAGAACGGAGCAAACGCACAAACCGGGGCGATGCAACTTTGGCATGACTTAGGGACACCTTGGCTCCCAGTCATCCACAGCGTTTTTAGAAGTGCTCACTGCCATAACAATAATGCACATGGAGTAGCGTCGATGACATCAGTAAACCAGTTCTGGCGCCGGGCTAAACTGCCCCTGGCGGTCAGTCTTGCCTCTACGCTCGCCGGGCCAGCATTCGGCGTCAGTTTCAACGTTGGTGAAATCGAAGGTCAGTTCGACTCGTCCCTGTCGATCGGTGCCAGTTGGTCGACTGAAAGTGCCAACGAGAACCTTATCGGCGTCAACAACGGCGGCCGTGGCCTGTCCCAGACTTCCGACGACGGTCACCTGAACTTCAAGAGCGGCGAAACGTTCTCCAAGATCTTCAAGGGCATCCATGACCTTGAACTGAAATATGGCGATACCGGCGTTTTCGTCCGTGGCAAATACTGGTACGACTTCGAACTCAAGGACGAAAGCCGTCCGTTCAAGGACATCAGCGACAGCAACCGCAAGGAAGGCGCCAAGTCCTCCGGCGGCCAGATACTCGACGCCTTTGTCTACCACAACTATTCCGTTGCCGATCAGCCGGGCTCCGTGCGTCTGGGCAAGCAAGTAGTGAGTTGGGGTGAAAGTACCTTCATCGGCGGCGGCATCAACTCGATCAACCCGATCGACGTGTCCGCGTTCCGTCGCCCCGGTGCCGAGATCAAGGAAGGCCTGATCCCGGTCAACATGTTCTACGTGTCCCAGAGCCTCACCGAGAACCTCTCGACCGAAGCCTTCTACCAGCTCGAATGGGACCAGACCGTTACCGACAACTGCGGCACCTTCTTCTCGCAACCGGACGTGATTTCGGATGGCTGCGACAACAACCTGGCCGTACTGCGCACCCGTAACGGACTCAACAGCGCACTGACGTCTGCAGGGCTGCCGGCTTCGCTGCGTAATGCCACCATCAACACCCTGGCTGCCAGGGGCGTGAACTGGGGTGACCCGGATGAAGGCGTAATCGTTCGTCGCGGCCCGGATCGCGATGCCCGTGACAGCGGTCAATTTGGCGTGTCCTTCAAATACATGTTCGATCCGCTGGACACCGAGTTCGGCGCCTACTTCATGAACTACCACAGCCGTGCGCCGATTTTCAGCGGCCAAGGTGCTCCGGCGAGCGCTTACAGCGCGGCGGGCCTGGTGGGGTCGCTGGTGGCCAGGGGTGTTCCTCTCGCTGTCGCGCGTAACCTGGCACCGACCTTGTTGCCATTGAATGTGGCCGGTAACTCCAGCTACTACGTCGAGTACCCTGAAGATATTCGCCTGTATGGCTTGAGCTTCTCTACGACGTTACCGACAGGTACTGCGTGGAGTGGTGAAGTCAGCTACCGGCCGAATGCTCCGGTTCAGCTCAACACCACCGACATTCTCTTTTCCGGTCTGACACCTCTGAACCCTAACGTTTCCGTACTCCAGGGTACGCCAGGGGCGGATCAAAAAGGCTATCGCCGCAAGGAAGTCACCCAGCTCCAGACGACCCTTACTCACTTCTTCGACCAGGTGATGGGCGCTGAGCGACTGACCCTGGTGGGCGAGGTCGGCTTTACTCACGTTGGTGGTCTGGAAAGCACTAACAAAGCGCGTTACGGCCGTGACCCGAGCTACGGCCCTGGTCCATTGCCAAGTGGTCAGTGCGTGGCATTGAACACCGGTACCCTGGCAGGCGGACCACAAAACAACGTGAGTCGCTACTGCGAAAACGACGGGTTCACCACCGCAAACTCCTGGGGCTACCGTGGTCGTGCCATCTGGGAATACAACGACGTATTCGCCGGTGTGAACCTCAAGCCGAACGTGGCCTGGTCTCATGACGTGGAAGGCTACTCGCCTGGCCCTGGCGGCAACTTCGAGGAAGGTCGCAAAGCGGTGAGCCTGGGCGTCGATGCCGAGTACCAGAACACCTACACCGCGAGCCTGGCTTACACCAACTTCTTTGATGGCAAGTACACCACCGTTGATGACCGCGATTTCGTTGCGCTCAGCTTCGGCGTGAACTTCTAAGCACTGCATTATCAGGACGAACACACCTATGAAAATAACAAAGAGTCTGTTCCACGTCGGTGTTCTGGGGCTTTCGCTGCTGGCGACCGGCGTCATGGCGGCGGTCCCTGCGGCCGAAGCGGACAAACTGGGCAAGAGCCTGACCCCGATGGGTGCCGAGATGGCAGGCAACGCTGACGGATCGATCCCAGCCTGGAAACCGATGGCGAAAAACGCCGGCAACGTGGATGGCAAAGGTTTCCTGTCCGACCCGTTCGCCAGTGAAAAACCACTGTTCACCATCACCGCGCAGAACGTCGACCAGTACAAGGAAAAACTCGCACCGGGCCAGTACGCGATGTTCAAGCGCTACCCGGAAACCTTCAAAATGCCGGTCTACCCGTCCCATCGCGGCGCGACCGTGCCGGATGCCGTGTTTGCCTCCATCAAGAAAAACGCCACCGCCACTAACCTGGTATCCGGCGGCAACGGTCTGGAGAACTTCGAAACCGCAGTTCCATTCCCGATTCCGAAGACCGGCGTCGAAGTCATCTGGAACCACATCACCCGCTATCGCGGTGGCAGCGTGACTCGTCTGGTGACCCAGGCCACGCCGCAGCCGAACGGTTCGTACAGCCTGGTGTACTTCCAGGACCAGTTCGTGTTCCGCGACAAGATGAAGGATTACGATCCGGCGAACCCGGGCAACATCCTGTTCTACTTCAAGCAGAAAGTGACCGCGCCGGCACGTCTGGCCGGTGGTGTGCTGCTGGTGCACGAAACCCTCGACCAGGTGAAAGAGCCACGTTCGGCGTGGGTCTACAACGCCGGTCAGCGTCGTGTGCGTCGCGCACCACAAGTGTCCTATGACGGGCCGGGTACCGCCGCCGATGGCCTGCGTACCTCCGACAACCTGGACATGTACAACGGTGCACCGGATCGTTACGACTGGAAACTCGAAGGCAAGAAAGAGATGTACATCGCCTCCGACAGCTACAAACTCGACTCGCCGCAACTCAAGTACGACGACATCATCAAGGCCGGTCACATCAACCAGGACCTGGCTCGTTACGAGCTGCGCCGGGTCTGGCATGTTGTGGCTACCTTGAAGGAAGGTCAGCGTCACATCTATGCCAAGCGTGACTTCTACATCGACGAAGACACCTGGCAAGCGGCCGTGATCGACCACTACGACGGTCGCAATCAACTGTGGCGTGTGGCGGAAGCTCACTCCCAGAATTACTACAACGTTCAAGTGCCGTGGTACACCCTGGAAACCTTGTACGACCTGCAATCGGGCCGCTACCTGGCGCTGGGCATGAAGAACGAAGAGAAATCGGCGTATGACTTCGGCTTCACCGCCACCACCAGCGACTTCACTCCGGCCGCTCTGCGCCAGGATGGTGTTCGCTAAGCTGCCCTGAACAGAGGCCGCATCCTCGAGAAACGCCCCGACTGGTTCGGGGCGTTTTTTTTGAATTTCATAACGATCGTTGTAGCAGCTGTCGAGCTTGCGAGGCTGCGTCCGGCTGCGAAGCAGGCGTGAGGTCAGACGCTGCGGTGTTTCAGGGCAACCTTGCATTCAGGTTTTACGACTGCTTCGCAGCCGGACGCAGCCTCGCAAGCTCGACAGCTGCTACGAGGGCGGTGTGACTGTCGGGTTTGCTCGACACTTCTGCTTGTATTCTTTTTGTAGCCATTTGTAGCAATAACCTTCATTCCCTCTTCGTTTACCGCTAGGCTGCGGACATCTGCAACGCCGCCAACCGCCATTCAAACAAGAGCCGGCCATGACTGATCTGTCCCCACACCCGGGCCCTGCAAGCGTTGCCGTCGCGGCACTGGACGGGCGTTTTTTTCGGCCTCCGTTGCCTGACGGCCATGTGCTGCGGCCTCGTTTGTGCGAGCGCCTGAGTGCGGGCCTCGGTGGCAGGTTGTTGCTGGTCAGCGCACCGGCGGGGTTTGGCAAGAGTTCGTTGGCGGTGGAGTTCTGTCAGGGCTTGCCGGCTCACTGGCAAAGTCTGTGGCTGGGGTTGAGTCCACGAGACAGCGATCCCGGACGTTTTCTTGAGCGGTTGCTCGAAGGCCTCCAGGACTTTTTTCCGCAACTGGGCAGCAAGTCCCTCGGCCTGCTGAAAATGCGCCAGCGGCACCAGCCGTTTGCCTTTGAAGAATGGCTGGACGGTTTGCTCGATGAGTTGGCCGTACACCTGTCTGCGAGTACGCCTCTGCTGTTGGTGCTTGATGACTACCATCTGGCGCAGGGCCCGGTTCTCGATCGCTGCCTGCAATTTTTCCTCAATCACCTGCCAGACGGCTTGCTGGTCATGGTCACCAGTCGGCAGCGTCCGGACTGGCATCTGGCGCGCCTGCGGCTATCGCGGCAACTGCTCGAGTTGAATGAACAGGACTTGCGCCTGACTCACGATGAAGCCCTGACCCTGCTTGATCGGCACAGCAGTTCCTTGCGCGGCGAAGCGCTGGAGAGTCTCATCCAGCGCAGCGAAGGTTGGGTTGCCGGGCTGCGTTTCTGGCTGTTGGCGGCGTCTGAAGCGGGCTCTCAGGGTGCTTTGCCGCAGGCCTTGCATGGCGGGGAAGGGCTGATCCGCGATTATCTGCTGGAAGAAGTCATCGATTGTCTGCCCGCCGAGGTGCAGTCATTCCTTTACGACACCGCACCTCAGGAACGCTTTTGCAGCGAACTGTGCGATGCCGTTCGCGAAGCCCATGACAGTGCCGAGATCCTGCGTTTTCTGCTGGCCCACCAGGTGTTTCTGGTGCCACTGGATGAAAACGGCCACTGGTATCGCTACCACCACTTGTTTTCCGACCTGTTGCGCACCCGGCCTACGGCTCAGGCGATGGTACCGGCGGCCAGCCTGCACCTGCGCGCCTGTCGCTGGTTCAATGCCCAGGGGCTACTCGATGAAGCGGTGGAGCAGGCATTGCGCGCCGGGCACCTGGACGTCGCGGCGAACCTGGTGCAGAACCTCTCCGAAGAACAACTGTTGGCCGAACAGAACGTCGGCATGTTGCTGCGCTGGAAAATGGACTTGCCCGACAGCCTGCTGGTCAGCACGCCACGGCTGATCGTGCTGTACAGCTGGGCATTGGGGCTGGCTTGTCAGCTGGACGCCGCCGAGGAGCTGGCCAGTCATTTGAGCCGCTTCCTGCCGGCCCCGTCGGCCACTGCGCAGAAATCCATGCTGGCGCAATGGCTGGCCCTGAGCGGGATCATCGCCCGCGGACGCGGCAATCGCGAGCTGACGCTGCTTTATTGCACCGAAGCGCAGGAGAGCCTGCCCGCCAAACGCTACGGGCAACGCCTGATGTGCCTCTCGACCCTGTCCAACCTGGCCATTGCCGACGGCGACTTGTGGCGTGCCCGCGGGTTGAACCGTGAGTCTCTGGAGTTGGCGCAACGGGTCGGCAACCCGCTGTTCGAAGCGCTGGCCCATTACGACCGCGCTCGCGTGCTGCAAGCGCGAGGGGAAATCCTTCGTGCGCTGGATGAAGTGCGTCAGGGGCTGCAACGCCTGCAAGGGTTATCCCCGCAACGGCTGTATGCCGTACGCGCCCGATTGACCTTGTACGAAGGCTTTTTGTTAGCCCTGCGCTTGCAGCCCCAAGCCGCGCGGGCACGCTTGCAAGCCGGTTTGAATGAAGCACGCGCCTGTCGCGATATCAGCGTATTGATCGGCCACTGCGTGATCGCCAGGCTTGAGGGCATCAGCGGCGAATTCGCCAAAGCCTTCGCTGAACTCGCCGAAGCCGAGCGCCTGATGCACATCTGGGACGTGCCACCAATCTACTACCTGGCGATGATCACCCTGGTCAAATGTGAACTCTGGCTGTCTCAGGGTCGTACCGACCTGGCCGAAGCCTGGCTCGCTCGATTGGGGCAGACCTACAACGGCGAACACGCGGCAGCCCCTCCGGAGTTCCATCCGCAACTGCCACTGCATATCGAGTTGCAGCAGGCCTTGCTGGAGGTTATTCAAGGGCAGCCGATGCTGGCCGAAGGACGATTGAGCGCGTTGCTTGAGCATGGGCAGCAAACGGGCAGGCAGCTGCTCAGCGTGATGGCACTGACTCAGAAAGTGACGTTATTGCTGGGGTGCGGACGCGAACCCGAGGCCCGCAAGGCCCTGAGTCAGGCGCTGGAAGCGGCGGCCGGTGGAGTGCTGCAACCGTTTGACAGGTTATTGGCTGAACATCCGGACTGGCTGCGTAGCCAACTTCAACTCGGTGCGCCGACGCCCGTTTCACAAAGCCTTACAGAACAACTTCCGACAGTGGCAGCCCGTCCCGCAGTGGAGTCATCTGCCGCCGCGGAACAACTCAGTACGCGGGAAATGGCTGTCCTGCGCCTGATCGCCCAAGGCTGTTCGAATCAGGAGATCAGCGATCAGTTGTTTATTTCGCTGCACACGGTGAAAACCCATGCCAGCCATATCAACAGCAAGCTTGGGGTTGAACGGCGCACGCAAGCGGTCGCCAGGGCGAAAGAGTTGGGTGTATTGCAGTAATCGCCGTTTGAAGACCTCCGAAACAAGTTGGGCCTTGCGATCAGAGGTTTTCGGTCATTTATCCTCTGAGACAGTCACTCCGGATGTCTGCCCCACGTCGATGGAGTGCTTCAGGATCGACAGTAAGCCTATGGAGCAGTCATCTTCGGTTTTACTGGCAATGGACTGTTGCAGGTTGTCACCCAACACTTCCCTCATTTTTTTTCTGGGTAACGTTGCATTCCACTCCAGCAGCTCTTGGATCGCCGGGGCGGGGACTCCGCTGGATTTGTCATAGAGGCTTTCTGCGGTGCCGTCGCTCATGATCGCGAAGCCAGTGATGGCTTCGATTTGCCCACGGTACAACCTGAGCCGCGACGCCGCTTTATGGTCAGTCAGCAACGGGACGGTATTGGCCGACTCGCTATTTTCTGGATGAGAAAGGGCCTGAAGTTGTCCGTCCGCATCAACGCTTGCGATGACGCCATCGCCCAAGTGGCCTGCCAGGTAGCGGCCTCGTGAGTAAGCGACGAACGACAAGGTGCAGGCCAGGTCGTTGATATCGCCGCCAAGCTTTGCAGATTTGCGTCTGAACGCGTCCAGGCAGCGATTAACCAGTCGCTGGGCTGCCTTCGCGTTGTGTTTGTCCATGTTTTGCCAGAGGCTTTCAAAGTTTTTGCAGACAAAGGCCAGGGTCGCAGTGACCGCTACCTGGGCGCCGATGTCGGATCTGGCTCTGGAGCCAGCCCCATCGGCAAATGAAATGCAGGTCACCTCGTTGGACTCTCTGGCCGCGACATAGTCCTGGCAAGGCATCTGAGTCTCGAGGTGCGAGCGTCCTGCCACAAACGCGCAGGTCGTTTTACAGCTGAAGTCTTCCGGGATCTCAGGCATGGTTCAGACCTGTGCCCGGGCTTCAATACCTTTGATGTCCTGACGAAGGAGATAGTCTTCTTGCACGGAATATCCTTTTTGGGCTGAGCGTTACAAAAAATGCTTCAAGAGTCGTTTGAACCAGGCATTGGCTTCCTGCCGTCTTGTTTCAAATTAGGCGCGGCGCGAGGATAACCTATCAATTTTGCGGATCATAACCGCAGTACCCAGCCTTGGCACCAGGATTAACCCTATGCAAACCCCGAATACAGCCCTCATCCGCGAAACCTTTCCCGTCGGCCCTTTGCAGTGCAACTGCACGATCATCGGCGATCCGATCACCAAAAAGGCCATCGTGGTCGATCCGGGCGGTAATCACGAACTGATCCTCGCGCGGCTCGACGCACTGGGCTTGAAGGTGGTCAGCATCATTCACACCCATGCGCACCTCGATCACTTCCTGGCTTCCGGTCAGTTGAAGGAAAAAACCGGTGCAACCCTGCACCTGCATAAAGAAGATCAATTTTTGTGGGACAACCTGGAGATGCAGTGCCAGATGTTCGGTGTGCCTTACACGCCGGTGCCGCCGCCGGATCGCTGGCTGGCCGATGATGAAGAGCTGGCCTGTGGTTGCGGCGTGGCGTTGCACACGCCGGGTCATACGCCGGGCTCCATGAGCTTTTGGTTTTCAGAGGCTAAGCTGCTGATTGCCGGTGACACGTTGTTTCGTCGCGGGGTAGGGCGCACGGATTTGTGGGGTGGCGATCAGGCGACCATCGTGCGGTCGATCAAGCAGCGGCTGTACACCCTCGACGAAGAAGCGACGGTGGTAACCGGGCATGGTCCGGACACACGGCTGGGTGATGAAATGCGCGAGAACCCTTTTGTGCGGGCGTGATTTCTGCAGTTGGGAAGACGCACCGCGGAATTTTTTTCATCCCACATGATCCAACGCCCGCAAAGGTTTAATGCCTTAGTCCGTTGCACCACAGAATGCAAAAAGTAGGAGCTCTTCATGTTCACCAAGCAGCGTTTGATTATTGTCGCTACGGCTGTGGCCTTGCTGTCTGGCTGCGCCACGCCTAACCCTTACGACAACCAGGGCCAGGCCGACGGTGGTTCCACGGGCATGAGCAAAACCGCTAAATACGGTGGCCTCGGCGCTCTGGCCGGTGCTCTGGCCGGCGCCGCCATCAGTCACGATAACCGTGGCAAGGGCGCGCTGATTGGCGCTGCGGTGGTGGGTGCTTCCGCTGCCGGTTACGGTTATTACGCCGACCAGCAAGAGAAAAAGCTGCGCGCCAGCATGGCCAACACCGGGGTGGAAGTGCAGCGCCAGGGTGATCAGATCAAACTGATCATGCCGGGTAACATCACCTTCGCCACCGATTCGGCGAACATCGCGTCGGGTTTCTATCAGCCGCTGAACAACCTGGCGGGCTCGCTCAAGGAGTTCAGCCAGAACCAGATCGAGATCGTTGGCTACACCGACAGCACCGGCAGCCGCCAGCACAACATGGACCTGTCCCAGCGTCGCGCCCAGAGCGTGGCGACTTACCTGACGTCTCAGGGCGTGAGCGGTGCCAACCTGTCGGCTCGCGGTGCCGGGCCGGATAGCCCGATTGCCAGCAACGGTGATGCCAATGGTCGGGCGCAGAACCGCCGGGTCGAGGTCAATTTGAAGGCGATTCCGGGTCAGCAGTATTCGCAACCGACCCAGCAGTAACATTAACTGCCTGACTGAACCCCAGGCGTAAAAAAGCCCGCCCGATCCTCAACAGATCGGGCGGGCTTTTTTGTATCGACAGCTCTGACCCCATCGCGAGCAAGCTCGCTCCCACATTTGGAATGCGTTCCCCTGTGGGAGCGAGCTTGCTCGCGATGGGGCCAGAGCAGGCAACAAAAAACCATCAGCAATTAAAAAGCCCCCGGACAATCACTCATCCGGAGGCTTTTTGTATCGCGCGAAACCTGATTATTTCTTCAGGCCGTAATGCTCATCGAGCATGCCCGGCGCGTTCGGGGCTTTGGGAGCGTAGTCGCGAGGCGGCTCCTGATTGCGCGGCGGCGTCAGGCGTTCCCGTGGGGCGGCTGCCGCATCGGCGTGCAGCGAGGCCAGCAGGCGTTGGCGGGTTTGCTCGTCCAGGGCCAGGCGGTTGGCACCCTCGGCGAGGTGATCCTGCACTTCCTGATAGCTCTGAGTCAGCTTCTTGACCAGTGTTGCAGTACTGTTGAAGTGGGTGACCACCTCGTTCTGATAACTGTCGAAACGTTCCTGAACGTCATCCAGCTGACGTTGCGTGCTGCTAGGAGCGGCATTCGGCACCAGGCGAGCGATCAGGAAACCTATGGCGACACCCACAACCAGGGCAAGAGTCGGCAACAACCAAACTAAGAGCGAGTGTTCCACGAGTCCTTCCTCTATAAACGGCTTTGCTTTACGTTAACGGCTCGAACCTGCGCTGTATACCGCGATTCACTCGCAATAGATTGGCACAGACAATTTGCTAGACGAGTCGACCCGATTCGAGGTCACGGAGTTCCTTCCTTGCTTATGCGCGAAACCCCTGTAGTGATTGATGGCCCGGTCGGCCAACTGGAAGCTCTTTACCTGGACAACGACCAGCCCCGCGGCCTGGTGCTGATCTGCCACCCCAACCCGGTGCAGGGCGGCACCATGCTCAACAAAGTCGTCTCGACCTTGCAGCGCACTGCGCGTGACGCCGGTTTGATTACTTTGCGTTTCAACTATCGCGGCGTGGGTGCCAGCGAAGGCACCCACGATATGGGCACCGGCGAAGTCGACGACGCCCAAGCCGTTGCCGAATGGCTACGAGCCAAACACCCCGAGTTGCCGCTGACGCTGTTCGGATTCTCCTTCGGCGGTTTTGTTGCCGCAAGTCTCGGCGGACGTCTGGAAGCCAAGGGTGAGCAGCTCAAGCACCTGTTCATGGTCGCGCCCGCGGTGATGCGTCTGGGCGACCAGGATCAACTCCCGCAGCAAGGCGAGCTGACCCTGATCCAGCCGGAAACCGACGAAGTCATCGATCCGCAAGCTGTCTACGACTGGTCCTCGAAACTCGAGCGCCCCCATGAGCTGCTGAAAGTGGCAGAATGCGGACACTTTTTTCATGGCAAGCTGACCGATCTCAAGGATCTGATCCTGCCGCGTCTTTCGAATTGATTGCAGTCTGACAAGCGATTACCCATGACGACTCGTACCCGTATCCTCACCGGCATCACCACCACCGGCACGCCGCACCTGGGCAACTACGCTGGTGCCATCCGCCCGGCGATCATCGCCAGCCGTGACAGCAATGCCGATTCGTTCTACTTCCTGGCTGACTACCACGCCCTGATCAAATGCGATGACCCGCTGCGCATCCAGCGCTCGCGTCTGGAAATCGCCGCGACCTGGCTGGCCGGTGGGCTGGATGTGGACCGCGTAACCTTCTATCGCCAGTCCGACATCCCGGAAATCCCCGAGCTGACCTGGCTGCTGACCTGCGTTGCCGCCAAGGGCCTGCTCAACCGCGCCCACGCCTACAAGGCTTCGGTGGACAAGAACGTCGAAACCGGCGAAGACCCGGACGCCGGCATCACCATGGGTTTGTACAGCTACCCGGTGCTGATGGCCGCGGACATTCTGATGTTCAACGCCCACAAGGTGCCGGTCGGTCGTGACCAGATCCAGCACGTGGAAATGGCCCGTGACATCGGCCAGCGCTTCAACCATCTGTTCGGACAGGGCAAAGAATTCTTCACCATGCCCGAGGCGCTGATCGAAGAAAGCGTCGCCACGCTGCCAGGCCTCGACGGTCGCAAGATGTCGAAGAGCTACGACAACACCATTCCATTGTTCAGCAGCGCCAAGGAAATGAAGGACGCGATTTCGCGGATCGTCACCGACTCCCGTGCGCCGGGCGAGGCGAAAGATCCGGATAACTCGCACCTGTTCACCTTGTTCCAGGCCTTCGCTACCCCGGTGCAGTCCGACGAGTTCCGCAGCGAATTGTTGCAGGGCCTGGGTTGGGGCGAGGCGAAGAATCGTCTGTTCCAGCTGCTGGACAACGAGCTGGGTGAGTCCCGCGAGCGTTATCACCAGTTGATCGAACGCCCGGCGGATCTGGAAGACATCCTGCAGATCGGCGCCAAGAAGGCCCGTTCGGTGGCGACACCGTTCCTTCACGAGCTGCGTGAAGCGGTTGGCCTGCGCTCTTTCGTCGCTCAGACCCAGGTCGCGACCACCACCAAGAAGAAAGCCGCGAAAGCCGCGCGTTTTGTCAGTTTCCGCGAAGAAGACAGCAGCTTCCGTTTCCGTCTGCTGGCGGCCGATGGCGAGCAGCTGTTGTTGTCGCGTAACTTCGCCGACGGCAAAACCGCA
Organism: Pseudomonas sp. LBUM1666; assembly: GCF_059695775.1. Taxonomy (NCBI): domain Bacteria; kingdom Pseudomonadati; phylum Pseudomonadota; class Gammaproteobacteria; order Pseudomonadales; family Pseudomonadaceae; genus Pseudomonas; species Pseudomonas sp. LBUM1666. The sequence continues at coordinate 5,196,255 of NZ_CP166789.1, read as the reverse complement.
GGTCAAGTGACCAAACAGTTGCAATCGGGTCAACCGTTGGATGTGCGTAGTGAAGACCGCAGTTTCAGCGTCTGGCTGGAAGGCGAATGCGTGGCCGACAGCCCGACTTTTGTTGACAACGCCGCTCGCGACGTCGCCATCGACACCTTGCGGGTTGCTCTGACGCCGGTTCAGGAATAAATCAGCGGCTCGGCCCGACCAAGGGCCGATTGCCATTCCCACGGGCCGTCGCTACAGTGACGGCCCGTTTTTGTTGCCTTGCTAACGAATTATGACGCCCCTAGAACGATATCAAGCTGATCTGAAACGCCCGGAATTCTTCCATGACGCCGCGCAGGAAACTGCGGTGCGCCATTTGCAGCGCCTGTACGACGATCTGGTCGCAGCCTCGCACAGCAAACCGGGTCTGTTCGGCAAACTGTTTGGCAAGAAAGACGCGGCACCGGTCAAGGGTCTGTACTTCTGGGGCGGCGTCGGCCGTGGCAAGACCTATCTGGTCGACACCTTCTTCGAAGCGCTGCCGTTCAAGGAAAAGGTCCGCACTCACTTCCACCGCTTCATGAAGCGCGTGCACGAAGAGATGAAGACCCTCGGCGGCGAGAAAAACCCGCTGACCATCATCGCCAAGCGTTTCTCTGACGAAGCCCGGGTGATTTGTTTCGATGAGTTCTTCGTGTCCGATATCACCGACGCGATGATCCTCGGCACGCTGATGGAAGAGCTGTTCAAGAACGGCGTGACCCTGGTCGCGACCTCGAACATCGTGCCGGACGGTCTGTACAAGGACGGCCTGCAACGTGCGCGCTTCCTGCCGGCGATTGCGCTGATCAAGCAGAACACCGAGATCGTCAACGTCGACAGCGGCGTCGATTATCGTCTGCGTCACCTTGAGCAAGCGGAGCTGTTCCACTTTCCGCTGGATGAAGCGTCCCACGAAAGCCTGCGCAAGAGCTTCCGCGCCCTGACGCCGGAATGCACGGCAGCCATCGAGAACGATGTGTTGATGATCGAGAACCGCGAAATTCGCGCCTTGCGTACGTGTGATGACGTGGCCTGGTTCGACTTCCGCGAACTCTGCGACGGCCCGCGCAGCCAGAACGATTACATCGAACTGGGCAAGATCTTCCACGCCGTGTTGCTCAGCGGTGTCGAGCAGATGAGCGTCACCACCGACGACATTGCCCGACGCTTTATCAACATGGTCGACGAGTTCTACGACCGCAACGTGAAGCTGATCATTTCAGCTGAAGTCGAGCTCAAAGACCTCTACACCGGCGGTCGCCTGAACTTCGAGTTCCAGCGCACCCTGAGTCGTCTGCTGGAAATGCAGTCTCACGAATTCCTGTCCCGGGCGCATAAGCCATAGGACATTTCGGAAATTAAAAAAGGCCTGCATTGCAGGCCTTTTTTTATGCGTTGTAGAAACTCTCTGGCACACCAAAATCCCCTGTGGGAGCGAGCCGGCTCCGGGCGGCGTTCCGACGATTGCGGTGTGTCAGTCACATCAATGTTTAATGTGATACCGCTATCGTCGGAACGCCGCCCGGAGCCGGCTCGCTCCCACATGGGATGTGTGTTGGATTTGAGTATTAAGCAGCTTGCTGAAACTGCTGTCGATACTGGTTCGGCGACAGCTCGGTGTGCTGGCGGAACAACCGCGCGAAGAAGCTCGCATCGTCGTAACCGACTTCATAGCTGATGGTCTTGATGCTCTTGCGACTGCCGGACAGCAAGCCCTTGGCGGTTTCGATACGCAGTCGCTGCAGGTAATGCAGCGGCTTGTCGCCGGTGGCGGTCTGGAAGCGCCGCATGAAGTTGCGGATGCTCATGCCGTGTTCGCGAGCCACGTCTTCGAAGCGGAATTTGTCGGCGAAGTGTTCTTCGAGCCAGTGCTGGATCTGCAGGATGATCACATCCTGGTGCAGCTTCTGACCGCCGAAACCGATTCGTCCTGGCGAGTAGCTGCGCTGCACTTCATAAAGAATGTCCCGCGCCACGGCCTGGGACACGTTGGCGCCGCAGAAGCGTTCGATCAGGTAAATGTAAAGGTCGCAGGCCGAGGTGGTTCCGCCAGCGCAGTACAGGTTGTCGGCGTCGGTCAGGTGCTTGTCCTGATTGAGCTGAACCCGTGGGAAGCGTTCGGCAAACGCATTGAAGAAGCGCCAGTAAGTGGTCGCTTCCTTGCCGTCGAGCAGCCCGGCCTCGGCCAGCCAGAACACCCCGGTGGCTTCGCCGCAAAGTACCGCACCGCGAGCATGTTGCTGGCGCAGCCAAGGCAGGACCTGTGGATAACGTTGGCAGAGGGTGTCGAAATCGTCCCAGAACGCTGGAAGGACAATGATGTCGGCGTTTTCCAGGCCGCCGTCCACCGGCATGATCACATCGCTGAAGCTGTTCACCGGCTTGCCGTCGGGGCTGACCAGGCGGGTTTCGAACGCCGGCGTCAGGCCTTGGCCCAGTTGTTTGCCGTAACGCAGGCTGGCCAGGTGGAAGAAATCCTTGGCTTGCATGAGGGTGGAAGCGAAAACCCGGTCGATAGCCAGGATACTGACGCGCCGCAAGGGCGTGGAGGCTTGGTTAGACATAATTCAACTTTATTCTTATAGGGGAAAGTGGTCACCAGACGGCGGGATCGTCTTATTTTTTGTCTGATGTGTCCAGTGTCCTGTGTCGGATGCGAGGCATAGTCTCTGAAGGTCAATTCCGGCTAACAATAACGACAGGTGCCGCATGATCCCCAGAACCTTGTTCAGCTCCGAGCACGAACTTTTTCGCGACAGCGTGCGAACGTTCCTCGAAAAAGAGGCCGTGCCGCTTCATGGGCAATGGGAAAAACAAGGCTATATCGACCGCAAACTCTGGAACAAGGCAGGCGAGGCGGGGATGCTGTGTTCGCATCTGCCGGAAGAGTACGGTGGACTGGGGGCGGACTTTCTCTACAGCGCGGTGGTGATCGAAGAGATCGGTCGACTCGGCCTGACCGGTATCGGTTTTTCCCTGCATTCGGACATCGTCGCGCCTTACATCCTGCATTACGGTAGTGAAGCGCTGAAACACAAATACCTGCCGAAACTGGTGTCTGGCGAGATGGTCACGGCGATTGCCATGACTGAGCCGGGTGCCGGTTCCGACCTGCAAGGGGTGAAAACCACCGCGGTGCTCGATGGCGACGAGTATGTGATCAACGGTTCGAAGACGTTCATCACCAACGGCTTTCTCGCTGACCTGGTGATTGTCGTGGCCAAGACCGATCCGAAGGCGGGCGCGAAAGGCACCAGCCTGTTTCTGGTGGAAGCCAACACCCCGGGTTTCGCCAAGGGCAAGCGTCTGGAAAAAGTCGGCATGAAGGCTCAGGACACGTCGGAACTGTTCTTCCAGGACGTTCGGGTGCCCAAGGAGAACCTGTTGGGGCAGGCCGGGATGGGCTTCGCGTACCTGATGCAGGAATTGCCTCAAGAGCGTCTTACCGTTGCCATCGGCGGGCTTGCTTCAGCTGAAGCTGCGTTGCAATGGACGCTGGATTACACCCGCGAGCGCAAGGCATTCGGCAAGGCGATCGCCGACTTCCAGAACACCCGCTTCAAGCTGGCGGAGATGGCGACCGAGATTCAGATTGGTCGGGTCTTCGTCGATCGCTGTCTGGAACTGCACCTGCAAGGCAAGCTCGACGTGCCGACAGCGGCGATGGCCAAGTACTGGGGCACTGACCTGCAATGCAAGGTGCTCGACGAGTGCGTGCAGTTGCATGGCGGCTACGGTTTCATGTGGGAATACCCGATCGCCCGGGCGTGGGCGGATGCGCGGGTGCAACGGATTTATGCCGGCACCAATGAAATCATGAAGGAGATTATTGCGCGGTCGCTTTGACCTTGCGGTGACTGTTAGACCGCCATCGCGAGCAAGCTCGCTCCCACAGGGATTGCGCAAAACCTGTGGGAGCGAGCTTGCTCGCGATTGGGTTTATGAATCGATCAAGGCGCCGGGTTCGGGTGATCCTTGTGAATCGCCTCGATTCCCGCCAGCACTTCATCGGATAGTTTCAGCTCGAAGCTCGCTAAATTGCTTTCAAGCTGCTCCATCGTCGTCGCGCCGATGATGTTGCTGGTCACAAATGGCTGCTGAGTGACAAACGCCAACGCCATTTGCGCCGGGTCCAGGCCGTGTTCGCGCGCCAGTGCCACATAACGACTGCACGCTGCTTCCGACTGCGGGTTGAAATAGCGGCTGAAGCGGCTGTAGAGGCTCAGGCGACCTTTAGGCGGACGCGCGCCACCTTCGTACTTGCCCGACAGGAAACCGAACGCCAGCGGCGAATAGGCGAGCAAGCCGCACTGTTCGCGGATAGCGATTTCCGCCAGACCGACTTCGAAGCTGCGGTTGAGCAGGTTGTACGGGTTCTGGATCGACACGGCGCGTGGCCAGCCACGGGCTTCGGCCAGGGCGAGGAAACGCATGGTGCCCCATGGCGTTTCATTGGACAGGCCGATGTGGCGGATCTTGCCGGCCTTGACCTGTTCGTCCAGCGCTTCGAGGGTGTCTTCCAGTGGCGTCAGATTGGCCTCTGTCTGGTGTTTGTAGCCCAGTTGGCCGAAGAAATTGGTGCTGCGTTCCGGCCAGTGCAGTTGATAGAGGTCGATGTAGTCGGTTTGCAGGCGCTTGAGGCTGGCATCCACAGCTTCGGTGATGTGCTGGCGGTTGTGCCGCAGGTTTTTGTCGCGGATGTAATCGATGGTGTTGCCGGGGCCGGCGATCTTGCTCGCGAGAATCCAGTCAGCGCGATCACCACGGCTTTTGAAGTAATTGCCGATGTAGCGCTCGGTGGTGGCGTAGGTTTCGGCCTTGGGCGGCACCGGGTACATCTCGGCGGTATCGATGAAATTGATCCCGGCGCTCTTGGCCCGTTCAATCTGGGCGAAGGCTTCAGCCTCGCTGTTTTGCTCGCCCCAGGTCATGGTGCCGAGGCAGATTGCACTCACGTTCAGATTGGTTCGGCCTAGCTGGCGATAGTCCATCGGGTGCTCCTTGAGCAAAACAATCATAAAAGCAGGTTGAATTATTTTTCGCAATCTGCATAATTGCGCACCTCTTTCTGCAGTGGAAGTGATGCGCCGCCGCCGAAGAATCTTGCCGTTGAACGGACGCGCCGACCCGAGCCCCCGAAAGCGTCTGTATCCGGCTGCCTTTGACTTGTCAAAGTACGCACTATTCAGTAAGATCCGCCGTCTAATTTACAGGGCGGCCCCTGAGGCTATAAAGAATGAAAACTTTTACTGCTAAACCGGAAACAGTACAGCGCGACTGGTTTGTCGTCGACGCTGCAGGTCAGACCCTGGGTCGTCTGGCCACCGAAATCGCGAGCCGTCTGCGTGGCAAGCATAAAGCTGAGTACACTCCTCACGTTGACACCGGCGATTACATCGTCGTTATCAATGCCGAGCAGATTCGTGTAACCGGTGCTAAAACCACCGACAAAATCTACTACTCCCACTCCGGTTTCCCGGGCGGCATCAAGTCGATCAACTTCGAAAAGCTGATCGCTAAAGCCCCTGAGCGCGTGATCGAGACCGCGGTCAAAGGCATGCTGCCTAAGAACCCGCTGGGTCGCGACATGTATCGTAAGCTGAAAGTCTATGCGGGCGCTGTACACCCTCATACTGCTCAGCAGCCCCAAGAACTGAAGTTTTAACGGAATAGTTCATTATGTCGGCGACTCAAAATTACGGCACTGGCCGTCGCAAGACCGCAACCGCACGCGTTTTCCTGCGTCCGGGTACTGGTAACATCTCCATCAACAACCGCACCCTGGAAAATTTCTTCGGCCGCGAAACTGCCCGCATGGTAGTTCGTCAGCCGCTGGAACTGACTGAGACTGTCGAGAAGTTCGACATCTACGTCACCGTGATCGGTGGTGGTGTAAGTGGTCAAGCTGGCGCAATCCGCCACGGTATCACTCGCGCACTGATGCAGTACGACGAAACCCTGCGTGGCGCTCTGCGCAAAGCTGGCTTCGTTACTCGCGATGCACGTGAAGTTGAACGTAAGAAAGTTGGTCTGCGTAAAGCGCGTAAGCGTCCGCAGTACTCGAAGCGTTAATTCGCTTTTACGTTCAAAAAGAACGCCCAGTTTCCTCGCGAAGCTGGGCGTTTTTTTATGGGTGCGATTTATCAAAGAATTGCTCTGTGACAACTTGCCACAGCCGTAGAAGCCCTATACTGCAAGGCTTGGCAGTGGAGCCCCTCGGTAATTACCTTGTCAGAATTGGGGCTTTTCATTACCATTCGGCAAAATTTTTATAAGTTCAGATTTTTACTTAGTAGACGCCTGATTTAACAGGCCACAAAGCTGATGGGAGAGGACTGAATGAGCAATGACGGCGTGAATGCAGGCCGGCGTCGCTTCTTGGTAGCAGCCACATCCGTGGTGGGTGCTGCAGGAGCGGTGGGGGCTGCGGTCCCGTTCGTGGGGTCATGGTTTCCCAGTGCCAAGGCGAAAGCCGCAGGTGCACCGGTGAAGGTGAATGTCAGCAAAATCGAGCCAGGCCAGCAGATGATTGCTGAGTGGCGCGGTCAGCCGGTGTTCATTGTCCGCCGTACCGAGGAAATCCTGGGGAATCTGAAAAAGATCGAGGGCCAGCTCGCTGATCCAACCTCCAAGAACTCGACACAACCGACTTATGTCGACCCGGAAACGCGTTCGATCAAGCCAGAGGTTCTGCTGCTGATCGGTATTTGCACACATCTGGGTTGCTCGCCGACCTTCCGTCCAGAAGTGGCACCTGCGGATCTGGGCAAGGACTGGGTAGGTGGTTATTTCTGCCCTTGCCACGGTTCCCACTACGATCTGGCTGGCCGCGTCTACAAGTCGCAACCTGCGCCTTTGAACCTGCCAGTTCCCCCGCATTCCTATGAGACCGATGACATCATTGTCGTTGGCGTCGATACGGAGAAAGCGTGATGAGCAAGTTCATGGATTGGGTTGATGCGCGCTTTCCCGCGACCAAAATGTGGGAAGACCATCTCAGCAAGTACTACGCCCCGAAGAACTTCAACTTCTTCTATTTCTTTGGTTCCCTCGCACTGCTCGTTCTGGTCAACCAGATCGTTACCGGTGTCTGGCTGACCATGAGCTACACCCCGTCGGCGGAAGAGGCGTTTGCTTCCGTCGAATACATCATGCGCGACGTCGAGTACGGCTCGATCCTGCGTCTGCTGCACTCCACCGGCGCCTCGGCGTTCTTCATCGTGGTCTATCTGCACATGTTCCGTGGCTTGCTCTACGGTTCGTACCAGAAGCCGCGTGAGCTGGTGTGGGTCTTCGGCATGCTGATCTACCTGGCGCTGATGGCTGAAGCCTTCATGGGTTACCTGCTGCCGTGGGGCCAGATGTCCTACTGGGGTGCCCAGGTGATCATCTCGCTGTTCGGTGCGATCCCGGTCATCGGTGACGACCTGACCCAGTGGATTCGTGGTGACTACCTGATTTCCGGTATTACCCTGAACCGCTTCTTCGCCCTGCACGTTGTGGCCTTGCCGATCGTGATCCTCGGTCTGGTGGTGCTGCACGTTCTGGCGCTGCACGAAGTCGGTTCGAACAACCCGGACGGCGTGGACATCAAGAAATTCAAAGACGAAAACGGCGTACCGCTGGATGGCATTGCCTTCCACCCGTACTACACCGTGAAAGATATCGTCGGCGTGGTGGTGTTCCTGTTCATCTTCTGCTCGATCGTGTTCTTCTTCCCGGAAATGGGTGGTTATTTCCTCGAGAAGCCGAACTTTGAAGTGGCGAACGCCTTCAAGACGCCAGAACACATTGCTCCGGTCTGGTACTTCACGCCGTTCTACGCGATTCTGCGGGCGATTCCGGACAAGCTCCTGGGCGTTATCGCCATGGGCGCGGCCATCGCTGTGCTGTTCGTCCTGCCTTGGCTCGACCGTAGCCCCGTCAAGTCGATGCGCTATAAAGGCTGGCTGAGCAAGATCTGGCTCTGGGTGTTCTGCATCTCGTTCGTGATCCTGGGTGTGCTGGGTGTTCTGGCTCCGACTCCAGGCCGTACGCTGCTGTCGCAGGTCTGTACCTTCCTGTACTTCGCCTACTTCATTCTGATGCCGTTCTACACCAGGCTCGAGAAGACCAAACCGGTTCCGGAAAGGGTGACTGGCTGATGAAAAAGCTATTTGCTGTACTGATTCTTGCTGCTATGCCTGTGTTCTCGTTCGCGTCGACAGCCGGTGCTCCTGAATTGGAAAAGGTCGACATCGACGTTTCCGACCAGGCTGCCATGCAGGATGGCGCGCGTACATTCGCCAACTACTGCATGGGCTGTCACAGCGCCAAGTTCCAGCGTTACGAGCGTGTCGCCGATGACTTGGGCATTCCGCACGACCTGATGCTCTCGAAGCTGGTGTTAACCGGTGCCAAGATCGGCGACCACATGAGCATCGGCATGCAGCCGGCTGACGCCAAGACCTGGTTCGGTGCGGCGCCGCCCGACCTGACCCTGGTCGCCCGCGTTCGTGGCACTGACTGGCTCTACGGTTACCTGAAATCTTTCTACGAAGACCCATCGCGTCCTTGGGGCGTGAACAACAAGGTATTCCCGAACGTCGGGATGCCTAACGTTCTGGTCGGCCTGCAGGGTCGTCAGGTGGTAGGCTGTAAACAAGTTCAAATCGTCGAAGACGGCAAGAAGCAATACGATCCGCTGACTGGCACGGCTTTGACTCATGAAGCCTGCGACCAGCTGACCATACTGCCCAAAACCGGCACGCTGAACGAAGAGCAGTTCGACGAGAAGGTCAAGAATCTGGTGACCTTCCTGGCCTACTCGGCCAACCCGGTGAAGCTGCAGCATCAGCGCATCGGTACCTATGTGTTGCTGTACCTGGCGTTCTTCTTCGTATTCGCATACTTGCTCAAGCGTGAATACTGGAAAGACGTCCATTGATATTGCTGTAAAATTGCTGTCAATCGCGCGCGCCCAAGGGCGTCTCTGAAGGTGTAACGAGCCTGGTGATCCAGGCGTTACGGGAGGCGCCCTCTGGGCGCGCGCGTTTTTCCGTTTCCGATAATTTCAACAAGCGAGGAGGACCGCCATGGGCGTGACCAATCGGTTGGCCTGTTACTCCGACCCCGCCGACCACTATTCCCACCGAGTGCGTATCGTACTTGCAGAGAAGGGTGTCAGCGCCGAGATCATTTACGTGGAAGCTGGTCGCCAGCCGCCTAAACTGATTGAAGTGAACCCTTACGGCAGCTTGCCCACCCTGGTCGATCGTGACCTGGCGTTGTGGGAGTCGACCGTGGTGATGGAATATCTGGATGAGCGTTACCCGCACCCGCCTTTACTGCCGGTTTATCCTGTGGCGCGTGCCAACAGCCGTCTGCTGATTCATCGTATTCAGCGTGACTGGTGTGGTCTGGTGGATCTGATCCTGGATTCCCGGTCCAAGGAAGCAGCCCGCGTTGTGGCTCGTAAAGAGCTGCGCGAAAGCCTGACTGGCGTGTCGCCGTTGTTTGCCGACAAGCCGTTTTTCCTCAGTGAGGAACAAAGCCTGGTGGATTGCTGCCTATTGCCAATACTCTGGCGATTGCCGATTCTGGGTATAGAACTGCCGCGGCCTGCCAAGCCGCTGCTTGATTACATGGAGCGCTCGTTTGCGCGTGAGGCTTTCCAGGCGAGTCTGTCTGGTGTCGAACGCGATATGCGCTAAGGCTTAAGGAGCCGCTATGAACTCCAGTCGACCTTATCTGGTCCGCGCGCTCTATGAGTGGATTGTGGACAACGATTGCACCCCGCACATGCTGGTCAATTCCGAGTATCCGTCGGTGCAGGTGCCTCAGGGTTTTGCCAGTGACGGACAAATTGTCCTGAACGTTTCGCCGGCAGCCGTGCGTCATCTGCACATGGACAACGAAGCGGTCAGCTTCGAAGGGCGCTTCGGTGGCGTGCCGCACACCCTGTACGTGCCTATCGCATCGATCCTGGGCATTTACGCCCGGGAGAACGGTCAGGGCATGGTGTTTGATCTGGAATCGCCTATGGAAGACGAGGAAGAGATCGAGCCGGATGACGATATTCCGCCACCCGACAGCGAGCCGCCGCGTCCCAGCGGTCGACCCAGTTTGAAAGTGGTGAAGTAAAAAAAAGGCGATCCGGATGGATCGCCTTTTTTGTGCCTGTGTGTTGCGTGTCAGTCGATGTACTCAAACAGCTTCACGATTTTCTGCACCCCGGAAACGCCCTGCACCAAATTGGTGGCTTGGGCAGCTTCCTGCTTGGTCAGCAGACCCAGCAGGTAGACGATGCCGTTCTCGGTGACAACCTTGATGCGCGAGCCCGGAATGTTCGGGTCGGTGAGCATCTGGGTCTTGATCTTGGAGGTCAGCCAGGTGTCGTTCTGGCGGGCAAGGAAGCCGGAAGGTGGCAGGACTTGCAGTTCGTTGTGGACTGTCTTCACGCGCTGAACAGCCGCAGCGGCCTGTTCGGCTTTGGCCTTGAGGTCTGCGCGCGGGGTTTGCCCGGCAAGCAGCACGACGCCATTGAAGCTGGTGACGACGATGTGCGAGTCGTTATCCAGGGCTGGATCGGCCTTGGCAATGTTCACGCCGACCTTGGTGTCGATCAGAGAGTCGTCGATCTTACTGCCGAAGGTGCGGGTGCCGCGGTCATCTTCAATCGGTGCTTCACGGCTGGCGTTAACCACCGAGGTGCAGCCGCTGATGCCGAGGCACAGGGTCAAGGCCAGAAGGCCTAGGCGATTAGGGGTCATTCTTCACTCCCGAACAGTTGGCTGTCGATCAAATCGCAAAGGCAATGGATCGCCAGCAGGTGGACTTCCTGAATACGTGCGGTGACGTTGGCCGGTACGCGAATCTCGACGTCCTCGGGCAATAGCAGCGACGCCATGCCGCCGCCATCGCGACCGGTCAATGCTACGACAATCATTTCGCGATCATGTGCGGCCTGGATCGCTTGAATAATGTTTGCCGAGTTGCCGCTGGTGGAAATCGCCAGCAATACGTCGCCAGGCTGGCCGAGGGCGCGGATCTGTTTGGAGAAGATTTCGTTGTAGCTGTAGTCGTTGGCGATCGAGGTGATCGTCGAGCTGTCGGTGGTCAGCGCAATCGCTGGCAGGCTCGGACGCTCGCGCTCGAAACGGTTGAGCAGCTCGGATGAGAAGTGCTGGGCATCACCGGCAGAGCCGCCGTTGCCGCAGGACAGCATTTTGCCTTCGTTGAGCAGGGCGTTGACCATCACCTGGCTGGCTTGCTCGATGTGCGGTGCAAGTACGTCCATCGCCATTTGCTTGGTATCGATACTGGCCTGAAAAAGCTGGCGAATTCGGGATTGCATGTCCATCTGTGTGACCTTAATTAGCGCGGCTACTCGGCACATGAATGTGCAGCCCGCAAAGCAAAGAGCAAAAGTGTTGGGTGAAAGTGTCCGGTTCGGGGCGCACGCGATCAGCTGTCGAAGGCATTCTGCAACCAGTTCAACTGATCGAGTTTGCTGTCGATGGCAACCACGTCGAAACGGCAAGGGGAATTGGCCCAACGCGACTCGCGCTGAAGAAAATACTGCGCGGCAAGTATCAGTTTCTGCCGTTTGCGCTCATCGATGCTACCGAGCGCGCCACCCCATTGAGTGTTTTTTCTGTAGCGGACTTCAACGAATACTACTGTATCGCCATCAAGCATGACCAGATCAAGCTCGCCGCGTTTACACAACCAGTTCTGCGCCAGCAGGCGCAGACCCTGTTGTTGAAGATGCTCGAGCGCATGGCGCTCGGCATCTTTACCGCTTTGCTGGCGTGACCTGTCGGGCATCAGCGCGGGGTGTCCGGCAGGCGTTGAACCTGGCCGCTGACGAACTGTGCCCACGGCAACTGGCGGACCACGCGTTGGTTCTGAGTCATGCCCAGGCTGCCCGATTGACCTTCGATGCGGCTGTCCGGCAGAGCCTTGAGTTGCCCCAGGCGTGGTGCCAGGCGATAGGCATCAACACCCATCGCATACAAACGGCCCAGGCTGCCAGCAGCTTGTGGCCATTGAGCGGTTACTTGTTTGCGCAGTGGATCGTTGGCCTCCAGCAACCATGGGGTTTCGCAGAAGCGAATGCCGTTCATGTCGTTGTACTGATTCACATCGCCGCTGGCGCTGAACACGTGGGAGGTGGCATAAACCGGCACATCACCGGCGTACTGGAAGTTCAGGGTCGGCTTGATCTGCTGGGCTTGCTGAGGCGTTGCAGCCAGGAAGATGAACTCGATGTCCTGGCGACGCGAAGGCTGGGCGGCTACCTGCCCGCCAACGGTGCTTTGCAGGCTCTTGGCACGACCTTCGCTCTGACGCAGCTGGAACATGTCGGCAATCTGCTGGGCCAGTTGAACCGGTTGGTCGACGCGTTCGGTGGCGACGATGCTGCCACCGTTAGCCTGCCAATCCTGGCTGAATGCTTTCAAGACGCGATCGCCCCATTCGCCTTTCGGCACCATGATGGCTGCGCGATGCAGGCCATCGGCGCGAGCGCGGCGGGACACTTCGCGGGCTTCGTCTTCAGCCGCAAGACCGAACTGGAACAGTTGGGCCGGACCTTGTGCGCCTTCGCTGTAATTCAGCGCCAGGGTGGTGATCGGCAGTTGCGGGCGAGCGCTGAGCTGTTTGACCAGCGGTTTCTCCAGCGGGCCGACGACCAGTTGCACGCCGTCGGCCTGGGCCTTGCGATAGAACTCGTCGAGGGACGTCAGGCGCGAGCTGTCATAGAACTCGATGGCTGGCGGCTTCTGCCCGGCTTGTTGGGCCTGGTAGTGAGCAGCCATGAAACCTTCGCGCAGTGCTTTGCCGACCGACGCCAGCGGGCCGTCTTGTGGCAGCAGCAGGGCGATTTTGCTCAGGGGCTGGCTGGCCAGTTCCTTGAGCTTGGTCAGTGGCAGCGGCAATTGAATGGCGGCCGGGTGCTTTGGATTCTGTGCGCGCCAGTTGTCGATCGCGGCTTGCTGCTGTTCCAGGGTGCCGGCAGTTTTCACCGCCTGCGCCAGGCCCATCCAGCCGCCGAGGTCGTCGGTGGTGTTCGGCTGCAATTGATCGGTCGGCAACGAGGCGATCAGGGTCCAGATCGCTTCGTGGTTTTTGCTCGCGGCTTCACCTTCAAGCATTGGCGCGATGAAGATCCGCTCCCGTGCGGCGGCCAGCGTCTGGCCATCGGCTTCAAGGGCGCGGGCATGGACTGTGCCGGTGCGAACCTGTTGCTCAACCGGCAGTTCGCTCAGGCGTTGCAGGCTCGGATGACTCAAGGCTGTCAGCGCCGCTTTGGGCTGATTGCGAACCATGGCCAGTTCAGCCGCCAGGGTGCTGGCGAAAACCTGTTGGCCAGGCTTGAGTGTCTCGACGGGGACTTGTTGCAGGATTTGCGCGGACTGGCCGGCATTACCCTGACGATAGGCCAGGTCTGCCGCGCTCAGGCGCAACAGGGAGGCTTTTTCCGGGTCTTTGCTTTGAGCGGCCTGTGCGAGCAATTGCTCGATACTGGCATCCGGGGTCCGTGGAAGTTCGCCAAGGCTGGAGGAGGGCGAGCTGGCGCAAGCCGCCAGCAAGGCAGCAAGGCAGAGGGCAGTGAACAGCCGCAGGCAAGCGATCATGTAGTGTTCCTGATACTCGATCAAATTAGCGTGGAATTGTACCCAAGCACTGGCCGGGGCGCGATGTTACTGGTGTGAATCGATCAATTTAGCTCGTGCAAATGTTGCGGCACTGCACAAAAGGCTGCAAAACCGAGGGTTGCTTGCGCGTATCGCGAACGTCGCGACGCGCTACAATGGCGGCTTTTACCGATCATGAGGTGTGCGCTTTGACTGCTCCAGGTGCTTTGAATTCCGCTGCTGGCTCGCTTTATGTGGTGGCGACGCCCATCGGCAACCTGGACGACATCAGTGCGCGTGCGCTGAAAATCCTGCGTGAGGTCGCCCTGATCGCCGCCGAAGATACCCGTCACTCACAGCGATTGATGCAGCATTTCGGCATTCCTACACCCCTGGCGGCCTGTCATGAACACAATGAGCGGGATGAAGGTAGCCGCTTTATCACTCGCTTGCTCGCCGGCGACGATGTGGCGCTGATTTCAGATGCCGGCACGCCGTTGATTTCCGATCCTGGTTATCACCTCGTGCGTCAGGCGCGTGCTGCGGGTATCAATGTGGTGCCGGTTCCGGGCGCCTGCGCGTTGATCGCAGCGTTGTCGGCGGCGGGGTTGCCGTCGGACCGTTTCATCTTCGAAGGCTTCCTGCCGGCCAAGGCTGTCGGTCGGCGTGCCCGTCTTGAGTTGGTAAAGGAAGAACCGCGCACGCTGATTTTTTATGAGGCGCCACACCGCATCCTTGAATGTCTGCAAGATATGGAACTGGTGTTCGGTGGGGAGCGCCCGGCTTTGCTGGCCCGTGAAATCACTAAAACCTTTGAAACCCTTAAGGGCTTGCCGCTGGCCGAGTTGCGCGAGTTCGTCGAGTCAGACAGCAATCAGCAGCGCGGGGAGTGCGTGGTGTTGGTGGCGGGTTGGTCTGCCCCCGAGACCGAGGACGCCGTCAGCAGTGAAGCGATGCGCATTCTGAATCTGTTGCTTGAAGAAATGCCGCTCAAGCGAGCCGCAGCGTTGGCGGCGCAAATTACCGGCGAGCGCAAGAATGTGCTCTATCAGGTCGCGCTGGATAAACAGAAGGGCGAGTAAAAACCGACGTGCAGGCGTAGCCCTAGGCGTTTAGCACTTGTCCTTCGGCTGCTCTGCCGTTAATCTTCGCGGCGGAGAGTCGATCGGACAGTCGCTGCCCTCTATGAAAATTAGGGGGGGGAGGAAAGTCCGGGCTCCATAGGGCGAAGTGCCAGGTAATGCCTGGGAGGCGTGAGCCTACGGAAAGTGCCACAGAAAATAACCGCCTAAGCGCTTCGGCGCCGGTAAGGGTGAAAAGGTGCGGTAAGAGCGCACCGCACGTCTGGCAACAGTTCGTGGCTAGGTAAACCCCACTTGGAGCAAGACCAAATAGGGTCCCAAGGCGTGGCCCGCGCTGGGACCGGGTAGGTTGCTAAAGATGTCCAGTGATGGCCATCGTAGACGAATGACTGTTCAAGACAGAACCCGGCTTACAGATCGACTCTCCACCTTTTTCCCCTCCCTGCTTTAATCATTGAGCAGGGCGCCTGTAGTAGCAATTTCCCTCCTTACAGAATCAACAGCAGAAGCACTTTCGTAATACCAAAAAAATCTTACTCTTAACAAATTACTTTAACTTTCGAGCGCAGCCTTCAGTGCTGGTTCAAGTTATTGAGCAGGATGACACGTCAGATTCTCGCTACCCCTCCTTTTGCACTCCTAAATCTCAGTTCTGTAAGGGTTTTCCTTTAATCCGCGCCTTGACGGTGCGGTGGCCGCATTCCTATAGTGTGCGCAAGTGGCGGAAAGTGGCATGAAGTGGGTTTTTTGAGCTCAAAACGCTAATATTTGGAGAAACGCTGACGTGTTTCGCGGAGCTAACGCTATCAGTCTCGACGCAAAGGGCCGTCTCGCTATGCCGAGCCGGTACCGTGACGAGCTCGTTTCGCGTAGTTCCGGTCAGTTAATCGTCACAATTGATGCCGTTGATCCGTGTTTGTGTGTTTACCCCCTCGATGAGTGGGAAATTATTGAAACCAAACTGCGCGCACTGCCTTCGCTTCGCGAAGAGAACCGCCGCCTGCAACGTTTACTGATTGGTAATGCCGTCGACCTCGAGCTCGATGGCAGTGGTCGTTTTCTGGTTCCGCCGCGTCTTCGTGAATATGCCAAGTTGGATAAGCGCGCGATGTTGGTAGGCCAACTGAACAAGTTCCAATTGTGGGACGAGGATGCCTGGGATGCGGTTTCTGCCGCTGACCTGGCTGCCATTCAACAACCGGGCGCCATGCCTGATGAACTGCGTGATTTGATCCTGTGACTATTGATAGCGGCTTTAACCACATCACCGTACTGCTTGACGAAGCCGTGGAGGCTCTCGCCGTACGTCCTGATGGCTGCTATCTGGACGGTACGTTCGGGCGCGGCGGACACAGCCGGTTGATCCTCAGCCAGCTCGGCCCCGATGGTCGGGTACTCGGATTCGACAAAGATCCTCAAGCGATTGCCACCGGGCAAACGCTAGCGGCCGAAGACGGCCGCTTTGTCGTTGTGCAGCGCAGCTTTGCCGAGCTCGGTTCGGAAGTTGCTGAACGTGGTCTGGACGGCAAGGTCAGCGGCGTTTTGCTCGACCTCGGCGTGTCCTCGCCGCAGCTCGACGACCCTGAGCGCGGCTTCAGTTTCCTCAACGATGGCCCGCTGGACATGCGCATGGATCCGTCCCGCGGGATCAGCGCTGCCGAATTCGTCAACACCGCCCCGGTGGAAGAAATCGCCCGGGTGTTCAAGCAATACGGCGAAGAACGTTTCTCCGGCCGCATGGCCCGTGCCGTGGCCGAGCGTCGCGACATCAAGCCGTTCGAGCGTACTGCCGATCTGGCTGAAGTCCTGAAAGTCGCCAACCCTGCATGGGAAAAGGGCAAAAACCCGGCGACCCGTGCGTTCCAGGGCTTGCGTATTCACGTCAACAACGAACTGGGTGATCTGGAAGCCGGCCTCGAAGCCGCGCTGGAATGCCTGGAAGTCGGCGGCCGTCTAGTCGTCATCAGCTTCCACTCGCTGGAAGACCGCATCGTCAAACTGTTCATGCGCAAACTGGTAAAAGGTGAAGCCGACAACCTGCCGCGCAACCTGCCGGTACGTCACGTCGCCTTCGAACCAATAATCAAAATCCATGGCAAAGCACAGTCCGCCTCCGAGGCCGAACTAAAAGCCAACCCACGTTCCCGTAGCGCCGTCATGCGCGTCGCGGAGAAGCTGCGGTGAGCAAGCTTTTCGCCAAGCCACTTCCCGGCGGAAGCTTTTTCATGTTTCTGCTGTTTATTGGCGTGCTCGTGTCGGCCATCGGCGTTTCCTACAGCGCCCACTGGAACCGTCAACTGCTGAACTCCCTGTACAACGAGTTGAGCGTGCGCGACAAGGCGCAAGCGGAGTGGGGCCGTTTGATTCTCGAACAGAGCACTTGGACTGCCCACAGCCGTATCGAAGTCCTGGCGACCGAGCAACTGAAGATGCGCATTCCTGGCGCCGCTGAAGTGCAGATGGTGGCGCCATGATGAAACTCGAGGGCGCACTCTTTCCATGGCGGTTCCGCCTGGTGCTGGGTTTGCTCGGCGTCATGGTCGCGGCGATTGCCTGGCGCATTATCGATCTGCAAGTAGTCGACCGTGCCTTTCTTAAAGGTCAGGGCGATGCGCGCAGTGTTCGTCATATCCCGATTCCGGCTCACCGTGGTCTGATCACCGACCGTAACGGCGAGCCTTTGGCCGTGAGTACCCCGGTCACCACCCTTTGGGCCAATGCCAAGGAAATGCAAACGGCCAAAGAGAAGTGGCCTGCACTGGCGGCTGCTCTGGGCCAAGACCCTAAAGCCCTGGCCGAACGTCTCGAGGCTCAAGCCAATAAAGAATTCATCTACCTGGTGCGCGGGCTGACCCCCGAGCAGGGCCAGTCCGTGCTCGATCTGAAAGTGCCGGGCGTTTATGGCATCGAAGAATTCCGGCGTTTCTACCCGGCCGGTGAAGTCACTGCCCATATGGTCGGTTTTACCGACATCGATGACCACGGTCGTGAAGGCGTCGAGCTGGCCTACGACGAATGGCTGGCCGGGGTCCCCGGCAAGCGACAGGTGATCAAGGATCGGCGCGGTCGACTCATCAAGGATGTTCAGGTCACCAAAAACGCCAAGGCCGGAAAGCCCTTGGCGTTGTCCATTGACCTGCGTCTGCAATACCTGGCCAACCGTGAACTGCGTAACGCGATCATCGAGAACGGCGCCAAGGCCGGCAGCCTGGTGATCATGGACGTGAAGAGCGGCGAGATCCTCGCCATGGTCAACCAGCCGACCTACAACCCGAACAACCGTCGCAACCTGCAACCGGCGATGATGCGTAACCGCGCGATGATCGACGTGTTCGAACCGGGTTCGACCATGAAAGCGATTTCCATGAGCGCCGCGATTGAAACCGGGCGCTGGAAGCCAACCGATACCGTTGAGGTGTACCCGGGCACCTTGCAGATCGGTAAATACACCATCAAGGACGTATCCAAGAGCGAAGGCCCGGTGCTCGACCTCACCGGCATTCTGATCAACTCCAGTAACGTCGGCATGAGTAAGGTCGCCTTCGATATCGGCGGCGAAACGATTTTCCGTCTGGCGCAAAAAGTCGGCCTCGGCCAGGACACCGGCCTGGGCTTCCCGGGCGAGCGCGTCGGCAACCTGCCGAACTACCGCGAATGGCGCAAGGCTGAAACCGCCACGCTGTCGTACGGCTACGGTATCTCGGTGACCGCGATCCAGTTGGTCCACGCCTTCTCGGCCCTGGCCAACAATGGTCGCCTCGCGCCGCTGACCCTGATCAAATCCGACAAGGCGCCGCAAACCACACAGGTATTGCCGGAAGCTGTCGCGAAAACCATGCAAACCATGCTGCAACAAGTGATCGAAGCCCCGCGCGGTGTATTCCGTGCGCAAGTGCCGGCCTATCACGTGGGCGGCAAGTCGGGTACCGCGCGTAAAACGTCGGTCGGCACCAAAGGCTACGCCGAGAATTCCTACCGCTCGCTGTTCGCCGGCTTCGGCCCGATGAGCGATCCGCGCTACGCCATTGTGGTGGTGATTGATGAGCCGACCAAAGCCGGTTACTACGGTGGTCTGGTATCGGCCCCGGTGTTCAGCAAAGTGATGTCCGGGACCTTGCGCCTGATGAACATCACCCCGGACAACCTGCCACCTACTCAACAAGCGAACGCAGCACCGGTCGTTCCGCTGAAAGCCAATGGAGGGCGAGGCTGATGTCTCTGAGTCTGAACAAGATTTTCGCCCACGCCGGCCGCGATCTGTTGATCCGCGAACTGACCCTGGACAGCCGCAACGTGCGGGCTGGCGATCTGTTTCTCGCCGTTCCTGGCGGCAAGTTCGACGGTCGCGCGCACATTGCCGACGCCCTGCAACGCGGCGCTGCCGCTGTGGCGTATGAAGTCGAAGGCGCGACCGTATTGCCGATTACCGATGTTCCGCTGATTCCGGTCAAAGGCCTGGCGGCGCAGCTGTCGGACATCGCCGGGCGTTTTTACGGTGACCCTAGTCGTCACCTGAACCTGATCGGCGTGACCGGCACCAACGGGAAAACCAGCGTGACGCAGTTGGTTGCGCAAGCATTGGATTTGCTCGGCCAGCACTGCGGCATTGTCGGCACGTTGGGCTCCGGTTTTTACGGCGCGCTCGAAAGCGGTTTGCACACCACGCCGAACCCGATCGCCGTGCAAGCGACCCTCGCTGACCTGAAAAAGGCCGGCGCCAAAGCGGTCGCCATGGAAGTTTCGTCTCACGGTCTGGATCAAGGCCGCGTGACCGCACTGGCGTTCGATGTGGCGGTGATGACCAACCTGTCCCGCGATCACCTGGATTACCACGGCACGATGCAAGCCTACGGTGAAGCCAAGGCCAAGCTGTTTGCCTGGAATGATTTGAAGTGCCGGGTGGTTAACCTCGACGACGAATTCGGCCGCCAACTGGCAGCCGATAAACGCGAGTCGCGCTTGATCACCTACAGCCTGGAAGATGCCCGCGCCTACCTCTATTGCCGTGAAGCGCAATTCGATGACGAAGGCGTGCGCGCCACGCTGGTCACGCCGCAGGGCGAGCATCACTTGCGCAGCACCTTGCTCGGTCGTTTCAACCTGAGCAATGTGCTGGCCGCGGTTGGCGCCTTGCTCGGACTGGACTACGCGCTGGACGAAATCCTCAATGTGCTGCCGAAACTCGAAGGCCCGGCCGGACGCATGCAGCGCCTCGGCGGCGGCACTCAGCCGCTGGTCGTGGTCGATTACGCCCACACACCGGATGCGCTGGAAAAAGTCTTGATGGCCCTGCGTCCTCACGCCAAAGGCCGTTTGCTGTGCCTGTTCGGTTGCGGTGGTGATCGCGATCGTGGCAAACGTCCGCTCATGGCTGAAGTGGTTGAGCGTCTGGCTGACGGCGTGCTGGTGACCGATGACAACCCGCGCACCGAAGACCCGGCAGTGATCTTCGACGACATCCGCGCCGGTTTTACCGCTGTGGATAAAGTCACCTTCGTCGCTGGCCGTGGCCAGGCGATTGCCCAGCTGATCGCCAGCGCTTCGGCGGATGACGTGATTATCCTGGCCGGTAAAGGTCACGAGGACTATCAGGAAATCAACGGCCAGCGTCACGCTTTCTCCGATCTGGTCGAGGCCGATCACGCCTTGACCGCGTGGGAGGTGGCCCATGCTTAAGGCCTTGAAACTGAGTGAACTGACCGGCGCGCTGAATGCCCGCATGGTCACTGCCGATGCCAGCTTCGACGGCGTCAGCATCGACAGCCGCGCGATCAAACCAGGCCAACTCTTTATTGCCCTGGTCGGCCCGCGTTTCGATGGTCATGACTATCTCAATGACGTTGCCGCAAAAGGCGCCGTAGCGGCGCTGGTCGAGCGTGAAGTCGCCGACAGCACGCTGCCGCAATTGCTGGTGAAAGATACTCGTCAGGCGCTGGGGCAACTCGGCGCGTTGAACCGTGCGGCTTACACCCATCCTGTCGCAGCGATCACCGGTTCCAGCGGCAAGACCACGGTCAAGGAAATGCTCGCCAGCATCCTGCGCACGCGCGGTCCGGTGTTGGCGACCCGTGGCAACCTGAACAATGACCTCGGCGTTCCGTTGACCCTGCTCGAACTCGCACCGGAACATACCGCTGCGGTGATTGAACTGGGTGCTTCGCGGCTCGGCGAAATTGCTTACACCGTCGACATGACCAAGCCTCATGTGGCCGTGCTCAACAACGCCGGGACCGCCCACGTCGGCGAGTTCGGCGGGCCGGAAAAAATCGTTGAAGCCAAGGGCGAGATTATTGAAGGGCTGGATGCCGATGGCGTCGCCGTTCTCAATCTTGACGACAAGGCGTTCGACATCTGGAAGACTCGCGCTGCCGGTCGCAAAGTGCTGACCTTCGCCCTGAGCAATGTCAGTGCCGATTTCTACGCCAGCGATCTGGACCGCGACGCTCGCGGTTGCCCGGCGTTCAACCTGCACAGTCCTGAAGGTATGGAGCGCGTTCAACTGAACCTGCTCGGCACCCATAACGTCGCCAATGCCTTGGCCGCCGCCGCCGCCGCCCATGCGCTGGGCGTGTCGCTGTTCGGCATCGCCACTGGTCTGGGCGCGGTGCAACCGGTCAAAGGTCGCACCGTCGCGCAACTGGCCACCAATGGCATGCGCGTGATTGATGACACGTACAACGCGAACCCCACCTCCATGTGCGCCGCCGTTGATATACTCGCCGGCTTTTCCGGCCGCACCGTTCTGGTGCTCGGAGATATCGGCGAATTGGGCGATTGGGCGGAGCAGGGGCACCGCGACGTGGGCGAGTACGCCCGTGGCAAGGTTTCCGCGCTTTACGCTGTCGGGCCAATGATGGCTCACGCCGTGAACGCTTTCGGTCCACAGGCCTTTCACTTCAGCACTCAGGCTGAACTGATCAAGGCCCTCGGCGCCGAGCAAGACACAAACACCACTATTTTGATCAAGGGCTCGCGCAGCGCTGCGATGGAAAACATCGTCGCCGCTTTGTGCGGGACCAGCCTGGAGAAACATTAATGCTGCTGCTGCTAGCGGAGTATCTGCAACAGTTCTACAAAGGCTTCGCGGTCTTTCAGTACCTGACCCTGCGCGGGATTCTCGGTGTGCTGACCGCGCTGGTTTTGTCGCTGTGCTATGGCCCGAGGATGATCCGCACTTTGCAGAACCGTCAGATCGGTCAGTCCGTTCGCAACGACGGTCCACAATCGCACCTGTCCAAGTCGGGCACCCCGACCATGGGTGGCGCGCTGATTCTGTCGTCCATCGGCGTCAGTACTTTGCTTTGGGCTGACCTGACCAACCGTTATGTGTGGACCGTTCTGCTGGTGACCTTGTTGTTTGGCGCGATCGGCTGGGTCGACGATTACCGCAAAGTGATCGAGAAGAACTCCCGTGGCTTGCCGAGCCGCTGGAAGTACTTCTGGCAATCGGTGTTCGGCTTGGGCGCGGCGATCTTCCTTTATATGACCGCAGTGACACCGGTGGAAACCACCCTGATCCTGCCGATGCTCAAGGATCACAGCATTCCGCTGGGCATAGGCTTCGTCGTACTGACCTACTTCGTGATCGTCGGCTCGAGCAACGCGGTCAACCTGACTGACGGCCTCGACGGTCTGGCGATCATGCCCACCGTAATGGTCGGCGGCGGATTGGGCATTTTTTGCTACCTGTCGGGTAACGTGAAATTCGCTGAATACCTGCTGATTCCGTATGTGCCGGGCGCAGGCGAATTGATCGTTTTCTGCGGCGCTTTGATCGGCGCGGGCCTCGGGTTTCTCTGGTTCAACACGTATCCGGCTCAGGTGTTCATGGGCGACGTCGGCGCACTGGCGCTGGGCGCGGCACTGGGCACCATCGCGGTGATCGTCCGTCAGGAAATCGTCCTGTTCATCATGGGCGGCGTGTTCGTGATGGAGACACTGTCAGTCGTCATTCAGGTTGCCTCCTTTAAGCTCACCGGTCGCCGTGTGTTCCGCATGGCACCGATTCACCACCACTTTGAACTCAAGGGCTGGCCCGAGCCACGCGTGATCGTCCGTTTCTGGATCATCACCGTGATTCTCGTGCTGGTTGGCCTTGCCACCCTGAAGCTGAGGTAGAACGAGTGTCTCTGATCGCTTCTGACCACTTCCGCATCGTTGTCGGCCTCGGCAAGAGCGGCATGTCCCTGGTTCGCTTCCTGGCGAACCGGGGCACGTCGTTTGCTGTCGCCGATACGCGGGAAAATCCACCGGAACTTGCCACGCTCAAGCGTGACTATCCGCACGTGGAAGTGCGTTGTGGCGAGCTGGACGTCGAATTCCTGTGCCGCGCCGACGAGCTCTACGTGAGCCCCGGCCTGGCGCTGGCGACCCCGGCCCTGCAGGCTGCCGCCGCCCGTGGCGTGAAATTGTCCGGTGACATCGAGCTGTTCGCGCGTAACGCGAAGGCGCCGATCGTCGCCATCAGCGGCTCCAACGCGAAAAGCACCGTCACCACACTGGTCGGCGAGATGGCTGCGGCGGCCGGCAAGCGTGTCGCCGTTGGTGGCAACCTCGGCACGCCAGCGCTGGACCTGCTCCGCGACGACGTCGAGCTGTACGTGATGGAACTGTCGAGCTTCCAGCTCGAAACCACCGATCAGCTCAACGCCGAAGTGGCGACCGTGCTCAACGTCAGCGAAGACCACATGGACCGCTACAGCGGTCTGCCGGCTTATCACCTGGCCAAGCACCGGATCTTCCGGGGTGCCAAGCAGTTTGTGGTCAACCGTCAGGATGCCCTGAGCCGTCCGCTGATGGGCGAAGGCCAGCCGTGCTGGACCTTCGGTTTGAGCAAACCTGATTTCAAGGCATTCGGTATCCGCGAAGAAGACGGCGAGAAATACCTGGCCTTCGAATTCCAGAACCTGATGCCGGTGCGCGAGTTGAAAGTTCGCGGCGCCCACAACCAGTCCAATGCCCTGGCGGCATTGGCCCTGGGCCACGCCGTCGGCCTGCCGTTCGACGCCATGCTGTCGAGCCTGCGCACCTTCGCCGGGCTTGAGCATCGCTGCCAGTGGGTCCGTGACCTGAATGGCGTGAGCTACTACAACGATTCCAAAGCCACCAACGTCGGTGCCGCACTGGCTGCCATCGAAGGCCTGGGCGCGGACATTGACGGCAAACTCGTGCTGATCGCCGGTGGCGACGGCAAGGGTGCCGAGTTCAAGGATCTGCGTGATCCGGTGGTGGCCAACTGCCGCGCCGTGGTGTTGATGGGCCGTGACGCCGAGCTGATCGCTCAGGCCATCGGCGATGCCGTGCCGCTGATTCGCGTCAACTCGCTGATCGAAGCGGTCGAGCAATGCCGCGCCATCGCAGAGACGGGCGACGCCGTGCTGCTGTCCCCGGCCTGCGCCAGTTTCGACATGTTCAAGAATTACGAAGACCGTGGTCACCAGTTCGTCCGCGCTGTGGAGGATCTGGTATGAGTCTGATGAACATCATCAAACCCTATCCGTCGCCGATCATCACCGGGCGCGGCATCGACCTCGACTTCCCGATGCTCGCCGGCTGCCTCGCATTGATCGGCCTCGGGCTGGTCATGATTGCATCGGCCTCGACCGAAGTGGCGGCTGTGCAGTCGGGCAGTGCCCTGTATTACATGATTCGCCACCTTATCTACATCGTGCTGGGCCTGGGTGCCTGCATCGTCACCATGATGATTCCGATCGCCACCTGGCAACGCCTGGGCTGGCTGATGCTGATGGGTGCGTTCGGTTTGCTGGTGATGGTGATCATCCCGGGGATCGGCCGTGAAGTGAACGGTTCGATGCGCTGGATCGGCTTCAGTTTCTTCAACGTTCAGCCTTCCGAGATCGCCAAGGTTTTCGTGGTGATCTACCTCGCCGGTTATCTGGTGCGTCGCCAGAAAGAAGTGCGTGAAAGCTGGATGGGCTTCTTCAAGCCGTTCATCGTTCTGCTGCCAATGGCGGGTCTGTTGTTGATGGAGCCGGACTTCGGCGCCACCGTCGTGATGATGGGCGCCGCTGCGGCGATGCTGTTCCTCGGCGGGGTCGGGCTGTTCCGTTTTTCCTTGATGGTTGTCCTGGCGGTCGCAGCAGTGGTGTTGTTGATTCAAGTGCAGCCGTATCGAATGGCGCGTCTGACCAACTTCGCGGATCCGTGGGCCGACCAGTTCGGTGCCGGCTATCAGTTGTCTCAAGCGTTGATCGCTTTTGGTCGCGGCGAATGGCTGGGCGTTGGCCTGGGCAACAGCGTGCAGAAACAGTTCTACCTGCCAGAAGCCCACACCGACTTCGTGTTCTCGGTCCTGGCCGAAGAGTTGGGGGCCGTGGGTTCTTTGTGCACGGTGGCGCTGTTCGTCTTTGTCTGTATTCGTGGCATGTACATCGGTTATTGGGCCGAGAAGGCCAAGCAGTTTTTCGCCGCCTACATCGCGTACGGCTTGTCGTTCCTGTGGATTGGTCAGTTCCTGATCAACATCGGGGTGAACGTCGGTCTGCTGCCAACCAAAGGTCTGACCCTGCCGTTCCTCAGTTATGGCGGCAGTTCGTTGGTGATCTGCTGTGCCTGTCTCGGCTTGTTGCTGCGCATCGAATGGGAAAGTCGAACCCATTTGGGCAGCGAAGAGATGGAGTTCCATGAGAGCGACTTCGCCGAGGAGCCGACCCATGGGCGCTAACGTATTGATCATGGCGGGCGGCACCGGTGGCCACGTGTTCCCGGCGCTGGCCTGTGCCCGCGAATTCCAGGCCCGTGGTTACACCGTGCATTGGCTCGGGACCCCGCGTGGCATCGAGAACGATCTGGTCCCGGTGGCCGGCATCGAACTGCATCGGATCAATGCCAGCGGTCTGCGTGGCAAGGGCAAGCTGTCCCTGCTCAAGGCGCCGTTCATGTTGCTCAAGTCGATCTGGCAGGCGCGGGCGATCATTCGCCAACTGCGGCCGGTGTGTGTCGTCGGCTTTGGTGGTTATGTGACCGGTCCTGGTGGTGTTGCAGCCAAACTGGCCGGCGTGCCGGTGATCGTTCACGAGCAGAACGCCGTGGCCGGTACCGCCAATCGGTTGCTGGTGCCGTTGGCCGCCCGAGTCTGTGAAGCGTTCCCCGACACCTTTACCCTGTCGGGCAGCCGTCGGACCACCGGTAACCCGGTGCGCACCGAGCTGTTCCTCGAAACACCGCGACAGGCTCTGGCCGGTCGCAAGGCGCGTTTGCTGATCCTGGGTGGAAGCCTGGGCGCAGAACCGTTGAACAAGTTGCTGCCTGAAGCCCTGTCGCAAGTCGCCCCCGACCTGCGCCCGGAAGTGTTTCATCAGGCCGGCAAAAATCACGATGAAGTGACTGCAGAGCGCTATCGCGCGGCTGGCGTCGAGGCGCAAGTGCAGCCTTTCATCAAAGACATGGCCCAAGCCTATGGCTGGGCCGACCTGGTGGTGTGCCGCGCAGGCGCGCTGACCATCAGTGAACTGGCCGCCGCCGGTCTGCCCTCGATGCTGGTGCCTTTGCCCCACGCGATCGACGATCACCAGACCCGCAACGCCGATTATTTGGCCCGTGAAGGCGCTGCCTTCCTGATGCCGCAAAGAACGACTGGCGCAGCGGATCTTGCCGCACGCCTGACAGAGGTCCTGATGCAACCACAACGACTGACCGACATGGCCGCCGCGGCACGCCGCCTGGCCAAACCCGATGCAACCCGTAACGTGGTCGATACCTGCCTGGAGGTGGCCCATGGTTGAGAATCAGAAAGCCATGCCGCAACCGGAAATGCGCCGCATCCGTCGCATCCACTTCGTCGGAATCGGCGGCGTGGGCATGTGCGGCATTGCCGAAGTGTTGTTGAACCTGGGCTATGAAGTGTCCGGTTCCGACCTGAAAGCTTCGCCGGTGACCGAGCGTCTCGAGTCCTTCGGCGCCCAGATCTTTATCGGCCACCGCGCCGAGAACGCCGCGACCGCCGATGTGCTGGTCACCTCCAGTGCCGTGAACACGTCCAACCCGGAAGTCGCCACCGCCCTGGAGCGCCGCATTCCGGTGGTGCCTCGCGCTGAAATGCTGGCTGAGCTGATGCGCTACCGCCACGGCATCGCCGTCGCCGGTACCCATGGCAAAACCACGACTACCAGCCTGATCGCCTCGGTGTTCGCGGCCGGTGGCCTGGACCCAACGTTCGTAATCGGTGGCCGTCTGAATGCCGCGGGCACTAATGCTCAGCTTGGCACCAGCCGTTACCTGATCGCCGAAGCTGACGAAAGCGATGCGAGCTTCCTGCACTTGCAGCCGCTGGTGGCTGTGGTCACCAACATCGACGCCGACCACATGGCGACCTACGACGGTGACTTCAACAAACTGAAGAAAACCTTCGTCGAGTTCCTTCACAACCTGCCGTTCTACGGTCTGGCGGTGGTGTGCCTGGACGATCCGGTGGTGCGTGAAATCCTGCCACTGGTGAAACGTCCGACCGTCACTTATGGCTTCGGCGACGATTGCGACGTGCGCGCGATCAATGTGCGTCAGCAGGGCATGCAGACGTTCTTCACCGTGCTGCGTCCTGATCGCGATCCGCTGGATGTCTCGGTAAACATGCCGGGTAACCACAACGTGTTGAACGCACTGGCCACCATCTGCATCGCCACCGATGAAGGCGTCAGCGATGAAGCCATCGTCCAGGGCCTGTCCGGGTTCCAGGGTGTCGGCCGACGCTTCCAGGTTTACGGCGAACTGCCGGTAGAAGGTGGCAACGTGATGCTGGTCGACGACTACGGTCACCACCCGACCGAAGTCGCCGCAGTGATCAAAGCCGTGCGCGGTGGCTGGCCGGAGCGCCGTCTGGTGATGGTCTACCAGCCGCACCGTTACAGCCGGACCCGCGACCTGTACGACGATTTCGTCAATGTATTGGCCGACGCCAACGTTCTGCTGCTGATGGAAGTCTATCCGGCCGGTGAAGAGCCGATCCCGGGCGCCGACAGCCGCAAGCTGTGCAACAGCATTCGTCAGCGCGGTCAGCTCGACCCGATCTACATCGAGCGCGGTGTCGACCTCGCGCCGATCGTCAAGCCGCTGCTGCGTGCCGGCGACATCCTGCTGTGCCAGGGTGCCGGTGACATCGGTGGTCTTGCACCGAAACTGTTGAAAAGTCCGTTGTTCGCAGGCGCCGTTGCTGCGCCGAGTGTGGGGAAGTTGAAATGACTGCTGCTTACGCCAACCTCGTCTCCACTATTGCGCCGAAAGATTTCGGCCGCGTCGCCGTGCTCTTCGGCGGCAAGAGTGCCGAGCGTGAGGTTTCTCTCAAGTCGGGTAACGCGGTTCTCGACGCGCTGCTAAGCGCCGGTGTCGACGCGTTTGGTCTCGACGTGGGCGATGACCTGTTGCAGCGTCTGCTGAACGAAAAAATCGATCGCGCCTTCATCATTCTCCACGGTCGTGGCGGTGAAGACGGCAGCATGCAGGGCCTGCTGGAATGCCTGGGTATTCCGTACACCGGCAGCGGCATTCTGGCCTCGGCACTGGCCATGGACAAGCTGCGCACCAAACAGGTCTGGCACAGCCTCGGTATTCCGACGCCGCGCCATGCCGTGCTGAGCTCCGAGGCCGATTGTATTTCGGCGGCGACGGAACTGGGCTTCCCTTTGATCGTCAAACCGGCCCATGAAGGTTCAAGTATCGGGATGGCCAAAGTGACCTCCGCGTCGGAGTTGATCGACGCGTGGAAAGCGGCCAGTACCTACGATTCGCAAGTGTTGGTCGAGCAATGGATTCAAGGTCCGGAGTTCACCATCGCCACCCTGCGTGACCAGGTGTTGCCACCGATTGCCCTGGGCACGACGCACAGCTTCTACGACTACGACGCCAAGTACGTGGCTTCCGATACCCAGTACCGGATTCCGTGTGGCCTGGACAGCAGCAAAGAAAAAGAACTGATGGACCTCACGGCGAAAGCCTGTGAGGCGCTGGGTATCGCCGGTTGGGGCAGGGCTGACGTGATGCAGGACGCCGACGGGCAGTTCTGGTTCCTGGAAGTCAATACCGCACCGGGCATGACCGATCACAGTCTGGTGCCGATGGCGGCCCGTGCTGCCGGTCTGGATTTCCAGCAACTGGTTTTGGCGATTTTGGCCGCTAGCGTTGCCAATAATGTTGAGCCGCGAGGTTAAGACCATGCAAGGCGCACAGCTGAGACATCAGCCCTCCGCACCACCTGGCCGCAAGCCGGTGCCGCGGGGTGCCAGCCGAATGGTGGCCAAAGAGCCGATGTCTGCGCGCCTGCCGAAAGCCAATTTTGGTTTTCTGAAAAGCCTGTTCTGGCCAGTGCTGTTGGTAGCGCTGGGTTTCGGCACTTACGAAGGCGCGCAGCGTTTGTTGCCGTACGCCGACCGGCCGATCACCAAGATCAACGTGCAGGGCGATTTGAGTTACATCAGCCAGCAAGCGGTGCAGCAGCGGATCGCCCCCTACGTGGCGTCGAGCTTCTTCACCATTGACCTGGAGAGCATGCGTACCGAGCTTGAAACGATGCCATGGATTGCCCACGCCGAAGTGCGTCGGGTGTGGCCGGATCAAGTGGTGATTCGCCTGGAAGAACAACTGCCGGTGGCCCGTTGGGGCGATGAAGCGCTGTTGAACAACCAGGGACAGGCGTTCACCCCGCGGGAGCTGGCAAACTACGAACACTTGCCACAGCTGTTCGGCCCACAACGGGCCCAACAGCAAGTTATGCAGCAATACCAGGTGCTGAGCCAGATGCTCAGGCCGTTGGGCTTCTCGATTGCGCGCCTGGAGTTGCGTGACCGAGGCAGCTGGTTCCTGACCACCGGCGCCGGCAGCGCAGGCCCGGGAATCGAACTGTTGCTGGGACGCGGCAACCTGCTGGAAAAGATGCGCCGCTTCATTGCCATCTACGACAAGACGCTTAAAGAACAGATTACGAACATTGCGCGCATCGATCTGCGCTACGCCAACGGCCTCGCTGTTGGCTGGCGGGAACCTGTAGCGCCCACGACGGCCCAACCCGCTGTCGCGAAGAATTAAGAAGAGGCAGGACCCATGGCAAACGTGCAAAGCGGCAAAATGATCGTCGGTCTCGATATCGGCACCTCCAAGGTGGTGGCGCTGGTCGGCGAGGTCTCGGACGACGGCACGCTGGAAATCGTCGGGATCGGCACCCATCCATCCCGTGGCCTGAAAAAAGGCGTGGTGGTGAACATCGAGTCCACCGTGCAATCGATCCAGCGCGCGATCGAAGAGGCGCAGCTGATGGCTGGTTGCCGCATTCACTCGGCGTTCGTCGGCGTGGCTGGCAATCATATCCGCAGCCTGAACTCTCACGGCATCGTGGCGATTCGTGATCGCGAGGTCAGCTCCGCCGACCTCGAGCGAGTTCTCGACGCCGCCCAGGCCGTGGCAATCCCGGCTGACCAGCGCGTGCTGCACACCCTGCCGCAGGATTACGTGATCGATAACCAGGAGGGTGTTCGTGAGCCTCTGGGCATGTCGGGCGTACGTCTGGAAGCCAAGGTTCACGTAGTCACCTGCGCCGTCAACGCCGCACAGAACATTGAAAAATGCGTGCGTCGCTGCGGCCTGGAAATCGACGACATCATTCTCGAGCAACTGGCTTCGGCCTACTCGGTCCTGACCGACGACGAGAAAGAGCTGGGCGTGTGCCTGGTGGACATCGGTGGCGGCACCACCGACATCGCGATCTTCACCGAAGGCGCGATCCGTCACACCGCGGTAATCCC
Source organism: Pseudomonas sp. LBUM1666 (assembly GCF_059695775.1). NCBI lineage: Bacteria > Pseudomonadati > Pseudomonadota > Gammaproteobacteria > Pseudomonadales > Pseudomonadaceae > Pseudomonas > Pseudomonas sp. LBUM1666. Next base: position 5,165,784 of record NZ_CP166789.1, on the reverse strand, counting down.
GATTGCGGGCGATCAGGTGACCAACGACATCGCCATGGCGTTGCGCACCCCGACCCAGTACGCCGAAGAAATCAAGATTCGCTACGCCTGCGCCCTGGCCAAACTGGCCGGTGCCGGTGAAACCATCAAGGTCCCAAGCGTCGGCGACCGTCCACCGCGCGAGCTGTCCCGTCAGGCCCTGGCCGAAGTGGTCGAGCCGCGTTACGACGAGCTGTTCACGCTGATCCAGGCCGAACTGCGTCGCAGTGGCTACGAAGACCTGATCCCGGCCGGCATCGTGCTGACCGGTGGTACGTCGAAAATGGAAGGCGCGGTCGAACTGGCCGAAGAAATCTTCCACATGCCGGTCCGCCTGGGCGTGCCGCATGGCGTCAAGGGCCTGGACGATGTGGTCCGCAACCCGATTTATTCCACCGGCGTTGGCCTGTTGATGTACGGCCTGCAGAAGCAGTCCGACGGGATTTCGTTCTCGGGCATCAGCAGCCGCGACAGCTACAGCAATGAAGAGCCGAAAGTCGCCTTGCTCGATCGCTTCAAGAGCTGGGTACAAGGCAACTTCTAAAGATTTACCGCAGCACCGTTGTAGATACAGGCAGTAGGCGAAAAAACTAGAGAAATGAAAGGAGAGGGAAAATGTTCGAACTCGTAGACAACATCCCCGCAAGCCCGGTTATTAAAGTTATCGGTGTTGGCGGAGGCGGCGGCAACGCCGTCAACCACATGGTCAAGAGCAACATTGAAGGCGTTGAATTCATCTGCGCCAACACTGATGCCCAAGCGCTGAAAAGCATCGGCGCGCGGACCATCCTGCAACTGGGCACCGGCGTGACCAAAGGTCTCGGCGCTGGCGCCAACCCTGAAGTAGGTCGTCAGGCCGCTCTCGAAGATCGTGAGCGCATTGCCGAAGTCCTGCAGGGCACCAATATGGTGTTCATCACCACTGGCATGGGCGGTGGTACCGGTACCGGTGCTGCGCCGATCATTGCTGAAGTGGCCAAGGAAATGGGGATTCTCACCGTTGCGGTGGTGACTCGTCCGTTCCCGTTCGAAGGCCGAAAGCGCATGCAGATCGCCGATGAAGGCATCCGTCTGCTGTCTGAAAGCGTCGACTCGTTGATCACCATTCCCAACGAGAAGCTGCTGACCATCCTTGGCAAGGACGCAAGCCTGCTGTCCGCATTCGCCAAGGCCGACGATGTACTGGCCGGTGCCGTTCGCGGTATCTCCGACATCATCAAGCGTCCGGGCATGATCAACGTCGACTTTGCCGACGTGCGTACCGTGATGAGCGAAATGGGCATGGCGATGATGGGCACTGGCTGCGCCAGCGGTCCGAACCGTGCACGTGAGGCCACCGAAGCGGCCATTCGCAACCCGTTGCTGGAAGACGTGAACCTGCAAGGTGCACGCGGCATCCTGGTGAACATCACCGCCGGTCCTGACCTGTCCCTGGGTGAGTACTCCGACGTGGGTAGCATCATCGAAGCCTTTGCTTCCGAGCACGCGATGGTCAAGGTCGGTACCGTTATCGATCCGGACATGCGCGACGAACTGCACGTGACCGTGGTTGCCACGGGTCTGGGCGCGAAAATCGAGAAGCCTGTGAAGGTTATCGACAACACCATGCACACGTCCGTGGCATCGCAGCCGCAGCAACAAGCGCCTTCGCGTCAGGAAGCGCCTGCTGTGAACTACCGTGACCTGGACCGTCCGACCGTCATGCGCAACCAGGCTCAGGCCGGTGCTGCGACTGCCGCGAAGATGAATCCGCAAGATGATCTAGACTATCTGGACATCCCGGCTTTCCTGCGTCGTCAGGCCGATTAATGGAATGTATCAGGGCTATGAAGGTGATTGGTGTTCAGCAAAGGTCTGGTCTGCTATCATCGCCAGCCTTTGTTGATACCAGTTCGCAATTTGCGCTGAAGCGGCCCAAGCCATGATTAAACAACGCACACTGAAAAATATTATCCGTGCTACAGGTGTAGGCCTGCACTCCGGGGAGAAGGTATACCTGACCCTCAAGCCCGCACCTATCGACACCGGCATTGTGTTTGTTCGTGCCGATCTCGACCCTGTGGTGCAGATCCCTGCCCGCGCGGAAAACGTTGGTGAAACCACGATGTCGACCACATTGGTCAGTGGTGACACCAAAGTGGATACGGTGGAGCACTTGCTCTCGGCCATGGCTGGCCTGGGCATCGATAACGCCTACGTCGAGCTCTCCGCGTCTGAAGTTCCGATCATGGATGGTAGCGCTGGACCTTTCGTATTCCTGATCCAATCGGCCGGCCTGGAAGAACAGGACGCCGCCAAGAAGTTCATCCGGATCCTGCGGGAAGTGACAGTGGAAGACGGCGACAAGCGCGCCACTTTCGTCCCTTTCGAAGGTTTCAAAGTGAGCTTCGAGATCGATTTCGATCACCCGGTTTTCCGTGACCGCACACAAAGTGCAAGCGTGGATTTTTCCAGCACTTCGTTTGTAAAAGAAGTCAGCCGCGCCCGTACCTTTGGTTTCATGAGTGATATCGAGTACCTGCGCAAGCACAACCTCGCACTCGGCGGCAGCGTTGAAAACGCTATTGTGGTCGACGCGGATGGTGTACTGAACGAAGACGGCCTTCGCTATGAAGACGAATTCGTGAAGCACAAGATCCTCGATGCAATTGGTGACCTCTACCTGTTGGGCAATAGCCTGATTGGTGAGTTCAAGGGCTTCAAGTCCGGACATGCATTGAACAACCAGCTGCTGCGCAAGTTGATTGAGCAGACAGATGCTTGGGAAGTCGTGACTTTCGAAGACGCCAGCAGTGCACCGATCTCTTACATGCGTCCAGTTGCGGCCGTGTAAGTAAAAAACCTCTCTAGTTTTTTAAAGGCTACCTTCGGGTGGCCTTTTTTTATGCCTGCGGGAAAGGCCTCAATTGGCAGCGACCACCCGATTACGCCCACTTTCCTTGGCCTGATACAGCGCCTTGTCCGCTGCATACAATAGCTGTTCCAGATTGATCTCGGCGGATGTGGTCCAGGTGCTTATACCGATACTGACAGTAATCGGCGACTCGGCACCTGCCATCAGCGGCAATTGCTCCACTGTCGCGCGGATGTGTTCGGCAATCTGTTGCGCACCCTGGCTGTCTGTTTCCGCGAGAATCACCGAAAACTCTTCGCCGCCGTAACGGGCGACCAGATCCGCTGGTCGCCGCACATTGTCGGAGATCACTTTGGCCACCGAGCGCAACGCATCATCGCCACCCTGATGCCCATGTCGATCGTTGAAGGCCTTGAAGTGGTCGGCATCAATCATCAGCAGCGACAATGGCTGGCCGGAACGTTGAGCGCGGAACCACTCATGACGCAGGACCTGATCCAGCGTTCGGCGGTTGGCCAGGCCGGTCAAGGCATCGGTGGCCGCCAGTTGCGCCAGTTCCTGTTCGGCGTTGTGGCGCAGGCGCAGTTCCCGGCTGAGCAGCCAAGTCAGCCAGAGCAAGCTGATGCACAGCGCAATAGTCGCAACGCTAACCACCACCGCCGTGCGCTTCCACGAGGCAAACACTTCATCACTGGACAGTGCAACGATGACGATCAACGGCAAGTTGCCCACCTTGGAGAACGTGTACAGGCGTTTGTCCTTATAGCGGCTTGAAGCACCGGTGAAGCTGCCGTTGCCTTCTTTGACGATGCGCTGGAAGTTGGGGCGGTTGCTGAAGTCCTTGCCAATAAGCTCTTCGGCCAGGCGGGGTTCCTGAGCCAGAAGAATCCCGTCCGAGCTGATCAGGTTGACCGAGCTGTCACGACCGATGCTCAAGCTGTTGAACAGTTGATCGAAATAACTCAAGCGCATGGCGGCTTCGGCCACGCCAAGAAATTCGCCCTGTGAGCCGCTGACCCGGCGACTGAAGCTGATTCGCCATTCATGTTCAGGCTGTCTGGAACGGAAGGGACGGCTGATGAGCATGCTCGGGTCGCGATTGTTCACGTGCGACTGAAAGTATTCGCGGTCAGCAAAATTGCCCTTTCTGGGCTCTACCGAGGCCGAGTCGGCGATCACGTCGCCCTTGTTGTCCAGCAACAAAATGTCGCCCTTGTACGGCGCGGCAGTGGCACGGTCAAACAAGGCCAGATGGCGGATGGCAGGGGAAACGCTCTTGAGGTCTTCGCGCTGCGAGGCAGCGATCAATCCGAGCAAGGACAGGTCATAGAGTTCGACGTTGCGTAGCACGTCGGCGTCAATCAACTGCACGATGTTGGTTGCTGCACGAGTGGCAGACTGTTCAGCATTGGCGCGTTCGCGAATGAGCAGGAACGCCACGATGCTCAGAATTGCAATCACCAGCAGCAAACTGCCGAGAACCAGAAGCCGCTCCGATCGCGTCGACCGGATCGGATGGTGAGATGGTGCACTGCTCACACTCATGGTTCTGACTTCTGCTAATGAGGCGTTATGAAAGTGTTTTGCAAGACTCAGGCAGAATCCCAGAAACCGTTTGTGTGCGGAGCGCCTGTATAAATCCCGGATAAAAAAAAGGCCAGCAAAACATGCTGGCCTTTTACTTATTGAAGCTTAGAAGACATTGAGCGGGTAGTCGACGATCACCCGGTATTCATCGGTGTCCTGATCCAGCGCGCCGTAGCCGTTGCCTCCACGGTTGGTCGCCCATTGCAGGCGCAGCGCCAGGTTTTTGGCCTTGCCGCCCTGAACCACATACTTGAGATCAATGTCGCGTTCCCAGTGCCTGGCGTTTTTGCCATCAGCGCTGTACCACGAGGCATAACCGGGGCTGTCCGGATCGACCTTGGTCAAGTCCAGTTCACCTCGTGAGTAAGAGACCGCCGAGGTCAGACCGGGAAGACCGAGCCCGACAAAGTCGTAGGCGTACTTGAGTTTCCATGAGCGTTCGTTCGGGCCGTTGAAGTCCGAATACTGCTGGGAATTGTCGAGGTAGACGCTGTCGCCCTGGCTGATGTAGTCGAACGGCGTGTTGCCGTTGACCCGCTGGTACGCGGCGGTAACGCTGTGGTTACCCACACCGACGGTGAAATGCAGGCTGTAGGTGTTGTTGTCGATGTGGCCCAGTAGCGCATCGCCGGTATCTTGCGTGTGATAGGCGTGCAGGCCCGGGTTGAGGCTGACCAGATCATTCAGCGCGTAGGTGTAGTCCAGATCGTAGTAGTACTGGTTCCAGATGTCCTTGAGTTCGGAAGCATAGAGGCTGCTGGTCAACCCCGGCAGGCCGCTCCAGGCCACGCCGGCCCAATTCAGGTGCTTACTTTCGTCACCGTCGGCCAGGCTGCCGTAGGACGTGCCGATTCGGGTGTGTCCGCTCTGGTTGTAAGGCTTGGTGAAACTCGCCTGGCCACCTTCAATCATCCAGCCGTCGAGACTGTGGTTGGTCAGGCTGACGCCGCGAAAGGTCTGGGGCAGCATGCGGGTTTCCCCGCCGGCGATCACCGGGTTGGTGAGAAACAAGTCACCGGCCTTCAGTTCGGTATCGAAGGCACGCATTTTCAGCGTGCCGCCCGCCGTCGAGAACGAACCTGGCGCTTTGCCGTTGCCATCGCTGATCGGCAGGATACTCGACCCGTCGGTACCGCCACCGCCGTCGAGCTTGAGCCCGAGCATGGCGTGGGCGTCAACGCCGAAACCGACGGTGCCCTGGGTGTAACCCGATTCGAAGGTGCCGAGGAAACCCTGGCCCCATTCAATGTTGTCATCCGCCTGCTGCAGGCGGTTGCGGTTCATGTAGTAGTTACGGGCGTTGAGGTTGAGGCTCGATCCTTCAACGAAACCTTCGGCGTTTGAGTCATCTACGGCGTGAGCAGCAGGCGCCACCGTTGCAGTAATTGCAATGAATAACGGGCTGAATCTAAGAGGGAAACGCACTAGCGGTAAGGCTCCTTGGGTCAACTAAGAGCCTCATTGTATTGAGACTCAAAATGTTTCTTGTTAGGAGAGACGAACTGAAGCTGTTTAAAACCACAACGAAAAAAAGCCGCTGATAGCAGCGGCTTTGAAGACAACTTTTCAAAGGGAAGAGCCGATGAAAAGTGTCGAGGGAAACAAAGCGATACTTAACAATCAGCTGTCTTTCTCAATCCGTGGCTGGGCTTGAGTGCTTGATGCTTGAGGGGTTTGCGCAGCTTCCTGAGCCTTGGCCGTCATTTCGCTCTGATGCTGTTCGAATGCAGCAGCGCGTGCGGAATTTTTCGCGACGAACGTCTGCGATTCTTCGGCGATGGCGAACGGAGACAGAAACAAAGAGGACAAAACGAAAGCGCTGGCAATACCCATAGTGTTGGACATCTTTAAAACCTTCTTGCTTGGCAAGTGCTGTTTGGTGCGGCAACGATAAGGGGGATTGGAGAGGGGAAAAAGAGTGGATTCATGAAAGGACTGTTGCGCTTAAAGCAACAGTGGCGCTTTGCGTTGTTGCGAAAGGGCCCCCCCTCACCCCAACCCTCCCGAAACGTCGGACCGCCCCACAGGGGAGAGGGGGAAAGGGAGCCGATCTTCGTAGTTTTCGAACCTGAGTTCGGCTCGGGCGTTCAGGTCGATGTAGCTCCAAGAACAACTCGGTCAGTCCCCTCTACCTCTGGGAGAGGGTTAGGGTGAGGGGGATCTCGAGTCGAACTCTGTCAGACGGGAAGATGAATCCCAAACGTATTCATGCCGTGATCACTGCGCACAAACACATCCCCGCCATGCATCAACGCAATCGCCTTGACGATCGCCAACCCCAACCCATGGTTGTTGCCACTGTTGCTGCGCGACGCATCGACCCGATAAAAACGCTCAAACAACCGCGGCAAATGCTCGCCGGCAATCGGCGACCCTGGGTTCGCAACCCCGATGCTGACCTGATGCTCCTCAACCTCGATCCGCACCTCAATCACCTGGCCAGGCTCGGTGTGCTGCACCGCATTGCTCAGCAGGTTGATCAACGCCCGGCGCAGATGAGCAATCTCGATCCGCACCTGCGCGTCACCACTGACTTGCACCTGAACCTGCGCGTCTTCAAGGATGAAATCCAGATACTCCAGGGTCGTGGCCACTTCATCGGCCAGCGATGTGGAGGTCAGTTTGGTGGCTTTGCTGCCTTGGTCGGCGCTGGCGAGGAATAGCATGTCGTTGATGATCGAGCGCAGCCGCTCAAGCTCCTCAAGGTTCGATTGCAGCACTTCAAAGTAGTGTTCGGCGGATCGCCCGCGAGTCAGCGCAACTTGGGTCTGGCCGATCAGGTTGGTCAGGGGCGAGCGCAGTTCATGGGCCACGTCCGCATTGAACGACTCAAGGCGTGAGTAAGCCTGTTCGACCCGCTCCAGTGTCGAGTTGAACGAATTGACGAACTGATTCAGTTCCGGTGGTAGCGGCGACAGTTGCAGGCGACCGGACAACAACGGCGGTGTCAGTCGCTGGGCTTCCTGAGACAACTTGATCAGCGGCTTGAGACCGATCCGCGCCACCCAATAACCGAGGGCCGACGCCAGCAACACGCCGATGATCGCCAGGCTGATCAGGGCAATCAGCAAATGGTGCTGAGTCTGCAAAAACGTCTCGGTGTCGATGCCGATCATGAAGCGCAACGGCGGGCGTTGATCCTTGGCCGGGAACTGACTGACCAGCACTTTCAGCGGATAAGGCTGATCCGGCAGTTTCAAGTCGCGCATGCCCAGCGGACCTTCGGCAAAGGCGCGGATCTGCGGCGTCAGGTTGCCGTATTCGTAGTGCGGATCACCGCTGATGATCCAGAAACTGATGCGCTTGTCTTCTTCGCCGAGCAGCTTGAGCTTGTTGTTGATCTTCACCCAATGCTCAGGCGTGCCGTAACGGCCGACGGTGGATTCGAGCACGCTGTAGCGCGCGTCCAGCTCCGCCTCGGGTAACAGGCCCAAGCCTTTATCGACCTGCTGGTACAACGCCCAACCGATCAACAAAAACACCAAAAGCGCCACCAGCGTGAACATCCCGCTCAGGCGCAGGGCAATCGAATTACTGGACACCACGGCTCTCCAGCACATAACCCATACCACGAATCGTGTGCAGCAGTTTCTCGTCGAACGGCCCATCTAGCTTGGCCCGCAAGCGTTTGATCGCGACTTCGACCACGTTGGCGTCGCTGTCGAAATTGATGTCCCAGACCATTTCGGCGATGGCGGTTTTCGAAAGAATTTCACCCTGACGGCGCGCCAGTACGCTGAGCAGCGAGAACTCCTTGGCGGTCAGGTCCAGGCGCGTACCGGCGCGGGTGGCTTTACGGCTGATCAAATCTATCCACAGGTCGGCGATGCTCACCTGCACCGGTTCGTGACCGCCGCTGCGGCGGGTCAGCGCTTGCAGGCGCGCCACCAGTTCCAGAAAGGAAAACGGTTTGCCGAGGTAATCGTCGGCACCGTCGCGCAGGCCTTTGATGCGATCTTCCACACGTTCGCGGGCGGTGAGCATGATCACCGGGGTTTGCTTGCGCGCACGCAACGCGCGCAGTACGCCGAAGCCGTCGAGGCCCGGCAGCATGACGTCGAGGACGATCACCGCGTAGTCGCTTTCCAGCGCCAGGTGCAGGCCTTCAACGCCATCGCGCGCCAGGTCCACGGTGTAACCCTGTTCCGTCAGGCCGCGGTGCAGATAATCCGCGGTTTTTTCTTCGTCTTCGATAATCAGAACGCGCATGACCCCGCCTCAGTCTGTGGTCGACAGCGCCGGCATCGGAGCTGGTTTGGGCTGATGGAAAAGCCGCTCAAGCCACAAGTATATGACCGGAGTGGTGAACAACGTCAGCGCCTGGCTCACCAGCAAGCCGCCGACCACCGCGATCCCCAATGGCTGGCGCAATTCGGCGCCGGTGCCGTAACCGAGCATCAATGGCAGCGCGCCGAGCAGGGCGGCGAGGGTGGTCATGATGATCGGCCGGAAGCGGGTGATACAGGCCTGGTAGATCGCCTCTTCCGGCGGCAGCCCGCCCTTGCGTTGCGCTTCGAGGGCGAAGTCGATCATCAGGATGCCGTTCTTCTTCACGATCCCGATCAGTAACACCAGCCCGATCAGCGCCATGATCGAAAAGTCCTGCCCGCAAATCCACAGCATGATCACAGCGCCGAGCCCCGCCGACGGCAGCGTCGAGATGATGGTCAGCGGATGGACGAAGTTCTCGTAAAGCACGCCGAGAATGATGTACACCGCCACCAGCGCCGCCAAGATCAACCATGGTTGGCTGGCCAGCGAACTCTGGAACGCCTGGGCCGCGCCCTGGAAGTTGCCGCTCATGGCGGCCGGCATGCCGATTTCGGCCTTGGCCTGGTTGAGCATGATCACCGCATCGCCCAGCGCTACACCGGGCGCCAGGTTGAACGACAGGTTGGCGGCGGGGAACATGCCATCATGGGCGATGGACAGCGGACCGACGGTGGGCGCATCGAATTTGGCCAGCGCCGACAGCGGCACCATTTCCCCGCTCAGGGGCGAGCGCAGGTAGAAATAGTTGAGGCTTTCAGCCTTGCCGCGCTGCTTGGTATCCAGTTCCAGAATCACGTTGTACTGGTTGATCTGAGTCTGGAATTCGTTGATCTGCCGCTGGCCGAAGGCGTCGTACAGCGCTTCATCGACATCGCTGGCGGTCAGGCCGAAACGCGCGGCGGCGCTGCGGTCGATGCTGATGTGAGTGATGCTGCCGCCCAGTTGCAGGTCGTTGGAAATGTCACGGAACGCCGGATTACTGCGCAGTTTTTCCGTGAGGCGCTGGGTCCAGGTGCTAAGGGTCGCGCCGTCGTTGCTCTTGAGCACGTATTGGTACTGGGCGCGGCTCGGGCCGGAGCTGAGGTTGATGTCCTGGCCGGCGCGCAGGTACAGCACGATGCCCGGGACTTTCATCAGTTGCGGGCGAATCCGGTCAATGAACTGGCTGGCGGAGACGTCGCGGTCGCCGCGCTTTTTCAGGGAGATCCAGAAGCGACCGTTGGCGATGGTCTGGTTGCTGCCGGAGACGCCGACCGAGTGGGAAAACGCCGCGACCGCCGGATCCGCGGCGACGATTTCGGCCATCGCCAGGTGTTTTTTCACCATGTCGCCGTAGGAAATATCGGCAGCGGCTTCGGTGGTGCCGAGGACAAAACCGGTGTCCTGCACCGGGAAGAAACCCTTGGGGATAAAGATGTAACCGGCAATCGCGAGCCCCAGCGACAGGCAGAACACACCGATCATCAATTTCTGGTGGGCGAGGGCGCGGCGCAGAAGTTTTTCATAGCCTGCCAGCAAGCGTTCGCCAAACGTAGGTTTGCTGTGGGCGTGATGCACCGGTGCACGCATGAACAGCGCGGCGAGCGTCGGCGCCAAAGTCAGTGAGACCACCACCGAAATCATGATGGTCGAGGTGGCGGTCAGGGCAAATTCCTTGAACAGCCGCCCGACCACGCCGCCCATGAACAGCAACGGAATAAACGCCGCCACCAGCGAAAAGCTGATGGAGACCACGGTGAAACCAATCTCGCCGGCACCCTTGATCGCCGCCTCGCGCATGCCGTCACCAGCCTCAAGGTGACGGTGAATGTTCTCCACGACCACAATCGCATCGTCGACCACAAACCCCACGGCCACCACGATCGCTACCAGCGTCAGGTTGTTCAGGCTGAAACCCATGATGTACATCAGGGCGAAACTGGCGATCAGCGAAACACCCAACACGGCGGACACGATCAGGGTCGCCGACCATTGGCGCAGGAACAGCGCCATCACCGCCACCACCAGCATGATCGCGATCAGCAGGGTGATTTCCACTTCATGCAACGAGGCGCGGATGGTCTGGGTGCGGTCGACCAGCACCTTGACCTGCACCGAAGCCGGCAGCATGGCTTCGAGGCCGGGTAAGGCGGCCTGAATGCGATCCACGGTTTCGACGATGTTGGCGCCCGGCTGCCGGGAAATCACCAGGTTCACCCCAGGCTTATCACCAGCCCACGCTTGCACGTAGGCATCTTCCGAACCGTTGACGACTTTGGCGACATCCTTGAGGTGAACCGGGGCACCGTCCTTGTAGGAAACGATGAGTTGGCTGTATTCCTCAGGATGGAACAACTGGTCGTTGGTCGACAGCGTCGAGATGCTCGACTCGCCGTACAACGCGCCTTTAGCCAGGTTGAGGCTGGTGCTCTGGATCGCCAGACGAATGTCCGCCAGCGTCAGGCCAATGGCCGCCAGTTTGTCAGCCGAGGCTTGAACGCGGATCGCCGGACGTTGCTGGCCGGTGATGTTAATTTGTCCTACGCCGTCGATCTGACTGATCTGACGGGCGAGCAGGGTTTCCACCAAGTCGCTGAGTTCGGTGCCGGGCATTTGGGTCGAGTTGACGCTGAGGATCAGCACCGGGCTGTCGGCCGGATTGACCTTCCTCCAGGTCGGCAAGGTCGGCATGTCTTTCGGTAGTTTGCCGGCGGCGGTGTTGATGGCTGCCTGAACTTCTTGAGCGGCGGTGTCGATGCTTTTGTCGAGGGTGAATTGCAGGGTCAGAATGGTCGAGCCAAGGGCGCTGCTCGAGGTCATCTGGGTCACGCCGGGGATGGCGCTGAATTGCACTTCAAGCGGCGTGGCCACCGACGAAGCCATGGTCTCCGGGCTGGCACCGGGCAATTGCGCGGCCACCTGAATGGTCGGAAATTCTGCTTCCGGCAACGGTGCGATGGGCAGGCGCGGGAAGGCGATGACACCGAGCAGCACCAGTGCAAAGGTCAGCAGAATCGTCGCAACCGGATGATCGATGCACCAGGCAGAGATCGAGCCATGACCCTTCATGGTTTGGGCTCCGATTGGACCACTTGCGGTGGGTCAGTCACTACGTGCACCGTCGAACCGGGCTTGAGCCGCGACTGGCCGTCGCTGACCAGCACGTCGCCCGGTTTAACGCCTTTGATGATGTCCTGGCCGCTGCCTTGATAGACCATTTGTACGGTGACGGTCTCGACCTTGTCGCCGTTGACCCGGTACACGAAATGTTGATCAAGCCCGCGTTGTACGACTGTAGGCGGCACCACCAGCGCATCTTTTTCCAGCGCTGTCTGGATTTTTACCGTCACCAGCAGGCCCGGCCAGAGTTTCTGCCTGGGGTTGTTGAATTCAGCTTTGGCGCGAATGGTCCCGGTGTTGGCGTTGATCTGGTTGTCGATCAGGGTCAAATGACCTTCACCCAGCAGATTGCCGGTTTCGCCGTCGGTATCGGCGCCGATGTAGGCCTTCACCTGAGCATCTTCCGGATCGTTGATCAGCCCCTGCAGGGTCGGCAGCATTTGCTGGGGCAGGGAGAACTCCACGGCGATCGGGTCGATCTGGGTCACCGTGAACAGGCCTTGAGCGTCGGTCATACGCAGGAAGTTGCCTTCGTCCACCGTGCGAATACCGACGCGACCGGTCACCGGGGAGTGAATCTGTGTGTAGGAGAGCTGCACTTGAGCGGCGTCGATCGAGGCCTGGTTACCTTGGGCGGTGGCTTTGAGTTGGTTGACCAACGCCTGTTGCTGGTCATAAGTCTGTTTGGAAACGCCGTCGTCCACGCTCAATAGCTTGTAGCGCTTGAGGTTGACCAGCGCGACTTGCAATTGCGCCTGGCTTTCGCCTAATTGCGCCCGTGCCTGGTCGAGGCTGGCGCGGATCGAGCGGTCATCGATGGTGGCCAACAGGTCGCCTTTGTTCACCAGTTGGCCTTCCTTGACCAGGATTTTGGTGAGGATGCCGTCGATTTGCGGACGCACTACCACGCTGTGCAGCGACAGCACCGAGCCGATGCCGCTGATGTAGCGTGGGACGTCTTTTTCGGTGACGCTGACGACCCGCACCGGGATGGCGGTCGGAGCGGCCAGTTTTGCCGTGGCGGGTTTGGTGAGGTACCACGCGCCCAGCGCTGCCAAGGCAATCAGCAGACCTGCGATCAAGGCGGTTTTTTTCTGAATTCGCATGCGAGTGAGGCGCCGGGCTAAGTGGTCGGGGTTTTGTCAGGTTTATACCTTCCTTTATAAACCTCTTAGCCCGTCAGGAAAGTGACTGCTAACTGACGGCGCTGTCAGTTTTGTCTCTGGTTTTTGTGGGCAGGCAGATTGTTCTTGATGGCGGCGAAGCGGTATGACTCTCCCACATAGGAAACAAATCAGTTCAAGCACATAGGTAACAGTTTTTAACTGGCACTGCCCGATGCCGGACATGTGATCAGTGTGCCGCGGATTCTTGCGCCAGCTGTTGATCAAACTTGCCCTCCGATGCATCCGCATAGGCGGCGCAGGTCAGCGGCGCGCGGTGGGAGGCGGCAGTATTGGAGTAGTCCCAGCCGCTGGCCTCGGCGTGTGGCGTCAGCAACAAGTCGCAGGGCAGGGTACGAATAGTCGTGAAGCTCTGTCGGAATGCCTCTATCAGCCGGGGATAGCTCGAATTGTTGGCAAGCTTGTAGCCGGGCGCGCTAAGACTGTCGACATAGGCGATACGCAGCGGTTTGCCTTCGCGCGTGTCCGTCCAGGTCCAGCTCATGCTGCCCGGCGTATGGCCAGGGGTGAAGTGCACGGTGAAGGCCATGTCGCCCAGACTGATGGACTCGCCGTCCTGTACCAAGCGGTCGGTGTGCACCGGAGCGAAGGTGAGGGCATCGCCAAAATGCAAGTCACCCGCACCGCCGCGTTGTAGCAGCACAGCAGATTCGGCGTTGCTCACCAACGTGGCACCGGTGGCCCGACGCAAAGCGGCTAGAGGGCCCGCGTGATCGGTATGGGCATGGCTGTGGAGGATGAAACGCACATCGGTCGGATCCATTCCCAAGCGTTTGATGTTGTCGAGGATCAGGTTCGCCTGTTGCGGCATCCCCCCATCGATCAGAACCGCGCCGTTTTTGGTTTTGATCAGCAGTACGGTCAGGCTGGCAGTGCCGATTTGCCAGACGTTGTCGCTGATTTGGACGGGCGCAATCGGGGTTAGCCAGGCCGGGGGGACCTCGTACGCTTTTAACTGGGCAAGGGGAGTGTTATCGGCCAAGGCAGTGAGAGGCGACAACAACAGGGTGATAGCGAGGGCGTTAACAGGGCGCATGAGAAGTCCTTTTTCAGCAGGTATCGGGGGCACCGATCGTAGCAGCGAGAAATTAGTGTTACAAATTTGGCCCCCTCCCACAAAACCCGACGGACTCGCTTACGGCTTGAAGCTTGCGGCTCCCGAGACAGGTATACTGCCGCCTTTCGCGGCTCGCTGACCGGGCCCGACTCTATGCATCACCCGGAGCTTTCATGACTTCCCCGACACAACCGCCGGTTGCCGACGCTTTGAGCGACGACCAGGCAGACCTGCCAGACAGCGTCGACTCCAGCGCAGACAGCGAAACCAAAGCCGAGATCCCGGCGTTCAAGTTCCCGTTCAAACCGGGCGACCTGGCTGCAGCAAAGAACGCCAGCCAGCCCTGGTACAAGAACGGCGCCAAGAACGGCCATACCAAGACCCCCGGCGCAGCGCCTCCTGGCACTCGTCGCTCAATGGGTAAACGCTGACTGTCAGGCGTTTTGTTGAGCGGTAATTGTTCTTCCTGTCATTGAGACAGTTCCCACAAGGATGAGCGATTCGCCCTCTGGGAAAGTCGGTGGCCACTCGTCGAAGATTCATGCCCGTGAATTTTTGATGAAGGCCGCCAAAATGTCTCTGGTAAAACCCCTCTCTCTCCTTTCGCTAGTGGTCCTGACCACTGGCTGCATGTCGTTTGCGCCCGATCCACAGATCCGTTTCGGTGTCGAAGCGCTGGTTCCGCCGTTCGAGAGCCGTAACGACAAGGGTGAGCTGGTCGGATTGAACGTCGAGTTGGGCAATGCACTGTGTGCCGAACTCAAATCCAGCTGTGTCTGGGTTGATCAGGATTACGCGACCAACATTCACGCCCTTGAAGCCAACCGTTTCGACGTGATCATGCCGATGACGGCAACATCGGCGCGTCGAGAACGGGTCGATTTCACCGATAATCTTTACCCCCTGAGCAGCCGTCTGGTGGCGCGCAAAGGGGCGAATCTTCAACCGGAGGTTCAATCACTCAAAGGCAAGCGTGTCGGCGTCCTTGCGGGCACAAGTCGCGAGGCTTTCGCCAAGGCTCGCTGGGCGGCAGCCGGGGTGACGGTGCGCAGTTTCAATTTCAACAACCAATTGGTCGCCAGCCTGCTGACGGGTGAGCTCGACGCGACCCTTCAAGACTCGATTGAAATCACCCAGGCGCTTTTAAGTCAGCCTCAGGGACAAGGTTTCGATTTTGTCGGTCCGGCGCTCAAGGACCCGATGCTGGGCAGTGGCGTGGCCATGGCTGTGCGAAAAACCGATACCCTGCTGCGCGATAACCTGAATGCGGCGCTTGAGCGTCTTAAGCAAAATGGCCAGTACCAGGCGATTACCCAGCGTTATTTGCCACCCGCAGCACCAGACTCACCACGCTACTTTCCGAATGAGGAAGGTCTGCCATTCTCCGATGCGGTACAGGTGGGCGAGACCCTTTACTTTTCCGGCATGCTCGGCCTCGGGGCTGATGGCGAACTGGTGAAGGGCGGCATCGGCCCGCAGACGACCCAGGCCATGGAGAACTTGCGTACCGCGCTGCAACGCAACGGTTCGTCCCTGGCTCATGTAGCCAAGTGCACGGTCATCCTTGCCGACATAAGGGATTTTTCCGCCATGAGTGCTGTGTATCGCAGTTTCTTTCCGGCGGATCGTTTGCCAGCACGTACGACGTTTGCCGGCAAGTTGGTCGAGAACGCGCGGGTAGAAGTGGAATGTCTGGCGGTGACGGCCAGCTAACCCCCTTGACGACTAATCACTGCGCAACGGGATTGCGCAGTGGTTCTGAAGACTGGCGCCCGGCGTCTCAGGCTGCCCGCAACGAAATAAACGCGTAGTTCACTGGCGTATCTGTCGCCACTTGCGCACCCGCCTCCTGCACTTGCCCGGCAATGTCCACGCCCGACACATGAAACAACCAGTCAGCGCCTGACTCAGCCAATGGCTGCGCCGCAACCTGATCGATAACCCTCGCAAACGCCGTCATGTCCGGCAGATAAGCAGTAAAGCCATCGCCCTTCAGTGCTGTAGTCCGAATCCCCAGTAACGCGCAAATCGCATCCTTGGTCCGAATGTCATCGCGATCCGCCTGGCGGGAGCGCTGGATCAATCCGGCCAGTTCCTGATCCACCAACTCACCACCCACAATCAGATCCGGTCCCTTTTCCCACGACTCGGGTGGACATTCCTTTACTGCGGTGTTCAGGGGAATGTGCGGATTGATTTCCATCGGGTAGATGCGGCACACCAGCGGCCGGCGTTCGTAGATGCGGCAGAGGTTGTCTTCGTCAAGATTCCGGCAAGGACCGACGTTGTAGGCGGCAAAGGTGATGGCTATGTACGCCTCGGATGCGCCGCTTCGAACCCTCACCGAACGGCGTTCGGCGTGTTCGCGTTGCTGCACTGGCAGGCCCAGGCCATTGCCCAGGAAACCTTCCACCAGCACGATCACCTGACCGCCATCGGCCGCCCACATCCGGGCTTCGGGCAGGGTCAGGGGCACGTGGTGGTCGTTGCAGCATTTGCCACAACCTACGCAGGAAAACGTCGTATTCATTGAACGGCCAGTCGCATAAAAGGACATGAAACGGCGACAGAATGCCGCCGCAAAGGCCACTGTCGAAGCAAGTTATGCGCCAGTCACTGCGCCTTGGCGGTTGGGCGGATGGAGTCCCATTCGGTGGCGTAAGCGGTTTTGCTTTTCTTGTTGTAGAGACACAGTTCGGTGCCTTGCTGGCCTTTCATGTGTTTTTGCGGGTATTGGCCTTGCAACAGAAGTGCGGTGTAGCCAACCCGGTCATCGAACTGCGCGGCGTTGCCCACGGGTTTGGCATTTTTCAAGCCGCTGGCCTTGGTGCAACTGGCGAGTACGGCTTTGTCGTACTCGGCCCAGGCGTCGGAGCTGGAGGCGTGGGCCTGGGAGGCGAGAGCGGTGAGGCAGAGGAGGGTCAGGGTTGCGGCTTTCATGTTCTGGCATCCTTGGGCGGGTATTGACCAAGGTCTGAGTATGTCAGGTCGGGACAGGTTCCCGGCGGACCACGCGCATTCCGGCGTTTTCATACAAACGCTGCGCCCGAAGGTTGTCTTCCAGTACCTTCAAATCCACAAATCCTTCGCGTCGTTGCTGAAATATCTTGAAAGCATGTAGCAGCAACACACGTCCTAATCCTTGCCTCTGAGCTCGTGGATGCACCACCAGGTTTTTGATGTAGGCACTTGTCCAGCATTGGCAAACACCCACAATACCTTCGGCATCCAGAGCGATGAAGCACAGGGTCGGATCATATTCAGGATCGGTTTCAAAACGCTGTTGCCAGACGTCGAGTGCCGGCACGCGACCGCCACCTTGCTGATAACCCTGCTCCATCAAACGATGAACGGCTTCTGCCAGTTCGGGGCGGTATTCGCTGAGGACGATTCCCTGAGGCCAAGTAATCGCAGGCACACCTTCAGCGAGGTTGCGCCGCATCAGAAAGCAGAAGTCCTTGGCCAAGACTCAATGTCCTTGTTCAGCGACAGCCTTGGCTGCTTCGATCAGGCACTTGGTCAGTTCTGGCGAGGAGAACTTGGTCAACACCGCGTTCGCGCCGGCAAGACGGGCCTTTTCGCTGTTCATCGCGCTGTCCAGAGAGGTGTGCAGCAGCACATAGAGGTGCGAGAAGTCAGGGGTTTCGCGCAGGGTTCGGGTAAATGCATAACCGTCCATCTCCGACATTTCGATGTCCGAGACGATCAGGTTGATCTGCTGGGCCGTGCCTTGCAGGTCCAGCAGGCAGTCGATGGCTTCCTTGGCACTGCGGGCGGTGTGGCATTGCAGGCCGAGGTTGCGCAAGGTGTGAACCGATTGCTGCAACGCCACCTGACTGTCATCGACCACCAGAATCCGCGCGTTGCCGAGTACTTCGGCGTCTTCCATGCTCAGTTCGGTCGGGGCCGTTTCGATCTGTGCCGGGGCGATGCCATGAATCACTTTTTCGATGTCCAGCACCTGGACCAACGTGCCGTCGACCGAGGTCACGCCAGTGATGTACGAACGCACGCCGCCAGAGCCAAAGGGCGGCGGACGGATGTCGGTGGTCAGGCAGTGGACGATCTTGCTCACCGCTTGAACGTGCAAACCCTGCTTGGAGCGGCTGACATCGGTGACGATCAGGCAACCACCGTTCGGATCTTCCAGCGGCCGTTCGCCGATGGCACGGCTGAGGTCGATCACCGACAGCGAGGCACCGCGCAGGGTGGCGATGCCTTTGACGTGGGGATGCGACTCCGGCAGTTTGGTCAGCGGTGGGCAGGGAATGATTTCACTGACTTTCAGCAGGTTGATCGCCATCAGCTTGCCGCTGCGCAAGGTAAACAGCAGAAGCGAAAGTGAATCTGCGCGGGCTTTGTTTGAAGACATAAAAACCTTCTGTGGAAAAAGGTGATGGGAGATCGCGAGGATCGCCAACAGCTATCGATGCCGGGTTATCGACCTGAACGGGGTGGGCTTTAGGGTAGTTATGGGTTGGTTGTCGGATCCACCCCTCACCCCAGCCCTCTCCCCAGGGGGGAGAGGGGGCCGATCGGGGATGATGCGGGGTTTGCTTCGACCTGAGAAACCACGGTGAATCCAATTCGGTCTCTCAGGTCGACGTAATTTCCCATTCAGCTCGGTCGGCTCCCTCTACCCTCTGGGGAGAGGGCTGGGGTGAGGGGTGGATTCAGATACCGCCACACTTAATCCTTCAACCCCAACCGCTTCGCCATTCTTCCAAGATTCGCCCGATCCAAGCCTAGCTCACGCGCCGCACTCGCCCAATTGTTATGGTGCCGTTCCAGACAGGCGTTGATCAGTCGACGCTGATAATCCTCGGTCGCCGCCCGCAAGTCTCCCGAGACCAAAGCAGCAGGGCTGACAGGGACTGGCTCGGTTGCAAGCTCAACGCTGCCATTGGGCAAATCCAGATCCGCCGCGCTCAAGCTGAGAATCTTCGGCCGCTCTTTGCAGTTACCCAACGCCTTCAAGGCGCTGCGGCCAATCAAGTGCTCCAGTTCCCGCACATTGCCCGGCCATGCATACGCCAGCAATGCAGCTTGGGCATCGCTGTTCAGACGCAGGCTGTTGAGGCCCATGCGAGAGCGGTTTTGCTCCAGAAAATAGCCGCTGAGCAGCAGCACATCCCGCCCACGATCACGCAGTGCTGGCACCAGCAACGGATAAACGCTCAGGCGGTGATAGAAGTCGGCACGGTAGCGGCCGCTGCGCACTTCCTCGGCAAGGTCGCGATTGGTCGCGGCGATCAGTCGTACGTCCACCTGATGTTCTTTATCCGACCCCAATCGCTGCAGCTGACCGCTTTGCAGAACTCGCAGCAATTTGGCCTGGACGGTCAGGGACAGCTCACCGACCTCATCGAGAAACAGCGTGCCGCCATTGGCCAGTTCAAACTTGCCGCGCCGATCGTTCATCGCGCCGGTGAAGGCGCCGCGGACATGGCCAAACAATTCGCTCTCCACCAGCGTGTCCGGCAGCGCGGCACAGTTGAGGCTGATGATCGGCTTGTCGGCCCGGGGCGATGCGGCGTGGATGGCTTGGGCGACCAGTTCCTTGCCGACCCCGGTTTCGCCAGTGATCAGCACGGTAAGATCGCTGCCGCCCACCAGATTGATTTCTTCTACCAGCCGTTTGTGGGCCTTGCTCTGGCCAATCATCTCGCGGTTCTGCTGGCCGCTGGCTTGTCGGTAAACCTCGGCACGCTGATGTTCGTCTTCGACACGATTGGCCAGGCGTTCGATGCGCTCGGCGGCGTTGACCGTGGCGGCGGCGAGGCTGGCGAAAGCTTCCAGGGCGTCCAGTTCGATCGGTTCGAAGCGCTCCGGATCGAGTGCGTCGAGGGTCAGCAAACCCCATGGACGCTCGTCGATAAACAGCGGGCAACCCATGCAGTCGTGGACTTCCAGATGCTCATCGAGGCCATCGACCAGTCCGTCGTAAGGGTCGGGCAAGTCGCTGTCGGCGGCGAAACGGGTCGGGCCATGGCTGCTGAGCAGCGCTTCGAAACGCGGGTGTTCGCTGACTTTGAAGCGTCGGCCGAGGGTGTCGGTGCTCAACCCGTCGACGGCCAGTGGCACCAGCCATTCGCCATCAAGGCGCAGCAGGGCGGCGGCATCGCAGGGGAGCAGGGCGCGCATGGATTCCAGCAGGCGCCGATAGCGCTCGCCTTCGGGGAGTTCGCGGGACAGGTCGGAGACCAGCGGCAGGAGGGCGGTCAGCAGGGATTTTGCAGTCATAGTGACTCCGTGTAGTCGGTATGACTATAAGTCAGGGCGTGTCGATATGACTATAAGTAATTTAAGCAATTGATTTATAAGGTTTTATTTTTTGGCACGAAATCTGATAAGTACAAGGCAGTCAGTTAGCAATCCAAGTAGTTCAGGAGTCGCCTTATGCTTAGCGTTCAAGACCGTGCAATCGTCAAATCCACTGTGCCCTTGCTGGAAAGTGGTGGCGAAGCGTTGATCACTCATTTCTACCGCATGATGCTGTCCGAGTACCCGGAAGTCCGCCCGCTGTTCAACCAGGCTCACCAGGCCAGCGGTGATCAGCCGCGCGCGTTGGCAAACGGTGTATTGATGTATGCGCGGCACATCGACCAGCTCGACCAGTTGGGCGACCTGGTGGCCAAGATCATCAACAAGCACGTGGCTCTGCAAATCCTCCCGGAACATTACCCGATTGTCGGCGCCTGCCTGCTGCGAGCCATCTCCGAAGTGCTGGGTGACGAGATCGCCACACCTGAAGTGATGGCCGCCTGGGGGGCTGCTTACGGTCAATTGGCCGACATTCTGATCGGCGCCGAAACCAGCATCTATGACCAAAAGGAACAGGCACCGGGCGGCTGGCGCGGGGCGCGGGAATTCATCGTGGTGGCCAAGGTCGAGGAGAGCGCGGAAATCATCTCGTTCTACTTCGAACCGGCTGACAAAGGCCCGATTCTGGCGGCAGAACCCGGCCAGTACATCGGCATGAAACTGATTCTCGATGGCGAAGAGATTCGTCGTAACTATTCGCTGTCGGCCTTGGCGAACAAGGGCCAGTACCGGATCAGTGTCAAACGTGAAACCGGTGGTCGCGCCTCCAACCATTTGCACGATCAACTGCATGTGGGCTCCAGCATCCAGCTGTTCCCGCCATCGGGCGAATTCACCCTGACCGAAAGCGACAAACCGTTGGTGCTGATCAGCGGCGGCGTCGGCATCACTCCGACTCTGGCGATGCTCGAAGCGGCGCTGGCGACCGAGCGGCCGGTGCACTTTATCCACTGCGCGCGTAACGGTAGCGTTCATGCTTTCCGCGACTGGATCGATGGCTTGGCCGAGCGTCATCCGCAACTCAAACGCTTCTATTGCTACGACGAAGATGATGGCGTGAGCCCGGCGGCGGACAAGGTTGGGTTGTTGAGCCAGGAGCAACTGGGTGAGTGGTTACCGCAGCAGCGCGATCTGGACGCGTACTTCCTCGGTCCTAAAGGCTTCATGGCGGCGGTCAAGCGTCACCTGAAAGCGTTGGGTGTGCCGGAGAAGCAAAGCCGTTACGAATTCTTCGGGCCGGCTTCGGCGCTGGAGTAACGCTAACGCCGGGTACTCTGTGGCGAGGGAGCAAGCTCCCTCGCCACAGGTTTTCAGCCCTTCAGTTCTTTCAAATGTTTGTACACAGTCGCCCGCCCCATGTTCAGCACGTTCGCCACATAGTTGGAGGCGCTTTTGCCTTTGAAGGCGCCTTCGGCGTGCAGTGCCAGCACCAGTTCGCGCTTATGGTCACGGGTTAGCAGGTTCAGGCTCAGCTGACGCTCGCGCAGCCAGGCGTGGAGGAAAGTGTTGATCCGCTCCTGCCAGTCATCGCGAAACAGCGAGTCCGGTTGCGGAATCAACTTGCTCGGCGACAGGAACAGGTCCAGTGCGGCCTTGGCATTTTCGAACAACGAAATATTCAGATTAATGCACAGCACCGCCAGCGGATGACCTTCGCTGTCGCGCAGCACGCTGCTCAGGCTGCGAATCTTCTGGCCATCCCAATTGAGCTTTTCGTACGGCCCGATGTTTCGTTCGCTGATCTCTTCGCTGAGCATGTCCTCCAGCGCCGAGTCGTCACCAATTTCCCGTTTGGACAGGTTGTTGGCGATGTAGTCGACCTTCTGTGTGCGCAGATCGTGCAGCACCACCTCGGCGTGAGGAAAGAACAACGTGGCGATGGCATCGGCGATCGCGCGGAAATTGTCCAGCGGCGAGCTCTTCAATGCAGAGTCATCACCGGCCGGTTCTTTTTCTTGGGCGTTCATAAAGTGGAGCTCCAGACAGCATCAGCGCCCCGTCAAAAAAGGGCGCTGGAAGTTTGCCGCAATCGTGTCGACACGTCACCTGCGTCCGAAAGTCAGCCCAGTCGCGAAGGGGAAAGCATCTGGGTGTTCAGACCAAAGCGAGTCAGTTGCTCGGGCAACACTTCACCGCGCACCAATGCAGCGCTGGCCTGGCCCATGGCCGGCGAGGTCTGGATGCCATAACCGCCTTGTGCCGCTACCCAGAATAGCCCCGGCACCTGCGGATCGAAACCGGACAGCAAATCACCGTCGCTCACGAAACTGCGCAAGCCGGCCCAGGTGCGGGTCGGACGGCGGATGGTCAGGGTGGTGGCTTCTTCGATCTGGTAGATGCCCATCGCGATGTCCAGCTCTTCGGGCTGCACGTCGTGCGGTTCCACCGGGTCGGCGTTGGCTGGCGAGCCGAGGAACATTCCGGCGTCGGGCTTCATGTAAAAGGATTCGTCGAGGCTGACCAGCATTGGCCAATGGTGGATGTCCACGCCCTCGGGGCCGGCGAAGATGAACGCCGCACGGCGCTTGGGTTGCAGGCCCAGTGGTTTGGCACCGGCCAGCTCGCCGATTTTGTCGGCCCAGGCGCCTGCCGCGTTGATGATGATCGGGGCGCTGAAGGTCTGACCATCGGTTTGCACGTGCCACACACCTTCGGCGTCACGGGTCAGGCTCATGACTTCGCTGTCGGTATGAACTTCACCCTTGTTGCGTCGGATACCGCGCAGGTAGCCCTGGTGCAAGGCATCGGTGTCGATGTCGCTGGCGGTCGGGTCGTAAATCGCACCATGGACTTTTTCCCGACGCAGGATCGGCAGGCGCACGCAGGCCTCGTCGGCGCTGAGCAGCTGCATCTCCGGCACCGTGGCTTTGGCGCTCAGGTATTGATTGTTCAGTTCGTCCGGATCGCCGGTGAAGTCCACGGTCATCTCGCCACGCGGGGTCAGCAGCGGGTGTTCGCAGAAACCGGCCGGCGGCGAGTCGAAGAAGTCGCGGCTGGCTTGGGTCAGCGCCCGAACCTGCGGTGTGCCGTATGCGGCGGTGAACAGTGCAGCTGAACGTCCAGTGGAGTGGTAAGCCGGATGGGATTCGCGTTCGAGCACAATTACTCGGGCGTGCTGCGACAACCAGAAACCGGTGGAAGCACCGGCAATCCCGCCGCCGATGATGATGAAATCTGCCTGGCTCATGAACGTCTCCTGTGGGGCCGGGCTCAAGCACCGTGCCGTTGCAAATGATAAAGGGCATTGGCCAGTGCGATATCTTCCAGGCCCAGGCCAATGGAGCGGAAGAACACATGACGGTCGTAGTCGGGGCGCTGGACTTTTTCGCCGAGCAGATCGGGCAGGTCGCCGATGATCGCGCCCTTGTCCCAGCCATGTTGTTCACCGGCAATCAGCATCTCGCCGGCCGAGCCTGGGGTGGTCAGACGATAGTCACAGAACACCTGCATGTCATTGAGGCTCTGCGGCGGCACTTCGTGGGCACGCGGTGCGTTGGTGCTGATGGAGGTGATCAGCGCCGGTTTGCTCAAGCTTGACGGGTCGATCACCGGGCCTGCGGACGAGGTGCAGAGCATGATCACGTCGGCGTCTTGAACCGCTGCTTCACGACTGTCGACGATGGTCAGCCGTGGATCGAGACTTTGGAGCTGTGCCAATACTTCGGGATTCTTGTCGCTCAGGCTCGGTGAATAGAGGCTGATGCTCTGCCATTCGCGCAAACCTTTGACGTAATGCAAGTGCGCCTGGGCGACCTTGCCGCTGCCGATGATCGCCAGACGTTCGGCCTTGAGCGGGGCGAGGGCGTCGACCGCTACTGCGGTTGTTGCGGCGGTGCGTGCCGTGGTCAGTTCACCGGCATCGCAGAGCAGCAACGGCTGACCGGTCTGCATCGACATCAGCAGCGTCCAGGCGGTCACCAGCGGGCCTTGTTCACGCACGATGTACGGTGAAGTCTTGACCCCGTAAACGCCGTCTTCGGCCAGAACGCCCAGGTAGTTGATGAAGTCGCCAGCGCCCTGTGGAAACTCCACCAGTTGCTGCGCCGGTTGCACAGCTTGCCCGGCGGCCAGGTCGCGGAACAGTTTGCGCAGGATCTGCGGCACGTCGACCTGCGCCAGCAACTCGCTGGCCTGAGCTTGGGTGATCACGTAAGGCGTACTGGACATGGTCGGCTCCGGGAGCTGGAAGTAAACTAATTTGTCCATTATGGACTTTTAGTTGTCTCGATCAATGTCCGGACGAAAAAAAAGCGCAGTCCGTTTCCGGCTGCGCCTCTTTTAATGCGACCCGCGTTACGGGCGCTTGCGCTCAACCGCCCGCAGCAGATGCGTCGGTGGTGTTTCGCAGCTGATCTTGCGACCCAGCAGCGCCTCGATGGACGGTAGCTGGTAGGAGTCGTCTTCACCGGCAAAACTGATGGACACGCCATCGGCGCCGGCACGACCGGTACGGCCGATGCGGTGAACGTAGTCGTCCGGGACTTCCGGCAGGGTGAAGTTGATCACGTGGCTGATGCCGTCGATGTGAATGCCGCGACCGGCCACATCGGTGGCGACCAGGACGCGGATCTTGCCTTCGCGGAAACCTTCCAGAGTCTTGATGCGCTTGTGCTGCGGTACGTCGCCGGACAGTTGCGCGGCGTTGACGCCGTCACGCACCAGGCGTTCTTCGATGCGCCGCACTTCATCCTTGCGGTTGGCGAACACCATGACCCGCTCCCAACCGTTGTCGTTGACCAGGTTGTAGAGCAGTTTGTATTTGTCGGCACCGGCGACGGCGTAGATGTGTTGCTCGACGTTTTCGCTGGCCACGTTCTGCGACTCGATCTCGACGATCGACGGGTCGGTGGTCCATTGCTTGGCCAGGTTCATCACGTCTTCAGTGAAAGTCGCGGAGAACAGCAGCGTCTGGCGCTCGTTCTTCGGCGGAGTCTGGCGAATGATCTGACGCACTTGTGGGATGAAACCCATGTCGAGCATCCGGTCGGCTTCGTCCAGGACCATGACTTCGACCATGTCCAGGTGCACGTCGCCGCGCTGGTTGAAGTCCAGCAGACGACCCGGGGTGGCCACGAGAATGTCGCAATGACGGGCTTCGAGGTGCTTGAGCTGCTTGTCGAAGTCCATGCCGCCGACGAACGTCATGACGTTGAGGCCGGTGTATTTGGTCAGGTCGGCTGCATCCTTGGCGATCTGCACCACCAGTTCCCGGGTCGGCGCGATGATCAGCGCCCGCGGTTCGCCCATGTAACGCTCTTTCGGCGGCGGGGTTTCCAGCAACTGGGTGATGATTGAAATCAGGAATGCAGCGGTTTTGCCGGTGCCAGTCTGGGCGCGACCGATGGCGTCTTTGCCTGCGAGGGTGAAGCCAAGCACTTGCGCCTGGATCGGCGTGCAATACGGGAAGCCCAGGTCCTGGATGGCGTGCATCAGTTCGGGGGCGAGTTTGAAATCGTGGAAACGGGTTTTGCCTTCCTGGGGTTCGACGGCGAAGTCTTCGAGTTTCCAGGGGATAACCGGTGCTTTTGGCTTCGGTTCGCGACGCGGTCGGGCAGCTTTTGCAGCTTCGCTGTGCGGTTCTTCAGAGGCTTGAGCCTCAACGGGTTGGACGGCCGGTGTGGTCATCGGCTCGTGCTTCGGTACCGCTACGGTTGCGGTCCGGCCAGACTGATTACCGTCGGTGCGGTGGCTGGGATGGTGAGACGGAGCGCTGGAGACTGGCGCGAGCTGCTCAGTCTCGCTTTTACCGAACATTTTCTTGAGTGCTTTGAGCACGGTCATCTCATCAATTGGTTAAGGAATATACGCCGGCCAGTGTAATGCAAGAATCGGGCGCGGCGTAGTGGGATGGATCAATGGGCTGCTTTTCACATAAACAGTTAACGCAAGCGCTCGGCGAGCCAGACACCAATGTCGCGAATCTCCTCGGGTAACACTTCGTGGCCCATTGGGTATTCCTGCCATGTCACGGTGACACCATGCTGCTTTAAATACTCGTAAGCGGTGCGGCCCATTGAGTTTTGAACGACGTCATCGTACTGGCCGTGTAAAGACAGCACGGGAATGCGCTGCTGACTGGCGGAAAGCTCCAGTTCATCGCTGAAGGTCGGTGCGTAGGTCGAGAGGGCAAGTACGCCACCCAGCGGCCCCTGCCATTTCAGAAACGCGGTGTGTAACGCCACCGCGCCCCCCTGGGAAAAACCTGCCAGGAATATCCGCGAGGCGTCTATTCCGATGGCGCGCTCCACTTCAATCAAATTCACGATCCTCTGCGCCGACTCTTCCAGCTGCTCGCGATTGATCGCGCGCGCCGGGCTCATGGCCAATATGTCGTACCAGCTTGGCATCTCGTAACCACCGTTGATGGTCACGGCGCAGGTCGGTGCCTGGGGCAGAACGAAGCGGGTGGTTAACAGGCTTTCCTGCAACGCCTCGGCCACCGGCAAGAAGTCGTAGCGATCGGCGCCGAGGCCGTGCAGCCAGATAACGCAGGCATCTGCGGGCTTGACGGGCTGAAGAATCAAGGGCTCGGTCATGGTTGCTCCAATGTTGTGCAGTCGCTCTCATTGAGTGCGAGGTCTGAGGGCGTGCCTGGTTGATCAGTTAATAAGATGTCGCAAGGCTACAAGTTTTGCTATTGACCTGTCGCGCAATCGCTTCGGCGAGCGGTCTGGTACGGGCTTTGCTATGGGGAAACGGTGCAACCCATCTCGCGCCTTGCGGTAACACTATCAGTGTACTGCTGGCGGCGGGATAGCAAAGAATCCGGTGATGGATGTTCGCCAGTGGCCGCTACGGGCTTCGCGAACGTGAAAGGGCTACAGCCCGTTCGGCCGATTGGTGAGAAGCGAGTTGTCCATGATGTGGATTTTCTCCTACTAGACTCATAGCGCAGGTCTTACGTCGGTTGACCCCAAAAAAAGCCAACACGGGTCAACAACGCCTCATAAGGGTGCGACTGGACTCAAGCTCCGACACAACAAGAGCAAAACTGGAGGTTTGAATGAAGATGTTGAAATCCACCCTGGCTATCGTGACTGCAGCCGCAGTACTCGGTGTCAGTGGGTTCGCTCAGGCGGGTGCAACCCTGGATGCAGTGCAGAAGAAAGGTTTCGTACAGTGCGGTGTCAGTGATGGCCTGCCGGGCTTCTCGGTTCCGGACTCCACTGGCAAGATCATCGGCATCGATGCTGACGTCTGCCGCGCTGTGGCCGCTGCCGTTTTCGGCGATGCGACCAAGGTCAAGTTCAGCCAGTTGAACGCCAAAGAGCGCTTCACCGCGCTGCAGTCCGGCGAAATCGACGTGCTGTCGCGTAACACCACCTGGACCAGCTCCCGCGATTCGGGCATGGGCCTGGTGTTTGCCGGCGTGACGTACTACGACGGCATCGGCTTCCTGGTGAACAACAAGCTGGGCGTGAAGAGCGCTAAAGAGCTCGACGGCGCCACCATCTGCATTCAAGCCGGTACCACGACCGAGCTGAACGTTTCCGACTACTTCCGCGGTAACGGTCTGAAATACACCCCGATCACCTTCGACACCTCCGATGAAAGCGCCAAGTCGCTGGAATCCGGTCGTTGCGACGTGCTGACCTCCGACAAATCCCAGCTCTACGCACAACGCAGCAAGCTGGCGACCCCGACCGACTACGTCGTTCTGCCGGAAACCATCTCCAAGGAGCCTCTGGGCCCGGTCGTGCGTAAAGGCGACGAAGAGTGGTTCAGCATCGTCAAGTGGACCCTGTTCGCCATGCTCAACGCTGAAGAAATGGGCATCACCCAGAAAAACGTTGAAGCTGAAGCCAAAGCCACCAAGAACCCGGACGTTGCTCGTCTGCTGGGCGCTGACGGTGAATACGGCAAAGACCTGAAAGTGAAGAAAGACTGGGTCGTGCAGATCGTCAAGCAAGTGGGTAACTACGGTGAAGTGTTCGAGAAAAACCTCGGCAAGACCACTCCACTGGCCATCGACCGCGGGCTGAACGCTCTGTGGAACAACGGCGGCATTCAATACGCACCACCAGTGCGCTGATGGTTCTATCACCCGGTGGGCCAACCACCGGGTGATGTTCTGTTCCATTATTTGCGGGGCACTTCATGCAAAATTCAATCGGCGCACCAAAGCAGAGGCTCAGCCTCAGCGATCCAAAAGTGCGTGCGTGGCTATTTCAGATCATCACCATTGTGGCGGTGGTCTCGATGGGCTGGTATCTGTTCGACAACACGCAGACCAACCTTCAACACCGGGGCATTACCTCCGGCTTCAGCTTTCTGGAGCGCAGTGCCGGTTTCGGCATCGCTCAACACCTGATCGACTACACCGAATCGGACAGCTATGCCCGGGTGTTTGTCATCGGCTTGCTCAACACCCTGTTGGTGACCTTCATCGGCGTGATCCTGGCGACGATCCTCGGGTTCATCGTCGGCGTGTCACGGCTGTCGAAGAACTGGATCATTGCCAAGCTGGCGACTGTTTATGTGGAAGTCTTCCGCAACATTCCACCGCTGCTGCAAATCCTGTTCTGGTACTTCGCGGTGTTCCTGACCATGCCGGGGCCACGCAACAGCCACAACTTCGGCGACACCTTCTTCGTCAGCAGCCGCGGCCTGAATATGCCCGCAGCGTTGGCGGCGGACGGTTTCTGGCCGTTTGTGGTCAGCGTCGTTGTAGCCATTGTCGCCATCGTGCTGATGTGCCGCTGGGCCAACAAGCGTTTTGAAGCGACGGGTGTACCGTTCCACAAATTCTGGGTCGGCCTGGCGCTGTTTCTGGTGATCCCTGCGCTGTGCGCATTGATCTTCGGCGCGCCGCTGCACTGGGAAATGCCGGAGCTCAAGGGCTTCAACTTTGTCGGTGGCTGGGTGCTGATCCCGGAACTGCTGGCGCTGACCCTGGCCCTGACGGTGTACACCGCGGCGTTCATCGCCGAGATCGTGCGTTCGGGCATCAAGTCGGTCAGCCACGGCCAGACCGAAGCGGCGCACTCGTTGGGCCTGCGCAACGGTCCGACCCTGCGCAAGGTGATCATCCCGCAAGCCCTGCGCGTGATCATTCCACCGCTGACCAGCCAATACCTGAACCTGGCGAAGAACTCCTCGCTGGCGGCCGGTATCGGTTATCCGGAAATGGTTTCGTTGTTTGCCGGTACGGTGCTGAACCAGACCGGGCAGGCGATCGAGGTGATTGCCATCACCATGAGCGTGTACCTGGCGATCAGTATCAGCATCTCCCTGCTGATGAACTGGTACAACAAGCGCATTGCGCTGATCGAGCGGTAAGGAAAAGCGCATGAGTACTCATACTTTCAAACCTGACATGCCACCACCGAACCGTAGCATCGGTGTCGTGGCGTGGATGCGCGCCAACATGTTCTCCAGCTGGCTCAACACCCTGCTGACCCTGTTCGCGTTCTATCTGATTTACCTGGTGGTCCCGCCGATTCTGGAGTGGGCGATCCTCGATGCCAACTGGGTTGGCACCAGCCAGGCTGACTGCACCAAGGAAGGCGCCTGCTGGGTGTTCATCCAGCAACGCTTCGGCCAGTTCATGTACGGCTACTACCCTGTGGACCTGCGCTGGCGCGTTGACCTGACCGTGTGGCTGGCGGTCATCGGCGTGGCGCCGTTGTTCATCTCGCGCTTCCCGCGTAAAGCGGTGTATGGGCTGAGCTTTCTGGTGGTGTATCCGATTGTTGCCTGGTGCCTGCTGCACGGTGGCGTGTTCGGCCTGACCCAGGTGGCGACCAGCCAGTGGGGCGGCCTGATGCTGACCCTGGTAATTGCCACTGTCGGTATTGCCGGTGCATTGCCGCTGGGTATCGTCCTGGCGCTGGGCCGTCGTTCGAACATGCCGGCGATTCGGGTGGTCTGCGTGACCTTCATCGAATTCTGGCGCGGCGTGCCGTTGATCACGGTGCTGTTCATGTCCTCGGTGATGCTGCCGTTGTTCCTGCCTGAAGGCATGAACTTCGACAAACTGTTGCGGGCGTTGATCGGCGTGATCCTGTTCCAGTCGGCCTACGTCGCCGAAGTGGTGCGTGGCGGTCTGCAAGCGATTCCCAAAGGTCAGTACGAAGCGGCTGCAGCGATGGGCCTCGGTTACTGGCGCAGCATGGGCCTGGTGATTCTGCCGCAAGCCCTGAAGCTGGTGATCCCCGGTATCGTCAACACCTTCATTGCGCTGTTCAAGGACACGAGCCTGGTGATCATCATCGGCCTGTTCGACTTGCTCAACAGCGTCAAACAAGCCGCCGCCGACCCGAAATGGTTGGGCATGGCCACCGAAGGCTATGTGTTCGCGGCCCTGGTGTTCTGGATTTTCTGTTTTGGTATGTCGCGCTATTCCATGCATCTGGAACGCAAGCTCGACACTGGCCACAAGCGTTAGGAGTTCTGTAATGAGCGAAGCAATCAAAAAGCCTGTGAGCCCTGAAGGCATTATTCAGATGCAGGGCGTGAACAAGTGGTACGGCCAGTTCCACGTGTTGAAAGACATAAACCTGAACGTCAAACAGGGCGAGCGAATCGTCCTGTGCGGCCCGTCGGGCTCCGGCAAGTCCACCACCATTCGTTGCCTCAACCGTCTGGAAGAGCACCAGCAAGGTCGCATCGTAGTCGATGGCGTGGAGCTGACCAACGACCTCAAGCAGATCGAATCGGTTCGCCGTGAAGTCGGCATGGTGTTCCAGCACTTCAATCTGTTTCCGCACCTGACCATCCTGCAGAACTGCACCCTGGCGCCGATGTGGGTGCGTAAGATGCCCAAGCGCAAGGCCGAAGAAATCGCCATGCATTACCTGGAACGCGTCCGCATTCCGGAGCAGGCGCATAAATTCCCGGGGCAACTGTCCGGCGGTCAGCAACAGCGTGTGGCGATTGCCCGTGCCTTGTGCATGAAACCGAAAATCATGCTATTCGACGAACCGACCTCGGCACTCGACCCGGAGATGGTGAAAGAGGTTCTCGACACCATGATCGGCCTGGCCGAAGACGGCATGACCATGCTCTGCGTGACCCACGAAATGGGCTTCGCTCGCACCGTGGCCAACCGTGTGATCTTCATGGACAAGGGTGAAATCGTTGAGCAGGCTGCGCCGAACGACTTCTTCGATAATCCGCAGAATGAGCGTACCAAGCTGTTCTTGAGCCAGATTTTGCATTGATGCCAGCTGACTCGTAGAAATAAACCCGGCCTCGCGCCGGGTTTGTTTTTTGCGCTCAGGAAACAGTGAGGGTTTCGTGCTCTTTGTGCGCTGTATGCTTGAAACCCCTCAAATCCGCCCCTTCACCCAGTGATTTCACATCGGCGAGCAAATGCGGATAGCGGTCAAGTAGGCGCATCAGCAGCACCAATGTTTTCGGAGGAAGTATTTCGCCGCGCTCGTAACGGGAAAACGCGTTGTGCCCGCCACCGGACAGTAGTTGCACAGTTTCTTTTTGCGTCAGATGCAGTTTGCGACGGATTCGCTTCATCTCGTCGCCGATCATCTGCCTTGCTGCGATAACCAGTTCGTCGCCCGCATCTGAATGACGCTCTGAACAACTGTCGTCTAACTCGACCTCGCCACACATCTGGCATTCCCAGCCAGATAAATCATTTACGCGGCGCTCCATACCTTTGACGCTCATGGTTTCGCCGCGACCCTCGAAATGTCGCATTCCTTCCTGGGCTCCACAGCTAAAACACTGCCGGGTTTTCATTGGGATTTCTCCTTGAAGGAGATTACGGGTGGACCACCGCCAGGGCGATACGTCACCTTGATATAAATCTCCAGACCGTATGAGTTGATGTGATAAACGTCTTGCCAGACGCGATGATCGTCATAGGTGGTCATCGACTTGTACAGCATCTTTCCCTGGAGCTCGAAAATGACCTCCTGCATCTCCACGAGGTTTAAGCCAAGAACCCTGCCGCCGTTTTTAGCACTGCTGGTGAATGCTTTGCCTTCAAGTCGCCTGACATCCGCTTTGATCACCGCCAAGTCGTAATGGGGTGTGTTCTTTTCCATAAGAAGCCGCTAACCCTGTCCCTAAAATTACCCTTAAAGGGTAATTTTGACTAATCGAAAATCCCGCTCCATTTCCCTCTCCCTGACCGTAGGCGGTTGCCGTCCTACGCGTAGCTGACTAACATGTCAGAAAATTCATCCTATGATTGGATGAAAGGGCGAATCCAATGTCAGAAATTTCTCCACTCATAAAGCGTTCCTTGGTCGATCAGGCCCTGGATCAGTTGCGCTTGCGCATCACCGAAGGCGTGTGGACGGTCGGCCAGCGTTTACCCACAGAACCTGAGCTGTCCGCAGAGCTAGGCATCAGCCGCAACACCGTGCGTGAAGCCATGCGCGTACTGGCGTTTTCCGGATTGATCGAAATCCGTCAGGGCGACGGCAGTTATCTGCGGGCGGTGGTCGATCCGCTCGACACCATGAAGGCGTTGTCCCGCTGCTCCCACGAGCAAGCCCGGGAAACTCGGCACATTCTGGAAGTCGAGGCCATCGGCCTGGCTGCGTTGCGCCGTACCGACGAAGACCTGGTGGCATTGCGCGAGGCGTTGGGCGTCAGCGGCAGTCACTACCATGGCGATCTCGACACGTATATCGCCTGCGATCTGGTGTTCCACCGCCGTCTGGTTGACGCCGCGCATAACCCGACCCTCAGCGAGCTGTACCGCTATTTCTCCAGCGTCATCGGTGCGCAATTGCGCGAGACCCTGAACATTTCCCCTCGACGCCAAGAGGTGTTCGACCTTCATATCGAACTGCTTGATGCCGTCGAGCAACGCGACCCGGAACGGGCCAAAGCCCTGTCGAGGCAGTTGATCAATGAACCTTGAAACCGAGAACCCCATGTCCAGCCAGCAGGTCAACAAAAGCAGCATCCCCCAAGCCAAGCGCACGGCGGAGCTCGAAGAGCTGCTGATCGACGCCGAGGCGGATGACGAACAGGTCCAGCAAAGTCACCCGATCCTGCGGCGGCCGTGGCTGCTGTTGCTGGGCCTGATTCTGGTGGCGCTGAACCTGCGCCCGGCGCTGTCGAGCATGGCACCGATGCTCAGCGAGGTTTCGAAAACCCTCGGTTTGTCGGCAGCCCAGGCCGGTTTGCTGACGACGTTGCCGGTGCTGTGCCTCGGCTTGTTTGCACCGCTGGCGCCCGTGCTGGCACGACGTTTCGGCGCCGAGCGAGTGGTGCTGGGCATTCTCTTGATGTTGGCCGGCGGGATCATCCTGCGCAGTTCGTTCGGCGAGATCGGCCTGTTTGCCGGCAGCGTAGTGGCCGGCGCGAGCATCGGCGTGATCGGCGTATTACTGCCCGGCATCGTTAAACGCGACTTTGCGAAACACGCGGGCACCATGACCGGCGTCTACACCATGGCCTTGTGCCTGGGGGCGGCGATGGCTGCGGGCGCGACCGTGCCGTTGAGCGAGCATTTCGACAAGAGCTGGGCCTTGGGCCTCGGCTTCTGGGTGGTTCCGGCATTGGTCGCGGCGATTTTCTGGGTGCCACAAGTCGGCCAGAAACACGGCGCGCACAACGTCGCGTATCGGGTTCGCGGCCTGTTGCGTGATCCACTGGCCTGGCAAGTGACGCTCTACATGGGCCTGCAATCTTCTCTGGCCTACATCGTGTTCGGTTGGTTACCGTCGATCCTTATCGGTCGCGGCCTGACCCCGACCCAGGCGGGTCTGGTGCTGTCAGGCTCGGTCATCGTTCAGTTGGCGAGTTCACTGGCGGCGCCATGGCTGGCGACGCGTGGCAAGGATCAGCGTCTGGCGATCATCATCGTCATGCTGCTGACCCTTGGCGGCTTGTTCGGTTGCCTCTACGCACCGATCGAAGGTTTGTGGGGCTGGGCGATCCTGCTGGGTCTGGGGCAGGGCGGTGCGTTCAGTCTGGCGTTGACCCTGATCGTGCTGCGTTCGCGGGACGCCCATGTCGCGGCGAACCTGTCGAGCATGGCCCAGGGCTTCGGCTACACCTTGGCGTCCATGGGACCGTTCGCGGTCGGCATCGTGCATGACTGGACCGGCGGCTGGAATGCTTTGGGCTGGATATTCGGCATCATCGGCCTTGGGGCGATCATCGCCGGTCTCGGCGCCGGACGTTCGCTGTACGTTCAGGTCGAAAGCGAAAAGGTCTGACAGCCGCACACTATCGGTATTCGTCCCACGAATGCCGATAGTGTTCCGCGCCTTTGTTGACTATCGTGCAGGCAATCTTTTGAAACCACTTTGCACATCTATTTGCACATCAGGGAGCCTGCCCATGAGTGATGCCCACAACGCATTGATCACCCAGTTCTACCAAGCCTTCCAGCGGCTGGATGCCGAGGCTATGGCTGCCTGCTATACCGACGACGTGGTGTTCAGTGATCCGGCGTTCGGCGAACTGCGCGGCCGCGATGCCGGTGACATGTGGCGCATGCTCACCACTCGGGCCAAGGATTTTTCCCTGACGTTCGATAACGTGCGCAGCGATGAGCGCACGGGCGGCGCCCATTGGGTGGCAACGTACTTGTTCAGCCAGACTGGCAACACCGTGGTCAACGACATTCAGGCGCGTTTTGTTTTTCGCGATGGCAAGATTTGCGAGCATCACGACAGTTTCGATCTGTGGGCCTGGTCCCGACAGGCGCTGGGTTTCAAAGGGTTGTTGTTGGGCTGGACGCCGGCGGTGAGAAACGCCGTGCGCACGCAAGCCTTGAAGGGGCTGAAGGCATTCCAGGCCAGTCGCTGATAAGATCGCGGCTTGTTTCCTTTCAAGCCTTGATCGTCACGTGAACACCGCCAGCGAATCTTCCGTCATTGCCGCCGAACCGACGCTGCCCGTCAGCAAACCCTGGTTCGTCTACCTCGTTCGCGCGGCCAATGGTTCGCTCTACTGCGGGGTCAGCGATGATCCCGTGCGCCGCTTCGCCACCCACCAGAGCGGCAAGGGCGCGCGCTTTTTTCTCTCCAGCCCTGCCGTGGCATTGGTTTACACCGAAGCCTGCCGCGACAAAAGCGAAGCGCTGCGTCAGGAACGGCTGATCAAAAAACTCAAGAAAAGCGCCAAGGAATGCTTGGTAGCGAGCGCCGCTGCGGGCTTATCAATCTGACTGATAAGTGCCCATCAGGCAGATGGGTGGGCTGCACATGGAATGCGCGCTAAGCTGCGGATTCCCAATCCGTGCGGCGGAGCCGAGTATGTCCGAGTTGATTCTTCATCATTACCCGACGTCCCTTTTCGCCGAAAAGGCCCGCTTGCTGCTGGGCTTCAAGGGGCTGTCCTGGCGTTCGGTGAAGATCTCGCCGGTGATGCCAAAACCCGATCTGACCGCGCTGACCGGCGGCTACCGCAAGACGCCGGTGTTGCAGATTGGCGCGGATATCTATTGCGACACGTCGCTGATCGCCCGTCGTCTGGAACAGGAAAAAGCCTTGCCGGCGTTCTTCCCGGAAGGCCAGGAAATGATCGCCGCGACCTTCGCCGTGTGGGCGGATTCGGTGGTGTTCCAGCACGCGGTCAGCCTGGTGTTTCAACCGGAATCGATCGCCGTGCGCTTCGGTAATATGCCACCGGAAGCGATCAAGGCGTTCATTGCCGATCGCGCGGAGTTGTTCAGCGGTGGCAGCGCCACACGGTTGTCGGCCGAGCAAGCCCGGCATCAATGGCCGACCATCATGGCGCGTCTGGAGCAACAGCTTCAGCGCGAGCAGGGCGACTTCCTGTTCGGCGAGCCGTCGATTGCCGACTTCGCCCTGGCCCATCCGTTGTGGTTCCTCAAAGCCACGCCCGTCACGTCACCGTTGGTCGATGCTTATCCGGCTGTTTCGGCATGGCTGGGGCGCGTGTTGGGCTTCGGTCATGGCGCGTTCAGCGAGATGAGCTCCGAAGAGGCGCTGGAGGTTGCACGCAATGCCACACCGGCCGCATTGCCGGATGAGCAATTCGACGAGCCGAATGGTTTTGAGGCTGGCCAGAAGGTGGTCATTGCCGCCATCGATTACGGCGTTGACCCGGTGGCGGGTGAGTTGCTGTTTGCGGGCAGTGAAGAATTGATTTTGCGCCGTGAAGACGCGCGGGGCGGCGTGGTGCATGTGCACTTTCCGCGGTTCGGGTTTCGCATTGAAGCCCTATAAATGCGGAACAAAAAACGCCCGGCAATGCCGGGCGTTTTCATGTCTGGATTATTTCAACGCGGCGAGAATGGCGTCCGGGTCATACCCGCGAATCAACGACCCGTTCACATCGATGATCGGAATTCCGCCGCCACCCAGCGCCTCGTAGGCCTTGCGCGCCTCGGCATCCTTTTCGATATCGAACTCCTTATAAGGAATGCCCTTTTGATCGAGAAAGCGCCGGGTCAACTTGCAGTACCCGCACCATTCGGTAGCATAGAGCACGACGTTGGCCTTGGCCTGAGTCTGCTCGGACACCACCTGCGCCGGATGGAACACCCGCTCGACCTTGCCCCAGTTCTGGTAGACCACGACCACCAGCAGGATCAGCAGGCATTTCTTCAGTACGCCGCCGAGCATCAGTTACGTCGCTTGAGCTGATCGGTGAGCTGGGTCGGCAGACCTTTGATGATCAGCGTGCCGGCTTCTTCGTCGTATTCGATCTTCGAGCCCAGCAGGTGCGCTTCGAAGCTGATGGACAGGCCTTCGGCGCGACCGGTGAAGCGGCGGAACTGGTTAAGAGTACGTTTATCTGCCGGGATCTCCGGCGACAGGCCGTAGTCCTTGTTGCGGATGTGATCGTAGAAGGCTTTCGGGCGCTCTTCGTCGATCAGCTCCGAGAGTTCTTCCAGGCCCATGGGTTCGCCCAATTTTGCCTGGCTGCTGGCGTAATCCACCAAGGTCTTGGTTTTCTCGCGGGCGGATTCTTCCGGCAGGTCTTCGCTTTCGACGAAGTCACTGAAGGCCTTGAGCAGGGTGCGGGTCTCGCCGGGGCCGTCGACGCCTTCCTGGCAGCCGATGAAGTCGCGGAAATACTCCGAAACCTTTTTCCCGTTCTTCCCTTTGATGAACGAAATGTACTGCTTGGACTGCTTGTTGTTCTGCCACTCGGACACGTTGATCCGCGCCGCCAGGTGCAGTTGGCCCAGATCCAGGTGCCGGGACGGGGTCACGTCCAGCTGATCGGTCACTGCAACGCCTTCACTGTGGTGTAGCAGGGCGATCGCCAGGTAGTCGGTCATGCCTTGCTGATAATGCGCAAACAGCACGTGGCCGCCCACAGAGAGGTTCGATTCCTCCATCAGCTTTTGCAGGTGTTCCACCGCCACCCGGCTGAATGCTGTGAAATCCTTGCCGCCATCGAGGTATTCCTTCAGCCAGCCGCTGAACGGATGCGCCCCGGACTCGGCATGGAAGAAACCCCAGGCCTTGCCTTGTTTGGCGTTGTAGCTCTCATTGAGGTCGGCAAGCATGTACTCGATGGCGCTCGACTCGGCCAGTTCGGAGTCGCGAGCGTGGAGAACTGCGGGCGTGCCGTCGGGTTTTTTGTCGATCAGGTGGACGATGCAATGACGGATCGGCATGGGCTTCTCGGCTGATTGAAGAGAGGAGGGCGTGCTCCCCCAAAAAGTGCCAAGTGTACCGCAACCACTGGTTTTGGCGCGGCACGAAGGGCAATTCGCAGGTGTCCGATGGCGCTTATGCTGTTTTTTACAGTTTTAGAGCAATAAAGCTGACCA
Organism: Pseudomonas sp. LBUM1666; assembly: GCF_059695775.1. Classification (NCBI taxonomy): domain Bacteria; kingdom Pseudomonadati; phylum Pseudomonadota; class Gammaproteobacteria; order Pseudomonadales; family Pseudomonadaceae; genus Pseudomonas; species Pseudomonas sp. LBUM1666. Next base: position 5,127,709 of record NZ_CP166789.1, on the reverse strand, counting down.
AATGGGTAGCTAGAGGCGGATATTTCGCCGTCTCTGTGCTAGTTTTGCCCGGTCTTACGCGAAGTCACTGCGTTAAGCGTGCATTCAGCATTTGTCAGGTCGAACCAAACCCTGATTTCGGTATCTATAACCCCGATCCAGTGGTTATTGGCCGAGGGTGCCAGATCCAGAAGATCGGGCTCGATGGCTGACACTGCACTCTGCAATCCATATGAATTTGATAGGGAAGGAACACTACATGGCTCTTACTAAAGACCAACTGATCGCCGACATCGCTGAAGCTATCGACGCGCCAAAAACCACCGCGCGTAACGCTCTGGACCAACTGGGCCAAATCGTTGCCGATCAGCTGGAAAACGGCGGCGAAATCACTCTGCCAGGTATCGGCAAACTGAAAGTGACTGAGCGTCCTGCCCGTACCGGCCGCAACCCTTCGACTGGCGCTGCCATCGAAATCGCTGCCAAGAAAGTTATCAAGCTGGTTGTGGCCAAAGGCCTGACCGACGCTGTTAACAAGTAAGACGCAGTAAAAAAAAGCCGTGCCCCGGAGTGATCCGGGCACGGCTTTTTTGTGTCTGCGATTCAGCGATTGAGCTGCAACACCACTAAGTCAATGTAGGAGTGAGCCTGCTCGCGATGGCGGTGGATCAGTCGACATCATCGTTAACTGACACGCCGCCATCGCGAGCAGGCTCACTCCTACAGTTGATCTGCGGTGGTCAGTGACTCAGCTTTTGCGCGCCCAGCGCTCACGCCACACCTGCTGCTCGGATTTGGTCTGGAACGTCCAGGCCACGAAGCGGCTTTGCTTCTGCCCCTGGGACATTTCCACAACCTGGCTTTCCAGTACGCCGGCCTTTTTCAGCGCCGTCTGGATCGCCGGCAGGTTGGAGGCTTTCGAGACCAGGGTGCTGAACCAAAGCACTTTGTGTTGGAAATGCGCGCTCTCGGCGATCAGTTGCGTCACAAACCGTGCTTCGCCACCTTCACACCACAATTCTGCCGATTGACCGCCAAAGTTCAGCACAGGCAGTTTGCGTTTTGGATCGGCGCGGCCCAGCGCGCGCCATTTACGCTCGCTGCCCTTGGTCGCTTCGTCCATCGAGGCGTGGAACGGCGGGTTGCACATGGTCAGGTCAAAGCGTTCGCCGGGTTCGAGCAGGCCCAGCAGAATGTGCTTGGGGTTGCTTTGCTGGCGCAACTGGATGGCCTTGTTCAGCCCGTTGGACTGCACGATGGCTTTGGCGGCGGCCACGGCTGTCGGGTCGATTTCCGAGCCGAGGAAGTGCCAGCGGTAGTCGCTGTAGCCGATCAACGGATAGACGCAGTTGGCGCCCATGCCGATATCGAGCACCTTGACCGGTGCGCCGCGAGGGATCTCGCCGTCGTTGACGCTGGCCAGCAGGTCGGCCAGGAAGTGCACGTAATCGGCACGCCCCGGAACCGGAGGGCAGAGGTAATCGGCCGGGATGTCCCAATGGGCGACGCCGTAGAACGACTTGAGCAGCGCCCGGTTGAACACCCGCACCGCGTCCGGGCTGGCGAAGTCGATACTTTCCTTGCCGTACGGATTGATGATCACGAACTTCGCCAGTTCCGGCGTGGTTTTGATCAGCGCCGGGAAGTCGTAACGACCCTGATGGCGGTTGCGCGGATGCAGGCTGGCCTTTTCGCGGGGCTCCACGGCTTTGGCCGGGGTCGCGGAATCAGGCTTTTTGCGCGCAGGTCTTGGTGTGCGGGGGGCGTTCATGGGCGTGGTCGATTCGGGTATGGCTAAAAGTGGCGGGTATTGTCCCACATCTAAACTGCACGCGGCCAAAGTAGTGTTGTGTGCATCGTGCGGCATTTTTTATGCCAAAAAGATCTTGAAGAACTGTTATTTATGACAGTGTTTGAGATGCGTTTTGTTCGATTTACTCAACGGCGAGCTCTGCCAAATGCAGGGCACTTATTTTTGGAGTGATCGTAATGGATGTTTTGATTGCCGCAACATTTCCAAGCGCCAATAATTTCGAATTTATTAACTGCTCAAGCAAGCCCAGCCCTGTGCAAGGCATCATTGCCAGAGTTCCGCCGATAATGGGTGTCAAACCAGGCGATGTATTGACGCTGTTTTCACAAGGATTTAAAAATTTCAATGGCGTAGACCCGATTCCAGAAACAAAGACTCAATTTGAGCATGTATTAACCTCTAACGATGTGGGGAAGGCTGTTGATTTCATAATCGGGCCATATTCTACTGCGATCAAACCTATCGGGTCGGGGTCGTTGAAGGCTTATTACTCAGTGGCGACTAGGGGGAGTGCTCCCATTATTTCGCCGACAGCATTGGTGAAAGTCGACCTCTTGCTCCCAGAAGGCGGCATGTGCCCCGAATAAAAAAACGAGCATAAAAAAGGGAGACCGCTTGGTCTCCCTTTTTCATTGCGATTTGCCGTTACAGGCTGGCAATCCGCGCATGCTGCTCGGCCAACTTGCCCAAAGCCTGTTCAGCTTCAGCCAGTTTGGCGCGTTCCTTCTCGATGACTTCGGCCGGGGCCTTGTCGACGAAACCGGCGTTAGACAGCTTGCCGCCAACCCGCTGAACTTCGCCCTGCAGACGCAGGATTTCCTTGTCCAGACGCGCCAGTTCGGCGTCTTTGTCGATCAGGCCGGCCATCGGCACCAGCACTTCCATCTCGCCAACCAGTGCGGTGGCGGACAGCGGTGCTTCTTCGCCGGCAGCCAACACGGTGATCGATTCGAGGCGAGCCAGCTTCTTCAGCAGGGCTTCGTTCTCGGTGAGACGACGCTGATCTTCGGCGCTGACGTTTTTCAGGAACAGGTTCAACGGCTTGCCTGGACCGATGTTCATTTCGCCACGAATGTTACGCGTGCCGAGCATCAGGCCTTTGAGCCACTCGATGTCGTTCTCGGCGGCCGGATCGATGCGCTCTTCATTGGCCACTGGCCAAGGCTGCAGCATGATCGTCTTGCCTTCGATACCGGCCAGCGGTGCGATGCGCTGCCAGATTTCTTCGGTGATGAACGGCATGAACGGATGTGCCAGACGCAGCGCGACTTCCAATACCCGAACCAGCGTGCGGCGGGTGCCACGCTGACGTTCGACCGGCGCGTTTTCGTCCCACAGCACAGGCTTGGAGAGTTCCAGGTACCAGTCGCAATACTGGTTCCAGATGAACTCGTACAAGGCTTGTGCGGCCAGGTCGAAGCGGAACTGATCGAGTTGACGGGTCACTTCGGCTTCGGTGCGTTGCAGCTGCGAAATGATCCAGCGATCCGCCAGCGACAGCTCGTAAGCTTCGCCGTTCTGACCGCAGTCTTCGCCCTTGTCCAGCACGTAGCGCGCGGCGTTCCAGATCTTGTTGCAGAAGTTGCGATAGCCCTCGACACGGCCCATGTCGAACTTGATGTCGCGACCGGTGGACGCCAGCGAGCAGAAGGTGAAGCGCAGGGCATCGGTGCCGTAGCTGGCGATGCCGTCGGCGAACTCGTCGCGGGTCTGCTTCTCGATCTTCTTCGCCAGTTTCGGCTGCATCATGCCGGAGGTGCGTTTCTGCACCAGGTCTTCGAGCTCGATGCCGTCGATGATGTCCAGCGGGTCCAGGACGTTGCCCTTGGACTTGGACATCTTCTGGCCCTGGCCATCTCGCACCAGGCCATGAACATAAACGGTCTTGAACGGAACCTGCGGTGTGCCGTCTTCGTTCTTCACCAAGTGCATGGTGAGCATGATCATCCGGGCAACCCAGAAGAAAATGATGTCGAAACCGGTCACCAGCACGTCGGTGGAGTGGAATTTCTTCAGGAATTCGGTCTGCTCAGGCCAGCCGAGCGTGGAGAATGTCCACAGGCCCGAACTGAACCAGGTGTCCAGTACGTCGTTATCCTGTTGCAGTGCAACGTCCGGGCCGAGGTTGTGCTTGGCACGTACTTCGGCTTCGTCGCGACCGACATAGACCTTGCCCGACTCGTCGTACCAGGCCGGAATCCGGTGGCCCCACCACAGCTGACGGCTGATGCACCAATCCTGGATGTCGCGCATCCACGAAAAGTACATGTTTTCGTACTGTTTCGGCACGAAGGCGATGCGGCCGTCTTCAACAGCAGCGATGGCAGGCTCAGCCAATGGCTTGGTCGACACGTACCACTGGTCGGTCAGCCACGGCTCGATGATGGTCCCGGAACGGTCGCCTTTCGGCACTTTCAACGCGTGATCGTTGACGCTGACCAAGAGGCCGGCAGCATCAAACGCAGCAACGATCTGCTTGCGCGCTTCGAAGCGATCCAGACCGGCGTATTCGGCCGGGATCTTGCCGTCGATGCTTTCGTTCAGCGTGCCGTCGAGGTTGAACACCTGACAGGCCGGCAATACAGCGGCGTTCTTGTCGAAGATGTTCAGTAGCGGCAGGTTGTGGCGCTTGCCGACTTCATAGTCGTTGAAATCGTGGGCCGGGGTGATTTTCACGCAGCCGGTGCCGAATTCAGGGTCGCAGTAATCGTCGGCGATGATCGGGATACGGCGGCCGACCAGCGGCAGCTCGACAAATTTGCCGATCAGGGCTTGGTAGCGTTCATCGTTCGGGTTAACCGCTACGGCGGCGTCGCCAAGCATGGTTTCCGGGCGAGTGGTCGCGACGATCAGGTAATCGTTGCCTTCAGCGGTCTTGGCGCCATCGGCCAGCGGGTATTTCAGGTTCCACAGGAAACCTTTCTCGTCGTGGTTTTCCACTTCGAGGTCGGAAATCGCCGTGTGCAACTTGGTGTCCCAGTTGACCAGACGCTTGCCGCGGTAGATCAGGCCGTCTTCGTGCAGGCGCACAAAGGCTTCTTTAACGGCTTCCGAAAGGCCGTCGTCCATGGTGAAGCGCTCGCGGCCCCAGTCCACGGACGAGCCGAGACGGCGGATCTGACGGCTGATGTTGCCGCCGGACTGATCCTTCCATTCCCAGACTTTCTCGAGGAATTTTTCGCGGCCCAGATCGTGACGATTCTGGCCCTGAGCTTCGAGTTGGCGTTCCACCAGCATTTGCGTGGCGATACCGGCGTGGTCGGTACCCGGCTGCCAGAGGGTGTTACGACCCTGCATGCGGCGGAACCGGATCAGGGCGTCCATGATCGCGTTGTTGAAGCCGTGACCCATGTGCAGGCTGCCGGTGACGTTCGGCGGCGGGATCATGATGGTGTAGGACTCGCCCGCGCCTTGCGGGGCGAAGTAATTCTCTGACTCCCAGGTGTTGTACCAGGAAGTTTCAATGGCGTGCGGCTGGTAGGTCTTATCCATGCGCGGCGGGACCCTATTGGCATTTATTCAGGAAAAGCCGGCAAGTATAGCGGGGCATGGGGCGCAGGGCGAGCGGGTGCAGACAGGGCGCAGACCAAATGTGGGAGCAGGCAAACCTGCTCCCATAGGAGATGGGTGTTACTCGTACTGACTCAACAACCGTTCCATCCGCGCGCTGAGGCGGCGTTTGATTTCGGTTTCGATGTGCGGGGCGAAGTCGTCGATCACGTCCTGCATGATCAGTTGCGCGGCGGCGCGCAGTTCGGTGTTCAGGTGCAGCAGGTCGTCGGGGCCCTTGCTGGTGGCGGGCGCCGGTTGGGCGGCAGGGGCGGCAGGGGCGGGTGGCGCCGGTTCGAGGGTTGGCGGGCTGGCGCCGACCGTATCGAACAGCATCGGAATCTGTTCCTGATCACCTTCCTCGACCGTGTCGGTGAGCAGGGGCGGTTGCAGGTTGTCATCGCCGAGCAATTGACGGATCGACTCAAGGTCATCCAGCAGGTGCGCGGACTTTTGCAGCGGTTTTGGAGTGTCCATCGGAATGCTCAGAGTCGCTGTAAACGGTGATCTTGCAGAGGATAGCCCTGTTCGCGGTAGAAACGGAAACTCTCCCGCGCAGCCGTACGAATGGTCGGATCTTCCACCACCACTTCCGCCACGCGGGCGAACTTGTTGGCGAATGCCGGGACTTTCAGGGCGAGATTGACCAACAGGTCCTGATGCGGACCGCAGTCATCGCCAAGGCCCAGCACAATCAAACCGTCCGGCTCATTTTCAGCTGGGCCGTGGGGCACGAAGCTTTCGCCCTTGAAGGCCCACAAACGCGCATCGAGATCGTCACGCTGGGCAGCATCGCTGCAATGCAGATAGATGCGGTGGCCCATGCGCCAGGCTTTTTCGGTGAGTTTGCAGGCAAAATCCAGCCGCGCTGAAGGATCGGCGCTGGGCAGGATATAGAAGTCGACTTTGGTCATTGCGGTTCCTGAGCCTTGAACGGCGTCACCGGAAAGTGACGCCGTCCAGGTTCATCGGTTTCAGGCTTTGGCGCGGTCCAGCAGGTATTGGGTCAGCAATGGAACCGGGCGGCCAGTGGCGCCCTTGTCCTTGCCACCGCTGGTCCAGGCCGTGCCGGCGATGTCCAGGTGCGCCCAGTTGAGGTTCTTGGTGAAGCGCGACAGGAAGCAGGCAGCGGTGATGGTGCCGGCTTTCGGGCCGCCAATGTTGGCGATGTCGGCGAACGGGCTGTCCAGCTGTTCCTGGTACTCATCGAACAGCGGCAGTTGCCAGGCGCGATCGTCAGCCGATTGGCCGGCGCTCAGCAGTTGGCCGATCAGCTCGTCATTGTTGCCCAGCAGGCCCGACGTGTGGGAACCCAGTGCAACAACGCACGCGCCGGTCAGGGTCGCAATGTCGATCACCGCTTGCGGCTTGAAGCGTTCGGAGTAGGTCAGGGCGTCGCACAGCACCAGACGGCCTTCGGCGTCGGTGTTGAGGATTTCCACGGTCTGGCCGCTCATGGTGGTGACGATGTCGCCAGGACGCGAAGCATTGCCGCTCGGCATGTTCTCGGCGCAGGCCAGTATGCACACCAGGTTGATCGGCAGTTTCAGCTCGAGCACGGCACGCAGGGTACCGAATACGCTGGCAGCGCCGCCCATGTCGTATTTCATTTCATCCATGCCGGCGCCCGGTTTCAGGCTGATGCCGCCAGTGTCAAAGGTGATGCCTTTGCCGACCAGTGCGTACGGCTTCTCGGATTTCTTGCCGCCGTTGTATTGCATGACGATCAGGCGCGGTGGCTGGGCGCTGCCTTGGCCGACGGCGTAGAACGAGCCCATGCCCAGGTCCTTGATCTTCTTCTCATCAAGGACTTCGACTTTCAGGCTCTTGAATTCTTTGCCCAGGTTCTTCGCTTGCTCACCGAGGAACGTCGGGTGGCAGATGTTCGGCGGCAGGTTACCCAGGTCGCGGGTGAACGCCATGCCGTTGGCGATGGCAGTGGCGTGGGCCACGGCGCGCTCGACTTCAGCCTGGGCAGCCTTGATGGTCACCAGGGTGACTTTCTTCAGGGCGCGAGGCTCGGCTTTCTGGCTTTTGAACTGGTCGAACGTGTATTCGCCGTCCACCAGGGTTTCGGCCAGCAGGCGGGTCTTGCCGTAGCTGTCACGGCCTTTGACCACGACTTCGTCCAGGGCCAGCACTGCGTCGCTGCCGCCCAGGCCTTTGAGGGTGTTAAGGATGCCGGCGATGATTTTGCGGAACGGGCGGTCGCCCAGCTCTTCGTCTTTGCCCACGCCCATCAGCAGCACGCGCTCGGCCTTGAGGTTCGGCAAGCTGTGCAGCAACAGACTCTGACCGACTTTGCCAGCCAGGTCGCCGCGCTTGAGCACAGCGCTGATGGCGCCACCGCTCAGTTCGTCGAGTTGTTTGGCAACGGCGCCGAGCTTGCGGCCTTCGCCGACGGCGACCACCAGAGTGGCGGTTTTCAACGTTTCTGGGCTAACGCTTTTTACAACCAGTTCCATGTCCGGGTCCCTGAATTAATGGTCAACACGCAAGAGCTCGACGGCATGCATTCGAGTTTGCTTATAAATAGAAAGACGCAGGTCACGGCCCGCGACAAAGGCCGCAGTTTGAACCTCGTGCCCCGAGCCTGACAACCCTCGGTCGTACGATCTTCAGCGCTTTACCCGCCTGCTTGAGCATGCGCAGTGACAGGCGCACCCAATCACAGGATAATGCGCCAACTTTTTCGGCGGCTCTGCCCTGCGGGCCGTCTGATACGTTTGCTTGTTTGGCCGCCTTAGCCTGACAACCCTGGAGTGTCTGGTTTGATCGTCTTCCGTTACCTATCCCGCGAAGTCCTGTTGACCTTGAGCGCCGTCAGCGCTGTGCTGCTGGTCATCATCATGAGCGGTCGCTTCATCAAGTACCTCGCCCAGGCGGCCTCTGGCCTCCTGGATCCGGGCTCGCTATTCCTGATCATGGGCTTTCGTCTGCCGGGTTTCCTGCAGTTGATTTTGCCTTTGGGCCTGTTTCTCGGAATCCTGCTGGCCTACGGTCGCTTGTACCTTGAAAGCGAAATGACGGTGCTGTCTGCCACCGGCATGAGCCAGCAGCGTCTGTTTGCCATGACCCTTTTTCCAGCCACCCTGGTCGCACTGGTGGTGGCATGGCTGAGCCTGAGCCTGGCACCACAAGGTGCCAACCAATTTCAGTTGCTGTTGAACAAGCAGGATGCCCTGACCGAGTTCGACACTCTCGAGCCGGGTCGCTTCCAGGCGCTGCGCGACGGGACACGGGTGACCTACACCGAAACGCTGTCGGATGACCGCATCAACCTCGGCGGGGTATTCATTTCGCAGAAGAACGTCTCGTCCGATAAGAAGGATCGCGGGATTTCCGTGCTGGTGGCTGAGAAGGGCCGTCAGGAAATTCGCCCAGACGGTAATCGTTACCTGATTCTCGACAACGGCTATCGCTATGACGGCAATCCGGGGCAGGCCGACTACCGGGCGATCAAATACGAGGAGTACGGCGTATTGCTGCCCAAGCCGGACGTTAGCGACGAAGTGACCGACCGTGATGCGATGACCACCAGCTCCCTGATCGGCAGCGATGACATTCGCTCCCGCACCGAACTGCAATGGCGTCTATCCCTGCCGTTGCTGGTCTTCATCGTGACCCTGATGGCGGTGCCGCTGTCGCGGGTCAATCCGCGTCAGGGCCGTTTCCTCAAGCTGTTGCCGGCGATTCTTCTATATATGGCTTACCTGTCCATCCTGATTGCCGCCCGCGGCGCCCTTGAAAAGGGCAAAATCCCGCCAGCTCTGGGGTTGTGGTGGGTGCATGCAATCTTCCTGGCCATCGGCCTGGGCTTGCTCTATTGGGAACCCTTGCAGTTGAAGCTGGCGAGTCGCCGCAGCGCGCTGGAGGTGGCTCGTGGATAAGCTCGATCGCTACATAGGTAGCAGCGTGTTCGTGGCGATTCTGGCGGTACTGGGGATCATTCTCGGTCTGGCGACGCTGTTTGCGTTCATCGACGAGATGGGGGATGCCAGCGATACCTACACCCTGGTCGACGTGTTGAGTTATGTCCTGTTGACCGCGCCGCGTCGTCTTTACGACATGTTGCCGATGGCGGCGCTGATCGGTTGCCTGATAGGCCTCGGCAGTCTGGCCAGTCACAGCGAGCTGACCATCATGCGCGCTGCGGGCGTGTCGATCGGGCGAATCGTCTGGGCGGTCATGAAGCCAATGCTGGTCCTGATGGTGGTGGGTGTGCTGATCGGCGAATATATCGCGCCGGCCACCGAAGTCACCGCTCAGGCCAATCGGTCCCTGGCTCAGGGAGGCGGGGATGCGCAGAGCGCCAAGCATGGTTTGTGGCATCGCCAGGGTGATGAGTTCATTCACGTCAACTCTGTGCAACCCAACGGTCTGCTGTATGGCGTCACCCGTTATCGTTTCGACAATGAGCGTCACATGCTGTCTTCCAGCTTCGCCAAACGGGCGAAGTTCGATCAGGATCACTGGCAATTGAGCGACGTCACCACCACGCTGTTCCATGAAAAGAGCACCGAAGTGGTCACCACCCCGGACGAGCGCTGGAATGTCGCCTTGAGTCCGCAGCTGTTGAGTACGGTGGTCATGTCCCCTGACACGCTGTCGATCAGCGGTCTGTGGGGTTACATCCACTACCTGGCTGACCAGGGCCTGAACAATGGTCGTTACTGGCTGGCATTTTGGGTCAAGGTATTGCAGCCGTTGGTCACTGCCGCGCTGGTGCTGATGGCGATTTCCTTCATCTTCGGTCCATTGCGCTCGGTGACCCTCGGTCAGCGAGTGTTCACCGGCGTGCTGGTGGGCTTCACCTTCCGCATCGTCCAGGATTTGCTCGGTCCTTCGAGCCTGGTGTTCGGTTTCTCGCCACTGTTTGCGGTACTTGTGCCGGCGGGTGTTTGTGCCTTGGCCGGGGTCTGGTTGTTGCGCCGGGCCGGTTGATCAAGGGTTTCTCCTGACCTTGATGGTCACTCAAAACGCCCCTGTCGCAAGACCGGGGCGTTTTTGTAAGCGCCGTCTGACCTGCGAACGTGACGCTTGCGCCGTGGATCAGGTACAATTCCCGGCTATTTTTCGGCGGGCTATGCCTGCAGCCTTTTTGAGTGTTGATCCGTGAGTGATTTGAGTCATATCCGCAATTTCTCCATCATCGCCCACATTGACCATGGCAAGTCGACGCTGGCCGATCGCTTCATCCAGATGTGTGGCGGCCTTGCCGAGCGCGAAATGGAAGCCCAGGTTCTGGACTCCATGGACCTGGAACGTGAACGCGGGATCACCATCAAGGCCCACAGCGTCACCCTGTATTACACCGCTCGCGATGGCATCAAGTACCAGCTGAACTTCATTGACACCCCGGGCCACGTCGACTTCACCTATGAAGTCAGCCGGTCGCTGGCGGCCTGTGAAGGCGCGTTGCTGGTGGTCGATGCCGGTCAGGGCGTTGAAGCGCAGTCGGTAGCCAACTGCTACACCGCGATTGAGCAGGGCCTGGAAGTGATGCCGGTCCTGAACAAGATCGATCTGCCTCAGGCCGATCCGGACCGCGTGAAAGAAGAAATCGAAAAAATCATCGGCATCGATGCCACCGACGCGGTCGAGTGCAGTGCCAAGACCGGTCTGGGTGTCGACGAAGTGCTGGAGCGTCTGGTCAAGACCATTCCTGCGCCGACCGGCAACTATGAAGATCCGCTGCAAGCGTTGATCATCGACTCCTGGTTCGACAACTACCTGGGCGTTGTTTCCCTGGTTCGCGTGCGCCACGGTCGTGTGAAGAAGGGCGACAAGATCCTGGTCAAGTCCACCGGCAAGATCCACCTCGTGGACAGCGTCGGTGTCTTCAACCCGAAACACACCGCCACCGTTGACCTGAAGGCTGGCGAAGTGGGCTTCATCATCGCCGGCATCAAGGACATTCACGGTGCACCGGTCGGTGACACCCTGACCTTGAGCGCCACGCCGGACGTCGACGTGCTGCCAGGTTTCAAACGCATTCAGCCGCAGGTATACGCCGGCCTGTTCCCGGTCAGCTCCGACGACTTCGAAGATTTCCGTGAAGCCCTGCAAAAGCTCACGCTCAACGACTCGTCCCTGCAATACACCCCGGAAAGCTCCGACGCCCTGGGCTTCGGTTTCCGTTGCGGGTTCCTCGGCATGCTGCACATGGAAATCATCCAGGAGCGCCTGGAGCGCGAGTACGACCTGGACCTGATCACCACGGCGCCGACGGTAATTTTCGAACTGCTGCTGAAAACCGGTGAAACGATTTACGTCGACAACCCGTCGAAGCTGCCAGACCTGTCCTCGATCGAAGACATGCGCGAACCGATCGTGCGGGCCAATATTCTTGTGCCGCAAGAACACCTGGGCAACGTCATTACCCTGTGCATCGAGAAGCGTGGCGTACAGCACGACATGCTGTTCCTCGGTACCCAGGTTCAAGTGACCTACGATTTGCCGATGAACGAAGTGGTCCTGGACTTCTTCGACCGTCTGAAGTCCACCAGTCGTGGCTATGCTTCGCTGGATTACCATTTCGATCGTTATCAATCGGCTAATCTGGTGAAACTGGATGTGCTGATCAACGGTGACAAGGTCGACGCCCTGGCGTTGATCGTGCACAAGGATAACGCGCACTACAAAGGTCGCCAGTTGACCGAGAAGATGAAAGAACTGATTCCACGTCAGATGTTCGACGTAGCAATCCAGGCCGCCATTGGCGGGCAGATTATTGCGCGGACCTCTGTCAAGGCGCTCAGAAAGAACGTATTGGCCAAATGCTACGGCGGTGACGTTAGCCGTAAGCGCAAGCTGTTGGAAAAGCAAAAGGCCGGTAAGAAACGCATGAAGCAAGTCGGTAACGTGGAAATTCCACAAGAAGCCTTCCTTGCAGTGCTCAGGTTGGATAGTTAGGTCCTATGTCACTAAATTTCCCGCTGTTGCTGGTCATCGCCGTGTTCGTCTGCGGTCTGTTGGCGTTGCTCGATCTGGTTTTCCTGGCGCCGCGTCGGCGTGCCGCCATTACCTCCTATCAGGGCAGCGTCAGCCAGCCTGATGGAGTGGTGGTCGAGAAACTGAACAAAGAGCCGCTGCTGGTCGAATACGGCAAGTCGTTCTTCCCGGTGTTGTTCATCGTGCTGGTACTGCGTTCGTTCCTGGTGGAACCGTTCCAGATTCCTTCCGGCTCGATGAAACCGACCCTGGACGTTGGCGACTTCATTCTGGTAAACAAGTTTTCTTACGGGATCCGCTTGCCGGTGATCGACAAGAAAGTCATCGAAGTCGGTGATCCACAGCGCGGCGATGTGATGGTGTTCCGTTACCCGAGCGATCCGAACGTCAACTACATTAAACGTGTGGTGGGCCTGCCGGGTGACCAGATTCGTTACACCGCCGACAAGCGTCTGTTCGTCAACGGTGAGTCGATTGCCGAAAAACTGGTCGGCTCCGAGCCGGGCACGTTGGGCAGCGCCGAGCTCTACAAGGAAAAACTCGGCGTCGCAGAGCACCTGATCCGCAAGGAAATGAGCCGTTACCGCGCAACGCCGGACCGTTCGTGGACCGTGCCGGCCGGGCATTACTTCATGATGGGCGACAACCGCGACAACTCCAACGACAGTCGCTACTGGGATGATCCGAGCATTCCCAAGGATCTGCTGGGCATGGTTCCCGACAAGAATATCGTCGGCAAGGCCTTCGCAGTCTGGATGAGCTGGCCGGAACCCAAACTCAGTCACCTGCCGAATTTCTCGCGGGTTGGCCTGATCAAGTAATCACACACGGCGCTGTTGAACACAGCGCCGAATGCATTTTTGGAGTCGGCATAATCGGCGCCGAAAGCATGAAAACAATGATATTCAGGACGTAATTTTTGAACACAGCGTTAATTGTCCCAAGCCTGCGCCGCATCACGGCCATGGCGGTGGAATCCAGCCACGAACTCAGCGTGGGTAAACCGTGAGCGTCTCCTTAAGCCGTCTAGAGCGTCAGCTCGGCTACACCTTCAAGGATCAGGAACTGATGGTCCTGGCCCTGACTCACCGCAGCTTTGCCGGGCGTAACAACGAACGCCTGGAATTCCTCGGTGATGCCATCCTTAACTTTGTCGCTGGCGAGGCGCTGTTCGATCGCTTCCCGCTGGCCCGCGAAGGTCAGTTGTCGCGCTTGCGCGCACGTCTGGTGAAAGGCGAGACGCTGGCCGTGCTGGCTCGCGGTTTTGACCTGGGCGAATACCTGCGCCTGGGCTCCGGTGAACTGAAAAGCGGCGGCTTCCGTCGCGAGTCGATTCTGGCCGATGCCCTTGAAGCGCTGATTGGTGCGATCTATCTGGACGCCGGCATGGACATGGCGCGCGAGCGCGTGTTGGCCTGGCTGGCCGGTGAGTTCGAAGGCCTGACGCTGGTCGACACCAACAAAGATCCAAAAACCCGCTTGCAGGAATTCCTGCAATCGCGTGGTTGTGAGCTGCCGCGTTACGAAGTGGTGGATATCCAGGGTGAGCCGCATTGCCGGACGTTCTTCGTCGAATGTGAAATCACCTTACTGAATGAAAAAAGCCGAGGTCAGGGTGTGAGTCGTCGTATTGCCGAACAGGTAGCGGCCGCCGCAGCACTGATTGCCCTGGGTGTGGAGAATGGCAATGACTGATTCAACTGCAACTCGCTGTGGCTATGTCGCCATCGTCGGCCGTCCCAACGTGGGCAAGTCCACGCTGCTGAACCACATCCTCGGTCAGAAGCTGGCGATCACCTCGCGCAAGCCTCAGACCACTCGCCACAACATGCTCGGCATCAAGACCGAAGGCGCCGTGCAGGCGATCTACGTCGACACCCCCGGCATGCACAAAGGTGGCGAGAAAGCCCTGAACCGCTACATGAACAAGACCGCTTCGGCGGCGTTGAAAGACGTCGACGTGGTGATCTTTGTGGTTGACCGCACCAAGTGGACCGACGAAGACCAGATGGTGCTCGAGCGCGTTCAATACGTGACCGGCCCGCTGATCGTGGCGCTGAACAAGACTGACCGCATCGAAGATAAAGCCGAGCTGATGCCGCACCTGACCTGGTTGCAGGAACAGTTGCCGAACGCGCAGATCATGCCGATCTCGGCCCAGCACGGGCATAACCTTGAAACGCTGGAGCGCGTGATTGCCGGTTACCTGCCGGAAAACGATCACTTCTTCCCGGAAGACCAGATCACCGACCGCAGCAGCCGCTTCCTCGCCGCTGAACTGGTTCGCGAGAAAATCATGCGCCAGATGGGCGCCGAGCTGCCGTACCAGATCACGGTCGAAATCGAAGAGTTCAAGCAACAAGGCAAAACCCTGCACATCCATGCCTTGATCCTCGTCGAGCGCGACGGCCAAAAGAAAATCATTATTGGCGACAAGGGCGAGCGGATCAAGCGCATCGGCACCGAGGCACGCAAGGACATGGAGTTGCTGTTCGACTCCAAGATCATGCTCAACCTCTGGGTCAAGGTGAAAGGCGGCTGGTCCGACGATGAACGCGCCTTGCGTTCGCTGGGTTACGGCGACCTGTAACACCGGTTCCTGATACACCGAAGAACCCCTGTGGGAGCGAGCTTGCTCGCGATAGCGGTCTGCCAGTCAACATCGATGTTGAATGTCATGCCCTCATCGCGAGCAAGCTCGCTCCCACATTGGGTTTGGGTTGTTTGTAAAACTGCGTTCCGTCATTGAGAACTCCATGTCCCAACCCCTCGGCCAACCCGCCTTCGTGCTCCACAGTCGCGCCTACCGCGAAAACAGCGCGCTGGTGGATTTCCTCACGCCGCAAGGTCGGCTGCGGGCGGTGTTGCGCAGTGCACGAGGCAAGGCCGGGACGTTGGCGCGGCCGTTCGTGCCGCTGGAAGTCGAGTTCCGGGGGCGTGGTGAATTGAAGAACGTCGGTCGCATGGAAAGCGCTGGCGTCTCCACCTGGCTCAATGGTGAGGCGCTGTTCAGCGGTCTCTACCTCAATGAGCTGTTGATTCGGCTGTTGCCGTCCGAAGACCCGCATCCTGCTGTGTTTGAGCACTACGCCGCGACCCTGCTTGCGCTGGCCGAAGGTCGTCCGCTGGAACCGTTGTTGCGTTCTTTCGAGTGGCGGCTGCTCGATGATCTCGGTTACGGCTTCGCCTTGACCACCGACATCCATGGCGATCCGATCGCGCCGGACGGTCTTTACCGTTTGCAAGTGGATGCAGGGCTCGAACGGGTTTACCTGCTGCAACCCGGTCTGTTCAATGGCACCGAGCTGTTGGCCATGGCCGATGCAGATTGGTCAGCCCCTGGCGCGCTATCGGCAGCCAAGCGATTGATGCGCCAGGCACTGGCCGTTCATCTGGGCGGTCGTCCCTTGGTCAGTCGCGAGTTGTTTCGCAAGCCATAGGGTCTGTTGATGCTTGGCAGCGGCCGCGCCGGGCGCCCACTTGGCGCAGGGCTGCGTTGCTCGGAACTTATTTGGAACAACCAAACTACGTTCCTCGCGCCTTGCCCTGCGCCAAGTGGTCATCCGTCGCGGCCGCTGCCAAACATCAACAGACCCTATCTCCCCGTGTATGCTGTGCGCCGAACTTTTCCATTTTCAGGAGCGCTTCCGTGACCACCAGCAATCGCATTCTTCTTGGCGTGAACATCGACCATGTTGCCACCTTGCGTCAGGCCCGGGGCACGCGCTATCCGGATCCGGTCAAGGCAGCACTGGACGCGGAAGAGGCGGGCGCTGACGGCATTACTGTGCACCTGCGCGAAGACCGTCGGCACATTCAGGAGCGCGACGTGTTGCTGCTCAAGGATGTGCTGCAAACCCGCATGAACTTCGAAATGGGCGTCACCGAAGAGATGATGGCGTTCGCCGAACGCATTCGTCCGGCGCACATTTGCCTGGTACCGGAAACCCGTCAGGAGCTGACGACCGAAGGTGGTCTGGACGTGGCGGGGCAGGAAGCGCGGATCAAGGCTGCGGTGGATCGCCTGTCAAAGATCGGCTGTGAAGTGTCGCTGTTCATTGATGCTGACGAGCGGCAGATCGAAGCGTCCCGTCGTGTTGGTGCGCCGGCTATTGAGCTGCATACCGGTCGTTATGCCGATGCCGAGACGCCGACCGATGTGGCTGAAGAGCTCAAGCGTGTGGCGGATGGGGTGGCGTTTGGTCTGGCTCAAGGTTTGATCGTCAATGCCGGTCACGGTCTGCATTACCATAACGTTGAAGCGGTCGCAGCAATCAAGGGCATCAACGAACTGAACATCGGCCACGCGCTGGTGGCTCATGCGTTGTTTGTCGGGTTCAAGTCGGCGGTTTCGGAGATGAAGGCATTGATCCTGGCCGCCGCAAAAGCCTAAAGCCAAACACAAAACCCTGTGGGAGCGAGCTTGCTCGCGATGGCGTCTTAATATTCAACGAAGATGTTGACTGAAAGACTGCTATCGCGAGCAAGCTCGCTCCCACAATGTGTTGTGGTGATCGTTAGAGCTGAGGGGTTTCCTGATTCGGCTTGGTCTTGTCGACCCCCGGCACATGCAGGTTGCCTTCAGCCACCTGATTGCCTTCAAGCTGCGGCTGAGTGACCCACGTCAGGATGTCGTAGTAACGACGGATGTTCGCCACGAAATGCACCGGTTCGCCGCCCCGGGCATAGCCATAACGCGTCTTGCTGTACCACTTCTTTTCTGAAAGCCGCGGCAGGATCTTTTTCACATCCAGCCACTTGTCCGGGTTCAGTCCTTCCTTGGCCGCCAGTTTGCGCGCGTCATCCAGGTGACCGCTGCCAACGTTGTAGGCCGCCAGTGCAAACCATGTGCGATCCGGCTCCTGGATCGACTCATCCAGCTGTTCCTTCATGTAGGCCAGGTACTTGGCGCCACCCATGATGCTTTGTTTAGGGTCCAGTCGATTGGACACACCCATGGCCTGCGCAGTGTTCTGGGTCAGCATCATCAGGCCGCGCACACCGGTCTTCGACGTGACGGCCGCTTGCCATAGCGATTCCTGATAGCCGACCGCGGCCAGCAGGCGCCAATCGACTTTCTCTTTCTTGGCGTACGCCTTGAAGTGCTGTTCGTATTTGGGCAGACGTTGCTGCAAGTGTTGGGCAAAGGTCGTGGCGCCCACGTAACCCAGCACATCGACATGCCCGTAATAGCGGTCTTTCAGGCGTTGCAGGGTGCCGTTTTTCTTCACCTTGTCGAGGTAGTCGTTGATCTCGTTGAGCAAGCTGTTGTCGTCGCCGGCGGCCACCGCCCAGCTCTGGTTGCTGGCGTCACCGAGGTCGAAGGCTACCCGTACTTTGGGGAAGTAGACCTGGTTCATCGCGACTTCGTTTGAATCGACCAGGGTCAGATCTATCTGATCTTCATCGACCATCCGCAGCAAGTCGACGACTTCAACGGCGTCGGACTCTTCGTATTCAATGCCGGGATATTTCTTTTTCAGCTCCGCCAATTGCTCGGCGTGGGTGCTGCCCTTGAGCACCATGATCTTCTTGCCCACCAGATCCTTCGCGTCGGTCGGCCGCGATTGGCCGTTGCGATAGATGATCTGCGGGGTGACTTCGAGGTAAGAGTGGGAAAACCGCACCTGCTGTTTGCGTTTGTCGCTGCTGACCAGGCCGGCAGCAGCGATCACCGGGCCGTTGGGTTTGCCCACCTGATTGAACAGGTCGTCGAGGTTGTCGGCGGTTTCGATTTTGAGTTCCACCCCCAGATCGTCGGCGAAGCGCTTCACCAGCTCGTATTCGAAGCCGGTTTCACCGTTGCGATCCTGAAAGTAGGTGGCGGGGCTGTTACGGGTAACCACCCGCAGCACGCCATCCTCCTTTACGCGCTCCAGCGTGTTGGGTTTATCAACACAGCCACTGAGCACCAGGAAGAGTCCGGTTGCGATCAGCCATTTGGCGAACCGCGGACGCAAAGCCGTTGGGGAAAACATTTGCGCAGTATACGCAAAGGACCACGAGCGCCATATCTCGACAGCGAAGGGCTTGTCTGCTAGGCAACTGAAAACCTCTCCGGAGCCCGCAGGAATGGGCCCGAGCAGCATTTTGCGACAGAAAAAATAACCCTCGGCGCGCACCTGTTTGTTGTCCGAACACCCGGCCCGACGCCCGGGTGCAGCCGCCCGTACCGTTTCGGGTGATGTCGCGGCCCGTTTAGGCTAGAATGCACGGCCTCAAAGCACACCCCTTCCCGAGGCTGTCCCGAAGATGTTGATCCTGCGCGGCGCTCCTGCCCTTTCTGCCTTTCGCCACAGCAAACTCCTTGAGCAACTGAGCCAGAAAGTTCCGGCTGTCAGCGGCTTGTATGCTGAATTCGCTCACTTCGCCAAAGTTACCGGCGTCCTGACCGGCGACGAACAGCAGGTGCTCGCGCGCCTTCTGAAGTACGGCCCAAGTGTTCCGGTACAAGAGCCGACCGGTCGTCTGTTCCTGGTGTTGCCGCGGTTCGGCACCATCTCGCCATGGTCCAGTAAAGCCAGCGACATCGCTCGCAACTGCGGCCTGACGAAAATCCAGCGCCTGGAACGCGGCATCGCGTTCTACGTCGCCGGCCAGTTCAGCGACGCCGAAGCGCAACTGATCTCCGATGCGCTGCACGACCGCATGACCCAGATCGTCCTCGGCAACCTTGAACAAGCCGCCGGCCTGTTCAGCCATGCCGAGCCGAAACCGCTGACCGCGATCGACGTGTTGGGTGGCGGCCGCGCCGCGCTGGAAAAAGCCAACACCGAGCTGGGCCTGGCCCTGGCCGAAGACGAAATCGACTACCTGGTCAACGCCTTCGTCGGCTTGAAGCGCAACCCGCACGACATCGAACTGATGATGTTCGCCCAAGCGAACTCCGAGCACTGCCGTCACAAGATCTTCAACGCCAGTTGGGACATCGACGGTCAGAGCCAGGAAAAAAGCCTGTTCGGCATGATCAAGAACACCTACGTGATGCACAGCGAAGGCGTTCTGTCCGCTTATAAGGACAACGCTTCGGTAATCGTCGGCAACGTCGCCGGCCGTTTCTTCCCGGACCCTGAAACCCGCCAGTACGGCGCGGTGCAGGAACCGGTGCACATCCTGATGAAAGTCGAAACGCACAACCACCCGACCGCGATTGCCCCGTTCCCGGGCGCGTCCACCGGTAGTGGCGGCGAGATTCGCGACGAAGGTGCGACTGGTCGCGGCGCCAAGCCAAAGGCTGGCCTGACCGGTTTCACCGTGTCCAACCTGCAAATCCCGGGCTTCGAACAGCCATGGGAAGTGCCGTACGGCAAGCCTGAGCGCATCGTTACTGCGCTGGACATCATGATCGAAGGCCCACTGGGTGGCGCCGCGTTCAACAACGAATTCGGTCGTCCGGCCCTGACCGGTTATTTCCGTACCTTCGAACAGTCGATCACCACCCCGCGTGGCGACGAAGTTCGCGGTTACCACAAGCCGATCATGCTGGCCGGTGGTATGGGTAACATCCGTGCCGAACACGTACAGAAAGGCGAGATCACCGTTGGCTCCAAGCTGATCGTACTCGGCGGCCCGGCGATGTTGATCGGCCTGGGCGGCGGCGCCGCTTCCTCCATGGCCACCGGCACCAGCTCGGCAGACCTGGACTTCGCTTCTGTTCAGCGCGAAAACCCTGAGATGGAGCGTCGCTGCCAGGAAGTCATCGACCGTTGCTGGCAGTTGGGTGAACACAACCCGATCAGCTTCATCCACGACGTCGGCGCGGGCGGTCTGTCCAACGCCTTCCCGGAACTGGTCAACGATGGCAACCGTGGCGGTCGCTTCGAACTGCGCAACATTCCAAACGACGAGCCGGGCATGGCCCCGCACGAAATCTGGAGTAACGAATCCCAGGAACGCTACGTTCTGGCGGTCGGTCCGGCTGACTTTGAACGCTTCCAGGCTATTTGCGAGCGCGAGCGTTGCCCGTTTGCCGTCGTCGGCGAAGCCACTGCCGAGCCGCAACTGACCGTCACCGACAGTCACTTCGGCAACAGCCCGGTGGACATGCCACTGGAAGTGCTGTTGGGCAAAGCCCCGCGCATGCACCGTTCGGCCGTTCGCGAAAACGAACTGGGCGACGATTTCGATCCGTCGACTCTGGAGATTGCAGACTGCGTCGAACGCGTTCTGCATCACCCGGCCGTGGCCAGCAAAAGCTTCCTGATCACCATCGGCGACCGTACCATCACCGGCCTCGTGGCCCGCGATCAGATGGTCGGCCCGTGGCAGGTTCCGGTGGCCGACGTTGCCGTCACCGCCACCAGCTTCGACGTTTACACCGGTGAAGCCATGGCCATGGGCGAGCGTACTCCGCTGGCTCTGCTGGACGCTCCGGCGTCGGGCCGTATGGCCATCGGCGAAACCCTGACCAACATCGCGGCTTCGCGCATCAACAAAATCTCCGACATCAAACTGTCGGCCAACTGGATGTCCGCTGCCGGTCACCCGGGTGAAGACGCGCGTCTGTACGACACCGTGAAAGCGGTCGGCATGGAACTGTGCCCTGAGCTGGGCATCACCATTCCGGTGGGCAAGGACTCCATGTCCATGGCCACGCGCTGGAACGACGAAGGCGTCGACAAGACCGTCACCTCGCCGATGTCCCTGATCGTGACCGGTTTCGCGCCTGTGGCTGACATCCGTCAGACCCTGACGCCGGAACTGCGCATGGACAAGGGCACCACCGACCTGATCCTGATCGATCTGGGCCGTGGCCAGAACCGCATGGGCGCCTCGATCCTGGCCCAGGTACACGGCAAGCTCGGTTCGCAAGCGCCGGACGTCGACGATGCCGAAGACCTCAAAGCTTTCTTCGCCGTGATCCAGGGCCTCAACGCCGACGGTCACCTGCTGGCTTACCACGACCGTTCCGACGGTGGTCTGCTGACCAGCACCGTGGAAATGGCTTTCGCCGGCCACTGCGGTCTGAGCCTGAACCTCGACGGTTTGGCAGAAACTTCTGCCGACATCGCAGCAATCCTGTTCAACGAAGAACTGGGTGCCGTGATCCAGGTTCGCCAGGACGCTACTCCAGACATCCTCGCGCAGTTCAGTGCTGCCGGTTTGGGTGACTGCGTTTCGGTGGTCGGTCAGCCGATGAACAACGGCCAGATCAACATCACCTTCAACGGCGAAACCGTGTTCGAAGGCCAGCGTCGTCTGCTGCAACGTCAGTGGGCTGAAACCAGCTACCAGATCCAGCGTCTGCGTGATAACGCCGACTGCGCCGAACAAGAGTTCGACGTGCTGCTGGAAGAAGACAACCCGGGCCTGAGCGTCAAGCTGAGCTACGACGTCAACCAGGACGTCGCCGCGCCTTACATCAAGAAAGGCATCCGCCCACAGGTTGCCGTGCTGCGTGAGCAGGGCGTCAACGGTCAGGTGGAAATGGCGGCCGCGTTCGACCGCGCCGGTTTCAACGCAATCGACGTGCACATGAGCGACATTCTGGCCGGCCGTGTCGACCTGAACGAGTTCAAAGGTCTGGTCGCTTGCGGTGGTTTCTCCTACGGCGACGTACTGGGTGCCGGCGAAGGCTGGGCCAAGTCCGCGCTGTTCAACAGCCGCGCTCGCGATGCGTTCCAGGGCTTCTTCGAACGTAACGACAGCTTCACCCTCGGCGTGTGCAACGGTTGCCAGATGATGTCCAACCTGCACGAGCTGATCCCGGGCAGCGAGTTCTGGCCGCACTTCGTGCGTAACCGTTCCGAGCAGTTCGAAGCGCGCGTGGCGATGGTTCAGGTTCAGGAATCGAACTCGATCTTCCTGCAAGGCATGGCCGGTTCGCGTATGCCGATCGCCATTGCTCACGGTGAAGGTCATGCCGAGTTCGCCAGCGAAGAAGCGTTGCTGGAAGCTGATCTGTCGGGTTGCGTGGCGATGCGGTTTGTCGACAACCACGGCAAGGTCACCGAAAACTACCCGGCCAACCCGAACGGCTCGCCGCGCGGGATCACCGGTTTGACCAGCCGTGACGGTCGCGTGACGATCATGATGCCGCACCCGGAGCGTGTGTTCCGCGCGGTGCAGAACTCGTGGCGTTCGGAAGACTGGAACGAAGACGCACCTTGGATGCGTATGTTCCGTAATGCGCGCGTCTGGGTTAACTAAGCGCCGTGTACAAGCTCAGCTTCTTTGTTCCGACCAGTCATGTGGAACAGGTCAAAAGTGCCGTATTCGCCGCTGGTGGCGGACGGATCGGCGCTTATGACCATTGCGCCTGGCAAGTGCTCGGCCTTGGCCAGTTTCGTCCATTGGATGGCAGTCAGCCGTTCATTGGTGAAGCGGGGCAGGTCGAGCAGGTTGAGGAATGGAAGGTTGAGCTGGTGGTGGCGGATGAGTTGATGGTGGCCGTGGTGGCTGCATTGAAACTCAGTCATCCCTACGAGACACCGGCTTATGAGGTGTGGCGGCTGGAGGATTTCTGATCTTCCGGATCGCTGAAATGAAAAACCCGCTGAAGTGATTTCAGCGGGTTTTTTATTGCCGAAAAATCAAGAAACACCCCCAACCCCTGTAGGAGCTGTCGAGTGAAACGAGGCTGCGATCTTTTGATCTTGCTTGTGAAAATCAAAATCAAAAGATCGCAGCCTCGTTTCACTCGACAGCTCCTACAGGGGGGTGAGGGTTAAACCTTGGCGCTCACCTCACTGCGATTGACCAACACCTCCAGCGCATGACTCAGACTCGGCGCCTTATCGCCAATCAACAGGTGCCAAACGCTGCCTTCCAACTGACTGACACCCTGGCAACCCAACGCCTTCAAATCACATTCCGACAACGCCTTGCCATCCGCCAGTTGCAATCGAATCCGGGTCATGGCGATGCAATCCATCTGCAATACGTTCTCGCCACCGCCCAACGCATTCAGCCATTGCTGTGCTTCTGAATTCGCCACCGCAGCAGGTTTCGGCGCATCGATAACAGCAGGAGGGGAGGAAACAAGTGCGCGCCCCAGCGCAGGCATCGCCAAGCGAATCTCATCGGCAATGCTGTCGGCCATCGGCCCGACCACGACCTGCAAACTCCCACCCTTGCCCGGACGCACCACCGCCATCGCACCCAGGGCTTTCAACTCCGCATCGTTTGCCTTGTTGCGATCCACCATGTCCAGCCGCAACCGAGTGGTGCACGCACCCACGGTGATCAAATTCTGCGCACCACCCAGCGCCTTGATGTAAGCCCCGGCCCGTTCATTCTCAGCGATGACCACTTTGTCGCCATGCAGAACATCTTCACGCCCCGGCGTTTTCAAGTTGAACCGACGAATGCAGAAATCAAACACCACGTAGTAGATCACTGCATACGCCAGGCCGACCGGTACCATCAACCAGCCGTTGGTGGATTTTCCCCAGCCGAGAATCATGTCGATCAAACCACCGGAAAACGTAAAGCCGAGATGGATATTCAACAGGTTGGTGATTGCCATCGACAGGCCAGTCAGCAACGCATGCACGAGATAAAGCAGCGGCGCGAGGAACATGAAGGCGAATTCGATCGGCTCAGTTACACCTGTCAAAAATGAAGTCAGCGCCATCGACAGGAAGATCCCGCCCATGACCTTGCGGCGTTCCGGCAGGGCGTTGCGGTACATCGCCAGGCAGGCGGCGGGCAGGCCGAAGATCATCACCGGGAACATGCCGGTCATGAACTGGCCGCCCTTCGGGTCACCCGCGAAGTAGCGCGACAGGTCGCCGGTGACGATGGCGCCGGTGGTCGGGTCGGTGAAGTTGCCGAAGACGAACCACGCCATGTTGTTGAGAATGTGGTGCAGCCCGGTGACGATCAGCAGGCGGTTGAAAAGGCCAAAGACGAACGCACCGAAGCTGCCGCTTTCCATCATCAACGTGCCGAAGCTGTTGATGCCGTGTTGGATGGGCGGCCAGATCAAGCCAAAGATGACGCCCAGGCCGACGGCGGCGAACCCGGTGACAATTGGCACGAAGCGCCGGCCGCCAAAGAATGCCAGGTACTCCGGCAGTTTGATGTCCTTGAAACGGTTGTACAGCGCGCCCGCCATCAAGCCGCTGACGATCCCGGCGAGCATGCCCATGTTGATGCTCGCGTCGAGCACCTTGAGGGTGGAGATCATCACCAGGTAGCCAATGACTCCGGCTAGGCCCGCGGTGCCGTTGTTGTCCTTGGCGAAACCGACCGCGATGCCGATGGCGAAGATCATCGCCAGGTTGGCGAAGATCACCTGGCCGGCGTCGTGGATGATCGCGATGTTCAGCAGGTCGGTGTCGCCCAGGCGCAGCAACAGGCCGGCAATCGGCAGGATCGCGATCGGCAGCATCAGTGCGCGACCGAGGCGTTGCAGGCCTTCGATGAAGTATTGGTACATGGCGGTTCTCCCTGGATTTTTGTAGTTGTTCAGCTCAGAGGCCATTGCTGGTGACAGGCGTGACGTACCGCCCCGGCGCTGCTCAACTTGAGCAGGTCGTGGCTGATGCGTCGGCATTCGCTCGCATCCAGGTGGCGGACGCGGTCCTTGATTTCACCGATCTGCACCGGGCTGACCGACAACTCGCTGACGCCCAGGCCAATCAAAACTGGCGTGGCCAGCGGATCGGAGGCGAGCGCGCCGCAGACACCGACCCAACGGTTATGCAGCGCCGCCCCGGCGCAGGTCTGGGCGATCAGCCGTAACAGGGCAGGGTGCATGGCGTCGACGCGCGAGGCGAGGCCGGCGTGGTCGCGGTCCATGGCCAGGGTGTATTGGGACAGATCGTTGGTGCCGATGGACAGGAAGTCCGCGTGTTCGGCCAGTTGTTCGGCCAGCAGCGCGGCGGCCGGGACTTCGATCATCACCCCCAGTTCCGGGCGTTCACTGATACCGAGCTCAGTACACAACGCATCAAGGCGCTGGCGGATGTGCAGTAACTCATCGACCTCGGTCACCATCGGCAACAGGATCCGGCAGCGCGACAACGGGCTGACGTGCAACAGCGCGCGCAATTGCTGATCGAGGATTTCCGGACGGACCTGAGCCAGGCGAATACCGCGCAGGCCGAGTACTGGATTGGCCTCAGCCGGCAGCGGCAGGTAGTCGAGTTGCTTGTCGCCGCCAACGTCGATGGTGCGGATGATCACCGACTTGTCGCCCATGGCGTCGAGCACGGCTTGATAGGCGATCCGCTGTTCTTCTTCGTCCGGCGCAGTGTTGCGATCGACAAACAGAAACTCGGTGCGCAGCAAGCCGACGCCGTCTGCACCATTGGCCAACGCCTCGGCCGCTTCAGCGCTGGAGGCCACATTGGCGGCGACTTCAATCTGCAAACCGTCGAGCGTCAGCGCCGGGGTGTGAGCGTGAGCCTGTTGCTCGGCGCGGCGCTGTTGATGATCGAGTTGTGCCTGATGCACTTCGGCCAAACGTTCGGCACTTGGCATCAGTTCGAGGCGACCGCCATCGGCATCCAGCACAACCGATTGGCCTTGCTGCTGATCCAGCAGCGTCGAACCCAGTGCCACCATGCACGGCAAGCCTTTGCCGCGCGCGAGAATCGCCACGTGGGAAGTCGCACCGCCCTCGGCCATGCACAACCCGGCGACACCTTGCTGACTGAGTTGCAGCAGGTCGGACGGCGTCAACTCATGCGCGGCAACGATGGCGCCGGCCGGCACGTCGTAGTGCCAGGTTTCGCCGAGCAGGGCACGCAGCACGCGTTGTTTGAGGTCGCGCAGATCGTTGGCGCGTTCTGCCAACAGCGGGCTGCCGAGTTGCTGGAGAACCTCGCACTGCACGTCGATCGATTGGCTCCAGGCGTGGGTCGCGGCCATGCCTTGGTCGATGGAAGTGTTCGCCGCGTCTAGCAACGCGGGGTCTTCGAGCAAGGCGAGGTGCGCGGCGAAGATCGCTTCTTCGTCGGTGTTTTTATGTTTCCTGGCTTGGGCCAGCGTGTGGTCGATTTCACTGCGCACAACGGTCAGCGCGGTGTCGAGAACGAGCAGCTGTTGCTCGGGATCATGGTTGCCAGCGTCCACCGGAAGGCTGATTGCGTTCAAGCGGAACAACGGCCCGCCAACCAAACCGGGAGCGGCGCAGACGCCGTGCAGCACGCCCGCCTCGGCTGCTCGATTGCGTCGGGTAATCGGTGTCGGCGCGGCGGCGTGGCTGTCTTCGGCCAGCGCTGTGGATAACGCGATCAGCAGCGCTTGCAACGCGGCTTCGGCGTCCGGCCCCTGGCAGCTGACCTGAACCTCGTCCTGCTCGCCGATGGCCAAACCCATCAGTCCGATCAAGCTGTCGCAGGTCGCCGATTTGCCAGAGAAGTGCAGCTGCGATTTGCTTTTGAAACCTTGCGCTGTCTGACGTATCAGCGCTGCCGGACGAGCATGCAAACCGCCCCGATGGGCGACGCGAACGTAGCCATGAATTTCTTCCCCGGATAGCTCCGCTTCAGCCTGCGCACCCGACGCGTGCCGACGAATGATGTGCAGCAATGGCTCGCCAACTTTCACCGACTTCAGCGTGATCGGCCGCGCCTGAAAGTCTTGGCTGTTGGTCAGGATCATCAAACTGACGAGGCTTTTGCACTGTTGCGCGACCTTGTCCAGGTCATAGCGCAACAACGGTTGGCCGTTGCTGACCCGCGCACCTTCCTTGACCAGCATCGAGAAGCCTTCGCCTTGCAACTCGACCGTGTCGAGGCCCAGGTGCAGCAGCAATTCGGCGCCGTTGTCGGCACGCAAGGTGACGGCGTGGCCGGTGCGCGCGACGTGCACCACGACGCCGGCGCACGGGGCGTGGAGGGTGTCATTCAGCGGGTCGATGGCGATCCCGTCGCCCATGGCGCCGCTGGCGAACACCGGGTCCGGGACTTTGGCGAGCGTGAGCACCGGGCCGCTGAGCGGGGCGCTGAGGGTCAGCTCTTTATTATTGTTGTGCATGGCTCGGTCTCATCAGGAAATACGTACGGATTCGGACTCAGTGCGTGCGGGTCACTTTGCTCAAGTGCCGCGGCTGGTCCGGGTCCATGCCTCGGGCGACGGCCAAACCGGCGGCCATGACGTAGAAACTCTGGATTGCCAGAATCGGGTCGAGGGCCGGGTGTTCGGCGCGGGTCAGGGTGAGGTCGCGTTCGGCAATGTCATCCGGTGCGGCCAGCAATACGCGGGCACCGCGCTGGCGCATGTCGGCGGCGAGGCTCAGCAAACCGGCCTGCTCGGCACCGCGAGGGGCGAAGATCAGCAGTGGATAATTTTCATCGATCAACGCCATCGGACCGTGACGGACCTCGGCGCTGCTGAAGGCTTCGGCCTGGATCGCCGAGGTTTCCTTGAATTTCAACGCGGCTTCCTGGGCGATGGCGAAACCGGCGCCACGACCAATCACCATCAGGCGCTGGCAATCACGCAGGGCGTCGATGGCCAGGCTCCAGTCCTGTTTCGCCGCCTCGCGCAAACCTTCTGGCAGCGCGAGGCCGGCCTCCAGCAATTCCACGTCCTCTTTCCAGTGGGCGATCAAACGGGCGCTGGCGCTGAGGGTGGCGATAAAACTCTTGGTCGCGGCGACGCTGCTTTCGGTGCCGGCACACAGCGGCAAGCTGAACTCACACGCGGCCTCCAGCGGCGAACTCTCGGCGTTGACCATCGAGATGCTCAGGGCACCGCGCTTGCGCAGCAGACGCATGCTGTTCACCAGATCGGGACTTTGCCCGGACTGCGAGAAGGCGAACGCCACTTGGCCGCTGACCTTCAACGGCGCTTGCAGCATGGTCACCACCGACATCGGCAACGACGCCACCGGGAAGCCCAATTGCTGCATGGTCAGGTAGGCGAAGTAACTGGCGGCATGATCAGAGCTACCGCGAGCGACAGTCATTACCACTTGCGGCGGCTGACGGCGCAGGCGCCCGGCGATCTCGATCATCTGCGGGTCGAGTTGTTGAAGTTGGGCTTGCACGGCCTCGAACGAGGACAGCGCCTCTTCAAGCATTTTTGAAGTCAATGTCTTCTCCTTCGACCATGACGGCGGTCAGTGTGAGTGAGCGATCGAGCCGCACGCAGTCGGCCCAGCTGCCCGGTTGCAGGCACCCGCGTTCGGTAAGGCCGAGGTAGTCGGCGGGGAATTGCGAAAGACGTTGCGAGGCCTCGGCGATTGGCAAACCGATCTTCACCAGATTGCGCAGGGCCTGATCCATGGTCAGGGTGCTGCCGGCCAAAGTACCGTCGGGCAAGCGCACACCGCCCAGGCATTTGGTCACGGTGTGGCTGCCGAGCTTGTATTCACCGTCGGGCATACCAGCGGCGGCGGTGGAATCGGTGACGCAATACAGGCATGGGATCGAGCGCAAGGCCACGCGGATGGCGCCGGGGTGTACGTGCAGCAAGTCCGGAATCAGTTCGGCGTATTTGGCGTGAGCCAGTGCCGCGCCGACGATGCCCGGCTCGCGGTGATGCAGCGGGCTCATGGCGTTGTAGAGGTGGGTGAAACTGCTGGCGCCGGCGTTCAGCGCGGCAACGCCTTCCTCGTAGCTGCCGAGGGTGTGGCCGATTTGCATGCGCACGCCGCGAGCGCTGAGGTCACGGATCAACGCGTCGTGGCCGGCGATTTCCGGGGCGATGGTGATCACCCGGATCGGCGCCTGTGCCAAGTATTCTTCAACTTCGGCCATCAACGCGGTGTGGGCGAAATTCGGTTGGGCGCCGAGTTTTCCGGGGTTGATGTACGGGCCTTCTAGGTGCACGCCGAGGACTCGGGCGCTGCCTTTCGGGCGCTGTTCGCAATATTCGCCGACGGCTTTGAGCACGCTGGAAATTTCTGCAGGCGGCGCGGTCATGGTGGTCGCCAGCAGCGACGTGGTGCCGAAACGCACGTGGGTTTTGGTGATGGTCTCGAAGGCGGTTGCGCCTTCCATGATGTCTTTGCCGCCACCGCCGTGAACGTGCAGGTCGATGAAACCTGGCAGCAGGTAAGGCAGGTCGTTGTCGGCCGGATCGCACGGTTGGCCTTCGATCGACACGACCTTGCCGTGTTCGTGAATCAGCCGGCCGCGAATCCAGCCGCGGGCGGTGAGGATGTTGTCTTCGGACATGATCGGTTCTCGGTTCTTTAGCGGCGAAGCGGGTTATCGACGAAGCTCTGCGACAAAGTCGTAGTAGTCATTGCGGCAATAGGTGTCGGTGACTTCGATCGGCGTGTTGTCTTCCAGGTAACCGACCCGGGTCATCAACAGCATGGCGGTGCCGGGGGCGATACCTACCAGAGCGGCGAATTCGTCCGAGGCGTTGATCGCCTGAATGTGCTGCAGGGCACGGACGATCGGTTTGCCGATGCCGTCGAGGTATTCGTACAGGGAGTCGCCCACCGCTTGCGGCTTTGGAATGATCGAGGCGGGCAGGGTGCTCATCTCGATCGCCATTACCGTGTCATCGGCTTTACGCAGACGTTTGAGCCGCGCGACCTTGTCGTTCGGCGAGAGACCCAGGCGGATCAGTTCTTCGTGGGTCGGCGGAGTGATTTCACGCTCCAGCCATTGCGAGCCGGGGACGAAACCTTTCAGGCGCAGCATCTCGCTGAAACCCGAGAGGCGCGACAGCGGTTGTTCCAGGCGAGGGGTGATAAAGGTGCCGGAACCCTGGTTGCGGCGGATCAGGCCTTGCTCGAACAGAACTTCCAGCGCTTTGCGTGCAGTGACGCGGGAGATGCCCAGCATTTCGCTGAGGTTGCGCTCCGACGGCATGGCCTGTTCGGCTTTCCACTGGCCGGCATGGATCGCCGCTTCCAGATTGCGCGCCAGTTGCAAGTACAACGGCGTCGGCTGGGTGTCGTCAGGGCGTAGGGCCTGGAGGTCATTCATGTAGGTTTGGTCCGATGCGGATATTGGAGTGTTGTCGCCCGGTGGTGGGGTGAAACCTAATACCACTTAAATACCATGTCAATGAGACCACTTTGCTGTTGGCGCGGGTAAGCCTGCCCTGATTGATGGGCAATAGGGCTGCTGGTTTGAAGTGGTATTAGCGGTGCGGGTTTTGAAAGCAAAGATCGCAGCCTGCGGCAGCTCCTACCGATGGGAGTGGTATCTACCCGGTAGGAGCTGCCGAAGGCTGCGATCTTTTGATTTTATTTTTCGAGGAGCGACCAACGGTAGCCAGTTTGCGGGGGGGATTACGGACGGATTTCGATCATCGTGCCGTCCGGCACCAAACCCCAAACCTCGCGCATGTCCATATTGCGCATGGCGATGCAGCCGTCGGTCCAGTCCAGCGTGTGGAACAGGTCTTCGGGGTTTTCTTCAGTGTCCGGGGTGCCGTGGATCATGATCATGCTACCGGGTTCGACGCCTTCACGCCGGGAGCGCACGGAGTCACTGATGTTCGGGTAGGAGATGTGCATCGCCAGATTGAATTTATCGCTGACCTTGCGCCAGTCCAGCCAATAGAAACCTTCAGGCGTGCGTTTGTCGCCTTCCATGAGTTTCGGGCCGATGGGTCTTTTTCCCAACGAGATGCGATAGGTCTTGAGCGGCTTGCCGTCATTGATCAATTGCAATTGGTGGGCGGACTTGAGCACGAGAACTTTTTCGATGACTTTGCCGTCCAGCGTTTCCGCAACGGAAGCCTGGGAGACAGCGACGAACGACAAGCAAAACAGGGCAAGCAACCAGCGCATTGAAACGATATCCCTAAGAGGTGTCGCGACTATTTAGTTATAGGTGATTTTAGCTCAAGGAGCTTTATGTGATGGCAGGCTGGGCAAGCGGCGGGATCGATTCTGACCGCACGGGGTAGACCTCGGTCCGCCGGTCAGCGAAGAAGCATTCTAAGGTACGGCCCACCGTGCGGAAAGCCAGCTCGGACCAAGGGATGTCGGCTTCTTCGAAAAGCGCTACTTCCAGGCTCTCGGGACCGGCGGAAAAATCCAGGTCCACCAGCTCGGCGCGGAAGAACACATGCACCTGGCTGATATGCGGCACGTCGATCAACGTATAGATGTTCAGGTTGCGCACCCGCGCGCAGGCTTCTTCGGCTGTCTCGCGAATGGCCGCCTGCTCGATGGTTTCACCGTTTTCCATGAAACCGGCGGGCAGGGTCCAGTAACCGAGCCGAGGTTCGATGGCGCGTCGACACAACAAGACCTTGGAGCCCCAGGTCGCCACGCAACCGGCGACGATATTGGGGTTCTGGTAGTGAATCGCCTGACAGCTGTCACAGACAAAACGCAGGCGCGAATCGCCCTCGGGAATGCGCTGGGTCACCGGGTTGCCGCACTGACTGCAAAATTTCATGCTTGGGTTCCTGAATGCTGCGCCTATCTTGGCGTGCGGCGGTGTCTGTCGGCAAGTTGTCGTTTAGCGACATGCAGTGGTTATGGGGTTGGGCGGTCGGTTCGATTGGTGCATGATGCGAGGTAGCGAATAAATCGAGAAGTCTCATGCTGGACGAGCTACTGCATCGAGTAAGCAACCACACCCCACGCACACTGGAAACCGACAAACGTTTCCCTGAAGCCGCGGTACTGGTGCCCATCACTCGCAGTGACGAACCGGAACTGGTTCTGACCCTGCGCGCCAGCGGGCTCTCGACCCATGGCGGCGAAGTCGCCTTTCCCGGCGGGCGACGCGACCCTGAAGACCCGGACCTTATTTTCACCGCCCTGCGCGAAGCCGAAGAAGAAATCGGCCTGCCGCCGGGGCTGGTCGAAGTGATCGGCCCGCTGAGCCCGTTGATCTCCCTGCACGGCATCAAGGTCACACCCTATGTCGGTGTGATTCCGGACTTTGTCGAGTACCGGGCCAACGATGCCGAGATTGCCGCAGTCTTCAACGTACCGCTGGAGTTCTTCCGCAAGGATCCGCGCGAACACACCCATCGCATCGATTACCAGGGTCGCAGTTGGTATGTGCCGAGCTATCGATATGGCGAGTACAAAATCTGGGGCCTGACGGCGATTATGATCGTCGAGTTGATCAACCTGCTCTATGACGCCAAAATCAGCCTGCACCAGCCACCCAAGACGTTTATCAATACCTGAAGCCATCGCTCGTATGGCGTGAACCCCGCTCTTTGCAAGTGAGCCAGCCTGGCCTTGAGGACAATAAGATGAAATATCGCTTGGGCGACGCCCGCGTCGAAACCCATCCGCAGAGCTGGGTCGCACCCAATGCCGTGCTGGTGGGTAAGGTCAGGCTGGAAGAGGGCGCCAACGTCTGGTTCAACGCTGTGCTGCGTGGCGACAACGAACTGATCCTGATCGGCAAGAACAGCAACGTCCAGGACGGCACGGTGATGCACACCGACATGGGTTACCCGCTGACCATCGGCACCGGCGTGACCATCGGCCATAACGCCATGCTTCATGGCTGCACGGTGGGTGATTACAGCTTGATCGGGATTAACGCGGTGATCCTCAACGGCGCGAAAATCGGCAAGAACTGCATCATCGGCGCCAACTCACTGATCGGTGAGGGCAAGGTGATTCCAGACGGTTCGCTGGTCATGGGCTCGCCGGGCAAAGTGGTTCGTGAGCTGACCGAACCGCAAAAGAAAATGCTGGAGGCCAGCGCTGCGCACTATGTGCACAACTCGCAGCGTTATGCCCGCGATCTGGCTGAGCAGGAAGAATGAACGCCACCGAACGACCGGTGCTATCGCCCTGCGTGAATATTTGTGCGCTGGATGAGGATGATATCTGCACCGGGTGTCAGCGCACGGTCGAGGAGATTACGCGCTGGAGCCGGATGGACAACGAAGAGCGCCGCAAGGTGTTGGGGTTGTGTCATGAGCGGGCCAAATCGAGTGGTCTGCTCTGGATGTTGCCTTCGAAATCCACCCCCTCACCCTAACCCTCTCCCCGAGGGGCGAGGGGACTGACCAGGTCGTTCTTTTGAGCTACATCGACCTGAAATATCGAGTCGGACTCAGGTTTTGAAACGTCCCCGATCGGCTCCCTTTCCCCCTCTCCCCCGTGGGGAGAGGGCCGGGGTGAGGGGTGGCTCCTGAATCCAGCAAAAAACTCGAACGACCACCACCCCTTCCTTGGTCCACCCCCACCCCCTGAAGTAACCTGTGCGCCAAATTGACAGGTATCCCGCCACCCCATGCTCTTCCTGATCGCTTACATCAGCAGCGTCGTGCTGATCAACTTCGCCTTTTCCACCGCTCCGCACCTGGACATCATCTGGTCGGCCTGGGGTGGTTTGGTGTTCGTTTTACGCGACATGGTGCAAACCCGTTTCGGCCATGGCGCGATCGCGGCGATGCTGGCAGCGCTGGTGTTGTCATACGTGACATCCGATCCCTCCATCGCGCTGGCCAGCGCCACTGCGTTCGCGGTGTCCGAATGCATCGATTGGCTGGTGTTCAGCATCACCAAGCGTCCCTTGCACGACCGCCTGTGGATAAGTTCGGCCCTGAGTATTCCCCTCGATACCTTCATCTTCTTCGGCATGATCGATGTGTTCACTCCAGGCGTGATCCTCACCGCCTTGGGCTCGAAGTTCGCCGGCGTGACCATTGTGTGGATCGCAATGGCCTGGCGTCTGCGCAAGAACGCGATTCCCGGTTAAAGCCAAACCCCTCGGTTCATGTAAAATGCCGCGCTTTCTCCCCATGGGAAGCGCGCCAGGCGCAGCTACCCTCGATGATCCGCTTCTTGAGGACCTGAGATGACCCGTATCGGAACTCCATTGTCGCCAACCGCGACCCGCGTATTGCTGTGTGGCTGTGGCGAGTTGGGCAAGGAAGTGGTGATCGAGCTGCAACGCCTGGGCGTTGAAGTGATTGCCGTGGATCGCTACGCCAATGCGCCTGCCATGCAGGTTGCCCATCGCAGCCATGTGATCAACATGCTCGACGGCGCCGCCTTGCGTGCGGTGATCGAAGCCGAAAAGCCGCATTTCATCGTGCCGGAAATCGAAGCTATTGCCACCGCGACCCTCGTGGAGCTGGAAGCCGAAGGCTTCACCGTGATCCCGACCGCTCGCGCCGCGCAGCTGACTATGAACCGCGAAGGCATCCGTCGCCTGGCCGCCGAAGAGCTGGACCTGCCGACCTCGCCGTACCACTTCGCCGACACCTTTGAGGATTACAGCAAGGCTGTCGAAGACCTCGGCTTCCCATGTGTGGTTAAACCGGTGATGAGCTCGTCGGGCAAAGGCCAGAGCCTGCTGCGTAGCGTCGATGACGTGCGCAAAGCCTGGGATTACGCTCAAGAAGGCGGCCGGGCCGGTAAAGGCCGCGTGATCGTCGAAGGCTTTATCGATTTCGACTACGAAATCACCCTGTTGACCGTGCGTCACGTTGGCGGCACTACGTTCTGCGCGCCAGTCGGCCACCGTCAGGAGAAGGGCGACTATCAGGAATCCTGGCAGCCACAAGCCATGAGCCCGATTGCCCTGGCCGAATCCGAACGCGTTGCCAAAGCCGTCACTGAAGCCTTGGGTGGCCGTGGTCTGTTTGGCGTTGAGCTGTTCATCAAAGGTGATCAGGTCTGGTTCAGCGAAGTCTCGCCGCGTCCACATGACACGGGTCTGGTGACGTTGATTTCCCAGGACCTGTCGCAGTTCGCGCTGCACGCACGGGCGATTTTGGGCCTGCCGATTCCATTGATCCGTCAGTTCGGCCCATCGGCTTCGGCGGTGATTCTGGTGGAAGGGCAGTCGACTCAGACGGCGTTCGCCAATCTCGGTGCTGCGTTGATCGAGCCGGATACGGCGTTGCGTCTGTTCGGCAAGCCTGAGGTCAATGGCCAGCGTCGGATGGGTGTGGCGTTGGCGCGGGATGAGTCGATTGACGCTGCTCGTGCTAAAGCAACCCGCGCTTCTCAAGCTGTTGTTGTAGAGCTTTAACCGCGGCGCGGCATTCGCGAGCAGGCTCGCTCCCACATTTAATCGCATTCTTTCTGTTAGAACGCGGTCCCCTGTGGGAGCGAGCTTGCTCCGGGCGGCGATCCGACGAAGCTTTTTCTTCAGGCAACCCGATTCAGATCGTTATCGCGCGTCTCCTTCAGGCACAGCACAGCAATCAAACTCAGCACCGCCGCCCCCGACACATACCCGCCGACATAACTCAAACCACCCATCGCCACCAGTTTCTGTGCGAAGAACGGCGCCGCCGAGGCCCCGACAATGCCGCCCAGGTTGTAGGCCGCCGATGCACCGGTATAGCGAACGTGAGTTGGAAACAGCTCCGGCAGCAGCGCGCCCATCGGCGCAAACGTCACGCCCATCAGAAACAGCTCGATGCACAGGAACAGCGCCACGCCCCAGGTCGAACCTTGGGTCAACAGCGGTTCCATCAGGAAGCCGGACAGAATCGCCAGCACACCGCCGATGATCAGCACCGGTTTGCGCCCGTATCGATCGCTGGCCCAAGCCGACAGCGGCGTAGCGGCGGCCATGAACAGCACGGCGAAGCACAGCAGCGCGAGGAAGGTTTCGCGGGTGTAGCCGAGCGTCGATACGCCATAGCTCAGCGAAAACACCGTCGAGATATAGAACAGCGCGTAGCACACCACCATCGCCCCGGCACCCAGCAACATCGGCGCCCAGTATTGGCTGAACAGCTCGACCAGCGGGATTTTTACCCGCTCCTGGCGAGCCATTGCGTTGGCAAACACTGGAGTTTCGTGAAGCTTGAGGCGCACGTACAGACCGACCATCACCAGCGCGGCACTGAGCAGGAACGGAATCCGCCAGCCCCACGAGCGGAACTGCTCATCGTTCAGGGTCATTGCCAGCGTCAGAAACAGGCCGTTGGCTGCGAGGAAGCCAATCGAGGGGCCGAGCTGCGGGAACATGCCGAACCAGGCGCGTTTGCCCTTCGGCGCATTCTCCGTCGCCAGCAACGCCGCGCCGCCCCATTCGCCGCCCAGCCCCAGGCCTTGGCCGAAGCGCAGCACGCAGAGCAGGATCGGCGCCCAGGCCCCGATGCTGTCGTAACCCGGTAGCACGCCGATCAGCGTGGTGCATACGCCCATCAGCAGCAGCGAGGCAACCAGTGTCGATTTGCGCCCGATACGGTCACCGAAGTGGCCGAAAAGCGCCGATCCCAGTGGTCGAGCCAGGAAGGCGATGCCGAAGGTGAGAAACGCCGACAGCATCTGGGCCGTGCCGGAGGTCTGCGGAAAGAATACCGGACCGATCACCAGCGCAGCGGCAGTGGCATAGACGTAGAAGTCGTAGAACTCGATGGCGGTGCCGATGAAGCTCGCGGTCGCCACGCGGGTGGCTGAGTTCGTCGGTTGCGCAGGCGCGGTGTCGTTATAAGTCGTGCTGGTCGTCATGCGGTTATCCCTGACAGTCATGTGCCCCAGTGGAGCGAATTATTATGGTCGAACACCCAGGGATGTGGGAGTGAGGCGCGGCCGCTGTTCAAGGTAGGAACAGTCGTCGGTGTGGTGCGGATATTGCCGATGGTCTGGCCGGACCTGCTGCGTGCGGGGTAAGCACGTGGTTCGGCGGGGGCTTGGGTAAGCGGCTCGATTGTAGAAAGGCGGCTAACGATTCAACAAGGGCAAAAAGATCGCAGCGATCTATCGGGCTGGTACAACCGCTGGGGCCGAACTTGTATGCCAGATCAGTACGCGACTGACGCGATTGTCTTCAGTCTCCAGAATCTCCAGCCGATAACGCCCGATCTTCAGGCATACCGCACTGTCCGGAATCGTCTCCAGCGCCTCGGTCACCAACCCGTTGAGGGTTTTCGGACCGTCGCTCGGCAAGTGCCAGCCCAGGCTCTTGTTCAATTCGCGAATCGACGCCGCACCTTCGATCACCAGGCGGCCATCGGCCTGTGGATGGATGTGCGGGTTATCCAGGCTGTGCTGGCTTTCGAACTCGCCGACGATTTCTTCGAGAATGTCTTCCAGGGTCACGACACCGAGCACTTCGCCGTACTCGTCGACCACCATGCCCAGGCGTCGCTGTTGTTTGTGGAAATTCAACAGCTGCAGTTGCAACGGGGTGCTTTCCGGCACGAAGTAGGGGGCGTGACAGGCTGCCAGCAATGCCTCTCGGGTCAGGCTGGCGTCGGACAGCAGATGGCGGATCTGCCGGGTATTGAGTACCGCCTCGACCTGGTTGATGTCGCTGTGGAAAACCGGCAAGCGTGTGCGTTTATTGGCGCGAAGCTGCTCGATGATGTCTGAGAGGGAGTCGTCCAGATTGACCCCGTCGACGTCACTGCGCGGCACCAGAATGTCGTTGACCGTGATGTTGTCCAGCGCATGGATGCCTGACAGCGGATGTGGGCGGCAGACGGCGTGTTCGTGATCGTCGTGCCGATCGTTCGGCACCTCATCTTCGCTCTGCTGCACCACGTTGACTTTGCGGGCGAACGGTCGCATCAGCAGCTGGCTTATGCCATTGAGCAACCAGGCGGCGGGATAGATGATTTTCAGTGGTGCGCCAAGCAAGGTATTGCCCAGGGCCAGGACGGCGTCCGGATAACGGACGGCGAGGGTGCGCGGCAGGTAGTCGGCGAACACCAGAAGCACGGCGCCAGCCCCCAGGCAGGCCACCCATGGACCGTTTTCCGCCCAAGTGAAAATCGCCAGCAAGGTGCTGATGACCACGACCAGTGCGCGGCACAGAGTGTTGCAGAGGATCAGGCTATTGAGCGAAAAGCTCAGCTTTGCCACCGGCTTGTCGCTTGAACGCGAAGCGGTCCGCTGGGCGAGCAAGTACTGTTGCGCAGCTTCGATGGCGGTAAACAGCCCCGACCATAAAATCAGCAGGGCCACTACCGCGAGCATCGGCCCTATGGGCAAGTCGTCCATTAATGCCGCCCGTCAGATATGCAGGATGTATTCACGAACCAGCTTACTGCCGAAATAGGCCAGCATCAGCAGGCAGAAACCGGCGAGGGTCCAGCGAATGGCCTTGTGTCCGCGCCAGCCGAGACGGTTACGGCCCCAGAGCAGCACGCTGAAGACGATCCAGGCCAGGCAGGCCAGCAAGGTTTTGTGCACCAGATGCTGGGCGAACAGGTTGTCGACGAACAGCCAGCCGGAGATCAGTGATAGCGACAGCAGGGTCCAGCCGGCCCAGAGGAAACCGAACAGCAGGCTTTCCATGGTTTGCAGCGGCGGGAAGTTCTTGATCAGGCCGGACGGGTGCTTGTGCTTGAGCTGATGGTCCTGAACCAGCAGCAGCAACGCTTGGAACACCGCGATGGTGAACATGCCGTAGGCGAGGATCGACAGCAGGATGTGGGCGAGGATGCCCGGTTCTTCGTCGATGATCTGTACCGTGCCGGCGGGGGCGAACTGTGCGAGCAGCACGGTGGCGGCGCCGAGCGGGAACAGCAATATAAGCAGGTTTTCCACCGGGATCCGTGAGCAGGCCAGCAGGGTCAAGGCAATGACCGCAGCGGCAATCAGGCTGGCGGCGCTGAAGAAATCCAGGCCCAGGCCAATCGGTGTCAGCAGGTGGGTGAACAGGCTGGCGCTATGAGCCAGCACGGCGAGCACGCCGAGCGTGACCAGCAGGCGTTTGTTCGCCTTGGCGCCGGTGGCCAGACGAGTGCCCTGATAGAGGGTCGCAGCGGCATATAAGCAGGCGGCGGCGAGGGTAGCTAGCAAACTGGGTGACAAGGGGAGCATAAATCCTGTTAGGCAAGCCCGAAAGGCGCTGAGTTTGGCATAGAACCCCCGCAGCACGAAAGACCATGCAACCTGACGACGAGGTGTCCGCCAGACGCAGTCTTCGCTATAATCCGCGACCTGCCCACGCCGCAGGCTCGCCGAGCACATGTTTATTCCGGTCTGGGCCGCCATTATCCCGGTCTACACAGGGCCTGAAAGGATCGCGCAATGTTTGAAAACTTAACCGACCGTCTCTCGCAGACGCTGCGCCATGTCACCGGCAAGGCCAAGCTGACCGAGGACAACATCAAAGACACCCTGCGTGAAGTGCGCATGGCGTTGCTCGAAGCTGACGTCGCCTTGCCGGTGGTGAAAGACTTCGTCAATTCGGTCAAGGAACGCGCCGTCGGCGCCGAGGTGTCGCGCAGCCTGACGCCGGGCCAGGCCTTCGTGAAGATCGTCCAGGCCGAACTCGAAAGCCTGATGGGCGCGGCCAACGAAGACTTGAACCTGAGCGCCGTTCCTCCGGCAGTCGTGCTGATGGCCGGTTTGCAGGGTGCGGGTAAAACCACCACCGCCGGCAAACTCGCGCGCTTCCTTAAAGAGCGCAAGAAGAAGTCGGTCATGGTCGTGTCTGCGGACGTTTACCGTCCGGCGGCGATCAAACAGCTGGAAATGCTCGCGGGTGAAGTCGGCGTAACCTTCTTCCCGTCCGACCTGAGCCAGAAGCCGGTCGACATCGCGCAAGCGGCTATTAAAGAAGCAAAACTGAAATTCATCGACGTGGTCATCGTCGATACCGCCGGTCGCCTGCACATCGATGAAGAGATGATGGGCGAGATCAAGGCGCTGCATGCTGCGATCAACCCGGTCGAAACGCTGTTCGTGGTCGACGCCATGACCGGTCAGGACGCCGCCAACACGGCCAAGGCCTTTGGCGACGCGCTGCCGCTAACCGGTGTGATCCTGACCAAGGTCGACGGCGACGCCCGTGGCGGTGCTGCACTGTCGGTGCGCGCCATCACCGGCAAGCCGATCAAGTTCATCGGTATGGGCGAGAAGAGCGACGCGCTCGAGCCGTTCCATCCTGAGCGTATTGCTTCACGCATCCTCGGTATGGGCGACGTGCTCAGTCTGATCGAGCAGGCCGAACAGACCCTCGACAAGGACAAGGCCGACAAACTGGCCAAGAAGCTGAAGAAGGGCAAGGGCTTCGACCTCGAAGACTTCCGCGATCAGCTGCAACAGATGAAAAACATGGGCGGCCTCGGCGGCCTCATGGACAAACTGCCAAATATCGGCGGCATGAACCTGGCGCAGATGGGCAACGCCCAGGGCGCGGCAGAGAAACAATTCAAGCAGATGGAAGCCATCATCAATTCCATGACCCCGGCCGAGCGCCGCGACCCTGAGCTGATCAGCGGTTCGCGCAAACGCCGGATCGCCATGGGTTCCGGCACTCAGGTGCAGGACATCGGTCGCTTGATCAAGCAGCACAAGCAGATGCAGAAGATGATGAAGAAGTTCTCCGCGAAAGGCGGAATGGCCAAAATGATGCGCGGCATGGGCGGTATGTTGCCCGGCGGCGGCATGCCGAGAATGTAAAGAATCCGCGTCGGCAGCGATGTCGACGCAGCCCCACATGGACGTGGGATCTCCAGCAAACCCGCACTTGGCGGGAGCTGACTGGCCGTTTTCAACGACGGCTCTATAGCAAATCTTGATGGCGACTGAAAGGCCGCCGGAAAAAGACATTTGCAAAAGTCCGGATATTCCTTAGAATATGCGGCCTTTCGGGCACCTATGCCCGCTGTGCCTTTAGATTTGCAGCACCGACTACAGGAACGATGTTCACATGCTAACAATCCGTCTTGCCCTTGGCGGCTCCAAAAAGCGCCCGTTTTACCACTTGACCGTAACCGACAGCCGCAACCCGCGCGACGGTTCGCACAAGGAACAGGTTGGTTTCTTCAACCCTGTTGCTCGTGGTCAAGAAGTCCGTCTGTCCGTGAACCAAGAGCGCGTAGCCTACTGGCTGAGCGTTGGTGCACAACCTTCTGAGCGTGTTGCTCAGTTGTTGAAGGATGCATCTAAGGCTGCGGCCTGAGCAATATGAACGCGACGCCAGCCATTGCTGATGATTTGATCGTTATCGGCAAGATTTATTCTGTTCATGGCGTTCGCGGCGAAGTGAAGGTTTACTCCTTTACTGATCCGACTGAAAACCTGTTGCAGTACAAAACCTGGACGCTCAAGCGCGAAGGCAATGTGAAACAGGTCGAGCTGGTCAGCGGACGCGGGAACGACAAGTTCCTGGTCGCAAAGCTCAAGGGTCTTGATGATCGTGAAGAAGCGCGTCTTCTGGCCGGTTATGAGATCTGCGTGCCGCGCAACCTGTTCCCTGAATTGACCGACGGCGAGTACTACTGGTACCAGCTGGAAGGTCTGAAGGTTATTGATCAACTCGGGCAATTGCTCGGGAAAATCGATCATCTTCTGGAAACCGGCGCCAATGATGTAATGGTGATCAAGCCTTGCGCTGGCAGCCTGGATGATCGCGAACGCCTGTTGCCCTATACGGAGCAATGCGTGTTGGCCGTCGACCTTGCCGCAGGCGAGATGAAGGTGGAATGGGATGCGGACTTCTAAGCGTGGCTAACTTGCGCGTAGAAGTGATCAGTTTGTTTCCCGAGATGTTCTCCGCCATCAGCGAGTACGGCATCACCAGTCGTGCGGTGAAACAGGGGCTCTTGCAGCTCACCTGTTGGAATCCGCGAGACTACACGACGGATCGACATCACACTGTGGACGATCGCCCATTTGGCGGTGGTCCGGGCATGGTGATGAAGATCAAGCCCCTGGAAGATGCGTTGGTTCAGGCCAAGGCAGCAGCCGGGGAGGCGGCGAAGGTAATTTACCTGTCCCCCCAAGGCCGTCAACTGACTCAGTCGGCGGTACGCGAGTTGGCGAATCTGGATGCATTGATCCTGATTGCCGGCCGCTATGAAGGCATTGACGAGCGTTTTATAGAGGCTCATGTCGATGAAGAGTGGTCGATTGGCGACTATGTACTGTCTGGCGGCGAGCTGCCGGCGATGGTCCTGATCGATGCGGTTACACGACTGCTGCCTGGAGCTTTAGGGCATGCGGACTCCGCCGAGGAAGATTCCTTTACGGATGGTTTGCTGGATTGCCCGCACTACACCCGACCGGAGGTGTATGCGGATCAGCGTGTTCCCGACGTGTTGCTAAGTGGCAATCACGCGCATATCCGGCGTTGGCGTTTACAGCAGTCCCTTGGTAGGACCTTTGAACGACGCGCCGATCTTCTGGAAAGCCGCTCGCTTTCTGGAGAAGAGAAGAAGCTGCTCGAGGAATACATCCGCGAGCGGGACGATAGTTAACAACGTATCGATGGTAGATCCGACGATTTACCTTAGGAGCACAGCATGACTAACAAAATCATCCTTGCACTCGAAGCAGAGCAGATGACCAAAGAGATCCCTACCTTTGCCCCGGGCGACACCATTGTCGTTCAGGTGAAAGTGAAGGAAGGCGACCGTTCGCGTCTGCAAGCGTTCGAAGGTGTTGTTATCGCCAAGCGTAACCGCGGCGTAAACAGTGCTTTCACCGTTCGTAAAATCTCCAACGGTGTTGGCGTAGAGCGTACTTTCCAGACCTACAGCCCGCAAATCGACAGCATGGCCGTTAAACGTCGCGGTGACGTACGTAAAGCCAAGCTGTACTACCTGCGTGACCTGTCCGGTAAAGCAGCTCGCATCAAGGAAAAACTGGCTTAAGTCCAGCTTCCGATGCAGAAAAAAGCAGCCTACGGGCTGCTTTTTTGTTGCCTGCGATTTATGCGTGCAATGGTTCCGCAGGCGGACGCGCTATGAAAGACTGTCCAGTCGTAACTTGTCTTGCCTGAGCCTTTATGCCCGCCATCGATCACCCACTGATAGACCAATTCCTCGACGCTCTGTGGCTGGAGAAAGGTCTTTCCGATAACACCCGCGATGCCTATCGCAGCGACCTGGCCCTGTTCAACGGCTGGCTGCAGGAGAAAGGCCTGGAGTTGATCAATGCCGGCCGCGAATTGATCCTCGATCACTTGGCCTGGCGTCTGGAGCAAAACTACAAACCCCGCTCGACGGCGCGATTTCTCTCCGGTGTGCGTGGCTTCTATCGCTATTTGCTGCGGGAAAAGCTGATTGCCGTCGATCCGACCTTGCGTGTCGATATGCCGCAGTTGGGTCGGCCGCTGCCTAAATCCTTGTCGGAAGCGGATGTGGAGGCCTTGTTAAAAGCCCCCGACCTGAGCGAAGCCATCGGCCAGCGCGACCGCGCCATGCTCGAAGTGCTTTATGCCTGCGGCTTGCGTGTGACGGAACTGATCAGCCTGACGCTGGAGCAGGTCAATCTGCGCCAAGGCGTGCTGCGAGTGATGGGCAAGGGCAGCAAGGAGCGGCTGGTGCCGATGGGC
Organism: Pseudomonas sp. LBUM1666; assembly: GCF_059695775.1. NCBI lineage: Bacteria > Pseudomonadati > Pseudomonadota > Gammaproteobacteria > Pseudomonadales > Pseudomonadaceae > Pseudomonas > Pseudomonas sp. LBUM1666. Next base: position 5,084,365 of record NZ_CP166789.1, on the reverse strand, counting down.
GAGGAGGCGATTGTCTGGGTCGAGCGTTACATGCGCGATGGCCGCCAGGAGCTGCTTGGCGGGCGTCCCAGCGATGTCATGTTCCCCAGCCAGCGCGGCGAGCAGATGACTCGGCAGACCTTCTGGCATCGCATCAAGCACCAGGCCAAGGTTGCCGGGATCGGCAAGTCGCTGTCGCCGCACACCTTGCGCCATGCCTTCGCCACCCACTTGCTCAACCACGGCGCCGACCTGCGGGTAGTGCAAATGCTGCTCGGCCACAGCGATCTGTCGACCACACAGATCTACACTCATGTCGCCCGCGCACGCTTGCAGGACCTGCACGCCAAACACCACCCGCGCGGCTAGCGCAAACCCTGTGGGAGCGAGCTTGCTCGCGATGAGGCCAGCACATCCAATTTTAATGGCGCCTGACACACCGCTATCGCGAGCAAGCTCGCTCCCACAGAAAAGCTGACGGCGTCATCAATGTCCTGCGTCACCCGCATTCGGCCACAGGGGCCTTATGTGGTAGGCTTTGCCGGTTTGCACGATGGGCGTTTATGACCCGGTGTTTCGGCACGGGCGTTCTGATCGTCCCATTTGTCCGCCTTCAGGAGTTCTCATGCGTCTGACCCATATTTTCGCCGCCGCAGCCATTGCGTTGGTCAGCACCTTTGCCGTCGCCGATGACGCGGCCGACAAAGCGATTCGTAAAAGCCTGGAAAACCTCCAGCTCGAAGTGCCGGTAGAAAGCATCTCCGCCAGTCCGCTGCCGGGCCTGTACGAAGTCAAGCTACAAGGTAGCCGCGTGCTCTACGCCAGCGCCGATGGCCAATACGTGGTGCAGGGCTACATGTTCCAGCTCAAGGACGGCAAGCCGATCAACCTGACCGAGAAGACCGAACGTCTGGGCGTGTCCAAATTGGTCAACGCCATTCCAGTGGCGGAAACCGTGGTCTACCCGGCGATCGGCGAAACCAAATCGCACATCACTGTATTCACCGACACCACCTGCCCGTATTGCCACAAGCTGCACGCCGAAGTGCCTGAGCTGAACAAACGCGGCATCGAAGTGCGTTACGTCGCGTTCCCGCGCCAGGGCCTTGGCTCGCCGGGTGACGAACAGCTGCAAGCGGTCTGGTGCTCGAAAGACAAGAAAGCCGCCATGGACAAGATGGTCGACGGCAAGGAAATCAAGGCCGCCAAGTGCGATAACCCGGTTGCCAAACAGTTCGCCCTCGGTCAGTCGATCGGCGTGAACGGTACACCGGCCATCGTTTTGGCCGACGGCCAGGTCATTCCGGGCTACCAGCCTGCGCCACAAGTCGCCAAACTGGCGCTGGGCGCGAAGTAAATTCGCATCGTCACGGTCAGCCATTGACGATCATGGTTCGGCGTTAGCATTCGCCGAGCCATTAATAGAGAACCGCGAGTATGCGGTTGTTTTCACGGCCGGCCTTGAGTCGGCCGTTTTATGGGGAGTTCACAGTGAAACCGGTCAAAGTAGGCATCTGTGGGTTAGGGACCGTCGGTGGCGGTACCTTCAACGTACTTCAGCGTAACGCCGAGGAAATTGCTCGTCGTGCCGGGCGTGGAATCGAAGTGGCACAAATTGCCATGCGCACGCCAAAGCCTCAGTTCCAGACGACCGGTATTGCGATTACCAACGATGTCTTCGAAGTGGCCACGAACCCTGAGATCGACATCGTCATAGAGCTGATGGGCGGCTACACCGTTGCCCGCGAGCTGGTACTCAAAGCGATCGAGAACGGAAAACATGTTGTGACCGCGAACAAGGCGTTGATCGCCGTTCACGGTAATGAAATTTTCGCCAAGGCCCGGGAGAAGGGCGTGATTGTGGCGTTCGAAGCCGCCGTGGCCGGTGGCATTCCGGTGATCAAGGCGATCCGTGAAGGCCTGTCGGCCAACCGCATCAACTGGGTCGCCGGCATCATCAACGGCACCGGCAACTTCATCCTCACCGAAATGCGTGAGAAGGGTCGCACTTTCGAAGACGTACTCGCCGAGGCGCAAGCCCTGGGTTACGCCGAGGCCGATCCGACCTTCGACGTTGAAGGCATCGACGCGGCCCACAAGCTGACGATCCTGGCGTCCATCGCGTTCGGTATTCCGCTGCAGTTCGACAAGGCCTACACCGAAGGCATCACCAAGCTGACCACCGCTGACGTGAACTACGCCGAAGCGCTGGGCTATCGCATCAAGCACCTGGGCGTGGCGCGCAGCACCGCGGCCGGTATCGAACTGCGCGTACACCCGACGCTGATCCCGGCCGATCGCCTGATCGCCAACGTCAACGGCGTGATGAACGCGGTGATGGTCAACGGTGATGCCGCCGGTTCGACCCTGTTCTACGGCGCTGGCGCTGGCATGGAGCCGACCGCTTCGTCGGTGATCGCCGACCTGGTGGACGTGGTTCGCGCCATGACTTCCGACCCGGAAAACCGCGTACCGCACCTGGCCTTTCAGCCGGATTCGCTGTCGGCCCACCCGATCCTGCCGATCGAGGCCTGCGAAAGCTCCTATTACCTGCGCATCCAGGCCAAGGACCATCCGGGCGTGTTGGCGCAGGTGGCGAGCATCCTGTCGGAGCGCGGCATCAACATCGAATCGATCATGCAGAAGGAAGTCGAAGAACACGACGGCCTGGTGCCGATGATCCTGCTGACTCACCGCGTGCTGGAACAGCACATGAACGACGCGATCGCCGCCCTGGAAGCCTTGGCGGGTGTAGTCGGTCCGGTCGTACGGATCCGCGTCGAGCACCTGAACTAAGCCGTTATCGTTCACCGGGCTCGCCTGCGAGCCCGGGTTTGCGAACACTGTCTATTGGAGCCAGTCATGCGTTATATCAGTACCCGCGGCCAGGCACCGGCCCTGAATTTCGAAGACGTCCTGCTGGCCGGTCTGGCCACGGACGGTGGTCTGTACGTCCCGGAAAACCTGCCACGTTTCACCCAGGAAGAAATCGCTTCCTGGGCCGGCCTGCCGTATCACGAGTTGGCCTTTCGGGTGATGCGCCCGTTCGTGACCGGCAGCATTCCCGATGCCGATTTCAAAAAGATTCTTGAAGAAACGTATGGCGTGTTTTCCCACAACGCCGTGGCACCATTGCGTCAGCTGAACGGCAACGAGTGGGTGCTGGAGCTGTTCCACGGCCCGACCCTCGCGTTCAAAGACTTCGCCTTGCAGCTGCTTGGTCGCCTGCTCGACTACGTGCTGGAAAAACGTGGTGAGCGCGTAGTGATTGTCGGCGCCACCTCCGGCGACACCGGTTCGGCCGCCATCGAAGGCTGCAAGCACTGCGAAAACGTCGACATCTTCATCCTGCACCCGCACAACCGTGTGTCCGAAGTGCAGCGTCGCCAGATGACTACCATCTTCGGCGAGAACATCCATAACATCGCCATCGAAGGCAACTTCGATGACTGCCAGGAAATGGTCAAGGCCAGCTTCGCTGACCAGAGCTTCCTCAAAGGCACCCGTCTGGTCGCCGTGAACTCGATCAACTGGGCGCGGATCATGGCCCAGATCGTTTACTACTTCCACGCAGCCTTGCAGTTGGGCGGCCCGGCGCGTTCGGTGTCGTTCTCGGTGCCGACCGGCAACTTCGGCGACATTTTCGCCGGTTACCTGGCGCGCAACATGGGCCTGCCGATCAACCAGTTGATCGTCGCCACCAACCGCAACGACATCCTGCACCGTTTCATGAGCGGCAATCAGTACGTCAAGGACACGCTGCACGCCACGCTGTCGCCGTCGATGGACATCATGGTGTCGTCGAACTTCGAACGCCTGCTGTTCGACCTGCACGGTCGCAACGGCGCAGCGATTGCCGGGCTGATGGATACCTTCAAACAAGGTGGCGGTTTCAGCGTCGAACAGGAACGTTGGACCGAAGCCCGCAAGCTGTTCGATTCGCTGGCCGTGGATGACGCTCAAACCTGCGAAACCATTGCCGAAGTTTTTGAGCAAACCGGCGAACTGCTGGATCCGCACACTGCCATCGGCGTGAAGGCGGCGCGCGAGTGCCGTCGCAGCCTGGATATCCCGATGGTGATCCTCGGTACGGCGCATCCGGTCAAATTCCCGGACGCAGTGGAAAAAGCTGGCGTAGGAAAAGCGCTCGAACTACCTGCACATCTTTCTGATTTGTTTGAGCGAGATGAGCGCTGCACCGTGCTGCCAAATGACCTGAAAGCCGTCCAGGCCTTTGTCAGCAAGCATGGCAACCGCGGCAAGCCTCTGTAACCAATTAAAACTGTCACATTTTGAAGCCCGTCTCCTGACGGGCTTTCTCATTTCTGCATGCCACACTTGTCGGGTTTTCGCCTAAGAAGGACGGGCGAGTTGATTACGAAGGAAGTGGTAATGCTGTTTTTCAGAGGGTTAAAACCAGCCACGTGCTGGATGTTTTTTTTAGTCGGCACCCTGGGCTTTGCTCAATGGGTGAGCGCGTCGCAATTGGCGGCGACCGATTCCAAAGGATCGGTTGCTGGCCAAAGGATCGACCTGAATGCTCAGGAGTTGAAATGGATTGCCGAGCATTCGAAAGTCATCGTCGCATCGGTGCAATACCCGCTGTACCTGTTCAAGGATGAGCACGGCCAATGGAACGGCTTGAACAATGATCTGCTCAACCGCATCAGCGCGATGACGGGATTGCAGTTTGTTCACGAAGAGTCGTTTTCCACCGATCAGTTGCTCGGGCGACTGGAAAGTGGCGCAGCGGACATGAGCACGACGCTGGCAATGAGTGACGAACGCAAGATGTTTCTGGATTTCAGTCATGCGTTCGGTGGCGCTGGCTGGGTGTTCGTCGGGCGGGCCGGGGCGCCAGAGGTGCAGTCTCTGGAGCAGCTGTCGGGAAGGGTTCTGGTGTTGCCGACCCGGCATGCACTGGAAGCCACGATTCGCCGCGACTATCCGGACATCGACCTGCGCTCGGTTAAAACCTATGCGGAGGCCCGGGCGCTGGTCGAGAGCGGTGAGGCCTATGCCACCATCGAAAACGAAACCGGAGCACAACTCTATCCGTCCGGGCAGCTCAAGGTCGGGTATACGGTCGAGGGCAAATGGGAGGCGGACCACCTGGCCGTACGCAAAGGTCAGCCTCAGCTGTCGAGCATCCTCAACAAGGCGCTTGAAGCGCTTGATCCTGCTGAATTGCGCGCCATTCGCCTGAAATGGCTCAATGGGATTGCCCCGGTCAAGGTGCCCGGCGTCTGGCACCGACTCGCCGAGTGGGGCTGCTGGGGAATGTTTATCGTCAGTCTGTTCGGCCTGTTGTCCCTGCTCTGGAACCGACGGCTCACGGTATTGATCCAGCAACGCCTGGATGCCGAGAAAAGTCTGAGTGATCAGCTCGCCTTCCAGCATGCGTTGATGGACGCCATGCCCGATCCGATGTTTGTTCGTGATCTGGAGGGGCGTTTGATCATGTGCAACAAAAGTTATGAAGAGAGCTTGTCGACCCGTTTCGACCAGGTTCAGGGACGACAGCTGATTGAACTGGAGGTCATGCCCAAAGAGACCGCCGAACTGCTGCATGCAGAGTTCATGGCCCAGCTCGGTACGCGCAAGACCCGCTTCAGTGAGCGTCAATTGATGTTCAAGAACGGCGTCAGGCATGTCTATCAGTGGACGGTGCCGTTTTACAGTGCCGACGGACAATTGCGGGGCCTGCTGGGTGGATGGACCGATATCGGCAAGCGCAAGCAGCAGGCATGACGCGGCTGTTTTTTATCTGTCATCTTGGCCGTGCATGCTCTATTGACCAGAGGCGCAGGTTCCCCAGCAGTCGGTATCCAGAACTTTCTTCTCGAGCCCGTGGTCATTTACTGTAGGCACGCCCCAGGCACTTTGTTTTCGGACTATTGAGTGGTGATCGAGATGGAAAGTATCAGTCTATTGCTCGGTGAAGCTCTGAGCCCGTATCAGGTAACGTTGACCCCGTCGGGAACCCATGGCGAATGCCTGGTGACACTGAAAAATGCGACCGGCGCTATCGTGGTCGAGCGGGCGTTCAATCAGGCCCAGTTGACCAGCAAACGTCTGCTGACGGATGTCGTCGACGGATTGCATCGCGACGTGCTGATCGCCGAAGGCAGGCTGGAGCCCTGCGTCATCGCGGCGTTGCGTAATGCTGCTCAGGACAAAATCCTGGCCAACCGAAATTGAATTGTTTTTTGTGGGAACCTTCCTGCGTTTAGGTCAGTCAGACCATGTAACAGCAGGATCAAGCATTGTGCTCCGGTGCTTGTAGCTTGCTGCCACTGGTCTTTATGTAGGCCACGTTTAACCCCGAGTCGTCTCCCCACTTCTCGGGGTTTCTTTTTGCCTGCGATTTGTCATTGCTCGCTCTGCTGCAGGAAAAATGCCCGGCTGGCTTCCAGGTAGTCGCTGCGACTTTCGGGGTCCAGCCAGGTGGCGTATGCCTCGCTCAAGTGAGCGTGGGGCAGGGTGCGCAGCAGTTGGTTGATCTCGATGATCGCCTGCCGGCCCTGGGGGGTGTCGGTACAGCCAATGTAACCGGACAGGTATTTGCCCGTGCCGCGAATCGGGTAGAACTGCAATTCATCCTCCGCGATCCCTTGCTGCTGGGCCTGGTAGCGGATCTCCGAGCGGTAACCCAACAGCATCCGCAAGCGCCCCAGGCGTTGCATTTGCAACAGGCTGCCCAAGGCATCGTTACCGTAGTGGAGGGTCAGTGAGTTGGCTGGCGCTTGTTTGAGCAGCGCGTCGAGATATTCGCCGTAGTTGCGCTCGGCAATAATGCCCAGTTTCTCGCGGCCACTGGCCAGCAGGGCCGCCAGGTCCACTTCGCCATCCTTGATAAAGGGCGCCAGCACCTCCCGATCAACGCGCCGCACTGCCAGGCCATTACTCATGGCCCGAAAGACCGGGATGGAAAACGCGATCCAGTCATCGCGCTCCTTGCTCCAATTCAGCGCCGCATCGCACGTGAGGGATGGCTCGTGGAGCATTTGCAAGCCGCGAGCGCGATTGACTCGCATCAGGGCATGTTCGTATTGCGGCATGCGGGCGATCAGCAGCGGTAACAGTTGATCGATGACTCCCTGGCCCTTTTTCGATCCTTCGAAAATCATCAGAGGTGGAAGGTCTCGCAATAACCAGACCAGGGTTTCCTTCGGTTGCGCCAACGTTGGCTGAGCCTGGCCGGCGAGCAACAGGAAAAACGCGAACGCGCACAATACTCGTCCGCCGCACGTCAGGCAGTGGTCGATGGGCCGCGCAAGCAGGCGCCTCAGCTTAGATGGCCCCATCTTCACGCAGCTTTGCGATCTGTTCCTTGTCGTAACCAAGATCGTTGAGTACCTGCGCATTGTGTTCGCCCAACTGCGGCCCGACCCATTCCGAAGTGCCGGGTGTCTCAGAGAGTTTCGGCACGATTCCCGGCATCTTGAAATCTTTGCCGTCCGGCAACTTGGCCTTCAGGAACATTTCCCGGGCCAGGTACTGCGGATCACTGAACATATCTTCCGCACTGAAGATCCGGCTGGCCGGTACGTCGGCCTGATTCAACTGCTCGATGATGGTGTCCAGCGGCAGCGAGTTGACCCAGCGATCAATCACCCCATAAATCTCGTCGCGACGGCTATCGCGTCCGTCGTTGCTCGCCAACGCAGGGTCATTGGCCAGGTCCTCGCGACCAATGATCAGCATGAAGCGTTTGAAGATCGCATCACCATTGGCGCCGATCTGCACATGTTTGCCGTCGGCACTGGTGTGGATCGAGGAGGGCGTGATGCCCGGCATGATGTTGCCCGTGCGCTCGCGGATGAAGCCGAACACGTCGAACTCGGGGACCATGCTTTCCATCATGGCGAAAATCGCTTCATACAGCGCCACATCCACCACTTGGCCGAGGCCACCGTTGACCTCGCGATGACGCAACGCCATCAGCGCACCGATCACGCCCCAGAGCGCGGCAATCGAGTCGCCAATGGAGATCCCGGTGCGCACCGGTGGTCGGTCTTCGAACCCTGTGATGTAGCGCAAGCCGCCCATGGATTCACCGACCGCGCCAAAGCCTGGCTGATCTTTCATCGGCCCGGTCTGACCGAAACCCGAGAGGCGCACCATCACCAGTTTCGGGTTCAGTGCGTGCAAGACTTCCCAACTCAAACCGAGTTTTTCCAACACGCCAGGGCGAAAGTTCTCGATCAGTATGTCCGCCTCGCTGAGCAGTTTTTTCAGGATCGCCAGGCCGTCGGGGTGTTTGAGGTTCAGGGTCAGGGACTTCTTGTTGCGCGCCTGGACGAACCACCACAGCGAGGTGCCTTCATACAGTTTTCGCCATTTGCGCAACGGATCGCCGCCATCGGGGGACTCGATTTTGATCACCTCGGCACCGAACTCGCCGCAAATGCGCGAGGCAAACGGCCCGGCGATCAGCGTACCCAATTCAATGACTTTCAGACCTGAGAGCGGTTTTCCGGTGAGCGGCATACTGGATCCTGTAGGACAAAGGCTGAGCGAATACAGGGTTTTAACATAGCCGAACGTCAGACGACCAAGGTTGATCGCCTTCAATTCGTGGATTGCCTACCGCATCGGTTAGACTTGCCGCCTTTCCCCGTATCAAGAAGCCCGTTCATGGCCCAGCCGTCCACGACCTACAAGTTTGAACTGAACCTTACCGACCTCGATCGCAGCGTGTACGAGAGCGTGAAGCAGACCATCGCCCGTCACCCTTCGGAAACCGAAGAACGCATGACCGTGCGGCTGCTGGCCTACGCCTTCTGGTACAACGAGCAGCTGTCGTTCGGTCGCGGTCTGTCAGACGTGGACGAACCTGCCCTGTGGGAAAAGAGCCTGGACGACCGCGTTCTGCACTGGATCGAAGTCGGCCAGCCAGACGCCGATCGCCTGACCTGGTGCTCGCGTCGCACCGAGCGCACCAGCTTGCTGGCTTACGGCAGCCTGCGCGTCTGGGAGACCAAAGTGATCCCGGCGATCAAAAATCTGAAAAACGTGCACATCGCTGCTGTTCCTCAGGAAGTGCTGGAAACCCTGGCCAAGGACATGCCCCGCGTTATCAAGTGGGACGTGATGATCAGCGAAGGGACGATTTTCGTCACCGACGACCGTGGTCAGCATGAAGTCCAGTTGCAGTGGTTGAGCGGCGAACGCGGCTGATTATTCGCCGCTGGTCAGCGTTACCCGCTTTTATCCTACGTATTCAAGAGAAGCACCTGTCACCCCATGCGCATCGAACCTCGCCTGTTGCCCGACACCCTGCCATTCCTCGGTGATCTGCCGCCGCTGCTGACCCGTCTGTACGCGGCGCGGGGCGTGCTGTCCGAGGCTGAACTGGACAAGAGCCTGGCGCGGTTGATTCCATTCCAGCAACTCAAAGGCATCGATGCAGCGGTGGATTTGCTGGTGACGGCGCTCGAGCAGCGTCAGCGGATTCTGATCGTCGGTGACTTCGACGCTGATGGCGCGACGGCCAGCACCGTGGGCATGTTGGGCTTGCGCCTGCTGGGCGCGGCGCACGTCGACTACTTGGTGCCGAACCGGTTCGAGTATGGCTACGGCCTGACGCCGGAAATCGTCGAAGTGGCGCTGACCCGTACACCCCAGTTGCTGATCACTGTGGACAACGGTATCTCCAGCGTTGAAGGCGTGGCAGCGGCGAAAAAGGCCGGGCTCCAAGTGCTGGTCACCGACCACCACTTGCCCGGTGACGAGTTGCCGTTGGCCGATGCCATCGTCAATCCGAACCAGCCGGGTTGCGAGTTTCCGAGCAAGGCGCTGGCCGGCGTCGGGGTGATTTTCTATGTGCTGATGGCCCTGCGTGCGCGTTTGCGCAGCCTCGGTTGGTACGAGAGCAAGCCGCAGCCGAACATCGGCGAGTTGCTGGACCTTGTGGCCTTGGGCAGCGTCGCCGACGTGGTACCGCTGGATGCCAACAACCGGATTCTGGTGCACCAAGGCCTGGAGCGGATTCGCGCCGGGCGTGCTCGGCCGGGGATCAAGGCGATCCTCGAAGTCGCCAAACGTGACCACACGCGCATCACCTCTACCGACCTGGGTTTCATTGTCGGCCCACGTCTGAACGCGGCTGGGCGACTGGATGACATGAGCCTGGGCATCGAATGCCTGCTCACCGAAGACGCCGGTCTGGCGCGTGAAATGGCCGCTCAACTCGACGGCATGAACCAGGACCGTAAATCCATTGAGCAGGGCATGCAGCGTGAAGCGCTGGCTCAACTGAAGGATTTGCCGGTCGAGTCGATGCCGTTCGGCTTGTGCCTGTTCGATCCCGAGTGGCACCAGGGTGTCATCGGAATTCTCGCATCGCGTATGAAAGAACGCTATTTCCGCCCGACCATTGCCTTTGCCGATGCCGGCGATGGCTTGCTCAAGGGCTCGGGGCGTTCGGTTCAGGGTTTTCATATTCGCGACGCGTTGAGCGTGGTGGCGGCGCAGCATCCGAATCTGATCAGCAAATACGGCGGCCATGCGATGGCCGCCGGCCTGACGCTGCCGGAAGCGAATTTTCCGTTGTTCGCCGAAGCCTTTGACGCGGAAGTGCGTAGGCAATTACGCGAAGAAGACCTGACCGGGCGATTGCTGTCAGACGGCACGTTGGCGGTCGAGGAATTCCACCTGGAACTGGCCCGCGCCCTGCGTCATGCCGGACCTTGGGGGCAGCACTTCCCGGAGCCGCTGTTCCACGGCGTGTTCCAGTTGGTCGAGCAGCGGGTGGTCGGCGAGCGGCACCTCAAAGTGGTGCTGAAGAGTGAATGTGGTTCGGTAAAACTGGATGGCATTGCCTTCGGAATTGACCGCGACATCTGGCCGAATCCGACCATCAAATGGGTGGAATTAGCCTACAAACTCGACCTCAACGAGTTTCGTGGCAACGAGACGGTGCAGTTGATGATTGCCCACATCGAACCGCGTTGATGGGACCTTCTGGCACCCAGTCCATCTGAACCCTCCACCATCCCCCGTTGTCGACTAGTCTCTAAGCACTGCTTGATAATCCTTGTGACGTCTTGTCGAATTTTTTGCCCGCGGGGGCGGGTGCTGCACCTTTTTCCTGTCACTCGTCGACTTTTCAAACAGAACCCTGGAGCCTGCCCACTGATTCGAGAGGTGCCCCATGAGTCTGCTGCTTGAACCCTATACCCTTCGCCAATTGACCCTGCTCAACCGCATTGCGGTGTCGCCGATGTGCCAGTACTCCAGCGTTGATGGACTGGCCAATGACTGGCACCTGGTCCACCTCGGCAGCCGCGCTGTCGGCGGCGCCGGTCTGGTGTTTACCGAAGCCACGGCGGTCACGGCCGACGGGCGCATCACCGCCGAGGACCTCGGCCTGTGGAACGATGAACAGATCGAACCGTTGCAACGCATCACTCGCTTCATTGCGGCGCAAGGCGCTGTGGCCGGCATTCAGTTGGCTCACGCCGGGCGTAAGGCCAGCACCCATCGGCCGTGGATCGGCAAACATGGCAGCGTCAAACCCGAAGATGGTGGCTGGGTTCCGGTGGGCCCTTCGCCGATTGCTTTCGACCCGCAGCACACACATCCCAAGCAGCTCGATGAAGGCGAGATCGCTGAGGTCATTCAGGCCTTTGTCGCTTCGGCCCAGCGAGCACTGACCGCCGGTTTCAAAGTGGTGGAAATACACGCCGCCCACGGTTACCTGTTGCATCAGTTTCTTTCGCCCCTGAGCAATCAGCGGCGCGATCAATATGGTGGTTCGTTCGAGAATCGCATTCGGCTGGTGCTGCAAGTCACCGAAGCGGTGCGGGCGGTGTGGCCTGAAGAGCTCCCGCTGTTCGTGCGGGTGTCAGCCACCGATTGGGTGGAAGACGGCTGGAATCCGGATGAAACCGTGGAGCTGGCGCGACGCCTCCACGCGTTGGGCGTAGACCTGATTGACGTCTCGTCGGGCGGTACGGCGGCCAACGCCGAGATTCCTACAGGTCCCGGTTATCAGACCCGCTTCGCTGAACGTGTGCGCAAAGAGTCAGGTATTGCCACCGGCACGGTAGGAATGATCACCGAGCCGGCACAGGCCGAGCACATTCTGCGCACCTGCCAGGCTGACATCATCTTCCTTGCCCGTGAGCTGTTGCGTGATCCGTACTGGCCGCTGCATGCCGATGATGACCTGGGTGGACGCAAGGCCATCTGGCCAGCGCAGTATCAGCGGGCCACCCATCGTGAACAGCCGATTCATGAGTCGGATTTACGCGACTGATTGACGCTGTAAAACCAAAAAGCCCCGGTCGAGTTGACCGGGGCTTTTGCGTTTCTACAGCTGTCAGGTGTATTTGCGCTTCTCAGGTGCGGGCGGGAAATACTGGTACAACCAGGTCTCACTCAACGTCCGGTCATTGGTGCGAATGAACAACCGCAGCTCCACCGGCGCCACGCTATCATTGGTCGGGTACCAGTCAAAGGTAATGCGGTAACCCTTGATGTCATCCAGCACCAGCACGTTGAAATCCTTGACCTGCCCATTCGAGCACGTGACCACCGGCTCGATCCCCGCGCCTTCAGGCAAGCGGTCCAGACCGCCGCCCGTGAAGTCCACGGCAAACCGTCGAGCCCAAACCTCCGGGTAATGTTCGCCAGGCGCCCAGCCTTCGATGAAGCCGCCCATGCCCGAACGAGTGGCGTTGACCCGCGCCAGCGGCGTGCCGACCGGTGGCAGTGCGCTCCAGTACAGCTTGTAGCCGTAGTTCAGGGAGTCGCCGGCCGCGACCGGCTTCTTCGGGGTCCAGAACGCGACGATGTTATCGAGGGTTTCACCGGTTGTAGGAATTTCCATCAGATCAATAGAGCCTTCGCCCCACGCGGTCGTAGGTTCTACCCACAGGCTCGGACGCTTGCTGTACCAGTCGACGGTGTCTTGATAACTGTCGAACTCATGATCGGTCTGCACCAGACCGAAACCTTTCGGGTCGGTGTCGGCGAAGGCATTGAATTGCAGGGTGGCCGGGTTGTTCAGCGGGCGGCAGATCCACTCGCCGTTGCCGCGCCACATGGCCAGGCGATCCGAGTCGTGGATTTGCGGGTGAATCGTGTCGCACATGCGTCGTTCATGGGTGCCGCAGCTGAACATGCTGGTCATCGGCGCGATGCCCAGTTGTTCGATCGCGGTACGTGCGTTGATGTGGGCATCGATGCCCATGACGACCTGGCTGGCCTGACAATCGATGTCGAAACGGTAGGCACCGGTGGCGCTCGGCGAGTCCAGCAGGGCGTAGACCACGAAGCGGGTGCTGTCCTTGTCCGGGGTCTCGAACCAGAACTTGGTGAAGTCCGGGAATTCTTCACGTTTCTTGGCATAGGTATCGATCGCCAGACCGCGTGCTGACAGACCGTACTGGCCTGAGGCATCGACCGCACGGAAATAGCTGGCGCCGAGGAAGGACAGCACGTCGTGCTGGTGCAGCTCCGGGGCCTTGAACAGCTTGAACCCGGAAAACCCCAGGTCGCCCGTGAGCTGTTTGGTGTCGACCGTGGTTTTTTCATAGTTGAACAGGGAAGGGCGGAAATGCACCTCTCGCGCCTGACGCGTCTTGGTGTCGACGCTGTACATGCGCACCGGTTGTTTGAAACCCATGCCCACGTGGAAGAACTGCACATCCAGCTGACCGTTCAAATCATTCCACAGCGAATGGTTGCCGTCGTAGCGGATCGCATTGAAGTTTTGCGGGGTCATGGTCGCCAGGGTCGGCGGCAACACCTGCTTGGTGTCCTGATAGCGGTTGCCAGCGAGCTGCTTGGCCTGGATCTTCAGCGCTTCGAAGTCGAACGCCTGAGCCTCGCCATCCGCCGCGCCGGTACCGGCCCAGGCCCGCGCAGCCAGGAGGCCGGTGGCTGATAATCCGGTGTAGGCAGCGATGGCCATGGATGCTTTGAGCAAATTCCTGCGGTGCATAAGTTCAACCTGTCGTGAACAATCCCGCGCCGTTCCTGGCACGTGCTGGATCAAAAATAAAGGTTCGGACATGCCTTCGGCCAAACGCAACGGACATTAAACAGATAACAAATAGCTTAAACCGTTCGGTCGCGTAGAAAAAATGATTGGTAGCACTTTGGCTTCTTGGCAATGAAACAAGAAATGTCGGTTAAGTTTTCTGACAGTGCTTTCTGATTTATAGGGCATTTCTGCTTTTTTTGACTAATTACTCTAAAAATCGCTTTTCACCGCCGCGATAGTTCCTATTCTGTGTTCATGACCGACCTCTGCCCTTCAGGCCGGCGACTACAAAAAGGAGAGGGCGATGCGGTTTTTGAAGTTTTCTCGGGCTTATAGAAGGACATCGTCCATGACGAAAGTACAAGGCATCACCCAGTTGCTGGGAATCCTTCCTTGCCTGACCACTGTGCGCCGAAGGCGTCGGGTCAGCTCGGACGAGATGAAGTTGTTGGAGCGTTATCGGGAGCTGTCGGAAAGCGACCAGATTGCGATGCGGTATCTGGTGGATGCGATGAGGAGTGTTTCGCGGTTTTGACCGAGGATGGTTACCGTGAAGGCCATTTGGCTTTTACGGTGGCCAGGCGGGTCAGCTTGCCAGCATCGGCGTCGATGATGCTTTCGTGGATTGCTTGGCGACGAGCCGCGATACTTTTTTGCTCGATGGTTTGTTGCAGATACTTGTCTGAAAAGGCGCTATCACTTGGAATCACTTCAGTGACGCTTTGGCTGGTGATGCGCGGTTTGCTCATGGCTGCGGATTGCTCTTGCGGGAGATTGAACAGATGTATTCAAACCAAAGGGGTGGACTGTGAAGTCTGCCCCTTTTTCATTTTTTCACTCTACCTTCAACTGCAAGTGCCTACGATCGTGAACGGCCGTTGTGCCTGCATCAGATCAGGCATGTCCCGCCACTTGATCCAGGCCTGATGCTGCCAATGCAGCAGCGGCACCGAGATCCCGGCCCACTGCAACGAACTCAGGCTTGGAATGTTATCCACAGGTGTCGCGTCTGCATCACGCAGCATTGGGATGACCACGTTGCTCAACCATTGGCGCAGGTTTCGGTTTTCAGGGACGAAGTGGTGCACCAGAAGGGCATACATCCCTGATTCGCTGACCATCAGTGATTCGACTGTTTTACCGTTCTTCAGCAACCAGACGTATCGACGCTGGTCCGGATCAAGTTTCAGGGTAAGGCGTTGGTCCATCGGGCGGCCCATCAAGCGACCGAGATCCTGGACGCAGAACCAGGCTTGGTTGTCCTGCATGAAGGCATGGAGGAAGCGGTTGTGGCGGGGGAAGACGGTAGGGGTGAAATGAGGAGGAATTTCAGACGGATCTAGTATGTGCTTAAGCATTTTTCGACTCCTAGTTGAAAAGGGAGCCGCCACTCAGAGGAGCGCGGTCGCGCCGTATTGATAGTGTTCCGGCTTCGACCCCGGGTCGCTGATTTGGCAGCGACGAGGTAAAGCCTATCGTTCAGGCGCTCGCGGCGCCAAGTCTACCTTGGCGCCGCGTGCTGTAGGAATCGGTGTCTATGCCGGAAGGTTCGATCTGTAGGAATTGCCTGTTTTTGCCTGAAGTGCAGTCAAGCAGCATCACAGCCGTGGTTTTTCCTATAGTTTTTCCGCATTCAGGAACGAACTGCAGGTTTGATACATGTTGATCGAATTTTCAGTTTCCAATTATCGCTCCTTCCGTGACAAACAAACCCTGTCCATGGCTGCGACGCCGCGCTTGAGCAAAAAGCGCAACGTGTTCACACCCATCGTAAATGGAGAAAAACTGCCCGATTTATTGAAGGTGGCGGCGATTTACGGACCGAACGCATCCGGTAAATCTTCGCTTATCCGGGCAATGGGGGTAATGGGGAGTTTGCTCGCTTCGATACCGACATCAAATGATGAACCGCTACCGGTCTCGCCGTTTCGTTTTGACCCGCAACTTCAAAACGAACCCAGTTCTTTTGAGTACAACTTCATTCAACGCGGGGTCCGATATCGGTATGTTCTGCGCATGACTGCGCAGCGGATTATCGAGGAACAATTGGATTCCTATCCCAAAGGTAAGGAAACGCTGTTGTATTCGCGTCGTTTTGTTGATGAGGGGGAGCAATATGTTTTTGGCTCAAGCCTTGAGGGTGGTAAAGACGTGCACAACGCTTGGCGGCGTCTGACGAGCCCCAAGATGTTGTTTATTTCGCAGGCGGTTGCGAACAGTAGCGAAGAGTTGACTCAGTTGCGGGGGCCGTTTAGCTGGTTTCAAACCGGTCTACTCGTTATTGAGCAGAACAACATGATGGGGCTGTCGGCAGCGTCCATCAGATTTCTTCGGATGGCATCGGATTACACACATGATTTACGAGACTTTCTAAAAGAAGTGGATATCCCGGTGTCAGCGATCCGGCTCAACACCGAAGACGCAGAGTTTGTTCAACGCACCAAAAAACTCACACTGAAAGAGTTCTTCGCAGCAGCCCAAAAAGACAAAGTGACCCTGACGCATACGAGTCTTTTAGGCCAGGCGGAGTTCGATTTTTCCGAGGAGTCAGGCGGTACGAAAAACCTGGTTGGATTCTGGCTGCCCTGGTTCATGATCAATCACGCCGATGGTAGCGGGATACTTTCTGTCGATGAGTTGGACAGCAGCCTTCATCCCTCAATAGTCGCGGATTTGATTGAGAAACACCTGGACAGTGGGTTGGAGACTCAACTGATTTTTACCACTCACGACACTCATCTAATGAACGCCAAAGCGCTTCGGCGCGATCAGTTCTGGATCACCGAAAGAGACGCTAACGGTGCAACCTGCCTTTTTTCTGTTTACGACTTTGAAGGACGGGAAGGGGAGGATGTCGAGAAACGTTACTTTGAAGGCCGTTATCGCGGGTTGCCACTGATAAGGCGGGGTTGATCATGGCGCGTTCGATACGGCTATTTGATCGAAAGGCACCGCGGTTCAAGCCTCAACCCAAAGTGTTGATCATCTGTGAAGACAGCAAGTCAGGAAAATGATATCTGGAGGAGGCTGCAATTCATTTTCGCGCCAAAGCTCAAGTGGAAATTGCCCACTGTGGTGTCACACACCCAAGTGGCATTGTAGAAGCAGCGATAGCCCGCCAGAAATGCTTCGATAAGGTTTTTTGTGCATTGGATCGCGATACACATCTGTGTTTTGAACGAGCAATAAATCTGGCGAGGCCTCATCCGAAAATCAAAGTCATCGCTTCGTATCCCTGTTTTGAGTTTTGGTTACTTCTGCACTTCGGTTTCAATCGAAAGCCATTTCGAGCGGTTGGGAAGCACTCTCCAGGCGACTTGGTGGCCAAGAGCCTCAGAGAAAAACCCAGCATGGATAAATACGAGAAAGGCGAAGACACCAACTATTTCGCACACCTTTAGGTGAGCCATTCCAAAGGGCGAGAGATTTAGCGCCAAAGATTATCGAGGACGTCGCTATCAGCGGCGAACCCAACCCCAGTACCGAAATCCATCTGCTAATGGACGAATTCGAAATTCTCTCCAAACCCCTACCGATCTAACACCTCCAACCCAGCCCGAATCACTGCGGGCAGGGTAATTACCCTTATCGACTAACCTTCCAAGCATCCCCCGCAGGCGCAGTCCCATGGTCATACGGCTTGGCCAGCCACATGTAAATCAACCCCAACCCAATCACGATCGCAGTGCTCAACACCATCGCGTAGTTGATGTACCACGCCGTATCCGGCGTGCGCGGCCAGGCCATGTTGATGATCGCGCCGACGCCATAGACCAGCGCGCCGATGTTCACGATCCAGCCCCAGGCGCCGAGGGTGAACTTGCCGCTCGGCTTCCAGCTGCCGCGATGCTTTTAATGCTTGAACATCACATGCCGAACAACGGTGTAGTCCTCCAACCCGTACATGGACATGTCCTTGCCATAACCGGACAGTTTCTGACCGCCGTGCGGCATTTCGCTGACCAGCATGAAGTGTGTATTCACCCAGGTGCAGCCGTACTGCAAGCGTGCGGACAAGCGATGCGCACGACCGACGTCCGAGGTCCAGACCGACGACGCCAGGCCGTAGTTCGAATCGTTGGCCCAGCCCAACACCTGTGCTTCATCGGTGAATTTGGTCACCGACACCACCGGCCCGAACACTTCGCGACGGACGATTTCATCGTCCTGTTGCGCGTCGGCCAACACCGTTGGTTCGAAGAAGAAGCCATTGCCTTCCACAGCTTTGCCGCCGGTGATCAAACGGATATGCGGCTGCGCCACGGCACGCTCGACAAACCCGGCCACACGGTCGCGATGTTGCGCGGTGATCAATGGGCCCAACTCGGTCGACGGATCATCCTGCATACCGTACTTGATGCTGCTGACCGCTTCGCCGAGCTTCTCGACGAACGTGTCGTAGATGCCTTCCTGCGCGTAGATGCGGCAGGCGGCGGTGCAGTCCTGGCCGGCGTTGTAGAAGCCGAAGGTGCGAATGCCTTCCACGGCAGCATCGATGTCGGCGTCGTCGAAGATGATCACCGGGGCCTTGCCGCCCAGTTCCATGTGCATGCGTTTGACGCTGTCAGCGGTGCTGGAAATGATGTTCGAACCCGTGGCGATCGAACCGGTCAACGAGACCATGCGCACTTTCGGGTGTGTGACCAGTGGATTACCAACCGTAGAACCACGACCGAACACCAGGTTAAGCACGCCGGCCGGGAAAATCTCCGACGCCAGTTCCGCCAGACGCAGCGCGGTCAGCGGGGTTTGTTCCGACGGCTTGAGCACCACGGTATTACCCGCCGCGAGGGCCGGGGCGATTTTCCAGGCGACCATCATCAGCGGGTAGTTCCACGGTGCGATGGACGCGATCACGCCGACCGGGTCGCGGCGGATCATCGAAGTGTGGCCGTGCAGGTATTCACCGCCCGCCGAACCGCTCATGCAACGGCTGGCGCCGGCGAAGAAACGGAACACGTCGGCAATTGCCGGGATCTCGTCGTTCAGCGCGGCGTTGTAAGGCTTGCCGCAGTTGTCCGACTCCAGTTTGGCCAGCTCTTCGCCGTGGGCTTCGATGGCGTCGGCGAGTTTGAGCAGCAGCAGCGAACGTTCTTTCGGCGTGGTTTGCGACCAGCCTTCGAAGGCGCTGTCGGCAGCGCGCACGGCAGCATCGACCTGGGCTTCACTGGCTTCGTTGATTTCCACCAACACACGACCGAGGGCCGGGTTGAACACCGGTTGGGCGGGGCCTTCGCCATCGATCAGTTGGCCATTGATCAAGAGTTTGGTTTGCATGGCTTTGTCCTCACTAAAGCAGTTCTTGTTATGAAACCGGCCCCTGTGGGAGCGAGCCTGCTCGCGAAAGCGGTGGGTCATCCAACATTGATATTGGATGTGATGGCCTCTTCGCGAGCAGGCTCGCTCCCACAGGGATCCGGTTCCTCCAGTTATTCAGTTATTTCCCGCCGCTACCGGCCACACTCTCGCCGCCACGGGTCAGGTAATAGGCGCCGAGGATCGGCAGCATGGTCACCATCATCACCAGCATCGCGACGACGTTGGTCACCGGCACGTCCCGTGGGCGGCTGAGCTGGTTGAGCAGCCACAGCGGCAGGGTGCGTTCATGGCCGGCGGTGAAGGTGGTGACGATGATTTCGTCGAACGACAGGGCAAACGCCAACATGCCGCCGGCCAGCATTGCCGAGCCGAGGTTCGGCAGGACGATGTAGCGGAAGGTCTGCCAGCCGTCGGCGCCGAGATCCATCGACGCCTCGATCAAACTGTGAGAAGTGCGACGCAAGCGGGCGATGACGTTGTTGTAGACGATCACCACACAGAAGGTCGCGTGGCCGACGATGATGGTGAACATTCCCGGCTCGATGCCCAGCGTCTTGAAGGTCGCCAGCAAGGCGATACCGGTGATGATCCCCGGCAAGGCAATCGGCAGGATCAGCATCAGCGAGATGCCTTGCTTGCCGAAGAAATCCCGGCGGTACAACGCCGCCGACGCAAGGGTGCCGAGAACCAACGCAATCAACGTTGCGACGGAGGCGATTTGCAGCGACAGCTTGATTGCTTCCAGTACGTCGGGACGGGAGAACGCCACGCCGATCCACTTCAGGGTGAAGCCCTTGGGCGGAAAGCTGAACGCTGCGTCTTCGGTGTTGAAGGCGTACAGGAAGATGATCAGGATCGGGAAGTGTAGAAACACCAACCCGCCCCAGGCTGCGATGCGCAGGCCGAGCGAGGCTTTTTCACCGTGGGTTTCTGGCCTTTGTTTTTTAGAGCGCATCGAAGGCCCCCAGTCGTTTCACGATAGTCAGGTAAATGGCGATCAACACAATCGGCACCAACGTGAAGGCCGCGGCCATTGGCATGTTGCCGATCGCGCCTTGCTGGGCGTACACCATGCTGCCGACGAAGTAGCCCGGTGGGCCCACCAATTGCGGCACGATGAAGTCGCCCAGGGTCAGCGAAAAGGTGAAGATCGAACCGGCCGCGATGCCCGGAATCGACAGCGGAAGCGTCACTTGCATGAAGGTCTGGCGAGGCTTGGCGCCGAGGTCGGCCGAGGCTTGCAGCAAGGACGGCGGCAGACGTTCCAGCGAGGCCTGGATCGGCAGGATCATGAACGGCAGCCAGATGTAGACGAACACCATGAAACGCCCCAGGTGCGAGGTCGACAAGGTGCTGCCGCCGACGCCTGGAATGCCCAGAATGAACTGCAAAACCGGCTCAAGCCCCAGGTGTTGAACGAACCATTGCGCCACGCCGCCCTTGGCCAGCAGCAAGGTCCAGGCATACGCCTTGACGATGTAACTGGCCCACATCGGCATCATCACCGCGATGTAGAAAAACGCCTTGGTTTTGCCGGTGGTGTAGCGCGCCATGTAGTAGGCAATCGGGAACGCGACGATGGCGCTGGCGATCGACACGACGACGGCCATGCTCAAGGTGCGCAGGATGATGTCGAAGTTCGACGGCTGGAACAGGGCAGCGAAGTTCACCAGGGTCAGGTCGGGCGTGACCGCCATGGTGAAGTCATCGAAGGTGTAGAAACCTTGCCACAGCAGAACCAGCAGCGAACCGAGGTAGATCGCGCCGAACCACAGCAGCGGCGGTATCAGCAGCATCGACAGGTACAGGTTCGGCCGGCGATACAGCAGATTGGAAAACCTGCGCAACGGCGAGCCGCCGGCCGGGGTTTGAGGGATGGCCACGCTGTTCATCTCACACCCCGCCGACAACGTTGTCGTGCAGCTGGATCATCGCTTCCCGTGCCCAGCGTGCGCTGATGCGTTGTCCGGTCTGATGTTGCGCGCTGACGTCCAGCCACTGGACGTTGGCCTGGCTGATGTTCAGGGTCTGGCCGTTTTCCAGTTTCAGTTCATAGCGCGTGGCGCTGCCTTGGTACTGAATGTCATGGAGCAAACCGCTGACTTCGATTTCATGGCCGGCCAGCGGCCCTTCGGCGAAACGCACGTGTTCCGGGCGAATCGAAAACGGCTGTGGATTGCCGCTCAATTGTTTCGCCAGATCGCCGCGAATCACGTTGGAGGTGCCAACGAATTCCGCCACAAACGTTGTAGCCGGTTTCATATAGAGGTTGCGCGGGGTGTCGACCTGCTCGATGCGCCCCTTGTTGAACACCGCCACACGGTCCGACATCGACAGCGCTTCGGTCTGGTCATGGGTGACGAAGATGAAGGTGATGCCGAGCTGGCGTTGCAGCTTCTTCAGTTCACCCTGCATTTGCTCGCGCAGTTTCAAGTCGAGAGCGCCCAACGGCTCATCGAGCAGCAGCACTCGCGGACGATTGACCAGGGCGCGGGCCAGGGCGACACGCTGGCGCTGGCCGCCGGATAGCTGCACCGGTTTGCGCTCGCCGTAACCGCCGAGGGCGACCATGTCGAGGGCTTCTTCGGCGCGTTTCTGGCGTTCGGACTTGCCGACGCCTTTGACTTTCAAACCGTAGGCGACGTTGTCGAGTACGTTCATGTGCGGAAACAACGCGTAATCCTGGAACACGGTGTTCACGTCACGCTGATATGGCGGCAGCCCGGCGGCTTCTTCGCCGTGAATACGGATAGAGCCTGCACTCGGTTGTTCGAAACCGGCGATCAGGCGCAGACAGGTGGTTTTGCCCGAGCCGGAAGGGCCCAGCATGGAAAAGAACTCGCCGTCCTGGATATCGATGGAAACCCGGTCAACGGCCTTCACTTCGCCGAACTGACGGGAAACGTTGGTGAACTGGACTGCAAGCGTCATGGTGCGGTGCTCCAAAAAGGCGAGGGTCTCGCGGCGGCCTTGCCTGGACTTCTGAAAATCTGAATCGTTGCGGTGTACGCGACCTGCTTTTAGCTCCCTCTCCCTCCGGGAGAGGGCGGGGGGTGAGGGCCGCGGTGTCGGTCATTCCCAAGAGTCGAGGCGGAGTCAAAAGCCACCCCTCACCCCAGCCCTCCCGAAACGTCGGACCGCCCCACAGGGGAGAGGGGGAAAGGGAGTTGACCGTGTCGTGCTTGAGGGATTAGCGACCGCCCATGATCGCGATGTAGTCCTGGGTCCAGCGGCTGTACGGCACGAATTTGCCGCCCTCAGCCTGCGGGGTTTTCCAGAAGGCCAGGTTGGCGAATTGATCGTAACCATTGGCCGCGCACCCTTCGGCGCCTAGTAACTCGCTGGCCTTGCAACCTTCAGGCACTGCTGGCAAAGCGCCGAACCAGGCCGATACGTCCCCCTGTACTTTTGGCTGCAGCGACCAGTCCATCCACTTGTAAGCACAGTTTGGGTGCTTGGCTTCAACGTGCATCATGGTGGTGTCCACCCAGCCCGTAGCGCCTTCTTTCGGGATAACAGAGGCAACCGGCTGCTTGTCCGCCACCAGACCGTTGACCATGTAACCCCAAGTGCTGGACGCCGCCACGCCTTCGTTTTTGACGTCACTCATCTGGACCGTTGCGTCATGCCAGTAGCGGTGGATCAAGGGCTGTTGCTTGCGAAGCAGGTCCAGCGCCGCTTTGTATTGCGCTTCGTTGAGCTGGTACGGGTCTTTGATGCCCAGCTCCGGCTGTTTCGATTTGAGGTAAAGCGCCGCATCGGCGATATAGATCGGGCCGTCGTAGGCCTGGACCCGACCCTTGTTGGACTTGCCGTCCGGCAGGGTCTGTTCTTCGAACACCACACTCCAGCTGTCCGGCGCTGTTTTGAAGATATTGGTGTTGTACATCAACACGTTCGGGCCCCATTGGTACGGGGTGCCGTAGGTTTGCTTATTGACGACGTACCACGGGCCGTCCTTGAGGCGAGGGTCAATGGTCTTCCAGTTCGGGATCAACGCCGTGTTGATCGGCTGCACACGCTTGCCGGCGATCAACCGCAGGGAGGCATCGCCGGATGCCGTCACCAGGTCGTAACCACCCTTGGACATCAGGCTGACCATCTCATCGGAAGTGGCGGCTGTCTTGACGTTGACCTTGCAGCCGGTTTCCTTTTCGAAGCCGGTGACCCAGTCGTAGGCCTTGTCGCTTTCGCCACGTTCGATGTAGCCAGGCCAGGCCACAATATCCAGCTGACCTTCGCCGGCGCCAACGGCTTTCAGCGGTTCGGCAGCCTGGATACTGGCACTGGCCAGCAGCGCGGTGGTGATTGCACTGAGCAGTGCGGTCTTGTGCACGAACATGGGGTTTCCCTCTTCTTTAATTATGGTCGGGGCAGTTTTGAACGTGGTGAAGCATGCCGTTAGCGGCTTGTTATAAGCGTAGTCAGAGATGCTGTCCGTGACGGGCCATGATGTGCCGCACCACGCTGTAGTCCTGTAGCGAATCGCTGGATAAGTCCTTGCCATAGCCCGAACGCTTCAGGCCGCCGTGGGGCATTTCGCTGACCAGCATGAAATGGCTGTTGATCCAGGTGCAGCCGTACTGCAAGCGCGCCGCGACCTGCATTGCCTTGTCCAGGTTCTGGGTCCAGACCGAGGAGGCGAGGCCGTATTCCGAGTCGTTGGCCCAGTCCACGGCTTGTTCGAGCTGATCGAAACGGGTCACGGTGACCACCGGCCCGAACACTTCGCGCTGGACGATCTCATCGCTCTGCTTGCAACCGGCCAGCAGTGTTGGCTGGTAATAGAAGCCGGCGCCGGAATGCACCGCCGCGCCGGTCACTCGTTCGATGTGCGGCTGGCCGAGGGCGCGTTCGACGAAACTGGCCACGCGATCACGTTGGCGGGTGCTGATCAGCGGGCCGATTTCGTTGTCGGCGTCGCGCTTGCCGGCGAACCGCAGGCTGCTGACCGCTGCGCCGAGTTCGGCCACCAAGCGATCATGAATCCCGGCCTGTGCATAAATCCGGCAAGCCGCGGTGCAATCCTGGCCGGCGTTGTAGTAGCCATAAGTACGCACGCCTTCGACCACGGCTTGAATGTCGGCATCGTTGCAAACGATCACCGGCGCTTTGCCACCGAGTTCGAGGTGAGTGCGTTTCAGGGTTTTCGCCGCGGCTTGCAGGATTTTTTGCCCGGTGACGATATCGCCGGTCAACGACACCATGCGCACTTTAGGATGACTGACCAAGTGGCTGCCGACGCCTTCACCGCCACCGCAGACAATGTTGATCACGCCGCGCGGCAGGATCTCGACCAGCGCTGGCGCCAGGGCCAGAATCGACAGCGGCGTGTGTTCGGACGGCTTGAACACCAGCGTGTTGCCAGCGGCCAGGGCCGGGGCGATTTTCCACGCGGCCATCATGATCGGGTAGTTCCACGGCGCAATCGACGCCACCACACCAATCGGATCGCGGCGAACCATGCTGGTGTAACCCGGAAGGTATTCGCCACTGAGCTGGCCGGTCTGGCAACGCACGGCGCCAGCGAAGAAGCGGAACACATCGACCGTGGCACTCAAGTCATCCTGACGGGCCAGGTGCAAGGGCTTGCCACAGTTAAGGGATTCGAGGCGGGCGAGGAGGTCGGCTTG
Organism: Pseudomonas sp. LBUM1666; assembly: GCF_059695775.1. Taxonomy (NCBI): domain Bacteria; kingdom Pseudomonadati; phylum Pseudomonadota; class Gammaproteobacteria; order Pseudomonadales; family Pseudomonadaceae; genus Pseudomonas; species Pseudomonas sp. LBUM1666. The sequence goes on along the minus strand of NZ_CP166789.1, from coordinate 5,059,438 downwards.
TTTTTCGATGGCGTTGGCGATGTCCAGCAACAGGTTCGAGCGTTGCTGCGGCGTGGTGCGCGACCAACCGGCAAAGGCACGGTGAGCGGCGAGGATCGCGGCTTCAACCTGCTCGGTGCTCGCTTCGGCAATGTGCGTCAACACTTCACCGGTGGCCGGGTTGAGGATTTGTTCGACAAACCCCTGGCCCGCGACCAATTCGCCATCGATCAACAACGCGGTGAACAACGGGGTCTGCGCGCCAGCCATTTTTCGGGTTCTCTTTTCTTGTGTGGCCATGCTGCTCCCTGTGACTGGGGCCCGGCCGTCTTATAGATGTAGCAAGACTAGGCGCCGCACCCGAGGTCGACAAATACTAAATACTGAAGGTGGCGTTCGATTAAATAGATGGCTTGCGTCCGCCGTGGGGCTGTTCGCGGGCAACGGTCAGGAATGGGTCCACCAGCGCCGGGCGCGCGGTGCCGCGACGCCAGGCCAGGCCAACGTCGAGGGTCTGGCTCAGGTCTGCGATCGGGCGCGCTTCGATGATGTCGCCCTCCAGTGACCATGGGCGATAAGTCATGTCAGGCTGGATCGACACGCCCAAACCCGCTGCCACCAGGCTTCGCACCGCTTCCGTCGACGCCGTTCTTAATGTGATGCGCGGCTGCAGCGAGGCCGCCGACCACATGCGTTGCGCGTTGCGGTCCATTTCATCGACGTTCAGCTGAATCAACGGCTCGCGGGCCACGTCTGCGAGGTTGATGCTGTCGTGTTCCAGCAGCGGATGCTGGGCCGGCAGCCATAACCGATGGGGCGAATGGGTCAGCACTTCGGTCTGCAAGGCGTGGCGGTCCTCGAGGTTGGAGAGGATCAACACGCCGACATCGATCTCACCGCTGACCAGCAAATGCTCGATGTAAGGGCGCTCGTCCTCCATCACCCGGAGCTCGACATTGGGGTAGGCGCGCTGGAAGCGGGTGAGTAGATCGGCGAGGTAGTAACCGGCCACCAGGCTGGTCACGCCGATGATCAACTGCCCGGCGACCTGATCGGTGCTCTGTTGCAGGCTGCGTTTGGCGTTGTCCACCGTCGCCAGAATCAGGTGCGCCTGGCGTAGGAATTGGTGGCCCTGGTGGGTCAGCGTCATGCCCTTGGCGTGACGGTTGAACAGGCCGACGCCGATTTCCTGCTCCAGTTGCTGGATGGCCAGGGTCAAGGTGGACTGAGAAATGAACGCGGTTTGCGCGGCGGCAGAGATTGAGCCGGTCTCGGCCACGGCGATGAAGTGACGGATCTGACGCAAGGTCATCATGGAGAAAGTACCCGGTGGGCGGTTTTTATAGATTTGCTTGAGTGTATATCCATTTTTCTGAAGGGCCGTGGTCAGATGAACGGCGCTGCGCAACATCTCGAAGCACTCTCGCTACCGGATGCCGGGCACTTTCGATCTAGGCTGATGGCCTTATTGATCCGGTTAACCCCTTTTTTGGAGGCGGCAAATGAACACGCGTGGATTGCTCGATCAGCTACTCAAGTCCGGTCAGGACATGTTGCAGAACAAGGCCGGCGGCTCACAAAACAAGACCTCCAGCGGTGGTTTGGGCGGATTGCTCGGCGGCAGCGGTGGCTCGGGCGGCCTCGGCAGTTTGCTTTCGGGCGCAGGCGGCGGGGCGTTGGCGGCCGGCGCCATGGGCCTGTTGCTCGGCAGCAAAAAGGCGCGCAACGTCGGCGGCAAAGTCGCCATCTACGGCGGCCTCGCGGCGCTCGGCGTCATTGCCTACAAGGCCTACGGTAATTGGCAGGCCCAGCAGGGCACCGCACCGAAGACTGAACCGCAAACACTCGACCGTCTGCCTCCAGCGCAAGTCGAGTTGCATAGCCAGGCGATACTCAAGGCGCTGGTTGCGGCGGCCAAAGCCGATGGCCACGTTGATGAACGCGAGCGTGCATTGATAGAAGGCGAATTCACCAAACTCGACAACGATCAGGAATTGCAGCAGTGGCTGCATGCCGAACTCAGCAAGCCGCTCGACCCGACAGAAGTCGCCCGCGCTGCCAGTACGCCGGAAATGGCCGCAGAGATGTACATCGCCAGTGTGATGTTGGTAGATGAAGAGAGCTTCATGGAGAAGTCCTACCTGGATGAACTGGCGCGGCAGTTGAAGCTGGAGCCGGGGTTGAAGACAGAGCTGGAGAAGCAGGTTCGGCAGGCTTCCCTGTAAAGTTTGCGGTCAGTTAAACCGCGTCATCGTTTTTCGCGAGCAGGCTCGCTCCCACATGGACAACGGGTCAACTGTGGGAGCGAGCCTGCTCGCGAAGGCATTGTCAGCAGCGCCACAAATTCCAATGGCAATCGCCACCCGATCCAACGCAAAGCCCTCCCCCAGAGGCTCTCCTGCCGTTTTCGCGCACAAGGTCGAGAACTGGCAAACCCTCGTCTTATAAATGAAACACCCTCAGCTATACTCCGCAGCATTTGAATCACCCCCCCGAGGATTGACTGTGAAGAACTGGACGTTGCGCCAACGCATCTTGGCGAGCTTTGCGGTGATTATCGCCATCATGTTGCTGATGGTCGTCGTGTCGTATTCCCGTTTACTGTCGATTGAGTCCAGTGAGAACGTTGTGCGCTCGGACAGTGTTCCCGGGATTCACTACAGCTCCCTGATTCGCGGTGCCTGGGTCGATGATTACGTGCTGACCCAGCAACTGATCGGGCTGGGTGGCGGTCGGGGCATGACCCAGGCTGACAAGGATATGTACCAGGGTATTGAGGAAAGGCTGCAACGCTCGATGGCCAGCTACCGGGGTACCATCTTCGAGAAAGATGATCAGGTAAGATTCGACGAGTTTGAAAAGCTGCACGATCAATATGACAAGCTGCTCGAAGAGGTACTCGATGCCTACCAGCAAAAGGACTTCGAACAGGCCCGTCGCCTACTCGCCGAACAGTTGACCCCGGCATGGGCTGCCGGCCGCAAACAGCTGGACGAACTCATTGAATTCAACAGGGAGGCGGCTGAGGCGGCCACTGACTCGATCATTTCATCGGTCGCGGTGGCGAAGCTGATCATGGGCATTTCGTTGCTGGTCGCAGTCATTTGTGCCGGGTTGTGTGGTCTTTTGTTGATGCGCGCGATCATGGCGCCGATGAACCGCATTGTGCAGATCCTCGAAATAATGCGTACCGGCGATCTCAGCGGTCGTCTGAACCTGGCGCGCAAGGACGAATTCGGCGCCGTGGAAACCGGCTTCAACGACATGATGACCGAGCTGACGTCCCTGGTGTCCCAGGCCCAGCGCTCCTCGGTGCAGGTCACCACCTCGGTGACCGAGATTGCTGCCACCTCCAAGCAACAGCAAGCGACCGCCACCGAAACCGCCGCCACCACCACCGAAATCGGCGCGACGTCCCGTGAGATTGCGGCCACTTCGCGGGATCTGGTGCGCACGATGATCGAAGTCTCCACCGCCGCCGATCAGGCCTCGGTGCTCGCCGGTTCCGGGCAGCAAGGCCTGGCGCGGATGGAAGAGACCATGCACTCGGTGATGGGCGCGGCCGATCTGGTCAACGCCAAACTGGCGATCCTCAATGAGAAGGCCGGCAACATCAACCAGGTGGTAGTGACCATCGTCAAGGTCGCCGACCAGACCAATCTGCTGTCGCTCAACGCGGCGATTGAGGCCGAAAAGGCCGGTGAATACGGCCGCGGTTTTGCCGTGGTCGCCACCGAAGTGCGGCGTCTGGCGGACCAGACCGCCGTCGCCACGTACGACATCGAGCAGATGGTGCGCGAGATCCAGTCGGCGGTGTCGGCCGGGGTGATGGGCATGGACAAATTCTCTGAAGAAGTGCGCCGCGGCATGTCCGAGGTGCAGCAAATCGGCGAGCAGTTGTCGCAGATCATCCATCAGGTTCAGGCATTGGCGCCGCGGGTGTTGATGGTCAACGAAGGCATGCAGGCCCAGGCTACGGGCGCCGAACAGATCAACCACGCACTGGTGCAGTTGGGCGATGCCAGCAGCCAGACCGTCGAGTCCCTGCGCCAGGCCAGTTTCGCCATCGACGAACTGAGCCAGGTGGCCGTAGGGCTGCGCAGTGGCGTTTCGCGATTCAAAGTCTGATGAGCGAACCCACGGCCAAACGCATCGCTGTGAAGCCGGCGCTGCAATCATTGTTTCTGGTGTTCCGCATCGGCAACGAGCGCTATGCCCTGCAGGCCATCGAGGTGGCGGAAGTGCTGCCGCGTCTGCCATTGAAACCGATTCCCCGCGCGCCGGACTGGGTCGCCGGGGTGTTCGCCTACCGGGGCGCGGTGGTGCCGGTGATCGACCTCAGTGCGCTGACGTTCGGCCAGCCGGCCCAGGCCCGCACCAGCACCCGCTTGGTGCTGGTCAATTACCGTCCGGATGAATCCGCTGAGGCGCAATTGCTCGGGCTGATTCTGGAACAGGCCACCGATACCTTGCGCTGCAACCCGGCGGATTTTCAGCCCTATGGCCTGGACAATCGTCAGGCGCCGTACCTCGGGCCGGTGCGTGAAGATGCCCAGGGTTTGCTGCAATGGGTGCGGGTCGCCGACTTGCTCGACGATCAGGTTCGCGCGCTGCTGTTTCCGTTGCAGCCTCTGAACCTGGCGCTGCTTGAGGAGCGGCCATGAGCAGCGATCAGCGGTTTTTCGATTTCCTCAAAGAGCGCATCGGTCTCGACGTGACCTCGGTGGGCCCCGCGATCATCGAGCGTGCGGTGCGCCAGCGCAGCACCGCCTCCAAAGCGCTGACGGCCGATGAGTACTGGCACACCTTGCAGGGTTCGCAGGACGAGCAGCAGGCGCTGATCGAAGCGGTGATTGTCCCCGAGACCTGGTTTTTCCGTTACCCGGAATCCTTCGCCACCTTGGCGAAACTGGCCACCAAACGCCTGAGCGACATCAACAATATGCGCGCGCTGCGGATTCTCAGCCTGCCGTGTTCCACCGGTGAAGAACCGTATTCCATCGCCATGGCATTGCTTGATGCCGGGTTACAGCCGCACCAGTTCAAGGTCGAAGGCATGGACGTCAGCCCGTTGTCGGTGGAAAAAGCCCGGCGCGCGCTGTACGGCAAGAATTCGTTCCGGGGCCAGGACATCGCCTTTCGCGACCGGCATTTCACCGCCGAAGGCGAGGAGGGCTATCGACTCAGCGGGCGAGTGCTCGAACAAGTGCATTTGCAGGTCGGCAATCTGCTGGATCCGAAGTTGCTGGCCAACGAACCACCCTATGACTTTGTGTTTTGCCGCAACCTGCTGATCTATTTCGATCAGCCGACCCAGCAGCAAGTGTTCGAAGTGCTCAAGCGTTTGACCCATGTGGATGGCGTGCTGTTTATCGGCCCGGCCGAGGGCAGTTTGCTCGGCCGTTTCGGCATGCGATCGATCGGTATCCCGCAGTCCTTTGCGTTCAGTCGTCAGAACGCACCAGAGCCTGCGCCCATCGCGACGTTCGTTCCGACGCCTCTGCCCGTGCGCCAACCGGTGCGCAGCGTTACACCGCCGCCCGTTCGCAACAGGCCCTTCGCCACGGTGGCTCCGCTGCCTGTCGTGACGAAAGTCGCCAACCCGGACACCGCCGCGCTGCTGGCAAACATCGCCGCGCTGGCCAACGAAGGCAAAAGTGCCGAGGCTCGCGCCGCGTGCGATAGCTATTTGCGCAGTCATGAGCCAGTGGCCCAAGTCTTCTACTGGCTGGGCTTGCTCAGCGATGTCGCCGGCAGAGTCCTTGAGGCTCAGGGTTTTTATCGCAAGGCGTTGTACCTCGACCCGCAACATCCCGACGCGTTGATGCACCTGGCGGCGTTGCTGCAATCCTTGGGCGACACGGCGGGAGCCAGACGATTGCAGGACCGCGCCGCCCGCAGCGAGCGCGCCGCTGACAGTGAGCGTAAACGATGAACGCCGTCGACACCTTTAGCCTTACCCATGAAGATGCCCAGGCCATCGACGACTGCTGGAACCGTATCGGTATCCACGGCGACAAGTCCTGCCCGCTGCTGAGCGATCACATTCACTGCCGCAATTGCGCGGTGTATTCGGCCGCGGCGACGCGCTTGCTCGACCGCTACGCGTTGCAGCAGGAAGACTGCGGGCAAGTCTCCACAGTGGTCGAGAGCGAGGTGAAAACCCGTTCATTGCTGATGTTCCGTCTGGGCGAAGAATGGCTGGCCCTGGCCACTCGCAGTCTGGTGGAAGTGGCGCCATTGCAAGCGATTCATTCCTTGCCGCACCAACGCTCCCGGGCCTTGCTCGGCGTGGCGAATGTGCGCGGCGCGTTGGTGGCGTGCCTGTCTATGGTGGAGCTGCTGGGGCTCGACGGTGCCAGCAGCGTGGCGTCCGGCGCGCGGGTCATGCCGCGAATGCTGATCATCGCCGCCCACGGCGGACCGGTGGTGGTACCGGTGGATGAAGTGGACGGGATTCACGCCATCGACGAGCGCATCCTCGAGGCGGCGTCCCGCTCTGGCACTCAGGCCAGCGCCCAATACACCCGTGGCGTGTTGCAATTCAAAGGTCGCAGCCTACGGTGGCTGGATGAAGAACAGCTGCTGTCCGCCGTGACCCGGAGCCTCACATGACCCCCGAGCAAATGCGCGACGCCTCTTTGCTGGAGCTGTTCAGTCTGGAAGCCGAGGCCCAGACGCTGGTACTGAGCGCAGGTCTTTTGGCGCTGGAGCGCGACCCGACCCAGGCCGATCACCTCGAATCGTGCATGCGCGCGGCGCATTCGCTCAAGGGCGCGGCGCGGATTGTCGGCGTCGATGCCGGGGTCAGCGTTGCGCATGTGATGGAAGATTGCCTGGTCAGTGCCCAGGAGGGGCGCCTGTACTTGCGGCCCGAGCACATCGATGCCTTGTTGCAAGGCACCGATTTGCTGATGCGCATTGCGACGCCGGACAACAACCCTGAACCTGCGGTAATCGAGGCCTATGTGGTCTTGATGGCGCGGTTGCTGGATCCGATGGCGGCACCCGCGCCGGTCACTGCGTCTGTCGCCCCAGTGATGGCGGAACTTCAGCTCGAACCACCGACGCCCAAGGTCGAGGCGCTAATCCCGGTCGCCGAACTGCAACCCGCAGAGCCGCCGCGCAAGGCCAAACGCACCACCGAAAACGGCGAGCGGGTACTGCGAGTCACGGCCGAACGCCTGAACAGCCTGCTTGATCTGTCGAGCAAATCCCTGGTGGAAACCCTGCGGCTCAAACCGCACCTGGCCACCATGCAACGCCTCAAGCGTATGCAGAACAACGGCCTGCGGGCCCTGGAAAACCTCAACGTCCACCTCAAGGGGCATGCCTTGAGTCTGGAAGCACAAGAAGCCCTCGAAGTCGCTCGTCGGCTACTGGCTGAGTCTCAGCAATTGCTGGTGGAAAAGAACGCCGAACTGGATGAGTTCGCCTGGCAGGCCAGTCAACGGGCGCAAGTGTTGTACGACACCGCGCTGGCCTGCCGCATGCGGCCGTTTGCCGATGTGTTGACCGGGCAAGAGCGCATGGTCCGAGACCTCGGCCGCAGCCTTGGCAAACAGGTGCGACTGGAGATCGAGGGTGAGAAAACCCAGGTTGACCGCGACGTGTTGGAAAAACTTGAAGCGCCGCTGACTCACCTGCTGCGCAATGCCGTGGATCACGGCATCGAATCCCCGGAGCAACGGCTATTGGCGGGCAAATCCGCTGAAGGCCTGATCCGTTTGCGCGCTTCTCATCAGGCCGGTCTGCTGGTGCTGGAGCTGAGCGATGACGGCAATGGCGTCGATCTGGAAAAGGTCCGCCGCAGCATCATCGAGCGCCAATTGTCCCCGGCCGAAACCGCCGCGCAATTGAGTGAAGAAGAGCTGCTGACCTTCCTGTTTCTACCGGGTTTCAGCCTGCGCGACACGGTCACCGAGGTCTCCGGGCGCGGCGTCGGTCTGGACGCGGTCCAGCACATGGTCCGCCAGGTGCGCGGCGCGGTCGTGCTGGAACAGGTGGCGGGTGAGGGCAGTCGTTTCCATCTCGAAGTGCCGCTGACCCTGTCGGTGGTGCGCAGTCTGGTGGTGGAAGTCGGTGACGAGGCGTATGCCTTTCCTCTGGCCCACATCGAACGGATGTGCGATCTGGAGCCGGCGGACATTGTCCAGGTCGAAGGCCGTCAGCATTTCTGGCACGAAGGCCGGCATGTCGGGCTGGTCGCGGCCAGTCAGCTGTTGCAGCGTCCGGCGAGCCAGAACAGTCAGCAAACCCTCAAAGTGGTGGTGATTCGCGAGCGCGAGGCGATTTACGGCGTAGCGGTCGAGCGCTTTATCGGCGAGCGGACGTTGGTCGTTTTGCCGCTGGACGAGCGTCTGGGCAAGGTGCAGGACATTTCCGCCGGGGCCCTGCTTGACGATGGTTCGGTAGTGCTGATCGTCGACGTCGAAGACATGCTGCGGTCGGTGGACAAACTGCTCAATACCGGGCGTCTTGAGCGCATTGCCCGTCAGGGCAGCCAGGCGGTTGAAGCGGCTCGAAAAAGGATTTTGGTGGTCGACGATTCGCTGACCGTGCGTGAGCTGCAACGCAAGTTGCTACTCAATCGTGGCTACGACGTGGCGGTGGCGGTGGACGGTATGGACGGCTGGAACGCCCTGCGTTCGGAGAATTTCGATCTGCTGATCACCGACATCGATATGCCACGCATGGATGGCATCGAACTGGTGTCTTTGTTGCGCCGGGACAATCGCCTGCAATCCCTTCCAGTTATGGTGGTGTCTTACAAGGATCGTGAAGAGGACCGTCGCCGTGGACTGGACGCTGGAGCCGACTATTATCTAGCCAAAGCCAGTTTTCATGACGACGCCCTGCTTGACGCGGTGGTTGAGCTCATTGGAGGAGCACGTGCATGAAAATAGCGATCGTCAACGACATGCCTATGGCGGTGGAGGCCCTGCGCCGCGCCTTGGCATTCGATCCGGCGCACGAGGTGGTCTGGGTCGCCAGTAATGGGGCCGAGGCGGTGCAGCGTTGCGCTGAAAATACGCCGGATCTGATTCTGATGGACCTGATCATGCCCGTGATGGATGGCGTGGAGGCGACCCGGCGGATCATGGCTGATACGCCGTGCGCGATTGTCATCGTTACGGTCGACCGCGAGCAGAACGTGCATCGGGTGTTTGAGGCCATGGGCCACGGCGCGCTGGATGTGGTCGATACGCCGGCCATCGGTGCCGGCAATGCCCAAGAGGCAGCGGCCCCGTTACTGCGCAAGATCATCAACATCGGTTGGCTGATCGGTGACCGGGGCAATCGGGAGCGATCGGCTCCGAGCCCGCTGCGCAGTTCGGCTTCGCGCCAGCGCCTGATTGCCATTGGCTCATCGGCCGGTGGGCCGGCCGCGCTGGAAGTATTGCTCAAGGGGTTGCCGCGAGATTTTTCGGCCGCCATCGTGCTGGTGCAGCATGTTGACCAGGTGTTTGCCGCCGGCATGGCTGAATGGCTCAGCAGCGCCAGCGGCCTGAATGTGCGCCTGGCCCAGGAAGGCGAGCCGCCGCAGGCTGGCACGGTGCTGTTGGCCGGTACCAACCACCATATTCGTTTGTTGAAAAACGGCACGCTGGCCTACACCGCCGAACCGGTCAACGAGATCTACCGGCCCTCGATCGATGTGTTCTTCGAGAGCGTGGCCAATTACTGGAACGGCGATGCCGTGGGTGTTTTGCTCACCGGCATGGGACGCGATGGCGCACAGGGGCTTAAACTCATGCGCCAACAGGGCTACCTGACCATCGCTCAGGATCAGAACAGTAGTGCGGTGTACGGAATGCCGAAGGCGGCAGCGGCCATCGATGCAGCGATGGAAATCCGCCCACTGGACAAGATAGCGCCACGATTGCTGGAGATATTCCCCAAATGAAGAGTTTTCACAGCAATCCTGGACCAAGTAGTACTCAGGTGACTGCCCATGAATGAATTACAGCTCGACGACTTCAAAACCGACGAAAACGCCGCCATGGTGTTGTTGGTGGACGATCAGGCAATGATCGGCGAGGCGGTGCGCCGCGGGTTGTCGAACGAAGATAACATCGACTTCCACTTCTGCGCGGACCCGCACCAGGCCATCGCCCAGGCGATCCGCATCAAACCGACGGTGATCCTCCAGGATCTGGTGATGCCCGGTCTTGACGGCTTGAGCCTGGTGCGCGAGTACCGCAACCATCCGGCGACCAAGGACATCCCGATCATTGTCCTGTCGACCAAGGAAGACCCGCTGATCAAGAGCGCGGCGTTTGCGGCCGGGGCCAATGATTACCTGGTGAAGTTACCGGACAACATCGAACTGGTGGCGCGCATCCGCTATCACTCGCGTTCCTACATGACGTTGCTGCAGCGCGACGCCGCGTATCGCGCGCTGCGGGTCAGCCAGCAGCAGTTGCTCGACACCAACCTGGTGCTGCAACGCTTGATGAACTCAGACGGCCTGACCGGGCTGTCGAACCGCCGGCATTTCGACGAATACCTGGAGCTTGAGTGGCGCCGTTCACTGCGTGACCAGAGTCAACTGTCGCTGCTGATGATTGATGTCGACTACTTCAAGTCCTACAACGACAGCTTCGGCCATCTTGAAGGCGATGAGGCCCTGCGCAAAGTGGCCACGGCAATTCGTGATGCCAGCGCCCGTCCTTCGGACCTGCCGGCCCGTTACGGTGGCGAAGAATTCGCCCTGGTGCTGCCCAATACGTCGCCGGGCGGCGCGCGACTGGTCGCGGAAAAACTGCGCCAGACCGTAGCTTCGCTAAAGATTCCGCATGTTTCCCCGGCCGAAGGCTCGAGCCTGACCATCAGCATCGGCCTGTCGACCATGATCCCGCAACCGGGCGGGGACTGCCGTCAATTAATCTCGGCGGCGGACAAGGGGCTGTACCTGGCGAAGAACAATGGGCGTAATCAGGTGGGGATTGAGTGAAATTCAGAATCGACCCCTCATCGGAACGCCGCCCGCCCATCCCTCTCCCCACGGGGGAGAGTGGGAAAGGGAGCCGATCTCCATGGTTTTCGAGTCCTGAGTTCGGCTCGGTAATTCAGGTCGATGTAGCACGAAGAACACCTCGGTCAGTCCCCTCTACCCTCTGGGGAGAGGGTTAGGGTGAGGGGCGCGATCTCAAGCCAGGCAAATAACCTCAATCCATTCGCCCCTAAAGCCGCCAGGCGGGCTGCCGTGACAGCCTGATTACGTTATACTCGCCGGCTTTCAAAAGTTCGCCAACGAGTGCTGCCCGCCATGGAAATCAACCCGATCCTTAACAGTATCAAGGACCTGTCCGAGCGCTCCGAAACTATTCGGGGGTATCTTTGACTACGATCAAAAGCATGAGCGTCTGACTGAAGTCAATCGCGAGCTTGAAGATCCGAATGTCTGGAACAACCCGGCGTACGCTCAGGAACTGGGCCGCGAGCGGTCCCTGCTGGCTCAGATCGTCGAAACCCTCGACGAAATGCACACAGGCCTGGCCGACGCCAAAGACCTGCTGCTGATGTCCGCCGAAGAAGAAGACCAGGCCGCCGTCGATGACGTCGCTGCCGAAGTCGAGCGTTTGCGCGAGTCCCTGGAAAAACTCGAATTCCGTCGCATGTTCAGCGGTGAGATGGACGCCAACAACGCCTACCTGGACATCCAGGCCGGCTCCGGCGGCACCGAGGCCCAGGACTGGGCCAACATCCTGCTGCGCATGTACCTGCGCTGGGCTGACAAACGCGGTTTCGACGCAACCATCATGGAGCTGTCGGCCGGTGAAGTCGCCGGGATCAAGGGCGCCACAATTCACATCAAGGGCGAATACGCCTTTGGCTGGTTGCGTACCGAAATCGGCGTGCACCGTCTGGTGCGCAAGAGCCCGTACGACTCCGGTAACCGTCGCCACACCTCGTTCTCGGCCGTGTTCGTGTCGCCGGAAATCGATGACAACATCGAAATCGACATCAACCCGTCGGACCTGCGCATCGATACCTACCGCTCCTCCGGTGCCGGTGGTCAGCACGTAAACACCACCGACTCGGCCGTCCGTATTACGCACGTACCGACCAACACCGTGGTCAGCTGCCAGAACGAACGCTCCCAGCACGCCAACAAAGACACCGCGATGAAAATGTTGCGGGCGCGCTTGTACGAGCAGGAAGTGCAGAAACGCAACGCCGCTTCCCAGGCCCTGGAAGATACCAAGTCGGACATCGGCTGGGGTCACCAGATTCGCTCTTACGTGCTCGACCAGTCGCGAATCAAGGATTTGCGTACTAACGTCGAACGCAGTGACTGCGACAAGGTGCTCGACGGCGACATCGACGAATACCTGGTGGCCAGCCTGAAGCAAGGCCTGTAAACCGCCAGTCAAGACCTTAAGTCCCCTGCCATCGGTGGGGGCAACGAACCTGTGATGGAATTTTTAAAGACATGAGCGACCTAGAACTCGACCCGCAAGCCCTGCAACAGGAAGAAAACTCCCTGATCGCCCTGCGCAAGGAAAAGCTGGCTGCCGAGCGCGCCAAGGGCAATGCCTTCCCGAACGACTTCCGCCGCGACAACTACTGCGAAGACTTGCAGAAACAGTACGCGGACAAGACCAAGGAAGAGCTGGCAGAGGCTGCAATTCCGGTCAAGGTTGCCGGTCGTCTCATGCTCAACCGTGGCTCGTTCATGGTGATCCAGGACATGTCCGGGCGCATTCAGGTTTACGTCAACCGTAAAACCCTGTCCGAAGAAACCCTGGCCGCGGTGAAAACCTGGGACCTGGGCGACATCATCGCCGCCGAAGGCACCTTGGCCCGTTCCGGCAAAGGCGACCTGTACGTCGAAATGACCAACGTGCGCCTGCTGACCAAATCCCTGCGTCCACTGCCGGACAAGCACCACGGCTTGTCCGACACCGAGCAGCGCTATCGCCAGCGTTACGTTGACCTGATCGTCAACGAAGACGTGCGCCAGACGTTCCGCGTGCGTTCGCAAGTGATTGCACACACCCGCGCCTTCCTGATGAAGCGTGACTTCCTCGAAGTCGAAACGCCGATGCTGCAAACCATTCCCGGTGGTGCGGCGGCCAAGCCGTTCGAAACGCACCACAACGCGCTGGACATGGGCATGTACCTGCGGATCGCGCCGGAGCTGTACCTCAAGCGTCTGGTGGTCGGTGGTTTTGAAAAAGTGTTCGAGATCAACCGCAACTTCCGTAACGAAGGCGTTTCGACTCGTCACAACCCTGAATTCACCATGTTGGAGTTCTACCAGGCTTACGCCGACTACGAAGACAACATGGACCTGACCGAAGAGCTGTTCCGCGAACTGGCACAGCTGGTTCTGGGCAGCACCGACGTGCCTTACGGCGACAAAGTGTTCCACTTCGGCGAACCGTTCGTGCGTCTGTCGGTGTTCGATTCGATCCTCAAGTACAACCCTGAGCTGACCGCTGACGACCTGACCGACATCGACAAGGCCCGCGCCATCGCCAAGAAGGCCGGCGCCAAGGTGCTGGGCTTCGAAGGTCTGGGCAAATTGCAGGTGATGATTTTCGAAGAGCTGGTCGAGCACAAGCTGGAACAGCCGCACTTCATCACTCAGTACCCGTTCGAAGTGTCGCCGCTGGCCCGTCGTAACGACGACAACCCGAACGTCACCGACCGTTTCGAACTGTTCATCGGTGGCCGCGAAATCGCCAACGCCTATTCCGAGTTGAACGACGCGGAAGACCAGGCCGAGCGCTTCATGGCTCAGGTGGCTGACAAGGACGCCGGCGACGACGAGGCCATGCATTACGACGCCGACTTCGTTCGCGCGCTGGAGTACGGCATGCCGCCAACCGCCGGTGAAGGTATCGGCATCGACCGTCTGGTGATGCTGCTGACCAACTCCCCGTCGATCCGCGACGTGATCCTGTTCCCGCACATGCGGCCGCAAGCGTAAATGTTTCAATTAAAAAGCCGCCTAAAACAGGCGGCTTTTTATTGCCTGTCTGGTACAAACGTATCAATTGGTTACTTTTGAAGTAGAGAGGAATACCTGTCGTGAACCGTGCAATTGCTCAAGAGGGTGCAGCGGACGTCGCCACTGCGGTCGCTGAAAGTGTTCAGTACCAGGGTCGCAAGGCCAGCCGACAGGGCAGCGAGCAGCGTCGACAGGACATTCTCGATGCGGCGATGCGCATTGTTGTGCGCGATGGCGTGCGGGCCGTGCGTCACCGCGCGGTGGCCGCCGAGGCTGGTGTGCCGCTGTCGGCCACCACTTACTATTTCAAGGACATCGATGACCTGCTCACCGATACCTTTGCCCAATACGTGGAACGCAGCGCGGCGTTCATGGCCAAGTTGTGGGCCAACAACGAAGGCCTGCTGCGTGAGATGGTTGCTTATGGCGATGGCAGCCCCGAGTCCCGTTCACAGCTGGCCGACGATATCGCACGCCTGACTGCCGATTATGTGCAGCGCCAATTGCACAACCGTCGCGAACACTTGATGGCCGAGCAGGCGTTCCGTCAGGAGGCCCTGTTAAACCCGCGCCTGGCGATGTTGGTGCGCTCGCATCAGCAAATTCTTCTGCAAGGCACCTGCCATTTTTTCGAGGTATTGGGTTCCCGCGAACCACAACAGGATGCCAAAGTGTTGACGGCGATTATCGGACGGATGGAATATCAGGGCCTGCTCAACGACGCCGAGCCTGTCGCCGAAGCCGAAGCCGAAATGCTCGGCATCCTCACGCGATATATGCACCTGGTATTGGCGTCGGTGTAACCCCTAGTGGGAACCCACAACCCTGTGGGAGCGAGCTTGCTCGCGATTACGGTTTAACATTCGACATAGATGTCGCCTGACACTCCGCTATCGCGAGCAAGCTCGCTCCCACAGGGTCCGTGGTCGGTTTGAGATCGCGGTGTATCGATAGGGAGTGTTGAATGAAAGCCTGGCGTGTCGTTGTGATCGCCTTGTCGTTCCTGCTGCTCAGCGGCTGTCTGGTGACCTTCAAGGAGCCGCTGCCCTCGAGCGAGCCCGCGCCTAAAGGGTTGCTCGGCAAATGGACCAGCACCAACGCCTGGGGCGAGCCGCTGAATCTGGAGCTGACACGCCTCGGCGACAATCACTATCAGGCGGTCAGCTACTTCAAGGCTAAACCCAAGGAACGTGAAGCCTATCCCTTCACGGTGACCCGCCATGGCAGTCGCTGGTACTTGTCGGCGAAGGTGCCGGCGCAATTCGGTGGGCACTTCACTCTCTTCGGTTTTGAACTGACCGATAAACATGAACTGGTGGTCTACAACCTCGATCTCGAGCAGATCAACCAGGCCCTGAATCAAAAAGTCCTCAGCGGCGAAGGCTTCCAGACCGACGACGGCGACGGCGTGTTGATCAACAACAATCTGGACCAGGTCTTCGCCTACCTTGACGACCCGGCCAATTCCGATGTGTTCGTCGAGGCCGTGCGCTATCAGCGCCTGGCCAAAGCCAAATAAACCCAGCACGTAAACGGTTTTTCTACAGGAGTTTCGGGTGGACGATTACCAGCAGTCGATACGCATTTTGTCCGATCGCATTGTGCTGGCGCAGACGCCGATTCGCGTCCTCGATGCAGTCAAGTGGGACGACAGCATCCGCACGGGTTTCCTCAAGGCCAAGGGCAAGGAAATGCCGGCGGTGGACCGCGATTACTACCTGAACCGGCCGCTGGCGTTCGACTCCAGCAAGGTGAAGCTGGAATTCCAGAACATCGAACGCGACATCACCCGTCAGCTCGGACAGTTCAACCCGGTTGGTCAGATCATGCGCCGCATGTGCAAGGAATACCGGATGGTGGTGCGCATGCTCGAAGCGCGCGGCACCGAGGATTTCGGGCTGATTTCACAGGAGCTTTACGGTGCCGCTTCCGACGCGTTCCACGCCGGCGATCCGACCCTTTCCGACCTGGGCCTGATGCTCTCGGATTACCTGAACAATATCGATGGCCGTGGCGACCTGAAGGACGAACCGAAAATCCTCACCGCCAAGGAAGCCGTTCACCTGCTGCAAACCCGCTTGAACAAGGTGTTCGGCGAGGCCGAGGAAACCATTCGCGTATTCGAGTCCGACGGGATCGTCGCCGATGCGGCGGCTGGCGCCGACTACATCAAGATCCGCGCCGACGCGATGTTCAACGACCGTGACGTGCGCGCTCTGGAAGTCCACGAAGGGCTGGTGCATGTGGGGACCACGCTCAATGGTCTGAACCAGCCGATCTGCACCTTCCTCTCCAAAGGTCCGCCCTCGTCGACGGTGACTCAGGAAGGCCTGGCGATCCTGATGGAAATCATCACCTTTGCCTCCTACCCCAGTCGCCTGCGCAAACTGACCAACCGCACCCGTGCTATTCACATGGTGGAAGAGGGTGCGGACTTCCTGCAGATCTTCGAGTTCTTCCGCGAGCAAGGCTTTGAAATGGCCGAAAGCTACGGCAACGCCAGTCGGGTTTTCCGTGGCTCGGTGCCGACAGGTCTGCCATTTACCAAAGACTTGTCCTACCTCAAGGGCTTTATCATGGTTTACAACTACATTCAGTTGGCCGTGCGTAAAGGCAAGCTTGAGCAGATACCGCTACTGTTTTGCGGCAAGACCACGCTGGAAGACATGCGGACCTTGCGCCAGTTGGTGGATGAAGGGCTGGTGGTGCCACCGAAGTATTTACCGGATCAGTTCCGTGACCTGAACGCGCTGTCGGCTTGGATGTGCTTCTCCAACTTCCTCAATCACCTGAGCCTGGACCGGATCGAAGCGGACTATTCCAACATCCTTTAGGTCCAGTGAGACCCCTTGTGGGAGCGAGCCTGCTCGCGAATGCGGTTTAACATTCAGCACTCCTGTTGGCTGACACACCGCTTTCGCGAGCAGGCTCGCTCCTACAATTGATCCGTGTTCCAACTCCATTTTCGCGAGGTTTCATCGGATGAGAATCCTCGGCTTCTTCTGCCTTCTCCTGACCTTGAGCGGCTGCAGCTCGCTGCTGTTCTACCCCGAGCCCGGCCAGCTGTTTACCCCGGAAAAAGCCAAACTCGAATACCGCGACGTCACCCTGACCACCGCCGATGGCCTCAAGCTGCACGGCTGGTGGTTGCCGGCCAAACAAGGTGTCGAGGTCAAAGGCACGGTGCTGCATTTGCACGGTAACGGCGGCAACCTGCCCATGCACCTTGGGGGGAGCTGGTGGTTACCGAAAGAAGGGTATCAAGTGCTGCTGCTGGACTATCGAGGCTACGGTTTGTCCGAGGGTGAACCGACGCTGCCGGAGATTTATCAGGACATCGACGCCGCGTTCAAATGGCTCGATCAGGCGCCGGAGGTCAAGGGCAAGCCGCTGATCCTCCTGGGCCAAAGCCTTGGCGGTTCGATGGCCGTGCACTACCTCGTGCAGCATCCCGAGCGGCAGAAACAGCTCAAGGCATTTGTCATGGATGGCGTGCCTGCCAGTTACCGCAGTGTCGGTCGCTTTGCGTTGAGCAACTCATGGGTGTTCTGGACGTTCCAGGTGCCACTGTCCTGGCTGGTGCCGGACGGCGACAGCGCGATCAATTCGATGGCGCAGCTCAACGGCGTACCGAAACTGATCTACCACAGCATCGATGATCCGATCGTGCCCCTTTCCAACGGCATCCGTCTGTATCAAGCTGCGCCGCCGCCGCGGGTGCTGCAACTGACCCGTGGCGGTCATGTGCAGACGTTCGCCGACCCGGTCTGGCGCAAAGTCATGCTGCGTTTTCTCGATGACCCGCAGCATTTCAACGGTCTGCGCCGCCTGGGCGAAGTCCCGAATTACCCGGCGCCGAAAAATTCTGAAGATGAACCACCAGAGAGTCCGCAATGAGTGAAGAACGTAACGCCATCCCGCTGATCATCACCGGTATCTGCAGCATCCTCGGCACCGTTGGGGCCCTGTGGTTCTACGGCTACCTGCACTTCGCCAAACCCGAAGATGCGCTGCTGCTCAGCGACTTCACCATGCTCAAGACGGTGCCGGGCGAAGACTACAAAGTCTCCCTGGAACCGGCGCCGCAAGTCGCGCAGTGCATCGATGGTGTGCTGGTGATGTTCGACACCGAACAGAAAGGCCTGAGCGGCGTGTTGATCAACAACAAGAAAAAAGCCGTGCGCTGCATGGGCGAGGAAACCCCGCAGAAGCTGCAACCGTAGCGCTCCCGATCTTAAAAACAAAAGCCCCGCCTGATCAGATCAGGCGGGGCTTTTGTGTTTCAGCAGACGAAGCTTAGTTCGAGCTAACCGCCGAACGCGGGATCACCGGCTGGTTGTCATTGGAAATGGTCACTTCCACCCGACGGTTCATCGCACGACCGGAGACGCTGCTGTTCTCGGCCACCGGGTATTCCTTGCCGTAACCCTGCGCCACGACACGTGCGGGATCAACGCCCATTTTCACCAGCGCCATGCGCACGGAACCGGCACGACGCTCGGACAGCGACTGGTTGTGGTTCGCGGTGCCCGTGCTGTCGGTGTAGCCCTCAACGATCACTTTGCGATCAGGGTTTTCCGAGAGGAACTGCGCCAGTTTGTTGATGTTTACCAGACCGCTGGACTTCAGATCAGCCCTGTCAGTGGCAAACAACACATCACCGAACGTCACCAAGGTACCGCGATCGGTCTGCTTGGCGTTCAGGCTGTCCTGCAATTGTTTGATCTGCGCGTCGCGGGCATCCAGACGAGCCTGGGCACGCTGCGCGGAAGCATTTTTCAGATTGGCTTCGGCGTTGCGCAGGGCGATGGTCTGCTTCGCCACTTCAACACGTTGATTGGTCAGGTAAGCCAGTTGGTCGACCTTGGCCTGGGCCTCTTTGTCCTGGTAAGCCTTGTCGGCCTTGTCCAGGTAGTCGCTGGCTTCTTTGGTTTCCAGCGCCGCGACTTTGCTGGCTTGCGGGTTGGTTTGCAGGCCGGTGTAGTTGCTACGGGCCTGTTCCAGGTTCGCGTTCGGCGGCGTGGAGCAGGCAGCCAGTGCAACGCTTGCGGCCAGCAGGGCAGGGATCATCAATTGTTTACGCATGGTGGTTTCGTCCTTTTAGTCGAGTAAGAAGTACGTCGTGCCGCGCCGCTTACTGCACGGTGCGCTGGCTTTCCTGACGCAGTTCTTGAACACCTTTCTGAGAGTCCTTCACAGCCTGTTCAGCTTTCAACGCCTGGGCTTTGCGCTCAGCCACGCGAGCGTCCCACTCGGCCTGTTCTGCCAGGATTTTGGCTTCGTCATACTTTTTGTCGTGCATGGCGATTTCGGCTTGTTTGAGCTTGTCCCGGGCGGATTTCATTTCCACTGCCGCGAATTCGGTACCGCCGGCACTGACGGCGCTGTTGACCGCCGATTCCGTCACGGCGAATTGCTCGCTTGGCGGGTTGCCGGCACAACCGGCCAGAACGAAGCAGCTGCCGATGGCCAGTGCAGCCAGTTTCAGGCTACGCAGAGGAGGGAACGAGGATTTGGCAGTTCGGGTTTTCATGGTTTTCAACTCCATTGGAATAGCTCCTGAAAAACTTAAACATCCATCCTGGGCAAGGAGCCGCAACCTTCAATTTCCGGGGGTGTTTTAAAACGGCCGTCCCAGGCGTGGTTAATGGGTGTGACCCGAGGCGTTTTTCGAAAGTTCAGAGAATATGGCCCATTGCCCGAAAAAACTTTGACCGGGCGGACAAGGCTCTAAACCGGGAATTCTTACCGCAAGCAGCAGTATTCCCGGCCCTGTAGGGGCCAGGAATACGCATTTTTGGAGGGGAGAGACGCGCGGTAATCAGTGTTTCTGTTTGTCGTCGACGGCCGACAAATCGTGCAAATGACGACGGGACAATGCGAGAAAACGCGGAGTCGGACCGACGTCTTCGTACAGCGGATCACCTTCTTCGTCGGTGGCCACGACGGTCGAGCCCTTCACGTAAGGGAAGCTTTTTTCGAGCTCTTCCAAGGCCGCGCCGATCAGTTCGCCGAGCAGTTCTTCGGGCTGCCGTTTGGGGTACATATCGATAATGGCCGCCAGCCGTGCGGCGGCCTCCACATCCAGATGAATCGAGTATCCGGTATCGGTCAGACGACCCTTGGCGTTTTCTTCCCAGTGATGGGCAAGCTCGCGGATTTTCATAGTGACCTCAATGCGCACCTGCTCGTGGCAGGCAGTGTCAGAGTCCGGCAATCGCCGGCGGCAGCCGTTGTACGGCTTACTCTTCAGACTAGCTTTATCGCCCAAGGTTTAAAGTCCCTTCGTCGTCTTATGGTGAACGCCTTGGTGCTTCAGGCGTTCACGCTCATTTGTGGCGGGGGGATTGGGTGTATATCCGTTTCTGCGGTGATGGCTGCTGGCGGTTTCGCTTTTACAGCGAGTCACTTGGAAAAGCCCCAAGTAACCAAGGGCTCTTGCCACTTTCGTTCGGTGCCTCGCCTAGGCTCGGCATGCCCTCGCTCCGGTCCTGCTCCGTGGGCCCGCCGCCATCGGCCATCCATGGCCGGGGGCGGCTAACCCGGCATCCATGCCGGGTTGCCCACTGCGCAGAACCTCCACTCGGCCTCTCGAGGCGGCGGTGCATCAAGATCAAAAGCTGCAGGCGAGCTAACGCTCGGCCTGTTGAGTGGTGAGGAGCGTGCATACACCGCCTCCCCCTGTAGGAGCTGTCGAGTGAAACGAGGCTGCGATCTTTTGCTCTTGCTGTGGCTGTGGCTGTGGCTTTTGATTTTGATCTGTTGCCCCTTTCCCAGAGGCCGAACGCAGGCGTTGCGCAGGGGGCACCGCGGCAAGGATGCCGCGGTAGCCGCCCCCGGCCATGGATGGCCGATGGCGGCGGGCCCCCGGAGCAATGCCGGAGTGAGGGCATGCCGAGCCTAGGCGAGGCACCGAATGGAGGGGCAAAGCCTTTTGCTTACTTTTCGGCGTTTGGAAAAGTGAGTCGCTGTAAGAGCGAAACCATAAGCGGCCGTTACCGCAGAAACGGATATGTACCCCACCAATCCCAATCCCCAATCCCAAACTTTCTCGGGCGAACACCATTCCCCTCGTCGTTCGCTTGTAAGAACCGCTTTACAGCGGCACTCTCTAACTCAAGAGCATGGACACCAAGTCACCCGGATTTTCGCTGGAGAACTGCTGATGACCGATATTGATGCACGCTTGCGCGAAGATGTTCACCTGTTGGGTGAGCTGTTGGGCAACACCATTCGTGAACAGTACGGGGACGGTTTTCTCGACAAGATCGAGCAGATCCGCAAAGGCGCCAAGGCCGACCGTCGCGGTTCGATGGACGCTGAACTGAGCGCCAGCCTCAACCAATTGAGTGAAGAAGAGTTGCTGCCCGTAGCGCGGGCGTTCAACCAGTTTCTCAACCTGGCCAATATCGCCGAGCAATATCAGCTGATTCACCGTCGCGAAGAGTCACAGCCGGCGCCGTTCGAAGCGCGGGTACTGCCGGAACTGCTCGCCCGCCTGAGTGCTGAAGGTCATGGCGCTGAATCCCTGGCCCGGCAACTGGGACGGTTGGAGATTGAGTTGGTCCTCACCGCGCACCCGACCGAAGTCGCGCGCCGCACGCTGATCCAGAAGTACGACGCCATTGCCGCTCAACTGGCTGCCCAGGACCATCGCGACCTGACCACTGCCGAACGCGAGCAGATCCAAACCAAGTTGCAGCGCCTGATCGCCGAAGCCTGGCACACCGAAGAAATCCGTCGCACCCGCCCAACCCCCGTGGATGAAGCCAAGTGGGGCTTCGCGGTGATCGAACATTCGCTGTGGCAGGCGATCCCCAACTATTTGCGCAAGGCTGATAAAGCCCTGCATGACGCCACTGGCCTGCACCTCCCACTGGAGGCAGCGCCGATTCGCTTTGCCTCGTGGATGGGCGGTGACCGCGATGGCAACCCCAACGTGACCGCTGCCGTGACCCGTGAAGTCTTGCTGCTGGCGCGGTGGATGGCCGCGGACTTGTATCTGCGCGATGTCGATCACCTGGCGGCCGAGTTGTCGATGCAGCAGGCCAGCGACGACTTGAAGGCCAAGGCCGGGGACAGCGCCGAACCTTACCGTGCGGTGCTTAAACAGCTGCGTGAACGCCTGCGCGCGACGCGTAACTGGGCTCACGCCTCCTTGACGAAGACCACGCCGGCACCCGCCGATGTGTTGCAAAACAACCGCGAACTGCTCGATCCGCTGGAGCTGTGCTACCACTCGCTGCATGAGTGCGGCATGGGCGTGATCGCTGATGGTCCGCTGCTCGATTGCCTGCGCCGGGCGGTGACGTTCGGGCTGTTCCTGGTGCGGCTCGATGTGCGTCAGGACTCGACGCGACATACCGCAGCCATGAACGAGATCACCGATTACCTGGGTCTGGGGCGCTACGAGGACTGGAGCGAGGAAGAGCGCATCGCCTTCCTGATGCGTGAGCTGAACAACCGCCGGCCGTTGCTGCCGACGTACTTCAAGCCATCGGCGGACACCGCTGAAGTGTTGGCGACCTGCCAGGAAATCGCTGCCGCACCGGGCGCATCGCTCGGTTCTTATGTGATCTCCATGGCCGGCGCCGCTTCCGACGTGCTGGCCGTGCAACTGCTGCTCAAAGAGTCTGGCGTGTTGCGGCCGATGCGCGTGGTGCCGCTGTTCGAAACCCTTGCCGACCTCGACAACGCCGGCCCGGTGATTGAAAAGCTCTTGTTGCTTCCGGGTTATCGCGCGCGCTTGCAAGGGCCGCAGGAAGTGATGATCGGCTACTCCGACTCGGCCAAGGACGCCGGCACGACGGCAGCGGCCTGGGCGCAGTATCGGGCGCAGGAGCGCTTGGTCGACATCTGCCGCGAGCAGCAAGTGGAACTGCTGTTGTTCCATGGTCGCGGTGGCACCGTGGGACGCGGCGGCGGCCCGGCACACGCGGCGATTCTGTCGCAGCCGCCGGGTTCGGTGGCGGGGCGTTTTCGTACTACCGAGCAGGGAGAAATGATTCGTTTCAAATTCGGCCTACCAGACATCGCCGAACAAAACCTCAATCTGTACCTGGCAGCGGTGCTGGAAGCGACCTTGTTGCCGCCGCCGCCACCGGAGCCTGCCTGGCGCAATCTGATGGACGAATTGGCTGCTGACGGTGTCAGCGCTTATCGCGCCGTGGTGCGGGAAAACCCGCAGTTCGTCGAGTATTTCCGCCAGTCCACTCCGGAGCAGGAACTGGGGCGCTTGCCGCTGGGCAGTCGCCCGGCCAAGCGCCGCGCCGGCGGGATTGAAAGCCTGCGGGCGATCCCGTGGATCTTCGGCTGGACCCAGACGCGTCTGATGTTGCCGGCATGGCTCGGCTGGGAAGCAGCGTTGAGCAAGGCGCTGGAGCGCGGCGAAGGTGAGCTGCTGGGGCAGATGCGCGAGCAGTGGCCGTTCTTCCGCACGCGCATCGATATGCTGGAAATGGTGTTGGCCAAGGCCGATGCCGATATCGCCCGGTCCTACGATGAGCGCCTGGTCGAGCCGGATCTGCTCCCTTTAGGTGCGCATTTACGCGACCTATTGTCGCAGGCCTGCTCGGTGGTCCTGGGGCTGACCGGTCAGTCGCAGCTACTGGCACATAGCCCAGCCACGCTTGAATTCATCCGCTTGCGCAACACTTACCTCGACCCTCTTCATCTATTGCAGGCCGAGTTGTTGGCGCGTTCGCGACAACAGGAAGTGGCACAGGGCAGCCCGGTAGAACAGGCGCTGCTGGTGTCTGTGGCGGGGATTGCCGCCGGTTTGCGTAATACCGGCTAAGGTTCTCGTCGTGGGGCAAGGCACTCGGTACGAGCGTCGAGTGCCTGTGGACGAGGGGCTGAAAAGTGCTGGCAGGCGACAGTTAGTGATGGGGTTGCGACTTGGGGTACCCCTTCTAAAGGTCACATCAGGCGCGGGTTTCTCCGACTTTCGGCGGCTTGTGTGGTCTGGGCCTGCTGTGTATCTTGAGCAGCCTTTGACCGTTTGGGCGGTCACGACCCTTTTTTTGAGATTGGCCCCACGAGGCGAATCTGACGTTATCTATATAAAAAATTGAGGAGCACATCGATGCGCGTCATTCTGCTGGGAGCTCCCGGGGCCGGTAAAGGTACTCAGGCTAAGTTCATCACCGAAAAATTCGGCATTCCGCAAATCTCCACCGGCGACATGCTGCGTGCCGCGGTCAAGGCTGGCACCGAGCTGGGCCTGATCGCCAAGAGCGTCATGGACAGCGGTGGTCTGGTTTCCGATGACCTGATCATCAATCTGGTCAAGGAACGCATCAGCCAAGCCGATTGCGCCAACGGTTTCCTGTTCGACGGTTTCCCGCGCACCATTCCTCAGGCTGAAGCCCTGGTGAAAGCCGGCGTGGAGCTGGATCACGTGGTCGAAATCGCCGTCGACGACGAAGAAATCGTTCAGCGTATCGCCGGTCGCCGCGTTCACGAGGCCAGCGGCCGCGTGTACCACACCGTCTACAACCCGCCGAAAATCGCCGGCAAGGACGACATCACCGGTGAAGCACTGGTGCAGCGCAAGGACGACACCGAAGAAACCGTGCGTCATCGGCTTTCGGTCTACCATTCCCAAACCAAGCCTCTGGTAGCGTTTTACCAGAACCTGGCCGCTGATCTGGGCAAACCGAAGTACAGCCACATCGAAGGTGTTGGCTCGGTTGAAGCGATCACCGGCAAAGTGCTTGAAGCACTGAGCTAAAAAAACGCTTCATCTTCTACGGCCCGCTTGCGGGCCGTAGTTGTTTATACTGGCGCACTTTTTCTGACCTCTCTTACGGAAACATCGATGAGCACCTTGCTGGCCCTGGACACCGCGACTGAAGCTTGCTCCGTTGCCTTGCTGCATGACGGTAAAGTCACGAGCCATTACGAGGTGATCCCGCGCCTGCATGCGCAGAAGCTGCTGCCGATGATTCAGCAGTTGCTGGCGGATGCCGGGACCACCCTGCAAGCGGTCGATGCAATCGCTTTCGGACGTGGTCCGGGTGCCTTCACCGGCGTGCGGATCGCCATTGGCGTGGTGCAGGGGCTGGCGTTTGCGCTGGATCGCCCGGTATTGCCGGTATCGAACCTGGCCGTGCTGGCGCAGCGGGCCTATCGCGAACATGGCGTGAGCCAGGTTGCGGCTGCCATCGATGCGCGGATGGATGAGGTGTATTGGGGTTGCTACCGCGAAACGGCGGGGGAGATGCGGCTGGTCGGCAATGAAGCGGTGCTTGCGCCGGAAGTGGCCGCGTTGCCGGCTGACGCCAGCGGTGAGTGGTTTGGCGCCGGCACTGGCTGGGGTTATGCCGAGCGAATCGCCGTCAGCCTGACCGGGCAGGATGCGGGCATGTTGCCTCACGCTGAGGACCTGCTGACCCTGGCGCGTTTTGCCTGGGCGCGTGGTGAGGCGATCGTGGCTGATGAGGCTCAGCCGGTGTACCTGCGCGATAAGGTTGCGACACCGAAAGCGCGTTAATTCATAGCACCGAGTTGGCCCAATCGCGAGCAAGCTCGCTCCCACAGGGTTTACGCTAACCCCTGTGGGAGCGAGCTTGCTCGCGATGGCGGCCTGCGCAACGCAGCCAATCGTCACTTTATGCACCGGCTTTTAAACCTTTTCCATTTTCTGTGTTCTAGTTATCACTCGGCGGTTTGCGAAGCGGCCTACGCGCCACTAAACTGCCATCATTGATCCCGGACATGTACTCATGCGTATAGACGGCGTTCCCTCTCAGTCCTACCCCATCAAGCGCAAGCCTCGCAAAGGGCCTGTGGCGGATGACGACTACGTCGATATCGACGGCGAGCTGGAAATTCCATCCGAAGAGCAAATGGCTGCCCGCGCTGCCAAAGCCTCTGCGCAACGCTTGAGTAATCTCCCCGCCCGTCAACAAGACATGCTTTATCACCGTGCCATGAGCAGCAGTGTCGCGAAGGCCCTGGCCAGCTACCTGAGCACCGCCGGTTTTGTCGATTGGGATTCGGATGTGCTGGGCCTCGACCTGTACATCTGATGCTGCCTTACTACCTGGGCTGTCCGTCCTGGAGTGAAAACGCCTGGCGCGATTATCTTTATCCGCCGGACGCCAAACCCGCTGAGTTTCTGAATCTCTATTCCCAAGTGTTTAACGCCGTTGAAGGCAATACGACCTTCTACGCGAGCCCGGCTGCGACCACCGTGCAGCGCTGGGCCGAGACCATGCCCGAACACTTTCGCTTCACTGCCAAGTTCCCCGGTGACATCAGCCACAGCGGTGACCTGCGCGAACAATTGACCGCTGCCGAAACCTTCCTGCAATTGCTCAGCCCCCTCGGCGAACGGGTTTCACCGCTGTGGCTGCAACTGTCCAAAAGCTTTACGCCGCAGCGACTGTCGGAGCTTGCCGGTTTTATTGATGCAGTGGACCGGCCTCTGGCGGTTGAAGTGCGGCATGACGACTTCTTCGCCAAGGGCGATGCCGAGAGAAGGCTCAATCGCCTGCTACTGGATCGCGGTGTCGAGCGTATCTGCCTCGATCCCCGAGCGCTGTTCAGTTGCACATCGACCGATCCCTCGGTCCTTCACGCCCAATCGAAAAAGCCCAGGGTGCCGCCCCGTCCGGCAGCCTTCACGCAATGTCCGCAGGTGCGCTTCATCGGCCATCCGCAACTTGAGACCAACGACCCGTTTTTGCTGCCGTGGGTTGAGAAAATCGCTGTGTGGATCGAAGAGGGTCGTACGCCCTATATTTTCCTGCACACCGCCGACAACCTGCTGGCCGCCAAACTGGCGCAACGTTTCCACGCAAAACTGATGCTGCGTTTGCCTGGCCTGCCGCCGCTGCCTGAGCTATACAGAGAGCCCGCTGCCGAGCAACTTGGCCTGCTCTGAAGCGGATTCCCTGCCCTTTCAGGAGCCTGCCAATGGATGCGCAAACCCTTCGAGCCCAAGCGTTCAAAGCACTGCACGAACGCGCGGGGGCTTTTGTCATTCCCAACCCATGGGATGCCGGCTCGGCGAAAATGCTCGCCAGCCTTGGTTTCGAGGCGCTGGCGACCACCAGTGCCGGTTACGCCTTTTCCAACGCCCGCCCCGATGGTGCGCTGACGCTGGACGACACCCTGGCAAACGTTCGGGCGATTGTTGCGGCAACTGATCTGCCCGTCGCCGTCGATCTGGAAAACGGCTTCGCTGACGATCCCGCCGAATGCGCACAGAGTATTTTGCGTGCGGCAGAGGCCGGCGCTGTCGGCGGCTCGATCGAAGATGCCACGGGTCGTGAAGAAGCGCCGATCTACTGCTTCGAACATGCTGTCGCACGCATTGAGGCTGCCGTGGCAGCGGCTCGCAGCTTGCCGTTCCCCTTTGTGCTGACAGCCCGGGCCGAAAACTTTCTGCACGGCAATCCTGATCTCGCCGATACCATTCGCCGCTTGCAGGCGTTTGCCGAGGCGGGTGCCGACGTACTTTATGCGCCGGGTCTGCGCAGTGCTGAAGATGTGTTGGCGGTGGTCCGTGCCGTGGCGCCGAAACCGGTCAATGTGTTGATGTCTGGCGGACTGAAATTGACGGTCGAGCAGTTGAGCGAAATGGGCGTCAAACGTATCAGTGTCGGTTCGGCGCTAGCCCTGGCGGCATATGGCGAGTTCTTCCGCGCTGCCGAAGAGATCAAGACGTCGGGCACGTTCGGCTTCACATCGCGATCCATGCCCTACGCCCAGGCCAATCAATTGTTCAAAGGCTGACGATGCGGTTTCGGTGGTGGCTGCTGTTGATGCTGTTAATCATCGGCACGGCGGCGATGAGCGTCTGGCGTGGCTGGATCTCTCTGCCATCACAGTGGAACCCTTGGGCGCCGCTGGACGTGAAGGCCGCGCCCAATTTTCTGACGCGCTACAAGCTGATGCGCCTGCGCGATGATCCGCAGCTGTGCGATCAAGCCCTGAGCAGCTCCGGATTGCGCGTAACCCATCAGGCCGACAGCCCCGACGCGACGTGCCCGTTGATCAACACCTTGCGTGTGCAGGGCGGCGAGGTGGCCCTGAGCAGCAGTTTCCTCGCCAGTTGCCGCCTGGCGGTGTCGTTCGCCCTGTTCGAACACCACGCCCTGCAACCCGCCGCACAAGCGGTCTACGGCCAAGCGGTAACGCGTGTCGATCATCTCGGCAGCTTTGCCTGTCGCAACGTCTATAGCCGCGAAAACGGCAGGCGCAGCCAGCATGCCAGCGCCGATGCGCTGGACATCGCCGGTTTTCGCTTGGCCGATGGCCGATCCATCAACGTGCTCAAGGATTGGCCGAAGGATAATCAGGACGCACGGTTTTTACGTCAGGTCCGCGATGGCGCCTGCGACATGTTCAGTGTGGTCTTGAGTCCGGATTACAACGCCGCCCATCGCAATCACTTTCATGTGGATGTCGGGCCGTGGTGGGTGTGTCGCTGAGGGCCTGTTATTGAAGGTCAGGCGGCGATACACAGGTTTTGCAGGACGATCGGGCGAGCCCAGCCGTTATCGAAATCGAGTTGTTTCTGTTGCTCCACCAGCTCTTCGGGCGAGAACGGCGGGAATGGCTTGTCCAGCAGATCGAGTTCGAACTCGGCGATCGGCAGGTGCAGCGGACGCGGTTGCGGTGCGGCGCCAGGCTCTGGCAGCGGTTGACCGGCCGTGAGCACGATCGGACGGACCCAGCGGCTTTCGAAGTCCTGTTGCTTCTGTTGAGCGACGATTTCTTGTGCGGGGAACGGTGGGAAAGGTTTGTCGGCCAAGTCCATTTCAAACTCGGCAATCGGCAGGAACAGTGGCTCGGGCGGACGGACCTCGGTTTCTTTCACATCGCATTCGCGCTGGGAAATGATATGTGCCAGCAGTTCGCTGCCAACGGTGGGTTCGACCGGGCTGTCGAGATCGACCGGTGGAAAGTTGAGAGAAGCCGGTACGACATCGCCCGACTGATCGGCCAGGGCCTGGGCAAAAAAATCCTGCCACAGGTGACTGACGCCGCTCAGTGCTTGGGAGTTTCGCAGACCATAATCGCCATGACGCGATATATAGCCTACGGATGTGCTTCGAATGTCTGACATTTCTCTCGGTCGACGCTCAGCTCTGGCAAAATGCTCGATAGTTTTGTTATCGGCCGTTTTTGCCGATCATTAATTTTTTGAGCGTGTTTTCCCATGATTGAGCAACCTGCGGCCTGCCGCATCCATGTCGAGGCCCTGGCCGCGACTTTTCAGCCACAGGCCGAACAATGGGCCGAGCGCCTGGGTTTGCCGATGCAGGTGGATGACGGTGAGTTTGCCTTGCAGGTCGGCGACCAGGGTTTGCAGCTGCAGCAACTGGGCCCGGACGCACCGGGGCCGGTGCGGGTGGACTTTGTCGAGGGCGGTGCGGCCCATCGCCGCTTGTACGGCGGCGGTAGCGGTCAGATGATCGCCAAGGCTGTCGGGGTTGCCCAAGGCGTGCGTCCGCGCGTGCTGGATGCCACGGCGGGGTTGGGCAAAGATGCGTTCGTGCTGGCGAGCCTGGGCTGCGAGATGAGCCTGATCGAGCGTCAGCCGCTGATTGGCGCTTTGCTTGAAGATGGCCTGGCACGCGGCGCGGAAGACTTTGACGTGGCGCCGATCGTGGCGCGGATGCGCTTGCTCAAGGGCAATTCGATCGAGGTGATGCGCAATTGGGAAGGCGAGCCGCCGCAGGTGATCTACCTCGACCCGATGTTTCCCCATCGTGAGAAAACGGCCTTGGTGAAGAAGGAAATGCGCCTGTTCCGGCCGCTGGTAGGCGATGACCCGGATGCACCTGCACTGCTCGAAGCGGCGTTGGCGTTGGCCAGCCATCGAGTGGTGGTCAAGCGCCCGCGCAAGGCGCCGTGTATTGAAGGGCCGAAGCCGAGTCATGCGCTGGATGGTAAATCCAGCCGGTATGACATTTACCCGAAGAAAGCGCTCAAGCCTTAAGACCGCGTCGCCCCCTTCGCGAGCAAGCTCGCTCCCACACTGGATCTATGCAACACCGTAGATCCCCTGTGGGAGCGAGCTTGCTCGCGATGGCGTCAGATCAGACGACCAATATCTATCAGGCTGACTCAGGCCGATACGCCCGCATAAACAACTCCACCACTTCCTGCACATGGCTCTCGGCCGCATCCCCGGTCAGCGGCTCGCCACAGCCATAAAGCAGCCGGAAATTCCCCGCACCCTTGAGCAGGCAGAAGAAATGCTCGGCCGCATTGCGCGGTTTGTCGATGCTCAAGGCACCGGTCTGATCAACCTTGATCAGCAACCGCTCCATGCCATGCAGCATGCGCTCAGGCCCGGCCTCGAAGAAGATCAGCGAGAGTTTCGGGTCCTGGCTGCCCAGCGTCATCATCAGCCGATGCAGGTTGACCGATTCGTCGCTGTTGATCAGCTGATGAAAGCCGCGCGCGATGTTCAACAGCACCGTTTCTACGGCAGTGCCGTCTGGCAACTCGAAAAACAGCGTCGGCAATTGCTCTTCGCACTTGGCCATCACGGCGGCGGAGAACAGCGTCTCCTTGTCGTTGAAATGGCTGTAGACCGTCAGCTTCGACACACCGGCCTCGGCCGCCACGGCGTCCATGCTGGTATTCGCATAACCCTTGCTCAGAAACAGAATTTTCGCCGCATCGAGGATCGCCTGGCGTTTGGCCAGATCCTTTGGGCGGCCCGGGCCGTTGGGTACTGAAAGATTGTTAGGCATATGCGCTTTTATTACTGGACTGGTGAGTTTGCTATTAATAACATACTGCTCAGTATAATTATTCAAAGCACCATTAGCGAAAGGTCCTTCACCATGTTCCGCTATGCCTTGCCCCTCGCGTTGCCAGTCAGTCTGGCGTTTTTATTGTCTGCGTGTGGTCACGAAGAGGCGCCCCAAGTCACCGTTCGCCCGGCCATGGTCGTGCAGCCAGAGCCTTCGGCCCAGGCGATGGAAAGTTTTCCCGGTGAAGTCCGCGCACGGTATGAGCCGGAGTTGGCGTTTCGCATTGGCGGTAAAGTCAGTCGACGACTGGTCGAAGAGGGGCAGCGGGTCAAGGCCGATCAACCTCTGGCGGAACTCGATCCTCAGGACGTGCGCCTGCAACTGGAAGCCACCCGTGCCCAGGTCGCCGCTGCCGAGGCCAACCTGAACCTGGTGCGTGCCGAACGTGATCGCTACAAGACCCTGATGGACCGTCAGATGGTCAGCCGTTCGCAGTACGACAATTCCGAAAACCTTTACCGATCCGGTGAAGCACGCCTCAAGCAAATCAAAGCCGAATTCAACGTCTCGACCAATCAGGCCAGTTACGCCGTGCTGCGTGCGCCGCAGGATGGCGTGGTGGCTAAACGCGCGGTTGAAGTCGGGCAAGTGGTGGCGGCGGGGCAAACCGTATTTACCCTCGCCACCGATGGCGAGCGCGAAGTGTTGATCAGCTTGCCGGAGCAGAGCTTTGGCCGCTTCAAGGTCGGTCAGCCAGTGTCGGTGGAACTGTGGACCCAACCCGACCAACGTTTCGCCGGGCG
Source organism: Pseudomonas sp. LBUM1666 (assembly GCF_059695775.1). Taxonomy (NCBI): domain Bacteria; kingdom Pseudomonadati; phylum Pseudomonadota; class Gammaproteobacteria; order Pseudomonadales; family Pseudomonadaceae; genus Pseudomonas; species Pseudomonas sp. LBUM1666. The sequence goes on along the minus strand of NZ_CP166789.1, from coordinate 5,027,972 downwards.
CATCCGTGAGCTGTCGCCCGCTGCCGATCCAAAATCACGCACCTTTGCCGCCCGCATCGCCTTCACCGCCGGCAAGGTTCCCGCTGAACTCGGCCAGAGTGCCCGGGTGTTCGTTCAGACCTCCGATGTGGTGCCGCTGTCGGTGCCGCTCTCCGCACTGACAGCGGAAAACGGCGCGACCTACGTCTGGGTCGTCAATGACAACAACACCCTGAAGAAAACCCCGGTACGGGTCGGTGCCTTCGGCGAGAAAACCGTACCGGTACTCGAAGGACTGAACGCCAGCGATTGGGTGGTGGCCGCTGGCGTCCATGTGCTGCTTGAAGGGCAGCAGGTGCGCCCGGTGGATCGCTCCAACCGCGTGGTCAATCTGGCGGACAAGGAGTAATCCCCGATGGGTTTCAATCTTTCCGCATGGGCGCTGCGTAATCGCCAGATCGTACTGTTCCTGATGCTCTTGCTGGCAGTTGTCGGCGCACTGTCCTACACCAAGCTCGGCCAAAGTGAAGACCCGCCGTTCACCTTCAAGGCCATGGTGATTCGGACCAACTGGCCGGGGGCCACGGCGCAGGAGGTGTCGCGGCAGGTCACCGAGCGTATTGAAAAGAAACTGATGGAAACCGGCGAGTACGAACGCATCGTTTCGTTCTCCCGTCCGGGCGAATCCCAAGTGACGTTCGTCGCCCGTGATTCCATGCACTCGGTGGAAATCCCGGACCTCTGGTATCAGGTTCGCAAGAAGATCAGCGACATTCGCCACACCTTGCCACCGGGCATTCAGGGACCATTCTTCAATGATGAGTTCGGCACAACGTTTGGCAATATCTACGCGCTGACCGGCGAAGGTTTTGATTACGCGGTGCTCAAAGACTACGCCGACCGCGTGCAGATTCAGCTGCAACGGGTCAAGGATGTGGGCAAGGTCGATCTGCTCGGGTTACAGGACGAGAAGATCTGGATCGAACTCTCCAACGTCAAACTCGCCACCCTCGGCCTGCCTTTGTCGGCGGTGCAGCAAGCCCTTGAAGAGCAAAACGCAGTGTCCACCGCCGGGTTCTTTGAAACCAGCAGTGAGCGATTGCAGCTACGGGTCTCGGGGAATTTTCAGACGGTCGAAGAGATCAAGAGCTTCCCGATCCGCGTCGGTGATCGTACGTTCCGCATCGCCGATGTGGCGGATGTGCGTCGTGGGTTCAACGATCCGCCAGCGCCGAGCATGCGCTTCATGGCGGAAAACGCCATCGGTCTGGCCGTGGCCATGAAGGACGGTGGCGACATTCTGGTGCTGGGCAAGGCATTGGAAATCGAGTTCGACCGGATCCAGAAAAATCTCCCTGCCGGTATGCAGTTGCGCAAGGTCTCCGACCAGCCTGCCGCCGTGAAAAGCAGTGTTGGTGAGTTTGTTCAGGTGCTGGTGGAAGCACTGGCAATCGTCTTGCTGGTGAGCTTCTTCTCCCTCGGCGTGCGCACCGGCATGGTGGTCGCGCTGGCGATTCCTTTGGTATTGGCGATGACGTTCGCCTGCATGTATTACCTGGGAATCGGCCTGCACAAGATTTCCCTCGGGGCATTGGTACTGGCGCTGGGCTTGTTGGTGGACGACGCGATCATCGCCGTGGAAATGATGGCGATCAAAATGGAGCAAGGCTTCGACCGGATCAAGGCGGCCAGTTACGCCTGGACCAGCACCGCATTCCCTATGCTCACCGGTACGCTGATCACCGCGGCCGGCTTCCTGCCGATTGCCACTGCGCAATCAGGCACGGGTGAATACACCCGCTCGATCTTCCAGGTGGTGACCATCGCGTTGCTGGCCTCGTGGGTGGCCGCTGTTGTGTTTGTGCCTTATCTGGGGGAAAAACTCCTGCCGGATCTGGCGAAGATTCATGCAGCCAAACATGGCGCCGGCGACGGCCAGCCCGACCCTTACGGCACGCCGTTCTATCAGCGCGTCAGACGCCTGGTGGAGTGGTGCGTACGCCGGCGCAAGACGGTCATTGTCCTGACAGTCGTGCTGTTTATCGGTTCTGTCATCCTGTTTCGCTTTGTGCCGCAACAGTTCTTCCCGGCATCGGGTCGTCTGGAATTGATGGTCGATCTGAAACTGGCCGAAGGCGCCTCGTTGAGCAACACCCGCGATGAGGTCAGACGGCTCGAAGCACTGCTGAAGGATCACGCCGGTATCGATAACTATGTCGCTTACGTTGGCACCGGTTCGCCACGTTTTTACCTGCCGCTGGATCAACAACTTCCTGCAGCGAGCTTCGCGCAGTTTGTAGTCCTGGCCAAAACCATCGAAGAGCGTGAAACCCTGCGCACCTGGCTGATCGAAGCTCTCAAGGAACAATTCCCGGCCCTGCGTGCGCGGGTGACACGTCTGGAGAACGGGCCGCCGGTTGGTTATCCGATGCAGTTCCGGGTGACCGGTGAGCACATCGAGGAAGTTCGCGCGCTGGCCCGTAAAGTCGCGGCCAAGGTTCGCGAGAACCCGCACGTGGTCAACGTCCATCTGGATTGGGAAGAACCGAGCAAAGTCGTTTACCTGAACGTCGATCAGGACCGCGCCCGGGCGCTTGGCGTGAGCACCGCGAACCTGTCGAAGTTCCTGCAAAGCTCTCTGACCGGTTCCAGCGTCAGCCAGTACCGTGAAGACAACGAGTTGATCGAGATTCTGTTGCGCGGCACATTGCACGAGCGCACCGAACTGTCGCTGCTGCCAAGCCTGGCGGTGCCCACTGACAACGGTCGCAGCGTAGCGTTGTCGCAGATCGCGACCCTGGAATACGGCTTCGAAGAAGGCATCATCTGGCACCGCAACCGCTTGCCGAATGTGACGGTCCGCGCCGACATCTACGGCAAGGAACAACCGGCGACGCTGGTGAAGCAGATCATGCCGACCCTCGATCCGATTCGCGCCGAACTGCCGGACGGGTATTTGCTGGAGGTCGGCGGCACGGTGGAAGACTCGGCTCGCGGGCAGAATTCGGTGAAGGCCGGTGTGCCGCTTTTCATCGTGGTGGTGCTGACGTTACTGATGCTGCAACTGCGCAGTTTCTCACGCACGGTAATGGTGTTTCTGACGGCGCCTTTGGGCTTGATCGGTGTGACCTTGTTCCTGATGGTGTTCCGTCAGCCGTTCGGCTTCGTCGCGATGCTCGGCACCATCGCGCTGTCCGGGATGATCATGCGCAACTCGGTGATTCTGGTGGACCAGATCGAGCAGGACATTGCTTCCGGGCTCAAACCTTGGCAGGCGATTATTGAAGCCACGGTGCGGCGTTTCCGGCCGATTGTGTTGACTGCACTCGCGGCGGTGCTGGCGATGATTCCGCTGTCGCGCAGCGTGTTTTTCGGGCCGATGGCGGTGGCGATCATGGGCGGGTTGATTGTGGCAACGGCGCTGACGTTGCTGTTTTTGCCGGCGCTGTATGCGGCGTGGTTCCGAGTAAAAAAGGAATCAGCTTGAACACGCTGTAGGAACTACCAAAGGCTGCGAGCTTTTGAGCTTGAATTCCTCGATCAGGATCAAAAGAGCGCAGCAGCAATAGCGCAAACGAAAAAGCCCGCTGAACCTGTAAAGGTCAGCGGGCTTTTTGTGGGTTTCAGTCGCTCAAAAACTACAACGTTCCAAACACCTTCTTCGCCAAACTCGTCGCTGCTGCTGCAGGATTCTGGCGAATGGCTTCTTCCTGTTTACCAATCATCTCGAACAAACCGTTCAACGCTTGCTCGGTCACGTAGCTTTCGATGTTGGCGCTCTTCGCATCCACCACACCCATCGTCGCGGCTTGCCCGGCGAACGAGTTGTACTGCTTGGCCAGGCCCACCTGGTCGGTGGCTTGCTTGACGATTGGCAGGAACTTGACGCGGATCTGTTCGCGGCTGGTTTTGCTCAGGTACTGAGTGGCCGAGTCCTTGCCGCCGCTGAGAATGCCCTTGGCATCCTCCACGCTCATCTTCTTCACCGCGTCCACCAGGATCGGCTGGGCTTGCGTCACGGCGGTTTCAGCCGCTTTGTTCATGCTGGTTTCCAGCTGGTCAACCTGGTCGCCCATGCCGAACTGTTTCATCTTGCTGGCGACTTTTCCCAGTTTTCCCGGCAGTTCGATTTTCACGTCCGGGTTGTTGCTGAAGCCGCCCGGCGTGCCGAGTTGTTTCACGGCCAGCTGCGCGCCTTGGGTCAGGGCATCCTTGAGGCCGCCGGTGGCGTCTTTTTGTGACAGGTCGTTGAGCGATAGCGCCAAGGCGCTGGCGGAGATCATCAAGCCTGCGCACAGGCCGGCGAAGCGAAGGGTAGGGCGGAACATGGCAGCTTCCTTTGTTCAAAAATTGAGAGTTAGCGAGCGGCGTCTACGCGGATTTTCAGTGGTTGCGGATCGCTGCCATCCAGCTGCACGGCGTGATGTTCGGTGGTGATGAACATCAGTTCGCCATTCACTTCGATACGGGCGCTGACCGAGTAACGATGACCCGGTTTGACCTGCGTTGGATCGTAACTCAGATGAAATGGCAGCGGCACCTGGCCTTTGACCGGGCCTTTCTGTTCGTCGAGGACCACGGCAGGCGCATCGGCCAGGGAAACGTCCTGCAAGCTGACGCTTAAGATGGCGCTGGGCGGCAGGGCAATGCGTTGCAGGTAGAACACTTCGCCATCGAGGGAGGTTTTAGCGGCGGGTTGCATCGACTGACAGGCGCCCAGCAGGGTGGTCATGGCCAATAAAGAGAGTTTTTTCATCGGAGATCTCCAATTAATGTGGGAGTGAGCCTGCTCGCGAAAGCGGTGTGCCAGACAACTGAAATGTTGAATGTTAAACCGCATTCGCGAGCAGGCTCGCTCCCACAGGGATTTCATCAGGCCTCGGGCTTTGTGGCGACCTGATCCGCCGCATCTTCACTGCGATGCAACGCCACCTGACGGATCGACAAACGAATCTCCGCCGGCAACACTCGCTTGGCCGCGCCTTCGGCCAGTTCGCCGAGCAGTTCGTGGTAGCTCAGCTTGCCGGCCTCGTCTCGCTTGAGCACGTCGAGGTCGAGCATGGTCTGGATGAAGTGGCGGAACAGGCTCTTGTCGAAGAACTCCGGGGCGTTGAGGCCATGCAGAATCGACAGGCGCTGGGCCATGACCGTGCACAAGTCTTCCAGCTCTTCGGCGCTGATGCTGTTCTGGCCGCTGTTGAGCAGCAGGGAAACGGTCATGTAGAAACGTTGCAGGGTCTGGGCGATGCTTTTCGACAGCAGGGTCAGCAGTACGAAATGCCGCGAGCTCGGTGCCGGCCGCACGTAGACATCATTCTCAAAACGCAGCAGACCTTGCTCTACGAAGGCTTCGAGCCATTGATCGATCACCGCATCCAGTTCCTCCAGCGACCAGCGAATGAACAACTCCGATTGCAGGTACGGATACAGTGCGCGGGTGTAGCGCAGGATCTGTTCGCGGCTCATGCGCGAGGCGCTCTGGAAGAAACTCGCCAGCAACGCCGGCAAGGCGAAGATGTGCAAAACGTTGTTACGGTAGTAGGTCATCAGGACGGCGTTCTGCTCGTCCAGATACAGAATTTTGCCCAGGGCATCGCTCTGCTCGGACAGCAGATCCATGTCCTTCACATGCTCGATCAACGCCCGGCCGTCACCTTCCGGCAACGTGGTGTGCGGCGAGTACGGGACTTTGCGCAACAACGCCAGGTACAGATCGAGCACTCGCGCCATGGCGCGATCATCCAGCGCGAGACGGCTGGTGGATAGCAGCGCCAGGGCCACGAGGTTGACCGGGTTGATCGCCGCCGCTTCGTTCAGATGCTGCGCGACTTTCTCGCCCAAACGGTTGGTGGTTTCGTTGAGCCATGCCGGTTTGAACTGCGGGCCGAGTTCCTGTTGACGCCAGTCCGGCTGTTCGCTGTCGAGGAATTCCGCCAGTTTGATCGGTTCGCCGAAGTTCACCGCCACCTGACCGAAACGCTGCTTGAGCGCGCCGATGACTTTGAAGATGTCGAAGATCGATTCTTTCTTCTTGGTCGCGCCACGCAGTTCGCCGAGGTAGGTCCGGCCTTCCAGCACGCGCTCGTAGCCGATGTAGACCGGGATGAAGACGATCGGCATCCGCGACGAACGCAGGAAGCTGCGCAGGGTGATTGCGAGCATCCCGGTTTTCGGTTGCAGCATGCGCCCGGTGCGCGAACGGCCGCCCTCGACGAAGTACTCCACCGGGAAGCCTTTGGTAAACAGGGTATGCAGGTATTCGTTGAACACCGAGGTGTAGAGCGGGTTGCCCTTGAAGGTGCGGCGCATGAAAAACGCACCGCCACGCCGCAGCAGGCTGCCGATCACCGGCATGTTGAGGTTGATCCCGGCGGCGATGTGCGGCGGAGTCAGGCCGTTGCGGAACAGCAAATAGGACAGCAGCAGATAGTCGATGTGGCTGCGATGGCATGGCACGTAGATCACTTCGTGACCCTGAGCGGCCTTCTGCACGCCTTCGATGTGGTTGACCTTGATCCCGTCGTAGATCTTGTTCCAGAACCAGCTCAGCACCACTTCCAGAAAGCGGATCGCGGTGTAGGTGTAGTCGGAGGCGATCTCGTTGCCGTAGCGCAGGGCCTGGGCCTTGGCTTTCTCCGGGGAGATGTTTTCACGCTCGGCTTCGTCGAGGATCGCTTGTTTGACCAGCGGCTGATTGAGCAGGCCTTTGACCAGGTTGCGACGGTGGGAAATGTCCGGACCGATCACCGCTGCTTTCAGATTGCGGAAGTGCACCCGCAGAATCCGCTGGGCCATGCGCACGGTGCGCTCGTGGCCCTTGTTGTGGTCGATCAGCTCGCGCAGGTGGATCGGCGCCGAGAACTGCACCCGGGTTTTGCGCCCTAGAACGATGATGCTCAGCAACCGGCGCAGGCGCCCGGTGACCGCCCAGCTGTCGGCGAAGAGCAGTTTCCACGGGCTCGATTCGCTGTCCGGTGACTGACCCCAGAACACGCTGACCGGAATGATCTGCGCGTCTTCGGCGGCGTTCTGGCTCAGGGCGCTGACCAGGCGAGTCAAGGTCGGCGGTGCACCACGTTTGTCCTGTCGGCCGAGCCAGTCGGGCTCCGGCGTCAGGTAAAAGAACGCCGCGGGTTCCTCCAGCGTACCTACCGAGACCGGCAACACCGGGCGGGGCAAACCGGCCTTGCTGCACTCGGTATCGACCACGGCCAGGTCGGTCAGCGAAGGGTTTTGCAGGACGTAGAACACCGGACGGCTGCGGTCGAGGTTGAGGGTGAACGACGACTGATTGATCGTCTCCGAGCGAACCCAGAGGTACAACAGTCGGCGCAGGGTGCCAAACACAAGACGGCGGAACGGGGAACGGGTCATACGGCTTCTGCGTGAGTGAATAAAACCGAGCAAATGCTCGGGCGGCCGATAGTGTGCCGTATTCGCCGAAAATCGGCAAAAAAGCGGCTAAGTAAAGTGAGTTGAGAGTTTTGGCGGCTGTCATATACTCGGCCGTTCAAAATAAAAACAAGGGGGGTACTGACATGGCTACGCGCGAAACCGGCAATGTGAAGTGGTTCAACGATGCCAAGGGCTACGGCTTCATTCAGCGCGAGGACGGGGTGGACGTGTTCGTGCACTACCGCGCGATTCGCGGCGAAGGGCATCGCTCGTTGGCTGAGGGCCAGCAGGTTGAATACGGCGTGGTGACCGGCGAGAAGGGTTTGCAGGCAGAGGATGTTGTAGGTCTGTAATCCGCATCTTACGGATCACCCAAAACCACTGTGGGAGCGAGCTTGCTCGCGATAGCGAACTGACATTCAACATTGATGTTGACTGAAAGGGCCTCATCGCGAGCAAGCTCGCTCCCACAGGTTTGTGTACAGCTTTTAGACAGTTTTCCAGGTGATCTCTTCTTCACCATCCGCGCTGATGCGCATCCAGCGATCCGCGGTCTCTTCACCTTCTTCCTCGACCCACGTACCCGGCGCGCAACGTACTTCGACGTTCAGCGCGGCAAAGGCTGCGCGGGCGCAGGCGATGTCGTCTTCCCACGGGGTCTGGTCGCTGTCCAGGAACAGGCTGTTCCATTTGCCCACGGCTTTCGGCAGCCAGGTGACCGACACGTTGCCGGCCTTGCACTTGTAGGTTTGGCCTTTCTGGACCCAGTCGGTGCATGTACCCAAAGCAGTGCCGAGCCAGGCCGCGACGGCCTTGTAGTCGACGTCGGCGTCTTTCAGGTAAATCTCGATATCGGGTTGGCGCATGGATGTCCTCACTGCGGGTCTGAAAAATCCATTCGCGGATTTAGCCGGCCTACGGCAACTGCCGAAGACCAAAAAATTAAAGAGTTATTGAAGAACAAAGTAATCGTAGCGCATTGAAATAGTGACCTCGAACGGCTCGACCTGTTCGATGACCGCCGCCCGGCGTTCGGCACTGGCGCGCCAACCGTGGGGCGTCATGGCCAACAGGTTCGCCCGGTCCTGACCACTTTCCAGCGTCAGTTTGAACTCCAGGGTTTCGCTGTGTTGCAACGCCATGCCTTCCGGCACCAAGGCCAAATGCTTGTCGTCGGTGTATTCACGGACTTCGTCGTACAGACGTTCGCGCAATTCCATCAGATGGCCGCTGGTCGGCCCGACTTTCATCAAACCGCCACCGGGGCTGAGCAAGCGTTTGGCTTCCTCCCAGTCCAGCGGGCTGAACACGCTGGCGAGAAACTGGCAGCTGCCGGACGCCAGCGGCACCCGCGCCATGCTGGCGATCAACCAGGTCAGCTGCGGGTTGCGTTTGCAGGCGCGTTTGACCGCTTCCCGGGAGATGTCCAGCGCGTAACCGTCGGTGCTCGGCAAAGCCTCGGCGATTTGCGCGGTGTAGTAACCCTCGCCACAACCGATGTCCAGCCAGCGCTGCGGTGCGTACTGAGCTGCCAGTTCTGCCAGACGCTTGGCCACCGGCGCGTAATGGCCGGCGTTCAAAAAATCGCGTCGGGCTTCGACCATCGCCAGGTTATCCCCAGGGTCGCGGCTGTTCTTGTGCTGCACCGGCAACAGGTTCAGATAACCCTGACGCGCACGGTCGAAACGATGCCCGGCGGGGCAGGCCACGCCGTTGTCCACCGCGTTCAGCGGTTCACTGCAGATCGGGCAGGCCAGCATCAGGCGAGCAACTTGATCAGGGTCTGGTAGTAGATTTCGGTCAGCACGTCGAGGTCGGCAGCCAGCACACGCTCGTTGACCTGGTGGATCGTCGCGTTGACCGGGCCCAGTTCAACCACTTGTGTGCCCATGGTCGCGATGAAGCGCCCGTCGGAGGTGCCGCCGCTGGTGGAGGCTTTGGTTTCGCGACCGGTGATGTCCTTGATGCTCGACGCGACGGCATCCAGCAGGGCGCCCGGTTCAGTGAGGAACGGCAGGCCGGACAGCGCCCAGTCGATGTGCCAGTCCAGGCCATGCTTGTCGAGGATGTCAGCGACGCGCTTTTGCAGGCCTTCCACGGTCGATTCGGTAGAAAAGCGGAAGTTGAACACCGCCACCAGATCACCCGGAATCACGTTGGTCGCGCCAGTGCCAGAGTTCACGTTGGAGATCTGGAAGCTGGTTGGCGGGAAGAAATTGTTGCCGTGGTCCCAATGCTCGGCGGCCAGTTCGGCCAGTGCCGGGGCGGCGAGGTGGATCGGGTTCTTTGCCAGGTGCGGATAGGCAACATGGCCCTGCACACCGCGCACGGTCAGTTTGGCGCCGAGGGAGCCGCGACGGCCGTTCTTGACTACGTCGCCCACCAGGGTGGTGCTCGACGGTTCGCCGACGATGCACCAGTCCAGACGCTCCTTACGGGCAGCAAGGCGTTCGATCACAGCTTTGGTGCCGTGGTGCGCCGGGCCTTCTTCGTCGCTGGTGATCAGGAAAGCAACCTTGCCCTTGTGATCCGGGTAGTCGGTGACGAAACGTTCGGCCGCCACGGTCATGGACGCGAGGCTGCCTTTCATGTCTGCTGCGCCACGGCCGCAGAGCATGCCGTGTTCGTCGATCAGCGCGTTGAACGGGTCGATCTGCCAGGCAGTCACCGGGCCGGTCGGCACCACGTCGGTGTGACCGGCAAAGCACAGCACCGGACCATCGTGTTTACCGTGGGTCGCCCAGAAGTTATCCACATCTTCGATGCGCATTGGCTCAAGCGCAAAACCGGCATCGCCCAGGCGCTGCATCATCTGCTTCTGGCAATCGGCGTCGACCGGCGTCACGGACGGACGGCGGATCAGGTCGATGGCGAGTTGAAGGGTCGGCGAAAGGTCGGCGTGGGCCGTCATGGAAAACTCCGGAAGCTTTTAATGTGGGAGCGAGCCTGCTCGCGATGACTTACTGACAGCCAACATAGATGCTGAATGTGACGGACTCATCGCGAGCAGGCTCGCTCCCACAGGAATTGGGGCTGGGGCTGCAAAATGGCGGTTATCTTAAAGCAAAACGGCGGCCATTGGCCGCCGTTTAGTGCATCTGGAACGATTTAGACCGCCGGTGCCGGTTCGGCCTCGACGGAAGGTTTCGGCAGCGAAGACAAGAACGCCATGATCAGCGCCGCCAGGTACGGCAATGATTGCACGAGCAACATCGTCACCCAGAAGCGCATGTCGTTGCTCGGCAGGCCGTTCACCAGGAAAATCCCCAGTGCCGCGCTCCACAACAGCAGCATGATGAACATTTCTTCGCGAGCTTCCGAAATCGCCACCCAGAAACCGTGGTTATCGGCGTTTTTCGGGGTGCGGAAGAACGGAATGCTGCTGGTGAAGAAGCCGTACAGCACCGCTTTGGCGATGGTGTGCGACAACGCCAGTCCGGCCAATGCCGCGCAGAACGCATCCTTCAGGTTGACCCCCACCGCACGGCGGTACAGGAAGATGATCTTGCCAACCTTGAACACGAACAGCGCCAATGGCGGGATCGCGAAAATCAACAACGGTGGATCGACCCGCTGCGGCACGATGATCATCGCCGCCGACCACAACAGGGCGCCGACGGTGAAGAAGATGTTCATGCCATCCGCCACCCACGGCAACCAGCCCGCGAGGAAGTGGTAACGCTGGCCACGGGTCAGCTCGGTGTCCTTGCCGCGCAGCAAACTGGCGGTGTGACGCTTGATTATCTGAATCGCACCGTAAGCCCAGCGGAAACGCTGTTTCTTGAAGTCGATAAAGGTATCGGGCATCAGGCCTTTGCCGTAGCTGGTGTGGTAATACGCAGCCGACAAGCCTTTTTCGAACACGCGCAGACCCAACTCGGCGTCTTCACAGATGCACCAGTCAGCCCAGCCCAGTTCCTCGAGCACCGAGCGCCGGGTCATGGTCATGGTGCCGTGCTGGATGATCGCGTCACGGTCGTTACGAGTGACCATGCCGATGTGGAAGAAACCTTTGTATTCCGCGTAGCAGAGCTTCTTGAAGGTGCTTTCGTTCTGGTCGCGGTAATCCTGCGGCGACTGCACCACGGCGATTTTCGGATCGGCGAAGTGCGGCACCATGTGCTTGAGCCAGTTCGGGTCGACGCAGTAGTCCGAGTCGATCACCGCAATCACTTCGGCATCCTTGGCGGTGTGCGGAATCAGGTAATTCAGCGCGCCACCCTTGAAGCCGGCCAACGGTGCGACGTGGAAGAACTTGAAGCGCGGGCCGAGGGTTTCGCAATAATCGCGCACCGGTTCCCAGACCGCCGGGTCCTTGGTGTTGTTGTCGATGATCAGGACTTCGAAGTCCGGATAGTCGAGATTGGCCAGGGCATTGAGGGTCTGTTTGACCATCTCCGGTGGCTCGTTGTAGCAAGGCACGTGAATCGAGACTTTCGGTCGGTAGTCCGAATCGCCGACCACCGGCAGGAATTCACGCCGACGCTTGTGGGTCCAGACCGCTTCGGCCAGTTCATGCGCCTCGGTCAGCAGAACGATAAACACCCCGAGTGCGCCGAGGGCAAGCAAGAAGCCCACCGTCAGGCTGAACCAGGTGCTGTATTGCTGACTGTAGTCGTAACCGATCCACACCAGCACCGAACCACAGAGGAACGCGATGAAGGTCAGGAAGGTGCGGCCACGTTGACGCAGGGCCGAGCCGTCGATCATCAGCAGGGTCAGGGACAGCAGAGCCAATACCACTGAACCGATGGCCAGCACGCGCCATTGCGGGATCGCGACGACCGGGCCTTCAAAGTTGAATTTCTGCTGGCGCGCGGCGTTGAAAACACCCCAGTAAGCGCCCACGGAACCTTCATCACTGGCCTTCCACGGTTGGTCGAAGGCTTCGATCACAAAGTAGTTGAAGCCCTGACGATTGAGCTTGTTGACCAAGGTCCGCAGATAAATCGCCTGGTCTGCCGGCGACGCATCGGCGCCACCGCGCATGCGGCCGTTGCTCGGCCAGCCGACTTCCGACAGCAGCAACGGTTTTTTCGGGAACATCTTTTTCAGGTCACGGGCGCGGTCGAGTACGAACTGCCCGGACTGCTCCATCGGAACATGTTCCCAGTACGGCAGGACGTGGGCAGCGATCAGGTCGACGTGCTTGGCCAGGCTCGGGTTTTCTTCCCAGACGTGCCATTGCTCGGAGGTCGTCACCGGTACTTTCACTGCTGCGCGGACGCGATCAAGGATCACGCTCAGTTCGGCGGCGGTAATTTCCTTACGGAAGATCGCCTCGTTACCCACCACCACGCGAACCACGCTGCGGGAGGTATTGGCCAGGTCAATGGCGCGCAGGATTTCACGCTCGTTGCGCTCAAGGTCCGGGCTGATCCAGATACCCAGCGTCACGCGCAAACCGAATTCTTCGGCGAGCTTGGGAATATCGCCCAGGCTGCCATCGACCGAGTAAGTACGGATGTTGTCCGTCAGCTTGCTCATGATCTCCAGATCGCGACGCATTTCATCGTCGGTCGGATATTGCTCTTTTTGCGGGTACTGCCCTTGCTGGAACGGCGAGTACGAAAAGCCGGAGATCTGTTCAGGCCAGTTGGGGGCGGTGACCGGGCGATTGATCAGCGCCCAGAAGCCGGTAAACAAGGCTGCGATGGCGAGCACCACGACCAGGTTGAGTCCAAATTTACGCGATGACATAGCTTTTTCAGGTTCCGGAGGCTGTGGAACGAAGGAACGGTCTGCGGCTGGCTGCTAAAGGGGCAGGGGGCGCGCATCCTACACCGGGCGTTCACTGACCGTACAGCGGACAGGGAAATGCCGGACGTTGGGCAATCCAACTCGGTTTAAGTTCTTTCGTTGGACCTTGTAGGTTAAATCTTGGTTCTGTGTAGCCTGTTCAAAACGGTCAAGACGCCCGTTCATAGCCCAAAGATGCTCTTGGCCGCTGACGGCCCTATAATGCGCGCCGGTTTTTGGGGTAATGGTCATGAGTACAGAAGATCCGCGGTTTGCAGGCATCGCCCGTTTGTATGGCATCGACGGCCTGGAGCGTTTGCGCGCGGCCCACGTGGCGATCGTCGGCGTCGGTGGCGTCGGTTCCTGGGCGGCGGAAGCCGTCGCCCGTTGTGGCGTGGGCGAGATTTCGCTGTTCGACCTGGATGACGTCTGCGTCAGCAACGCCAACCGTCAGTTGCACGCGCTGGACAGCACCGTCGGCAAACCCAAGGTTGACGTGATGGCCGAGCGCCTTCGCGGGATCAACCCGGACTGCACCGTGCACGCGGTCGCGGACTTCGTCACCCGCGAGACCATGGCCGAGTACATCACGCCGAACATCGACTGCGTCATTGATTGCATCGATAGCGTCAACGCCAAGGCGGCGCTGATCGCCTGGTGCAAGCGCCGCAAGATTCAGATCATCACCACCGGCGGTGCGGGCGGTCAGATTGATCCGACGCTGATTCAGGTGTGCGATTTGAATCGGACCTTCAATGATCCGTTGGCTTCGAAAGTGCGCTCGACCTTGCGCCGGGATTACAACTTCTCACGCACCGTGACCCGCCATTACAGCGTGCCGTGCGTGTTTTCAACCGAACAACTGCGCTACCCGAAACCGGATGGCAGCATTTGCTTGCAGAAGAGTTTTGTCGGTGACGGTGTGAAGCTCGACTGCGCCGGAGGGTTTGGTGCGGTGATGATGGTGACGGCGACGTTTGGCATGGTCGCGGCGACCAAGGCTGTGGATAAGATTGTGGCGGGTGTGCGGCGCCCGGCGGATCGGGTTAAGCCTGAGGTTTAGAGGTGGCTGCTGGCGGCCTCATCGCGAGCAAGCTCGCTCCCACAGGGGAATGCATTCCAAGGTGGGAGCGAGCTTGCTCGCGATGGCGATTAACCAGCCAACTCATTCATGCGCTGCAACACGGCATTGAGGCCATTACTGCGCGACGGGGATAACTGTCTGCTCAGTCCAAGCTGATTGAACCAATCCGGCAAATCCACCTGCTGCAGCTCAACCGCCGACAACCCGTTAACCCGCGCCAGCAGCAACGCCACCAACCCGCGAATCAACCGTGCATCGCTGCTGGCGGCAAACTGCCAGTGACCATCCAGCAACTCGCCCACCAGCCACACCTGGCTTTCACAGCCATGCACGCGGTTGGCATCGACCTTATCCACATCGCCCAACGCCGGCAGACGGTCGCCCCATTGCATCAGCAATCGCGCCCGTTGTTCCCAGCCGGCAGCATTCTGAAAAGTCTCCAGCGCCATAGCCGCATCGGCAGGCAAGTTCATCGCAACAACTCCAGCGCCTGATCCAGCGCTTCAAAGAACCGCTCCAGATCTTCGGAATCGTTGTACAGCGCCAACGACACCCGGATGGCCCCAGCCAGCTCAAAACGCTTGAGCAACGGCATGGCGCAGTGATGACCGGCGCGCACCGCGATCCCCTGTTCTGTCAGCAAATGCGCCAAATCAGCGTTATGCACACCCTCGACGACAAAACTGGCCAGCGCCAGTTGCGGCTTGCCCAGCAACCGAATGCCGTTGCGTGCTTCAAGGCCTTTGAGCAAATAGTCATGCAGCGCTGCTTCATGGGCGGACACGGCGTCCTGATCAAGCCCCGCCAGATAATCCAGCGTCGCCCCCAGACCAATCACACCGGCAATTGGCGGCGTACCCGCCTCGAAACCCAGTGGCGCCGGGCGGAACCGTGCGCTGTGGTAATCCGTATCCAGCACCATTTCGCCGCCGAATTGCCAATGGCGCAGTTGTTCAAGCGCTTCGTTGCGCCCGAACAGCACGCCCAGACCATCGGGGCCGTAGAGCTTGTGGCTGGAAAACACATAGAAGTCGCAGCCCAGCGCCTGCACGTCATGCCGACCATGAACCACGCCTTGGGCGCCATCGACCACGGTCAGCGCGTTATGTGCTTTGGCCATCGTCAGGAGGGCGGGCAACGGCTGCCAGGCGCCGAGCACGTTGGACAGCTGACTGACCGCCAGCAGGCGGGTTTGCGGACCGATCAACTGCGCGGCGGTATCAAGGTCGATCAAACCGTCAGCGTCCAGTGGCAGGATCACCAGCTTCAGGTCGCGACGGTGGGCCAGTTGCTGCCAAGGCAACAGATTGGCGTGATGCTCCAGGGCGCTGATGACAACTTCATCGCCCGGGTTGAAAAGATGTTCCAGGCCATAAGCCAAGAGGTTCAGCGCAGAGGTTGCGCCATGGGTAAATATGATCTGCCCGCAATCGCCGGCATTGAGCCAATGGGCGACTTTGCTGCGGCTGGCCTCGAACGCTTGGGTGGCGTGGGCGCCGGGCAGGTGTTGCGCTCGATGCACGTTGGCCGCGCCGTTGGCGTAGTAATGCGCCAGGGCATCCAGCAGGGCTTGAGGTTTTTGCGTGGTGGCGGCGTTGTCCAGATAGGTCTGGTCTTGCCGTTGCAATGCGGCGATGGCCGGAAAATCGGCGCGCCAGGGAGAGGGAATCATCATGCTATCGAGCCCTGTTAAACATGGGCGGGTGTACGCCTGAGCCTGTAGGAGCAAAGCTTGCTCGCGAAGCTCTTGGCGGCCTCAAGGGCCCCATCGCGAGCAAGCTCAGCTCCTACAGGTGATCGTTTGACGCTCTGCTTAGTTGTGAGCGTGCAGCGCTTCGTTCAATTCGATAGCCGATTTGTGGGTTTTGCATTCCACGGCACCGGTCTCCGAATTGCGACGGAACAGCAGGTCAGGTTGACCGGCCAGCTCACGGGCCTTGACCACTTTGACCAGTTTGTTGTTTTCGTCCAGCAGCGCCACTTTGGTACCAGCGGTCACGTACAGGCCCGACTCAACGGTGTTGCGATCGCCCAACGGAATGCCGATACCGGCGTTCGCGCCGATCAGGCAGCCTTCGCCGACCTTGATCACGATGTTGCCACCGCCCGACAGGGTACCCATGGTCGAGCAACCGCCGCCCAGGTCCGAACCCTTGCCGACGAATACGCCAGCGGAAACGCGGCCTTCGATCATGCCTGGGCCTTCGGTACCGGCGTTGAAGTTGACGAAACCTTCGTGCATCACGGTGGTGCCTTCGCCCACGTAAGCGCCTAGACGAATACGTGCCGCGTCAGCGATACGCACGCCGGCCGGAACCACGTAGTCGGTCATTTTCGGGAACTTGTCCACCGAGAACACTTCCAGCAGCTCGCCGCGCAGACGGGCTTCCAGTTGATGCTCGGCCAGTTCGGCCAGGTCGATTGCGCCCTGGCTGGTCCATGCCACGTTCGGCAGCAGCGGGAACACACCGGCCAGGTTCAGGCCGTGCGGCTTGACCAGACGATGGGACAGCAGGTGCAGCTTGAGGTAGGCCTCAGGGGTGGAGGTCAACTGAGCGTCTTCGGCCAGAATGGTCGCGACCAGCGGCTTGTGACTCTCGGCCAGACGCGTCAGCAAGGCAGCCTGGGCAGCGTCGACGCTTTTCAGGGCTTCAGCCAGTTGCGACGCCTGAGCGGTGGTGAAGGCGATGGCCTGATTGCCTTCGGTGTAGCCCAGAACAGGCGCGATGGCCGCGATCAGTTCGGCCGACGGGTTGAGCAGTGGCTGCGCGTAAAACACTTCCAGCCATGCGCCTTGACGGTTTTGAGTGCCGACACCAAAGGCCAGGCTGAACAGGGTAGTGGACATGTTGATACCTCTAACAAAATGGAACGGGCTGCCTTACTTGAGCGCTGCCGCGTAGATATCTGGCTTGAAGCCAATCAGGGTTCGGTCACCGAGATCAAGCACCGGGCGCTTGATCATCGAGGGTTGTGCGAGCATCAGCTCGATGGCTTTCGGCTGGTCGAGATCGGCTTTGCGTTCGTCGTCGAGCTTGCGAAAGGTCGTGCCTGCACGGTTCAACACCACTTGCCAGCCGTGCTCGTCGCACCATTGGGTCAGGTGTTCACGGTCGATTCCGGCCGCTTTGTAATCATGAAAGTCATAGCTGACAGCGTGTTCATCGAGCCAGGTGCGCGCCTTTTTCATGGTGTCGCAGGCTTTGATGCCGAAAAGGTGCAACGTTTTGCTTGAAACGGTCAAGGAATTGCCCCCTTTGCAGGTGCTGGAAATTAAAGGTGACGGATTATGCCATGACCGGACGGTTTCGGCCTCAGCCACGTCCAGGTGTTACCCGGCGGCCTGAGCGGCGACCGGGTCGGGTGCGACCTTTGTGCAGCGCCCAGCCTCCAGTCTAAGCGGCGAATTTGGCACTTTCACTGCTGCCTGCTGCCTGCTGCCTGAAGTGTGCCGCTTCGGCTGGGTAATACCTTAGTCTGGATAGATCTTGTGCATGCATCGCTGGTCAAGTTGGCGGGGTGTTTGGCTGGATAGACACTTAGGGGTAAATTCGACGAATAAACGCGATGTCGGCTGCGCTGATATGTGGGTTTTCTGTTTGCTTCCAATTACCCAGGGTGTATTCGTTGGATATCTCATAGTGCATGACCGAATGTCGGTCATACGCCGCATAAGTCCGGCTGGTATCGCGGGGGAGAGGAAAGACGTTCTGGTCCACCTCCGCCCTCGACCAACCAAATTTTTGTCGGTACAAGTCGTAGGTTGTTTCCTTGTCCCAAGGAATGGTTGCCTCAGGATGTTGATGCGCGTGCATCAAGCCCAAAGCGTGTCCGAACTCATGAATAACGGTGAATTCAAAGCGGGGCGAGGAGTAGTCGGTTCCCAGGAACATGGTTGGACGATGAGCTGGAACCGCCAGAGCATCTGTTCCGATTTTAGACCCCCCGGTCCCATCATAGTGATGAGACAAGTAAACGCGGATATCCCCCTCGTATTCCGTTTCGTTCTCAGAAAGCTCCACAAAATCGAACGTGAGGTTGACGTAGGGTAGCCATTTGCTGGCAGCAGCCTTTACTGCCTGGAACAAGTCCTCGTCATGTCGGGTGATTGCGATCTTTAATGTTCTGCCAGGTTTCCAGTATTTCGTGTGTTCAGCGACGCTTCGTTTTTTTCGGTTTAATTCGTGTTGAGTGGAATTGTCGAGGCGTTCAGAAGTTGCTGCTTCATAGGAAGTCAGTTCATGAATATTTTTGATGATTTTACAGGGTTTAAAGTTTGGCATTGACTGTGTCCTTGTTGGCCGTTGCCGAGAAAGTTCGGAAGTTGCGGTCAAGTTGGAAGTTAGTCGTTGGAGGGGTATGGGGTAAAGTTGTGATTTCTTAGTGTTTGTTACTGGGTGGTTAAGTTCGGCCTGCACTGCGTTGGGCAGCGCAGGCGAGAACTAAAAGCCGCCGAAACGGCCATGCGATTGAAGGCGCTGCGAGCGCAACGCCTGGAGTTATACAAGCTCAGCCGTCATCACCAGATTGGTGATGACGTGCTGCGTGAGGTGTTGGGAGAATTGGACTTGAGCGAGGCGAACCCGGGGGCGGTGAAGTAGGTGAGTTAGCCTCAGCGCTTGGGGTAGGCTTTGCGCATGTTGCGTCTGTCCAGCATGCTGATCTTTGTATTAAGGCCAACCTCCCAATCGCCCACAGTAAGTTCATTCTCTATTTTGTAGTGCATGATCGAGTCTCTGTCGTAGGGTCCACGAAGTAAATCGCTGGTTTCTAAGGGGGTGAACAGATTGAAGTCGATCTCTTCCGTGCTCCATCCGAAGTTTGACTTATAGAAATCGTAGACTTTTGGCCTGTCCCACGGAATGTTGGCCTTGGGGTGCAGGTGTTCGTGCTGCAGGCCCAGCGCATGACCGAACTCGTGAAGTACCACCGTTTCAAAGTTTGAGTCATCAGGTGACGTGGCCAGGGTGAGGGTCGGTTCGTCTAGCGGCGTGAGCAATGCGTCTGTGCCAACATCGGATTGATTGTGCGATGTGTGGGTAGCAATTCTGATATCGCCTGCAACACCTTCAACAAACTTGAACGTCAGGTTGGTTGAGGGCTCCCACTGCCTGATGATTTTTTCTATTCGGGTTTGGAGGGCGTCGGGTAGGTCGTACATAAAGGCGATAGTTAATGTCCGGCCATTGCCCCAGAACTTGCTCCACTGGCCGACGGCGCGTTTACGGCGTCCCCCGGTGGATGAAGTTTCGGCGTTCTTCGGATTTTCTTCTATGGCTGCCTGGTATGAAGCCAGTTGATCAAGTGGTTGGGATACTTTGCAGCAGTGGAGTGTGCGCATTTTCAACATCCTTGTTTAGGGTGCGATGTGATATCTGAATGTGTTCAAACTTGAAAGGTGTTGCGTATTGAAAGGGGAGGTTAGTCGGAGGTGTGGGTGATGTGAAGTTTAACCCGGTGGGTGTTTCACCGCTTTGGATAAAGCTTTTTCATCATTTGTTTGTCTTTTTTACTGATTTTGCGGTTGATAGGGATTTCCCATTGGCCCAGTGTCAGTGTGTTAGCGACCGGGTGGTGCATGATGGATTTTCTGTCGTACCGCGTATAAATCGCTTCGATTGTATTGAACGGCTCAAAGAGATTTCTATCGACCTGCTCTTTGGTCAACGGATTCATCTCTCTATTCTGGTAGAACTCATACACCTTCGGTTTATCCCAGGGAATATTCGCATCGGGGTGTTGGTGTTCGTGCATTGCTCCCAAGGCGTGACCAAATTCGTGAGTCACGATCACCTCGAAGTCTTCATGCTCGGGTTTAACCCCCAGGTTCATGGTCGGCCAGTCGGGATGAATCAACAACGCGTCGGTGCCCAGCATTGAGCTGTTGTCATTGTTTTTTGTGGCGATTCGGATATCACCTTCGAGCCCGTCAACGAAGTCGAAGCTCAGATTGATATGGGGCAGCCATTGGCGTGCTGCTTTGATGATCTTCTGTTTGTGTTCATCGTCGGGACCGTCGATAAACGCGATCTTGAGTGTGCGTCCGTTTGCCCACAGCTTTGAGTAGTTGATCAGAGAGCGTTTTCGACGAGTGCCGCCGCCGGTGCCGGAATTTTCAGGGTTCTCGTTGATGGCGGCTTCATAGGATTGTTGATCGTCGGGCCATTGGATAAGGGTGCAGTCTTCAATACTGTTCATTGGCTACTTCTTCCTTGAAGTAAGGTTGTGTGAATGCGCACGCTAATGCGCTGCATGAGAGTAAGGGGAACTCTGCAGTTCGGTGAACTTTAATTTCGGATGAAGTGTAACTGGCTATATAAGAGTGCCCGCGCTGCGTTGCACAGTGCGGGCTGGGATATTTACTTGTTGCGGGTAATAAACTCGCGAATTCTCTTGGCCGCTTCCACACATTCGGCCAGCGGGGCGACTAGTGCCATGCGCACACGACCAGCGCCTGGATTGAAACCCTCCACTTCTCGGGACAGATAAGAACCCGGCACCACGGTCACATGTTCTTCAATGAACAGATCACGGCAGAACGCCTCATCATCACCGTCAACGCTCGGCCACAAGTAGAAACCGCCATCCGGACGCTGCACGTCCATCACCGGACCGAGGATTTCCAACACGGCATCGTACTTCTCGCGGTACAGCGCACGGTTGGCGCGCACGTGCACTTCGTCATTCCACGCGGCAACGCTGGCCAATTGGGTCTGAACCGGCATCGCGCAGCCGTGGTAGGTGCGGTACAGCAGGAAGCCTTTGAGAATGTCCGCATCTCCGGCCACGAAGCCCGAACGCAGGCCCGGCAGGTTGGAACGCTTGGACAGGCTATGAAACACCACGCAACGCTTGAAGTCTTTGCGGCCCAGTTCCACGCAGGCGCTGAGCAGGCCGGCCGGCGGGGTTTGTTCGTCGAAGTACAGTTCGCTGTAGCACTCGTCGGCGGCTATCACGAAGTCGTACTCGTCGGCCAGGGCGATCAGCTTCTTCAGGGTTTCGATCGGGATCAGCGCGCCGGTCGGGTTGCCCGGCGAGCACAGGAACAGGATCTGGCAGCGTTTCCAGATGTCCGGGGAAACGGCGTCGAAATCCGGGTTGAAGCCGTTTTCATCCAGGCACGGCAGGTAATGCGGCTTGGCCCCGGCAAGGAACGCGGCGCCTTCGTAGATCTGATAGAACGGGTTCGGGCTGACCACCAGTGCATCGTCGCCACGGTTGACCACGGTCTGGGTGAACGCGAACAGCGCTTCGCGGGTACCGTTGACCGGCAGTACATTGCGCGCCGGGTCGAGCCAGCCGTTCGGAACGCTGAAACGACGTTCGCACCACGCGGCGATGGCTTCACGCAGGGCCGGAATCCCGAGGGTGGTCGGGTACACGGCCATCTGATCCAGATTGCTTGCCAGGGCTTCGGCGACAAAGCTTGGCGAACGGTGTTTCGGCTCGCCGATGGACAGCGCGATGGCACGCTTGTCCGGGTTTGGCGTGACGCTGCCGAGCAGGGCGCGGAGCTTCTCGAACGGGTAGGGCTGCAACTGGTTCAGAGCGTTGTTCATCGGTACGGGGTCTCGTTCAAAGCGGCTGAATCCTGACGCGCAATCAGATGCTGATGCGCGACAGTTTGATATCGGGTTCGTTGCTGACGGTCAACTGTTCCACGATTGCATCCTGCAAGCGGCTGCACAGCAATGGGTCGGACAACGGCTGGTTGTTCGCATCGGTGATGAAGAACACGTCTTCCACGCGCTCGCCCAAGGTAGCGATCTTGGCGTTCTGTAGCGACAAGTCGAATTCCAGGAAGATCGTGCCGATGCGCGCGAGCAGGCCCGGGCGATCGGGCGCGCTAAGTTCCAGCACGGTCACCGGACGCTGGGCGTCGTTGTGGATCGTCACCTGTGGCGCAAACGCGAAATGCTTGAGCTGGCGCGGTACCCGACGCTGAATGATGGTCGGGTAGTCGTCCGGGTTGCGCAGGGCGTCGGTCAGGCCCTCGCGAATCTGTTTGACCCGTGCCGGGTTATCGCCGATCGAGTCGCCGTCGGTGTCGAGCACGATGTAGGTGTCGAGGGTGAACTGGCTGCTGGAGGTGATGACCCGGGCGTCGTGAATGTTCAGGTTGAGCTGGTCCATCGCGGCCACGGTCACGGCGAAGAAGTCGTGCTGGTCCGGGGCGTAAATGAAGATCTGCGTGCCGCCTTCGAACTCGCGTTGGGTGGTTTCCTTGATCAGCACCAGCGGCCCGCCGTCGGCCGGCTGCTGGAGGATCGCGTCGCTGTGCCAAGCCACGTCGCCGGCGGTGTGACGCAGGAAATAGTCATCCCCCAATTGCGCCCACAGCTGCTCGACATCATCTGGATCGGTGCCGCCGCGCACCAGAATGTCCAGTGCTGCGCTCTGGGTCTGGCGAATCTGCTCTTCACGGTCCACCGGGTTTTCCAGGCCGCGACGCAAGGCACGCTTGGTCTCGGTGTAGAGCTGGCGCAAAAGGCTGGCGCGCCAGGAATTCCACAGCGTCGGGTTGGTGGCGTTGATGTCGGCGACGGTCAGCACATACAGATAGTCGAGGTGGGTTTCGTCGCCGACAGTCTGTGCGAAATCGTGGATGACCTGCGGGTCGGACAAATCCTTGCGCTGGGCGGTTGTCGACATCAGCAAATGGTTCTGCACCAGCCAGACGATCAGGCGGCTGTCCCACACCGGCAACTGGTGGCGCTGGCAAAAGGCTTCGGCATCCACCGCGCCAATTTCCGAGTGGTCGCCATGCCGGCCCTTGCCGATGTCGTGGTACAGACCGGCCAGATAGATCAGCTCGGGTTTGGGCAATTTGCCCATGAGCTTGCTGGCCAGCGGGAATTTTTCCGACACCTGGGTGTACTGCAACTTACGCAGATGTTTGATCAGGTTCAGGGTGTGAGCGTCGACGGTATAGATGTGAAACAGGTCGTGCTGCATCTGCCCGACGATGAGGCCGAACTCCGGCAAGTAGCGCCCGAGGATGCCGTAGCGGTTCATCCGTCGCAGGTTGCGGTGGATGCCGATCTTGCACTTGAACAGTTCGATAAACAGGCTGGTATTGCGGATGTCGTTGCGGAAATCGTCGTCGATCAGGTGGCGATTTTCTCGCAGCAGACGAATGGTGTCGGCGCGCACGCCTTTGATTTCCGGCTGCTGGGCCATCAGTACGAAGATTTCCAGCATGGCGAACGGAGTTCGGCGGAATACGTTGTCGTTGCGCGCCTCGATGTAACCGTCGTGCAGCTGGAATCGCGAGTTGATCGGCTGCGGCGGCGCTTCGTCTTCCGGCGCGAGGATGACTTCCTCGAAGTGCTGGATGATCAGGTCGCTGAGCTGGGCAATGCTCATGACCACCCGGTAATACTGCTGCATGAAATTTTCGATGGCTTGCTTGGCGTCATCGCCTTTGAAGCCCAGCAACCCGGCAATGGTGCGCTGGTGATCAAACAGCAAGCGGTCTTCGGAGCGGCCAGCGAGCATGTGCAGGGCGTAGCGAACCTTCCACAGGAATTCCTGGGAGGAGGCCAGCAGGGCGTTTTCGCTCTCGACCAGGAAACCTTCGCCGGCCAGGGCCCGCAGATTCAGGGTGCCGTACTCGCGACGGGCCACCCACAGAATCGTCTGAATATCCCGTAGGCCGCCGGGAGAGCCTTTGACGTTGGGTTCCAGGTTGTATTCGGTGTCGTTGTATTTGTGGTGACGGGCCTTCTGCTCGGCGCGTTTGGCCAGGAAGAAGTCCTTGCTCGGCCACATGTGCGCGGTGCTGGTGACGTCCAGCATGCGCTGGCGCAAGCGCTCGGGGCCGCAGATGGTACGGCTTTCCATCAGGTTGGTGACGACCGTCAGGTCGGCGCGGGCCTCCTGGACGCATTCGTCCACCGAGCGAACGCTCTGGCCCACTTCAAGGCCGATGTCCCACAGCAGCGTCAGAAAACGCTCGATGGAATCGCGGAAAACTTCGTGATCGGCGCTGTCCAGCAAGATCAGCAAATCGATGTCGGAATAAGGGTGCAACTCACCGCGACCGTAGCCGCCGACCGCGACCAGCGCGATGTCGGCGTCTTCGCTCCAATTGAACTGCTCCCAGGCCTTTTGCAGGATGTTATCGACGAACCAGGCGCGATCCTCGATCAGCCGACGAATGTCGCGGCCGCTGCGAAAGCGCTCGTCGAGCACCTCGCGGGCCTGGCGAATCGCCTTCTTGAAGGCCGCGATCGGGCTTGCCTTCAGGGCCAGTTCAGCCTGGAACTGGCCACGGTCGAAGAGTTCGGGATCCACCTGCGGCATCGATTGGCTTTCCTGTCTATATGGCTGAGGAGCTGCGCGCCCGGATCAGGCCGAAACGCGCGGGATGGTGTCGTCGGCGCGCAGGGTGAAGATCTCGTAACCGGTTTCGGTTACCAGCAGGGTGTGTTCCCACTGTGCCGACAGCTTGCGGTCCTTGGTGATCGCGGTCCAGCCGTCGCCCAATACCTTGGTGTCGGCTTTGCCCTGGTTGATCATCGGCTCGATGGTAAAGGTCATGCCGGCTTTCAGTTCCATGCCGGTGCCGGCGCGGCCGTAGTGCAGGATCTGCGGTTCTTCGTGGAATACCTTGCCGATACCGTGACCGCAGAATTCGCGAACCACGGAAAAACCGTTCTTTTCAGCGTGCTTCTGGATCACTTCACCGATGTCGCCCAGACGGCAGCCGGGTTTGACGATTTCGATGGCCTTGTACATGCATTCCTGGGTGATTTGCGACAGGCGCTCGGCCCAGACCGGCACGGTGCCGACGTGGAACATGCGGCTGGTGTCGCCGTGGTAGCCGTCCTTGATGACGGTGACGTCGATATTCAGCGTATCGCCATCCTTCAAGGCCTTCTCGTTCGGAATGCCGTGGCAGACCACGTGATTGATCGAGGTGCAGATCGACTTCGGGAAACCCTTGTAGTTGAGCGGGGCAGGGATGGCTTTCTGCTCGTTGACGATGTAGTCGTGGCAGATGCGGTCCAGTTCTTCAGTGGTAATGCCCGGCTTGACATGTTCGGCAATCATTTCCAGCACATCGGCGGCCAGTTTGCCGGCGATGCGCATTTTTGCGATGTCCTCTGGGGTTTTGAGGGTGACGGTCATACAGGCTCTCTCTGCGCTCGATGGCGCCTTCTAAAACGGAATGGGCGTTGCGCGGTCGATCTTCGCGGCCCTGAAAAACGCGATTCTAACAGACGAGCAGCGCAAATCTGAGCCTCTGTGCATCGCTTCTCCTTATAGAATGGCGCATTCTTGGAGGATTCCAAGGGACGGAACCAAAGCACGCGCCAGGATTTAACAATCCGGGTTCCGTTTTTTTCAGCCTTGTGATATAAAATGCGCCGCTTTCCGGGGATCCCCTGAAAAGCCTAAATCCACACACGTGTCGACACGATGACCTGGGTGCCTTCAGCTGATGCTGCTGGTTGGTCATTGGGATACGTGGAGGCCAAACCCGACTTATTAAGGAACTATCATGTCCCAAGTCAACATGCGCGATATGCTGAAGGCCGGTGTGCACTTCGGTCACCAGACCCGTTACTGGAACCCGAAAATGGGTAAATACATTTTCGGCGCGCGTAACAAGATCCACATCATCAACCTTGAAAAAACCCTGCCAATGTTCAACGAAGCTCTGACTTTCGTAGAGCGTCTGGCCCAGGGCAAAAACAAGATTCTGTTCGTCGGCACCAAGCGTTCCGCTGGCAAGATCGTTGCTGAAGAAGCAGCACGTTGCGGTTCGCCGTACGTCGATCACCGCTGGTTGGGCGGCATGCTGACCAACTTCAAAACCATCCGTGCTTCCATCAAGCGTCTGCGTGACCTTGAAGTGCAAGCCGAAGACGGTACTTTCGCCAAGCTGACCAAGAAAGAAGCGCTGATGCGCACTCGCGATCTTGAGAAGCTCGATCGTTCCCTGGGTGGTATCAAGGACATGGGCGGTCTGCCAGACGCTCTGTTCGTTATCGACGTTGATCACGAGCGCATCGCGATCACCGAAGCCAACAAGCTGGGCATCCCGGTTATCGGCGTAGTCGATACCAACAGCAGCCCGGAAGGCGTTGACTACATCATCCCAGGCAACGATGACGCAATCCGCGCTATCCAGTTGTACATGGGTTCGATGGCTGACGCTGTCATCCGCGGTCGCAACCACGTTGCTGGCGGCACCGAGCAGTTCGTTGAAGAAGCTCCGGTAGCAGCAGCTGAGTAATTGACGCCTAGGCGTTGACTCAGTAAGCAAAAAGGGGGCTTGGCCCCCTTTTTGCCACCTCGAAAACCGTTTGTCGGCAGCGCAGTTACAGCCTTTGTAGCCTGCAGCAGCCAGCTAGGGTGGTTCGGGAAGAATTGATCGCCCGTTCGATCGGGTGGAATGGTTGAAAACCTATCCAAGAGGAATTTTGAAATGGCAGAGATTACTGCAGCGTTGGTCAAAGAACTGCGCGAGCGTACTGGCGAAGGCATGATGGACTGCAAAAAGGCCTTGACCAAGGCTGGCGGCGACATCGAAAAAGCCATTGATGACATGCGTGCTTCGGGCGCCATCAAGGCTGCCAAAAAAGCGGGCAACGTTGCCGCTGAAGGCGCGATCGCTCTGAAGGAAGACGGTAAATCCGCCGTTCTGCTGGAAGTGAACTCGCAGACCGACTTCCTGGCTCTGCAGGACGACTTCAAGGCATTTGTCGCTTCCAGCGTTGAAAAAGCGTTCGCTGACAAACTGACTGACGTTGCTCCGCTGATCGCTGCTCAAGAAGCCGATCGTCTGGTTCTGGTCGGCAAGGTTGGCGAAAACGTCAACATCCGTCGCCTGGCTCGCGTTGAAGGTGACGTTGTTGGTGGTTACCTGCACGGCAACAAGATCGGCGTTGTGGTTGCCCTTAAAGGCGGCAGCGTTGAGCTGGCCAAAGACATCGCCATGCACGTAGCGGCGACCAACCCTGAATTCCTGCTGCCATCGGAAGTTTCCGCTGAAGCGGTCGAGCGCGAGAAAGGCGTGTTCCTGACCCTCAACGCTGACAAGATCGCCGGCAAGCCGGAAAACATCGTTGAAAACATGGTCAAAGGCCGTATCAGCAAGTTCCTGGCTGAAGCGAGCCTGGTTGAGCAGGCGTTCGTCAAGAACCCTGAAATCAAGGTTGGCGAACTGGCCAAGAAAGCCGGTGCTGAAATCGTCTCCTTCACCTACTTCAAAGTAGGCGACGGCATCGAGAAGCCGGTCGACAACTTCGCTGAAGAAGTTGCTGCTCAGCTGGCTGCCGCCAAGCAATAAGACGGTTTTTTAACTGTCGCCCTGAAGAGGCTGCCCGCTTACGCGCGCAGCCTCTTTTCAGATGGGGCACCAATTTTTAATTGGTTTCCCTTTGGAACTGGCTTACAAAGCCATGTTCCGATGGCGCTGAAGCAGCGCCAAGCTAGAGTGAACAGCCAGCTGTAAACAGCTAGCAAAGAATTTTTAAAATACGCCGCAGGAGAGATTCGCAATGGCTCAGCAGGGCAGTGGTTATCAGGCTCGCTATAAACGCATTCTACTCAAACTTAGCGGCGAGGCCCTGATGGGGTCCGAAGAGTTTGGGATCGATCCCAAGGTGCTGGATCGCATGGCACTGGAAGTCGGCCAACTGGTCGGCATCGGTGTTCAGGTCGGTCTGGTGATCGGCGGTGGCAACCTGTTTCGCGGTGCAGCGCTGAGCGCGGCCGGCATGGATCGGGTCACCGGCGACCACATGGGCATGCTGGCCACTGTGATGAACGCCCTGGCCATGCGAGACGCCCTGGAACGAGCCAATATCACCGCTATCGTGATGTCGGCTATTTCCATGGTCGGCGTAACCGATCACTATGATCGGCGCAAAGCCATGCGCCACCTGGATGCCAAGGAAGTTGTGATTTTTGCTGCCGGTACCGGCAACCCGTTCTTCACCACCGATTCGGCAGCTTGCCTGCGCGGCATCGAAATCAACGCGGACGTGGTGCTCAAGGCCACCAAGGTTGATGGTGTTTACACCGCTGACCCATTCAAAGACCCGCATGCCGAGAAGTTCGATCATCTGACTTACGATGAAGTGCTGGATCGCAAGCTGGGCGTGATGGATCTGACCGCCATTTGCCTGTGCCGCGACCACAAGATGCCGTTGCGCGTATTTAACATGAACAAGCCCGGCGCCCTGCTGAATATCGTGCATGGCGGCGCTGAAGGGACCCTGATCGAGGAAGGCCAACAATGATCAACGAAATCAAGAAAGACGCTAAAGAGCGTATGCAGAAATCCGTCGAGTCGCTGATGCACAACTTCGGCCGTATTCGTACGGGCCAGGCGCATCCAAGCATTCTGGAAGGCGTGATGGTGCCGTATTACGGTTCCGACACTCCGATCAAGCAGGTGGCGAACATCACCGTCAAAGACGCCCGTACCCTGCAAGTCGTTGCCTTTGAGCGCAACATGCTGGGTGCCGTCGACAAAGCCATCGGTAGCGCGGGTCTGAACCTCAACCCGACCAACCTGGGTGAATTGCTGCTGATCTCCATGCCGGCCCTGACCGAAGAAACCCGTAAGGGCTTCACCAAGCAGGCTCGCGATGTCGCTGAAGATGCCCGTGTTGCGGTGCGCAACATCCGTCGTGATGCGAACAGCCAGCTCAAGGATCTGGTCAAGGAAAAGGAAATCAGCGAAGACGAAGAGCGTCGCGCCACTGGCGAGATCGATGATCTGACCAAAAAATACGTGGCTGAAATCGACGCGAATTTGGCGCAGAAAGAAAAAGACCTGATGGCCGTATAAGGGTCGCGTTTTAATGGATAAGACCAAGCAGACTGCGCCGTCCGCGGTGCCGCGCCATGTCGCGATCATCATGGATGGTAATAATCGCTGGGCGAAAAAACGCTTTATGCCGGGTGTCGCCGGTCATAAAGCGGGCGTGGATGCGGTTCGTGCGGTGATCGAGGTGTGTGCGGAGGCCAAGGTTGAAGTATTGACCCTGTTCGCCTTCTCCAGCGAGAACTGGCAGCGCCCGGCCGACGAGGTCAGTGCCTTGATGGATCTGTTCTTCAAGGCATTGCGTCGCGAGGCCAAGCGCCTGAACGAAAACAACATCAGTTTGCGCATCATTGGCGACCGTTCGCGCTTTCATCCAGAGCTTCAGGCTGCCATGCGTGAAGCAGAAGCAATGACGGCGGGCGCCAATCGCTTCGTTCTGCAGATCGCTGCCAACTATGGCGGACAGTGGGATATCGCGCAGGCCGCACAGCGGCTGGCGCGGGAAGTTCAGGCCGGGCACCTGCGTCCGGAAGACATTACCCCGGAACTGTTGCAAACCTGTCTGGCTACCGGCGATTTGCCGTTGCCGGACTTGTGCATCCGTACCGGTGGCGAGCACCGCATCAGTAACTTCCTGCTGTGGCAACTGGCTTACGCCGAGTTGTACTTCTCCGACCTGTTCTGGCCGGACTTCAAACACGATGCCATGCGTACTGCGTTGGCCGATTTTGCTTCTCGGCAACGCCGCTTCGGTAAAACGAGCGAGCAGGTCGAGGCTGGAGCCCGGGTTTAATGCTTAAACAACGAATCATCACCGCGCTGATCCTGCTACCGATTGCCTTGTGCGGGTTTTTCCTGCTCGAAGGTACCGGTTTTGCGCTGTTCATCGGGCTGGTCGTGACCCTCGGTGCATGGGAGTGGGCTCGCCTGGCGGGCTTCACTGAGCAGCCGATTCGCGTTGCCTATGCGGCTGTGGTCGCGTTGATGCTGTTTGTCATGCATATCCTGCCTGGGCTCGCGCCTTGGGTGTTGGGTGCTTCGGTGCTTTGGTGGGGCGTTGCAACCTATTTGGTGCTGACTTATCCGCGCTCCAGCGAACTTTGGTCCAGCGCTGCCTGCAAGCTGGTGATCGGTCTGCTGATCCTGCTGCCCGCCTGGCAAGGTCTGGTTCAGATCAAACAGGAGCCTTTGGGCAACTGGCTGATCATGGCGGTGATGGTGCTGGTCTGGGGCGCTGATATCGGTGCTTACTTCTCCGGCCGGGCCTTTGGCAAGCGCAAACTGGCGCCACAGGTCAGTCCCGGCAAAAGCTGGGAGGGCGTCTATGGCGGCCTCGCGGTGAGTCTGGTCATTACTGTCATTGTCGGTCTGGTTCGAGACTGGACAGTGGCGCAGTTGTTCAAAGGTCTGATTGGTGCAGCCATCATCGTGTTTATCTCGGTGGTAGGTGATCTCACCGAAAGCATGTTCAAGCGTCAGTCCGGGATCAAGGACAGCAGTAATCTGCTGCCGGGTCACGGCGGCGTGCTGGACCGAATCGACAGCTTGACCGCAGCGATTCCAGTGTTTGCCGTGCTGCTGTGGATGGCGGCACCGTGAGCCGCCCGCAGCAGATTACCGTCCTGGGGGCGACCGGTTCGATTGGTCTGAGCACGCTTGACGTCATTGCTCGTCATCCCGAGCGTTATCAGGTTTTCGCCTTGAGCGGTTTCACCCGTCTGAGCGAGCTGCTGGCGCTGTGTGTTCGTCATACGCCGCGGTTCGCCGTGGTACCTGAGGCGGGTGCTGCCCGAGGCTTGCAGGACGACTTGCGCGCCGCAGGACTGCCGACTCGCGTGCTGGTGGGTGAGGAAGGCCTGTGTCAGGTTGCTTCCGATCCTGAGGTCGATGCGGTCATGGCGGCCATCGTTGGCGCTGCGGGCTTGCGACCGACTCTGGCGGCGGTCGAAGCCGGCAAGAAAATCCTCCTGGCCAACAAAGAAGCACTGGTGATGTCCGGTGCGCTGTTCATGCAGGCGGTGCGCAAGAGTGGTTCGGTGTTGCTGCCGATCGACAGCGAGCACAACGCGATTTTCCAGTGCATGCCACAGGATTTCGCTCGTGGGCTGAGTGCCGTCGGGGTGCGTCGGATTTTACTCACGGCCTCTGGCGGTCCGTTCCGACAGACACCTATGGCTGAACTGGTGCATGTTTCCCCTGAGCAAGCGTGTGCCCACCCGAACTGGTCCATGGGGCGCAAGATTTCGGTGGATTCGGCCAGCATGATGAACAAGGGGCTGGAGTTAATCGAAGCCTGCTGGCTGTTTGATGCCAAGCCGTCCCAGGTCGAAGTGGTGATTCATCCTCAAAGCGTGATTCATTCGCTGGTCGATTACATCGACGGTTCGGTATTGGCCCAGTTAGGTAACCCTGACATGCGCACGCCGATCGCCAACGCGCTGGCCTGGCCGGAGCGAATCGACTCGGGCGTTGCGCCGCTGGACCTGTTTGCAATTGCGCGGCTGGACTTCCAGTCGCCTGATGAAGAGCGATTCCCGTGTCTGCGTCTTGCGCGTCAGGCAGCCGAATCCGGCAATAGCGCGCCGGCCATGCTGAATGCGGCGAATGAAGTGGCGGTCGCGGCCTTTCTCGACGGGCGGGTTCGCTACCCGGAAATCGCGAGTATCATCGAAGAAGTGTTAAATCTCGAGCCCGTGGTTGTGGTTGGCGATCTCGAGGCAGTGTTCACGGCCGACGCGAAAGCGCGAGTACTGGCCGAACAATGGTTGAGTCGTCACGGGCGGTAAGTGCTGCAATACGTTGACCCATGCGGCACTGGACAGGATTGCGGAGAAAGTAGATGAGCGCGCTCTATATGATTGTCGGCACCCTGGTGGCTTTGGGTGTGCTGGTCACCTTCCACGAATTCGGCCATTTTTGGGTCGCACGTCGCTGTGGGGTCAAAGTGCTGCGTTTCTCCGTGGGCTTCGGTATGCCGTTGCTGCGCTGGCACGACAAGAAAGGCACTGAGTTCGTCGTCGCCGCGATCCCGCTGGGCGGTTACGTGAAAATGCTCGACGAGCGCGAAGGTGAAGTGCCCGCCGATCAGCTTGATCAATCCTTCAATCGCAAATCCGTCCGCCAGCGTATCGCTATCGTATCGGCGGGTCCGATTGCCAACTTTTTACTGGCGATGTTTTTTTTCTGGGTGCTCGCCATGCTCGGCAGCGAGCAAGTGCGCCCGGTCATTGGTGCAGTCGAATCCGGCAGTATCGCCGCCAAGGCTGGTTTGAGCGCGGGCCAGGAAATCATTGCCATCGATGGCGAGCCAACTTCCGGCTGGGCCGCGGTGAACCTGCAGTTGGTCCGTCGTCTTGGGGAGAGCGGTTCCCTGCAGTTGCTGGTCCGTGATCAGGGTTCCACAGCGGATTCGCCCCGTGAGCTGATGCTGGATAAATGGCTCAAAGGTGCCGATGAGCCAGATCCGATTCGTTCGCTGGGTTTACGCCCTTGGCGTCCGGCGCTGCCACCGGTCCTGGCCGAACTTGACCCGAAAGGCCCGGCACAGGCTGCTGGCCTGAAGACCGGTGACCGACTGTTGGCTCTGGATGGCAAGTCGCTTGATGACTGGCAGCAGGTGGTGGACACGGTCCGTATGCACCCTGATACCAAAATCATGCTGCGCGTCGAGCGTGATGGTGCTCAAATCGACGTCCCTGTGACGCTGGCCGCTCGCGGCGAGAAGAAGGCACCCAGTGGTTATCTGGGCGCTGGGGTGAAAGCAGTTGATTGGCCGCCAGAGATGATTCGCGAAGTGAGTTACGGTCCTGTGGCAGCGATTGGGGAGGGTGCTCGACGCACCTGGACCATGAGCGTACTGACCCTCGATTCGCTCAAGAAAATGTTGTTCGGTGAGCTCTCGGTAAAAAACTTGAGTGGACCGATAACCATTGCTAAAGTGGCGGGCGCTTCTGCCCAGTCGGGCGTCGCTGATTTCCTGAATTTCCTTGCTTATCTGAGTATTAGCTTGGGGGTTCTGAATTTGTTGCCCATTCCTGTGTTGGATGGGGGGCATTTGTTGTTTTATCTGATCGAGTGGGCGCGTGGTCGCCCCTTGTCAGATCGGGTGCAGGGTTGGGGGATACAGATCGGTATCAGTTTGGTGATCGGGGTGATGTTGCTTGCTCTTGTCAATGATCTGGGTCGACTGTAACGCTTCGCTGAATTGCGAATCTGCCGCATTTTGCGGCAGTTTGTTTATTGCCAGTTGGAATAAGAAAGGACTTCATGAAACGTCTGCTGCTAACTGCGGTTCTCACCGTATTGATGATCGCCGAAGTTCACGCCGAGTCCTTCACTATCTCTGATATTCGCGTCAATGGCCTCCAGCGGGTCTCCGCGGGTAGCGTCTTTGGTGCTTTGCCGTTGAACGTCGGTGAACAGGCGGATGATCGTCGCCTGGTGGAATCCACTCGTGCGTTGTTCAAAACCGGTTTCTTTCAAGATATCCAGCTGGGCAGAGATGGCAACGTCCTGGTCATCACGGTAGTCGAGCGCCCGTCAGTCGCCAGTATCGAGATCGAGGGTAACAAGGCGATCTCCACTGAAGACCTGATGAAAGGCCTCAAACAATCCGGTCTGGCCGAAGGCGAGATCTTCCAGCGCGCCACCCTCGAAGGTGTGCGTAACGAGCTGCAGCGCCAATACGTCGCTCAGGGTCGCTACTCGGCTACCGTCGACACTGAAGTGGTGCCGCAGCCGCGTAACCGCGTTGCGTTGAAGGTCAATATCAACGAAGGCACCGTTGCTGCTATCCAGCACATCAACGTGGTGGGTAACACCGTCTTCCCTGATGAAGACCTGATCGACCTGTTTGAACTCAAGACCACCAACTGGCTGTCGTTCTTCAAGAACGATGACAAGTATGCTCGTGAAAAACTTTCCGGTGACCTGGAGCGTCTGCGCTCCTACTACCTGGACCGTGGCTATATCAACATGGATATCGCTTCGACCCAGGTGTCCATCACTCCGGACAAGAAGCACGTCTATATCACCGTCAACGTCAATGAAGGCGAGAAGTACACCGTCCGTGACGTCAAATTGAGCGGCGACCTGAAAGTCCCTGAA
Source organism: Pseudomonas sp. LBUM1666 (assembly GCF_059695775.1). NCBI lineage: Bacteria > Pseudomonadati > Pseudomonadota > Gammaproteobacteria > Pseudomonadales > Pseudomonadaceae > Pseudomonas > Pseudomonas sp. LBUM1666. The sequence continues at coordinate 4,993,884 of NZ_CP166789.1, read as the reverse complement.
GACCAGGTCAAGTCTCTGCTGCTGGTCCAGAAAGGCCAGGTGTTCTCGCGCAAGCTTATGACCACCACGTCCGAACTGATCACCCGCCGTCTGGGCAACGAGGGTTACACCTTCGCCAACGTCAATGGCGTGCCTCAACCTCACGATGAAGACCACACCGTCGACATCACGTTCGCCGTCGATCCGGGCAAGCGTGCTTACGTGAACCGCATCAACTTCCGTGGCAACACCAAGTCCGAAGACGAAGTGCTGCGCCGTGAAATGCGTCAGATGGAAGGCGGCTGGGCTTCGACTTACTTGATCGACCAATCCAAGACTCGTCTTGAACGTCTGGGCTTCTTCAAGGAAGTCAACGTCGAAACACCGGCCGTGCCGGGCGTCGACGACCAGGTAGACGTGAACTACAGCGTTGAAGAGCAGGCTTCCGGTTCGATTACCGCCAGCGTTGGTTTTGCCCAGAGCGCCGGTTTGATCCTCGGTGGTTCGATCACCCAGAACAACTTCCTGGGTACGGGTAACAAGGTCAGCATCGGCTTGACTCGCAGTGAATACCAGAGCCGTTATAACTTCGGTTATGTCGACCCGTACTGGACTGCTGATGGCGTGAGCCTGGGTTACAACGCGTTCTATCGCACCACCGACTATGACGACCTTGACGTCGATGTAGCCAGCTATGCCGTAGACAGCCTGGGTGCGGGCGTGAGCGTCGGTTATCCGATCAGCGAGACTTCGCGTCTGACCTTCGGCCTGACTGCGCAACAAGACAAGATCAAGACCGGTCAATACACTGTTGACGAGATCTTCGACTTCGTTAACAAGGAAGGCGACAACTACCTGAACTTCAAGGCTTCGGCCGGCTGGTCCGAATCCACACTGAACAAAGGCGTATTGGCGACCCGTGGTCATTCCCAAAGCCTGACACTGGAAACCACCACGCCTGGCAGCGACCTGTCGTTCTTCAAGCTTGATTACCGTGGCCAGTTGTTCCAGCCATTGTCTGAAAACTACACCATGCGCCTGCACACCGAACTGGGCTATGGCGATGGTTATGGTTCTACCGATGGCTTGCCGTTCTATGAAAACTACTATGCTGGTGGTTTCAACTCGGTTCGTGGCTTCAAGGACAGCACCCTCGGTCCTCGCAGTACCCCAAGTCGCGGTGCGGCTGTGACGGGTAACACCGGCACGCTCGCCGACCCGGACCAGGATCCGCTGCCGTTCGGTGGTAACGTTTTGATCCAGGGTGGTGTCGAGGTTCTGTTCCCGCTGCCATTCGTCAAGGATCAGCGTTCCCTGCGTACTTCGGTATTCTGGGATGTGGGTAACGTATTCGACTCCAATTGCGAAAAAACCACGAACGCAAATGTCGGTTCAGCCGCTCAAACAGAGTGTAACGACATCAGCCTGAGCAACGTGGCCAGCTCCGTCGGTGTAGGCGTGACCTGGGTTACCGCACTGGGTCCTCTGAGCTTCGCGTTGGCCATGCCGGTCAAGAAACCGGATGACGCTGAGACTCAAGTGTTCCAATTCTCCCTCGGCCAGACGTTCTAAGCGTCTGACCCAAGATAACGACAATGGATTTTGTAGGAGTGCATCGTGCGTAAGTTGACTCAATTGGTTCTCCTGGCGACCGTACTGGTAGCAGGTCCGGCTTTTGCCGACATGAAAATCGCCGTTCTGAACTATCAGATGGCTCTGCTGGAATCCGATGCGGCCAAGAAGTACGCCGTTGATGCCGAGAAGAAGTTCGGTCCACAGCTGTCCAAGCTCAAGACTCTGGAAAGCAGTGCCAAAGGTATCCAGGATCGTCTGATGGCGGGCGGCGACAAGATGCAGCAAGGTGAGCGTGAACGCCTGGAACTCGAGTTCAAGCAAAAGGCCCGTGACTTCCAGTTCCAGTCCAAGGAACTGAACGAAGCCAAAGCCGTTGCTGACCGTGAAATGCTGAAGCAGCTCAAGCCGAAACTGGACAGCGCTGTGGAAGAAGTCATCAAGAAAGGTGCTTTTGACCTGGTCTTCGAGCGTGGCGCAGTGATTGATGTCAAACCTCAGTACGACATCACTCGCCAGGTTATCGAGCGCATGAATCAGCTGAAGTAACCATGACAGCGACTATAAAGCTCGGCCAATTGGCCGAGTTCCTCGGCGCCACACTGCGTGGCGACCCGGAGAAAGAAATTACTGGGCTAGCCACTTTGCAAGAGGCTGGCCCAGCTCAGTTGAGCTTTCTCGCAAACCCCCAATACCGTAAATACCTGGCTGACAGCCGGGCCGCAGCGCTGTTGCTGAAGGCCGCTGACGCTGAAGGTTTTGCAGGTAATGCGCTGGTCGTGCCAGATCCGTATCTGGCCTACGCGCGGATTTCCCATCTGTTTGATCCCAAGCCAAAGGCCGCTGTCGGTGTTCATCCGACAGCCGTTGTGGCAGCGGATGCAGTGGTCGATCCAGCGGCGAGCATTGGTGCTTTTGCGGTGATCGAAAGCTGCGCGCGCATTGCTGCGGGTGTGACCGTTGGCGCGCACTGCTTTATCGGTGCCCGCTGCGAGATTGGCGAGGGCGGCTGGCTGGCCCCGCGAGTCACGCTGTACCACGATGTTCGCATCGGTAAACGGGTGGTGATTCAATCGGGTGCCGTACTCGGTGGCGAAGGTTTCGGTTTTGCCAACGAGAAAGGTGTCTGGCAGAAGATCGCTCAGATCGGTGGTGTGCTGGTCGGTGACGACGTGGAGATTGGCGTGAATACCGCTATCGATCGCGGTGCACTGGCCGATACCGTTCTGGGTAACGGGGTGAAACTCGATAACCAGATTCAGATCGCCCACAACGTCCAGGTCGGTGATCACACCGCCATGGCCGCGTGCGTGGGGATCTCCGGCAGCACCAAAATCGGTAAGCATTGCATGCTCGCCGGTGGCGTAGGGCTGGTGGGGCATATCGAAATTTGCGACAACGTGTTTATCACCGGGATGACCATGGTGACCCACTCGATTACCGAAAAGGGTTCCTATTCTTCCGGTACAGCCATGCAACCGGCTGCCGAATGGCGCAAAAGCGCGGCACGCATCCGTCAGCTCGATGACATCGCGCGGCGTCTGCGACAGCTGGAAAAGCGTGTAGGGGAAGTGACCCCTGACGGTAATGCTTCATCAGATGGCTGATACCATTTCCATATCAAGTGTGCACAGCCGCTAGACTGCCTCCTTGATTTGCTAGAGGGGTGCGCGTCAGTCGCGCCTCCCAATCTTTACATAGGCTTCCCCCCGAAATGATGGACATCAACGAGATTCGCGAATACCTGCCCCACCGTTACCCGTTCCTGCTGGTGGACCGAGTCGTGGAACTGGATGTGGAAGGCAAGCGCATTCGCGCCTACAAGAATGTCAGCATCAACGAACCCTTCTTCAATGGTCACTTCCCCGCGCACCCAATCATGCCGGGCGTATTGATCATCGAAGCGATGGCTCAGGCTGCCGGCATCCTTGGCTTCAAAATGCTCGACGTGAAGCCTGCCGACGGCACGCTCTACTACTTCGTCGGCTCCGACAAGCTGCGTTTTCGCCAGCCCGTCACCCCAGGCGATCAGTTGATCCTCGAAGCCCGCTTCATCAGCTGCAAGCGTCAGATCTGGAAGTTCGAGTGCCAGGCTTCGGTCGATGGCAAGCCAGTCTGCTCTGCTGAAATCATCTGCGCGGAACGCAAACTATGAGTTTGATTGACCCTCGCGCAATCATCGATCCGACGGCTATCCTGGCCGACGGCGTCGAGGTCGGCCCCTGGTCGATCATCGGTGCAGGTGTGGAAATCGGCGAGGGGACAGTGATCGGGCCGCATGTGATTCTCAAAGGCCCGACCCGAATCGGAAAGCACAACCGCATCTACCAGTTTTCTTCGGTAGGCGAGGACACGCCCGATCTGAAATACAAGGGTGAAGAAACCCGGCTGGTCATCGGTGACCACAACGTCATCCGTGAAGGCGTGACGATTCACCGTGGGACCGTTCAGGACCGTTCTGAAACAACCCTGGGCGATCACAATCTGATCATGGCCTATGCCCACATCGGCCACGACAGCGTCATCGGCAACCACTGCATCCTGGTCAACAACACCGCGTTGGCGGGCCATGTGCACGTTGAAGACTGGGCAATCCTGTCCGGTTTTACCCTGGTTCATCAGTATTGCCATATCGGCGCCCACAGCTTTTCCGGTATGGGCACCGCCATCGGCAAGGACGTCCCGGCGTACGTTACGGTGTTCGGCAATCCGGCCGAAGCTCGCAGCATGAACTTCGAAGGCATGCGTCGTCGCGGTTTCAGCGAAGATGCGATCCACGCGCTGCGTCGTGCCTACAAGGTGGTTTACCGCCAAGGGCTGACGGTCGAACAGGCACTCGCCGAACTGGCTGAACCGTCGGCCCAGTTTCCGGAAGTCGCGGTGTTCCGTGATTCCATCCAGTCTTCGACCCGCGGCATCACTCGTTAATCATGGCTAATCTGCGTATTGCGCTGGTGGCGGGCGAGGCTTCCGGTGACATTCTGGGCGCGGGTCTGATGCGCGCACTCAAGGCTCAGCACCCGGCAGTCGAGTTCATCGGTGTCGGCGGTCCGCTGATGCAGGCCGAAGGCCTGACCTCGTATTTCCCGATGGAGCGTCTTTCGGTCATGGGCCTGGTGGAAGTGCTGGGCCGCTTGCGTGAGCTGATGGCTCGCCGCAAGAAGTTGATCGCCGACCTGATCGCCGAGAAGCCGGATGTGTTCATTGGTATCGATGCCCCGGACTTCACCCTCAATATCGAACTCAAGCTGCGTCAGGCCGGGATCAAGACCGTGCATTACGTTAGCCCGTCGGTTTGGGCGTGGCGGCAGAAACGGGTGCTGAAGATTCGCGAAGGTTGCGATCTGATGCTGACGCTGTTCCCGTTCGAAGCGAAATTCTATGAAGAGAAGGGCGTGCCGGTGCGGTTTGTCGGGCACTCACTGGCCGATGCGATCCCGCTTGAAGCCGATCGCGCCGCCGCGCGGGCTGAACTCGGTTTGCCCGACGGGCCGCTGGTTGCTCTGATGCCCGGCAGTCGCGGTGGCGAAGTTGGCCGGCTCGGCGCGTTGTTTCTCGATACGGCCCAGCGTCTGCGAGCCCTGCGCCCTGGTGTGCGGTTCGTCATGCCTTGCGCCGGCCCCGAGCGCCGCAAGCAACTTGAAGAGCTGCTGGCAGGCCGAGATCTGCCGCTGACATTGCTCGATGGCAAATCTCATCTGGCTCTGGCGGCCTGCGACGCGGTACTGATTGCCTCCGGGACCGCTACGCTTGAAGCGTTGTTGTACAAACGGCCGATGGTGGTCGCGTACCGCTTGGCACCGCTGACGTTCTGGATTCTCAAGCGCATGGTGAAAAGTCCCTACATCTCGTTGCCGAACCTGCTGGCCCAGCGCCTGTTGGTGCCCGAGTTGTTGCAGGACGATGCGACCGTTGAAGCCTTGGCCCAGACGCTGTCGCCACTGATCGAAGGCGGTGAAGAACAGACCCGCGGCTTCGATGAAATTCACCGTACCTTACGTCTGGACGCCTCCAATCAGGCGGCGGATGCGGTACTGAACCTGATCGGCAAAACACAATGAGCAAAGCAAGCATTCAGATGGGCCTGGACTTCACCCTGGTCGCCGAAGTTGAAGATTTGGTCGCCGGCGTTGACGAAGTTGGTCGCGGCCCGCTTTGTGGTGCGGTGGTGACAGCCGCGGTGATCCTCGATCCGAACCGTCCGATCCTCGGCTTGAACGACTCGAAGAAGCTCACCGAAGCACGCCGCGAAAAGCTCTACGACGAGATCTGCGAAAAGGCCCTGAGCTGGTGCATCGCTCGCGCTGAAGTCGAAGAAATCGACGAGCTGAACATTCTCCACGCCACCATGCTGGCCATGCAGCGTGCGGTCGAAGGCCTGCACATCACGCCGAAACTGGCGATGATCGACGGTAATCGTTGCCCGAAGCTGTCGATGCGTGCCGAAGCGGTGGTGCAGGGTGACGGTAAGGTACCGGCCATCGCAGCAGCGTCGATTCTGGCCAAGGTCAGCCGCGACCGCGAGATGGCAGCGTTCGAATTGATTTACCCGGGGTACGGCATCGGTGGCCACAAAGGCTACCCGACGCCCGTTCATCTGGAAGCGCTGGCCCGCTTGGGGCCAACGCCGATTCACCGCCGCTCGTTCGCCCCGGTACGCCTGGCTTACGAGGCGCGGGAAAACCTGATCGAGAGTTAGTCGCAAGGCTGATGTTTTTGCCAAGGCCCGGTACAATCCGGGCCTTGTTGTCTTCACGTTTCTAGTTTCTAGACAGGATCACTATGCCGGCTTCATTCGTTCATCTACGCCTGCACACTGAGTATTCCCTGGTCGACGGTCTGGTGCGGATCAAACCGCTGGTCAAGACCCTGGTCGGCATGAACATGCCTGCCGTAGCGGTCACCGACCAGAACAACATGTGTTCCCTGGTCAAGTTCTATAAAGCTGCCATGGGCGCCGGGATCAAGCCGATCTGTGGCGCCGACCTGTGGCTGTCGAACAAGGATCCGGATAACGCTCTGAGCCGGATCAGCCTGCTGGCGATGAACGCCGTGGGTTATCGCAATCTCACCGAACTGATCTCCCGCGGCTTCATCGACGGCCAGCGCAATGGCTCGGTCATCATCGAACGCGAGTGGGTGGCCGAAGCCAGCGAAGGCTTGATCATGTTGTCGGCGGCAAAAGAAGGCGAGATCGGTCTGGCGATGCTCAGTGGCAACCCGGCCGAAGCGGAAAACCTGGCGCGCGAATGGATGGCCGTGTTCCCGGATCGCTTTTACCTGGAAATCCAGCGCACCAACCGCCCCAACGACGAAGAACAGTTGCACGGTGCCGTGGCCCTGGCTGAAAAAATCGGTGCGCCGCTGGTCGCGACCAACGACGTGCGCTTCATCAAGCAGGAAGACTTCGCCGCCCACGAAACCCGCGTTTGCATCGGTGAGGGCCGTGCCCTCGACGATCCGCGGCGTTCGAAGAATTACAGCGATCAGCAATACCTCAAAAGCGCCGAGGAAATGGCCGAGCTGTTCAGCGACATTCCCGAAGCGCTGGAAAACACCGTTGAGATTGCCAAGCGCTGCAACATCGAAGTGAAGCTGGGCACTCACTTCCTGCCCAACTTCCCGATCCCCGATGGCATGACCATCGACGAGTATTTCCGCAAGGTTTCCTTCGATGGTCTGGAAGATCGCCTCAGCGTTCTGCTGCCCAAGGACACCACCGAAGACTACGAAACCAAGCGTCAGGTCTACGTCGACCGGCTGAATTTCGAGCTGGATATCATCATCCAGATGGGTTTCCCCGGTTACTTCCTGATCGTTATGGACTTTATCCAGTGGGCCAAGAGTAACGGCGTGCCGGTAGGTCCAGGCCGTGGATCGGGTGCCGGGTCGCTGGTGGCCTACGTGCAGAAGATCACCGACCTCGATCCGCTGGAATATGACCTGCTGTTCGAACGTTTCCTTAACCCGGAACGGGTATCCATGCCCGACTTCGACGTCGACTTCTGCATGGACGGTCGTGACCGCGTAATCGACTACGTGGCCGAGAAATACGGTCGCAACGCCGTAAGCCAGATCATCACCTTCGGTTCCATGGCGGCCAAGGCTGTGGTGCGTGACGTGGCGCGGGTGCAGGGCAAGTCCTACGGTTTGGCGGATCGTCTGTCGAAGATGATTCCGTTCGAAGTCGGCATGACCCTGGAAAAGGCCTACGAACAGGAAGAAATCCTGCGTGACTTCATCAAGGTTGATGAAGAGGCCGCGGAAATCTGGGAAATGGCCCGCAAGCTTGAAGGCGTTGTGCGTAACGTCGGTAAGCACGCCGGTGGTGTTGTTATTGCCCCGACCAAACTGACTGACTTCTCGCCGATTTATTGCGATGAGGCCGGTGATGGTCTGGTCACCCAGTTCGACAAGGACGACGTTGAAGCCGCTGGTCTGGTGAAGTTCGACTTCCTCGGTCTGCGGACCCTCACGGTCATCGACTGGGCGCTGAAAACCATCAACCGTGATCGCGCCAAGGTCGATGAGCCGCCGCTGGATATCGCGTTCATCCCGCTGGATGACAAGCCGACTTACCAGTTGCTGCAAAAAGCTGAAACCACCGCGGTGTTCCAGCTGGAGTCGCGCGGCATGAAAGAGCTGATCAAAAAGCTCAAGCCCGACTGCCTGGAAGACTTGATCGCACTGGTGGCCCTGTTCCGTCCGGGCCCTTTGCAATCGGGCATGGTGGACGACTTTATCAACCGTAAGCACGGTCGCGCCGAGCTCGCGTACCCGCACTCGGACTACCAGTACGAAGGCCTCAAGCCGGTTCTGGCACCGACTTACGGCATCATCCTGTATCAGGAACAGGTGATGCAGATTGCCCAGGTCATGGCCGGTTACACCCTCGGCGGCGCGGACATGCTGCGCCGAGCCATGGGTAAGAAAAAACCCGAAGAAATGGCCAAGCAGCGCGGCGGTTTCATTGAAGGTTGCACCGCTAACAATATCGACGCCGACCTGGCAGGTAACATTTTCGACCTGGTAGAAAAATTCGCCGGTTACGGCTTCAACAAATCCCACTCCGCCGCTTATGGCCTGGTGTCATACCAGACCGCTTGGCTGAAAACGCACTACCCGGCGCCATTCATGGCCGCGGTACTGTCGGCGGATATGCACAACACCGACAAGGTCGTGACCTTGATCGAAGAAATTCGCACCATGAAGCTGCGTCTCGACGCGCCGGATGTGAATACTTCGGAGTTCAAGTTCACGGTGAATGACGAAGGCCGAATTATTTACGGCCTCGGCGCGATCAAAGGGGTGGGCGAAGGTCCGGTGGAAGCCATCACTGAGGCGCGTCAGGAAGGTCCGTTCAAGGATCTGTTCGATTTCTGCGCCCGTGTCGACCTCAAACGTATCAACAAGCGCACCCTGGACGGTTTGATCCGCAGCGGTGCGCTGGATCGTCTGGGGCCTTACTTCCATGACGAGCAGAAAGCTTATCAAGCCAATATCGACCGCAACCGAGCGGTCTTGCTGAACGCCATGGAAGGGGCGATCAAGGCGGCCGAACAAACCGCGCGTACCCACGACAGCGGTCATGTCGACCTGTTTGGCGGTCTGTTCGTCGAAGAAGACGCCGATGTCTACGCCAATCACCGCAAAGCCAAAGAGCTGACCCTCAAGGAACGCCTGAAAGGGGAGAAAGACACCCTGGGCCTGTACCTGACCGGTCACCCGATCGACGAATACGAAGGTGAGATCCGCCGTTTCGCCCGTCAGCGCATCATCGACTTGAAACCGGCCCGTGATACCCAGACCGTCGCGGGCATGATCATCGCCTTGCGGGTGATGAAGAACAAAAAGGGCGACAAGATGGGTTTCATCACCCTCGACGACCGCTCCGGGCGGATCGAAGCGTCGCTGTTCGCCGAAGCATTCCATTCGGCGCAGTCCTTGTTGCAGACCGACGCGATGGTGGTGGTCGAAGGCGAAGTCAGCAACGATGATTTCTCCGGTGGCTTGCGGCTGCGGGTCAAGCGGGTGATGAGCATGGAAGATGCGCGCACCAACCTGGCCGAAAGCCTGCGCTTGAAGCTGCAGACCCAGGATTTGAAAGGCGATCAGCTACGCTGGCTCGGTGAGCTGTTCAAGCGTCACCGCGGGGCGTGTCCGATCACCATGGAGTACACCAGTCCCGATGCGAAGGCCTTGCTGCAGTTCGGCGAGACCTGGCGGATTGACCCGGCGGATGCCTTGATTCAAGCCCTGCGTGACCAGTTCGGGCGAGACAACGTCTTCCTCCAATACCGTTGACGGTCAGGTGCCGCTCTTCCAAAAGGGAGCAGCTCTGATCTCGACCCAATTTTTAATCTCGACCTGAACGCGCCTCTCCCTTAAGGTAGGGCGCGAATAGACAACCGGCCGACCCAAGCTCTCTTGGATGTCGACCCAAGACGGACGCCTATGAACCCGAATTTTCTAGATTTCGAACAGCCGATCGCCGACCTGCAAGCCAAGATCGAAGAGTTGCGCTTGGTCGGTAATGACAATTCGCTGAATATCGGCGATGAGATCTCCCGCCTGCAGGACAAAAGCAGCACGCTGACCGAAGACATCTTCGGCAAGCTGACCAGCTGGCAGATCGCGCGTCTGGCGCGTCACCCGAAACGTCCGTATACCCTGGACTACATCGAACACATCTTCACCGAGTTCGACGAGCTGCACGGCGACCGTCACTTCTCCGACGACGCTGCGATCGTGGGCGGCATTGCCCGTCTGGACGACCAGCCAGTAATGATCATCGGTCACCAGAAAGGCCGTGAAGTGCGCGAGAAAGTTCGCCGCAACTTCGGCATGCCGCGTCCGGAAGGCTACCGCAAGGCTTGCCGCCTGATGGAAATGGCCGAACGTTTCAAAATGCCGATCCTGACCTTCATCGACACCCCGGGTGCTTACCCTGGTATCGACGCTGAAGAGCGCAACCAGAGCGAAGCGATTGCCTGGAACCTGCGCGTCATGGCACGCCTGAAAACCCCAATCATCGCCACCGTGATCGGTGAAGGTGGTTCCGGTGGTGCTCTGGCGATCGGCGTTTGCGATCAATTGAACATGCTGCAGTACTCGACTTACGCAGTGATTTCGCCGGAAGGTTGCGCCTCGATTCTGTGGAAGACCGCCGAAAAAGCACCGGACGCCGCTGAAGCCATGGGCATCACTGCCGAGCGCCTCAAAGGCCTGGGTATTGTGGATAAAGTGATCAGCGAGCCTTTGGGCGGCGCGCACCGTAATCCGGCCGCTGCGGCCGCATCGATCCGTGCCGAGCTGAGCTCGCAGCTGGCGATGTTGAAGAAGTTCGATAACGAAGCGCTGTTGGCTCGTCGCTACGAGCGTCTGATGAGCTACGGTCTCTGATCTGACGCTGCTTCGGCAAATGATGTAACCAATGTGGGAGCGAGCCTGCTCGCGATAGCGGTACAACAGTCAGCAAATTTGTTGAATGTTAAGCAGCTTTCGCGAGCAGGCTCGCTCCCACATTTGATTTATGCGGAGTGATCGATATGAATCGACCCATGATTGATCTTCCTGCCAAGCTCCTTCTGAACCTGATGCCATGGCGCAACGCCACAACCTGGCGCATCGCCTTCTCTGGTGGCCTCGACTCCACCGTTCTGCTGCACCTTCTCGTACACCTCGCAAAAACCGAATCCCTGCCGGCGCTAAGCGCCATCCATGTTCATCATGGCCTTCAGGCTGTGGCTGATGCGTGGCCGGACCATTGTCAGTCGGTCTGTGATGCGCTGGGTGTGCCGTTGCAGGTTGTTCGTGTGCAGGTTCACCCCGGCGCCAGCCTTGAGCGTGCAGCCCGGGATGCGCGATATGCCGCGTTCATCGAGGCGACTCAGGGCAATGAAGTGTTGCTGACCGCCCAGCACCGTGACGATCAGGCGGAAACGTTGTTGTTTCGGCTGTTGCGTGGGGCAGGGGTGAGGGGGTTGTCGGGGATGCCACGCCAGCGCCCACTCGGTAAAGGGCAGCTGCTGCGGCCATTGCTCGATGTCACGCGGGCTGAACTTGAAGCTTATGCGGCGGAGCATCGGCTGAGCTGGATCGAAGACCCATCGAACCAGGATCGGCAATTCTCGCGAAATTACCTGCGCCATCAGGTATTCCCGGTATTGACCAAGCGCTGGCCGCAAGCGGTAACGACCATGGCCCGCAGCGCTGCACATCTGAGTGAAGCGCAGGGACTGCTCGATGAGCTTGCGCAAATCGACCTGGCTGACGCCAGCGCTGCCAACGACTTTGATTGGCTGGGATTGCCGTCCCTGGAGCTGGGGGCATTGGAAACGCTGTCCGCTGCTCGTCAGCGTAATGCGTTAAGTCATTGGCTCGAACCGCTGACGCGACTGCCGGACAGTGACCATTGGTCGGGTTGGGAGAATTTACGTGATGCCACCGGCGATGCCTGCCCGATCTGGCGGCTGGCGGATGGCGAACTGCATCGGGCGGGTGGGCGTATCTGGTGGTTGTCCGGCAGTTGGTTGCGCACGTCGCCCGCCGTCGGAAACTGGCCCGACCCCTCGCTATCGCTGGTGTTGCCGGACAACGGCGTGCTCACACTCACCGGCCAAATCCCCGATGGCCTGCTGCATATCCGCTATCGTGAGGGAGGTGAAGTGATGAATTTGCCCGGTCGCGGCCATCGCGATCTGAAGCGATTGCTCAATGAAAGCGGCGTGCCGGGTTTTGTCCGTGGCAGATTGCCGCTGCTCTACCGAGGCGAGCAATTGCTGGCGGTAGCCAACCTGCGGGGCTTGGACGGCAGTGCAAAGGACTGTTGGAATTTGCATTGGCAGCCACCGACCGAAGATCAAGGTTTGAGCTGAAAGGGGCTTTCCGGTAGACTACGCTCCCTTCTTGATACAACTTCTGTGGATTCGCCTGAATTGCAGGAGTTGCCGATTACCAAGCAGTCTTTGCTGGGCGATTCCAAAAAATGTGTAGCGAGCAACGTACCGGTGTTTCATCTTCCGGTCTGTCCCAACGCGGCGGTTTTTTTGAAAGGTGCACTGTGATTAATGCAGGTGATCGGGGGCTTCGGCCTTCCTTCGCTTTCCCCGGCGGCTCGGACCGCTTTAACGCAGACTTCTAGGGTTTTTCATGACGCGCTACATATTCGTCACGGGCGGTGTTGTTTCTTCATTGGGGAAAGGCATCGCATCGGCTTCATTGGCGGCCATCCTGGAGGCGCGGGGACTTAAGGTCACCATGCTGAAGCTGGACCCGTACATCAACGTTGACCCGGGCACCATGAGCCCGTTCCAGCACGGTGAAGTGTTCGTCACCCACGACGGCGCCGAGACCGACCTGGACCTGGGCCACTACGAGCGGTTCATCCGCACGACCATGACCCAGAACAACAACTTCACCACCGGCCGTGTCTACGAACACGTCCTGCGCAAAGAGCGCCGTGGTGATTACCTGGGCGCCACCATTCAGGTGATCCCGCACATCACCGACGAAATCAAGCGCCGGATCATCAAGGGTGCCGGCGATGCTGACGTGGCCATGGTCGAGATCGGTGGCACCGTGGGTGACATCGAATCCCAGCCTTTCCTCGAAGCCATCCGTCAATTGCGTTTCGAAGTCGGCGCCAAGCGCGCGATGCTGATGCACCTGACTCTGGTGCCGTACATCGCCACTGCCGGCGAAACCAAAACCAAGCCTACTCAGCACTCGGTCAAGGAACTGCGTTCCATCGGCCTGCAGCCTGACGTGCTGGTCTGCCGTTCCGATCACCCGATCGACATCTCCTCGCGTCGCAAGATCGCTCAGTTCACCAACGTTGAAGAACGTGCGGTGATTGCGCTGGAAGACGCCGACACCATCTACAAGATCCCGGGCATTCTGCACGCCCAGGGCCTGGATGATTTCGTTGTCGAGCGTTTCGGCCTGCAATGTGGCGGCGCCGATCTGTCCGAGTGGGAAGCCGTGGTCGACGCCAAGCTCAACCCTGAGCATGAAGTCACCATCGCCATGGTCGGCAAGTACATGGAATTGCTGGACGCCTACAAGTCGCTGATCGAAGCGATGAGTCACGCCGGCATCAGCAACCGCACCAAGGTCAACCTGCGCTACATCGACTCCGAAGACATCGAAAACCAGGGCACTGCGCTCCTGGAAGGTGTCGACGCGATCCTGGTACCAGGCGGCTTCGGTCTGCGTGGCGTGGAAGGCAAGATCACTGCCGTTCAATACGCTCGCGAAAACAAGGTTCCGTACCTGGGCATCTGCCTGGGCATGCAAGTGGCCGTGATCGAGTTCGCTCGTAACGTGCTGGGCTGGAAAGACGCCAACTCCACCGAGTTCGATCGTGCCAGCGGTCATCCGGTCGTGGGTCTGATTACCGAGTGGGAAGATGCCACCGGCGCAGTCGAAACCCGTACCGAAGCGTCCGATCTGGGCGGCACCATGCGCCTTGGCGCTCAGGATTGCCTGCTGGAGCAGGGTTCCCTGGTGCACGATTGCTACGCCAAGGACGTGATTGTCGAGCGTCACCGTCACCGCTACGAAGTGAACAACAACCTGCTGCCGCAAATCATGGAAGCCGGTCTGAAAATCACCGGTCGTTCCGGCGATGGCGCGCTGGTTGAGGTGATTGAAGCTCCGGATCATCCATGGTTCGTCGCTTGCCAGTTCCACCCTGAGTTCACCTCGACACCACGCGACGGTCACCCGTTGTTCAGCGGTTTCGTTAAAGCAGCTTTGGTTCAACACCAGAAGAAGGCGTAAATCCAATGGCCCAGAAGATCATCCGCGTAGGCGATATCGAGATTGCCAACGACAAGCCAATGGTGCTTTTCGGTGGCATGAACGTGCTGGAAAGCCGCGACATGGCGATGCAGGTCTGCGAAGAGTACGTGAAGGTCACCGAGAAACTCGGTATCCCTTACGTGTTCAAGGCCAGCTTCGACAAGGCCAACCGTTCCTCCGTGACCTCTTACCGTGGCCCCGGCCTGGAAGAGGGCATGCGGATTTTCCAGGACATCAAGCAAGCGTTCGGCGTGCCGATCATCACCGACGTCCACGAACCTGATCAGGCCGCGGTCGTCGCTGAAGTCTGCGATATCATCCAGCTGCCGGCCTTCTTGTCGCGCCAGACCGACCTTGTGGTCGCGATGGCCAAGACCGGTGCGGTGATCAACATCAAGAAAGCCCAGTTCCTCGCACCTCAGGAAATGAAACACATCCTGAGCAAATGCGTGGAAGCGGGTAACGATCAGTTGATCCTCTGCGAACGCGGTTCGAGCTTCGGCTACAACAACCTGGTCGTCGACATGCTCGGCTTCGGCATCATGAAGCAGTTCGAATATCCGGTGTTCTTCGACGTGACCCACGCGCTGCAAATGCCCGGCGGTCGCTCTGATTCCGCCGGCGGCCGTCGTGCTCAGGTCCTCGATCTGGCCAAGGCTGGCATGAGCCAGTCGCTGGCCGGTTTGTTCCTCGAAGCGCACCCGGACCCGGACAACGCCAAATGCGACGGCCCTTGCGCCTTGCGTCTGGACAAACTGGAGCCATTCCTGGCCCAGCTCAAAGCTTTGGACGAACTGGTGAAGAGTTTTCCGACGGTAGAAACCGCGTAATCCTCATTTCTCCGGTAAAGTACCGCACGAATTAATGCTCAGGCCCTCGGGTCTGGGCCTTATCGTCCGCAAGTCTGCCCGCTGCACATTACTTGCCGGCGATACAAGATTTCCTTCAGCTGCGTCGTTTTCGTCAACTTTGGAGTGTTTACAACAATGGCAAAAATCGTCGACATCAAAGGTCGTGAAGTTCTCGACTCCCGTGGCAACCCCACCGTGGAAGCGGATGTGCTTCTCGATAACGGCATCATCGGCAGTGCTTGCGCGCCGTCCGGTGCTTCCACTGGCTCGCGTGAAGCGCTCGAGCTGCGTGATGGCGACAAGAGCCGTTACCTGGGCAAAGGCGTTCTGAAAGCCGTCGCCAACATCAACGGTCCGATCCGCGACCTGTTGAAAGGTGCAGATCCAAGCGACCAGAAAGCGCTGGATCACGCGATGATCAAGCTCGACGGCACTGAAAACAAAGGTTCCCTGGGCGCCAACGCGATCCTCGCCGTTTCCCTGGCCGCCGCCAAGGCAGCCGCACAGGACCAGGACCTGCCGCTGTACGCTCACATCGCCAACCTGAACGGCACCCCGGGTGTTTACTCGATGCCGGTTCCGATGATGAACATCATCAACGGTGGCGAGCACGCCGATAACAACGTCGACATCCAGGAATTCATGGTTCAGCCAGTAGGCGCCAAGTCTTTCTCGGAAGGTCTGCGCATGGGCACCGAGATTTTCCATCACCTGAAAGCTGTTCTGAAGTCCCGTGGCCTGAGCACTGCTGTGGGTGACGAAGGTGGTTTCGCACCGAACCTGGCCTCCAACGAAGACGCTTTGAAAGTGATCTCCGAAGCTGTAGCCAACGCCGGTTACAAGCTGGGCACCGACGTGACTCTGGCGCTGGATTGCGCGGCCAGTGAATTCTACGAAGACGGTAAATACAACCTGTCCGGCGAAGGCCAGGTGTTCACCGCTGAAGGTTTCGCTGACTACCTGAAAGGCCTGACCGAGCGTTATCCGATCATCTCGATCGAAGACGGTCTGGACGAGTCCGACTGGGCTGGCTGGAAAATCCTCACCGACAAGATCGGCGAGAAAGTCCAACTGGTAGGCGACGACCTGTTCGTAACCAACACCAAGATCCTGAAAGAAGGCATCGATAAAAGGATCGCCAACTCGATCCTGATCAAGTTCAACCAGATCGGCACCCTGACCGAAACCCTGGAAGCCATCCAGATGGCCAAGGCCGCTGGTTACACTGCCGTTATCTCGCACCGCTCCGGCGAAACCGAAGATTCGACCATTGCCGACCTGGCCGTGGGCACTTCGGCTGGCCAGATCAAGACCGGCTCCCTGTGCCGTTCGGACCGTGTTTCCAAGTACAACCAACTGCTGCGTATCGAAGAGCAGTTGAATGGCAAAGCCAAGTACAACGGTCGCAGCGAATTCCGCGGTTAATCGTTAATTGGTAAAAAGACACCGGATTGTGTCGGAAAAATCGCGACAGCGATGGATTTGCCACTAATCTGATGCCTTATAAGCACAAGCCTGGGTCTTCCAGGCTTCGTGCTATCAGAAGCTTCAAAGTTTTGGCATGGCTGTCTTTTTTCACTGGATACCTGATATTCGATGCGCAGTCCCAATTGGTTGTTCCTCGTCTTGCTCCTGCTGCTGGCTGGCCTGCAATACCGCCTGTGGGTGGGTAATGGCAGTCTGGCGCAAGTGGCCGAACTGACTCAGCAGATCGCAGATCAACACGCTGAGAACGAGGGTCTGCTTGAGCGCAATCGGGTGATGGACGCTGAAGTCAGTGAATTGAAAAAGGGCATGGAGACCGTTGAAGAGCGGGCTCGTCATGAGTTGGGCATGGTCAAGGACGGTGAAACCCTTTACCAGTTGGCCCAATGAACCCCTCGTTACCGGCCTTCTGGGCTGTAATTCCTGCCGCGGGTGTCGGTGCCCGTATGGCCGCGGACCGTCCCAAGCAATACTTGCAACTGGGCGGGCGCACAATTCTCGAACACAGCCTCGGCTGTTTCCTTGATCATCCTTCCCTGAAAGGGTTGGTGGTCAGTATTGCTGTTGATGATCCTTATTGGCCGAACCTGGCGTGTGCTTGCGATCCGCGAATTCAGCGGGTTGAAGGCGGCTCCGAGCGTTCCGGGTCGGTGCTCAATGCGTTGCTGCATTTGCATGCGCAAGGCGCTGACGATGAGGATTGGGTGCTGGTTCACGATGCCGCGCGGCCGAATCTGAGCCGTGATGATCTGGACAAGTTGCTGGGTGAACTCGCAGATGATCCAGTTGGTGGACTGCTGGCGGTTCCGGCACGCGATACCCTCAAACGGGTCGATAAGCAGGGTCGCGTGGTCGAAACCGTGGATCGCAGTGTGATCTGGCAAGCCTATACGCCGCAGATGTTTCGCCTTGGCGCGTTGCATCGGGCGTTGGCCGATAGTCTTGTGGCTGATGCGGTCATCACTGATGAAGCTTCGGCGATGGAGTGGGCAGGCCTGGCGCC
Organism: Pseudomonas sp. LBUM1666; assembly: GCF_059695775.1. Classification (NCBI taxonomy): domain Bacteria; kingdom Pseudomonadati; phylum Pseudomonadota; class Gammaproteobacteria; order Pseudomonadales; family Pseudomonadaceae; genus Pseudomonas; species Pseudomonas sp. LBUM1666. The sequence continues at coordinate 4,976,190 of NZ_CP166789.1, read as the reverse complement.
GCGACTGATTGAAGGTCGATCCGACAACCTCAAGGTCACGCGCCCCGAAGACCTCGAATGGTTGCGCCAGCGCTGGTCCAACCGTCGTTAAGCTGCATACTCTGGCCTTTGCGCCAATCCTTCCTTCAAATAATCCACCAACTTGCGCACCTTGGGCGACAGATGCCGTTGCTGTGGATAAAGCGCCCACACGGCGGTGTTCGGCGGTTGGTGGGCTTCCAGCAGCGAAATCAATTCGCCGTTTTTCAGATGCTCCAGCACGTAGTAGTCCGGCAGTTGGCACAGTCCAACCCCTTGTAGCGCCGCATCTAACACGGCTTGCCCACTGTTGCAGCGCCAGTTTCCCTGTACCCGCTGGGAAAATTCCCGCCCGTTCTGTTCCAGTTGCCAGATGTCCGAGCTGCCGATGAGGCAGTTGTGGCGGCTGAGTTCCGACAGACTGTGTGGGCGACCATACCGTTCCAGGTAGGACGGTGACGCACACAGGTACATGCGGCGTGGTGCCAGGCGTGTCGCTACCAGCCGCGAGTCCTGAAGGCGGCCGAGACGGATTGCCAGGTCCAGGCCTTCATGGACCAGATCGAGTTGACGATTACTCAGTTCGATGTCGATTCGCAGTTGCGGATAGAGCCCCATGAAACGGGTTACCAGCGGCACGATGAATCGTTCGCCGTATGCCACGGCGCAGGTCATGCGCAGCATGCCTTTGGGTTCACTGGTCAGGTCGCCGACTGCGCGCAAGGCTTCTTCGCGGCCGTCCTGCAAGCGCTGGCAATGTTGCAGAAATGTTTGCCCGGCTTCGGTCAGAGTGACCCGGCGGGTGCTGCGATAAAGCAGTCGCGTCTGAAGTCGCTCTTCGAGGCGTACTATTTGTCGACTGATGTGGGAGGACGAAACCCCGAGGCGTTCCGCGGCAGCCGTGAACTGACTGCACTCGGCCACGGCGACGAACTCGTCGATACCTTCCCAGCGATTCTCGGACATCAAGGATTATCCCTGTATGGCAATAATGTTTTGCTTTTGTCCGGATTATTCACCGTCAGGCGGTGTATTACACTCCCTGTCTCGTTTTTATTCACTGGAGAACCCACATGATCAAGTCGCGCGCTGCCGTTGCCTTCGAGGCCAAGAAACCCCTCGAGATCGTTGAAGTCGATGTCGCCATGCCCAAGGCCGGTGAAGTCCTGCTGCGTGTGGTTGCCTCCGGTGTTTGTCATACCGATGCCTACACGCTGTCGGGCGCGGACCCGGAAGGTATCTTCCCGTCGATCCTCGGTCACGAAGGTGGGGCGGTGGTTGAGGCAATCGGCGAGGGCGTGACCTCTGTCGCCGTCGGCGACCATGTGATCCCGCTGTACACCCCGGAGTGCCGTCAGTGCAAATTCTGCCTGTCGGGCAAAACCAACCTGTGTCAGGCGATTCGCGCGACGCAGGGCAAAGGCCTGATGCCGGACGGCACTTCGCGCTTTTCCTACAAGGGCCAACCAATTTTCCACTACATGGGGACGTCGACGTTCTCCGAGTACACCGTGCTTCCGGAAATCTCCGTCGCCAAAATTCCAAAAGAAGCGCCACTGGAAAAGGTCTGCCTGCTGGGCTGCGGTGTCACCACCGGCATCGGTGCAGTCCTCAATACCGCCAAGGTGAAACCAGGTGATACCGTCGCCATTTTCGGACTCGGCGGTATCGGTCTGTCGGCGGTGATCGGCGCCGTCAAAGCCAAGGCTGCGCGGATCATCGCCATCGACATCAACCCGGCAAAATTCGAGATCGCCAAACAGTTAGGTGCAACCGATTGTGTGAACCCGAAAGATTTCGATCGTCCGATCCAGGAAGTCATCGTCGACATGACCGACGGCGGCGTCGACTTTTCCTTCGAGTGCATCGGCAATGTGCAATTGATGCGTGCCGCACTTGAGTGCTGCCACAAGGGTTGGGGCGAGTCGGTGATCATCGGTGTTGCCGGTGCCGGCCAGGAAATCTCCACGCGTCCATTCCAGTTGGTCACCGGTCGCGTCTGGCGCGGTTCGGCGTTCGGCGGCGTGCGTGGCCGTACCGAGTTGCCAAGCTATGTCGAGATGGCTGAAACCGGCGAAATCCCGCTGGATACTTTCATCACCCACACGATGGGCCTGGAAGATATCAACAAGGCGTTCGACCTGATGCATGAAGGCAAGAGCATCCGTTCCGTCATCCATTTCTGAGGTCGGTCATGAGCCTGGAAAATATTTCCTGCCAGAAAAGCTTCGGCGGCTGGCACAAACGCTATCGGCACCGCTCCGATATGCTCGGCTGCGACATGGTGTTTGCCGTGTACCTGCCGCCGCAAGCGGAGCAGGGCGGCAAGTTGCCGGTGCTGTACTGGTTGTCCGGCCTGACCTGCACCGACGAAAACTTCATGCAAAAGGCCGGCGCCATGCGCATGGCCGCCGAGTTGGGATTGATCATCGTTGCGCCGGACACCAGTCCGCGCGGCACTGATGTGCCGGGTGATCCGGATGGCGCCTGGGACTTCGGTCTCGGCGCCGGGTTTTATCTGAATGCCACGCAGGAACCCTGGTCCCGGCACTATCGGATGCATGACTATGTCGTGCAGGAATTGCCCGCATTGGTCGAAGCTCATTTCCCGGCGTCGGACAAACGTGGCATCAGCGGTCACTCCATGGGCGGCCACGGCGCGCTGGTCTGCGCATTGCGAAATCCGGGGAGTTATCAGTCGGTGTCGGCGTTCTCGCCGATCAACAATCCGATGGATTGTCCTTGGGGTCAGAAGGCCTTTTCCCGCTACCTCGGGGAAGACCGATCGAAATGGCGTGAGTGGGATGCCTGCGTCCTGATGGCCGAAGCGAATGAGAAGTTGCCGTTGTTGGTCGACCAAGGTGATCGCGACGATTTCCTGGCCACCCAGCTCAAACCTGAAGCCTTGCAACAGGCCGCCAAACTGGCCGGCCATCCGCTGACGTTGCGCTTGCAACCCGGCTACGACCATAGCTATTTCTTCATCGCCAGTTTTATCGACGACCACTTGCAACATCATGGACGCGCTCTAGGCGTCTAATGCAGGTAGAATCACGCCCTGACAAAAATCGGGGCGTTTTTTTTATGCGTATTGGCCACGGCTATGATGTGCACCGTTTCGCTGAAGGCGATTTCATTACTCTGGGCGGCGTGCGCATTGCACACGGCTTCGGGCTACTCGCTCACTCCGACGGTGACGTCCTGCTGCACGCCTTGAGCGATGCCTTGCTCGGCGCCGCTGCGCTAGGTGATATCGGCAAACATTTTCCGGACACCGACCCGACATTCAAGGGCGCCGACAGCCGAGTGCTGTTGCGTCACGTCGTCGCACTGATCCATGCCAAGGGCTGGAAAGTCGGCAACGTCGATAACACCATTGTCGCCCAGGCGCCGAAAATGGCCCCGCATATCGAATCGATGCGCGCGCTGATTGCCGCGGATCTTCAAGTTGAGTTGGATCAAGTGAACGTGAAAGCTACCACCACCGAAAAGCTCGGCTTTGTCGGTCGCGAAGAAGGCATTGCCGTGCACTCTGTTGCCTTGTTGCTGCGCGCATGAACGAACTGCAATTGCTCGGCCCGCGGGCCTATGGCGAAGCCCTCGGCACCGCGGTACTGAAAGCCACGGCGGAAGATTTTCAAGTCGATGAAGTCCTCAATATCCCCCTCAGTGGCGACGGCGAACACTTGTGGATCTGGGTGGAAAAGCGCGGTCTGAATACCGAAGAAGCAGCCCGGCGGATCGCCAAAGCGGCGGGGGTGCCATTGCGCACCGTCAGTTACGCGGGCCTCAAGGATCGTCAGGCGCTGACTCGCCAGTGGTTCAGCGTGCAGCTGCCGGGCAAGGCTGATCCTGATCTGTCGGCGGCGGAAAACGATACGCTGAAGATCCTCAAGACCGGCCGACACAAACGCAAGCTGCAGCGCGGTGCTCACTCGGCCAATGGCTTCACGTTGCGACTGACGCAATTCGCTGGCGACAAAGCGGCGATCGACGAGCGTCTGCAACTGATCGCCAAGCAAGGTATTCCCAATTATTTCGGCGCCCAGCGTTTTGGGTTTGACGGCGGTAACGTGGTCGATGCCCGTGCCTGGGCGGCGCGTAAAGCATTGCCGGAGCAGCGCAACGTGCGTTCGCGTCTGCTCTCTACGGCGCGCAGTTTTCTATTCAATCAGGTGTTGGCGGCGCGTGTCGCCGATGGCAGCTGGCAGCGTGCCCAGGTTGGCGATCTGCTGGCCTTCACCGACAGTCGCAGTTTCTTTCCAGCCGGTGAAGCCGAGTGCAGCGACCCGCGTCTGGCGATTCTCGATCTGCACCCGACCGGTCCGCAGTGGGGCGAAGGTGACTCGCCGGCCACTGGCGCTGTCCATGAACTGGAGCAGGCAATCGCCACTCGCGAAGCGGACTTGCGTGATTGGTTGATTAACGCCGGTATGAGCCACGAACGTCGCATCCTGCGGCTGCCCATTGGTGGGTTGACGTGGCATTATCCCGAGCCTGACATTCTGCAACTGGAATTCGTCCTCCCGGCCGGATGCTTCGCCACCGTATTGGTGCGCGAGCTCGTTGATCTGGTGCCGGTGGGGCAGACGGACAGCCCATGCGTATTCTGATTTCTAACGACGATGGGGTAACCGCACCCGGTCTCGCCGCGCTTTATGCTGCGCTGGCGGATTACACCGAGTGCGTGGTTATCGCCCCGGACCAAGACAAAAGCGGCGCCAGCAGCTCGCTGACACTCGACCGTCCGTTACACCCGCAAACCCTGGCCAACGGCTTTATCAGCCTCAATGGCACACCGACCGATTGCGTGCACCTGGGCCTTAATGGCTTGCTGGAGCGCGAGCCGGACATGGTGGTTTCGGGCATCAACCTGGGCGCCAACCTGGGTGATGACGTGTTGTATTCCGGCACCGTGGCCGCGGCCCTTGAGGGACGTTTCCTGGCGCTTCCTTCGTTTGCCTTTTCGTTGGCCTCACGGCAAGTGGAGAACCTTCCCACAGCCGCGTACTTTGCGCGCAAACTGGTAGAGGCTCACGCGGACCTTGAACTGCCACCGCGTACGGTACTGAACGTGAACATTCCCAATTTGCCGCTGGACCACATCCGCGGTATTCAACTGACCCGCCTCGGCCATCGCGCACGTGCTGCAGCGCCGATGAAAGTGGTCGATCCGCGCGGTAAATCCGGTTACTGGATTGCGGCGGCGGGGGATGCCGAAGACGGCGGCCCGGGCACCGATTTTCATGCGGTGATGCAAGGCTATGTTTCAATCACCCCGCTGCAACTGGATCGCACCTTTAATGATGCCTTCAGAAGTCTCGATGGCTGGCTGGAGGGGCTGAACTAATGGCTCGTGAACAAGACGATATTCTGCGTCGTGGCATCGGGATGACCTCACAACGGACCCGTGAGCGCCTTATTCAGCGCCTGTATGAAGAGGGAATTTCCAACGCCAAGGTGCTGGAAGTCATTCGCCGTACACCGCGTCACCTGTTCGTCGACGAGGCGCTGGCTCACCGTGCCTATGAAGACACGGCGCTGCCAATCGGCAATAACCAGACCATCTCGCAGCCTTATATGGTGGCTCGCATGAGCGAGTTGCTGCTGGAGGCAGGTCCTCTCGACAAGGTGATGGAAATCGGCACCGGCTCGGGCTATCAGACGGCGGTGCTGTCGCAACTGGTCGAGCGGGTATTTTCCGTCGAGCGCATCAAGGTTCTGCAGGATCGGGCCAAGGAACGCCTGGTGGAACTGAACCTGCGCAACGTGGTGTTCCGCTGGGGCGATGGTTGGGAAGGCTGGCCGGCGCTGGCGTCGTACAACGGCATTATCGTGACCGCGGTGGCGACCGATGTACCTCAGGCGCTGCTTGATCAATTGGCGCCGGGAGGGCGGCTGGTGATCCCGGTCGGATCGGGTGAGGTTCAACAATTGATGCTGATCATCCGGGAAGAGCAGGGCTTTTCCAGGCGTGTTCTGGGGGCTGTACGCTTCGTCCCGTTACTCAATGGGCCGCTCGCCTGAGCATTTGTTTCAGCGCGCTGAATTCTCTTCGATTGCTTCTGTCTTACAGCGGCATCGATCAGTTAAACGGGATTCATCGTCAGGCAGCAAACGTGTGCGTGAAGCCATTTCGCTTCATTAAAGGTAAAGCCTGCACGGCCCGTTATACTTGCGACATTTCATGCCGGAACACGGCAATCCACATTTTCAGCCACCACAAAGGGAGCGGCGGGTGAGTCTCACAGTCATTGCGCAGCGAATGGGTAAAACGAGCTTTCAGCGCCTGGTGACTGGCCTTGTCTTTAGCACCTTGCTAGTCGGTTGCTCCAGCAACAAATCGAGCGATGTACGCGTCCTCGATCGCAACAACGCCGTCGCCCAGCGTCCGGCAGTGACCACGGGTCAATACGTCGTCCGACCTAAAGACACCTTGTTCTCCATTGCCTTTCGCTACGGCTGGGACTACAAAGCCCTCGCGGCACGCAACAACATTCCTACGCCTTATACGATCCATCCGGGTCAGACGATTCGCTTTGATGGTCGCACCGGTTCAACGCCGACGCCGGTGGTAAGCTCCACCGATTCAACGCCTTCTTCGTCGCTGAAAACCACGGTTATCCGGCGCCAGCCGAATGGCGCAACCACGAGCACAGCGGTGGTTGCACCGTCCGTCGCCAACAAGCCGACCCCTGCTCCGATGCCTCCTGCCGGCCCGGCCCCGACCGGCTGGGGATGGCCATCTAATGGCATTCTGATTGGTAAATTCTCTTCAAACGGCAGTTTGAATAAAGGAATTGATATCGCCGGGGATTTGGGACAGCCTGTTTTAGCTGCGTCTGATGGGACGGTGGTATACGCCGGGAGTGGCTTAAGGGGCTACGGCGAATTAGTCATCATCAAACACAGCGATACCTACGTCAGTGCCTACGGACATAACCGCAGGCTGTTGGTTCGGGAGGGGCAGCAGGTCAAGGTCGGACAGACAATTGCCGAAATGGGGTCAACGGGTACAGACCGGGTGAAGCTGCATTTTGAGATTCGCCGACAAGGTAAACCTGTAGATCCGCTGCAATTCCTGCCACGTCGTTGATCGCTTTCCAGCCTGTTCCGTCGCGTAGAGGGAACAGGTTCTAGCGTTGCCAAGGATAAAGGCGCCGCTTGAGCCTGAGGTCGAACTCACCAAAGGACTATAACAATGGCTCTCAGTAAAGAAGTGCCGGAGTTTGACATCGACGATGAGGTTCTCCTGATGGAGACCGGCATCGGTACGGATTCGATGTCGAATGATGAAGGGGCTGCTCCACCTTCCGTTCGTGCCAAATCCAAACACTCCGCCTCGTTAAAGCAACACAAGTACATTGACTACACGCGTGCGCTCGATGCCACGCAGCTGTACCTCAATGAGATTGGTTTTTCCCCTCTGCTATCCCCCGAAGAAGAAGTTCATTTTGCGCGCTTGTCGCAAAGTGGAGATCCGGCCGGGCGCAAACGCATGATTGAAAGTAACCTGCGGCTGGTGGTGAAAATCGCCCGGCGTTACGTCAATCGTGGTCTGTCGCTGCTTGACCTGATCGAAGAGGGCAACCTCGGTCTTATTCGGGCGGTAGAAAAGTTCGACCCCGAACGCGGCTTCCGCTTTTCGACCTACGCGACCTGGTGGATTCGTCAGACCATCGAGCGCGCGATCATGAATCAGACCCGGACCATCCGGTTGCCGATTCATGTGGTCAAAGAGCTCAACGTGTACCTGCGGGCTGCACGGGAGCTGACGCAAAAACTCGATCACGAACCCTCCCCCGAAGAAATTGCCAACCTGCTGGAAAAACCAGTGGGAGAGGTCAAGCGCATGCTCGGCCTGAACGAGCGGGTTTCTTCGGTCGACGTCTCACTGGGTCCGGATTCGGATAAAACCCTGCTGGACACCCTTACCGATGACCGTCCAACCGATCCATGTGAGCTGTTGCAGGATGACGACCTGTCCCAGAGCATCGATCAATGGCTCTCGGAGCTGACCGACAAGCAACGCGAAGTGGTGATACGCCGCTTCGGCCTGCGCGGTCACGAGAGCAGCACGCTTGAAGATGTAGGCCTGGAAATTGGCCTGACCCGGGAGCGGGTCAGACAGATTCAGGTTGAAGGCCTGAAGCGTCTTCGGGAGATTCTCGAGAAGAATGGCCTGTCGAGCGAGTCGCTGTTTCAATAAGTAATTGGCTCGCTGGCATTAAGAAGCCCCGACTGGTTCGGGGTTTTTTATTGCCTCAGAGACAGGTTGGAGTTCCCTCCGTCATCACCTCTGGTTTGTAGTCTCTCGCTGTAAGTGTTTGCTTACTCTTTCGTAAGTGTTCGCTAATTCAATGAGTAGCAGTCGTACATATTCCTACGTGAGCTATGATTAACTAATTGATTTATATACTTATTTTTTAAGATTAATAGCTTGTGACAGCCAGTTTCAGCTAACGGGGGTGATTGCTCTTGGTAGGGAATTCTCTAGTATCTGAACTGTGTCGACGGACAGACACACCCTTCAAGGATGAGGGGGAAGGATATCGCAGGAAGCGATTCATCAGGACGATGAAAAGGAACACAGGGAATAGGGAAAAATGTGGGCGGGTCAAACCGCCCCTTTTTTTGCCTGCAGAAAAGCAAAAAGGCCCGCTAGGGGCCTTTTCGAGAACGCGGGGGTAATCAGCGTTCGAGGTCTTTGATCTTGCCTTTGACGCCATCCCACTCTTCGGCATCGGGCAACGATTCTTTCTTCTCGGTGATGTTGGGCCAGATTTCCGCCAGCTCAACGTTCAGCTGAATAAATTCCTGCATGTCTTCCGGGACTTCATCTTCGGAGAAGATGGCCACGGCAGGGCATTCTGGTTCGCACAGTGCGCAGTCGATGCACTCATCCGGGTGAATCACCAGGAAGTTCGGGCCTTCGTAAAAGCAGTCCACCGGACAGACTTCTACGCAGTCGGTGTACTTGCACTTGATGCAGTTGTCGGTGACGACGAAGGTCATTTCTAATTTTCTCCTCAGGCGGCGGCAGCGGAGCCCCTTCACGTTGGGGTCGCCAGGTTTGGGAGCGATAGTCTGCTGGTCAGGCTATAAGCCAGCAGCATCCCAAACCGCGCGAGATTCTAACAGCTTGCAGGCAAGTGCGTTAGATCCGTGTCTTTAGTGTATAGAGCATTTCGAGCGCCCGACGCGGTGTCATATCGTCCAGATCAAGTTTGGCCAGATCATCCAGCACCGGGTGCGGCAGGCTGGCAAACATGTCGCTCTGCTGCGGCGCGGCCGGTTTGCCTTTGGCAGACTTGGGAACTTCATGAGGCAGCGCGGTCGCTTCCAGCCGGCCCAGGTGTTCGCGAGCGCGCACGATCACTTCGCTTGGCACACCGGCCAATTGCGCAACCGCAAGGCCGTAGCTCTGGCTGGCAGGCCCTGGTAGCACGTGGTGCAGGAACACGATGCGTTCGTTGTGCTCGGTGGCATTAAGGTGAACGTTGGCCACCAGCGGTTGCGCCTCCGGTAGCACCGTCAGCTCGAAGTAGTGGGTGGCGAACAGCGTATAAGCCCGCAGATGCGCCAGGCGTTCGGCCGCCGCCCAGGCCAGGGACAAACCGTCAAAGGTGCTGGTTCCACGACCGACTTCGTCCATCAGCACCAGGCTGCGCTCGGTGGCGTTGTGCAATATGTTCGCGGTTTCGCTCATTTCGACCATGAAGGTCGAGCGCCCGCCGGCCAGGTCATCGCTGGAACCGATCCGGGTAAAGATCCGGTCCACCAGAGACAACTCGCAACTGGCCGCTGGCACGAAGCTGCCGATGTGTGCCAGCAGCACGATCAGAGCGGTCTGGCGCATGTAGGTGGATTTACCGCCCATGTTCGGACCGGTGATCACCAGCATGCGGGTGTTGTCGTCGAGGCTCAGGTCGTTGGCCACGAAAGGTGTGGTCAGCACTTGCTCGACCACCGGGTGACGACCCTGGCTGATGCGCATGCACGGCTCACTGACGAAGCGCGGACAGTTCAGATCGAGGTTCAGCGCGCGTTCGGCAAGGTTGCTCAGCACGTCCAGCTCGGCCAGTGCCGCGGCGGTGTCTTGCAGCGGTGGCAACTGGGCGATCAAATCTTCGAGCAGTGCTTCGTAGAGCATCTTCTCGCGCGCCAGGGCGCGGCTCTTCGCCGACAGGGCCTTGTCCTCGAACGCCTTCAGTTCCGGCGTAATGAAGCGCTCGGCACCTTTCAACGTCTGGCGACGGATATAGTCTGCCGGCGCCGATTCAGCCTGCTTGCTTGGCAACTCGATGAAGTAGCCATGAATGCGGTTGTAACCGACTTTCAGATGAGACAGGCCGGTGCGGGCCTTCTCGCGGGCTTCGAGGTCGATCAGAAACTGCCCGGCGTTTTCGCTGAGCGATTGCAAATCGTCCAACTCGGCGTCGTAACCGGTTTTCAACACGCCGCCGTCACGGATGACGGCTGGTGGGTTGTCGATGATGGCTTTTGCCAGCAGCGCCGCCAGTTCCGGGTAGGTGCTGGTGGTCTTCGCCAGTTGAATAATGTGCGGAGCTTCCAGCTCGGTCATCGCAACCTGCAACTCAGGCAAGGCACCAAGCGCATCGCGCAGGCGAGCCAGGTCACGAGGGCGGGCATTGCGCAGGCCGATCCGCGCCAGGATTCGCTCGATGTCGCCGATTTCCTTGAGTTGCGGTTGCAGTTTCTCGAAGCGGTAACCGTCGAGCAGGCAGGTGATCGAGGTCTGGCGCGCCAGCAATACGGTCAGATCCCGCAGCGGACGGTTCAGCCAGCGGGTCAGCAGGCGGCTGCCCATGGCGGTCTGGCAGCGATCGACCACCGATTGCAACGTGTTGTCGCGACCGCCAGCCAGGTTGGTGTCCAGTTCCAGGTTGCGACGGCTCGCGCCGTCCAGCACCACGGTGTCGTCCAGGCGTTCATGACGCAGGCTGCGCAAATGGGGCAGGGCGGTGCGCTGGGTTTCCTTGGCGTAGCTGAGCAGGCAACCGGCGGCGCCGATGGCCAGGGTCAGGTTCTCGCAGCCGAAACCTTTCAGGTCCTGGGTGGAAAACTGCTGGCAAAGACTTTTCAGCGCAGAATCACGTTCGAAATCCCACGGCGCACGGCGACGAACCCCACGACGTTTCTCCGCCGGCAGATCTTTCGGCCAGTCGTCCGGGATCATCAGCTCCACCGGATTGACCCGCTCCAGTTCTGCCAGCAGGTTTTCCCAGCCCTTGATCTCCAGCACGGTGAAGTTGCCGCTGGTGATATCCAGCACCGCCAGGCCGAACAGGCGCTCGTCACCCAACACCGCCGCGATCAGGTTATCCCGACGCTCATCCAGCAGCGCTTCGTCACTGACCGTACCCGGCGTGATGATCCGCACCACCTGACGATCCACCGGCCCCTTGCTGGTCGCCGGGTCGCCGACTTGTTCACAGATCACCACCGACTCGCCGAGCTTGACCAGTTTCGCCAGGTAGCCTTCCGCGGCGTGGTAAGGAATCCCACACATCGGTATCGCCTGACCCGCCGACTGCCCGCGGGCAGTCAGGGTGATGTCCAGCAATTTGGCGGCTTTCTTCGCGTCTTCGTAGAAGATCTCGTAGAAGTCGCCCATGCGATAGAACATCAGCTGGTCTGGGTGCTGGTTTTTCAGGCGCCAGTACTGCTGCATCATTGGCGTGTGGGAGGACAGATCAGAGAGCGCTTTATTCATCGGATAATCAGGCAAATTCGTTGAAAGGTGTAGGGCAAAGGAGGGGCATCGGCCCGGCTTTTCCGCGATGGGCGCAAGGTTAACATGGGCGGTCCACCCGACGCAGGCATGAAAGCCCTGCGATACATTTCTTCTGTCTATGCACGACATATGCGCAATTTATGCAATTTGGCATTTGTCTTCCGCGAAAAGAACAAGCACTATGCGCTTTATGCAAAAACGCAATGTTTCTACCGTATTAAGAGCGCTGCTCGATCAGCACGGGATCTCCCCCACGGAGCTTCACCGTCGCACCGGCGTGCCTCAATCCACTCTCTCGCGGATCCTCAGCGGGAAGATCGTCGATCCCTCGGATAAACACATCTCGAAGATCGCCGAGTACTTCGCCGTCAGCACCGACCAGTTGCGGGGCCGTGCGGATGTCGCGCCGGCAGCCAGCACCGGGCGCGATCAATTGCATTCGGAACTCAAGGACATAAGTCTGTGGGACGACGATACGCCCGTCGATGATGACGAGGTATCGGTCCCCTTTCTTCGCGAGGTTGAATTGGCTGCAGGATCAGGAAGGTTCGTCATCGAAGAGAGCGAACGCTCTAGCCTGCGCTTCGGCAAGCGGAGTCTGCGCCACAACGGCGTTCAATTCGACCAGGCCAAATGCGTGACGGTGCGCGGCAACAGTATGTTGCCGGTACTGCGCGACGGCGCCACCGTCGGCGTTAATGCCGGCAAGTGCGGGATCGGCGATATCGTGGATGGCGACCTTTATGCCATCAACCACAACGGCCAGCTGCGGGTGAAACAGCTGTATCGCCTGCCTACCGGGATACGCCTGCGCAGCTTCAATCGCGATGAACATCCGGACGAGGACTACACTTTCCAGGAAATCCAGGAAGAGCAGATTGTCATCCTAGGTCACGTCTTCTGGTGGGGCATGTACGCCCGTTAACCTCACCGCTGACAGATAAAACCCGCCACCGAGCGGGTTTTTTTTCGCCTGCCGAAAAGCTGTCAGCGCCTTTGTCTGCGGGACTTTCATGCGTTTACGCATTACATGTGCATAAATAAATGCATTAACGCATTGACTGTATATGCATCCATGCATATTCTTTGTCTCAAGCCGCTCAACAAAGCAGCTCGAAACGAAGCTCTTTAGTTCCACCACAAAGGCAGCGATGAACCGGCCTCAACGGTTCAGAGGGTTGGCAACTGACCCGGGTGTGCAGCGTAAAGCACCACAAACAGTTATCCGGCGGGCAGGGACCGCGGTCGGAAAAACAATGTGAATCGATCCGTACCGCGCCAGTAGCGCCGAAAGGTCAATGCGAAGGACCGCATTCTGAAAAGCCCGGTTAGCGCCGGGCTTTTTGGAATACCCACCTCGTCCGAGGTTTATCAACCTCAACTACAGAAAGGATTCGGCAGAAGCCAGGAGGCATCTCGATGTTGAAAGATTGCAGATGTGGGCAGTGCAAAAGACTTCTCGCCCGAGTGGGTGAGTACATCGAGCTCCAGATCAAATGTTCCCGATGCGGGACGCTGAATCATGTGAAGGCAACGAGCCTCGAGCGATCGCCTGTGAGCGACATGAGCGCTGCATCAGCAGCGCAAATAACTCAATTAACTCAATAGGTGAACCATGAACGGTTTCAAGAAATATGTTGCCCCGCTGTTGCTGTCCGCTGCTCTGCTCTGCGCTGGGGGCAACGCTGTTGCCGCCAACCTTTTGGTCAACGGCAGCTTTGAACAGCCAGGCTGCAGCGGTAGTTGCATACTGGATACCACGCAGAAAGCCAACTTCATCACAGGTTGGACGACGTTTCTGTCCGGTGCCGAGTACTTCAATATGCCCGCCTCGATCGGCGGCTCTGTCGCCGCGGATGGCATTGTGATTGTCGACTTGGCCAACAACGTTTATGGCAACGGCGGCGGCATTCAGCAGAACTTTGCCACCACGGTCGGCGCCAATTACCGATTGACCTTCAGTGCGGGTAATTCGCGCTATGCCAGTCGCTCCGGCGACGGTGTCATCCAGGTGAAAGTGGCGGGGCAAACCGCCACCTTCAACACCCCGTCCGCTAACGGTGGAACAGTCGAGTGGAGCACCATCACGTACGACTTCACTGCCACCACGGCTCAAACGACCCTGGCCTTCTCCAACGAGCAGAACCCGTACGCCAACTTTGCCTTCATCGACAACGTAATCGTTGAGCCTATTTAACCCCCTGGTCGCCTGCCATCAACAGGACTTGCAGTCGTTTCTCTGCGCTTGAGCGGCGACTGCTGATCACCAAGGCTGCATCCGAAACACACCATCCCATTACTCATTAATCATCCCCAGGAGGCGTGACATGACAAACGAGCAACAAGCGTTGCTGGATATGCCTATCTGGCTGGTCATCGTTCTCGCCCTGGTGGGTGGGGTGTCTGGCGAAATGTGGCGGGCCGACAAGGAGGGCGCTCGCGGCTGGTCATTGCTGCGGCGCCTGGCCTTGCGATCCGGGGCCTGCATGGTCTGCGGGGTCTCGGCAATCATGCTGCTGTATGCCGCCGGCGTGTCGATCTGGACGGCTTGCGCGTTCGGTTGCCTGACGGCGATGGCCGGGGCAGATGTTGCCATTGGCCTTTATGAACGTTGGGCGGCCAAGCGGATTGGCGTTTGCGAAGTGCCGCCGCGAGATAGCCGCCAAGACCACTGAACAAAAAGCCCAATGGAATGGCGAACAGCGGTGCCGACCGGCATCCGACCCGCAAGGACGCGGGTTTCCCAAGGCCAGTACCTTTCACTCAAACCCGCCAACAAGCGGGTTTTTTATTGCCCGGTGAAAACACCATGAAGATCACCCCGCTGATCACTCAATTACGTGATCACTGCCCAAGTCTTGCCGATCGTGTCGCCGCCGGCATTCTGGAGGCTATATGACCGTTACGCAGCAACAACTACAGATCGTTATGCCCAACGCCCGCTCCCAAGCGGGCGTTTTCATCTCTGCACTCAACACCGCCATGATCCACCGGAACATCAACACCCCGAAACGCATCGCTGCGTTCCTTGCGCAAGTCGGTCACGAGTCGGGGCAGTTACAGTACGTGCGTGAGTTGGGCAGCGCTCAATACTTGAGCGAATACGACACTGGCGCACTGGCTGTGCGCCTGGGTAATACGCCAGAGCCCGACGGCGACGGTCAAAAATACCGTGGACGAGGCCTGATTCAGATCACTGGTCGCGACAATTACCGTCAGTGCAGTCTCGGACTCTTTGGTGATGATCGTTTACTGTTTTTGCCAGGACTTCTGGAAAAGGCCCGGTGGGCAGCCGAATCGGCCGCGTGGTTCTGGGAGCAAAATGGCTTCAACGAACTGGCCGACCGCGATCAGTTCAACAGCATCACCCGCCGCATCAACGGCGGCCTGAACGGTTTGCAGGATCGCTTGCAACTCTGGGCGCGGGCGAGGGCGGTGTTATGCCAGCCTTCGGTTTGATCCCGCGCGCTCGACTGACCCGGCGCATGCTCAACGAATTGTCGCCATCACCGACGCCGGCGACCGCGGACTGATTGCCTTGCAGGCCTGTCAGGCTTATATCAGAGCCCTCGCTCGCTAACATTTTGATCGATCCTGCGCCTTGCAAGCGCGTTACGGTCGTGTACGGTAGTTCTCATTCCGCTTGCTCAGGAGATGACCGTGAAAGAAATCACCCAACTGGCCGCTGAACTTGGCAGGCGCTTGCAGGTTCTCAATGCCCACGTTACCGCCGCCGAGTCCTGCACCGGCGGCGGGATCAGCGAGGCGATCACCCGGATTCCGGGGAGTTCGGCGTGGTTTGAGGCCGGTTATGTCACTTACTCCAACCGCCAGAAAACCGAGCAATTGAATGTCCCGGTCGAGTTGTTTTCGACGGTGGGGGCGGTCAGTCGCGAGGTCGTCGAGGCCATGGTCCGAGGCGCGCAGGAGAAAAGCCGGGCGCGATTTGCCGTGGCGGTCAGCGGTGTGGCGGGACCGGATGGCGGTTCGCCGAGCAAGCCGGTGGGCTCCGTGTGGCTGGCCTGGGGCGTTGGTGAACAGGTGTTCAGCGAGGTGCAGTACTTTCCCGGCAACCGTGACGAGGTCCGCCGACAAACGGTGAAGGCCGCGCTAGAGGGGCTGCTGCGCCATGCCGCTGGAGAAATCTCAAATCAGGGGTAGGCGATCCTGAAACGCTGTGGAATAATACTGGCTACTTATACAGGTGTTGGCCGTCAGGCCTTATTGATTACGTGAGGACTTTAATGGACGACAACAAGAAGAAAGCCTTGGCTGCGGCCCTGGGTCAGATCGAACGTCAATTCGGCAAGGGTGCCGTAATGCGTATGGGCGATCAGGACCGTCAGGCGATCCCGGCTATCTCCACTGGCTCTCTGGGTCTGGACATCGCGCTCGGCATTGGTGGTCTGCCAAAAGGCCGTATCGTTGAAATCTACGGTCCTGAATCCTCCGGTAAAACCACGCTGACACTGTCGGTGATCGCTCAGGCTCAAAAAGCCGGCGCGACCTGCGCATTCGTCGACGCCGAGCACGCCCTCGACCCTGAATACGCTGGCAAACTGGGCGTCAACGTCGACGACCTGCTGGTTTCGCAGCCGGACACCGGCGAGCAAGCCCTGGAAATCACCGACATGCTGGTGCGTTCCAACGCGGTTGACGTGATCATCGTCGACTCCGTGGCAGCTCTGGTTCCAAAGGCTGAAATCGAAGGCGAAATGGGTGACATGCACGTGGGCCTGCAAGCCCGTCTGATGTCCCAGGCGCTGCGTAAAATCACCGGTAACATCAAGAACGCCAACTGCCTGGTTATCTTCATCAACCAGATCCGTATGAAAATCGGCGTGATGTTCGGCAGCCCGGAAACCACCACCGGTGGTAACGCGCTGAAGTTCTACGCTTCGGTTCGTCTGGACATCCGCCGTACTGGCGCGGTGAAAGAAGGTGACGAGGTTGTCGGTAGCGAAACCCGCGTCAAGGTTGTGAAGAACAAAGTGGCTTCGCCGTTCCGTCAGGCCGAGTTCCAGATTCTTTACGGCAAGGGCATCTACCTTAACGGTGAGATGATCGACCTGGGTGTTCTGCACGGTTTTGTCGAGAAGTCCGGTGCCTGGTACGCCTATGAAGGCACCAAGATCGGTCAGGGCAAGGCCAACTCGGCCAAGTTCCTGGCAGACAATCCGGAAATCGCCGCGAAGCTCGAGAAGCAGTTGCGTGACAAACTGCTGACCCCAGCGCCGGACGTCAAAGCATCGCCAGTCAAAGAGACTGCTGATGACCTGGCTGACGCTGATATCTGATTGATCCGATGACCGCCGTACTCGATACACTCGTCGCGGTGCGGCGAACCGCCATGGACCTGCTCGCACGACGCGAGCACGGTCGAGTCGAGTTGACGCGCAAACTGCGTCAACGCGGCGCCCTCCCTGAAATGATCGACACGGCACTCGACCGCTTGACGGAAGAAGGCCTGCTGTCCGAATCCCGTTATCTCGAAAGCTTTGTTTCCTACCGTTCCCGTTCCGGTTATGGCCCTTTGCGTATTCGCGAAGAGTTGAGCCAGCGCGGCCTGCAACGTACCGATATCGAACTCGCTTTACGCGAGAGCGGTATCAACTGGCAGGAACAACTGGAAGACACCTGGCGGCGAAAGTTTTCCGGGCATTTACCGATAGACGCCCGGGAACGTGCCAAACAAGGCAGGTTCCTGAGTTATCGGGGATATTCCATGGAAATGATCAGCCGCTTGTTCAGCGGCCGAGGGATGGACGACTGATTGAAACGGCTCGCTATTTCGATAGCGGGCCGTTTTTTTTGCTTACGTAACCTTGGACGGTTCCCGCGAGCGCTGTTGCGCCTGGGGTTGGGCTTGCGCCCAGTTTTCCGGCAGGTTGATGTAGTCCACCAGTTCCCGCAGGCGTCCATGATCACGGGCGTTGAAGGTGAAAGCGAGTCGCGCCAGGTGGCTGAACTGCGGTTCGTCGTGTTCCTCTCCGCTGTAAGCATGTTGATGGAAATGATCGCTCAGGCACAGGTCGGCAAATGCCTCCTGCATGTGTTCGAGCGCCTGGTCGCTGAGCTTGTGATTCATGCGGATCACGAATTGATGCTTGAGCCAGCGGCTGGAGTGGAAGTTGCTGTAGAACTGGTTGATCTGCTCCACAGCCTCTTCCGCGCTGTAGACCAGACTCACGAGTTTCATATCGGTCGGCAGGATGTAGCGATTTTCCTCCAGTTGATGGTGGATGAAGTCCAGCGCACCTTGCCAGAACTTGCCGCCGGGAGCGTCCAGCAATATCACGGGCACCAGCGGGCTTTTGCCAGTCTGGATCAGTGTCAGCACTTCCAGCGCTTCATCCAGGGTACCGAAACCGCCAGGGCACAGGACCAGCGCATCGGCTTCCTTGACGAAGAACAGCTTGCGGGTAAAGAAGAAGTGAAAGGGCAGCAGATTGGTGGTGCCATTCACGGTGGGATTGGCATGCTGCTCGAAGGGCAGGGTGATATTGAATCCCAAACTGTGTGCCAGGCCAGCACCTTCGTGGGCCGCCGCCATGATGCCACCACCGGCACCGGTGATGACCATCAGGTCTGAGCGCGCCAGCGTGGCGCCAAGTTCCCGGGCCAGACCGTATAGCGGATGTTCTATAGGTGTTCGGGCCGAGCCAAAAACGGTGACCTTGCGCCGCCCCCTGAATTGCTCCAGAGCACGGAAAGCGTGCTCCAGTTCACGCAGGGCTTGAAGGGTAATCTTGGCATTCCAGCGGTTGTGATCTTCCTGGGCCATGCGCAGCACGGTCAGGATCATGTCGCGGTAGATCGGGATGTTCGGGCTGTTGGGTGAAACCAGATTGAGTTGCTCTTCGACCTTGCTGATGAGGTCGTGGCCGCTTTCTTCAAAATGACGGCTCAGGAGGTCATTCGGTTGGTAAGGCATCAACTTCTCCTTCCATACAGGCTCTGTTTTTCCCTTGGGTGAAGGAAACATTCGCACAACAAGACGCGCAATGGGCAGCCCCTTTCCTGCCCTGAAAAGTAAACGTGAACACTATGAATCTAGACCCTCGCGGAGATTTTCGCTGACTTGATCATTGCGCCGCAAAGTCTTTCCTGGCAACCGCTTATTGGCGATTTGCAAGGTGCTTACACCGCTCGTCTGAACGCAAGGCGAGTGTCCGACAGTCTGATTTACTAAATTACAGGCACGACACGACAACTTTGCGTCAAAGGAGGACGTACGGCACAAGCGGTTCAAGGATCTTATCGCTCTCAAGCAAGGGCGAGGTGCAGGGAGGCGGGAGGCGGGAAGCTATGGCCAGAGTCATTCTGGAGATCGATACGCAACTGTATCGATTACTGAAATCATCAGCCGAGACCAATCATTTGAGTCTCGAAGAAGAGTGCTGCCGGCGTCTGGAGGGGGCCGACCGACGTTCACGTTATTTGCAGGCGTTGTTGGCAGAACTGCGCGCCGAGGATGAACAGCGGCGCGCCACTTCCCGATGATTACTTCTTCTTGGCCGGAGCCGCTTTCGGGCAGTCCGATTCCTGATAGCTGGCGGAGCCGACTGAGCGGTTGGTCTTCACCTCAGTGAAGTCGTAACGCATGACCGCACCCTTGGCCATCAGTTTGCGGAACGATGGGTTGTTGCATACAGAGGCGCCAAGCTGGAAATACACGGCTTTCGGGTCGGCACGCATCTTGTTGGCGTGGCTGCTTTGTACGCTTAGATGGTTGATCAGCGTGTTGCCTTCGACGGTGTAGCCCTGATCAAGAATGTCTTCGTTGATCGCCCGTGGAGTACCAACACTGCTTTGTGTGGCGACGTTTCGCAGCTCTCTGTTGAGATTCTGCTCACTCAAGGAAGCAGCCTGAGCGCTGAAGGACGACGCCAGCAAAATGGCAGCGGTGGGAACGATAAGGCGCAGCATGAAACTCTCCTGGTTCAGTGACTGGTGGTTCGACCCGTCACATGACTGTGCGTTCAGTGGCGGCGAATTATAGGGGACGAGGCCTGGACGGTACAGGCTTGCGCCGGCTGCTCTGATAAACTGCCCCACTTTCTGCCCTGCCGAGTGTTTTTCGTGTCGATTTTCTTCCCCTGCCGGCGTTGCCTGCGATGAACCCTTCAACCCCACGCTTTGCTGCAAACGCAGTAGCCCGCTTGCGCGATGAGCGAGAGGAAGAGGGCATCAAGCCGATTCAGGCCCGAGGCTGGAGGGCACCGCGTTGCCGAGCCTGCCGCGTGATCGAGAGCCACTGCCTGTGCGCCTGGCGCCCGCAAGTCGAGGCCCGCTCTGGCGTGTGCCTGATCATGACCAACAAGGAAGTGTTCAAGCCGAGCAACACCGGTTGGCTGATCGCCGATGTGGTACGCGACAACCATGCATTCATCTGGTCGCGTACGGAGGTTGATGAGCAATTGCTGGCGCTGCTCGCCGATCCGCAATGGCAGCCCTATCTGGTGTTTCCGGGTGAGTACGTCGAACCCGAGCGTGTCACAAACAGCGTCGATGCCGACAGTTCGAGGCGTCCGCTGTTCATTCTGCTGGATGCCACCTGGACAGAAGCCCGGAAGATTTTCCGCAAAAGCCCCTACTTTGATCGGCTTCCGATCCTGAGCCTGTTGCCCGAGAAGTTGTCGCGGTACCGGTTGCGCCGATCGACCCGCAGCGAGCATTTATGCACAGCCGAAGTGGCGGCGTTGTGTCTCGATTTGGCGGGTGATACCGAGGCTGCGTCGGCACTGGACGCTTATTTCGACGTGTTCAGCCAACATTACCTCGATGCCAAACATCAGCTTGAAATGAATGTTTCAACACCGGCACACGCCGAGCTGATGCCCTTCGTTGAGAACGTTGCGTCTGCCCTGAGCTGATTGTCGCCCATACTGCAAAGAACTGTACTGGCCATGCACCTTGACCACCCCGACTTCGCTGGGCATGCTTGGCGCCGATTAGGGCGCGGCCAAGTTTGATACGCCGAATTTTTTACGTGAAGAGCCACGTGATTGGCGTTGAACGTGCCCTGTTGGTACAGCTCCGTGGCTGTACCTCGAGTTGTTTTGGTGAGGCCTGAATGCATCGGGCGTCCCATAAAAAACAGGATCATTTGAAAAATGGCCACATACGAAATCCTGATTGCCGATGACCACCCTCTTTTTCGTAGCGCCCTGCATCAAGCGTTGACCCTGGGCCTGGGCCCGGAAGCCCGTCTGGTGGAAGTGGCAAGCATTGCCGAGCTGGAAACCCGTCTGGACGAGAAGTCCGACTGGGATCTGGTGCTGCTGGATCTGAACATGCCGGGGGCCTACGGTTTTTCAGGGCTGGTGTTGCTGCGCGGTCAGTATCCGCAGATTCCGGTGGTCATGGTGTCGGCCCAGGAAGAAGCCTCGATAATGGTCAAGTCCCGTGAATTCGGCGCCAGCGGCTTCATCCCAAAATCCAGTGATCTGAGCGTCATCCAGAAAGCCGTACGCGCGGTGCTCGATGGTGATGTGTTCTGGCCGCCCCAGGCGTTCGAGGCGGTCAGCGTTTCCGCCGAAGCGAAGGCCGCCAGCGAAGGCCTTGCGAGCCTGACGCCTCAGCAGTTTCGTGTTCTGACCATGGTCTGTGAAGGCTTGTTGAATAAGCAGATTGCCTACGAGCTGAGCGTTTCCGAAGCGACGATCAAGGCCCACGTGACGGCGATTTTTCGCAAGCTGAATGTACGGACTCGGACCCAGGCGGCGTTGCTTCTGCAACAGCTTGAGTCAATTTCGAGCTAATCAGGCGCGGCTCGTTCACGCTTTTTTGACTTTGCTTACTCTAGCTTTCCCACTTCCTTTTTGGTCAGTTGCCTACTTTATGTCACCTTTCAAAGGCCAAACCGGCCTCAAACGCATCCTCAACGCCTCCGGTTATTCGCTGGACGGTCTGCGCGCAGCCTTTACCGGCGAAGCGGCCTTTCGGCAATTGGTATTGCTCAACGTGATATTGATCCCGCTGTCGTTCTTCCTGAACGTCAGTCGTGTCGAGCAGGCGTTGTTGATTGCAGTGTGTCTGCTGGCATTGATTGTCGAATTGCTCAATTCGGCAGTGGAAGCGGCCATCGACCGCATTTCCCTTGAATTGCACCCGCTGTCCAAGAACGCCAAGGACATGGGCAGCGCCGCTCAGTTCGTCGCCTTGAGCATGATCGCGCTGGTCTGGGCAGTCATCCTGCTTTAAGCGATGGTGGGCAGAACGATCTCGTCGCTGCGCTGAACCCCGGCGGTGAAAGCGCGACACAGGTCGAGGAATTCACGCATCGCCGACGTCTGATATTTCTGTTTGTGCCAGATGAAATAGAACTGCCGCGCCAGATCCAGATCCGGTGTCTCTACGGGCACCAAGCTGCCGCGACGGAAAGCGTCGCGCAGTGCCAGGCGAGAAATGCAGCCAATCCCCAACCCGGACTCCACCGCACGCTTGATCGCTTCGGTGTGTTCCAGTTCCAGCCGGATATTCAGCGAACTGCGATGGTGACGCATGGCCTGGTCAAAGGTCAGTCGCGTGCCAGAGCCCTGTTCCCGCAGAATCCAGGCCTCGTGGGTCAGCTCTTCCATGGTCGCCGTGCCGCGCTTGGCCAGTGGATGCTGGGGCGCGCAGAACACCACCAGTTCATCCTCGACCCAGCTCTGCACTTCGATGTCCGGATGGCTGCAGTCACCTTCGATTAGACCCAGATCAATTTCATAGTGGGCGACCTGCTGCACAATGTTGGCAGTGTTTTGCACGTGCAGCTTCACCTGGCTTTCCGGATGACGCTGCATGAAGCTGCCGATCAGCAAGGTGGCCAAGTAATTGCCGATGGTCAGGGTCGCGCCGACCGCCAGAGAGCCGAATCCCGACTTGCCATTGAGCAAGTCTTCGATTTCTTTGGACTGGTCGAGCAGCGCCACCGCTTGCGGCAGCAGCTGTTTGCCGAGGGCGTTGAGGCTCAGCCGTTTGCCGGCGCGGTCGAACAGCTGACAGCTGGACTGACGCTCTAGCTCGGTGATCGAGGTGCTCGCCGCCGATTGCGAGAGGTTGAGCAGACCCGCAGCACGGGATACGCTTTCCTGCTGGGCGACGGCGACGAATACTTGAAGTTGACGGAGAGTAAATCGCATATCGATATAACCGATAACCCTTATCTTAATAATCCAGTTAACAGATATTGTCGCTGCCATTAGAATGCGATGCAATTGCGCACAGCAGCTCATTTTTCGCAGAGCAGGCGCAGAGCACGCGCAGACCAAATCTCCAGGAGTCCCACGTACATGAGCAACATGAACCACGAGCGTGTCCTCAGTGTTCATCACTGGAACGACACTCTGTTCAGCTTCAAGTGCACCCGCGATCCGGGCCTGCGCTTCGAGAACGGTCAGTTCGTGATGATCGGCCTGCAACAGCCCAACGGCCGGCCGCTCATGCGCGCTTACTCGATTGCCAGCCCGAACTGGGAAGAGCATCTCGAGTTCTTCAGCATCAAGGTGCCTGATGGCCCGCTGACTTCCCAGCTGCAGCATCTGAAGGAAGGCGACGAGATCATCATCAGCAAGAAGCCTACCGGCACGCTGGTGCTGGATGACTTGAAGCCTGGCAAACATTTGTACCTGCTCAGCACCGGTACCGGTCTGGCGCCGTTCATGAGCGTCATCCAGGACCCGGAAACCTACGAGCGTTTCGAAAAAGTGATCCTGTGCCACGGCGTACGTTACGTCAACGAAGTCGCTTACCGCGAGTTCATCACCGAGCACCTGCCGCAGAACGAGTTCTTCGGCGAGGCCCTGAGTGACAAGTTGATCTACTACCCGACCGTGACCCGAGAGCCGTTCGAGAACGAAGGTCGCCTGACCGACCTGATGCGCAGCGGCAAGCTGTTCAGCGACATCGGTCTGCCACCGATCAACCCGCAAGACGACCGCGCCATGCTGTGTGGCAGCCCGAGCATGCTCGACGAGACCAGCGAAGTGTTGAACAGCTTCGGCCTTAAAGTGTCACCGCGGATGCGTGAGCCGGGTGATTACCTGATCGAGCGTGCGTTCGTCGAGAAGTAAACACAACGCCTGACGGCTTTGCTTTCTCTGTGGGAGCGAGCCTGCTCGCGAAGGCGGTGTGTCAGTCGACATTGAAGTTGACTGTCATACCGCCTTCGCGAGCAGGCTCGCTCCCACAGTGGTTTCTGGCGTTCAGGCTTTTGCGGGAATGACTTCAAGTACGCGGATCACACCCGCCTCGGGATAGTGCCAGCGCACGTCCAGGTCCCAGAACTGCGCGCCGTATTCCCGTTCGGGTGTAGGAATCTGGTACGCCGGACGTGGGTCTTGTGCCAGGCATTGCTCGATCAACTCCACCAGCGGTTCTTCAAGGCGCTGAGCATGGCCGTGAGCCTGTTGCAGCGCTGAGTCCGTCCACTGCACGGGAATCAACTGCGGCGCAGCGCTGGCGATGCTGTTGGAGGCCGTATCAATGATGTCGGCGTAAGGCACGTAGGGTTTGATGTCGAGAATCGGCGTGCCGTCCAGCAGGTCGATGCCGGATATCCACAGGCGATTGGCTTCAACCTTGTCCAGCTTCACCACGGATTGGCCGATGCCATTGGGCCGATGGGTCGCGCGGGTGGCGAACACACCCATGGATTTGTTACCGCCGAGACGAGGAGGGCGGACTTTCAGCCGTGGCTTTTCTTCCAGGGCCTGGTGAAACAGGAACAGCAGCCACACGTGGCTGACCTGTTCCAGACCTTGCACCGCATCGCCCTGATCGAACGGCGCCACCAGTTCCAGCACGCCGCGAGCGGCCGGGGCCAGTTGTGGCTGGCGCGGGATGGCGAACTTCTCCTTGAAACAGGAGCGCACAAAGCCGATGGGGGAAACGCTGTAGGTCATGGTTTGGGGTCGAGGCGGGGTGAGGGTGGGCATGATAACCCGATCGACCACTGCATCGGGGCGGCTGTGAGGACGCCTTCGCGAGCAGGCTCGCTCCCACAGTAGATCTCGGTCGGTCACAGATTTTGTGAACACAGAAAATCCCTGTGGGAGCGAGCTTGCTCGCGATGGCCGCACCGCCGACTTTAGAGACTGAACCCGCCATCCAGCGGAATGATATTCCCGGTCATATAAGCCCCCGCCGTACTCGCCAGGCTGATCGCCAGCGCCGCCATCTCTTCCTCCCGGCCCCAGCGTTTCATTGGAATCAACGCCGTGTCGTCGGCCAACGCCTGCTCATCATTGCCGATGTGCTGCGTCATCTTGCTCGGAAAACGCCCCGGTGCGATGACGTTGACGTTGATGTGCTGGCTCACCAGCTCCCGCGCCAGAATCCGCGACAGTTGATGTAAGGCAGCTTTACTCGGCCCGTAGGCATAAGCCTGTTCACCAAAGGAAGAAATCCCCGCCACCGAGCCGATGTTGATGATCCGCGCCGGATTCGCTGCCGAACCGGCCTTGCGCAGCAGCGGCAAAAACTGCTGAATGCAGTTGAACACCGAGGTCACGTTCAGCTGCATGACCTTTTCCCAGCCCTTGACAGGGTAGCTCTCCAGCGGCGCGCCCCACGTGGTGCCTGCGTTGTTCACCAGAATATCCAGATGAGTGATCTGCTCGCCCAGTCGCGTAGCCAGCTCAAGTACGCCTTCTTCGGTGGCCAGGTTGGCCGCCACTCCGTGGCAACGACCGAATGCGCTCAGTTCATCAGCCGTTTGCTGACAGGCTTCGGCATCCCGGGCGCAGACATACACGGTGGCGCCAGCCTCGACATAAGCCTTGGCGATCATTTTGCCGATACCACGGGTGCCGCCGGTCACCAGAGCGGTGCGGCCTTGCAGGGAAAAGTACGGGTGCATGGCGAGTCCTGAGAGCTGAGGGTCAATACACCCTAGTCGTCAGCCGCCAGAAGCGGAGCCACTATTTTTGCGAGGAATGAGGGTCTATACAGCCTGACCTTGAGCTGCAGGTTCGCAGCTCAAGGCCGGCGGGCACTTATTGCGGGCGAACGCGCAGGGTCAGGCCCTTGAGGAAGTTGCGCAGCAACTGGTCGCCGCACGGGCGGTAGTTGGTGTGGCCGAACTTGCGGAACAGCGCGCTCAGCTCAGGCTTGGACACCGGGAACTCGGAGGCCTTGAGGATCGCGTGCATGTCGTCTTCTTTCAGTTCGAAAGCCACACGCAGTTTCTTCAGGATGATGTTGTTGGTCACCGGCACTTCGATCGGCTGCGGCGGACGGCTTTCGTCCTTGCCGCGCTTGAAGATCACCAGGCCATCGAGGAAATGCGCAATGACCTCATCCGGGCAGCGTACGAAGCCTTCCTCGTCTTCCTCTTTTTTGTCGAGGTACGTCACCAGGTCTTCCAGGGTCACGTCCATGCCGCCGAGCTTGATGATCTCGATGACTTTCTTGTCGCTGATGTCCAGCATGTAGCGCACGCTGCGCAGTACGTCGTTATGAATCATGGTGTGCAATCCTGATATTCAGCAGTGGGCGCCGCATAAACAGCGGCGCCAATATGTGTGGCGGCGTGAAAAGTCTTAGAACTTCTCTTTGCCGGACAGGTAACGCCATTGCCCCAACGGCACTTTGCCGATGGACACGCCGCCAATGCGGATGCGGCGGATGGCGACAACCTTCAGGCCTACGGCCTGGCAGAACAGGGCGATGACGCCCGGTTGTGGGTTCTTCATCGCAAAACGCAGGCGGTTTTCGTTCTGCCAGCTGGCTTTGACCGGCGGCAGTTCCTTGCCTTTGTAGGTCAGCCCGTGGTTCAGGCGGTTGAGGCCATGAGCCACCATGTCGCCTTCAACTTCGACCACATACTCTTGCTCGATCTTGGCGGAGTCGGCAGTGAGCTTGCGCAGGATCTTCCAGTCCTGGGTGAACACCAGAAGACCGCTGGCGTTGGCCTGCAGGTCGGTGCTGGCAGTCAGCCGCAGGAAGTGGCCCTTGAGCGGACGTTTGCTGAAGCGGTGTTCTTCGCTCAAGGTCTCGGCGCTGATCGTTGCCATGGCCGTTTCCGCATCCATGCCCACGGGCACGTTCAGCAGGATGGTCACCGGTTCCGGCGCAGTGGCCTTGGCTTCTGGATCAAGCTCGACTTTCTGGTTCTCGACCTTGAACTGCGGCTCGTCGATGACTTCACCGTCCACGGTGACCCAGCCGCCCTCGATGAACAGCTCAGCCTCCCGACGGGAACAGCCGACGAGTTCGATGAGGCGTTTGGAGAGACGAATCGGGTCAGTCATGACAGGGCCGTAACAAAAAAGGGGTGGGCATTGTACCTGCCTGGCGCCGGTTAATCGCGGGTCCATTTGCGAGGTTCGGCTTTTTGTGGGAGTGAGCCGGCTCCGGGCGGCGTTCCGACGATAGCGATAGTTCAGTCAATTTATCTGTTGAATGACACACCGCTATCGTCGGAACGCCGCCCGGAGCCGGCTCACTCCCACACTTGATCCGTGTTGTGTCAGCCATGCTGTGAATGTTGCTGGTTTTGCCGCAGGCGCATGTGCAGCAGCGGATAAGGCTGGCCCATGCCATCGACTTCCGAACGACCGATCACTTCGAAGCCCTGTTTGAAGTAGAAACCCAGGGCTTGCGGGTTCTGCTCGTTGACGTCCAGTTCATCGGCATTCAGGTGTTCCATGGCATAGCGCAGCAACTGCTTGCCTAAGCCCTGGCCGCGGTGAGCCGGGTCGATGAAGAGCATTTCGATCTTGCCCGCCGCGACCCCGGCGAACCCGGTGATGCGCTGGCGCGGGTCTTTGATGCAGATCAGCATCACCGCATCGAGGTAGCGGGTCAGCACCAGATTCTTCAGCAGGTCGATGTAGCTGTCCGGCAGAAAGTCATGGGTGGCGCGCACCGAGGCTTCCCAGACTTGAGTGAGTTCTTGGTAGTCGCTCTGTTTCGGCGTGTGGATGACCGAATGTTGGCGCATGGCCGGCTGCCCCTTTTCCTGTGAATGTCGAGAATCCGTTCCTCACAAAACGATAGACGTAAAAAAGCCCCGCATCTCGTCAAGAGAGCGGGGCTTTTCGTATTTTTTGCGTTTAGATCTGTTCAGCCCACAGGTCGTATTCGTCGGCGTCGGTCACTTTGCACCAGACTTTATCGCCTGGTTTCAGGTTGCTGCCGTTGTCGATGAACACGTTGCCGTCGATTTCCGGGGCATCGAAGAAGCAGCGGCCGACCGCGCCTTGCTCGTCGACTTCATCGACCAGCACTTCGATTTCACGGCCGACGCGCATTTGCAGGCGCGCCGAGCTGATGGCCTGTTGGTGCGCCATGAAGCGGTCCCAACGGTCCTGCTTGACGTCGTCCGGCACGATGGCCGCGTCCAGCAGGTTGGCCGGTGCGCCTTCGACTGGCGAATACTGGAAGCAGCCGACGCGATCGAGTTGCGCTTCGGTCAGCCAGTTCAGCAGGTATTGGAAGTCTTCTTCGGTTTCGCCCGGGAAGCCGACGATGAAGGTCGAGCGGATGATCAAGTCCGGGCAGATCTCGCGCCAGTTCTTGATGCGCGCCAGAGTCTTGTCTTCGAAGGCCGGGCGTTTCATCGCTTTCAGGACTTTCGGGCTGGCGTGCTGGAACGGGATGTCCAGGTACGGCAGGATTTTCCCGGCGGCCATCAGCGGGATCAGCTCGTCGACGTGCGGGTACGGGTAAACGTAGTGCAGACGCACCCAGACGCCGAGGGTGCTCAGGGCTTCGCAGAGTTCGGTCATGCGGGTTTTCACCGGCGCGCCGTTCCAGAAACCGGTGCGGTATTTCACGTCGACGCCGTAGGCGCTGGTGTCCTGGGAGATCACCAGCAGCTCTTTGACGCCGGCCTTGACCAGGCGCTGAGCCTCGTCCAATACATCACCGACCGGACGGCTGACCAGTTTGCCGCGCATCGACGGGATGATGCAGAAGCTGCAGCTGTGGTTGCAGCCTTCGGAAATCTTAAGGTAGGCGTAGTGGCGCGGGGTCAGTTTGATCCCCTGCGGCGGTACCAGGTCGATCAGCGGGTTGTGATCCTGACGCGGCGGCACGGCGTCGTGCACGGCGTTGACCACTTGCTCGTACTGCTGCGGACCGGTCACGGCCAGCACACTTGGATGCACCTTGCGAATGTTGCCTTCTTCGACGCCCATGCAGCCGGTCACGATGACCTTGCCGTTTTCCTTGATGGCTTCGCCGATCACTTCCAAAGACTCAGCCTTGGCAGAGTCGATGAAGCCGCAGGTGTTGACCACCACGACATCAGCGTCCTGATAAGTGGACACAACGTCATAGCCTTCCATGCGCAGCTGGGTAAGGATGCGCTCGGAGTCGACCAGTGCTTTGGGGCAACCCAGGGATACGAAGCCAACCTTTGGATTGGCCGGCGCAGGAGTGGTGGACATGTCTAACCTCGGTATTTGTGACGCCTCCAGCCGAAGACGGCAAGGCGACAGACGGGCGCTTACGTCCTGTCTCGTGAATACGCTGTTTTTTGACGAGTGACTGTTGTTGCCAGGCAAGGCGCCGCGCCGAGTCATAGCTGGCTATGGCGAGAAGCGGCAACGCAGCATGGCGACAACAGGCGCCGTCAAAAAGCAGCAGTGATTCGCGAGACAGGACGTTTTCTGCGCCTCTGATCAAAAAGTGCGCAATTCTAGCGATGAGAGGCGCACTTGACCAGCTTTATGCAGGGAAATACGACGAGTGCTGCGCTATGCTTCGCGCCTTTACGCTTTACCGATTTTTTACAGTCAACAAAACGTCTGTAACGTGAAGTAAAACAGCGCATGCTGCACGACAAAGCATAGTGCTTCTTATAAGAAGTCCGGGTCTGAGTAGTAGGAGTGTTGGATGGGTCAGGCAAGTAGTCAGGCAGCGGGTGCCGAGCATTCTGCGGCAAAGCCGATCGGCATGCTGGTCGCGGCGGTCGGGGTGGTTTATGGCGATATCGGCACAAGCCCGCTGTACACCCTCAAAGAAGTGTTTTCCGGGCACTATGGTGTACCGGTCGACCATGACGGCGTGTTCGGGATTCTGGCGCTGATTTTCTGGTCGCTGATATGGGTTGTCTCAATCAAATATGTGCTGTTCGTGCTGCGTGCCGACAACCAGGGCGAAGGCGGGATCATGGCCTTGACCGCACTGGCCCGGCGGGCGGCGGCCGGGCATCCGAAGTTGAGGGGGTTGCTGGTGGTCTGCGGGCTGATCGGTGCGGCGTTATTTTACGGCGACAGTATGATCACCCCGGCGATTTCCGTGCTCTCGGCGATTGAAGGATTGGGGCTGGCATTCGAGGGTATCGACCATTGGGTGGTGCCGCTGTCGTTGGTCGTGCTGGTGGCGCTGTTCCTGATTCAGAGTCACGGTACCGCGCGAATCGGCATTCTGTTCGGACCGATCATGGTGACCTGGTTTGTGGTGCTGGGGGCGCTGGGCGTCTACGGGATCATGCAGCACCCGGAAGTGTTGCAGGCGATGAACCCGGTGTGGGGCGTGCGCTTCTTCATCGTGCACCCGGGCATGGGTGTGGCGATCCTCGGCGCGGTGGTGCTGGCACTGACCGGCGCCGAAGCGCTGTACGCCGACATGGGGCACTTCGGTCGCAAGCCGATCGCTCGCGCCTGGTTCATCCTCGTGCTGCCGGCGCTGGTGCTGAACTACTTCGGTCAAGGCGCGTTGCTGCTCGGTGACCCGGAAGCCGCTCGCAACCCGTTCTACTTGTTGGCACCGAGCTGGGCGCTGATTCCGTTGGTGGGGTTGTCGACCCTGGCCACGGTCATTGCTTCTCAGGCGGTGATTTCCGGTGCGTTCTCCCTGACTCGTCAGGCGATTCAGCTCGGTTACATACCGCGCATGCACATTCAGCACACCTCCAGTGCCGAACAAGGCCAGATCTACATCGGCGCGGTGAACTGGGCGCTGATGGTCGGCGTCATCCTGTTGGTGCTGGGCTTCGAGTCCTCCGGCGCGCTGGCTGCGGCTTACGGTGTGGCCGTGACGGGCACGATGCTGATGACCACCATCCTGGTGTCGGCGGTGATATTGCTGCTGTGGAAATGGCCTCCGGTCCTCGCGGTTCCGCTGTTGCTCGGATTCCTCTTGGTGGACGGTCTGTACTTCGCTGCCAACGTGCCGAAAATCATTCAGGGTGGGGCGTTCCCGGTGATCGCCGGTATCGTGCTGTTTGTGCTGATGACCACCTGGAAACGCGGCAAGCAATTGCTGGTCGATCGTCTCGATGAAGGTGGATTGCCGTTGCCGATCTTCATCAGCAGCATCGCCGTGCAACCGCCGCATCGCGTTCAGGGCACCGCCGTGTTTCTGACCGCGCGCCCGGACGCCGTGCCCCATGCGCTGTTGCACAACCTGCTGCATAACCAGGTGCTGCACGAGCAAGTGGTGCTGCTGACGGTGGTGTACGAAGACATCCCGAGGGTGCCGGCATCACGGCGTTTCGAGGTGGATTCCTACGGCGAGGGGTTCTTCCGGGTGATCCTGCACTTCGGCTTCGTCGACGAGCCGGACGTGCCGCAAGCGCTGAAACTGTGTCATCTCGATGACCTGGACTTCAGCCCAATGCGCACTACCTACTTCCTCAGCCGCGAGACGGTCATCGCTTCCAAGCTCGAAGGCATGGCACGCTGGCGTGAGGCGCTGTTCGCCTTCATGTTGCAGAACGCCAACGGTAATTTGCGGTTCTTCAATCTGCCGCTGAACCGGGTGATTGAGCTGGGGACGCAGGTAGAGATGTAAGCCACAACAAAAAGCCCCCGTTGCCGTAAGGCGGCGGGGGCTTTTTTGTGACCGGTGTCTCGTCCTGAATAAGGTTTACACCTTCTGGCTTCTTATCAGGACGGTGCAATGGATACGGGCGCAAAACGCAGTCAGCGCGATTACACACTGACTTTTAAATTGTCGGTCGTCGATCAGGTTGAAAAAGGCGAGTTGAGTTATAAAGAGGCTCAACGGCGCTACGGGATCCAGGGCCGCTCGACGGTGCTGGTCTGGTTACGCAAGCATGGTCGACAGGACTGGAGCCAGGGCGCCTCAATTCGAACGCAGAGGAGCCGAGCAATGGACGAGCCCACCCTGCCATTGACCCCCGAGCAGAGAATTAAAGAGCTTGAGGAACAGTTGGCGCTGGCCAATCAGAAAGCCAAGTTCTTTGAAGACGTGGTCGAGGTTCTGAAAAACGACTACGGCGTATCTGTCGTAAAAAAGCGGCCCGGCAAGTCGTTGCGCAAACCCAAACCCTGAGTGTCAGCAGGGCTTGCCAGTTCATGGGAATCAGCCGCCAAGCTTATTACAAGCGTGATCGGGTCTATCGAGCCCGGGTCGAGCAAGATCAAAAACTCATCCAATTTGTGCAGGAAATCCGCGTGCGCCAGCCCTGCATAGGCGCTCGCAAGCTGCACTCGATGATGAACGCCAAACAAGACAGGCAGGAGCTGCATGTCGGCCGGGATCGCTTGTTCGAGGTGTTGCGCGATCACCGCCAGCTGGTTCGCAGAAAACGGGCGTATCACAAGACAACCGACAGTCATCATCGCTTCCGCTGTCATCCCAATCTCCTGAAGCCGGGCCCACTGCAAGTGGTTGCCACAGGTCCGGAACAGGTCTGGGTGGCTGATATCACCTATCTCTCCACGCGAGAAGGCCCCGCCTATTTGAGTTTGGTGACGGATGCCTACTCGAGAAAGATTGTCGGCTACCACGTGCATGACAGCTTGCATGCCAAATCCGTGGCTCAAGCCTTTCGCATGGCCTTAAAGACGCGTCGAACGAACCAGAAACTGGTACATCACTCTGATCGAGGTGCGCAGGGCGGATTCAACCGGTCGTCGCAACACTGGATTGTTGAATTGATTTTAGATACTTGTTTAGTGCTTCGGCAGGTGTTTTCCAGCCGAGTGTTTTCCGAGGCCTTGTGTTCAGCGCATGGGCTACGGCTTGGATCTCTTGGGCACTCCAGCGAGACAGGTCGGTACCTTTCGGGAAGTATTGGCGCAGAAGACCGTTCGTATTCTCGTTCGTGCCGCGCTGCCATGGACTATGAGGGTCAGCAAAAAAGACCTTCACTCCGGATTCGATGGTAAATCGAGCGTGATCAGATAGTTCCTTTCCACGATCCCAAGTCAAAGATTGCCACAATTCGATGGGTAGGTCAGTCACCGTCTTCTTCAGTGCATTGGCCATAGTGACAGCCCCGTAGCCGGCCAGCGCCGGGCCGTTCTTCGTTCGAGGAATTAGCCCATAACCTTCCTCGCGAGGCAGGTGGACGAGCATGGTGAATCGAGTTGAGCGCTCGACCAGGGTTCCAATCGCAGATCGGTTCAGACCGATGATCAGGTCTCCCTCCCAATGCCCTGGTACAGCCCGGTCTTCCACCTCAGCAGGGCGACTGGAGATCATGACATCCTCGCTGACGTGCGCCCATGTTTTGGCCTGCGCCCTAGCTCTCGGCACACGCAATGCTCGCCCTGTGCGCAGGCAGCTCACTAGCTCGCGCTTAAGAGCTCCTCGCCCCTGAATATAGAGGGCCTGATATATGGCTTCGTGAGAGATGCGCATGGATTCATCGTCCGGAAAATCGATCTTTAACCGGTTGGTAATCTGTTCGGGCGACCAGCCATTGACCCATTTACGGTCACTGCGATGTGGTTTATTTCGGCCTTTGAAGGGAGCTTGTCGAGGCCCAACAATCTCGCGACCATTAGCGCCGTGAACTTTACCCTCCAGACGGTCTTGCACGTAGTGACACAGCCGCGGGTTAGTCAACAGTTTCGCTGGCTTCGGTCTTTTGGCAACCAGTTCTGCCTTCCATTGTGCGACTGAAGCACGATACTCAAGCCGACCGCAACGAGTTGCAGCATTACGTGTCAGTTCCCGTGAAACTGTCGACGGGCTTCGTCCAAGGAGACGCGCAATCTCACGTACGCCAACACCTTTCGCCCGAAGCAGCCCAATCTCTTCTCGCTCTGCGAACGATAAGTACCTTCCGGATATTTGGTTAGACATGAACAATGGCATCCCGCCCCGATGACGGAACCAGCGTGTGCCTACCGCTGATGATACGCCAGTCGCCTCCGCTGCCTTTTCGCTTGTGATCCCGGTTGCGATTTGTTTCCAGAACAGCCGCTCGATTTCATTACGAAGTGACGGCGCACCTGGCGAACGCATCGCTCCACGCCCCGTCAACTTTTGCATCCAGCCTGCAGACCGTCCCATAAACACCTCGATCAAAGGTGTTGCGACGACCGGTTGAATCCGCCCAGTACTGCTCCGATCTCTACCAAAAACTGCACGCGAAAAGCGGAGTTACATGCTCGATGACCGATGGCTACGACTGCTACCAAAACGCCTTGGCAGAGCGGGTAAACGGCATTTTGAAAACGGAACTGCTGCTCTACCGGCCAACAAATCTGGCACAGGCTGAACGGATGGTGAGAGAAGCAATTACGATCTACAACCAGGAGCGTCCGCACCTGTCCTTAAAATACAAAACGCCCGATGCGGTGCATCGGGCGTTAGGGTGAAACAGGTGTAAACCTATTTCAGGACTAGACACGGTGCAATCCCCTGAAGGCAATGAAGATCCCTTGTGGGAGCGAGCTTGCTCGCGATGGCGATCTGTCAGTCGACATCGATTGTGATTGCTAGTCCGTCATCGCGAGCAAGCTCGCTCCCACAGGGGATGTGCGGTGTTTGCACGTATTCCGTCTCTGCTCCTTTACTTGCTTTCGGGCAGCTATTTTTTAGATTCGGTTTTTGTCCGGGCAGGTGGCGGCGTCAGTACCTTCACCACATCATCAATTACGGCCTTACTCATTGCCGTCAGGTAATGCGCGGCCCAGGCATGTCGGTCGGTGTCTCGGGCGTAGGCAGCATCTTTGGTCAGCTCCTTGGCAAGGAACAGGAAATCAGAGGCCATGGCTAGCGCATCACCGAGGGGTACGTCTCGACTGACACGGAACAGTGCCTGGTTCGAGCAGTAGATGAAGGGGGTGAGGCCGATGGTTTTCAGTTCTGAGGGTGTGGACGGATTTGTTTTGCTCATTGTTTCGCTCCTTAAAACGAGGAACTGCCGCATTCGTTACCACACGAATGGGTGGCAGCTGTACGCAGGGTGGTAAACCGGAGGAGCAAAGGAACCGGCAGACCCGAAGGTCTCCCACGCACAGCCGCCATAACACAGGATTACAGACGTAAAAACGCACGAAATCGTGATGGGAGCGGTGTTGCACTTTGCCTAACCGGGTTACCACACCCGATCGCTGAATGGTCAGCGACGGCCGGAGAGTATCCCGTCGAAGAAAAGCGCAACAAGGCATCAAAGTGCCCAAACGCAAGATTCGGAGTTTGCCTACAAGGTCTGCGGGCGTCATCCGATATTGCGACACCTTAAGTAAACAGAACTAAACGCGGAGTGAGTATTTACACGTCCTTCGGCTCACTTTTTCTCAGGGTGAAAAACGTTGGATGATAAATACGCGCTTTTTGTAGCTTGCTGTATGTCTAATTCGACGCAATACTCTGCGTAGAACTGTGTGTTCAAATTTGCATGATTGTGTAGAGAGGTGAGTATGACGGCATTACTGGAGCGTGCTGACCAAGCGATTTCGGTGACTGCGATGGTCAGGGGGTTTAGTGCGAGGCTAAAGGAGATTTCCAGCCGAGCCACCGAACGACTGGTCATTTTCAAAGACAACCAACCCGCAGCGGTCATTATCAATGTCGATGCGTATCAGGAAATGCTCGACGAGCTTGAGGACCTTCGGGTTGAAGCAGCGGCTCGAGAGCGACTGATCGGTTTTGATCAGGCCAAGGCTGTCAGCCACGACGATATGCGGGCGCGGTACGCCAAGAAAGACTAAAGGAGCTGTGGATGGTTTGGGGCGTTATCTATCATCCGGAGGTCCAGAAGGATCTGGATCTGCTGGGAGCTGTGGCGGCGAACCGCATTCTTGATGTTATCGAAGAGCGGATTATCAATGGTGAGCCGGACAAGAGCGGCAAGCCCCTAAGAGCCAGTCTTGCAGGCTGTAGACGGATCCGGACAGGCGACACGCGGATTGTTTATCGAGTCGATGGCAACGCTATTCAGGTATTGATCGTCGCAGTCGGGGCCCGACGTGACGAAGAGGTATACGGCGCCGCAGAGCGCCGCCTATAAGTAGGAAGCCCCCGTTGCCGTGAAGGTAGCGGGGGCTTTTTTGTGTCCGATGGATTTTGAATCCACTGACCATCCCTGTGGGAGTGAGCCTGCTCGCGATAGCGGTCTGTCAGGCAACACCAATAGCGAATCTCAGTCCGCCATCGCGAGCAGGCTCGCTCCCACAGGGGAACGGCGGTGTTACTTGCT
Organism: Pseudomonas sp. LBUM1666; assembly: GCF_059695775.1. Classification (NCBI taxonomy): domain Bacteria; kingdom Pseudomonadati; phylum Pseudomonadota; class Gammaproteobacteria; order Pseudomonadales; family Pseudomonadaceae; genus Pseudomonas; species Pseudomonas sp. LBUM1666. The sequence continues at coordinate 4,940,074 of NZ_CP166789.1, read as the reverse complement.
TTCAGGTAGTTCTTCTTCAGATTCGGTCTTTGTCCGGGCTGGTCGCGAGGTCAGGACCTATCGAACGGTCTTGACGGCTCGATATTTTCAATGAAAAAAGTGTCCACGTTTTATGGAATGTGGACACTTGGAGTTTCTAGCTAGATGAAGAGTCAAGACATTTTGCTTTTGTTCAAGATGGCCAGCCTGCACGCCCAAGAAGAAAAACTTTTTGGGGAAATGGAATCTGAGTCGAACTCGACATAACGTCCGGCTCGCTGGAAGTGCTACATGTTTGCACATGTAAAAAAGCCCCCGCAACCAAACGGCTGCGGGGGCTTTCTTGTGGGCGAGGCTCAGGTCACTCCTGAGCCGTCTCACCCTTGGCTTGTCGCTTCTCGATGATATCCACCAACCGCTGTGCCAGTTTCGGGTAGTTCTCGTCGAAGTGATGGCCGCCAGGTAATTTCATCGCTTCACCAACCGCAGTCTTGTCGGTGCAGCCGCTCTCGTCGACTTCTTCTTCACCGTAGATGCACACCACTTTCTCCGGGGGCAGCTTGGCCATTTCCGGGCCGGTGGCGGCTTCTTTGCCGGCGTTGCCGAGCCAGCCTTCGACTTCGATTTCGAAGCTGCCGGTGCGGGCGAAGGCCAGCAGGATGATCGCGTCGACGCGTTGCTGTTCTGCTGGTTCCAGGCGGTTGTAGATCGCCGGGAGGACGTCGGCGCCAAACGAGTAACCGGTCAGGATGAAGCGCTTTGTGCCCCATTTCTGCCGGTAGTGCTGCATCAGCTCGGCGAGGTCCAGAGCGCTTTGCTCCGGACTCTTGTGTTGCCAGTAGTAGCGCAGGGTGTCGATGCCGACGACCGGGTAGCCGATCTTGGCCATCTCGCCCGCTACGTCGCGGTCAAGGTCGCGCCAGCCGCCGTCACCGGACAGGAACAGGGTCACGGTGTCCTTGGCTTGGCCGGCGGGCACTTCGACTACCGGGATTTGCAGGCCGCCAGCGGCTTTATCGCCGCCAACGAGGATCTTGCGCAGTTCGTTATTCAGCACTTGCGGCAGGTTGATGTCGTAGTCGCTGATGCTGGTTTCGGCGTTGGGTTGGTCGCGCACGAAGCCGGCGCTGGTGTCGTCCGGGTTGTCGTTCCAGGCCACCAGCCAGTGACCGTGAGCGGCGCTTTTCGGTAGCAGGTGGGTGCAGCCGGGTTTTTCCAGGGCCAGGTCCACCGAGACGGCTTGAGCCTTGTCGTCCTTCTGCTCGGACAACCAGCGCCATGCCAGCACAGCGCCAGGACCGATGCCGCTGACCAGGGTCGCCGGGCCTTTGAGTTCTCTCAGGGCCGATTGCAGGGCGCGACTTTGCAGCAGGCAGTCTTTGGGCAGGATCACCTGAACAATCTGCGCCGAACCGGTGCGGCTCAGGGTCAACAACTGTTTGTTGCTGAGCTTCTGGTCTTCATTGACCGCCACCAGCACCTGGGCGCGTGGCGTGTTGCCGGGGATGACGCGGGTCATCGCGGCGCCATCGGCCGGTGTCAGCTGTTCGAGGGTCGGTTCGGGTGCCGGGCGTTTCAGGTACCAGTAACCGCCACCGAGAATCAGGGCCAGCACGACCAGCGTGCCCAGTACGTACCGCAAGGAGCGTTGAATCATCAGCGTTTCACCAATCCAGTCAAGCCGCCCGCAATCAGGGCAGCAGTGTCGGCCAGGGCAACCAGCGGATCGAGTCCGGCAGGTACGGCCATATAACGGGGTTCCCAGTCAGGCTGGAATTTGTCTTTGAAGCGGCGCAAGCCTTGGAAGTTGTAGAGCTGCTCACCACGGCGGAAAACCATCGAGCCCAGACGCTGGGTCAGTGGTGCACCACGACGGGGTTGCAACCCCGACAGCGGCACCATGCCCAGGCTGAAGCGCGCGTATCCATGATTTTTATAATGTTGGATCAGGCCGACCATCATGAACTCCATGGTCAACTTGGGCGCGTCCGGGTGCGCGCGCATCAGGTCGAGGCTGGCCAGGTCATGGCCGTAAGTCTCGAGCAAGTTGGCGAATGCCACTGGACGCCCTTCGAAACGAATCACCGCGACGCGAAAATGCTTGAGGTAGTCATCGCTGAAGCGGCCGAGGGAGAAACCTTTCTCGCGCACGTTCTTGCCGGTCAGCCAGGCATCGGAAATCACCTTGAGCTCATCCATCGGCGCTTGTCCCGGATCAAAGATCTCCAGCGACAGACCATCGCGAGTGCCACGGTTCCAGGTGTAGCGCAGGTCTTTCATCTCTTTGCCCTTGGCGTCGAGATCAAAGCGAAGCAGATCGACCCGGGCTTCTTCGCCGAGCTTGATCGCGGTCAGGCCGATGTCCATGTAGTACGGCAGGTTCTCGGCGCGCACTTGATAGAACACAGGACGGGCGTGGTGGATGTCGCAGAGGTCGCGGAACTGCCAGATCATTTCCGCCCGTTGTTGGGTCGGGCCGATCGGGTCATACAAGGCCACCAGGCTGCGACCACGGCGGGCGTACATCAGGAACGCCTCGTCGTTGGGGTGAAACAGCAGCGCCTTGTCGCCGGTCAGGGCGAGGCCGCCATCCGGTTGGGCGGAGGCCATGAGGATCTTTACCGCACGGCCCAGTTCATCGGGCGTTGGCAGATGGATCACCGGGCGTGCGGTGCGCAGCAGCCAGGTCAGGGACACCACTACCAGCAACACCGCAGCACCCAGCAGCGAGCGCAAGCCACGCGGGGCATCGGCGTCGAGGGTGAACTGCCACCAGAGCTGATGGCTGTACGGGACGTCCTGATAGGCGAACAGCAACAGCCAGATCGACGCACCGAGTACGCACAGGCTCGCCACCAGATACAGCGGCGAGAACGGCAGTTCGGTCAGGCGGCTGGGGCGATAGAACGAGCTGCGGAAAACCCCCAGCAGGCTTGCAGTCAGGGTCAGCAGACACGCTTCTTCCCAGTCGAAACCCTTGAGCAGAGAGAGCAGGGCAGCCACCAGCAACAATATGGTGGTCAGCATCCAGGCGGCCGACAGTCGGCGGCGCAGCCCTTGGGCCAGCAGCAAGCAAAGCACACCGATCAGGCTGGCACCGAAGTGCGAGGCGTCGACCAGTCGATGCGGGATCAGAAAGCCGATGTGCTCCAGGCGTGTGTCGATTTCCGGGGTGGCACCAGAGAACAGCAGCACCACGCCGGATAGAAAGACCAGCACCGCCAGAATCGGCGCGGCCAGGCCGGACGCCACCCTTAAGGACTGACGCGATTGAAACAGGCGCTGACCTTCATTGATCAGCAGAAATACGCAGGCCACCAGCAACGGCAGCACCACGTAAATCAGGCGATAGAGCAGCAGGGCGGCAGCGAGTGGCGCGGCGCCGAGTGTGTCGGAGAAGGCAGCCAGCAGAATCGCTTCGAATACTCCGACGCCGCCGGGAACATGGCTGAGCACACCAGCGGCCAGTGCCAGCAGGTACACCAACAGGAACGCGCCGAAGGGCGGTGCTTCAGGCAGCAGCAGATAGAGCACGGTAGCCGCGGCGGCGACGTCCAGGGCAGTGATGATCAGTTGCAGAAACGTCAGACGACGCCCCGGCAGGCGCAACGTCCGGCGTCCGACTTTGACCAGCAAGTTGTCCGGGTAAGGCTGATCTGGCAGACGGCGGCGGTAAATGCCGATGGCCAGTACCGTGAACAACAGCAAAACGGCCGCGGCGATGGTGCCCAGCAACGTCTCGGACAAACCCAGGGCGGCAGAGGCGCCAGGCAGGTTGCTGAGGGTGGCGAGGGCGGCCAGTGGGGGCAGGGCGCAGCCGAGCGAGAGGCTGGCGAATAGCGTCATGTGCGCGACTTCAGAAGCGCCCAGACCATGACGTGCATATAAACGGTAGCGAACCGAGCCCCCTGAGAGCATCGAAAGGCCAATGGCATTGCCGATGGCAAATGCGGTGAACCCGCCCAGAGCCAGGATTCGTGGCGCCAGTGTCACGCCTGCGTAGCGGCTGGCCGACCATTCGTAGCCCAGCAGGATAATGAAGCCGACCACGGTCGCGCCCAGCGCGCCCAATAATGCCGGTTTCGGAACGTCGAGAATCGAGTCGTGCAGAGCGTACAGATCGAGTTCGCTCAGCAGGTGGCGACAGGCAATCAGCGCGATAGCGAACAACAGCAAAGTGACTGCCAGGCCGATGGGCTGGCGGTATTTGCTGATTCGATCAAGCAAGCGCAGACGCTCGGCCTTGATCGGTTGTGTTGCTGTGACGGTGTCTTGTGGATCAGACGAGTTGGCGCGCATCAATCACCTCTTGGATTGTGCGCGACAGGATGGGGGTATCCAGCCAAGTTACCAATCCCTGTAGAAAAAAATAATCACAAATATTAACGCCTCTCACCGGGTATCGGCGATGGTACGTCATCAGTCGTAGAGGGTTCTGTCTGTGGCTCAGCATAGTCTGGGCTCAGAGCATTGGGGATCCCGAACGGCTCGCTACACAGTGGCAGGTCATTGTTGCGAAAGGACTTTTTCAACAGATACAAAAAAGGCCACTCTTTCGAGTAGCCTTTTTTGATGTTTGGTTGCGGGAGCCGGATTTGAACCGACGACCTTCGGGTTATGAGCCCGACGAGCTACCAGACTGCTCCATCCCGCGTCTGTGTGGCGGCATTCTACAGGCGAACGCCGGAGAGTCAACCGTTAATCCTGAATAGGGTCAAATAAGCGTAAATGAGCGGCGAACGGTCGAGGGGAAGGCTTAAGTTTTGGAATCAGAACGATTTCTCAATTCTGCACCGTGAGCCGTAGCCCGCTCGTATCTATGCTCATATTTACAAAAGAGACGCGCACAAAAAAGGCCGCTCTTTCGAGTGGCCTTTTTTGATGTTTGGTTGCGGGAGCCGGATTTGAACCGACGACCTTCGGGTTATGAGCCCGACGAGCTACCAGACTGCTCCATCCCGCGTCTGTGTGGCGGCATTCTACAGGCGAACGCCGGAGTGTCTACCGTTAATCCTGAATAGTGACAAATAAGCATAAATGAGCGGCGAGCGGTGGTGGGGGAGACTTAAGTTTCGGAATCAGAACGATTTTTCAATCCTGCACCGTCAGCCGTTACCCGCTCAATCCTATCTCGTGTTTACAAAAGAGACGCGCACAAAAAAGGCCACTCTTTCGAGTAGCCTTTTTTGATGTTTGGTTGCGGGAGCCGGATTTGAACCGACGACCTTCGGGTTATGAGCCCGACGAGCTACCAGACTGCTCCATCCCGCGTCTGTGTGTCGGCATTCTACAGAGGATCGGCAGGCTGTCAACCTTCAGTCCAGAGAAAACCTCTTCCCGTTCAATCGCTTAGCTTGAAAATAGGGCTGGGTGATTGGCTGTAAGGGTGGTGTGGCAAGGCTTTCAGCTCTATCGGGTGAAGCTTTTCGATTAAGAAAATAAATTCATCGGCACTTTTCCTACAAGTAGAAAAGAACATTCAGAGTACTGGTGCTATATACAGGTGTCAGTGAGATACTGCCGATCTGACTCGCCAGTACTCCATTTCTTCACCATGAACACTGCTTTTATATGACGCAGCGAAAAATCATCCACGTCGATTGTGACTGCTTCTACGCTGCCATCGAGATGCGTGACGACCCGCGCCTGGCCGGTAAGCCCCTGGCGGTGGGTGGTTCGGCGGATCGACGTGGAGTGATCGCCACCTGCAATTATGAAGCGCGGGCTTATGGGGTGCGCTCGGCCATGTCTTCCGGACATGCCTTGAAGCTGTGCCCGGACCTGACCATCGTCAAGCCACGCATGGAGGCCTATAGAGAGGCCTCCAAGGAAATTCACTCGATCTTTCGCGATTACACCGACTTGATCGAGCCGCTTTCCCTGGATGAAGCCTACCTCGACGTGTCGGACAGCGCGCATTTCGGTGGCAGCGCCACGCGGATTGCCCAGGATATTCGGCGTCGCGTCTCTAATCAGCTGCACATCACCGTTTCGGCGGGCGTTGCGCCGAACAAGTTTCTGGCCAAGATCGCCAGCGACTGGAAGAAGCCCAACGGCTTGTTCGTCATTACGCCGGATCAGGTCGAGGATTTTGTCAGTGGTTTGCCGGTGAGCAAGTTGCACGGCGTTGGCAAAGTGACCGCAGACAAATTAGGCAGGCTCGGCATCGTCGATTGTTCGCATCTGCGCGAATGGGACAAGTTGGCGCTTGTGCGGGAATTCGGCAGCTTCGGCGAGCGACTCTGGAGCCTGGCCCGTGGGATCGATGACCGGTTGGTGCACAACGACAGTCGTCGGCAGTCAATCAGTGTCGAAAACACCTACGACGTGGACTTGCCGGATCTGGTGAGCTGCCTCGATAAATTACCCGAGTTACTGGAAACCCTGACCGGCCGCATGGCGCGAATCGACAGCAGCTATCGACCGGGCAAGCCGTTCGTCAAAGTGAAATTCCATGACTTCACCCAGACCACTCTGGAGCAGGCCGGGGCAGGGCGGGACTTGGGGAGTTATCAGCTGTTGCTGACCCAGGCCTTCAACCGTGGCGGGAAACCGGTGCGGTTGTTGGGGATTGGGGTGCGGCTGGAGGATTTGCGGGGCGGGTTTGAGCAGATGGAGTTGTTTGAGCGGTAGTTCAGTGATGATTCTAAGGGCCTCATCGCGAGCAAGCTCGCTCCCACATTAAACCGCATTCGTCTGAATAGCGCGGTCAACTGTGGGGGCGAGCTTGCTCGCGATGCTTTTAGGCTTTAATTCGGTCCCGGATCCGCAACCAGTCGCCCGGCATCCTTGGTCAAAGACTTGAGGAATTCGGTCTGCAACTCGGGATCGTTGCGCGTCAGTTCGATCAGGCTTTGTTCCAGCTCGGTGGCTTCTTCTTCCAGGCCCAGTTCCGACAAACGTTTGACCCGGTGTACCCACTGGCTCACTTCGTCGTCTTCGAGGTCGTCGTAAATCAGCCCGTGAGCTTCGAGCAGCTTGCCACGCAAGGAGCTACTGACCGCCAGGGACGAATTGGAGTGCACGTCGTCCTGAGCATCCTGGACACTGATCAGCAGCCGGCTCAGATGATTGATGTCGTGTTCGGCGAACGGGCTGTCCAGCAAGTTCACGCGCAATACACCGTTTTTGTCGGTGCTCATCTCGAACGTTTCCTTGCCGGCCTTGACCTCAACCGGACGCTCGCTCCATGGCAGGCTCGAGTATTCGGTGCGCTTGTCGAGCTGAACCTCGTCGATTCCCGCCAGGTTCTGTTGCGCACGACCATGAGACTGCACATTCATGAACGGGTTGAGCCCGGCGAAACCGTAGCTCAACCAGTCTTTCGTCACGCTGTCCGGCAGGTTGCCGAGGGCGAACACGTTGACCACGTTCGCACCGACACCGGCCACCACGGCCACCGCTCCCAGCGGAATCTCGTAAGCCTCCCGCCAGGGTTGGTAAGGCGTGTAGCGATCGTAGTGACGCGTGACTTCGAATTCGGTGACTTCGAAAGTCTTCTGCTCGTGGATCTTCACCCGACGTTGCGGCAGCTCAAGCACCTTTGGCTCGCCGACATCAATCTGCAGGCTGTGATCGAGCAATTTACGCTCGACACGTTCCTCGTGCTCGCTGCGTTGTGACATTTGATTGGCACAGCCGCTGACCAACAGGGTGCCGCACAGGGCGGCACCACCGAGGCCTAAGGTGTTTCGCTTGAACATGACTTCTCTATCTGATGTCAGCGGCGGATACGGGACTGAAGGAAGGACAGCACGTCTGCGACCGGCAGCGCTTGCGCTTCGGGCTCAGTGCGGCTCTTGTATTCAAGATTGCCTTCGGCGAGGCCGCGGTCACTGACCACGATCCGGTGAGGAATGCCGATCAGCTCCATGTCCGCGAACTTGATGCCCGGGCTGGTTTTCTTGTCGCGGTCGTCCAGCAGTACTTCGAAGCCGGCGGCAGTCAATTCTGCATACAGCTTGTCGGTGGCTTCGCGAACCTGTTCGGTTTCGTAGCGCAGCGGTACCAGAGCGATCTGGAACGGGGCCAGTGTGTCGCTCCAGATGATCCCGTTGGCGTCGTTGTTCTGCTCGATGGCCGCAGCCACCACGCGGGAAACGCCGATGCCGTAGCAACCCATTTCCAGGGTGACTGGCTTGCCATTCTCGCCCAGCACTTCGCACTTCATCGCTTTGCTGTACTTGTTGCCCAGCTGGAAGATGTGCCCGACTTCGATGCCGCGCTTGATTTCCAGGGTGCCCTTGCCATCCGGGCTCGGGTCGCCGGCGACTACGTTGCGCAGGTCGGCAACGGTCGGAACCGGCAGATCACGCTCCCAGTTCACGCCGAAGTAGTGCTTGTCGTCGATGTTGGCACCAATACCGAAGTCGCTCATCAGCTCGACCGAGCGGTCGATGATGATTGGCAGCGGCAGGTTCAACGGGCCGAGGGAGCCGGCACCGGCGCCAATCGCGTCACGCAATTCGCTTTCCGAAGCCATGACCAGCGGGCTGGCAACGCCTGGCTGGTTGGCGGCCTTGATTTCGTTCAGCTCGTGGTCGCCACGAATGATCAGGGCAATCAGCTTGCCCGCTTCTTCGGCGTGCACCACGAGGGTCTTGATGGTTTTTTCGATCGGCAGATTGAAGCCTTCGACCAGTTGCGCAATGGTCTTGGCGTTCGGCGTGTCGACCAGGCGCAGCTCTTCGGCAGGTGTGGCGCGGGAGGTCTCGCGTGGCACGGCTTCGGCTTTCTCGATGTTCGCGGCGTAGTCGGAACCGTTGCTGAAGACGATATCGTCTTCGCCGGATTCGGCCAGCACGTGGAACTCGTGGGAGCCTGCACCACCGATCGAGCCGTTGTCGGCTTCAACCGGGCGGAATTTCAGGCCCAGGCGAGTGAAGATATTGCAGTACGCCAGGTGCATGCGGTCATAGGTGACCTGCAGCGATGGCTGGTCGGCGTGGAAGGAGTAGGCGTCCTTCATGATGAATTCGCGACCGCGCATCAAACCGAAGCGCGGACGGATTTCGTCACGGAATTTGGTCTGGATCTGGTACAGGTTGATCGGCAGCTGTTTGTAGCTGCTCAACTCGTTGCGCATCAGGTCGGTGATGACTTCTTCGTGAGTCGGGCCGGCGCAGAAATCGCGACCGTGGCGATCCTTGAAGCGCAACAACTCAGGGCCGTATTCTTCCCAGCGACCGGATTCCTGCCACAGCTCAGCCGGTTGGGTGCTCGGCATCAACACTTCGAGAGAGCCCGCGGCGTTCATTTCTTCACGAACGACGGCTTCGACCTTGCGCATCACTCGCAAGCCCATCGGCAGCCAGGTGTACAGGCCCGAGGCGAGTTTGCGGATCATGCCGGCGCGCAGCATCAGCTGATGGCTGATCACGACCGCGTCGGAAGGCGTTTCTTTCTGTGTGGCGAGCAAAAATTGACTGGTGCGCATGGTTGGCCGTTGTCGGTTGCTGATGACGAGAAATGACGGAGCATTGTACGGGCGAGATCTGCTGGCGTACAGGCGTGCGGTCGGCGGGGTGGCGCGAGGGCGGGAATCCCGCGCCCTCCGGGCTGCTTCCTGCGTAAAGAACCTATGACTCTTCTGCGACCTGGGTCGGAACCGGTTCTGGCGTCGGCGTTGGCGTCGGGCCTTCGCGGCGGCTCTCCTGGAACCAGTGCAACGCGATCAAGAGCAGCGTCGGCACGCCGAGCAGGGCGGTGATCAGGAAGAAGTCGTGATAACCGAATTTCTCCACCATGACCCCCGAGTAGCCGCCGATCAGGCGTGGCAGCAAGAGCATGATCGAGCTGAGCAGGGCGTACTGGGTCGCGGAGAACTTCAAGTTGGTCAGGCTCGACAGGTAGGCGACAAACGCCGAGGTCGCCAGGCCCGAACTGAAGTTATCCAGGGAAATGGTGAGGATCAGCATGTTCAGGTTGGCGCCCATGTCGGCGAGCATCAGGAACAGCAGGTTGGTGCCGGCTGATGAGATGCCGCCGATGAGCAGAATCGGCAAGATGCCAAAGCGCACAATCAGCAGGCCGCCCATGCCGGCGCCGACCAGGGTCATGATCAGGCCAAAGACTTTGCTGACGCTGGCAATCTGATCCTTGGTAAAGCCCTGGTCGATGTAGAACACGTTGGCCATCACGCCCATGACCGTATCGGACATCCGATAGGTGGCGATCAGACCGAGCAACAGAAACGCTTGCCAGCGGTAGCGCAGAATGAAGTCGTTTATCGGCGTCAGCACCGGCGCCAGGCCACGGCGGCCAATGGCCGACAGGCACATTGCGGTGAGCGTGGTGTAGAGAATTGCCCGCAGGAACGCGCGGTCTTCGAGCAGCAGGTCGAGCACGCTCACGCCTTCGAACAACACGCTGGCGAAATCGGTGTTGTACAACTGAGTGAACATGGCCGGCACGGAAACCAGCAGCACGATCAGCACAAACACCGATGCCAGTTGATGCACAAAGCTGTAGCGCCCGGCCTGAAGCTGCGTGCGCAGCGGCACCGGCGGTTCGCGCATGAAAAAGGAGGTCAGCAGCGCCGGAACCATCAAGGCACCGAACAGGATGTAGGTGCCGGCCCATGCCGAATGCTTATAGTTGAAACCGGTGGAACCGAAACCTTCAGCGAAGAACAGGGCGCCGGCGGTGGCCAGCAGCGCGGCGATCCGATAACCGGACATGTAACTGGCGGCGAGGGCGGCCTGGCGGGTGTCGTCGGCGATTTCCAGGCGATAGGCGTCGACCGCGATGTCTTGCGTCGCCGAAGCGAAGGCGACAACCACAGCAATAGCGATCAGCCAGGACAAATGCTTTTGCGGGTCGCAGAAACCCATCCCGATCAGGCCGAGAATGACCAGTGCCTGGGAAAGCACCAGCCAGGAACGTCGGCGACCGAGCTTGCCGAGAAATGGCAGGCGCCATTGGTCGAGCAGCGGTGACCAGACCCATTTAAAGGCGTAGGCCAGGCCGATCAGGCTTGCATAGCCAATGGTTTCGCGAGCTACGCCGGCTTCGCGCAGCCAGACCGAAAGTGTCGAAAACACCAGCATGTAGGGCAGGCCGGCGGCGAAACCAAGCAGCAACAGTACAAGCGTCGAGGGGCTGGCATAGGCGGCGAGCGCGGCGCGCCAGGTTTTACGGGGCATGGGCTGGAGTCTGCCTCAAGAAATACGGAAACAAAGCGCGCACTCTAACCGCTGTGCTCTACCGGGCGCCAGCCATGGCGCTGAATATCAACACGATTGTTCAGGATACTGATGCCCTCCATGCGCAAACGCGCGCGTTGTTCATCCCCCGAAGGGCTGCCTGCAGGCAGGCTGATACGCCCGCCGGCGCCGAGCACGCGGTGCCAGGGTAATTTGCTGTCGCCCGGCAGTTGGCTCAGTGTCCGCCCGACGAAGCGGGCGGCGCGGCCCAGTCCCGCCAACTCGGCGAGTTGACCGTAACTCACGACTTTGCCCTCTGGGACTTGCGCCAGTGTCAGGTACAGCGCCGTGCGTCGGATTTGCGCCGGACTATCGGTTTCAGTGGTTGAGTCGGTCACGTCGGCAGTTCCTGAAAAAGTTCGCCTTACCGTCTGTAGAGTAAATCCTGGATCACCTATTGAGAAATGAACTCAATAGAAATAGTCGGGTCAGTCCTTGCTAGGGTCTTATTCGTATGGATAATGCCGACTTTTTTTCGCTAACTTGAGCCTGTATTTGCTTATGTTGTCCAGAACCCTGCTGTGCCTCGCTGTTGTCAGCGCCTCTACGCCCTTGCTCGCCGATACCGTCTGGTTGAAGAACGGTGACAAGCTGAGCGGCAAGATCACCGTTTTCGATGGCGGCAAACTGTTGATCCAGACCGAATACGCCGGTGCCGTCCCGATCGACTGGAAGCAGGTCAAAACCCTGGAAAGCGATCAGCAGTTGCTGGTCAAGCAGGATGCCTACACCGGTGAAAAGGCCAAGGCGCTGCATGCGGCAGAAGACGGCAAGGTCACCCTGGCCAACGGCGAGACGCCCAAGACTGTGGAGCTGGCAAGTATCCAGCAGATTCTCAAGCCCAAGCCTGTCGTCGAGGATTTGGTATGGAAGGGTAATGTCGATGCAGCGCTGGATTATCAGCGGGCCGAGAATGACACCGATGATTACGATATCGACTTCAAGACTAGTGCGCGTCATGGCAGATGGCGACACACCGCAGAAGGCGAGTACAACCGCGAATTTCAGGATGACGTGGTCACTACCGACAACTGGCGGGGCGAATACTCGCTCGACCGCTTCCTGACCGAAAAATGGTTCTGGCAAGGGCGCGCTGTCTATAAGCGCGACAAGGTCGAAAACCTGTCCCGCCAGCGTACAGTCGGTACCGGCCCCGGCTATCAATTCTGGGACGACGAACTGGGCGCATTTTCCCTGGGTTCGCTGGTCAACCGCACGGACTATGAGTTCGCTGACGGCAGCAAAGAAAACTTCTATTCCCTGGCGATGAAGTGGGACTACAACCGCTACCTGATCGGTAAGAAGGTGGAGTTCTTCACGAACGGCGAAGTGGGCAAGCCGTTGTCGGGCGTAGCGGATTACGCGCTCGATGCCGAAATGGGCTTGCGCTACAAAGTGACCGATTGGGCATCGCTTAATCTGAAGGCCGAAAGAGACATCATTAGCGGCACCGACGATGCTGATTTGGACAAGACCCGTTACACCGCGGGGTTTGGCGTGACTTGGTAAGACGCAAAAAATCGCAGCCATGGGCTGCGATTTTTTTTGCCTGCAAAACAGACGGGCACAAAAAAGCCCCGCTTTTGAGGGCGGGGCTTTTTACTAAAGCAAGTACAAGTTAGATAACTTGAACTTCTTCAGCTTGCATGCCTTTCTGACCGCGGGTAGCGATGAAAGAAACCTGTTGGCCTTCTTTCAGGCTTTTGAAGCCGTCGGATTGGATAGCTTTGAAGTGAACGAACAGGTCGTCACCGGATTGTGGAGTGATGAAGCCGAAGCCTTTTTCATCGTTGAACCACTTAACGGTACCAGTTTGGCGATTAGACATGGTGTAACTCCTTGAACAAAGATAACTGCGACGCAGGAAGAACCCTGGCCGAGACTGAGTGCAAAGAGCAGGAAAAATTCTTGTAGATGGTTGGATCGAAATTCAACATATCGTGTAGAGATTCTCAGTGACACAAGCAGCACAGTGGCGCCACCTTAACCCTTTTTCCGGAACGTGCCAATGCTTCCTGTGAAGGTTTCTCTGTTTTCATGACTGACGGTCCGCCGGTTTACCCGCAAGGGCCGGAAATTACGGGGGATCGGCAAGATTTGTGACCCGGACTTTGAACCCGAAGCGCGCGCCCGGTAAGATGCCGGACAGATTTTTTCCACCTCGCTATTCAGGACACCCGCCATGAGCATCAAATCGGACAAGTGGATTCGCCGCATGGCGCAAGAGCACGGCATGATCGAGCCCTTCGTAGAGCGCCAGATGCGCGGCGAAGGCGCCGACCGAGTGATTTCCTACGGCGTGTCGAGCTATGGCTACGACGTACGCTGCGCCGATGAATTCAAAGTGTTCACCAACATCAATTCGGCGACCGTTGATCCGAAGAACTTCGACGAGAAGAGCTTCGTCGACGTCAAGAGCGATGTCTGCATCATCCCGCCGAACTCCTTTGCCTTGGCACGCACAGTGGAATTCTTCCGTATTCCGCGCAATGTGCTGACGATCTGCCTGGGTAAAAGCACCTACGCGCGTTGCGGCATTATCGTCAACGTGACGCCGCTCGAGCCCGAGTGGGAAGGCCACGTGACCCTGGAGTTCTCCAACACCACCACGCTGCCGGCAAAAATCTATGCCAACGAAGGTGTAGCTCAGATGCTGTTCTTCGAATCCGACGAAGAGTGCGAAGTGTCCTACAAGGACCGTGGCGGCAAGTATCAGGGTCAGCGCGGCGTCACCCTGCCACGCACCTGATCCGTTCGTCTGGCAAGTCGTGGGAATTCTTGAGCGGGTAGACACTCTATTGGGTGTACTGCCCGGTTCGCGCAACGCGGACGGGGCCATCGCTCAGGAGTGCCCTATGAAGATCGATCCGCGAATAAGTGCCGAACTGGCAAGGCTTGAGCCCAATCAGGTTGGCGTTTTGGCCTGGTCCTTGTTGGCACATCCACCTATCAACATGGCAGGGGGCATCCCCGGTCAGCCTGATCCCGATACCCCCAACGAACAACCCACCGAGCCCGGTGAACCTACACTGCCGGATGAGCCGCCTCCCGCGCCCGTTGCTTGATCGCCGCCTGCGAAAAACGAATGGCCAGTCAGCTGATGTCTTCAAAGATTTCAGCTGACTGGCCATATTTCGTTACAGAGGTCGGAAGTGAGGCTATTTCAGGTTGCCGCTCAGGAACTGCTTCAACCGCTCACTTTTCGGATTGCCCAACACGTCGTCAGGCGCACCTTCTTCCTCGACCAGCCCTTGGTGCAGGAACAACACCTGACTCGAGACCTTGCGGGCGAAGCTCATTTCGTGGGTCACCATGATCATGGTCCGGCCTTCCTCGGCCAGACCCTGGATCACCCTGAGCACCTCACCCACCAGTTCGGGATCGAGGGCCGAGGTGGGTTCGTCGAACAGCATGACTTCTGGTTCCATGGCCAACGCCCGAGCGATGGCGACCCGTTGCTGCTGGCCACCGGAAAGAAACGCCGGGTATTGATCCGCCACGCGGGAGGCCAGGCCCACCTTGTCGAGATAGCGTCGGGCGCGGTCTTCGGCTTCCTGCTTGCTGCAACCCAACACCCGGCGCGGGGCCATGGTGATGTTTTCCAGCACCGTCATGTGGCTCCATAGGTTGAAGTGCTGGAACACCATGGCCAGGCGCGTGCGGATCTTTTGCAGTTCGTCGGCATCGGCCACGTGCATGCCGTGGCGATCCTTGATCATGCGGATGTTCTGGCCATCCAGGCTCATGGCGCCGTCGTTCGGCTGCTCAAGAAAGTTGATGCAACGCAGGAAGGTGCTTTTGCCCGAGCCGCTGGCGCCGATCAGGCTGATGACGTCGCCGGTGTTGGCCTTGAGCGAAACGCCTTTGAGTACTTCATGATCGCCATAGCTTTTATGCAGGCCTTCAATGGTCAGTTTGTACATGGGGCATGCATCCTCAAGGCGAAAGTAGGTAGCCGCTGCGATAGGCTTCGGTGCCCGCAATGTGGGCGATCACCATGCCGGCAGTGGCCATGCGCCGTAGCGAGCGGGCGTACATCAACCCGGCGACGGTGCAATGAACGGGGGTGACGCGGTCAAGGATCGGGTCGATGATTTCAGCGATCAGTTGCCCGGCTTCGAGGTATTCCCCTGGTAGCGCGGTGAACACCAGCAGCCCGCCGACCGGTGTTGCCACCGGTTCAACACCCGCCAGCGGCGTAGCCGGGTAGGGCAGTTCAGGCAGCGAAGCGGGTTCGCCAGCGATGGCGCCGAACTGAATCAGGTAATTGATCAGCGCCTGGCAATCGAGGCTGGCCAACGGGTGATTGACGTCACCCTGGCCGCGCAATTCGACGGTGACAGAAAAACTGCCCAGCGGAATATCGAAGTGTTCGCCGAAGCGTTCCTTCAACTGCCACCAGAGCAGGGTGAAGCATTCATCGAACGACTGACCGCCGGAGTCGGTAGCCAGCAGGCTGGCTTCGGCACCGATGTACCGCGCCAACGGCTCGACCTGCGGCCAGGCCTCGGGCGTGGTGTAAAGGTGGGTGACCGCTTCGAAATCGCAATGCAGGTCCAGCACCATGTCGGCATCGCAGGCCAGCCGTTGCAGTGCCAGGCGCTGGGATTGCAGTTGCGTGCTGGCAGTCTGTTTGGCGAGGGCATTGCGCAGGCTGCGGCGAATCAGTTCGAGGTTGTGCTGCGGATCGTCGCCGAGCAGGCCTTCGATCTCGTTGCCAACGGCTTCGCTCAGATCGACGAACCAGCGATTGAAGTTCTGCCCGCTTTCGAGATCGTAACGACCCAGCGGCACATCCATCAGCACTTGTTCGAGGCCGACCGGGTTGGCCACCGGCACCAGCACGATTTCGCTGCGCAGACGGCCGGCGGCTTCGAGTTCCGCCAGACGTTGCTTGAGGTGCCAGGCAACCAGCATGCCGGGCATTTCGTCGGCATGCAGGGATGACTGAATGTAGATCTTGCCTTTGGCCGATGATGGGCCGAAGTGAAAGCTGTGAATCTGTCGAGCGGTCCCCGGCAGCGGGGCCAGCAGGTCATGAATCTGGTGGCGCATGTCTCTTTATCCCTAAAGCGGGTCCTAGTGGGTCGGCCCGAGGAAGGCTAGCCATCGGCGTTCGGCGAGGCGGAACAGGCCGACCAGCGCAAAGGTAACGGTCAGGTAGATCAGCGCAGCGATGCCGAACGACTGGAAGGTCAGGAAGGTCGCCGAGTTGGCGTCCCGCGCGACTTTCAAGATGTCCGGGATGGTCGCGGTGAATGCCACGGTGGTCGAGTGCAGCATCAAAATCACTTCGTTGCTGTAATAAGGCAACGAACGACGCAGGGCCGAAGGCATGATCACGTAGGCATAAAGCTTCCAGCCTGTCAGACCGTAAGCCTTGGCCGCTTCGACTTCACCATGCGCCATGCTGCGAATCGCCCCGGCGAAAATCTCCGTGGTGTAGGCGCAGGTGTTCAGGGCGAAGGCCAGGATCGTGCAGTTCATCGCATCGCGAAAGAACGCATCCAGTACAGGTTGGGCGCGCACGGCGGCCAGACTGTAAATCCCGGTGTAGCAGATCAGCAACTGAATATAGAGAGGCGTACCCCGGAACAGATAGGTGAAGAACTGAACCGGCCAGCGGATGTAGAAATGCGGCGAAACCCGGGCGATGGACAGCGGGATCGACACCAGGAAACCGATGAAGATCGACGCACTGAGCAGCCACATGGTCATGGCCAGGCCGGTGATGTTGTAGCCGTCGGTATAAAGGAAGGGTTTCCAGTATTCCTGCAAGAGCTCGATCATCGTACGGCCTCCCGGGAACCGGCGGCGTAACGGCGTTCGAGCCAGCGCAGGACGAAGTTGGAGGCGCTGGTGATCAGCAGGTAAATCAACGCTGCAAGCACCAGGAAGTAGAACAGCTGATAAGTGCTTTTACCGGCATCCTGCGCCGCCTTGACCAGGTCGGCGAGGCCGATGATCGAGACCAGTGCGGTGGCCTTGAGCATCACCATCCAGTTGTTACCGATACCCGGCAGGGCAAAACGCATCATCTGCGGGAACACCACGATCCAGAAACGCTGGCCGCGTTTGAGGCCATACGCAGTCGCCGCTTCGACCTGGCCCCGTGGCACCGCGAGAATCGCGCCACGGAAGGTTTCGGTGAAATACGCGCCATAAATGAAGCCCAGGGTGATGACCCCGGCGCTGAACGGGTTGATCTCGATGTATTCCCATTCCATGAAATCGGTAAACGACGTCAGCCAGGTTTGCAGGCTGTAGAAGATCAACAGCATCAGCACCAGGTCCGGCACACCACGAATCAGCGTGGTGTAGAGCTGGGCCGGTACGCGCACCAGTTTGACTTTTGACAGCTTGGCACTGGCGCCGAGCAGCCCGAGCAAAACGGCCACCAACAGCGACAACACCGACAATTTGATGGTCATCCAGGTGCCTTCCATCAGCAACGGACCGAAGCCCTGGAGGCTGAAGGCTGAGAGCCCCAGGTTTTGTAGTAGGTTTTCGAACATAAATCAGCAACCTGATCGGGTGAAAAAAGCGCCCATCGCAAGATGGGCGCCGGGCATTATTTGCCGCTGTACAGATTCAGATCGCCAAAGTGTTTCTTCTGAATGGTGGCGTAGGTGCCATCGTCGTGTAACGCTTTGATACCTTTATTCAAAAGGTCTTTGAGGTCTTTGTTACCTTTAGAGATACCGATAGCTGTTTTGGCTGGCAGCAATTCGCTGTCCACCGGCTTGCTGACTTCGTAGCCCTCGCCTTTTGGCGACTTCAAAAAGCCCAGTTCGGCTTGCAGCATGTCCTGGATGCCGGCGTCGAGACGACCGGAAGTCAGGTCGGAATACACCTGATCCTGGTTCTGATAGGCCTGGGTTTTCACGCCCGCCTTGTCCAGAACGGCTTTGGCATAGGCTTCCTGGATGGTGCCTTGTTCGTAGCCGACGGTTTTGCCCTTGAGCGAAGCGACGTCTGCGGTTACGCCAGAACCTTTCTTGGACACGTAAGCGGTTGGACCGGAGAACAGCTCGTTGGAGAAGTCGATGACTTTTTCGCGGGCCGGGGTGACGGTCATCGAAGAGATCACACCGTCGAATTTATTGGCCTTCAGGCCCGGAATCATGCCGTCGAAATCGCTTTCGACCCATTTGCACTTGACCTTCAGCTCGGCGCAGATCGCGTTACCCAGATCGATGTCGAAGCCTACCAGGCTACCGTCAGCCGCTTTTGACTCAAACGGGGCGTAGGAAGGATCAACGCCAAAACGCAATTCCTTGTATTCCTTGGCCAGCGCGGAACCGGCTGCCATGCACAACGCCAGTGCAGAAAGGGTCAGCAATGCTTTTTTCATTATTCAATCCCTAAAAACCAATATGAGCGCTTATGGCGCAGAATTATTGTTACTGGAAAGCGTAAGACCTTATGAAAGTAGCAATTTCCGAACCAGAGTCCCGAACAAGTGTTTTAAAAGGTGATTCAAGAAATGGCAAGGAGGGATTTGTGCACGAAAACGGGCGCCGCAGTCTGGTTGCACCAACATGGATCAGATCACCACAAAAACCTGTGGGAGCAAGCTTGCTCCGGGCGGCGTTCCGACGATAGCGGTATGTCAGTCACCAACATTGTGTCTGACATGGCCTCATCGCGAGCAAGCTCGCTCCCACAGGGATGGGGTTACTTACCAGGGGTAAGAGTCAACCGCTTGTTGCCATACACCTTGTCAAAGTTCTGCGGCTGCATCGGCAGGCTCATGTATTGCCCCTTCAGCCAAGGATCAATGCTGTCGAGGTAGTTCGGACTTGCCGGATTACCGGATTGCCCCGTACCGTTCTGCCCCATCAGCGGTTCGGCCTGGCCGAAGTCGACGATAAAGCGCATGGCCGGCGCCAGGGTGGTGTTGAAATCCTGACCCCAGGCGAATGCTGCGGTATTCAGCGTGGTGTGGTCGCCACCGGCCGCAAGCGGACCACGCACGGTCTGGCCACTGGCGTTTTTCCATTCGTAGCGGTGCAGTTTGCCCCACTGCCAGGCTTTGTGATCGCCGCCCAACTGGCTGTCGCCCGCGCTGATCGCGGCTGCCAGGCTGCGGGCGAGGATCGCCGGTTTATCTTCTTTCTGCGGTGTGCGAGCGTCATCCCAGAACGGACTGTCCTCACGCCCCAGCAGGTGATCGGCCTGGGCCGCGTAGGACAACTTACCGTTGGCGATAAAGGCTTTCCATGCCGGGCTGCTTTCCGGGCCCAGTTCGTCGAGGAAGATTTGCTGGGTGCTTTGCTGCAAGAACAATTCGTAAATCGCTGCATCAGCGGAGGTCGGGCTGAGTTTGCCGTCGAAGGCCATCAGGCGGGTATACGCCTCGCGAGCCTTGCCACGATCCGCCACAGGTAACGCTTCGATGGCCTGCTTGAGCGGCTGGGCCATGCCCGGCGCTTCAAACATTTTCTTCAGCTTGGCAGCGAAAGTGGTGGTCTGGTCGTATTGCATGGCGATCAGGCTGCGCGTGTCGTGTTTGCCCACGCCTGCCAGTTCGGCCAAGCGTTCGCCACGCTCCGGCGCCGACCAGGAGTTGGACAACTGCATGCCGTAGCCATGGGGAATGACTCGCTGGTTGGCGGTGCCGAGCCAGCCTTGGGCCGGATCCTGGTCATAGGGATGGAGCATCGGATCGGCGTAACCATCCCAGTCATAACGACCTTCCCAGCCCGGCGACGGCAGCAGGCCTTCGCCTTCGCGACGGTTCGGGAAGCGACCGGTGACTTGCCAGCCGATATTGCTGGCGTCGGCAAATACTAGGTTCAGCGCGATGGCGCGGATTTCGCGGCTGGCGTCCGAGGCTTTCTCGACGGTCTGGGCGCGGGACAGGTCGAAAAACGCGTCCAGGGTCTTGTCATCGGTGAAGTTCGGCGTCTGCAAGGCCAGGCCAAAACCGTTGGCCAGCGTCGTGCCTTGGGCACTGTTGAGCAGGGGGCCATGGCGGGTTTCGTACACCACTTCGCGAATCGGCCGCTGGCCTTTGACGAAGTAGGTTTCGTTACGCACGATCGCTGGCTGCCATTTGCCGCCAACCTCGTAGGAAAGACCATTGCCCTGGCGTTTGATTTTTTCCAGGAACAGGTCCTGGTTGTCGCCCATGACCGTGGTCATGCTCCACGCCACTTTGCCGTTGAAACCGCCAAGCACCATCGGCAAACCGGCAATGGTTACGCCAGAGGCCTGGTACTTCGGCGCGCGAATCTGCACGTAGCTGAACAACGATGGCACGCCCAGTGGGCCATGGCTGTCGCTGGCCAGCAGGCTTTTGCCGCTGCGGCTACGTTGCGGGCCGATCGCCCAGCTGTTCGACGAGGTGGCGCCCAGCAGATTCAGATCGGACAGTTGGCTCGTGGCTTTGCTGATCTCGGCCAGGCCCGGGATTTGCCCGTTGAGCTTGATGCCCTGAAGTTTTTCAGCTTCGGCCAGCGGCAGTTTTTCATCGGGAGCAGACGGCGTCAGCCACGGGAGTTTGTCGGTGCTGACGGTCTGGGCCAGCATCAACGAAGCAATCTCTTCCGGCAGGTTGGCCGACTGGCTGAAGTTCAGCAGGCAGAAAATCAGCGCCGAGTCTTCCGGCTTCCAGTATTCAGGTTTGTAGCCGGTGGCCGCGAGGTCCGCCGGCAGCTTGTCGCGATAGCGGAACAGGTAGGCGTTAACGCCGCGGGCATAGACTTCGAAGAAGCGCTTGAGGCGCGGCGAAGACGCCTTGTACAGCTCGCCGGCGCTTTTCTTCAGATTGACGGCGCGCATGTAGCGGTCAGCGTCCAGCAGGTCCGAACCGGACATCTCCGACAAACGGCCCTGGGCCAGCAGGCGCAGGGTGACCATTTGCGTGATGCGGTCGGTGGCGTGGACGTACCCCAGGGTGAACAGCGCGTCGTGGAAGGTGTTGCTTTCGATCAACGGCATGCCCATGGCATTGCGGCGTACCGAAACGTTCTGCGCCAGGCCCTTGAGCGGCTGCACACCGGTGGTCGGCGGGAGGGTGTCCTGGGTGTTCCAGGTCTGACAACCGGTCAGGCTCAAAACACCGGCCACTGCTGCGGCAACGCCGAACCGGGGAAGAAAATGTGTAAGGGCTGGCGAGGCCATGGCAAAGCTCCTGCGGGGGGTAGCGTCATTAAAGGCGCTACGTTAGTGAGCAGGAGGTGCCCGCGCAAGCGGCGGCGGGGTTATTTCTTCTCCATGATCATTCCCACGCTCTGCGTGGGAGCGATCGGGAGAACGGGTCAGGATTTAGGCGGGTTGATTTTGGCCACCAGGGCATACGCCTTCACCGTCGCCGGACGGCTCTGGATGTGGTTGAACCAGCGCAGCACATTGGGGAAATCTTCCAGATTCTGGCTCTGCCACTTGTGGGAAACGATCCACGGGTAGATCGCCATGTCGGCAATGCTGTATTCGCTGCCGGCGACGAAGTCTTTATCGGCCAGCTGTTTGTCGAGGACCCCGTAGAGGCGGGCGGTCTCGTCGATGTAGCGCTTGATCGCGTAGGGGATTTTCTCCGGCGCGAACCGACTGAAGTGATGATTCTGACCGGCCATCGGCCCCAGGCCGCCCATCTGCCAGAACAACCATTGCAGCGCTTGTTGGCGACCGCGCAGGTCTTTGGGCAAGAACTTGCCGGTTTTCTCTGCCAGGTACAACAGAATCGCCCCGGACTCGAACAGTGCCAGCGGCCCACCGCCATCGGCCGGTTCTGGATCAACGATGGCCGGAATTTTGTTGTTCGGGGAAATTTTCAGGAATTCGGGTTTGAACTGGTCGTTCTGGCTGATGTTGATCGGGTGGACGTTGTAGGGCAGGCCGGCTTCTTCCAGGAATATCGAGATTTTGTGGCCGTTGGGGGTGGTCCAGTAATACAGGTCGATCATGGAGTACTCCAAATCAAAAGATGTCGTTACTTGCGGACAGCAAACGCCGGCATCAGGTCGTCCTGTTTGCGTTCGATAGCTTGCCTGTAGGAAGAGGTGATGCTGAAGTGCAGGAAATTCAATGACCCCGCATGAGAAAAACCGGTATGGAGCTCAAAACAAACGCGGTGCTGATCATCATCGATCAACAAAAAGGCATTCTGCATCCCAAACTCGGTCGCCGAAATAATCTTCAGGCCGAGGAGCGAATCCTCGATTTGCTAGCGCATTGGCGTCGAACCGGGCGACCGATCATTCACGTGCAACACTTGTCCCGTTCACCTGACTCGGTGTTCTGGCCGCAGCAATCGGGGGTGGAATTTCAGGAGCGGTTTCAGCCACAGACCGGTGAGCAGCTTATTCAAAAGCAGGTGCCGGATGCGTTTTGTTCGACGGGGCTTGAGACGAGTTTGCGAGAGGCGGGGATCGATCAGTTGGTCATTGTCGGCGTAGCGACCAATAACTCAGTGGAATCCACGGCGCGAACGGCCGGTAATCTTGGGTTTGATGCATGGGTGGCGGAGGATGCGTGCTTTACGTTCGACAAGGCTGACTACTTTGGTAAAGCCCATACAGCCGAGGAAGTGCATGCGATGTCGTTGGGCAATCTGCAGGGCGAGTATGCGACGGTCGTGAGCACCGTGCAGATCCTGAATTGATGGTGACTAACCGTCCGTCTTCGCGAGCAGGCTCGCTCCCACAGGGACTCACCGGTCCAATGTGGGAGCGACGGTGCGACGATTCGACCTGCTCGCGATAGCGATTCAACAGGCGAAAAAGATATTCGCCCGAAGCATCAAGCGCCGTGGCACTTCTTGAATTTCTTGCCGTTGCCGCAGGGGCAAGGGTCGTTGCGGCCGACGTCTTTCAGGGCGTTGCGCACCGGTTCCTGGTGGGCGTGGCCGCAGTTCGGGCCGTGGACATGGCCATGGTCGTGATCATGGTGGTCGTGATGGTCATGATCGTGGTTGCAGTCAGGGCCATGGACATGGGGTTGCTGGGTCATCGGTTTTGCTCCGGAATTAAATCGGCGGGGATTATCACGCCATTGCGCGCCAGGTGCACGTAGTGCGCGATGAATAAACCGGTTTCCAGTTCACCTTCCAGACGATAGGGGATGGGCTGCTTGGGTTTTTTCAGCAGTTTCACCAGATCCCGCACCTTGGGCCACAGGTTGGTGCGGATCGGTACTTTAAAGTAGGCACTGCGTTTGGGGCCGACCGTAAACCAATGTTCGTGCTCGCCTTCGGTCAGCAGCATGTCGCCCAAGTGAATGCGGTACTCGATGCCCCGCACCGTCAGGTCACTGTCGTTGGGGTTGTCGACGCGAAAGTGCAAAAGGAATCGCTGCTGCATCAGTTTGGCCTGGACCACTTCGACCTTGACCAGATGCACCTGCGGCTCCGGTTCATCGTCGCCGAACCAGGACACGCAACCGCCGAGCCCCAGAAACAGGAGCAGGGTGAGGGTTTGAAAGACGCGCCGCTGACTGAGCATGGAGTGACTCCCTTTGATGCCCAGTCTAGCCTCTTGCGATTACCTCAACTGCTGAAATAACCCGCACAACACTTCTTGAACTTCTGCCCGCTGGCGCAAGGGCACGCATCGTTGCGCCCGGCCTTGAGTTGTACGGTGGGGTCGATGAAGTACCAGTGGCCGGCGTTCTGCACGAACGACGAGCGCTCGCGGTGGCTGTGTTCACCGCTGCCGTCGTGCCAGCGCGCGGTAAAGGTCACGAAGGCATGTTCCGGCTGACCGCCCAAGACCTCGGAGCTTTCCACTTCAAGGCCCAGCCAGGTGCTTTGGGCGCTCCAGTCGCTGATGGACTGCCGATCCAGGACTGCCTGTTGTGCGGGCAGGGTGGTCGCCACCAGATAATCGATCAGCCCCAGTACGTAGGCGCTGTAGCGCGAACGCATCAAAGCTTCGGCACAAGGCGCCGGATGGCCGGCATGGTAATGACCGCAGCAGGCATCAAGCGGGGTGCCGCTACCGCAGGGGCAAATGGATGTACTCATTGCGTTACCACCAATATTTCCCGAAGTTTTCCGGATTGGCCCAGAACCGTGAGTTGAGCCAGTCGGGGACTTGTTTGTAGTCAAGCAGATCATAGGTGAACAGGGTCAGCACTTGATCGTCACGCTGGAAGCGCTCGCTGGCTTGCAGGGCCAGGGAGAAAAAATCGGTCTCCTGCCAGCCGCTGGCCGGCAAGTCCGCCAGCACCGCGATGCGACTGGCGTTGAGGTTACGGATCCCGCCAAGCAGGTTCAGGCCTTCGCGTTTTGGCAAGTGTTCGAGGCAATCGACCACCAGCGCCAGGTCAAACCGGCGCGCCGCCAACTCGGTCGGCAACACCCCGGGTGCCGCATGGGCCACACAAGTGTCCGGGTGCGCCAGCTTGAAGGCCTCAAGCGCGGGGAACTCGCTGGCGCCAATCAGCAACAGGCGCGCGGGGGCGTAACGATCAAGCAAAGCGGCCAACGCCTGCTGGGGCGTGCGCGAAGAAATACCTGCAATCATCGAAGATCCTCAATCAGTCTCTGCCAAGACTAGCCTGCTCAAGGGACCGGGCCTAGAGGTGGTTTGTCCCAAAAGCGCCGATGTGCCGTGAACACGGGGTTAAAACTGCAATGGCCTATTGCTGGCGGAGATTAAAACTCGGGTCTTTACTACCTGAATCGGTTCTAAGCCGATCCCCTCAGGAGAAAACTCGATGAGCATAGTTCGCACAGCATTACCCTTGGTTCTGCTAACCAGTGTGTTGACTGGTTGCGCAGGTTTGCAGAAAACCGACTGGCCGACCTGTGCGGCGGTCGGTGGTGTCGTGGGTGCAGGTCTCGGCGCGACCGAGAGTTCGGCATGGGCGGGGTATGGCGCGCTGTTCGTCGGCGGCATGGCTGCGGCCTATTGCTGGGTTCACGGTGATGGCGACGAAGACGGCGATGGCGTGCCGGATAGCCGCGACAAGTGCCCGGGTACACCTAGAGGCGTGCGCGTCGATGCCGACGGTTGCCCTCCACCGGTGCCTGCGCCAGTGGTCGAAGAAGCGGCCGTGGTTAGAGAAGAAGTCATCGTCATTCGCGATGTTCACTTCCAGTTTGACAAGGCCACACTGACCCCGGCCGACAAAGTGGTACTCGATAAAATCGCCACTCGCTTGAAGGGGGAAGCGCCTAACGCCCAACTGACTGTAACCGGTCACACCGACAGCGTGGGCAGCGATACCTATAACCAGAAACTGTCGGATCGTCGTGCGCACTCGGTAGTTGAATACCTGATTTCCCAAGGTGTACCACGCAGCAGCTTCGTCTCTGTCACCGGTGCCGGTGAAAGCCAGCCGGTTGCCGATAACAAAACCGCTGATGGCCGCTCGATGAACCGTCGCACGGAAATCAAAATCAACCGCTAACCCCCTCGTACTCCGCGGCTTGTGCAGTCGCGGATGCGGCTCTTTACTCCTGTGTAACCGGCGTTGGCCGGTAACACAGGAGCTTTCACCATGAGTGTTCTCACACGCGGCCTACCTGTTGAGTCAGGGCCTGGCGCCGAACAAGCTCACCAGCGAGGGCAAGGGTCAAAGTCAGCCGGTGGCCGATAACGAAACGGAAGAAGGACGGGCCAAAAACCGTCGGGTGGAGTTGCACATCAATCGCTGAGCCCCGAGATAGAGCTGTCGGATGGCAATTGAAGTCGCTCCGGCGGCCGTTCGGCGGCCTTCATGAAGAATTTTCCGTTGCCCTCTGGCTTATCCCGCGTGGAAGCCGGTACTGTGCGCGCAAAGAATAATTCTCAACGGGGGAGCGTATGAACGTGTTTTGGGGGCTGGGGAAGTTGTTGACCCTGCTGTTCTGGCTGGTGGTGCTGGTCAATCAGCTCATGCCGTTTGTCAATCCTCTGCATCTGCTGGTCGATCTGGCCGGCAGCCTGCTGGCATGCCTTCATCTTCTTGAGGCGGTGTTCTGTTTCCGCAGCCTCAGAGGTCGCGCTCACCCTTGGCTTGATCGCCTGAAGATCCTCTTTTTCGGCGTTTTCCACCTGCAAACCATCCCGGCTCCGACCGCGCCTAAGGCTTCCCATGCGTAAACTCTGTCTGCTTGCTGCACTCATCAGCCCGTTGGCCTGCGCCCAGGTGGTGAGCGTCGAAACCAACTCGCTGATGCGTTTACCCAACACCGCCAGCACCTTGCAGCTGGAACGCCTGGAAGTGGCCGACTACGGCACGTTGTTGATCCCCTCGAATGTGACGGAGGTATCCGTCGGTGAATTGCGTCTGGGTCGTGAAGCGCGTATCGCCATCGTACCCGGCGAGCAGCCGCTTGAACTGAAGGTCAGCCGTGCGCAGTTGTCGGAAGGCAGCCAGATCACGGCTCGCGGCGCGCCGGGAACTTACCTCAAGGCCGCCCGCTCCGGGCGTAACCTGAACTTGCAGATCAAGGCACTGAGTGCGCCGCTGTTGTTGGTGGACGCTCGCGGCGGTGCGGGCGCACCGGGTTTCGTCGGTCTCGATGGGGCCAACGGTCAGGCACCGGGTTGTACCTGGGGCCAGGCCGGTCGTGGTGCCGACGGCAGTGATGGCAGCGACGGTCAGGCCGGCGCTCCGGGTGCACTGGTTCGGTTGGAAGTGCCACGCGATTACCCGGCGGAACTGATCAAGGTTCAGGTGGCCGGCGGTGACGGTGGTGTGGCCGGGCCTGGCGGTAAACCGGGCGCGGGTGGCAAGGCCAAGGGCTGTTTCGTTTACAAGGCCGATGGCGGCAAGAGCGGCCGCCCTGGCGCTGACGGTCAGCCGGGGTCTGCCGGTGCGGCGGGTTCGGTGACCGTGCAGCGGTTGTAAGCAATTTCCGAGGTTTTGGTCGCCAGATCGATCGCTATCGCGAGCAAGCTCGCTCCCACAGGGATTGCACTGATCCATTGTGGGAGCGAGCTTGCTCGCGATGCTTTTAGAACATCGGCCGGGCCGCAGCAATCGCCACCAGCACCAACCCGACAATCAGATTAATCCCCACCAACTTGCGAATTTTCCCAAGCGTAGCAGCCCCGGTCGGCCAGTCCTGCGCCGCCACTGCCGTGCGCAACTCTGGCAACAACAACGCCTGAATCCGGATAAACAGCGCCGTCATCACCACGTACAACCCCATCATCACCTGCACATACCGCGGCGCCGCTTCAAAACCGCTGTACTGCAAATGAATCATGCCCACACCGCTGATCGGCAACAGCACCACCGCGACCCAGACCCAGCGGAAAAAACCTTGAAACACTTCTACCCACAGCTTCAAACGGGCAGGGCCTTCCAAAGCCTTCATCGCCGCGGGGCGCAAGACCATCCACGCGAAAAACATGCCGCCCACCCACACCAGGGCGGACAGGACATGCAGGGTATAAACAAGGCCAAAAGGTGTCATTGAGGTACTCCGTTCTGCGCGGGATTAATTAGCGCGGTATGATAGCCGCCGATCCGAACCACTGAAAATTTATCCAGCGTTTTTTGCGCCCGACAATCCATGATCAGCACCGAACTCAAAACCACGATCCAGGGCGCCTACACGCGTTTTCTCGAAGCCAAGAGCCTCAAGCCGCGCTACGGCCAACGCCTGATGATCGCCGAAATTGCCAAGGTCCTCGGTGACATCGACACCGACGACGAAGGCCGGCGCAGTGGCGACCCCGCGATTGTCGCGGTGGAAGCCGGCACCGGTACCGGAAAAACCGTGGCCTACAGCCTGGCCGCCATCCCCACGGCCAAGGCCGCCGGCAAACGCCTGGTGATTGCCACGGCCACCGTGGCCCTGCAAGAACAGATCGTCTACAAGGATTTGCCCGACCTGATGCGCAACAGCGGGCTGAGCTTCACTTTCGCCCTGGCCAAGGGGCGCGGGCGCTACATGTGCCTGTCCAAGCTCGACATGTTGCTCCAGGAAGGTCACGCGCAAACCGCCACGGCGCAGCTGTTTGAAGAAGAAGGTTTCAAGATCGAGATCGACGAGGCCAGTCAGAAGCTGTTCACCAGCATGATCGAGAAACTCGCCGGCAATAAGTGGGACGGCGACCGCGACAGTTGGTCCACCGCCCTGGAAGACGCCGACTGGGCGCGCCTGACCACCGATCACAGCCAATGCACCAATCGCCATTGCCCGAACTTCGGCCAGTGCGCCTTCTACAAGGCCCGCGAAGGCATGGGCAAGGTCGACGTGATCGTCACCAACCACGACATGGTCCTGGCCGACCTGGCGCTGGGCGGCGGGGCCGTGTTGCCGGACCCGCGCGACACCATCTACGTGTTCGATGAAGGCCACCACCTGCCGGACAAGGCCATCGGCCATTTCGCCCATTACACGCGTCTGCGTTCCACCGCCGACTGGCTGGAAACCACCGCCAAGAACCTCACCAAATTGCTGGCCCAGCATCCGCTGCCGGGCGATCTGGGCAAGTTGATCGAACAGGTGCCGGAACTGGCACGGGAGATCAAGACCCAGCAGCAATTCATGTTCACCGCCTGCGAGCAGGTCGCTGATTTCAAGCCCGGCGAAGACGTCGAAGGTCGCGAGCGACCGCGTCATCGCTTCGTCGGCGGAGTTATTCCCGAGCACATGCGCGAAATGGGCGTCGAGCTGAAGAAAGGCTTTGCCCGTCTCACCGACCTGTTCACCCGACTGACCGAACTGCTCAAGGAAGGCATGGACGGCGAGGTCAACATTGGCATCGCCAGTAACCAGGCCGAAGAGTGGTATCCGCTGTTCGGTAGCCTGTTGTCCCGTTCTTCGGGCAATTGGGAGTTGTGGGGCGCGTTCACCGCTGAAGACCCGGAAGACAACCCGCCGATGGCCCGCTGGCTGACCCTGGCCGAAAGCGGCTCGCTGTTCGACATCGAGGTCAACGCCAGCCCGATCCTCGCGGCGGAAATGCTCCGTCGCAATTTGTGGAACGTGGCCTACGGCGCTCTGGTGACCTCCGCGACCCTGACGGCGCTCGGTACCTTCGATCGCTTCCGCATGCGCGCCGGTCTGCCGAAAAAAGCCGTGACCGCGGTGGTTCCAAGCCCGTTTCATCATGCTGACGCTGGCGTGCTGCGAGTGCCGGATCTGAAGGCCGATCCGCGTGACGCGCCGGCCCACACCGCAGCGATCATCCGTGACTTGCCGGCATTGGTGGAAGGTTCGCGCGGCACCCTGGTGCTGTTCTCCTCGCGCAAACAGATGCAGGACGTGTTCGACGGCCTCGACCGCGACTGGCGCAAGCAAGTGTTCATTCAAGGCAACCTGTCGAAACAGGAAACCCTGAACAAGCACAAGGCGCGGGTCGATGGTGGTGATTCCAGCGTGTTGTTCGGCCTGGCGAGTTTCGCCGAAGGGGTCGACTTGCCCGGTGCGTACTGCGAACACGTGGTGATCGCGAAGATTCCATTCTCAGTGCCCGACGATCCGGTCGAAGCGGCCCTGGCCGAGTGGATCGAGGCTCGGGGTGGTAATCCGTTCATGGAAATCTCCGTGCCGGATGCTTCGCTGAAGCTGGTCCAGGCCTGCGGTCGCTTGCTGCGTACCGAAGAAGACCGCGGCACCATCACCTTGCTCGATCGACGTCTGGTCACTCAGCGTTACGGCAAGGCAATCCTCAATGCGTTGCCACCCTTCCGTCGTGAAATTTCCTGATACACCGGTGGGCAAATTTGCCCACCGCGTTGTCTATCTCTCTACCATCGCTTTTCCACTGACCATTGCTGGTCGTTAGGGAGAACTTCGTTCTTATGATCCGCCGTTCGTTGCCCGCTGTTTTCGCTCTGATGTTCGCAGCCCCTTTGCTGGCGGCTCCTGCCGGCCAACAGACGCTGTTCAACTTTGTGCGCCCCGCCGATGTGGTCCAGGTGGCGACTCAGGACGCCAGCCTGCCGCAATCCAACGCCGAGCAAACGGCCGAAGGCGAAGTGCTGCGTCGGGTGACGTTCAACCCGGTGGCACAACCGACCTTGCGTCTGACCCCGCAGACGGGCGCCTGGGACTGGTCCCAGTCGGGCTTCATGAGTTTGCGCATTCAGAGCGCAATGAACTGGGCTGTGACCCTGTACGTGAAAATCCAGAGCAACGACGGCAAGACGTTGGTCAGCCGCGTCGACTTGCCGGCTGGCCCTGCGCAAACCTTATTGGTGCCGCTGCAGCCATTTACGCCATTGAGCCTTGGCCTGAAAGCCGGCCCGCCAATGCCGATGACGTTTGAGGGGCAGCGCGTATTGCTGGCCAGCAGCGCCGGTGAGCTGGAGCGCAGCCAGGTGGTGTCGGTGACCTTGTCGATGGATCAGCCGAAAGTCGCGCAAAGCATTCTGCTTGAGCGCTTTGGCGTGCAGGACGGCGATGCGGTTACCCAAGCGGCTTTTGGCGGCCTTGTAGACGCTTACGGCCAGTCGACCCGGGCCAAATGGCCAGAGAAAGTCAGCAGCGACGAGCAACTGAAAAGCGCCGCTGCCAAGGAACATCAGCAACTGAAAACCTGGCTGGCCGAGCGCGAGAAGTCGTCCCTGGACAAGTTTGGTGGCTGGAACAAAGGCCCGGCATTCAAGGCCAGCGGCTTTTTCCGCACTGAGAAGCGCGACGGTCGCTGGTACCTGGTGACCCCGGAAGGCCATCCGTTCTATTCACTCGGGGTCAACACCGTCACCCCGGACGTCGACCAGACCTACGTCGCCGGCCGCGAGTGGATGTTTGAATCGCTGCCCAAGCCCGACGAGCCGCTGGCCAGCCATTATGGCGAAGGCGATAACCGTGGCGGCAACGGCGCCGATCAGGGCCGTGGCTACAATGCCGGTCGCTGGTACGACTTCTATGGCGCCAACTTGCAGCGTCTGTATGGCGCACCTTGCGCCCAGGGTAGCGACACCAAGGCCGGTGTCGCCGAAGCGGCCAAGGCTGACGCGGTTGCGGCAACGGTGGAGAAGGCTGCTGAGCAACCTGTCGTTCCTTCGACGGCCGAATCCGGTGTCGCCGAAGCCGCCAAGACCGGCGCCGTTGAAGCGACCGCCGCGAAAGCAGCTGAGCAAACACCTGCCGAACCCTGCAAAGCGGTGGTTGATGAACAGCGCTGGGCCAGCCACACCCTTGATCGCCTGCAAGCCTGGGGTTTCAACACTATCGGCAACTGGAGTGCCTCAGCGCTGGCCAACGCTGATCGCGTGCCGTACACCTTGCCGCTGTCGATCGTCGGCGATTACGCCAGCATCAGCACCGGCACCGACTGGTGGGGCGGAATGCCTGACCCGTTTGACCCACGATTCGCCATGGCCACCGAACGTGCCGTGGCCATCGCCGCGCGCGACCATCGCGACGATCCATGGCTGATCGGCTACTTTGCCGACAACGAATTGGCCTGGGCCGGTCCCGGCGACGACCCGAAAGCCCGTTACGCCTTGGCCTACGGCACCTTGAAAATGACCACCGACGTGCCGGCCAAACGCGCGTTCCTCAAGCAATTACGGGACAAGTACCGCAATCAGGCGGGCCTTTCCAAAGCCTGGGGCATTGATTTGCCGGCCTGGGAATTGATGGAAGACCCGGGCTTCGTGCCGCCGCTGCCAAGCGCCGAACACCCGGAAATCGAAGCCGACTTCAAATACTTCCAGAAGGTTTTCGCCGACACGTACTTCAAGACCCTCTCCGATTCGCTCAAGTGGCACGCGCCAAATCAGCTGTTGCTGGGCGGCCGTTTTGCCATCAGCACCCCGGAAGCGGTTGAGTCCTGCGCCCAGTATTGCGACGTGCTGAGCTTCAACATGTACACCCTGCAACCGCAGGACGGCTACGACTTCGCCACGCTGCGCAGCCTGGATAAACCGGTGCTGATCACCGAGTTCAACTTCGGCTCCGCGGATCGCGGCCCGTTCTGGGGTGGTGTGACGCAATTGGCCAAGGAAGAAGACCGTGGCTCGGCTTACGCCAATTTTCTCAAACAGGCGATGAGCGAACCGTCGATCGTCGGCGTGCACTGGTTCCAATACCTTGACCAACCGGTGACCGGTCGCCTGCTGGATGGCGAGAACGGTCACTTCGGGCTGGTGGGCATTACCGATCTGCCGTTCCAGGGGTTCGTCGACAGCGTTCGCAAGAGCAATTTGCAGACCGTCGATCAGCTCGGTAAAGAAGCCGAGAAGGCCAAGGCTGAGGCGGATAAAGCCGGCCACGAAGCTGAGGGCGGCAGAAAAGGTGAGGCTGGCAAAGGTGCAGGGCAGGGCGCTGGCCATGCGGGTGGGCATTCCGGCAATGGCCACTGAGTGCTGACAGGCACGTAAGATTTTCTGAGTGTTTCACCTGGGCGGGATGGCGACCGCCCGGCCCGGCCCTGTTCCCAAAACCGTCAATGGCTGGAACAATGCGGCCACTTTGTAGAGCGTTTATCCAGAGGAGTTGCGGGTGCAGATTCAGGGTTTTTACGAGCTGAAGTTCGAAGCGGTGCGTGAGGCTTTCGCGGCGCTTTTCGACGATCCTCAGGAACGTGGTGCAGCGTTGTGCATCCAGATTGGCGGTGAAACCGTGGTCGACCTTTGGGCCGGCAGCGCTGACAAGGATGGCACCGAAGCCTGGCACAGCGACACCATCGCCAATCTGTTTTCCTGCACCAAGACTTTTACCGCGGTGACCGCCCTGCAACTGGTGGCCGAAGGCAAGCTGCAACTGGATGCACCGGTTGCCCGCTACTGGCCAGAGTTCGCCGCCGCCGGCAAAGAGTCCGTGACCCTGCGTCAATTGCTCTGCCATCAGGCCGGTCTGCCGGCACTGCGTGAGCTGTTGGCCCCGGAAGCCCTTTACGACTGGCAAACCATGGTTGACGCCCTGGCCGCCGAAGAACCGTGGTGGACGCCGGGGATTGGTCACGGTTATGCGGCTATCACCTACGGCTGGCTGGTCGGTGAGTTGCTGCGTCGTGCGGACGGTCGTGGGCCGGGTGAGTCCATCGTGGCGCGGGTCGCGAAGCCTTTGGGTCTGGATTTCCACGTCGGCCTGGCGGACCAGGAGTTCCATCGCGTGGCGCACATCGCCCGTGGCAAGGGCAATGTCGGCGATGCCGCCGCCCAGCGCTTGCTGCAAGTGACCATGCGCGAGCCGACGGCCATGACCACGAGGGCGTTCACTAACCCGCCGTCGATCATGACCAGCACCAACAAACCCGAGTGGCGACGCATGCAGCAGCCGGCCGCCAATGGTCACGGTAATGCCCGCAGTCTGGCCGGGTTCTATGCCGGTCTGCTCGATGGCAGCTTGCTGGAAAGCGAAATGCTCGAGGAACTGACGCGCGAGCACAGTCTCGGCGAGGACAAGACTTTACTGACCCGAACCCGTTTCGGCCTGGGTTGCATGCTCGATCAACCGGACGTCCCCAACGCCACCTACGGCCTCGGCCCTCGTGCGTTCGGTCATCCGGGTGCGGGCGGTTCCACCGGTTTTGCTGACCCGGAACACGATGTGGCCTTCGGCTTTGTGACAAATACATTAGGGCCGTACGTCTTGATGGATCCGCGCGCACAAAAGCTTGTGCAAGCACTGGCCACTTGTCTGTAAAACGCGCTCAAGGGTTCCAGGGCCGGAACCCCAAGGCCTTTTTGATTTCCAAGCGTCTGTTTATCCGGGTCAATCCGGCCTGATAGTTCATTACTTCATTTTGTGGATATCCAATGTCTTCCAATAAAACCCTCGCTTTGGCCCTGTGCTTCGCTATTACCGGTTGCGCACAAACTCCACAAAATGACTCGGATGGCAGCAGCTGGTGGCCGTTCGGGTCCTCCGACAAAGTCGCCGCTAAAACCCCGGCTCCGGCCCCAGCCCCGGCACCTTTGAAGCCTGCAGCGACCGCTCCGGTGGCCAAGGCTGAAAGCTCCAACCCTTGGTACTGGCCGTTCGG
Source organism: Pseudomonas sp. LBUM1666 (assembly GCF_059695775.1). Classification (NCBI taxonomy): domain Bacteria; kingdom Pseudomonadati; phylum Pseudomonadota; class Gammaproteobacteria; order Pseudomonadales; family Pseudomonadaceae; genus Pseudomonas; species Pseudomonas sp. LBUM1666. The sequence goes on along the minus strand of NZ_CP166789.1, from coordinate 4,906,062 downwards.
TTCCGATGACGGCGCCGGCAAGACGCCTGCCAAGCCTGAAGTGAAAGCTGAAGCCAAGCCTGAAGCCAAACCGGTCGAGGTGGCCAAGGCCAAGGCTGAGGCCGATGCAGGTGGCAAATGGTGGTGGCCGTTCGGTGGTAAAGAGCAAAGCACCGCTAAAGCCGTACCAATGCCTGATCCTAAAGTCACCCAGGCCTGGCTCGACGACTACGAACCGCGTCTGCGCGAAGCGATCAAGGGCAGCAACCTGCAACTCGAGCGCCGTGAAAACGTATTGGTGGTGACCGCGCCGGTAGAAGGCTCGTTCAACCCTGACCGTCCGGCCATGCTGCTGCCGGTGACCCTCGGCCCGTTCACTCGCGTCGCGAAAATCCTCGAAGTCGATCCAAAGACTGCCGTGCTGGTGCTCGGCCACAGTGATACGTCGGGCGCCGCCCCGGCCAACGTGAAACTGAGCCAGGAGCGTGCCCAGGCCGTGGCAGCGATTTTCCGCCTCAGCGGTCTGCAGCGTGATCGTCTGATGCTGCGCGGTATGGGTGGCGAAGCTCCGCGTGCTGCCAACGACAGCAATGAAGGCCGTGCCTTGAACCGTCGCGTCGAACTGCTGGTAACCCCGCAAAACACCATGGTCGCGTTGCTGAGCAAGTACAACATGCCAGCCCCGGCGCCAGTGAAGTTGGTCGCTGCCCAGGACGTCAAGCCAGTGGTCAAACCGGTTACCCCTGCACCTGCTGCGAAGAAAGCCGATGTGCCTGCCGCGAAAAAAGCCCCGGCCAAGAAAGCCGCCGCCAAGAAGGCACCGGCTAAAACCGCGACTCCGGCGAAAAAGACTGCGCCGGCCAAAGCCGCTGCCGACACGAAAAAAGTCGCCGACGCCGCCGATACTGTAAAAAAGTGATTCGTTAACCAAAAGGAATGCGCCATGACCCAGGGCCTGGCTGATATGCGTCGCGACTACACCCGTGATGGCCTGACCGAGGCGCAAGCCCCGGCCGAGCCATTCGCGCTGTTCCATCAGTGGTTCGCCGACGCGGTGAAAACCGAGCAGGCGCCGGTGGAAGCCAACGCCATGACCCTGGCCACCGTCGATCAGGACGGTCGGCCGCATTGCCGCATTCTGCTGCTCAAGGGGTTGGACGAGCAGGGTTTCACCTTCTTCACCAACTACGACAGCGCCAAGGGCCAGCATCTGGCCGCGAACCCGTTCGCGGCCATGACCTTTTTCTGGCCGGCCCTTGAGCGCCAGGTGCGCATCGAAGGGCGGGTGGTGAAGGTTACGCCTGAAGAGTCCGACGCCTACTTCCAGGTCCGGCCGCTGGGCAGTCGTCTCGGTGCCTGGGCTTCGCCCCAGAGCCGGGTGATCGCCGATCGTGCCGAGCTGGAAGCGCTGCTCAAGAACACCGAGCAACGTTTCAGCGACACGCAACCTCATTGCCCTGAGCACTGGGGCGGTTATCGTTTGTTACCGGAGCGCATCGAGTTCTGGCAAGGCCGTCCGAGCCGCCTGCACGATCGCCTCAACTACCGTTCTCAGGGCGCCGACTGGATTCTTGAACGTCTGGCACCGTAAGCCGTCTACCGATTGGGATAACCTGCCGCAGCGGCTTCAAGCCACTGGGGCAGGTCTCGCCGCTTGATCTTCTGCGCTTGAGCGTTCGCCAGTTGCTGGAGCATGAAAGCCTTTTTCTGCTCGTCTTTACCCGCCAGTGCCAACGCCAGATCGCGGTCCATCCAGCGTTTGATCCGCACGTATAGCCACCAGTGGAAATACAATCCGGCAACGGTAGTGACGACAATGATGAAGTAATCCATGACAATCCTTGGGTCAGCGGCGTAGATCCCGGAATTTGCCGCTACTGTGTGGTGAGTTCGTGGAGGTGCCTGTACCGGGCCTGAATCAAACCAATTTTATCCGGGCGAGGCCGTGACAGGCGTCAAGCTGCGGAGTTTAATGAATACCTGTCCTTTGGAGTTGATGCTATGCGTAAGTCTGTTCTGCTGGTTGCTTCTTTTTCCACGATGGCGATGTTGCTCACTGGTTGCCAGTCCAGCCTGACCGGTGACTCCTACTCCCGTGACGAAGCGCGTCGCGTGCAGACCGTTCGCATGGGCACCATCGAATCCCTGCGACCGGTCAAAATCGAAGGCACCAAAACCCCGATCGGCGGCCTTGCCGGTGCGGCGGTTGGCGGTGTTGGCGGCAGCGCTATCGGTGGCGGTCGCGGCAGCATCGTTGCTGCGGTTATCGGCGCCGTCGCTGGCGGCCTGATCGGCTCGGCCACAGAAGAAGGCCTGACCCGCGCCCAAGGCGTGGAAATCACCGTTCGCGAAGACGACGGCAGCATGCGCGCCTACGTGCAACAGGTTCAGGAGAACGAAGTGTTCCGTGTTGGCGAGCGGGTGCGGATTGCTACTGTAGATGGGACTAGCCGCGTTTCGCATTAAGCGGGAACGGGTAAAAGAAAACCCCGATCAGGTGACTGGTCGGGGTTTTTTATGCGAGTAGAAAATTACTTGCTTGCATGACTTCCGATCTGAAAATCGTACTTCGGGTCGTAGAACGTAATGCCGATCAAAGCTTCCAACTGCGTTATCTGAGCACTATCAAGATCGTAACCATAGATTTCGTCTTCTGGTTCGCTCCACTTCATTATTATTCTCAGCTGTTCAATATTCTCCCTGGGGATGGGCACTTCAAACACTAAAAATTCTGTTTTTTATCAAAAGCTTCAACTGCATGGCGTACCGCTGGATAGCTCCGAGTCATTCTGTGCATACCAGTTGTACGATGTTATTTGCACCCATGAGGGATTTTCCTGTCCAGTCTTCCAATACCTTTACTTGTTCTGGAGACAAGTCGTGACCGTCGAATTCGTCGTCCGGTTGCTGCCAGTTCATCAGAACTCTCAAAGCTTTACGTCGACTGCCAGGGACATCTACGGTAAGAAGCAGATCTTCAGTCTGACGGTCGAAAACCTCTATTACATGTTTCATTTTTCTACTCTCCTTGCCGGATCGGCAGGTTTTGTCTGCTCTCCGGTTTCCGGGTTGTACTCTCCCAGATGTTTTCCTTGTTTCGTGTACAACTCAACCTTGCCATGTTGTGAGTCCCATTCATAAATTTTCCCTGACGGATCCTTCCAGCGTCTGCGTTTTTTTCCGCCGCCCCGCACGGAAGTTTTCATCGGCGCAGGTTTTATATCTGGAAAAGCTGGTAATGCTGTTGGCGCAGGGTGGTACTTCAGGTCTCCCGGGACACTCAGAACGATGTAAACCGGCTGCACCCCCGACCCCACCGGAAACACAAGAATGAAATCCTTGTACTCAGGCGGGTAAACCGGATTCACGATAATGCTATCCGCCGCTTTCGTCGGCGGATAAACCCAAATATGCGGCGCTTGCGGCGCAGCTTCCAGCGCGGGAATACCGAGGATGTCGGAACCATCCACAGCCGGTGTCCAGATCAGTTCAACACCATCCCCCAGATCCGCCACCTGCTGACTGCCGCGCAAACTGAACTGCGCGACATCGACCATTTCCCAATCGCGGTTCTTGCCGGTGTAGAAACCGTATCCCTTGAGACTGCCGTCAGCCTGTTGCTCGACTCTTAGCCGAACACGAGTTCGAGCCTGTTTCAGGGCGCGCAACTGATCTTCGGTATAGAGCGCGCTGTCGCCCAGGCTCGGCGTCCAGAAAAACGCGACCAGGCCGGCCAATATGGCGGTTCCAGCAGCACCGAGTGCTGCGGTGGGAACGGCGATAGTCGGGGCGCGAAGAGCCATTCGACCGATGCAGAGTGAGACGGTGCTGCCGCTGAAGGTTTCGAGATTCAGCAGACCGTCATCGTCTACTTCGCGAGCACCGAGCCAGGCGACTTCACCGTAGTCCTTGAGGCTGTCGGTAGGCACCATTCCCGAAGGATTCGAGTAATCGATGATGGCGTCGGGAAGCTTGCAGGACTTGGCGAATACGCATCCTGCGCGAGTGGCTTCGTGCTTTTTTGCGACAACCTCACGACTCCGTTCGAAGGCGTCTTGCCTTGCGAGCATGGCGTCGTAAGCGTTTTGTCTGGCCTCCCGTGCGGCCAGTTCGGTAGCCGTCATAAAGCGGTGAGTGACGTGATGACCGTCGCCTGACGGTGGGTTCTGAACCCGGGGAATGTCCTTATTGCCAGCCACTGGTCTTCCTTGCGTTCGTACGTCGACAGCCTCCAAAAAAGGGGCTGTGCGACGTTAACGAACGAGACTAATCGTGGCTGTAGGACGAGTCTTGAATGACTCTAAGAGTTGTCTCTGTTTATCAGGATTGCAGAGCGGTGCTCTTGCGACTCGCCGCTGCCGTCACCGCATAACCAATCAATGCCGCCAGTATCGAACCGGTCAAAATCCCCATCCGATCCATCCCGGCGTATTCACTGGCACCCGGCACAAACGCCAGGGAGCCGACAAACAGGCTCATGGTGAAGCCGATGCCGCAGAGGATTGCCACGCCCATCACCTGGCCCCAGTTGGCGCCTTGGGGCAGGGCGGCGATGCCGATTTTCACGGCCAGCCAGGTCAGGCCGAAGACGCCGAGGGTCTTGCCCAGCAGCAGGCCGACCGCGATGCCCATCGGCACGTGGTGGGTGAAGCTTTCGACGGTTACGCCGCTCAGGGACAGGCCGGCGTTGGCGAAGGCGAACAGCGGCAGGATGCCGTAGGCCACCCATGGATGCAGGGCGTGTTCGAGGGTCAGCAGCGGCGAAGGTTCGGCGTTTTTCGTGCGCAGGGGGATGCAGAAGGCCAGAGTCACACCGGCCAGTGTCGCGTGGACGCCGCTCTTGAGCACGCAAACCCAAAGGATCAGGCCAATGATCATGTATGGCCCGAGCTTGACCACCCCGAGCCGGTTCATTGCGATCAGTGCCACGATGCATGTCGCGGCCAGAGACAGCGAAAGGGTCGAGAGCGTACCCGAGTAGAAGATCGCAATGACGATGATTGCGCCGAGGTCGTCAATGATCGCCAAAGTCATCAGGAAAAGCTTCAGCGACACCGGTACCCGCTTACCCAGCAGGGCCAGTACGCCGAGGGCGAAGGCGATGTCGGTGGCCATCGGGATGGCCCAGCCACCCACCGCTGCCGGGTCTTCACGGTTCAGAAACCAGTAGAGCAGCGCCGGAACCACCATGCCGCCGATCGCCGCCGCGCCGGGCAGGACGATTTGCGACGGTTTCGACAGCTGGCCGTCGAGGACTTCGCGCTTTACCTCTAGCCCGATCAGCAGGAAGAACAGGGCCATCAGGCCATCGTTGATCCACAGCAGCGCCGGTTTGGCGATTTGCAACGCTCCGACCTGCGCCACTACAGGAGTGTCCAGAAAACTGCTGTAAAGCCACGACAGCGGGGAATTGTTGATGATCAAAGCCAGGGCAGCAGCGGCGATCAATAACAGTCCGCTGGCAGCTTCCAACTGGAAGAAACGCGTGAAAGTGCTACGCAGAGGCAAGGTCGCTCTCCATCGATGAATTCAAAAGGTGGCACACCCTAACCCGTACCGTTAGTTGTTAAAACAAAAGTTATATTCTTTTTTGTTATATACCGTTACAACGTGAACGATCAGCAGGGACCTGAGCCTAGCAGTTGTCGGGCGGATTGAACCTCAGCTGTATCTGTGCGTGATGTAGGTTTTTTCCTAAGCTTGTTAGCTGAGCCTTGCAACAAGGCCGACTCAACGAGAAAACCACCATGAGCGACAATCGACAGTGGGCCCGCGAAGCCATCCGGATCATCGAGGCCGACTTCCAGCGCAGCGCCGACACCCACCTGATCCCCTTGCCGCTGCCGGGCTTTCCGGGCATCGAGTTGTATTTCAAGGATGAGTCCAGCCATCCCACCGGCAGCCTGAAGCACCGGCTGGCGCGTTCGCTGTTTCTGTATGCGCTGTGTAATGGCTGGCTCAAACCCGGTGCGCCGGTCATTGAAGCATCCAGCGGTTCGACGGCGATTTCCGAGGCGTACTTCGCCAGTTTGCTGGGCTTGCCGTTTATTGCAGTGATGCCGGCGAGCACGTCCAAAGAGAAGATCGCGCAGATCGCTTTCTACGGCGGCAAGAGTCATTTGGTCGATGATCCGACGCAGATCTACGCCGAATCCGAGCGGCTGGCTCGCGAACACGATGGGCATTTCATCGACCAGTTCACCTATGCCGAGCGTGCTACCGATTGGCGGGCGAACAACAACATCGCCGAGTCGATCTTCCAGCAAATGCGCTTCGAGCTGCACCCCGAGCCGAGCTGGCTGATTTCCAGCCCCGGCACTGGCGGCACCACCGCGACGCTGGGCCGTTATGTGCGTTACCGCCAACATTGCACCCGCGTGCTCTGCGCCGATGCCGAGCGCTCGGTGTTCTTCGATTACTACCAGACCGGCGACGCCAGTCTGCGCCTGGATTGCGGTTCGCGGATTGAAGGCATTGGTCGGCCTCGGGTGGAAGCGTCGTTCCTGCCCAAAGTAATCGATGCGATGGTCAAAGTGCCGGACGCGTTGTCTCTGGCGGCCATGCATTATCTGGCGAAGCGTTTGGGACGTCGGGTTGGCGGGTCGAGCGGGACCAACCTGATCGGCGCCTTGATGGCGGCCCAGCAGATGGCGGCGGCGGGGGAGTCGGGGTCAATCGTGGCGATTTTGTGTGATGGCGGCGAGCGTTATGCCACCACCTATTACGATCAGGGTTGGCTCAAGGCCCAGGGGTATGAGTTGAGCGGTTTGATGGATGCCGTGGCGGGGAGTGTCGAGCGCGGTGAGCCGCTGCCGGCCACCGTTCTACGCGCAAACATCTGAGATTGTTCAAACACTGAAGATCCAATGTGGGAGTGAGCCTGCTCGCGATAGCGGTAGATCAGTCAACATCTCTGCTGACTGTTGCTCCGTCATCGCGAGCAGGCTCGCTCCCACAGGTTTTGTGCTGTGTCAAAGAATGCGTATCAGGCTTCGAGGCCGAGGATGTCGCGGGCCACAGCTTCTGCAATCCGAATCCCGTCCACACCTGCCGACAGAATCCCGCCCGCATAACCCGCGCCTTCACCCGCCGGGAACAAGCCTTTCACGTTCAGGCTCTGCATCGACTCGTCACGGGTAATCCGCAGCGGTGACGACGTACGTGTCTCGATCCCGGTCAACACGGCGTCGTGCAGCGAGTAACCGCGAATCTGCTTCTCGAACGCCGGCAGCGCTTCACGAATCGCTTCGATGGCAAACGCCGGCAAGGCCAGCGCCAAATCACCCAAGGCAACCCCCGGTTTGTAGGACGGTTCTACGCTGCCCAACTCGGTGGACGGCTTGCCGGCAATGAAGTCGCCGACCAGTTGCGCCGGCGCTTCGTAGTTGCTGCCGCCCAGCACAAAGGCGTGGGATTCCAGGCGTTCCTGCAACTCGATACCCGCCAGCGGGCCGCCCGGATAATCGACTTCCGGGGTGATCCCGACGACGATCCCGGAGTTGGCGTTGCGCTCGTTACGCGAGTATTGGCTCATGCCATTGGTGACCACGCGACCCGGCTCGGACGTCGCCGCCACCACGGTGCCGCCCGGGCACATGCAGAAGCTGTAGACCGAACGTCCGTTGCTGGCGTGGTGCACCAGTTTGTAGTCGGCGGCCCCGAGTTTCGGGTGGCCGGCGTACTTGCCCAAGCGTGCGCGGTCGATCAGCGACTGCGGGTGTTCGATGCGGAAACCCACCGAAAACGGCTTGGCTTCCATGAACACGCCACGGCCATGCAGCATGCGGAAAGTGTCCCGGGCGCTATGGCCGAGGGCAAGAATCACGTGTTTCGAGTGGATCTGCTCGCCGCCATTGAGCTCGACACCGACCAGTTGGCCGTCCTCGATCAACACATCGGTCACCCGCTGCTGAAAGCGCACTTCGCCACCCAGCGCACGAATCTGCTCACGCATGTTTTCCACAACGCCGGTCAGACGGAACGTACCGATGTGCGGTTTGCTGACGTAGAGGATTTCTTCCGGCGCACCTGCTTTTACGAACTCATGCAGGACTTTGCGACCGATGAATTTCGGGTCCTTGATCTGGCTGTAGAGCTTGCCGTCAGAGAATGTCCCCGCGCCACCTTCACCGAACTGCACGTTGGATTCCGGGTTAAGCACGCCTTTACGCCACAGGCCCCAGGTGTCCTTGGTGCGCTGGCGCACTTCGGTGCCGCGCTCGAGGATGATCGGCTTGAAGCCCATTTGCGCGAGCAGCAGCCCGGCGAAAATCCCGCACGGACCGAAACCCACGACGACAGGACGTTGCTCAAGATCCGCCGGCGCCTGGCCGACCGCTTTGTAGCTGACATCCGGCGCCACGTTGACGTTACGGTCATCGGCGAACGTGTGCAGCACCGCTGCCTCATCGCGAACGTTGAGGTCGATGGTGTAGATGAAGCACAGTTCGGAGGACTTTTTGCGCGCATCGTAGCTGCGCTTGAACAAGGTGAAATCGAGCAGGTCATCACTGGTGATGCCCAGGCGCTGCACGATGGCAGGGCGCAGGTCTTCTTCGGGATGGTCGATCGGCAGCTTGAGTTCGGTGATTCGTAACATGACAGGATCCGGTTCGCGGGGCGCACAACTGCGCCAAGGCGTTTGAAGCCCGCGATTATAAGCCTCAAAGAATGATTCCCGTGAGGCTAAAACGATCAGTCGTTACGCGATCCGCCGAAATACCCGCAGCCACGCTGAACCTGGCCGTCGACGCGCAGTTCGGCGCTCATGTGCTGGACGCTACCGGTGGTGCTGTCGACGCAACGTTGCGGCGCGACCCACAGTTCGATGTGCTGGTTATTGGCTTCGGTGCTGAGGTTGAAGCGGCCATCGCCCAATTGCTCTTCAACGTAGGGCACGGCCAATGGCGGCTGACCGGCGCGCTCGATGACCATGCCTTTGCCACTGACTTTCACGTTCCACTCAGGCCCATGGCCGGCGGCGCGCAGGATAAGCAATTTGAAATTCGGATCGTTGCATGCAGTGCCCGAGCGCTCAACGCGGTACAGCTGCGCAAGATCCAGGCGGCTGTCGACGACCTGCCCGCGTACGTCAGCAAACAGCTTGCCCTGGTCATCGGCCAGGGTCGCGGCCTCTTGCAGGACGCTGGTGCCACCGGTGTCGTTGACCACATAACTGCGCTGTTCATTGCACGGCTGGAACAACAGCTTGCCGTCGGCCGCCGTCAACTGGCCCTGCATGCGGGTCTGGCCCACGTGGGAGGCACTTTCACGCGGGCCGTCGAGCAACTGGCAAGCGGTGAACAACGGAAGCAGGGCAACAAGGACTAAGGAACGGGCAACACGCATCTTTGAGTCTCCAGACAAGTGCCGCCACGTTACTCAGCCTGACCGTTCATCACAAGGGTTTAGCCCACGTGAAAGGTCTGGCCTGTTTGCAGGCCTTCCACACTTTTGGCGTAGGCCAATGCCACATCCGCTGCCGGAACCGGTTTGTAACCACGGAAGTACGGCGCGTACTTACCCATGGCTTCGACCAGTACGTTCGGGCTCACCGAATTGACGCGCAGACCGCGAGGCAGTTCGATCGCTGCAGCACGAACAAAGCTGTCGAGGGCGCCGTTGACCAGCGCTGCCGAGGCGCCGCTGCGAATCGGGTCGTGGCTGAGCACGCCGGTGGTGAAGGTGAACGAGGCGCCGTCATTGGCGAACTCGCGGCCGATCAGCAGCAAATTGACCTGACCCATCAACTTGTCTTTGAGGCCCAGCGCGAAGCTTTCTTCGGTCATTTCACCGAGGGGTGCGAAGGTCACGTTGCCGGCGGCGCAGACCAGTGCATCGAACTTGCCGGTTTTCTCGAACAGCTTGCGTATCGAAGCGCTGTCGCTGATATCCACATTGAAGTCCCCGCTGTTGCGACCGATGCGGATGATCTCGTGACGCTCGGACAGCTCCTTGTCGACCGCCGAACCGATGGTGCCGCCTGCGCCTATCAAAAGAATTTTCATCGTGCTGTTCCTCGAAGTGGTTAAACGAGGTTGAAGTCTAGAGTGGTTTTTTTCATTGATAAGCGCGCTAATAGGCAACCTTTGGTTTTCAAATGGAAACAATCCATGAGCGAAATGGATGATCTGGCGGCGTTCGCGATATTGATTGAAGCAGGAAGTTTCACACTGGCGGCGCAGCAGTTGGGGTGCAGCAAAGGTCAGTTATCCAAGCGCATCAGCCAACTGGAATCGCGGTTTTCAGTGGTGCTGCTGCAACGCACCACCCGCCGTTTGAGCCTGACGGCCGCGGGTGCGGCGCTGTTGCCGCAAGCCCAGGCGCTCGTAGTCCAAGTCGAGAGGGCGCGTCAGGCATTGGCGCGGCTGAAGGACGACATGGCCGGGCCGGTGCGTATGACGGTTCCGGTATCGCTGGGGGAAACCTTCTTCGATGGCTTGTTGCTGGAGTTCTCTGGCAAATATCCCGAGGTGCAGATCGAGCTGGACCTGAGCAACAGTTACCGTGATTTGTCCCGCGACGGGTTTGATCTCGCGGTTCGCTCCGAGGTGGGCAATGACGAGCGCCTGGTGGCCCGGCCGCTATTGGCCTGGCACGAAATGACCTGCGCCAGCCCGGCTTACCTTGAGCAATACGGCGAACCGTTGACGCCTCAAGCTCTCGCTGATCACCGCTGTCTGCTCAACAGTCATTACAGTGGCCGCGAAGAGTGGCTCTATCACCAGCAACACGAGTTGTTGCGGGTTCGCGTGTCGGGACCGTTCGCCAGCAACCATTACAGCCTGCTGAAAAAAGCGGCACTGGCCGGCGCCGGCATTGCGCGGTTGCCGTCCTACTTGCTGCAAGCGGAATTGGCTGACGGACGTTTGCGCTGGCTCCTGCGTGACTATCAGACCCGCTGCATGCCGATGTACCTGGTTCACCCGTATCAGGGAGGGTTACCGAAACGCACCCAAGTGCTGGCGGATTACCTGATCGGCTGGTTCAAGCGCAGCGGTGAAGCGCTGGATCGACTCCAGCACACCACATAGATCCCTGTGGGAGCGAGCCTGCTCGCGAAAACGGTAGGGCAGACAACATTTCTGTTGAATGTGAAATTGCATTCGCGAGCAGGCTCGCTCCCACAGGGTGATCTTCGTGGTCAGGATTCTTGTGGGTCGATTTGATCCAGCGCCCTATTCACCGCCAGTTCGCCAAGCATGATGCTTTGCTGGATGCCGAGCAGCATGTTGCGGTGCGAACCTTCCAGGAAAGCGGCGAAATTGCTGGCCATCACGCTCGCCGATGCCAGTGATTCGCAGGCATGGCCCAGCAGGGTTTGCACATCGATACCAGGCGCGACGACAAACATCGAGCTGGGATTGTGTGGGGGATTGGGTGAGTTCTTGAACATAAGTTTGTGCTCGCTGTAAGGGCTACGCCCGGTTCGCGACTAAACGAATGGGTGGCAGCTGTATGCAGGTTAGTCGACCGATGAGCACAGAAACTCGGCGCGCCCGAAGGCGCCCTGCACACAGCCGCCATCAAGTGCAGGGAAGGGATACCTGACTTTTTGGCGCTTATGCGTTTCTGTGCAAAACAACCGAGCGACTAAACCCGACCACTGATGAGCAGTGGCAGGGAAACGATAGAGACCGGGCCCCGGGCGCACAAGCCGGCGGATTCTGGCGTACCTGTAGGCAACGACGCAAGGCGATGTAGCTTGCAGGAAGTAACACTGACACTGATTAAACACGCTGCCCAAAACTCCACAAATCCCCTGTGGGAGCGAGCTTGCTCGCGATGAGGCCGTGTCAGTCAACTTAAATGCTGAATGTAAAACCGCAATCGCGAGCAAGCTCGCTCCCACAGGGGATCTTCATTGTTGTTGAGGTTATGGCGGGCATAAAAAAACGGCCCGAAGGCCGTTTTTTTGTTTACCGCAAAGACTCAACCACCCAAGTACGCTTCACGCACCTTCGGATCAGTCAGCAGCGCTTCACCCGTGCCTGTCATCACCACCCGGCCGTTCTCCAGAACGTACGCGCGGTCGGCAATTTTCAGCGCCTGGTTGGCGTTCTGCTCCACCAAAAACACCGTTACACCGTCCTTGCGCAGCTGTTCGATGATGTCGAAGATCTGCTGGATGATGATCGGTGCCAGGCCCAACGAAGGTTCGTCGAGCAGCAACAGCTTGGGCTTGCTCATCAGCGCTCGGCCGATGGCGAGCATTTGCTGTTCGCCGCCGGACATGGTGCCGCCGCGTTGGGCAAAGCGTTCTTTCAGGCGTGGGAAAAGTCCGAGAACCTTGTCCATCTGTTCCTGATAGTCGCCCTTGTTGGTAAAGAATCCGCCCATGGACAGGTTCTCTTCCACGGTCAAGCGGGCGAACACCCGACGACCTTCCGGCACGACCGCGATACTTTTACGCATGATCTGCGACGAGTCCTGGCCGACGAGCTCTTCACCCATGTAGCGGATGCTGCCGCTGTGGGCTTGCGGCGAACCGCAGAGGGTCATCAGCAAGGTCGACTTGCCGGCACCGTTGGCACCGATCAGCGTCACGATCTCGCCTTGGCGGACTTCGACGTTGACGCTGTGCAGGGCCTGGATCTTGCCGTAGAAGGTGGAAACGTTTTCGAATTGCAGCATTTACGCTTCCCCCAGGTAGGCTTTGATCACTTCAGGATTGTCGCGGATCTGTTCCGGCGTGCCGTTGGCCAGAGGCGTGCCCTGGTTGATCACGACGATGTGGTCGGAAATGCTCATGACCAGTTTCATGTCGTGTTCGATCAGCAGCACGGTGACGTTGTGCTCTTCACGCAGCATGCTGATCAGCGCCTTCAGGTCTTCGGTTTCCTTCGGGTTCAGGCCGGCGGCCGGTTCGTCGAGCATGAGGATCCGCGGACGGGTCATCATGCAGCGAGCGATTTCCAGACGACGTTGCTGACCGTAGGCCAGGGTGCCGGCCGGGCGGTTGGCGAACTGCGTGAGGTTGACCTTGTCCAGCCAGAATTCGGCGAATTCCATGGCCTCGCGTTCGCTTTTGCGGAACCCCGGGGTCTTGAACAGGCCGGACAGGAAGTTGGTGTTCAGGTGACGGTGCTGCGCGATCAAGAGGTTCTCGACCGCGGTCATGTCCTTGAACAACCGTACGTTCTGGAAGGTCCGCACCACGCCTTTGAGGGCGATCTTGTGACCCGGCAGGCCTTCGATCGGCTCGCCGTCCAAAAGGATGCTGCCGCCACTCGGCTTGTAGAAACCGGTCAGGCAGTTGAACACCGTGGTTTTGCCGGCGCCGTTAGGGCCGATCAGTGCAACCACTTGTTTTTCTTTAACAGTCAGGGCCACGCCGTTGACCGCCAGCAAACCGCCGAAGCGCATGCTCAGATTTTCGACTTTAAGGATCTCGCGGCTCATTTGCGCAGCTCCATGTGAGGACGTTGCATGGGCAGCAGGCCTTGAGGACGCCAGATCATCATCAGCACCATCAAGGCGCCGAACATCAACATGCGGTATTCGCTGAACTCACGCATCATTTCCGGCAGCAGGATCATCACTACGGCAGCGAGTATCACGCCCAGCTGCGAGCCCATGCCACCCAATACGACGATGGCGAGAATGATCGCCGACTCGATGAAGGTGAACGACTCCGGTGTCACCAGACCCTGACGGGCAGCGAAGAAGCTGCCGGCAAAACCGGCGAAACTGGCGCCCAGTGTGAAGGCCGACAGCTTGATGACCGTAGGATTGAGACCCAGAGCACGGCAGGCGATTTCGTCTTCACGCAACGCTTCCCAGGCTCGACCCAGCGGCATGCGCAGCAAGCGGTTGATGACGAACAGCGCACCGAGGGCCAGCAACAGCGCAACCAGGTACAGGAAAATCACCTTGTTGATCGAGTTGTATGCCAAGCCGAAGTACTCGTGGAACGTCTGCATGCCTTCGGCAGCTTTACGTTCGAAGGTCAGGCCGAAGAACGTTGGTTTCTCGATGTTGCTGATGCCGTTCGGGCCACCGGTGAGACCGGTCAGGTTACGCAGGAACAGACGGATGATTTCACCGAAACCCAGGGTCACGATCGCCAGGTAGTCACCGCGCAGGCGCAGTACCGGGAAGCCGAGCAGGAAGCCGAAGGTGGCCGCCATCAGGCCGGCGATCGGCAGGCAGATCCAGAAGCTCAGACCGTAGTAGTGCGACAGCAGCGCATAACTGTAGGCACCGACGGCGTAGAAACCGACGTAACCGAGGTCGAGCAGACCGGCCAGACCGACCACGATGTTCAGGCCCAGGCCGAGCATCACGTAGATCAGCACCAGGGTGGCGATATCCACCGCACCGCGAGAGCCGAAGAACGGCCAGACCAGGGCGCCGGCGATCAACGCAATGATGATCCAGCGCTGAGTGGTCGGCAGGGTCAGGAAGTTACTGGCCTTGGCCGGAATCAGCGGCATGTTTGGCGAAGAACGCCAGGCCGAGCTGATCTGCTGATCGAACAGCACACGCAGGAACATCAGGACCGAGCACACGGCGATGGTGATCAGCGTTGCATTGCTGGTGCCATGGACTTCGAGGTTGATGCCGACGATGGTCAGCTTCAGACCCAGTACCGGGTAGGCAACCGCCCACACCAGCAAGGCGCTGAACAACGCCTGTTTAAGATTCCTAGTCATACTTTCTCAACCTCCGGACGGCCCAGCAGGCCGGTTGGCCGGAACAACAACACCAGAACCAATAGGCCGAACGCGACAACGTCCTTGTACTGGTCGCCGAAGATATCGGCACCGAAGGCTTCCGCCACACCGAGCACCAGCCCGCCGAGCATGGCGCCGGGGATGCTGCCGATACCGCCCAGTACCGCGGCGGTGAAGGCCTTGAGGCCGACTAGGAAACCGGCGTTCGGGTTGATCACGCCGTATTGCATGCTCAACAGCACGGCCGCGATGGCCGCCAGGGCAGCACCGATGACGAAGGTCAGGGCGATGATGTTGTTGGTGTTGATACCCAGCAGGTTGGCCATCTTGATGTCTTCGGCACAGGCGCGGCAGGCGCGACCCAGGCGAGAGCGGGAGATGAACAGCGTCAGGCCGAGCATGGCGAGCAACGTCACCACGAACACCACGATTTGCATGTAGGAAATCAGCACTTCATGTGCGCCACCTGGCCCGAAAGCAATGTTGCCCGGAATCAGGTTGGGGATGGATTTGTCCTTGGAGTCTTGCGCCAGCAGAACCGTGTTCTGCAGGAAGATCGACATGCCGATGGCGGAAATCAGCGGGATCAGACGGTTGCTGCCGCGCAAGGGGCGGTAGGCGATCCGTTCGATGCTGTAGCCATAGGCACTGGTCACGACGATGGTCGCGAGAAAAGCGGCGGTCATCAACAGCGGAACACTGTCGAGTCCCAGCATGGCCAGCCCGGCGATGGCGATGAACGCCACGTAGGAACCAATCATGTACACCTCGCCGTGGGCGAAGTTGATCATTCCAATGATGCCGTAAACCATCGTATAGCCGATGGCGATCAGGGCATATGTGCTGCCAATGGTCAGACCATTAACCAGCTGTTGGAAGAAGTGATAGATGTCAGGCATTACAGCGCTCCTAAAAACCTGATACGCATTTCACTGGTGGAGTCATTTTCCCGCTCGAGCCCCGTGGATCTGCATCCACTTCGAACGCGAGGTTTGCCAGCGAACCGCTGATGACGGTTTTGAGATTTTCAGGTGGGGAGACTGGCGGATCACGCCAGCGCGGCCCAATACGTTCGTAAAACAAAGCCCACGGCACGCCGTGGGCTTTATTGGCAGTCAGTCAGGCAACGCCTTACTGAGGCTTGGCTTCAGTTTTAGGTTTGCCGAAGTGCCACTCGTAAACCACAAATTTGAAGTCTTTCAAGTCGCCTTTGTCGTCGAAGCTCAGGTCGCCGGTCGGAGTCTTGAAGGTGCCTGCGTGGATGGCAGCAGCCACCTTGGCAGTATCTTCGGACTTGGCAGCCTTGATACCGTCGGCAATCACGGTCACAGCCGAGTAGGCCGGGAACACGAACGGACCGCTCGGGTCTTCTTTCTTGGCTTTGAACGCGTCAGCCAGGGCGATGTTGGCCGGATCCTGGTCGAAGGATTTCGGCAGGGTCACCAGCAGACCTTCGGAAGCGTCTTTGGCGATCTGCGAAATGGAGTCGTTACCCACGCCTTCCGGACCCATGAACTTGGCTTTCAGGCCTTTTTCCTGTGCTTGGCGCAGGATCAGACCCAGCTCTGGGTGGTAGCCGCCGTAGTAGACGAAGTCGACGTTGGCTTGCTTGAGCTTGGAGATCATCGAAGAGAAGTCTTTGTCGCCGGCGTTGATGCCTTCGAACACGGCAACCTTGACGTTTTTGCCTTCCAGGGTTTTCTTCACGGCGGTGGCGATGCCTTCACCGTATTGCTGTTTGTCGTGCAGAACAGCAACGATCTTCGGTTTTACGAAGTCGGCAATGTAGTTACCGGCGGCAGGGCCTTGGGCGCTGTCCAGACCGATGGTACGGAAGATCATTTTGTAACCACGGGCGGTGATGTCCGGGCTGGTGGCAGCCGGGGTGATCATGATCACGCCTTCGTCTTCGTAGATGTCCGAAGCCGGTTGGGTGGAGCTGGAGCACAGGTGACCGACCACGAACTTGACGCCGTCGTTGACGACTTTGTTCGCGACCGCTACCGCTTGTTTTGGATCACAGGCGTCATCGTATTCAACGGCTTCGAGTTTCTTGCCGTCTACGCCGCCTTTGGCGTTGATCTGTTCGATGGCCATTTTGGCGCCACTGAACTGCATGTCGCCGTATTGGGCTACAGGGCCGGTTTTAGGGCCGGCGATGCCGATCTTGATGGTGTCAGCTGCGAACGAATGGCTGGCAACCCCGGCCAGAACCATAGCGGCAAACAGTTTGGAAATCTGCTTAGTAGCCTTAGTCATAGTGCTCCACTCTTACTGTTGTAGTTTTTATAGTCCTGGCGCCGTAGCAGCAGAACCGGGTCAGATATCTTCGATATCCTCCGGAAAATGCCCCCGGCAACTGTACCGGTACAGTGTAGAGCGCCAATTGTTAGCCTGGGAAGCTGGCGCCAGGGGGCAAAACCTGAGGGTGTCGCTTTTTTGAAAGAAAAAGACAGAATGGCGGCGGGGGTTATAGCTGAAATATCAGCATTCCTTGGCTTTCCTGCTGTTTTCAATCGGTAACTCAATTGCATCCGGGTTTTTCTGCCAGACCACCAACGTTATGATTACGTCGATTTCTTTTCCGGACAGGACCCATGACTCAAGAACCTAGCACCCTCTATGCCAAGCTGCTTGGTGAAACCGCATCTATTACCTGGAAGGAGCTTGAGCCGTTCTTCGCCAAGGGTGCCCTATTGTGGGTCGACCCCGGCCTGGATTTGATTGCTGCAGCGGAGGCAGTCGCGACCGATGAAGGCGAGAAAGTGGCTGCCTGGCTGGCCGCCGACAAGGTCGCCAAGCTGTCTGAAACGCGGGCGCTGGATCTTTTTGAACGCGATCCGGAGCTGTGGGCAGTGGTCGTTTCGCCGTGGATTCTGATCCAGGAAAGGGCGACGAGCTGAAGGCTTGCACTCTATTGGTGCGTGGCTTTGTCGGGCAAAAGTGTGTAGCCGAGTAGCGTGATGGCATGTTGCCGTAGAGAAAGGCCACAGAAGGGTCTTGGCGAGGGTGACGTAAACGTAACGGGAACAGTTTATTGAGCAGCCTTGTGGTTGCTTAATTGTTTCTGAATGTTGGGATTTAGTATGAATCTGATGCCACCATCGCGAGCAAGCTCGCTCCCACAGGGGACCGCGTTCTTTCAGAAGAATGCGATCAAATGTGGGAGCGAGCTTGCTCGCGATTGGGGCGCCGCTGGTTAAGCAGTTCTACCGGTATGGTTATTCAGCGAAATAACCTTGGTCTTGCCAATCCGGTGACGATAGATCTCGCGCAAGTACTTGATCGACTTCTTCACGCAGTCCCGGGACAGACGAATGTCATTGATCGAGACGAACTTGTCTTTGTCGTTGATCAGCTCGCGGTACTTCTTCTCGTACATCGGTTTGATCGCGTACCAGTTGGTATCGAGGATCTTCGCCGGGTTCTCGAACTCATTCAGCAGTTCGTCGATACGGTCTTCGTCGAACTCTTCATTAATGATGAAGTCCAGGATCGAGTTATCCAGAGTCTCGTCAAAGCGGTACGGGTTTTTCGCGAAACAACGCTTGATGAAGGCCACGATCAGCGTCAGGAAATCGTCCGACAGGCACGGGCTCTTGGCGATCAGGGTGGTCAGCGACAGGTTGGCCGAGGCGCCGATGACCAGCGCATACCGCTTGAGCGTGGTGTTCGGGAACAGGCTGTTAAGGTGAGTCTTCAACCGGTTCAAGTCCATGTAGGACAGCTTGTAGTCCTTCGGCAGCGAAACAATCGAGACCACCGACGAGCAGTTCTTGAAGAAGTGCAGGTCGTGCAACGCGGCCGCGTCGTATCCCGAATTCTTGTACTGCTCCAGCGAGGCGCGATAGCGCTTGGATTCGATCGGCAACAGGCTGATGCCTTCGATTGCCTGGGTCACTTTGTTGAAGTGCGGCAAGTCGATGGAGCGGAAGAACAGGTCGTCGATGTTCAGGCGCTGCGGTTCTTTCTCGAACACCTTGAACTTGTCGCTGCTCGGTGGCGGAGTTTCCGGCACCACGGACTCGGCATAGGCAATGGCTACAGGGCCGGCCAGGCTCATGAACAGGTCGTTGGCGTCCAGGCGAATGGTTTCGCCAATGTCGATGCCAGCCCGACGGAAATAGTTCTGGTCGTAATCGGTGGTCACCGCTTGCGCCGTCAGAATGTTGAAGATCTGCTGTGAGATGTACTGGTTGGCGTGCTTTTCCATCGCGTTGACGTCGATGTTCTGGATGTTGCCGTCATCGCTTTCTTCGGCGTAACGCATGATGTCGTTGGAGATCAGCATCATGGCGTTCCATGGGCGAATACGGCCCATGACACTGGCTTCGCTGCTGTCTTCGTTGGCGAAGTTGTAGGAGAAGTCCCACTCTTCCGACAGGTATTTACACAGCAGACGACCGGCGTTGATGTGCAGCGCCTCGGACATTTCGCTGCGGTGATCGGAAATGTTCGGTAACACGCAAATGCCGCTGGTGAAGATCGGCTCGAAGACGAAGGAATGACCGCTTTTGCCGTCGTGCTCGTCCATCGGCTTGGTGTCGAACGTCTTGTTCATATACGAGTGCTGCTGGGCCAGACCGAACTCCGAGGCCATGCCCGAACCGGTACCGCCACCGGCACTGAAGATCGAGAAATACAGGCGCGACTGGTTGGCCTTGATCCCGCAGCTGTCGATCAGGTACGAGTGAATCATCTTCCAGTCTGGGCTGGAGAAACGCTGGGTGTCCTTGTTCAGGATGATCTTGGCCAGGTACTGACCGAGGATCGGGGCGTTACCGGCGCCACCGGCGTGGACTTCCGACAAGTCCATGATCTTCATTTTGCTGTAGTCGCGCAGGAAACCGCTTTTTTCGCCCTTGCGCGAGAAACGGATGCGGCCGGCGATGTCTTTGTCCAGGTCGCCGAGCATGACCAGCGGTTCTACCAGGAACACCGGTTTGGTGGCCTTGTTCGGCCCCAGACGCAGGTTGTTGCGAATCCACTGTGCCGGGCTGTAGCCCTTTTCGGCGAAGCGCTTGTCCGGCGACAGGCGATCTTCGTTGTTGAATTCGTTGAGGTAGAACTTGCGGGCGTTGTACACCAGCTCCGCGACGTCCAGCGCGATGTTCGAGCCGCAGCGGCCCAGGCCGATCAGGCACACCGACGGGAACTCCTGATCGCTGTGCTGTTCGCTGTCGCCTTCCAGATGCGGTGGGCGCGGGAATACCATGTCGCGCAGACCGTCGAGGTTGTCGAGGATGCGGTCGGTATTGGTTTCGGTGAAGTAAAGGTATTGCTGAGTTGCCAGCGGGCGCGATGGCATTAATGGCTTCGACGGTGTGGAGCTGTTTGCCGCGGGGCTCAACGTCAGATCGGATATCGCAGTGGCCGGATTATTTTTAGAAGTCATTGTGCGCCATGTACCTGGGCTGGTTGGTTGGGCGACACGATGTCGTCGAACCATCACGGATGGGATCTCGCGTCTTTTTCAGCGCGTGTTTGGCCCAAGCGTCAGGGCCTTGGCCTGAGCATCGCTCGGGGGAATCCTTTCCTAAGTCATGATGAATCGGCCAATATTTACCGATCTTTAATCAAAAGGAGGCCAAATGATGGCAGCGTTACCTTCACTCGGGTTTGCCGGGGTGGGCCTGATGGGCTTGCCGATGTGCCAGCGCCTGCTGGCCGCGGGTTATCCGCTGACGGTGTGGAACCGCAATCCAGCCAAGTGCGCGCCGCTGGTCGAGGCCGGCGCACGACAGGTCGCCACGCCGGCTGAGCTGTGCCAGCACGCCGACGTGGTGATGTTGTGCCTGGCGGACACGTCGGTGGTTCGTGAGGTGGTGTTTGGCGCGGCAGGGATTGCGCAAGGTGCGAAAAGCGGTCAATTGCTGGTGGATTTTTCCAGCCTGGAACCTACCGCGACGCGGGAAATGGCGACAGCGCTGGTCAGCCAAACCGGTATGAGCTGGCTGGATGCACCAGTGTCCGGTGGAGTGGTCGGCGCCGAGGCCGGCAGCCTGGCGATCATGGTGGGCGGTGAAACGGCGGATCTTGAGCGCGTCAGGCCTGTGCTGTTGAGCCTCGGCCAGCGCGTGACCCACATGGGCGCCGTCGGAGCGGGGCAGGTGACCAAGGCTTGTAATCAGATGATTGTCGCCTGCAATGCGCTGGTCATCGCCGAAGTGGTGGCGTTGGCCGAGCGTTCCGGCGTCGACGCCCGTCTGATCGCCGAGGCGCTGGCCGGTGGTTTCGCCGATTCAAAGCCGTTGCAGATCCTTGTTCCGCAAATGGCCGAAAGCCGTTTCGAACCGGTGAAATGGCATGTGCGCACGCTGCTCAAGGACCTCGACACAGCGGTGAAATTTTCCCGTGAGCAAGGCTCGGCCACGCCGATCAGTGGACTGGCCGCACAACTGATGCGCCTGCATGGGGGCCAGGGGTTTCTGGAAAAAGATCCGTCGACGTTAGTGCAGATGTACCGCGAACCAGACTCAAAGGGCTGACCGTGTGCGAGTGCTTGCGCTGGTTGATTTCGCTCAGCACGGGACGCAATTGCGCCAGCGGTACCGGACGACTGAGCAGGTAGCCCTGCACGAAGTCGCAGCCGTTACGCTCCAGAAACTCGTATTGCTCAAGGGTTTCGACGCCTTCGGTCACCACCTGCAAATGCAGCGTGTGGGCCATGACGATGATCGCTTGAACGATTTCCATGTCCTGGGTGGCCTTGGGAATGTCCTGGATGAACGAGCGGTCGATCTTCAGCGTGTTGAGTGGCAGCCGTTTGAGATAGGCCAGTGATGAGTAACCGGTGCCGAAGTCATCAATCGACAGCGACACGCCGAGGGCACGAATCTGGCGCAGCAACACCAGCGTATCGGCGATGTTGCCCATCAGCGCATTTTCGGTCACTTCCAGTTCCAGCCGCTGTGGCGCCACTCCGGCGACCCGCAGCGCGTGTTCGATTTCATCGGCCAATTCTTCGCGTGCCAGGTTCAGGGGCGAGCAGTTCACGGCGATGTGGAGTTCTTCGCAACCCTGACGCGACAACTCGCCCAGATCCTCACAGGCTTTGCGCAGGACCCAGTTGTCCAGTTCGGCGATCAGGCCGTTGGCCTCGGCGATGGCAATGAACCGGTCCGGTGCCAGCAGTCCGTGAACCGGATGTTGCCAGCGGACCAGCGCTTCAAGCTTGCTGACCTGAGCGTTTTTCAGGTCGTAGATCGGTTGGTAATAGAGCATCAGCCCGGTGTTTTCGCGCAGGGCGTGGCGCAGTTCTTCTTCGAGTTGCAGTTCCAGCGTCGCGCGGGTTTTCAGGTTTTCGCTGAAGAAATTCAGGCCGTTGCGCCCGCTGTCCTTGGACTGATACAGCGCCAGGTCAGCGTTTTTCAGCAACTCTTCACAGGTCTTGCCATCTTCCGGAAACACGCTGATGCCGATACTGGTGGTCATGACCATGCGCCGCCCGGACAGCTCGATGGGCTCCTTCATTTTCGCCATGATGCGCTGGGCCATGTGCCGCGCTTCATCACGATCATGCAGGCCGATGAGGATGCAAAACTCGTCGCCTCCGAAGCGCGCAACCACATCTTCGTGGCTGCGCACCGAGCACTTTATGTGGTTGGCCAGGACTTTGAGCAATTCGTCGCCGGCATCATGCCCGAGGCTGTCGTTGATCCGCTTGAAATGGTCGATGTCGAGGAACAGCACCGCCAGCATGCCGCCTTCGTTGGTTTTCTCGATGAGTTTTTCGGCAAAAATCTGGTTGAAGCCACGGCGGTTGATCAGGTTGGTCAAGGGGTCGTAGTGCGCCACCTGTTGTAACGACATCCTCGCCTGGTCCAGTTGACTGAGCAGGGCGTTGACCCGCTGCAGATCGTGTTCCTTGTTTTGCAGCTTCTTGTCCGCCATCGCCGCGCTGATGCTGCTACCGATGATCAGCAGCGTCATGACCGCCACCGTCAGACCCAGTTGCAGATGATTGTTTACGTCGGGCAGCGGCTGAAGGCTGGCGTCAGGCAGCACCAGGTTGAGCGCCGCCATGCCGGTGAAGTGCATGCTGACGATGCCGGCCCCGAGCACCAGGCTGGCGGTGTATTTGAGTAGTTGATGTAACACACCGCTGCCTTCGCGCAGGTGACTGGAAATCAACAATGCGGCCAGGCTTGCGCCAATTGCGATCACGATGGAGAGGGCAAACAGGACGGGTTGGTAATAGGCCGTCGCATCCGACCGCATGGCGGCCATGCCCACGTAATGCATGGTCGCGATGCCCAGGCCTATCCACACGGCGGCGCGCAAGTATTGCCAGAAACTCAGATGAGGATGGCTGAGGGTATGCATCGCCAGCCACGAGGCCGTCAGCGCGAACAACAGTGAGATCAGAGTGATGGGCAGCTGGTAGTGGATTTCGATCGGCGCCTGGAACGCCAGCATGCTGATGAAGTGCATGGCCCAGATACCGCCCGCCAGACACCCGGCACCGACCCAGCACCAGAGACGTTGGGATCCTGATTTTTCTGCATGGCCAACCCGTTCGGTTATGTCCAGCGTGGCGAAGCCGGCCACACAGGCGACCACATAGGCCAGTAACACCAGAAAGGGGTTATGAGCGCAATTGAGTATGACCTGCCCGGTCTCTGGCAGTTGGGTAGTGAAATATAAAGCAGGCCACTCCATCGTACGCCCCGCATCCATCTTTCTGGCCGACACCATGAACCTGGTGAATGCGTTGGAGTATAGGTGTCATGCACAGAGTGCAAGCGGTAGTGGCATATTGATCTTAATGATTTTGGAATGAGCCGCTGAATGTTTAGAAGTAAAATGTTGCATGGGCGGTGCCTCATTACATGGGGTGCTATCACCTTTACGAATAATTACAGACAGCTCTGGCGGGCCTGACTAGATTGCAGGTTCCGGGCTCGGATGCGCTGGTAGTGAAGCCCCAATAACAATAAAAGAGACGGACCCATGCAGAACTCGACCCAAGCGGCGAATGCCTGGCGCATTCTGTTCCTGCTGTTCCTGGCCAACCTGTTCAACTTCTTCGACCGCACCATTCCGGCCATCATCATCGAACCGATCCGCATGGAATGGCACCTCAGCGACTTTCAGCTGGGGATCATCGGTACCGCATTCACCCTCGTTTATGCCATTGCCGGCCTGCCTCTGGGACGGATGGCCGACACCGGTTCACGCAGTAAATTGATGGGCTGGGGCCTGGCGGCGTGGAGCGGCCTGACAGCGGTCAACGGACTGGTGGGGAGTTTCTGGGCTTTCCTGATCGTGCGCATGGGCATCGGCATCGGTGAAGCCAGTTACGCACCGGCCGCCAACTCGCTGATCGGCGACCTGTTCCCGGCCCACCGCCGGGCGCGAGCGATGGGTATTTTCATGCTGGGGCTGCCGTTGGGGCTGCTGCTGGCGTTCTTCACCATCGGTGCCATGGTCAAGGCCTTCGACAGCTGGCGCGCGCCGTTCTTCATCGCAGCAGTGCCGGGACTGATCCTGGCGGTCTTCATGTTCTACATCAAAGAACCGAAACGCGGTGCCGCGGAGAGTGTGCAAGTCTCGCAGGAGCGCGTAGACCGGCCAATCCGTCGGGTACTGGCGGTGCCGACTTTCCTGTGGCTGGTGATGGCAGGGCTGTGTTTCAACTTTGCCACGTATGCCTGCAACTCGTTTCTGGTGCCGATGCTGCAGCGGTATTTCCTGATGCCGCTACAGGAAGCGGCGGTGGCGACCGGGGTGATCGTCGGCGTGACCGGGTTGTTCGGCCTGACACTGGGCGGTTGGGTCGCGGACAAGATTCACCAGCGGGTGGCCAATGGGCGACTGCTGTTTGCCGCGTTCAGCTTGATCATCTCGACGGTGTGCACGGCTTGGGCGCTGCATGCCGGGCGGATCGAGATTGGGGTATTTGTGGCTGTGTTCAGTGTGGGCTGGTTGTTTGCCTACAACTTCTACACCTGCGTTTACACCGCCATTCAGGACGTAGTCGAGCCGCGCTTGCGGGCTACGGCCATGGCGCTGTTCTTTGCCGGGTTGTATTTGCTGGGTGGTGGTTTGGGGCCGGTGGTAGTGGGCGCATTGTCCGACCACTTTGCACATACGGCGATGCTCTCGGCCGGTGCTGGCCAGATGACCGAAGCGTTCAAGGCTGTCGGCTTGCATGACGCGATGTATTTGATCCCGGTGGCGCTGTTTTTCACCATGGTGTTTTTGTTTTTGGCTTCGCGGTGTTTTGTGCGCGATGCCAAGCGGATGAAAGAAGGGTTGGTGGCGGTGGTTGAACCTGGGGTTTCTGTGGCGACTGCTTAACCGCCATCGCGAGCAGGCTCGCTCCCACAGGGGTATGCATTCCAAATGTGGGAGCGAGCCTGCTCGCGATGGGGCCATCAGCAGCACAGCAACAATCAGCCAGACAAAAAAAAGGCCCGCATCGCTGCGGGCCTTCTTTATTTAGCAAGGTGGAGCAGGGGGACTTAACCCGCCACCAACACCCGAATCGCTTCCAGTCGCAGCGCAGCCTTGTCGAGCATGGCCAGGCCCTGTTCGCGTTGCTTGCGCAGTGCCACCAGTTCGCTGTCGCGCACGGTCGGGTTGACCGCTTGCAACGCGGTCAGGCGCGCCAGTTCTTCGTCGGTGTCGGCGGCCAGACGACGCTGCGCCTCAGCCACGCGCTCGGCGTGACGCGGGAAGATCTTCTCTTCACCGGCGTTGATCCGTGGCGTCAGCTGATCGCGCTGGGCCTGGATGAACTTGTTGGCGCTGGCACGCGGCACGCTTTCCAGCTGATCGTTAAGGGTTTCGAACGACACGCGGGCCGACAGGTCGTTGCCATTGGCATCGAGCAGGCAGCGCAGGGCGGCCGGTGGCAAGTAACGGCCCAGTTGCAGCGAGCGCGGGGCAACCACTTCGCTGACGTAGAGCAGTTCCAGCAACACGGTGCCAGGTTTCAGCGCCTTGTTCTTGATCAGCGCCACGGCGGTGTTGCCCATGGAGCCGGACAAGACCAGGTCCATGCCGCCCTGAACCATCGGGTGTTCCCAGGTAATGAACTGCATGTCTTCGCGAGACAGCGCCTGGGTGCGGTCGTAAGTGATGGTCACGCCTTCGTCGTCGCCCAGCGGGAAGCTGGCGTCGAGCATTTTTTCGCTCGGCTTTAGGATCAGCGCGTTTTCCGAATGGTCTTCGCTGTCGATGCCGAAGGCGTCGAACAGGGTTTCCATGTAGATCGGCAGCGCGAACTGGTCGTCTTGCTCAAGGATGTCCTCGACCAGCGCATCACCTTCGCCAGCGCCGCCGGAGTTGAGCTCCAGCAAGCGGTCGCGGCCGGTGTGCAGCTCGGCTTCCAGACGTTCACGCTCGGCGCGGGCTTCGTCGATCAGCGCTTGCCACTCGCCGTCGTCGGCATTTTCCAGCAGCGGCAGCAGGCGCGGGCCGAACTGATGCTGCAGGGCGTTGCCGGTCGGGCAGGTGTTGAGGAACGCGTTCAGCGCTTCGTGGTACCACTGGAACAGGCGCTCTTGCGGGCTGGTTTCCAGGTACGGCACATGCAGTTCGATGATGTGCTTCTGGCCGATCCGGTCCAGACGACCGATACGCTGCTCCAGCAGGTCCGGGTGCGAGGGCAGATCGAACAGCACCAAGTGGTGCGAGAACTGGAAGTTACGACCTTCACTGCCGATTTCCGAGCAAATCAACACTTGCGCGCCAAATTCTTCGTCGGCGAAGTAGGCAGCGGCGCGGTCACGCTCGAGGATGTTCATGCCTTCGTGGAAAACCGTTGCCGGGATGCCGGAACGAACGCGCAGAGCGTCTTCCAGGTCCATGGCGGTTTCAGCGTGGGCGCAGATCACCAGCACTTTGGTGCGCTTGAGCATCTTCAACTGATCGATCAGCCACTCGACGCGCGGGTCGAATTTCCACCAACGTTCTTCTTCGTTGGCGTCCGGCTGGGCCTGGAAACTGACTTCCGGGTATAGCTCGGCGTGATCGCCCAGCGGCAGTTCGAGGTATTCGTCCGGGCACGGCAGCGGGTACGGGTGCAGCTTGCGCTCCGGGAAACCCTGCACGGCCGCGCGGGTGTTGCGAAACAGCACGCGGCCGGTGCCGTGGCGGTCCAGCAGTTCGCGGACCAGACGGGCGCTGGCTTCGATGTCGCCATCGTTGACTGCGGTCAGCAGGGCTTCGCCTTCGTTGCCGAGGAAACCGTGAATGGTCTTGTGCGCTTCAGGCGACAGACGCCCCTTGTCCAGCAGCTCCTGGACGGCTTCGGCCACCGGGCGATAGTTTTCGCTCTCGGCCCGGAAGGCGTGCAGGTCATGGAAACGGTTTGGATCGAGCAGGCGCAGACGCGCAAAGTGGCTGTCCTGGCCCAGTTGTTCCGGGGTCGCGGTCAGCAGCAGCACGCCGGGAATGACTTCGGCCAGTTGCTCGACCAGCGAATATTCAGGGCTGGCCTTGTCTTCGTGCCACACCAGGTGGTGCGCTTCGTCGACGACCATCAGGTCCCAACCGGCGGCGAACAGTGCGTCCTGGGCCTTCTCGTCTTCCACCAGCCACTCGAGTGCAACCAGCGCGAGCTGGGTGTCTTCGAACGGGTTGGCGGCATCGCTTTCGATGAAGCGTTCTTCGTCGAACAGCGCAACTTGCAGGTTGAAGCGGCGGCGCATCTCCACCAGCCACTGGTGCTGCAGGTTCTCCGGAACCAGGATCAGCACGCGGTTGGCGCGGCCCGAGAGCAGTTGGCGATGGATCACCAGACCGGCTTCGATGGTTTTGCCCAGGCCCACTTCGTCTGCCAGCAAAACCCGCGGCGCAATGCGGTCGGCGACTTCACGGGCGATGTGCAGCTGGTGCGCGATCGGTTGCGCACGCACGCCACCGAGGCCCCAAAGCGCGGACTGCAACTGGCGGCTGGTGTGTTCCAGGGTGTTGTATCGCAGGGAGAACCAGGCCAGCGGGTCGATCTGCCCGGCGAACAAACGATCGCTGGCCAGACGGAACTGAATGAAGTTCGACAGTTGGGTTTCCGGCAGGGTAACCACTTCGTTATGCCCGTTGAGGCCGTGGTAAACCAGCAAGCCGTCGACGTCGTCGACTTCTTGTACGGTCAGTTTCCAGCCTTCGAAGTGAGTGATCGAGTCACCCGGCGAAAACCGCACGCGGGTGAGGGGCGCATTCCGTAGCGCGTACTGGCGAGTCTCGCCAGTGGCCGGGTAGAGCACGGTCAACAAGCGGCCGTCCTGTGCCAGAACGGTGCCTAAACCCAGCTCGGCTTCGCTGTCACTGATCCAGCGTTGCCCCGGTTGATACTGCTGCGCCATGCTGCCTGACTCCCACCTTGAAAAAGCGGGCTATCTTAACGGAATGAGGGCTTCAGGGCCAAAGGACTCTCATAAAAACTCACAGTCTTACGTTAGTCCAACGATGCAGCGCTTGTGGGTTGGGGCACCTATTCGTGCCAAACGGGTCACAGTTTGCGACCGATGGCTCAAGTCGCCATCCCCGCAGCCGACAGCCTGCTGACAGGAGACTAATAATTATGCTGCCACCGATGCTCCCCTTGAGTGCCGTGCCAATCACCTCACAGCAGGATCCGATTCGTCAGCGGCCGGATATTCCGCCCGTGGTGCCGGTGCAGGAAAGCTCCAACGAAAGCACCATCGACCTGCAACAGCGCGATCCGGAAGAGGCGGCGTTTCAGCTGCGCGAGGAACAGCGCCGCAAGCAGGAACAGCAAAGGCGCCGCCGCGAAGCCGATGAAGATCCTGAAGAGCACCTGGCGATTCCCGGTGACGAGCTCAATGCTGACAATACCGTGCCAGTGGCGCCATTGATGGAAGATCAGCCACGGCAGGGTTTGTGGGTCGATATCCAGATTTGAGGTTGCGGCTGGTCAGCGCTGGCGCCAGACCGCATTATTGCGATAAACCTGCCGAACGATGTACTGAGCACCATGAGCCAAGACGACAAGCTGATCGACCTCAACGCCGAACGCGCCAAGCGGGTTCATGACCTTAATGAAAAGCGCCTGAACGAAGTGCGTCAGGCGTTCGAGCACGCCATGCCGTTGGGTAAAGCGAAGAAAAAGCCGAAGAACAAACCGAAAAAGCGTTGAAACACCCTGCATCGGTTGATGCAGGTCAGTTATTTCCCCTCCTTTACGCCCAGTCTCGGGCGACATTGATCCCGGTCAATTTCTTCTCCTGCCTGATTGGTTAACTTAGCCCCATCGCAACAAGGCAAGTGCAGGAGGCCAGTCATGTTTTTCGACAACGTGGTGATCGCCGGAGTGCTGACAGTCGGCCTCATGGTTCTGTTTTTTGCAGGGTTTGGATTTTTTATCTGGAAGGATTCGCATAAGCGTAAACCGTAGTTCTTTCTGGATGTAATGAGCACGCAAGGCATTTTGGGCAACTTCGGTTGCCCTTTTTTTTTGGTGCACCAGGCATGGCGCGTTGCGCGCAAGCGCAACCAGTTTGGCTGTGGTGGCCACGCTGGTGACTTGGAGGTGAAAGACCTCTACACACCCGGCAAGGGGAAGTGTTAGCCAGAGGCAAGGGTGTCGCGGGTGACTGCGAATCCGAAGGAAGCCCGAGGCAAAATGCTGGCCTGACGAACAGGAAGCGGATTAGGCGGCGTAGCGGGGTGAGGTAGCCAAAATTGCCACAGCCCAGTACTTGCACGGAACGCTATGACGTAGATCCGACAGGCATAAGCAGGAAGGTCGCGCGAATTACCCTGGGAGATCTGCCCGTTTGCCAGTGTCCTACCGAGTGAACGTGCAGAAGTCAGCCGAAGCCGTAGTAAGTGGCGGTTAACCGCGTCACCAAGGGCCGAACAGGTTGTGCCGCCGGTAGGCGTCAGAGTCTCGTTGAATACCGAAATGCAGAAACTTTTCCCAGAGAAGACTGTTACTCCGAGTCTCGGACAGAATCCGAGGATGACGGCTGACAGCGCAAAGGTATTGGCGGCGTCTGGGGCGTGGACGAAAGCGGAGCCGGACACGCTGATGGAGCGGGTGCTTGCACCGGCCAACCTCAAGCGTGCGTATCAACGCGTAGTCAGCAACAAGGGCGCACCGGGTGCCGATGGCATGACAGTCGACCAATTGGCGGATTACGTGAAACAGTATTGGCCTATCCTCAAGGCTCGGTTGCTGGCCGGTGAGTATCACCCGCAAGGTGTACGCGCCGTCGAAATCCAAAAACCCAAAGGCGGAACCCGTCAGTTGGGTATCCCCAATGTGATGGATCGCCTGATCCAGCAAGCTCTGTTGCAACAGCTCACGCCGATCTTCGACCCTCTGTTCTCGGACTACAGCTATGGCTTTCGTCCAAGCAGAAGCGCTCACCAAGCCATCGAAACCGCCCGTGCCCATGTGGCTGCGGGTCACCGCTGGTGCGTGGAACTCGACCTGGAGAAGTTCTTTGATCGGGTCAACCACGATGTATTGATGGCCTGTGTAGAGCGTCAAATCGAAGACAAGCGTGTGCTGAGGCTAATCCGCCGTTACCTCGAAGCCGGTGTGATGTCGGGCGGGATCGTCAGCCAACGGCAAGAGGGCACGCCGCAAGGCGGCCCGCTCTCGCCGCTGCTGTCGAACATCCTGCTCAACGAATTCGACCGCGAACTGGAACGGCGGGGCCATCGTTTCGTGCGCTATGCCGACGATGCCAACATTTATGTACGTAGTCGTCGTGCCGGCGAGCGAGTGATAGCCGGTGTCGAGCGCTTCCTGAGTCTGCGGCTGAAACTGACGCTGAATCGGGAAAAGAGTCGGGTAGCAGGATCTTGGGTGTGTGATTACTTGGGGTATGGGATGAGCTGGCATCAACAGCCAAGGCTTAGAGTGGCAACGATAAGCCTGGGTCGCTTGCGCGACCGACTCACAGGCTTGTTGCGCGGAGCGCGGGGCCACAAGATGGCGAATGTCATCGAGCGGATAAACCCCGTGCTGCGCGGTTGGGCGGGCTACTTCAAGTTAACTCAAGGCAAGCGAGCGCTGGAGAAGCTTGATGGCTGGGTACGTCACAAACTTCGCTGCATTGTATGGCGTCAATGGAAGCGACCCTCGACGAGGGCTCGCAACTTGATACGTCTGGGAATCGGCGAAGGGCGCGCCTGCGCATCAGCCTCTAATGGCCGAGGCCCATGGTGGAACTCGGGAGCACCACACATGAATCAGGCGCTACCGAAGAAGCTGTGGGATCGACTGGGTCTGGTCTCGATACTGGATACGATAAACCGGCTTAACCGCACAGCCTGAACCGCCGTATACGGAACCGTACGTACGGTGGTGTGAGAGGACGGCGGATGTAAATCCGCCTCCTACTCGATCCTGCAGTTTGCGGGCGCTGGCTTGCTTGTGCCTGATCGTTCCGGCAGCAATAAAAAAGGCGCGAACCTCACGGAACGCGCCTTTTTTAGCTGCGGTATATCAGCTGCCCAGTGCCTTCGACGCCAGCCAGAACAGGCCGGCCGACAGAGCCACTGTGGCTGGCAGGGTCAGGACCCAGGCCAGCAGGATGGTTCTGACGGTGCCGCCTTGCAGGCCGCTTTTGTTGGCGACCATGGTGCCGGCCACACCCGAGGACAGGACGTGGGTGGTGGACACCGGCAGGCTGAAGATGTTGGCCATGCCGATCAGGCTTGCGGTAGTGATCTGAGCCGACATGCCTTGGGAGTAAGTCATGCCCTGCTTGCCGATCTTCTCGCCGATGGTCAGTACCACGCGTTTCCAGCCGACCATGGTACCCAGGCCGAGGGCCAGGGCGACCGCCAGGATCACCCAGAACGGGGCGTATTCGGTGGTGGTGGTCAAGTCTTTGCGCAGCTTGTCCAGATCAGCCTTTTCACGGGGCGCGAGGCCTGGCAGCTTGCCGACTTTCTTCGCCGTGTCGTCCAGGCAGAGCAGGTAGCGACGCACTTCGATGCGGCTTTCCGACGGCAGCGAGTGGTAGTCGGCTACACCTTTAAGGGTGCCGAGCAGGGCGGTGATGGTCGGTTCAGTTTGTTGCGGGTTGCAACGGAATTTCTCCGGCAGATCACCTTCCACGCTTTTGCCCAGGGCCAGGTATTCACCCAGCGTATCGGCATTGCGCTTGTAGAACTGGCTCAGGTGCAGGGTCGCGTCGCGAGTCCGTTCGATCTGGTAAGTCGTGCTGCCCAGGTCGAGAACGAACTGCGCCGGTACGATACCGATCAGCACCAGCATGATCAGGCCGATACCTTTCTGGCCATCGTTGGAGCCGTGCACGAAGCTCACCGCCATAGCCGAAATGACCAGCACCAGGCGGTTCCAGAACGGCGGGTGTTTCTTGTCGTCGATCTTGCGGCGTTGTTCCGGCGTCTTGTGCATCTTCGACAGTGGACGCCACCATTTAAGACCGATCAGTATCAGAGCGGCGACCAGGAAGCCCGCCATCGGCGAGAACACCAGGGAGGCACCGATATCGATCGCTTTCTGCCAGTTCACACCATCGGCCAACGGAATATCGTTGATCAACGCGTTGGCCAGACCAACACCGAGGATCGAACCGATCAGTGTGTGGGAGCTGGAAGCCGGGATGCCGAAGTACCAAGTGCCCAGGTTCCAGGTAATGGCGGCGGCGAGCAGCGAGAACACCATGGCCAGCCCGTGACCGGTGTTCACATTGATCAGCAGCTCTACCGGCAGCAGGTGGACGATGGCATACGCCACGCCGACACCGCCCAGCAGCACGCCGAGAAAGTTGAACACACCGGAAAAGAACACCGCCAGATGGGGCGGCATGGCTTTGGTGTAGATAACAGTGGCCACCGCGTTAGCGGTGTCATGAAAGCCGTTGATGAACTCGAAGGCGAGGACAAAGGCCAGGGCGAGCAAGAGGCTCACAAGCACCCAAGCATCTAGTCCGCTGAATAAATCGATCATGAAGGTTTTCTGACCCGGTCGTAAGGGGGCGCGATTATGCCAGAAAAGACTGCTAATCGATGCACTAGGTGCTCATCGGTAACATTCTTCAACGAATTAATTTGTGGCAGCAGCCCAAGCCCCAGGTTTTTACTGGGTTTTGCAAGTCATTGAATTTCTTTGAAAAGGCCGCAGCCACAAGGCGTCCTCTCGTAGGAGCAAGAGGTTTTAACGCTTGTGTGAAATATCTGAAAAGAGGGCCAGACATGCGCCATTTGCCTCATCCGGTGGGTGAGGTGGCCGCTGCCCGCTCGTAGCGGGCGCGAAAGGCATCATCGATACATCCCGTTTTTAACGGGTGCAGACACAGACCCTTGAAAGGATTCAGGCCGAGGGCTTAGGGCTCTTCGGCTTTGAGTTCCTTTTCCATTTTCTGCAATTCTTGAGTGAAAGCCTGATCCTGAACGGTGGCGCGTTTACGCCAGGGTTTGCGTTCCGGTTCGGGCTGAGCGGCGTAGGTGGTGACTTCCCCGCCGTAAACTTCCTTGTAACGTTGTTCCTGGCGCTCAAGTTCCGCGCGCAGTTCGTCTTTCGTCACAGTGCTACCTGATTGAGTTGAGATAAATTCTGGTGAAACGCGCTGCATCAAATGTATTTGACCACGCTCGCCGAATGGACAAGGCCCGCAAAGGCATCATTTTTTACGGCATTGCGATCAATTACTTCCATGTTGCAGGCGGCCACGACACCAGAGATAAACAGCTGACGTAGCATCAGTGTCCTGTTTCAGCGAACGCCTTGGCTAAGCATATGAAATAGTGTCAGGCGCTTGCTGCGGGTAACGGCGATGGAACATCGCGCTACCGGGTGGCGGAATCGGCAATTAAAAACCGGACACCACTGAATTGCATTATAGCGGTCGATTCGAAGAACACTATCGCCAAAGAGTTAAAAGTGGGTCTTGATGTGTGATTGTTTTGTTACTCGCAACTTTATACGGCTAACTAGGTCGTTCGGCGGCACGACTTTACAGTGATGTCTTTCTGACGCCATTAAGTCGAACAAGTTAGGACAATTACATCGGTCCTTCTAATCTGCGACAGAGTCAGTGTAAAAACAGGTGCAAGCCCGTTCAATAATCGGCCGGTCCGATTGCGATTATCGCTCGATGGTTCGATAATCGAACAGTCTTGGCTGCCCGGGGTTGTGTGAGGGACCGGCTGACGCTTGTAATAGCCGCTGAACCGTGTGGGAAAAGGACCTTATATGAACGATCAAATGCGCAATTCCTTCGCTTCAGTGGCGCCGCCGATCGTTGCCTCGCCCGCCAAGCGGATCCAGGCACTTACCGGCGACCCGGATTTCATGACATCCCTGGCCCGTGGCCTGGCTGTGGTGCAAGCGTTCCAGGAGCGCAAACGTCACCTCACCATCGCTCAGATCAGTCACCGCACGGAAATTCCCCGCGCCGCCGTGCGACGTTGCCTGCACACGCTGATCAAACTCGGCTACGCCACCACCGACGGCCGCACGTATTCGCTGCTGCCTAAAGTGCTGACGCTTGGCCATGCCTATGTGTCCTCGACGCCGCTGGCGGTTTCCGCCCAGCCGTACCTGGACCGCATGAGTGAGCAACTTCATGAGGCCTGCAACATGGCCACTCTGGAAGGCGATGACATCTTGTACATCGCTCGTTCGGCCACCACCCAGCGACTGATTTCCGTCGATCTGTCGGTGGGTGGACGTCTGCCCGCCTATTGCACTTCGATGGGTCGGATTCTTCTCGCGGCGCTGGACGATACGTCACTGCGCGAGTACCTCGACCATGCAGAGCTGCAAGCCAAGACCAGCCGAACCTTGCACACCCCCGAAGCGTTGCTCGAATGCCTGCAAGAGGTGCGGCAGCAAGGCTGGTGCATCGTCGATCAGGAACTGGAGCAGGGTCTGCGCTCGATTGCCGTTCCGGTGTACGACGCTTCCGGCCAAGTGGTCGCGGCGCTAAATGTCAGTACCCACGCCGGCCGAGTCAGCCGCAACGAGCTGGAACAACGTTTCCTGCCCGGCCTTCTGAGCGCGAGTCGCGACCTCAGCGCGCAACTCTTTGCGTAAGCCTTTCGCCTAAGCTGTTCGATAAACGCACAGAGTCGCGTTTATCGAATTGACGCTCTTTCCCCAAGATCACTAATGTCGCGGCAGCGCCAGCTTTGACTGGCTCCTGTCCGACTGCGTTCTTGCGTGGAATAAAAATAATGAACCAGCCCCAGTCTGCTGTAGGAAACTGCCTCGACGTGCAGTCCTTCATCAATGCTCAACCCATTTCGCGCTACCAATGGCGAGTGGTGATCCTGTGTTTCTTGATTGTTTTCCTCGATGGCCTCGACACGGCGGCCATGGGTTTCATCGCGCCCGCCCTGTCACAGGATTGGGGCATCGACCGCGCCAGTCTCGGCCCGGTGATGAGCGCGGCGTTGATCGGTATGGTCTTTGGCGCACTGGGTTCTGGCCCATTGGCTGACCGCTTCGGGCGAAAAATCGTACTGGTGGGCGCGGTGCTGTTGTTCGGCGCGTTCAGCCTGGCTTCGGCTTACAGCACCAACGTCGATCAGCTGCTGGTACTGCGTTTCCTCACCGGCCTGGGCCTTGGCGCCGGCATGCCGAACGCCACGACGCTGCTGTCCGAATACACCCCGGAGCGCAAGAAATCCCTGCTGGTGACCAGCATGTTCTGCGGCTTCAACCTCGGCATGGCGGGCGGCGGTTTCATTTCCGCCAAACTGATTCCGGCCTTTGGTTGGCACAGCCTGCTGCTGATCGGCGGGATTTTGCCGCTGATCCTCGCCGTCGTATTGCTGTTCTGGCTGCCGGAATCGGCGCGCTACCTCGTCGTTCGCAATCGCGGCACTGACAAAGTGCGCAAGACCCTGGCGCCCATCGATCCAACCGTCGTCGCCCAGGCTTCCAGCTTCAGCGTGCCGGAACAGAAAACCGTGAAGGCCCGCAACGTGTTCGCGGTGATCTTCTCCGGCACCTACAGCACCGGCACCTTGTTGCTGTGGCTGACCTACTTCATGGGGCTGGTGATCGTTTATCTGCTGACCAGTTGGCTGCCGACGCTGATGCGTGACAGTGGCGCGAGCATGGAGCAGGCGGCATTCATCGGCGCGTTGTTCCAGTTTGGCGGGGTATTGAGCGCGGTGGACGTGGGCTGGGCGATGGACCGGTTCAATCCGCACAAGGTTATCGGCATTTTCTATCTATTCGCCGGGGTATTTGCCTACGCGGTAGGGCAGAGCCTGGGCAACATCACGCTATTGGCGACGTTGGTGCTCGTGGCCGGGATGTGCGTCAACGGCGCGCAATCGGCGATGCCTTCATTGGCGGCGCGGTTTTATCCGACGCAGGGGCGGGCGACCGGGGTGTCGTGGATGCTCGGGATTGGCCGCTTTGGCGCGATTCTCGGCGCATGGATGGGCGCAACGCTGCTGGGGCTGGGTTGGAACTTCGAGCAGGTACTGACAGCGCTGGTGATTCCAGCGGCATTGGCGACCACGGCAGTGGTGATCAAGGGCATGGTTAGTCATGCGGATGCGACCTGACAGCAGTTTCCGGAATCGTTGTTGAATTGGCGGGCCTCTTCGCGAGCAGGCTCGCTCCCACAGTTGATCGCGTTCTCCTGTGGGAGCGAGCCTGCTCGCGAAGCTTTTTGGGATAGGTAGCCAGACAACAATCTGTTCGATAAACGAACACTCAGTCGATTATCGGATTGTTTGGCGTTTTTCAGGGGCTTACTCTTCAGTCATTCCGGCGCTGCGCATCGCGCCTTTTTCTTCCACTGTCGGTTCATAACAAAACGGGAGCCTGCCCCATGGCTGAAATCCTTTCGCTGCACGACGCGGTGAAGCAATTCGTAAATGACGGCGATACCGTCGCGCTCGAAGGCTTCACTCACCTGATCCCTACGGCGGCGGGTCACGAAATCATTCGCCAGGGCAAGAAAGACCTGACCCTGGTGCGGATGACGCCTGACCTGATCTACGATCAGTTGATCGGCGCCGGTTGTGCCCGCAAGCTGATTTTCTCCTGGGGCGGCAACCCGGGTGTCGGTTCGCTGCACCGTCTGCGTGACGCCGTCGAGAAACAGTGGCCGCACGCCCTGGAAATCGAAGAACACAGCCACGCCGACCTGGCCAATGCCTACGTCGCTGGCGCTTCCGGCCTACCGTTCGCGGTGCTGCGTGCCTACGCCGGCTCCGACCTGCCGAAGGTCAACCCGCTGATCAAAACCGTCACCTGCCCATTCACCGGTGAAGTATTGGCGGCCGTGCCTTCGGTGCGCCCGGATATCACCGTGATTCACGCGCAGAAGGCTGACCGCAAAGGCAACGTACTGTTGTGGGGCATTCTCGGCGTGCAGAAAGAAGCCGCACTGGCCGCCAAGCGTTGCATCGTTACCGTCGAGGAGATCGTCGGCGACCTCAATGCACCGATGAACTCTTGTGTTCTGCCGACCTGGGCCTTGAGCGCGGTCTGCCACGTCCCTGGCGGTGCGCATCCGTCCTACGCTCACGGTTACAACGAGCGCGATAACCGTTTCTACCAGGCCTGGGACCCGATTGCCCGCGACCGTGAAACCTTCACCGCGTGGATCAACGAGTACATCCACGGCTGCGCTGACTTCAGCGAGTTCCAGGCCAAGCTGGCCGCTGCTTCGGGGGCCAAGTAATGACTTACACCACCAATGAAATGATGACCGTCGCCGCTGCCCGCCGTCTGAAAAACGGTTCGGTGTGTTTCGTCGGCATTGGCCTGCCGTCGAAAGCCGCCAACCTGGCGCGTCTGACTTCCTCGCCGGATGTAGTCCTTATCTATGAATCGGGTCCGATCGGTGCCAAGCCGAGCGTACTGCCGCTGTCGATCGGTGACGGTGAGTTGGCGGAAACCGCTGACACCGTCGTCCCGACCGGTGAGATTTTTCGCTATTGGTTGCAGGGCGGGCGCATCGACGTCGGTTTCCTCGGTGCCGCGCAAGTCGACCGCTTCGGCAACATCAATACCACTGTGGTGGGCGATTACTTCGCACCGAAAGTACGCCTGCCGGGTGCCGGTGGCGCACCGGAGATCGCCGGTTCCGCCAAGAGCGTACTGATCATCCTCAAGCAGTCGGCGCGTTCCTTTGTCGACAAACTCGACTTCATCACTTCGGTCGGCCACGGCGAGGGCGGTGACTCACGCAAGCGTCTCGGTCTGCCGGGCGCAGGCCCGGTCGGCATCATCACTGACCTGTGCATCATGGAACCGGAGGCCGACACCCATGAATTCGTGGTCACCGCGCTGCACCCAGGCGTGACGCGTGAACAAGTGGTCGCCGCAACCGGTTGGGCGATTCGCTTCGCCGACCATGTTGAAAACACTGCCGAGCCGACCGAGGTCGAACTGAAAGCGCTCAGGGATCTGGAAGCCCGCACTGCCGCGGCCCACGGCCAAGCACCCGGAGAAGCCTGATGCGCGACGTTTATATCTGCGACGCGATCCGCACCCCCATCGGCCGTTTCGGCGGTGGCCTGTCGGCGGTTCGCGCCGACGACCTGGCCGCCGTACCGATCAAGGCGTTGATGGAGCGCAACCCGTCGGTGGACTGGAACGCAGTGGACGAGGTGTTCCTCGGTTGCGCCAACCAGGCCGGCGAAGACAACCGCAACGTGGCGCGCATGGCGTTGTTGCTGGCGGGCCTGCCGGAAACCATTCCGGGCGTGACCCTCAATCGCCTCTGCGCCTCGGGTATGGACGCCATCGGCACCGCGTTTCGGGCGATCGCCAGTGGCGAGATGGAGCTGGCGATTGCCGGCGGCGTCGAGTCGATGTCCCGCGCACCGTTTGTGATGGGCAAGGCTGATGCCGCGTTCTCGCGCAACATGAAGCTGGAAGACACTACCATCGGCTGGCGTTTCATCAACCCGTTGATGAAAGCCCAATACGGCGTGGATGCGATGCCGCAGACCGCCGACAACGTGGCTGACGATTACGAAATTTCCCGCGAGGATCAGGACGCTTTCGCGCTGCGCAGTCAGCAGCGGACAGCCGCCGCGCAAGCCGCAGGATTTTTCGCCGAAGAAATCGTTGAAGTGCGCATTGCCCACAAGAAGGGTGAAAGTGTCGTCAGCCAGGATGAGCATCCTCGCGCCGACACCACGCTGGAAACCCTGGCCAAACTGAAACCGGTCAATGGTCCCGACAAAACCGTCACCGCCGGCAATGCTTCCGGTGTGAACGACGGTGCGGCCGCATTGATTCTGGCCTCCGGCGACGCCGTGAAAAAGCACGGTCTGACCGCCCGGGCCAAAGTACTGGGCATGTCCAGTGCCGGTGTCTCACCCCGGGTGATGGGCATTGGCCCGGTGCCGGCGGTGCGCAAACTGACTGAACGTCTCGGCCTGGCCGTCAGCGATTTCGACGTGATCGAACTTAACGAAGCATTCGCCAGCCAAGGGTTAGCGGTGCTGCGTGAACTCGGCTTGGCGGACGACGCGGCCCAGGTCAACCCGAACGGTGGTGCCATTGCCTTGGGCCATCCGTTGGGCATGAGCGGCGCGCGCCTGGTGCTGACCGCGCTGCATCAACTGGAAAAGACCGGTGGCAAGAAAGGTCTGGCGACCATGTGCGTGGGTGTCGGTCAGGGTCTGGCCTTGGCGATCGAACGCGTCTGACGCGCAGCGTGACTAATAAGAACTGAGGAATGCTTCATGACTGACAAGCCTGGTTACCGCCGCCCGCAAGAGGGCACCCAGCCGGACTACCTGCACCCGGCCTATCAATCCACCAACCGTCGCTCGCCGTCCAAGCCGTTGGTGTTTTTGCCCCATTCGCTGTCGGAAATTACCGGTCCGACCATCGGCGCCGAGCGTGTGCACGAGAAGGACAACGACCTGACCGCCCAGCACAAGGGTGAGCCACTGGGGGAGCGCATCATCATTCACGGCCGCGTGCTGGATGAAGATGGTTTGCCGGTGCCGGGCATTCTGGTGGAGATCTGGCAGGCCAACGCCGCCGGTCGCTACAACCATGACCGTGACCTGCACGATGCGCCGCTGGACCCGAATTTCACCGGCACTGGCCGCACCGTGACCGACGCCGAGGGCTGGTACCAGTTCCAGACCATCAAGCCCGGCGCCTATCCGTGGGGCAACCACCACAACGCGTGGCGCCCGGCGCACATCCATTTCTCACTGTTCGGGCCGAGCATTCTGACGCGCCTGGTCACGCAGATGTATTTCCCGGGCGACCCGTTGCTGGCCTATGACCCGATCTACAACTGCGTACCGGATACCAGCGCCAAAGAACGTTTGATCGCCAGTTTCGATCTGGAAAAAACCATCCCTTCCTATGCCCTCGGTTATCGCTGGGACATCGTCTTGCGCGGCCGCGAAGCCACGCCGATGGAGAAATAAGATGACGCTGAACGCGACCACATCCCACACCGTCGGGCCGTATTACCACATCGGTTTGACCTGGCTGAACCGCGAAGACCTGACCGTCGAACAAACTCTGGGCGAGCGCGTGGCGATCACCGGGCAAGTCATCGATGGCAACGGCGACGTCGTCAACGACGCGATGCTGGAAGTCTGGCAAGCCAACGCCGCCGGCAAGTATGACCACCCCGAAGACGATCAGGACAAACCCCTGGACCCGAACTTCGAAGGGTTTGGCCGGGTGCCGGTAGATGCCGAAGGGCGCTTTCGTTTCACCACGATCAAGCCGGGCACGGTGGAAGGCTTGAAAGGCACGACTCAGGCGCCGCATCTGGTGGTGCTGGTGTTTGCTCGCGGGTTGGTGAAGCACTTGCTGACCCGGATTTACTTTGATGGCGAACCGGCCAATGTCGCGGATCCGCTGTTGGAGTGTGTTCCGGCCGAGCGCCGCAGCACATTGCTGGCGAAGCAGGATGCATCGGGTGTTTACCAGTGGGATGTGATCCTGCAGGGCACCGATGCCGAGACAGTGTTCTTCGATTACTGATTGATCACAGCTCAACCCTGTGGGAGCGAGCTTGCTCGCGATAGCGGTACATCAGTGCCATCTATGTTGAATGACACACCGCCATCGCGAGCAAGCTCGCTCCCACAGGGGGTATGTGTTGCTGATTTATCTGTGGAACGGGACTGTTGCAAAGTGTGTCTAGACACTCACAGTCCCCATTGAGTGAAAAACAATGACAACTAACACCGCTACTACAGCGCACTACACCGGTGAAGAGCGCAGCAAAAGGATCTTTGCGATTGTTGGCGCCTCATCCGGCAACCTCGTCGAATGGTTCGACTTCTACGTCTACGCCTTCTGTGCGATCTATTTCGCCCCTGCCTTTTTTCCGTCCGATAACCCCACTGTGCAGCTTGTGAATACGGCTGGCGTATTCGCCGCCGGGTTCCTGATGCGGCCCATCGGCGGCTGGATCTTCGGCCGTGTCGCGGACAAGCACGGGCGCAAAAATTCGATGTTGATCTCGATTCTGATGATGTGCTTCGGTTCGTTGCTCATCGCCTGCCTGCCGACCTACAAGGACATTGGTGTCTGGGCGCCGATCATGCTGTTGTTCGCCCGCTTGATCCAGGGCCTGTCAGTGGGCGGTGAGTACGGCACCACTGCGACCTACATGAGTGAAGTGGCCCTCAAAGGACAGCGCGGTTTCTTCGCCTCGTTCCAGTACGTGACGCTGATTGGCGGGCAGTTGTTGGCGGTGTCGCTGGTGGTGGTCCTGCAACAGTTCCTCACTGAGGATGATTTGCGTGCCTATGGCTGGCGGATCCCGTTTGTCGTCGGTGCGTTGGCGGCGTTGATCTCGCTGTTCCTGCGTCGTTCGCTCAAGGAAACCACCAGCAAGGAAATGCGCGAAAACAAGGACGCCGGCAGCATCCGTGCACTGTTCCGCGACCACAAAACTGCGTTCATTACCGTGCTCGGTTACACCGCCGGTGGCTCGCTGATTTTCTACACCTTCACCACGTACATGCAGAAGTACCTGGTGAACACCGCCGGCATGCACGCCAAGACCGCCAGCTACATCATGACCGGCGCACTGTTCCTTTATATGTGCATGCAGCCGCTGTTCGGCATGCTCGCGGACAAGATCGGCCGACGTAACTCGATGCTGTGGTTCGGCGCTCTGGGGACGTTGTTCACCGTGCCGATCCTGCTGAGCCTGAAAAGCGTCAGCAGTCCGTTCCTGGCCTTCGTGCTGATAACCGTGGCGCTGGCGATCGTCAGTTTTTACACCTCCATCAGCGGTCTGGTAAAAGCCGAAATGTTCCCGCCGGAAGTGCGCGCATTAGGCGTCGGCCTGGCTTATGCGGTGGCGAATGCAATCTTCGGTGGTTCGGCGGAATATGTGGCTCTGAGCCTCAAGGCCGTGGGCATGGAAAACGCCTTCTACTGGTACGTGACGGTGATGATGGCGGTGGCGTTCCTGTTCAGCCTGCGCTTGCCGAAACAGGCGAAGTACTTGCACCACGACCTTTGATCTTTACCCGTGGGCCTGACCGGCCCACGCCTCCAGGGACTTTTTATGAACGAGCGACCGGGCAATCAATTGTTCGATGCCTATTTCACTGCCCGCGACATGCGTGAGGTGTTCTGCGATCAGGGTCGGGTTCAAGCGATGCTTGATTTTGAAGCGGCGCTGGCCCGGGCCGAGGCGCGAGTCGGGCTGATTCCGCAAACGGCTGTCGCGCCGATTGAAGCGGCCTGTCAGGCCGGGCATTACGACTTCGCTGCTCTCGGCGAGGCGATTGCCATGGCCGGCAATTCG
The DNA here is from genome assembly GCF_059695775.1 of Pseudomonas sp. LBUM1666. Classification (NCBI taxonomy): domain Bacteria; kingdom Pseudomonadati; phylum Pseudomonadota; class Gammaproteobacteria; order Pseudomonadales; family Pseudomonadaceae; genus Pseudomonas; species Pseudomonas sp. LBUM1666. The sequence continues at coordinate 4,863,725 of NZ_CP166789.1, read as the reverse complement.
GCAATTCCGTTGGTCAAGGCGCTGGGTAAACAGATCGCGGCCAACCATCCCGAAGCCGAGCGCTATGTGCATCTTGGCGCGACCAGCCAGGACGTGATGGACACCGGTCTGGTGTTGCAACTGCGTGGTGCGCTGGAGCTGATCGAAAGCGATCTGGCGCAACTGGGCGAAACGCTGGCGACCCTGGCGTTGCGCTACGTCGCCACACCGCTGGCCGGGCGCACCTGGTTGCAGCACGCGACACCCGTCACCCTCGGCATGAAAATCGCCGGTTGGCTGGGCGCTGTCACTCGCAGCCGTCAACGACTGCAACAACTCAAACCTCGACTGCTGGTGCTGCAATTCGGCGGCGCCTCCGGAACCCTCGCGGCCCTCGGCGAGCAGGCGATGCCGATTGCCCAAGCGCTGGCTGAGGAATTGAAACTGACACTGCCGGATCAACCTTGGCACACCCAGCGAGATCGCTTGGTGGAGTTCGGCTCGGTACTGGGATTGATCGCCGGCAGCCTCGGCAAACTGGGCCGTGACATCAGTCTGTTGATGCAGACCGAAGCCGCTGAAGTGTTCGAACCTTCCGCGCCGGGCAAGGGCGGTTCTTCGACCATGCCGCACAAACGCAACCCGGTGGGCGCGGCGGTGTTGATCGGTGCTGCGACGCGCGTTCCGGGTTTGCTCTCGACCCTGTTCAGCGCCATGCCTCAAGAACATGAACGCAGCCTGGGTCTGTGGCATGCCGAGTGGGAAACCCTGCCGGAGATTTGCTGCCTGGTGTCTGGCAGCCTGAAACAAGCGTTGCTGGTGGCGGCTGGATTGGAAGTGGACGCCGAGCGCATGACCCGCAACCTCGATCTGACCCAAGGCCTGGTGCTCGCCGAAGCGGTGAGCATCGTCCTCGCTCAACGAGTGGGGCGCGACACTGCGCACCATTTGCTGGAGCAATGCTGCAAGCGCGCAGTGGCTGAACAACGTCATCTGCGAGCGGTGCTCGGCGACGAGCCGCAAGTGACTGCCGAACTCTCGCCTGCTGAACTCGATCATCTGCTGGACCCCGCCCATTACCTCGGTCAGGCCCATACCTGGGTCGAGCGAGCGGTGGCTGAACATATTGCGTTGACTGCCTGAAGGAGATTGCTGTGGCTTTCGTACAACTCGCCGAGGGCGAACTGCATTACCAACTTGATGGCCCGGCGGATGCGCCGGTGCTGGTGCTGTCCAACTCGCTGGGCACTGATCTGCATATGTGGGACGCGCAGATTGCGGCGTTCACTGAGCATTTCCGGGTGCTGCGTTTTGACACCCGAGGTCATGGCAAATCGCTGGTCACGCCGGGGCCGTACAGCATCGAACAACTGGGTCATGACGTGTTGGCGCTGCTGGATGCGTTGCACATCGAACGCGCGCATTTCTGCGGTCTGTCCATGGGCGGGCTGATTGGCCAGTGGCTGGGGATCAATGCTGGTGATCGCCTCAGCAAACTGGTGGTGTGCAATACCGCGGCGAAAATCGGTGATCCGTCGGTGTGGAACCCGCGCATTGAAACCGTGCTGCGTGACGGCCCGGCCGCCATGGTCGCGCTGCGTGATGCGTCGATTGCGCGCTGGTTCACCGCGGATTTTGCTGAAGCCAATCCTGCTGCCGCGAAAAAAATTACTGACATGCTGGCCGCCACCTCGCCTGAAGGGTATGCCGCGAACTGTGCCGCCGTGCGCGATGCCGATTTCCGCGATCAGCTGTCCTCGATCAAGGTGCCGCTGCTGGTCATCGCCGGCACCGAAGACGCGGTCACGCCGCCGTCCGGCGGGCACTTCATTCAGGAACACGTGCAGGGCGCCGAGTACGCCGAGTTCTACGCCGCGCACTTGTCCAACGTCCAGGCCGGTGCTGGGTTCAGTGACCGGGTAGTGACGTTTTTGTCAGCTCATTAAGGGGATTGTTGTGGACGAGAAACAACGTTACGACGAAGGCCTGAAAGTCCGTCGCGCGGTACTCGGCGACGCCCATGTCGACCGCAGCCTGAACGCGCTGACCGAGTTCAACTCGGAGTTTCAGGAGATGATCACCCGTCACGCCTGGGGCGACATCTGGACCCGTCCAGGGCTGCCACGCCATACCCGCAGCCTGATCACGATTGCCATGCTGATCGGCATGAACCGCAACGAAGAACTCAAACTGCACCTGCGCGCCGCCGCCAACAACGGCGTGACCCGCGGCGAGATCAAGGAAGTGATCATGCAGAGCGCGATCTACTGCGGCATTCCGGCAGCGAACGCGACGTTCCACCTGGCGGAATCGGTGTGGGATGAGCTTGGGGTTGAATCGCGGGAGTGATCTTCGGGATTTTCGGTGTCTGAGCTGACGCCATCGCGAGCAAGCTCGCTCCCACAGTGATCCGGTTTGAACGCAAATCTTGTGTTCACAGAAAATCCCTGTGGGAGCGAGCTTGCTCGCGATGGCGATAGTGGCCTTGATACTTCATTCGCCCGAACGTATTCAAACCGTGGCCACAATGAAGACCCGCTTGAACGGAAACAACGTGTGCCCGTCGCTCTCCGGCGGGTAATGCGCATGCACGCGCATCAGGTAGTGGTAAATGAACCGCGCCTGTTCATCATCTTTCAGTCCCTGCATCACCGGCCTTAGCGCCGAGACTTTGACCCAGTCATAGATCGGCGACTTGCCGTCGACAACCTGTAACTGTTCGGTCTCCCAGATATCCAGTGTCCGGGTGATCGGCGAGAGCAACCGGTAGTAATTTTCCAAAGACAACAGCGGCCGTGCAGCCATGGCCTCGCGCAACTGCGGGGTGCCGAGTGGTTTGCCACCGGGGCCCGCCTCTTCAAGGGTGTCGAGCATCAGTTGATACCACAGCGCATCTCGCCAGTCGGGCATGTGCGCCGCCAGGCATCCCCCCGGATTGAGGAGCTTGAGCAAGCGTGGCAGTAGCTGTTCGTGGTCGTTGATGAAGTGCAGTACGGCGGCGGCGAATAGCAGATCGGCGGGTTGCTCAGGTTGCCAACTCTTCAGGTCGCACTGTTTCCAGAGCGCCTTGATCGGCAAACATCGGGCTTCCTGGAGCATCTGTTCGGAGCTGTCGACGCCCATCAGGCGTGCACGGGGCCAGCGCTTGGCCAAGAGTTGAGTCGCAATGCCGGTGCCGCAACCCAGGTCGTAAATGCGCTTGGGTTGTTTGAGGTCCATGCGATCAAGCAGCTCGTTCACCGGTCGTTGTCGAAGACGCGAGAATTGTTGGTATGCCTTGGCGTCCCAGTCGGTAGCGGCGGGTGCGGATTTGAGTCGAGCGATCATGAGGTGGTCCTCTGGTGATCAGTGGTGTCTTCCGATGACAGCCTGGCTCAAGTCTTGGGGACCAACATCAACAGATAACGGAAGTTGGGGAGGGCTGAATCGCCTGAGTCCTGTCAGGTTTTTTCACTGTAAGTGAAGCTCGACAAAGCGCCAGCCAGCCTGACGGGCGGCGCAGATCCAGTGTGGGAGCGAGCCGGCTCCGGGCGGCGTTCCGACGAAAGCGGTCTGTCAGTCACACCTGTGCTGGATGTGCCGCCGTCTTCGTCGGAACGCCGCCCGGAGCCGGCTCGCTCCCACATTTGATGTGATGTTTAAAGCAAGCTGATCGGATAGCTGACGATCAACCGGTTCTCATCGAACTCGTTGTTGCTGAAGTCACGGCGAATGGTCGAGTTGCGCCATTTGACGTTGAGGTCTTTGAGCGCGCCGCTCTGCACGGTGTAGCCCAGTTCGCTTTCGCGGCCCCATTCCTTGCCGTCGGTGATGGTGCCGGTGTGGACGTTGTCGCCGCTGATGTAGCGGTTCATCAGGGTCAGGCCGGGAATGCCGAGGGCGACGAAGTTGTAGTCATGTCGTACCTGCCAGGATTTTTCTTTCGCATTGTCATAACTGGCGTTGTAACTGTCGTTGGCCAGGGTGCCGCCGCTGGTGCCGTTGACCCGCATCCAGGCGTTGTCGCCGGTGAGTTTTTGCAGGCCGACATAGAAGGTGTTGCCGCCGTATTTGGCCGAGAACAGGCCCGACCACGTCTTGTTGTCCAACTCGCCGGCCCGGGCGCCGCCGTCATCCTTGCCGTAGAAGAAACCGAGGTTCGCACCCAGGGTCCAGTCGCCGATGGGCTGGCTGTGGATCAGATTCACGTACTGCTGGCTGTAGATGTCCTTGAGTTCGGCGTTCCACAAACCGATCTGGGTGCGCTTCTCGTTAAAGGCGTATTCGCCGCCCTGAAAGTTGAAGCGGTCGGAGGTGAACGCTGGTTTTCCGGTCATCGAAATGTCGTTCATGCTGCTGTCGTCGCGCGGACTGTTGGCGCGGAACTGACCGCCGTAGAGCGTCAGGCCGTCGATTTCCTTCGAGGTGATCTGGCCGCCACGGAACGTTTGCGGCAGGGAACGACCGTCGTCCGAACGCAGGATCGGCAGCACCGGCATCCATTCGCCGACCTTCACTTCGGTCTGCGACAGCTTGGCCTTGAACGCCACGTTGGTGCGCCCGAAGTTGTCCGCCGGGCGCCCGTCGTGATCCAGCGGCAGCAACTGCGTTCCGCCAGTGCCTTTACCGCCGTCGAGTTTTACCGAGTACAACCCCAGCACATCCATACCGAACCCGACGGTGCCCTGAGTGAACCCGGACTTGGCGTCGAGGATGAAGCTTTGCGTCCACTCTTCTGCCTTGCCCTGGGCTTTGGTCGGGTTGGTGAAGTTGCGGTTGATGTAGAAGTTGCGCAGGTTCAGGTTGACCTTGGCACCTTCGACAAAGCCCGACTCCTCGGCTATAGCGGGCAACGCGGTGGCGGCCAGTGTTGCGGCGATGAGGCTGGGAAACACGTACTGCGCGGTGGAAGGCTTCATGTGCTCGGGTCTCTCTAATTTTTAGGTGTGAAACAGGGCGCTGCCGCAACCTGGGGTCGCAGACAAAAATTTGAAATCAGGACGAAAACGAACGGGATCAGCCGGACAGGGCAGGGCGCGGGGGCATGGTGTCGAACCTGTTGTTATTGGTCTTGTGCGACGAATGGTGCGGGGGATGGGCGGGATGGTTCAATCGGGGAAAGTGGGTTTTGGGCGATTATCGAACATAAGATTGTCTGGGGATTTGTGTTGTCTGTTCCTGCCTCATCGCGAGCAAGCTCGCTCCCACAGGGGATCTAGGGTGAACACAATATTGATGACCAGCAGAGATCAACTGTGGGAGCGAGCTTGCTCGCGATGGCGTCAGAGCTGACAACACAACTTTTCCCGCAGACAACAAAAAGCCCACCAACCGGTGGGCTTCTTGTTTTACAGCGCTATCAGAACAACTTCAGCTTCGGCGCTTCTTCTTTCAACGGCTCGTTCTTCGCCGTCTGCTCGTTCCAGCCACCGCCCAGTGCCTTGTACAGATTGACGGCACTGACCAGTTGCGCCAAACGGTCGGTGATCAGTACCTGTTCAGCACTGAACAGCTGACGCTGGGCATCGAGGAAGGTCAGGTTACTGTCGACACCAATGCGATAACGACGCTCGGCCAGACGGTAGTAGTCCTGGTTCGCGGTGACGAAATCACGCTGGGCCTGCAACTGATCGGTGTAGGTCTGGCGGGCGGCCAAGCCGTCGGCGACTTCCTGGAAGGCCGTTTGAATGGACTTCTCGTAGTTCGCGACGCCGATGTCTTTCTGGATTTTTGAATAATCCAGGCTGGCGCGCAGGCTGCCGGCGTTGAAGATCGGCAGGTTGATCTGCGGCTGGAACAGCCAGGTGCCCGAGCCGCCCTTGAACAGACCGGACAGGTCCGGGCTGAGGGTCCCGGCATTGGCCGTCAGGCTGATGCTCGGGAAGAACGCCGCCCGTGCAGCGCCGATGTTGGCGTTGGCCGCTTTCAGGTCGTATTCGGCCTGGAGGATGTCCGGACGACGTTGCAGCAAGTCCGATGGCAGACCGGCCGGCACTTCGCTCAGCAGATCGTCAGCCAATGGCTTGGCCGCTTGCAGATTGGCCGGGACGCCAGTGCCGAGCAGCAACACCAGGCTGTTTTCATCCTGGGCGACTTGACGGGTGTACTTGGCCATTTGCGCGCGGGCGTTTTCCACCGAGGTACGCGACTGGGCCAGGTCCAGGGCCGAGGCGACACCCACTTCGTTGCTGCGGGCGGTGAGCTTGTAGCTCTCCTCGAACGCACCCAGGGTGTCCTGGGTCAGTTTCAGCAGTTCCTTGTCGGCCTGCCAGGTCAGATAGGCGTTGGCCACACTGGCCACCAGGCTGATCTGGGTGCTGCGGCGCGCTTCTTCAGTGGCGAAGTACTTCTGCAGCGCTTCTTCGCTCAGGCTGCGAACCCGACCGAACAGGTCGAGTTCATAGGCGCTGATGCCGACCGTGGCCGAGTAGGAACTGGTGATGCCCGCTTCGCCGGTTTGCGAGGCCCGAGCCGGGACCCGCTGACGGCTGCCGGTGCCGTTGGCCGACACGGCCGGGAACAGATCGGCACGCTGGATGCGGTATTGAGCCGCAAAGGCGTCGATGTTCAACGCCGCGACACGCAGATCACGGTTGTTTTCCAGGGCGACCTGGATCAGCTGTTGCAGCGCCGGGTCATGGAAAAACTGCTTCCAGCCCTGTTCGGCGGCAGCCTGGGCAGGCGCCTGGGCCGACGAATACGCCGGACCTTGCGGGTACTGGCCCGCCACCGGTGCTTCAGGCTGCTGATAATCGGGAATCAGCGAGCAGCCGCCGAGCACGAAAGCGGCAACAGCCAGGGAGAGTAGCGACTTGCTCATTAGCCAGCCTCTTTAGAAGGTTCAATAGCGTCGTCCTGGTCAGCGGTTTTGCGCTGCCCCATGGCCGACACGGTGACGAAAAACAGTGGGACCCAGAAGATCGCCAGGATCGTGGCCGTGAGCATACCGCCAATCACCCCGGTACCGATCGCATGTTGGCTACCCGAACCTGCACCCGTGGAAATTGCCAGTGGTACCACACCGAGGACGAAAGCGAGCGACGTCATGATGATCGGTCGCAAACGCATCCGGCAGGCTTCGACTGCGGCATCGCGCAGGCTACGCCCTTGTTCATGCAGTTCCTTGGCAAATTCGACAATCAAAATGGCGTTTTTTGCCGCCAGACCAATGGTCGTCAACAGGCCCACCTGGAAATATACGTCATTGGACAGGCCGCGCAGGCTGGTTGCCATCAGCGCACCGATGATCCCCAGCGGTACCACCAACATCACCGCGATCGGGATCGACCAGCTTTCGTACAGCGCCGCCAGACACAGGAACACCATCAGCAGCGACAGGGCGTACAACGCTGGCGCTTGCGAGCCGGACAACCGTTCCTCGTATGACAGACCGGTCCAGGAAATACCGACACCGGCCGGCAGCTTCTTGGCCAGGGCTTCGACTTCGGCCATGGCTTCACCTGTGGAATAACCGGGCGCCGGAGCACCGAGGATTTCCATTGCTTCGACGCCGTTGTAACGCGACAGCTTCGGTGCACCGTAAATCCACTCACCCTTGGCGAACGCCGAGAACGGAACCATGGTGCCGGCGCTGTTGCGCACATACCATTTCTTCACGTCTTCAGGACTCATGCGCGCGCCTGGCTCGCCTTGCACGTACACCTTCTTCACCCGACCGCGGTCGATGAAGTCGTTGACGTAACTACTGCCCAAGGCAATCGACAGGGTGTTGTTGATGTCGGTGAGGGTGATGCCCAGGGCACTGGCTTTCTCGTCATCGATTTCCAGCTGGTATTGCGGTTCGTCGTTCAGGCCGTTGGGACGCACTTGCGACAGAATCTTGCTTTGCGCCGCCATACCGAGGAACTGGTTACGCGCTTCCATCAGCTTGTCGTGACCGATACCGGCGCGGTCTTGCAGGAACACGTCGAAACCGGTGGCGTTACCCAGTTCCAGTACCGCCGGCGGTGCGAAAGCAAACACCATGGCGTCACGGAAGGTGAAGAAGTGCTGCTGGGCTCGGGCCGCGAGTTTGAACACGCTGTTTTCGGCGTTACGTTCGTCCCACGGTTTGAGCATGATGAACGCCATACCTGAGCTCTGGCCACGGCCGGCGAAGTTGAAGCCGGTCACGGTAAACACCGAGGCCACCGCGTCGCCTTCACCACCGTCCTTGCTCGGACGCAGCAGGAATTCACGCATTTCGTCCACGACCACTTGCGTGCGCTGGGCACTGGAACCGGCCGGGGTTTGCACCTGGGCAAACAATACGCCCTGGTCTTCTTCTGGCAGGAACGCGGTTGGGATGCGGGTGAACAGCCAGATCATGCCGACCAGGATGATGAGGTAGGCCAGCAAGTACGGGGCCTTGTTCGCGAGCATGTTGCCCACGCCACGCTCGTAGCTTTTGACGCCACGGTCGAAATTGCGGTTGAACCAGCCGAAGAAGCCGCGTTTCGGCGTGCCGTGCTCGCCTTTCGGAATCGCCTTGAGCATGGTCGCGCAAAGCGCCGGGGTGAAGATCAGCGCGACCAGTACCGACAGGGCCATGGCCGAGACGATGGTGATCGAGAACTGCTTGTAGATCACACCGGTGGAACCGCTGAAGAACGCCATCGGCAGCAGTACCGCTGACAGCACCAGGGCGATACCGACCAGTGCTCCCTGGATCTGCCCCATGGATTTCTTGGTGGCCTCCTTGGGTGACAGGCCTTCTTCGCTCATGACCCGTTCGACGTTTTCCACCACGACGATGGCGTCGTCCACCAGCAAGCCGATGGCCAGCACCATGCCGAACATGGTCAGGGTGTTGATGCTGAAACCGAACGCCGCGAGGATCCCGAAGGTACCCAGCAATACCACTGGCACGGTCATCGTGGTGATGACGGTGGCGCGGAAGTTTTGCAGGAACAGGAACATCACCAGGAACACCAGCACGATCGCTTCGACCAGGGTTTCCACCACACCCTTGATCGACTCGGTCACCACCGGCGTGGTGTCGTACGGGAACACCACTTCCATCCCTTGCGGGAAGAACGGCTTGAGGGTTTCGATGGTTTTGCGCAGGGCTTTTGCAGTGTCGAGGGCGTTGGCACCGTTGGCCAGTTTCACCGCCAGACCGGAGGCCGGGCTGCCGTTGAACTGGGCGCTGATCGAGTAGTTTTCACCGCCCAGACCGACATCCGCCACGTCGCCGACACGCACTTGCGAGCCGTCCTTGTTGACCTTGAGCAGGATCGCCTTGAACTGCTCGGCGGTCTGCAGGCGGGTCTTGCCGATGATCGTCGCGTTCAGCTGTTGGCCGGCGACAGCAGGCAAACCACCGAGTTGACCGGATGACACCTGGACGTTCTGCGCGGCGATGGCGGTTTTCACGTCCACCGGGGTCAGGTTGAAGTTGTTCAACTTGGCCGGGTCGAGCCAAATCCGCATCGCGTATTGCGCACCGAAGACCTGGAAGTCACCGACACCGGCGGTCCGCGAGATCGGATCCTGCATGTTCGACACGATGTAGTTGGACAAGTCGTCCTTGGTCATGCTGCCGTCGCGCGACACCACGCCGATCACCATCAGGAAGTTTTTCACTGCCTTGGTCACGCGGATACCTTGTTGCTGCACTTCTTGCGGCAGCAGCGGGGTGGCCAGGTTCAGCTTGTTCTGGACCTGAACCTGCGCGGTATCGGAGTTGGTGCCCTGCTCGAAGGTCGCGGTAATGGTCATGCTGCCGTCGGAGTTACTTTCCGAGGAGACATAACGCAGGTTATCGATACCGTTGAGTTGTTGCTCGATCACCTGCACCACGGTGTCCTGCACGGTTTGTGCGGACGCGCCCGGGTAGGTCACCTGGATTGCAATGGCCGGAGGCGCAATGCTCGGGTATTGGTTGATCGGGAGTTTGAGGATCGATAGTGCCCCGACCAGCATGATTACCAGGGCAATTACCCAGGCAAAAATCGGACGGTCGATAAAAAATTTCGACATGATTTACTCCCCTTTGCCGCTGGAAGCCTTGTTAGCTGCCTGTGCGGGGGCCGGGTTCTTTGCGCCAACGTTAGTCGCTTCACTGGCTTTTACTTCAATGCCAGGTTTGACGTATTGCAGCCCTTCGGTGATCAGTCGATCGCCGGCCTTCAGACCGTCTTCAATCAGCCACTGGCTGCCGATAGTACGGCTGGCCTTGAGCTGACGCAGTTCGACCTTGTTGTCCGGACCGACGACCAGCGCGGTCGGGGTGCCTTTGAGATCACGGGTCACGCCTTGTTGCGGGGCGAGGATCGCCGCGCTGTTCACACCGGCCTGCAATTGGGCGTGTACAAACATGCCTGGCAGCAGGGTGTGGTCAGGGTTCGGGAACACCGCACGCAAGGTCACGGAACCGGTGGTCTGGTCCACCGAGACTTCGGAGAACTCGAGCTTGCCTTCCTGTTTGTACTCGCTGCCGTCTTCGAGGGTCAGCTTGACCTTGGCCGCGTTATCGCCAGATTTTTGCAGACGACCGCTTTCCAGTTCGCGGCGCAGCTCTAGCAGCTCTACCGAAGACTGGGTCACGTCGACGTAGATCGGGTCGAGTTGCTGAATCACCGCCATCGCTTCGACCTGGCCGCTGGTGACCAGCGCGCCTTCGGTCACGGTAGAACGGCCGATGCGGCCGGAGAGTGGAGCGTAAACCTTGGTGTAACGCACATTGATTTGGGCGCTTTGCAGGGCGGCTTCCGATTGCAACCGGTTGGCCAGGGCCGTGTCGTATTCCTGACGGCTGACGGCTTGCTCGTTGACCAACTGCTTGTAGCGGTCGGAGATCGATTTGGTCTGTTGCAGATTGGCTTCGGCGCTTTTCAGAGTGGCGTCATAAACCGCCGGATCGATCTGATACAGCTGCTGGCCGGACTTGACCTCGCCGCCTTCCTTGAACAGGCGCTTGAGAATGATGCCGTTGACCTGAGGGCGAACTTCGGCGATGCGGTACGCGCTGGTACGGCCCGGAAGCTCGGAGGTCAGGGTGAAGGCTTGAGGTTGCAGAGTAACGACGCCGACCTGAGGTGGTGGTGCGGCAGGTGCCGCCTCTTCCTTTTTGCATCCGCTGAGCAGCGATGCCAAGGCGAGGGCGGTGACCAGAGCGGTAACAGCTGGCTTGAATTGCATGAAAATCCTCGGGTCAGGCGCGCAAATTGCGCACTAGAAAGGTGGAAAGGTAAAAAATGTGCGCTGAGTGGATAAGTAGCTTGCTAAGGAATATACTTACGTTCATGGTTGTTTGTAAATACCTTGACCGCGTATCCACACCATTACAAAAGCCGTTCAAGGGTTCGAATTGTAGGCCGGGGACGACGCCCGAGAGCGATCGCCCCACTTTTATTCAGCTGATGTTCAGACATCGCTGAAGCATCCTGATTGAGGTTGTACTGCCATGGTCCGTCGCACCAAAGAGGAAGCTCAAGAAACCCGCAGCCAGATACTGGAAGCGGCAGAAAAGGCCTTTTACGAAAGAGGCGTGGCGCGCACGACACTGGCGGATATCGCTACCCTGGCCGGGGTCACGCGCGGGGCCATCTACTGGCATTTCAGCAACAAGGCGGATTTGGTGCAGGCCATGCTTGATACCTTGCAAGAGCCGCTGGATGAAATGGCCAAGGCCAGTGAAAGCGAAGATGAAATCGACCCCCTCGGCTGCATGCGCAAGCTGCTGATTCATTTGTTTCATCAAGTTGCCCTGGACCCGAAAACCCGACGCATCAATGAGATTCTGTTTCATAAGTGCGAATTCACCGATGAAATGTGCGACCTGCGTCAGCAGCGCCGAAAGGTCAGCCTTGATTGCAATGTGCGAATCGCCCTGGCCCTGAATAATGCGGTGAATCGGGGGCAGTTGCCGGAAGACCTCGACACTGCACGAGCGGCCATCAGCCTGCATGCGTACATCGACGGCATCCTGTATCAGTGGCTGTTGGCGCCCGACAGCTTTGAACTGCACATCGACGCCGAGCGTTGGGCCGATACAGGGTTGGACATGCTGCGCTTGAGTCCAAGCCTTCGACAAAATGCGTAATTGAGTCCGGTTGTGTCAACACTTTAGGCGAGCGAAGGTTCATGCCTTCGCTCGCCTTCTCGCCATAGGCAGCTGTTATATATGGATGCTGGTCGGGTTGATAGGTAGTGAGCTACGTATTTTGTAGGTGATTTGTTGCGAGTCTGTGAACGAGTGTGAGCGATCCCGTTTTCGAGGGCGCCGTGCTGCCAACCAACGGCGTCCTGTTTTTTGAAGGTTGTTCAGGTTCTACTCGATGTACGAGGTAGGCTGCGTTACTGGATGGGCGACTACTCCTCTCCGATATGGATATCCAGGCAGTAACTGTATGGCGTTTCGGGTGCGTTCGCTCTCAATCGGGATGTGCATACCAGTTTCTTGCGGCCTATGGAGCGTGCCTGATGGTTCCAGGTCGGTGTCAATGTGGCCGCAATAATACCGAACGAAACCTTCACTACCATGCTTGTATCAAAACGACATTTCATGTCGCCTGCGCCATAAGTGAAAAACTTTTTGATAAACGTTTGGTCACGGCCAGTAACAGCTGAAAGTCTGTTGGAGTTAAAGTGCTTTTTTGCATCCATCGTGGCGATTGAGTAGGGCGGAATGTCGCATTCGGACATATTCTCGACTTCGAAGTCTGTATCAATTAGCTGGATCGTTTCATCAGTATTGTTATGGACGAAGGTCAATAACCTTATTTCATTATTGCTTTGGCTAAATTGTTTCCAGTGCGCATTTTTACGTTTTTCATTTTCAGCGTTAATTTCTTTTTTTTCATTGTCTAGACGTTCATTCTCGTCGTTGATCTCCTTTTCTTTACGTTCTGCTTCTTTTTGCTCGTGCTCCCACAGATAGCTTTCTGGTGATCGTCCATTCTCGTGGTACTGCTCAGAAGATCCAGTGCGGTCGTTAATCATGTCAATTCCTTTTGATGGGATGTATGTGTTGTTGATTATCTTTGTCAGGGGTTGGTTGCGGCGGGTTGAGTATCGATGTTGGTGGGTTTGTTTAATAGTTAATATTTTTTTCTAATTGTTATTGTTGGGTTGGAAGGGTTGTTGTTAATAAGGTTGCGATAAGTTAGCTGGGGTGTGGTAGTTATTAATAATAAAAAACCCCGGCTCTTTCGAGTCGGGGCTTTTTCGTTTCAAGGGGGGACGCTTACAACACCGGGTAGTCGATGTAGCCGACCGCGCCCTTGGAATAAAACAGCTCAGGACGTGGCTCATTCAACGGCGCATCGGCCTTCAAGCGTGCCGGCAGGTCCGGGTTGGCAATGAACGGCACACCGAAGGCGACCGCATCAGCCTTGCCGCTGGCGAGCCAGGCGTTGGCGCTGTCCTTGGTGAAGCGTTCGTTGACGATGTACGGGCCGCCGAACGCTTCTTTCAATTGTGGACCCAGGCTGTCGCCATCTTCTTTCTCGCGGGAGCAGATGAAGGCGATGCCACGTTTGCCCAGTTCGCGAGCGACGTAAGTGAAGGTCTCGGACAGGTTGTCGTCACCCATGTCATGGAGATCGGCACGGGGTGACAGGTGCACACCCACGCGGCCCGCGCCCCAGACTTCGATCGCGGCATCGGTCACTTCCAGCAACAGGCGCGCACGATTTTCCACGGAACCGCCGTAGTTGTCGGTGCGCTGGTTGGTGCTGGTTTGCAGGAACTGGTCGAGCAGGTAACCGTTGGCGCCGTGGATTTCCACACCGTCGAAACCGGCCGCCTTGGCGTTCTCGGCACCGACGCGGTAGGCGTCGACGATGTCGGCGATTTCAGCGATTTCCAGGGCGCGTGGGGTTGGGAAGTCGGCCAGTGGGCGAACCAGGCTGACATGGCCTTTTGGCTGAATGGCGCTTGGTGCCACCGGTGCTTCACCGCCCAGGTACGACCCGTGGGAAATACGACCGACGTGCCACAGTTGCAGGAAAATCTTGCCGCCCGCGCCGTGGATTGCTTTGGTCACATTGGCCCAGCCACGCACTTGATCGTTGGACCAGATACCCGGGGTGTCCGGGTAGCCGACGCCCATCGGCGTGACCGAAGTGGCCTCGCTGAGGATCAGGCCGGCCGAGGCGCGTTGTACGTAGTACTCGGCCATCAGCGCGTTTGGCACGCGGCCTTCGTCGGCGCGGCAGCGGGTCAGCGGCGCCATGATGATGCGGTTGGCCAACTCAAGGTCGCCCAGTTTGATCGGATCGAAAATAGTCGTCATGAAATAGCTCTCTTGTAGAGATCAGTTGGTAGCAGGGGCCAGTTCGGGATTGCCGCTCTGACGGAAGGTAATCAGGGTCACCAGCAGGGCGAGTACCGCCAGTGCTGCTGCCGCGAGAGGAACGCTGGTCAAGCCGAAACCGTGGGCGATGACGCTGCCACCGACCCAGGCACCCAGTGCGTTGCCGATATTGAAAGCGCCTATATTCAGGGTCGACACCAGGTTCGGTGCGGCTTTGCCGTAGGTCACCACGTTCACTTGCAGGGCGGGCACGGCGGCAAAGCACGCGGTGGCCCAGAGGAACAGGGTGATTTCGGTCGGAATCAACGCAACGCTGGTCCAGGTCAGTACGGTTGAGATCACGGCCATCGAGATAAAGACGCCGATCAACGTGGCGGCCATGCTTTTGTCCGCCAGCTTGCCGCCGATGATGTTGCCGACCGTCAGGCCCAGGCCGATGAGCATCAGGGTCCAGGTCACACCTTTGGGCGAGACGCCAGTGACATCACCGAGCAGCGGGGCGACATAGGTAAACAGGGTGAATACGGAAGCCGCGAACAACGCAGTCATGCTCAGGGACAGCCAGATCCCGGCACCTTTGAGCGCGCGCAGTTCGGCGCGCATGTCGAGTTTCTCTTCATCACGCTTGGCCGGCAGGAAGCGGATCAGGCCGATCAACGCGATCACACCAATCACGGTCACCGCCCAGAAGGTCGAACGCCAGCCGGCTTCCTGACCGAGCGCGGTGCCCAGCGGAACGCCGAGCACGTTGGCCAGGGTCAGGCCGGTGAACATCAGAGCCACGGCCGAAGCGCGCTTGTTCGCCGGAACCAGACCCGCTGCCACCACTGAGCCAATGCCGAAGAACGCACCGTGGCAGAGGGCGGTCACCACACGGGCAAACATCAGCACGTTGTAGTCGGTCGCCATTGCACAGAGCAGGTTGCCGACGATGAAGATGCCCATCAGCGCTACCAGCGCGGCCTTGCGCGGCAATCGAGAGGTCGCCAGTGCCATGAACGGCGCACCGATGGCCACGCCCAGGGCGTAACCGGTCACCAGCCAGCCGGCGCCGGGGATCGATACACCGAGGTCCGCCGCCACATCGGGCAGCAAGCCCATGATGACGAACTCGGTGGTGCCGATGGCGAAGGCGCTCAAGGCCAGAATGAGTAGCGAGAGGGGCATTGTTCAGTTCCTTGTCGGAGCGCTGAGCTCCTTGACGATGGCGTCGAGGAACGCCTGAATCACGTCCTCGTTGCGTTTGAAAAAGTGCCATTGACCGGCTTTCTGGCTGCTGATCAGTCCCGCACGTTGCAAGTTCGCCAAATGGGCGGACACGGTCGACTGCGACAGGCCGCAGCGTTGATCGATCTGTCCGGCGCAAATGCCGTACTCGTGGTTGTGGATCTGTTCCGGGAATTGGACTTTGGGATCTTTCAGCCAGATGAGGATGTCTCGGCGTACTGGGTGTGCCAGGGCTTTTATTATTTCGTCGAGGTCGATGGTCATGGTTTGGGCTCGTGATGAGTAAAACGCTATATCGCGATGAGGCGAACTTTAAATCGGTACTTCGCGATATACCAATATGATTTTGGTTTGACGACCGAGTAATTCGGTATATCGAGTTATAACGATATGCGGGGTGTAACGATACAAAGGCGCAGTGCTAAGCTGCGCGGCATGAACTATCTCGCACATCTGCACCTCGGTGGCCAGCGCCCCGGTCAATTGCTCGGCAGTCTGTATGGCGATTTCGTCAAAGGGCGGCTGCAAGGGCAGTTCGATCCGGAGATCGAAGCGGCCATCCAGCTGCATCGCAGCATTGATGTCTTTACCGACCGCCATCCGTTGGTGGACGTTTCGTTGTCACGGTTTTCCATGACCCGCAGGCGTTACGCCGGGATCGTGCTTGACGTGTTTTTCGACCATTGCCTGGCCCGGGACTGGACGCTGTACGCCGATCAGCCGCTGGAGCAATTCACTTCGGGGGTGTATCGGGTGTTGTCCGCCGAGGCGCAATTGCCGGAACGGCTGGCGCAGATCGCGCCGCACATGGTGGCTAATGATTGGTTGGGTTCTTATCGGGAATTTGCGGTGCTTGAGCAGGTGCTGCGGGGGATTTCACGGAGGCTGACGCGACCGGAGGAGCTGGCCGCAGCGATGCAGGAATTGCGGGTGTTGTATGAACCGTTGAGCGATGACTTTCGGTTGTTCTATCCCCAGCTTCAGGATTTCGCGCAGAACTACTCAAAGACATAAACCCATTGTGGGAGCGAGCCTGCTCGCGATAGCGGCATAACATTCAACGAAGATGCTGAATGGAATATCGCTTTCGCGAGCAGGCTGAACTGGTCCAGTAATTTTGGACATTTTTTTCGGTTCTCACGCCGCCAGCTTTTCCGCTGCTACAGGTGAGTGGTAACCGTTGTAACTGTGGCGCCTGACATTGTTGTAGCGCGTCACATAGCGGTTTATATCAACTCGGGCTTCGTGTTCCGAGTTGTAGCCGTCTTCAGGCACCCATTCGGACTTCAAACTTCCAAAAAAACGCTCCATCGGGGCGTTATCCCAGCATTGGCCTTTTCGACTCATGCTTTGCCTAAGCTCGTGCGCCATCAGTTCGTCCCTGAATTTATGGCTGGTGTACTGACATCCCTGGTCAGAATGGAACAGTACGCCTTTGGGTTGCCCTCTCAATTCGACGGCCATTCGCAGTGATTCGCGTGCCAGCGTCGCGTCGGCGACCAGTGAAAACGACCAGCCCACCACTCGTCGCGCAAATAGATCCAGAACGACTGAGAAGTAGAGCCAGCGCTTGCCCAGCTGGATATAGGTGATATCCGCGCACCAAACCTTATTGATATCAGCTACGTAAAACTCACGCTCCAGCTCATGCTCAGCCACCAGCGACTCAACGCCCGATGACTTGTACTTGTGAGGTCTGCGCTGACGGCTAGCGATCCCAGCTTCCTTCATCAAACCGCGGGCCATGTAGCGGCCCACCTGATGGCCGTCACCCCGCAGATCTTCGGAGAGGGTTCGTGCACCTGCCGAGCCTCTTGATGCCTTGTGGTATTTAATCAAAACAACCTTGAGCGCTTCGCGCTTCGGGTTGGTTTTACCTTGGCGCTGGCGCCAGGCGTAATAGCTGCTGCGGTTGACTTCAAACACGCGGCAGCAGTCTGTAATGCCGTACTGCTCGCCCAGCTCACTGATCAGAGGGAATGATCTTTGGAGTCCAAAAGCAGGAGAGCACTGGCCTTTTTTAGGATTTCGATATCCCGGTCTTTCTGCCTCAGCAGGGCTTTGAGTTCCTGGATTTGCTTCTGGTCGGCGGTGATCGCCTTGGTACCCACAAGCGTCGATCCGGCGCGCTCTTTTCGCACCTGCTCGACCCAGCGGCGCAAAGCTGTTGGGCCGATATCCAAGCTGGCACAGATCTCGGGAATCGGCTGATCCTCATCGAGCACCATGCTTGCAGCTTTGAGTTTGAACTCACTGGAATAGGATTTTCGCATCATCATGCACACCTCAGATTTGGGCGCCATCATAGCGCCCTATTGATGTGTCCAAATTCATTAGGCCAGATCAGGCTCGCTCCCACAGGGATTCTTGTTCCTTCAGTGGATGTGTGTCAGGCCGCAATCGCTGGGCGCATTGGGACTTGCTGTGTTTCTGGAATCGCCCCAAACAACGCCTTCTGCACCGCCTGCTGTGCCTCGAACGCAAGTGCCGCACGCTCGCGACCTTCACACGCGATCGGCTTGAGCAGATGAATCTCCACCTCACCCCGATCATGGGCAAACAAGCGCATCAAGTGCGAGAGCAAATCATCATCGCCAATGAACGGCGCCAGCGAATCGAGCGCTCCATCGCGCAGATAACGAATCGCCACTGGCTGCAACTTCACTTCGGAGTCGATCGCCGCAGACAGCAATCGACCGTGGAAAGTGCGCAACGAACGGCCATCAGTGGTAGTGCCTTCCGGGAACATCAGCAGCGGATGTTCCTGCTCCAGATGACGGGTCATCTGTTTGCGAATCAACTGGCTGTCGCCCGACCCTCGACGAATGAACAAACTGCCGGCCTTGGCCGCCAGCCAGCCCGCCACCGGCCAGGTGCGCACTTCGGCCTTGGACAGGAACGACAGCGGAGTGAGCATGCCCAGCAGCGGAATGTCGGTCCAGGACACATGGTTGCTGACCCAGAGCATCGGCGCCTTCGGCAATTCACCGTGCAGGGTCACGCGAAAGGGCAGGGCATTGCTCAGGCGCGCCATGAAAAATCGCGACCAGCGCTGGCGACGGACCATCGAATGAGCAATCCCCAAACGCTCGAATAGCCCAAACACTCCAGCCATGCTCAAACCCAGCGCCACCACCACCAACACTCGCGCAATCCGCGCGTATACCCGTAACCGACTCATCATACGGCCGCCTTGAAGTGCTTGGCATAACGCGGGCAGAGTTCGTCGCGCTTGAGCAGGATGAACACGTCGGCGACCTGGAAGTCTTCGTCCCAGCACGGCTCGCCGCAGATTTTCGCGCCGAGGCGCATGTAGGCCTTGAGCAGCGGTGGCATTTCGGCGATGACGTTGGACGGAATGTCGAGGCTCGGCAGTGGTTTTTTCGGTTCGGCCCGCAGGTGTTCCGTACACAGATAACGTTCGCGCAGGCGCTGCATGATCGCGTGGGCCTGGATGCCGCCGTCCTGCATCGGGATGCTCGCGCAACCCATCAAATAGCTGTAGCCACCCTGGTTCAGCACTTCGGCCAGTTCGCCCCAGAGTACGGCGATGGTGCCGCCGTTGCGGTAGGCCGGATCGACGCAAGTGCGGCCGATTTCCAGAATCGGGCCTTTCAGATGGAGCAGGCCATGCAGGCTGAATTCTTCTTCGCTGTAGAATTTGCCCAGGCTGCTGGCGGCGGTGTGGTCGAGCAAACGGGTGGTCGCCACCAGACGCCCGGTGTTCAAGTCACGCACGCCGATGTGGGCGCAGTGAACATCATAGTCATCCATGTCCAGACCCAGCTCCGCGCCTTTCAGCTTGGCGTTGAATTCGCCGCTGAACACGTTGAAGCGCAAGGCCTGGGCTTCCTGCAAGGCCTCGGCGCCCACCAGGCGTTCGGCTTGCAGGCGGCGTTCATTGCCGGTGTCGCTGATGCGGGCGATCTGAGTCATTGCGAATCTCCATACGGGCCGGTCACCCGTCTTGGGTTGCAGCCGATCGACTTTCTTTATGCTGCCGTGTTGTGCAAAGTCAGGCTATGTAGCCCCGGTGTCATCGCCATGAAGCTTTGGTGATGCTTATATGACAGCCCACGAGGAGCCTTTTATGCCCTGGCAAAACCTGCTGCGTCGCCGCGATCGCCTGCCCGCCAACCCGGACCTGGGCGAGGCGTTCGCGACCTTGTTGCACCAGTTGGGCAACGTCACGCCGTTCGAACTGGCGGTGGCCGGCGGGCGTTTGATGTCGACGCCGGGCCTGGCGTTTCTGGTGGGCTATCAGGCGGCGTTGCGCATGCTCTGGCCGAGCGCGCCGCTGAGCCTCGGCGCGTTGTGCGCGACCGAACAGCGCAGCCTGCGGGTGGCGGACATGCAGACCCGTCTCAGCGATTTGCGTCTGAGCGGGCGCAAGGATTTTGTCACCGCAGGCGATGCCGCCGATTGGCTGCTGATCGCTGCTCGCAGCGAAGCACCTGACGAAAAACCGCGCCTGAGTCTGGCGGTGGTCTATCCCGATGAACCGGGTGTGCGTCTGGAAAAGTTACCGGCGATCCCGTTGATGCCAGACATCAGCCATGGTCGGCTGTTTCTCGATAACGCTCAGTGCGAACTGTTGGCGGGGGATGGCTGGGATGCTTACATCAAACCGTTCCGCACCCTTGAGGACATTTACGTTCTGAGCGCCATGACCGCCTGGCTGTACGGCATCGGTCAGGACAACGACTGGCCGCAAGCCTTGCAACTGCGTTTGCTGGCGCTGCTGGCCGGGTGTGCGGAAGTCAGCCGGCAGGCGCCGAATAATCCGTCCGGGCATGTGTTGCTCGCAGGCTTGTTTGCGCAGTTCGATGGGCTCAAGGCTGAGGTGGCTCAGGCACTGGCCGATGGCCCGCAGCATTGGGCCGCGATGTGGCAGCGTGATCAGGGCGTGATGGATTTGGCGGCGGGTGCGCGGGGGAAGCGGTTGGCCAAGGCGCTCGCGGGATCTTCGCTGGATTGACTGGCCCCTTCGCGAGCAGGCTCGCTCCCACAGGGGGAATGCATTTCAAAGGTGGGAGCGAGCCTGCTCGCGAAGGCGGCCGCATTCATGACACAAATCCCGGAACTGTCATCAACCTCGGCTAGGCTCTGCAAGTCCATCCCGCCGAGCCCCCACCATGTTCAAAGGCGTGTCCCTGATTGTCGGGCTGTTGCTCAGCCTCACGGCCCACGCCGAATACTGGCCTGCCGAGCAATGGTCAACCGGCCCGACAGTCAGCGGGCCGGCGCTTCAAGCCCTGGAGACTTATGCCTTCCCACCCCGTGATGAGGCCACCCGAAAAGGCATCCGCACTGACGCCTTGCTGGTGATCCGCGACGGCCAGTTGATCTACGAACGCTACGCCGGTCCGACCACCGCCGACACCCCGCACCTGACCTGGTCCATCAGCAAAAGCCTGATGGCCGCGGTCCTCGGCGTCGCCTATGGCGAAGGACTGTTCAAGCTCCAGGACCCGGTCCTGAAGTTTTATCCACTGCTGGAAAAGCACCCGACGATGACCATGGCCGACCTGCTGCATTGGGCCTCGGGCCTGGACTGGCAGGAAGACTATGAATACGCGCCGTTGAAATCCTCGGTGGTCGCGATGCTCTACACCCGCGGTCACCCGGACATGGCCGCGTTCACCGCCGATCACGCTGAATACGCCAAACCCGGTCAGGCATTCCGTTACTCCAGTGGCGACAGCAATCTGTTGTCCGCCTCGCTGAAAACCATCGTCGGGCCGAACCGATATCCGGACTATCCATGGACTGCTCTGTTCGAACCCTTGGGCATTCGTCACGCCGTCTGGGAAAGCGATGCCACGGGAACCTTCGTCGCTTCGTCCTACGCCTATCTCACCGCCCGGGACCTCGCGCGAGTCGGTCTGTTGATGGCTCGCGATGGTCGTTGGGGCGAGCACCAATTGCTGCCCAAGGATTGGGTCACGTTCAACCGCGAACCATTCGCCCGCTATCAAGCCAATCAGGACGACGCCGTGCCCGGCGGTCATTGGTGGCTTAACCGCTCGCTGGATGGCGCGGCAAAACCCTGGCCCGATGCACCCGACGATACCTTCGCCGCGCGGGGTCATTGGGGTCAGGCGATGTACGTGATTCCCAGCGAAAACCTGGTGATCGTGCGCTACGGCGATGACCGCGACGGCAGCTACCGGCATAACGATTTGCTCAAACTCGCACTCAAGGCATTTGCCGCGAAGGGGCAGCCATGAAGCGTCGCAATTTTGTTCGTCGCCGACCGTTCAGCACGCTGTTGTCGGTCCTGCTGATCGCCTTGCTTGGCTGGATCTGGCAGGAGCGCGTGGCGCTGTGGGCGTTCCCGGACATCATCAGCGCCTACACCGCCAAGGAGTATTGTTCGTGCCGTTACGTGATGAATAACGACGTCGAGTACTGTCGTAGCTATGTGAAGCAGTGGCTGCCGACCAGTGGCTTTACCGATGACGCCGTCAGCAAGCGCGTCACCGTCAGCGGCATGGGCCGCAGCAACAGCGCCGTGTGGGTCGGCGAACGCCAAGGCTGCCGCCTGAATCCCTGAGCACCACTGTTCTTGCAGCAGCAGGCTTTGCCAGCAGCTACAAGTTTGCAATTGGCTCACGGGCGGTTAAGGTTCGTGCAGGTTTATCTGCCCCACGAGTCTCTATGTTCAACCGCTTCCTCTGCAAAACCCTCGCCTTCCTGCTGCTGGCTGGTGCCACCCTGTCGGCCCACGCCGATTGGTATCTGGATGGCGAGTCCTCGCGGCTGTCGTTCATCAGCACCAAAAACGCCAACATTTCCGAAGTGCAACGCTTTCTGGTGCTGCACGGCAAGGTCGACCCCAAAGGCCTGGCCGAGGTGGAAGTCGAGATGGACTCGGTCAACAGTGGCATCCCGCTGCGCGATGAACGCATGCGCAAGGACCTGTTTGAAATCCAGACTTTCCCCGAAGCACTGATCACCGCGCAGATTGATCTACGCCCGATCAACGATCTGGCGCCCGGCGCGCAACTTGAATTGCGCCTGCCGCTGACCGTCAACCTGCATGGCAAACAACACGAATACAACGCCGAACTGCTGGCAACCCGTCTCGATGACCGACGCTTCCAGGTGGTGACCCTCGAACCGCTGATCATCAATGCCGCGGATTTCGACCTGGCCCCCGGCCTGGAAAGCTTGCGCAAGGTCGCCGGTTTGTCGGCCATCAGTCTGTCAGTGCCGGTGAGTGCGGTACTGATTTTCACGGCGCGCTGACATGGCCGGCGCGATTTTCCCCTGGCGTGAAGGCAACCGTTTTGAACTGTTGATCGACGGTCCGCAGTTTTTTCCACGGATGTTGGTCGCGATTGCCCGCGCCGAAGAGCAGGTCGAGCTGGAGTTGTACCTGGTGGAGGCGGGTGCCTGTGCCGAAGCGATGGTTCAGGCGTTAGTCCAGGCTGCCGAACGTGGCGTGCGCGTGCGCTGCCTGTTCGATGATTACGGCAGCCTCGCGTTCACCCTGACTTTGCGTCAGCGATTGATGGTGGCGGGCGTGGAGCTGCGTTTCTACAATCGCCTGAACTGGCGGCGCTGGGTGGGTAACTTCTACCGCGATCACCGCAAGCTGTTGCTGGTCGATCAGAGCATGGCCGTGGTGGGCGGCACCGGGGTGACCGATGAATTCTGGACGCCGGGCGAAGACACCAGCGAATGGCACGAAGTGATGGTGGAAATCACCGGTCCCTTGGTCATCGACTGGCAGTTGCTGTTCGACCGCCAATGGATCGCCAACCGGCATCGGCGTGCCTGGAAACCCGCTTCGCATTTCGGCTTGCCGCGCCTGCCACGCGTGCCGTCCATGGGCGAGGGCATGGGCCGGGTTGCCTATGCCGACGCCCGTCAGCACCGGGATATCCTGCAATCATTGATTCGCGCGCTGAACAGCGGCCAGCGGCGGATCTGGCTGGCGACGCCGTACTTCCTGCCGACCTGGAAAGTCCGTCGCTCACTGCGCCGGGCTGCCGCCCGAGGTGTCGATGTGCGCCTGCTGCTGACCGGGCCGCGCACCGATCACCCGTCGGTGCGCTACGCCGGGCATCGCTACTACCCGCGATTGCTCAAGGCCGGGGTGACGATCTTCGAATACCAGCCGTGTTTCCTGCATTTGAAAATGGTCCTGATCGACGACTGGGTGAGCATCGGCTCGTGCAATTTCGATCACTGGAATTTGCGCTTCAACCTGGAAGCCAACCTTGAAGCGCTGGACCCGGGGCTGACGCGTGCGGTGGCGGCGAGTTTCGATAGGGACTTTGCGCAGAGCCAGGAAGTCAGCCTGGAGGCATGGCAACGCCGGCCGCTGTGGCGGCGGGTGAAGCAAAGGATTTGGGGATGGGTGGATCGGCTGGTGGTGAATCTGCTGGATCGACGGGGCTAACCCAATTTCCGCAACACCCCAGAACCACTGTGGGAGCGAGCCTGCTCGCGATGGCGGTGTAACAGTCAACAACGATGTTGGATGTTATGACCTCATCGCGAGCAGGCTCGCTCCCACAGTTTTATTGCGGTGTGTCAGGGTTACAGCAATTCAAAACTCTGCTGCGTCACGTCCTGTGAATCCAGGCCGATCTCCACGTTGAACTTGCCCGGTTCTGCCGCGTACTTGAGCTGTGTATTGAAGAACTTCAGGTCATCCTCGGTGATGGTGAAGTGCACGACTTTCTGTTCGCCGGCCTTCAGTGTGATTTTCTGGAAGTTCTTCAATTCCTTGATCGGGCGGATCATCGAGCCGGTCACGTCCTGGATGTACAACTGCACCACGGTTTCGCCGTCACGCTTGCCGGTGTTTTTCACCATGACGCTGGCGTCGAGCTTGCCGGTTTTGTTCAGCGTGGTCGACGACAGCGCCATGTCGCTCAGGCTGAAATTGGTGTAGCTCAGGCCGAAACCAAACGGGAACAGGGGACCTGTGGTGTCATCGAAATACTGCGAGGTGTAGTTGCCCGGTTTGCCCGGCGTGAACGGCCGGCCAATGCTCAAGTGGTTGTAGTAGGTCGGAATCTGACCCACCGAACGCGGGAAGGTGATCGGCAATTTGCCCGACGGGTTGTAGTCGCCGAACAGCACGTCGGCGATGGCGTTGCCGCCTTCGGTGCCGCTGAACCAGGTTTCCAGAATCGCGTCAGCCTGTTCCTTCTCTTCGAGAATCGACAGTGGACGGCCGTTCATCAACACCAAAACCAGCGGTTTACCCGTGGCTTTCAGGGCCTTGATCAGCTCGCGCTGGTTGGCCGGGATGTTGATATCGGTGCGGCTCGACGATTCGTGGGACATGCCACGGGATTCGCCCACTGCGGCCACCACCACATCGGCATCTTTGGCGGCTTTCACCGCTTCGTCGATCAGCACTTGCGCCGAGCGCGGATCGTCCACCACTTCCGGCGCATCGAAGTTGAGGAAGTTCAGGTAATCCAGGACCTTCTTGTCGTTGGTGATGTTGGCGCCGCGAGCGTAGATCAGCGTCGATTGCGCGCCCAGTGCAGCGGTCATGCCGTCGAACAGCGTTACCGATTGCGCGGGGCGACCGTTGGCGGCCCAACTGCCCATCATGTCGATCGGTGCCTTGGCCAGCGGGCCGACCAGGGCGATTTTTGCAGTTTTCTTCAACGGCAGGGTTTCGCCCTGGTTCTTCAGCAACACCATGCTGCGGCGCGCAACATCACGGGCCTCGGTGCGGTGCAGGCGGCTGTCGGCGTTAGTGTCGGCCGGATCATCTTCAGCCTTGCCGATACGCAGGTACGGGTCCTTGAACAGGCCCATGTCGTACTTGGCGTCGAGCACCGCACGCACGGCGTTGTCGATGTCGCTCTGCTGGATCTCACCGGCCTTCAGCAGACCTGGCAGTTCCTTGCCGTAGAGCGTGTCGTTCATGCTCATGTGGATGCCGGCCTTGATTGCCAGCTTCGCGGCTTCGCGGCCATCGCGAGCAACACCGTGTTTGATCAGCTCGAAAATCGCCCCGTGGTCGCTGACGGCCAGGCCTTTGAAGCCCCATTGCTTGCGCAACAGGTCGTTCATCAGCCAGGTGTTGGCGGTGGCCGGCACGCCGTTGATCGAGTTCAGCGCGACCATCACCCCGCCAGCACCGGCGTCGATAGCCGCGCGGTACGGTGGCAGGTAGTCCTGGAACATCTTGACCGGGCTCATGTCGACGACGTTGTAGTCGCGACCGCCCTCGACCGCGCCGTACAGGGCAAAGTGCTTGACGCTGGCCATGATGCTGTCGGCCGCGTTCGCGCCCGTGCCCTGGAAGGCTTTGACCATCACGCCAGCGATGCGCGAAACCAGATAAGTGTCTTCGCCGAAGCCTTCGGAAGTCCGGCCCCAGCGCGGGTCGCGGGAGATGTCGACCATCGGCGCGAAGGTGATGTCGAGGCTGTCCGACGCGGCTTCCTTGGCGGCGATGCGCCCGGACAGGCCGATGGCGTCCATGTCCCAGCTAGAGGCCAGAGCCAGCGGAATCGGGAAAATGGTGCGGTGGCCGTGGATCACGTCATAGGCGAAGAACATCGGGATCTTCAGCCGGCTGCGCATGGCCGCGTCCTGCATCGGACGGTTTTCCGGGCGGGTGATCGAGTTGAACGTGCCACCGATGTTGCCGGCGGCGATTTCCTTGCGGATCAGCTCCCGAGGCATTTCCGGGCCGATGCTGATCAGGCGCAACTGGCCGATTTTTTCATCGAGGGTCATCTGCTTCATCAGGTTGCTGATGAACGCGTCCTTGTTTTCCAGAGGTGCGGGCGTCGTGGCGGCCAATACGTTATGACTGGCCAGGCTGACGAACAGGCCCAGCAAACACAGCTTCTTCATGAATAGTTTTCTCAAAAGCCTAAACGGCAGTGAATACGCGCCGGTCAGCCAAAATTTAGGGAGCGACTATTGTTGTTCAGGTAAATGCAGGCACACTTGCGCAGTGTTTTTTGCGCTGGGGCATCTTTTAGCCCATTGGCTCGATGCAATCCAGTGGCGGCGGCAGATTATGCCCCAAGAGCCGGGTTCAAAGTTCGAAGGTTGTTTTTCAACGGAATGTGCAAGGGAGCATCAACCAGATGAATGTACGACACCACTATCGGTCGAGCCTGCAGGTTGCAGTCTTGATGTTGCTGACCACACTGCTGGCCGGCTGCGGCATTAACACGATCCCGACGCTCGACGAGCAGGCCAAGGCCGCCTGGGGCCAGGTGCAGAACCAGTACCAGCGTCGTGCCGACCTGATTCCCAACCTGGTGGAAACCGTCAAGGGCTATGCCCAGCATGAGCAGGAAACCCTGACCGCGGTGATCGAAGCCCGGGCCAAGGCCACGTCGATTCAGGTGGACGCCAGCACGCTGGACAACCCAGAAAAGCTCAAGCAGTTCCAGCAGGCCCAGGATCAGCTGACCGGTGCCTTGAGCCGTTTGATGGTGGTGTCCGAGCGTTACCCGGACCTCAAGGCCAACCAGAACTTCCTGGCGCTGCAATCGCAACTTGAAGGCACCGAGAACCGCATTGCCGTGGCGCGTCGGGACTTCATCCTCGCGGTGCAGAAATACAACACGGAACTGCGTACCTTCCCCGGTCGCCTGTGGCATAGCGTGATGTACAGCGATTTGCCGATCCGCGAAACCTTCGAGGCCACCAGCCCCGATGCGGAAAAAGCGCCTCAAGTGAAGTTCCAGTAAGCGCCGCAAGGGGCTCGAAGCATCACCACGGATGAGGTTGCCAATGCGCGTGTTGAAAGTTGGCCTGGTGCTGTTGCTCTGGGTGTTTGCCCTGACGGCCCAGGCTGCGTTGAAGTTTCCGGAACTGACCGGGCGGGTGGTCGATAACGCCCAGATGATCGAGCCTGCGGTGCGTGAGCAGCTGACGCAACAGCTTCAGGCCCATGAAAAAGCCACTGGCGAGCAGCTGGTGGTGGTCACGTTGCCGGATTTACAGGGCACTGACATTGCGGACTTCGGTTATCAACTGGGGCGCTACTGGGGCATCGGCCAGAAGGACAAGAACACTGGCGCGTTGTTGATCGTTGCGCGTGACGATCGCAAGCTGCGGATTGAAGTCGGTTATGGCCTGGAAGATCGGCTGACCGATGCGCAAAGCTCGGTGATCATCAATCAGGTGATCACCCCGGCGTTCAAGACCGGCAACTTCAGCAAGGGCATCAGCGACGGGGTCGCGGCAATGCTCGTGGTGCTGGGCGGCAATCCGCTGGATGAGCCGTCCACGGTGTATGACTCCGGCGGCAATCAGGAAAGCGACTTCGTCTCACGGCATCCGGGGATCTTCGTGTTTCTGGTGATGCTGTTCATCCTGACGATGTTTGTCTGCCAGATGCTCGGGATCCTGCCCAGCGGCGGCGGTGGTCGAGGTGGTTCGAGCGGCGGGTTCGGCGGTGGAGGTTTTGGTGGTGGCGGTGGAGGCGGGGGCTTCAGCGGCGGCGGGGGCAGTTTCGGGGGCGGCGGTTCATCGGGCGGCTGGTGATCACACAACAATAGCGAGTGGGCATTCTTAAACATGGCATTACTGACCGAACACGAACAACGCAAAGTCGCCGAGGCGATTGCCCGGGTCGAGCGCGACACCGACGCCGAACTGGTGACCGTGCTCGCGGCCCGCGCCGACGACTACACATACATCCCGCTGCTCTGGGCCAGCCTGCTGGCGCTGGTCGTGCCGGGTGTCGTGCATTACCTGACCGGCTGGTTGACCATGCACAGCTTGCTGCTGGTGCAATGGATCACGTTCATCGTGCTGTGCCTGGTGTTCCGTATTCCGAAAATCACCACACACCTGATCCCGCGCTCGGTGCGTCATTGGCGCGCCTCGAACCTGGCGCGCCGGCAGTTTCTGGAGCAGAACCTGCACCACACAGTGGGCAGCACCGGGATGCTGATTTTTGTCTGTGAGGCTGAACGCTATGTGGAAATTCTGGTGGATGAAGGGATTTCGAAACGGCTGGACAACAAGAACTGGGATGGAATTGTTGCGGCGTTCACTCAGCAGGTGAAGCAAGGGCAGACGTTGCAGGGGTTTGTGACGTGTGTGGAGGCGTGTGGCGAATTGCTCAAAGTGCATGTGCCGGTGACGCATGTGAGGAATGAGTTGCCGAATCGGTTGGTGGTGTTGGGTTAAAAGTCCCCCCTCACCCTAACCCTCTCCCCGAGGGGCGAGGGGACTGACCGATGTGTTCTCTAGATATTTTTCGACTGAGGAAATCGAGTCGAACTCAGGTTTGAAAAGCTTGAAGATCGGCTCCCTTTCCCCCTCTCCCCTATGGGGCGGTCCGACGTTTCGGGAGGGCTGGGGTGGTTTTCAAACCGTTCGGTAAATAACTGCGTGTCCCCAACCCCCATCCCCCCTAAAATACCCGCCATTCCCCGATCCGCACCGCCCGAGGCCGTTTTTCCCATGTCTGTCACCGCCACTCCCGCCAGCCTCGCGCCGGATCATCACGCCCAGTTCATCGACCTGCTGCAAACCAGTCTCGACGACAACGCCTTCATCAAACTGGTGCTGGCCAAGTACGTCGGCACTGAAGTGGACTTGCAGCGGCTGATCATCAAGCAGCTGACGGTCAAGGATCAGCCCTGCCTGTCCTTCGTTTACCGCTACAAGACGCGCGATATCACCAAGAATTTGCCGATTGCCGAGGGCGTAGCGACCATTGCCGCACTCTTGCCGGCATCGTTCAAAAATGCGCATTTGCTGTCGCTGACGGATGAAGCTCAGCTGGAATACAGCAAAAAGGGCAAGTCTTCGCTGTTCAAGAGCAAACCTCAGCAATTGCGTGAAGTGCCGTCCGCTGAGCACAACCGCGAGAAGAACCGCTTTCTCGACCTGAGCCGGCCGTTCCTCGCCGACCTCGGCGTGACCAACAAGCAGCATGAGCTGATCCCGGCGATGTCGCGCAAGTGGAAGCAGATCAACAAGTTCATCGAGGTCTTCAGCCATGCGCTGACCACCTCACCGCTGGCGCTGGACAAGCCGGTTCAGGTGGCAGACTTCGGTTCGGGCAAGGGTTACCTGACGTTCGCGATCCATGACTATCTGCGCAACACCTTGAAGGCCGAAGGCGTGGTGACCGGCGTCGAGTTGCGCGAAGAGATGGTGGATTTGTGCAATGCCGCGGCCGCAAAGCTGGAACATCCGGGGCTGGTGTTCAAGTGCGGTGACGTGCGCAGCGTCGCGCCGAGCGAGCTGGACGTGATGATCGCGCTGCATGCCTGCGACGTCGCCACCGACTACGCGATTCACACCGGCATTCGTTCCGGCGCCTCGATCATCATGTGTTCGCCGTGCTGCCACAAGCAGATCCGCCTGCAAATCCAGAGCCCGGCGCTGCTCAAGCCGATGCTGCAATACGGTCTGCATTTGGGCCAGCAGGCAGAAATGGTCACCGACAGTTTGCGCGCGTTGTTCCTGGAAGCCTGCGGTTATGAGACCAAGGTCTTTGAGTTCATCTCACTGGACCACACCAACAAGAACAAGATGATCCTGGCGGTCAAACGTGCCGAGCCGGTTGATCCGGCCCAGCTGTTGGTGAAGATTCAGGAACTGAAGGATTTCTACCACATCAGCGAACATTGCCTTGAAACCCTGCTGCGGGCTGACGGTCTCCTCTGATCCTGTGGGAGCGAGCTTGCTCGCGATGGCGGATTAACAGTCAATGAAGATGTTGAATGTTACGGCCCCTTCGCGAGCAAGCTCGCTCCCACATGAGGTTTGATGGCCGTCTTGCGTCCCAACATCACGGTCACGATCACCCCGGCGGCAAACAGCCAGGTGATCGGCTCGATGTGTTCGCCGAAGAACAGCGCCGAAAAAGCGATGGTGAAGAAGATCTGCAACAGCTGGATCTGACTGACCCGGGCAATGCCGCCCATCGCCAGCCCGGCGTACCAGGCGAAGAAGCCGATGAACTGCGAGAACAGCGAGACGTAACCGAAGGCCCACCAGGTCTTGGCCGAAATCTCGCCTTGATGTTGCAGCGCCAGGTACACCACCGGCCCGATCAGCAACGGCGTCGACAACACCAACGCCCAGCAGATCACTTGCCAACCGCCCATCTCCTTGGCCAATCGGCCGCCCTCGGCGTATCCCAAACCGCCCACGGCAATCGCCCCGAGCATCAGCAAATCACCGGCCTGAATGCTGCCTGCCCCGCTGATCAACGCATAACCCAGCACCAGCGCGCTGCCCAGCGCAGCGCAGGCCCAGAAGGCTTTCGATGGTCGTTCGTGGGACAACCACGCGGCGTACAGCGCCACGCACAACGGCTGTAAGCCGTTGACCAGTGCGCCGTGGGACGCCGGCAAGGTTTGCATGGCCCAGGCCGACAACACCGGGAAGCCGAGGATTACCCCGGCAATCACCAGGCTCAGGCCTTTGACTTGTTTCCACGTTGGCCACTTCTCCCGGCGCCAGAGCAACAGCAACGCCGCCGGAACCGCCGCGAACAGCGCACGGCCCAGGCCGTTGAGCAGCGGATGGAGTTCCTGCACGACGATCCGTGTGAAGGGCAGGGTGAGGCTGAAGATCACAACGCCGAGCAGGCCGAGGGCCATGCCGGTGTTTTCGCGCGAGGACATGATGGCAACCAGAATCTAGGGTGGCGGGAAGAGTCTTCATCTAGCCATAAACCGCAGGAATCGCTCTGTTACAGCTAGGCGCAGAGTTATCCGTACAGTTTAAGGACGCCTTCGCGAGCAAGCTCGCTCCCACATGGGAACGCATTCCAATGTGGGAGCGACGGTGCGGCGATCCGACCTGCTCGCGATGAACGATGACGCGGTCTTCAGGTAGTAGCTGGTTATTACCCGACCCTGCGGATAAGGACTACCTTGAATACTCCTGCAGGCCCACGTATTTCCCAGAGGAGTCCTCCCCATGGCGGCTAAAAAAATTCTGATGCTGGTCGGCGATTACGTCGAAGACTACGAAGTGATGGTGCCGTTTCAGGCGCTGCTGATGGTTGGCCACACGGTGCACGCCGTTTGCCCGGACAAAACCGCTGGTCAGACCGTGCGCACGGCCATCCATGACTTCGAAGGCGACCAGACCTACAGCGAAAAACCCGGTCACCTGTTTGCCCTGAACTTCGACTTCGCCAAGGTCAAGTCCGAGGACTACGACGCCCTGTTGGTACCGGGTGGTCGTGCGCCGGAGTACCTGCGCCTGAACGAAAAAGTCCTGGAACTGGTGCGCGCGTTCGACAAGGCCGGCAAACCGATCGCCGCCGTGTGTCACGGTGCTCAATTGCTGGCGGCCGCGGGGATTCTCGAAGGTCGCGAGTGCAGCGCTTACCCGGCCTGTGCCCCGGAAGTTCGCCTGGCGGGCGGTACGTTCATCGATATCCCGGTGACGGAAGGTCACGTTCAGGGCAATCTGGCCACTGCTCCGGCCTGGCCGGCGCACCCGAGCTGGCTCGCCGGTTTCCTCGGGTTGCTGGGCACCAAAATCACGCTGTAACGAGGGACCTGTCCATGTGCGAGCTCTACGTCAAAGCCGATCCGATTCTCTACGAATCGCGCTCCCGCTCGCTGCGCATCTGTGGGGTGGTCACCACCCTGCGGCTGGAGAATCAGTTCTGGGACATCCTCAGCGAAATCGCCGAGGTCGACGGCATGACCACCAACCAGTTGATCGCCAAGCTGTATGAAGAGGTGATGGACTACCGCGGCGAGGTGGTGAATTTTGCCTCGTTTTTGCGGGTCAGTTGTACACGGTATCTGAGTCAGCGACGGGTGCAGGCGCCGGAGTTATCGGTGGTACGTGCGGTGGTGAAGTAGGGCAGGTTGGTCTTTACTCTGAAGCGCGAAACCTCTCAATTGCCAAGGAGAAAGAGCATGTCTGGATGGTATGAAGTGAGCAAAAGCAGCAATGGTCAGTTCAAATTTGTACTGAAGGCCGCTAACGCGGAAACCATTCTGACCAGCGAGCTGTACACCACCCGCGCTGCCGCTGACAAAGGCATCGTGTCGGTTCAGAGCAACAGCCCGAAGGATGAACGCTACGAGAAGAAAACCACCAAGGATGGCCATCCTTACTTCAACCTCAAGGCCGGTAACCACGAGATCATCGGTAGCAGCGAGGCTTACACCTCCGCTGCTGCGCTGGAGAAAGGCATCACCAGCGTAAAGGCCAACGGGCCGACCACGGTAATCAAGGACAAGACCTTGCCGGTGCTCTGACTGTTCGTGATCGTTCCCACGCAGAGCGCGGGAACGATCATCGGACGCAAGATCAGCGCAATGCTTTCAACAATTCCTGCAACTGACTGCAACCCGCATCGCCGAGTGGAAACACCGGCAACCGCGGATCGCCCGCTTCCAGCCCGGTGGCGCGCAAGCCGGCCTTGATCGTTGCCGGCAAGCCACCTTTCAGAATGAAATCCAACAGGGGCAACTGGCGATAAAACAGTTCGCGTGCCTTGCCCAGATCGTTGGCCAATACCGCTTCATACAAATCAAGATTGAGCTGCGGGATCAGGTTCGGTGCCGCCGTGCACCAGCCTTTCGCGCCTGCAGCAAAGGCTTCCAGCGCCAATGGATTACAGCCGTTGTAGAACGGCACCTGACCTTCGCCCAGCCGTTGCAGCTGGTGCATGCGCTGGATGTCGCCGGTGCTTTCCTTGACCATCGTTACGTTGTCCACGGCATTGAAAATCCGCAGGATCAGGTCCACCGACATGTCGGTGCCGCTGGTCGCCGGGTTGTTGTAGAGCATGATCGGCACGCCGATGTTCTCGCCGATGGCGCGGTAGTGAGCGAGGATTTCCGCTTCGCTGAGTTTCCAGTAGGACGTAGGCAGCACCATCACCACGTCGGCGCCGTGGGCTTCGGCGAAACGTGCGCGGCGCACCGCTTTGGCGGTGGTCAGGTCAGACACGCTGACGATGGTCGGCACGCGTTTGGCTACGTGTTTGATGCTGAATTCGCTGACCTGATCCCATTCCGCGTCGCTCAGGTAAGCACCTTCGCCGGTGCTGCCCAGCGGTGCGATGGCGTGGACGCCGCCGTCGATCAGGCGATCGATGGAACGCCCGAGGGCTTCGAGATCAACGCCCTCACCGTTGGCGGTGAACGGAGTGATGGTGTAGCCGATGATGCCGTGAATGGTTGGGGTCGACATGGCGACTCTCCTCTTGAAAATGAGTGGTTTCAGTTCAGGCAATCGGCGTGTTGACGCAGGTTCTGCCGAGCGTAGTAGTTGAAAGCGGCGGCGTGACGTTTCGGCCTGGCGATCCAGTCATGGGCTTCGCGGCCCAGCTCTGGCAGGATCGGCTTGATGGTCCCGGCGCTCATGGCCAGCAATTGCAGTTTGGCCGCTCGTTCAATCAGTTGCGCAATGACACAGGCTTCTTCGATGGTCGCGCCTGTGGACAATTGGCCGTGGTGCGAAAGCAGGATCGCCCGTTTGTCGCCCAGGGCTGCGGCAATCAGTTCACCTTCCTCGTTACCCACCGGCACGCCCGGCCAGCCTTCGAGAAACGCGCAATCGTCGTAGAGCGGGCAGAGGTCCATGTGGGAAATCTGCAGCGGCACTTCGAGCATCGATAGCGCGGCAACGTGGGTCGGGTGCGTGTGAATGATGCAGTTCACGTCTGGTCGCGCGCGGTACACCCAGCTGTGGAAACGGTTGGCCGGGTTGGGCATGCCGTGGCCTTCAAGCACGTCCAGGTCTTCGTTGACCAACAGCAGATTGCTGGCGGTGATTTCGTCGAAACCCAGGCCCAGTTGTTGAGTGTAGTAGGTGCCCGGTTGCGGGCCGCGGGCGGTAATCTGCCCGGCCAGGCCAGAGTCGTGGCCGTTTTCGAACAGAATCCGGCAGGTCAGGGCCAGCTTTTGCCGGTCGGTCCACGTATTATCCGCCAGGGTATTTTGCATCTGGGTCAGCGCTTGCTTGACCAGTTGCTCTTTGGGTAGTGCTAAGGTCTTGGCCATATCGGTGTCCTTTGGGTCGTTCAATGGACGTCGGATTTGCCGTTCACTCGGTGCTCGCAAGGTCATGGGTGAATGCAAATGACACAAGTGATGCTATATGACACTTTGTGTCATAAGCAAGGAAAAATCGTTGCTCCCTTGATGGATTAATCGCTCTACATGTCTATCCGTTTGAAATTACTGAGAAAAAAACTCGGCGTGACGCTGGAGGCCTTGGCCGAAAAATCCGGCATGACCAAGAGCTATCTGTCGAAAGTCGAACGCGGGCTCAACACCCCGTCGATTGCTGCCGCGCTGAAACTGGCCAAGGCGCTGAACGTGAAGGTCGAGGAGTTGTTCTCTGAAGACAGCGTCAGCCTCGACAGCTACAGCCTGGTGCGCAGCGATGAACGCCAGTCTCTGGCGTCCAACGATGAAAGCCCTGGTTACGCGGTGCTGGCTCATCAGGTCAGTGAGCGCAGCTTGCTGCCGTTCATGATTTACCCGCCGACCGAGTTCGCCGACAAGACCTTCAAGGAACATTTGGGGGAGGAGTTTCTGTTCGTGCATGAGGGGCAGGTGGAAGTGGACTTCATGAACGAGCGGGTGCTGCTCAATCGTGGGGACGCGCTGCATTTCAATGCGCAGAAACCGCACCGGATACGGTCAGTGGGGGAGGTGCAGGCGCAGTTGTTGGTGGTGGTGCATAGCGCCGAGGAATGAGCTGACCCCGATCGTTCCCACGCAGAGCGTGGGAACGATCTTGACCTAAACCTCGACCGGAACCGTCAGCTTCGGACTGCCCAACGCATGCGTCTTCGAATCAAAAAACCGCAACTCACTCCCGGTGCCCTCAAACACCTTCGCGTAATGCCGCTTCTGGTGCTGAATGAACGCCTTGCTGCGCGGATAAATCGAGATCGCCACCACCTGCGGTTTCGCCTGGCGCAAGGCGTGGATGATGTGGCTGTCCTGCTCACCCAATGCATGACCGAACAGGCACAACCCGTCGCCATGGCCAAGTAACTGGTCGTAGCAGAACGACAGATAGTCCGAGCTGCGAATGGTCTTGAGCTTGTCCTGCGCCGGACCTTCATTGACGAACAGCGGCACGTCGTCGAGGGTCTTGATCGTATTGTTGATCGCGAAACTGCCGAGCAACGTGCCCTCGGTCGACATCAGTTTGCGCGCCGTGCCGTCCTGATTCCGCACCAGATGCAACCCGCCATGCAGGTAAAGCAGGCGGGTTTTATCGGTCGTCGTGGCGCTCAGATCAAAGCTTGATTCTGCACCCTGAAACAGGTCGCTGATCGCATCAGGCTGGTGCTGAGTCGCCCAGTAATTGAGCAGATCGTAGTTGGTGGTGAACACAGTCCGGTAGCGGCCCAGTTCCTGATTGATCGTCGCCAGCGTCGAAGGCACCACCAGCCGCCACGGGATGTGCACCGCGTGCACGGTGTTGATCAGCGCTTCCTTGATCGCGTAGTAACGATTGCGCGGCGCGGCGGAACTCACGGCCAGGGCCTTGTTGACCCGGCTGGTGGTTTTCAGTGCGCTGAGCACCTGCTCGAAGCTGTGCGTCTGCAGGGCGTCAAACACGCTCAGCTCGGACTGGCTCAGCGGTTTTTCTTCGACGGTACGGGCGTTTTCGAACAGCGAGTCGTAGCCGAAGTCGTCCCACACGGCGCGACTGGCGCCGTTGCCCACCAGCAGGCCACTGAACGAGGCGGTGGCGCGCAAGGCGTTCCAGTCTTCAAGTTGGGCATCAACATCCTGGAAATCGGTCATTGCGGTCAAAGTCTCAAAGCAAAAGGTCTGATGGGCGGCGACTTTATCACGACCGAGACTTGAGCCAGATCAAGTTACTTCATGACCGATAGGTCGATCCTGTGGGTACCCGCCAGATCGGCGCTGCCGATTCGGCCTCAGCCAGGAGACTCGCTCATGAGCAGCACGTTTTTCATCCCCTCCGTGAACATCATGGGCATCGGTTGCCTCGACGAAGCCATGGACGCCATTCGCAAGTATGGTTTTCGCAAGGCGCTGATCGTGACCGATGTCGGGCTGGCCAAGGCCGGTGTGGCGAAGATGATTGCTGAAAAACTGGCAATGCAAGACATCGACTCGGTGATCTTCGACGGCGCCAAACCGAACCCGAGCACGGCCAACGTCGAGCGCGGTCTGGGCCTGCTCAAGGAAAGTCGCTGTGATTTTGTGGTGTCTCTCGGTGGTGGCTCACCCCATGACTGCGCCAAGGGCATCGCGTTGTGTGCGACCAACGGCGGACAGATCCGCGACTACGAAGGCGTCGACCGATCGACCCAACCGCAGCTGCCGCTGATCGCGATCAACACCAC
The DNA here is from genome assembly GCF_059695775.1 of Pseudomonas sp. LBUM1666. Lineage (NCBI taxonomy): Bacteria > Pseudomonadati > Pseudomonadota > Gammaproteobacteria > Pseudomonadales > Pseudomonadaceae > Pseudomonas > Pseudomonas sp. LBUM1666. The sequence goes on along the minus strand of NZ_CP166789.1, from coordinate 4,826,991 downwards.
CGCCGGCACGGCCAGCGAGATGACCCGTTTTTGCATCATCACCGACGAATCCCGTCACGTGAAAATGGCCATTGTCGATCGCAACGTCACGCCGCTGCTGTCGGTCAACGACCCGGCGCTGATGGTCGCCATGCCCAAGGGCCTGACGGCCGCCACTGGCATGGACGCACTGACCCATGCCATCGAAGCCTACGTTTCCACGGCGGCCAATCCGATCACCGATGCCTGCGCACTGAAGGCGATCACGTTGATCAGCAACAACCTGCGTCTAGCGGTCCGCGACGGCAGTGACATGGCCGCGCGGGAAAACATGGCCTACGCACAGTTCCTCGCCGGCATGGCGTTCAATAACGCATCCCTGGGTTATGTCCACGCCATGGCTCACCAGCTGGGCGGGTTTTACGACTTGCCTCATGGTGTGTGCAACGCGATCCTGCTGCCCCACGTACAAAGCTTTAACGCGCTGGTTTGCGCCGATCGCCTTACCGATGTTGCCCTTGCGATGGGCGTCGATGTTCACGGTCTCACTCCGGAAGCGGGCGCCAAGGCGGCCATCGTGGCGATCCGCAGCCTGTCCAAAGACGTGGAAATTCCCGCCGGTTTGCGTGAGCTCGGCGCCAAGCTCAACGACATCCCGACCCTCGCCAGCAATGCCTTGAAAGATGCGTGTGGCCTGACCAATCCTCGCGTGGCGGATCAGCGCCAGATCGAGGAAATTTTCCGCAACGCCTTTTAGGAGGTTTTACGGCCGGGCGCGAGCATTACGCAAAGCATCGCGCCCAACGCCAGCAAGGTACACAACAGTGACAACGGCCATGCTTGCGGGCTCGCGATAAAACTGGCGATCCCGCCGATAACCGCGGCCATCAGTTGATGAATGAAACCGCTCAGCGCCATCGCATATGCACCGCCGACCGGCGAACCGTCATTGGCCAGGGACAGGCTGATCGGATAAGTCAAAGACTGGCCGAACACCGCAATGCAATAGGGCAACCAGAACAGCAGCGCCACTGAAGTGCCCGCCAAACTCCCCAGCAACATCACCGCGCTGCCGGCCAGCACCAGCCCTACCCCCGCTGTCATCAACCCGCGTTGACCGGTACGAAGTACAAAACCATTGACCGCCAAAGCCCCCAGAAAGTAGGCCGCGCTGATCGGCCAGCCCAACAACCCGTATTCCACGGCCGACCAGTTGAACGGTCCTTGCAGAATCAGCGGCGCTGCGGTGTTGAACGCCACAATCACCCCGTACCCAAGGCCGCCGGTGAGGGCCGGCAACAGAAAGGCTCGATGACGCAAAATGCGCCAGTAACTCGGCCAGGCGGATGACGGGGTATTTTCCTCGGCCAGCATCGGGAATGTCACCCGAGCCACGACCAGCCCCACCATCAGACTCACACCCCCCAACAGGTAGAAAATCGCCGGCCAGCCCAGCGCCACCTGGATGATCGACCCCAGGTATTGACCGATCCCCAGCGCCACCACAAAGGAAACTGAAATCCAGGACAACGCCTTGGCCAGCAGGTCGCCGCGGAAACTGTCGCGGATCAGCACCCGGGCCATGACCGAAATGCCGCTGGCGCCAATGCCCTGAACCAGTCGAAACGCCAGGAACGATTCAAGCGTCTGGCCCAGAGGCAGCGCCAGATTGCCCAACCCGTAGATGCCCAGCGCGGCGAGCAGCACCGGTTTGCGACCGATGCGCTGGCCAAGGCTGCCCCAGAACAACATCGGCAACGCCATGCCGATCAGATACACCGCCAGCCCCCAGGAAACCTGCGAGGCGTCGGCGGACAGATCCCGGGCAATCTCCGGCAACGCCGGCAGGTAAATGCTCATGCCCAATTGGGCGAGGAAAACCGTGCAGCAGGTGACAAGGAGGGTGGTGCTGCTCTTCATTGAATCTTCCCTGGTTTCAGTTCAACAGCCGATTTCCCGACCTCGAGTGCGTAAAAGCTCGGTAATCAGTTCACAAAAGTGGCGGATCAGCGTCGGCTCCATGTCGGCGCGCAGGGTGATTCTGATGGCCGCCTTGCCTTGTGCGACCACCGGAAAAAACACGGCCGAGGTGAAGAAACCGTGATTGGCCAGTTCCATGGCGATGCTGTTGGCCAACGCTGCTTCGCCGCAGTTGACCAGTCGAATGGCCATGTTGCTGTTGTGTTGATCGGTACGTATTAGGCCGTCGAACAGGCGGATATTAACCTGAAGTTTTTCCTGCAAGGCGGCAAATTCCGGCGTGCAATGAAGTTGGATGGACGCTCTGCCCGCACCAATGGCTGCACTGTTCAGGCTTTGCGACCAATTGCTGGGGCCGCCATAACGCGCAATGAGCTTCTTCTGCCGTTCATTGCCCAGCATCACCAGACCACCGCTGGCGCCAAACGACTTGGCCAGCGAGGCGACGATCAGGCAGTCATCCTCCAGGGCATGCATCCTGGGGCGCACGAGGCCAGCGCCCATTTTTCCGACGGCGGACAGCGCGTGGGAATCGTCCAGATAGAGAAACAACCCATAGCGGTCCTTCAGGTACAAAAGACTGTCCATGTCCGCGACCCCGCCCATGCTGTAGGCGCTGTCCGCGACATACGTGACTGTGCGGTGTTGCTGACACTGCTTCTCGAGAAAATCCATGTCGTTATGAGGGCAGGTCACGACCGTGGTTTCATCCGCGCAGGCGGCTTTGAGGTGATTCATCGAGTAGTGCGCTAACCGGTCAAAGACCATCACGGGAGGGCGGTTTTCCGTGAACACGCCGCTGGCCAGCAACGGCAGGATTGCGGCACTCGCCGCACTGCACGACAAGGTGCTCAGGCAGCTGGCGCCGAACAACTCGGACAGTTCGGTTTCATACTGTTCCAGAATTGCCAGCTTGCAGCGGTTCTTTGAATTGGCGACGCGAAGGGTGCCGGCTTCCCACAGTGTGTTTATGGCTCCATCGAGAATGTCGGGATGGTGATCCAGGCCCAGGTAAGACGTTGTACAGAAATGATGAAAGGCGCGCCCGTGCTGATCGAGCATCCGGTTGGCACTTTTGATTTCAACGTTAAGCCCTGAAATTTTCCCGGCTTCAGCGCTCTCCCAATCGTGATCGGCCAACGCGATGACTTTGCGGTAGTTGGTGTAGCGGTTTGCCGCCTGTGCTGTCTGGTCCATATGAAAATGACTTTCCTTGAGTGAAACGATCCATGGGTTTGTTGCAGTTCGTGTGTGTTTCCAGACTTTACAGAGCGCGGCGGAGGCTTTGAATCGGCTGTTTCCGGTACGGCTGAGTGTTACAAGAGATTTATGTGTAGGGCGATGCCTCGTGATGTTGTGGGCAATTTGCTTTGCCGAGTCGCGTAGAAACCGGGCTATCCTGCCGACTCAGTCGAACAGAAGTCATCGAGCCCTCCATGCTGCAAAAAAGCCTGATCCGCCGCCTCGACCTGATCACTCTCCAGCTGTTTGTCGCCGTTCATGAGGAGGGCACGCTGACCCGTGCCGCCGCGCGTGAAGCCATCGCTGTGTCGGCGGCCAGCAAGCGGTTGATGGAGTTGGAAGAAGCGCTGGGCATTAGTCTGTTCGTGCGCCAGGCCAAGGGCATGACCCTGACGCCGGCCGGTGAAACCTTGTTGCACCATGCCCGGCAGATGCTGTTCAACGTCGAGAAAATGGGGCTCGAACTGGGCGAGCACAGCCACGGTATCCGCGGTTATGTGCGAATGCTCGCCAACCTGTCGGCGATCATTCAGTTTCTGCCCGAAGACCTGCGGGACTTTTCCGAGCGTCACCCTCAGGTTAAGACCGACCTCGAAGAGCGGCCCAGCAGCGGGGTGATTCAGGGTGTGCTGGATGGCGTGGCGGACCTGGGAATCTGCTCCAGTGACAGCGACGTCAAGGGTCTGCACAGCGTGCTTTATCGACAGGACAAACTGGTGGTGTTGATGCTGCCCGATCATCCGTTGGCGAGTCGTTCCAGCCTGGCTTTCGCCGATACGCTGGGCAGCGATTACGTCGGTCTGCATTCCGCCAGTTCGATCAATATGCGCACCCACGCAGCCGCGCGAGAGGCCGGCAAAGTGCTGCGGCTGCGGATTCATGTACCGGGTTTCGACGCCATGTGCCGGATGGTCCAGGCCAACATGGGCATCGGCATCCTGCCGCAAAAGGCCTATGAGCTGTTTGGTCGGGCGTTGGGCTTGCACGCGGTGCCGTTGACGGATGACTGGTCGGATCGCGCATTGGTTCTGGTTTTGCGCGATGAAGCGGCGCTGTCGCCGGTGAGCCGGATGTTGTTCGAGCAGTTGCGCGGAGCGGATTGAGCGTTCGCGTTTCGCGAACGCTCGTTGCCAACTGAAGGTTGGATTCCAGCCCCCGTGGTCCTCTAGCCTTGGCACATATTCCAAGAACAACATGAGGTACCCCGCGATGACTGCCCCCTTGAGTGCAATCAAAGTGATCGAGATCGGCACGCTGATCGCCGCGCCGTTCGCCGCGCGCATGCTTGCCGAGTTCGGCGCCGAAGTGATCAAGATCGAAGCCATGGGTCAGGGCGACCCGCTGCGCAAATGGCGCAAGCTGCACGAAGGCACCTCGCTGTGGTGGTACCTGCAATCGCGAAACAAGAAGTCCCTGGCGCTGAATCTGAAATCCCCCGAAGGCATTGAACTGGTCAAGCAACTGGCGACCAGCGCCGATGTGCTCATCGAAAACCTGCGTCCCGGCACCCTGGAGAAGCTCGGTTTGGGCTGGGACGTGTTGCACGCCCTCAATCCCAACCTGACGCTGGTGCGTATTTCCGGTTACGGCCAGACCGGCCCGTACCGCGATCGTCCGGGATTCGGTGCGATCGGCGAGGCCATGGGCGGGATCCGCTACACCACCGGCACCCCCGGTTCACCACCGGCCCGGGTGGGCGTCAGCCTCGGCGATTCCCTGGCTTCGTTGCACGCGGTGATCGGTGCCTTGATGTCGCTACTGCGGGTCAAGACCGGGCAGGGCGGTGGGCAAGTCGTCGATGTGTCGCTGGCTGAAAGTGTGTTCAACGTCATGGAAAGCCTGGTGCCGGAATACGACATGCTCGGCCATGTTCGTGAGCGCAGCGGCGGGGCCTTGCCGGGCATCGCGCCCTCCAACACCTATCTGACGGCCGATGGCGCCTACGTGGTGATCGCCGGCAACAGCGACCCGATCTACAAGCGCTTGATGGACGTCATCGGTCGCCGTGATCTGGCCGATGCGCCGGAGTTTGCCCATAACGACGGGCGTGCCGCCAAGAGCAACGTGCTCGATGCGGCGATCACTCACTGGACCAGCAGCCTGCCGATCGACGATGTGTTGTCGGCACTGGAGGCTGCCGAAGTCCCGGCCGGGCGCATCTATTCAGTCGCCGACATCGTCGCCGATCCGCACTATCAGGCGCGGGACATGCTGCTCAACGCCGACCTGCCCGGAGGTGCCACGGTGAAGATGCCCGGCATTGTGCCGAAAATGTCCGAGACGCCCGGTGGCGTGAACTGGTCCGGACCTACGTTGGGCCAGCACACCGACGGTATCCTCGCGGGACTGGGTCTTACGGGGTCAGACATCGAACGGCTGAAAGCTCAAGGGGTGGTGCAATGATCACTGATTTTTCCGAGACCCTGATTGTTCAGGAAGTCTCCCCCCGCGACGGCTTGCAGATCGAGCCGACCTGGGTCGAAACCGTCGACAAGATTGCCTTGATCGATCAGCTGTCGCTGGCAGGTTTCAGCCGCATCGAAGCAGGCTCGTTCGTTTCCCCCAAGGCGATTCCGGCGCTGCGCGATGGTGAACAGGTGTTCAAGGGCATCACCCGGCAACCGGGGGTGATTTACGTCGCGTTGATCCCCAACCTGAAAGGCGCGCAACGAGCACTGGCGACGAGGGCCGACGAGTTGAATCTGGTGATGTCCGCCAGCCAGACCCACAACCTGGCCAACATGCGCATGCATTGCGAAGGCTCATTGGCTGCGTTCGGCGAGATCGTGCAATACGTTCGCGGGACGACGGTGCGACTCAACGCCAGCATCGCCACCACCTTCGGCTGCCCGTTTGAAGGCAAGATCGATGAGGATCGCGTGCTGCAAATCGTCGAGGCTTATCAGGAACTCGGGATTCAGGGCATCACCCTGGCCGACACCACCGGCATGGCCAATCCGCGGCAGGTTGATCGTCTGGTGCGGCGGGTCTTGCAGCGGGTTTCGCCGGCTGATCTGACCCTGCATTTCCACAACACCCGCGGGCTCGGTCTGTGCAACGTGCTGGCCGCCTACGAGGCCGGTGCCCGACGCTTCGACGCCGCCCTCGGCGGGCTCGGCGGTTGCCCGTTCGCGCCGGGTGCCTCGGGCAATATTTGCACCGAAGATTTGGTCAACCTGTGCGATGAAATCGGCATTCATACCGGCATCGATCTGCCGCTGTTGCTGCAATTGTCGCGAGGATTCCCCGCGCTGCTGGGCCACGAAGTGCCCGGTCAACTGGCCAAGGCTGGACGCAATTGCGATTTGCACCCAAGCCCTTCCTGACACCCCGGATCCCCCTGTGGGAGTGAGCCTGCTCGCGATGACTGAGTCACATCCAACATAAATGTCGACTGAACCACCGCTATCGCGAGCAGGCTCGCTCCCACAGTAAAAGCACTCACACCGAGCATCTCAACCAGACAACAAAAACAATCGGACACCCACGGGCAGTCCGCCTGGAGAACCATCATGAGCCTTAATGTACTGGAGGCGGGCGCGAGCCCGTCCGTTAGCCACGACGAAGAAAAAGCCCTGGTCAGCAAAGTCGCCTGGCGCCTGATGCCGTTGATCATGGTGTGCTACCTGTTCGCGTTTTTCGACCGCATCAACATCAGCTTCGCCAAGTTCCAGTTGCAGACCGACCTGAGCCTGAGCGACACCGCTTACGGTCTCGGCGCCGGGCTGTTTGTGGTGGGTTATGTGATCTTTGAAGTGCCGAGCAACATGATGCTCTACAAGGTCGGCGCCCGGCGCTGGATCGCCCGGATCATGATGTCCTGGGGCCTCGCTACTGCGGCAATGGTCTTCGTCAATAGCGAATGGCAGTTCTACGCGCTGCGCTTTGTGATTGGCGCGATGGAGGCCGGTTTTGCGCCGGGTGTGCTGTATTACCTGACGCTGTGGTTCCCGCAGCACTATCGCGGGCGCATCACGTCGATGTTGTTTCTGTCGTCGGCGTTTGCCGGTCTGGTCGGCGCACCGTTCTCCGGGCTGGTGCTGCAACACCTCGACGGCTTTATGGACATGCGCGGCTGGCACTGGCTGTTTCTGCTGGGTGGCGTGCCTTGCATCGGCCTCGGCTTGCTGGTGCTGACGTTGCTCAAGGACCGCATCGAAGACGCCCATTGGCTGACACCGTCAGAGAAAACGCTGCTGGCCAGCCGCATCGCGCACCATGAACCGCACAAGAGTGGCGGCTCGTTACTCGCCGCACTGCGGATTCCGGGTTTCCTGACTCTCGGGCTGATTTACTTCCTGATTCAGGTGGCGTCCTACGGCTTGAACTTCTGGGCCCCGCAACTGATTCGCAGCGCCGGCACCGAGAGCCCGGTGATGATTGGGTTGCTGACCGCCATCCCTTATATCTGCGGCGCCATCAGCATGGTGGTGATCGGGCGGTTGTCCGACTCGACCGGTGAACGGCGCAAGTTTGTCGCAGGTTTAGTGGCGGTGGGCGCGGTGGGGTTCTTCTGTGCGGGGATCTTTGCTGACCACACGACCTTCCTGATTGTCGCGCTGGGCTTGCTCGGCGCCGGGATCATCGCGTCCATCCCGAGCTTCTGGACCCTGCCGCCAAAACTGCTGGCCGGTGCTGGTGCAGGGGCTGCGGGCGGGATTGCGGTCATCAACACCCTCGGCCAGTTCGGCGGCATTGTCAGCCCGGTGATGGTGGGGCGGATCAAAGACCTGACCGGCAGCACCACGCCGGCACTGTATGTCATCGGCGTCGCCGCGCTGATCGCCGTCGCGCTGCTGTTGTGGGGGTTGCCGCAGAAGCTGCGCACACTGGACAAGTTTTAAAAGATCGCAGCCTTCGGCAGCTCCTGGGACCACGCATCCCTGTTGGAGCTGCCGGAGGCTGCGATCTTTTGATTTTCAAGAGGCTGCAATCACCGCTTTGGCCGGTGTAGCGCTGAACTGAATCAACACCACTCCCGCCACTAGCAACAAAGCGCCAACCCCCCGCGACACGGTCATCTGCCGCTCGACCAATCCAAACATTGCGAAGTGATCCAGCACCAGCGACGCAACCACTTGCCCGGCCAGCGCCAACGCCATAAACCCCGACGCCCCGAGCTTGGGCAGCAGCACCAGCGCCAGCGAAATGAAACACACCCCAAACGCTCCGCCAGCCCACATCCACAGCGGCGCCTTGCTGATGAACGCCAGCGACGGCAACGGCAAACGCAGCGCCAACATAACCGGCAACAACACCACAATACTCACCAACAACGACGCGAGGGTTGCCCACAACGGATGGCCCAAACCGCGACCGAGGTTGGCGTTGATAGCGCTTTGAAAAGGCACCACCGCCCCTGCTATCACGGCCAGCAGCAACAGCCCGGCCCAATGCAACGTACTCATGAAGATTCTCCAACAGGTTTTGCTGGACTCTAGAGTATTCGTCGCGCAGATTTAAATTCCAAATTGCTATCAAGAACATGCATCAGATGAATGATCTTCGGCGCGTCGACCTCAATTTACTGGTGATCCTCGACGCCTTGCTCAGCGAGCAACACGTGACCCGTGCCGCCGAGCGCCTGCACCTGAGTCAGCCGGCCGTCAGTCATGCCTTGGCGCGATTGCGTGATCTGCTTGGCGATCCTTTGCTGGTCCGGGCGGGCGCCAGCCTCCTGCCTACCCCGCGAGCCCTGGAGTTGATGGCACCTTTGGCCGAAGCCCTGGCTCAGGTGCAATCGCTGCTGGCACCGAATGCCTTCGATCCGGCCACCGCCAAGCGCACGTTTCGGCTGGCGATGTCTGACTATGGCGCTGCAATCGTCCTGCCGGGGTTGATACGGGCCTTGCGCCGGGAAGCGCCGGGCATCGATCTGCAAATCAGCCATGCCAGCCGCGAAGGCATGCTCGAGGGGGTGCTCAACGGCGACATCGACGTAGCGGCAGGCGTCTTTCCAGAGTTGCCGAACGAGTTGCGCAGCACCCCGCTGTTCGAAGAGCACTACGCCTGTCTGGTTGACCGCAACAGCCTGCCCGCCGATGGCGTGCTCGACTTGCCGACCTACCTCGCCCGACCCCACGTCCTGCTGGAAATGCGCGGCAGCGGCACCCCGGAAATCGAACGGGCCCTGACAGCCCTGCGTGAACGCCGTCGCGTGGCAATCAGCCTGCCGCACTGGAGCGTCGCCCCGGAATTCATCAGCGGCACCGACCTGATCCTCACGGTTGCTTCCCGAGGGTTGCTCAATATCGATGAGCAGTCGTTGATCGTGGTCCCGCCGCCGTTTCATATTCCGTCGTTTACGTTTGTGTTGGTCTGGCACAAGCGGCGGGGCGGGGATCAGGCGTTGAACTGGTTGAATGGGCGGATTGGGGAGGGGATTGGACCGACAAGCCCCCTCACCACAGATTTCTCACTCACCTCAAGATTTTCTTAAGCGAATAGCATTGTGGTTGGACCTGGCAGCCTGTCGGCAGCGGCCGTATGCGGGAATGAAGTTCTTCGACGATCAGTCAGTCGGGCCGCAGGGACCTGAGATAGACTTGCGTGCATTCACCAAGGCTAACAGGACTTCCAATGACCCCATCGCTGCTAATGGCTGTTCTCGCCTCGGGCTTTATCTACGGCATTACGCCGGGGCCGGGTGTGTTGGCGGTGTTCGGCATCGGTGCGGCGCGTGGTCGGAGGGCCGGGGCGGGGTTTCTCTGCGGGCATTTGCTGGGGGATGTGGTCTGGTGCAGCACCGCGTTGATCGCGATTGTCGGTGCGCGGGAAATCGGCAGTACCGCGTTCGATGTGCTGGGTGTACTCAGCGGGCTGTACCTGTTCTGGCTCGGTCTGCGCGCGGTTCGTGCCCGTCGCAGCAGTGTCGAAGCGCCACAGGGCCCTGCGCGGCAGCCGTTCTGGCACGGCATTCTGTTTGGCCTGACCAATCCGAAGGCTTACCCGGTGGCGGTAGCGACTTTTACGGCGCTGCTGTCCAGCCGTGCCGAATTGCTGCACTGGTCGATGCTGCCGTGGCTGATTGTCCTGAGCTTCGTTGGTGGCCTCATGGCCTACGCTATCCTCATTGGCATTGTCGGTGCGCGCCAGGTACGCACCGTGTACCAGCGTCATGAACTGTTGATCACCCGGTTGTGTGGGGTGATGTTTATCGGATTCGCCATCAATGCCCTGGCGCATGCATTGCCGGGGTTGGTGACGAACAAGGCTTGAGACTGATTGCAAGGAGGCGTCAGTTGTACTGATGGGGCAGGGAAGGTTCTTTATTGCTGCATTAGCCGGACACGCTCACCGCACTATGGCAACCAGAAATTCCGCGCCGTTGGCGAGTTACATTGATCTCTTGCTGGACGCCGTCTGTGCGGTCGACAAACAAGGTCGCTTCGTATTTGTCAGCGCGGCCTGCGAGCGTATTTTCGGTTATACCCCCGAAGAGCTGATCGGCCAGCCGATGATCGATCTGGTGCATCCCGCCGATCGTCAGCGCACCCTCGATGCCGCGCGGGAGATCATGGGCGGCGACCCCAAGCTCAATTTCGAAAACCGCTACCTGCGCAAGGATGGCCGAGTGGCGCACATCCTCTGGTCGGCGCGCTGGTCGGAGGTCGACCAACTGCGCATCGCCGTTGCACGCGACATCACCGAGCGCAAGCAGGCCGAGTCCCGGCAAGCGGCGTTGTATGCGATCTCTGAAGCGGCCCACGCGGCGGAAGATTTACTGGCGCTGTTCAAACGCATCCATTTGATCATCGGCGAATGGCTGCCGGCGCTGAATTTCTCCGTGGCGCTGTATGACGAACACTGTGCACAGCTGAATTTCCCTTATCACGTGGACGACCTGGAGCTGCAACCCGAGCAGCCCGGAACGATCACCGGACGTCTCTGCGCCGAGGTGATTCGCAGCGGCCAGCCGATTCTACTGACCCCGGATCAGGACAATCCACCGACGGGGTTTGAGGCGCTGGTCGCAGGCCAGCATTCACCTTGCTGGCTAGGTGTGCCGTTGAACTCGCAAAACGGCACCATCGGCGCGTTGATCGTCAAAAGCGTACCGGGCGGCGAGCGCTACACCGAGCAGGACAAGGAACTGCTGCAATACGTCTGTGCCCAAGTCGCGACAGCGATCGAGCGCAAGCAATTGCATGCCCGACTGCAACGGATGGCACAGTACGACCCGCTGACTCAACTGCCCAACCGAGAGTTGCTCCGTGACCGGCTTAAAGACTCACTGACGCTGGCTCGGGCGGATTCCGGGCGTATGGCATTGCTGTATGTCGACCTCGACCGCTTCAAAGAAGTCAACGACACTCACGGCCATGCAGTCGGCGACATGCTGTTGCAAGCGGTCGCCAATCGGCTCAAGGGCTGCGTGCGTGAAACCGACACCGTGGCGCGAATCGGTGGTGATGAATTTGTGGTGTTGTTGCACAGCATCCACGCGTCGGAAGACGCCAACAGCGTGGCAGGAAAAATCCGTCAGGTTCTGGCTCAACCCCTGCGCCTGGATGGGCACAGCGTGAACATCCTGCCGAGTATCGGCGTCGCTCATTACCCCGAGCACGGCACCGAGGAAAAGCAGCTGTTCAGGCATGCCGATGAGGCCATGTATGCCGTCAAGCGCGAACATCACCAGCGCCTCGAGGCCTGAAAAATCTGCCACCGTTCGTCGCCGCGATTTCAACTTTTCTAAACCTTTGCGGTGATCGAAATTCTGATCCTATGCGGGCTCCTGCTCGCCGCGATCATCACCAAGAGGTAGAGAATCATGCCTAATTCAAGAAACTCGAACTCGGGAAACTTCGCCAACGATCGAACGAAGGCGTCTGAAGCCGGTCGCAAAGGTGGGAAAACTACCACCACGACCGTCGATAAAGACCCTGCGAAACCCGATATGGGCCGCAAAGGTGGTCAGAAATCGAAGTAACGGTGAAGGTAGTTTTGATCGAGAGGCGGGAGCGTAAGCTCCCGTTTGAATTTTTTACGAGGAGGGCGCGACCATGAGCCGGATGGCCACCCGATTACGCAATGCCAGTTTTGCCACGTTGCTGGGCCTGTGCGCCAGCAGTGCCTTTGCCCAGTCCCCCGCTGAATTCATCAACGATGCATCGGCCAAAGGCATGGCCGATATCGAAGCCAGCCGCCTGGCGCACCAGAAAACCGAATCCAAAGAGGTCAAGGACTACACCATCGTCGTCATCAACGACCGCACCACCGCCAACCAGCATCTGGCGAAAATCGCCAAGCAACTGGATTTACCGGTGGCTCCGCGTGAAGAGGTAGTCGATAAAGCCAAAGGCTTGATGCCGCAAGTGCAGGACGGCGCGAGCTTCGACCAGGCCTACGCGGCCAGTCAGGTGAAAACCACCCAGGAAGCCATCGAACAGCTTCAACAGGAAGCGCAGACCACCGACGTGCCTGAAATCAAAGCCTTCGCGGAAGAAACGTTGCCCAAACTGCAGAACCACCTGCAAATGGCCAAGGCGCTGCAAGCCAGTCGCTAACCCACGAAGTGCGCGGGTGACCTCGGGCCACCCGCGATGTCCCGATCAGCATTCATTCAAATCCTGCTTACCTTTTTCCTGGACGACGGTGCCGTCCAGGGAAATCGTTTCGCCCTCGCCAAGTTGCCGATACTGCTTTCTCAGCGCTTCCAACTGCTTGAGATCCAGCGCTTCGAGCCCCAGCATCGCGTTCTGCGCATCCTTCGTCACCCGCAGCAACTCATCGATCTTCAAATGCAAAATGTCCGTGTCGCGGTTCTGGGTGTTCTGGATCAGGAACACCATCAGGAAGGTGATGATGGTGGTCGAGGTATTGATGATCAGCTGCCAGGTGTCGTTAAAGTGAAAAATCGGCCCACTCAGACCCCACAGAAAAATCAGAATGATCGCCCCCATGAACGTCTTGGGGCTGCCCGCCCACAGGGCAAGTTTCTGAGCGACTTTTGCGAATTTCATTGCCGTGTTCCTTATAGGGATGCGCCTGATTTTCAGACAGCACGGGCATGATGAAAATTCTGATTAAATTCTGGGTTCAATGAAAAGCCGGTAGCTCGTACCTCGGTAGGCCGGAGGAGCTGACGAAGGCTGCGATCTGGCGATCTTATAGGACAAATTGACCCAGATCTGGATGGAAGAAATCTCTGTTGTTCCCAATTCTTGGTTGGATTCTTTCTTTGTGCCGGTTTGTGTCTAGTATCAAAGGCAATCAATTTGCCAGCATGCAAACACACGGATCGAACCAGATAAGAGGCCACTCATGGAATTCTTCGAAAAGTTAGCAAGCTTAGCCGCCAAAGTTCGTTTGCAAGGCGCTGCCATTAAGACGGAAGAAGCGACCAAGAACGCGTTTGTCATGCCATTTATCAGTACGGTGCTGGGCTACGATGTCTTCGATCCGACGGAAGTAACTCCCGAATTCGTTTGCGATATTGGAACGAAAAAGGGTGAAAAAATTGATTACGCAATCATGAAGGGAGGAGAGGTTCAAATCCTCATCGAGTGCAAAAAAATTGGTGAGCCGTTGCACATCAATCACGCCTCCCAGTTGTTTCGCTACTTCCACGTCACCAGTGCCCGAATCTCTATCCTTACCAACGGTCAGGTCTACAAGTTTTTCACCGACCTGGATGCGCCCAACAAGATGGATGAGAAGCCATTTCTTGAGCTCGACCTTCTGGATATCGACGAGTATTCCGTCCCCGAATTGGTCAAGCTCACCAAGTCAGCCTTCGACGTGGATTCGATCATCAGCGCCGCAGGTGAGCTGAAGTACGTCAGCCAAATCAAAAAGGTCATTGCTTCGCAGGTCAGCAAGCCTGATGACGACTTTGTGAAGGTGTTCGCGTCGCGTGTATACGACGGGGTGATTACTCAGAAGGTCCGTGAACAGTTCCATGAGCTAACGAGAAAGGCCGTGGTGCAGTTTCTCAACGACCAAATCAACGACAGGCTCAAGTCGGCCATGAGCGGTGCTATTCAACCCGCGTTAGCCTCTTTGCCGGTTTCTTCCAGTGGTGCTGAGCAGCCGGACTTGCGAGACGAGTCAGAGGACAAGGTTCTGACAACGCTGGAAGAACTGGAGGGGTATCACATCGTCCGTGCCGTCGTTCGGTCTGTTGTCGATGCAAAGCGGATTGTTCAGCGCGACACCCAGAGTTACTTCGGCATTTTGCTCGACGACAACAACCGCAAACCGATCTGTCGTCTGCACTTCAATCGTTCACAGAAGTACATCGGTATTTTTGACGAAGAAAAGAATGAAACCCGGCACGCAATAAACTCGATAGACGACATCTACGAATACTCGGATCACTTGAAGAAGACTGTTGGATATTACGACTAACCACGATGATCGATTGGCAGAAGAAACCGGCCCTTGAGGCCGGCTTTTTTTTGGATTTCTGTTCACTCCGCCAACGTCACGTCCACCGACCAACTGAAGTACCCCAATGCCTCGCAGCTTTTATTGATCAGCATGAATTTCAGTTCGCACGCAGCCACCCCAGCCGCCAATTGCGTGCAATGCCAGTAGTGATCATCGGCCAGGTGGCTGCCTGGTTGGGTCGGGTTTTCGGGATCGGGTGCGGGGACTGTCAAGTCTGTGTGGACCACCAATTCAGGCGGTGAAAGGACCCCGGGATTACCTACATGTATCTCGTAGAACACCACGCTGTGTTCGGCGAGCAAGCTGACGGTCCTGCCACGGATTTGGAAGTTCTTTCCGTTATTGGCGGTAAGCGTCATTAAGCTGTCATTAATTGTACTTTGTGTTGGTTTTGTACCGCTGATGGAAAAGATCAAACCTTCCTCAATCATGGTCGGGTTTTGCGGCTCAAGACTGGGTTGCGGATAACGTAAAAGTAGCGATTCGGCATCGACGATCAGCAGCACATTATTGACTGGCGCGATACTTTTCGAAGGGGAGGCAATCGGTTCGGAAGTCACCATGGATTCCTTTCATGATGTTGATTCAAGACGGCAGCCGCATCGGTTCAAGCAAGACATCCCGTCCCGGCCGAAGCGGCAACGAACTCGGTAGGCCCCTCGTTGCCAAGGGGCCTGGTCATCGTCAGTTACGGATGGTAATGAACGGATCCCACGAGCAGCAGCCTACGATCTTGCAGTCGCGATCGACGATCAGGAAATGGAAGTGGTAGGTCACGCTACCGCACGAAAGTGTTTCCGAAGACCAATAATGGTTATCGACTTTCTGGCAGCTCGGCACCGACGGGTTGCTGGTGTTGGGGACGGCAACGCACGCTGTGGCCTTGCGGGGCGTGGGTGTGGAGATCAACTCGTTGCCGACGTTGCCAACAAACTTGTAGAAAATCACTGCAGTCTCGAAGCTCTGCGACAGACTGGTTTCACGCCAGCGAATCAAGTCGCCTACCTGGGCTCTCAAGTTAAGTTCGCCACCGGCCTGGCCGCTGACCACGTTGTTCTGATTGGTCACCATGTACACATGATTGACGTCGATTAACGTCGGCGAGGCAGGGTTTTTGCTGATGTTCGGGTAGTTTTTCAGAATGGTTTCAGTGTCGATTGAAACAAGTACATCCGTGACTCGAGACATAGTAAAGCTCCTTGTTCATAGTGAATGCCTGGCATCTTCCAGGCACAACAACGCTTGCTTGCCTTACGGCCGTTGCGAACACACTACGGGCGGAACCCACCTGTCACGGGCATGAGCTGGCCTTGCTCCTTGCGTGCAAACTAACGGGTTCGGGTTCCTTCCGACGGGCCGCGATTGGACTATAGATGTGAATTTTTGGCTGTCAAAATTGCTTGGCTTCTAGTTCGACGAACGGTCGGTTTGGTTATGGCTTCAGAAGATTTTGCGATAAAAAATGCTCATTCAAATCCTCTTTGTACGTTTGGTCCCATGGGTATTGGCGGGTTAATTGACCGCTTTCGCCATAGGTCGGATAGGGCAGAGCGCACCGGTCGAGGTATCGTAGCGAACCGGTTTTCCGCCTCTTGCTACAACAACGCACCGACAGGAGAACGCAATGAGTTGGTCCGCCAAACAATACGTCGCTTTTGAAGATGAACGCACACGTCCCGCCCGTGACCTGCTGGCCGCGATCCCTGCTGTGGACGCGCGCTCGGCAATCGACATCGGTTGCGGCCCCGGCAATTCGACCGAGTTGCTGGTTGAGCGCTTCGCCAATGCCACGGTGCGTGGCTTGGACAGTTCGACCGATATGATCGACGCCGCCCGCAAGCGCTTGCCGCAGGTGCAATTCGATACGGCTGATATTGATACCTGGAACGAAAACGGCCCGTTTGATGTGATTTTCGCCAACGCGGTGTTGCAGTGGGTTCCCGATCACGCCCAGTTGCTGCCGTCACTGGTGGCCAGGCTCGCACCCGGCGGCTGCTTGGCGATTCAAATGCCTGACAACCTCAATGAGCCGTCGCACCGTTTGATGCGCGAAGTCGCAGCCAATGGCCCGTGGGCCGAAAGACTGGCTGGGGCCGCTGGCCAGCGAACGGAAATGGAGAGTGCCAGCGGTTACTACTCGATGCTGCGCCCGCACTGCTCACGGGTCGATATCTGGCGCACCACCTACCATCACCCGCTCGCGGGTGGCGCGTCAGGTGTGGTCGAGTGGTTCAAGGGCAGCGGATTGCGACCGTTTCTTGATCCGCTGGATGAGGAGGAGCGGGCGCAGTATCTCAAACAGTATCAAGCGGCAATCGAACTGGCCTATCCGCCGTTGGCCGATGGTTCAGTGCTGCTGCCGTTCCCACGGTTGTTTATCGTTGCGACGCGTTGATGCATTAATGAAAAAGGGACACATTCCGCTCTTTTCGTCTGTCCCTTTCGCGTACCAATGGCCGAGAACTCCGTCGTAGCTAGGCGTCAATCAGCTGATCGATCAAAACCGCGTTGCTATAGATCAAGCTTCCATCACTCGCTCGATGCCCGACCAAATGGAACTGACCGCGCTCGTTGTGTATATAGACGCGCATCTGGCAGTCGGACAAAGGGGCGTATCCCTCTGGCAATTTCAACTCCAGTGTGTCCATGTCAACATCGACCATGGCTTCACGTTCATGGGTCTTCTGCAGGCGTTCTTCAGCGTCCTCCAGACTCTTATGGAGGGGGCCATCGACGTAAAAATGGATTTCACCCATCGGGGTCGACTTTTGTTGTCCGTTGACTTTGCACCAGCCTTCGATCGTCAAGGCACTCATGACGAAATCTCCGTTGTGGACGGCTGGACGCTATAGCTCTTGGCCGTCACTTGTCTGACCGCAATGCATAGGCAAGGATCTTCGCGGGCGCTTTTAGACGATCTTTGCCTTCCGTAATCAGACCTGATTATAGCTGGCAACCGGACCTCGCTTGCTCGACGTGTCGTCCAGGCGAGATGTGTTGCTGAATAGTTACAGTTATATATAGCGAATAGATTTTAAGTGATCAAGTTGACGCTGAAGTTGGAATATCCAGGCAACAAGGCTTTTCAGGAAAAGCGTTTGTTCCGGCCATGAACTATACTTCCTGCGGACTTTGCCACAAAGATAGGTGGTACTTGTCTAGCCTGTTTTGGCGTCAGATTAGTATTGATTTGACGATGTTGTTCTGTGGCGATGCTTAGGCATACCGATGAGTAACAGGAATAGGATGAAAGCAAAATGGCAATGGCAATTATTCTTGTACTAATCGTTATTGCATCTGTGCTGTTCCATATACTAGCGCCTTGGCATGCGACACCGGCAGCTTCCAACTGGGGGTCAATCGACACCACCCTGTTCATCACCCTGATCATCAGCGGAATATTTTTCATCGCCATCACGGTATTTATGGCGGTAGCCGTGATGCGTTTTCGTCACAAGGAGGGCGCCAGGGCGCACTATCAGCCAGAAAACAAAAAACTGGAAACATGGTTGATTATCGTGACCTCGGTAGGTATTGCCGCGATGTTGGCGCCAGGCCTGGTTGTTTACAGTGACTTCATCAGCGTGCCAAAAAATGCTTATGAACTTGAAGTGGTCGCCCAGCAGTGGCAATGGGCCTATCGTTTTCCCGGCCAGGACGGGAAGCTGGGCAAATCGGATATTAAGTTTGTTAATTCCACCAATCCCTTCGGCCTCGACCCCAAGGATCCTCTTGGGCAGGACGATGTACTTATAAGAAGCAATGAAGTTCACCTTCCGCTCGATCAGCCGGTGAAAGTCTTATTGCGTTCCAAAGATGTACTGCACAATTTCTATATACCGCAGATTCGCAGCAAGATGGACATGGTGCCTGGGATGGTGTCGTACTTTTGGTTTACGCCGACTGTCATCGGGAAGTACGAAGTCCTTTGTGCTGAGTATTGTGGCGTAGGTCATTACAACATGCGCGGCCATATGATCGTGGAAGAGCAGGGCGCCTTCGATCAATGGCTGAACAGCCAACCGACTTTTGCGCAGACATTAACGACAGCTGCCAAACCCAGTCAGGACAGCGTGCTGGAAAAAGGTCGCTTGTTGGCCGAAAAATACGGCTGCGGTGCCTGCCACAGCCAGGATGGCAGTACCAGTCTCGGCCCGGGATGGAAGGGGCTGTACGGCCGCACTGAACAGTTTGCCGATGGCACCAGTGCACTGGTCGATGAGGCCTACCTGAAAGAGTCGATCCTCGATCCGAGGGCCCGACTGGTACAGGGCTACCCGCCAGTCATGGTGGCCTATACTCTCACTGAAGATGAACTGGGTGCTGTCGTCGCCCTGATCAAATCGCTCGGTGCCGGGCAGCAAGACGTTGAACCTGGCGAAGCGTCGAGCCCAGGTGACGATTTGGCGGCACAGGGGCAGGGGTTGGCTCAGTCGCTCGGCTGTCTGGCCTGCCACAGTGTCGATGGCAGCAAGGGTATCGGCCCCAGCTGGCAGGGCCTGTATGGCGAGTCCGTAACCCTTGCCGACGGTTCGACGATAAAGGCCGACGAGGGCTATATAAAGGATTCGATTCTTAATCCCGGTGCCAAAATCGTCAAAGGCTACGCAGCCGTCATGCCGGCCTTTACCCCGAGTGATCAGGAGTTGAACGCACTGATCGCTTTTATCAAATCCAAAGCGAATGCCGACGCTGATGCGAGCAAGGCGGAGCCAGGGAAGTAGCCGTAAAGCAGCCAGGAATGCACCGAAACTTCGAACCGGAGGATGACGTGATGGCCTATGCGGAGCAAGCCGAAACAGAAGCACTGCACGAGCCCAAAAGCTTCCTGACCAAATATATCTGGAGTCAGGACCACAAGGTCATCGCCATTCAATATTCCTTGACGGCTATATTCGTGGGCGTTATCGCCGTGGTGTTGTCCGGCTTGATGCGTATACAGCTTGGCTTCCCCGGCACTTTGGAGTTCATGGACGCCAGTGCTTACTATCAGGCGATGACCATGCACGGCATGATCATGGTCATTTACTTACTGACGGCCTTGTTTCTGGGTGGCTTCGGTAACTATCTGATCCCGCTGATGGTGGGCGCCCGCGACATGGTCTTCCCCTACGTCAACATGCTGAGCTACTGGTTCTACCTGCTGGCGGTAGTGGTGTTGCTCTCCAGTTTCTTTGTCCCTGGCGGCCCCACCGGTTCGGGCTGGACGCTCTATCCGCCACAGTCCATTTCTCAGGGGACACCGGGGGTCGAGTGGGGCATCGTCCTGATGCTCGTCTCACTGGCGATTTTTATTGTCGCAGCCACCATGGGCGGGTTGAACTACGTCACCACGGTGTTGCAGGCGCGCACGCACGGCATGACATTGTTTCGCATGCCGCTCTCCGTATGGGGAATCTTCATGGCCTCGATCATGGCTTTGCTGGCCTTCCCGGCGTTGTTCGTCAGCGCGGTCATGATGCTGTTTGACAAGCTGTTGGGCACCAGCTTCTTTATGCCGGCGATGATCTCGCTGGGGCAGCAGCTCGATCACCAGGGTGGCAGTCCAATATTATTCCAGCACCTGTTCTGGTTCTTCGGCCACCCGGAGGTCTACATTGTTGCTCTCCCTGCGTTTGGCCTGGTCTCCGACTTGATCAGCACGCATGCGCGTAAAAACATCTTCGGCTACCGAATGATGGTGTGGGCCATTATTGCGATTGGCGTACTCAGCTTTGTGGTCTGGGCGCACCATATGTATGTCAGCGGAATGAACCCGTACTTTGGCTTTTTCTTCGCCGTCACCACCTTGATCATCGCAGTGCCGACCGCACTGAAAGTCTACAACTGGGTGCTGACCCTGTGGCGCGGCGACATTCATCTGACCGTGCCGATGCTGTTTGCCCTGGCCTTTATCGTCACCTTTCTGGTCGGCGGTCTGACTGGCTTGTTTCTCGGCAATGTGATCGTGGATATTCCGCTCTCGGACACCTATTTCGTTGTGGCTCATTTTCATATGGTGATGGGTGTCGCACCGGTACTGGTGGTGTTCGGCGGCATTTATCATTGGTTCCCGAAAGTAACCGGGCGCATGTTGAATGACACCCTGGGCAAGCTGCATTTCTGGATTACCTTCCTGGGCACCTACGCCATCTTCTTTCCCATGCACTACCTGGGTTTCCAGGGCATGCCACGCCGTTATTACGCCTATGAAAACTACGCGTTCATCCCGCAGTCGGCGCAAGATTTGAATGCCTTCATTACGGTGGTTGCATTGGCCGTCGGCGTTTCCCAGTTGCTGTTCCTGTTTAACCTGGCCTGGAGCACGTTTAAAGGTAAACCCGCAGGCAGTAATCCCTGGGGCTCGGCCAGTCTGGAATGGCAAACGCCGAACACCCCGCCGATACACGGTAACTGGGGAGCGAAGCTGCCGGTCGTGCATCGCTGGGCCTATGACTACAGTGTGCCGGGGATAGAACAGGATTTCGTTCCGCAAACAGTCTCCGCCGAGGAGCTGGAGCAGATGCGGCAACTGAGTGCCGGAACCACGATAGCGGACGTTAAACCATGAGCAGGCTGCTATTGAGAAACGCCGACGGCGCTGACCCCGGCGGCAGCTGGAATCGCGATCCACAGGGTATCGGGGCCGGCGAGGGGCCCGATCGAAACCAAATCGCCAAAACAGGCCTGCGCTTGTTCCTGGTTGTGGTGAGTTCGTTGTTCTTTCTCTTCTTGCTCGCTTTTATCGCCCGTTCACAAATGACCGACTGGCTACCACTGACAGAGCCTTTGGCGCCGTTAGCCAATCTCTCGCAGTTATGGCTGAACTCGGCTTTTCTGGTACTCAGTTGCGTCGCACTGCAGTGGTCGCGTATGGCCGCCCGAAAGGCTCGACTGGGTGCAACTGTGATTGGTTTTGCATTGGGGGGCGTATTCGCCATTGCTTTTCTGGCGGGACAGTTCTGGGTCTGGCAGCAGTTTGTCGCCTGGGGTTACTTTCTCGCCAGCAATCCGGCCAACAGCTTCTTCTACCTGTTGACCGGCCTGCATGCGCTCCACCTGCTGGGCGGGCTGATAGCCTGGGGCATAATCGTTGCTAAATTCCTGCAGCGCGTGCCGTTACCGCAACTCAGCGCCAGCGTAGAGCTGTGTGCCATCTATTGGCATTACTTACTGGGTCTTTGGTTCGTGCTATTCGCTCTGCTGACCAGCACGCCGGAAACCTATGAAGCCATCGCCCGATTCTGCGGCCTGAGGTGAAAAGCCATGGCATCGCACCCACTTGCCCCAGGTGAATCCAATCCACCAGACTCACAGCCTGCTCCGGGATGGCAGGGCATCGCCAGCGACTGGGCCTCGGATAGAGAGGTCTTCAAGCAGGTCCCTTGGGGCAAGGCGATGATGTGGATATTCCTGCTCAGCGATACTTTTATATTCACCTGTTTTTTAACCGGCTACATGTCGGTACGCATGACCATCACCACTGCCTGGCCGAACCCCAGTGAAGTGTTCGCATTGACGATCGGCGGTCAGGCGATCCCACTTATTTTGATCGCCATCATGACCTTTGTGCTGATCAGTAGCAGCGGCACCATGGCCATGGCAGTCAATTTCGCCTATCGCCGTGATCGTGCGAAAACCGCTGCCCTTATGCTGGCGACCGCTGCCTTGGGTGTGGCCTTCGTCGGCATGCAGGCATTCGAATGGAGCAAGCTCATCGCAGAAGGGGTGCGTCCCTGGGGGAACCCCATGGGGGCGGCGCAGTTTGGTGCCAGCTTTTTCATGATTACCGGTTTCCACGGACTGCATGTGTCAATCGGCGCCATCTACCTCAGCATTGTGGCGCTGAAAGTAATGCGGGGAGATTATGAGCGCTCCGGAAACTATCAGAACGTCGAGATAGCCGGGCTTTACTGGCACTTCGTGGATTTGGTGTGGGTGTTTATTTTTGCTTTCTTCTATTTATGGTAGAGGAGCGCTGGTGATGGCACATGCTCAGGGTCAGCAACATCCAATCAGCTTGTACCTTAAAATCTGGGGGCTGTTATTCGTCCTCAGCACGCTGTCGTACCTTGTCGACTATTTCCACTTCCATGGTTACCTTCGGTGGTCCCTGATTATCACTTTCATGTTGTTGAAGGCCGGTTTAATTGTCTCCATCTTCATGCATATGGCCTGGGAACGGTTGGCCATGGTCTACGCCATACTGGTGCCACCGTTGTGTTTGCTGGTGCTCATTGGACTGATGGCCACCGAAGCGGACTATGTTTTCCTCAGCCGGGTCATTTCCTTCGGCCAATAAGCCGCTTCCGGATGGCCTTCAGTCTCAGAGGCTAACCCGATATCACTCGCTTGAACTGATGCCATTTGTGCTGCCAGGCGACTGTCCAATGGGGGGCTGCCGCTCCCGTTCCGGCAATCTCCAGCGCTGGGTGATGTCCGATAACCCCGTCCAATACCGACTCCTGAGCCGGCTCGACATCTACGAAGAAAATATGTTTTCCCTCTTCTACCACCTGTTTAAAACTGCGGAAGTGAGCGTTTGGCACCTGGATACCAAAAAAACCGCCTTCCCAGATGCAGAAGCCACATACAACAATGGCAAGAAAGATAAAAGGCATCCAGCCTGCAGCGGATTCGGTCCAGCCCAGCCAATAGGCGACGCCAAGAACCAGCGCCGCGAGAGGCACACCGATCACTGCACCAATTTCGCCGGAGCGGACAACATCCTGCTCCATTAACGAGTTGATTTCGTGAAGGTGATGTTGTTCAACATCGGCAACGTGTTGACTGAGCACATGAATTTGTTCGGAATTGATGCCGCTGGCTTCCAGTTCATCTTCAACGGCTTCAAGATCGTCGAGATTGTTGCTGATGTAATAGTGTCGGTTCATGCCACACCTCCCATCTCGTGCTTGCCGTAGACCTCCTTTGTCTTGCAACTGCCGGTCGAGATTTGCAGTCGGTATCAGTACCCGTGGGCAACGTTGTGCGCTTCATTCAAGCCATAAAAAAGTATAGCACTGCATATCATTCAGGCATGGGGACGGGATGCATGCGGTCTGATGCTCCCGGCAGGTTCCCCGGCACCCCAAATTCAGGGCACAAAAAAACCGGTCACAACGGACCGGTTTTTTTGTTCCTGCATCTCCCGTCAAAACCCTCCTGACGTGAGATCAAATTCGATTGGAGCGGGTGAAGGGAGCAGAAGTATTTATAGAATACGGGGCGTTTAGGGTGTTCTATGATGCTGGTGTACAGGTGGGTGTACAAAAATTATTTCCACTAGTAGGTGCGAGCTACGGTTGTCGTTACGGTCGAGGCGAGGCTGTTTTTTCTTCGGCACATCTCCAATACCGAAAATGCTCGATATCACATGCTTGGGTGCTTCCTTGATGACAAACGAAGTGACCTACCTGCGGACATGTCAGCCAGACCATGGGCGATTGGGACGCCTAAGGCTATCGGGACATTGAGTTTGATGTGGTCTCGGGGCAGAACTATGACGAAGACGGGAACGCCAACGGTGCTGGACGCACTCTTGCGCTGCGGTCGCGGAAAAATACGCGGAACTCATCGAGGTAGAGTTGTGGCGGTAAATTGAAGAAAACCGTCAGGACGTCGCCTAACAGGTCACTTGTTGGATAAAAATCCTGCTTGTGCGGGCATAAAGAGTCCATGACGACCTTCGGCTCCAATAAATGTAGGCGTGTTGCCAATACCTTCGTCTACAGCAATCAAAAGGGCACAACTATGTGAGTTGATTGCTTCGAATGCCATCATGTAAAGGGCATTTTTTGACGTATTCCTATGTTGTGCGGCCCGACGCTGCTGGATACTGAATGGCATACAGCCAACCTTAGTGCTCGATCATATGCACGCCTAGCATATGCAATGTATTGTGACGCGCCGGATCAAGATCGATGGGAGTTGTGCATGGGCATGTAGACAACGCCCAAGTGAGTAACGTCGATGATCACCCCATCAGTTTTCGTCTAGCCGCAACAATTTAATCTATACGTATTTTGCTGATTTACATGACGAACTCAGAAAATAACGCGCGTAAAGGGCGAGTCTGCTACAGCTTGAAGACCTAGGAAAGCATCGGGGAAGTTCTAAAAAAAACGACTTGTACACCGTTCGTCAGAAAGGTGGTTGCGGAGCATCGGCGCTACTAATCTAATTTTAGCGAATCGAAGTTGCTCAACCTGTTAAAAAGTGATCGACAATGAAAATCAATAAAATATTTAGTGAGAATTTAAAGTCATCAGTTCGGCCTATTTTAGGAGGCCGAGCATATGAATTGGCTTTCCTATTTTAAACTAGCAGCATTGTTATTATTTGCGAGTTGCTCTTTTCTCACGTTCGGGCAACAACCAGTCTTGATAATCCCACCAACTGTGGATGCCCAAGTCAAGGGTATCGCCGTATCCTCTGATGGTAAATTAGTCGCGACATTAAGTTTTTCCTCTGGAAACTATAACAGAGGATTCATTCGAATATATCAGACGGAATCAATGCTCGAAATAAAGCGAATAACTATTTCCACCGACATATCATCGCACAACATTAATTTTTGCCAAAATAATGATTGCATAATAACAAGGACAGATTACGGGTTCAATGAAGTACGCTTTCTTGAGCCCGGCAGTGATAAATCCATTTACATCGAGGAGCCTGGAGTTTTAGACATAGTGAAAACTAAGGCCGTGGAGGCAGACACTCTTGCATTAACTACAGCTGGATCGATAATTACTTTTTCAAGTGATGGAGTGCGGCTAGACAAAAAATTGCAACCTGTAAAGAAAGCATCAATTTCATTTTCTGGCGAAAAACTTGCAATCCTTACCAATGATGGGGACTTACAAGTGATTACAAGGAGCGGGGAAGTTATAGCTTCAACGCCGTTAAAAGAAAAAAGCAACAGCTATAGTGATATTTTGGTTAAAGACGGCGGTGAAAAAGTTATTTTATTGTCAAAAGACGGAAATGTGTTTGCTCGATCATCAAAAGATATTGTAAACGAAAAATACATCACCACTCTGGACGGCGAAGTAATTTCACTTGATGACTCAGGACGTTTGATGCTGCGTCACGAATATAATGGGAGGTCTTTTAGTATATTTGACTTAGATCGACAGGTAGATATCTGTAAGGATGATGTTTTTGATGAGCACATTACAGCAGGAACTATAAGCCCAAATGGAAAGGAGTTTTTTCTTGCGACAACGGAGTCTTCAATAATGAGATATCAGATAGACGCTCCAGACACTGCTCGTGATTACACACCAAAGTGCTATAAGATTATAAACCAAAACCAGGTTATCTCACATATTTATGGAAGTTTCTCTATCGATGATAATGATATATTGATAATGCCTACACCTCATGGGATTTTACGCCTCAACCTGCGAACAGGCTCATCAGTTACGCTGAAAATGAAAGGCACCACTTATGGTTACGACCAGAATATTTCCACCTCAAAAGATGGATACGCAATTAGTTATGACGACTCTGAAATAGTAAGCACTCATTTATTTAAAAAAAATGAATGGACTGTAGATGATTTTGAAATGAATTCAAGTGGCGGGCCGTATAACAAACCACTACCCGTAGCGCGGCCAGCTATTTCGATAGATGGAGACCTCATTGCCTTTCCGAGGGGAGAAGCAATAAATGTGCTTCTATTAAAAAACAAAAAAAAGATCTGCAAAATACCTACATCCACATTTCTCCAGAAAATTTTTTTTTCATCCGGTCGCAACGAGTTAGTGTCTGTGAGTTTAGATGGCATTCGCTATTTTTCTCTTAAAACATGTAACCTGACAAAATATTTAGAAGCCAGTACTTATGGTGGATTTGATAGCCGACCAATTGGAGGTTCACCCAATATCACGATTAGTGGGTCAGATATCGTAGGTTCTTCTTATGCCAATGAGATAATTTTAGTTTCACGAAATGGAAACAAAATACTAAAGCTTGCAAGCCTCCCGAAAAACTCGTCCTCAATCGCCTCTATATATTACTCACAAGATAGAGGCTTGCTTATTATAGGTTTCGAAGGGAATTCAGAATTGACGGAGCGAAAATTAGACGAAAGCAGTGTGCTTCTGTTCGATGTATTACATAACGAAGAAATATGCCGATTTAACGAGCATACGGACAGCGTAGTGAAAACGGCTGTCTCGCGTGATGGGAAATTAATTTTCAGTGGCAGCAAGGATGGCACGCTTAGGATTTTTGATGCTCAGCAGTGTACTCCAATAGCTCAAATTTCTATAAGCGGTGATGGAGAGCCAATTATAACAGATGCACGAGGTAGATTTTCAGTCCCGTCCTTAGAGAATAATAATTACGCTCACTGGGTTCTCCCGGAAGCCCCGACAATACCACTCTCATTCGAAATTCTCGCACGAGACTATTTCGAGCCATTTCTTTTGCCTCGTATATTCCTTGGAGATAGTTTCTCAGATACTCCGCCTATTGAGGAGTTAAATTTGGCCCGTCCGGATGTTGAAATATTGAGCGTTACACCTCGTAAAAATCAGGACGAAAACGGGGTAATATTAGTAGATGTAACCGTTAAAGTTTCAGGGAGGTGCGATAACGTATCAAAAAATAGGACAGACTGCTCGTCTGCATATGATTTGAAGTTATTTAGAGACCATCAATTAGTTGGTCAGAAGCCAGACGACAGTTCGAGCTTTGTCGATCTATCTCCCTCAGGAAGGCAGAACTGGCTTAAAAAAAATATCGTTGCTGATCGTGATAAACCACCATCGGAATTAGTATTCGAGAATGTTCGCGTCGCAGCGGACCCAGATTATCAAAAAGCACTTTTTTCCGCCTATGCATTTAATGAGAGTGGTATAAAAAGCGAGACCAGTACTTTAGATTTTGAGTTGAAGGGGAACTATGCAAAGCTTAAAAGAGTTGCATATATTGTATCTATCGGAATAAATAGCTTTCAGGATAAATCTTGGGATTTAAATTGGGCAGCTAACGACGCTCGTCAGTCAGCAGATGCGCTATATAAGTCGTTAAAAACAGTGAAGCTCTCAGATGGAAGTTTGCTGTATGATCACGTCGTTAGTGTGCTGCTTACTAGTGATGCTTCTGTCGATAATCTAAAATCGCACGGCGACAAATTAACAATTGAGAATGTTATAAAAACGTTGTCAGGGCAAAAATTAAGCACTGATCTCCCTGGCGACATTGATGTTACCGGAGGAAAACTTCAGCGCGTTTCCCCACATGATTCATTTTTTTTAACAATATCAACGCATGGATTTATCGATTATGAAGGGCAGTTCTATTTTCTACCATCTGATACTGGCTCTGTTTTCAAAATTAAAAACTCTGACAAAACAAAAGAGAATTTTTCTCGCGCCATTTCTAGCGAAGAACTAAAGTCATGGATGATCGGACTTGATGCTATTTCTCAGATTCTTGTAATAGATGCTTGCCATAGTGCTGCAAGCATCGAAGAGAATGACTTCAAGCCTGGACCGTTTGGAGCTAAGGGATTTGGACAACTCGCATATGACAAAGCGATGCAAGTCATAGTCGCGTCACAAGCAGATCAAGCCGCAATAGAGCAAAAAAACATTAAAATGGGATTGCTTACATACGCGTTGATTGACCAAGGTTTAAATAAAGGAAAAGCAGGAAGCTCGTCCCCCTATGATGAGCGAATCACATTAACTTCTGACTGGCTGCGGTATGCTAGCCAAACTGTGCCGTATCTTTATAAAGAAATAAGTAAAGGAAGACTCAAAGGTAGCAGAGGCACGATAGAGTTCAACTCAACTCCTGAAACAGATGAAGCCCGGAGAGCATCTGTACAGCAACCAACGTATTTTAACTTCTCCAGGGGTATTGATTTTCCAATCAAGACGCCTTAATGAGTAACTAATAGAGAGTTTTGTATGAGGCTGATTCGATAGATAGAGAGCGTCGTGCAACGGAAGTGTCGTGATTGAGGTATTCAATATTGATACTAAAAGCACTGAAAAAATTACGTTGTCTTGTTACTTTCTTGACATTTCTGCTTGTGCAGATATAGTTAATTTAAGTTATTTTGATTCCCTCCGCCATACCATAACTTTAGCCAAGTCAAACTATTTTGATGGAGGCGCTATGTGTGCAATCGTTAAATGGGTGACAAACACATTGCTTATTGCAGGCTTTGTTCTCACCATGCCGCAGGCGGTATCACAAACTGAAGTGTCGCCTGGTGACGCATCAAAGTCTAAAAATGTACAGGCTTTACTCATAAGCATAAATAAGTACGGCGAGGCAGGGCTACCTGAACTTTATGGTCCTCCTAATGATATTGCATTAATTCAAAGCGTTTTGATAAACCGTTTTAAAGTTCCAGCAGGCAACATCAAGATATTGCGTAACCCTAATCATGAAGTGTTAAGGGATGAGTTTTCAGCTCTTGCGAGTAGGATAAATCGTAATGATCAAGTATACATTCATTACTCAGGGCATGGGTCCGTTGCTACTGACAAGTTAGATCGAAGAGGTTGGGATCAAACATGGGTAAGTTATGGAGCTCGTAACAAAGCTATTAAAGGAGTTAATCAAGTAGATGTACTCGATAAAGAAATCGCTGTCTGGTTGCAACCGATATACACACTCACTGAGGATGTAGTTTTCGTATCCGACTCCTGTAACTCAGCAAGTGTTTCACGAGGCTTTCAAAATAAGGGCGTAAGAAGTGTTAGATCTGACCCGCAAGTCCATCCACTGCTTGGTAAACTGCCCAAAGCACCAGCTCCAAGTGTGGGACTGCGAATTGGTGCAGCACGAGATTTTGAGCCCGCAGTAGAATTAGATCAACGAACAGGAGGGAGTTGCGAGGATAACAAGTATTGCTATGGCCTATTTACTTGGTACTGGGCTAAATCACTCGCTGAAAGTCGCCCTGGAGAATCTTGGGGCGATGTATTTCAACGGGCGAATGCTAAGATCATCACAATTCCGAGTGCATCTCAGCGACCCCAGATGGAGGGACGTCCTAATCGAGCAGTATTTGGTGGGCATTTTTCTCCTTTTAGTCAAGAAGTAGAAATTACGGAAGTAAGAGGCGACAGTACTGTAATATTAAATGCGGGAGCTATTAACGGTGTAACTGTAGGTTCGCAGTATCAGAGTAATTCCAATGCATCCAAAGCTGTATTGCGCATAACTTTAGTTAAATCTAGCACGAGTGAGGCGATAATTGTTAGCGGTGCAATTCTCGCAGGCGATACAGTTACTGAAAGCGTCCATTTATATAGTACGCCGAAAATCCAGCTCGGCGTGCTTACAGTGGATATGTTGGATGGCGAAAATTGGCTCACACGTATCCACTCTGAGTTCAATGATACGGAAAGCAGTAATCTTTCGGGTTTTATTGTGAATACCAGTCCGAAGGATGCAGATTGGATTCTGACACTCATACGCCCAAAGCCATCAAAAAAGTCCGTTAGTAACGTGGATGAAGCCAAGCAGCTGCCTCCCAGTTTTAAATGCACGGCTCATTGCCCACCACCACAACTGTGGGTCGTTTCAAGACAGGGCATGCTGCTGGATCAAAATATGCATTTTGATTTGGCAAACTTTCAGAGTGAGATGGCTCGTCTAAAGAATAATTTGCGATTGCTTGCATGGTCGCGGGAGGTTCGGGGGTTAGCCGTCCATGGCAACAATACGAAAGTCAAGGCAAAAATCTCAATTTATCGTCCTCCCCAGCCTGGACTTACCTGCGAATCCAGCCAATCACCAGGCTCGAACTGGACTCACTTTGGTCCTTATTCAATGCAGGATTCAGCAATACCGGCCAAGTTTGGTGATTGCCTATCCTTTCAAATCGACAATCAAGATAATGAACATACTTGGTACGGCTATATAGTTGCAGTTGGCCCTGACTACGCCGTACGAACTGTTCTTCCAAAACCTGAAGCTAACAGTGACGAAGCGCGGATACAGCCTGGAGAAAGCTTGAAAGAGGATAAATTATTTTATCGCTTAAACCAAACAGGCAAAGAAACCATTATCCTTTTTGTTAGCGATAGCCCATTCAACGCCCATAGCTTAAACCAAGGAGGCTCGAGAGGAGTTTCAAATTCGGCTTTAGAGAGCATACTCGCCGCAGCCTCGAAAGGAAAAGGGGAAGTCGAGTCAATATCTGAGTGGGGTGCTATTAGTAAAGAATTTTTTATTAAAAAAAATTAATCACATGTTTGTGGCTAAATAAAGAAGAGGGGTTAAATATGCGCTTATTAGCAATTTTTTTATCGACAATACTTGTCGGATGCTCAAGTCATTTAGTGGAGCAGGCTACAGATAGTTTAACGCCTGGTATATTTCTTGAGCCGCAGAGTCGAGACGTACTGCCATTAGGCGTAGAGTTGCGGCCTGTGTATCCAAAGGGATTAGAGGTCACGAAAATATCGGAAGGCTTTCGAAGCCGACTTTACAATGATGTTGCCAATTACTGTTCTATAGCTTACGGCCACTTGGTGAAACTTGGACCATGCGACGGATCAGAGCCTATTGAGTTTCGTCGCGGGCTCTCAGAGTTAGAGGCGTCTGATCTATTGAAACGAGATATGATCGGCGCCCAACGCACTGTGCAATCCGTCGTACATATAACTCTTACAGATTCGCAATACGCTGCTTTATGTGATTTCGTTTATAACGTGGGGCCTTCAAATTTCAAAAAATCTACATTGTTGAAAGTCGTTAACGAAAAGCGGTTTGCCAATGTTCCATTGGAGATGCGACGCTGGATATTAGCGGGAGGCAAAGAAATTTACGGACTTAAGAATCGCCGTGAGCGGGAGATTAAACTTTTCTTTGATGGAGAGCCGACACCGCGCACAGTTGCGCCACTGGATATTGATTTGTCACCGATTGATATACGTGTTGGTCAATAATAAAACAACAATTTGAGGCGCTACGATGAAATTTTCAGGCGGAGTATTGATAATTGCAATATTTGCACTAACTGCTTGTGGGCTTTATCCTGCGAGCAAAGACGCTAGTGAGTCACTCCTGAAGGGATGTGCGGATAGCGATATCAATAGTAAGTCAGTACTCTATTTCGGTCCGTCCAACCAAATTGGACCTGGATCTGTATGGAGTCGACTTGGCTCGTCTGGTGGTTATCAACCTCAATGGCGACTTCAGGATCTTGGTATGGACAGCCGCGTGATCGACGTAGGAAAGAGTTTTTCGTGTGACCTCAGCCAAAACACAAAATTTGTAACTAGTGCCAGTCTGAGCGTAATTAGCTCAGTTGCAAGCGCTTCCGCAGAGGCCAAGGCAGATTTCTCACATGCTAGGGTAGTTAAAGTTTCAACTACAGGAGCTGCCTGGGATACCTTGGTTGGAGGTTTGTACGTTGCACAACTCAAGTCTGTTGTTGATCCCGAAATTCGCACAGATGTATCAGGTGTCAATCGAATTATCTTACGGCGTGCGCTAAGATTAGATGGCTATCGAGTTACGTTAGAGTTCGATAGCTCTGTAGCGTCGGAGATAAAAACTAAATACTCAGGAAAAATACTTCGGAAGGAAACTGTTGGTGATGTTGGTGCGGAATTGAGTGCTACCTGGTCTGGCGGCAATAACTTGGAGTTAGTGGCTGCTGATAGCGTGTATGTAGCGGGGGAGTTTGCGCAAATAACTAATGGAGAGTGGACGTCTACCAGAGGAAGCGGCAGCATTTCCGATTTGGGTGATCGTTGGGTTCTACCATATAAGTCGAAACAATGAATCTGGAACACTTAATAAACTGAGTTCGATTGTCGGCCAGTGCATATTAAATTCGACTTTTTGGAATTTTATTATTTTGGAGCACAAGCCGCTTCAAATCCTCCATCATCTAGTCATAATTTTGCAAATCGTAACGAGCTACCTGCTCACCTGCTACTGCCTCTGATGGGCCAAACCGAGAGCGGACTGTCGCGCATAAAGTTGGTAAAATAGACCACAAGCTGACGCATTTGGGTGTGTGTTTCTGAGCGGGATCTTTTAAGTCCTTTTTTGTCCAAATGAGCTCAAGGGAAATGATAGAGCCCAAATGCGTATGCCTTAGCTGATACGGGCATATTCAAATTTATTTGCCCTTTCCGCTTGATAAGTGACACCCATAGTGCAACAGTATTAGTAGAACACCCTAACTGATACGTGAGGCACATCATGTTCATCCGCGCATATCTCCGAGCATCAACCGAAGAGCAAGACGCCAGCCGCGCCCAGGCCTCGCTTGAACAGTTCGCCAGCGACCATAACAAGGACATTGCGAGCGTGTATCTGGAGAATGCCAGCGGCGCCTCCGCAGACCGGCCCGAGTTGCTGCGTCTGCTTAAAGATGCGCGCAAGGGTGACGTGCTGCTGGTGGAGTCAATAGACCGGCTTTCCCGCTTGCCGGTGGAGGACTGGCAGAAGCTCAAGGCCACGATTGATTCCAAGGGGCTGCGCATCGTAGCGCTCGACTTGCCAACGAGTCACCAGGGAATGCAGGACACTAAGGGGGACGAGTTCACTGGCCGGATGCTAGGCGCAATCAACTCGATGCTGGTGGAAATGATGGCCGCCATTGCCCGCAAGGATTATGAGCAGCGGCGCGAGCGCCAGGCCCAAGGCATAGAAAAGGCGAAAGCCCAAGGCAAGTATAACGGACGCCCGGTGGATACCAATCTACACAAGCGCGTGAAAGAATTGCTTGAGGCTGGCCTGGGTATTCGAGCGACTGCCCGTCACGCTAATTGCTCCACGACGACAGTCCTGAGAATTCGCGATCTCTAAACTTTCGCCTCAGCTTGTTCGGATGATGAGTCATTGGATGCAATGGGTGGTGCGGCCGGTGCGCTCTTTTTGTGAAGCGCTGCGCTTGCCAACGCGGTTACCTTTTCTACAAACCCGGGCACACTTTTAACAGCATCTTTCACTACGTCAGAAGCAAGAAACTCATGCCAAGGACTACCGAAGCTGTCGTTTTCTACCAGTCGTAATGGCTGTTCATCAAGTCTGGATAGTGCAGATCCAAGCAACTGCTTCTCCAGCTCCGGATCAATTCGTGCGGCTTCGCGCCGGTATCCTTCATACGCTCGGGAGATAGAAGCTTTAAAGGCATAATCTTCCGACAACCTGAAACGTTGACCGATTTGCTTGGTTGAGAGCCAGGCAAACCATATAGGGCCGCCAACAGATAAGATCGAGAGCACCAGATTGATACCGACATTGAGGCTTTGCGATTGTGGATTCGCAAGGTCTTCCGCCAGATTTCTCAGCTGCCACGAGCCGAAAACCCCACCAATTAATAGCGAAGTAACCAGCCCACCAACCCAGCCCCACATTGAGTTATCCAAAGCCTTAGACCGCTCAGAAAATGCGGCAGCTAACCCTAAGCTCGTTGCAGATGAGTAAGCTGATTCACATCTTGCCAATACTGCTGAAGCCTCAGCCGCGCTTTTTTCCATTTTCTCGTCGAGGTCATCCAAGGACTCCCTGACAGTTGCAATATGAGCTCTATCTCTTTCGGACTCACCCAGTAGTACGTTTACTTTTTTCTGAGACTCCTTGAGAGTCTCGAGATCTGTGGGCAACTGATCAGCTGCCTCATGCGCACTCTCAATCTGCTTGACCATCTCGTCTATATCGGAAGCACGAGAGCTCAGATCTTTGATGCGAGTTTCCATTCCGCGTATCTGGCCACCAGCGCGTTTTAGATCCAAGGATTGTTTTTGAGCTTGCGCCTTCGAGTCCACCAAAAGCGGGAGCAAAACCCGCTCGATCGCAGCCATGGTGATTAGAAAAGAGGACGTTGCAGCACCTTGCGAGGGCAAATGCGGAATTGTATGCGTTCTGAGAAACGCAAGTCGTTCTGTTAATCCTGTAAGGACGGGGATAGCCGCTGTCGAGGGATTAGTACCAGCGCTTGAAATTCTTTCAGACAGGTCTGTCACATGAAAAAGCAGCTCACTCTTAGTGACCCCTGGTAATTCCCAGTTTCCATGCAAAATACTAATCGGCGAATTACTCGAGAAGGCGGCTTTCACTGCTTCTGCAACAGCTGCTAATTCGGCGACTATAGGTTCGTAGGCAGCATTCACAATGATCCACTCCTTGGGCTTGCCAGGTACGAATGCACCCGCTGTGCACCCATGAAAAAATCTCAGAAGCAGATAGCGTGTGAAAAGCCTTAAAAATATGGTGTCCCAGGGCAGGTTCGAACTGCCAACCTTCCCCTTAGGAGGGGGGGTGCTGTCATCACTCGCTTCACGACCTGGCGTATTTACGTGTGATAAAGGACATTATCACACATAGAAACCAGAGATGGCCAACGGCTACCCCGGCGCCGAGGAAGTCAGACGAAAAGCCATCGACCCGTTATCATGCAGCCCATCTTCGCCCGGCGCTTCGGCGGCCGGATGTTCATTTTTTTACCGCGCAATTCATCGGCGTGGGATGTAGGAGCAGTGCATGACGGATCAAAAGGGTGCCGAACAGGCCACAAGCAGCCTCGCTGAACAGGCACTCAACCAGGCCCGTGCCCGTTATGCGCCAAACGAGACCGCCCCCAGCGCAGAACCTGAGCCAAAGAAGAAGCCGGGGCGTAAAGCCGCTGCCAGCTCCACCAGCAGCACCCTGCAAGACTTGGAAAAGACCCTGTGGGCCACCGCCGATAAGATGCGGGCCAACATGGATCCAGCCGAGTACAAGCACATTGTGCTCGGCCTGATCTTCCTCAAGTACATCTCCGACAGCTTTGGTGGCCGCCGCGCCGAGCTGGGACGCAAATTTGCCGACGCCGGTGACGATTATTACCTAGGCAGTGACGACCCGACGTATCTGGCCGCAGAACTCGAAGAACGCGACTACTACAAAGAAGTGAATGTGTTCTGGGTACCGGAAGCCGCGCGTTGGGAATCCATCCGTGCTAACGCCAAGCAAGTCGATATCGGCAAGCGTATTGATGACGCCCTGGCCGATATCGAAGCAGAAAACCCGCAGTTAAAAAACATCCTCGACAAGCGCTATGCCCGCGCCCAGTTGCCGGATGGCAAGCTCGGCGAGCTGGTCGATATGATTTCCATCATTGGTTTTAGCAGCGACGCCAATAAAGCCCGTGACCTGCTAGGCCAGGTCTACGAGTACTTCCTTGGCCAATTCGCCAGCGCCGAAGGTAAGCGCGGCGGGCAGTTCTACACCCCGGCCAGCATCGTCAAAACCCTGGTGGCCGTACTTAACCCGCACCATGGCAAGGTCTACGACCCCTGCTGTGGCTCAGGCGGTATGTTTGTGCAGTCGGAAAAATTCATCGAAGCCCATGGCGGTAAACTCGGCGACGTCTCCATTTACGGCCAGGAATCCAACCCGACCACCTGGCGCCTGGCGGCGATGAACCTGGCCATCCGTGGTATCGACTTCAACCTCGGCCGTGAGCCGGCCGACACCTTTATCCGTAACCAACACTCAGACCTGCGCGCCGACTTCGTCCTGGCCAACCCGCCGTTCAACATCAGCGACTGGTGGCACGGCAGCCTCGAAGGCGACCCGCGCTGGGTATACGGCACACCGCCGCCAGGCAATGCCAACTATGCCTGGCTGCAGCATATGCTGTTTCACCTCAAGTCCAGCGGCCGTGCGGGCATTGTCCTGGCCAATGGCTCGATGAGTTCCAGTCAGAACAGCGAAGGCGATATTCGCAAGGCCATGGTCGAGGCCGATGTGGTGGAAGTGATGGTCGCGCTACCCGGTCAGCTATTCTTCAACACCCAGATCCCGGCCTGCCTGTGGTTTTTGACCAAGCAGAAAGTCGCCCGTCCCGGTGAGGTGCTGTTTATCGACGCGCGCAAGCTCGGTAGCAACGTCAGCCGGGTGCAGATCGAGCTGCTGGACAGCGACATCGAACGCATTGCGCAGACCGTGGCCAATTGGCGCGGGGTGCCGCTGGATGTCGGCGGCGAGATTGCTGAGTACGCCGATATTCCTGGCTTCTGCCGCAGCGTGACCCTGGCTGAAATTGCCGAGCACGGGCATGTGCTGACCCCTGGCCGTTATGTTGGGGCGGAAGCAGTGGAAGACGACAACGAAGCCTTTGCTGACAAGATGCAGAATCTCACCGCCCTGTTGGGTGAACAGCTGGCCAAGGGCGCAGAGCTTGATCAATTGATCCGGCAGAAGCTGGGGAGACTGGGCTATGAGTTCTGAGTGGCCGGTTGTTACGGTTGATGAGATTTGCGAACTGATCGTTGACTGTGTAAACAAAACTGCACCTGTCGTAGCCTATGCGACCCCATACAGGATGATTCGTACTACAAACATCCGTGAAGGTCGAATTAGCCTCGAGAGCTGTCGGTATGTCGATGAGGACACTTACAAAAAGTGGACTCGGCGGGCAAAGTTGCAATATGGAGATGTTTTGTTGACCCGTGAGGCTCCCATCGGCGAGATTGGTTTTGTTGATGTGCCTGAAGGGCTATTTCTTGGGCAAAGGGTCATGCAGTACAGAGCGGATATAAGGGTTCTGCATCCTCGCTTTTTACATTATTCATTTCTGTCACCTTCACTCCAGCATCAGTTTGGAAGTCACGAAGGCTCGGGGTCTGTGGTTAGCCATATACGAGTAGGCGACTGCTTCAAATTTAAAATTTCACTACCACCGCTTGATGTTCAAAAGGGAGTCGCTGAACTCCTGGGCGCCATCGATGATCGCATCACTCTATTGCGCGAAACCAACGCTACCCTGGAAGCGATCGCTCAGGCGCTGTTCAAATCCTGGTTTGTCGATTTCGACCCGGTGCGGGCCAAAGCTGAAGGGTTTGAGTCGAAAGGTATGGACGCAGACACAGCCGCGCTGTTTCCTGACCGATTTGAAGAGTCAGAACTGGGATTGGTACCCAGTGGGTGGAAGGTAGGTAAAGTCGAAGACCTGATGGAGTTGCCCTACGGGAAAGCATTGAAAGCAACTGATCGGGTGGACGGCCCAGTTCCCGTATATGGTTCAGGCGGAATCACCGGCTGCCACAATGAATCACTGGTCAATGGCCCATCAGTCATCGTTGGACGGAAAGGGACTGTCGGTAGCCTGTATTGGGAAGATCGACCGTTCTTTCCTATCGATACCGTTTTTTACGTCAGGACGGATAACCCCCTGACGTACTGTTACTACCTACTACAAACACTAGGCCTTGAAGACATGAACACCGATGGTGCTGTGCCTGGCCTAAACCGAAACAATGCCTACAGGTTACCAGTGGTAGTGGCGACGACATCTATTCTTGAGTCTTTTGACGAGATCGTTTCCTCATTGCGAAACAAGATGTTCTCAAACAGCCAGCACACCCAAACCCTTACCCAACTCCGCGACACCCTACTGCCGCGCCTGATCTCCGGCCAGCTGCGTCTGCCGGAAGCCGAGGTGATGGTCGAGGAAATTTGTGCATGAGCATCGGCGTCGCCGAATACCAATTGCTGCGCGACTTGCCCGACACCTTGGGCCGCAATCTGCCGAGCATTGCCGAGATTGAGGCGGAGCTGGCCGGTGAACTGGACACAGGAAGTGAAGTGGAATGACCGAAGACCAATTGGAACAGGAAACCCTCGGCTGGCTGGCAGAGGTGGGCTACACCCATGTGTACGGCCCGACTATCGCCTATGACGGCGAGAGCCCTGAGCGTGACAACTACCGTCAGGTGGTCTTGGTCGAGCGGCTGCGCAGCGCCATGGCCAAGCTCAATCCCAAGGTGCCACTGGCCGCGCGCGAAGATGCGCTCAAGCAGGTGCTCGAGCTGGGCCTGCCCGTACAGCTGTCGGCCAACCGCCTGTTCCATCGCCTGTTGGTCAGCGGCGTACCGGTGCAGTACCAAAAAGACGGCGAAACTCGCGGCGACTTCGTGCGCCTGATCGACTGGGTTGAGGTGAAAGCCAACGATTGGCTGGCCATCAATCAGTTCAGCATCCAGGGGCCGAAACATACCCGGCGTCCGGACATCCTCCTGTTCGTCAACGGCTTGCCGTTGGTGTTGCTGGAACTGAAAAATCCGGCGGATGTGAAGGCTGACCTGGGCAAAGCCTTCGACCAGATCCAAACCTACAAGGAACAGATCCCGGACCTGTTCCAATACAACGAAATCCTGGTGATCGCCGACGGCAGCGAGGCGCGCATGGGCTCCTTGTCGGCCGATGCCGAACGCTTCATGAACTGGCGCACCATCGACGGCAAAGATCTTGACCCGCTGGGTCAATTCAACGAGCTGGAGACGCTGGTACGCGGTGCCCTGGCGCCGAATATGCTGCTCGATTACCTGCGCTACTTCGTGTTGTTCGAGGATGACGGCCGGCTGGTAAAGAAGATTGCCGGCTATCACCAATTCCACGCCGTGCGCGCCGCCATTCAGCAGGTGGTCAGTGCCTCGCGTCCCGGCGGCACCCATAAAGGCGGGGTGGTCTGGCACACTCAGGGTTCGGGCAAGAGCATCACCATGACCTGTTTCGCCGCCCGGGTGATGCAGGAAGCGGCAATGGAGAACCCAACCATCGTGGTGATCACCGATCGCAACGACCTGGATGGCCAGTTGTTCGGGGTGTTCTCGCTGTCCCAGGATCTACTGCGCGAACAGCCAGTCCAAGTGGAGTCACGCGGTGACTTGCGCACCAAGCTGGCCAACCGGCCCAGTGGCGGCATTGTGTTCGCCACGATCCAGAAGTTCATGCCTGGAGTGGATGAAGACACCTTTCCAGTGCTGTCCGACCGCTCGAATATCGTGGTCATCGCTGACGAAGCCCACCGCACCCAGTATGGCTTTGGCGCCGAGCTGAAGACGTCAGAGGGGCAGACTGCCGAGAGCCAGACCCGTTACCAGGTGGGCTATGCCCAGCACCT
Organism: Pseudomonas sp. LBUM1666; assembly: GCF_059695775.1. Classification (NCBI taxonomy): domain Bacteria; kingdom Pseudomonadati; phylum Pseudomonadota; class Gammaproteobacteria; order Pseudomonadales; family Pseudomonadaceae; genus Pseudomonas; species Pseudomonas sp. LBUM1666. The sequence continues at coordinate 4,787,534 of NZ_CP166789.1, read as the reverse complement.
GCGCGATGCACTGCCGAACGCCACTTTCGTGGCCTTTACCGGCACCCCGGTGTCCAGCGAAGACCGTGACACCCGTTCGGTGTTTGGTGAATACATTCACGTCTACGACATGCAGCAGGCCACCGAAGACGGTGCGACCGTCGCCATTTATTACGAATCTCGGCTGGCCAAGTTGTCCTTGAAAGACAGCGAACTGCCCGCGCTTGACGATCAGGTCGATGAGCTGGCCGAAGATGAAGAAGACGACCAGCAGTCGCGGCTGAAAAGCCGTTGGGCCGCCCTGGAAAAGGTGGTCGGGGCCGAGCCTCGGATTCAAAGCGTGGCGGCCGACCTGGTCACACACTTTGAGGAGCGTAATCAGGGGCTTGTGAGCATGGGGCAGATGCCCGGCAAGGCCATGGTGGTGGGCATGAGTCGCGAGATCTGTGTGCACCTATACAACGAGATCGTCGCTTTGCGTCCAGAGTGGCACGACGAAGATCCAGAGAAAGGTGCGATCAAAGTCATCATGACCGGCAGCGCGTCGGACAAGGCCTTGTTGCGACCGCACATCTATTCAGGACAGCTCAAAAAACGCCTGGAAAAACGCTTCAAGGATCCGCTTGATCCACTCAAGCTGGTGATCGTCCGTGACATGTGGCTAACCGGTTTCGATGCGCCGTGCGTTCACACCCTGTACGTGGACAAACCCATGAAAGGCCACAACCTGATGCAGGCCATTGCCCGAGTTAACCGCGTGTTCAAGGACAAGCAGGGCGGTCTGGTGGTGGACTACATCGGTATCGCCAATGAGCTGAAAGCCGCGCTCAAGGAGTACACCGGCAGCAAGGGCAGGGGACGGCCGACCGTGGATGCCCATGAAGCCTATTCGGTACTGGAGGAGAAGCTCGACGTTTTGCGCAGCCTGCTGCATGGCTTCGACTGCAGCGATTTTCTCACCGGCGGGCACAAGCTGCTCGCCGGGGCCGCCAACCATGTGTTGGGCTTGGAAGACGGTAAGAAGCGCTATGCCGATACTGCACTGGCCATGAGCAAGGCCTTCACGCTGTGCTGCACCTTGGATGAAGCCAAAGCCGTCCGCGAGGAAGTGGCGTTCTTCCAGGCGATCAAGGTGATCTTGATCAAGCGTGAAGTCAGCCAACAGAAAAAGACCGACGAAGAGCGTGAGTTGGCCATCCGTCAGATCATCGGCAATGCCGTGGTCTCCGGCGAGGTGGTGGACATTTTCCAGGCCGTGGGCCTGGATAAGCCCAATATCGGCCTGCTCGACGACGCGTTTCTCGCTGAGGTGCGCAACCTTCCCGAAAAGAACCTAGCCGTAGAGCTGTTGGAGCGCTTGCTCGAAGGCGAAATAAAGAGCCGTTACAGCACCAACCTAGCTCAGGAGAAGAAGTTTTCCGAGCTACTGGCCAATGTGATCAAACGCTACCAAAACCGTTCGATCGAAACCGCTCAGGTCATCGAAGAACTGATCGAAATGGCCAAGAAGTTCGCGGCTGCGAGCCAGCGTGGTGATGCGCTGGGGCTCAACGATGACGAGCTAGCATTTTACGATGCTCTAGCTAATAACGAAGCTTCGGTGCGTGAATTGGGTGATGATATCCTCGCCAAAATTGCCCACGAACTGACCGCTAGCCTACGGGCTAATGTCAGCGTTGACTGGAACAGCCGTGAAAGCGTGAGGGCCAAACTGCGCATTCTGGTACGGCGGATTCTGCGCAAGTACAAGTACCCGCCGGATCAAGCCGAGGACGCGGCTCAGCTAATTCTCAACCAAGCAGAAACGCTGTGTGAGGCCTGGCTATAGGCGTGAGCTCATCGAGCCTGTCAGCGAGACAGATTTATGCGACAAATCATAGCCAACGAATACAGAGATCATGGCTTGTCGCATAAACGGAAAGGCTATGGCAAAAATTCCTCTGAGTAAGCTTTCAAAAAAACGTGGCCGGCCTCGGTTAGAGACGCTGTTCGCTCGGTATGAAATATAGATCACAAGCTGGGATTTTAGCTGGTCGTTCTACCTATCTAGTCCTACGGACCGGTGGCAAGGGAAAAGCCACTTTAAGGAGATGGCCACCTTGACCTTGGAGGGGCGTGTTATTGATCCGGAGGAATTCAAATATCCAGTAGCACTTCTGCGCTTAGTAGCGGATCCATGGCTGGATACCTTGGTAGAGCAACCAGCGGCCATCGGCTCGTTCCACATCAATGACAAACAGTTGACGGGCTATGTGTGTATTCCCAGCGATCAGATGCCCATGCTGGTGAGCGCAGCAAATCGATTGTTATTTATCGAGCTCAATGGAACACCGTTGCGGTATCGCAAAGCTCTAATCAGAGATATCCATTTAAGTTCGGCCCCCGAATAACTCAATCACCCCCGAATCTGTTCCACCTGTCCAGGCTGATTCCGTCGCTGCGGCGATCATAGAGCTGCGTGATACGGGTCAACGATGCGAAACCATCGATTCACCATGCACCTGAGTGCTCAGCAAGGCCCACTCGACAATCCGATGCCAGACCTCTGGCATCGAATTTTCTATGTCTGTTCAACAGCATTGATCGACCTCGGCAACCTCCCTACTTTTGCCGGCGACAAGTTTTGATGCCCCTTGCAAGGAGGTGCCTCTCGACAAGCTCAGCGAGGCGATGGCCTCAGAGGCGATGTGATTATTGGCGTGGCTTTCTTACGGCTGAATTTTTCGCGCAACAATGGTTACGCCCTCGGTAAAGCTATATCCATAGCCGTATCCATACCCCCATCCTCCACCTTCGAATATGCTCCCGGAGCCATGTGCTGCTTTATATTCGGACTTGAAAGCATAAGAACCTGAAATAATAGGAAGGATGGATTGAACTTCGTACCCATCTTCATTGAGTAATGTCACCGCATCATTAATTTTATCAGTCAATAATTCGCCATCAATTAGTGCGTCTGACCAGCCAGTCTGTCTCCATTCTACGACTTTGGTGGTTATTTCCTTTTCATTGCCAAAAAAACCTTTTTCAAATTGTCCTGTAGGTACTTCAATTTCTACCTCTTCACCCATAGGTCGGAAATAAGCTTTTACGTAAACTATTTTATTCATGATATTTTCCGTTGATTTATCTAGTTAGACTGGCAGGAGTTTTATTCAGTGCTTGGTTTTAAGTTCATAGAGCGATCCTAGAAGTTGGAACGCTCCTACGTGGTGGGAAAAATCTGTGATGCGATCAGACCGATGCCAAGGCCGACCAATACACTGAACAACTCTCTAGCCAAACGCCGTTCTTGCCGTCTTAATAAACTACGGATAGCAAGTGCAGTCGCGAGTAAGGCCAGGGCACCCCATACCAGTTGTGCAGTCAGAAACCCTGGCCAAACCGACACGGATGCTATGGGGGGGATACTCAGGAGCACGGTAGTCAGCCATACAAATCGAATTCGGTCGGAGGTCATTGTTAAGCCCTCCCGATATACGGCACATTGATCACCGGTAACTGGTCCACCAATTTTTGGTACCAGCACAAATGGATTTCCTCAAGACGGGCATCCATGTGATTGCGTTTATTCAGTTCGCTTAAAATCAGAAAAAACGTGACCGCATCCAGGTGGGGTGTTTCTACCAACCGGATCTCAATTGCTGTTGACTCTTCCCAATTAAAGGCTGGTACCCCGCTCAGTTGGGGATGCCGATAATTGGGATCGCCGCGCATAACCCAGCACAGACCTGGCCAAGGGGCTAGGCTGTCGAACATCCATCGCAAGTCGATCGGGTTGTCCCAAGTCGCGGACCAATCCGCGGTCAGATCATCATCAAATGTCAGGCTCATCAGCGGTCTCCTATTTAGTTGGAGACCGAATGTTCAGGGACGTTGATGCGTGCCAGAACCCCCTTTCGTATTCCCTCAGATTGGGATCGAAACTCGATTCCAACCTTGGTTCTGAACTTGGCGCTTGCGCTGATCGGAGCAGCGCTCTGCGCGCTGCAGCGTGGTTCCCGCGCGGCTCTGTCAGGGTGTTTCGCTTCGCTCCAACCCCCGTACAGAGCCGCGTTCCGCTTTGAAAAGCAACATCGATGTGACACAACAAATGTGCTCTTGACCCGTTACCTTTGGCGATTCACTATCAAGTCGCACCTATGAGTTCTTCCGAGAGCTTAACCCAATCACTGTCAGGTTTATTTCTTGCTGGTGTGGTTCAGATAACTGCGACATTTCGATGTGATCTGATCCGTGGGAAGTGTGAGGTGAGCACAGCTATTTCTGGCTTGCCTCGCTGAGCGACTGACTGCGTTGGTGCATTTCACCAACGCAGTCAGTAGCAAAGCCTGGATTGGTTGGGCGCCTAACCAGGTTACTGTAATGCCCGATTATCAGAACGCTTCATCTGATGATTTTCAATGAAATAACTATCTAGCATTGGCGTGCGGTTTAGCTGTCGCAAGGGCGCGCTAGCTCATACGAATGCAAGTTTAATGGTTAGAAGCAAACAGTGAGAGTGCTTTCAAGCGCATCGTTGCGTTGGCGTAAATTGCCAATTGTCAGCTGATAAGTCCGACTGTAAAACGGGGCTAGGCATCCATTGGATGTCGGAACTACTGGTTAGGAAATTTCGAGCGCGCTTTTGGCTTGCAGCTCAATATCCATAATGCTTAAGTAGTGGCTTTAACTTACAGCGTAAAATATCTCTATGAATAATAAAGTTTTCCGCTTTCGCGAAGAAATCCTGAAGCGTTATCTACAACGATACACGCTAGAAATGATGCGGCTCTGGCTGCAAGACATGTACGCTATTTCTGTCTGCAAATCCTCCATATCAAGATCGATAAAAAAATCATTAAGTGTCTCGAAGTCGAATCAGCGTCTCGATCCTGATGCGGAATATTATTATTATAGGTTGAAGGTTGATTCCAGCTTTCAAGTTAGAAACTATAAGCGTCGTCTGAGTGGCATGATTGGGGTCATTGAGCACCTCCATCAGGTACATGGATACAGTGGTGGGAAAATATTAGAACACTTGATCTCTGACGGCTTGGACACATCACTTAGTTCGGTACATCGCGCACTGAGGATTATCAATGGAAGACAAAAAACTCATACAAAAAAGTCTGAGGCGAACCTTTGCAAAGTCAACGACCCAGGCTCAAATAATGAGCAAAGCTATGTTCAACTCCAATCGGTTAGCCAGCCTAGGTACATCCCGCAGCTATGAAAATAGCTTGGCTTTGGTCGCTAGCTGGTTGAGAAGTACGGGTCGTGGCTCGTTGTTCGAACTTTCTCCGAAAACAGCGAAAACATTTCTATTGGAGCGCGCAAAAATAGTAGGCCAAAAAACGCTTGATCGTGATCGGCAAGCACTGCAAGCAGTGCTCCGACACATTGGACGATTTAACGAGTCAGGAAGACTTTCGGTGATCAAGGCGGAACGTCAGCAGGTTCTGATTAGTCGCAATTACTCTGCAGAACAAGTCCTACGAATCATTGCATGTCAGACCGAGCGAAACGGGTTTTCAACGGAGCTAGCATATGAAGCCGGGCTACGTGCACATGAATTACTGACAATTCTTCCTGCAACTGAACGCCCAATGAGTGAGCGACCAGCTGATTCAGAAAAATTCCGGGATGGAGTTAGGTATACCGTAGTTGGGAAGGGGGGGTTGTGTCGCGAGGTCAGTGTCCCTCATCACCTCGTCGAAAGACTGGAATTGAGGCGGCTGGCAAAGGCCATCGACTGCGTAGATCGCAAAATTCATTATAGAAGCCATTACGATCTAGGCGGAGGCCAGTCTTGGTCACAATCATTTACAGACGCTTCCAGTCGTGCCCTCGGATTTAGCAATGGTGCTCATGGTCTTAGGCACTCTTACGCCCAGTCTCGCCACAGGGAGGTCCAAGTAAAAACGGGAGATGCTGAGCGTTCAAAAAAAATAGTCAGCCAGGAATTAGGTCATTTCAGAGCGGAAATCACGGAAACGTATTTACGCTAACTTTTTCCAGTTTTCTAAGATTGAAAAGTGGCGGCAACAGCGGCAACAGCGGCAACAGCGGCGTCGATGGGCGAATCAGGGTATTGGGGCAATTGCCGTTAGGCCCCCCTCTGAATGACCCCAAGGTCTGCACTAGTTGTCTGATGATGGAGGGACCGGAGGCAATCCGTTGCCAGTGTTGCCAGTGTTGCCAGTGTTTCGATGTTTCTGTTCAATCCAGTAGTTGATTGGAGTATTAAGGGCATGCACCCATGGGCTCGGGATCAAAGGCGCGTGGATTCACGACATAAAGACGCACTTGCTCACCACCGGCTAGCCGGTAGTTTTTTGTATTACGTTCGTTGTCCCGAAGCGCGAGAGCTTTCGCTCCTTCCAATGCTTTTATGATGCGTGGCAAATTGTGTTCGCCCGCAGCCTCGATGAGCGCGGATTTATAGAATAGATAATGCCGATTTTCGCCGACTTGCTGCCAATAGCCCGCGCGATTTATCACTCTGATTTCCGAAGTTTTGTCTTCCAGTGCGGAGAAGCGACTGCTGCCATGACGGTCAATGAAATCTTGGATGCCATTCAGAACCTTGCGGTCTTCAGCATCGCTTTTGCCAGCTTTGCAGAGCCATTCCCCATAAAGTTGCTGGCAGTCGGCGAGCGCGCTACCGGGTCGCCATGGTAAAAGTCCGAATGAGATCGCCTTTTCACCCGCGAACGCAATTACGGCAAAACGATCGGCCACACGCCCAGCCTGGGAGTTGTCAGAAATGAAGTTCGCCCGTAGGTCGGCGAATTCCTTCAGCAATTCGATACGGTCTAGTCCGAGCAGCATTTCGACGAATGCAGGTCCAAGGTGCCCATAGTGAGAACCTACACTCACGGATAGACGGTGATGGAACTCTGCACCTGATAAACCGTGCAGCTCATCGAATGCGCGGTACTTGCGCGAGCCTGCATTAACATCGACCAGTCGCAATTCCGCGCCAGCGTTGGTCGAACTTCCGGATTTAACCGCATGCTCCGATAGTGAGTGTTCTCCACTCGAAAGTGACAAGAGGCGCCAGCTCAACCTGTCCCGCCCGGCCCGCTCTCGAGTCATTGTGGTTTTGCCATGCCCATTAGCGAGTGTGTAAACCATCTCCTGTATCTGGTACGCATCGGCTTGCGAGATCTCATCAAGCGGCAAAAATGTATCGTTTCGATTTTTAGCAGCAATCTCTAGTCCACCCGGCGTCACATTCCAATTGACGATGAACTCTTTGGGATTGCCCCATATAGATGCCCCAATCAGTTGTGCGAGAGTCTTACCGCTGGAGCTACCACCAACAAGGTGAATACCGCCGCCCAAGATGCTGAGCAGATTCAACAGTGGTCCAGCCAGTGAGATGCTGACTGCCAAAGTGAGCACTGGGTTTCCAACGCACTTTGCAGCCACGTCGTGCTGCCAGATGAACAGTTCACCGTGGGAGCTAAATGGTAGCTGAGCAATTTGACTCGCTTGAAAGCGCACGTTGCTGTTGCCTATCGTGCGGTCAGGCAGGACAAATGCTCCTGATTCGTGCCATCCCAGTCGGCTGGTAGTCGCGATCACGTCTGACGGGTGTTGCTCGAGTAGGTACTCCATAAATGCGCTTCGCTTCTTAAGAGCGATGATAGCGCCCATAGCAAAAAGAGCGCGTCGTACTTCCTCACCGCTACCACCGAAGACCTCCATAGCAATGGTCCATTCCTTGGGGCCACTTTCGGTTAACAGCCGCAGCAGCCGTCCTGCACTGCCGTTGTCACTGTTGATGGTGCGAGCGATCACTGTAATTGGAGTAGCGATCCACTCATCAGAGATGCGGCGATCTTTACTACCCTCTGATGCTTCACGAAAATCGGCGGCGGTTTCCTTATAGCTGTGCCAGTAAACCCCAGGACGCAGCACGCGACCGTTCTCATTGATTACTGAGTCCTCATACACGGCCCAGCAAGGGCGCTCCGGTGTGATCATACGAATACCCATTGATACCTCAAGCTTGATCATTTGATGTGGACGGAATGGTATTCATGGTATGACCGACGGCGCCTGAAGCTGCCGTATCTAACGATCCCGGCGTGCCATTTTCAGTAAGGTAAAGCGAACTCAGCGTACGTTCACGAGCAGTCAATTTTGATTGCTGCCAAGCAGCCAATTCTGACGATACGAAAACGACACGCGCTTGGCGGGCGGTGCCGTCCTTGATTGGGCGAGGGAATGAGGGGTCGGCAGCTAGGAGCTTGTACAAGCCGCTTCGCGATTTACAAAGAATCTTGCAAATCTCGGCCAAGCTCAGCATTTGGATTGGTGTGTCGGTGTGCATCTGAAGGTCTCCGTTTGATCACGGATTCCTACTGTATAGAGACCATCTGTTTTTCAAAGCCATAATGACCCTTAGTTTTTCAGCTGACATTTACTCATTTGTCGAACCGGCGAATTCCAGATTGGACGCGGTCATCAAATTCGGCACGTTGAGGGGGAGTCATGCCTTTTTCTAGGCCGTCTAAGTAGTCGCCGTACCACTGCATCATGAATTGGCGTTGTGAGAGGTATTGCGCTTTGTTGTAAATGCCCGCTACTCCGGCTTCGGTGTGCGCCAGCTGGGCTTCAACATGTGACTTGTCCCAACCATGCTCCCTCAGAAGGGTGCTGGCTGTGTGACGGGTGCCATGGCCTACAAGCTTGCCCTTGTATCCAATTTTTTTGAGTGTCAGGTTGATGGTGTTTTCGCTGATGACTGCTTTTTTTGACCCAATTCCAGGGAATAAATAACGACCCCGCCCGGTACTCCGGTGAAGCTCTCGTAGCGCCTCAACGGCTTGCGAAGAAAGTGGTACGACATGGTCGCGTTTACTTTTCATTTTGGCGGCTGAGATCGACCACGTGCTTTTGTCTAAATCAATTTCTGACCACTCGGCCCACCTCACCATCCCGGGGCGAGATGCGGTCCACAGACACAACCACGTTGCTGTACGCGCGGGAGTACGGCTGGTGCTACCGCGAAGGGCTTTCAAGAAAGTAGGCAGCTCGGCTTCTAACAAATGCGGGTGCGGAACAGCCGGTGGAGTTTTTGTGGCAATTGTTACGAGCTCGGCGGCCGGATTTACTTCACATAGCCCTCTTGCAATCGCTTGGCTGAAAATTTGACGCAAAGCCACGCGAATTTTATCTCTGGTGTTTGTTGCGCCTCGAGCTTCGATTTTCTCTTGAAGGAGGGCGCATTCCCTAGGTGTGATTTCGGCTATTGGCCGCTCCCCTAATGCGGGCAAGATATCGTTGTCCAGATATCCTCGCATCAGACGTAGCGTGCTTTCCGCAAGTCCGTCATCAATCTTGCGTTGATACCAATAGGCTACTGAATCTCGAAACGGATTGAGTGTGCCCGCAGATTTCGCGGCGCGCTCCTTCGCCTTATGTTCGACTGGGTCGATACCCTTGGCCACTAATTCGCGTAATTGGATGGCTTTCTGGCGTGCGATTTTAGCCGGGGTGTCCGGGTAAGCACCGAGCCCATGCCAGCCCCATCGACCATCAGGTTTTTTATGGCGAAGTAGCCAACCTTTCTGACCGTTTGGCTTCACGCGAAAATACAAGCCATGGCCATCAAGCTCCCGATACTCCTTGGCTTCCGGCTCTAGGCTAGCGAGCGCAGTGTCAGATATGGGGCGCTTTTTGATGTCTGCACGCTTCATTTTTGTACACCAGAGTTATGGGTTTTTTTCAGTGTACAGATGGGTGTACACGGACCACAACCGTATGGGGCTTCAATGAAAATCATGCGGACACAAAAAAACCGGCTTAGAAGGCCGGTTTATTTGGCTCTCAGCTGCTCGCCGGAATATGCGGGAACATGCTGGAACAAGAAAGTGGAGCGGGTGAAGGGAATCGAACCCTCGTTATCAGCTTGGGAAGCTGGAGTAATGCCATTATACGACACCCGCTCAGAGCGGCTGACTTTGTACCAGATGTGGGCGTGGAAATGAAGTTTTTCTTTGCGTGGGACGGCTTTAGCGCAGATGAAACAAAAGCAGAGACCGCATGACGGTCTATCGCGGGCAAGCCTCGCCCCTACAGGAATGCATTCAACACTGTAGGGCGAAGCTTGCTCGCGATGACGCTGTTTCAGATGGCCAATGCATGTTGGTCCTGGACGTAGTGATAACGCGGTCGACTTTCGTGTTGCGAAGGTTTCAGAAAGCCCAGCAATGCGTTGCGGCTATCTCGGCAAGCAGCTTTGTGTTCCATGTCGAGAAAGTGGCCGGTGGCCTGCAGGGTGCTGAAGGTGGCGTCCTGCACGTGGTTGGCGAACAGTTGAGCACCGTCGGCGGCGGTGTACTCGTCCCATTCGCCGTTCATGAACAGCACCGGCACATTGATTTTCTCCGCGGCTTTGAAGAAGCACTGGCGATCACTGTGCAGCAGATCGCTGATGTGGAAGTGCATCTGCCCGTATTCATGCTCGGCCAGAGAACTGACGTGCCGATAATTGAAGCGCTTGAACAGTGTCGGCAGGTGTTTGCCAATGGTGCTGTTCACCAGGTTGCCGACCCGGTCACCGTCCCGGCTGCCGAGGTAATCGATGCCGCGCTCCAGATAGTCGAGCATGTGCGAGTTGATCTCCGGAGAGAACGAGCTGATTACGGCTTTTTCGATGCGTCGTGGCTGTTGGGCCAGGGCGACCAAGGTCGCGGCGCCACCCCAGGAAAACGACAGCACGTGTTCGGCAGCGAAGTGGTCGATCAGCTCCAGGAGGATCTGCCCTTCGACTTCCTTGGTCAGCAATTTCTCGTGCAGGTTGTGGGCTTTCGACTTGCCCGCGTAGGGCTGGTCGTAGCAAACCACATTGAACTGCGGGTGAAGGTTTTTCACGGTTTGTGCAAACGACGCAGTCGTGGCCATCGAGCCGTTGACCAGAATAATGGTCTTCTCAGCGGCGTCTGCGCGATAGAACTCCGTGTAAACCCGGTACTGACCCTGTATATCCAGCACAGCGATTTCTGGCCTCATGTCATAAGACTCCTGGCAAGCGGGTATGCGTGCAAATCAGATTGCACGAGCTTTGTGACAGGTAGGCATACGCCTGGAATTTGAGAGGCCCATGTCGATCCATTGCAGTCCGGTCGACGGGTATTGTTATTGGCGGGCAGTCTGCCGGGGGGAAAGCGGAACCTGAGGGTTCTCTACCGGCAAAAAGTTTCTTAGAAGTATGTTGTGACTCGTCGGTCACATTTCGGCCGACGTCCTGATTCAAGCAGGGGTCACGTCATCGCGCAAGTATCTTTGGCAAATTGTTCGACAACTTCTGCTGAGCGGTCGCCTGCTTAGATCAATTGAATCTCTTCGGTGCGTAATGCGCGGTACTCGCCCGGTTTCAGGGCACTGTCGAGCACCAGCGGGCCCATGCTTTCGCGGTGCAGGCGCAGCACCTTGTTGTCGAAATGGCCGAACATCCGCTTCACCTGGTGATAACGGCCCTCGACGATGCTCAGGCGTGCGGATGTTGGTCCGAGTACGGCCAGCTCGGCGGGTTGGGTGGTGAGGTCTTCGAAGGCGAAGTACAAGCCTTCGGTGAATTTCAATGCGTATTCCGGGCCAATCTCTTGCTCGGTCTCGACGTAGTAGACCTTGGGCAGTTTGGTTTGCGGCTGGGTGAGGCGTCGCGACCAACTGCCGTCGTTGGTGATCAGCATCAGGCCGGTGGTGTTGAAGTCCAGGCGCCCGGCAATGTGCAGGTCCTCCTTGTCCGGCTCATGGATCAGGTCGAGCACGGTCGGGTGTTGCGGATCGCGGGTGGCACTGACGCAGCCAGACGGTTTGTGCAGCATGAAGTAGCGTGCAGGCTTGCCGATTTGCAGCAGCTCATCGTCGACTTCCACGCGGCTGAATTCCAGTACATCGGCGTGCGGGTCGCTGACGATTTTTCCGTCGATCCTGACGCGCTTTTCCACCAGCAACAGACGCACCTGCTTACGGTTGAAGCGCGGCAGGTTGCTGAGGAAACGGTCAATGCGCATGACGAGGGATCGGTAGGAAAGGGGCGCGTATCTTACGTGATCGGTTGTGCGGTTGCTTACAGCTGCGCCTCGACTTGCGCGCAACGTGGGCACAAACAGGATTTGTCGCGCAGTTCGGGCGGCAGCGCTTCGAGTACCGCCGGGTCGATGCTGACGCCATAACACCAGCAGGCCCGATCGGCGGTTCGTGGGTCGGCCAGGGTACAGTCGTTGGAGGCGCCGCAGGCCGGGCAGAAGTCTGGATTATTCATGTAGGGTTATTCATAACTGGAGTGAGGCATTTCCACGCAGGTGCGGTTACGGCCGGCTTGCTTGGCCCGGTACATCGCATGATCCGCTCTCGAGAGCAGCGTGTGCAAGGTGTCATCGGTCTGCAGGGTGGTCAGGCCGATGCTCACGGTCAGCTGCAAGGCCTTATCGTTGTAGGCATAACGCTGTTGCTCGACATGCTGACGAATTTTCTCGGCGACCATCAGACCGGTCTCACCATCAGTGTCCTTGAGTAGCACGATAAATTCCTCCCCGCCCCAACGGCAGACGATGTCGGAGTGCCGCAGGCAACTCTCCAGATCCCGTGCAAAGCCGATCAGTACCTGATCGCCGGCAAGGTGACCGTAGGTGTCGTTCAAGACCTTGAAATGGTCCAGATCCAGCAGCAACGCGGTCAGCGGTTTGGGCTCGCGCCGGGCTTCGTGCATGGCTTGCGCCGCCAACAGATCGAAACCGCGGCGGTTCGGCAATTCGGTCAGGCTGTCGAGGATCGCCTGGGCCTGGATCTTGCCCTGGTAGCGCTTGATCACCCGGTTGAGCAGGGCCAGCACGATCAGCGTGACGATCAGGCAGATCAAGAGGTTGAGGTACAGCGATTGGCGGATTTCACTGAGGGCGCCGTCTTCGCGTTTGTCGACGAACAAGTACCAGTTCAGCTCCGGAATGAAACGCACATTGAGGAAATGTCCCTGGCCCCGGACGGAATATTCGTAGCTACCGCTGTGAGGTTTGGGCAGTTGGCTGACCAGGTCCTTCATGCTGTCGAGTTCGCCGAGGGTCCGCCCGATCCGCGCGCCTTCTGGGCCACCCTCGGCGCCCGTCAGTACCAGGCGCCCGAAGTTGTCGACGAAAAACACGCTGCGTTGATAACGCTGCTGATACTTGTCGATCAGCTTGATCACCGCATCGACTGTCAGACCGACGCCGGCCGCGCCAATGAAACGGTTGTTGTAGTCGTAGACCTTGTAGTTGATGAAGAAGGTCAGGTTGTCCTTGTTGGCAAGGTCCGGGTCGACATTGATCTCGTAGGGATCGGCCATGTCTCGTACGCGGAAATACCACGCATCGCGGGGTTCAGTGACTTTGACCTGTTTGAGTACGCCCTTGGCGTGGTAGTAGGTGAGGCTGGTGTTGGAGACGAAAAATGCGGTGTAGGCGCCGTAGTGGGTCATGACCTCGTTGAGGTAGCGGGTCATTTTTTCGGGATCTTGCTCGCCGTTTACCACCCAGTCACGCATGAAGGTGTCGCGGGACATCATCGAGGAAATCAGGATCGGTCTGACGAGGTCTTTCTGGATTTCCGAGTAGACCGTGTCCGACGTCAGCGGCAGTTCGGTGTTGACGATGTTGTCGCGTATCGACGCTCGCGAGGCGTAGTAACTGAGGAAGGATGTGGCGAGAAAGCCTGCGCCCAGCAACGCGATCAGCGTGAGGACCAACGAACGTTGCGAATACAGCGGCGAGCGAAGCGGCATGACGATTCCGTTGGCAGTGACCCGATGGCAGGCATTCTAATGGCACAGCGGGGAAATAACTGCTGCATTTGTGGGGGGAATGGTGTCAGGTAGGGCCACCCCTCACCCCAGCCCTCTCCCCACGGGGGAGAGGGGGAAAGGGGGGCCGATCTCCATGCTTCTCAAACTTGAGTTCGACTTCGAAATTTCAGGTCACAGCATTTCGTTCAAGCACCTCGGTCAGTCCCCTCTCCCTCCGGGAGAGGGTTAGGGTGAGGGCGCGTACGCGTACGCACGCCATCCACCAAGGTGACTGATATCCACCGCCCCTTCCAACCCATACGCCTCACAAATAAACCCACTCTCCCAACGCCCATCTGCCAATTGCACCTTGCCCAACCCCAGCGGTGCCGGAATTCCGGTCAAAAACGACCCCAACTCACGGCTCGGCAATTCCCAAACCTCCACGGCAATCGCCACACCCCCGTCCTTCACGCGAACCATCCCGGGGCGAAACGGCGGACCACCGGCCAAGGCATACAGTTGATAGTCCGGCGAGCTGAACGTCGTCTCGACCAGTCGAGCCCCGCGCTGCTTGAGCTGCCAATTCAGCGCCAGCCCATCCAGATGCGCGCCACACACCACCAATCGCGTCCGGTCATTACGTGCGACAGACGACGGAACCGGTGTTGCCAAACCTTGCTGGCGCTGCAAGGCATCCGCGACGCTCAACAAATATTGATCGGTGAATGCCCGGCCAAACAACGTCACGCCCCAAGGCAAACCATTGCCCATGAAACCGCTGGGCACGGCGACGGCGGCGTAATCGAGCAGGTTCATGAAGTTGGTGTAGTAGCCCAGTTCCGAATTGCGCAGTACCGGCTCGGCGTTCAGTTCCGCCAGCGTGACGGGGCGGCCAATGGTGGGTGTGAGCACGCAGTCGAGGCCGTCCAGCGCCTGGTCGCACAGGGCTTTCAGGGCTTGAAGCCGGTACTGGGCGCGGAAGGTTTGCACGCCGTTCACCGCCGGCGCCTTGGCCAGCACCGCGCGAATCACCGGCAGTACGGCTTGAGGATTTTGCTCCATCAATTCGCCGGCGACGCTGTAGCGCTCGGCCACCCACGGCCCGTCATAGAGCAACCGCGCCGCTTCAAGGAACGGCGACAAATCCAGCTCCACGGCTTCACCGCCCAAAGCCTTGAGTTGATCGATGGCATCACCGAACAGCAGCGGGCCTTCAGGGCAGCCGAAGAACTCCAGATCCTGAGCACGCGGCACGCCGAAGCGGAAGGGGCGAGGTGCACCAAATGCCGAGCCGTCATTCCACAACGGATTGCTACGGCTGTATTCATCGCGGGGATCAAGGTGCGCAGTGAGCGCGAGCAACTGACTGGCTTCCCGAGCAGTCGCGGTGAACGTGGTCACACAATCGAGGGTGCGGCAGGCCGGAACCACACCGGCCGTGGAGATCAACCCTTTGGTGGCTTTCAACCCCACCAGATTGTTCAGCGCCGCCGGCACACGCCCGGACCCTGCCGTATCCGTACCCAAGGAAAAACTCGCCACGCCGAGCGCCACCGCCAGCGAAGAGCCGGCACTGGAACCGCCCGACGGATACTCCGGCAACACGCTGTTCGGGCACGCACCATACGGCGAGCGACTGCCGTTAAGCCCGGTGGCGAATTGATCAAGATTGGTCTTGCCCAACGGAATCGCGCCCAGCGCCAGCAACTGCTCGACGATGGTCGCCGAACGCTCCGGCACATAGGCAAATGCAGGGCACGCCGCGGTCGTCGGAATGCCCACCAGGTCGATGTTGTCCTTGATCGCGAACGGCACGCCGAACAGCGGCAAGCTGTCAGGGTCGCGACCGTCGAGCGCGGCAAGGTACGGTTCCAGTTCTTCAACACTGAGCAAGTGGATGAACAGGTGATAATCCGGGTTCAGCGCCGCGGCTTTATCGCGCAGGCTCGGCAGCAATTGACGGGGCGTGATGTTGCCGAGGCGATAAGCGCTGCGCAGGGCGTCGAGTTGCAGATTGATGTTCATGGCGTTAGTCCTTTTCAAAGTGGGTTCAGTCGAGTTCCAGCACCACGACGCGCTGTCCGGCGCGCACGGCCGAACCCGGTTGCACGCGAATCTCGCGTACCACACCGGCCATGGGTGCGAGCAATGGGATTTCCATCTTCATCGACTCCAGAATCACCAGCACATCACCCGCGGCAACCCGGCTGCCGGTTTCAACCTGAACCTGCCAAAGGTTGCCGGCGATGTGGCTGTCGACGCTCTGTTGACCGCTGGCCAGCGGCGCGTCTTCGGTCACCTCCGGGGTCAGCTCTTCACTGTCGAAGTGCGCCTGGCCACTGGCGATCCAGCGCTCGCGCTCGGCGTTGAACGCACCTTTTTGCTGATCGCGAAACGCGGCAATGCTCTCGGCTTCCTTCGTCAGGAAGGCTTGGTAATCCGCCAGATTCAGCTGACTGTGCTCGATGTTCAGATCGAAGCGCCCGAGTGGGAAATCCCGTCGAATGCGCAGCAGTTCATCGGCACTGACCGGGTAGAAACGGATCTGATCGAAGAAGCGCAGCAGCCACGGTTTGCCATCGAATGCGGCGACCTCGCGATAGCGATTCCACATCTGCAAAGTGCGGCCGACGAACTGATAACCGCCAGGGCCTTCCATGCCGTACACGCACATGTAGGCGCCACCGATGCCCACCGAGTTTTCCGCGGTCCAGGTGCGGGCCGGGTTGTATTTGGTGGTCACCAGGCGATGCCGCGGGTCGAGTGGCGTGGCGACCGGCGCACCGAGGTAGACGTCGCCCAGGCCCATCACCAGGTAGCTGGCGTCGAACACCGTGCGCTGCACTTCGTCGAGGTTGGGCAGGTCATTGATGCGGCGGATGAACTCCAGATTACTTGGGCACCACGGGGCGTCCTTGCGCACGGTGGTCATGTATTTTTCGATCGCCAACTGGCAGGCCGGGTCGTCCCAGGACAGCGGCAGATGGACGATGCGCGAGGGCACTTGCAGGTCCTTGGCGGCGCACACGGCGTCCCATTCGCCGGCGACGATGCCGAGCAGATCGGCCAGCGGCAGTTGTTCGGGTTGGTAGTGCACTTGCAGCGAGCGGATGCCGGGGGTCAGGTCGATGACGCCGTGCAGGTTTTGGCTTTCCAGTGCTTGCATCAGTGCATGGGCGCGGAAGCGCAGGACGAGGTCGAGTTCGGGGGCGCCGATTTCCAGCAGCAGGTGAGTGTCCCCAGACAATCTCGCGACCAGCCGCGTATCCCCCAGACCCAAATCCAACACAACAGGCGACTCAATCCCTTGTAGGAGTGAGCCTGCTCGCGATCTCGGTGTGTCAGTCACATCAATGTTGGCTGTACTGCCGCCATCGCGAGCAGGCTCACTCCTACAGGGGGTATTCCATTTCAGGGCGAGGTTGCGGGCGGTCTTCAGGTCGACTGGGAGGAACTGCACTTTGTCCCCGGCCTTGAGTTGCCCAAGCTGCCAGAGGTCGGCTTCGATCACCGTCACCGGGCAAACAAAACCACCCAGGCTCGGGCCATCCGGGCCAAGAATCACCGGCATGTCACCGGTAAAATCCACCGCCCCAATGGCGTACGGATTGTCATGGATATTCGACGGATGCAGACCAGCCTCGCCACCATCGGCACGCACCCATTCAGGCTTCGGCCCGATCAACCGCACACCGGTTCGGCTGGAGTTGAAATGTACTTCCCACTGGGTGGCGAAGAAGGTGCCAATGTAGTTTTCGGTGAAGTATTCCGGTGCGCCATGAGGGCCGTAGATCACCCGGATCTGCCGCAGGTCGGGTAACTCGCTGACCTGTTCTGCAGCCAGTTGTTGACCCGCGCTGCGGTCGTTCAAAGCAGGGAGATGCAACACGTCGCCGGCTCGCAATGCGCGACCACCATGCCCACCAAACTGGCCGAGGGTGAAGGTGCTTTTGCTGCCCAGATAATCCGGCACTTGCAGGCCACCACGCAGGCACAAATAACTGCGAGCGCCTGCTCCGGCAATCGTGCCGAGGCTCAAAGTAGTGCCCGCCGTTACCAGCAAAGCCGTGTTCATCGGCACCACTTCACCATTAAGGGTCAGTGGAATCACTGCCCCGGTCACCGCCACCACCGCATCGCAATTGAAGCGCAGCAACGGCCCGCTCATGGTGATTTCCAGTGCCGCTGAACCTTCATCGTTACCCAGCAGACGATTGCCAGAACGCAACGCGCGACTGTCCATCGGCCCCGACGGCGGCACGCCCACGGCCCAATAACCGAGGCGGCCGGGATAGTCCTGCACGCTGGTTTGAGTGCCGGCGCTGAGCACTTCAAACGTGTTGGCCTGATACACCAAACCTTCCAGGCAACGCGTCCACGGCTGACCGTTGGCGAAGGGCGCATCCAGCAGAATCTGCCGCAGATAATCGCGGTTGGTTTCCACCCCGTAGAGCAGGCTGTCGCCCAACACCTGATGCAGATCAGCAGCGGCCTCTTCGCGGGTCGGCGCCCAGCTGATGACCTTGGCGATCATCGGATCGAAATACGCTGGAATCTCGCAACCGGCCTCGACCCAGGTGTCGATGCGCAGGTGTTTGCCATCGGCGGCAGGGAAGTTCACGGCGGTCAGCAACCCCGGGCTCGGCTGAAAATCCCGACCCGGATCTTCCGCGTAAAGCCGTGCCTGAATCGCATGACCATCGGCTTTCAAACCTTGGCTCAACTCGCTCAACGGCGGCAAATCACCTGCCGCCAATTCGACCATCCAGCGCACCAGATCCACGCCCCAGACTTGCTCGGTGACGCCGTGCTCCACCTGCAAACGGGTGTTCACTTCGAGAAAGTAGAACCGCTGAGCCTCGCTGTCGAAGACGAACTCAACGGTGCCGGCGCTGCGGTAATTCACCGCTTTCGCCAGTTTGATCGCCGCCGCACACAACTCCTCAGCCATGCCCTCGGGCAGGTTCGGTGCCGGGGTTTCTTCAAGGACTTTCTGGTTGCGCCGCTGCACTGAACAGTCGCGCACGCCGAGGGCAATGACTTCGCCCTGGCCGTCGCCGAACACCTGGACTTCCAGATGTCGGGCGCGCTGGATGTACTTTTCGATGAACACCCCGGCGTCGCTGAAGTTGTTCTGGCCGAGACGTTTGACGGCCTCAAAGGATTCGCTCAACTCGGCCGCACTGCGGCACACGCGCATGCCGATGCCACCACCACCGGCGGTGCTTTTGAGCATCACCGGGTAGCCGACCTGTTCGCCAGCAATCAGCGCCGCGTCGAGGCTGTCGAGCAACTCGGTGCCTTCGAGCATCGGTACGCCGTGTTGCTTGGCCAAGGCCCGGGCGGTGTGCTTGAGGCCGAACACGCGCAGTTGCTCTGGCGTCGGGCCGATGAAGGCGATGTTGGCGGCTTCGCACGCTTCGGCGAACGCGGCGTTTTCCGAGAGAAAACCGTAGCCGGGATGAATCGCCGTGGCGCCGGTGGATGTGGCGATGCTGAGGATTTTTTCGACGGCCAGATAGGTGCCGGCGGCTGCACCTTCACCGAGGCTGTGGGCTTCATCGGCCTGCAAGATATGCAAACTGGCGGCATCGGCTTCGGAGTAAACGGCAACGCCCTGGACCTGCAACTCACGCAGGGTACGCAGGATGCGGCAGGCAATGGCGCCACGGTTGGCAATCAGGACTTTTTCGAACATGGCATAACCCCTGGAGGCGATAGCGCATCAGCCTCGACCTGGGATGCGGGCCGTCCCGCAGTTTTTCGATAGGCGCCGGGGTCGTCCCCGACGGCAAAATCACTTCACTCAAAAACAACACCGAACCCTTGTAGGAGTGAGCTTGCTCGCGATAGCGGTGAGTCAGTCGACATCTATGTTGAATGTGCTGACGCCTTCGCGAGCAGGCTCGCTCCCACAGGGTTTAGTGGTGTTCTTGCTGTTTGAGGCACTGCCCGGAGCGAGCCTGGCACAGGGCAAACAACCATCGACGCAACCGCACGAATGTCAGTTCCATACCAGCAGCTCCGCAGGGGTGGGGTTGTAGGCATTGCACGGGTTGTTCAGTTGCGGGCAATTGGAGATCAGCACGATCACGTCCATCTCGGCCCGCAGGTCGACGTATTTGCCCGGCGCCGAAATCCCGTCCTCAAACGTTAGCCCGCCATCCGCCGTGACCGGCACGTTCATGAAGAAGTTGATGTTCGGCCCGATGTCGCCCTTGCCCAATCGCCCGTCGTGGACGCAGGCTCGCAGGTAGTTGTCGCGGCAGCTGTGCATGTAGCGTTTCTCCAACGCATAACGCACGGTGTTGCTCTCTTGCGCGCACGCACCGCCGAGGGTGTCGTGACGGCCGCAGGTGTCGGCGACGATGGTCAGCATCGGTTTGCCGAGGTTGGAATAGAGCACGCTGCCGGTGCTCAGGTAGACGCTGTTCTGTCGGCGCAACGTACGTTGCACGTCGTAGCGCTCCTTCGGATTGGCAACGCTGTAGAACAACGTGTCGACGGCCTGATTGCCTTCCAGATCGAGGATGCGCAAAGTCTGGCCAGCCTTGACCTCCATCAACCACGGTTCGCCGGCCGGGATGGTGGCGCGGTAGATCGCAGTTTCTGGTTGCTGTTGAGCAGTAGCGATTGCAAGTGACATGGCAGCGATCCTCAGGCGAACAGACAGTCGGTGTTGATGAAGCCGCGCTCGTTTTCCGGGCGCGAGGTGCGGCAGTGTTCGGCGACGCTGGCGTCAGCGTTCATCCAGCTGAGCTTCAGCGGTTTTGGCGCGTATTCAGGCGAAGGGTCCATCGGATGTTGCAGCGCGGTGAGCACCACCAGCGTGTCCATCGGCGCATACAACTCGATGTAGTCGCCGGCCTTGGAATTGCCTTCGACGAAGTGAAAACGCCCGGCCTCATCGACGTTCACGCGGCTGAACAAATTGAGGGTCATCAGCAAATCGGACAGGCCCAAACCCCACTTGCCCAGCTCCACCAACAGGTTGTCGGTGCCGTTGCGGAAGAAGCCGTTGCGCAGTTCCTGATAGCGGCCCTGGCCGTATTTTTCCGCGACCTCTTCAGCGCAGAGCACACCGCCGAGGCTGTCGCTCCAGCCGCAGGTGTCAGCAGTGATGGCGGCCAGCACGCGACCCATGTCCGAGTACAGGCAATGGCCAGTGGTGAGCTTGGCCGTGTGTTGGCATTTGAGGCTGTCGGGCAGGTTCAGGCGTTCGGTTTTTTCGTTGGCGTTGAGCAGCGTCAGGCTGACGTTGGCGCCGCCGCGCAGGTCGGTCAGGCGCAGCAACTGGCCGCGTTTCAACACGAAGGAGCGATGGCCGCCGCCGGGGAGCATTTCTTCGGCGAAGGGCGGGAACAGTTGGGTCGAATCAGTCATATGAAAATCCTCTTAAGCGGTACGAAGCGTGCCTGCCAGCTCAGCCGGCAGGGCGTCGACGGCGGCGCGATGGGCGCGGCGGTCGCTGTTCAAAGGGATGTCGTAAGTGATGCGCGCGCCATAGGCGCCGGGGGCGTGCGGGTCGACTCGGACCTTGTCGAACACCAGCAGGCGCGTGCCGAGGCTGAAGCCTTCGGACAAGTCGTGGGTGACCATGAACACCGTCAGTTGCGTCTCGCGCCACAGCTCCAGCAGTAAACCGTGCATGTCCTTGCGGATGCCTGGATCGAGGGCGCCGAACGGTTCGTCGAGCAGCAACACGCGCGGCTTCATGATCAGCGCCTGGGCAATCGCCAGTCGTTGTTGCATGCCGCCGGAGAGCTGCGCCGGGTACTTGTCCAGCGAGTGGCCGAGGCCGACTTTGTGCAGCAGCACTGAGGCCTGTTCGCGTGCGTCTTTTTTTGCGCTGCCGAACAAGCGCCCGAGCAACGGTGAACGCGGCAGTTCAAGGCCCAGGGCGACGTTGTCCAGCACGCTCAAGTGCGGGAACACCGAGTAGCGCTGGAACACCACGCCACGGCTCGAATCCGGTTCGCCGGCCAAGGCCTGGCCATCCAACAGAATCTCGCCGCGACTGGCGCGTTCCTGGCCCAGCAATAGCCGCAGGAAGGTCGACTTGCCGCAACCCGACGCACCGACCAAGGTGCAGAACTCACCCTCGTTGACGTTCAGGTTCAGCCCTTCGAGCACCACCTGATCGGCGTATTGCTGCCAGACATTTTTCACTGTGATGAAGCTCATGCGCGGGCCCCCTCATACCAAGGGAACGCCCGTTGGGTCAGGCGTTTCAGGCCCCAATCCATCAGCCAGGCGAGCAGGGTGATCCAGACCACGTAGGGCAGAATCACGTCCATCGCCAGGTAACGGCGCACCAGGAAAATCCGGTAGCCGAGGCCGTCGGTGGAGGCGATGGCTTCGGCGGCGATCAGGAACAACCACGCCGAGCCGAGCATCAGTCGTAGCGAGATCAGCAGGCGCGGGAGCAATTGCGGCAGCACTACCCGCAGCATCAGCGTCCAGGTCGAGGCGCCGAGGGTCTGGGCCTTGATCAGCAACTCGACCGGTATCTCACGGGCACGTTGTTCCAGATCGCGAGCAAGACACGGGGTGATACCGATCACGATCAGCATCACTTTCGACAATTCCCCCAGCCCGAACACGATGAACAGAATCGGCAGAATCGCCAGCGGCGGCACCATCGACAGCACCGTCAGCAACGGCGACAACGGCGCGCCGAACAGCGGCAACGTCCCGGCGGCGATGCCTAGGCACAGCCCGGCCAGCGCACTGATGCCGAGACCGATAGCCAGGCGTCGCAGGCTGGACGCGGTGTCTTGCCAAAGTAAATAGTCGCCGGTGCGGGTGTCGGCGGTGAACGCCAGACGTTTGACCGCGTCGGTCATCTGCACGGCGCTCGGCAGCAGCTTGTCGTTGGGGTTGTCCGTCAGCCGCTCGGCCGAGCCCATGAAGTAGGCGAACAGCACCAGGGCGAACGGCAGGATCACCAACAGCAGGCGACTCGGGCGATCCGGGTGGCGATTGATCAGGCGCATGGCCAGGTCCTCCTGATTACAGCTTCGCGTCGGCGGCCATCTGCACGTAGGTCGGGTCGAAGCGCAGCTTGAGGTTGGTTTTGTCGCCGCTGGTCACGCCATTGGCGAAGGCCATGCCGACCGCGCTGGTGTCCTTGGCGCCTTCACCCAGCAAGCCGTGCTGGAACGAAAACTCGGCCACCTTGCGCATGGTTTCCGGCAGTTGCTTGCTGGTGGAGAACGCCAGGGCTTCTTTGGGTGTGGCGAACAATTTGGTGGTGTCCAGTTGCGACTGGAAACCGGCCAGATCGGTGCCGGAAGCTTTGGCCATGTGTTCGAGCGCGACCTTGCTGGCAGCGTTTTTCGCGTTCATCAACTCGACCACTTCGAACCAAGCGCCGGTCAGGGCTTTGCCCAGGGCCGGGTTGTCTTTGAGGGTGGCGCTGTTGACCACCATCATGTCCATGATTTCGCCGGGGATCTGGCTGGAGTTGAACACTTCGGTCACCGCAGGCTTGGCCTTGATGTCCGAAAGCATCGGGTTCCAGGTGGTGACGGCGTTGACCTGATCGGTGTTGAAGGCAGCCGAGATGTCGGCGTCGGAGGTGTTGACCACTTTCAGGTCTTTCTCGGTGAGATCGACCGAATCCAGGGCCCGGGCCAGCAGGTAGTGGGAGACAGAGAGTTCCACCAGATTGACGTCCATGCCCTTGAGGTCGGTGACTTTTTTGCCGTCGCCCTTGAGCACGATGCCGTCGTTGCCGTTGGAGAAGTCGCTGACGATCAGCGCGGTGCTGTCGACGCCGCCGGCCGCCGGAATGGTCAGCGCATCCATGTTGGTCATGGTGCAGCCGTCGAATTGGCCAGCGGTGTATTGGTTGATGGATTCGACATAGTCATTGAGCTGCACCACATCAATCTTGATGCCGTACTTCTTCGCCCATTTGTCGACGATGCCTTGGCTGCCAGCGTATTCCCAGGGCATCCAGCCGGCGTAGATGGTCCAGCAGACGCTGAAGTGGTCTTTCTGGGCGGCCTGGGACGAGACGCTCACGAAGGCTGCGAATGCAGCGGCGAGCAGGGCGGGTAAACGATGCTTGAGCATGGGGTGGTTCTCCAGTTGATCAAGGGCGGGCAGGAGTCAACGCGGCACCGCGAACGGTGGCTTGTCTCCCGGGCTTTTGTCCCGCCGTGTAACCTCAACTGGAGGTCGCCAACTCTCGGACCAGCCACTCGCCTTAGCGAGCCGGAACCCTAGTCAGCCATTGCAAATTGTGGTGCCGCGAACCTGTGATGACTCCTGCACGTCTTTGCTAAAGCGAGAGCCGTGCCAAGTCGGCTTGAGCGCTCTAGCGTGGGCGATTACGCCATTGGCGCGTTGGGGATAGGTGGCGGCGTTGCCTTGTGATGGTGCATGGGTGCACCGCAATGGATCGGGCCGGCCGCTGATCTGAAGGTCCAGGCGGCTCGGCACTCGATGGAGCATTTCCAGTCAAAACAGGTGTCAGCCGGCCTGTTCCGGTTGTGGGTCTTTCAGGAGGCCGCCATGTTTCGTCGACTGTTGCTTGGTGTTGTTCTGGGTCTTGGGATATCCGGCTGCTACTACTATGCCGGTGGCTATGATGTGTATTCCGCGCCTTATTACTACCCCGGTTATTCGCCCTATTCCTACTATTACGGACCGCGTTATTACTACGGCCCTCGCTTTTATGGTGGCTATCGCTACTACTATTGGGGCGGGCACGGGCCACGTCATTACGGTGGTGGATATCGCGGTGGCCACCATTAATCAGCGGGTGAATGGATGAAAAACCTTTCATCGGCGACTTGTTTCAATCTGTTTCGCGAACGCACCAGATTTGGAAAACGATGTCTGATCTTTCGACAGTCACCGAATAATTGACTGTCGCCTGCCAGCGTCGCTGGTATGGCTCACTCGCGGTCCAGGAGGCCGCTATGTATCGCCGAATTCTTCTGATTGCTGTATTGGGATTGTTACTTGGTGCATGCGTGCCCTATTCCGATGGAGGAGCCAGCTACTACAGTTCCGAGGTCTATACCTCGCCAGCCTATTATTCCGGTGGCGGGCCTTACTACTCAGGTGGCGGGGGTTATTACACGCAACCACGCCGGTACTACGCACCGCCAGCGCGGTATTACCAGCCAACGCCGCGGTATTACCACCAGCCGCGGGTTTATCAACCGGCACCACGTTATTACCAGTCGTCGCCACGAGCCGATTACCGGGCTCATCAGAATCGCGGCTGGGATGGCCGTAACCGTGGCGGTTGGGACGGACGTAACCGCGGTGGAAACAACGACTATCGCGGCGGCCATGGCGGACGCGACAACCGTGGCGGACGAGGCGACCACAACGGTCGCGGAAATCACGATGGCCGAGGCGGCCACCGTTAAACACTCATAAAAAAGCGGCGCATGAAGCGCCGCTTTTTTATGCCCGAATTTCAGTATTACTACAGATCGGCCAGAGGATGTCGGCCTTCCCAGGCCTTGTGGAAATGCGCGTCTACCACCGCATCCGGCAGGTTATTGATGTCCGGCCAGTGCCAATGCGGTTTTTGATCCTTGTCGATCAACCGTGCGCGCACGCCTTCGCTGAACTCCGGATGACGGCAGCAGTTGAGGCTCATGGTGTATTCCATCTGAAAGACTTGAGCCAGCGACATGTGCCGGGCGCGGGCGATCTGTTCCCACACCAGATGAGCAGTCAGGGGCGACCCTTCGCTCATGGTTTTCGCGGCACGGCTGAGCAGCAGATCCGTGTTGTCGCGCAGCTGGCTGATGGCCTTCCAGGCGCAGCGCACGTCACTGACATCCAGTAGCTCATCGATCTGCTGGCGTCGCGGTAGCCACTGGGCTTCGGGCATTTGCGCGATGGCTTCCTGCTGCAGGGCTTTGAGCAGGCTGTTCAGCTGCATCGGCGTCTGTTCCTGCCAGTTCAACTGCAGCAGACCTTCCATCAGCTCTTCCTGCTGTTCATCGAGCAGGAAACGGTCGGCCAGGTCGAGATCGATCGCATCGCGACCGTTCATATGGGCGCCGGTCAGGCCGAGAAACAATCCGAGCTTGCCGGGGAGGCGAGACAGAAACCAACTGGCCCCGACATCCGGGTACAAACCGATACTGATCTCCGGCATCGCCAGGCGGCTGCTCGGCGTAACAATCCGGATGCTCGCCCCTTGCAGCAGCCCCATGCCACCGCCGAGCACATAGCCATGCCCCCAGCAGATCAGTGGTTTAGGGTAAGTGTGCAGATTGAAGTCCAGGCGATATTCCGCCGCAAAGAAATGCGCGGCCAGCGGCGGCACTTCGCCGGGATGGGCGCGACAGGCTTCCACCAGGCTGCGTACTTCGCCACCGGCGCAAAAGGCTTTGGCACCGTTGCCGCGCAACACGACGCAGACGATTTGCGGTTCTTTGGCCCAGACGTCCAGTTGATCGCGCAAGGCGTTGATCATCGGCAAGGACAGGGCATTGAGGGATTTTTCGGCCTCCAGGCTGGCGACTCCGATGCGTGCGCCGTCGGTGCCCGTGAGTTCTTCGAAGTGCAGATTCATCGTGACCTCGATCGGGAATTTGAGCGTTCAGTATGATCGCTATGTAGGAAAGTGCCGGATCTGCGTCAGATCAATTGACAAGCGTGATGGGCTTTCCTAGGGTTCGCCCCATTGTTTTTGCCGGATGTAACCATGACTGCTGACGACCGTATCAAACTCGAACCGAGCTGGAAGGAGGCACTGCGTGCCGAATTCGACCAGCCCTACATGGCAGAGTTGCGCAACTTCCTGCAAGAGGAGCGCGCGGCAGGCAAGGAAATCTACCCCCCGGGACCGATGATTTTCAATGCACTCAATTCGACGCCGCTGGATAAAGTCAAAGTCGTCATCCTCGGCCAGGACCCGTACCACGGTCCGGGACAGGCCCACGGCTTGTGCTTTTCGGTGCAACCGGGCGTACCGGCGCCGCCGTCGCTGGTGAACATCTATAAAGAGTTGAAACGCGACCTGAACATCGACATCCCGACCCACGGTTGCCTGCAAAGCTGGGCGGACCAGGGCGTGCTGATGATCAACACCACCATGACCGTGGAACGCGCCAACGCCAATGCGCACAAGGACAAGGGCTGGCAGTATTTCACCGATCGGATCATTGAAGTGGTCAGCGAACATCAGCCGCATCTGGTGTTCATGCTGTGGGGCGCCCATGCACAGAGCAAGCAGAAACTGATCGATGCCACCAAGCATCTGGTGCTGACGTCGGTGCATCCGTCACCGCTGTCCGCTTATCGGGGCTTCCTCGGGTGCGGGCACTTTAGTCGAACCAATAAATATCTGGAGCAGAATGGCGAAACGCCGATCGAGTGGCGGTTGCCGCCAGTTTGATGCGTTGACCGAGTTGGCCCCTTCGCGAGCAAGCTCGCTCCCACAAGTATCACGCGAACCCTGTGGGAGCGAGCTTGCTCGCGAAGGGGTCGACTCGGTCTTTCAGACAGAATCCGGTTGCCGATTCCAATACTTGAACAACGGCTCCGCCAGAAACAACACAAACAACAGCCGCATCACCTGCATCGCCGTCACCAGCGGCACCGACAACTGCAACGTCTCCGCCGTCAGGCTCATCTCCGCAATCCCGCCGGGCATCATGCCTAACGTCAGAGAACGCAAATCCAGGTGCGTCAGCGCACTCAACCCCAATGCCGCCAGCGTGGCGATCAACATGGTCAACACCGTGCCGATCAAGGTCCGGCCCATGAATGAAGGCGCACGCCGAAAAAACTGCCGATTGAAGTGACACCCCAACCCGCTGCCAATCAGCCATTGCCCGATCTGGCTGCCGCCGTTGGGCAATCCGATGTGCAGATCCCCGCCAATACTCACCGCCGCACTCACAAGCAACGGTCCGAACAGCCACGGATTGGGTTGACGCAGACGTTCCCAGAGCCACGCCGCCAAGGCGCCCGCTGGGAAGAGAAGAGCGAGCCACCACCAATTGACGGTGGACGGATGAAAAATCGGTGCGCCGTCACCCAACAAATACTTGAACGCTGCCGGCACACAAAGCACCACCACCAACACCCGCAGACTTTGCCCCGCCGCAACACGACTGAGCACGGCGCCGTTACGCGCGCCGAGGTTGACCATCTCCCCGGAGCCGCCCGGCATGCTGGAAAAGAACGCGGTGGCGCGATCTTCACCGGTACGCCGCATCAACCAGACCCCGACCACGGCCGACAGGCTGGTGACCAACGCACCGAAGAAGATCAGACCGAAGTGGCTCAGGACCTGCTCCATCACCACCGGGGTGAAGTGCAGGCCGATACCGATACCGACAATCCACTGGCCGCACTTGCGGCCGCCAGGGATTTCCGCCAATTGCCAGGGTGTCAGGCAACGCACCAGGATGATCGCCAGCAACGAGCCGACCATCCACGGCAGTGGCCAGCCGATCTGGCTGGCCAGGTAACCGCCCAGCAGACCGACCAGCGGAGTTCCCCACCAGGCTTTGAAGGGCACTCGATCAGACATCGACGATAACGCGCCGGGCGACTGAACGTTTGCGCCAGATTCGCAGGATCGGCACCAGCAGCATCACGGCGATCAACGCCCAGACACCCATGGTGATCCCGCTCGACCAGAGAATCTCCAGTGAACCGTTGGAGATCGACAAGGCTCGGCGCAGGTTCTGTTCCATCAAGCCACCGAGGATAAAGCCCAGCAACACGGGTGACAGCGGAAAATCCAGCTTACGCAGAATGTAGCCGAAGATGCCGATGCCGATCATCAGGAACAGGTCGAAGGTGGTGGCATGCACCGCGAAAACGCCGATGGCGGTAATGATCGCGATCATCGGCACCAGCGCCCAGTTCGGCACGGCGAGGATGCGGGTGAAGATGCGGATCATTGGAATGTTGAGGATCACCAGCATGATGTTGGCGACAAACAACGAAGCGATCAGGCCCCAGACGATGTCCGGTTGCTGTTGAAACAGCAGTGGGCCAGGGGTGATGTTGTACAGCGACAGTGCGCCGATCATCACCGCCGTCGTGCCCGAACCCGGAACACCCAGCGTCAGCATTGGCACCAGAGCGCCGCAGGCTTCAGCGCCGATGGCGGTTTCCGGAGCGGCGAGACCACGCTTGTCGCCTTGTCCGAATTTTCCGCTTGGACCCGCGATGCGTTTCTCGGTCATGTAAGCCACGGCGCTGGCCAGTGTCGCGCCAGCACCGGGCAACACGCCCATGATGAAGCCGAGCACACCGCAACGAATGTTCACCCAGAACACCGAAGCGGCCTCCTTGAAGTTGAACATCATGCGGCCAGTGGCCTGGAACGCTTCCTGGCCACGGTGGGTTTTTTCCAGCAGCAAGAGGATTTCACTGATCGAGAACAGACCCAGCACCAGCACCACGAACTGAATGCCATCGGTGAGGTGGATATTGTCACCGGTGAAGCGGTAGACACCGCTGTTGGCATCAATGCCAACCGTCGACAGGAACAGACCGATCAGCGCCGCAATAAACGTCTTGAGCGGTCGATCACCCGCCATGCCGCCGAGGCAGACAATCGCGAACACCATCAGTACGAAATATTCCGCCGGACCGAAGGCAATCGCCCATTTCGCCAGAATCGGTGCGAACACCACCATCCCGCAGGTCGCAATGAAAGCGCCGATGAACGAACTCCACGCCGAAAGTGATAACGCAACCCCGGCCATCCCCTGACGGGCCATTGGGTAGCCGTCGAGGGTGGTCATCACGGTAGAGGCTTCGCCCGGAATGTTCAGCAGAATCGAACTGATCCGGCCGCCGTACTCGCAACCCAGATAAACCGCGGCCAGCAGGATCAACGCTGACTCCGGTGGCAGGCCGAGGGCGAAGGCGATCGGGATCAGCAACGCCACGCCGTTGATCGGACCCAGGCCGGGGAGCAGGCCGACGACGGTACCGATCAGCGTACCGCTGAGTGCGGTCACCAAGTTGTAAGGGGTCAATGCGACGCCGAAGCCGTGACTCAAATAACCAAGCGTATCCATATCAGTTCTCCAGAACGTCGAGCAGGCCCAGAGGCAGTGGCACGTCCATGACTTTGTCGAACAGCAGGTACAGACCGATGCTCATCAGGCTGATGATCACTGCGCTCGGCAACCAGCGTCCGCCATACAGGCGTGCCATCGGAATGCCAATCAGCATGCTGCTGAGGATGAAGCCCAGTGGTTCGAACAGCCCGGCAAAGATCAGCAACAACAGCACGCAAAGGCCGATTTTGTTCAGGGTTTCGCGATCCATCGGCGGATCTTCATCGGTGTGTTTGATCGGCGAAGGGCGATACACCATATAAACCAACCCCAGGCCCATCAGCCCCAGCATCAACAGGGGGAAGGCCCGTGGGCCGATCGGTTCGTAGGAAAAAGGTGCCTGGTAGGGCCAGGCCATCAGCACCAGGCTGAGACAGGCCACCAACAGCATCGAAGCAAAAATGCGTTGTAAGAGCATGGGAAACTCCTGTGCCACAGCCCTCCAGAACGGGGGCCGCAGCCGCTAGACAGAGGCGATCACTGAATCAGGCCGAACTCTTTGGCCAGCACTTTGTAGTCCGCAACCTGCTTCTTCACGTAGGTGTCCAGCTCCGGGCCGGTCATGGCGAACGGGAAGAGCTCACGTTGATCGCGCAACTTGGCGAACTCTTCAGAAGCCAGCAGCTTGTCGAAAGCGTCTTTCCACCAGGCGTAGTCTTCGTCGCTGACCTTTGGCCCGAGGTAGAAGCCGCGAACCACTGGCCAGACGATGTCGTAGCCTTGTTCTTTGGCGGTCGGAATGTCTTTCATTTCCGGCTCGTCCAGACGCTTCTCGGAGAACACGGCCAGCAGGCGCATGTCCCCGCTCTGGATGTGCGGCATGGAGTCGGAGATGTCGGTGCTGCCAACCTGGATGTGGCCGCCGAGCAGGGCGGTGGCGATTTCACCGCCGCCTTCGAGGGCGACGTAACGCAGGTCACGCGGGTTGATCCCGGCAGCCTTGGCGATCAGCGCGGTCTGCATCCAGTCCTGGCTGCCAACGGTGCCGCCGGAGCCGATCACCACTTTGCTCGGATCTTTCTTCAACGCCTGAACCAGATCGTCCAGGGTCTTGTAAGGCGAATCGCTTTTCACCGCGATGGCGCCGTAGCTTGTTCCAACCGCCGCCAGCCAGCGCACGGCGTTTTCATCGAAACGGCCGAACTTGCCTTGGGCCAGGTTCAACAGCGAACCGCTGGACCACGCCACCAACGTGCCGGCATCGGCTGGACGCTGAGCGACCACCGCGTTGTACGCCACCGCGCCAACACCGCCGGGCATGTAGGTCACGCGCATTGGTTTAGTCAGCAGTTTCTGATTCACCAGCGCGCTTTGCGCCAGCTTGCAGGTCAGGTCGAAACCGCCGCCTGGCGAGGCCGGGGCGATGCATTCCGGGCGTTTGGGTTCGGCGAGCAATTGGCCGGCGAACAGCAGGGCGCTGGCGGTGAGAGCAACTTTACGCAGTGATAAGTTCATTCAAGTCTCCTTGGGAGTTGTTGTTATAGGTGTACTGAATTACCAAAGGGCAACGCTATAGCTCACCAGCAGACGCACTTCATTGGCATCGCGAGCGGAGTAGTTGGAACGGTAAGTGGCATTGCGCAGGCGCACGGCGACATCCTTGAGCGCGCCGCTTTGTACGACGTATTTGATTTCGGTGTTGCGTTCCCACTCTTTGCCTTCGTCACCGTTCTTGAGCTTGATGTTGTCACCGCTCAGGTAACGGCTCATGAAACTCAGGCCGGGAACCCCAAGCTTGGCGAAGTCAAAGTCGTAACGTGCCTGCCAGGAGCGCTCTTCGGCGCCGGCAAAGTCGTTGATCTGAACGAAGTTGACCAAGTACGGGTCACTGCCATCGACATAAGGGAACGCGCTGTCGCCGGACATGTGCTGGTAGCCGGCGCTGAATTTATGCCCGCTCAAGGCATAGCTCGCCAGGCCATTGAGGGATTTGTTGTCGATCTTGCCGCCACGGGCCGCGCCCTGGTCGTCACTGATGGCCAGTCGCAGGTCGGTGCCGAACGTCCCCGGGCCGAACGGCTGCGAGGCGACCATGCCGAGGAAGTGCTGGTTGTAGACTTCATCGAGTTGCGCGAAGTGGTAGCTGCCGGTGATTTTGTCGGTGAACTTGTAGTCCACGCCGCCAAAGTCGAAATGCTTGCCGGCTGCGGTGCCAGCGAAGCGGCTGTTCTTGTTGTTGAGGGCAATGTCCTCGAAATCGGTGCTGTCGCGGTCCTTGGCTTTCTCCAGACGCCCGCCGGTGAAGGTCAGGTTCTTGATCTCTTTGGAGGTCAGCAGGCCGCCTTCGAAGGTCTGCGGCAGGATGCGCCCGTCGTTGGGCTTGAGGATCGGCAGTTCCGGAATCAGGCTGCCGATTTTCAGTTCGGTGGCGGAGATCTTCACTTTGCCGGTCAGGCCAAGCTTGGAGTACTCATCGGCTGCGCGGCCGTCGTCATGGGTTGGCAGCAGGCCGGTGCCGGTGCGGTCGGGACTCGAATCGAGTTTGACCCCCAGCATGCCCAGCGCATCGACACCGAACCCCACGGCGCCGTCGGTGTAACCCGATTGCAGATTGAGCATGAACCCCTGAGCCCATTCGTCCCGCTTGGATTGCTGGGCGCTGGTACCGTCGCGAAAGTCGCGGTTGAAATACATGTTGCGGGTTTCAAGGGTTGCCGTACTGTCTTCAAAGAAGGCAGCCTGGCTCAACGGCGAAAAGCCGGCGAGGGCGGCGGCACTGGCAAGGGCGGTGTGGCTGAGGCGGGAAAAGCGAGCAGGCGGGCAAGCCTGAAGCTGCATGGACAGCATCTTGAAGTACTCCGTTTATTGTTCTTATTGGCGAAAACGCTTCGAGGCGTTTTTCGTACGCTATGTGCGGTAGCGACGGGCAGTCGAAACTGTCCGTGGCTGGACTCTAACCGGCGAACCTTTCGCTAACCTTTCAGCTGACTTTCACGGTTTTCGGGCTTCACAGCGGCGGTTGCGGCTGTAAACTCCGCGCCAAAGAATGGCGTCGACCATCCCTGAATGAGGTAAAGATCCATGCGTGTTCTGCTCGTCGAAGACCACCTGCAGCTCGCCGAAAGTGTCGCCCAGGCGCTCAAGAGCACCGGGTTGACCGTGGATGTGCTGCACGACGGAGTGGCGGCCGACCTGGCGTTGAGCAGCGAGGAATACGCCATGGCGATCCTCGACGTCGGCCTGCCGCGCATGGATGGTTTCGAAGTGCTGGCGCGCCTGCGGGCGCGGGGCAAGAACCTGCCGGTGTTGATGTTGACCGCCCGCAGCGACGTCAAGGACCGGGTCCACGGCCTGAACCTCGGCGCCGACGATTACCTGGCCAAACCTTTCGAACTGACCGAACTCGAAGCCCGGGTCAAAGCCTTGCTGCGCCGCAGTGTGCTCGGCGGTGAACGCCAGCAGCGCTGCGGTGTGCTGGCCTATGACCTGGACACTCGGCGCTTCACCCTCGGCGAAGAATTGCTGACCCTGACTTCCCGCGAGCAGGCCGTGCTCGAAGCCCTGATCGCCCGTCCCGGTCGGGTGATGAGCAAGGAGCAACTGGCCTCGCAAGTGTTCGGTCTGGACGAAGAGGCCAGCCCCGACGCCATCGAGATCTATGTCCATCGCCTGCGCAAAAAGCTCGATGGCCAACCGGTGGTCATCGTGACCTTCCGCGGTCTCGGCTACTTGCTGGAAAGCCGCGATGCATAAGCCCAGCAGCCTGCGCTGGCGGTTGCTGTGGAATCTGGCGTTGTTGCTGGTGGTGTTGATGTTGGCCAGTGGTTTGAGCGCTTACTGGAACGGTCGCGAAGCCGCCGACACCGCCTATGACCGGACCTTGCTGGCCTCGGCGCGGACCATCGCTGCTGGTGTTTCCCAGCGCGACGGCTCGCTGAGCGCCGACGTGCCGTACGTGGCCCTCGACACGTTCGCGTACGACAGTGCGGGACGGATTTTTTACCTGGTCAACGACATCAATCAGAAGCTGATCTCCGGTTACGAAAACCTTCCGCCTCCGCCGCCGGGCACGCCGCGCACCGATGACTATCCGGCACTGGCGCGTTTCTATAACGCCAAGTACCAGGGGCAGAACGTGCGCGTGGTGAGCCTGCTCAAACCCGTGAGCGAGCCGAACATGAACGGCATGGCGGAAATCCGCGTGGCGGAAACCGATGAAGCGCGGGTCAGCATGGCCCGCAGCCTGGCGGCGGACACGTTATTGCGTCTGGGCATGCTGGCGGTGGGTGCGTTGTTGTTGGTGTGGTTTGCTGTCAGCGCCGCGTTGCGTCCGCTGGAACGCTTGCGCACCGCGGTGGAAGAACGTCAGCCGGACGATCTGCGGCCATTACCGTTGGTGGAAGTGCAGCACGAATTATGGCCGCTGGTGCGCGCGCTCAATCACTTTACCGAGCGCCTGCGCGGGCAGTTCGAGCGTCAGGCGCAGTTCATCGCCGATGCCGCCCATGAGCTGCGTACGCCCCTGGCGGCGCTCAAGGCACGACTGGAACTGGGTTTGCGCTCGACCGAACCTGAAACCTGGCGCAATACGTTGGAAACCGCCGCCCAAGGCACGGATCGTCTGACCCACCTTGCCAATCAATTGCTCTCGCTGGCACGGGTCGAAAATGGTGCCCGGGCCATCGCCGAGGGTGGCGCGCAGTTGCTTGATCTCAGTCAGCTGGCTCGCGAACTCGGCATGGCCATGGCACCGCTGGCCCACGCACGCGGTGTGGCGCTGGCGCTGGAAGCGGACGAACCGGTGTGGTTGCGCGGCGAGCCAACGCTGTTGAACGAACTGTTGAGCAATCTGGTGGATAACGCGCTGGCGCACACGCCATCGGGTGGCAACGTGATTCTTCGGGTCACGGCACCGGCCGTGTTGGAGGTCGAGGACGATGGCCCAGGCATTCCTCTTGAAGAGCGCGATCGGGTGTTCGAGCGCTTTTACCGGCGCAACCAGCAGGTGGCCGGTTCGGGGTTGGGACTGGCGATTGTTGGCGAAATCTGCCGCGCGCACTTGGCTCAAATCAGCCTGCACGATGGCGAGCAGGCCGGGTTGAAGGTGCGGGTGAGTTTTATCGCTGGGGAGTGAACGCATTCTCTGTGGCGAGGGGGCTTGTCGGAACGCCGCATCGCCCCGTTCGGCTGCGCAGCAGTCGCGGCTTTTGGGACCGCTATGCGGTCCAACGGGGGCAAGCCCCCTCGCCACAATTATCAGTAAAACATCGACCGCGACTCTTCCAGATCGCGGCACATCGCCTCGTTCTCTGGATCAATCCCCAGCTTTTTGAACGCCGGCACGCTGAATGCGTCGATGCGCGCGAGGGGATGGTCGGTGTCCTTGTGGCAATACAGGCTGGCTACTTGCACCAGATCGACATAATCGACCCGCTCGGACTGTCGATTGAAGTCCAGATAAAGTCCCGGCACCTGTACCAGCATTTCCGGAAACTCCCAGACCCTGAGCAGTTTGTCGCCGAGCAATGGATGAATGTGATCAATCACATGGTTGAGGCTGACCGGGTCAGCCAGCAGTTCATAGTGATCTTCGGCGTAGGTCAGGATCGGCAACACACCGATCTGATGCACCAGTCCGCCAAGGGCTGCCTGATCGGGCTTGAGTTGCGTGTACCTGCGGCACAATGCATAGCTGATCCCGGCGATTTCCAGGCTTTTGCGCCAGACATCGCGCATTTTCTGTTCTACCACCTCGGAGCGGGCATGGAAAATCTGTTCCATGACCAGACCAATGGCCAGGTTGCTGCTGTAATTGATGCCCAGTCGAGTAATCGCCGTGTGCAGGTCAGTGACTTCCTGTGTCGCGCGCAACAGCGGGCTATTGACCACTTTGATCAGACGCGCCGACAGCGCGGTATCGCGGCCGATCACTTTGCTCAGGGTGCTGACACTGATTTCCGGGTCTTCAGCGGCCTTGCGAATCTGCAGGGCCACTTCCGGTAACGTTGGCAGAACCAGGTCATCGTTATCGATGGCCTCAACCAAATCCTGTTGGACCTTATCCGCCAGCTCGCTCATTTCTTTTCTCTAGGGTGTTGCAACAAGTGCTGCGGTTAACGCTGAATTTCGCGATCGCGATCCAGTTGATAAGGCAGGTCGAGCAGGTGCAGGGCTGGCCCTTCGAGCGCGCCCAGATGGATATCACCTCCTTCCGCTGCTTCGGCTTGCAGCACGGCCAGAAGTTCAATGTTTTTCCCGGCGTTGGCGGCCAGCACCACTTCGCCGATAGAGCTGCCGTGGGTAGGGGAGAACAGTGGTGTGCCAGGTTCAGGCAATTCGCTGGCATCCAGTGTCAGGCGATACAAGCGGCGCTTGAGTTTGCCCAGGTACTGCATGCGCGCGACGATTTCCTGGCCGGTGTAGCAACCTTTCTTGAAGCTCACGCCACCCACGGCTTGCAGATTGAGCATCTGCGGGATGAACAACTCGCGAGTGCTCGGCATGACCTGGCCGATCCCTGCGCGGATCTGGCCCAACAGCCATTGATTCAGATCGCCTTCGGCCAATACGGCGGACAGCTTGCCCTTGATGACATCGGCCTGGTCGGCGGCGACCCAGAGTTCGGCGCGGTCCGGCGAGACGCGAATGGCGATCAAGCCGTCATTGCGCGCGACGCTGTCGGTATCAGCCGGAAGCTCAAGACCGAGGCTGATCAGTGCCGCATCGCCATGGTCGACGCCGAAGCGGACCCAGGCGGCTCTTTCGTCGGTCAGTTTGGATTTGGAAAACACTGCGTACTTTTTCAGGTCCGCCAGTTGCGGTTCCAGCAGTTCGGTGGCCATGGCCATCAGAACACCGTCGCCTTCCAGCAGGATGCGGAAACTCGACTGCATCCGGCCCTTCTGTGTGCAGCGGGCGCCGAGGCTGGCCTGGGTGTCACTCAGGTAATTGAGGTTGCAGGTCAATTGGCCTTGCAGGAATTTGCCGGCATCCGCGCCGCGTACTGCGAGAACGCCTTCGTGAGACAGGGTGCAGAAAAAAGCAGAATCGGCCATGGGTCATCGCAGGGTAAAGAGTCTGGGGGACATCATAAGGGGGCGCTCTTGAAATGGGTAGTTCACAAAGGATCGTGGTGGCCGACCAAAGCCGAGTGTTCGACTCCGCCTGGGGCTGTATACTTGCCGCCTATTTGAGGAGCGCTCCATGGTCGAAGATGTTGAACTGAATCGCCTCTACTGGCACAGCCGCCGCGGCATGCTTGAGCTTGACGTGTTGCTGGTACCGTTCGTCAAAGAGGTCTATCCGCACCTCAATGATGTCGACCGCGATTGCTACCGCAAGCTGCTCGAATGCGAAGATCAGGACATGTTCGGCTGGTTCATGGAGCGCGCCGAATCGGAAGATCCGGAGCTTCAGCGCATGGTTCGCATGATCCTGGATCGTGTCCAGCCCAAGTAATGCGTTCGAATGCCGCTGGCATGCCTCACGGCATTTGCTGGCGGCGTATCTTCTGGCCCAGCTGTTCGCGCTGGGTTCGCTGTGCCTACTCTCTATACCGGTCTGGGCCAGTCTGCTCGGCGTTGTGCTGTGCGTGATTCACGGCTTTTGGGCGTTGCCGAGGCATATTCTACTGACGCACCCTCAGGCATTTCGCGGCTTGCGTCGCGATGCCGATGGCTGGCAATTGTGGAATCAGGCTACAGGTTGGCAGCCAGTGCAGTTGCGACCGGACAGCTTGGCATTGCCATTGATTGTGGTGCTGCGTTTTCGACTGCGAGACGAGCGGCGGGTCAGATCAATCTGCGTTCCCCGCGACTCGCAGGCGGCGGATCTGCACCGGCGCCTGCGGGTTCGGCTCACGTTCAGTCGACGTAGGTGGGCGGCACCAGAATAGTGTCCAGGGCAATCGGCAGCATGTTCGGATAGTCGAGGGTGTAATGCAGACCGCGACTTTCCTTGCGTTCCATGGCTGACTGGATCATCAGCTCGGCCACTTGGGCCAGGTTACGCAATTCGATCAAGTCCCGACTGACCTTGTAGTTGCTGTAGAACTCGTCGATTTCATCCAGCAACAGACGCACGCGGTGCTGTGCCCGTTGCAAGCGCTTGTTGGTGCGCACGATGCCGACGTAGTCCCACATGAATCGCCGCAGTTCGTCCCAGTTGTGCGCAATGATCACGTCCTCATCGGAGTCGGTGACCTGGCTCGCATCCCAGACGGGCAGGGCGATCGGAACCGAAACCTGCGGCAGCTGCTCAAGAATGTCCGCCGCCGCCGAACGCGCGTAAACGAAACACTCGAGTAACGAGTTGCTGGCCATGCGGTTGGCGCCGTGCAGGCCGGTGAAGCTGGTTTCGCCAATGGCATATAGCCCCGGCACATCGGTGCGACCATGCTGGTCGACCATCACGCCGCCGCAGGTGTAGTGCGCCGCCGGAACCACTGGAATCGGTTGCTTGGTGATGTCGATGGAGAATTCGAGGCAGCGTTCGTACACCGTCGGGAAGTGAGTCTTGATGAACGCTTCCGGCTTGTGGCTGATGTCCAGATAGACACAATCGACGCCCAGGCGCTTCATTTCATGGTCGATGGCCCGGGCGACGATGTCGCGCGGGGCCAGCTCGGCGCGAGGGTCGAAGCGTTGCATGAAGCGTTCGCCGTTGGGCAGCTTCAAGTGTGCGCCTTCGCCGCGCAGGGCTTCGGTGATCAGGAAACTCTTGGCTTGCGGGTGATACAGGCAAGTGGGGTGGAACTGGTTGAACTCCAGATTCGCCACCCGGCAGCCCGAACGCCAGGCCATGGCAATGCCATCACCGCAGGCGCCGTCGGGGTTGCTGGTATAGAGGTAGACCTTTGCTGCGCCGCCCGATGCGAGGATCACGAAGCGAGCGCCGTAGGTGTCGACTTCACCGGTCCCGCGATTGAGGACGTAGGCGCCGAGGCAGCGATCACCTTCAAGGCCCAGGCGCTTTTCGGTGATCAGGTCGATCGCGACTCGCTGCTCCAGCAGTTCGATGTTCGGTCGTTGCCTGGCCTTGTCGAGCAAGGTTCTGAAAATCGCTGCGCCCGTGGCATCGGCGGCATGGATGATGCGCCGATGGCTGTGACCGCCTTCGCGGGTCAGGTGGAACTCGAATCCGCCATCTTCGGTGCCGGACTGCTCATCGCGGGTGAAGGGCACGCCTTGATCGATCAGCCATTGAATCGCCTCTTTACTGTGCTCGACGGTAAAGCGCACGGCGTCTTCGTGGCACAGACCCCCGCCAGCATTGAGGGTGTCATCGACATGTGATTCAACGGTGTCGGTGTCATCCAGGACGGCAGCGACGCCACCCTGCGCCCAGAAAGTCGAGCCATTGGCGAGGTCGCCTTTGCTCAGTACGGCGATGCGCAAATGACCGGGCAAGGTCAGCGCAAGGCTCAAGCCGGCAGCACCGCTGCCAATTACCAGAACATCGTGTTGAAACTGTTGGCTCATTTCAGGATTCCGCTCAAAGCGACCCGGGTCGGGGTTGGCGCAAGACACCTGGATCGGCGAGTCAAGACAGCCACACAGCCCACTAGTATATAGAGGGGGGGAGCGGCACAATAGCGAGCACGCATGGCATTGTGAAACTACTGTGACGGAAAATACCTGACGCTTCGTCGGATGGTTTTTTGGCCGGTTCGGCGACAAGACGACTGTATCAACGATTTAACAGTCTTTTTCTATTCACGGTTGCACAATGTCGATCTTGCGCAGCTATAAATATTTGGAACTTTTGCCAAAGGCCCAAGATCAATAGACCGTTGCCTGATTCAAGGGACAGTGTCGGCTTCAACGCGGGATCTGTGATTTGATCCTTGCCGGCGAATCCGATGACAAGATTATTCGCGCAGCCGGGTTGACCCGCGCTGCGCTTTTCGTGCGTGCCAAATCAGAGCCCGCAGGAAACTTGCTTGGAGGGGGAGAACTTTTGCGAAAAGCCCGAGTCTATGTTTGCAAGTCTGATTGTTTAGTTATGCAAGCCTCCTCCGAGCTTATCGAGGAGTGTTCATGCTAACCCAGGAAGAGGATCAGCAGCTGGTCGAACGCGTTCAGCGCGGCGACAAGCGAGCTTTCGATCTGCTAGTGCTGAAATACCAGCACAAAATTCTCGGGTTGATCGTGCGTTTCGTGCACGACACCCATGAAGCCCAGGATGTGGCGCAGGAAGCCTTTATCAAGGCGTACCGTGCACTTGGAAATTTTCGCGGGGACAGCGCGTTTTATACGTGGCTTTACCGCATCGCCATCAACACGGCGAAAAACTATCTGGTTTCACGCGGCCGTCGGCCGCCGGATAGCGATGTCAGTTCCGAGGATGCAGAGTTCTACGATGGCGATCATGGCCTCAAGGATCTCGAGTCGCCAGAACGTGCATTGCTGCGGGATGAGATCGAAGGCACCGTCCATCGAACCATTCAGCAACTGCCAGAAGATTTGCGTACGGCTTTAACTTTACGTGAATTCGATGGTCTGAGTTACGAGGACATTGCGGCCGTCATGCAATGTCCGGTGGGTACCGTGCGCTCCCGGATTTTCCGCGCTCGGGAAGCCATCGATAAAGCCCTGCAGCCGTTGTTGCAGGAAAACTGAGACAGCGGCGACAGCCAAGAGAGGAACGCCATGAGTCGTGAAGCCCTGCAGGAATCGCTGTCCGCAGTGATGGATAACGAAGCGGACGAATTGGAATTGCGTCGGGTATTGAATGCCTTTGACGATGTTGAAACCCGTGATACCTGGGCTCGTTATCAAATCGCTCGGGCAGTTATGCACAAGGATTTGCTGCTTCCACGTCTGGATATCGCTGCGGCAGTCTCTGCTGCGCTGGCTGACGAAGCTGTACCTGCAAAAGCCTCCCGTGGTCCATGGCGCAGCCTGGGTCGTCTGGCGGTCGCTGCTTCGGTAACCCTCGCCGTGCTGGCAGGTGTTCGTCTGTATAACCAGGACGAGATCGCTGGGGTCGAACTGGCTCAACAATCCAGTCAACCGGGTCTGGCCGTTCCTCAGGTCAAGGGTCCAGCTGTATTAGCAGGCTACAATGAGAGTTCGGAAGCCACTGGCCCTATGGCCAACGGCGTATTGCAAGGTCAGCCAGGCTGGCACGATCAGCGTCTGCCAGGCTACTTGCGCCAACATGCTCAACAGGCTGCACTGAAAGGTACTGAGAGCGCTCTGCCTTACGCTCGTGCAGCAAGTCTGGAAAACCGTTAAGGAGGATCATGCGCGCCATCCCTCTACTTACGCTTCTGCTCGGTGGCTGGTTTGTTGTTCCAGCCCATGCTGATGAAGCCCAGGACTGGTTGACCCGTCTGGGCCAAGCCGAGCAACAGCAAAGCTTTCACGGTACATTCGTCTACGAGCGTAACGGTAGTTTTTCTACCCACAACATCTGGCACCGCGTCCAGGATGGCAAGGTCCGCGAGCGTTTACTCCAGCTCGACGGCTCGGCACAGGAAGTCGTGCGCATTGATGGGCGTACTCAATGCGTCAGCGGCATTCTGATAGCAGGGCTTGGAGATTCCCCCAGCTCCGCTGCTCGTGCACTTGATCCACAAAAGCTAAAGAATTGGTACGACCTTGCCGTCATTGGCAAGTCGCGTGTGGCCGGGCGTGCGGCAGTAATCGTTTCACTGAAACCTCGCGATCAACACCGCTACGGTTTTGAATTGCATCTGGATAAAGAAACCGGCCTGCCTCTCAAATCATTGCTTCTGAATGAACGAGGGCAGTTGCTGGAGCGATTCCAGTTCACGCAACTGGATACCGCCGATATTCCGTCCGACAGCGACTTGCAGCCTGGCGCCGATTGCAAAACGGTTGCTCTCGACAGTGACAAGGCTTCTGCAATCAAGGCCGCGCAAGTATGGCGTTCGGACTGGTTACCACCTGGTTTCGAGCTGACCAGCAGTACCTCCCGCAAGGATCCAGAGACCAAAACCCAAGTCAACAGTCTGATGTATGACGATGGTCTGGCCCGTTTCTCGGTTTTCCTTGAGCCGTTGAATGGCGCAACAATTACTGACACTCGCACCCAGTTGGGGCCGACCGTTGCAGTTTCCCGACGCTTGACTACCCCGCAAGGCGAGATGATGGTGACCGTAGTCGGTGAGATTCCAATTGGCACCGCTGAACGGATTGCGCTATCCATGCGCAGCGACGCCACTGCAACCAAGTAGTGAGCTGAAATCGAAATGTTTGGTGAGCATTTCAACTTGCAATCATCCCCGATTTTTTCTATAGGTCAGAGCCCCTCGGCTCTGGCCTTGTTTGTTGTTCCCGGAACAAAAATACCGGCGTATCGTTCCCGGTGTTCCTTGCTCCATATCGCTTAACCATGCTCGTCGTAACGGGAGCCGTATGTCGATACCACGCTTGAAATCTTATCTTTCTATTTTTGCCACCGTGCTGGTGCTTGGTCAGGCGGTCGCTGTTCAGGCGGCCGAGTTGCCTGACTTCACTCAGTTGGTCGAGCAGGCCTCACCCGCGGTGGTAAACATCAGTACCACGCAGAAACTGCCGGATCGCAAAGTCAATGAGCAGATGCCCGACCTTGAAGGCTTGCCGCCCATGTTGCGCGAGTTCTTCGAACGCGGTATGCCGCCACAGCCGCGTACGCCCCGCGGTGATCGTCAGCGTGAAGCCCAATCCTTGGGGTCGGGTTTCATCATCTCGTCTGATGGCTACATCCTGACCAACAACCATGTGATTGCCGATGCAGACGAAATCCTCGTCCGCCTCGCTGACCGCAGCGAATTGAAAGCCAAACTGGTTGGTACCGATCCACGTTCCGACGTGGCGTTGTTGAAAATCGAAGGCAAGGATCTGCCGGTCCTGAAACTGGGCAAATCTCAGGATCTGAAAGCCGGCCAGTGGGTCGTGGCTATTGGCTCGCCATTCGGTTTCGACCATACCGTGACCCAAGGTATCGTCAGCGCCATCGGTCGCAGCCTGCCGAACGAAAATTATGTGCCGTTCATCCAGACCGACGTGCCGATCAACCCAGGTAACTCTGGTGGTCCGCTGTTCAACCTGGCCGGTGAAGTGGTGGGCATCAACTCGCAGATCTACACCCGTTCCGGCGGCTTCATGGGCGTGTCGTTCGCGATCCCAATCGACGTAGCCATGGACGTTTCCAATCAGCTCAAAAGCGGTGGCAAAGTCAGCCGTGGCTGGTTGGGTGTGGTGATTCAGGAAGTGAACAAGGACCTGGCCGAATCTTTCGGTCTGGATAAGCCAGCCGGCGCGCTGGTGGCTCAGATCCAGGATGACGGCCCGGCTGCCAAGGGTGGCCTGCAAGTAGGGGACGTGATCCTGAGCATGAACGGCCAACCGATCGTCATGTCCGCCGATCTGCCACACCTGGTGGGCGCGCTAAAGGCCGGCTCGAAAGCTGATCTGGAAGTGATTCGCGAAGGCAAGCGCAAGAATGTCGAGTTGACTGTCGGCGCTATCCCGGAAGAAGGCAAAGAGCTGGATGCGCTGCCGAAATCTTCTACCGAGCGCAGCAGCAATCGCCTGGGTGTTTCCGTGGCAGAGTTGACTGATGAGCAGAAGAAAACCTACGACCTCAAAGGCGGCGTCGTGATCAAGGAAGTCCAGGACGGTCCTGCTTCTCTGATTGGCCTGCAGCCAGGCGATGTGATCACTCACCTGAATAATCAGGCAATCGGTTCCGCCAAGGAGTTCACGGATATCGCCAAGGCGCTGCCGAAGAACCGCTCGGTGTCGATGCGGGTTCTGCGTCAAGGACGCGCCAGCTTCATCACCTTCAAACTGGCTGAATAATCCGGTTGTCGGTTCAATAAAAAACCGCCTCGAAAGAGGCGGTTTTTTTGTGCCTGCTGAAAAGTGTCAGCCCATCATGTCCTTGATCATGCGCTCCTGTTCCATCAGCTCTCGTTGCCGTGCATCGATCCGCGACGACAGCGGGAAGTTGGTGCCTGCCTTGCGCTTGGCGAAGTCCAGTTGCTGAATGGCCTGACGGTAATCCCCGACCAGGGCGAAATACTCGGCGCGGGCCTGATGCAGTCCGATGATGTTGCCTGACAGGCCGCGAGTCTCGGCCACCATGTACCAGACGTCCGGATCGTCAGGACGGCTCTTGAGCAGATTCTCCAGTGCTTTTTCCGCGTCGGGCGCACGGTTCTGCTTGAGCAGCAGGTCAACACGCACCGAATTCAGCGGATAGTTGCCGGGATACTGCGTCAACATCCGGTCAACCCGGGACTGGGCGTCCGGCAGGCGATTATTGGTAATGTCCAGATCGACCTGCGCCAGATTGTAGATGATCTCGTTCGGCGACTTGGCCAGAAGCAGCTTGAGGTTTTCCCGTGCTTCATTCAGCTGGCCGCCCTTGATCTGGGCGATGGCCAGGCCATAGCGAGCGACATCATTTTTCGGGTTTTCATCAAGCTGGGCGCGAAAGCGTTTGGCGCCCAGGCCTGGGGTTTCTTCATAGATCAACTGGACCCGTGCACGAATCAACTGATAACGCACCGTGTCTTCGATACCGCCCGCTTTGGCCTGCTCGGCGCGATTGCGCGTGTCAGCGATCCGCGACTCGGT
This sequence comes from Pseudomonas sp. LBUM1666, assembly GCF_059695775.1. Taxonomy (NCBI): domain Bacteria; kingdom Pseudomonadati; phylum Pseudomonadota; class Gammaproteobacteria; order Pseudomonadales; family Pseudomonadaceae; genus Pseudomonas; species Pseudomonas sp. LBUM1666. The sequence continues at coordinate 4,743,192 of NZ_CP166789.1, read as the reverse complement.
CACCGGGTGAGTCAGCAGAAATTCCGGTGGCTTGGCGTCAAAGCGGTATTGGCGCGCCAATCGCTCGAACATGGTCGGCATCGAGCGCGGATCGTAACCGGCCTTTTCCAGATTGAGGATGCCAATGCGGTCAGCTTCCTGTTCGTTCTGGCGTGAGAAACGCCGTTGTTCCTGGATGGCTGCCGCCTGCGTGCCCGCAATGGCCGCGATCCCGGCATCGCCGGCGCCAGCTGCGGCAATCACGATCCCGGCCAGCAGCGCGGCCATCATCGGCACCTGCATGCGCTGTTGGGCTTCGACGCCACGGGCGAAGTGGCGCTGCGACAAGTGAGCCAATTCGTGAGCGAGGACCGAGGCATATTCGCCTTCGGTCTGGGCATTGAGGAACAAGCCGCCGTTAACCCCGACAATGCCGCCCGGTGCGGCGAAGGCGTTGAGTTGCGGGCTGTTGATCAGGATGAATTCCAGGCGCCGGTCATTGACCTGGCTGGTCTCTACCAGCCTGTAGACGCTGGATTCGACGTAGTCCTTGAGCTGTGGATCGTTGAGCTGCGAAACCTGGCTGCGCAACAGCGCCAGCCAGGCACGGCCCAACTGATGTTCCTGTTGCGGCGAGACGATGGCAGAACTGGCGTCGCCGAGTGACGGCAGGTCGTCGGCGAAGCCCGGTGAGGCGAGCAGGCAAGCGAGCGTCAGCAGGGTAGGGCGCAAAAAAGTCATGCACAAAGCCTTAGTCGACAAAGACCTTACTGTAGCCGGACACTACGCTTCGGACCAGATATTCTAGCCGCTCGACCACCTGCCCCCGGAGTGATGCAATGACCGACGCTGTAGCCCATGACGCCGAGCTCGACGCCAGCGGCTTGAATTGCCCCTTGCCGTTGCTCAAGGCCAAGATGGAACTCAATCGACTGGCCAGCGGGGCAGTGCTGAAGGTAATCGCCACCGATGCGGGCTCACAGCGCGACTTCCGCACCTTTGCCCGATTGGCTGGTCATACGCTGCTTCGTGAAGAAGATGACTCGGGTGTTTATCGCTACTGGTTGAAAAAAGCCTGAATTCTGCTGCGTTCGTTTCTAAGGATTATTGATGTTCAAAGTGTTACGCGACTGGATTCAGCGCTACTTCTCCGATGAAGAGGCCGTGGTGCTGGCGGTCCTGCTGTTTCTGGCGTTTACCGCCGTGCTAACGCTGGGCGGCATGCTTGCGCCAGTGCTGGCCGGGATGGTGCTGGCGTATCTGATGCAAGGGTTGGTCGTCACTCTCGAACGCCTGCGCATGCCGGGCGGGGTGGCGGTGGGATTAGTCTTTGCGTTGTTCATGGGGCTATTGCTGGTGTTCATCGTGGTTGTGGTGCCGTTGCTCTGGCATCAGTTGATTACGCTGTTCAACGAGTTACCCGGCATGCTCGCCAAATGGCAGTCGCTGTTACTGCTGCTGCCCGAGCGCTATCCGCATCTGGTGTCCGATGAGCAGGTGCTGCAAGCCATCGAAGTGGCGCGGGGCGAGATTGGCAAGTTCGGTCAGTGGGCGCTGACGTTTTCGCTGTCGAGTCTGCCGCTGCTGGTGAACATCATGATCTACCTGGTGCTGGTGCCGATCCTGGTGTTTTTCTTTCTCAAGGACCGGGAGATGATCGGTCAGTGGGTGCGTGGCTACTTGCCCCGTGAGCGGGCGCTGATCACCCGCGTCGCTCATGAGATGAACCGGCAGATTGCCAATTACATTCGCGGCAAGGTCATCGAGATTTTCATTTGCGGTGGCGTGACCTACATCGGTTTCGTTGTTCTGGGCCTCAACTACGCGGCGCTGCTGGCATTACTGGTGGGCGTGTCGGTGGTGGTGCCTTACGTCGGCGCAGTGGTGGTGACCGTGCCGGTCATGTTGATTGCGCTGTTCCAGTGGGGCTGGAGCGATCAGTTCATCTATTTGATGGCGGTCTACGGGATCATCCAGACGCTGGACGGCAACGTGCTGGTGCCGCTGCTGTTCTCGGAAGCGGTCAATCTGCATCCGGTAGCGATCATCTGCGCGGTATTGTTGTTTGGCGGGCTGTGGGGCTTTTGGGGCGTGTTCTTTGCGATTCCGTTGGCGACCCTGTTCAAAGCTGTGCTGGACGCGTGGCCGCGCAAAGAGCCGGTGGTGGCACCGCTGTTGTGAAGCGTCTGTGGGAGCTGGCTCCCACAGACGTCAACGATCAGGCCTTGTTCAGCGCCTGAGCCGCAGCCAAGACCGCATCCACATGGCCTGGCACCTTCACACCACGCCATTCCTGACGCAGCACACCGTCCTTGTCGATCAGGAACGTGCTGCGATCAACGCCCATATATTCTTTGCCGTAGAGTTTTTTCAGCTTGATCACGTCGAACTGCTGGCAGAGTGCTTCTTCCTTGTCGCTGATCAGCTCGAAGGTGAACGCCTGCTTGGCCTTGAAGTTTTCGTGTGATTTAAGGCTGTCGCGGGACACGCCAAAGACTTCGGTATTGGCGGCTTTAAAGGCATCGAGCTGGTCACGAAAGCCCTGACCCTGGGTGGTGCAGCCTGGCGTGCTGTCCTTCGGATAGAAGTAAATCACCACCTGCTTGCCTTTGAGGCTCGCGAGGCTGACGGTCTGCCCGCTGGTGGCGGGTGCTTCGAAGTCGGCAACCGGTTGGTCGATGGCAACGGCCATGAAAGCTTCCTTACATTGGGTTTTGTGGGCGCCACGGTTCGATCAGGGCATCCAGGTTCAGCGCGTCGGCGAAATCCAGGAACTGATCGCGCAGCCAGCTGATCTGCACACCGGCCGGCAAGGTCACGGTAAACGTGGCATTGAGCATGGTGCCGCCGGTTTGCGGAGCCTGATAGGTGTCGCAGGTCAGGTTTTCCAGCTCGACGTTGTGGTCCATGAAGAACTGGCACAGCTCGTTGATGATGTCCGAGCGGTAAGCCGAGCTGACATAGGCGACGTATGGCAGGGCCTGAGGACGATTCTCCAGTGCCGCGCTGCGCACAACATTAACGGTGAAGGCGTGCTTCTTGGCGAGGCTCGGCAGGCTCCCTTCGAGGCGAGCCAGGGCGTCCCAGCTGCCGGAGATCTCGAGGATCAACGCACTGCACTCGCCATGACGCGTCAGGCGAGAGGTGACAACGGCGCAGCGGTTTTCATGGCTGGCGCGGCACAGGACGTTAGTCAGCTCCATGGGGTTGGCGCCGAGGGCACTGATGACAAGGAATTGTTCGCGAACTGTGGGGGTGGACATGCAGCATTCCTAAAGCGATGAGCGGTCGATACTTCTACGGGCTTTTTTTACCGGGGGCGAGCCTGCGGATGCGAATTCAGAAAACCCGGGCCGAAGGTTGCAACGTGCTCCAGAGTGACAGGAGCGAGGGGTGGCAACGCTGGATCGGGGCTTGTGATGCCGAAAATGGAGGCTGGAACCCGGCGTACGAGCTTATCAGTACCGATCAAAGTCTGAAGGGTAGCGAAAAGCAGCGCCAAGGGGAATGGCAGCAGCGCAGTACTTCGCTTGTACAAGCATCTTGGCGCCAGTACCATTACCGCTCTCTTTTTCCGGCAGGAGCGGTTGCATGATTGCGGGCAGTATGGTGGCACTGGTCACACCCATGGATGCACAAGGTCGTCTCGACTGGGACAGCCTGAGCAAACTGGTGGACTTTCACCTGCAGAACGGCACCCACGCGATCGTGGCGGTCGGCACTACAGGTGAATCGGCCACCCTTGACGTGAACGAGCACATCGAAGTGATTCGTTACGTGGTGAAGCAGGTTGCAGGGCGCATTCCTGTGATCGCCGGTACCGGCGCCAACTCGACGCGCGAAGCCATCGAGCTGACCACCAATGCGAAGACCGCCGGCGCCGATGCTTGCCTGCTGGTGACGCCGTATTACAACAAGCCGACCCAGGAAGGCTTGTACCAGCACTTCAAGGCCATCGCCGAAGCCGTCGACATCCCGCAGATCCTTTATAACGTGCCCGGCCGTACGGCGTGCGACATGCTGGCCGAAACCGTGATCCGCCTGTCGACCGTGAAAAACATCATCGGCATCAAGGAAGCCACCGGCGACCTGTCCCGTGCCAAGGCCATCATCGACGGCGTGAGCAAAGATTTCCTGGTGATCTCCGGTGATGACGCCACCGCAGTCGAGCTGATGCTGCTTGGCGGCAAAGGCAACATTTCAGTGACCGCCAACGTTGCGCCGCGCGACATGGCCGACCTGTGCAACGCTGCTCTGAAAGGCGATGCCGTGACGGCCCGCGCGATTCACGAAAAGCTGATGCCACTCAATAAAACCCTGTTTATCGAATCCAACCCTATCCCCGTGAAATGGGCACTGCATGAAATGGGCTTGATGCCGGACGGTATCCGTCTGCCGCTCACCTGGCTCAGTGCTGCCTGTCACGAACCGCTGCGGCAGGCCATGCGCCAGTCCGGCGTCCTGGTTTAATTGAGGAAGTACTACGCATGAAGCGATTGGCCGGACTTTCCGCACTTGCCTTGATCATCTCCAGCACCAGTGGCTGCGGATGGGTCTGGGGCCCGGAAGGTTATTTCCGTGACCGCGGTAGCGATTACCTGGAAGCGCAACAGACTGCACCCATGCAACTGCCGTCGGATGTCAGCACCGCCAAACGTCTGGATCCGCTGTTGCCGATCCCGCGCAACGTGGCCGATGACACCGTCAAGGGCGAGTACATCGTGCCTCGTCCGCAGCCGTTGTCGGCAGGGGCCGACGCCAGCGCTTACTCTCTGCAAAAGACCGGTGATTCGCGTTGGATCGTAGCCCAGAACCCGCCAGCCGAAGCCTGGCCAGTGGCTGTGCAGTTCTTCCAGGACAACGGTTTCCGTCTGGACGAACAGCGTCCGCAAACCGGCGAATTCACCACCACCTGGCAGCATTCCGACGAACTGTCCGCGGCGATGGCCAAGCGCCTGAGCGCAGCCGGTGTCGGCGCTGACAGCGAAACCCGCGTGCGGGTCCGCATCGAGCCAGGCGTGCAGCGCAACACCAGTGAAATCTACGTGGTCAGTGCCGAGCGTCCTGCCGGTAGCACCTCCGACGTGGCCTTCACCAACCGTTCGGTCAACACTGGCCTGGACGCGGCACTGGTCGACGACATGCTCGCGAGCATGAGCCGCACCTCGGAGAAGGGCGGTTCGGTCTCCATGCTGGCTTCGCGTGATTCCGATACGCCGAGTCGTGTCAGCCTGAGCGAAGACGGCAGCGGTAACCCTGTCCTGAACGTCGGCACCGACCTGGATCGTGCCTGGTCGAGCGTCGGTCGTGCGTTGGAACAGGGCGAATGGCGCGTTGAAGACATCAACCGTAGCCTGGGTCTGTACTACATCAACCTGGCCGAAAAAGCCGAGAAGAAGGACGAGAAGCCAGGTTTCTTCAGTGGTCTGTTCGGCAGCAAGCCGGACAAGGAAGAAGTTGAAGCCCGTGCCGAGCGTTATCAGGTTCGCCTGAGCAAGGTTGGCGACAACGTCCAGGTCACCGTCGAGAAAAACATCAACACCGTGGCGCCGGCAGATGTGGCGCGCAAGGTATTGAGCGTGATTCAGGACAATCTGGGCTGATCTCATGCGTTTTGCCGTTCTCGGCAGCGGTAGCCAAGGGAACGGCACGCTGATAGCCAGCGCTGACACGTATGTGCTGGTGGATTGTGGTTTTTCCCTGCGGGAAACCGAAAAACGCCTGCTGCGCCTGGGTGTGAGCCCTGCGCAGCTGAGCGCGATACTCGTGACCCACGAACATGCCGATCACGTGCATGGCGTGGGTTTGCTGTCTCGGCGCTACAATCTGCCTGTCTACCTCAGTCGCGGTACCCTGCGCGGGATGCGCAAACCAATTGAACCGGCTGGCCTTCTGGCCGGCGGCGAGCAACTGCAGATCGGCGCACTGAGCATCGGCGTCATTGCCGTGGCCCATGATGCACAGGAACCGACGCAATACGTCTTCAGTGACGGTGAGCGGCGTTTCGGCCTGTTGACCGACCTGGGCTCGTATTGCAACAAGGTGCTGGACGGCTATCGGGATCTCGATGCGTTGATGATCGAGTCCAATCATTGCCGTGACATGCTGGCTCGCGGTCACTACCCGTACTTTCTCAAGCAACGGGTAGGCGGTGAACTGGGGCATTTGAACAACCATCAGGCGGCATTCCTGGTGTCCGAGTTGGGCTGGCAAGGCCTGCAACACCTGGTCCTGGCCCATCTGAGCAGCAAGAACAACCTGCCGCAGCTGGCCCGGCAATGTTTTGTCGACACCCTCGGGTGCGACCCGGACTGGCTGCAACTGGCCGATCAAGATTCAGGGCTCGACTGGCGACACATCGCCTAGCCCACCTACTTAGCAAGCGGAGCCCATCATGGAAAAACGTGAAGAACTCTACCGCGGCAAAGCCAAATCGGTTTTCAAGACCGACGACGCTGACCGCTTGATCCTGCTGTTTCGCAACGACACTTCGGCGTTCGACGGCAAGCGCATCGAGCAGCTCGACCGCAAAGGCATGGTGAACAACAAGTTCAACGCCTTCATCATGCAGAAACTCGAAGCAGCCGGCGTGCCGACCCAATTCGACAAACTGCTGGGCGACAACGAATGCCTGGTGAAGAAGCTCGACATGATCCCGGTCGAATGCGTCGTGCGTAACTACGCCGCCGGCAGCCTGGTCAAGCGCCTGGGCGTCGAAGAGGGCATGAAGCTCAACCCTTACACCTTCGAACTGTTCCTGAAGGACGATGCCAAGGGCGACCCGTTCATCAACGAATCCCACGTCGTGGCGTTCGGTTGGGGCACCGCCGAGCAACTGGTTCGCATGAAAGAACTGTCGCTCAAGGTCAACGAAGTCCTGAGCAAACTGTTCGACGACGCCGGCCTGCTGCTGGTCGACTTCAAACTGGAATTCGGCGTGTTCTCCGACGGCTCCATCGTCCTGGGCGACGAATTCAGCCCGGACGGCTGCCGTCTGTGGGACAAGGCCACCGGCAAAAAAATGGACAAGGACCGCTTCCGTCAGGGCCTCGGTGACGTCATCGAAGCCTACGAAGAAGTCGCCAATCGTCTGGGCGTACCGCTTTAATCGACGCAAGCATCTGATAGCACGGAAAAATTTCGCTTAGGGGGTTCGCTTCCGGCAAAAGTGTTGTTATGATGCGCGCCGTTGGAGAGATGCCAGAGTGGCCGAATGGGACGGATTCGAAATCCGTTGTACCTTCACCGGTACCTAGGGTTCGAATCCCTATCTCTCCGCCATTATTGAATAAGACTAAGCCTCTGAAATTGTTAAAGATTTCAGGGGCTTTTTCGTTTCTGGCGTTTCGTTTAGGGCAAATTTTCCGCCTGTTTTCTCGGCGAACGGTACGACCTTCTCGCGAAACATCGGCGGTATCGCTCTCTGCTATCGAACCTGAACTCTCGCCTGGATCACCCACAATCCCAGCAAAGTCAAAACAGCAAAGCCCCCACCCATCAAGAAAGTGCCTTGGAAGCCTACCGTGTCCCACAGCGCCCCAGCGATGACGCTGGCCAGCAGCAAGGCCAACCCGGTCAACAGATTGAACATGCCAAATGCCGTTCCGCGCAGTTCAGCCGGCGCGCAATCGGCGATCAGGGCGGCGAATACCCCTTGGGTAAACCCCATGTGCAGCCCCCATAGAACGACGCCGACGATCAGGCCTTCGATACCCGGCGCGAACGCCAGAGTCAGGTCGGCAGCAATCAGCAATATCAGACCTACGCCGAGCACCGCCACGCGGCTGACACGATCAGACAAGGCTCCGGCGGGATAGGCTGACAGTGAGTACGCCACCCCCATCAGGACAAGCACTGCTGGCGCCCACATCGGCGCCAGCCCGACGGCCTGACCGCGCAGAATCAGAAAGGCTTCACTGAAGCGCGCCAGGGTGAACACCGCAGCGACACCCACCACCCACCAGTAGCCAGCGCCCAGTCGGGCTAATTCCCGCCGGCTCAAAGGCGCACGCACCCGGTGCGTCCCTTCCACTTGTTTGGGCTCATGAACGAACACCAGCAGCACCGCGACGGCAAGGAAGGCCGGGATGACGGCCACCCAGAACACAGTCTGGAAGTGGTTCGCGGTTAGCCACATCAATCCGATCGCCAGCAACGGTCCCAGGAATGCACCCACGGTATCCAGAGTTTGCCGCAGGCCGAAAGCTGCCCCCCGTATCTCGGGCGGCGTGATGTCGGCCACCAACGCATCGCGCGGGGCGCCGCGAATACCTTTGCCAATGCGGTCGATAAAGCGAGCCCCGATCAGCCAGTCCAGCGAGCCCGCCAAAGGAAAGATCGGTTTGGACAGTGCCCCCAGCCCATAGCCCAGCGCCGCGAGCAGTTTGCGCTTGCCCAATCGATCACTGAGTGCCCCGGAGAATACCTTGGTGATCGAGGCCGTAGCCTCGGCTATGCCTTCGATGAGGCCCACCGCCAAAACGGAGGTGCCCAGTACTGTGACCATATAGAGCGGCAACAATGCATGGATCATCTCTGAGGAGATGTCCATCAGCATCGAGACGAAGCCCAACGCCCAGATGCCGCCAGGCATGGTGCGCCAGACGTTGCCGGTTGACGCCTTCTCGATTGGCGCAGTAGTCGAAGTGCCACCCGACTTGTCAGTGGTTTTCATCATGAGCCTCGAAAGCCTGTTTGGCGGTGTAACCCTGGTCATTAGCTATCATGCAATTACAGAGCAAATCACCGGATGACGGGGGAATGCATGAACAGATGGCGACGGATTTGGGTGTTTGTGAAGCTGGTGGCAGCATTTGCGGCATGCCTGACCGTTGCTGTCCAGGCTTTTAGCTACATGTTGGAAAGCCCCGATGCAGTGCAAATTCACCCTTTGAGCATTTTGGTTGTTGGACTGATCTTTGGCTTCATCACCTATGGAATCCTTTCACTGATTGAAAGGGCCGGGCGGGGTTTACTGCCCCATCCTGACCCAATCACCACCACGGTAGCGGCTCAACCTCAAACAGAACTTGAGGAAGATGCCGTGCTGATGGAAGAACAGCCTTTGGCCCTGTCAGCTGACAATTCCACTCAGCAGAAAAATCAGTGAACAGTCTGTAAGGCATGTATTACTGGGCGATCAACAAAGGCTCGAATTAGAGTTTTTGCGTCGGACCAGACAGCATGGCAGCGTAAGAAAAATATGCCTCTTCAAGGGAAAAGTTACTCAGCCCAGTCACCCAATTTACCGCCCCCCGAATCTGTTGGTCGTCACGCCAATCAAGGCTGTATCTGCGAAACATCCCCTGACATTGAAAGACCCTGCCGCAAAAAATCCTCATCTACTCTCGCTTCGCAGATCACTGATCTGCCGTCATCAGCAATCGCAAGGAGCGAGCAATGTATTTTGAGATTTACAGGCAAACCCGTGGCATCGCACAGACCGGCAAAGGTCAATGGCGGTGGCGTTTGAGGGCGGGAAATCATGAAACGATTGCCAGCGGGGAGGCTTACGTCAACAAGTCTGATTGTGTGCATGCCATCAGTTTGATCAAAGGGACCCACGATCAGACACCGGTCAAGGAAATCTAGGCTTCAGGCGGTGAAGCTGCTCAGTCAGAGCAGCTTCGTTTTAATCGGGCGGCTTTATGGTTGTGAGTGGCCCAGTTTTCGTTTGATCAGATCGTAGACATCCTTGTGGGTGGAGTTGTGCAGGGATTTATCCTTGCAGGCCGACCTGAGGAACGTTTTAACCTCTTCTTTGGCGTGAGGGTAAAGGCCGGCGACGTAGTCGGCTTCATGGTCCTGGGTGCAGTTGAAGTGTTTGTCGTCTTTTGCTTTATCTCTAGTCATTGGTCGGCTCCTTTGAGTTCAAATGGTTTTCGATGGCCAGGGCCGTTTTGCCCCAATCGTTGCTGAGCTTAGAGGCGCAAGCGAGTCCCGCCATACGAGCAACGAAATCAGGAACGGGATGTAGGATTGGTCAGGTGTCTGCATTTGCGTTAAACGCAATGTACCTGTGTCGCATAGACGCCGATTGCGACACCTACCTAAACTGTCAGCAGATTTGGGGGAGCGGGGTCAGTGGATGAATCGTAACGAACTACGCAAGGCCGACATCAACCTGATGGTGGTGTTTGAAACGCTGATGCTCGAACGCAACGTCACCCGGGTGGCGGAGAAATTGTTTCTCGGCCAACCGACCATCAGTTCGGCGCTCAATCGCTTGCGCACGATGTTCAACGACCCACTGTTCATACGTGTCGGGCATCGTATGGAGCCAACGGCGCGGGCCGAGGAGATTATTCTGCACCTGTCTCCGGCGCTGGATTCGTTGTCGGTGGCGTTGAGCCTGACCCATGATTTCGACCCCGCCAGCAGCACCATGACCTTTCGTATCGGGCTGTCGGACGATGTCGAGTTTGGCCTGCTGCCGCCGTTGCTGCGAGCCTTGCGCCATGAAGCACCAAAGGTGGTGTTCGTGGTGCAGCATGTCGATTATTGGCGGATTCCGGATTTGCTGGCGTCGGGCGATATCACCGTGGGTATCAGCCAGACTCGCGGGCTGCCGGCCAACGCCAAGCGCAAGTTGTTGCGGCACATCCTGCCCAGCATTTTGCGCGCGGACGCATCGGACACACCATTGACGCTCGATGAGTATTGCGCGCGACCGCACGTGCTGGTTTCCCACACCGCCAATGTCAGTGGTTACGCCGATGAGTGGCTGGCGGAGATTGGTCGTACGCGCCACGTCGTCCTTTCCGTGCCGCAATACAGCTCGCTACCGGCCTTGCTAGCCGGGACCGATCTGATCGCCAGTCTGCCGGACTACGCCGCCGAAGCGATGGCCGCGTCCGGCCAGCTGTTCAAGGAGCCGTTCCCGTTCAAGGCGCCAACCCTGGATCTGTCTATGGTCTGGCTCAGTCATGTCGATACCGACCCCGCCGAGCGCTGGTTGAGGTCGAGGCTGGAGGCTTTTATGAGTGAGCGCGCGGAGTTACCACTGCCCGAGTGAGGGCAGTGCCGTGTTATATGTACGACCTTTTCTGCCCACTTTCAGGAGCTCAGTCATGCCTCACCTGCACATGGAATACACCGCCAACCTGCTCGAGCTTAATGCCGACGTGGCGTTGATCCGGCTCAACAATGCATTGGTGGCTTCCGGTCAGTTTGCTGCCGAATACGACATCAAGAGCCGGGCGGTGAAGGTCGAGACGTTCAAGGTCGGCACGGCGCTGGGTGAACGGGCCTTCGTGCATGTGAAACTGGCACTGTTGAGCGGTCGTTCACCTCAGATCAAGAAGCAGTTGTCCGAGAGCTTGCTGGCGGTGGTACAGGACCTGTGTGAATGGCCAGCGGATGTTGAGGTCCAGCTGGCCGTGGAAATCCTCGACATCGATCGAGAGTCCTACACCAAGGTCGCCATCAGCCACTGAGTTTCAGGCCATTTCCTGCTCGGCGCAGGCCTTGACCACTTGCTCACGTAACCAGGCGTTGGCGCTGTCCTGATCGGCGCTTTGAGTCCATTGCATGTCCAAGGTGAACCCCGGCAAGCCGTCAGGCGCTTCGCAATGATTGAAGATCGCGTCGTTGGCCAGCAATTGCTGGATACGCCGAGGCAGGGTCAGGATGAAGTCGGTGCCGGTGATCATCTTCAGTGCCGCGCTGTAGCTGTTGGAACGCGCGACGATCTGCCGTTTTTGCGCCTGCTGCGCCAGCCAGCCGTCGACCATGTTGGTGGTGGAGGTCCAGGGTGTCGGGAACACATGCCTGCGTTCGACGAAGGCTTGCAGACTTAAACGTGGTTCCGGTGGTGTGGCACGTTTATCGAAGACACAGACCAGGTCGTCCTCCAGCAGCATCCGGGATTTGAAGTCGCCGTGACTGCGATGGAAATTAGGGCCGAAGCAAATCACCAGGTCAAGGCTGCCGTCGCGCAGTTCTTCGGCCGGGATGTCGGTTTCGAACTTGTGCATGTTGACCATGACTGGCAGGTCGGCGAAATCGAAGCTTTTCAACAAATGCGGCAAGATCAACTGCTCGAAGTATTCCGGTGCGCAGATATTGAAGGTGACGGGTTGCAGGGTGGGGTCGAATGCTGGCGCACCGGCGTGACACAGGTTGATGCTTTCGAGGATCTTCAGCACGTGGGCGTACATGGTGCTGGCCTTGTAGGTGGGGCGCATGCCCGAGCGGGTATTGATGAACAGCTCGTCTTCGAAACTGGTACGCAGTTTTTTCAGGCAGTAACTCACGGTGGACTGGCTGACGCAGAGCGCCTCGGATACACCGCTGACGCTGCTTTGCTCATACACGGCGATAAACACCATGAGGTCCTGCATATCGAGCTTTCTAAGCAAGTTACTGTTCAACATCTGTTCCGTCTCGCTGTGCTCCTTGCGCTGACTGTGCGCAAACTTGTGCGAGTGATCCTAACGGAACGATGGTGCCAGGAGAATGCCTTGTAGGAGTTTTCATGGAAAGTTGTGGGGCGGTTCCAGAGGCCTTCAGCCCTGAACGGCTGCAGGCACCCCGCGGCGGCTGGACATCAGCAGTGCCCACATACCGACTCCCACCAGCAGCGCGCCGATGATTTCCAGCGACAGTGGCGACTGACGTAACCAGAGCCAGTGAAACAATGTGAGGAACAGCGTGCTCAGGTAAATGTAGGAAATGACCGAGGAAGGGGCGATGACGCCGATGGCCCGATGCAGCAACCAGAAGGTCGCCAGCGTGGCGAACACTGCCAGGTAAATCAGCCACCAGAAATCGCTCACGGTCAGCAATGACGCCGATCGCCAGCCGCCGCTGAACCCACAGAACGCCAGCAGAAACAGCGCGCCGAAGAGCATGTTCCAGAAAGTCATGCCCACCGGGCCGCGACCCTTGAGGCTGCTGGCCTTGAGCCGTTGACTCAGGGGCGAGTAGAGCGCCATCGCCAGGCAACCGACGCCATACACCGACACTGCATACGGCGAAGGCAGCTCACCGGGGCCTGCGCCTTTCAAAACCAGCAATACGGCCCCGGCAGCGGCAATCAGCATCGGCAGCACCCGCTGTTTAAGGTTGCTGTCGGGCATCAATATGGCTTCGAACAGCAATGTCAGCAGTGGCACCAAGGTGAACATCGTTCCGGTATTGACGGCCGAGGTGTAGCGCAGTGCCTCGAACAGCGAGCCGAAATACACCGCCAGCAGTAAGCCAAGTACGGCATGGCCGAACAGTCCGCGGGCGGTCATGGCGGTATCGCCCTTGAGCAGCAGCAGCGGCAAAAACACCAGGGCGCAGAACAGCAGGCGCAAACCGGTCAGCAGGATCGGGTCGATGGCCTGGCTGACCTGTGCTGCCGCAGAAAACGATGCAGCGATCAACAGTGCCCAGAGCAGCATGCCGACGTGAGCGGCGGCAAAACCGGTGTGTTTCATGATGTGGGTTCCTGGGTCAGTGAATGTGTTGGGCGTAATGCCGCGGATCGAAGCGCAAGACCATCAGGATCATCAGTGCCATAACGCCGGTCAGTGACCACCAGGCCCATTCGAAGCTGCCGAGCTGATCGCGGATCAACCCGGCAATCAGCGGCGAGAAACCGGCGATCAGGTAGCCGATGCCTTGCACGAACGCGGTCAGGCCGCCGGCACGCTGGGGATTTTCCAGATGATCCAGGGACACGATCAGGCTCATCGGGAACAGTCCGCCGATGCCGAGCCCCAACAGACATGGCCACAACAGACTCAGGTGTTGCGGGCTGAGAATAAGCCCGCTGAAACCGGCCATGATCAGCGCCAGCAACACTACCAGCACCACGCGCCGGTCACGGCTGCGGTTGGCGATGGCCGGTGTCAGCAGGCCGGACAACACTTCCATGGCGGTCAAGAAACCCAGCAGCAACCCGGCGTTTTGTTCGCTCCAGCCCTTTTCCACGTAGTACGGCGCCAGCCAGGCCAGCACACAGGTGTAGGACGCCGTGCCCAGGCCGAAGAAGATGGCGAGTAACCAGGCGCGGGAATTGCCGAAGAAGGAGCCATTGCGCTGCGTCTGAGCAGACTGCGCCGGCAGCCTTTCACGTTGCACGCACCAAAACAGCAACGCTACCAGCGCCAGCGCCGCCCAGATCGCCAGGCCTACGCGCCAGCTGCCAGTGCGGATCATCACCAGCGGCGCAAACGACGCCGCAATCGCTGCGCCGCCCATGATCGACGTGACGTAGAGCCCCATGCACACGGAAACGTTATCGCTGAAGCGGGATTTGATCAGCGCCGGCATCAATGCCTGGATCAGCGCGATACCGATACCCGCCAGCGCGGCGCTGAGGATCAGTTCGGCCGCCGAATCGAGGAATAACCGCGACACTGTGGCCACGCCGATGATCAACAGCGAGAGCACCACGGTGCGTTGTTCGCCGATTCGTTGGCTGACGCTCAACCCAAAGAACATCGCCAGCCCCATTGCCATCACTGGCAGCATGGTCAACAGAGAGGCCAGGCTGAAACTCAGTGCTATGTCACCGCGAATCGCCGACAGCAAAGGACCGACGGCGGCCATGGAAGGCCGCAGGTTCAGGGCGACAAGAATGATGCTGAACATCAGCCAAAGGGCGGGGCGGGAGGTTGCACGAACGTTTTCCATCTATCGGACCTTGAATGACAAGGAGCCGATTAGGCGCGCGAGGCCTGCGGGCCGCAAATCAGAAAGTCCGGAGCAGTATTTAGAAATTAAATATCTCTTCCGCTCCCACATTGGTTAGGTGGTGTCTGGGAGATTGATTGTTTAGCCATACCACAACCAAAGTTCTTCAAATCCTGATTTAACGACTTAACTACCCGTGTGACGCTGCGGCTCATCTGTTTCCTGTGGTTATTTCTATGGACGGTTGTCCCGTCGCACTTCCCTCCGAGTTAGCCTTTTGGGCGCTGTGGCACTGCCGTCACGCGCGCCCACCGGATTCCTGCATTTCCCGTTGATTGTTCTTACAGGTCCCGCGCACTACGCCGGGATCAAAACGGCGACGCCTGTGCGTTTGCCTGACGCGGAAATAAGAGAATTCCCATGAGTGTTGCCACGACATCTTTCGCCTCCAAGCAAGAAGCCCTGACCTTTCTGGAACAGAACCCGGATATCGAGATGTTCGAGTTGTTCATCCTCGACAACAACGGTGTACCTCGGGGCAAGTTGCTGCATCGCGATGAGCTGCTGGCGGTGTACGAAAGCGGGCGGCCATTGCCGAGCACCATTCTTGGCCTGACCATCAACGGCGATGACGTGGAAAACTCCGGCCTGGTCTGGGACGTTGGCGATATCGACTGCCGGGCGTACCCGATCAGCGGCAGTTTGACGCGCATGCCGTGGCGGCTGATTCCTACGGCGGCGGTGCAGGTCAGCATGCACCCGAAGGAGGGCATGCCCGCGACAATTGCCGATCCACGGCATCTGCTGGCGAAAGTCATCGAGGGTTTGCAGGCCGACGGGTATTACCCGGTGATGGCGGCGGAGCTGGAGTTCTACCTGCTGGATCAGCAGCGCGACAGCAACGGTCGGCCGCAACCGGCACGGGATGTCGATGGCGGGCGGCCACGGGGCACTCAGGTCTACGGATTGCGTGAACTGGAACAGATCGAGCCGTTTCTGGCCGATCTCTACAGCGCCTGCAAACTCCAGGGCATTCCGGCGCGCACGGCGATTTCCGAATACGCGCCGGGGCAAGTGGAAATCACCCTCGAACACCGCACCGACGCCTTGCAGGCGATGGACGAAGCGGTGCGCTACAAACGACTGGTCAAGGGTGTGGCACACAAGCACGGGATGACGGCGTGCTTCATGGCCAAACCGTTCGATGACCTGGCGGGCACTGGCATGCACATGCACGTCAGCCTGGCGGACAAGGAGGGCAACAACCTGTTCGCCAGCGAAGCCCCGGAAGGTACGCCGCTGCTCAAGCAAGCGGTCGGCGGGATGCTCAGTACGTTGCTCGATTCGTTGCTGCTGTTCTGTCCGAACGCCAACTCTTACCGTCGCTTTCAGACCAACAGCTATGCGCCGCTGGCACCCACGTGGGGTGTGGACAATCGCACCGTGAGTTTGCGCGTGCCCGGCGGGCCGGCGTTTTCCCGGCATATTGAACACCGCATCTGTGGCGCCGACGCCAATCCGTATCTGGCGGCCGCGGCGATTCTGGCCGGGATCCATCGCGGTATACGCGAACAACTTGATCCTGGCGCGCCGGTGGAGGGCAATGGCTACGCCCAGGCCACGGAACTGTTGCCGACTGACTGGCTGACTACGTTGCGGGCGCTGGAAGGTTCGAGCTGGGCACGGGAAGCGTTCGGCTGTGAGTTCCTCGGCGTGTACCTGGCGGTAAAACGTGCCGAGTATCGACAGTTCATGGGCGAGGTCGGCGAACAGGACTGGCGTTGGTATTTGAATCAAGCCTGAACAGAACCTGAACCATTCTCAAATAAGTTGAAAGTTTTGGCCTAGTGCCATGAGCCAACTAATCGTTGGCTTCTTTTTCACAAAAAATTGATGGTTGGCTGCCTAAAGTTAGTGCTGTCGCGATAAATGAAATTTTCACATTTACCGAAGGCACTTCTTTTCAGGAACAGCCGATCATCATGTTGAAGATTAAAGCCGTGCGCCCCGAGTGGGTGACACTGATTGCCAGCGCCTTTCTATTAACGGGCTTCAATCTTGTTCTCTGGCAACACCTGTTTGAAATCACGGCATCGGACGGTGAAGGCATCGTCATGCGCTTGGCTTTCGGGTTGATGATTCTGGCCGCCTTCAACATTGTGCTGACCCTGCTGGCGTTCCGGCCTGTGCTCAAACCGGTCTTGACCCTGATCTTTATGATCAGCGCCGGGGTGGCGTATTTCATGAGCCAATATGGTGTTTTGATTGACACCGGGATGTTGCGTAACTTTGCTCAAACCAATGTGACGGAAGTGCGTGACTTACTCTCGATTAAGTTGATTGTTTATATTGTTCTGCTCGGTGTTTTGCCGTCCTGTTTGTTATGGAGGACGCCGGTTAGTTACCGTCGCTGGCACCGTGAGCTACTCAGTAAAGTTCTCGTGAGTGTCGCATCAGTTGCTGTGATCGGTGGCGTTGCGCTGGTTAACTATCAAGGCTTGTCCTCATTGTTTCGCAATCACCATGAGTTGCGCCTGATGGTGGTGCCGAGCAACTACATCGGCGCCTCGGCCGGCTATCTGCGTGAGCAGGTCGCATCTGCGCGGCAACCCTTCGTCACGCTGGGCGAAGATGCCCAGCGAAATCCCGCCTGGCAAACCCACGGCCGCAAATCCCTGACCGTGCTGGTGGTGGGCGAAAGTGCCCGGGCCGAGAACTTCGGCATCCTGGGGTATGACCGTGACACCACACCCAAACTGGATAAAGAGGCGGGCCTGATCGCTTTCACCGACGTGCATTCCTGCGGGACAGAAACCGCTGTGTCGGTGCCATGCATGTTCTCCGACATGGGCCGCAAGGATTACAACGCCAGCAAGGCAAAGAACCAGGAAGGCCTGCTGGAT
The DNA here is from genome assembly GCF_059695775.1 of Pseudomonas sp. LBUM1666. Lineage (NCBI taxonomy): Bacteria > Pseudomonadati > Pseudomonadota > Gammaproteobacteria > Pseudomonadales > Pseudomonadaceae > Pseudomonas > Pseudomonas sp. LBUM1666. Next base: position 4,725,685 of record NZ_CP166789.1, on the reverse strand, counting down.
GTACTCAAGCGCGCGGGTCTCGACGTGATCTGGCGCGATAACCAATCGGGCTGCAAAGGCACTTGCGATCGGGTCACCCTTGATGACGTCAGTAACCTGAAAGACCCGGTGCTGTGCGCCAATAGCGAATGCCGCGATGAAATCCTGCTGCAGGGTTTGCAGCACTTCATCGATACCCTGGATAAAGACACGGTACTGGTGTTGCACCAGATGGGCAGTCACGGTCCGGAATACTTCAAGCGCTACCCGAAAGAATACGAGCGCTTCACCCCGGTTTGTGAAAGTAACGCCCTGAACAATTGCAGTCGCGAAAGTATCGTCAATGGCTACGACAACACCCTGGTGTATACCGACCACGTGCTGTCCACCCTGATCGATTTGTTGCGTAACAATCAGGACAAAGTCGACACCGCGATGCTCTATCTGTCGGACCATGGCGAATCCCTGGGCGAGTACAACTTGTTCCTGCATGGCACGCCTTACATGCTGGCGCCGGAACAACAAAAGCATGTCGCTATGCTGGCCTGGTTTTCCGACAGCTATCAAAAGTCGTTCTCGGTGGACACCCATTGTCTGCAACTGAGTCGCGAAAAGCCCTTGAGCCAGGACAACCTGTTCCATTCGATGCTCGGTTTGCTGGAGGTCAAGAGCAAGGTCTACAACCAGGACCTGGATTTGTTTGCCGGATGTCGCGGAGCGGTGATTGACGGCGTGTTGGCCAAAGAGTGAGTGCTTCAACCTTTTTTCCACGCACCGGTCGCTATCCTGCGGCCGGTTAGAGTTTTTCCCCGAGAACCATTGCACATGTCCGCTCAATCGCCATCCGCCATCCGCCATCCGCCATCCGCCATCGAGCTTGAGATCGCCCGGCGCTACGATCAGGAGCACGCCCGCGTCTGTCTTCAGCCGCGATCGCGTGGACTGGCCAGGCGGTTGACGTTCTGGCGTGACGAGCAACTGGTGCGCAACGCGCTCAAGGCTGCTGGCGACCCGGGCCTGGTTCTCGATTTGGCCTGTGGTGTCGGGCGCTTCTGGCCGGTACTGGCCGAGCATGCAAACCGGGTGATTCTCGCGGCCGACCCGTCGCAGGACATACTCGATCATGCCCGCACCCACCATCCGCAGTGCCTGCTGAAACGGGTCAAGACCTTTCAGAGTTCAGCGTTCACCATCGGCTTGTCCACGAATGCGGTTGACTGCATTTTTTGCATGCAGCTGTTTCAACACATCGCCTGCCCCGAGCATCGTTTGGCCATGCTTAAGGAATTCCATCGGGTCAGTCGCGATACGGTGATTGTGGCGGTACGGGTCGATGCTCATTTCAAAGGCCGGCGCACGGATGCACAGGGCGTTCCGGCCCGACCGTTGGCCAGCAAGGCCGACGTGGAAGCCGAGTTCAAGCGCGCAGGTTTGCGCTTGCTCAGTCATCAGGACTTCCTGCCCGGCTGTGCGCGGATGCGCGTCTACGTACTGCGTAAGGCCGGCTAGTCTCCGCTTGTCAGACATTTCTTGCTGTTTGGCAGGCATTTTCGCTAAAGCTCTTGTTCAGTGGATGCGCGGAAATCGCCGGGGGCGATATATACTGCGCGCCATTCTTCAAGGGAGAGCCGTGTGGCCATCGATATTCACTGGATTCGCGACAACGATAGCCTCGGTCAGTTTTGCGCCGAGTGGCAGCAGCTGCCATTCGTTGCCCTCGACACCGAATTCATGCGGGTCGACACCTTTTATCCGATTGCAGGACTGCTGCAGATCGGCGATGGCGTACGCGCTTACCTGATTGACCCGCTGAGCATCGACAACTGGCAGCCTCTGGCCGCGTTGCTGGAAAACCCGGCCGTGGTCAAAGTCGTCCATGCGTGCAGCGAAGACCTCGAAGTCCTGCTGCGCCTGACCGGCAGCCTGCCGGCACCGTTGTTCGACACTCAGTTGGCCGCCGCTTACCTGAACCTCGGTTTTTCCATGGGGTATTCGCGGCTGGTGCAGGAAGTGCTCGGCATCGACCTGCCCAAGGGCGAGACCCGTTCCGACTGGCTGCAACGTCCACTTTCCGACACCCAAATCAGCTACGCCGCCGAAGATGCTTTGCACTTGGCGGAAGTTTTCGTACAGCTTCGTCCGAAGCTTTCTGACGACAAGTACGCCTGGGTCCTGGAAGACGGCGCCGAGCTGGTGGCCAACCTGCGTCGCGAAGTTGATCCGTATGAGGTCTATCGCGAAGCCAAGCTGGCCTGGAAGCTCTCCCGTGCCCAACTCGTCGTATTACGTGAACTGTGCGCCTGGCGCGAGCGCGAAGCCCGCGCCCGTGATCTGCCGCGTAACCGCATCGTGCGTGAGCATTCCCTGTGGCCGCTGGCGCGGACTCAGCCGGACAACCTCGGCGCGTTGGCGAAAATCGAAGACATGCACCCGCGTACCGTGCGTCAGGACGGCGAATTTCTGCTTGATCTGATCAAACGCTCTGGCAGTGTGTCGCCAGATCAATGGCCGCCAGCGGTACCGGAGCCATTGCCGGTGGACGCCGCCACGCTGGTCAAACAGCTGCGTGCGATCGGCCAGGCCGAAGCCGAGCGCCTGAACATTGCGCCGGAGCTGATGCTGCGCAAGAAAACCCTGGAAGCGCTGCTCAAGAGCGGCTATCCCAACGGTCCTTACCAATTGCCTGATTCGCTGCGTGGCTGGCGCCGCGAATTGATGGGCCAGGCGCTGCTCGACAGCCTGGCCACCGCCGGAGAACAGCCTTGAAACGTATTTGTTCCATCTATCGAAGCTTGAAGAAAAACGAGATGTACCTCTATGTGCTCAAAAGCGATGCACTGGAGCGCGTCCCGGAAAGTCTGATGGCCGCCTTCGGCAAACCGCATCACGCCTTCGACCTGGTGCTGACCCCCGAGCGCAAACTGTCGCGCGAGGACATCACCGTGGTGCTGGAAAACCTTGAGAAGCAGGGTTACCACTTGCAAATGCCGCCGGCCGAAGACGAATACATCGAACACTTGCCGGAAGAATTGCTGCGCCGCAACGACCCGATGTGATCGGCAGACAGGCTCTGTTCGGAGCCTTTATGAAACACTGGAATGATTTTGGCGATGGCCAGGGCGATGGAGCGTTACTCCATCGGCGGCCGTTTGCACTGTTTTTGAAAGGTTTGAACCATGCGCGTGCTGATTGCTGAACACGACCACCCGGTGTACGCCCAGCTGTTGCGTCAAGCAGCGCCCGACCTGGAAGTGCTGACCAGCGGCGACTCCGCCGAACTGGCCAGCCAGGCCGCTGATTGTCCGATCTGGCTCGGTCAGCCGGACCTGCTGGCGACCTTGCTGCGTCAAGGCCACGAGCCACAATGGCTGCAATCGACCTGGGCGGGCATTACGCCGCTGCTGGCCGACGGCTTGCCTCGGCACTATCGCCTGACTCGGGCAGTAGGGATTTTCGGGCAGGTCATGGCCGAATACGTGCTGACCTACATGCTCGGCCACGAGCGCGAAGTGCTGCCGCGGCTGGTCAGCCAGGTCGAGCGCAAGTGGGACAGTCGCCAGGGCCAAAGCCTGGCCGGGCGCAAAGTGTTGATCGTCGGCACCGGTGACATCGGCCAGACCGTAGCGCAGTTCCTTGTGCCGTTTGGCGTCGAGTTGTATGGCATCGCCAGCGAAGCCCGCGAGCAGGCGCCGTTTGTCGAAGTCGGGGCGCTGGCTGATTTGCCGCGTCTGGTGGGTGAAGTGGATTACGTGATCAATCTGCTGCCGAATACGCCGAACACCCACGACCTGTACGACGCGGCGCTGTTCAAGCAGTTCAAGCCGACCGGGTTGTTCATTAACGTCGGGCGCGGCGTGGCAGTGGTCGATGCGGACCTGGTGGAAGCCTTGAAAGAAGGGCATCTGGCCGGCGCTGTGATCGACGTCTGCCGTCAGGAGCCGCTGCCGCAACGTCATCCGTTCTGGACCGCCTGGGGCCTGCTGCTGACCGGCCACAGCTCGGCACCGACCTCGCCATCGATGATGGTGAACCTGTTTGTCGAGAACCTGCGGGCGTATCAGGCGGGTGAGGCGTTGCGCGGGGAAGTGGATTTCTCGCGCGGGTATTGAAACCACCGGTGCAAAACCTGTGGGAGCGAGCTTGCTCGCGATAGCGCCAGTGCATTCAACACCTACGTTGACTGTTACACCGCCATCGCGAGCAAGCTCGCTCCCACAGGGGATCTGTGTTGTGCTTAGAGGGTGAAGTCGCCTTCGGCGGCCAACTCGCTCAGCGGACGACGCGGGCTCGGTTCTTCACGTGCTTGCAGGTAGTCCGCCAGCGTCGCCTTGTCGCCCAGTTTGCCCACCGCCACCGCCGCGTGCAGTGCATAACCCTCAGGAATATTCAGCTCCTTGCGGGTCAGGTCCTGGTCGAAACCGGCCATGCCGTGGGTGTGCCAGCCGCTGATGCTCGCTTGCAGCGCCAGATGACCCCAGGCCGAACCGGTGTCGAAGGTGTGCCACAAGGCTGGGGTTTCTTCGGTGGCGCCAGGCACCGCGAAGGTGGTTTTCGAAATCACGATCACCAATGCCGAAGCGTGTTGCGCCCAGCTGCGGTTGAATTCGTTCAGCAGCCCCAGATAGCGCTCCCAGTTTGGCGTGTCGCGACGCGCATACAGAAACCGCCAAGGCTGCGAGTTGTAGGCCGATGGCGCCCAGCGTGCGGCTTCGAAGAAGCTCAGCAGGGTTTCTTCGGAGATCGCTTCGCCAGTGAAGGCGCGGGGCGACCAGCGGTCGGTGAACTGCGGGTGGATGGCATAGTCGGCAACGCGTGGATTGGCACTCATCAAGAGATTCCTTGCTACGTTTGAAGGCGAGGGGCGATGCAAAACCCTACTGGGCGGCACAGTATCTGACAAGCTCGTTCTTACCGGCAGTCGCCAACGCTTGGCCCACAAGGGCCTTGGCACTAGACTGGCGGCCTTTTCACCACCTGATGTTGATGCTTGAGCCATGGCCGCCAAAGTCGAACCGTTCTGGATACGTAAAACCCTCGATCAACTCGATCAAGAGGAATGGGAATCGCTGTGCGACGGCTGTGGCCTGTGCTGCCTGCAAAAGCTCGAAGATGAAGACGACAACAGCGTCTATTACACGCGTATCGCCTGCAAACTGCTGGACCTGAAAACCTGTCAGTGCACCGATTACCCGAACCGTCGCGACTTCGTCCCCGACTGCATCCAGCTCACGCCAGGCAAGGCCGATGAGTTCAAATGGCTGCCGCCGACCTGCGGCTATCGACTGGTCAGCGAAGGCAAGGACCTGCCGCTCTGGCACCATCTGGTGTGCGGTGATCGCGATGCGGTGCACCACGAACGTATTTCCCAGTCCGGGCGCATGCTCGCCGAAGGCAGCGTGGCCGAAGACGATTGGGAAGACCATCTGATTTTCCGTGCGGGTTAAACGCCAAGCGTATTAACGTTTCACGAAGGAGTGTGTATGGCTGTGGGATTGCGGCTGGCGTTGACCCTTGGACTATTAGTCCTGAGTTCGCCCGTGTGGGCGGCGAAGAAGGTCGATCTGGATTACCACGTGCGCCTGTTGCCGCAAAGCGATCAGGCTGAAGTGCGGCTGACCCTCGCTCAGGGTTCGGCGGTGCGCAGTCTGGATTTCGACCTGGGCGATGGCAGCCACTACAGCGATTTCAAAGCCGACGGCCAATGGCAGCTCACGCCAGGCAAGCAGGCCCGTGGTGTCTGGCGTCCGGCCGCCGACAAGGCCAGCCTGACCTACCGCGTACGCATCAGCCACGGGCGCAAGAGCGGCAGCTTCGATACACGCATGACGCCAACTTGGGCGCTGATGCGCGGCGACGATCTAGTGCCGGCGGCCAAACTCGATCAGCAGGACGGCATTGAGTTGGTTTCACGCCTTGAATTCGAATTGCCCACCGGCTGGAAAAGCGTTGAAACCGCCTGGCCGCGAATCGGCAAGAACAAATTTCGGGTCGATAACGTTTCTCGCTTGTTCGACCGGCCCACGGGCTGGATGCTCGCCGGCCACCTCGGCAGCCGTCGCACGCGGCTTGGGGAAACCGAGGTCACCGTCGCCTCGCCTCAGGGCCAGGGCATGCGCCGCATGGATGTGCTGACATTGCTGACCTTTGTCTGGCCGCAAGTGCAGGCGGTGTATCCCCGTCATCCCACCAAACTGTTGATCGTCGGTGCCAATGAGCCGATGTGGCGTGGCAGTCTGGGCGCGCGCGAATCGATCTATCTGAACACGCGTCTGCCGCTGATCAGCGAAAGCGGCACCAGTGCGCTGGTGCGGGAATTGGCGCAGGTGTTTGGGCGGATCAACGATCAGCAGCGCAGTGACTGGATCAGCGAAGGATTTGCCGAGTATTACGCCATCGAGCTGGTGCGCCGCGCTGGCGGCATGAGTGATGAGCGGTATGAGAGTTTGCAGAAGAAGTTGGCCAAGGACAGCCAGAAGGTCAGCACATTGCGCGGTGAGCAGGTCAGCCCGGCGCAGGTGTCGAAAGCGGTCGTGTTATTGCAGGAACTGGATCGCGAGATTCGCCTGAAGACCCGCAACAAGCGTTCGCTGGATGATGTGTTGCGCGGGGCGATGCATTTGGAGAGTGTGGATACCAAGGAATTTGTTCAGCTTGCGGACAGTATTATTGGTGAATCTTCAAAGGTCCTCGATACCGAGCTACTTCAGTAACACCGCCTTCGCGAGCAGGCTCGCTCCCACAGGTGACCGCATTCCGATGTGGGAGCGAGCCTGCTCGCGAAGGGGCCCTAAGCCTCAATGAAAATCTCGGGTTAAACCCCGGTTTTCGGCGACTTCAAAGAATCATTACCGGTCACGGTAGCGGTATTGGTCGCCGCTTCAGCATTCGCCTTCAACCGGTTCAACTCTTCCCCGGCCCGCTGAATCTTCGCCCGCACGTTGTTCATGTCCTGACGGCTTTTCTCCAGCAGGCTTTTTGCCGAACTGTGCCCGGTAATACCGCGCGCCAGGGCCACGCCGCCAATCGCCACTTGAATCAACCCGAATACACCACCGCGACGCAGGCCCTTGCCGACCATCACCACGCCGCCGGCCAGGGAACCAATACGCTCCCAACCCTGCACGTTCTGCTCAGTGTGAGTCTGGAACGGGGTGGATTCGATGCGTTCTACGCGTTTGAGTTCGCTCATTATCTGTCTCCTGGCTTGAACGGCTTTCAAGAATAGATAATTAAGCTGACTGCCGAGGCGGGCGGCTTGTTCCATTGGATGTGCGGTGAATCAGCGAAACTTCGCCCCGGAGCGGGTGTTGAGTCCCTTGGACAGGCGGTCATAGAGCACGACGTTGACGGTGGCCGCCAGGTTCATGCAACCGGTGGTCGGGATGTAGACGACGTCTTCGCACCAGTCGCGAATCTCTTTATCCAGCGAGCCGTCTTCCGGGCCGAAGATGTACAGCGCGCGGTCCGGGTGCGTGTATTCCGGCAGCGAACGGGCGCCGTCCACCAGTTCCACTGCGACCGGAACGCAGCCCAGCGGCAGGATTTTCTTCAGGTCGTCGATGCCGATCAGCGGAATGTCGTAGTGGACGCGCTTGGTATCGGTGACGAAGTCGGCGGCGCGTTCATAACGTTTGCCGGTGTAGAACACGGACGCCACGCCATAGCAGCCAGCGGCGCGCATCACCGAACCGACGTTCTCCGGTGATTTGGGGTTATACAAACCAATGCAGCTGTACCGTTTGTCTGCCACGAGCGGGTGCCTTCGGGGAAAAAACGGCGATTATACGGGGATTGGGGGAGGGGTGTTCGGTTTGGAGATTGGTGGTGTCTGGTCAGCCGCCTTCGCGAGCAGGCTCGCTCCCACAATGGATCCGGAGTGTTCACAAATGTTGTGTTCACAGAAGATCCCCTGTGGGAGCGAGCCTGCTCGCGAAGGGGCCGGTCGAGGCGCTGAAGATATTACTCGTCTTTCTTCATCAGGCCGGCCAACGCCGCAAACGGGTTGTGCGTCGCCTTGGCGATTTTCGGCGAGCTCAGCGAGCCTTCACCGAAATACTGTTGATCGGTGTACCGCGAGTGTTCGTTGTCGTGGCAATACAGGCACAACAATTCCCAGTTCGAGCCGTCCTGAGGGTTGTTGTCGTGGTTGTGGTCGCGGTGGTGCACGGTCAGTTCGCTCAGGCGCTTGCCGGAAAACTCACGGGCGCAGCGGCCGCATACGTGCGGGTACATTTTCAGGGCTTTGTCGCGGTATCCCATTTCCTTGTCGCGCTGATTGTCGGCAAGGATGCGGTCCAGTTTCGACGTGTTGGTCGGAGGTGTTGACGAACTCATGGGTTCACCTTTGTAAAAAGACTAATGACGGTTATGACGTGAGTTTAGCTCAGCCCTTGAGCTTCTCGGCAATCCAGATGGTGTGGCGGGTGCCTTTGTTGCCATGGGCGAAGACCTGGACTTCCTCGGCCTTGAAACCGGCCTTCTTCAGTTTGTCGGAAAACTGTCGGTCAGCGCTCGCGGACCAGACGGCCAGCACGCCTTTGGGCCGCAGGGCCTTGGCGCAGGCGCTCAGGCCGCCGGCGGAGTAGAGCCAGCTGTTGGCCTTCTGGGTAAGGCCTTCGGGGCCGTTGTCGACGTCGAGCATGATCGCGTCGAAACCTTGCGGCTCGGCTTGCAGGACTTTGGCCACGTCTTCCATGCGAATGACCGTACGCGGGTCGAACAGCGGGTTCCCGGCTTTCTCGCCCAGCGGTCCACGGTTCCACTCCACCACGCCCGGCACCAGTTCGGCGACCACCACTTCAGCGGTCTTGCCCAGATGCTTGAGGGCCGAGGCGAGGGTGAAGCCCATGCCCAGGCCGCCGATCAGCACGCGCGAATTCGGCCGGCCAGCCACTTTACGGCACGGGATCTCCGCAAGAGCGTCTTCCGAGCCGTGCATGCGGGTGTTCATCAGTTGCCCGCCGTCGCCGCCCTGGATCTTGATGACGAAATCCTCACCGTATTCGAACAGGCACAAGGCACCGCCATTTTCAGGAATTGGAGTGGTGTCGAGCAGAACGAAACGTTTCATGGGACTCACTTGAGGAGAAATTGGCATAAGAGGGGGAAGGCAAACACGCGCAGTTGGGAGTAGCCTGCAAAAAGACAACAAGGCCAACGGAGCCATTGATGAAGCGCACCATTCTAACGGTCATTGCCTTGGCCGCGCTCTCGATAACTGCAGTGCAGGCCCAGCAGTTGCAATCCATTCCGACCAGCCCTGCGCCGCAGCCCGGTTCGCCCGGCACCGCGACCCCGACGCCATACCCGCAAATCACCCCGACCAGCGCGCCCAAGGTCGGACCCGGCAGTGGCGGTCCACCGTTGGTGCCCATTGAAATGCCTAGCCCGCCCACCAAGGACCAACCACTGCCGGGGCTGGAGCAAAACTCGTCGAAAGCCAAATCACCCGGCGGTTAAACCTGCTGCGAGAGCAGTTGCCCATCGGCCATGCGCAAGCGTTTGGAGAGGGAGACGGCGAGGGCGCGGATGATTTTGGCGGCGATTTTCGGCGCATCGTTGAGCATCTTTTCCAACGAGTCCTTGCCCAGATTGAGCAACTGACAATTGCTCGCGGCCACGCAACTGGCCGAGCGGCGCTCGCCGTCGAGTACGGCCATTTCGCCGAACGCCCGACCGCTGCGTAACGTTGCCATGGTCACCAGGTGCCCGTCGCTGTTGGTTTTCTGCACCGCCACCTGGCCAGTGTGGATGATGCACATGAAGCTGCCGGCATCACCCTCATGGAAAATCTCTTCGCCCTGAGCAATGGTGCTGATGCTGAAGTAGCCCGAGGCCGTGGCGAAGTCCGCCGGCAGCAGTTGATCGAACAGGCCACAGTCCATCAGCCAATCGCGAATTTCGTTGTTCAGTAAGGTCGGTTCTGACATGTCGTCACGGTCTTTTTCTTGTGTCTGGTTCCGGTTTTCTGGACGTCCCCAATCCCCTGTGGGAGCGAGCCTGCTCGCGAAGAGGCCAGTACATTCAACATCAATGTCGACTGATCGACCGCTTTCGCGAGCAGGCTCGCTCCCACAGTGGAGTTGTGTCGCCTCGGGCCCGGTGTTCGGTGTTAAGACCGACACGCCGGGCCAAGTTCCTCAGGCGATGCCCAAAACCTTGAAAACAAATGCGTATTCGAGTGCTACGTCACGTAATCCCTGATAACGACCGCTCATCCCGCCGTGCCCGGCACCCAATTCGGTCTTGAGCAGCAGAGGATTGGCGTCGGTTTTGGTCGCGCGTAACTTCGCCACCCACTTGGCCGCTTCCCAGTACTGCACCCGACTGTCGTTGTAGCCGGCGATCACCAGGGTCGCCGGATAGGCTTGCGCGGTGACGTTTTCGTACGGGGCGTAGGCCTTGATCCGCTCATAGACGTCCGGTTCTTCAGGATTGCCCCACTCGTCGTATTCGGTGACGGTCAACGGCAGATCCGGGTCGAGCATGGTGTTCAGCACGTCGACGAACGGCACTTCGGCAATCGCCGCACCGAACAGCTCCGGCCGCTGATTGAGCACCGCGCCGATCAGCAGACCGCCGGCGCTGCCACCGCTGATCGCCAATTGCCGAGAAGTAGTGAAACCGTTGGCGATCAGGTGTTCGGCGCAGGCGATGAAGTCGCTGAAGGTGTTGTGTTTGTGTTCCTGCTTGCCAGCGCGATACCAGGCCTCGCCCAGTTCTCCGCCGCCACGCACGTGAGCGATGGCGAACGCCACGCCACGATCCAGCAGGCTCAAACGGGCGTGGGAGAACCAAGGGTCGAGGCTTTCGCCGTAAGCGCCGTAGCCGTACAGATAAAGTGGCGTCGGCTTACCGAGTGCTTCGCGTTTGACGACGAGGCTGATCGGCACTTTCGTACCGTCAGGTGCCGTCGCCCACAGGCGCTGACTGACGTAGGCATCGGCATCGAACGGACCGAGCACCGGGGTTTCCTTGAGGACTGTCTGCTCGCCGCTGCCCAATACCAGTTGGCGGATTTGTGCCGGACGGTTCAGCGCTTCGTAGCGCAGACGGATCCTGTCACTGACGAACTCCAGACTGTTCTGCACGTGCAGGCTGTAGGCCGCATCCGGTAATTGCACACGGTAGCTCGGCAGGTCTTGCGGATGAACTTCGATGATCGGCAAGCCACCCTCACGCAAGCTCAGGGTCATTGCCCCGGCGTTCAGGCTCATGCCTTCGATCATCACCGTGTCGCTGTGGGGGATCAGGTTCTGCCAGTCGGCCTCGGTCGGCGCCACGCCGGTGTCTACTGCGTGGTACAGGGCAAAGTTGATGCCGTCGCGGTTGGTGCGAATGAACCAGGTCCATTGACCGTCGAGCGCGCCGTGGTCGACGTCGTACTCATGGTCTTCAACCCTCGGTGCGATGCAGGTAAAAGCCTGCTGCGGCTGGAACGCGTCGAGCACCCAGACTTCGCTGGTGGTTTTGCTGCCCAGGGACAGCAGTAATTGCTGCTCGGAACTGGAGCGGTAGCAATGCATGAAGAATCGACCGTCCGGCTCATGGAACACTTCTTCAGCCGCCGTACCGTCCAGCCGATAGCGGAACAGTTTGTGCGGGCGATGGGTGTCGTCCAGTTCGCCGAAGAACAGCGTCAGGCTGTCGTTGGCCCAGGTCATGCTGCCGTCGCAATCCTGGAATTCCAGTTCACTGACACGGCCGTTGGACAATTCCTTCACGAATAGCGTGTAAATCTCATCGCCCGTGGCGTCGATGCTGTAGGCCAGACGCTGGTGGTCCGGGCTGATACTGAAGGCGCCCAGGGAAAAGAAGCCGCCGTTGGCCAGTTCATTCGGGTCCAGCAGCAGCTGTTCCTGGCTTTCGTCGAGCTGCAGGCTGTCATCGGCAGGGCGCGGGCAGCGGTAGTGACGGGCGTACTCGTCACCGGCTGTAGTGCGCGTGTAATACAGGTACGGACCCCAAGGGGAGGGCAAGGACAGGTCGGTTTCGAGAATCCGGGCCTTGATCTCTTCGAACAGGGTTTCACGCAACCCGGCCTGATCGGCGGTTTGCGCCTCTTGGTAGCGGTTTTCCGCTTTCAGGTAGTCGAGCACCGCGTCGGTGTCGCGCTCCTGCAGCCAGGCATACGGGTCAGAACCGTCAGCCTTGTGGGCGATCGGGGCGCTGGAGACGTTGGCGGATACGGGCATGAATGGCTCTCGGACAATGTACGAAATAGGGACTTCGCACCTGTGGGAGCGAGCTTGCTCGCGATGACGGACGGCCATGCAACATTGATGTTGAATGTACTGGCCTCATCGCGAGCAAGCTCGCTCCCACAGGTTCTGAGTGTTGACCGACTGGCATTGGAGCAAGCCTGACGTGCGAAAAGTCGTTACTATAAGCGCCTCTTTGCCTGCCTTGCCATGGACACCATGACCGAGAACGACTATCTGATCGCTTGGGGCCTCTACGCCTTCGCCGCTTTGGGCTGCCTGTTGGTGTGGATGCGTATCACCCGCTGGATGTGGCGATGGCTGCGTGAGCCGTTACGGCTATTGGTTGCGGTGTTGCTGTTCAGTCCGACCATCATTGATCCGGTGAAGGAAAAGGTTGCCCCGGCCATCGCCATTACTGCCCTTGATCTATTGTTCAAGGTCGGCAACAACGCCTGGCGGGCGGTTTCCGACCTGTTCATGTACGGCATGATCGCCTTCGGCATTTACCTGGTGTTCGTGGCGATCCGGTTTCCTATCGAACGGGCGTCCAACGCTCGCAAGGAACAGGCTGCCGCTGCCAAGGCTGCGGCCCGGGCCGATGAAGCTGAAGAGGATCATCCTTTTGGCGGTGCGGGTGATGATCGTTACGGTCGTCCACCGGTGCCGAGCAACCCTCAGCGATTGCGGGTCGAACCGCGTCTGTAACCTTGCCCCTGCCTTTCAACGAGAATCCGAGCATGTGTGAGTTATTGGGCATGAGCGCCAATGTGCCGACCGATATCGTGTTCAGCTTCACCGGACTGATGCAGCGCGGTGGCCGCACCGGTCCGCACCGTGACGGCTGGGGCATCGCCTTTTACGAGGGCCGTGGCCTGCGCCTGTTTCAGGACCCGGCGGCGAGCAGTGAGTCCGAGGTCGCGAACCTGGTGCAACGCTATCCGATCAAGAGCGAAGTGGTGATCGGGCACATCCGCCAGGCCAATGTCGGCAAGGTCTGCCTGTCCAATACCCATCCATTCGTGCGTGAGCTGTGGGGCCGTAACTGGTGTTTCGCCCACAACGGCCAGCTCGCGGAGTTTCAACCGATCAAGAGTTTTTACCGCCCGGTCGGCGATACCGACAGCGAAGCGGCGTTCTGCGATTTGCTCAACCGCGTGCGCGCCGCGTTCCCGGAACCGGTAGAGGTCGAAGAACTGCTGCCAGACCTGGTGGCCGCCTGCGCCGAATACCGCAGCAAAGGCGTGTTCAACTGCCTGCTCAGCGATGGCGACTGGTTGTTCTGCTATTGCTCGACCAAACTGGCGCAAATCACCCGTCGCGCGCCATTCGGTCCGGCGCGCTTGAAGGACGTCGATGTGATTGTCGATTTCCAGGCCGAAACCACGCCCAACGATGTGGTCACGGTGATCGCCACCGAACCTTTGACCGAAAACGAAACCTGGACCCGCTACGAACCGGGCCAATGGAGCCTCTGGCGACGCGGTGAATGCGTCAGCCAGGGCAAGACCGAATAAGGATCTCACCCGATGTTGCTCAGTTATCTACGGCTGGTGTTGTTTGCGGCGGGCCTGTTGATCGGTGTCCAGGTGCCGGGGTTCATCAGCGATTACGCGAAACGGGTCGAAGCGCATCTGATTGAGGCGCAGACCGGCCTGAGCGGTTTTCAGGGCACGGCGAATCAGTTCTTCAAGGGTGACATGCAGGCGTTGGTGGCCCATTACCGCGCCAGCGAAGACCCGATCTTTCGCAGCGATGCCGACAGCCTGAGCACCTTGCTGACCCGTCAGCTGGCGCTCGATAAACAGTTCCAGGCCATGCAGGGCCCGTGGTACATCCGCTTCCTGCAGGTTGCAATGGCGGCTGATCCGGATATTCGCAAGGAAACCTGGAATGGCTATAGCTACCAGATCCTGCTGACGCCGGAAGCGATGATCTGGGGCATGAGCGGGGCGTTGCTGTTGTCGTTTGGCATTGAATGCCTGTTCCGTCTGATCGACTGGGTGGTGCTGGGCGGCAAACGCCTGCGCCAGAGCCGGCCGATCGAAGATCGGGATGTGCGCGGGCTTTAACACTGGAGCCGACTTGCCGGCGATTGCCGCGACACGTTATGCCTGGCAGATCGCATCGCTGGCAAGCCGGCTCCTGTTTTTACCAGTCGACCGAGTAGCTCATGCTCAACGTCCGACCTTCGGCATTGGCGTACGGCGCTCTGGCGTTGGCCTGGGTGAACAGGTTCTGGTAGGTGCGGTTGGTCAGGTTGTACACCCCGCCTTCAAGACGACCGACCGGCAGTTGCACGGAGCCGAGCAGGTCCACCAGCGTATAGCCTTCGATGTCGCGCCCGTTGTTGTCCTTGGCGGCGGCGTCGTAACTGGATAAATGCATGCCTTGCAGGCGCAGGGTGTAGTCGTCTTCGATGTAACCGACGAACAGTGTGGTCTTGGCCGGTGAGATGCGCGTAGCCGGCAGATCGATCCATTTGCCGTTCTGCTCGGTCTCGCCTTTGGCCCAGGCGTATGTGCCACCCACCGACCAGTGATCGGTCGCGCGGTAGGTCAGGCTGTTTTCGATGCCGCGAACTCGCTCTTTCTGGTTGATCAGGCGCAATACGCGATCATTGGCATCGTAGAACTGGGTCACGTCCGAGGTGTTTTCGTACACGGAGACGTCGGCCTGCCATTGGTCCCAGTTACCGCGCCAGCCCAGCTCGTAACTGTCGACCTTGATGGCCTGGGCGTTGAGGCTCTGAATGTCGAAGGTGCTGCTGACGTCACGCATGAAGCGCTGGATATCCGGCAGCGAAAACCCCTGGCTGTAATTGGCGAAGACGTCCTGGTTTTCACTCAGATGGTAGACCGCCCCCAGATTATACAGCGTGGCGTCGTATTTGAGGGTGTCGCCAGGCAGCGTTGCGCGTATGCCGGTCTGGACGATCTGACCATAAGCGATGCTGTCGGAGACGTCGCTTTCGATCCATTCACGGCGCACACCGCCACGCAAGGTCCAGTCACCGATGTCCCAGGACATCTGCCCGAACAGCGATTTGGTGGTGGTTTCGATGTCCGGGCCCAGCTCGTAGGTGGTGCCGGTCTTGGTGTAGGTCAGGCCCTTGAGCGTGTATTGATCACCTCGTTGGCGGGAGCGCTCATGATCATAGTCGGCGCCCCAGACCAGATTACCCGTGGCACTGCCGATGGCCGGCAGCGGCGTGTCGATGGCCGCGCGCAGGCCGTAGACATCCTGGACACTGTTGTTGTCGGAGATCCCGGCCCTGCCTCGCGACAGGTCCGGAAAGAACAGTGCATCGGCGCGACGCCAGTAGCTTTCCAGTTGCAGGCCCTGGCCGTAGAGGTCCTTGTCGGTGTAATTGAGGTTGACCGACTGGTTATGGGTATAGGGTTGGTCGTCGAGTTTCAGCCCTTTGACTGCCACGGCTTGCTGCCGGTTTGTCGGGTCTTTGGTATAGCCAGTGTCCTGTTGATCCTTGTAGTCCTGCAGCGACAGGCTGAGTTTTTTGTCGGCATCCAGTTCGTAACCGAAACGACCTTGCAGGTCATAGGTTTCGGTGTCCATGTTGCTGCCCTGGGAGGTGTCCTGAGGGATGCGGTTGCCGTTGCCATCGTACTGATCGTTACGTTGGGTCAGGTCGGCGGAGACGTACCAGTCCAGGGCATCCTTGCGCCCGGTTGCACTCTGGAAGGCTTCGTAGGCGAAGCCTTTGCGGTTGAGGTTGTTGCCGCTGGTCAGGCCCAGTTTGCTGCTGTAGGCAATTTCCTGGCCCTGATTGCGCTTGGTGATGATGTTGATGATGCCGCCTGAAGCACCGGCACCGTAGATGCTGCTGGCGCCGGAAATCACTTCGATACGTTCGATGCTGGCCGGGGCGATGCTGTTGAGCTGGCGGAAGTTGTCGCGCGTGGCGTTCTGCGATACGCCGTCGATCAACACCAGCATGTTGCGTCCGCGCAGGGTCTGACCGAAGTTGCTCATCCCGCCACTGGACGGCGCAAGACCGGGGACCAGTTGCCCGAGGATATCGGCGACCCGGCGACCCGCGCCGCTCTGTTCACGGACCTGCTGTTCGTCGATCACCTGGACCGAGCCCGGAATCGAAGCAATGCTCGCTTCGCTGCGAGTAGCGGAGACGACGGTGGCTTGCATGTTCAAGGTGCCGGGTTGCTGCTCGGTGTCCTCGGCCCAGGTCTGGGCGCTGAAGGTACCGAGCAGCGGGATCAGCAGGGAGAGTTTGGTTCGGGTCATGAAGTTGTCTTTTTTAGTTGTGATAAGTGTGCGGCGATAAGGTCGAGCGATCAGGCGCGGAGTTGAACGACCGCACCCAGCGGATGCCGATGGCGGCAATGGCGTAGGTCAGCGCCACCAGCCAGAAACTGTGAGCCAGGCCGACCAGACCCATGCCGATCCCGCCAAGGACGACACCGATCAGAGCACCCGCCTTTGCCGCGCTGTTGCCGAGGCCGAGCGCGAAGCCCTGCTGGTTTACGGAGATGGTGTTGGCGATCAGTGCATAGGCGACGGGCAGCAGGGCGCCTTGCCAGATACCCCAGACGAGTCGACTGACGAGAAACCCCAGCCATTCGTTGGCCAATGCCGTGGCCGCCAGCGTCAGGGCACACAGCCAGGCCACGCCTTCAATGACGCGCAAGGTGTAGGCCGGCTGCCAGCGGTCGAACAGGCGTCCCCACAGTGGTGCGGAAATGGCCAGGGTCGCGGCGCTCGCCGCGTAGGTGGCGCCGATCAGCCAGCTTGGGGCATGCAGAATGTTCGCGACGTACAGCGCGTAGAACGACTGCGGCATCATCTTCGCGGCCTGAATCAACACGATCACCAACAGGATTCCACCGAGCCAGCCTTTGGGCAAAGCCACTGGTTCAACAGCTTTTTTCTTCGAGGCCCGAGCCTTGTCGGCCGGCAGGAAAAAACTCCCCAGTGCGCACAGCAGGCAAATCGCCGTCGCGCCATAACAGAGCAAGGCAAACCCCGAGACGTCCATCAGCCAGCCGCCCAGTACCGGGCCGATCAACGAGCCGACGGCAGTCGCCGATTGCAGGCGAGCCAGGGTGTGACCACGTCTGGAACTGTCGCAGCAGGCCAAGGCATAGGCTTGTGCGGCAGCGAGAAAACCGGCCAATGCGCCTTGCATCACGCGAATACCCACCAGCAGCCACGGGTCGAGGGTGATGGCCGCCAACCCTTGGCACAGCGCGAGTGCCAGCAACGCCCGAACAATCATCGGTTTGTGTCCGGTGCGATCCCCCAACCGGCCCCACATGGGAGTCAGGAGCATGGCCGCCAGCATCGGACCGGCATAGACCATCGCCGATAACAGCGCGGTGTAGCCAGCGCCCTCCGGCCCGAGCAGATGCTGGATCTGCAAGGGCCAGAACGGGCCGCTCATTTCCATGGCACCCATGGAGACAAACTGGATGACGATCAGCAGTCGCAAGGCGCGACCGTCAGCAAGCATGGGCGCTTGGTCGCAGCGGGTTACTCAGGCGCCCGACGATGTCGGCATGACTGTCGAGCAAACGCATGCGCATGAACGATTTGGCGGGCCAATCCTGTTCCAGTAAAGCCTGGCGCTCGCTTTCCCAGCGTGCCGGTTCAACGCGTTCGCGCAAGGTCTCGAAGCACTGTGCAACGTGCGATGCCAATCGCTCCCAAAGGATACTTTCCGGCACATTCCAGTGGCGGGCACAGAGCAAAGTCAGCTCACCGAGGTGGCACATGAATGTGGTGTGCAGGAGTTTGTCGCGGACAAAACCGGACTCGTCATACAGGGTCATTTTCGGATCGTGCAACTGGATATCCAGGCCCTTGGCGTGCAGGGTTTTGCGATCGATACGAACGTCGCCGAAGTCACGCAACAGCAGCCGATTCAACTGACCGTCAGCACCCATCACCATGAAACTGTTTTGCTGATGTGCTTCGAACGCCACGCCATACATCAGGTAAATGCCCAACAGACTCGGTACGGCAATCGACAGGTAATCGTCGAAGAACGCCAACATGACCTCGCTGTCGTCACGGCCCTGAGCCAGTCTTACCCAATCACGCAGTAACGGTTGTTCGAATTCGTTGACGGCGAACAGACTGCCGACCGGCACCGCCAACTCGCCTTCTTGCAGAAGGGTAAGCGGGTTGTCGCGATACAACACGGCAGCATGCCGGGAGCGCTCGTCATCGGCCGGTAATGGTGCGTAGTGCACGCCGATGCGTTCTGGAACGATGTTCAGCAGACGCTGAATCTGCGGCTCCTGAGCGAGAATATTCAGTATCAGTTGGCTGATGCGCGGCCCCATCCGGGCGGAGCGCGGCGACACGGTGCGCTGCACGCTGGTCAGTCGCAGAGCCACCGGCAGTTTGATCATCGGCGCAACGCGACTGGCCTCCGGCAGGACTGTGCGGAAGGACATGGTCGGGTGACCGGTAAACGCGACGATGTCAGTGACGATCAGCAGGTTGTCGGCGATCTCGTTGGCGAACGAATGTGGCAGCTCTTCATGGGCTTGCCATGGGTGCGACGGGAGCGGGAGGTAGTCCTTTTCGTCCAGACCCCGTTGCAGCAAATGGCGCTGCAATTGTTCGGCGGCCTGTGGGAAGTGACCTTGCCACCAGTCCCGGTAATCGGCGGTACCCGCCAGCGTCTCGACGTGTGCGTGCTGGCGGTGCAGGGCGCACAGGACAATCGGAAAACTCGCTTCGAATTCTGGCGAGAATGCGATGACCTGAGCGGCGCTCAAACCCAGTTTTGTCTTGTAATTCGGGTGCCACGGATGGCCGAGAGTGCCCCACTGTTCGAGCAATGACGTAGGGTTCTGGTGGCTGGTGCCGGCTTTGAGCCAAGCGAGCAGGTTGTTGTCGTACTCGGTGTCGATCTGCTCTCTCAGGCGCTCGGTCCATCCATGGTGAAACGCCAGGCACAGGGTGTCGTTGCTGAAGCTGTCATCCAGTTCCAGGGCCAGACGTTCCAGTACATGCGGTGAGGCTGGCGGGTTGAGCTGAGTGCTGAGGTGAGCGAGCAATTCGCTGGGCAGCTGGATTTTGTGGGGCAGTCTGTCGGGGGTGTGCAGGACGATGCTGCCGCGCACGTCCCAGCTGTTCATTCTTCCGCCGGACAAGTGCTCGAAGCAAAGAGACGCGCCATCGCCAAGTGGCAGCCAGCAATGGTTATTGTCGTCGTATTCGCAAGCGTCGGGGTTGATCAGACCTTCACGAAACAGCGCCTGGATCAGGCGTTGGAAGCAGCGCTGTGCGGCGGGCTCCAGCGCATTGCTCAAATGATCGAGGGTGATGCGGTGGGACTGGAAAGCCTCAGTGCCGAGGGCTTCGCTCCAGTGAGCGAGCAATTGCTGCTGTTTTTGCGTGTAGGCGCGCATCAAGTCCGATTCCTTGTGGACAGTTGGTTAGCTGAAAGCGCGCAGAGAATACCGTTCTGAAAAAATAATGCAAATGATAGTGGTTCATATTTAAAACTTGGGAAATGTCCTTCAGATACTGGCCGTGGGTTTGCTCAAAACGATGTGGTGCTCGCCCACTTTCTGCGCATAGCGCTCCACGACTTGCTGACACAACGTCACGATTTCTTCGACCCACTCCACGCCAACCCGCCACGACACTACCACCTGCAAATTCGGTGGCCGTTGATCGATGGCCAGCAAGGTCAATTCCCCCCGCGCCAGTTCCTCGGCTACCAGCACCGGTGGCAGCGCGCCAATACCAAATCCGTCCCGCAGCAACCGGGTGATCGCCGATACTGAGTTCACGCAGTTCAACCGTGGCGTCATGATGCCGTTGGCCTGCATCAGGGCGAGAATCTCCTGATGCGGATGGGAGTTTTTCGAATAGGTAATGATCCGTTCCCGCGCCAGGTCGGCAATGCCGGAATACTCTCGGTTGTAGATCGAGTTAGTCGCCACAATCCAGCCCATCGGGTGACTGGCCAGCTCAAGGCTGCGCACACTTTCCTGACGCAACAGGTCGGTTTGCAGGATCAGATCGAGAAAGCCTTTTTGCAGCTGATCGCAGAGGTTGAGCGCGGTATCGGCCACTAACTCGATTTCCACCAGCGGATAGTGATCCATCATTTGCGCCACCAACGGGCTCAGCCAGGTATGGATGACCGTGTCCATCACGCCGATACGAACCCGTCCGACCTTGCTCGAGCGGGTTTCGATCGACTGCTTGAGGGCTTGCATGGTGTCCATCATTTGCTCGGCGTATTCGAGCACTTTCAAGCCTTCGGGCGTCAGGCTCACGCCACGTGAATCGCGCAGGAACAGCTTCACCCCGAGCTCGCCTTCGAGCACGGCAATGCGGCTGGAAATCGACGCCTGGGTGGTGAAGAGCTTGTCTGCCGTCAGGCGAAAACTCTTGAGTCGGGCGACCCAGACAAAGGTCTCGAGAAACTTCAGGTTCATGGGGTCAGCTCTTGCGACAAAGTTTTCTTATGTCTAGGGCGGGTTTTTATTAGTTGGACGCAGCAGGGCCGGGAGCCCAAAAATCAGGCCATCCGGTTCCCACGATAGGCGTCGTCGGGGCTCAGAACAATACCAATAAAAATTAGCGCGGAGATTTGCCATGAGTGCGCCCGACACGCTCGACATCCCCAAAGCCACGGTTCGCCCAGGACCTTTCGACTGGTACCGCAACATCAATAAGCAGGAGCGCCGCACCTTCTGGAGCTGCAAGATCGGCTATGGCCTGGACGGCATGGACACCCAGATGCTCAGCTTCGTGGTGCCGACCCTGATTGCGATGTGGGGCATCACCACCGGCGAGGCCGGGTTGATTCACACCAGCACCCTGATCGCCTCGGCCATCGGCGGTTGGGTGGCGGGGATTCTCTCCGACCGCATCGGTCGCGTACGCACTCTGCAACTGACCGTTCTGTGGTTTGCTTTCTTCACCTTCCTCTGCGGTTTCGCCCAAAACTACGAACAACTGCTGATCAGCCGCACGCTGATGGGCTTCGGTTTCGGCGGCGAATGGACCGCCGGCGCGGTGCTGATGGGTGAAGTGATTCGCGCCAAGGACCGCGGCAAGGCTGTTGGCATGGTGCAATCCGGCTGGGCATTGGGTTGGGGGATGACGGCGATTTTGTATGCGCTGCTGTTCTCGGTGCTGCCACCGGAAGACGCCTGGCGCGCTCTGTTCATCCTTGGCATCGTGCCGGCGATTTTTGTGATCTTCGTCCGCCGACTGGTCAAGGACCCGGAAATCTATCGCGAAGCCAAGGCTAAGGAAGAACCCAGCAATCCGGCAAAATTCTACGAGATATTCGCTCCCGGCATCCTTTTCACCACGATTCGCGCGTCGGTGCTGACCACCGGTGCTCTGGGCGGTTACTACGCGATCACCTCCTGGTTGCCGACGTTTCTGAAGAACGAACGCGGTTTGAGCGTACTCGGTACGGGCGGTTATCTGGCAATGGTGATCGTCGGTTCCTACGTCGGCTATGTCATCAGCGCGTATTTGACTGACATCCTCGGGCGTAAAAAGAACTTCATTCTGTTCGCGGTCGGCTCGTTCACCATCGTTCTGCTCTACACCCAATTGCCGGTCAGCAATGGCGTGATGCTCTGGCTGGGCTTTCCTCTGGGCTTCTTCGCCTCGGGGATTTTCAGTGGCATGGGCGCGTTTTTGACCGAGCTGTTTCCGACGCGGATTCGCGGTTCGGGTCAGGGCTTTTGCTACAACATCGGCCGGGCGCTGGCGGCGTTGTTCCCGCTGTTGATCGGTGTGATGAGCCAGAAGGTGCCATTGAGTGTGGGAATCGGTGCTTTTGCGGCGGTGTCCTACGGGGTGGTGATTCTTGCGGCGCTGAGCCTGCCGGAAACCCGTGGCAAGCAACTCGAGGCCGAGTAACTGATAATCTGCGGGCAAATGCCTACAGCTAAAAGAATAAAACCCACAGGAGTGTTCACCGTGAACCGCCTGCTATTGAACTGCGACATCGGCGAGAGTTTCGGCAACTGGACCATGGGTCTGGACACCGAGGTCATGCCCTTCATCGATTGCGCCAACATCGCCTGCGGCTTCCATGCCGGCGACCCGAGCATCATGCGCAAGACCGTCAGCCTGGCCCTGAGCAACGGCGTGCAGATCGGCGCACATCCGGCATATCAGGATCTAGTCGGCTTCGGCCGCCGTTCCATGGCCTACACCGCCCAGGAACTTCAGGACATTGTGCATTACCAGATCGGCGCCCTCGACGGCATTTGCCGGGCTCAGGGCGGGCGGGTGAGTTACGTCAAGCCGCACGGTGCGATGTACAACGACATGATGGCCAACCCGGCGCAATTGCGCGCGGTGCTTCAGGCTGTGGCGTCCTATGATCGTGAGTTACCGCTGATGTTGATGGCCACTCGCGACAACAGCGCCGCCCAGCAATTGGGCGATGAATACGGCGTGACCCTGTGGTTTGAAGCCTTCGCCGATCGCGCTTACGACAGTGCGGGAATGCTGGTCTCGCGGCAACTGCCAGGCGCGGTGCATCACGATCCCGAAACAATCATTGAGCAGGCGCTGACCATTGCCCGCGGTGGCAACCTTACGGCCAGCGATGGCAGTGCCTTGCACTTGCAGGCGAACACCCTTTGCGTACATGGCGACAATGCCAGTTCGGTAGCTGCCGTGCGGCGTATTCGCGAAGCACTTGATCAGCAGAGTGCGTCATGAAAATCCGGGTCGAAGTGGCGGCGCTGGATTGCCTGATGGTGCGTCTGTTCGATGAAATTGCCGAGGCCAACATGCCGTGGATGCTCGCAGCCAGTGAAAGTCTGCGTGGTGCATTTGCCGGGCATCTGATCGATCTGGTGCCGTCCTATACGACGTTGATGGTGCATTACGATCTGACCGCGTTGAGTCCGGCCCAGGCTCGGGAGCTGATCGCCGAGGCCTTGATCGATCTGTCGCCCAACGCCTGCACCCGCGGCAAATGTCATGTGCTGCCGGTCTGGTATGACTTGAGCGTCGGCCCGGAGTTGAGCCTGTTGTCCCAGCGCAGCGGATTAACAGTGGATGAAGTGATCCGCCGCCACAGCGAGCGCGAATATCAGGTGTTCGCCTTGGGTTTTGCGCCGGGTTTCGCCTTCATGGGACTGGTGGAAGAAGCGCTGGCGGCGCCGCGTCTGAATACCCCGCGTAAAAAAGTGGCTGCGGGTAGCGTCGGCATCGCCGAACGCCAAACGGCCGCTTACCCGGTGGTGTCCCCCGGTGGCTGGAATCTGATCGGCCGCACCCCGGCCAAATTGTTCGACCGCGAACGCGACGGCTACAGCCTGATGCAACCAGGCGACACGGTACGCTTCGAAGCCGTCAGCCATGCCGAATTCATCAATCTGGGCGGTGATGACACGCCGTTGGAGGCGCAGGCATGAGCCGTCTATCAATAGAAGCGAGTACACCGCTGTGCCTGTTGCAGGACGCTGGCCGTTTTGGCGTGCGGCATCTGGGCGTGACCCAGGGCGGGGCGGCGGATTGGCGATCGATGTCTTGGGCCAATTGGTTGCTGGGCAACGGTCTGGATGCTCCGGTGATTGAAATCACCCTTGGCGGGTTCACCGTCGCTGCCGAAGAGGATTGCGTGCTGGCGTTGGCGGGGGCGGATCTGGGGGCGAAGGTGGATGGCGAGGCGATGGTGCCGTGGCGCAGTTTCAGGCTGAACAAAGGTCAGCAATTGCAATTCACTCAACCGCTGCTTGGGGCCCGGGCTTATTTGGCGGCCCCGGGCGGATTTGATGCGCCAAAGGTGTTGGGCAGCAGCGCAACGGTGGTCCGTGAGGAACTCGGCGGGCTGGATGGCATGGGCCGGGCGTTGGCCAAAGATGCGCAGTTGAGCTACTCGGGCAGCTCGCTGCTTCTGCTGCGGGAGTTGGCGCGCGAGCAGGTGCCGGATTTCAAACTCAACGCGCCACTGGACCTGGTGCTCGGTGCCCAGATCGGCGAGTTCAGTGGACAGAGTTCGTTTGACGCGTTCAACAGCATCTGGACCCTCGACAGCCGTGCCGACCGGATGGGCATCCGCTTGCTGGGAATGGCGTTGCAGTATCAGGGTAAGCCGATGATCTCCGAAGGCATCCCGCTGGGTGCGGTTCAAGTGCCGCCGGACGGGCAGCCGATTGTGTTGCTTAATGATCGGCAGACCATTGGTGGTTATCCGCGATTGGGGGCGTTGACGCCGTTGGCGCTGGCGCGACTGGCGCAGTGTTTGCCGGGGGCAACGGTGCGATTTCGGCCGGTGGTGCAGGATGTCGCGCATCGGGAGCAGGTCGAATATCTTCAGCGATTCGTCAGCCGCTAAAAGCATCGCGAGCAGGCTCGCTCCCACAATGGATTTTGGTCGTACACAAATAATGTGTTCGCTTGAGATCAACTGTGGGAGCGAGCCTGCTCGCGATAGCGTCAGACCAGACAACAGAGATTATTTGGAAAGAAACCGCATCCCTTCTTCCAACCCCCGCAACGTCAGCGGGTACATCTGGTCGTTAATCAAGTCCCGCACGATGTTGGTCGAAGACGTATAGCCCCACGTATCTTTCGGATATGGGTTGATCCAGATGACCTTCTTGTACTTCTCCATGAACCGCTGCATCCACACATAACCCGCTTCTTCGTTCCAGTGCTCGACGCTGCCGCCGGCCTGGGTGATTTCATACGGCGCCATGGCGGCGTCACCGATGAAGATCACTTTGTAGTCGGCGCCGTATTTGTGCAGCAGGTCCTGGGTCGAGGTGCGCTCGGACGTGCGGCGCATGTTGTTCTTCCACACCGATTCATAAACGAAGTTATGGAAGTAGAAGTACTCCAGGTGCTTGAACTCGGTCTTGCAGGCCGAGAACAGCTCTTCGCAGATCTTCACGTGGGCGTCCATCGAGCCACCGATGTCGAATAGCAGCAACAGCTTGACGGTGTTGCGCCGCTCGGGCCGCATCTGGATATTCAGCAGCCCGGCATCGCGCGCGGTGTGGTCGATGGTGCCATCAATGTCCAGCTCTTCCGCCGCACCCTGGCGCGCGAATTTACGCAATCGTCGCAGGGCGACCTTGATGTTGCGCGTGCCCAGCTCCACCGAATCGTCGAGGTTCTTGTACTCGCGCTGATCCCAGACCTTGACCGCTTTGCCCTGGCGCTTGCCTGCATCGCCGACCCGAATGCCTTCCGGGTTGAAGCCGCCGGAGCCGAACGGGCTGGTGCCGCCGGTGCCGATCCACTTGTTACCGCCGGCATGGCGTTCTTTCTGTTCTTCGAGGCGTTTCTTGAACTCTTCGATCAGCTTGTCCAGGCCGCCGAGGGACTGGATCGCCGCCCGCTCTTCGTCGGTCAGCGAACGCTCGAATTCCTTGCGCAGCCAGTCTTCCGGGATCAAGGCCTGAAGGTGATCGTCGAGTTTTTCCAGTCCGTTGAAATAGGCACCGAACGCCCGGTCGAACTTGTCGAAATGCTTTTCGTCCTTCACCAGAATCGCCCGGGACAGGTAATAAAACTCGTCCATGTCGGCGAAGGTCACGCGCTGTTTCAGCGCGTTGATCAGGTCCAGCAGTTCCCGTACCGAGACCGGTACTTTGGCTGCGCGCATTTCATTGAACAGGTTAAGCAGCATGGCTATCGCCCTCTATCTTGTTAAAAAGAGGGATCAGCGAGTGCCGCGACGGCTCATGAACGCCAGACGTTCAAGCAATTGCACGTCCTGTTCGTTCTTCACCAAAGCGCCGGCCAGCGGCGGAATAGCCTTGGTCGGATCGCGTTCGCGCAGTACCGCTTCGCCGATGTTGTCGGCCATCAGCAGCTTCAGCCAGTCCACCAGTTCGGAGGTCGACGGCTTCTTCTTCAGGCCTGGCACCTTGCGCACGTCGAAGAACACGTCCAGCGCTTCGCTGACTAGGTCCTTCTTGATGTTCGGGTAATGCACATCGACGATTTTCTGCAGCGTGACGCGGTCGGGGAACGCTATGTAGTGGAAGAAGCAACGGCGCAGGAAGGCGTCCGGCAGTTCTTTCTCATTGTTGGAGGTAATGATGATGATCGGGCGTTTCTTGGCCTTGATGGTTTCGTCGATCTCGTAAACGTAGAACTCCATCTTGTCGAGTTCTTGCAGCAAGTCGTTCGGGAACTCGATGTCGGCCTTGTCGATTTCGTCGATCAGCAGGATCACCCGCTCTTCGGATTCGAAGGCTTCCCACAGCTTGCCCTTTTTCAGGTAGTTGCGAACGTCGTGAACCTTTTCCGTGCCCAGTTGCGAGTCGCGCAGACGGCTGACCGCGTCGTACTCGTACAGGCCCTGATGCGCCTTGGTGGTGGACTTGATGTGCCAGGTGATCAATTTGGCGCCGAAGGACTCGGCCAGTTGCTCGGCGAGCATGGTTTTGCCAGTGCCCGGCTCGCCCTTGACCAGCAGCGGACGCTCCAGGGTGATGGCGGCGTTGACCGCCAGCTTCAGGTCATCGGTGGCGACGTAGGCCGGGGTGCCTTCGAACTTCATCTGCTAATCCTCGAACGGTAACGCCGACCTGAACGAAGCAGGGCGGAGCGCAATAATTGTAGTACCCGACTATAGCGCGGTGCCCGGTCGACTGTGAACGCAGACGGCTTATTCAGTCTCTGAATGGGGCGTCACATCTTGACTCAGTCTCGGCCGCTAGCCAGTATTGAGCTATCGCCATTTTGGCGATAGCTTGCGGGGCATGTCTACTAAATACCGATTTCGCGATACGTACCGCATTCAGTTGCGCGAGAAAGATCATCCGCCGCCCCATGTCCACCTGACGGGTGGCGGGCTGGATGTCATGTTGAGCCTTGAAACCGTCGAAGTGATGGTGGGCAAGGCACCGCCGCTGATTATCAAGGAAGCGCTGGAGAGGGTCAGGGCCCATCAAGTGCAATTGCTGGAGGATTGGAAACGATGTTACCCATGAAACGACCACGGCTGTCGGTCGTGCAGGCGTTGCCGGATCACCGCCTTATGCTGTCCTTTATCGACGGTCAGCAACTGAACCTCGATTTGAGCCGGGACCTGCGCGCCTATCCAGGGTTGCAGCCATTGCTGGAGACTGGCGCTTTCGAAAGGGCAACCCTGGGCGATGATGGTTGGAGTGTCGAGTGGCCTGAACTGGACATCCAGATCGGCGCAGACACCTTGTATCTGGATGCTCTCGCACAAAATGCAGTGGACGAAAATACCCGGATCTTCATCGACTGGCGCGCTCGCACCGGGTTGCCGCTCAAGCAGGCGGCCGAAGCGTTGGGGGTCAGTGCCCGCAGCATCACGCGCTACAGCAGTGGTCGTGAAGCCGTACCGCGATCACTGGCACTGGCCTGCCTGGGCTGGGACTTCTTGCAGCTGCAATCGAACCCGGCACGGGCGGCGGAAGAAACCGGTCGTTACACCGTCATGCGTAAGTCTTAACCGGCGTCCGGCTTGGGCCGTTCGTATTGGGCATTGAACGCCTGGATGAAGCCGTTGCGTAAAATCTGCAAAAAAGCCTCGAATGCGCTGATATCTCGGCGATGCACATTGCCGCTCAGTTCCACGCGAGTCGCAAACTGGTTCTTGCCCTGGTTTTTCAGCACCGTTTCGGAGCCACCGACGATGGCCTCCCAAATGGAGCGGAAAATCCCTTTGTTCTTGTTCTCGACGTCCTGCTGCCAATTGAACACGTCGACGTCCTTTAGCAGCGGTTTGATGTAACCCGTTAATTGAGCTTTTTTAGCCTGCGCTTCAATGACCACATCACCGTGACCGGCATTGAAGTCGAACTTGCCATAGGCGGAGGCAAAGTCGTTCATTCGTTTGAGCTCGATGTCTTTGACCCGCAGGCGGAACTCGAAATCTTCAAAGTTGCTGAATGGGTCGAACGTGGCGGTGGTTTCCAGCGGCGCGTGCCCAAGTAGCAGCGCCTTGCCGTCGAAGCGAGCGTCGCGTTTACCTTTGGTGTCGACCACGTTGGTCAGGTTGTAAATGCTGGCATTGACCTGAGTGGCGTTCATGTTCACGGGGGGCTTGGAGTTGAAGTTACGGAAACTGATCTTGCCATCGTAGATCCGCACTTCGTCAAAGGTGATCGGCGCCAGTTTGCTCAATTGGGCACGCCAGTCGGTGCCTTCACCTGTTTGGGAATTTTTCTTGTTGGCGCCACCGTCGACGAAGTTCACCTCAGGTTTGAAGAACTGCGCCTCGGCCACGACCGCGTGGTCGTGCCAGAGCGAGTGCCAACTGACCGAGAGGTCTATCAGCGGCGCGTTGACGAAAGGCACCGGGACCTTGCCCTCGACCTTGACGATTTTCAGCCCGTTGATTTTGTACGCACCGCGCCACAGGGCCAGGTCCACATCAGTGATCTGGCCACGGTAGTCGCCCATGTTCGCCAGCTTGTCATTCAGGTAGTCGCGAACCACGTAGGGCAGGGCGATGTGCAGGGCAATCAGCAGCACAACGAGGCCGGCGAGGGTCCACAGGGGCCAACTGTATCTGCGTTTCATGATGGCAAATCTCTGGCGTTGTAAAGCAATTGACTGCTGCGGTTACGGGACGTTCGACTGACTGGACGCCCAAGGGCAACAGGCATACCTTGGAGAGCTTATTTAACGCTGTATAAGGACCCAGCCATGAGCCGTATCTACGCTGACAACGCCCATTCCATCGGCAATACGCCGCTGGTGCAGATCAACCGTATCGCCCCGCGCGGCGTGACCATCCTGGCCAAGATCGAAGGGCGTAACCCCGGTTACTCGGTCAAGTGCCGGATCGGTGCAAGCATGATCTGGGACGCCGAAAGCACCGGCAAACTCAAGCCTGGCATGACCATCGTCGAACCGACCTCAGGCAATACCGGTATCGGTCTGGCGTTCGTTGCTGCGGCTCGCGGGTACAAGCTGATTCTGACCATGCCGGCGTCCATGAGTATCGAGCGCCGCAAAGTGCTCAAGGCACTGGGGGCCGATCTGGTACTGACCGAACCGGCCAAGGGCATGAAAGGAGCAATCGAGAAGGCTGCTGAAATTGTCGCCAGCGACCCGACTGCCTACTTCATGCCGTCGCAGTTCGACAACCCGGCCAACCCCGCCATCCACGAAAAAACGACCGGTCCGGAAATCTGGAACGACACCGACGGTGCAGTCGACGTACTGGTGGCTGGCGTCGGAACGGGTGGAACCATTACCGGGGTTTCGCGGTATATCAAGAATACCCAGGGCAAGCCGATTATTTCGGTGGCGGTGGAGCCAGTGGTGTCGCCGGTCATCACCCAGGCAATGGCCGGTGAAGAGATCAAGCCGAGCCCTCACAAGATCCAGGGTATTGGTGCCGGTTTTGTGCCGAAGAATCTTGATCTGTCGATGGTCGATCGGGTTGAGTTGGTCAGCGATGAAGAATCCAAGGCCATGGCCCTGCGCCTGATGCAGGAAGAAGGGATTTTGAGCGGTATTTCCTGCGGCGCCGCCATGGCGGTGGCCGTCCGCCTGGCGGAAACCCCGGAAATGCAGGGCAAGACCATCGTGGTGATCCTGCCGGACTCCGGTGAACGCTACCTGTCGAGCATGCTGTTCAGTGATCTGTTTACCGAGCAGGAGAATCAGCAATAGGCATTTCGATTTTTTGATCCAGTGGGAGGGGGTGATTCAGGTCAGCCCCTGTTCAGGAACCTTATGTTAAGAAGTGCTTTATTGCGCACGCCTTAACACTGAATGTTGAGTTATGCGGGTTCTTCCCGAGGCCGGTAGTGTTTATGATGGCCGGCTGCCACGTCGGGTAAATGGCGTGGTGCAAAGTTGTCTACTATCAAGGAGTTGTTGATGACCGTTTCCCTTGCCGCAAAGGCGTCGCTTTTGCTGCTGTTCTTCGGCAGCACTCTCTATGTGCATTTGCGCGGCAAGGCGCGTTTGCCGGTCTTGCGTCAGTTAGTCAACCACTCGGCTTTGTTCGCGCCCTATAACGCCTTGATGTACCTGTTCTCCAGCGTGCCATCCAAACCCTATCTTGACCGCAGCAAGTTCCCGGAACTGGATGTGCTCAAGGACAACTGGGAAGTCATCCGCGACGAAGCGATGCATTTGTTCGACGAGGGTTACATCCGCGCCGCCGAAAGTAACAACGACGCCGGCTTCGGTTCGTTCTTCAAGAAAGGCTGGAAGCGCTTCTACCTCAAGTGGTACGACAAACCACTGCCATCGGCCGAAACCCTGTGCCCGAAAACCGTGGCACTGCTCAGCAGAATTCCCAACGTCAAAGGCGCCATGTTCGCGTTGCTGCCAGGCGGCAGCCACCTCAACCCGCACCGTGATCCGTTCGGCGGTTCCCTGCGTTATCACTTGGGGTTGTCGACGCCGAACTCCGACGATTGCCGGATCTTCGTCGACGGTCAGGTCTACGCCTGGCGTGATGGCGAAGACGTGATGTTCGACGAAACCTACGTGCATTGGGTCAAGAATGAAACCGACGAGACTCGGGTCATCCTTTTTTGCGACATCGAACGACCGCTGAGCAACCGCCTGATGACCAGCATCAACCGCTGGGTCAGTGGCTTTTTGGGTCGCGCCACTGCACCGCAGAATCTTGATGATGAACGTGTTGGTGGGATTAATTATGTTTACGCATGGAGCAAGAACTCCAGTGACAAGTTCAGTGGTGCGATCAAACAATGGAAGCGTCGCAATCCCAAGGCCTACCGCGTGCTGCGACCGGTGTTGGCGGTGGTGGTGCTGACGTTGTTGGGGTAT
Organism: Pseudomonas sp. LBUM1666; assembly: GCF_059695775.1. NCBI lineage: Bacteria > Pseudomonadati > Pseudomonadota > Gammaproteobacteria > Pseudomonadales > Pseudomonadaceae > Pseudomonas > Pseudomonas sp. LBUM1666. The sequence goes on along the minus strand of NZ_CP166789.1, from coordinate 4,694,771 downwards.
TGGATGTTTGGGTGATTCCGATTCCTGAATGAAGAAACCGCTCCCTGGGAGCGTTTTTTTTATGCACCTGTTCGCCACTGGGATTGGTGTAAGACTCTTGCTTATTGGTTCTTCCAGCTAAGTCATTGCAATCCATCTCACACGCTGGTTATAGTCGGCGCTCGGTGGTTTCTACCCACCGTCCAATCCATCAAAAAAGATCAGCCCATGCCTGCTTCCCTCATCAACGCGGTAGTCGATTCAGCGGTCAACGCTGGCGTCGTGCCGTGCGGGAATCAGCAGCCTGCGCAGATCAGTCATTACCCCCCACCTGTCAGTAGCTCGCCGGTGTGCGCAGTCGTATCACCGCCAGGCGTTGGCTTCTCGGGCTGATCAGCTTCTTTTTGCTGTTCGCTCTGCCCGCCTGAAAAAAACTACTGAATTTCAGCTTCGGCTGAGTTGGCTTTTTGCCTGACTACAGGTGGTATTCATGTTTGTCCTTTCGAAACAATCCGCGCTCGCGGCGGCGTCCACGAGCCTGTTCGTTCTGCTGTGGAGCAGCGGGGCGATCTTCTCCAAATGGGGCCTGGCCCACGCGTCACCCTTTGCTTTTCTGTTGATTCGCTTCGCTATCGCAATCTGCGGATTGGTGCTGCTGGTGCCGTTACTCAAGCTGAAACTGCCCAAGGGCGGCAAGCCGATGTTGTATGCGATGGCCACGGGCGTGGTGTTGCTGGGGGCTTATCAGATTTTCTATCTGCTGGCCCTGGATCTGAAAGTCACCCCGGGAGTGATGGCGACGATCATGGGCGTGCAACCGATTCTCACGGTGGTCATCATGGAACGTCAGCGATCAACCAGCAGAATGTTTGGTCTGGCACTGGGTTTGGCCGGCTTAATCATGGTGGTTTACCAAGGCATCGGTCTGGCCGGTATGTCATTGGCCGGTATGCTCTTCGGATTGCTGGCGCTGGCGAGCATGACGTTCGGTTCGATCATGCAGAAGCGCATCACCGACAATCCCCTCGGCACGCTGCCAGTGCAGTACCTGGCGGGACTGTTGCTCTGCGGAGTATTCGTGCCGTTCCAGCCCTTTCATTTCGAACACAGCACCGGTTTCATCGTGCCGGTGTTGTGGATGGGATTGGTGGTGTCGGTGCTGGCGACGTTGTTGCTGTATCGGCTGATTGCACGGGGCAATCTGGTGAACGTCACCAGCCTGTTTTACCTGGTGCCGGCGGTGACGGCAGTGATGGACTACCTGATTTTCGGCAACCGGCTGGCGGCATTGAGCATGCTCGGCATGCTGCTGATCATCGTCGGTCTGGTGTTCGTGTTCCGTAAAAACGCTTGAAACAAAACAAGGCCTGGGGCATGAGTTCCAGGCCTTTTTTATTTGGTCAGCGCATGCTCGGCCCGCACCACAAAACTACCTGGCAACCACCTCTTTCGACTTCACCACCGCCGTCTTCAACACCAACCACAACGCCGCCGCAATCAACACCCCGCCATAGATATGCGCCATCGACAACGGCTCATCCAGCAACAACGCCCCCCACAACACCCCGAACGGCGGGATCAGGAAGGTCGTGGTCATCGACTTCACCGGCCCGACCGAGCTGAGCAGGCGGAAGTAAATAATGTACGCCAACGCGGTACATACCAGCCCCAACCCCAGCAACGATAACCAGACACTCCAGCCGCCCCAGCTTTCCGGTGGCTGGCTGATCACGCTGTAGCCAAACAGAGGCAGCAAAAATAAGGTTGCGCCGAGCATGCTGCCCACCGCCGATAGACGACTGTCGAGACCACCGGCCTGATCAAGCCAGCGTCGCGCGAGGAACCCGGCGAAACCGTAGCAGGTCGTGGCGAGCAGGCAGGCGAGGGCGCCCATCAGCAGTTCCATGTCGAACGCCACCGGACCGGCTCGGGTCAGGATGCCCACGCCCAACAGCCCGAGGAACACGCCGCCAAGTTTGGCGGCGGTGAGCCTTTCATGGAAGAACAGACCGCCGATCAGCACGCCCATAAGTGGCGTGGTGGCGTTGAAAATCGCCGAATAACCAGCCGGTAACACTTGCGCAGCCACCGAATAGAGGGTCGCCGGAATTCCGGAGTTGATCACTCCGAGCAGCATCACCGTTTTGAGTTTGCCTTTGAAATCCCAGCTGATGCGCATCAGCCCGAGAATCACCAACAGGCCGACCGCGGCAATCGATACGCGGAAAAAAGCAGTGGGGATTGTGCCAATCACCGGGGCAATGATGCGCATGAACAGAAAGCTCGCGCCCCAAATGGCGGCAAGCGATAGCAAACGCAGAGTATCGACGGGGTTCACAACACATTCCTTCCTTGATTGGCGAGCAAGTGTCGCGCCAGTCAGGACGCAAGGCAATGGTTGCGTTGCGTAACAAAGGGCCACTAAGCTCAGCCCCCAACGATAAGATTCAGCCGCCGAGGTTTTACCTATGCCGCAGCAATGGCCAGCCGCCGACATCGCCCGAATGATCCTCGATGGCTTTGACGATTATCGCGAGCATTTCCGCCAGATCACCGACGGCGCCCGGGCTCGCTTCGAGCAGGCCAAGTGGCAGGAGACGCAAACGGCGTCGGCTGCGCGGATCAATCTCTACGAAGAAAAAGTCAGCGAAACGGTGCAACGGCTGCGCATCGCTTTCGACGCCGACACGCTGGATGTCAGCTGCTGGCCGCTGGTCAAAAGCGCTTACATCACGCTGATCGACCTGCGCTTCGACGATGAACTGTCCGAAACCTGGTACAACTCGATTTTCTGCGGGCTGTTCAGCCACGACCTGATCAGCGACGGCTGCATGTTCATCCACACCACCCGGCCGAGCCTGCGTCGGGCCCGTGCCGCACAAACCCGCACGTACAAGCCCCAGGGCCAGTTGTCCGGGATGCTGGCAAGCATTTTTGCCGACTACCGCTTCAGCGAGGATTACGCCAACCTGGCGGGCGACCTGAGTCGTCTCGAAGGGCAATTGCGCGAGAACCTGCCGGACTGGGTCTGTAAGGACCCGGAATTGAGCGTCGAACTGTTTTCCTCGGTGCTTTACCGCAACAAAGGCGCGTACCTGGTCGGGCGCATCTATACCCAGGACGAACAATGGCCGCTGGTGATTCCGCTGCTGCACCGTGAAGGTCGCGGGATTCAGATCGATGCGTTGATCACCGATGAAGCGGACGTGTCGATCATCTTCTCGTTCACCCGTTCGTATTTCATGGTCGACGTGCCGGTACCGGCTGAGTTCATCGGTTTCCTCAAACGCATCCTGCCGGGCAAGCACATCGCCGAGTTGTACACCTCGATCGGCTTTTACAAACACGGAAAATCCGAGTTCTACCGGGCGCTGATCAATCACCTGGCCAACACCGACGACCAGTTCATCATGGCCCCGGGCGTGCGCGGCATGGTGATGAGCGTGTTTACCCTGCCGGGCTTCAACACCGTATTCAAAATCATCAAGGACCGCTTCTCGCCGTCAAAGAACGTCGACCGAGCCACGGTGATCGAGAAGTACCGTTTGGTGAAAAGCGTCGACCGGGTCGGGCGCCTGGCCGACACCCAGGAATTTGCCGACTTCCGCTTCCCGTTGAGCAAGTTCGACCCGGCGTGCCTGGAAGAGCTGCTTGAAGTGGCCGCGTCCACCGTGTCGGTAGAGGACGACACCGTGCTGATCCGCCACTGCTGGACCGAGCGGCGGATGACGCCGTTGAACCTGTATCTGGAGAACGCCAACGACGCTCAGGTCCGCGAGGCGCTGGAAGATTACGGCCTGGCGATCAAGCAACTGGCGGCGGCGAACATCTTTCCCGGCGACATGCTGCTGAAGAACTTCGGCGTCACTCGTCACGGGCGGGTGGTGTTTTATGACTATGACGAGATCTGCTTCCTGACTGAAGCCAACTTCCGGCATATCCCGCTACCGCGTACGCCGGAAGACGAGATGGCGTCGGAACCGTGGTATTCGATCGGACCGCTGGATGTGTTTCCTGAAGAGTTTCCGCCGTTTTTGTTTGCCGACGCGGGGCAAAGGAAGTTGTTTGATCAGTTGCATGGTGAGCTTTACAACGCGGATTACTGGAAAAGTCTTCAGGAGGCCATTCGCGCCGGCAAAGTGATTGACGTGTTCCCGTATCGGCGCAAAGGACTGGATAACGAGTAACGGCTGAAAACCACCCCTCACCCCAGCCCTCTCCCCAGAGGGGAGAGGGGGAAAGGGAGCAGATAATCGTGCTTTTCAGATTCTGAGTTCGACTCGATATTTCAGGTCGATGTACCTCGATAAAACACCTCGGTCAGTCCCCTCGCCCTCCGGGAGAGGGCTAGGGTGAGGGGATTGGGGCCCCAACTGACACGCCAAACACCCCGCAAATCTGCGACAATCCGCCCCCTGCGCCACCAGACAACTTATTGCGTACCTGATGACTGACGAATCGCCTTCCATCGACAAACTGCTGAAAAACCTCGATCACGCCATGCTCGCCGACCGCCACCGGCTGCGGCGGCAGTTGCTTGAGCTGCGCAAAAAACCTGACGAGGCCAAGCTGGCTCAGTGGGTGACGCGCATGCAGGCGTCTTGTGATCAGGTGCTGGCGCGGCGTGCCAGCTTGCCGGTGATTCGTTACGACGACAGTCTGCCGATCGCCGCCAAGCGCGACGAAATCAAAGAAGCGCTGCTCAAGCATCAGGTGCTGATCATTGCCGGTGAAACCGGTTCGGGTAAAACCACCCAGTTGCCGAAGATCTGCCTGGAAATCGGTCGCGGTCAGCATGGCCTGATCGGCCACACCCAGCCCCGTCGAATCGCCGCCCGCAGTGTGGCCAGCCGGGTCGCCGAAGAACTGGCGACGCCCTTGGGCGCACTGGTCGGCTATCAGGTGCGGTTCGAGGATCAGAGCGATTCCAACACCCTGATCAAACTGATGACCGACGGCATCCTGCTGGCGGAAACCCAGAACGACCGCTACCTCGAACGCTACGACACGATCATCGTCGACGAAGCCCACGAACGCAGCCTGAACATCGACTTCCTGCTCGGTTACCTGAAAACCCTGCTGCCGCGTCGTCCGGACCTGAAAGTCATCATCACCTCGGCGACCATCGACCTGGAGCGCTTTTCCAAGCACTTCGACGATGCGCCGATTGTCGAAGTCTCGGGTCGCACCTTCCCGGTGGACACCTGGTATCGCCCGCTGACCCTTGAACAGGACGAAGAGGGCAACCGTGTCGAGGACGACCTGACCGTGGATCAGGCAATCCTCGCGACCCTCGACGAAATCGCCGCGTTCGAACGCAGCGAGCGCAAGAGCCCCGGCGACGTGCTGGTGTTCCTGCCCGGAGAGCGCGAGATTCGCGACGCGGCGGACATGCTGCGCAAGGCTCAGCTCAAGCACACCGAAATCCTGCCGTTGTACGCGCGGTTGTCGCCGGCCGAGCAGCAGCGGATTTTCCAGTCGCACCCAGGTCGTCGCGTGGTCCTGGCGACCAACGTCGCGGAAACCTCGCTGACCGTGCCGGGCATTCGTTACGTGATCGACAGCGGCACCGCGCGCATCAGCCGTTACAGCTACCGCGCCAAGGTCCAGCGCCTGCCCATCGAAGCGATTTCCCAGGCCAGCGCCAACCAGCGTAAAGGTCGCTGCGGGCGGGTCGAGCCGGGTATTTGTATTCGTCTATACGGCGAAGATGATTTCATCGGTCGCCCGGAATTTACCGACCCGGAAATTCTGCGGACCAACCTCGCGGCGGTGATTTTGCAGATGCTGCATCTGCGCCTAGGCGAGATCACCGATTTCCCGTTTATCGAGCCGCCAGATGGCAAGGCCATCAGTGACGGTTTCAACCTGCTGCAAGAACTCTCGGCGGTCGACCGCAACAGCCAGCTGACGCCGCTCGGTCGCCAATTGGCGCGGTTGCCGGTGGACCCGCGGATGGGTCGCATGCTGCTGGAAGCGGCAAAACTCGGCAGTTTGCAGGAAGTGCTGATCGTCGCCAGCGCCATGTCGATTCAAGACCCGCGCGAGCGTCCGCCGGAACGTCAGCAAGCGGCGGATCAGGCCCACGCGCAATGGAAAGACGTGGACTCGGACTTCGCCGGGCTGGTCAATCTGTGGCGCGGTTTCGAAGAACAGCGCCAAGCGCTGACCGCCAGCCCGCTGCGCAATTGGTGCCGCAAGAACTTCCTGAATTACCTGCGCCTGCGCGAATGGCGCGACTCCCATCGGCAGTTGAGCCTGATCTGCCGCGACATGCAGTTGAGCCTTAACAAAGAGCCGGCGGATTACCCGAAATTGCACAAAGCCGTGCTCTCGGGGCTGCTCAGTCAGATCGGTCAGAAAACCGAAGACGGCGACTACCTCGGCGCCCGCCAGCGGCGCTTCTGGATTCACCCGTCATCGGGCCTCGGTAAAAAGCGTCCGCAATGGCTGATGGCCGCCGAACTGGTGGAAACCACCAAGCTCTACGCGCGCATGGTCGCCAAGATCGACGCCGACTGGATCGAGCCCTTGGCCGGGCACCTGATCAAGAAAAACCACTTCGAACCCCATTGGGAGAAGAAGCGCGGTCAAGTCGTGGCGTTCGAGCAGATCACTTTGTTCGGGCTGATCGTGGTCGGTCGCCGGCCGGTGCATTACGGGCCGATCGATCCGGTGGTGTCTCGTGAGTTTTTCATTCGCGAAGGCCTGGTACGCGGCGAGATTCAGTCCAAGGCCAAGTGCCTGACGGCCAATGCGCAATTGCTGGAACAGCTCGACGAACTGGAAGCCAAGGCTCGCCGTCGCGACATTCTGGCCGACGAAGAAACCCTGTTCGCCTTCTACGATGCGCGACTGCCGGCGGAGATCCACCAGACTGCGACCTTCGACAGCTGGTATCGGGTCAACAGCCACAAAGACCCGCAGCTGCTGATCATGCGCGAAGAAGACGTGCTGGCCCGCGAGGCGAGTGAAGTCACCGCTTTGCATTACCCGGACACCTTGCACATCGGTGATCTGGAGTTGGCGCTGAGTTATCACTTCGAGCCGAACCACCCGCGTGACGGCGTGACCCTGCGTGTGCCGGCGCCGTTGTTGCCTATGCTGCCGCCGGAGCGCCTGGAATGGCTGGTGCCGGGTGTGATCGAGGCCAAGTGCATTGCTTTGGTCCGCAACCTGCCTAAAGCCCTGCGCAAGAATTTCGTACCGGTGCCGGACTTCGTCAAAGCCGCGTTGCAACGCATGACCTTCGCCGAGGGCTCGTTGCCTCAAGCGCTGGGCCGTGAACTGTTGCGCATGACCGGTGCGCGGGTTAGCGATGAAGCCTGGGTCGAAGCGTCGCAGCAGGTCGACAGTCATTTGCGGATGAACCTGGAAATCGTCGACGGCCAGGGCAAGTTCCTTGGCGAAGGGCGTGATCTGGCGGAACTGACCGCACGCTTTGCCGAAGCCAGTCAGGCCGCGTTGGCCGTGCCGCAAACGGCGAAAAACCAGCAACCGGTGGAGCCGAAAGTGTTTGCCGCCGTCGCCGAGAAAACCCAGCAGAAGATCGCCGGGCTATCGATGACGGTGTATCCGGCGCTGGTGGAAGAGAGCGGTACGGTCAAGGAAGGACGTTTCTCGACGCCGGCCGAAGCCGAATTCCAGCATCGCCGCGCCTTGCAGCGTTTGCTGATGCAGCAACTGGCCGAACCGGCGAAGTTCCTGCGCAGCAAGTTGCCGGGGCTGACCGAGCTGGGGCTGATGTACCGCGACATGGGGCGCATCGACAGTCTGGTCGAAGACATCCTGCTGGCCAGCCTCGACAGCTGCATTCTCGATGGCGAAGATCCGTTGCCTCGCGATGGCGCCGGGTTGGCCTCACTGGCCGAACGCAAGCGCGGCGGCTGGACCGAGCACGCCGAGCGCCTGGCCAAGCTGACGCTGGAAATCCTCAAGCTCTGGCACGGCCTGCAAAAACGCTTCAAGGGCAAGATTGATCTGGCGCAAGCCGTGGCCCTGAATGACATCAAGCAGCAGCTCAGTCATCTGGTGTATCCAGGGTTTGTCCGGGAAACCCCGATGCAGTGGCTCAAGGAGTTGCCGCGTTATCTGAAAGCGGTCGAGCAGCGCTTCGAGAAAATCGGCGCTCAGGTGCAGAGGGACCGGGTCTGGAGTGGCGAGTTGTCTGGCCTGTGGACGCAATATCAAACCCGAGCCAACAAACATGCCCAGGAAGGCAAACGCGATCCGCAGCTGGAACTCTATCGCTGGTGGCTGGAGGAATACAGGGTTTCCCTGTTCGCCCAACAATTGGGGACCAAGGTACCGATCTCCGACAAGCGCCTGAACAAGCAATGGACCCAAGTCGAGCCGTAAACCCTGTGGGAGCGAGCTTGTGTGGCGAGGGGGCTTGCCCCCGTTGGGTGGCGAAGCCGCCCCAAAACCTGCAACCTCGGTGCATCAGTTGCACCGAGTGCGCTGGTTTTACGACTGCTTCGCAGCCGAACGGGGGCAAGCCCCCTCGCCACACAAGCTCCCACAATAGGTGTGCCGTTACTCTCGCAAAAAGGCGCCAAACCCCAACGTTTATGGCAAACTTCGCGCCTATAAACGCCGGCCCCGCGGTTTTGAGCCTTCACAGGTCTGGGCGGATCGGAATAAAGCGATGCCAGGTTTGCGTCCCCTGACGGGAGCAGATCCTTTGTGTGTTGGTACGTCGGTGCCAACACTTTCTGCCTGAACAGATTAGAGAAACGACCATGCATAACGTCGTCATCAGCGGCACCGGCCTGTACACCCCGGCCAACAGCATCTCCAACGAAGAGCTGGTGCAGTCTTTCAATGCTTACGTCGCGCAATTCAACGCCGAGAATGCCGACGCCATCGCCCGTGGCGAAGTCGAAGCATTGACCGAGTCGAGCGCAGCGTTCATCGAAAAAGCGTCCGGTATCAAAAGCCGCTTTGTCATGGACAAGGACGGCATTCTCGACCCGCAACGCATGGCGCCACGCCTGCCGGAACGCTCGAATGACGAGTGGTCGGTGCTTTGCCAAATGGCCATCGGCGCCGCCGAACAAGCCTTGCAGCGTGCCGGCAAGACCGCCGCGGACATCGACGGCGTGATCGTCGCCTGCTCCAACCTGCAACGGGCCTATCCGGCCATCGCCATCGAAGTCCAGGAAGCCTTGGGCATCCAGGGTTTCGGTTTCGACATGAACGTCGCCTGCTCCTCGGCAACCTTCGGCATTCAGGCGGCGGCCAACAGCGTGCAACTGGGCCAGGCCCGGGCGATTTTGATGGTCAACCCGGAAGTCTGCACCGGTCACCTGAACTTCCGCGACCGTGACAGCCACTTCATCTTCGGCGACGCCGCGACTGCGGTGATCATCGAACGTGCTGACCTGGCAACGTCCAAGTACCAGTTCGACATCGTCAGCACCAAGCTGCTGACCAAGTTCTCCAACAACATCCGCAACAACTTCGGCTTCCTCAACCGTGCGGCGGAAGAGGGCATCGGTGCCAAGGACAAACTGTTCGTACAGGAAGGCCGCAAGGTGTTCCGCGATGTCTGCCCGATGGTCGCCGAGCTGATCGCTACGCACCTGGAGGAGAACACGCTCAACATCAGCGACGTGAAACGCTTCTGGCTGCACCAGGCCAACCTCAGCATGAACCATCTGATCGTCAAGAAGCTGCTGGGCCGCGAAGCCACCGAAGAAGAAGCCCCGGTGATTCTCGACACCTACGCCAACACCAGCTCCGCCGGTTCCGTGATCGCGTTTCACAAGAACCAGGACGATCTGGCCGCCGGTTCGCTGGCAGTGCTCAGCTCGTTCGGCGCCGGTTACTCGATTGGCAGCGTGATTCTGCGTAAGCGTTGAGTTCGCCTTAAAAGATCGCAGCCTGCGGCAGCTCCTACACGGGATTGGATTTCAACGCGATATCGCGGTTGGAATACGGTCGGTGTAGGAGCTGCCGAAGGCTGCGATCTTTTTTTGCGCCAAAAAAAACTCGCGCTGCAGTATCGGACGGATGATGGGGACCGATACCACAACACGAGTTTGTAAAAGCAGCTCGGGCTTCCTTGCCCTAGCCGTATAGCGGGGATCAGAACTTGGCTTCTGCATCCAGTTGTAGGGTGTTGATCTTCGAATCCCGAAGGGTGGCGTTGGTGTAGTCGGAGTCAGCCATGAAGTACGTCGCGCCGAGGGCGAAGTTCTTGTCGATCTCGTAACTCACTTTCAACTTGCTGCCACGCGAACCGGTGAAACCGTTGGCGAAGTCGGAGTCGGTGAAGGCGCCAACCACCGCGTTACGCTGTACGTCGCGGTAGTTGTAGTCCACTCCGAAGCCGTAGAACTTGGTCTTGACGCCAGCCAGCCAGCCCATGTCCTGATCGTTGCTCGCACTGTCGTTGTTGGCAATTTGACCGTACAACGACAGCGGCATTGGCAGGCCGCCGATGTCGATCTGACCAAAGCCTTCGTACACTTTGAACTCTTCGCCCGCGCTGTTGCCGTTGATGGCCAGTGTGGCGGTGTCCTCGTCGTTGTCGTAAGCGTAGACACTGCCACCCAGCGTCATTTTCAGGTTATCAGTGATCGCGAAGCGCGCGCCCAACTGGCCAGCGTACAGACGCAGGTCATGACGGAACTGCTTGCCTTCGCCGTCGACGTTGTCCTGGAGGGTGTAGTGGCCGGCGCTACCGAACAGCTCGGCCGTGCTGCCTAGCGGGTATTTGTAAGTCAGGGCCAGACCTTCCGGGCTGATGTCGTTATCCCAGATGATGTCACCCATGCTCACCCATGGTTGCGGCATCTTGCCGCCGATCAAGTGCAGATTCTTGATGGCAGTCGGGTGGTAGTCGACGTAGCCCTGGTCCAGCCAGATATCTTTCTTGGAGAAGTTGCCTTCCAAGCTCTGGTTGGTGGAGCGAGCATCGTTGTTGTTGCCAGTGGCGATACGAATGCCGGTGTCCACTTGCGGATTGATTTCGGTGTAGGCACCCAGGCGGACACGAATACGTTGACGATCCTGGTCGCCGGTGTTCGGTACGCCATCGTTCTTGACCGTTTCCTGACGGAAACGCACGTCGCCCTTGAATTGGGTCTTGGCGGCCCACGCCAGTTTCTGGTCGAAGGTACTCAGTTCATTGGTTTTCTTCGCAGTCGCCGCGATCTGCTCGTTGGTCTCTTGTTGAGCCTGGCGGGCGATTTGCTGGTCTTTCTGATCCCTGGCCAGCTCGGCTTGCAGTTCGGTGTACTGCGCAGGCGAAATAGAGCCGTTTGCCTTGAGCATGTCGAGCAGTTTGGCGTCGACTGCGGCGCTGGCCGGAACACTCATGGCCAGCAGCAACCCACCACACAAGGCCGCCGCAGTTTTCGTGGAAGCAAGACGCATATCAATCTCCGAAGATGTAATGGGATGACTGAGCCATCCAGGACACAACCGACCGTTGACGGACGGAAAACAGTGACCAGGTATAGAACCCGGCGCTCTAAAAACAGGCGCCAGTATCGCGATGGTTTATGACAGAGCGGTGGCAAAGTGATGGCATCTCGATGACGATACAAATATGTCGTACACCCTTATCCAGAGCCCTGTCGGCGGATTGCTCGTGTGGATTTTTTGGCAATGGGCGATACTCGCCGGGCTTTCACGCAAAGAAGTAGGGAAGAACTGATGCCGCTGCAACGTCTGGAAAGTCTGTCCGAAATCGCGTCGCAGACATGGGATGCCCTGGTGCCCGAGAATCAGCCCTTTCTGCGCCACGCCTTTCTCAGCGCGCTGGAAGACAGCGGCAGCGTCGGCCCTCATTCCGGCTGGCAACCCGAGCATTTGCTGCACATCGAAGGCGATCGCCTGATGGCCGCGCTGCCCAGTTACCGCAAATGGCACTCCTACGGCGAGTACGTGTTCGATCACGCCTGGGCCGATGCCTGTGAGCGTGCCGGTATCGATTACTACCCCAAGCTGCTGACGGCTGTGCCGTTCAGTCCGGTCAGCGGCCCGCGTTTGCTGGCGGCCACGCTCGAGGACGGTTTCGAACTGTTGAAAAGCCTGCCGGGCTACCTTGAAATCGAACAACTCTCCAGTGCCCACATCAACTTCACCGACCCGTTCACTGACGCAGCCTTGACCGAGCAGCCAGGCTGGTTGCAGCGAATCGGCTGTCAGTACCACTGGCAGAATCGTGGCTATCGGGATTTTCAGGACTTCCTCGACGTCCTCAGTTCGCGCAAGCGCAAGCAGATGCGCAAGGAACGCGAACAAGTGGCGGGGCAGGGCATTGATTTCGAATGGCTTGAAGGTAGGCAACTCGATCAGGCGCAGTGGGATTTTGTCTATGCCTGCTACGCCAACACCTACGCAGTGCGTCGGCAAGCGCCCTATCTGACGCGGGAGTTTTTCAGTTTGCTGGCCGAGCGCATGCCCGAGTCGATTCGTGTGGTGTTGGCCAAGCAAGGCTCACGGCCGGTGGCCATGGCCTTCAGTCTTGTGGGTGGCGACAGTTTTTACGGTCGTTACTGGGGCTGCCTGGCGGAGTTCGACCGTCTGCACTTCGAGACCTGTTTCTACCAGGGCATGGACTACGCGATTGCCAATGGCTTCCAGCGTTTCGATGCCGGTGCCCAGGGCGAGCACAAGTTGATTCGCGGGTTCGAACCCGTGATCACTCATTCATGGCACTACTTGCGTCATCCCGGCCTGAAAGCTGCCGTCAAAGACTTCCTGCAGCAAGAGCGCGTTGGCGTGCTGGCGTATGCCGAGGAAGCGAGGACGGCCTTGCCTTACCGGCAAGACTGAAGGGGGCAAGATCGTTCCCACGCCGAGCGTGGGAACGATCAGGCAGGACGATTCAATCGATCCCGACAAATCCACCCGTCTGGTGCTGCCACAACCGCGCATACAACCCGCCATGGGCCAGCAGTTCGGCGTGGCTGCCGGTTTCGGCGATCTTGCCTTTTTCCAGCACTACCAGCCGGTCCATGCGGGCGATGGTCGAGAGCCGGTGAGCGATGGCAATCACGGTTTTGCCCTGCATCAGGGTTTCGAGACTTTCCTGGATCGCGGCTTCGACTTCCGAATCCAGCGCCGAGGTCGCCTCGTCCATGATCAGGATCGGCGCGTCCTTGAGCAGCACGCGAGCAATCGCAATCCGCTGACGCTGACCGCCGGAGAGTTTCACCCCGCGTTCACCGACGTGGGCATCAAAACCGGTGCGACCTTCGGAGTCCGACAACAATGGGATGAACTCGTCGGCGCGGGCCTTGTGCACTGCTTCCCAGAGTTCGGCGTCGGTGGCGTCGGGTTTGCCGTACAACAAATTGTCGCGGATCGAGCGATGCAGCAGGGACGTGTCCTGGGTGATCATGCCGATGCGCTCGCGCAGGCTTTCCTGGCCGACTTCGGCGATGTTCTGGCCATCGATGAGGATGCGTCCACCCTCCACGTCATAGAGGCGCAGCAGCAGGTTGACCAGGGTTGACTTGCCTGCGCCGGACGGACCGATCAGGCCGATTTTCTCACCGGGCTTGATGGTCAGGTTGAGGTCGCCAATGATCCCGCTCTTCTTGCCGTAGTGGAAATCCACATGCTCGAAACGCACTTCGCCACGGGTTACCAGCAACGGTTTGGCCTGCTCGCGATCGGTGACGCTGACCGGTTGGGAAATGGTCTGCAAACCGTCCTGAACCATGCCGATGTTTTCGAAAATGCCGGTGACCACCCACATGATCCAGCCGGACATGTTGACGATACGGATCACCAGACCGGTGGCCAGGGCAATCGCGCCTACGGTGATCAGCGACTGCGTCCACAGCCACAGGGCCAGGCCGGTGGTGCCGACGATCAGCAAGCCGTTCATGCTGGTGATGACCACGTCCATGCTGGTGACCACCCGGCCGGCCAGTTGGGCTTTTTCGGTTTGTTCCTTGATCGCTTCGCGAGCGTATTGCTGCTCGAAGTTGGTGTGGGCGAACAGCTTCAGGGTAGTGATGTTGGTATAGCCATCGACAATCCGCCCCATGAGTTTGGAGCGCGCATCGGAGGACACCACCGAACGTTCCTTGACCCGTGGCACGAAGTAGTACAGGGCACTGATGAAGGCGACGATCCAGGTCAGTAGCGGGATCATCAGGCGCCAGTCGGCTTCGGCGAACAGCACCAGCGAACTGATCGCGTAGATCAGCACGTGCCACAGCGCGTCCACCGCTTGCACAGCCGAATCGCGCAGCGAGTTGCCGGTCTGCATGATGCGTTGGGCGATGCGCCCGGCGAAGTCGTTCTGGAAAAAATTCAGGCTCTGTTTGAGCACATAACTGTGGTTCTGCCAGCGAATCAGGCTGGTCATGCTGGGGCTCAGGGTCTGGTGCACCAGCAGGTCATGCAGGCCAACAAAAATCGGCCGAAAAACCAGGGCTACCACCGCCATCCAGGCCAGCTCGATGCCATGTTCCTTGAAGAAATCGACGTTAGGCGTGCCTTGGGTCAGGTCGATGATGCGACTCAGGTAACTGAACAGCGCCACTTCGATCAGCGCACCGATCAGACCGACGAACAGCAGGACGGCGAAACTCGGCCAGACCTGCTTCAGGTAATAGGTATAAAAAGGGAGAACCCGATCCGGCGGAGCGGCCGTCGGGGCATCACGGAAAATGTCGATCAGTTTCTCGAAACGGCGATAAAGCATCAGTTCTCCGCCCGCGCACGGGCTCTCCTTTGAACAGTGTGAGCGGCGCACTCCGGCAGCCGCTCAAGACTTCCTGTGTAGCTTAGTCGATGACTTTGGCCGACTTGATGAACACAGGGTCGGCTGGCACATCTTTCATGCCGCCACGGGTGGTGGTTTGCGAGTTGACGATGACGTCCACCACGTCCATGCCTTTCACGACTTTACCGAAGACCGCATAGCCGTCACCGCTGTCGAGGAAGTCGTTGTCCTTGACGTTCACGAAGAACTGGCTAGTGGCCGAATCAGGATTAGAGGTGCGGGCCATGGACAGCGTGCCACGGACGTTATGCAGACCGTTTTTGGACTCGTTCTTGATCGGTGCCTTGGTTTCTTTCTGCTGCATTTGTTGAGTGAAACCACCGCCCTGGATCATGAACCCTGGAATCACACGGTGAAAAATCGTGTTGTTGTAGAAGCCGCTGTTGACGTAATCAAGGAAGTTCTTGGTACTGATCGGCGCCTTGACCGGGTCCAGTTCGATCTCGATCTGGCCGTTAGTAGTTTCCAGCAGCACGTGCGGCGCCTTGGTGGGCGTTGCGGCCATCAGGTTGGCGGCAAACAGAACGGAGCCGGCGACGAGGGCGATTTTTTTCAGCATGGGTCAGTGATCCTGAGTGAGGTGGTGTCGACTGCGGTGAGAAACTCGAGCAGCGTTTGGTTGAACATTTCGGGTTGATCCAGCGGGGTGGCGTGGCGAGAATCGGCGATCACCACCAGCCGCGCATCGGGCAGCAGTTTTACATAGGTCTCTTTCAGCGAGACCGGTGTGTAGTCACGGTCGGCGCTGACGATGAGGGTTGGACAGGAGACCCTCGAAAGTCGTTCCTGAACCCCCCAGCCAACGATCGCATCGAAGCTGGCGAGATAAGCATGTTTGTCGTTTTTTGCCCAGCGCTCGGCCATTTTTTGACGCAAGTCACCCTGTTCGGGTTTGGGGAACAGCTTGCCGCCCAGAGCCGTACCGATGGCGCCCAGACTGAGGACACGCATCAGGCTCCAGCGCTTGAACCACTGCCAGTAATCGTCGCGGCTGCGCAGTTTGACCTCGGGCGCGCTGTTGACGATGCACAGGCTTTTGAGCAATTGCGGCTGATCCACGGCCAGTTGAAAACCGATCATGCCGCCCATGGACAGGCCCACGTAATGAGTGGGGCCGAGGTTCAGGTGTTCAATGAGGGCGATCAGGTCAGCGCTGAACCCGGCGATGCTGTAGCGCTCGCGGGGTTTGTCGGAGCGACCGTGGCCGCGTACATCCGGCACGATCACCCGGTAGCGGGTCGACAGCGCCGGGATCTGCTTTTCCCAGTCCAGGGTGCTGGAACCCAGCCCGTGGACCAGCAGCAACGGCGTACCGTGGCCATATTCCTCATAGTGCAGGTTGCAACCTTCGTGTTCGAAATAGGCCATGCGTACACTCCGTGTCAGGCTTGTTCAGGGGCGGCGAAAGGTGCATCCAGCGGCGCAGTGTCGAAAGTGCGCAGCAGTTCGATAAGAATCTGCGTGGCCGGACCCAAGGGTTTGTCCTTGTTCGAGTACAGATAGAAGCTCGGGTTGCGGCTGCCACCCTGGTCCAACGGTAGCAGCTTGAGCAGACCTTCCTTGAGTTCCCGTTCGATCATGTGCCGAGGCAACCAGGCGAAACCCAGACCGCTGCTGACAAAAGTTGCCGCGGTGGCCAGGCTGCCGACGGTCCAGCGTTGTTCCGCGCCGAGCCAGCCGACGTCCCGTGGTTGCTGGCGACCGGAGTCGCGGATGACCACTTGCAGCTGGCTTTCCAGGTCCTGGAAATTCAGTTCGCGATTGAGGCGATGCAAGGGATGCTCGGGGTGGGCGACCGCGACGAACTCGACGTCGCTTAATTCCGCGCCCAGGTAACCCGGGATGCTGAAACCACTGATGGCCAGATCGGCCACGCCTTCGAGCAGTACTTCTTCAACGCCCGACAACACCTCTTCACGCAGACGCACCCGGCATCCGCGGCTCTGTGGCATGAATGCGGTCAAGGCGCGGACGAGACGGGCGCTCGGATACGCGGCGTCAACCACCAGCCGCACTTCCGCTTCCCAGCCTTGTTCCATGTGATGGGCAAGGTCTTCCAGCTGGCTGGCCTGTTTCACCAGTTGCCGCGAGCGGCGCAGCAGTACGCCGCCGGCTTCGGTCAGCACCGCTTTGCGGCCGTCGATGCGCAGCAGCGGCACGCCGAGCTGGTCCTGCATGCGCGCCACGGTGTAGCTCACCGATGATTGCGAGCGGTGCAGCGCTTCGGCGGCCTGGGCGAAACCGCCGTGGTCGACCACGGCCTGTAACGTTCGCCATTGATCAAGGGTCACGCGGGGCGCTTTCATGAATAGCTCCTCTTGTCCTAAGCTGGCAGTCCTTATTGGAGACTGCTGAATGAAAAAATTCTGTTGCGTGCTGTTGGCAATGCTGCCGCTGACGGCGTTTGCCTATCCGATCGACGTCGAAAAACAGCTGAACGGCTTGAGCATCGACTACAACGCCTATGACACGGATAGCGACATCGCCTCCATTCAGGTGAACAACTACGGCACCACTGATGCGGCCTGTAAGGTCGTTTTCAACAATGGCCCGGAAGCACCACGCACCCGCAATATCGAAGTGGCCGCTGGTAAACACAAAAATGCCACCGCCAAGTTCAACCGAAGCATCATCAAGATGCGTATCAAATTGACCTGCACCCCCAAATGACCTCAAGCGGAGCACGCCCGCCAGGCATGCTCCGCTTATAAACGAATTTATTGATGGTTTATAGCAGTTATTTGCGCTTTTTCATCGATTTGACTCTGTTTAACCTTCACTCCATCGACTTACAGCATTCTCAGATGGAGGCTACATCCCATGTCCCGCGTTCTGATCATCGAAAGCAGCGCTCGTCAGCAAGACTCGGTTTCGCGTCAACTGACCCAGACCTTCATCAGCCAGTGGCAAACCGCGCACCCGAACGACCAAATCACTGTTCGTGACCTGGCCGTCAACCCGGTGCCGCACCTGGACATCAACCTGCTGGGCGGCTGGATGAAACCTGCCGAGCAGCGCAACGACATCGAACAGGTTTCCCTGGAACGCTCCAACCAGTTGACCGACGAATTGCTGGCCGCCGATGTACTGGTCATGGCCGCGCCGATGTACAACTTCGCCATCCCGAGCACCCTTAAAGCCTGGCTCGACCATGTGCTGCGTGCCGGCGTGACTTTCAAGTACACCGACACCGGCCCGCAAGGCTTGCTCAGCGGCAAGCGTGCCTACGTGCTGACTGCCCGCGGCGGAATCTACGCCGGCAGCCCGGCGGATCACCAGGAACCCTACCTGCGACAGGTCATGGGCTTCATCGGGATTCACGACGTGACGTTCATTCACGCCGAAGGTATGAATCTGGGCGGTGACTTCCAGGAGAAAGGTCTGAGCCAGGCCAACGCCAAGCTTTCCCTCGTCGTCTGAGGCTTTAATCGCCAGATAATCCCTTGATGTTCAAGTGACCTGGCGCAACCCCTTCATGGCTTTACGCGCATCGAACCTCCCTTTGCACTTGTTGCTCCTGAGTGCTGTAGCCCGATTGAACGCTTTAGCGAGATCGGGCTTTTTTTTGCCCGGGATTTAGCGAAGGCCGGCAAAAACCGCTATCGTCGCCGCCATTCGAAACGAGGCGAGTATGGGCTATCTACTTTTTGTCACGCTGATTCAGGCGTTTTCCTTCAGCTTGATCGGCGAATACCTGGCCGGTCATGTCGACAGTTACTTCGCGGTGCTGGTGCGAGTGCTGCTGGCGGGGCTGGTGTTCATTCCGTTGACCCGCTGGCGTTCGGTCGAGCCGGCGTTCATGCGCGGCATGTTGCTGATCGGCGCGTTGCAGTTCGGCGTGACCTACGTCTGCCTGTACCTGAGCTTCCGGGTGCTGACGGTGCCGGAAGTGCTGCTGTTCACCATACTTACGCCGCTGCACGTGACCCTGATCGAAGATGCGCTGAACCGGCGCTTCAATCCGTGGGCATTGATCGCGGCATTGGTGGCGGTGATGGGCGCGGCGGTGATTCGCTACGACCGGATCAACCCCGATTTCTTCATGGGCTTCCTGCTATTGCAACTGGCCAACTTCACCTACGCCGCCGGGCAGGTGCTCTATAAGCATCTGGTGGCCCGCCATCCGAGCGATTTGCCGCATTACCGGCGCTTTGGTTACTTCTACCTGGGGGCATTGGCGGTGGCGTTGCCGGCATTCCTGCTGTTCGGCAAACAGAACTTCCTGCCCGAAGCGCCTCTGCAATGGGGCGTGCTGGTGTTCCTCGGCCTGGTCTCGACTGCGCTCGGTTTGTACTGGTGGAACAAAGGCGCGTGCCTGGTGAGTGGCGGGACGCTCGCGGTGATGAACAACCTGCATGTGCCGGTGGGGTTGTTGATCAATTTGCTGATCTGGAATCAGCATGAAGAGCTGGGGCGGTTGTTCCTCGGCGGGTCGGTGATTTTGCTGGCGGTGTGGATCAGTCGGTTGGGCGTCAGGCGAGAAGTGCTGCCGTTGCGGGAACGGCCATGACGGACCTGATCGCCGCCATCGAGCAGATCTACAAGCCCGCAGGCATGACATTAACGGATGAAGCTCGGCGCGAGGAGGAGAGTGCTGACTACGGCGCCTACCGCTTTGGCCTCGATGGCCAGGCGATGGTCTTTCGCGTAGCGAAAACCACGCCGACCAAGATTGGCCAATTCGTCACGCTCTGGAAGCGGCCAACGCCAGCCTGCGAGATTGCACCGCTCGACACCGGCGATGGCGTCGCCTTTGTGGTGGTGAGCGTTGCTGATGAAACCCATCGCGGGCAGTTTGTGTTTGACCAGAAGATACTCGCCGCCAAAGGTGTCATGTCGATTGATGGCGAAGGTGGCAAGCGGGCGATTCGTGTCTATCCGCCATGGTCAAGACCCGTCGCCAAACAAGCGGTGAAAACGCAGCAATGGCAGCTAAAATACTTCCTTGCGCTTGACCAAAGCGGTAATGCGGATCCCGTTCAGGTGCGCCGGCTCTTCAGAACATAGACACCTAACCCTGTGGGAGCGGTTACATAAGGTGTTTTTCCGGCTCGGGAATGTGGCTTGCACCCAACACCGCAGGCAACAACCCCGCCCGCAAATCCCCGCCACTTGGCTGCTGATACAGGCTCAAGCCAAACTCCGGCAGCACCGCCAGCAGGTAATCGAAAATATCCCCCTGGATCCGCTCGTAATCGGCCCACGCGGTGGTGCGGGTGAAACAGTAGATTTCCAGCGGAATGCCCTGGGCGGTGGTCTGCATCTGGCGCACCATGCAGGTCATGTTCGGCTGGATCTCCGGGTGGCTTTTCAAATACGCCAGTGCATAGGCGCGGAAAGTCCCGATATTGGTCATCCGCCGACGGTTGGCCGACATCGCCGCCACATTACCCTGAGCTTCGTTCCAGGCCTTGAGCTCAGCCTGCTTGCGGCTGATGTAGTCGGTCAGCAGATGCACCTGGGACAGCTTCTGCTCTTCGTCATCGCGGATAAATCGCACGCCACTGGCGTCGATGAACAGGCTGCGCTTGATCCGTCGTCCACCGGATTGCTGCATGCCGCGCCAGTTCTTGAACGACTCGGACATCAGGCGCCAGGTCGGGATCGAAACGATGGTCTTGTCGAAATTCTGCACCTTGACCGTGTGCAGCGTGATGTCCACCACGTCTCCGTCGGCACCGACTTGCGGCATCTCGATCCAGTCGCCGACCCGCAGCATGTCATTGCTGGTCAGCTGCACGCTGGCGACGAACGACAGCAGGGTGTCCTTGTAGACCAAAAGAATTACCGCCGACATGGCGCCCAGCCCTGACAGCAGCAATAGCGGCGAGCGGTCGATCAGCGTGGCGACGATGATGATCGCGCCAAATACGTACAAGACCATTTTCGCCAGTTGTATGTAGCCTTTGATCGAGCGGGTACGGGCATGTTCGGTGCGCGCGTAGATGTCGAGCAGGGCGCTGAGCAGGGCACTGACCGCCAATAGCAGGAACAGAATAGTGAATGCCAGCGCGACGTTTCCGAGGAAGATCAGACTGGTCTTGCCCAACTCCGGCACCAGGTGCAAGCCGAACTGGATCACCAGCGAGGGGGTGATCTGCGCCAGACGATGAAAGACCTTGTTATGCCGAAAGTCGTTGATCCAGTGCAATGCCGGCTGGCGACCGAGCATTTTGGTCGCATGCAGAATGAGGTAGCGCGCCACTCGTCCGAGGACCAGCGCAATCACCAGCAACACCATCAACGCCAGGCTGGAATGCAGGAGTGGGTGCTGATCAAGGGCACCCCAGAGGTCTTGGACGTTGAGCCAGAGCTGTTTGATATCCATGGGTAAAAACGGTTCTTCTGTAGGCCGCGACGGGGCGATTAGAGCATTTAAGACGCTTTGGATGACGTTTGAGGACAAAAGACGCAACAAAAAAGCCACTGTTTAGCGCCGTTTGTATAAAGAAACTCGGCCTGAGCGCTCGAAACCGTTACCCTATGCAGCTGTTTTTTTGTATTTCTTCGAGGTAGCACCCGTGTTTTCCCAATTCGCCCTGCACGAACGCCTGCTCAAAGCCGTGGCCGAGCTTAAATTTGTCGAGCCAACGCCTGTGCAAGCAGCGGCTATTCCGCTGGCGCTCCAAGGGCGTGACCTGCGGGTGACAGCGCAAACCGGTAGCGGCAAAACCGCTGCATTCGTTTTGCCGATCCTCAACCGTCTGATCGGCCCGGCTAAAGTCCGCGTCAGCATCAAGACCCTGATCCTGCTGCCGACCCGCGAGCTGGCCCAGCAGACCATCAAGGAAGTTGAGCGTTTCGCTCAGTTCACCTTCATCAAGTCCGGCCTGATTACCGGCGGTGAAGACTTCAAGGTCCAGGCTGCCATGCTGCGCAAGGTGCCGGACATCCTGATCGGTACGCCGGGCCGGATGATCGAGCAACTGAACGCCGGCAACCTCGACCTCAAAGAAGTCGAAGTACTGGTCCTAGACGAAGCCGACCGCATGCTCGACATGGGCTTTGCCGAAGACGTCCAGCGTCTGGTGGAAGAGTGCACCAACCGCCAGCAGACCATGCTGTTCTCCGCCACCACCGGTGGTTCGGGCCTGCGCGAGATGGTCGCCAAGGTGCTAAACAACCCTGAGCACCTGCAGCTCAACAACGTCAGCGATCTGAATGCGACCACCCGTCAGCAGATCATCACCGCTGACCACAACCAGCACAAAGAACAGATCGTGAACTGGCTGCTGGCCAACGAGACCTACCAGAAGGCCATCGTGTTCACCAACACCCGGGCCATGGCCGACCGTATCTACGGCCGCCTGGTGGCGCAGGAATACAAAGCGTTCGTCCTGCACGGTGACAAAGACCAGAAGGATCGCAAGCTGGCCATCGACCGCCTGAAGCAGGGCGGCGTGAAAATCCTCGTCGCCACCGACGTCGCCGCTCGCGGCCTCGACGTGGAAGGCCTGGACCTGGTGATCAACTTCGACATGCCGCGCAGCGGCGACGAATACGTTCACCGCATCGGTCGCACCGGCCGCGCCGGCAACGATGGCCTGGCCATCTCGCTGATCTGCCACGGCGACTGGAACCTGATGTCGAGCGTCGAGCGCTACCTCAAGCAGAGCTTCGAGCGCCGCACCATCAAGGAAGTCAAAGGCACCTACGGCGGCCCGAAAAAGGTCAAGGCCTCGGGCAAAGCCGTTGGCGTGAAGAAGAAAAAAGTCGACGCCAAAGGCGACAAGAAGAAAACCGGCGCCAAGGCACCGACCAAACGCAAAATCGCCAACCGCCCGAAGACCGACGCCCTGTCGCTGGTCAGCAAGGACGGTATGGCGCCGCTGAAACGCCGCAAGCCGGAAGCGCCAGCTGCTGAATAAGCAGTTCTAGCGACCAATAAAAAAACCGGACCAATGTCCGGTTTTTTTATGCCTGAAATTCCTGAGTTTGATTAACTCTCGGCTTTCTTTTCCGCCGAACTCAGTTCCTTCAATCGCTGATCAATCAACTGGCACTTGTCCGGCAGATCGGCGCTCGCCGTCCCCAGATCCATCTTCTGCAGCTCATCGTTGATCTCCTTGGCTTTGGCTGGGTTTTGCTCCGTGAGCTTGGCGACTTCCTTGGCCAGTTGTTCGCGCTTAATGGTGGCTTCTTCGGGCGTGCAGGCCCAAACGGGGAGGGCGCAGGCGAGGGTGGCGGCGAGGGTGAGTTTTAGCAGGGTTTTCATAGGTTGGGCCTCAGTTCCGGTTAAGGCGGGTTATCCGGTTGAGGGTTGAAGGGCGTAAAAAGTTCAGAGTCGCCAAACCCGGTCGCCTTTTGGGCGACGGTTTGACTATAAGGATCAGCCACCCAGTGGTACAGAGCGCCGGTTCTGAACTTGATGTAGGGGAAATGTCTTGGAGCTGTCGGACAGTCTCAGGCAATTTGCTGATGACTAAACACTGCCAACATCTGTGGGAGCGAGCTTGCTCCGGGCGGCGATCCGACGATAGCGGTGTATCAGTCGATATCAGTGTTGAATGTTTGTCAGTCATCGCGAGCAGGCTCGCTCCCACAGTGGATTTGCAGTGTTTGGGGATCGTGTGTTCGGCACAAATCTAATGTGCTCTGTGGTCTATCCCCCATGGCAGCAACCGGTTGGGGCCTTGTCGTCATACTGATCGTGAAGCCTTACCCATTCCATGATTTCCTCTTCATTACGCCCCTTGGGCGTGAGGTCAAGGTAGTTGTAAGCCCCGACCAACATGTCCAGGCCTCGGGCATAAGTGGAATAGGTGTGGAAAATCTCGCCCGCTTCGTTGCGATAAAACACGCTGATGCCGGGGAGTTCTTCTTCGGCGCCGTCGGTTTTTTCGTAGTTGTAGGTGGCTTTACCGGCGGCGACGTCTTCTGCGCGGGCCGAGACGCCGAAGTCGTAATTGAAGTCGCAGCCTTCGGACGACACCCAATCGAATTTCCAGCCCATGCGTCGTTTGAAGGCCTGGAATTCGGCGAACGGTGCGTGGGAAACCGCCACTACGGCAACGTCATGGTGGGCCAGGTGTTGGTTGGCGCCGTCGATGTGGTCGGACAGGAACGAGCAACCGGAGCAGCCTTCGTCCCAGCCTTTGCCAAACATGAAGTGGTAGATGACCAACTGGCTGCGGCCGCCGAACAGGTCAGCCAGTTTCAGTTCGCCGTTCGGGCCCTGGAAATGGTAGTCCTTGTCGATTTTCACCCAAGGCAGGGCGCGACGTTCGGCGCTGAGTTTGTCCCGTTCTTTGGTGAAGGCTTTTTCGTGGGCCAGGTGTTGTTTGCGGGCGGCGAGCCATTCTTCTCGGGAGACGACGGGATGATTCTGAATGTTCATTGGGTTTCTCCTGCGGCGTGCTGGGAGGTGACTTACACAGCCTAGTCGTTTGGCCTACGCCCAATTCGACATGCCGCCGGTCGGTACAGGCAAAAACCTCGGCTGAACGGCTACGAACCGTGCCGGTCACAACCTATGAAGGCCATTTCACTCGCGGGTACTGGAGGTTGATCAGGATGACGACTTATAACTGGGATTTGATTGAACGCTTGCTGCACGAGGTGCAGAACGGTGCAAGTAGCTTCACGCCACGGCCCTATGCCGAACAGTATGCGGCGGAGAAGTCGGCGGAGGGGGAGGAGACGGAAAACCTGGATCATCTGAAAGCGGTGGCCGGTGAGTATGAAAAGTTACTGTTGGCGCGTGGTTATATCGAGCCTCGGCCTGAGGAACAGGGTGGCACCGGATCGAATTACAATTTGACGCTGCGTGGCTCGAGTTTGTTGAGCCTGATCGACAGCAGTATTCCGGGGAATGACCATCCACGGCAGGTGTTGGATGAGCAGGAAGATGCGCTGGATGAGGTGACGTTTGATGGGGTGGCGTCGAAGGCGCAGATCGCCTGAAGATCACCCCCTAACCCATTGTGGGAGCGAGCCTGCTCGCGATTGCGGTACACCAGTAACATCATTGTTTACTGATACGCCGCAATCGCGAGCAGGCTCGCTCCCACAGGGATTTGCGTTGCGCTTAGCTTTGTTTGGCCGCCTTCAGGCACTTCAAATCATTGAAGTCCTTGCGCACCCCTTCTATTTTCTTCAACAACCGCTGGCGCTGTTCCGGCGTGCTTTCTGCCATCAAATCCACAAATAACGCCCGTGCCTGCGCTTCAGTGCTGGCGTAGGCCTGGCGATAAGCGGGCGTCCACAAGCTCTCGCGATTCACCAGAAGCGTCTCGATTCGCTGTGGGAACTCCGGACTCTGGCGCTGCTCAATCGCCGCACTGAACTGCTTCTGCCAATGGACGCGGTTGGCGATCCATTCCGTGTTCTGGTCACCCAAGGCGTTCGACCATGTGACCACCCGTTGTTGCTGTGTCGGGCTGAGCGGACCAAGCCAGTCATTCAGACGTTTTTCCATGCGCTCGCCTCGCGCCTTGATCTGCTGATCGAGAGACGGTTTGAGGTAATCCTCCTGGCGTTTGCGCTGATCCTTGGCGAAGGCATCGTTCATTTCCGCGACTTGCTTGTCATCCAGCCCCTGCAACAACTCGATAGTTGAGGGCGTGATTTCCCGGGCGGTCTGGGCGATGGCCTGTTTGGCTTCCTGGGTGCGGGTTTGCAGCGCAGCGTCGGTGACCTGGTTGGTCTCGACCATGACTTGCAAGCGATCCAGCCAGTCGAGGTAGCCCGGCAGTTGCGTGGTGCAGTGCCAGCTCAGGTGTTCCTTGAGGCGCTCGTTGAACCAGCCTTTCTGCTCGCCGTTCATGTCCAGGTAGTCGCTGAGCGTCCACGGAATGATCACGTCGAGGTTGCGATAGGCCAGGCCCACGCGGCTGCACGCACCGAGGGCGAGACTGAGGGTGATAACGATGGCGAGATACTTCAACCAGCGCGACATGGGCGAATCCTTTGCGAAGGCCTGGCTTTTTAATGGGCTTTTCTATGTGAACGCAGGATGAGCCTCGCAGTTCAGCCGATCAATAAAAGGCGCGTACGGCCTTGAGGGTGATTAGCCCGTCGCATTGGCTGTTGTGCCCGGAATAGGCGGAGCAGCTGTTGCCGCTCAAGCTGGAATCACTGTAGATCAGGTCCAGATCGACGCCCATGAACGGGCGGGAAAGTTGCACTGACCAGTCGGTGAAACTGCCTACATACCCACCGTCGACGGACACCGGCGTGTTGAGCTGGTGGGTGGTGTATTTCATGCTGATCCCGATGCCAAACGGCTGATTGCCACCGAGGTCGGCGAACACGGTGCTGTTCTGCTTGTCCGGGTCGTTGCTGAAGGCTGCGCCGAAACGGCTGCCCAGAAAGGTCAGGCCACCGAAAAGCTCCTGGCTGTCGAGGGTGTCTACTTTCGGGTAGCTGTAACGGATCATGCCGACTTCGTACCCGAGGGTATTATCGAAAGGCTGTTTAAAGCCCATGTAGGAGTCGACTTCTAGATTGGCCCCTGGCGTTAAACCCATGCTCGGTGCCCATTGGCCTACGTAAAAACCGCTGTCGTGACTCAGGTCGAGACCACCGTGGAACGAGCCGGTGCTGGAAGGTTTGACCAGTCCCTGGGCCATGCTGCGGCTGGGGGTGGTGCCGAGTTTGAGATCGAAGTCGCCCAGTTCACGCTGAAAGATTTGCGCACTGGCGACCGAACACGACAGCAGGGTGCCGAGTAATAAATAGGAGGGTTTGAGCATGCGTCACTCCATGACAGCGAGGAGCAGGAACTGAAACCTACTGAAACGCTTGATCTAGACGTGTGCAAGCATACCGGCGAATGCTCGGCATCGAGGGCCGTTCGTCGATTTTTGAAATATTGGTTTGTTTGCGGGGGTGTTGCGAGGAGGGTTCCAGTCCAAGCGCTTCGAAGCTCAAAGCGCTTAGGGACCAGGTGACGCGGCGGATCTTGGGGAAGTTACTTCTTGCCCAGGGTGATCTGCTTGGACGGGCCGAACGTCTGGCCGCTGACGCCTTTGGCAATTTGCTGGATCTCTCCGCCGGACTTGAGGAACGCAGCAATCTGGTTGTTGATCGATTCGCTGGTTTCAACGGCTGGAGCTGGCTTTGCTTTGCTGTTGGATGCTTTTACACGCATGGCGGCCATTAACCTATAGAAAATTAACTTGGCCAGGCATCGTACAGGAAATACTTGACAATTGCTTGGTAAATATCCCCCCGAAATACACAGGGCAGATGAAGAATTAATCACAAGTTATTATTCTGAATAGACCTCTAAGCTGCTGTTTTAACTAAGAACGATCGTGAAAAATTACAGTTTTCAGCCCGGCGGACAGGTGCGAAAATCGCCAGGACGGCCTGACGAGCGGCCTGGCGCGTGCGGTAAAGCCCAGGAAAATTAAGCCCTTCAGAGGATTTTCTTGCGCCACCGGGCTGGCCAGCGAACGCGGCCCGCAAAACCGGGTAGAATGCCGCCCACGCAATGAGGGTATTGGAAATGGCTTTAGTCGGGCGCTACAACAGTTTGCAAGTGGTTAAACACACTAACTTCGGTTTATATCTGGACGGTGGCGCGGATGGCGAAATCCTCCTGCCTAATCGTTATATTCCCAAAGATATTCCCAGCGAAGATGAAGACTGGCTCAACGTTTTTATTTATCTGGACAGCGATGACAAACTCATCGCAACTACCGAAAAGCCGAAAGTTCAAGTCGGTGAATTCGCCAGTTTAAAAGTCGTTGAAGTCAACAGCATCGGTGTTTTCCTGGATTGGGGTTTGCCGAAGGATCTGTTGCTGCCGTACTCCGAAGAAAAGCGCCAGATGACCGCCGGCGAGTATGTGGTGGTGCACGTCTACCTCGACAAGCACACCCGCCGCATCACCGCGACGGCGCGTCTGGACCGCTACCTCGACAAGACCCCGGGCACCTACACCCCTGGCCAGGAAGTTGATTTGCTGGTTGCCGAAGCCACCGATATGGGCTTCAAGGCGATCATCAACAACAAGCACTGGGGCCTGATCCACAAGAACGAAATCTTCAAGTTCATGCGCGCCGGTAAAGAAGAGAAGGGCTTTATCAAAGAAGTCCGTGCCGACGGCAAGATCAGCCTGAGCCTGCAACCGGTCGGCGAAGAAGCCGCCACCAGCCTGAACTCGAAGATTCTCGCCAAGTTGCGCGACAACAATGGCAGCCTGCCGGTCAGCGACAAGAGCGACCCGACGGTGATCAGCAGTATGTTTGGCGTGAGCAAGGGCAACTTCAAAAAGGCCATCGGTGCGTTGTACAAGAACGGCCAGATCGTCATTCATGCCGATCGCATTGAACTGAGCTGACCTCGCGCCGGCCCCTGTTGCGAGTACTGCCATGTTTTGTGTTGTCGAGGTGTTCCGGTGAGCGCCACCCGGCGCAGCGCCGATGGGTTTGCCCTGCAAGTGATGATTGGGTTGTGCCTGATCTGGGGTATTCAGCAAGTGATGATCAAATGGGCGGCGCCAGACATCGCGCCGGTCATGCAGGCCGCCGGGCGCTCCGGTATTTCCGCGTTGCTCGTAGGATTGTTGATCTGCTGGAAGGGCGGCTGGGATCAAGTGGGCAACACCTGGCGCGGTGGATTACTGGCGGGCGCGCTTTTTGGCCTGGAGTTCTTCTTCATTTCCGAAGGCCTGCAACTGACCACGGCCGCGCACATGTCGGTGTTCCTTTACACCGCGCCGATCTTCACCGCATTGGGCGTTCATTGGTTGTTGCCGAGTGAGCGTTTAAGGCCGGTCCAGTGGCTGGGGATTTTCCTCGCTTTCGTCGGGATCGCCATCGCCTTTGCCGGCGGGGTGTCGTGGGACAACCTCGATCACCGCATGTTGATGGGCGATGCCTTGGGCGTGCTGGCTGGCGCGTCATGGGGGGCAACCACGGTGGTGGTGCGCGCTTCGCGTCTGTCGGAAGCCCCGGTGACCCTGACGCTGTTCTATCAATTGATTGTCGGTTTCGTCGGCCTGTTGCTGATCGCGATCCTCAGCGGCCAGGTCACCCACGTCAGCCTGACCACCGTCGCGGTGGCCAGTGTGTTGTTTCAGGGATTGGTGGTGTCGTTCTTCAGTTACCTGACCTGGTTCTGGCTGTTGCGCCGTTATCTGGCGGCGAACCTGGCGGTGTTTTCGTTCATGACGCCGCTGTTCGGCGTCACGTTCGGCGTGGTGCTGCTGGGCGAAGAGTTGAGCTTCAACTTCGTCATCGGTGCGGTGCTGGTGCTGCTGGGTATCACGTTTGTCAGCGCTGAGCAGTGGGTGCGCCGTCGCTTGCGCAAAGCCCTTGGGCAGAGCTGACCGGGCTTAGCAGCAAACCGCCAGCCACCAGCAAACCACAACCAGCGAATATCAGTGCTGGCTGCAATCCACCACTGAAGTGGCTGCTCAACGCCGCCAGCAACGGCCCGCAGAGCTGGCCTACGGCAAAGCACGCCGTCAGCAGTCCGGCGTTGCGCTGGGTGGCGTGGGGCGCCAGCTCCCGGGAGCGTTGCATCACCAGCTGCATGCAGGCCAGGAACGGCGTGCCGCAGAGGACCACGCCCAAGGCCAGACCTGGGCCGCTGCCCAACAAGCAGGCGAAGACCCCGGCGGCTTGCAGCCACAACGTCGCCATCAGCCAGTAACGAGTGCCATGCGGGTGCTGTCGACGCAGACTTACCAGCACCACCCCGATGGCCGAAGCAAGACCGAAGCAAGGCCAGAACAGATCGGCCTGCCATTGGCCATGGAACTGCGCGTTGGCCATTTGCGAGAGGAAGTGGCCGGAATGATGTAGCCCAAACCGTACAGCCCATAGACCACGCCTAAACGGCCTATGCCATGATTGCCCGAGCCAGTGACGCTGGGGGCGGTGGCTACGGTCGTGGCCGGTTGCGGCAGGAACGGCAGAATCCCCAGCAGCATCGCCAGCCCGACGCCGGCATATACCAGCCACAAGGCTGCAGAAGTCTGCCCCAGCAGGTTCGATCCCAAGGCCAACAAGCCCGTCAGAAAAATCCCCAAACCCGGTCCGGCAAATACCAGTGCGCCAAGCCGTGGGCGACCGGCCGCCGCGGCCAGTGGCTGGCTCAACGCAGTGATCATCACCAGCACCCAGGCGCTGGCCACTCCGGTGCCGAACCGCAGCACCAGATGGGACCAAAACCCGTTGGCCCAGAACGAGGCCAACGTTAGCAATACACAGAGCCATAAACCGCCCAGCAAACGCCGGCGGACTTGCTCGGGGCGGCGAGAGAACATCGCGTCCACCGCACCGACGAAGTAGCCCAGGTAGTTGGCTGCCGCAATCAGACCGGCGGCGGTCAGGTCGATCTGACCTTCGCTGAGCAGGTGCGGCAACTGAGGCGTGAGGGCGAAACGCCCGATACCCATGGCCATCATCAGGGCGATGAAACTGGCGAGTAAGCGAATCAGAGGAGACATAGTCTGAATTCCAGCAGAGGATCAATGACCGTCAGGCTAGGACTGATTGACTTTCTTTTAAAATGAATAATAGTGAGTAACTTGTTCTGATTTGGAGAATTGCGTGGAATTCAGCCAATTGCGGATTTTCCAGGCGGTAGCGGAGGAGGGTTCCATCACCCGCGCTGCCGAACGCCTGCACCGAGTGCCATCGAACCTGTCGACCCGGCTTAAACAGTTGGAAGAGCAACTCGGCGTAGAACTGTTCGTGCGTGAACGTCAGCGTTTGCAGTTGTCGCCTGCGGGAAAAGTCCTGCTGGACTACACCGCCAAGTTGTTCAATCTGCGCGACGAAGCTCAAGCGGCGGTGCAGGGCGGGCAGCCAGCCGGGGACTTCGTACTCGGCACTATGTACAGCACGGCGGCGATTCATCTGCCGGGGTTGTTGGCGCGTTATCACCGCACTTATCCGGCGGTGAACCTGCAAGTGCAGTCCGGGCCAAGCGGCGAATTGCTTGAAGGTTTGCTCACCGGGCGTCTCGATGCGGCGCTGGTGGACGGGCCGCTGGAACTGGCCGGGCTCGACGGCGTGCCGTTGTGCGACGAACGGCTGGTGCTGATCAGCGAGGCCGATCACCCGCCGATCCTCAGCGCACTGGATGTAGAAGGGCGGTCGGTGTTCACGTTTCGCCAGGGGTGTTCCTACCGGATGCGCCTGGAAGCCTGGTTTGCCCATTACCATGCGGCCATGGGCCGGGCGATGGAAATCGAGTCTTATCCGGGGATGCTTGCCTGCGTGATCGCCGGCTCAGGCGTGGCGCTGATGTCGGAGTCGATGCTCGCCAGCCTGCCGGGCCGCGAAAGCGTGGCGGTGCATCCGTTGGCCGAGCCATTTGCCAGTGCCACCACGTGGCTGATGTGGCGCAAAGGCATGCTCGGAGCGAACTTGAATGCCTGGCTTGAGCAGCAACAATTGGTTTATCCGTCGGCGCCAAGTCAGGCTCGGGCGATAGCTTGAACTATCGGTCAGGTATTTTGATCCATTCAGTAACACTCATTGCGACTTTGGGCGAGCATTACGTAGGACTTCGGACTATTATCAGTGCGAAGTGGCTACAGAATTTTGGCCACTCGGCACTACCCTGAAGGGGGCACCATGAAAGAGAAAATCCAAAACTGGCTGCACGACCTGGGTGTTGCACTCGGTTTGATCGAACCGCCTCTGCAACCTGTGCCTATTCGCACTGACGACGAACAGCGCCGCCGCCAACAGCGACGCCGGTAACGCGTCAAGGTCCAAATGATCGCAGCCTTCGGCAGCTCCTACAGGGAGTAGCGCCAATGCTGCGATTGCCCGTGTACCTGTAGGAGTTGTCGAAGGCTCGGGCCGCGTTCGGACGATCTTGGCGGTCTACAGGTCAATGCCTTTCGATCTCGATCAAAAACCGACTCAAGTCATTCGCCGTCCTGGCGGTCTTGAGCATCTGATCTTCCTCAGCCGTAAACGCCGTCAAACCCAGCTCATCTTCCAGATGGAAGATCAGCTCTTCGATATCTTCTTTGTCCAATCCCAATTGTGCCAGACTCGCGTTGTCGTCGAAGTCATCCTGACTCTCCAGCAGGCGGCGGATGAAACGATGCACGGCAGCACGAACGGCAGCTCTTTTCATGGTGGTTCTTCAGGGCGTTATTATTGTTGTCCCTGGGGCTGAGTACAGCAGGCTTCAGGCGTGCAAGCGCTGCCACTCGTCAATCATCGTGCGTAAATGTTCCCCGGAAAAACTCCCGAAATGCCCTCCATGCACCGTGCGGATCGGCAACTCGCGCAAACGCTGCAGGCTGCGGGCGTAGTTGTCGAGGTTGGAGTGGTAGGCGTCTTCGATCAGTGGCCCGTCGTAGATGATGTCGCCGCTGAACAGGGTCTGGGTCGCCGCTTCGTACAGGCTGATGCCGCCCGGTGAATGCCCCGGCGTATGCAGCACTTGCAGCGTGCGGTTGCCCAGATCCAGCACGTCGCCTTCTTCGATCAAACCGGTGGCTGGGGCAGCTTTGACCCGGTATTCGGCGTAGCACAACGGGCAATCGGGGTGAGCCTCGAACATGTCGTCGCCGACAAAGGCTTTGCTCAAATCGTTGTCGCCGTCCGGTGCGGCGAGGATGTCCGCCTCAGCCGGGTGCACCAGCCGTTCAGGAAATTCGTGATGCCCGGCGATGTGGTCGAAATGGCAATGACTGGCCACGGCGACCAGCGGCCGTTCGGTGATCCACGGCAATTGTTCGCGCAGGCTGACCAGCCCGGAACCGCTGTCGAGCAGCAAGTCCTTGTCGCGGCCCTGGATGTGCCAGAGATTGCAGCGATAGAAGGGGCGGATGTAAGGCTCGTGAATCAGGCGAATGCCGTCACTGAGCTGTTTCACCTCGAACCACTGATCGCGGCTGACGATCTTCATAAACGATTTTCTCCAGACGAAAAAAAACGGGTGTGGCAACCGACGCCACACCCGTCGAAGAAAGCATCAAGTCGTTATGTTCAGCTTAGGCGGCGCTGGTCACCGCTGCCGGACGAGGGGACAGCAAGCTGACCACCACGAAACTCACCAGACCTACGCCGAGGCTGTAGTAGATCGGGGTGTTGGCATCCAGACCGTCTTTGAACATGAACAGCAACGCTGTGGCGAAGCCCATGCCCATGCTGGCGATAGCGCCGGCGGTGTTTGCGCGTTTCCAGAAAATCGCACCGATCAGCGGGATCAGCATGCCGCCCACCAGCAGGTTGTACGCCAGTGTCAGGGCGCTGATCACGTCGTTCACGACCAATGCAATGCCAAGTACCACGATGCCGGTCAGCAGGGTGAACAGGCGATTGATGCCCAGAGTCGACTGTTTACCGCCGCGCAGTTTCGGCAGCAGGTCTTCGGTCAGGGTGGTGGCAGCGGCGAGCAGGCCGGCGCTGGCGGTGGACATCATGGCCGCCAGGGCAGCCGCAATCACCAGGCCACGGATACCGTCCGGCAGGGACAGTTTGACGATGGCGGCGAAGGCGTTGTTGACGTTGTCCAGGTCCGGGATCAGCACATGTGCGGCCATGCCGATCAGGGCGCAGGCCAGTCCGTAAAGGATGCAGTAGAAGCCTGCGAATGTGCCGGCGACTTGAGCCACTTTGGCGCTCTTGACGGTGAACACACGCTGCCAGATGTCCTGG
This sequence comes from Pseudomonas sp. LBUM1666, assembly GCF_059695775.1. Lineage (NCBI taxonomy): Bacteria > Pseudomonadati > Pseudomonadota > Gammaproteobacteria > Pseudomonadales > Pseudomonadaceae > Pseudomonas > Pseudomonas sp. LBUM1666. The sequence goes on along the minus strand of NZ_CP166789.1, from coordinate 4,661,453 downwards.
CCGATCAGGATCCCGAAGAAGTAGATCATGAAGTAGGTGATGATGGTGTCCCAGCCAATCGTGGTGAAGCTGAAGGCAGTGGCCGGCAGTTTCAACACCAACTCATCCCAGCCGCCGACGCGGTACAGACAGATTGGCAACAGGATGAACATCAGGCCCACGGTCTTGATGACGAACTGGACGATGTCGGTCAGGGTCAGGGACCACATACCGCCGATCGCCGAATAAATCACCACCACGCCACCGCCAACCAATACCGACAGCCAGAACGGCAGGTCGAACAGCACTTGCAGCACGGTGCCAATGGCCAGGATCGAGACCACGCCGATCATCAGCGCGTACGCCAGCATGATCACCGCGCTCGCGGAGCGGGCCATCGGGTTATAGCGTTTTTCCAGCACCTGGGTAACGGTGTAGATCTTCAGTTTCAGCAGCGGTTTGGCGAGGAACAGGTTCAGCGCGACGATCCCGCAACCGAGGGCCGCGCAGAGCCAGAAACCGGAGATGCCATGGACGTAGCCCAGGCGCACGGTGCCGACGGTAGATGCGCCGCCCAGAACCGTAGCGGCCATGGTGCCCATGTACAGGCTCGGGCCGAGGTTACGACCGGCGACCAAAAAGTCTTCGTTGGTCTTGGCCTTGCGCATGCCGTAGTAGCCGAGTATCAGCATCGCGGCGGCGTAGATGAGTACGACGAATAAATCCAAAGCCATGATGGCGTGTCTCCGATTGTCTTTTTTATGGTGAAACAAAAATATTTCTGTGGGGCATCCCTCTGTGGGAGTGAGCCTGCTCGCGATAGCGGTCTTGCAGTCACATCAATGTTGGATGTGCCGCCGTCATCGCGAGCAGGCTCGCTCCCACAGGGAGAACGGTGTCAGGCTGGCTGACGCAGTTCATTTTTTGTCGTGTTGCTCGAGCCCTTGCTGCGTGGATCGTTTGGACCGAACACCGCGGCCGATTCCGGGAACAGGCTCAACAGCGCCAAGTACACCAGCGACGCCAGGCCAAGGGTGACCGGCAAGCTGATGTCGATGCCGCCGGCCAGTTCACCGAGCGGACCCACGAACTGCCCAGGCAGGTTCACAAAGCACAAGCCCACTGCAGCGCTCGGGATCCAGGCACCCAGACCACGCCAGTTCCAGCCGTGCGTGAACCAGTAGCGACCACCTTTCTCGCCGCGGGTGAACACTTGCAGGTCATCCGGGCAGTAGAAGCCGCGACGCACCAGCAGACCGATGATCATGATCACCATCCACGGGGTGGTGCAGGTGATGATCAGCACGGCGAAGGTCGACACGCTCTGCACCAGGTTCGCCGCAAAGCGGCCGATGAAGATGAAGGCAATCGACATCACACCGATCAGCAGCGTGGCCTTGACCCGCGACAGTACCCGTGGGAACACGCTGGACATGTCCAGCCCGGTGCCATAGAGCGAGGTGGTGCCGGTGGACATGCCGCCGATCACCGCAATCAGGCACACCGGCAGGAAGAACCAGCTCGGCGAAACGGCCAGCAGGCCGCCGACGTAGTTGTTGGCGGCGATGTAGTCCGGCGCCTTGATCGCTACGATGGTGGCGGTGGCGAGGCCGAAGAGGAAGGGAATCAAGGTTGCGATTTGTGCTGCGATCACCGCCAGCATGATTCGGCCTTTCGGGGTTTCGCGCGGGATGTAGCGCGACCAGTCACCGAGGAACGCGCCGAAGGAAATCGGGTTGCTCATGGCCACCAGCGCGGCGCCGATGAACGCTGCCCAGAAACCGGCCTGACCCATGGCTACGGTGCCGGCGAACTGGCTGTCGAAGGTCGGGGCGAAGGCGAAGATGCCGAGCAGGAACAGCAGGCTGGCGGCCCACACCGCGATGCGATTGACCCACAGCATGAAGCGAAAGCCGTAGATGCACACCGTCAGCACCAGGATCGCGAACAACCCGTAGGCCAGGCCCAGCGTCAGGTCGGTTTCCGGAAGGCCGATCAGGCGTTTGGCACCACCCACCAATGCATCACCCGAGCTCCAGACGGAGAGCGAGAAGAATGCGATAGCGGTCAGAAGCGACAGGAAGGAGCCGACGATCCGCCCGTGCACGCCGAAGTGCGCACCAGAGGAAACGGCGTTGTTGGTGCCGTTGAGCGGGCCGAACAGACCCATCGGCGCAAGGATCAGCGCACCGAGCAACACGCCCAGCACAATCGCCCAGACCCCGGCCTGGAACGACAGGCCGAACAGCACGGGAAAACTGCCGAGCACCGCGGTGGCAAAAGTGTTGGCGCCGCCGAAGATCAAGCGAAACAGGTCGCTGGGTCGGGCGTCGCGCTCATGATCCGGGATCTGTTCGACCCCGTTTGTTTCGATGCTGCTAAGGCTTTTTTCTTTGTTGTTGTTATTCATGATCAGCTCCGATCATAAAGGCGCGCTCATCGTGTGTGAGCGTCACCTGTTTGGCTAAGGGGTTGGCAGCCCTTCCGGCATCGCGGACAAATGTTCGTGGCAGGCCAGCCATAGGCCTTGTTGTTGTCGGCGAAACACAATCGTCTCGCGCTCCTGGCTGAAGTGTTGCTCCCCTTGCATGCGCAGCTCGGTGGCCACGTCATGGATGAAAATCGCCACATCACCCTGCAGGCTGACGAAGGCGTTGCTCGAGGTGCACGAAAGCACCTCGAAGCCATCCTCCGAGCGCCAGGTGTCCCACAACGCCTGATAGGCATCGCGCGACAGCAGGGGCTGTTCGAGGGTGTAGAACACGAAGCTAGCGTCGGTGCTGAAGGCGCCGAAGTAAGCTTCGCGATCGTTACGGGCAAAGGCAGTTACCAGATCGGCAGCGGCCTTGAGTACCTGATCACGTTCGTTCACGACCAATCCTCAGCGGTGGACCACGCCAGGCAGTACGCAGAGCATTTCGTACAGCAGGTTGGCGGCCAGCAGCGAGGTGTTGCCGGTGGTGTCGTAAGCGGGCGAGACTTCTACCAGATCGCAGCCGACCAGGTCGAGGCCTTGGCAGCCGCGAACGATTTCAATCGCCTGAATGGTCGTCAGACCACCGATTTCCGGGGTGCCGGTACCTGGCGCCCAAGCTGGGTCGATGCCGTCGATGTCGAAACTCAGGTACACCGGACCGCCGCCGACTTTCTCGCGAACTTCGGCCATCAATGGGGCCAGGGATTTGTGCCAGCACTCTTCGGCCTGAACTACACGGAAGCCCTGGTTGCGGCTCCAGTTGAAGTCGTCAGCGGTGTAGCCCTGAGCGCGCAGGCCGATTTGCACCACGCGGTCCGGATCCAGAAGGCCTTCTTCAACGGCGCGACGGAAGGTGGTGCCGTGGGCGATTTTCTCGCCGAACATGTGATCGTTCACATCGGCGTGAGCGTCGATATGCACCAGGCCGACCTTGCCGTGCTTCTTATGGATCGCACGCAGGATGGGCAGGGTGATGGTGTGGTCGCCGCCCAGGGTCAAGGGGATCACATTGTGTTCGAGGATTTTGTGGTAGGACTCTTCGATGATCCGTACCGCGTCCAGCAGGTTGAACGTGTTGATTGCCACGTCGCCGATGTCGGCAACCGACAGCGAGTCGAAGGGTGCAGCGCCGGTAGCCATGTTGTACGGGCGGATCATCACCGATTCAGCGCGGATTTCGCGAGGTCCGAAACGGGTGCCAGGGCGCAGGGAAGTACCGATGTCCAGAGGGACGCCAACGAAGGCAGCATCCAGACCGGCAGCGGTTGGCAAATGGGGAAGTCGCATCATGGTGGCGATGCCGCCGAAGCGCGGCATTTCATTGCCGCCCAGTGGTTGGTGAAGAATCTTGTCCACGGGTAAGGCCTCATCGTCGTTGTTTTATTTATGTCGGTTGCGCAGGTCGGGGAGACGCAGGCACCGCTGTGGGGCCGATTCTGCGAAATGTAGTGGCCGGGAAGAATCGCTACGGGCAAATACTTAGTTCAGATTTTTCTAAACTAATGGCTGGAGGGGGATTAGACTTTGCGGCATTGAGATTTGTGCTCGTCTCAAGAACGACCCCTCACCCTAACCCTCCCGAAACGTCGGACCGCCCCAGAGGGGAGAGGGGACTGACCGAGGTGTTCTCGGGAATTACATCGACCTGAAATATCGAGTCGAACTCAGGATTTGAAAGCCATGGAGATCGGCTCCCTTTCCCCCTCTACCCCGTGGGGAGAGCGTTGGGGTGAGGGGTGGATTCAACAGACAACACATTTCCAAAGCCCGGAGCCCCCATGGCCAACGCATTACCCGACCTGAAACTTTTGCGCATCTTCGTCAGCGTGGTTCGCCATCAGGGGTTTGCCAACGCCCAGCAAGAGCTCAACCTCTCGACCTCGGCCATCAGCACTTACATGAGCCAGCTCGAAGCCGCCCTCGGCCTGGTTCTCTGCCATCGCGGTCGCGGTGGTTTCAGCCTGACCAGCAAGGGTGAGCTGTTCCATCAGGAAACCCTGCGCCTGCTCGGCGAACTCGAAGGCTTCGAGCAATACGCTGCCGCCCTCAAAGGTGAACTGCGCGGCACCTTGAACCTCGGAGTCATCGACTCCACCGTCAGCGACAAGGCCTTGCCGTTCGCCGAAGCCATTGGCGCCTACAGCCAGGAACACCCGGCCGTGCATTTGCATTTGTCGGTCATGAGCCCTTACGAGCTGCAACTCGGAGTGCAGGACAACCGTCTCGACCTGGCCATCGGCGCGTTCTCCACGCGCATGAGCGGTCTGGTCTACATGCCGCTCTACCGCGAACAACACTGGTTGTATTGCAGCAGTCGTCATCCGCTGTTCACCGAGCGGCGCATCCCTGAACAAGTGATCACCCAGCAGCGCATGGTCGGCCGTGGTTACTGGAGCCAGGCGGAACTGGCACGTCACGGTTTCAAGCACAGCGCGGCGACGGTGGAAAGTATGGAGGCGCAGCTGATTCTAGTGCTGTCCGGTGCCTATATCGGTTACCTGCCGGAGCACTACGCGCAGGCTTGGGCGGATAAGGGCGATTTGCGAGTGCTGCTGCCGGCGACTTTCGGTTATCAGGCGCCGTTTTCGATGATCGTGCGTCGTGGCCGCAGCCGCGAGCCGTTGATCCAGACCTTTCGCGACCTGCTTAAAGCACAACTGAATCAGGCTTGAAAAAATGTCCAGAATCCAATGTCCGCGCTGCCTGCGTCCGCAAACCCATTGCCTGTGCCCGCTGATTCCGAGCCTCGACAGCCGCACCCGAGTGCTGTTGTTGCAGCATCCCAGCGAAGTGAACCATGCGCTGAACACCGCACGGTTGGCGGCGTTGGGGTTGAAGAATGCCGAGTTGATAGTGGGCGAGGTGTTCGAGGATTTGCCGGCATTGTTGAATCAGCCGGGTTATCAGGCGCGGCTGCTGTTTCCCGCCGATGATGCGCAGCCGTTGCAGGCTTACGCGGCAAATGATCAGCCGTTATTGCTGGTCGTCCCGGACGGCACCTGGCGTAAAGCGCGCAAGATGCTGCACCTCAACCCGCTGCTGGCGGCACTGCCGAGGGTGACGTTGGCACAGGGCGGGGTGTCGAGATATCGATTGCGCAAGGCCCCAGGGCCGGGCGCGTTGTCGACGGTGGAGGCGATTGTTCAGGCGTTGCAGACCCTCGAAGCACCGACCACTTTCGAGCCGTTGCTACGGCCGTTCGAAGCATTGATCGAGGGGCAGATTGCGGCGATGGGGGAAGAGACCTACCAGAAGAATCACGGCCGGTGATGACTTGTGGCGAGGGGGCTTGTCGGAACGCCGCACCGCCCCGTTGGGTCGCGAAGCGGCCCCAAAACCATTCGACCCGGTTGTTTCAGGCAGATCGCATCAGCCGGTTTTACGACGGCTTCGCCGCCGAACGGGGGCAAGCCCCCTCGCCACAGGGACCGCGTCGGTTTAACGTTCGCGCATCGCCTCGGTCCGGGCTTTGAGCACCGGTTTGAGCAAGTAATCCAGCACGCTTTTCTCCCCGGTGATGATGTCCACCGTCGCCACCATCCCCGGAATGATCAGCAACGGTTTCACATCCCCGCCCAAGTGATTCTTATCCGTCCTCACCTGAATCAGGTAGAAGCTGTTGCCCTTGTCATCCGTAATCGTGTCCGCTCCGATCAACTCCAGCTTCGCACTCAACCCCCCATAAATCGTGTAGTCGTAAGCACTGAACTTGACCATCGCTTTCTGCCCGGGGTGCAGAAAAGCCACGTCCTGCGGCCGGACTTTGGCTTCGATCAGCAAGTTCTCTTCAATGGGCACGATTTCCACCATGTCGCTGCCCGGCTGGACCACGCCGCCGATGGTGTTGACCTTCAGCACTTTGATAATCCCGTGAACCGGCGACACCACCGTGGTGCGGGTCACGCGGTCATCGATAGCAATGCTCGATGCCGTGATTTTCGACAGGTCGGTGCGTTTTTCATTCAGCTCTTTCGCTGCGTCGGAGCGGAAGGATTGTTCGGACTCGTCAATCTTGCTTTTGATCTCATTGATCGCCGATTCCGCACGGGGAATCGCCAGGGTCGTGGCGTTCAATGAACCGCGAATCTCCACCGCGCTGCGTTTGAGTCGCAAGATTTCCACCGGCGAAACCGCCCCGGAACCCACCAGCGGCGCGGACATGTTCATTTCTTGTTGCAGCAATGCCAGGCTTGAACTGAATTGGCCCTGCTTCGAGCGGAACTCCGCCAGCTCCTGGGTTTTCTGCCGAAGTTGCTCACTCAAGGTGCGCTGTTCGCTGGCCAGTCGCCGTTGTCGTTGCTCGTACAGCGAGCGCTCGTCTTCGGCCACTTGCGGCGCCTTGGCGATCACTTCGGGGGAGAGCTTGAACGGCCGGCCTTCCGCTTCGGCCGACAGCCGTTCGACCTGCGCGGTCAGCGCATAACGATCCGCTTCGCTTTCGCCCTTATTCGACAGGAATCGAGTGTCATCGAGGCGCAGCAAGGTGTCGCCCTTGTTCACCATTTGTCCTTCGCGGACGAAGATCTCAGTGACGATGCCGCCCTCTAGGTTCTGGATCACTTGAACCTTGCTCGACGGAATCGCCTTGCCTTCGCCCATGGTCACTTCCTGCAGCACCGCGAACTTGGCCCAGACCACCGCAGTGATAATCAGCGCAGCCGCCAGCCACACGGTGATCCGCGACCAGCGTGGTGAGTCCTGCAACGAGGCGCCGGCGGTTTCCGGCATGAATTCGCTTTCGGCGCTTTTGCTGAAACTGCCGAAATAGCCGCGATCCTTTGAAACGTCGGATGATGAACGGGCCATGGCTAGCTCCTAGACAGCCGCAGAGCCGACACGGCCCTTGCGCAGTGCATCGATGACCACTTCTTTCGGGCCGTCGGCGACGATCCGCCCGTTGTCCAGCACCACCAGGCGATCCACCAGGCTGAGCATTGAGGTACGGTGGGTCACCAGCAGGAGGGTTTTGCCCTGGACCCAGCGGTGGAGTTTTTGCCGCAGAACGTCTTCGCTGCTGTTGTCCATGGCACTGGTGGGTTCGTCGAGCAACATGATCGGCGGATCCAGCAACAAGGCGCGGGCCAGCAACACCGCCTGACGTTGACCGCCGGACAGCAGTTGTCCGCGTTCACCCACCGGCCGGTCGAAGCCTTGCGGATGCTGACGGGCCAGCTCGGTGACGCCGGTCAGTTCGGCGACTTCGAGCATCCGTGAATCGCTGATGTAGCGTGCGCCGAGGGTCAGGTTGTCGCGCAGGCTGCCGGCCAACAGTGGCAGGTCATGGGCGACGTAACCGATCTGCTGGCGCAGGTCGGCGACGTCCAGTTGCCGCAAGTCCAGGCCATCGAGCAGCAGCTGGCCTTCTTCCGGTGCGTAGAAACCCATTACCAGCCGCGCCAGCGTACTTTTGCCTGAGCCGCTGCGGCCGATGATGCCGATCCGCTCGCCGGGTTTCACGCTGAAGCTGATGTTGGCCAAGGCCGGAGCGTTCTGGCCGTTGTAGTGGAACGTCACACTGCTGATGTCCAGCGCGCCTTGCAGTTGCGTGCGCTCCAGCGGCCGTTGTTTGGCGTCGCGTTCCTGCGGCAAGGACATCAGCGCATCGGTGCTTTTCATGGTCAGTTGCGCTTGCTGGTAGCGGGTGATCAAACCGGCAATCTGCCCCAGCGGCGCGAGCACCCGGCTGCCGAGCATGTAGGTCGCCACTAGCGCGCCGACGCTGAGGTTGCCGGCGATGATGCTATAGACCCCGGCGACGATGGTCGCCATGCCGGAGAATTGCTGGATGAACAGCGTGCCGTTGGTGGCCAGCGCCGAGAGGTTGCGCGCATGGCTGTCGAGGCGGGTGAGGGCGCCGTGGGTGCTTTCCCATTTGTGCTGGCGTTCGCTTTCGGCGCTGCAGGCCTTGAGCGTTTCCAGACCGCCGAGGGTTTCGATCAGCAGCGCCTGGCGTTCGGCGCCCAGGGTCAGGCTTTTCTGTACGGTGTCGCGCAGGCGCACCTGGATCACCATTGCGAAGATGATCGTGATCGGAAACGCCAGTAACGGAATCACCACCAGCCAGCCGCCGAGCAGGCCGATCACCACCAGCATCAGCACGGCAAAGGGCAGGTCGATCAGGCTCGTCAGCGTCACTGCGGTGAGGAATTCCCGCAGGCCCTGGAAGTCATGGATGCTCTGGGCGAAACCGCCAATGGTCGCCGGCCGCGCTTTCATCGCCATGCCGGTAATGCGTTCGAACAACGTGGCCGAAAGGATCACGTCGGTTTTCTTCCCGGCGGTGTCCAGCAGGTGCGCGCGGACCACCCGCAGCACCAGTTCGAATCCGGTGCCGATCAGCAAGCCAATGGACAGCACCCACAAGGTCGACGTGGCCTGGTTCGGCACCACTCGATCGTAGGTCTGCATCACGAACAGCGGCACCATCAACCCCAGTAGGTTGATCAGAAAACTCGCCAGAATCGCATCGCTGTACAGCCACTTCGACAGCTTCAACGTGTCGCGAAACCACGCCTCAACCCGCGGCACCAGCGGTGAGCGCAAGTCTTCGAGTTCATGCCGAGGCCGCGCGAACAAGGCCTGGCCGCTGTAATTCTCGGCCAGTTCATCGCGGCTGACCCATTGTTCACCGCCGTCGGCTTCGCTCGGCAAAATCAGCAACTGCCCGTCATCGCCGAAGCGTCGTAAAACGGCCGTACGGCCGTTGTTGAGGATCAGCATTACAGGCAGGTTGAGGGCGGAAATGTCCGCCAGTTCACGGCGCAGCAATCGTGCCTGCAAACTGGCCCGGGCCGCTGCGCGAGGCAGCAGGTCCAGGCTCAAGCGTTGTTTGTTCAGAGGGAGCCCGGCACTCAGGCTGGCGCGACTGACCGTCGCGCCGTGGAGTTTGCAGAGGATCAACAGACCGTCCAGAAGCGGGTCATCGAAGCTCAGGCGCGGATCGACACCGATGTTGCCGGGTTCCATGCTGGTCACATTGATCTCTCCATAGGCCTACTTCAGTTCAGGCAAACGGGCTTCGTTTTTTACTTCCGTGGAGGCGATCGCATCGGCGGGCAACACCACCCGTTGTTTGCTCAGCAACTGACCCATGTTTGCCAGCACGCGGTACATCGAGAACTCCTCGGTGTAGCGCACTTCGGTGTAGCGGCGGTTGGCGTTGTAGAGCTCGTTTTCACTGTCCAGCAAGTCGAGAAGGGTGCGTTGGCCGAGGCCGAACTGATCCTGATACGCCACGCGCACGCGTCGGCTGGTATCCGCGTATTCGCGGGCGGTCGGGGTTTGTTTCTTGGCATTGACCATGGCGTTCCAGGCCAGGTGAATGTTCTCGTTGAGTTGGCGCAGGGCATTGTTGCGGATGTCCATGGCCTGGTTGATCTGGTGCGCATTGGAGGCCAGGCGAGCCTTGTCGCTGCCACCGCGGAACAGGTTGTAGTTCATCACCACGCCGACTCGCCATTCGTTGTCGTGGCCTTCATCGCCCTGCACGTTGTTGTTCGCACCCACGGCGGCTTCGGCATCGAAACGAGGGTAGAACGGCGACTTGGCAACTTCGTACTGGCTCTCGGCCGATTGCACATCGGCCTGGGCGGATTTCAGGTATGGGTTGTTTTCCACCATGCTTTGCTGGGCTTCCTGCAGGGTGGCGGGCAGTTCGCCGCGGGTCGAGGGCGGGGCTTCGAGTTCATCGGGCAGACGCCCCACGACGGCGTAGAAGTTCGATTCGGCATCCGCCAGATCGACTTCAGCGGTATCGAGGTTGTTTTGTGCCAGTGCCCGACGAGCGACGGACTGATCGGAGTCGGCGGTGCTGCCGATACCACGCTGAGTACGCAGACCGATCTGATCGTTCACCCGCATGTGAGCTTGCAGGTTGTTCGTGGCCAGGGTCACCAGTTCGCGGCGCTTGAGCACTTCGAGGTAGACCTCGATGGTGCGCAGGGCCAGATCCTGGGCGGTGCCCTGAGCGTAATAGGCCCGGGAATTGACCACACCTTTGGTGCGCTGGACTTCGTTGGAGGTGTTGAAACCATCGAAGAGCATCTGCCGCAGACGCAATTCCGATTGGGTGTAGGTCAGGATTTCGGTGTGGTGATTGCCGAGTGCCCGGGTGTTGGTGTTATCGCTGTACCCGCGCCCGTAGGCGGCATTCAGATCAACCGATGGATAAAAGCCCCCTTTGGCGACTTTCACTAGCTCATCGGCCGAGAGGCGGCTGTCCACGCGCGAAGCTAGCTCCGGGTGGGTCGCGATGGTGCTCTGGATTGCCTCCGTCACTGACATGGCCTGAGCCTGTGAAGTGCAGGCCATGGCCAGCAGAATTGCGCTGCAGAGGGGGGTTAATACGCGCATGGATGCCTCTCCCTGATTCCTAATGGTGCTTATTAGTCGCCAAATATTTGACGGCATTTATAGTGAAAACCGTTTCATGCTTGTAACAACAGAGCTAAGAACATTCTGGAGAAAACCATAGAAGAATTTTTCATAAGGTTTATGCCGAAAAAAACTTATGCGCTCCGCAAAATCCAGCACATTGTTCACTCCGAAAGCCCTTGATTTATGAGCGTTAGGGCGCTCGACGGGGCTTGAGGAAAGTTCCAGACCACATATCGACATAGGGCGGGGAAGTGCTGGAGGGGAGGGAAGCGGACGGTTTTCTGGTGACGGTTTTTTGTCACCTTGGTGGATCAAAACCGTTACGCATCGCTCAAAGGGCGACTTGTTGCGCAAGTGGATCCCGATGCCATTGATTGCAGAGGGTTTTTATCCCGCAGCAGAACAGGTCGCCCGCGAGCGGCACGCTTGGCGAGAACGGCGCCAGGGCAGTGGCTACTTCAGGTAACCGCTGCCAGCAGGCGATTGCGCCAGGCAACCCGTTAGAGCCATGAGCACGTTCTTCGCAAAAACAGGATGCCGACAGAGGTTGGCAGCGGAGGAAGTGCACATGGCTACGCTCATCGGTATTGTCAGTAAGGTCATTGGTCAGGTGTTCGCGGTTGCGAGCGATGGCACCCGACGCGCGCTGGTCGAGGGGGACCGGTTATTCGCCGGCGATCAACTGGTCACCGGGGCCGAAGGCGCGGTGGCGGTTCATCTGCAGAATGGCCAGGAACTGACACTTGGGCGTGACAGCAGTATGGAGATGACGCCCCAGTTACTCGCGCATCAGGCACCCCATGTAGACACCGCTGAAGCGGTGACCCCGACTCAAGCGCAACTGACCGATGTCGAACAACTGCAAAAAGCGATCGCTGCCGGCGACGACCCGACCCAGACTGCTGAAGCTACGGCGGCCGGACCGGGTTCGACCGGCGCACCTGGTGCACTGGGTGGCGGCCACACGTTTGTCATGCTTGAAGAGGTGGGCGGGCGGGTCGATCCGACTATTGGTTTTCCTACCGCAGGCTTCAACGGCATTCCCGAATTTCCCCTGGAACGGCTGGCCGGAAACCCGGACAACGGTGACAACGGCGACAACGGCGACAACGGCGACAACGGCGACAATGGTGCAGGCGGTTCAGGCGGTTCAGGCGATTCAGGTGGTTCGGGTGGTTCAGGAGGTTCAGGAGGTTCGGGTGGTTCAGGAGGTTCAGGAGGTTCAGGAGGTTCAGGCGATCTTCCTGTAACACCGGTTGTTCCTGAAGTGCCGAACAATCCGGTGACCCTCACCGGCCTGTCGGTGGCAGGGGGCGAACTGACCCTCAATGAGGCCAACCTGGCCGACGGTTCGGCCCCCAACCCTGGGGCACTGACCAAGACCGGCACGTTCAGCGTGTCTGCTCCTGACGGGCTGACCAGCCTGAGCATCGCAGGGGTCAACGTGATCAGCGGCGGCGTTGCCGCAGGCTTCCCGCAGTCGATCACCACCCCGTTGGGCAACTCCCTGACCGTCACCGGCTACAACCCGGCCACGGGGGTTGTTAGTTACAGCTACACCCTCAACGACAATGAAACCCATCCGGCCGGTGACGGCGCCAACAGCATCACCGAGAATTTCGACGTCGTTGCCACCGATACCGACGGCAGCACGGCGACCGGGCAAATCAACGTCAACATCGTCGATGACTTGCCGACCGCCAACTCCGACTCGACCTCGGTCGCGGAGGGCGGCATCGTCAGTGGCAACGTGATGTGGAACGATGTCACTGGCGCCGATGGCCCCGCCGCAGGGGGCGCGGTGGTCGGCGTGCGTGCCGGTTCAGACACCTCCACCCCGGTCATCGGCGGCCTGAACAGTCAGATCAATGGCACCTACGGTTACCTGACGCTGGACGCCCACGGCAACGCGGTCTACCACAGCAACCCGAACGCCGTGAGCGGCCCCGGGGCTACCGACGTCTTCACCTACACCCTGCGCGATGCCGACGGTGATGAAAGCACCACCACCATCACCATCGACGTGAACAACAGCGGCATCATAGCGGTCAGCGACAACGACGTGACCGTCTACGAAAAAGCCCTCGACCTGAACCAGGACGGTCAGGATCTGGCGCCCGGCACCGTTACCGGGAGCCTGCCGGGCAATACGGGCGAAACCGCCAGTGGCACGCTGGTCGGTTCGGTCAGCGGCGCGGTCGGCGTGATCACTTACACCCTGGTCGGCAGCGCCACCGGCACCTTTGGCCAAATCCTGCTCAACCCCGATGGCTCCTACACCTACACGCTGACGTCGGCGCCAAGCACCACGCCGCATGCAAACGACGGCGCCAACACGTTGAGTGAAAGCTTCACCTACAAAGCCACCGACGCCCTGGGCAACAGCACCACCAGCACCATCGTGGTCAACATCGTCGATGACTTGCCGACCGCTCATGCCGACGAGACTTCGGTCGCGGAGGGCGGCATCGTCAGTGGCAACGTGCTATGGAATGACGTCGGCGGCGCCGATGGCCTCGCCGCAGGAGGGGCGGTCGTCGGCGTGCGGGCCGGTTCAGATACCACCACCTCGGCCGTTGGCGGCCTGAACACTCAGATCAATGGCACCTACGGTTACCTGACGCTGGACGCCAATGGCAACGCGGTCTACCACAGCAACCCGAACGCCGTGAGCGGCCCCGGGGCTACCGACGTCTTCACCTACACCCTGCGCGATGCCGACGGTGACCAAAGCACCACCACCATCACCATCGACGTGAACAACAGCTGCATCGTCGCGGTCAGCGACAACGACGTGACCGTCTACGAAAAAGCCCTCGACCTGAACCAGGATGGCCAGGATCTGGCGCCCGGCACTGTTACCGGGAGCCTGCCCGGCACTGGCGAAACTGCCAGTGGCACGCTGGTCGGTTCGGTCAGCGGCGCGGTCGGCGTGATCACTTACACCCTGGTCGGCAGCGCCACCGGCACCTTTGGCCAAATCCTGCTCAACCCCGATGGCTCCTACACCTACACGCTGACGTCGGCGCCAAGCACCACGCCGCATGCAAACGACGGCGCCAACACGTTGAGTGAAAGCTTCACCTACAAAGCCACCGACGCCCTGGGCAACAGCACCACCAGCACCATCGTGGTCAACATTGTCGATGACTTGCCGACCGCTCATGCCGACGAGACTTCGGTCGCGGAGGGCGGCATCGTCAGTGGCAACGTGCTATGGAATGACGTCGGCGGCGCCGATGGCCTCGCCGCAGGAGGGGCGGTCGTCGGCGTGCGGGCCGGTTCAGATACCACCACCTCGGCCGTTGGCGGCCTGAACACTCAGATCAATGGCACCTACGGTTACCTGACGCTGGACGCCAATGGCAACGCGGTCTACCACAGCAACCCGAACGCCGTGAGCGGCCCCGGGGCTACCGACGTCTTCACCTACACCCTGCGCGATGCCGACGGTGACCAAAGCACCACCACCATCACCATCGACGTGATCAACAGCTGCATCAGCGCGGTCAGCGACAGCGACGTGACCGTCTACGAAAAAGCCCTCGACCTGAACCAGGACGGTCAGGATCTGGCGCCCGGCACCGTTACCGGGAGCCTGCCCGGCACTGGCGAAACTGCCAGTGGCACGCTGGTCGGTTCGGTCAGCGGCGCGGTCGGCGCAATCACCTACACCTTGGTCGGCAGCGCCACCGGCACCTTTGGCCAAATCCTGCTCAACCCCGATGGCTCCTACACCTACACGCTGACGTCGGCGCCAAGCACCACGCCGAACGCCAACGACGGGCCGAACACCCTCAGCGAAAGCTTCACCTACAAAGCCACCGACGCCCTGGGCAATTCCACCACCAGCACCATCGTGGTCAACATCGTCGATGACCTGCCGACGGCTCATGCCGACGAGACTTCGGTCGCCGAAGGCGGCATCGTCAGTGGCAACGTGCTGTGGAACGACGTTGGCGGCGCCGATGGCCTCGCCGCAGGAGGCGCGGTGGTCGGCGTGCGTGCCGGCTCAGACACCTCGACCTCAGCCGTTGGCGGCCTCAACAGTCAGATCAATGGCACCTACGGTTACCTGACGCTGGATGCCAACGGCAACGCCGTGTACCACAGCAACCCGAACGCCGTGAGCGACCCCGGGGCGACCGACGTGTTCACCTACACCGTGCGCGATGCCGACGGTGACCAAAGCACCACCACCATCACCATCGACGTGATCAACAGCTGCATCAGCGCGGTCAGCGACAGCGACGTGACCGTCTACGAAAAAGCCCTCGACCTGAACCAGGACGGCCAGGATCTGGCGCCCGGTACCGTTACCGGGAGTCAGCCGGGCCACACACTTGAAACTGCCAGTGGCACCCTGGTCGGTTCGGTCAGCGGCGCGGTCGGCGCAATCACCTACACCCTGGTCGGCAGCGCCACCGGCACCTACGGGCAAATCCTGCTCAATCCCGACGGCTCCTACACCTACACGCTGACATCGGCGCCAAGCACCACGCCGCAGGCGAACGACGGCGCCAACACCCTCAGCGAAAGTTTCACCTACAAAGCCACCGACGCCCTGGGCCATTCCACCACCAGCACCATCGTGGTCAAAATCGTCGATGACCTGCCGACCGCCAACCCCGACTCAGCCTCGGTAGCGGAGGGCGGCATCGTCAGTGGCAACGTGCTGGCGAACGACTTCGGCGATGCCGATGGAGTTGGGGTGGTCGGCGTGCGTGCCGGTTCAGACACCTCGACCTCGGCCATCGGCGGCCTGAACAGCCAGATCAATGGCACCTACGGTTACCTGACGCTGGATGCAGCGGGCAACGCGGTCTACCACAGCAACCCGGACGCCGTGAACGGTCCCGGTGCGACCGACGTGTTCACCTACACCTTGCGCGATGGCGATGGCGACGAGAGGACCACCACCATCACCATCGACGTGAACAATAGCTGCATCAGCGACAACGACGGCAACCTGGCCAGTTCGACGTTGACGGACCCAGTCATTGCGAACGCGCCACCGGTGGTGGTCGATGACCACGTCATCACTAACGTGCTGTCGGGCAACATCGTGGTACCGGGCGAGTTGTTGCTGGCCAACGACACCGATCCGAATGGCGATCCGCTGACCGCTTCGCCGACCACCGTCAACACCGGCTGGATTGCCAAAGGCGCGGACTTCACCGGCACCCATCAAAACTTCAGCTTCACCGGCGGTAACGCGCAGGCGGTGACCCTCGCCCGCAGTGCATTCGTCGCCAACACGGCAGCCATGACGGCGGTGTTGGTGGTCAGCGGGGCGCTGGGAGCGGTCAACAACCCCCACGATGAGGACCGCATCACGGTTGACCTCAAACAGGGTGAGACCCTTAACCTGGATCACAATCTGGTGGCCGGTCATGTCGCCATGGAGTACTCAATCAACGGCGGCGCATGGATCGCCCTCGCGGACGGGCAATCCCTCACTGCAACATCGGACAGCACCTACCAGATCCACATCACCAACATCGACAACGGTGGTCCGGGCAACAGCGGGAAGGGGGCGGAAAACTACCAGCTGACCATGACCGTCAACTACGCCGGGGCCCACGACATCACGCCAGATGCCCACGGCACCTACACCGCCAGCGACAGCCATGGCGGCAGCGACAACGCCGCCGTGACCATCACCTATCAGGACGGCCACACCCTAACCGGCACGGCGGGCGACGATGTACTGGTGGCGGGCGCCGGTAATAACGTGATCAATGCCGGCGACGGTAACGACGTGCTCACCGCCGGTTCCGGCAACAACGAAATGCACGGCGGCGCCGGCAATGACTTGCTGTACAGCGGTGCGGGCAATGACCTGCTCGACGGCGGCACCGGCGTCGACATCGCGAGTTATGCCCACGCCACGGCCGGCGTCACGGTCAATCTGGGTGTGCTCGGTGCGCAGAACACCGGGGGCGCCGGGACCGACACCCTGACGGCGATCGAAAACCTCACCGGCTCGAACTTCAACGACGCCCTCACCGGCGACAACAACAGCAACATCATCAACGGCGGCCTGGGTAACGACATGCTCAATGGCGGGGGCGGCGACGACTTCCTCATCGGCGGCCTGGGCAACAACACCCTCACCGGTGGCAGCGGTGCCGACACCTTCCAGTGGCTCAAAGGCAACAGCGGCCACGACGTGGTCACCGACTTCACGCCGGGCATCGACAAACTCGACCTGTCGCAACTGCTGCAAGGGGAGAACAGCACCGCGGCGTCGCTGGATGACTACCTGCACTTCAAAGTCACCGGCAGCGGCGACTCACTGGTCACCAGCATCGACGTCAGCGCTATGGCTGGCGCCGCGCCGAATCAAACCATCGACCTGGCGGGTGTGAATCTGGCCAGCCATTACGGCGTAACGCCGGGGGCGGGTGGGGTGATTGCGGGGGGGCACGATACGGCGACGATTATCAACGGGATGTTGAATGATCATTCGTTGAAGGTGGATACGGTGTGATCGGCTTTTGATTCGAGCCTGAAACGACAAAACCCGCCGCCCGATCAAACGGGGCGACGGGTTTTTTCTGTCTGAAGAGATGTGTTGTCGGTGAGTCAGCCTTTGCGAGCAAGCCCGCTCCCACAGTTGATCCTCAGCGATCACAGATTTTGTGTTCGACAACGATCCAATGTGTGCGGGCTTGCTCGCGAAGAGGCCGGAATGGACACCGAATCAATCAGTAAGTGTTCCTCAGGCCTTGGTCAGCCCGGCAACTCCAGATTATCCAGCACCCGATTCACCGCCAGTTCCCCGAGCATGATCAATTGCGCAATCCCCAACACCGTCCGGCGCTGCGGCCCCGGCAACTGGCCGGCGAAGTCCTGGGCGATGGTCTTTGCCGAAGCGAGAGTTTCGCAGGCATCGGTCAACAGTTCCTCGTTTTTTGTGTCCGCGGTCACGGCATACATCCCGCGGGTTTTACGTGGGGGCGGCGTGGAGCCGGGCGGGCAGAGGTAGTGGTCGAGCGCGCGGTCAGCGGCTTCGTGGAGTTTTTTCGAATCGAGGGAGTCGTAGGGGGAGGTGGGGGCGGTTTCGGGCGGGTTGGGTGTGGGTTTGAACATGGATGAATCTCCAAATCATAGAAAAGGAGCCATCATCTTTCGCTACCAAACGAAGGGGTGGTGGCCATACGAAGGTTGGTAGACCGGTGACTTGGAAAACCGGCGCGCCCGAAGACGCCCTGCGCATGACCACCATAAATACACAGCCCCGGAAGGGCCTGTATCGGGTGACGCTATGCGCCAAGTCTAAGCCGGGCTACCAAACCCGATCGCTGATTCGTCAGCGACCGGACCACAATAGAACCCACCCCCAAGGCGCACAAGCCGGCGGATTCTGGCGTAGCTGTAGGCAATGGCGCAAGGATGTGTAGCCTGGGAGGCGTGTCCGGAAGTGTTTTTAAACGCCATAGTTTAAAAGCAAAAGATCACAGCCCCCGGCAACTCCAGCAGGATCAAATGCAATCCGCTGTATGAACTGTCGCAGGCTGCGATCTTTTTAAACGCTCAATATTAAATAGATCCGTCCCCTTATCCTTTTGGTAGGGAGGGACGACTGCCAGAGCGCCGATGCCGCGATCGGGCGGAAATACAACGACTTGTCCACTGGACGCGGGGGCCGCGTTTGTCATTGGGCTGTTCATGAATGCGTACCTTCCATAGAGGCGCCTGGACTCCCGAATGGGCGGCACCGATATGGATGGATTAGACAGTCGGTGTGAGTGTTTGCCTACTGTCATATCTGACAGATAAACCCACCTTTTCGACGAACGGTCGGATCACTCACATCGGCTCCGGTGGCCCAATCAACCGCCCCATCACCCCAAACACCCCCAATTCCCTGAGCACCTCCAGCTCCCCCTTGGTCTCCACCATCTCCGCAATCAACGGCAAATCAATGCTGTTGGTTGCCCGAAATATCGCTTCGATAAATAGCCGTTTATCACTCTGCTCATCAATGTGACGGATGTAAGCACCATCGATTTTCAAGTAAGCCAGCCCCAGTTGAGTCAGGTTGCCGATCTGGCCGAAGCTGCCGCCGAAATGCTGCAGACCGATGCGGTAACCGGTGTTGAGCAGGCTGTGGCTCAGGCGTTGCAGTTCTTCCTGAGGCGGTAGTTGGCGTTCGTCGATTTCCAGAATCAGCAACGGCGCGAGTTCGGGCAGCGATTCGAGCATGTCGAGAATGTGTTGCAGCTGCGCTGGATCGCGCAGGGTGCTGCCGGACAGGCTTAACGCCAGGGGCCAACGATTGACGATGAGGTAGTCGAGGGTGGCTTCGAGCATGGCCAGGTCGAACCGCGCCGACCAGCCGAGTCGCTCGATCCACGGCAGGAAGTGCCCGGCGGCAATGGCCTCGCCCTGCGGGTCGAGCAGGCGCGCGAGGACTTTGTGATGCAGCACCTGGCTGGTGTCGGCGCATTGCACCACCGGTTGGAAATACAGTTGCATCTTGCCTTGGTTCAGGGCGTCGTCGATCCAGGTTTGCCAGTCGTTTTGGGACGGGTTCGGCGCGGTGATGGAATCGGCCAAGTGAACCCACGGGCGTTCGGGATGTTGCCGGGCTTCGGTCAACGCTTGATCCAGTCGCAGCAGCACGTCACTGGCCGGCTCACCGGGGTGGTAGGGGACGATCCCCAAATGCGCCACCGGCATGGAGTCGCTGGCACCGGTCAGGCGCAGGTTTTCCAGGGTGGCGCTGATTTCGCAGGCCAGGCGTGCGGCGTCGGAGCTGTCCAGCCCTGGCGTCAGCAGGCTGAATTCACCGCCACGATTGCGCGCGGCTAGCCAGGTGCGACGTTCCGGTGGCTGGGTCAGGCGCTTGAGCAGTTCACCGACGGCGCTGATCAGCGCATCGGTGCGCTGGCCGCCCAAGCGTTGGTTGAGACCGACCAGATCGTTGATCCGCAGCATCAGCAAATGGCCGTCGCTGCTCTGCTCGGAGATCAGCAACTCGTCGGCCAATTCTTCATCCAGCAAGCGTCGATTGGCTAGGCCTGTGAGGCTGTCCTGATACGACTCGGCCCGCAGTTTTTCACTGCGTGCGACCTCTTCGGCGAACAGCGCCTTGAGCTTCTCGACCATCTGGTTCATGGCCAATACCACGCGTTTCAACTCCGGTGTGCGCGGCAGTTTCGGCAGGCTGAGGAACTCGCGTTTGCTGATGGCTTCGGCTTGTTTGACCATCGTGTCGAGTGGGCGAAATTGCCGGCGCAGCAACCAGCCACCAAACACGGCACTGAGCAGGCCGCACACTAGTAACCAGATCAGACTGCCGAGGGTGCTGTCCCAGAGTTTGGCCAGGGCGAACTGCGGATTGCTCAACACTTCGACCCGTGCCGCCTGCACCCAGCCGCGCATGATCAGCGCTTCGCCACCGGGTGGGTGCAGGTTGACCAGGTTCACAAACCAGGCGGGAACACCCTCGATTTGACCCGGCGCACTGCGCTCCACCAGCACCTGCGCATCCTCGATGTTGATGATTCGAATGCTGCTGAAATAACCGCTGTCGAAAATCGAGCTGACCATTAATTCGATCATGGCCGGGTCATCGATTTGTGCCGTCAATGACAAACCCAACGCGGTGGCGGCGTCTTGGGCGTGGGAGCGCAACTGGCCGAGCATCTGGTCGCGAGAGCTTTCCAGGCTGACAAAAAAACTGCCGCTGAACGCCACCAGCAAGAACAGGCAGATGGCGAGAAACAACTGTTTACGCAGTGACATAAATCGCTCCTTGCTCAGGCGGCTAGCCGTCGCCCACGGCGAACCCTTCGGCCTGCATCTTTTTCAGTACGTCCTGCCAGCGCGACAGTTTTTTCGAGTCGCTGCTGCGTTTGCCGCCATTGGCTCCAAGCAAGTACAGGCCTTCTGCGTTGAAGGCGTACACCGGCAGCAAGTCTTTGCGTTGGGAGGCGGGGCGGACCTCGCCGATCAAGTTGTCCAGCACCAGCGGATCGGCTGTGGGGCTGTTGTAGAAAGTCAGCACCATGTGCGCCTGGTTCTGGGTCAGGGCTTTCACGTAGGTGATGCGCAGTTTCTCGCTGGGAATCCCGAGGTGGCGCAGGCTGAAATATTTCGCCAGTGCGTAGTCCTCGCAGTCAGCGGCGCCCTTGATCAGGGATTCGACGGGCGTGGCCCAGTAATCGGTCTGATGCCAGATGCGGGTGTCGTCCAGAAAGCTCAGTTGCTGATTGAAGAAGCGATTGACCGCGTTCAGTTGCTCGCGCTCGGGGGCATTGACTTCGCCTTGCAGCATCTGACTCCAGGCCTCGATCCTTCCCCGTCCCGGGCCGAGGGTGCCGTAGCGTTGTTCGGCGGTTTGCAGAATCTGCGTAAAACTCCAGTTGGCCCCGACACTGTCCAGCCCGGCCAACAGAAAAGTGATCAGCAACAGCCATCCTCCGAGCCGAAGTCGGAGCGTTGACCATCCTGGACTACGCGGACTGCGGGACATGTCTGGCCGCTCGGGTGCAGATGCCTGAAGTCTAGGCGGTGTTTTTTGAAAGGGAGGGTTGATCGTCGGAGGAACGATCAGCGATCAGGGCTTTTGCAGGGTTTTCTGTTTGAGGATGTAGAGGGTTACCAGGACGGCGCTGGTCAGCATGAACCCCCGCGCCCACGGCAGGGGCACCAGATAGCAGGAGAGCAGGATGCTCGCCCACATCAGGCCGATGGCGTAGACCTTGCCTTTGAGCGGGATACCGTTGCCGCTCAGGTAGTCGCGAACCCACGGCCCAAGCCGCGGATGTTCAACCAGCCAATGATAAAAGCGCGGCGAACTGCGGGCGAAGCAGGCGGCCGCCAGCAGCAGGAAGGGCGTGGTGGGCAACACCGGCAGGAAAATCCCGATCACCCCCAGCGCTACGCTCAGCCAGCCGATGGCCAGCAGTACGTAACGCAACATCAGGGAGCGGTTGCCTATGGGGTTGTCCATAGGCAAAACCTTAGTGGTGACGAGGCTTGAGGATCGCCGGTTTTTCGTCTGGCGCCTGGCACAGCAGGTACAGCGCGGTCAGGGCTTCCGGGATCTGCACGATCATGTCGTCCATCAGGTTGGCGTCTTTGGCGATGTCTTCGAACTCAGGCTGTTCGTCGAACAGACCCGAACCGACCATGATCGGCAGCAGCATTTCGCTGACTTCGTCTTCGGCGGTTTCGAACCAGGCCGCTTCGCGCAGGAACACGCCTTCCATGAAACCGATGCACCAGCCGCGCAGGTCGGAATCGTCCGGCTCTTCGCCCAGGTCCAGGTCGCACGGCAGCTCGAACTCTTCGTCGGACGCCAGTTGGCGAGCGATGTGAGCCTTGAGGGCCAGCAGGGTGGATTCGATCGCTTCACGCTCGGTGTCGTCGGCGTAATGCGGCTCTTCGGCGAAGAGGGCGTCGATCCATTCACGGTCGGGAACGTTTTCGGAACAGATCGACAGCGCAGTGAGGTAGCCGTGGGCGGCCACGTAGTCCAGCGCCTCGTCATGCAGTTCGTCGGCGTCGAGGAAGACTTGCAGGCGGGTTAGTTGCTCAGCGAAGGACATTAAAGGGCTACCTTGGGAATTAAACAGATGCGGGAATTCTAGGCCTTCTTGAGCACTCAGGCCAGCCGCGCGGCATATTTGCGCCCACAAGCCTCTTATCAGCGGCGCCCTTTGCCGGACAGGGGTCGGGTATACTCGCGCGTTTTGTGATGCCCTGCCGGCGTCGCGGCTGAAATGTGAAGCGTCATGCAATGCGCACTTACGATTTGTCGGTGCAGCCTTCGTGGTTCTGAACCAGCCTTGCAGGGATGTTTTTGTGATTTTTGGAGTTTCTATGCTCGAACAGGCTCAACGCGTCCTCAAGGACATCTTCGGCTACGACAGTTTCCGTGGCCGTCAGGGTGCAATCATTGAGCGCGTGGCCAGTGGCGGCGACGCCCTGGTACTGATGCCTACCGGTGGCGGCAAGTCCTTGTGCTTCCAGGTGCCGGCGCTGTTGCGCGAAGGCCTTGCGGTGGTGGTGTCGCCGCTGATCGCGCTGATGGACGACCAGGTTGCGACCCTCGAGGAGCTCGGAGTCGCTGCCGCTGCATTGAATTCCACGCTCAGCGCCGAGCAGCAGCGCGATTTGGCTGCACGGATCAAGCGCGGTGAAGTGAAAATGCTTTATCTCGCGCCCGAGCGTCTGGTTCAGCCGCGGATGCTGGCTTTCCTTCAAAGTCTTGAAATTTCCCTGTTCGCCATCGACGAAGCCCACTGCGTGTCCCAATGGGGCCACGACTTCCGCCGCGAATACCTGCAATTGGGCCAGTTGGCGGAATTGTTCCCCAACGTCCCGCGTATCGCCCTGACCGCGACCGCCGACAAGCGTACCCGGGAAGAAATCGTCGACCGCCTTCATCTTCAGGATGCCGAGCGCTTCCTGTCGAGTTTCGACCGTCCCAACATCTTCTATCGCATCGTGCCCAAAGAGCAGCCGCGCAAGCAGTTGCTGGCGTTCCTCGCCGAGCGGCGCAGCGATGCCGGTATCGTTTATTGCCTGTCGCGCAAGAAAGTCGACGAAGTGGCGGTGTTTCTCAGCGAGCAAGGCTTCCCGGCACTGCCGTACCACGCCGGTCTGCCCAACGATACCCGGGCTCACCACCAGAAGCGCTTCCTTAATGAGGAAGGCCTGATCATGGTCGCCACCGTGGCGTTCGGCATGGGCATCGACAAGCCCAACGTGCGCTTTGTCGCTCACCTCGACTTGCCAAAATCCCTTGAGGCTTATTACCAGGAAACCGGTCGCGGCGGCCGAGACGGTCTGCCGGCAGACGCCTGGATGGCTTACGGCCTGCAAGACGTGGTGATGCTCAAGCAGATGTTGCAGAACTCCGAGGGCGACGAGCGTCACAAGCGTCTGGAGCAACACAAGCTCGACGCCATGCTCTCGCTCTGCGAAGAAACCCGCTGCCGTCGCCAGACGCTGCTGGCCTACTTCGACGAAGACATGCCCGAGCCGTGCGGCCATTGCGACAACTGCGTCGATGGCGTGCAGACCTGGGACGCCACCGAGCCGGCCCGTCAGGCGCTTTCGGCGATCTACCGCACCGGCCAGCGTTACGGTGTCGGGCATTTGGTCGATGTGTTACTGGGCAAGGACAACGAAAAGGTTCGCAGCTTCGGCCATCAGCACCTGTCAGTATTTGGCGTAGGCAAGGCGATGGGAGAGAGCGAATGGCGCTCCTTGTTCCGTCAGCTGGTTGCCCGCGGTCTGGCGGACATCGACCTGGAAGGCTACGGCGGCCTGCGCCTGAGCGACACGTGCCGGCCACTGCTCAAGGGCGAAGTAACCCTGGAGCTGCGTCGCGACCTCAAGCCGCAAACCACGGCCAAAAGCAGCAAGAGCCAGGCGAGCCAACTGGTTCGCGGCGAAGAGCGCGAACAGTGGGAAGCCCTGCGCGCCCTGCGTCGCAAACTCGCCGAGGAACATGGCGTGCCGCCGTACGTCATCTTCCCCGACTCGACACTGCTGGAAATGCTCCGCAGCCAACCGACCTCGCTGTCGGAAATGGCCACGGTCAGCGGCGTTGGCGCGCGCAAGCTGGAGCGTTACGGCGAGGCTTTCCTCGAAGTCCTCGGCGGGCAGGTCGAGGCACCGAAAGTGGTGGCCGACCTGCGCCACGAACTGATCACCCTGGCCCGAGCCGGCATGACACCGTTGCAGATCGCCGGTCAGCTGCAATGCTCGGAAAAGAACGTCTACACCCTGCTCGCCGAAGCGATTGGCAAGCAGCAGTTGTCGCTGGAGCAAGCGCTGGATCTGCCCGAAGAGTTGATGGGCGAAATCCAGGATGCGTTCCTCGACGGCGAAGGCGAATTGCCGCCCGTGTCGGAGATTGCCGCACTGTTTGCCGGGAGAGTGCCGGAAGGCGTTTTGTACTGTGTTCGGGCGGCGCTGCAATCCGAATTCGAGATTTAGGTGACCTGTCACATAGATGTAACGATTCAGTACAGAGCAAGCCTTGCCTCCAGCCAAGGGTCATGCTTAGCTGACTAATAATTAGTTTTTCTTTATTTCAGTCTAATCATGAGTGTTTTATGCCGTTAACCGACCAACACCGCTTTGGCATGCAACTGGCCCAGATGTCGCGCGGCTGGCGTGCCGAACTGGACCGCCGTCTGGCTGGTCTGGGGCTGTCCCAGGCGCGCTGGCTGGTGCTGCTGCACCTGGCGCGTTTTGACGAGGCCCCGACCCAACGTGAGCTGGCGCAGAGCGTCGGCGTTGAAGGGCCGACCCTGGCTCGTCTGCTCGACAGCCTCGAAAGCCAGGGACTGGTGCAACGTCAATCGGTGCTGGAAGACCGCCGGGCGAAGAAAATCGTCCTCTGTGCTCCGGCCCTTCCGTTGATCGAACAAATTGAAACCATTGCCACCCAACTGCGCCACGAATTGTTCGACGGCGTCGATGAGGCGGATTTGAAGGTCTGCATGCGTGTCCACGGGCACATTCTGACCAACCTGGAAAAGTCTTGAGGCATAAACGTACCCAGGACTTTTGAGATACCCCGTTGGGCAGACTATAAAGAACTACTTGGCAATATCGTGTTCGTACCGGATGTGCGAACGCGTACAAGATGGTTCTGGTTATCTAAGGGATGCTCATGCTCGAGAGTTGGCATATGGTTTTGCGGTGTTGCGCCAGGCTGCTTCTGGTCGGTGGTGCTGTCACTTTCTCGGCATTGGCGCCCGCGTTGGGCTTGGGTGATATCACCCTGCATTCGGCGCTGAATCAGCCGTTGCGCGCCGACATCGTACTCGAAGATGCCGCAGGTCTGGAGGAGGGCGAGCTCTCGGTCAGTCTGGCGACGGCGGAGGAGTTCAGCCGCGCCGGCATCGATCGGGTGTTCTTTCTCAATAATCTGAAATTCACGCCGATCATGCGCGGCAACCGCAGCCTGATCCGGGTGAGCTCAAGCAAACCGGTCAATGAACCTTTCCTGAATTTCCTGGTGCAGCTCAATCAGCCCAACGGGCGCGTGCTGCGCGAGTACACGGTGCTGATCGATCCGCCGGGTTCGCCAGGGATTGTTCCCGTCACTGACGAACCGGTTTCCGACGTTCAGTCCTCCGGATTCCCGACGGTTGAGCCGGCCGTTGCGAAACCACCTCCGGCGAAGGGTAAAAAGCCGCCATCCCCTCGCGTCGATCAACCTCCGGCCACGCCTGTGAGTGATCCGGTTGCCGAACAACTGGCCGCCAGCGTGCTGCAAAACCAGCAGCTGCAAGCAACCATCGATGAATTGACTGCGAAGCTTCAGGCCCAGGAGGAGCAGGTCGTCGGTCAGAAAAAGCAGGTGACTGAACTGCAAACCCAATTGGCGGAAATAAAAACCGCAGCGGTAGAGCCGGTTGCACCCGCCGTTGCGGCTCCCGCGCCGGCCATTGTTAAAGAGCCTGAGGCCACCAACTGGGGGCTGATTTTCGGGTTGCTGGCGGTGGTGGTTCTGGTGTTGCTGGGGGTATTCGTTCGGCGTCAACGACAACAGGTTCAGGCATTGCCCGACGCTTTACCTGTTCTGCCGTCACGGCATGAACCGGCGCTCAATCGCACTGCAGAACCGGTTGCCCAATCGACAGAGTTGCAACCGGCAACTGAATCGAGTGAAGAGTCGCCCGCAGGCGATGTGCTCGAAGGGGTGGGCATCTATCTGGCCTATGGCCGTTTTTCCGAAGCGGCCGGTTTGTTGCGAGAGGCGCTGATCAAGGAGCCGCAACGCACGGATCTAGCCGTTCAGCTGTTGGAGGTCTTGGGTAAACAGGGTGACGTACCCGCCTATGAAGCACAGGAAAATAACCTGCGTGACACCGGATACGACCTGCAAAAACTTCAGAATATTCGCGCCCAACACCCGAAACTGAGCCGTGCGGTACCGTTGGCTGTCGCAGCGTCAATCACTCCCCCCAAGGCTGCGATACTCGAAGCAGCGCCCAACGATGAGTTCCAGTTGAACCTGGATGACCTGTCGATGGATTCGAGTTGGGACCTGGTCAGCCCTTTTGAACAATCGCCGTCCGCCGCGAAGCCATCGAGCGAATCGGCGCCGGTCGAGCCGCCGTTTATCTCGAACCTGCACGTCTTGCCCGAGGTGTTTGAAATGCCCGACGACTCGACGCTGGACGAGCCCGATCTTGAATGGGTTGCCGAGCCTGATTCCCAGTCTCTGGATGACACCTTTCTCAACGAATTCAGCGATCCCGGCCAGTCATTGGAACTGGAGCCGCTGAACCTGGAACCAGCCGAGCCGAACAGTGCCGACAAACTCGAGCAAGCCCAGACCTGCATTGATGATGGCGATGTGGACAGCGCAATCGAACTGCTCAACGAGTTGCTCAAAGAAGGTAACGAGCCGCTTAAGCAGACCGCCCGGAACCTGCTAGCCGGGCTATCATAGCGGCGCCCTCTTGTTCAGGAGTTTCGCCGATCATGACTGCACGCAAACCGGAAATCATCATCACGTATTGCACGCAATGCCAGTGGCTGTTGCGTGCTGCCTGGCTGGCCCAGGAACTGCTCAGCACGTTTGGCGACGACCTCGGCAAAGTGTCGCTGGTGCCTGGCACCGGTGGGGTGTTTCACATTTTCTGTGACGACGTTCAGATCTGGGAGCGCAAGGCTGATGGCGGTTTTCCGGAGGCCAAAGCGCTGAAGCAGCGGGTCCGCGATCAAATTGATCCGGACCGCGATCTGGGGCACAACGACCGTACTCAGTGAGAGGCGGCTTCTGCCGCAACGGTCTTCTTGCTTGAGCCGCCCGAGAGTCGGCTGGAGACCACGATCGCCACGATGATCAACGCGCCACCGAGCAGCATGCGCAGTGTCGGATTTTCATCGAACAGCAGCCAGGCCATGGTGATGCCGTAAACCGGCTCCAGGGCGAAAACCACGGCCGCGGTTCGCGCCTTGATCACTGCCAGGCTGGCGACAAAAAGACTGTGAGCGACGCCAGTGCAGAACACCCCGAGCAATCCGATCCACAACCAGTCGATGGCGCGCACTTCGCTCAACTGCGGTGCCGCCACCGGCAACAGGCACAACGCGACCACCACGTTCTGACACAGCGCAGCCTGCACCGCCGGGATTCGCCCGGAGCTGGCGCGGTTGGTCAGCGATAGCAGAGAGAACAGCAAACCTGAGCCCACCGCCCACAGCAGACCCATTGTGGCGCCGCTGGCCAGATCGAAATCAGGGGTGACCAGCACCAGCCCGACACTGACCAGCACCACCAGCAGGATTTCGTTGGCGCGAATTCGCTCGCGGAAGATCAACCCTTCAAGGATCACGGTAAACGCCGGGAAGCTGGCGAAACCCAGGGTCGCGATTGCCACGCCTGCGACCTTCACTGCAATGAAAAAACTCACCCAGTGTCCGGCCAGCAGTAAGCCGCTGAGCAACAGTCGGCGCCAGTCCACCGCCTCGAGTTTCTGCCAGCGAGTAGTGCTGGCGAACCGCGCAAAAACGGCTAACGCCAGCACAGCGAACGCGGCACGACCAAAAACGATAATGGCGGGGGAAGCCGCAGCAAGTTTGCCGAACACACCGGTCAAGCCGAACATCAGTGCGCCGATATGCAGGGCGCCAAGGGCGGTACGGGGAGTCATTGCAATCCTTAACAACAAGCGAACAAAGATGTAGGAGCAGCGTTTGGCAGCTCCTGCATTGAACCGTGAAACCCCCAGTTATGTCTGTCGGCAAACTATTGCCTTTTGTCGCCAACCTCGCGCCGCAATTTGCCGGGTGAGGCACCGAACTCCCGCAACACCGCCGCCGCGAAGGCGCTCTGCGAACTGTAACCGACCCGACTGGCAATCTCGCCGATCGGTAGCGCCGAATCCCGCAACAAGCCCACGGCCATGTGCAAACGTCGACTGCGGATGTAATCCATCGGCGTCTGCCCGCATTCAGCAACGAACCGCGCGTGCAGCCGAGCGCTGGACAGACCGGCGACGCGCGCCAGATCGGCGACTTGAAGTGGATAGGCTGCGTACTGATCGATGTGCGCATTCAGCGCCGCATAAGGCAGGCGCCGACCGCCGACGATCTCGGGTTTGGCGTTGTTGAGGCTGGCCAGCAATAACACCGCGCCTTGTTGCGCGATCAGTGGATCGCTGACCTGACTCCCCGCCAGCCAACTGACCAATTGGCTTTGCCCGGCATCCAGCGACAGGCGACCGGCGTTGTCGAGCAAGCGACGACTGGCTTCGGCGTGATCACCCAGGGACTGAGAAACCCATTGGTCGCTGGGCACATCCAGCACCAGGCAACGGCTGCCATTGGCGCTACCGCAGGCGTGATGGAAACCGGACGGCACCACCACGAAACTCTGCTGGACCACCTGGCTGCCACGCCCGTCGACCTCGAAATCCAGCGCACCCGACAGCCCGAACACCAGCTGCGCATGGTCGTGGCTGTGGACGATCAGGTCATGAGTGTATTGGCGTAGCGTGAGGATCGGTCTCATCGCAGGTCTCCCGGGCAAGGCTGCCAGTCTACACCGAGGGCAATCTTGGGGCGCTGTCACAGGACTGACTCGCCACTGTCATGGGCAATTAACCCGACCGGCGCAAAGTTGCAAAAACTTTTGCAGAGGGTTGCCCATGACCAGCGCCGAGCTCGCCAAACCCAGTCGTAAGCAACGTGTGCGGACCTTGTGGATTTCCGACGTGCATCTGGGCACCCGGGATTGCCAGGCCGAACACCTGTCGCAGTTTCTCAAGGGCTACCACGCGGACAAGATCTACCTGGTCGGCGACATCATCGATGGCTGGAAGCTGCGCGGCGGCATGTACTGGCCTCAGGCGCACACCAATGTGATCCGCCGCTTGCTGACCATGAGCAAGCGCGGTACCGAGGTGATCTACGTCACCGGCAACCACGACGAATTCCTGCGCCGCTATTCGAAGCTGATTCTGGGCAATATCCAATTAGTGGACGAGGCGGTGCACGTGACCGCCGATGGCCGACATTTGTTGGTGATCCACGGCGATCAGTTTGACGTGATCACCCGCTATCACCGCTGGCTGGCCTTTCTCGGCGACTCGGCCTACGAATTCACCCTGACCCTCAACCGCTGGCTCAACCATTGGCGCGCACGCTATGGCTACGGTTACTGGTCGCTGTCGGCGTACCTCAAGCACAAGGTCAAAACCGCGGTCAGCTTCATCAGCGATTTCGAAGAAGCCATCGCTCACGAGTGCGTCAAGCGCGAGTTGCACGGCGTGGTGTGCGGGCACATTCACCATGCCGAGATTCGCAAGGTCGGCGGGGTGGATTACCTCAATTGCGGAGATTGGGTGGAGTCGTGCACTGCGCTGATCGAGCATTGGGACGGATCGATCGAGTTGTATCGATTGGCGGATGCCCAGGCGCGGGAGGCCGAGTTGAAAGCCGTCAAGGTCGCGGAGCCAGCTTAAGCTGGCGCATGTTTTTCCATCGCCGCCTTGTAAATTGAATGCTTCGGCTGAGCAAACAACCGTTCCATCATCGGTTCAAAGAAGCTCAGCGGCAGCGTGTCATACGCTGGATCGAACGCCGCTGCGTCATATTTGGCACAGAACTCAATGGTCGCCTGATACTGCGGATGCCCGCTGAATTGCTCGCGCAAATGCCGGTCCATCCCTAGATGATGGAAGAAGTAATACCCCTGGAAAATTCCGTGCTTCTCGACCATCCACAGGTTCTCGGCGCTGACGAACGGCTTGAGGATTGCCGCAGCGATGTCCGGGTGGTTGTAGGAACCCAAGGTGTCGCCGATGTCGTGAAGCAGCGCGCAGACTACGTATTCTTCATCGCGGCCATCACGCCAGGCACGGCTGGCGGTTTGCAGGGAATGGGTCAGACGATCCACCGGGAAGCCGCCAAAGTCACCCTCCAGTAATGTCAGGTGCGCCACAATCCGTGTCGGCAATTGCCTCGCATAGGCACTGAAGTCAGCAGCGATGATCGCCCAGTCTTCCTGCGTGCCGTCCTGCATGTGGGTGAAACGGGCGTTGGCATTCATCGGCTGTCCTCCTGTGGTTCATTGCGCCTAGAACGGCACGCGACCCAGAATCATGTCTCGGTACATGACGAAATCGCCGAGCAGGCTGTAAAACGGATGTTGAAAGGTCGCAGGACGATTCCTCTCGAAGAAGAAATGCCCGGCCCAGGCGAAGCTGTAACCCGCCAGCGGAAGGGCCCATAACAGCAGCCAGGCGCCTTTACCGATGGTCAGGGCCAGGATGAAAATAACCAGCGTCGTGCCGATAAAGTGCAATCGTCGGCAGGTACTGTTGCTGTGTTCGCTGAGGTAATACGGGTAGAAATCAGCGAAGCTGTTGAAACGTTTGATGTTTTCCACGACTGCGATCTCTGTGGTTATTGTTCTGACTGCAAGTTGTTCTGCGGGTAGCTTATTTGAGTCTAGAGTGATCATTGGCATCAGCCAGTGACAATAGGCGCCACTTTAGTATCCTTCGGACATTGGCCGTAGCATGCGGCTCATCATGTAAGTGGACGACATGAGCGAACGAACGACTTCTGCAAGCTGGACGATGGGGATTGTCAAAGCACTGGAGATGGACGGCCTGGATTGCCGGGTTCTGTTCAAACAGCTAGGGCTCGACTACGCGGCACTGGATGATCCGGACGCGCGCTTCCCGCAAGATTCCATGACACGACTGTGGCAACGCGCGGTTGAGCTGTCCGGCAACCCGGCGATTGGCCTGAACATGGGCAAGGTGGTGCGACCGGCCTCTTTCCATGTGGCGGGCTACGCCTTGATGTCCAGCCAGACCCTGGCTGAAGGCTTTCAACGGCTGGTGCGCTATCAGCGGATCATTGCGGAAAGTGCCGACCTGAGTTTTCGGTTGTTGGAGGAAGGCTACGCGCTGATTCTGACGGTCCACGGCGACCACCTGCCACCGACCCGGCAGAGTGCCGAAGCGTCACTGGCCTGTGCCCTGGCGCTGTGCGGCTGGTTGACCGGGCGCACCCTGCAGCCGCGCAAAGTGCTGGTGCAGGGCGATCAGCCCGCCGATCTCGAACCCTATAAACAAGCCTTTCATGCGCCTTTGGTGTTCAACGCGCCTTATGACGCCTTGATCTTCGAGCGCGCTGACATGGAGGCACCGCTGCCAACCGCCAACGAGGCGATGGCGTTGTTGCATGACCGGTTTGCCGGTGAATACCTGGCGCGGTTTTCCGAGAGTCGCGTGACCCACAAGGCGCGGCAGGTGCTGTGCCGTTTGCTGCCCCAGGGCGAACCCAAGCGCGATACCGTGGCGCAGACGCTGCATCTGTCGCAACGCACCTTGCAGCGACGCTTGCAGGAAGAGGGCACGAGTTTTCAGACGTTGCTGGACGACACCCGGCGTGAACTGGCCGAGCAATACCTGGCGCAGCCAACCATGACCCTGCTGGAAATTGCCTACCTGCTGGGGTTCGCCGATCCGAGTAACTTCTTCCGCGCCTTCCGACGCTGGTTCGATGCCACCCCCGGCGAGTACCGGATGCGACTGATGGAAGCGCCTGCGCCTGTCAGTGACGCCAGAACGCCGGAATACACAGAACAAACACCGTAATGATTTCGAGTCGGCCCAGTAGCATGCCGAACGAGAGAATCCACTTGGCGGCGTCCGGCAGGGTGGCAAAGTTGCCCGCCGGGCCAATCGTCTCGCCCAGTCCCGGACCGACACCGGACACCGTGGCGGCCGCGCCGGTGAGGGCGGTCATCCAGTCCACGCCGAGCAGCGACAACAGCAGCGCGATCACGCAGATGGTGATGGCGAAGAAGAAGGAAAAGGTCAGAATCGAACGCACGATCTCTTCGTCGAGGCGGTGACCGTTGTACTTCTGCTTGATCACCGCGCGCGGGTGAATCAGCTGGTTAAGGTTGGCCTTGAGCAGGATGTACGCGACCTGGAAGCGGAAAATCTTGATCCCTCCAGCGGTTGAGCCTGAGCAGCCGCCGATAAAGCCCAGATAGAAGAACAGCATCAGCGAGAAATTGCCCCAGAGGCTGTAGTCCCCCAACGCGAAGCCTGTAGTCGTTACCACCGAGGTCACGTTCAGCGCTACATGTCGCAGGGCTTCCAGCCAATGCAGCTGGGTGGTCCACCAATACCAGGTGCCGAGCACCAGCCAGGTCACCAGCAACATGCCGAGCAGCCCCTGAACCTGTTCATCCTTGATCAGTGCTTTGCGGTTACCGCGCAAGGTCGCTACATACAGGGTGAACGGCAGGGCACCAAGAATCATGATGACGATCGCGACCCAATGCACTGCAGGCTCCGGCCACTTGGCCAGAGACTGGTCGGACGTTGAGAAACCGCCGGTGGAAATCGCTGACATCGCGTGGTTGATCGCATCGAACGGGCTCATCCCCGCCCACCAGAACGCCAGGCTGCCGATAATGGTGATGCCGACGTAGGCCGCAACGATCAAACGCGCCACCATGTGCGAACGGGGCATGACTTTTTCGGAACGGTCCGACGACTCGGTCTGAAACAGCCGCATGCCACCGATGCGCAGCAGTGGCAGAATCGCTACCGCCATGCCGATAAAACCGATGCCACCGATCCAGTGCAGCAATGAGCGCCACATCAGGATGCCGGGAGACATGTTGTCCAGGCCCGTGAGCACCGTCGCACCGGTGGCGGTGATGCCGGACATGCTTTCGAAGAACGAGTCGGTGTAGCTGATGCGCTGGGTCAGCAGAAATGGCAGCGCAGCGAAGATGCACACCACCACCCAGCTGCTGACGGTCAGCAAGTACATGTCTCGCGGGCGCAGGTGTATGTGTTCGGGACGACCGGGGATGACCAGGGCCAGGCCGGCGACGAAGGTGATCATGCTGGCCCAGAGGAACGATGGCAGGTCGCTGGTGCGGTCGAAAATTACCAGTGTGGCCATGGGCACGACCATGGCGATGGCCAATGTGATCAGGAAGATGCCGATGATGAAACCAATGATCCGTAAGGTCGGCAACGCCATGAAGTCCGCTCGGGCTGAAGAAGGGAAGGCCGCCATTCTACCTGCGGGGCAGGGCATGTAAACCGGCACCTCCACTGCAGTTGAAGCTAGAATAGCCGCACATATTTTTCAGGAGGTGGCCGATGCAGGCTCTCGACGCTTTGCTCAACCGTGTTTCCGTTCCACGACTGCTCGAACCGGCACCCACCGCAGAACAGCGCGAAGTGCTGTTTTCTGCTGCGATGCGTGCGCCGGACCACGGCCATTTGCAGCCTTGGCGCTTCCTGACAGTCGAAGGCGCGGCGCGGGAGCAAATGGGCGAGTTGCTGGCCGAAGCAGCGAAGCTGCAGGACAGTGAGGTGTCCGAGGCGGCGCTGGACAAGGCGCGTAATGGTCCACTGCGCGCGCCACTGGTGGTTGTGGTGATCGCGCGGTTGCAGGATCACGTTAAATATCCGAAGTCCGAACAACTGCTGGCGGCGGGCTGTGCGGCTCACGGGATTTTGCTGGCGGCTTATGCGCAAGGGATTGGCGCGGTGTGGCGCACGGGTGAACTGGCGTATTCGGCGCATGTGGCCAAGGGGTTGGGTTTGGCGGAAGGGGAAGAGGTGATCGCGTTTCTTTACCTCGGCACGCCGCAGAAAGAGCCGCGCGTGGCGGAGAAAGTCGATCTGGCTGAATTTGTCAGCGCCTGGCCTTCCAAGGGCTAAGGCTTGTTGTTCATGAGTACGGTGTGAATCATTAGGATCCCCCCCCTCACCCTAACCCTCTCCCCAGAGGGTAGAGGGAACTGATCGAGGTGTTCTTGGAGCTGCATCGACCTGAAAAATCAGGTCGAACTCAGGATATGAAACGCCCCGATCTGCTCCCTTTCCCCCTCTCCCCCGTGGGGAGAGGGTTGGGGTGAGGGGTGGATTTCAGAGCTGCACCACAGCCCCAGGCACCAACGGCAATTCGAGACTGGCGATAAACCCTCCCTGCGGGTGATTAGCCAACACCAGACTCCCACCGTGACGCTCTGCCGCACGGCGCGCAATCGCCAATCCCAAACCATGCCCGGCCGCCGTCTGCCCCGGCGCCCGGTAGAACGGCTCGCCCAACTGGCTCAAATGCGCAGCCTCTACGCCCGGCCCATGGTCACGCACACTGACCACAATCCGCTCACCCTGACGCACCGCCTGCATTTCAATCGATTGCCCCACCGGGTTGAACCGCTGAGCATTGCGCAGCAGGTTGTCGACGGCGCGCTCGATCATCGTCGGCCAGCCTTTGAGGTTCAGCTGCGGCTCGGCCTCAAGGCGCACGTTCTGTTCCGGTGAACCCAGTTGAGCATCCTTTTGCAGAGTGTTGAGCAGCGCATTGAGATCAACTTCTTCAGCGCTGGCGTTGTCGGCATCGACCCGCGCCAGAACCAGGATTTCGCTGATCAGTGCTTCCAGTCGGTCGCACTCCCGAGTGAGGCGCGGCCAGAGTTTTTGCCGTTCTTCAGGGTTGGCTCGCTCGGCCAGTGCCAGCGCAATGCGCAGCCGGGCAAGTGGTGAACGCAGTTCATGGGACACATCCCGCAGCAACTGCCGCTGACTGCCGATCAAACTTTGCAGACGCGCGCCCATGCGGTTGAAGTCGTTGGCCAGCACGCCGAACTCATCGCGGCGGTTGGCCAGTTTCACCAGGCTGTTTTGTTGGTAGGTGGTTTGCCCCAGATCATGCACCGCGCCGCGTAAGCGGTTGAGTGGGCGAGTAATGGACATCGTCACGAACAGACTGAACAAGGTCAGCACCACCAGCGCAATACCCAGCGCACTCAACGGCCAGAGCAGGCTTTCGCGGTGCCAGGCGTCCAGTTCAGGGTGCGGAATGCGGTAGATCAGCAGGTAGGTGTCGCCGGTTTTTGCGCTGGTGTACTCATCGGTCAGCCGGCGCCATGGCAGGCGACGGTCGTCGTTGTTCTGTCGCGCTTCGAAGGCCGCCGCCCGACGTGGGAAGGTGCCGCGCACTACCGGATCGCCGCTCTCATTGAGCACTTGAACGTCGATGTGATACTGGCGCTTGCGCTGTTCCAGAATGTCCTGGGCCGCGTCTTCACCCTGTGATTCGTAGGTTTGGGTCCACTGTTCGGCCAAGGTATTGAGGCCGGGATGGCGACTGAGAATCCACGCGTCCTGGTTGAGCATGTGCCCCAGCAGAATGGAGAGCCCTGCAACCAGAGCGATGGCCAACCAGAAGCTGGCCAGAATACGCCAGAACAATGAGCGCACAGAAAATCCTCAAACAAACACAAACCAGTGTGGGAGCGAGCTTGCTCGCGATAGCGTCAGCACATTCAGCATCAACGTAACTGAAAGACCGCCATCGCGAGCAAGCTCGCTCCCACATTAGACTGAGTGGCATCAGACCCAACGGTGTTAGCCGTCGGGTCCGGGGTTAACGCATTATTGCGCCTTTTGCGGCTGTTGCGCTTTCCAGGCCTTGAACTCGGCCCATTCGGCGCGACGCTCAGCCTGTTTTTTCTGGATCTCGTCGAATTGCTTCTGTTGACCCGGTTTCAGCAAGGCACGCACGTCGGCTTCAGCTTTCTTGTGGTTGGCCGCCATTTCATCTTTCATGGCCTTCTGGTCGGCTGGCGAGAGTTTTTCCAGGTACTTGTCGACCACTTGCTTACGCTCATGCATCTGCTCGCCCATGATTTTGCGGATCTGTTCGCGCTGTTCGCGGCTCAGGTCCAGCTGGCTGTACGGGCCTTTGCCGTGCATACCGTGCATCTGACCGCCATGGCGTGAGCCGTCCATCGGGCCACCCATCGGGCCGGCACCTTCAGGCATGGCCATGGCAACGGTCGGCAGGGCGGCAGCGAACATCAGAGCGATAAGAGTCTTGCGCATGGTGAATCTCCTTGTCTCGTTCCCGGTACGTTCCGGATGAGTACAGATTACGGAGATCAAGGTCAGCGGCGGTCAGCGGAGCGTAAAGCTTGGGTAAAGACGATTTCTCGCCGACCTGACAAAACTTACAGGCTGTAGTAGTAGCCGCGGCTGCGCAGGGCCACGATGCGCGGGCGGCCGTCGGGGTGCGGGCCGATTTTTTTGCGCAGGTTGCTGACGTGCATGTCCAGGCTGCGGTCGTACAGCGTCAGTTTGCGGCCGAGGGCGATTTGCGCCAGTTCCTGTTTGTCCAGCGGCTCGCCGGGTTGCTTGAGCAGGGCTTCGAGCAAACGGCTTTCGGAGACGGTGAGGGTGAATTCCTGTTCATCGATGCTGACCACGCCACGCACCGGACTGAAACTCAGGTCGCCCAGTTCCAGCTGACTGGAGACTGCAGCCGGATGACTGCGGCGCAACACGGCGCGCAGGCGGGCTGTCAGTTCCCGTGGGTCGCACGGTTTGGCCAGGTAATCGTCGGCGCCGAGTTCCAGGCCGAGGATGCGGTCCAGCGGCTCGCCGCGGGCCGAAAGCATCAGCACCGGCAAGTCCGGGTGGTCGCTGCGCAATTGCTTGAGCAATTCCAGGCCGCTGCCGTCAGGCAGCATCACGTCCAGTACCACGGCTGCCGGCGATGTTTCAGCCAGTGCACGACGGGCGCTCTGACCGTCGTGGCAGGCGCGGACCTGGAAGCCTTCCTGGCTTAGCCAACTGCTCAGGAGCTCACACAGCTCCTGGTCATCATCAATTAATAACAGCTCGCTCATGACTCACTCAATTTAGCCATTGCCTACGTTTTCTGGTGGCACCACTGGCGAAGATACCGCAGAGCAGCGCCAATAGCGCTACTGCGGCGCCGATGACGAACCACTGTTGCTGATCGGTCAATAGACGCGGCAGCGGGCTGCTGGCCTGGGCTTCCTTGAGCTGCAGCTTGAGGCGCTGATTCTCTTGGCGCAACCGGCTCAGCTGGGCACTTTCGCCTTCGCCATCGGTATTTTGCAGTTGTTTGCTCAGTACTTCTCGTTGCTGTTCGCTTACCTTCAAGCGCTGTTGCAACTCGGTGATCTGGCTGCCGGCGCTCAGCGACAGCGGCGTCGAGCTGCCGCCCTCGGCGCTTTCTTCACCGTGGGCGGGGGCCACAATCGACAACGTCACCAACATCAGACACAACGGACCTTTGCGCATCGCCACTCCTGATTCCAATACGAGTATTGGGCAGGTTGTCGGCCGGTAAACGAGAATAATGAGCGTTGAGAGCGCGATGAACCGATAAGATTCATCGCGCTGGAGGGATATTACGGAAGGACTTGCTTGAACGGCTTGACCGAAACGTTGGCGTAGACGCCTGCAGCGATATACGGATCGGCGTCGGCCCAAGCCTGGGCGGCGCTCAGGGAATCGAATTCGGCGACGATCAGGCTGCCGGTGAAACCCGCAGCGCCCGGATCATTGCTGTCGACCGCCGGATGTGGGCCGGCCAAAACGATGCGACCTTCACCTTTGAGCACTTGCAGGCGCTCAAGGTGTGCAGGCCGTACGGCCAGGCGGGCTTCCAGGGAGTTGGCGACGTCTGTGGCAATGATTGCGTAAAGCATGTCAGTCCTCGGTTTTTGGCGTTGTGGTATCGGCGTCGTGCAGGTGGCGGGACAGGTAAATGCCCTGAGCGACCAGGAACAGCAACGTCATGCCCAGGCTGCCGAAGACTTTGAAGTCGACCCAGTAGCTCTGGAACGTGAACGCGACGAACAGGTTGGCGGCACCGCAAAACAGGAAAAAACCGATCCAGGCGATGTTCAGGCGCGTCCAGACCTGGTCCGGCAGGGTCAGTGCGTGGCCCATGATGCGCTTGATCAGCAATTGGTCGCCGATGAAGTGGCTGCCAATGAACGCCAGGGCGAACAGCCAGTTCACCACCGGGGCTTTCCATTTCAGGAAGGTCTCGCTGTGGAACGCCAGGGTCAGGCTACCGAAGACCAGGCAGGCGATGAGGGTCAGCCACTGGCTCTTCTCCAGCTTGCGCTGCTTGATGAAGAGCGCACCGTAAACCACCAGGGAGCTGATGATCAGCATGGCGGTGGCGCTGTAGATACCGCCTACAGTGACCTCGTGGCCGGCAATGTCGACGACCCGTGGGTCGATTTTGAAGACGATGAAAAACAGCAGAAGCGGGATGAAATCGATGAATTGTTTCACAGTGGCAGCCAGAAGCAGGATGTGGCGGCATAATAACAAACATATGGGCGCGCGATAGCGCCAGCTGATTTGAGGTAAAAAAGTCCTGTGAATGTTGATTTGCACTGCCATAGCACGGCCTCCGATGGCGCTCTCGCGCCTGCAGTACTGGTTGCGCGTGCGTTCGAGAAAGGCGTGCGAGTCCTGGCCCTGACCGATCACGACACCCTCGAAGGCCTCGATGAGGCCCGCAGCACTGCGACTGCGCTGGGGATGCAACTGGTCAATGGCGTCGAATTGTCCTGCACCTGGGGCGGCGCGACCATTCATGTGCTGGGCTATGGTTTCGACGTCAACGCCGCACCGTTGGTCGAGGCCATCGCAAAATTGCACGATGGCCGCTGGTTACGGTCCGAAGAAATTAGCCGCAAGTTGGCGCTTAAAGGCATGCCGGGCGCGCTCGAAGGGGCTCGGGCCATCCAGCAGGAACTGGGCGACAGCGGCAACGCGCCGGCCCGCCCGCATTTCGCCGACTGGATGGTGCGTGAAGGTTTCGTCAAGGATCGCGCCGAAGCGTTCCGCAAATGGCTGGGCGCCGGCAAGCTGGGGGACGTCAAGCAACACTGGCCGACCCTGGAAGACACGGTCGAAACCCTGCGCGCCGCCAAAGCCTGGGTCAGCCTGGCGCATCCGTGGCACTACGATTTCAC
Source organism: Pseudomonas sp. LBUM1666 (assembly GCF_059695775.1). Lineage (NCBI taxonomy): Bacteria > Pseudomonadati > Pseudomonadota > Gammaproteobacteria > Pseudomonadales > Pseudomonadaceae > Pseudomonas > Pseudomonas sp. LBUM1666. The sequence goes on along the minus strand of NZ_CP166789.1, from coordinate 4,621,824 downwards.
TCGCAGCAAACGTCGCCGGCTGATTGCCGACTATATTCAAGCAGGGGGCCACGCGATCGAAGTGGTCAATGGCCATCAGCCCGCCGAGCAAGTGGGCAGCCTGGCGATTCTCGCCCGTGAGTTCGGTCTGCTGGTCAGCGCCGGCAGTGATTTTCATGGCCCTGGAGGCTGGTCCGAGATCGGTGAGTACCGCCCGCTCCCGGAGGATCTGCCGCCACTGTGGTGTCGATTCAAACATGACCCAATTATTGCCGCCGTCTGAACAGGTAGAGAATGTGAGTCAATTTTTCCAGATTCATCCGGAAAACCCGCAAGCGCGCCTGATCAAACAGGCTGTCGAGATCATCCGCAGCGGCGGGGTGGTGATTTATCCCACAGACTCGTCCTACGCCATTGGTTGCCAGATCGGCGACAAGAATGCCGTGGAGCGCGTGCGCCGTTTGCGCGGGCTGGACGACAAGCACAATTTCGCGCTGATTTGCAGCGATCTGTCGCAACTGGGCCTGTTCGCCAAGATTGACACCGGCCTTTTCCGCTTGCTCAAGGCCCACCTGCCGGGACCGTACACTTTCATTCTCAATGCCACCCGCGAAGTCCCACGGCTGTTGCTGCACCCGAAAAAACGCACCATCGGCCTGCGCGTGCCTAGCCATCCGATAGCCCTGGCGCTACTTGAGGAGCTCGGTGAGCCGCTGATGAGCGTGACCCTGATCCTGCCTGGCGAAACCGACCCGATGACCGATCCTTACGAAATGCGCCAGATACTCGAGCATCAGGTCGACCTGATCATCGATGGCGGTTTCGGCGGGATCAAGGCGTCCACCGTGATCAACCTCGCCGACGGCGAGCCGGAAGTGATCCGCGTTGGTTGCGGCGACCCGACGCCGTTCATGGCCGAGGCGTAGATGTCTGCAGTAGAACCCGTTGTCGACAGTCAGGCCGGAGCCCAGCAAGAGCTGCCCTTCGCGATGGTCTATGGCCAGGCGGTCATGGAAATGCCGCTGGACCTGTACATTCCCCCGGATGCGCTTGAAGTCTTTCTCGAAGCCTTCGAAGGCCCCCTCGACCTGCTGCTGTACCTGATCCGCAAGCAGAACATCAATATCCTCGACATCCCGGTGGCGGAAATCACCCGTCAGTACATGGGCTATGTCGAGTTGATGCAATCGGTGCGTCTGGAACTGGCCGCCGAGTACCTGGTCATGGCCGCGATGCTGGCCGAGATCAAATCGCGGATGCTGCTGCCGCGTGCCGAAACGATCGAAGCCGAAGAAGACGACCCCCGCGCTGAACTGATCCGCCGCTTGCAAGAGTACGAACGCTTCAAGGCCGCAGCCGAAGGCATCGATGGCCTGAGCCGTGTGGGGCGGGACGTGGTCGTCCCCAAACTCGACGCCCCGGAAGCCCGGGCACGCAAGCTGTTGCCAGACGTGCGTCTTTCAGAGCTGTTGTTGTCCATGGCAGAAGTGTTGCGCCGTGGCGACATGTTCGAAAGTCACCAGGTCAGCCGCGAGGCGCTGTCCACGCGCGAACGCATGAGTGATGTGTTGGAGCGCCTCAAGGGCGGCGGTTTCGTGCCCTTTGCCGAGCTGTTCACCGCTGAAGAAGGACGTCTGGGGGTGGTGGTAACCTTTATGGCGATTCTCGAACTGGTCAAGGAATCCTTGGTCGAGCTGGTGCAGAATGAGCCGTTCGCAGCGATCCACGTGCGGGCCCGAGCCGAATAACGAGTTGAATCATGAACCTGACTGAACCCCGCGAGCTGGCGCCATTGCTTGAAGCCTTTCTGTTGGCCTCGGGAAAACCGCAATCGCTTGAACGCCTGTTCGAACTCTTCGAAGAGGGCGAGCGCCCGGAGCCGCCAGTCTTCAAGAAAGCCCTGACGATTCTCGCCAAGTCCTGCGACGGCCGCGCCTTCGAGCTGAAGGAAGTGGCCTCCGGGTATCGCTTGCAGATCCGCGAAAAGTTTTCGCCGTGGGTAGGACGTTTATGGGAAGAGCGGCCGCAGCGCTATTCCCGTGCCATGCTCGAAACCATTGCGCTGATCGCCTATCGCCAGCCGATCACCCGGGGCGAGATCGAAGATGTGCGGGGCGTGGCGGTCAACAGTCACATTGTCAAAACCTTGCTGGAGCGCGAGTGGATCCGCATCGTCGGTTACCGTGACGTGCCGGGTAAGCCGGCAATGTTTGCGACCACCAAGGCGTTTCTCGATCACTTCAACTTGAAAAACCTCGACGATTTGCCACCGCTGGCCGAATTGCGCGAGCTTGAGCCTGATCCGGTGCTCGATTTCGACGACGCGCCGGTGCCTGCCGGACTGCAGGAGTTGGCCGACGCCAGCGCCGAGCCGGAAGAGCCGAAGGAAGAAACCAGTTTCCACACGTTGTTGCTGGAGCTGGACACCATGGAGGAGGGGCTCAAGACCGACTTCGACGACATTCTGCGCGATAGCGTGGTGACGGATACTGAAGAGGTGCTGGATCAGCCTGAGCCCGAGCCCGAGATCGAAGTTGAACTTCAGGTCGAGCCCGAAGCCACAGTCGAAGAAGAGCCGGAAGAAGAGCTTGAGGATGACGTGCTTGGTGTAGCCGAAGCGCGAGAAAAGCTCCTGGCCGCTGTTGCCGCTCTCGAACAACCGAAACCCGATCCCGAATTGAGCGACGAAGAAGCCGAGGCCCGCGCCCTGGCCGAAGCAATCGAAGCCGAACGCCGCGAATTCGACGACTGAGCCGGATCTTGTGGACGCCGAATCCCCCTGTGGGAGTGAGCCTGCTCGCGATAGCGGTGGGTCAAGGCAACAATGATGTCGACTGACACTCCCTCTTCGCGAGCAGGCTCGCTCCTACAGGGGGTTTGTGTGGTCTGGAGTGTTTAATGAGCTCAACCAAAGACCCCTGCATCAGCGTCTGCAAATTCACCGACGACATCTGCCTGGGCTGCGGCCGCAGCAAGCGCGAAATCAAGGCCTGGAAGAAACTCGACAAGACTGACAAGCGCACAGTCCTCGCCGAAGCCTCGCTGCGATTGATCAAGCTCGGTACCACCGGTCGGCGGAAATCCAGGTAACTCTCCATTGATCAGCTAGTCTCTGATGCGCGAACGCTCCCATGAGCGTATGATTCGCGACCCTTCGGCGATCCCTTCGCCCAAGTACCAGCTTTCAACTCTTCAGGCCAGGCCTGAACAGACCACACCGGGAGGTGCCCAGATGAGTATCAAAGACCAGAAAGACGACCAGGAAATCGGCCCAGCAGGCGAGAAACTGCAGAAAGTCCTCGCCCGTATTGGCGTCGGCTCGCGCCGTGACGTAGAAGCCTGGATCAGCCACGGCCGCATCAAGGTCAATGGCAAAGACGCCACCCTTGGGCAGCGCGTCGACATGCACGACGCCATCACCATTGATGGCAAGGTGATCAAGCGCGAAGAAGCCGCCGAGTCGGTACGCCGCGTGATCATGTACAACAAGCCTGACGGCGAAATCTGCACCCGCCTTGATCCGGAAGGCCGTCCTACCGTTTTCGACAAGATGCCGCGCCCGAAAGAAGGTCGCTGGATCAACATCGGTCGTCTGGACATCAACACCACCGGCCTGCTGATGTTCACCACCGACGGTGAGTTGGCCAACCGCCTGATGCACCCTTCCTATGAGATGGACCGTGAATACGCGGTGCGTGTACGTGGCGAAGTCGATGACGAGATGATCGAGCGCTTGAAAGCAGGCGTCGTCCTCGAAGACGGCCCGGCCAAGTTCACCGACATCAAGCAGGCGCCAGGTGGCGAAGGTTTCAACCACTGGTACCACTGCGTGGTGATGGAAGGTCGCAACCGCGAAGTTCGTCGTCTGTGGGAATCCCAGGGCCTGGTGGTCAGCCGTCTGAAGCGCGTGCGTTTCGGTCCGGTATTCCTCAACTCCGACCTGCCAATGGGCCGCTGGCGCGAAATGAGCCAGTACGAAGTCGACATTCTGAGTGCTGAAGTCGGCCTGACCCCAGTGGCCATGCCGCAGATGAACGCCAAGAGCAAAGACAAGCTCGACCGCATGCAGCGTAAATCGTCGCGTCCGATGGGCAAGACCGAGCGCGTGCGTTCGTTGCGTCCAGCCATCGGTAACCAGACCGCTGCTACGCCGCGTGACTCCCGTGAACCGCAAATCGAAGGCGAGCGTCCAGCCCGCAAACCAGCAGCGCCACGCGCTGATGGCGAGCGCGGTCCACGCACGCCGCGTCCGGCCAATGGTCGCACCGAGCGTGGCGAAGGCCGTGGTGCGCCGAGCGGTGGTCGTAGCGATCGCGGTGCTCCTCGTGGTGAGGCTCGTGGTGATTCGAGTCGCGGTACGCCAGTGGCAGATCGTCCTTCCGACACCAAGCGCCCGGCCAAGGCACCGGCGAAGAAGCGTCCAGGCATCGTCCTGGTCGACAAGGACGCGCCATCGGGTAAACGCCGTGGTGCGCCAGCCGGTTCAGGTCAGCGTCCGGGCTTCGGTCGTCGCAAGCCTGAGTAATCGGTAAGCGCCACATAAAAAACGCCAACCCTCGGGTTGGCGTTTTTTTTGGTCTGGCTTTAAGTAAGGTGGTGACTGTTCGGGCCTCTTCGCGAGCAGGCTCGCTCCCACATTAGATCGCATTCCTTCCTGAAGTCTCGGTCCACTGTGGGAGCGAGCCTGCTCGCGAAGGCGGCAGTAGCAACACCGCCATTTCGCGATTAAAAGACAAACCGCCCATCAAACAACGGCTCATCGTCCAGCGCCAACACGCCGCTGGAGAAGATCAGGTCCAGATGATGGCTACCCTTCGCGCCACCACCCAATCCCAGATGCAGCCCGCAATGGCGCTCCTCAAACCCGGCATTGCGCGCATACAACGCTTTAACGCCTTCATTGGTGCCGATCCCCAGCTCCTCGATGCGCCGGTTGGATGGATTGGCCTCCAGGTACTTGTTGAAGTCATGTTCCAGCCCCGGCACATCGGTGGCGATTTTGCTGATGGTCGAATTCTCGATCCACAACTCTAGCGGCGACTCCAGCACCCCGTATTTGCGGGCAAATGGAATGGTGCTGAGAAAAGTCCCCATGAACTTGACCCTGCCGTTAATGGCTTCGCTGTGCGTGGCAATTTCACCAGGCGCCAGATCGAAGTTGCCGACACCGTTGATGTCGGTCCACTTCTTGATACTGCTCAACGGTGTTTCGAACCACGAGCCGTGATCATCTTTGAAACTTAACGTGGTGGCATGGGACATGCGCTGGATCAAGTGGCTGTTCAACCCGGCAATGCGTTGCGGGGTGACACTGAACGTGTCGTAGAAGTAATCGCCGTAATCCTTGAACAGCAGCGACTTCTTCCAGTTCTCGGCCATGACGCCTTGCAGCGCGCGGACAAATTCCGGGCCGTCGGGGCGTGGGTTGGGCAGGGTGGAAGAGTCGTAGAAGAAAATGTACAGATCGCTGTCGGCAATCGCCTGGGCCAGCAATTCCGTGGGTTCCAGATCCAGTCGCATCGCGCTGAAGCTGAACCGTGGGCTGGCACCGGCCTGTTCGGCGATGGCGCCCGTCAGTGCCTGGTAATCAGCCGTGTAGCCGAGCAAGACCTTCGCCGGGTTGATGCCGGCAAGGGCAGGGTGATGTTCGAGGTAGTAAAGGAAATGCGAAATGGCGCGTTGCTTATCCATGTAGTCCTCCCTGACAAACCGAGAAAAAGTGGCAGGCACAACCGGCCGGATCGTACCTGCCGGGATGTCTTACAGAGGCCACATCGCCGTGCCGAATGGAACAATCGCGTCGGCTTGCATCATTTCAACGGCGGCTTCATGGGTCGGTGCTTCAAACCAATCGTCCAGTTGCAGTTCAGTTTCCAAGTCTTTTTCAAGTGCTTGCATTGTGAATCTCCTAGATGACTTTTTCGGTAAGTGCAGCGGCGCGTTTTCAGTCATTGAATAACCCGCCAACTTGCTGATTGATGCGTCTCGGCAAGTCGCTGAAAACCTAGTTCACAGGTTTTTAAATTGCAAAAAAATAATCAAATAAGATTTGTTTGGATTTTTTATTCTGTTTTCAATTAAGCAATTTGTTAATAAAAAACAAAAAACTAACTCGACCTTTCCCTACGGAAACGTCCTACCGTCAATTTGCAGTCAGCCTACAGTCAGATCTGATTCGGCAAACTTACGTTACGGCATGTAAAGAAATCCTGACGAAATCAAGCCTCAAAGCCCATGGTTTGACGCTTGCGGAAGGGGTGTAAGGAAAACCTTCCGCCTGACATCCAGTTAACCCTTCCGCAGGGCTCTGGCCCGCTTGTTTCAGGCGCGGTTGAAGGGTGAGATGCGCCCCATGCCTGTCGTGCAGGTGCATAACAAGAAGGAGGCGCAATGTACGCCGTGACTCATCTCCATCTCTCCCCGTGGAGCGACTTTTCCGTCGCTCCCGTCGATGACCCGCAAAGGTCTGACTCTTTTTTTGCAGCCGCTCGAGACTCTCGAGGCGGACACAGGCAATCCCGGCAAATGACACGCTGATCCAGCAGTGTCTGGCAGCAGGGGGTTACAGGTGTACAATGCGCCGCGTTTTAGCTGTGACCTCCTGCGCATCTGCGCAAACCTCAAGGCTATCCGCCTTGTTCACTCCGCCGCGCCACAAGCGTGTCGGGTTCGATTTCGTCACAGATAAAAACAAACAGGTGACGCATGACCGTTGTAAAAACGCTGAACTCCTTTTGCCTTCGCTGGGGTTTGATCGGCGCTGCTTGAAATCGCAACCGAGCAGCAACGTCTAACGAACATCATCAAACCTTGCGTGAGACCCTTTTCATGAGTGGACAAAACTCGCATTCAGGCGAGCTGAAACGCGGCCTGAAAAATCGCCATATTCAACTGATCGCCCTCGGTGGCGCGATCGGCACCGGGCTGTTCCTCGGCTCGGCCGGCGTCCTGAAATCCGCCGGCCCGTCGATGATCCTCGGCTACGCCATCTGCGGCTTCATCGCTTTCATGATCATGCGCCAGCTCGGCGAAATGATCGTCGAAGAGCCGGTGGCCGGTTCCTTCAGCCACTTCGCCCATAAATACTGGGGCGGTTTCGCCGGCTTCCTGTCGGGCTGGAACTGCTGGATTCTGTACATTCTGGTGGGCATGTCGGAGCTGACCGCGGTCGGCAAATACATCCACTACTGGGCGCCACACATCCCGACCTGGGTCTCGGCAGCCGGCTTCTTCGTCTTGATCAACTTGATCAACCTGGCCAACGTCAAAGTCTTTGGTGAGGCCGAGTTCTGGTTCGCGATCATCAAGGTCGTGGCCATTGTCGGCATGATTGCGCTGGGTAGCTACCTGCTGGTCAGCGGCGACGGCGGCCCGCAAGCGTCGGTGACCAATCTGTGGGCCCACGGCGGCTTCTTCCCGAATGGCGTCAGCGGTTTGGTGATGGCCATGGCGATCATCATGTTCTCCTTCGGCGGCCTGGAAATGCTCGGTTTCACCGCAGCGGAAGCCGACAAGCCGAAAACCGTGATCCCGAAAGCCATCAACCAGGTGATCTACCGGATCCTGATTTTCTACATCGGTGCGTTGGTTATCCTGCTTTCGCTGACGCCATGGGACAGCCTGTTGGCGACCCTGAACGCGTCGGGTGATTCCTACAGCGGCAGCCCGTTCGTTCAAGTGTTCTCCATGCTTGGCAGCGACACCGCTGCGCACATCCTCAACTTTGTGGTTTTGACCGCGGCATTGTCGGTGTACAACAGCGGCACCTACTGCAACAGCCGCATGCTGCTGGGCATGGCCGAGCAGGGCGATGCGCCGAAAGCCTTGTCGAAGATCGACAAGCGCGGCGTGCCAGTGCGTTCGATCCTTGCTTCGGCGGCGGTGACATTGATTGCCGTATTGCTGAACTACCTGATCCCGCAAAACGCGCTGGAACTGTTGATGTCGCTGGTGGTTGCCACCCTCGTGATCAACTGGGCGATGATCAGCTTCTCGCACTTCAAGTTCCGCCAGCACATGAACAAGACCAAGCAGACGCCGCTGTTCAAGGCCTTCTGGTACCCGTACGGGAACTACATCTGCCTGGCGTTCGTGGTGTTCATTCTGGGCGTCATGCTGCTGATTCCGGGGATTCAGATCTCGGTGTATGCGATTCCGGTGTGGGTCGCGTTCATGTGGGTTTGCTACGGCATCAAGAACAAGCGCAGTGCGCAACATGCGTTGCAGGCCGCAGTGAAATAACGCGGGGCGTAGAAACAACAAACCCGGCCATGTGCCGGGTTTGTTGTTTTCGGGATTTACACAAATCCCCTGTGGGAGCGAGCAAGCCCGCTCCCACAGGGGATCTTTGGCGTGCCGGGGATCTGATTCGCGGTATCCTGCGCGTTCTGAATACGGACGCTTTTCCATGCTGGTGATTTCCAACAACGTGCATCTGCCGGATGCCGAGATCGAGTTGACCGCCATCCGCGCCCAGGGCGCCGGTGGGCAGAACGTCAACAAGGTCTCCAGCGCGGTGCACCTGCGTTTCGATATTCCGGCCTCGTCCTTGCCTGAGTTCTACAAGGAGCGGCTGCTGGCGCTGCGTGACAGTCGCATCACCAGCGAAGGCGTATTGATCATCAAGGCCCAGCAATACCGCACGCAAGAAGCCAATCGCGCAGATGCCCTGGAGCGGCTGACCGAGTTGATCCTCAGCGCCACCAAGGTCGAAAAGAAACGTCGCCCGACCAAACCGACCCTCGGTTCGAAGAAGCGTCGGCTCGAATCCAAGACCAAGCGCGGCAGCATCAAGGCCGGGCGTGGCAAGGTCGATTTCTAGCGGGCTTGGCGCTCTTCCCGGTACTTTTCATTTAGATGCTTCGGCGCCTGCCGGTACAAGTAAACACTCAGTGCCAGACCGCTCAACGCGGCGAGCGCAGCGAACAGGAAGATCGAGGCAAAGCCAAAACCTGCCGCAATCGCACCGGCCAGCGGCCCGGTGATCCCCAGCGACAAATCGATGAACAGCGAATAAGCCCCGACTGCCGCGCCACGACTTGAGGCCGGCACCAGGTTGACCGCTTCCACCCCCAGCGCGGGGAACACCAGCGAGAAACCGAACCCGCTTAGCGCCGCACCGGCCAATGCCCAATGAGCGTCCGGCGCCAGCCACAGCAGCAACAGTCCCAGTGTTTCTACCGACAGGCAGGCAATCGCCACGCGAAAGCCGCCGAGGCGGTTGATCAGGTTGCCGAACAGCAGCCGCGCACCGATGAAACTGGCACCGAACAGGCTCAGGCACAGCACCGCGTTGTCCCAGTGTTGCGTGGCGTAATACAACGTGATGAAAGTCGCGATAGTGCCGAAACCGATGGAACCCAGCGCCAAGCCGCAACCATGTGGCAGCACGCGCCCCAGCACATGCATGAACGGCAAACGCTCACCGACCACAATCGGCGCGGCGGTCTTCGGCCAGGCCAGCACCAGGCCGAGGACGGCCAGCAACACGATGCTCACGCCCATGCTCCACAAACCCAATTGACTGACCAGCAGCACGCCCAGCGGTGCGCCGACCGCCAGTGCGCCATAGCTGGCGATGCCGTTCCAGGAAATGACCTTGGCGGTATTCGCCGCGCCGACCCGGCCGATGCCCCAGCCGATCGAACCGGAGCCCACCAGGCTTTCCGCGCTGCCGAGCACCAGCCGGCCGATCAACAGGCTGATCAGGCTCAAGGTCGGCAGGCTCTGGGTCCAGGCCGAAATCAGCATGAACACGCCGCTCAACCCACAGCCGGCGAGGCCGTACATCACGGCGAGTTTGCTGCCCTTGTTGTCGATGATTTTCCCGGCATAAGGACGGCTGAGCAGGGTGGCCAGGTATTGCACGCTGATCACCAGGCCGGCGATTACGGCACCGAAGCCCAGATCGCTGTGGACGTAGCCCGGCAACACGGCCAGGGGAATGCCGATATTCAGGTAGCCGATGAAGGTGAACAGGACGATGGAAACGACTTGCAGCGTGACCGCCAGGGGGCGCTGGTTTTCAGACATGGGTAAAGATCCACGGGGAAGCAGGATAGATAGGCTGCTTATGATAGCGGCGCGAGCGGCTACTGGTCGTGGAAAAAGTAAAACTATTTGCCGGGCGGGGATGAATCAGGGTTTGGCGGGAGCGACCAGGTGCGTGGTGACCAGGGCGGCCAGGGCGTTTTCTTCGGTACCGAAGCGGGCGAGCAGCGCGGCGCGTTTCTCCGGGGAAAGGCGATTCCAGATCTCGATCATCTTCTCGGTGGTGCCGATCAAGACGCTGGCCTGCTGAGCTTCGTCAAAAGTAGGGGAGAAGTCATCGGTCATGGTGTGGGGCTCGGGGTTCAGGCGGTGTGGAAAGCGCATGTTAGCGCTTTCCACACGGTCTGGCATTGCAGGTGAATCAGTCTTCGCTGTCGGCCTTGCGGCGTTCAGTGGCTTCTTTCGGCTCGGGCTGTTGGGCACCGGCTTGTTGCGTGGGCGTCTGCTCAGTTTCGTGCAGGCTTGGGAAGGGGAGATTAGGGATCTCGTGCATATCGCGCTCCTCGCAAAGTCTGTTGATAGATCTGGTAGATCCGCGCTTTTAAAAAGCTTGGGGAGGATACAGCAGAAGAAATGACAAATAGACTTTTATATCCAATTGTTGCGACGGATGGGATTGTCTAGACAGGTCTGGAAGAGGGGGCGACACAAAACAAATGTGGGAGCGAGCCTGCTCGCGAATGCGGTGGATCAGTCAATGTTGATGTCGACTGACACTCCGCATTCGCGAGCAGGCTCGCTCCCACAGGGGGACTTGCAGTGCTTGATGGTTACTTGCAGACGTCAGCGATAGCTTCGGCCAGCAGGTCCAGACGCGTCGCATCAATCCCGGCCACGTTGGCCCGGCCTGAGTTGACCATGTAAACGCTGTGATGATCACGCAGTTGTTTGACCTGATCCGGCGTCAAGCCGGTGTAGGAAAACATCCCGCGCTGCACACCGATGTGCGCAAAGCGCTCGCGCAAACCATGAGGTTCAAGCGCTTCAACCAAACCGCTACGCAGTTGAGCGATACGCAAACGCATGGCTTCCACTTCGTCGGCCCAGAGGCTTTTCAGCTCTGGATCACCGAGGATGGTTGCTACCACAGCAGCGCCGTGATCCGGCGGTGTCGACCACAGGTTGCGGGCGATGTTGGCCAGTTGGCTGCGGATATCCACCAGCTTGTCAGCGGTTTTTGCGCAGACAATCAGCGCGCCGGTGCGGTCGCGGTACAGGCCGAAGTTCTTCGAGCAGGAGCTGGTGATCAGCACTTCCGGCAACGCGGCAGTGAACAACCGCGTCGACCATGCATCCTGTTCCAGGCCATCGCCGAAGCCCTGGTAGGCGAAGTCGATCAGCGGCACCAAATCGCGACTGCGCACCACGTCCAGCACCCGGCGCCAGTCGTCATGGGACAGATCGAAACCGGTCGGGTTATGGCAGCAGGCGTGCAGCAGCACCACATCGCCCTTCGGCGCTTCATTGAGTACCGCGAGCATCGCTTCGACGTCGAGGCGGTTATCGCTGCCGACGTACGGGTAATGACTGACCTTGACCCCGGCCGCCGCGAAGATGGTTTCGTGGATCGGCCAGGTCGGATTGCTCAGCCACACGCCACGGCCCGGTAGGCATTGGGCGATGAAGTCCGCGCTCAAACGCAGCGCACCAGTACCGCCCGGCGTTTGCGTCGCGCCGGTCCGTTGTTCGGCGATCAGCGGGGAATCGGCACCCAGCACCAATTCAACGATGGCCTTGCCGAACGCCGGTTCGCCGTGACCACCGATGTAAGTCTTGGTGGTCTGACGATCCACCAGGCGCTGCTCGGCGAGCTTCACGGCCTGAGGAATCGGTGTCAGGCCCTGGGCATCTTTATAGACGCCCACGCCGAGGTCGAATTTGCGCGGGTTGGAGTCCTGCGCATAGGCCTCCATCAGGCCGAGAATCGGGTCGCCGGGTACTCGACCGATGGCGTCGAAATGCATTATTTGCGGCCCTCGGCGTCCTTGGCCACTTCGTCAGTGCGCGCGGCCATGATGAAGTCGTTGCGATGCAGACCTTTGATGGAGTGGCTCCACCAGGTCACGGTGACTTTTCCCCACTCGGTCAGCAGGCCAGGATGGTGACCTTCCGCCTCGGAGATTTCACCGACGGCGTTGGTGAACGCCAACGCGTGCTTGAAGTTCTTGAACAGGAAAACTTTTTCCAGCTGCATCACGCTGTCGCGCACTTCAATGTTCCAGTCCGGGATCTGCTTGATCAGTACCGGCAGTTCTTCATCGCTGACCTGAGGAGCGCCGGCTTGGCAGGCTTCGCAGTGGGCTTGGTTCAATGTGGACATGATGGGTTCCTGAAATCGAATGATTGGAAATCGGCCGTCAGTGTCACCACGCTAAAGCAAAGCGTCGGTTCCTGACAGACTCACTTGATCGTAAAAGTCGCGGATCACGCAGCTTTTGGTTTTGGCGGAAACTTTGGTGCGCGCAAACCCAGCTGCATGCCTTGCTTGACCATCCCCATGATGTCTTCGTGGGCGAGGTCGAACAGGCGCTTCAGGTTCGGCAGGGCAAAGTACAGCGGTTGCAGGATGTCGATGCGGTACGGCGTGCGCATGCATTCCAGCGGATCGAAGGCCTGATGCTCAGGTTCGTCCGACAGGCAGTAAACGGTTTCTTTCGGCGAGGAGAGAATGCCGCCGCCGTAAATGCGCAGACCTTCAGCGGTATCAACCAGGCCAAACTCGATGGTCATCCAATACAGACGCGCCAGGTACACGCGTTCTTCCTTGGAAGCCTGTAGGCCAAGTTTGCCGTAGGTGTGGGTGAATTCGGCGAACCAAGGGTTGGTCAGCAGCGGGCAGTGGCCAAAAATTTCGTGGAAAATGTCCGGCTCTTGCAGGTAATCCAGCTCTTCGCGGGTACGAATAAACGTCGCTACCGGAAACTGCTTGTTGGCGAGCAATTCGAAAAAGGTCTGGAAGGGGATCAGTGCGGGTACCCGGGCGACCTGCCACCCGGTGGTTTCACCGAGGACCTTGTTGATCTCACCGAGTTGCGGAATGCGGTCGTGGGGCAGACCGAGTTTTTCGATACCGTCCAGGTATTCCTGGCACGCACGACCCTCGATCACTTTCAGTTGGCGAGTAATCAGCGTGTTCCACACCGCGTGTTCTTCGGCGGGGTAGTCGATAAAACCTTGCGCATCGGGCTCGCGGGCCACGTATTGCGTCTGCTTCATGCTGCTCTCCTGCTAGGGGATTTCGTTCTTGTTATGTCCTGCTATGGACCTAGAAATACCTCAAGAAATGCGGCGTTGCAGCACGTGAGTCGCGCTATGCGTAGGAAAAATCGTCGATTTTTGTAAAGTATTCGTTACGGATCGGCCGCTATGGCGTAGGGATTGAGATTTGCGGGTTTGAAATGGCGTGCAGGTGTCACATAATCTTGACGACTAAGTTGGTGCCTGTGCAGAAAAATCCTTGCTCAGGCCCTCGATCTCTCCTGTTTCGGGCCTTTATATGCGTATCAAAGTCCACTGCCAGAACCGCATCGGTATCCTGCGCGACATTCTCAACCTGCTGGTGGAGTACGGGATCAACGTCGCTCGCGGCGAGGTCGGCGGTGAGCATGGCAATGCGATCTACCTGCATTGCCCGAACCTGATCAACATTCAGTTCCAGGCGTTGCGGCCGAAATTCGAATCGATTGCCGGGGTTTTTGGCGTCAAGCGTGTAGGTCTGATGCCCAGCGAGCGTCGGCACATGGAGCTCAATGCGTTGCTCGGTGCCTTGGAGTTTCCGGTGCTGTCGATCGACATGGGCGGCTCGATCGTCGCGGCCAACCGCGCGGCGGCGCAGTTGCTCGGCGTGCGGGTAGATGAGGTGCCGGGGATTCCGCTGTCGCGATACGCCGAGGATTTCGACTTGCCGGAACTGGTGCGCGCCAACAAGTCGCGGATCAACGGCCTGCGGGTGAAGGTAAAAGGTGATGTGTTTCTCGCCGACATCGCGCCACTGCAATCGGAGCATGACGACAGCGAAGCCATGGCTGGCGCAGTACTCACGCTGCACCGCGCCGACCGGGTCGGTGAACGCATCTATAACGTGCGCAAGCAGGAGCTGCGAGGTTTCGACAGCATTTTCCAAAGCTCGAAGGTGATGGCCGCGGTGGTGCGCGAAGCCCGACGCATGGCGCCGCTGGATGCGCCGCTATTAATAGAAGGCGAAACCGGTACCGGTAAAGAGTTGTTGGCGCGCGCCTGCCATCTGGCGAGTCCGCGGGGGCAGTCACCTTTAATGGCGCTCAATTGCGCCGGCCTGCCGGAATCCATGGCCGAGACGGAGCTGTTCGGCTACGGCCCCGGCGCTTTCGAAGGGGCGCGGGCCGAAGGCAAGCTCGGGCTGCTGGAGCTGACGGCGGGCGGTACGCTGTTTCTCGATGGCGTCGGGGAAATGAGCCCGCGTTTGCAGGTGAAATTGCTGCGTTTCCTGCAGGACGGTTGCTTCCGTCGTGTGGGCAGCGATGAAGAGGTTTATCTGGATGTGCGGGTGATCTGCGCGACGCAGGTCGACCTGTCCGAGTTGTGCGCGCGCGGTGAGTTTCGCCAGGATTTGTATCACCGCTTGAACGTGCTTTCACTGCACATCCCGCCACTGCGCGAATGCCTCGATGGTTTGACGCCGCTGGTGGAACACTTCCTCGATCAGGCCAGTCGGCAGATCGGTTGCCCGCTGCCGAAACTGGCGCCGGCGGCGATGGAACGGCTCAGTCATTACCACTGGCCGGGCAATGTCCGGCAATTGGAGAACGTGTTGTTCCAGGCGGTTTCCTTGTGCGAGGGCGGGACCGTCAAGGCCGAACATATTCGCCTGCCGGACTACGGCGTGCGCCAGCCACTTGGCGATTTCTCGCTCGAGGGCGGGCTGGACGAGATTGTCGGGCGTTTCGAGAAGGCGGTGCTGGAGCGTTTGTACTCCGAGCATCCGAGCAGTCGCCAACTGGGCAAGCGGTTGGGGGTTTCGCATACGACCATTGCCAACAAGTTGCGTGAGTACGAGGTCGGCAAAGAACCCGGCAGCGCATAGTCGTTGTAGCAGCTGCCGAGCCTGCGAGGCTGCGTTCGGCTGCGCAGCAGTCGTAAACCCTATGTATGCGGTTTACCTAAACGATCGCGGCGTCTGAATTCACGACTGCTGCGCAGCCGAACGCAGCCTCGCAGGCTCGACAGCTGCTACAGGACGGTGTTGAGCCGGAGAGGTCGGCTCTTGCCACTTACCGGCATAACACCGCCGGTTTTTCGTCTTCGACACAATCCTCTAATCCCTCCTGAACCCCTCAAGTCCTTTGTTTGCCGGGCCCTGCGCCGCCAGAAAAAAGTTGGTCTGCAAATTGCTTATCGCTCAGCAGTACAGCAGTGGGCGGCAAACGTCCGGCATGCAGAGGAAAGAGTGTGGACAAGTACCTTTATGTGGCAATGACCGGCGCCAGCCAGAATGCACTGGCGCAGAAGGCTCATGCGAACAACCTGGCGAACATCTCCACCAACGGCTTCCAGAAAGACCTGGAACAGGCGCGTTCAATGCCGGTGTTCGGTGACAGCTTTCCGGCGCGTGCGTTTGCCCTGTCCGAACGTCCGGCCACCGATTTTTCCCCTGGCGCATTGGTGGAAACCGGTCGCGACCTCGATGTCGCGGTGCAAGGCAATGGCTGGATCGCCGTGCAGAACCCTGACGGCGGCGAAAGCTACGTGCGCACCGGCAGCCTGAACGTCGACGCCCTGGGCGTGCTGCGGGCCGGCAACGGTATGCCGGTGATGGGCAATGGCGGGCCGATTGCCGTGCCGCCCGAGCAGCAAATCGAAGTGGGCGAAGACGGCACCATCAGCATTCGTGCGATGGGCGAAGGTCCGCGCGTGATGGCGGAAGTCGACCGCATCAAACTGGTTAATCCTGACTTCAAGAACATGACCAAAGGCCTGGACGGTTCGATCCACACCAAGGACGGCAAGCCGGCGCAAGCCGATGCCGACGTCAAACTGGTGTCCGGTTTCCTTGAGTCGAGCAACGTCAACGCCGTGGAAGAGATGACCTCGGTGCTGGCCCTGGCCAAGCAGTTCGAGCTGCACATCAAGATGATGAACACCGCCAAAGACGATGACCAGGCCATGGCTCGGGTCTTGCAGATCAGCTAATTATCAGAACGTCGCGCCGTAAAACAGGCGCACGAGGAGAATCGAATGCTTCCGGCTCTATGGGTTGCCAAAACAGGTCTGTCCGCCCAGGACACCAACCTGACGACCATTTCCAACAACCTGGCCAACGTGTCGACCACGGGTTTCAAACGTGACCGCGCCGAGTTCCAGGACTTGCTCTATCAGATCAAACGCCAGCCAGGCGCCCAGTCGACCCAGGACAGCGAACTGCCGTCGGGTCTGCAGGTGGGTACCGGTGTGCGCATCGTCGGTACCCAGAAAAACTTCACCGCCGGCAGCCTGCAAACCACCGAGCAGCCGTTGGACATGGCCATCGACGGTCGCGGTTTCTTCCAGATTCTGCAGCCGGACGGCACGACTTCCTACACCCGTGACGGTACGTTCCACCTTGACTCCAACGGTCAGATCGTGAACTCCAGCGGCTTCGCTCTGGAACCGGCCATTGTCATCCCGAACGATGCCCAGACCTTCACGGTCGGTCGCGACGGCACCGTGTCCGTCACCGTTGCCGGCAACCCGGCATCCCAGGTGATCGGCAACCTGCAAACCGCCGACTTCATCAACCCGGCCGGCCTGCAGGCTGTGGGCAACAACCTGTTCCTGGAAACCGCAGCCAGCGGCGCGCCGCAAGTCGGTACCCCGGGCCTGGCCGGTTTCGGCACCACGCTGCAGAACACCCTGGAAACCTCGAACGTCAGCACCGTTGAAGAGATGGTCAACATGATCACCACTCAGCGCGCCTACGAGATGAACTCCAAGGTGATCTCCACCGCCGACCAGATGCTCTCGTTCGTAACGCAGAATCTGTAATCAAGTCTATGAGGCGGCCATCAGGTCGCCTGCAACACCGTGAGGTAGGGTCATGAATCGCTTCGTATCTGTTCTGGCACTGAGTGGGGCCGTTGTGCTCGCGGGCTGCGTTGCCCCGCCGCCCAAGCCCAATGACCCTTACTACGCCCCGGTGTTGCCGCGCACGCCATTGCCGGCTGCCGCCAATAATGGCTCGATCTACCAGGCTGGCTTCGAACAGAACCTGTACAGCGACCGCAAGGCGTTCCGGGTCGGTGACATCATTACCATCACCCTGAACGAACGCACCCAGGCCAGCAAGAACGCCAATTCGCAAATGGCCAAGAACAGCAAGACCGACATCGGCCTGAGCTCGTTTTTCGGGGGCGGCCTGAGCACCAGCGATCCAGTGGGCAGCGGTAGCCTGAGTCTGGACGTCGGTTACGAAGGTGACCGCGCAACCAAGGGCGACAGCAAGTCCGGCCAGAGCAACAGCCTGACCGGTTCGATCACCGTGACCGTCGCTGATGTGTTGCCCAACGGCATCATCGCCGTGCGTGGCGAGAAGTGGCTGACCCTCAACACCGGTGATGAGCTGGTGCGGATTGCCGGGCTCGTTCGCGCCGATGACATCGCCACCGACAACACCGTTTCGTCGACCCGTGTCGCCGATGCGCGCATCACCTATTCGGGCACCGGTGCATTTGCCGATGCGAGTCAGCCAGGCTGGTTCGACCGTTTCTTCCTCAGCCCGCTGTTCCCTTTCTAGGTGGCTACGTTGAATCTTAAACACCTGATGGTGGCCGCCCTGATGCTGTCCGCAGCGTTCAATGCGCAAGCCGAGCGGCTGAAGGATATCGCCAGTATTTCCGGCGTGCGTTCCAACCAATTGATCGGCTACGGCCTGGTGGTCGGGCTTAACGGCACCGGTGACCAGACGACGCAAACGCCGTTCACCCTGCAGACCTTCAACAACATGCTCTCGCAGTTCGGTATCAAGGTGCCGCCGGGTTCGGGCAACGTGCAATTGAAGAACGTCGCGGCGGTGTCGATCAGTGCTGATTTGCCGGCGTTCGCCAAGCCGGGTCAGCAGGTGGATATCACCGTGGCGTCCATCGGTAACTCCAAGAGCCTGCGTGGCGGCACCTTGTTGCTGACGCCGCTCAAGGGTATCGACGGCAACGTTTACGCGATCGCCCAGGGCAATCTGGTGGTCGGCGGTTTTGATGCCGAAGGTCGTGACGGTTCGAAGATCACCGTCAACGTTCCGTCGGCCGGTCGTATCCCGGGCGGTGCGTCGGTTGAGCGTTCGGTGCCGAGCGGTTTCAACCAGGGCAACAGCCTGACGCTGAACCTCAATCGTTCGGACTTCACCACCGCCAAGCGCATCGTCGACAAGATCAACAATATGCTCGGCCCTGGCGTTGCCCAGGCCATCGACGGCGGTTCGATTCGCGTCAGTGCGCCACTTGATCCGAGCCAGCGCGTCGACTATTTGTCGATCATCGAGAACCTTGAAGTCGACCCGGGTCAGGCGGTGGCGAAAGTCATCATCAACTCGCGGACCGGCACCATCGTGATCGGCCAGAACGTCAAGGTTTCCCCGGCCGCCGTGACCCATGGCAGCCTGACCGTGACCATCACCGAAGACCCGATCGTCAGCCAGCCCGGCCCTCTGTCCAATGGGCAGACGGCGGTCGTGCCGCGCTCGCGGGTCAACGCCCAGCAGGAAGCCAAGCCGATGTTCAAGTTCGGCCCGGGCACCACCCTCGACGAAATCGTGCGTGCGGTGAACCAGGTCGGCGCGGCACCGGGTGACTTGATGGCGATCCTCGAAGCACTGAAACAGGCCGGCGCATTGCAAGCCGACCTGATCGTGATCTGAGGACGGCGACCATGGATATGCGCAAGGGCGGTTTGGGGGTCAGCAGCAACGATTCGGGTTCCTATTCGGACCTGAATCGCTTGAACCAACTCAAGGTCGGCGACAAGGACAGTGACGCGAACATGCGCAAGGTTGCGCAGGAATTCGAGTCGCTGTTTCTCGGTGAAATGCTCAAGTCCATGCGCTCGGCCACCGACGCGCTGGGCCAGGACAATCCGCTCAACACGCCGGCAGCCAAGCAATACCAGGAAATGTACGACCAGCAGTTGGCCGTTTCCATGTCCCGAGAGGGTGGCGGTATTGGTCTGGCTGACGTGCTGATGCGTCAGATGTCGAAGAACAAACCGCTGGCCCCGGGCGAGGCCGCTGCCGCGAAAGCCGCCGTGGAAACCCCGATTGCCGCCGGTACGGTCGGCACCAACGGGCCGCTGTCGCGCCTCAATGGCGAGCGTCCGTTGTGGGCTTCGCGCTCGGTGAAGTCGCCGGCAAATGCGGGCGAGGGCGCTCATCGCAATGACATGGCGCTGATCAATCAACGGCGCCTGGCCTTGCCGCCAAAACTGGCTGATCGTTTGCTGGCTGGTCTCGTGCCTTCCGTCACGACGACCGCCACCACGACGATAGCCGCGACGGTCAACAAGACTCCGTTGCCGGAGCGCGTGGCGTCCACCGGTTCAGGGCCTTTGTTCAATGGTGATTGGCTGGCGAATGCGCAAGCGGCTTCGAATCCAGGCTTGCAGATTCATGGGCGTGCCGTCGCACAAATTCCCTTGGCTCCGGCGAAGAAAGCCTTCAGTTCCTCCGACGAATTCGTCAACACCATGCTGCCGATGGCCAAAGAGGCCGCCGAACGCATTGGTGTCGATCCGCGTTACCTGGTGGCACAGGCCGCCCTGGAAACCGGTTGGGGCAAATCGGTCATGCGCGCCCAGGATGGCAGCAGTAGCCACAACCTGTTCGGCATCAAAGCTGGGAACAGTTGGAAAGGCGAATCGGCGCGGGCAATTACCAGCGAATTCAGGAATGGCGAGATGGTCAAGGAGACGGCTCAGTTCCGTTCCTATGACTCTTACAAGGACAGCTTTCATGACCTTGTGACGCTGCTGCAAACCAACAATCGCTATCAAGATGTCGTGAAGTCGGCCGATAACCCAGAACAGTTTGTGCGTGAGTTGCAAAAGGCCGGTTACGCAACCGACCCGGACTACGCAAGCAAGATTTCGCAGATAGCCAAGCAGATGACGAGTTACCAGAACTACGCTGCGGCGGGCGCTACCACCACGCCTTTATAGGCACAAGCTATAAGGTCTGAACCATGAGTTTGCTCAATATCGGGATGTCGGGGCTGTCAGCCAGCCAATCGTCGTTGATGACGACGGGTAACAACATCGCCAACGTCGATACCGCGGGTTACTCGCGTCAGCAGACCGTGCAGGGCACCAAAGCCTCGCAGCAGTACGGCAATGTATTCATTGGCACCGGTACGACGCTGGCCGATGTGCGCCGGGTGTACAACAGTTACCTCGATGCTCAGTTGCAGACCACCACTTCGCTCAATAGCGATGCGCAAGCGTATCTGGGGCAAGCCACGCAAGTGGACAAGCTGTTGTCCGACAGCGGCACCGGTATTTCCAAAACGCTGCAATCGTTCTTCTCGTCGTTGCAAACGCTGTCCGCCAACTCCAATGACAGCGCTGCACGTCAAGCGTTGTTGACCAATGCCCAGGGGTTGAGCAGTCGTTTCAATGCCATCTCCCAGCAATTGAATCAGCAAGGCACGTACATCAACGATCAGCTGGGCTCGATGGCTGAGCAGGTCAATAAGCTGGCGGCGACTGTAGCGGCCTACAACAAGAAAATCAGTGAGGTCAGTGGTTCGGGCGGCATGCCCAACGACCTGCTGGACCAGCGCAACGAGACCGTTCGCCAGCTCTCCGAGCTGGTGGGCACGCAGGTCACCGAAACCAACGGCAGGCTGGATATTTATCTGGGCAGCGGTCAGCCGCTGGTCATCGGTGATACGGCCAATACGTTGCGCGTGGCGGCCGACAAGAATGACCCTACCCGGTCCTCGATCATCCTGGATCGCGGCAGTTCGACGATTGATATCACTTCCCGGGTCAGCGGCGGCGAGATGGGTGGCCTGTTGCGTTACCGCGACGATGTGCTGACGCCAGCCGTCAACGGGCTGGGTCGCATCGCCATGGTGGTGGCCGATCAGGTCAACAAACAGTTGGGGCAGGGGCTGGATCAGAACGGCAATTTCGGCTCGGCGTTGTTTAACGACATCAATAGCCTAAAGGCCATCAGCCAGCGCAGTATCGCCAATGGCAACAACGACCCGACGTCCGGCAATCTCAACGTCACCATCAAAGACACCAGCAAGCTGGCGGCCAGCGATTACCAAGTGACCTTCACCAGCGCCACCGGCTACAGCGTGCGTCGTCTGTCGGACAATACCGACATGGGCAGCTTCACGCTGGGCGCTACCCCGGCACCGGTCATCGACGGCTTCAGCCTGAGCCTCAACGCTGGCCCGGTGAGCGCTGGCGATACCTTCAAAATTACCCCGACACGCAGTTCAGCGGCGGACATGACCACCGTCATGACTGACGCCAAGACCTTGGCTACAGCCGCTCCGCTGACATCCACCAAAGCCTCGGGCAATGACGGCACCGGTGCTGTCAGCCAGCCAACGTTGAGTACTGCACTGGATATCTACGATCCGGTACAGCGCCTGGAAGTACAGACGGCGGTCAAGGCGGCGATGCCGGTTCGCCTGCTCATGACCAGCAGCACCGCTTACGAGGTGTTCGACGCCAAAGGCACCAGCATCGGGACCGGCAGCATCGTGCCTGGTCAGAACAACGATCTGAGTATTTCGGTGCCTTACACGGACGCCGGGGGCGCTGCGAAAACCTTCAAGGTCGCAATGACCGTCAGCGGCAGCCCCGCCAAGGACGACAGTTTCAATATCTCGATGACGGCGTCCGGCAGTACTGACAACCGCAACGCCCAAGCGCTGCTCGGTCTGCAAACCAAGGCCACGGTTGGTGCTAACACTACCAGTCCGGGCGTGAGCTTCACTGAGGCCTACGGCGGACTTGTCTCCTCGGTCGGCTCCATGACCAAGCAGGGTCAACTGGATGCCACGGCGACTGACACCATCCTGACCCAGGCCAGGAACTCGCGCGACTCGCTGTCGGGCGTTGATCTCGATGAAGAGACCGGCAACCTGATCAAATTCCAGCAGTACTATTCGGCCTCTTCGCAGATCATCAAGACTGCGCAGGAAATCTTCAGCACTCTGATCAATGCCCTTTAAGGAGCCGTAGAACATGCGTATTTCTACTGCACAGTATTATGCGACGACGGCTGCCAACTATCAGCGCAACTTCAATAACCTGCTGAAGTCGGCCGAGCAGGCCAGTAGTGGTGTGAAGCTTGAGACAGCGGCGGATGATCCGGTCGGTGCGGCCCGCCTGCTGCAACTCGATCAGCAAAAAGCGATGCTGGGTCAGTACACCACCAACATCAGCGCCTTGAACACCGCTCAGGCGCAGGAAGAAAGCGTGCTGGACAGCATCAACAACGTGCTGCAGAAAGTCAGCGAGTTGACGGTACGTGCCGGTGGCGGTTCGTTGAACGACGACGACCGTAAATCCATTGCGGCAGAACTCGGTCAGGCTGAAGATCAACTGCTGAGCCTGATGAACAGTAAGGATGCCAACGGCAAGTACATTTTTTCCGGCGCCAGCAACAATACTCAGCCTTTTACACGCAACAGCGACGGTACCTACAGCTATCAGGGTGACCAGACGCAGCTGCAATTGAAGATCGGTGACTCGATGTCGCTGGGTCTTAACGATACCGGTTGGGATGTGTTTCAGCAGGCGATCAATGCCGCCCGAAGTTCGACCACCATGACCGCGCCGGCCGTCAATGACGGGCGTGTGGCCTTGTCGCCAGGCCTGGTGAGTTCCGGCCCGGCTTTCGATGCAAGTTTCCGCAGTGGTCAGCCGTATACCCTGGCCTTCACCAGCAGCACCCAGTTTTCGATCACGGATGCCTTGGGGAATGACGTGACCGCCGAGGCGAGTCAGGGCGGGGTGTTTGACCCAAATGCCAAGGGCGGCTCCGACGTCAACTTTCGTGGTGTGACCTTTAAACTGGATATCACTTTCCAGGCCGGTGACAACGCCACCAACGCCGACGCGGTGATCGCCGGTCACAGTTTCCAGTTGGCGGCCAAGCCGGACAGCTTCGTCAGCAACCGTGCGCCGAGCAATGGGTCGACGGCTTTGGTGAGCCAGTCTTCGGTGACCAATGCTGCTGACTACAAGAGCTATTTTCCTGAGGGCGGTGCGGTTCTGAAATTCGCCAGCCCAACGACCTTCGACTTGTACGCCCGTCCGTTGACCAGCAGTAGCACACCGGTAACCTCCGGGACCGTGGCGGCGGGTGTAGCGACAGCGGCCGGTGTCAGCTTTACCCTCAGTGGGGGGGCACCCGCTGCGGGCGATCAATTCGATATCGCGGTCAATACTCACCAGACCCAGAATGTGCTGGATACCATCAGCCAGCTGCGTCAGGCGCTTAACTCACCGACCCAGGGCAACCCGACCGCGCAGCGCTTTCTGGAAGACACCGTAGCTTCGGCAATTGCCAACCTGGGCAATGCCAAGAACCAGGTCGACCTGGCCCGTGGCGCTATCGGTGCCCGGG
Organism: Pseudomonas sp. LBUM1666; assembly: GCF_059695775.1. Lineage (NCBI taxonomy): Bacteria > Pseudomonadati > Pseudomonadota > Gammaproteobacteria > Pseudomonadales > Pseudomonadaceae > Pseudomonas > Pseudomonas sp. LBUM1666. The sequence continues at coordinate 4,598,207 of NZ_CP166789.1, read as the reverse complement.
GTAACGTGATGGATATGCAGGCCGAACAAAACCAGAGCACTAGCCTGATCAACGATTCAACGCAGAACGGAATCAAGAACACCGATCCTGCGGAAGTGCTGACGCGTCTGACCTTGCAGCAGACCATGCTGCAAGCGGCGCAACTGGCGTTCTCGAAGATTTCCCAGTTGGGCCTGTTCAACAAGCTTTGAGTCGGTCTTGACCGCTCGCGGCCAGTCCCTGTGATAAGGGGCTGGCTTTTTTTTGCGTTTTTTTTGAGAAGATCGAGGCAGGTCCGGACTGCGCTGGGGTTACAAAATCAAATAAAGCACCGATCTCTGAGTGACCCGCCAGTCAAAACGCGCATCTTCACTGTATCCTGTCTGCGGGCGGTGAAGGTGGTGGGCCTGCTCAAGGTAATCCTTGAGTCCCAACGTTGCCTCCTCTGGGGGCTGAGCCCTGACTGTAAACGCCCTCGATTCAGCGAGCGGCGATATTCAGCTGTTTATTATTGGGAAGCCATAATGATTGGCATAAAAAACATAGCGAGTTATGTGCCGGCAGCCGGGGTTGACAACTACGCCCAGGGTGCAAAGTTCGACAAGGACGAAACCTTTATCCTTGGCAAGATCGGCTCGGCGTTTTTGCCGCGCAAGGGGGCCGATCAGGAAACTTCGGATCTGTGCGTCGAAGCAGTCAATGCCCTGTTCGCCGCCAGTCCCGAACTCAAGCGTGAATCCATCGATTGCCTGATCGTCGTCACCCAGAACGGTGACGAGGAAGGCCTGCCGCATACCGCTGCGATCGTTCAGGACAAACTGGGTCTGCCAACCCATGTCGCCGCTTTTGATATCTCCCTGGGCTGTTCCGGTTACGTTTACGGCATCTATGCCCTCAAGGGATTCATGGAAGCGACGGGGCTGAAAAATGGTCTGCTGGTGACAGCGGATCCGTACTCGAAGATTGTCGACCCGGAAGACCGCAACACCACCATGCTGTTCGGCGATGCCGCCACCGCGACCTGGATGGGCGAAAACGCTGTCTGGCAGCTCGGCAAATCGAAGTTCGGCACCGACGGTTCCGGTGCACCGCACCTCAAGGTCACCGATGGCGTGTTCTTCATGAACGGCCGCCAGGTCTTCAACTTCGCTTTGCTGAAAGTCCCGGCCCATTTGCACGAGCTGCTGGATGAGTCCAACTTGCAGGCGCACGATATTGACGCTTTCTGCATTCACCAGGGCAGTGCGGCGATTGTCGATGCCGTTGCGCGTCGCTTCGAAGAAGGCGAGCCGGAGAAGTTCATCAAGGACATGCTCGAAACCGGTAACACGGTGTCTTCGAGTATTCCGCTGCTGTTGCAGAACCACGTGTTCGATTCCAAGTGGACCCGTGTGGCCATCAGCGGTTTCGGTGTAGGCCTGTCGTGGGGCTCGGCGATTCTCTTTCGCGGCTGATCGGCTGTGTAGCAATGACGCTATAAAAAACGCCCGGGAACGAAAGTTTCCGGGCGTTTTGCGTTTTACTGGCGACGAAATTCTGGCTCTAAAGCCTTGAAACTAAAGGGCTGGCAAGCTGCCACTAAAAATTTCCAAAAAACCCCTCAAGCAAAGCCTCTTCACGACGATAACTATTACGTAGGTTCTCTAGGCCACACCCGACGGATGTCAGGGCCGGAAGCCGCAGTATCCATCCAACGAGGATTTCGTCATGGCTTTAACAGTAAACACCAACCTTGCATCGTTGACCGTTCAGAACAACCTGAACAAAGCTTCCAACAATCTGCAAACTTCGATGCAACGTCTGTCTTCCGGCCTGCGTATCAACAGCGCTAAAGACGATGCGGCCGGCCTGCAAATCTCCAACCGTCTGACCAGCCAGATCAACGGCCTGGGCACTGCCATCAAGAACGCCGGTGACGGCATCTCCATCGCGCAAACTGCTGAAGGCGCGATGCAGGAATCCACCAACATCCTGCAGAAAATGCGTACCCTGGCTCTGGCTTCCGCGAACGGCTCGCCAAGCGCTGAAGACCGTAAGTCGAACAACGCCGAGTACTCGGCTCTGACTTCCGAGCTGTCGCGTATCGCTAGCACCACTACCTTCGGTGGTCGTAACCTGCTGGACGGTTCTTTCGGTACTACTGCTTTCCAAGTCGGCGCTAACGCCAACCAGACCATCAACATGACTCTGGGCGACGTATCGGCTAACAACATTGGCTCCCAGCAGCTGAAAAGCGTGGCCATTGCGCCAAGCCTGGCCGGTGTGACCGGTGGTGCCATCGCCATTACCGGTGGCGGCCAAACCGCTAGCATCACCACCGTTACTGGTCAATCTGCCAAAACCACCGCTTCCCAACTGAACGGCGTTATCGGCGGCCTGTCGGCTACTGCCAGCACTGAAGCCAAGTTCACTGTAAACACTGCAGCGATCACTGGTGCTGCGCCAGGTACTGCGAACTTCACCATCAAGGTAGGCGCTGGCGCCGCAGTCAACATGGTCGGCGTAACCGACACGGCTGGCCTGGCTGACCAACTGAAGTCCAACGCTGCCAAGCTGGGCATCAGCGTTAACTTCAACGCCACTACCAACAGCCTGGAAGTCAAATCCGACTCCGGCGAAAACATCATCCTGAACGCTGGTGACGCCAGCGCCATCGCCGGTATCTCGGTTCAGGCCAAAGACGGTGCCGGTGCCTACGGTGCTGCTGTTCCTGCCGCTGCCACTGCAGTCCAAGTGACTGGCGCAGTTTCCCTGAACTCCACCAACAGCTACTCGATGAACGGCGCTGGTGCAACTGGCCTGTTCGTTGCTGCCGGTACTACCGTGAGCTCGGCCAAAACCGTGGTCAGCAACACTGACGTGACCACCGCTGCCAACGCACAAAACGCTGTTGACGTGATCTCGCAAGCGATCGCCAACATCGACTCCCAGCGTGCTGACCTCGGTGCCGTACAAAACCGTTTCGACAGCACCGTGTCGAACCTGCGCAGCATCTCGGACAACTCCACCGCTGCTCGTGGCGTGATCCAGGACGTCGACTTCGCGTCCGAAACTGCCCAGCTGACCAAGCAACAAACCCTGCAACAGGCGTCCACTGCGATCCTGTCCCAGGCTAACCAGCTGCCATCCGCTGTACTGAAACTGCTTCAGTAATTCCAGCGCTTGGTGACTGACGGAAGGGCGCGTTTACGTGCCCTTTCGTCTTTTCCGTGATGAGGAGATTTAGCATGGACATGAGCGTTAAGTTGAACCTGTCTTATCCGGCCGTTGCCCTTCAGGGTGTAACGCCGACCGTCACTGCCAAACAGGAACAGCCCAAGGCTGAGCTCGTCGCGAAATCCGGCTCCGAGCCCAAGCGTGATGATCTGGAAAAAGCCGTGACCGATATTCGGGAATTCGTCCAGGCTGCCCAGCGCAAGCTGGATTTTACCATTGATGATTCCACCGGCCGGGTCGTGGTCAAGGTCATCGCCACCGAAACCGGTGACGTGATTCGCCAGATCCCTTCGGAAACCGCATTGAAGCTTGCACAGAGCCTGACGGACGCCAGCAGCTTGCTGTTTGACGCCAAGGCTTGAGCTGGCATGAATTTTGTTGCTGTCGCTGGTTAAGGCGCTCTTAGTCAAGAAAACGGCAGCCACTGGATAAGGAGAGAGATGATGGCGGGTTCAACGGTTAGCGGTATTGGTTCGAACATCGATACCCAGGCGATCGTGAAGTCTTTGGTCGACTCCGAAAGGGCACCGAAGCAGACACAGATCAATAGCCAGACGCTGAAAGCGACTACCTCGCTGTCGTCTATCGGCAAAATCCAGGCGGCGCTGGATGCCTTCCGTGGAGCGTTGGACACCATGAAGACGACCGCCACCTTCAGTGGGCTGGCTGGTTCGTCGTCCGACGAGAAAGTCGCAACTGTGACCACCGGTACAGGCGCAGCTGCCGGCAGTTTCTCGCTGTTGGTGACCAAGTTGGCGACAGCGTCGAAAATTTCGACCAAGGTCTTTGCCGACGGCGCTTCTTCAGTGGTTAACGCCGGCGCAACCCCGACCACGTTGACCATTAAGCAGGGCACTAACACGTTCGACGTCAGCATTCCTGCTGGCGCGACGTTGCAACAGGTCCGCGACTCGATCAACTCGCAGTACGCCAACCAAGGCTTGAGTGCCAACATTCTGACCGACGCCAGCGGTTCTCGAATGGTGCTGACCTCGACTACGACAGGTGTAGGTTCGGACTTGATCCTGAGTGGCAGCTCTGGTCTGAATGTTGGCACCTCGGTCCTCGCTACACCGCAAAATGCCGAGTACGTTCTCGACGGCGTGTCGATGAGCTCCAAAACCAATACCATTGCAGATGCTGTGAGCGGGATCACCGTCAAACTGACAGGGGTGTCTCCTGTTCCGTCAGGTGGCGGTGCGGCGACACCGGCCACTATCACAGTGTCTGCCAGTAGTACGACGCTGAAGTCGGCGGTCAAAGGTTTTGTCGATACCTACAACGCATTGATCAAGGTGGCCAACGCTGAAACCCAGGTCATCACCAATGCCGATGGTTCGGTAACGTCCGGCGCCCTGACAGGCGATGCCTCTCTGCGCTCAATGCTGTCGGCGGTGCGTACTGAGCTGAATGCGATGGGTGGCACCGGTCAGATGAAGTCTCTCGCTCAGTTCGGTGTCAAGACCGACCAGAAAACCGGGACACTATCAATCGACGACAAACTGTTCGATGCAGCGGTCATCACCAATGCCGCCGACATCAACGGCATCTTCACCGGCGACACCGGTTTGCTGGCGCGTATGAAAACCGCGACTGACAGCTTCGCCCTGAGCAAGACCGGTGTGTTCGCCGCGCGCTCGGCGAGCCTGACCGACAGCCTGAACGACTTGAAAAAGCAGCAGGACACCCTCGATTCGCGGATGACCAGCCTGCAGTTGAGTCTGACCGCCAAGTACACCGCCATGGACTCCCTTGTGGCCAGACTGCGCGCGCAGAGCGACAGCATCATGACCACGCTCAACGCACTGAACAATCCGAAGTCCGACTGATCCGGATCAGGCATAAAAAACCCAGGCCGGCTGTAATAACAGCGCCTGGGTTTTTTCTTTGGTAGCGAGTCGGGATTAAAGTTTTATGTCGACCAGTCGACATAATGATCAGAGCAAACCTATTTCACTTGTTGTCTGTCACGAGGTAGAAACATGAATCCCATGAGAGCCCTTCGCCAGTACCAGAAGGTCAATTCCCATGCTCAGATCTCTGAAGCCAATCCCCATCGCCTGGTTCAGTTGCTGATGGAGGGTGGGTTGGACCGCATGGCTCAAGCCAAGGGCGCAATGGAGCGGGGTGACATCGCACTCAAGGGATTGATGCTCGGCAAGGCCGTGGACATCATCATTGGCCTGCGTGACGGTCTGAATCCGGAGAAGACTGAAGACCCGGCTTCGCTTCAACAGCTCGACAACTTGTACGCCTATATGATGACGCGGCTGATGGAAGCTAACCGCAACAACGATGCAGCGATCATCGACGAAGTATCGGGTTTGCTCGATACCCTGAAAAGCGGCTGGGATGCAATTGCAAACCAATAGGCCTGCGGGTCTGAGGATAGCGCCATGAGTCAAGCACTGCAGCGGATTGAAGAAACGCGGGAAGCCTTGGTTGACGCCTTGGCGGCGCGCAATTGGGATGCGATCAGCGAACTGGATGTGGCCTGTCGCGAATGCGTCGATGAGGTGCTGAGCGAGGCGCCGATCGACGAAGAAGCGTTGCGGACCAATCTGGAGGGGCTGCTGGCGGTGTACAAGGATTTGCTGACGGCGACGATGGGAGAGCGCCAAGCGATAGTTGATGAGATGTCGCAGATCCACCAAGCGCAGAGCGCGGCAAAGGTTTACCATCTGTTCGGTTAATTAATCCCCGGTTAATCCAAACATAGTGCGCCATAAATTTGACTGTGCACGGTTTTTTGACTTAACTAGTGGCTGATTCCAGATTTCAGGCGTCTACAGGCATAACGTGTCTGCAAGCGTCTAGCTTGCCCCAGCATTTGGGCATTGAGTTGACTAGGGAAGTTGCTATTGCATGTGGCGTGAAACCAAAATTCTGCTGATTGATGACGATAGCGTCCGTCGCCGCGACTTGGCGGTGATTTTAAATTTTCTTGGCGAAGAAAATTTACCCTGCGGTAGCCATGACTGGCAGCAGGCTGTCGGCTCATTGTCATCAAGTCGTGAAGTAATCTGTGTCCTGATCGGGACGGTCAATGCTCCTGGCGCACTCGTGGGCTTGTTAAAGACACTCTCAACCTGGGATGAGTTCCTTCCGGTTTTGTTAATGGGCGATAATTCTTCCGTTGACTTGCCAGAAGACCAGCGTCGCCGAGTGCTTTCGACCCTAGAGATGCCGCCCAGCTACAGCAAATTGCTCGACTCCCTGCACCGAGCCCAGGTTTATCGCGAGATGTACGACCAGGCCCGCGAGCGCGGCCGTCACCGTGAACCCAATCTTTTCCGCAGCCTTGTCGGCACCAGCCGGGCGATTCAACACGTCCGTCAGATGATGCAGCAAGTCGCCGACACCGACGCCAGTGTGCTGATCCTCGGTGAGTCCGGGACCGGCAAGGAAGTGGTCGCGCGCAACCTGCACTATCACTCCAAGCGACGTGACGCGCCGTTCGTACCGGTCAACTGCGGGGCGATCCCGGCCGAATTGCTGGAAAGCGAACTGTTTGGCCACGAGAAGGGCGCCTTCACCGGGGCAATCACCAGCCGCGCCGGGCGTTTCGAACTGGCCAATGGCGGCACGCTGTTCCTCGATGAAATCGGCGACATGCCGTTGCCGATGCAGGTGAAGTTACTGCGCGTATTGCAGGAACGCACCTTCGAGCGCGTGGGCAGCAACAAGACCCAGAGCGTCGATGTGCGGATCATCGCGGCGACCCACAAGAATCTCGAAAGCATGATCGAGATCGGCACCTTCCGCGAAGACTTGTACTACCGCCTGAACGTGTTCCCGATCGAAATGGCGCCACTGCGCGAGCGTGTCGAAGACATTCCGCTGCTGATGAACGAGTTGATCTCGCGCATGGAGCACGAGAAGCGTGGGTCGATCCGTTTCAACTCGGCGGCGATCATGTCGCTGTGCCGCCACGGCTGGCCGGGCAACGTCCGCGAACTCGCCAACCTGGTGGAGCGCATGGCGATCATGCATCCGTATGGGGTGATCGGCGTGGTCGAGTTGCCGAAGAAATTCCGTTACGTCGATGACGAAGACGAGCAACTGGTCGACAGCTTGCGCAGCGATCTTGAAGAGCGCGTGGCCATCAACGGTCATACTCCGGACTTCTCTGCCGGTGCCATGCTGCCGCCGGAAGGTCTGGACCTGAAGGACTACCTCGGTGGTCTGGAACAAGGGCTGATTCAGCAGGCACTGGATGATGCCAATGGCATCGTGGCGCGCGCGGCAGAGCGGCTGCGTATTCGTCGCACCACACTGGTGGAAAAGATGCGCAAGTACGGCATGAGCCGTCGTGATGGAGATGAACAGGCGGATGATTGACGCCTGTTTTTCAAGTCCTTCATTTATAGGCGGTTTTTTTTAGGCACGGGTATTGCTACATCCCTCGCAACGTTCCGTTTAACTGACGGTCAGCCAAGCGAGAGAGCACGATGCCCCAAGCCGCCCAGATGTCTCCTGTCCCTGACGCTTCGGGACAACCGTCGTCCGTAGAGCAGGCGAGCCGGCTTGGCCTTGAGCAGGCGTTTGCACTGTTCAACCAGATGTCGAGCCAATTGACCGATTCCTACAGCATGCTCGAAGCCCGGGTCACCGAGCTCAAGGGGGAGCTGGCGGTGGTCAGCGCGCAGCGCATGCAGGAGCTGGCGGAAAAAGAACGCCTGGCCAACCGGCTGCAAAACCTCCTCGATCTGTTGCCCGGCGGCGTCATCGTCATCGATGCCCAAGGCATCGTGCGCGAAGCCAATCCCGCTGCCTGCGAACTGCTTGGGCTGCCCCTCGAAGGCGAGCTGTGGCGTCATGTCATTGCCCGCTGCTTTGCGCCCCGAGAAGACGACGGTCACGAAATCTCGCTCAAGGACGGTCGGCGCTTGTCGATCTCCACGCGCTCGCTGGATGCCGAGCCCGGTCAGTTGGTGTTGCTCAACGACCTGACTGAAACCCGTCATCTGCAAGATCAGCTGGCCCGTCACGAACGTCTGTCGTCCCTCGGCCGAATGGTCGCTTCGCTGGCTCATCAGATTCGTACCCCCTTGTCCGCCGCCTTGCTCTACGCCAGTCATTTGACTGAGCAAGCGTTGCCGGTCGAGACCCAGCAACGTTTTGCCGGGCGCCTGAAAGAGCGTCTGCATGAGTTGGAACATCAGGTTCGCGACATGCTGGTGTTTGCGCGCGGCGAGCTGCCGCTGACCGATCGCGTCACGCCCAAAGTGCTGATGCAGTCGTTGCAGGCGGCAGCATTGACTCATGTGCAGGACCTGCCGATTCGCTGGCAATGCGACAGTCATTCCGGCGAGTTGCTGTGCAATCGCGACACGCTGGTCGGGGCGATCCTGAACCTGATCGAGAACGCCATCCAGGCCAGCGCCGGCGATGTGCGTTTGAAAGTCCATTTCTATACCCGTGACAACAACCTGCGTGTAGCGGTCAGCGACAGCGGTAGCGGCATCGATACGAAAGTGCTGGCGCGTCTGGGTGAGCCATTTTTTACCACTAAAACCACCGGAACCGGCCTCGGCCTGACCGTGGTCAAGGCAGTGACGCGTGCTCATCAAGGAGAATTGCAGCTGCGCTCGCGGCTCGGTCGCGGCACGTGTGCGCAGGTGATCCTGCCACTTTTTTCTGGTGAAAAGCCCAGCGCTCAGGGAGCGGAGTGAAGGACATGGCAATCAAGGTTTTACTGGTCGAGGATGACCGCGCGCTACGCGAAGCATTGGCCGATACGCTGTTGCTCGCCGGGCACGATTTCAAAGCCGTCGGTTCGGCGGAAGAAGCGCTGGCAGCGGTCGGTGCCGAGGCGTTCAACCTGGTGCTGAGTGACGTCAACATGCCGGGCATGGACGGCCATCAACTGCTCGGATTGCTGCGCACTCGTCAGCCGCAGTTGCCGGTGTTGCTGATGACGGCTCACGGTGCCGTGGAGCGGGCAGTCGATGCGATGCGCCAGGGCGCGGCGGATTACCTGGTCAAACCGTTCGAGCCCAAGGCATTGCTCGATCTGGTGGCGCGTCATGCGCTGGGCAGTCTCGGCGCGACCGAGGGCGAGGGGCCTGTAGCGTTCGAGCCGGCCAGTGCGCAATTGCTGGAATTGGCCGCACGGGTGGCGCGCAGTGATTCCACGGTGTTGATCTCCGGTGAGTCCGGGACCGGTAAGGAAGTGCTGGCGCGGTACATCCATCAGCATTCCCATCGCGCCAGTCAGCCGTTCATTGCGATCAACTGCGCAGCCATCCCCGACAACATGCTCGAAGCCACGCTGTTCGGTCACGAAAAGGGCTCGTTTACCGGCGCCATCGCGGCGCAGGCCGGCAAGTTCGAACAGGCTGATGGCGGGACTATCCTGCTCGACGAGATTTCCGAAATGCCCCTTGGGCTCCAGGCCAAGTTGCTGCGAGTTTTGCAGGAGCGCGAAGTCGAGCGAGTCGGCGCTCGCAAGCCGATCACGCTGGACATTCGAGTGGTCGCCACCACCAACCGTGACCTGGCCGGTGAAGTGGCGGCGGGGCGTTTTCGTGAAGACCTTTACTATCGCCTGTCGGTGTTTCCGCTGGCCTGGCGTCCGTTGCGCGAACGTACCGCCGACATCCTGCCATTGGCCGAGCGTCTTCTGGCCAAGTACGTCAATAAAATGAAGCATGCCGCGGCAAAGCTGTCGCCCGAGGCTCAGGCGTGCCTGATCGGTTATCCGTGGCCGGGTAATGTGCGTGAGCTGGATAACGCGATTCAGCGGGCGCTGATCCTGCAGCAGGGTGGATTGATACAGCCTGAGGATTTCTGCCTGGCCGGGCCGGTCGCCTGTGCGCCGTTGCCAGCCTTGGCGCCAACGTCCGTGCGAACCGTGGAGGTCGAATCCGAGTCGGCCGGGGCGCTGGGTGATGATCTGCGTCGCCGTGAATTCCAGATGATCATCGACACCTTGCGTTCCGAACGCGGTCGTCGCAAAGAGGCCGCCGAGCGTTTGGGCATCAGTCCGCGCACCCTGCGTTACAAGCTGGCGCAAATGCGTGATGCCGGAATGGACGTGGAAGCTTATTTGTTCGCCACCTGATCCGTTTGCAATGCAAAGCCCGGGACAGCTTTTGTTTAGAGCGGCCACGGAGCTGGCACCCTTGTTGCTAACACCTCACTACCCGCCGAGTGAGTGTCAAAAAATTGCGGGTCGCCAAAGACGTAGCTCGTCAAAGAGAGAAGCCATGAGCCAAGGTATTGAATTCAATCGATTGATGCTGGACATGCGTTCCATGCAAATGGATGCCATGTCTGCGTCGAAATCGACTGCCGCTGTTCCTGAACTGGGTGGCAGCAGCTTTTCCGACATGCTCGGTCAGGCCGTCAATAAAGTGAACGAGACGCAGCAGGCGTCCAGTCAGTTGGCCAGTGCCTTCGAGATTGGCAAAAGTGGCGTCGACCTGACGGACGTGATGATTTCATCGCAGAAGGCCAGCGTGTCTTTTCAAGCGTTGACCCAAGTACGCAACAAGCTGGTTCAGGCGTACCAAGACATCATGCAGATGCCGGTTTAAGGACGAATTGAGTCATGGCAGAAGCAGTCGCTGATAATGTTCCGGCCAAGGCCACTCCAATAGACGGCAAGCCGCCGCTGTTCGGGTTGTCCTTCCTGGAAAACCTCTCCGAGATGACCATGTTGCGTCAGGTAGGCCTGTTGGTCGGCCTGGCTGCGAGCGTGGCGATTGGCTTTGCCGTGGTGTTGTGGTCCCAGCAGCCGGACTACCGGCCTCTGTACGGCAGTCTTGCCGGTATGGACGCCAAACAGGTCATGGATACCCTGGCCGCAGCCGACATTCCCTATACCGTTGAACCGAACTCCGGTGCCTTGCTGGTCAAGGCCGATGACCTGTCCCGTGCGCGAATCAAACTCGCGGGCGCTGGTGTCACTCCCAGCGATGGCAACATCGGTTTTGAAATTCTCGACAAGGACCAGGGCCTGGGCACCAGCCAGTTCATGGAAGCGACCCGTTATCGTCGGGGTCTCGAAGGCGAACTGGCCCGCACCATCTCCAGCCTGAACAACGTCAAGGGTGCTCGCGTGCACTTGGCGATTCCGAAAAGTTCGGTGTTCGTGCGCGATGAGCGCAAGCCGAGCGCCTCGGTTTTGGTGGAGCTGTATTCCGGACGTTCGCTGGAGCCGGGCCAGGTACTGGCGATCATCAACCTGGTGGCCACCAGTGTTCCTGAACTCAGCAAATCCCAGATTACCGTCGTCGACCAGAAGGGCACGCTGCTCTCGGATCAGGCGGAAAACTCCGAGCTGACCATGGCCGGCAAGCAATTCGATTACAGCCGTCGCATGGAAAGCATGCTGACCCAGCGCGTGCACAACATTCTGCAACCGGTGCTGGGCAACGATCGCTATAAAGCCGAAGTCTCGGCCGATGTGGATTTCAGTGCCGTCGAGTCGACCTCCGAGCAATTCAACCCGGACCAACCGGCGTTGCGCAGCGAGCAGTCGGTCAACGAACAACGTACCGCCAGTAATGGCCCACAAGGTGTGCCGGGTGCCCTGAGCAACCAGCCGCCGTCGCCTGCCTCCGCACCGCAAACCACCGGTGGCGCTACCGCGTCGGCCGGCATGGTGCAGCCAGGCCAGCCACTGCTGGATGCCAACGGTCAGCAAATCATGGACCCGGCCACCGGCCAGCCTATGCTTGCACCGTACCCGGCGGACAAGCGTCAACAGTCCACCAAGAACTTCGAACTCGACCGTTCCATCAGCCACACCAAACAACAGCAGGGCCGTTTGAATCGCCTCTCGGTGTCGGTGGTGGTGGATGACCAGGTCAAGATCAACGCGGCCAACGGTGAAACCACCCGTGCGCCGTGGACCGCCGATGAATTGGCGCGCTTCACTCGCCTGGTACAGGACGCCGTCGGCTTTGACGCCAGCCGTGGCGACAGCGTCAGCGTGATCAACATGCCGTTCTCCGCCGAGCGCGGTGAAGTGATTGCCGATATTCCGTTCTACTCCCAGCCTTGGTTCTGGGACATCGTCAAGCAAGTGCTGGGTGTCTTGTTCATTCTGGTGCTGGTGTTCGGTGTGCTGCGTCCGGTGCTCAACAACATCACCGGCGGCGGCAAAGACAAACAGCTAGGCATCGGCAGCGACGTCGAGCTGGGTGGCATGGGCGGCCTGGACGGCGAACTGGCCAACGACCGCGTCAGTCTCGGTGGCCCGACCAGCATTCTGCTGCCGAGCCCGAGCGAAGGCTATGACGCACAGTTGAACGCAATCAAGAGTCTGGTGGCAGAAGATCCGGGTCGCGTGGCCCAGGTCGTGAAAGAGTGGATTAACGCAGATGAGTGATAACCGAGCCGTTGCCGCCAAACTGTCCAAGGTCGACAAAGCCGCGATCCTGCTGCTGTCCCTGGGTTCTACCGACGCCGCCCAAGTGCTGCGCCACATGGGGCCCAAAGAGGTCCAGCGTGTGGGTGTGGCCATGGCCCAGATGGGTAACGTGCACCGCGAGCAGGTCGAGCAGGTGATGAGCGAGTTCGTCGACATCGTCGGCGACCAGACCAGCCTCGGCGTCGGCTCCGACGACTACGTGCGCAAAATGCTCACCCAGGCGCTGGGCGAAGACAAGGCCAACGGCCTGATCGACCGGATCCTGCTGGGCGGCAACACCAGTGGCCTCGACAGCCTGAAGTGGATGGAGCCACGCGCCGTCGCCGACGTGATCCGTTACGAGCACCCGCAGATCCAGGCGATCGTGGTGGCGTATCTCGATCCGGACCAGGCCGGTGAAGTTCTGGGTAACTTTGACCACAAGGTGCGTCTGGACATCATTCTGCGGGTTTCCTCGCTGAACACTGTGCAGCCAGCGGCCCTGAAAGAACTCAACCAGATTCTCGAGAAGCAGTTCTCCGGCAACTCGAATGCCTCGCGCACCACCCTGGGTGGCATCAAGCGCGCGGCGGATATCATGAACTTCCTCGACAGCTCGATCGAAGGTCAGCTGATGGACTCGATTCGCGAAGTCGACGAAGACCTGTCCGGTCAGATCGAAGACCTCATGTTCGTGTTCAACAACCTGTCCGATGTCGACGATCGCGGCATTCAGGCGCTGCTGCGCGAAGTGTCCTCCGACGTGCTGGTGCTGGCCCTCAAGGGTTCGGACGAAGGCGTCAAAGAGAAGATTTTCAAGAACATGTCCAAACGGGCGGCCGAACTATTGCGCGACGACCTCGAGGCCAAAGGCCCGGTGCGCGTCAGCGACGTGGAAACGGCGCAAAAAGAAATCCTCACCATTGCCCGCCGTATGGCCGAAGCCGGAGAAATCGTTCTCGGCGGGAAGGGCGGCGAAGAGATGATCTAAGGTCACTATGTCGTCCAAACATGATGAGTCCAACACCGACCTGATCCGTGGCAAGGACGTCGGTGGTTTCGACGTCTGGTCGCTGCCCAGTTTCGATCCGTTCGTGCCGGAACCCGAGCCGGAACCTGAGCCCGAGCCGCCGGAGATGGAAGAAGTGCCACTGGATGAAGTCCAGCCACTGACCCTCGAAGAGCTCGAAAGCATTCGTCAGGAGGCCTACAACGAGGGCTTCGCCACGGGCGAAAAAGAAGGTTTCCACAGCACCACGCTCAAGGTCCGTCAGGAAGCCGAGGTGGCCCTGGCCGCCAAGATTGCCGCTCTGGAGCAGCTGATGGGGCATTTGTTCGAGCCTATCGCCGAGCAGGACACCTTGATCGAAAAGTCCCTGGTCGACCTGGTGCAGCACATCACCAAACAGGTAATTCAGCGCGAACTCGCCATTGACTCGACGCAGATCGAACACGTCATGCGTGAAGCCCTCAAGCTCTTGCCGCTGGGCGTGGGCAATGTGCGGCTGTACATCAATCCGCAAGATTTCGAACAGGTCAAAGCCCTGCGCGAGCGCCATGAAGAAAGCTGGCGCATCGTCGAGGACGAGGCATTGTTGCCCGGCGGTTGCCGGGTCGAAACTGAACACAGCCGTATCGACGCCACGGTCGAAACCCGCGTTGCGCGGGTCATGGACAAGCTCTTCGATCAGTTGCATGAACAGGCCTTGCACCCGGCCGAGCCGGATTTGAGCCTGGAACTGCCGATCAGTGACAAGCCAGCGGTCGCACCGGTCGAACCCGAACTGGACGTTCCCGATGCGCCTTGATCGCACCAGCTTCGCCAAGCGCCTCGGCAGCTACGCCGAGGCTACGGAGCTGGAAGGCGCGCCGATCCTTGAAGGCCGCTTGCTGCGCATGGTCGGCCTGACCCTCGAAGCCGAGGGCTTGCGCGCCGCCATGGGCAGCCGCTGCATGGTCATCAACGACGACAGTTATCACCCGGTGCAGGTCGAAGCCGAAGTCATGGGCTTCTCCGGCAGCAAGGTGTTTCTGATGCCGGTCGGCAGTGTTGCCGGCATCGCTCCCGGTGCCCGTGTGGTTCCTCTGGCTGATACCGGCCGTCTGCCAATGGGCATGAGCATGCTCGGGCGGGTGCTCGATGGCGCCGGTCGTGCGCTGGACGGCAAGGGCGGGATGAAGGCCGAAGACTGGGTGCCGATGGACGGCCCGACCATCAACCCGCTCAAGCGCGAACCGATCAGCGAGCCGCTGGACGTGGGCATTCGCAGCATCAACGGTTTGTTGACGGTCGGTCGCGGTCAGCGTCTGGGCCTGTTCGCCGGTACTGGCGTGGGCAAGAGTGTGCTGCTGGGCATGATGACCCGCTTCACCGAGGCCGACATCATCGTCGTCGGGCTGATCGGTGAGCGGGGTCGTGAAGTTAAAGAATTCATCGAGCACATCCTCGGCGAAGAAGGCCTCAAGCGTTCGGTCGTGGTGGCGTCCCCGGCGGACGATGCGCCGCTGATGCGTCTGCGCGCGGCGATGTACTGCACCCGAATCGCTGAGTATTTCCGCGATAAGGGCAAGAACGTCCTGTTGCTCATGGACTCCCTGACCCGTTTCGCCCAGGCCCAGCGGGAAATCGCCCTGGCCATCGGCGAGCCGCCGGCGACCAAGGGTTATCCGCCATCGGTGTTCGCCAAACTGCCGAAACTGGTGGAGCGGGCCGGTAACGCGGAGAAGGGCGGTGGTTCGATCACCGCGTTCTACACCGTACTGTCCGAAGGCGATGACCAGCAGGATCCGATTGCCGACGCCGCACGAGGCGTGCTCGACGGGCACATCGTGCTGTCCCGGCGCCTCGCCGAGGAAGGTCATTACCCGGCCATCGATATCGAAGCGTCCATCAGCCGGGTCATGCCGTCGGTGGTTACGCCGGAACACATGATGCGCGCCCAGTATTTCAAGCAGCTGTGGTCGCGTTACCAGCAGAGTCGAGACTTGATCAGCGTCGGCGCCTATGTCGCGGGTGGTGATCGGGAAACCGACCTGGCGATCTCCCTGCAACCGCAGCTGGTGAAATACCTGCGCCAGGGCCTGAACGACAGCATCAGCCTGGGCGAAAGCGAAGCCTATCTCGGCACTATCTTCGCCCCCGCGGCCGGCGGCTAACCGGCCATGGCCCAGAGCCGAGCCTCGCGCCTGGCCCCCGTGGTCGAAATGGCCGAAAAGGCCGAGAAAACCGCGGTCCTGCGTCTGGGCCACTTTCAGGGGCAAGTCCGTCTGGCCGAAAGCAAACTTGCCGACCTCGAAGCCTTTCGTCTCGACTATCAAGAACAATGGATCGTGCGCGGCAGCAGCGGCGTGTCGGGCCAATGGCTGCTGGGTTATCAAGGTTTCCTGGCGCAACTGGGGACCGCCATCGACCAGCAGCGACAAAGCCTGGTATGGCATGAAAACAACCTGAACAAGGCGCGGGAATCCTGGCAGCAGGCGTTTGCACGGGTCGAAGGCTTGCGCAAACTGGTGTTGCGCTACATGGATGAGGCGCGGCGGCTGGAAGACCGGCGTGAGCAAAAGCTGCTGGATGAGTTGTCCCAGCGGTTGCCGCGTCAGGATCCGTATTGATCAGGCAGGTTTCAACCGTTTTCCCGCCTTGCTCCTGCCCTCGCCAAGTGCTAAACCTTGTACACGTACGTTCACCCATGACAAGGAAGCCGTTAAATGTCAGTTGTTACAGAAGTATCCCAAGATGGGCAAAAGCTGACGATATCGGTCAAGGGACGATTCGATTTCGCCAAGCATCAGGAATTTCGTGAGTCCTACGAAAATCTTCAGCCAAAACCCGAGTCCTTCGAAGTAGATCTGAAAGACGCCACCTACCTCGACAGCTCAGCGCTCGGCATGCTGTTGCTATTGCGTGATCACGCTGGTGGCGAGAATGCCGAGATCACGTTGACCAACGCTAACGCAGATGTGCGCAAGATCCTCGCCATCTCCAACTTCGAACAAATCTTCGACGTGGCGTGACCGCCATGCAGTCCTTGTTCGAACCGCTGACGATCCTGATCGCCGAAGACAGCGCGGCCGATCGCATGCTGCTGTCGACCATCGTCCGTCGCCAGGGGCATGAGGTGCTGACGGCCGCCAACGGTGCCGAAGCCGTTGAAGCGTTTCGCCAGCAGAGACCGCAACTGGTGCTCATGGACGCGATGATGCCGGTGATGGACGGTTTTGAGGCGGCGCGGCAGATCAAGGTGTTGGCAGGGGAAACCCTGGTGCCGATCATCTTCCTCACCTCGCTGACCGAAAGCGAAGCGCTGGCCCGCTGTCTGGAGGCCGGGGGCGACGACTTTCTGGCAAAACCCTACAACCAGGTGATCCTCGCCGCCAAGATCAAGGCGATGGACCGCTTGCGGCGGTTGCAGGCCACGGTGTTGCAACAGCGTGACCAGATCGCCAGACACCACGACTACCTGCTCAACGAGCAGCGGGTGGCCAAGGCCGTGTTCGACAAGGTGGCCCACTCCGGCTGCCTGAGTGCACCGAATATTCGCTACCTGCAATCGCCCTATGCGTTGTTCAACGGCGATCTGCTGCTGGCCGCGTTTACCCCGGCCGGCGACATGCACGTGCTGCTCGGCGATTTTACCGGTCATGGTTTGCCGGCCGCGGTCGGTGCCATGCCCTTGGCCGAAGTTTTCTATGGCATGACCGCCAAGGGTTACGGCCTGTCAGAAACCCTGCGCGAGATGAATGCCAAGCTCAAGCGCATCCTGCCGGTGGACATGTTCTGTTGTGCAACGCTGCTGTGCCTGAGTTTTCAGCGACGCTCGGTGGAGGTCTGGAACGGCGGAATGCCGGACGGTTACCTGCACAGCGTCGCCAGCGGTGAGCGAACGCCGCTGACGGCTCGGCATTTGCCGCTCGGCGTGCTGAGCCCGCAATCCTTTGATTACCGCACCGAGGTGTTTCCGATGGCGGTCGGGGATCGGGTCTTCCTGTTGTCCGACGGGGTGATCGATACCTGCGATGCCAACGAACAGTTGTTTGGTGTGGAGCGATTGCAGCAGGTGTTTGCGGCCAATCGTCAGCCTGATGAGCTGTTCGAAGATATCGAGCAGGCGTTGCGGGACTTTCGCGGCGAGGCCCGAGATGACGTGAGCATGGTCGAGGTCAGTCTGCTGGAGGCCGCACAACTGAGCCCGCCGGCGCTGGTGTATTCCGACAGTGGTCAGTCCTGCCCGCTGGACTGGTCAGTGAGTTTCGAATTTCGCGCCGCCACGCTCAAACGCTTCAATCCGCTGCCGTATCTTCTGCAATTGCTGCTTGAGGTCCACGGTTTGCGGGCTCAGAGCGGGGCGCTCTACAGTGTTTTGGCTGAACTGTATTCCAATGCCCTGGAGCATGGGGTACTGGGGCTGGATTCGGCGCTCAAGCGCGATGCCTCGGGTTTTACCCGCTATTATCAACAACGCAATACACGCCTGGACGAGTTGCAGGACGGCTTTGTGCGGGTGCATTTGCAGGTGACACCCAAGGGCGAGGGCGGGTGCCTGACTGTTCGGGTTGAAGACAGTGGCAAGGGTTTTGATGTCGCGCGGGTGATGGAGCGGCCTGTCGATGGTGTCCGTCTGTCGGGACGTGGCGTCAGTCTGATCCGTCAGCTGGGCCACAATGCGAGTTGGTCCGACGATGGTCGGAGTGCCCGCGTGGAGTTTTTCTGGGAGGCTCTGGCATAATCCACGCATTCTTGATCAAGGAGTGAGCAAGTGGCTGACACACACCTGGACCGCGACGTGCTGAACGCGTTGCAAGAGGTCATGGAGGATGAGTATCCGATGTTGCTGGATACCTTTCTCGCCGATTCCGAAGAGCGTTTACGCATCTTGCGAAAGGCTGAAGATGCCGCGCAACTCATGAATGCAGCCCATAGCTTCAAGGGCAGCAGCAGCAACATGGGTGCCATTCGCCTGGCTGAGTTGTGCCATGAGCTGGAGCTGCGCGCCAAGCAAAAAAGCCTCGCCGGCATTGAAAAACTGGTGGGCGAAATTGATGACGAATTTGCGTTTGTCCGGCCGCTCTATGAGGCCGAGCGTCAGCGTTCTCTCTCTGCCAATGAGACCGTCCGGCGCTTTTAGCGCCTGTCACTAAAACCTGGCGCGACCTTTGCACTAATCTCCGCCAACTGTACCTACGATCCCAGTGCAGCGGAGACCGTTCCATGCCCGTTACCCCCAATATGCTTCTTCAGGCCGCCGCGCAGGCCAAGACTCAAGTCGCTTCCGCCAATACACCGGCGCTGGCCGCTGAGCCTGGGGACAAGGCATCCAGCTTCGCTCAGGTCTACGCCAATCAAGCCCGGAACAAACCCTCTGCGGTGGGTGATGGATCGGCCAAGCCGATACGCGATAAAGCGCCGGACAGCCCCGATAAAAAGGACGTCAGCAACGACAAGTCTGCCGCCCCGGAACCTGCGGTTGCCGATAGCGGCAAATCCTTGCCCGCCGATAAACCGGCGCAGGCTGACGACAAGGCTGCCAGCGATGATGCGTCGGAGGTTGGCGAAACGCATGTGGTCGACACCGCGTCTGTTGATCCAACCCTCGATCCTTCGTTACTGCCACCGTTGCAGGCAGTGGTGACAACCCCCGTTCCGGAAGCTCCGCCAGTGGTCGCCACCGTGCAGCCGCAGGTCGAAGCGCCAGTGGCTGCGGCAGTGACGGCGGCGCCAGCTGCTGCTGCAACGGCGGATAGCGATTTCGACCCCGAAGCGGATCCTCTCGATGCATTGCCGGCCGTGCGTATGGCCATGGAGCAGGGCGGCCATATTTCGGCTGCGAGTCAGGCCCAGCCCAAAGCGGCACCGACCTCGGCCCAGGCCCAGGCTGACGGCGAGTCAACCTCGGCGCAGACCTTCGCCGCAGGCATGGCAAGCATGCTCGATGTGCAAGCCGACAAGGACAGCACCGGCCAGGGCAGCGACAAGGCCTTCAGTGGTCTTATCGATGACGGTCTCAAGGACCTGAAGTCCGCGAGTAGCGATACCCGGGTCGACGATTTCGCCAACCGTCTGGCGGCACTGACCCAGGCGGCCACGCCGAAAACCGCCAACGCATTGCCGGTGAATCAACCGATCGCCATGCATCAGAGCGGCTGGACCGAAGAAGTAGTGAACCGGGTCATGTACCTGTCCAGTGCCAATCTCAAGGCGGCCGACATCCAGTTGCAACCGGCTGAACTGGGGCGCCTGGACATTCGGGTGAACATGGTTCCGGATCAGCAGACCCAGGTGACGTTCATGAGTGCCCATCCAAGCGTTCGCGAAGCGCTGGACGGGCAGATGCATCGCTTGCGTGACATGTTTGCGCAGCAGGGCATGGGCCAGGTCGACGTCAATGTGTCCGACCAGTCCCGTGGCTGGCAGGGGCAGGAACAGGCTCAACAGGGTCAAAGCCAGGGTGGGCGCACCAACGCCAGCGGTGGTCGTCTCGACTCGATGGATGAAGAGCTTGCGCCAACAGTTGCCGAAGTAGCGGCCAGCACTACCAGCGTCATCGGCTCCAGCGCCGTCGATTATTACGCCTGATAAAGCCCGACACCAATCCCTGTGGGAGCGAGCTTGCTCGCGATGGGGGCGCAACAGTCAACGACGATGTTGAATGTTATGGCCTCATCGCGAGCAAGCTCGCTCCCACAGGGGATTTGCGATGTTCTTCAGATTGCCGTCACCATCTCCCTACAGACACTTCTGGCATAACACTTGCTCTTGCCTTGCCGTGCGACTGTGAAAACCCGAATAGTGACGGATTATTGGCATGGCGAAGAGCGAAGCAGCAGTAAAAGACCCCGCAACCAAAGGCAAACTCAAGCTGATCATCGCGGTCGTGGTGGCCCTGCTGCTGGCGATCGGTTTGTCCGTGGGAGCGACCTGGTTCTTCATGCACAGCGCCCAGAGCAAGCCTGCCGCCGCGGCTGAAACCGCCCCGGTCGGCAAGCAGCCAGCGATTTTCGAGCCCATGGCGCCGGCCTTCGTGGCCAATTACAACCAGAACGGCCGTCAGCGCTACATGCAGGTGAGCATCACCATGCAGGGTCGCAATCAGGCCGATCTGGAAGCGCTCAAAGTCCACATGCCTGTCATCCGCAACAACCTGGTCATGCTGTTCTCCGGCCAGGACTTCGCCACCCTGGCGTCGCCGGTCGGGCAGGAGATGTTGCGTCAGAAAGCCACGGCCAGCGTCCAGGAAGTAGCGCAGAAAGAACTCGGCAAAGTGGTCATCGAACAGTTGCTTTTCACTAATTTCGTACTGCAGTAGGAACACGACATGGCCGTGCAGGACCTGCTGTCCCAGGATGAGATCGATGCGCTGTTGCATGGTGTCGACGATGGTCTGGTACAGACCGATACCGCTGCCGAACCCGGCAGTGTCAAAAGTTACGACCTGACCAGCCAGGATCGCATCGTCCGTGGACGCATGCCGACCCTGGAAATGATCAACGAACGTTTCGCCCGTTACACCCGCATCAGCATGTTCAACATGCTGCGCCGCTCGGCGGACGTTGCCGTCGGTGGCGTGCAGGTGATGAAGTTCGGCGAATACGTGCACTCGCTGTACGTGCCGACCAGCCTCAACCTGGTCAAGATCAAACCGTTGCGCGGTACCGCGTTGTTCATCCTCGACGCCAAACTGGTGTTCAAACTGGTGGACAACTTCTTCGGCGGCGACGGCCGTCACGCGAAGATCGAAGGGCGTGAATTCACCCCCACTGAACTGCGTGTGGTACGCATGGTGCTGGAACAGGCCTTCGTCGATTTGAAAGAAGCCTGGCAGGCGATCATGGAAGTGAACTTCGAGTACATCAACTCGGAAGTGAACCCGGCCATGGCCAATATCGTCGGCCCGAGCGAAGCGATTGTGGTGTCGACCTTCCACATTGAACTCGATGGCGGTGGCGGTGACCTGCACATAACCATGCCGTACTCGATGATCGAGCCAGTGCGCGAAATGCTCGACGCCGGCTTCCAGTCGGACCTCGACGATCAGGACGAACGCTGGGTCAACGCCTTGCGTCAGGACGTGCTGGACGTTGACGTACCGATCGGTGCCACGGTTGCCCGTCGCCAGTTGCGCCTGCGGGACATTCTGCACATGCAGCCGGGGGACATTATCCCGGTCGAGATGCCGGACGAGATGATCATGCGCGCCAACGGCGTGCCTGCGTTCAAGGTCAAGATGGGGTCGCACAAAGGCAACCTCGCGTTGCAAGTGATCGAGCCGATCGAGCGCCGCTGACCGGCGCTCCAAACCCCCTGTGCTTTTAACTGACGGCTCCTGATTGAATGGATGCCCGCCGAGGACAAATTGATGGCTAACGATATGAACACCCAGGACGACCAGGCGCTGGCCGATGAATGGGCTGCTGCCCTGGAAGAAACCGGCGACGCCGGGCAGGACGACATCGACGCCTTGCTGGCCGCTGACGCCGCCAGTTCGCCGTCCAACCGTCTGCCGATGGAAGAGTTCGGCAGCGTGCCGAAAAACAACGAACCGGTCACCCTCGACGGTCCGAACCTGGACGTGATTCTCGATATCCCGGTGTCGATTTCCATGGAAGTCGGCAGCACTGATATCAACATCCGTAACCTGCTGCAGCTTAACCAGGGTTCGGTGATCGAGCTCGATCGTCTGGCCGGTGAACCGCTGGACGTGCTGGTCAACGGCACGCTCATCGCTCACGGTGAAGTAGTGGTGGTCAACGAGAAGTTCGGCATCCGCCTGACTGACGTGATCAGCCCAAGCGAACGCATCAAGAAGCTGCGCTGAGTGAAAAAGGTTCTGGGGTTTGTGCTGGCGTTGCCGTTCAGTGTTCTGGCTGCCGAGCCGGTAGCGACCGCTACTGCGGCTGCCGCGCCGGCGGTCAGCAGCGGTGTGGCCGGGCAATTGACGCAGTTGGTGTTCGGTTTGCTGCTGGTGCTGGGGTTGATCTTTTTCCTCGCCTGGTTGCTGCGTCGGGTCCAGCAGGCCGGACCAGCCGGCAAGGGGCAGGTGATCGAGCTGATCGGTTCCCGCGCGCTGGGCCCTCGCGACCGGTTGATGCTGGTGCAGGTCGGTAACGAGCAGATTCTGCTTGGCTTGAGCCCCGGCACCATCACCGCGTTGCACGTGCTCAAGGAGCCGGTGCAAGTGCCCGGCGGGACTGAAAAAGCGACCCCCGAGTTTGCCCAGCGCCTGATGGAGCTGATGGGCAAGGATCATAAGGATAAGAAGTAATGGGTGCGCTACGCATCGTCTTGACGCTGGCCCTGATGCTGGGCGCGCCGCTGGCGTTCGCCGCCGATCCGTTGTCGATCCCGGCGATTACCCTGGGTACCAATGCCGAAGGCGCTCAGGAGTATTCGGTCAGCCTGCAAATCCTGCTGATCATGACTGCGCTGAGTTTTATCCCGGCGTTCGTCATGCTGATGACCAGTTTCACCCGGATCATCATCGTCTTCTCGATCCTGCGTCAGGCCCTCGGCCTGCAACAAACGCCGTCGAACCAGATCCTCACGGGCATGGCGCTGTTCCTGACCCTGTTCATCATGGCGCCGGTATTCGACCGGGTTAATCAGGATGCCTTGCAGCCGTATCTGGCGGAGAAACTCACCGCTCAAGACGCCGTGGCCAAGGCTCAAGTGCCGATCAAGGATTTCATGCTCGCCCAGACTCGCAGCAGCGATCTGGAGTTGTTCATGCGCTTGTCCAAACGCACTGATATCGCGTCGCCGGATCAGGCGCCGCTGACGATTCTGGTTCCGGCGTTCGTCACGTCGGAGCTGAAAACCGCGTTCCAGATTGGCTTCATGATCTTCATTCCGTTCCTGATCATCGATCTGGTCGTGGCCAGTGTGCTGATGGCGATGGGTATGATGATGCTCTCGCCGCTGATCATTTCCCTGCCATTCAAGATCATGCTGTTCGTGCTGGTGGATGGCTGGGCGTTGATCATCGGTACGCTGGCGAGCAGCTTCGGCGGTGTATCGCCATGACGCCAGAAGTTGCGGTAGACATCTTCCGGGAAGCACTGTGGCTGACCACCATGATGGTTGCCGTGCTGGTGATTCCGAGTTTGCTCGTGGGTCTGTTGGTGGCGATGTTCCAGGCTGCCACCCAGATCAACGAACAGACCCTGAGCTTCCTGCCGCGCCTGCTGGTGATGCTGGTGACGTTGATCGTCGCCGGTCCGTGGCTGGTGCAGACCTTCATGGAATACATCCTGCAGTTGTACGGCAGTATTCCTCAGGTCATCGGTTAAACCATGTCGCTGCTCCAGCTGACCGATACCCAGATCAGTACCTGGGTGGCGACGTTCATGCTGCCGCTGTTTCGTATCGGTGCCTTGCTGATGGTCATGCCGGTTTTCGGTACGAGCCTGGTACCCACGCGAGTGCGCCTTTATTTCGCCCTCGCGATCACGGTAGTGATTGCCCCCGGGTTGCCGCCGATGCCGCCGGTCAACGCGCTGGACTTGAGCGGGCTGCTGCTGATTGCCGAGCAGATCCTCGTCGGTGCAGTGCTGGGTTTCTCCTTGCAGCTGTTCTTCCAGGCCTTCGTGGTCGCCGGGCAGATCGTCTCCATTCAGATGGGCATGGGCTTCGCTTCGATGGTCGATCCTACCAACGGCGTTTCGGTGGCGGTGATCGGGCAGTTCTTCACCATGCTTGTGACGCTGCTGTTCCTGGCCATGAATGGCCATCTGGTGGTCTTCGAAGTCCTCACCGAAAGCTTCACCACGCTGCCGGTCGGCAGCGGATTGATGGTCAATCATTTCTGGGAACTGGCCGGCAAACTGGGTTGGGTTCTCGGGGCGGCGCTGATGCTGGTGCTGCCGGCAATCACCGCGCTGCTGGTGGTCAACATCGCGTTTGGCGTGATGACCCGGGCGGCACCGCAACTCAACATTTTCTCCATCGGCTTCCCGTTGACCCTGGTGCTCGGGTTATTCATCGTCTGGGTCGGGCTGGCGGATATCATTAATCAGTACCAACCGCTGGCCTCCGAGGCCTTGCAGTGGCTACGCGAACTGGCAAAGGCGCGCTGAGTCATGGCTGAGAGCGAAAGCGGTCAGGACAAAACAGAAGACCCCACGGACAAAAAGAAAAAGGACGCCCGTGAGAAGGGAGAGATTGCGCGCTCCAAAGAGCTGAATACCCTGGCGATCATGCTCGCCGGCGCTGGTGGTCTGTTGATTTTCGGTGGTGCGCTGGCGCAGGACCTGATGGAACTGATGCGCCTGAACTTCTCGCTGTCGCGGGAGGTGCTGTTGGATCAGCGCTCCATGGGCACCTACCTGCTGCATTCGGGGCAGATTGCCTTGTTGGCGATTCAGCCAGTGATGATCACTTTATTGCTCGCCGCTCTGATCGGGCCGATTTCGCTGGGTGGTTGGCTGTTCTCCGCCGGCACCATGGCGCCCAAGTTCAGCCGCATGAACCCCGGTGCCGGCCTCAAGCGCATGTTCTCGTCCAAGGCCATAGCTGAACTGCTTAAGGCCCTCGCAAAATTTTTCATCGTGTTGTTCGTAGCCCTGGCGGTGTTGTCCTCGGACATCGATGACCTGCTGCGCATCGCCCATGAACCCTTGGACATGGCGATCATTCACAGCCTGCAAGTGGTCGGCTGGAGCACCCTGTGGATGGCCTGCGGGCTGATCATCATCGCCGCCGTGGACGTGCCGATACAGCTCTGGGAAAGCATCAAGAAACTGAAGATGACCAAGCAGGAAGTGCGCGACGAGCACAAGGACCAGGAAGGACGGCCGGAGGTCAAACAACGGATTCGCCAGCTGCAGCGCGAAATGTCCCAGCGCCGGATGATGGCGGCGATCCCCGACGCCGATGTGGTGATCACCAACCCGACTCACTACGCCGTAGCGCTCAAGTACGATCCGGACAAGGGTGGGGCGCCGATGCTGATCGCCAAGGGCAGCGATTTCCTGGCCTTGAAGATTCGTGAAATCGCTGTGGCCAACGAAGTGCTGCTGCTTGAGTCGCCGGCACTGGCGCGTTCGATCTACTACTCCACCGAACTTGATCAGGAAATCCCTGGCGGGCTCTACCTTGCCGTCGCCCAGGTGCTCGCTTACGTCTACCAGATCCGCCAGCACCGCGCCGGCAAGGGTAAACGCCCGGATCCGCTCAAGCATGATTTGCCGATTCCGCCGGATCTGCGGCGCGATTCCTGATGGCTGCTACGGGTACTCATTAAACCCCTCTGTTTCGCGTCTCTGCAAAAGTTGGAAGGCTTCTTGCAGTAGCGGCTCTGCGCCTGCTTCAGGCGTCAAAAGTTTGCTTTAAAGGAACGGGGAAAACCGGTGGATCGCTCTCAGTTATTCAACAGTGCTCGCACAAACGTTGCCGACTTAAGTCGAGGCAATCTGGGTGTGCCGTTGTTGCTGCTGGTCATGCTGGCGATGATGATGTTGCCGATCCCGCCGTTCCTGCTGGACGTGTTCTTCACGTTCAACATTGCCTTGTCGATCGTGGTGTTGCTGGTCTGTGTTTACGCGTTGCGGCCGCTGGATTTCGCGGTGTTCCCGACCATTCTGCTGGTGGCGACTCTGTTGCGCCTGGCGCTGAACGTCGCCTCCACGCGAGTGGTGATGCTCCACGGTCAGGACGGTCACGCCTCCGCCGGTAAGGTGATCCAGGCCTTTGGCGAGGTGGTGATCGGCGGTAACTACGTGGTCGGTATCGTCGTCTTCGCGATTTTGATGATCATCAACTTCGTCGTGGTGACCAAAGGCGCCGGGCGGATTTCCGAGGTGAGCGCGCGTTTCACCCTCGATGCGATGCCCGGTAAACAAATGGCCATCGACGCCGACTTGAACGCCGGCCTGATCGACCAGAACCAAGCCAAACTGCGCCGGATGGAAGTGGCACAGGAAGCCGAGTTCTACGGTTCCATGGACGGTGCCAGCAAGTTCGTCCGCGGTGACGCCATTGCCGGCCTGCTGATTCTGTTCATCAACCTGATCGGCGGCATGGCGGTCGGTATCTTCCAGCACGGCATGACCTTCGGCGATGCCGGTCGGGTGTACGCCTTGTTGACCATCGGTGACGGTTTGGTGGCGCAATTGCCATCACTGCTTTTATCTACAGCTGCAGCGATCATGGTGACCCGTGCTTCCGGTTCGGAAGACATGGGCAAGCAGATCAATCGCCAGATGTTCGCCTCGCCCAAAGCGTTGGCCGTGGCGGCGGGTTTGATGGCGGTAATGGGCCTCGTGCCGGGCATGCCGCACTTTTCCTTTCTCAGCATGGCAGCCCTGGCGGCTGGCGGCGCGTACCTGTTCTGGAAGAAGCAGAACGTGGTCAAGGTTCAGGCACTGCAAGAGGTCAAGCGACAACAGGAACTGCTGCCATCGCCAGCCCGCGCTCAGGAAACCAAGGAGCTTGGCTGGGATGACGTCACTCCGATCGACATGATCGGCCTGGAAGTCGGCTACCGGCTGATTCCGCTGGTGGACCGCAATCAGGGTGGTCAGTTGCTGGCGCGGATCAAGGGCGTGCGCAAGAAGCTGTCCCAGGATCTGGGCTTCCTGATGCCGACCGTGCATATTCGTGACAACCTCGACCTGGCGCCGAGTGCCTATCGCCTGACCCTGATGGGGGTGATCCTCGCTGAGGCGGAAATTTACCCGGACCGCGAACTGGCAATCAATCCGGGCCAGGTCTACGGCACGCTCAATGGCATTACCGCCAAAGATCCGGCTTTCGGTCTGGAGGCGGTCTGGATCGAAATCAGCCAGCGTGCCCAGGCACAATCCCTCGGTTACACCGTGGTCGATGCCAGTACGGTAGTGGCAACCCACTTGAACCAGATTCTGTACAAGCACTCGAGCGAGTTGATCGGTCACGAAGAAGTGCAGCAACTCATGCAATTGCTGGCCAAAAGCTCGCCGAAGCTGGCTGAAGAGCTGGTGCCGGGCGTGGTGTCGCTGTCGCAGTTGCTCAAGGTTTTGCAGGCTTTGCTGGCCGAACAGGTGCCAGTACGGGACATTCGCAGCATTGCCGAAGCCATCGCCAACAATGCCAGCAAGAGTCAAGATACTGCCGCGCTGGTGGCCGCGGTGCGCGTCGGCGTATCCCGCGCAATCGTCCAAAGCATTGTAGGCACTGACTCCGAGCTACCAGTGATCACTCTGGAGCCAAGGTTGGAACAAATATTGCTCAATAGTCTTCAGAAGGCAGGACAAGGCTCGGAAGAGGGCGTTCTGCTGGAGCCAAGCATGGCTGAGAAACTGCAACGCTCGTTGATCGATGCGGCGCAGCGTCAGGAAATGCAAGGTCAGCCGGTGATTCTGCTGGTAGCCGGTCCGGTTCGCGCGATGCTGTCGCGATTCGGCCGATTGGCAGTCCCGGGTTTGCATGTGTTGGCTTACCAGGAAATTCCTGACAACAAGCAAGTGACCATCGTTGCGACAGTAGGGCCCAACGGCTGAGGTAGTGGTTTATGCAAGTTAAGCGTTTTTTCGCCGCCGATATGCGTCAGGCCATGAAGCTGGTTCGTGATGAGCTGGGCGCTGATGCCGCCATCATTGGCAACCGCCGGATCGCCGGTGGTGTCGAGCTGACGGCTGCCCTGGATTACAAATTGTCGGCGCTGGCTCCGCGCGTTCCGAACATGGAACTCGAAGACGAGCTGCGCAAGACCCAATCGCGGATCGTCACCGCCCAGGCCGAACTGAGCCTGCGCAGCGATGGCGAGAGCGACAAGTCCACCAATCGCCAATTGTTCGCCGGCCTGCCACTGACCGCCGCCGAGCCGCTGATCGAGCCGACCTACACCGAGCCCCGTCGTCCTGCACCGGCTGCGGCACCTGTCTCTGGTGGCGTCGACCCACGGGCGTTCGACTCGATGCGTTTCGAACTCAACAGCCTGCGCGAACTGATGGAAGTGCAACTCGGCTCTCTGGCCTGGAATCAGCTGCAAGGCAGCCGTCCGGCCCAGGCCAACCTTTGGCGTCGCCTGCAACGCATTGGTCTGTCCGGCCCGTTGTCACGCGATTTGCTGGCGCTGATTACCGATATTGAAGAACCTCGTCAGGCCTGGCGCATGTTGCTGGCGCACCTGGCGCGGATGATCGCCACACCGGAAATCGAGCCTCTGGAAGAGGGCGGCGTGATTGCCATGGTCGGCCCTGCCGGCATGGGCAAGACCACCACCCTGGCCAAACTCGCCGCCCGTTACGTGCTCAAGTACGGCGCGCAGAATATCGCGTTGGTGAGCATGGACAGCTACCGCATTGGTGCTCAGGAACAACTCAAGACGTTGGGCCGGATTCTCAATGTGTCGGTGACGCATGTCGATCCGGGCCAATCGCTGGTGCAGGCGATGGAGCCTTTGCTGCGCAAACGCGTGGTGCTGATCGATACCGCGGGCCTTCAGGCCAGCGATCCGGCACTGCGCATGCAGCTCGAAAGCCTGGCCGGTCGTGGCATCAAATCGAAAAATTATCTGGTTTTGGCAACCACCAGCCAGAAACAGGTTCTAACGGCCGCTTATCACAGTTACAAGCGTTGTGGGCTCGCTGGCTGCATCCTGACTAAACTGGATGAAACGGCAAGTCTGGGCGAGGTGTTGAGCTTGGCCATCAGTCATGAATTGCCGGTGGCCTACCTGACCGATGGCCCGCGGATTCCGGATGATTTGCATCTACCGCGTCGTCATCAGTTGGTCAGTCGCGCCGTCAGCGTGCAAATGCAAGAAGAACCCAGCGAAGAAGCCATGGCCGACATGTTCGCTGATATTTACCACAGCCCGACCAAGCAGGTCGGCTGAGGTATTAATGAACAGTTTTTGTACCTACATCGATGGTCTGCCATGCATTGTTCAGTTAGTGAACGCGCAGCCAGTAATGTGGCCTCCGTCTAAGTAAGACAAGGTAAAGAAAATTCATGGGCAGCATGCATCCCGTACAGGTGATCGCGGTGACCGGCGGCAAAGGTGGCGTCGGGAAGACTAACGTGTCAGTGAACTTGTCCCTGGCTCTAGCAGAGCTCGGTCGACGCGTCATGCTGTTGGACGCCGATCTGGGGCTGGCGAACGTCGACGTCCTGCTGGGACTGACACCCAAACGAACTTTGGCCGACGTGATCGAAGGCCGCTGCGAGCTGCGCGACGTACTGTTGCAGGGCCCTGGCGGCATTCGCATCGTCCCGGCCGCGTCCGGCACACAGAGCATGGTTCATTTGAGCCCGGCGCAACACGCCGGCCTGATCCAGGCGTTCAGCGATATCGGTGACAACCTCGACGTGCTGGTGATCGACACCGCGGCGGGCATTGGTGAATCGGTCGTCAGTTTCGTTCGCGCAGCGCAAGAAGTCTTGCTGGTGGTCTGCGACGAACCGACCTCGATTACCGACGCCTACGCACTGATCAAACTGCTGAACCGCGATTACGGCATGAACCGCTTCCGCGTCCTGGCCAACATGGCCCAGAGTCCGCAGGAAGGGCGCAACCTATTCGCCAAGTTGACCAAGGTCACGGATCGCTTCCTTGACGTCGCCTTACAATACGTCGGCGCGGTGCCTTACGACGAAAGCGTGCGCAAGGCTGTGCAGAAGCAGCGCGCCGTTTACGAAGCCTTCCCGCGGTCCAAGTGCTCACTGGCGTTCAAGGCCATTGCACAGAAGGTCGATACCTGGCCGCTACCTGCCAACCCGCGTGGGCACCTGGAGTTTTTCGTCGAGCGCCTCGTGCAACAAACCGCAGGACCTGTGCTATGACAGCCGGTGGCTATAACCTCTACAAGAAGTCGGCACGTGACGCGCAGTACGAGCTGATCGAGCGTTACGCGCCACTGGTTAAACGCATTGCCTACCACTTGCTGGCGCGTCTGCCAGCCAGTGTCCAGGTCGAAGACCTGATCCAAGCCGGGATGATCGGCCTGCTTGAAGTGTCGACCAAATACGACGCCAGCAAAGGCGCGAGTTTCGAGACGTACGCGGGCATTCGAATCCGCGGCGCGATGCTCGATGAAGTACGCAAGGGGGACTGGGCGCCACGTTCGGTCCACCGCAATACCCGGATGGTCAGCGACGCGATTCGCTCGATTGAAGCTAAAACCGGTCGTGACGCTAAAGATCACGAGGTTGCGGCCGAACTCCAATTGAGTCTCGACGATTATTACGGGATTTTGAACGACACCCTGGGCAGCCGGTTATTCAGTTTCGACGATCTGTTGCAGGACGGCGAACACGAAGGGCTGCACGAGGATGGCGCCAGTGCTCATCTCGAGCCGTCACGCGATCTGGAAGATGAACGCTTCCAGGCGGCGCTGGCGGACGCGATTGCCAATTTGCCGGAGCGTGAGCGACTGGTGTTGGCGCTGTACTACGACGAAGAGTTGAATCTCAAGGAAATCGGTGAGGTCCTGGGGGTCAGCGAATCTCGGGTCAGCCAGTTACACAGCCAGTGCGCGGCCCGTTTGCGGGGGCGTTTGGGGGAGTGGCGAGCGCGCTGAAGGCAGTGTGGGGACACTGCGAACGCGGCTGGTGGGGTGTTGAACCTTACCGGTCCCGATCTGTTGTGCTCCAGACAGTCATTGAGTGCTTTGCCGGATTGATTGAAATGGCGCGTCCAGGTGCTGGGCGCGTTTAAGACTGCTTGGAGGTCGAATTGGACAAGAACATGAAAATCCTCATCGTTGATGACTTCTCAACGATGCGGCGGATCATTAAAAACCTGTTGCGTGACCTTGGGTTCACCAACACGGTCGAGGCCGACGATGGCACTACCGCCATTCCGGTTCTCAACAGCGGCAGCATCGACTTTCTGGTAACAGACTGGAACATGCCTGGCATGACCGGTATCGACCTGCTGCGCCACGTGCGTGCCGATGAAAAGCTCAAGCACCTGCCGGTGCTGATGGTGACCGCTGAAGCCAAGCGCGAGCAGATCATCGAGGCAGCCCAGGCCGGTGTTAACGGCTATGTGGTCAAGCCCTTCACGGCCCAGGCGTTAAAAGAAAAAATCGAGAAGATTTTCGAACGCATCGGTTGATGTGCGAAGCCACTGCGCCACGGGGGAGCTATGGAGCATAACGAGTCTTCACAGGGCGATTTCGAATCGACTCTGAAAAAACACGCGGTCGAACTGGTCGAAAGCCTTGAAAAAGGCAGGTTCGGCGACGCTGTGCAACTGATCCATGAGCTCAATCAGACCCGTGACCGTGGCCTGTATCAGGAAGTGGGCAAGCTCACCCGCGAGCTGCATAGCGCGATCGTCAATTTCCAGATTGACCCGCACATGCCGCAAGCGGAGGAAGTCTCGCAGATCACGGATGCCACCGAGCGTCTGGGTTATGTGGTCAAGCTGACCGAGGCTGCTGCCAACCGCACCATGGACCTGGTGGAAAACGCCACGCCGCTGGTCAACGGCCTGAGCAACGAAGCCCAGGCCTTGAGCACCGATTGGGGACGGTTCATGCGTCGCGAAGTCGGGGCTGAAGAGTTCCGCGAACTGGCCCGGCGAGTCGACGGTTTCCTGACACGCAGCAGCGAAGACAATCGCGTTGTGTCGAGCAACCTCAACGACATTCTGCTCGCTCAGGATTACCAGGACCTCACCGGTCAGGTGATCAAGCGTGTGACCCAATTGGTCACCGAAGTTGAAAGCAACCTGCTCAAGCTCGTGCTTATGGCCAGTCAGGTGGACCGCTTTGCGGGCATCGAACATGACCGTGAAGCGATGCTGGCAGAAAAAGATCCGCAAAAACATCTCTCTCAGGGTGAAGGTCCGCAGATTCATGCCGATAAAAGAGAAGACGTTGTGTCCGGTCAGGACGATGTGGACGATTTGCTATCCAGTCTTGGATTTTAGGTTTTTAGGTTTTTAGACCTTTAGGAGCACCCCCTTAATGAGCTTCGGCGCCGATGAAGAGATCCTTCAGGATTTCCTGGTTGAGGCCGGCGAGATTCTAGAGCAACTGTCCGAACAGCTGGTCGAGCTTGAAAGCCGACCCGATGATGCGGACTTGCTCAATGCAATTTTTCGCGGTTTTCACACTGTAAAAGGAGGCGCCGGCTTCCTCCAGCTCAACGAGCTGGTGGAGTGCTGTCACATCGCCGAGAACGTGTTCGACATCCTGCGCAAGGGTGAACGTCGCGTCGACTCGGAACTGATGGACGTGGTTCTCGAAGCGCTGGATGCGGTGAACGGCATGTTTACCGAAGTCCGCGAGCGCAGCCCGATCACGGCTGCCACGCCAGAATTGCTTGCGGCACTGGCCCGCCTGGCCGAGCCGCAAACCGCCGATGAAACGGCACCGGTCGCCGAGGTGGTGGAACAACCTGCCGCCGAGAGCGAATCGGGTGACATCACCGATAACGAATTCGAACAACTGCTGGACTCGCTGAACGCCGTCAAGGCTCAGGCAGAAGCCCCGGCAGCTGTGCCAGCGCCGAGCAGTAATGCGTCGGCCAGCGACGAAATAACCGATGCCGAGTTCGAGTCGTTGCTCGATCAACTGCACGGTAAAGGCCAGTTCGCCGTCGATGCGGTAGCCCCGGCGCCAGCCGCACCGGCTGCCCCGAAAGCGGCAGGCGACAGCTCCGATATCACCGACGACGAGTTCGAAGCACTGCTCGATCAGCTGCACGGCAAGGGTAACTTTGCCGTTGATGCGCTGGAATCGGCCATTGCTGCGGTCCCGGCCCCGGCTGCGCCAACCGCTAAAGCGGCTGGCGGCGATCTGATCTCCGATCACGAGTTCGAATCGCTGCTCGACGAATTGCACGGCAAAGGCAAGTTCACCGAGGTTGGCACTGGCGCAGTGGTTTCTGCTCCTGTCGCCAAGGCGCCAGCACCGGCTGCGAAACCCGTTGCCAAAGCGCCCGAGCCTAAAGCCGAAGCGCCGAAGCCTGCCGCTGCTGCTGCCCCGGCCCGTGCCCCGTCCGCGCCGCCACCGGAAAAACCGGCCAGCGAAGCCGAGACCACCGTACGGGTCGATACCGCTCGTCTCGACGAAATCATGAACATGGTCGGCGAGTTGGTACTGGTGCGTAACCGCTTGGTCCGTCTGGGCCTCAACAGCGGCGACGAAGCCATGTCCAAGGCCGTGTCGAACCTCGACGTGGTCACGGCCGACCTGCAAACCGCGGTCATGAAGACCCGGATGCAACCGATCAAGAAGGTCTTCGGGCGCTTCCCGCGTCTGGTTCGCGACCTGGCTCGCCAACTCAAGAAAGAGATCAACCTGGAACTGGTCGGCGAAGAAACCGACCTCGACAAGAACCTCGTCGAGGCCCTGGCCGATCCGCTGGTCCACTTGGTGCGCAACTCGGTCGACCACGGTATTGAAGAGCCGGCCGAGCGTGAAGCGATGGGCAAGCCTCGC
The DNA here is from genome assembly GCF_059695775.1 of Pseudomonas sp. LBUM1666. Classification (NCBI taxonomy): domain Bacteria; kingdom Pseudomonadati; phylum Pseudomonadota; class Gammaproteobacteria; order Pseudomonadales; family Pseudomonadaceae; genus Pseudomonas; species Pseudomonas sp. LBUM1666. The sequence goes on along the minus strand of NZ_CP166789.1, from coordinate 4,564,282 downwards.
AGCGGCAAGGTGATCCTGTCCGCTGAACAGGAAGGCGACCACATCCTGCTGTCCATCTCCGATGACGGCAAGGGCATGGACGCCGATGTTCTGCGCGGCATTGCCGTGAAGAAAGGCTTGATGGACAAGGATGCAGCGGATCGCCTCAGCGAATCCGATTGCTTCAACCTGATCTTCGCGCCGGGTTTCTCGACCAAGACCGAAATTTCCGATGTCTCCGGACGCGGCGTGGGTATGGACGTGGTGAAAACCAAAATCGCCCAGCTCAACGGCACCATCAATATCTATTCGACCAAGGGCAAGGGCTCGAAGATCGTCATCAAGGTCCCGTTGACCCTGGCGATCATGCCCACGCTGATGGTCATGCTCGGCAACCAGGCGTTTGCGTTCCCGCTGGTGAACGTCAACGAGATCTTCCACCTCGACCTGTCGCGCACCAACGTGGTGGACGGCCAGGAAGTGGTGATCGTGCGGGACAAGGCGCTGCCATTGTTCTACCTCAAACGCTGGCTGGTCAGCTCCGCCGCTCACGAAGAGCAGCGCGAAGGCCATGTGGTGATCCTTTCGGTGGGCACTCAGCGGATCGGCTTCGTCGTCGATCAACTGGTGGGCCAGGAAGAAGTGGTCATCAAGCCATTGGGCAAAATGCTCCAGGGAACCCCGGGCATGTCCGGCGCCACCATCACCGGTGACGGCCGCATTGCGCTGATTCTCGATGTTCCGAGCATGCTCAAGCGTTACGCCGCACGGCGTATTTGATTCTGGTGGGGCGGGGCGACTGAGCCTCGCTCCGTCTAACGGAGTGTTTATGGCAGTTAAAGTCCTGGTGGTGGACGATTCGGGGTTTTTCCGCCGCCGCGTCTCGGAAATTCTTTCAGCGGATCCGAATATCCAGGTCGTCGGCACGGCGACCAACGGAAAAGAGGCGATTGATCAGGCGCTGGCCCTCAAGCCAGACGTGATCACCATGGACTACGAGATGCCGATGATGGATGGCATCACGGCGGTGCGGCACATCATGCAGCGCTGCCCGACCCCGGTGTTGATGTTCTCCTCGCTGACCCACGAAGGTGCTCGGGTAACCCTTGACGCGCTGGACGCCGGCGCGGTGGATTTCCTGCCGAAGAATTTCGAAGACATCTCCCGCAACCCGGAGAAGGTCAAGCAACTGCTGTGCGAGAAGATTCTCAGCATCTCGCGCAGTAACCGTCGCGCCAACACCTACAGCGCTCCGGCACCTGTCGCCGCACCCGCCCCGACGCCTGCACCTTCGAGCGTCAGCAGCTACGGCAGCAGCGCGCCTGCGCGTCCGGCACCGGCTCCGATTCCGGCACGTACGTACGCGCCAGCCTCGTCGTCGCCAACGCCGAAACGCAAAGCCTACAAACTGGTCGCCATCGGTACATCCACTGGCGGCCCGGTTGCCTTGCAGCGGGTTCTGACCCAATTGCCGGCCAACTTTCCCGCACCGATCGTATTGATCCAGCATATGCCGGCTGCCTTTACCAAGGCCTTCGCCGAGCGTCTGGACAAGCTCTGCCGCATCAGCGTCAAGGAAGCCGAGGATGGCGACATCCTGCGTCCGGGCCTGGCGTTGCTGGCGCCGGGTGGCAAGCAAATGATGATCGACGGCCGTGGCGCGGTGAAAATCCTCCCGGGCGACGAACGTCTGAACTATAAGCCGTGTGTGGACATCACCTTCGGTTCCGCGGCCAAGTCTTACGGTGACAAAGTTCTGGCGGTCGTGTTGACCGGCATGGGCGCCGATGGTCGCGAAGGCGCGCGTCTGCTCAAGCAGGGCGGCAGTGCAATCTGGGCTCAGGATGAAGCCAGCTGCGTGATCTACGGCATGCCGATGGCCATCGTCAAAGCTGAACTCGCCGACGCGGTGTACGGCCTGGACGATATTGGCAAGCATCTGGTCGAGGCTTGTATCTGATGGATGTTTTAAGCCTTATCGGGATCATCCTGGCGTTTGTCGCCATCATTGGCGGCAACTACCTTGAAGGCGGTCACCTCGGCGCCCTGGCCAACGGCCCGGCGGCGTTGATCGTTATCGGCGGAACCGTCGGTGCGGCGCTGCTGCAGTCACCGATGAGCGCCTTCAAGCGTGCCATGCAGATTCTGGCCTGGATCCTGTTCCCTCCACGCATCGACCTCGCCGGTGGCGTTGATCGCGTCGTCAACTGGAGTCTGACCGCACGCAAGGAAGGCCTGCTCGGTCTGGAAGGGGTGGCCGACGCCGAACCTGACAATTACTCGCGCAAAGGCCTGCAACTGCTGGTGGACGGCGCCGAGCCGGAAGCGATTCGCAGCATCCTGGAAGTGGATTTCTACACCCAGGAAAGCCGCGACATCGAAGCCGCCAAAGTCTTCGAAAGCATGGGCGGCTACGCGCCGACTATCGGCATCATCGGTGCTGTGATGGGTCTGATCCACGTGATGGGCAACCTGGCCGATCCATCGCAACTGGGTAGCGGCATTGCCGTGGCCTTCGTCGCGACCATCTACGGCGTGGCCAGTGCCAACCTGGTGCTGCTGCCGATTGCCGCCAAACTCAAGTCCGTCGCTATGCGGCAGTCGCGTTATCGCGAAATGTTGTTGGAAGGCATTCTGTCGATCGCCGAAGGTGAAAACCCTCGCTCTATTGAGTTGAAGCTTCAGGGCTTCATGGATTGATGGGAGACATGGACCATGGCACGTCGTCGCCAACCTGAAGAACACGTTAATCACGAGCGCTGGCTGGTGTCATACGCGGACTTCATCACCTTGCTCTTCGCCTTTTTCGTGGTGATGTACTCGATCTCTTCGATCAACGAAGGCAAGTACAAGGTTATTTCCGAAGCGTTGATCGGGGTGTTTACCGATTCCGACCGCGCCCTCAAGCCGATCCCGATCGGCGATGAGCGACCGAAGACCGTGACCCCGGCCAAGCCGCTGGTTAAAGACGCCGAGCAGGTCGACGCCGGTATCGCGGGTGCCAGCGATCCGCTCAAAAGCATCGCCGACGACATCAGCGCCGCGTTCGGCGACTTGATCAGCTCCAACCAGATGACCATTCGCGGCAACGAACTGTGGGTCGAGATCGAACTCAATTCCAGCCTGTTGTTCGGCAGCGGCGACGCCATGCCCAGTGACATCGCGTTCAACATCATCGACAAGGTTGCCGCGATTCTGAAGCCGTTCGACAACCCGATTCACGTCGAAGGTTTCACTGACGATCAACCGATCCGCACCGCGCAATACCCGACCAACTGGGAACTGTCCTCGGCCCGGTCAGCGAGCATCGTGCGCATGCTGGCGATGCAGGGTGTGAACCCCGGTCGCCTGGCGTCGGTGGGTTACGGCGAGTTCCAGCCAGTGGCCAACAACGCGACTGCCGAGGGCCGGGCGCGTAACCGTCGCGTGGTGCTGGTGGTGTCACGAAATCTCGATGTACGCCGCAGCCTCACGGGTACCGGAACCGCCAATGCGAAACCGGATGCAGCGTTGAAGCGTGCTGGCACACAAACTGCACCGACCCCGGTCAAGTCGCCGGGACGAGAGAGTGCCGTCAATTCTCCGTCACCCGCATTAATACGTTGAGCTTTTCCTCGGTCGACCATTTCGACCGGGAGGAACAATCCGAATGAGAGTCTGGGCAGTCGCCAATCAAAAGGGTGGTGTTGGTAAAACCACTTCCTCTATCGCTTTAGCCGGTTTACTGGCCGAGGCGGGCAAGCGCGTGGTCGTGGTCGATCTCGACCCCCACGGCTCCATGACCAGCTACTTCGGTTACGACCCCGACAGCCTGGAACACAGCAGCTACGACCTGTTCCTGCACAAGGGCAGTGTGCCGCAAGGCTTGCCTGGTCAGTTGTTGTTGCCCACCAGCCACGAGAGTATTTCCTTGTTGCCGTCGAGCACCGCGCTCGCGACTCTGGAGCGCCAGTCGCCGGGGCAGAGTGGCTTGGGCCTGGTGATTGCCAAGAGCCTGGCGCAACTTTGGCAGGACTTCGATTACGCCGTGATCGACAGTCCGCCGTTGCTCGGCGTGCTGATGGTCAATGCCTTGGCGGCGAGCCAGCAATTGGTGATTCCGGTGCAGACCGAACACCTGGCGGTCAAAGGCCTGGAACGCATGGTCAATACCCTGGCGATGATCAACCGTTCGCGTAAACAGGCGCTGCCGTTCAGCATCGTGCCGACTTTGTTCGATCGCCGCACGCAGGCTTCCCTCAGCACGCTTCGGGTGTTGCGCGACAAATACCCGGAAGAAATCTGGCAGGGCTACATCCCGGTCGACACCCGCTTGCGTGACGCCAGCCGTGCCGGCGTGACGCCTTCGCAGTTCGACGGCAAGAGCCGTGGGGTGTTGGCTTATCGCGCGTTGCTCAAGCATTTGCTGGCAGCACAACTTGTCCCGCAGGTGGCGTGAGATGAACCGCCCGGTAAAAATCACCTCGCGCCCGCAACTGGCTCTCCAGTCTTATCTGGACAGCTTGCTGATGGAGGCGACTGAAGAACTACCGCCGCAAATCGAAGCGCTGCCCGAAGTGGTCGAGGTTGAAGCTGCGCTGGACGAGTTCCAGGCGGCGGTGCTTGAAGAGCAGGCTCGCGATGCACAAAAAACCGCAGTGGTTACCGCGCCGGTGGTAGCACCGGTGGTGAAGGCCCCAGTGGCGCTGGTCGAAGCAGCGGCACCGGTGTTGGCGCCGGTCTCGACCATCGCACCGTTGCTGCAAGCTCTTGTGCCACCGGTCGTTGAAGTCCATCTGCCACCGAGCAACACGCCACCACCGGTGGAAACCGACGGCCGTCCGTCATGGGCAGCCGAGCCATTCGAATGCCTGTTGTTCGACGTCGCCGGGTTGACCCTGGCGGTGCCGCTGGTGTGTCTGGGCTCGATTTATTCGTTGGCCGGCCACGAGCTGACACCGCTGTTCGGTCAGCCGGAGTGGTTCCTCGGGATCCTGCCGAGCCAGGCCGGCAACTTGAAAGTATTGGACACCGCGCGTTGGGTCATGCCCGACCGTTACCGCGACGATTTCCGTCAGGGCCTGCAATACGTTATTTCGGTTCAGGGCTACGAATGGGGGCTGGCGGTGCATCAGGTCAGCCGCTCGTTGCGCCTGGACCCGAACGAAATCAAATGGAGAAGTCATCGAGGTCAGCGGCCATGGCTAGCCGGCACGGTGATTGAGCACATGTGTGCGCTGCTGGACGTTTCCGCCCTGGCCGAGTTGATCGCCAGCGGCGGGGCAAAGCACATGGGCGGCAGCAAGCCGCTACACAAACCGACATAGCTGCCGACATAACAAGTACGCGACGGCATTGTTGAATGCCGCCAACAGAACACACGCCGCCAGAAGCGGTTTTTCGAGGGGTCAGGGTATGAGTAATCAAGCGACGAATGCAAAAGGTTCTGAAGATCCGATCCTGCAATGGGTGACCTTCAAACTGGACAATGAAACCTACGGCATCAACGTGATGCGCGTTCAGGAAGTCCTGCGTTACACCGAAATCGCCCCGGTCCCGGGTGCCCCGAGCTACGTGCTGGGCATCATCAACCTGCGCGGTAACGTGGTCACCGTGATCGACACCCGTCAGCGCTTCGGCCTGATGAACGCCGAAATCAGCGACAACACCCGTATCGTCATCATCGAAGCCGACAAGCAAGTGGTCGGGATCATGGTCGACAGCGTCGCCGAAGTGGTTTACCTGCGTCAGTCGGAAATCGAGACCGCGCCGAACGTCGGTAACGAAGAGTCCGCCAAGTTCATCCAAGGCGTGTGCAACAAGAACAACGAACTGCTGATCCTGGTCGAGCTGGACAAGATGATGAGCGAAGAAGAATGGTCGGACCTGGAGAACATTTGATTGATTCTTGAGGTGGCGGTCATTGTCCTGTTCCTCTTTTGGGCAGGCACGCTGGCGATGTTTCTGGCGTACATACGAGGCCAACGACTGATCGCCGCGCAACAGGCCCAGGGCGATGCGCTGCGCGATCAGCGCATCAAGGACCTGTCCCGGCGTGTCGAGGACTACCAGAGCGGCAACGTGCGCATGGGTGAAGACCTGCACGAACTGCGCGCGGTGGTTGGCCCGTTGCCGGACAAACTGGCTCAGCTGGAACAGCGCGATCCGTCGAGCTTGTCGTTTGCCCAGGCGGCAAAACTGGTCGGTATGGGCGCGAGCGTCGATGAACTGACTCAGTCCTGCGGCTTGACCCAGGCTGAGGCGGAGTTGATGAGCAAGTTGCACAAGAACTGAGAAGATCAAAAGATCGCAGCCTCGTTGCACTCGACAGCTCCTACTTGGGATGGAATACACCCTGTAGGAGCTGTCGAGTGCAACGAGGCTGCGATCTTTTGCATTCAACACACATCAATAATCATCCCCGCGATCGGTGATGTCCTTCTCGACCATCGGCGCATCCGGATCTTGCCCCTTGGGGAACTTCCCCTTCAAATTCCACGCAAACGCAATAATCTCGGCAATCGTGCGATACAACTCCTCTGGAATACTCTCCCCCAGTTCCATCCGAGCCAGCAGCTTCACCAACTCCGGATTCTCATAGATCGGCACTTCGCATTCGCGGGCAATCTTCAGAATGGCTTCGGCCAGTGCTTCATCGCCTTTGGCCGTGAGGGTAGGGGCGTGGCTGCCGTCGTATTTGAGGGCGATGGCCTGGCGCGGGGTGTTGGGGTTTTTCATGCGGTTTCGTCGACCCAGCGTTGTTCGAGGCGGGTTTGGGGGCCTTGTGGCGGTGTGCCGAGGTGGCAATCGAGATCGCCGACATTCAGGCCGGACGCCAGCAGGCGCTGGCGCAATTCGGCCAGATGACTTTCGATCAGGCTGGCGGTGTACGGGCGTTCGGCCCACAGCTGGCTGGACAGGCTGCCTTTGATCAGTTGTGCCTGAATCTGCAACGGGCCCAATGGCTCCATGTCGAACGCCAGGTCCACGCGCCACAATTGTTGTTTGGGTTCGCGCTCGTCGCGGCGTTCGTTTTGCTGTTCTTTTTCGGGCGCTTCTTCGCGCTGGAACTTGACCTGCAACGGCACGATGTCCTGCAGATTGCGCATCGGGATTTCCAGTTGCCAGGTGCTCATCAACCGTCCGTCGTCAGTGACGCCGGTCTGTTCCAGGCTCGACAGTTGATGGCTTTGCAGGCGCGAAACCGCCGCGGCAGCCAAACGCAGTAAGTGCTCGAGATCCCCTTCACCGTCCATGCTTTGTAACAGCCGTTCGGGCAGCGGGAAGCTGGTTGGCTGCGGTTTGGCGCTGACCTGACCGAGCATGCCGAGGGCGCTGCGCACGAAGTGCGGCATGGCCTGGGCCAGTGTGTTGGCGGCAATGATCGCGTTGAGATTGGTGTTGGCCGGCAGGCCAGGCGTCAGTTGCGCGATCAGCTTGAGCAGATCGCCTTTCATGTCCGGGGCCAGTGTCGGGTTCTGACCGCTGAGCAGTTTGGCTTCAAGGAACAGCCCGCTATTGGCCAGTGCCTGGGCCAGCCCCTTTGGCGTGCTGAGTTGTTGAACATCGGGCAGGCCGGCGAGCAACTTGTCGACGGCAGCACGCAGATCACTGGACGTCTGATTCGAGGACGGCAGGTTTTGCAGGAGTTTGAGCAGGCCATCCAACGAACCCTGGCGGCTCTGTTGACTGACCAGTTGTTGGGTCACCGCCAATTGCTCCTGACGACTGCTCAACGGCACGAACTTCAGCGTCTGGGTGTCCTGCACCAGCGCACTCAGCAAAGTGCCGATGCGCAGTGGCGTCGGGCTGTCGATGCTCAGGGTGCTGCCGCTCAACGCGGTGTTGAGCAAGCTCACCATCGAGCGAAACACCGTCGGCTGGCCCGGCACCTGCGGCAACACCTGAGAGGTCAGTACTTTGCCTTGCAGCAGGGTGCCGACGGGCAGTTGCGCCGTGTCGATACGAGTGAGAGTGGCGACGCTGGAGGCGATGGCCTGTTGCACGGTGACGGCCAGATTACCCGCCGATGGCTGAGTGATCGCCAGGCTGGTGCCCTGAGGCAGCGGTTGCGTGCTGGTGGCCTGGACCGTGGTCTGACGGCCGCTGTCGAGGGTGACCTTGAGCAACAGTTGAAAGGTTTGATCCGCCTGCTTGAGCGACAGCACTTCGGCCTTGGCGGTCTGACCGGCAGTGATCAGGCCCTCCATTGGCGTCAGTAACTTCAGCAGGTCGCCACTCACCACCAGCGGTCGCGAAGTCGCGGGCGTGGTTTGCGGTAGCGGAAGGATGTTCATTTCGCCTGTCATACGCGGTCACAACCTGAGGAAATTGCCCTCTTAAGAGTAGGGCATGGCATGTATAATGCCGCCCCGTTGTATCCGGGGCGCTGAAAACATTTCAAATACTTGATCCAGCTCCTTAGAACGGGCCGCCAATGCATTTATCCTGCATATCTTTAACGGCCGCTCCACTGCCGACTTGAACCCAAAAGGCCCGTGATCTCTTGACCAGTCCTGTCCTGCAAACCGTTGCCCTCGCCTGTGAGCGAGACCTTCGGCTGCTCTTCGAAAATCTCGAATTGAGACTGGCCAGTGGCGAAATGTTGCAAATCAGCGGCCCCAACGGCAGTGGCAAAACCAGCCTTTTACGTCTGCTTTGCGGTCTGATGCAGCCGACTGCCGGTCAAGTGCTGCTCAACGGCCAGCCATTGAACGAGCAACGCTTTGAGCTGGCGCGTAACCTGCTGTGGATCGGTCATGCTGCCGGGATCAAGGATTTGCTCACGCCGGAAGAGAATTTGAGCTGGCTTTGCGCCCTGCATCAACCGGCCTCCCATGAGGCGATCTGGCAGGCGCTGACGGCAGTCGGACTGCGCGGTTTCGAGGATGTTCCTTGCCATACACTGTCTGCCGGACAGCAACGCCGGGTGGCGTTGGCGCGGCTGTATCTGGAAAGCCCGCCGCTATGGATCCTCGATGAGCCGTTCACCGCGCTCGACAAACAAGGCGTCGCGCAACTTGAAGAACACCTGGCCGCCCACTGCGAACGCGGCGGTATGGTGGTCTTGACCACTCACCACACGCTGACCCGGATGCCGGCCGGCTATCGCGACATTGATCTGGGGAACTGGGCCGTATGAGTGTTTTCGGCCTGTTGGTCGCCCGTGAAGCCCGATTGTTGTTCCGCCGTCCGGCGGAGTTGGCCAATCCGCTGGTATTCTTCGCGATCGTCGTTTCCCTGTTCCCGTTGGCGGTTGGACCCGAGTCTCAATTGTTGCAAACCTTGTCTCCGGGACTGGTCTGGGTAGCGGCCCTTTTATCGGTTTTGCTCTCGCTGGACGGGCTTTTCCGCAGTGATTTCGAAGACGGATCGCTTGAACAGTGGGTCCTTTCGTCGCACCCCCTGCCCCTTCTGGTTTTGGCCAAGGTACTGGCACACTGGTCCTTCTCTGGCCTGGCACTGGTTTTGCTCGCTCCATTACTGGCATTGATGCTCGGTTTGCCAACCGCCTGTCTGCCGGTGTTGCTGCTTTCTTTGTTGCTGGGTACACCGGTGCTGAGCCTGCTCGGTGCGGTGGGCGCAGCCCTGACGGTGGGATTGAAGCGCGGCGGCCTGTTGCTGGCGCTGCTGATTCTGCCGTTGTACATCCCGGTGTTGATTCTCGGCAGTGGCGCCTTGCAGGCGGCATTGCAGGGCATGCCGGCGACCGGTTATCTCCTGTGGCTTGGTAGCCTGACCGCTCTGGCGATAACCCTGACACCTTTTGCAATAGCTGCTGGCCTGAAGATCAGCGTCGGCGAATAATGAGGTCTGGTTGTTTTTTAACCAGTAAAGACCCTGGCTGCTCGTGATGGCGAGCAGCAACCGTGATGGAAACAGTAATGAACTGGACTTGGTTTCATAAGCTCGGCTCGCCCAAATGGTTTTACGGCATCAGCGGCAAACTGCTGCCGTGGCTGAGCGTCGCGGCGTTGCTGCTGATCAGCGTTGGTGTAGTGTGGGGCCTGGCCTTCGCGCCGCCGGACTACCAGCAAGGCAACAGCTTTCGCATCATTTATATCCACGTTCCGGCCGCCATGCTGGCCCAGTCCATCTACGTGATGCTGGCCGTGTGCGGCATCGTCGGGCTGGTGTGGAAGATGAAGCTGGCCGACGTCGCCCTGCAATGCGCGGCGCCCATTGGTGCCTGGATGACCGCCGTGGCGCTGGTCACCGGCGCGATCTGGGGCAAACCGACCTGGGGCTCGTGGTGGGTCTGGGATGCACGACTAACGTCCATGCTTATTCTGCTGTTTCTGTACTTCGGTCTTATTGCGCTGGGCAACGCCATCAGCAATCGTGACAGTGCCGCCAAGGCCTGCGCGGTCTTGGCGATTGTCGGCGTGATCAACATCCCGATCATCAAATACTCGGTGGAGTGGTGGAACACCCTGCACCAGGGCGCGACGTTCACCCTCACTGAAAAACCGGCGATGCCCGCCGAGATGTGGCTGCCACTGCTGCTGACGGTACTGGGTTTCTACTGTTTCTTCGGCACGGTGTTGCTGCTGCGCATGCGTCTTGAAGTGCTCAAGCGCGAAGCCCGCGCCAGTTGGGTCAAGGCCGAAGTGCAGAACAGTCTGGAGGTCGCTCGATGAGTTTCGCTTCATTCGGCGATTTCCTCGCCATGGGCCATCACGGCCTGTATGTCTGGTCAGCCTATGGCATTAGCCTGGCGGTGCTGGCTCTCAACGTGGCGGCGCCGATCCTGGCCCGCAAGCGGTATCTGCAACAAGAGGCGCGTCGTCTGCGCCGGGAGAACGGCAAGTGAATCCGCTGCGCAAAAAGCGTCTTATCATCATTCTCGCGATCCTGGTTGGTGTCGGCGCTGCCGTCGGTCTGGCCCTGAGCGCCCTGCAGCAGAACATCAATCTGTTTTACACCCCGACCCAGATCGCCAACGGCGAAGCCCCGCAAGATACGCGCATCCGCGCTGGCGGCATGGTCGAGAAGGGTTCGCTGCAACGCTCCGGCGATTCGCTGGATGTGAAATTCATCGTCACCGACTTCAGTAAATCCGTGACCATCAGCTACCGCGGCATCCTTCCGGACCTGTTCCGCGAAGGGCAGGGCATCGTTGCCCTGGGCAAACTCAACGCTGATGGCGTGGTGGTGGCCGACGAAGTGCTGGCCAAGCACGACGAGAAGTACATGCCGCCGGAAGTGACCAAGGCTTTGAAAGACAGTGGTCAATCTGCTCCAACGCCCGCGAAGGAGGGTTGATCGATGACGTCTGGACTCTATATTCCTGAACTCGGCCACCTGGCCATGATTCTGGCGCTGTGTTTCGCGCTGGTTCAGGCCATCGTGCCGTTGCTCGGCGCCTGGCGCGGTGACCGCTTGTGGATGAGCCTCGCCCAACCGGCCGCTTGGGGGCAATTCGCGTTTCTGCTGTTCGCCTTCGGTTGCCTGACTTACGCCTTCATGGCTGACGATTTCTCCGTCGCCTACGTTGCCAGCAACTCCAACAGCGCGTTGCCGTGGTACTACAAGTTCAGCGCGGTTTGGGGCGCTCACGAAGGGTCGTTGCTGCTCTGGGCGTTGATCCTCGGCGGCTGGACCTTCGCGGTGTCGGTGTTCTCCCGGCAGTTGCCGCAAGTGATGCTGGCTCGCGTGCTGGCGGTGATGGGCATGATCAGCACGGGGTTCCTGTTGTTCCTGATCCTCACGTCCAACCCGTTTGCACGGATCCTGCCGCAAATTCCTGCGGACGGTCGTGACCTCAATCCCTTGCTGCAAGACATCGGCCTGATCGTTCACCCGCCGATGCTATACATGGGCTATGTCGGTTTCTCCGTGGCCTTCGCTTTCGCTATCGCTGCTCTGCTGGGCGGTCGTCTTGATGCGGCGTGGGCTCGCTGGTCCCGTCCGTGGACCATCGTCGCCTGGGCCTTCCTCGGTATCGGCATCACCCTCGGTTCATGGTGGGCGTACTACGAACTCGGCTGGGGCGGCTGGTGGTTCTGGGACCCGGTGGAAAATGCCTCGTTCATGCCATGGCTGGTGGGTACGGCGCTGATTCACTCCTTGGCGGTCACGGAAAAACGTGGCGTGTTCAAGAGCTGGACCGTGTTGCTGGCCATCGCCGCGTTCTCGCTGAGCTTGCTGGGGACCTTCCTCGTGCGTTCCGGCGTGTTGACCTCGGTTCACGCCTTTGCGTCCGACCCTGAGCGCGGCGTGTTCATTCTGATCTTCCTGCTGTTCGTGGTCGGTGGCTCGCTGACGCTGTTTGCCCTGCGCGCTCCCGTGGTGAAGAGCCACGTCGGCTTCAACCTCTGGTCCAGGGAAACCCTGCTGCTGGGTAACAACCTGGTGCTGGTGGTGGCGGCGTCGATGATTCTGCTCGGCACGTTGTATCCGTTGATCCTCGATGCAATGACCGGCGCCAAGTTGTCGGTCGGCCCGCCGTACTTCAACGCACTGTTCATTCCGTTGATGGCCTTGCTGATGATGGTGATGGCAGTCGGCATGCTGGTGCGCTGGAAAGACACCCCGGTCAAATGGCTGTTGAGCATGCTGACCCCGGTGTTGCTCGGCAGCGCCGCTTTGGCCGTGGTAGCTGGTGTTGCTTATGGCGATTTCAATTGGGCAGTGATCGCGACCTTCATGCTCGCGGCTTGGGTGTTGTTGGCCGGTGTGCGTGACATCTTCGACAAGACTCGCCACAAAGGCTTGATCAAAGGCCTGCCGACCCTGACCCGCAGTTATTGGGGCATGCAGGTCGCTCACCTCGGCATCGCTGTGTGTGCCCTCGGCGTCGTGCTGTCGAGCCAAAACAGTGCCGAGCGCGACCTGCGTCTGGCGCCGGGTGAGTCCATGGACCTGGGCGGTTACCAGTTCGTGTTCGAAGGCGCCAAGCATTTCGAAGGCCCGAACTTCACCTCCGACAAGGGCACCGTTCGGGTGATCCGCAACGGCAAGGAAGTCAGCGTGCTGCACCCGGAAAAACGCCTCTACACCGTGCAGAATTCGGTGATGACCGAAGCCGGGATCGACGCCGGTTTCACCCGCGACCTCTACGTCGCACTCGGCGAACCGTTGGGCGATGGCGCCTGGGCCGTTCGCGTCCACGTCAAACCGTTCGTACGCTGGATCTGGTTCGGCGGTCTGCTCACCGGTTTGGGCGGGTTGCTGGCGGCATTGGACCGCCGTTACCGGGTCAAGGTGAATAGCCGTGTGCGTGAAGCACTGGGCATGACGGGAGCCACGGCATGAGACGTTGGTTGATGCTGTTGCCCCTGGTGATTTTTCTGGTGGTGGCTGTTTTCCTTTATCGCGGTCTGTTCCTGAACCCGGCCGAGTTGCCCTCGGCGATGATCAACAAGCCGTTCCCGGAGTTTTCCCTGCCGGCCGTGCAGGGCGACAAAACCCTGACCAAGGCGGACATTTTGGGTAAACCGGCGCTGGTCAACGTCTGGGGCACCTGGTGCATTTCCTGCCGGGTCGAGCACCCGGTGCTGAATAAACTAGCCGAGAAGGGCGTGGTGATCTACGGCATCAACTACAAGGACGTCAACGCTGACGCCTTGAAGTGGCTGGTGGAATTCCACAATCCGTACCAGCTGGACATCCGTGACGATGAAGGCACCTTGGGCCTGAACCTCGGCGTTTATGGCGCTCCGGAAACCTTCTTCATCGACGCCAAGGGCATCATCCGCGACAAGTTCGTTGGCGTGATCGACGAACAGGTCTGGCGCGAAAAACTGGCGGCCAAGTATCAGGCGCTGGTTGATGAGGCCAAGCCATGAAGCGCTGGATAGCCGCCGCGGTATTGGGTTTGAGCATGGCCGGCGTGGCACACGCGGCCATCGACACCTATGAGTTCGCCAAAGAAGGTGATCGCGAGCGTTTTCGTGAGCTGACCAAAGAGCTGCGTTGCCCCAAGTGCCAGAATCAGGACATTGCCGATTCCAATGCACCGATCGCCGCCGACCTGCGCAAAGAGATTTTTCGCATGCTCGGCGAGGGCAAGGACAACCAGCAGATCATCGACTTCATGGTCGACCGCTACGGTGATTTCGTCCGCTACAAACCCGCTCTGAACGCCAAGACTGCTGTGCTCTGGTTCGGCCCTGCCGGCCTGCTGCTGGGCGGTTTTGTGATCATCGCCGTGATCGTCCGCCGTCGTCGCGTGCAACGCGCTGACACCAAGGATGAGCTCTCTGCCGAGGAGCGTGAGCGCCTCGACCACCTGTTGGATAAAACCAAGAATGATTGATTTCTGGCTCGCTGCAGGTCTGCTACTTCTGGTTGCCCTGAGTTTTCTGTTGATTCCCGTTCTGCGTGGTCGTCGCGCCCAGCTTGAAGAGGACCGTACGGCCCTGAACGTCGCGCTGTATCAGGAGCGCGTGGCTGAGTTGCAGACTCAGCAGGAAGAGGGCGTTCTCGATGCCGCGCAAATGGACACCGGCCGCGCCGAAGCCGCCCGTGAGTTGCTCGCCGACACCGAAGGCGTCGAGGCACCGCGCGTGTCCCGCCTGGGCAAACCGTGGCCCTTGCTGGCGGCGATTCTGGTGCCGGTGCTGGGTCTTGGCCTGTACTTGCATTTCGGCGCCAGCGACAAGGTCGAACTGACCCGTGAATTCTCCCAGGCGCCACAGTCGATGGAAGAGATGACCCGTCGCCTGGAACGTGCGGTTGCGGCTCAGCCTGATTCGGCTGAAGGCCTGTATTTTCTCGGTCGCACTTACATGGCTCAGGATCGCCCTGGCGATGCGGCGAAGATCTTCGAACGCACGGTGAACCTGGCCGGTCGTCAGCCGGAACTGTTGGGCCAATGGGCGCAGGCCCAGTACTTCGCCGACGGCAAGAAGTGGTCGGACAAGGTTCAGGCCCTGACCGACGAAGCACTGAAAGCCGATCCGAAAGAAGTCACCAGCCTTGGCTTGCTCGGTATTGCTGCCTTTGAAAGCCAGCGTTATCAGGACGCCATCGACTACTGGAATCGCCTGCTGGTGCAACTGCCACCGGAGGACAGTTCCCGCGCCGCGCTGCAAGGCGGCATCACCCGGGCCACCGAGAAACTCGAAGCCAGCGGCGGCAAGGTGGCCCAGGCGCCCGCCGCCAAGGTGGCGGCACTGCTCAAGGTGCGAGTGGATCTGGCACCAGAGCTGAAAGCCAAGGTCCAGCCGGGCGACAGCGTATTCATCTTCGCCCGCGCCACCGCAGGGCCTCCTGCGCCATTGGCCGCCAAGCGCCTGACCGTGGCCGACTTGCCAGCGACCGTTGAGCTGGGCGACGCCGATGCAATGATGCCGCAGTTGAAACTGTCGAACTTCCCTGAAGTCCAACTGGTTGCGCGCATCTCCCGCGCCGGCCAACCCACTGCCGGCGAATGGATCGGTCGCAGCCAGCCTCTGGCCAGCAGCACCACGACGCAGCAAACACTGACCATCGACAGCCCGGACAAATGACAGGAAACGCCACTATGACCGCCATCGCTCGTATCACCCTGCTCAGTATGGTTTTGGGGTTAAGCGCTTGTGTGGTCCAACCGCAGCAGCCTGAACGGCTGCCACCGATCCCGCCGTCGCAGCCGCGTCCGACGCCGTCCCCGACACCGACACCGGGCAAGCCGAGTATTCCGGCCAAGCCCGCCAAACCGCTGCCACGCACCTCCGCCAGCTTCGCGCCGCCACCGGGTGGCAACAGCCATTGGGACGCCAAGCTCGGCGTGTACGTACTTGATGATCAGACCAACACCTTCTACCGCCAGCGCACGTACTACCGCTGGGATAACGGTTGGAGCCGGTCGATCAGTCCGAACGGGCCATGGGAAGAGACAGATATCCAAGGCGTGCCGGGCGGGTTGGGACGGCAATTCGGGCAGTAAATAGAAACGGCGATCCTTGGATCGCCGTTTTGCTTTCTGAGCGTTTCTCAGACCTCCTGTGTCAGCAATCCCTGCACATACTCCACAAACGCCCGGGCCTTCGCACTGGCCATTCTGCCCGTGGGAAACACTGCCCAAAGCTCCTGAATCGGCAACGTCCAATCCTTCATCACTTCCCTGACCGCGCCGTTGGCCAGTTCCGGTGCAAACATCCATTCGGATGCCATGGTCAGCCCTTGATGGGTGAGTACGGCTGCACGCAGACCTTCGGCGGCGTTGACGCGGATTCGCCCGCTGATGATGACTGACTGATCATCTGTCCCATTGCGGAATTGCCAACTGGCACCACCGCTCAAGGTGTAGATGACTGCTTGGTGTTTACTCAGATCGGCGGGGCAGGTGGGCTCGCCGTGTTTTTCGAAATAGGCGGGCGTGCCCAACACCACGCGCCGACACTCGGCGATCTTGCGGGCGGTGAGGCCGGAGTCGCTCAGGGCGCCCATGCGCAGGGCGATGTCGACGCCTTCTTCCACCAGGTTGACGTTGCGATCGTCCAGCATCAAATCGATGTTCAGGTCCGGATTCTGATCTAGGAAAGGCCCGAGGTGCGGAACGATATGCAGCCGGCCGAAGGTCACGGCGGCGCAGATGCGTAGGTCGCCGGTCAGGCCGCTGGCGGCACCGCAAGCGGCGTTGTCAGCCTCGTCCACTTCTTCGATGGCACGCTTGGACCGTTCGAAAAAGGCCAGGCCAGCTTCGGTGGATGTCAGGCCTCGGGTTGAGCGCAACAGCAGCCTGACCGCGAGGCGCGCCTCCAACTGCGCGATGGCTTTCGAGACGGCGGGCTGGCCGATATTCAGGCGCCGGGCGGCGGCGGAAAACGAACCGGTTTCCACCACGTAGACGAAGGTTTCCATTGCGGCGAGGCGGTCCATCGTGGGTCCTTGTTTTGATCAATGTTCGGCTCAGAAAGCCGCTTTGCCTATCGAAGACCCACCATCGACAAACAAGGTTTGCCCGGTGATAAACCCGCTCTGCTCGGACAACAAAAACGCAATCGCCGCGGCGATCTCCTGCGGCTGCCCCAAACGGCCCATCGGCACGCCGGCCAGATACCGCGCTTCACCTTCGCTGCCCGGCGGATTGTTGGCGCGGAACAATTCGGTTTCGGTCGGCCCCGGTGCCACGGCGTTCACTGTCACGCCGGTTTGCGCCAGCTCAAGCGCCCAGGATCGCGTGAAGCTGATCAGCGCCGCTTTGGCCGCCGCATACGCCGTGCGTTGGGTGATGCCAAGCACGGTCAAACTGGAGATGTTCACCACCCGACCCCAACCCTTGACGCGCATGTTCGGCAGCAGCGCCTGAGTGGCCTGCAACGCCGAATGCAGGTTGACCCGCATCACGTCGTCGAACGTGTCGAGGTCGATTTCCCCCAACACCTGGGGGCGTACCAGACCGACGTTATTCACCAGCCCATCAAATTCGTAAGTCCTGGCCAGATCCGCCAGCACTTCCTGAGTCAGTGCCCTGTCGCTTAGATCCAGCGGAAACAGGATGCCGGGAAAGCTCAGGTCGGGCGATCGGGCGACTCCGACCACCCGATGACCCGCGCGGTCCAGGTGCTCGGCGATCGCGCGGCCGATGCCTTTGCTGGCGCCGGTGATGAGAAAGGTACGTCGGGTCATTGCACACTCCTTGAAAGAACATGCCGCGGGTCAGGCGACATTTGATCGGTTCAGCCGCGAATCGCATCCAGCATCGCGTCAGGCTCAGGACGCTGAGTGTAATCCGGGTTGACCTTGGCGTAATGGATCAGGCGAGATCCTGATTCCTGTGGGAGCGTGGCTTGCCCGCGATGCTTTTAATGATTACGCCGTCGCCAACGAACGCTTTTCTGAAACACTCAAGAACCGCAACAACGCCAACAGCGGAAACGCACTACCCACAATCACGATCCACAACCAGCCGCCATGTTCATACACCGCACTGGCCACCGAGGAACCAAACGCGCCGCCGATAAAGATGCTGGTCATGTACAGCGCATTCAACCGGCTGCGGCTTTTGGCGTCGAGGGCGTAGACCGCACGTTGGCCGAGGACCATGTTCATCTGCACGCAGAAGTCGAGCACCACGCCGGTGACGGCGAGGCCGATGACGCTGTAGACCGGGTGGATGAACGCCGGCAGGAAACTCAGGCTGGCAAACAGCAGGGCCAGCAGTGAAGCAATACGGGTGTGGCCGGCATCGGCCAGTCGACCGGCAATGGGTGCAGCGATGGCGCCGATGGCCCCGACCAGGGCGAAGATCGCGATCTGGGTTTGCGACAAGCCATGATTGCGCGCCAGTTCCAGCGGCACTGCGGTCCAGAACAGGCTGAACGTGGCGAACATGCACCCCTGATAAAACGCGCGCTGACGCAACACCGGCTGTTGACGCAACAGGGTCCACAGGGAACCCAACAACTGCCCGTAAGACGCACTGTGATCAGGCTGGCGCTTGGGAATCGTCAGCGCCAGCACGATGCTGATCGCCGCCATCAACACCGCCGCAATCACAAACATCGCACGCCAGCCAAAATGGTCAGCCACCACGCTGGACACCGGTCGCGCCAACAGAATTCCCAGCAGCAAACCGCCCATGATCCCGCCGACCACACGGCCACGAGACTCCTCTGGCGCCAGATGCGCGGCCAGCGGAATCAGGATCTGCACCGACACCGAACTGAACCCCACCAGCAACGAGATCAGCAAAAACACATTTGGCTGATCGGTAAACGCGGCGCCCAACAGACTGGCAATCGCCACCACGGTCGTAATGATCATCAAACGGCGGTTTTCCAGCAGATCGCCCAGCGGCACCAGGAAGAACAGACCCAACGCGTAACCGATCTGGGTCAGCGAAACGATCAGGCTGGCCATGGTGCTGGTCAGGCCGATGTCCGGTGCGATCAGGCCGATGATCGGTTGGGCGTAGTAAATGTTGGCAACGATGGCGCCGCAGCAGAAAGCGAATAGCAGCACCATGCCTCGGGTCATTGTTGCGGTGCCGTGGGGCACTTGGGTTGCTGGGTTCATAACGGGTCTCGCTGACAAAAGGGAATGCGCGCAGGCTATTGGGCTGACCGGAACGGCGGAAGAGGGCTTGGAGTGATAGCAATCATTCCGTTGCGGAATGAGTGACGGACGTGTGTGATGTCCATCGAGGAACCTTGCGTCAAAACATTGAGGTCCGATGATACATTCACTTACATCCTGTTCGATAGCGTGCTTATGTTCTCTCCTCACGTTTCATAACCGGAAGGCACTTCCATGAAGATTGTGACGTTTGTGACCCCATGTAACGCAGGATCGACGATGGCGTCGCGAGGCCGCTATCGTCGGATCGCCGCCCGGAGCAAGCTCGCTCCCACAGGGAATCCTCAGCGAACACACATCCTGTGACCGACGGTAGACAAATGTGGGAGCGAGCTTGCTGGCGATGACGGTGGCATATTCAGCGCTGGGGTAGCTGACCGCCCACAAAAAAGGCGACCGTCTCAGGTCGCCTTTTCATTGGACTCAGGAATTACTGACCGCTGTAGATCTGATCAAAGATCCCACCATCATTGAAGTGAGTCTTCTGTACAGTCCGCCAGTCACCAAAGGTCTTCTCTACCGACAGGAAATCCACTTTCGGGAAACGATCGGTGTACTTGGACAGCACCGCCGGATCACGCGGACGCAGGTAGTTCGCCGCTGCAATCTCTTGACCTTCCGGCGACCACAGGTACTTCAGGTATTCCTCGGCAGCAGCGCGGGTGCCTTTCTTGTCGACGGTTTTATCGACCACTGACACCGGCGGTTCGGCTTCGGCGGAAACACTTGGGTAGATCACTTCAAACTGATCACGACCAAACTCCCGGGCAATCATTTCCGCTTCGTTTTCGAAGGTCACCAGCACGTCGCCAATCTGGTTGGTCATGAAGGTCGTAGTGGCTGCGCGGCCACCGGTGTCGAGGACCGGCGCTTGTTTGAACAGCTTGCCGAC
Source organism: Pseudomonas sp. LBUM1666 (assembly GCF_059695775.1). Lineage (NCBI taxonomy): Bacteria > Pseudomonadati > Pseudomonadota > Gammaproteobacteria > Pseudomonadales > Pseudomonadaceae > Pseudomonas > Pseudomonas sp. LBUM1666. The sequence goes on along the minus strand of NZ_CP166789.1, from coordinate 4,544,424 downwards.
GAAGTCTTTGGCTTTGCTTTCGTCACCACCGTTTTTCAGCACATAACCCCAGGCCGAGAGGTAGGTGTAGCGGCCGTTACCCGACGTTTTCGGGTTTGGCACGATCACCTGCACGCCGTCCTTGAGCAAGTCGGGCCAGTCTTTCAGGGCTTTCGGGTTGCCTTTGCGGACGATGAACACGGTGGCCGAGGTGAACGGCGCGCTGTTGTTCGGCAGGCGGGTGACCCAGTTATCCGGGACCAGTTTGCCGTTGTCCGCCAGGGCGTTGATGTCGGTGGCCATGTTCATGGTGATGACGTCAGCCGGTAGGCCATCGATCACCGAACGCGCCTGTTTGCTGGAGCCGCCGAAGGACATCTGCAGGGTGATGTTTTCGTTGTGCTCGGCTTGCCAGTGTTTCTGGAAGGCAGTGTTGTAGTCCTTGTAGAAATCGCGCATCACGTCGTAGGAAACGTTAAGCAGGGTCGGTGCGGCCTGAGCCACGCTGGACAGAGCCAGACCAGCGGCCAGAAGTGAGGCGCCAAAGAGTTTTTTCACTGCGCATTCCTTGTTCTATAAAGTTTTTATTTAAAAAGTGAGGCAATTTGCCAGCGACTATAGCGGGGCGCGCATAGTCCTTTAAAGATTAAAAAGCTCTGTGCTTATTCCATTTTCTTGAATAACGCATTCCCGCATCGGGAGCAGAACGCCGCCCCATGCTCGTGGCTGTTTTTCTTGCACACCGGGCAGTCAGTTTGCAATTGTTCGCCGCGCATCGCGTTGGCCAATTCGGCGGTAAAAATCCCCGTCGGCACGGCGATGATCGAGTAACCAGTGATCATCACCAGCGACGAAATCACCTGACCCAACGGCGTTTTCGGCACGATGTCGCCGAAGCCCACAGTGGTCAGCGTGACGATAGCCCAATAGATGCCTTTGGGAATGCTGGTGAAACCGTGCTCCGGGCCTTCGATCACGTACATCAAGGTGCCGAACACTGTCACCAAGGTGCAGACGCTGACCAGAAACACCACGATCTTCTGCTTGCTGCCGCGCAATGCGGACATCAGATAGTTGGCTTGCTTCAGATACGGGCTGAGCTTGAGCACGCGGAAAATCCGCAGCATCCGAATGATCCGGATAATCAGCAGGTACTGCGCATCGGCGTAATACAGCGCAAGAATGCCGGGCACGATCGCCAGCAAATCCACCAGTCCATAGAAGCTGAACGCGTAGCGCAACGGCTTGGGCGAGCAGTACAGGCGCAGGCCGTATTCGATGGCGAAGATGACGGTGAAGCCCCACTCGATGTACGCCAGCACGTTGGCGTAGTTCTGGTGAACCGCGTCGATGCTGTCGAGCATCACGATCACAATACTGGCGAGGATGATCAACAACAGGATGCCGTCGAAGCGCCGACCGGCCTTGGTGTCGCTGTGGAAAACCATGACGTAAAGCTCTTCACGCCAGTTTTTGCTGCTGTCCATGGAAAACGCCTGAACCGAGAATCAGCGCAGCCTAGGGTGATTCTCCTCCAGAGTGCAAGGCGTACGGGCGACAGTGGTCTTGCCGAGCATTTGAACAACCGTGCGGATCAGCCAGCAACCGAGGATGAACGGCGCGGTCAGCGTTGGCAGACCGATGGCGGCAAACACCGGCGTCAGCAACAGCGCTGATGCAATACCGATGAGCGGCAGCCACGGCAGCCAAGGCTTCTGGTGCTGCGAGCTGAAGGCGAGGGCGGCGAGTACGGCGTTATAGCCACCGAGGCCGATCAATGCGGTATAGAAGTCGTGATGCAGCATGCTCCAGCCCATGCCCGCGACAGACGCCAACAACGCCCAGCAGAATGCGCGGCGATCAGCGATCAGCAAACCCACGGCAATCATCGCACCGGCCAGCGGATGACCGAGGAACATCACCTGGCCGAGGCCTTTGAGTGGTGCGGCGAGCATGTTCAGCGTATTGATTTCGATCAAGTGCGCATTTGTCGAGGGCGTGGCGAAGCACAGCAGCAACCAGCCCAGCCCCACGAAGGGCGCCGTATAGGCAGGCAGGTATTGGCTGACCCGGACGCGTTTGAGCCATTGTTGAGTGACCATCGCGCTCAGGCCGCCCGCAGCAATGATCAGCGGCGGCAACATCGCTGACCAGGGGAAGTAGAGGCTCAGCAGCAAGCCGAGCAAGACACCGTTGTAGCTGAACAACCCGGCCTGGCGATCGGATTTTGCGTAGTTACGACGTTGCGCGGTGAGCAAACCGGCGACACCGCCCAGCAGCGCACCGCCGAGCAGGGTGGGCGCGGTGAAAAGAATGGCCAACAGGCACAGCAGACCGCACAGCGGATGGCGCTGGAGGAAGATCTGGCTGAATCCGTTGAGCAGGGCAGTCGCCCAATCGGGGCAGTGGGTGTTGAAGTGGTTGGCAGGCATGGCAGTTCTGAAAGTCAAAGGGAGCGAGTCGGTCGAGCGCGACCCCGGCTGATCGCCAGCAGGCTGGCTCCCACACTGAATCTCAGTTCAGTCTTGATTCCGTGATCGACACAAAACCAATGTGGGAGCCAGCCTGCTGGCGATGAGACCGGTATGGGCGCTCTAGATCAACGTCTCGATACGCAAGGAGTTAGTCGACCCCGGTTGCCCAAACGGCACACCCGCGGTGATCAACAACGTGTCGCCACGCTTGGCCATGCCCTGCGCCTGGGCAATCTCCAGCGCTGTCGAACACACCTCATCCACCTGCCGCAGCCGATCATTGACCACCGAGTGCACGCCCCACGCCACCGTCAACCGGCGAGCGGTTTGCAGGTTCGGCGTCAGGTTGAGGATCGGCACCGTCGGCCGCTCCCGCGCTGCACGCAAACTCGACGTACCGGACTCGCTGTAATTCACCAGTACCGCCACCGGCAGCACATTGCTGATGCGACGAATCGCGCAGCTGATCGCATCGGAAACCGTCGCCTCAGCCTTAGGCCGGCTGACGTCCAGTTGCGCCTGATAGTCCGGACCATTTTCTACCTGACGAATGATCTTGCTCATCATCTGCACGGCTTCCAGCGGGTACTCACCGGACGCGGTTTCCGCCGACAGCATCACTGCATCCGCACCTTCGGCCACGGCGTTGGCAACATCGGTCACCTCGGCACGGGTCGGGGCAGGGGAGAAGCGCATCGACTCCAGCATCTGCGTCGCCACCACCACCGGTTTGCCGAGCTGGCGGCAGATGGAGATGATGTTTTTCTGGATTTGCGGCACGCTTTCGGCCGGCACTTCCACGCCCAGGTCACCGCGAGCAACCATGATCGCATCGCTCAACTCAGCGATTTCGCGCAGTTGCGTCACGGCCGAAGGCTTCTCGATCTTGGCCATCAAAAATGCTTTGTCGCCAATCAGTTCGCGCGCCTCGCGGATGTCTTGCGGACGCTGCACAAACGACAGCGCGACCCAGTCCACACCCAGCTCCAGACCGAAGCTCAAATCGCGACGGTCCTTGGCGGTCAGCGGGCTCAGTTCCAGCACCGCTTGCGGTACGTTCACGCCTTTGCGATCCGAGAGTTCGCCGCCATTGAGCACGGTGGTGTCGATGGCGTCGGAATACTTGGTGACCACGCGTAGACGCAGCTTGCCGTCGTCCAGCAACAGGTCCATGCCCGGTTCCAGCGCCGCGATGATTTCCGGGTGAGGCAGGTTGACCCGACGCTCATCCCCCGGCGTCGGGTCAAGATCCAGACGCAGAGCCTGGCCACGATGCAATTGCACCTTGCCCTCGGCGAACTTGCCGACCCGCAGTTTCGGGCCTTGCAGGTCCATCAGAATGCCCAGCGGATAATTCAGCTGGCGCTCGACTTCGCGAATCCACTGATAGCGCTGAGCGTGGTCGGCGTGATCGCCGTGGCTGAAGTTCAGGCGAAAGATGTTGACCCCGGCCTGCACCAGCTCACGGATGTCGTCGATCCCGTTAGTGGCAGGACCGAGGGTGGCGAGGATTTTGACCTTCTTGTCAGGCGTCATTTTTAGGGCTCTCGAGAATCAGGATGGCACGGAAGTCATTGACGTTGGTGCGGGTCGGTTCAGTGACGATCAGCGCGTCCAGCGCCTCGAAATAGCCGTAGCCATTGTTGTTGTCCAACTCGTCGCTGGCGCTCAGACCGAGTGCTACAGCGCGGGCGTAGCTGTCCGGGGTCATGATTGCGCCGGCGTTGTCTTCGGAGCCATCGATGCCATCGGTGTCGCCGGCCAGCGCGTAGACGCCGGGCAGGCCTTTGAGGCTGTCGGTCAGGCTCAGCAGGAATTCGGCGTTGCGTCCGCCACGGCCATTGCCGCGTACGGTTACCGTGGTTTCACCACCCGAGAGGATCACGCAGGGCGCCGCCAATGGCTGACCGTGCAGCACGACCTGACGGGCGATACCGGCGTGAACCTTGGCCACTTCGCGGGATTCGCCTTCCAGGTCGCCAAGGATCAGCGGGCTGAAACCGGCCTGACGCGCTTTCACCGCAGCGGCTTCAAGCGATTGTTGTGGACGAGCGATCAGCTGAAAGTGACTGCGCGCCAGGCTCGGATCGCCGGGTTTGACCGTCTCCGATTCCGGACTTTGCAGCCAGTTGCGCACCGAGGCCGGGACTTCAATGGCGTAACGCTTGAGGATCGCCAACGCTTCGGCGGAGGTGCTCGGGTCGGCCACGGTGGGACCGGAGGCGATGACGGTGGCGAGGTCGCCCGGTACATCGGAAATCGCGTAGGTATAAACAGTGGCCGGCCAGCAGGCTTTGCCGAGGCGGCCGCCCTTGATCGCCGAGAGGTGCTTGCGCACGCAATTCATTTCGCCAATGGTGGCGCCGGATTTGAGCAGGGCTTTGTTGATCGACTGCTTGTCGGCCAGGGTGATGCCGGCCGCGGGCAAAGCCAGTAGGGCAGAGCCGCCGCCCGAGAGCAGGAAGATCACACGGTCGTCTTCAGTCAGATTGCTGACCAGTTCCAACACGCGTTTGGCGACCGCCAGACCGGCAGCGTCAGGCACCGGGTGAGCGGCTTCAACCACTTCGATTTTTTCACACGGGGCGCCGTGGCCGTAACGGGTGACCACTAAACCTGATACTTCACCCAGCCAGCAACGCTCCACCACTTGGGCCATGGCCGCGGCGGCTTTGCCGGCGCCGATGACGATCACCCGACCGCTGCGGTCTTTCGGCAAATGGGCTTCGAGGACTTGCTGCGGATGGGCCGCGTCGATGGCTGTGGCAAACAGCTCGCGCAGGAATTGTTGCGGATTGACCGACATGGCGGGCTCCCGGATTTCTTGTTATTGGAGGGTGGAGCAACCCGGATCCTTGTGGGAGCCAGCCTGCTGGCGATTCAGGCGCCGGGGTCTATCAGACACACCGCGTCGATTTCATCGCCAGCAGGCTGGCTCCCACAGGTCAGCGGGGCTTACTTATCGCGAATCGAGAAGTTCGCCATGTGTTCCAGGCCCTTGATCAGCGCCGAGTGGTCCCAGTTGCTGCCACCGATGGCTGCGCAGGTGCTGAACACTTGCTGGGTGTTGGCGGTGTTTGGCAGGTTGATGCCCAGCTCGCGTGCGCCGGCCAGGGCCAGGTTCAGGTCCTTCTGGTGCAGGCTGATGCGGAAGCCTGGGTCGAAGGTGCCTTTGATCATGCGCTCGCCGTGCACTTCGAGGATCTTCGAGGATGCGAAGCCGCCCATCAGTGCTTCGCGCACCTTGGCCGGATCGGCACCGTTTTTCGACGCAAACAGCAGGGCTTCGGCCACGGCCTGAATGTTCAGCGCCACGATGATCTGGTTCGCCACTTTCGCGGTTTGACCGTCGCCGTTACCGCCCACCAGAGTGATGTTCTTGCCCATCGCCTGGAACAGCGGCAGAGCGCGTTCGAAGGCATCGGCCTCACCGCCGACCATGATGCTCAAGGTCGCGGCCTTGGCGCCGACTTCACCGCCGGACACTGGCGCGTCGAGGTACTGAGCACCTTTTTCGTTGATTTTGGCAGCGAAGGCTTTGGTGGCGGTTGGCGAGATCGAGCTCATGTCGATCACGACTTTGCCTTTGCCAACACCGGCCGCAACACCGTCGGCGCGGAACAGCACGTCATCGACCTGCGGGGTATCCGGCACCATGACGATGATGAATTCGGCTTCTTGCGCGACTTCTTTCGGGTTCGCCAGGGCGACGGCGCCACCGGAAATCAGGTCAGCAGGCGCGGGGTCGTGGTGCGCCGACAGGAACAGGCTGTGACCGGCTTTCTGCAGGTTCAACGCCATTGGGTGGCCCATGATGCCGGTGCCGATAAATCCGATTTTAGCCATGAGAAAATCCTCTTGTTTTTATTGCTGCTTCAAGCAAATAGGTGAGCACTGCTTTTTGGTAGGAGTGAGCCTGCTCGCGATGAGGCCGTAACATTCGACATCTCTGTTGCCTGTTACACCGCTATCGCGAGCAGGCTCGCTCCCACAGGGATCTGCGTCAGATCGCGTTGTGGGTTTTCAGCCAGCCCAGGCCCGCTTCAGTAGTAGTCAGCGGCTTGTATTCGCAACCGACCCAACCCTGATAACCGATGCGGTCCAGGTGTTCGAACAGGAAGCGGTAGTTGATTTCACCGGTGCCCGGTTCGTTGCGCCCAGGGTTATCGGCCAACTGGATGTGGTTGATCTCGCCCAGGTGCGCAGCCATGGTGCGGGCCAGGTCGCCCTCCATGATTTGCATGTGGTAGATGTCGTATTGCAGGAACAGATTGGCGCTGCCGACCTGTTCGCGAATCGACAGGGCTTGTGCGGTGTTGTTCAGGTAGAAACCCGGGATGTCGCGGGTGTTGATCGCTTCCATCACCAGTTTGATGCCCGCCGCTTGCAGCTTGTCGGCCGCGTACATGAGGTTGGCAACGAATGTTTTTTCCACGGTGGCATCGTCGACGCCTTGGGGACGAATACCGGCCAGGCAGTTGACCTGGGTGTTGCCCAACACTTTCGCGTAGGCAATCGCGAGGTCGACACCAGCGCGGAACTCTTCAACCCGGTCCGGCAGGCACGCGATACCGCGTTCGCCCTTGGCCCAGTCACCGGCCGGCAGGTTGAACAGCACTTGGGTCAAGCCATTGGCGTCGAGCTTGGCTTTGATGTCGGCGGAGCTGAAGTCGTAAGGGAACAGGTATTCGACACCACTGAAGCCAGCCTTGGCGGCGGCTTCAAAACGGGCAAGAAAATCCTGCTCGGTGAACAGCATGGACAGGTTGGCTGCGAAACGCGGCATGGTGGTCTCCTCGTGCAGATTAAATACAGATGGCCCGGTAAAACGCGATCAGTCCCCTCTCCTGGGGGAGAGGGTTAGGGTGAGGGGGAATCTGAAGTCTGATCCCGATAATGCGAGCGCCGCAAAACCTTTCCCTCACCCCAGCCCTCTCCCGGAGGGAGAGGGAGCCAGACCGGGTTAATCGAGCAACGAAATCGCCGTTGGCGCATCGTTGCCGACCAGCGCCAGGTCTTCGAATTCGTTGACGGCGTTGATCTCGGTGCCCATGGAAATGTTGGTCACACGCTCCAGAATAATCTCGACGATCACCGGCACCTTGAACTCTTCGATCAGCTCCTGAGCTCTGCGCAGGGCAGGCTGGATTTGTCCCGGTTCGAACACACGCAGCGCCTTGCAGCCCAGGCCTTCGGCGACCGCGACGTGGTCGACGCCGTAACCGTTGAGTTCCGGAGCATTGAGGTTGTCGAAGGACAGCTGCACGCAATAGTCCATGTCGAAACCGCGCTGAGCCTGACGGATCAGCCCCAGGTACGAGTTGTTCACCACCACGTGGATGTACGGCAGCTTGAACTGCGCGCCCACCGCCAATTCTTCGATCATGAACTGGAAGTCATAGTCGCCCGACAACGCCACAACTTTGCGGGTCGGATCAGCCTTGACCACGCCCAGCGCTGCGGGAATGGTCCAGCCCAGAGGACCTGCCTGACCGCAGTTGATCCAGTGACGCGGTTTGTAGACGTGCAGGAACTGCGCGCCGGCAATCTGCGACAGACCGATGGTGCTGACGTAGCAAGTGTCCTTGCCGAACACCTGGTTCATCTCTTCGTAAACGCGCTGCGGCTTGACCGGCACGTTGTCGAAGTGAGTCTTGCGCTGCAGGCTGGCTTTGCGCTGCTGGCAGTCTTGCAGCCAGGCGCTACGGTTTTTCAGCTTGCCGGCGGCTTGCCATTCGCGAGCGACTTCGATGAACACGGTCAGCGCGGCAGCAGCGTCGGAAACGATGCCCAGGTCGGGGTTGAACACGCGGCCGATTTGCGTCGGCTCGATGTCGACGTGGATGAACTTGCGACCTTCGGTGTACACGTCGATCGAACCGGTGTGGCGGTTAGCCCAACGGTTACCGACACCCAACACCACGTCGGACTTGAGCAGGGTGGCGTTGCCGTATCGGTGCGACGTCTGCAAGCCAACCATGCCGACCATCAACGGGTGATCGTCCGGGATGGTGCCCCAGCCCATCAGGGTCGGGATCACCGGGATACCGGTCAGTTCGGCGAATTCCACCAGCAATTCGCTGGCGTCGGCATTGATGATGCCGCCACCGGCGACCAGCAATGGGCGCTCGGCCTGATCGAGCATGGCCAAGGCCTTCTCGATTTGTACGCGGTTGGCGGTTGGCTTGGCCAGCGGCAGTGGTTCATAGGCATCGATGTCGAATTCGATTTCAGCCATCTGCACGTCGAACGGCAGATCGATCAGCACCGGGCCTGGACGGCCGGAGCGCATTTCGTAGAAGGCTTTCTGGAACGCGTAAGGCACCTGGCCCGGTTCCATGACGGTGGTTGCCCACTTGGTCACTGGTTTGACGATCGCGGTGATGTCGACAGCCTGGAAGTCTTCCTTGTGCATACGGGCGCGGGGTGCCTGGCCGGTAATGCAAAGAATCGGGATCGAGTCGGCCGAGGCGCTGTAGAGCCCGGTGACCATGTCGGTACCGGCAGGTCCCGAAGTGCCGATGCACACGCCGATGTTGCCGGCCTTGGTGCGGGTGTAGCCCTCGGCCATGTGCGAGGCGCCTTCAACGTGGCGAGCAAGGACGTGATCGATGCCACCGACCTTCTGCAAGGCGGAGTACAGCGGGTTGATCGCGGCGCCGGGGATGCCAAAAGCGGTATCAACCCCTTCACGGCGCATCACCAGAACGGCGGCTTCGATTGCTCTCATTTTGCTCATGGTTTTGTGCCTCTTACGTTTTGTAATTGTATACAAGTGGCTTTGCGCAGAGTGTATTCACGGCGGACGGCGCAGGTCAATCCATTTTCTCAAGCGGCCGTTTCATTCGTCGGAAGCTCGATCTACTGTGGCTTTTCGTCGCATGTGGCGCTTTTCGAGAATTATTGTATACAAAAAAATAACTCATTGTGTTCTATTTGTTGCATCGGACTTCTGAACGAAAAGCAGTCCAACAGCTTTCCCTATAACAAAATGAGGACGGCACCATGAGCGCTTTAACCTTGAAAGTTGCAGTCAACCTGACCAATCAGGCTATTTCCGCAGGGCGTGCAATCTCGGCGGCTCCATTGACCATTGCAGTACTGGATGCGGGTGGACACTTGGTCACCCTGCAGCGTGAAGACGGCGCCAGCCTGCTGCGCCCGCAGATCGCCATCGGCAAAGCCTGGGGCGCCATCGCCCTGGGCAAAGGCTCACGCCTGCTGGCGCTGGATGCACAACAACGACCGGCGTTTATCGCCGCTTTGAACAGTCTGGGGCAGGGCAGTGTTGTGCCGGCACCGGGCGGCGTTTTGATTCGGGATCAGGAAGGGAATGTGCTAGGGGCTGTTGGTATCAGCGGTGATCTTTCTGATGTTGATGAGCAATGTGCGATCAACGCGATTGAGGCGTTGGGGTTGCGGGCGGATGCGGGGGTGACTGCTTGATTTTGTAGTGACTGATCTACCGCTTTCGCGAGCAAGCCCGCTCCCACATTGGTTCGGTGGTAGACACAAAATGTCTGAACACCGCCAACCCACTGTGGGAGCGGGCTTGCTCGCGAAGGCAATCTCCCGGACACATCCAGCTAAAAGTCCGCCCCTCAGTCTTCAATTCACTGATCTAGCCTTTTCATGAATTCATCCATGAGAGAGGCAAAGGAATGCCTGAGCTGTCAGCTTCGCACCGTCTGCGCATCGGCCGATATGCCGAGCAAAACCGCATCTATCTTCTGACTGCCAATACCCTCAAACGAGAGCCTGTTTTCAGGGATTACACCTTGGGCAGGATGGTCGTACAGCAATTCAAACAAGCTCAGGAGCAAGGTTTTGCTGATTCTTTGGCCTTTGTCGTCATGCCCGATCATTTTCACTGGTTGATTCAGCTACAAAGAGGGTCGCTGGGGCAATTGATGTGCCAGACCAAATCGTTGAGTACTCGATCTATCAATGCGGTGACCGGCAGGACGGGCAGTCTTTGGCAGCAGAGCTTTCATGATCATGCGGTGCGGCGAGAGGAGGATTTGGTGAAGCTTGCTCGATATGTTGTCGCCAACCCATTGCGGGCGAGGCTGGTGGAGAAGCTTGGCGACTATCCGCTTTGGGACGCCATTTGGTTTTAGTCTCAGGACTGCGTTGCCCCCTTCGCGAGGAAGCCCGCTCCCACAAGGGATTTGTGAATATCAGAAATCGAGTGTGGGAGCGGGCTTCCTCGCGAAGAGGGCACCGCGGTGTATCAGTCCGGCTCACACCCTTTAAGCACCAACCGGATAATCGTCTGCGCCGCCGCCTCATAATCCGCCTCATCGAGATTGGCCTTCCCGGTCACCGCGGAAATCTGCCAGTCGAAGTCGGCATAGGTCTGGGTCGCGGCCCAGATGCTGAACATCAGGTGATTGGGGTCGATCGGGGCAATCTGGCCGCGGTCGATCCAGGTCTGGATGCAGTCGATGTTGTGCTTGGCCTGGCCGTTGAGCCGTTCCACCAGGTCGGCGCTCAGGTGCGGGGCGCCGTGCATGATTTCGCTGGCAAAAACCTTGGAGGCGAAGGGCAGGTCGCGGGAGATGCGGATTTTCGAGCGGATGTAGCCGCTCAGCACTTCACTGGGCACGCCGTCGGCGTTGAACGGTGTCGAGGCCTGCAGAATCGGTTCGATGATGCTTTCCAGGACCTCGCGGTAGAGGTTTTCCTTGGATTTGAAGTAGTAGTAGACGTTGGGCTTGGGCAATCCCGCCTTGGCTGCGATGTCACTGGTTTTGGTCGCAGCGAAGCCCTTGTCGGCAAATTCTTCACTGGCGGCACGCAGGATCAGTTCTTTGTTGCGCTCGCGGATAGTGCTCATAAACCAGGGGGTTCCTTGCCTGTTCTGGCGGTTGCGCATGGTAGCACCGGCCTCGCGCGGCGCTCAAGAATGCCCCGTACGGCCCCCGGCCGCGCTATGCTGCGCGGCATCCATTCAAGAAGGAAACCTGATTCATGGCAGGAAGCAGTTTACTGTTGCTGATCGACGACATCGCCGCGGTACTCGATGATGTGGCGTTGATGACCAAAATGGCCGCCAAGAAGACTGCTGGCGTGCTCGGCGACGATCTGGCGCTCAATGCCCAACAGGTTTCCGGTGTGCGTGCCGAGCGGGAAATCCCGGTGGTGTGGGCGGTGGCCAAGGGCTCGTTTCTCAACAAGCTGATCCTGGTGCCGTCGGCCTTGGCCATCAGTGCATTCATTCCGTGGCTGGTCACGCCGTTGTTGATGATCGGCGGCGCGTACCTGTGTTTCGAAGGTTTCGAGAAACTGGCCCATAAATTCCTGCACAGCAAGGCTGAAGACCAGGCCGAGCATGCAGAGCTGGTCGAAGCCGTGGCCGATCCGGCGGTCGATCTGGTGGCGTTCGAGAAAGACAAGATCAAGGGTGCCATCCGAACCGACTTCATTCTCTCGGCAGAAATCATCGCCATCACCCTCGGTACCGTGGCAGATGCTCCGCTGACCCAGCAAGTCATCGTCCTCTCGGGCATTGCCATCGTCATGACCATCGGCGTTTATGGCCTGGTGGCCGGCATTGTCAAACTCGACGACCTCGGTTTGTGGCTGACCCAGAAGCCTGGCCAGATGGCCAAAAGTATCGGCGCCGGGATCCTGCGTGCTGCTCCGTACATGATGAAAAGCCTGTCGGTGATCGGCACGGCGGCGATGTTCCTGGTAGGCGGCGGGATTCTGACCCATGGCGTGCCGGTGGTTCATCACTGGATTGAGAGCGTCAGCGCAGGGGCGGGCGGTGCCGGGTTTATCGTGCCGACGTTGCTGAATGCGGTGGCGGGGATTGTGGCCGGTGCGGTGGTGTTGGCGGGTGTGATGCTCGTTAGCAAGATCTGGCGCACCGTTAAAAGTTAATGTGTGAGAAATGAAAAAGGCCATTCGATCCGCATCGAATGGCCTTTTTTGTCGCCGATGGATTTACTCGGCGATCTGCAACTTGCGTGACTCGGTGTACACGTAGCGCACTTTCTCGTACTCGAACGGCGAGTTCAGCTGGCCGTAGCGGAAGCTGTTCTGATAGCGCTTGTCGACGCCACGCAGGACCCAGACCTCAGGATGGTTGGAGCTGACTTCGGAGACGTTCAGGAAGTTGATTGCCGATTCCGCGCTGAAGTCCACCACCAGGCCACCAGTGTCGCGGATGTTCGAAGGGCCGAGGATCGGCAACACGAAGTAGGCGCCGCTCGGTACACCGTAGAAGCCCAGCGTCTGGCCGAAGTCTTCGCTCTGGCGCGGCAGACCCATGGCTGTGGCCGGGTCCCACAGGCCGGCGATGCCGACGGTGGTGTTGAGCAGCAGGCGCGCGGTGGTTTCCATCGAGCGCTGCCCCTTGAACTGCAGCAAGCTGTTCAACAGGTTCGGCACGTCACCGAGGTTATTGAAGAAGTTGCTGACACCGGTGCGCAGGAAACTCGGCGTGATGTAGCGATAGCCATCGACCACTGGCAGGAACACCCATTGGTCGAAGCGGTAGTTGAAGTGATAGACGCGGCGGTTCCATTCTTCCAGCGGGTCGTAGACGTTCAGCGCGTTAAGCGTCGAACGTTCGAACTCGCGCTGATCCAGCCCCGGGTTGAATTTGAGTTTGCTCAGCGGCTCCTTGAAGCCGTCACTGTCAATCACAACCGGTGCGTTGGCTTTGCTGTTGTCGGCATTGGCGACGCCTGCACAGAGTAACGCTGCGATAAGCAGGAGGTATTTAGCCACGGAAGAACTCCAGCATGGCGTCGCTGTTGACGCGGTAATTAAGGTTGCCGCAATGGCCGCCCAGTGGATAAACGGTCAAACGATCGCCAAAGGTCTTGCGCAGGAAGCCGAGGTCGCCAGGGCCGAGAATCACGTCGTCGGCGTTGTGCATGACGGCGATTTTCGGGCTGTCGTGCAGGTAATCCTTGAGTGCATACAAACTGACCTGGTCGATCAGTTGCAGCAGGCTGCCGCCGTCGGTGCGGGCACGCCACATCGGGATGACTTGCTCGGTGATGTAGCAGTCGAAGTCGCATTGCAGCGCACGCTTGAGGAACGGCGTGAGGCTGGTGCCTTCGGTGATCGGGTATTTCTGTGGAATGATCAGGCCGCGACGGTTGATCAGGTCCGAGGTGAAGGCAATGTCGGCTGCCGAGAAGCGGAACGAAGTGCCGATCAGCATGGCCATCTGTTCATTGCTCAGGTGCTGCTTGGACTGCTGGAAGTCGTAGAGCAGGGCATCGTTGAGGTCGATGTAGCCTTTCTGCTGGAAGTAGCGGGTCAGTTTGTCCAGCACCAGTTCATAGAACGTTGTGCTGTTGTTGATGCCTTTGACCTCGGTCTGGACCAGCTTGTCCAGGTTGGTAATCGAGGTGTAGAGGTTGACCGGCGGGTTGAGCAGCAAGACTTTCTTGAAGTTGAAGCTGCGGCGGGTTTCGTCCAGGTGTGCGACAAATGCCGCGTCCAGTGCGCCCAGGCTGTAGCCGGTCAGGTAATAATCGGTGACGGCGACGTTCGGGTTTTGCGCCCGCACGGCCTGCATCACCCGGTACATGTCTTCGGCGTCTTCCTTGGTGATGCCGGGCGTGGCAAAGCGTGAGGCGGCGCTCATGAAGTCGAAGCTGGTGGGCGACGACAGTTGCACCACGTGGTAGCCAGCCTTGTAGTAGAGCTTCTTCAGGTATTCGTTAAGGCTGCTGTCATAGCGCGCGCCGGTGCCGGCGATCAGAAAGATCAGCGGTGCTGCCTTGTCTTGCGTGGCGATGCGGTAGGTCAGCTTTTTGACCGGCCAGAAGTTGTCCGGCAGTTCGAATGCACGCTCCGGGCGCAAGGTAACGCTGCGTGTCTGCTGATCGATGTCGTCATCCAGCGGTAACTCCGGGCGCAAGTGCGGCGGTGTCGTGGCGATGGTCGCCTCGAACGGGTTGGTCAAGGGGTAGCCATAGCTGGCAGCGTCGATATCGACGGCCAGTGCGGACGCACTCAAAATAAGGCCGCCAAACAGGGCGGCGAAGCGCAAGGAACGGAGCATGACTAGATCCCTTAGAGAAAGGTGCCGAATGAAGTTCGCAGGCTATGACCACGGGGTTTGCGCCAAAGTGCCATGGATCGGCACCAATCAGGCCTAATTTCGGAGTAATAGTAGCTGGACGATACACTTTGCAGCTATTTCGTGACCAATTATCTCTTACACGCGTTTGCTTACCGGTGGCGGGGGATTAAGCTGGCCGCCGTTTTCGTTTATTGGAGTGCTTCATGTCCCGCCGTCTGCCTGTGATTCTGCTGCTCGTTCTCCTGCCGTTATGGCTGGCCGCCAGTTATGGCGCGCGTTATGGCTTCATGGAGGATGCTCAATGGGTCGGCATCTGCGTGGACGAAGCGAGTCGCTGGGAATGCCAGGTTCGTTCGAGCCTGGGCCTGATGATTCACTTCAATGTCTTGGGCTTCGCGGCATTGGCGGCAGCCGTTATCGGTTTTGTGCTACCGGGCCGGGCCGGGTGGTGGTTGGCCGTGCTTGCGCTGGTGTTCGGGTTTCCGGCGTTGGCGTTGTACAACACGACTTTGGCTGTTTTTGCGGTGGTGATTGCCGGGTTGCGGTTGGTCCGGCAAGCCCGCGGCGCCTGATAGTCAGTCTTCGCGAGCAGGCTCGCTCCCACATTTGATCTTCGTCGTACACAGATTTTGTGCTCACTGAAGATCTATTGTGGGAGCGAGCCTGCTCGCGAAGAGGCCGGCATCGGCCCTGAAGATCAGGCCTTGCGAACCCGCAAACTGCGCCACAACGCTGCAACCATCAACACACTCACCAGCGCCCAACCCCAGGCCTGTTGATTCTGCAACCCTTCACGGTAAAGCTGCGGCGCAATACCGGCACCGATGATGAAGGTCAGCAGGGCAATCTCCCGACGCGGCACGCTCACCGGGCGGCACAGATAGACCAGCGCCGGCAGGATGAATGCGACACTCGGGAAGCTGCGATAACGCGGATCGAACACCAGCTCCAGCATCGTCACCGCAGCGGCAAAACCGGCCGCGGCGAGCAACCAGCCCGCCCGACGTTCCAGCGTGTTGAACGCTTGTCCACGCCAACCAGTGCGAGCGCTCAGCGTCAGTGCCGCATGGGCCAGCACCAACACATTCAAAGCCGTCAGCAAAGCGACCCACAACCATTCACTGGTAAACCGCGTAGTGACACGGGCCAGGTCGCCCCAGGCGCCAATCGAGCAAGCGGCCAGCGCACCGAGCAGCGGTAGAACCAGCGCTGCGCGAGTGCTGCGTACACGGCCGCCGAGGATCAACGTGCCAAGGAAGATCAAACCACCCACCACCAGCCACTGCGTCCAGTAAGGCACGTTCGACACCGGACCGGCGAGCACGCCCTTGTCCTGGCGATCGGCATCGAACAGCCCCCAATAACCACCGACCGCACCTTCGCTGGCGCGTTTCCACGGTTGGTCGAAGGCTTCGATCAGGTTGTAATGCCAGCCTTGCTGCTCCGCCATGATGACAAAAGAGCGAATGAACTTGGCTTCATTGACCCGGCTCGGCAGGGCGGTCTCACGCTGACGGCCTTCACTGGGCCAGCCGGTTTCACCAATCATCACGTCCTTGGGTGCGAACTTGTTGCCGAACACCTGACGTACTTCGGCCACATGCTGCAGAGCGGCGTCGATATTCGACGGGTCATCTTCCCAGTACGGCAACAAGTGGATAGTCAGGAAATCCACCGCCGGGGCAACTTCCGGGTGCTGGAGCCAGAACTCCCAGACGTCGGCGTAAGTGACAGGTTGTTTGACCTGGCTTTTGACTTTGTTAATGAGCTTGGCCAGCTGCGCGCCAGTGACTTCCTTGCGCAACAGGGTTTCGTTGCCGACGATCACCGAGGTCACTACGTCCGCGTTGGCGTTGGCCGAGGCAATCAGCAGGTCGACTTCCTTGGCGGTGTCCACCGGGTTGCTGTTGACCCAGGCACCGATCATCAGTTTCAGCCCGTGCTTGCGCGCCAGGTCGGGCAGGGCCTCGAGGCCGGTCATGGAATAGGTGCGGATGCATTCGAAGCTTTTGGCCAGCAGCGCGAGGTCGGCGTCCATGCGCTCGGGGCGCAGCTTGAACGGCTGATCGAACGGCGATTGGTCCTTGTCGAACGGGGTGTAGGAGGCGCATTGCAGCTTGTGCGTCGCACTGGCCACGTCCGGCAGCATCACCGGTTTGCCGAGGCCATACCAGAAGCCACCAAGGGCAAAAAGCCCCAGCAGGCAGGCGAATAGATAAGCAAAAAAAGGAAAGCGGGATGTCGCGGGCATGGTCAGGCCGTCTGGGAGCAAAGCCGCGCATGTTACCTTCATTTGCCACGTGCTTGGTGGCCTGCATACTTTTGACATGCAAAGTTTGGGCGGATTGGCCGGCGGGCTTCCGGTGGTCTAGATTAATGGCGTTCTGATGTCGTTTCTCGATGCCTTGAGGTCGCTAGCAGAGAAGGTCGCCATTGTCTGGAGGTTGATTATCGACGCATCAGTGCTCTCATTGATAAATCGCGCTGATGTTCGGATGAGTTTGCGGTGGGCGTGATGGGGGCGCTGTGCACCATAACAATACGTTGACGCGACTCGGCATCCGTCGAGCGCAGCACTTTCGGGGAAGTAACGATGAAGATGCGACGACTCTTGGGCGCAGGTGCCGCTTTGGTGCTGGCGATCAGTTCTACTGTAGCCAGCGCCGAAGGCAAGGCAGTGACTATCGGTTATGTCGACGGCTGGTCGGACAGTGTCGCCACGACCAACGTGGCCGCTGAAGTGATCAGGCAGAAACTCGGTTATGACGTGAAACTGCAAGCAGTCGCCACCGGGATCATGTGGCAGGGCGTGGCCACTGGCAAACTCGATGCCATGATGTCTGCGTGGCTGCCTGTGACTCATGGTGAATACTGGACCAAGAACAAGGATCAAGTCGTCGATTACGGTCCGAACTTCAAGGACGCGAGAATTGGCCTGATCGTGCCGGAGTACGTCAAAGCTAAAAGTATTGCCGATCTGAAAACCGACGACAGCTTCAAAAGTCGCATCGTCGGCATCGACGCCGGCTCGGGCGTAATGCTCAAATCCGAACAGGCAATCAAGGACTACGATCTGACCGGGTATCAACTCAAGGCCAGTTCCGGCGCCGGCATGATTGCCGAGCTGACCCGTGCCGAGAAGAAAAACGAATCCATTGCTGTCACCGGTTGGGTGCCGCACTGGATGTTCGCCAAGTGGAAACTGCGCTTCCTGGACGACCCGAAAGGCGTTTATGGCGCGGCTGAAACCGTAAACAACATCGGCAGCAAAGAACTGGCAACCAAGGCTCCGGAAGTTGCCAAGTTCCTGAAGAACTTCCAGTGGGCGTCGAAAGACGAAATCGGCGAAGTCATGTTGGCCATTCAAGATGGTGCCAAACCTGAAGCCGCCGCGAAGGATTGGGTGGCCAAACACCCGGAACGCGTTGCAGACTGGACCAAATGATTTGAGCTGACGCGTCTAGTCAGCACCTTACAGGGCCGCTTGGTATCACTGCCAAGCGGCCTTTTGCGTTCCTGCGTTCTTGTAGAGAGAAGATGGGTGCAAAGCAGGCTAATTATTATTTGCTGAAAAATGGCAACACCGTCATGTCGTTCTAATACTAAGGTCGTCTGGAACCAGTTCCGTAGCCGCATAGAGTGGATAACGTTCCAACTTCATCTGTGCTGCGAGGATAAAAACAATGAACGACAGCATTTACCTCTCGATTCAAAACAGCCCGCTCTTCAAGGAGCTGGTTAGTAAGCGAGAAAGGTTCGCCTGGATTCTTTCGGCGATCATGCTTGGGCTTTACTCCGGATTCATCCTTTTGATTGCTTACGGGCCGCATATTCTGGGGGCGAAAATCAGCCCGGAGTCTTCGATTACCTGGGGGATACCGATTGGTGTCGGGCTGATTCTCTCGGCCTTTGTCCTGACTGCAATCTACGTACGACGCGCCAATGGCGAATTCGACGACCTGAACAATGCGATTCTCAAGGAGGCTCAGCAATGATCCGGCGTCTAATGGCTCTATTGAGCATCGCAGCCTTTGCACCTGTCGTCTGGGCAGGTGAAGCCCTGACCGGCGAAGTGCACAAACAACCGCTCAACGTTTCCGCGATCCTGATGTTCGTCGCGTTCGTTGGTCTGACCTTGTGCATCACCTACTGGGCTTCCAAGCGCAATAATTCGGCAGCCGACTACTATGCGGCGGGTGGCAAGATCACCGGCTTCCAGAACGGTCTGGCGATTGCCGGTGACTACATGTCAGCGGCGTCCTTCCTGGGTATTTCCGCCCTGGTGTTCACCTCCGGCTACGACGGCCTGATCTACTCGATCGGGTTCCTGGTGGGCTGGCCGATCATTCTGTTCCTGATCGCCGAGCGTCTGCGTAACCTGGGTAAATACACCTTTGCCGACGTGGCGTCCTACCGCCTTGGGCAAACCCAGATCCGCACGCTGTCCGCTTGCGGCTCGCTGGTGGTGGTGGCGTTCTACCTGATCGCGCAAATGGTTGGTGCCGGCAAGCTGATTCAGCTGCTGTTCGGTCTCGACTACTACGTTGCCGTGATCCTGGTCGGTATCCTGATGTGCATGTACGTGTTGTTCGGCGGCATGTTGGCGACCACTTGGGTGCAGATCATCAAGGCAGTGTTGTTGCTGTCAGGTGCTTCGTTCATGGCGCTGATGGTCATGAAGCACGTCAACTTCGACTTCAGCTTGCTGTTTTCCGAGGCGATCAAGGTTCACCCTAAAGGTGAAGCGATCATGAGCCCGGGCGGTCTGGTGAAAGATCCGGTCTCGGCATTCTCGCTTGGCCTGGCACTGATGTTCGGTACCGCTGGCCTGCCGCACATTCTGATGCGCTTCTTCACCGTGAGTGACGCGAAAGAAGCTCGCAAGAGCGTGCTGTATGCAACCGGCTTCATTGGCTACTTCTACATCCTGACGTTCATCATCGGCTTCGGCGCGATCCTGCTGGTCAGCACCAACCCTGCCTTTAAAGATGCTGCTGGCGCGCTGTTGGGCGGCAACAACATGGCGGCGGTGCACCTGTCCAACGCGGTGGGTGGCAGTATCTTCTTGGGCTTCATCTCGGCAGTCGCGTTCGCAACCATTCTGGCTGTGGTGGCTGGTTTGACGCTGGCCGGCGCTACGGCGGTGTCTCACGACCTTTACGCCAGCGTGATCAAGAAGGGCAAGGCCAACGACAAGGACGAGATCCGCGTCTCGAAAATCACCACGGTCTGTCTGGGCGTGCTGGCGATCGGTCTGGGTATTCTGTTCGAAAGCCAGAACATCGCGTTCATGGTAGGCCTGGCGTTCTCCATCGCGGCGAGCTGTAACTTCCCCGTGCTGCTGCTTTCCATGTACTGGAAGAAGCTGACCACACGTGGTGCGATGATCGGCGGCTGGTTGGGTCTGATCAGTGCCGTTGGTTTGATGGTCCTTGGGCCAACCATTTGGGTGCAGATCCTGCATCACGAGAAGGCTATCTTCCCGTATGAGTACCCGGCGCTGTTCTCCATGGCCATTGCGTTTGTCGGGATCTGGTTCTTCTCGATCACTGACAAGTCGACCGCGGCTGACAATGAGCGGGCGCTGTTCTTCCCTCAGTTTGTTCGTTCGCAGACGGGCTTGGGGGCGAGTGGGGCGGTTGCTCACTAAGGCTTCAGGTTTGCTTTTGTAAGTTGCGTTAAACAGAAATGCCCCGGTCGAGAGATCGGGGCATTTTTGGTTGGGTGGTTTGATTGTGTACATATCCGTTGCTGCGGTAACGGCTGATTATGGTTTCGCTTTTACAGCGAGTCCCTTTTTCAAACGCCAAAAAGGAACCAAAAGGCTTCGCCCCGGCGTACGGCGCCTCGCTAAAGCTCCGCGTTCCCTCGCTCCGGTGTCCATCAGGGGGCATCGCCTACGGTCTGCTTCGCGACGACCTCCTCTCGATGTGTTCGGCTTCGCCGAACGGCGCTACGCGCCTGACCCCCTGATGAACACCTACGCTCGGCTTGCCGAAGGGGCGAAAGATCAAAAGCAGGATCAACATCAAAAGCCAAAGCCAGATCAACAGCCCGCCGCTCACTGATCGTTCCCACGCGCAGCAAAGGAATGCATCCCGTGACGCTCCGCGTCACCCCTGCGCAGGGCTCGAGCCTTGTGTCGACAGCGGGACGCGGAGCGTCCCCAGCGGCATTCCTTTGCTGCGCGTGGGAACGATCAGGTTCATCGCACAAACAAAAACGGCCTCTATATAAATAGAGGCCGTTCCCGGTGCAACTTTAAGACGTTATCGCAAGACAGGTCTTATTTGCGGTCTTCCAGCTTGGTGATGTCGCGCGACTCGTAGCCGGTGTACAGCTGGCGCGGACGGCCAATCTTGTACGGGCTGGAGAGCATTTCTTTCCAGTGGGAGATCCAGCCGACGGTCCGCGCCAAAGCGAAGATCACGGTGAACATGCTGGTTGGAATGCCGATCGCCTTGAGGATGATCCCCGAGTAGAAGTCGACGTTCGGGTACAGCGAGCGTTCGATGAAGTACGGATCGGTCAGGGCGATCTCTTCCAGGCGCATGGCCAGTTCGAGTTGCGGATCGTTGGTGATGCCCAGTTCTTTCAGCACTTCGTCGCAGGTCTGCTTCATGACTGTTGCGCGTGGGTCGCGGTTTTTGTAAACCCGGTGACCGAAGCCCATCAGTTTGAACGGATCGTTCTTGTCCTTGGCCTTGGCGATGTACTTGTCGATGTTCGAGACATCGCCAATTTCATCGAGCATGGTCAGAACAGCTTCGTTCGCGCCGCCGTGGGCAGGGCCCCACAGTGCAGCGATGCCGGCGGCGATACAGGCGAACGGGTTGGCACCCGAAGAGCCGGCCAGGCGTACGGTGGACGTCGATGCGTTCTGCTCGTGGTCGGCATGGAGGATGAAGATTTTGTCCATGGCGTTGGCGAGTACCGGGCTGATCGGTTTGATCTCGCACGGGGTGTTGAACATCATGTGCAGGAAGTTTTCCGCGTACGTCAGGTCGTTGCGCGGGTACATCATGGGTTGCCCCATCGAGTACTTGTAAACCATCGCTGCCAGGGTCGGCATCTTGGCAACCAGGCGGATCGCGGAGATTTCGCGATGCTGCGGGTTATTGATGTCCAGGGAGTCGTGGTAGAAGGCCGAGAGGGCGCCGACTACGCCGCACATGACGGCCATCGGGTGGGCGTCGCGACGGAAACCGTTGAAGAAGGTCTTCAACTGCTCGTGAACCATGGTGTGGTTCTTCACGGTGCTGACGAACTGGGCCTTCTGTTCTGCGGTCGGCAATTCGCCGTTGAGCAGCAGATAGCAGGTTTCCAGGTAGTCCGATTTTTCAGCCAGCTGTTCGATCGGGTAACCGCGGTGCAGCAGAATGCCGTTGTCGCCGTCGATATAGGTGATCTTCGACTCGCAGGAAGCTGTCGACATGAAACCAGGGTCAAAGGTGAAACGGCCCGTGGCCGTCAGGCCCCGAACATCGATAACATCGGGACCAACGGTGCCGGTTAAAATGGGCAGCTCGACGGGGGCTGCGCCCTCGATGATCAACTGCGCTTTTTTGTCAGCCATGTGGCCTCCTATTTATGCTTGAAATCATCAGACAGACCCCCCACGCAGGGCCCGCACCACTATAGTGAGATAAATTCGAATGTCAATTTGCCTAAAGTCTTGCTCCAGAAGGCTTTAACCGGACTTTTTCCTCGAAATTGACTGCCATTTACGCCTTTTATACGACTTGCGCAATGAGCTATTAGGGGAAGGCGATTGCGTTGTCATTAGTAGCCTAACTGTCTATACTCGGCCTCCGACCGCCAGGGGCTTTTGGGCCTGCTTTACTGGGGGTCGCACTCCCTGGGTGGTGGGTACCTGACCAGTGCACTCCCCAACAACTTTGCCCTGATTGTTAGGGGCTCTTCAGTGTGAAAAAAAGCCGTGAATAGCCAACGACCTGTAAACCTAGACCTAAGGACCATCAAACTCCCAGTCACTGCTTACACGTCCATTCTTCACCGAATCTCCGGAATCATCCTCTTTGTCAGCCTGGCCATCATGCTTTATGCATTGGACAAGTCGCTCGACTCGGAAGAAGGCTTCGGTCAGGTGAAAGCGTGTCTGACCAGTCCGCTAGCCAAGCTAGTGACATGGGGCATCCTGTCCGCCTTGCTGTATCACTTGGTTGCCGGTGTGCGCCACTTGATGATGGACATGGGCATCGGCGAGTCGCTTGAGGGCGGCAAACTGGGCTCGAAAATCGTTATCGCCGTTTCTGTGGTGGTAATCGTTCTGGCAGGAGTTTGGATATGGTAACTAACGTCACGAACCTGTCGCGTTCGGGCCTCTATGACTGGATGGCACAACGTGTGTCTGCGGTCGTTCTCGCGGCTTACTTCATCTTCCTGATCGGATACGTCGTCGCCAACCCTGGCATCGGCTACGCCCAATGGCATGAACTGTTCGCAAGCAACTGGATGCGTATCTTCAGTCTCCTGGCCCTCGTTGCCCTCGGCGCTCACGCCTGGGTCGGCATGTGGACCATCGCGACCGACTACCTGACGCCAATGGCGTTCGGCAAGTCCGCGACTGCAATACGTTTCCTCTTCCAGGCGGTATGCGGCGTCGCGATGTTCGCGTACTTCGTCTGGGGTGTGCAGATTCTTTGGGGTATCTGATTCATGTCTACTACAGTTAATACGCTTTCGTTCGACGCCATCATCATTGGCGGCGGCGGTGCTGGCATGCGCGCTGCGCTGCAGCTGGCACAAGGTGGTCACAAGACTGCCGTGGTAACCAAGGTTTTCCCGACTCGCTCGCACACTGTATCCGCCCAGGGTGGCATCACCTGCGCTATCGCTTCGGCAGATCCGAACGATGACTGGCGCTGGCACATGTACGATACCGTCAAGGGTTCCGACTATATCGGTGACCAGGACGCTATCGAATACATGTGTTCCGTAGGCCCGGAAGCGGTCTTCGAGCTCGAGCACATGGGCTTGCCTTTCTCCCGTACCGAGCAAGGCCGCATCTATCAGCGTCCATTCGGCGGTCAGTCGAAAGACTTCGGTAAAGGTGGCCAGGCTGCACGTACTTGTGCCGCTGCCGACCGTACCGGTCACGCACTGCTGCACACTCTGTACCAGGCCAACCTCAAGGCCGGCACCGTATTCCTCAACGAATACTACGGCGTCGACCTGGTGAAGAACGAAGATGGTGCCTTTGTCGGCATGATCGTCATCTGCATCGAAACCGGCGAAACTTCCTACGTCCGCGCTAACGCCACTGTACTGGCGACCGGCGGTGCAGGTCGTATCTACTCGTCCACCACCAATGCCCTGATCAACACCGGTGACGGCGTCGGCATGGCTCTGCGTGCTGGCGTGCCGGTACAAGACATCGAAATGTGGCAGTTCCACCCGACCGGCATCGCCGGCGCCGGTGTACTGGTGACTGAAGGCTGCCGCGGTGAAGGCGGTTACCTGATCAACAAGCACGGCGAGCGTTTCATGGAGCGTTATGCTCCGAACGCCAAAGACCTTGCTGGTCGTGACGTGGTTGCTCGCTCGATGGTTAAAGAAATCATCGCCGGCAACGGTTGCGGTCCGGATGGCGACCACGTAATGCTGAAACTCGATCACCTCGGTGAAGAAGTTCTGCACAGCCGTCTGCCAGGCATCATGGAACTGTCCAAGACCTTCGCTCACGTCGATCCAGCCGTGTCGCCGATCCCGGTCGTTCCAACCTGCCACTATATGATGGGCGGCGTGCCGACCAACATTCACGGTCAGGCAATCACTCAGGACGCCGACGGCGTTGATCAGATCATCCCGGGTCTGTTCGCAGTAGGCGAAGTGGCCTGCGTATCGGTTCACGGTGCCAACCGTCTGGGCGGCAACTCGCTGCTCGACCTGGTGGTATTCGGCCGTGCGGCCGGCCTGTTCCTGGAACAGACCCTGAAAGAAGGCGTCGATTACACTCGCGCTCGCCAGTCCGACATCGACGCTGCCCTGGCGCGTCTCGATGGCCTGAACTCGCGTACCGAGGGCGAAGACGTCGCCACCCTGCGTAAAGAGCTGCAAAGCTGCATGCAGAACTACTTCGGTGTGTTCCGTACCGGCGAATACATGCAGAAGGGTATTGCTCAGCTGGCTGATCTGCGTGGCCGTATCGCCAACGTCAAGATCAACGACAAGAGCCAGGCGTTCAACACCGCTCGTATCGAAGCGCTGGAATTGCAGAACCTGCTGGAAGTGGCCGAAGCTACCGCCATCGCCGCAGAGATCCGCAAAGAGTCCCGCGGCGCTCACGCCCGTGAAGACTACGAAGACCGCGACGACGAAAACTGGCTGTGCCACACCCTGTACTTCCCGGGTGACAAGCGCGTAACCAAGCGTGCTGTGAACTTCTCGCCGAAGACTGTTCCGACTTTTGAACCTAAGATTCGGACTTATTAAGGGTGGCCGCCATGTTGCAAGTCAGTGTTTATCGCTACAACCCTGATCAGGACGCTGCGCCGTTCATGCAGGAATTTTCGGTCGATACCGGTGGTAAAGACCTGATGGTGCTGGACGTGCTGGCCCTGATCAAAGAGCAGGACGAAGGTTTCTCCTATCGTCGCTCTTGCCGTGAAGGTGTTTGCGGTTCCGACGGCATGAACATCAACGGCAAAAACGCTCTGGCGTGCGTCACGCCGCTGTCCGCTGTCGTAAAAGGTAACAAGCTGATCGTTCGTCCTCTGCCAGGTTTGCCGGTAATCCGTGACCTGGTCGTCGATATGAGCATCTTCTACAAGCAATACGAAAAGGTTAAGCCATACCTGCAGAACGACACGCCGGCTCCGGCCATCGAGCGTCTGCAGACCCCTGAAGAACGTGAAAAGCTCGACGGTCTGTACGAGTGCATCCTGTGCGCTTGCTGCTCGACCTCTTGCCCGTCCTTCTGGTGGAACCCGGACAAGTTCCTGGGTCCAGCTGCTCTGCTGCAAGCGTATCGCTTCCTGGCAGACAGCCGCGACACCAAGACTGCCGAGCGTCTGGCTTCGCTGGATGATCCGTTCAGCGTATTCCGCTGCCGCGGGATCATGAACTGCGTCAACGTCTGCCCGAAAGGCCTGAACCCGACTAAGGCCATCGGTCACGTACGTAACATGTTGCTGCAAAGCGGCGTGTGATTCAGCAGTATCTGTAGTACCGCTGTACCCGTAGATGCTACGGCGCAGGCTTCAACCGGCGCCGTAGTCTTAACCTGAGCAGCAGCTTATAAGGCTGCGGCTCTTATTTTGAAGAAATGAGACAAGCAGGGGCATCCGGGCTGGTACCCGGACTATCAGCGTGATCCTAAGTGGCTTGTTTTAGTCGCTGCATTCGGACTTCTGCAAGCGTGCTCGGTGTCGACGCCGGTGGTGTTCCCCTAACCGAGGGTGACCAAGCATGCAAGAAAGCGTGATGCAGCGCATGTGGAACAGCGCCTACCTATCCGGTAGTAACGCTGCCTATGTGGAAGAGCTCTATGAGCTCTACCTGCACGACCCTAACGCTGTGCCAGAAGAGTGGCGCACCTACTTTCAGAAGTTGCCTGCTGACGGCAACACTGCCACCGATGTTTCGCACTCCACAATTCGCGATCATTTCGTCTTGCTGGCAAAGAACCAGCGCCGCGCCCAACCGGTTTCCGCCGGCAGCGTGAGCAGTGAGCACGAGAAGAAGCAAGTTGAAGTGCTGCGATTGATCCAGGCCTACCGTATGCGTGGCCACCAGGCAGCCCAGCTTGACCCGCTGGGGCTGTGGCAGCGTCCTGCACCTGCAGACCTGTCGATCAATCATTACGGCTTGACCAATGCCGATCTTGATACGACCTTCCGTGCCGGCGACCTGTTCATCGGCAAAGAGGAGGCGAGCCTACGCGAAATTCACGAAGCGTTGCAGCAGACATATTGCCGCACCATCGGCGCTGAATTTACGCATATCACCGATTCCGAGCAGCGCCAGTGGTTCCAGCAGCGTCTGGAAAGCGTGCGCGGCCGTCCAACGTACTCCGCCGACATCAAGAGCCACCTGCTTGAGCGTGTCACCGCGGGCGAAGGTCTGGAAAAATACCTCGGTACCAAATACCCGGGTACCAAGCGTTTCGGTCTGGAAGGCGGCGAGAGCCTGATTCCGATGCTCGACGAACTGATCCAGCGTTCCGGTTCCTACGGCACCAAGGAAATCGTCATCGGCATGGCCCACCGTGGTCGTCTGAACGTACTGGTCAACACCTTCGGCAAGAACCCGCGCGAGCTGTTCGACGAGTTCGAAGGCAAGAAGAAGGTCGAGCTGGGTTCCGGTGACGTTAAATATCACCAGGGCTTCTCGTCCAACGTGATGACCACCGGCGGTGAAGTTCACCTGGCCATGGCGTTCAACCCGTCCCACCTGGAAATCGTTTCCCCGGTGGTCGAGGGTTCGGTTCGCGCCCGTCAGGATCGTCGTAACGACCCTACCGGCGAGAAGGTTCTGCCGATCTCCATCCACGGTGACGCGGCATTCGCCGGTCAGGGCGTGGTGATGGAAACCTTCCAGATGTCGCAGACCCGCGGTTTCAAAACCGGCGGCACCGTGCACATCGTGATCAACAACCAGGTCGGTTTCACCATCAGCAACCCGCTGGACTCGCGCTCCACCGAGTACGCGACTGACGTTGCGAAGATGATCCAGGCGCCGATCCTCCATGTGAATGGTGATGATCCGGAAGCCGTATTGTTCGTGACCCAGTTGGCCATCGACTACCGCATGCAGTACAAGCGCGACGTGGTGATCGACCTGGTCTGCTACCGTCGTCGCGGCCACAACGAGGCCGACGAGCCAAGCGGTACCCAGCCTCTGATGTATCAGCAGATCGCCAAACAGCGCACTACCCGTGAACTGTACGCCGACCGTCTGACCCAGAGCGGTGTGCTGGACGTTGAGCGTGTTCAGGCGAAAATCGATGAGTACCGCAACGCGCTGGACAACGGCCTGCATGTTGTAAAAAGCCTGGTCAAAGAGCCGAACAAAGAGCTGTTCGTGGACTGGCGTCCGTATCTGGGCCACGCCTGGACTGCACGTCACGACACTCGCTTCGATCTGAAAACCTTGCAGGAACTGTCCGCCAAGCTGCTGGAAATTCCGGAAGGCTTCGTGGTTCAGCGCCAGGTCTCGAAAATCTACGAAGACCGTCAGAAAATGCAAGCCGGCGGCCTGCCGATCAACTGGGGTTACGCCGAAACCATGGCGTACGCGACCCTGGCGTTCGAAGGTCACCCGATTCGCATGACCGGTCAGGACATCGGCCGCGGTACGTTCTCGCACCGTCACGCTGTTTTGCACAACCAGAAAGACACGGGTACCTACATCCCGCTGCAAAACCTGTACAAGGGCCAGCCACGTTTCGACCTGTACGATTCGTTCCTGTCCGAAGAGGCCGTGCTGGCGTTCGAATACGGTTACTCGACCACCACGCCTGAGGCGCTGGTGATCTGGGAAGCCCAGTTCGGCGACTTCGCCAACGGTGCCCAGGTGGTTATCGACCAGTTCATCACCAGTGGCGAGCACAAGTGGGGCCGTCTCTGCGGTCTGACCATGCTGCTGCCGCACGGTTATGAAGGTCAGGGGCCGGAGCACTCTTCGGCTCGTCTGGAGCGTTACCTGCAGCTGTGCGCCGAGCACAACATTCAGGTAGCCGTGCCGACTACGCCGGCCCAGATCTACCACTTGCTGCGTCGTCAGGTGATTCGCCCGCTGCGCAAGCCATTGATAGTCCTGACGCCGAAGTCGCTGCTGCGTCATAAACTGGCCATCTCGACTCTGGAAGATCTGGCCGAAGGTTCGTTCCAGACCGTTATCCCGGAAATCGATGTTCAAGACCCGAAAAAGGTCGAGCGCATTGTTCTGTGTAGCGGCAAGGTCTACTACGACCTGCTGGAAAAACGCCGTGCCGAAGGTCGTGACGACATCGCCGTCGTGCGTATCGAGCAGCTGTACCCATTCCCTGAGGACGACTTGAACGAAGTCCTGGCTCCGTACACCAACCTCAAACATATCGTTTGGTGTCAGGAAGAGCCGATGAACCAGGGTGCCTGGTACTGCAGCCAACACCACATGCGCCGCATCGTTGGCAATCACAACAAAGCACTCTTTCTCGAGTACGCCGGTCGTGATGCTTCCGCTGCACCTGCTTGTGGTTATGCATCGATGCACGCTGAGCAGCAGGAAAAACTGCTGCAAGACGCCTTTACTGTTTAACGCCTTCGCGCACCTGAAACCGAATTTAAGGACCCACAGATAATGGCTATCGAAATCAAAGCCCCCACTTTCCCGGAATCGGTTGCCGATGGCACCGTTGCCACCTGGCACAAAAAGCCGGGCGACGCCGTCAAGCGCGATGACCTGATCGTCGACATCGAAACTGACAAAGTCGTATTGGAAGTGTTGGCCACCGCTGATGGCGTGCTGGGCGCTATCGTCAAGAACGAAGGCGACACCGTTCTGTCCGACGAAGTCCTGGGCTCCATCGAAGCGGGCGGCGCTGCTGCCGCTCCAGCTGCTGCCGCTGCTCCGGCCGCTGCACAAGCTGCTGCGCCAGCCGCTGAAGGCGAAGATGATCCTGTTGCTGCACCGGCTGCTCGCAAGCTGGCTGAAGAAAACGGTATCAACATCGCTTCCGTTGCCGGCACTGGCAAAGGCGGTCGTGTGACCAAGGAAGACGTTGTTGCCGCTGTAGCTGCCAAGAAAGCCGCTCCGGCTGCCGCGCCTGCCAAGGCTGCTGCTCCTGCCGCTGCTGCTCCAGTGTTCGCTGCCGGCGATCGTATCGAGAAGCGCGTACCGATGACCCGCGTGCGGGCCACCGTCGCCAAGCGTCTGGTTGAAGCTCAATCGAACATGGCGATGCTGACCACTTTCAACGAAGTCGACATGACCGAAGTCATGGCCCTGCGTTCGAAGTACAAGGACCTGTTCGAGAAGTCCCACAACGGCGTGCGTCTGGGCTTCATGTCGTTCTTCGTCAAGGCTGCCACCGAAGCGCTGAAACGCTTCCCGGCTGTCAACGCGTCGATCGACGGGGCTGACATCGTTTATCACGGCTACGCTGACGTCGGTGTTGCTGTTTCCAGCGACCGCGGCCTGGTTGTTCCGGTTCTGCGTAACGCCGAACTGATGAGCCTGGCTGAAATCGAAGGCGGCATCGCCACCTTCGGCAAGAAGGCTCGTGACGGCAAGCTGTCGATGGACGAGATGACCGGCGGTACTTTCACAATTACTAACGGTGGTACTTTCGGTTCGATGATGTCGACGCCGATCGTTAACCCGCCGCAAGCGGCCATCCTGGGCATGCACAACATTCTGCAGCGTCCTATGGCGATCAACGGTCAGGTTGTTATCCGTCCGATGATGTACCTGGCTCTGTCCTACGATCACCGTCTGATCGATGGCAAAGAAGCTGTGACCTTCCTGGTTACCATCAAGAACCTGCTGGAAGACCCGGCTCGTTTGCTGCTGGATATCTGATTTCGTTGCACGGGCCGGCCAGTGATGGGCGGCCCTCCTGTAATGACCAGCTTCGTCCCACGACAATCCCCAAAAGGGATTGTCCGGTTTGATTCGAGAAGGAATGACACATGACTCAGAAATTCGACGTGGTAGTGATTGGCGCGGGCCCTGGCGGTTACGTGGCTGCCATTAAAGCAGCGCAACTGGGCCTCTCCACTGCCTGCATCGAGAAATACACCGACAAGGAAGGCAAACTGGCCCTCGGCGGTACTTGCCTGAACGTCGGTTGCATTCCATCCAAGGCGCTGCTGGACAGCTCCTGGAAATACAAGGAAGCCAAAGAAGGCTTCGCGATCCACGGTATCAATCACGCTGGCGTGACCATGGACGTGGCGGCAATGGTTGGCCGTAAAGCCAACATCGTCAAAGGCCTGACCTCTGGCGTTGCCACCCTGTTCAAGGCGAACGGCGTTACTTCCCTGCAAGGCCACGGCAAATTGCTGGCCGGCAAGAAAGTCGAGCTGACCAAGCCAGACGGCACCGTCGAAATCATCGAAGCCGAGAACGTGATTCTGGCTTCGGGCTCGCGTCCGATCGACATTCCACCGGCTCCGGTTGACCAGAACGTGATCGTCGATTCGACGGGCGCACTGGAATTCCCGGCCGTACCTAAGCGTCTGGGCGTTATCGGCGCTGGCGTAATCGGTCTGGAACTGGGTTCGGTCTGGTCCCGTCTGGGTTCCGAAGTGGTTGTTCTGGAAGCCCTGGAGAAGTTCCTGCCAGCTGCTGACGACGCCGTTTCCAAAGAAGCCTACAAGACCCTGACCAAACAAGGTCTGGACATCAAGCTGGGCGCTCGCGTCACCGGTTCCAAAGTGAATGGCAACGAAGTTGTCGTGAACTACACCGATGCCAATGGCGAACAGAACATCACGTTCGACAAGCTGATCGTTGCCGTTGGTCGCCGTCCGGTGACCACCGAGCTGCTGGCAGCTGACAGCGGTGTGAACATCGACGAACGTGGCTTCGTTTTCGTTGACGACCAGTGCGCCACCAGCGTTCCGGGCGTTTTCGCAATCGGTGACGTGGTTCGCGGCATGATGCTGGCGCACAAGGCGTCCGAAGAAGGCATCATGGTGGTTGAGCGCATCAAGGGCCACAAAGCCCAAATCAACTATGACCTGATCCCGTCTGTTATTTATACTCACCCGGAAATCGCGTGGGTCGGCAAAACCGAGCAGGTCTTGAAGGCTGAAGGCGTTGAAGTTAACGTTGGCACCTTCCCGTTCGCAGCCAGTGGCCGTGCCATGGCAGCCAACGACACCGGCGGTTTCGTGAAAGTAATTGCTGATGCCAAGACTGACCGCGTACTGGGCGTCCACGTAATTGGCCCGAGCGCTGCAGAACTGGTTCAGCAGGGAGCGATCGGTATGGAATTCGGCACCAGCGCGGAAGACCTGGGCATGATGGTTTTCTCCCATCCGACCCTGTCCGAAGCTTTGCACGAAGCAGCTCTGGCTGTGAATGGCGGCGCCATCCACATTGCCAACCGCAAGAAGCGTTAAGACAAGACAATAAGAAACCACGGCGGAAGGCCCGTCGTGAGCCTTGCGTGCAAGACTCACCGCGGAATGTCCGCCGGACGCAGCCTTGCGTAGTCTCACCGGTTACCCGGAACACCTACGCAAGCAGCAGTCACAGGTGGTGCGGCACTTGAACAAGTGCAGCACCGAATGCGCAGTACCTAACGAAGACGGTAATAAGCATGAATCTTCACGAGTATCAGGGTAAGCAGCTGTTCGCTGAATACGGCCTGCCAGTATCCCAGGGTTTCGCCGTAGACACCCCGGAAGCAGCAGCAGAAGCGTGCGACAAAATCGGCGGGACCGAATGGGTTGTCAAAGCCCAGGTTCACGCAGGTGGTCGCGGTAAAGCGGGCGGCGTTAAGCTGGTTCGCAGCAAAGAAGACGCCAAAGCATTCGCTCAACAGTGGTTGGGCAAGCGTCTGGTGACTTACCAGACTGATGCCAATGGTCAGCCAGTCACCAAGATCCTGGTTGAATCGTGCACTGATATCGCTAAAGAGCTGTACCTGGGCGCTGTCGTTGACCGTTCGAGCCGTCGCATCGTGTTCATGGCTTCCACCGAAGGTGGCGTGGACATCGAGAAAATCGCTCACGACACTCCTGAGAAAATCCTCAAGGCCACTATCGATCCACTGGTTGGCGCTCAGCCATTCCAGGGTCGCGAGCTGGCATTCCAGCTGGGTCTGGAAGGCAAGCAAGTTGCTCAGTTCGCCAAGATCTTCGTAGGTCTGGCCAAGCTGTTCAAGGATCACGACCTGGCTCTGCTGGAAGTGAACCCGCTGGTGATCAAGGCTGACGGCGATCTGCATTGCCTCGACGCCAAGATCAACATCGACGCCAACGCCATGTACCGTCAGCCTAAGCTGAAGACTTTCCACGATCCGTCGCAAGACGATCCGCGCGAAGCGCACGCTGCCAAGTTCGAACTGAACTACGTAGCGCTGGAAGGCAATATCGGTTGCATGGTCAACGGTGCTGGCCTGGCCATGGGTACCATGGACATCGTCAACCTGCATGGCGGCAAACCAGCCAACTTCCTCGACGTGGGCGGCGGTGCTACCAAAGAACGCGTTACCGAAGCGTTCAAGATCATCCTGTCCGACACTAACGTCGCTGCAGTATTGGTCAACATCTTCGGCGGCATCGTTCGTTGCGACATGATTGCCGAAGGCATCATCGGCGCTGTGAAAGAAGTCGGCGTGAAAATCCCGGTTGTTGTTCGCCTTGAAGGCAACAACGCTGAGCTGGGCGCTAAAGTACTGGCAGAAAGCGGTTTGAACATCATCGCTGCTACCAGCCTGACCGACGCTGCTCAACAAGTTGTCAAAGCTGCGGAGGGCAAATAATGAGCGTCCTGATCAATAAAGACACCAAAGTTATCTGCCAGGGTATTACCGGTTCGCAAGGTAGTTTCCACACCCAGCAAGCCATCGAATACGGCACCAAGATGGTTGGTGGTGTTACTCCCGGCAAAGGCGGCACCGAGCACCTGGGTCTGCCAGTGTTCAACACCGTGAAAGATGCTGTAGCTGCCACTGGCGCCACCGCCAGCGTGATCTATGTTCCAGCTCCTTTCTGCAAGGACTCCATCCTGGAAGCAGCATTCGGCGGCATCAAGCTGATCGTTTGCATCACTGAAGGCATTCCTACCCTGGACATGCTGGATGCCAAGGTCAAGTGCGACGAGCTGGGCGTAGTCCTGATCGGTCCTAACTGCCCAGGCGTGATCACTCCAGGCGAATGCAAGATCGGCATCATGCCAGGTCACATTCACTTGCCAGGCAAGGTCGGTATCGTTTCCCGTTCCGGCACCCTGACCTACGAAGCTGTGAAGCAGACTACTGACGCCGGTTTCGGTCAGTCGACTTGCGTCGGCATCGGCGGTGACCCGATCCCGGGCTCGAACTTCATCGACATCCTGAAGCTGTTCCAGGAAGACCCGAAGACCGAAGCGATCGTTATGATCGGTGAGATCGGCGGTTCGGCTGAAGAAGAAGCGGCTGCCTACATCAAGGCACATGTGACCAAGCCGGTTGTTTCCTACATCGCTGGTGTGACTGCCCCTGCGGGCAAGCGCATGGGCCATGCTGGCGCAATCATCTCTGGCGGCAAAGGCACTGCAGACGAGAAGTTTGCTGCCCTGGAAGACGCAGGCGTTAAAACCGTGCGTTCGCTGGCAGACATCGGCAAGGCTTTGTCCGAGCTGACCGGTTGGGCGATCAAGTAAGCCTCGCGCTTATCTGACGCTTCACCAAACAAAGGCCACCTTCGGGTGGCCTTTGTCGTTTCCGGCGTTTGTGTGTCGTCAGTGAGGACCTCATCGCGAGCACGCTCGCTCCCACAGGGATCCCACAGAACCTGTGGGAGCGAGCTTGCTCGCGATGGCTGACTTAAGGGCGACAACCAATTACATGCAAAAACGCGACACGGAAATGTCGCGTATCGGATAGATCGCACCCTAACAGTGCGTTTGTCGGGCAAATTCGTTAGGCTAGCAGCCATTTTTGCTTCCGCGGCCCACAAGGTTGCTACGCGCTAAACGGGTCAGTCCTATACGGACCGACAGCATTTCCCTCACCCCTCAGGGAAATCCCTCTCTAAATTCCGATTCAGTAGTGTGGTATTTCCTTAATGAAAGTGTTGAAAGGCCAGGACATCCTGGCACTTGGTTTTATGACGTTTGCTCTGTTTGTCGGGGCTGGCAACATCATCTTCCCGCCTATCGTCGGTCTGCAGTCCGGTCCACATGTCTGGATGGCGGCGCTGGGCTTTCTGATCACCGCGGTCGGTCTGCCGGTGATCACCGTTGTCGCCCTGGCCAAGGTCGGTGGCGCCATGGATGCCTTGAGCAGCCCGATCGGCAAAGTCGCCGGTGGCCTGCTGGCGGCCGCGTGCTACCTCGCTGTCGGCCCGCTGTTCGCGACACCGCGCACCGCCACCGTGTCATTCGAAGTCGGCTTGGCACCACTGACTGGCGAGAGCCCGCTGGCGCTGTTCCTCTACAGCTCGGTGTACTTCCTGCTGGTGTTTTTCATCTCGCTCTATCCGGGCCGGTTGCTGGATACCGTAGGACGTTTCCTCGCACCGCTGAAGATCATCGCCCTGGCCGCGCTCGGCATCGCAGCGTTTGCATTGCCGGCCGGTGATGTCGGCGTGGCCACCCCGGAATACGTGGCGGCACCGTTCTCCCAAGGCTTCATCAATGGTTACCTGACCATGGATACCTTGGGCGCGCTGGTGTTTGGCATTGTCATCGTCAACGCGATCCGTTCCCGTGGCGTCGAGTCGCCGGTGTTGATCACCCGTTACGCGATCATCGCCGGGCTGATTGCCGGCGTGGGCCTGGCGCTGGTTTACGTCAGCCTGTTCCGTCTCGGTTCGGGCAGCCATGAAGTGGCCGCAGGTGCCACCAACGGCGCGGCGGTCTTGCACGCTTACGTGCAACACACCTTCGGCTCTCTGGGTAGCGGATTTCTGGCGGTGCTGATTTCCCTGGCCTGTCTGGTGACGGCGGTGGGGCTGACCTGCGCCTGCGCTGAATACTTCAGCCGTGTGCTGCCGCTTTCCTACAAGACATTGGTCATCATCCTGGCCGCGTTTTCCCTGCTGGTGTCCAACCTGGGCCTCACCAAGCTGATTGCGTTCTCGATCCCGGTGCTGACCGCGATCTACCCGCCGTGCATTGCCCTGGTCGCCCTGAGCTTCTGCAAGGACTTCTGGCATGAGCAGGGCCGAATCGTCGGTCCGGTGATGCTGGTGTCGTTCATCTTCGGTTTGATCGACGCCCTCAAGGGCGCGGGTCTGGCCGACTGGATGCCGACTCAGTTGTCCCACCTGCCGCTGAGCGAGCAAGGCCTGGCCTGGCTGGTGCCGTCGGTCATGACCCTGGTCGTCGCGGTGGTTTGCGATCGCCTGCTGGGCAAACGCGAAGAAGCACTGGCTTAAGCCGCTTCATGGCCCGCCACAAGCGGGTCGTGAACACACATGGAAATGCCCCGTATCAATCGATACGGGGCATTTTTTTTGGAGTCGGTGCAGTGTCTTTTTCCTTGAACTAACGTCGAAGCACTACTTGCTTTGCCAAACACATCACAAGGACCTGCATGTCGTTCATCCACGCCAACATGATCCACATCCTCGCCGCGTTCTGGTTCGCCATCTGCTGGGGCGGCTACACCCGTTATGCGACGTGGAAGGGCCGCGACACCGCGTGCCTGGCCAGCGTGCTGCACCTTTATCGCGAAGACTGGATGCGCCGCATGCTGTTGCGCGACAACCGCATCGCTGACGCCAGCGTGATCGGTAACCTGGAGCGCAACGCCTCGTTCTTCGCCTCCAGCACACTGATTATCCTGGCCGGCATTCTCACGGTGCTCGGAGCCTCCGAAAGGGCGGTCTCGTTGTTGGCGGATATCCCGATGGTGCAACAGGCATCCCAGGGGATGTCCGAGATCAAGTTGCTGTGTCTGGCGCTGGTGTTTGTCTATGCGTTCTTTACGTTCAGCTGGTGCATGCGCCAGTACAACTTTGCGGCAATTCTTGTGGGCTCGGCACCTATGGTCGGTGAGCGTCACGTTTCCGAACAAGAGCGCAAAGCCTTTGCTGCCAGGGCGGCCCGCGTCATTTCCATGGCCGCCAACCAGTTCAACTTCGGACTGCGCTCTTACTACTTCGGCATGACCATGCTGGCCTGGTTCGTCAGCCCGTGGTTGTTCATGTTGATGAGTACCGGCGTGGTGCTGGTGTTGTATCGCCGGGAATTTCATTCCGACGTTCTCGACGTGATGGTCTATACACCTACAGAGGCGCCATTGCCCGAGGCGATTAAAGAGGCTGTTTGATGAGTATTCCGTTCTGGTGTGTGTTTATCAGTGCCTTGCTGATTTTTGTGGCAAAAATTCCCGTGGCCAAGGCGATGAATGACCAGGGTGGTTATGACAACCATCTGCCGCGTCAGCAACAGGCGCAACTGACTGGCTTTGGTGCCCGTGCGTTGGCGGCTCATCAAAACTGTTTTGAGGCGTTCATTCTGTTCGCGGTGGGGGGGTTGATGGCGCACACCACGCAGACAGCGGGGTGGTTGATCGACTTGCTGGCAATCATCTTCGTGATCACGCGAATCATTTATTTGCTGTGCTATTGGGTTGATCTGGCCTGGCAGCGGAGCCTGGTATGGGGCATCGGACTAGTGTGTTCGTTGCTGTTGATGATTAGTCCGACTTTTAAAACTATTTTGCTGTAACGCCTGCTTTGCAAACAAAAAAAAAGGCAAAAGAAAACCCGCACTTGGCGGGTTTTCTTTATCACGCTAAAAACTGTTTTAGTTTTTAGGTGCTTCTTTTGCTGCCGCTGCATCCGATTCAGCCTGAGCTTTGGCGGCTTCGGCGTTTTCTTTCGCCGCGTCGTTCACTTTATCCTGAGCTTTGCTCATGTCTTGCTGAGCTTGCTCGGCATGTTGGTTAGCATCTTGAGCTTTGTCCTCGGATTTTTTATCGCAGGCTGCGAGACCGAGGGAAGCGGTCAACATCAAGGCAATAGCTAAAGTCTTACGCATGGGGTGTTTCTCCTTATGGAAAATATATCTACTGGCCTTTCGAGCACAGCCCATAGCGTTAAGTTCCTCAATTCATACAGATATATAAGTTTATTCCGACGGGAACTTTTACTAAAAACGCCTAGTGCGTTGCCTGAACACTAAAAGAGTTTATGAAAATGGCCGAAACCCCCGTTTTTGAGCGCGCTACACGATTTCTATCGGCGCTGCGACATTGTCAGGTTCTTGGGCTGCGGGTTCACAGTGCCAGCAGCGAAGGCCTGACGGTCATCTTGCCATACAGTCCTCAAATTGTTGGCAACCCGCAAACCGGCGTGATTCATGGCGGGGCGCTGACCTCGCTGATGGACACTGCCTGCGGCATGTCCACCCTCTGCGTGCTGCCCGAGTTCGAAGTTTGTCCGACCCTCGACCTGCGCATCGACTACATGCACGCCGCCGAGCCGCATAAAGATGTCTATGGTTTTGCCCAGTGCTACCGGGTGACCACGGATGTGATCTTTGCTCGCGGTTTCGCCTACCAGGACGATCCCGAGCAGCCCATCGCCCACGTGGTGGGCACCTTCATGCGCATGGGCAAAGCCATCAAGGGCACCAAAGGCTTTGGCGGCGTCATCGCCGGAGGTACGAAATGACCGACGCGTTCAAGGAACAACTTCAGCAGGCACATGAGCAGGGCGACTACGCGTCGCTGCTGCACCTGATTCCCTACGCCAAATTGATCGGCATCGAATGTTCGCGGGTGGGGGATGATCTGCTGTTTCGCTTGCCGGCCAACAAGGACAACATTGGTAACCCTTTATTGCCGGCGATTCATGGTGGCGTGATCGCCGGGTTCATGGAGCTGTCCGCAGCGCTGCACCTGCTGATTTTCACCGGTTCGCCGGGTGTGCCGAAGATCATCGATTTCTCCCTCGACTATCTGCGCGCCGGGCAGTTTCGCGACACCTGGGCCAGATGCCAGGTTTGCCGGCAGGGTCGCCGGGTCGCCAACGTTGCGATTACGGCCTGGCAAAGCACCGAAGCCGAACCGATTGCCACAGCCCGCGCCCATTTCAAAATTGAAGAGCCCTTGAAATCCTGAACTCAGCCCCCAACTTTGATGACAACCCGCCGCCGACCCTTCAGGTCGCGGCCACTGCCATCTGATTGGAGTTTGATGACCATGAGTGTGGAAACTCAAAAGGAAACCCTGGGCTTCCAGACCGAGGTGAAGCAACTGCTGCACCTCATGATCCATTCGCTGTATTCCAACAAGGAAATTTTCCTTCGCGAATTGATCTCGAACGCCTCTGACGCTGTCGACAAATTACGTTTCGAAGCCCTGTCCAAGCCTGAGTTGCTGGAAGGTGGCGCCGAACTGAAAATCCGTGTGAGCTTCGACAAGGACGCTAAAACCGTCACCCTCGAAGACAACGGCATCGGCATGAGCCGTGAAGATGCGATCACCCACCTGGGTACCATCGCCAAATCCGGCACCGCCGATTTCATGAAACATCTCTCCGGCGATCAGAAAAAAGACTCGCACCTGATCGGTCAATTCGGTGTGGGTTTCTACTCTGCATTCATCGTCGCCGATAAAGTCGACGTGTTCAGCCGGCGTGCCGGTGCTGCTGCCAGCGAAGGCGTGCACTGGTCGTCCAAGGGTGAAGGCGATTTTGAAGTTGCCACCGTTGATAAAGCCGAGCGCGGCACCCGTATCGTCCTGCACCTGAAATCCGGTGAAGACGAATTCGCCGATGGCTGGCGTCTGCGCAACATCATCAAGAAGTACTCCGACCACATCGCTCTGCCGATCGAGTTGCCGAAAGAAGTGGCCGCCGCTGAAGGCGAAGAGCAACCGGCCGTTGAATGGGAAACCGTCAACCGCGCCAGCGCCCTGTGGACTCGCCCTCGCACTGAAGTGAAAGACGAGGAATACCAGGAGTTCTACAAACACGTCGCTCACGACTTCGAGAACCCGCTGAGCTGGAGCCACAACAAGGTCGAAGGCAAGCTCGAATACAGCTCGCTGCTCTACGTGCCGGCCCGTGCTCCATTCGATCTGTACCAGCGTGAAGCGCCGAAAGGCCTGAAGCTGTACGTGCAGCGCGTGTTCGTGATGGATCAGGCAGAGTCGTTCCTGCCGCTGTACCTGCGCTTCATCAAAGGCGTGGTCGATTCCAACGACCTGTCGCTGAACGTGTCGCGGGAAATCCTGCAGAAAGATCCGATCATCGATTCCATGAAGTCGGCGCTGACCAAGCGCGTTCTCGACATGCTGGAAAAGCTGGCGAAGAACGAGCCTGAGCAATACAAGAGCTTCTGGAAAAACTTTGGCCAGGTCATGAAAGAAGGCCCGGCAGAAGACTTCGCCAACAAAGAGAAAATCGCAGGCCTGCTGCGTTTCGCATCGACCAGCGGTGATGAAGGCGAGCAAGTGGTGGGTCTGGCCGAATACCTGGCTCGCGCCAAGGAAGGTCAGGACAAGATCTACTACCTGACCGGCGAAACCTACGCGCAAGTCAAAAACAGCCCGCACCTGGAAGTCTTCCGCAAGAAAGGCATCGAAGTGCTGCTGCTGACCGACCGCATCGACGAGTGGCTGATGAGCTACCTCAGCGACTTCGACGGCAAGAGCTTTGTCGACGTGGCGCGCGGTGACCTGGACCTGGGCAACCTGGACTCGGAAGAGGACAAGAAAGCTGCGGAAGAAGTCGCCAAGTCCAAAGAAGGTCTGGTTGAGCGTCTGAAAACTGCACTGGGCGACTCCGTTGCTGAAGTGCGGGTTTCGCACCGTCTGACCGATTCCCCGGCGATTCTGGCCATCGGCGAGCAGGACCTGGGCATGCAGATGCGTCAGATCCTGGAAGCCAGCGGTCAGAAGGTTCCGGAATCGAAGCCGATCTTCGAATTCAACCCGGCTCACCCGTTGATCGAGAAGCTCGACAACGAGCAGAGCGACGAGCGCTTCGGCGACCTGTCGCACATTCTCTTCGATCAGGCGGCCCTGGCCGCCGGCGACAGCTTGAAAGACCCGGCCGCATACGTGCGCCGTCTCAACAAGCTGCTGGTTGAACTGTCGGTTTAACTACGTTGTACAAAAACCCGCTTCGGCGGGTTTTTTTATTCTGGTGTCTTTTACTGGGAGTTAGTCATGAGCCAGATCACTGTTCGTTCCGTCGTTTATCAGATTGATGGCCAGTCGTATGAAAGCCGTCTGGCGTTCGATGCCGACCACAAAGGCCCACGTCCCGGCCTGTTGATGGCGCCGAACTGGATGGGCGTCAGCGCCGGTGCGGAGGAGATCGCCAAGTCCGTGGCGTCCAAGGGTTATGTGGTGCTGATCGCGGACCTCTACGGCCAGTCGATCCGTCCGAAGAACGGCGACGAGGCGGGTGCAGCCATGATGCCGCTCAAGCATGACCGGCCGTTGTTGCGCAAACGCATGCAAGCAGCGTTCGATCAGCTGCAAATCCAGGACGAAGCGGCGGTCGATAGCTCGAAACTGGCGACCTTTGGTTTCTGCTTCGGTGGTTGCTGCGCGCTGGATCTGGCTCGCACCGGAGCGCCGGTGAAGGCGGCGGTGTCGTTCCACGGAACGCTGGATTCGCCGAGCCCGGGGGACGCCAAAAACATCAATGGCTCGGTGCTGGTGCTGCACGGCGCATCCGATCCATTGGTGCCGAAAGAGCAACTGCCGGCGTTTGAAGCTGAAATGAATGCGGCGGGTGTGGATTGGCAACTGCTGAGCTACGGCGGCGCGGTGCATTCCTTCACCGATCCGCACGCCAATGTGCCGGGCATGATGATGTATGACGCGAAGACGGCGGGGCGTGCGTTTACCTCGATGTACAACTTGCTGGATGAAGTGTTTAAGGGCTGAGTGCTGCTTAGGCTGACATCGTTGGTGTTAGGTCTGGCCTCATCGCGAGCAAGCTCGCTCCCACAGGGTGCCGCGTTCCAATGTGGGAGCGAGCTTGCTCGCGATGGCGGTTTAACTGGCACTGAAGATCTCAGGGCAATTCGATCCGCTCACTTTCCCCCGGCACCGTCGGCCAATCCCCGGCCGCCCAGCGTCGCCGCGCCTCATCGATCAACGCCGGATCGCTCGCCACGAAGTTCCAGTTGATCCGCCGCGGCCCATCCAGCGGCGCACCACCAAACAGCACGGCATGACAGTCGCTTTCAGCGAACAGCGTCATCTCTTCCCCGACCGGCAACACCACCAGCGAAAGCGGCTCTATCAGCTCGCCATCCAGTTGCACCTCGCCGTCCAGCACATACAACGCCCGCTCTTCATGCTCGGTTGGAATCAGCAATGTGGTCGCCGTTTGCAGGTTCAATTCGGCATACAGCGTCGGAGAAAGCACCGGGACCGGTGATTCCAGGCAAAAGCCTGACCCGGCAATCATCCGGATCTTCACCCCCAGGTTATCGCTGACCGGCAGCGTGGCCGCGGGATGGTGACTGTAGTGTCCGGGGCCGTGCTCTTTATCTTTCGGTGAGGCCAGCCAAATCTGCAAACCATGCAGGGTGAAGCCGCTGTCCTTCAACGCCTCAGGCGTGCGCTCGACGTGAGCAATCGCGCTGCCCGCCGTCATCCAGCTGACATCACCGGCGTCCACCACTTGGTCGGAGCCGAGGCTGTCCTTGTGCTGGATTTTTCCTTCGAACAAGTACGTAAGAGTCGACAGACCAATATGCGGATGCTGACGGATGTTCATGCCTTTTCCCGCCTCATAACGGGTTTCGAGCATGTGGTCGAAAAACACGAAAGGCCCGACGCTGCGGCATTTGGCTGACGGCAACGGGCGAAGAATTGGCTGGCCTTCGACATCTTCGGCGCGGGGACGGATCACGAGCGGAGTGTTCATGCTGCATTCCAGGCTGAGCGGGTAATGCGTGGAGCATAACCCGCTTGCGCAGCCCTTGCCGCTATTGGCTGAAGGTACCTTCAGACAGGTGCGTTTCGATGCTGACCTCGGTGGTGGTCATCAGCTTGTGGACCGGGCAACGGTCGGCCACGCGGTGCAGCTCATCGCGCTGAGCGTCGGTGAGCACACCCTTGAGGGTCAATTTGACGTGCAGGGCATATTTACCTTTCTGCTCTTCGCTGTTGTCACGTTTGACTTCGACTGTGACACCGGTCAGCGGGATGTCTTTCTTCTTCGCGTACATCTTCAGGGTCAGGGCCTTGCAGGCACCCAGGGCCGCGTCGAAGTAATCGTGCGGCTCGGGCGCCGAGCCTTCGCCGCCGGCGAGTGTCGGTACATCGGCAAAGAGTTCGTGATCATCGATCTGTACGCTGTGACGAAAACCTTCGGCGGAAACGGTATTGACGGTGACAGTCATGGGAAACCTCGCAGGCAACAGGAAAAAGTCATTCGGTCAAAAAAGACCTTGAAGGTATAGAGCATTCCTCCCATGACGCGTTCCACTTTCTCACTCGCCCATTGCCGTGCGCTGAATCGTTACCGCCCGACGATCGAAGTAGTAAGGCGTTTTGATATCACTTTTTCGTCTTACGCAAAATCTCTCAGGGCCGATACCTTCTAAGGCAACCCGCTGCAGGATTGGGGCGGCCCTTTTGGAAGGAACCAGATTAATGAGTATCAGAAGTCTCAATATTGCGTCGCGCGCGGGCCTGGGTTTTGGTCTGCTGGCGTTGATGGTGTTTGGATTGGGGGCGTTCGCCCTGCTGCAAATGTCGAACATGCGCGCGCAGTCCGATCAGGTTGATGACAACTGGCTGCCCAGCGTGATGGCGGTCGGGGAGATGAATCAGGACATGCTGCGGCTGCGGGCATTGACCATGCGCCTGCTGATCAATCGGGACCCGCAGGCGCTGGCGCAAAACGTCAGCAAACTCAACGAACTCAAAGGCAACCTCAGTGAGCCTCAGCAGCGTTATGACGCGCTGATCGTGCTGCCCGAAGAGCGTGTGCTGTTCGACCGCTTCAAAGCCTCGGAGCAACAATACCTGCAGTTCCAGGCTCAGGTGATGACGCTGTCTGCTCAGGGACGGGTGGATGAGGCGGCCGCCATGCTCAATGGCGAGATGAGTCCGTTGGCCGATGAAATCGCCGTCACCCTCAAGTCATTGGTCGAACTGAACAAGCACAACGCCAACCTGGCGACGGAAGCGGGGCGCCAGGTGTTTAGCCATTCGCGAGTCTGGGTCGGGGTGATGATCGGCCTGACGGCGCTGATGACCATCGGCCTGGCGCTGCTGCTGACCCGCAGCATCGTCGTGCCGCTTTCCCAATCGTTGAAGGTGGCTGAAGGGGTGGCTGGCGGCGATCTCACCGGTGATATCAGCATCACCGGCAAGGACGAGCCGGCGCGGCTGTTGCACGCGCTCAAGAGTATGCAGGGGAGTTTGCGCGAAACCCTCCGGCGTATTTCCGACTCGTCCAGCCAATTGGCCTCGGCTTCGGAAGAACTCAGTTGTGTGACCGAAGAGGCCACCCGGGGCCTGCATCAGCAGAGCCTGGAAATCGACCAGGCCGCCACGGCGGTGAATCAGATGACCGCGGCGGTCGAGGAGGTCGCGAGCAATGCGGTGGCCACATCCGAAGCGTCTCGGGAATCCGACCGGATCGCCCAGCACGGTCGTGAGCAGGTGCATCAGACCGTGTTGTCCATCGAGTCCCTGGCCGACGATGTCACGGCCAATGCGACCCAGGTCGAGGACCTGGCGCAGAAAGTCTATGGCATCAGCAAAGTCCTGGATGTGATTCGATCGATTGCCGAGCAGACGAACTTGCTGGCCCTGAACGCGGCCATCGAAGCGGCGCGGGCCGGGAGTGCCGGGCGCGGCTTTGCGGTGGTGGCCGATGAAGTGCGGGCGCTGGCGCACCGGACGCAGCAATCGACCCAGGAAATCGAACAGATGATTTCCGGTATCCAGAAAGGCACCGATGCTGCGGTCAGCTCGATGCAGCAGAGCAACACGCGCGCGCGTTCGACCCTGGAAGTGGCGAAAGCAGCGGGCACGGCGCTGGAAGAAATCGCCACGGCGTTTACCCTGATCAATGAGCGCAACCTGGTGATCGCCAGCGCCTCGGAGGAGCAAGCGGCTGTCGCGCGAGAGGTGGATCGCAATCTGATGAACATTCGCGATCTGGCGT
Organism: Pseudomonas sp. LBUM1666; assembly: GCF_059695775.1. Lineage (NCBI taxonomy): Bacteria > Pseudomonadati > Pseudomonadota > Gammaproteobacteria > Pseudomonadales > Pseudomonadaceae > Pseudomonas > Pseudomonas sp. LBUM1666. The sequence goes on along the minus strand of NZ_CP166789.1, from coordinate 4,500,160 downwards.
TGCAGACGTCGGCCGGGGCGAATCAAACCAGTGCCGCGAGCCAGGAGCTGTCTCGGTTGGCGGTCGATCTGAATACGATGGTGGCGCGGTTCTCGGTCTGAGCGCCGAGCGGCTTTGTTGTTCCGGCGACGCTACCGGCTGGCTGTGCAAGGTTGCGGGTGGCGCCATCCCGGCCTATGGTCCAAGCGATACTTTGCCTGCGACTGGCGCGCGATGACTCGCGGTCGGTTGCTGTCCATCCAGTGCTGATTTCCATAGCGAGGTGACGACATGCCCACCGACTCCCGACCCGCCGTGCTCGAACTGATCGGCAATACGCCGCTGGTGCGCGTCAGCCGTTTCGATACCGGCCCGTGCACGCTGTTCCTCAAGCTCGAATCGCAGAACCCCGGCGGCTCGATCAAGGATCGCATCGGCCTGGCGATGATCGACGCCGCCGAGCGCGATGGCAGCCTGCGACCCGGCGGCACCATCGTCGAGGCCACCGCCGGCAACACCGGTCTTGGTCTGGCCCTGGTCGGCCGTGCCAAGGGTTACCGAGTGGTGTTGGTGGTGCCGGACAAGATGTCCACCGAGAAGGTCTTGCACCTCAAGGCGATGGGCGCCGAGGTGCACATCACCCGCTCCGACGTCGGCAAGGGCCATCCCGATTACTACCAGGACGTTGCGGCGCGGCTGGCGCAGGAAATTCCCGATGCCTTCTTCGCCGATCAATTCAACAACCCGGCCAACCCGCTGGCCCACGAATGCAGCACCGCGCCGGAAATCTGGGCGCAGACTCAGCATGATGTGGACGCCATTGTTGTCGGCGTCGGGTCGGCCGGCACGCTGACCGGGCTGACCCGCTTCTTTCGCCGCGTGCAACCGGAGCTGGTCATGGTGCTGGCCGATCCGGTCGGCTCAGTGATGGCCGAATACAGCCGCAGCGGCACCATGAACACGCCCGGCTCCTGGGCGGTGGAGGGCATCGGCGAGGACTTCATTCCGTCGATCGCCGACCTGTCCAGCGTGCGCCACGCCTACTCGATCAGCGACGAGGAAAGCTTCGATCATGCCCGCCAACTGTTGCGCGCCGAAGGCATACTCGGCGGCTCTTCGACCGGCACACTGCTGGCGGCGGCGCTGCGTTACTGCCGCGAGCAGACCGAGCCGAAGCGGGTCGTCAGCTTCGTCTGCGACACCGGCACGCGCTATCTGTCGAAGGTCTACAACGACCAGTGGATGAACGATCAGGGCTTGCTGCAGTACAAACATTACGGCGATCTGCGCGATCTGATCTCACGACGCTTCGAGGATGGCCGGGTGGTCAGCGTGGGCCCGGACGATACGCTGCTCACCGCTTTCCAGCGCATGCGCCTGGCGGATGTGTCGCAACTGCCAGTGCTGGAGGGCGGGCAGCGGCTGGTCGGCGTGATCGACGAATCCGACATTCTGCTGGGCATGCAAGAAGATGCTTCGCACTTTCGCGCGAGCGTGGCCAGCGCGATGACCGATAAGCTGCAAACCCTGCCACCAAGCGCCAGTCTGGCGGATCTACGGGCAGAGCTCGACCGTGGGCTGGTGGCGATCATCGCCGATGCTTCGGGCTTCTACGGCTTGATTACTCGAGTCGACATGCTCATTCACCTACGGAGATCCCTTACATGAGTCAACACGATGAAAACGCTGTGCCACGTGCCTTCGCCACCCGTGTGATCCATGCCGGGCAAACGCCCGACCCTACCACCGGGGCGCTGATGCCGCCGATTTACGCCAATTCCACCTATTTGCAGCAGAGCCCCGGTGTGCACAAGGGCTTCGACTACGGGCGCTCGCACAACCCGACGCGCTTTGCGCTGGAGCGTTGCGTTGCAGACCTCGAAGGCGGCACCCAGGCCTTCGCGTTCGCGTCCGGGCTGGCGGCGATCTCCACCGTGCTCGAACTGCTCGACGCGGGCTCGCACATCGTCTCTGGCAATGATTTGTACGGCGGCACCTTTCGGCTGTTCGACAAGGTGCGCAAACGCAGCGCCGGGCATCGCTTCAGCTTCGTCGATCTGACTGACCTGGAGGGATTCGAAGCGGCACTGCAGCCCGACACGAAGATGGTTTGGGTTGAGACGCCAAGCAATCCCTTGCTGAGTCTGACGGACCTCGCCGCCGTCGGACGCATCTGTCGCTCGCGAGGCATCATTTGTGTCGCCGACAACACCTTTGCCAGTCCCTGGATACAACGCCCGCTGGAGCAGGGCTTCGACATCGTGCTGCACTCGACGACCAAGTACCTGAACGGCCACTCCGACGTGATTGGCGGCATCGCGGTGATCGGACAAAACGCAGACCTGGCGGAGCGTCTGGGCTTCCTACAGAACTCGGTAGGCGCGATCGCCGGGCCGTTCGACGCTTTCCTCACCCTGCGCGGCGTGAAGACCCTGGCGCTGCGCATGGAGCGCCACTGCAACAACGCGCTGGACCTGGCGCAATGGCTGGAGCGTCAGCCGCAGGTGGCGCGTGTCTATTATCCGGGCCTGCCGTCGCACCCGCAGCACGCACTGGCGCAGCGGCAGATGCGTGGTTTCGGCGGGATGATATCCCTCGACCTGAACAGCGATCTGGCCGGTGCCACGCGCTTCCTCGAGAGTGTTCGGATCTTCGCCTTGGCCGAGAGCCTGGGCGGGGTGGAAAGCCTGATCGAGCACCCGGCGATCATGACCCACGCCAGCATCCCCGCAGACACCCGTGCGCAACTCGGCATCGGCGATGCGTTGGTGCGGTTGTCCGTGGGGGTCGAGGATGTCGAAGACCTGCGCGACGACCTGGCACAGGCGCTGGCGCGGATCTGAATGTCAGCAGGCAAAAAAAAATCCGGAACCCTTATCGGATTCCGGATTTTTGTGTCGAGCCGGATCAGCTGCCTTTGACAGCCTTGCCGTTGACCGTACCGTCGAGGAGCATGATGTTGTACTCCTTGCCGTCGGTTTCAACCTGTTGCAGACGAACCAGCAGGTAATCCCAGTCCTTGGCGAACCACAGGACGGTGATGCGCTTGCTTTGTGTCGGGTCGCGCACGCGCTCGACCTTGATGGCATCGATCTGGCCAGCTTTGGTGTCAACCTTTTCCGAACCCAGCACGCGGAAATCATAGGTATCGACTTCACCATCGTCGACGACTTGATAGCTCATGCTTTTCTTGCCAGCGGCCACGTCGTGCTGCAGGGCGAGCTGATAAGTGGATTTGTCGACCATGCCGCGGTTGAGCGGGATCTTGACCGGGTCACCGCGATCGGTGCCGGTGACCATTTTGTTGGTCCAGTCGAAATCCAGGTCAGCCTTCTTGGCTTTACCCAGGCCACCACGTTCGAAGTGGTAGGACTGTGGCAGCAGCGTGTCCTTGTCCAGGGTCAGGGTGCTTTCTTCGGTCAGGCTGGCGATCATCATCGAGGCCTTGAAGCTGAGCTTCCAGGTGCCGTTGGCTTGCTTGGTCAGGCTGCGTTCAGCGGTGCCGCTCATGGGCAACTGCTTCCAGTCAGCGGTGTAGCTGGCGGAGAAAGGTTGAAGTTCTGCAGCCTGCGCAAAAGGCAGTGCGAGCAGAGCGCAAGCGAAGAGCAGGGCGCGACGCATAAAATCTCCTAGGTTCGAATCAAGTGGCCGCTGGCCGCGAGTAACTTTCCATCCAGTAAAGCACCTTGCTCGCCGAGTGATACACGACCTTCGGCAAACCAGCGTACAGCCAGCGGGTAGATCAGGTGTTCCTGGGTATGAACTCGCTGCGCCAGACTCTGCGGCGAATCGTGTAACTCTACCGGTATTACTGCCTGTACGACCAGTGGTCCGCCATCGAGTTCCTCGGTGACGAAGTGCACGGAACAGCCGTGTTCAGTGTCGCCGGCCTCCAGCGCGCGCTGATGGGTGTGTAACCCCTTGTATTTGGGCAGCAGCGAGGGATGGATGTTGAGCAGGCGACCCGCGTAGTGGCGCACGAAGTCAGCGCTGAGAATGCGCATGAAACCGGCCAGTACCACGAGTTTGGGGTTGAACGCGTCGATCAGTTCGATCAGCGCGGCATCGAAGGCCTCGCGGCCTTCGAAAGCCTTGTGATCCAGGGTGCGGGTGTCAATACCCGCGTCCCTGGCGCGTTGCAGGCCGTAGGCGTCGGCGCGGTTGGAAATCACCGCAGCGATGCGGGCCGGGCTGTCGCCGGTCCGCGTGCTGTCGATCAAGGCCTGCAAGTTACTGCCGGTGCCGGACAACAGCACCACCACATCACAGGTCTGGGACATCAATGAGCCTTGAGGTTCTTCAGTTCAACCTGAGCCGCGCCTTCGGCAGCGGTGGAGATCTGACCGATGACCCAAGGCTGCTCGCCGGCTTCGCGCAGGACGTTCAGGGCGGTTTCGACGTGCTCTTGAGCAACGCAGATGACCATGCCCACGCCGCAGTTCAGCACGCGGTGCATTTCGTTTTCGTCGACGTTGCCTTTCTCTTGCAGCCAGTCGAACACGGCAGGACGGGTCCAGCTCGCAACGTCAACCACGGCTTGTGCGCCTTTTGGCAGAACGCGCGGGATGTTGTCCAGCAGGCCACCACCGGTGATGTGGGCCATGGCTTTGACGGCGCCGGTTTCCTTGATCAGCTTGAGCAGCGGCTTCACGTAGATACGGGTCGGGGCCATCAGCAGGTCGGTCAATGGTTTGCCGTCGAGCTGGATGTTTTCGATGTCGGCACCGGACACTTCGATGATCTTGCGGATCAGCGAGTAGCCGTTGGAGTGCGGGCCGGAAGACGGCAGGGCGAGCAGGGCATCGCCGGCAGCGACTTTGGAGCCGTCGATGATTTCGGATTTTTCCACGACGCCGACGCAGAAGCCGGCCAGGTCGTAGTCTTCGCCTTCGTACATGCCAGGCATTTCAGCGGTTTCGCCGCCAACCAGGGAGCAGCCGGACAATTCACAGCCAGCGCCAATGCCGGTCACGACCTGGGTCGCGGTTTCGACGTTGAGTTTGCCGGTGGCGTAGTAGTCGAGGAAGAACAGCGGCTCGGCGCCGCAGACCACCAGGTCGTTCACGCACATGGCCACCAGGTCGATGCCGATGCTGTCGTGCTTGTTCAGGTTCAGCGCCAGACGCAGCTTGGTGCCCACGCCGTCAGTACCGGAAACCAGCACTGGCTGTTTGTAGCCGGCCGGGATTTCGCAGAGGGCGCCGAAACCGCCCAGGCCGCCCATGACTTCCGGGCGCGCAGTGCGCTTGGCGACGCTCTTGATGCGTTCGACCAATGCTTCACCGGCGTCGATGTCTACACCGGCGTCCTTGTAGCTCAGGGAGGGTTGCTTGCTCATGATCCAGGCCTTTAGGGGGGATTCAGGGGTAACGACCGAGTTCAGTGGGACCACCGAAACTGACGAAGGCGATTGCCATCCGCGAATTTCAGGGTGCCCGGCTGTTGCCGGTCTGCGAAGGCGCGCGATTTTATCAGGCTTGAGGGGCAGCGGCCATCCTCAGGCCGACGGCAGGGGCATATCAGCTTAAAAAAACCTTCATTGCCCGTGTTGGTCGCATCCTTCATGGCTGTATAAGGTATCGCTATTAACCGTCTATCGTTAGGACAGTGCAAAAACTTACCAGGGTCAGGTGAATGTTTTGCTTGGGGGCGTGGTCACAGCCTTGCTCAATCCGGTTCACGCGGCCTGTTCCAGCCGCTCTTGTCGTCAGGAATCCTCCATGCGTTTTTTTTCTAGATTTTTGTTTGCGGGCTGTATGTCATTGGTCAGCCTGGCGAGTCATGCCGAAACCGTCAAAAATCTGTATCAGGTGCGTCAGCCTGTCAGTGGTCAAACCCCGGAAGTGCGCGATCAAGCGACCCAGCAAGCGCTGGATACGTTGGTGTTGCGTCTGACCGGCGATCCCAAGGCTGCGCAAAGTCCGGGGTTGGCGGCACTGCGCAAGGACCCGCAGCAAATCATCAGTCAGTACGGCTTTGACGCCGGCCCGCCGGAAGTGCTGAAGGTCGATTTCGATCCGGCCACCACCGAGCAAGCGTTGCGCCGTGCCGGGTTGTCGTTGTGGGGGGCGAACCGGCCTTCGATCCTCGGCTGGTGGTTGAACGACTCCACCGAGGGTTCGAGCCTGGTCGGCGATGGCCAGGCCAGTGCTGCGCCGTTGCGCCGAGCGGCTCAACACCGCGGTTTGCCGCTGCGCTTGCCGCTGGCCGATCTGAGTGAGCAAATCGTCGCCACTGCACCGAATCTGGAAGGTACGGACGCGACGCCACTGCGCGGGGTATCGGAGCGTTACAACGCTGATGCCTTGCTCGCGGTGCATGCCCGTGAAGAGGGCGGACAGTGGCAGGCCAAGTGGAATCTGTGGCTCGGCGACAAGAAGGAGGCGGGCAGCGTGCAGGGCGCGGATCAGGCCGTGGTGGCCGATGCGGTGATGCTGGCGGTCAGTGAGCGGCTGGCGCCCCGTTTTGTCGTCAAACCGGGTGCTTCGGGCGAGCAATTACTCGAAGTGCAGGGCATGAACCTGGAGCGCTACGCGGCGCTTGGGCGTTTGCTGGAGCCGTTTGGTGCGCGTCTGCAAAGTGTCGACGGTGAGCGCATTCTCTATCGGGTCAATGGCAGCGCCGAACAGTTGAAGGCGCAGTTGTCGCTGGCCAGATTGCAGGAAGTTCCAGCGGGTGAGGCGCCAGCCCCCGCCGCCCCCGTTCAACCTGCAGTCGACGGTTCGACACCGGCCGTAGCGCCAGCGCCGGCACCGACGCCGCAGTTGCGTTTCCGTTGGTAAGGTTTTCTTTCTTTATATAGATGCATATGGAGTGGTACATGGCCGATACGCGGCGTTGGTTCTGGTTGGGTGGGGTGGTTCTGCTCTGCGTGTTTGTCTGGTTGTTGCATCCGATTCTGACGCCGTTTCTGGTGGCACTGCTGTTGGCTTATATGTTCGATCCATTGGTGGATCGGCTGGAGAAGGCCGGTTTGTCTCGGACCTGGGGCGTGGTGGCGGTGTTTGCGCTGTTTACCTTTATCTTCACGGCACTGCTGTTGGTGTTGGTGCCGATGCTCGCCAAGCAGTTGTTTCGTTTGTACGAACTGACGCCGCAGATGCTCGATTGGTTGCAGCACACCGCACTGCCGTGGGCGCAATCGAAATTTGGACTGTCGGATAATTTCTGGAAGTTCGACAAGCTCAAGGCTGCGATCAGTGAGCACATGGGCCAAACCACTGACATTGTCGGTGTTGTGCTGAGTCAGGCAACGGCCTCCGGCCTCGCATTGATTGGCTTGCTGGCGAATCTGGTGCTGATCCCGGTGGTGGTCTTCTATTTGCTGCGGGACTGGGACCTGATGATGGCCAAGATCCGCAGCCTGCTGCCCCGTGATCGCGAAGAGCGCGTTGTGACCCTGGCAGGTGAGTGCCATGAAGTGCTGGGTGCATTCGTGCGCGGGCAGTTGCTGGTGATGGTGGCGCTGGGCGTGATCTACGCGGCCGGCCTGATGTTGGTAGGGCTGGAGCTGGGGCTGTTGATCGGGTTGATTGCCGGTCTGGCGGCGATCGTGCCGTACATGGGGTTCGTTATCGGTATCGGTGCGGCCTTGATTGCCGGGTTGTTCCAGTTCGGCGGCGATCTGTATCCCATGTTCGGTATCGTCGCGGTGTTCATGGTGGGGCAGGCGCTGGAAGGCATGGTGCTGACGCCATTGTTGGTGGGGGACAAGATCGGTCTACACCCGGTGGCGGTGATCTTCGCGATTCTGGCAGGGGGCGAGCTGTTCGGATTTACCGGCGTGCTACTGGCGCTGCCGGTGGCGGCGGTGATCATGGTGCTGGTGCGCCATGTGCATGATTTGTATAAAGATTCTGGTATGTACAGCGGCGTTGATGAGCCCGAGATTTAAGAGGGCCTGATCAAGCATCGCGGGCAGCCTGGTTCATTGCCAGGCTGACCCGAATCCCTCGCGCGGCTGTCACATGCGCCGCCAAAGAAACTGTCATAAAACCAGGGTGTTAACGCAAACCTTTGATTTTGCTTGTGGTCTGTCGCATTGTGCGACCCGCCTCACGGGTATAAACTTCGCAAACTTTACACAGAGGCCACTAACGGTTCCTTTGGAACTGTTCAGTCAGCATGAAACCGATTCAGCTGCCCCTAGGTGTGCGTCTGCGTGATGACGCTACCTTTATCAATTACTATCCAGGCGCCAATGCCGCTGCACTCGGCTATGTCGAGCGGCTATGCGAAGCCGACGCCGGCTGGACCGAAAGCCTGATTTATCTCTGGGGCAAGGACGGGGTAGGGCGTACGCACTTGTTGCAGGCGGCCTGCCTGCGCTTCGAACAGCTGGGGGAGCCGGCGGTGTATTTGCCGTTGGCCGAACTGCTTGATCGCGGCATCGCCATCCTCGACAACCTCGAACAGTACGAACTGGTCTGCCTGGATGATTTGCAGGCGGTGGCCGGTCGGGCGGATTGGGAAGAGGCGTTGTTCCATCTGTTCAACCGTCTGCGTGACAGCGGTCGACGCCTGCTGATCGCCGCGTCGACATCCCCGCGTGAACTGCCGGTGAAGCTGGCGGACCTCAAATCCCGACTGACGTTGGCGCTGATCTTTCAGATGCGTCCGCTCTCCGACGAAGACAAGTTGCGTGCCTTGCAACTGCGCGCATCTCGCCGCGGTCTGCACCTGACCGATGAAGTCGGGCATTTTATTTTGACCCGCGGTACGCGCAGCATGAGTGCACTTTTCGAGCTGCTTGAGCGTCTCGATCAGGCCTCCCTTCAAGCTCAGCGCAAGCTGACAATTCCCTTCCTGAAAGAAACCCTGGGCTGGTAAAGCCAAGGCCAGTAGCGGGTTTTGGCATATTCCAGGCGCCAAGAAATCCGCTTTCCTACAAGGTTGCAGGCTGCGCGAACGTCTAAAACGGGCTTAAGCGCTTAGATGTAAACGCGAAACCAAGAAGTCACATAAAGTTCGATTGAATTTGCAAATGAGGATGATAGCGGGCATAGTCTCGGCTTCTTTAGAACTATCAGCCACGGTCGTGCCCATGCTAAATCGCTTTGCACCCCTCGTGCCTCTCGCACTCGTCACCCTGTTGTTCGGTTGCGCTGCTCACTCTCCAGTGTCCCAGCAAGAGCAACAACAGCAGGTTAAAAATTCTGCTACCGCCCAGTCTTCTGCTCTTTATCAGCAAGCTCTTTTTCAAGAAGAGGCGGCCACCGAAAAAGAACTGGCAGACTTCGCCGGCGGCAAGTCCTACCAGCTTCCAGTTCTGGCTGACAGCATCCTCGAACGCGGCATGTCCCTGATCGGTACCCGTTACCGTTTCGGCGGCACCTCCGAAGCTGGCTTTGATTGCAGCGGCTTCATCGGTTACCTGTTTCGTGAAGAAGCCGGCCTGAACCTTCCACGTTCCACTCGCGAAATGATCAACGTCGACGCTCCGCTGGTTTCTCGCAGCAAACTGGAGCCGGGCGACTTGTTGTTTTTCGCCACCAATGGCCGTCGCGGCCGCGTCAGTCACGCCGGGATCTACCTGGGTGACAACCAGTTCATCCATTCCAGCAGCCGCCGTAGTGGTGGTGTCCGGATCGATAGCCTGGGCGACAGCTACTGGAGCAAAACCTTCATCGAAGCCAAGCGCGCACTCGCGATGGCACCGACTGCTGCCCCGGCGATCGTCACGGCTCGCAAGTAAGCGGACGTTTTGTAAGGTGAACTTAAAGTCTTACTTGAAGTTTGCCACGTAGCAGCTAGAATCCTGATCTATTATTGATGGCAAACCGCCTGCGTCCTGCGCAGGCGGTTTTCTTTTCTGCGCCCCCTGCAGAAAAAGCCGCAGCCAGATCAGGATGCTCTGCATATGTCGACGTCGGCCCGCCTCGCAATCATGTTCTTCGCAGCGCTGCTCAGCGCCTGCGCCAGCCGTACACCGCCACCTGCACCGGTGGTTCGCGCGCCCATTGTTTTCGGTTCCTCCCAAGCATTCTCCCCTGAGGCAGAAGACGTCTTGTTCCGCGCGCTCGGCCTGGTGGGCACGCCGTATCGCTGGGGTGGCAACACGCCGGATTCGGGTTTCGATTGCAGCGGGCTGATCGGTTATGTCTACCGTGACGTCGCCGGCATTTCCCTGCCGCGTACCACGCGCGAGATGATCAGCATGCAGGCGGCCAGCGTGGGCAAGGAAGGCCTGCAAACCGGTGACCTGCTCTTCTTCGCCACCAATGGCGGTTCTCAGGTCAGTCACGCCGGGATCTACGTCGGCGAAGGTCGCTTCGTCCATGCGCCCGCCACCGGTGGCACGGTGAAGCTCGACAGCTTGTCCAAAGCTTACTGGCAGAAAGCCTATCTGAGCGCCAAGCGCGTCTTGCAACCGGAGCACTTGGCACGCAACCCCTAAATGGCAGAGGTTGTCATGACCGCTCGCACACTCAATCTCGACGATTCCCTGTATCAATACCTGCTCGACGTTTCCCTGCGCGAAACGCCGTTGCTCAAGCGTTTGCGTGACGAAACCCAAGCGCTACCCATGGCTCGCTGGCAGGTAGCGCCCGAGCAAGGTCAGTTCCTCGCGCTTCTGGTGAAACTCACCGGCGCCAAGCGTCTGCTGGAAGTGGGCACCTTCACCGGTTACAGCGCGTTGTGCATGGCGGCTGCATTGCCGGATGACGGTTCGCTGATCTGCTGTGACATTCCCGGCGACTACAACGCCACCGCGCGCCGTTACTGGCAGGAGGCGGGGCTTGCCGAACGGATCGATCTGCGTCTGGCGCCCGCGCTGGAAACCCTGGCTCAGCTGGATCAGCAAGAGCCATTCGACCTGATCTTCATCGATGCCGACAAAGCCAGCTACCCACGCTATCTGGAGCACGCATTGCGTCTGCTGCGCGTCGGCGGTCTGGCGGTGTTTGATAACACGCTGTGGAGCGGACGGGTGCTTGAGGACAATCCCGAGAGCGAAGACACCCGAGCCATCCAGGCGCTCAATCGCGCCTTGAAGGATGACTCGCGTGTGGACCTGTCGTTGTTGCCGTTGGGCGATGGGTTAACTCTGTGCCGCAAGCGCTAATCGCTTACTTGGCCGCCGATACGCGCCACACCTTATTGCCCACGTCATCCGCCACCAACAAATCACCCTGCTGATCAACCACCACACCCACAGGCCGGCCCATGGCTTTTTCCTCGTCATTGAGGAAGCCGGTGAGCACATCCACCGGCTGCCCGATCGGTTTCCCTGCGCTGAACGGTACGAAAATCACTTTGTAGCCACTGTGCGGTTTACGGTTCCACGAGCCGTGCTGGCCGATGAATGCCCCTTCCTTGAACTGCGCTGGCAGTCTGTTGCCTTCAGCAAACGTCAGGCCCAGCGATGCGGTATGCGGGCCGACCGCATAGTCCGGCGCGATGGCCTTGGCCACCAGGTCGGGGTTTTGCGGCTCGACGCGAATGTCGACGTGCTGACCGTAGTAACTGTAAGGCCAGCCGTAGAACCCGCCGTCCTTCACTGACGTGATGTAGTCCGGCACCAGATCGCTGCCGATTTCGTCGCGCTCGTTGACCGCCGTCCACAGTGCGCCGCTCCGAGGTTCCCAGGCCAGCCCGTTTGGATTACGAATCCCCGAGGCGAAGATTCGATGGTTACCGGTGGCGCGATCCACTTCCCAGATCGCCGCGCGACCTTCTTCCTTGTCCATGCCGTTTTCGGCCACGTTGCTGTTGGAGCCCACCGTGACGTACAGCTTGCTGCCGTCCTTGCTGGCAATGACGTTTTTGGTCCAGTGGTGATTCAGCGTACCGCCCGGCAGGTCGATCACCTTCATCGGCTGCGACTTGATCGCCGTCTCGCCATTTTCATAATGGAAGCGCAGCAAGCGGTCCGTGTCGGCGACATACAGGTCATTGCCGACCAAGGTCATACCGAAGGGCGAGTTGAGGTTTTCCAGGAACACCGTGCGGGTTTCGGCGATGCCGTCGTGGTCCTTGTCCCGTAGCAGCGTGATGCGGTTCGGGCTCGGTACGCCGGCGCCGGCACGGCCCATGACTTTGCCCATGACCCAGCCACGAATGCCTTTGCCGTCATCGGGTTTAGGCGGTGCGTTGGTTTCGGCGACCAGCACATCGCCGTTAGGCAACACGTAGAGCCAGCGCGGGTGATCGAGACCTTCGGCAAAAGCCGCCACCTGAGTCCCCGTCGCGGCGATGGGTTTCGTGCCGTCCGGCCAGCCGATCGCCGGGGCGATGTTCACCGTCGGGATCAGGGTCTTGTTCGGTTCTGGCAGTTTGGGTGACGGGCCGTAGCCGTCGGAGACTTGCAACCTGGAGGTTTCACCACAGGCGGCAAGCCCTCCGGCGAGCACGATGACGAGAACGAGCGGGGGCTTGCGCATGCTGATCTTCCCTATGAATGCATTGACCTAATCAATAGAGAAGCGCAGGTGCGCGATGGTTCAACCGGTCAGCCGCGGGCTTCCTTGAACAGCACGGCAATGCCGGGGTGATAGTTGCCGGCTTCGTTGCGCAACTTGCGATAGGCATAGGGGAAGTACCAGGCCACGGCGCAGGTGTGTTCCTTTTGCAGATCGTCGACCATGTCCTGGAGTTCTTCCGGGGTGGCGCTTTGTTGGGCTTTTTGCGGCGCAACGAACAGGCAGCCGAGTTTCAGGTCGCTGGCGTAGCTGATGCGTTTGGCATCGCTGGTGATGTCTTGCAGTGCTTGAGTCAGGTTCAGGCTGTTGACGCGTGGCCAGCGCTGGGTCGCCTGAAGGTAAGCGCGTTCTTCGCTGGTCGCGATAAACAGATCGGCGCGGCCATTGCGTTCGCCTTCTTCGGTCTGTTTACGGGTCGGTGTTTGTTGCAGCGTAACCATTTCCGCCGTCCAGGCCGCGGCGGACAGCAGGCTCAGGTTGGCTTTTTCGTCGAACCAGTAAGGCGTGTCGTTATCGCCGCGCACGGCGTTGTAGCGGTCGATACAGTCAAACCAGCGTTCCAGCACCGGGCGCAGGAATTCCAGCTTCGGATTGCTGATGATCATGCCTTGCATGTGGCTCACCCTTGTTATTGTGTTGTGAGATTGTGGCTCTTTGATATCACCGCTGAGAGTGTGGCACAAGATTGGCGTCAGATAATTGATCGACGGCAGTTATTCGCCCGCACGCTGCCCGTCTTCAATTGACGCTCCATCCCCAACCCTCTAACCTTCGCGGCTTGTTTCAGGTGCTCTGTGACCTTGGTCGACAGAGTGAAACAGGGAAGCCGGTGAGTGACTCTCTTCAAGCGACGAAGAGCCATGATCCCGGCGCTGCCCCCGCAACGGTAAATGAGTGAAGGCTGCGCCTTGAGCCACTGTGTTGATGTTCGACATGGGAAGGCGCGCAGTCAGGCCAGCGCCGCTCATGAGCCCGGAGACCGGCCTGATCCATCCAGCGGCATCACGGTGGGCGATGCCAGGCTTCTTGCCGTCTATTCTTGTGCCTGCCCGCCGTTATCCAGCCTCAACGGAGAGCTCCCCCATGACTGATACCCCCGATCGTGACGAACGTCATCTGGCGCGCATGCTGCGCAAAAAAGCCGTGATCGACGAACGCATCGCCAATTCCCCGAATGAATGTGGCCTGCTGCTGGTGCTGACCGGCAACGGCAAAGGCAAAAGCAGCTCGGCCTTCGGCATGCTTGCCCGGTCGATGGGCCACGGCATGCAGTGTGGCGTGGTGCAGTTCATTAAAGGGCGCAGCAGCACTGGCGAAGAATTGTTCTTCCGGCGCTTCCCGGAACAGGTGCGTTTTCATGTGATGGGCGAGGGCTTCACCTGGGAAACCCAGGATCGCCAGCGTGACATCGCCGCCGCTGAAGCCGCGTGGGCTGTGTCTCGCGAATTGCTGCGTGATCCGTCGATCGGCCTGGTGGTGCTGGATGAATTGAACATTGCGCTCAAGCACGGCTATCTGGATCTCGACCAAGTGCTCAGCGACTTGCAGGCCCGCCCACCGATGCAGCACGTGGTGGTGACCGGTCGCGGCGCCAAGCCGGAGATGATCGAACTGGCCGACACCGTCACCGAAATGGGCGTGATCAAGCACGCGTTCCAGGCCGGGATCAAAGCGCAAAAAGGCGTCGAATTGTGAGTCAGCCACGTCATTGCCCGGCGGTATTGATTGCCGCGCCGGCCTCCGGTCAGGGCAAGACCACCGTGACCGCCGCGCTGGCCCGTTTGCATCGCAATCAAGGGCGCAAGGTTCGCGTGTTCAAATGCGGCCCGGATTTTCTCGACCCGATGATTCTCGAGCGCGCCAGCGGTGCACCGGTTTATCAACTGGACATGTGGATGGTCGGCGAGCAGGAAAGTCGTCGGCTGTTGTGGGAAGCCGCCGGCGAAGCGGACCTGATCCTCATCGAAGGCGTCATGGGGTTGTTCGACGGTACGCCGTCCAGCGCTGATCTGGCGCGACACTTCGGTGTGCCGGTGCTCGGTGTGATCGACGGCACCGCCATGGCCCAGACCTTTGGCGCACTGGCCCTGGGGCTAGCGCGTTATCAGCCGGACTTGCCGTTTGCCGGTGTGTTGGCCAACCGCGTCGGCACCCTGCGTCACGCACAATTACTCGAAGGCAGCCTCACTGAAGGCTTGCGCTGGTACGGCGCCTTGTCCCGGGAAACCGGGATCGAGTTGCCGAGTCGTCATTTAGGTCTGGTTCAGGCCAGTGAGTTGAACGATCTCGATCTGCGCCTCGATGCGGCGGCCGATGCGCTGGCCAGCAGCTGTGAGGTCGCGCTGCCACCGGCGGTGGAATTCGCCGCGCCTGATGTGATCGCTGCAGAACCGTTGCTGGCCGGCGTGCGTATCGCCGTGGCCCGTGACGAAGCGTTTGCCTTCACCTACGGCGCGAGCCTGGATTTGCTGCGAGCCATGGGCGCCGAGTTGTCGTTTTTCTCGCCGATCCGTGACACGCAATTGCCGGAGGCAGACAGTCTTTATCTGCCGGGTGGTTATCCCGAATTGCATCATGTGGCGCTGTCACAGAACACCACGATGCTGGCCGCAATCCGCGCTCACCATGCGGCGGGCAAACCGTTGTTGGCCGAGTGCGGCGGCATGCTTTATCTGCTCGATTCGTTGACCGATGTCGAGGGCACTCGCGCGGAACTGGTCGGCTTGCTGGCCGGTGATGCGGTGATGCAAAAGCGTCTGGCCGCGTTAGCGTTGCAGGCGGTCGAGTTGCCGGAAGGTTCGTTGCGCGGCCACACCTATCACCACTCGCTGACCAGTACCGAGCTTGAGCCCATCGCTCGTGGCCTGAGCCCTAACGGTGGGCGAGGGGCAGAGGCGGTTTATCGTGAGGGGCGGATGACGGCTTCCTACGTGCACTTCTATTTCCCGTCTAATCCATCGGCGATTGCCGCGCTGTTTGCGCCAGACCTTAAGGACGCCTTCGCGAGCAGGCTCGCTCCTACATTGAACGAAACGCGATCCACTGTGGGAGCGAGCTTGCTCGCGAAGAGGCCATGACTGACAACGCCTTCTCCGAAGCTGAGCGCGCAGCGGTCTACCGAGCCATCGGCGAACGGCGTGACATGCGTCATTTCAGCGGCGGCACGGTCGAGCCCGAGTTGCTGCGGCGCCTGCTTGAAGCCGCGCATCAGGCGCCGAGTGTCGGCCTGATGCAGCCCTGGCGATTCATCCGCATCAGCGATCGGGCCCTGCGCGGCAAGATCCAGCTACTGGTGGAAGAAGAACGCATCCGCACCGCCGAAGCCCTCGGCGAGCGCACCGATGAATTCATGAAGCTGAAAGTCGAAGGCATCAACGACTGCGCCGAGGTGCTGGTCGCTGCGCTGATGGACGATCGCGAGCGTCACATCTTCGGCCGTCGGACGATGCCGGAAATGGACATGGCCTCGTTGTCCTGCGCGATTCAGAACCTCTGGCTGGCCTCCCGCGCTGAAGGATTGGGTATGGGCTGGGTCTCGCTGTTCGAGCCGCAAGCCCTGGCGGACCTGCTGGGTTTGCCCGCCGGAGCCAAGCCGTTGGCTGTTCTTTGTCTCGGCCCGGTCAAGGAATTTTATCCGGCGCCGATGCTGGTACTCGAAGGCTGGGCGCAGGCGCGTCCGCTCAGTGAGTTGCTGTATGAAAATTATTGGGGAGTGAGTCAATGAGTGTGGCGTTGTTGAGTGTCGCCGCGGTTGCGCTGGATGCGCTGCTGGGTGAACCCAAACGCTGGCATCCGCTGGTGGCGTTCGGCCGTTTTGCCGACCGCATCGAGCAACGTTTCAATGGTGAAGGTCGCGGCTGGCGCAGTCATGGCGTCACTGCCTGGGTGATCGCGGTGTTGCCGCTGACCCTGCTGGCCACGGCGTTTTCCTGGGCTCCCTATGTCGGCTGGATCGTCGAGATTCTCGTGCTCTATTGCGCCCTCGGCATGCGCAGCCTCGGTGAACACGTCGAGCCGGTGGCCAAGGCGCTGCGCAGCGATGATCTGGACGAGGCGCGCAAACGTGTCAGTTATCTGGTCAGCCGCCAGACCAGCGAACTGGATAAAACTGAAGTTGCCCGCGCGGCTACCGAATCTGTATTGGAGAACGGCAGCGACGCGGTATTCGCTGCGCTGTTCTGGTTTGCCGTGGCCGGCGCGCCTGGCGTGGTGCTCTACCGTTTGAGCAACACGCTGGATGCGATGTGGGGTTACCGCAATGAACGCTTCGAGCGTTTCGGCTGGGCGGCGGCAAAGATCGACGACGTCCTCAACTATATTCCTGCACGCCTAGTGGCGCTGACCTACGCGCTGCTGGGCAAAACCCGACTGGCGCTGAAATGCTGGCGTACCCAGGGTCCGACCTGGGACAGCCCGAATGCCGGTCCTGTGATGGCGGCCGGTGCCGGTGCGCTCGGCGTCGAGTTGGGCGGGGCGGCGATTTATCACGGTGAACTGCATCAGCGTCCGCAACTGGGCGAAGGCATGCCGGCGGACGCCGACTCCATCGACCGTGGCTGGCAATTGGTCCAGCGCGGGGTATGGTTATGGTTGCTGATCCTCTGCGTGGGGGCTGAATTTTATGCTTGAACACGGTGGTCGGTTACGCAAGGCGGCGCTCGATTACGGCATCGCCGAAGCCGATTGGCTCGACCTGTCCAGCGGCCTCGCGCCCTGGCCGTTTCCGGTCCCGGAGATTCCGTTGCGGGCCTGGGCGCGATTGCCGGAAACCGATGACGGTCTGGAGCAGGCGGCCTGTGATTATTACGGCGCCGCTCAGGTGCTGCCGGTGGCCGGCTCGCAAATGGCGATCCAGTTGCTGCCGCGTTTGCGCCGGGCGGGCAAGGTCGGCGTGCTCTCGCCGTGTTACGCCGAACACGCCGAAGCGTGGCGCCGTAATGGCTACATCGTGCGTGAAGTGCTGGAGCAGGAAGTCGACTTCTTTCTCGACAGCCTCGACGTGTTGGTGGTGGTCAACCCGAACAACCCAACCGGCCTGAGCCTGACGCCGAGTCGCCTGCTCGACTGGCACTCGCGGCTGGCCCAGCGCGGTGGCTGGCTGGTGGTGGACGAGGCGTTCATGGACAACACGCCGCAGCTGAGCCTGGCACCTTTTGCCAATCAGGTCGGGTTGATCGTGCTGCGCTCCTTCGGCAAGTTTTTTGGCCTGGCCGGTGTGCGCCTGGGTTTCGTGCTGGCCGAGCGCAAGTTGCTCAAGTTGCTCGCCGAGCAAGTGGGGCCGTGGGCGGTCAGCGGGCCGACGCGGGTGCTGGGTCAGGCCTGCCTGCTGGATACCGAAGGGCATGCCCGGCAACGGGTTCGCGCTGATGAAGCCAGTGAACGTCTGGCGCTGCTGCTTGAACACCACGGTTTCAAACCCCAGGGTGGCTGCGCGTTGTTTCAATGGTTGATCACCGAACGCGCCGAAGCCCTGCATGAGTTCATGGCCCGGCGCGGCATTCTGCTGCGGTTGTTCACGCACAACAGCAGCGTGCGTTTCGGTTTGCCCTCCGATGACGCGGATTTCACCCGTCTCGAAAAAGCCCTGCAAGCCTACGCCAAGGAAACCCAATGACTACGTTGATGGTGCAGGGCACCACTTCCGACGCCGGTAAAAGCACGCTGGTGACAGCGTTATGCCGCTGGGTCACGCGTCAGGGCGTCAGCGTCGTGCCGTTCAAGCCGCAGAACATGGCGCTTAACAGTGCCGTGACCGCCGACGGTGGCGAGATCGGTCGTGCGCAAGCGGTGCAAGCCCAAGCCGCCAACCTTGAGCCTCATACCGACATGAACCCGGTGCTGCTCAAACCCAACAGCGACACCGGCGCTCAAGTGATCATCCATGGCCGTGCGGTCACGACGATGAACGCGGTCGCGTATCACGACTACAAAGCCATCGCCATGCAAGCAGTGCTGGCCTCCCATGAACGGCTGAGCGCGGCTTATCCAGTGGTCATGGTCGAAGGCGCGGGTTCGCCGGCCGAGATCAATCTGCGTGCCGGTGACATCGCCAACATGGGCTTTGCCGAGGCGGTGGATTGTCCGGTGGTGTTGATCGCCGACATCAATCGCGGCGGGGTTTTTGCGCATCTGGTGGGCACGCTGGAACTGCTGTCGCCCAGCGAGCAGGCACGAGTCAAAGGCTTCATCATCAACCGTTTCCGCGGCGATATCGCTTTGCTGCAACCGGGGCTGGACTGGCTGGAAGCGCGCACCGGAAAACCGGTGATCGGCGTTCTGCCTTACGTGATGGACCTGCACCTGGAAGCCGAGGACGGCATCGACCAGCGTCAGACCGACAAGGCTGACCAGGTGCTGAAAGTGGTGGTGCCGGTGCTGCCGCGCATCAGCAACCACACCGATTTCGATCCGCTGCGCTTGCATCCGCAGGTGGATCTGCAATTTGTCGGCCCCGGTCAGGCGATTCCACCGGCGGACCTGATCATTCTTCCCGGCTCGAAAAGCGTGCGCAGCGACCTCGCGTACCTGCGGACCAATGGCTGGGACACCGCGATCAGTCGTCATCTGCGGTACGGCGGAAAGGTGCTGGGGATTTGCGGCGGTCTGCAAATGCTCGGTGAACAGGTACACGACCCGCTGGGCCTCGAAGGCGCACCGGGTTCCAGCGCCGGTTTGGGCTTGTTGGCGTTCGAAACCCAGCTCGAAGAAGAGAAGCAGTTGCGCAATGTGCGCGGGCGTCTGGCGCTCGAAGACGCGCCGGTCAGCGGCTATGAAATTCATGCCGGCGTGACCACCGGGCCGGCGTTGGAAAATGCCGCGGTGCAACTGGACGATGGTCGCTGCGACGGTGCGCAAAGCGTGGATGGGCAGATTTTCGGCACCTATCTGCATGGCCTGTTTGAATCGCCCGCGGCGTGCAGTGCGCTGTTGCGCTGGGCAGGTTTGCAGGCGGTGCAGGACGTGGATTATCACGCGTTGCGTGAACGCGATATCGAGCGGCTGGCGGATCTGGTGGAGAAGCATCTGGATACCCGACTGTTGCGTGAACTCTGCGGGATTTGAGGTGGCTGCGCCGGCCTCATCGCGAGCAAGCTCGCTCCCACAGGTGATCGCATTCCAATGTGGGAGCGAGCTTGCTCGCGATGAGGCCCGACACCACACCGCCAATTTGAAGGAATGAACCATGCTGCAACTGATCCTCGGCGGCGCCCGTTCCGGCAAAAGTCGCCTGGCCGAAAAACTCGCCTCCGACAGCGGTCTGGCAGTGACTTACATCGCCACCAGCCAACCCCTCGACGGTGAAATGAACGAACGGGTGGCCCATCACCGCGCCCGTCGTCCGGCCGAATGGGCGTTGATCGAAGAGCCGGTGCAACTCGCCCGCATCCTGCGAGAATCCGCCGGTACCGAACGTTGCCTGCTGGTGGATTGCCTGACGCTGTGGCTGACCAACCTGCTGATGCTCGATGACGCCGAGCGCCTGTCGGCTGAACGTGATGCGCTGCTGGACTGCCTGGCGCGGTTGCCGGGTGAAATCATTTTTGTCAGCAACGAGACCGGAATGGGTGTCGTACCGCTGGGCGAATTGACTCGCCGCTATGTCGATGAAGCCGGTTGGCTGCATCAAGCGTTGGCCGAGCGCTGTCAGCGCGTCGTCCTGACCGTCGCCGGTCTGCCCCTGACTTTGAAAGGAACTGCGTTATGACTCAATCCTGGTGGCTTAACCCGTGCAAGCCGATCGATGCTCAAGCGGTCGAGCAGGCGCAGGCCCGTCAACAGCAGCTGACCAAACCGGCCGGTTCCCTCGGTCGGCTTGAGTCGGTGGCCGTTCAATTGGCTGGGTTACAAGGGCAGGTCAAGCCGAGACTGGATCAGCTGTGGATCGCGATTTTCGCCGGTGATCACGGCGTGGTCGCTGAAGGGGTGTCGGCATTTCCCCAGGAAGTCACTGGGCAGATGCTGCACAACTTCGTCAGTGGTGGGGCGGCGATCAGCGTGCTGGCGCGGCAACTTGGGGCATCCCTTGAAGTCGTCGACCTCGGCACGGTGACGCCGTCGTTGAATTTACCGGGGGTGCGGCACTTGAACATCGGCCTGGGCACGGCGAATTTCGTCGAGGGGGCGGCGATGACGCCGGCTCAAGGCGAGCTCGCTTTGCAGGCCGGCCGCGACAGCGTACAGCGCGCCATCGCAGCGGGTGCGCAGTTGTTTATCGGTGGCGAGATGGGCATCGGCAACACCACCGCGGCCAGCGCGTTGGCCTGTGCCTTGCTCGATTGCCCGGTGGTGCATCTGGCCGGGCCGGGCACGGGTTTGAATGCGGCGGGTGTCAGCCATAAAGCCCAGGTCATCGAGCGCGCTTTGGCGTTGCACAGCGCTCAACGTGGCGATGCGCTGCAAACTCTGTTCAACCTCGGCGGTTTTGAAATCGCTGCACTGGTCGGCGCGTATCTGGCGTGTGCCCAGGAAGGCGTCGCGGTATTGGTGGACGGTTTCATTTGCAGCGTCGCGGCGTTGGTGGCGGTGCGCTTGAACCCTGAATGCCGTCAGTGGCTGTTGTTCGGTCATCGCGGCGCCGAGCCGGGTCATCGTCATGTACTGGAAACCCTGAACGCCGAACCGCTGCTGGACCTCGGCCTGCGTCTGGGCGAGGGCAGTGGCGCGGCGTTGGCCGTGCCGTTGCTGCGTCTGGCGTGCGACCTTCACGGGCAGATGGCGACGTTCGCCGAGGCCGCGGTGGCGGATCGTCCGGCATGACCTTGCGCCTGGACCTGTTGCGCCACGGTGAAACCGAACTCGGCGGCGGCCTGCGCGGCAGCCTCGACGATGCGCTGACCGACAAGGGCTGGGCACAGATGCGCGCGGCGGTGGTCGAGCAGGGGCCTTGGGATCGTTTAGTCAGCTCGCCACTGCAGCGGTGTGCGCGGTTCGCCGAAGAACTCGGCACACAGCTGGGTTTGCCGGTGCAGTTGGATAAGGACCTGCAAGAGCTGCACTTCGGCGCCTGGGAAGGGCAGAGCGCAGCAGCGCTGATGGAAACCGATGCCGAAGCGTTGGGATTGTTTTGGGCCGACCCTTATTCGTTTACGCCGCCTCAGGGTGAGCCGGTGGTGGATTTTTCGACGCGGGTGTTGGCAGCCGTTGAGCGCTTGCAGGCTGCCTACGCCGGCGAGCGAGTGTTGCTGATCAGTCACGGCGGCGTCATGCGCTTGTTGCTGGCTCAGGCGCGGAGATTGCCTCGTGAGCAGTTGCTCAACGTCGAAGTCGGGCATGGGGCGTTGTTTTCGCTGACGGTCGAATCTGGCGTGTTGTTAAAGGAAGCGATCTGACCATGTTGCCGTTCTGGATCGCCCTGCAATTTTTGAGCAGTCTGCCGATTCGTCTGCCGGGCATGCCGGAGCCACAGGAATTGGGGCGGTCGCTGCTGTTTTATCCGCTGGTCGGCCTGCTGTTTGGCGGGATTTTGTGGGCGTTCAACTGGCTGCTGCTCGGCACCCCGTTGTTGCTACACGCCGCGCTGTTGCTGACGGTTTGGGTATTGCTCAGCGGCGCGTTGCACCTGGACGGCCTGGCCGACAGCGCCGATGCGTGGCTCGGTGGGTTCGGCGACCGCGAGCGCACATTAACGATCATGAAGGACCCGCGCAGCGGACCGATTGCGGTCGTGACGCTGGTGGTGGTGTTGCTGCTCAAGTTCGCCGCGTTACTGGCATTGATCGAGCAGCAACACGCCGTTGTCCTGATCATCGTTCCGTTGATTGGACGCAGCGCGATGCTGGGCTTGTTCCTGACCACGCCTTATGTGCGTGCCGGTGGCTTGGGGCAAGCGCTGGCCGATCATTTGCCGCGTTTGGCGGGCAAGCAGGTGTTGGCGGTGAGTGCGTTGGCGTGTGTCTTGATTGCCGGCCTCAGCGGCGTGTTGGCAGTCGTGCTGTCGGCGCTGGTGTTTGTCTGGTTGCGGCAAGTGATGCTGCGCCGATTGGGCGGCACGACGGGCGATACGGCGGGGGCGTTGCTGGAAATCCTTGAGGTCGCGGTGCTGGTGGGATTGGCGATCTGCTGAACTTCCCACATCATGTAACTTGATTTAACACAACCGCGGGTATATACACGCACCATGCTCGACTCCCAATGTTTATGCATCAACCTGCGTCGTGCCGCCCGTGGCGTCAGCAGGCACTACGACGGCGCTCTCGACGGCTTCGGGATCAACGTTGCCCAGTATTCTCTGCTGTGTAATCTGCAGCGTCTGGATAAACCGAGTATTTCCACGTTGGCCGAGGCCATGGGGCTGGATCGCAGCACCTTGGGGCGCAATCTGCGGGTGCTGGAAGGCGAAGGCCTGCTGATGCTGGTCGAGGGCGAAGACATGCGTAATCGCATCGTCATGCTCACCGAGGCCGGTGTTGAACGCCTGAAAGCGGCCTTACCCGCGTGGGAAGCGGCGCAACAGCGGTTGATCGACCGTCTGGGTGCCGAGAAACGTGAAACCTTGCTGCGACTGCTGGACGAACTGGCGTGATGCCGGTTTTTCCGATCTTAAGCGGGTATATACCCGCTACCGGAGAATAAGAATGACATCGATGTGGCGTACGTGCGGTTGGGTGTTGGTGGGGAGTGCGCTGATTCTCGCGTTGTCCTTGGGCGTACGGCACGGCTTCGGGCTGTTTCTGGCACCGATGAGTGCCGAGTTCGGCTGGGGGCGTGAGACGTTTGCCTTCGCCATTGCCTTGCAGAACCTGATCTGGGGCCTGGCGCAGCCATTCACCGGCGCGCTGGCCGACCGCTTTGGCGCCGCGAAAGTGGTGCTGGTCGGCGGTGTCTTGTATGCATTGGGTCTGGTGTTCATGGGCCTGTCGGATTCGGCCGTTACCTTGTCCCTGAGTGCCGGCCTGTTGATCGGTATTGGCCTGTCCGGCACTTCGTTCTCGGTGATCCTCGGCGTGGTCGGCCGCGCAGTGCCGCCAGAGAAGCGCAGCATGGGCATGGGCATTGCCAGCGCAGCCGGCTCTTTCGGTCAGTTCGCCATGTTGCCCGGAACGCTGGGGTTGATCGGCTGGCTGGGCTGGTCAGCCGCATTACTGGTGTTGGGGCTGCTGGTGGCGCTGATTGTGCCGCTGGTGAGCATGCTCAAAGACAAACCGCTGCCGGTGTTCGGTCATGAGCAAACGCTGTCCGAGGCACTGCGCGAGGCCTGTTCCCATTCGGGATTCTGGCTGCTGGCGTTCGGCTTTTTTGTCTGCGGCTTCCAGGTGGTATTCATCGGCGTGCACTTGCCGGCTTATCTGGTGGATCAGCACCTCCCGGCGAGCGTCGGTACGACGGTGCTGGCGCTGATCGGGCTGTTCAATATTTTCGGTACCTACACGGCGGGCTGGCTTGGCGGACGGATGTCCAAGCCACGTTTGCTTACTGGTCTGTATCTGCTGCGGGCAGTGGTGATCGGGTTGTTCCTGTGGGCGCCCGTCACGACGACCACCGCGTACCTGTTTGGCATGGCCATGGGTTTTCTGTGGCTGTCGACCGTGCCCTTGACCAACGGCACCGTCGCGACCTTGTTCGGCGTACGAAATCTGTCCATGCTCGGTGGGATTGTTTTCCTGTTTCACCAGCTCGGATCGTTCCTCGGCGGCTGGTTGGGCGGGGTGGTGTATGACCGAACCGGGAGCTATGACTTGATCTGGCAAGTGGCGATTCTCTTGAGCCTGTTGGCCGCAGCCCTGAACTGGCCGGTGCGTGAGCAGCCGGTGGCGCGCCTGCAAACACAGATGAGTGCGATATGAACAGTCTCTGGCCGCGGATCGCTGTCGTCGCTGTCTGCGCCTTGCTGCTGGCCCTGTCGTGGTGGGGCTGGCATCAGGGCGGGCTGGCGTTGATGCAACTGGGCATGGGTGCTTGCTAGCAGGATAGGAGGGCGAGTAACTTCGTTTTTGACGATTTCTCAAGGATGCACCGACATGCTGATGCGTTGGCTCGCAGTTCCCGCGTTACTGGTAGCGTTTAGTGGATTGGCTCAAGCGGCTGAGTGCCCGGAGCTTTTGCAAGGCTCGTTGCCCAAGTTGCGCGCCAAGGAATCCATCGACCTGTGCCAGCGCTTCGCTGGCAAACCGCTGGTGGTGGTCAATACCGCGAGCTTCTGTGGTTTCGCCCCGCAGTTCAAAAGCCTTGAGGCGCTGAATCAGCGTTACAAGGATCAGGGGCTGGAGGTGATCGGTGTTCCGTCCAACGACTTCAAGCAAGAGTCCAAGGATGGCGAAGAGACTGCCAAGGTCTGCTACGTGAACTACGGCGTGACGTTCACCATGACTGAACCGCAGAAAGTCCGTGGTAATGACGCGACGCACTTGTTCAAGATCATCGCCAAGCAGAGCACCGCGCCGAAGTGGAACTTCTACAAATATGTGGTCGATCGCAAGGGCAAGGTGATCGCCAGTTTCTCCAGCCTGACCAAGCCTGATGATCCCGAGTTCATCGAAGCAGTGGAGAAAGCCCTGGCCTCGCAACCCTGATCGACGCCCGTTAAAAAGCCCCGCCTCTGTACAAGAGAGCGGGGCTTTTTCAATTCAGGCGGCCAGAGGTTCAGGCTCGCCGTGAATCATCAGAAGCGGTAGGTTGCGCCAACACCGAAACCGTTCGCATAGTTTTCATACTCTGCGCTGTAGTTCTGACGGCCGTTGCTGTTGTTGACCTTGACCGACTCTTCGCGCAGGTACGAGTACGCCACGTCGATGGTCAGGTCGTCGGTCGGGCTCCAGCCAGCGCCCAGGCTGAAAATCTTGCGATCGCCAGTCGGGATGCGTGGAGAGCGGTTTTCGTTGTTGGTCGGCGACTGGTCAACCGACAGGCCGGTACGCAGCACCCACTGCTTGTTCAGCTGGTACGAAGCACCGATGGCGTGAGCCCAGGTGTCGTGCCAGTTCTGCTCTTCAGTGATGGTGCCAAAGCCGCGTGCGGCCAGGGCGGCAGGAACGCCTTCGTTCTCGACGGAGATCTCTTTCAGGCGGCTCCAGCGAGTCCAGGTGCTGCCTGCGTAGAGGGTCCACTGGTCGTTCAGCTGGTGAGTGACCGAAAAGTCCACCGACTCAGGCGTGGTGATGTCCAGCGAAGCGTCGAACTTCTGGTTCGGGTTCTGGCCCAGCGCCGCGAGCACGCCGTAGTTGACCTTGGTGTCACCTTCGAGCTTGTACTTCACTTTCGAGTGATAGGTCAGGCCGAGGCGAGTGCTTTCGAGGGCTTGAACCATGATGCCGATGTTGTAGCCCAGCGCGGTGTCGTCACCCTTGATCTTGACGGTGCCGTCCGCTGCGCGAGGGTTCAGCGACAGGTTCGATTCCAGGGTACCGTCGATGCGGTTGATGGTCGGACCGAAACCGATCGACACCTTGTCGTTGAAGGCGTAGCTGACGGTTGGCTGGAGAGTCACGATTTTGACTTCGCTCTTGCTGCCGAAGTATTTGCCGGCGAAGCCGTTCTCGTAGTCGGTCACCAGGCCGAATGGAGCGTAGACGCCGAAACCGACTGCCCAATGGTCATCGATTGGTTTTACGTAGTAACCCATGGGAACGCCCATGAAAGGAACCATGTCACCTTTGTTGGTACCACTATTCGGGCTGGAGCTCGCATCACTGATATCAGCGTGCGCGTCGATAAATGCAACACCACCGGTTACTTGTTCGCGCTTGAGGCGAGACATGCCGGCAGGGTTGCCAAAAACGGTGGATGCGTCGTCGGCAGAAGAAGATCGCCCGGCAAAACCTGTCCCCATCCCGCTGATGCTTTGTTCGTTGAGGGCGAAGCCACTCGCGAAGATTTGAGTGGATGCCAAGGTAACGGCGAGGCTAAGGGTGGTTTTGAGCATTACTTTTTTCATTATTAGAACTCCTGGTGATCACCGGGGCGAAAATTACCAACATTTTCGTCCCAGCGCTATAGGCTGTGAGGCTTGATTTAGAGCGGTTTTGTAGGACAATCCGACCAAAATCGCAGCAGTTTCGCGATCTTGTGGAAACAGCAGATCAGCAGGCGACCTGATTCAGCGGTGAAACACAGGTTTGCCAGGCGCAGGTGAAGTCTCTCAGGCGTCCTTGAGGCTGGAAGGTCTGGCGCCAGATACGGGCCATGCCCAGCAAGTCGTCTGCTTCGGGGAGGGGGGTGTTCTGTTCTTCTACCAGCAGCCAGGCGATGGCTGTGGCGTAACGCAGGTTGACGGTCAATTCGAGGTGCGGACCACTCAGGAAAGCATGTTGGCTGGCCAGGCCGCGAACCAGGCTTGCGCGTTCCGGGTCAAGTGCCAGGTAGTGGTCCCAAAGTGCTTGATGGCGGGGTTCGGCGATTCGGTACAGGCCGTGTCCACGGCGGTCATGCAGGGCGGTACCAAGAGCTGACTGGCTGGCGGCGACGCCCAGCAGCAGGGATTCGGCAGTTGCGCTATGGCACCCGAGGTAAATCAATGTCGGGCGGATCACATAACGGCACAGTTCGCTGGCAGCGATACCCATAAAGCCCTCGAAACGTGAAATGGTCGGCGATACCTGAAGGGGCCTTGGCAGCGGGTGAATCGACTCAGGCTCGCCGGAAGCGGCTCAAGCCGCTTGAGTTGAAGTGTAGTGTCATATTCGCGCCGTAAAGGCCTGTTTTTAAAATATTTCCGGCTGCCAGTTATAACCGTTATATCGGTTAGTGCTTAGGCGGCGGCGGCGAAAAGAGAAATTTCGGGCAATAAAAAGCCCCGCTTTTTGAGCGAGGCTTTTGAGGTTTTCAGTCTTTCTGGCGTATCAGGCAACCAGTGCCTGACGGGTACGCTCGATCACGGCCTGCAGCGGCTCGGCGCTGGAGTATTGATCGGGGTACAGACGTTCGCTGTGACGAGCGATGCCGTGTTCGTTGACCAGAGTGAAGCTGAAGCAGCCTTTGCGAGCAGCCATGATCAGGCAGTTCATTGGTGCAAAAGCATTGGTTAGGGTGCGAATGGCATCCTGGGTGTGGATTTGAGTAGACATAGTCATTGGGTGTTCCTACAAGCGACACGGATAAGAACCGTGCAAAGTTAAAACGTTCCAGTGACGACGACCACCATTGGTCGAACGAAGAACCCGACTGGAACAAAGCAGCCAGTTTGAAGCGCTGATAAATTGGCGCGCTTGGGCTGGCAGGTAGGTACTTAGGAGGGCAGGCAACACATCAAGGGCAAAGGTTCTGGGCCCAGGGTGAAGATCCTGATCAATTTGCAGGTTGGTTCGGTCAGAGTAAGTGAGCTTGGCAACACCCTTTGCTTTCGAATCAAAGGCTGTGTTGACGCAAGATTTACCTGGAAACCATCGAGGTGGTCGATCCCGCTTTGTCGGTGGAGGCTTCCTTTGGGAAGGCTGACCGGGGGGATTTGTTCGACCAGAATTGACTTTCAGCTTGGTACTAACGCCGCGGATACTAACGGATTGAATTGCTGAAGGGAAGTGTGTTAGCAAAAAAGTTCTCTGAACGCCCTCATTCAACGTCCGGATTGGCACTCGGAAAAAGCCATGACCCGCAGACTTGCCCTGTAATAGCACACATTCCGACTATTGGTAGTCACTGCTCATCGGGCCAGGACCAGCCTGGATCATGGGTTTGCCAAGGTTTATCCCCAAGTGCAGGCAAAAAATGCGCCGAAAAAGCGCATCGATATAACTGCCTCGAATGTACTTGTGCACATAAGTCGCGGAGGGTGTCACGCCGCTGTCATCTTCCCTTCAAACGCAGTGGGTGCCTGCAACCAAAATTTAAGTCAATGAAAAACATCGCTTTTTTTTACTGGTGAAAAAATCGTCAGTTTGACTGCGAGCCCCATTCCATAGGGCTTTGCGAGAGTTCAAGGGCGGTTGTCCACTGAGTTATCCACAGCTTCTGTGGATTGTCCCGAGCGCTTGCTCTAGGACGGGCGTGCCGGGTTTTTTTAGGCTTTACCTGTAAGAAAAAAAGAGTAGAGTGGCGCGCCTTCCGATCTGCCCCACAGTGCTTTATGAAGTTTCGCTCAGTATCAGTTTCTGCAACCTCCACACCTCCCAGTATTACCCCGCCCAAGCGCTTTTCGATGCGTGTGGCCGAGTGGCTGCTGGACAGCCCGCGTCTGGGCGAAAACCACAACGTCAAACACTTCGCCGGACGTTTGCTCAAGCAGCCAGCCCGTGAAGGGGTCGTGGCCGCGCAAAGCCGTCTCGGTCAGCTGATGTGCCGTGAATGCGGGAATGCCCGGGATCGCCGTATCGGCCAGGACCTTTTGCGTTCGGCCGCGCGGGCAGGGGATCGGCGAGCCCAGCAGGAACTGGGTCTGATCGAAGACTGAGCTGTCCAAGACCTGACGCCTTGGTTAACCTTCAAGCTTTATTTCATTGGCAGGAGTGGCTATGGCTATGGACTTGACCAGCGCATTGCTCGGTCTGGCGGGCGCTGCGCTGCCGTTACTGGTACTGGCCTGGCAACTTCAACGGCGAGCGAGCGCCACGCAGTCAGAGGTTGCGCTGCTGGAAGAGCGTCTGGCCACGGCCCATCTGGCTCAGGATGGATTGAACGCCCAACTCGAAGCCTGCCGCGATGAAATCGGTGATCTGGGCCAGGCCAACGCCGCCAAACAGGCAGACCTCGCCGCCGTGCGCCGTGAAGTCGAACTGCTACAGATCGAACGTGACGACGCCCGCGATGCCGCCCACGCCTGGAATCTGGAGCGCGCCGGCAAAGAGGCTGAGTTGCGTCGTCTGGACGCCCAGGCCGCTTCGCTCAACGCCGAGCTACGTGAGCAGCAGGAAAGCCATCAGCAGCGCCTCAACGACCTTCAGGGCTCGCGAGACGAGCTGCGAGCGCAGTTCGCGGAGCTGGCAGGCAAGATCTTCGACGAGCGCGAGCAGCGTTTTGCCGAAACCAGCCAACAACGCCTCGGTCAGTTGCTCGATCCGTTGAAGGAACGCATCCAGTCCTTCGAAAAGCGCGTCGAAGAAAGTTATCAGGCTGAAGCCCGCGAACGTTTTTCCCTGGCCAAGGAACTGGAGCGGCTGCAACAGCTGAACCTGCGCCTGAGCGACGAAGCCACCAACCTGACCCGCGCCTTGAAAGGGCAGAAAACCCAAGGTAACTGGGGCGAGCTGATTCTTGAGCGAGTGCTTGAACATGCGGGCCTGGAGAAGGGGCGCGAGTACCAGACCCAGGTCAATCTCAAGGGCCCGGACGGTGAGCGTTTCCAGCCGGACGTGATCATTTATCTGCCGGGCGACAAACAGGTGGTGGTCGACTCCAAGGTCAGCCTCACGGCCTATCAGCAATACGTCGCGGCCGAAGACGATGCCATCGGCCAGATCGCCATCAAGCAGCACGTTCTATCCCTGCGCACTCACGTCAAAGGACTCGCCGGCAAGGATTACAAGCGTCTCGACGGTTTGCACAGCCTGGATTTCGTCCTGCTCTTCGTACCGATTGAAGCGGCGTTTTCCGCCGCATTGCAGGCTGAGCCGACGCTGTTTCAGGAGGCCTTCGACCGCAACATCGTGATCGTCAGCCCGACCACTCTGCTGGCGACCCTGCGCGTCATCGACAGCCTGTGGAAGCAGGAGCGCCAAAGCCAGAACGCCCGGGAAATCGCCGAGCGGGCCGGGTGGCTGTACGACAAGTTCGTGTTGTTCATCCAGGATCTGGATGAAGTTGGCAATCGCTTACAGCAACTGGACAAAGCCTACAGCTCGGCGCGCAACAAGCTGACAGAAGGCCGCGGCAATCTGGTCAGCCGTAGCGAGCAACTCAAGTTGCTTGGCGCGCGGGCGAGCAAGAGCCTGCCGGCAGACTTGCTGGAGCGGGCGATGACGGATGTGGATGGATTGGCCGAATTACCCGAATAGACTTCTGTTGCCGCTGATATTTGTGGCGAGGGGGCTTGCCCCCGTTGGGCTGCGAAGCGGCCCCAAAACCATTCACCCGATTTCTTCAGGTAAGAGCGCGTTGCCTGATTTACGACTGCTGCGCAGCCGAGCGGGGGCAAGCCCCCTCGCCACAGTGGTGTGTATCGAAATCTGCAGGGTTACAACGGCAAATGCCGGCTCAGCAACGCCCGCAACGCCGCCGGTTTCACCGGTTTAGCCAGGTAATCCAGCCCCGCCGCATGCACTTGGGCCACCATCTCCGGTCGCCCATCGGCGCTGATCACTACCCCTGGTACTGGCTCACCCAATCGGGTTCGCAGCCATGCCATCAGTTCGGTCCCGGTCTCGCCATCGTCCAGGTGGTAATCCACCAGCGCCAATTGAGGTCTCACTCCGTCACTGAGCAGCGCCGCGCATTCATCGCGGTTGCGCGCGGTCCAGACCTGACAACCCCAGCGCGTGAGCAAGCTGTTCATGCCGATCAGGATGCTGTCTTCGTTGTCGATGCACAGTACCTGCGCGCCGCTCAGCAATTTGCCATTGAGTTCGGCGACCTTGGTCGGGACCGCGGATTGCGCCCGAGCCAACGGTACGCTGACGCTGAACACGCTGCCGCGCCCCGGCCAGGAGCGTACGCGCAAGGTATGACCGAGCACGCGACACAACCCGTCGGCGATCGCCAGGCCCAGTCCCAGGCCTTTCTCAGCGCGCGTCTGGTGGCTGTCTAGGCGCTTGAATTCTTCGAAAATGACTTGCTGTTTATCCAGCGGAATGCCCGGACCACGGTCCCAGACTTCCAGGCACAGCTCGCCCTTGCGTCGGCGAACTCCCAGCAGCACCGGCCCTTTGGCGTAGCGGAAGGCATTGGTCAGGAAGTTCTGCAGGATTCGTCGCAACAGTTTGATGTCGCTGTCGACGCGCAACGTACTGCCCCTGACGCGGAATTTCAGCCCCTGGTCGCGGGCCAGCGCCTTGAACTCGGCTCCGAGGACGTCGAACAACTCATTGAGCACGAACGGTTTGGGATCGGGGTTGATCTTGCCGTTTTCCAGGCGGGAAATGTCCAGCAGGTCGCTGATCAAGTCTTCGGCCGAGCGCAGTGACGTGTCCAGATGATGGACCAGTTTCTGCGCCTCGCCGGAGAGGCCGTCGTCTTGGTGGGAAAGGGCGGCCGAGAACAGTCGCGCAGCGTTCAACGGTTGCATCAAGTCGTGGCTGACCGCCGCCAGGAAACGGGTTTTCGACTGGTTGGCCGACTCCGCGGTGCCCTTGGCTTCGGTCAGGGCGACGTTGAGTTGCGACAGTTCGTGGGTCCGCTCGGTGACCCGACGCTCCAGGCCCTCGTTGGCTTCGGTCAGCGCCTGCTCAGCCTCGCGGAACGCGGTGATGTCGGTGAAACTCATGACGAAACCGCCGCCCGGCATCGGGTTGCCGATCAGCTCGATCACACGGCCATTGGGGAAAAGTCTTTCAGAAGTGTGGGCGCGGCCTTGACGCATCCAGTGCAAGCGCCGTGCGACGTGCACTTCGGCTTCGCCGGGACCGCACAGGCCGCGCTCGGCGTTGTAGCGAATGATGTCGGCAATCGGGCGGCCAAGCCTGATCAGTCCATCCGGGTAGTTGAACAGCTCCAGATAGCGCCGGTTCCAGGCCACCAGTTTCAGCGACTGGTCGACCACACTGATGCCCTGGGTGATGTTCTCGATCGCGCCTTGCAGCAGCGCGCGGTTGAATTGCAGCACTTCCGAGGCTTCGTCGGCGATTCGGACGACGTCCTCGAGTTGCATTTCCCTACCTTCGATGGCGGCCTTTACCACCGCCCGGGTCGAAGAAGCACCGAGCACACCGGCCAGCAAACGTTCGGTATGGGCGATCCATTCACTGTCGGCGTTCTGGTTCGGGTTGAAGCCTTTGCCCTGACGGTAGGCGAAGCGGATAAAACTCTGACGGGCGCGTTCTTCGCCGACGAAGCGTGCGGCCAGCTGCAATAAATCGTCAATCTGCACCGACAGCATCGAACGGGCGTTGGGGCGGGCGCTGATTTCCTGACCGATGAAGCGACCCGCCTGCCAATGTTCCGAAACCCTCGTACGCGACAGCACCGACACCCAGGCGAACAGCGTGAAGTTGCCCGCAAGAGACAGCACCACGCCTTGGGTCAGCGGGGTAATCGGCAGGTTCAACGGGTTGCTGTGTAGCCAGGCCAGGCCGGGGAAACTGCTCAAGGACAAGCCAAGGCTGTTGGCGGCAATCGGCAGGATCAAGGTGTAGAACCACAGGAACGTCCCGGCAGCGAGACCGGCGAACACACCGCGACGATTGGCCTGTTTCCAGTACAGCGCGCCGAGCATGGCCGGGGCCAGTTGGGTCACGGCGGCGAAAGCGATCTGGCCGATGGTTGCCAGGCTCGCCGTCGAGCCGAGCAGGCGATAACTGACGTAGGCCAGCAGCAGAATCACCACAATGCTCACTCGGCGCACCGAGAGCATCCACTGGCGGAACACTTCGAACGGCCGCTCGGCGTTGTTGCGCCGCAGCAACCATGGCAACAGCATGTCGTTGGAGACCATGGTCGACAGCGCCACGCTAGCGACAATCACCATGCCGGTCGCCGCTGAGGCGCCACCGATAAACGCCAGCATCGCCAGGGCAGGATGGGATTGGGCCAGCGGCAGGCTGATGACAAACGAGTCCGGCAGTACCGAGCTCGGCAGCAGCATCTGACCGGCGAGGGCGATAGGAACGACGAACAGCGCCGCCAGCGCCAGATAGGCTGGAAACACCCATTTGGCCAGGCGCAGATCCTGAGGGTCGATGTTTTCCACCACCGTCACGTGGAACTGCCGGGGCAGGCAGATGATTGCCATCATTGCCACGCCGGTCTGCACCACCATCGACGGCCAGTTGATGGTTTCCTTCCAGTATTCTTCCAGACGCGGGGCGAGCATGGCCTGGTCGAACAGGTCTTCGAAACCGTCGTACAGGCCGTAAGTCACGAACGCGCCGACCGCGAGAAACGCGAACAGCTTGACCAGCGATTCGAACGCAATCGCCAGCACCATGCCGCGGTGGTGTTCGGTGGCGTCGAGGTTGCGGGTACCGAAAACGATGGTGAACAACGCCAGCACCAGCGACACGATCAACGCCGTGTCCTGGGCGCGAGTGCCCATGGCGTCGGCACCGGCCCCGATCAGCAAGTTCACCCCGAGCACGATGCCCTTGAGTTGCAACGCGATGTAGGGCAACACGCCGACCAGGCAGATCAGCGCCACCACCACCGCCAGCGACTGGGATTTGCCGTAACGCGCGGCGATGAAGTCGGCGATGGAGGTGATGTTCTCCTGCTTGCTGATCATCACCATTTTTTGCAGGACCCACGGCGCGCACACCAGCAGCAGGATCGGCCCGAGGTAGATCGGCAGGAAAGACCAGAGCTGTTCGGCGGCCTGGCCCACGGCGCCAAAGAAGGTCCAGCTGGTGCAATAGACGGCCAGCGACAGGCTGTACACCCAGGCGCGCACTCGCGGCGGCAATGGCGTGCTGCGACGGTCGCCGTAGAAGGCGATGGCGAACATGATGGCCATATAGGCCAGGGCGACGGCGGCGATCAGCCCGCTGGACAGCGACATGGGAACTCCAGACAAAAGACACCCGGGACTCCCGCCCGGACAGACAGTCTCGCACGATGGCCGGGGTTAGTCAGTGTCGACCAAGGTCGCGGCGTGGCGGGGTGTCGCAGGCGGTGTGCCAGTTGGATCTTGGGTGTTTTTTCCGGCCCCATCGCGAGCAAGCTCGCTCCCACATTGCATCTGTGTCGTTCACAAATCCCCTGTGGGAGCGAGCTTGCTCGCGATGGCGTTATCACTGATTCAGAGCAATCTCGATCAACCGATGCAATTCCTCAACCTCCAGCGGCGTCGCTGAAAACAGGATCCGAAACACCGTCGGCGCCGCCACCATGTTGATCAGCCGATCAACGTTCGGTTTCGGCTGATCGGGGTAACGATCCAGAATCGTTTGCAGCTGCCCGCCAATGATCGTCGCGCAAAGGGCTGGCGTGGTGCTGCATTGCACGTCGCGCAAGATGTTGCGGCCGGGCTCGGAACTCATCTCGTCCAGGTACTGCTCGGCCCAGGCGCGCACGTCACCGCGCAGGCTGCCGGTATTGGCCGGCTCGCTCTCGGGGCGCATGCGGGCGAGGGCGACGTCCGCCAACAACACTGACAAATCGCCCCAGCGCCGGTAGATGGTCGACGGCGTGACGCCAGCGCGCGCAGCGATTTGCGGAACAGTCACGGTGGTGCGGTCCTGCTCTTCGAGAAGATCGCGGACTGCCGAATGAACCGACTCTTGCACCCGGGCACTGCGACCGCCCGGGCGTAAACCTTCTTTAATAGCCATGCATCGGACCTTAACACAAAGAATTTGCTTTAAGCGTCGGCCAGTCGCACACTCCGCAAAAGCAAAAAGTTAGCTTTTGCGGAGTGTGCTCAATGTCCAGTTCAACGTCTAATCGTTCAAGCCTGTGGTTTCTGGCAATCACCTTACTCAGTTTTCTTGCCGCTTCCACGGCGCCGACGCCGTTGTATCACTTGTACCAGGAACACCTGCAATTCTCGGCTGCGACCCTGACCCTGATTTTCGGCGTGTACGCCATCAGCTTGCTGGCGGCATTGCTCACGGTCGGTTCGCTCTCGGATTACCTGGGGCGCAAACCGGTGATTTTTACCGCTGTGATGTTGAACATGCTGGCGATGCTGCTGTTTATCAATGCAGACAGTGTCGCCTGGTTGATCAGCGCACGAGTGCTTCAAGGTTTTGCTACGGGGATGGCCACTGCCGTACTGAGTGCGGCGCTGTTGGATACCGATCGCCAGCAAGGGCCGCTGGTCAACAGTGTGGCGCCGTTGCTGGGCATGGCGGTGGGCGCCATGGGCTGCGGCTTGTTGGCTGAGTTTGCACCACTGCCATTGCAGTTGACCTATTGGGTGCTGTTCGCGCTGTTTGTGATGCAAGCGCTGTACGTCTGGCGTTTGCCGGAAAGCGTCAGTCCCCAACCGGGAGCCTGGGCCTCGTTGCGCCCTACGCTGCATGTGCCGATCCAGGCGCGACGCGCGTTGTGGCTGGTGCTGCCGATCAATATCGCGGTGTGGGCGCTCGGTGGTTTTTACGCTTCTTTGGCTCCGTCTCTGGTGCGCACGGCCACGGGATCGACCTCCAATCTGATTGGCGGTGCGACAGTGGCCGTGTTGACGGTGACCGGCGCGTTGATGATCTACACCCTGCGCGATCGGCCGGCCGACAAGGTTTTGCGCTTGGGCGGCAGTCTGCTGCCCGCCGGCGTCGCGCTGATTCTGATGGCGGTGCACAGCGCCAGCCTTACGCTGTTTTTCGTCGGGACGCTGTTGGCCGGTGGCGGTTTCGGCGCCGGTTTCCTCGGTGCATTGCGCAGCGTCGTGCCGCTGGCCTTACCCCATGAACGGGCAGGGTTGATGTCGGCTTACTACGTGCTCAGTTATCTGGCGTTCTGCTTGCCGTCGTTGCTGGCCGGAAACTTGACCCGGACCTTCGGGCTGGTGGCCACCACCGATGGTTACGGCGTGGTGCTGATTACTCTCTCGGTCGGCGCTCTGCTCGCGTTGATGCGTCAGCGGTCCGTGAAAGTCTGCGCCTGACGTCATATCTGCAAAACAGATAACAGTTAGAGATATTACCCGTTATATCGATATTCGATTCGGATCTACCATGAGCTCCACCTCAACAGAGGACAGGAGTTCACCATGACATGCCCCAACACTGCCCCAGCCGGTTTCAAACCCTTCAGTCATTTGCAGCATCCGCGTGAAGTCATCCGCCAGTTCACGCCGAACTGGTTCGCCGCCACCATGGGCACCGGCGTGCTGGCGTTGGCGCTGGCGCAGCTGCCGGGCGCAAATGCCGGTTTGCACGCAATTGCTGAAGCCCTTTGGCTGCTCAATATTGTGCTGTTCGTTTTGTTCACTGCGCTATACGCGGCGCGTTGGGCGCTGTTTTTCGATGAGGCGCGGCGGATTTTCGGTCACTCCACGGTCTCTATGTTTTTTGGCACCATTCCCATGGGCCTGGCGACCATCATTAATGGTTTCTTGTTGTTCGGTCTGCCGCGTTGGGGCGAGGGCGTGATTCATGTCGCCGAGGTGCTGTGGTGGCTGGACGTGGCGATGTCTGTGGCGTGCGGCGTACTGATTCCCTACCTGATGTTCACCCGTCAGGAGCACAGCATCGACCAGATGACCGCCGTCTGGCTGTTGCCGGTGGTGGCGGCAGAAGTGGCGGCCGCCAGCGGTGGTCTGTTGGCGCCGCACCTGGCCGACGCCCATTCGCAACTGGTGGTGCTGGTGACCAGCTACGTGCTTTGGGCATTTTCCCTACCGGTTGCGTTCAGCATTCTGACCATTCTGTTGCTGCGCATGGCGCTGCATAAATTGCCCCACGAAAACATGGCCGCTTCCAGCTGGCTGGCGCTCGGCCCGATCGGCACCGGGGCGCTGGGCATGTTGCTGCTGGGCGCCGACGCGCCGGCGATCTTTGCGGCCAACGGTCTGCCGGGCATCGGTGACATCGCCGCAGGGCTGGGGTTGGTGGCCGGGATCACCCTATGGGGTTTTGGTCTGTGGTGGATGCTGATCGCGGTGCTCATCACTCTGCGTTACCTGCGCATCGGTATTCCGTTCAATCTCGGCTGGTGGGGTTTCACCTTCCCGTTGGGCGTCTATTCCCTGGCGACGTTGAAACTGGCCAGCACCTTGAACCTCACGTTTTTCAGTGCCTTCGGCTGCGTGCTGGTGGTGTTGCTGGCGGTGATGTGGCTGATCGTCGCCAAACGGACCGTGCAGGGCGCCTGGCGGGGCGAGTTGTTTGTCTCGCCGTGCATTGCAGGATTAAAGAAATAACCTGCAAGTTTTAGGTAATGTGTGGCCTGGATCGCCGTTAGATATTCCAATCACTGCATCCACGCCACTCTCTACCCAACATCAGGGACACATGGAAGATGAGTCACCCCTCACAGTTCACCTTGCTTCGCACCCGGCGCTTCCTGCCGTTCTTCGTCACACAGTCGCTCGGGGCGTTCAACGACAACATCTTCAAGCAGTCGCTGATTCTCGCCATTCTCTACAAGTTGACCATCGAGGGTGATCGCTCGATTTGGGTCAACCTGTGCGCGCTGCTGTTCATCCTGCCGTTCTTCCTGTTCTCGGCACTGGCCGGGCAGTTCGGGGAAAAGTTCGCCAAGGACGCGCTGATTCGTCTGATCAAGCTCGGGGAAATCGCCATCATGGCGGTAGGCGCGGTCGGTTTCATGTTCGATCACCTGTCGCTGATGCTGGTGGCGCTGTTTGCCATGGGCACTCACTCGGCGCTGTTCGGGCCGGTGAAATACTCGATCCTGCCGCAGGCCTTGCGTGACGAAGAGCTGGTGGGTGGCAACGGCCTCGTGGAAATGGGCACCTTCCTGGCAATCCTCGCCGGGACCATCGGCGCCGGGATCATGATGTCCTCCAGTCATTACGCGCCGATCGTCTCCACCGCGATCATCGGTGTGGCGGTGCTCGGCTATCTGGCCAGCCGCAGCATTCCACGGGCCGCGGCCGCCTCCCCGGAAATGCGTCTGAACTGGAACATTTTCAGCCAGTCCTGGGCCACGTTGAAACTGGGCTTGGGGCAGACGCCAGCGGTGTCGCGTTCGATTGTCGGTAACTCGTGGTTCTGGTTTGTCGGGGCGATTTATCTGACGCAGATCCCGGCCTATGCCAAAGAGTGGATGCACGGCGACGAAACCGTAGTGACGCTGATCCTTACGGTGTTCTCGGTCGGTATCGCACTCGGTTCGATGCTCTGCGAGAAACTGTCCGGCCGCAAAGTCGAGATCGGTCTGGTGCCGTTCGGCTCGTTCGGTCTGACCGTGTTTGGTTTGCTTTTGTGGTGGCATTCCGGCGGAATTCCAGACAGCGTTGCGGGCCATGGCTGGATCGAAGTCCTGGGTTTTGGCCACGCCTGGCTGGTGTTGATCGACATTCTGGGGCTTGGGGTGTTCGGCGGTTTCTACATCGTGCCGCTGTACGCGCTGATTCAGTCACGTACCCCCGAGAACGAGCGGGCGCGGGTGATTGCCGCCAACAATATTCTCAACGCGCTGTTTATGGTGGTCTCGGCGATTGTCTCGATCGTCTTGCTGAGCATGGTCAAGTTGTCGATCCCGCAACTGTTCCTGGTGGTGTCGCTGCTGAACATCGGCGTCAACGCCTACATCTTCAGCATCGTCCCCGAGTTCAGCATGCGTTTCATGATCTGGCTGCTCAGCCATTCCATGTACCGCGTGGAGCATCGCAATCTGCAGCTGATTCCCGATGAAGGCGCGGCGTTGCTGGTGTGCAATCACGTGTCCTTCGTCGATGCCTTACTGATTGGCGGCGCGGTACGTCGGCCGATTCGCTTTGTGATGTATTACAAGATCTACAACTTGCCAGTGCTGAACTTTATCTTTCGCACGGCCGGGACCATTCCGATCGCGGGGCGTCAGGAAGATATTCAGATCTACGAAAAAGCCTTCACGCGCATTGCTCAGTATCTGAAGGACGGCGAGTTGGTGTGCATTTTCCCTGAGGGCAAATTGACCGCCGATGGCGAGATCAACGAGTTCAAGGGTGGGCTGAAGCGGATTCTCGAAGAGTCGCCGGTGCCGGTGATTCCGTTGGCCTTGCAGGGTTTGTGGGGGAGTTTCTTCAGCCGCGATCCGCAAAAGGGCGTGTTTCGCCGGTTGTGGTCACGGGTGACGCTGGTGGCAGGGCCTGCGGTGTCGGTTGAGGCGGCAGAGCCAGCCAGGTTGCAAGGGATGGTGGGGGAATTGCGCGGCGCTGTGCGCTAGTTCCTTTCGTTGCGGGCCGCTAACCAAGCGTGCCCGCTCCGGGCATTCAGCCCGCCATCGCCAACCGGTTACGCCCCTCGCGCTTGGCCACATACAACGCACTGTCGGCCCGTCGCAACAGGCTCTCGGCAGACTCACCGGGCAATAGCGTCGAGCAGCCAAGGCTGACCGTCAGCTCGATCGCATGGCCGTCGGCCGAATATTCCTCTGCCTGCACTGCAAATCGTAGCCGTTCGCCAACCATGGCTGCCGCCTCACGACTCGTGTTGGACAGCAGGATCAGGAACTCTTCGCCACCAAAGCGGAAGACCATGTCCACGTTGCGCAACTGGTTTTTGATCGAGGCTGCAACGGCCTTGAGCACGTCATCGCCGGCGCTGTGTCCGTGGTTGTCGTTGATGCGTTTGAAGTGATCGATGTCCAGCATCAGCAGCGAAAGAGGTTGCAGATGCCGACGCGACATCTCGATTTCCCGTTGCAGGGTCTGATCCATGGCAATGCGGTTGCCGGTATCCGTGAGCGGATCGCGCAAGGCGCTTTGGGTAGCGGCGCGGTAGAGCAGGGCATTGCGCATCGGGTACAGCAATGCGGACAGCAGTGACTCGAGGTTGCCTTGTTCCTGCTCACTGAACCGTTGATTGCGGCGGAATACCAGTTCACCCAGATGCTCGCCTTCGTGGCTGAGGCTGTAGCTGATCGAATGATGGCCGCGCAGGCCGAATTCCAGGCGCAAGTCGCTGGACGTGTGCTCGTACGTCAAGGCGTCAAGCGGTACAAGTCGCTGAATCTCACGAAAGAAGAGCCCGAGAATGCGTTGCGGCTCAAGACTGGTTTGCAGCTGCAGGCTCAGTTGCTGGCGCAGTTGCGCAAGACTGAGGGACCTCTCGATGAGGGTAGGCTGCTGACCAAAGCCCAGGCGTTGCAATTTGGCGCTATCGAAGTCAATTGCGTTGGTCTGGGAAGGTGATTTCATATGGAGTGCGCCCCTAAGCAGTAAGTCTGTCTTACAGGCTGGGTGAGAGCGGCTTTGGGCTGCGCGTCATACTGGTCCATCAGTCCCGTAGGACATTTGGCCCAAGTTTAGTCCGCTTTGCCGACGATAAGTAACCTGTCGGCTCAGGCGTCCGCCCGTTTGCTTTCACACTGCGTGTCTGAGCAAATTTAGAGCGAAAGTCGTGCCATTCGGTTCATTCGGATAAAAAGCGTTCTAAATCAAAGTATTGAAGCTGTTGTTGAAGAATGTCGCCGAGTTCGGTGACAGTTGTTTGACTTGTGATGGGGGAGTTACGACGCACTTTGAATGCCGCGACAGGAAGCTGTCGCGGCACAAAAGCGACGCGCGGGCGTTACTGAGCGTTGAACGCCTGCCCGTTGATGCCGGTGCTGTCCGGACCCATCAGGTAGAGGTAGACCGGCATGATCTCCTCGGGCGTCGGGTTGTTCAGCGGGTTTTCACCCGGGTAAGCCTGGGCGCGCATGCTGGTGCGGGTGGCGCCCGGGTTGATGCTGTTGGAGCGCACCGGTGCCACGGTGTCGACTTCGTCGGCCAGGGTTTGCATCAAGCCTTCGGTGGCGAACTTGGAGACGCCGTAAGCGCCCCAATACGCACGCCCCTTGCGGCCGACGCTGCTGGAGGTGAATACCACCGAGGCGTCCTGGGACAGCTTGAGCAGCGGCAGCAGGGTGCTGGTGAGCATGAACATGGCATTGACGTTGACTTGCATGACACGCATGAAGTTTTCGCCGGACAGCTGCTCGATCGGCGTACGCGGGCCAATGATCGACGCGTTGTGCAGCAAACCGTCGAGATGGCCGAATTCGGTTTCGATCATCGCGGCCAGCTCATCGTATTGATGGGGCAGGGCGGTTTCCAGGTTGAACGGGATCACGGCCGGTTGTGGATGGCCGGCGGCTTCGATTTCGTCGTAGATCTGAGTCAGGTTGGCTTCGGTCTTGCCCAGCAGCAGCACAGTGGCGCCGTGCGCGGCAAAGGTTTTCGCGGCGGCAGCGCCGATGCCACGGCCAGCGCCGGTGACCAGGATGACCCGGTCCTTGAGCAATTCTGGGCGGGCGGAATAATCAAACATAAAAAACCCTCAACAAATCAGAAAACAGGCTCAGCAACCACACAAGGCGCTATCCAGCACCTTGCGCAACTCCAGCGGATGATCGACCACCACATCCGCGCCCCAATGCCGCGGGTTATCGTCCGGATGAATGTAGCCATAGGTCACGGCGGCCGTTTTGGTGCCGGCATCGCGCCCGGATTCGATATCGCGCAAGTCATCACCCACGAACAACACGCTGGCCGGGTCCAGGTCGAGCATCTTGCACGCCAGGATCAACGGCTCGGGGTCCGGTTTGCTGTTCTTCACATGGTCCGGGCAGATCAACAACGCCGAGCGCTCGGCCAGGCCAAGCTGCTGCATGATCGGCTCGGCGAACCGCA
Organism: Pseudomonas sp. LBUM1666; assembly: GCF_059695775.1. Taxonomy (NCBI): domain Bacteria; kingdom Pseudomonadati; phylum Pseudomonadota; class Gammaproteobacteria; order Pseudomonadales; family Pseudomonadaceae; genus Pseudomonas; species Pseudomonas sp. LBUM1666. Next base: position 4,458,523 of record NZ_CP166789.1, on the reverse strand, counting down.
GCGGCTTGTTTGTGACCACGCCCCAGATCAGGTTGGCCTTTTCGATGTCGGCCAGCAGTTCGCCCATGCCGTCGAAGAGTTTGCTGTGAACCGCGCAACCGGCGAGGTAACGCTCCAGAAATTCCAGGCGTAATTCCTCGAAACCCGGTGATTCCGGGTCCATGGAGAAGGTCACGGCGACCATCGCCTTGGCGCCGCCGGAGATCTCGTCGCGAATGTGCTGGTCGTTCATCGGCGGCAGGCCGCGGTCGGCACGCATCGCCTGACAGATCGCAATGAAGTCCGGCGCGGTGTCGAGCAGGGTGCCGTCCATGTCGAAAAGAACTGCTCTGATACGCATCGGCTTACTCCTCGCGCAGGGTCTGGATCATGTAGTTGACGTCCACGTCGGAGGCCAGTTTGTAGTGCTTGGTCAGCGGGTTGTAGGTCAGGCCGATGATGTCCTTGACGGTCAGGCCAGCCATGCGGCTCCAGGCACCCAACTCCGAAGGGCGGATGAATTTCTTGAAATCGTGGGTGCCGCGCGGCAGCAGCTTCATGATGTATTCCGCGCCGACGATGGCGAACAGGTACGCCTTCGGGTTGCGGTTGATGGTGGAGAAGAACACCTGGCCACCGGGTTTGACCATACGGAAGCAGGCGCGGATCACCGAGGAGGGGTCCGGCACGTGCTCGAGCATTTCCAGGCAAGTGACCACGTCGAACTGCTCGGGCATTTCTTCAGCCAGCGCTTCGGCGGTGGTCTGCCGGTATTCGACGCTCACGCCGGATTCCAGTTGATGCAGTTGCGCGACCGCCAGCGGCGCTTCGCCCATGTCGATGCCCATGACGGTCGCGCCGCGCTGGGCCATGGCTTCGCTGAGAATGCCGCCGCCGCAACCGACGTCGAGGACTTTCTTGCCGGCCAGGTTGACCCGTTCGTCAATCCAGTTGACCCGCAGCGGGTTGATGTCGTGCAGCGGTTTGAACTCGCTTTCGCGGTCCCACCAGCGATGGGCCAGGGCTTCGAATTTGGCGATTTCGGCGTAGTCGACGTTGCTCATGGTTAAGTCCTCTAAAACTTGAAAAATCCTGTTGCCCCGGTGGTGAGTCCGGGGTGCTTACGATTCGGTATAGCCGCTGATGCGCTGGCCCCAGGCCTTGGCAGTGGCGCAGAGCTGTTCTTCATCCAGGCGAGTCAGGCGACGGTCGTCGAGCAGTTGCTTGCCAGCGACCCAAAGGTGTTTCACGCAATCACGGCCGGTGGCATATATAAGCTGCGAAACCGGGTCGTAGACCGGTTGCTGCGCCAGGCCGGAGAGGTCGAACGCGACGATGTCAGCGGCTTTGCCGACTTCCAGCGATCCCACTTCGGATTCAATGCCCAGCGCGCGGGCGCCATTGAGCGTGGCCATGCGCAGGGCGCGATGGGCGTCCAGGGCGGTGGCAGAGCCGGCGACGGCTTTGGCCAGTAAAGCGGCGGTGCGGGTTTCGCCGAGCAGGTCCAGGTCATTGTTGCTGGCCGAGCCATCCGTGCCGACCGCCACATTGACGCCAGCCTGCCACAAGCGCTCCACCGGGCAGAACCCGCTGGCCAGCTTCAGGTTCGACTCCGGGCAATGAATCACGTTGGTGTTACTTTCTACCAGCAACACCAGGTCTTCGTCGCTGATCTGAGTCATGTGGACGGCCTGGAAGCGTGGCCCCAGCAAACCCAGGCGCCCGAGGCGGGCCAACGGGCGCTCGCCGCGCTGCTCGACGGACTGCTGCACTTCATATGCCGTTTCATGTACGTGCATATGGATCGAGGCGTCCAGCTCTTCGGTGATCACCCGGATTTTCTCCAGGTTCTCGTCGCCCACGGTGTAGGGTGCGTGGGGGCCGAACGTGACTTTGATGCGCTCGTGGTGCTTGAGATCGCCAAACAATTCGACGCCCTGACGAATGGCTTCATCCGCCGTGCTGGCGCCTGGAATCGGGAAATCGAGGATCGGAATTGCGATTTGCGCGCGAATGCCGCTGTTATGGACGCGCTCGCTGGCAACCTTCGGGAAGAAATACATGTCAGAGAAGCAGGTGATGCCACCTTTGATCTGCTCGGCGATCGCCAGGTCGGTGCCGTCACGGACGAAAGCTTCATCGACCCACTTGGCTTCGGCCGGCCAGATGTGGTTTTCCAGCCAGGTCATCAGGGGCAGATCATCGGCCAGACCGCGGAACAGCGTCATCGCCGCATGCCCGTGGGCATTGATCAAACCAGGGCAGAGCAACATGTCCGGCAGTTCGCGGACTTCGGTTGCGTTAAGCTTCAGCGCAGCCGAGCGCGGGCCAATGAATACGATGCGTCCGTCGCGGATGCCCAGGGCGTGCTCTTTGAGGACAACGCCAGCGGGTTCGACGGGTACCAGCCAGGTCGGCAGCAATAGCAAGTCGAGCGCAGCGGCAGTGTTCGGCATCGAGAGTCGGTTCCAGAGCTTTTGTAAAGGATGGCGAAGTATACCCGAGCGTCTTCGCAGGGGGATCGCTATAATCGACGGCTTTTGTTCATGTGTGCGGGGTGAGGGATGCGCGATCGACTGTTGGCTGCGGAGAAGGTAAAGGCCATCGATTGGCGTGATGGCGCCCTTTACCTGCTGGATCAGCGTATTTTGCCGTTCGAAGAAACCTGGATCGCCTACACCAGCGCCGCTGGCGTGGCCGAGGCCATTCGTTCGATGGTGGTGCGTGGCGCGCCGGCGATTGGCATCAGTGCCGCCTATGGTGTTGTGCTGGCGGCCCGCGCGCGGTTTGCCGAGGGCGGTGACTGGCAGGCAGCGTTGGAAGAGGATTTCGCGTTGCTCGCCGATTCTCGTCCGACCGCAGTCAACCTGTTCTGGGCCCTGGGCCGCATGCGCGACCGGCTTGTGCGTCTGAAGCATCACGCCGATCCGCTGGCGCTGCTGGAAGCCGAGGCTATCGCCATTCACGAGAGTGATCGCGAAGCCAACCTGACCATGGCGCAACTGGGTGTGGACCTGATCCGCAAGCACCAGGGCAACGCCCAGGCGATTCTGACCCACTGCAACACCGGCGCACTGGCCACCGGCGGCTTTGGCACGGCGCTTGGCGTCATTCGTGGCGCTTTCATTGAAGGCATGGTCGAGCGCGTCTACGCCGACGAAACCCGACCATGGCTGCAAGGTTCGCGGCTGACCGCATGGGAACTGGCCAACGAAGGCATTCCCGTCACGCTCAATGCCGACTCCGCCGCCGCCCACATCATGAAGACCAAGGGCATTACCTGGGTGATCGTCGGCGCTGACCGGATCACCGCCAATGGTGACGTGGCCAACAAGATCGGCACCTATCAGCTGGCGGTGAACGCCATGCACCACGGCGTGCGCTTCATGGTGGTGGCGCCGAGTTCGACCATCGACATGAACCTGGCTAGCGGTGATGACATTCCGATTGAAGAGCGCGATGGTCGCGAGTTGCTGGAAGTCGGCGGCAAGCGAGTTGGGGCGGATGTCGATGCGTTCAACCCGGTGTTCGACGTGACCCCGGCTGACTTGATCGATGCGATCGTCACCGAAAAAGGCATCGTCGAGCGCCCGGACACCGCGAAAATGGCGCAGTTGATGTGTCGTAAGCGTCTGCATTAAAGATTTCTGGCGCCTGATAGGTCGCTATCGCGAGCAGGCTCGCTCCCACAGGGGGTTTGTGACCGCCCAAGATCCAGTGTGGGAGCGAGCCTGCTCGCGATAGCGGCCCTGGTAGTCAACAAATATGCTTCATTCACCCCTGAAATTTTCCTCTAAGCCTCTCTCGTCCCCTATCAGCCTGTCACCGGTCAACTAACTATGCTCCATGCGCATCTGGGGGATAGGTGCGTGGCGGCTCTTGTGATAACATCCGGCGTTTTCCGAGGCAGTCCCACGGGGTTGTCTTTACTGCGCAAATCCATGGTTCAACTTGCTGATTTGTCGTAAGTCGGTGCATGGCACTCAGCCTGCAGCGGCGAGCTTCGTTCGTCCCATATGGATGTGACGAAGTTTCACCAGAAAAAGGAATCAGGCTTCTCATGGGCGAACTGGCCAAAGAAATCCTCCCGGTCAATATCGAAGACGAGCTGAAGCAGTCCTACCTCGACTACGCGATGAGCGTAATTGTCGGGCGGGCACTGCCGGATGCGCGCGATGGCTTGAAGCCCGTGCACCGGCGTGTGCTGTTCGCGATGAGCGAGCTGGGCAACGACTTCAACAAGCCGTACAAGAAATCTGCCCGTGTTGTCGGTGACGTGATCGGTAAGTATCACCCTCACGGTGATACCGCGGTGTACGACACCATCGTTCGGATGGCGCAGCCATTCTCGCTGCGCTACCTGCTGGTAGACGGTCAAGGCAACTTCGGTTCCGTGGACGGCGACAACGCCGCCGCCATGCGATACACCGAAGTGCGCATGACCAAGCTGGCGCACGAGCTGCTGGCTGACCTGCATAAAGAAACCGTGGACTGGGTGCCGAACTACGACGGCACCGAAATGATCCCGGCCGTCATGCCGACCCGTATTCCCAACCTGTTGGTCAACGGCTCCAGCGGTATCGCCGTGGGCATGGCGACCAACATCCCGCCGCACAACCTCGGTGAAGTCATCGACGGTTGCCTGGCACTCATCGACAACCCTGAGTTGACCATCGATGAGCTGATGCAATACATCCCAGGTCCGGACTTCCCGACCGCTGCGATCATCAACGGTCGCGCCGGCATCATCGAAGCCTACCGCACCGGTCGCGGCCGCATTTACATGCGTGCCCGCTCGATGATCGAAGACATCGACAAGGTCGGTGGCCGTCAGCAGATCGTCATCACCGAACTCCCTTACCAGTTGAATAAGGCCCGTCTGATCGAGAAGATCGCCGAGCTGGTAAAAGAGAAGAAGCTCGAAGGCATCACCGAACTGCGCGACGAGTCCGACAAGGACGGTATGCGCGTCGTGATCGAACTGCGTCGCGGCGAAGTGCCTGAGGTGATCCTCAACAACCTCTACGCCCAGACCCAGCTGCAAGCGGTGTTCGGTATCAACATCGTCGCGCTGATCGACGGCCGTCCGCGGATCCTGAACCTCAAGGACCTGCTGGAAGCCTTCGTTCGTCACCGTCGCGAAGTCGTCACCCGCCGCACCGTGTTCGAACTGCGTAAAGCCCGCGAACGTGGCCACATTCTGGAAGGTCAAGCGGTTGCCCTGTCGAACATCGACCCGGTCATCGCCCTGATCAAAGCCTCGCCAACGCCGTCGGAAGCCAAGGAAGCGCTGATCAAGACTGCGTGGGAATCCTCCGCCGTGGTCGCGATGGTTGAGCGTGCCGGTGCCGACTCGTGCCGTCCAGAGACCCTGGACCCGCAATACGGTCTGCGCGAAGGCAAGTACTTCCTGTCGCCGGAACAGGCGCAAGCCATTCTGGAACTGCGTCTGCACCGCCTGACCGGTCTGGAGCACGAAAAGCTGCTGGCCGAGTATCAAGAGATTCTTAACCAGATCGGCGAGCTGATCCGCATCCTCAGCAGCGCCACTCGCCTGATGGAAGTGATCCGCGAAGAACTGGAAGTGATCCGCGCCGAATACGGCGATGTGCGTCGCACCGAGATTCTCGATGCCCGTCTCGACCTGACCCTGGGTGACATGATCCCGGAAGAAGAGCGCGTCGTGACCATTTCCCACGGTGGCTACGCCAAGACCCAGCCATTGGCTGCGTACCAGGCTCAGCGTCGTGGCGGTAAAGGCAAATCGGCTACTGGCGTGAAGGATGAGGACTACATCGCTCACCTGCTGGTCGCCAACAGCCACACCACGCTGCTGCTGTTCTCCAGCAAAGGCAAAGTGTACTGGTTGAAAACCTACGAAATCCCGGAAGCGTCCCGCGCTGCCCGTGGCCGTCCGTTGGTCAACCTGCTGCCGCTGGACAGTGATGAATACATCACCACCATGTTGCCGGTCGACGAATACACCGAAGGTCACTTCATCTTCATGGCCACTGCCAAAGGCACCGTGAAGAAGACCCCGCTGGAATCCTTCAGCCGTCAACGCAGCGTCGGTCTGATCGCACTGGAGCTGGATGAAGGTGACGTACTGATTTCTGCTGCTATCACTGATGGCGAACGTGAAGTCATGCTGTTCTCCGACGGCGGCAAGGTCACTCGCTTCAAGGAAACCGACGTTCGCGCCATGGGCCGTACCGCTCGCGGTGTCCGCGGCATGCGTCTGCCGGAAGGCCAGAAGCTGATTTCCATGCTGATCCCGGAAGAAGGCAGCCAGATCCTGACCGCTTCGGCCCGTGGTTTCGGCAAGCGCACGGCGATCACCGAGTTCCCTGAGTACAAACGTGGCGGTCAGGGCGTTATCGCCATGGTCAGCAACGACCGTAACGGCCGTCTGGTCGGTGCAGTCCAGGTGCTCGACGGCGAGGAAATCATGCTGATTTCCGACCAGGGCACCCTGGTGCGTACGCGTGTCGACGAAGTTTCCAGCCTGGGTCGTAACACCCAGGGCGTGACCCTCATCAAACTGGCCAGCGATGAAACACTGGTAGGTCTGGAGCGGGTTCAGGAGCCGTCGGAAGTCGAAGGTGAAGAGCTGGAAGAAGGTGAAGAGGGTGCAGTGTTCGACGGCGAAGTCGTGATCGACGACGTTGTCGAAGATCAGCAACTCGACGCCGCCGCTGACGAAGAACCGCAGGAGTAAGCGGACAGACAGGGGGCGGATGAGAATTCGCCCCCTTGTTGTTTGTCCTGTATGAAAATATCGACACCCATGGAGATCTCTGTAGGAGTGAGCCTGCTCGCGATCGCATCACCGCGAAGTTTCAGACATACCGCGGCGCCTGCATCGCGAGCAGGCTCACTCCCACAAAAGCTGTGCTTCAGCAGGGACCCTGTGTCGATTGATGTTGTGATTTATTGCGTGATACCACCAAATCAGAGCGAGATTGGATGTGAGCAAGAGAGCCTATAACTTCTGTGCCGGTCCTGCGGCACTTCCCGAAGCTGTCCTGCAGCGCGCCCAGGGTGAACTCCTTGATTGGCACGGCAAGGGCCTGTCGGTCATGGAAATGAGCCATCGCAGCGATGAGTTCGTGTCCATCGCCACCAAGGCCGAGCAGGATCTGCGTGATCTGCTGAATATCCCCTCGAACTATAAAGTGCTGTTTCTGCAAGGTGGCGCCAGCCAGCAATTTGCTCAGATTCCCCTGAACCTGTTGCCGGAAAGCGGCACCGCCGACTATATCGACACCGGTATCTGGTCGCAGAAAGCCATCGAAGAAGCTTCGCGCTACGGAAACGTCAACGTTGCCGCTACCGCCAAGCCTTACGACTATTTCGCTATTCCCGGTCAGAACGAATGGAACCTGTCGAAAGACGCGGCCTACGTTCACTACGCGCCGAACGAAACCATCGGTGGCCTGGAATTCAACTGGGTCCCGGAAACCGGTGATGTTCCGCTGGTCGCCGACATGTCTTCCGATATTCTCTCGCGTCCGATCGATGTTTCGCGCTTTGGCATGATCTACGCCGGCGCCCAGAAGAACATCGGCCCGAGCGGCGTCGTCGTCAACATCATTCGCGAAGACCTGCTGGGTCACGCCCGTTCCCTGTGCCCGACCATGCTCAACTACAAGGTCGCGGCCGACAACGGCTCGATGTACAACACCCCGCCAACCCTGGCCTGGTATCTCTCGGGTCTGGTATTCGAGTGGCTGAAAGAGCAGGGTGGTGTTGAAGCCATCGGCAAGCTCAACGAAGTGAAACAGCGCACGCTGTACGACTTCATCGACGCCAGCGGCTTGTACAGCAACCCGATCAACAAGTCGGATCGCTCGTGGATGAACGTGCCGTTCCGTTTGGCTGACGACCGTCTCGACAAGCCATTCCTGGCCGGTGCCGAAGAGCGTGGCCTGTTGAACCTCAAGGGGCACCGTTCCGTGGGTGGCATGCGTGCCTCCATCTATAACGCCGTCGACATCGTTGCGGTCAACGCACTGATTTCGTACATGGCAGAGTTCGAGAAGGAACACGGCTAATGTCTGAGCAAGAACTCAAGGCACTGCGCCTGCGCATTGATGCCCTGGACGAGAAAGTCCTGGAGCTGATCAGTGAGCGCGCACGCTGCGCCCAGGAAGTTGCGCGAGTAAAGATGGCCTCGCTGGCCGAAGGCGAAGTGCCGGTGTTCTATCGTCCTGAGCGTGAAGCTCAGGTGCTCAAGCGTGTCATGGAGCGTAATCAGGGCCCGCTGGGTAACGAAGAGATGGCGCGGTTGTTCCGCGAAATCATGTCCTCGTGCCTGGCCCTCGAGCAGCCGCTGAAAGTGGCGTACCTCGGCCCTGAAGGCACCTTCACCCAGGCTGCGGCCATGAAGCACTTCGGTCACGCCGTGATCAGCAAGCCGATGGCGGCGATTGACGAAGTGTTCCGTGAAGTGGCGGCCGGTGCGGTGAACTTTGGCGTGGTCCCGGTGGAAAACTCCACTGAGGGCGCGGTCAACCACACCCTCGACAGCTTCCTCGAACATGACATGGTGATCTGTGGCGAAGTCGAGCTGCGGATTCACCACCACCTGTTGGTCGGTGAAAACACCAAGACCGACAGCATCAGTCGTATTTATTCCCACGCCCAGTCCCTGGCCCAGTGCCGCAAGTGGCTGGACGCCCATTATCCGAATGTCGAGCGCGTGGCGGTGTCCAGCAACGCTGAAGCGGCCAAACGGGTCAAGGGTGAGTGGAACTCGGCGGCGATTGCCGGCGACATGGCGGCAGGTTTGTACGGGCTGACCCGTCTGGCCGAGAAAATCGAGGATCGTCCGGACAACTCCACGCGATTCCTGATGATCGGCAGCCAGGAAGTACCGCCGACCGGCGACGACAAGACCTCGATCATCGTCTCCATGAGCAACAAACCTGGCGCACTTCACGAGTTGCTGGTGCCGTTCCACGACAACGGCATCGACCTGACGCGAATCGAGACGCGTCCGTCGCGCAGCGGTAAATGGACCTACGTGTTCTTCATCGACTTCGTCGGCCACCACCGCGACCCGCTGGTCAAAGGTGTGCTGGAAAAGATCAGTCAGGAAGCAGTGGCACTCAAAGTGCTGGGTTCCTACCCGAAAGCAGTTCTCTAAGGGCGGTAGCAAATGAGTGGTGACTTCCTCGCTCTGGCACAGCCGGGCGTGCAACAACTTTCGCCTTACGTTCCGGGCAAGCCCGTGGACGAACTGGCGCGCGAGCTGGACATCGATCCGGCCAGCATCGTCAAACTGGCCAGCAACGAAAACCCGTTGGGCGCCAGTCCCAAGGCTCTGGCAGCCATTCACGAAGCGCTGGCCGAGCTGACCCGCTATCCGGACGGCAACGGTTTTGCGCTCAAGACCCTGCTGGCCGAACAGTGCCGCGTCGAGCTCAATCAAGTGACGCTGGGCAACGGTTCCAACGACATTCTGGAACTGGTCGCCCGTGCCTATCTGGCGCCGGGTCTGAACGCCGTGTTCAGTGAGCACGCGTTCGCGGTATACCCGATCGTGACCCAGGCCGTTGGTGCTGATGCGCGGGTGATTCCTGCGAAAGACTGGGGTCATGATCTGTCGGCCATGCTGGCCGCGATCGATGCCGATACCCGCGTGGTGTTCATCGCCAACCCGAACAACCCGACCGGGACCTGGTTCGGCGCTGAAGCGCTGGACGAATTCCTGCAGGACGTACCGGAACACGTGCTGGTGGTGCTGGACGAGGCCTACATCGAATACGCCGAAGGCAGCGACTTGCCGGATGGTCTGGATTTCCTCGCGGCCTATCCGAATCTGTTGGTTTCGCGCACGTTCTCCAAGGCTTACGGTCTGGCGGCGTTGCGGGTCGGTTATGGTTTGTCCACGGCGGTGGTTGCGGATGTGCTGAACCGCGTGCGTCAGCCGTTCAACGTCAACAGCCTGGCTCTCGCCGCTGCATGCGCTGCGCTGCAAGACGCCGAGTACCTGGCTGAAAGCCGTCGCCTGAACGAATCCGGCATGCAGCAACTGGAAGCGGGTTTCCGCGAGCTGGGGTTGAGCTGGATTCCGTCCAAGGGCAACTTCATCTGCGTCGATCTGGGTCGCGTTGCGGCGCCAGTCTTCCAGGGCTTGCTGCGCGAAGGCGTGATCGTGCGTCCGGTGGCCAATTACGGCATGCCGAACCACTTGCGCATCACCATCGGTTTGCCGGCGGAAAACAGCCGCTTCCTTGAAGCGCTGACCAAGGTTCTGGCTCGTGGTTGATGTCACTGCACTGCAATCTGCTGAACCTATGATCGGTCGCCTGGTGGTGGTCGGTCTGGGGCTGATCGGCGGTTCGTTTGCCAAGGGTTTGCGTGAAAGCGGCCTGTGCCGCGAAGTGGTCGGGGTCGATCTCGACCCGCAGTCGCGCAAACTGGCGGTTGAATTGGGTGTGGTGGATCGCTGCGAAGAAGACCTGGCCGTTGCTTGTCAGGGCGCCGACGTGATTCAGCTGGCGGTACCGATCCTCGCCATGGAAAAAATGCTCGGCCGCTTGGCCAGCATGGATCTGGGGCAAGCGATTCTGACCGACGTCGGCAGCGCCAAAGGCAATGTGGTGCGGGCGGCAACCGAGGCGTTTGGCGGCATGCCGACGCGTTTCGTGCCGGGGCATCCGATTGCCGGTTCCGAGCAGAGCGGGGTGGAAGCCTCTAACTCAGAGCTGTTCCGTCGCCACAAAGTGATTCTGACGCCGCTGGATCAGACTGATCCGGCAGCCCTGGCAGTGGTCGACCGGTTGTGGCGCGAATTGGGCGCCGATGTCGAGCACATGCAGGTCGAGCGTCATGACGAAGTGTTGGCGGCGACCAGCCATTTGCCGCACTTGTTGGCGTTCGGTTTGGTCGATTCGTTGGCCAAGCGCAATGAAAACCTTGAGATCTTCCGTTACGCTGCGGGCGGTTTCCGCGATTTCACAAGAATCGCGGGTAGCGACCCGGTCATGTGGCACGACATCTTCCTCGCCAACCGCGAAGCTGTCCTGCGCACACTCGATACATTTCGCAGCGACCTCGACGCCTTGCGCGACGCGGTCGATGCAGGGGATGGGCACCAATTGTTGGGCGTTTTCACTCGCGCCCGGGTTGCCCGCGAACATTTCAGTAAAATCCTGGCCCGCCGGGCTTATGTGGACGCTATGAATTCCAACGACCTGATTTTCCTGGCACAACCTGGTGGCCGCCTGACTGGGCGGATTCGAGTACCGGGCGACAAATCGATTTCCCACCGTTCGATCATGCTCGGCTCCCTGGCTGAAGGCGTCACCGAAGTGGAAGGTTTCCTCGAGGGCGAAGACGCCCTGGCAACCTTGCAGGCTTTCCGCGACATGGGCGTCGTGATCGAAGGTCCGCACCACGGTCGCGTGACAATTCACGGCGTCGGCCTGCATGGCTTGAAGCCTGCGCCGGGCCCGATCTATCTGGGCAACTCCGGCACGTCGATGCGTCTGCTGTCTGGCCTGTTGGCTGCGCAGAACTTCGATAGCACGCTGACGGGCGATGCTTCGCTGTCCAAGCGTCCGATGAATCGCGTGGCCAATCCGCTGCGTGAAATGGGCGCTGTGATCGAGACCGCTGCTGAAGGTCGTCCGCCGATGACCATTCGCGGCGGCAACAAGCTCAAAGGCCTGACCTACACCATGCCGATGGCCAGTGCCCAGGTTAAATCCTGCCTGCTGCTGGCGGGTTTGTACGCTGAAGGCAAGACCACCGTCACTGAGCCGGCTCCAACCCGCGACCACACCGAGCGCATGCTGCGTGGCTTCGGCTACCCGGTCTCCGTCAATGGCGCGACCGCTTCGGTCGAGTCCGGCCACAAGCTGACCGCGACCCACATTGAAGTGCCGGGCGACATCTCGTCGTCGGCGTTCTTCCTGGTGGCCGCGTCGATCGCCGAAGGTTCGGAGCTGGTGCTTGAGCACGTCGGCATCAACCCGACCCGTACCGGCGTGATCGACATCCTGCGTCTGATGGGCGCTGATATCACCCTGGAAAACCAGCGTGAAGTCGGCGGTGAGCCGGTAGCAGACCTGCGCGTACGTGCAGCTAAACTCAAAGGTATCGAGATTCCCGAAGCGCTGGTTCCGCTGGCCATCGACGAATTCCCGGTGCTGTTCGTGGCCGCAGCCTGTGCCGAAGGGCGCACCATCCTGCGTGGCGCCGAAGAGCTGCGGGTTAAAGAGTCGGACCGGATTCAGGTCATGGCTGATGGCTTGCTGGTACTGGGTGTCAAATGCGAACCGACCCCGGACGGCATCATCATCGACGGCGGCCAGATCGGCGGCGGCGAAGTGCACGGGCACGGCGATCACCGGATTGCCATGGCATTCAGCGTTGCTTCGCTGCGCGCCACTGCACCGATCCGCATCCATGACTGCGCCAACGTCGCGACGTCGTTCCCGAACTTCCTCGCGCTGTGCGCGCAGGTCGGTATCCGTGTTGCACAAGAGGCTCAGTCGTGATCATCAAGCCACCGGTCATCACCATCGACGGGCCTAGCGGTTCGGGCAAAGGCACTATTGCCGGGATTCTGGCCAAGCGCCTGGGCTGGTGCCTGCTGGATTCCGGTGCGCTGTACCGTCTGCTGGCATTCGCCGCGCGTAATCATGGCGTCGATCTGACCAATGAAGAGTCGCTGAAGCTGTTGGCCGCTCATCTGGACGTGCAGTTCGTCGGTGCGACCGAAGGTCATCCGCAGCGGATCATTCTCGAAGGTGACGATGTCACTGATGATTTGCGCAACGAACAAGTCGGCGCCTGGGCTTCACAGGTCGCTGCACTGCCGGCAGTGCGTGATGCGCTGCTTCAGCGCCAGCGGGCGTTTCAGGAGGCTCCGGGTCTGGTGGCCGATGGTCGCGACATGGGCACGGTGGTTTTCCCCGATGCACCGCTGAAGATATTCCTCACTGCCAGTGCCGAGGAGCGTGCGCGCCGTCGATACTTGCAGTTGAAGGGCAAAGTCGATGGTGTTAGTCTGTCGAGTCTGCTAGATGAGATACGTGTCCGCGATGAGCGTGACACCCAGCGAGCGGTAGCCCCGCTCAAGCCGGCGGCTGACGCCATACAGCTGGATTCCACGGAATTATCCATCGATCAGGTGCTGGAACGCATCATGAGCGAGATCGCCATTCGCGATATCGCCGGGTGACCAAGAAACTCCGTAGGGGACCAGTCATAGTCTTGCGGTGTTTCTTCTAATGAACATAACCCACGTCGTCTGGGACGTGGAGATGGGCGTATCCTTCGCCCTTATTCAACAGGAATTAAAATGAGCGAAAGCTTTGCGGAACTCTTTGAAGAAAGCCTAAAAACCCTGAACCTTCAGGCAGGCTCCATCATCACCGGTGTTATCGTTGATATCGATTACCAAGCTCGCTGGGTAACCGTTCACGCTGGCCTGAAGTCTGAAGCACTCATCCCGCTTGAGCAGTTCTACAACGATGCTGGCGAACTGACTATCAACGTCGGTGACGAAGTTCACGTTGCTCTGGACTCGGTTGAAGACGGCTTTGGTGAAACCAAGCTGTCCCGTGAAAAAGCCAAGCGCGCTGAATGCTGGATTGTTCTGGAAGCAGCCTTCGCAGCCGAAGAAGTGGTCAAGGGCGTTATCAACGGTAAGGTTAAAGGCGGCTTCACTGTCGACGTTAACGGCATCCGTGCGTTCCTGCCAGGTTCTCTGGTTGACGTCCGTCCTGTGCGCGACACCACGCACCTGGAAGGCAAAGAGCTGGAATTCAAGGTCATCAAGCTTGACCAGAAACGCAACAACGTTGTCGTTTCCCGTCGTAGCGTCCTCGAAGCCGAGAACTCCGCTGAGCGTGAAGCTCTGCTGGAATCCCTGCAGGAAGGCCAACAAGTCAAAGGTATCGTCAAAAACCTCACCGATTACGGCGCATTCGTCGATCTGGGTGGCGTCGATGGCCTGCTGCACATTACCGACATGGCTTGGAAACGTATCAAGCATCCTTCCGAAATCGTCAACGTTGGCGACGAGATCGATGTCAAGGTTCTGAAGTACGATCGCGAACGCAATCGTGTTTCCCTGGGCCTCAAGCAACTGGGCGAAGATCCATGGGTTGCTATCAAAGCCCGTTACCCAGAAAGCACTCGCGTTACCGCTCGTGTAACCAACCTGACCGACTACGGCTGCTTCGCTGAGCTGGAAGAAGGCGTTGAAGGCCTGGTACACGTTTCCGAAATGGACTGGACCAACAAGAACATCCACCCTTCGAAAGTCGTACAAGTCGGCGACGAAGTGGAAGTTATGGTTCTGGACATCGACGAAGAGCGTCGTCGTATCTCCCTCGGCATCAAACAGTGCAAATCTAACCCATGGGAAGATTTCTCTGGCCAGTTCAACAAGGGCGATAAAATCTCCGGCACCATCAAGTCGATCACCGATTTCGGTATCTTCATTGGTCTGGACGGCGGCATCGACGGTCTGGTTCACCTGTCCGACATCTCCTGGAACGAAGTGGGCGAAGAAGCCGTTCGCCGCTTCAAGAAGGGCGACGAGCTGGACACCGTTATCCTGTCGGTTGACCCAGAGCGCGAGCGTATCTCCCTGGGTATCAAGCAACTGGAAAGCGATCCGTTCTCCGAGTACGTTCAAGAGAACGACAAAGGCGCAATCGTTAAAGGCATCGTGAAAGAAGTTGACGCTAAAGGCGCCATCATCACTCTGGCCGACGATATCGAAGCGACTCTGAAAGCCTCCGAAATCAGCCGTGACCGCGTTGAAGACGCGCGCAACGTTCTGAAAGAAGGCCAGGAAGTAGAAGCCAAGATCATCAGCGTTGACCGCAAGAGCCGCGTAATCCAGCTCTCCATCAAGTCGAAAGACGATGCTGAAGAGAAAGAAGCAATCCAGAGCTTGAAAGACAAGCCTTCGGATAGCATCGCTGCTGGTCCTACCACTCTGGGCGACCTGTTGCGTGCACAAATGGAAAAACAGAACTAAGTTCTGTCAGACCATAGAAAAAGGGTGACTTCGGTCGCCCTTTTTTGTGCCTGTGATTTGGTGATTTTGATGGTTTCGTGGCGCTGCAATTGTTTGCCGTGAAACCAAACCTCCCGGCAAGTTGTCTCTTTCTTTAATCGGATCAATCGTTTATTTAAAGCTAGTCTTTAGCTTGAAGCGAACGACCGTCGGGCGGCGTGTCCAGCCTAAGGAAGTGAATGAACAAGCTCATTGTCGTCATAGCGGTACTGACACTGGCAGGCTGTGGCACTAATGCCAAGACTCACGCGGTGCGTGGGGTCAGTGGCATCGAGATCGATTGTTCCGGGCTGGGCTCGGGGTGGGAAAAGTGTCGCAAGCGAGCGAACAAGGAGTGCAAGGCAGCGGGCTACAACGTTGTAGCCAGGTCCGATGATGTCAAAGATGAGGATGAGTTCCCCTTTGGCTTCAATCCCGCAGGCTACCTGGCGCGGACCATGCTGGTTATCTGTAGATGAGTGGGTAATGGCGCGACAGTGTTTCAGAGCCTTTCGTGTCCAGCATCCCGATGCTGGCAGATATACGTAAAAACATGGGCTGTTCAAATTCCTCCGGTCATGCTAAAACCTTGATAGCAATTTTCCTAGCTGCTTGAAAAAGAAGGGAAAAATATGACGAAGTCGGAGTTGATCGAACGAATTGTCACCCATCAAGGGCTGCTCTCATCCAAGGATGTAGAGCTGGCCATCAAGACCATGCTCGAACAAATGTCCCAATGTCTGGCCACCGGTGATCGCATCGAGATCCGTGGGTTTGGCAGCTTCTCCTTGCACTACCGCGCACCGCGCGTAGGTCGCAATCCAAAAACCGGACAGTCCGTCAGTCTCGATGGCAAGTTTGTGCCGCATTTCAAACCGGGGAAAGAGCTTAGGGATCGGGTGAATGAGGATGAGGAGGAGGGGCTTTGATAGTCGCTGCAATTCAAGGATCCGCTCATGCGTAATCTCAAGCGCGTACTGCTCGCTGTATTAGTCCTGTTGCTGGTTCTGGCGATCCTGGCGTTCGTTCTCGAGAATCAACAGTCGGTTTCTTTGGTGTTTGTTGGCTGGTCTACCCCACAATTGGCCGTCTCAGTTTACATTTTAGGGGCCTTGTTGCTGGGGTTGGCGGTTGGACCTCTGCTAGGGTTGATCATGTCCCGACGTAATAACCACCGGCTTGGGAAGAGCACCTCTCATCTCGGATGAGAGGTGGGTTTCGTTGTCTGGAAGGTCCGGCGCAGGATGTTGGCAGCGCGGCGGACCGGGTCAGCCGCCTATCTGCGCAACTCCATTGCTTCAATCATGGCTGCGTTCACGCGATGTACGTCATACTTTTGCTCAGCCAGTTCGCGACTTGTGCGGCCCATTTGCTCACGCAACTCATTTGAACCTGCCAGGCGTGTCATTGCCGTAGCCAGATCGGCCGAGTCGCGCGGCCTGACGAGAAAGCCGTTGACCCCGTCCTGAACCGTCTCACGGCAACCGGGAGCGTCAGTGGTAATGATGGCCCGGCCACAAGACATGGCTTCGAGCACCGAGCGCGGTGTCCCCTCACGGTATGACGGCAGTACGAATATGCTGCAGGCGGCGAGGAATGGCTTCACATCGCTGACTGCTCCGTGATACTGGACGACTCCCTCTTTTACCCAGCCTGAAACGATATCGGCGTTAATGCCCGAGGGGTTGGAGTCCAGTGGCCCGACCAAGTGGAAAGCAGCTTGCGGGTAGGTGGATTTCAACGCACGAGCGGCTTCTACATACTCAATTACACCCTTATCCCGCAGCACTCTGCCCACAAACAAAAAGCTCGGGTGATACGGGAGGGGAGCGACCGGGAAGCTTTCGGTGTCGACCCCGGAACCATTGACGATCCAGGTCGGGAGGTTCGAGTTGAAAAGTCCCTGGTCCTTGAAGAGTTGTCGGTCGTCCGGATTCTGGAAGAACAAACCATTGGCGAAGCGCAATCCAAACCGGTACAAGCTCGATGCAACACGATTTACGAGGCTACGACTGAAGCTTTTCTCCGCGTCGGTGAAGGCATAGCCTAGCCCGGTAATCAGCGCGTAGCGCCGCCGGACCCCCGCCAGGCGCGCAGCAGGTAAGCCATAGACCACTGGCTTTATCGTATAGGCGAGTACCACGTCGGGCTTTATCTTGCGCAGGCACCGGCTAAGCTGCAGCAGGTAACGCAGATCCGCGAATGGATTCAACCCTGCGCGTGCCATCGGCACGACATGGTAAGCAATACCTTTCTCGGCGAGTCGTTGACGAACAGAATCATCATCCTCAGGGGCAATGGCGGCGACTTCGTGACCATTCGCTCGCATTGCATCCAGAAGATCCCCGCGAAACCGAATCAGTGATTCGGCAAGCCCGGCAATGACAACAATCTTAGACATGCTTGCCTACGTGGGTTGTGTAATAGGCCGCAGAATCTTGCAGTCCGGCTGCAATGCGATGTGTTGGCGTATAGCCGAGCAATGATTGCGCCTTGCTGATGTCCGCTTGAGAGTGGCGCACATCGGCGGCTCTGAAGTCGCGGTATACCGGGTTCACGTTTTTGAGCTCGGGCTTGTTGGCAGAGACAAGATCACGGATATGGGAAAACAGTTCGTTCAATGTAGTGCGGTCACCAACAGCTACGTTGTACACCTGATTTACAGCCTCGGTGTCTTGGGTCGTTGCCGCCAGCAGATTGGCCTGGACAGCATTGGCAACGAAGCAAAAGTCTCGACTGGTTTCGCCGTCGCCGTTGATTTGAATGGCTTCGTCGCGGAGCAGGGCACCAAACCACTTTGGAATGACAGCCGCATACGCGCCATCAGGATCCTGCCTTGGGCCGAATACGTTGAAGTACCGCAGCCCAATGGTCTGTAATCCATAGCAGCGTGCAAACACATCTGCATACAACTCATTAACGTATTTGGTGACGGCATAGGGTGATAGCGGCCGACCTATTCGATCCTCTACCTTGGGCAGGTCAGGATGGTCGCCATACGTGGAGCTTGAAGCGGCATAGACGAAGCGCTTGACACCGGCATCGCGGCTGGCGACGAGCATGTTCAGGAAGCCATCGATGTTTGTGCTGTTGGTACGGATCGGGTCTTCCAGCGAGCGGGGGACACTGCCCAGCGCTGCCTGGTGAAGAACGTAGTCGACGCCTTCTTCAAGGGCACGCTGGCAGTCTTCCAGTTTGCGAATGTCGCCTTGCACGAACTTGAACTGTGCCCAATCTGTGTCTGGAACAGCCTGCTGCACCAAATCAAGATTGCTTTGGTGGCCGGTTTCAAAGTTATCCAGGCCGATCACGCGCTGGTTCAGGTGGAGCAGCGTCTCGAGCAAGTTCGAGCCGATGAAGCCCGCCACGCCAGTTACGAGCCAGGTGCGCGGCGCGGCCGCTAACTCTTTACGCAGTGTTTCGTATGTGTTCATGCCAGTCTCCCTTAAAGGCGCCAGAATCGTGCTCCAGCCCTTTCCAGGGCCGGACCGTCGCAAACACCTTTGACATCGATGACGACAGGGGCGTTATGCATAAGCTTCAGGTACTCGTCGTGTGTCCAGCGTGCATAGGCTTCATGTGCAACGGCGACTACGACTGCTGCAGCAGGCTGCAGTTCGTCAAGTTTGAGGAGCGAGACGCCATACTCGTGCAGGGCCTCTGCCGACGCCGCCTCGGGGTCGAAGACTTGTACCTTGACACCGAAATCCTCGAGTTCACGAATGATGTCGATGACGCGGGAGTTGCGCAGGTCGGGGCAGTTCTCTTTGAAGGTCAGGCCAAGCACTGTGACTACGGCACCAGCAATCGGGTGACCGGCATGGATCATCTGCTTGATCGTCTGCTGGGCAATAAAGGCTCCCATGCTGTCATTGATGCGACGACCGGCCAGAATGACCTGAGGGATGTAACCGAGCTTCTCGGCCTTGTGCGTCAGGTAGTAAGGGTCCACGCCGATGCAGTGCCCGCCTACTAGTCCGGGTTTGAATTTAAGGAAGTTCCACTTGGTCCCGGCTGCTTCCAGAACGTCGAGGGTATCGATGCCCATGCGGTCAAAGATCAGTGCCAGTTCATTCATCAGTGCGATGTTCAGGTCGCGCTGTGTATTTTCGATCACCTTGGCGGCTTCGGCGACTTTGATGGATGCGGCTTTGTAAACGCCAGCCGTGACCACGGAGGAGTACACGTCGGCGACAATTTCAAGTGTGGCGGCGTCTTGTCCGGAGACCACCTTCTTGATCTTGGTGAACGTGTGCTCCTTGTCGCCCGGGTTGATGCGCTCCGGGCTATAGCCCACGGTGAAGTCTGTGCCGCATTTCAAGCCTGAGACGCGCTCGAGGATCGGAACGCAGATATCCTCTGTGACACCGGGGTAAACAGTCGATTCATAAACGACGATATCGCCCTTTTTGAGCGCTTTACCAACGGTTTCGGATGACTTTACCACCGGCGTCAGATCGGGCTGGTGAGCATCGTCGATTGGCGTAGGGACCGCTACGATATGAAAATCTGCCTTGGCAAGGACATCTGTCTTGCTGGTGAATTCGATTTGCGTCTGTGCCAGCTCATCACTGGTGATCTCGTTTGTACGATCCTTTCCCGCGCGAAGTTCCTGCAGACGGCCTTCGTTGATATCGAAGCCAATTACCGGTCCGTGCTTGCCAAACGCTACAGCCACCGGCAGTCCTACATAACCCAGCCCGACCACAGATATCTTTCTCAGATGCATGGATTTTCCTCTATTAATGGAAGCTTTTATTCAGATGATTCGTTTTCGATCGAGCCATGCCTGGAACATCAGCACAGGCCAAAGCTGCTGCTGGTAGTTTCCCTGCCCTCGAAGGTGTCTTTCCCAAACGGCGCGAACAGGTCCAGTTGCGAAATAACCTTCGCTTGCCAATCGTTGTGGGTCCAGCAGGGATTCGGCCCAGTCGCGCAATGGACCGCGGAGCCAATCGTGTAGCGGGATACCGAAGCCCATTTTCGGGCGTTCGATGAGTTCACGTGGAACATAGCGATAGAGTAGCTGGCGCAGTATCCACTTGGTGCTGCCATTGCGGATTTTCAGCGACATGGGCAATGTTGAGGCGAATTCGACGATTCGATGGTCCAGAAACGGCACACGGGTTTCCAGGCTGACCGCCATTGCTGCGCGATCGACTTTGGCCAGTATGTCATCCGGCAGATAGGTCAGGGTGTCCTGGCGCATCATCCAGGAGGCGAAATCGCTGCTACCAACGGATGCCAGGCCAGGCAAGTTTGCGCCAATGACCACATCGGACGCATTTTGCCACTGGGATACCACGTGGTCATACATCTGGCTGGCAGAGTCGTGCCGCATGACACCCGCGAGTTTGTGCAGCTTCTCGCCAGGCAAGCGGACACGCAGGCTTGCCGGGGTAACCGGATTCAATCCGTTGGCGATGGAATCCCAGCGATTCGGCGAGGCGGACTCGATCATTCGGGCAGCCAGCTTGCGTGCAGGTCCTGGAACGCGGCTCAGCTTGCGCCATACGTTGGGCAAGTACTGATAGCGATTGTATCCGCCGAACAGTTCATCACCGGCGTCTCCAGACAAACTCACTGTGACGTGGCTACGTGCCATTTGAGAAACAAGATAGGTGGGTATCTGCGACGAGTCGGCAAAGGGTTCGCCGTAGATGTCAGGCAGTTTCGGTACAACATTCAGAGCATCCGTGCCAGACACATAGAGTTCGGTATGGTCGGTGCCAAGATGGCGGGCCACAGCTTTTGCGTGCTCGGCCTCGTTGTAGCCGGGGTTGTCGAAACCGATGGTAAAGGTCTTTACCTTTTGAGCTGACAGCGATTGCATCAAACTGACGATTAGCGTCGAGTCGATGCCTCCGGACAGGAATGCACCGAGGGGGACATCGGCGACCATTTGGTCGCGTATCGTTGTGCGCATCAGTTCGTGGAGCTGGTCGATTGCTTCGGCGTCGGAAAGCGATGCATTGCTCAGGGGCTGCGAAGTGGGCAGCTCCCAATAGGCTTGAGGCGTTCCCATTGTGCCACTGTCCAGGGCGGCGCGGTTGAGTTCGATCCACGTGCCGGGTGGCAATTTGTGAATGCCTTCATAAATGGAGTGTGGCGACGGCACATACGCATACTTCAGGAGCAAGGCCAAACTGTCGCGTGAAATTTCTGCGTCAAAACTCGGGTGCGCCTCGAGCGCCTGCAATTCCGATGCGAAGAGCAGTACGCCTTTCTTCAGGCCGTAATAAAGCGGTTTTTCGCCGATCCGGTCTCGCGCAAGTGTCAGGGTTTCTCGTGTGCGATCCCATACCGCCAGTGCAAACATGCCGACCAGTCTGCGCAAGGTCTCTTGGATACCCCAATGTTCGAATGCCGCCAGCATGACCTCGGTATCCGAGTGGCCACGCCATGGCAATGGGCTCTGATGTGCCGCATCGAGCGCTTTGCGCAGTGCCTGGAAATTGTAGATTTCACCATTGAAGACAATGACGTATCGGCCTGTTGGCGATGCCATTGGCTGGTGCCCGGCCGAACTCAGGTCGACGATCGCAAGTCGTCGGTGGCCCAGGAACAGTCCGGCGCCATTGTCCCAGGCGCCAGCATCATCGGGACCACGGTGGACAATAGCGTTGGTCATGCGGGTGAGAGCTGTTGGCCCGTCGTACCTGCCTTGGCTGTTAGGGTGCCAGAACCCTGAAATACCGCACATCGAACAATCTCATTGTAATCAGTTGGATTGAGGCTTCTCGCGCAACGCAGTGAAGCTGCCATTTTTGATCGCTAGCGCACAGATGATCATGTAGAGACTGAACACAGGCTGCCGAAGCATGAAGTGAGCCCCGGAGAAAAGCATCAGAACGATCAGTACCGCCAGCGAGTAAGGGTCTCGGGCTTGATACGCCTTGAGGAGAAGCCACAGGTACAAAGCGGCAAACAGTAGCACGCCTGCGATTCCGACCTGGGTCAGCATGTCGAAACCAAGGTTGTGGGCCTCTTCCTTCTTTGATGAGTCTTCCAGATAGGAGAATGCGCCTGGACCATGTCCGATGATGGGGGATTGCAGCCATGCTTCATAGGCATGGATCCATAGGGTTTTGCGCACGCCGCCCTTGTTCTCGTCGAAGCCGACACCGATGACGGAGTCCGATTTGCCCGGAGCGAACGCTTTTTTGGGTTTTTCCGGACTGGCTTCACCAAACATCGAGGAAACGGCGCTGACGATAACTGACTCGGCCTTGAGGAGCTGTTGCCGGCCCGGCCCATCGATCATGACTTTGAATGTGCCAAATGCCAGAACGAAAGCGACGAGCATCGTTGCGAACATTTTCCAGTTGATCCGTTTCACCCAAAGAGCCGCTACGACCGTCAGGAGCGGCAATCCAATGCACCAGGCGAGCAGTAGTGCATCACTGCGCACGCATATTCCGAGGAAGAAAAACGCCCACAGAAGCAGGAAGTTGCATAGCCAGCGGGCGCCTTGCCAGTTCGAGTCACGGTAAACCGCCATTAGCCAGATTGGAATCGGTAGCAGCAGCAGTGCGAGCTGGTTGGGGTTGGTAGACCAGGCGGAAAGGCGTGAAGGGTAATCCGTATTGATCCTGAACAATTCAGCCAGCTCGTTGGAGTCCGTCAGGAAACAGAGGAACGGGATAACCAGCAACACGACCGGGATCACGCCCAGAGCCTTGATGAAACTAGTGAACTCCTGTTCTGTCGTCTGCTCGATGCAGGCCAGCGCCATGAGTGAGAAACAACCCGTATACACATAGGCAGCAGCCGTGTGGGCAGAGCTGGCTCCCTGGAGAGGGCTGAGTAGCGCCGCTACTGTCGCAATCGCAATGAAGCCCATCCAGAAGAGCATGATGGGGT
The DNA here is from genome assembly GCF_059695775.1 of Pseudomonas sp. LBUM1666. Taxonomy (NCBI): domain Bacteria; kingdom Pseudomonadati; phylum Pseudomonadota; class Gammaproteobacteria; order Pseudomonadales; family Pseudomonadaceae; genus Pseudomonas; species Pseudomonas sp. LBUM1666. The sequence continues at coordinate 4,435,656 of NZ_CP166789.1, read as the reverse complement.
GTGTCAGGTAGCGCAGGGCATGCCTGTAACGCAGGGCCCAGAGAAATAGCAGAATGACAGCAAGCTCGCCGATGCCGATTGGCAGATTGCCGAAGCGCAGCACTGTCGCCACGGAGGCAAAAACGATCAGCGCGGCGCCGATCGAGATGTAGTTTATTTTGCGCATTTTACCTGCCTTAGGTCACGCAAACGCTTCGCTAGAAAGGCGAGGCAGCTCATGAAAGCAGCAAGCAGAAGCAGTGAAACAACTGCACCTTCAATGCCGTGGAGTGACGTTGTTATAAATACCGCAATACCTACACCGAGCCAGGGCAATAGTCCGATTGCTGATTTACGGAGTGAGGAAGACAAGAGTATAGCGTTACGTATGTCGACAATTACGACAGCCAGCAATTGAGAAGTGAACCAGGCCCAGCCGATCTCTCTTGTTGCATGGCCGTAGAAAGCGAACAGGGTGGCGGCACCGGCTCCCAGTGAGAGCAGGTTGATCAGAAGTGCAGCGCCTGCATCTTTTTGCGCCTGCAAAAATTCATATCCGAGGCGGACATGTCCGGACATGCAGATCCCGGCAAGCAGTCCCGCAACGAATGGAGCGGCCTCTTGCAGCGGTGGAAACCATTGAGCCAAAAACGGGTAGATGGCGAGACCCGTGAGCGTGAGAGCACCGTAAATCAGCGCACTTCCCAGGGTCAGGTACGACATCATGTCCTTGAGCCACGCCTTTTTGTGCGTATCGGCCAGCCACTCGCAAATCTTTGGATAGACCAGGACCGGATAAAGGGTCGCAACGAACCAGATCTTGTTCAGCACGTCGTAGACGGATCTGTACTTGCCCAGTGTTTCAGCGCCGTAGGCGTGGCTGACATAAATGGATATGAATTCGGTCGCGAGCACTTGCAAGAGAGCGACTCCGATGATCGGCGCCGCCTGTCGATAGAGCGCACTTACCAAGGGCCATGCGACCGGGGTGCGGGGTTCGGCTTCCTGTTTGCGCCAGAACAGCCACAGAATCAGGTAGTCGGGAATCTTCCTGAGAACAACGGCGGCCAGCACCCACTCGATCTGATGTGTCGCGGCGGCAACAATCGCCACCGCAAAGAAACGGCTTAACTGGATGCACAATTGATACTGCGCGTAGGCAAAGTGTCGTGACCGTAGAACATTGAGCATCTGGAAATACTGGCCAGGCAGCGCCAGTACGTATTCGACGACCGCCGCGGCGCCGATCCAATACGCCAGGTCCAGTTGGTCGGTACGCAGCGGGAACAGGGCCGAGATGCCCTTGGAAATCATCGGGGTCGCCAGTAGCAGCACAATACCTGCGGTGATGTAAGCCGCTTGAGTGGAACTGACGAGCTGAGCGCGCTGCTCTTCCTTTACCGAGTAAATGCTGCTGACCGCCGACTTTGATAATGCCGAATCAAGGAACAGCAGGGTGCTCGAGAGAATGATATATACAGAATAGAATCCATAACCTTGAAAGCCGATGTAGTAAACAAGGATAGGGATAATCAGAATATTCAGTAGGAAATTCAGACCATTTGCTGAATACAGCGCAAGGGATTTTTTCAGCCAACTATTCAATTCCATCTCCCTATGCTGAATGCGTAATGATCTCAACGTTCCGGTTTCCATCCGGGAATAGTCTGGATCGCAGGAATGTTGTGGTTTGTGAACCATCGGAAGCGATTTCCTGGCTGGTCCGCCCCCCTCGTGTGAGTACTAGCTGCAGATGCAGGACTCTAGGCCATCGAGGAAGCAGACAGGGCTGCGAGCAGCAAGGCACGTAGGCTGGAAGGTGGGGAATGATACTGGATAGATCGGCTCTGGCAAGTAGCATAAGTTGATGGGCACTGGCGGGCCGGATGCTTAGCTCTTGCAGGCGCCTCGATTGCACCAATGCGCAAGGCAAGAAGCTACCAGTCATCATCGGTTTGTCCGGGGTGTGTGCGAATAGACTGGCGCAAAAAAAGCCCGAGGCTGCAATGGTTGATTCGGCCGATGCCGGCTCGCCAGGCGATACTTTACTTTCAGGAACAATGTGAATAGTGGCCAGTGCTATTCATTGCTTGACGGGTGAAATTATGGTTGTCAAAATTTTTCGCTTTTGGTACCTGCATCTCCTGTCTGAACGATGGTGCCGGAAATGATGTAACGATACCGGCAACTGGTTGGGGTCGAGTTTTTACCGTTGGTGTCTAACTTGAGAGTTATTGGGTCGTTTTTAGCACCTGTCGTGACACCTGTAAGCGGGACCCGTTTTCGATCATTGTGTGTTGCTTCCAGGTTTTGAACGCGCATAGGGCCACATTTTGCCGCTATCGGTGGCTTTCCATGATGAATCGGCATACACGCAACCAAGACGCTGCGCACTGATCGCTTGGTGGAATACTCTCGGTCGCAGGCGCGAGCAGCATTGATACACACGCGCATCTAATCAACATTCGGGTTAACTAATGTTCAAACGGTTCATTGATATCAGTGCTTCATTATGCGCCCTCATACTCCTGGCTCCTGTGATGGCTATAGTTGCCTGGAATATCCGCAAAAAACTCGGCTCACCGGTACTGTTCAGGCAGGTCCGCCCGGGACGTGATGGGAAACCCTTCGAAATGGTGAAGTTTCGGACGATGCGCGATGCCGTGGATTCCGATGGCCATCCTCTGGCGGATTCAGAGCGAATGACCCCTTTCGGCAGCTTCCTCCGTGCCAGCAGTCTGGATGAGTTGCCGGAGCTGTGGAATGTTCTTAAGGGAGAAATGAGCCTGGTCGGGCCACGTCCGTTGCTAATGGAGTATCTGCCCCTATACAGCGCGGAGCAGAACCGCCGCCATGAAGTTCGTCCAGGTGTGACCGGGTGGGCGCAAGTCAATGGCCGCAATGCGTTGAGTTGGGACGAAAAATTCAAACTGGATGTCTGGTATGTAGAGAATCAATCCTTTCGGCTTGACCTCAAGATCATTTTCATGACGGTGAAGAAGGTGGTTGTCAAAGAAGGTATCAGTGCGGACGACAATGTCACCATGTCCAAATTCACCGGTAATAAACCATGAAAAAACTGGCGGTTCTGGGGGCCAGCGGTCATGGAAAAGTCGTGGCCGATACCGCGCAATGCTGCGGCTGGGACCAGGTGGACTTTTACGACGATGCATGGCCCGGCCTCACGCGTAATGGCAGTTGGCTCGTAGTGGGTGATTCGGCGGCGATGTACGCTCGACTCCAGAATTACCAGGGTGTCGTTGTTGCAATTGGAAATAACAAGGTCCGCCATATGAAGCTGGCATCCCTGATCGGCGCGACCGCTCCAACGGTGTCGTTGATTCATCCGATGGCGGTCGTTAGTCAATATGCCACCATTGGTCCTGGCTCCGTCGTTTTCGCTGGGGCGGTGGTCAATGCCGATGCAAAGGTTGGACTCGGAGCGATTCTCAATACTGGATGTAGCGTCGACCATGATTGTGTTTTGGGGGACGCTGTCCATGTCAGCCCGGGCGCCAGGTTGGCCGGTGCTGTCAGCGTAGGTGAGCGGAGTTGGATCGGAATAGGTGCCAGTGTGAGGCAAATGATCAGGATTGGCAGTGACGTCGTTGTCGGGGCTGGGGCGTCAGTGGTAACTGATGTGTCTGATGGAGTAGTGGTTGTTGGTGTGCCCGCCAAGGTCATTTCAACGGTGAGCACAGATCGACTATGCTAGAGGCATGCGTCGAATTGGATGTAAACGAGTGATTTTTCTGAATTTTCATCTTGAAACCAATGGGTGTGGGCTGTGCTGAACTCTCCTTTTTCTCCTTGGCCTTCTTTTACCGAAGAAGAAGCCAACGCAGTACGTGACGTCATTCTATCCAACAAGGTCAATTACTGGACCGGGCAGGAGTGCCGTGAATTCGAGAAAGAATTCGCTGCCTGGAGTGGAACGCACCATGCTGTCGCCTTGACAAACGGCACGGTCGCTTTGGACCTCGCATTCCAGGCATTGGGCATTGGGACCGGGGACGAGGTTGTTGTGACCTCCCGAACTTTCCTTGCATCGGTGTCCAGCATCGTCAATGCCGGTGCGATACCTGTTTTTGCCGATGTGGACCCGGATTCGCAGAATATTACCGCACAGACCGTTGCCGCTGTGTTGACACCGCGCACCCGGGCAATTGTCTGCGTCCATCTGGCGGGTTGGCCTTGTGACATGGATCCGATCATGGCCTTGGCCGAGAAGCATGATCTCAGGGTGATCGAAGACTGTGCCCAGGCCCATGGCGCAAAATACAAAGGGCGCCCGGTCGGCTCTATCGGTCATGTCGGCGCCTGGTCTTTCTGCCAGGACAAGATCATGACTACCGGTGGCGAAGGCGGGATGGTCACTACCAATGATCGCGATTTGTGGTCGGACATGTGGTCGTACAAGGATCATGGCAAGAGCTGGGAGGCAGTCTACGAGCGTGAGCACGCCCCCGGTTTTCGTTGGTTGCACGAAAGTTTCGGTACCAACTGGCGGATGCTGGAAGCGCAGGGAGTATTGGGGCGCATTCAACTGCGGCGTATGGATCAATGGCACGAGGCGCGTTTGACCAATGCTCGTAGAATCTGGGCCGCCGCTGATCAATTAGCCGGATTGCGAGTGCCTGCCATCCCGGAGGATTGCTTGCATGCTGCTTACAAGTGCTATGTATTCGTCGAGCCACAGGCGTTGAAAGCAGATTGGACCCGCGACCGTATTCTCAATGAGATTGTTGCGCGCGGAGTTCCCTGCTTTTCAGGTTCGTGCTCTGAGGTCTATCTGGAAAAGGCATTCGACAATACGCAATGGCGTCCGAAGGAGCGTTTGCCGGTTGCCATGCAGTTGGGTGAGACCAGTTTGATGTTCATGGTGCATCCGACATTGACGTCCTTGGAAATTGACAAGACGTGTCAAGTCTTGCGCGAAGTCATGCAAGAAGCGCAGCGCGGTTGAACTTTCGATCACGCTTTTCGTTCTACCGAGTTCGTTCAGAGTTTTGAGTCTCGTTTAGAGCAAAAGCGTGTCAAAAGCAGAGTCGCATAGGATGGGCTGGCAGCAGGTTTATTTTGAGTAGAGGTCGAACCGTAATGGCATGCCTTTTGACTTTGGAACTGACGGTCCGCAGGTCGCTATTCGGTCAAAGAACGGTCTAGGTTTTACGAGGGATTTATGGAAAGAGCACGAGCATTCCTGCTAGGCCTGTCGCGTAGGAAAAAACGACTGATTCAGGTCATCTGCGACATTTTGCTAGTCTGGCTTGCGCTATGGATGGCATTTGTCGTGCGCCTTGGCATCGATGACCTGATCAATCCTTGGGAAGAACATCGCTGGCTGTTTATCAGTGCTCCGATTGTTGCTATTCCGTTGTTCATTCGTTTTGGTTTGTATCGTGCCGTCATGCGTTATTTCGGCAACGATGCGTTGATCGCTATCATCAAGGCGGTCAGCCTTTCTGCGCTGTTACTCGCAGTCATCGTTTATGGGTACAGCAATCATAAGCCGGTCGTTCCGCGCTCGGTTATTTTCAACTATTGGTGGCTGAGCCTGGTGATGATCGGCGGCTTGCGCTTGGCGATGCGCCAGTACTTTTTGGGCGATTGGTTTGCAGCTGCTCAGCATGTGCCCTTCACCAGTCGCGATGACGGCTTGCCCAAGGTGGCCATTTATGGCGCAGGGTCTGCCGGCAATCAGCTAGTGGTCGCCCTGCGGATGGGACGGCTGATGCGTCCGGTTGCGTTCATAGACGATGACCGCAGCATCGCTGGCAGGGTTATTGCGGGACTGCAGGTTTACACCCCTAAACATATACAGCAGTTGATCGATTCGACGGGCGCGCAGGAAATTTTACTGGCAGTACCCTCGGCAACCCGAGCTCGGCGTCGAGAGATACTTAGTTTTCTCGAGAATTTTCCGCTGCACGTGCGTACCGTTCCGGGTTTCATGGACCTGGCCAGTGGACGGGTCAAGGTCGACGATATTCAGGAAGTGGATATTGCCGACTTGCTTGGCCGCGACACTGTTCCTGCGCAGGAAGACCTGTTCTCCCGTTGCATTGAGGATCAATGTGTTCTGGTGACAGGGGCGGGCGGTTCTATCGGATCAGAGCTTTGTCGTCAGATTCTGGGCGCGCGGCCGAAGACATTGCTGCTATTCGAGCACAGTGAGTTCAATCTCTACAGCATTCTGTCCGAGTTGGAACAGCGTATCAGCCGCGAATCGCTGTCGGTCAAGCTACTGCCGATATTGGGATCGGTACGTCATGAGGCTAAGCTGCTGGATGTAATGAAAACCTGGCATGTTGATACGGTCTACCATGCAGCGGCCTACAAACATGTCCCGATGGTCGAGCACAACATCGCCGAAGGCGTTCTCAACAACGTCATCGGCACACTCAATACCGCACAAGCGGCTTTGCAAGCCGGAGTCTCCAATTTCGTCCTGATTTCCACCGACAAGGCCGTTCGCCCGACTAATGTCATGGGCAGCACCAAGCGCTTGGCCGAGATGACATTGCAAGCGCTCAGTCGCGAAGCTGCACCGGTACTTTTTGGTGATGTCAGTAACGTATCTCAGGTCAACAAGACTCGATTTACCATGGTGCGATTCGGTAACGTGCTGGGTTCGTCGGGCTCGGTGATTCCGCTGTTCCACCAGCAGATCAAGTCGGGTGGGCCGTTGACGGTTACACATCCGAAAATCACGCGCTACTTCATGACCATTCCCGAAGCTGCGCAACTGGTGATCCAGGCCGGTTCAATGGGGCAAGGTGGTGACGTTTTCGTACTTGATATGGGTGAACCGGTGAAAATTGCCGAGCTGGCCGAGAAAATGATTCACCTTTCCGGCTTGAGCATTCGCTCGGATCGCAATCCTCATGGCGATATAGCCATCGAGTTCAGTGGTTTGCGTCCAGGTGAGAAATTGTATGAAGAGTTGCTGATCGGCGATGGCGTTGTGGCCACTTCCCACCCGATGATCATGAGCGCCAACGAAGACCATCTGCCATGGGATGTGCTTAAAGCGAGGTTGAAGGATCTCTTGGCTGCTGTCGAACAAGACGACTACGCGCGCGTGCGCCAGCTCTTGCGAGACTCTGTTAGCGGCTATGCACCCGATGGTGAAATCGTCGACTGGATCTATCAGCAACGTCGCCTTGAGCCCTGATTGTTTCATATTCAGTAACAAGCGCATTTTTGACAGGCTCCAAACATCACCTACGTTTAGAGAGCAGCTTCGGAAAAGCTGCTTTCTTAAATCGATGTCATGGAGCGTCACATATGCGTACTGGCCATTTATACTCTCTGGTTTTTGCCCTTCTCACCAGCATCTCTATTGCTGTCGCAGCAGCCCCGGCGGCAAAAACCGAAGCTGTCAATGCACCGGTGGTAATGGAAGCTGCCCCCAAGACTCAGTCCGGCAAGGTCGATCTGAACAGCGCTGATGCGTCGACGTTGCAGCTAAGGCTGGTCGGGGTGGGTGAGGCGAAGGCTCAGGCGATTGTTGCATATCGTGATATTAATGGCCCGTTTGGGTCTGCGGATGAGTTGCTTGAGGTGAAGGGGATCGGTAAGGCGATTCTCGATAAGAACCGCGAGAAGCTCGAGGTGAAGTAAGCTCGTAGATTACGCCAGAGGCCGGTCATTGACCGGCCTTTTTTCTTGATACGTCAGGCAGGGTGCGTTGTGAACGAGCCCCATGAAAGACAGGACACCGTTTCCCCCTTACGATAAGGGATAGGCAAACGGTTATGTTTATGACTAACAGCAACGATAAGAGTGGGGAGCTTTTGGGCCAGGAGCGGCGTCGCCGCTGTAGCCCAGAGCAAAAATTGACCATGGTTCGCGAGAGTCTTGAGCCAGGGTAAAGCGTTTCGGTGGTGGCTCGGCGCAACGGCATCAATGCCAATCAGCTATTCCTGTGGCGCAAGCTTTATCAGGACGGCAGCCTGTCGGCGGTCAGTGCCGGTGAAGCGGTGGTGCCTGCGTCCGAGCTGAGCGACGCGCTAAAGCAGATCCGTGAACTGCAACGGATGCTGGGCAAGAAAACGATGGAAGCAGAAATCCTCAAAGACGCCGTGGAGATCGCCCGGTCGCGAAAATGGATTGCGCACTTACCCTTGTTGCCGGGGGACGACCAGTGACGCTGGTCAGCGAATGTCTCGGTGTGGCGCGCTCGCAATTAACGGTTCGAATCAAGCAATCGGTATCGCCCAAAGTACGGCGAAGCAGGCCTGTGGACGATGCTGCGCTGGTGGTCGAAATCCAGCAACAGGTCAGCGAGCTTCCCAGCTATGGCTACCGCCGTGTCTGGGGATTGCTGCGTCGCGCCCGTGAAGCCCGGTTGCTGCCCGCGTTCAATGTGAAGCGGGTTTACCGGGTGATGCGTGACCACAACCTTTTGCTTGAACGCCGGATCAAACAGCCGACGTGCCGCGTCGGCACGAAGGCCGTATTGCCGTGGAAACCAGGGATACGCGTTGGTGCTCGGACGGCTTTGAGTTCCGCTGCGAGCCCGACCGGGTACAGCGGCGATGATATTCGCGATTTGATGCTGGAAAGCGTGGAGAAGCGCTTTGGTGATCAACTGCCCGCCACGCCGGTGCAATGGCTAAGCGACAACGGCTCGGCGTACACCGCCGAACAGACACGCCTGTTTGCTCGGCAGATCGGTTTGCAACCGGTGACCACCTCAGTTCGCAGCCCGCAGAGCAACGGCATGGTCGAGAGCTTCGTGAAGACGATCAAGCGTGACTGTGTGGCGCACATGCCCAAGCCAGATCGAGAAACGGCGTTGCGTAACCTGGCGATTGCCTTCGAACACTACAACGAGCAGCATCCGCACAGCGCCTTGAACTATCGCTCACGGAGAGAGTTCAGGCGCTTGGCAGCCGCATTAATTTAACAGGGAGTTGGTGTCCGGTTTTGTAGGGGCAAATCCACGTTGCGTAATAAGTGCAGCCAGCCTGGGTATGGTGGTCGCGGGTGATTTGGGGTGAAAGCCCGCTAAATACCCCATTGGGAGCGTAGTAGGCGCCCCGATGCGATGTAGGATCCCAGGGCAGCAGAAAGAATCTCGCCCGAGCTTACTCGTGAAAACAGTTACTAAATATGAGCTTATGGCATACTCGCTCTCTCTAGCTGGCGCATGCAACTTTTCCGAATAGGCACCAGCTTTGCTCGTCGTTGATAAGAGAGTGTCGTTTGCAAATGCATAAGAACAGTGTTGCACCTGTAATAGCGGCGTTGGTCGCCTTCTTGTCGGTTTCAACCATGCTTCGTTTTCCAGGTCTGCCTATGGGGGTGGGTGAGCTCATTGTGTTCTTGGCGGCGTTTGGATTTTTTCGTCATAGTGGATTCCTGCAGAATCTGAAACATCCGCTCATGTTGTTTTGGATCTCATTCATAGCCACTGCAATAGTTGGTTATTTCATGGGCTCCGTGCACGGCGCGGGAACGATACATACTGCGATTGCCTATCTATACGCAGCTGGTTTTACTCTGATCGTTCTAACTTACGTCGGCGATTTGAATAAAGCTGAGTTCCAACGATTCATTAGAGCCATGGGAACCATTCCTGTCCTGCTGCTCGCCGTTCCGCTATTTATTTTTCTGATTGGCAGTGTCTGGCTCTCGGATTTGTTGGACATAAATACAACGTTTTACCCGTCCCGCGTCGCGGCATGGTCAACGAATCCTAACCAGCTTGCGTTATTTTTACTGCCGGTTCCGATCTGGCTGGCGGCTATTTCCCAAAATACCCATTGGCAAGGATGGCGGTTTGTTAAGAAGTTCTTTTTTCTTTGGTTCTTTTTCTTTCTAGGATTCTGCGTGAGAAGCGATGCGCTGCTCTTGGCATGGTGCATTGGTCTGCCGTTATTGACAGTAATAGCTTGGTGCTGGTTGGGAAATATTAATTGGAGGTTCTTTGCGACAATGATCGCCGCCTTCGTGCTCGCATTTGTCTCGTTTAAATTTTTCTTTGATGGTTATGGCCAGCAAACCTTCGAGACGGTCCGGGCAGAAATCTCGGAAAAAATGTCGTCAACCGGGCTGAACGGAATTGTTGATAGGGGCGAGCAAGTAGTTGATGGGCAGGCTTCAAAAATGTTAAGCCTTCTCACTGATCTTGGATTTGATCCGACTTCCAAAAGGAAAAGTTCGGATCAAGATGCTGTGATCGAGGAAGCTCCAGCCCCTCCAGCTTTTGGTAGATCTGATTCAGCACTTGGGGTCGGCCTGGATCCAAACAAAGCAGGAGTGCGCAAGACCCTTTGGGTTCACGCTTTTGATGTATGGAAATTGTCCCCGATAGTCGGCCATGGACCAGGCGCATTTTCCTATCTGGACTCGCCTGACGTAAGGCAAGAAGCCCACAATCTTCTTTTAGACATGCTTACCCAAGTGGGTATCGTAGGCGTTGTCCTATTTGCTGCTTTGTATATTTGGCTGATTATTGGAGCGATCAAGGCGCGCGATCCGTATTCGATAACACTGCTCGTGGTCTTGATGGTTTTTTCTGGTGCGCATTTCATGCTTCGTCAGCCAATGTTCACGTTGTATATGGTGATTTGTGCTGTGGTGATAAAAAATCGGCTGTTTGAGAAACTGGGGGGCGATGTGGGCGATGTTCAAGTGACTCAGCGGTCGTCTCCGCAGTCTTGAAGCGCCGGTAGAACCAAAGTAACCGTCCGGTCAGCACCCACTCCTGACCGTTCTCCAAATTAGCCAAGATAGTGGACACCATTTTTTAGTGGACACTATCTTGGATATAGCTCCCGCTCGTCGCCCCGGTCGCCGCCCGAACTTCCCAACCGTATTCAAACGCAAGGTCGTCGAAGCCTCATACCAACCCGGCACTTCAGTGTCGATGATTGCTCGCGAGCACGACGTCAATGCCAACATGGTTTTTCGCTGGCGGCAGCAATACCAGGACGGGGCATTCGGCCCGGTCAGCCAGAGCGCAACGTTCTTGCAAGTCGAGGTGATCAAAGCACCCATCGACTTGCCGTCAGCAGCGCCGCTGCCGCAAGAATCCCATTCCGAGATCCTTATAGAAGTAGGAAAAGCCAAGCTACGCATCACCGGCACACCTGACCCGCAGACCTTGCAACTCACCTTGCAGCAGTTGCTGCGATGATTGCACCTCCCGCTGGAACTCGTATCTGGATCGCCGCCGGCGTCACCGACATGCGCCGTGGCTTCGACGGATTGGCAGCATTGGTACAAACACAGCTGGAAGCCGATCCCTTCTCCGGCCAGATCTTTGCCTTTCGCGGACGACGCGGTGATCGGATCAAATTGCTGTGGTGGGACGGCGACGGTTTATGCCTGTTCTGCAAACGCCTGGAGCAAGGCCGTTTTGTTTGGCCGCAGGCGAACAGCGGCAGCGTGTCGCTGACGGCGGCGCAGTTGTCGATGCTGTTGGAGGGCATTGATTGGCGCAGGCCAATTCGTACAGCACCCGTCCTCGCGGTCTGACTTTACGCGCTGAAAATTCTTAGTAACATTCGGCCATGACTCACGTGACCGACTCCTTGCCCAATGATCTCCAAACCTTAAAGGCGCGGGTCTCTACCCAGCGGGCAGAGATTGAGCGCCTGAAAATGATGATCGCCAAATTGCGGCGCACGCAGTTCGGTCGCAGTTCCGAGCAACTGGACGCGATGATCGACCAACTCCAGTTGAGCCTTGAAGAGCTGGAGGTCAGCCAGGCCGAAGTGATGCCAATCACTGAGCCAGCACCTCGTACAGTTTCCCGCCGTAAACCATTGCCTGAACATCTCCCCCGCGAAATCCATGTCCATCAGCCCGAGTCGCAATGCTCCGGTTGTGGTGGGACGCTTCGTCAGTTGGGGGAGGATGTGTCTGAGGTGCTGGAGTACGTTCCTGCACGTTTCAAGGTGATTCGCCATGTTCGCCCCAAGCTGGTTTGCCGCTGCTGCGAGCACATCGCCCAAGTACCTGCGCCGAGCCGCCCGATAGCCCGGGGCCTGGCAGGCCCTGGGCTACTGGCCCATGTATTGGTCTCCAAATTCGTTGACCATCTTCCTTTGTATCGACAGTCCGAGATCTACGCCCGCGAGGGCGTGGATCTGGAGCGCTCGACCTTGGCCGACTGGGTCGGTCAGAGCAGCCAGTTGCTCAGGCCGCTGATCAACGCTCTCAAGAGCCACGTCATGAGTGGCCATAAAGTCCACGCCGACGACACGCCGATTGGCGCACTCGCACCGGGCACCGGCAAAACAAAAACGGCACGCCTGTGGACGTATGTGCGCGATGACCGACCCGCCGGCTACACGACGCCGGCGGCGGTATGGTTTGCTTACTCGCCGGATCGCAAGGGGCAACATCCCCGTGCTCATCTCAAAAACTTCAGCGGGATCTTGCAGGCCGACGGCTACGCCGGTTTTGCTCAGTTGTATAGCTCGGGTAGTGTTCAAGAAGCTGCCTGCTGGGCTCACGCCCTGCGTAAGTTTTACGACGTTTATAAAGATCAGTCCTCACCACTTGCCGCCGAAGTTCTGCAACGAATCGCTGCCTTATATGCCATCGAAAGCGAGATTCGAGGCCAACCACCCGACCTGCGAAAAGCCGCTCGGCAAAGCCGGGCAAGCCCGCTGCTGGAACAGTTGCACGCGTGGCTTAACCAGACGCTGACTCAATTGTCGAAAAAGTCGGCATTGGGCAGAGCGATTCTCTATGCCCTGAATCGATGGCAGGCCTTGGCGCGCTACTGCGATGACGGGCGAATCGAAATCGACAACAACGCTGCCGAACGCGCGCTGCGCGCCGTCGCTTTGGGTCGCAAAAATTATCTGTTCGTGGGTTCCGATGCCTGTGGAGAGCGAGCCGCTGCAATTTACAGCCTGGTAGGCTCGGCCAAACTCAACGACCTGAACCCGCAAGCCTATTTGACCCATGTGCTGGAGCGGATCGCCGCCCACCCGATCAATCGGGTGGGCGAACTACTGCCCTGGAACGTTTCTCTTAATCCTCTCGAACACTGCGAGGCTGCTTGATCCATGCCAAAAACATCCCATCTGTCCGTGGTTGAAACCGACCGTGTGCTGATACTGCACATGGAATTTAAATGGATAAAACCTTCGATCTGGCGTCGGGTGGCGGTGCCTGAAAACATCACCTTGAGCAAGTTGCATCGCGTAATCCAGGCCGTTTTTGGCTGGAGCGATACGCACCTGCACGAGTTTGAAATTGATGGTGAAAGTTATGGTATGCCGGACGCGGAATGGGGCCCGCCAGTGATTTCGGAGCAGCGCAAAAAGCTGATCAGCGTGTTGTACGGGAAGAAGACGTTTCGCTATGTCTATGACTTCGGCGACAACTGGGAACTGCGAATTAAAGTCGAGAAAACGTTGCCCGCGATTATTTTCCCGCAAGTGCCGTGTTGCATCGATGGAGCCAATGCTCGCCCGCCGGAGGACATCGGTGGCGCGCCAGGGTATGAAGATTTTCTGGCAGCGTTGGCGGATCCGAATCACCCTGTGCATGAGGCAATGTTGGAATGGTATGGGGATGATGGGTTCGATCCGACGACGTTTGACTGCGAGAGGGTCAATCAATGGTTGAAGCAAGCGAAGGCCTGATCAGCAAGAGGGTGTCGGGCGGACGCTTACGAACCAAACAGAGTCAGGATTAGGATGTGGGAGGGCGCCAGGGTGTGGCGCAACCTCCCACAACCTCACTTCAGGGATACTTCCAGTTTTCGTCGCATGATGCGGCTGCCCAGGTAGCAAGCGGCCAGGATCGCCACATAAACGAGCAGGAATGGGAAAATGCTGTAAAGCCCTGTGCGTGGCAGCAACATGATTTTCACAAATATCATCACATGTGCGCCGAAAACGAGTGGGTTCGTGGAACTCACAAGCTTGGCCAAAGCAACACCAAACCCGGCTGCTGCAATCAAATACAACCCGGGGATCCATAGGGTGTACGCGTAGAAGTCCGACAATAACGACCACCCCATGCCAAACCCTTGCTGATAGGCATCACCTGAAAGGGTTGTTTTGGATAGAAACTGCCCGAAGTACAGTTGATCCAAGGGCACAGTAATGCCCAGGAGTGCGGCAATAGTCGGTGTCGCGGGAAAAAAGCTGTGCAGATAGGCAAGGGATGGGTATGTGTCAATCTGCATGGCTGCATGGATATAAAGTGCCGTCAATCCTTGATTATCAATGAACCACGGTAAGTAAACTGCAGTGTTTTCTCCGAAGTGAGCCGCACGAGGACCTATCGCTGCCAGTATCAGCAAGCCGGCAAGAATAATAGGAATTCCCACCAATGCAATACGATCAATGCGTTTGATTTTAGTGTGGAACAGCCAAACGAAGAGTAACGCAAATCCCATAATTCCGCCGCGTACTCCCAGTTGTAGATTGGCCGTGTAATAGATTGCCAACAACCCCAATATGCACCATCCCAGCCATTTGCTGCGCGAAGCAAAAGCCAGGCCGAGCGCTAGCAAGAGTCCATATTGAGCCGCAGTAATTCCGCGCGTCGTAAAATCTGAAGACGCTGCTTTGTACAATGATATATACCCGTCACTGTGAACGCTTCGATAGACTTCTGGGAAACTGATCAAAAAAGCCAAAGACGAAACTGTAGCAAGCAGGATAGCGGGGATTTTCAGGTTTTTTGTCCACTCTAAATCAATGGTGGGCGTTATCCCTTTCGTTTTTTTCCATATGAAAAGCATATACCCGGCATGCATTGCATGCAGGCAGGTCACTATATATAGCGATAAGTGAAGCCCTTCATTTGCGCTCAGATCGATAGTGACGAAGTCTGGTCGGTGAACCGAGAAGAAGCTGCTCTCCATTTCCAGAATCGAAAGATCGAACCCCATTGCATGCGCTATAAATCGGCCTCCAATAAATAAAGACATACAACCTATAAAGAACACATAGGTATGTACGAAGGTTCGATGGACGAGGATGCTCGATATAGCTAAGTAGGCGAGTGAACCGACCATACTTAATGTTGACCAACTTTCCGCCTGCTGCATCGTCGGATTGACGGGGGCAATAAACCAAAGGAAGAAGAAAAGCGGTACAAGCCCTAGGGAAGTTAAGGCGATATTCCGCGGGTTGGATAATCTATCGAAAATGATGTGATTCAGGGTCATGCTGTTTTCTTCGTGTCTGAGAACGGCGGTATGATGCCATAGACACACGTAATCGAACGCGTCTATGTCACCGATGCCACTGGCGATCTCTTGCGGGGGCCGCCGGTCCGTTCATCTCCACATGTAGTGGTCTAATGAAACCGGACACCCATTTAGGCGAGAATGCTCGCCAGATCGAGGTGTCAGATGACCAAACAACGCCGTTCCTTTTCCGCTGAGTTCAAACGCGAGGCTGCCGACCTCGTGCTCAAGCAAAACTACAGCTACATCGAAGCCAGCCGTTCACTCGGCGTCGGCGAGTCGGCCCTGCGCCGTTGGGTTGACCAGGTTCAGAAGGAACGCCAAGGCGTTACTCCGCAGAGCAAAGCGCTGACATCAGAGCAGCAGAAAATCCAGGAGCTGGAAGCCCGGATCGCCCGCCTTGAACGGGAGAAATCGATACTAAAAAAGGCTACCGCGCTCTTGATGTCGGAAGATCACGAGCGTACGCGCTGATCAATCAGCTGAGCGTCCACGAGCCGGTTGATTGGCTGTGCCAAGTGTTTGAAATCAACCGCTCAAGTTACTACGCCCACCGCCTCAAGCGTCGAACGCCTGATGTCGAACGGCTTCGGCTACGCAGCCGGGTGAGCGAGTTGTTTTCGCAAAGTCGCAGTGCTGCCGGCAGCCGTAGCATTCTCTCGTTGATGCGTGACGATGGTGAGCAACTCGGTCGGTTCAAAGTACGCAGCTTGATGCGTGAGCTTGATCTCGTGAGCAAACAGCCAGGGTCTCATGCTTATAAACGGGCGACGGTTGAGCGGTTGGATATCCCGAACATCTTGAATCGGGAGTTCGATGTCCCGGCACCCAACCAAGTGTGGTGCGGCGACATCACCTACATTTGGGCTCAGGGGAAATGGCATTATCTGGCGGTCGTGATGGATCTTTGCGCGCGCCGGGTGGTGGGCTGGGCGTTGTCGGAAAAGCCGGACGCCGAGCTGGTTATCAAGGCGCTGGATATGGCCTACGAACAACGAGGAAGGCCTCAGGGCCTGCTGTTTCACTCTGATCAAGGGTCGCAGGGCGGATTCAACCGGTCGTCGCAACACCTTTGATCGAGGTGTTTATGGGACGGTCTGCAGGCTGGATGCAAAAGTTGACGGGGCGTGGAGCGATGCGTTCGCCAGGTGCGCCGTCACTTCGTAATGAAATCGAGCGGCTATTCTGGAAACAAATCGCAACCGGGATCACAAGCGAAAAGGCAGCGGAGGCGACTGGCGTATCATCAGCGGTAGGCACACGCTGGTTCCGTCATCGGGGCGGGATGCCATTGTTCATGTCTAACCAAATATCCGGAAGGTACTTATCGTTCGCAGAGCGAGAAGAGATTGGGCTGCTTCGGGCGAAAGGTGTTGGCGTACGTGAGATTGCGCGTCTCCTTGGACGAAGCCCGTCGACAGTTTCACGGGAACTGACACGTAATGCTGCAACTCGTTGCGGTCGGCTTGAGTATCGTGCTTCAGTCGCACAATGGAAGGCAGAACTGGTTGCCAAAAGACCGAAGCCAGCGAAACTGTTGACTAACCCGCGGCTGTGTCACTACGTGCAAGACCGTCTGGAGGGTAAAGTTCACGGCGCTAATGGTCGCGAGATTGTTGGGCCTCGACAAGCTCCCTTCAAAGGCCGAAATAAACCACATCGCAGTGACCGTAAATGGGTCAATGGCTGGTCGCCCGAACAGATTACCAACCGGTTAAAGATCGATTTTCCGGACGATGAATCCATGCGCATCTCTCACGAAGCCATATATCAGGCCCTCTATATTCAGGGGCGAGGAGCTCTTAAGCGCGAGCTAGTGAGCTGCCTGCGCACAGGGCGAGCATTGCGTGTGCCGAGAGCTAGGGCGCAGGCCAAAACATGGGCGCACGTCAGCGAGGATGTCATGATCTCCAGTCGCCCTGCTGAGGTGGAAGACCGGGCTGTACCAGGGCATAGGGAGGGAGACCTGATCATCGGTCTGAACCGATCTGCGATTGGAACCCTGGTCGAGCGCTCAACTCGATTCACCATGCTCGTCCACCTGCCTCGCGAGGAAGGTTATGGGCTAATTCCTCGAACGAAGAACGGCCCGGCGCTGGCCGGCTACGGGGCTGTCACTATGGCCAATGCACTGAAGAAGACGGTGACTGACCTACCCATCGAATTGTGGCAATCTTTGACTTGGGATCGTGGAAAGGAACTATCTGATCACGCTCGATTTACCATCGAATCCGGAGTGAAGGTCTTTTTTGCTGACCCTCATAGTCCATGGCAGCGCGGCACGAACGAGAATACGAACGGTCTTCTGCGCCAATACTTCCCGAAAGGTACCGACCTGTCTCGCTGGAGTGCCCAAGAGATCCAAGCCGTAGCCCATGCGCTGAACACAAGGCCTCGGAAAACACTCGGCTGGAAAACACCTGCCGAAGCACTAAACAAGTATCTAAAATCAATTCAACAATCCAGTGTTGCGACGACCGGTTGAATCCGCCCAGTACGCGAGTCGTTTATTTCGCCAGCGACTGTGGCGTTATCGAATGCGTCAGAGCATGAGTCGTCGGGGAAATTGCTGGGACAACGCGCCGATGGAGCGCGTGTTCCGCAGCTTGAAAACAGAATGGATACCGACCACGGGCTACAGGACTGCTCAAGAAGCCCAACGCGATATCAGTGATTTTTTGATGCATCGGTACAACTGGATTCGGCCCCATCAATTCAACGATGGACTGGCGCCAGCTCGGGCCGAAGAAAAACTTAACGTCGTGTCCGGGATTAGTTGACCACTACAACACCCAATCCTGGATAGAAGCGCCGGCTACTGAGGCGAGCGTGTGATAAGTGGCCTTAACTGGTTCTTGAACGACGGCGACGACCGTCTGTCGGCCCAGTAAAAATTACGACTATAATATTGGCGTTGGATTATGCCTATAATAATTCACTTCGCTGATGCGGTTGCCTCATGCGCTAGCCTTCTTCCCAAGCCTCTCCCAGGAGCACTCTCATGAATTCTGTTCAAACTCAAGGTACGGCCCTCGTCACCGGAGCCTCTTCCGGTATCGGCGCGATCTACGCTGAGCGTTTGGCGGCACGTGGTTTTGATTTGTTATTGGTCGCCCGTGATCAAGAGCGGCTGGAAGCGGCGGCGACCAAATTGCGCGCCGAGCATGGCGTTCAGGTCGAGGTGCTGAAGGCGGATCTGACGCAAAAGGATGATGTGCTGAAGCTTGAGCAGCGTCTTCGCAGTGATTCAAGTATCAGCCTGTTGCTGAACAACGCCGGTGTTGCTGCGGATGGTTTGTTGGCCAATTCCGACATGGATCAGCTGGAGCGTTTGATTCAACTGAACGTGACAACGGTTACGCGGTTGGCATCGGCAGCGGCCGCCAGTTTTGCCAAGGCGGGTCGGGGGACGATCATCAATATCGGGTCAGTGGTGGCGTTGTTTCCCGAGCGCTTCAACGCGACTTACAGTGCCAGCAAGGCCTATGTGTTAAGTCTGACGCAGTCGTTGAACGCTGAACTGGAGGGCACTGGGGTCAAGGTGCAAGCAGTATTGCCAGGCGTCACACGCACCGAAATCTGGGAACGCTCCGGTATCGACGCGACCCAGATTCCGGCGGATATGGTTATGGAAGCCGGGGAGATGGTCGATGCGGCGTTGTCGGGTCTGGACCAGGGTGAGTTGATCACCATTCCTTCATTGCCGGATGCGGCTGACTGGGACGCCTTCGTTGCGGCGCGTCATGTAATGGCGCCGAATCTTTCCAAAAGTAAGGCCGCCGCGCGTTACACGTGAGGCGTCATGAATCGGCTTGAGGTATTTGCAGTATGAGTAATCGTCGAATAGTTGTAACGGGCATGGGCCTGGTGTCTCCATTGGGCTCTGGTGTCGAAGCCGTCTGGTCGCGTTTGTTGGCCGGGCGTTCCGGGTTACGCAATTTGCCGGATGAGGTGGTTGCCGATTTGCCGGCCAAGGTCGGTGGCGCAGTGCCGACGCTGGCTGACGATCCCGAGGCGGGTTTTGACCCGGATCGGGCGACGGCGCCCAAAGAGCAGAAGAAGATGGACCGCTTCATTATGTTTGCCATGGAAGCGGCGCGTCAGGCGCTGGAGCAGGCCGGTTGGCAAGCGGCGGACGCCAATGCCCAGGAGCGTACGGCAACCATTATCGGTTCCGGCGTGGGTGGTTTCGGTGCGATAGCGGATGCGGTGCGCACCACGGACAGCCGTGGGCCGCGACGCCTGTCGCCGTTCACCATTCCTTCATTTCTGGTCAACCTCGCCGCGGGTCATGTGTCGATTCAGCACGGTTTCAAGGGGCCATTGGGTGCACCGGTGACGGCTTGCGCGGCCGGGGTGCAGGCGATTGGTGATGCGGCGCGGCTGATTCGGTGTGGCGAGGCAGACATTGCGGTGTGTGGCGGCGCGGAAGCGGCGATTGATCGTGTCAGTCTCGCCGGGTTTGCCGCGGCTCGCGCCTTGTCCAGCGGTTATAACGATACCCCGGAGCGAGCCTCGCGGCCGTTCGACAGTGGCCGCGATGGCTTCGTCATGGGGGAGGGCGCGGGCCTTCTGGTGATCGAATCCCTGGAACATGCCTTGGCCCGCGGTGCTCAGCCGCTGGCGGAACTGGTCGGTTACGGCACCAGTGCCGACGCCTATCACCTGACGGCAGGTCCCGAGGATGGCAGTGGTGCACAACGGGCGATGTCGCTGGCATTGGCCCAGGCGGGCATTTCGCCGGCGCAGGTGCAGCATCTCAATGCTCACGCAACCTCGACCCCGGTTGGGGACTTGGGAGAGTTGGCGGCCATCAAGGCGTTGTTCGGCACGGATAACAAAATCGCCGTGACATCGACCAAATCGGCCACCGGGCATTTGCTCGGTGCAGCAGGCGGTATCGAGGCGATCTTCACGTTGTTGGCGATTCGCGATCAGGTCGTGCCGGCCACCCTCAACTTCGATACGCCGGACCCCGCCGCCCAAGGCGTGGACATCGTCCACGGTCAGGCGCGGCCGATGGCTATCGAATACGCGCTGTCCAATGGCTTCGGGTTTGGTGGGGTGAATGCCAGCGTGCTGTTCAAGCGTTGGGAGGGCTAGTCCCGGGACTGTTTGAGATAAGCGCGAGTTACGTCGAGAATCCGCTGAGCCAGCTCGGGGTTTTCGACACTGCGTGACAGCAATAAAGCCCCGACCAGTGTCGACATGATGACGATGCTTTGGTCGGCGGCGTCCTCGTCTTCAAGAGTGCCTTGCACTTGTTCGAGCCGTGCGTTGAGCACCACGTCAGTGGTCGGGCTCTGCTGCCCGCGCAGGCCGAGTTCCGATGACATGGTCGGCAACGGGCAACCCTCATCGGGTGAAGTCTGGTGCCATTCGGACAAATAGGTATCGATGAACGCTTCCAGCGGACGATCTTGAGCGAAGAGTTCGGCGCAAATCACATCGACCTGCTCGCCCGCGGCTTGCAACGCCTTTTCCACCAGTTCGTCTTTGGATTTGAAGTGCGAGTAGAAGCCGCCGTGAGTCAACCCCAGTGCTTTCATCAGCGGTTGCAGACCTGTCGCGCCAATGCCATCGCGGCGAAAGCGTGCTGACGCTTCCTTGATGATGCGTTGGTGGGTCTGGGCTTTATGGTCCTGCGAGTAACGCATCGGGTATCTCCGCAACAATGCGCCATATTAACCAATGAAAATGGGATGGTGATTGTACTTCTACTTCTAAAAAGCATGCAGATGCGTCGATCTTGGTAGAACGCCGTTTTCAGCAAATGGCACGAATAGTGATTACTCATTAGCTGACGATTGTTGAACAATCATGAGGCAATGAGTATGAACAGCGGACTGTCCCTGGCCGACCACATCACACTTGAGTTGCGCGCCGATATCATTGGCGGCCGTTTGCTGCCCGGCATGGCGTTGGTGGAAAACGATCTGGTGTCCGCCTATAACGCATCCCGCAATACCATTCGCGAAGCGCTGCATCGCCTAGGGCAGGAAGGTCTGACCCGTTATGTGCGCAACAAGGGTGTGATGGTGCGCAGGCTGGGCGTCGAGGACGTGCGGGATCTGTTCAAGGTCAGGCGCACCCTGGAGCTGCAGGCCATCAGCGCAAGTCAGCCGCTGCGCGACTATCAATCCGACCGGATGCTCGAGGCCCTGGAAGCCACCGAGCTTGCCCGGGAGCGCGAAGACTGGCGCGCCGTCGGCACCCACAGCCTGGCCTTTCATCAGCACATTGTCGGATTGCTGCGCAGTCCATTGTTCGACGAGTTCTTCACCAACGTCGTAGCGCAATTGCGCCTGGTGTTCTGCACTGCTCCCGATGAGTCACGTTTTCAGGCGCCCTGGCTGGCGCGTGACCGGCAGATTCATGATTTGTTGGCCGAGGGCGACAAACGTGCGGCCGAGGATGCCATGAGCCTGTATCTCGACGATTCCGAACACCTCCTGTTGCAAATGCTTGCCCCAGTTTCCCATCACTGATCGAGGATTCGTGCCATGTACAAAGACTATCCGGCGGCCTATCAAGTCAGCAAAGGTTCCGCATTGCAGGTGGACAAAGCCTTCTACGAGCGGATTCGCGATGCGAAGGAGGGGCGCACGCTGATCGAGGCATTCGAGGTGCCGATCCGCACCGGTCGCGCCTGGAAGGTACCGGCCGGGCATGTGTTTCGCGTGACCACCCCCGTCGGGCCGCAAGTCGGGGATTTCAACGTCTGGAATGCCAACGATCCACGGGAGCGTTTGTGGGCGGCACGGACCCGACAGTTACAGGGCGCACACGTCAGCACCCATGACCGGCTCTGGTCGAACCTGCCTTTTTTGCGGCCGCTGGTAACCATCACCGATGACAGCCTGGCTGGTTACGGGATCGACGAACATGGCGGTCGCTTGCACGACTTGCTGGGCACCCGCTGCGACCCTTATGTGAACAAAATGCTCACCGGCGAAGACTTCCACCATCACTGCCACTCGAACCTTACCCGCGCAGTGCTACCTCATGGGCTGACCGAATTCGACGTGCATGACGTGCTGAACATTTTCCAGTGCACGGGTCTGAATCACGACGACATGTACTTCATGAAAGCCTGTCCGGCGCAGAAGGGCGATTACCTGGAATTCTTTGCCGAAATCGATCTGCTCTGCGCGCTCTCGACCTGCCCGGGCGGTGATCTGTCGCTGGCCATGTGGGGGCCGGATGCACAGGACCCGCTAAGCGTGTGTCGCCCGCTTGGAGTAGAGATTTATCGGTTGGAGGATTCGTTGCTTGAGGGCTGGAGCCAGCCGGAACGCGCGGCATACAAAGGGCTGCATGGCCTGCACATCGCCAAGGCCGATTGGGAAAAGTAGAAACGCAAAACCCCGTCATTTGATGAGAATGGCGGGGTTTGTTCTGTTAGCGGTCCTGCGCATCCTTGGCATCCGCTTCCGCGTTGCGTTCAGCGACGCGTTTACGTTGCTCCTCGGTCAGTTCGACCTTGTTGGCGGTGTCACGCAACATCATCAAACCACCAACGATCGAGCCGATTGCAACGATCAGAATCAACCAGGCATACCAGGGCATAGGGCTCTCCTTGAGGGCAGGCCGATTGGCGGGTTTTGCCAATCGATCGTGCATACCACTTTGAGCGATTAATTTTCGCAGTGGTTCCATTCTATGCCTGTTCTGACAGCCGTACTTCGCCTGTTTAGAGCCCGGTCAGCATCGCGTCCGCCGGTGCATCGGCACGCAGTTGCGCCGTCAGCATGAAGTACACGAACCCCACCGCCATGAAGCCCAGGAAGATCAACCCGATCAACGTGTTGAACCAGGCCATTGCCACCAGGCACACCACCGCCAGCACCAGCGCAATGAGCGGCACCAACGGATAGCACGGCGCGCGAAAGGTGCGCTCCAGATTCGGTTCGGTTTTGCGCAGTTTGAACAGGCTGAGCATGCTCATGATGTACATCACGATTGCCCCGAAGACCGCCATCGTGATCATCGCCGCCGTCAGCGTCATGCCGCCCAGGTTAATCAAACCATCACTGTAGATCGCGGCAATGCCAATCACGCCCCCGGCGATGATTGCCCGGTGCGGTGTCTGAAAGCGTGACAATTTGGCCAGGGACGCCGGCAGGTAACCGGCCCGGGCGAGGGCGAAGAACTGCCGCGAGTAGCCGAGGATGATGCCGTGGAAACTCGCCACCAGGCCGAACAGGCCGATCCACACCAGCATGTGCAACCAGCCCGAGCTTTCGCCGACCACGGTTTTCATCGCTTGCGGCAGCGGGTCGTTGATGTTCGATAATGTGCGCCAGTCACCGACACCGCCGGCAAAGAACATCACGCCCATCGCCAGCAAAACCAGCGTCAGAATGCCGCTGATGTAGGCCTTCGGAATGGTGCGTTTCGGGTCCTTGGCTTCTTCGGCGGCCATGGCCGCGCCTTCGATGGCCAGGAAAAACCAAATAGCGAACGGAATCGCCGCGAACATCCCGGCAATCGCCTGCGCGCCAAACACATCGGAACCGGCCCAGCCGTTCAGCGCGAAGTTACTGAAGCTGAACGCCGGAGCGACCACGCCCATGAACACCAGCAGTTCGGCGACCGCCAGCACGCAAACCACCAACTCGAAAGTTGCGGCCAGTTTCACCCCGAGGATGTTCAGGCCCATGAACACGATGTAGGCGCCGACCGCTGCGTGTTTCGGATCAAGCGCTGGAAACTGCACGTTCAGATACGCACCGATCGCTAGTGCGATGGCCGGCGGAGCGAAGACAAATTCAATCAGTGTCGCCAGTCCCGCGATCAATCCGCCTTTCTCGCCAAAGGCGCGGCGGCTGTAGGCAAAGGGACCGCCGGCATGGGGAATCGCGGTGGTCAGCTCGGTGAAACTGAAGATGAAGCAGGTGTACATGGTGGCGACCATGAAGGACGTCACCAGAAAACCGAGTGTGCCCGCGACGCCCCAGCCGTAACTCCAGCCGAAGTATTCACCGGAAATCACCAGCCCGACCGCAATGCCCCACAGGTGCAGCGTGCCCAGCGTGGGTTTGAGTTGTGTGTTCATGCCTTGCTCCCTGAACGGTTTGGAAAGCTCGGGGGAGGGCGTTTGCAGTGGGCGTGCCATTGTGTGTTGACGCGTCGTAAAGCGCCGAAAGCTGTCGTATCGGGGATGTTTGCCGCTCGATGTGCGCAAATGGGTGCGCCAGTTGGGGGCGCTGATGGCGGTTTTGCCGTCTTCGTGGGCAAGTCCTGCTTGTAGGTTTAGCCTTGCTCGGCAAGACATTCGCGCAGCGCAAGTTGCCAGTCAGGTTGGCTGATGCCCCATTCACGTTGCAGGCGACTGCAATCAAGGCATGAGTTGAGCGGTCGGGCCGCCGGTGTCGGGTAATCGCTGGAGGGAATCGGCAGCAGGTTTGCGCAGGGCTTTCCCTGTTGCCGTAACGCTTCGCCAATGGCCTGGGCGAAGCCGAACCAGGAGGTTTCCCCCTGTGCGGTCAGATGATATGTACCCCAGGCAGGGGCCTTACCGGCCTGCCAGCGTTCGATCAGGGCAAGGGTGCTATTGGCAATAGTGCCTGCCCAGGTAGGTGCGCCGATCTGATCGGCGACAATGCGTACTTCCGGTCTCTCTTGCAGCAAGCGTTGCATCGTCAGCAGGAAATTGCGGCCATGGGTCGAATAGACCCAACTGGTACGCAGGACAAGATGTTTGCCTTGCACGTCAGTGATCGCCCGTTCACCGGCCAGTTTGCTCTTGCCGTAAACCCCGAGCGGGTTTGGCGTGTCGTCTTCGTTATAAGGCCCGACCTTCATGCCGTCGAATACATAATCGGTGGAGTAGTGAATCAGCGGGATGCCAAGCTTCAGTGCTTCTTCGGCAAAGATGCCAGGGGCCACGGCGTTGATGGCAAAGGCTGTTTCTGGCTCGCTTTCAGCCAGATCGACCGCTGTGTGGGCCGCCGCGTTGATGATCAGATCCGGACGAACCTTTTGTACCTGTTGGCGAATCTGCTCGGGTTGTGCCAGATCGAGTTGATCGCGACCCAGCACGATCAACTCGCCGACACCCCCCAGTCGACGCTGCAGTTCTCGCGAGACCTGACCATGCTGGCCGCTGATGAGAACTCTCATGGGAGCAGATCAGCCTCTTGCAGCCTTTTACCGATGATCACTTCGCCGCGCAGACCGGTTTCATTCACATCCATTGTTTATCCCCGGCGAGCTTGGCCAGGTACTGGCCATACCCGGTCTTGCCGAAGTAGCGGGCACGCTCCAGCAGCTGTTCGCGGTTGATCCAGTTCTTTTCATAAGCGATCTCTTCGAGGCAGGCGACTTTCAAGCCTTGTCGACGTTCGATGGTCTGCACGTACTGAGAGGCATCGAGCAAGCTGTCGTGGGTGCCGGTGTCGAGCCAGGCGAAACCACGGCCGAAGCGCTCGACTTGCAGGTCTCCCCGTTTGAGATACGCATTGTTGACGTCGGTGATTTCCAGCTCGCCGCGAGGCGAAGGCTTTACCGCTTTGGCGATGCTGATTACATCGTTGTCGTAGAAATACAGGCCGGTGACGGCATAGCTGGATTTCGGTGTTTTCGGCTTTTCTTCGATCGACAGGGCACGGCCCTGGCTGTCGAAATCAATTACGCCGAATCGCTCCGGGTCTTTGACCCAATAGCCGAACACGGTAGCGCCAGAAGTGCGTGTTGCGGCGTTTTGCAACTGCTCTCCAAAGTGTTGACCATGGAAAATGTTGTCGCCGAGGATCAGGCACACAGGATCATTGCCGATGAACCTTTCGCCAATCAGAAAAGCCTGGGCCAGACCATCCGGTGACGGCTGCTCGGCATAGCTGAAATTGACCCCGAACTGACTGCCATCACCCAGCAGATTGCGGTACTGGGGCAGATCCTGGGGAGTAGAGATCACTAAAATGTCTTTGATGCCGGCCAGCATCAGGACCGAAATCGGGTAATAGATCATCGGTTTGTCGTAGACCGGCAACAGCTGTTTGGACACCCCGAGCGTGATCGGATGCAGGCGTGTGCCCGAGCCGCCCGCCAAAACGATACCTTTCATCATGCATGAAGCTCCTGGGGATTGATGGCGCCAAGGCGTTCACCCTGGTAGCTGCCATCCTGAACGCGACGGCACCACTCAAGGTTGTTCAAGTACCACTGAACGGTTTTGCGAAGGCCGGTTTCGAAGGTCTCTTCGGGTACCCAGCCCAGTTCGTGTTCGATCTTGCTGGCATCGATCGCGTAGCGCAGGTCATGGCCAGGACGATCCTGGACGAACGTGATCAGGTCGGCGTAGTGCGCGACACCCTCGGGCTTGCGCGGTGCCAGTTCTTCAAGCAGGGCGCATAGGCCACGCACCACGTCGATATTCTTTTGTTCGTTGTGCCCGCCGATGTTGTAGGTCTCGCCGACGATGCCGGTGGTCACCACTTTGAGCAGCGCCCGGGCGTGATCTTCGACGAACAGCCAGTCGCGGATTTGCAGGCCATCGCCGTACACCGGCAGCGGCTTGCCGGCCAAGGCATTGAGGATGACCAGCGGGATCAATTTTTCGGGGAAGTGAAACGGCCCGTAATTGTTCGAGCAGTTGGTCAACAGCACCGGCAGGCCATAGGTTCGCTGCCAGGCACGGACCAGGTGGTCGGATGCCGCTTTGCTGGCGGAGTACGGCGAACTCGGGGCGTAGGGCGTCGTTTCCGTAAACAGATCATCGGCGCCATGCAGGTCGCCATAGACCTCGTCAGTGGAGATGTGATGGAAACGGAAGGCGCTTTTTTCCGGCTCGGCGAGGGTTTGCCAATAGGCGCGGGTGGCCTCCAGCAGGCTGTAGGTGCCGACGATGTTGGTCTGGATGAAATCCGAAGGTCCGTCGATGGAGCGGTCTACGTGGGATTCCGCTGCCAGGTGCATGATCGCCTGCGGCTGGAAACGTGTCAGCACCGCGCTGACGTTCGCCTGATCAACGATATCGGCTTGAACGAACTCGTAGCGAGTGTCGTTGGCAATGCCGGTCAGCGATTCGAGATTGCCGGCGTAGGTCAGCTTGTCCAGGTTGAGCACTTCATGTTCGGTGTGCCGGATCAGCTCGCGAATCAAGGCAGAGCCAATGAAACCGGCACCGCCGGTGATGAGGATACGCATGGTGGCCAGCCTTTTTCAGTAGTCGAAAACGCAAACGGTCATATCTTGTCGGCAGGAGCTGGGTGGTGCAATAGATTGTTCATCCAACTTTGGTTTTGTGGAGTCTTATCCATCGATGCAGGACGATAGAGACGCCTGATAAAACCCGAAAGGTGTTGTATGCCCCCAGACACCACCGTAACCCTAGCGTAAACCCACTCTTTACGCTTTTTTTATGCCCCGCCACACCCCTCGATCTCGTTCCTTTACAGCCTCCCTACCGACAATGACTCCACACGCGGCAATACGCCGTAACACGGAGAACTTCCATGAGCGTTCTGGACGGGGTGTCACTGCTACTGGCAGTGGGGCTGTTCATTTATCTGTTGGTTGCGCTGTTGCGCGCGGACCGGAACTAGGAGCGGCTATGCACAGTTATGACTATTGGCTGATCCTCGCCTTCTTCGCCCTGGTGCTGATTCCGGCACCGTTTCTGGGGCGCTTTTACTACAAGGTGATGGAAGGTCAGCGCACCTGGCTGACTCCGATCCTCGGCCCGGTAGAGCGTGGATGTTATCGGGTGGCCGGCGTAGATCCGCAGGCCGAACAGAGCTGGCAGAAATACACCCTGGCCTTGCTCGCCTTCAACCTCGCGGGCTTCTTGCTGTTGTTCGCGATCCTGTTGTTCCAGGACCACTTGCCGCTGAACCCGCAAAACCTGCCGGGTCAGGAGTGGACGCAAGCGTTCAACACCGCCGTCAGCTTCATGACCAATACCAACTGGCAGTCTTACAGCGGCGAAGCGACCCTGAGCTACCTGAGTCAGATGGTCGGCCTCACCGTGCAAAACTTCGTCAGCGCCGCCACCGGCCTCGCCGTATTGGTAGCTCTGTGTCGCGGTATCGGTCGCAAGTCGAGCAAGACCCTCGGCAACTTCTGGGTCGACATGACCCGCGCCACCCTCTACGGCTTGCTGCCGCTGTGCTTGCTGCTGGCGCTGTATCTGGTCTGGCAGGGCGTGCCACAAACCTTCGCTCAGTATGTGAATGCCGTGACGATGCAAGGCGTCGATCAGGTGATCCCGCTCGGCCCGGCCGCCAGCCAGATTGCGATCAAGCAACTGGGCACCAACGGTGGTGGCTTCTTTGGCGTCAACTCGGCGCACCCGTTCGAGAACCCGACGGCGTGGAGCAACCTGTTTGAAGTCGGTTCGATCATTCTGATCCCGGTGGCGTTGGTGTTCACCTTCGGCCACTACGTGAAAGACCTGCGACAGAGCCGCGCGATCATCGCTTGCATGTTGGCGCTGTTCCTGATCGGCGGCGCGACGTCGCTGTGGGCTGAATACCAGCCGAACCCGACCCTGAACAATGCCGCCGTCGAACAGACCGCGCCGCTGGAAGGCAAGGAAGCACGCTTCGGCACGACCGCCACGGTGCTGTGGTCGGTGACCACCACCGCGGCGTCCAACGGTTCGGTCAACGGCATGCACGACAGCCTCAACCCGCTGAGTGGCATGGTCGCGCTGGTCAACATGATGGTCGGCGAAGTGATCTTCGGCGGCGTCGGTGCCGGGCTCTACGGCATGTTGTTGAACGTGTTGATCGCGGTGTTCCTCGCCGGCCTGATGATCGGCCGCACCCCGGAATACCTCGGCAAAAAGCTGCAAGCCAAAGAAGTCCAGTTGCTGGTCGTGACCTTGCTGGTGATGCCGGTCGGTGTCCTGGTACTTGGCGCGATTGCCGCGAGCCTGCCCGGCCCGGTCGCGGCGGTGAGCAACCCCGGTGCCCACGGTTTCAGCCAGTTGCTGTACGCCTACACCTCGGCCAGCGCCAACAACGGTTCGGCGTTTGGCGGCTTCGGTGCCAACACCGCGTTCCACAACCTGATGCTGGGTCTGGGCATGTTGATCGGTCGCTTCGGTTACATCCTCCCGGTACTGGCGTTGGCCGGCAGCCTGGCGATGAAGAAAACCGCACCGATCGGCCAGAACAGCTTCCCGACCCATGGCCCGCTGTTCGTGACCTTGCTGACTGTGACCATTTTGCTGGTGGGTGGTTTGACCTTCCTGCCGACATTGGCGCTGGGTCCTATTGCTGAACATTTGAGCTTGGGCTTCTGAGGAATCAATGATGAATATGCCCGCAACTAAAACCGCCACCGTCAAGGCGCCGGAACAACCGAAAACCGCGATCTCGGCCCTCTGGCGTCCGGCGCTGGTGCAAGCCTTCGTCAAGCTCGACCCTCGGCAATTGCAGCGTGCGCCGGTGATGCTGGTGGTCGAACTGACCGCGATCCTGACCACCGTGCTGTGCTTCATTCCCGACAGCAGCGTGCCGACCTTTGTCGCCGCGCAAATCGCCTTGTGGTTGTGGTTCACCGTGCTGTTCGCCAACTTCGCCGAAGCACTGGCCGAAGGTCGCGGCAAGGCCCGCGCCGACAGCCTCAAGGCCGGTAGCGAAGGCTTGAGTGCTCGCCGCAAAACCAGCAACGGCGCCTTTCAAGTCGTGCCGGCCACCAGCCTGCGCAAGGGCGATGTGGTCCGCGTTGAAGCGGGGGAAATGATCCCCGGTGACGGCGAGGTGATCGAAGGCATCGCAGCGGTCAACGAAGCGGCGATTACCGGTGAATCCGCGCCAGTGATTCGCGAGTCCGGCGGCGACCGTTCGGCCGTCACCGGTAACACCCGACTGGTGTCCGACTGGCTGTTGGTGCGCATCACCGCCAACCCGGGCGAGTCGACACTCGATCGCATGATCGCCCTGGTCGAAGGCGCCAAACGCCAGAAAACCCCGAACGAAGTGGCGCTCGACATCCTGCTGATCGGCCTGACCCTGATCTTCCTGCTGGTGGTTGTCACCCTGCAACCGTTCGCCCACTTCGCCAACGGCAGCCTGCCGCTGGTGTTCCTGGTGGCGTTGTTGGTCACGCTGATTCCGACCACCATTGGCGGTCTGTTGTCGGCCATCGGTATCGCCGGGATGGACCGTCTGGTGCGCCTGAATGTGATCGCCAAATCCGGTCGCGCCGTGGAAGCGGCGGGGGACGTACACGTCCTGCTGCTGGACAAAACCGGCACCATCACCTTCGGTAACCGTCGTTGCACCGCGGTTTACGCGGCACCTGGCGTCACCGCCAAGGAACTCGCCGAGGGTGCATTGTTCGCCTCGCTGGCCGATGACACCGCTGAAGGCAAATCCATCGTTGAGTACCTGCGCGGTCTGCATCCGCAGCCTGAGCCAAGTGCCGAGCTGCTGACTGCCGTACCGTTCAGTGCCGAAACTCGTCTGTCCGGTGTCGACTATCAGGGCCGGGTGTATCGCAAAGGCGCGGTGGATTCGTTGTTGGCCTTCGTTGGCCTGAAACGCGCCGATCTGGCCGCGCCGCTGTCCCGGGAAATCGACAAGATCGCCCAGAGCGGCGGCACTCCGTTGCTGGTGTGCGCCGATGGTAAATTGCTCGGCGCGATCCACCTCAAAGACGTGGTCAAACCCGGCATCCGCGAGCGTTTCGCCGAACTGCGCAAGCTGGGGATTCGCACCGTCATGGTGACCGGCGACAACCCGCTGACCGCTGCAGCGATTGCGGCAGAAGCGGGCGTCGATGACGTGCTGGCCGAAGCCACCCCGGAGAAAAAACTGGCGCGCATTCGCCACGAGCAGAACGACGGTCGCCTGGTCGCCATGTGTGGCGACGGCGCCAACGACGCCCCGGCCCTGGCCCAGGCGGACGTGGGCATGGCGATGAACGACGGCACGCAAGCGGCACGCGAGGCGGCGAACATGGTCGACCTCGACAGCGATCCAACCAAACTGCTGGACGTGGTGCAGATCGGCAAGGAATTGCTGGTGACCCGCGGTGCGCTGACGACGTTTTCCATCGCCAACGACGTGGCCAAGTACTTCGCGATTTTGCCGGCGTTGTTCGCCTCGATCTACCCGCAACTGGGCGTGCTGAACGTCATGCACCTGAGCAGTCCGCAGAGCGCGATTCTCTCGGCGATCGTGTTTAACGCCTTGATTATTGTGGTGCTGATTCCATTGGCATTGCGCGGTGTGCGGGTGCAGGCGGCGAGTGCGGCGGCGTTGCTGCGACGCAATCTGTTGATCTATGGATTGGGCGGGATTGTGGTGCCGTTTGTGGGGATCAAGGCGATCGACATGTTGCTCACTGCACTGCATTTGGTTTGACTTTGAGATCGCCCCCTCACCCTAACCCTCTCCCCAAGGGGTAGAGGGGACTGATCGAGGTGTTCTTGGAGCTACATCGACCTGAAAGACCGAGTCGAACTCAGGTTCTGAAAGGCACAAAGATCGGCTCCCTTTCCCCCTCTCCCCCGTGGGGAGAGGGCTGGGGTGAGGGGGTGGATCTCCATGACACACCACAGTTTTAAACTCCCCAATTTCGAGGATTCAGAAATGTCCACAATGATACGCCCGGCCCTGAGCCTGCTTGTCCTGATGACCCTGATCACCGGCGTCGCCTATCCACTGGTGGTCACCGGTGTCGCCCAGGTTGCATTCCCGGACCAGGCCAACGGCAGCCTCGTACACGATGCCGACGGCAAGGTTCGCGGTTCCTCACTGATCGCCCAGGATTTCGTCGGCGACGCCTGGTTCCATCCACGGCCATCGGCCGGTGCGTTTGCCACCGTGTCGAGTAGCGCCAGCAACCTGTCGCCGAGCAATCCGGCCCTTGCAACTCGTGTGATTGACGATGCCAACAAACTGCTGGTGCCCGGTCAGGGGGCAGTACCGTTGGCGTTGGTGACCACCTCCGGCAGCGGCCTCGATCCACACTTGCCACCGGCCGCGATTGCCTATCAACTGGCGCGTGTTGCGGCGGCACGTAATCTGCCGGTGGCGACCCTTCAACAATTGATGGATGCGCACATCGAGCAGCCATTGGTGGGACCACCGGTGGTGAACGTGTTGGCGCTGAATATGGCGCTGGAAAACCTGTAAATCGGTGGCGCCGCTAATCGCGAGCAAGCTCGCTCCCACAGGGGAATGCATTCCAAAATGTGGGAGCGGGCTTGCTCGCGAAGGCGGCCTCACAGACACCACATCAACATCTGAATAAAGTGAGCTTCAACCATGAGTGACTCCGGCCGCGCCGACGCGCTGTTAGCAGACCTGCCCCGCGATGGCCGTGGCCGGCTCAAGGTTTTTCTCGGCGCCGCGCCCGGTGTCGGCAAGACTTACGCCATGCTGCAAGCGGCCCACACCCAACTGCGCCAAGGCGTGAAAGTCATTGCCGGCGTGGTCGAAACCCACGGTCGCGCCGAAACCGAAGCGCTGCTCGGCGGCTTGCCGCAGCAGCCGTTGGTGCGTTCGGAATACCGCGGTGTGATGCTCGAAGAAATGGACCTCGACGGCCTGCTCGCTGCCAAACCGAAACTGGTGCTGGTGGACGAACTGGCCCACAGCAACGCCCCCGGCAGTCGCCACACCAAACGCTGGCAAGACATTCAGGAACTGCTCTCTGCAGGCATTGACGTGTTCACCACAGTCAACGTCCAGCACCTGGAAAGTCTTAACGACAAAGTGCGTGGGATCACGGGCGTGCAGGTCCGCGAAACCCTGCCGGACTGGGTGCTGCAAGAAGCCTACGAACTGCTGCTGATCGACCTGCCGCCGCGTGAGCTGCTCGAGCGTTTGCGCGATGGCAAGGTTTACGTGCCGGAGCAGGCGAGGGCGGCGATCGACGCCTTTTTCACCCAGACCAACCTCACGGCCCTGCGGGAACTGGCGATGCAAACCGCCGCCGCTCAGGTCGATGATGATTTGGCCCAGGGCTATCGCCAGCTCGGCCAAGCGGCGCCAGCGGTACGCGGTCGCTTGCTAGTCGGCGTCGATGGCGATGCACAGGCCGAACGCCTGGTGCGTCACGCCAGTCGCGTCGCCCAGCGTCGGCATTTGCCGTGGAGCCTGGTGCATGTGGACAACGGCAGTGTGCGTGACGAGCAGTCACGGCTACGTCTGCAAAGTGCCCAGCAATTGGCCGAACGCCTCGGCGGCGAAGTGGTGTTGTTGCGGGCCGGTGAGGTGGCAAAAACCTTAATTCAGCACGCCGCCGAACGCCGCGCCAGTCTGGTGTTGGTCGGTCAATCCCGGCAGCGTTTGCATCGGCGGTTGTTCGGCGGCGGTCTGGCGTCACGATTGCTGCGCGATGCGCGCGGGCTGGAAATCAACGTCCTCGACAGCGACCACGAACAGCATCAGCCGCGCCAGCGTTCGGCGCAGTCGCTGGTGTGGTTCGACTACGCGCTGGCGTTGATGGCGACGGTGCTCGCCAGTGCCTTGGCCTGGGCGGTGGCGAGTGTCTTGCCGCTGCCGAATATCTCGTTGGTGTTCCTCGCCGCGGTGTTGCTGGTGGCGGTGCGCAGCAGCCTGGGCCCGGCGCTGGCTTGTGCGGCGCTGTCGTTTCTGACCTATGACTTTCTGTTCATTCCGCCGACTTTCTCCTTCAGCATCCAGCGCGAAGAAGACGTGCTGACCTTGCTGTTCTTCCTGCTGATGGCGGCGCTCACCGGTAACCTCGCGGCCCGGCAACGGCGGCAATTGCAGGCGCTGCGCGACACTCAGGAAGAGACCACCGAATTGCTCGACCTGTCGCGCAAACTCACTGCCGCCACCGACCGCCAGGCGGTGGTCAGCGCAGCGGCCCAGCACCTCGATGGCTGGAGTGATCTGCAACTCTGCCTGCTCAATCAAGACGGGCAGGGCGGCTGGAAAGTCGAAACCGGTGGCCCGCTGGAATTCTCCGAAGCCGAGCGCGCTGCTGCCGATTGGGCCTGGCAACACGATCAACCGGCCGGCGCGGGCACCGGCACGCTGCCGTTCGGACGTTGGTGGTGGTGGCCGTTGTCGGTGGAAGACGGGCCGTTGGCGCTGCTCGGCGTGTGCGCCAAAGAAGGCCAGACCTTGAGCGGCCAGCGTCGGCGTTTGCTGACTGCGCTGAGCCAGCCACTGGCCCAGGCGCTGGCCCGGGCTCAATTGGCCGAAGACCTGGAAGCCGCCCGGTTGCACGGCGAAACCGAGCAACTGCGCAGTGCCTTGCTGGCCTCGGTGTCCCACGATTTGCGCACGCCGCTGACCTCCATGCGCGGCAGCATCGACAGCCTGTTGGCCCTCGGTGAAGCCATCCCGCTGGAGGATCGCCGCGAACTGCTCGAAGGCACTCGCGATGAAGCCGAGCGCCTCGATCGCTACATTCAAAACCTGCTGGACATGACCCGCCTCGGTCATGGTGCCCTGAAGCTGGCGCGGGATTGGGTATCGCCGGCAGACATCGTCGGCAGCTCACTCAATCGCCTGCGTGCGGTGCTGGCGCCGTTGCAGGTCAGTACCGAAGTGCCACCCGAATTGCCGCTGCTGTACGTTCACGCCGCGCTGATCGAACAGGCGCTGGTCAACGTCCTGGAAAACGCTGCGCGTTTTTCACCGTCTCACGGGCGTTTGCAATTACGCGCCGGGGTCGACGACAGCGAACTGTTTTTCTCGGTCAGCGACGAGGGGCCAGGGATTCCAGAGGAGGAGCGGGCGAAGATTTTCGACATGTTCTACACCGCCGCGCGCGGTGATCGTGGCGGGCAAGGCACGGGGCTGGGGCTGGCGATCTGTCAGGGCATGGTCGGTGCCCATGGCGGGCGGATCAGCGTCGCCGATGGCATCGAGGGGCGCGGCACCTGCATCACCTTGCACCTGCCGTTGCAGGCTCAGCCGGCCTTTGAAAATTAAGAGCCGAAAGTGAAGCCTGATCGCGCTTGCGCTACTCTCTTGCCACTTCTTTGTGTTGATGTGAATTCATGAGCCAGACCGCGACCATTTTGGTCATCGACGACGAACCGCAGATCCGTAAATTTCTGCGCATCAGCCTTGTTTCCCAAGGCTACAAAGTGCTGGAGGCCGGCACTGGCACCGAAGGCCTGGCCCAGGCGGCACTGAATAAATCGGACCTGCTGGTACTCGACCTCGGCCTGCCGGACATGGACGGCCAGCAAGTGCTGCGCGAGTTTCGCGAGTGGTCGACGGTGCCGGTGCTGGTGCTCTCGGTGCGCGCCAGTGAAGGGCAGAAAGTCGAAGCGCTCGACAACGGCGCCAACGACTACGTGACCAAGCCGTTTGGTATTCAGGAGTTTCTTGCACGGGTGCGTGCCTTGTTGCGTCAGGCGCCTGCGGGAGAAGCGCAGCAAGCGGCGCTGACGTTCGGCCCGTTGACCGTGGATCTGGCGTACCGCCGGGTGTTGCTCGACGGCACCGAAGTCGCGCTGACCCGCAAGGAATACGCGGTGCTGGCGCAACTGGCGCGACATCCGGGGCGGGTCATCACCCAGCAGCAATTGCTCAAGGATATTTGGGGGCCGACCCATACCGAGGACACTCACTATTTGCGGATTGTGGTCGGGCACCTGCGCCAGAAACTGGCGGACGACCCGACGCAGCCGCGGTTTATCGTCACCGAGGCTGGGGTCGGGTATCGGTTGTTGAGTGAGGGTGGTCTTTAGGTTTTGTGTTGAATGATCCGGCCCCATCGCGAGCAAGCTCGCTCCCACATTGGAATACGATCTTGCTCGCGATGGGGTCTTTTCATTCACCCGAGAATTTCAGGAATCCCGTTCACTTTCATACCGATCCAGCGTATCCCGCGCAATCTCCCGCCCCAGCGCGATCAATTCCGGCGCCTTGTAAAACTCGAAAAACCGGCACACCCGCTTTGGCACGTTGATCAGAATATCCGGCGGATAACCAGCGATCTTGTACTGCGCCAATGAGGTTTGCATCACCTCGAAACTCTGGTTAATCAGGTCCAGCAAAGACGCCGGCCCGACGTTATCGATGATGAACGAACCGGTGGCGGACTTCGGTGCGCCGTCGCGTTCAGGGGCGGCTGCCGGTTGCTGGGCTTCGGGTTCGGCGGATTCGATCCAGGGGTTGATCTCGGCCGCTTCTGCCATCAACGCTTCCTTTTCCAGCAGCAGCAATTGTTCCGCCTGTTTGCGGCGGAAGGGCAATTTTGAACCGAGCGAGTTGATCAGGCTGTCGAAGCGGGTCTTGAACGCCGCCGGGCGCTGGATCACCGGCAGTTGATAGTGGCGCTGGTTGGTGGAGTTGAGGTTGACCGCGATGATCAGGTCGCAATGACTCGACACCACCGGCACGATCGGTAAAGGGTTGAGGATGCCGCCGTCCACCAGCATGCGGTTGCCCTGCATCACCGGGGTGAACAGGCTGGGAATCGCCGCCGAAGCGCGCATGGCCTGGTGCAGACAACCTTCCTGAAACCAGATTTCCTGTTGGTTGGTCAGGTCGGTGGCCACCGCCGTGTAGGGGATGCGCAAGTCTTCGATATTGATCTCGCCGACGATCTTGCGGATTTGCCCGAAAACCTTCTCCCCGCGAATCGCACCCAGACGAAAACTGACGTCCACCAGGCGCAAGACATCGAGGTAATCGAGGCTTTCGATCCAGTTGCGATATTCATCGAGTTTACCGGCAGCATAGATCCCGCCAACCACCGCGCCCATTGAACAACCGGCAATGCAGGCGATGTCGTAGCCACGCCGTTCGATCTCTTCAATGACCCCGATATGGGCGTAGCCCCGGGCCCCACCTGAGCCCAGCACCAGCGCGACACGCTTTTTCATGAATCGCCCTCGTCTGACAAGGTTCAACAATGCACCCATCGAGGGGCGCGCTTCAATCGCTAAGGTCGTTCCGCGAGGCGAGGGCGTCGTTTTTTCGACACTCCATGGCGGCAGATGGGTATTCTCGCGAGCGCTAGAGTTTCCGAGGCGGGGCCAAGGCACTTTTCACGCGCCAGACCGTCTTAACTGCACGACTGTTTACCTAACTTTGAGGTGTGAGTAATGAAAGCCTGGATCTGTGTGCCTTTGATTGCCCTGGCACTCGCCGGATGTGCCGGCAAAACCGCTTACCGTGACAGCTGCGGTAGCGGGATCGATGCCGCGTGGCGTGAACTGGATCTGGCCAAGGCTGAAGGTTTTGCCGGAACTGTCAGCTATTCCAAGGCTCTGTCGCTGCTGACCGGCGCCAAGACCCAGCAGCAATTCGAAGCGTTCGAAGGCTGCACCAAGAAGGCCGAGAAGGCGCGTTTTTATATTCGTGAATCGCGCGCGGGGCGCTGAAAGCAGCTCTAAGCTCTAAGCTGCAAGCAATAAGTCGGTCGCCCCAGATTTCGGCTGGCGGCTTGCAGCTGTTTATGGAGTAAACCCCATGATTAACCGGTTGGTGGCCCATGTCCTGGGCCTGGAAGTCCGTTTGCTGGCCTGTCAGGCACGCTTGAGTGCCCGCACCGACCCTGAAGCGCTGCACGATCTGCGTACCACGGTTCGCCGTTTGCGCAGTCTGCTGCGGCCATTGCGTGGCTTGCCCGGGGTCGAACAGCTGGAAGCGGCGGCGTCCCGGGTCGGTGACTTGACCACGCCATTGCGCGATCGCGAAGTGCTGGCGGCGTACCTGCTCGAGCATGATCAACCCGAGGCTGCCCATCGGCGTATGGCGCAGATGGCCGTGGCTTACCCGGCGGTCGCGACGAGTCCTGAAGTGGCGCAGTTGCTGATGATCCTCGACGCCTTTCCGCGCTTTCTGCGGGCTTCTCAGCGTCAGGGCTTGCTCAAGGGCTTGCGTCAGTGCATCGAAAAACGTTTGGCCAAACAATGGAAGAAACTCGATCAAGCCCTGCACGATCCGGCGCATGATCGCCACCGTTTGCGCCTGCTGATCAAGCGCGTGCGCTATGGCATCGAAGCCTATCCCGAACTGGATCGACTGCCGAAAGCGGCGATGCCGCGCTTGAAGTCCGCGCAAGGTGCCTTGGGCGATTGGCACGATTGCTGGCAATGGCTGGCCAGGGCCGAACAGGAAGCCGATTTGCATCCCTGCGTCGGGGCCTGGAAAACTGCCATGGCCAAGGCCGAAGGCCGCGCCGACCGCGTCCTCGACAAACTCAGCGCCGCTTGCTTCAAATCCTGAAACCACCACAAGACAGATCTATGTAGCAGCAGCCGAACGCAACCTTCGGCTGCTGCTACAGAGATGGCGGTGCTTTCCGGCTTATCTGTCAGTCAATTTGGCCGGAATAAGCGCTGTACCATCCTCGCGGGCTGGTTAAGATCCCTTCATCCTTTTCCCACTCTGAGGTTTCCATGCGCTTTTCCGATCTGCTCGACGCTGTCCGCAGCCAGCCGCTGGAGCTGTCAATCCCGGCCGAATGGGCTCAGGGGCGTGCCAGTTTCGGTGGCCTGGTGGCCGCCTTGCAGTACGAAGCCATGCGCGCAAAAGTCCCGGCGGATCGTCCGGTGCGTTCGCTGGCGATCACCTTTGTCGGCCCGGTCGAGCCTGAAGTGCCAGTCAGTTTTGAAGTCGATGTGTTGCGTGAAGGCAAGGCTGTCAGCCAGGTGCTGGGGCGGGCGATGCAGAAGGGCCAGGTGGTGACGTTGGTCCAGGGCAGCTTCGGCGCCTCGCGGCCGTCGGAAGTGGCGGTGATTGCCGAACCGGCACCCGAGATGAAGCACTGGGACGACTGCCAGGAATTGCCTTACATCAAAGGCGTGACCCCGGAATTCATGCGGCATCTGGCGATGCGCTGGAGCGTCGGCGGCCTGCCATTCACGGGTAACAAATCCCGCGAGATGGGCGGCTGGGTGCGCTTGCGTGGGGACGTGAAGCAAGAGGCCGTCAGCGAGTCGCATATCCTGGCGCTGGTCGATGCCTGGCCTCCGGCGCTGTTGCCGCACCTGAAAAAACCGGCGATGGGCAGCACGCTGACCTGGACCATCGAATTCGTCCAACCGTTGCTCGAACTGAGCACGCTGGACTGGTGCAAATACCTCGTCGAGATCGAGCATGCCACTGACGGCTACGGTCATGCGGCCGCGAAATTGTGGAACGCGGACGGTCAGTTGATTGCCATGAGCCGGCAGACGGTGACGATTTTCGCCTGATCAGTGACGACGGTGGCGCTCACGCCAGGCGCGCCACCAGCCGCCGCTCAGGAAGAACCGTGGGAAGGTCAGGAACTGCTCGACCAGCAAGCGCGACACTGCATCTTTGCGATCACTGAACGGTTCGGAGGCTTGCGCTTCCAGGCGGTGACCGTGGCGTTGCAGGCCGAGGGCGGCGAGCAGGCCGATGACGCCAATCGCGACATTCGCGAAACTCAGACTGAACACCCCCGAGACAATCAGCAGAAACGCCACGATGAACAGCGGCACGGCAATCAGGTGCAGCACCAGATTGGTCGGGTGCTGGTGATTGTTCGGGTACGCTCGCCATTGCCAGGCGGGAAGGTTGGGGTGACGTTTGCCCATGATGGTAATCCTTGGTTCGTTGAGGCTCTTGAACAAAGAATAGGCCGGGCCAAACCAGTCGGCGAATCAAGGCTGGCTATCGGAGTGATAGGTGTCATGTTCGGAATTGATGTTGATTGAGCTGATGCCATCGCGAGCAGGCTCGCTCCCACATTGGAATGCGATCAAATGTGGGAGCGAGCCTGCTCGCGAAGGGGCCGTCAAAGCTTCAGCTGACCGATAGCCTTGCTCAATTCCCCCGCCAACGCCGCCAGCTCATTGCTGGTAGTCGCCG
Organism: Pseudomonas sp. LBUM1666; assembly: GCF_059695775.1. Classification (NCBI taxonomy): domain Bacteria; kingdom Pseudomonadati; phylum Pseudomonadota; class Gammaproteobacteria; order Pseudomonadales; family Pseudomonadaceae; genus Pseudomonas; species Pseudomonas sp. LBUM1666. The sequence goes on along the minus strand of NZ_CP166789.1, from coordinate 4,395,765 downwards.
AATCCACGGTCTGCTGCACGGTGTTCTCGGTCACATCCCGAATGCTCACCACCGCCCGATTCATCTCTTCCGCCACGTGGCTCTGTTGCTCGGCCGCCACGGCGATCTGCGTGTTGCTTTCACGCATCTGTGCCACGGCGCTGGTGATCTCTGCCAAGGCTGCGCCGGCCTCCTGAGCCTGCTGCACGCAATCGTCGGCCTTGAACGAGCTTTCCTGCATGAAATCCACCGCGTCCCGAGTCCCGGCCTGCAACGCGGAAACCATGATCGTGATCTCGTCAGTGGAGGTCTGGACACGTTTGGCCAGGTTACGCACTTCATCGGCGACCACCGCAAAACCGCGACCCATTTCACCGGCACGGGCCGCTTCAATCGCTGCGTTCAGCGCCAGCAGATTGGTCTGCTCGGCGATGCTGTGAATCACACTGACCACGCCGTTGATCTTCTGACTGTCCTCGGCCAGACGCTGAATCATCTCGGCAGTCTGCTGCACCCCGCTGGACAAACCGGCAATCGACTTCTGCACCCGACTGACCACTTCCTGCCCGCTGCCGGCCAGGGTGTCGGCGGTTTGCGAGAGATCGCGGGTGGCGCCGGCGTGCTGGGCAATGTGATAGACCGTGGCAGTCATTTCGTTGATCGCCGTGGCGGCCTGATCGGTTTCGCTTTGCTGGCCTAGCATGCCGTGACGCACCTCGTTCATGCTCGACGCCAGCCGCGCCGCGCCGACATCCAGTTGCCGGGCGGTGCTGGCAACGGTGTTGACCACTCGCTGGTAACCGGCCTGCATGGCGTTGAAGGCATTGGCCATCTGCCCGACTTCGTCAGTGCAGGCCAGCGGCACACGGGCCGACAGGTCACCGGTTTTCTCGACGTGGAGCATCACGTCCTTCAGCGTATTGAGCTGGCTGAGCAGGAAGCGGATCAACAATTGCGAAGCGCCGAGCATCGCCAGCATCAGGATCGCCACCGCCACGGCATAGTTGGGAAAACGCTCGCCAAAGACCTGGGTCAGACTCGGGCCATGGGCAATCACCGCGATCTGATTGCCATCCGTGCGCGTAAACACTTCGGCACCCATCAACGGGTTGTTGCCGAACAGCGGCATGGCATTGATTTCGACCCAGCCGTTGGAATCGACCAGTTCCAATACCGGCTGACCGTTCAGCAACGGTGCCTGCCCGCGACTGAACGTCAGCACGTTATCGGCTTTGGGGAGCGGCTGGCCGGCGGGCCAGGCGTTGAGCAGTCGCGCCTGGGCTTGTGCCGATGCCTGATAAGCATGGCTGCGGGCCTGTTGTTCGAGCTGTACGGCGTACAACACCAGCAGCAAAGTGGTGACGAAGGCGACGGCGTTGACCGCCCAGAATTTGTATTTCAGCGAGATATTGCTAAGCCAGGCACCCATGGAGGTCTTCTCTGATAGCGGAAACAGTTTCGGCAAGGTGCCAGTATTGTGCCGCTACTCAGGGCGCTGGATCTTGATGTGGGTCAACAATCCCGGCCATGCTCGCGCGCAGGAATTGCGGGGCGTAATGCGTTATTCTTCGCGCCTTCAAAATTCCCTCGCTACAGGATTCCGCCCCATGAAAGCCGCACTCGTCGAACTCATCAGCAAAATCAGCTCCGGGTGCATGAGCGATGACGAAATCCTGAAAGTCGCTGACGAAGCGGCCCAGGCCTACGCCGATCCCGAGGCTTTTCTGACGGCCAATCCGGATATCAACTACGACGAAACGTTCCCGATTCCGCTGGGCGAGTGGGTCGTCGTCGGCAGTTTGCCGGAGACCGTGCTGTTCCAGGCCGACACCTACATGGACCTGTTCGCCCAGATCGTTTCCTCGTTCGGGCCCGGCGTTGATTTCAATATCAAACCCAAGCAACTGGCCAAGACTGAAGCCCTGACCGCACTCAATCGCATTCAGGTGCAGATGGGCAGCATGAACAAGGAAAACGGCGGCTACACGCTGATGAACTTCAGTCAGTTGCTCGACGACGAACTGCAAGTGGTGCTGGTCTACGGCAACGACGTGCCGCGCGTGCTCGAGTTGTGCGCTAAAGTCGGCATTACTGCCGCACCCTCGCTGGAAGCCCTCAAAATTGCCGTCCACGTTTAAAAAACGGAACCCTCGCAAGGCCCGGCTATCCTAAGAGTGCACACCACTCTTTGGGAGCGACACCATGGGTTCCACGTTCAACGGTCTGATTGGCCTGATTATTCTTGCCCTGGACATCTGGGCAATCATCAACGTGCTCAAAAGTGGTGCCGACACAGGGATGAAAATCATCTGGGTGCTGCTGATCCTGCTGCTGCCGGTGCTGGGCCTGATCATCTGGGCCATCGCCGGGCCACGAGGCAACGTCCGAATCTGAATACGCACCCAAAGCCGACACCTTTCCCCTGTGGGAGCGAGCCTGCTCGCGATGCAGACGCCGCGGTTTCCCTGTAAACCGCGTTATCGTTTATCGCGAGCAGGCTCGCTCCCACACTGTTCTATGCCTACCCGACAGACGAAGGTTCGACCTGTCATGTCCCGCGACGTAGAATTCGCGGCTTGCCACCCGCATTCATCGGAGCACTTCCCATGAGCAACACCCCGACCAGCGAGTACCTGGAAACCCTCTACGAAGGCTACGGCCAGCGTTTTCGCATGGAAAAACTGTTGCACGAAGTGCACACCGAACACCAACACCTGGTAATTTTCGAAAATCCGCGCATGGGTCGCGTCATGGCGCTGGACGGCGTGATCCAGACCACCGAAGCCGACGAATTCATCTACCACGAGATGTTGACCCATGTGCCGATCCTGGCGCATGGCGCTGCCAGGCGCGTGCTGATCATCGGTGGCGGCGACGGCGGCATGCTGCGTGAAGTGGCCAAGCACCGCAGTATCGAGCACATCACCATGGTCGAGATCGACGGCACCGTGGTCGACATGTGCAAGGAATTCCTGCCGAACCACTCCAAGGGTGCGTTCGCTGATCCACGCCTGAACCTGGTGATCGACGACGGCATGCGTTTCGTCGCCACCACCACCGAAAAATTCGACGTGATCATTTCCGACTCCACCGACCCGATCGGCCCGGGCGAAGTGTTGTTCTCGGAAAACTTCTACCAGGCTTGCCGTCGCTGCCTGAACGAAGGCGGCATCCTGGTGACCCAGAACGGCACGCCGTTCATGCAAATCGAAGTAGTCAAAACCACCGCCGGGCGCCTGCGCAGCCTGTTCCCGGACTGGCACTTCTATCAGGCGGCCGTGCCGACCTACATCGGCGGCGCCATGACCTTCGCCTGGGGCGCGACCAATACCGCCTATCGCAAATTGTCCCGCGAAACCCTGCAGCAGCGCTTCGCCGGCAGCGGCATCATCACCCGCTACTACAACCCGGAAATCCACATCGGCGCCTTCGCCTTGCCGCAATACGTTCTGCAGGCTGTGAACAAGCCTAGCAACGACTGATATCGAGCAAGCCAGAAAGGGCCCTCTCAGGTTGTGTGAAAACACACCGGAGATGGCCCTTTTTTCATGCTTCACTTATAGAAGGACCGGTTGAACGATTGGCCGGGGTACAAGGTCGAGATACATGTAAGCCCATCCATGGGTTTTATCGAGGAGGCACCTGATGCAAAAGTGGAAAGTCACTTTCGTTGATGATCACGGTGAGCAAGTTGACGAGGTGTTCGAGAGCGAGGAGTGCCCGAACAACGAGCAAGCCGCGAAACTTATTCGCGCCCGGCGTCTGCCTGTGGCTGCCGAACTGGACCTAAACGATCTGGAAGGGCGCACCGATGATCCGACTGTCAAAAGTCTGAAGACCCAGTGCAGCATTGAAATCCTCAGCATCACGCCAATCTGAACATCTCCTGTCACATTCCTAACCAGGCCTTGGCAGCGGCTCTATCTTGAGGCTACTCTGCAATCGAGATCAGCGAACGGATCGCTAAGGTCTGGTCTTGTCAGCTACATGCTTGCTTCCCACCGGCAACGTTGTTGCCGCATCGCTCGCCCCATTCGGTTGCGAGTGCCGGGAATACGGAAAGTCTATCCATCAGTCTGAGGGGGACGTTTCATGAGCACAGCCTATCAAGAAGACATCAGCACCAGCGTCTTGCGCCGCATGAAAGAAGGCGGCTTCGACTTTTCACGATTCCATCCCATCGAGTTCTACGCCATTTTCCCGGACGAGGAGCGGGCACGCAGGGCGGCAGGGCATTACTGTGGTGAATCCTTGAATGCACAAATCAGCGTGCGCGACGACGGCGCGTGGTACCTGGAACTGAGCAAAGTGATGTACGCCACTTATGACGGCATCGGCGATTTTGAGCAGGATTTCGAGGCGGTGGTCGAGCCTTTGGGCGGCATCATCGAAGGATGGGGCGTCAAGCAGGAGGTACGAGGGCGACTCGCATAACTTATGAACAGTGACAACACTCAGCAACGGCTGACCTTCGGGTTGGCCGTTTTCGTTTGTGCGCCAGAAAACTCACCTGGCAAAACCCTGAAGCAAGAATCCGGCGCAAAAAAAACCGCCTGAGCAGGCGGCTAAAGGGAAGTTCGTCAAGATTTTCAGCGAATGCGCGGATTATCCGCATCGACTCCCGGGCAGTGAAATCAACTCTGGCTATGCTGGTGATAGGCGACAACATTGCTTCGCAATGAAGCGGGGGCGATCAGGTGGGGGCATTTACCGCACAGGATTGGTGCGGAGCGTGCAGTGCGATTATCCAACTGATTGATATCAAAGCGTTTATGCCGATGGCACGGGCTTTGCGAAGCCCAGATGTCCGGGTGACAAGGAGTACGGCATGATCCGCACCTATTTTGATGAGATGTACGATGCCGGCGGCCTGGTCCGCCCGCATTATCGGGAGTTTGCCCGTTGGCTGGCCGAAACGCCTGACGAGCTTTTGGCACAACGGCGACGCGAGGCCGATCTGTTATTTCATCGCGCCGGGATTACATTCACGCTCTATGGTGATGAGCAAGGGACAGAGCGCCTGATTCCCTTCGACACCATCCCCCGCAGCATCCCCGCCAGTGAATGGCGAGTTGTCGAGCGCGGCTGTATTCAGCGGGTCAAGGCGTTGAACATGTTCCTCGCCGACCTCTATCACGAGCAGCGCATCATCAAGGCCGGCATCATTCCGGCCGAGCAGGTGCTGGCCAACGAGCAATACCAGTTGGCGATGCAAGGGCTCGATCTGCACCGCGATATCTATTCCCACATCTCTGGGGTCGATCTGGTGCGCGATGGCGACGGCACGTACTACGTGCTCGAAGACAACCTTCGTACACCGAGCGGCGTGAGCTACATGCTCGAAGACCGCAAGATGATGATGCGGTTGTTCCCCGAGTTGTTCGCGGCCCAGCGCATTGCCCCTATCGATCATTATCCGAACCTGTTGCTCGACACCCTGAAAAGCTCCAGCCCGATTGATAACCCGAGCGTGGTGGTGCTGACGCCGGGTCGTTTCAACAGCGCGTTCTTTGAACATGCGTTTCTGGCGCGGGAAATGGGCGTTGAGCTGGTGGAAGGCGCGGACCTGTTCGTGCGCGATGACAAGGTGTTCATGCGCACCACGGACGGGCCGAAAGCCGTCGACGTGATCTACCGGCGCCTCGACGATGCATTCCTTGATCCGTTGGCGTTCAACCCGGACTCGATGCTCGGCGTTCCAGGGCTGCTGTCGTCATACCGCTCCGGCAATGTCGTGCTGGCAAATGCCATCGGCACCGGGGTCGCGGACGACAAGTCGGTGTATCCATTCGTCACGGACATGATCCGTTTCTACCTGGATGAAGAGCCGATTCTGAAGAATGTGCCGACGTGGCAGTGTCGTAATCCCTCCGAACTGTCCCATGTACTGGCCAATCTTCCAGAGCTGGTGGTCAAGGAAACCCAGGGCTCCGGTGGTTACGGAATGCTGGTCGGACCGGCGGCGACGGCGGCGGAAATCGAATCTTTCCGCGCGCGGATCAAAGCCAAGCCCCACGCGTACATCGCCCAACCGACGTTGTCCCTGTCGACCTGTCCGACCTTTGTCGAAAACGGCATCGCTCCACGCCACATCGACCTGCGTCCGTTTGTATTGTCTGGCCGCGAAACCCGGGTTGTGCCCGGCGGTTTGACCCGTGTTGCCCTGCGCGAAGGCTCTCTGGTGGTGAATTCATCCCAGGGCGGTGGAACCAAGGACACCTGGGTGGTCGAGGATTGAAGGAAGCCTGCCATGTTAAGTAGAACTGCCTCGGATTTGTATTGGATGTCGCGTTACCTGGAGCGGGCGGAAAACCTCGCACGGATGCTCGACATCAGTTATTCGCTTTCGCTGATGCCGCAGGATGGTCGCGGTGACGGTCTGCACGAACTCGCCATGCCGTTGCTGATCACTGGCACCCTGGACGATTATCTGGAGCGCCACGGTGATTTGCATGCTGAACGGCTGCTGCATTTCTTCGCCCTGGACGCGGCCAACCCGGCGAGCATCTACAGTTGCCTCGGCGCCGCGCGGGCCAGTGCCCATGCGGTGCGTGGGCGAATCACCGCCGACATGTGGGAAAACATCAATGCCACTTGGCTGGAAATCCGCGGGATAGCGGATCAAGGCTTGAGTCGCTACGGCATGAGTCGATTCTGCGAGTGGATCAAGGAACGTTCCCACCTGTTCCGCGGCGCGTCCTACGGCACGATCATGCGTAACGATGCGTTCCGCTTTATTCGTCTGGGGACGTTTATCGAAAGGGCCGACAACACGTTGCGCCTGCTCGACGCCCGCTACGAAATGGCTGGCGATCAGGCAGAGGCGGTCAGCGATGGCACCGCTCACGCGTATTACCAGTGGAGTGCTTTGCTGCGGGCGTTGTCCTCGTTCGAGGCCTACACCGAGATCTACCGCGATGCGCCCGGCGCCCGGCATGTGGCTGAGTTGCTGTTGCTGCGTGCTGACGTGCCGCGTTCATTGCGCGCCTGCACTGAAGAAATCGACCAGATCCTTGCCCAATTGCCGGGGGCCAACGGCCGTCCCGCGCAACGCCTGGCAGCGGAAATGGACGCACGCCTGCGCTACACCGGCATCACCGAAATTCTCGACGAAGGCCTGCACGCCTGGCTGACCGAGTTCATCCCGCTGGTGCGCCAGTTGGGTAACGCCATACACAGTTCCTACCTGGAGGCTGCATGAGACTTTCCATTAGCCACGAGACCACCTATCACTACGAAGATCAGGTGCGGGCGAGCATCCAGTACCTGCGATTGACACCCCACGACAGCGAGCGCCAGCATGTGCTCAGCTGGCAGCTCGACTTGCCGCGCCCGGTGCGCGCGCAACTCGATCCGTTCGGCAACATTCTGCATGTGCTGACCATGGACGAGCCCCATGAGGCGATCATCATCGGCGCCCGGGGCCAGGTGGACATCGACGAATTGCGTGAGGCGGAGCATGAAAGCCAGTCGGCGCTGCCGTTCTTGCGCTTCACGCGCCTGACCGAAGCCGACGAAGCCTTGCGTGCGTTCGCCGAGAAAGAATGCAAGCAGCGCCGGGATCGCACGGCGCTGATCGACTTGATGCATGGCCTGAACCAGCACATGACCTACACGCCGGGCTCCACCGAAGTGGACACCAGCGCCGCCCAGGCCTTCGCCGGGCGTTCGGGTGTTTGTCAGGACCACACCCACGCGTTTCTTGCCTGCGCTCGCAGCCTGGGCATTCCTTCGCGTTATGTGTCGGGCTATTTGTACAGCGAGAACTGCGAACACCTGGCCAGTCACGCCTGGGCGGAAGCCTGGCTCGATGACGCCTGGTACAGCTTTGACGTGACCAATGAACTGGCGCGGCCTGAGCGTCATCTGAAACTGGCGGTGGGCCTGGATTACCTGGATGCCTGCCCGGTGCGTGGCATGCGGCGTGGTGGTGGTTGCGAGCAGATGCATGCGAAGGTGTTTGTTTCGCCAACACCGATGCCGATTATCTCAGTCCAACAGCAATAATCCGGAACTCCACAATTCCCCTGTGGGAGCGAGCCTGCTCGCGATAGCGGTGTGTCAGTCGCAGCAGTTCTGACTGAACAGGCGCCATCGCGAGCAGGCTCGCTCCCACAGAGGGATAGTGTTACGGCTTAACCTTGCGCCCAGCCATATGCTTCAAATACCCCACCAACCGCTCCAGATCCCCGTCCGGCAACACCGTCGCCGAAAACCCCGGCATCTTCGCCTGTGGCCACTGGCGCAAGCTCTGCGGATCACGAATGTAGCGCTTGAGGAAGTCCGCGCCGAAGTACTCGGTCGGGTTAAACGGAATATTCAGGTCCGGCCCAAACTGCGCATCCCCGGCGCCGTTCAATCGATGACACGCCAGGCAATTCTTCTGAAACAGCGCAAAGCCCTTGTTCACCGGATCGTCAGCCTTCAACGCCGGATCGGGCAGCAGGGCAGGGAAGCGCTCGGCCACCGGTGCCATGCGCTTGATACTCGCCACTTGAAATGGCCATTGCTCGGGGCTGATGTCGCCCGCCTGCGGATCGGTCCAGACCAGATAGAACGGCCCGGCGCCGGGTTTGCCTTCCGACAGCGCTGACCACGGCTTGGCGGGTTCTTCAATCGCCAGCCACGCACGCGCACCCTGGGTGTTGAGCAACGGCGCAGCCGACAGTTCTGCGGCAAAACCATCCAGGGCTACTGCCTGTAAATGGTCTTCAGGCTTGATGCCCGTCAACAACGCAGCCACCGGAACAGCGCGATAGCGCATGTCCCGTTTGTAGGAAACGTCGTTGCTGATGGTGATGGTCTGAACCTGAGGATGCTTGAGCAATTCCTCGGTTTGCCAGGTGCGACTGCTCGCGCCCAGCTCAAGGTTCAGTTGTGCGGCAGACAGAGGCGTGCTGAGCAGCAAGGCCCCGAGCAGAATGAGCGTTTTCAAGTGATCGCCGTCCATGTCGTGGAAGTGCCGCAAAGGTTGGCACACCCACGCTGGCCCGGGTAGCGAACCAGTCACATTTTTAGAGGGCGATATAAAACCTGGCGCCGTATTTTTTATTGACCGACTAGCCGATCACCTTGGTCAGGTTCGGCAAAATCAACAACAGCGTAGTGGCGAAAAGAATGAGCCCGGCTTGACGTACTTTCGATTGTTTGAACATGGCTTGACCGCCTTTATTGTTATTTCCTGATGCCTGCCTGCATTTCTCCATGACGGCAGAGCGTTGCACTTCCTGTTTGACGAGCGCCTCGGCAAAACCCGACGACAACTTCGTACAAGTTCACCTTAGAGCCCGCGTCACGCTTGGTTTAGATCCATTTCGTATGGAGTTCACATAAATTGCTCTTAAAAAGGCATGAGGCCTATTGCCAGCTTCTTGGGCGCCCGTTTGCTAGACAGCTTGGTGTCCTGAATCGGTTAATTCGGTCGCTGCCTACCGTCCGTCTGAGCGTGACCGTCAACGTCTGTGAGCACTGCGGTCATTGAATCCAGGCCTGCTCGGCCTAAGGTGGGGACTCTGCATTTACTCCCCGCTCAGGTTCGAGGACGTCATGACCCAAGCTTTAATTTTCGACGCGTTACGCACGCCCCGCGGCAAAGGCAAGGCCAATGGCGCCTTGCACAGCGTCAAACCGGTAAACCTGGTAGCCGGGCTGCTCACGGCGTTGCAACAGCGCACGTCCCTCGATACCAGTCAGGTCGACGATGTGGTACTTGGCTGCGTGACGCCCATCGGCGACCAGGGTTCCGACATCGCCAAAACCGCGACTCAGGTGGCGGATTGGGACGTCAGCGTGGCGGGTTTGCAGATCAACCGCTTCTGCGCCTCGGGGCTGGAGGCGGTGAACCTCGGCGCGATGAAGGTGCGTTCCGGCTTCGAAGACCTGGTGGTGGTCGGCGGCGTCGAGTCCATGTCTCGCGTGCCGATGGGCAGCGATGGCGGCGCCTGGGCACAGGACCCGGAAACCAGTTTTCACAGCCATTTCGCCCCTCAAGGCGTGGGCGCTGACCTGATCGCCACGATCGAAGGCTTTAGCCGTCAGGACGTTGATGCCTATGCGCTGCACTCCCAGCAAAAGGCTGCGCGGGCAAGGGCCGACGGTTCGTTCAACAAATCGCTGGTGCCAGTGCAGGACCAGAACGGCATCATCCTGCTCGATCACGATGAATTCATCCGCGCCGGATCGACCATGGAAGGCTTGGGCCAGCTCAAGCCGAGCTTCGAGATGATCGGGAAAATGGGCTTCGATGCCACCGCGCTTCGGGTCTTCAGCCATGTTGAGCGGATCAACCATGTGCACACGGCGGGTAACAGTTCCGGGATCGTCGATGGCGCGGCGCTGATGCTGATCGGCTCCGAGGCCAAGGGCCGGGCGCTGGGTTTGCAACCGCGGGCGCGGATCGTCGCCACGGCGGTCACCAGTACCGACCCGACCATCATGCTCACCGGTCCCGCGCCGGCCACCCGCAAGGCTCTGGCCAAGGCCGGGCTGCGGGTTGAAGACATTGACTTGTTCGAGGTTAACGAAGCCTTCGCCTCGGTGGTGCTGAAATTCATCAAGGACATGGCAATCGACCCGGACAAGGTCAACGTCAACGGCGGCTCCATCGCCATGGGTCACCCGCTGGGTGCCACCGGCTGCGCGATCCTCGGCACCTTGCTCGATGAACTGGAAACCCGGCGCCTGCGCTATGGCCTCGCGACGCTGTGTGTCGGCGGCGGCATGGGCATTGCCACCATCATCGAACGCCTCTGAGCCCCGACCGACTTCAAGGAAGCACTTTCATCATGACTGAAGCCATTCGTTACGAAAAAGGTCAGGACCAGATCGTCGTCCTGACCATCGACATGCCGGGCCAGAGCGCCAACACCATGAACGCGGTCTACCGCGAAGCCATGGCCGCGTGTGTTACCAGACTAGTTGCCGACAAAGACACCCTCGCCGGCGTGATCATCACCTCGGCCAAGAAAACCTTTTTCGCCGGCGGCGACCTCAATGAACTGATCAAGGTCGGCAAGCCCGAAGCCAAAGCCTTCTATGACATGGTGCTGGCGCTCAAAGGGCAGCTGCGCACCCTGGAAACCCTCGGTAAACCGGTGGTCGCCGCGATCAACGGCGCCGCGTTGGGCGGCGGTTGGGAAATCTGCCTGGCGTGCCATCACCGGGTTGCGCTGGACGATTCTTCGGTGCAACTCGGCCTGCCGGAAGTGACCCTCGGCCTGCTGCCAGGCGGCGGCGGGGTGGTGCGCATGGTGCGGATGCTGGGTATTGAAAAAGCCTTGCCGTACCTGCTCGAAGGCAAGAAAGTCCGGCCACAGCAAGCGTTGCAGGCAGGTTTGATTGATGAGCTGGCGGCGGATCGTGATGAACTGCTGGCCAAGGCTCGCGCCTGGATCATCGCCAACCCTTCGGTTGTGCAGCGCTGGGACAGGAAGGGTTATCAGATTCCGGGCGGTACGCCATCGAATCCGAAAGTCGCGCAAATGCTGGCCATTGCGCCGTCGATCCTGCGCAGCAAAACCCAGGGCTGCATGCCGGCGCCAGAGAAAATCCTCTGCGCCGTGGTGGAAGGTGCTCAGGTAGATTTCGACACCGCACACTTGATCGAAACCCGTTACTTCACCGAATTGACCACCGGCCAGGTGTCGAAAAACCTGATCGGCACGTTCTGGTTCCAGCTCAACGAAATCAATGCCGGCGGCTCGCGGCCCCAGGGCTTTGCACCTTACGTGACGCGTCGGGTGGGCGTGCTGGGCGCAGGCATGATGGGCGCCGGCATCGCCTTTGTCAGCGCGTCGGCCGGCATCGATGTGGTGCTCAAGGACATCAATCTTGCGGCGGCACAGAAAGGCAAGGCTCATTCGGCGGCGCTGCTGGACAAGAAGGTTGCTCGTGGTCAATTGAGTGCCGATCAGCGCGATGCAACGCTGGCGCGAATTCACCCCACTGAAAGCGATGCCGACCTGGCTGGTTGTGATCTGATCATTGAAGCGGTGTTTGAAGATCGCGATTTGAAAGCCAGCGTCTCTTCGGCGGCGCAAAAAGTCGTTGGCCCGGATGCGGTGATTGCTTCCAACACGTCGACCTTGCCAATCAGCGGCCTCGCGACCGCCGTGCCGGATCAGAGCAAATTCATCGGTCTGCATTTCTTCAGCCCCGTGGAGAAAATGCCCTTGGTGGAAATCATCAAAGGCGCCCACACCAGCGACGAAACCCTGGCTCGCGGGTTCGATTTCGTCCTGCAAATCAAGAAAACGCCGATTGTGGTCAACGACAGTCGCGGTTTCTTCACCTCGCGGGTGTTCGGCACATTCACCAATGAAGGTATCGCCATGCTGGGCGAAGGCGTGAGCGCGCCGATGATCGAGACCGAAGCGCGCAAGGCCGGCATGCCGATCGGACCTCTGGCGATCTCCGACGAAGTTTCCCTCAGCCTGATGAGCCATATCCGTCAGCAAACCGCCAAAGACCTGCAAGCAGAAGGGAAACCGCTGATTGAGCACCCGGCGTTCGCCGTGATTGACTTGCTGCTCAACGAATACAAGCGTCCGGGCAAGGCTGCTGGTGGTGGTTTCTACGATTATCCGGCCCATGGGCAGAAGCATCTGTGGCCAGAGCTGAAAAGCCGTTTCGAGAAGGCTGACGGGCAGATTTCGCCGAAGGACGTGCGTGATCGACTGCTGTTCGTGCAAGCCATCGAAACCGTGCGCTGTGTGGAAGAGGGTGTGTTGACCTCGACGGCGGACGCCAACGTCGGCTCGATCTTCGGGATCGGCTTCGCCACCTGGACTGGCGGCGCGCTGCAATTCATCAACCAGTACGGCGTGAAAGACTTCGTCGCCCGCGCCCAGTACCTGGCGGAGCAGTATGGCGAGCGATTCGCACCCCCTGCGCTATTGCTGGAGAAAGCGGCTAAAGGGGAGGCGTTCTAGGGGACGGGTGACGCATTCCGGGGCTTGCCTTGCCACTGTGTTTCAAGGCAGGCTCTGGGGTGTGCATTATTCCCATCACGTGTCAGGTATTTTTTATGTCGTTACGCATCTGCATTCTGGAAACCGACATCCTGCGTCCGGAACTGGTCGATCAATATCAGGGTTACGGGCAGATGTTCCAGCGTCTGTTTTCGCAGCAACCCATCGCTGCCGAGTTCACCGTGTACAACGTGATGCAGGGCGAATATCCCGGCGATGAGCTGACCTTCGACGCCTACCTGGTCACCGGCAGCAAGGCCGATTCCTTCGGCACCGACCCGTGGATTGAAACCCTCAGGGCTTACCTGCTGACCCGCTACGAGCGTGGCGACAAACTGCTGGGCGTGTGCTTCGGCCATCAACTGCTGGCGCTGCTGCTGGGCGGCAAGAGTGAGCGTGCGACCCAAGGCTGGGGCGTCGGCACCCACAACTACAAACTCGCCGCCAAGGCGCCATGGATGAGCCCGGTGAGGGAAGAACTGACTTTGTTGATCAGCCATCAGGACCAGGTCACCGCGCTCCCGGAAAACGCCACGGTCATCGCTTCCAGCGATTTCTGCCCGTTCGCCGCGTACCACATCAACGATCAGGTGCTGTGCTTCCAGGGACATCCGGAGTTCATTCACGATTACTCGCGTGCATTGTTGGATATTCGTCAGGAAGCGCTGGGCGAGCAGATTTATTCGAAAGGTATGGCGAGCCTTGAGCACGACCATCACGGCACTACCGTTGCGGAGTGGATGATGCGGTTTGTGGCGCATAAGCCATCAACTGAAGCGCTTTAAAGTCCAAAGCTTCGCGAGCAAGCCCGCTCGCACAGTGGATCTCCGGTGTTGCAGAGATCATTGCGGGAGCGGGCTTGTTCGCGAATGTCACAGGCACCGCGGTAATGGCTACAACCACCCCGATTTCTTGAAGCTCGCCCACAAACTCACACAGCCCACTGCAATAAACCCCAACACCCCGAAATACCCGTAATGCCAACTCAACTCCGGCATGTTCTGGAAGTTCATCCCGTATATCCCGGCCACCGCCGTCGGGAACGCCAGAATCGCCGCCCACGCCGCAAACTTGCGCTGCACCACGCTTTGGCGTGACGCCTCCAGCAATACCCCAACCTGAATGGTCTGGCTGGCAATGTCCGCCAGGGTCGTCAGGTCTTCCATCTGCCGCGTCACGTGGATCTGCACATCGCGAAAGTACGGCCGCATGTTTTTGTCGATGAACGGAAAGTTGAGCTTTTGCAGTTCCTCGCCAATCTCTACCATCGGCGCCGCATAACGACGCAAACGCAATACATCTCGGCGCAGACTATGGAGTTTTTGAATGTCGCGCTCGTTCAGGGAGCTACACATGACGTTGCTCTCGAGCTCATCGATCTCGGCATGGATCGCTTCGCCCATGGGCTGGTAGTTTTCAATCACGAAATCGAGGATGGCATAGAGTACGAAATCTTCCCCGTGCTCCAGCAACAGCGGACGCGCCTCACAACGCTGTCGGACATAGGCGTAGGACGCTGAATGACCATTGCGTGCGGTAATGATGTAGCCGTTGCCAGCAAAGATGTGAGTCTCGATGAACTCCAGTTTGCCTTCATTCCTGATCGGCGAATACGTGACGATGAACAGCGCGTCGCCGAAGGTTTCCAGTTTCGGTCGACTGTGTTTTTCCAGGGCGTCTTCGATGGCCAGTTCGTGCAGGTTGAACTGGCGTTGCAGATTGAACAGCTCCTGGGCGTTCGGCTCTTCGAGGCCGATCCAGACAAAGTGGCCAGGCTTTGCAGCCCAGGCGGCGCCTTCGTCGAGGGTGATATTGGTGACTTTCTTACCGGCGCTGTAAACCGCAGCAGCAACAACTCTACCCATGATAGTGATTCACTTCTTATTGGCAGCTTTCTATTAGCGAAGATGGCAGTGGCAGGCAGTGTCCAGCTTAGCCCTGTCTGCTGCTTGAGAGTCAGTGAAATCTGCTGAGTTCGCAGGCAAAAGCTCGCAGGCAAAAGAAAACCCGCACAAGGCGGGTTTCTTTTACGCGGCTTGGAGTTGCCGATCCATCGAAGCGATGCACTCGCGCATCTGCTCGCGGCACTGGGCAATCAACAGCGGCATGTCATCCAGGCTCAATCCAGCTG
The DNA here is from genome assembly GCF_059695775.1 of Pseudomonas sp. LBUM1666. Taxonomy (NCBI): domain Bacteria; kingdom Pseudomonadati; phylum Pseudomonadota; class Gammaproteobacteria; order Pseudomonadales; family Pseudomonadaceae; genus Pseudomonas; species Pseudomonas sp. LBUM1666. The sequence continues at coordinate 4,380,687 of NZ_CP166789.1, read as the reverse complement.
TAGGAATTGCCGGTAACGAGCGGATCAGAATCTTCCCACTGCGCCAACGGTTCAATCGCATGTGTTTAACGTAACTGCTGACACACACCGGAACAATCGGCACGCCGGCGGCAATGGCCATTTGAAAGGCGCCTTTCTTGAACGGCAGCAACTCTTCGCCCAGGTTGCGCGTGCCTTCCGGGAAGACCCAGATCGAAGTGTCTTCATTCTGTAACGTGTGGGTAGTGGTCAGCATCGACTGGCGCGCTTTCTGCGCATTGCCGCGATCGATCAGCACATTGCCCGCCAGCCAGAACAACTGACCAAACAGCGGCACCCACTTCAGACTCTTCTTGCCGATACATACAGTGCGGCGGGGCACCACGTTGCCGAACACAAACAGATCGTAGTTGGACTGGTGGTTGGCGATGATCACGCAGCTGTCGGGTTTATCCATCAGCGGTCCGACGTCGGCCTTCACCCGCAGACGCAAAATGCACATCGCCGGCCACGCATAAAGACGCGCACACAATCGGCTGTTGTCCGGATTGAACGGTCGGCACAGGCCGAGCATCACCCCAAGTACACCGGCCAGGATAAAGTGCAGGCCCATCAATAACATACGAAACACAAACAGCATTTACTGGCCCCACCGGGACAAAAGGTGGCGCAGTGTACGGATGTGCACTGTTTTCGGCAATTACCACAATAGAGGTGGGAGATGGGCGATGTTTGAGCGCATGTTTCCGACTTATGGGTCAGACGCGATCTAGAGCGGTTGTAGGCTTTTCAACGGAGCGCGTAAGAAAAAGCCCGACACGACGGTCGGGCTTTTCGGTGCGGCACGTTTGGGTTTAAACCAAAAAATCCTGATCCTGGATGATCGCGTTGTCCAGCCTCTCCAGCAGCGCTTTGCGCACTTTGAGCTTGGTGTTCTTGTGAGCGGTCATGTTGATCTTCTTCAACTGACGAGCCGCCGCCAGCGCCGCGCCTTGCAGCTCTTCGGCTGACACTACCAGGTCGAGGAACCCGGCATCCATGGCGCTCTGCGGATTAAACATCTCAGCGTTGATCACAGAGCGGTGGAACGCCGACTTGCGCAGACGGTCACGGGCCAGCTCGATACCGGCGTGGTGCATGGTCATGCCGATCTGCACTTCGTTCAAACCAATGGTGAACGGGCCGTCGACACCAATGCGGTAATCCACCGACAACAGCAGGAACGCGCCCTTGGCCACCGCATGCCCAGGGCACGCGACGATCACCGGGAATGGGTGCGCCAACAGACGACGGGCCAGCGTCGAACCGGCAGTCACCAGCGCCACGGCTTCTTTAGGGCCGGAGGTCATCACCTTCAAGTCATAACCGCCCGACAGAATCCCGGGCGTACCGGTAATGATCACCACCGCACGATCAGTCACCGCCTGATCCAGCGCGGTGTTAAACGCAGCAATCACGTCCGGAGAGATGGCATTGACCTTGCCATTGCTCAAGGTCAGGGTCGCGATACCGTCTTCGAGATGGTAGGAAATCAACTCACTCATGACGCTATTCCTTTCAATAAAGTAGGGCAGACGTTACCCACCGCCGCAGGCCAGGTAAAGCGCCGTGACTGACCGCCCAGTCACCCTTTCCCCGCCCGGCAAGCGCCGCCCGCCACGTCAGCCGCGCATTCCCCTCTATATAGATGCGGGCGCGAAGCCGGAGATTGGCGTGTTTGCCATGGACTGGAACCTGCTCGAACGACTAAAACGCTAAGCGCATGAAAATTCTGCAAAAAAAGTTTGCCATCGGAAAAGCTTTCGACTACATTAGCGCGCCTCGACAGACAGAACATGTTTGACGAGATACGGTGAAGTGTCCGAGTGGCTTAAGGAGCACGCCTGGAAAGTGTGTATACAAGAAATTGTATCGAGAGTTCGAATCTCTCCTTCACCGCCAAATTCGATGTAACCAAAACCCCTGATTTCGAGAGAAGTCAGGGGTTTTGTGGTTTCTGGCGTCTGGATTTCGTGGGTGGCATGTTATTGACCCAAGCCCATTGGCGGAGGTGCTTCCGAAATTTATGTAGGACGGGTGATAGGCATGTGGGAAGTAATGCTGGAAAGCCAGGTAGTTGGGTGCTTCCATAAGTTTTAGCACCTGACACGAGCCGTTTCGGAAGGGATATTCGCTTTGCGCCTTTTGAGGACACAATGAATCAACGGGCAAAGCACATGACGCGGCCTATTATCTGGAAGGTCGAACGCACGTTATGCAGGAATTCACCATGGAACAGGCAGAGCTGGAAAAGGTTCATGTGGAGATCGTCAAACTGATGGCTGAGCAGCGCAAGCTGAACGCCGAGGCCGGGAAGATGACCCGTGAAACTTTTTGGTATCCGGTGGCTGTGGCGACTGGGTTGATTGGCACGGTGGCCACTGTCACAACTGTGTTGGTCAAGCTGCTCTAATACCTTGGCGACGACTTTGCATCTCTTGGCTCCTTTTTCGGGACGATCTGTTCAATCCTCTGAAAAGCACGATCTTCAGTTTCTTCGTTTCACCTGTTGGACTACCCAAACCCTCTCGAATGGAATCGACACAATGTCTCACCCTCGCGCCGCTTCCCGCCGCATAGCTATTTCCCTCACCGCCGTGTTGCATCTACGAGTAATTATCCCCCGAGCCATGAAGAGGGAAATTTAATGATCACCACCACAACCCACACCATCGAAGGCCGACAAATCACCGCCTATCTGGACATCGTCAGTGCCGAGTCGGTGCAGGGTGTCAACGTTATCCGCGATATGTTCACCGGGATGCGGGATTTTTTCGGTGGGCGCTCTCAGACATTGGAGCGGGCGTTGAAGGAAGCAAGGATTCAGGCAACCGACGAGTTGAAGGAGCGTGCGCGGGAACTTCAGGCTGATGCGGTGGTGGGGCTTGATTATGAGATCAGCATGCCGGCCGGGAAGGGCGGGATGGTGGTGGTGTTCGTGACCGGGACGGCGGTGAAGTTGAGGTGAGTGAGTCACGAGGCCGTTCGTCGGGGATGCAATGATCTGAACTACAAGTCCGGTAATGACTGACTAGTCTCAAAAGCGTTGAAGGTCGATATTTTTAAGGCAAATAGGGCTTGCCGGTGTCGACCCTTTTTTGAGAGGGGAAAGGTATGGCTGATTCGTATATCGAAGACGACGGGTCTGAGTTTCCGATCAACAGTTGCGTGCAGTGTGGTCAAGCGGAGTACGTGTCGGGCTTTGGTGAAGATCGAACCCAGGTCGCCAAATTGAAATCCAAGGCGCCCCGAACTGTAAAGTCGAAATTCTTGCCCAAGAGGATGCCGTCTTCCAGGAAGTAACCGTCAACCGGACACCCCCCGCCATTGAGCGGGGTTTTTATTTTCACAAGGTTGGCTGTTGGGATTTTGACTACAGATGTACAACCCACTGTTGGTATTTTTTTTCACAAACTTTTCACACCTACCTACGTAGGCTCAACTCATCCGTTAGAAAGCAGTACCTGGCCCGTTCCCCAGCGGGCTTTTTTTTGCCTGTCATAAAACCTTTTCTAAAAACGCTGTCCAACCGTCGCCTATTGCGAGGTTGTACCCGTGCGTGTCTGGACTTTGTCTCCCCGAAAGCATTCAATCTCGCCCCTTTCGGTTACCCCTTTTTTTGAGGTTCTTGTCATGCGTTTAACACTGCCTGCTTTGGTTCTGGGGCTTTTGGTTGCTCAAGGTGCGATGGCTGCGGGTGATGGCACTGCCGCCCTCGGTGGTGGTTTGGGTGGCGCGCTGGGTAATGTGGTCGGCCAGAGCATGGGCGGCAGCACCGGGGCAGCGATTGGTGCTGGTGTAGCGGGCGCGGCCGGCAGTGCTGTTGCAGCACGCAAAGGCAGCCGCACTAAAGCAGCCATTGGTGGTGGTGTCGGCGCGGCCGGCGGTTCGGTCATTGGCAACAGCCTGGGCGGCAAAACCGGTTCCACCATCGGTGCAGGCTTGGGCGGCGCATTGGGCGGCGGCGTGGGCAGCAACCTGGCCAAAGGTCACAAGCGTCACTGATCTTGATCGATCAGCTCAAAAAGCCCGGCTTGATGCCGGGTTTTTCGTATCTGGATATTTCTTCTTCACGCTCTTTGACTCTACCGCTGTCCAACGATCAGCGTTGGTGTGATGAAAAAGCTAGACTCACGCCATCCGTAACGCGTTCTCTTACCCCCGATACGGAATTTAGAGGTTCATATCATGCGTTTGACATTGTCCACGTTGGTTCTGGGACTTTTGGTCGCTCAAGGTGCAATGGCCGCCGGTGACGGCACCGCTGCAGTTGGCGGTGGTATTGGCGGTGCGCTAGGTAACGTGGTCGGCCAGCAAATGGGCGGCAGCACGGGTGCCGCGATTGGCGCCGGTGTAGGCGGCGCGGCAGGTAGCGCGGTCGGCGCGAACAAAGGCAGTCGCACAGAAGCGGCTATTGGTGGTGGTCTGGGGTCGGCCGGTGGCTCGGTGATCGGCAATAGCCTCGGTGGTTCTACCGGTTCGACCATTGGCGCAGGCCTGGGCGGCGCGGCGGGTGGGGCGGTAGGCAACAACTTGGGTAGCGACAGCGGCAGTTCACATTCCGGTAGCGGCCACAAGCATAAGCATAAAAACAAGCACAAGAATAAACATCACTGATTCGACATCGAACTACACCAGAAACCCGGCCTAGCGCCGGGTTTTTCGTTTCTGGTCGTAGGATTCTGGAACGTTTGGTCGTCCGTCGCCTCGAACTTCATACACCCAGAATGTTGTGAGGTATGCCATGACTCCTGAAACCGAAGGCAAGGAAGAAAAAGGCACAAGCGGGCTTCCGTTCATTAACGATCCAGGAAACGAAGACCCAGGCTCACTGATGGATGACGCAACAGTGCCGCTCAATGATTCCGATGATGCGGGCGACGTCGGAAATGTTGAGTTCGAAGACGAGGAAGAGGACGAAGATTGACCTCGACCGATCGTCTCTCTGATCGAACGCAATGCATGGCGCAATCCTCGAAACTTCAGGGCCTGCTTTTCAGGCCCTTCGAGAGGTGCTTTATGAACGCTGATCCGAAAGACTCCGACATTGACGAAACTCCCGAATATCCGCTGCCTTCACCGACCGATCCCCTAAGTCGTGATCAACGTCCGCCTGATGACGACACGGCTGTAGAGCAGTTGCCGTCTGATGAAGTGAAGCGTGGGGATGTGGAAGGTCACCCTCACGACCCGGACATTGCCGGTGAAGACGGCTCAAACGAACCGATCTGAACTTACGCTGTGGCGCTGCGCCGCTCGTCGATTGTGCGGCACCTTAAAAAAGCGATGGCTGCCAGAGTTCAGGTACGCACCTTGTTAAAGGAGATACACCATGATCAGGTCAAAATTGACGGCCCTGACGGTGATCGGCGTGTTGTTGGCTGGTTCAATGTCGGCGTTTGCTCAGTCCTCCGGCAACGATGCACCTGTGGATAAGGGCGGGATGCCGCCTTATTCAGAAATGAATGCGGGTTCCGCGGACGAGAAGGCGCTTCCGCCTGGCACTATTAAGGGTGGGAATGGTGGTGATGCAAATGGAAGTAGCACCAGCCCGGAGAAGGGAAGCGGGGCGATGAGTGGTGGAGATTCGAGTGGGAGCGGTTCTGGGAGCGGGTCTGGAGGATCCGGTAGTTCTGGGGGTTAAGTTGTCAGGCATCTCAATTTGAAGCCCAGCAAATTGCTGGGCTTTCGTGGCGCCAAGATGGATTTTGACCGCAGAGAATAATCCTTGTTGATTATGTTTTGAACGGCGATCAGGGCGCTTAGCTCGATGGACATAATAAAAAGATCTGTCCATTTTGTTTTTTATTATTCCGCCTTTAGCGATTGTAGCCAGGTTTTATAAAATTCTTTCTGCTCTTCCAATGTTTGTGCAATATCATTTTCCTCGTAATTGAATATGTGAACTATGTCGTTGAATGTTGCGGGTTTTCCCATTGTTAGTTCGTATGCGACGAATCCACCACTCATTTGAGAACACATTCTGGATGGGGTTACATTAAGTTTGGATACTTTGCATAGGGATTTTATATGTGGAAGATCATGTCTGATTTTTGCCAGGCATAAGTAGAGATCTTCGCTTTCATATTTTTTACGGAAACCATTTTTCATTGTGAAGATTATAAATATTTTGGCAGCATCATATTGCAGTTGTGCCTGCTCCTTATGGCCGTCAATGACTATGGATATTTTGGTGGTTTCCATTTTATCTCCTGCTTGGGTTTGGCGTGGAGTTTTCTGAATCACCAGTACAGGCCTCAAGCTTCTGAAAAGTGCCATTCTTATCTTCTTTCCTCACGGTTTACCTCCCGTTGGATAGGATGAGGTGATCTGATCGTTTCTTTGATCACTTGCCATTCAACGCCATCAATTACCTTTTTGTGTTGGGTGATTTTAGGCAGATATAAGTCAGATTTATTCTGTAAGTGACTCAATCCATCGCTTGTAGTAATCCATTTGTTGTTGAATATCCTGTGTGATGTCGTTTTCTTCATAGTCGAAAATATTTACGATATCTTCCAGTTCGGCGGGTTTGCCCATGTGTAGTTCATATGCCACTACCCCAGCAGACATTTGCGATGACATACGTGAGGGGTAAACGTTGAGTTTGGCCCCTTTGCATAAAAAATTTGTTTCTGGAAAATCGGCTCGTAACAGTCCAAGGCATACGTAAATATCATGGGCTGTATATGTTTTTCTTAAGCCGTTTTCCAATATGTAAGTTAAGGTCCGGTTTTGTCGATCGCATTCGATAGCGGCCTTCTGAGTAACTCCGTGGGCGTTGATAGATATTTCTATTGTTTTCATGACTATTTCCTGCGCGGGTTAGGGGTTGAGTAGCCCTTATAGCTGCCATCGGCGTTGACGGGGGTAACGCCGAGGATGTCGTGGCTATCTATTCCTCCTGGAAACGCAATTTCAACCTCCTTGCGGTGAGGCGAAATCATGCCGAGCCTTTTATTCACATCTATTCCGCGAATGTTTTTTATTACATAGACGAAGCCATCATCAAAACCGTATCCCGTTGCGAACTTTATGGCCTCCTTTTCTGAGGTCGAAGTGCTGACAAAAAAACTGGGAGGGTTCCGGTTGTCCAAGGCATGTAAGTAGAGATCCATGCTGTCTCCCAAGGGCTCAAACCCCGCTTCAAAAATCTCCCAGTCTTCTCGGGAGTCTCCGCGGTACAAGTACCGATTTTTTGGTTTCGTGGATGGAGCGCCGGGCTCCCCCTCATCAACCCCAACCTTCCCCGACGGATCCTCATCCCCAAACGACGGCTTCTTACACCCATCCCCACCCGGACACTCACTCAACCCCAACGGATCAACCCACCCAGTCGGGTTCCGCGTGTACTGATACCCGTTTAACCCACCCGCCAACTTGCTCGGATCCGGCGTCAAATACCGTCCAACATCCGGATTGTAGTAGCGATGCCGGTTGTAATGCAGGCCAGTCTCCGCATCGAAATACTGCCCCTGAAACCTCAATGGCTGGTCAAGCACCTGATGGGTGTCGCGGTTGAGGCGAGTCAGGCGGCCATAGGCTGTGTACCGGGCGGCCCAGATGATGTCGCCGCTGTAGTCGGTGAGTTCTTGCGGTGTGCCGAGGTGGTCGAGTTGGTAGTAAAACGGGCAGGCCTTGCGTGGTCCTTTGCCGTCGAGCATGGCCAGTGGGCGGAAGCTGCCCGGTTCGTAGACGTAGCTGCGGTAATGCTCGCGGCTGCTTTCGGCGATGAGGTTGTCGCCTTGCCAGAAGAACTCGGTGGTTTTGCCGTCGACGGTTTTGCTGATGCGGCGGCCGAAGGCGTCGTAGCGGTAGCTGGCGCTGCGGCCGTCCGGGGTCGTGACGCCGACCAATCGGTGCTGGCAGTCGTAGCTGTACTCGGTGACCAGTTTTTGCCCGGTGCCGCGGCGCTCGCGGATGAGGTTGCCAAAGGCGTCGTAGTCGTAGTGGCGGTCGCCTTGCATGAACAGGCGATTGCCTTTGACGGTGGACGGGCCGGGACGATCCTGCATCAGCAGGTTGCCCGCCGGGTCGTGGGCGAAGGTTTCCGGTTGTTGATCGCGGGAGTGGCGGACGCGGATCAGGCGGTCGAGTGGATCGTATTGGTAGCTGCGTTGGCCATGACGGGTGTCGGCGAGGCTGTCGAGGTTGCCGTTGGCGCTGTAGGCATAGTCGCGGCGATACAGCGGTTGTTGCTGTTGGCTGCCGGCGTGAGCCTTCAGGCGACCCTGATCGTCGTAGGCATATTCGCTGAGCAACAGGCCTTGCTGGCGTTGCTGTTCGCGGCCGAAGGCGAAGTGGTGGGTGGTGAGTCGGGTGCCGTTGAGGTCGATGGCCGTCAGTGCACCGCCCTTGGCGTGGTGGTAATCGAGTTTGCTGTTGTCCGGCAGGCGCAGGCGATTGAGCTGGCCGCAGGTGTCGTAGGCATAGCGCAAAGTGCCCCAACCCTGATGCTCAGTGATCAGGCGATTCTGTTTGTCGTACTCGAACTCCAGCGGGTGATCGTTGCTGTCATCGACGCTGACCAACCGGCCGAGGCTGTCATAGCGATACTCGACGTTGACGCCATCGGGCAGGTTTTTGACCAGCAGTCGTCCAGCCGAATCCCGTTGGTAACTCGTAAACAGCTGCGAACCGTCCTCGCCAAACTCGGTTTTCTCCAGCAGATGGCCATTGAGGTCGTAGGCGTACGCCGTGCGTCGGCCATCGAAGCCGGTTTCCTGTCGGATCAATCCGTTGGGTGTGTAGTCCAGTCGATAGTGTTCGCCGGATTCGTTTTCGATTTCCGTCAGCAGTAGCTGCGCGTTGTCGTAGCGATAACGCAGTTGTGTCCCGTCAGGGTTGATCCGGCGACTGACCAAATGCAGGTCATCGTCGTACTCAAAACGGGTGACGCGGCCCAGTTCATCGCGTTCGGCGGTAATCTTGCCGTAGGCGTTGTAGCTGAACGCGCGGCTGGCGCCTGTAGGAAGCGTCGTCTGGATCAGTCGTCCAACGGCATCCCATTGGTAGTGAGTAACGGCGCCGTGTTCGTCCTGACGGGTAATCTGCCGCCCCAGCGCGTCGTAGGAAAACCGCCGCTGACCACCATCCGGCAACGTTTCTTCGAGCAGTTGTCCTAATGCATTCCACCCGAAGACATGCCGACTGTTGTCTGGATAACGGATCGACAGCACCCGTCCTTGAGCGTCGTAGTGATAGTGAGTGACATGACCGTCAGGATCGGTCGCTTCCGTGACGTCACCCTGAACATTGCGCTGAAACTTCCACACCGCTTTACCGCGATACCGCGTATGCAGGAAACCATTGCGATATTCGTAGGACGTTGGCTCGTCTTCGGGTGGAATCAGGGCAATCAGGCGCCCGATCTCGTCATAGCGGTATTGGGTAATCGCCCCTAACGGACCCTGCTCGGCAACCAATCGTCCCTTGTCGTCGTAGGCCTTGAGATGTTCACCTCCATCCAGGTTGACCCGGCGTACCAGCCGCGCCTTATCGTCATGGACATACACTTCCTCGCTGCCGTCGGCGTTTTTAACCACCACACTGGCGTTGTCATCCCAGACATAACGCGTGTCCATCTGCGAAAACGACGCCCAATGGCGGATACATCGGGCAGCCTTGCCGGACCTTTCCCACTCCCAGAAGAAACTCGCCCCACCGGCCAGTTGCCGCTGCAGAATCACGTGCTGCTCGTCGTAGTCGTAGCGCTCGCTTTCGCCGGCGGCATTGGTTGCTTCGATCAAGCGATGACAAGCGTCGTAGCGGTAGGCAACCAGCGTCTGCTCAGTACGCCAGGCGTCTTCCAGGGTGTCGGCCGGATGAAAACGCTGATACTCGACGGCGATCATATGCCGGCGCTCATAGCGCAATAGAAGGGAGCGCCCTGCGCCGTTATCGAGGCGCTTGATCCTGTCAGACGTGTCCCGCTGCACCGTCAGCCGATTGCCGTAGGCATCGCTGATCGCCGTCAGACGTCCAGCACGAAAGTGGAAAAATCGCGTTTTTTCGCCTGCCAGGGCGAGGATCAGTTCTTCCGGCTCGTCACCTAGATAAATCGCTGCCCGCGACAGGCTGTTGTGAATCGTCGGGCGCTCGATACTGGGTAACGGAAAGGTCGTACGACGGTTTTCGTGGTCGATCCAGATGACGGTGTCGCCATCGATTTCCAGGTGATGCGCGAGAGAATGACTCCAGCCAAATCCGAGCCCACAATCGATCTCCACCGCACTGGTGCGATAGAGCCGAATGAAGTCGAACGGCAAAATCCCGTCCAGCGCACCGTCGGTCAAGGTCAGCAGTTCCTCGCCCGTGACCATCGATACCGGACAGCCATTGGTACAGGTCAACGGTCCGCAATCGGCGCTGTCACCGTTGGGGTTCTTCGCCTGATCCGGGGCATCGTCGCGATGTTCCTGCCTGCCAATCCTGGTCATGGCTTCAGACTTGTCGCGAGCAATGGCCACCGGATTCTTCACCAACAAAACCGACGCACCCCCCGCAGTGATCTGCAATGACACGGCGGGCGCAGGTTTGATCGGTGCATTCCGGGCATTGACCATCAGCGGTTTGAGCGCGCCAGCGTGGGCTGTCCGGTCGGACCTGGCGGTGAGCTCAGCCAATCGCAAAGTGGCGGCCGCCAGCCATTGCCGGGTCTGCGGGGACTTGATCCTGGACAGCACCTTCTCACTCAGACGCAATTCCAGTCCTGCAGGACCGGTAAGGCACATGAGTAAGAAACTGATCAATATCTCCGTACGAATTTCCGCCACGACCTCGGCGATGTACTGCGGCGGAAGCATCCTCAGCCAACTGGTGAACGCCGCGAGATGAATGAACATCAACGGCTCGTCGCTCAGCATCAGCAACACATTGGCGATGGACTCCGCCGAAGCGTTCAACAGCGTTTCAAGTTCGGATCGGGTCAGGTATTCAAGGAGTTTTTCGCTGTTGGCCTGCAGGTCCGCGATCAGGGCATAAATCTGTTTCACGTCATCCCACAAACCGTTCAGCGAGTTCTCGAAGCCGCGCCAGTCGGCCTTTTGCAGCATGCCGTAGCGCTTGATGAAACCGGCCTGGGAGAACCCGGCCCACGCTGGTTCGAACTCGGTCGTCCATTCGCTGCGCAACCAGCGTTCCAGCTCGCCGATGACGCCCTGATAGGAGGCGTAAAGTGCTTTGACGTGATCAGCGGATACATCGGGAAAGAAGGTGATGCGATAACGCTGGCCGCGCTGGCAATCGGGGATTTCCAGGATGCCGCTGGGGCCGATTTCGTCGTAGATCGGCTCGCCAAACGTCTGCTCACCCGCCACGTCGGAAAGCAAAGGTTCAAGCATCACCGGCGTATTGCCGATCGGCACGAAACGCGCTGCCTCAAACATATGCACCAGGGTCAACGGACCGCTGGCCGGGCACGCGGCGACTGTCGCACTGACAGGCGTGGTCGAATGCTTCGGCGCGCTTAGACGGACTTCATTGCCGACCTTGAACACTTGCTCGACATCCAGTGCCCTACCGGTCCAGAAGCTTTCAGCCCAGGTGTCGTAGTCATTGAGGCAGAGCCGAAAGTCATCGAGCAGCGCTTCGACATTCGGCTGCTCAGGGTCCATGGCGGCGACCACCAGCAGCCCGATGGTGTTGTTCAAGGCCAGGAGGTTGTCAGGTATGAACATTCGCAGTCCCTCGCGCGGATCAATTCAGAGCGCGAGACTTTGCGTGGGATCGGCGGGGAAAGAAGTCGGGAAAGTAAGTGTTTGGTGTAGGGGAAATCGCTAAATGACGGAGAGCACTTCGGCGCAGGTTTTAGTACCGATCAGGCATTGCCCGTTGCCCTATGCCCGCCGCGCTCGCTATGCTGCTGAATCCTTTAATCGATCGCGGACCCGGCCGTACCTGAGCCGCCTCTGGGATGTCATTAGAAAACGGATCAGATGCGATGAATGCACCACTGAATGAATTCGGCCCGATCAAGGCCGTGATTTTCGATATGGACGGCTTGTTGCTGGACACCGAGGGCATTTACACCGAGGTCACGTCCATGATTGCCGCGCGTTACGGTCGCGTCTTCGACTGGAGCGTCAAACAGAACATCATCGGCCGTGGCGCGGGTGATCTGGCGCGTTATGTGGTCGAGGCGCTGGACCTGCCGATTACCGCCGAAGAGTTTCTGGTGATTCGCGAACCGCTGATGCGCGAGCGTTTTCCTAAAGCGCTGGCGATGCCTGGCGCGCAGGAGCTGGTTCGACACTTGAAGGCCAACAACATTCCGATCGCGGTGGGCACCAGTTCTTCGCGTCAGTCGTTTGGCCAGAAAACCACCTTGCACCGCGACTGGTTCGCGCTGTTCGATTTCATCGTGACGGCTGACGATCCGGAAGTCGGCGCGGCCAAACCGGCGCCGGACATCTTCCTCACGGCGGCGCGACGCCTGGGTGTCGCGCCCGAGGATTGCCTGGTGTTCGAGGATTCGCCGTTCGGTGTCACGGCGGCGAAAGCGGCCGGGATGACCGCGATTGCGATCCCGGATGCGGCGATGGCTGACGAAAAATACGCACACGCCGATGGCATTCTTCGTACGTTGAAAGCGTTCAAACCGAGCGCTTGCGGTTTGCCAGCGCTCGAATGGGCTTGATACAGAAAATGTGGGAGCGAGCCTGCTCGCGAAGGCGGTGTGTCAGGCGGCATTGATGTCGTCTGATATTCCCTCTTCGCGAGCAGGCTCGCTCCCACATTTGATTTGCGTTTGGCTGACCCGTATCAGGCGCCGAAACCACCGTCGATGGTCAGGCTGGCACCGGTGATGTAGGCGGCTTCGGGACTGACGAGGTAGGCGACGAAACTGGCGATTTCTTCCGCTTTACCGTAACGACCTACCGCCATCAACGGGATCAGGCTTTCGGCGAAGTCACCACTGGCCGGGTTCATGTCAGTGTCGACCGGGCCCGGTTGCACGTTGTTGATGGTGATGCCGCGCGGGCCGAGGTCGCGGGACAGGCCTTTGGTCAGGCCGACCAGCGCCGCTTTGCTCATGGCGTACGGGCCGCCACCGGCGAAGGGCATGCGGTCGGCGTTGGTGCTGCCGATGTTTATGATCCGACCGCCTTCGGTCATGTGTTTAGCAGCGGCCTGAGTGGCGATGAATACGCTGCGCACGTTGATCGCGAGGGTCTGGTCGAAGTCTTCGAGTTTGAAATCTTCCAGCGGTGCAACAGCCAGCACGCCAGCGTTGTTGACCAGAATGTCCAGGCGACCAAAGGCTTTTACGGTGGCGGTCACGGCGTTGCGGATGGCCTCGGCGTCGGCGCTGTCAGCCTTGATCGCGAGGGCTTTGCCGCCGTTACCGGTGATGCTGTTTTGCAATTCTTCGGCTTTGGCCGTGGAGCTGACGTAGGTGAAGGCAACTGTCGCGCCTTCAGCGGCCAGGCGTTTGACAATGGCGGCGCCGATACCGCGGGATCCGCCTTGAATCAAAGCCACTTTGCCGCTGAGGTTCTGAGTAGTCATATCGATCTCCAAAGTCCCGAGGCGAGATGTCTCGGTTGATGGAGCCTAGTATTGATTCAGGATTAGAGTCTGTGTAGACGGTAATTGCGATAGTCTGTGTAAACCAAAAGTTTATAGTGGCGCTTATGGAAACCTTCAGCAGTATCGAATGCTTCGTGCGCAGTGCCGAGGTCGGCAGCTTCGCCGAAGCCGCGCGCCGCCTGAGTCTGACCCCCGCGGCGGTGGGCAAGAGTGTTGCCAAACTTGAGGCGCGGCTGGGTGTGCGGCTGTTTCAGCGCAGCACTCGCAGCCTGACGCTCACTGAAGCGGGTCATCGGTTTCTCGGCGAAGTGAGTTCCAGTCTTCACACGATCCAGAATGCCGTGGCCAATCTGGCCAGCGCCGAGGGGCTACCAGCGGGGACGTTGAAGGTCAGCATGGGCACGGTGTTCGGGCGTTTGTACATCGTGCCGTTGCTCGGGGAATTTCTGCGACGCTTTCCGGCGATCAACCCGGACTGGCATTTCGATAATCGTCAGGTCGATCTGATCGCTCAGGGTTTCGATGCGGCGATTGGTGGGGGATTCGAGCTGCCGCAGGGGGTGGTGGCGCGCAAGCTGACACCGGCCCATCGGGTGTTGGTGGCGTCAGCTGACTACCTTGCGAGGCGTGAGGTGATTGCCGAGCCCGATGATCTGAAGCATCACGATGGCATCCTGATTCGGTCGCCGCAGACGGGACGTGTGCGTTCCTGGCAATTGACCAGTCACACCCAGCAACACAGCCCGCTGACGCTCAAGGCGCGAATGACCATGAGTGATTCGGAGGCGGCCTGCGCCACGGCCGCCCAAGGGTTGGGCATTGCGCTGGTGAGCATGCCGTTTGCCGTGGGCTATCTGGAGGCCGGGAACTTGCAGCGGGTGCTGCCGGACTGGTACGTCGACGATGGCAACATTTCCATCTATTACGCTGAACACAAACTGCTGCCCGGCAAGACCCGGGCGTTTGTGGATTTCATCATTGAGCAGTTTGCGGAGCAGGGGTTGGGGTCGCGGTTTAGTGCTCTTTGAGCCTGGCTTGAGACCGCGTTATCGTTCATCGCGAGCCTGCTCGCGATGAACGATAACGCGGTCTACCTGCCAAACCGCCCGGGCCACCCGATAATTTTCTTCGGTCGCGGTGTCGCATAAGTCCGCACTTTGGACGTCGACAACCCCAACCGCACCAACGACTCGGCAATCGTTACCGCCGCCGTCACACCATCCACCACCGGCACGCCAGTGCGCCGGCGAATCTGTTCATCCAGCCCGGCCATGCCGCCGCAGCCCAGGCAAATCACCTCGGCCTTGTCTTCAAGCACGGCCAATTCCGCCTGACGAATAATTGCCTCCAGCGCACGCTCAGGATCGGATTCCAGTTCCAGCACCGCCAAACCACTGGCCCGCACCGATGCGCAACGGTCCCAGAGTCCGGACAGTTTGAGGCGATCCTCGATCAGCGGCACGGTGCGGTCCAGCGTGGTGACCACCGAGTAGGCATGGCCGAGGAACATGGCGGTGCTGGCCGCCGCATCGGTGATGTCCACCACCGGCACGTTGAGCAACTCCTGCAAACCCTCGCGGCCGTGTTCGCCGTAACCGGCCTGGATCACGGCGTCGAAGGGTTGGTCGTAAGCCATCACCCGATCCATCACCGCGATGGCGGCCAGATAACTTTCGAAATTGCCTTCGATGGAGTCAGCACCGAAGTAGGGCGTCAGGCCGATGATTTCCGTGCCCGGCGCGGCCACGGACTGAGCCGAACGCGCGATGGCCTGGGTGATGGATTCGGTGGTGTTGACGTTGACCACGAGAATTCGCATGGGAAGTCCTTATAGCGGGTGGTTCTGCGGCCCGACGGTGCCGGGCCGCCAAGGGATTAATGGCTGACGTTATCGACCGCGATGGCTTCACCGCTGACGTCTGCGTAATGAGGTTGCCGTTTGGCGATGATCAGGTAGAGCATCCCGGCAATCCCGGCACCAATCAGCCAGGAGAAGGGCGATACGCTGTCGAAGCCCGGTACCAGTGCCAGGATGATGGCGATCAACGCGGCAGGAATGAACGCCGCGACGGCGCGTAAATTGACTCCGTGGCTGTAGTAATAAGGACCGTTGGGATCCTCGCTGTACAACTGCGGTACGTTGACCTGACCTTTTCGTACAAACCAGTAGTCGACCATGATCACGCCGTACAACGGGCCGAGCAGGGCACCGAGGCCGGACAGGAAATACACGATCACCAACGGGCTGTTGTAGAGGTTCCACGGCAGGATCAGCACCGCGATGGTCGCGCTGATCAGCCCGGCGCGGCGGAACGTCAGGTACTTCGGCGCCAGGTTGCTCAGTACGAAGGCCGGGGCGACGAAGTTGGCCATGATGTTCACCGCCACGGTGACGATCAAGAACGCCAGGCAGCCGAGCACCAGAAAGAAGGTGTTGGGGATCGAGGCAATGATCTCGGTCGGGCTTTCGATGATCCGTCCATTGATCTGAAATTGCGCGCCGCAGAGCAGGACGGTGATGCTGGCGAACACCAGAATATTCACCGGCAGGCCCCAGAAATTGCCGACCTTGATGGTCTTGCGGCACGGTGACGAGCGAGCGAAGTCGCAGAAGTTGAGGATCAGCGTGCCGTAGATCGACAGCCACAACGCACCACCGGCAAAGATGTTGCGCCACATCTCACCGCCGGTCAGTGGTTCGCGGATCGACCAGGCGATGGTCGCGTTTGCCTGAAAGTACATCCACGCGGCGAGGGCGGCGACGGTCAGCAGAATCACTGGCCCGGCGAACGCCTCGTAACGCCGCACCATCTCCATGCCATAGGCGAGAATCGCCAGTTGCACGAACCAGATCGCCACAAAGCACACCCAGCCCAGGCTCGATAGACCGAGGATCGAGTCATGGTCGTAGTCAGCGAAGCCTGGATGAACCGCTGTCAGCAGTACCCGAAAGACCACCGAGGCCAGGTATGTCTGAATCCCGAACCAGGCGATGGCGATAACGGCGCGGATCAATGCAGGAAACTGCGCCCCGTGAATGCCGAAACTGATCCGGCTGATGACAGGAAACGGCACGCCGGTCTTTTGCCCCATGTAACCGGAGAGGTTCATGAAGCTATACACCAACGCCGCACCGATCCCCAGGGACAGCAGGATTTGCCATCCGCCCAGTCCGAGGGCATACAGCCCGATGGCGAATGAGTAATTGGCGATGTTGTGAACGTCGTTGGTCCACAGGGCGAAGATGCTGTAGCGGCCCCAGCGTCGACCTTCGGCTTTGGTCGGCGCCAGGTCCTTGTTGTGCAGGCGAGGGCTGAGTACGACGGGTTCTTGAAACGTTTGGTCGTGAGGGGTTGAAGTGGGAGGGAAGGAGGGCAGATCCAGCGCGATGTTGGTATTGGAGAGGCTAGTACGCATTCCGGCAGGCTCCGAGCTTGGCGTCGCGATGACTGTGCATGAGCGTTGGCTCGACAAATCTTCGTCGCGGGCAGTCAGCATCATTGGTTACGGGCATCTGCAGCCTGTACGGGATAGGGCGCTTCAGGCTTGCGGATCTAAAGTGTGTGTATGTTTTGATGTGATTGTATACAAAACATGTATGCACTTAAGCCAGATCCATGCCAGTCAGCGATCTATGAATTTTGCCGCTAATTTCGTTTTGTTATCGGTATGCGATAAGTAACTGAAATAAAGGCGATATAAATTGACTGTTTGAACAGGTATTAATTTTTCAGCGGGATTTGTACGAAAGGTCGACTGAGGAAGTCAGGGCAGGGGCGTGTAACTTTTTGGGGCGCTGAAATGAAAAGTGCACACACAAATGGCACCTATGGTGACATTAGTGTGTACACATTTTCGAGGCTGGAGGTTATGCCTTGGATTTGCTGATGATGTTGCCCGCATGCAGACCGCATTCTTTTTGCGTCGCTTCTTCCCACCACCAACGACCTTCGCGCTCGTGCTGGTTCGGCAACACCGGACGGGTGCAGGGCTCGCAGCCGATGCTGATGAACCCGCGTTCGTGCAGGCTGTTGTATGGCAGCTCCAGCATGCGGATGTAACCCCAGATCTCTTCACTGGTCATTTGCGCGAGCGGGTTGAATTTGTACAGGGTGCGTTCCGGGGTGGAGAACGCGGTGTCGATTTCCAGCACCGCGACGGCGCTGCGTGTCCCAGGGCTCTGATCCCGACGCTGGCCGGTGGCCCAGGCCGTCACTCCCGAGAGCTTGCGACGTAGTGGCTCGATCTTGCGGATGCCGCAGCATTCGCCATGGCCGTCCTTGTAGAAACTGAACAGGCCTTTTTCCTTCACGAAAGGTTCGAGCTTGGTGTAGTCCGGCGACACCAGTTCGATGTCGATCTTGTAGTGCTCGCGCACCTGATCGATGAAGCGGTAGGTCTCGGGGTGCAAGCGGCCGGTGTCGAGGCTGAACACTTTGACGTTCTTGTTCAGTTTCCAGGCCATGTCCACCAGCACCACGTCTTCGGCACCGCTGAAAGATATCCACAGGTCATCGCCAAACTCGGCGAACGCGAGTTTCAGGATGTCCTGTGCGGATTTGTTGGCATAGGTCGTGGCGAGTTCCACGACGTCGAACGTTGGGCTCATCAGGGCGGCTTCCTACAGGTCGGTGGCGCTGGGCGCTCTATATGGGTCTGATGGTAACAAAATCCTGCAGCCGCTGGCGCGCCCTCTGCGTTGCACCGGCCGGCCTGAGTCGCTAGAGTTCGGCAGTCCTTTTGCTCGCTCGACTCAATAATCAATACAAATGGGAGTGTCTTGTGGAAATTGCCTGTCTGGATCTTGAAGGTGTACTGGTCCCGGAAATCTGGATCGCCTTCGCCGAAAAAACCGGGATTGAATCCCTCAGGGCTACCACCCGGGACATCCCCGACTACGACGTGCTGATGAAGCAGCGTCTGCGGATTCTCGACGAGCACGGCTTGAAACTCACCGACATCCAGGAAGTGATCGCCACGCTCAAGCCGCTGGATGGCGCCATCGAGTTCGTCAACTGGCTGCGTGAGCGCTTTCAGGTGGTGATTCTGTCGGACACGTTCTACGAGTTCTCCCAGCCGTTGATGCGTCAACTGGGCTTCCCGACCTTGCTCTGTCATCGTCTGATTACTGACGATTCCGGTCGGGTGACGAGCTATCAGTTGCGTCAGAAAGATCCCAAGCGCCAGTCGGTTTTGGCCTTCAAGAGCCTTTACTACCGGGTGATCGCGGCGGGGGATTCCTACAACGACACCACGATGCTGGGTGAGGCGGATGCGGGGATTCTGTTCCATGCGCCGGACAATGTGATTCGCGAGTTTCCGCAGTTCCCGGCGGTGCACAGCTTTGAAGAGCTGAAGCAGGAGTTCATCAAGGCTTCGAATCGGGCGTTGAGTTTGTAAACCGATACCTGTGGCGAGGGGCTTGCCCCCGTTGGGTCGCGGAGCGGCCCCAAAATCGGACACCGCGAGTTTTCAGATGCAACGCATATGCCGGTTTACGACTGCTGCGCAACCGAACGGGGCGATGCGGCGTTCCGACAAGCCCCCTCGCCACAAAAGCTAAAGGTTTTGCAGGGTATCGAGCAACACCTTCACCTTGGTAATCGATTCCTGATACTCGGCCTGCCACTCGGAATCCGCGACGATCCCGCCACCGCCCCAGCAGCACACCTGCCCATCCTTGACCAGCAAACTGCGAATGGCGATGGAGCTGTCCATCTCGCCGCGCACGTCCAGATAGAGCAAAGACCCGCAGTACAACCCACGACGCGTCGGCTCCAGCTCGTCGATGATTTGCATCGCGCGAATTTTCGGTGCACCGGTAATCGAGCCGCCAGGGAAGCTGCCGGCGATCAGGTCCAGCGCGTCCCGATCATCTGCCAGTTCTCCGGTGACGCTGCTCACCAAGTGATGCACGTTCGGGTAGCTTTCCAGGCTGAACAACTCCGGCACCCGCACCGAACCGATACGGCAAGTGCGGCCGAGGTCATTGCGCAGCAAGTCGACGATCATCAGGTTTTCTGCGCGGTCCTTGGGGCTGGCCAGCAGTTCGGCGGCGTTTGCCGCATCTTCGGCAGCGGTCAGTCCGCGAGGGCGGGTGCCTTTGATCGGGCGGGTTTCCACATGGCGTTCGCTGACTTTGACGAAGCGTTCTGGCGACAGACTCAGTACCGCACCGCCGTCGGGCAGGCTCTGGAAACCCGAAAACGGCGTCGGGCACGCCGCCCGCAGCGCGCAATACGCGGCCCATGGATCGCCCTGGCACTGAGCCCGGAAACGCTGGGCGAAATTGACCTGGTAGCAGTCGCCGGCCTGGATGTACTGCTGAATGCGTTCTAGCGCGTGGCGATATTCGTCAGCGCTCAGGTCGGCCTTCATCGGAGCTTTCAACTTGAAAGACTCGACTGCTTCAGCCGTAGGCTCACTGAATAGCGTGATCAGACGCTGACGTTCGCTGTCGATCAGCGACGGGTGGAAGACCAACTGACTGGTACTCAGTGGGTGATCGGTGATCAGTGCCCAGTCATACAGCCCGAAACGTGCGTCGGGCAATTGCAGATCGTCCTGCGCCTGACTCGGCAGGTTTTCCAGATGCCGACCGAAGTCGTAGCTCAGGTAACCGATGAGGCCGCCAGCGAAGGGCAAATCGTAAGGAACAGCCGCTTCACCGAGTCGTGTCAGATGGTCGCGAAGACGTTGCAGGAAATCGCTGCCACTTTCGTCAGGCAATACTGCTATTTGCTCCAGCGGCCAGGCACTGAGCAGGTCAAAACGTCCACGCTCGGCACTCGGCCGGCCACTGTCGAGCAGCACGGCGCCGGGGGCGTGACGAATCGCCGCGAAGTACTCGGCGGGGTTGGCGCGATAGGGGAGCGGGTGTACGGAACAGGTCAACATGGGCGGGGCAGATCAGCCATCGAGGCGGGGGGGCGATTGTAGTCTCCTCGGGGAATTGCTCCTAGAGGGGATGTCGGGGATCAGCAGATTGGGGCAGGGTTTTGAAGAATTGAGTCTGACTCCAAATCCACCCCTCACCCCAGCCCTCTCCCCAATGGGGAGAGGGGGAAAGGGGGCAGATCTTCAAGCTTTTCAGAATCTAAGTTCGGCACGGACTTTCAGGTCAATGTAGCTCTAAGAGCGCATCGGTCAGTCCCCTCGCCCCTCTGGGGCGGTCCGACGTTTCGGGAGGGTTAGGGTGAGGGGTGGATTTCAACCTTCAACCGCAGGAATATGCCCAAACATTTCCTGAACAAACTCAACCCGCTCCTGAACCGTCTCAACAACCCCACGAGCCTTCAACTCCTCCAGGCGCGCTTCAACCGCATGCGTGCGCAACGTCAGTCCGCAATCATTGGCAATCTGAATGTTCAACCCAGGCCGGGCGTTGAGCTCAAGAATCAGCGGCCCTTTCTCCTGGTCCAGCACCATGTCGACACCGATGTAACCCAGCCCGCACAGCTCATAGCAGCCCGCGGCAAGTTTCATGAAACCGTCCCAGTAGGGCAGTTGCACGCCATCCACTGCGTTGGTGGTGTCCGGGTGTTTGGTGATGATGTTGTTCAGCCAGGTGCCGCGCAATGTCAGGCCGGTGGCCAAGTCCACGCCCACGCCAATGGCGCCCTGGTGCAGGTTGGCCTTACCGCCGGACTGGCGGGTTGGCAGCCGCAGCATGGCCATCACCGGATAGCCCATCAGCACGATGATCCGAATGTCCGGCACGCCTTCATAGCTGATGCTCTTGAAGATCTGGTCCGGGGTCACGCGGTACTCGATCAGCGCCCGATCCCGGTGACCGCCCAGGGAGTAGAGGCCGGTCAGGATGCTGGAGATATGGTGCTCGAGTTCCTCATGGTCGACGATCTTGCCGGACACCGTGCGATAGCGGCCCTCAAAACGGTCGGCAACCACAATGATGCCGTCACCGCCCGCGCCCTGGGCCGGTTTGATCACGAAGTCGTTGCGCCCGCCGATGATGTCATTGAGGTTGTCGATTTCTTTCTCGGTGGAAATCACGCCATACAGTTCCGGCACATGAATGCCGGCGGCGATGGCGCGTTCCTTGGTGATGATCTTGTCATCGACAATCGGGTACAGATTGCGCTTGTTGTACTTGAGCACGTAGTCCGCGTTACGCCGATTGATCCCCATGATGCCCCGGGCTTCCAGGGCCTTCCAGGTCTTCCAGAAGCCGAACATCAGGAGTCAGCCTTATTCAGGAACGCCTTGAAGCGCACCAGTTCGGTCAGGCGGTAGCCGCGATAGCGACCCATCGCCAGCATGAAGCCCACCAGGATCAACAGGATCGCCGGGAAGGTGAACACGAAGTAAACCAGCTCCGGAACGCTCATGATCAGGTGCGCCAGCGATGCGGCGAACAGCGTACCGATCGCCACTTTCATGGCGTGGCCGGAACCGCGTTCTTCCCAGGTAATCGACAGGCGTTCGATGGTCATGGTCAGAATCACCATCGGGAACAGTGCCACCGACAACCCGCGCTCCAGGCCGAGTTTATGGCTGAGCAGGCTGATCGCCGCGATCAGCACCACCACGAAAGTCAGCACCACCGACAGCCTCGGCAGCATCTGCAACTTCAAGTGTTCAAGGTAGGAACGCAGTGACAACCCCAGCGCCGTGATGATCGTAAACAGCACGATCCCGAAGCCAAGCTGGGTTTCGCGGAAGGCGAGGGCGATCAGCACCGGAGTAAAGGTGCCGAGGGTCTGAATGCCGATCAGGTTACGCAGGATCAAAATCACCAGCACACCGATCGGGATCATCACCATGATCATGAAGGTCTGCTGGGTTTGCAGCGGCAAACCGTACAGCGAGTATTCGAGGAAATTGGCGTCGGTGTTTTCGTCGGTCAGCTTGGCCAGGCGAATGGCGTTCATTTCGCTGTTGTTCAGGCTGAAGGTCACGTTGGCCTTCTTGCCGCCATCGACGGTGATCAGGTTTTCGTCGCCGGTCCACCACAGCAGGCGGTCGGTCGGCAGGCCCTGTTCTCCGGTTTCCGGGTTGAAGTACAGCCAGTCGGTGCCGTTGAAACTGCGCAGCCAGAGTTCCGGTGTTTGCGGCTGGTCGGCCACCAGACGAATGGTGTGGACCTTTTCCACCGGCACGTGCGCGATGGACAGCACCAATTCGACGATTTTCGCCTTGTGACCGGCGGACGGATCACCGCCCAGCAGCAGTTTCACGTTGTCGTCGTTGAGGTTATTGACCCGCTTGATGGCTTCGCCAATGAAGGTTTCAACGTCGGCCGAGTGCTGGCGGATCGGTGCGAGCAGGGCTTCGGCGGCGATTTTTTCCGCACCTTCGACGGGGATGCTGTCGCGGAAGGTCGGCCCTTTGATCTTGGATTTTTCACCGGTGTAGCGCTTGGTCAGTACCAGGCGGTAATAAAGGGTCTGATTGCCCTTGGCCCGACGTGCCGACCAAGTGACTTTGCGGTTGCCGTCGGCACGGTTCACGGCCACGCCGTAGTTATTGGAAATGAAGCTCTCGTTGAGGCTGACGAAATCGCGGCTCAGCGGCGGCACGAACATCTGGATCTTGACCGGGTCCTTGGTACTGGCGACGAACTCGACTTTGGCGTCGATGTTCCACAAGTCGTCGGTGGCGTCTTCGGTCACGGGGATGCCGAGCACGAAGATCTGATAGGCCGTGACTGAAATACCCAGCACCACCAGGATGGCGATCAGGAATTTCAGGTGAAGGGTAAGAGAGCGCATTGGAATTACTCTGCGGTATGAGCGTCGGTGGCGCAGGCGGGTTTGCCAGCAGCGTATTTAAGACTGGGGTCGACCAGCGCATCGAAGCGTTTCAGCGCTTCGGAGCCGATCAGGAGCGGGTATTGGAAGGCGCTGCGGTCGGTCAAGTTCACTTCGATACTGCGTAAAGCCGAACCCATGCAGATATTCAGCTCGATCACCGGACGGGCGGTGTACTTCTTGCCTTCTTCCGGGTCGTAGTCGCCGGCCCGGCGCTTGATCTTGCTGACGCGGGCCAGTGGCCGTTCGATCGGGTGCGAGTGCGCAGCGTCGATCGCCAGATAGAAGCGCACCCAGGATTCGCCATTGCGTTTGAAGCGTTTGATGTCACGGGCACTCAGGGACGCGGTTTTCGCCCCGGTGTCGAGTTTGGCGGCGACTTCCAGGTCGATGCCGCCCAGGGAGGCGTACTCGTTGAGGCCGTAAACAGTCTTTTCCCCCGCCGCGGCGAAACCGGGCAGGCAAAGAAGATAAAGGAAGGTGGGGAAGGGCTTGAGTCTCATAAATCCTGGTGCGCAGCGGTCCGTACTTCGATTCAAGGCCCTGGCATCGCTGCGCAAGCTCCCTCGTATGCCTATCAACTGTTTATGACAAGCAGTGCAGATGTCACAAACAAATGCGGCCGGCATTCTAGCACGGTGGTTTTATGGCGCCAGCGCCGGGAGGCGGCTATAAACAGAGGGACTGCGTCGTTCTGGTGCAGTCGGTTATTAGACGATTGTCGACAATATCTATTTATCCTTTGACTAAAAGGTCTGTATTCGCTAGTTTTTGCGGCATCAGCTTTCAAGGTGTCGACAATATGCTGGATCAACTCGATCCCCCGGTAATAGCCCAAGACGATTCGGAGACACTTTCCGAGAACGTCTTCCGGCGCATTCAGGCGGCCATCGTCAAGGGCGAGATCGCCCCGGGCAGCAAGATCTCCGAGCCGGAACTGGCGCGCACCTATGGCATCAGCCGCGGGCCGTTGCGTGAGGCGATCCACCGACTGGAAGGCCAGCGCCTGCTGGTTCGCGTGCCGCACGTCGGGGCGCGGGTGGTTTCGTTGAGCCATGCCGAGCTGCTGGAACTCTACGAAATCCGCGAATCCCTCGAAGGCATGGCCTGCCGTCTGGCGGCCGAGCGCATGACGCTCGAAGAAATCGACGAACTGCGCCGGGTCCTCGAAACCCATGAGCGCGATGCGGCGTTTCAGGCCGGTGTCGGCTACTACCAGCAGGAAGGCGATTTCGACTTCCATTACCGAATCATCCAGGGCAGCGGCAACCGCACCCTGACGCAGATGCTCTGCGGCGAGCTCTATCAACTGGTGCGCATGTACCGCATCCAGTTTTCCACCACGCCCAATCGTCCGCGTCAGGCCTTTGCCGAGCACCACCGAATTCTCGACGCCATCGCCGACCGTGACGGTGAGCTAGCCGAGTTGTTGATGCGCCGCCACATCGGCGCCTCCAAACGCAATATCGCCCGTCACTACCAGGACGGCGCTAACCAGACAGCCACTGAACGAGGTGAGTCATGAGTTCCAACAAGAGCACTCCAGGCCAGCGTTTCCGCGATGCGGTCGCCAGCGAACATCCGCTGCAAGTGGTCGGCGCGATCAACGCCAACCACGCGCTGCTGGCCAAGCGCGCCGGTTTCAAGGCTATTTATCTGTCGGGTGGCGGGGTGGCTGCTGGCTCCCTCGGCGTGCCGGACCTGGGCATCACCGGCCTGGACGACGTGCTGACCGACGTGCGCCGCATCACTGACGTCTGCGATCTGCCGCTGCTGGTGGACGTGGACACCGGTTTCGGTTCCTCGGCGTTCAACGTCGCGCGTACCGTCAAGTCGATGATCAAGTTCGGCGCGGCGGCGATTCACATCGAAGACCAGGTCGGCGCCAAGCGCTGCGGTCACCGTCCTAATAAAGAGATCGTGTCCCTGCAGGAAATGGTTGATCGGATCAAGGCAGCCGTCGATGCGCGCACCGATGACAGCTTCGTGATCATGGCCCGTACCGACGCCCTCGCAGTGGAAGGTCTGGAATCCGCTTTGGATCGCGCCGCCGCGTGCATCGAGGCCGGCGC
The DNA here is from genome assembly GCF_059695775.1 of Pseudomonas sp. LBUM1666. Taxonomy (NCBI): domain Bacteria; kingdom Pseudomonadati; phylum Pseudomonadota; class Gammaproteobacteria; order Pseudomonadales; family Pseudomonadaceae; genus Pseudomonas; species Pseudomonas sp. LBUM1666. The sequence goes on along the minus strand of NZ_CP166789.1, from coordinate 4,355,297 downwards.
CGACATGATCTTCCCGGAAGCCATCACCGAACTGGACATGTACAAATTGTTCGCCAGCCGCGTGAAAGCGCCGATCCTGGCCAACATCACCGAATTCGGTGCAACGCCGCTGTACACCACCGAGCAGCTCGCCGCTGCTGATGTGTCGCTGGTGTTGTACCCGCTGTCGGCGTTCCGCGCGATGAACAAAGCTGCGGAAAACGTCTACACCGCGATCCGCCGCGACGGCACGCAACAGAACGTCATCGACACCATGCAGACCCGCATGGAGCTTTACGATCGCATTGATTACCACACCTTCGAGCAGAAGCTCGATGCGTTGTTCGCCGCGAAGAAGTAGAGGTTTATGTAGCAGCTGCCGAGCAGCGCGAGGCTGCGTTCGAGGCCGAAGGACTCGCCAAGCCTGTCGATCGCGTAAGCAGGTTTTACGACTGCTTCGCAGCCGAACGCAGCCTCGCGCTGCTCGACAGCTGCTACGAGCGGACGAGCTGCTACGAAAACAAGATAACCGTGTAGAAATTGCAGATTCCCTAACAAATTCAAGATTGGAGACAGCAATGGCCGAAGCAAAAGTACTCAGTGGCGCCGGGCTCCGTGGCCAGGTTGCCGGGCAAACCGCACTGTCCACCGTGGGCCAGTCGGGCGCAGGCCTGACCTATCGTGGCTACGACGTTCGCGAACTGGCGGCTGACGCACAATTCGAAGAAGTGGCCTACCTGCTGCTGTACGGCGAACTGCCGACCAAAACCCAACTCGCCGCTTACATCAGCAAACTGAGCAAGCTGCGCGACCTGCCGCAAGCGCTGAAAGAAGTGCTGGAACGCATCCCCGCCGACGCCCACCCGATGGACGTGATGCGCACCGGTTGCTCGTTCCTGGGCAACATCGAGCCGGAGAAAGACTTCTCCGAACAACACGACGTGACTGACCGTTTGCTCGCCGCGTTCCCGGCGATCATGTGCTACTGGTATCGCTTCAGCCACGATGGCAAACGCATCAGCTGCGTGAGCGACGAACAATCCATCGGCGGCCACTTCCTGCACCTGCTGCACGACAAGAAGCCGAGCGAGTTGCACGTCAAAGTGATGAACGTTTCGCTGATCCTCTACGCGGAACACGAGTTCAACGCGTCGACGTTCGCCGCACGGGTGTGCGCCTCGACCCTGTCGGACATGTTTTCCTGCGTCACGGCGGCCATTGGCACGCTGCGTGGTCCGCTGCATGGCGGCGCCAACGAGGCGGCGATGGAAATGATCGAGCGCTTCAGCTCGCCGGAAGAGGCGATCAAAGGCACCCTCGGCATGCTTGAGCGCAAGGACAAGATCATGGGCTTCGGCCACGCGATCTATAAGGACAACGATCCGCGCAACGAGGTGATCAAGGGCTGGTCGAAAAAACTCGCTGACGAAGTGGGCGACACCGTGTTGTTCCCGGTTTCCGAAGCCATCGACAAGACCATGTGGGAACAGAAGAAGCTGTTCCCGAACGCCGACTTCTACCATGCGTCGACGTACCACTTCATGGGCATCCCGACCAAGTTGTTCACACCGATTTTCGTCTGCTCGCGCCTGACCGGCTGGGCGGCGCACGTGTTCGAACAACGTGCCAACAACCGCATCATCCGCCCGAGCGCCGAGTACGTCGGCGTCGAACAGCGCAAGTTCGTGCCAATCGAACAACGCTGACCGGGAGGGCGCTGACGCTGGTTACTGAAGGAACCTGAAACCCTGTGGGAGCGAGCCTGCTCGCGATGACGGACTGACATTCAACATCAATGTCGACAGATACACCGCTATCGCGAGCAGGCTCGCTCCCACAGTGGAATGTGTTTACTTCAAGTCCGCGCCGGGTGCCCCCCTTTGTAATCACCGTGACCGAGTCCTGACGATGAACACTGAATTCCGTAAACCGCTGCCCGGCAGCCATCTGGATTACTTCGACGTCCGTGCGGCTGTCGAGGCCATCCAGCCCGGCGCCTACGACACCCTGCCGTACACCTCCCGCGTGCTGGCGGAAAACCTGGTGCGTCGCTGCGACCCGGCTACGCTCACCGAATCCCTGAAGCAATTCATCGAGCGCAAACGCGACCTCGACTTCCCATGGTTCCCGGCCCGTGTGGTGTGCCACGACATTCTCGGCCAGACTGCGCTGGTCGACCTCGCCGGCCTGCGTGACGCCATCGCTCTGCAAGGCGGCGATCCGGCGCAAGTGAACCCGGTGGTGCCGACGCAATTGATCGTCGACCACTCCCTGGCCGTCGAGCGCGGTGGCTTCGATCCGGAGGCGTTCGAGAAGAACCGCGCCATCGAAGACCGTCGCAACGAAGACCGTTTCCACTTCATCAACTGGACCAAAAAAGCCTTCAAGAACGTTGATGTGATTCCGCCGGGCAACGGGATCATGCACCAGATCAACCTGGAGAAAATGTCTCCGGTGATCCAGGTGCGCGACGGCGTGGCGTTCCCCGACACTTGCGTCGGCACCGACAGCCACACTCCGCACGTCGACGCGCTGGGCGTGATCGCCATCGGTGTCGGCGGCCTGGAAGCTGAAAGCGTGATGCTCGGCCGCGCGTCGTGGATGCGTCTGCCGGAAAGCGTCGGCGTCGAATTGACTGGCAAGCTGCAACCGGGCATCACCGCCACCGACATGGTGCTGGCGCTGACCGAGTTCCTGCGTCAGCAAAAAGTCGTCGGTGCGTGGCTGGAGTTCTTCGGCGAAGGCGCCTCCGCGTTGACCCTCGGCGACCGCGCGACCATCTCCAACATGGCCCCGGAATACGGCGCCACGGCGGCGATGTTCTACATCGACCAGCAAACCATCGACTACCTCAAACTCACCGGCCGTGAAGACGAGCAAGTGCAGTTGGTCGAGAACTACGCCAAGACCACCGGCCTCTGGGCTGACAGCTTGAAGCAGGCGCAATACGAGCGCGGGTTGACCTTCAACCTGTCTTCGGTAGTGCGCAACATGGCCGGCCCGAGCAACCCGCACGCCCGCGTCGCCACTTCCGATCTCGCCGCCCAAGGCATCTCCGGTCAGTGGACCGAAGTGCCCGGCCAGATGCCGGACGGCGCAGTGATCATTGCCGCCATCACCAGTTGCACCAACACCAGCAACCCGCGCAACGTCATCGCCGCCGGTCTGCTGGCGCGCAATGCCAACAAGCTCGGATTGACCCGCAAGCCGTGGGTCAAATCGTCCCTGGCGCCGGGTTCGAAAACCGTCGCGCTGTACCTGGACGAAGCCGGCCTGACCAGCGAACTGGAGCAACTCGGTTTCGGCATCGTCGCTTTCGCCTGCACCACGTGCAACGGCATGTCCGGTGCGCTGGACCCGGTGATCCAGCAAGAGATCATCGACCGCGACCTGTACGCCACCGCTGTGCTGTCCGGCAACCGCAACTTCGACGGGCGGATTCACCCGTACGCCAAGAACGCCTTCCTCGCTTCGCCACCGTTGGTCGTGGCTTACGCCATCGCCGGGACCATCCGTTTCGACATCGAAAAAGATGTGTTGGGCGTGGTTGATGGCAAGGAAATCCGCCTGAAAGACATCTGGCCGAGCGACGAAGAAATCGACGCGGTGGTGAAAGCGTCGGTCAAGCCGGAGCAGTTCCGTCAGGTCTACATCCCGATGTTCGCCATCCACGAAGACACCGGTCCGAAAGTGACGCCGTTGTACGACTGGCGCGAGATGAGTACCTACATCCGCCGTCCGCCGTACTGGGAAGGCGCGCTGGCCGGGGCTCGTCCGCTCAAGGGCATGCGCCCATTGGCGGTGCTGCCGGACAACATCACCACCGATCACCTGTCGCCGTCGAACGCGATCATGCTCGACAGCGCCGCTGGCGAATACCTGGCGAAAATGGGCTTGCCGGAAGAGGACTTCAACTCTTACGCAACGCACCGCGGTGATCACTTGACCGCGCAACGCGCCACCTTCGCCAACCCGAAACTGTTCAATGAAATGGTTCAGGAAAACGGCAAGGTCAAACAGGGTTCGCTGGCGCGTGTCGAGCCGGAAGGCCAAGTGATGCGCATGTGGGAAGCCATCGAAACCTACATGGAGCGCAAACAACCGCTGATCATCATTGCCGGCGCCGACTACGGTCAGGGTTCGTCCCGCGACTGGGCAGCGAAAGGCGTGCGTCTGGCAGGTGTGGAAGCGATTGCAGCCGAAGGCTTCGAGCGCATTCACCGCACCAACCTGGTGGGCATGGGCGTGTTGCCGCTGGAATTCAAACCGGGCACCGACCGCAAGACATTGGGCATCGACGGCAGCGAAACCTACGACGTGATCGGCGAGCGCACCCCGCGTGCCGAACTGACGCTGGTGATCAACCGCAAGAACGGCGAACGCGTCGAAGTGCCGGTGACCTGCCGCCTCGACACCGCCGAAGAAGTGTCGATCTACGAGGCCGGCGGTGTGTTGCAACGCTTTGCTCAGGACTTCCTTGAATCGGCAGTAGCCGTCTAAATCACGACGTGCGGGCACGGGATGTTGAGTCCCGTGTCTGCTTTGAAGGAGCACCATGGCTCACGCACCTCAAATTAAAATCCCCGCCACCTACATGCGTGGCGGCACCAGCAAAGGCGTGTTCTTCAGCCTGAAAGACCTGCCCGAAGCGGCACAGATTCCAGGGCCTGCTCGCGATGCCTTGTTGCTGCGCGTGATTGGCAGCCCCGACCCGTACGACAAGCAAATCGACGGCATGGGCGGCGCGACCTCCAGTACCAGCAAAACCGTGATCCTGTCGAAAAGCATCAAGGCCGATCACGACGTCGATTACCTGTTCGGTCAGGTGTCCATCGACAAACCTTTCGTCGACTGGAGCGGCAACTGCGGCAACCTGTCGGCGGCGGTCGGTTCGTTTGCCATCAGCAATGGTTTGGTGGACGCCAGCCGCATCCCGCACAACGGCGTTGCCGTGGTACGCGTGTGGCAGGCCAACATCGGCAAGACCATCATCGCCCACGTGCCGATCACCAACGGTGAAGTCCAGGAAACCGGCGATTTTGAACTCGACGGCGTGACCTTTCCGGCCGCTGAAGTGCAGGTCGAATTCATGGATCCGGCAGCGGAAGAAGAGGGTGGCGGTGGTTCGATGTTTCCTACCGGCAACCTGGTCGATGACCTCGAAGTGCCCGGTGTCGGAACCTTCAAGGCGACCATGATCAATGCCGGTATTCCGACCATTTTCGTCAATGCCGAAGACATCGGTTACACCGGCACCGAGCTGCAAGGCGCGATCAACAGCGATCCGAAAGCGCTGCTGATGTTTGAAACCATTCGGGCTTACGGCGCATTGCGCATGGGCCTGATCAAGGATCTGGACGAAGCGGCCAAGCGTCAGCACACGCCTAAGGTTGCCTTTGTGGCCAAGCCTGCGGACTACGTTGCTTCGAGTGGCAAAGCGATTGCGGCGGGTGATGTCGATCTGCTGGTGCGGGCGCTGTCCATGGGCAAGTTGCACCACGCGATGATGGGCACGGCGGCGGTGGCGATTGGTACGGCTGCGGCGATTTCCGGCACGTTGGTGAATCTTGCGGCGGGTGGTATCGAACGCAATGCTGTGCGCTTTGGGCATCCGTCCGGCACCTTGCGTGTTGGTGCTGAGGCGAGCCTGGTGGACGGTGAGTGGAAAGTGAACAAGGCCATCATGAGCCGCAGTGCGCGGGTGTTGATGGAAGGTTACGTCCGTGTGCCGGGTGATTCGTTCTGATCTGAAATCCACCCCTCACCCCAACCCTCTCCCCAGAGGGGAGAGGGGGCTGACCGAGGTGTATTTCGATCCGCTGCGACCTGGAAGCTAGAGTCGAGCTCAGGCTTTAAACAGCTTGAAGATCTGCTCCCTTTCCCCTCTCCCCCGTGGGGAGAGGGCTGGGGTGAGGGGTGGATCTACCTGAATAAATACAAATCAAGCAGGCACCCCAGACCTGCAAAAATCAAAACCAAACCTGCCCCTGAGGAAGAACACCACCACTCAACAATCCTGAACTGGAGTGAATCGAGCATGAGCACCAACGTCGACCAGAACAACCGCCCCGACTACGACACGGTCCTGCAGGACATTGCCGACTACGTCCTCAACTTCAAGATCCAATCCGTCGAAGCCCTCGACACCGCCCGCAACTGCCTGATGGACACGTTGGGCTGTGGCCTGCTGGCCCTGCGCTTCCCCGAGTGCACCAAACACCTGGGCCCCATGGTGGAAGGCACCGTCGTCCCGTTCGGCGCCCGCGTCCCCGGCACCAGTTATCGCCTCGACCCGGTCAAAGCAGCGTGGGATATCGGTTGCATCGTCCGCTGGCTCGACTACAACGACACCTGGCTCGCCGCCGAGTGGGGCCATCCGTCCGATAACCTAGGCGGCATTCTCGCGGTGGCCGATCACTTGTCACAAAAGCGCCTCGCCAATGGCGATACACCACTGACCGTTCGCGTGGTACTCGAAGCCATGATCATGGCTCACGAAATTCAGGGGGTGATCGCGCTGGAAAACTCCTTCAATCGTGTAGGCCTGGATCACGTCATTCTGGTGAAAGTCGCCTCGACTGCTGTCACCGCCAAACTCATGGGCGCCAATCGCGAGCAGTTGTTGTCCGCGTTGTCCCATGCGTTCGCCGACGGTCAGGCCCTGCGCACTTACCGTCATGCGCCAAATGCCGGATCGCGTAAATCCTGGGCGGCCGGCGATGCGTCCAGCCGTGGCGTGCGACTGGCGGACATCGCAATGCGTGGCGAGATGGGTATCCCCGGCGTACTGACCGCTAAACAATGGGGCTTCTACGACGTGCTGTTCAGCCACACCAACAACGACCTGGCGCTCAAGCCCGAAGACAAGCGCACGTTCAGTTTCTCCCGACCGTACGGCAGTTACGTGATGGAAAACGTGCTGTTCAAAATCAGTTTCCCGGCCGAATTCCACGCGCAAACGGCGTGCGAAGCGGCGGTGACGTTACATCCACAAGTCAGAAATCGCCTGCACGAAATCGACAAAATCGTCATCACCACCCACGAATCGGCGATCCGCATCATCTCCAAGGTCGGCCCGCTGGCCAACGCTGCGGACCGTGACCATTGCATCCAGTACATGACCGCCGTGCCGCTGGCGTTTGGCAATCTGGTGGCCGAGCAGTACGAGGACGACTTCCATGCGGCGCATCCGATCATCGACGTGCTGCGCGAAAAAATGGTCATCGTCGAAGATCCACGCTACACCCGCGAATACCTGGAGGCCGACAAACGCTCCATCGCCAATGCGATACAGGTGTTCTTCAAGGACGGCTCCAGCACCGAAAACGTGTTGGTGGAGTACCCGATCGGCCATCGCCGTCGCCGCACCGACGGCATTCCGCTGCTGGAAGACAAGTTCAAGGCGAACCTGGCGACGCGCTTCACCGCCCAGCGATGCGCCGAGATCTTTGCGTTGTGCAAGGATCAGGCTGCGCTTGAGGCGACGCCGGTGAATCGGTTTGTGGATTTGTTTGTGATCTGACCGTTGTTCAGGGGTTTGTTTTTTTGCCGATGAGCCACTTTTCCACAGGCAATTTGGTGATCGCAAACCCCGTCAGCAAAATCGCCGAGTACATCATCAGTTCCCGGGACAAGGTTTGCCCCTCGTACCAGGCACCGATGATCACCGCGAACACCGGAAAAATGATGAACACAAACGACAGAATGATCGGGCTCAGCCGTTTGAGTAGCAGGAAGTAAACGATAAACCCGCCCACCGACGCCACCAGCCCCAGGTAGAGCAGGGCGCTCCACGAACGCGCGGTGATGGCATCGAACACCGGTGCTTCGACACTCAATCCGGCGACAAACAGCATCACCCCGGCAATGCCTATGGGCAGCGTGTTGTAGGTGATGACGCTGATCGCAGTACCGTGTTTTTTCGTCACCACGTAGCACAGCGCATGCATCACCGCCGCGCAGAGAATCGCCAACACCCCGAACATTTCGGCATGGTCCAGATGCAACCCTTGGCTGCGGATGATCATGAACAGGCTGCCGAAACCGATGGCGATGCCGAGCACTTGCGAGGGGTAGATTTTCTCCCGCAGAAACAGCGCGGAAAACAGCAGGATGAACACTGGCATGCAGCTGAACAGCAGCGCCGTCAGGCCGGACGAAACGTGCATCTCGCCGTAGTTGAGCAAGTAGTACGGCAGGCTGAAATACGACAGCGTGACAAAGACAAAAAACCAACGCCTCTCCCTGGGAAACCGCAGCGGTTCACGACGGATCAGGGCGAAGCCGAGAAACAACGGGAAGGCGATGAGGAACCGCAGGCCGGCGGCGGTCAGCGGCGGCACGCTTTCAACGGCAATCTTGATCCCGAGCCACGTGGTGCCCCAGCTCAGGCACACGATCAGGAACAGCACACTGGTGACCAGGGCGGCCATCCAGGGTTTAGCAATACGTGAAGGTGCACTGACGGCAATGGACATGAGCGAGCTCCTTTTATGTTCGGAATTGACCTTCATCTGCAAAAGGTCTATCCCTGATTGAACCTGTTTCAAGCACGCTATTCGGGGCTGTAATGACTGTCAAAACAAGTATTGCCATGGTGTCAATCCTGCGCGACGGCCTGGCGAACGGACTGGGTGTGAAATACAAACGCCTCGCCGACGCGATCGAAAAAAGCATCGCTGAAGGGCTGATCGAGCCCGGCTGCAAATTGCCGCCTCATCGGTTGCTAGCGGATAGCCTCGGCGTGACCATCGGTACCATCAGCCGCGCTTACGGTGAACTCGAGCGTGTGGGATTGGTGGTCGCGCGAGTAGGAGACGGCACCTATGTGCGTCAGCGCGGGATGGAACGACCGCGGGACGGTGGCTTTCGCAACGTCAGTGATGAACCGCGGGCGTTTTTTGACATGAGCCGCAATCAACCGATTCCGGGGCAGGAAGCGCTTTTTTTGAGTCAGAGCCTGCAAGCGTTGTCCCTTGATCCTGAGGCCTTGCAACACCTCGGGGGCTACACCGCCGAGGCTGGGTTGCTGCGCTACCGTGCGGCGGGCGCGCACTGGCTCAGGCATAAAGAGTTTGTCCCGAACACCGAGCAGATCGTTTGCGTGAACGGCGGCCAGCACGGTCTGTTGTGTGCCTTGATGGGGTTGCTCAAGGCGGGCGATACGTTGGTGACGGAGCACCTGACCTACCCGGGGTTGATCAGCGTCGCACGCCAGCTCGGGATAAAACTCATCGGCGTCGGGATGGATGATGAAGGACTGATGCCCGATGCGCTGGAGGAGGTTTGCCGCAACCACCGTGTGTCGGCGCTGTATTGCACGCCGACGATCCAGAATCCTACCGCTGCAGTGATGTCCGTCCCACGGCGGGAGGCGATTGTAGAAGTCTGTCGGCGGCACAATCTGTTGATCTTTGAAGATGAAGCCCACGCGGTATTGGCTCAGCAGCGACCGTTACCCTTGAGCCATTTCGCCCCGGAGCGCGCGGTGCTGATCGGCAGTCTGAGCAAGGCGGTTTCGGCGGGTTTGCGAGTCGGTTACCTGCATGCGCCGCAACCGTTGATCGGACGCTTGAGCGCAGCAGTGCGCGGGACGTGCTGGATGGCCAACCCGTTGTCGCTGGAGGTGGCGAGTCTGTGGATAGAAAACGGCATTGCCGAGCGGTTGCTGGGCCAGCAGATTGCCGAGATCGGTCGGCGCAAGGCGTTGGTGAGCGGTGTGCTGGAGGGCTTGGCGTACAAAACCCATTCCCATAGCCCGCACTTCTGGCTCGAAGTGCCCGAGCCTTGGCGGGCCTCGCAGATTGCTGAGGAGCTCAAGGCGAATAATTTTCTGGTGGCTACTGCCGAGATGTTTGCGGTCGGGCATGGGGCCGTGCCGCAGTTCATCAGGGCGAGTGTGTGTAATTCAGCAGGGGATGATCGGTTGTTGCAGGGTGGGTTTGACGCATTGGCGGCAGCATTGGCAGAGACCGTGTAATTGTTCTTCGCGAGCAAGCTCGCTCCCACAGTGGATCTCTGTCGTACACAAACTTTGTGTCCACTGGAGATCAACTGTGGGAGCGAGCCTGCTCGCGAAAGCGGTGTAACGGGCGCCGCAGAACTACTTGAACCGCCGCTCCACGCCTTTCTCCACCAGGATCTTCGCCGAAATCTCTTCCACCGAAAAATGCGTGGAATTGATGTGCGGAATGTTCTCGCGGCGGAACAGATTCTCCACCTCACGCACTTCGAATTCGCACTGGGCGTAGCTCGAATAGCGGCTGTTGGGCTTGCGCTCGTTGCGGATCGCGGTGAGGCGGTCCGGGTCGATGGTCAGGCCGAACAGTTTGTGTTGATGGGCACGCAGGGTGCCTGGCAGTTGCAGGCGTTCCATGTCGTCTTCGGTCAACGGGTAGTTGGCCGCGCGGATGCCGAATTGCATGGCCATGTACAGGCACGTCGGCGTCTTACCACAACGCGACACGCCCACTAGGATCAGGTCGGCCTTGTCGTAATAATGCGTGCGCGCACCGTCGTCGTTGTCGAGGGCGAAGTTCACCGCCTCGATCCGCTCCATGTAATTGGAGTTGCTGCCAATCGAGTGGGACTTACCGACGGTGTAGGAAGAATGCTCGGTCAGTTCCTGTTCGAGAGGCGCCAGGAAGGTCGAGAAAATGTCGATCATGAAACCATTGGACGTTGCGAGGATCTCACGGATGTCCTGATTGACGATGGTGTCGAAGATGATCGGCCGAAAGCCGTCGTTTTCGGCGGCTTTGTTGATTTGTTGTACCATGGCCCGCGCTTTATCCACGTTGTCGATGTAGGGCCGCGTGAATTTGCTGAAGGTAATGTTTTCGAACTGCGCCAGGAGGCTTTGGCCGAGGGTCTCGGCTGTGATGCCGGTGCCATCGGAGATAAAGAAAGCAGATCGTTTCATTTGCACCTTGGGCCTTAAGCTAGTGACGAATCTTGGATATGATAGGCGCGATTTGCCGGCCGCCAGTGGCTCGCATTCTCACTTATTTTCCAGGTCCAGGCCATACAGCTGGCAAACGCTCCATAGAGCAGCCGGCTTCTGAGCTTTTCCAACACAGTTAGTGGAGAGATCACCTTGGTAGAGTACGTAGTTTCCCTCGATAAGCTCGGCGTCCATGATGTAGAGCACGTAGGGGGCAAGAACGCATCCCTGGGCGAGATGATCAGTAACCTTGCAGGTGCCGGTGTATCGGTGCCCGGTGGCTTCGCCACGACAGCTCAGGCTTATCGTGATTTTCTCGAGCTGAGCGGCCTGAACGATCAGATCCACGCCGCCCTCGACGCCCTGGACGTCGACGATGTCAACGCCCTGGCCAAGACCGGCGCCCAGATCCGTCAATGGATCATGGAAGCCGAATTCCCCGAGAAGCTCAACGCCGAGATCCGCACCGCGTTCGCCACGCTGTCGGCCGGCAACCCTGACATGGCCGTGGCCGTGCGCTCTTCCGCTACCGCCGAAGACCTGCCGGACGCTTCCTTTGCCGGTCAGCAGGAAACCTTCCTGAACATCCGTGGTGTCGAAAACGTTATTCGCGCCGCCAAAGAGGTGTTCGCTTCGCTGTTTAACGACCGCGCGATTTCCTACCGCGTCCACCAGGGGTTCGACCACAAGCTGGTTGCCCTGTCGGCTGGTGTTCAGCGCATGGTCCGTTCCGAAACCGGCACCGCCGGCGTGATGTTCACCCTCGATACCGAATCGGGCTTCCGTGACGTGGTGTTCATCACCGGCGCCTACGGCCTGGGTGAAACCGTCGTACAAGGCGCGGTGAACCCGGATGAGTTCTACGTCCACAAAGGCACGCTGGCAGCCGGTCGTCCGGCCATCCTGCGTCGCAACCTGGGCAGCAAAGCCATCAAGATGATCTACGGCGAAGTGGCCACGGCCGGTAAATCGGTCAAGACCATCGACGTGGACAAGGCTGATCGCGCACGTTTCTGCCTGAGCGACGCCGAAGTCAGCGAACTGGCCAAACAAGCGATGATCATCGAGAAGCACTACAAGTGCCCGATGGACATCGAATGGGCCAAAGACGGCGACGACGGCAAGCTCTACATCGTTCAGGCCCGTCCTGAAACCGTGAAGAGCCGTACCTCGGCCAACGTCATGGAACGCTACCTGTTGAAAGAAACCGGCACCGTGCTGGTTGAAGGTCGCGCCATCGGCCAGCGCATCGGTGCCGGCAAGGTCCGCATCATCAAGGACGTGTCCGAGATGGACAAAGTCCAGCCCGGCGACGTTCTGGTCTCCGACATGACCGACCCGGACTGGGAGCCGGTCATGAAGCGCGCCAGCGCCATTGTCACCAACCGTGGCGGCCGTACTTGCCACGCGGCGATCATCGCTCGCGAACTGGGCATCCCGGCCGTGGTCGGTTGCGGCAACGCCACCCAGCTGTTGAAAGACGGCCAGGGCGTGACCGTTTCCTGCGCTGAAGGCGACACCGGTTACATCTTCGAAGGCGAACTGGGCTTCGACATCAAGAAAAACTCCGTGGACGCCATGCCTGATCTGCCGTTCAAGATCATGATGAACGTCGGCAACCCGGATCGCGCCTTCGACTTCGCGCAGTTGCCGAACGCTGGTGTGGGCCTGGCCCGTCTGGAGTTCATCATCAACCGCATGATCGGTGTTCACCCGAAAGCGCTTTTGAACTACGCCGGGCTGCCGCAGGACATCAAGGACAGCGTCGACAAGCGCATCGCCGGTTACGACGATCCGGTCGGTTTCTATGTCGAGAAGCTGGTTGAAGGCATCAGCACCCTGGCCGCTGCATTTACGCCGAAAAAGGTCATCGTGCGTCTGTCGGACTTCAAGTCCAACGAATACGCCAACCTGATCGGTGGCAAGCTCTACGAGCCGGAAGAAGAAAACCCGATGCTGGGCTTCCGTGGCGCTTCGCGTTACATCAGTGAATCGTTCCGTGACTGCTTCGAACTCGAATGCCGTGCCCTTAAGCGCGTGCGCAACGAGATGGGCCTGACCAACGTCGAAATCATGGTGCCGTTCGTCCGTACCTTGGGCGAAGCGAGCCAGGTCATCGACCTGTTGGCGGAGAACGGTCTGAAGCGCGGCGAAAACGGTCTGCGCATCATCATGATGTGCGAACTGCCGTCCAACGCCATTCTGGCCGAAGAATTCCTCGAGTTCTTTGACGGCTTCTCCATCGGCTCCAACGACCTGACCCAGCTGACATTGGGTCTGGACCGTGACTCCGGGATCATCGCGCACCTGTTCGACGAGCGTAATCCGGCGGTCAAGAAGCTGCTGGCCAACGCGATTCAGGCCTGCAACAAGGCTGGCAAGTACATCGGCATTTGCGGTCAGGGTCCTTCGGACCACCCTGATCTGGCCAAATGGCTGATGGAGCAGGGCATCGAAAGCGTTTCGTTGAACCCCGATTCCGTACTGGAAACCTGGTTCTTCCTGGCTGAAGGTCAAGCTCCGGCTTGATGGTGTGAGTGAAAGGGCCGATCAGTGATCGGCCCTTTTAGAGATTCAAGTAGGGCGGGCTCCTCTGGACGCCGCCCTTTTTTGTGCAAGAGCATTATGCAAAGCAGCAGCAACCTATTTCCTGTCGCCCTGATCAGCGCCGAGCGGCGCGGCGATCTGAGCGAAGACGTCTATCGTCTGAAACCCGGCAACAGCCCTGACGGCACCGTCGAACTGGCTGTGACGCGCCTGGGCATGGCGGATGGCTCAGACGCGCGTGGCGTTCCGGTTATTTTGCTTCACGGCAGCTTTTCCAATCGCCGGTTCTGGTTTTCCCCGAAGGGGCTTGGACTGGGCGCCTATCTGACGCGTCTGGGATTCGATGTATGGATTCCCGAAATGCGTGGCCATGGCCTGTCTCAGCGTAACCAGAACTACCGCAAGAACCGCGTCGCCGACTACGCCCGTTACGATTTGCCGGCCATTGGCGCGTTCGTGCGCGAGCAGAGCGGCCAGATCCCGCACTGGATCGGTCACTCGCTGGGCGGGATTACCCTGGCGGCGGCATTGGGTGGTGAGTACATCGGGGAGCCGGTAGTGGCTTCCGCGGCGTTTTTCGGTACGCAAGTCAGCCGCACCTACTGGCCGTTGAAGATTCCGCCGGTGGAGTGGAGCGGGCGCTTCATTCTCAAACGCTTTGCCCAGCTGTCCGGTTCACGGCTCAAGCGCGGCCCTGAGGACGAGCCCATTGGCCTGGCCCTGGAAAGCATGCGCTGGTATGGCCTGTTCGGGCGATTTGGCGATGCCGACAAGGATTGGTGGGCCGGATTGGCCGACGTTCAGTTACCGGTATTGGCCGTGAGTGCCGCAGGTGACCATCAGGACCCGACCTGGGCTTGTCGCAAGCTGTTCGATCAGGTGGGTTCCGAGCAAAAGCAATTCATCAGCCTGGGTCGCGAGCAGGGCTTTGGCGATAATTTCGGTCATGTGGAGATGCTCGTCAGCAAAGCCGCCCAGACTGAAGTCTGGCCGCTGGTGGCGCGCTGGTTGGTGGATCAACAGACACCGTTGCTGGGTGAAAAGCCGGATCTTGCTACGGCAAGCTGAGCCAGATGCTCTAACAGGGGCATTTCGCTCTGATCGGCTTGCGGCTAAGATATGACGCATTGAGCTTTTCTGGTCACTTTGCGACATCCTCGATTGTCTTCCTCTCTACAGGAGTTTCTCGATGAACCATTACATCACGCCTGACCTTTGCGACGCCTATCCGGAGCTGGTGCAGGTGCTGGAACCGATGTTCAACAATTTCGGCGGCCGTGATTCTTTCGGTGGCGAAATCGTGACCATCAAATGTTTCGAAGACAATTCGCGGGTCAAGGAGCAGGTCGAGCTCAATGGGAATGGCAAGGTGCTGGTGGTCGACGGTGGCGGTTCCCTGCGTCATGCGTTGCTGGGTGACATGCTGGCCGAGAAAGCCGCGAAAAACGGTTGGGAAGGGCTGGTGATCTACGGTTGCATCCGCGACGTAGATATCATCGCGCAGACCGATCTGGGCGTTCAGGCCCTAGCCAGCCACCCGCGGAAGTCCGACCGGCGCGGGCTCGGCGATCTCAACGTTGCGGTCACTTTTGCCGGTGTGACGTTCCACCCAGGCCACTACATCTATGCGGACAATAACGGCGTGATCATTTCGCCAAGCCCGCTGAAAATGCCTGAATAAAGCGTTGAGTCAACCAAAGGGGTGAGGATGTTCGAGGAAGAAAACGCGCAGTGGGGGCTGGTGCATGCCCTGGTGCTGGACGGTAAAGGCGGTGCGCGTTCGATAGCCCGGACTGAACTCGATGACTTGCAGTTGCAGGCCCATGAAAGCCTGTGGCTGCACTGGGATCGCAGTCACCCGCAAACCCGGACCTGGTTGCGAAAATCCAGCGGTCTGAGCGAATTCAGCTGTGATCTGTTACTTGAAGAAAACACCCGACCGCGTCTTTTACAGCTTTCCGACAGCGAACTGCTGCTATTTTTGCGTGGGGTCAACCTGAACCCGGGCGCCGAGCCGGAAGACATGGTCTCGGTGCGGATTTTTGCGTCGGCCCAGCGGGTTATTTCCCTGCGTTTGCGTCCGTTGCGCGCCACCGATGAGTTGCTGGTGCAGCTCGCCGAAGGCAAAGGACCGATAACGGCGTCAGAACTCATCCTTTATATGGCGCAATTCCTCACCCATAAGGTGCAGGATCTGGTCAGTTGCCTCTCGGAAGTGGTCGATGAGGAGGAAGAAAAGCTGGATGCCGACGAACGGTATACACCCGAGCACGGAGCTGTTTTGCAGATCCGTCGAAGGGCCGCTGCGCTGAAACGTTTTCTTGCGCCGCAGCGGGAAATATTCGGACAGCTGACACGGATAAAACTGCCTTGGTTCGTCGAAGACGACGGTGATTACTGGAACGAATTGAACAACAGCCTGACCCGGTATCTCGAGGAGCTGGAATTGACCCGGGAGCGGGTGGGGTTGGTCCTCGAGGCCGAAGATAGACGTTTGAGCGTGCGAATGAACCGCACGATGTACCGCTTCGGGATCATCACCGGGATCTTTTTGCCGATGAGTTTTCTGGCGGGTCTTTTGGGTATCAATGTCGGTGGGATTCCGTTCTCTGCGAGCCCCTATGGCTTCCTGATTGCGTGTCTGATGATGGTCTCGGTGGCGCTGGGACAGTGGTGGTTATTCCGACGTTTGCGCTGGGTCTGAGGGTGAGCCATGTGACCCGAGCAAATTTGACCGCGTCTTTCACAGACATCACGAGAGGTGCGTATGCACGATCCGTTTGAACAGTCTTTGCGTGACATGCTCAAGGCATCACCGTCCACCCGGGACGACGATGCGTGCCTTGGGCGTGTACTGAAAACCGCCAACCGCCAGGTCGGCGCCGGTGATCTGTTCAGCCTGCTGGGCCGCTGGCTGCCCGCGCTGATGATCGCCCTGAATAACGGATCGGCCCATGTCGCTCCGGTTTCCCGCCACCGTAAACCTACCGTTCGCACTGCTGATAAGGCTGATTGAATATGGAACTTGATCTCTGGACTCAGAGCCTCGTCACTGCAATGACTGCGTTATGGACCAAGGTTGCAAATTTCATCCCGAACCTGTTCGGCGCGCTGGTTGTGCTGCTGTTGGGTTTCGTCGTTGCGAAACTTTTGGACACTTTGTTGTCCAAGTTGCTCGCCAAGCTGGGGCTCGATCGCCTGATGGGCGGCACCGGTCTGACAAAATTGCTGTCCCGGGCCGGCCTTCAAGTGCCGATCTCGACCCTGATTGGCAAGATTGTCTATTGGTTCGTTCTGCTGATTTTTCTGGTTTCTGCCGCAGAATCCCTTGGACTTGAGCGAGTTTCGGCTACGCTTGACATGCTTGCGCTGTATTTGCCGAAAGTATTCGGCGCCGCGCTGGTGCTGCTGGTGGGTGTATTGCTCGCGCAACTGGCCAATGGGCTGGTGCGGGGTGCGGCAGAGGGCGTAGGGCTGGATTACGCTGCGGGCCTGGGGAGAATTGCTCAGGGCCTGGTGATTATCATCAGTATTTCGGTCGCAATCAGCCAGTTGGAGGTCAAGACTGACCTGCTCAACCACGTGATTGTGATTGTATTGATTACCGTTGGTCTGGCGGTTGCGCTGGCCATGGGGTTGGGAAGCCGGGAAATTGCCGGTCAGATTCTTGCGGGAATCTATGTGCGTGAGTTGTATCAGGTTGGGCAACAAGTGCGTGTTGGCGAGGTCGAAGGTCAGATCGAAGAGATCGGCACGGTTAAAACCACATTGCTGACCGATGAGGGTGAGCTAGTCTCTCTCTCCAATCGGATCCTCCTGGAACAGCATGTGAGTAGCCGCTAACCCGGCAAACCCTGCTAATGTATGCCGCCGCAAAAATGCCCTGAAAAGGGTTGCGGCGGACATTGACCTGACTGTCGGCCCGACTTGTTTTGAATAAAGCTCAATCGCTGTCCACGCGCTACGACCCCCGCGAGCTCTCTGATGAGGAGTTGGTCGCGCGCTCGCATACCGAGCTGTTTCACGTAACGCGCGCCTATGAAGAACTGATGCGGCGTTACCAGCGAACATTATTTAACGTCTGTGCACGGTATCTTGGGAACGATCGTGACGCAGACGATGTCTGTCAGGAAGTGATGTTGAAGGTGCTGTATGGCCTGAAGAACTTCGAGGGCAAATCGAAGTTCAAGACATGGCTATATAGCA
Source organism: Pseudomonas sp. LBUM1666 (assembly GCF_059695775.1). NCBI lineage: Bacteria > Pseudomonadati > Pseudomonadota > Gammaproteobacteria > Pseudomonadales > Pseudomonadaceae > Pseudomonas > Pseudomonas sp. LBUM1666. The sequence continues at coordinate 4,337,623 of NZ_CP166789.1, read as the reverse complement.
TCACGTACAACGAGTGCATCACGCAGTATCGGAAAGAACGGCGAAAGCGTCGCTTGATGGATGCTTTGAGTCTGGATCCCCTCGAGGAAGCGTCTGAAGAAAAGGCGCCGAAACCCGAGGATAAGGGTGGACTTGATCGCTGGTTAGTGTATGTGAACCCGATTGACCGTGAAATTCTGGTGCTACGATTTGTCGCAGAGCTGGAATTTCAAGAGATCGCGGATATCATGCACATGGGTTTGAGTGCGACAAAAATGCGTTACAAACGTGCTCTAGATAAATTGCGTGAGAAATTTGCAGGCATTGCTGAAACTTAGTTCGGCGCAAATATCTCTTACGTGTAGGCAAGTTCTGATAGACTTGCCGCCGAGTTGTCCCCCGGTTTGCGGGACTGCTTCACAATCACCAGATGGGGATTTAACGGATGAAACTGAAAAACACCTTGGGCTTGGCCATTGGTTCTTTGATTGCCGCCACTTCGTTCGGCGCTCTGGCACAAGGCCAAGGCGCAGTTGAAATCGAAGGCTTCGCCAAGAAAGAACAATTCGACAGCGCTCGTAACTTCAAGAACAACGGCAACCTCTTCGGTGGTTCGGTTGGTTACTTCCTGACTGACGACGTTGAACTGCGTCTGGGCTACGACGAAGTGCACAACGTGCGTTCCGACGACGGTCGTAACATCAAGGGCGCTAACACCGCTCTGGACGCTCTGTACCACTTCAACAACCCGGGCGACATGCTGCGTCCGTACGTATCGGCTGGCTTCTCCGATCAAAGCATCGGTCAGAACGGCTCCGGCGGTCGTAACCGTTCCACTTTCGCCAACGTTGGCGGCGGTGCCAAGCTGTACTTCACCGAGAACTTCTACGCCCGTGCTGGCGTTGAAGCTCAATACAACATCGACCAGGGCGACACCGAGTGGGCTCCAAGCGTCGGTATCGGTGTGAACTTCGGTGGCGGCTCCAAGCCTGCTGCTGCTCCAGTTCCAGCACCAGCTGAAGTCTGCTCCGACAGCGACAACGATGGCGTTTGCGACAACGTTGACAAGTGCCCGGACACCCCAGCCAACGTAACTGTTGACGCTGATGGCTGCCCAGCAGTTGCTGAAGTTGTTCGTGTTGAGCTGGACGTGAAATTCGACTTCGACAAGTCGGTAGTCAAGCCTAACAGCTACGGCGACATCAAAAACCTCGCTGACTTCATGAAGCAGTACCCATCCACCAGCACTACTGTTGAAGGTCACACTGACTCCGTCGGTCCTGACGCTTACAACCAGAAACTGTCCGAGCGTCGTGCAAACGCCGTTAAGCAAGTTCTGACCAACCAGTACGGTGTTGAATCGTCCCGCGTTCAGTCTGTTGGCTACGGCGAATCCCGCCCAGTTGCTGACAACAAAACTGACGCTGGCCGCGCTGTAAACCGTCGCGTAGAAGCGCAGGTTGAAGCTAACGCTAAGTAATTAGCGCGCAGCTCTGAAAAGCCCGGCTTAGGCCGGGCTTTTCTTTGTCTGCGATTTAGTGAAGGCAGGGTTGAAGCGGGGAGAGTCAGGCTGACTGATTGACCGCAGTTGCGGGCAAGTCATGTTCCAGAATGGATACTTTCGCACAGGCTGCCACGGCACCGATCACCAGGATCGCCGGGCTTTTGAGTTCGAAGCTGTAGGCATCTTCTTCCATCGCTGTCAGGTTGCTCCGACATTCCCGTTGGCATGGCAGGGAAGCGTTTTCAATCATTGCCACCGGTGTATCCGCCGCCATTCCTCCGGCGAGCAATTGCTCACGAATCTCGCTCAGTTTTGCGACACCCATATACACCACCAGCGCCGTGCCACCTTGGGCCAGGGCTTGCCAGTTCAGGCTGCTGCCATCCTGAGTGTGGGCGGTGACCAGCGTCACGCCGCGCGCAACGCCTCGCAGGGTCAACGGAATATCGCATTGCGTTGCGCCGGCAAGCCCGGCAGTGATGCCGTTGACCAGTTCCACTTCGACCCCATGCTCACGCAGCCACTGCGCCTCTTCGCCGCCCCGGCCAAAAATGCACGGGTCGCCACCCTTGAGCCGCACCACGCATTTACCGTGGCGGGAGTAACGCAGCATCTGGCGATGAATGAACGCCTGAGGCGTGGAGCGACAGCCGCCGCGCTTGCCCACGGGAATGATCCGCGCCTGCGGGCAATGCTCCAGCACCGCATCGTTGACCAGGTCATCGATCAGCACCACATCCGCTTCGCTCAACGCCCGCACGGCCTTGAGGGTCAACAATTCCGGATCGCCAGGACCCGCACCCACCAGCCAGACTTTTGCGCTCATAGTGTTTTCCTCACGAGGTGACGGCGACCGGCTGCGCAGTGGCGGCCAGCAATCGCTTGATTTCCGGGACGCAGGAGCCGCATTGCGTGCCGCAGCCCAATTCTTGTTTCAAACCCTGCAGGTCCAGACCGCGGCTAATGCCGGCGCAGACCGCGCTTTGGCTGACGTCTTTGCAGTTGCACAGGGTTTTGTTACCGATGGCCGGCGTACTGGTGTTGCCTGGCGGTGCGCTCAGCGGTGCCAGTAGCCAGCGCCGCAGCTGTTCGTCAGCGCGACCTTCCAGCCACAGGCTTTGCAGCCAGTGTTGGGCAAGGGTTTCGCCTGCCAGACGAATCGCGGTGATCCGGCCGTTCTCGATCCGGACGCGTTTGCCGATGGAGCGCCGTGGGTCGTCGTAGGCTAAAACCGGGCCGTCGTTGAGGTCCAGGCATTGATCGATATCACGCAGCAGTTGCGGATCCGGCGCGCAGGCGCTGGCAGCGCGTATCAGAAGCGCGGGTCGTTCGCGGCCGGCCAAGCTGAGGCTGGCGTAGGAAAACGCCTCACAGAGCGGTCGTAGCGTCTCAAAATGCTGTTGAACATCGCCCTCGATCAGGGCGAACAGGTTCCACGGCAGTTGCATCGGTTCCAGACGCACGCCGCTGTGCTTGAGTTCGGGCTGTTTCGATAGCGGGTCGAAGGCGGGAAGAGTGAGGGTATTTACGCCACCCTTGAGGAAGCGGTCACCCCAATGCATGGGCAGAAAAGCCTGACCGGGTCGCACGCTGTCGTCACCGCCGACGGCGACAATCACCGCGCCACGGCGACTTTTCAGGCTGACCAGGTCGCCCGATTGCAGCCGATGCCGGCGCAGTTCATCCGGGTGCAAACTCAACACAGCTTCGCTGACATGGCCAAATAGCTGCGCGGCGGTGCCGGTGCGGCTCATGCCATGCCATTGATCCCGCAGGCGGCCGGTGATCAGGGTCAGCGGGAAGCGCGCGTCGCGCTGTTCCTTGGCGGCGCGGTACGGGTCGGCCACGAATTGCGCACGTCCACTGGCTGTCGGGAAAACTCCGTCCAGGTACAGCCGGGCCGTACCTTCGCTGGCGCCAGTGGGGAAGGGCCATTGCTGCGGGCCGAGGCGGTCGATCAGTTCATGACTGATACCGGACAAGTCCAGATCACGCCCGCGGGTCAATTGCTTGTACTCGTCGAAGACCTGCGCCGGATTTTCAAAGGCAAACAGGCTGATTTGCCCGGGACGCAGATATTTTTCCAGGCGCTGTGCGAAATCCACGGTGATCGCCCAGTCAGAGCGGGCTTCGCCGGGTGCGAAAATCGCCCGGCGAACGTGGGAAATGCGCCGTTCGGAGTTGGTCACCGTGCCGTCCTTTTCGCCCCAACTGGCGGCAGGCAGCAGCAGGTCAGCGAAGGCGGCGGTTTCGGTGGTGCGGAAGGCTTCCTGCAACACCACGAACGGGCAGGCTTCCAATGCTGCGCGCACGGCGGTTTGATCCGGCATTGATTGCGCGGGGTTGGTGCAAGCGATCCACAGCGCCTTGATCTTGCCGCTGCGCACCTCTTCAAACAGTTCAATGGCGGTAAGCCCGGTGTTTTCGGGGAGTTGTTCAATGCCCCAATAGGCTGCCACTTCCGCGCGATGTTCGGCATTGGCGGCCTCGCGATGGCCTGGCAGCAGGTTCGACAAGCTGCCGGTTTCGCGGCCACCCATGGCATTTGGCTGACCGGTCAGGGAGAAAGGTCCTGCACCGGGGCGGCCGATTTGCCCGGTGGCCAGGTGCAGGTTGATCAGTGCGCTGTTCTTCGCGCTGCCGGCGGTGGACTGGTTCAAGCCCATGCACCACAGCGACAGGACGCTCGGCGAGGTGCCGACCCATTTGGCGCATTGCTGCAGTTGCTCGACACTGATCCCGCAGAGCTGCGAAACCATCTGCGGCGTGTAATCGCGCACCAGGTTTTTCAGTTCGGCCAAGCCTTCGGTGTGGGCCTTGATGAAGTCGCGGTCGACCCAGTCTTCCCACAGCAGCAGGTGCAAAATCCCATGGAACAAGGCGACATCGGTGCCTGGCAGAATCGCCAGGTGCAGGTCAGCCAGATCGCAGGTGTCGGTACGACGCGGGTCGATGACGATTACTTTCATCTGCGGCCGCCGGGATTTCGCTTCCTCCAGGCGGCGGAAAAGTATCGGGTGGGCGTAGGCCATGTTGCTGCCGACGATCATCACGCAGTCGCTCAATTCCAGGTCTTCGTAGCTGCACGGCGGTGCGTCGGCGCCCAGGCTGCGCTTGTAACCGACTACTGCCGAAGACATGCACAGGCGCGAATTGCTGTCGATGTTGTTGGTGCCTACCAGCGCTCGCGCCAGTTTGTTGAAGGCGTAGTAATCCTCGGTCAGCAATTGCCCGGAGATGTAGAACGCCACGCTGTCCGGGCCGTGTTCGGCGATGGTCTCGGCAAAAACGCTGGCGGCATGATCGAGGGCGGTGTCCCAGTCGGTGCGGCTGCGGGCCAGGTCTTTGCCCAGGCGCAGCTCGGGATACAACGCCCGGGCGGCGAGGTCGCCGGTCAGGTGTAATGTAGAGCCTTTACTGCACAGTTTGCCGAAGTTGGCCGGGTGGGCCGGATCGCCGCTGACGCCGAGAATGCGCTCGCCGTCATGCTCGATCAGCACACCGCAGCCGACCCCGCAGTAGCAGCAGGTGGAAGCGGTGATCTGGTTCATCAGCTTGCTTCCCGCAGGGCCAGCAACACACGGCCATTCTCGACCCGTGCCGAATGGTGGTGAGCGCAGCCGATGTCCGGGGCCTGGGCTTCGCCGGTTTCCAGGTCGATCTGCCAGTTATGCAGCGGGCAGGCGACCCGTTTGCCGTAGATCAAACCTTGGGACAGTGGCCCGCCCTTGTGCGGGCAGCGGTCATCGAGTGCGAAAACCTCATCGTCGCTGGTACGAAAAATCGCGATGTCACCCTTCGGGCCGGCGATGATCCGGGAGCCGAGGGCATTGATTTCTTCCAGTGCGCAGATATCCAGCCAGTTCATGCCGGCACCTCCAGGTTCTTCACTGCGATGACGTCGAATTCTTTCTTCAGCAACGGTTGTTCCAGGCGTTCCTTCCACGGGTCCTGTTCGAACGACAAGGAGAATTGCAGGCGATCGTTGAGCGCCTTGCGCCGCTCCGGGTCTTCCAGCACGGCTTTCTTGATGTGTTCCATACCGACCCGTTGCAGGTAATGCACGGTGCGTTCGAGGTAGAAAGCTTCTTCGCGATAGAGCTGCAGGAACGCGCCGTTGTATTCACGCACTTCTTCGGCGGTCTTGAGCTTGACGAAGAATTCTGCGACTTCGGTTTTGATCCCGCCGTTGCCGCCGATGTACATCTCCCAGCCCGAATCCACGCCGATAATTCCGACGTCCTTGATGCCCGCTTCCGAACAGTTGCGAGGGCAACCGGAGACGGCCAGTTTCACTTTGTGCGGCGACCACATGTTGAACAGGTCGTGCTCAAGCTCGATGCCCAGTTGCGTGGAATTCTGGGTGCCGAAGCGGCAGAACTCACTGCCGACGCAAGTCTTCACGGTGCGGATGGATTTGCCATAGGCGTGGCCGGATGGCATGTCGAGGTCCTTCCAGACGCCCGGCAAGTCCTGCTTCTTGATCCCCAGCAAATCGATACGCTGACCGCCGGTGACCTTGACCATTGGCACGTTGTATTTGTCGGCAACATCGGCAATGCGTCGCAGCTGCGAAGGATTGGTCACACCGCCCCACATCCGAGGGACTACAGAGTACGTGCCGTCTTTCTGAATGTTGGCGTGGGCGCGTTCGTTGATCAGGCGCGATTGCGGGTCGTCCTTGGCTTCGCCCGGCCAGGTGGAAATCAGGTAGTAGTTGAGCGCCGGGCGGCACGTGGCGCAGCCGTTCGGCGTGCGCCAGTTCAAATAGCTCATGGTGCCGGCGATGGTCAGCAGGTGCTGCTCGCGGATGGCCTGGCGGATTTGCCCGTGGTTGAGGTCGCTGCAACCGCAAATGGCTTTTTCGCTTTTCGGTTTAACGTCTGCTGCGCCGCCCACGGTGTTGATCAGGATCTGTTCCACCAACCCTGCGCAGGAACCGCAGGAGCTGGCGGCCTTGGTGTGTTTCTTGACGTCGTCGACGCTGAACAGCCCGTGTTTCTGAATCGCCTTGACGATGGTGCCTTTGCACACACCGTTGCAGCCGCAAACTTCGGCGGTGTCGGCCATGCTCATGGCTTTGTCCTGACCCTGGTGTCCTACATCGCCTAAAGCATTTTCACCGAACATCAGGTGATCGCGGATCTGCGCGATGTCGTGATTCTCACGGATCTGCCGGAAATACCAGCCACCGTCTGCCGTATCGCCGTACAGACAGGCCCCGACCAGCACGTCATCCTTGACCACCAGTTTTTTGTAGACCCCGCCGATAGGGTCGGAGAGGGTGATGGTTTCGGTGCCTTCGCCGCCCATAAAGTCGCCGGCGGAGAACAGGTCGATGCCGGTGACTTTCAATTTGGTCGACGTCACCGAGCCTTTGTAGGTGGCGAAGCCCAGTTGGGCGAGGTGGTTGGCGCAGACCTTGGCCTGTTCGAACAGCGGCGCCACCAGGCCGTAAGCGATGCCGCGGTGGCTGGCGCATTCGCCGATGGCGTAGATGCGCGGGTCGTAGGTTTGCAGGGTGTCGTTGACCAGAATCCCGCGGTTGCAGGGGATGCCGGATTTTTCCGCGAGTTCGGTGTTGGGGCGAATACCGGCGGCCATCACCACCAGGTCGGCGGGGATGATGTCGCCGTTCTTGAATTCAACCGAGCCGACCCGGCCACTGCCGGCATCGTGCAGGGCTTGGGTTTGCTCGCAAAGACGAAAGTGCAGGCCGCGGGCTTCCAGGGCAGTTTGCAGCAACTGGCCGCTGGTTTTGTCCAGTTGCCGTTCCAGCAACCATTCGCCAATGTGCACCACGGTGACGTGCATGCCGCGCAGCATCAGGCCGTTGGCGGCTTCCAGACCGAGCAGGCCGCCACCGATCACAACGGCGTGCTTGTGGGTTTTCGCGGTGTCGATCATTGCCTGGGTGTCGGCGATGTCGCGGTAGCCGATCACGCCGTCCAAGGTGTTGCCGGGGATCGGCAGGATGAACGGCGTCGAGCCGGTGGCGATCAGCAGACGATCATATTCGGCCTCGCTGCCGTCTTCGGCGATGACCCGGCGTTTGACCCGGTCGATCTCCACCACTTTGCGGTTGAGCAGCAGCTTGATGTTGTTGTCCAGGTACCAGTCCAGATCGTTGAGCACGATCTCTTCGAAAGTCTGTTCGCCGGCCAGTACGGGTGACAGCAGAATGCGATTGTAGTTGGTATGAGGTTCGGCGCCGAAGACCGTGATGTCGTACAGCTCATTGCTCAGCTTGAGCAGTTCTTCCAGGGTGCGAACCCCGGCCATGCCGTTGCCGATCATCACCAGTTTTAGTTTTTTCATCAGGTTCTCCGGGGAGCTCGGACCCGCCTCATCAGGGCTTTCAGGTCTTGCTCGACAAATTTTGCGCAAACAAAAAAAGGCGTCCCGCTAGTTGCCTAGCGAGGACGCCTTTGTCCTTGTCCCGTTCTCTCGGGCAGCGCAGCCTTCTACGTTGAAGGCTGGGCTTTATGTATGGTGAGAGAGGTAATGCAGTGGTTGTGCCAAGTGCTTCAGATGCCCGAATTTGCTGGGGTTGGGTCGCGGTCTAAAACCGAGGTCCGTGATTTATTGCACCGAATCAACGCGCATTGCCCATTAATGGAGCGCCAAAACCAGCAGCACCAGGTTCACCAGCAACGACACCAGCGCCAAGGTCCGCCAGACCTTCAACGGTTCGCGCTCCAGCAGCGGTCTGGGTCGCACGCTCAAACTGCGCCGCTCGCCTTGTTCCAGCAGCAGCAACCATTCTTCCGCCGTTTCAAAACGTTGACCCGGATCCGCCGCCACGGCGCGCTCGAGACTTTGCGCAATCCATTCCGGCAGATCGGGTCGATAGCGACTGGCGCTGACAGGAACCCCGAACCGTGGGCGCTGGAAGGCTTCGATTTCGCCGTAGGGATAATGCCCGGTGAGCAGGAAATATAGGGTCACGCCCACGGCATACAGATCCTGTTGCGGTGTCGGCGCTTCTCCGCGAAAGGCTTCCGGCGCGATATAGCTGGGCGTTCCGGGCAGGGCAGAAGGCTGGTCTTCGGACAGGCCGGGGCAGTAGGCGAGACCGAAGTCCAGCAGGCGTAATTCGCCGTCGTCCCCCAGCAGCAGATTCTCCGGTTTGATATCGCGATGGAGAATCTGCCGTCGATGCAGCATGCCAACGGCTCGCAGCAGGCGTTCGGCCAGATCCTGCCATTGAGGCAGAGGCAGCGGTCCGACATCGGCGTGCAGCTCCGCCAAGGTGGATCCGGAATATTCCCGCATCACGTAGTACAAATGCTGACGCTGACTGGCGGCATGGACTTCAGGGAAATGCCGCCCGGCCACGCGCTTGAGAAACCATTCTTCTGACAGCAACGCCTGCCCTGCGAGGTGATCGTCACGCAGCGCGCCCGGCAAGGTTTTCAGCAGCCAGGGTTGTTGTTGGCCATCGCGCACTCGATAGAGCAGCGACTGCTGGCTCTGGCCGAGTATCCCTTCGACCTGCCAGCCTTCGAAAGCCTGACCTGCTTTCAAGGCTGGCGGCAGTGGCCATTGCTGCAAATGAATCAACGCATCGCCGATGCTCGTTTCACCGAGGGCATCGACCCGCACCAGCAAGGCGCTGGCGTTGTCCTGGCTGCCGGCCAGATGCGCCGCACTGACCAAGGTCTGCGCAGCGCTGTTCAAATCCGGTTGATCGCGCAGAATTGCCGCAATCGCGGTGTCGCCCAGCACGGCCCAAATGCCGTCGCTGAGCAGTACGAAACTTTCGTTCAACCGCAGTTCGCCATCGAGAAAATCCAGCACCAAATGCTGATCGAGCCCCAACGCTCGCTTGAGCACATGCTGCATGCCCGGTTGGTCCCAGACGTGATCCTCGCTGACCCGTTGCAAGTTGTCGGCGTGCCAGCGATAAACCCGGCAATCGCCGACATGGGCCAAGGTAAAACGCCTACCGCGCATGACCAAAGCACTGACAGTGGTGAGCAACGGTTGCCCACCGCCATTGGCCTGCAACCAGCGATTTTGTGCCAGCAGCAGACGATCCAGTGCCTGCGCGACGCCCCAGGTTTCCGGCGTGACGTAGTAATCCAGCGCCAGGGCCTGCAACGTCGAGCGGGCGGCGAGGCCACCATCGGCGCACTGGCTGACGCCATCGGCGATGGCGAACAGGTAACCCTTGCTCGCCGCCAGCGCCGGGGCTGGCGTCACCAGGCGCAGGGCGTCCTGATTCTCCTCGCGAGGGCCAATGGCACTCGCTTCGGCAAAACTCAGTTGCAGGCTCATTGAGGTCTCAGACCCGAGCGGCGGTCACGGCTGCCGAACCCCAGGTGGTTCTCCAGCGACGTTTCACGCCGTGCAGACCGAACCAGGCCAGAACGCCAAGGCTGGCGAACAACCACAAGGCCAGTTGATAACTGCCGGTGCTTTGCTTGATCGCGCCCATGCCCGCAGCCAGTGCAAACCCACCGATACCGCCGGCCATGCCGATCAAACCGGTCATCACACCGATCTCCCGACGAAAACGCTGCGGCACCAATTGGAAAACAGCGCCGTTACCGGCACCCAAACCGAGCATGGTGCAGACGAAAAGTGCCAGTGCCGCGTAGGAACTCGGCAGATTGAAACCCACCGCTGCGATGCAGACCGCTGCCACCGTGTACATCCCCAAGAGGGTGCGAATGCCACCGAAGCGGTCGGCCAGAGCGCCGCCCAACGGACGCATCAAGCTGCCACCGAACACACAGGCGGCGGTGTAGTAACCGGCGGTCACCGGGCTCAGGCCATATTGGTCGTTGAAATAGCCGGGCAGGGCGCTGGCCAGGCCGATGAAGCCGCCGAAGGTCACGCTGTAGAAAAACATGAACCACCAGCTGTCGCGGTCGCCCAAGGCCTTGAAGTAGTCGGACATGGACTTGGCTTTCGGCCGCTCTGGCGCGTTTTTGGCCAGCCAGGCGAAGACGATGATGGTCAGGATCAGCGGGATCAGCGCGAAGCCGAACACGTTGCTCCAGCCAACCGCAGCCGCCAGCACAGGGGCGATCAGTGCGGCGAGCACGGTGCCCGAGTTACCGGCACCGGCGATGCCCATGGCTTTGCCTTGGTGCTGGGGTGGATACCATTGCGAGGCCAGCGGCAGGGCGACGGCGAAGGACGCGCCGGCCATGCCGAGGAACAGGCCCAGCACCAGCGCTTGTTCGTAACTGTGGATGCCGAGTTTCCAGGCGCCAAACAGGGCACAGATGACGATCACCTGGCCAATCAGCCCGGCGGTTTTCGGCGACAGGCGATCAGCCAGCAAGCCCATTACAAAGCGCAATACCGCCCCGGCCAGAATCGGCGTGGCCACCACCAGTCCACGCTGTTGGGTGGTCAGGTGCAGGTCGGCGGCGATCTGCACTGCCAGTGGGCCGAGCAGGTACCAGACCATGAAACTCAGGTCGAAATAGAGGAAGGCCGCGAACAATGTCGGGGTATGGCCAGATTTCCAGAAGCTTGAATTCATCGCGCACCTCAGCTGTTAGGAGTCTCGAGAAGGAGTCATGAGCTTGCAGGTGGGGCGCCGCATCGGCCGCACCACCGGCCCCGGTCTGTGGGGCCAAAACAAAAAAACGCCGCCACCGGATTCGCCAAAAGGCAAATGAGGTGAGCGACGTCTTTGTCGTAGGTGGGGCAACCGCCGTTGGTTACCTGTAGCGATTACTTTGCGAGATCTGTGCCATGTTCAGGATGATCGTTCAGCCAAGTAGCTCACTCATGGCAATGATCTGCTCCGCCACCTGAATCAGCTTCTGCTGACGGCTCATGGCCTGGCGGCGCATCAGGGTGTAGGCCTCTTCCTCGTTGCAGTCCTTCATTTTCATCAGCAGCCCTTTGGCCAGCTCGATGCGTTTGCGCTCGGCCAGTTGCTGGTCACGGGCGTTGAGCTGGGCTCGCAGGGCCTGGTCGCTTTCAAAACGCGCCATGGCCACGTCGAGAATCGGCTGCAAGCGCTGTGCGTGGATGCCTTCGACGATGTAGGCACTGACGCCGGACTTGATCGCCTGACGCATCACATCGGGGTCATGTTCATCGGTAAACATCACGATCGGCCGCGGTTGGTCGCGGCTCACCAGCACCACTTGTTCCATCACATCGCGGCTCGGTGACTCGGTATCGATCAAAATAACGTCCGGACGCACTGTTTCGACGCGTGCGGGCAGGTCGATGGTCAGGCCCGACTCGTCGATCACCTCGAACCCGGCTTCGGTCAAGGCCGCTTTCAGGCGACCGACTTTCTTCGCGGTGTCGTTGATCAGCAGGATACGCAACATATTCGCAGTCTCCTGTCAGCGGCTGGCGAGAAGGGGCGAGCTGTCGCTCATGGCGTGCAGCTTGAAGCTGCGGGCATAGCCGGCGGGGTCCAGGCCATCCCAGACCTTGCCGTCGATCAACTGGCTGCTGCGCATTTGCTGATCACTAGCGGTCACACCTACAGCGGTGGCGGCCTCTCGATACAAGTCTAGTTGCTGGACCTGACGGGCCACGCCGAGGTAGTCCGGGTCGTCGCGCAACAAACCCCAGCGGCGGAACTGGGTCATGAACCACATGCCATCGGACAGATACGGCAGATTGACCTCGCCATCACCATGGAAGCGCAGTGCGTGCGGGTCTTGCCAGCGATTACCCAGGCCATCGGCGTAGTCACCGAGCAATCGCGGTTCGATGCAGTCGAGCGGTGCGTCGAGGTATTGCGGGGCACTCAACAGCTTCGCGGTGCTGCGGCGATTCTCGGTGCTTTCTTCGATGAAGCGGCTGGCCTCCAGAATCGCCATCACCAGCGCCCTTGCGGTGTTGGGGTATTGCTCGACAAAGGCGCGGGTGCAGCCGAGGACTTTTTCCGGATGATCGGGCCAGATAGTCTGGGTGGTTGCCATCGTGAACCCCAGATTTTGCTGCACCGCGCTGGCGGACCATGGCTCGCCGACGCAGAAGCCGTCGATGCGCCCGGCTTGCAGGTGCGCGACCATTTGCGGCGGCGGCACCACCACGCTGTCGACGTCCTGCAACGGGTGGATACCCTGACTCGCGAGCCAGTAATACAGCCACATGGCGTGGGTGCCCGTAGGAAATGTCTGGGCGAAGGTGAGTTTTGGGCGACTTTGGTGCACGTGCCGGTCCAGTGCTTCAGGACTGGTCACTCCCAGAGCCTGCAAGCCATGGGAGAGATTGATGCTCTGGCCATTCTGATTCAGGCCCATGAGCACCGCCATGTCGGTCGGCGCGACACCGCCGATGCCCAAATGCACGGCGTAGATCAAACCGTACAGGCTGTGGGCGGCATCGAGTTCGCCACTGACCAGTTTGTCCCGAAGGTTGGCCCAGGACGACTGGCGCTTGAGGTTCAGGGTCAGGCCATAAGGTTGGGCGAAGCCCTGCGTGGCCGCGACCACTACCGAGGCGCAGTCGCTCAGGGCCATGAAGCCAAGGTTGATTTCGGTCTTTTCCGGGGCATCGCTGCCGTTGACCCAGGCCAGGGGGCCCGCTGTGGTTTCATTCATGGCTAAACACCTTCCAAAAAAAAGCGTCGTCCCAGACCTTCAAGCGAGCAAGGCCGGGTGACGACGCCATTGTCTTTCGACTCATCCCGCCGTTGGCATGAGTGCTGATAGGTGTGCTGGTGCAAGGCATATGCCATCGCTCGCTGATTTTGTCGCGCGCCTCGCCTGCAACCCCGATGCCCGGCTATAATCGCCGCCTCATTTCGCCGCCATTCGAGTCAAAGCCGCCCATGTACACCCTGGCCCGTCAGCTGTTGTTCAAACTTTCCCCGGAAACCTCCCACGATCTGTCCCTGGACCTGATCGGCGCGGGCGGACGTTTGGGCCTCAACGGCTTGCTGTGCAAGGCGCCGGCGAAAATGCCGGTGACCGTCATGGGCCTGGACTTCCCGAACCCGGTGGGCCTGGCGGCCGGTCTGGACAAGAACGGCGCGGCCATCGACGGTTTTGCGCAACTGGGTTTTGGTTTTGTCGAAATCGGCACCATCACCCCGCGTCCGCAGCCGGGCAATCCGAAGCCACGCATTTTCCGTCTGCCGGAAGCCGAGGCGATCATCAACCGCATGGGGTTCAATAACCTCGGCGTCGATCACCTGCTGGCCCGAGTGGCGGCAGCCAAGTTCAAGGGCGTGCTGGGCATCAATATCGGCAAGAACTTCGATACCCCGGTTGAGCGGGCAGTCGACGACTACCTGATCTGTCTGGACAAGGTCTATGCCCACGCCAGCTATGTAACGGTCAACGTCAGTTCGCCAAACACCCCGGGCCTGCGCAGCCTGCAATTCGGCGATTCGCTGAAGCAACTGTTGGCCGACCTGGCGACGCGCCGCGCAGAACTGGCGCTGCGCCACGGCAAACATGTACCACTGGCGATCAAGATTGCGCCGGACATGACCGACGAAGAAACCGCTCAGGTCGCGCAAGCGCTGATCGAAACCGGGATGGACGCGGTAATCGCCACCAATACCACCCTGAGCCGCGTCGGCGTTGAAGGCATGGAGCATGGTGACGAGGCGGGCGGCCTGTCCGGCGCACCGGTTCGCGACAAGAGCACCCACACCGTGAAGGTGCTGGCGGCCGAGTTGGCCGGTCGCTTGCCGATCATCGCCGTGGGTGGCATCACCGAAGGCAAGCACGCGGCTGAGAAAATCGCTGCGGGCGCCAGCCTGGTGCAGCTCTATTCCGGCTTCATCTATAAAGGCCCGGCGCTGATTCGTGAATCCGTAGACGCAATAGCAGCCCTGCGCTGAGGGCTTTTGTGGCAAGGGGGTTCATCGCGAAGTTTAGAACAGGCATAAAAAAGGGCTCCTCGAAGGAGCCCCTGGGCCGAAGCCCGCCGCCCGGATGGGGCGTGCGTGGTAAGTCGTTACGTAATCAGATTGTCGTGTCGGAGTGTGTGCCCTGTGTTAGCCGACGGCGTGAAGTTCGTTGAGTCTATGGATTCCCGCAGTGCCGGTCATACCGTCCCAGTTGTCGCCGCGTCCTTCTCGCCAGCCGTTAATCCAGGCTTGGCGTACCGACGGTAGAGTAAATGGGCAAAGCTCACGGGATTTGCCACCAACGCCATATTGATATCCGCGCAAAAATGCTCTTTCCAACGGATCACGCTTAAGTCTTCTCATAGGGTGTTGCCCTCACTTGTTGACTGTATTTATCGCGTCGACCTCAATTGAGGTCTGGCAGAAAAACTCCTGCCGTTGGGGCTCGCTGCCGGCGTCGCGAGCCAAGGTGTTGACGTCATTGCGGCGTCAACCTGTATTGAGTTCTAACCAATGCGTCACATCGAGGGAATGATCGTTTTGTCATAAGGACGTAACGATAAAGATGGTATGGCGATAAGTAACACGATGTTGTCCCGTGTTTATTGGCAAAACCCCGGTATGATCAGCCCCGCGCTGCATGATGGGGTTAATCCTTTAGTGAGAATGCCTCCTGTTGAGCAGGGGGACTATTCGACGAAGGGTCGCCTTATGACATTTTGTTGCATCAACTTTTTTATCTGTCTTTGCATCTAAGCTCTTTTAACCCGAGCTTGCAGGGGTGGGACGGCACACCTTCGTGCCACGCGGGCGCTCTTTTAGAAAAGCGCCTGATTGAAAACCGGGCCGGCAATGCGTTGCCGGTTCACTTAGCTAAAGGCTCTGAGACTCCAATGTCCGATCAATTCGAAATCTTCCTCACCTGCCCTAAAGGCCTTGAAGGCCTGCTGATCGAGGAAGCCGTCGGGCTTGGCCTTGAAGAAGCACGTGAGCACACCTCTGCCGTGCGCGGCATGGCCACCATGGAAACCGCTTATCGCCTGTGCCTGTGGTCGCGTCTGGCGAACCGGGTGTTGCTGGTGCTCAAGCGTTTCCCGATGAAGGACGCCGAAGACCTTTATCACGGCGTGCTGGATATTGAGTGGCAAGACCACATGCTCAACGACGGCACCCTGGCCGTGGAGTTCAGCGGTCACGGCTCGGGCATCGACAACACTCACTTCGGCGCCTTGAAGGTCAAGGACGCCATCGTCGACAAACTGCGCACGCCGCAGGGCGATCGTCCGTCCATCGACAAGCTCAACCCGGACCTGCGCATTCACCTGCGCCTGGACCGTGGCGAAGCGATCCTGTCCCTCGACCTCTCCGGCCACAGCCTGCACCAGCGCGGTTATCGCTTGCAGCAGGGTGCGGCGCCGCTGAAGGAAAACCTCGCGGCCGCGATCCTGATCCGTTCCGGCTGGCCACGCATTGCGGCCGATGGCGGCGCGCTGGCTGACCCGATGTGCGGTGTCGGTACGTTCCTCGTCGAAGCCGCGATGATCGCCGCCGACATGGCGCCGAACCTGCGTCGCGAGCAGTGGGGTTTCACGGCCTGGCTCGGTCACGTCCCGGCCCTGTGGAAAAAGCTTCACGAAGAAGCCACTGAACGTTGCGCGGCCGGTCTGGCCAAGCCACCGCTGTGGATTCGCGGTTACGAAGCCGATCCGCGCCTCATTCAACCGGGCCGCAACAACGTTGAACGTGCCGGCCTGAGCGAGTGGATCAAGATCTACCAAGGCGAAGTCGGGACGTTCGAGCCGCGTCCGGACCAGAACCAGAAAGGCCTGGTGATCTGCAACCCGCCGTACGGCGAACGTCTGGGTGACGAAGCGAGCTTGCTCTATCTCTACCAGAATCTCGGCGAACGTCTGCGTCAGGCCTGCCTGAACTGGGAAGCCGCGGTATTCACCGGCGCCCCGGACCTGGGCAAGCGCATGGGCATCCGCAGCCACAAACAGTATTCGTTCTGGAACGGCGCGTTGCCGTGCAAATTGTTGCTGATCAAGGTCACGCCGGACCAGTTCGTCACTGGCGAGCGTCGCACCCCGGAACAGCGTCAGGTCGAGCGCGAACAAGTTCAAGCCGAAGTCGAAGTCGCAGACAACGACGTAGCACCTGGCAAGTACGAGAAGTACAACAAGAACGGCAACCCGATCAAACCGGCACCGGTGGTGATCGAGCAGCCGCGCTTGAGCGAAGGCGGGCAGATGTTTGCCAACCGCCTGCAAAAGAACCTCAAGGCCCTCGGCAAGTGGGTCAAGCGTGAAGGCATCGACTGCTACCGCGTCTACGATGCCGACATGCCGGAATATTCGATGGCCATCGATCTGTATCAGGATTGGGTCCACGTCCAGGAATACGCCGCGCCGAAATCCATCGATCCGGAAAAAGCCTCGGCGCGCATGTTCGATGCCCTGGCTGCCATTCCGCAGGCCCTGAACATCGACAAGAGCCGCGTGGTGGTCAAACGTCGCGAGCGTCAGAGCGGCACCAAGCAGTACGAACGCCAAGCGGCACAGGGCAAGTTCGTCGAGGTCAACGAAGGTGGCGTGAAGCTGCTGGTGAACCTCACGGATTACCTCGACACCGGGCTGTTCCTCGATCACCGCCCGATGCGCATGCGGATTCAGAAAGAGGCGGCCGGCAAGCGCTTCCTCAACCTGTATAGCTACACCGCAACCGCCAGTGTTCACGCAGCCAAGGGCGGCGCGCGCAGCACCACCAGCGTCGACCTGTCGAAAACCTATCTGGACTGGGCGCGTCGCAACTTGTCGCTGAACGGTTTCTCCGAGAAGAACCGTCTGGAGCAGGGCGACGTTATGGCCTGGCTCGATGCCTGCCGTGACGAATACGACCTGATCTTCATCGATCCGCCGACGTTCTCCAACTCCAAACGCATGGAAGGGATCTTCGACGTGCAGCGTGACCAGGTGCAATTGATCGACCTGGCCATGGCGCGTCTGGCCCCGGGCGGTGTGTTGTACTTCTCCAACAACTTCCGCAAGTTCCAGCTCGAGGAAAACCTTGCCGAGCGTTATGCGGTCGAGGAAATCACCGCCCAGACCATCGATCCGGATTTCGCCCGTAATGGCAAGATCCACCGTGCCTGGAAAATCACGGCTCGTTGACACTTGAAGGGATTGGATCCACAGAGCCTTGATTTTTAAAGGCTCTTGGCTTCTTTCTGTGCTGGTCAAATTGATGGCTAATAGCTATAACTCAACGCATGGCCAATGGGCTTTCCCGCACCTGGCGTTTTGAGTTGCGTCTATGTCGTTGCACGCCGTGCGCCCGAAGATCCTGGGTTTTATCAGTGAAGATGTCTCGGCCTGGCTGGTCGCACTGCTGGTATTGGTTGTCGGCGGAATTCTCACGGGATTGCTGGCGTGGTCGACGCTGAATCTGTTCCACCATCAATTGCGGCAACGTTTCCAACTGCTGGCCAGTGAACGTTACAGCCGTATCGAAGAACGCTTCGAAGATCAGGAGCAGCGCCTCGATGGCCTGCGCCGGTTCTTTGCCAATTCCGATTCGGTCTCCCGCGCGGAATTCGACGGTTACACCCAACCGCTGCTGCACCGGACTCAGGCCTATTCCTTCGCCAAGCGGGTAACCGGTGCCGAACGAGCGGAATTTGAACGTCAGGTGCGTGCAGAGGGTTTACCCGAGTTCACCCTGCGCGAACTCAATGCCGACGGCCAGCTGCAACTGGCGGCTGAACGGGAGGAGTACGTGGCGGTACTTTACAGCCAGACCCAAAGCAAACTGGGTGCGCCGCTGGGCTACGACTTACTGGCTCAACCCTTGCGCCGTTCCACCCTTGAACGGGCCGATCAGCACGGCGACATGGCGGTATCACAGCCGATGCATCTGGTCAGTATCGAACCGGCCTATGCGCGCGGCGTGCTGCTGGTCGCACCAGTGTTGCTGCGCAAGGCGGGGGTGAAACCGTACGGTTATGTCATGGCCGTGATCAGCATGCGTCAGTTGCTGGCGGACGGGTTGCCGGACGCTGGCCGTGACTATCTTTCGGTGCGCATCCTCGACTTATCCACAGACGATCAGCACGAAGTTCTTTATGAGTCCCCCAACACGCCGGCCCCCAGTGAGTTGGCCGCGACCCGGCTGCTGCGGCTTGCCGACCATGACTATCAAGTCGACATTCAGCCCAGCGATGCCTTCCTGCGAGCCAATCACTCTTCGGTGACCACCCTGGTGGTGCTGGGCGGCTTGCTCAGTCTGTTGCTCAGTGCCTTGCTCTATGTGCTGGTCAGTCAGCGTCAACGGGCGCTGAAAATGGTCGAGCAACGGACACAGGAACTGCGCGCCCGTGAGCAGGAGTTGCGCGGCACCCATGGCCAGTTGCGCGGCGTGCTGAATGCCGCGACCCAGGTGGCAATCATCGCCACTGATCTGCGCGGGGTTATCCAAACCTTTAATGCCGGAGCCGAGCAAATGCTTGGCTACACCAGCGCCGAAGTGGTGGGCCACATGACCCTGGAAAACCTGCACCTGCCTCGAGAACTCCTGGCACGCTCGGCGGAGTTGAGTGCGCGCTATGGCAAACCGATTCCGACCTGCCAGGCGATGTTGGTCGAGGGCGGCGAGGAGGGCGGTCACGAAGCGCGGGAATGGACGCTGCTGCGTAGCGATGGCAGCCATTTGACGGTGAACATGCTGGCGACCCCGGTCCTCGACGAGCAAGGTTTGTGGGTCGGGCACCTGGCGATCTGTATCGACATCACTGAACGCAAGCGGGTTCACGAGGCCCTGGCGGCACGGGACCTGTTGCTGAAGAAACTCAGCGCCCATGTGCCCGGCGGGATCTACCAGTTCAAAATGGAATTCGATGGGCGCTTCAGCGTGATCTACGCCAGCGACGGTATTCGCGAGATCTACGAACTTGAACCGGATGTGCTGTTGTTCAACGCCGAAGCGATTTTCACGCGGATTCATCCGCAGGACACCACCCGGGTCCGCGCTTCGATCCGGGCGTCGGCGGACACCCTCAGCCCTTGGCGCGAGGAATACCGCGTGCAGCTGCCTCTGCGCGGCCTGCGTTGGGTTCGTGGCGAGGCGACACCGGAGGAATTGCCCGGTGGCGGCGTGCTCTGGCACGGCTATGTCTCGGACATTTCCGACTTGAAACGGGTGGAAGAAGAACTGCGGGCGCTATCGATCACCGACTCCCTGACCGGGATCCACAACCGCCGCTATTTCCAGGAACGCCTGACCACCGAAATGGTCCGGGTCGAACGCGGTGGTGGCGAACTGTCGGTGATCATGCTCGATATCGACCACTTCAAACGTATCAATGACCAGCATGGCCACGCTGTCGGCGATCGGGTTTTGCAGATCGTGTGCGAACGCATCGGCCATCGGCTGCGCCGCACCGATGTGTTCTGTCGCCTGGGTGGCGAGGAGTTCATGGTGCTCTGCCCGGATATCAACGGCGAGCATGCCCATGTCCTGGCCTTGCAGCTATGGCAAGGGTTGCGCAGTTCGCCGATCGAAGGCGTCGGGACAGTGACCGCCAGTTTCGGGATTGCCAGTTGGCGAGTCGGGGAGGGCGCGGATGCGCTGCTGCTGCGGGCGGATTCGGGGGTGTATGCGGCGAAACTGGCAGGACGGGATCGGGTAGAAGGAGAGATGAGCTAGAGCTGCATGCTCCCCCTGTGGGAGCGAGCTTGCTCCGGGCGGCGCTCCGACGATGAGGCCCTGACATTCAACATTGATGTTGACTGTCACACCGCTATCGCGAGCAAGCTCGCTCCCACATTTGATCTCCAGTGACTGGAGGTTCGGGGTTACAGCACCGAAGCCGTTTCCGGCAGTTTCGGCTGGCGATACAGGTCCAGCAGCACTTGATCCAGCACCGACGATGCGCCAAACGGTGCCTTGTCGTTGAGGATCGCCACCACCGCCCAGGTATTGCCGTTGATGTCGCGGCTGAAGCCGGCAATCGCCCGCACGGTATTCAAGGTGCCGGTCTTGACGTGGGCTTCACCGCGCATCGCAGTAGTCTTCAGGCGTTTGCGCATGGTGCCGTCGGTGCCGGCAATCGGCATTGAGCTGATGAACTCGGCCGAATACGGGCTTTTCCAGGCCGCTTGCAGCATGCCGGCCATTTCACGCGCACTCACCCGTTCCGCACGGGACAGGCCGGAACCGTTTTCCATCACCAGGTGCGGCGCGGTGATGCCTTTCTTCGCCAGCCACTGACGCACCACACGCTGTGCAGCCTTGGCATCGTCACCGTCGGCCTCGGTGCGGAACTGCGCACCCAGGCTCAGGAACAGCTGCTGGGCCATGGTGTTGTTACTGTATTTGTTGATGTCGCGGATGATTTCCGCCAGGTCCGGCGAGAAGGCCCGAGCCAGGACCTTGGCACCTTTAGGTGTTGGCGCCAGACGGTCCACGCCCTGAATGCTGCCGCCCAGTTCCTTCCAGATCGCTCGCACGGCGCCTGCGGTGTAGGTCGCGTGGTCGAGCAGCGACAGGTAAGTCTGGGAACTGCAGCCCTCGCCCAACTGGCCGCCAACCGTCACGGTCACGCTGCCATCGGCCTGGGTCACCGGGTTGTAACGCACGCCACCGGTGCATTGCTTGGAGTTGACGGCTTTGACCTGGTTTTCGATGCGAATGGTGGCAATCGGCGGTTCCACCGACACCAGCACCCGGCCGTTGTCGTTGCGCGCCACAAAGCGCAGGGCCTTGAGGTTGACCATCAGCGCGTCAGGTTTGACCAGGAACGGCTTGTTATCGTCATTGCCGTCGTCGTTGAACTGCGGCAATTGCGGCTGTACGAAGAAATTGCGGTCCAGCACCAGGTCGCCGGTGATTTGCGTCACACCGTTGGCGCGCAGGTCGCGCATCAGCAACCAGAGTTTTTCCATGTTCAGCTTCGGATCGCCGCCACCCTTGAGGTAGAGGTTACCGTTGAGGATGCCGCCGCTGAGCGTGCCGTCGGTGTAGAACTCGGTTTTCCACTGGTGGTTCGGGCCGAGCATTTCCAGCGCCGCGTAAGTGGTGACCAGTTTCATGGTCGAGGCCGGATTGACGGAGACGTCAGCGTTGAAAATGGTCGGGGTGCCAGGGCCGTTGAGCGGGATCATCACCAGCGACAGGGCGTTGTCCTGCATCTTGCTGGCCTTGAGGGCTTTTTCAACGTTGGGCGACAGCGCGGTGTTGATCGAAGCGGCGGAAACAGAGAAGGCCAGAGGGAGCAGGAAACCGGCCAGTAACAATGGACGCAAAGATTTGATCATGTGAAATAAAACCCTACAGCCGAGGGGGAAAAAGACGAGGGCATGAAGATAAATTCCCTCAGTGGTCATGAAAGTGTCGGCATTATGCCCCAAGGTGTAGCGGCTTGTGCCGTGCCCTGGCCTTCTAATCCGCTATTTTTTACCGACGGTAGGGCTTGCAACCCAGAGAGACGGGCAATCGGCGCCTTAAACTGCTAAAGTGCCGCCCGTTATTACTTATGAGGATTGTTCCAATGGCGACTAACCGTTCCCAGCGTCTGCGCAAAAAACTGTGCGTCGATGAATTTCAAGAGCTGGGTTTCGAACTGAACCTGGATTTCAAAGAAGATTTGGCTGATGAAGCCATTGATGCTTTCCTCGACGCGTTCCTGAAAGAAGCCATGGAAGCCAACGGTCTGGGCTATGTTGGCGGCGACGACTTCGGTCTGGTTTGCTTGCAGAAGCGTGGCTCGGTGTCCGAAGAGCAGCGTGCCGCTGTTGAAGCCTGGCTCAAAGGCCGCAGCGAACTGACTGAAGCGACTGTCAGCCCGCTGATCGACGTCTGGTACCCGGAAAAGCCGATCAATCCGGTAGCTTGATGTTGTAAAAAACGGCGACCCAAGGGTCGCCGTTTTTTTTGCTTCAGGCTTTACGCCAGTTCAGAATCACCAGCGTCAGCACCCCCGCCACAATCCCCCAGAACGCCGAGCCGATGGAAAACAGCGTTAGCCCCGACGCCGTGACCATAAAGGTAATCAGTGCTGCCTCACGTTCCTTCACTTCGCTCATGGCGATGCTCAAGCCATTGATGATCGAGCCGAACAGCGCCAGCGCCGCAATCGACAACACCAACTCTTTCGGCAGCGCGGCAAACAGCGCCGCCAGCGTCGCGCCGAACACCCCGGCAATCCCGTAGAAAATCCCGCACCAGACGGCCGCCGTGTAGCGCTTGTTGCGATCCTCATGGGCATGCGGCCCGGTGCAAATCGCCGCGCTGATGGCTGCCAGGTTGATCCCGTGGGAACCGAACGGCGCCAGCAGCAACGAAGCGATGCCAGTGGTGGTGATCAACGGCGAGGCCGGCACGGTGTAACCGTCGGCGCGCAGCACGGCGATGCCGGGCATGTTCTGCGACGTCATCGCCACGACAAACAGCGGGATGCCGATGCTGATGGTCGCGGCCAGGGAGAAGCGCGGCGTGGTCCAGACCGGCGTCGCCACTTCCAGATGAAAACCGCTGAAGTCCAACAGCCCCATGAACCCTGACAACGCTGTGCCGATCAGCAACGCGGCGAGTACCGCATAACGCGGCGACAGGCGTTTGACCACCAGATAAGTGAAGAACATGCCCAATACCAGCGCGGTGCGATGCTGGGCGGCGACGAAGATTTCGCTGCCGATCTTGAACAGAATCCCCGCCAGCAGGGCGGCGGCCAATGACGCCGGAATCTTTTTCACCAGCCGTTCGAAGCTGCCGGTCAAACCACAAATCGTCACCAGCACCGCACAGGTAATGTAGGCGCCAATGGCTTCGCCGTAGGTCACACCGCCCAGACTGGTGATCAGCAACGCCGCGCCGGGGGTCGACCAGGCGATTGTGATCGGCGTGCGGTAACGCAGAGACAGGCCAATCGAACACACTGCCATGCCAATCGAGATCGCCCAGATCCACGAGGAAATCTGCCCGCTGTTCAGGCCCGCCGCTTGCCCGGCCTGGAACATCAGGACCAGCGAGCTGGTGTAACCGGTCATCATCGCAATGAAGCCGGCGACGATGGCCGAAGGCGACGTATCGGCAAAAGGGCGGAGCTGCGTGTGCGTGACGTCGTTCATGACAGCGGTGTTCCTTTTTACGTATGAAGATGTTCCGAAGTGAAGTCTTCCAATGGATTCTGCGTTCAAGCCTAAACTCAAAAGTAGCCAGTCGTTGCAATACAGCGGAAGTGACAAACAGCCGTACAGTCGTGTTGCCACCCTCCATTGTGTACAATCGCAGTGTTTTTTACGCGATACTTGCCAGCGACCCACTGTGCCGTATTACAGTCACGGTCAATTCGCCGCAGTTCTTCCGACTCGAGTGCCCATGAACGAACAGTTGCAACCCCTAAAGAAACAACCGCGAGCAGGCAAAGCCGGCCGCAGCGGTACCCAGGACGATATTGTCTATGCGCATATCTTCGAGGCCATCCTCGAACAGCGTCTGGCGCCCGGTACCAAGTTGAGCGAAGAAGCGCTGGGGGAAATTTTCGGGGTCAGTCGCACCATCATTCGCCGTGCGCTGTCGCGCTTGGCCCATGAAGGCGTCGTGCTGCTGCGGCCGAACCGTGGCGCTGTCGTCGCCAGCCCGAGTGTCGAAGAGGCTCGCCAGGTGTTCCTCGCACGACGTCTGGTGGAACGGGCGATCACTGAACTGGCGGTGCAACACGCCACTGCCGAGCAGATCGCCGAATTGCGGCAGATGGTCAACGACGAGCGCGACAGTTTCTCCCGTGGCGATCGCGGCGCCGGTATTCGTCTGTCGGGCGAGTTCCACTTGAAGTTGGCCGAAGCGGCGAAAAACGCGCCGCTGATCAGCTTCCAGCGCAGCCTGGTGTCCCAGACGTCGTTGATCATTGCCCAGTATGAAAGCGGCAATCGCTCCCACTGTTCCTACGACGAGCACACCCAGTTGATCGACGCCATCGAAGCACGCAACGCTGAGCTGGCGGTGGACCTGATGATGCATCACATGGATCACATCGACAGCAAACTCAACCTCGACGAAGAAAGCGCGTCGGATGATTTGCATGCGGTGTTCTCGCATTTGTTGCAGACCAAGAAGCCAGGGCGGCCAGCGGCCAAGCTTTAAGCCAGACCGCGTCGTGCCCATCGCGAGCAAGCTCACTCCCACATTGGATTTGTGTTGAACGCAAATCCTGTGTCCACTAGAGATCTACTGTGGGAGCGAGCCTGCTCGCGATAGCAATCTGACAGGCAATAAAAATCCCCCGGACTGAAGAGTGCGGGGGATTTTTTATGGCCGAAGAAAACCTAGCGCTGATGCACCTGATTCCCCGCCGCATACGTCTGCAATACCGTCCGGTCATCCCCCAGCGTCATCAACACAAACAACGTCTCGGCAATGTTATTGGCCTGCTTCAAGCGATAGCTCAGCAGCGGCGTGGCGTTGTAGTCCAGCACCAGGAAGTCCGCATCAGTGCCCGGTTGCAGGGTGCCGATCTTGTCTTCCAGGCGCAGCGCACGCGCACCACCGAGGGTCGCCAGGTACAGCGACTTGAACGGGCTCAACCGTGCGCCTTGCATCTGCATGACCTTGTACGCTTCGTTCAACGTTTGCAGCAGCGAGAAACTGGTGCCGCCACCGACGTCCGTACCGAGGCCGACATTCAATTTGTGCTTCTCGGCCATCGGCAGGTTGAACAGGCCGCTGCCGAGGAAGAAGTTCGAAGTTGGGCAGAAGGCGATCGCCGAGCCGGTTTCCGCCAGCCGCGCACACTCGTCATCGCACAGATGCACGCCGTGGGCGAATACCGAACGCTCGCCGAGCAGTTTGTAGTGGTCGTAGACGTCCAGGTAGCCCTTGCGCTCCGGGAACAGCTCCTTGACCCACTCGACTTCCTTGAGGTTTTCGCTGATGTGGGTCTGCATGTACAGGTCAGGGAATTCGCTGAGCAACTGGCCGGCGAGGGTCAGTTGTTCCGGGGTGCTGGTCGGGGCGAAGCGCGGGGTGACCGCGTAGTGCAGGCGACCCTTACCGTGCCAGCGTTCGATCAGCGCCTTGCTTTCGACATAGCTGGATTCGGCGGTGTCGGTCAGGTAGTCCGGCGCGTTGCGGTCCATCATCACCTTGCCGGCGATCATCCGCAGGTCCAGCTGCTCGGCGGCTTCGAAAAACGAGTTCACCGATTGTGGATGCACGCTGCCAAAGACCAGCGCGGTGGTGGTGCCGTTGCGCAGCAGTTCCTTGATGAAAATGCCCGCGACTTCGTCCGCGTGAGCCTTGTCGGCAAACTGGCTTTCGCACGGGAAGGTGTAAGTGTTGAGCCAGTCCAGCAGTTGCTCGCCGTAGGCGCCGACCATGCCGGTTTGCGGCAAGTGAATGTGGGTGTCGATGAAGCCTGGGGTGATCAGCGCGTCCTGATAATGGGTGATTTCGATATCGGCCGGCAGGGTCGGCAGCAAGTCGCTGGCGTGACCAAGGGCGCGGATCTGGCCGTTATCGACCACCAGCAGGCCATCTTCGAAATACTCGTAAGAGGCTTCGATACCGACTTCGGCGGGGTCGGCAATGCTGTGCAGAATGGCGGCGCGGTAGGCTTTGCGAGTCAGAGGCATAAAATTTCTCAATTCGTGGCTTGGCTGCGGCGTGAGGCAGGCAGCAGTTTGGCGATCGATGATCCGGCGCTGGCGGTGTGCTGGCCGAAATTGGCGTTATAGGTGGCGATGATTTCGCCGGCAATGGAGATGGCGATTTCCACAGGCAACTTGCCTTTGACTTCGCCGATGCCCATCGGACAGCGCATGCGTTGCAGCACGGCGCTGTCGAAACCACGGTCCCGCAGGCGGTGTTCGAACTTCACCCGTTTGGTCTTCGAACCGATCAGGCCGAAGTAGGCGAAGTCGTTGCGCTTGAGGATCGCGGCGGTGAGTTCGAGGTCGAGCTGATGATTGTGGGTCATGACGATGCAGTAGCTGCCGGCGGGCAGGTCATCGATTTCGTCCACCGGTTCTTCGGCGACGATTTTGCGTACGCCGTGGGGGATCTGTTCCGGGAATTCGGCTTCCCGCGAATCGATCCAGCGCACCCGACAGGGCAGGCTGGCGAGCAGCGGCACCAGCGCCCGGCCGACGTGGCCGGCACCGAACACGGCGATCTGCGCCTGGACCTGGCCCATCGGTTCGAACAGCAACACCGTCACGCCGCCGCAGCACTGACCCAGGCTGGCGCCGAGGCTGAAGCGCTCAAGGTGCGTGTCCTGCTTACCGCTCGCAAGCATCTCGCGGCCGATCTGCATGGCCTTGTATTCCAGGTGTCCGCCACCGATGGTGTCGAAGGCCTGGGTGGCGCTGATGACCATCTTCGAGCCGGCGTTACGCGGCGTCGAGCCGAGCTCTTCGATGATGGTGACCAGCACGCAGGGTTCACCCTGGGATTGCAGGTCGGCGAGGGCGTCGATCCAGTTGTACATGTTTCACCTCAACATTTCTGTTGTCTATCAGTCCGCCATCGCGAGCAAGCTCGCTCCCACATTTGGAATGCATTCCCCTGTGGGAGCGAGCCTGCTCGCGAATGGCCGCGCCTCGGTCTAGAGCGAAGCCAACTCAGGCTCAGCCGCAACAGCCTTCGCCGCCTTCAACTGGCGCATCTGCTCACAGCCCCACAACACCCGCTCCGGCGTCGCCGGTGCGTCGATTTTCGGTTGATGCTTGTAGTCGCCCAGACTGGCCACGGCGTCCTTGATCGCACACCACGCAGCGATGCCGAGCATGAACGGCGGCTCGCCCACGGCCTTGGAATGGAACACCGTGTCTTCCGGGTTCTTGCGGTTTTCCACCAGCTTAACCCGCAGGTCCAGCGGCATGTCCGCCACCGCCGGAATCTTGTAGCTGGCTGGGCCGTTGGTCATCAGTTTGCCCTTGTTGTTCCACACCAGTTCTTCCATGGTCAGCCACCCCATGCCCTGGATGAAACCGCCCTCGACCTGACCGATGTCGATCGCCGGGTTCAGTGAGTCGCCGACGTCGTGGAGGATGTCGGTGCGCAGCATTTTGTACTCGCCGGTGAGGGTGTCGATGATCACCTCGCAGCACGCTGCGCCGAAGGCGTAGTAATAGAACGGTCGGCCCCGCGCCTGGCTACGGTCGTAGAAGATTTTCGGGGTCTTGTAGAACCCGGTGCTCGACAGCGAAACCTGAGCGAAATACGCCTGCTGGATCAGCGATTCGAAGGTCAGGATGTGATCACGGACCCGCACGTGGCCGTTGTGGAATTCCACGTCCTCTTCGCTGACTTTGTATTGCCGCGCAGCAAATTCAACCAGGCGTTTCTTGATGATTTCCGCCGCGTTCTGTGCGGCTTTACCGTTAAGGTCGGCGCCACTGGAAGCGGCGGTCGGCGAGGTGTTCGGCACCTTGTCGGTGTTGGTCGCGGTGATCTGCACGCGGTCCATTTCCACCTGGAACACTTCAGCCACGACCTGCGCGACTTTGGTGTTCAGGCCCTGACCCATTTCGGTGCCGCCATGGTTGAGGTGGATGCTGCCGTCGGTGTAGACATGGATCAGCGCACCGGCCTGGTTGAGGAAGCTGGCGGTGAAGGAAATACCGAATTTCACCGGGGTTAGCGCCAGGCCTTTTTTCAGGATCGGGCTGTTGGCGTTGTAGCGACGGATCGCTTCGCGGCGCTCGGCGTACTGGCTGCTTTCTTCGAGTTCGGCGGTCATTTCCTCGAGCATGTTGTGCTCGACGGTCTGGTAATAATGGGTGACGTTGCGCTCGGTCTTGCCGTAGTAGTTGGCCTTGCGCACGGCCAGTGGATCGAGGGCCAGATGGCGGGCGATGGCGTCCATCACTTCTTCGATAGCGACCATGCCTTGCGGGCCACCGAAACCACGGTAAGCGGTGTTCGACGCGGTGTTGGTTTTGCAGCGGTGACCGTTGATGGTCGCGTCACCCAGGTAGTACGAGTTGTCGGCGTGGAACATCGCACGGTCGACAATCGACGCCGAGAGGTCCGGCGAGCAACCGCAGTTACCGGCCAGTTCCAAGGCAATGCCGTGCAGCCGGCCAGTGCTGTCGAAGCCCACGTCGTACTCGACGTAGAACGGGTGACGCTTGCCGGTCATCAGCATATCTTCGACACGCGGCAGGCGCATTTTGGTCGGCTGGCCGGTGAGGTGCGCGATCACTGCGCACAGGCACGCCGGGCTCGCGGCCTGGGTTTCCTTGCCGCCGAAACCACCGCCCATGCGGCGCATGTCGACGACGATTTTGTTCATCGACACATCCAGCACTTCGGCCACCAGTTTCTGCACTTCGGTGGGGTTTTGCGTCGAGCAGTAGACGATCATTCCGCCGTCTTCGGTCGGCATTACCGAAGAGATCTGGGTTTCGAGGTAGAAGTGTTCCTGTCCGCCAATGTGCAGCGTGCCCTGGATGCGATGCTCAGCAGTCGCCAGTGCACCGGCCGAATCACCGCGCTGATGCGTGTGACTGTCGAGCACAAAGTGGCGTTTGCGCAGCGCTTCGACTACGTCCAGTACCGGCTCCAGATCTTCGTATTCGATGATCGCGGCCATCGCTGCTTTGCGCGCGGTTTCCAGATCTTTCGCCGCCACGGCGAGCACCGGTTGACCGACGAACTGCACGTCGTCGATGGCCAGCAACGGGTCGCCCGGCAGCAATGGCCCGATGTCTTTCAGTCCCGGCACGTCTTTGTGGGTGATAGCGATGCGCACGCCTTCGAAGGCGTAACAAGGTTGGGTGTCGATGCTGATGATTTTCGCGTGGGCGCGGTCCGACAGGCGTGCGTAAACATGCAACTGGTTCGGAAATTCCAGCCGGTCGTCGATGTACTGCGCTTCACCGGACACGTGCTTGGCAGCACTGTCGTGCTTGACGCTGCGGCCGACACCGGTGGTCAGGTCCTTGGCGAACAGTTCAGCCAATTCGGCCTGGGTCTTCTCTACGGCGTGATGATTAGACATAAGCGGTCACCCGAGTCTCGATGTGCGGTGTTTGCAGTTCGATGAAGTATTTACGCAGCAGGTTCTGCGCGCTGAGCAGGCGGTATTCCTTGCTGGCGCGGAAGTCCGAGAGCGGCGTGAAATCTTCGGCCAGTGCGGCGCAGGCGCGTTCGACGGTGTCGTTGTTCCAGGTGGCGCCGAGCAATACGG
This sequence comes from Pseudomonas sp. LBUM1666, assembly GCF_059695775.1. Classification (NCBI taxonomy): domain Bacteria; kingdom Pseudomonadati; phylum Pseudomonadota; class Gammaproteobacteria; order Pseudomonadales; family Pseudomonadaceae; genus Pseudomonas; species Pseudomonas sp. LBUM1666. Next base: position 4,308,163 of record NZ_CP166789.1, on the reverse strand, counting down.
CTTCGCAAGCCTTGGCACGTTTTGGCGTAGCCGCCATGCCGCCGAAGGCGACGCGGGCGTCGGCGATCACGCCGTTGTCGATGCGCAGGTTGAAGGCGGCGCAGACGGCGGAAATGTCATCGTCCAGACGCTTGGAGACTTTGTAGGCGCGGAACAGTTGTTCGGCGCTGGCGCGAGGCACGATGATCTTTTCGATGAACTCGCTTTCCTGGCGCGCGGTGACTCGGTAATCGATGAAGTAATCTTCCAGCGCCATCGTTCGGCGGGTTTCGCCTTTACACAGGACAATCTGCGCGCCGAGTGCAATCAGCAGGGGCGGGGAGTCGCCGATCGGCGAGGCGTTGCCGATGTTGCCGCCGAGGGTGCCCTGGTTGCGGATCTGCAGGGAAGCAAAGCGTTGCAGCAATTCGCCGAAGTCCGGGTACTCGGCTTTCAAGGCCTCGTAGCAATCGGAGAGGGCCGTGGCGGCGCCGATTTCCAGGCGATCGTCGAAACGCTCAATGCGCTTCATTTCGGTGACATTGCCGACGTAAATCATCACCGGCAGGGTGCGGTGGAATTGCGTGACTTCCAGCGCCAGGTCCGTACCGCCGGCCAGCAGGCGAGCCTGTGGATAAGCGTCATAGAGGTCAGCCAGATCGGCGACGGTCAGCGGCACCAGGCAGCGCTTGTCGCCACTATTGAGTTCGCCGATGTCGGTAGGGGCGATGGCCTTCAGGCGGGCGATGGTGTCGGCTTCACGGGCGTCGAACTGGTCGGTTTGCTTGCCGCAGCAGGATTGTTCGGCGGCAGCCAGAATCGGCCGATAGCCGGTGCAGCGGCAGAGGTTGCCGGCCAGGGCTTCGTGGGCTTTATGAGCATCCGGTTGATCGCTGTTCTTTTGCAGTGCGAACAGCGACATCACAAAGCCTGGCGTGCAGAAACCGCATTGCGAGCCGTGGCATTCGACCATGGCTTTCTGCACGCTGTGCAGTTGGCCCTGGTGCTTGAGGTCTTCGACGCTGATCAGTTGTTTGCCGTGCAGTGACGAAACGAACGTCAGGCACGAGTTGAGGCTGCGATAGCGAATGTGTTCGCGGCTATCGTCATCCGTTTGCAGCTCGCCGACCACCACGGTGCACGCACCGCAGTCACCGCTGGCGCAGCCTTCTTTGGTGCCGGGTTTGCCCACATGGTCGCGCAGATAATTGAGCACGGTCAGGTTTGGGTCCAGGGCGTGCTCGCTACGGAGTTCCTGGTTAAGTAAAAACTGGATCACGGAAGGCCTCGCAGACTCATTATTGTTGTTAACCGACTTGAACCGAATTTATCAGGTCTGACTTTCCGGTCAATGATTTTCTGACTTAAAGGTCAGGAAATAGCATTTTGTCGATCAACGACTCGTTCCTTCATTATTGACCCTCGCGGGATAGCCTGCTTTTTGCTGGATTCGTGCCAAAAACCGCTGAGTGGGCACTCCGCCATGACCCTTTATGTGCGGTACACTGCGCCGCTTGTGCAGATCGAAGAGTTTTAAGGGACAACCATGACGTTCAAGGCGCCGGACAGCCTCGCCGAGCAAATTGCTCACCACCTCGCCGAACGCATCATTCGTGGCGAAATGAAGCCCGGGGAGCGCATCCAGGAACAGAAGGTCACGCTGGCCCTTAATGTCAGCCGCGGCTCGGTCCGTGAGGCCTTGTTGATCCTCGAACGCCGCCACCTGATCGCGATCCTGCCGCGACGCGGCGCCCACGTGACCGAGCTCACGGCTCACAAGGTCCAGAGCCTGTGCACGCTGATGAGCGAGCTCTACATTCTGCTGGGCAATGCAGTGGCCAGCGGCTGGCAAGTCCAGGCCGACATGGCGCCGTTCGTGCAAATCCAGCAGCGTCTGACCGCCAGCTACGAACGTCAGGACATCCGCACCTTCGTCGACGATAGCTTTAATGTGATGCGCGCCGCGTATCCGTTCGCCAACAACCCGTACTTGCAGGAAACCGTCGAGAATCTGCAGCCGGCCATGAGCCGCGCGTATTTCCTCGCCCTGGAGCAGCGCAAGGCCTCGATGAGTGAGTTCCTCGAATTGTTCGAACGCTTGCTCGCCGCCGTGCTGGCCCGTGATTTTCCGCAGATCCGCATCGTGCTGACGGCGTATGCCCAGCGCAGCTGCGATCTGGTGGTTTCTGCCCTGACGGACGCTTAAGCGTGCGGCTAAAGTGCATCAAGCTGGCGGGGTTCAAATCCTTCGTTGACCCGACCACGGTGAACTTCCCCAGTAACATGGCGGCGGTGGTCGGGCCCAATGGTTGCGGCAAGTCGAACATCATCGACGCCGTCCGCTGGGTGATGGGCGAGAGTTCGGCCAAGAACCTGCGCGGCGAGTCGATGACCGACGTCATCTTCAACGGCTCCACCAGCCGCAAACCGGTGAGCCAAGCGAGTATCGAACTGGTTTTCGACAACTCCGACGGCACCCTGCTCGGCGAATACGCGGCCTACGCGGAAATTTCCATTCGCCGCAAAGTGACCCGCGACAGCCAGACCACCTACTACCTCAACGGCACCAAATGCCGCCGCCGCGATATCACCGACATTTTTCTCGGTACAGGCCTGGGCCCGCGCAGCTATTCGATCATTGAGCAGGGGATGATCTCCAAGCTGATCGAGTCCAAGCCCGAAGACTTGCGCAACTTTATTGAAGAAGCGGCGGGCATCTCCAAGTACAAGGAGCGTCGGCGCGAGACCGAAAACCGCATTCGTCGCACCCACGAAAACCTTGCCCGACTGACCGACCTGCGCGAAGAGCTCGAGCGTCAGCTTGAGCGCTTGTACCGCCAGGCCGAGGCCGCCAAGAAGTATCAGGAATACAAGGGCGAGGAGCGTCAGCTCAAAGCCCAACTGTCGGCCCTGCGCTGGCAGGCTTTGAATGAACAGGTCGGTCAGCGCGAAGCGGTCATTGGCAATCAGGAAGTCACCTTCGAAGCGCTGGTGGCCGAGCAGCGCAATGCCGATGCGGCTATCGAACGCCTGCGGGACGGGCATCACGACCTGTCCGAACGCTTCAATCTGGTGCAGGGGCGCTTCTATTCGGTCGGCGGCGACATCGCCCGGGTCGAGCAGAGCATTCAGCACGGTCAGCAGCGTTTGCGGCAGTTGCAGGACGATCTGAAAGAAGCCGAGCGCGCGCGTCTGGAAACCGAGTCTCACTTGGGCCACGACCGCACCTTGCTCCTGACGTTGGGCGAAGAGCTGGACATGCTCACCCCCGAACAGGAAGTCACCAGCGCCGCCGCCGAAGAAGCCGCCGCCGCGTTGGAAGAATCCGAAACCACCATGCATGCCTGGCAGGAGCAGTGGGACACCTTCAACCTGACGGCCGCCGAACCGCGTCGCCAATCCGAAGTTCAGCAGTCGCGCATCCAGCAGCTGGAAACCAGCATGGAGCGCCTGGCCGATCGCCAGAAGCGTCTCGGCGAAGAGCGCGCGTTGCTCTCGGCGGACCCGGAAGACGCGGCGATCATGGAACTCAGCGAGCAATTGGCCGCGAGTGAAGCGACGCTGGAAGATTTGCAGGCCAGTGAAGAAGCCCAGGTAGAACGCCTCGAGCAACTGCGTCAGGAATTGCAATTAGCGCTGCAAAATCAGCAGCAGGCTCAGGGCGACTTGCAGCGTCTGAACGGTCGCCTCGCCTCTCTTGAAGCCTTGCAGCAAGCCGCACTCGATCCGGGCACCGGTACCGCTGAATGGCTGCGCGAACAACATTTGGCGGACCGTCCGCGTCTGGCCGAAGGCCTGAAAGTCGAAGCCGGTTGGGAGTTGGCGGTGGAAACCGTACTCGGCGCCGACCTGCAAGCGGTGCTGGTGGATGACTTCGGCGATTTCGATCTGGCCGGTTTTGCCCAAGGCGATTTGCGCTTGCTCAGCCCGGCCACTGATGGCGTGCGCGTGCCCGGCAGCTTGCTCGATAAAGTTGAAGCGCAGATCGATCTGGCGCCATGGTTGGGGCAGGTTAAACCGGTCGACAGCCTCGAACAGGCATTGGCCCTGCGCAATCAATTGACCGCCGGCCAGAGCCTGATCAGCCGCGATGGTTACTGGGTCGGTCGGCACTTTTTGCGCGTGCGTCGGGCCAGCGAAGCGGAAAGCGGTGTGCTCGCCCGCGGTCAGGAAATCCAGCGTCTGGGCCTTGAACGCGAAGAGCGCGAAGCCACGGTCGAAACCCTGGAAACCCAACTTCAGAATCTTAGGGCGCAACAGCGTCAGCAGGAAAACGGTCGCGAACATCTGCGCCGTCTGCTGCAAGACGAAGCGCGTCAGCAAGGTGAGTTGAAAGCGCAATTGTCCGCCGGTAAAGCCAAGGCCGAACAACTGACCCTGCGTCGCACACGACTGGACGAAGAACTCACCGAATTGGCTGAGCAACGCGCTCTGGAACACGAAAATATCGGCGAGGCGCGTCTGCAATTGCAGGAAGCCCTCGACAGCATGGCGCTGGACACCGAGCAACGCGAGTTGCTGCTGGCCCAGCGCGACAGCTTGCGCGAGCGACTTGATCGGGTGCGCCAGGAGGCCCGGCAGCACAAGGATCACGCGCATCAGCTGGCGGTGCGTCTGGGTTCGCTCAAGGCACAACACGACTCGACGCGTCAGGCGCTGGAGCGTCTGGAAATGCAGTCCGAGCGCCTGACCGAAAAACGCGAACAGCTGAGTCTCAACCTGGAGGAGGGCGAGGCGCCGCTGGAAGAGTTGCGCCTCAAGCTCGAAGAGTTGCTCGACAAGCGAATGACCGTCGACGAAGAACTCAAGACTGCGCAGATCGCCCTGGAAGACGCTGATCGTGAATTGCGTGATGCGGAAAAACGTCGCAGCCAGGCCGAACAGCAATCCCAGTTGATTCGCGGCCAGATGGAAACCCAGCGCATGGAATGGCAAGCCCTGACCGTGCGCCGCAAGACCTTGGAAGATCAGTTGCTGGAAGACGGTTACGACCTTCATGGCGTGCTCGCCACGCTGGTGGCCGAGGCCAACGAGAAAGACGCCGAAGAAGAACTCGAACGCATTGCCGCGCGGATTCAGCGTCTCGGTGCGATCAACCTGGCGGCCATCGACGAATACCAGCAACAATCCGAGCGTAAACGTTATCTGGATGCGCAGAACGACGATTTGGTAGAGGCGCTGGATACGCTCGAGAACGTGATTCGCAAAATCGACAAGGAAACCCGAAACCGCTTCAAAGATACCTTTGATCAGATCAATGGTGGTTTACAGGCCCTTTTCCCAAAAGTTTTCGGTGGAGGACGCGCCTATTTGGAACTGACGGGCGAAGATCTACTCGATACAGGGGTAACGATCATGGCGCAGCCGCCAGGAAAGAAGAACAGCACCATCCATTTGCTCTCCGGTGGCGAAAAAGCCCTGACTGCCTTGGCTCTGGTTTTTGCCATCTTCAAGTTGAATCCGGCGCCGTTCTGCATGCTCGATGAAGTTGACGCGCCATTGGATGACGCTAACGTTGGACGCTACGCACGGCTGGTCAAAGAGATGTCGCAGACGGTGCAGTTCATCTATATCACCCACAACAAGATTGCCATGGAAATGGCCGAGCAACTGATGGGCGTTACGATGCACGAGCCAGGTTGCTCGCGTCTGGTGGCAGTGGATGTCGAGGAGGCGATGGCGATGGTGGATGCGTGAGGGGGCACTTGTAGGGCAAGTATTTTTAGTCTGTAGGACTTTTTTACCCACCTTTACTTGCTGGCCAATCGACATATTCGCGCAAGCCATTGTGACAGACGGTGTAAAGTTGCCTTTGGTCGTGCTAGTTTAATGTCAATTTTTCGTATACGTGGGCAAAACGCCTGTCAGAACATAGAGTTGGCGCCACGTTTTAAAGCGGTTTGCGAGTTGTAAACCCCTTATTTTTCAGCATTTTTTATAGAGGCACGGGATTACATGGAAATCGGTCTGCGCGAGTGGCTGATCGTCATCGGCATTATTGTCATTGCCGGTATTCTTTTCGATGGCTGGCGTCGCATGCGCGGCGGCAAGGGGAAACTGAAATTCCGTCTCGACCGAAGTTTGTCGAACCTGCCGGACGAGGACACCAGCGCCGAGCTGTTGGGCCCGCCCCGTGTGCTGGATACGCATAAAGAGCCGCAACTGGACGAGCACGATCTGCCGTCGGTGAGCATGCCTGCCCGTGAGCCGCGTGAGTCGGGTTCCAAGCGCGGCAAGCGTGGCCATGGCGAGCCCTCCCAGGGCGACATGAATCTCAGTCTGGATCTGGACGGCGGCCCGAGCTTCAGCAGCCGTGACGACGATTTCCCGGATGACACCAAGGCTTCGAGTTCGGCCAGCGACAAGGAACAACCGCAAGCCGAAGAAGTGCTGGTGATCAGCGTGATTTGCCGCGACGCTGCCGGCTTCAAAGGCCCGGCGCTGTTGCAGAACATTCTGGAAAGCGGTCTGCGTTTCGGCGAGATGGACATCTTCCACCGCCACGAAAGCATGGCCGGCAACGGCGAAGTCCTGTTCTCGATGGCCAATGCGGTCAAGCCGGGCGTCTTCGATCTGGACGACATCGACCACTTCAGCACACCGGCAGTGAGCTTCTTCCTCGGTCTGCCAGGCCCGCGTCATCCGAAGCAAGCCTTCGACGTGATGGTGGCCGCGGCGCGCAAACTGTCCCAGGAGCTGAACGGCGAACTGAAAGACGACCAGCGCAGCGTGCTGACTGCCCAGACGATTGAGCATTACCGTCAGCGCATCGTCGAGTTCGAACGTCGCGCCCTGACCCAGAAGCGTTGATTCAAAAGGTTGTTCCCGCGCCGCGCGCGGGACGATCAGCAAAATAGATTGAGCAGCCTCGGCTGCTCTTTTGCTTTATGAGAGAACACCCATGACCGCCGCCAAAAATCGCATTCTAGAGCTGCGTGCTGAGCTGGATCAGCACAACTATCGCTACCACGTGCTGGACGAGCCGAGCATTCCGGACGCCGAATACGATCGGTTGTTCCACGAGCTCAAGGCCCTCGAAGCGGCCAATCCCGAACTGATCACCAGCGACTCGCCGACCCAGCGCGTCGGCAGCGCGGCGCTGTCGGCGTTCACTCAGGTGCGTCACGAAGTACCGATGCTCAGCCTCGGCAACGCCTTCGAAGAAACCGACATGCGCGAGTTCGATCGTCGGGTAACCGAAGGGCTGGATCTGCCGGTCGGCGATTTGTTTGGCGGTGGTGCGGCGGTGGAATACAGCTGTGAACCCAAGCTCGATGGCCTGGCGGTCAGCTTGCTGTATCAGGACGGCGTGCTGGTACGCGGCGCGACTCGCGGTGACGGCACCACCGGCGAAGACATCAGCGTCAACGTCCGTACCGTGCGCAACATTCCGCTCAAGCTGCACGGTACTGGCTGGCCAGCGACCCTGGAAGTGCGCGGCGAAGTGTTCATGTCCAAGGCCGGTTTCGAGCGTCTCAACGCCACGCAGCTGGAAGTCGGCGGCAAGACCTTCGCCAATCCGCGCAACGCGGCGGCCGGCAGCTTGCGTCAGCTCGATTCGAAGATCACGGCCAACCGTCCGCTGGAATTTTGCTGCTATGGCATCGGCCAGATTTCGGCCGATATTGCTGATACGCACATTGGCAATCTCAAGCAGCTCAAGGCTTGGGGTATGCCGATCAGTCATGAGTTGAAACTGGCTCACGGCATCGTTGAATGTCTGGATTATTACCGTGACATCGGTGAGCGCCGAAATTCGCTGCCCTACGAAATCGACGGCGTGGTGTTCAAGGTGAACAGCATTGCCTCTCAGCGTGAGTTGGGCTTCCGTGCTCGTGAACCGCGCTGGGCGATCGCGCACAAATTCCCGGCCATGGAAGAACTCACCGAATTGCTCGACGTGGAATTCCAGGTCGGTCGTACCGGTGCGGTGACACCCGTGGCGCGCTTGAAACCGGTCAAGGTGGCCGGCGTCACCGTGGCCAACGCAACGCTGCACAACATGGACGAAGTGGCGCGTCTGGGCCTGATGATTGGCGACACCGTGATCATTCGCCGCGCGGGCGATGTGATTCCGCAGGTGGTGCAAGTGGTCATCGAGCGTCGTCCGGACAACGCACGGCCAGTACAGATTCCCGAGAAATGCCCGGTCTGCGGCTCGCATGTCGAGCGCACGCAACTGGTCAAACGCAGCAAAGGTCGCGAGACCGTCAGCGAAGGCGCGGTGTACCGCTGCGTCGGTCGTCTGGCCTGCGGTGCGCAACTCAAGCAGGCAATCATTCACTTCGTCTCCCGTCGCGCCATGGACATCGAAGGCCTGGGCGAGAAGAGCGTCGAGCAACTGGTGGACGAAGGGCTGGTGAGTTCGCCGGCTGATTTGTACGCGCTGACGTTCGAACAAATCGTCGATCTGGAAGGCTTTGCCGAGTTGTCGAGCAAGAACTTGCTCAGCGCCATCGAAGACAGCAAGAAGCCGAGCCTGGCACGTTTCATCTACGCCCTCGGGATTCCCGATGTCGGCGAAGAGACTGCGAAGGTGCTGGCGCGTTCTCTCGGCTCGCTGGAGCGGGTTCAGCAGGCCTTGCCGCAAGTGCTCACGTACTTGCCGGATGTCGGCCTGGAGGTGGCTCATGAGATTCATAGCTTCTTTGAAGATGCGCATAACCAGCAGGTGATCAAGGACCTGCTCAAGCACGGCCTGCAGATTCAGGATCAGGGCGAGTTGGGCGCCGAGTTTGCTGCCAGCACCACGTTGGGTGGTTTTCTCGACAAGTTGCACATACCTTCGGTGGGACCGGGTGGGGCGCAGAAGCTGGCGGACAAGTTTGGTTCGCTTGAAGGGGTTTTCAGCGCCGACTGGCTGGATATGCGTCAGGCGCTGCCGGAGAAGCAAGCCACTTCGGTTCGCGAGTTCTTTGCGGTTGCGCAAAATCGCCACATTGCTGAAGCCGCCGAAAAACAGCTGCGCGATTTCGGCATGCACTGGCAGAGCGAGAAGAAAGTCGTTGAAGGCTTGCCGCTGGCTGGGCAGACCTGGGTGCTGACCGGTTCGCTGGAGTTGATGAGCCGCGACATCGCCAAGGACAAACTTGAAAGCCTCGGTGCCAAGGTGGCGGGCTCGGTATCGGCGAAGACCCATTGTGTGGTCGCCGGGCCGGGTGCCGGCTCGAAGTTGGCGAAGGCTAATGAGTTGGGATTGAAGGTTCTGGATGAAGAAGCGTTTGTCGAGTTTCTGAGTAAGCACGGCATCTCTGTCTGACTCCGGATCTGTGGCGAGGGGGCTTGCCCCCGTTCGGCGGCGAAGCCGTCGCAAATCTGCTTGCGCGGTATGCCTGAAAGAGTTCCGTTGGCGGTTTTGGGGCCGCTGCGCGACCCAACGGGGGCAAGCCCCCTCGCCACAATGTAGGAACGATCTTTGTCAGGCAATGATCTAGTCTTGGCAAGCCCCAGGGAGAGATCGCCATGTACCGCTTCTTCGAACAGCTCAGTTCACGCATCGCCGCACCCTTCATCGGCGAAAGCTCGCGCAACAGCAAGGTCTGGCAGTGTCGCTGTGGGCAGTCGCTGTTTTTTCGCAACAGCCAGTGCCTGGCGTGTTCGGCGGCGTTGGGTTATCAACCGGAGCAGAGTCGTTTATCGTCGCTGCAGCCCGGCGTGCAGGCTGATACCTGGTTGCTCGACGCTGATCCCGAAGCGGGTGTTGTGCGCCGCTGCGCCAACCTCGATTCTCCGGCTGCGTGTAATTGGCTGTTGCCCGCCAATGACCGCGATGCGTTATGCATCGCCTGTAGCCTGAACCACACCATCCCCGACCTGTCGATTGCCGAAAACCACGAACGCTGGCGCAAGGTCGAAACGGCCAAACGAAGGCTGGTCGCACAGTTGGTCAGCCTGGGTTTGCAGGTGATTCCCAAAACCGTGGACGAAGAGACGGGGCTGGCTTTCGATTTCATTGGTGTCGACCTCGAAGGCAAGCCGCCAACCACTGGTCACGCCAACGGTCTGATCACCCTCGATATCAAAGAAGCCGACGACGCCCATCGCGAGCAGATTCGGGTGCAGATGCACGAACCTTATCGCACGTTGCTCGGGCATTTTCGGCATGAAGTCGGGCATTACTACTGGGATCGGCTGATCGCCAACAGTCATTGGCTGGAACCGTTCCGTGGCCTGTTCGGCGACGAGCGCGCCAGTTATGCCGACGCCCTCGAACGGCATTACCAGCAAGGCGCGCCGCTCGACTGGCAGCCTCATTACGTCAGCGCCTACGCGACCATGCATCCGTGGGAAGATTGGGCCGAAACCTGGGCACACTACCTGCACATGATGGACGCGGTGGATACGGCGTTGGGGTTCGGAATGAGTGCCAGGGAGATGGACTTCGACTATCAGCCCTTTCCTCCAAGCGCCCTCTATGATCCACAGCATCCCGGCGGCGCGGCGTTCCTGTCGTTCGTCAATGCGTGGATCGAACTGGCCGGCATGCTGAATGAACTGTCCCGCAGCATGGGGCAGCCAGATTTCTATCCGTTCGTCCTGCCGCCGGCAGTGATCGCCAAGCTGCACTTCATCCACCTGGTGATCCAGCAAGAGGGCGGCCGGGCGGATGAGGTGTTGCAGGACTTGTAGAGTCTGCTGAACGCTGCTACGGACAATGGTGCTTCGCGCCCTGTGCATGTCCTTGACCTGATTCATATTTTTAATCTGGATCGAACGGTTGTAACTTCGTCTCAGATAGGTACAATGGCGCGGCTCGCCGTCAGGTGAGCGTCGTTATGGTGACTCCATCGGTCCCCCCGCAACGATTACCCGTGAACCTGGTCAGATCCGGAAGGAAGCAGCCACAGCGGGAACATTGTGTGCCGGGGTGTGGCTGGTGGGGTTGCCTCCATAACGCACCGCGAGTCCTCTCTCGCGTTATCTGTCTAAAAATACATTTTGTTGCTCTGCCACGGATCTTATCCAGGGCGGTGTTTTTTCGTTTCCGGTTTTCAGAGCGAACACATTAAAGGAGGCCGAGCTGTCGAATGTGGCATCTCGGCCTCCTTTTTTATTTCTGGCACTAAGGCTTGGACAAGGCCAGGTCAACCGCTGCGATCAGCTTTCCCAGATCCTTCGGGGTGGCTTTATGTATGACACCGAACAGATACGCCCGCTGTTCATCTTCATCGCCTAAATCTGCGAAAAAGGCTTTCAGCTTCACGCCCAACACATCGGCAAGTAGGAACAAGGCTTCCACGCTGGGGGTGTAGGTGCCGGTTTCAAAGCGGCTGATGGTTTTGGGGTCAAAACCGGTTTTTTCGCCGAGTTCAGCCTGAGTAAGCCCAGCGACCTTGCGGTAGCGCCGAATGGCCGCACCCAAACTTGAAATTTGCATCGCTTAATTCCCATTTAGAATCAAGAACTTAACGATAGATTTTTGCATTAGACAACTGCATAATCCATCACCTTGATTTGCAAAATGTGATGCGTTTCGTAGAATCGCCGCTCAAAATGGGTATCTGGGGCCTTTAAGGTTAGTTGATCTCTGCTGTCAGGAGGCCATCAAACACTGTTCATGGAGTGACATCGTGTTTCTGTGCATTACCTATAAAAACATCTCTTCCGGGCATCCTGCACGGGTCGAGCGGTATCACCGCTAGCCACAGCGAGCCTGACTCATGGATGAGAAATACCGCAGGGCCGTGGATGCCGCCGCGATTTTTTCCGAGACCGATCTGAGCGGCCGGATCACCCACGTCAACGATCAGTTCTGTGCCGTGTCCGGCTACAGCCGCGAAGAACTGCTCGGGCAGAACCATCGTCTCCTCAACTCGGGTCTGCACTCCGCCGATTTCTTCGCGGCCATGTGGCGCACCATCGCCTTGGGCGAGGTCTGGAAAGGCGAGATTTGTAATCGCGCCAAGGATGGCAGCCTGTATTGGGTCGACAGCACCATGGTGCCGGTGCTCGATGACGCTACCGGGCGGGTTGAACGTTATCTTTCGATTCGTTTCGACATCAGCGAAAAACACCAATTGCTGCATTCACTGCAATGGCGGGTGGGGCATGACGTGCTGACCGGGCTGCCGAATCGCGCGTTCCTCTCGGATTTGCTGGATCAGGCGCTGGAGTTCTCCCGGCGGGAAAACATCCCGCTGGCGGTGTGCATGCTTGACCTCGACGGCTTCAAAGCGGTCAACGATGGTTACGGGCATGCCAGTGGCGATCTGCTGTTGGTCGAGGTGGCCAAGCGTTTGCGCGCCATTGTGCGCAGCGAAGATGTGGTGGCGCGGCTGGCCGGTGACGAGTTTGTGCTGGTGTTGCGATACGTGCGAGATCTGCCGGAACTGCGTGCGGCGTTGAACCGGATGCTCGGCGCTATTTCGGCGCCGTACTCGCTGCATGGCAAGGGCATCAATGTATTTGCCAGTATCGGCGTCACCTTATTCCCCGACGACAACGAAGATGCCGAAACCCTGTTACGTCATGCCGATCAGGCCATGTACGTGGCGAAACAACGCGGTCGCAATCGCTTTCATTTGTTCGACGTGTCCCGGGATCAGGAGGTCAAGGCCACTCACCAGACGGTCGAGCGAGTGCGTCAGGCGCTGGCTGCCGGTGAGTTGCGTGTGCATTTCCAGCCCAAGGTGAACATGCGTCGTGGCGAGGTAGTCGGCTTCGAGGCGTTGTTACGGTGGGAGCATCCGCAACACGGCATGATGCCGGCCCGGGAGTTTTTGCCGCTGGTGGAAGAAACGGACTTGATCATCGATATTGGTGAGTGGGTGATGGATCAGGTCCTGTCGCAGTTGCACCATTGGCAGCAAGCGGGGCAGGGCTGGCCAGTCAGCATTAATATTGCGGCACGACATTTCCAGCGCGCGGATTTCGTCGACCGGCTCAAGCACGTGCTCGCCCGGCATGCCGAGGTGGCTCCGCAGATGCTCGACCTGGAAATCGTCGAGTCGGTGGCGATCGAGAACATTCAGCATGTCAGCGCCTGTTTACAGGCCTGTCAGGCGCTGGGGGTGCAGTTTTCATTGGGGGACTTCGGCACCGGTTATTCGTCCCTGAGCTACCTCAAGCGTTTGCAAACCCAAACCATCAAGATCGACAAGTCGTTCGTGCGCGACATCCTTAATGATCGGGATGATCTGGCGCTGACCAAGGCGGTCATTGGCCTGGCTCGGGCGTTTGGCCGGCAGGTGATCGCCGAAGGGCTGGAAAGTATCGAGCACGGTGAATTGCTGCTGCGCCTGGGTTGCGAAGTTGCTCAAGGCTGTTTCATTGCCCGGCCGATGCCGCCCGCAGAAGTACCGGGCTGGGTCGAGGGTTTTGTAGCGCCGCCGCAATGGCAGGTGCTGGAGCAGGCGGGTCAAGGCTTGCCATTGGGCGCCTTGAGTGGCTCGCCACCAATGTAGAGCCGGATAATGTCGTCGATTTCCCCGGACATTTTCATTCGCACCAAGGTGCGCAAAATGCGCTGCACGGGCACCTTGGGATCGTTGCGCACATAACAACCGACACTCTGTTCCTGCAAAACCGCCACGCCTTGCAGTTGCCGGCCAGGCAGCAGGCGCTGATTGAACCAGTCCAGCGTCCACTGATTGCTCACGGCGTAGTGATAGCGTCCGGCCAGGAGTTTTTCCAGCACCTGTTCCTGGTTGCGCGCGTCTTCGCGATGCAGGCGGTCGGTATCGAACAGGGGTTGCAGGGTCGGGTAGCTGTAGCCGAGTACCGTGCCGATGGATTGTCGTGGCAAGTTCGCAGGCGTCACTGAGGTCAGCGGATCTGGCCGGCTGATCAGCATGTCGCGCTGAAACCAAAGTGGAATGCTCCAGATGTAGTCCCCGGACTGATTCGGCTGCCAGGACTGCGCCGCGTAGCAGCGAATATCAACCTCACCGTGCTCCATGGCGTTTTGCACCCGCGCCCGAGGCAGCACGTGAAATTCGGCAGGCACACCGACCTGGGTCGCGAGACTGACCATCACGTCGTGCAGGATGCCTTGGGTCGGGTGGCCGCGGTCCAGTTGCACCATCGGCATCGCCCAACTGTCGGGCACCACAAAGCGCAGCGGCGCCTCGGCGCCAGCGACATTCAGGCTGATCAACAGCAGTGCCCCCAAGGCCAGCCGCATAAACGCTCCGGTACTGATAAACCCCGAGCCGATAAAAGCCCCCCAAAGACCATCTTAGCCAGATTAGACGAGCGCACCGGATGCAATTTTGGCCTTGCTCCGCTAGCATTAGCCGCTTCTGTTCCTTAGTTGCGACGGTTTTCGATGAGTTATCAGGTTCTTGCACGTAAATGGCGTCCGCGCTCGTTCCGCGAAATGGTCGGCCAGACCCATGTGCTCAAGGCTCTGATCAATGCCTTGGACAGCCAGCGGCTGCACCACGCCTATCTGTTTACCGGTACCCGCGGGGTCGGCAAGACCACCATCGCGCGGATCATCGCCAAATGCCTGAACTGTGAAACAGGTATCACTTCAACGCCTTGCGGCGAGTGTTCGGTGTGCCGCGAGATCGATGAAGGTCGCTTTGTCGACCTGATCGAGATCGACGCCGCGAGCCGGACCAAGGTCGAAGACACCCGCGAACTGCTCGACAACGTGCAGTACGCGCCGAGCCGCGGGCGCTTCAAGGTCTACCTGATCGACGAAGTGCACATGCTCTCCAGCCATTCCTTCAATGCGCTGTTGAAAACCCTTGAAGAGCCGCCGCCCTACGTCAAGTTCATCCTGGCGACCACCGATCCGCAGAAACTTCCGGCAACGATTCTTTCGCGGTGCCTGCAGTTCTCTCTGAAGAACATGACGCCGGAGCGTGTGGTTGAGCATTTGACCCACGTGCTGGGCGTCGAGAACGTACCGTTCGAAGACGACGCGCTGTGGCTGCTGGGCCGTGCTGCCGACGGTTCGATGCGCGACGCCATGAGCCTGACCGACCAGGCGATTGCCTTCGGTGAGGGCAAAGTCATGGCCGCCGACGTACGGGCGATGCTCGGCACGCTCGATCACGGTCAGGTCTACGACGTTCTGCATGCGCTGATCGAAGGCGACGCCAAGGCCTTGCTCGAAGCCGTCCGTCATTTGGCTGAACAAGGCCCGGACTGGAACGGCGTGCTCTCGGAAATTCTCAACGTGCTGCACCGTGTCGCCATCGCCCAGGCCCTGCCTGAGGGCGTCGACAACGGTCATGGCGACCGTGACCGAGTGCTGGCACTGGCTCAGGCATTGCCGGCCGAAGACGTGCAGTTCTACTACCAGATGGGCCTGATCGGTCGTCGCGACTTACCGCTGGCACCGGACCCGCGCGGTGGCTTCGAAATGGTCCTGCTGCGAATGCTCGCGTTCCGTCCGGCAGACACCGCGGACGCTCCGAGGCAACCGCTAAAGCCAGTGGGGATCAGCCAAGCCACAGTTGATTCCGCAAATTCAGTGGCTGCCGCGCCCGTTGTTGCGCCGGTAGTCGCTGCGGCAGTTGCACCCGTCGCGCCTGCGCCAGTTGCGGCGGTGGTTGCTCCAGTGCATGCGCCCGAGCCTGATCCGGTTGCGTCCGTCGTTGCGCCTGAGCCTGTCATTGAGGCAGCAGCGGTCGAAGTCGTCGTCGATCTGCCCTGGAACGATCCGATAGAACCCGAAGTGGTTCAGCAACCCGCCGTCGAGCCGATGCTGGAAACCGCCAGCGAACAACCCGATTTGGCGCCGATGCCATTGCCGATCCCCGACAGCGTGGTGCCGGACGCACCGGAGTGGGCCGCAGCGCCGATCCCGGAGCCGTCGGTAGCCGACGTCGATGCCGCGACACCGGGCATGGAACTGGACGATGAGCCGCCGCTGGACGAGGACTACATCGAGCCAGATATCGAGTCGGCCTACAGCTACCTCGATGAACTGGCCAGCGAACACACCGCTGAGCCAGTGCCGGAAGCCGAGCCTGAACCGGCCGCCATGCCGGCCACCGGGCTGGCGCTGCAATGGCTGGAGTTGTTCCCGAAACTGCCGATCTCCGGCATGACCGGCAGCATCGCCGCCAACTGCACGCTGATCGCCGTCGACGGTGACAACTGGCTGATGCACCTGGACCCGGCCCACAGCGCGTTGTTCAACGCGACTCAACAGCGTCGCTTGAACGATGCGTTGAACCAGTTTCACGGGCGTACGCTGACCCTGCGCATGGAGTTGATCAAGCCCGAGCAGGAAACCCCGGCCCAGGCTGCGTCCCGTCGCCGTGCGAACCGTCAGCGCGAGGCCGAAGAGTCGATCCACGGTGATCCGTTCATCCAGCAAATGATGCAGCAGTTCGGTGCGGTGGTCCGTAACGATACTATTGAACCTGTCGAGACCCTGGTCACTCAGGGCTAATAACTGAAGGCGTTCGGCCAAAAGGGCCGGGCGCTGTATTTATCCAAGTACTTTTGAGGTGATTCCCATGATGAAAGGTGGCATGGCCGGCCTGATGAAGCAGGCACAGCAGATGCAGGAAAAAATGGCCAAGATGCAGGAAGAACTGGCCAACGCCGAAGTCACCGGTAAAGCCGGTGGCGATATGGTCACCGTGGTAATGACCGGTCGTCACGACGTCAAGCGCGTGACCATCGATCCAAGCCTGGTCGAAGGCTTGAGCGAAGACGACAAAGAGATGCTGGAGGCTGTGTTCGCCGCCGCCGTCAACGATGCCGTGCGCAAGATCGAAGCCAACAGCCAGGACAAAATGTCCGGCATGACCGCTGGCATGCAACTGCCACCGGGTATGAAACTGCCATTCTGATTCGCCAAAGCGCGTCGGATGGGCTACAAAAAAATGCCAGGCATCGCGCCTGGCATTTTTGTTTCTGGCTGATGGATGTAGCGTCTGTGCGATCGCCATCGCGAGCAAGCTCGCTCCCACAGGGATCACCTAAATCCTGTGGGAGCGTGGCTTGCCCGCGATGAAGTCACCTCGGTACAACTGACGAAACATCGAACGCGCCACCACCACAACGGTCTGCTCCCCTATACCGCCGAATTCATCGATCAAAGGAGAAGCTCACATGCCACAAGCATTGACCCTCAACCAACGTATCGTCCTGGCGTCCCGCCCGGCAGGCGCGCCGACGCCGGAGAATTTCCGCCTGGAGCGCGTTGCGCTGCCAGACCTGGCCGACGGTCAGGTGCTGCTCAAGACCCTTTACCTGTCACTCGATCCCTACATGCGCGGACGCATGAGCGACGCGCCGTCCTACGCCGCACCGGTGGAAATCGGCGAGGTGATGACCGGTGGCGCTGTCAGCCGGGTCGAGCGCTCGCTGAATCCGAAATTCCACGAAGGTGATCTGGTGGTCGGTTCCACCGGTTGGCAGAGCCACAGCCTCAGCGACGGCCGCAACATCATTCCGGTGCCGTCCGGGCTGCCGAGCCCGTCAATGGCGTTGGGCGTGTTGGGCATGCCCGGCATGACTGCGTATATGGGGCTGATGGATATCGGTCAGCCCAAGGCCGGCGAAACCCTGGTGGTTGCGGCTGCATCCGGCGCCGTGGGTTCGGTGGTCGGTCAGGTGGCGAAGATCAAGGGCCTGCGCGTGGTCGGCGTGGCCGGCGGTGCGGACAAGTGTCGTTATGTGGTCGATGAGTTGGGTTTTGATGCCTGCATCGATCACAAGAGCCCGAACTTCGCCGATGAATTGGCCAAGGCGTGCTCCGAAGGCATCGACATCTATTACGAAAACGTCGGTGGCAAGGTGTTCGATGCCGTGCTGCCGCTGCTCAAGCCCAAAGCGCGAATTCCACTCTGCGGTCTGATCGCGTCCTACAACGCTCACGAAGCACCGACCGGCCCGGATCGCCTGCCGCAATTGCAGCGTACGCTGCTGACCAAACGTGTGCGAATCCAGGGTTTCATCGTGTTCGACGACTACGGCGATCGTCAGCCGGAATTCGTCAGCGCCATGGCGCCGTGGGTGCGCGACGGCAAGGTGAAGTTCCGCGAAGACGTGGTCGATGGCCTGGAGCAGGCACCCGAAGCGTTCATCGGTCTGCTGGAAGGACGCAACTTCGGCAAACTGGTTGTGCGGGTCGCCCGGGACTGAGTAATTGACGCTAAACGGAGGCGCGGGTATAAACCGCGTCTCGTTGTTTTGTCGGACTTTTCCCCATGAGCTTCAGCCCTTTGATTCGCCAACTGATCGACGCCCTGCGAATTTTGCCAGGTGTGGGTCAGAAAACTGCCCAACGCATGGCGTTGCAGCTGCTCGAGCGTGATCGCAGCGGCGGCTCGCGGCTCGCCTTGGCACTGAGCCAAGCCATGGAAGGGGTGGGTCACTGCCGGTTGTGTCGCACGCTGACCGAAGACGACCTCTGCCCGCAATGCGCAGATACCCGTCGCGACGACACCTTGCTCTGCGTGGTGGAAGGGCCGATGGACGTCTACGCGGTGGAGCAGACCGGCTTCCGTGGTCGCTACTTTGTGCTCAAGGGCCATCTGTCACCACTCGACGGACTCGGACCGGAAGCCATCGGTATTCCGCAATTGCTGGCGCGGATCGAAGAGGCGGGCACGTTCACTGAAGTTATTCTCGCGACCAACCCGACCGTGGAAGGTGAAGCCACAGCGCATTACATTGCCCAGTTGCTCAGCAACAAAGGCCTGATCGCCTCGCGCATCGCCCACGGCGTACCGTTGGGCGGTGAGCTGGAATTGGTGGATGGCGGGACGTTGGCGCATTCGTTTGCCGGACGTAAGCCGATCGTTTTGTAGTGTTTGAACTGACGCCTTCGCGAGCAGGTCGAATCGTCGCACCGTCGCTCCCACATTGGATTTGTGGTGTTCACAAAACTCCTGTGGGAGCGAGCTTGCTCGCGAAGGGCGCGCCTAGGTTTATCTGATTCACACAATCCTCTTGAAAACCAAGCAAGCGCTCGGTTAACTTCGCTGAACCTTCAGTGGAGCTCGCCGATGCCTGCTTTTCAGGAATACTTCGACCCCAGCCACCAATTGGTCCGCGACAGCGTCAGACGTTTCGTCGAGCGCGAGATCTTGCCGGATATCGACCAGTGGGAAGAAGCTGAAAGCTTTCCCCGCGAGCTCTATCTCAAGGCCGGCGCGGCGGGCATTCTGGGAATCGGTTATCCAGAAGCCCTGGGTGGCAGCCACGAAGGTGATCTGTTCGCCAAAGTCGCCGCCAGCGAAGAGCTGATGCGCTGTGGCGCCGGTGGTCTGGTGGCGGGGCTCGGCTCGCTGGATATCGGTCTGCCGCCGATCCTCAAGTGGGCCAGGCCTGAAGTCCGCGATCGCGTTGTGCCGCAGGTGCTCGCCGGCGAGAAGATCAGCGCCCTGGCGGTGACCGAGCCCAGCGGCGGCTCTGACGTCGCCAACCTGCAAACCCGTGCCGTGCGTGACGGCGAGTTCTACCGGGTCAGCGGCAGCAAAACCTTTATCACCAGTGGCGTCCGCGCGGATTTCTACACCGTCGCGGTGCGCACCGGTGCGCCGGGTTTTGGTGGCATCAGCCTGCTGTTGATCGAGAAGGGTATGCCCGGTTTCACCGTAGGCCGTCAGTTGAAGAAAATGGGCTGGTGGGCGTCGGACACCGCCGAATTGTTCTTCGACGATTGCCGGGTGCCGGTAGGAAATCTGATTGGCGGCGAAAACATGGGTTTCGCCTGCATCATGGGCAACTTCCAGAGTGAACGCCTGGCGCTGGCGCTAATGGCCAACATGACCGCACAACTGGCACTGGAAGAGAGCCTGAAATGGGCTCGCCAGCGTGAAGCCTTCGGTAAACCTATCGGCAAGTTTCAGGTGCTCAAGCATCGCCTCGCCGAAATGGCGACGGCGCTGGAAGTGTCACGGGAGTTTACCTACCGCCAGGCGGCGAAAATGGCGGTGGGGCAGAGTGTGATCAAGGAGATTTCCATGGCCAAGAACTTTGCTACCGACACGGCTGATCGCATTACGACCGATGCGGTGCAGATTTTGGGTGGCCTTGGTTACATGCGCGAGAGTCTGGTGGAGCGGCTGTATCGGGATAACCGGATCTTGTCGATCGGCGGCGGCACGCGAGAAGTGATGAACGAGATCATCAGCAAGCAGATGGGGCTTTAATCGGCGGTGTAGCGGCTGACGCTATCGCGAGCAAGCTCGCTCCCACAGGGGATCTCCTGTGTACACAAACTCTGTGAACGACATAGATCAAATGTGGGAGCGAGCTTGCTCCGGGCGGCGTTCCGACGAAGGCGCCCGTACAGACGCCGCCTTACTGCTCGCTCAACGCAAACTGCGTCAGGCAAAACGTCGGAATCCCCATGTCTTCCAGACGCTGCGACCCGCCCAGCTCCGGCAAATCGATGATCGCCGCCGCTTCATGAACCCGCGCGCCCATGCGTCGAACCAGGTTTGCCGCCGCAATCAGCGTCCCGCCGGTGGCGATCAGGTCATCGAACATCACCACCGAATCGCCCTCGCACAGGCTGTCAGCGTGGACTTCGAGGAAGGCTTCGCCGTATTCGGTCGCATATCCCTCGGACAGTACGTCGGCCGGCAGTTTGCCTTGCTTGCGGAACAGCACCAACGGCTTGTTCAGCTGATAGGCCAGGACCGAACCGATCAGAAAACCACGCGCGTCCATCGCACCGATGTGGGTGAAGTCAGCCTCGACATAACGATGGGCGAAGCTGTCCATCACCAGGCGCAGGGCCGTGGGCGACTGGAACAATGGGGTAATGTCGCGAAAGATCACGCCCGGCTTGGGAAAATCGATCACAGGGCGGATGAGGGATTTGATGTCGAAGGAATCGAAGACCATCGTAAAGGTGTCCTGGCAGGCTGCAAACGACGCAGTATAACGGCGGCTGAACCGTTTCGCTCAGCCGCCATCGCCAAAATCAGCCGTCTAGCGAGCCGCCGGCCAAGGCGCAGAGCTGGATCGGGTCGAGGATATGGATTTCCTTGCCTTCAGCCGCAATCAGTTCGTTTTGCTGGAAGCGCGTGAACACCCGGGACACGGTTTCCACCGCCAGGCCCAGGTAATTGCCGATTTCGTTGCGCGACATGCTCAGGCGGAACTGGTTGGCCGAGAAACCCCGGGCGCGGAAACGGGCCGACAGGTTGACCAGGAACGTGGCGATGCGCTCGTCGGCGGTTTTCTTCGACAGCAGCAACATCATTTGCTGATCGTCGCGAATCTCGCGACTCATCACACGCATCAACTGACGACGCAATTGCGGCAGTTGCAGCGCGAGTTCGTCGAGGCGTTCGAAAGGGATTTCACACACCGATGTGGTTTCCATGGCTTGCGCCGAGACCGGGTGTTTTTCGGTGTCCATGCCCGACAGGCCGACCAGTTCGCTCGGCAGGTGGAAGCCGGTGAGTTGTTCTTCGCCGCCATCGCTCAGGCTGAAGGTCTTCAGGGCGCCAGAGCGTACTGCATAAACGGAATCGAAGGTGTCGCCCTGGCGGAACAGGAATTCGCCCTTTTTCAGCGGGCGGCCACGTTTAACGATTTCGTCCAGCGCATCCATGTCTTCCAGATTCAAAGAAAGTGGCAAGCAGAGGGGAGCCAGGCTGCAATCCTTGCAATGGGTCTGGCTATGAGCGCGCAGCTTTACTGGCTCGGACATTTCTTCAATCCTTGTGGGAAAAAACACACATAAGCCGTAAGGGTAACCCACGGGAGGACATTCAGGCACGCGGCGATTTTGTCGCAGGGTCGTAAAGTCAGCGTTTCGTAGACCGGCCAGTGAGGTGATGGCTAGATCACTCGCGAAAACCGCTGGCGATTTTGCTGTTCCAGGTACGCGTCGAACACCATGCATACCGAACGCACCAGTAATCGTCCGGCGGGCATTACGGTGATCCGCTCGTTATCAAGTGCGATCAGGCCGTCATCGGCCATTCCTTGCAACTGTGGCCAGAGTTCGCCGAAGTAACCCTGAAAGTCGATGTTGAAGGCGTGTTCGATCTGCGCGAATTCCAGGCTGAACGTGCAGATCAGTTGCTGGATGACCGCACGTCGCAGGCGGTCATCGGCGTTGCACAGCAGGCCACGGCTGGTGGCCAACTGCGCGCTGGCCAGGGTGTTCTGGTACTGATTCAGGTCGCTGCTGTTCTGGCAATACAAGTCGCCGATCTGGCTGATGGCCGACACGCCCAGGCCAATCAGGTCGCAGTGACCGTGGGTGGTGTAGCCCTGGAAGTTGCGTTGCAGGGTCGATTCTTCCTGAGCAATCGCCAGTTCATCGTCGGGCAGCGCGAAGTGGTCCATGCCGATGTAGCGGTAACCGGCTTGGGTCAGCTGCTCGATGGTGCCCTGGAGCATTTCCAGTTTTTGCGCCGGTGTCGGCAGTTCGTCGCTGTTGATTCGCCGTTGCGGCATGAAGCGTTCCGGCAGGTGCGCGTAGTTGAACACCGAGAGGCGGTCAGGTTGCAGGTTGATGACTTCATCGACGGTGCGGGCGAAACTTTCCGGTGTTTGCCTCGGCAATCCATAGATCAGGTCAATGTTGATCGAGCGAAACTGCAGCGTGCGGGCCGCGTCGATCACCGCGCGGGTTTCTTCCAGGCTTTGCAGGCGATTGACGGCCCGTTGCACCGCCGGATCGAGGTCTTGCAGGCCGATACTGACCCGGTTGAAACCCAGTTCACGGAGCAGGCCCATGGTCGACCAGTCGGCTTCGCGAGGGTCGATTTCGATGCCGTAGTCGCCAGAATCGTCGTCCAGCAAGTTGAAGCTTTTGCGCAACTGGGCCATCAACTGGCGCAGTTCATCGTGACTGAGAAAGGTCGGGGTGCCGCCGCCAAAATGCAGTTGCTCGACTTTTTGCGTGGGGTCGAGATGGCAGGCGATCAGCTGGATTTCCTGCTCAAGGCGTTGCAAATAGGGCTGGGCCCGGCCGCGGTCCTTGGTGATGACTTTATTGCAGGCGCAGTAGTAGCAAATATTCGCGCAGAACGGCACGTGCACATACAGCGATAACGGGCGCAGGGCTTTACGGCTGTCGCGCAGGGCGTGGAACAGGTCGAACGTGCCGACCTGACCATCGAATTGCACCGCGGTCGGGTAGGAGGTGTAGCGCGGTCCCGCCAGGTCGTAACGGCGGATCAGATCGGTGTCCCAACGAATGGCGTCGAGCATCATGCGGGCATTCCCCGGATAGGCTGGCAGTGTCAGCGAGTCTAGGGGGAGGCGCGGTGAGGCATCTTGATTTGCATCAACGGTCAGGATTTGTGTCGTTAGTGAGGACCTCTTCGCGAGCAGGCTCGCTCCCGCAAGGGAATGCATTTCAATGTGGGAGCGAGCCTGCTCGCGAAGGGGGCTCCACAGATCTAGTGCCCCATCAACCAATGCTGATGCGGCCCCGGCAAGGTCCAGATGCCGAACAGCATCACCAGTAATCCGCCAGTCATCCTCACGCTACGCTTGCGCAACAACGCCGTGACCCGCTCAGCCGCCAGCCCCGTGGCGAGCAACACCGGCCAAGTGCCCAGCCCGAACGCGAGCATCAAAAGCGCACTGTCCAGCGCATTGCCCTGACTCGCCGACCACAGCAACGTGCTGTAAACCAACCCGCACGGCAGCCAGCCCCAGAGCGCGCCCAGCAGCAACGCGCGGGGTACGTTCGACACCGGCAGCAGTTTGTTGGCAACGGGCTGGATGTGCCGCCACAGGCCGCGACCGAGGCTTTCGATGCGGGTCAGGCCGCTCCACCAACCGGCGAGGTACAGGCCCATGGCGACCAACAGCAATCCGGCGATGATGCGCATGAACATCGCCGCCGGGCTGTTGGCCACCGCCCACCCGGCCAGGCCGATCAGCAGGCCGGCCGTTGCATAGCTGAGAATTCGCCCCAGGTTGTAGGCCAGCAGCAGTCGAAAACGCCGGCTGCGTTGTTCCTTGGGAATCGCCAGGGTCAACGCGCCCATCAAGCCGCCGCACATGCCCAGGCAATGCCCGCCACCGAGCAGACCGAGAATCACCGCAGACACCAGCAGCGGCGCCAACTCAAGCATGAGGTGGCGCCTTGTCGTCCGGTTTGGCCGGATTGCCGCTGGCTTCGTCGACCGCGGCCTTGTGGTTCGGGTCCTGGTCGTCGAACAGGATGCTGTGGGCCGGGCCGTCGAGGTCGTCGTACTGACCGCTGTCGACTGCCCAGAAGAAGATGTAAATGGCGATGGCCACGATCAGCAGCGCGGCCGGGATCATCACGTAGAGAGCTGGCATCTGGACTCCATGCCCGCGCGGCTCAGGCCGGCAGCGGACGGGTTTCTGGCGTGGCGCTGACCGCAGGCGTGTTTGGCATGCGAGTCAGGCGCAGGGCGTTCAGCACCACGGTCAACGAACTGATGGACATGCCGACCGCTGCCCATACCGGCGTGATCCAGCCGAGGGCGGCGAACGGCAACATGAGGCCATTGTACAGCCCGGCCCACAGCAGGTTCTCGATGATTACCCGGCGGGTGCGTCGAGCCAGGCTGAAGGCTTGGACCAGTGCATCGAGGCGGTTCGACAGCAGTACGGCGTCGGCACTGGTTTTCGCCAGATCGGTGGCCGAACCCATGGCCACGCTGATGTCGGCGGCGGCCAGCACGGGCACGTCGTTGACGCCGTCACCGAGCATCAACACCTTGCGGCCTTCCTTGTGCAGCTGTTGCAGGACCTGCAATTTATCGTCCGGACGCAAGCCGCCTCGGGCTTCATCGATGCCCAGTTCCGCGGCGACACTGGCGACCATCGGCGAGCTGTCGCCGGACAGCAGCAGCGTGCGCCAGCCGCGAGCCTTGCAGGCGGCGAGCAGGGCAGGTGCATCGGCACGCAGGCGGTCGTCGAGAACAAACCATGCCAATGGTCCCTGGCTGTTACCGAGCAGCAACCATTGGCCGGCTTCATCCGGCATCAACGGCACGGCAGCGTCACTGAGTTCACAAACAAAACCCGGTTGGCCGATGCGCAGGCGTTGCTCGCCGACCAGTCCTTCAAGGCCAAGTCCCGGCGTGCTGTGGACTTCTTCGGCGGCCAGCGGCGCCCGGCCAAACGCGCGGGCGATCGGATGTTCGGAACGGTTTTCCAGGGCGGCGGCGAGGCTCAAGCATTGATCGCTATTGAGCGCGCCGAGCGGGCGGATCGAACGCAACGCTAGGCGTCCTTCGGTCAGCGTGCCGGTCTTGTCGAAAATCACCGTGTCGATCTGGTTCAGACCTTCAAGCACATGGCCGCGAGTCAGCAGCAAACCAAGTTTGTGCAGCGTGCCGGTGGCGGCGGTGAGGGCGGTCGGCGTGGCCAGGGACAGGGCGCACGGGCACGTCGCAACGAGCATCGCCAACACAATCCAGAAGGCCCGCGACGAATCCAGTTCCCACCAGATCAGGCCGATGACGGCAGCGGCAATCAGCGACAGCAGCAGGAACCATTGCGCGGCGCGGTCGGCAATTTCCGCCAGCCGCGGCTTCTCGGCCTGAGCGCGGTCCAGCAGGCGGACGATGGCGGACAGTCGGGTGTCCTGGCCGAGGGCCAGGACTTCCACGGTCAGCGCACCTTCGACGTTCAGGGTGCCGGCGGTGACGGCATCGCCCGGCGTGCGCGGTTGCGGCAGGTATTCGCCGGTGAGCAGGGATTCGTCGATGCTCGACTGGCCTTCGAGGATCTTGCCGTCAGCCGGGAGGATTGCGCCGGGATGCACCAGCACTTGATCGCCCACACGCAGTTCGCTGAGCAGGATCCGCTCGCTCTGGCCGTCGGCACTCAGGCGCAGGCACGAGGCGGGTAACAGATTGACCAGTTGTGCGGTGGCGGCGGCGGTGCGTTCGCGGGCACGGCGTTCCAGATACCGTCCGGCCAGCAGGAACAGCGCGAACATTCCCACCGCATCGAAATACAGTTCGCCGACACCGGTGATCGATGTCCAGATCCCGGCGATGTAGGCACTGCCAATGGCCAGCGACACCGAGACGTCCATGGTCAGGTGGCGGGTGCGCAAGTCGCGCATCGCGCCTTTGAAGAACGGCGCGCAGCTGTAGAACACGATCGGGGTGGTGAGGAACAGCGCGACCCAGCGCAGGATGGTGTGCAGCTCGGGGCTGAGGTCGATGTTGAATTCCGGCCAGGTGGCCATGGTCGCCATCATTGCCTGGAACCACAGCAGCCCGGCGACGCCGAGTTGGCGCAGGGCCAGGCGGTTTTCGCTGGCCAGTTGTTCGCTGGCGCGGTCGGCCTGATAGGGGTGCGCGGCGTAACCGATGTGGCGCAATTCGCTGAGGACCTGGCTCAGCGGCAGTTGCGCGTCAGCCCAGCGCACGTGCAGGCGATGGTTGGACAGGTTCAGGCGCGCCTCGGCCACCGCCGGCAAGCCTCGCAGGTGTTTCTCGATCAGCCAGCCGCAGGCGGCGCAACTGATGCCTTCCATCAACAGAGTGGTTTCTGCGAGATCGCCTTCGTGGCGGACGAAGGGGGCTTGCACGTCGGCGCGGTCGTACAGCGCCAGTTCGTCCACCAACTGCACCGGCAAGGCTTCGGGGTTGGCCGATGACTCGCTGCGATGCTGATAATAGGTTTCCAGCCCACCGGCCACGATGGCTTCGGCCACGGCCTGACAACCCGGGCAGCAGAACTCGCGGGTTTCACCGAGGACGGCAGCGGTGAAGCGGCTGCCGGCCGGGACGGGCAGGGCGCAGTGGTAGCAGGGGAGTGGCGTGGTCATGAGGTGGAGTCTATATCGTCCGGAAAGGCCTCATCGCGAGCAAGCTCGCTCCCGCATTGGACTTGTGGCGTTCACAAAACCCTGTGGGAGCGAGCTTGCTCGCGATGCGCGAAGCGCTGGCTTTTTACTTCTTCAAATCTTCAGCACCTTGTAGCGGCTCATCACCCAGCAGCAGATCCTTGTCATGGCTGACCTGTTCTTCTTCGAACATGCGCCAGGTCTTGTCGTCCTGTACGCCCAGCAGTTCTACAAAGCGGCGACCGTCGACCTTGTCACTCAACTGGCCAATGTAGCGGCCCTGTTCGGTTTCGCTGCGTGCCAGGGTGATCTTGCGATCCTTCTCCGGCTGGGTCGGCGAGATCAGGTTCAGCTCCAGGGTTTTCGGTTGGCTGTTGCCGCTCAGGCGCAGGTCGACTTCACCGGTCACGTCGTCCAGATGAACACTGGCGCGCAGCAGCAGGGTCTGCGCCAGCAGTTCACGGTCGAGGGAGCGGTTGATGCCTTTGCCAGCCTCGTAATAGTTGTCGTTGACCAGGTTGTCCGGGTTGTTCACCGCGATCGTCACCATGGACAAGGTCAGGGTCACGGAACACGCCAGGATGGCGATGATGATCCACGGCCAAAGGTGCTTGTACCAGGGACTTGCGGCAGTTGCTGTGGGCATGATCACTTCTCTCAACGAACTTGTGGGCCGATGAACCGGCTCTTGGCTTCAATGTGGACGCTGTCGTCATCGGCATCCTTGAGGATGAATTTCACCTCGTTGGTGCTCGATGGCAGTTTCTCCGGTGCGCTGGACAGTTCGACCGGCTGGCTGAAAATCTCCCCGGCGGCGACCTTGATCTCGCGCTTGCCTTGCAGCTTGAGGTCCGGCAGGCCGGTGGCTTCGAGCACGTAGGTGTGGTCGCGCTGATCCTTGTTCATGATCTTCAGGCTGTAGACGTTTTCGATCCGGCCTTCGGCGTTCTCGCGGTACAGCACGCGGTCTTTGCTGACGTCGAAACCGACCAGCGAACGCATGAAGAATGCGGTCATCAGCAAAGCGATCATCGCCAGCAGGACCGTGGCATAGCCGATCAGGCGCGGGCGCAGTTTATTGGTTTTTTGCCCGGACAGGTTGTGCTCGGTGGTGTAGCTGATCAGACCTCGCGGGTAATCCATCTTGTCCATGATGCTGTCGCAGGCATCGATGCAGGCCGCACAGCCGATGCATTCGACTTGCAGGCCGTCGCGGATGTCGATACCGGTCGGGCAGACCTGGACGCACATGGTGCAGTCGATGCAGTCGCCCAGGCCCATGGCCTTGTAGTCGACGCCTTTCTTGCGCGGGCCGCGGCTTTCACCACGACGCGGGTCGTAGGAAACGATCAGGGTGTCTTTGTCGAACATCACGCTCTGGAAGCGCGCGTACGGGCACATGTAAATACACACCTGCTCGCGCAACCAGCCGGCATTGCCGTAGGTGGCGAGGGTGAAGAAGCCGACCCAGAAATACGACCAGCCGTCGGCTTCGCCGGTGAAGAAGTCGATGGTCAGCTCGCGAATGGGCGAGAAGTAACCCACGAAGGTCATGCCGGTCACGAAACCAATCAACAGCCACATCGAGTGTTTGCTGAGTTTGCGCAGGAATTTGTTGGCGCTCATGGGCGCTTTGTCGAGCTTGATGCGCTGGTTGCGGTCGCCTTCGGTGACCTTCTCGCACCACATGAAAATCCAGGTCCAGACACTCTGTGGGCAGGTATAGCCGCACCAGACCCGCCCGGCGTACACGGTAATGAAGAACAGGCCGAAGGCGCTGACGATCAGGATCCCCGAGAGCAGGATGAAGTCCTGAGGCCAGAAGGTTGCGCCAAAGATGAAGAATTTGCGTTCCGGCAGGTTCCACCAGACGGCCTGATGGCCGCCCCAGCTCAGCCAGACCGTACCGAAGTACAGCAGAAACAGCCCGGCACCGCCCATCATCCGCAGGTTGCGGAACAGGCCGGTGAAGGCGCGCGTGTAGATTTTTTCCCGAGAGGCGTAGAGGTCGACGCTGTTGTTCGCGTTCTTGGCAGGGGTGACGTCGTGTACCGGAATCTGGTTGCTCATCATTGCATCCCACGGCAGTGGAAAAATGCCCCGGTCAGTACATGCCAACCGCGGTCAAAAAGAGGTGTTGCAGTGGCGTAATGATACGCCTGTCGCTCTAGGTCAAGGGTGCGACCTTTGGTCGCGTTGGGGAAAAATCATGAATGGTGTAGCAGATGTAACAAAACGTGATGCAGATCAATTGACTTGTGAAGTATGGACGATTTTGGAGAGCGTAGAGGCCAGGATTCTTTCGGACAGGCAAATCAGCAAACCTGGAAGTAAGTGGGCGGAGTATTCGCGAAATATCAGTTATTAATAAGTTCGCGGTCAGGGTTTGTTTTGGTTTTGAACTTGTCATAAGTTGTTGGTGCGGGCAATGACTCCGCCTTAACTTATTTTATGGAAATGGATTTTCTATGTTTATTATAAAAAACATCAGGTCGGTATTTGGCCTTTTGTTATGTGTTGTCTCGTTTGGTGTTTATTCAGCGCAAGATCACTATTGGCCTGAACATTTGATATTCACCTCTGATCCTCAATTCCCCTGGACCGAAAGTTCGGATCATGGCTGGGATGAATCAAGTTCGGATAAAGAAAAGCGCTCGCGCTGGTTGATTGAAACCCAGTATTCGGATGTCGCTAGTTTCAGGAGGAACTTTAACCAATACCCGGACCGTATCCCGATCATGATCAATGGTGACATGACTGCTTTCGGCCACGGCGGCGAGCGCTCCACGACCAAGTCGATTCTGGATGAACAGCTGGGCGGGGTTTATGACTACGGCCTGGGTAATCACGATTATGAAAATAATGTTGATGATTGCAGTTTTCCCGAGAACAACTGTGCGGCCGGTAGCATTGTGGCGTTGAAAGAAAAGTACTGGGGGAAGGTTGAAAGTTTTGACCTGGCAGCGCGAATTGATGATGGGATAAAGATCTATTACGGCAGTCTTGCTTATTCCAGGTCCGTTGGCGATGTGCACCTGATCCAGTTAAACAATGAGCCTACTTATTCGGTTAATTTTTCCTCGGGATTTTTCTGGGACAGGGCTGGCTTTGAAATTTCGGATGCTCTGGATTGGCTCGAGCGCGATATGAACAATGCGCGTAATCAAGGCAAAATCATTTTACTCAATATGCACAAGCCGGATCGCTGGAAGGGTAGCCCGGAGCAGATTGCCCGTTTCAAAGCGATGATCAAACAATACGAAGTCACTGCGGTGTTCGCCGGGCATTTGCACGACTCGCCAGGGCAATATTACGGATGGAACCGTGAAGACTATTTCGGTGATGTTCCGGTTTTTCTTAGCGGCGGAGCATCCAATCAAACCTACCTGATCGCCAGTTTTGCGCAGGATCGCAAGACACTGACGGTGCATCAGGTCAACGGCAACAACTGGCCAAGCCGCAAGGCGATCGCGACGATCCAGGTCCGCTAACCAGGGATCTTCAGGCTTGAACGAAAACGGCCCCGTCAAATGGCGGGGCCGTTTTTTTGTTGCATCAAGCGTTTGCCTTACTGGGCGTCCGCCACTGGCGCTTTCTCACCGTGAGAGAGGCTGTAGACGTAAGCGGCCAGCAGGTGAACCTTGTCGTTGCCTTGCAGCTGTTCTTGCGCAGGCATCTGGCCCTGACGGCCGTAACGGATGGTCTGCTGCAGTTGAGCGAAGCTCGAGCCGTAGATGAACGCTGCCGGGTGGGTCAGGTCAGGTGCGCCCATTGCTGGCGTACCTTTGCCTTCCGGACCGTGGCACACCGCGCAGTTGGCGGCGAACAGTTTCTGGCCGGCAACCGGGTCAGCCTTGGTGCCTTCCGGAAGTTTGCGGCCATCGAGGTTGGTCAGTACGAACGCGGCAACGTTCGCAACGCCTTGCTCGCCGATCACTTCAGCCCACGCCGGCATGACCGCGTGACGGCCACCCATGATGGTGGTCTTGATGGTTTCTGCTTCGCCGCCCCAGCGCCAGTCGGCGTCGGTCAGGTTAGGAAAGCCATACGCGCCTTTGGCATCGGAACCGTGGCAGACCGAGCAGTTGGAGGCGAACAGGCGGCCACCCATCTTCAAGGCTTGCGGGTCTTTGGCGACTTCTTCAATCGGCATGGAAGCGAACTTGGCGAAGATCGGGCCGAACTTGGCGTCCGACTTGGCCATTTCCTTTTCCCACTCGTGAACGCCGGTCCAGCCGCTCTGGCCGTTGGCGAACGCGGTCTGCTTGTCGTTGTCGAGGTAGTTGTAACCCGGCAGCAGGCCTTTCCAGTTACCCAGGCCCGGGTACAGCACCAGGTAGCCCAGGGCGAAGATGATGGTGCCCACAAACAACATGAACCACCATTTCGGCAGTGGGTTGTCGTACTCCTCGATCCCGTCGAAGGAGTGGCCAACCGTTTCTTCGGTGGCTTCGCTGCGCTGGCCCTTGCGGGTGGACAGCAGCAGCCAGGTCAGGGCGAAGATCGTGCCGAGACTGAGGACTGTGACGTACAGACTCCAGAACGTAGTCATTCTTTGTTACTCCTAGAAGCTTGCTCGACGTGCTTGATGGCTTCGGGATCATCCGCGAAAGGCAGCAAGGTCGCGTCTTCAAACTCCGACTTGCGCTTGGGGCTGAATACCCACAACGCCAGACCGATGAAGGCCACCATCACAACAACGGTGCCCAGGCCACGAATCATCCCGATATCCATCTAAATCACCGTTTGCTTTTGATGATGGTGCCCAGGCCTTGCAGATAGGCCACCAGCGCGTCCATTTCGGTTTTGCCCTTCACAGCATCCTTGGCGCCGGCGATGTCTTCGTCGGTGTAAGGAACGCCGAGCGTGCGCAAGACTTCCATTTTCTTGGCGGTGTCTTTGCCGTCGAGCTTGTTTTCCACGAGGAACGGGTAGGCCGGCATTTTCGACTCAGGCACAACGTTGCGCGGGTTGTACAAATGCGCACGCTGCCAGTCATCGGAGTAACGACCGCCAACACGGGCCAGGTCCGGGCCGGTACGCTTGGAACCCCACAGGAACGGGTGGTCCCAGACGCTTTCACCGGCGACCGAGTAGTGGCCGTAACGTTCGGTTTCAGCGCGGAACGGGCGGATCATCTGCGAGTGGCAGCCGACACAACCGTTGGCGATGTAGATGTCGCGGCCTTCCAGTTCAAGGGCGGTGCGAGGCTTCATGCCTTCGACCGGCTTGTTGGTGACGTCCTGGAAAAACAGCGGAACGATCTGGGTCAGGCCGCCGATGCTGACGGCGATAACCATGAAGAAGGCCAGCAGGCCAATGTTCTTCTCGACTGCTTCATGCTTCATCAGTGAGCTCCAACTACAGCAATCTGTTCAGCAGCTTTGGCTTCAGCCGGGTTCGAGGCACGTACGGTACGCCATACGTTGTAGGCCATGAACAGCATGCCGCTGGCGAAGAACGCACCGCCCAGGGCGCGAACGATGAAACCAGGATGGCTGGCTTGCAGCGCTTCGACGAACGAGTAGGTGAGGGTGCCGTCGTCGTTGATTGCACGCCACATCAGACCCTGGGTAATGCCGTTGACCCACATCGAAGCGATGTACAGAACGGTACCGATGGTCGCGAGCCAGAAGTGCGTGTTGATCAGGCCGATACTGTGCATCTGCACACGACCGAACAGTTTCGGGATCATGTGGTAGATGGCGCCGATCGAGATCATCGCCACCCAGCCCAAGGCACCGGCGTGTACGTGGCCGATGGTCCAGTCTGTGTAGTGAGACAGCGAGTTGACGGTCTTGATGGCCATCATCGGGCCTTCGAAGGTCGACATGCCGTAGAAGGCCAGCGACACAACGAGGAAGCGCAGGATCGGGTCGGTGCGCAGCTTATGCCAGGCGCCCGACAGGGTCATCATGCCGTTGATCATGCCGCCCCAGCTTGGCGCCAGCAGGATGATCGACATCGCCATGCCCAGCGACTGAGCCCAGTCCGGCAGCGCGGTGTAGTGCAGGTGGTGCGGACCGGCCCAGATGTACAGGGTGATCAGCGCCCAGAAGTGCACGATCGACAGGCGATAGGAGTAGATCGGACGCTCGGCCTGCTTCGGAACGAAGTAGTACATCATCCCCAGGAAGCCAGTGGTCAGGAAGAAACCCACCGCGTTGTGGCCGTACCACCACTGGATCATCGCGTCAGTCGCACCGGCGTAGGCCGAGTAGGACTTGAAGAAGCTGACCGGCAGGGAAGCGTGGTTGACGATGTGCAGCATCGCCGTCACAACGATGAAAGCACCGTAGAACCAGTTACCCACATAGATGTGCTTGGTTTTGCGCTTGGTGATGGTACCGAAGAACACCAGACCGTAAGTAACCCAGACGATGGCCAGCAGAATAGCCAGGGGCCATTCCAGTTCCGCGTATTCCTTGGTGGTGGTGTAACCCAGCGGCAAGGTAACGATCGCGCCGACGATCACCGCTTGCCAACCCCAGAAGGTGAAGGCGGCGAGGCTGTCGGAAATCAGTCGCGTTTGGCAGGTTCGCTGCACGACGTAATAAGAAGTGGCAAACAGAGCACAACCACCGAAGGCGAAAATCACCAGGTTGGTGTGCAACGGGCGTAAGCGTCCAAAAGTCGTCCACGGCAGACCGAAGTTCAATTCCGGCCATACAAGCTGTGAGGCGATGAAGACACCAAGCCCCATGCCAAGGATCCCCCAGACCACCGTCATGATGGCGAACTGGCGGACTACCTTATAGTTATAAGCAGTCGGACTGATTGCTGTGCTCATTCTAAGGTTCCACGGTTTGGGTGTTTTATTAGGAGTAAAAATCGGCCGCAAGTATGGAGAAAGCGGGGGGTCATTGCAACGCGCCATGACCTGGGTCAATGCTTTCAAAAGCTGATTCTGCGGCCTTTCCATGCGCCGCGTAGGGACAAAATTGCCCAAGGGCAAAATGTCGCAGCAGACGAAAATGGTGAGGGGGTCAGGTCGGATGTAACGGGGTGTGTTCAAACACAACGATCGGGTGACAGATGGCAATTGGCACGACAGCCGGTATCTACCAGCCTTTGCGGCTTGTCATCGAGCAGATTCGTCGAACACATCGGGTTGGGTCGACCTGGAACCGGCTCATGCCAGTCCGCATCGGGGGAAGCTTAGACCCGAATCCGGGGAACCGAAAGGAGGACCAACGGAGGGGTGCGACACTTGGTCGCAAAGGGGCAGGGAACTGCCGCATCCGGGAGAATGCGGCAGCAGAGCGGTCGAGATTTATTCGTGTTTGCCTTCAGCCTGCAAACGCTCGGTGCTCAGCCCGTGGGACAGGCTGTAAACGTAAGCGGCCAGCAATTGCACCTTGTCGTTGCCGAGCAGTTCGTTCTGCGCCGGCATATGGCCCTGGCGACCATGACGAATCGTTTGTTCAAGCTGCGTCAGGCCTGTTCCATAGATAAAACCGGCCGGTTGCGTCAGATTCGGCGCACCCATTGCTTCAGTGCCCTGGCCGTTTGCCCCATGACAGGCTACGCACATGGTGCTGAACGATTGCTGCCCGGCATGCAGGTCGGCACCGTTGTCGGCCGACAACGGCAGGCCGGCCAGGTCATGGCGCACATAAGCCGCGACGTTCTTCACGCCGGCATCACCGAGGATTTCACCCCAGGCCGGCATCGCGGCCATGCGACCACCCATGATCGTGGTTTTGATGGTGTCGGCGTTGCCGCCCCAGCGCCAGCTGTTGTCAGCCAGGTTGGGGAAACCAAAAGCGCCCTTGGCATCCGAGCCATGGCAGACCGCGCAATTAGAGGCAAACAGGCGACCGCCCATTTTCAACGCTAGCGGGTCCGCAGCCACTTCTTCCACGGGCATTGCCGCGAATTTGGCGAAGATCGGCCCGAACTTCGCATCGGCCTTGTTCATCTCCTTTTCCCACTCGTGGACGCCGGTCCAACCGTCCTCGTAACCCGGCAGGATGCCTTTCCAGTTGCCCAGCCCTGGGTAAAGCACCAGATAGCCCACTGCAAATATCAGCGTGCCGGCGAACAGCATGAACCACCACTGCGGCAGCGGGTTGTCGTACTCCTCGATGCCGTCGAAGCTGTGGCCCATGGTCTGGTCGACGCTGCCCTTGGTTTCGCCCTTGCGGGTGCTGATCAGCAGCCAGGTCAGGCCGATCAGGCTGCCAATGGTCAGTACGCAGATCCACGTACTCCAGAAGGTGGTCATGGCCGGGTACTCCTTGTTTCAGGTTCTTGGGTGGCGTCGTCGGATAGGGGTTCATCGGCGAACGGCAGCAAACGCGCTTCGGCGAATTCCGGATTGCGCTTGCTGTTGAACACCCACAACGTCAGGCCGACGAAGGCCATGAACACCACGACCGTGCCCAGGCCGCGGATCATTCCACTGCTCATTTCGCTTACGATTTCAAAGGGCATGGCCATGGCTCACCTCTTGCTCTTGATGGATGTGCCGAGCACTTGCAGGTAAGCGACCAGGGCGTCCATTTCGGTCTTGCCCTTGAGCGAGGCGACTGAGCCTGTGATGTCGTCGTCGGTGTACGGCACGCCGAGGGTGCGCATCGCCTTGATCTTCCCTTCGGTGTGGCTGCTGTCGAGTTGATTGGCCACCAGCCACGGATAGCCGGGCATCTTCGATTCCGGCACCACGTTGCGCGGGTTGTACAAGTGCGCACGGTGCCAGTCTTCGGAGTAGCGACCGCCAACCCGGGCCAGGTCCGGACCGGTACGTTTCGAGCCCCACAGGAACGGGTGATCCCAGACGCTTTCACCGGCCACCGAGTAGTGGCCGTAGCGTTCGGTCTCGGCGCGGAACGGGCGGATCATCTGCGAATGGCAGCCGACGCAGCCTTCGCGGATGTAGATGTCGCGACCTTCCAGTTGCAGCGCGGTGTAGGGCTTCATGCCTTCCACCGGTTTATTGGTCACGTCCTGGAAGAACAGCGGGACGATTTGAGTCAGGCCGCCAATGCTCACGGCCAGCACCATCAGCAACATCAGCAGGCCGACGTTTTTCTCGATTGTTTCGTGTTTCATGGCGGCCTCCTCAGGCGATCTGCGCAGCAGCGGCGACTTCGGCAGGCTGCGAGGCCCGCACGGTGCGCCAGGTGTTGTAGGCCATCAGCAACATGCCGCTGAAGAAGATCGCACCGCCTACCAGGCGCACGACGAAGCCAGGGTGGCTGGCCACCAGGGTTTCGACGAAGGAGTAGGTCAGCGTGCCGTCTTCATTGACTGCGCGCCACATGAGGCCCTGGGCGATGCCGTTGACCCACATCGAAGCGATGTACAGCACGGTGCCGATGGTCGCGAGCCAGAAATGCGCGTTGATCAGGCCGATGCTGTGCATCTGCGTGCGACCGAAGATTTTCGGGATCATGTGGTACAGCGCGCCGATGGAGATCATCGCCACCCAACCGAGGGCGCCGGCGTGAACGTGGCCGATGGTCCAGTCGGTGTAGTGGGAGAGGGCGTTGACCGTTTTGATGGCCATCATCGGCCCTTCGAAGGTCGACATGCCGTAGAACGCCAGCGAGACCACGAGGAAGCGCAGGATCGGGTCGCTGCGCAACTTATGCCAGGCGCCCGAGAGCGTCATCATCCCGTTGATCATCCCGCCCCAGCTCGGCGCCAGCAGGATCAGCGACATCACCATGCCCAGCGACTGCGCCCAGTCCGGCAGCGCGGTGTAGTGCAAGTGGTGCGGACCGGCCCAGATGTACAGGGTGATCAGCGCCCAGAAGTGCACGATCGACAAGCGATAGGAATACACCGGACGCTCGGCCTGTTTCGGCACGAAGTAGTACATCATCCCGAGGAAACCGGCGGTGAGGAAAAAGCCGACGGCGTTGTGCCCGTACCACCACTGAACCATGGCATCGGTCGCACCGGCGTAAACCGAGTAAGACTTGGTGAAACTCACCGGCAGTTCAAGGTTGTTGACGATGTGCAGAATCGCCACGGTGATGATGAACGCACCGAAGAACCAGTTGCCGACGTAGATGTGCTTGGTCTTGCGCTGCATGATCGTGCCGAAGAACACCACGGCGTAGGCGACCCAGACGATGGTGATCAGGATGTCGATCGGCCATTCCAGCTCGGCGTATTCCTTGGAGCTGGTGTAACCCAGCGGCAAGCTGATGGCCGCCAGCAGAATCACTACTTGCCAGCCCCAGAAGCAGAACGCGGCGATTTTCGGCGCAAACAGTTGGGTCTGGCAGGTGCGTTGCACCGAATAGAACGAACTGGCGAACAGGGCGCAACCGCCGAAGGCGAAGATCACTGCGTTGGTGTGCAACGGGCGCAGGCGCCCGAAGCTGGTCCACGGCAGATTGAAGTTGAGTTCAGGCCAGACCAATTGAGCCGCGAGAAAAACCCCGAGCCCCATACCGACGATGCCCCACACCACCGTCATAATGGCGAATTGGCGGACCACCTTGTAGTTGTAGGCGGTACTGATAGAAGTGTTCATGGTTCCCCATCCACGGTTCAGCCGAAGTGAAGGCCCGCCTTTGCGAGTAAGTCGCACGGCAGACGCTCCCTTCGCCTGGAGTTATAGGCAGACTAAAAGCGAGGCAAGCATGGACAAAGAGCACAAGGCCAGTATTGACGGGGATCAATGGGCGCGGTGTGTGCGGGATCATGGATGGTTGTGGAATGAGGCGGCTTCAAAGGCCTCGGCGGAACCTGTGACGCTGATTCTCGCTCATGGTGCCGGCGCGCCGATGGACAGTGGCTGGATGAGCGACATGGCTGAGCGCCTTGCCGCGCATGGGGTCAACGTGTTGCGCTTCGAGTTTCCCTATATGGCGCAACGGCGTATCGATGGCGGTAAACGCCCACCCAATCCGGCCCCCAAATTGCTGGAATGCTGGCGCGAGGTCTATGCCGTGGTGCGACGCCATGTCGCTGGGCGTCTGGCTATTGGCGGCAAGTCCATGGGCGGGCGGATGGCCAGTCTTTTGGCAGATGAACTGGAGGTCGATGCGTTGGTTTGCCTTGGCTATCCCTTTTATGCCGTCGGTAAACCGGAGAAACCTCGGGTTGAGCATTTGGCCGGGTTAAAGACGCGCACGTTGATTGTTCAGGGCGAGCGGGATGCGTTGGGCAATCGCGAGGCGGTCCAGGCTTACACGTTGGCACCGAGTATCGAGGTGTTGTGGCTGGTAGCGGGGGATCATGACTTGAAGCCGTTGAAGGCTTCGGGGTTTACCCATGAGCAGCATCTGGCGGCTGCGGCTGGCAGGGTGGCTGCGTTCCTTCAGGGACAGCCCTCACCCTAACCCTCTCCCAGAGGGCGAGGGGACTGATCGAGGTGTCTTTCGCGATGCATCGACCTGAAAAATCGAGTCGAACTCAGGCTCCGGAAACGACAAAGATCGGCTCCCTTTCCCCCTCCCCCTTATGGGGCGGTCCGACGTTTCGGGAGGGTTGGGGTGAGGGGTGGATTTTCAAGACGATACATATCTCAAACCCTACCCGCCCCACAGTCCGAGTATCAGCTTCTAGCAACAATCAGCGGTTAAACCGCTCCACCAACGAATACTGAGTATTCGCCGTCTTCGTCAGTTCTTCACTCAACAACGCCGAGTGTTGCGCCTGTTCCGAGGTCTGATCCGCCAAGTGCGAGATGTTGCTGATGTTGCGGCTGATTTCCTCGGCAACAGCACTTTGCTCTTCAGTCGCAGCAGCAATCTGTGTAGTCATGTCGGTAATGTTGGCCACCGCTTCACTGATCCCCACCAGTGCCTGATCCGCTTCCAAAACCCGCGCGACACCTTCTTCGGCCTGGCGATGGCCAGCCTCCATGGTTTGCACCGCCGTGCTGGCGGTTTGCTGGAGCTTGGCGATCAACGCATGGATCTGCCCGGTGGATTCGCTGGTGCGTTGCGCCAGTTGACGGACTTCGTCGGCGACCACCGCAAACCCGCGACCCATTTCACCGGCACGGGCCGCTTCGATGGCGGCGTTCAAGGCCAGCAGGTTGGTCTGGTCGGCGATGCCTTTGATCACATCGACCACACCACCGATTTCGTCGCTGTCCTTGGCCAGTTGGGTCACGGTCAGGCCGGTTTCACCGACCACCACCGACAGGCGCTGGATCGCTTCGCGGGTTTCCCCGGCGATGTCGCGGCCGCGACCGGTCAGGCGATTGGCTTCCTGAGTCGCATCGGCCGTGCGCTGTACGTGGCTGGCGACTTCCTGAGTGGTGGCGGCCATCTGATTGACGGCGGTGGCCACTTGCTCGGTTTCGACGCGCTGACGTTCCAGGCCGGTGGAGCTGCTGTGAGCCAGGGTGTCGGACTGTTTCGCCTGGTCGCTCAAATGCTCGGCGGTGTCCTGCAGACGGGTCAGGCAGGTTTTCAGGCGGGCTTCCTGGCTGAGGATCGACATCTCCAGGCGTGCTTGAGCGCCGCGACTGTCGGTGTACATCTGCGCGATCAGCGGGTCGGAGGTCGTCTGCCCGGCCAGCTGCAGCAGACGCTTGAGGCCGCGCTGTTGCCAGCTCAACCCCAGCAGACCCAATGGCACCGACAGGCCGGCGGCCAACGCAAAACCCCATTGGGAATTGAGCGACGCACCGATCATGAAGCTCAGCTGGCTGACCAGAATGAACGGCAGCCAGTCCTGAAGCACCGGCAGCCATTTGTCCGTTGAAGGAATCGCCGACTTGCCCTGGTTGATGCGTTGGTAGAGCGCTTCGGCACGGCGGATCTGCTCGGCGGTGGGTTTGACCCGCACCGATTCGTAACCGACCACCTGATTGCCTTCGAAAACCGGCGTGACATAGGCGTTAACCCAGTAGTGATCACCGGTCTTGCAGCGATTCTTGACAATACCCATCCATGGCAAGCCTTGTTTCAATGTGCCCCACATGTGCGCGAACACCGCGGCCGGGACGTCAGGGTGACGGACCAGGTTATGCGGCGCACGGATCAGTTCCTCACGAGAAAACCCGCTGATCTCGACGAAAGCGTCGTTGCAGTAGGTGATCACACCCTTGGCATCGGTGGTGGAAATCAACCGTTGCTGAGCCGGGAAGGTCCGTTCGCGTTGTGTAATAGGCTGGT
Organism: Pseudomonas sp. LBUM1666; assembly: GCF_059695775.1. Taxonomy (NCBI): domain Bacteria; kingdom Pseudomonadati; phylum Pseudomonadota; class Gammaproteobacteria; order Pseudomonadales; family Pseudomonadaceae; genus Pseudomonas; species Pseudomonas sp. LBUM1666. The sequence continues at coordinate 4,268,422 of NZ_CP166789.1, read as the reverse complement.
TGTTACGCATGGCTTTTCAATCCGCAAGGCTTTCAGAAGTTGTCGGCTGCGCCGCGAATTTATTGAATTCTTTTTTATAAATCGGACGAGGGTCTCAAATTTGCGGCAGTGCGCTGAAAAGGCCGGCCCGCCCAGTGGTTGAGCTATTCAGGTTTCCCTCAGGAGACTGGGCGCGTATGATTCGCCGCTGTTTTATGTAGGACGTTGGCTGGGTACAAGCAGGATTTAGCGACACGACTTTCATAAAGTGTCGCCGGTGCTCCAGCATTTATATTAATGGAAGTTGATTGTTGCCCAGCCTTTGAAAAAAGTCCGGGTATGAAAAGGGCTCGTAGCAATGCGTAAAAAAGTTGCAATCATTGGGACGTCGTTCCGTTTTCCTGGCTCTACTTCCGCAACTTTTTGGCCGCACCTGTTAGACCAGCGGAGCTTCATCACCGAAGCAGATTTTTCTCGCTGGTCCAAAGACGAGTTCCTGCACCCGGACAAGGCCAACCCGGCAACGTCCTATACGTTCGCGTCTGGCTCGCTTGGAGATATCTCCACCTTCGACGCAGGCTTTTTCAATATTTCTCCGCGCGAAGCCGCGATCATGGACCCTCAGCAACGTCTGTTGCTCGAGCTCGGCTGGGAAGTGTTCGAGAACGCTGGCGTCAAGCCTTCGAGCCTGCGCGGCAGCGATTGTGGCGTTTACCTGGGCATTGCCAGCGTCGATTACAGCTACAGGTTGGCGCATGACTTGTCGGCGATCGAAGCGGCCACCGCCACGGGCAACACCTTCAGCATTGCGGCCAACCGGCTCTCTTATTTCTACGACCTGCAAGGTCCGAGCATGGCCATCGACACGGCGTGCTCGTCTTCTCTGATTGCGTTTCACCAGGCGTGCCAGGCGATTCAGAACGGTGATATTGAACAGGCGCTGGCCGGTGGTATCAGCCTGCACCTTCATCCGTTCGGCTTCCTGATTTTTTCCAAGGCGTCGATGCTCTCACGCACAGGCCAATGCCATGTGTTCGATGAATCCGCCGACGGTTATGTCCGGTCCGAAGGGGCGGGTCTGTTCTATCTGAAGGATTACGACAAGGCGGTCGCGGACGGTAACCAGATCCTGGCCGTAGTAGCCGGCACCGCGGCGAACACCGATGGCCACAAGTCGAGTCTGACTGTACCGAGTGCCGAGGCGCAGATTGCACTGATGACACAGGCTTATGCTACAGCCGGCATCGACGCCACGCAGATCGATTACCTTGAGGCGCACGGCACCGGCACACCGGTCGGCGATCCGATTGAAAGCCGCGCCATTGGCGAAGCGCTCGGCCAGCAACGCCCTGCCGACCAGCCGCTGCTGATCGGCTCGATCAAAAGCAACATTGGCCACCTTGAAGCCGCGTCCGGCGTTGCCGGTTTGATGAAGGCGCTTTTCTGCGTGATTAAACGCCAGGTGCCGGCCACCATCGGCATCACCAGGCTCAATCCGAATATCCCGTTCGCCGACCTCAACTTGCAGGTCATCACCGAAACCCAGGCACTCAAGCCCACCGGCAAACTAGTGGTCGGGGTCAATTCGTTCGGTTTTGGTGGTGCGAACGCGCACGTTATTCTGGAAAGTCCACCGCAGGCCGATGAGGCACCAGCCTCGACTGATCACCCTGTGCCGCTGATTGTGTCGGCCAAGGACAGCGCAGGTCTGGCCGCTCAGTCGGAGCAGTTCGCGGAGTTTTTGTCCGAGTCCGGCGAGGGAAGCCTTTACGACGTTGCCTATCAGTCACTGGTGCGTCGCGACGTGCACCCGCAGCGGGTCGTGGTGTTTGGCGCCGATGCTCAACACAGTGCTCAGGCACTGCTCGATTTTGCGACAGATCCCGGGGTGCCAACCCTGTCGGCGGTGCTCGAAAGCGGTCTGGCGCTGGAGCAACCGAAAGGCCCGGTGTTCGTTTATTCCGGTAATGGCTCGCAGTGGCAAGGCATGGGCAAGTCGTTGCTCGCCGACCCGGTGTTCCATCAGGCCGTGGCCGAGGTGGACGCCATTTTCGAACCGCTGGCGGGTTACTCGCTGCGGGCGGAACTGGCCGGCGACAATGGCGAAGACCGCTATCAATTGACCGAGATTGCTCAACCGGCGCTGTTTGCATTGCAGGTCGGTATCACGCGGATGCTGGCCGCGAAAGGTGTTCTGCCGATGGCTGTCACTGGGCACAGCGTGGGTGAAGTCGCCGCCGCCTGGGCCTGCGGTGCGCTGACGCTCAAGGACTCCACTCGGGTTATTTATCACCGCAGTCGCTTGCAAGGATTGACCAAAGGCAGCGGGCAAATGTCGGCGGTCGGTCTCTCCGGCGAAGACACCGCCAGCTTGCTGCAAACGCTCAACCTGCACCACGACCTGGTGGTCGCCGGTGAGAACAGCTTCAAGGGCGCGACCGTCGCCGGTCCGCAAACAGCACTGGACGTTCTGGAACAGGCGCTGACCGAGCGTCAGATCTTCGTTCGACGTCTGGGCCTCGACTACGCGTTCCACTCGCCGGCCATGGACGTGATCCGTGATGCGCTGATCGACGCGTTGAGCGATGTGGTACCGGGGCCATCGCGCATTCCGATGTATTCGACCGTGACTGGTAACGAACTGGCCGGTGTACTACTGGGCGCCGAGTACTGGTGGCAAAACATCCGCCTTCCAGTGCTGTTCCAGTCCGCCAGCGAAAAACTCGTCGAGCAGGGCTATAACGTTTTCGTGGAGGTTGGTCCACATCCGATTCTGCGTTCGTACTTGGCCGACGCGCACAACTGTAAGGAACGGCAAGCCGTCGTGATCGCGACGGATCTGCGTGGCGCGGAAACCCCACAACTGATCGATCGCACCGTGGCGAAAGTCTTGATCGCTGGCGTGGACATTCAACACGAATGTCTGTTTCCACACACAGGTCGATTCGTGCAGTTGCCTAATTACGCATGGCAACGCGAGCGTCATTGGCATCCGGAGACACCCGAGTCTTCTGGTCGCCTTCAGCGCGAGCGGGTTCATCCGTTGTTGGGTTACGCGCTGCCGGGGCATGAACTGACCTGGGACAATCGCTTGGATACCCAGTTGTTCCCATCGCTGGGCGACCACATGGTCGGCGACGCGGTGTTGTTTCCTGGCGCCGGTTTTACCGAGGTCGCGCTGGCCGCTGCATTGCAGTATCAGCCAGGCGAATACGTAGAAGTCGAAGAACTGGAAATCCACAGCCCGCTATTACTACACGCCGATTCCAGCAAGAAAGTCCGAGTAGTGGTCGACAGCACCGACGGTGCGCTGTCCATCGTTTCGCGTAGCACGGCCCAGACCGAACCGTGGGTTCAGCATGTGATCGCCAGATTTCCTGGCGAAGCCCGCGGTGGTTTGCTCGCTGGCACCGCGCCGGCCTTGCCGAGCCGAGCACCGGACTTCACCTCGGCGGATCATCTGGCGCTGACCCGCGCGGTCGGTCTCAATTACGGCCCGGCTTATCAGGCGGTAGCGGACGGTTGGATTGACGATAATCAAGTGTTGGCGCGACTCACCGTTCCGCAGTTGATCGAAGCGGAACTCACGAGCCTGCATTTGCATCCGGCATTGCTCGACAGTGCTTTCCAGTTGATCACCCAACTGCTTCGTAGCGACGCCAAGAGCCGTAAGGGCCTGGCGTTCATACCGGTCAAACTCGGACGGATCTCGTTCGCTACGGGTAGCCGGCCGCCGTGCCTGGCACAAGTCCGGCTGGTGCGTCGTTCAGAGCATTCGCTGTTGGCGGACTTCACGCTGTATGACGATGAAGGCCGTGCGGTTATCTGCATCAAGGATGCGCGTTTCCGCGGTGTGCGCCTGCACAAGGATCGCAGCGGCGACCTGAAGCTGGTGGACTTCGTCGGGATTGCCAAACCCTACTCCCTCGATGGTCCTCGTTCGCCGCTGACGGATTCACTGCTGGGCGCGACCTTGCAGCAACAGATTGCCGCGATTGCGAACGATCCGGCGCTGGCCCGTTATGCCGATGAAGTCGACCCGCTGCTCGACAACCTGTGCGGCAGTTTCCTCTGGGAAGCGATCGAGCAACTCGGCGGTGAACTCACGTGGCAGCAGCGTTCGAGTTGGGGCCCGGAGGCGCACGCAGTGTCCGGCTACCTCGATCATTTGCTGGCGCTGGCCGTGGAAGAGGGCAGTCTGCTCCTGACCGCTGAAGGCAACTGGCAGGTGGCCGATCAAGGCGAGCGTGCGCGCGCGCAAGAGATCTGGCAGGAGCTGTTCCGCAGCTATCCCGAGCACTTCCAGATCATTCATTCGGTCGGCCGTATCGGCGTGCACCTGCTGGCGCTGTTGAGCGGGCAAGTAACCATCGCGCAACTGCTGCCGCGGGAGACCTCGCCAGCGCAATTGACCCGCCAGGTGCTCGGCGCCGCCGGTTATCACGCCTTGCTCGGCGGCGTGCGCACGCACATCGCCGAGCGGCTGAGCGTGCTGCCTGACGGCCAGCGTCTGCGTATTATCGAGCTGGGTTCTGAAGGGGTACCATTGGCCGCCGACCTCGCGGCGACGCTGGATTTCGACCGCATCGACTATCAGTACTGCGCGGAAAACACCGAGCAGGTGTCGATGCTCCAGGCGGACTTTGCTCACTTGCAGATCATGACCCTCGCCGATTTCGCGCAATTGCCGAAGGTGCCGGGCAACGAGTTCGACCTGGCGCTGGTCACCACTGACCTGGCGCCGTTGGACGCGGTCAGCCAAGGCCTGCAATACGTGGCTACACGCCTTCGCGCGCACGGTGAACTGCTGTTGTTGGCGCAACACCCCGCGCGTTGGGCGGACTTTACCTTTGGCGCGCAAGCGTCCTGGTGGCTGGCCGGGCACGGACAGCAACGGCTGTCGGTGCAGCAGCGTCCGAGTTTCTGGCAGCAGGAATTGCAGCGTCATGGCCTCGCCGTGTCCGAGCCGTTGGAGCTGATCCCTCACGCGGCTTGCGGCAGCTACGTGTTGGTGGCGGCTGCGCACACACCAAAAGCACTTGAAATTATGGCTGAGCACGCGCGCCAAAACTGGTTGCTGGTGGCCAGCGAACAGGGTGCGGACGCGCCATTTGCCCGCGCCCTGGCGTCGAGCTTGCGTGAACAGGGTCAGGACGTAGTGCTGCTGGCCCCGGCCTCTGCCGTCGGATTGGCGGACCAACTGCGTCAGACCGACGCGGCGCCGCACCACGTGGTGATGCTGGCCGGTCTGTTCGCCCCACAAGGTTTGGATGCTCAGGCAGACCGATGCATGCTGGCCGCTGCGATCACTCAAGCCTGTGAGGCCGTGGGCATTGCGCCGGATTGCTGGCTGCTGACCTCCGGCGCCGCCGTTCATTTGCTGCCCCGCAGCGCTCGAACAGAAAGCACTGTGCAAGGGCTGGCCGATGCAGCCCTGTGGGGCTTCGGTCGGACCCTGGCGAACGAGGCGGTCGGTTGCCGCGTGCGCTTGCTCGATCTGGCTGCCGATGCCGGTGTCGACGCATTGCTGCCCGCGCTGTTGCAGGCCGATGGCGAAACCGAACTGGCGATCAGCGCCGCCGGTGATCGCTACGTCGCCCGTTTGCGCATCCAGCCCAATGACGTGCCGGGTGATACGCTGAAGAATGTGCCCACTCAGGTCAAACTAGGCTTCGATTTGCCGGGTCAGCTGCGCAATCTGCGCTGGGAAACCCGGGCGCCGTTAGTGCCGGCCGATGATGAGCTGGACATCGAAGTCCAGGCCACCGGTTTGAACTTCCGGGACGTCATGTATGCCTTGGGTCTGCTCTCCGATGAGGCCATTGAAAACGGCTTTTCGGGCCCGACCTTGGGCTTTGAATTCGCCGGAGTGGTGCGCGATAAAGGCGCGTTGGTCGAAGGTGATTTCGAGCCGGGCGACCGCGTCGTCGGGTTCGGTCCATCGAGCTTCGCCAACCGTCTGGTGACCAATGCCAACGCCGTCGCGCGCATTCCCGAAGGCATGTCGTTCGAAGCGGCGGCAACCATTCCGAGTACGTTCTTCACCGTATATTACGCGGTGCATTACCTGGCGCGGCTGGAGCCTGGCGAGAAGATCCTGATCCACGGCGCGGCCGGTGGTGTGGGCATCGCCGCCATCCAGATCGCCAAATGGTGCGGCGCCGAAATTTACGCCACGGCCGGCAGCGACGAGAAGCGCGACTTCCTGCGCCTGCTCGGCGTCCAGCACGTGTTCGACTCCCGATCGCTGGCGTATGCCGACGACATCCTGGCGATCACCGATGGTCGCGGTGTGGACGTGGTGCTCAACTCGCTGGCGGGCGAGGCAATCAACCGCAACCTGCGCGTGCTTAAACCGTTCGGGCGTTTCCTTGAGCTCGGCAAGCGCGATTTCTATCAGAACACCAAGATTGGCCTGCGGCCGTTCCGCAACAACATCAGCTACTTCGGCATCGATGCCGATCAACTGATGAGCGAGCGTCCAAAGCTGACCCGCCGGTTGTTCAGCGAGATGATGGGGTTGTTCCAGGACGGCTTCCTGACGCCACTGCCGTACCGCGCCTTCGATGCCAATGAAGTCGTCGAGGCGTTCCGCTACATGCAGCAGGCGCGGCAGATCGGTAAAATTGTCGTCACCTATCGCACGCCGATTCAGCAGGTCTTCAGCGCACCGGTGGCTCAGTCGCCAACGTTGCACCTGTCGGCCGATGGCGTTTATCTGGTCACCGGCGGTCTCAGCGGATTTGGCCTGCGCACCGCGCAATGGCTGGTGGAAAAAGGCGCTCGTCATCTGGTGTTGCTGGGGCGCCGTGGCGCCGCCACCGAAGAAGCGCAGCCAATGCTGTCGGTCTGGCGCGAGCAGGGTATCGAGGTTCAAGCGCTGGCGTGCGACATCACCGACGTCGCGCAATTGAAGTCGGTCATGGTGCGCATTGAAGCCAGTGCCCACCCGTTGCGCGGTGTCGTGCACGCGGCCACGGTGTTCGACGACGGGCTGATTCGCAACCTGACCTCACAACAAGTGCAGCGGGTACTTGAGCCCAAAGCCAAGGGCGCGCAATACCTGCATGAAATGACCGCACATCTGGCGCTGGACTTCTTCGTGCTGTTTTCCTCGGCAACCACGTTGTTCGGCAACCCGGGTCAAGCCAACTATGTAGCGGCCAACCATTGGCTCGAAGCCCTGGCCCGCCATCGCCTGGCTCTCGGTCTACCTGCGACCAGCGTGCTATGGGGCGCCATTGATGATGCGGGTTTCCTCGCGCGTAACGAGGACATCAAAGACGCCCTGCAAAGTCGCATGGGCGGCTCGGCGTTGCTCTCGCAAGTAGCGCTGGACACCCTCGAACGACTGCTCTTGCAGCAACGTTCCGGGCTCGGTGTGCTGGAGCTCGACTGGAAAGCGCTGTCGCGTTTCCTGCCGGCGGCGAACACGCCGAAGTTCAGCGAACTGGCCCGTCTCAATGGTGGTGAACAGGACGAGGAAAGTGACATCGACGATATCCAGCGTTTGCTGGTCGAGCTGAACGAACAGGAACTGACGGAGCTGTTTGGTGAAATGCTCAAACAGGAAATCAGCGAAATCCTGCGCTTGCCGACCAACAAACTCGACATCACCCGTCCCCTGCAAGAGTTGGGGCTGGACTCGTTGATGAGCGTCGAGTTGGTGGTCGCAGTCGAGGAACGCTTCGGGATTCGCCTGCCGGTGATGGAACTCAGCGAAACCTCCAGCATCGCCAAATTGACCGGGCGGATTCTCGAACTGTTACGCGGCAACCAGGAGCATGACGCGCCACAGGCCAGCGCCGACACGCTGCAAACGCGGGCAGCCGATGCGCTATCGCGTCACGGCGCGGAGCTGTCCCGGGAGGACATTGCGCAATTGAGCGATGGCCTCAATGGCCAGGATTCCAACCTCACTCGTTTGATTAACTGATTCGGACTATGACCAATAAATCCTCCCCCGGGCTTGCCGCTTCGATGAAAGACAAGCTGATCCAGCAAGCCCTGGAACGGCGCCTGCGCCAGACGACCAATGTCGCGCCGGGACCTTCGCTGGAGGGCGTGAACAGTTCGGTGCACAGCGTGCCGGAACAGTTTTATCGTTTCGATCAGCACCCCGGCTATCAGCAGCTGCGGATCATGCTCGATGGCGCGGCGCGTTTCGGGTTGGCCAATCCGTTCTTCAAATTGCATGAAGGCCTGGCGGGTGCGGAAACCGTAATCCAGGGCGCCAGTTATGTGAATTTCGCTAGCTACAACTACCTGGGTTACTCCGGGCACCCGGCGGTGACGGAGGCGGCGAAAGCGGCCATCGATCACTATGGGACGTCGGTGTCCGCCAGCCGTCCGGTCTCGGGCGACCGACCGATCCACCGTGAGCTGGAGCGCGAGCTCGCCGACCTGTACGAAGTGGAAGACGCCATTACGTTTGTCAGCGGTCATGCGACCAACGTGACGACCATCGGTTACCTGTTCGGCCCGCGGGATTTAATCCTGCATGACGAACTGATCCACAACAGCGTGCTGCAAGGTGTGCAATTGTCCGGCGCGCGACGCCTGAGTTTTGCCCACAACGACTGGGAAGCCCTCGACCGTGTGCTGAGTGATCAGCGTCAGCATTTCGAACGGGTGCTGGTGGTGTTGGAAGGCATCTACAGCATGGACGGCGATTACCCGGACCTGCCGCGTTTTGTCCAGCTGAAGAAAAAACACAAAGTGTTTTTGATGGTCGATGAGGCGCACTCGCTGGGTGTCATGGGGCAGACGGGCAAAGGCATCCGCGAACACTTCGGCCTGGCCGGCGGAGACGTGGATATCTGGATGGGCACCTTAAGTAAAAGCCTGGCCAGTTGTGGCGGCTACATTGCCGGCGAAGCGGCGCTGGTCGAGCACCTGAAGTTTCTTGCGCCGGGTTTTTTGTACAGCGTCGGCATGCCTGCACCGGTGGCCGCCGCGGCGCTGGCTGCCTTGCGTTGCCTGCGTGAAGACCGCGAGCGGGTGGCAAAGCTTCAGGCTCGAGGCCAACAATTTTTGCAGTTGGCCAAAGAGGCGGGCCTGGACACCGGCACCAGTACGGGACTGGCGGTGATCCCGGTGATTACCGGCAGCTCGCTCAAAGCCACGCAACTGTCTTGGGCCTTGTCGCGTCGAGGCATCAACGCCCAGCCGATCCTGCACCCGGCCGTGCCGGAAAAAGCGGCCCGTGTCCGGTTCTTCGTGTCGTGCCTGCACACGCCGGAGCAAATCGCCGAAACCGTCAGCGCCGTGGCGCAGGAACTGCAAAAGCTATAGGCCGAGCATGCCCTTGAGGTAGCGTCGGATCTGTCGATAACGAGCGTAACTGTCGAGCAGGCCAGTCTCGGGACACGCACTGTGTTCCGGGCTGCAGGGCATGCCGCGAACGTGCACCAGTCGCTGCACATCTGCATCTGGCACCATTTTCCGCTGCCCGACTACTGAATGGTGCGGTCTGCGATCCACAACCAGGGAGGCCGATGCGCGGCGTCCCGGTGCCTGCAAAACGTCCGGACTTATGCGCCACAGCGGTACACCGTGCGCCTCGGCGCGCTGGTGCAAATCAACCGCTTCACCGGCAACCCACACCAGCAGTTTGCCTTCCTCGCGAACTACTTGCGTCATCAGCTCGGTGTTGTCACGGGTGAACTTCACCCGGCCCCAGCGGCTGTTGAGAAAGCTGCGAATAGCCGGTTGTTGGCGTCGAGGCACGCCGAGCACCGTCAGTGAGCCGGCAAATTGCGCATCCTGTTGTTTTTGCCGCGCCAATTGACGGGCCACGGTCATGACATCGCAGCGCTGATCAGTCAACGGATCCACGTAGCGGCAATAGCGAATGTAGGCGGCGGCGACCAGCTGTTCGAGAGTCGGTCGTGCCTGCCGGCGCGGGATGGCCAAACGGTCGTCGGTCAAACCCCAGCCGGCATAAAAGGGCAGCCCGAAGCACGTTACCGGCACGCCCTGAATCAAGGCTTCGAGCCCGGCCTGGCTGGTGGCGATGTAGACGCGCGCGGCCCGACGTGCCAGAGAAGCCCAAGATATCGGGCGACTTTCCAGCGTTACGCCGCGCGCCTTCGCGGCGTCGAGCAAGCAGCTTTTCTTGTGCCCGCTCATGCAGTCCGGATGAATCCTTACGCGAACGTCGGCACCGGGATTTTCTGCCAGCGCTGCATCAAGCATGCGAATGAAGTCCGCCTCGCACAAGCCGCCGCCCGGAATCGAAAAGTCGCCGTAGGTTTGATCCACCACCAGCACCAGCTGCGTGTCCCGACCCAATGGGTCATCATCGCTCAGGTCCGGGGCGTTGTTGTATTTGCCGATGCAACTGCTGCGCATCAGCGTCATCAGCTCGTTGGCGGTGGCCAGTTCGTCGGCCGTCAGCTGCTGCGATTGCTGGAGGATGTTTTCCAGCAGTGAAGGACGATCCGCCAGGTAGTGAATGCCGATTGGATCGACCACCATCGACATCGGCGTATCGCCCTCGACCCCGAGGGAGGAGGAGCGCAGAAAACCGTCCTCTAGTGCGATGTAGGGAATGTCCCAGCGTTTGCACAGCACCCGGGCGTGGTCCGACGAGCGCTTGTAGCCAATCCCGGAAATCGCCTTGAGACCCTTGGGCTTATTGGGGCCACGCCGCCACAGCCATGACGGCTTGCCTTCCGGGTCGAGAAATTCGGTCAGGTGAAACACCCGCCACATGACCCACTGGGACATGATGCCGATCCAGCCCGGGCCTTCGACCAGCGATTGATTCATGTCGTCGCGCTTCATGGCTGGGGCTTCAGTGAGCGGCGCATGTTCACCACCGCAGGGAAGGGCAGTAACCGGCCGAGCCAATTCACGGGTGTGGTGCGCACCCGGACGAAACCTTGCTGGGTGTAGAGCCGTTGGGCGCCTTGATTTTTCACTTGAACCTCAAGCTCAACCCTGTCGTAGTCCGCTTGACGAGCCTGTTCGAATGTCTCTGTCAGCAGCGCGGTAGCAATGCCTTGATGGCGCGCCGGTTTGATCACCCGCAAGCCATACAGATAAAACCCGTAGTACCACTCGCGGCATTCAGTAATGACAAACAGCAGGTAGCGCACACCGCCGCGAAGCCGGCCGAACTCGCCCCGGAAGGGGCCGAAACCCGGCGAGAACGGCCCGCGCCGATGGTGCTTGAACGCGGCATAGCCGAGCGCAGTGGGGCCGCGATAGGCAATCAGAATCCGGTCCCAATTGATCGCCTGGGCCAGCAGCCGATAGCGGCAGGCTTCATCGCCGAGGATGAAGGCCAGCGAACCACGGCCCGAGGCGATCAGCCGCGCGATCGCCTCGTCGCGCTCCGGCAAGCGGGAGCCGAGGACGATCCGCAGCGGCTCGCAGGCATTCTCAGTCATGGAGGGCGGTCTGGGCCTGGCTCAAAGGTTTGCTTGCAGCCTTGGTGCGACTCAACTGGTCGACGAACGTCCTGGCCAGGTGTTCGACTGCCAGTGACGTGGCCGCGCGGCTGCTGAGCGCCTTGTTGGACCAGATGAAGTAGTCGGTATCGCCATCCGGCGCACCGAGTGCGGTATACACCTGGGGCAGAATCGGCACGTGGTCGCCAAAAAAGCACAGTCCGGTCGGGTTCGGTCGCGACATCAGGCACTCGCGCAATTGGCCGAGCATCCGATCGGCGTTGCTAACGTGCCGAAGGTACGGCGCCAGATCGCGCAGGTCATCCAGCAGCGGGCGGTCGAACCAAGTCGGCAACTCAGCGGCATCGACGGTTTCCAGTTGCAGCGGGCCGTGGTTTTCCATGGTCACGGCGTGGATGTACAACGGCTGAGTGCGGGTGCTGTCGTTGAGCAATTCAGTGATCTTGTCGGCCACCGCACAATCGCCAATGAACGGCCCGGCTTTTTGCGAATCGTTGAAGCTGCGCTGGTCGATGAACTCATCAAAACCCAGCGCCGGCAGCACCTGGTCGCGACCGTAAAAACTACCGTCGTACGGGTGAATGCACACGGTGCGGTAGCCCTTGCGTTTCATTTCGGCGGCAATGCTCGGCAACCCTTGGCGCGCCAGATGGCGATACGGATTGAAGCGGTGCACGCCGAGCTTGTCACCTGCAATCCCGGTCAGAAAGGCGAACTCGGTGCGCACAGTATTGGCGCCCCAGGCCGCGACTTGCAGGCGACCGTGTGCCAGCGCTTCACCGCGCAACACGTCGTAGTGACTCAACACCTGCTCGCGGATGCCCGGCCACAACCGGCGAATATCGAAAAACGACTCGCTCTGCACGGACACCAGATCCGGCAGCACAGTGCCCATCGTGGCAGGCGCCTGACGCGGATCGAGGGCGAACGGCGAGTGCAATTGGTCGATAGCGACCTTGCGTCGTGCTGCGCGAAAATAGGTCCACAAACTGGCGGCCAGACCCCAGCGGGTCAAATCCAGGCTGGCATCGTAAGTCGGTTGCAGTGGCTTGATGCCGCCGAGAATCAGCAACAGCACGGCGCTCGCCAACGTAGCGAGGCCAACGGGCATCGCCTGCGCAGCGGCAGGCTCGAAATACAGTCCGCACGCAAGATAGGCGACAAACGCCAGGGCCAGCACGATGGTTTTGCCGATGCCGAAGAAGGGCAGGTACAGGCGTGGAAAACGTACCGCGTCGCTGAAGTATTCAAAGTCTGCACACACAAACGGTTCACGCAGCGAGTGATACTTTGCGTTGCTCACCATCACGATCAGCAGCCACAGGGCGAGGGCGTTCACCGCGCTGAAATAAGGGCGCCCGGTGATCGTGTACAGCACGGCCACCGCAAATAGCCACACCCCGGCATGCAGCAGCCAGCTGCGCAGTGGACGACGCAAGGTCGGGCGGGGAATCAGCAACGCTTCGAGAAGACAGGTCAGGACAAACCCGCCAGCGATGACCCAGGTAAAAGGACTGTTCAAGAAATCAGGCACCGTAGTCCAGCCATCGCAAAATGACAGATGACATCCGTGGGGGAATCACGCCCAGGGCCCAGCATCCGAGGTTCAAGGGGAAGGGGAAACTGATTCGAGCCTGGTTGGCTGCCAGGCCGCGACGGATCCGCTGCGCGGCTTTGTCCGGGTTCCACAGCAGCGGTTTCGGCCCAGGCATTTCAAAGCACATTTTCGATTCGACATAACCCGGCATGATCACATTGATCCGCACGCCGTCAGCGGCGACCAGGTCGCGCATGGCTTCGCCATAAGCCTTCATTGCCGCTTTGCTGGCGCTGTAGCTGGGTGTAGCGGGCAGCCCGCGCCAACCGGCGAGGGAACTGAACAGCGCGATCTGGCCGTGCTTACGAGCGCGCATGGCCGGCAACGCCGCCTGCACGGTGGCGATGGCCGCCATGACGTTCACTTCGATCACGGCCTGGGACAGCTCCCAGACTTCATCTTCCGAGTTGGGACCCGCAGCGGTATTGAGCCCGGCACCGACAATGATCAGGTCAGGCTGCTCGGTTTGGCTGATCCGGGTCATCCATTCGCGCACCGCCACCAGGTCCTGGACATCGAGCGCGTGCAGGATGACCCGAGCGCCGGCAGCGCGGCATTGCGCAGCCATTTCTTCCAGGCGCTCGGTGCGCCGGCCTTGCAGAATCAGGGTCACACCTGGCGCAGCATACGCCGGTGCCAGCGCGCCGCCGATGCCACCCGTGGCCCCGGTGATAAGGATGCAGCGTGGGTTTTTGTGCAGCGTCATAGGTACCGTTCAATCTTTGAGGTTTTGGCCATCAGCACTTCCAGCGAATTGTTCACGGCCATGTCGATACCGCAGCGCGTATAGAAGCCGCCGTTGACCTGGGTGGTGTGAATCACTGTGCTGCGAAAGCGCTGGAACAGCGTGGTGTCTGGCGGTTCCGGCGTGTGCCAGAAATCGTCGAGGCTGCCTTGGTGGGTGAGCCCCTTGAGGTTGTAGATCGGGTCGCTGAGGGCGATGGTCGGCACGTTGTGCATCAGTGACGAACCGCCGACGGTGCTGTTGACCGTGATCACGCCCGCGACGTGGGACAGCAACGTTGGCATGTGGCCGCTTTCGAGGAAGTCCACGCGATCGGCGATGCCGAGTTTGTGGGCAATGCGCCGGGTGATACGGTCATAGTTGACGATGCCCGGGGTCAGGGGATGATTCTTGACCACCAGGCGCGTGTCACTGCCGGCATGGCGGGCGAACGAACCCATTACATGCTTCAACACATCCTTCATGTGCTTGAACGGCGAGTGATCGCGGATCTGCGCATCGCTGTCCAGCTGCAGTGGCAACAAGAAAGTGCGATGGCGATTGCGCGCCACTTCACTGATGACCGATGAATCACGGCCCTTGGCGCTCGCCAGACGAATGCCCTGACGGATGTAGCCGGCATACTCGACCGCTGCGTTAAAAGGCGCGTGGGTCTTGTAGTGCGGGAAGCAGACTTTGTTCAAGGCACCGCCGACGTGATACATCACATCGTGGAAGGCCCGGGAGGCGAAGGACAACTTGAACGAGTCGCCGTTGTGATAACGCGGAATGTGCTTGCCGACTTCCCGATACCATTCCGGGTCCCGTGGCAGCAACGAATGGTTGTTCACCCCATCACGTTCCAGCGTGACCCAGTAAGGCCGGAAGTACCCTTCTTCGAAAACATGCACCCGCACGCCCAGGCGCTTCGCCAGCGCAATGGCCGGCAAATGCACGGGACGACGGTCACCGAACAGCACCAGATCGGTGATGCCTTCCGCCTTGAAGCACTGGGTATAGAAGTCTTCGAGCTGCTCGGGCCGGGCCGAGTAAAACACGCGCGAACCCTTGCCATACAGGGTGTCACCCATATTGAAGCTGACGGATTTGACCCATTGCCCTTCGGCACGCAGGGCTTGAGCCAAACGGGCGAAGAAGGGGGAACTGACACCTTGCAGGAACAAAAAGGAGTTGCGCGGTTTGGTCGACACGGAGCGTCTTGCAGTACCAGCGGGGTTCAACTGTTCTTTTGCGATGTTCTCAAAGCGCTGGGGAGTAAACGTTGAATCACTTCGCGCCATCTTGGCTTCCTTCCTTGTGCTGGTACTTCATGCCAGTTCTGCAGTTCCAATAGAGTTCGTTCAGGTGTCGTAAATTTTTGAGTGATGCGGCTTACATAAATCGGGTAGTTGATCAGGGTGCCGGCCACCAGTTCGTCCAGACTCAACCGTCTGCTGCGACGCGCCTGAACGTCAGGGTGCATGCCCTCATCCGTGGTTAAACCCCATCCGGCATAAAACGGCTGGCCATACGTGGTGACCGGTATCCCGCGTAGCAAAGCTTCGAAGCCGGACTGGGAGGTCAGTACATGGACTTCATCCACTTCCTGCAGCAACTGGTGAAAGGGCACGTCGCCCACCACCTGGTTGCACCAGTCGGCGGTCAGCTCTTCGTCTTCACCGCGCTTGCGTGTACCGGCCACGACTTCCGGATGCGGCTTGTAGAGCAGCCATGCCTGCGGATGGCGCTCGCGCACCGCTCGCAACAAATCGAGGTTGCGGCGTATGCGGTGAGCGCCGTAGCGAATCGAGGCATCGGACTCAACCTGACCCGGCACCAGAATCACCTTGCTCACGCCGGCAGGCCGTTTCCACTGCGTGCCGGGGAGGTTGTACTTGGTGACGCCGGCCGCACAAATCGCTTCCCGCAAAGCACCTGCCCGATGGAGCAGGGCAGGGCTGCATGGATCGTTCTGCAAGTTGTGTTCCAGACGCGAGGGGCGGGTAGCGTCGTAGTAGATGCCGAGGTCGTCGAAGACCCAGGACAGTGGGCGAGTCTTGTTTGCGCCTAGGCCAACTGAACGCAGGAATCCGTCTTCGACTCTTCCTGCATGGTTGCCGTGGGTAAGCCTGGTCATGGCCGAGTCATGGGCGCAGCCCCACGTCACAACTGCCCCGGCTTTTTTCAAATGACCGGAACGCTTGGCAAAACGGATGGATGAACCGTTGAAAAAATCCGTGACCAGCGGCTGCTTCCATCTGGAAAAACCAAACATGTGCAGCTGTTCCGGCAAGCGACTGCGCATCCGTCGTTGCAGACCCAGCCAGGCCAGCACCACTTCAGGCTCACAGGCCTGACCGGATTCCGGGTCGACATAACGCGGGTATTCAACCAGCGCCGCATGCAGTAACTGTTCAAGGCTGACCGGTTGACGACGCATCGGCGCGGGCAGCGCATCCCGGGTCAAACCCCAACCGGCATAAAACGGCATGCCGAAAGTTCGTACCGGCACGTCCCACAGCAACGCGTCGAAACCCAGTTGCGAGGTCATCACGTACACGGCCTGAACTTCGCTCAGTAACTCGGCCGGATGAACATTGCGGCTGATCACCTGAACGCGCGGTCGCTTGCTCAGCGCAGCCAAATCAAAGTGACCCTGCTTGCGACCTTCCACGACATCCGGATGAACCTTGACGACCACCGTGCTCTGAGGATGCTCATCGAGTGCAGCCTGGAGCATGCGCTCGAAATCAGCATCACCGGCGCCCTGAAGTGAGGCATCACCCTTGGTCTGGTCAGCGACCAGCACGCAAGGTTGTGGCAACGGGCAGGCCTCGATGCGGGCGTTGTTGTACTTGGAAACGCGCTCTTCTCGCCAGCTCGCCTGCAAGGCCTGGGCGCGGAGAATTTGAGCTTCACTCAAGGCTGTCGGGATCAATACTTCAAGGCGCGACGGCGTCTCGGCATCGAAATAAATGCCAAGGTCATCGACGATCAGCGACAACGGCGGCTCATCCGCACCAAGGCCCACCGAACGCAAAAAACCGTCCTCTACCGACAACACAGGCAGACCGGCTTTTTGCGCTTCCCGTTGCGCGACCAGGGCGCTTGGCTTGCGACCCCACGCCAGCAACACATCGGCCTGAGCGACATCACGCGTCGAACCAGGCAGCAATCGATAGTCGGGCAACAGGGCGGGCAGGGTGGTGACTTGCTGAGCGCCTTTAGACAGCACCAGCAAGCACGGCCGATTCAGGAGGTCATTGTCCATAAAAAAACAGCGGATATCCGTAGGGGACGCACTCGGGTGCGAGACGCGCAAAAAGTACAAAGCGCGTCAGGCAACGCTCTTCCAAAATGAGGCGCGAATGATAATACAAACGGACTGGTTAAATAGAAGATTTGTGGGAATTTTCCTACAAATCTACTGTCGCGCGAGGATCGGTGCAGGAAGCAGGTAGGAGCGTCAGCAGATAGTCGTACTTTGCCCGTAAAAGGGGCATTTTTTCTTTTTTCTGGTATTCGGCAATCGTCTCTGGCCGCAAGCAGTGCCACAGTGCGTTCAGCAGGAAAATATAGTTGAGGTTGAGCATCGCCGTCTGGCGGTCGAATCGCTCATCCAGAGCTTCGACATAAGCCTTCAGAAATTCATCGCGGATTTTCAGAAACCCCGGCAAATCATTCCGCCGAAAGATCGCGCTCAGGTACGCGCCCCCATCGAAACCAATTCGCCCGACCTTGACTTCGCTCCAGTCGATCAACTGTAACCCCTGGGGCGAGAGGAAGAGATTCTTGCGCAAATAGTCCATATGGCAAAAGCAGCGATGGCTGTTCCTGGCCTCAGCAGCCACTCGGCGCAGTGCTGGACTCAAGGCCCGCAATCGATCGGCCAGCCCTATGAAGTGGTCATCCTGTTTGGCCAGCTTTTCCACGGAAGGTAAAAAGCGCTCGAAATTAAAACGTGACCTCAAGAGGTACCAGGGGCGAAAGAAATCCATGGTCCAGAACCTGTGCGCTTGCCACCGCGAAGTCCGCTGCACGTGCAGACTGGACAAGGTTTCGATTTCGGCAATCCCACGTGCCACGTTCACGGCAATATCCGCCATTCGAGGTGCTCGCCCTTGCACGTAATCGGTAAAAATCAGGCTTTCCCAGGGCGTTTCGATAACACCCAGGCACGCGGGGTGCTTGAAATGGACACTGTCGGCCAGGACATCCCGCTCTCGATAGAAACGCGACTCCAGACTGGTGATAAACGCGACTTTGCGAATCGACTTCTCGACGACATCCAGTGTTGCTCCGGTGTCGAGGTCTGTCAGTTGATGATGGCGGACGTAATTGACGAAAGAAGCGTTAGACGCCAAATCAGTGGTGGTGATGCTGAATCCGTCCGCCCGGTACGCCGGCAAAAGAAAGCCCAAGCGTTTTTCCAGGGTGGCGTGGCTTAACCAGAACGCATGCCTGCCGCTGACTGATGTTTCGGTATTCGATTTGGTGCTCATGCGTTCCAACTGTAAACATCCATCCTGTTTCTGGCCTGACACACAAGTGAAGGGCGCAGTGTCCTTGCCACCCTCCGTAACAGCCGAACAGAGGAGGCGCGATAGTACGGATTCCACCCACGCATTGCCATGCTTGCGGTCAGGATGACAACAGAGGTGACGAAATTTCCTACGCATTATTCGGAAAAGCCCACACGCCAACGTTTCCTGCTGACGACTCAGCCGTTAACATACGCGCCACTCAAATCAAGGAACGATAGCGTCCCCATGAATCACCTTCCAATCGCAAAAGATGCGCTCTGCGCCCAGGCACAAGCCATTAGCCAACTCGCAGAGCGTCTCGATGGCGAGTTCCAGCGCGCCGTAGAACTCATCCTCGGTTGCAAGGGGCGCGCTGCGGTCTGCGGCATGGGTAAATCCGGGCTGATCGGCCAGAAAATGGTCGCAACCTTCGCCTCCACCGGCACCCCGAGCTTGTTCCTGCATCCTGCCGAAGCCTTTCATGGTGATCTCGGCATGCTCAAGCCGAGCGACGTGCTGATCCTGATTTCCTACAGCGGCGAAACCGAAGAAGTCATCAAGCTGATCCCGAGCCTGAAGTCCTTCGGCAACAAGATCATCGCCATGACCGGCAACGGCCAATCGACCCTGGCCAAACACGCCGACATCTGGCTGGATATCTCCGTCGAGCGCGAAGTTTGCCCAAACAACCTGGCGCCAACCACCTCGACCCTCGCCACCATGGCCATGGGCGACGCACTCGCCGTCGCACTGATCGCCGCGCTGGACTTCAAACCGATGGACTTCGCCCGCTACCACCCCGGCGGCAGCCTCGGTCGCAAACTGCTGACCCGCGTCAGCGACGTCATGCACACCGGTTTGCCGAAAGTAACCCGTGACACCTCGTTCCACGATTGCTTGCTGGTCATGACCTCCAGCCGTTTGGGCCTGGCCCTGGTGATGGAGCAAGACAAACTGATCGGCATCGTCACCGACGGCGACCTGCGCCGTGCGCTGCTGAGCAATCCGGGTGTTGTGAATGAAACCGTGGCGACCTTCCTGACGCCGAACCCGCATACGGTGAAGGCTTCGGCTCAGTTGTCTGAGGCTGAGGCTTATATGCTGGATCACAAGATTCGGGCGTTGCCGGTTACGGCTGATGGGAGTGATGAGGTTGTGGGGGTTGTGGAGATTTTTGACTGAGCATTCTGCTTGCGACCCTAGATCAAGCCTTTGGACCAATGAAGGTTTGCGTTATGGAGGTGGGTCGTATACGCCGCTTCAAACGACTTCATTAACATGAGGATGTGGATTAGGTCAGGGAGCCTGTAGTTCGTTCTAGTAATTCAACTAAAAGACGTTTGCATGGGTAATTATAAGGTGACAACGGTTACCTAATTGATGAAAGGATTTCAAGTGGCAAACTCTAGTGGCGGAATTTACTTATTTGTTGATCCTTTCAATCGAGCGGACAGCGGCGTCACGGCCTATGTCCGCTTGGCGGGGGAGCAATTAACCGCGCTAGGGCTAGAGGTGGGAGTCATTCAGATCGGCAGCTTCGAAACCATCGAGGCTTTTCGAATAAGAGTGAAAGCTGAGATTCTGGGTTTCAGAAAAAATATAATGTGCATTGAGGCGCCCGAGTCTCTCGCTGCTACATTTTTGGTGCCGGAAGCATATCCCATACATATACGGTTGCATTGTTCAAGAAGTCTCGGTGCGGCAGTTCAGGGTATGCCTTATTGCCAATCTGCTGTTGGCAAAGAGCAAAAGGAAATATCACGCGCTCGATATCTGAGTTCTCCATCATGGGCTTCGTATTTTGCCAGTTGTGCGCTATTCAAATTTAATAAAATTCCATATGCCTATCCTAATCCCGCACCGAAGGTAATTGTTACGACGAATCATGTACAAAAATTTGATGTGACTTTCGTCGGACGATTTCAGCGGCTTAAGGGGATATTGTCTCTGGTAGAAATAATTTCCAGGCTTCCGCACTTACGGTTCGCGATTGTATGTCCTCCCACGGACAGTACGGTTCTGAATAGTTTTAAAAATATAACGTTCTTTGATGGTCGATTGATGCAGAAAAGTGAGATTTACTCACTTTCAACGGTGGTCATAGTTCCTAGTATTTTTGAAACAGCCTCTATGGTGGCCATAGAAGCCTTGGCATTTCGTTGCAAAGTAATACTGTGGCAGCACTTGGGGGCGGTGGAGTATTTTGATGGTGGCTCAAATTTGGTTTCCGTGCCCTCAGGTGATATTGCATCGTTCGTATCGAAGATTGAAGGTGCTCTGAAAACACCGTGGAAAGATCAGGGTAATGTATCTGACAAATTAAACCAGGCCTTTCGTGAAGGAACAACACAGCTATTGGCTGAGAATGATAATAAAAAAAATATTATTCGCCGCCCCGACGTAAACATAGAGAATTATCTAAAGGACTTGGTTCAAAGCCAGCAGGAACAAATGAAAAAAAAGAAAAGCTCTACACTTGTCAGGAAAACTCAAAAATTAATTTTCCATCCGGTCGCTTTTTTTCGAGACTCGACGGAAGCGAAGTATTTGCGCAGGAAAATTTCTGAGCGCAAACTAAAAAAGCTGATGGCGCTAAGAGAAGAGTTTAAAGATCACCCCGACTTCATGGTTCTCCCATCGGTAAGTGATTTGATTGCTGGGCCTTTAATTGGCCCGAGCGTAGTTTTGGATTCAAATGCCCTGGTCCCGTCCAGAGACTATTGCACTGTTATAGAGCAAACTGGGCGGATTGAAGTTAGGGTCAGTGAGTCGAAGCCAGCGGGTTACTCCACCGCGTTTATGCATCACGAATTCGAAGATGAATCGTTGGTGCAAAAAATTATTGATGATCTCAACCAATTTGAAGATTTTAAGTATGTGAATTCTTCAAGAATGAAGTTTGGGAGGTTTAATGTTTCTGAAGCTCAATCGGCTTTGTCAATTGTAAATCGGATAGATGTAAAGAATAAAAATAGTCTATCTCTGTTGAATTTTATTCTCTTGCTGAATGCCCCAAGTAATGTATGCAACGCGCTGCGTTATGCAGGTGTAGAACAAAAGATAATCTTGATAAAAACACGCAACGATTTGTCTGTCGACCCAGACTCTGTAGATGGTGTTATTTCAACGGACGCTGTAGATGTAAAAAATAATAAGCTAAGGCGTGTTATTAAAATAGAAACGGTAGATGGTATATCGTTGGCTATGCGGCGAATTCTGCAAGAAGGTTTTCCGAAAAAGCGCGATATGTTGTTGCCTTTGCATATTCGCGGGATATCTGCCTTCGATAAGGTGGATTTCGTTGATTTTGACGAGCGTCATCACCAAGGAATCCTGAAAATAAGGAAGACGGATTATACAAATTCGAAAACGATGATGGATATCTACGAAAAAACATCGAATTCAATCGTGGGCATTGCAGTGCTTGAGTCGACTTACATGCGTTATCGAAGTCTTTGCGAAGCAGTAGAAGCGGGTCATCCCGCCACGAACCTGATTGAAGCTTGTTTGATGGATGGGGGGCTTTTTGATGTCAAAGAAGTATAAGATTGTTCATGTTTCACAGACACCTTTGGTCGCAGCACCTTCGAAAATTGCTCTTGCGCAAAGATTGAATGGTCATGACTCGATAGCGGTGGCGCTGAATGACTATCCGGTCAAGGGACCGTTGGCTGGAAAATTCATAGAAGAATATATTCTAGAGAATGAGTTTACCAAGCCGCTAATTGATGCGGCTATTCACGCGGCTGACATTATACATGTGCATAATGATATACCGGATGCATGGGCGGAGCGCTTGATAAATAGTAATCAGAATGCGCGTTACTTCTATCAGGCGCATTCACCGCTAAGAGAGGGGCCTCTATATTTGCCTAGGCATGCTGAAATCAATCTACCCTTCAGTGCCAATTTGGTAGTAGGGCAGTTTCAGCCAAGGATTCATAAGGATCATATCTTCGTACCGAACATAGTCCATGATGTTCCAAGTTTTTCTCCAAGACAAAAAAATCAAAAGCTTCGTGTGATTTTTAGTCCTACTCATCTGCGCCCTGGTAGATGGAATAATAAGTACGTTGAAAAGCTCGATGTTGCTATAGATGCTCTTGTGAAGTTAGGAAAAATCGAAGCAATCATTCCCGCGGAACCGGTTGCGCCGAAAACGTTGATGGCTATGCGAAAGACGTGTCACGTTACCATTGATGAAATAGCCACAGGCGGTTTTCATCAGGTTTCAATCGAGGGATTGGCAGCAGGCAACGTTACCATTAACAGGGCTGATTTTTTTTGTAAAGCCGTGTTTTCGAACTTCACGGACGGACTGTTTCCCCCGTTCGTCTATGCGACCGGAGAAAGTATTGCGGGTTTGCTAGAAGATCTTGCCAATGACTGGCAGAAAACCGCTGAACTCCAAGAGCAAAGTTTCGAATTTTTTAAAGCCCACCTTACCCCAGAAAAAATGGCAACGGTCTTTGATAAAGCATATGAAATTATTTAACAGCATCAAATCGTTGAAAAATAAAGAGGCCGGGCGACGCGCCTTTATTTTGGCAAATGGACCTTCTATTGCGAAGGAAGATCTCTCTGTTCTCAAGGGGGAGTTGACCATTGGAATGAATGCATCCACTTTGCTGGAGGCTAGCCATAATTTCCATTCCAATTACTATGTATTATCTGATACGCGCTTTATAGCCCATCCTGAAAAAAAGCATCTGGCGACAACAGCTCTTCACCCAGAAACAGTTCGAGTGCTCAGGTCTGAGCTGAAAGAGCTAGACCACAGCGAGTTGGCTAACCCTACTTACTACATTCCGGCCTTGCAGCGCGACGGCTTCTCAAAAAATCTCCATGCTGGTTATTTTTTTGGCTGTACGACCACGATGCTTGCGATTCAACTGGCCTATTATTTAGGTGTATCCGATATATACCTGTTGGGGTGCGACCTAAGGTATCAGGTAGAGTCGCCAAGATTTTATACAGAAACTAATCCGCAGTTGGAAGATAGTTTTACTAGTGTTCAAATATGGAATATTGTGAACGCCAGTAATCTGCTTGAAAGTGAGGGCAAGAGACTGGTCAGTTGCAGCGAGATGTCGTTTCTTCGGCCCTATATCGAATATGAGCCTTTTGCCCAGGCGGTAACATCAAGTGATGCTTTCGCATGAATGTCATAAACTCAAAAAATGCAGGAGCAATCGCTTTAAAAAATGCACTTCAGTACATAAATAACTTGCCGCAGAATGTATTGGAGCAGTTGGTAAATCCGAAAGTATCGCCTTATTATGGTTTTGTTGATGTAGAAATTTCTGGTGTGCCGTCTTTTACGATGTTTAGTAGTAATGACGATTTTGTCGCGCAAGCTTACTTCTGGAGAGGCATTGATGCGTATGAAAGTACTAGCCTGAAATTGTGGACTGCATTGGCGCGAAGAAGTGTGAGCATTTTTGACGTTGGTGCTTATTCTGGTGTTTATTCTCTCGCCGCATCCAAAGCCAGTCCTAAATCTAAAATCTACGCAGTTGAAGCATTGGATCGAGTGTACTCAAGGCTCTTGATAAACAAAGCTGCTAATTCTGCCGCGAATATAAATTGTTTTAATTTTGCTGTATCAGATAGCGATTCGGAAATAGATTTACTTATATATTCCGGTCAGGATATTTTGGTGTCGGGATCTTCAATGGTTCCTGATGCTTGTACGCGTGCCCCTCACGAGTCAAAAAGAGTCAGATCCCTTACCCTTGATTCCTTCATTGAGTCAAATGCAATTCCTGGTGTTGGGTTAATAAAAATAGATGCAGAGGGAGCCGAGCATCTAATAATGAAGGGGGCACGAAAGGCAATTGGTAGATATTTGCCGGATATAATATGTGAGCTTTTGCCTACCGCGAAGACCGATGATATTATTGTTTTTTTCAGTTCGCTTGGATACAAGTACTACAAAATATCCGAATCTTCAATGAAGCTTGTGCAGCATGTATCGCCGCCGGTTTCTGTAGATCCGCCGGATTACAATACATTTATAAGTGTGAAAAGTGGCAGTGAACTGCTGAACCTGCTTCCAGGGTTTGAGATTATCGAGCTCAATTAATATGCAGCTTGTTGTCAGTCGTTAGTGGAAGTTTGCAATTTCGAGAGTGTGACAATGTCAAAGCGACAAATAAGACTAAAAGAATTTCAGCCAAACATTCACAAAACTTACACTCCCGATGAGTCGTATTTGAATGATCGGCCGCGGCTCGATAAGAATACTGCTTACGTCGTTCGGACGGATGAGAATGGATACATCGTCAGTGGTACCCACCAATGCTCGCCTCGGACAATAGTCTTGATGGGCGATTCATTTGTGGAGAATCTTTATATTGACGAGGATAAAAGAATAGCTTCGCAGCTAGAAAGAATGCTTTTGGCGAATGGGTATGACTATCAGGTTTTAAATGCTGGTGTTTCAGGTACTACCAATTTAAATGCAACTAATCTTTTGTTGAATAAAGTTGTTTATCATGCACCGAAAGCAGTTGTGTTTGTTACATCGTCAAATGATCTTGCGGCGTTAAGGTATGAGTGTGGCTACAGCAATCGCAGTAAGTTTCATGGAAATATTGTTCCGGAAGACTTAAGTGAAAGTTGGACAAAATCATCCGTAAGCGAAAATATAGATCAGTTGGTCGACAACCTGAAGGTTGTAAGTTTTATCTGTAAGCTTCACGGTATAAAGTTGTATGTTTGTACTTATCCTGAGATTCAAAGTAACGAAGATTTAAAGCTTATAAATTCCAGGGTTCGGGTCTTTGCGGCAAATGAATCTGTTGAGCTTGTCGATTTAGATAAGTTGATCATGAAGAATGATATTTATTACTACGACAAGCTTCATGTTAGTCATATAGGGGCCTCTGTAGCCGCTAAAAGTATATTCGATCGTATAAAGAATTCGTTGTTGACTGAAGAGACAGTGAGTTTTTCTCGGTCTTTAAGTGTGAGTGAGTTTGGTTTAAATCATTTAGATCTACACTGGTTGGCGTCGCAAGAACTCCCAAGTGAAGGTCAGTCAGGTTATATTGTTTCGCTTAACATCGACTGCACGGCCAAATCGGTCAGAAAACACAAAGCTTTAGTGGTTCAAGTAGAGTTTGATCAGGAGCCAATATTCTCCACTGAGCACAAATATTCCTTTTCCAGGTCGTCTGGATGGCATTTCTATGTAGATCTGATTGCAGATTGCAGGCAGCAGTTTTCCATACCGATTATTCTACCTGACAATGTGCAACAACTTCGTGTTGGTCTCAGGGTTTTTGATGAGGAGTGCTTTGTTAGTGTAAGTAACATTGCGCTTGAAGTGATCAAGAAGGTTTGAGCTATTGTAAATGCCAAGGGGTGTGTAAGTTACTTGGCATTTTTTATAAAATGCAAGATTGGCGGGTAGGGGCGGTCAAGGGGTAAGCAATCCATGTGTCTGAGACTCTGGTGTGCATGATTAATCCGTGTTGCGGCCTGCGGCAGACAGATTTAAATTATTGTCCCCAGAAATCAATGATTTTAAATAGTGAATGTGCGTTCATATTTGTCGAGCTATGATCGCCGCCTACATAACAGCGCGTATATGTAAGCTTCAAGTCGTCAAGTGTTGAGAAAAGCTTTTGTGCTGCTGCTGCATCTGCCGGGTAATCGCCATGCTCTATGTAGAGCTTGGGTTTGGATGGGAATCTATAAATAAAATCGTTAAGATCAACCCAGTTCGTACCTGCTTCGCGAATCTGGCGCTCCCAGTTTTGTAAGGAATGTCTGCGCGAACTCTGGTAGTCAACTTGAGGATTGGTAACAATTACCCCTGCAACATCCATCCAAAAGCCAAAATAGAGTGCGGCATACCCACCCATGGAGCTGCCTACCAAAAACGTGTCTTTACTTGTGAGGTTGTGCTTCTGTAGGTGTTCGCTAATGAATTTGTGGTAGCGGACTTGTGTTGGGGCTGTGTCGCTGCCTATGTAGTAGCGGTGGTCATTGTCCCTGAAGATAATGTATAGATCTTCGCATCCCTCCTTATGTCTATTGTAGAACCATGACCAGCGCTCATATTTCCCCGGGTTCATACTCGTGAAAGAGATCACTGCTCTTTTTGGATTGTTGCCGCACATAACAAGTGCATCGATGCCAGTGGCTTTATGTGCAAATCGTTGAAAAGCACTTTCTACATTAGAGGGTGGTGAGACGCTCTCATTGCCGGTGCTGGTTTCTGCACAATCCTCAGCAGATTGACTAACGATTAAAGAGGGGACAGTTTTGCTGCTGATGGCTTCCATCTGAGGCACTCATTGGGGTGGGCTATTAACAATGGCGGTACGGTACCAACAAGTACCTGGAGCGGGAGTATCCACGAGGGGAATTGGTTCGGATGAGTGTGATCATCTGTCGCCTCGTTACGGTTGAGGCGACAGTCGTCGAGGGGCTGATTGTCAGTTCGTAGGGCTCACACCAACTGCACGTCCAAGTAGGAGGGTCTGTACGATGGGGCCAATGATCTTTTGCCATTCATAGACAGCAGCATTGGTCACATAAATCGTATCGTCAGGTTTGAGCATGACTTGGCGCGCATAAAAAATGGCTGCCGGATCACGCATGTCGATACGCATGACGATTGGTTTTGCGGGTTGTTTCGGGCTGGAGTCACCCATTCGAAACACGAAGACCCCTTGAGGGTTCGCACTGGTCTCTTTCAGCCCTCCGACGGAGCCCAACGCATCGAGCAGGCTTGCATTTTGGGACGGCAGATCGTGCAAGCCAGGCTCGCCCACGGCGCCCATTGCCACGAAGCGCTGGCGTGAGCGGTCCAGAACAACTTCCGAGTTGGGTTTCAGGGCAAAGTTATTGCCGGCAAGTATTTCTTCGTAGTTGAAGGTGTTGGCCTGATCGCCATTGCGCACAGTGACATTAACCAGGTGCGGCTCCAGGAGCGGACCGCCAGCCTGGTTGATGGCGTCAAGAAGGGTCAGCGGTCCTTGCAGGGTGGAAAAACGCCCTGGAGCTTTCACCGCCCCGGCAACGAGTACGGAGCCGGAAAGGTCGCCAACCAGATCAACGTGCACTTGTACGTCGGAAGTTACGCCCTTGAGCTTTTGTCGGATCAAGTCTTCAACCTGGATCAGGGTCATGCCCGCTACGAACTGATGACCGACATAGGGCAGGGAAATCATGCCCTGCGAGTCGATGCGCACTTTAAGTTGGGTGCCGCCAGTGGAGAGGGGCGCAAACAGACTGGAGCCTTCCGGGGCGTTATCGGTAATCAGCACGCTAATCACATCACCGCCCATCAGGCGGACGCTTTGTGCCATTGGGCTGGTAATGGTTGCCTTGACTGGCTTGGACGGTGAGCGCATGAACGGTGCAATTGTGTTTGCGTTGATGTCTACCAGGTCATAGGCGGTGTTCTTGTTTTCAATGGTGCCTTTGTAGGGGCCAGCACCGGACAGGGTGCCGCCGCAACCTGCCAATGTCAGAGTCACCAGCATCAAACCCGCAACTGCGCTGTTTCGCATGCTCAAATTCAGGGGGCGAAGGGGCAGGTTGGAAATGGATTTAATCACGATGATCCTCGATCGATGCAATTAGGAAGCGAGTAATGCCGTACAGCAGCAGCAGTGCCAGGAAAATGGTCGCCAGGTTGTACAAGCGCTCTGGGTAAAGGGCCAGCTGCGGAGTATTAGGGGTGACCACGGTGACCAGCGTGCGAATCTTCTTGCTGGCTTCGATTCGTGCGTTATCCAGTGCAGCGACGGCGGTTTTGTAGGTTTCTTCGGCGATGCCGGCGTCCAGCATCAATTGCTGGAAGCGCGAGGCCACCACGTTGAGTTGGTCTCCATCGGGAGCTGACACCAACAAACGTTTTTCAGTCGCCAGTTGCTCGCGAATGGCATTGACCCGCTGCTGTTGCTGTTTGACTTGCGGAGAGTCTTGACGAAGTTTGTAGAGCATCTCGGTCAGCACGGCGCGCTCTTTGGAGTACTCGCCTTCCAGTGTGTCGATAATGCTTGCACGGCCCTGAGCAGAGCTTTTGCCGTCCAGTACCTTGTTCACGTTCTGGAAGCGCAGCAGCTCTTCTTTGCGTTTGGTGTAGTTCTTCTTCGCGCTTTCCAGTTCGCCGTGGGCGAAGCGCATCTGCTCGCGGGCGATGCTGTGGGAGACTTCGTTCACGAAGTGTTCACTGGCTTCAAGAATGGTCTTGACCATTTGCTCGGCCAGTTCAGGGCTGAAGGCCTGTACTTCAACCTTGAGCAGGCCGGTCGTCTCGTCGTAGTGAGCGGAGACCATGCGCTTGTAGTATTCAAGCAGGTCTTCTCGCGGTGTATCCGCCTTCAGCCAGAAGAACGGGTCATTGCGTTGTGCGGTGTATTGCTCAACCCAGTGCAGGCGATCTTCCAGCAGTTGCATCATGTCCATCGATACGATGTATTCGCGCAAGTACAGCGTTTCTTCCCGGGATGCCGGGTTAGTACCACTGAGCAGCATGCCGAGACCTGGTAGTTGAGCTCCAGGGTTGCTGCCTTCCTGACGAACCACGACTTGCGCGGAACTGACATAGCGGTCCACGGCAAAGAAGTTGTAGTAAACGATGGCCAGTGCCAGCGGTACCACGATCAACCCCAGAGTCAGGCGCCAGCCCTTGAATTTACCCGTACTGCTCATATGCACACGCATCCTTGAAATAAAACAATCACGCCATGGTCAGGGCGATCAGGTGTTGTAGGCCTTGATGCCTTCGGCGACATCGTCATAGATCTGCACTCCGCCATCTCGCACCAGCAGCACGACATCGCAGAGTTTTTGAATTTCATTCATGTTGTGCGAGACCAGCACAACCTTGGACTTCTGCAGTCGCTCTTCGAAGACTTCGGCGCACTTGCGTTTGAAGTGTGCGTCGCCCACGGACATGACTTCGTCAATCAGGTAGTAGTCAAAGTCGAACGCCATGCTCAGGCCGAAAGCCAGGCGCGAGCGCATGCCCGATGAGTAGGTTTTGACGGGCTCGTCGATCCAGGTGCCGATCTCGGCGAAGTCTTCGACATAGCGGACTTTCTGGCGCATGGCTTCACCCACGGCGCCGTAGACGCGGGCGACGAACTTGATGTTCTCGCGGCCGGTCATGCTGCCCTGAAAGCCGCCAGACAAACCCACGGGCCAGGAGATGCTTTTGTCTGTGGCAACGGTCCCGGAGTCGGGCATATCGGCGCCACCCAACAAGCGCATGAGGGTGGATTTGCCAGCCCCGTTACGACCGATCAGGCCGATGTTTTTCCCTGCCGGAATTTTTAGCGACAAATCGCGGAAAACGTGACGACGGCCTTTTGGGGTCAGGTACGACTTGGTGATGTTTCTGAGCTCGAACACGGGAAGCCTGCGGTTAGCCGTTCTTGGTGGAGATCAAATGCAGTCGACGAACCCGGTAGGTGCCAAGCGACACAAACAGTAGAACCAGGGTGACGGCAACGACGTAATGGAGTGAGACGCCATCGACCGGCACGTAGTAAGGAAAGATCTCGGCGCGGATCAGTTCCAGCAGATGCAGGAATGGATTGAGCAGCAACAGCGGCAGCATCGCGTGTGGCAGATAGGCTGCCGGGATCAGTACTCCGGAGATGAAGTACAGCGGGAAGAACATCATGCGGATGAACAACTTGCTGCCGGGAATGGCGTGTGCGATCAGGGAGAGCAGCATGCCCAGGCCAAAGGCAAACAGCACCCCCAGCAAGATGGTCAGTATCCATTGGATGGGGGCCTTGATCGACATATCGAAGCCGTACCAGGCGAAGCCGAACACCAGAATGGCGTAGACCGTGGCGGAAATACTGAACTCTACGAGTGCGCGGGCTATGAAAGTGTCGAGTGGCTTGATCTGTTTGTAGGCAAACAGCGAACGGTTTTCCCGGGGGCTGTCCATCAGACGCAGCGCAATGTTGCGAAACAGTAGAAAAGGCGCGAGGCCCACCAACACGAATACAGGAAAGTCCAGGCCTGCCACGCTTCTGCCGCGAATCAAAGAGAACAACACGCTGAGAATCAACAGGTGACAAATCGGCTCAAGCAGCATCCACACCGCGCCCAATCGACTTTCACCGATACGCGCGCGCGCTTCGCGCAGCACCAGGGCAAAGATGACGGATTTTTTGATCTGCAGGGAGGAGCGAGGCTTCAAGAGTAGTTACCGCACAGCACAACGGCGCGATAAACGCGTTGCTTGAATTCATTTTCAGAGGACTATCTGTCGATGTAGGACAGATCGCTTCCATTCGTGGGGCGGGAGGTTAAACGCTGTAGGCGACAGGAGTCAAGCCACTTAGTTCCCTACCACTGAGCAGTTGATTTTGCCCTTTTTGGCGGCATTTTGGCCGAGGCTGAAGACTTGATCAGTTTGCTCAACATCGAGGCTGTTTTAGCTGGCGAGCATAGGGTAAGTGAACAATCCAAAGTGCAGCAGATTCAAACCGAAGTGGGTCGCGATAGCAGCACCCAAACCGCCAAATCGATAGGCTAAGCCATAGCCAGCACCCGCTAGACTTGCCAGCACCACCCATTGCCAGCCAGCGCCAAGATGCGCCAGGCCGAACAACAACGAAGCGAGTAGCAGTGCCAGGTTTTCGCCGTAGGGCAGATTTTTGAAGCGTCGGCTCAGGCCACCCTGGATATAGCCGCGAAACAGCGCTTCTTCCACCAGCGTCACCAGCAGAAGATTATTGTTCGTCCAGAGCCAGGCTTGATCCGGCCATTTCGGTGCCCACTCGACGATCCCGAGCAGCCAGGCTCCTCCCAGCGTGGCGAGTGCCGTCAGGCTCAAGGCAATAGCGCTTATTTTTAACGTCGTCATCAACGAGTGTCGGCCGACGATCCATGGGCACACCAGTAACAGCCAGAAGCCAATCAGCGGTTTGTCCAGATTCAGGTTCATCGAGAACGGCACGGCGCCCTCGGTAAAGCGCTCCTGGACGATCATTTTGGCATTGTAAAAACCCGGCCATCTATGGAATGCCAAGACGAGTGCCAGGAGGATGAACAGTGTGTGGCCGAGGTAACGAGCGAAGCGGTAGTTTTGTTGCTGGACGGCGAAAGCAGCGAGCAGCAGCAGGATGATAGCGATGCTTGCCTGGACGGTCAGTTGCCCGTAGGTGAGTGCGAGGACATAGCCGGCAGAAAGTAGTGTCAGGTACGGCCAGAGCAGTACGAGCATCAGGGTCATCCTTATTGACTGGCATCGCTACCTAATGTGGGGCATTTAGGCAGATATACCCGCGAGTCAGCAATTGGCGCACTGATATTTTTCCTTAAGATGGAGTGCTTAGAGCACAGGGTGTGACTATGTCTATGAGTGCCTGACATTCGCTCGAATGGCGCTTTACCGGATGATCCTGAACCAGGGGACGCACATGATTACGTGGCCTGTGATTGCTGTGACATTGTTAATGCTGGTACCCGTTTTGGCTTTTGTTACTTCGATGAATGGTTGGGCTCAGCATTTCAAGATTGAAGGGAATACTGAGTATTAGTTTCGGCTCTGCCAAGTATCTGTCCTTTTAAAGGGCGCACAAAAAAACACCGCCTGCGATGGCGGTGTTTTTGTTTGTGCGTCAGTTACGACGCAATCAACTGTCGCAACACATAATGCAAAATCCCCCCCGATTTGAAGTACTCCACCTCATTCAAGGTATCGATCCGGCACAACACCTCGACTTTCTCGCGGCTGCCGTTTTCACGGGTGATCACCAGCGTCAGGTTCATCCGCGGCGTCAGCTCGACGCCGGTCAAACCCAGAATATCCAGCGTCTCCTTGCCGGTCAGGTTCAGGCTCTTGCGGTTTTGATCCAGCTTGAACTGCAACGGCAACACGCCCATGCCCACCAGGTTGGAGCGGTGAATCCGTTCGAAGCTCTCGGCGATGACCGCTTTGACCCCCAGCAGATTGGTGCCCTTGGCCGCCCAGTCGCGACTCGAGCCGGTGCCGTATTCTTGCCCGGCAATCACCACCAGCGGCGTGCCCGAGGCTTGATAGCGCATGGCTGCGTCGTAGATCGGCATCCTCTCCCCGGTGGGAATGTAAATCGTATTGCCGCCTTCTTCGCCGCCGAGCATTTCGTTACGAATGCGGATGTTGGCAAAGGTGCCGCGCATCATCACTTCGTGGTTGCCGCGTCGCGAGCCGTAGGAGTTGAAGTCCCGTGGTTCCACACCTTTCTCGCGCAGGTAGTGGCCTGCGGGGCTGTCAGCCTTGATGTTGCCGGCCGGGGAGATGTGGTCGGTGGTTACCGAATCGCCGAGCAATGCTAGGACTCTCGCACCGGCGACGTCCTTGACCACCGGCGGCGGGCCGCCGATGTCATCGAAGAACGGTGGGTGCTGGATGTAAGTCGAATCGTCCTGCCAGACATACGTCGCCGCTTGCGGCACTTCAATCGCCTGCCATTGCTCGTCGCCGGCAAACACTTCGGCGTATTCCTTGTGGAACATCGCGGTGTTGACCTGGTTCACCGCGTCGGCGATTTCTTTGGTGCTCGGCCAGATATCCCGCAGATAAACCAGATTGCCCTCTTTGTCGGTACCCAAAGGCTCGCTGCTGATGTCGATGCGCACCGTGCCGGCCAGCGCATAGGCGACTACCAGCGGTGGGGAGGCCAGCCAGTTGGTTTTCACCAGCGGATGCACGCGACCTTCGAAGTTGCGGTTGCCCGACAACACCGAGGCGACGGTCAGGTCGGCGGCCTGAATGGCTTTTTCGATCGGCTCCGCCAATGGCCCGGAGTTGCCGATGCACGTGGTGCAGCCGTAACCGACCAAAGCAAAACCCAGTTCATCAAGGTACGGGGTCAGGCCGGCAGCCTTGTAGTAGTCGGTGACCACTTTCGAGCCTGGGGCCAGCGAACTCTTGACCCACGGTTTGCGCTTGAGGCCTTTTTCCACGGCTTTCTTCGCCACCAGGCCGGCGGCCATCATCACGCTCGGGTTGGAGGTGTTGGTGCAGGAGGTGATCGCCGCGATCACCACCGCGCCGTTTTTCAATCGATAGGTCTGGCCGTCGTATTCGTAGTCGGCTTCACCGGCCAGATCGGCATTGCCCACCGCAACGCCACCGCCGCCTTCACTTTCGAGACGACCGACTTCCTTGCTGGTGGGTTTGAATTGCAGGTCGACGAAGTCACTGAACGCTTGCGCGACGTTCGGCAGTGATACCCGGTCCTGTGGGCGTTTCGGCCCGGCAAGGCTGGCTTCGACGCTGCCCATGTCCAGCGCCAGGCTGTCGGTGAACGCCGGTTCCTGGCCCGGCAGGCGCCACAGGCCCTGGGCTTTGCTGTAGGCCTCGACCAGTTTCACGGTTTCGCTGGGGCGACCGGATAAACGCAGATAGTCCAGGGTGATGTCGTCCACCGGGAAGAAGCCGCAGGTGGCGCCGTATTCCGGGGCCATGTTGGCGATGGTCGCGCGGTCGGCCAGCGGCAGGTCGGCGAGGCCGTCGCCGTAGAACTCGACGAATTTGCCGACCACGCCTTTCTTGCGCAGCATTTGGGTGACGGTCAGCACCAGGTCGGTGGCGGTGATGCCTTCCTTGAGCTTGCCGGTGAGTTTGAAGCCGATCACTTCCGGGATCAGCATCGACACCGGTTGGCCAAGCATCGCCGCTTCCGCTTCGATCCCGCCAACGCCCCAGCCGAGCACGCCGAGGCCGTTGATCATGGTGGTGTGGGAGTCGGTGCCGACCAGGGTGTCGGGGAAGGCATAGGTGCGGCCGTCCTCGTCTTTGGTCCAGACCGTGCGCCCCAGGTACTCCAGATTCACCTGGTGACAGATGCCGGTGCCCGGCGGTACCACGCTGAAATTGTCGAAGGCGCTTTGGCCCCAGCGCAGGAACGCATAACGTTCACCGTTGCGCTGCATTTCAATGTCGACGTTCTGTTCGAAGGCGCTGCTGCTGGCGAACTTGTCGACCATCACTGAGTGGTCGATCACCAGATCCACCGGGGAGAGTGGATTGATTCGCTGCGGGTCGCCGCCGGCCTTCGCCATCGCGGCACGCATGGCGGCCAGGTCGACCACGGCGGGAACGCCGGTAAAGTCCTGCATCAATACCCGCGCGGGACGGTATTGAATTTCACGGTCGGAGCGACGTTCCTTGAGCCAGGCGGCAATCGCCCTGAGGTCGGCGTCGGTGACGGTTTTTTCATCTTCCCAGCGCAGCAGGTTTTCCAGCAGCACTTTCAACGACATTGGCAGCTTGTCCAGGTCGCCCAGGCTTTTGGCGGCATCCGGCAGGCTGAAATAATGGTAGGTCTTGTCGTCGACTTGCAGGGTTTTAAGGGTTTTCAGGCTATCGAGGGACGGCATTGAAATGACTCCTTTGGGTCCGCACGGCTACGGACTGACGGGACGGACAGAGCATTAAAACTAGCCCTGTTTTAAGTAGCTGGCTAATAACTGGACTCTATCGACAAGTCCGAGGTTCCGAACTCGGCTATCATGCGCCCGTTTTCGTGACAGGCTTTGCTTCAACGCAAGTCTGGGCATCGCGCAGTGGCTGAATTCTTCGCCAACTGCCCAGGAGTAAGAATGAACACCCTCTTTATGCATTGCCGGCCGGGCTTCGAAAGCGAAGTCTGTTCCGAGATTTCCGAACACGCCGCGCGGCTGAACGTGGCCGGTTATGCCAAGGCCAAGACCGCCAGCGCCTGCGCCGAGTTCATTTGCACCGAAGAAGACGGTGCCGAGCGCCTGATGCGTGGCCAGCGTTTCGCCGATCTGATCTTCCCGCGCCAGTGGGCTCGCGGGATCTTCATCGATCTGCCGGAAACCGACCGCATCAGCGTGATCCTCGCGCACATGGCGGACTTCCCGCTGTGCGGCAGCCTGTGGCTGGAAATGGTCGACACCAACGATGGCAAGGAACTGTCGAACTTCTGCAAGAAGTTCGAAGGCCACCTGCGCAAGGCGCTGATGGCCGCTGGCAAACTGGTTGAAGATGCGCACAAACCGCGTCTGCTGCTGACCTTCAAAAGTGGCCGTGAAGTGTTCATGGGGCTGGCCGAGTCGAACAATTCGGCGATGTGGCCGATGGGCATTCCGCGTCTGAAGTTTCCGCGTGAAGCGCCGAGCCGTTCGACGCTGAAACTGGAAGAGGCGTGGCACCACTTCATCCCGCGCGATCAGTGGGATGAGCGTCTGCACAGCGACATGACTGGCGTCGACCTTGGCGCTGCTCCCGGCGGCTGGACCTGGCAACTGGTCAACCGCGGCATGCTGGTGACCGCGATCGACAACGGCCCGATGGCCGAAAGCCTGATGGACACCGGTTTGGTGCAACACTTGATGGCTGACGGTTTCACCTTCAAGCCCAAGCAACCGGTGGACTGGATGGTCTGCGACATCGTCGAGAAACCGGCGCGCAACGCCGCGATGCTGGAAGAATGGATTGGCGAGGGGCATTGCCGCGAAGCGGTGGTCAACCTCAAGCTGCCGATGAAACAGCGTTACGCCGAAGTGAAGCGTTTACTGGAGCGCATCGCCGACGGGTTCAAGGAGCGCGGTATTCGGGTCGAGATCGGCTGTAAGCAGCTGTATCACGACCGTGAAGAAGTGACGTGCCATTTGCGTCGGCTGGATGTTAAGAAACCCAAGTCCCGCTGATTCACACGGCCCCATGTGGGAGCGAGCTTGCTCGCGATAGCGATCGACCAGCCAACATCAATGTTGAATGTGTAATTGCAATCGCGAGCAAGCTCGCTCCCACAGGTCCGGTGTACGACACAGATGACGTTAAACCCGGCAATGCGCGACAATGCCGGCAAGTTTCAGGAGTGAATCATGAGTGAAATGATTGATACGCCGGTTGACGGCACCCTCGACGCCACCGGCCTCAACTGCCCGGAACCGGTGATGATGCTGCACCAGCACATCCGTGACCTGGCGCCCGGCGGCCTGCTCAAGGTGATTGCCACCGACCCGTCGACCCGTCGCGACATCCCCAAGTTCTGCGTGTTTCTCGACCATGAACTGGTGGCGCAGCACGAAGAGGCAGGTACCTACCTCTACTGGATCCGCAAGAAACTCGCTTAACCCGCCGAATGGCTGATGCGAATCCGCTTGCGTGCACTGCGCGTCAGGCGGATCGACAGCATCAACGCTGCGCAACTCAAGCCGACAATCAAACCCTGCCACAGCCCGCTCGGGCCGCTCGGCGCGCCGAACCAATCGGTCAGGCCCAGTGCGTAACCCACCGGCAAACCAATCCCCCAGTAAGCGAACAGCGTCAGGATCATCGTCACCCGAGTGTCCTGATAACCGCGCAACGCGCCGGCAGCCGTCACCTGGATCGCATCGGAAAACTGGAACAGCGCCGAATACACAATCAGCATCGCCGCGACCTGAATCACCGTCGGGTCGGCCGTGTAGATCGTTGCGATGTGTTCACGCAGCAACAGCATCATGCTCGCGGAAATGCACGCATAGGCCAGCGCCGTGCCCATGCCGACACCGGCAGCGAAGCGGGCCTCGCGCGGCTCCTGACGGCCAAGCGCCTGGCCGACCCGCACGGTCACGGCCATGCCAAGGGAGTAAGGAATCATGAACACCAGCGAGCTGAAGTTCAGCGCGATCTGATGCCCGGCCACCACGGTCGCGCCGAGGCTGCCGATCAGCAGCGCAATCACCGCGAAGATGCTCGACTCGGCGAACACCGCGATGCCGATCGGCAGGCCGATGCCCAGCAGGCGTTTGATCACCGACCACTGCGGCCAGTCGAAACGGCTGAACAATTCACTCGACTGATACGCCGGCGCCCAGCGCTCCCACCCGGCCATGCCCAGGGCCATCACCCACATCACGATCGCCGTGGCCCAGCCGCAACCGACACCACCCATGGCCGGCACACCGAAGTGGCCATAGATGAAGACGTAGTTCAGCGGAATGTTCAGCGCCAGCCCGCACAGACCCAACACCATGGCCGGACGCGTACGCCCCAGGCCGTCACTGAAGCAGCGCAGCACATGGTAGAACGCAACGGCGGGCAAACCGCTGGCGATGCCATGCAGGTATTGCATGCACGGGCCGATCAGTTCGGGATCGACCTTCATGATGTGCAGAATCGGTTCGGCGCTGAACAACATGCCGGTCGCCATCAACCCCACCACCAACGCCAGCCACAGTGCCTGGCGCACGATCGGGCCGATTTCGCTGTGGGTGCCGGCGCCGAAACGCTGGGCGACTTTCGGGGTAGTAGCCAGCAGCGTGCCGGTCATCAACAGAAACACCGGCACCCAGATCGAGTTGCCCAGCGCCACCGCCGCCAGATCCCGTGGCCCGACCCGACCCGCCATCACCGCATCGACGAAGCCCATGGCGGTGGTCGCCAGTTGCGCGATCATGATCGGCAGGGCCAGGCCGAGCAGGTTTTTCAGCTCCAGGCGAACCCGGGCCGGACGGGTGAGGGAAGTAGCGGCGGGGCGGTCAGTCACGGAATTCAAGGGCGAAACGTCCAAAGATGTTGATGCGCAAGGCGGCGCATTCTACGCCCTGACGTAGTGGTCAGGAAAAGTCCTGTGTTAGGGATTTGTAATCAGTTTTCGAACGTTGCGACATTCCCTGTGGCGAGGGGACTTGTCCCCGTTGGGCTGCGAAGCGGCCCCTATTCCTGAGTCTCCGTTATTACAGACACTCCGCGTGCGCTGGTTTGACGACTGCTGCGCAGCCGAACGGGGACAAGTCCCCTCGCCACAGGATGCGTGATGACGCCTAATGCCCGCTGGCCCACCACGGCCATCTCCGCCTACACTGCCGATCCGCCAAAGGAGCCTGCCATGCTGATTGTTGCCGACGAAAATATCCCGCTGCTCGATGCCTTCTTCGAAGGTTTCGGTGAAATCCGCCGGGTGCCGGGACGTTCCATTGATCGCGCCACCGTCGAGCAGGCCGATGTGCTGCTGGTGCGCTCGGTGACCAACGTTAACCGCGCGTTGCTCGAAGGCAGCAAGGTACGCTTTGTCGGCACCTGCACCATCGGCACGGATCACCTGGATCTGGATTACTTTCAGCGGGCCGGCATCACCTGGTCCAGCGCACCCGGCTGCAACGCCCGGGGCGTGGTCGACTACGTGCTCGGCAGTCTGTTGACCCTGGCCGAAATCGAAGGCGCCGACCTGACTCAACGCACCTACGGCATCGTCGGTGCCGGTGAAGTGGGCGGCCGCTTGGTCAAGGTTCTGCAAGGTCTGGGCTGGAACGTGCTGGTCTGCGATCCGCCAAGGCAAGCCGCAGAAGGTGGCGATTACGTCAGTCTTGAACAGATCATCGAGCAGTGCGATGTCATCAGTCTGCACACGCCGTTGAAGAAACACGGCGCCCAGTTAACCTGGCATCTGTTCGATAAAAACCGTTTGAACCAGCTAAAACCCGGCACCTGGCTGATCAACGCCAGTCGTGGCCCGGTGGTGGACAACGCCGCGCTGCGCCAGGTGCTGCTGCAACGCGAAGACCTGCAAGCGGTACTGGACGTCTGGGAAGGTGAGCCTGAGGTCGATGTGGCACTGGCCGAACTCTGCGTGCTGGCGACGCCGCACATTGCCGGTTACAGCCTCGACGGCAGGCAGCGTGGGACTGCGCAGATTTATCAGGCCTATTGCGATTTTCTCGGGCAAGCGGCCCAGGTCAGCTTGAACGATTTGCTGCCTGCACCCTGGTTGTCGCAAGTGACCTTGAACGCTAACAGCGATCCGGCCTGGTCGCTGGCCATGTTGTGCCGTGGCGTGTACGACCCGCGCCGCGACGATGCGGATTTCCGTCGCAGCCTTGTAGGCAATGTGAACGAACAGCGTGCGGCGTTCGATTCACTGCGCAAGCATTATCCGCTGCGGCGTGAGATTGATGGGTTGCAGGTGCGCATTGATGGGGATTCGCCTGCGTTGCTGAAGATAGTGGCGGCACTCGGTGCAACGGCTGTCTAGAGACCGCGTCGACCCTTTCGCGAGCAAGCCCGCTCCCACATTGGATCTCTGTCGTACACAAGATCTGTGTTCGCTGGAGATCCAATGTGGGAGCGGGCTTGCTCGCGAATGGCCGCACCACAATTCTGGATCAGCACCCATAAAAAACCCGGCCATCAGAGGCCGGGTCAAGAAGACGGTGGCTATATCACTTTTGTTCGGCAGGCTTGACCAATCGCTTTTCCAGTTCGCGGCAAGCGTCCTGGATCATGCCTTCAGTGATCGGTACTTCGTGCCCATCCTTATCGATAATTGAGCAACCCAGAGACTGGTCTGGCTGCGTGCGGATCACTTCAATCTTGTCTTCGCTGCTGTTTTGCAAGGACATTGCCTGTCTCCTCATCAGGTTGTGTGCTTACTGTAGAACCGCCAGGTGACCGGGCTGTGACAACTCCCTGCGATCTTTCCAACGACGGCAACATCAGTCCACCAGAAATACCGCGGCGTTGCCACCCGGACTTTAGACCAATACCGTCTAGGACCTAGGCTTTGCGGTCATATTTAACCTGACTCATTATGATTTACAGCGTTCAAGCCCATCGACCGGTGTAGGCTTGATCGCGTCAAACCCTACTGGTTGCGCCATCGAATGATCTCCATCCTCTCTTCCCGTCAACGGCGCGCCATGCGCCTGGCCCTGCGTTTCATCGCGCCTTATCGCTGGCCGGCCGTCGGTGCCTTGCTCGCATTGATCGTCACGGCGGGCATCACCTTGTCCATGGGGCAGGGGATTCGCCTGCTGGTGGATCAGGGTTTCATGACCCAGTCGCCGCATTTGCTCAACCGGTCCATCGGTCTGTTTATGTTGCTGGTGGTCGGGCTGGCGATTGGCACCTTCGCGCGTTTTTACCTGGTCTCATGGATCGGCGAACGCGTTGTCGCGGACATCCGTCGTCAGGTGTTCAATCATCTGATCTACCTGCACCCAGGATTCTACGAAGACAACCGCAGTTCCGAGATCCAATCGCGGTTGACCGCTGACACCACGCTGCTGCAATCGGTGATCGGCTCTTCGCTGTCGCTGTTTTTGCGCAATCTGTTGATGGTGATCGGCGGAATCGTCCTGCTGTTTATCACCAACCCCAAACTCACGAGCATCGTGGTGGTCGCGTTGCCGCTGGTGATCGCGCCGATCCTGATCTTCGGCCGTCGGGTGCGTAGCCTGTCGCGCCTGAGCCAGGACCGGATTGCCGATATCGGCAGCTATGTTTCCGAAACCCTGGGTCAGATCAAAACCGTGCAGGCCTACAACCATCAGGTCCAGGACGAGCAGCGCTTTGCCGCCACGGTGGAGGAGGCCTTCAACACCGCTCGCAAGCGGATCTTCCAGCGAGCCTGGCTGATTACTCTGGTGATCGTGCTGGTGCTTGGCGCGGTCGGGGTGATGCTCTGGGTCGGCGGAATGGATGTTATCGCCGGGCGGATTTCCGCGGGCGAGCTGGCGGCGTTTGTGTTTTACAGCCTGATCGTCGGCAGCGCATTCGGCACGTTGAGCGAAGTGATCGGTGAGCTGCAGCGTGCTGCCGGCGCCGCCGAGCGGATAGCCGAATTGCTGCGTTCGGAGAACATCATCCGGCCACCGACCACTGGCCTGGTGACCTTGCCTGAACGGGTGAAGGGTGACCTGGTGCTGCAAGACGTGCGCTTTTCCTACCCGTCGCGTCCCGAAAGCTATGCGGTCGATGGTTTGAATCTGATGATCAATGCCGGCGAAACCCTCGCGTTGGTCGGGCCGTCCGGTGCCGGCAAGTCGACGGTGTATGACTTGCTGCTGCGCTTCTACGACCCCGCCGAAGGACGCATCCTGCTCGATGGCGTGCCGCTTACTCAGCTCGATCCGTTGGACCTGCGCCGCTGCTTCGCCCTGGTCTCGCAATCCCCGGCGCTGTTCTTTGGCAGCATCGAAGAGAACATCCGCTATGGCAATCCGATAGCAACCCTTGCTCAGGTCCAGGAAGCGGCGAAAATCGCTTACGCCCACGACTTCATCGAACAAATGCCCAACGGCTACCAGACCCATCTTGGCGACGGTGGCCTCGGTTTGTCCGGCGGTCAGCGCCAACGCCTGGCCATCGCCCGGGCATTGCTGGTGGACGCGCCGATTCTGCTACTGGACGAAGCCACCAGCGCCCTTGACGCCCAGAGCGAACACCTGATCCAGCAAGCCCTGCCGAGCCTGATGAAAAACCGCACCACGCTGGTCATCGCCCACCGGCTGGCCACGGTGAAAAACGCTGACCGGATCGCGGTGATGGACCAAGGGAAATTGGTGGCGGTGGGTACGCATCAGGAGTTGATTGCGAGCAACGCGCTGTATGCACGGTTGGCGGCGTTGCAGTTTAACGATGGACATGAGGCCGCGTGAATGAGAGCTGCTGTATGCTGCCGGGGTCGGGCATTATGTCGGCCACAGTTGCGAGCCTGGAAAAGGATATGAGCCGTTATCAACCACCGTTGACCCTGACCACCAGAATGTTGGCGTTGGTCGCCGGGATAAGCGAACAAATTGGTCACCTGGCGGCTGTGGATGCACGCCTGCAAACGCCTCAACTGCGTCGTAGCAATCGGATTCGTACGATTCAGGCTTCTTTAGCGATTGAGAACAACACCCTGAACATCGAGCAGGTGACGGCTGTTCTGGCGGGGCAGCATGTGCTTGGTCTGCCGCGAGAAATTCAGGAAGTGCGCAACGCTTTTGCGGCTTATGAAGCCATGCCTGAGTGGCAGCCGAGTCGCCGAGCCGACTTGCTTTATGCCCATGAGTTGCTGATGGATTGATTGACGACTGCGGGCAGTTTCGTCGAGCCGGTGTGGGCATTTACCGTGGCGATAAACTGGTTAATATGGCCCCGCCGCCGAGTCGCGTTGCGCAATTGATTGAAGATTTGTTGGCGTGGCTTGGCGATTCTGATTGGCATCCGCTGATCATCAGCTGCGTCTTCCATTACGAATTCGAGTTCATCCATCCCTTCGCTGACGGTAATGGACGCATGGGGCGTCTTTGGCAGACCTTGATACTCAGTCAATGGCGACCGGTGTTGGCTTATTTGCCGGTTGAAGCAGTGATTCGAGAGCAGCAGGACGCTTATTACGCGGCATTGTCGGCGGCCGATCAGTTGGCTGAGTCGACGCCTTTTGTCGAGTTCATGCTGCAAGCATTGAGTCTCGCGCTTGAGGAAGCGGCCCTTAGCGAATCAGTAACCGACCCAGTAACCGACCTGGTAAGCGACCCAGTAGTGAAATTGCTTTCAGCGCTCGATGTTAACGGGCCGCTTAAAATCAGCGACTTAATGACCGAGGTTGGTTTGGCTCACAAGGCGACCTTTCGGGCTAACTACCTCAGGCCCGCATTGGCTGCCGATTTGATTGAAATGACCAATCCCGAGTCGCCAAGCAGCCCAGCTCAAAAATATCGTCTGACCCAGCATGGCAAACGGATTGCGGCACGGCTCAAGTCGGCGTAGACGTTCTGGGCGCGAATAAAAAATGCCCACATCAATCGATGCGGGCATTTTTGTCAGTGCTTCAAAGCAGGCTCATTGATCGTCAAAGTAGCGTTCATGCCAATCCACCAGCGGCTGCGGTGAGTTGAGCTTCTGGCCGTAGATCACCGAGTACGACAGCACGTTTTGCACGTACTGGCGGGTTTCGTCGAACGGGATGCTTTCCACCCAGACGTCGAAGCTCAGGTGGTCCGCCCCGCGCAGCCACTGACGCACGCGCCCCGGGCCGGCGTTGTAGGCGGCGGAGGCGAGGACGCGGTTGCCGTTGAACTGGCTGTGGACCTGGCTCAGGTAAGCGGCACCGAGCTGGATGTTTTTGTCCGGATCGAACACTTGCTGCGGCGAGGCCAGTGGAATGCTGAACTTGCGCGCAGTTTCCTTGGCGGTGCCGGGCATCAGTTGCATGAGGCCGCTGGCGCCAACGCCGGAGCGGGCGTCGGCCATGAAGGCACTTTCCTGGCGGGTGATGGCGAACACCCAGCTCGAGTGCAGACCGCGAACCTTGGCCTCGCGCACCAGGGTTTCGCGGTGGGCCATCGGGAAGCGGATGTCCAGGTCGTCCCAGTACTTCGCCTGACTGATGGTGCGGATCGCCGGGAAATACCATTTCAGGTCGTAGGCCAGTTTCGCCTGGGCGACCATTTCGTCGCGGCTGAAGTGGCGGCTGACGTGGTACCACTCGCGCCGACCATCGACGATCTGTCCGCGAGCATGAAACTCAAGCGCCCGACGCACGCCTGGGGTATTGCGAACCTTGTTGATCAGCGCCTGGCTGAGCACCAGCGGTTTGTTGTTCAGCGAGTAGGGCAACTGCGAGCGATCCGCCGCGAGGAAACCGTAAAAATCACGCTCGCGGGCGAGGCCCTGATACAGCGTCTGCGCTTCCGGGTTCTGCGGCTGCGCCAGTTCCAGACTGCGGGCCTGCCAATAGCGCCAGCGGTTAGTGGTCGCCAAGTCCGGCGGCAGGCGGCGAGTCAACTGATAGGCATCGTCCCAGCGGGCCAGGCGCAGCAGCAGACGCATACGCCATTCGGAAACCGTGTTGTCACGCAGTTCCGGGTCGTACTTGGTCATCACGTCCAGCGCGCGGCCGTCGAAGCGTTTGGCGAGAGTCAGCCCGATTTCCCGGGCGATGGCCACTTTTTCGTCACGGGAGAAGTGCATGCTGCTGGCATAGCCGTCGAGCAGGGCCATGGCCTTGTCCGGATCTTGCTTGGCCAAGCGGCGCAGACCGAGGCTGACGATGTCAGACATCGGCTCATCGGCCGGGGTGAAGCGCGACGGCTGGTTGAGCAGTTCGGGTTTCTGCGCCACATCAATCAGCAAGCGACCGCGAGGGGCGAGGGTGCTCAGGCCGTTGACCAGGCTGTTGGCCAGCGGATAGTTGCGTGCCTGGGCGGCAAGTTTGGTGCGTTCCCAGCGTTTCT
Source organism: Pseudomonas sp. LBUM1666 (assembly GCF_059695775.1). Lineage (NCBI taxonomy): Bacteria > Pseudomonadati > Pseudomonadota > Gammaproteobacteria > Pseudomonadales > Pseudomonadaceae > Pseudomonas > Pseudomonas sp. LBUM1666. The sequence continues at coordinate 4,224,253 of NZ_CP166789.1, read as the reverse complement.
GTTCGGTCAGCTGGCCTTCGGCAGCCCATTGCCCGAACAGCGCATCGCACGCGGCGGGTTGGGATTTGCCGGTCAGCCAGAGTTTATTGGCGTTGGCGTAACCTTCGGCTTTCTGGTTATGCCCGATCTGATACTGCGCATTCAGGCAGTCCAGTTCGGTGAAATTGAGTTTGGGGTCGTAGTACTTGACGAAGGTCGCCCAGTCGCCGCGTTCGGCCAGCCAACGCAGCCAGCGCAACTTCATCCAGTTGGCCTGGGGCAGGTCACCGTGCTCGGCGAGGAATTTCTCGATTTCGGCATTGCTCGCGGTTTTAAGGCGAGCGGTCAGTTCGTCATACGCCAGGTACGGCTCCAGCGGGTAATCGCTGAGGGCCTGGCTGTAACGGAAATAAGGACCGGTATCCCCCTTGGCGAGGGCACGCTTGGCTTCGTCGTAATACTGGCGCTGGGTGGACAGGTCCACCGCCTGGGCGGTTTGAACGGCAGTGGCAGAAAGAAGAAAACAGGATAAAAGACTGAAAAGGCGACTGCGCATGAGACGTCCGGGCAGAGAAATCATGACAAGTGCGGGCATGGCCCGCACTGAATTGTCTGTAGCTTAGCCTTTTGCCAGCAGCGGGCGAAAGCTTTGCCGGCCTGTCAGCATCAGTTCGCAACATTTGTCATGCAGAGTGTCGCGAAGGTGAAATTGCCGGCCTTCTGAAGCCTCAAATCAGGTAGAATGCGCGCCCGGTTTTTGGAGAAGCTCATGACCCTGCTCAAATTCAGCGATGTGTCCCTTGCTTTCGGCGCTATGCCGTTGTTGGACAAGGTGTCCTGGCAGATCGCCCGTGGTGAGCGGGTGTGCATCATCGGCCGCAATGGCACTGGCAAGTCCAGCATGATGAAGCTCGTCAAGGGCGACCAGAAGCCTGATGAAGGCTCCGTTTGGCGCGCACCTGGCCTCAAGATTGGCGAATTGCCGCAAGAATTGCCGGTAGCCGACGAGCGGACCGTGTTCGACGTGGTGGCCGAAGGCCTGGACGGTGTCGGCGAGCTGCTCGCGCAGTATCACCACCTCAGCCAGAACATCGTCACCGACGCCGACCTGGACAAACTGATGCACGTCCAGCACGACCTCGAAGCCCGTGACGGCTGGCGTTTGCAGCAATTGGTCGACAGCACGTTGAGCCGTCTGCAGTTGCCGGCCTACAAGACTCTCGCCGAATTGTCCGGCGGCTGGCGTCGTCGCGTCCTTCTGGCTCAGGCTCTGGTTTCCGAACCCGATCTGCTGCTGCTCGACGAACCGACCAACCACCTGGACATCGGTGCAATTGCCTGGCTCGAAGAAGCGTTGAAGGATTTCCAGGGCGCCGTGCTGTTCATCACGCACGACCGTTCATTCCTGCAGAACCTCGCGACCCGCATTCTCGAACTGGATCGCGGTGGCCTGATCGACTGGAACGGCGACTACGCCAGCTTCCTCGTGCACAAAGAGGCCTCGCTGGCCGCTGAAGATACCGCCAACGCGCTGTTCGACAAAAAACTGGCCCAGGAAGAAGTCTGGATCCGCCAGGGCATCAAGGCTCGCCGCACCCGCAACGAAGGCCGCGTACGCGCCCTCAAAGCCCTGCGCAACGAGCGAAGCGAGCGTCGTGAGCGCACCGGCAAGGCCAACATTCAGCTGGATACGGCTGACAAGTCCGGCAAGCAGGTGATGGTCCTCGACAACGTGAGCTTTGCTCACCCGGGCGGCCCGTTCCTGATCAAGGATTTCTCGATGGTCCTGACGCGCGGCGACCGTATCGGTCTGCTGGGCGCCAACGGTACCGGCAAGACCACACTGCTGAAGCTGATGCTCAGCGGTCTGCAGCCAACCAGTGGCACAGTGGAAGAGGGGACGCGCATCGACGTGGCCTACTTCGACCAGTTGCGCCATCAGTTGGACCTGGAAAAGACCGTAATTGACAACGTTGCAGAAGGTCGCGACTTCATCGATATCGATGGTCAGAGCCGTCACGTGCTGAGCTACCTCGGCGACTTCCTGTTCAGCCCGCAGCGTGCCCGCACGCCGGTGAAGGCGCTGTCCGGTGGTGAGCGTGCCCGTCTGCTGCTGGCGAAACTGTTCAGCAAGCCGGCGAACCTGCTGGTCCTCGATGAACCGACCAACGACCTCGACGTCGAAACCCTCGAGTTGCTGGAAGAGGTCTTGCTGACCTTCAACGGCACCGTGCTGATGGTCAGCCACGACCGGGCATTCCTCGACAACGTGGTCACCAGCACCCTGGTCTTCGAAGGTGAAGGCAAGGTTCGCGAATATGTCGGTGGTTATCAGGACTGGCTGCGTCAGGGCGGCTCGCCGCGCCTGTTGGGCGTGACCGAGAGCAAGTCCGGCAAAGCCGACCTGACCTCCGCTGTCGTGACGGCCGAAGCTGCGCCAGTTGCTGCTGTAGTCGAAGCGCCGGTGGCGAAGAAGAAGCTCAGCTACAAGTTGCAGCGTGAGCTGGAAATGTTGCCGGGTCAGATCGAAGTCATGGAGCAGCAGATCGCTACCGTTGAGGCGCAAATGGCCGATGCCGGTTTCTATCAGCGTCCTGCTGCCGAGACCGCTGCAGTGATCGCTCAGTTGGAGCAGTTGCAGGCTGAGCACGATGTAATGGTCGAGCGCTGGGCCGAGCTGGATGCCTGATTGATCCTGCTATAAAAAAGCCCGGCGTTCAGTGATGAGCGCCGGGCTTTTCGTAGGCGCTGTGGTTTAGCTTTTGATCAGGCGCACGGCGAGCACATCACAAGGCGCACCATGCAGCACGTCATTGGCAGTCGAGCCCAGCAGCAATGCCAGGCCGTGTCGGCCATGGCTGCCCACCACGATCAGGTCGCAGGTTTGTTCCTTCGCCAGGTGGTGGATCTCCTGGCGTGGCTGGCCGTAGGTCAGGTGGCTGTATTCTTTGGAGAGTTCCGGATACTTCACGATCAGTCGGTCCAGGCGTTCCTTGGCCTGATCGAACTGCTGTTGTTGCAGTTGTGACAGGTCCATGGGGACGTCGCCACCAAAGGCCATGGCCATTGGCTCGACAATGTGCACCAGGGACAATTTCGCCCCGTTGCTCACCGACAGTTCGCGAGCGCGGTGGATTACAGGATCGCACTCTTCGGTTAGATCTACAGCGACCAGAATGTGGTTGTAGGGCATGAGGTGCTCCTCCTGAGGATTGCAATATTGGTAAGTATGGCTGGTTTCAAGCGCATTGTTTTCAAAGTGACTCAATGCGCTCATCAAGAATCGGGAGTACAGATATGACGGTCTGGATAGTGGTGTCAATCCTGTTGGTGGTACTGAGTCCGCTGGCATGGTTGCGGCCGTCGCGCCACCAGAGCGGCCGCATGGCCCTGCGCATGGAAGCGCGACGCATCGGATTGGCGATGCAACTGGCGCCTCAGGACTGGCCGCACTGGCTGAGCCACGAGCCGCCGAGCCCTTGCGCCCAGTACCATCGACCGCGGCGTGGCAATCGGCCGGCGTGCTGGAGTTACTGGCAAAAAGCGCCGGGTGTGTGGGTCAATCAGTGGCAGGAGGTCTGCGAGGAACCGGCGTTGCTGATTCATTTCGAAAAGTTGCCATACAACGTTTACAAGGTCGAAGCAGACAAGCAGATGATCACGTTGTACTGGGGTGAGAAGGGCGAGGCGACGGTGTTGCAGGACATTGACGCGGTGCTTAAGGCGCTGGCATAAATCGCGGAAATTTCGCGCCGCAATGGCGCGAAACGTCCGGCAGACAGGCAATAAAAAGCCCGACATCATCATCGGGCTGGAGTTGGCCAGGCAGGCCGGTAATTCGGTGTGGCGCTGATCTTACGCTGGGCATTCGCCAAAAGCGTTAATGTTTTTTTCCTCAAGGTCCCGCCAGCGTAGCTTGTTAAACAAAGGCTGCAGCGAATTAGGGCGACTTTTCTAACTATTGATCCTATGAATGGCCTCACATGCAGCCGCGTGTTGCAGGTCTTCGTGTTACGGAAATGACCGGAAAGTCGCATTTCAACCCGTATTTTGGGCGATTGACAATTGTCGGAAATTCCGTGAAGGTGACGTACCCAAATCAAACGGGCGTATGAATTGAGCGTTTGTATTACAGACCGCTCCTACAGAATCCCGACTATCGCGTTGGCGGGTGTGCCGGGTGGATGGGCGTAGCATTGACGTTAAACGTCCCTGCCGAGCCATTCGCCTGCGTCCGACGTGTACTGTTCAGCTTCCATATCGTGGAGATCAGTTGATGATTTACGAAGGTAAAGCCATCACGGTTAAGGCTCTTGAAAGTGGCATCGTCGAATTGAAATTCGACCTCAAGGGTGAGTCCGTCAACAAGTTCAACCGTCTAACCCTGAACGAACTGCGTCAGGCCGTAGACACCATCAAGGCAGATGCTTCGATCAAGGGTGTGATCGTCAGCAGTGGCAAGGACGTGTTCATCGTCGGCGCCGACATCACCGAATTTGTCGAGAACTTCAAGCTGCCTGATGCAGAGCTTGTTGCTGGCAACCTGGAAGCCAACAAGATTTTCAGCGATTTCGAAGACCTCAACGTCCCGACTGTCGCCGCGATCAACGGCATCGCCCTGGGTGGCGGTCTGGAAATGTGCCTGGCGGCGGACTACCGCGTCATGTCCACCAAGGCCAAGATCGGTCTGCCGGAAGTCAAGCTGGGCATCTACCCGGGCTTCGGCGGTACCGTGCGCCTGCCGCGCATCATCGGTGCTGACAACGCCATCGAATGGATTGCCGCTGGCAAGGAAAACCGTCCAGAAGACGCGCTGAAAGTCGGCGCAGTCGACGCAGTGGTTGCTCCTGAGAAACTGCAGGAAGCTGCTCTGGAGCTGATCAAGCGCGCCATCTCCGGCGAGTTCGACTACAAGGCCAAGCGTCAGCCGAAGCTCGAAAAGCTCAAGCTCAACGCCATCGAACAAATGATGTCGTTCGAAACCGCCAAGGGTTTCGTGGCCGGTCAAGCAGGCCCGAACTACCCGGCACCGGTTGAAGCGATCAAGACCATCCAGAAAGCTGCGAACTTCGGTCGCGACAAGGCGCTGGAAGTCGAAGCCAACGGTTTCGTCAAACTGGCCAAGACCTCTGCCGCGCAGAGCTTGATCGGTCTGTTCCTGAACGATCAGGAGCTGAAGAAAAAGGCCAAGGCCTACGACGAAATCGCCAAAGACGTGAAGCAGGCTGCCGTATTGGGCGCTGGCATCATGGGTGGCGGTATCGCTTATCAGTCGGCCTCCAAAGGTACGCCGATCCTGATGAAAGACATCAACGAGCACGGCATCGAGCAAGGTCTGGCTGAAGCTGCCAAATTGCTGGTGGGTCGCGTTGATAAAGGTCGCATGACCCCGGCGAAAATGGCCGAAGTGCTCAATGGCATTCGTCCGACCCTGTCCTACGGTGATTTCGGTCACGTCGACCTGGTCGTTGAAGCGGTCGTCGAGAACCCTAAGGTCAAGCAAGCCGTTCTGGCCGAAGTCGAAGACAAGGTCAAAGAGGACACCATTCTCGCGTCCAACACCTCGACCATTTCCATCACCTTGCTGGCTAAAGCCCTCAAGCGTCCGGAAAACTTCGTCGGCATGCACTTCTTCAACCCGGTGCACATGATGCCGCTGGTTGAAGTAATCCGTGGCGAGAAGTCCAGCGAGCTGGCAGTTGCCACCACCGTTGCCTACGCCAAGAAAATGGGCAAGAACCCGATCGTCGTTAACGACTGCCCGGGCTTCCTGGTCAACCGCGTGCTGTTCCCGTACTTCGGCGGTTTCGCCAAACTGGTCAGCGCCGGTGTGGACTTCGTCCGTATCGACAAGATCATGGAAAAATTCGGCTGGCCAATGGGTCCGGCGTACCTGATGGACGTGGTCGGCATCGACACCGGTCACCACGGTCGTGACGTAATGGCTGAAGGCTTCCCGGATCGCATGAAAGACGATCGTCGTTCGGCTATCGACGTGCTCTACGAAGCCAAGCGCCTGGGTCAGAAGAACGGCAAGGGCTTCTACGCCTACGAGACCGACAAGCGCGGCAAGCAGAAGAAAGTCGCCGATCCGTCGGTACTGGAAGTGCTCAAGCCGATCGTCTTCGAACAGCGTGAAGTCACTGACGAAGACATCATCAACTGGATGATGATCCCGCTGTGCCTGGAAACCGTGCGTTGCCTGGAAGACGGCATTGTCGAAACCGCTGCCGAAGCCGACATGGGTCTGGTCTACGGTATTGGTTTCCCTCCATTCCGTGGCGGTGCGCTGCGCTACATCGATTCGATCGGTGTTGCAGAGTTCGTTGCCCTGGCTGACCAGTACGCTGATTTGGGCGCGCTGTACCACCCGACCGCAAAACTGCGCGAAATGGCCAAAACCGGCCAGCGGTTCTTCGGTTAAGCGCCCCCAACTAGAGTGAGAGTGAATATATGAGCTTGAATCCTAGAGACGTCGTGATTGTCGACTTCGGTCGTACTCCGATGGGCCGCTCCAAGGGCGGCATGCACCGCAACACCCGCGCTGAAGACATGTCGGCGCACCTGATCAGCAAATTGCTGGAACGTAACGTCAAGGTCGACCCGAGCGAAGTTGAAGACGTGATCTGGGGCTGCGTAAACCAGACCCTGGAGCAGGGCTGGAACATTGCCCGCATGGCGTCCCTGATGACTCAGATCCCGCACACCGCTGCCGGCCAGACCGTCAGCCGTCTGTGTGGTTCGTCGATGAGCGCTCTGCACACTGCTGCGCAAGCGATCATGACCGGCAACGGTGACGTGTTCGTGGTTGGCGGCGTCGAGCATATGGGTCACGTCAGCATGATGCACGGTGTCGATCCGAACCCGCACATGTCCCTGTACGCGGCGAAAGCCTCGGGCATGATGGGTTTGACCGCTGAAATGCTGGGTAAAATGCACGGCATTACTCGCGAACAACAGGACGCTTTCGGCGTGCGCTCCCACCAGCTCGCTCACAAGGCGACTCTGGAAGGCAAGTTCAAAGACGAAATCATCCCGATGCAGGGCTATGACGAGAACGGTTTCCTGAAACTGTTCGACTACGACGAAACCATTCGTCCGGAAACTACCCTGGAAAGCCTGGCGGCTCTGAAGCCAGCGTTCAACCCTAAGGGCGGCACCGTGACAGCCGGTACTTCGTCGCAAATCACCGATGGTGCTTCGTGCATGATCGTGATGTCGGCGCAGCGTGCACAGGACCTGGGCATTCAGCCTATGGCGGTGATTCGTTCGATGGCAGTGGCAGGTGTGGACCCGGCAATCATGGGCTATGGTCCAGTACCGGCCACACAAAAAGCACTGAAGCGCGCGGGTCTTGGCATTAACGATATCGACTTCTTCGAGCTCAACGAAGCTTTCGCCGCACAGGCCCTGCCAGTGCTGAAAGATTTGAAAGTACTCGACAAGATGAACGAGAAGGTTAACCTGCACGGCGGCGCCATCGCCCTGGGTCACCCATTTGGTTGCTCCGGTGCGCGTATCTCCGGCACTCTGCTGAACGTGATGAAGCAAAATGGCGGCACCTTCGGGGTAGCTACCATGTGCATTGGTCTCGGCCAAGGCATCTCCACCGTCTTCGAACGCGTTTAAGCGTTTCGTTGAAGGAAGCCGGGGCCAAGTGCCCCGGTTTTTGTTTTTCTGAATTTATTTTTGTTTTTATTTTGAAAAGATTTGAGCGAGGGCCAAACCATGCCGATACAACCTGGGCTCTACCAACATTACAAAGGTCCGCAGTACCGCGTATTCAGTATTGCGCGGCATTCGGAAACCGAAGAAGAAGTGGTCTTCTACCAAGCCCTGTATGGCGATTACGGCTTTTGGGTGCGTCCCTTGAGCATGTTCCTGGAGTCGGTCGAGGTTGACGGCGAACAGGTGCCACGCTTTGCTTTGGTGCAAGCCGAACCAAGCCTTTTTTCCAAGCCATAAGCTGAGTGCGCGCAAAACCCTGCGCTTGACCTCACCTTGTAGCCACTATATATAGCGGTGCCGCGTCAGGCGCCAACCGCCTTTCACTTCTAGAATTCAGGAATTTTCTGATCCATGGGCAAATCGCTGGTCATTGTGGAATCCCCGGCTAAGGCCAAGACCATCAACAAGTATCTGGGTAACCAATACGTGGTGAAGTCGAGTATCGGCCATATCCGAGACCTGCCCACCAGCGGTTCGGCTAGCGCCAGCAAAGAGCCAGCCGCCAAGCGCGGCAAGGCCGCCGCGGGTGAAGGTCCGGTGCTCACGCCGAAAGAGAAAGCGCGCAAGCAGCTGGTCTCGCGCATGGGTGTCGATCCCGATCATGGCTGGAAAGCCAAGTACGAGATCCTCCCGGGCAAGGAAAAGGTCATCGAAGAGCTGCGCCGGCTCGCCAAAGATGCTGACACCATCTATCTCGCAACCGACTTGGATCGCGAGGGGGAAGCCATTGCCTGGCACCTGCGCGAAGCCATCGGTGGTGATGACAGCCGCTACAAGCGTGTGGTGTTCAACGAAATCACCAAGAAGGCGATTCAGGAAGCTTTCTCCAAGCCGGGCGAGCTGGACATTGATCGTGTAAACGCCCAGCAAGCGCGTCGTTTCCTCGACCGTGTTGTGGGTTACATGGTTTCGCCACTGCTGTGGGCCAAGGTCGCTCGTGGCCTGTCCGCCGGTCGTGTGCAATCGGTTGCCGTGAAGCTGGTCGTTGAGCGTGAACGTGAAATCCGTGCGTTCAACCCGGAAGAGTACTGGGAAGTTCACGCCGACCTCGGCACCGCCAAGGGCGCAACCGTGCGCTTTGACGTGGCTCGCGAGAAAGGCGAAGCCTTCAAGCCGCTCAACGAAGCTCAGGCCATGGCCGCGCTGGAGAAGCTCAAGGCTTCCAGTTACAGCATCGTCAAGCGCGAAGACAAGCCGACCAGCAGCAAGCCGTCGGCACCGTTCATCACGTCCACTCTGCAACAGGCCGCAAGTAACCGCCTGGGCTTCGGCGTGAAGAAAACCATGATGATGGCCCAGCGTCTGTACGAAGCCGGCTACATCACTTACATGCGTACCGACTCCACCAACCTCTCGGTCGATGCCGTGACGATGGCGCGTACTTATATTGAAGGTGAGTTCGGCAAGAAATACCTGCCGGAAAACCCGAACGTCTACAGCAGCAAGGAAGGCGCACAAGAGGCTCACGAAGCGATTCGTCCCTCCGATGCCAATACCGAGCCAAGCAAGCTGTCGGGCATGGAGCGTGATGCTGAGCGGCTCTACGAGCTGATCTGGCGCCAGTTCCTCGCTTGCCAGATGCTGCCGGCCCAATACCTGTCGACCACTGTCACCGTCGGTGCCGGTGACTTCGAGTTGCGCGCCAAAGGCCGCATCTTGAAGTTCGACGGTTACACCCGCGTCATGCCGCAAATCGCCAAGCCTGGTGATGACGACGTGCTGCCGGACATGGCTCAGGGCGACGCGATGAAGCTGATCAAGCTTGATCCGACCCAGCACTTCACCAAGCCGCCGGCGCGTTACTCGGAAGCGAGCCTGGTTAAGGAAATGGAAAAACGCGGTATCGGTCGTCCTTCGACCTACGCGGCGATCATTTCGACCATCCAGGATCGTGGCTACGTAGCGCTGCACAACCGTCGTTTCTACTCGGAAAAGATGGGCGACATCGTTACCGAACGTCTGGCCGAGAGCTTCTCCAATCTCATGGACTACGGCTTCACCGCCGGCATGGAAGAGAACCTCGATGACGTGGCCCAGGGCGAACGCGACTGGAAAAACGTTCTCGACGAGTTCTACGGCGACTTCAAGAAAAAACTCGAAGTAGCCGAAAGCGCCGAAGGCGGCATGCGTGCCAACCAGCCAGTGATGACCGACATTCCATGCGTGGTGTGTGGTCGTCCGATGCAAATTCGCACCGCCTCGACTGGCGTGTTCCTCGGCTGCTCGGGCTACAGCCTGCCGCCGAAAGAACGCTGCAAGGCCACCGTCAACCTGGTGCCGGGCGATGAAATCGCCGCGGACGACGAGGGTGAATCGGAATCGCTGGTCTTGCGTGGCAAGCACCGTTGCCCGATCTGCAGCACGGCGATGGACGCATACCTGCTGGATGAGAAGCGCAAGCTGCACATCTGCGGTAACAACCCGGATTGCGACGGTTACGAAATCGAAGAAGGCAGTTATCGCATCAAGGGCTACGAAGGTCCAAGCCTGGAATGCGACAAGTGCGGCAGCGAGATGCAGCTCAAGACTGGCCGTTTCGGCAAGTTCTTCGGCTGCACCAATGCGACGTGCAAGAACACCCGCAAACTGTTGAAAAGCGGTGATGCAGCACCGCCGAAGATGGATCCGGTGAAGATGCCTGAGCTGAAATGCGAAAAGGTCAACGACACCTACATCCTGCGCGACGGTGCTTCCGGCTTGTTCCTGGCGGCCAGTCAATTCCCGAAAAACCGCGAGACGCGTGCTCCGCTGGTCATGGAAATTGTGCCGCACAAGGATGAGATCGATCCGAAGTACCACTTCCTCTGCGAAGCACCGAAGAAAGATCCGGACGGCCTGCCTGCTGTGATCCGTTACAGCCGTAAAACCAAAGAGCAGTACGTACAGACTGAAGTCGACGGTAAGCCGACTGGCTGGAAGGCGTACTACGACGGCGGCAAGTGGACGGTTGAAGACAAGCGCCCGGCGAAGACCGCTAAGGCTTAACAGGTGCTGTACTGAAAAGGCCGCATGACAACCTTCTGGTTTTCATGCGGCCTTTTTGTTTTGTGCTTGCGGTGAACTCGGGTGATCCCCGACACTGTCTGACCTGCGTGAAGCAATTATTTCGTTGTGGAGGCTGCCGTCATGGCCCACGAACTCTATACCCGTACCAACCAGAAGATTTACTTCGCCGGCCTGTCGCTGGAAGCACTCGCCAGAGCCGAAGAGGGGCGGGCGATGAACTCCCTGGCGCTGATCCAGGCCGGACGCGAGTCGGCACTGTTTCACCTGTACGGTGCGTTGCTGGGGCTATGCCATGAAATCGCCGGTTTCTATCGCTTGCCTCAGGCCAATGCGCCTCGGGCCGAGTTATTGCTGACGCGCGAAGTGCTTGAAGCCATCGCGATTCCGGAAATGGCCGAGATGGTCGAGTTGGCGCAAAATCCTGAAACTTGGCTGGCCAAACTGCTTGCGGCCCATGCTGCACTGTTTCAGCCGCCACGGGCGCCGCACAAGCCTAAGGGGGACGTGACGCAGCCGCTGATCCTGGCCGTTAACCTGGATGAAGAAGAGGCTCCACAAGAGCTGAGCCGGGAAGAGCTGGAAAGCTGGCGTCAGAACCTCAAAGGGCTGGCGATTCGGTTTCGCGAAGGTCTGAACGAGTGCTGAGCACATAATCGCATCGGACACTGCGTTACGTTGGTCTCTTCAGGGATGAAGCATGTCTTCCATTTTGCACAACAAAAAACTGCGTCAGTTATTTGAACAGTCGGACGCCCGTGTCGAAGCGGCGACCAGTACCGCAGATCTGCTCGAGGTGATAAAGCAGCTCAGGGCTTTTGGTGCGCCGCTGGCGTTCGATAATGCCACACCCAGACTGTTTCGTAATATCGGTTTGGGATTGATCGCCGCCACCCTTCTTTTCATACCTTTTGTCGTACTGGGCATTGCTTTTCTATTGGGTGGCTGGCTTGTGATGGATCACAGGTCCGGGGTGATCGACGCACTTTCCAAAAAAATCACCCATAAATCTTCATTGCTCACCCATGGGTTAAGGGAGTCGTTCAACCCGGATGTACAAGTGCTGGAGAGGTTGGGCGAGGAGTTCAAAGACTTTCATCGAGGCTCTTACAGTCGACAGATCTTGAAATCGGTTCAAGGTACCTACCTTGGCGCGGTTCATGAGTTGCCCTTCACTTACCAGCACTTGCAGTATGTTGATCGCGAAAGTTACAAGACCACCGTGCCAGACGGGGCGGGCGGTACCAAGGTTGAAACCAAAACGATAGACCGCGAGTTTGCCCGGCATAGCTTGGTGCTGGAGTTTCCGTGGGTCGAGAATGTCGTCGTGCGCGGTGACAGGCATTGGGAAGTTGCTCTTGAGGAGACTCTGGATACAGCTTCCAGCGAATTCAATAGCGCGTTCCACCTGACAGGCAGTACCCAGATGGCCTGTGCCGTTTTTGCCAAGCCCGCGACGGTGCTGCACCTACTGCAGCTCCATCAGCAATTGAGCGACGTCAATCTGGAGTTCTCGGAACATGGGCGGCTGTGCCTGAGTTTCAGCGATCCTGGATTGCTTGCGCCAAGCGCAACCGAGGGGCTTCAAAATCTGCAGGCCTTTGAGCAGCTCGTCGAGACGGGTATTCGCTTGCCTCGTCTGGACCTCTTGCTGTCGTGGGTCCATCGACTGGCCGAATTGCATGACGATAACTTCGCGCTTTCCCCGAAACCTTTAAAAAGCATGGAGTATTAGACGATGGGGTTGTTATTGATTATCGCGGTGGTAGTCGGGATTACCTTCTGGACCTGTTACAACCGAATCATTGGGCGACATAATCGCGCTCAGCGCGCCTGGGCCGATGTCCTTGTTTATGAGCGCCAGAAAACCAGGGTGCTCGATTTGCTTGAGCAGCAGGTTGCAGGTTTCAAGGAGTACGAAGGTGCGCTGCAGGAAAAGATCACGGGCCTGCGCTCGGCCATCGGCAAGCTGCCACAAGAGGCGAACGGGGACGCTCTACAGCCGGTGCAAAAGGGAACACGGGAATTGCTGGCGGGATTGACCGTGGCATTTGAAGCTTATCCAGAGCTCAAGGCCAATGAGTTGGTTAACAACTTCATGCGGGAAATCACTGAACAGCAAGAAAACATCGGTGCGGCCATTACCATCTTCAATGGCGCGGTAGAGGTGTTCAACAACTCGATCCAGATGTTTCCTAACTCCTTTGTTAATGGCTGTCTCAACAAAAAATCGGTAATCATTCCATTTTCCGACTCCCAGGCTTCCGCAGCATTTGAGTACAAGCCGAATTTTTAAAGGTGTAGGACGCAGGCTCGGTCGGTCTGGAATGTTCGCAAAAAGGTTTTTTGTAACGGCTGGTTGATTACCGTTCCTCAAGATCCCGAGCGAAGCCTGGCCGATGCCTATATAATCCCCGCCTTTCGTGGAGAACAGACCTTTATGCCAACGTCCTTTCTAGAAATTGTCGAGTTACCAGACGGCCGTATCGAGCTGCGCAGGGCTGAGGACGAGGGTTCTCTGGTTACTTTGGATTTCTCCGAGGATGCCAAAGCGTTCCTGCAGGGCCAGCACGTGGAAGTCGCCAAGGCGATGTTGAGCGTCGGCGTTCAGATGGCCGGACGCTTGGTTGAAGGCGAATTCAATACGGACGAGGGGGCTCGGGTTCTGCATTGATCCCGCCCGTCGGTTTTTTTGCTGATATCGCTACAGGTTGGCTTCTCTATCCTTGGAGAAGCCCCGCGCTGTTCAACGCGCGCATTGTTTGTCAGTTAACCCAATCGAATATTCAGGCTTTGTGCGTCCCCGATCCGGGCGGCGCTGATCAACTGTTGCCGTGAGGTTGTGCTCAAGGGGTTGAGCCAGCTGACCACCGTGTGGCTGCGGCCCAGGCGCAAGGCCTCGCAGGTCAACTGCTGAGCGCTCTGAGTGCCGCGCGGTTGCAGCAGCAGGATGCGTTCGCGATTAAGGCCGGCGTCCCGCAACCAGGCCTGGGTCAGGCTGGCGGGCGGAGCGATCAGCGTCAGCCAGCGCGCGTCCTGGTCCTGACTCAGTTCCCTGAGAATCGGCGCAAGAAGGTTTAGGCAGTTCCCGGCTGCACCACGCAGCGACAGCTCACTGAAGACTTCTGGCTCGGCGCTCCAGGGTGACTCGACCACGTCTTTCAGGATCGGCGCCAATGGCTGCACCATGAAAGCCTCGAACAACGGCAGTTGGGCTTGCTGTGATGTGTGTGGGAACTGCATAAAGCCTCCTTTAGCGGCGAATGACGCCGACACTCAAGCCTTCGATCACCAGTTCCTGATCTTTCAGGTTCACTTCGATAGGGGCGAATTCAGGGTTTTCGGCAATCAACCAGACCTTGCTACCATCGCGCTTGAAACGCTTGACGGTCACTTCGTCGCCGATCCGCGCTACTACGATCTGGCCGTTGCGAGCTTCGCGGGTGGTGTGCACTGCCAGCAGGTCACCGTCAAAAATGCCCACATCCTTCATGCTCATGCCATGAACCCGAAGTAGATAGTCGGCGCGAGGATGGAAGAACGACGGGTTGATGTTGCAAGACTCTTCGATGTGCTGCTGGGCGAGGATCGGAGCACCGGCAGCCACTCGGCCAATGATCGGCAGGGTCGACTCGTCGGCCTTGGCTTCGAAGCCGGGGATGCGAATACCACGGGAAGCACCGGGCGTCATCTCGATCGCGCCCTTGCGGGCCAGCGCCTTGAGGTGTTCTTCCGCCGCATTGGGCGACTTGAAACCCAGTTCCTGAGCGATTTCCGCACGGGTTGGCGGGTAGCCGTTGTCTTCGAGGCAACGTTTGATGAAGGCCAGAATCTCTGCTTGGCGTGGCGTCAGCTTTAGCATATTGATCGCTCTGTCTTTTTATACAGTGACTGGGATTATATACAGTGAAACGGTCTTGGCAATGCCCCTTTTTTTGTCGACCGCCAGACGGTCGATCAGCCTGCTGATTCACGCTTGAGAGTTGTATGGTTAAATAGCTGACCGACCATTCCCAAAACGAACGGCCAGGCTTGACAAGACACAGGCTGAAACGTATGTTTCAAACAAGTGTTTGTCAGGCGGAGTAGCCATGGCCCAGTCGGAAACCGTTGAACGCATTCTTGATGCTGCCGAGCAATTGTTCGCGGAAAAAGGTTTCGCTGAAACCTCATTGCGTCTGATCACCAGCAAGGCCGGTGTCAATCTGGCGGCGGTGAACTATCACTTCGGTTCGAAGAAGGCGCTGATCCAGGCAGTTTTCTCGCGCTTTCTCGGGCCGTTCTGCTTAAGCCTTGATAAAGAGCTGGAGCGGCGTCAGGCCAAGCCGGAGAACAGGCCGACACTTGAAGAGCTGCTGGAAATCCTCGTCGAGCAAGCCCTGGTGGTGCAGCCACGCAGCGGCAACGATCTGTCGATTTTCATGCGTTTGCTGGGTCTGGCTTTCAGTCAGAGCCAAGGGCACTTGCGGCGTTATCTGGAAGACATGTACGGCAAGGTGTTCCGCCGCTATATGATGTTGGTCAACGAAGCTGCACCGCGTATTCCGCCGATTGAGCTGTTCTGGCGTGTGCACTTCATGCTCGGCGCCGCTGCGTTCAGCATGTCCGGTATCAAGGCCCTGCGCGCAATTGCCGAGACCGACTTCGGCGTCAACACGTCCATTGAGCAAGTAATGCGTCTGATGGTGCCGTTCCTGGCAGCAGGCATGCGCGCCGAAACCGGTGTGACCGACGCAGCCATGGCCACCGCGCAGTTGCGTCCGCGCAGCAAATCAACCCCGGTTGCCGCCAAGGTTTAACCGCACATGGGTGGGCGCGGCAGCTGACATCCGCTAAGCTAGCCGCCCATGCCGACTCTCGTTCTGAACCCGCTCCCCATTTGTATCGCCGACCTGCCGGGCATAGCCCATGGCGGCGATTTCGTGCGAGCCGGGTTTATCGTTATCAAGGAATCTCTATGACTGCTGGCCTGCAAGGCTCGTTGATGGTGGACGTCGCCGGTACCTGGCTGACGGCTGAAGATCGCCAACTGTTGCGCCAACCCGAAGTGGGCGGCCTGATCATTTTTGCTCGCAATATCGAACACCCGCGTCAGGTGCGCGAGTTGAGCGCCTCTATCCGCGCCATTCGCCCCGATCTGCTGCTGGCAGTCGACCAAGAGGGTGGCCGGGTTCAGCGTTTGCGTCAGGGCTTCGTACGACTGCCAGCCATGCGCGCCATCGCTGACAATCCGAATGCCGAGTACCTGGCCGAGCAGTGCGGCTGGATCATGGCGACTGAAGTGCTGGCTGTCGGCCTCGATCTGAGTTTCGCTCCGGTGCTGGACCTCGACTTCCAGCGCAGCGCCGTGGTCGGCACCCGATCATTCGAAGGTGATCCCGAGCGTGCAGCGTTGCTGGCGGGTGCCTTCATTCGCGGCATGAACAGCGCCGGCATGGCCGCCACCGGCAAGCACTTTCCCGGTCACGGCTGGGCCGAGGCCGATTCCCACGTTGCGATACCTGTTGATGAGCGCAGTCTCGACGAAATCCGCGCCAATGACCTGGTGCCGTTCGCCCGACTGAGCAAGCAATTGGCTGCGGTCATGCCGGCCCACGTTATCTATCCGCAAGTCGATTCCCAACCCGCCGGCTTCTCCCGCCGCTGGTTGCAGGACATCCTGCGTGGCGAGCTGCAATTCGACGGCGTGATCTTCAGCGATGACCTGTCCATGGCCGGCGCCCACGTGGTCGGCGATGCTGCCAGCCGTATCGAAGCGGCGCTGACGGCCGGTTGCGACATGGGCCTGGTGTGCAACGATCGCGCGGCCGCTGAACTGGCCCTGAGCGCCGCCCAGCGTCTGAAGGTCAAGCCGTCCGAGCGCATCGCGCGGATGCGCGGCCAGTCGTACGCCAACATCGAATACCGTCAGCATCCGCGCTGGCTGACAGCCGTCGGTGCGCTCAAAGAAGCTCAACTGATTGGTTAGGGGCTTTTCGTTATGACGGTTTACGCGATTATCGGTGGCACCGGCCTGACTCAACTCGAAGGCTTGAGCATTCATCAGTCTCTGGCGGTGGACACGCCGTACGGCGCGCCTTCGGCCGAGGTGCAGATCGGTGAGTACGCCGGCAAGGAAGTGCTGTTTCTTGCGCGCCACGGTCATCCTCACCGTTTTCCGCCGCATCAGGTGAACTACCGCGCCAACCTCTGGGCGCTGAAACAGGCTGGCGCCGAAGCGATTCTCGCGGTCAATGCCGTGGGTGGGATTCATGCTGTGATGGACACCGGATATTTCTGCGTACCGCATCAATTGATCGACTACACCAGTGGTCGCGAACACACCTATTTCGCCGATAATCTCGAACAGGTTACCCACATCGATTTCAGCTATCCCTACAGCGAAGCCCTGCGTCAGCAGCTAATCGCGGCATTGGCGGCTGAAGGCGTTGGTTTTGCCAGTCAAGGCGTGTACGCCTGCACTCAGGGGCCACGTCTGGAAACCGTCGCTGAAATCGCCAGACTGGAGCGCGACGGATGCGACATCGTCGGCATGACCGGAATGCCGGAAGCGGCGTTGGCTCGCGAGTTGGAACTGGATTACGCCTGTCTGGCACTGGTAGTAAACCCGGCAGCGGGCAAGTCCACGTCGGTGATCACCATGGCCGAGATCGAGAACGCGCTGCATGACGGGATGGGCAAGGTGAAGTCGACGTTGGCGCGGGTGCTTAAAGGCTGAGCAGTCGTCACTCCGAGTTGACCCCATCGTCGGAACGCCGCCCGGAGCAAGCTCGCTCCCACAGGTACAGCGATAACCCTCTGGGAGCGAGCTTGCTCGCGATGACGATTTAATAGTCGCCGCTATTTTTCCAACTTATCCGGCAACGGCGCAAACAACGCTTCAATATCATCACTCTGCAACTTCCAGTCCCCGGTCTTGCGCCCATCCAGCACGCCAGCCGCCAAGTCGGATTTTTCCTTCTGCAGATGCTGAATCTTCTCTTCCACCGTGCCCCTGGCAATCATCTTGTAGACGAACACCGGCTTCTCCTGACCAATGCGATACGCCCGGTCAGTGGCCTGATTTTCCGTCGCCGGATTCCACCACGGATCGTAGTGAATCACCGTGTCGGCTTCGGTCAGGTTCAGGCCGACGCCACCCGCCTTCAGGCTGATCAGAAAGATCTGACGCTTGCCGCTCTGGAAGTCTTTGACCGGTGCGCGGCGGTCGCGGGTCTGCCCGGTCAGCAGCGCATAATCGACTCCGCGTTTTTTCAGCTCATCTTCAATCAACGACAGCATTGAAGTGAACTGCGAGAACAGCAGGATCCGCCGACCTTCATCGAACAATTCCTCAAGCATTTCCATCAGGCTGTCGAGCTTGCCCGACGTGCTGCCGCGAGTGGGTAGGGCGGCATCGTTGACCAGGCGCAAATCGCAGCAGACCTGACGCAGCTTCAGCAGCGCTTCAAGAATGATGATCTGGCTGCGCGCCACGCCCTTGCGGGTGATCTCGTCGCGGACTTTTTTGTCCATCGCCAGGCGCATGGTTTCGTACACATCGCGCTGGGCTTCATTGAGCTCGACCCAATGGATGATTTCGGTTTTCGGCGGCAGCTCGGTCGCCACTTGTTCCTTGGTTCGACGTAGCAGGAACGGTTTTATCCGACCGTTGAGGTGCTGAAGTCGCACTTCGCTGGCGCGCTTTTCGATCGGCACGCGGTAATCGCGGTTAAAGCTTTTCACGTCACCCAGCCAGCCGGGCAGCAGGAAGTGAAACAGCGACCACAGCTCACCCAGGTGGTTTTCCAGCGGCGTGCCGCTCAGGCACAGACGCTGACGGGCATTCAATTCGCGGGCAGCGTGGGCGGCCTTGCTGTTGGGGTTTTTGATGTATTGCGCCTCGTCCAGAACCAACACGTGCAAAGGCTGCGCGGCGAGACGTTCGACGTCCTTGGGCAGCAGCGCATAGGTGGTCAGGATCAGGTCGTAATCGGCCAGCGTGTCGAAATGCTTTTTGCGACTGGCACCGTACAGCGCCAGCACTTTGAGTTGCGGTGTGAAGTGCGCCGCTTCATCCAGCCAGTTGGGGATCAGGCTGGTGGGCATCACCACCATGCACGGCCGATCGAGGCGTCCGGCGTTCTTCTCACTGAGAATGTGCGCCAGGGTCTGTAGGGTTTTGCCCAGACCCATGTCGTCCGCGAGAATCCCGCCGACTTCCAGTTGTCGCAACGACTGCATCCAGCTCAAGCCTTCCAGCTGATAGGGGCGCAAGGTCGCGTTCAGACCTTCCGGTGCGGTCGCAGTGAAGTCCTTGATGTCCCGCAGCCGTTGGGCGAAGGTGCGAATTTGCTCGCCACCCTCCCAGAGCAACGGCAGGTCTTCCAGCGGATTCAGTCGCGTGGCATCGGCTTTGCTCAGGCGCAGCGTCGTTTCGCCGGGCCCTTGCAGGTAGAACTCGCCGAGGGTCGCCAGTACCGGTTTCAATCGGCCGAAGGGCAGGGCGACTTGCAGCGGGCCGTACTCGGAGTTCGGGCGATTGGGAATGTTCACCAGGATCAACTCGTCGTCGCGACGTCGTGCAAGGCGTTCCGGGTTGAGGATCTCGGTGTGAGAGCGCATCAGGTTCAGCAGGATCGGCAGCAGACTCAGCCGTTCGCCGTTGACGATGATTCCCAGTTCCAGATCGAACCAGTCACGCTCCGGTGCCTGTTCTACGGTGGCGTACCAATCGTCCACGGCAGTCAGGTCGAAACCGAATTCTTCGTCGATCTGCAACTCCCAACCCTGGGTACGCAGCTTCGGCAGTTCATTGAGGGTGAAGGTCAGCCAGGCGCTGTCGTTGACCATCTCGAAAAGCTCGCCGGCACTTTCCGGCAAGGCTTTGCTTTGCCGGGTGGCGACCTTGAAGCCGAGGATTCGTAGCTGTTCCCTGTAGGTCTGTTCGACTTCCGGGCGGCGTTTTATCCGTAACGTTTGCGTCTCCTGACGAATCAGAATGTCGGCGTTCTTCTGCCCGGAAACGTATTCATCCAGATAGCTGAATGACAACGCCGCGCGATGCTGAATGTAACGCTGCATCTTGCCATTGCGCGGTTCGAAGGCGCTGAACTCGATGCTCGCCAGCCACAAGCGCGGCACCGGTTGCACGTTATCCACCAGCACTTGCGGCGCCTTCGGGCTACGGTTTTCCAGTACGGCTTGAAGTTTCTCGAGTAGCTCGGCGTCTTGCGCTGCGGCTGGGTAGGCCAGGGTTTCCTGCACTTTCAGTAACACCGCTGCGCAGTGTTTGCAGTTGCTGTGGACCGGGCAGGTGCAGGTGGCGTCAATCATCAGCAACGTGGCTTTGGCTGACTCGCGCAGGCGAATGGTCTGACGGTAAACGTTTCCGCCAGAGCCCTCGCAGGCGGCAATGATCGTGGCGTCGCCAGCCTCGACGATCCTGACGCGGTTCTCCAAAGCGTAGCGACGGCCACGCTCCAGGCTCTGTTCCTTGAATCGGCTGACCCAGGAAGGTGCCAGGGGTTTGCTCAGGGTCGCTGACATAAGGACTCAATCAGTCCGGAATTTCATCGGGGACTGGCCGAGGCGCAGGGGCAGTCAGCGAGGTGATCTTGATCAGCAGGCCGAGGTGGCCATTGTCGAGGAAGTTCAGCTGGCCGTTCTTGGTGTGGCTTTCCTGCTTCATACGTTCGCTGGCGGTGACCATGCCGTTGGCGTCGATCTGGTTGACCCAGAAATCTGCATCCACATCGGTGAACCGTCCCAGTTTCATGCTCAGCGTGCCCTCGATCGGGAACTGGCCGAACTGTTCTTTGCCCTCGCTGATCGCAACTTTGCTGGCTTCTTCGCCAAGGTTCTGTTGCCAGGCCTTGTGCAGCAACACCGTGTATTCATTGCTGGCGGTGAGTTTTTCCACTTCAGCATTGAGGCTCGGTGTGCGCAGGCTGTCGGGGCTGATGGGCTGAGCTCCGGCCGCCCAGTCTTCCGGCGCGGCGCGGCTGACGATTGCGGGCACGGCGTTTTGGCGGACCAGAATCATTTCAATCTGATACAGGTCATCGGCAAATGCCGTAGGGGCGACCAAGGTTATCAACAAGGTCAGTAAGCGAAACAGGCGCATGCGGCGTCCTTCAAGCAGTTTTCGGAATGAGGTGCTCAAACAGCGCCTCTACAGTATTAAAGCGCTCTTCCGGGCGCTCCATCGGCACCTGGAATTTAAACATCGTGGCGCCTTCGAATTTGTAGCGTTTGGGCTGGCTCTGGATCAGCTTGATCAGCGTCAGCGGGTCGACCGGGGTTTGCGTCGCGAACTCGATTCGGCCACCTTGCGGGCCGCCGTCGACTTTCTTGATGCCCAGTAGCTCGGCCTGCAATTTCAGCGCGGTAATGCGCATCAGGTTCTTGGTCGGTTCCGGCAACAGACCGAAACGATCGATCATCTCCACCTGCAAGTCCTTGAGGCCTTCCTCGTCGGTGGCCGAGGCGATGCGTTTGTAGAGGATCAGTCGGGCGTGCACGTCCGGCAGATAGTCCTCGGGAATCAACGCCGGTACGCGCAGATTGACTTCCGGACCACCGCCGAGCGGTTGATCGAGGTTCGGTTGTTCGCCCTTGCGGATCGACTTCACCGCGCGCTCGAGCATCTCCATGTACAGCGTGAAACCGACGGCCTGGATCTGCCCGCTCTGCCCGTCGCCGAGCAGTTCGCCGGCGCCACGGATTTCCAGGTCGTTGGTGGCGAGCACGAAGCCCGCACCGAGGTCCTGTGTATTGGCGATCGCTTCCAGACGTTTTTCGGCGTCAGGCGTGATTTGCTGGCGCGGCGGCGTCAGCAAATAAGCATAAGCCTGGTGGTGACTGCGACCGACCCGGCCGCGCAACTGGTGCAGCTGTGCCAGGCCGAACTTGTCGGCACGCTCGATGATGATGGTGTTGGCGCTCGGCACGTCAATGCCGGTCTCGATGATGGTCGAGGCGATCAGCACGTTGAAGCGCTTGTGGTAGAAGTCGCTCATCACTTGTTCGAGATCGCGCTCGCGCATCTGCCCGTGGCCGATGCCGATCCGTGCTTCCGGCACCAGTTCGGCGAGGTCGGCGGCGCATTTCTCGATGGTCTTCACGTCGTTGTGCAGGTAGTAGACCTGACCGCCACGCAACAGCTCACGGAGCAAGGCCTCTTTGACCGTGCTCTTGTTCTGTTCCATGACGAAAGTCCGTACCGACAGGCGGCGGGCCGGCGGCGTGGCGATGATCGACAGGTCGCGCATGCCCGACACCGCCATGTTCAGCGTGCGTGGAATCGGCGTGGCGGTAAGCGTGAGAATGTCGACTTCGCTGCGCAGGGCCTTGAGCTGCTCCTTCTGACGGACACCAAAACGGTGTTCTTCGTCGATGATCACCAGCCCGAGGTTTTTGATCTTCACGTCGTCTTGCAGCAGCTTGTGCGTGCCGATGACGATGTCGATCTTGCCTTCGGCGAGGTCCGCGACCGCGGCGTTGACTTCCTTGGTCGACTTGAAGCGGCTCATTACTTCCACGCTCACCGGCCAGTCGGCGAAGCGGTCGCGGAAGCTGTTGTAATGCTGCTGGGCGAGGAGGGTGGTCGGCACCAGGATCGCCACCTGACGACCGCCGTGTACCGCGATGAACGCCGCGCGCATGGCCACTTCGGTCTTGCCGAAGCCCACATCGCCGCAGACCAGGCGGTCCATCGGCTTCGGTGCGAGCATGTCGGCGCGCACTGCATCGATGGTGGTTTGCTGGTCCGGGGTTTCTTCGAACGGGAAACCGGCGCTGAACGTCGCGTAATCGGCTTTCGGGTCTTCGAACGCATAACCTTCGCGAGCGGCGCGGCGGGCATAGATGTCGAGCAACTCGGCGGCCACATCGCGTACTTGTTCGGCAGCTTTGCGTTTGGCTTTCTGCCAGGTCTCGGAGCCTAGGCGGTGCAGCGGGGCCAGGGCATCGTCGCTGCCGGTGTATCGGGCGATCAGATGCAGGTTGGCCACCGGCACGTAAAGCTTGGCGTTTTCGGCGTATTCGAGGGTCAGGAATTCGGCGGCCTGACTATCAATTTCCAGAATCGTCAGCCCGAGATAGCGACCGACGCCGTGATCGATATGCACCACCGGCGCGCCTTCGCGCAGTTCGGTGAGGTTTTTGATCACGGCATCGTTGTTGGCGTCGGCGCGTTTCTCGCGGCGACGGCGCTGCATCACGCGCTGACCGAACAACGGACTTTCGGCGACCAGGGCCAAGGCCGGGTCGTCAAGCACCAGGCCTTCGTCGAGCGGCGCGATGGTGATTGCCAGGCGCTCCTTGCTCGCGACGAAGTCCGGCCAGCTGTCGACGGTTTTCGGTCGCAGCTTCAGGCGTTCCAGCAACTCCAGCAACACTTCACGACGGCCCGCGGATTCGGCGGTAAACAGCACGCGACCGGGGAACTCGTCGAGGAAACCCGCAAGCGCCGCCAACGGTTGGGTGGCCTTGGCTTCGATGGCCAGGTTCGGCAGCTCCCGAGCGGGGAAGCGCTCGCGGCCGACGCCGGTTTCCACGTCCTGTTGACTGGCGACTACGCGCGGCCAGTTCTTCAGCCGAGCGAAGCAATCTTCCACCGGCAGGAACAACTCGGCGGGCGGCAATAAAGGACGGGCCGGATCGACGCGGCGCTCTTCATAGCGATTGCGCACGTCGTTCCAGAAGTTTTCCGCCGCCTGCTCGATGCCGGGCAGTGAGAACACTTGCGTGTCCTGCGGCAGGTAGTCGAACAGCGTGGAGGTTTCGTCGAAGAACAGCGGCAGGTAGTACTCGATACCCGCCGGTGTAATCCCGCTGCTCAAGTCCTGGAAGATCGGGCAGCGACGGAAGTCGACATCGAAACGCTCACGGAAGCGCGCCTTGAAGCGGGTGACCGCATCCTTTTGCAGCGGAAACTCTCTCGCTGGCAGAAGGCGAACCGTTTCAACCTTGTCGATGGAACGCTGGTTTTCCGGATCGAAGGTACGAAGGGTCTCGATTTCGTCGTCGAACAGGTCGATGCGGAAAGGCAGTTTGCTGCCCATCGGGAACAGATCGATCAGCGAGCCGCGTACGGTAAATTCGCCGTGCTCATACACCGTATCGACGTAGCGATAGCCGCTGGCCTCAAGCCGGGTGCGCATTTGCTCGACATCGAGCTTCTGACCGATGTCCAGCACCAGGCTGCTGCCGAGCAGGAATTTGGTCGGTGCCAGGCGATGCAGGGCCGTCGTGATCGGCACGACCAGAACGCCATGACTCAGCTCCGGCAATCGATACAGCGCGGAGATTCGCTGGGAAATAATGTCCTGGTGCGGCGAAAACAAATCGTAGGGCAGGGTTTCCCAGTCCGGGAAATGCAGCACCGGCAAATCCGGGGCGAAGAAACTCAGCTCCTGTTCCAGCCGTTCGGCACTTTGGCTGTCGGCGGTCAGTAGCAGGGTAAAGCGCTTGGCAGCGCTGGCGGCCTCGGCAATTGCCAGGCTCAGGGCGGCACCGGGCAGGTTGCCCCAGTGCTGTTTACCTGCCGCGGCAGGGAGAAGCGGTAGACGCAGAACGGGCACGGAAGGTTGAGCTCCAAGCGTTGCGACAAAGTCGGTAATTGTAGCGGTCCCGGGTGCCGCCTGTCAGTTGCAGATGTGTCTATTACGCAGGTTGGGCGAAATGTAGTGGTAAAGACAAAATCGGCCCGTTTTTTAGTAAAAAAGACTGAATATGTAGTGGCAAAACGACTGAGTGTTACGGAGGGTTACAGACAAGACAGCGGTGTCTCCAAAAAAATGACTGAGCTGCAGGCCCCGGTTTCATTGGGCTTGAGCTGTGCGTTATTTTTTTGAAGAGGATTTTGTTACTGGCTACGCGACAGGCGCGCATTGCTACGGGAGGCACTCGGCGGCATAATGTAGCCCCTTTTTTCTGCCCCTACATGTGGAAGGTTCCCGTGACTCAGAAGCCCGACCAGTGTCTTGGTGAATGGATCGACCGTGAAGCACTCGCAGAAGCGATGATTCCGCTTATCGGTCAGCTCTACCGCAATAACAACGTGGTGAGCTCGATCTATGGCCGCAGTCTGATCAACCAGTCTGTCATCGCGATTCTCAAAGCTCACCGCTTTGCTCGCCATCGCCAGTCCGATGACAGCGAATTGTCCGTCCACGAAACATTCCCGCTGCTCAAGGCAATGAGCGAACTCAAGCTCGGCGCTGCTTCGGTAGATCTGGGCAAGCTGGCTGTCAAATTCAAAGCCGAAGGTAATGGCCGTACCGCCGAAGCGTTCGTCCGTGACGAACTGGCCGATGTGGTCGGCAAGCAGAATGGTTCCGGCCGTACCGGCACCGACGTTGTCCTGTATGGCTTCGGTCGTATCGGTCGTCTGCTGGCGCGCATCCTGATCGAGAAAACCGGTGGTGGCGACGGCCTGCGTCTGCGCGCCATCGTTGTCCGCAAGGGCGCCGAGAACGATCTGGTCAAGCGTGCCAGCCTGCTGCGTCGCGACTCGGTGCACGGTTCCTTCAATGGCACCATCACCATTGATGAAGCCAACAACACCATCACCGCCAACGGCAACCTGATCCAGGTTATCTACGCGAAGAACCCGACTGAAGTGGACTACACCCAGTACGGCATCAAAAATGCGCTGCTGGTGGACAACACCGGTGTATGGCGTGACGCCGACGGCTTGGGCCAGCACCTGGCCTGCCCGGGTATCGACCGCGTTGTTCTGACCGCACCTGGCAAAGGCAAGCTGAAGAACATCGTTCACGGTATCAACCACGGTGAAATCACTGCTGACGACAAGATCGTGTCCGCCGCTTCCTGCACCACCAACGCCATCGTGCCGGTGCTGAAAGCTGTGAATGACAAGTTCGGCATCATCAACGGTCACGTCGAAACTGTTCACTCGTACACCAACGACCAGAACCTGATCGACAACTTCCACAAGGGTGATCGCCGTGGCCGTAGCGCCGCACTGAACATGGTTATCACGGAGACCGGTGCTGCCACCGCTGCTGCCAAGGCGCTGCCTGAGTTGGCCGGCAAGCTGACCGGTAACGCGATCCGCGTTCCGACGCCGAACGTGTCGATGGCCATTCTCAACCTGAACCTTGAGAAAGCCGCCACCCGTGAAGAGATGAACGAGTACCTGCGCTACATGGCGCTGCACTCCGATCTGCACAAGCAAATCGACTATGTCAATTCGCAGGAAGTGGTTTCCACCGACTTCGTTGGCTCGCGCCACGCAGGCGTTGTGGACGCTGAAGCGACCATCGTTCAGGACAACCGCGTTGTTCTGTACGTCTGGTACGACAACGAGTTCGGTTACAGCTGCCAGGTAGTCCGCGTGATGGAAGACATGGCCGGTGTAAACCCGCCAGCGTTCCCGCGCTAAGCCTTAGCCGCACATGAAAACGCCCCGACTTTGGTCGGGGCGTTTTTGTTTGTGTGCGATTTGCCGGTTGGAGGTGTGTTGTCTGGGCCGGCCTCTTCGCGAGCAAGCTCGCTCCCACATTTGATCTGCGGCGCACGCAAATCCAATGTGGGAGCGGGCTTGCTCGCGAAAGCGATCTCTCAGGCGCCGCCGACCACCGCCGCTTGCGCCGTCCGCAATTCATGACGGTTGCCGCGGAACAACGCCAATGTTGCGATCAATCCCAGTACCGCCGCACCGCTGAGCCAGATTCCTGGTGCAGCCTTGTTATCCAGCACATGAATCAGGTACGTACAGGCTGCCGGTGTAAACCCGCCGAAGGTTGCTGTCGCCAGGCTGTAGGCCAAAGAGAATCCAGTCGTACGAACTTCCACCGGCATTATCTCGGTCAGCGCCACAACCATGGCGCCGTTATACGAGCCATACAGGAACGACAGCCACAACTCGACGATCAGCAAGTGGCTGAAGCTCGGGTTTGCTACCAGCCACGACAGGGCGGGGTAGGCGGTGAGGATCGCCAGAATCGTCGCCGCCAGCAGCAAGGGTTTGCGTCCGATCCTGTCGGACACAGCCCCCATGACCGGCAGCCAGAAGAAGTTCGACAGGCCAATGCACACGGTCACCAGCAACGTATCCAGATCCGACAGATGCAGTTCGGCTTTGCCGAAGGTCGGGGTGTAGGCGGTGATCAGATAGAACGACACAGTGGTCATCACCACCAACGCCATGCCGGCGAGGACGATGCCGAAGTTCTGACCAATCGAGCGGACGATGTCTTGCAGGGTAGGGCGGTGCTTACGCGCCTGGAATTCCGGGGTTTCTTCCAGCGAGCGACGAATCACGAAGATCACCGGCACGATCATGCAGCCGATCAGGAATGGCACGCGCCAGCCCCAGTCACCCATTTGTTCCGGGCTGAGCCAATGGTTCAAACCCACGCCGAGCAGGCCGGCGAATACCACCGCAGCTTGCTGACTGGCGGACTGCCAACTGACAAAGAAGCCTTTGCGACCCGGGGTGGAAATCTCGGCGAGGTAGACCGACACACCGCCCAGTTCCACGCCGGCCGAGAAACCTTGCAGCAGGCGACCGAACAGTACGATCAGCGGCGCCGCAACGCCCAACGTGGCGTAACCCGGCACGCAGGCAATCAACACAGTACCGGCAGCCATCATCGCCAAGGTGATGATCAGGCCTTTGCGTCGACCGTGACGGTCGATATAGGCGCCGAGGAAAATCGCCCCCAATGGGCGCATCAGGAAGCCGGCACCGAAGGTGGCCAGCGATAACATCAGGGAAGCGAAAGCGCTGTCGGCCGGGAAGAAGGTTTTAGCAATGGCCGTGGCGTAAAAGCCGTAGACCATAAAGTCGAACATCTCCAGGAAGTTTCCGCTGACGACGCGAAAAATTGCTTTGCCGTTGCTCGTATTGGAAGACATTTGTAGGTACTCACGCTGGTAAATCTTGTTTGAAAACGTTGCGCCTGTGGGGGCGGGAAGGTTCGCTCCCACAGGCTTTGCGTTTGACTGACGGGCGCTGGCAGACCTCGCTCTCATGCGCTCTGAGGCCCATAATGGCGGGCGCGGTTTTGAGGGGAGATGAAGATTTGTTAACTGGACGGTGGAGTGGACTTGTGGTGCTGGCCGGCATTTTGTCCGGTTGTGGCAACGGCGACAGCCTGGAACGCTTCGACGGCCCGACCATGGGCAGTCGTTATTCCATTCAATACGTAAGACATTCCTCCACGCCCGGGCCGAAAGCGGTGCAGGCCGAAGTAGAAAATATCCTCGCCGAAGTGGATCGACAATTCTCGACCTATCGCAGTGACTCGGACACCGTACGCTTCAACGCACTGCCGGCCGGTCGCTGTCAGGTCATGCCTGGCCCTGTGCTCGAATTGATCCGTGTGGGCGAGCAGTTGTCATCCCAAAGCGACGGCTCCTTCGACTTGACGGTGGAGCCGCTGCTCAACCTGTGGGGATTCGGGCCCCAGTCCCGGAAAGAAAAAGTGCCGACCGCCGACGCCTTGGCCCTGACGCGACAGCGCGTTGGATATGGTCACTTACGTATCGACGGCGAGCGGTTGTGTAAAGATGCCCCGGTGGAAGTCGACTTCAACAGTCTCGCCGCTGGCTATGCTGTCGACCGGATCGCCGGGAGGCTCGAGGCCTTGGGCATCGACAGTTACCTCGCCGAAGCCACCGGTGAACTCAAGGCTGCCGGCAAAAAACTCGACGGCTCACCGTGGCGCATCGCCCTGGAAGAACCCCGCAACGACCAGCAAGTGGCCGAGCGCATCATCGCCGTCGACGGCTATGGCGTTTCCACTTCCGGCGACTACCGCAACTATTTCGAGCAGGACGGTCGGCGTTATTCCCACACCTTCGATGCCCGCACCGGGGCGCCGGTCCTACACACCCTGGCGTCAGTCACGGTGATTCATCCTTCAGCGTTGATGGCCGATGGCTTATCAACCCTGTTGCTGATTCTGGGTCCCGAAAGGGGTTGGGACTATGCCGAAACGCATGACATCGGTGCATTCTTTGTGATTCGTGCCGATACAGGATTCGTCACACGAACCACGCAGGCTTTTGAACGCCTGAGTGGCGGAAAAACCGAGTGATCACGGCGATTCAAGCAGCAAAGACTGGCGTTGTAGTGCAGGCAAAACTAGCCTACGACGCGACCAAGGGTTAATGTGCGCGGCGTTGACGCTTATATAGACTGTGTCCGGGTTCTGCACTGGCCCCAAATTGTTCCTTCACGCCGCAGATCGGCGTGATTTAGCCGCAGGTGCCGAGGGCGCCGCGGCCTGTTCTGAGGAGTATGCATGGCTGTCTACAACTACGACGTGGTGGTGCTGGGTTCCGGCCCGGCGGGAGAAGGCGCGGCAATGAACGCCGCCAAAGCAGGGCGCAAGGTGGCGATGGTCGATAGCCGTCGCCAGGTCGGCGGCAACTGCACTCACCTGGGCACCATCCCGTCCAAGGCACTGCGTCACTCGGTCCGGCAGATCATGCAGTTCAACACCAACCCGATGTTCCGGGCCATTGGTGAGCCACGCTGGTTCTCGTTCCCGGACGTGTTGAAAAGCGCCGAAAAAGTCATCTCCAAACAAGTCGCTTCGCGCACTGGCTACTACGCCCGTAACCGCGTCGACGTGTTCTTCGGCACCGGCAGCTTCGCTGACGAGCAAACCATTGAAGTGGTCTGCGCCAACGGCGTGGTTGAAAAACTGGTGGCCAAGCACATCATCATCGCCACCGGCTCGCGCCCGTATCGTCCGGCGGACATCGATTTCCACCACCCGCGTATCTACGATAGCGACACCATCCTCAGCCTCGGCCACACCCCGCGCAAACTCATCGTTTACGGCGCTGGCGTGATCGGTTGCGAATACGCCTCGATCTTCAGCGGTCTGGGTGTACTGGTTGAGCTGGTGGATAACCGCGGTCAGTTGCTGAGCTTCCTCGACTCGGAAATTTCCCAGGCCCTGAGCTATCACTTCAGCAACAACAACATCACGGTTCGCCACAACGAAGACTACGACCGCGTCGAAGGCGTGGACAACGGCGTGATCCTGCACCTCAAATCCGGCAAGAAGATCAAGGCCGACGCCTTGCTCTGGTGTAACGGTCGTACCGGCAACACCGATCAGTTGGGTCTGGAAAACATCGGCGTGAAGGTCAACAGCCGTGGTCAGATCGAAGTGGACGAGGCCTACCGTACCTGCAAGCCGAACATCTACGGCGCCGGTGACGTGATTGGTTGGCCGAGCCTGGCCAGTGCTGCTCACGACCAGGGGCGTTCGGCCGCTGGCAGCATCGTTGACAACCATAGCTGGCGCTTCGTCAACGACGTGCCGACCGGCATCTACACCATTCCGGAGATCAGCTCGATCGGCAAGAACGAGCAGGAGCTGACTCAGGCCAAGGTGCCGTACGAAGTGGGCAAGGCGTTCTTCAAGAGCATGGCGCGTGCACAGATCGCCGGCGAGCCTCAGGGCATGCTGAAGATTCTGTTCCACCGCGAAACCCTGGAAGTGCTGGGCGTTCACTGCTTCGGTTATCAGGCGTCGGAGATCGTTCACATCGGTCAGGCGATCATGAACCAGCCGGGCGAACTGAACACGCTGAAGTACTTCGTCAACACGACGTTCAACTACCCGACCATGGCCGAAGCCTATCGGGTAGCGGCGTACGATGGCCTCAACCGGCTTTTTTGAGTGGCTCCGGCCGGTGGCCTGAGCCGGCCGGGGAGACCGATTTCAGCAATTCTCGAGCGTGGCGCTGGCCAAACCGGGAAAGTCTGTAATCAGGCTGTCAACGCCGAAGTCGGCGAGTCTGCGCATTAGCGCGGGCTCGTTGACTGTCCATACCGACACATGCAGCCCCTGACGCTGCGCCTTCTGCAGGCGTTCCGGCGTACACAGGGTCCAGTTCAGCGCCAGAATCTCACAACCATAGCTTTGCGCGACCTTCAACGGGTCGAGCCAGGCGTACTCGGCCACCAATCCGCGGGACACATCCGGCACGAAGTCCAGCGCAGCTTTCAATACTTCCCGCGAACTCGAGGTGATCGTGACCTTGTCGAGCAAGCCGAAACGCTGAGCCATTTCGCGAATCGCCAGCACGGTAGTCGCAGCGCGGGTGCGTGAAGCGCTTTTGACTTCCAGTTGCCAGTGCTCGAAATCGCATTTCTCGAACAGTTCTTCCAGTGTTGGAATCGGGCACGGTTTGATCCAGCCCGGGCCGCTAGTGCGCGCGTCGTAGGTCACCAACTCGGCCGCCGTGTGTTCGACGACTTTGCCGCGACGGTCGGTGGTGCGCTTGAGTGTCGGGTCGTGGATGACCATCAACTCGCCGTCCATGGACAGGTGCAGGTCCAGTTCGCAGCGGCGCACGCCGTGCTTGAGGCATTGCTGAAAACTGGTCAGCGTATTTTCCGGTGCTTCGCCCTTGGCGCCGCGATGGCCGTAGATGAGAGTCACGGTTCTTCCTTAAATTAAATGCCTGATTCGTTTTGTTCGCGGGCCAGGCGTCGTTCCTGGGCCTGCTTCTGCAAAATGTAGCGGGCCAGTAATTGTCGCTGGGCATCGGTCGGGTATTCGAACTCGGTGCCGACGTCGTAGCCGTCGCCTTTACGATCGCAATGGGTGACGCGAGCCCGCAACAACAGTCCGAGGGCTTGCGGCATTAGCACCAGTTTGACCGACAGGTGTGCGCCCTCGGCAATGGGCGTCGGATGCTGGAAATCGATCCCGCCTTCGGAAATGATCACCGACTGCGGCTCGCCGATCTGTCCGAGCACGGTGATTGCGATCACCTGGCTCAGCAAATCGATGCGTTTATTCTGGGATTTCAGGAACGCCGCGAGGTTACGGTCGCGCTCACTGATCTGGCGCAGCAGGTGTTGCGACTCGAATTCGCTCAGGTGCAGTTCGCTGAGCAAGTTGAACAGTGGGGAAGCATCCTGCAACACTTCCTGGCCTGCGGCTTCGGGAGCGGACAGGGGCCGAATTTCCAGTGCGATCGTGTCCTCGATACGGTAGTATTCGCGGCGATCTTCTTCATCTAATGTCGACATGGCGAACCCATGGTAGCGGCGGTGGTCTGAGTGTAAAGCTGGTTATCGACCCCCGCCACAAGGACGTTCCTTTTCCCTCCGAACAAGCCCCGACATGTTCAGACCTCTCTTCGTATTTATTGGCACGCGTTATACCCGTGCAAAGCGTCGCAATCATTTTGTGTCGTTCATTTCCCTGACTTCAATGATCGGACTCGCCCTCGGCGTGGTCGTGATGATCGTGGTGCTGTCGGTCATGAACGGCTTCGATCATGAGATGCGCACCCGCGTGCTGGGCATGGTGCCCCACGCGACCATCGAGTCCGGTGAACCGATCAGCGACTGGCAAAGCCTGGCCGCCAAGGTCAAGCAGAACCCGCAGGTGACGGCCGTTGCGCCGTTTACCCAGATGCAGGGCTTGCTGACCAACAACGGCAAGGTCTCCAAAGTCCTGCTCAATGCCATCGACCCTGCGCTGGAACGCCAGGTCTCGATCATTGATAACTTCATGCAGCAGGGCAAACTCGACGATCTCACGCCGGGCAGTTTTGGCATCGTTATCGGCGACAAGGCTGCCGCCAAGCTCGGCGCGGCCATCGGCGACAAGCTGACGTTCGTGGCGCCGGAAGTCACCGTCACCCCGGCCGGGATGTTCCCACGCATGAAACGCTTTACTGTGGTCGGCATCTTTCATGTCGGCGCCGGTGAGATCGACGGCTATCTGGGCGTGACCAACCTGCAGGATCTGGCAAAGTTGCATCGCTGGAAACCGGATCAGGTCCAGGGCATCCGTCTGAAGTTCGACGACCTGTTCCAGGCCCCGCGCACGGCGTGGAATATCGCCCAGCAACTCGGCGAAGACCATTTCTATGCCCGGGACTGGACGCGCACCCACGGCAATCTGTATCAGGCGATCCGCATGGAAAAAGCCATGATCGGCCTGCTGTTGCTGCTGATCGTCGCCGTCGCCGCGTTCAATATCATTTCCACGCTGGTGATGGTGGTGAACGACAAGAAAGGCGACATCGCGATTCTGCGTACCCTCGGCTCCACGCCGGGGCAGATCATGGCGATCTTCATGGTCCAGGGCACGGTCATTGGCGTGATCGGTACGCTGATCGGCGCCGTGGTCGGGATCTTCGCCGCACTGAACGTCAGCGCCGCGATCTCGGCGCTCGAAGGGCTGATCGGGCACAAATTCCTCAACGCCGACGTGTACTTCATTGATTACCTGCCGTCGCAAGTGCAGAGCCAGGATGTGTTGATGGTCTGCGCCGCCGCGTTGGTCCTGAGTTTCCTCGCCACCCTGTATCCAGCCTGGCGTGCCGCGCGCACCCAGCCTGCGGAGGCGCTACGTTATGAGTGAGTTGGGCATGAGTGATAAAGCAATCTTGAGCTGCCGCGACCTGGGCAAATCCTACGAGGAAGGCCCGGAATCGGTAGAAGTTCTGGCCGGTCTGCAACTGGAGTTGCATCCGGGTGAGCGCGTGGCGATTGTCGGCACCTCGGGTTCGGGCAAAAGCACTTTGCTCAACCTGCTGGGCGGCCTCGATACGCCGACCAAGGGCAGCGTCTGGCTGGCCGGTGAAGAGCTGTCGGCGCTGAACGAAAAGGCTCGCGGTTTGCTGCGCAATCGGTCGCTGGGTTTCGTTTACCAGTTCCACCACTTGCTGCCTGAGTTCACCGCGCTGGAAAACGTCTGCATGCCGCTGCTGATCGGTAAAACCTCAATCCCTGAAGCACGTCAGCGTGCGACGGCATTGCTGGAGCGGGTAGGGCTGGGCCATCGCCTGGAACACAAACCTTCCGAATTGTCCGGTGGTGAGCGTCAGCGTGTGGCCATCGCCCGCGCCCTGGTGAACAAGCCTGGCCTGGTGATGCTCGACGAGCCGACTGGCAACCTCGATTCCCACACCGCCCAGGGCATTCAGGATTTGATGCTGGAACTCAGCACCTCGATGCGCACGGCGTTCCTGGTGGTGACTCACGACATGAACCTGGCTCGCCAGATGGATCGCGTCCTGCATTTGCAGGAAGGTTGCCTGACACCCATCTGATTGGCCGAAACCCGGCGTGACTGAAAAGTACGTCGGGTCTCTTATTTTTATACGGTGCCCTAGCGAATGTTCAGACCGTTATCGATCTTTATCGGCGCGCGCTATACCCGCGCCAAGCGCCGCAATCGCTTTGTTTCCTTCATCTCGATGACCTCGATGATCGGCCTCGCCCTGGGCGTGCTGGCGATGATCGTGGTGCTGTCGGTCATGAACGGCTTCCAGCGTGAAATGAGCTCGCGCATCCTCGGCATGGTGCCTCACGCGACTATCGTCGGCGTCAATCCGATCGACGATTGGCAGCCCGTCGCTGCGGCGGCCATGAAGAATCCTGAAGTGACAGCCGCCGTGCCGTTCACCGAGATGGAAGGCATGCTGTCCTACAAGGGGACAATGCAGCCGATCCAAGTCAGCGGCGTTGATCCGGCGCTGGAAGGCAAGGTGTCGATCGTTGCCCAGCACATTGTTCAGGGCCGTCTCGATGCCTTGAAACCGGGTGAGTTCGGCGTGGTGATCGGCGAGATCACGGCGCGCCGTTTCCGCTTGAACGTTGGCGACAAGATCACCCTGATCGTGCCGGAAGTCAGCACTGCACCGGGCGGCATCACCCCGCGCATGCAGCGGTTGAACGTGGTCGGCGTGTTCAAGGTTGGCGCCGAACTGGACGGTTCGATGGCACTGATCCACGTGGCCGATGCCGCACAGATGCAGCACTGGGCGCCGAATCAGGTACAGAGCGTGCGCCTGGCGGTAAAGGATTTGTACGCTGCGCCGAAGGTTTCCAGCGATATTGCTGGCGGGCTGGGCACCGCTTACAAGGCTGATGACTGGACTCACACACAGGGCAGTCTGTTCAGTGCGATGAAGATGGAAAAAACCATGATCGGTTTGCTGTTGCTGATGATCGTCGCCGTGGCTGCGTTCAACATCATCGCAACCCTGATCATGGTGGTGAACGACAAAGGCGCGGACATCGCGATCCTGCGGACCATTGGCGCTACGCCGCGGCAGATCATGGCGATCTTCATGGTGCAGGGCACCGTGATCGGGGTTGTCGGTACGTTGATTGGTGGTGTGCTTGGCGTGATTGCGGCGCTGAACGTCAGTGAACTGGTGGGCTGGATGGAGCGGGTCAGCGGGCAGCACATCTTCAGTTCCGACGTGTACTTCGTCAGTAACTTGCCGTCCGAACTGCAGGGGGCGGATGTGCTGTTGATCTGCTCCGCCGGGTTCATTCTGAGCTTCCTAGCCACGGTTTACCCGGCATGGCGTGCAGCGAAAGTCGAGCCGGCTACCGCGTTGCGGTATTCGTAACTCCTGAAATCGCCATCGCGAGCAAGCTCGCTCCCACATTTGACCGAGTCAACTCAGATCCAATGTGGGAGCGAGCTTGCTCGCGATGGGGCCAGACCTGCTGGCCTCAATCTCCCTTGGGCAACTCAATCACAAACCGCGTCCACCCGTTTTCCGATTCGCAACGAATCTGCCCGCCATGGGCGCGGATGATTGACTGAGTGATCGCCAACCCCAACCCCGCATGTTCACTACTGCCTTCCTGGCGCGCCGGATCAGCCCGGTAGAAGCGATCAAATAAACGCGGCAGCAACGCCCCGTCAATTCCGTCGCCGCTGTTCTCGACCGTCAGGCTCAACCCCTTGGGCTGATCAACAATCCGCACCCGAACCTCGCCTTCGACCGGGGTAAACCGCAACGCATTGTCCAGCAAATTGGAAAGCGCCCTACGCAACATGCTGCGATCGCCCTCCATGCACGCACTTCCTTCACGACTCAACCTGACCTGAGCGTCCTCCGCCAACGGCGCAAAAAACTCCAGCAACAGATCCGCTTCTTCCGCCAGCTCCAGCGGTTCGCGCTTGGGCATCAACAACCCGTGGTCAGCCTTGGCCAGGTACAACATGTCGTTGACCAGTTGCGCCATCCATTGCAGTTCTTCGAGATTGCTGTGCAGTGCTTCTCGGTAATCCTCAATGGGGCGTGGGCGGGTAAGGGTGACCTGGATGTGGGTCAACAGATTCGACAACGGCGTGCGCAATTCATGGGCGATGTCTGCGGAGAAGGCCGAGAGCCGCTGAAAAGAGTCGTCAAGGCGTCTGAGCATGGCGTTGAAGTTGTGGGCCATTTCCGCGAGTTCTGGCGGCATGTTTTCTTCGGGCAAGCGTGCATTGAGCGATTGCGCTGAAACGCCGCTGGCGACCGCGCTCATGCGCCGCAACGGGCGCAACCCACTGCGCGCGGCCCAGGCACCGAGCAGGGCAGTGGCCAGTGCTGACAAACCGACCGTCAGCCAGATCAGGTGTTGCATGCGTTGCAGAAAGTGCTGGTGATGGGTGATGTCCAGCAGCAAGGTCAACTGCGGTGAGTCAGGTTTGTCGAGGTACAACGGAGCGTTGAGGACGCGGTAGTCGGTACCTTCGCTGCTCACCGTGGACAACCCCGGATGGGTCGGCAATGGCTGGGGCAGGTGCGTTGAGCTGTCATACCAGCGTTTACCGTCGCTGCCAGTGATCCGCAGCGACAGGTCAGCCTGTCGGCTCAATTCATCGGCCAGTTTGACTTCGCTTTCACTCGACTGAATGTCATGAAGTGCCCGACGTAAACCAATCAACTTGCCGTCCAGCAACTGTTGATCGAGTTCAACGAAATGCGTTTCACTGGCCCGGCTGAACAACAGCCCGGCGAACAGCGACACCACGGCGGTGCACGCCGCAAACAGCAGCGCCAGGCGACTGCTTAACGAAAGTCGTCGCATCAGGCGGGGCGCTCTTCAAGGACGTAACCCATGCCGCGCACGGTGTGAATCAACTTGTTCGGGAACTCATCGTCGATCTTCAGGCGCAAACGACGGATCGCCACTTCGATGACGTTGGTGTCACTGTCGAAATTCATGTCCCAGACCTGGGAAGCGATCAACGACTTGGGAAGGACTTCGCCTTGCCTGCGCAGGAGCATTTCCAGCAGGGCGAATTCCTTGGCCGTGAGGTCGATGCGCTGACCGCTGCGTTCGACCCGGCGGCGGATCAGGTCTAGACGCAAGTCTGCCAGTTGCAGGCTGGTTTCCTGATGTGTGGCATTACCACGGCGCAACAGGCTCCGGACCCGGGCCAGCAGTTCGGAGAAGGCGAACGGTTTGACCAAGTAATCGTCGGCGCCCAGTTCCAGGCCATGAACCTTGTCCTCCACTGCGTCTCGCGCTGTAAGAAACAGTACCGGCGTGTCGAGGCCGGCACCGCGCACCGCTTGCAGAATCTGCCAGCCATCGCGACCGGGCAGCATCACATCGAGAATCAACAGCGCGTAATCTCCGGTCAGCGCCAGTTGCTGGCCGGTGCTGCCGTCCGCCACCAGTTCAGTATTGAAACCGGCCTCGGTCAGGCCCTGGCGCAGGTAGTGGCCGGTTTTCGGTTGGTCTTCGACGATCAGCAGTTTCATGGGCGACTCGAGGCAAATGGAACGAACGCTTTATACCGTGGGCGGCGTTAATACAGGTCAACCTGACAAAGTTGTAATTTGGCTGTCAGGTTGCGGGCAGTCGCAGCAGTTTAGAGTTTTCCACAGGCTGAACCTTATCTTGTTGGAGTACGACTATGTTTTTGCGCAAATCACTGGTGCGGGTTGCGTGTTTGCTGGCGCTGAGCTCGCCAGCGTGGGCTTCCCCGGCGCATACCTACGATTTCGGCCAACCGGCCCCGGCGGCCAAGGCGACTCGCAACGTTGAAGTCGTCATGGGCGACATGTCATTCACGGCCAAGGCTATTGATATCAAGGCCGGTGAGACGGTTCGTTTTGTGTTAGTGAATAAAGGCCAGTTGTTGCACGAATTCAACCTCGGTGACGCGGCAATGCACGCCAAACATCAGCAGGAAATGATGAAGATGCAGCAGAGCGGCATGCTGATACCTACAGGCATGAAGGAAATGGACCACGGCGCCATGGCCGGTATGGCCGGTATGGGGCATGGAATGAAACACGACGACCCCAACAGTGTGCTCGTCGAACCAGGCAAAACCGGCGAACTGACCTGGACCTTCACCAAGGCCACCAACCTGGAATTTGCCTGCAACATCCCCGGTCATTACCAGGCCGGCATGGTCGGCAAGTTGACTGTCAGTCAGTAAGCACTCAAAGGCGGGAGCAAAGGCTGATAGAATCCGCTGATTCTTCAGTCAGGTTTCCGCCATGCATCCCGCAGCCGAACACTCGCCGCTGGGCAAATCCAGCGAATACATCGCCACCTACACGCCGTCCTTGCTGTTCCCGATCCCGCGCACCGCGAAATGGGCCGAGCTGGGCCTGACGGCTGAAACCCTGCCATACAAGGGTGTGGATTTCTGGAACTGCTTCGAACTGTCGTGGCTGTTGCCGTCCGGCAAGCCAGTGGTGGCGATTGGCGAATTCAGTATCCCGGCGGATTCGCCGAATATCATCGAATCGAAGTCGTTCAAGCTGTACCTCAACTCCCTGAACCAGACACCGTTTGCCGACACCGCGAGCCTAGAAGCGACATTGGCGAAAGACCTGTCGGCCGCTGCCGGTAAACCGGTCGGCGTGCGGATTCGCAGCCTGAAGGACGTCGAAGCTGAAGGCGTTGTGGCGTTGCCGGGTGTGTGCATTGATGATCTGGATATCAGCGTCAGCAACTATGAACATCCGCGTCCGGAACTGCTGCGTTGCGATCAATCGCGCATCGTGGAAGAGAGCGTGCACAGTCATTTGCTCAAATCCAACTGCCCGGTCACCAGCCAGCCGGACTGGGGTAGCGTGGCGGTGGAATACCGTGGCGCGGCGCTGGATCACGCGAGTTTGCTGGAATACATCGTGAGCTTCCGTCAGCACTCCGACTTCCACGAACAGTGCGTGGAGCGGATTTTTCTCGACCTGCAACGGTTGTTGAAACCGGAGAAGTTAACGGTGTATGCGCGGTATGTGCGGCGCGGTGGGTTGGACATCAACCCGTATCGCAGTACTGAAACCGTTCAACTGCCAAACCACCGTCTGGTCCGTCAATGAAGTTCTAATGTGGGAGCGAGCTTGCTCGCGATGAGGCAGGCACATTCAACATTGATGTTGGCTGACACTCAGTCATCGCGAGCAAGCTCGCTCCCACAGGGGATTGCATTGCAAGTCGCAAACAATAAAAAGCCCCGCTATCACTAGCGGGGCTTTTTTGTATCTGGCGGGTTCAGATTCCCATGTTGGCCAGGGCTTGCACGATGTTGCGCAAGGTGCCAGCAAGGGTCGGGTGTTCGATTTCGAAGCGCTCGACGGCCAGGTTCACATTGTCGGAGAGGCTGGAGTCCTGGGTTTTGGTTTCGAGCTCAAGTTCCAGTTCGATCTGTTGCATCAGCGCGTGCAGGTCTTCGCGCTCGGCTTCGGTCAGCGGTGGATTCTGTTCCAATTGCTCGCGCAGAGTATTGAGTTGTTGTTGCAGTTCGCGGGCAGGCATGGCGTTCTTCCTTTTATCGATAGGCACTGGCATAGACCGCAGCAGCACGCCAAAGGTCTATGGCTTGACCTTTAGATTAATCCACTCGCGCGCAACCTGCATGATCTCGATCAGGGCTTTTCGCCCTTGAGCCGGCGCAGACTGATGTCGGCCAGGCAGGTGTCGAGTTCACCGAGGTGATCGATCACCGAATGCACACCCAGACCGAACAGTTGCATCGTTGCCTTGCCGCGTTTGAATTCCCGTTCCTGCTGAGTCAGCGCCTGCCAGTCGTTGGGCGCCAGGCCGCAGAGTGAGCCGCAGGACGCCAGCCCAATCGTCCACAATCCGGCATTGAGCCCCGCTTGCAGCAATCGCGGTTCGCCGCTGACCAGCACGCAACCCTCCAGTCGTTCAACATTCAACGTCATCAAGGCTTGCCAGCAGGCATGCGGTGCCGGCCATGGATTGATTGTTTCGGGGTGTTGCGAGGATTTGATCCATGAAGGTAAGGCAGCGGCCAGGGAATGGCTGAGGGCAGGGGGGAGTTCATCGAGCCAGGCACAGGGAATCTGCTGATGCTGCAAGCTGCGCAGGCTATCCAGCGCGCCGGGCGTGGCCTCAGCGTGTACGGCAGAGGGGATGCCATGTGCGCGCGTGCGGGCACCGAAATCCACCAGGCAACCACTGAGGCCGAACAGGACGGCGGTCAGGCTGGGCGCAATGTGGGGCAAGGTTTCGGCGTGCGGCATATCAACGTCCCTGAAATAGCCTCAAGGCTAGGGGGCGACGGTGACAGTTGAGTGACACTGATGTGAATCGCTCACAATCATCACGAATGATCCGCAGGCTGCCTCGCACGGTGCTGCCTAAAGCGGCTTTTCCGTCTTATACTAGCCCGCTTAACGCTTGGGCCCAGCGCCCGCGCCAGTACAATCCAAGGAGTTTTTCTATGCGCTGGAGCAATCATCTAGCTCAGTTTTGTGTGTTTACCAGCGTATTGCTGGTTCCGTTCGTTGCCCAGGCAGCCTCGGAAGACGACCCTTGGGAAAGCATCAACCGCCCGATCTACAAGTTCAACGACGTGCTCGACACCTATGCGCTGAAGCCTTTGGCCCAGGGTTATCAGTTCGTGACGCCGCAGTTCCTTGAAGACGGCATCCACAACATGTTCCGCAACGTCGGTGATGTCACCAACCTTGCCAACGATATCTTGCAGGCCAAACCGGCTGCCGCTGGCGTCGACACCGCGCGCTTGATCTTCAACACCACGTTCGGCCTGCTGGGCTTTATCGACGTCGGCACCAAAATGGGCCTGCAACGCAATGACGAAGACTTCGGCCAGACCCTCGGCTACTGGGGTGTAGGCAGTGGCCCGTACGTGATGCTGCCGCTTCTGGGCCCAAGCACCTTGCGTGACGCTCCGTCCAAGTATGTCGACGGCTACACCGGCCCGTACCGGTACATCCACGACGTGCCTGTGCGTAACTCGATCTTCGGCCTGAACATTGTCGATACCCGCGCCAGTCTGCTGTCGAGCGAGAAGCTGATCAGCGGCGACAAGTACGTCTTCATCCGTAATGCGTACTTGCAGAACCGCGAATTCAAAGTCAAAGACGGCCAGGTCGAAGACGATTTTTGATCTCGACCGATAAAACGAAGGAAGGCGGCCAGTGGGCCGCCTTCTTTCGTTTGGCTTTCCGGGCTGGTTTGACTGATGGGTTTGAACCTTCCATTACGTTACGGTTTTGCCTGTTCTTATAACTCCCGGTGATTTGAAATCGAAAGACGTCAAGCGACCATCGGCGTGAGCTTGAAACGCCCCGCGGATGGGAGTACCGTCTGCGCCTTAGAAGGGCACCTCTGGTGTACCTGTGTGTAGGGCAAACGCTCGAAAACAGTGCAGTAGAGAGGCTAGAAAGCGAATCCAGTAGTTTGAGCCGGGACAAAGTCCCTGCCTGCTACGCCAACCTAATTCTGGCGCCGTTTGCCCACATGCCAAAAACCAGTGCCACGCTGCTGATAATCGATGATGACGAAGTAGTGCGCGCGAGCCTCGCCGCCTATTTGGAAGACAGTGGTTTCAGTGTCCTGCAGGCCAGCAATGGCCAGCAGGGTCTTCAGGTATTCGAGCAAGACAAGCCCGACTTGGTCATCTGCGATCTGCGCATGCCACAGATGGGCGGACTCGAACTCATTCGCCAGGTCACCGAGCTGTCACCACAAACCCCGGTGATTGTGGTTTCGGGCGCCGGCGTGATGAACGACGCGGTCGAGGCCCTGCGCCTGGGCGCGGCGGACTACCTGATCAAGCCTCTCGAAGATCTGGCTGTGCTCGAGCACTCTGTGCGCCGGGCCCTGGATCGTGCGCGTCTGCTGCTGGAAAACCAGCGCTACCGCGAGAAGCTGGAAAAGGCCAACCGCGAGCTCGCCGCCAGCCTGAACCTGCTCCAGGAAGACCAGAACGCCGGTCGCCAGGTGCAGATGAACATGCTGCCGGTCAGCCCCTGGACCATCGACGAGTTCCAGTTTGCTCACCAGATCATCCCGTCGCTGTACCTGTCGGGTGATTTCGTCGACTACTTTCGGGTCGACGAACGTCGGGTAGCCTTCTACCTGGCGGATGTTTCCGGTCATGGCGCCTCTTCAGCCTTCGTTACCGTGCTGCTGAAGTTCATGACCACGCGCTTGCTGTTCGAATCCAAGCGCAGCGGTACATTGCCGGAATTCAAGCCTTCAGAGGTCCTTGGTCATATCAACCGAGGCCTGATCAGTTGTAAGCTGGGTAAACACGTCACAATGGTCGGTGGAGTCATCGACGAGGAGACAGGTTTGTTGACCTATAGCATCGGTGGTCATTTGCCGTTGCCTGTGTTGTACACGCCAGACAGTGTTCGTTATCTGGAAGGGCGTGGTCTGCCGGTGGGCCTCTTCAATGAAGCCACCTACGAAGATCACGTACTGGAGCTGCCGCCGACGTTCAGCCTGACGCTGATGTCCGATGGCATTCTGGACCTTTTGCCAGAACCTACACTCAAAGAAAAAGAAGCGGCTTTGCCCCAACGGGTCAAGGCAGCGGGCGGCAGCCTGGATGGTCTGCGGCAGGTTTTTGGATTGGCCACGCTAGGGGAGATGCCGGATGATATCGCCCTGTTGGTGTTGAGCAGGAATCTTTAATGAGTACCGGTAGAATCCAGTTCGCCGAGCAGGATGGCACCTTCGTCCTGAAGTTCGTCGGTGAAGTTCGCCTGACCCTGTGTTCGGCGTTGGATGCGACTATTGAGCGGATCTTCACGGCGTTGAATTTCAACGCGATCGTGATCGACCTGACCGAAACCCGCAGCATCGACAGCACCACCCTTGGCCTTTTGGCCAAGCTGTCGATCCTGTCGCGGCAAAAGGTCGGCTTGCTGCCGACCGTCGTCACCACCCACGAAGACATCACCCGTCTGCTGCAGTCCATGGGCTTCGAGCAAGTGTTCAACATCGTTGACCGCCCGATCCCGTGTCCTGAGTGCCTGACCGACCTGCCAGACCAGGATCAGTCCGAAGAAGTGGTGCGGATCAAAGTGCTCGAAGCGCACAAGATCCTCATGGGCCTGAACGACTCCAATCGTGAAGCGTTTCATGATCTGGTGAATGCTCTCGAGCGTCACTGATTCCATAAGCGACCGCGCACAAAAAAGGGCGAACCTGTGAGGGTTCGCCCTTTTTGCTTTTGCTCTTACTGGATCAGAGCTTGGCTTGCAGCAATGCTTCGAGTTTTTCCTGGTCGCGAGCGAACTGACGAATACCTTCAGCCAGTTTCTCGGTCGCCATCGCATCCTCGTTGGACAACCAACGGAACTGCGCTTCATTCAAGTTCAAACGAGCTTCACCGGCATGACCCGGGGCCAATTTGCGCTCCAGCTTGCCAGTATCCGCCGCCAGCTTATCAATCAGATCCGGGCTGATGGTCAGACGGTCGCAACCGGCTAGCTGCTCGATCTGATTCAGGTTACGGAAGCTCGCGCCCATGACCACAGTCTTGTAGTCATTGGCCTTGTAGTAGTTGTAGATACGCGTCACCGACTGCACGCCCGGATCATCCGCGCCGGTGTAGTCGTTGCCGTTGGCCTTCTTGTACCAGTCGTAGATGCGGCCTACGAACGGCGAAATCAGGAATACGCCTGCGTCAGCACAAGCCGCCGCTTGAGCGAAGGAGAACAGCAGCGTCAGGTTGCACTGAATGCCTTCCTTTTCCAGAATCTCGGCAGCGCGGATACCTTCCCAGGTGGAAGCGATCTTGATCAGCACGCGATCGCGGCCGATGCCGGCCTTGTCGTACAGTTCGATCAGACGGTGCGCACGCTTCAATACGGCGTCAGTGTCGAACGACAGGCGCGCATCCACTTCGGTGGAAATACGGCCCGGGATCACTTTCAGAATTTCTTGCCCTACCGCAACGCCAAAACGGTCGCTGGCCAGGCCAACATCGCCCTTGCAGTCGCTGACGCATGCGTTCAGCAACTCGGCATAACCGGGAATAGCCGCCGCTTTGAGCAGCAGGGAAGGGTTGGTGGTAGCGTCCACCGGTTTAACGCGAGCGATAGCTTCGAAGTCGCCGGTGTCGGCAACCACGGTGGTCATTTGTTTGAGTTGTTCCAGCTTGGAAGTCATGGGCGTGCTCTGTCCTATGGGTCTAATGACATTACCCGAGCGCTGACAGCCACTCAAGGGTGCGTGTACGTATCGAGGGCCCCAGCGGCAACATCCGGAAAACGGATGTTTGAAAGGCGGGGCGCGGTATCGGTAAATACGATGCCAAATCAGACCACAGGTTCAACCCAAGCGACCGTTAACGCCCCTCAAGCAACGCCGCCGCCTGATCCAGCAACGCCAAAGGCTCTTTAGCCTTATGAATATCCACCGACAACAA
Organism: Pseudomonas sp. LBUM1666; assembly: GCF_059695775.1. Taxonomy (NCBI): domain Bacteria; kingdom Pseudomonadati; phylum Pseudomonadota; class Gammaproteobacteria; order Pseudomonadales; family Pseudomonadaceae; genus Pseudomonas; species Pseudomonas sp. LBUM1666. The sequence goes on along the minus strand of NZ_CP166789.1, from coordinate 4,180,133 downwards.
CTGCCGAAACTTGCGCGCCCCCGGAAACCCGGTGCCCAGCCCCAGCACATGCCGAGTGATGTGGTGCATCGAGCCGCCCGCATCAATATGCGCCGCTATATAAGGCCGCAGCTGCGCCAGCGCCTCCGCCCGGCTAATCACCGGCGCCGTGCTGCCGAACAGCTGTTGATCCACCTCAGCCATCACATAAGGGTTGTGATACGCCTCACGACCCAGCATCACGCCGTCGAACGTCTGCAAATGCTCGTGACAGGCCTCCAGCGTCTTGATCCCGCCGTTGAGAATAATCTCCAACTCCGGAAAATCCGTCTTCAACCGCGCCGCCACGTCATAACGCAGAGGCGGAATGTCACGGTTCTCCTTCGGCGACAACCCCTCCAGAATCGCAATCCGTGCATGCACCGTAAAACTCGTGCACCCGGCATCCCGAACCGTGCCGACGAAATCACACAACTCCTCGTAACTGTCCCGCCCATTAATCCCGATGCGATGCTTCACCGTCACCGGAATCGCCACCGCATCGCGCATCGCCTTCACACAATCAGCCACCAACTGCGGATGCCCCATCAGGCACGCACCGATCATATTGTTCTGCACCCGATCACTCGGGCAGCCGACATTCAGATTCACCTCGTCGTAACCGTGTTCCTGCGCCATGCGCGCGCACATCGCCAGGTCCAGGGGGACACTGCCGCCGAGTTGCAGGGCTAGCGGGTGCTCGGCTTCGTTGTGACGCAGGAAACGGTCGTGATCGCCGTTGAGGAGCGCACCGGTGGTGACCATTTCTGTGTAGAGGAGCGCGTGCTTGGAGAGTAGGCGCAGGAAGAAACGGCAATGCCTGTCAGTCCAATCCATCATCGGGGCGACGGAGAAGCGGCGGGAGAGCGGGGCGGGTGTGGCGGTGATTGGGGGCATTGGAGGTTCTGAGATGGGTGGGGCTTGGAGGTGGGGAGTTTATCAGGATTGGGGTTGCGGGGCTTAGGCGAGTCTTGCTGCGATGGTTCAGGAGATCTGAGCAATCGCATGGAGGAAATCGACTGGATAGCTACGAGTAAATAAGTCAGTCCCCTTTTTTCACTTTCGACTAAAAGAGATTCGATGCTGATAGGTTTGATATTTATGATGGTTGCCGGATTGGGTTTAACTTGGTTGTCCTGTCTATTCAGAAATTAATTCAAAAAAACTGGTTTGGTTTGAGTGTTACTGGAACTGTTGTCGGTTTAGAAAGGCTGTGAGGGAGTAGTAGCTAAAGGGGGCGGATTTATTTTCTATGAGAAAAATAGATCCGTCCCCTTTGTCTTTTTTTGTCTTTGTCATTGGGTTAAAAAACCAAGCCCAATTTCACGCCATATTCCTCCCTGGTTTGTTTGTCGAGGTCAGTCACTGCAAATTGACCATCTAGGTCATAATTGAAGCGGGTGTAGTATAGGGATGCTATGACCGGAATTGATCCTCGTTGATTAAATAGCAAACTCAGCTCGGCAAAAGGATTGTTGTTATCTTTTAAATCCAGACTCTCGCTGTTGACTCCATGGAGGTTTAGCTGCGAATCACCATTTATTACCCTTCGTATTCCCGCTTCAAAACGCAGGGTTGTAGTGTCGAACCGGTGATTGTAGCCAGCCGCAACTTTAGCGAAGGGGGTGCGGCTGGTGAGATCAATGTTGTACTTGTTAGACTCCGGTTGAAATCGATTCCATTTGTATCCTCCGCCCAGCAATAGATCTAAAAAGTTACGCGCGTTTAAATCAGTCCGCCATCCAAGATCCATGTCGACCTGGCCATCCTTTATTGTCTGATTCTTTTTTTTAGAGTACTGCCCGCTTATTTCCGCATGATAGATAAAACCGGTTTGAGCCGTCATTTTGTTGCCAAAGTTGAGAAATAACCCGCCTTCCGGAATGTGTTCGGTGTTCGTGCTTCTGTGCCCTGTGAATTCGAGAACGCTATAGCTTCCCAGCAAGCCAAAGGCGAAAACCGGGTCTGTAGGAGATGTAGCGCTAGAAAACGTTGGGACGGTTCCCGCGAGAAGGGTGGTGACAACAGCAGTAAGATTGGTCCTTTTCATAAGAACTCCATCAGTACTCTACTGGTCTAGAACAGACCGACACTTATGACGATAGCTGTTTTTTTTGTGTTGGATTGCTTTCACCCCATGGTGAATAAGTGAATGCATCAAGTCGTACGTTTTTTAGGTGGTCCGCATGGCTGTTCCTGGCGGTTATCTGCCTTATGTAACGCAGTTAGCCACACCGGAAACGCCGGTAAAAGGGAACTCGGTGGTACAGAATTGGTACGATGGGAGTAGAGATTCGCCATAAGGCGTTATCTTAAAGGGCTTTGTCGTAAGTTGTTCCAATCCATCATCGGGGCGAGCGAGGAACCTGATAGATGGGTCAACGAGGCGTCCGAGGAGGACGCCCCTTTGTGACGTCAGGACGGTTGCGCATCCATCCGTCGCGCAATGACATCTAGAACATCACAGCCATCGCGCAAGGGTATGCAGCAAAGCAATGCGAAGTCGCTGAGAATCACCGAGTCCGTAGTGATATCGCCGCGCATCGCGAGGTTTTCCAGGATCTGCGTTACCGCGCCAATTCGGTAGCGCGCGGTGCTAAGCAGTGAGTGCAGCGGTTGGGTGGTGTTTACATACAGCGAGGGAAGATCGTCGGCGTTGCTGGTTAAAGCCATAAATTCTTTCATGTAAAGCTCCATTAATTTGAGAAAACTACTACTCAATCGTCGCCAAACGAATGGGTGGTAGCCGTACGCGGGTTGGCGAACCGGGCAATGGAGAAACCGGCAGACCCTAAGGTCTCCCGCGCACAGCCACCATAAAACAGGCAGCTAAGTGCGTTCCGAAACGCTCCGAAAATGCTCGAAGGTTTCAGTTCAATTGCCATCGAGTCGCCAAACCCGACACGCCATTTTGGCGTTGGGTGGACTATAGGCCTCGTGACAAAAGCGCAGCAATGGACAAGTGTACGGACAATTCCCAGAGTCGTGTAGGACGTTGCTCTTTCAACAGCTTGTCTGGGGAACACCCTTTTGTGCGTCAAGAAATCAGTACCTGAACAAACGCTGTCGCCCAGCAAAGTTTCATAATTCCCGGCGGGCTTGCGGCATAGGATGACTACCTAAGGTCACCGCGCTTCCAACCCACAGGAAACTGAAAAATGATCTCGAACCTCTTCAAAGTCGCTCTGATCGCCGGTGCATTGCTATTGAGCGCCTGTTCAATTGCAAGCACCCATAGCGAATATTCGGAAGCCACCCTGCCGTCTGCCGGTTTTGGTCCGGGGCCTACCAACAACCCCAATAAGATGAATTTCCATGGCAGTGCGCTCGGCAACAGCTTCGGCGAGTACAGTTCGGGGTTGTTGCACGACGATTAACGGCGGAAGTGTTTCTGCCGTTTTGCGTTTTGCGTTTTGCGTTTTGCCTGATGTGCCGTGTGCTTTGGGTTGGCGACTGCTGCGCAATCGGACGCAGGCTTCGCCAGCTGCTACAGGGATTGTGTAGGTGACGGTTATTTGGGCTCGGGTGTTGCTATCCATTGGCCCAAAACTTTTTGGTAGTTGCCTGTGACTTTGGCCAGGTGCAACCACTGATCGACGTACAACTTCCAAGTCATGTCATCACGCGGTAGCAAGTAAGCCTTCTCGCCATACTGCATGAATTGCTTCGGGTTCACCGCGCACAGACCGGGTTTGAGTTTCTGCTGATAGAGCGCTTCCGAAGCATCGGTGATCATCACGTCAGCCTTCTTGTCCAGCAGCTCCTGGAAGATGGTCACGTTGTCGTGAAGCCGTAATTGCGCCTTGGGTAAAAACGCGTGAACAAAGGCTTCGTTGGTGCCGCCTGCCGGTTCGACCAAACGAACCAAAGGTTGGTTGATTTGCTCGACGGTCTGGTACAGCGCCTGATCTTCGCAGCGCACCAGTGGGATTTTGCCGTCGACGTCCAGCGTGGTGCTGAAGAAGGCCTTTTTCTGGCGCTCCAGCGTGACGGAGATGCCGCCGACGCCGATGTCGCATTTGCCTGCGAGCATGTCGGGCATCAGGGTTTTCCAGGTGGTCTGCACCCACTCGACCTTGACGCCCAGGCTCTCGGCCAGCGAGCGGGCCATGGCGATGTCGATGCCCGAGTATTCGCCGTCTTCGGCTTTGACGGTATAGGGTTTGTAGTCGCCCGTCGTACACACGCGCAGTTGGCCCTGTTGGATGACGCTGTCCAGATGCGATTGCTCTGCCTGAGCGGCAAACGATAGAGCGAGTAGGCCACCGAGAATCATTGTGCTTTTCAGGTTGTTCATTGTTATCCGGCTTCCATGATGGAGTGGGGGCTGAGAGTACTTACTTTCTGCTGCACCGCTCAACATCATCCTGAGTTTTCAAATCAGTCTCGATTCCCAACCGGTATTTGCAGAGAACTATTACCCCGCCATCTCCATTTCCGGACTCAACGTCCCCAACCAAGCCACCAACCCCACAATCAACACCGCCGCCGCCAATTCAACCACCACGCTGCGCCGCAACGTATTCGCTGCCACCCGATACTGACCCCCCCGCAACGACCGCTCCAAAAACGGCCCCAGGTGAAACCGGTTGAACGCGGCCAGCACCAGCATCCCGGCAAACAGCGCGATTTTGATGGACAGTAAAATCCCGTAGGTACTGAGCAATACATCGTCGAGCGTTGGGCCCACGATGAACAGGTAATTCACGACTCCCGTGACCGTGATGACGACCACGATCACCGCGCCCACCCATTCAAATCGGCTGACTGCCCGAGCTAGCAATCTGATGCGTTCCTCGGTTTGCAGATCGTTGATCTTTGCCATCAAGGCAAGCGCGACCAGCGCACCGAACCAGGCCCCCGAAGCCAGCAGATGCGAGATGTCAGTGATGAAATGCCAATAACGACGGCTGCCTTCATCCATCGCCCCATGACCGCTCCAGGCCAGGCTGGCCAAGGCGATAGCGCCGGCAAAAGACGCGATCAGCAGGCTGAATCCTGGCGTACGTTGATTGAGCATCACCACCAAACCGCCGACAACCAACGCGACAATGCGCACGACCCAGGCCAATCCCACGTCCGTCTCAAACACCATCATCTCGATATGCGGGCGCAACTCGGCAAAGTCCGACTCACCGCTCATGGCGCTCGACATCATCACCATGCTGGCGACGGAAAACAGCACACCCAGCACCGCCGTTCCCACCAACATCGACCGAAACGGCAACACTGCGCCCGATATCCGTTCCTGTCCTATAAGGCTATAGAGCCCAAACAGCGCCACCCCAAACAGCAACATCAAATCCACATACAACCCAAAGCGCAGTGCAATGCTGACCAAGTCGCTCATTAATCACTTCACTTTGAACGTGACGTTACCGGTGATCGGGTGAGTGTCCGACGACACCGCGCGCCATTCGACTTTGTAGGTGCCGGCAGGCAGTGGCGAAAGCGGTGTGATGACCATGGTTTTCGGATCGCTGCCACCAGAAACTTTAGCTTTCATCGGCATGGGTGAGTGCGCCATGCCGGGCATTTCCGTCATGACCAGTTTTGCGCCGGAGAACTGGGTCATTAGGTTTTCCGAGAAGTGCAGTTCGATCTTGCTCGGTGCCGCACCGTCCGCGCCTTCGGCCGGAGTGGAGGAAAGCAATTTCGGGTGCGCTTGAGCGAGCGCGCTCATGAGCAGCCCAATGGCAACAGCGGTAGTTTTAATCATGCGCATGCAAGGCCTCTTACCGCTTTAAGCGGTTGTTTTTTTGGTTGTTGAGTTAATGCGTTTAGAACCACAGGCGAACACCGAGGACCAAGCGTGCTTCGCTGCGATCCTCACCTTCATCGTTGGCGTAGTCGGCGGTTTTGCCGTAGGTCCGGTTCCAGGTCACACCGATGTAAGGCGCGATTTCCCGGCGGATTTCATAGCGCAGCCGCAGGCCGGCTTCGGTGTTCGACAGTCCTGAGCCGATGCCGCGTTGCGGGTCGTTTTTGCCGTAGACGTTGAGCTCGGCGGTTGGCTGCAGGATGAGCCGGTTGGTCAGCAGGATGTCGTAGTCGCCCTCAAGTCGTGCAGCGGTTTGGCCGCCTTCGCCGATGAAGGCGGTGGCTTCGGTTTCGAAGTTGTACAGCGCCATGCCTTGCACGCCAAACGCGGCCCAGGTTTGCGGGTCGCCAGGTTTGAAATCCTGGCGAATGCCGCTCACCACGTCCCACCAGGGGGAGATCGCGTGCCCCCACAGGGCCTGGATTTCGGCGTCTTCGGTTTTGCCGTTGGTGCGCTCGCCTGCGGAGCGCAGCCACAGGCGATCGATGTCGCCGCCAATCCAGCCGGACATGTCCCAGGCCAGGGTGCTGCCGTCGTCAGCGTCCTGCCATTCGAGTTTGTCGGCGAGGAAGTAATAGTTGAGCGCGGTGTCATGCACGCCGTGGCCGGTCGGGCTGGCGTACACGGCGGCGCGGTCGGCATCGGTCAGCGCCGGGATCGGCGTGCGGCTTTCGGTCGGCGCGGCGGGCTGCATCTGGCCGTCGTCCATGCTTTGCAGTTGGCTTTGGTCCATGCCCTGCATCTGGCTGTGATCCATGTTCTGCATGTCGTCGGTGGCGGCCATCGCCGAAGAGAGTGTCAGGCTCGCGGTCACGAGTGCCAATGAAATTGGAGTGAGTCTGGTCATGGATAAGCGCCTCATTCTTCCACCCGAACTTCACGGAACATGCCCATTTCCATGTGGTACAGGAGATGGCAGTGATAGGCCCAGCGGCCGAGCGCATCGGCGGTGACGCGATAGCTGCGTCGGGAACCGGGCGGCATGTCGATGGTGTGTTTGCGCACCATGAACTCGCCGTTCTCATCTTCGAGGTCGCTCCACATGCCGTGCAGATGGATCGGGTGGGTCATCATCGTGTCGTTGACCAGCACCACCCGAACCCGCTCGCCGTATTTGAGGCGCACAGGTTCGGCGTCGGAGAACTTCACACCGTTGAACGACCAGGCAAATTTTTCCATGTGGCCGGTGAGGTGCAGTTCGATGGTACGGCTCGGGTCGCGGTCGTCCGGGTCTTCGAAGGTGCTGCGCAGGTCGGAATAGGTCAGGACGCGGCGGCCGTTGTTGCGCAGGCCCAGGCCGGGATCGTCGAGTTTGGGGGCGGTGGTCATGGCTTGCATGTCCACCAGCGGGTTGTCTTTTTCCGTCTCGGGATGGGACTGCATGCCGGGCATGGCCATGGCGCTATGATCCATGCCCGCCATGCTGCCGTGATCCATTCCGCCCATGCCCATGTCATCCATGGTCACCAGCGGTCGAGGGTCCAGCGGCGGTACCGGCGCGGATAAACCAGCCTTCGCTGCAAGCGTGCCGCGTGCAAAGCCGGTCCGATCCATCGACTGGGCGAACACGGTGTAAGCCGCTTCGGTCGGCTCGACAATCACATCGAAGGTCTCCGCCACCGCAATGCGAAACTCATCGACACTCACTGGTTTGACGTGCAGCCCATCCGCAGCGACCACCGTCATTTTCAGCCCGGGAATGCGCACGTCGAAGTACGTCATGCCGGAACCATTGATGAAGCGCAGGCGCAGCTTCTCGCCCGGCCGGAACACGCCCGTCCAGTTCGAGTTCGGCGCCTGGCCGTTCATCAAGTAGGTGTAAGTTGCGCCGCTGACGTCGGCCAGGTCCGTGGGGTTCATCTTCATTTCGGCCCACATCTTTCGATCGGCGACCGTGGAACCCCAACCTTTCTCACTGACGTCGTGGATGAAATCACCCACTGTGGGCTTGTTGTAGTTGTAGTAGTCCGATTGCTTTTTCAGCGTCTTCATCAGGTCGACGGCGTTTTCGTCGGTCCAGTCAGTCAGCATCACCACATAGTCGCGGTCGTACTGGAAAGGCTCTGGCTCCTTCGCATCGATCACCAACGGCCCGTAAACGCCGGACTGTTCCTGTAAGCCTGAATGGCTGTGGTACCAGTAAGTGCCGTTCTGTCGGACCTTGAATTGATAGACGTACATCCCACCCGGCTCGATGCCGTGAAAACTCAGGCCCGGCACGCCGTCCATGTTGGCCGGCAGTAAAATGCCGTGCCAGTGAATGGAGGTGTCAGCGTTGAGTTTGTTCTTCACCCGTAATGTAACCGTGTCGCCTTCTCGCCAACGCAGCAGGGGGCCGGGAATACCGCCGTTGATGGTCATCGCGGTGCGCGGGTTGCCGGTGATGTTGACCGGGGTTTCGCCGATGAACAGGTCGAAGTCGGTGCCCGCCAGCACCTGAGGCTCGCCAGGGCTGGCGATGGCCCAGACAGGCGTGCGCCATAACCCGAAGCCGCCAAGGAGCCCGCCCGCGGCCAGCCCCTTCACGAAGGTGCGTCTTGATGTGTTGGAATGCATGCCGTTTTCCCGGTCTGTCAGCGTGGAGAGAGCTTGATGACGAGGCTAACGGGCGGTGCCTTTCAGCAGGCTGAGGCGCAGATTACAGTTTTGACAGTTTCAAACCGAATCTATTGGCGTGAATTGGGCGTAGACGCATCAGCTACAGTGCCGCCACCGCAGTTGATATACGAAGACGACTTCAACCAACGTTGATCCGGATAGTAGGAAAACAACAACTGACCATCCTTCATCGAGTCAATCAACTTATGCGCAATCGCCGGCCGCACAGCCGGACAACCCAGGCTTCTACCGATCCGGCCATTCGCTCGGGCAAGAACCGGACTGACATAGGGCGCCCCGTGAATAACGATCGCCCGCTCAAATGCGTTGTCGTTGAAACCCGGCTCCAGTCCTTCCATGCGCAAGGAATAACCGTTCTGGCCGACATAGCTCGACTGGGTGCGGTACAAACCGAGGCTGGTGGCAAAGCTTTCATTCTGGTTGGAGAACTTGACCGCCATGTTCTCGCCGCTGTTGCGACCGTGGGCAACCAGTTCGTGGAACAGTAATTTACGTTTCTTCAGATCGAACACCCACAACCGTTGTTCGGTCGAAGGCAGTGAGTAGTCGATGACAGCAAGTCTTTGGACAGGTGCTTTACCTTGGGCCAAGCTGCATTGGGTAGCGCGTACGGCCAGCCCGATGACTTTGGCGTTGGCGCCTGGTGCTGCTTTGAGCAGCGCGGTTTCAAGCGAATCGGCGTAGGCTGCCGGTACCGAAACTGACGTCAGCAGCAGGGCCGTGAATAGGAAACCAAAGCGGTCTAGCGCCATATGTAAGTCTCACATTAATGTTTCGAGTCTAGCAGTGTGCAGGATGCTAGCCGTTGAATACGGGGCGATTAAGGATTATCCATGGGGCAGTTAACAAGGTTATTCGTCATAAGCCGCATCTTTTTTATGGGCTTTCTGATCAGCGGCGCAGCGATTGCAGAAACTTCGCCGATTGAGGCGGTATCTGCCGTCATCAGCAGAACTGGCGCAGCACCTGACGATTACGTCGCTCAAACGATTCAGGCGGCACTTGAGCCATTGAGTTCATCGTTTCCACCCTTGCTCACTTCCCGTGGCCATCGACGGGTGGATCCGAGTCGCGTGGTCATGGATTTTTACATGCATCGGAGTTATCGCTCGGCCTGGGCGAACGACAGCGATGTCATTCAGTTATTGAAAAGCCTGAGCGAGACCCAGGCCGACGGGCTGGACCCTGCGGACTTTCATATTGATGAGTTGGCGAAGGCCAGAGCGTCGATGCAGGCAGCAGAGCCGACGGTGGCGCAACGGGCGGCGTTCGATATCGCGGCGACCCGGACCTTTATCACGGCGCTGCTGCAATTACGGCGCGGCAAGGTTGACCCTTCGCGTCTGGACATCCATTGGAATTTCGACCCCGTCGGCGCCGATCCTCGTGGAGACATGAATAACTTGTTCGCCGCGCTCGATGCTCATGACGTGCCGCGTGCTTTCGCCGAAGCGCCACCACAAGAGGCGGTTTACCGCAGCCTGCGCGTGGGCCTGGCGCAACTGCGCAAGGTTCGGGACGCTGGCGGTTGGCCGAAGATTGCCGAAGGCCAATCGCTCAAGCCAGGCATGGATGACACCTCTGTCGCGCAGTTGCGAGCACGTTTGGTGGCGGGTGGTTATCTGGCCCCATCAAAGAAGCAACGCACTGATTACGACGACAGCGTCGCCGCGGCGGTGAAAAAGTATCAAACCGAGCAATATCTGGGGGCGGATGGCGTGGCGGGGGCCGCGACACTGGCTGCGTTGAATGTGCCCGTAGAGGCGCGGATAGACCAGGTTCGGGTGAACATGGAGCGTGCGCGTTGGTTGCTGTTCAAACTTCAGGGCACTTTTGTCATCGTTGATATTGCGGGTTACAAGGTGGCGCTCTATCGCGACGGTAAGGCGATATGGCGTTCCCGGGTTCAGGTCGGTAAGCCGTTCCGCAGTACGCCGGTGTTTCAATCCGAGATTACTTACGTAACGTTCAATCCCACCTGGACCGTGCCACCGACCATCCTCGTCAAAGACATGCTGCCGAAGATTCAACGAGATCCTGGCTACCTTGCCGCCAACCGTATAAGAGCCCTTGATCGAGAGGGGAATGTGCTCGATCCGTCGACCGTCGACTGGGATAACGCGCGCGGTATCACGCTGCGACAGGATGCCGGGCCGGATAATTCGCTGGGGCAGGTGGTCATTCGGTTTCCCAATGACTATTCGATTTACCTCCACGACACGCCGCATCGCGAGTTGTTTGCGCAATCGCGCCGTGCCACCAGTTCAGGCTGCATACGGGTGGAGAACCCGCTGCAGTTGGTAGAGTTACTGTTCAACGACCCGGTTCGTTGGAACAGCGCCGGGATACGGGCTCAACTGGCGAACGGCAAGACCGAAAACATCAGGCTTCCCGTCAAGGTGCCGGTGCTGTTGGCTTACTGGACCGTGGATCTGAGTAACGATGGTCGAGTGATGTTTAAACCCGATGTATACGGGTACGACTCCGCGGTACTGCGGGGACTGAATTTGCCTTCGGAACTGCCTGTTCTGGATGTGCGAGGAGCAGGAACTTCTGCTGTCGCGACGGGGCAAAACCGGCAATGACCGTGAAGTAAGCGAGACTTGCTATCCGTATGTAACGGGCAGGTCATCGATGCACCAACGATGCAAGCGCTCTGCGTCTACCTTTGCGCTCCGTCGCAGATTCAGGGGTTGGCGAAGCCAAAAGGTTGGCTCACCTGTTGAAAACTATCACAATGCAAAATAGTCACCGATCATCGATGTAAAAGGATAGGAAATTGAAGATGGATGTTGCGCAAAAAAAACCGTCATTCAACACAGGTATGCTTGATGTGCATGACCTCGATGAGTGCCGCAACATCCAAAAAGGTGCCGTGTTTATTATTGCCTCGGGGGCGTCCGCTAAAGATTTTCCATTGGAAAAGTTTGCAGACGTTCCGATGATCACGATGAACGGTGCCATTTCCATGTTCTCCGGGACGGGTATCAAGCCGTTCTTTTATGCCTGTACGGATCAAGGCTTTTCCGAACAGCAACCCGAACTGTTTTCAGACGCGATGCGCATCAGTCAGCGGGTTGCACTGTGGCAAGAGCACATCTGGCATACGACGGTAGCGCCTGAGGGCGACCTGTATTTACTTGGCCGAGCACCCAAGCTCTCCTGGACGGACCTGGTTTTCAGGGCCGATAAAGAACTCGTCAGAAGTCGCAAGCTCGGAAATGGCCGCAATAGAACCCTTGGTTTCAGCAAGAACCTTAAGCGCGGCTTTTTTGATGCCCGTACCGTGGCTTATCTGGCTTTGCAGATTGCCTATCACGTGGGGTTTACCAAGGTGTTTCTGGTCGGCGTCGACTTGAATCAGTCTGTGAGCCGTTTTTACGAAGGGGGTGACACGTTCGCCTCGCCATGCCTGCTCGACCAGCATTTTTATACGAGAATCCTTCCGTCGTTCGAGATCATGTCGAAGTACGTCGTGGATGAAGATTTTCAGGTCTACAACTTGTCCAGTTCCTCAAGGATTCCGGGTGAGCTCATTCCCCGGGTGACGTTGGATGAGATCGACAAGTTGATCTAAAGGTTGTTCGTGCTTTATTGAAATGGGCGCCCTCGGGGCGCCCATTTTTTTGTCTGGTGATTATGTCTGGCCCAGCTCATCGCGCAAAAACTCCACCAACGCCCGTTGCAACCCGGTCAGCGCGCCCTCGCGGCTGATCAACGCCAACTCCGTCGGCGGCAACTCGGGCAGGTCGGTGCACACACTGTGCTCAGGCAATACCGCCGAAGCGGGCAGCACCGACACCCCCAGACCTGAAGCCACCGCCGCCTGAATGCCCGTCAGGCTATGACTGCCAAACGCAACCCGCCAGGGCCGCTGAGCCACATCCAGCAGGCGGATGGCCCGTTGGCGGTAAATGCAGCCCTGCGGGAACAGCGCCAGTGGCAATACACCGTTGGCTGAATCCACGCCTGCACCTTTGACCCACACCAACACTTCCGGCCAGGCTGCCCAGCACGGCCCGCTGTCCGGTTCGCGCTTGACCAGCGCAATGTCGAGTGCACCCGCGCTCAGTTTCTGTTTGAGATCGGTGCTCATGCCACTGATGGTTTCCAGACGGGCTTCAGGTCTGGCCCGGTTGAAGCCGGCGAGAATGACCGCCAGGCGCCTGGCGTCGAAATCCTCCGGTACGCCAATGCGCAGGATCTCGAGATCGAGGTCACTGGCCAACGCTTCAACCGCCTCCGAGGACAGCGCCAGCAAGCGCCGGGCATAGTGAATCAGCAACTCGCCATGCTCAGTGACGCTGACGTTCTGTCCGGTCCGATCACGCAGCAGTAGCGAATGCCCGACCAATTCTTCGAGTTTACGAACCTGTTGGCTCACGGTGGATTGGGTCCGATGCACGCGTTCAGCGGCGCGGGTGAAGCTGCCTTCGTCGACCACGCAGACGAAGGTCTTGAGCAATTCGAGGTCGAGCATGGCGGGCTCCTTGATATTCGATTTATCACTGACGGGTCTATATTAATTTAATTTCACACTATCACCAATGACTCGTAGTCTGAAGATCACCTTTCAGAGGAAACGTACATGACACTCAAAAATACCCCGCGCCCCGAGTGGCTGACCTTCGATTGCTACGGCACGCTGATTCAGTGGGATGAAGGCTTGAAGGCCGTGGTCGCCGAAATTTTGCGCGACAAGGGCGACCACACCGTTGATGTCGATCGCCTGATCGGGGTGTACGACCGACATGAGCACCGCCTGGAGCAGATCCCACCGCATCGCTCGTTTCGTCAATTGAGCACGCAGGCGTTGCACCTCGCCCTGGAGGAGTTGGGGCTGGCGAGCGCACCCGAAGACAGTCAGCAGCTGGCCGGGGCGATCCCGCATGCCGCCATTCCCCGAAGTGGTCGAGACGCTCGCGCGGCTCAAGGCGATGGGGTTCAAGTTGTGCATCGTGTCCAACACCGATGACGACATCATCGCCGGCAATGTCGCGCAACTCGGTGGGCACATCGACCGGGTCATCACCGCCCAGCAAGCCGGTGCTTATAAGCCGAATCCGCGGTTGTTTGACTACGCTCATGAACAGCTTGGCGTCAGTCGTGATCAGGTGGTGCACATCTGCGCCAGCCCGATGCTGGACCATACCGCCGCCCGCGACATGCACTTTCGTTGCGTCTGGATTGACCGCGGCACAGGTCGGCAGTTGCTGCCGGACTATCAACCCGATGCGATATCAAGCACGCTGGACCAGGTCGTGCCCTTGTTCACATCCCTTGGCTGGTAAACACGGAGTCGTCATGGCACACACCCTTGCAGGCAGTTCCCGTCCCTCGCGTTACGCCGATCTGAATCTCGATTCGGAGGCCGCCATCAGCGCTCGCACGGAATTGGCCGCGTGCTTTCAACTGGCGGCGCTTTACGGATTGGAGGAGGGCATCTGTAACCACTTTTCCGCCATGGTGCCGGGCCGGGATGATCTGTTTTTCGTGAACCCCTATGGGTACGCATTCGAGGAAGTCACCGCTGACAACCTGCTGGTCTGCGACTTTCACGGCAATGTCGTGGTGGGCGATGGGCTACCGGAAGCGACTGCTTTCTATATCCATGCGCGACTGCACAAACAGCTGCCGAGGGTGAAAGTGGCGTTTCACACGCATATGCCTCACGCCACGGCGTTGTGCCTGCTGCAAGGTCCGCCGTTGTTGTGGCTGGGGCAAACGGCCTTGAAGTTCTACGGCCGTACGGCGGTGGACGAGGACTACAACGGTCTGGCGCTCGACGAGTCTGAAGGCGACCGGATTGCCAGCGTCATGGGCGATGCCGACATTCTGTTTTTGAAGAACCACGGGGTGATCGTCGCCGGGCCATCCATCGCCGAAGCCTGGGACGATCTGTATTACCTTGAACGTGCCGCCCAAGTGCAACTGATGGCGATGGCGACCCAGCGTGAACTCAAGCCGGTGCCCCATGAGATTGCCCGGCGGGCATGCGAGCAAATGCGCCTGGGGGATGCAGAAAGTGCTCGGGCGCATTTGCACAGTGCAATGCGGCGACTAGCCAAAGGGCATTTGCCCCATACCCCCCCGTAGACTAAGCTCACAAAAAATAAGGGTTTTGGGGTGTTATCCATGCCTTACCCTTACAGGACGAGCTTTTGCCTATCCCTCTTCACGATCCGCACATCGCCACCGGCGTCACGTTGAAACGGTTACCTCTGCGCAAAGCGGCGGTGCTGTTTATCGCGGTCGTGTGCCTGAGCCTGTGCGGTTTGCTTTACCTGCAACTGGAGCAATCGCGCCGGCATGACCTGGCATTGGCGCAAGTGGCGTCATCAAACCTGACGCGGGCCATGGCGCAGCAGGCCGAAGACACCTTCATGCAAGCCGATCTGGTGCTGACCAGTCTGGCGGACTGGATTCAGGCTGACGGTTTCGGCGCGCCCCAAAAGCCACGCTTGCAGAAAACATTCGCCCGGCGGGTGCAGGCGCTGAATCAATTGCACGGGATATTTCTGTTCGACCAAAAGGGGCAGTGGGTCGTTACCTCTTTCGACGAACTGCCACGCGGAGCAGGTGTGGGGGATCGCGATTATTTCAAGTTCCACCAGCAGAACGTCTCCTCCCTGGCGCACATCGGGCCGGCGATTCGCAGTCGGAGAAATGGTGAGTGGATCATTCCGATATCCAAACGGGTGAACGACAAGAATGGCAATTTCCAGGGCGTCTTGTTGGCCGGTATCAAGATGGCGTACTTCGATCAGTTCTTCAAAAGCTTCAGCATTGATGACAACGGTTCGATGTTTTTGGGATTGACCGACGGAACGCTGCTGGCGCGACGGCCGTTTGTGGAGTCGCTGATTGGCACATCCCTGGTCAAGAGCGAGATCTTCGAGAAATTGCTGCCCAACGCGCCTTCCGGTAACGCGATGTTCAGCTCGCTGGTCGATGGTGTTGTGCGGTTGTATGGCTACCGTCAGCTCGACACTTATCCGCTGGTCGTGTCTGCCGCCTCGTCCAGGGAATCGATTCTCAAGGATTGGTACGACACTGCATTTCGCTCCACGGTCATCGTTGCCCTGGTGGTGTTGGGGGTGGGGCTGTTCGGTTGGATGTTCCTTTATCAGGTGCGTGTCGGCGAACAGGTCGAGGCGGATTTGCGCAAGGCGAAGGAAGCGCTGAAGCTGATCGCGACCCACGACAGCCTGACCGGCCTGGGCAATCGCCGGCTGTTCGAGGGGGCGCTGGACATCGAGTTCGGCCGAGGCGCCCGGCAGTCGAGTTCGCTGAGCCTGATCATGCTCGATATCGATTACTTCAAGCGCTACAACGACGCTTACGGTCATGTGGCGGGGGATCATTGCCTGGCTGAAGTGGCGCGGGCGGTGAAGGGGTGCTGCCATCGAAAAGCCGATTTGGCGGTGCGGTACGGCGGTGAGGAATTTGCGGTATTACTGCCCGACACCGACATTCACGGCGCGATGGTGATTGCCGAGCAGATCCGCCGCAGCGTCATGGACAAGAACATCATCCACAGCGGTTCGCCCTCGGGCTTCGTGACGGTCAGTCTGGGTTGTTATTCGTTTGTGCCGACGGGTCGGGACAGCATGGAAGTGTTCATCGAACGTGCGGATGCGGCGCTGTATCAAGCCAAGCATTCGGGGCGAAACCGCTCGGCGGTGCTGTCGATGGAGGGCGGTGTCGAGGCACTGCTGCGTTCGGATCGTTGAGGTGCCTTTCGATGTTGTTTCACCCGCGCAACACCCCGGCCAGCCGGCTGTCTGCCTGTCAGATCCTCTTCAATTGATCGTCTAGAGTTGCGGTAACGCTGCCGATCCCGGCAGGTCTCCCCACCGCACGGATGATCGTCAGAATGTTGATTACTCAAGCATTGACAGCCGTTGCTCTAACCGTTGCAACCTGCGCCATTTTTCCGCTCGCGAGCCACGCTCAATCGAAAGTCACAGCCGAAGAAGCACACGCCATCGGCGTGGATGCCTACCTTTATTTGTACCCGCTGTTGACCATGGACATCACGCGCAAGCAATTCACCAACATCGAGTCGGGCAAGGAGTTCGGTAAAGGTCCGATGAATATGTTTGTCAGCGTTCCGCAGTATCCACCTGCAGATTTCAAAGGGGTGGTGCGCTCGAACTTCGACACCTTGTATTCCATTGCCTGGCTGGATTTGACCAAAGAACCGCTGGTGATTGCAGCGCCCGATACGGCCGGGCGTTTTTACTTGCTGCCGATGCTCGACATGTGGACCGATGTATTCGCCTCACCGGGCTGGCGCACGACGGGCACCCAAGCGGGGCAGTTTCTGGTGACACCGCCGGGCTGGACCGGGACGGTGCCTGCCGGACTGCACCATCTGCCGGCGCCTACGCCCTTTGTCTGGGTCATTGGCCGCACCAAGACCGACGGCGCTGCGGACTACGCGGCCGTGCACAAAATTCAGGCTGGCTATACCGTGACACCGCTGTCCCGACTGGGTAAAAGCCCCGAGCCGGCCAGCGTGAACATTGACCCGGCCGTGGACATGAAGACCCCGCCAAAGATCCAGGTCGACGCAATGTCGGCGGCGCACTACTTCGCCTACGCCGCCGAATTGCTCAAAGTGCACCCTGCGCACATCACTGATCAACCCATCCTGGCGCAGATGAAGCGTATCGGTATCGAACCCGGAAAATCCTTCAACATGGATGCGCTGGACCCTGAAATCAAAGCAGCGCTTCAGACCGTGCCCGAGGACGCGCAGACGCTGATGACGTGGAAGGTTCCAACCCTCGCTCGCGTGGTCAACGGCTGGTCGATGAACACCGACACCATGGGCGTCTACGGCAACTACTACCTCAAGCGCGCGATCGTTGCGCAGATCGGGCTCGGCGCCAACTTGCCCGAGGATGCGATTTATCCGCTGAACATCGGCGATGTCGAAGGCAAGCCACTCGATGGCGCGAACAAGTACGTGCTGCATTTCGACAAGGGTGAAACGCCGCCGGTAAACGCTTTCTGGTCGATCACCTTGTACGACCCCGAGGGTTTCCAGGTCGGCAATGCGCTCAACCGCTTTGCACTCAGTAGCTGGATGCCGTTCAAGACGAATGCCGACGGTTCGCTGGACATCTACTTCCAGCACGAAAACCCCGGCAAGGACCTTGAAGCCAATTGGCTGCCGGCGCCGAAGGGCGGTTTCAACCTGACCATGCGTTTGTATGGGCCCAAGCCCGAGGTTTTGAACGGCAAGTGGAACCCGCCACCGGTCAAACCAGCCTAGTCTCGCGTTTCAGGCCCAAAAGCAGCCGATGATTATCGGCTGCTTTTACGCGTCCAACTGCCCGTCCCGCCGCCGGCACCGCCCGTTCCACCGCCCGCCGCGCCCGTGCCACCCCCCGCGCCAGAGCCGCTGTTCCCGGCATTGCCACCATTTCCGCGACCCGACGAGTCCGATCCGCTATTGCTGCCGTTAGCGTTATGGTCGCTCGAGGGTTGGCCAGGATTGTCGTTGGGCGCCATGGTCGAGCGGCCTATTGAACCCGATTGGGTGCCGGTCGCATCAGCGCCATCGCCTGGGGCTGCACAAGTGCCGACGGACATGGCGGACAGCACTCCAGCCAGTAACAGCGAGGAAATTTTGATGGTCATCATGGTGCGTCTCCAAGATGAGTCGTTACCTGGCATTCTCGGAATCAAAAAGTACACGGGCGATCCGTGCAATTACAGGGCAGCGGCCGTCGATTGGCAATGGTTGTGTCAACGGTTCTTCAATTGCTGCAATGGCTTGCGTTATCCAGGCGTCAGGGCCCAGCATGGCTGCTATGGTCAGTGAACGTTCGGCGAGTGCCCAGGTAAAAAAGCATTGCGAGCGTCGCATCCCGATCAGGCAATCGATTGACAGGATCAAGTGCATGGATATGAACGCCGTTACCACCGTCACCGCTCCCCGTCATACGCCGATAACTCGCAACCTGGTGTTTGTCGTCGGCTTGCTGTTTGTTCTGGGTGTGCTGATCGCCCTGTTGGCCTTGTTCAACATTGCCGGGAGGCTGGACGCCCAGGACCTGGCCAAGACCACGTTCTACACCCAGCGTGCGCTGGAAAATCGTATCACTGCTTCGAAAAACTACGTCGCCAGTTATGCTAACTGGACGACCGCCTACGACCATTTGAACGGCAAGGTCGATGTGCAATGGGCCTACGTCGAGCAGAACCTGGGCAAAACCT
The DNA here is from genome assembly GCF_059695775.1 of Pseudomonas sp. LBUM1666. NCBI lineage: Bacteria > Pseudomonadati > Pseudomonadota > Gammaproteobacteria > Pseudomonadales > Pseudomonadaceae > Pseudomonas > Pseudomonas sp. LBUM1666. The sequence goes on along the minus strand of NZ_CP166789.1, from coordinate 4,161,445 downwards.
TGTTCAGCATCGATCACTACGATGGCGTCTTCGTGGTCGATCATCAGCAAACCAAATACGCCGTGGTGCGCGGGCTTCAGGTGCAGGAGCCGGCGACCACCTATCTTTCGGCATCGATGGCGACGCTGATAGAGGCAGTCCAGAGTCAGGAAAGCCTAATAGATCCCGTCAGCCAGTTCACGCTGTTCGAGGGCAAACCGGCATTGCTGACGGCTGCCGCGATTGTCCCCAATGACGAAAGGCCGGCGGTCGATCCCCAAAGCACCTCGGTGCTGGTGTTCGTCGACCAATTAAGCCCTGACAAGCTCAGCGCCCTGAGCGCCGATTACGGCTTGCATGATTTAAACCTGGCGCCTGATAACGCCATCTCGCCCGGCAGTCCAGTCGTGGCGCTGGCGGACACCGGCTACAGCCTGGTTTCCCGACTTGAGCAACCGGGTCACCAGTTACTCTGGTCGCTGCTGCCGCCATTGGGCGGCGCGCTGTTGGTACTGGCGTTGTTAACGGCTTATTTTTTCCGGTATGTCTTACGCACGTCCGGGCACGTGGATGCCAGCTACACCAGCCTCGATTTATCGAACCAGGCGCTGGAGGCCAGTGAAGAACGTTTTCGTGCCGTGGCTGAGGCCGCTTCCGATTGGATCTGGGAAATCGACGACAAGCATTGCATCTCTTATCTGTCAGGACGTTTCGCCACCGTCACCGGTTTTTCCGACCAGCAATGGATAGGGCAGGACATCGGGCAATTGCTCAATTGCGATACGATTCCCTTGTCGCTGTGGCTGCATAAGCTCAATGAAGAACAGCCCGTCAGCCATTTGCGCTGCTCCTATCGCGATCAGTCGGGGCAACAGCGTATTTGCCGGGTTTCGGCACGACCGATTCATCGCAAGGGCGAGGTGCTGGGCTACCGCGGAACGGCCAGCGACATCACCGATGAAGTCGCCGCCCATGCCCAGATCCAGCATCTGTCGTTGCACGATGCCCTGACGGGGCTGCCGAATCGCAACAAACTGGCGCGTTTCCTCGACGAGGCCCTGGCGCAGAAAGGGCATTCGGCGGCGCTGGCGCTGTTGATGATTGATCTGGATAACTTCAAGCCGATCAACGATTCCCTTGGCCACCCGGCTGGCGACGCCGTGCTGCTGGAAGTGGCCACCCGATTGCGCGAGTGCACGCGGGACATAGATCTGGTCGCCCGGCTCGGTGGTGATGAGTTTGTGCTGGTGCTCAACGGCATGGACAGCCACGCCGAAATCGACCGGTTCTGCGAGCGTTTGCTCGGGAGCCTGCAGCAGCCGATTCATTACGAACATCACACGTTGCACATCGGCGCGAGCATCGGTGTCGCCTTGAGTCGGCGTCAGGGTCACATTCCCAATGAGCTGATCCGGTGTGCCGACATTGCGCTGTATCAGGCTAAATCCAACGGCAAGAAGACATGGTGCTACTTTGCGCCGCACATGAACGATCAGATCCAGCACCGCCGACAATTGGAAAGCGACTTGCGCCGGGCGATCAAGAACAACGAGTTCGTGATGCATTACCAGCCGCGCTACAACATGGGCGGCAAGCAGGTAGTTTCGGTGGAAGCGTTGCTGCGCTGGCAGCATCCGGAACAGGGGCTGCTGAGTCCCGACGAGTTTATCCCTTTGGCCGAGCAGACTGACCTGATCGTGCCTTTGGGGCGCTGGGTGTTGCGCGAAGCCTGTGAAACGGCCCTGACCTGGCCCGGTGCGTTGATGGTGTCGGTCAACTTGTCGCCTGTTCAATTTGCCCGCAGCGATGTGGTGGAGGACGTCAGGGAGGCATTGATCCAGACCCGTTTACCGGCCAGTCGTCTGGAGCTTGAAATCACCGAAAACGTGATGCTCATTGATGTGGATGGAGCGTTGGCGACCATGAATGCGCTCAAGGAACTGGGCGTGCGGTTGAACATGGACGACTTCGGTACCGGCTATTCTTCCCTGGGTTACTTGCGCACGTACCCGTTCGACGGGATCAAGATCGACAAGCGTTTCATCTCGTCCATGAGTGGCGGCGGCAATGATCGCGCCGTGGTGCAGGCGATCATCAACCTGGGCAAAGCCATGGGCTTGACCGTGACGGCAGAGGGCGTCGAGACCCTGGAGCAACTGGACTTCCTGGTCTCGGACCAGTGCAATGAGGTGCAGGGTTTCTACTTGAGTCGGCCGATGGAGAAACAGGCCTTGCTACCGTTGCTCAAGGCGTCGCATGACGAGTTTCCAGTGTAGGGGCGTGCCTTTAGTCGCCTGTCTCGCTCGTAGAGGCAACTGCCGGGGTGCGCCCCCGGTCACAACTGGGTATCGACCCTGCGTTGCGAGCGTTGGAACATGAAGAACTTGAAAATCGCGACATTCAACGTCAACGGCATGCGCGCCCGACTGCCCAACTTGTTGGCCTGGTTTGAGCGAGAGCAGCCGGACATCGCGTGTTTGCAGGAGCTCAAGTCGGTTGACAGTGCATTCCCCGCCGCCGAGCTTGAGGCCGCTGGCTACGGCGCGATCTGGCAAGGTCAGTCTTCGTGGAACGGCGTGGCGATTCTGGCGCGGGATGCTCAGCCACTGGAAAGTCGTCGAGGTCTGCCGGGCGATGACAGCGACACCCATAGCCGGTATCTGGAGGCCGCCGTGCACGGGATTCTGGTGGGCTGCCTGTACCTGCCCAACGGCAACCCGCAGCCGGGGCCGAAGTTCGATTACAAGCTGGCGTGGTTCGAACGACTGATCCACTACGCGCAGACGCTTCAGGCCAGTGAGCATCCCGTAGTGCTGGCCGGTGACTACAACGTGGTGCCCACTGACCTGGACATCTACAACCCGCGATCCTGGCTGAAGGATGCGTTGCTGCAACCCGAAAGTCGCGAGTGTTATCAACGCCTGCTGGCCCAGGGCTGGACCGATTCCTTGCGCCATCTGTATCCAGAGGATCGGCTCTATACCTTCTGGGATTATTTTCGTCAGCACTGGCAAAAGAACTCAGGGCTGCGCATCGATCATCTGTTACTTAACCCGGCGCTGAGCCCTTATCTGCAGGAGGCCGGAGTCGATGCCTGGGTTCGCAACGAACCCCACGCGAGTGATCATGCACCGACGTGGATTCGGTTGAGTTCGCGCAAGCGGCGTTGAGATTGAAGTGTGTGGCGATTGGCTAAATCAATTGTCAGTTGAGCCGCTTTATCCCTTATACATGGCGCCCATCGGCGGAGAAATCCGCGGCCCCCTGCATAAGGACTGAGCAATGAGCGAGCCACACCTGAGCAATCTTGCGTTGTACCTGCAGCGCCTGGGCTTCGACGCGCCTCCGACGCCAACCCTGGAAACCCTGCGCCAACTTCAACTGCGCCACACCGGCGTCTTCCCGTTCGAAAACCTCAGCACGTTGTCGGGCCAGCCGGTGCTCATCGATCTGCCGTCAATCGAGCAAAAGGTCCTGCACGATGGCCGCGGTGGTTACTGCTACGAACTCAACAACCTGTTCCTGGCCTTGCTCCAGGCACTGGGCTTCGATGCTTGCGGCATCTCCGGCCGAGTGGTCATGGGCCAGCCCGAAGGAGCATGGACCGCCCGTACACACCGCTTGAGTCTGGTAACCCTGGACGGCGTTCGCTACATCACTGACGTCGGCTTCGGCGGCATGGTGCCCACCGCACCGCTGATGCTCGATACCCCGGCTGAACAGTTCACACCTCACGAACCCTATCGCATCGAGCCGCACGAGGATGGCTACACCCTGCGCGCCAACGTCGGCGGCGAATGGCGGGCGATGTACATTTTCGACTTGCAGCGCCAGGAAGACATCGATTACGCCGTTGGCAACTGGTACGTCTCGACCCACCCCGAATCGTCTTTTGCCAGGCAGCTGATGGTGGCGCGCACCGGCGAAGGGTGGCGCCGCACGCTGAACAACGGCAGTTTTGCGATTCATCGGATCGGCAGTGAGACTGAACGGCGGCAGGTGACTGATGTGGATGAATTGATGGGTTTGTTGCGCAGCGAATTCGACATTCGGGTGCCGCGGGAGGCGGCGTTGCGCCGGGTTATTGAAGGGCTGATTCAACAGCCCTGAGTCACATATCGCCCCTGAACCTCACAGCTGCAGCCCCTCCTGCACCACCGAAAGCAGAGTGTCTTCGGTCATGGCGATCGCATCCGGTTGTTGCCGGGATTGATCGATCGCCTGCAGCCACCACTGTGTCTCGCCGTGTTCGCTCACGGTTCGCAGCATTGAGAGTGCTTTTCCTTGGGGGCGGATCTCGACCCGCCCGGCACCATCCTCAGTGAAGCGTGCGACGGGGTCGAAGGTGAGGCTGTGGTGGTTGCCTTCAATCAGTAACTGGTCGATGGCGTAGTCGTAAGTCGCCCCGTCGGGATGACGCTCGAAGACGTGCGTAGGCACTCGCCGGATGTTCAGCCCGGCTTCGCTGAGCGGCGCCAGCCAAGCTTCGATGAGGTGGTACAGCTCGTAAACCTGCGCAGGCCAGCTGTCTATTTGGTGATCTGCACGGAGTGTCCGGTCGTCGCTGGAGTGCTGGGTTTGCTTCAGTTTCGCGGCGAGTTGGTCAGCCTTGCTCATGTCGATTTCCTATCGTGGTCTCAGTGAGAGCGTACCTCTATCAAGGTAGTGCACGTCTTGCCTTGCGTCATGTTGTCGGGAGGTTTTGCCCCTTCAAGGGGCTTGCTGACCAAGAGTCTCGCCGGCTCGCGCTTTATCGAATGTCCCGCCGCCACGATCCGCTCTTGGGATGAAAGCGCCTGCACGCCACGCCCAGTCTCGGGTAAATCCAGGGGATGCCGAACCGGCGAATCGTGAAGTAAAACCGATAATCGGCCAGGCCCGCGAAGGTCGCGAAAAAGTGCGCCTCGTCGAGCCATACCAGCTCTTCCAGATAGTACGAGCTGTACATGCATCCGACGACGTGTTCGCCCAATACGCTTTGAAGGTCTTTACTGATCAACGAAAAGCACACGGCTTCTTCAAAGGGGCAGTCGAAGTCGGTCACCAGCAGATAGCCGGACGCGGTTTCGTATTGGCGCAGCAACGTGCGACCAGAAATGGCCAGTGCTGAGCGGTGGCCGTCGATGATCAACGGTGATGCTTCGGGGTTCGGGTCGTCGGGGGCTTCAGGCTGCCAAAGGGCGAATCGCTCAAGGGTGTTCATGGTCGTGAGAGGGCCCGTGATTTTGCGTCACGTTGGATCTTCTGGACTCGACGCCACGCCCAATGGGTGATCAACCCGACTGCCGCGCCATCGATCAGCCAGAACGACCACAGCAACCGCCATTTGGGGTGAAGACAGACCAGCCCGGCGATCGCCACCCCAGCCAACACGCCAGTCGCCCAGTTGGCGTAACCCTTGGCGCTGAGCCAGGTGTACAGCGGCGTGAAGCCCACGAGCAGGGGCACCACGCCGAAAAACACGCCGCCAACCAAAAAAGTCACAAATACGCCAGCGCCAACCCAAAGGCCAACCTCCAGGTCAGCGGAATCCATGGCGTAGGGCAGGGCAATGGCCAGGGCTTGCACGGCGACCACGGTGCAAAACGCGCCAAAGGTCAGGGGCAGGATCTGGGCAAGGTGTTCGAGTGCTGAGCGATCTTTCAAGATGGCGGCTTCCATGTCCGTAATCGTCCGCAAGGGCTGCGGAGCGAGAGAGTTTATCAGGGAAGGTGCGGCGCAAGTCTCTGGTGTGGAATGGCCATGTGTCCATCATCTGACTGAAGAGTTGTATACAACTCTATAGACATTTGTCCTGAGTCTTGCATACAGTGTGCGCATAACAAAAACCAGGGAACCCCCCAACCATGAAAACGCCCCATGTTTCACACCAACGGCCTGAGGACGAAAATCTCGGGGTCGGCGCGAATATGGCTTACGGCCTGCAACACGTTCTGACCATGTACGGCGGCATCGTCGCGGTGCCTTTGATCATCGGCCAGGCGGCCGGGCTCTCGCCAGCGGACATCGGTTTGCTGATTGCTGCTTCACTGTTTGCGGGAGGCTTGGCGACATTACTGCAAACGCTGGGTTTACCGTTTTTCGGCTGCCAATTGCCGCTGGTACAGGGCGTGTCGTTCTCTGGCGTCGCGACAATGGTGGCGATTGTCAGCAGTGGCGGGGAGGGCGGGTTTCAATCGATTCTCGGGGCGGTGATTGCCGCTTCGTTGATCGGCCTGCTGATCACGCCGGTGTTCTCTCGAATCACCAAGTTTTTCCCGCCGCTGGTCACGGGCATTGTGATCACCACCATCGGCCTGACGCTGATGCCAGTGGCCGCACGCTGGGCCATGGGTGGCAACAGCCATGCCCCGGACTTCGGCAGCATGGCGAACATCGGTCTGGCGGCGGTGACGCTGGTGCTGGTGCTGCTGTTGAGCAAGATCGGCAGCGCGACCATCTCCCGCTTGTCGATCCTGTTGGCCATGGTCATCGGTACGGTGATCGCGGTGTTCCTCGGCATGGCGGACTTCTCGTCTGTCGCTCAAGGCCCGATGTTTGGCTTCCCGACGCCGTTCCACTTTGGCATGCCGGCCTTCCACTTCGCCGCGATCCTGTCGATGTGCATCGTCGTCATGGTGACCCTGGTGGAAACCTCGGCTGACATCCTGGCAGTGGGTGAAATCATCGGCACCAAGGTCGATTCCAAACGCCTGGGCAACGGCCTGCGCGCCGACATGCTGTCGAGCATGATCGCGCCGATCTTCGGCTCCTTCACCCAAAGCGCGTTCGCCCAGAACGTCGGGCTGGTGGCGGTGACCGGGATCAAGAGCCGCTTTGTGGTGGCTACCGGCGGTTTGTTTCTGGTGATCCTCGGGTTGCTGCCGTTTATGGGCCGCGTCATCGCCGCTGTACCGACGTCTGTCCTCGGCGGCGCCGGTATCGTGCTGTTCGGCACCGTGGCGGCCAGCGGTATTCGTACGCTGTCCAAGGTCGACTACCGCAACAACGTCAACCTGATCATCGTCGCCACCTCCATCGGCTTCGGCATGATCCCCATCGCTGCGCCGACCTTCTACGACCACTTCCCAAGCTGGTTCGCCACGATCTTCCACTCCGGCATCAGCTCCTCGGCGATCATGGCCATCGTGCTGAACCTGACCTTCAACCACCTCACTGCCGGTAACTCGGATCAGCAGTCGGTGTTCGCGGCCGGTACTGAGCGCGTCCTGCGTTATCAGGATCTGGCAGCGTTGCGCGAAGGGGATTATTTCAGTGAAGGCAAACTGCGTGACTGCGACGGGAATGAGATTCCGGTGGTGGAGGCGGACCATGGACCGGCGGAACCGCGCTCGGTGCATGCGAAAAGCAGTGAGCATGTCTGACGATTTATAGTCGGAGGATAAAAAGATCGCAGTCTGCGGCAGTTCCTGCATGTAGATACAAGGAGCTGCCGCAGGCTGCGATCTTTTGACTTTCATACCGACCACAAAAAAGCCCCTGAACCTTTCGATTCAGGGGCTTTTCGATATTGCTTGTCTGGCTCCACGACCTGGACTCGAACCAGGGACCCAGTGATTAACAGTCACTTGCTCTACCAACTGAGCTATCGCGGAATGGCGTGTATGTTACTGATTCAAAAAGAGAAGTCAAGCACCTGTTGGCCACTTGGTGGATTCATGGGGACGGACGGTGGTTTATCGACCGTGGGCGGTTACCAGAATCGCCTCAGAGGTCTACCATGGCCGCCCGGAAGTGGTTACACGCGCTGCCGGCCATTCGCCGAAAAGGTACGCGCCATGAATCACCCAACCAACACACCTCGCCACAACGGGGTGTTCGCATGAGCATCGCTCAGATCAGCCTGCCCAAAGGCGTCGGCCCTCACGCCGAAAAACTGTTCGACGCAATCACTCAGGCCAGCACCGCTGATGAACTGAACCGTGCCGGTGGCAAGGCAGAAGGTTTTGTATTGGGCCTGGAAAGCGCCAAGGCCATCAAAAGCCAGGTCGCCGAATCGCTCTACGTCGCCTATGACGACGCTGCCAGCCAGCGCGCAACCGAACTGGCCTAACCGCCGAAGGTGACGGTGGCGAGCATCAGTTTGGCGTACAACATCGTTGCGGTCAGCTGCACCAGCCACAAGGTCAGGCCGCCGAGAAACACGCCGGCAGCGATTTGCATCACCAGGTTGTTACTGCGTTTGGCCGGGGTGCGAGGCACGAAGTGGTCCAGCTCATCGCGGTCGGCGCGTAGGTCATCGTTTTTCATGTGGGTTCTCGTAAAATTCCTGGATGTACACAAAACCTGTAGGAGTGAGCCTGCTCGCGATAGGGCCATGACATTCAACATCATTGTCGCTTGACAGTCCGCTATCGCGAGCAGGCTCACTCCTACAGTTTGAATGGTGGGGAGTTTAGTGGGCGCAGCGGCGGCGTTGAGAATTATCTGCGACGAATAAAAAACGGGAAGCCCCAAGGCTTCCCGTTTTTCGTACCGCGCGAGACTCAGATCACCGCAACGATGGCCTTTGTCACTGCATCAATGTTGTTCTGGTTCAACGCCGCCACGCAGATGCGGCCGGTGTCCAGGGCGTAGATACCAAACTCGCTGCGCAGGCGGGTCACTTGCTCAACCGTCAGGCCGGAGTAGGAGAACATGCCGCGCTGACGACCGACGAAGCTGAAGTCACGCTGTGGCGCGTTTTTCGCCAGCAGGTCGACCATCTGGATGCGCATGCCGCGAATCCGCAGACGCATTTCAGCCAGTTCTTCTTCCCACTGAGCGCGCAGTTCCGGGCTGTTCAGCACGGCGGCAACGATGCTTGCACCATGGGTCGGCGGGTTGGAGTAGTTGGTGCGGATCACGCGTTTGACTTGCGACAGCACGCGTGCGCTTTCTTCTTTCGATTCACTGACGATCGACAGGGCGCCCACGCGCTCGCCGTACAACGAGAAGGATTTGGAGAACGAGCTGGAGACGAAGAAGGTCAGGCCCGATTCAGCGAACAGGCGCACGGCCGCGGCGTCTTCGTCGATACCATCGCCAAAGCCCTGGTAGGCCATGTCGAGGAACGGTACGTGACCTTTGGCTTTCACCACGTCCAGAACGTTTTTCCAGTCCGCCGCGCTCAGGTCCACGCCGGTCGGGTTATGGCAGCACGCGTGCAGGACAACGATGGAACCGGACGGCAGTGCGTTCAAGTCTTCCAGCAAGCCGGTACGGTTCACGTCGTGGGTCGCGGCATCGTAGTAGCGATAGTTCTGCACCGGGAAACCGGCGGTTTCGAACAGCGCGCGGTGGTTTTCCCAGCTCGGGTCGCTGATCGCCACGACAGCGTTCGGCAGCAGTTGCTTGAGGAAGTCGGCACCGATTTTCAGTGCGCCTGTACCGCCAACGGCTTGGGTGGTGATGACGCGGCCGGCGGCGATCAGTGGCGAGTCATTGCCGAACAGCAGTTTCTGCACAGCCTGGTCGTAGGCGGCAATACCGTCGATTGGCAAGTAGCCACGGGAAGCGTGTTGAGCGACGCGAATCGTCTCGGCTTCGACAACGGCGCGCAGGAGTGGAATTCGCCCCTCCTCGTTGCAGTAAACACCGACCCCCAGGTTGACCTTGTTGGTACGGGTATCGGCGTTGAATGCTTCGTTGAGGCCCAGGATTGGATCGCGTGGTGCCATTTCGACAGCGGAGAACAGGCTCATTTTTGCGGCGGCTCTGAATGGAATGTGGAGGGACGTGTCGCGCTCCAGCCGAATGCACTAGAGCGGTGCACAAACGGGGAGCTAGTATAGAGGCCATCTGCGATTGATGGCGACAGACGATTCGGCTTTTGCCGTAAGTTTTTCCGATTATTTCTCGACCGTTAGTCGATTGGCATCGTCAAAGGTTTTACCCGATGTAGGACGTTTGCCTTGAAAGCGCGGGCAATCGGCTCCACATTGAGCACAATCCAGTTTTTTCCTCGGGCGACATCGGTCGTTTGCGGTCTTTCCCGTTGCTGCCCGGTTCGCCCGGACAGGCGCGACTCCTGCTTCGAAAACCGAGAGGTATTTCATGTCTGAATTCCAGCTAGTCACCCGCTTCGAGCCCGCCGGCGATCAGCCGGAAGCCATCCGCCTGATGGTCGAGGGCATCGAAGCCGGGCTGGCGCACCAGACGTTGCTTGGTGTGACCGGCTCGGGCAAGACCTTCAGCATCGCCAATGTGATCGCCCAGGTTCAACGTCCAACCCTGGTGCTGGCACCCAACAAGACCCTGGCCGCGCAGTTGTACGGTGAGTTCAAAGCGTTCTTCCCGAACAATGCGGTCGAATACTTCGTTTCCTACTACGACTATTACCAGCCCGAAGCGTATGTGCCGTCATCGGACACCTTCATCGAGAAAGACGCCTCGATCAACGACCATATCGAGCAAATGCGGCTGTCCGCGACCAAGGCGCTGCTGGAGCGCAAGGACGCGATCATCGTCACCACGGTGTCGTGCATCTACGGTCTGGGCAGTCCGGAAACCTATTTGAAGATGGTGCTGCACGTGGATCGCGGCGACAAGCTCGATCAGCGTGCGTTGCTGCGTCGCTTGGCAGACTTGCAGTACACCCGCAATGACATGGAATTTGCCCGTGCAACCTTCCGGGTCCGCGGCGATGTGATCGATATCCACCCGGCGGAATCCGATTTCGAAGCGATCCGTATCGAGCTGTTCGATGACGAAGTCGAGAGCCTGTCAGCCTTCGATCCACTGACCGGCGAAGTGATCCGCAAGCTGCCGCGGTTCACGTTCTATCCGAAAAGCCACTACGTGACCCCGCGAGAAACCCTGCTGGGTGCCGTCGAAGGGATCAAAGTCGAGTTGCAGGAGCGCCTGGACTACCTGCGCTCCAACAATAAGCTCGTTGAGGCCCAGCGCCTGGAGCAGCGCACCCGTTTCGACCTGGAGATGATCCTCGAACTGGGTTATTGCAACGGCATCGAAAACTACTCGCGCTACCTGTCGGGCCGTGAATCCGGCCAGGCGCCACCAACTTTGTTTGACTACCTGCCGGCTGACGCCTTGCTGGTGATCGACGAATCCCACGTCAGCGTGCCGCAGGTCGGCGCCATGTATAAGGGTGACCGTTCGCGTAAAGAGACGCTGGTGGAATACGGTTTCCGTCTGCCGTCCGCGCTGGATAACCGGCCGATGCGCTTCGACGAGTTCGAAAACATCAGCCCGCAGACAATCTTTGTCTCGGCCACACCGGGCAATTACGAGGCGGAGCACGCCGGTCGCGTGGTCGAGCAACTGGTCCGTCCGACTGGCCTGGTGGACCCGCAAATCGAAATCCGCCCGGCGTTGACCCAAGTCGACGATCTGCTCTCGGAAATCGGCAAGCGCGTGGCGCTGGAAGAGCGGGTTCTGGTCACCACGCTGACCAAACGGATGTCCGAAGACTTGACCGATTACCTGGCCGACCACGGCGTGCGGGTGCGTTATCTGCACTCGGACATCGACACCGTGGAACGGGTCGAAATCATCCGCGATCTGCGTTTGGGCACCTTCGATGTGTTGGTGGGGATCAACCTGCTGCGTGAAGGCCTGGACATGCCGGAAGTCTCGCTGGTGGCGATTCTCGATGCGGACAAGGAAGGCTTCCTGCGTTCCGAGCGTTCGCTGATCCAGACCATCGGCCGGGCCGCGCGTAATCTCAATGGCCGGGCGATTCTCTACGCGGATCGCATCACCGGTTCCATGGAGCGGGCGATTGGCGAGACCGAGCGTCGTCGCGACAAGCAGATTGCCTTCAACCTGGCCAATGGCATCACGCCCAAGGGCGTGTTCAAGGACGTTGCCGACATCATGGAAGGTGCCACCGTGCCGGGTTCGCGCAGCAAGAAGCGCAAAGGCATGGCCAAGGCGGCCGAGGAAAACGCCAAGTACGAAGCGGAACTGCGCTCGCCGGGCGAGATCGCCAAGCGCATTAAAGCCTTGGAAGAGAAGATGTATCAGCTGGCGCGCGACCTGGAATTCGAAGCGGCGGCGCAGATGCGCGACGAGATTGGCAAGTTGCGTGAGCGGTTGATCACTGTCTGATTTCCGCTGAATTTGCTGGCCTCATCGCGAGCAGGCTCGCTCCCACATTGGACTTCTGTGTGTTCACTGTTATGTGAACATCAGAGAACCCTGTGGGAGCGAGCTTGCTCGCGATGGGGGCGCCTCGGTCTCAATGTGCCTCGCCAGCCTTCAATCCCGCTGGCAACGCCTTGGTCAGCAACACCGCCAGCATGCTGATCCCCAGCGCAATCCCGACAAAGTGAAACGCATCGTTGTAAGCCATGATCGACGCCTGCTGATGCGCGATTTCACTGAGCTTGCCCAGCGCTGCCGTCTCACTGCCAAACCGATCCGTCAGCGACGCCATGCGTTCGGCCACCTGTGGGTTGGTCGGCACAATCGCTTCACGTAAATAATCAAAGTAAGTCTTGGTTCGCGCATCCAGCAGGGTGGCGAGGAGGGCGATGCCAATCGCACCGCCCAGGTTGCGCAGGATGTTGAACAGGCTCGACGCCGACCCCGCGTCCTGCGGCAGAATGTACGCCGTGGCGATCAACGAGATGGTCACCATGATCAGCGGCTGGCCCAACGCGCGGATGATCTGGATTTGATTGAACTGCGGCCCGGCGAAGTCCGGGTTCAGTACGCCCGATGAAAAACTCGCCAATCCAAATAGCCCGAAACCCAACGTGCACAGCCATTTCGGCGAGACGTACTTCATCAGCTTCGGCACCAGCGGAATCAGAAACAGCTGCGGTACACCCATCCACATGATCACTTCGCCGATCTGCAAGGCGTTGTAGTTCTGGATCTGCGCCAGGTACAGCGGCAACAGGTAGATCGAGCCGTACAATCCGACACCCATCCCGACACTGGAAATACTCGATAAACCAAAGTTGCGATTGCGCAGGATGCCGAGGTTGATCAGCGGATTGGGCTTGGAAGTCTGCACGATCACAAAGGTGATCAGGCTGACTATCGCGATGCTCCCCAGGGTCACGATGAGGCTCGATTCCAGCCAGTCCTTGCGATGGCCTTCCTCCAAAAACACCTGCAAACAACCGAGCCCGACGCCCAGCGTGAGAATGCCCAGGTAGTCGGTGCTTTTCAGCAGTTCCCAGTGGGCTTCTTTCTTCTCCAGGCCGTACATCAGACCGGCGATCATGATCAGGCCCGGCGGAATGTTGATGTAGAAGATGTATTCCCAGCCCCAATTCTCGGTCAACCAACCGCCGAGGGTCGGGCCGATGGAGGGCGCGAACGTCGCGGTCATGGCGAACATGGCCATGCCTTTGGCGCGGTGGTGTTCGGGGAGTTTGATCAGCGTGAGGGTGAACGCCAGCGGGATCAGCGCGCCGCCGGTGAAACCCTGTAGCGCACGAAAGACGATCATGCTCTCCAGGCTCCACGCCATTGAGCAGAGCAGGGAGGCAGCGAGAAATCCGAGCGACACCCACACCGCCAGCCGTCGCGCCGAGAGCAACTGCACCAGCCACGCCGTCAGCGGGATCATGATGATTTCCGCCACCAGGTACGAGGTGGAAATCCACGAGCCTTCTTCCAGGGTGGCCGACAGCGCGCCTTGAATATCCTTGAGCGACGAGTTGGTGATCTGGATGTCGAGCACCGCCATGAAGGCACCGAGCATCACGCTCATGACCGCGATCCAGTCCCGCCGGCTCGGTTCGCCGACCGGGCGGATCAGTTGATCACCGGCCATCGTCAGGCGTGTCTTTGATGTTCACTTTAGCGGTGACCGACATGCCCGGACGAATCTTGCCTTGCAGCGGATTGTCCGCGGCGAAGGTCAGTTTTACCGGAATCCGTTGTACGACTTTGGTGAAGTTGCCGGTGGCATTGTCCGGCGGCAACAGGCTGAACTGCGCGCCCGAGGCGGCGAACAGGCTGTCGACTCGCGCATCGATTGGCATGTCGCTGTAGGCGTCAAAGATCAGTTCGGCTTTTTGGCCCGGCTGCATGTGGCCGATCTGGGTTTCCTTGAAGTTGGCCTGAATCCAGATGTCCTGATCCGGAACGATCGACATCAGGTAAGCACCCGCCTGCACATACTGGCCTTCGCGGGCGGCGCGCTGGCCGATCAGGCCGCTGATGGGCGCGTGGATTTCGCTGCGGGTCAGGTTCAGTTCGGCCTGGGCCAGATCGGTTTTGGCGTTGGCGATCATGGCGTCGAGGCGTTTGATCTCGGCGGCCAGGGTGTTGATTTGTTGACGCTGACTTTGGGCGTCCGCCTGTGCCTTGGTCACTTGCGAGCGGGCGATGTGGTTATCGGCGGAGAGGGTGGTCACCCGTTCTTCCGAGACATAGCCGGGTTTGCGCAGGGTCTGCGCGCGAGACAGGTCGATCTGCGAGCGGCCTAGGCTGGCCTGGCTGGACGCGACTTGCGCCTCGCTGGCGGCGATCAGGCTGGCTTGCTGAGTGAGTTTGCTTCGGGCTTGCAGGCGTTCGGCTTCACGGGTGGCGAGGGTAGCGTTGGCGCGGTCGACGGCGAGGTGGAAGTCATCGCCTTCGAGCTTGATCAGCAGCTGGCCTTTCTCGACGTGCTGGTTGTCCTGCACCAGCACCTGATCAATGCGCGCGCCCAGTTGACTCGACACACGGGTGATCTCGCCCTGGACATAAGCGTTGTCGGTGCTTTCATAAAACCGTCCCTTGAAGAACCACTGGGCAAAAAAGCCCCCGGCAATCAGCAGGACGAGCAGCAGGAAAATAGACAGGCGACGCTTGAGTTGGGCAGGCATGGGCAGACTGTAGTCGAGAAATTGTAAGGAAAGTTATCAGCGGTCGAATCTGGCATACAGCGAATGATGGGTAAATGCCATCGGCTGATAATCGGCCATTCACCAAGGCTAGAGCGCGTTGTAGACGCAACCTTGGCTTAAATGCCCTGCTCACTGGAGCCGGGCGGGCAACGCCTGTTACCATTCGCCCTTTGTTTTATCTTCATTTCGAGACTTGCCATGACCACCGTCCGCACTCGCATCGCGCCATCGCCTACCGGGGATCCCCACGTAGGTACCGCTTACATCGCTTTGTTCAACTACTGCTTTGCCAAGCAGCACGGCGGTGAGTTCATCCTGCGGATCGAAGACACCGACCAATTGCGTTCGACCCGCGAGTCCGAACAACAGATTTTCGACGCCCTGCGCTGGTTGGGTATCGACTGGAGCGAAGGCCCGGACGTTGGCGGCCCGCACGGTCCTTACCGTCAGAGCGAGCGTGGCGACATCTATCAGAAGTACTGCCAGCAGCTGGTCGAAATGGGCCACGCTTTCCCGTGCTTCTGCACCGCCGAAGAACTCGACCAGATGCGCGCCGAGCAAATGGCCCGCGGCGAAACCCCACGTTACGACGGCCGTGCGCTGTTGCTGTCCAAGGAAGAAGTCGATCGTCGCCTGGCCGCCGGCGAGCCGCACGTGATCCGCATGAAAGTGCCGAGCGAAGGCGTTTGCGTGGTACCGGACATGCTGCGCGGTGACGTCGAGATCCCGTGGGATCGTATGGACATGCAAGTGCTGATGAAGACCGACGGTCTGCCGACGTACTTCCTGGCCAACGTCGTCGATGACCACCTGATGGGCATCACCCACGTTCTGCGTGGCGAAGAGTGGCTGCCCTCGGCGCCGAAACTGATTCTGCTGTACGAGTACTTCGGCTGGGAACAACCAGAGCTGTGCTACATGCCGCTGCTGCGTAACCCGGACAAGAGCAAGTTGTCCAAACGCAAGAACCCGACCTCGGTGACGTTCTACGAGCGCATGGGTTTCATGCCGGAAGCGATGCTCAACTACCTCGGTCGCATGGGCTGGTCGATGCCGGACGAGCGCGAGAAGTTCTCGCTGCAGGAAATGGTCGACAACTTTGACCTGAGCCGCGTCTCCCTCGGCGGGCCGATTTTCGATGTCGAGAAACTGTCGTGGCTCAACGGCCAATGGCTGCGTGATCTGCCGGTGGAAGAGTTCGCTTCGCGCCTGCAAACATGGGCGCTGAACCCGGAATACATGATGAAGATCGCGCCGCACGTTCAAGGCCGGGTTGAAACCTTCAGCCAGGTGGCACCGCTGGCCGGTTTCTTCTTCGCTGGTGGCGTGAACCCGGACGCCAAGCTGTTTGAATCCAAGAAGCTGTCGGGCGATCAGGTGCGTCAGTTGATGCAGTTGATCCTGTGGAAGCTGGAAAGCCTGCGTCAGTGGGAAAAGGACAGCATCACCGCAACGATTCAGGCGGTGGTCGAATCCCTGGAACTGAAATTGCGTGACGCCATGCCGCTGATGTTTGCCGCGATCACTGGCCAGGCCAGTTCGGTGTCGGTGCTCGATGCGATGGAAATCTTAGGGCCGGACCTGACCCGTTTCCGTCTGCGCCAGGCGATCGACTTGCTGGGCGGCGTGTCGAAGAAGGAAAACAAGGAGTGGGAAAAACTGTTGGGCAATATCGCCTAAGGCTGTTTGATCCTGCGTAGGAGCTGCCGAAGGCTGCGATCTTTTGATCCTGCTCTTCGGCGCCACCCCGGTTTTTCAGGGGGAGGGCGGTAAGTGATTGTTATGTCGGCAAAAAACTTTGAAATATTTTAAAAATAAGTTTGACAGCCTTCCGATGCGCCATTAAGATTCGCCCCGTCCTCAGCGATGAGGGGCTATAGCTCAGCTGGGAGAGCGCTTGCATGGCATGCAAGAGGTCGACGGTTCGATCCCGTCTAGCTCCACCAATTTACACTTCAAGGTCTGGCCACACCGGCCTTGAAGCGATCAACTCTCAGGGTTGATCAGGTGTATAGAAGGGTTTGCGTCCCCTTCGTCTAGTGGCCTAGGACACCGCCCTTTCACGGCGGTAACAGGGGTTCGAGTCCCCTAGGGGACGCCAGTTTTACAGAAGCGATGTTGCAAAATGTCGCTCCGCCGCGAGGCGAAAAATCCGGGGCTATAGCTCAGCTGGGAGAGCGCCTGCATGGCATGCAGGAGGTCAGCGGTTCGATCCCGCTTAGCTCCACCAATTTTACAGTTCAAGGTCTGGCCACACCGGCCTTGAATCGATCAGCTCTCAGCACTGATCAGTTGTATAGAAGGTTTTGCGTCCCCTTCGTCTAGTGGCCTAGGACACCGCCCTTTCACGGCGGTAACAGGGGTTCGAGTCCCCTAGGGGACGCCACGATTACCCGCTCTGCGGGATTTTATAAGGGTCATTCAATTATTGAATGGCCCTTTTGTTTGTCTGGCGTTTGGCCAAATCCCCTATTTCTTTCAAACTGTTCTTCAGACCAGCGGTCACATCCACGACTTGCGTAAAATTATTATGAGAATAATATTCTAGTCGTAATATTCGGAGGCAACGATGAACGATAAAAAAGCTCAAACCCGCGAACGCATCCTCAAGGCTGCCAGCGCAGCGCTGATTCAGCGCGGCCCAGCCGAACCGAGCGTGGGCGAAGTGATGGGCGCGGCCGGCCTGACCGTCGGCGGCTTCTATGCGCATTTCGAAAGCAAGGACGCGATGATGCTGGAAGCGTTCAAGCAACTGCTCGGTCATCGCCGTGGCTTGATCGCCGACATGGATGCCGAATTGACCGGCGAAGAGCGTCGCGCGCTGGTTGCTGCGTTTTATCTGTCACGCAAACACCGTGATTCCTCTGATTCAGCGTGCCCGATTCCGGCTTCTGTCGGTGAGCTGGGGCGCCTGCCGGACGCGTTTCGCGTGGCGTTGAATGAGCATGTGGAAATGATGGTCGCGCAGTTGGCGGCCAGCCCGGAAGACACCGACAAAGCCTTGGCCGACATGGCCTTGATGGTCGGTGGTTTGGCTTTGGCACGGGCGCTGGGGCCAGGAGAATTGTCCGATCGATTGCTGCGCGCCGCCAAGTCTGCGGTGCTGTGACCTAAAGGCATTAGCCTGAGGAGTGAGAGCGATGAGCACGTTGAAGTGGGTTCGTGGCGTTAATGGCACCTTGGGCTGGTTCGCACCGAAACTGGTTGCGAGCAAAATGCGACTGGCATTCATGACGCCGCGGGAACTGCCGCCGCGTGATTGGGAATTGCCGCTGCTGGCGAAGTCCGAGCGAATCACCCTGCGCTTCGGCCTCTCGGCGCTGCGCTGGGGGCAAGGGCCCGCGGTGTTGCTGATGCACGGTTGGGAAGGCCGGCCGACGCAGTTTGCCAGCCTCATCACCGCGTTGGTCGATGCCGGTTACACCGTGGTTGCGCTGGACGGCCCGGCTCACGGTCGCTCGCCGGGCAACGAAGCGAACGTCGTGCTGTTTGCCCGAGCCATGCTTGAAGCCGCTGCCGAGTTGCCGCCGCTGCAAGCCGTCATCGGTCACTCCATGGGGGGCGCCAGTGCCATGCTCGCTGTTCAGTTGGGCTTGCGCACCGAAACCCTGGTCACTATCGCCGCACCTGCGCGGATTCTCGGCGTGTTGCGCGGTTTCGCCCGTTACGTTCGGCTGCCACCGAAAGCCCGTTCGGCGTTCATTCGTCAGGTCGAAAGAGACGTCGGCATGCGCGCTGCGGCACTGGATGTCGCGCACTATCAGCTCGACATGCCCGGCCTGATCGTTCATGCCGAAGACGACTGCTACGTTCCGGTCAAGGAATCGCAGCTGATCAACGAGGCCTGGTTTGACAGCCGTCTGTTGCGCCTGGAAGCGGGTGGTCATCAACGGGTACTGGCTGACCCTCGGGTGATCGAAGGCGTTCTCTCGTTGCTCGCCGGTCGCAGTCTGCAATCGCGCCAATCGGCTTGAGCATCCGTTACACTGCCCCGGTGAAAATTTTCTGACCGGGAGTGGGGCATGGGCTGGGATCGGGCAACGCCATTTATCATTGATCTGGAAGTGGGCGCAGAGGACATCGATGGGCTGGGTCACGCGAACAACGCGGTGTACGTGACCTGGCTCGAACGTTGTGCCTGGCGCCACTCCCAGCGCCTTGGCCTGGACCTGGTCGAATATCGTCGGCTGGATCGGGCGATGGCGGTGGTGCGGCACGAGATCGATTACCTGGCGGCTGCCTATGAAGGCGATGAGTTGCAATTGGCGACCTGGATCGTCGATTGGGACCAGCGCCTGAAAATGACCCGACACTTCCAGTTGAAGCGCCCCAGCGACAACACCACGTTGCTGCGGGCGCAGACCACCTTCGTCTGCATCGAACTGTCGACCGGCAAGCCCAAGCGCATGCCAGCGGAATTCATCGAGGGCTACGGCCCTGCGTTGCAAGTCGCGATCTAATCGACGCTTTCGAGTAAACTGCCGCACGTTTTTCGTTGAGTGTGTTTTTCATGCAAATTGCTTTGGCGCCCATGGAGGGGTTGGTCGACAACATCCTGCGGGACGTATTGACCCGTGTGGGCGGTATCGATTGGTGCGTGACCGAGTTCATTCGGATCAACGATCAACTGCTCACGCCTGCCTATTACCACAAGTTCGGCCCGGAGCTGTTGACCGGCGCCCGCACGGCATCCGGCGTGCCGCTGCGGGTGCAGCTGCTCGGTTCCGATCCGGTATGCCTGGCGGAAAACGCCGCGCTGGCCTGCGAACTGGGTTCCGAGGTCATCGACCTGAACTTCGGCTGCCCGGCCAAGACTGTGAACAAGTCCCGTGGCGGTGCGGTGCTGCTCAAAGAACCTGAGCTGCTGAACCGGATCGTCGAACATGTCCGTCGTGCTGTTCCGGCGCACATTCCGGTGACTGCCAAGATGCGCCTCGGCTTCGACAGCCCGGACGGTGCGCTGGTGTGTGCCACGGCCCTGGCCGAAGGTGGCGCGGCGCACATCGTGGTTCACGCGCGGACCAAAACTGACGGCTACAAGCCGCCAGCCCATTGGGAATGGATCCCCCGGGTGCAGGATGTGGTCAAGGTTCCAGTGTTCGCCAACGGCGACATCTGGAACGTCGAAGACTGGCGTCGTTGCCGCGAAATCAGCGGCGTCGAGGACATCATGCTCGGTCGCGGCCTGGTGTCGCGCCCGGACCTGGCACGGCAAATCGCAATGGCGCGGGCCGGTGAGGACGTCGTCGAGATGACCTGGGCCGAGCTGCTGCCGCTGATTCAGGATTTCTGGCTGCAAGCCAAGGCGCAGATGACAGCACGGCAATCGCCAGGTCGCTTGAAGCAGTGGCTGGCGATGCTGACCCGCAATTATCCCGAAGCGGTCGAGCTGTTCACCGTACTGCGTCGCGAAACCGAACTGGATCATGTCTCGCGTTTACTGGGTCTTCAGGTGTCCGAAGCAGCCTGAAAAAATCTGTAAATAATCTCTTGAAAAGCAATCAGCGGTCCTTGTTTAAGGATTACGCGATGCCGAATTCGGGTCGCGGAGACACACTAAGGCAGAGCAATGAAAAGGGCGCCACTGGCGCCCTTTTTTGCGCCCGTCACTTGAGCAACTTCTGAAAATCCTCCACCGGCAGCGGCGGGCTGTGCAAATACCCCTGATAGAAATGGCAGCCCAGACCCTGCAAGAATTCCAGCTGCTCCGGCGTCTCTACCCCCTCGGCAATCACTTTCAATTCCAGGCTGCGGGCCATGGCAGCGATGGCGCGGATGATCTCGGCGTCGTTGGGGTCGGTGGTGGCGTCGCGGATGAACGATTGGTCGATTTTCAGGGTGTCGACCGGCAGACGCTTGAGGTAGGTCAGCGAGGAATAACCGGTGCCGAAATCGTCCATGGCAAAACTCACGCCGAGTTTTTTGAGGCTACGCATTTTGTTGATGGTGTCTTCCAGGTTCTGGATCACGATGCCTTCGGTGATTTCCAGTTTCAGCAGCGAGCAGGGCAGACCATGGCTGGCGAGGCTGTGTTCGATGCGTTCGACGAAGTCGTTTTGGCGAAATTGCCGCGGGCTGATGTTCACGCACAGGCTGAAGTCCAGCGGATCGACCAGGCCTTTGGCGATCAGCTGTTTGAAGGCGCTGCAGGCCTCGTCGACGATCCAGGTACCCACTTCCAGAATCAGTCCGCTGTCTTCCAGCACCTTGATGAACTCGGTGGGCGATTGCGCGCCGAGTTCCGGGTGGTTCCAGCGCACCAGCGCTTCGGCACCGACGATGCGGTCGTTCCGGGCGTCCACCTGAGGCTGGTAGTGCACGCGGAACTCACCCCGGGAAAGGGCCAGACGCAGGTCGGTTTCCATGCGCAAGCGTTCGCTCGCCGCTTTCTGCATGGTGTTGTGGTACATCTGCGTGGTATTGCGGCCTGAATCCTTGGCCCGGTAGAGGGCGATATCGGCGCGTTTGAGCAGGTCGGTCGGGGTCGAGCCGTGATCGGGAATCAGCGCGATGCCGATGCTCGGGGTTACTTGCAGGCGTTGTCCGTCCAGGAACATCGGCTCCGACAGCAGTTCACGCAAGGTGTCCGCCAGTTGCAGGACTTGCTCGCTGACCTCGTTACGCGAGCCTTCGAGCCCGCTGAGCAGCACCACGAATTCGTCACCGCCCAAACGTGCGACGGTGTCTTCCATGCGCACGCTGGCTTCGAGGCGCGCGGTGATGATTTTCAGCACGGTATCGCCCACCGGATGACCGAGCGAATCATTGATGTGCTTGAAGTGATCAAGATCGAGAAACAACAGGGCGCCGCGCAGGTTGTGGCGCTTGAGCAGGGCGATCTGCTGGCTCAGGCGATCCATCAGCAATGCGCGGTTGGGCAGGTTGGTCAGCGGGTCGTGGTAGGCCAGGTGACGGATCTGCGCTTCAGCGTTTTTCAGCAGGCTGACGTCCCGCGCGGTCAGCAGCAGGCAAGCGGTTTCGTTGAGGGTGATCGGTTCTACCGAAACCTCGACAGTCAGCAACTCGCCGCGTTTATTGCGCCCGAGCATTTCCTGGTGATGTACCCGGCCCTTGATCTGCAGTTCGGCGAGCAGTGCCGAACGTTGTTTTTCCTCGGCCCAGATGCCGACCTGATACACCGTGCGACCGACCACTTCATCGGCGCGGTAGCCGGTCAGGCGGCAGAAGCCATCGTTAACCTCCAGATAACGCCCGGTGTCACGCTCGGTGATGGTGATGGCGTCGGGGCTGGAGTGGAAGGCCTTGGCGAACTTCTCTTCGCTGGCCTTGAGCGCCGCTTCCGAGCGTTGTTGCTGGGTGATGTCGCGCAGGGTGGTGACGATGCACGGCTGGTCGCCGACGCTGATCTGGCGGCTGGAAATCACACAGGTCAGGGGTTGCCCGTCTTTGTGCTGAACCAGGATCGCCACGTTGTTCAAGCCCTGTTCGCGGATGACCTGCTCGATCCGTCGCAGGCTTTGCGCCGAAGCGTCCCAAAGACCGATTTCGTCGGCGCTGCGGCCAATCACGTCGTCGGCGCTCCAGCCGAAGGTCTGGGTGAAGCTGGAGTTGATCTCGATAAATTGGCCGGTGTCCTGACGGGTCACGCAAATCGGGTCCGGGCTGACCTGAAACAGGGTGGCGAACTTCTCTTCGGACGCCACCAGAAGCTGCTCCCGCTCCACCTGGTCGGTGATGTCGAGCAGCGTACCGGCCATGCGCAGCGGGACACCGTTTTCATCGCGATAGAGTCGGGCGCGGCTTTCCAGGTAGCGTGAGCTACCGTCCGGCAGTTGCACGCGGTAGGTCAGTTGATAATTGCCGGCAGGGCCTTCTCGCAGGCTGCGATAGGCGTCGCGCATGGTATCGCGCTCTTCGCCGGGCACGCCTTCAAAAAAATCGTCGAAGGATTCATGGAAAGGTATGGCTTCCAGCCCGTGCAGTTGGGCGGCGCGAGCCGAGCCGTACAGCATGCCGCTGGGAATGTGCCAGTCCCAGGTGCCGAGTTGCGCTGAATCCAGCGCCAGGTCGAGGCGCTCCTGGCTGTCTTTCAGGGCATGTTCGGCGGCTTTGCGTTCGGTGGTGTCAAGGAACGTACTCAGCAGATAAGGCTGGCCTTCAAGCTCGACCTTTTGCGCGCTGAGGATGCCGTCGTGGATCTGGCCGTTGCTGGCACGAAATTGCACCTCCATGTTGATCAGTTCGCCCTTGGCCTTGGTGGCTTTGACGAGTTGCGCCCGTTGTTCCGGATGCACCCAGAGGCCCAGTTCCAGGGTGGTGCGGCCAATAGCGTCCTGTACTGGCCAGCCAAACAGGCTTTCGAAATACTGGTTGGCTTCGCTGATCAGGCCGTCTTCCTGGCGAGTCAGCAGGACCATGTTCGGACACAGGTGGAACAACGTGGCGAAGCGTTTTTCCGAGCTGCTCAACGCCTGTTCGCGCTGGCGCTGGTGGGTGATTTCACGGATCACGCCAATCATCCGTGGCCGGCCGTGTTTGTCCGGTAGCAGGCTGCCGTTGATCTCCAGCCAGTGCAGGCTGCCGTCTGGCCAGCGGATGCGGTGATGCATCGCCTGTTCCAGCGGGGCGCCGGCGATCACCGCGTCGAAGGCGCGAATGGTTTTCGCCCGATCCTCTGGCGGCAGCAAGTCGAGGTATTCCAGATCCGCCGGCAGTGGTTGCCGGGGATCGAAGCCGAACAGCGCCTGGGTACCCCGCGACCAGCTGATCTGCCCACGTTCGATGTCCCAATACCAGGCGCCCAAACGTGCACCGTTGAGGGCGGCCAGCAATTGTGGGGCGCTTTCCCAGCTCTGCTCGGACCGTTTTGGGTCAAGCGCCTGTATACGCGGCATCGTCGGAATACGGTCAACAGATTTCGGCATTGGCAAGCCTTGGCTGAGTGGGGTGTCAGGTTCAGTGACTCGAGGCTCTATAGGCGTAGCACAGCTTAGCCGAGAGTCCCTGGCAGATCGATTTGTGCATCCAGCAAAGCCATGAAGGCCCGTGCCGCATTCGACAGCGTCCTTTCCGTGTGCAGGATATAGCCTAGCTGGCGAGTGAGTTGTATGCCTGGTAAAGGTATTCGCGCAACCTGATCATCAAGCATGGTGCGCGGCAACACGCTCCAGGCCAGGCCGATCGAGACCATCATCTTGATGGTTTCCAGATAATTCGTGCTCATGGCGATGTTCGGCGTCAGGCCTTGAGCTTCGAACAGGCGCCGGACAATGTGGTGAGTAAAGGTGTTGCCGCCGGGGAAAACCGCCGGGTGCAGGGCGATGTCCGCCAGGTTGACCGGGCCATGGCTGATCAGCGAGTGCTCCGGGGCGACCACGAAGTCCAGCGGGTCGTCCCACACTGGCGTGGCCTTGACCAGTGCGTGGGGCTCCGGCGCCAGGGTGATGACCGCCAGTTCGGCGCGGCCATGGAGGATTTCTTCGTAGGCCACTTCCGAATCGAGGAACTGAATATCCAGCGCCACTTGTGGGTAACGTCGAGTGAACTCCCTTAATAAGGGGGGTAAGCGGTGCAGACCGATGTGGTGGCTGGTGGCCAGGGTGAGGCGGCCGGACACTTCGCCGGTCAGGTTGGTCAGGGCGCGGCGGGTGTCGTCCAGCACATTCAGGATCTGATAGGCCCGCGGCAGCAAGGCACGACCGGCCTCGGTCAGGCTGACTTCACGGCCCAGGCGATCGAACAGGCGCACCTTCAATTGCTGCTCCAGCCCGGCAATGCGCTTGCTGATCGCCGGTTGCGTCAGGTGCAGCCGTTCGCCCGCGCCGGAGAAACTCCCGGTCTCGGCAATCGCGATAAAAGCGTTGAGGTTGGCCAGATCCATTGTGGTATTCCAGTTGGTTATCCAAAGCATAAAAAATATGAATTTGAGTTATTTAATGTAACCCCCTAGGATCGACCTCACAAGCCAAGGGGTTATTGAGTTGTTCAAAATCCACGGCATAGAAACAAGCTGATGAGGACCGTCTGATGGCCGGCAAAACGCTTTACGACAAGCTTTGGGATTCCCATGAAGTGAAACGGCGCGACGATGGGTCGTCGCTGATCTATATCGACCGCCACATCATCCATGAAGTGACTTCGCCCCAAGCTTTCGAAGGCCTGCGTCTGGCCGGGCGCAAGCCTTGGCGCGTCGACTCGATCATCGCCACCCCGGACCACAACGTACCGACCACCCCTGATCGCAAGGGCGGTATCGAAGCGATTACCGACCAGGTCTCGCGTTTGCAGGTTCAGACCCTCGACGACTACTGCGACGAATATGGCATCACCGAATTCAAAATGAATGACGTGCGTCAGGGCATCGTTCACGTGATCGGTCCGGAGCAGGGCGCAACCTTGCCGGGCATGACCGTTGTTTGCGGCGATTCGCACACCTCGACCCACGGCGCGTTTGGCGCTTTGGCCCACGGCATCGGGACTTCCGAGGTCGAGCACGTGTTCGCCACGCAGTGCCTGGTGGCCAAGAAAATGAAAAATATGCTGGTGTCGGTCGAAGGCAAATTGCCGTTCGGCGTGACGGCAAAGGACATCGTGCTCGCCGTCATCGGCAAGATCGGCACCGCCGGCGGTAACGGCCACGCCATCGAGTTCGCCGGCAGCGCCATTCGCGACTTGTCCGTCGAAGGCCGCATGACCATCTGCAACATGTCCATTGAAGCCGGCGCTCGTGTTGGCCTGGTGGCTGCCGACGAAAAAACCGTGGCTTACGTCAAGGGCCGTCCATTTGCCCCGAAAGGCGCGGAATGGGACATGGCGGTCGAAGCCTGGAAAGACCTGGTTTCCGACACCGATGCGGTGTTCGACACCGTCGTCGAACTCGACGCTACTCAGATCAAGCCGCAAGTCAGCTGGGGCACTTCGCCCGAGATGGTCCTGGCGGTTGATCAGAACGTGCCGGACCCGGCGAAGGAAATGGACCTGGTCAAACGCGGTTCCATCGAGCGCGCCTTGAAATACATGGGTTTGAGCGCCAATCAGGCGATCACCGACATTCAACTGGACCGGGTCTTCATTGGTTCCTGCACCAACTCGCGGATCGAAGACTTGCGCGCTGCGGCGGTGATCGCCAAGGGCCGTAAAGTCGCTTCGACCATCAAGCAAGCCATCGTAGTGCCGGGCTCGGGCCTGGTGAAGGCGCAAGCCGAGGCCGAAGGCCTGGACAAGATTTTCCTCGAAGCCGGTTTCGAGTGGCGTGAACCGGGTTGCTCGATGTGCCTGGCGATGAACCCGGACCGCTTGGAGTCGGGCGAGCATTGCGCTTCGACCTCCAACCGCAACTTCGAAGGGCGTCAGGGCGCCGGTGGCCGTACGCACCTGGTCAGCCCGGCCATGGCCGCGGCGGCTGCCGTCCACGGTCGTTTCATCGACGTTCGCGAACTGATCTGAGGAACCGCACATGAGAGCTTTTACCCAACACACCGGTTTGGTCGCACCCTTGGACCGTGCCAACGTCGACACCGATCAGATCATTCCGAAGCAGTTCTTGAAGTCGATCAAGCGCACCGGTTTTGGTCCGAACCTGTTTGACGAATGGCGTTACCTGGACGTGGGCTATGCCTACCAGGACAACTCCAAGCGTCCGCTGAACAAGGATTTCGTGCTCAACGCCGAGCGTTATCAAGGCGCCAGCGTGCTGCTGGCCCGCGAGAACTTCGGTTGCGGCTCCAGCCGCGAACACGCGCCGTGGGCGCTGGAAGAGTACGGTTTTCGCAGCATCATCGCGCCGAGCTACGCCGACATCTTCTACAACAACAGCTTCAAGAACGGCTTGCTGCCGATCATCTTGAGCGACGCTGAGGTGGATGAGCTGTTCCAGCAGGTTGAAGCCAATCCGGGTTACGAGTTGACGGTCGACCTGCAAGCCCAGACCGTGACCCGGCCTGATGGCAAGGTCTACAGCTTTGAACTTGACGAGTTCCGCAAGCATTGCCTGGTCAATGGCCTGGACGACATCGGCCTGACCTTGCAGGACCATGAGGCAATTGCGACGTTTGAAGCCAAACACCGTGCGAGCCAGCCGTGGTTGTTTCGCGACGTTTGATTGATCCGGGTTTTTTTGTAGGCAATGGCGGCCTCATCGCGAGCAGGCTCGCTCCCACATTGGATTTGCGGCGTTCACAAAACCCTTGTGGGAGCGAGCCTGCTCGCGATGACGACAGCTCAGACAACACCAATATCAGGACAGAACTATGACCAGCACCGCGCAGCACAGTCAGGTTGTACAAAAGCAATTCGGTGAACAGGCCTCGGCCTATCTGAGCAGCGCCGTACACGCTCAGGGCACCGAATTTGCGCTGCTACAGGCTGAACTGGCAGGGCAGGGCGATGCCCGGGTGCTGGACCTGGGCTGCGGCGCCGGTCACGTGAGTTTTCACGTGGCCTCGCTGGTGAAAGAAGTGGTGGCCTACGACCTGTCGCAGCAGATGTTAGACGTGGTGGCCGGTGCCGCCGTCGATCGCGGTCTGACCAACGTGTCCACCGTGCTGGGCGCCGCCGAGCGCTTGCCGTTCGCCGATGGCGAATTCGATTTCGTCTTCAGCCGTTATTCGGCGCACCATTGGAGCGATCTCGGCCTGGCCCTGCGAGAGGTTCGCCGGGTGCTGAAGCCGGGCGGCGTGGCGGCGTTCATCGACGTGTTGTCACCGGGCAGTCCGTTGTTCGACACTTACCTGCAAAGCGTCGAAGTGCTGCGCGACACCAGCCATGTGCGCGATTATTCCGCCGGCGAGTGGTTGCGTCAGGTCAGCGAAGCGGGGTTGCATACCCGCAGCACCACCCGTCAACGGCTGCGACTGGAGTACACCTCCTGGGTCGAGCGCATGCGCACACCAGAGGTGATGCGCGCGGCAATCCTCGAGTTGCAGCAATCGATGGGTAATGAAGTACGCGAATATTTTGAGATTGAGGCCGATGGTTCGTTCAGTACAGATGTACTGGTGCTGATGGCAGAACGATAGAATTTTTCCGGGCGCGCCCACGGGCGCACCGACTGATGACATGAGGAAAGCATGAGTAAGCAGATTCTGATTCTCCCTGGTGACGGTATTGGCCCGGAAATCATGGCCGAAGCGGTCAAGGTGCTGGAGCTGGCGAACGACAAGTACAGCCTGGGCTTCGAGCTGAGCCATGACGTGATCGGTGGCGCTGCCATCGACAAACACGGCGTGCCGCTGGCTGACGAAACCCTGGACCGTGCACGCGCGGCCGACGCTGTACTGCTCGGCGCCGTGGGCGGCCCGAAATGGGACACCATCGAGCGTGACATCCGCCCTGAGCGCGGCTTGCTGAAAATTCGTGCGCAACTGGGCCTGTTCGGCAACCTGCGTCCGGCGATCCTGTACCCGCAACTGGCCGAGGCTTCGAGCCTGAAGCCTGAAATCGTGGCTGGCCTGGACATCCTGATCGTCCGTGAACTGACCGGCGGTATCTACTTCGGCACGCCACGCGGTACCCGCACCCTGGAAAACGGCGAGCGTCAGGCGTATGACACCCTGCCGTACAGCGAAAGCGAAATTCGCCGTATCGCCCGCGTCGGTTTCGACATGGCCATGGTGCGCGGCAAGAAGCTGTGCTCGGTGGACAAGGCCAACGTACTGGCCTCCAGCCAACTGTGGCGTGAAATCGTCGAGCAAGTGGCCAAGGATTACCCTGAAGTCGAACTGAGCCACATGTACGTCGACAACGCCGCCATGCAGCTGGTGCGCGCACCGAAGCAATTCGACGTGATCGTCACTGACAACCTGTTTGGCGACATTCTTTCCGACCAAGCGTCGATGCTCACCGGTTCCATCGGCATGCTGCCGTCGGCATCGCTGGATACCAACAACAAAGGCATGTACGAGCCGTGCCATGGTTCGGCGCCGGACATCGCTGGCAAAGGCATCGCCAACCCTTTGGCGACCATTTTGTCGGTGTCGATGATGCTGCGTTACAGCTTCAATCTGCAGGATGCGGCCGATGCGATCGAGAAGGCCGTCAGTCTGGTATTGGACCAAGGCCTGCGTACTGGCGACATCTGGTCGACCGGTTGCACTAAAGTCGGTACGCAGGAAATGGGCGACGCAGTAGTCGCCGCGCTGCGGAATCTGTAATCTCTCGGGCCCGCTGCAACTTTCACTCTTGAAAGCAGCGGCCCACTTTTTAAAGAAGGTGTAGTTGCGATGAAACGTGTAGGTCTGATCGGTTGGCGCGGTATGGTCGGTTCCGTGCTCATGCAGCGGATGCTGGAAGAGCAGGATTTCGATCTTATTGAGCCGGTGTTTTTCACCACTTCCAATGTCGGTGGCCAAGGCCCGTCCGTGGGCAAGGACATCGCTCCGCTCAAGGACGCTTACAGCATTGATGAGCTGAAAACCCTCGACGTGATTCTGACCTGCCAGGGTGGCGACTACACCAGCGAAGTTTTCCCGAAACTGCGCGAAGCCGGCTGGCAGGGTTACTGGATCGACGCTGCTTCCAGCCTGCGCATGCAGGATGACGCGGTGATCGTGCTGGACCCGGTGAACCGCAAGGTCATCGACCAGCAGCTCGACGCGGGCACCAAGAACTACATCGGCGGCAACTGCACCGTCAGCCTGATGCTGATGGGCCTGGGCGGTCTGTTCGAAGCCGGTCTGGTCGAGTGGATGAGCGCCATGACCTATCAGGCGGCCTCCGGTGCCGGCGCGCAGAACATGCGTGAACTGATCAAGCAAATGGGCGCGACCCACGCCGCTGTCGCCGATCAACTGGCCGACCCGGCCAGCGCGATCCTCGACATCGACCGCCGTGTGGCCGAAGCCATGCGCAGCGACGCGTACCCGACCGAAAACTTCGGTGTACCGCTGGCCGGCAGCCTGATCCCGTGGATCGACAAGGAACTGCCGAACGGTCAGAGCCGCGAAGAGTGGAAGGCCCAGGCCGAGACCAACAAGATCCTTGGTCGCTTCAAGAGCCCGATCCCGGTCGATGGCATCTGCGTGCGTATCGGCGCCATGCGCTGCCACAGCCAGGCGCTGACCATCAAACTGAACAAAGATGTGCCGATCGCCGATATCGAAGGGCTGATCAGCCAGCACAACCCTTGGGTCAAACTGGTGCCGAACAGCCGCGAAGCCAGCATTCAGGAACTGAGCCCGACGAAAGTCACCGGCACCCTGAACGTACCGGTTGGCCGTCTGCGCAAGCTGAACATGGGCACGCAGTACGTCGGTGCGTTCACCGTCGGCGACCAACTGCTGTGGGGCGCGGCTGAACCGCTGCGTCGCATGCTGCGGATCCTGCTTGAGCGTTGATCGATTGAAGTAATAAAAGAACCCGTGCCTTGAAAGAGGTGCGGGTTTTTTTATGCCCGACAGTCTGATGTTGATGAGTTGTCTGTACCGGCCCCTTCGCGAGCAGGCTCGCTCCCACAGTTGATCGCGGTCTAATGTGGGAGCGAGCCTGCTCGCGAAGGGGCCGGGTCTGCCTGCGCAGATCCCAGCCGAATTGCCTGTGCGCCAACCACCCGGTAAAGTGCCGCTCCCCCCGTTTCGCCAGAGGTAGAACCATGAGCCAGTCCTTTGATATTGCCGTGATCGGCGCCACCGGTACTGTCGGCGAAACGCTCGTGCAGATTCTCGAAGAGCGCGACTTCCCGGTCGGCAATCTGCACCTGCTCGCCAGCAGTGAATCGGCCGGGCATTCGGTGCCGTTTCGCGGCAAGAACGTGCGGGTGCGGGAAGTCGATGAGTTCGACTTCAGTAAAGTCCAGCTGGTGTTCTTCGCTGCCGGCCCGGCGGTAACCCTGAGTTTCGCTTCGCGTGCCACGGCCGCCGGTTGCTCGCTGATCGACTTGTCCGGCGCCTTGCCGGCTGATCAGGCGCCACAAGTCGTGCCTGAGGCCAACGCGCATGTGCTGGCCAGTTTGAAAAAGCCGTTCCAGGTCAGCAGTCCAAGCCCTTCGGCCACCACACTGGCGGTCGTGCTGGCGCCGTTGCTCGGTTTGCTCGACCTGCAACGCATCAATTTGACCGCCAGCCTGGCCGTCTCCGCCCAAGGCCGCGAAGCCGTCACCGAGCTGGCACGGCAAACGGCCGAGCTGCTCAATGTGCGTCCGCTGGAGCCGACCTTCTTTGATCGGCAGATGGCCTTCAACCTGCTGGCGCAAGTGGGCAAGCCTGATGATCAGGGTCACACGCTGCTGGAAAAGCGCCTGGTACGCGAGTTGCGTCAGGTCATGGCGCTGCCTTTATTAAAGATTTCCGTCACTTGCATTCAAGCCCCGGTGTTTTTTGGCGATAGCTTTAACGTGACCTTGCAGTCATCGAGCGACATCGACCTGGCAAAAGTCAACACCGCCCTGGAAGACGCGCCCGGTATCGAGTTGGTGGAAGCCGGCGATTACCCGACGCCGGTAGGCGATGCGGTAGGGCAGGACGTGGTCTACGTTGGTCGGGTTCGCAACGGGATCGACGACCTGTCGGAACTAAATTTGTGGCTGACGTCAGATAACGTACGCAAAGGCGCAGCGCTCAATGCTGTGCAGGTGGCTGAATTGTTGATAAAAGACCTGCTGTAAAAGATACTTGGCAACAATTTGTCGAATGAATCCAGCCGGGCGCTATGCTTGGCCGGACTGCTGAAGGCGGGCTCCCTCCGGGGCTTTGCGTGGCATGAATGAAATGATCGCGCGCGACGACTCTTCGCCGCCGCGCGCAATGCCTTACGGCAGCGACTATCAACACCTTCTCGCTGGCCGAGGAATGTTCAAACAAAGGATGAGGCTATGGTTCAAGTTCGCAAACTGGTGTTAGCAATAGCGGCCGCCTCGGCGCTGTCCTCCGGTATGGCGCATGCCCTCGGGCTCGGGGAATTGACCCTGAAGTCGACGCTGAACCAGCCCTTGGTGGCGGAAATCGAGTTGCTCGACGTCAAGGACCTCACCGCTGCCGAAGTGGTGCCGAGCCTGGCTTCGCCCGAAGATTTCGCCAAGGCCGGTGTCGACCGCCAGGCGTTTCTCAATGACCTGACCTTTACTCCGGTGCTCAACGCCAGCGGTAAAAGCATCCTGCGTGTGACATCCAGCAAACCACTCTCCGAACCCATGGTGAAATTCCTGGTTCAGGTGATGTGGCCCAACGGTCGCCTGCTGCGCGATTACAGCGTGCTGCTCGATCCGTCCAAATTCTCGCCGCAAACCGCTGATGCGGCTGCGCAGCCTGCACCGACGCAAACCGTCACCGCACCGGTGACCGGTGGCACCAAACCAACCCAATACACCACCGCGCCGCGCGATACCCTGTGGGAAATCGCTGCGAAGACGCGCACTGGCGGCTCGGTCCAGCAAACCATGCTGGCCATCCAGGCGTTGAATCCGGATGCCTTTATCGACGGCAACATCAACCGGTTGAAAGCCGGTCAGGTGCTGCGTCTGCCGGATCAGGCGCAGAGCACCAGCCTGCCGCAACCGAAGGCCATTGCTGAAGTCTCCGCGCAGAACACCGCGTGGCGTCAGGGTCGTCGCTACGTGGCGAAACCCGGGACCGGACAGCAGCAGCTCGATGCCACCAAACGCGCTCGCGGTGAAGGCCCTTCGTCGCAAACGGCTACAGACAAGCTGAGCCTGGTCTCCGCCGAGTCCGGCAAGGCCGGTGGCAAAGGCGCTGCGGGTGATGCCAAGAATTTGAGCAACAAGCTCGCCGTGACCCAGGAAAGCCTCGACACGACCCGTCGTGACAACGCCGAACTGAAAAGCCGCATGACCGATCTGCAAAGTCAGCTGGAGAAGCTGCAACGCCTGATCGAACTGAAGAACAATCAACTGGCCAAGTTGCAGGCTGAAGGTGCGGCGGGTGCGCCGGCACCCGGTGCGACCGCTCCGGCAATGTCAGCCGAACTGGCGGCCAACCCGGCGGCAACAGCGCCTGCGGACGCGGCTCCGACTGCACCTGAGGCTGCTGCGCCCGACGCCACTCCGGCTCCCGCCGAGAAGCCTGTCGAGTCGACGCCGGTAGAGTCCGACGATCAGCAATTCAAAGAACTGCTGACCAATCCGTGGCTACTGGGTCTGGCAGGTGGCGGTGCCGTGGTGGTGCTGTTCCTGCTGCTGTTGCTGGCGCGTCGCCGCAAAGCCCAGCAAGAAGCCGAGAAGCATTTGCGCATGGCCCGTGACTTGGCCGAGGAGCAGGCGTTCTCCGCTGAACTTGACCTGCCAAAAGGCATCTTCGAAGACCTGGAAGTGCCGCCGCCGAGCGTGAAGCTCGCTACCGCCCCAACCCCAACCCCAACGCCACCGCCTGCACCCGCGCCGGCTCCGGTGATTGCTCCGGTTGTGGTAACGCCGCCGATCGCTGCGCCATTGGTTTCGCCTGCTGGCGAGCGCGATGACGACGTACTGAGCAAGGCGCAGTCGCACATCACTGCCGGTCGTCTGAATCAGGCGGTTGCCTTGCTTGAAGACGGGATCAAGCAAGAGCCGCAACGCAGTGACTTGCGCCTCAAGCTGATGGAAGTCTACGGTCAGCAAGGCGACCGCGATGCATTCGTTGCCCAGGAACGCCAACTGGTGGCCAATGGTGACAACTTTGCTCAGGTCGAAAAACTCAAGAGCCGCTTCCCCGGTATGGTTATTGCGGCAGCCGGTGGTATCGCAGCCGCTGCGATCGCTGCCGAACTGGACGCGCAATACGTCAAGGATCTGCTGCTGGACGAGCCTGAAGCGCCGGCTCCGGCAGTGCCCGATGACTTCGACAGTGCCTTCGATTTGAGCCTGGATGATCTGGAATCTGCTTCTCCGGCAGTGGTTGCACCAGAGGCAGAAGCGGAGGCAGAGCCCGATGACTTCGACAGTGCCTTCGATTTGAGCCTGGATGATCTGGAAGCTGCCTCTCCGGCGGTGGTTGCGCCAGAACCAGAGCCAGAGGCCAAGTCCGATGATCTCGACAGTGCCTTCGATTTGAGCCTGGATGATCTGGAAGCTGCCTCTCCGGCAGTAGTTGCACCAGAACCAGAGCCAGTGTCTGCGGCTGAGCTGGACGAGTTCCCGCTGGACGACGACTTGAGCTTCGAGTCTGTGTTGCAGCAGCAGACCGACATCAAGGAAAACCTCGATGACCTGTCGGCCTTCGACCTGGATATGGATCTCGGTGGGGATGCCTCGCCGGCGACCCTAGCCGAAGACGACTTCCTGTTGAGTCTGGATGAGGGCGTCAAGGACCTGGATTTACCTGCCGCTGAAGCGCCGGCTGTTCCTGAGGTTGCGCTGGACGATCTGGAGCTGCCAGCCGATTTCGATCTGTCGCTGGCTGACGAAATGGACGCCCCTGACGCTCCGGACGCGTTTGCCGCCGAACTGGATGAAGTCAACGCCGAACTGGATCGTCTGTCCCAGAGCCTTGGCGAACCGAGCTTCACGGCGGAAGACGCCATGGCCTCCGCAGCTGACGAGCCGGAATTCGATTTCCTTTCCGGCACTGACGAAGTCGCTACCAAGCTCGATCTGGCCCAGGCCTACATCGACATGGGCGACGCCGACGGCGCCCGGGACATCCTCAACGAAGTGGTGACCGAGGGTGACGACGGTCAGAAGAGCGAAGCCAAGGAAATGCTATCGCGTCTGGCTTGATTGATCGGTAAGGCGTAAACAAAACGGCAGCCCATTGAGGCTGCCGTTTTTGTTTCTGTCCTGGGCGCCGGGCAAGGTACAAAACACACGCGCCTCTGGCGTCCCCGTCCGGCGGCCTTATAATGCCCGCCTTTGCGTACATCAGCAGGCTGTCACTCCTTGGCAAATATAGATAATCCGGCCGCCGAAATGGTGGCCGACGGCTTTTTCCGGATCGCGTTGGGCGTTGAATACAAAGGCTCGCGCTATCGCGGCTGGCAGCGCCAGGCGTCCGGCGTACTCACTGTGCAGGAGACGCTCGAAAAGGCCTTGTCCAAAGTCGCCGACTCACCGGTGTCGCTGCTCTGCGCCGGGCGTACGGATGCGGGCGTGCATGCGTGCGGTCAGGTGGTGCATTTCGATACTCAGGTCGAGCGTTCGATGAAAGCCTGGGTCATGGGCGCCAATATCAATTTGCCTCACGACGTCAGTGTCAGCTGGGCCAAGGTCATGCCGGCGCATTTTCATGCGCGGTTCAAGGCGATTGCCCGGCGCTATCGCTACGTGATCTACAACGATCAGATCCGCCCGGCGCACTTGAACGAAGAAATCACCTGGAATCACCGTCCGCTGGACGTCGAGCGCATGGCCGAGGCGGCGCAGTATCTGGTCGGCACCCACGACTTCAGTGCTTTCCGTGCCGGCCAGTGTCAGGCCAAGTCGCCGATCAAGGAGCTGCATCACCTGCGCGTCACGCGCCACGGCAAGATGATCGTTCTGGACATCCGCGCCAGCGCCTTCCTGCACCACATGGTGCGCAACATTGCTGGTGTGCTGATGACCATCGGTGCCGGCGAGCGCCCGGTAGAGTGGATGAAAGAGGTGCTGGAGAGCCGCATTCGCCGTTCCGGTGGGGTGACGGCGCATCCGTACGGCCTGTACCTGGTGCAGGTCGAGTACCGCGACGAGTTCGAATTGCCCGAGCGTTACATCGGGCCGCACTTCCTGACCGGCTTCTCGGAACTTGACGGCTGACGCCCTCGAACGCTTTTGTTACCATCCGGGACTTTCTCGGATTTACCTTGGGGTTCTATCGACATGTCGGCCGTTCGCAGCAAAATTTGTGGGATTACCCGCATAGAAGATGCGTTGGCGGCGGTTGAGGCCGGGGCTGATGCGATCGGATTTGTGTTCTACGCCAAAAGCCCCCGGGCCGTGACGTTTCAGCAGGCGCGCTCGATCATCGAGGCGTTGCCACCGTTCGTGACCACCGTAGGGCTGTTCGTCGACGCCAGCCGCTGCGAGTTGGGGGAAATCCTCGACGCCGTGCCGCTGGATTTGTTGCAGTTCCATGGCGACGAAACCGCGGCCGAGTGCGAAGGCTGGCACCGTCCGTACATCAAGGCGCTGCGGGTCAAGGCCGGTGACGACATCGCGGCCGCATGCGATGCGTTTCCAGGCGCCCGCGGTATCCTGCTCGACGCCTACGTTGAAGGCGTACCCGGCGGAACCGGTGAAGCGTTTGACTGGTCTCTGATACCGCAAGGCTTGAGCAAACCGATCATCCTGGCGGGTGGCTTGACGCCGGACAACGTCGCCGAAGCGATTGCCCGGGTTCGGCCTTACGCGGTGGACGTCAGCGGTGGGGTGGAGGCGAGCAAGGGCATCAAGGATCACGCAAAGATTCAGGCATTCATTAAAGCGGTACGCAGTAGCACGTAGCTGATGTGACGGCTGGCACACTGCCGCCGTCCCAAAATGCACTGCGCTGCACAAAGCAGGTACGGCTGAGGATTGATGGGTTGTACGCAGGTCACGCTTCACTGACCCGGCCATTCATCGATCATCGCCACACACATGAATTTAGCTCAAGGGCATACGCGGGGCTGCGAACCAGAGCGTTCGGGCCGCCGGTACTGGAGAAAGAAAGCATGAGCAACTGGTTAGTAGACAAACTGATCCCTTCGATCATGCGTTCCGAGGTCAAGAAGAGCTCGGTGCCTGAAGGTCTGTGGCACAAATGCCCGTCTTGCGAGGCTGTGCTGTATCGTCCGGAGCTGGAAAAGACCCTGGACGTTTGCCCCAAGTGCAACCACCACATGCGTATCGGCGCTCGCGCCCGTATCGACATCTTCCTCGACGCTGAAGGTCGTGCCGAACTGGGCGCGGACCTTGAGCCGGTTGACCGTCTGAAGTTCCGCGACGGCAAGAAGTACAAGGATCGTCTGACCGCCGCGCAAAAAGCGACCGGCGAAAAAGACGCACTGATCTCCATGAGCGGCACCCTGCTGGGCATGCCTGTGGTTGTTTCGGCGTTCGAATTCTCCTTCATGGGCGGTTCCATGGGCGCCATCGTCGGTGAGCGCTTCGTTCGCGCCGCCAACTACGCGCTGGAAAACAAATGCCCGATGATCTGCTTCGCCGCCTCCGGTGGTGCGCGGATGCAGGAAGCCCTGATCTCCCTGATGCAAATGGCCAAGACCTCCGCGGTGCTGGCGCGTCTGCGTGAAGAAGGCATTCCGTTCATCTCCGTGCTGACCGACCCGGTCTACGGCGGCGTTTCCGCCAGTCTGGCGATGCTCGGCGACGTGATTGTCGGTGAGCCGAAAGCCCTGATCGGCTTCGCTGGTCCGCGCGTCATTGAACAAACCGTGCGTGAAAAACTGCCGGAAGGCTTCCAGCGCAGCGAATTCCTGCTGGAACACGGTGCGATCGACATGATCATTCACCGTCAGGAACTGCGTCCGCGTCTGGGCAATCTGCTGGCACAAATGATGGGCCTGCCGACGCCGAAATTCGTCGCCGCGCCAATCG
The DNA here is from genome assembly GCF_059695775.1 of Pseudomonas sp. LBUM1666. Taxonomy (NCBI): domain Bacteria; kingdom Pseudomonadati; phylum Pseudomonadota; class Gammaproteobacteria; order Pseudomonadales; family Pseudomonadaceae; genus Pseudomonas; species Pseudomonas sp. LBUM1666. The sequence continues at coordinate 4,124,278 of NZ_CP166789.1, read as the reverse complement.
AGCCAATCGTGGTTCCACCGGTACCCGCCAACCTATGATCGAGCGTACCCTTGGCGAGTGGCTCGCCTACCTTGAGCAGTTGCACCCTTCGGCCATCGACATGGGCCTGGAGCGCTCGCAACAGGTAGCGTCCCGCATGGGACTGGGCAAGCCGGCGCCTCGGGTGATCACGGTCACCGGCACCAACGGCAAAGGTTCTACCTGCGCATTCGTGGCTTCGTTGCTGCGGGCGCAGGGCCTGAGCGTCGGTGTCTACAATTCTCCGCACCTGCTGCGTTACAACGAGCGGGTGCAGGTCAATGGCGTCGAAGCCACTGACGCCGAGCTGTGCGAAGCCTTTGCCGCGGTCGAGGCAGGCCGTGGCGATACTTCGCTTACGTACTTCGAAATGGGCACCCTGGCGGCGTTCTGGCTGTTTCAACACGCCAATCTCGATGCAGTGGTGCTGGAAGTCGGGCTGGGCGGGCGTCTGGATACGGTCAACGTGGTCGATGCCGATATGGCGCTGGTCACCAGTATCGGTGTTGATCACGCGGATTATCTGGGTGATACCCGTGAATCCGTAGCGTTCGAAAAGGCCGGCATCTTCCGCCAGGGTGCGCCTGCGCTCTGTGGCGATCTGAATCCTCCGCAACCCCTGCTGGATAAAGCGCGAGAGCTCAATTGTCCGTTTTTCCTGCGTGGGCGCGATTTTGACCTCGGCATCACCGATCACAACTGGCAATGGCGCGGTCTTGACGCTCAAGGGCGAGTGGTCGAGCTGCATGATCTGCCGTTGCTCGATCTGCCGATGGAAAACGCCGCGCTGGCGTTGCAGGCTTACCTGTTGCTCGGGTTGCCTTGGGTGGATGCACAAATTATTGCTGCGCTGAAAGCCACTCGGGTGGTCGGTCGCCTCGATCGCCGTCAGTTTGACTGGCAGGGCAAGCGCCTGAACCTGTTGCTGGACGTGGGGCATAACCCCCATGCGGCAGAGTATCTGGCTCGCCGTCTGGCCAGTCGACCGCCGGCCGGCAAGCGTCTGGCAGTGTTCGGATTGTTGGCGGACAAGGATCTGGATGGTGTTGTCGGCGAATTGAATGCTAGTGTCCAGCATTGGGCCGTCGCGCCGCTGGATTCACCGCGAGCACGCCCGGTTGCCGATTTGCACGCGGCGTTGCAGAACCTTGGCGGCTCGGTAACATCCTATGACAGCGTGGCTGACGCCCTGGAAGGGCAGTGCGCGCTGGCGACGAGCGACGACGAGATTCTGTTGTTCGGATCATTTTATTGTGTCGCCGAGGCCCTCGAATGGCTGGCCCGGCGCTCCACGGAGGAAGCGGCAAATGGCATTGCTGGATAAGGCATACAAACAGCGCATGGTTGGCGCCCTGGTTCTGGTGGCGCTGGCGGTGATTTTCCTGCCGATGCTGTTTTCCCGTCAGGATGAACAGCGTCAAGTGACGGTTGAAGCCCCGGCTGCGCCGCAAGCGCCTGCGGTGCCGCAAGTTCAGGTCGAACCGGTGGTGGTGCCTGAGCCGCAAGCGCTGCCTCAGGAGCCCGTGCCGAGTGATGATGAAATCGCTCAGCAAGAAGCACCGTCGACAGCGATTGCCCCAAGTGCCCCGGTGGCGCCTGCACCTGCCGCCAAACCGGTCACGCCGCCTCCGGCGCCAGCACCTGCGCCGGTCAACAAACCAACGGTTGCACCTGGCCAGCCCATCACGGCTGCACCGGGCAAGCCGGACACGACTCAAAGCCGCGTCGATGCCAATGGCCTGTCGGTCAGTTGGTCGGTGCAACTGGCGAGTCTGTCGAGTCGTGCCAGTGCAGAAAGCCTGCAGAAATCCCTGCGCAGTCAGGGCTACAACGCCTACATCCGCACTGCCGACGGCAAGAATCGGGTGTTTGTCGGGCCGCTGATCGAGCGGGCAGAAGCTGATCGTCTGCGTGACTTGTTGAGCCGCCAGCAGAACCTCAAGGGTTTTGTGGTGCGTTTCCAGCCTGAGCGCGGTTAAAACTATCGCCCCGATTTGAAATGCACTGACAATCGCAGCTTACCGATAGCCATGCGCTCTGCTAAAATGCGCCGCCTTATCCGTCTGTAGGCTGCACTGTGCCATTTACCTGGGTTGACTGGGCGATCGTTGCAATCGTCGCCATCTCCGCATTGATCAGTCTGAGCCGCGGCTTCGTCAAAGAAGCACTATCGCTGGTGACCTGGATCATCGCAGGAGTCGTCGCCTGGATGTTCGGTGGTTCATTGTCCGAGTACCTCGCCGGATACATCCAAACGCCGTCGGCTCGTGTGATCACGGGCTGTGCCATCATGTTTGTCGCCACGTTAATCGTAGGCGCGATGATCAATTATCTTATCGGCGAATTGGTTCGCGTCACCGGGCTGTCCGGGACCGATCGATTCCTCGGCATGGCCTTCGGCGCCGCGCGTGGCGTGTTGCTGGTGGTCGTGGCGGTCGGGCTGTTGAGCCTGGGGCCGGTACAGCAGGACGGGTGGTGGCAAGAGTCACAGCTCGTGCCAAAATTTCTATTGGTTGCAGACTGGTCCAAAAACCTGATTCTTGGGTGGAGCAGTCAGTGGCTTGCCAGCGGTATCAGCGTACCCGCTGAGATACCGTTCAAGGAGCACCTCTTGCCGATGGCCAAAACGCCTCAGTAAGTTGTGTTCAGTTCAGATCCATTAAGTAGGGGTTGCGTCGCATGTGTGGCATCGTCGGTATCGTCGGTAAGTCGAACGTCAATCAGGCGCTGTATGACGCGCTAACCGTCCTCCAGCACCGCGGCCAGGACGCTGCCGGTATCGTGACCAGCCATGATGGCCGGTTATTCCTGCGCAAGGACAATGGCCTGGTGCGTGACGTGTTCCATCAACGTCACATGCAGCGCCTGGTCGGCCACATGGGTATTGGCCATGTGCGTTACCCGACCGCGGGCAGTTCGACCTCGGCCGAAGCCCAACCGTTTTACGTCAACTCGCCTTACGGCATCACCCTGGCGCACAACGGTAACCTGACCAACGTTGAACAGCTGGCCAAGGAGATTTACGAATCTGACCTGCGCCACGTCAACACCAACTCCGATTCGGAAGTGCTGCTCAACGTGTTCGCTCACGAACTGGCCCAGCGCGGCAAGTTGCAGCCCACTGAAGAAGACGTGTTCGCCGCTGTTACTGACGTGCACAACCGTTGCGTCGGTGGTTACGCGGTCGTGGCGATGGTGACCGGTTACGGCATCGTCGGTTTCCGTGACCCGCACGGCATCCGCCCGATCGTCTTCGGTCAGCGTCACACCGACGAAGGCGTCGAGTACATGATCGCTTCCGAAAGCGTTTCCCTGGACGTACTCGGTTTCACCCTGATTCGCGACCTGGCACCGGGCGAAGCGGTCTACATCACTGAAGACGGCAAGCTGCACACCCGTCAGTGCGCGACCAACCCGTCCCTGACTCCGTGCATCTTCGAACACGTCTACCTCGCGCGTCCAGACTCGATCATCGACGGCGTGTCGGTCTACAAGGCCCGCCTGCGCATGGGCGAGAAACTCGCCGAGAAGATCCTGCGCGAGCGTCCAGAGCACGACATCGACGTGGTCATCCCGATTCCGGACACCAGCCGCACGGCGGCCTTGGAGTTGGCGAACCACTTGGGCGTCAAGTTCCGCGAAGGCTTCGTGAAGAACCGCTACATCGGCCGGACCTTCATCATGCCGGGCCAGGCTGCACGGAAAAAATCCGTACGCCAGAAGCTCAACGCCATCGAGCTGGAATTCCGCGGCAAGAACGTGATGCTGGTGGACGACTCCATCGTTCGCGGCACCACCTGCAAGCAGATCATCCAGATGGCCCGCGAAGCCGGCGCCAAAAACGTTTACTTCTGCTCCGCGGCACCGGCCGTTCGTTACCCGAACGTCTACGGCATCGACATGCCGAGCGCTCACGAGCTGATCGCGCACAACCGTTCGACCCAGGACGTGGCTGATCTGATCGGCGCTGACTGGTTGATCTATCAGGACCTGCCTGACTTGATCGAAGCGGTCGGTGGCGGCAAGATCAAGATCGAGAAGTTCGATTGCGCGGTGTTCGACGGCCAGTACGTCACCGGCGACGTCGACGAGGCTTACCTGAACAAGATCGAGCAGGCACGTAATGATGCCTCCAAGGTCAAGACGCAGGCAGTCAGTGCGATCATTGATCTGTATAACAACTGAGTAACTACCGGCCCTGAGGGGCCGGTTTTGTATCTACTAAAAAGAGCAAGGCAAGGAGTGACAGCATGAGTCAGGATTGGGATGCCGGTCGGCTGGACAGCGACCTCGAAGGCGTAGCGTTCGATACCCTGGCCGTACGCGCCGGTCAGCACCGCACGCCGGAAGGCGAACACGGTGATCCGATGTTCTTCACTTCCAGCTACGTATTCCGTACTGCTGCTGATGCGGCAGCACGCTTTGCCGGTGAAGTGCCGGGCAACGTTTACTCGCGCTACACCAACCCGACCGTGCGTGCGTTCGAAGAGCGCATTGCCGCGCTGGAAAGCGCCGAGCAAGCCGTGGCCACGGCCACCGGCATGGCTGCGATCATGGCGGTGGTGATGAGCCTGTGCAGCGCCGGCGATCACGTGCTGGTATCGCGCAGCGTGTTCGGTTCGACCATCAGTCTGTTCGAGAAGTACTTCAAGCGCTTCGGCATTGAAGTCGATTACGTGCCTCTGGCGGACTTGTCCGGTTGGGATGCGGCGATCAAGGCCAACACTAAATTGCTGTTTGTCGAATCGCCATCTAATCCTCTGGCCGAGCTGGTGGACATCGCCGAGCTGTCGAAAGTCGCTCACGCCAAGGGCGCGATGCTGGTGGTCGACAACTGCTTCTGCACCCCGGCGTTGCAGCAGCCGCTGAAGATGGGCGCGGACATCGTCGTGCACTCGGCGACCAAGTTCATCGACGGCCAGGGCCGTTGCATGGGCGGTGTTGTGGCCGGTCGCAGCGAACAGATGAAAGAAGTCGTCGGTTTTCTGCGGACTGCCGGGCCGACCCTGAGCCCGTTCAACGCTTGGATCTTCCTCAAGGGCCTGGAAACCTTGAGCCTGCGCATGAAGGCGCACTGTGCCAATGCCCAGCAACTGGCCGAATGGCTGGAGCAGCAGGAAGGCATCGAGAAAGTCCATTACGCCGGTCTCAAAAGCCATCCGCAGCACGAGTTGGCCCTGCGTCAGCAGAAAGGCTTTGGTGCGGTCGTGAGTTTCGAGGTCAAGGGCGGCAAAGAGGGCGCCTGGCGCTTTATCGATGCGACCCGCCTGATTTCCATCACCGCCAACCTCGGTGACAGCAAGACCACCATTACGCACCCAAGCACCACCTCTCACGGTCGTCTGGCGCCGCAAGAGCGTGAAGCAGCGGGCATTCGTGACAGCCTGATCCGCATCGCGGTCGGTCTGGAAGATGTGGCCGACCTGCAAGCCGATCTGGCGCGCGGGTTGGCTGCCTTGTGATCGAGTTGTCCACGCCAAGCACTGGCACCAACGGCCGCGTTGCACTGGTCACGGGTGCTGCGCGGGGCATTGGTCTGGGGATCTCGGCCTGGCTGATCAGCGAAGGCTGGCAGGTGGTGCTGACTGATCTTGATCGAGTACGCGGTTCGAAAGTGGCGAAGGTGCTCGGCGACAACGCCTGGTTCATCGCCATGGACGTCTCGAACGAAGGGCAGGTGGCGTTGGGCGTCGCCGAGGTGCTGGGGCAGTTCGGGCGTCTGGATGCGCTGGTGTGCAACGCGGCGGTTGCCGATCCGCACAACATCACCCTTGAAAGCCTTGATCTGGCGTACTGGAATCGGGTGCTGGCAGTGAATCTCAGTGGGCCGATGCTTTTGGCCAAGCACTGTGCGCCGTACCTGCGCGCTCACAGCGGTGCGATCGTCAACCTGGCCTCGACCCGCGCCGGGCAGTCAGAACCCGACACCGAGGCTTATGCGGCGAGCAAGGGTGGCCTGTTGGCATTGACTCATGCCTTGGCGATCAGCCTCGGGCCGGAAATCCGTGTCAATGCGGTCAGCCCCGGCTGGATCGATGCGCGAGATCCCTCCGCACGTCGTGCCGAACCTCTGACCGATGCCGATCATGCCCAGCATCCGGCGGGCAGGGTAGGGACGGTCGAGGACGTGGCGGCGATGGTCGCCTGGCTATTGTCGAAGAACGCGGGTTTTGTCACGGGCCAGGAGTTCGTGGTCGATGGCGGCATGACCAAGAAGATGATTTACAGCGAGTAATTCGAGCAGGGGCCGCGACAGCGGTGGCTTGAAGTTGCAGGCGGCCGTTGGCAGCGCTGCGGGAAATGACATGATTTTGTCTTTTTCAGAAAAACTTCAAGCGGGGTATTGACTTAGCTTCGGTACCTGCGTAAATTTCGCGGCCTCGGAGATGCAAACGGGTGATTAGCTCAGCTGGGAGAGCGTCTGCCTTACAAGCAGAATGTCGGCGGTTCGATCCCGTCATCACCCACCACTTCCGAGAGTCTTGCGAAAGCAAGATGGAAGCTTTTAAAAGCCTCCACCGACGCGCAGCGGTAGTTCAGTCGGTTAGAATACCGGCCTGTCACGCCGGGGGTCGCGGGTTCGAGTCCCGTCCGCTGCGCCATATTTTCCGAGTCAGAGTTTGTTCTGGTTCGAGATTGAAAGCCTCGAAGCTTCCAATCAGACGAGTTACTTGGACGCAAGTCCAAAGCGATACGCAGCGGTAGTTCAGTCGGTTAGAATACCGGCCTGTCACGCCGGGGGTCGCGGGTTCGAGTCCCGTCCGCTGCGCCATATCTGCCTCAAGGCCCACTGAACGCCTTGGAGCTACGAAGTAAGCCGCTGGCTTCTTCGAGTCGATAGCAAAGACCCTGGTCGAAAGACCGGGGTTTTTTGTGTCTGCGATTTGGCTTTTCTCTCCTTCTCCCCGCAACCATGGGTATTCGCATCTGCCGGCCAAATGCGGCCGTGTGTCGAACTCTTACTCCTCTCGACGATATCCCTCAATAACGCTCAGCCCTGATTAACCGGTGGCTGAGTGGCAGAAGCACCTGTCTTTCATTAGCGTATTCAAATTTTTCCTTGGGGCAAAACGCACAAAGCGCTTGGTTTGAAGTCTCAACACTAATTAGAATGAGTCGCATTTAAAATATTTCTTCGCGCAGGGTTCCTTTAGATGAGTGATGCAGCGATGCCGGCGGCGCAAACCTTCCACGACCTGTACCGCGACCATCGTGGCTGGCTCGAAAGCTGGTTGAGGCGGCGCATGAGCAATGGCCATGATGCGGCGGACTTGAGCCAGGATACGTTCGTGCGTTTACTCGCCAGCTCCCAGCACATCGCTGACCTGCAAGAACCCCGCGCCTATCTGGCGACTGTCGGCAAGCGGCTGCTGACCAACTTCTATAAGCGCCGCAGCCTGGAACAGGCCTACCTCAATGCGCTGGCGCTGCTGCCTGAGGACTGCGTGCCGTCCCCCGAGCAACGCTGGTTGCTGCTGGAAACCCTGCAAGCCCTGGACGAATTGCTCGATGGATTGCCGACCGCGGTGCGACGGGCGTTTCTCTGGAGTCAGTTGGAGGGCTTGGGTTATCACGAGATTGCCGAACGCCTGCAAGTCTCGGAGCGCACGATCAAGCGCTACATGGCGCAAGCCTATGAACATTGCCTGCTGGTGGAATTGTGATCGGTTCGGCACCTTCGGCTGAGGCCCGGCAAGTTGTGAGGGCTGCCGCTCAATGGCTGGCACTCATGGAATCAGGCGCCGCCAATGATCGCGATCGTGCCAATCTGCAGCACTGGCGTGACAGCCATCCCAGTCACGAACAGGCCTGGCAGAAAGCCCAGCTCTTGCGCCAACGCTTTGCCGACCTGCCGTCGGCACTGGCCATGGCTAGCCTGGATCGGCCGCAGACGAGTCGGCGCACGGTGCTCAAGCGCGCCGTCGGGGCGGTGGCGCTGGTGCCAACCGCCTGGCTGATCAGCCGGCAGCTACCTCTGGATGTCTGGCGCGCTGATCTGCGAACCGCGACTGGGGAGGGCAAAAAAGTCCAGTTGGCCGATGGCAGCTCGCTGCAATTGAACACCGCAAGTGCCGTCGATATCGACATGAAGAACCGGCGACTGACACTCGTGGAAGGCGAAATAGCGCTGAATGTGCCCGGGACCTCGCCGCTGACGATTCAGACGCACTTCGGGCAAGTGGTCGTCAGTCAGAGCGAAGTGTGTGTTCGTCAGGGGCAGACGGGGTGCAAGGTGTCAGTGCTTAAAGGCGCGGTGCAGTTGCAGCCTTTGCGCGGACCGGTCTTTTCATTGCGCGCAGGCCAGCAAGTCAGCCTTCAGGCCATGGGTGCCGGACGCGTCGAACCTTTCGATGTGCTTGCCCCAGGCTGGCGCGACGGCGTGTTGATGGCACAGAACCAGCCCCTGGGCGATTTTCTGCGCGAACTCAGCACCTATCGTCCGGGATTGTTGCGCTGGGAGCCGGAGCTCGAATCCCTGCGCGTCACCGGCAGTTTCCGTCTGGAAGACACCGATCGCATCCTGACGTTGCTGGCGGCCAGCTTGCCGCTGGAGGTGCATAGGCGAACCCGCTACTGGGTTACGTTGCTGCCGCGCAAAAATATTGTTTGAGGTGTGTCCCCTTTTTTCGCGTCGCTTGTCATTCAAGGCAAGTGAAACGAAATCAGAGAGATTCTCAATGCCCGTAGTGATGCCCTGCAGTACGCGTCTGGGTTCTTCCAGACTGCGCCCGTTGTTGCACTTGAGTCTGATGCTGAGTCTGAGTGCCTGTCCGTTGTTCATCACTGCCGGTTGGGCCGAAGACGCGCCTCGACGCAGTTACCAGGTGCCGGCAGGAAGCCTCAGCGCAGCGCTCACCCGTTTTGCCGGGCTGGCCGGGGTCAACCTGTCAGTGGACCCGGCACTGGTGGGCAGTCGCACCAGCCCTGGACTTTCCGGCGAGTACGCGGTCGAGGAGGGCTTTGCCCGACTGTTGCAGGGTTCCGGTCTGCAACTGCAGCCAGTGGGCGAAGAGGCGTACATCCTGACCCCGGCGCCAGAAGACGGCAGCCTGCAACTGGGCGCCACCTCGATTCTCGGTGCCATTGACCCGGTGGACGGCGATCCGTATGTCGGCGGCCAGGTCGCGCGTCGCGGTTCGCAAGGCTTGCTGGGCTCGAAAGACTTTATGGAAACGCCGTTCAGCATGACCACCTACACCAGTGAGGTGGTCAAAAACCAGCAGGCGCGTACCTTGGGCGACCTGATCGCCAACGATCCCTCGGTTCGCGCCACCAACCCGGCGGGTGGGCGCTATGAGCAGTTCACCATTCGCGGGCTGAGCCTGTTCAACAGTGATGTTGCCTACAACGGCCTCTACGGCGTCCTGCCGACATATTCGATCGACATGGAGATGGCCGACCGCGTCGACGTCCTCAAAGGCCCGAGCCAGCTCATCAACGGCATCTCGCCGCGTGGCAGCGTGGGTGGCGGGATCAACGTGGTGCCCAAGCGCGCGACCGACAAGCCCATCACTTCATTCACCGGCAGTTACGCTTCCGACAGCCAGGTTGGCGGTGCCGTGGATGTCGGCCGGCGCTTTGGTGAAGACAACAAGTTCGGTCTTCGTTTCAACGGCGTGAAGCAGTCCGGCGACACCGAATGGGATCACCAGAATGTCGACCGCGAGATGGCCGTGCTGGGCCTGGATTTTCGCGGTGAACGTCTGCGGCTCTCGACGGACATCGGACGCACCGAGCGTGATACCGACGCACCGCAGGAGCGCGTACAGGTTGGCCCTAACGCGCAGGTTCCGCATGCCAGCGATGTGCGCCGCAACTATGCGCAGCCCTGGAGCAAGGCGAGTACCAACGACACGTTTGGCACGGTGAACGCTGAATTCGATGTCAACGATTCCGTCATGCTGTACGGCGGTGTGGGCGCGCGCAAAAGTAATCATGACTTCCTCCGACATGCCGTTTCGGTCACCAACGACGCCGGCAACTTCAGCGTTCAACCGCGCGACTTCACCCGTGACGAAAATGTCCGGACGGCCACGGCGGGAGTGCGCAACTGGTTCCGTACCGGCCCGGTAAGCCATGAAGTCAATCTGGCCGCCAGCTATTACTACATGGACTTCGAAAATGGCGGCGCCCGGTATGCCGCGGCCAACAGCAACATTTATAACCCCGTTGAAACACCAACGCCTGTCAGACCCACGCGACAGGATTCGGAGGTCTATACCGAGAACCGCTCCACCGGCGTGGCGTTGTCCGACACGCTGGGTTTCTTCGATGACCGGTTGCTGTTGACCCTCGGCGCTCGCTGGCAGCGCGTGAAGGTTGACGACTGGACCGATAACGTCAGAGGCGACACCGGCTACGACGAGGAAAAGGTTTCGCCGTCGGGCGGCATCCTGTTCAAGGCAACCGACAAGCTGTCGCTGTATGCCAACTACATGGAAGGCCTGAGCCAGGGCAAGATCGCACCGTCGACCTCGGTGAACGAGGACGAGATCTTCCCGCCGTTCATCAGCCGCCAGGTCGAGGTCGGCGCCAAGTATGACGCCGGTGCGTTCGCCGTCACCGCCGCCGTGTTCCGGATCAAGCAGCCGGCTTACGAGACCAATGCCACGACGCGCGTCTTCGGCCCGAACGGCAAGCGTGAGAACACGGGTGTGGAACTGAGTGTGTTCGGTGAACCACTCGATGGTTTCCGTCTGCTCGGCGGTGTAATGTACATCGACAGCGAGTTGAGCAACACCACCAATGGCACCTTCGACGGCAACCGGGCACCGGCCACGCCGAAATACAACGTCAACCTGGGCGCCGAGTGGGACGTGCCGACTGTACAGGGCCTGACCCTGACCAGCCGCGGCATTTATTCCAGCTCGCAGTACCTGGACCAGTCCAACAACAAGGAAATCGACTCCTGGGAGCGTTTCGACGTGGGCGCACGCTACGCGTTCAAGGTCGAGGAAAAGAACATCACCCTGCGTGCCAATGTCGAGAACGTGGCGGACAAACGCTACTGGAGTTCGGCCGGGGCCTCGGATGACAGTGAGCCTGGCTTGACGCTGTCGACCCCGCGCACCTACCTCCTTTCGGCGACCGTCGACTTCTGATTCACCCCTGTCATGCGCCCCAGGGATCGGGGCGTCTTCGTTGGGCCATGACCTGATTCGAATAGAGGAAGGACATATGCACACCCTCAGTTAATGAACAATCAAGACACTTGCGTATAAGTCGCTATCTATCGGTAGCCTATATCTAAGTTGTCATTTTCATTACAAGATCATGGCTAGATCATGGCACTTCCGGAGTTTATACCAGGTTTATTAACTTGGTATTTTGCGTGTCTGATATTTTTAACGTAGTTCAAATCGCTATATGTAAATTTCCAAATAGGTACTAAGAATTAGTTGCAACAACTTGTTAATGAGAATAAGTTGCATATCGAATTTAACGAGGGTGAAGCGATGTTGAATGATGGCGTATTGCACTCTAATCCTTTGCAAAAAACCAATGCCGACTATCTGGCTCGACAAAGCAAGTTCGAATCTAATGTACGCAGTTATCCACGCAAGTTGCCGCTGGCCATCGCTAAGGCGCACGGGCTCTGGGTGACCGACGTTGAGGGTAATAGTTACCTCGACTGCCTGGCCGGCGCAGGTACTTTGGCCTTGGGGCACAATCATCCGGCCGTCATGGCCAGCCTCGACAGCTTCCTCGCCTCAGGTCTGCCGATGCACACCCTGGACCTGACCACTGCGGTCAAGGACGCTTTCAGTGAAACCTTGCTTAGCCTGTTGCCGAACCAGGGCCGTGATTACTGCCTGCAATTTTGCGGGCCATCCGGGGCGGATGCAGTGGAGGCCGCGCTGAAACTGGCCAAGACCTACACCGGGCGCAACAACATCATCAGTTTCTCCGGGGCCTACCATGGCATGACCCATGGCGCTCTGGCTCTGACCGGCAACACCGCGCCGAAAAATGCCATCGCCAGCCTGATGCCCGGGGTGCAGTTCATGCCATACCCCCACGAATACCGTTGCCCGCTGGGCATTGGCGGTGAGGCCGGGATCGAGGCCTTGACCCACTATTTCACCCAGTTCATCGAGGACGTCGAAAGCGGCGTGTCCCTGCCGGCGGCGGTGATCCTTGAAGCGGTGCAGGGTGAGGGCGGGGTTAACTGTGCCCCGGCGAGCTGGCTGCGGGCGATCCGCGAGGTGACGCGCAAGCACGGCATCCTGTTGATCCTCGACGAAGTGCAGACCGGTTTCGCCCGCACCGGCAAGATGTTTGCCTTCGAACACGCCGACATCGAGCCGGACCTGATCGTCATGTCCAAAGCGGTCGGTGGCGGTTTGCCCATGGCAGTGCTGGGCATCCGTCGTGAATTCGACGCCTGGGAGCCAGGCAATCACGCCGGCACCTTCCGCGGCAACCAGATGGCCATGGCCGCCGGGCTGGCCACGTTGCAGGTGCTGCAACAGCAAAACCTCGCCGCCCAGGCCGAGCGCCGTGGCCAGTGGCTCAAGGACCGACTGATTGAGTTGCAGGCGCATTATCCGGCCCTCGGCCAGGTGCGCGGTCGCGGCCTGATGCTGGGCATCGAGATTGTCGACGAGCGCCAGCCGGCTGATCGTCACGGGCATTTCCCGATGGACCCGGCGCTGGCCGCGGCCATCCAGCAACAGTGCTTCAAACAAGGCCTGTTGCTTGAACGTGGCGGGCGTAAGGGCAATGTCATCCGCTTGTTGCCGCCATTGATTATCGATGATGAACAATGCCAGCAAGTGATCCAGCGTTTTGATAATGCGATGGCTGCCGCTTTATTGCAGTTGCGTCCTGAATGAATCAATTGAAGTTGCATTAACAACCTGCCGGATTGCAGTTTGATGGCATTGCTGTAAGTAACTTTGATGGTCGTCTGATTGTTTAAAAAGGTTCAGTGAAGTGATGTCGTTACGTGGGGTTTCGTCGGCTGTTAAACAGGTCGATCAGCAACTAATTTTTTCGCCATATAACGTGTCCAGTGGCCTCGCGGGCTACTGTGGAGCACCCATGAATCATCCAGATCGCAGTGTTTTATCGAATATGGTCAGTGAGTTGGCGACGACGCGCGCGTTGCTTAATTGTTTGATCAAAGAGTTCGCCTTGCCGGAAAACTGCCTCAGTTACAGTTGGCCGACGCAGATGCAAGGTATCGCCCCGGGCAGTTACCTCGAGGGCCTGGAATGGAAGGGCATTCCCCTGACCATCAACCTGCCCAACCAGCAGCAGTTTTTTGTGATGGTGGACCGCCGTGATGGTCTAGGCAGTCACCGTTACCTGTCGGACGTTTATGCCCGGCGTGGCGAGGGCGACTGGTCGTGCCTGAGGTTTACCGAGTTCGTCGAGCAGTTGCTCGCGGCGTGCGAACACATGACCCGCGCCAGCAACGACGAGTTGCTGGATCAGGTGTTGCAAAGCCAGTTGCTGACCGCGGCCATCGTCGGCCACAACATGGACGGCCAGCACCCGGCACCGCTCAGCGGTTACCTCGCCAGCGAGCAGGGTTTGTGGTTCGGTCATCCGAACCACCCGGCACCCAAGGCGCGCCTGTGGCCAGCTCATCTGGCCCAGGAAACCTATGCCCCGGAATTCCAGGCCCGCACGCCATTGCACCTGTTCGAGGTGCCGCTGGAAGGATTGAACGTCGGGGCCAACGGCCTGAGCAAAGCCCAAGTGCTGGCCGGTTTTGCCGATCAAGCGCAGGCGCGGCCAGGGCACGCGGTTATCTGCATGCATCCGGTACAGGCCCAGCTGTTCATGCAGGATGGCCGGGTTCAGCGTTTGTTGAAATCCGCGGCCATCGTCGATCTTGGCGCCACAGGGCTGATGGCCAACCCCACGGCGTCCATCCGCACCTGGTACATCGAGGGCCATGAGTTCTTCATCAAGGGCTCGCTGAACGTGCGCATCACCAACTGCGTCAGGAAAAACGCCTGGTACGAACTGGAAAGCGCACTGATGATCGACCGAGTCTTTCGTAACCTCCAACTGACCCGGCCCGAAACCCTTGGCGGGCTTTCGGTGGTGGCCGAGCCGGGCAATCTGAGCTGGGCGCCGCAACAGGCCAGCGAAGCCGATAACCACTGGTTCCGCGAACAGACCGGGGCGATCCTGCGGGAGAACTTCTGCCTCGATACCGGCACCGACTGCAGCATCATGGCCGGTACATTGTTCGCTCGTGGCCTGCATTTACCGCCGTTGGTGCATGAGTTCCTGAGCCGGTTCAACGGCAATGACATCGATGATCAAACGCTGTTGAGCTGGTTCGACGACTATCAGGCGCTACTGCTACGTCCGGTGCTGGCGCTGTTCTTCAACCACGGCATCGTCATGGAGCCGCACTTGCAGAACAGCGTGCTGGTGCATGACAACGGTCGTCCACAGCGCTTGCTGTTGCGGGATTTCGAAGGGGTCAAACTGACCGACGAACTGGGTGCTTCCCGGATCGACACGGACGTTCATCCACGGGTGCGTGAGTCGCTGCTCTACTCCCGCCAGCAAGGCTGGAATCGCATCGTCTATTGCCTGTTCGTCAACAACTTGTCCGAGGCTGTGCTGGCCCTGAGCTGGGAGCGTCCGCACCTGGCGCCGCTGATGTGGCAACGGGTGGAGCAGCAATTGATCAGCATCCGCGCCGAATTGACCCGCGCTGCGCCGGAGTTGGACGCACTGATCGCCGGTCAGCCGATTGCCTGCAAAACCAACCTTAAGGTCCGCCTGGCAGCCAAGGCCGATCGCCAGGCCAGCTACGTCAGTCTGGTGTCCCCGTGGGGCAAGGAGGCCAAGCATGGATAAGCTGCCCGCAACGGTATTGGCCGCCATCGACGAAGCCCGCCTAAAACACGAAGACCCACTGGCGCTGTTCATCTATGACCTGGACGCGTTGAAACAGCACGTGACGCAGGTGATGGCGGCACTCCCTGAAGGCGTGGAGCTTTACTACGCGATCAAGGCCAGCAGCGAACCGCAAATTCTGTCCACCGTCGCGCCGTTGGTGCACGGGTTCGAGATTTCCTCCGGCGGCGAGATCGATCGTCTTCAGGCCTGCCCGACGCGCAAGCCATTCATCTTCTCCGGCCCCGGCAAACTGGACTCCGATCTGCGTTCGGCGCTGCAACACCAGGTTGAGGCGATTCACATCGAAAGCCTGAATGAAATCGTCCGTCTGCAACGGCTGGCACTGGAAGCGGGGCGCGTGCAAGACGTATTGCTGCGGATCAACCCCGAACTGCCATCGCCGCTCTCCAGCAAACTGGCGATGGCCGGCACGGCCACACCGTTCGGGATCGATGAGTCGGAACTGGCCCAGGCGGTCAGCTGGGTCGATAACGCCAGCCACCTGCGGCTCAAGGGCTTCCATGTGCATGCGATGTCCCATCAGTCTCTGGTGGAGCGCCATGAGCAATTGCTCGATCTGTACCTGCAGCGCTGGCTGCAATGGAAAGCGTTATCGGCCGATCCCGCGGCGATCACTCACCTCAATGTGGGCGGTGGCATCGGCGTTAATTACCTTGGGCCGCAGCAATTCGACTGGCAGCGCTTGTGTACGCATTTGGGGCAAAGCCTGGCAGCCTGCGCCGATGCGCCCATCGTGCGCTTTGAGCCCGGTCGTTTCATCAGCGCCTTCTGCGGCTATTACGCCATTGAAGTGCTGGATCAGAAAACCAGTCACGGCAAGCACTTCCTGGTCTGTCGGGGCGGCACTCATCAGTTCCGTTTGCCAGTTGCCCAAGGACATGATCACCCGATCATTCATCTGCCCCGGCATCGCGTAACGCCAACGGCGACACAACAGGACTGGACCGTCGTGGGGCAGCTCTGCACGCCCAAGGATGTGCTGAGCCGCGATTACCCGCTGACTGGTGTCGAAGTCGGCGACATGCTGGTGCTGCCGCTGGCCGGTGCCTATGGCTACAACATCTCCCACGCCGATTTCCTCTGTCATCCGCGACCACCGCAGGTGTTTGTGCAAGAAGTCGGAGTCGCCCCGTGGGATTGACGTTTGCCGTGCCGCGCTGGTTGGTGGTGGTCAATGTGCTGTTGGGCACGCTGACGGTCAGCCTGAACAACAGCTCGTTGAATCCGGCGCTGCCAGCGTTCATGGAGGCCTTTCAGATCGGCCCGCTGTTGGCCACCTGGATTGTGGCGGCGTTCATGGTGAGCATGGGCATGACCATGCCCCTCACCAGTTTTCTCAGCCAGCGGATGGGGCGCAAATCCCTGTACTTGTGGGGCGTGGCGTTGTTTGTCTGCGGTTCGCTGCTGGGGGCGTTGGCCAATTCCATCGCGCTGGTGATTACCGCACGCGTGGTGCAAGGCATCGCCAGCGGGCTGATGATTCCGCTGTCGCTGGCGATCATTTTTTCGGTGTACGCCAAGGGCGAGCGGGGCAGGGTCACCGGCCTGTGGGGCGCGGCGGTCATGCTGGCGCCGGCATTGGGGCCCTTGTGCGGCAGCCTGATGCTGGAGTGGTTCAGTTGGCGTTCGCTATTCCTGATGAATGTACCGATTGGCCTGCTGGCGCTGATCCTGGGTGTCGGTGTGCTGCCGGCCTCTGAGGCGGCAGAGCGCAAACCTTTCGACCTGGCGGGTTACTTGCTGATCGCGACGGGCATCGGTCTGCTGATGATCGCCGTTGGCCGCCTGCGCCATGCCGAAGCCCTCACTGATCCGCTCAACCTTGGCATGCTGCTGGCGGCCATTCTATGTCTGGTTGCGTTTGTACGACTGGAACTGAACCGGAGTTCGCCGCTGCTCAATCTGCGCATCTTTGCCCTGCGCGGTTATCGCTTGAGCGTGATCATCGCGGTGGTGCAGTCGGTCGGCATGTTCGAATGCCTGGTGCTGCTGCCGCTGCTGGTGCAAGTGGTGATGGGCTACAGCGCTATCTGGACCGGCCTGTCGCTGCTGTGCACGGCGATGTTCGCCAGCCTGTTCGGGCATCTCGGCGGCAAGTGGCTGGACCGTCACGGCCCGCGCGGCGTGGTGCTCTGGGGACTGCTGCTGACCGGGGGCGCCACGTTGGGATTGGGCATGTTGGGGGCTGGCGCTTCAATCGGTGTGGTGTTTTTCCTGATGATGGTCCGCGGCGCCGGGCTGGGCCTGTCCTACATCCCCATCACCACCGCCGGGCTCGATGCGCTGCCTGAACCGATGGTCACTCAGGGAGCGGCGATGAACAACATTTCCCGTCGTCTCGTCTCGTCACTGGCCATCGTGATTGCCTCGCTCTGGCTGGAGTTTCGCCTGGCCGACGATTCGGCGGGCGGCATAGTTTCGGTGGCAACCCCGGGGGCGATCAGCGAGGTCTTCATGGCCACCGGCATCCTCATCCTGCTGGCATTGCCCTGTGCCTGGCGTTTTCCCGTTCACGCATCCGACGAGCCGGCCGAGGCATTGCCCTCGGCCCTCGAACACCGTTAATTCTTTCACGGACAAGGTTATGACTATGGCGACTTCTTCACAGGCAACACCTCAGGCTGCGGATTCTGCGCCAGGCGTCTGGCTGGCGACGGCCGATCCGCGCCACTATCAGCAAGTGGAACAGCGCGTGGTGGGCCAGCTGCTGCAAACGCTGCTGTATGAAAACGTCCTGCCGTATCGCCATTCGACGCTCGATGGCGGCCAGTACCGTTTTATCGTCAGCGGCTTCGATGCGCAGCAACAACCGGTGGAGTACCGCTGCAGCGGATTGCTCAGCGAAAGCTTCGAGCTGATCCGCCTCGACTATGCCAGTCTCGAACGAGTAAATGCGTTGGGCGTACGCAGCCGCCCGCACCTTCATCAAGCATTGGCGGAGCTGCTGAGCGAACTTCAGGACAGCCCGCACCTGCCACGCTTCACCCATGAACTGGAGCAGACGCTGCTCAAGGATCTGCAATCGCGCAGTCAGGGTTATCAAGCGGCCCAGCCAACCCATCAACTGGATGTCGATGCGTTGGAACAGCACTTCATGGACGCCCACAGCTATCACCCTTGCTACAAATCGCGCATCGGTTTCTCGCTCAAGGACAACGCCCGTTACGGGCCGGAATTTGCCGCGCCCATCGCGATTGTCTGGCTGGCCGTGGCCAAATCCTGCGGGGCGATGAACATCTCGCGGCACCTGGAGTACGACGGGTTTATCCAGCAGGAATTCGGACTTCAGCACTGGCAGCAACTGGCTGAAAGCCTCACCGATCAAGGCAAGGCGATGGACGATTACTGGCTGATGCCGGTGCACCCGTGGCAGTGGGAAAACATCATTGTTCCCGTGTTCTACCCAGAACTGGTCAGCGGTGAGGTGATCTATCTGGGCACCACGGATGACCGCTACCAGGCGCAGCAGTCGATCCGCACCCTGGCCAATGTCACTGAAAAACAGCGGCCTTACGTCAAGCTCGCGCTGAGCATGACCAACACCTCCAGCACCCGAATTCTGGCTCGGCATACGGTGATGAACGGCCCGATCATCACCGACTGGTTGCAGCAATTGATCGGCAGCGACAGCACCGCTCGCGATCTTGGCTTTGTGATTCTCGGCGAAGTCGTTGGCGTCAGCTTTGACTACGATCACTTGCCCGCCACGCGGATGTCCCGGGCCTACGGCACGATGGGCACCCTGTGGCGCGAGAGCATTCACCAGTACCTGCAAGACGATGAGCAAGCGGTGCCGTTCAATGGTTTGAGCTCCGTGGACAATCGCTACGGATCGGGTGAACAGACCCCGTTCATCGATGCCTGGATCGCTCAATACGGCCTGCACGCCTGGACGCGCCAACTGTTGCAGGTGGCGGTGTCGCCGATCATTCACATGCTGTACGCCGAAGGCATCGGCATGGAATCTCATGGGCAGAACATCGTCCTGATCGTGAAGCAGGGCTGGCCGCAACGTATTGCCCTGAAAGACTTCCATGACGGCGTGCGCTATTCGCCGCAGCACCTGGGGCGCCCCGATCTGTGCCCGACCCTGGTGCCGCTGCCCGCCAGCCACGCCAAGCTCAACCGCAACTCGTTCATCCTCACCGACGACCTGGATGCGGTCCGGGATTTTTCCTGTGATTCGTTCTTTTTCATCGCCCTGGCCGAGATGGCGATCTTCCTGCATCAGCACTATCAGCTCGAAGAGGCCCTGTTCTGGCAGATGACCGCCGAGGTGATCACCGCCTACCAGGCTGAACATCCGCAACACCGTCCGCGTTACGCAGCGTTTGATGTCTTCGCGCCTTTCTATGAAGTGGAAGAGCTGACCAAGCGCCGCCTGCTGGGCGATGGCGAACGTCGTTTCAAATCGGTGCCGAATCCGCTGCACGCGTTCCGGCCGCAATCATGCTGAGGACCAATCTGCTCAAGCAGAAGCTCAGAACAGGTGAGCCGGTCTACGGCCTGATCAGCTCGATTCCGTCGCCTGCGGCCATCGAACTGATTGCCGAGGCCGGTTTCGATTTTGTGATCATCGATATGGAGCACGTGCTGATCAATCCCGAGACCGTGGAGAACATGATCCGCACCGCCGAGAGTTACGCGCTGACCCCGCTGGTGCGGGTGGCGGACCTCAACCCGAAAACCCTGCTGCGCCTGCTCGATGGCGGCGCCCAGGGCATTGTCTTGCCGATGATCGAAGGCCCCGAGCCTTTGGTCGAAAGCATTCGAGCCTGCAAATACCACCCGCAGGGCACCCGCAGCCTGAATGCCGGGCGCCCCGGTGCCTTTGGCAAACACAGCCTGGCGGAGTACGTCGCGCTGGCGAACGAGCAAATCATGGTCGTGGCGATGATCGAAAGTGCCGAAGGTGTGCGACACGCGGCGGAAATTGCCAGCGTGCCCGGCCTCGACATGATCCTCGAAGGGGCCGCCGACTTGTCGCAATCGATGGGCATGCCCTGGCAGATCGACCGGCCCGAGGTGCAGCAAGCGCTGCTCGCCAGTTGGCAAGCGGCGAGTGCCGCGGGTGTGCCGTATTGCGCGATTCCGCGTCAGCCGGGCGACCACGAACGGTGGTTGAGCCGGGGCGTTAAAAGTTTTGTTTTGGGTGACGAGCGTGGCATCGCTTTTCGTGCCCTCCAGGCCAAATTGGCCGCCACTTCAGCAGAAGGAAAATAATCGGATGAACTTCACCACAATGGCCGCCGACAAGGTGATGCAGGATCTGGTCGATTGTTTGCTGGCCGAACATTTTTTCGGGACCGAGCCGCTGAATCTGGTGGCGCCCTCGTCATCGGCCGATCAGTCGTTTACCGGGTTGAGCGCCGAACAACGGATCTGGGAATGGCCCAATGAGCCGCAAGGTTGCATCGTTATTGCCCTGCGTCCCGGCATTACCCAGCAATGGGAAAAAGTACCTGGCACGCCGGTATGGGCGCGACAGAATGACCAACTGACCGCGCTGTCACCCGAGGCCTTCACGACTCAGGTGTTGGCAGGGATGACCGATCGCTATCCGGACAATGAAAAAGGCTTCGCACTGTTTATGGATGTGCTGCGCACCAGCGTCCGGCAAACCGAGTTGTCCCTGGCCCATCGGGTTGACAGCGAACGCTTGCTGGAAAAGAGCAACGCGGACTTTTTCCTGGCGATGGAGCAGTGGGCGTCGCTGCGTGATCGTCCCTATCACCCGCTGGCCAAAGCCAAGCAGGGTCTGAGCGAAACCGAATATCAGCAGTATCAGGCGGAATTTGCCCGTCCGGTGGCGCTCAATTGGGTCGCGGTCGATCGCACGTTGCTGCAATGCGGCGACGGCGTGACGGACCTGGCGCAGCGTTATCCCGCTCAATATCTGTTGCCGCCGCTGTTGCAGGCCAACTTGCAACAAGAGTTGCAGCAGCGGGGCATTGCCCAGAGCCACATTGCGCTGCCGGTGCACCCGTGGCAGTTCGAACACGTGTTGGAGGCGCAACTCGGCGACGCGTTCGCCAAGGGTGATTGCCATCGACTGGACTTCACCGACGGTGATTTTTTCGCCACCTCGTCATTGCGCTCGATGACGCCGTGCTTCAACAGTGCCGATTACCTCAAGTTGCCGATGGCCATCTATTCGCTGGGCGCTTCGCGTTACCTGCCGGCGGTGAAAATGATCAACGGTGGCCTGAGCGAGGCGTTGCTGCGCGAGGCACTGAGCAAGGATCAAACGCTGCAGCAGTCGCTGCATCTGTGCGATGAAACCAAGTGGTGGGCATTCATGCCGCCGGACGCCACGCTGTTCGACGAAGCGCCGCGTCACCTGTCGGCCATGGTTCGCGGCTATCCGCCTGCGCTGCTCGAAGATCCGGACACCCGACTGGTGCCCATGGCCGCCCTCGGCACGCCGATACCCGGCCGCAATCAGCACTTCTTCGATGACTGGATGAACTACCGCCAACTGCCGGCCAACGCTGCGTCGGTAATGACGCTGTTCCGCGAGCTGTGCCACAGCTTCTTCGATATCAACCTGCGGATGTTCCGTATCGGCATGCTCGGTGAAATTCACGGGCAGAACGCGGTGCTGGTGTGGAAGGCCGGTTATGCGCAGGGCCTGCTGTTGCGTGATCACGATTCGTTGCGCATCTTCGTGCCGTGGCTGGAACGCAACGGTCTGGCCGATCCGGCTTACCGGCTGAAGAAGGGGCACGCCAACACGCTGTATCACGATCGCCCTGAAGACCTGCTGTTCTGGTTGCAGACCCTGGGTATTCAGGTCAACCTCCGCGCCATCATCGATACGCTGGCTGAGGTCTACGCATTGCCGGCGACCGGGTTGTGGACGGCGATGGGCGAAGTACTCAACGAGTTGATCGATACCATCGAGTTTGACGCCGAGGCGCGGATCATGATCAAGCACCAGTTGTTCGAAGCGCCACATTGGCCGCAGAAATTGCTGCTCACCCCGATGATCGAGCGCGCGGGCGGCCCTGGCAGCATGCCGTTTGGCAAAGGGCAGGTGGTCAACCCGTTTCACAGGCTCGATCGTAATGCCTGAACCGCGACGTGAACCCTCCAGGCGCACGCTGTTGCGCCTGTCTCTGGGGGCGCTCGCCCTCAGGTTTTCTGCGCCGGCGTGGGCCGAGGCTGGCGCCGCGCCGTTGCGGGTGGTCACCCTGTTTCAGGGCGCCACCGACTGCGCCGTGGTGTTGGGCGTGACCCCGTGTGGCGTGGTCGATTCCTGGAGCGAAAAACCGACCTATCGTTATTTGCGCACGGCACTGGGCGCTGTGCCCCATGTCGGGCTGGAGACCCAGCCCAGCCTTGAAGACATCGCGCTGCTGAAACCGGACTTGATCGTTGCCTCGCGCTTTCGCCATGAACGCATTGCACCGTTACTCAAGCAGATCGCCCCGGTGCTGATGCTGGAGGAAGTGTTTGAATTCAAGAAAACCCTGGCGCTGATGGGTGCTGCATTACACCAGCAACAGAGGGCCGACGAGATTCTGAACCGATGGCAGCAACGCGTGGCACAACTGTGCGAGCAGCTGCAGCAGACATTTGCCGGACGCTGGCCACCGACGGTGTCGATTCTGGATATCCGCGAGGACCACATCCGCAGTTACCTGCCGGCGAGTTTCCCGGGCTCCGTGCTAACCGAACTGGGATTCAACTGGAGTGACAGCAGCCGTGAGGCGAGCGGGGTGTCGATCAAACTCACCAGTAAGGAAAGCCTTGCCGTGGTGAATGCCGACATCTTTTTTGTCTTCCTGCGCGCGCAGAACGCGGCGGTGCAGCGCAACTACGAGAGCCTGGTGCAACACCCGCTGTGGAAGCAGATGCGTGCCCCGCAGCAAGGGCAGGTGTGGCAGGTCGATGGCGTCGCGTGGAGTCTGTCGGGCGGGATGTTGGGGGCGAACCTGATGCTCGACGACGTGGCCCGCGTGGCCGCCGCGCAGGTGGCCTCATGAGCCCCGGAGTAAAGTTGTGCAGCGCGGGTGTCGTGTTGCTGCTGTGCTGCGTGTTGAGCCTGGCGGTCGGTGCCACCTGGATTCCACTGCCACAGATTGCCGCGGCGTTTGTCGATCCCGACCCGTTGAGTGTCAGTCATGTGCTGGTGACCACCACGCGCCTGTCGCGCACCCTGATGGCGATTTCCGTCGGCGCCAGTCTGGCGGTCGCGGGCGCCCTGATGCAGGCACTGACGCGCAATCCATTGGCGTCACCTGGGTTGTTCGGGATCAATGCCGGTGCGACTTTTTTTATCATCCTGTTTTCCTCGATCTTCTCGCTGTCATCCCCGGATGCCTGGCTATGGTCGGCGTTCCTTGGCGCTGGCGTGGCGGGTTGTCTGGTGTGGCTGATCGGCAACATGGGGCAAGGCAGTCTCAGTCCGCTGCGCATCGTGCTGGCGGGCGCGGCGATCGCTGCGTTGTTCTCCGCCTTCAGCCAGGCGCTGCTGGTGGTGAACCAGGATGGCCTGGACACGGTGCTGTTCTGGATGGCCGGTTCACTGACCGAACGCAGCCTGTCGACCGCTGCACCGTTGTTGCTGTGTGGCGTGCTCGGGTTGTCGGGGGCGCTGTTGCTGGCCGGGCAGCTCAACGTGCTGAACGCCGGGGAAGAGATTGCCACAGGTCTGGGGCAGCGAACCGGCCTGATCCGCCTGCTGATGAGCGTGCTGGTGATCTGCCTCGCGGGCAGCGCGGTGGCGTTGGCCGGCAGTATCGGTTTCATAGGTCTTCTGGTACCTCACATGGTGCGCAAAGGGTTGTCCATCGACCATCGCTGGTTGCTGCCTGGTTGTGCGCTGCTCGGCGCGATTCTTCTGCTGTTGGCGGATACGCTGTCGCGGGTTTTGATCCTGCCTCAGGAAGTGCCGGTGGGGGTGATGACGGCGCTGTTCGGCGCGCCGTTTTTCATTATGTTGGCCCGACGTGGAGGTCGTTATGGATAGGGTGGTGACCTGGCGACGAGGCGGGTATTCCCGGCGGGTCAACCTTTCCACGTGGTTACGGTTGGCGGCGGCGCTGGTGGTGACGGTGCTGGTGATGCTCGGCTCGTTGTCGCTGGGGAAAGTCATCCTCTCGCCCCTCGAGGTGATACGAATCCTGTTTTCCAGCCAGGACGCCAGCCTGACGTTGATCGTCGAGCAACTGCGTTTTCCACGCATTGTGCTGGCGGCGTTGGTGGGCGCTGCGTTGTCGGTGTCCGGGCTGATCCTGCAAAGCATCATCCGCAACCCGCTGGCATCGCCCGACCTGCTGGGCATCACCAGCGGTGCCAGCGCCGCTGCCGTGCTTTACCTGTCGTTCTTGTCCGCGACGCTGGGGCAACAATTTCTACCCCTGGCCGCGATGCTCGGTGCGGCTCTGGCAACATTGGCCATTTATCTGCTGGCCTGGAAGCAGGGGGCCTCACCGCTGCGGCTGGTGCTGATCGGCGTGGGCGTCTCGGCGATGTTGACGGCCGCGACCACCTTCATTCTGGTGTTCAGTCCGCTGACCACCACCCTGTCTGCCTACGTTTGGCTGACCGGCAGCGTGTACGGCGCCAGTTGGCCTGAACCGTTGGCGCTTGCGAGCTGGTTGTTGGGCATTTGTCCGCTGCTGGTGCTGCTGGCCCGTCAGGTGATGGTGCAACAGTTGGATGACAACCTGGCCCAGGGCATCGGCGTGCGCGTGCAATGGCTGCGGGCCGGTTTGTTGCTGGTGAGTGTGGCGTTGGCGGGTGCGGCCATTGCCTGGGGTGGGGCAATCGCGTTTGTCGGGCTGATCGCGCCGCATATTGCCAAACGCCTGGTGGCCCCCGGTTTCGCTGGGCAGGCTGTGATGGCAGCCTTGATTGGCGCAAACCTGGTGATGCTGGCGGACCTGGTCGGGCGCACGCTGTTTTTGCCCCTGGATTTGCCGGCCGGGATCTTTGTCGCGGTGCTGGGCACGCCCTTTTTTCTCTATTTATTGATTAAACAGCGTCATTAAGGAATTCAACGTATGACGTCGATTGCAAGTCGCGGCCTGACCCTGAGTTATCAGCGCCAGGTGATTATTGACGCGCTGGACATGCAACTGCCCAAGGGCAAGATCTCGGTGCTGATTGGCAGTAATGGCTGCGGCAAAAGTACCTTGCTCAAATCCTTTGCCCGGTTGCTGAAACCGCAGCAAGGCTCGGTGATTCTCAACGGCGTGGATATCCAGCAAAAATCCACGGCGGCGGTGGCGCGTGAGTTGGCCATCCTGCCCCAGACACCGACGGCGCCGGAGGGCATTACCGTTCGCCAACTCGTGGCCCTGGGCCGATACCCTTATCAGAGCTGGATGCAACAGTGGTCGGCCGAGGATGAAACCATGGTCAATCGCGCGCTGACGCAGACCAGTCTGCAGTCGCTGGCGGATCGGCCGGTGGATGCCTTGTCCGGTGGGCAGCGCCAGCGTGCGTGGATCGCCATGACCCTGGCCCAGGACACCGGTATCGTGCTGCTGGACGAGCCGACGACCTTCCTCGACCTGGCTCACCAGATTGAAGTGCTGGACTTGCTGCGCGACCTCAATCGGCTCGAGAACAAAACCATCATCATGGTGCTTCACGATCTCAACCTGGCCTGCCGTTATGCCGATCATATGGTCGCGGTGCATGACCGTACGGCATTTGCCCAGGGCCGGCCTGAGGACGTCTTGACACAGGCGCTGGTCAAAACCGTGTTCGACCTCAACTGCAGGATTATTCCTGACCCGTTCTTTGGTACGCCGATGTGCATCCCGTTTGGTCGGGAATTGCCGCAATGAGTCTGGCTCGTCACTTCACCGCGCAAGAGTGGAGCGTGCTGGGCGGTGGGTTGCGGTTGAAGGATTGCGCCGAACGTGACCCATTACGCTCTCTGATGGCGCGTGACCTGTTGCAGGAAGATGTGTGCGAGCGTTTGCTGGATGCATTGAGCCCGGTCATTGGCTCACCATCGCGGGCGATCACCGCCTCACTGCTGGGCAAGCGCCTGTCGTTCCTGGCCACCGGCGCCTGTTTGTACGCCATGTCGGTGTACGACAAAGGACTGCTGCTGTCGCTGGACAACACGGTGATCGAGTACGGCCACGATGAAGGGCTGTGGACGTCTTCGATGCCGTTGGCTCATTCCCCGCCGCTGACGTACGAAGCAGGTGAGCGCGAGGCTTGGCGGGAAACCCTGGTGCAGGCACTGTTTGCAGGACTGTTGAAGCCGCTGTGGCAAACCTTCAACCGTGTGAGTGGTGTTTCACGGCGCATCTTGTGGGAAAACTCCGCCGTGCGCGTGTATTCGTTGTATGAAAAACGCATGGCAAAAATCGACGAACCGACAGTGCGCGAGCGCTATGAAGCGGACTTCAGGTGGTTGCTGACCCAGGCAGAACCAGCTCTGTTCGGCCTCGATTACAACCCGCTGAGTCACTTCCGTCGTCCGCCGACACTGCTCGACGAGGGGCAGCGCAGCATTCGCTTTCGGCGAACCTGCTGCTTCTACTACCTGGCTACTGAGCCCGCTGAATATTGTTCGACCTGCCCACTGCTGCGTCCGGGGAAATGCCGATGAGTGATCAGATCAACCCTCGCCAGCAGCTCGTCACCCCGGAGTTGCTCAACGCCTATCGGTCGATCCCTTCGTCAACCATCGGCCATTTTTCCGATCGGGGCTTCCTGCGGGGGATCAAGCCGCTGTTCAACGACATCCGCATGGTCGGCACTGTCGTTACCGTCAAAGTCTTCCCGCCGGATGGCAGCATTTTGCGTGAAGCGCTGTTGCTGAGTGAGCCGGGCGACGTGCTGGTGATCGAATGTGTGGGTGACGAGGAGTGTGGCTGCTGGGGGGAACTGCGCACCCTGGCCGGGCTGATCAAAGGGTTGGCCGGGGTGGTGGTGTCGGGCGCGGTCACGGATGTCAGCGCATTGCGTCGCCATGGATTGCCGATCTTTTGTCGGGACGTCAGTGCGTACACGACTCGCGGCATTGGCGCCCGCGGGGAAGTCAATCAGTCGATCAGTGTGGGCGGGGTTCAGGTGCGGCCGGGGGGCCTGGCCATTGGTGATGATGACGGTGTCTTCATCCTCGATGCCCGGCGTGCGGCCGAGCTACTTCCCGAGCTCTTGGCCAAAGAGGAAATGGACCAGCAGCGCAGGGCCGAATTCTTGCAGAGGCTCAATCAGCGAAAGAGCTGAGTTCCCGAGATGAAATGAAAAGGGGCAACTGTGCAGTTGCCCCTTTTTTGCATCTATCGGTCAGAAGCCGAATTTGTCTCGTAGTCCGTAATACCAGGCGCCCAACGCAGCAAACGGTGTGCGCAGCAGTTGTCCGCCGGGGAACGGGTAGTGGGGCAGGTCGGCAAACGCGTCGAAACGCTCAGCCTGGCCACGCAACGCTTCGGCTAACACCTTGCCCGCCAGGTGCGTGTATGTCACGCCGTGGCCGCTGCAACCCTGGGAATAGTAGATGTTGTCGCCCAGGCGTCCGACTTGAGGAAGTCGCGACAAGGTCAGCAGGAAATTGCCGGTCCAGGCGTAATCGATCTTTACGTCCTTGAGCTGCGGAAAGGCCTTGAGCATCTTCGGCCGAATAATCGCCTCGATGTTCGCCGGATCCCGCGCGCCATACACCACGCCACCGCCGAAGACCAGGCGCTTGTCGCCGGTCAAACGGTAGTAGTCGAGCAGGTAGTTGCAGTCCTCGACACAGTAATCCTGCGGCAACAGGCTCTTGGCCAATGCGTCGCCCAAGGGTTCAGTGGTGATCACCTGAGTCCCGCAGGGCATCGATTTGGCGGCCAGTTCCGGCACCAGATTGCCCAGATACGCATTGCCCGCAACGATGATGAACTTGGCCCTGACCTTGCCCTGAGGCGTATGCACCACCGGATTCGCGCCGCGCTCGATGCGCACCGCCGGCGATTGCTCATAAATAGTGCCGCCCAGCGACTCGACAGCTGCCGCTTCGCCCAACACCAGGTTCAGCGGATGAATGTGCCCGCCGCTCATGTCGAGCATGCCGCCGATGTATTGATCGCAAGCGACCACTTCACGGATGCGACGCTGATCCATCAGTTCAAGCTGCGTATGACCGAAACGCTCCCACAGACGCTTCTGGGATTCCAGATGGTCCATCTGCTTGGCGGTAATGGCGGCGAATACGCCACCGTCCTTCAAGTCGCACTGGATATTATATTTGGCAACCCGCTCACGAATGATCCGGCCACCTTCGAACGCCATCTGCCCCAGCAACTGAGCCTGCTTTGGACCGACACTGCGCTCGATCACATCGATGTCGCGGCTATAACTGTTAACGATCTGGCCGCCGTTACGCCCCGACGCACCAAAACCTACCTTCGCCGCTTCAAGCACCGTTACCCGGAAACCGTTTTCCAGCAGAAACAGGGCAGAGGACAGACCGGTGTAACCGGCACCGATCACACAGACATCAGTCTCTACGTCATCCTGCAACGCCGGACGCGGTGGAACCGCATTGGCCGATGCCGCGTAATAGGACTCTGGGTAAGGTGTGTTCGCCATCCTGCAGCCTCTGTTTAATATATTTTACGAGTGCGCCGATCCTACCTGAGTTAAAAAACCGCCGCCAGCCACCGGAAAATCTTCTTCGCAGCAGCGAAATTAAATATTTTGCATATTCATAGGGTTAGCTCGAAAAAGGTGTTGACACCCCTCGGGAATTCCGTAGAATGCCGCCTCACAGCAGGCACGTAGCTCAGTTGGTTAGAGCACCACCTTGACATGGTGGGGGTCGTTGGTTCGAGTCCAATCGCGCCTACCAAACAAAATCCGCTCTGCTGGGCGGTCTAGAAGGGCTCACCGAAAGGTGGGCCCTTTTTTGTTGTCTGGTGTTTGGGCAAACTTTGGGAATATTTTGGGCAAACAACCACCGCGCTACACCTTCAGGTCGGCTTTGACCTTTATGTAAACCACCGCGTCATCGCCGTGCCTGCCTGGTAGTGCTCGGTCATCCTCACCTCTGCGTGACCCATCAAGCCTTGGATGTGTTCCTGCTCGAAACCCTGCTGCTCGTACAGCCAGGCGCCGAGTGTGCGGATATCGTGAAAGGTGGGGCGCTCACCGGCGGGCACATCTTTCATATGCCTTCGAATCATCCCGCGCCTGGGCGAATGACTTGGTCAGATAGTCGGCCGTGACTGCGTTCCAGTGCAGCTTGGCGTCGAGCTGGGTCCGCTTGCGCGCCTTCGGTGAGTAGTGGATCAGGTAGCCCACCGCCTATCGTGACCGTATGCGGTGGCGTGATTCGTTGAAGTGGGGTATTTGTGTTCGACCCGGCATGGAGCCGGATCAAGGAGATCGAAATGGTGTTAGTGGATAGGCCGTACCCAGTTGTCTATGAGCATCGAGGCGTTAAAGCGAAGATTGATTTCGAATGGGATAGCGACAGTGATTCTGTGCCAACAGGACTTAGAATCGCGGTAGAGAACAAAGAATGCCGGGTTGAAGCAATTCGTGAAAATGCCAAGTACAACAGCTTCAATGAGGCGTTAGCCCGCGGTAAAGCATTGGCGAGGCTAGACATCGATTTGACTCTTGGGCCTGATCTTTCGGCTTGAAACAGTATTCAGCGCAATAGGTGAGGGCGGGGCAGGCCAGTACAGACCTGCGTACATCCGGTCGAGGTCGTGTCGCTTCTCGCGGGGTGCTGCATTCTTGAGAGCAGCTTTGTAGCTGGCCTTGGCTTCTTTCTGGGTTGTGCACCACTTACCGCTGGCGCGGCTGGTGCTGAATCTGAATTTCCGATCCTTGCCCCACCAACTGCTCCCGCTGAACTCCAGCTTCGGTTTCTCGATGCCCAGCCGCGAGCGAAGCCGTTGTTTGCCTTGCGCTTGCTCATAGCGCCTCTGTGATCCGCCGCAGCGCGATGCGTTCTGCACGGGTACTGGTGCCTCCTTGCCGATCAGCACGTTGTTAATTCAGGCTTTGGATTTGGCTTGCCGTATCTGACCAGTGAATCATTGAGCTGCCTCACGGTCATATCGCTGCCCTTTGCATTTAGGACGTTCAAATGAAGCGTGCAGTAATAATGTTCATGGCCATTTCAGGCTCTCTCCTGTTGGGAGGCTGTGGGCCTCACTGGGGCGACGGAGAAAGGTACGGTCGAGATCGTGATCGAGGTCATGATTACCGTCGTGGATACGACCGAGGTTATGACGATGATCGAGGGTCTGACCGCAGATATGATCGTCGTGAAAATGATCAGAGGTATGAACGCAATCACGGTCGTGATCGTGACGACAGAGACGACTGAATGCGTTTGTCTTCAGCGGCACGGATTGCCAGTGATTCAGGCGTAAGATAGCGGTGCTACCTCATCAAAAGGAGCCGCATATGATCGCCAACCAAATGAACAAGCCGGTATCTGAGGACAGAGCTGTTTGGGATCAATACTTCTGCGCTGCGTTGATTGCGGAAAGCAATCTGACGGCACCGGTTGTAGGAGGGGCTACTCATGAAGACAGGCAGAACCTGTTGATTGAAAGGGCCAAAGCTCTCGCCGACAAGATGATGGAAAACAGAAAATAACCAGAGCCCAGCCATCGCGCTGGGCTCTTCACATCTGGATCTCGGCAGCGGTGCAGCGCTTGCTGCCAGGCGGGGCAGGGTGCGTGGGTTTGATCGCCGTTAGCATCGAGAACCTCAAGTGCCTTCCAGCGTTTTCAAAAATTCTCGGATGTGTCCGGCCGCCTCTTCAGGCGCAACCTGAACTAGGCAGTGCGGTGCTTCGATTTCAATGATTCGTGTATCACGGTTCATTGAAGAGACAAGCGCGGACGCTGTCCCCGGAACCACCGAATCATGCGTAGCGCGAAGGTAAATAGTCGGTACGCTGACCTGGGCGAGCTTGGCGGATACGTCAACGGCGAGAACCGATCGTAGTCGTGAACGCATTACCGAAGGGCTCACTTGAGTGATGGCCTGACGTAGCGCTGCGCGCAAGGCGCTCGTGGAAAACCGGCCGAGTAATACTTTGCTGATCCATCCGACAGGTGCAAGGCTGAACGGCAGTGCGCCTAGCAAAAAACTCAAGTGACTGAATATCGGTCTTGGGTTGCGTGCGAATGTGCTGCACAGTACGAGTCCCACCTGTTGGGGGAGTTGCCGGGCGCTCAGAGAAATAGCGATCGGTCCCGAGAAGGATTCACCCAGCAGCACGAATGGGCGGTCGGTTGGCAGCGACTCTCGGACCAGCGACTCCAGCGCTGTGTAGCTCAGCGGAATATTGGGAGGATAGGTGATGATTAGCGTATCGAATTCGCACTCCATGATGGATGCAAAGACTGCGAACAATTCACCTGTCCCGTCCATTCCAGGAAGCAGGACCAGTGTGGGAGTTGACCGATTCATGTCTTCCGTCCTTGCCTGCGAATCGTTGGCGTCGGCCAGCGTTATGATCAGTGTTATCGCCGGCCTACTGGAAGGCCCGTAGCGCAAGACGATGCTGGTGCTGCAATAGGTGATCATGATGGGTGAGTTAGCGGTCAATCGCGTACTGGATAACCACAAGCCTGGGTAGTCGCCAGGCACTGTAACGAGGGGATTGCCCCCTCGTTACAAATGTTGCATGAAGAGCATGAATCACTGCTGGCGTGGTTCATCTCAACAACGTCAGACCTGCGTGGTAGGTCCAACCCACTAAAACCAATCTTACCTGGCGTTCAACTTCTTCAGTTCTTCATAAGTCGCCGACTGTACAAACCAGAAGCCGGAGATGATGCACCACGTCATGGTGCCGGTAATGAAAACGCCTGCCCCGGACCAGAAGCCCTGAACGAAGATCATGACCACTGCGGCGATCCAGATAACGGCCAGTGCGACGTACAGAACTACGTTGTTTACACCAATTACGAACTCTTTCACGTCTATTCCCTTTTGAGTGATTGTCCTCTGACTCCTTACGCAAGGGCCAGTGGGCGGCATGATAGGGGGATAGGTGGCTGTTCGCCAGTCATGTCACGGCCTGCAGGCAGATTTCCAGATTTTGGACTACTACTGACAAGCCCATTTCCTTATCCCTGTCAGGAGCATCCCTATGCTGTCTCACTGGTTTCTTGCGGCGATCCACCTCTTGGCTGTTGCCTTGGGCCTCTGGGCGGTGCTCACCCGAGGGACGGCGTTAAGCCGCCTGGCCGTCGGTACGGCGCAGGTTCGCAGCGTGCTGGTTGCCGATAACGTATGGGGCATCTGTGCGGGTATTTTGCTGATCACAGGTTTGATGCGGGCCTTCGGTGGGTACGAAAAAGGCACCGACTATTACCTTCATCAGCCGTTGTTCCATCTGAAGATGACGCTGTTCGTGATCATTCTGCTGCTTGAAGTGGCACCAATGATCACCTTGATCAAGTGGCGGATCGCCTTGGGCAGGGGCGCTTCGATTGACCAGGGCCGAGCCAGGCTGTTTGCACGCATCAGCCATATCGAAGCGCTGTTGCTGATGTTGATGGTGATTGCGGCCACCGGCATGGCACGCGGTGTGACCTTCGGCTAATAACGGCGTGATTCGTCGGGGTTAAAGCGAATAATCTGACAGTCACGGCGCAGCCGAAGCCGGTAGCATCGGCTTCACGTAATGGGGTGAGGAGGCGAGTGCTCAGCACGATGCCAAGCATGAATCTTTAGCCAGCCATTGCGCTGTAACGAACGGGCTGGCTACTGACTGCAACAGGATTCAGGGGGTCTGCGGTTTGTCTGGAGCGGTGAGGCCAGCCTGAATGCGCTGATAAATTTCTTCGCGATGAACTGCAACGTCTTTCGGGGCATTGATGCCAATTCTGACTTGCTGGCCGCTAACGCCCAGAATGGTGATCGTAATGTCATCACCAATATTTATGCTTTCACCGACTTTGCGGGTGAGTATCAGCATGGTCTTCTCCTTGATTGCTTTGTAGGGCACCTGATTCGGACAGTGCAGAGGTCGGTGGTATGTATAGATTAGTGCGAAGTCTCACGGTTTGGGTGCCTCTTTCTGACGCGCAGATGCTGCATTAATTCCCAAGGCGTAACTATACAGAGGCCGTAACCATCATTCTCGTTGTTTTGAGCCCATTTTGCGGCACTCGGGAAGTATTCATGAATGCTAAAATCGCCGCTTTAAGCATTCTGAGGGAAGCGTTGTGCGCAAAATGGTCTTGGTAATCGCGGTATTGGCGCTGACGGGATGCGGTGAGGGCAAGAGTGTTGACGCGCAAAAGCCGCAACCGGCAGCTGCGACTGCACCTTCGACGGCATCCGCGCCACAATGGGATCTCGAAGTTCGAGGCGAAACACCTCAGGCAGTCAGCGATTTGAGCGGCTGGCTGATTGAGCACAGTTTCGTTTCCAATATCGTCAAGGAAAATGGAAAGACCCGGATTCTGCTCGGGCCATTCAGCTCCAAAACCGACGCTGAGGCCAAACAGACAGAAGTGCGTGCGGCGCTCACCCGAGCGAAGAAACAGAACATCGAATTGCTGGTCGTCGAACATCCGGTGACCCAGTAGCAGTCCTTTTCCAGGCTGCTTTCGACGGAACGCCGTTACCGAAATGGCGACCTGGGCACCCGACCAGCGCGTGAAGCTGTTCTTTCCAGCTGTGGACGGCCAAGCTCTCTCATGGCGATGGCTGGTACGCACGTTACCGCTCAATACCGGTTGCCCAGCGCCCGGCGGTGCGCACTTACACCATCCGACATTTGCGTGCCGAGCAGGGCGAAGTGGATATCGACTTCGTGGTGCATGGCGATCGCCGGGGAAACGGTTGCAGTGATGAGTCTGCGCAAATACTTGATCAAGGAATGCGGCCTTGCCAAGGAGTCACTCAACCAGATGGGCTACTGGCGGTACAACAAAGTGGGCGGGTAGAAACGAACAAAGGCCTCGGGTGTTAAACCCGAGGCCTTTGTGTTTTTAGCGAGCGCTTAACCGCAGACTTTCATGTCGACCGGGCCGACAAACTCGTTGCCACGGCCCATGACGCACGCTACGCTTTGGTTACGCTGTCGTTCCCAGGCCTCTACCGGATAGGTTTTGTTCCAGGCTTCGTAGAGCTGTCGATCCTGTTTCGACAGACGCAAACCATATTGCTTGCTCATGTAGAAATACGTTCGAGCGATCATTCCGCGTATGGACGGGCGGGGCATGACCTTCTTCGCCTTGAAGTCGACCTGGGTCAGGCACGAGCCATATTGGCCCGACTGCACCGGCAACCAGCCGAAACTGAAGTTGCTGCGATCACCATTCACCTCACCAATGCTTGGCACCAGGTTGTGCAGGTCGGCTTCGGCCTTCTGGTAGGTCGGATCGTAACGCGTGCAGTTCTTGCGCCCACCTTCTTGCCAGCACTGACGCTGATGGCCGATCTGCCAGGCCGGAACAATGTGCTCCCACTCTATGCGGGAAGCGCGCTTGGCGTTTTTGCGCGGTACATAACCGCAGGCTGCGAGGTTGACCTTGTTGCCGGTGTATTTGCACCCGCAATAGAACTCTGTGGATTGCGGTGCGTAGAGCTTCCACGCAACTTTCTTGGCTTCGTTGAAAGTGCGTGGGGCGCCAGCCTGGGCGCCGAGGGTGATGAACAAAAACAGCAAAGCAAACCAGCGGACACTCATCGACTCAATCTTCCTTCGGCACAACCCAAAAAATCTGCACGCCGCCATCGTCGCGATAGGCGAGGGTGACGTTGTCGTTCTCGTCGATTTCTTCCAGCAATTGTTCCCACTCATCCACGGGTTCGTCCGGTAGACGGAAGATCAAGGCTGCTTTGGCTTTTTGGGCGGTGGGGGAATTGATGATTTTTTGAACGCGCATACCCATGCGTTCATAGGAGTCAGGAGAGGCAGAGGTGGTGGCCACGGAATTATCCTTATTAAGCTGTACGTGCATACAGTATTTAACTGTAAGCATTTTCGCAACTGCTTAAAATTCAAGAAAATCCTCTGACAGCATTTTTTTCCGTTTGATGTAGGACGAATGGAAAATTTTTATCGAAATATCGGAAGGGGGTGTGAGCCACTCGCCTGGGTTGGCGAGTGGTGAAAGCAGTGCCCGACCGGAACCGGTCGGGCGAGGGCGAATCAGTATTCCCAGAACATCCGTTGCAGCTCTTTGCTGTCGTTGGTCTTGGTCAGTGCGACCATGGCCAGGATGCGGGCCTTTTGCGGGTTCAGGTCATGCGCCACAACCCAGTCGTACTTGTCGTCTGGCTGTTCAGCGTTACGCAGTACGAAACCGCCGGCGTTGACGTGGGACGAACGAATGATTTGCACGCCGTCCTTGCGCAGGGCTTGCAGCGATGGGACTACACGGGACGAGACTGAGCCATTGCCGGTACCGGCGTGAATGATGGCTTTGGCGCCAGACTGAGCCAACGCTTTGTAGGCGGTATCGCTGACATTGCCGTAGGAATAGGCGATTTCTACGTCAGGCAGGCTCTTGATGGTTTTGATGTCGAATTCCGAGTCCATGGTGTGACGCTTGGCCGGCAGACGGAACCAGTAGGATTTACCTTCGACCACCATGCCGAGTGGACCCCAGGCACTTTTAAACGCCTCGGTCTTGATGTTGATCATTTTGCTTACATCGCGACCCGACTGGATTTCATCGTTCATGGTCACCAGTACGCCTTTGCCGCGTGCCTCTTTACTGCTGGCCACGGCCACTGCGTTGTACAGGTTCAGCATGCCATCGGCCGACATAGCGGTGCCGGGGCGCATGGAGCCGACAACGATGATTGGCTTGTCGGTTTTTTCCACCAGGTTCAGGAAGTAGGCGGTTTCTTCCAGGGTGTCGGTGCCGTGGGTGATAACGATGCCGTCGACGTCTTTGCTGTCGGCCAGTTCAGCCACGCGACGACCCAGTTGCAGCAGGTTGTCGTTGGTGATGCTTTCGGATGCGATCTGCATGACCTGTTCGCCACGAACGTTAGCCAGCTGGCTGAGTTCCGGAACCCCGGCGATCAATTGTTCGATGCCGACTTTTGCCGCTTGATAGGTCGCGCTATTGGCGGCGCTGGCGCCCGCGCCGGCAATGGTGCCGCCGGTGGCCAGGATCACCACGTTCGCCAGTTTCTGTTGGGTTTCGACTTCCTTTGCCTGAAGGGCAGTAGGCAGGAGTAGCAAGAGGGCCAAAGCGCCCGGAACGAAGGTCTTGAAAGCAGATGTCATTATTTTTCTCTCTAGTAGTGAGACGGTGCTGATGCAGGTTCATCTAGATGCGCCCCAAGCGGATCTGAACGCTTGGGGTGAATGAGTTGAGCAGGATCTGTACCAGTCGTACTTTGAATGAGAAAAAATTTTAACTTGATGATTTATATAAGTATTTGTTTGATTTCCTAGAATGGTTACACAGTCTGTTGTCCGGGTTTCCGAACGCGTTGAGCGTTTGCGTTCGGCTCTCCGAAAAGTACTACGACCTCTGTAGAACCAATCGCCTTGCGAGATTGCGAATCAGTGCTAAAGAACTTGGCGCTTCGGTCGATGCTCTTTCAAAGGATCTTTCTACTCAGGAGTTCACATGTCGTTTTCCATTGGTATCCCAAATGCCGCAGGCGTCACCATTGGTGGAAAGTCCGCCGCTACGATCCAAGCGTTGAACGACGCCACCGCAGAGGCTGCCGATACGGCGCTGGGCACGAAAGAGGGCGACGGCAACCAAGTCAAGACTGGCCCTTTGGGGTTGGATAAAAGCGCGGGCGCGCAGACCGAAACCCCAGACGAGAGCAGCCAGAGTGTGGCAGTGAAAGTCCTGCTCAAACGCATGCAAGAGCTACAACAGCAACTGCGCGAGCAACAGCAACAATTAGCCGCAGCTCAGGCGGCGTCTTATCCGACACCGGAAGCCAAGGCCACTGTGGTCATGGCAATTCAAGGACAGATCGCCGACACCAATGGTGCCTTGCTGGGAGTGTCCGCCGCCCTGGTCAAGGAAATGGCCAAGGGCTCCAGTACCGGATCGGTAGTCAACATGACGGCATGACGTGAATGCCCGGCTTTTGCCAGCCAGTTCAAAAAATGGTCGTTTCTGATCGTTGACAAATGTCGGCGGGGTTCGCATAGTTCGGTCTCCGCAAACGTTTGCGCGGCGCTTCCGGTGGTTATCCATCAATGAGCGCAATGAAGCCTACGCCAGCGCAAGCGTTGCTCACAATAATCATAAGATCGGAGTGAACCCATGAAGCTGCCATTCGCTGGACGTCTTCTCGCTGTCGCTATGCTGGCTGCCGCATCCGTCGCGTTACCTGTCTCTTCGGCCTTCGCCGAGACTCCTGAAAAACCCAAAGTCGCGCTGGTCATGAAATCCCTGGCCAATGAATTCTTCCTGACCATGGAAGACGGCGCCAAGGCCTATCAGAAAGACCACTCCGGCGATTTCGAGCTGATCTCCAACGGCATCAAAGACGAAACCGACACGGCTGGCCAGACACGCATCGTCGAGCAAATGATTCTGGCCAAGGTCAATGCGCTGGTCATCGCGCCGGCTGACTCCAAGGCCATGGTTCCTGTGATCAAGAAAGCCATCGATGCCGGTATCACCGTGATCAACATCGACAACCAGCTGGACCCGGCTGTGGTCAAAAGCAAAAACATCACCGTACCCTTCGTAGGCCCGGATAACCGCAAAGGCGCGCGTCTGGTGGGCGAGTACCTGGCCAAGCAACTGAAGGCCGGAGACGAAGTCGGCATCATCGAAGGCGTTTCAACCACCACCAACGCACAGCAAAGAACCGCAGGCTTCAAGGATGCGATGGAAGCGGCGCAGATCAAGGTCGTCTCTTTGCAGTCCGGTGACTGGGAAATCGACAAAGGCAACAAGGTTGCTGCCTCGATCCTCAGCGAATACCCGCAAGTCAAAGCGCTGCTGGCCGGCAACGACAGCATGGCCGTCGGCGCAGTATCCGCCGTGCGCGCAGCGGGCAAGGCCGGTAAGGTGCAAGTGGTCGGTTACGACAACATCAACGCCATCAAGCCAATGCTCAAGGATGGTCGCGTTCTGGCCACCGCTGACCAGTTTGCAGCCAGGCAAGCCGTGTTTGGCATCGAGACTGCGCTGAAGATCATCAAGGGTGAGAAAGTCGACAGCGGCACCAATGGCGTGATCGAAACTCCGGTAGAGCTGGTCACCAAGTAGTCCTTCTGGCGACACAACGGTGCTCGCCCGTCGGGGCGAGCGCATGGAGAGTTTTTATGTCAGTTTCCGCCCCGAACGCTGTCCTCTCGGTCAGCGGTATCGGTAAGACCTACGCCCAACCGGTCTTGACCGGCATCGACCTGACGCTGATGCGCGGTGAAGTGCTGGCACTGACCGGCGAAAACGGCGCGGGAAAAAGCACGCTGTCGAAGATCATCGGCGGGCTGGTCACACCGACCACCGGCCACATGCAATTCCAGGGGCAGGATTACCGCCCCGCAAGCCGCACTCAGGCCGAAGACCTCGGCATCCGCATGGTGATGCAAGAGCTCAATCTGTTGCCGACCCTGTCGGTGGCGGAAAACCTGTTTCTCGACAACCTGCCCAGCAAGGGCGGCTGGATCAGTCGCAGGCAATTGCGTAAGGCAGCGATCGAAGCCATGGCCCAAGTCGGCCTCGACGCGATTGACCCGGACACGCTGGTGGGCGAATTGGGCATCGGTCACCAGCAAATGGTGGAGATCGCCCGCAACCTGATCGGCGATTGCCACGTGCTGATCCTCGACGAACCGACCGCGATGTTGACGAATCGTGAAGTCGAGATGCTGTTCGAGCAGATCACTCGTCTGCAAGCTCGCGGTGTGTCGATCATCTATATCTCGCACCGTCTCGAAGAATTGGCGCGGGTCGCCCAGCGTATTGCGGTACTGCGCGATGGCAACCTGGTTTGCGTCGAGCCGATGGCCAATTACAACAGCGAGCAACTGGTGACGTTGATGGTCGGTCGCGAACTCGGCGAACATATCGACATGGGCCCGCGCAAGATCGGCGCTCCGGCCATGACGGTCAAAGGGCTGACCCGTTCCGACAAGGTTCGCGATGTGTCCTTCGAAGTGCGCGCCGGCGAGATCTACGGGATTTCCGGCTTGATCGGAGCAGGGCGCACTGAGTTGCTGCGCTTGATCTTCGGTGCTGATATAGCGGACAGCGGCACGGTTGCACTCGGTTCGCCAGCACAGGTTGTCAGTATCCGGTCGCCGGCTGACGCGGTCGGTCATGGCATCGCCCTGATCACTGAAGACCGCAAGGGCGAAGGCTTGCTGCTGACCCAATCGATCAGCGCGAATATTGCCTTGGGCAATATGCCGGTGATTTCCAGTGGTGGCTTCGTCAACAATGGTGACGAGATGGCGCTGGCCCAGCGTCAGATCGACGCCATGCGCATCCGCAGCTCCAGCCCGACGCAACTTGTGTCGGAACTGTCCGGCGGCAACCAGCAGAAAGTCGTGATCGGCCGGTGGCTTGAGCGTGATTGCTCGGTGATGCTGTTTGACGAGCCAACGCGTGGCATCGACGTCGGTGCCAAGTTTGACATTTATGCCTTGCTCGGTGAGCTGACCCGTCAAGGCAAAGCGCTCGTGGTGGTGTCCAGCGACCTGCGTGAACTGATGTTGATCTGCGACCGCATCGGTGTGCTCTCGGCGGGACGTCTGATCGACACCTTTGAGCGTGACAGCTGGACCCAGGATGATTTGCTTGCCGCCGCGTTCGCCGGCTACCAAAAACGTGATGCGTTGCTCAACGAAGCAGCGCCTAGGGATCTCGCATGAATACTGCAGTGACTGCCGGCAAACGTAGTGGCAACTTTTACGGCCTTGGTACCTATCTGGGACTGGCCGGTGCCTTGCTGGCAATGGTTGCGCTGTTCTCGGTTCTGAGCAGCCATTTCCTGTCCTATGACACCTTCAGCACCCTGGCCAACCAGATTCCGGACTTGATGGTGCTGGCGGTCGGCATGACGTTCGTGTTGATCATCGGCGGTATCGACCTGTCAGTGGGCTCGGTGCTCGCGCTTGCGGCGTCAACGGTCAGCGTGGCCATTCTCGGTTGGGGCTGGAGCGTGCTGCCTGCGGCGCTGCTCGGAATGGCGGCGGCGGCACTGGCCGGGACCATAACCGGTTCGATCACTGTTGCCTGGCGGATTCCGTCATTCATCGTGTCCCTCGGCGTGCTGGAAATGGCCCGCGGTGTGGCGTATCAGATGACCGGATCGCGCACGGCCTACATCGGTGATGCCTTCGCCTGGCTGTCCAACCCGATCGCCTTCGGCATCTCGCCGTCGTTCATCATTGCCTTGCTGATCATCTTCATTGCCCAGGCCGTGCTGACGCGTACCGTGTTCGGTCGTTACCTGATCGGCATCGGCACCAACGAAGAGGCGGTGCGTCTGGCAGGGATCAATCCGAAGCCCTACAAGATCCTGGTATTCAGTCTGATGGGGCTGCTGGCCGGTATTGCTGCGCTGTTCCAGATTTCCCGTCTGGAAGCGGCGGATCCGAATGCCGGCTCCGGGCTGGAGCTGCAAGTGATCGCCGCGGTCGTGATCGGTGGCACCAGTTTGATGGGTGGCCGCGGTTCGGTCATCAGTACGTTCTTCGGGGTTCTGATCATTTCCGTATTGGCGGCCGGTCTCGCGCAGATCGGCGCAACTGAACCCACCAAACGCATCATCACCGGCGCGGTGATCGTGGTGGCGGTGGTGCTTGATACTTATCGCAGTCAGCGCGCAAGCCGGCGGACCTGAGTCATGGCAACAATCAAGGATGTGGCAGCGCTTGCGGGAATTTCCTACACCACGGTTTCCCACGTAGTAAACAAGACCCGGCCGGTGAGCGAAGAGGTGCGGGTCAAGGTTGAGGCAGCAATCAAAACTCTCGACTACGTGCCCAGTGCCGTGGCCCGGTCTCTCAAAGCCAAAACCACGGCGACCATCGGTCTTCTGGTGCCCAACAGCCTCAACCCGTACTTCGCCGAACTGGCGCGCGGCATCGAGGATTACTGCGAGCGTAATGGCTACTGCGTGATTCTCTGTAACTCCGATGACAACCCGGACAAGCAACGCAGCTACCTGCGCGTGTTGCTCGAAAAGCGCATCGACGGGCTGATCGTCGCTTCGGCTGGCGGTGACGCGGGGCTGGCGGAGGGCCTTGCAGGCGTGCGTACGCCGATGGTGATCGTCGACCGTGGACTGGAAGGTGTGAATGCCGACATGGTGCGGATCGATCACGAATACGGCGCCTATCTGGCGACCCGCCACCTTCTGGAATTGGGGCACCGGGACATCGCCACCATTGGCGGCCCGGCGAGTACCAGCGTGGCGCAGATGCGTCTGGCCGGTTATTGCCGTGCCCTGAAAGAGGCGGGTGTCGAAGTATCCCGCGAGCGCATGCTGGAAAGCGATTTCACCAGCACCGGTGGTTACAACGCCGCCGCGATGCTGCTGGAAAAGAACCCGCCGAGCGCGATCTTCGCCGGTAACGACATGATTGGCATCGGTGTGCTGCGAGCGGCGGCCGAGCGCAACATTCGTGTACCGACAGAGCTGTCGGTGATCGGCTTCGACGATATTCAGATGAGCCGCTATGTGTACCCGGCGCTGACCACCGTGGGGCAGTCGATCCTGCAACTCGGCGAGATGGCGGCCGAAGTGCTTTTAAGAAGAATCGCCACACCGGATATGGCCACCGATCAACGGATCGTGACGCCCAGTA
This sequence comes from Pseudomonas sp. LBUM1666, assembly GCF_059695775.1. Lineage (NCBI taxonomy): Bacteria > Pseudomonadati > Pseudomonadota > Gammaproteobacteria > Pseudomonadales > Pseudomonadaceae > Pseudomonas > Pseudomonas sp. LBUM1666. Next base: position 4,082,667 of record NZ_CP166789.1, on the reverse strand, counting down.
TTGTCCTGCGGGAGTCGACTGCGCCGCTGGCCGGCGTGTTCGCCCAGTTCCGTTGAAATAGAACGCCGCTGAATCGAAAGCACCGCTGAAACAGAATTGATGAGTAGTGACGTATGCCAGCAAAAGTAGTGGTTATAGGCAGCCTGAACATGGACCTGGTCACCCGGGCACCACGGCTGCCCCGTGGCGGTGAAACGCTGATCGGCGAGTCGTTTGCCACGGTTTCCGGTGGCAAGGGCGCGAATCAGGCGGTCGCAGCGGCGAGGCTGGGGGCGCAGGTGTCGATGGTCGGTTGCGTGGGTAGCGATGCCTACGGCGAAGAACTGCGCGGGGCGCTGTTGGCCGAGCAGATCGATTGCCAGGCAGTCAGCACCGTCGACGATTCCAGCGGCGTTGCGTTGATCGTGGTCGATGACAACAGCCAGAACGCAATCGTGATCGTTGCCGGTGCCAACGGTGCGCTGACGCCAGCGGTGATCGACCGCTTCGACGCAGTATTACAAACCGCAGACGTGATCATCTGTCAGCTGGAAATCCCGGATGCCACTGTCGGTCATGCGCTAAAGCGCGGCCGTGAGTTGGGTAAGACCGTGATCCTCAACCCGGCGCCGGCCAGCCGCCCACTGCCGGCGGACTGGTACGCATCCATCGATTATCTGATTCCCAACGAAAGCGAGGCCTCGGCGCTGAGTGGTTTGCCAGTGGATTCTCTGGCATCTGCCGAAACCGCTGCGACCCGGTTGATCGCCATGGGCGCCGGCAAGGTCATCATCACTCTCGGAGCTCAAGGTTCGCTGTTTGCCAACGGCAAAGGCTTCGAGCACTTCCCTGCGCCGAAGGTGAAAGCTGTCGATACCACGGCGGCTGGCGACACCTTCGTCGGTGGTTTCGCCGCCGCACTGGCGGCCGGCAAAAGCGAAGCCGAAGCGATCCGTTTCGGCCAGGTCGCCGCGGCGCTGTCGGTGACCCGCGCTGGTGCGCAACCCTCGATTCCCACCTTGTCCGACGTACAGGCCTTTAAAGCACCATGAAAAAGACACCTTTGCTCAACGTCGCGCTGTCGCGGCTGATCGCGTCCCTGGGTCATGGCGACATCGTGGTAATCGGCGATGCAGGTTTGCCGGTGCCACCAGGCGTTGAACTGATAGACCTGGCCCTGACCCACGGTATCCCGGACTTCGTCAGCACGTTGAAGGTTGTGCTCAGCGAAATGCAGGTCGAGAGCCATGTATTGGCTCGGGAGATCCTGGACAAAAAGCCTTCGGCATTGGTGACGCTCGATGAGCTGAATGCCGAAGGTGCGCTGGGTCGGCGTGAGCTGCTCAGTCATGACCAATTCAAAGTTCTCAGCCGACAGGCACGGGCGATTGTTCGTACAGGCGAATGTCAGCCGTACTGCAACATCGTGCTGGTGGCGGGGGTTACGTTCTAACTCGCTGTTGTCTTCCTGTTGTCCCACGCACAAGGAGTGCGCTATGCACCGCTATGCTCAGAAACTGCACCACCTGCTCCGGAGTCTGCTGCTTTTGTCTCTGATTACCGCAACAAGCGCCCAAGCGGCGGAAAAGATCGACTTGATCATCGACACCGACCCGGGTGCCGATGACGTGGTTGCCTTGCTGTTTGCTCTGGCATCGCCGCAAGAGCTGAACATTCGTGCGCTGACCACCGTCGCCGGCAATGTGCGTCTGGACAAGACGTCGCGTAATGCGCGGCTGGCCCGCGAGTGGGCAGGGCGCGAGGAGGTGCCGGTCTACGCAGGCGCACCGAAGCCGCTGATGCGTACGCCGATCTATGCCGAGAACATCCATGGCAAGGAAGGACTGTCGGGTGTCACCGTACATGAGCCGAAAAAAGGCCTGGATCAAGGCAATGCGGTCAACTACCTGATCGACACCTTGAAAGCCGCCAAGCCCCATAGCATCACCATCGCCATGCTCGGTCCACAGACCAACCTGGCCCTGGCGCTGATCCAGGAACCTGAGATCGTTCAGGGCATCAAGGAGGTGGTGATCATGGGCGGGGCGCACTTTAATGGTGGCAACATCACCCCGGTGGCTGAGTTCAACCTGTTCGCCGACCCACAGGCTGCGGAAGTGGTGCTGAAAAGTGGGGTGAAACTGACCTACCTGCCGCTGGACGTGACCCACAAGATCCTCACCAGTGAAGCGCGTCTTAAGCAGATCGCAGCGATCAACAACAATGCCAGTAAGCTGGTGGGCGATATTCTCAATGAATACGTCAAAGGCGACATGGAGCACTACGGCATTCCGGGTGGCCCGGTGCATGACGCTACTGTCATCGCCTATCTGCTTAAGCCTGAGTTGTTCACCGGTCGTTCGGTCAATGTGGTGGTTGATAGCCGCGAAGGCCCGACGTTCGGCCAAACCATCGTCGACTGGTATGACGGCCTGAAAGCGCCAAAGAACGCTTTCTGGGTAGAAAGCGGCGACGCACAAGGTTTCTTTGACCTGCTAACCGAGCGTCTGGCTCGTCTGAAGTAAGCCATAGGCCCGCAGGTGCCAGCCTGCGGGTTTTACTTTCACTCGCTATCTATCAGGCCAATATAGTCGGTCGGGTACTTCTCGAATATCTGTGCGATGAATATCTGGGCGGCTTGCGTCCCCAGTTCCTTGACCAATAGATCGATACCAATGATTGCCAACTCTTCCGGGCTGCCCGGGCTGTAAGAGCTGTGGCCCTGTGGCCACTTGGCTTTGATGTCGGCGTCGATACTTACGGTGGTCATGATGGCGCTCGTGAAGTCGGGAAAGTCTGTGTGTCGAGTTAACCATTTTGCGCGGCTTTTGGCACTCCGACTTAGGCATGAGGGGAGGGCTATGCGACACTTGGTCTTTGACGAATTTTCAAGGACTGTGCTGTGCAGATCGATTTGAACACTCCTGACGGCTTGACCCTTGAGGCCGTGCGTCAGCTGCTGGCCTCTGCCAGCGACGATGAGCACACTCAATTGCGAGTCACCAAGGGCGGCATCGCCTACATTTCGTCAGGCGTTGTGGGCGGTACTGATATCAGCGGGCTGTTGTTTCGACTGGAGACGTGGGCCAAGGGTTCCGGTTATGTCGGATTGGTCGCGGCCAGTGACGAGGTCTGGGTCATGCAGATTTTCAATGCGCTGAAAGAGAACTGGCCGAATCCGCCGTTCGACTACATTGATGTCTATTGAACGCTGTTCATATTCAGTCACGATTGAGTGGTAAACGGCAGGGCGATGCTCAGGCAAACTCGCCGCGTGTCCGAATAGAGGGCAGGGGGCTAGTACTCCCTGTGAAACCAAACGCCAGATTGGCGGTCGCACGATCTCAGCTTAACTATTGAAAAAAGGAGGCTTCATGCCTTGGAAGCTCGCGTCATTGGGTACTTTGTTGGCCGTTGCCATGCTGGCCGGTTGCAGCACTACCCCCACCGAGTCGACAACAGATCCTGTCACGACGACTGACACGGGTCACAGCCGTTGTGAGGCAAAGGCTGCCGAATTCACCATTGGCAAAAAGGCTTCGCCTGAACTGCTGGAGCAGGCGCGTACTCGCGCAGGTGCGCAGAACGCACGGTTCCTCTTGCCCACCGACATGGTGACCCTGGAGTACCGCTCCGATCGCCTGAATCTGAATACCGATGCCAATCGGGTCGTCACCCGCGTCAACTGCGGCTGATCGCTTCGGGCTTTTGTTTCGCCCATAAAAAACCCCGTCACGTGGACGGGGTTTTTTTAGTGCGGCTGAAAATTACTCAGCGCGGACTTGTGCAGCTTGCATACCCTTTTGGCCTTTCTCAGCCACGAAGGAAACGGTCTGGCCTTCTTTCAGGCTTTTGAAACCGTCGCTTTCGATAGCTTTGAAGTGTACGAACAGGTCGTCACCGCCACCTTGAGGAGTGATGAAGCCGAAGCCTTTTTCATCGTTGAACCATTTAACGGTGCCGGTTTGGCGATTAGACATGGTGTATCTCCAAGAAACATATATTTTCAGTAGTGCTGTGCTGCTCAGGCCAACTGGGCACACCGGGGTATCATAGTCGAAATGTTCGCTTTGGGAGCCCCCCGGACGTGCTGTTTGCCCTGCAGTCGCGTTCTGTTTGCTGCTTTGTTTGGCTGCAAGCCCCGTTTTAAAAGGCTTTCAGCCAAAAGTAAAGACAATAAAAAAACCTGTAAAACCTGCATAAATTGTACGAAAAAGCGGTTTTCAGCGGCTTTTTACTGTCGTTGCAGGCGCAAAAAGCGCTCTGTCGGGCTTATTTTTTCGCTTTGTTATCGGCTTTGCACGACGAGATTTGGGTCAGTGCTTTTTGTTTCAGGGCATCACTGGCGGTGTTGTCCATCAGGGACTGGATGTCTTTTGCAGGGTACGATTTGATGGCATCGGCGCCGCAAGCGCAATGAGCCTTCGCTGCTGCAGCACCGATCTGCGGAGTGGCCGCTTCTGTGCACTGAGCCATATATTTCTCGCGTTCGCCCTTCGGCCAATCGGCATGGGCGGCCAGTGGCAGCAGCAAAACGATGGGGGCGACTACTGCGAATAAACGTTTCAGATGCATGCTGGGATGCTCCTTGTGGGTCAATGTCTTGTTATCTGAGGGGTAAAGCAGGGTTCTAGTTCAGCACTCTGGCATAAAATTGCCCGATTTGCCCCAAGACAAGCCTCGGTGCATCGACGACCGTTCATCTGTGCTAGCATGCCTGGCTCGGGCGTTTGCAGGCTCCGGATGACCTTCAGTCCCGGTAGCGGCAAATGTGCGAATAACCCTGATTTGAATCCCAGTCACTCTGGTTCGGTTTTCCGGTTGGCCGCAAGGCTCCTGCCGCTGTAAGGCAGGCGTTCGTCATTGAATGGCCTGGATCGGATCTTGTACTGGCTCATCCCAACCCACGTGACCTTTGGTAGGGGTCACCACTAGGAGAGGAGGCGCCATGCCAACTATTACTCTTCCCGACGGCAGTCAACGTTCATTCGATCACCCGGTATCCGTAGCCGAGGTCGCCGCATCCATTGGTGCAGGTCTGGCCAAAGCCACCGTGGCCGGCAAGGTCGATGGCAAGCTGGTCGACGCCAGCGACATCATCAGCAGCGACGCTACGCTGCAAATCATTACGCCAAAGGATGAAGAGGGGCTGGAGATCATTCGCCACTCTTGCGCCCACCTGGTTGGCCATGCGGTCAAGCAGCTGTACCCGACGGCCAAGATGGTCATCGGTCCGGTCATCGACGAAGGCTTCTATTACGATATCGCCTTTGAACGTCCCTTCACTCCGGACGACTTGGCCGCCATCGAACAGCGCATGCAGCAGCTGATCGAAAAAGATTACGACGTGATCAAGAAAGTCACTCCGCGCGCCGAAGTGATCGAAGTGTTCAAGGCCCGCGGCGAAGACTACAAACTGCGCCTGGTCGAAGACATGCCGAACGAGCAGGCCATGGGCCTGTACTATCACGAAGAATACGTCGACATGTGCCGCGGTCCGCACGTGCCGAACACGCGCTTCCTGAAATCCTTCAAGCTGACCAAGTTGTCCGGCGCCTACTGGCGTGGCGATGCCAAGAACGAGCAATTGCAGCGCGTTTACGGCACGGCGTGGGCAGACAAAAAGCAGCTGGCGGCTTACATCCAGCGCATCGAAGAAGCTGAGAAACGCGATCACCGCAAGATCGGCAAGCGTCTGGGCCTGTTCCACACCCAGGAAGAGTCGCCGGGCATGGTGTTCTGGCACCCGAACGGCTGGACTCTGTATCAAGTGCTCGAGCAGTACATGCGCAAGGTTCAGCGCGACAACGGCTACCTGGAGATCAAAACTCCGCAGGTCGTTGACCGCAGCCTGTGGGAGAAGTCCGGGCACTGGGCCAACTACGCCGACAACATGTTCACCACGCAGTCGGAAAATCGCGACTACGCCATCAAGCCGATGAACTGCCCTTGCCACGTGCAAGTGTTCAATCAGGGCCTGAAAAGCTACCGCGAGTTGCCGATGCGTCTGGCCGAATTCGGTGCTTGTCACCGTAACGAGCCATCGGGTGCGTTGCACGGCATTATGCGCGTGCGGGCGTTCACTCAGGATGACGCCCACATCTTCTGCACTGAAGAGCAGATGCAGGCCGAATCCGCTGCGTTCATCAAGCTGACCATGGACGTTTATGCCGACTTCGGCTTCAAAGACGTTGAGATGAAGCTGTCCACTCGTCCGGAAAAACGCGTCGGTTCCGACGAGCTGTGGGACCGCGCTGAAGCTGCATTGGCTGCAGCCCTTGATAGCGCTGGCTTGCCTTACGATCTGCAGCCGGGCGAGGGTGCGTTCTACGGTCCGAAGATCGAGTTCTCGCTGAAAGATTGCCTCGGCCGTGTCTGGCAGTGTGGTACCCTTCAGCTCGATTTTAACCTGCCTGTCCGTCTGGGAGCCGAATACGTCTCCGAAGACAACAGTCGCAAGCACCCGGTGATGTTGCACCGGGCGATCCTCGGATCCTTCGAACGTTTCGTCGGAATCCTGATCGAGCACTACGAGGGTGCATTCCCTGCGTGGCTGGCTCCGACCCAGGCAGTGATCATGAATATCACTGACAAACAGGCCGATTTTGCCGCCGAGGTTGAAAAAACCCTCAATGAAAGCGGATTTCGTGCCAAGTCTGACTTGAGAAATGAAAAGATCGGCTTTAAAATCCGCGAGCATACTTTGCTCAAGGTTCCTTATCTCTTGGTTATCGGAGATCGGGAAGTCGAGATGCAGACTGTCGCTGTGCGTACTCGTGAAGGTGCTGACCTGGGCTCGATGCCCGTCGCCCAGTTCGCTGAGTTTCTCGCGCAAGCGGTTTCCCGGCGTGGTCGCCCAGATTCGGAGTAATTACTATTAAGCGTGAAATGAGACAAGATAAACGAGCTGCACCGAAAGCCCCGATCAACGAGAATATCTCGGCACGCGAGGTTCGGTTAATTGGGGCTGAAGGTGAACAGCTTGGGATTGTGTCAATTGAAGACGCGCTTCTTAAGGCTGAAGAGGCCAAACTGGATTTGGTGGAAATTTCCGCCGATGCAGTACCCCCTGTTTGCAAACTGATGGACTACGGCAAATCGATCTTCGAGAAGAAGAAGCAGATTGCCGCGGCCAAGAAAAACCAGAAGCAGATTCAGGTTAAAGAAATCAAGTTTCGTCCAGGGACGGAGGAAGGGGATTACCAGGTAAAACTGCGCAACCTGGTACGTTTCCTGAGTGATGGGGACAGGGCCAAGGTATCCTTGCGATTCCGCGGCCGTGAGATGGCCCACCAGGAGCTGGGGATGGAACTCCTCAAGCGAGTTGAAGGTGACTTGCTCGAGTACGGTTCGGTCGAACAGCATCCTAAGATGGAAGGACGCCAGCTGATCATGGTCATCGCCCCGAAAAAGAAGAAGTAATCAATAGGGCACGGCAGGCCTTCTGATTATGTTTATCAACTGAATGCGGAGTATCCGAACATGCCAAAAATGAAAACTAAAAGTGGTGCTGCTAAGCGGTTTCTGAAAACTGCTAACGGTATCAAGCACAAGCACGCTTTCAAGAGCCACATCCTGACTAAAATGTCGACCAAGCGTAAGCGTCAACTGCGCGGTAGCAGCTTGCTGGCACCGTGTGACGTGGCAAAAGTCGAGCGCATGCTGCGCCTTCGTTAATTTAGTCAAGAATAGAGGAAGTAACTCATGGCTCGTGTAAAGCGTGGCGTCATTGCCCGTAAGCGTCACAAAAAAATTCTGAAACTTGCTAAAGGCTACTACGGCGCTCGCTCGCGCGTATTCCGTGTTGCCAAGCAAGCGGTAATCAAGGCAGGCCAATACGCCTACCGTGACCGTCGTCAGAAAAAACGTCAGTTCCGCGCTCTGTGGATCGCTCGTATCAACGCTGGTGCACGTATCAACGGTCTGTCCTACAGCCGTTTCATCGCCGGCCTGAAAAAAGCGTCCATCGAGATCGACCGTAAGGTTCTGGCTGATCTGGCAGTGAACGAAAAAGCGGCGTTTGCTGCGATTGTCGAGAAAGCTAAAGCCACCTTGGCTTAAGTACCCCCGACAGTCACCCGGCCTCACCTCTGTGGGGTCAGGTGTTAAACGTCATAAATAGGGGAAGAGCCTTCAAGCTCTTCCCCTATTTTGTATCTGGAGTCTGTACATGGAAAACCTGGATGCGCTCGTCTCTCAAGCTCTAGAGGCTGTGCAAAGCGCTGAAGATATCAATGCCCTGGAGCAAATCCGGGTTCACTACCTTGGCAAAAAGGGTGAATTGACTCAGGTGATGAAGACCCTGGGGAATTTGCCGGCAGAAGAGCGTCCGCAAGTCGGCGCCCTGATCAACGTTGCCAAGGAGCGTGTCACAGAGGTTCTCAATGCGCGCAAGGCACTGTTTGAAGAGGCCGACCTGGCCGCCAAACTGTCCGCCGAGTCCATTGACGTGACCCTGCCTGGCCGTGGCCAGACCTCGGGTGGTCTGCATCCGGTTACTCGCACTCTGGAACGTATCGAACAGTTCTTCACCCACATCGGCTACGGCATTGCCGAAGGCCCTGAGGTCGAAGACGACTACCACAACTTCGAAGCGCTCAACATCCCAGGCCATCACCCGGCCCGGTCGATGCATGACACCTTCTATTTCAATGCCAACATGTTGCTGCGCACCCATACCTCGCCGGTACAGGTCCGCACCATGGAATCGAAACAGCCGCCGATCCGCATCGTCTGCCCAGGCCGTGTGTACCGTAGCGACTCCGATATCACCCACTCCCCGATGTTCCACCAGGTCGAAGGCCTGCTGGTCGACCGCGATATCAACTTCGCCGACCTGAAAGGGACCATCGAAGAGTTCCTGCGCGTGTTCTTCGAAAAAGAACTGGCCGTGCGTTTCCGCCCTTCGTACTTCCCGTTCACCGAGCCATCCGCCGAAGTCGACATGGAATGCGTGATGTGCAGCGGTAAAGGCTGCCGTGTCTGCAAACAGACTGGCTGGCTGGAAGTGATGGGCTGCGGCATGGTTCACCCGAATGTGCTGCGCATGTCCGGGATCGACCCGGAAGAGTTTTCGGGCTTTGCCTTCGGCATGGGCGTTGAGCGTCTGGCCATGCTGCGTTACGGCGTGAACGACTTGCGTCTGTTCTTCGACAACGACTTGCGGTTCCTCGCGCAATTTCGCTAGTCGTAACGAATTCTTAGGAGAGCAGGATGAAATTCAGTGAACAATGGCTGCGTGGCTGGGTAAGCCCGCAGGTAAGTCGTGACGAGCTGGTTGCTCGTCTGTCGATGGCCGGTCTTGAGGTCGATAGCGTTACGCTGGCCGCCGGCGAATTCACCGGTGTGGTGGTGGGCGAGGTGCTGAGCACCGAGCAGCACCCGGACGCCGACAAGCTGCGTGTTTGCCAGGTCAGCAATGGCTCGGAGACCTTCCAGGTCGTTTGCGGTGCGCCTAATGTGCGTCCGGGCCTGAAGATCCCGTTCGCCATGATCGGTGCCGAACTGCCAGGCGACTTCAAGATCAAGAAAGCCAAGCTGCGTGGCGTTGAGTCCAACGGCATGCTGTGCTCGCAAGCCGAGCTGCAAGTCGGCGAAGGTAACGATGGCTTGATGGAATTGCCGGCCGATGCGCCGGTTGGTCAGGACATTCGTGAGTACCTGAGCCTGGACGATGCCAGCATCGAGGTCGACCTGACCCCGAACCGCGGCGACTGCCTGTCCCTGGCCGGTCTGGCCCGTGAAGTCGGCGCGTTGTACGCTGCTGAAGTCACCCGTCCGGTGGTTGCTGTCGTGCCAGCCGTGCACGACGAAGTGCGTTCGATCGAAGTGCTGGCGCCAGCCGCTTGCCCGCGTTACCTGGGTCGTGTGATCCGTAACGTTGACCTGTCCAAGCCAACGCCACTGTGGATGGTCGAGCGCCTGCGTCGTGGTGACGTGCGCAGCATCGACGCTGCCGTCGACATCACCAACTACGTGATGTTGGAGCTGGGTCAACCACTGCATGCATTTGATCTCGCCGAAATCAATGGCGGCATCCGCGTGCGCATGGCTGAAGAAGGCGAGAAGCTGGTACTGCTCGACGGTCAGGAAGTCAGCCTGCGTAGCGATACGCTGGTGATTGCCGACCACACCCGCGCCTTGGCAATCGCTGGCGTCATGGGGGGCGAGCACAGCGGCGTCAACACCACGACCACTCGTGATATTTTCCTGGAAAGCGCGTTTTTCGATCAGATTGCTGTCGCTGGCAAGGCCCGTTCCTACGGGTTGCACACCGACGCCTCGCACCGCTACGAGCGTGGCGTGGACTGGCAGTTGGCTCGTGAAGCGATGGAGCGCGCCACCGGCCTGCTGCTGGAAATCACTGGCGGCGAAGCTGGTCCGATCATCGAAACCGTCAGCGAGCAGCACCTGCCGTCGATTGCGCCAGTTACTCTGCGTGCGCAACGCATCACTCAGATGCTGGGTATGGAAATGGATTCGACCGAAGTCGAGCAACTGCTCAGCGGCTTGGGTCTGAAGATTTCTGCCGATGGGGCAGGGCAGTGGCGCGTTGAAGTTCCAAGCCATCGCTTCGACATCAGCCTGGAAGTCGATCTAATCGAAGAACTGGCTCGTCTGTATGGTTACAACCGTCTGCCGGTTCGCTACCCGCAAGCTCGTCTGGCGCCGCAGGCCAAGGCCGAAGCGCGTAGCGATCTGCCTGAGCTGCGTCGTTTGCTGGTGGCTCGTGGTTACCAGGAAGCGATTACCTACAGCTTCATCGATCCGAAACAGTTTGAGCTGTTTAATCCAGGTGTCGAACCGCTGTTGTTGGCCAACCCGATTTCGAATGACATGGCTGCCATGCGTTCGTCCTTGTGGCCTGGTCTGGTCAAAGCGCTTCAGCACAACCTCAACCGTCAACAGGATCGCGTCCGTCTGTTCGAAAGCGGCCTGCGTTTCGTCGGTCAGCTGGAAGGCCTGAAGCAAGAGCCGATGCTGGCGGGTGTTGTTTGCGGTAGTCGTCTGCCGGAAGGCTGGGCACAAGGTCGCGATGTGGTGGACTTCTTCGACGTCAAAGCCGACGTGGAAGCGGTGCTGGGCTTCGCCGGTGCACTGGATTCATTCACTTTCGTACCGGGCAAACACCCTGCGTTGCACCCGGGTCAAACCGCGCGCATCGAACGTGAAGGTCGCTTGGTCGGTTTCGTCGGTGCTATCCACCCTGAATTGTCGAAAACTCTCGGTCTCGACCGTCCAGTCTTCGTATTCGAGCTGGTTTTGGCCGAAGTAGCGTTGGGTAAAATGCCTAAATTCCAGGAGTTATCGCGCTTTCCTGAAGTGCGTCGTGACCTGGCTCTGATTGCGGCCAAGGACGTCTCGGCCAGTGCTGTACTGGACGTAATCCGTGAAAATGCAGGCGAATGGCTGACAGACCTCAGGCTATTTGACGTGTATCAGGGTAAAGGCATTGATCCTGATAGAAAAAGCCTTGCAGTCGGCTTGACCTGGCAGCATCCATCGCGCACTCTTAATGACGATGAGGTGAATACCACGACGCAAAACATCCTCACCTCGCTCGAACAAAGGTTGAACGCCACGTTAAGGAAGTGACGTATGGGGGCTCTGACGAAAGCTGAGATGGCGGAACGTCTGTATGAGGAGCTGGGCCTGAATAAACGGGAGGCCAAGGAATTGGTCGAACTGTTTTTTGAAGAAATCAGGCACGCTCTTGAAGACAACGAACAAGTCAAATTGTCCGGTTTCGGCAATTTCGACCTTCGGGACAAACGCCAGCGGCCTGGCCGCAATCCGAAAACGGGTGAAGAAATCCCGATCACGGCTCGCCGTGTGGTCACCTTTCGTCCAGGGCAGAAGTTGAAGGCCCGAGTTGAGGCTTATGCTGGAACCAAGTCATAACGACGAGCTACCCGTCATCCCAGGCAAACGCTACTTCACCATTGGTGAAGTCAGCGAGCTGTGTGCGGTAAAACCACACGTGCTGCGTTACTGGGAGCAGGAGTTTCCTCAACTCAACCCCGTCAAACGCCGCGGAAACCGCCGGTATTATCAGCGACAAGACGTGCTGATGATCCGGCAGATCCGCGCGCTTCTTTACGATCAGGGGTTCACCATCGGCGGCGCACGCCTGCGTTTGTCCGGCGATGAAGCCAAAGATGACACCACTCAATACAAGCAAATGATTCGGCAGATGATCGCTGAATTGGAAGATGTACTGGTTGTGCTCAAGAAATAATTTCCTGCTTTTAAATACTTCCAGTTTTCAAAAGCTTGCGATATATTCTTGAGCGTTCTTCGAGAAGAGGAACGGGTTTAACGCCTAGTCGGGGCGTAGCGCAGTCCGGTAGCGCACTAGCATGGGGTGCTAGGGGTCGAGTGTTCGAATCACTCCGTCCCGACCATATAATTCAAAGGGTTGCGAGATTTTATCTCGCGACCCTTTTTTATGTGCGCCCAGCATGGGCGCAATCTTGTGGGTGAAAGTCCCGCCGTAAGCTGACCACAGCGAACGAAGTGAAGCGCAACTGCATAAGGGCGACCGAGTGTGGGGAGGAAGCGTGGATCGAAGCCATGAGCCGATGTACAAGAACCGGATAGAAGGCGAAGCCGATCAGGGCGAGCGGGCATAAAACCGCGAAGCTCTTGTGGTCAAGGATCAGGTTGCGTAAATCCGGCGGTTGTGTGGTGAAGGATTGCGTTCTTACCTGGGGAGATCTCGCCTTGTGCCTGAAAGGGCGACGGTGCAAGCCGGAGCGAGAAGTCAGCAGAGGCCGTAGTAGTCTTTTTTTTTTTGACGAAGGGCCGAACGAGAGAAAGCGTTATAGGCCATGTTGATGCGAACGACCGGAAGTCAGATGTCTGCCAAACGCGGGGCGGATGTGAGGACGCGAGCGGTGAAACCGTGAGAAGCCCCATCAGCGACGAGGTCAATCGCCCGCAAGATGAATCCGACAACGCAGGGCAAGGGCTGCCCAGTGAACACAGCTACGGCTTTCGCCCGGGACGTTGCGCGCAGGATGCTGTTTTGGCGGCTCAGCGCCATGTGTCTTCAGGGCGCAGAGTGGTGGTGGATGTTGATCTGGAGAAGTTCTTCGACCGGGTCGATCACGATATTTTGATTGATCGTTTACGCAAGCGGATTGCGGATCGGGCGGTTATCCGGCTGATTCGGGCGTATCTGGATGCGGGAACGCAGATCAATGGCGTAGTCGAGAAAAGCCGCTGCGGGGCGCCGCAAGGCGGCCCGCTGTCGCCGTTGCTGGCGAACGTGCTGCTGGACGAAGTGGATCGGGAACTTGAACGTCGAGGTCATTGCTTCGTGCGCTATGCCGACGATGCGAATGTGTATGTTCGCAGCAAGAAGGCCGGGCAGCGAGTGATGGCCTTGCTCAAGCGTCTGTATGAAAAGCTGCACTTGAGCGTCAACGAGAGCAAGAGTGCGGTGGCGAGTGTATTTGGTCGCAAGTTTCTGGGGTACGCGTTCTGGGCTTCTCCACAAGGCGTCAAAAGGACAGTAGCGGTCAAAGCGCGTCAGCGCTTCAAACAGTGCATCCGCTGGTTTACCCGGCGCTCAGGTGGCCGCAGCTTGCAACAAGTTGTCGACCGATTAAGGCCCTACATGCTTGGCTGGAAGGGATATTTCGGCTTGTCGCAAACTCCCAGAATCTGGCGAGAGTTAGATGAATGGATACGACACCGACTACGAGCAATCCAGCTCAAGCAATGGCGGCGTAGTTCAACGATCTATCGAGAGCTGCGCAGGTTGGGTGCAAGTGAGGCTACTGCTCGCAAAGTGGCGGGGAGCTCTCGCTGCTGGTGGCGCAATAGCGCTCTTGAGCTCAACCGAGTGCTCGATATAGCGTGGTTCGACAGAACGGGTTTACCGCGTCTCTCCTGACCTCAATCTCTCGAACCGCCCGGTGCGGACCCGCATGCCGGGTGGTGTGGCAGGGGAACGGCCTATGAAGGCCGTCCCCTATGCCGATTTTTGGTCGTTTTTACCCCTACAAAACCACTGGCTCTGGGTGGAATTCTCGTGGCTTTTTTGTGATCCAACGCCAGCTTTAGCGCTCTATGGCACGGAATTTAGTAGCACGTTGCCGACTATTCTTGGCACTTTGAGTACCCACGCCGCTCTTCGCTTACGGGGCTTCGACAGATTGTTCATCAGTTTTACTTGTTAGGCCGACGGAGCCTTTCACAGTCATGCAGCGTATTGTGAAAGCACTGCACGATACCCGCCGGATCGACCCGGCGGATACTTTTCGGTTTTGGGTAAGGGCTGTTACAGCCCGATTTCCATAAAGCGGCGAGTAAATATCTTGGCGTCTATGGGTTGGTCCAGCACCTGCTCGAAGCGAACTTGTGTGCTGTGCCCTGTCTCCAGGTTCTTCATCGAAAACAGGTTAGGGCGCCATTCGGTGGTGCCCGCCGTCGCAGGAAACTCACGGATGTCAGAGCTGGTTCGTATTTTGAATAGCTGCCCGCTTTTATTGAAATATTGCTCCTGGATTGCGGTGTAGTACTGCTGTTCGACCCAGATAATCCTTTTGCCGTATAAACCCTGCTCCATTTGTTTTTTAGTCGTCGGCGTCGCTTCAACGACCCAGCATTTACGCTCGACGCCACTGTTGTCCTTGATCGTTTCTTCACGCAGGATTTTGTAGCTGTGGTGTTTGACACCGACCACGCCATCGGTAATCGACATGTCCTCGTAAGTGAAGTCCGTGCCGACAAAGCTTTGGGTCTGATCCGCCCCGGCGATCCGCCGAACTTTGCGCAGCGCCGGCAGATAGATCCAGCGATCCGGGTCTTCTTCAGCGTTGGATTTTTCCAGTGCCAATACGCGCGTGCCTTTCACATCTTTCGGTTCCACGAACTCCAGATAGGATTTACGCGCCGCTTTATCACCATCGTCAATTCGCAGTTTTAATGTTCGCTCGCGCACATTGCCCTGCGCATCTGTCATCGTAATAAAGACATCGCTGGTCTCCGAGAGGCTTTTACGGGAGTCTTCGTTGAGCAGCATAATCTGCTCGCCGGTGTAGCTCTGGGCGAAGGCAGAAGGGATTACCGCACTGAAAATGAGCGCTATGAGGTTAAGCTTTTTCATTGAAATACAATTCCATTTGGCGAAGTTAATGGGTTTGGAAAAGCGCCTGGCGAGGCGCTTTCTGAGGGATTTCATTTGACTCGATCGGATGGTTGCCACGTATTTGGCCGTTGACGGCATTAATCAAGGCGGCGGCGACGCAGGTTGCCGATACGGGGCGGTATTTTTTTAACGCGCCAACGAACGCCCAGCCCAGGAGGCGGGAGGCGTGTCGACTGAGGCGTTGAAAAGGGCGGCGGTCATCCTTGCTTCCGTAGATCATGGAAGGGCGGATGAAACATACGGTTTTAAAGCCCAACCCGGAAAGTTCGGTTTCCGCTTGAGCCTTTACCTGAAAGTAGTCATTGGACGAATTCAGGTTCGCCCCCAGGCTGGAGACGTAGCCGATGCGGCTCGCGCCGTGCAGTTGGGTATGCCGGGCAAGTAATACCGGGTACTGGCAATCCACCTTGAGAAAAAGCGCCTTGTCACGGCTCGATTGTCCAAGCGCGAAATAAATGTCGTCGAATTTACCCCAATCGCCAGACCGTTGAGTATCGTCAAAATCAATGACCGCTTCACGATACTGTTCATGGCGCAATGATGTGGCGGTACGGACAATCCCCAATACACTGGAATAACGAGCGTCCTGACATATCAGGGCAACACATTCGCAGCCCACTTGTCCGCTCGCACCCACGACCCATGCGGTTCGTTTCATTGTCTTAAGCGTCCTGTCCGGGTGAAAGAATGGGCGACAACCTGTCGGTCCCTTCCACAACACGAGCCAATAGTTCGATGATTTTTGGTTCCTGTTCCAGGATGAAGAAATGCCCGCCCTGACAGGTGTGCAGCGCGAAATCCTGATTCGTGTGTTCCGACCACCGCTGCATCTGCGCGGGTGTCGCGAGGGCATCCTTGTCGCCCGCAAGCGCCACCAGCCGGGAGTTGACGCGGGTGAAGGCGTGCCTTTGTGCATCAACGTTCAGGCGCAGGTCGTCCCGGATAATCGGTAAATACATCTCCATCGCTTCACTGTCGGCCGCCAGTTGGGGAGGCAAGCAACCCAGGGAGATCAGGAAGTCGATCAGTTCCCGGCTCGACGATTCCGGATCAATGTCGATGAGACGGGTTTCGTCCGGCACCGTGCGCGCGGAGATCACGACCGTTTTTGCGCAACGGTCATGGTGTTGTTCCAGCGCCTGAGCCACCGCGAACCCCAATGCACCGCCCAGGCTATGACCGAAGATCGAAAGCTCACCTTGTATATGGTTGTTGATCTCGTCTGCCAGTTGAGCCGTTAATGTCGAAAAGTCAGTAACACGCGCTTCCCGATGACGCCCTTCGCGACCAGGCAACTGGACTGCCAACAATTGAGTGGGTGAGTCGAGCAGCTTCGCCCAACGACGATAGAAGCTAGGGCCGCACCCGGCGGGTCCAAAACACAAGAGCACGGGGGCGCGCTGGCGATGCTCGGTGAAAGGTACGAATGTCCGGCTCATTGAAACAGTCCTTGAAGTAAGTGACGCTGCAGGCATCGCGCAGTAATTAATGGGTGATCGGTTCCAGCGTCCCGGTCGCTTGTTCGACGGGGACGAAAGTGACGGCGAGTCGCAGCGTTGCCGGTATCAGAATGAGTGTAAAAATCGCGCAGGCGACCATCGATGCGGCGGTCAGCAAACCCAGATTCACAATGGCCGCGTAGTTCGAAAGGCAGAGAATGGCAAAGCCGCACGCCAATGAAAGCGAGTTGATGATGATCGGCCGGGCAACCGAGTTGACCGTTTTGCCCAACACTTCGTTATGGTTCGTGCCCGGTACTTTCGAGTAGGTCTTGTAAACGCTCAGGAAGTGGATGGTGTAATCGACCCCCACGCCAAAGCAGATGCCACAGATCATGGCGGTGCCGATATCCAACGAGATATCCAGGACCTGCATGAGTGCGCCGATAAAGGCCAGCGTAAAGATGAGCGGCACCATGCTGACCATGCCGAATTTCAGCGAGCGGAATATCGCGATCATCATCGAGGCAATCAGGATGAAAGAGAAAACGAAGCTATAAACCTGGCTTTTAACGATCTCCGGAATGTTGCTTGCTTGCAGCTCCCCTGTACCGAATACCTCGACGGTCACGCCTTCAGGCACCACCGTGGCGGCATAACTGCGTATGTCATCAATGATGGCTTCCCACGTTGTCCCTCGGTCGGTGTAAGCCATGCCGATAATGCGGGCACTGCTGTAGGTGTAGTCGACCACATCTTTTATCTCGCTGCCGTTGCCAAACTCATAAAGCAGGAAGTATTGAGAGATCAGCTCTTGCGAGGCATCGGCCGGTAGACGGAAGTTTGAATCGTCGGACATCAGCTCATTGATGCGATTCAAGTAGTCAACAGGCGAAATGGTGTAGCCAATTTGCTCATGACGCTTGAGCCGTTGCTCGATCAGGCGCAGCGCATTGATAAAGTCGGGTTGTTTGACCCGGTCCTGGGTGTCTGACTTGAGCCAGATGGAGACCGGTACGGTTCCGCCGAAGTATTTGTTAAGCACGTCGTTGTCTTGTCGCACAGCGGTGGACTTTGAAAATGACGATATGTTTTCGTTGTCGACCCTGACCTGAAGACTCAGGTACGTGGCCCCCACCAAAATAAGCAGGCTCACGCTCAGCAACAGCCAGGGATTGTTGCATGACAGACGATTCGCCGCGTGACTGAAGCGGTCGACGAACAGCATGAATCCATTGTCGTTGCTTTGCTGGATTTGCTGTTTTGGCAACTTCAGGTAAGGGAGCAGGGCGGGCAGCAAGGTAATGGTAATCACAAAGGCGAATGCAACACCGATGGCGACGAAAATGCCGAACTCGCGGATGAACGTCAGGTTGGTGAACGCCATCGCAATAAAGCCGACAAATGTGGTGAACGACCAGATGAGCATTGGGCCAAGCAGGTAATGCGCCGTGTTTCTTATGGCCGTCTCGGCATCGCTTTCGACCACGCGTTCGTAATAGGCGCTGATGAAGTGGATGGAATCGGCGACCGCGATTGAGATGATGAAAACCGGAATCATGTTGGTGATGATGTTCAGTTTGAACCCAGTCAGGCTCACCAGGCCCATGGTCCAGATCAACGACAGGATGGCGATCAGCAACGGAATCCATACGCCCTGCCAGCGGCGGAAACTGATGTACAGCAACAATGAAATAACCAGCACGACGAAGGGCAAGAACTTGTTGTTGTCCTTCTCGACGATGTCGGTGATGGCCGCGTAGTAGGTGGCCGTGCCGCCAATGTGGAATGAGTCTTCGGAAGGGATGTCATTGACCTGCCTTAACACCTCGGTGTAAGCGCGCTGCAGGTTCCGGGAGTCTTCCTCATCCACGGCCAGCTCGATCTGAATCATCGAGGCCTTGCCTTGGGGGGAGATCAATGAGTTGCTGAACATCTCGTTGCCAAAGACTTCCTCCGACAGGTTGTTCAGTGCCTGGGTGTCTGACGGTACGTCGGTCATCAGGTCGTGAACGTCGAGTGCGTCGCCATCGAGTTCGATGTTTTCAACATCGGCCAGGCTTCTGACTTTAACGACAGGCGCTGCACGTACGGTGAGGTCCGCGACGTAGTCTTTAACGTTCTGCGGGCAATCAGCGAGCGTTGCCAGGTAAGACGACAAGGCCTTCAGCGTGTTTTTGTCGAGTGCGTCGATACCGCCGGCCAGTATTTGCTCAACCATGCCCCTGCTTTGGGCATCGAGCGCCGCCGACTGGAGTCGCTCTTTATCGTCTTCGTCAATCAGCGTCAGTTTGGCGAACTGTTGTGTCAGCGTTTGGATTGATGCCAGCGAAGCGGGATTGAAGATGGACTCTTCCTGGGTAACGACGCCGACCAGAATTTGCTCGCCGGAGCCGCTGAAATGCTGGCGCGCTTCGGCCATCAGCACACGACCCTTGAAGTCCTTGCCGAGCAGAAACAGTGACGGGTTGACTTGCAGCGATAACAACTGCAAGCAGAAAAATATCGTTGTCAGGGCCAGGACCCCAAGGGTGGCCTTCTTGTGCCTCAATATGAAACTGGCGTAGCGCTGAGAAAAGGACGTCACTGAACTATTCCTTGTTTTTGATAAAAATTTTTCAGGTGAATAGGGCGCGGATCAGCCGGTGACCGGCAATGCCGTCGGCACGCTGTATAAGCGTTTCGCTGCGGTGAACGCCGGGTAGAAACGCTCGTAGTAACTGTTCAGTTGTGCACCTTGCGCAAGGTCACACCGTAGCGCCAGATACCCGTCCGGCCTGACCAGGAACAGCCCTCCGTTCTCGACACCCAGTTGCTCGCGCAATACATCCGTCATGTCATACCGAGACTCGAAACCAGCGCAGATCGTTGAGTCTGTCGAGGCAGGGTTGCGTATCAGGTAGGCCCGCAAGAAGTTGGCCGGCCAACGAGCAGCGCTCAGGGCATGGGCGATTTGTTGACAGTGAGCTTCGCTGTCCGGTGTGTTGTCCTCAAAGACAAACACCGAATAGTGGATGCCTTTGAGCAGTTCGAAGAGACGCCGGGCATCACCGTTTTGTTCGAGTAGCGTGCCGTCGGGCATCCGCTGGCCGGTGACCGGACCCTGTTCGACTGTTTGCCGGGCCTGGGGCGCGAGTAACGTTGTCGAGTAATCGATTTGAAAACCCGTGGCCTGTTTCATGATTCTGTTCTGGAAGCGACGGGTCGTCGCGAGCGTCGGCACCAGGGCATCGCGCAACAAACGCAGCAACGGATGTTTCATGTTCAGCATGCGCATTTGTTGTTGGGTGTTTTTCAGCACGGTTTGCGCCACGGGCCTTCTTTCTGCCTGATAGCTGTCAAGTAGCGCCTGGCTGGCGTTGTGATTGAGCACATGGGCGATTTTCCAGGACAGGTTATAGGCGTCCTGCAATCCGGTATTGAGCCCCTGGCCACCAATGGGACTGTGGACATGACAGGCGTCCCCGGCCAGAAAAACCCGGCCAACCCGATACTGCTCCGCCAGGCGATGTTGAAAAGTCGTGACCGACAGCCACACCGGATCGCTGAGGGTGATGTCTTCGAAGCCTCGCTCATGCAGCCGGGCGTTGACCCGCTCGATGTTCAGGTCTGCGGTCGTCAACGTGCTGTCTTCGCAATCGATGACGACTCTGTGTTTGCCGCCAGGGAGCGGGAACAACATCATGTAACCATCACCTGAAGTGAACACATGACCGCTGCTGTTCTCGCCTTTCCACGACAACGTGCCGTCGGCAATGATGTAGGGCCGCTTGTAGGGTGCGCCGTCGAAGGCAATCCCCGATGCTTTGCGCACGTGACTAAACCCGCCATCGCAGCCAGCCACCAAGGTGCATTCCAGAGATTGCCGGTTGCCGCGCTCGTCATTAAGGGTCGCGTGGGCCGCGTGTTCGTTCTGGGTGAGGCTGTGCAATTCGATCCCGCGTTCGATGCGGCCGCCTGACTCCAGATAGCGGGTTTCCAGTATTTCTTCGACGCAGTTTTGTGGAATGCTGGCCGTGAACGGGTAGGGCACATCCAGTTGCCCGAGGTTGTAGGTGATCAGCCGCTTGCGATTGCTGTAGATGTTCATTTGCTCGACCCGAACAGCTCGGGCGAGCAGTTGCTCCAGCAAACCCAAGTCCTCAAGCACTTCCATTGAGCGAGAATGAATGGCGAATGCCTTGGAAAAGGTCTGGCGTTGCAGGCGCTTGTCGATCAGCCTGTGGGGGATGCCGAAGCGTTGCAGTTGTAGACCCAGCAGCAATCCGACCGGGCCGGCACCGACAATAAGAACGGGGGTAGTGCCTTTCGCTTGGTGGCTCATTTCAGACCTCCCTGGTCACTGAGTGCAGTGTTCAAAAGACCGGTAGTAGGGGTACTCGGCGATATCCAGCAGATTGCGGTCGCCCTCGCTATCGCCATAGGCGTGAATCACGTAGTCGCGCGGGTTTCCGATGATTTGCTGGACCCGGATGACTTTCTCTTCCGCCTGACAGTGCGGCCCATCCAGTTCGCCGGTCAGCCGACCATTGCGTTCCTTGAAGCGCGAACCGCTGACGGCGTCGAAACCCGCGGCTTTGCCCCAGGGTTCCAGGTAGACATCGGCCGAGTTGCTGATCAGCAGGCAACGGTGCCCTTGAGCCTGGTGCCACTTGAGCCGTGCAAGCGCTTCGGGCTTCAGCCAGCCGGGAATGTCCTGCTGGGCGAACAACACGCCCAGGGCGCGGTATTTTTCGACACTGATACCGGTCATGCAGCGACGGATCATGACTTCACGGGCAGCCATCAATGGAATGACCTTGAGCGCCAACAGGATCGCCGTGGGAATCAGGCTGATGGCGACGAGGGTGAAACGCGGACGGCCGATCAGCCGTCGCAAAAAGCGCCAGAAGGTATGGCGGTCGGTGAGCGTGCGGTCAAAGTCAAAGACGGCGATGACCGGTTTATCGTTAGGTTGAGTAGGCACAGGTGATCCTTGCGGTAATGGATTGACGCGTTAAATGGTGGCTTCCAGGGAACGGGCCGTTTGATAGTCCGCGGGCTGGAGAATGAGCCCGCGACCTTCAACGGTGCCCAGGGCCCTGCCGTTCTGCACGATGTGGCAGCGGCTGTGGCTGCGATGCAGGTGGCCATCCTTGAACATCAGGTCGGTGTATTCGGCGATCAGAAACACAGGGCTGTCGTGCTCGGCAAAGGAGTCGAACTGAATGTGCATGTCGTCCAGGATGAACGGAAAGTCGTGAGGCACGCCCTGGAACAAGTGTGTGCAGGCAATCCCGAATTGACGCACGGCTTCAATCAGGTACAAGCCGGGAATATGGTCCTGTGCGTGCTCATAGAAGAACGGGTGGGTCTGGTCGTGAAACAGTTCTGCGGCGTACCAGCCTGTGTCTTCAATGGCGGCGATAGCGCCCAGCAACACATTGCGTTCGCTGGACTTGTGGACGTGCCTTTTGTTCATTCGATCAACGTTGCCCACGTTCCCGGAGGCGTTCCACTGCTTCAGCCAGGCCATGGCGAAATCCCGGCCGCTCAGGGCGTCTGGCGTTGCCAGGCTCGGCTGGGTTTTGCCGACGGCGGTGTGGACGAAGTCCAGCAGTTCGCCAAGCGGGCCGGTATGAAGCAGGTCGAGCGGGATCTTGCCGAGGGTGGGGTAGGCCTTCTCGACGCGGGTACGCAGTTCCGCCAGCATCAATGAGTCGAAACCCACGTCGTCGATCAACAAGCTTTCGTCAGAGAGGCTGTAGTCTTCCAGCTTGGCCAGTTGTCGAATCAGGTACTTCACGTACTCCCGAGCGCTCATGCTGGAAGGGTCGGCAAGCACCATGTTCGCCACAGGCTGGACGTTGGCGTTGGGCTGCTCGTCATTCAACGCGTTCAGCCGTTCGAGCCAATAACGACGGCCCTGGAAGGCATAGGTGGGCAGTGGCATTTTTTTGCGTTGCGGGCGGTTGTCCCACGCCGCGGCGATGAGCGGCGTTCCAGCTTCATACAAGGTGACAAGGGTAGCGCCGATATCGGCCCAGACATCGCTCCCGGTCTTCGCGGGTATCTGCAACGATGTGATGTTGATGTGACGTGTCAGGTATTCGTCGATGAAGCTGGCTTCCCCCATGGCAATGACCACGTTGACGGCATCCGCCTGGAGCGCCTGGTCTAAACCGTGCGGATCGATATTCAGCTGCACCGGTTGATGGCGATCGGATTTGTTCCGGTAGAGGTAGGCGAGGGCTTTGTCCTGAGCGCCCAGGCCGACAATCGCCAGGATCGCCTGCTCCAGCGAGAGCGCGCCGACTAGGGCGGCCGCCACCGGGTGCGCAGGACCGTACGCGATAATCCAGCGGGGCAGGACGCCCAGTCCGCGCCACATCATGGCGAACCCATAGAGCAGCGCGCCGTCGACCAGGTCCTGGTCCTGTTCATTCGCTGCGGTGTTCCACAGGGCTGCGCAAACGTCGCGGCCAAGGGCTTGTGTGGCAGTGTCCAGGTACTCGGTCGATGCTTTTTGAAACAGCAGGTTGGCTTCCAGTAGCGGGCGCAACCGGGCTCTGCTCTGGGGATCGAGCTTGCCCATGACGAAACCGATTTGCGGGCCTTGAGGGTCATGCCGGGTCACGAGACGTTCAGCGGCCAGCGATTGATGCAGCGCTTGAATCAGGTCACGGCGGCTTTTGCCACTGACGGCGATTCGTTGCTCGAACTGACGGCGGCCAGTGTTTTGCGAGAAGCAAATATCGGCCAATGTCTGCTCGTCGCTGCTTTCGAGAAAATCAATCAGCCTGGGGATGTACGCTTTAAGCGCCGACCGTTCGCGGGCACTGATGAACAACAGTTGCTGCGGGTGTTCAACGCCGGGCTCGCGGTGAGTCGCAGGGGTGTAGGACTCCAGGATGATGTGGGCGTTGGTGCCACTGAAACCGAACGAGCTGACCGCCGCCAGACGCGACGCAGGTACGCCGGCTGCTGGCGCCGGCGTGCTGGAGGCCGGCCAGGCTCTTGGAACCGTGCATATTTCGATGTTCTCGACGTTGAGATCGACAAACGGATTGGGGGTGTCGAAGTGCAGCTGAGCAGGGATCTTGCCGTGCTGCAGCGCTTTGGCGACCTTGATGATGCCGGCAACACCCGCCGCGGATTCACAATGGCCGATGTTGGTTTTGACGGAGCCCACCAGCAACGGCGCGGCACGACCTGTTGCCCGTCCGTAGACCGCGCCCAGCGTTTGCAGCTCAATCGGGTCACCGAGCTTGGTCCCGGTACCGTGGGCTTCGACATAACTGACGTCTTTGGCGTTGACGCGGGCATTGTCCAGGGCGCTGCGAATGACCCTGACCTGCGAAGGGCCGTTCGGCGCCATGATGCCTTGGCTCAGACCATCCTGGTTGACCGCCGAACCGCGGATCAGCGCATAAATATGGTCACCGTCGGCCACCGCCCGGGACAGGCGTTTAAGCACCAGCACACCACAGCCTTCGGCGCGGACGTAGCCATTGGCCGATGCATCGAAGGCCTTACACAGCCCCTCGGGCGAATGCATCATGGCCTGGGATTGGGCGATCGAGGTGGTCGGTGCGAGCATGACGTTGCAACCGCCGGCCAGGGCAAAGTCGCACTCGTTCTGGCGCAGGCTCTGGCAGGCCAGGTGCACGGTGACCAGCGACGACGAACAGGCCGTATTGAGCGTGACGCAAGGGCCCTTGAAATCGAAGGTGTACGACACTCTTCCCGAATGGACGCTTTCATGATTACCGGCGTTCATGTGCGCCGCGATTTCATCCAGGTTCAGGTGGCGGACCAGCAGGTCGGAGTGGTCCTTGTTCATTATCCCGGTAAAAACGCCGGCATTTGAACCGCGCACTTTATCCGGGGCCATGCCGGCGTTTTCCAGCGCCTGCCATGTCACCTCCAACAGCAGTCGTTGCTGCGGGTCCATGCATTCGGCTTCGCGGGGTGTAATGCCGAACAGCTCGGCGTCGAAGCGCAGGACGTCATCGAGCAGGCCGGCATTGGGCGAATAGGTTTTCCCGGGCACCGGGCTTTGCGGGTCGAAATAGCGCGCCTGGTTCCAGCGCTGGTCTGTCAGTGGCGAGACACTGTTCACGCCCGCGCACAGGTTGCTCCAGAACTGCTCGACACCGTCGTCGGCGCCGGGGTATCGGCACCCGATCCCGACAATGGCAATGGGCTCGTGCTGGCGGTTCTCAAGTTCTTTGATGTCACTGTTGAGCCGCTGGATTTTTCTTAGCGCGTTTTCCATGAGCGCGCGGCTATCGTTTTGTTGCGTCATGCTTGCATTCCCTTTCGTGTGCGGTTGTGTCGGCTCAAAGTGCTTCATCCGCCAGGAGGGCAGAGAGTTCGTCGTCGCTCAAACTGCTGAAGTTGTCGGGTGCTTCGGCGGGTGCAGAGGGGGGCGACAGGTGTGCGAAGTCTTCTGCGTTTGTCGCAGTCGACGGATACAGTTGATCGATAATGAAGGTGCTCATGGCGCGAACGGTCGGGTAGTCGAACAGCAGCGTGGCGGGTAACTTGCGGCCGACGATGCTGGCCAGTTTGTTGCGCAGCTCCAGCGCCATCAGCGAGTCCAGGCCTTCCGATTGCAGCGGCTCGCTGACGTCCAGCAGCTGGCGTTCGTTGAGTGCCATGATGTCTCTGGCCACCCTGAGCACGAACTGCTCGATGTAGGTCTGGCGCTCCATCGGGGCGAGTTGATCGCAGTCACTGCGCAACGTGCCCAGGTCCGTCAGGTATTCGGCGCTCGCGGCGGTTTTTCTGATGAGATTGGACAGTAACGAGCGTTGCGCACGCTCGCTGACCGAACCGTGAATCCGGGTCCAGTCGATATTGATCACGGTCGGGTTAGGTTGCTCGGTGCGGGCCAAGCTCAATAACAGCTCAAGGGCCGTTTGAGGCGGCAGCAAATCCACTCCCGGTGCGCGTTGGAAGTTCGCCGCGCGTCCGGTGGTGTTGGCCATGCCTTGTCCGTCCCAAGGGCCCCAGTTGACGCTCAGCCCGGACAAGCCCATGGCGCGCCGGGAAACGGCCAGTTCATCAAGGAAAGCGTTGGCGGCGGCATAGTTGCCCTGACCCGGTGAACCGAACACGGTCGCCGCCGAGGAGAACAGCACAAACCAGCTCAGTTGGCGCTCCCGGGTGGCCTGGTGCAGCCTCCAGGCGCCATCGGCTTTCGCCGCGAGCGGGGCCTGGAAGTCTTGCCAGGACTGGGAACCGAGCAAGCCGTCCCGCAAGATCCCCGCGCAATGAAAAACGCCATCGAGCGTTGGCTGCGTGAGGTCGATTTCATTGAGCAGGTCAGTCAGCTGCGCACGTACCGTGATATCGCAGGGCTTGATCAGTACTGATGCGCCCACGGCGTTCCAGCGTGCAAGGTAGGGGTCGAGCTTTTCCGTATTGACGGTTCGGGCTACGAGTACCAAGTGTCGAGCGCCTCGTTCTATAAGCAAATCCGCCAGACTCAGCCCGATCGCGCCCAACCCGCCGGTGATCAGGTAGCTCCGGTCCTGACGAAACACTGGGGGCGTCTTGTCGACCGGATCGCAGGCCATCGGCGCCAACCGGGCGATCTGGCGTGAACCGTTGACGTAGCGGATGTCGCCTTCATCGTCATCCAATTCGAGCTCGGCAAACAGGGTGTCGACGCAGGCTGACGGATCATTCGCGGCAACGGCGACTTGCTTGATGCGCGACTGGGGATGTTCTTCACCCATGACTTTGGCCAGTCCGCGCAGCATTGCCCAGACAGGAGCCTCATTCCTTGATGCGTGATCGCCCGGCATGGCAAAGGTCCAGTCCGGTTCGACGCCCTTGACGAGACAGTACTGTTGAAGGGCGAGCACCGGCAGTAAAAGATCGCGTTGCTGCGTCTCCAGATCGTGATCGTCAGCCGCCGGCGTATCGAGGGCCTGGAGGTCGATCACCTGCTGAATCGAGAGCCCCTCGGTCAATGGATCGATCAGCGCAGCGAGGCCGTCCGGCAAATGCGCGATGTCGTAGCGTGCATACGAAGCGAGGTCGCTGTCGAGATCAGCGCCCAGGCACAGGCAACGAATGCCAATGCTGTGCAAACGTTGTTGCAGCCGTGCGGCATGGCCACTTCTGTCAGCCAGGATGACCCAGAGTTGGTCGGCGCCAAGGGCCGTCAAGCGCCGATGGTTGGTGGGTGTAGAGCAGGGTATCCAGTCGATCTGATAGGTCAGTGCCTGTTTGCGCTTGAGCGAGTCGATCAGCACGGATTTGGGCGCACGCTTGCTGCGCAACGCTTCGACCGTCACCACGCGCTCGCCGTGTTCGTCGTAGACCGAGATCCGATGACTGTACGCTTCAAGTTCGGCAGCGCTGGCGTCGATCGGTGCCGGAGACAAGCATTCGACATGACACCACAGTGGGCCCTTGACCTGTTTGAGTACGCGCATTGCGTCGACGGCAAACGGGATGTAAATCGTGTCGCGTCCGGACAGGCTGAATTGCGTTTCGTAGGAAGCCGCCGCAGTGGTCTGGAAGAACGCGTCCATCAAACCGGGTGCGACGATGTAATCGCTTTCACCGGTCTCGGGCTTACGCAAGCGTGAAAGCGCTTCTCCCGGGCGTCGCCACACGTGCTCTACCCAACGGAAGCCGCCATTGAGCTCATAACCGGCCTGGGACATTTCGCGATAGAACGTCGGGCCGTCCAACTGCTGGTGCAGTGCCTGGCTCAGGTGTTGCGGGTCTATCGTTTGCTCGCCGACAGGTTGCTGGTTCGTCTGCGGGTTCAGGGTGCAGGCGAAGTTCTGCTGCCATGGGCCTTCATCGCCTTCCGTCCGGCTGTACCCGGCGACGGCCACACACGCGTCCTGCTGTTGCGAGACGATGTACTGGAAGTGCTTGGTTTCGTCCGGTTCGAACACCATCGCACCGGGGAAGGTGATGTCGCTCAGCTCGTAGCCGAGCGCGATGTTCAGGTTCTCGGCAATCAGGGCCGTCATGGCCAGGTGGGTGGCTCCGGCGATGACAATGGTCCCGTAGAGTTGGTGATCGGTAATCGGGAACGGCATGTCGGCGCCGAAGCGGGTTTGGTAGATCACATCGCCGGTGGCACTGATGGTTTTCTCTCCCAGCTTCGGCAGCTCGGCGCGCTGCGCAACGGAGTGGGGCTGACGGGAAGGGAATAGCTGTGGGCCGTTCTGTAGTGGCCAGAAGTGACGCCGTTGAAAGGCGTAGGTCGGCAGAGTGACCCGTTGATAGGTGCGGGTGGGCGCAAACAACGTTGACCAGACGGGTGTTACTTGGCGGCGGTAAAGCTCACCGAGGGACGTGAGCATTTGCGATTGATCGTCGGTTTTCGCCTTGAGGGAAGACAGCCAGCAGATTGGCGCATCCGACACACAGCGCCTGGCCATGCCGATCAATTGCGTGGCCGGCCCGATTTCCAGCC
The DNA here is from genome assembly GCF_059695775.1 of Pseudomonas sp. LBUM1666. Taxonomy (NCBI): domain Bacteria; kingdom Pseudomonadati; phylum Pseudomonadota; class Gammaproteobacteria; order Pseudomonadales; family Pseudomonadaceae; genus Pseudomonas; species Pseudomonas sp. LBUM1666. Next base: position 4,054,661 of record NZ_CP166789.1, on the reverse strand, counting down.
CGACCTGCGGCGCCAGCGCTGCCAGCGTGGTCAGCGCCGCATCGAACAGCACGGGGGCTTGCACGTGTTGAACCCAATAATCTGCGCAGGCGCATTCGTCGCCCAGGACCGTCCCGGTGACCGTCGACACAAAGGTCATGGACGCAGGCTTGAAGCGGATGCCTTGCGCCACACTGCGAAACGCCTCCAGCATCGGTGCCATCAAGGGCGAATGGAAACCGTGAGAAACCCGCAGTGACTGTGCGTCAATCCCGTGTTCGGCGCACAACTCGATCAGCTGCGCCATCGTCTCAGAGCAGCCCGAAACCACGGTGTTGGCCGGGCCGTTATGGGCCGCGATCGACAGTTTGTGCGTGACATCGCCCAGAGTGTCCAGCAGTGCCTGAGTGCCGGGGCGATCGGCATAGACCACCAGCATCGAGCCTTTTTCACAGTGCTCGACCATCAACCGTGCGCGGGCACAGATGAGCCGGGTTGCTTCCTCGAGGGTCATTACGCCGCACAGACAGGCGGCGGCGTATTCACCAACGCTGTGCCCCAGGACGTAGTCAGGCATGACACCCCAGGCCATCCACTGTTTGCCCAAGGCATATTGCAGGGCGAAAAGCGCCGGTTGCGTGTAGTACGTGTCGTTCAACTGTTCGGCACTGTCGGCCCACAGCACATCCAGGATCGAACCCGCCAGGTAAGGACGCATCAGCTGCTCACACTGATCCAGAACCTGTTTGAACACCGGGGCCTGCAGATAGAGCGCGCGTCCCATGCCCAGGTACTGACTGCCCTGGCCGGTGAACAGAAAGGCGACGGTGGCCGGGCCGTTACTGTTGGGCCGTGGTGTATCGTCCGCTGGCAGCTGCAACTGCTGGCACAGCTGCTGCGCTGTGGTGGCGACGAACGCCTGACGGACCTCGAAATGCGAGCGAGTGGTACTGGCGCTATGGCACAGGCTGGCCAGATCGGGCTCATGACGCTGAAGCTGTTCGATGTACTTGTGCTTCAGTTCAGTCAACGAAGCCATGTTTCGCGCAGACAGCGGGAGCAGATAAGCCCCGCCTGCGTCGTCGGGGACGGCATGGGTGGGTGAGTCGGGGCCTGCGGCCAGCAGCAAGTGAGCGTTGGTCCCGCTGAAACCGAACGAACTGACGGCGCCGATGGGCTGGTCATCCGTCGACGGCCACGGACGCAGTTGATCGGCGACAATGACGCTGGGGGTTTCACCCAGGATATTTGAGCTGAAGTGCAGATTGAGGTTTTTCAGGTGAAGGTTGCGGGTGATGGTGCGGTGTTGCAGCATCAACGACAGCTTGATCAAGCTGGCGACGCCGGCCGCGGCCTCGGTGTGACCGATGTTGGTTTTGACCGACCCTACGTAGAGGGGGGCGCGGGTGCCACGTTCGCCGTAGACCGCCTCGATGGAGCGCATTTCTATCGGGTCGCCCAGCGGTGTGCCGGTGCCATGCGCCTCAAGGTATTGCACACGATGGGGTTCGACCCCGGCGCGAGTGAGCGCCGCACGCATGACGCGCTCCTGGGCCGGGCCGTTTGGCGCGGTCAAGCCTTGGCTGCGTCCATCCTGATTGATGCTACTGCCCTTGATCACCCCCAGTACGTTGTCGCCATCACGCAAGGCATCGTTCAGCGGTTTGAGCAGAACCAGACCACAGCCTTCGGAGCGCACATAACCGTCCGCACTTTGGTCGAATGTCTTGCAACGACCATCAGGCGACAACATATGCGCCTTGGACAGGGCCACGTTCGTGTGCGGCGACAGGGTCAGGTTCACGCCCCCGGCCAACGCCACAGAACACTCGCCACTGCGCAGGCTCTGACAGGCCAGTGCCACACTGACCAAGCTTGACGAACAGGCAGTATCAATGGCGATGGCCGGGCCTTCCCAGCCCAGGAAATAGGCGAGGCGACCGGCATTGACACTGATCGAGTTCCCGGTGGCGAAATAGGCGCTGGTCTCGGGCCCGCCCTGCGCATTGAGGACGTGGCTGTATTCATTGGGACCGCAACCGACAAAGATCCCGCCTTTCTCTACCGCCGAGGGCGTTACACCGGCGTGTTCCAGCGCCTCCCAACCGACTTCCAGCAACAGCCGTTGCTGCGGATCCATGCTGATGGCTTCTTGCGCGCTGATGTTGAAGAAGCTGTTATCAAAGCCTCTGACATCATCGAGCAAACCGCCCCAGCGGCTGTACATTTTTCCGGGCGCATCCGGGTCTGCATCAAAGTACTCATCGCTGTTCCAGCGTGCATTGCCGACTTCACCAATGGCATCGACACCCTCTACCAGCATCGCCCAAAAAGACGCGCTGTGATTCACACCACCCGGGTAGCGACAACCGATGCCGATGATCGCGATGTCCTGTTCGACGGAGGACGCAGTCGCCGGGATCGCGTCGCTCATCGCGGCGACGGAGGCGTGGTCCTTGAGCAGCGATACTAGGTAGGCGCCGAGTTGAGCAAGGCTTGGGTAGTCGAACAACAGACTGACGGGTAGGATTTCACCGGTCATTTTCGACAGCCGATTACGCAACTGCACCGCCATCAGCGAATCCAGGCCCATGTCTATCAGCGGCGAATCGGCGCTGTAGTCACCTTTGACTTCGGTGCCCGAGACTTCGGCGATGCTGTCACGCAGCAAGCGTTCTATGGCTTTTTCCGGCGCTAGCGGGCGCATTCTTTCGACGTAGGCACGCAGGGGGGAGATGATGGTTTCTGCGTCCTGTGCCAACGCCGCCGACAACACCTGTTGGCCATAGAGCCTCATCAGCGCCGGGCTGGCGGGGTTGTGCCGCAGGGCTTCCAGAGCCTTGGGTTGCAGGTCGAGCACCACCGGAGTAGGGGAGGCACCCGAGAGCAGGCTGAAGAACGACTCAAGCCCTTCGACGGGGTCGAGAAGCGCCAGGCCCTGGGCGTGCAGCGCCGCGGAGGTGACGGCGTCGGCACTCGCCATGCCGGACCCGGCCCACGGACCCCAGGCGTAGCTGGTGGCGGTCAGACCTTGAGCGTTGCGGAAGATCGCCAACTCATCAAGGAAGCTGTTGCCCGCGCAGTAAATCCCTTGGCCGTAGTTGCCGAATACCGCCGAGGCGGAAGAGAAGAGGGCGAAGAAATCCAGATTCAGCTGGGCAGTGAGTTCATGCAAGTGCCAGCCACCCAGCACTTTCGGCGAAACCACTGGTTCAGGCGCCCCGGGTGCCAGGCTGTCGAGCCGGCAGTCGCTGAGCGCACCGGCGGCATGCACGACGCCGGCCAGGGGCAGCAGCGACTGGTCGCACTCGGTGATGAGGTCGCGCAGGGCATCGATGTCGTTGACATCCAGCGACACGATCCTGATGTCACAACCGTGTTCCCGCAAACGGGTGATGAGGGTTTGTTGCCGCTCATCCAGGGTGGTACGCCGTGAGACCAACAGCAACTGACCGGCACCCTTGTGGACCAGGGCCTGGGCGATCATCAACCCGAGTGCGCCGAGGCCGCCAGTGATCAGATAGCTATGGTCGGCCTTGATAGCGATCGGCACTGACTGCCCGGCGCAAACCGCGTCCTCCAGTCGGCATTCGTAGGCATTGTCCCGTTCGAGGCGCACTTCGAACGGCACACCGGTTGTAACAGGGGCCGCGAGCCAATCGAGCAGGCGTTGGGCGTCTTCGGCCAACGAACCGGATGACAACAAGTCGAGTTGGGCAAATTGCAGGTGGCTATATTCCTGCGCGAGTGTCTTGGTCAGTCCGACACCACCGCTGTGAATGAGTCGTGAGGTCGGGCCCTGGTTGTAATGGGCGACGACAAAACGCGCCCCGGACACCAGGCATTCTGCGGCGCAGATCCGGGTGCTGAGCGAGACGAAGCGCTCGATGTGCGCCATGGCGGCCCGGGCAACGTCAGCACTGGTAGGGGTCGCGAGATACAGGACACCGTCGAACGAGAGGCCGGGTTCGTGCAGGCTCGCATCCAGTTCAGCGGGGAGCACTTTAGTGAAGGCGGTGTCCTGAACGGCGGCCAGAAAGTCGGCCGACTCACTGATCAGCAACCAGCGACCGATCAACGGTTGTGGGTGCCCGCGAAAACTGCCGGTGTCGTGCCATTGCCGGTGGAGATTCAGGCGCTGATTCGAATGCAGGTGTGTCGCAGGGCGTTTCTTGCTCTTGAGCGGTGGTTTTGCTCCGCCGCCGATCCAGTAGGGTTGTTCATCGAGTACCTCGAACGGCAGCGCGAGCTTGCGCGCAACGACGTTGTTGGCGGGAATGCGCGAGAGCACACCTTGCACGTAGAGTCGGGCCAGATTATTGCGCAGCACCCGGTCGTCTTCGTGCCCCTTGCGCAGAGAATACAGCGTTGCACGTACATCGCCTGGCGGCAGGCTGCGGCTGGCCAAATCCACCAGGGTGCCGCTCGGTCCGATTTCCAGCAGCAAATGGTCGTGTTCGTGAAGCAACGCTTGCAGGGCGGCGTGAAACTCCACCGGCGCGGCCACCTGATTGACCCAATAGGCGGCTTCGCACACCTCGTTTTCGACACTCCGGCCCAGGACGGTGGAGTAGAACGACACGTTGGGGGCGCTGTAGCGGATCTGCTCGGCATAATGACGAAACGCTTCGAGCATGGGCTGCATGAACGGCGAGTGAAACGCCCGGGAGACCGGCAAAGTTGTGCTACGGATGCCTTGTTGGTCGAGACTGGCTTTGAGCTGCGCAACCACCGAGGCGTCACCGGAAATGACCACGTCATTGAGGCTGTTCTGGGCCGCCAGCGAAACCTGGCCGGCAAATGGCGCGAGCATCAGTTCCACGGCCTGCCGCTCGGCGTGCACCGCCAGCATGTCACCGGGCGACGTCAGTGCGGTCATCAGCTGACCTCGCTTGATGATCAACTGCAGGCCGTCTTCAAGGGAGAAAACACCGGCGGCACAGGCTGCGGCGTACTCGCCCAGACTATGGCCGATCACCGCGGTGGGTTTGACGTCGATGCTTGCCCAGAGTCGGGTCAGCGCGTACTGAAGGCAGAAGATCGCGGGTTGGGTGTAATCGGTCTGGCTCAGTTCTGTCGTGCGACTGCCCCACAGAATGTCTTTAATACTGTGGCCGACCTCGGCGGTGTAGAGCGCGTCGCACTGATCGAGGGCCGCCCGGAAGACCGTCTGGGTGGCGTAAAGACGTTCTCCCATCCCAGCGTACTGGGCGCCTTGACCCGAGAACAGCATGGCAACGGACGGTCGGCGCAGCGGGGGGATCCCATGGTGAACATGCTCGGATAATTCTCCCGCGGCAAATTGTGTAAGCAGTTCACGTGCATGGTCTGCTGTTTCGGCGACCACCGCGAGCCGGTGTTTTCCGGACTGGCGATAGGCGTTGCTGCTGTTGCAGACATCAGCAAAAGGCAGCGGGCTCTCAAGCAGGAACTCGCTCCATCGGCGACTCGTTTGCTTCACGGTTTCAGCCGTGGAGGCGGCAAGAGTGAGTACGCCCGAAGCGGGATCCGCTTCGCCGGCGTCGGTGTTTTTCTCGGCCGATGACAGAATCATGTGGACATTGGTGCCGCTCAACCCGAACGCGCTGACACCGGCGTAATTGAGTTCGTCGGTTTGTGGCCAGGCATGACTTTGCGTGGGAACCACGAGCGTGTTGCCGTCCCAATTGATATGGGGGTTGGGCTTGGAAAAGTGCAGGTGGGGCGCAATTAGATTGTGCTTGAGCGAAAGCGTCAGCTTGATCAGCGCGGCGATGCCGGCGGCCGATTCCAGATGGCCGATGTTGGTCTTGACCGAACCGATGACCAGTGGAATATCGGACATGTCTCGACGCAAGGCACGCAACAGGGCGTTGGCTTCAATCGGGTCACCCAGCGGGGTACCCGTGCCATGGGTTTCGACATAGTGAATTTTGGCGGCGCTGACTCGGGCGTCTTTCAGCGCCCGTTCGATCACTTCTTGCTGCATGCGACCGTTGGGGGCCGTCAGTCCATTGCTGGCGCCGTCATGGTTGACGGCCGAACCGCGGATGACCGCGTAGATATGGTCGCCGTCCTTGCGAGCTTGCGTCAGCGTCTTCAATACGACGACACCGCAACCCTCGCCACGCACGTAGCCGTCGGCCTCTGCATCGAAAGTGCGACACAGGCCATGATGGGACAAGGCTTGCATTCGGGATAATCCGATGCTGTTTTCCGGCGCCAGGATCAGGTTGACCCCGCCGGCCAGGGCCATTGTCGACTCGCCGGAGCGCAGGCTGTTACAGGCCAGATGCACGGAGAGCAACGACGAGGAGCAGGAAGTGTCCAAGGCAAGTGTCGGACCATGGAAGCCAAACAGGTAGGAGACACGGCCCGCCGCGACGCTAGGCGCATTCCCCAGGCACGCATAAGCATCAATGTTTTCGGGGGCTTGCTGATCGATGGCCAGGCGTGCGTAATCACTGGTGCTCATCCCGAAAAACACACCGGTCTTGCTGCCTTTCAACGCGTCCAGATTCTGGTTGGCGTTACGCAGTGCTTCCCAGCAGACCATGAGCAACAGGCGCTGTTGAGGATCCATCAGATTGGCTTCATGTGCCGGAAGCTTGAACAGTTGCGCGTCGAAATGATCGATACGGTCAATCAGCCCGGCATGCTGGCTATAGATTTTGCCGGCAATGTCGGCGTCCGGATGGTAATAGTCTTCGGCCGACCAACGTTCATCCGTGATATTGCGAACGGCACAGTTACCCGCTTCGAGCAATTTCCAGAATGCATCGGGCGTGTTCGCTCCGCCGGGGAACCGGCAACCGATCCCGACAATGGCGACAGGCTCGTTAATGCCGGATTGCAGATGTTGGACTTTCTGCCTGAGATTGAGGATTTCGGAGACAGAGTTTTCCAGAAGCTCCTTGATTCCCGAAGTTGTAGTGTCTGTCGATTTCATTGTTTTAATCTCAAGAAGTTAGCCGTCACCCGCAAAAGGGCGAGTAAAAAAGTGCTGCAAATTGCCAAACCGTGACCACGAGCCAACCTGCAGCAAAAGAGGCCGCACATCGGTGGTCAGCGCTTATTTAAATGGAGTGGTTCTTTGAGGAGGAACGCAGCTCGGTACTTAAGTCAGCGAGTGGTCAGGTCGTTCTGGCCGCGTGTTATCACGTGGCCGGCGTCAAACTTTGTGGGTGCAGTAAGCTCTCAAGAAGTTCTGCCATGCCCTGTTCATCCAGATGCAAGTAAGCCGCGTTGTGTCCTGCAGGCTCCTCGGCCGACTTTGGCACACAGGCCCTGGTATCGGCCACATAAGCTGCCAGTGAATCAGGGGTGGGCCAATGCCAGGCGATCGTCGAATCCAATTGCACTTGTGAAACATGGGAAAGTTCAGCGGCGAGTTCGACGGCGTCGATTGAACTCAATCCCATTTCAGAGAACGGTGTGTCGATGGAAATCGATTGGCTCTCATCATAGTCACGTTCGGTCAACCAACTGGAAATCCAGTGCCCAACAGTTTCACGAGTGACTGACGATAAGGCCGGAGGCGCGTAAGTCAGAGGGTCAAGTGCATGCGCGTTCATTCTGTCACTGCTCCATGTGTGAAATAGCATTGGTGGTAAAGTGAGCGTTACAGGCGCCCGGGTGATTCAGGGACTGGTGTGCTGCGCCGAAAAAGCAACGAGTTGCTTTTCGATCAGGCGCTGACGTATGACCCGCCGGCGCTTCTTGCCACTTGAAGTTTTTTCAATGCTTCCTCGTGGGCAGAAATGAACCCGACTCAACAACGCATCGTGAGTTTCTAGAACCGCCAACGTCAGGGTTTGCTGTTTTTGCGCGCGCTCACTGTTGTTGTCATTGGCATCCCCCTCAAGCACCAGGTGAAGTTCCATCAAACCCGTGTTGCTGTTTTCCATCGACAACAGCGCACTGCCGGAGGCGCGGACAAAGTCAAAACTCTCGATGGTTTCTTCAATGTCGTCCGGGACAATGTTTCTGCCGCCGATGATAATCAAATCGTCCTGGCGGCTATAAAAATAGAGTTCCTGTTCATGAAAAAAACCAAGGTCACCTGTGCGCAGACGACAGTCTTTCAGTTTGGCGAGGGTGGCCTCCGGCATGTTCAAGTAACCGGGCGTCAGGCAATCGCTCTCGATGTTGATTTCGCCCAGCTTGAGTTCCGGTAGCGGGCGATCATTCGCGTCGCGCACCGTAATGCGATGGCGAGCGTTGGCTTGTCCTGATGAAACCAGTTCAATGCGATCTTCATCTTCACTGGCAGCGAGTTTCACATCACCGTCGGGACTAAAGCTGACCATCAGAATCTTGAGCTCACCCAGTTTACTGCAACTCGCGCCCAGACTGTTTTCAGCCATTCCATACGCTGAGTGAATATGTTCCGGCAGCAACTTCAAAGGCGAGAATCGCTCCTTGACCTTTCTTAGTACCAATGCGCTGATTTTCTCTGCCGAGATGTAGAGGTGCAGTCGGGACAGATCAATTTGTTCATCACCATATAAACGCTTCACAGTTCGAAGTGCCGCCACCAGCGCCGAATTGGTGATGAAGCTCAAGTCTGCCTGTTTCTCGGACAGCAACTTGAACCAACGCGCCGGATTGCGCATGAAGTAGTCGGGTGTCGCGAGCAGATGGTTGCAAGCGGCGTAGATGGGCAACAAGACGCCGGTAAACAAGCCCATGTCATGATGAATCGGCGTCCAGGAGGCACTGTTTTTGACTGGGATACCGTGCCTGCTGGCGTTGTGGGACAGCTCGATGTGCCTCAACTGATTCATGATCATGTCATGGGTGACAATGATGCCCTTCGGGAAACCGGTACTGCCGGAAGAGAACTGAATGATCGCCATGTCCTCTGGCTGGACATCCGCACCCAGCGGCAGTACTTCCACGCATTGAGGGTTGAAGGTAGGCTCCGAGTGAATCTCAAGACCCGTGCGCGAGCGCCATTGCTCGATGTCCTCGGCCGTGATTGCACCGTCGCACAGCACCAGTTTGAAGCTGCAGGAGCTGTCACAACTGGCGAGGAAATCCGCGTAGTTCAGATATTTGCCTGATTTGGTTCTGAGGGGGACCGCCACCAGGTTCAATCGCCAGCAGGCCAATAGATAGCAGACCAGTTCGATACTGTTGTTCAGGACCAGGCCCACCCGGTCCTGCCGCCGCAGGCCCTGACTGGCCAGTTTCGACGAGCAGGTATCAACAATCGCGCCTATTTCGGCAATCGTGTACGAGCAATTCGTATCAGCGAACGTCCAAACGGCTTCGCCTTGGGTCATTGCATGGCTGAATCTATGATTGATGGTCTGCATTTTCATTCTCGCAGGCAGTCGGTCCCAAGCAAACTCGGGGTCGTTGTCGGTAGGGGGGGTTAAAAGTAAAAGTCTAGTTTTAACTGAATGCGGTCATTGTTATTAAACTGTCCGAATAGTCCATTCTTGTCGCCGTAAAAAACATCAAGTCCGACGGTTCCTTTAATATTTTTACTCAGCTTCGATGTGTACTGAAGACGAAACAATCCATCGCCATCATTATTGTTGGTCAGCCATCGGGCTTCAAAACTGTCTCGTTGGTGCAGCAAGTCCTTTCGGTAGAGAAAGGTCATGATGCTGTCGACTTTCTTGCGTGGCAGGTACTCGGTGGTCTCACCCAGGATACTTTGATAGAACTGAGCACTGAATACACTTTCTGCTACGCCATAATAATCAAGCCCCAGGACGTAACTGGTGTCATTGGTCTGGAATCGTCCGTTTTCGCTATTCAGGTCGTAGTCGATTACCGAGCGGTGAGTGGTGTGGGCCAACTCGCTGCGCAAGACGAAATCATTAATAGAAGTACTGGCACTGCCACCAAAGGTATGGGTTCTTTCATAACGCTCGCGAACAACAATCACCGGGCGCGTACCCGCCATGGATACTTGAGTTTCGAAGAACGGAGCGTCGTTGTAGTGATACATGTAGTTCAGCGAGAAATCCCATGAGTCAACGCTGGTTGTCAGGGCCATGCCGACGTCAGAATCTTTAATGGGCCGGTCGGGGCGTTCGGCGCGACGTCGCTCAACGGGCAACGTCAACCCGGGAGGTGCCTGGGGTATCAACCGCCGCGAACGAATGGCGAATTCACCTTCGTTGTAATTCGGAAAGTCGGTGTAGGTCTGGTCGGGGATCCACAGCAATTGCAGATCAAACTGGCCCACCGGCACCACGATGTTGGCCATCCATGTCGGGATGCGGGCTTCTTCGGGGTCTTCGAGGATGAACTCGCGGTAATTCATGGGGTTGACAATATCCAGCACCGTGACCCCATCGGCCTGGCCCCACACCACTTGTTGTTTGCCGAGAATCAGCGTTCCGTCATCACCCAGGGTGTCTCTGAAATAGAGTTCACGCAGTTCGAACTGAAAAGGATAGTTGTCATAGATTTTACGGCCATCGTTGATGGGCGAGAGAGCGGTTTGATCGGGTTCTCCTGGCTCAAGTTGGCCACTCATGTTCCATCTGATGCGGGTGGATAACAGAAAACGGGCATCGGTGTCGGTTTCGTAAGACAGCGCGTTATAGAACCGTGCTTCTGACTTGGAGAGCTTGTCGACGGATATGTTTTCAGCAGTCTGGTATGAAATCTTCGAGTCGGAGTTGAACTCTCCGGCGAGCGCAAGTGCAGGCAGCGCTGAAATAGCGAAGACGAATGATTTGAACATGAGCACGCCTTAGATCGAAGTATTATATTTTTAATCGTTCACGCGGAAATGTCGCAATGGGTGCGTTTTATTAAAGCTGTCTAGTTGTTTAATTACCGGGCCAAGAGCGGCCGTGAAACGCACTAAAGATGGGCGTGAGGATAGGACTTGATGTTTAGGTTAGCGCTCAAGAAAAACATCTCCGTACGGAAAGCGGTCGGGAAGTGCGCTTCGCAGAATCGGCGGAGAGATAAAAGTTGTGGGCTGAAATCCATTACTGCGTCCATGCGTTATCAGTCGAAGAGTGGAGCTCTCGATCGGTAGCGAAATGCTATCAGTGCCCGCGTCGTAACTCAATAAGTGTGATTCGAAATATTATTTTGCTAAACGCGATTCATCTGTCCTAAGGGACAGATGAATAAGGTGGTGTTTTATATGGTGTTTTTTTTAACTTGGAACGATCGTTTCATACTTGCTGGTGTTAAGTATTCTAAATATTGTGTCGAGCAGATGTGTCTAAATATTTCAGCGGCATGTTTTTCTCATAACTCGAACTAAGGTGCCAAGACACGCTTGACTCTGTCCTGCGGGACAGACTTTATGATTCTCTCGATCCTGAACAGAATGGTTCTCTTCCAGAAGAAGGAGTTTCAGTGAGCAAGTTATGTCTGGTCACGGGCGCCAATGGGCACTTGGGCAATACCTTGGTCAGAGCATTGCTCAGTCAGGGCTACAGAGTCCGAGCCGGAGTGCGTGACATCGGTAACACGGCGCCCTTCGCGGGGCTTGATTGCGAACTGGTCTATGCCGAATTGCTGGACGGGCCTGCAATGCTCAAGGCATTGGACGGTGTCGACGTGCTGTTTCAAGTAGCGGCGGTTTTCAAGCATTGGGCCAAAAGCCCAGAAACCGAGATTGTCGAGCCCAATGTGCGGGGGACACGTAGCGTGTTGGAGGCCGCTGCACGGGCGGGCGTCAAGCGTGTCGTTTATGTCAGTTCCGTCGCCGCGGTCGGTCATGACGGCAGTGCTCTGGATGAAGCGCATTGGAATGACGAGGCCGAAAATGCCTACTACAAATCCAAGATTCTCTCCGAGCAAATGGCCTGGCGGACCGCCAACGACCTGGGGCTCTGGATGGTGTCGGTACTGCCCTCGGCGATGGTGGGGCCAAACGCGACCCAACTGACCGATACCATGGGGTTTCTGGAGTCAGTCAAACAGCGTCAGGTCCCGCTGGACCCAGGGTTCCATTTCAATTTCGTGGATGTGCGCGACGTGGCGGAGGGTTTGATTCTGGCCGCCGAAAAGGGCCGGGCCGGGCAGCGCTATATTCTTGCGAATGAGCGCTCATCTTCGCTCGCCAACCTGGTCGAGTCCGTCAATGCGCTTTCGCCGGGTTATCGCCTGCCACCGCGAGCCCCGCAGTGGCTATTGGTCTGCATTGCCTGGATGCAGGAACGGGCCGCGCAACTGACGGGCAAGCCTGCCCAGTTACTGCTCAGCCAGGTGCGCCTGTTCCATAACGTCCGGCAGGAGTACAGCATCGTCAAGGCGAAGACTGAATTGGGGTTCAACCCGCGACCGCCCGAAGAGGCGCTGATGTCAGCTTTTGTTTATCTGGGCAGGCGATCGACTCAGCCTTATGAAGAACTGACGTCGGTGCAGGACCGAACAATGAGTTCATCTCGCCCTTGAGCTCGATCAAATGAAGGTCCAGCGCCTGTAACTCAGCGATTTTTTCTTTCACTTGCTGACGCTTGGCGTCGACGGCTTCGTTTGCCAGCGCCAAAGGAAAGGCTTTGAGCTTGTTTTTGGCGCTGATCAGGGGACTCATCTCTGCCAGTTTGAAACCGGCAATTTGTGCCCTACGAATGAGGTGGACGATCTCCAGATGGTGAGCGTTGTAGGTCCGGTATCGACCGTCACGTTCCGGCTCGTTTATCAAGCCCATCTGTTCATACAGTCGAATGGCTTTTGGTGTGCAGCCGGTCAACTCGGCGAGTCGTCCAATGAACATGCTTAAATTCCTTTTTTTAAATGCGTTAAATGCCTCGTACGTTTGATCGCCAGTCAGCCCGTAACCGTCACAACAGCTAGCAACAAAAGTTTAGCGTGAATCCGCACCTTGACGAGGGCGGGGGGATTTTTCCCGAATCCGACCCCGCTGATTACGAAACTGAGGGATTCAGTATTGACGAATTTGGCCTATGGGGGCGGCAGAGATCCAGTGGTGGCGTAGGCTGGAAAAGACATTATCGACTCGGTCGGTGGATGTTCGTAGGTTGAAGACAACACCGCGCTGAGTCGATCGCCCAACAGGTTCCAGGCACACGTCTTCTCTTCGGCATAATCGTGATGCACGTAGTGGCGCCTCACTCGAGAGCCCGCCAGCACATGGTTTTGACAGCTGTCGATGACGTCCAGGCTGACCCCCGAAGCCTGCATCGTGGTCGCACCCTTGCGGCGCAGGTCATGCGGCGTCCAGTCACCGTTTTGGCCGTCGGCAAGCACCAGCGTGTCGTCGTGACGCCGTCTTGAGAGTGCCTTGCGGTTTTTGAACCGGCTTTGACGTTCTCGCTGGGGAGGAACCAGGTCTGCCGGTCCAGATCGACATTTTTCCATTCGGCCTGCAGCAACTCGCCAATCCGGCACAGGGTGCCCAGGCTGATCCTGAGCGCGAGCTGCGTTTCCTTCTTTAGCGGCCGAATGCCGTCGTATTTTTGGCCGGCGGGGAGGGCGTTGTAATCGGTGGTCATTTGCTGGAAGCGGTTGTGCAGTTCCAACAGCTCAGCCGGGGAAAGGGTCCGGCTTCTTTCGGCCTCGTAGTCGGCAGGGATCAGGGGGGAGATGTCGACCAGTTCCGTCGGATCACCCTCAACCAATAACGCCCGCCAGGGTTGGCGCTTTCTGGCCCAACCGAACATTAGGGTTAGGTCGGCGAAGAAGCTGATGGCTTGCCGATGAGCGCCGCGGTTGAGCACGGCCCGGATCAGCGCCCGAACATCGTGTTCGGAAACATTGTTCACCGCTGTCTTGCCAAGTGCCGGGTATAGGTCCTTGTTAAAACGGCGCTAAAATTCAGCATTGCCATCTTTCCGTGCCACGCCATCCAACAGCCACACCTTGGCCAGATCTTAGACGGTCAGCGTTTGCACCTTCGTCGTTTTTACTTGTTCGGCCTCTACGTTAGCCGCGGCGTATGCCTGTGCCTTGGCGGTTTTCTTGTGTTCGTTGGGGTTGATCTGCTCATCAATGAGCGCGCGGGCCTGGTTGTGTGCCTTGCGGATGCCCGTCAGGGGTTTGCGCGGCCAGGAGCCACAGGAGTACTCTTTGTTCTGGTCGCCCCAGCGATAACGATAGAAAAAGCTGACTGACACACCGTCCTTACGCACGGAGATTCGACCGGCGAGATTACCATCCTCTCTGAGGATCCGGCCGGCATCGTTGGCAGTCAGCGACTCGAGTTCTTTGATGGTGATTTTGGCCATAAAATAGGTTTCCCCTACTTTTACCCCCACAAAAACGTCGGCTCTTGATGGACGTTGCTGGACTCTCGTAGAGCAGAACATCGCTGGAGCTCAAGTAAATACTGGCTTAGAAAAATCCAGAGTAATATTGTGGAAGCTTTCAAGAAGTACGAAAAAGGAGATGGGGTGCTAGGGGTCGAGTGTTCGAATCACTCCGTCCCGACCATATTTCCTTAGTAGAATCAGACACTTAAGCCGATCATCTAGATCGGCTTTTTTGTGCCTGCGCAAAACCCGCGCAAAACTGGCGCAAAACTACCCGGTGATTTCGCTGATATTCAGGTCCGGAATCGCCTCGGAGCAGACGATTTTCTCGTGGTTCCGCTGGTAGTTTTTGGTCATGCCCTCGCTCGCATGACCAGCGATTTCTGCCCATCCATTCCGGACAATGACCGAGACATTCTCGCCCGCACCTTACGGGGTGAGGGCCCAATGCCACCTGTGGACGCTTCAAGCTCACAGGTTCATCCTTGCCACCTGTGAAAAGATCGGGACAGTTGAATGAATGGTTTGTGGGCCAAGGCTCTGTTTGCTGGAATGTTACTTTCGTTAAGCGCGGCCAGCTTTGCTGGTCAGGAAAGCGATCTCTATTCAAACCTTGATGCTGGCAAGGCGCAGACCGTCGTAGCTTATGGTACGAGCTTGACGGCCTTTGGCGCCTGGGTGCAGCAGCTTGGGGATGATCTGAATCAGCGTTACCCTGGACGTGCCACGGTTATAAATAGTGGCAAAGGTTCGATGTGGTCGGGATGGGGTGTTGAAAATCTCGAAAGTCGAGTTATCTCCAAAAGCCCGGACACGGTGTTTATCGAATTCGCGATCAACGACGCTTTCCTTCCCAACAAAACCACTGTCGAACAAGCGCGGAAAAACCTCGAGCTAATGATTGACCGGATCAAGGCTGCCAAGTCATCGACGGAGATCATTTTAATGGTGACGAATCCAGTGGTTGGAGGCTCTGGAGTGCAGAGACCGAAGTTAAGGGATTACTTCCAGATGTACCGGGATGTCGCAAAAGCCAGGGGACTTCGTCTGATCGACAATTATCCAAGGTGGGAGGCGGTCTTGAAATCAAATCCCGACCTGTTTAATCAGTATGTTGCGGATGGATTGCACCCAAATGCTGATGGATATCGCGCAGTGGTGACTCCGTCATTGATTGAAAATTTGAGTGGCGCCTCGCCAAATTGACCTGAACTTCTTGTACCGGTGCAGTGACAGCGCCCACACTTCATGAAAGCCCGGCATCTCTTCCTCCTTCCATCCTTTGTAGCGCTAACAATTGAAAGACAGAGCAAATGCCCTGCAGAAGGGTTACTGAATGCCGAAGAAAAAAACGGAAAGTAAAGTAGCAGCGACGGCTACTGCTCATGAAATTGAGCACGCCATCCAAGCCCTGAACAGAATGGCTGAACGCCTTTGGGGAGATGGTCGAGAGATCGAGGCGAAAGCCCTCCTTGACGCCCTGGATTCTCTAAACAGGGCACTGGACCGGATCAGGATTGGCGAAAGCCGCAGGGTTGTGACTCTTCATTGAAGACCGCGACGATCGTTTCAACAAAAAAGTGAATTAGCGGGTGGAAGTGACCGGCGCACTAGGTCGCGCCGGTCGTTACCAGTGCCAGTTAAAAACTGTTGCCTATGTGGATGAGCCATACCCAGATGCATTCTTTCTCAGTTTTTTGGCTCGCCTTGTTTCACCATCGCGCGCCATTCCTGGACGCTTGATCGTTCGTTCATTCTGGCATGCCATGCATGCAATGCTTCACACTCATCAGGTATAGGCAGTTTCACCAGCGAGGCGAAAATCATGCCGCCCAGTACCGCAATGTCAGCCATCGAAAATGCATTGCCCGCCACAAAAGGCTGATTTTTCAGCACGCTGTTGAAATAGTGCATCCCCCTGACGGCCTTGTCCCGCATCCGCTCACCCCATTCAGGGTTCTGAGAAAGCTCGACGTCCGGCCCAAGCCCCGGCGTTGCGTGATGGAAGTACGCGCTGACAGCGTCCAGAAATTCAATTTCCGCACGCTTGGTCATCATATGGATGATGCCTTTCTCAGTGGGCGTATTACCGGTGAGCACAGGGTTGTCATCCAGAACATCCAGGTACTGAGTGATAGCGGTGCACTCCGCGATGAGCGTACCGTCGGCCAACTCCAGGACGGGAAGTGTTCCGGAGTAGTTGATGGCTAGAAACGCTGGTTTCTTGTGCTCGCCTGTCCATAGATTGATCGGTACAAACTCGATCCGGGACAGCAGGCCTTTCTCTGCTAACGCAATTCGGACCCGCGCCGGGTAGGGGCCGTTGTACCAGTCGTAAATTTTCATCATCGGGAATTTCGACGCGTCGGAGTGTTGCTGCTGAAAAGTCATGATTTTTTTACCTGCCTGTCAAGTGGTAGGTAGAGATTGGGCGCTTGTTTCTGTGCTGTCAACAACTACCTACCAATTGGCAGGTTGTGACATATGCGAGTAACATCGCGCCAAATGACCACGCCAATCAAAGAACCGAGGAATGAAAACGTGAGCGAAAATGCCCGGGAAGCCATATTGGAAGCCGCCAAAGGGGCCGCTCAAACCCACGGCTACAGTGGGATCAATTTCCGAAGCATTGCTGATGCGGTGGGGATCAAGAACGCAAGCATCTATTACCATTTCTCGAGCAAGGCCGACCTCGGCGCCGCAGTAGCCAGACGATACCGGGAGGACACTGCCGGTGTTCTGGAAGCCCTGCGCGGTGAAAACCCCGATCCGATTCGCTGCCTGCAGGCGTACCCGAGCATCTTTCGAACATCTCTGGAAGACGGCAACAGGCTGTGCTTGTTCAGCTTCATGGCTGCGGAACACCAGGACTTGCCCGAGGAGGTGAAGAGTGAAGTGCTGGCGTTTGCAGACCTCAATGTGGCGTGGCTGACGAAAGTCCTCTCTGATACCGGCCTGGGAAGCATTGAAGTGTGCGAGCGACGTTCCCGCGCCATTTATACCGCCGTTGCTGGCGCTCAATTGATTGCCCGAACTCGCTTCGATATCGGTTTATTCGACGAACTTGTTCAGAGCTATCAAGAGGCGGGACTCCTTCCGACATAACTGGCTTAACGCGTCATGGTGGGCCGTTTCGGCGATCATCGCGTCTCGCGGATGCGGCATCAGCTCGCCGAACACCGCACCACTGCCTTCCGACGGTTGGACTTTTCCTCGAGTTGGATGGCGAAATCCATGGCCTCTCGGTAGTTGAAACGGTAGGCCCAGGTCTTGCCAGTGTATCGCTCGATGACCTGGAAGATGCCGAGCTGCAGGGTCACCACCTGGAAGCGAACACCGCGGCGCGACTTCTGTCGATTAGTGCGCCGGAAGAAATCGATGCGTGCTGTCTTGGAGTGGACGAGTAGGGCGCCGAGCTCATCAATGCGCTGCAGAAAGGATGGATGCATGTCTGATCCTCAAAGTTGGGAGCATGTATTCGTAAGCACTCGTGCCGCTAGCTGTTTGTCTATGGATGCAGTGGTAGTGCTGACGGATAACGGTAGTCGTAAAAAAGCAACATCGACACCTGACTCTTCTTTAGGCGACACACGGGCTTCTTCGCGAACCCGAGGGTTTTCTCTCAAAACCCTTGCCGGGCCTAGGGCAAGCTATCGAGAAATGCGGCAATCTGCCGGGTACCGCGCAAGTGCACCGTAGAAATTTGCGGGCCTATGGCCAGGCGCACCGCCTCGATACCTGGGCGATAGCCACGATCGAAAGTCCACACGAAGTTCAGAAAGGTCAGGAACGCCCGGTCGAGCTTTTCTGTACAGCCTGCTGCAAGGTCAGGGCGAGGGCGGTTCATTACGCTGCGCATGATCACCCGGGTGAAGCAGGTGAGCCGCGACGTATCGAGCCAGATGATCAGGTCGGTACGGGGCAGGCGAAGGTCGAAGGTTCGCCGCGCATAGTTGCCTTCACAAATCCAGGCATCCGGTGCGACCGCTTCGCGGACCCGTGTGCGGAACTGCTCAGCGTCGGGTTCGACCCAGCCGGGCTCCCAGAACAACGTGTCCAGGTGCACCACGGGCAGACTCAATCGCTTGCCGAGGGCGCGGGCGAGGGTGGACTTGCCGCTACCGGCATTGCCCAGAATTACAATCCGTTGCATGAGGACTTCCTGTCGCAAAAAAGCCGCCGATTGTGCAGGTTTTGGATGGACAGTTAAAGGCTGATGGATGGGTCAACTGCTCGCAACCGACCTTCGTGGAAGCGCCTTGGGGCGGCTACAAGCAGAGCGGTATTGGCCGCGAGCTGGGTGAGTGGGGCTACAACAACTACCTCGAAATCAAGCAGATCACTCGATACAACGGCGGGGCGTGGGGTTGGTATTTGAGCTGAGGCATCGCCCATTCAGACTAGGCAGCCCTGACGATTCTCTCGTGTGCCGCTGGCACCAAACTCGAAGGCCAGAGGGGTGTCGCTTCATGCGTGCCCCGCCTAACGAGCAGAAGGCGCCGCGATGGAGTTTGCATTCAGCGACGAACAGGAAATGATCCGCGCATCGGCCGAGGGCTTTCTCGCCGATGTCTCGGATTCTGCCGCCGTGCGAGCGGCGATGGTCAGCGAGCGAGGTTTTGACGAGGCGCTCTGGCAGCGCCTGTGCCGCGACATGTACTGGCCGGCGATTCATATTCCCGAAGCGTACGGCGGCCTGGGACTGGGCTTTGTCGAACTGTCGATTTTGCTGGAACAGATGGGCCGGCGCTTGCTGTGTTCGCCGTTCTTCGCCACCGCCTGCATGGCCACACCCGCGCTGTTGCTGGCCGCCAACGAACAACAAAAACAACGCTGGCTGCCGTTGATCGCCGACGGCAGCCTCACCGCTACGCTGGCCTTCAGCAGCGCCAACGGCTGGGCTGCCCAAGATATTCAGGCCACGGTGGTGACCGAGGGCGAGGGTTTTGTGCTTGATGGAACCCTCAAACATGTCCTCGACGGGCACAGCGCTGACCTCTTGATCATCGCCGCACGGGTTCCCGGATCGACCGGCGAGGTGGGCATCAGCCTGTTCGCCGTGGACGCGGACCGGGCAGGGATCGAGCGTCAAATGTTGCCGACCATGGACCAGACCCGTCGTCAGGCACGGGTTCAGCTCAAGGGGCTGTACCTCAGCGCTGACTGCCTGCTCGGTGAGTTCGGCGCGGGCTGGCCGCATCTTGAGCGAGTCCTGCAACTGGCTTGCATCGGTCTGGCTGCCGAACAGACTGGTGGCGCGCAGCAGGTGCTCGACCTGAGCGTTGCCTATATGCAGGAACGCCAGCAATTCGGTCGACCCATCGCCAGTTTCCAGGCGCTCAAACACCGTGCCGCCGACATGATGCTGCAGGTCGAATGTGCACGTTCGGCCAGTTATTACGCGGCCTGCGTGGCCCAGGACGTCCTCGATCCTGAAGGCGATCCGCAGGTGGCCGCCGAGCTGCCGCTGGCGGCGGCGCTGGCCAAGGCGCAGTGCTCCGAAACCTATTTCCACTGCGCGTCCGAGTCGATCCAGTTGCACGGCGGCGTTGGTTTCACCTGGGAATACGATCCGCACCTCTACTTCAAACGCGCTCGCGCCAGCGAAAGCTTTCTCGGCGCACCTGCCTGGCATCGAGAGCGCATTGCCGTGGCGATTCTTGGGGAGCAACCATGAAAATCAGTTTCAGCGAACAGGACGAGCGCTTCCGTCAGGAAGTAGCCGACTGGTTGAGCGTGAACCTGTGCGGTGAATTCGAGCCCCTGCGTTTTCGCGGCGGCCCGGGTGACGAACATATGTTTCCCGAGGAACGCAAAGCCTGGGAACGCAAACTCGCCGAGGGCGGCTGGACGTGTGTGGGCTGGGCGCCGGAGCACGGTGGGCGTGGTCTGTCGATCAGCCAGCAAGTGATTTTCCACGAAGAGTACGCCCGCGCTGGCGGGCCGGGGCGCATGGGGCATATCGGCGAAGGGCTGGCCGGACCGACCATTGCCGCGTTTGGCACTGCCGAGCAGCAACAGCGCTTTCTGCCGGGCATCGTCAACGGCACGTCCTTCTGGTGCCAAGGCTATTCCGAACCGGGGGCCGGGTCCGACCTGGCCAACGTCAAGACCCGCGCGGTGCTTGATGAAGCCAACGGCACTTGGGTGATCAACGGACAAAAAGTCTGGACCTCCCTGGCCCATGAGTCGGACTGGTGTTTTGTGATCGCCCGCACCGAGCCCGGCAGCGTCGGTCATCGCGGTTTGTCCTTCCTGCTGGTGCCCATGGCTCAGGCCGAGATTAGCGTGCGCCCGATCGAGCAACTGACCGGCACCTCGGAGTTCAATGAAGTGTTCTTCGACAACGCCCGAACCGATGCCGCGAACATCGTCGGCTTGCCGGGCGAGGGCTGGAAGATCGCCATGGCGTTGCTCGGTTTCGAGCGCGGGGTATCGACCCTCGGCCAGCAGATGCAATTTCACAATGAACTGAACGAAGTCATCGCCATCGCCCGGGCCAATGGCGCCGCGCGCGACCCGATCCTGCGCCAGCGCCTGGCCGAAGCCTGGAGCGGGCTGCGGATCATGCGCTACAACTCGCTGCGCATGCTGTCCGGGGCGCAGGACGGTTCGCTGCGCAAGGAAGCGACCATCTACAAACTGTTCTGGTCCACCTGGCACGCCAGCCTCGGCAAGCTGGCGATGGACGTCCTCGGCGCCGAGGCCGAAGCGCTGGAGGCCGCGCCTTACCAACTCACCCGTTTGCAATCGCTGTACCTGTTCAGTCGCGCCGACACCCTCTACGGCGGCAGCAACGAGATCCAGCGCAACATCATCGCCGAGCGCGCCCTGGGAATGCCCAAAGAACCGCGCTTGCCTACCTGACCAAGGAGTTTTCCATGTCTGTTCCTCACTATGTTGCAGGTCACGGCCTGTTGCGTGACAAGTCGGTACTGATCACGGCCGCGGCCGGGGCCGGTATCGGTTTTTCCGCGGCGGTGCGTGCCGCCGAGGAGGGTTGCCGCGCCTTGATGATCAGCGATATCCATGAAGGCCGGCTGAGCGACGCGGTGTTGAAAATTCGCGAAACGACCGGTCTGCAACAGGTCTTCGGTCAGGTCTGCAATGTCGCTGATGAAGCTCAGGTTCAACAGCTGATTGCCTGCGCCGAGCGTGATCTGCAGGGCGTCGATGTGCTGATCAACAACGCCGGTCTTGGTGGTTCACGGCTGCTGGTGGACATGACGGACGAGGAGTGGAGCCGGGTCCTCGATGTGACGCTCACCGGCACCATGCGCATGACCCGTGCGATGTTGCCGCAGATGATCGAGCGGCGTGCCGGGGTCATCGTCAACAACGCTTCGGTGCTGGGCTGGCGGGCGCAGAAAGAGCAGTCGCACTACGCCGCGGCCAAGGCCGGAGTCATGGCGTTGACCCGTTGCGCCGCGGTCGAGGCCGCCGACTACGGGATCCGCATCAACGCGGTGAGCCCGAGCATTGCGTTGCACGATTTCCTGCGTAAGTCCGCCCCTCAGGCGGTGCTTGATCAGCTCGCCGCCAACGAAGCGTTTGGCCGTGCCGCCGAGGTCTGGGAAGTGGCCAACGTGATGATGTTTCTGGCCAGCGACTACAGCTCCTACATGACCGGCGAAGTGTTGTCGGTGTCCAGTCAGAGGGCTTGAACATGCCACGTATTTTCGATACGCCCTTCGCCTTGCACGATGCCGTGGGAGAGGTGCTGGGCGTCAGCGACTGGCTGGTGCTTGCGCAGGACCGCATCGACCGGTTCGCCGAGGCGACCGGTGATCACCAGTGGATTCACGTCGATCCCGTCAAGGCAGCCAGCGGTCCTTTCGGCGCCTGCATCGCCCATGGTTATTTGAGCCTGGCGTTGGTCAATCTGTTTCTACCGCAGATCGTCGAGGTGCGCGGCATTGCCATGGGTGTCAATTATGGCTGCGAGCGGGTGCGCTTCCCCGCGGTGGTGCGTGTTGGCTCGCGGGTGCGCGGCAGTGCGCAATTGATGGCGGTCGAGGAGGTCAAGGGCGGCGTTCAGGCGACCATTCGCGTCAGCGTCGAAATCGACGGCGAGGAGCGTCCCGGCTGTGTGGTCGACACCATCAGCCGTTACTACCCCGCGTGAACCCTTTAGCAGAACATTCGAGGAAACCAGCATGAAAGAAGCCGTCATCGTTTCGACCGCCCGTACCCCGATCGGCAAAGCCTTTCGCGGTGCATTCAATGACACCGACGCCCCGCAGCTCGGCGGCCATGTGGTGCGCGAAGCCGTGCGTCGCGCCGGCATCGAGCCGGGCGAAGTGGACGATGTGATCATCGGCGCGGCGGCGCAGCAGGGCACGCAGTCTTATAACTTGGGGCGTCTGTGCGCGATTGCCGGCGGCTTGCCGACCTCCGTCGCCGGGATGGCGGTCGAGCGCCAGTGTTCATCGGGGCTGATGAGCATCGCCATGGCCGCGAAAGGGATCATGTGCGACGAAATCGACATTGCCGTGGCCGGAGGCCTGGAGTCGATTTCGCTGGTGCAGAACAAGCACAAGAACCTGTACCGCAATCAGTCTGGCTCGGTGATCGAGCTGGATCCGCACGCTTATATCCCAATGATCGAAACCGGCGAGATCGTCTCCGCACGCTACGGCATTTCCCGCGAGGAACAGGACGAATACAGCTATCAGAGCCAGGTGCGTACCGCGCTGGCCCAGAGTAATGGATTGTTCGACCGTGAACTCGCGCCGCTGACCAGCCGCAAGGCGATCTTCGACAAGGCCAGTGGCGAAACCCGCTTTGAGACCGTCACCTTGCTGCGCGACGAGTGCAACCGCATCGACACCACCCGCGAAAGCCTGAGTGCGCTGGAACCGGTGTGGCCGGGCGGTCAGTGGAGTGAAAAGGGCCGTTTCATCACGGCCGGCAACGCCTCGCAACTATCCGACGGTGCTTCGGCCTCGGTGTTGATGAGTGCCAAATTGGCCGAGAAGCGTGGCTTGGAGCCGCTGGGGATTTATCGCGGGATGGCGGTCGCTGGCTGCAACTCCGACGAGATGGGCATCGGCCCGGTCTATGCCATTCCGAAACTGCTCAAGCGCCATGGACTGACCGTGGACCACATTGGCCTCTGGGAGTTGAACGAGGCGTTCGCCTGTCAGGTGCTGTATTGCCGCGACACCCTGGGCATTCCCGCTGAACGCATGAACGTCAACGGCGGTGCAATTTCCGTGGGCCATCCTTTCGGCATGTCTGGTGCGCGGATGGTCGGTCACGCGTTGGTCGAGGGGCAACGCCGCGGTTTGCGTTACGTGGTGGTGAGTATGTGCATCGGCGGCGGTATGGGTGCCGCCGCACTGTTCGAGGTGGTCTGAATGGTCAGTGCACAACAGATTCAAGCGACCATGGCGCGTTATGTGGAATGGGTGGACGCCGGTGACATCGACGCGATTGTCGCGCTCTACGCCCAGGATGCGGTGGTCGAAGACCCGGTCGGCAAGCCGCCGATTCAGGGGCTTGTCGCCATCGAACGTTTCTACCGTGAAGGGCTGAGTGCGAGCAACGTCTCGGCGACCCTGACCGGCCCGGTTCGAGCGACGCTCAACGGTTGTGGGGCGATGCCGTTTCGGGTCGATATGGAATGGGCCGGGCAACCGTGTTCGCTACATGTGATCGATGTGATGGAGTTCGATGCGCACGGCAAGATCCGCTCGATGAAAGCCTATTGGAGTGAGGTCAACATGGGCCCACTGCCCTGAGACGATTCCCTGTAGGAGCTGGCGCAGCCTGCGATCTTTTGATCTTGATCTGGTCGGTGACGCAGATATCGCCAAGATCGCAGCCTGCGGCAGCTCCTACAGTGACCGGTTATACCCCGAGCGCTTGGGAATATTCCGCATTCTGCGTCTGCCCGCTTTCGTAGTACGCCTTTAGATTCTCGGCAATCTGGCGCACGACGTTGTTGAACGCCTTGGCCAGCAGCATTTCCATCAGCCTGCCACCGCGCAGGCTGTAGCTCATTTGGGTGGTGATGCGTGTCGCGTCGCCCTCGGCCTGCAAGGCATAACTGAAGCTGGCCTCGCGGAACGGAAAGGGCGCGCCGCTACTGGCGCGGTGCAGAATCAGTACGAAACCCGCACCTTCCTGCCATTGCACCACGCTCTCATCCAGCCACTGCCCCCCCTTGCGGAACACCCGGCGACTGGCGCCAACCCCTTCATGTGCGCCGGGATGAAA
This sequence comes from Pseudomonas sp. LBUM1666, assembly GCF_059695775.1. Lineage (NCBI taxonomy): Bacteria > Pseudomonadati > Pseudomonadota > Gammaproteobacteria > Pseudomonadales > Pseudomonadaceae > Pseudomonas > Pseudomonas sp. LBUM1666. The sequence goes on along the minus strand of NZ_CP166789.1, from coordinate 4,030,281 downwards.
CTGGCAACCGGTCAGGCCCGGCACGTAATGCGGGGCGAGGCTCAGGTCGCGCAGTTTGTCCCATGCGGCTTGTGGGGTGAGGTCAAGCAGGACGCTATAGCTGGCAATCGCGGGCATGCTGGAATTCCTCTTGTTCAATTGGATTGTGCCGCATCGAGAAACGCCGGGCGTTCACCACCGCCGTGCACGGTGATGTTCGCGCCGCTGACATAACGTGCCAGTGTTGATGCCAGGTACAGACAGGTATCGCCGATGTCTTCCGGAGCCGCCAGGCGTTGCAGCGGGATGGTCGCTGCCACCCGGGCAATGCCCACCTGATCGCCATAATGCATGGCCGCCTGCTCGGTGAGAATCAACCCGGCTGTCACAGCATTGACCCGCACTTTGGGTGCCCATTCCACGGCCAGCGAGCCGGTCAGGTTCAACAGCCCGGCCTTGGCCGCACCATAAGCGGCAGTGCCCGGCGAGGGACGGGTCGCGCTGACGCTGCAAATATTGATGATTGCGCCACCGTCGGTTTGCGCCTGCATCACCTGATTGGCTTGCTGACAGAGATTCAGCGGCGCCAACAGGTTAAGGCGGATGATCGCTTCGCTAAAGCGCGGCGAGGCACTGGCCGCGTCGGCATTCGGTGAGCCGCCGGCATTGTTGACCAATACATCGAGGCGACCGAAACGCTCGACGATACTGTCGATCAACCGCCCGGACTGCTCGACATCCCGCAGGTCGCAGGGCAGAAACAGCGCCTCGCGCCCAGCGCTGGCAGGCAGGGTGTCCGGCGTTTCGCGACCGCAGATCACCACTTCGGCACCACAGTCGAGAAAACGCTGACTGATGCCGCGACCGACTCCTTTGCCACCGCCGGTGACCAGTACCACTTTGCCGCGAAAGTCCATCGGATCAAGCATGGGATGCCTCGTTCTGTCGCTCGGGAATGCTGTCGATGCTAGGTCCACAGCCTGAGCCGGCCAACGTCCGAAAAGACTAGGGCAGCGTAGTCCTGTCGGACGATGTTGTTTGCCCGGGCGCTCGGAATAATCCGGCGACAACAACAGGCCGGGAGGACACCTTATGAGCGCATCAGCGCAAGGGCACTTCGTTACGCTGCCGGAAGGTTTGCAGCTGCACTACTTGGATATCGGCGGGCAGGACATCGGCAGCGGCGAGCCGGTGATTTTCATTCACGGCAGCGGGCCGGGCGCCAGCGGTCACAGCAACTTCAAGCAGAACTACCCGGTGTTTGCCGCGGCAGGCTACCGCACCATCGTCCCCGACCTGCCGGGTTATGGCGCATCGGATAAACCCGACACCCTCTACACCCTGGACTTCTTTGTCGCCGCTTTGAGCGGTTTGCTCGATGCCCTGGACATCCAGCGATGCGTGCTGGTCGGCAATTCTCTGGGCGGTGCGATCGCGATCAAACTGGCCCTCGACCAGCCGCAGCGGGTCAGCCGGCTGGTGCTGATGGCGCCCGGCGGCCTGATGGAAAAAGAACAGTATTACTTGCAGATGGAAGGCATCCAGAAAATGGGTGCGGCCTTCGCCAAGGGTGAACTGCACGATGCGGGCGGAATGCGCCGGCTGCTGGCGCTGCAACTGTTCGATGAGTCCTTGATCAGCGATGAAACGGTCAATGAGCGGGTAGCCGTGGTGCGACAGCAGCCGGTCTGCGTGCTGTCGACCATGCAAGTGCCGAACATGACCTCACGCCTCGGCGAGTTGCAGTGTCCGATCCTCGGTTTCTGGGGCATGAACGACAAATTCTGCCCGGTGTCTGGCGCGCAAACGATGATGCAACACTGCCAGAACATTCGCTTTGTACTGCTCAGCGAATGCGGGCATTGGGTGATGGTCGAGCACCGTGAACTGTTCAACCGCGAGTGCCTGGCGTTCTTTGAGGAGGCTCGCTCATGAGTGAACAACTGCGCCATCAATTCGGCGAAGAGCTGTATCAGGCGCTGCTGAGCGGCACCACCCTGGCACCGCTGACCGAGCGCTGGCCATCGATCAGCATCGAAGACGCCTACCATATTTCCCTCTACAGCATCGAACGCCGGGTAGCTGCCGGGGACGAGATTGTCGGCAAGAAAATCGGAGTAACGTCGGCGGCGGTCCAGCAAATGCTCAACGTGCATCAGCCGGATTTCGGCTTCATCACCCGGCAGATGTCGTTCGCCAATGACGCGCAAATCTCCCTGTCCGCCAACAAGCTGATCCAGCCCCGCGCCGAGGGCGAGATTGCCTTCAAGCTCAAGCACGATCTGATCGGCCCGGGTGTTACCGAAGCCGACGTGCTGGAAGCGACCGAATACGTGATGCCGTGCTTCGAGATAGTCGACTCACGGATTCATGACTGGCGGATCCGCATACAAGACACCGTCGCCGACAACGCCTCTTGCGGTGTGTTCGTGCTGGGCGATGTTCAGGTCGATCCACGGACGCTGGATTTGCCCAACTTGCGCATGCGCGTATTTAAGAATGGCGAGCCTCTCAGTGAAGGCCTGGGCTCGGCGGTGCAGGGCAATCCGCTGACGGCCGTGGCCTGGCTGGCCAACACCCTGGGTGCTTTCGGTATTCCGTTCAAGGCCGGAGAAACCATTCTCTCAGGCTCTTTGGTGCCGCTGGAGCCTGCGCGTGCGGGCGACCTTTTTTCTCTGACCATTGATGGCCTGGGCAGTGCCCGGGTGTCCTTTTGCGCCTGACCTGTGGGGTTTAACCGGATGAGCAAGAAACTCAGAGCGGCCATTATCGGCCCGGGCAATATCGGCACTGACCTGCTGATGAAAATGTATCGATCGGAATGGATCGAGCCGGTCTGGATGGTCGGCGTCGACCCCCAATCCGAGGGCCTTAAACGCGCCCGTGAATTGGGCGTGAAAACCACAGCCGAGGGCGTCGACGGGCTGCTGCCCCATGTGCTCGACGATGATATTCGCATCGCCTTCGATGCCACGTCGGCTTATGTACACGCGGAAAACAGCCGCAAGCTCAACGAACTGGGGGTGATCATGATTGATCTCACGCCCGCGGCCATCGGCCCGTTCTGCGTGCCTCCGGTCAATCTCAAGGAGCATGCTTTGAGTCTGGCGATGAACGTCAACATGGTGACTTGCGGTGGCCAGGCGACCATTCCGATGGTCGCGGCAGTGTCGCGGGTCCAGTCGGTGAGTTACGGCGAGATCGTCGCCACCGTGTCCTCCGGTTCGGTCGGCCCGGGCACTCGCCAGAACATCGACGAATTCACCCGCACCACGGCCGGTGCGGTGGAGAAGATCGGCGGCGCCCGACGCGGCAAGGCAATCATCGTCATCAACCCGGCCGAGCCACCGCTGATGATGCGCGACACCATCCACTGCCTGACGGATGACGAACCGAATCAGGACGCCATTCGCACCTCGGTGTTGCAGATGGTCAAGGAAGTGCAGCGCTATGTTCCCGGCTACAAGCTGATCAATGGCCCGGTGTTCGATGGGCACAAGGTGTCTATTTTCATCGAAGTCGAAGGCCTCGGCGACTTCCTGCCAAAGTCCGCCGGCAACCTCGACATCATGACCGCTGCGGGGCTGCGTACCGCCGAGATGTTCGCCGAAGAAGCCCACAAGGGCACCCTGCAACTGCCCGTCCGTTGAGTGGAGAATTGCCATGAATTTGCAAGGTAAGAGCGTCCGTCTGCACGACATGAGCCTGCGCGACGGCATGCATGCCAAACAGCATCAAATCAGTCTGGAACAGATGATCTCGGTAGCGACCGGTCTCGATGCAGCTGGCGTGCCGCTGATCGAAATCACCCACGGCGATGGCCTGGGCGGTGCGTCGCTGAACTACGGTTTCCCCGCCCACAGCGACGAGGAATACTTCGCGGCGGTGATCCCGCGGATGAAACAGGCCAAGGTCTCGGCGCTGTTGTTGCCGGGTATCGGCACCCTCGATCATTTGAGAATGGCCCATGAACACGGGGTGTCGACCATTCGTGTGGCCACCCACTGCACCGAGGCGGATGTCTCCGGCCAGCACATCGGCATGTCAGCGAAGATGGGCCTGGATACCGTCGGCTTTCTGATGATGGCGCACATGGTCAGCGCGGAAAAACTGCTGGAGCAGGCGCGGTTGATGGAGAGTTATGGGGCCAACTGCATTTACTGCACTGACTCGGCTGGCTACATGCTGCCTGATGAAGTCACTGAGAAAATCGCTGCATTGCGAGCCGGGCTGAATGCCGGGACGGAAGTCGGTTTTCACGGTCACCACAACATGGGCATGGCGATTGCCAATTCCCTTGCCGCGATCGAGGCGGGCGCCGCACGTATCGACGGTTCGGTGGCGGGGCTGGGCGCAGGGGCGGGCAATACGCCGCTCGAAGTGTTTGTCGCGGTGCTTGAGCGGATGGGCGTCAACAGTGGCATCGACCTGTACCGGATCATGGACGTTGCCGAGGACCTGGTGGTGCCGATGATGGACCAGCCGATCCGCCTCGACCGCGATGCCCTGACCCTGGGTTACGCCGGGGTCTACAGTTCGTTCCTGTTGTTCGCCAAACGTGCCGAGCAAAAGTACGGCATTGCCGCACGTGAGCTGCTGGTGGAATTGGGTCGACGCGGCACCGTCGGCGGTCAGGAGGACATGATCGAAGACCTGGCGCTGACCCTGTCACGTTCGCGGGGAGTCTTGCCAACCTGATCTGGCGACAGCAAAAAAAAGCCACCGGCCTTGCTTGCAGGCCCGGTGGTTTTTTTATGGGAGCAGATTACGCACCAGCGGGGGATAGCAATTGATGGCACTGGTCGAGCAACTTAAGTACGCGGTGGTCGGTCGGTAGGCTTCATTCTTGAAGCGCTGACACAGGCTGGCAGTGCTGCCGGCGCAGACGATGATGAACAGGGCACAGGTGGCTTTTCGCATAGCGAGCCTCGACACGGGTTTTATTGTTGTAGAGGCAAGGTATTGCGGCTGGCGGAACGTGGCTTCGTCCGAATGGACTATACAGACCCCCCTGTGGGAGCGAGCTTGCTCGCGATGGCGGTGTGTCAGGCGACATCGATGTTGAATGTGCCGCCCTCATCGCGAGCAAGCTCGCTCCCACAGGTTTTGCGTGTCAGCCGCGTCGGGCCAATGCCCCCATGGCCATGAACAGTGCAGCAATGGCCCGCGCTTCGTTGAGTTCGCCGCGGGCCACCAGGTCGGGGATCTGCGCCAGCGGCACGCGCAGGCATTCCAGCGGTTCGGGCTCGTCGCCGACCAGTTGGCAGGGACTCAACTGTTCGGCCAGCACCACCCGGTAGCGATGGCACAGGTGACCCGGTGCCAGGGTCAGTTCGCCCAGTTCGCTGAGGCGTGCGGCGCGCATCCCGACTTCTTCGCAGAGTTCGCGTTGCGCCGCTTGCAGATAGTCTTCATGGGGTTCTGCACCGCCCTTGGGCAGGCCGAGCACGGTCTTTTCGACACCGACTGCATATTCACGGACCAGCAACACATGCAGCGGATCGGGCATCGCCACCAGCATCACCGAACGATAACCGGTGCCGCGCAGCCGCTCGTAAACCCGCTGCTGGCCGTTGCTGAATTGCAGGTGCAAAGCTTCGATCTGAAAATAGCCGCTTTCAGCCAGCAATTCAGTCTTGAGGATGGTTGGACAGTTGCGCATGGTCAGGCCCCTGGTTGGGATGAAGCCACTGTGCGCCGTGCCGGGATGGCCGCCATCGTCCGAGCGGACGAGGGCGGAGGTTGAACGCTAACCGAGGGTCGCCACGCTGCGCAGGATTAGCCGCACGAGCATGGTCTGGCGGGTCACGCCGGTCTTGGAGAAGGTTGACCGCAGGTGTGCCCGCGAGGTGTTGCGGCTGATGCCCAGCTCTTCGGAGGCTTCGTCGAGGGTCAAGCCGTTGGCCAACAACATGGCCAGTTGAGTTTCTGCCGGGGTGAAGTCGAACAGCGCGCGGACGATCTCCTGTGGCGCGGTGGACTGTTGCTCTGGGTCGCTGATGAAAATCACCACGGTGGGGCATTGTTTGCCTTCGCTCCAGTCCGACAACGGCACCGAGCGCACGATGATCCCCAGGTCCGCTCGCCCGGACGGCCGTTGCACGCGCAGGGCTTCGACCACCGACGGGTTGCTGCTTTTTTGCGAGAGCAGCGATTGTTTCACCAACCGCCGAAACTCTTGAGTGTCTCGCGCGGTGCCGACTTGCAGGCCGTCGTTGACCAGTTTGATGCCGTCCTTTTCCTGGATCAGCCGATCGGCGACCTGGTTGGTTTGCAGCACTTTGCCAGCCTCGTCGAGGATGATCGTACCGACCGCCAACTGATTCACCGCGCCGGCGTAGAGGTTGCGCTCGGCTTCGATGCGATTGAGCTGCATGTGGATCTTGATTGAGCGTTCCAGGTGCGGGATGAAGTGCGTCAGCAAGGCTTTCTCTTCGTTGCCGAAGGCCTTGTCATCGCGTCCGCGACTGATGCGGATACGGCATTGGGCGCCGTCGCAGGTGTTGATGTCGGCGCCGAGGATGTGGAACACATCCACCGGTTCGAGGAAATTCTTGTAGAACTCCGAGTGCTGCCAATCGTCGTTGGACACGAACTCGGCGAGGGTCACCACCTGGCGGTTGGGCAGGTCGACAAACGGGTCGAGGGTAAAAAAGTGTTTGTTATACGACGCGGTCGCCTCGGTCGACGTACCGGTGGTGTTGACCATCAAGCCATCCACATGCGCGCTGGGCGGACGCAGGATGAAGGTCACGTACTTGCTTTCCAGGTACACGTTGAGCTGGTTGAGGAAGGTCGCCCAGGGAATGGTTTCCAGCGGTCCCTGATAGAGGTTGCCGATCAAATCACTGAACGTATCGAGGCTGAGGCTCTGCTGCATAGGGAAAACCGTTCTTATTATTAGCGTTGGCGGTGGCCGAGAATAAGCGCCGATATCGACTCCTTGCAACGCTCGGGCTCAAGGCCTGACGGGCGGCTGCCAGTCAGGCGCAGGGAGCGCGAAAGGCCGCTGTGTTCAGGCCCGTTCGCTGGCGCGCACGACGAACCGTTTTTGCTCCAGCACGTCGGCCGAGAGCGCCGCGACGTCGGTGTAGAACTGCTCGTACCAGCGGCGCAACTGATAGACCGGGCCATCGCCGTCACACAGCAGCGGGTTGTCGACGCGGGTCTTGCTGTGCCAGATGGTTACGTCTTCGTAGAAGGCTGCCTGAGCCTGCTGCACATAGGCCTTGGCCATCGCCTGATTCTGTTCTTCGCTCAGCCCCGGGATCTTTTTCACCCGCACGCCGTAGCGCAGGGTGAAGCTGTCGAGGTCGATCGGCACATGGCAGTTGAGCAGGATCGAATGGATCGGCTGGCCGTTCATCGCGCCGGTCATATCGGTGATCTGATAGGCGGGGCCGTAGTAGGTGGCCACGGTGCTCAACGCGCTGTCGCCGGACAAACGCTCACTGCGGGCGCTCATGATCTGGGTGGCCAGGTGACCTTCGAAGACGTTACTGAACGCCTCGACGGGTGCGCCATGCACTGTACCGAAGTGCGCCATATCGGCGATGTTGTCGATCAGTTCGCGGCAATTGGTGCCGATCTGCAATTCGGCGACTTCCCATGCGGCCCACTCGTCACTGAAGCAGGCGTCAATGCGCGGGATGCGTTGCTCTGGGAGCGGCGGGTTGCCTTCCGGATCATTCCAGACGAACAGCAGCTGGTTTTCTTCCATGAGTGGCCAGCTTTTGAGCCGGGCCCGTGGCGGAATGCGTTTGGCGTAAGGAATGTCATCGCAGACACCATCGGCACCCCAGCGCCAGGCGTGGAACGGGCAGCGAATCGAGTTGCCTTCAACGCAACCGGTGCTGAGGTCGGCGCCCATATGCGGGCAGTAACCATCCAGAATATGCAGCTCGCCGTCATCGCCTTGAAAGGCCACCAACCGGGTGCCGAACACCTCCAGACGATGGGCCTTGCCGTCGCGGTATTGGGCGGCCAGACCCAGACAATGCCAGCCACGGGCGTAGCGGTCCTCCAGCAGTTTGGCTTCGATGCGGTGCAAGGTACTCATCTTATTATTCTCCCAGGGTTCACGGGCTTGGCGCCTGTCACGGATTCTGCCTCCCCTGTAGAAGCGGGCATCGTCTGAATGGACGATGGCCGGTTTACGTCCGCCCGCTCTACTGACGCCATTGGACCCAGTGCAGGAGTTGGCGATGAGCAATGAACAAGGGCCGGTTGCGGTGATTACCGGGGCCGCCAGTGGTATTGGCCGGGGTTTGGCCGAGCATGCGGCAAGGCTAGGGATGCGCCTGGTGCTGGCCGATCTCGATGGGCCGGGGCTGCAAGCGCTGTGCGATGAACTGCAGACGGGCGGTGCGCAGGCGATCGCTTGCGTCACGGATGTTGGCGATCTGGCGCAAGTCGAGCGCTTGCGCGATATCGCCCTCGAGCACTTTGGCGGGGTTGATCTGCTGTTCAACAACGCCGGAGTGATGCAGACCGGCTACAGCTGGGAAATCACTGCGCAGCAATGGCAACGGATGCTCAACGTCAACCTCAGCGGTGTGATCAATGGCATTCGCAGTTTCGTGCCGCTGTTTTTGCGCCAGGGGCGGGCGGCCCATGTGATCAACACGGCGTCCCTCGCGGGCTTGCTCAGCAGCCCGTTGATGGCGCCTTACAACGTGACCAAACAGGCCGTGGTCGCACTCTCGGAAACCCTGCACTACGAATTGAGCATGCTCGGTGTGCCGGTATCGGTCTCGGTGGTGTGCCCAGGGCCGGTGGCCAGTGAAATCATGGCGTCGAATCAAGTGGTGGACGCGGCCGGTTCGTCATTCAGTCAATTGCTCGACAGCAGCATCCGCCAAGGCATGACGCCGAGCGAACTGGCGGAGCAGGTGTTCGCCGCCATCGCCGAAAAACGCTTCTGGGTCTTCCCTCACAAAGGTTTCAAACCGGCTCTGGAGCGACGTATGCAAAGCATCCTGGAAGAAACCAATCCGCAGTTTCAAATGACCGATGTAGAGGGAGATGCCCATGCCGCTCGATAAGCAGATCGCCGCAGTGCTCCAGCAATTTCGCGACCTGCCGGAACCCGACTTCAGTCAGCTCGATGCCAAGCAATATCGGCAGTTTTGCGACAACCTGCTACCCGCCATCCCCGGCGACCCGATGATCGAAGTGCGTCACCTGCGGGTCGCCGGCGCGGCGGGCGAACTGGATGCGCGGCTGTATCGGCCACTGGAGCAGGACAACCTGCCGCTGCTGGTGTTCTTTCACGGAGGCGGTTTTGTCATGGGCAACCTCGACACCCATGACAACCTCTGCCGTTCACTCGCCAGCCTGACGGAGGCGGTGGTGGTGGCGGTCGCCTACCGACTGGCGCCGGAAAACAAATTCCCGGCGGCACCACTCGATTGTTTTGCAGCCACGTGCTGGTTGGTCGAGCACGCGTCTGAACTGGGCGTCGATGGCAATCGGCTGGGCTTGGTCGGGGACAGTGCCGGGGGCAACCTGGCGCTCGCCGTGAGTCGGCTGGCGGCGCAACGTCAGGGGCCGAAAATCAGTTATCAATGCCTGTTTTACCCGGTCACCGACGCCCGTTGCGACAGTCAGTCTTATGAGGATTTTGCCGAGGGCTATTTTCTCTCCGGTGCGATGATGTACTGGTTTTGGCAGCAGTACCTGCAGGATGCCGATCAGGGGGATGATCCCTTGGCCTCGCCGTTGCGCGCCGACCGGTTGTCGGACTTGCCGCCGACCACCCTGATCAGCGCCGAGTTTGATCCTTTGCGGGATGAGGGCGAGGCGTTTGCCTTGCGTCTGCGGGAAGCCGGCGTGTCGGTGCGCGTGGAGCGCTGCGAGGGCATGATTCACGGGTTTATCAGCATGGCGCCGTTTGTCGAGCGCGCTGCGCAAGCCTTGTCCGATGCCGCGGCAGACCTGCGCAGGGCGCTATCTGGAGCGAACACATAACCTGTGGGAGTGAGCTTGCTCCCACAAGGGATTTAGGGTGTTCACAGGCTTTGTGTTTTCCGACGATCAACTGTGGGAGCGAGCCTGCTCGCGAAAGCGGAGTTACCCGCGACATAGATGTTGAATGTGCCGGCCTCTTCGCGAGCAAGCCCGCTCCCACAGGTTTTGCGCTGTCTCAAGGTTTAACGTCTCGCAACATTTCCTTCGCCTGATCCTGCCCCGCACCCGGTGCACTCATGTTGCCGTCGATCACGGTGATCACCGCATGCCCCTGCCACAACTGATACGCATCGGCCTGTTGCTGGGCGGCCGTTGGTGTCGGCGGGGCCACCAGGTTGACGTGAACCACGCCGTCGGCGCCGCGTTGGGAGGTGAAGTTCACCCGGTCCCAATTGCCGATCGGGGCAAAGCTCACGCCTTTGACCTCACTGGCCGCCAGCGCCGGGTAATTGATATTCAACCCGCTGACACCCGGCAAACCGAGCACATTCAATTCGCAGCCGGCTTTGTTTTTTTCGCAGGCCTGTTTGGCTTGAGCACCCGCGAGACTCGCCTGCTCGATAACCTTCACCGCAAACCGGGCGGTGTCGTCCATGGCGCCGAGGGTTTTGCGGTAGCCGGCCTGTTGGTCGCGGATGATCAGGTCCATGTCGATGGCCGTCGACACCGCCACCGCCGGAATGCCCTTGAACATTGCGCGGACCGCTGCGTTCAAGGTGCCGGACATTTGCGTCAGCGGGCCGACGTTTTCACCAAAATTACTGCCCGACACCACCAGGTCTGGCGGATTGCCTTTGAGCAGCACGTCCAGGCCAACATTGACTGCATCCACCGGGGTGCCGATGGCGGAAGTCTTGCCTGGGGGCGGGGTGTAGCCCTCGGGTGGGCCGACGCAAAATTTGCCTGGTGCCAACTCGGTCACTGCCAACGCCTGCCCGGGCACGACCACGCTGGCTGCGCTGATGCCACTGCTGTCGTTCAATGGACCCACGAGGGTCACCTGATGCCCGGCGGCGGTCAGCGCGCGGTACATCGCATCGATGCCGGGTGCCCGACAACCGTCGTCGTTGGTCAGCAGGATGTTCAGGGCATTGGCCTGCATCGACAGGCTGACGCTGGCCATGGCGATGACGCCAGTGAGCAATTTATTCATGGGGGAGTTTTCCGTGAAATGAGCGAGTTCAAAAAAGCACAACGCCCCGACCGAGTAAATCGGTCAGGGCGCAGAGGGTTTAGCGAGTGCCGAGTTTGCGCAGGTTGCCGGGGGTGAATTCGTCTTCAGTGAAGGCGGTGGCGTTGAGCTTGGCGGGCTTTTGATCGATCAACATTCGGTCAACCAGATACGAACCGGCGATCAGGTCATGGTAGATCCCGAGGCGAGCGTGGTAGCGCTGCAGTTCGTAGGCGTAGATCGAGGTCTGCATGTTGGTGCGCCAAAGCTCGCCGCGGCTGTCGTAGTTGTCGGCCAGGGTCGCGGCCCAGGAGTCCTCGTCCAGATACATCACACGCTTGGCGTAAACATGCCGGGCGCCTTCTTTAAGTGTTGCCTGCAAGACCCAGACGCGGTGCTTTTCATAGCGCATGTACTGCGGATCGATGTGGCCGGTGGTGGCCAGAATCTGGTCGGTGCTCACGCTCGGATCGTCGATCTTGTAGTTGTGGTACGGGATGTAGATTTCTTTCTTGCCGACGATGGTCCAGTTGTAGCGATCCGGTGCACCGTTGAACAAACGGTCTTCGTCATACACCCGGAAGCCGCCGGCACCGCTCGGTGAGTCATAGCCTACGGTTGGCGCGCGACGTACCCGACGTTGCCCCGGGCTGTACTGCCAGGCCTGGCGAGGGGAGGCGGTCGGGTTGATGAACTCGTGACCGACGACAATCTCGCCTTTCTTGCGCACCGGCTCCAGGGTGGTGATCAGGAAGTTGGTGAGAATGCCGTTGGCGCTCTCCAGGTTTTTATTCGGGCTGGACCAGATCGAGAAGATCTTGTAATTGACCTCTTCGAGGACGCGTTCCTTGTTGGAATAGACCACCGCCTGCCCGTAGTTGGCCTCTTCGGTATTGGCGCGTCCGGCCAGCGTATGGTTGAACATCAACTCGCTACCGTTCTTGGGAATCGGGAACGGCGAGGCGCCCCAGGCGTTTTGCGTGTCGTTGTTGTCGTTGGCCAGTTCGGCACTGACCGCGTTTTTCTTGACGAGGTCTTCCAGGCGCTGATCGAAACGGAAGTCGCGATGGCTCGGGTACACCGGAATGTTGAAGGTCGCGGGGTAGCGTTTAAGCAACGCTTTTTGGCCATCGGTGAGGTTGTCGGCGTACTTGTCCATGTTCTGCGCGTTGATCACGAACATTGGCTTTTCTGCCGCGTACGGGTCCGGGTACGGCGTACCGGGGCCCGCGTATTTGAGCTGCGGCGGCAAGCCGCGCCATTTTCCGGTCCAGGCCGGGATGCTGCCGTCGGCGTTGCCCGTTTTCTCGGCCCCCATAGGGGTCAGGTCCTGACCCAGGCGTGCGGCTTCTTCATTGCTGATCTTGGCCTGAACCAGGCCACTGCCGAGCAGGCTGACGGCCAACGCCGTGCCCAACAATGTGTGGGTAAATCTAGACATGCTGTGCTCCTCCATCAGGGGATTCAGAACCGGTATTTGAAGTTGAGGGCGACGTTGTCGCGGTCGGCCAACGGGGCGTTGTTGGCGTTGCCCAGGTAGGCGTTGTAACGGGCTTCAACGGTGAAGTTGCCCAGATAGCGCCACGAGCTGCCGATGCTCGCGCGGTCGTCGCCCTGGCCTGAGTTGATCGAGCCCACCAGTGCGCTGTCATGCTGGGCGGCGGTGCTGTAGGTGACGGGCACCGACATGTCCCAGCCGCTGAACACGTTGTTGTAATCGAAGTTCGCCTGAACCGTGTAACCGAAGGCGTCGCGGTCATAGACCAGACTGTCGGTGCCCGGCAGCGAGAATCCAGGGGCGAATGTCACAGGTTCCGACTTGTCGTTGCTGAGCACGGTGTTGTAGACCAGCTCACCGGTCAGCGTGGTGTTGTCGGCCCATGATGTCGGGCCGAGCACGTAGATCATCGCCGTCTGCGCCTGCATGGTTTTGCCGCGCACCGGGCTTGAGAAACCGTTGTCGACCATCACCGGCTGACCGTCGCGGTAGCTGACTTCACCGGCCCAGCTCACGCTGCCCAGCACCGTGGAGAAACTCGCGCCGTAAAGATCGATGTTGTCGAAGTAGCGCACACGGTAGTGCCCCAGGTCGGTCTGGAAATCCAGCGACGGGGTCTTGTCGTGGTAGCGCGAGTAGTAGAGGCCGAACTCGGTGTTGTTCAGCGACTCTGCCGCATAGGTCAGGGCCACACCGTATTGGCCGCTGTCGCTCGGCTTGTCGTCACCCAGGCGTGTCAGGAAACCGCTGGCGTCGTTGAAGCCACCCTCGTCGATGAAGTCGGTGGTGGAAAAGTAGCTACCCACGCCGAACAACTGGGTCTTTTCCCATTTGTATTGGTAGTAGGCCTGCAGATCGAGGCTGTCGGTCAGGCTGAACTGCGTGAACAATTGGCCGACGGGCAGCAGGATTTCCTTGACCTCAACCCCCGGAGTGGTCGACTTGGTCGCATCCACCGGGCTCTGGGCGGCGGAAATGCCGGGGTAGAACAGGCTTTCACCCCAGCTCACCACCTGATTGCCGAGCCGCGCGTTGAAGTTGTGGCCGCCGATGTCCCAGGTGCCATACGCGTAGTAATCGAGCATGCGCAGTTCATTGCGGTGTTGGTCGATGGTGTCCTGGGAAAAACGGTCGGGACGGTTGCAATGACCGCCGGCGAAGCAGTTCGAGGTGCCTGTGTCGTTGTCGTTGCCCTGATCGTAAACGTTGTCGTAGAAACCTGTCCCGCGCAGGAACACTCCGTAGTCCTCACGCCATTTGATGTTGGCCTCGGTGAGGAAACCAGTGCGGTTGTTGATCAGGCTGCCTTTGTCGAACGCGTTGTCGCCATCGTTGCCGTTGGCATTGGCCGTCAGCTTGTGATCGCGAGAGTCGGTCCGCCAGGCCAGGCTGTACGTCAGTGTGGTATCCCAGTCGACGCTCAAATCCTCGTTCGGCTGGAAACTCATGGCGCTGGCTTGACTGCCCAGTCCACCAGCCAGCAAGAGCATGGCCAGCTGTACGCGAGGGTGCAGCGATTGTGGGGCGATTATTGTTTTTATCATGTCGTCCTCATGCCCAGGTCAGACCTGCCCGACCTGCATTTCAGGGGGTGATTGGTGCTGTGGGCGACTATGGAGTCAGCTTTGGGGCGCAACATCGTCCAAGCGGACTAAGCGATTTGCACGGGGTAGGGGCGCCCATCGCCTTAGTCCCATCGGACGATGACCGTTCAGGGCACGCGGCGAACAATCCCGAGACCGACTGCACCGGGCGAAGATCTGGCGGCGGCGGTTTTTGCCTGATGGGCGCTGAGCAAGGGTGATCGCATGAAAGCTGCCGAGATCAAATGGGATGAGTGCTGCGATGTACTGGTGATTGGCTCCGGAGCGGGGGGAATGACTGCGGCGCTGCGTGCCCATGATCTGGGGCTCAATGCGCTATTGATCGAGAAGAGCGCCGAATACGGCGGCACCTCGGCGGTGTCCGGCGGCGGCATCTGGATACCTGACAACCATCGGATCAACGCCTTGGGCGGCAGCGATTCAGCAGCGGAAGCGATCGCCTATATCCGTGCGGTGACCCATGGTGAGATCGATGACGGGCGCATCGAAGCCTATGTCGAACACGGCCGCGAGATGGTCGAATACCTTGAACAACAGACCCGCGTGCGCTTCGAGGCGCAGCCTCGCTATGCCGATTACTACCCGGAAGTCGAAGGCGGAAAACCGGGCTACCGCTCCATGGACCCGCAACCGTTTGACGCCGCCGAATTGGGTGAAGAGTTTCTGCGCATGCGTGCGCCATCCCCCGGAACACTGATGATGGGACGCATGGCGATGACCATGAAAGAGGCGCAGGTGCTGTTGTGCCGTGGCCCTGGCTGGTTGCGACTGACGCTGCGGGTGATGTGGCGTTACTGGCGTGACCGCGAGGGACGGCGGTTGTCACACCGCGACCGCTTCCTGACTCTTGGCAATGCCCTGATCGGCGCGTTGCGCTGTTCGTTGCAGGATCGCGGCAAATCCCTTTGGCTGAACTGTGCACTGGAAGAACTGCTGCTCGTGGGTGATCGGGTTGGTGGCGCTCGCGTCTGTCGCGACGGGCAGTTACTCAACGTCAAGGCACGCTACGGCGTGATCATCGCGGCCGGTGGTTTCGAGCGTAATCAGGCGATGCGTACGCAGTATCTGCCACAGCCGACCCAGGCCACCTGGAGTGCCACACCGCCGCACAATACCGGTGACGGCATTCGTGCCGGTCAGGCAATCGGTGCTCGCACCGCGCTGATGGACCATAGCTGGTGGGCGCCGACCACCCATGTCCAGGGCGAGGAAAAACAGCGCGCACTGTTCGTCGAACGGACCTTGCCGGGCTGCGTACTGGTCAACTCTGCCGGCGAGCGCTTCGTCAACGAAGCCGCGCCCTATACCGATATCGTTTACGCGATGTACGCCAACAATCGCGAAGGCGCCGTGAGTGTGCCGTGCTGGATGGTGTTCGACGCCGAATTCCGCCGCAAGTACCCCTGTGGCGCGTTACTTCCAGGCTACGCCCAGCGCGATTGGCAGCTGCCCGAGCATCTGCGCGAGTACTTTTACAAGGCTGCGAGTTTGCAGGCGCTGGCAGAAAAAATCGGCGTCGACGGTGCCGGTCTGGTCCGTACGGTGCAGCGTTTCAACGGCATGGCCGTGCAGGGTGTCGACGCAGATTTCCATAAAGGTGAATCGCTGTTCGATCGCTACTACGGTGATCCGAATGTGCAGCCCAATCCGTGCCTGGCGCCGTTGCTCAAAGGTCCGTTCTACGCCGTGCGCATTGATGCCGGGGATATCGGCACCAAGGGTGGTTTGCTGACCGATGTTCACGCCCGCGTATTGCATGAGGACGGGCAACCCATCAACGGTTTGTATGCCATCGGCAACAGCGCCGCTTCGATGATGGGGCGCACGTACCCGGGCGCCGGTTCGACCATCGGCCCGGCAATGACCTTCGGTTACGTGGCGGCCAATCACATCAAGTGTCAGAGCGAGACCATCTCGGCCAAAAGCCTGTTCAGGAGCGTCGAATGAATCAGCCACTTAAACAAGTTGCCGTCGTGACGGGCGCCAGTCGCGGGGTCGGTCAGGGCATCGCCCTGGCCCTTGGCGCTGCGGGCATGACGGTGTTTGTCACAGGACGTGCGCCGGAGCACGGTGGATCGAATTTGTATGGGCATGCATTGCGCGGCTCACTCAAGGACACGGCTGCGGCGATTACTGCGGCGGGTGGGCGGGGTATCGCGGTGGTCTGCGATCATGCCGTTGATGCGCAGGTCCAGGCACTGTTCGCCCGGGTTGAAAAGGAATGCGGGCAACTGGATTTGCTGGTGAACAATGCCGCGTTCATTCACGACCAGTTGATCGAACCGGGGCCTTTCTGGGAGAAGCCGCTGGACCTGGTGCGCATCCTCGACGTTGGTCTGCGTTCGGCTTACATCGCCAGTTATCACGCCGCGCCGTTGTTGCTGCGCAGCGGTCGAGGGCTGATCTGTTTCACCTCGTCATTCGGTGCCGGGTGTTACATGCATGGCCCTGCGTATGGCGCGCAAAAAGCGGGTTGCGACAAGTTGGCGGCCGACATGGCCATCGACTTCGAGGGGCGAGGCGTGGCGGCGTTATCGCTATGGCTCGGCCCGCAACTGACCGAACGCACCCGGATAGCCGGCGAGCAGCATGGAGAGCAATACAAGGCCTTTCTGGCGGATGCCGAAACCCCGCAATTCAATGGCCGGGTGATTCACGCTCTGCTCAATGACCCGCAGTTGATGACGTTCTCCGGGCAGACATTAATCACCGCCGAAATAGCTGCCGGTTACGGTATCAGCGAAGCCGGCGGTCGCCAGCCACCTTCCCACCGCGCCATGCTCGGCGACCCGCGCCAGCAACATCCGGCACGGGTGGTCTAGTCCACATTCGGCAGGTCAAACACAAAACCCTGTGGGAGCGAGCTTGCTCCGGGCGGCGTTCCGACGATGGCAATTGTTCATTCAACATTGATGCTGACTGATACACCGCTTTCGCGAGCAGGCTCACTCCCACAGGGATTGCGTTTAATTGACTGGCTGCGAGGCCCACTCACGCAACACATTCTTGGTCACTTTGCCCGCTGCGTTGAGCGGCATGCTCTCAAGCACTCGCACCCGGCGCGGCACTTTGTAGTTGGCCATCTGCTCGCGGCACCAGGCGAGGAACCGGGCCTGCTCGATCTCTATGCCCGGCGCTGGCAGCAGGAAGGCCATCGCCACTTCACCAAGACGTTCATCGGGGATGCCGATCACCGCGACCTGGGCCACGCCGGGGTAGGTCAGCAAACAGTGTTCGATCTCTGCTGGGTACACGTTGAAACCTCCAGTGATGAACATGTCCTTGAGGCGGTCGGTGATGCGCAGGTAACCCTGTTCGTCGAGCACGCCGATGTCCCCGGTGTGCAGCCAGCCGTCGGCATCGAGGACTTCCCGGCTGGCCTGCGGATCATTGAAATAACCCTGCATCAGGTTGTAGCCGCGCACCTGAACCTCGCCGGGAACGTTGGCCGGTTGGCTGCGGCCCGTGTTACCAACGCAGCGGATTTCCACGCCAGGCATGGCCCGGCCACTAGTGTTGGCGACCAATTCCGGCGAATCACCAGGACGGCAGATCGTCGCAAAACCGCAGACTTCGGTAAGACCATAGGCGGTGACAATGGTGGCGAACCCCAGTTCGTCACGCATGCGCCGGATCATCTCCACTGGAATCGCCGCGGCACCCGTCACCGCTACCCGCAATGATGTCAGGTCAAATTCGCTGCGTTGCGGATGGGCAAGCAATGACTGATAGAGCGTCGGTGGGCCAGGCAGCACGGTGATCCGTTCGCGCTCGACGCATTCAAGCACCGCCTGCACATCGAACACCTGCAGCGGCACGATGGTGCAGCCGCGCATCAGCGCCGCCAGCCAACCGGCCTTGTAACCGAAAGAATGGAAGAACGGATTGACGATCAGGTAGCGATCGCCCTCACGCAAACCCACCACCTCGCTCCAATCGCGCACCACCCGCAGGTTTTGTCCATGGTTGGTCATCACGCCTTTGGGCTTGCCGGTGGTGCCCGAAGTGAACAGCAGGTCGGACAGTGCTTGTGGGCCAACGCTGCGTTCGCGGGTTTGCAGCGTCAGTTGCGACACGTCGGCTGCCAGACCGAGAAAATCTTCCCACCCCAGCGTGCTTGACCCGCCGCTGCGCAAGGTGACGATCTGGCGCAGCGCTGGCAGGTCCTCAGACGCCAGCATGCCCGGGTAATCGGCACCCAGAAATTCACCGATGGCAAACAGCACGCAGGCACCGCTTTGGCGAAGGATAAAACCGGCCTCGCTGCCTTTCATGCGGGTGTTGAGTGGCACCAGTGCAGCACCGACGCTTTGTAGCGCACCGGCGGCCACGATCCATTCCCACATATTAGGCGCCCAGATCGCCACCCGATCCCCGGCTTGAACGTTCATCGCCAGCAGCGCGCGGGCGGCTTGGCGGCGCAGTTGGTCGAGTTCTCGGTAGCTGATCGAGCGCCCGTCATCCTCGATGGCCGGGCGGTCGCCGTAGGCCTGGGCAGCGTTGGCGAACAGTTGGGCGATGGTCAGTGCGTGTGCGACAGGCGGCATGGGGCCTCCCCGGTTAGAAGACAGTGGCGAAAAAGGGAGTGGGCCGGGCAGGGCGCCCGACCGGATAGCGAATTACTGGGTGGGCGGGGCGAAGCGGCGACCGGCGGAGAAACCACCGTCCACGGCGATCATCTGGCCGCTGACAAAGGACGCTTCGTCTGAAGCCAGGAACAGCGCGACGTTGGCCACTTCTTCCGGTTGCCCGGAGCGATTGAGCATGTGCTGCGAGGCGAAGAAGGCGTGGAAGGCTTCCTGCTCGCGGACCATGCTGGTCATCGGCGTTTCGATCAGGCCGGGGCACAAGCCGTTGACGCGGATATTGGCATAGCCATAGTCAATGGCCATCGAGCGCGTTAGTTGGTTGATACCACCCTTGGAGACGTTATAGGCAACGTTGCCGTCGCAGCCTTGCAGGCCGAAAATCGAGCCGACATTGATGATCGAACCGCTGCGTTGCGACACCATCGATTCCAGCGCGTATTTGCTGGTGAGCATGCTGCCCGTCAGGTTGATGTCCATCACCCGTTGCCAGTTGGCGGTGGTGGTTTGGGTCACGCTGCCCTGATCGGCAACGCCGGCTGCGTTGACCAGCACGTCGATGCGCCCGAAGTGGCCGATGACTTCTTGCATGACCTGCTGGACCTGCGCTTCGTCGCGCACATCGAGGGTCATGAACAGGCCAGGGAAATCCGCCGGTGCGGTGCCGATGTCCAGCCCGACCACTTGCGCGCCTTCAGCGGCGAAGCGGCGCACACAGGCCAGACCGATCCCGGAAGCGCCGCCGGTAACCACCGCGACCTTGTTCTGCAAACGAGCCATAACTGCACCTCTTTTATTGTTGTGGGCTAATGCTGTGGCCGAGTCTAACCGCAGACCCGGCCAAGGTGATCGTCCGTTGAGACTATGGCTGACGGACGTTCAATCCGGGAATTTCAACCGTACCCGGGCGCCGGTTGGACGGCTCTGGCAGGCCAGCGTCCAGCCTTCGGCCAACTCTTTGGGACTGAGCACATCGTTGCGTGCCAACTGAATCTCACCTTCCTGGACGACGCACATGCAGGCCCCGCAAAACCCTTCTTCGCAAGAAGAGGGCACGTCCAGGCCTGCCGCTTTGCAGCTTTGCAGCAGGGTCTCGCCGGGGCGGCAGGCAATCTCGTGCGGTTGACCATCGAGCTCGACAATCAGCGCCTCGCACAGTGATCCGAGGGCCGCGACCCGGGCCAGGGTTTCTTCCGCGAGTAGTACGTCGGGATCCGGAGGCGAGACAAAGCGTTCGACATGGATGCGTTCGGCGGCTTCGCCCAGTCCCAGCAGCGTGCGCTCCACAGTGTCCATGAACGGTCCCGGTCCGCAGATGAAGTAGTCACCGCCAGCCGATCCGCGCAGCAGATGACGCACCTGGGCGTCGGTCAGAAACCCCTGAACCGAGTCGAGGACGTGCACCACGTGCAGTTGATCAGGATGCGCCTTGATCAACTGACGCAGCTCATCCTTGAAAATCACCGAGGCTTCATCACGGTTGGCGTAGATCAACTTGATCGGCCGCCGGCTACTGTGCAGCGTCGATTTGAGAATGGAAAACACCGGGGTGATGCCCGACCCGCCGCCGAACAGCACCAGCGGTCTATCGACCGATTGCTCCTCGTTCAGGCAGAAATGCCCCGCCGGCGGCAACACCTCCAGCCAGTCACCGACCTGTACCTCGTTCATCCAGTTCGACACCCGGCCGCCCTCGACCCGTTTGACCGTGACCTTGGGCAGCGCATCCGACAGCGGCGAGCTGGCCATGGAGTAACAGCGGGTCAAGAGTTTGCCGGCGCAAGGCACGCGAAAACTCAGGAACTGGCCCGGTTTGTAACGAAAGCGCTCACGCAAGGTTGGCGGTATATCCAGCACCAGCGAGCGCGCATCAAAGGTCTCGTCGATCACCGCGCACACTTGCAATGAGTAGCTTCCCGTCGCTGATTCGGCCGGTGTCAGGTTCTGCTGTTGCGTGCCCATGTTCACCTCGGCCTCAGAGCCCGCTGATCAATTGGGCGTTGTCGACGCGGATCTCGGCACCGTTGACGAAACGTGACTCGTCAGTGGCGAGGAACAGCACCACATTGGCAATGTCCCGGGGCGCACACATGCGGTTCATCGGGTCTTGGTCGAGGGCTTCCTGAGGGATCGGCTGACCGCCGGTCAAGGCCTGGGTCATCGGCGTGTTGACGCCATCCGGGTGCACGCTGTTGCAGCGAATGCGGTAGCCCTGTTGCTTGCAGTGCAAGGCAATCGAGCGAGTCATTGCCGCCACCGCGCCTTTGGACGCCGAGTAGGCACAGAACATCGGCATCGCGCCCAGCGCCGCCACCGACGACATATTGATGATCGAGCCACCGCCGGTTTCCTTCATGGCCTGGATCGCGTATTTGCAGCCGAGAAAGTACCCGTCACCATTGATTTTCTGCACCTTCTGCCACAGTTCAAGCGTGGTGTCTTCGATGCTGCCCAAGGCCAGAATCGCAGCGTTGTTCACCAGTACGTCGAGGCGCCCGAAGTGTTCCAGGGTGGTTTTGATCACCTGTTGCCAGTCGCTTTCGCTGGCAATGTCGTGGCGAATGAACAGCGCATTGCTGCCGATTTCTGCGGCGACCTGGCGTCCGGCTTCTTCGTTGAGATCAGTCAGCACGACTTTGGCACCTTCGCGGGCCAGCAGCAGGGCGTCTTCGCGACCGATGCCGCTGGCGGCGCCGGTGATGATGCAGACTTTGCCTTCTACACGTTGCATTGTTGTTCTCCTGAGCGTGTGGTTTGAAGTGCGACTTGATCGACCAGATGGGCAGCGGCCCGACGACCGGAATAGATGCAATCGGCCAGCGACAGGCCGGAGACATAGAGGTTGGAAGCGACTCCGACAGCATTGCGACCGGCGCTGTAAAGACCCCGGATCGGCTGACCTGCGTGGTCCAGCACCTGACCGCTGTGCTCGCAGACTTTCAGCCCGCCAAGGGTGATGACAGGGCAGGGAAACAGGCGGCTGGCGAATGACAGATCGAGGGCGTACCACGGCCCCTGGTCCATGTCGGCGAGCATGGCTTGCGACTTGCCGAACGTATCAACGACTTCGCCCCGCGCGGCGCGGCTATAGGTTTCTACGCTCTGTCGCAAGGCATCGATGGGCAATCCGCAACGCTTGGCCAGCCTCGTCAAACTGTTGCTGCGCCGGGCGTTAAACAGCAAATTGAGCAGCACCGGCAGGCGCTGGAATTGCCAGACTTTGCCCGGTCCGACCTGATGCAATGCCTCGCGCACCAACGCCCGGTTGAGAATCAGAATCGCGCGACCGTCCTGCTCTTCGACCATCGCGTGGCCGAGGGTCGCACCGTAGATTTCTTCGTTGACGTAACGCTGGCCCCGGGCATTGACGATCAACCCTCGGGCCCAGGCCAGTGGTGGATTGATAAAACGCCAGGCGCTGACTTTATTCATCCGCGCCACGCTGCCACCGGCACTCTGGCCCAGGGCGATTCCGCTGCCGTTACAGGCTGTGGTCCCCAGCGGCAAACCGGCCAGATACTGCGGCGCATGCTGGCGGACCCACCCGCGATTGAAGATGAAACCGCCGCTGCTCAGCAACACACCCTGTTCGGCGCGAATCAGCTGGCGTTCGGCACTGGTTTGTTCGATGCGTCGCAAGCGAGCGCGCAAACGGTCGGCCAATGCCGGGGCGTACATGTGGATGGCGCTGGCCCAGCGTGAAAACCGGGCATGTTGACGGGCTGCGCGACTACCGGGCGGCAGGTACCAGGCTTCGACCCCCAGCACGTGATCGTTGGTATCGAGCACCAGCCGTCGCACTTCGCACTGGCTACGCAGGCGTGCACCGTGACGCAAGGCGCTGGCCTTGAGCGGGGCGAACAGGCTGGCGCCGGACATGCCGGGGCCTTTGGTGCGGTGACCGCGAGGTGCCGGTTTTGCAATGGCGGCATAGGCCGGCACGGCTTCGTTGCCGGAGTAATAGAGGTAGTACTGGTCGCTTGGATACGAGGTTTTGTGCGGCGGCACGCTGAATTCGAACGCGACACCCTGATGCTCAAGCCACGCCAGTTGCTGGGCACTGCCTTCGCAGAAACTACGCAGTGTCTGGCTGCTAACGGCCTCGCCGACTTCCTGACGCAGGTAGTTGAACATCGCTTCGCTGCTGTCTTCATAGCCGGCCTGGCGCTGATACGGCGTGCCGCCACCGGCATACACCACTCCACCACTGAGCGCGGTGGCGCCGCCACCTTCAAAGCGGTCCAGCGCCAGCACCGCCAATCCGCGACTGGCCGCTTCGATGGCGGCACAGGCGCCGGCGCCACCAAAACCGACGACCAGCAGGTCGCAGCGGTCATCCCATTGCAGCTGGTCGGCGCGGGTCACTCGCAGCGCCGTCAACCCGTTCAGGCTGTCCATTTTTTCAGGCCTCAGCCGGCGGCGGCGGCGAAGGAGGGTGCGGGTTTGGCGGTGGTGGTGTAGGTGCCGTCGAGGTAGACCAGCGGGGTGATCGCTTCGCTGGTGTGGATTTGCAGGATGCGTCCGATGAAGACGGTGTGGGTGCCGTAGCTGAAGTGGCCGTCTTGCCGGCAGAGGATTGCCGATTGGGCGTCTCCCAGATAGGGAATGCCGCCGGCACTGGTCAGCCAGTTGCCTCGGTCAAATCGTGCTTCGCCTTTGATTGCGCCGCTGCACAGGTGGGCGAGGTCTTGTTGTTCGACGCCGAGGATGTTGACGCAGAAGTCTGCGCCGGTCGCCAGTGCGGCATGGGGGGAGGCGGTTTTGTTGATGCAGATGAGTAGCGAGGGTGGTTCGGTGCTGAGGGAATCGACTGCCGTGGCGGCCATGGCGAAGCGCTCGGAGCCGTTACTGGTGCTGATTATGGTGACTGACTTGGCCAGGCGGCGCATGGCCTGGAGCATGTCGGCTTTCAAATTGATGTCGTTCATCGCACTAGCCCTTTCGTTGTGCATGGAGTGCGATGGATTCTTGCTCTGACGCCCCGCCGTAACATCGTCCGAGGGGACTAGGCCTTGGCGGCCTTTGGGCCGACCAGGTTTTTGTTGGTTGAGTACATATCCATTTCTTCGGTGATGGCGGCTGGCGGTTTCGCCCTTACGGCGACTCACTTTTTTTTCAAACCGGTACGTGTCAAGGTACCTGTCACCTTGTTCCAACTGTTGTTAGCCAGCTGCACCCTTAACCTCAGGGCGCTCTGGGTTTAAATACACCGCATCTGCCAGCTTCCAGTTGCGTGTCCGAGTACTCCAGCGGCTCGGATTAGCGTCCCTGGCGTCTTCATAAAGCACTGCTCTAGCTTGTAATAGAACCGTCGCCTTGCCTTCGTGGCGTTCGTTCGGCGTGACGTATTTCAAGGCGCTGTGGCGGTGATCTTCGTTGTACCACTCGATAAATTTCTGCACCCAAAGCCTTGCTTCAGTGACCGTATCAAATGGTTGATCCGGCCAGAGTGGGCAGTACTTGGCGGTACGGAAAAGCGCCTCGGCATAAGCGTTGTCATTGCTCACCCTCGGCCGGCTGAAGGACGGCTCGACGCCCAGGGCGATCATGCTTTCACGTAATAAAGAGCCTCTCATAACGTGGCCGTTATCCGAGTGCAACACCAACGGACGACCCGCTGTGTGCTCCCGCAAGCATCCCTTTCTGAGCAACTCACACGCGTGTTCGGCACATTCCACCTCATGCACTTCATTAGCGACCAGCTTGCGGCTGTAGACATCCTTGACCATGTACCAGTAGAAAAAACGGCCTTTGACGGTGCTGGGCAGCCAGGTGATATCCCAGCACCACACCTGATTGGGTGCGTCAGCACGGTGCGTCGTCAGTACTCTGCGTTTCGGGGTCTTGGTACGACCACGGCGCACGTTTTGATTGGCGGCTTTTAACACACGGTAAAACGTCGACTCCGAAGCCAGATAAATGCCTTCATCCGCTAGTTTTGGAACGATTTGGTGCGGGGTGAGGCTGGCGTAGCCAGCCTGATTGGCAGCATCAAGCACCGCTTGGCGTTCTGTCTCACTGAGCTTATTAGCCGGAGCTGCCCGTTGAGCCAGCCGTCGTCCGTCACAGTCAGCGTGTCGCCAGCGTTGGACTGTGCGCAGGCTCAGCCCCAACTCATTGCAGGCTCGATATCGACGAGCGCCATTGAGTACCGCGTCTGCAATCAACTTCATGGCTTGCGTACGATCAGAGGCGTCGATCAGTCTTCCTTGTCCTTGCCCCAGATCGCATTGGCTTTTTTTCTGAGATCCAGCAAGGCCACCGCCTCCGCACGTCCGGCATCAGACTGAATCAATTGACGCTCAAGTATTTTGATACGCCGTTGCTCGGCCGTCTTAGAGGTTCGAGAGTTGAGATCAACGACCGGATTGGCGTTTTGGCATGCCATTCGCCACTGTTGGATTTGCTCAGGGTAAATGCCTTTGATTCGGCAATACTGAGAGATCTCCACCTCGCTCAACGGCGCGGTTTCCATGACAGCATTGAATTTATCGGCGCTAGACCATTGGTCACTGGTCTTGCCGTTTCCCGGAACGATCAAGCCTTTATCTCTAGCCATTTGTCTCCAATTTCGCAGCGACTGTGGCGTGAGATTGAGCGCAACGGCAAGTTCTGCCACTGATCGATTGAGGGGCGGCATCATTTGCAAAACGACCCAATCTTTGAAGTCGTTGTCGTAGCGTTTGCCTAGCTTGGACATCGATATGTACCTTCGCCCTCTTGAATGAACGAGTCAATCAACAAGGGCGACAGGTAGCCTGACACGGAGGGAAACGCCAAAAAAAAGTAAGCAAAAAAAGGCTCGCCCCAAGCGTCCGGCCCCTCGCTTAGGCTCGGCGTTCCTTCGTTCCGGTATCCATCCGGGGACACTGCCCTCCGGTCTGCTTCGCGACGACCTACATGCAGCGTGTTCGACTGCGTCGAACGGCGCTGCGCGCCACTCCCCGGATGAACACCTCCACTCAGCCTCCCGAAGGGGCGGGTGGATCAAGATCACAAGCTGCAGGCGAGCTAACGCTCGGCCTGTTGAGTGGTGAGAAGCGGACGGTGTGCACTGTCCCAATGTGGGAGCGAGCCTGCTCGCGAAAGCGGCCTGACAGCCGACCGGTTTTTTGCAGGTGTACACCGAACCCCTGTGGGAGCGAGCTTGCTCGCGATGGCGGTCTATCTGCCAGCCAATCTCTCAAGGTTGATTCAATGACTTCAGGAATTACCGGAGACTGCATTCTTTCGCTCTTCTCTTAGGTACATGGTCCGTTTGAGGGATGCCCACCGCCCCACGCATTGCTTGAATGCCGCTGTGGAGGCGAGCATCACTGGTGCTGCATCCGCCCCGCTGCACGCGCGCCCCGGCGGATGGGGTGAAGAGAGGAGAACAATAAAAATGCTCAACCAAGACCTGATTCGCCAGCGTCTGAGCCAACGTGCCCGTGAGCTGGTGCCGATCTTGCGTGAACGCGCCCAGAACGCCGCGCAAGCCGGCCAGTTGCCTGAAGAAACGCTGAAGGATTTCCACGACGCCGGGTTCTTTCGCATTCTTCAGCCATCGCGCTGGGAAGGTTATGAACTCGAACCCAAGGACTTCTTCGAAGTGCAGATGACCCTCGCCGAAGGCTGCATGTCCTCGGCCTGGGTGCTGGGGGTGGTGGCGATCCATAACTGGCAACTGGCGCTGTTCGATGACCGTGCGGCACAGGATGTCTGGGGCGCCGACTCCAGTGTGCTGATCTCTTCTTCCTATATGCCGGTGGGCAAGGTCGAGCGGGTCGAGAATGGTTTCAAGCTGAGCGGGCGCTGGGGGTTTTCTTCCGGCAGCAAGCATTGCGACTGGGTGTTCTTGGGGGCGTTGGTGCCACCAGAGGAGGCGGGCGGGGCGCCGGATTACCGGACTTTCCTGGTGCCGCGCAGCGACTACCAGGTGCTCGACAACTGGAATGTCATGGGCCTGGAAGCCACCGGCTCCCACGACATCCTGGTGGAGAACGTCTTCGTTCCGGAGTACCGCACTCATCGGGCGTTCGACGGTTTCATGCAGGACAGTCCGGGTAACGCAGTGAACACCGCACCGCTGTTCCGCCTGCCATTCGGGCAGATTTTTGTGCGGGCGGTGTCGTCCTCGGCCATTGGTGCCCTGCAGGGCGCGGTGGATCAGTTTGTCGAGCACAACCGCGCGCGGGTCGGGGTCAACGATGGTCGCAAAATGGTCCAGGACCCAGCCGCGCAATCCGCGCTGGCCAACGCCATGGTCTGCGTCGACGAGTGCAAAACCGTCCTGCTGCGCAACTTCGCTCTGATGATGCAACGGGCCCAAAGCGCAGAGCCGTTGAACATGCCCGAGCGGGTGAAGATGCGTTACGACTCGGCGCTGGTCGCCGACAAATGCGCCAAAGCGGTTGCCGACCTGATGTTCAACAGCGGCGCCTCGACCATCTTCCGCAGCCACGCGATCAATCGGGCATTTCGCGATATTCACACCGGTCGCGCCCACGTCGCGAACAACCCGGCCAAGTACGCCTGGAATCTCGGCGGGGTCAGCATGGGCCAGGACAGCAACGACTTTTTTCTCTGACGTTTTCCTACGGATCTTCCCTATGAGTCGGCTAGTCCGTTTGCGTGATTCGAGCGCCTCTTTGATGCCCGAGCATGGGCACAAGGCGTAGGTCTCAGGCGCCGACTGCGCATCCAATAAACACAAGGATCAACCATGAAATTTTCACTGATTTACGAAGCCCAGACGGTGGACTCCAGCCGCGAAGGTGACCGCAAGATTTTCGAAGACACCGTCGAGCAGGCCGTATTGGCCGACAAGCTCGGCTTCGACACCTTCTGGTGCGTGGAGCACACGGCGCTGAGCAACTACTCGCACATGTCCGCGCCGGAAACCATGCTGGCCTTCGTCGCCGGAAAAACTGAACGCATCGGCATCGGCCACGGCGTGGTCTGCCTGCCACCGGCGATGAACCACCCGGTGAAAGTGGCGGAACGCATAGCGACCCTCGACCTGTTGTCCAAAGGCCGGGTACATTTTGGCGTCGGTAAGGGCGGCACCCAGCAGGAGGCCGGCACCTTCGGTTACGACCTGGCCACGTTGCAGCCGCAGATCGACGAGATGATGTACCTGATCCCGAAAATGTTCGTGCAGGACGAAATCGAACACAACGGCGACTTTGTGCAGATTCCCAAACGGCCGATCCATCCCAAGCCTTATCAAGACCCGCACCCGCCGATGTACCTGGCCTGCACCAACACCGAGTCGCTGAAAAACGCCGGCGGTCGCGGCATGGGCGCCCTGGTGCTGGGCTTCGGTGGCCCGGAAGAAATCGCCAAGAAAGTCGAGGTCTACCATGAAGCCTGGGACAACCGCGATGAGAAGAAACAAGTGGGTTTCCGTCCCAACCGGCACATCGCAGCCCTGTGCCCGGCCATCGTGTTGGAAAACAACGAAGAGGCGCGCCGCATCGGCATCCGTGGCCAGCGCTACTTCATGGAATCGTTGGGCTACTGGTACGGCGGTGGCGAGCGTCCGGACCCGGAGAAGTGGAAGGACGACACCTTCGTCGATGGCAACGGCCAGAGCGTGATCAAGTCGCGCTTCGCCTCGGAAGAAGTCAGCGTCGATTTCTCTGACCCGACCATGGCGATGATGAACCCCAACCACGCCTACGGCACCGTCGAGGATTGCATCGGTTACGTGCAACGGTTGATCGATGCCGGTGCCGACGAAATCCTGTTCATCTGCCAGATGGGCACCGTGCCGCAATGGGCGCAACTGGAGACCTTACGCAACATTGGCGAGAAAGTGATTCCGCATTTCCGCAAGGCTTAAAACCCGCCACTTACGCATCTGAACACCACATCACCCCTGTGGGAGCGAGCTTGCTCGCGATAGCGCTCTTCCATTCAACATCAATGTTGACTGGTATGACCCCATCGCGAGCAAGCTCGCTCCCACAGTTTTTTTATGTGATCACCCCATCATTTCCGCTAGTCCCATTGGACGATGTTCCCCCCGCGCAAACCCGTTTGAATAGCCCTACATAAAGTCTCCCCCGGCAGCCGCCGATGGGTGGCTCGGCCTGAAAAAACGAGGAGTGCATCCATGGATATCCGTGGTCTGGGTTACGTCACCCTGTTATCCAGCGACCTGGCGCAATGGCGTCAGTACGCAAGCCAGGTGCTGGGCATGATGGTGGCCGGCAGCGATGACGATGAGCGGCTGTACCTGAAAATGGACGAGCGCCATTACCGCATTCTGGTGGAGAAAAGTACTGAGAACGGCTTCGGTGCGTGCGGCTGGGAAGTGCCTGGCAAAGCGGCGCTTGAACATGCTGTCAGCGTTCTGGAGCAGGCCGATGTGCAAGTCACCCGCGGCACCGTGGCCCAGGCCGAGGTTCGCAAGGTCCAGGAACTGGTGCACTTCAGCGACCCGGATGGCAATCGCCACGAACTGTTCTGGGGCCCGTTACAGGACTTCGCACGCTTCGTCTCGCCTGTCGGCGTCAAGGGTTTTGTCACCAACGAATTGGGCATGGGCCACGTGGTACTGCCGGCGCCGAGCTTCGAGCGTTGCCGGGATTTTTACGAGCAAGTCCTCGGTTTCGGTCTGTCCGACCTGATGAAAGTCCGCTTCACTCCGGACCCGGCCGAGCCGCAAAAGCGCATCCACTTCCTGCACTGCAATAACGGTCGGCACCACTCGCTGGCGATCTTCGAGTGCCCGATGCCCCACGGCTGCGTGCACATGATGGTCGAGGTCAACGCGCTGGACGAAGTCGGTCGCGCTCTCGATCGCGTGCACGCCAACGGTGTGAAGCTGTCGGCCACCCTGGGCCAGCACACCAACGATCAGATGATTTCGTTCTACATCAAGACGCCGTCCGGGTTTGACCTGGAATACGGCTGCGATGGCCTGGTGGTGGATTGGGATCGCCACACACCTTTTGAAAGCACGGTGGTCAGCCACTGGGGCCACGACTTCAGTGTCGGTCGCCAATGAGGACGATGACGATGGACAAGCGAATGACCACGGCCGAGATGGTCGGCCAACTGCGTGACGGCATGACCATCGGCATCGGTGGCTGGGGGCCGCGGCGCAAACCCATGGCGTTGGTGCGGGAGATTCTGCGCTCCGACCTCAAGGACCTCACCGTGGTCGCCTACGGTGGTGCGGATGTCGGCATGCTCTGCGCGGCCGGCAAGATCAGGAAACTGGTGTTCGCCTTCGTTTCCCTGGATTTCATTCCACTGGAACCGTACTTCCGCAAGGCACGCCAAGAGGCGGCGCTAGAGGTGATGGAAATCGACGAAGGCATGCTGCTGCTCGGTCTGCGGGCCGCAGCGATGAATGTGCCGTTTATTCCGACGGCAGTTGGTCTGGGCACCGACGTGCTGCGCCACAACCGGCAGATCAAATTGATTGCCTCGCCCTATGCCGATGGCAAGGACTGGGTCGCGATGCCTGCGCTCAAACTGGATGCGGCGCTGATTCACGTCGACCGTGCCGATGCGCGCGGTGTCTGCCAGATCAGCGGCCCCGATCACTACATGGACGACCTGTTCGTACGTGCCGCGACCCGCAGCTACGTGACCTGCGATGAACTGGTGGACAGCGAGTATTTCCACGCCGATGCCGGCCACGCGCATCAAGTGTTTTGGGAACGCAACCTGACCACCGCCGTGGCCCACGTGCCGGGCGGCGCGCATCCGTCTTCCTGCGCGCCGCTGTACGGTTTCGATGTCACGCATTTCAAGGCTTACAACGCTACGGCCCAAGCCGTCGATGGCTGGCAGGAGTATGTCCGCAACTACGTCGACTGCACCCACGAACAGTATATGGACAAGGTCGGCGGCCTGGCTGCGATCCGCCAACTGCCGTTGCCGATTTTTTAAGGGAGCCTTGCGATGAGCACTACCACTTACAGCCTCGCCGAATTGATGATCTGCGCCGCCTCCGAAGCCTGGCGCGACGATGGCGAGGTTCTGGCCAGCGGCATCGGCGTGATCCCGCGCCTGGCCGCCTCATTGAGCATGCTCGGCAGCAATCCGCAGCTGCTGATGACCGACTCCGAGGCCTACATGGTCGCCGAGCCGGTGCCGCTCGGCGCGCGCAACGGCTACCAGCCCAAGCGCGAAAGCTGGATGGGTTTTTCGCGGATTTTCGATAACGTGTGGGGCGGCAAGCGCCATGCGCTGGTCGGCCCGACCCAGATCGACCGTTTCGGCCAGGCCAACATTTCGTGCATCGGTGACTACGCCAAACCCAAGGCGCAAATGCTCGGCGTGCGCGGTTTTCCCGGCAACTCCATCAGCCACGCCAACTCCTTTTGCGTACCCAGCCACAACCGTCGGGTGTTCGTCGAAGGCGAGGTCGATATGGTCGCCTCGGTCGGCTACAACCCGGCCCGCCTGGCGCGCGGCTGGTCGCTGGACGACATCGATATCCGCCTGATCATCACTGACCTCTGCGTGCTGGATTTCCTGGGCCCGCATCGGCAAATGCGCATTCGCTCGCTGCACCCCGGCGTGACGGTGGCCGAGGTTCAGGACAACACCGGATTTGCCCTGCATGTACCGCAAGACTGCCCGATCACGGCTGCCCCGACCGTCGAGCAATTGCAGCTGATCCAGCGCCTGGACCCGCACAACCTGCGCGCCAGCCAGCTCAAAGACAACCCGCCAGGCCAACGCTGAGCGCCCCCGTTTCGGAGAAAAGTGATGGCTGAACATAACGACAGGAACGAGGCCGACGTGGTGCTTTACGAGGTGCGCGGCGCGGTGGCCCTGGTCACCATGAATCGCCCCGAGTACCACAACGCGCAGAATTCGCAGATGACCTACGCGCTGGATGCAGCGTTTCGCCGGGCCTGCGATGACGATGAGGTGAAAGTCATAGTGCTGCGTGGTGCCGGCAAGCATTTCTCCGCCGGGCATGACATCGGCACGCCGGGTCGCGACGTCAATCAGACCTTCGACCGTGCCAGCCTGTGGTACGACCATGTGAACAAACCGGGCGGCGAGTTCCTTTATGCCCGAGAGCAGGAAGTCTATCTGGGCATGTGCCGCCGCTGGCGCGAAATGCCCAAGCCGACCATCGCCATGGTCCAGGGGGCGTGCATCGCGGGCGGGCTGATGCTGGCCTGGGTGTGCGACCTGATCGTCGCCAGTGAGGATGCTTACTTCGCGGATCCGGTGGTGCGAATGGGCATTCCCGGGGTCGAGTACTTCGCCCATGTGCATGAGCTGAACGCGCGAATCGCCAAGGAGTTTTTGTTCCTCGGTGAGCGCATGCCGGCGGCGCGCGCCTACCAGATGGGCATGCTCAACCGGGTTGTGGCCCGCGATGAACTGGAACAGCAAACCCTCGACATCGCCGGACGCGTAGCGCAGATGCCGCGCCTCGGTCTGCAACTGAGCAAGCAGGCAGTCAATAACGCCGAAGACCTGATGGGCAAGCGCGCGACCATGGACATGGTCTTTGGCCTGCACCACTTTGCCCATGCGCACAATGAGCTGGTCTCGGGTGACCGACTCGGCGGATATGACGCCAAGGCCATGGCCCGTTCGCAACGCACCTCGGGCGGAGCGTGAGCATGGCGATCTCTTTGAATACCCGCCTGACCGAATTACTTGGCTGTCGCTATCCGATCATCCAGACCGCGATGGGCTGGGTCGCCGACCCGAAACTGGTGGCGGCCACCGGCAATGCCGGCGGCTTTGGTTTTCTCGCCGGGGCGACCATCGAGCCGCAACGGATGGAGGCGGCGATCCTCGAAACCCGGCGTCTGACCGATCAGCCTTTCGGCGTCAATTTTCATATGTACCAGGCCAACGCCGCAGAGATCGTCGAGCTGGTGCTGCGCCACAACGTCAGGGCGGTCAGCTACAGCCGCTCGCCCGGCAAGCAAATGATCAGCCGTCTGAAGGACGCCGGCGTGGTGTGCATCCCCACCGTTGGAGCGCTCAAGCACGCGCAGAAAGCCGTGGAAATGGGCGCCGATGCGGTCACCGTACAAGGCGGCGAGGGCGGTGGGCATACCGGGTCGGTGCCGACTTCGTTACTGCTCGATCAAGTCGTCAACGCGGTCTCGGTGCCCGTGGTGGCCGCCGGTGGTTTCAAGGATGGTAACGGTCTGGTCTCGGCCCTGGCCTACGGCGCCGAAGGTATCGCTATGGGCACGCGCTTTCTGATGTGCGCCGACAGCCCGGTACCGCAGGCGACCCTGTCGCGTTACCTCGCGGTCAAGGACCCGGCGGCGATCATCATCAGTCGCGCCATCGACGGTATGCCGCAACGGATGATTCGCAACGAATTGCTCAACCAGCTTGAAGCGAGTGGTGTTTTCAAACGCTGGTTGTTGGCGGTCCGCAGTGGCCTGGCTTACCGCCGCCACAGTGGCATGAGCCTGACGCAACTGCTCACCAGCGCGCTGAAAATGCGCGGCAGCGGTGAGCTGACGGCCGCGCAAAGCATCATGGCCGCCAACGCGCCGATGGTGATCCAGAAAGCCATGGTCGACGGGCTGCCGGCCGAAGGTGTACTGCCCGCCGGCCAGATCGCCGCGTCTATCGACAGTTTGCCCAGCTGCGCCCAATTGATTGAACAGATCGTCCGGGACGCCGAAGCGCGTCTGGGCGAGCTGTGCCGCCGTGTGTCGTGAAGGGGAAAGGCATGAAACCATTTAGCGTCAGTATCGATAACGGCATTGCCGAACTGGTGTTCAACCAGCCACCGGTCAACGCCTTCAATTGCCAGGGCTGGGCCGATATCGCCAGCGAGATCGAAGGCCTCGGTCGCGACGCCAGCGTGCGGGTGATCGTGATTCGCGCCGAAGGGCGCGGCTTCTGCGCCGGGGTCGATATCAAGGAACTCGCCGCCGACGGCAACCTGATCGTGGCGGTGAACAAAGGCAACTACGACAGCTTCAAGGCGATCCACCGCAACCCGAAACCGGTGATCGTCGCCGTACACGGCTTCGTCCTCGGCGGCGGCATTGGCATCTGCGGCGCGGCCGACATTCTGGTGGCCTCCGAGTGCGCGCGCTTCGGCGTGCCCGAGGTCGATCGCGGTGCCATGGGCGGCGGCGCGCATTTGCAGCGGTTGTTTCCGGTGCAGAAGGTCCGTCACATGTACTTCACCGGCGAGATGATCGACGCCGCCGAAGCCTGGCGCCTGGGTGCGGTAGAGCGTGTGGTCAAGCGCGAGGACTTGCGTGAGGCCGCGTTGCAGATCGCCCGCACCATCGCCGCCAAGAGCCCGGCCATGATCAGCCTCGCCAAAGAAGCGCTGAGCGGTATCGAAGACGGCAATCTGGAAGACAAATATCGCTGGGAGCAGGGCTTCACGCTCGAGGCTTATCGCTCACTGGACTCACAGGAAGCACGCGACTCGTTCGTCGAGAAGCGCGATGCCCACTTCAACGGCTGAAGGCACTCTCATGGACCTGACATACACCCCGGCCCAGCAGGCCTTTCGCGCCGAAGCGCGGACCTGGCTGGCGGCCAATGTACCCCGCGAACCGCTGCAATCGTTCGACACAGAGCAAGGCTTTGCCGAGCACCGTGCCTGGGAAAACCGGCTTAACGACGGTCGCTGGGGCATGGTCACCTGGCCGATCGATCTCGGCGGGCGCGGTTGCGACTTGATCGAGTGGTTGATCTTCGAGGAGGAATACTACCGCTCTGGCGCGCCTGCACGGGTTAACCAGAACGGCATCTTCCTGCTCGGCCCGACGCTGATGGAATACGGCAGCGAGGAACAGAAAGCGCGCTTTTTGCCGCGTATGGCCACGGGCGAAGACATCTGGGCCCAGGCCTGGTCCGAGCCAGGCGCCGGCTCCGACATGGCGGCGATCCGCTCGCGCGCCGAACGGGTGGGCGACCATTACGTGATCAACGGCCAGAAAACCTGGTCGACTCGCGCCGTGTGGGCAGACTGGGTGTTCGGCATTTTCCGCACCGACCCTCACTCCCAGCGCCATCAGGGCCTGACGTTTATTCTGCTGCCGCTCGACAGCCCGGGGATCACGGTACGGCCTATTCCTCAGCTCAATGGTTTGCCCGGGTTCGCCGAGATTTTCTTCGACGACGTCAAGGTTCCTGCGGAAAACGCGCTGGGCGGCGAGGGCATGGGTTGGCATGTGGCGATGTCCACCGCCGGGTTCGAGCGTGGTTTGCTGCTGCGTTCACCCGCACGCTTTCAGGAAACCGCTCGGCGACTGGTGCAGCTGTACCAGGCCAACCGCGAGCAGGCTGACCGTGACCCGGCCATTGGCGAGTCGGTGATGCGCGCCTGGCTGGACGCCGAGGCTTACACCCTGAGCACCTACATGACCGCCTCGAAACTGGTGCAGGGCGGCAAGATCGGACCGGAGTCTTCGACCAACAAAATCTTCTGGTCGGAACTCGATCAGCGCATGCACGACACCGCCATGAGCATTCTCGGCTTGCGTGGCGAGCTGCTGCCCGAAGCACCTGCTGCTGGCGATGTCGGCCATTGGCTGGAAGGTTTTCTGTTTGCCCAGGCCGGACCGATCTATGCCGGCACCAACGAGATCCAGCGCAACATCATTGCCGAACGCATGCTCGGCATGCCGCGTGCCTGAGGAATAGACCATGGACTTTAGTTTCAGCCGCGACCAGTTGCTGTTCCAGGACAACGTCAGAAGTTTTCTGATCAACGAGGTCACCCCCGAGCGCATTCGTGAACTGTGGCTCAGCGATAGCGGGCGCAGCGATCAGCTCTGGGCCCAATTGGTGGAGTTAGGCCTGACTGCGCTGACCGTTCCCGAAGAGCAAGACGGGATGGGTATGAATGAATTGGATTTCATTCTGCTTGCTCAGGAATGTGGTTATGCCGGTCTGCCCGAGCCGCTGGTGGAGACGATGCTGATCGGCGTGCCGTTGCTCGCCGCCCTTGATGAAAGCCACGCGGCGCTCAAACAGCACTGGCTGGCGCGCGTCGCGGAAGGTCGCGCACGGTTGGCGATTGCCGAGCCGGGTAACCCGCTGGTCAGTGATGCTCACGTCGCCGATTTGCTGTTGTTGGCTCATGGTGATGAGGTGCATGCGATCGAACCTGGCGCAGTGCGCCTGACGCGCAATGTGTCGGTCGATCCCAGTCGTCAGTTGTTTCAGGTCGACTGGACGCCAACGCCCGCCACCTGCGTGGCCGCTGGCGAACAGGGCCGGCACTTGTGGGCCGCCGCGTTTAATCGCGGCGCGCTGGGCTGTGCCGCGCAAATGCTGGGGCTGGCCAAGCGCATGGTCGACCTCGCGGTGGATTACACCTTTGAACGCAAACAGTTCGGCAAACCGGTGGGCTCGTTCCAGGCGGTCAAGCATTTGATGGCCAACGTCGCGGTGCAGATCGAGTTCGCCAAAGGGCCGCTGTATCGCGCGGCCTATGCACTGGCCGAGCAGCAACCGGGGCAAGACGTGCTGGTGTCCCACGCCAAACTGGCGACGGCGGAAGCGGTGATGCTGGCCGCAAAAAACACCATTCAGGCCCACGGCGCTATGGGTTACACCTGGGAAGTCGATCTGCATTTGTTCATGAAGCGCGCCTGGGCGCTGGACAAAGTCTGGGGTGATCGCGGCCATCACAAAGGGCGGATCCGCGCGGCTTTGTTCGACGGCAATCCAGCACTGGGTGCTGGCAACACTTTCTGACGGCGACGGTGCCCGACTTCAACATTTACCCCGAGGTACACCATGCCTGAAGCCTATATTGTCGACGCCCTGCGCACGCCCACCGGACGGCGCAAAGGTCGTTTGAGCCAGATTCACGCCGCCGATCTGGGCGCCCACGTCTTGCGTGCGCTGGTCGAGCGCAACGACATCCCCGATGACGATTACGACGACGTGATCTTCGGCTGTGTCGACACCATCGGTCCGCTGGCCGGAGACATTGCCCGCACCTGTTGGCTGGCCGCGGGCCTGTCGCATGCGGTACCCGGCACCACCATCGATCGCCAGTGTGGTTCGTCCCAGCAAGCGGTGCACTTTGCCGCCCAAGCGGTGATGAGCGGCACCCAGGATGTGGTCGTCGCCGGCGGCGTGCAAACCATGACCCAGATTCCAATTTCCTCGGCCATGATCGCTGCCGAACCGCTGGGCTTCAGTGATCCGTTCAGCGGCTCCGAAGGTTGGGTCCGGCGTTATGGCGCACAACCGCCGACTCAATTCCGTTCGGCGCAAATGATTGCCGAGAAGTGGGGGCTGTCCCGCGAACAACTGGAAGCCTATTCACTGGAGTCTCATCAGCGGGCATTGCGGGCCATCGAGCAAGGGCGGTTCAACCGGGAAATCGTGCCACTGGCCGGAGTCGTGCACGACGAAACGCCGCGCCAGACCAGCCTGGCGAAAATGGCCGAACTGGACGTTCTCTTTGGCTGCGACCGGGTGACCGCGGCAGTGTCCAGCCAGACCTGCGACGCGGCCAGCGCGATGCTGATCGTTTCTGAAACAGCGCTCAAACGCTACGGACTGACACCGCGCGCGCGTATCCACCACCTCAGCGTGCGTGCCGAAGACCCGATCTGGATGCTCACCGCTCCAATCCCGGCCACCGCTTATGCACTCAAGCGAGCCGGAATGAAGCTTGAAGACATCGACCGGGTGGAGATCAACGAAGCCTTCGCCTCGGTGGCCATGGCCTGGCTCAAGGAGACGGGTTATCCCCACGAACAGACCAACGTCAACGGCGGGGCGATTGCCCTCGGCCATCCGCTGGGCGCCACCGGCACCCGGTTGATGTGCACGCTGTTGCATGAACTGGAGCGCAGCGGGGGACGCTTCGGCTTGCAGACCATGTGCGAAGGCGGCGGCCAGGCCAACGTGACGATTATCGAACGCTTGTAAGCGATGTATTTGAAGGGAGCAGGAACATGAAAATCTGTGAGAACCGCGTAGTGATCATCACCGGTGCCGGCGGTGGTCTGGGCCGGGCCTACGCGCTGGCCTTCGCCGCCGAGGGCGCTAAAGTGGTGGTCAACGATATCAATCGTGAAGCAGCGCTGGCCGTGGTCGGCGAAATTCTCGGGCAGGGTGGAAGCGCCGTGGCCAACAGCAACGACATCACCCGTTACGACGATGCGGCGTTGATCGTGCGCCAAGCAATAGAAACCTTCGGCGGCCTGGACGTGGTGGTCAACAACGCCGGCATCTGTCGCGACCGCATGTTCGCCAGCCTCACCGAAGCCGATTGGGATGCGGTGGTGGCCGTGCACCTCAAAGGTCACTTCTGTATCGCCAGCCACGCCGCGCGTTACTGGCGCGAGCAAGCCAAGGGGGGCGCGCAGCTGAGTGCGCGGATCATCAATACCAGTTCCGGGGCCGGTTTGCAGGGCTCCATCGGTCAATCCAACTATGCCGCTGCCAAGGCTGGTATCGCTGCGTTGACGCTGGTGCAGGCGGCCGAACTGGGTCGCTATGGCATAACCGTCAACGCCCTGGCCCCGGCCGCGCGCACCGGCATGACCGAGCAAGTGTTCGCCGATACCATGAAAAAACCCGAAGAGGGCTTCGACTACTTCGCTCCGGAAAACGTTGCGCCGCTGGTGGTCTGGCTCGGCTCGCAAGCGTCCAGTGCGGTCAACGGGCAGATGTTCGAAGTCGAGGGCGGCAAGTTGTCGATTGCTGACGGCTGGCGTAGAGGTCCGGAACTGGACAGGCAAGGGCGTTGGGCGGTGGGCGAGGTGGGTCAGGCGGTAGAGCAATTGATGGCCAGGGCGGTACCACCGGCGAAAGTGTACGGCAGCTGATTGGGCCGCCCTAAGGGGATCAAGCACTTGGTGCTTGGTCCTGTTTCTCGTTTTGGGGCTGCGCAAAACTATCCAAGGACTTTGGGATTTCCAATCCTTCTATATAGAAGGATTCGTTTTGCTCTCCTATATAGAGAGGAAACCGGCTGTTTTCCGGCTTTCTACAAGTGATTGATAGAAAAGCGTAATTAAGGGTTGACGGCAGATTCTGGAAGTCTATAATTCGCCCCACTTCCGGCGCAGTCGAAACGGAAAACTCCTTGGCAAACAATGAGTTACGCAGTTTTCGACAACGAGTTGCTTCAGGTCATCGAAGCCCAGAAGGAGTTGAAAGAGCGAGGTTGTTTGGCTCTTTTAACGATTCGATCTTCTCGGTCGAAAGCGGTGTAAAAGAGGTGTTGACAGCAGCGAGTAACGCTGTAGAATTCGCCTCCCGCTAACGAGAGATCGGAAGCGCAAGTGGTTGAAGTTGCAAAGGAAACTTTGAAAACTTCGAGAAATAACCGCTTGACAGCAACAGAGGCTGCTGTAGAATGCGCGCCTCGGTTGAGACGAAAGATCTTAACCAACCGCTCTTTAACAACTGAATCAAGCAATTCGTGTGGGTGCTTGTGGAGTCAGACTGATAGTCAACAAGATTATCAGCATCACAAGTTACTCCGCGAGAAATCAAAGATGTAACCAACGATTGCTGAGCCAAGTTTAGGGTTTCTTAAAAACCCAAAGATGTTTGAACTGAAGAGTTTGATCATGGCTCAGATTGAACGCTGGCGGCAGGCCTAACACATGCAAGTCGAGCGGCAGCACGGGTACTTGTACCTGGTGGCGAGCGGCGGACGGGTGAGTAATGCCTAGGAATCTGCCTGGTAGTGGGGGATAACGCTCGGAAACGGACGCTAATACCGCATACGTCCTACGGGAGAAAGCAGGGGACCTTCGGGCCTTGCGCTATCAGATGAGCCTAGGTCGGATTAGCTAGTTGGTGAGGTAATGGCTCACCAAGGCGACGATCCGTAACTGGTCTGAGAGGATGATCAGTCACACTGGAACTGAGACACGGTCCAGACTCCTACGGGAGGCAGCAGTGGGGAATATTGGACAATGGGCGAAAGCCTGATCCAGCCATGCCGCGTGTGTGAAGAAGGTCTTCGGATTGTAAAGCACTTTAAGTTGGGAGGAAGGGCATTTACCTAATACGTAAGTGTTTTGACGTTACCGACAGAATAAGCACCGGCTAACTCTGTGCCAGCAGCCGCGGTAATACAGAGGGTGCAAGCGTTAATCGGAATTACTGGGCGTAAAGCGCGCGTAGGTGGTTTGTTAAGTTGGATGTGAAATCCCCGGGCTCAACCTGGGAACTGCATTCAAAACTGACAAGCTAGAGTATGGTAGAGGGTGGTGGAATTTCCTGTGTAGCGGTGAAATGCGTAGATATAGGAAGGAACACCAGTGGCGAAGGCGACCACCTGGACTGATACTGACACTGAGGTGCGAAAGCGTGGGGAGCAAACAGGATTAGATACCCTGGTAGTCCACGCCGTAAACGATGTCAACTAGCCGTTGGGAGCCTTGAGCTCTTAGTGG
The DNA here is from genome assembly GCF_059695775.1 of Pseudomonas sp. LBUM1666. NCBI lineage: Bacteria > Pseudomonadati > Pseudomonadota > Gammaproteobacteria > Pseudomonadales > Pseudomonadaceae > Pseudomonas > Pseudomonas sp. LBUM1666. Next base: position 3,990,130 of record NZ_CP166789.1, on the reverse strand, counting down.
CGCAGCTAACGCATTAAGTTGACCGCCTGGGGAGTACGGCCGCAAGGTTAAAACTCAAATGAATTGACGGGGGCCCGCACAAGCGGTGGAGCATGTGGTTTAATTCGAAGCAACGCGAAGAACCTTACCAGGCCTTGACATCCAATGAACTTTCCAGAGATGGATTGGTGCCTTCGGGAACATTGAGACAGGTGCTGCATGGCTGTCGTCAGCTCGTGTCGTGAGATGTTGGGTTAAGTCCCGTAACGAGCGCAACCCTTGTCCTTAGTTACCAGCACGTAATGGTGGGCACTCTAAGGAGACTGCCGGTGACAAACCGGAGGAAGGTGGGGATGACGTCAAGTCATCATGGCCCTTACGGCCTGGGCTACACACGTGCTACAATGGTCGGTACAGAGGGTTGCCAAGCCGCGAGGTGGAGCTAATCCCAGAAAACCGATCGTAGTCCGGATCGCAGTCTGCAACTCGACTGCGTGAAGTCGGAATCGCTAGTAATCGCGAATCAGAATGTCGCGGTGAATACGTTCCCGGGCCTTGTACACACCGCCCGTCACACCATGGGAGTGGGTTGCACCAGAAGTAGCTAGTCTAACCTTCGGGAGGACGGTTACCACGGTGTGATTCATGACTGGGGTGAAGTCGTAACAAGGTAGCCGTAGGGGAACCTGCGGCTGGATCACCTCCTTAATCGACGACATCAGCTGCTCCATAAGCTCCCACACGAATTGCTTGATTCATTGAAGAAGACGATAAGAAGCAGCCCGAAATTGGGTCTGTAGCTCAGTTGGTTAGAGCGCACCCCTGATAAGGGTGAGGTCGGCAGTTCGAATCTGCCCAGACCCACCAATTTTGTGTGGGAACCTGTAGAAATACGGGGCCATAGCTCAGCTGGGAGAGCGCCTGCCTTGCACGCAGGAGGTCAACGGTTCGATCCCGTTTGGCTCCACCACTACTGCTTCTGTTTGTTGAAAGCTTAGAAATGAGCATTCCATCGCACGATGGTGAATGTTGATTTCTAGTCTTTGGATTAGATCGTTCTTTAAAAATTTGGGTATGTGATAGAAAGATAGACTGGACCACACTTTCACTGGTGTGGGATCAGGCTAAGGTAAAATTTGTGAGTTAAATTGCGAATTTTCGGCGAATGTCGTCTTCACAGTATAACCAGATTGCTTGGGGTTATATGGTCAAGTGAAGAAGCGCATACGGTGGATGCCTTGGCAGTCAGAGGCGATGAAAGACGTGGTAGCCTGCGAAAAGCTTCGGGGAGTCGGCAAACAGACTTTGATCCGGAGATGTCTGAATGGGGGAACCCAGCCATCATAAGATGGTTATCTTAAGCTGAATACATAGGCTTAAGAGGCGAACCAGGGGAACTGAAACATCTAAGTACCCTGAGGAAAAGAAATCAACCGAGATTCCCTTAGTAGTGGCGAGCGAACGGGGACTAGCCCTTAAGTGGCTTTGAGATTAGCGGAACGTTCTGGAAAGTACGGCCATAGTGGGTGATAGCCCTGTACGCGAAAATCTCTTAGTCATGAAATCGAGTAGGACGGAGCACGAGAAACTTTGTCTGAATATGGGGGGACCATCCTCCAAGGCTAAATACTACTGACTGACCGATAGTGAACTAGTACCGTGAGGGAAAGGCGAAAAGAACCCCGGAGAGGGGAGTGAAATAGATCCTGAAACCGTATGCGTACAAGCAGTGGGAGCCCACTTTGTTGGGTGACTGCGTACCTTTTGTATAATGGGTCAGCGACTTATTTTCAGTGGCGAGCTTAACCGAATAGGGGAGGCGTAGCGAAAGCGAGTCTTAATAGGGCGTCTAGTCGCTGGGAATAGACCCGAAACCGGGCGATCTATCCATGGGCAGGTTGAAGGTTGGGTAACACTAACTGGAGGACCGAACCGACTACCGTTGAAAAGTTAGCGGATGACCTGTGGATCGGAGTGAAAGGCTAATCAAGCTCGGAGATAGCTGGTTCTCCTCGAAAGCTATTTAGGTAGCGCCTCATGTATCACTGTAGGGGGTAGAGCACTGTTTCGGCTAGGGGGTCATCCCGACTTACCAAACCGATGCAAACTCCGAATACCTACAAGTGCCGAGCATGGGAGACACACGGCGGGTGCTAACGTCCGTCGTGAAAAGGGAAACAACCCAGACCGTCAGCTAAGGTCCCAAAGTTATGGTTAAGTGGGAAACGATGTGGGAAGGCTTAGACAGCTAGGAGGTTGGCTTAGAAGCAGCCACCCTTTAAAGAAAGCGTAATAGCTCACTAGTCGAGTCGGCCTGCGCGGAAGATGTAACGGGGCTCAAACCATACACCGAAGCTACGGGTATCACTTAGGTGATGCGGTAGAGGAGCGTTCTGTAAGCCTGTGAAGGTGAGTTGAGAAGCTTGCTGGAGGTATCAGAAGTGCGAATGCTGACATGAGTAACGACAATGGGTGTGAAAAACACCCACGCCGAAAGACCAAGGTTTCCTGCGCAACGTTAATCGACGCAGGGTTAGTCGGTCCCTAAGGCGAGGCTGAAAAGCGTAGTCGATGGAAAACAGGTTAATATTCCTGTACTTCTGGTTATTGCGATGGAGGGACGGAGAAGGCTAGGCCAGCTTGGCGTTGGTTGTCCAAGTTTAAGGTGGTAGGCTGGAATCTTAGGTAAATCCGGGATTCTAAGGCCGAGAGCTGATGACGAGTTACCCTTTGGGTGACGAAGTGGTTGATGCCATGCTTCCAAGAAAAGCTTCTAAGCTTCAGGTAACCAGGAACCGTACCCCAAACCGACACAGGTGGTTGGGTAGAGAATACCAAGGCGCTTGAGAGAACTCGGGTGAAGGAACTAGGCAAAATGGCACCGTAACTTCGGGAGAAGGTGCGCCGGTGAGGGTGAAGCATTTACTGCGTAAGCCCATGCCGGTCGAAGATACCAGGCCGCTGCGACTGTTTATTAAAAACACAGCACTCTGCAAACACGAAAGTGGACGTATAGGGTGTGACGCCTGCCCGGTGCCGGAAGGTTAATTGATGGGGTTAGCTAACGCGAAGCTCTTGATCGAAGCCCCGGTAAACGGCGGCCGTAACTATAACGGTCCTAAGGTAGCGAAATTCCTTGTCGGGTAAGTTCCGACCTGCACGAATGGCGTAACGATGGCGGCGCTGTCTCCACCCGAGACTCAGTGAAATTGAAATCGCTGTGAAGATGCAGTGTATCCGCGGCTAGACGGAAAGACCCCGTGAACCTTTACTATAGCTTTGCACTGGACTTTGAATTTGCTTGTGTAGGATAGGTGGGAGGCTTTGAAGCGTGGACGCCAGTTCGCGTGGAGCCAACCTTGAAATACCACCCTGGCAACTTTGAGGTTCTAACTCAGGTCCGTTATCCGGATCGAGGACAGTGTATGGTGGGTAGTTTGACTGGGGCGGTCTCCTCCTAAAGAGTAACGGAGGAGTACGAAGGTGCGCTCAGACCGGTCGGAAATCGGTCGTAGAGTATAAAGGCAAAAGCGCGCTTGACTGCGAGACAGACACGTCGAGCAGGTACGAAAGTAGGTCTTAGTGATCCGGTGGTTCTGTATGGAAGGGCCATCGCTCAACGGATAAAAGGTACTCCGGGGATAACAGGCTGATACCGCCCAAGAGTTCATATCGACGGCGGTGTTTGGCACCTCGATGTCGGCTCATCACATCCTGGGGCTGAAGCCGGTCCCAAGGGTATGGCTGTTCGCCATTTAAAGTGGTACGCGAGCTGGGTTTAGAACGTCGTGAGACAGTTCGGTCCCTATCTGCCGTGGACGTTTGAGATTTGAGAGGGGCTGCTCCTAGTACGAGAGGACCGGAGTGGACGAACCTCTGGTGTTCCGGTTGTCACGCCAGTGGCATTGCCGGGTAGCTATGTTCGGAATAGATAACCGCTGAAAGCATCTAAGCGGGAAACTAGCCTCAAGATGAGATCTCACTGGGACCTTGAGTCCCCTGAAGGGCCGTCGAAGACTACGACGTTGATAGGTTGGGTGTGTAAGCGCTGTGAGGCGTTGAGCTAACCAATACTAATTGCCCGTGAGGCTTGACCATATAACACCCAAGCAATTTGCTGACCTGAAGAGGCACCAGATTGCGGTGTGTGAAGACGACACGAGTCGAAAATTCGCAACGCAACACACAAATCTATCACATACCCATTCGCTGGAGCGTGAGCCGCAAGGCAAACGACCTGGCTACCGAATTTCTTGACGACCATAGAGCATTGGAACCACCTGATCCCATCCCGAACTCAGCAGTGAAACGATGCATCGCCGATGGTAGTGTGGGGTTTCCCCATGTGAGAGTAGGTCATCGTCAAGATTAAATTCCGAAACCCCTATCTGCGTATGCAGGTAGGGGTTTTGTTTTGTCCGCAGAAAAGTGGCGTGGCGAAAAAGGGACAGCCCATCGGCTATCCCTGGTTCCAGCAGCATCGTTAGTGAAACTTCGGAAGAACGTATTCAGCGATTTCTTCCATAACCTCGGCAACCGGGCGCTCGCTACGGCGCAGATGCAAGCCAACGTGCTGCACACCTGCTTCACGCAAAGCTTGAAGCTCATCGATCAATGTCAGCCTCCCGCAGCTGCCGCCAAAACGTACACGTCGCATCGGTGCATGAGGATTAGCCGCCAGATCCAGGTGAACCAACCTTTTCAGGTTGGGCTTTTTTCATGCCTTTGTGAAAGTTGAGTTTCACTGATCCTTTTCGCAATTCACCATCCACGACACACCAAACCGATCAACCAACATGCCGAAGCGAGCCGCCCAGAACGTGGTTTCCAGTGGCATTTCAACTTTGCCGCCGTCCGACAACGCAGAAAATACCCGTTCAGCCTCCGCAATGCTGTCGACATTCAGTGAAACCGAACAGCCGCTCATTTCGTCAGTAGGGCGATCAGGTGTTGTGTCCGAGCCCATGATCGCCTGATCTCCCACTAGCAAGCGGGTATGGATGATCAGGTTGTGGTAGTCCGCCGGAAAGTGTTCGAGCGCGGGGCTTTCGCCGAAGGTCATCATGACTTCGATCTGGCCTGGCAGACTTTGGGCATAGAAGGTGAAGGCAGCTTTGCAATCGCCGTTGAAGATCAGATAGGGATTGATTTTCATGCTTTGCTCCCGGTTACGAAGAGGCGAAGAGAGGCCGAATTCACCTCCGGCTCCGCAGTGATTGGGCTCCCATTAGCAAAGCGTTAGATGTCGTGATTGGCGGGAATTGTTTAGATGTTTTTTCTATTGAAGCGACGTGGCTTATGGCTTCCGGCGCCTAGGTGTCGATCCACGGTCACGGGGATATCGTCCTGGGTCCTCAAGCTACTGCGCGTGGAACCGTGGGGCGCAGCAAACGTTCGATGGCTCCACTCACCAGACTCTCCAACAGCTCAACGCGCTCTCGCTCATCCAGCGAATGTTGCGCCAACCAGCCGGGCGCGCTGTTGAGTAAGTTTGCGATTGCATGTCCGGCGGCCAGCAGACCCTGTTCACTGAAGCGGGACCGGGCCCCGAGCATCAGCAACAATTTGCGCTCGTATTGCTCGCGCAGCTGCCGAACCCGTTCCTGTTGCTCTTCATTCAGGCAGCCGCTGTCACGCTCTGCCAGACGAAAATGCCAAGGCATCTCCTGATGCAGGTTCAAATGCGCTCGGATAAGGGCATGGAGTTTGTCACGTTTTGCCGGCGCCTTTTGCTCGATCCGCCCCAAGGTTGCCAACAGCTCTTCGTAGAACTCTTCGATCAGGTCGAGCAGCAAGTGCTGTTTGCTGGGGTAATGGTGATACAACGAGCCGGGAGCGAGCCCCAGGCAGGTCGCGAGCTCACGCATGCCGACCTGTCCGAAACCTTTGCAGGCGAATAGCTCCAGCACCTTGTCCCGGTACTCGGCAAAGCGCGAGCAACGCTCAGGCATAGGCATGGAAGCCACGCCCCGTTTTGCGCCCCAGGTAACCGGCGGCGACCATTTCCTTGAGCAGTGGAGCAGGACGGTATTTGCTATCGTTGAAGCCGTCGTAGAAGGCTTCGAGGATCGCCAGCACGGTGTCCAGACCGATCAGGTCTGCCAACGCCAACGGCCCGATCGGCTGATTGCAGCCCAGGCGCATGCCGGCGTCAATATCTTCGGCGCTGGCCAGGCCTTCCTGAAACACCAGGATCGCTTCGTTGATCATCGGCACCAGAATCCGGTTGACCACGAAACCCGGACGGTTGCCCGCGGTGATCGCGGTTTTACCGAGAGTGGTCGCCATGTCCAGCGCCAGGGCGTGGGTGGCGTCGCTGGTTTGCAAACCGCGAATCACCTCGATCAGGCCCATCACCGGCACCGGGTTGAAGAAGTGCAGACCGATGAAGCGCTCAGGCCGGCTCACGCTGGCAGCGAGTTGGGTGATGGACAGCGAAGACGTGTTGGAGGCAATCACGCACGCGTCGCTGACCTGCGCGGCGATCTGTTGCAGCACACGCAGTTTCAGCTCGAGGTTTTCGGTGGCGGCTTCGATCACCAGTTGCACGTTCTGCAGGTTGCTGTAGTTGGTGCTGGTACGGATCTTGTCGAGGGCGGCGAGCTTTTGCTCTTGCGTCAGCGTTTCCTTGGCGATCTGTCGATCGAGGTTTTTACTGACGGTTGCGACGGCCTTTTGCAAGGCGCTCTCGGAGATGTCGAGCAAGGTCACGTTAAAACCGGCCAAGGCGCAGACTTGCGCAATGCCATTGCCCATGGTGCCTGCGCCGATCACGCCAATGTTTTGCAGATTCATGTTCTGTCCTTCCGATCAAATCCCGCGATACCTTGGCCGCCATAGGGGCCGAAGGCGTACTATTGGCCGCGAGTCTAGAGCCGGCAGGGCGGTTGTCCTATGCCGAAACTGTTCAACGGCACTGGTGTTTTTTGCCATTCGGGTGATGGGGAGAGAAGCGTTCACATGCGGGAAAAGGACTCGGTTTCCGCCTACTTCGTGCAGGCAATGATCCATGGGCTGGGAAACAATCCGCAACGTCAGAGGGCTGCGCTGGAACAGGCGGGCATCGACCCTGCGTTGATGGAGCAGCCTACTGCGCGTGTGCCGGCGAGTGCGTTTGCCGCGTTGTGGTTGATTCAGATCCGCGAGCTCAACGATGAGTTCTTCGGGCTCGACTCCCATGGCATGCCACCGGGCGGTTTCGCCCTGATCTGCCGGGCATTGATTCAGGAACCTGACCTGCACAAAGCCATGCGCCAGTGCCTGGCCAATTTCGCGCTGTTCCTCCATGACTTTCGCGGCACGCTGACAGTGCGCGGAAAACGTGCAGTGATCAGCCTGCAGAACCACTCGCCAAACAGCGACGTCAGTCGTTTGGGCGAGGAGACGTTTCTGGTGTTGATGATCAGTCTGCTCTGCTGGCTGGGTGGGCGGCGCATCCCCATCGACCGCGCAGATTTTCGCCATGAGCGTGTGTCGCTCAGCGATGACCGTTTACTCTGGGGCCCCAACCTGACCTTTGGCGCCGAGCGTACCGAAATCGAATTCGCCAGCCACTATCTGCGTCTGCCGGTGGTTCAGGATCTGGCCTCACTGAAAGTGTTTTTGCGCACCGCGCCGCAATGGCTGGTGATCCGTTTTCGTAATCAGCACGGCCTGGCGTCGCAGGTCCATCAGCGCCTGCGTAACAGTCATTACAGCCAATGGCCGACCTTGCAGGCCTTCGCCCTGGAACAGCACCTGAGCCCCAGCACCTTTCGCCGAAAACTGGAGCGCGAAGGGTGTTCGTATCAGGAGATCAAGGACGAGGTGCGCCGCGGTGTCGCGTTCGAGCAACTGCGTCAGAGCAAGGCGAGTATCAGCGACATTGCCGAGCAACTTGGCTTTCAGGAGCCAAGCGCGTTTCACCGGGCGTTCAAGAAATGGACGGGAGAAAGTCCGGGACGGTATCGGGCGAGGTATCAGGGGGAGCTCACGGAGTGAACCCTGTTCTTGATCGTTTTACCTCGTTACTCGACCAGGCGAGACGCGCCTTGCTGCTGGTCTGGGCAACGTCTCGCGGACTGTTTCTGGGATTGGTGCTGGCGACTCTGATCGCCGGTGTACTCCCGGCACTGGCGGCCTGGTTAGGCCAACGTATCGTCGATGCGGTCGTCACCGCCATGCAGTTGCACGCGCAACAGGGCAGTGCGCCGTTGTGGCCGGTCGTGCGTTATGTGCTGTTTGAGGCGGGCGTGCTCGCGTTGCTGTCCGGGGCTCAGCGGGCGCTGTCGGTCCAGCAGTCGCTATTGCGGGTGCAGTTGGGGCAGAAGGTCAACACGATGATTCTGGAGAAGGCCCAGACGTTATCGCTGGTGCAGTTCGAGAATTCGGAGTTCTACGACAAGCTGGTTCGGGTGCGCCGCGAAGCCTCGACCCGGCCGTTGGCGCTGGTGATGAAGTCATTGGGGCTGATCCAGAACCTGATCGTGTTGATCAGTTTTGGTGTGTTGCTGGTGCATTTTTCGCCCTGGGCGCTGGTGCTGCTGGTGGTCGGTGCACTACCGGTATTCTTCGCCGAAGCACATTTTTCCGGTGATGCTTTCAGGCTTTTCACTCGCCGCGCGCCGGAGAGTCGACAACAGAATTACATCGAAACGCTGCTCTCCCACGAGGGCTACATCAAAGAGGTCAAACTGTTCGGCTTCGCGCCGCTGTTGTTGACGCGTTATCGCGAGACGTTCGCGCGTCTCTATGCCGAAGACCGGCGTCTGACGCTACGTCGAGATGGCTGGGGATTTGTCCTCGGTCTACTGGGTACCGGCGCGTTTTATCTGGCCTATGCCTGGGTCGTGGTCGATGCCGTCCATGGCAACATCAGCCTCGGGCAGATGACCATGTACCTGGTGTTGTTCAAGCAGGGGCAGACGGCGGTGAGCAGCAGCTTGAGTGCCATCAGCGGTCTCTACGAGGATGGCCTTTACCTCTCCAGTCTTTATGAATACCTGGCCGAGCCTGTTGTGGCGGATACCGGCATCCTCACCGTGGGCGCGGTACCCGGCGATGGACTGCGTTTCGAAAACGTCGGCTTCCGTTATCCGGGCGCCAGTCGCGCCGCGTTGGAAGGCATCGATCTTCACCTTGTGCCCGGCCACAGTGTGGCGCTGGTGGGGGAGAACGGTTCGGGCAAGACCACGCTGATCAAATTACTGACGCGGCTGTACCGTCCTGATCAGGGCCGTATCCTGCTGGACGGCAGCGATCTTCAAGCGTGGGAAGAAGACGCGCTGCGGCGGCGCATCGGGGTGATTTTTCAGGACTACATCCGCTATCAATTCTCTGTCGGCGAGAACATCGGCGTCGGTGACACCCTGGCGTTCAACGATGAACAGCGCTGGCAGGCCGCCGCCGCCGAGGGCATGGCCGCACCCTTTATCGAAGGGTTGGATCGAGGGTATGCCACGCAATTGGGGCGGTGGTTTGCCGGAGGCCAGGAACTGTCCGGCGGGCAATGGCAGAAGATCGCGTTGTCGCGCGCCTACATGCGGCGCAACGCCGATATCCTGATTCTGGATGAGCCGACCTCTGCACTTGACCCGGCAGCGGAAGCAGCGGTGTTTGAGCATTTCAGTGAGCACACCGAGGGCCGGATGACGTTGCTGATCTCTCACCGGTTTTCCAGCGTGCGCAATGCGGACCACATCATCGTGCTGGACCAGGGAGCGATCCTTGAGCGAGGCGATCACGACAGTCTGGTGGCCGCGGGCGGGCGCTATGCGCAGTTGTTTGATTTGCAGGCCCGCGGTTACCGATAGATCTCAAGACTCCTGAGAAACCCGCGTCACCGCCGGCCCGGCCATTTGTGTTGGTGTTGTTTTCATCAAGCCGTCGAGTGCCTGGCGATACTGGGTACCGCCCCGGCTCATGCTGTTGTTGTGCGTACCACCGGGCACCAATAACAGGTGCTTGGGTTCGTTGGCGGCATTGAACAACTGCTGGCTGAATCGCGATGGCATGAACGGGTCGGCCAGGCCATGGACCACCAGCAACGGCATGTTGATGTCGACGATCTTGTCGATGGAATCGAACTTCTGCGACAGCAGCCAGCGCACCGGCAACCATTTCACTGGCAGGTTGCTGTCGGCCGCTTGCGCCACGGCATCGCCCAGCGAGGTGAAAGTGGATTCGATCACCAGACCGCGCACCGGCACCACGCCATGGTCCTTTTTCGCCTGTGCGGCCAAGTCTGCCGCCAGGTCGATAGCCACCGCGCCACCCAGAGAATGGCCGTAGATCAGGCGCTTGTTGGCGTCCGGTTGCATCTTGGTGAAGCGCTCCCAGGCGGCTCGGGCGTCTTCGTAAACACTGGCTTCCGACGGCAGATCACCCTTGCTCTGGCCAAACCCGCGGTAGTCGATGGCCAGCACCGAATAGCCCATGGCGCGCAATTGCTCGATGCGGAACGCCTGGCCCGTCAGGTTCCAGCGCACGCCATGCAGGTAGAGGATCGACGGCGCATCGCGACGCGCGGCCGGCCACCACCAGGCATGCAGGCTTTGCCCGGCCTTGAAGCTGGCGGGTTTGATGTCGAATTCCTGAACGTCTTGCGGCAGACCGCGATACCAACCAGCGTTGCCCGGCTCGATACGAAACAGCAGCTCGCGCTCTGTGTACTTGAGTACACCGCAACTCACCGGCAAGCCGACGATTAGCACGGCCATGCACAGCAGCGGCAGCCAGCGTCGACGCAGACGAGTGAGAAGGGAAGCGGTCATTGAGTGGCTCGCCGGTAAAAAACTGAAGCTCGGGTTTTAACAGATGCGCCAGGACAGCAGTGAAATTTTCGACAGTCGTACCGTCGTCATCGAGGTGCTTCATAAAAGGTTGAGCGAAAGTTCCTACGCGAAAAATACCAACGTCCTTCTAGAAGATAGGCCGGTTCCTACATGCACTATTTTCTCGTGTGCCTACAGTCAAGTTGTCTGCATTAAGTAGACGCGGCTAATCACAGGAGAACGAAATGCTTGAGCTCACTGAAGCTGTGCAACAACTACTGGACCGGACTACCGCTCAGGTAAGGCAGGAGTCCAGCCGTCAGGTCACCAACGTGCTGCATTACACAAACAGGGAAGATGGACCGCCTTGGGAAATTACGTGGGCGACAAGGAACAAAGATCAAAACCAATAAAGCCTGGTATTGCCCGACGCTGATTTAGGTCGGGCTGATTGCTGTTCATGGGTACCTGTTGCCTGGAGTTGATGCATGAATATTGAGGCTTGGCGGGGCGTACAAAGATTGTTGGATGATTATGTAAAAGTAAGGCCGGATGACTGGGTAATGCTGATCCATTCCAGCGATAGCGATGAGCAGGCGGCTTGGGTCAGCGTCGCTTTGGAGTGCCGAAAAATTGAATTTCGCAGAGTCTGGATGCAGCCTCTGCGCGATGATGCCTTCCAGGAGCGCCTCATAAGCGCAATGCCGGAACCGCATGAGTTAACCGGTCGCATTGTTGTGATTACATTGGAGCGGGACACGCTGTCCCATCACGCAAAACTGCGCACGGCACTGGCTCCTTTCAAGCGTGCGCGTCAGGTGGTATTCCGGATAATCAATGCCTGCGAAGCGCTGTTCTCGACTGCATTGCAACCGGGTCCCGATGAATTGTCTGCCCGCAACACCACCATTCTGGAGCGCGCTCTTGTGGCGAACCGAATGAGGATTACTTCGCCCGGTGGGACCCATTTACGGATAGTGCTCGATAACCATCAATATCGCTGGGTCAGTAATCGCGGCAGCGCTCGTCTCGGCGGTACGGTGGTGCTGCCCGCTGGCGAAGTGGCTACATTTCCGGCCTCCATCGAAGGCGTACTCGTCGCGGATTTCGCGTTCAACGTCAACGCGCTCACTTCTCAAGATGCCCGGTTGCAGGCTCATCCTGTAAGGGTTGAGATAAAAGAACGACGCGCCTGTAGCTGGGTATGCCAAAACCTGTCGGTCCAACGTTTTCTGGATGAATGCTTCAGTCAGTCGTGCGTACGGAACGTAGGGGAGCTGGGGCTTGGTACCAACATGGGTATCACTGCTAGTCTGGCGCTGAACTCGCATATCAATGAGCGCTGCCCCGGTGTGCACATTGGATTTGGGCAGCACAATCAGGATCCAGAACAAGTGGGCTATGACTGTCGTCTACATCTGGACCTGATCGCGCGTGGCGGGTTGATCTGGTTCGACGATGACCCCGTTCCACTCGACCTCGCCAATCTGGCGCCTTCCAAAAATCCCCATCCCGTCAGCCCCCGAGACGAAGATGCGTTCCAGCCCGATGATGATGAGCTGGAGGATTGCTGTGGCGTGATGACGTGTGACGGTTTAAGGCTCATCACTCATGGGGGCGATTGATCCCGGCGGTTGGCACGGGCTCCTGTCGAGGCTTCAAACTTCGGGCACGGTTTGCCGAAGCTGCTTAACTAACCATGTCCGTTTCGCCAGAGCCTTGTGTGATGCCTGAATCCAATCGTTTCGAGGAAGTCGTGACACTGATCGTCAAACACCGGGTCAAGGCCGGTTTTGAAGTGCCTTACGAAGCCTGGCTTCGACACATCGTGGGTGTGGCGGGGCAGAGCGAAGGGCATCTGGGCGTGGACGTGATTCGCGGCAAGAGCGGCGGCCTCGATATGTTCACTTGCGTGCTGCGTTTTTGCTCCACCGAGGCGATGCAACGCTGGCTCGATTCGCCGCAACGGCAAGCACTGGTCAACGAAGCCACGCCGATGCTGGCGGACGGTGATCAGACTGAGGTCAATCCGGTTAATGAATTCTGGTTCGCCCCGCAGGCTGAAGCGGGATCGCCACCGCCGCGCTGGAAGCAGGCCGTGGTGACGTTGTTGGTGATTCTTCCGCACACTTTGCTGGTGCCGCTGATCTGGGGGCCGTTGCTGCAGCTCAATGCTGTCCTGTCCAATTACATCGTTGCCACCTTTCTGATCACCCTGACCATCGTGCTGTCGGTGGTGTACCTGTTCATGCCGATGGCGACACGATTGTTCGCGCCTTGGCTGTCCCATTCCGGCCCGAGCCGCTGACGTTATCAGCGGCTCCCACAGGGATTTGTGTTGTTTGGGCATCAGCGGTTGTCAGGACCTTTTGTCATCGCCTGGTTCGCCGCCGACATGTACGCCATGATCGTCGCCCACTTCACCGGAGCGATGCACGCCGTGATCGTCGCCGATTTCACCGGCGTGATGAACCCCGCGATTGTGGCCGACTTCGCCCGCGTGATGAACGCCGTGATCATCTCCCGGTTCGGCATGAGTGCCGCTACGCCCGGAAGAGGATGAGGCCGAGTTGCCGGAATGGCCCGAGCCATGATCGCTGCCACTGTGACCGCTGCCGCTATTGCCACCACTGCCGCTTCCCCCGTGACCGCCGCTATTGCCTCCGCTGCCGCTGCCACCGTGACCACCGCCATTGCCGCCGCTGCCGCTGCCACCGTGACCACCGCCATTGCCGCCGCCACCGCTTCCACCGCCGCCACCAGAGCCCCCGCCTCCACCGCCACTCCCGCCATCCTTGGCCTGCGCGCTCGATACACCGGACAGGCTGTCCGGAATCAGTACGGTAGACGCCGACAGAACTGCGCCAATCGCTACTGCAAGTAAAAGCTTGTTGATGTGCATGTCGTTCTCCGTCTTTTGATTCGGGTTGGAACGTTGATGAACAATGCAACGTGCTGCTTGATTCAGTTGATAAACACTTCAACGTGCGGATTTATTCATTTGTATCGTCGATGAATAATGCAACGTACAGCTCGACCCTGTTCCAGGGGTCAGTGAATACTCGAGGCCAGCTCGAAAATCGGGATGTACATCAGGATCACGATCACCCCGATCAGCAGGCCGATGAAGGTCATGAGCAAGGGTTCGAACAGCCGCACGAACCATTCGATCCAGCGGCTGATTTCTTCGTCGTAGAAGTCGGCGCTGCGCTCCATCATTTGCCCGAGGTTGCCGGACTGCTCGCCAGCGCGCAGCAAGCGCAGAGACACCGGTGTCACCAGATGATTGAGTTCCAGGGCGGTCGACAGCGACTGACCCTCGCGCACCCGTTCGCAGGCCTGGTCCAGGCGCGCGCGGGAGGCGACGGTGAGCAGGCCGCGAACCATGCCCATGGCGGTGACGAGGGGAATGCCGCCTTGCAGCAGAATCCCCAGCGAGCGGTAGAAGCGAGCCAGTTCGTACATGAAGATGCGTTGATGGACCGCCGGGAGTTTTTCGATCACGCGGTCCATGCCCCGGCGAAAGGCCGGTTGGCGCTGGAGGAAGGTGATGGCGACGATGATCGCCAGCAATGCGCCGAAGAATTCGCCCTGATGGGCGTGCAGGAACATCCCGCTGCTCATCAGGATCTGCGACAACCACGGCAGGTTCGAACCCAGCCCTTCGAACACCAGGCTGAAGCGCGGCACCACGTAGCCCATCAGAAACAACACCACGCCACCGCCCACCACCAGCAACAGCATCGGATAGATCGAAGCGCTGACGATTTTTTGCCGAACCTCGTCCATGCGCTGGCGATAGCTGACATAGCGGCCCAGGGCATCGCCCACGGCGCCGGTCTTCTCGCTGGACTGCACCAGCGCAACGTAGAGCGGTGGGAAAACTGCTGATAACTGGCCCAGTGCCTGGGAGAAGGACTTGCCTTCATAAAGCAGGCGCACCAGTTCGCTCAAGGTCTTGCGGGCCTGGGGCGCGTTCTCTTTTTCCGCCAGGCTTTCCAGCGCATCGATCAGCGGCAGGCCCGCATTAAGCAACGTGGTCAGTTCCTGGCTGAACAGCACCAGGTTGAAGGTTTCGCGCTGTCGTAAGCGCAGCGCACGCCAGTGACGCTCGGCGTACAGGCTGACGACCCGATAACCCTGGTCTTCGACAATTCGACGGGCTTCGCTGTGGCCGAGCGCCTCGACGGTCATCGAGACGACGCCGGCCTTGCCAACGGCTTTGAGATGAAAACGCATGGTCGCCACTCCCGTTATTGCCAGCTGGTGACTTCGGCGTTTTCGCCTTCGCCGCCGGGTTGGCCGTCCTTGCCCATGGACAGCAAGTCGTATTCGCCGTTTTCGCCGGGGTAGCGATAGGTGTAGTTACGGCCCCACGGATCCTGCGGGAGTTTTTTCTGCAAGTAAGGGCCGGTCCATTTGGTTTCATCGCTGGGCGCGGTGACCAGCGCCTGCAAACCCTGTTCGGTCGACGGGTAATGACCGACCTCCAGACGGTACAGATCCAGTGCTTTGCCCAGGCCTTCTATTTGCGCCTTGGCCACCTTCACTTCGGAGCGGCCCAGTTGGGCGAAATACTTCGGCGCGACGATGCCGGCCAACAGCCCCAGCACCACCAGCACCACCAACAGTTCGAGCAGAGTGAACCCGCTTTGGGCACGCGGGGCGGAACGCAAACGCTGATTCATGATGACCTCACACAGTCGGCAGAAGGGTCGCCGTGAAGGCTTATGCAATTGCCATGCTCATGCCCGGACAATCTTCTGCAACCCCTGAATTACGGGCCTTCGCGCATCCGGCGCAGTGCTTGCATATGGCTGGTTTACTGCCGGCCATTGGGGCATTAGCCCCATTTTTCGGGGCCGGGCAGGGGAGGCAAAAAAATGAAAACACTCACCACAGGACTGCTCGGTCTGCTGGTGCTGACCGGCGTCGTACAGGCCGATGTGTTCGTTTCCGTGGACGCCAAGGGCAGCTACGTTCTGTCCAATGTCCACCGTCCCGGCCGCACCTATGAACGGGTGATTCACGAGACTGAAACCGCCCGGGTCAGCATGGATCAGCAACCCCAGATGATTGCCCGGCAGCCCTATGCCGAGCTGGTTTCGGCGGCTGCCACGGCCAATGAATTACCGGCAGCGCTGTTGCATGCGGTGATCCAGGCCGAGTCCGCGTATGACTCCGGTGCGCGGTCACCCAAGGGCGCGGGCGGGTTGATGCAATTGATGCCTGAGACCGCCCGGGAGTTGGGGGTGAAGAATGTCTACGACCCGAAAGCCAACATTCAGGGTGGCGCCAAATACCTGAAGCACCTGATGACCCTGTTCGATAACGACATCAGCCTCGCCGTGGCGGCCTACAACGCCGGGCCGCAAGCGGTGCTCAGCCGTGGCGGGGTGATCCCGCCGTTCGCCGAAACCCAGCGTTATGTGCCCAGTGTCTTGCGCCAATACCGACGCTTACAGGGCCTGGCCGCGGATGCACCGCTGTGATCGGCAACCGTGGGGCACGTTCCCCCAATAGTGGGGAATGGTTGCCCCGGCCGAAAAGTGGGGAATAAGTGGGGAATATCCCCCGAGTTATTAAGTCGTTCATATAACTTATTGAAAAATAACTAAATTATTTATGGCATGCGGATTGCTCAAGGGGATTAGTCGAGAAGTATTCCCTGTGAGCACCCACAGCGAGGCCCGTGATCATGACCGGCATACCCAACACTCCGTCCGTTTTTAAATTGCTGCTGTTGGTGGTGTCGATGCTGGGCATTGAGCTGGCTGGAGCGGCCGTGCGTTGCGAGCGCAATCTGGTGGCTAACGTCGTGGCGCTGGATCAGCCGCTGATGTTCAACCGCCTCGGTGCACAGAACGTCAACGGCATGATGTTCGCCCTGCGCCGCGATGTGGTCGATGACCACGAGATGTCCCTGGCCCAGGGCGGGGCGGCGGTGCCGGGCAAGGTTTCGCTGCGGCCCGACAAGCGTCCGCGTCCGTTGGTGCTGCGCGTCGCTGCCGGTGATTGCCTGACCATCAACCTGCAGAACCTGCTCGCCTACCAGGCCAACCCCGGCAGCCACGAAAACGGGGGGGATGAAGAGGGTGAGATTGAGGGCGAAGTCGCCATCGGCAACGAAGACGAATTCAAGGTCGATGAACAGGTCGCCGACCGCCACGTCGGCTTCCAGGTCAATGGCATGCAAGCGGTTAACAGCATCGACGACATTGCGTCCTATACCGGGCGCAACGCCAATACCTTGATTCCCCCCGGCGCCACCCGTTCCTACACCTTGTACGCCGAGCGCGAAGGGGCGTTTGCCGCCAGCAGCCGCGGCGCGACCTTCGGGGGTGAAGGCGATGCGGGCAACGTTGCCAACGGCCTGTTCGGCCAAGTGGTGGTGGTGCCCAAGGGCGGCCGCTCCTATCGCAACACCGTGACCGAAGAAGAAATGCGCCTGGCCAGCGTCGGCCGCACCCCGGCCGGCCAACCGATTGTCGATTACCAGACGCGCTATCCGCAGCGTGAACCGTGGATCCGTGAAGGCAAGGCCGGCACGCCGATCATCAACATGGTCGACGGCAATGAAATCATTTCCAGCGAGAGCGACGCGATTGTGATGGGCAGTAACGCCGACGGCAGCTTCCCGCCGTCGACCTATCCGCTGGAGGCGATCGGCAAACGCAACCCGGCGATCCCGAATCGTCTGGAACCGTTCCGCGATTTCGCCTCGCAGTTCCAGGATGAAACCGCCGCGACCCAGGCGTTCCCCGCCTACTTTGCAGACCCGGTCATGGCCCACGTGCTGGAGCCGACCCGCGACTCGTTCATGATCAACTACGGCTCCGGCGGCATGGGCGCCGAAGTGGTCGCCAACCGTTTGGGCGTCGGGCCGATGCACGATTGCCTGTCCTGCGCCTATGAAGAATTCTTCCTCAGTTCGCACACCGTCGGCGACGTGGCGATGTTGGTGGATGTACCGGCCAACGCCGGTCTGGAAGGCATTCTCCCCGGTCAAGTACCTCGCGCTGATCAGGTCGGGGTCAAGGCGACCATGGCGCTGTACCCGTCCGAGCCGTCCAACGTCAACCACAGCTACATCGGTGACTTCATCAAATTCCGCAACACCCACAACGGCCACGAGCAGCACATTTTCCACCTGCACGGGCACCAGTGGTTGTTCAACCCCAACGACGACAACTCCGACTATGTGGACGCCCAAGGCATCGGTCCAGGCGCCGGTTACACCTATGAAATCGCCAACGGTGGTTCGGGCAACCGCAACCGGGTCGCGGGCGATGCGATCTATCACTGCCACTTCTATCCGCACTTTGCCCAAGGCATGTGGAGCATGTGGCGGGTGCATGACGTATTCGAAGAAGGCACCAAACTCGAGGTGTCCCAACAGGGTGCCGACGGGTATCACAGCGAACCTTATGCACTGCGCAGCGGTAAACCGGCTGCTGGCGCCAGGGCCTTGCCCGATGGCGAGATCGTTGCCGGTACACCGATTCCAGCTGTCGTGCCGCTGCCAGGCAAAGCCATGGCGCCGATGCCGGGCAAAGTCGCGGTCGTGCCGAGAATCGGCGAAACCCTGGTGGCTGGTGGTGATGACGACGATGACGAGGAGGATGACGACGGTGAACATCACGGCGGTAACGGCGGCGCTCAAGCCATCGGTTCGCTGGCCCTGGTGGATCGCAGTGAAGCCAACCGCAATGCCGATGGCAGCCTGAAAAACCCTGGCTATCCATTCTGGATCGGCGGCATGGAAAGCTCGGTCGGCCAGCGCCCACCGACCCCACCGCTGGACATGCTTGACCCTGCCAAGGCGCAGTCCTTGAAAGCCAGCGGCAACGCCTTGTGGGCCAATCTCGACCCGGCTCAGTCCGGTGGTTGGGACGGCGGCCTGGGGCGTCATTCCCTGGACGGTTTCTCTGCCGGTGGCGTGGCGCACACCATTACCACGTCCCTGGATTTCTCCAAGGAAGTGACGCGTGCCAAACCCATTTACATGCCGGAAGAGGGCACCGAAGTCGAACAGGCGGCCATGGCGTTCCACGCCAAAAAAGACCACCCGAGCTTCGCCGTGCTTCCCGGTAATCAAATCGTGGCGCGCAACTTCCGCACCAACGGCGCCTTGCCGATCGCCGGCGCTCCGTACTTCGAACCGTGCATGGATGACCGGCAGAAACGCCTGACCAGCAGCGCCGGCACCGGCGAGTTTGCCAGCGGCGAGCGGATCGACGGCATGTCGTTCACCGGCTCCTCGACCTTCACCGCCGACCGGCCACGGGTCTATAAAGCCGCGAACATCCAGTTCGATGCGGTCTACAACAAGGTCGGTTACCACTTCCCGCAAGCGCGCATTCTGGCGTTGTGGGAAGACGCCTGGCCGGTGATCAACAAGCAGCGTCCGCCAGAGCCTCTGGTGATGCGCATGAACACCTTCGACTGCGTGCAGTACCAGCAAACCAACCTGGTGCCGGCCACCTATGAAATGGACGACTATCAGGTGCGCACGCCGACCGACGTGATCGGCCAGCACATCCACCTGCCGAAATGGGACCTGACGGCCGCCGACGGTTCGGCCAACGGCTGGAACTACGAAGACGGCGTGCTTTCCCCGGGTGCCGTGCAAGAACGCATCCACGCCATTCGCGAGTTCAACCAGTGCGAAGGCACCGACCCGCGTGACGGCACACCGGCCTGCCCGAAAGCCAAGAATCACCCGTACTTCGGTCAATTTGGCCGGGCGGATTGGGTAGGGGCGCGTACGGCAATGCAGCGCTGGTTTGCCGATCCGGTGGTGAATGCTAAAGGCGTCGACCGTGGCCTGGGGACCATTTTCACCCATGACCACCTCGGCCCATCGACTCACCAGCAGATCGGTCTGTACGCCACTGTGCTGGCCGAGCCGGCCGGTTCGACCTGGTTCCACGCCGAAACCGGCGAGCCGTTGTACAGCGGCGCGCGCCAGGATGGCGGGCCGACTTCATGGCAAGCGGTGATTTCCACCGGTGACATCGATGGTGACGGCAAGAATGACAGCTTCCGTGAGTTCTTCCTCGAATACAGCGACTTCCAACACGCCTATGAAGCCGGTGTGTACGTCGGCGCTGGCCCCAACGGCGTGCCTAATCCGCAAGCCTTCCCGGCCACGGCAGACAGCTTCCGCTACGCGATCAACCCTCCGGTGCGCAAAGAAGCCGAGACCCTGCTTGAACAGGTGGTCGAAGCCCGCGGTGGCCTGATGCCCGGTTGCCCAAGCCGGCCATGCCCACAAGCCATCTCGGTCGATGACCCTGGCATGTTCGTGGTCAATTACCGCAACGAACCGCTGGCCCTGCGGGTGTATGACCCGAACAAGGTCGGCCCGGACGGCAAGCGCGGCATGCAGGCCGACGGCCTCGGCGGCGACCTGGCGTACGCCATGCAAAGCCGCACCGACCGCGCCATCCCGGCGATGAACCTGGCGCCGAACCTGGTCACCGCAGCCACCGGCCCAACCGGCGGCACCACGCTGTTCCCGCCACACATCAACCGTGGCGGCGCAGAACCGGGTGACCCGTTCACCCCGATGCTGCGCACCTACACCGGTGACAACGTGCGGTTGCGGGTGCATGCCGGTGGTCACGAAGAAGAGCACAACGTGACGCTGCACGGCGTGAAGTGGCTGCAAAGCGGTTCCGGTTTCGGCAACAGCTCCAACTCCGGCTGGCGCTCGTCGCAGATGATCGGGATCTCCGAGCAGATGGGCTTCAATGCGCCGGTGTCGATGGTCTCCAGCTCCGCCGCGACCACCGGGGATTACCTGTACTCGATGGACGCCTCCCTGGAAGGTTACTGGAGCGGGATCTGGGGCGTGATGCGCAACTACACGGCGCAGCGCAGCGACCTGTTTGCGCTACCGAACAACGCGAAACCGGCCGGTATGCGCAACACCGTGGCGTTCGATGGCATCTGCCCACGGTACGGCGCCAACCCTAACGGCATCGGCACCCGGCCGACACCACAGCGCAACTATGAAGTGGTCGCGGCGCTGGCCAATGACATCCTTCGCAATCCGTTGAACCTGTCTATCGGTGATCCGGCGGGGATGGGTCAGCATGTCGGCGGGCCATTGAATCAGGCGGGCGGCACCCTGGTGTACAACTCGCGGGCAGTGAGCATTCCTCAGGATACGGTGAACGACCCCGAGGACGGGACGACCTTCACCATCGGCGGGCAAAGCGGGCCATTGCATGATCCGACGGCGATCCTGTATGTGCGCAAGGGCGACCTCGATACGATCACCGGCAAGCTGAAACCCGGTGTGCCTGTCGAACCGCTGGTGCTGCGTGCGGCGGCCGGTGACTGCATCAAAATCACGCTGGAAAACCGTCTACCCATGGTGATGCCGGATCTGACTCAGACGGCTTCGGTGATGGGCATGGTCAAGCGTGACCGTAATGGTGGCGAGGGCTCGACCACCTTCAGCAATAACCTGATGCGGCCGTCCAGCACGGTGGGCCTGCACGCACAGCTGCTGGCGTACGACATCACCAAATCCGACGGGACCAACGTCGGCACCAACCCGACCCAGACCGTGCCACCGAGAGTTGGCAATGTTGGGGCGTACCCGACGCGAACCTATCAGTACTACGCCGGGCACCTGGAGCGTGAAGGCAAGCCGATCACGCAACTGGGCCGCAGTGTCGACAACATCAATGCCACGGCGGTGGAATTCGGCGGGCTGAATTTCACCCCGGCGGACGTCATCAAGCAGCCGCAGAAAGGCTTGGGTGGTGCGATGAGCATCCTGCCGATCGGCGCAACCTGGGTTGAAGACACGCGCAAAGTGAATGCGACCGTCACTGCACCGGGGCAAACCACCTACCGCGATTTTGCGATGGTCTGGCAGAAGGCGTTGAACATGCGCTGGGCCAATGGTCGTCCGGTGGAAGGTATTGCCTCGGAGGCCGGTGTGCCGACCGATCCGCAGGACAACTCGAGCATGGCCATCAACTACAAGACCGAGCCGATGTGGTTCCGCTTTGGGCTGCCACCGGATGCGCCGTTCGGCCACGCCGACGGCCATGGTTACGGCGACGTGCCTAACGCGCACATGGCCTACAGCAATGCGCTGGTGGGGGGCGATCCGCAAACGCCGGTGCTGTATGTGAAACCGGGGCAACCGTTCCGCACGCACATTCTGATGCCGACCGGTGGCAGCCGTGGCTCGACCTTCCAGTTGGACGGTCACGTCTGGTCGATCAACCCGTTCCAGTCGGAGAAGAGCGATTCCGGTGGCTATCCGATGATGACACCTGGGGTGGGTTCGGTGCGGTTCGGCTACAACCCGATGTCGATGTACATCGGCGCCCGCGAAAGCATCCTGCCGGCGGCGCACTTCAGCTTCATGCACCCGAGCGCCGGGGGCAGCAACGCGATACCGGGCGACTACCTGTTCCGTGATTACGGCGCC
Organism: Pseudomonas sp. LBUM1666; assembly: GCF_059695775.1. Classification (NCBI taxonomy): domain Bacteria; kingdom Pseudomonadati; phylum Pseudomonadota; class Gammaproteobacteria; order Pseudomonadales; family Pseudomonadaceae; genus Pseudomonas; species Pseudomonas sp. LBUM1666. The sequence goes on along the minus strand of NZ_CP166789.1, from coordinate 3,967,942 downwards.
TACGGCAACACCGCCGGGCTTTGGGGATTGCTGCGGGTGACCAACGAACCTGAACCGGCTCCGGCACCTTGAGCCATAGCAGACACAGATCTGAAGGGGAGAAGCATTATGAACAGGACCATCAAAGTGGCCGGATGCGCACTGGTTGTGGGGGTGGCTTTGGTCTGGCTCGGGGTGTGGCGCACGATGCCCCCGGCCACGCTGAGCGAGGTCGCGCTGCCGGACACCTGGAGCGGCCAGATGCTTGAGCGTGACGGGGTGTCGGTGGCGCTCGAGGTGCGGCCGCTGGCGCAGGACGGCGTGCTGCGCGAGGGCGAGTTCGCCGACGTGCGCTTTCGGGTCACTGACAGCGCTTCGGGTCAACCCTTGTCGGGTGTCTCCCCCGGCGCCTGGCTCGATCCGGAAGCCGTCGCCGCCGACCAGGCCCAGGGCCGCGAACGCAGCTGCAAATCCCGGGTCGGGGTGTTTCTGAAATCGAGCATCGGCGCGCGGCCGTTGCTCGATATGAACAGCTACTACCTGCTGGTGATGAACCGCGATGCCAGCGTCTCGGTGGTCGATCCGTCGGTGTCGGTGGGCGGGATCACCAGCACCATGGCGCGGATCGACATCAAGCAGCCGCCGATGGATTGGGTCACGCCCCGTGACAACAAGCGGGTGTTCATCTCGATGCCAACCGCCGATGAGATTGCGGTGATCGACAGCGAGCAGTTCAAGTTGATCGACTCGGTGGCTGCCGGCAGCAACCCGGTACGGCTGGCATTACAACCGGATGAGCGTCTGCTGTGGGTCGGCAACAACGCGAAATCGGCCGAGGCGTCCGGGGTGACGGTGATCGACACGCGCAGCCTCAAGATGCTCAAACACCTGGCCACCGGTGCCGGGCATCACGAAATCGCCTTCAGCAAGGACAGTCGTTTTGCCTTCGTCACCAACCGCGATGACGGGACGCTGAGCATTATCGACATCGCCAGCCTGACCATCAGCAAGCAACTCAAAACCGGCTCGCACCCGTTGTCCGTGGCGTACTCGCCGCTGTCCCAGGCGGTGTATGTCGCCGATGGCAAGGGCGGCACCGTGACCGTGGTCGACACCGCGAGCCTCGCGGTACGGCGGGTGATCAAGATGAAACAGGGCCTGGGCCCGATGGGTTTTAGCGCTGACGGTCGTTTCGGCATCGTGCTCAACACGCTGGAGAACCAGGCCTCGGTAATCGACGCGGCCACCGATTCGTTGATCCATGAACTGGACGTGTCCGCCGAACCCTATCAAGTGGTGTTCACCAAGGCCTACGCCTACATTCGCGGACTGGCCTCGGCCAAGGTCACGATGATCAACCTGTCGTCCTTGGGTGAAGGCCGCACGCCGATCAGCCAGGGCTTCGAAGCCGGGCCTCAGGCGCCACGGCTGGCTGGTGACCTGCCGCTGGCATCGAGCCTGGCGGTGTCGCGGGATGACAACGCGGTGTTTGTGGTCAACCCGGTGGACAACACCACCTACTTCTACGCCGAAGGCATGAACGCGCCAATGTCCGGCTACCCCAATCGCGGACAAGTGGCGCGGGCGGCGATGGTCATCGACCGCAGCCTGCGCGAAGTCGAGCCGGGGCTGTACAGCGCCCGGATCAAACTGCCCGCCGCCGGACGCTTCGACGTGGCCTTTCTGCTGAACCAGCCGAACATCATCCATTGCTTCACGGCCTTGGTTGAGCCGGATAAAACCCTCGCTCAGCACCCGGGTGTGCCGAAGGTGGAATTCATGCTCGACACGTCCACGGCCGCCCTCGGCAGTTCTTACGTGGTGCGTTTTCGCATCGTTCAGGGCAAGCAGAAGGCACAGCGCAGCGAGGTCAAGGACGTTCAGGTGCGCTACTTCCTGGCCCCGACGTCCCGGGTCCAGCAAGTCGCCGCGCTGGAAGTGGGCGACGGCGTTTATGAAGCCCCGGTGACCCTCGACCAGAACGGCGCCTGGTACCTGCACGTACGCGCGGCGTCGCTGGGCGCGAGTTTCGACGACAAGACTTTTGCCAGCGTTCGGGTCCTGCCCGGCGATGCCCATTAAAAGGAGTTTCGACATGAACCGATTCGCACACCGTGGACTGCTGACGTTCTGTCTGTTGGCCGCCGGTATCGGCCAGGCCCTGGCCCACTCGGCGGATGAACACGCCGGTCACGAAATGCCGGCCAAAAGCGCCCGTTCGGAAAGCGCCCAGGTCAAGTTCGCCGACGTGGCGCTGGTGGACCAGAACGGCAAACCGGTGCGCCTGGAAAAAGACCTGGTGACCAACAAGATTGTGGTCATGAGTTTCATCTACACCAGTTGCACCACGGTTTGCCCGGTGGTGTCGTCGATCATGGGCAAGGTGCAAAAACAGCTGGGTGCCCGGGTCGGTGGCGAGGTGCAACTGGTGTCGATCAGCATCGACCCGCAGCGCGATGACGCCAAACGCCTCAACGACTACGCCCGCAACTTCCAGAACGGCCCGGGCTGGAGCTGGCTGACAGGCAGTTCGCAGTCGATCAACGAAACCCTCAAGGGACTGGGCACCTTCAGCGGGGACTTCAAAAGCCATCAACCACTGATTCTGGTGGGTGACGGCAACAGCCGCCACTGGACCCGCTATTACGGCTTCACCGACCCGACGGTGCTGGCCCGTGAAGTGGAGAAACTCAGCGGTCAGCGCCACGTCCACGCCAAGCACACGGCCATTGCTATGGAGCAGCAGCCATGAGAACCCTCGACCGGATCACCCTGATGGTGTGTTTTTGCATGTTCAGTTCGCTGGCGTCCGCTCACGAAGGGCACGAAGAGCCGGCACCTGAGGTGTCCGCCGTTGCCGCACCGCCCGGCTTGGTTACGGGCACTGGCACCCGCGATGCGAAAACCTGGTTCACCGACACGCCGTTGCAGGACCAGAACGGTGAGACCCTGCGTTTCTATAGCGACGCGCTGCAGAACCGCGTGGTGCTGTTGAACGTGATTTTCACCAGTTGCAACGATGCCTGCCCGCTGATCACCCGCAAGCTCAAGGAAGTGCGTGAGTTGCTGGGCGACAAGGCGGACGGCATCACTTTTATCTCCCTTACCAGTGATCCGCAGCGGGACACGCCAGCGGTACTCAAGGCTTACACCTTGAAGCAGGGCGTCGATGGCCCTCACTGGCTTTTTCTTACCGGCGACAAGGCACAGATGGACCTTGTATTGGGGCGCATCGGCCAGATCGTGCCGACCCCCGAGCAGCATTCAACACAACTGATCGTGGGTGACGTGGCCAACAAACGCTGGAGCAAAATCCGTCCCGATGCCCCGGCCGCCGCCATTGCCCAGCGTTTGCAGTTGCTGACAATGCCCGTGGCCGGTCGTTGAGCCTGCGCCATGAAAACCTCACTTATCCTCGGCCTGCTACTGCTGGGCGGTTTCCATTTAGCCGCTGAAGCAATGCCGCTGAGCCCCAACGAAAGCGCCGGTAAACGGCTGTATCGTGAGGGTATTTCCGGGAGTGGTGAGCCGATCATGGCCCGGGTCGGGGCGGCAGGTATGCTGTTGCCGGCCACCAGCCTGCCGTGCGCCAACTGCCACGGCGCCGATGGCCTCGGGCGGCCCGAAGGCGGGGTGCGACCGCCGGATCTCAGATGGTCGCGGCTCACCAGCAGCTACGGCCAGCAGCACATCAATGGCCGTGCGTACCCGGCGTATACCGAAGGCACGTTGGCGCGGGCTATTCAGGAAGGGCGTGATCCGGGCAACAATCGGCTCGACCCGGCGATGCCGCGATTCGTCCTGTCGATGAATGATCAGCGCAACCTCACGGCCTACCTCAAACGCGTGGCCGAGGACCGTGACCCCGGCCTGACCCCCGACAGTCTGCACCTGGGCACCTTGTTGCCAAGCCAGGGGCCGTTGAGCGAGGAGGGGGCCACGGTGGCGGCGGTGCTCCAGGGCAGCGTGGCGCGAATCAACGAAGCGGGCGGGATTCATGGCCGGCAGTTGCGCCTGACCATCGTCGATCCGGGCCCGGACCGCGCCAGTGCCGAGCAGGCGCTGGATCAATTGATCGAGCAGGAACAGGTGTTCGCCCTGATCGCGCCGCTGGCACCGGCACTGGACTCGGACCTGGCCGCGCGCTTGGAACGGGCCGGCATTCCGCTGATCGGACCGCTTTCATTGCTGGGCACGGCGCAGGCCAGTCGGCAGATTTTCGAACCGCTGCCGGGTTTGCGTGAGCAACTGATCGCCTTGGCCGATTACGCCATCGACAATTTGCGGGTGCTCCAGGGGCCGACGCTGATCACCTACCCGGACGAGCCCAGTCAACGGTTGGCGGCGCAGAGCCTCGGCCAGTACTTGCAGGATCACGCCTGGCAAAAGGTCAGTCTGAAAGCCTACGACTCGGCACAAGACGAACTGCCACTGGGCTCGCGTTCGGTGTTTTACCTGGGCAGCGGCGGCGGTTTCAGTGGCCTCGCCGAGCGCTTGCAGGCGGCGGGGCAGGTGCCTTATCTGTTCGCTGCGTCGAACCAGGTGGCGGGTGATCTGTTGCAGGTGCCCAGTGATTTTTCCCGGCGGGTGTTTCTGGCTTATCCGTTCGTGCCCAGTGACTGGACGCTGGCCGGACGCCTGGCCCTGACCCAACTGCGCGAACGCCAGGGGCTCGGCGGTCAGCATGCGATGCTGCAAGTCGGCGCGTTCAGTTCGATGTTGCTGCTCAGCGAAGGCATGAAACAGGCCGGGCGCGACGCCAGCCGCGAGAAACTCATCAGTGCGCTGGAAGGCCTGCATAACTTCGATACCGGGCTGACCCCGCTTATCAGCTTCGGTCCTGGTCGCCGCCAGGGCTTGCGTGGTGCGCATATCGTCACCGTGGACTTGCCCGGCCAGCGCTTTTATCTGGTCGCTCCCTATAAACCCATTGCCGCTACACCCTGACTGGAGGTCTCGATCATGCCGCTCAAGACTCTGTTGCTCCTGCTGACGCTGTGGGTTCCCGTGGCGTTCTGCAGCAATGGCCCGGCCGCCGCGCGGGTCAATGGCGAGGAAATTTCCGAATTTCGCCTGGAGCGTTATTTCGCCGAGTACCTGGAGGACCAGGGCCGGGCGCTGGGTAGCATCCGCAACCCCAAGGCCTACAAACAATTGCGTCAGGCGGCACTGACAGCTTTGATTGACAAAGAATTGCTGTGGCAGGAAGCCGTCAAGCGCGGGGTGGTGGTCAGTGACGCGGTGGTGCAAAGCCAAATCGATCAGGCCCGGCAGGCCATGGGCGGGGCTGACGTGTTCGCCCGGCGCCTGGAAGAGGCCGGATTCGACGAGGCTGCGTATATCGAGTACACCCGCCGTGAGCTCGCAGCCCAGCAAGTGTTTGCCGACCTCACCCAGGTCGCCGGGCCTGACGAAAAACAGATCCGTGCGTTCTATGAAGAGCATCGCGCCGAGATGAGCCGGCCGGAACAAATCCAGGCACGGCACATCCTGATCAAAGTGCCTCAAGGCGCGGATGCCGCCACAGTTGAAGCAGCCCGGCTACGCTTAGAGGAGATGCAGGTGAAAATCAGCCAGGGTGAGGACTTTGCCAGCGTGGCCCGGGCCGGTTCCGAAGACGATTCCGCCAGCGAGGGCGGTGATCTGGGCTATTTTCCTCGTGGGCGGATGATGCCTGAATTCGAAGCGGCGGCTTTTTCCCTGGCACCGGGGGCTGTCAGTACACCGGTGCGTACACCGCTGGGCTGGCATTTGATCTACCTGCAGAACCACTTGGAGGCGACCGATGTCTCAGAGGTGCAAGGGCTTGAAATGGTCAGGGCTTACCTTGCCCGACAGCAACAAGCTCAGGCTCGTCTACAGGTTCTCGCGCAACTGCGATCAAGCAATCGAATCGAACGGGTTGACGATGATTGAAGGTTCCCCCCCAACAGTGGGGAATAGCTTCAAGGTACATCCGAGTGCTTCCCCGCCTTTGGGGGATGGAGTTTCTGGACGAAATGGTTTTTTCATGAAAATCAAAGACGTGCAACGGTAAAAAAACCGGCGATCAGCCTGGCATGAAGTGTGCGTTAGCCTCAGTGAAGGCGCGTACTCCCAGGGCTGGAACATCGGACCTGCGGTTTCAAGGAGTCGACCTTGTTAAACAAAGTACTGGTTGTCGAAGACGAACAGCTCCTTGCCGAAAACCTCAAGGATTACCTTCAGGCGCAAGAGCTCGACGTCCGGATTGCACGTGACGGTGTGACGGGTATCGGTGAAGCCGAACAGTTTGCACCCGATGTGATGGTGTTCGATTACCGCTTGCCCGACATGGAAGGCTTTGAGGTGCTCGATGCTGTCCGCCAGAACAGGAAGTGTCATTTTGTGCTGATTACCGGGCACCCAACCGCTGAAGTCTGTGAGCGGGCCCGGCAACTGGGAGTCAGCCATATCCTGTTCAAACCGTTTCCATTGGCGGAATTGGCCCGAGCAGTCTGCGACCTTCTGGGGATGGAGCGCGAAGCCAAAGCAGGCATGAGCAATTCGCAAGGTTTTGTCGAACGACGCCAGAGCAGGACCGAGAGTTTCCCGCTGCAGTTGTACGACGGCAGTTGGGTGCTGGCAGAACGTCGACAGAGTCTATCGACTTCCATGGCACCAGACGACGAACAATTGCTCACCGGGGAGTAGTGGCGCGACAAGACGTTCCGGCATCCGCCGCAATGGCCTGCCGCGTCGACAGGGCTCAAAGCCCCCGGCGTTGGAGAGCATGCCATGGACCGTCTATCCCTTGTCGTCGAACCGGCGCTGTTGGACTGTGTACCGTCTCGATTTTCCAGTGAGCAACTGGCCCAGGCCCGGGCCAGGGCCGCCAGTTCCGGCGAACGTATCCTGGAAGCCCTCGGGGTGTTGTGCGAACTGGCCCCCATGCCCTTTATCCAGAACCTCGGCGCGACCCTGCATTATCCGGTGCTCGACACCGACAGCCTGTTCAAAGCCACCCCGGTGTTCGACCGGGTCACCCTGGCCCAATGCCTCAAACGCGAATTCATCCTGCTGCGTCACGACGATGCGGTCATTGGCGTCTTTGCCGACCCCTTCGATACCTCACGCCTGGCCTGGATCGACGACTGCCTGCACGGCGCGCCGCTGTACCTGGTGCATGCCGACGACCTGAAGGCCTACCTGGCACGCCACGAAGAGAGCTTCCACGCCGTGGAATCGCTCAACGCCCAGGCCGACGCCAATGTCGAAATCGATACCCTGCAAAGCCTGTCCCTGACCAGCATCAGCGAGGACGCCAGCGTCGTCGTCAAACTGGTCAACTCGACCCTCTACGACGCGCTGAAAATGCACGCCAGCGATATCCATCTGGGCACTACCGGCAGCGGTCTGGTGATCAAGTACCGGATCGATGGCGTGCTGAACAACATCAGCAAAATCCAGGGCAGCGAATTCGCCGAGCAAGTGATTTCCCGGGTCAAGGTCATGGCCGAACTGGACATCGGCGAAAAACGCGTGCCCCAGGACGGTCGCTTCAAGATCGGCATCAGCGGCCGGCAGATCGACTTTCGGGTCTCGATCATGCCGAGCATTTTCGGCGAAGACGCAGTGCTGCGGGTCCTCGACAAACAGGACCTGGCAGACAAGGTCTGCGGCGTGCAGTTGCAAGCCCTGGGCTTCGAGGACGAAACCCTGCGCCATCTGCGTCGGCTGGCGGCCGAACCTTACGGCATGGTGCTGGTGACCGGCCCCACCGGTAGCGGCAAAACCACCACGCTGTACGCGATGATCACTGAGATCAACCACGGCGTTGAAAAGATCATCACCATTGAAGACCCGGTGGAATACCAACTGCCGGGTGTGCTGCAAATCCCGGTCAACGAAAAGAAAGGCCTGACCTTCGCCCGTGGTTTGCGCTCGATCCTGCGCCATGACCCGGACAAGATCATGGTCGGTGAAATCCGCGACCCCGACACCGCCCAGATCGCCGTGCAATCGGCGCTCACCGGGCACCTGGTGTTCACCACCATTCACGCCAACAACGTGTTCGACGTGATCGGCCGGTTCACCCAGATGGAAATCGACCCTTACAGCCTCGTTTCGGCACTCAATGCGGTGCTGGCCCAGCGGCTTATCCGACTGGTCTGCGCCAGTTGCAGCGCGCCGGCTTACCCGACCGATGAAGAATTGCGCCTCTCGGGCCTCGATCCGCGACAGGTCGATCACTACCACTTTGTCCACGGCAAGGGCTGCGGCAATTGCCGGGGCACCGGTTACCGCGGGCGTACGGCGATTGCCGAACTGCTGCACCTCGACGACGAGCTGCGGCAAATGATCGTCGAGCGCCAACCGATTTCTAAAATCAAAGCCCTGGCCTGCAGCCGTGGCTTGCGCCTGTTGCGCGAGTCGGCACTGGAGCTGGTGCAAGCGGGGCGGACCACGCTCGAGGAGATCAATCGTGTCACTTTTATCTCGTGATCGTTTTGTCGCCGTGCTCGGCGCCAGTGGTGTCGGTCTGGGCCAGCGCCGTGGCAGTGAAACCCTGTGGCTGGGCAGCGTCGGCTTTATCGACGAAGGCTTCCATGCCTGGGCCGTGGCGCTGGAAACCCTCGACCGTCTGCTGGGCGAACATACCCGTCCCGGTGCCGAATTGAGTGTGGTGATCTCCGGGCACTTCAGCCGCTTCTGTCTGGTGCCCTGGAGCGAACAAATCAGCAGCCCTGCCGAATTGCTCGGGTTTGCCCAGCTGTGTTTCGAAGACCTTTACGGCGTACCGACGCAACCCTGGAGCATGGTGCTGTCGGCCGAACCGGCGGGCTACGACCGGGTTGCCACCGCGCTGCCGCAAGACTTGCTGACGCATCTGCGCTCGCTGGTCACGGGTCGTGGCCTGCGCCTGCGTTCGGTGCAGCCGTACCTGATGGCGGCGTTCAATCATTTCGATAAAAGCTTCGAAGCCGGCGACTTCCTGTTCGTGGTCGCCGAGCCAGTGCGCAGTGTTTTGTTGCTGGCCCGGGAAGGGCGCTGGGCATCGGTGCGTTCGGTGGGCAGCAGCGACAGCGACGCCGCACTGACGGCATTGATCGGGCGTGAAAACCAATTGCAGGCGTCCACCAGCGAACGGCCGCTGAACGTTTACCTGCACGCGCCGGCACGCATTGACTCGCACCCTGACGTACCCGGCGTGCACCTGCGAACCCTCGAAGAACACCGGACATCCGTACGCGATGGTTTGTACGTCATGTCCCGGGCGGTGGCCTGATATGCGCGCCCTGATGCTCGACTTCCAGCCGCGCCGTCGCTCGGGCCCTTTGGGCTGGAGCCTGCTGGCCGGTGGCGTGGTGCTGACGTTGACCTGCTTCTTGATTCAGCAGCACGTCAGTGAACAGGCTGCGCAACAGCAAGGCCACTTGCAAACTGCCCAACGCGAACTCACCGGCGACACCGGCGGCAAGGTCAGCCTGACCCCGGCCGAAACCCGTGAACAGGCGCACAACCTGGCCGAGATGCGCAAGGTGTCCCAGCAATTGCGCCGGCCATGGGAGCGTCTGTTCGCCATGCTCGAAGCCATGCCCCGGGACGACATTGCCTTGCTGACCCTGACCCCGGATGCCCGCAAAGGCCAGGTGCGAATCAGCGCCGAAGCGCGGGATCTGGAAGCCATGCTCGACTTCCACCGCAGCCTCGAAGCCAGCGACGAGCTGTCCGATGTGTCGCTGCTCAGCCACGAAATCGTCGCGAACGTGCCGGAACACCCGGTGCAATTCAACCTGTCGGCTACCTGGGAGATTGGCGATGCAAATCCCTAGATTGATCGTCCACGAATACCTGCAAGGTTTGGGCATTCCCGGCCTGGCAGGGCTGGCGATGTTGCTGCTGGCGCTGGTGTATGGCCTGGTGGGCCTGATGCCGGACTGGCAGTCGCTGCAAACGCTCAGCCAGCAGACGCGCGAAGCCGGCGAATACCTGGCCAGAGTCGAAGACGGCAGTGTTGCCGCGCCGGTGGTGCCGCAACGTCAGCTCGATGATTTCCGCAGCAAGTTGCCGTCCCAGCCGCAGGCCACCGTGGCCATCGACAAGATTTACGCGCTGGCGGCTCAGGAACACATCACGTTGGCTCGGGGCGAATATTCCCTGGGCATCGACCCCAAGACGCACCTGGCCCGTTATCAGATTCTGCTGCCGGTGCGCGGCAGCTACCCGCAACTGCGGCGCTTCCTGCATGCCTTGCTCGGCCAGTTGCCGGCGGTGGTGGTGGAGGACGTGGAGTTCCAGCGTAAAAAAATCGTCGACACCGACCTGACCGGGCGGATCCGCATGACCCTTTACCTGTCGAGGTCATGATGAATACCAAACGCGTAGTGGGTTGGGTGGCGTTCTTCGGCGTGGCGGCGGCGCTGACCTGGTTGCCTGAATACTTCACGTCGTCAGAGGAGGGCGCTGCATTGGTTGCCGCCGTGACCACCCCGACCAAAAGCAAAACCCGCGGCGCGCTGCCTGCTGCCGCTGCCACCGGCAAGCCAGCGGTGGTGAAGGACCTGAGCCCGGCAGGCGACCTGTTCGCCGCCCGCAGCTGGAAGGCTGCGCCGCAGCTCGCCACCGTCACCGAACAACCCGTCAACCTGACCCCGGTGGTGCAAGTCCCCACGGCACCACCGATGCCTTTCCAGTTCATTGGCAAGCTGAATGACCGTTCCGACCTGCAAGTGTTTTTGCAGAACGGCGAAAAAATATACGTCGTACGCAAGGGGGATGTGATCGACGAAACCTGGCGGATCGAGGGGATTTCCGATGTGGAACTCAGCTTTGTCTACCTGCCTTTGCATTTGTCTCAGACTTTGTCTGTGGGGAGCACGCAATGAACAGATCCCGTTTGCTGATGAACCTTTGCCTTTGTGCCGGGCTGGCCGCGTGCAGTTCGGTGCAGGTCGCCAAGCAAGAGGCAACCGACCTGATGGAGTCGGGACAGTACGAAGCCGGCCTGGCCCGCATCGAGGAAGGGCTGAAGGACAACCCTCGCGACACCGAGCTGCACCTGGCCTTGAACAGTGGCCGTGCTCGTGCAGTGACAGCGCTGTTGACCCAGGGTGATATGGATCGCGTCCAGCGTGATTTCGCTTCTGCCCGCCAGGCTTACAGCCGGGTGTTGACCATCGAACCGAACAACCGCCGTGCCCAGGACTCGCTGCGCCAGCTCGATCACATGCGAAGCCTCGATGAAAAACTCGAACTGGCCCGGGGTGACCTGCGTCGCGGCGACATCTACGGTGCCGACCGCCAGGTGAAACAGATCCTCGAACTGGACCCGAAGAATGAAGGGGCGCTGGAGCTGCAAAGCGACGTCCGCCTCGTGCAAAGCCGCAACGTGATTGCGTATCCACAACTGCGGACCCGTCTCGATCGGCCGGTGACCCTGGAATTTCGCGACGCCAATCTGAAAACCATCTTCGAAGTGTTGTCGCAGGTCGCCGGTTTGAATTTCATCTTCGACAAGGACCTGCGCCCGGACATGAAAGCCACCATCTTCGTGCGTGACGTGCGCATCGAAGACGCGGTGGAGCTGCTGCTGCAACAGAACCAGCTGCACCAGAAAGTGGTGAACGAAAACACCTTGCTGATTTACCCGGACTCGCCGCAGAAGCTCAAGGATTACCAAGAGCTGGTGATGCGCACCTTCTACCTGACCAGCATCGATGCCAACACCGCGCTGAACATGATCAAAACCATGCTCAAGACCCGCGACGTGTTCGTCGATGAGCGCCTCAACACCCTGACCATGCGCGACTCCGAAGACGCTATCCGCATGGCCGAAAAACTCCTGCAATCGCAGGACCAGTCCAACCCTGAAGTGGTGCTGGAAGTGGAGGTGATGGAAGTCGCCACCCAGCGGATTCTCGACCTTGGCCTGCAATGGCCGAACACCTTCGGCGTGGTCAACAGCGATGGCTCGGCCGTGACCCTGCTCGATCAACTCAAAGGCATCAACTCCAGCCGGATCTCCATCTCGCCGTCGCCGCAGGCCAAGATCAACGCCCAGGACAACGACATCAACACCTTGGCCAGCCCGGTGATTCGCGTCAGCAACCGCGAACAGGCGCGCATCCACATTGGTCAGCGCGTGCCAATCATCAGCGCCACCTCGGTGCCTTCGACTCAAGGTCCGGTGATTACCGAAAGCGTCACCTACCTCGATGTCGGTCTTAAACTTGAAGTACAGCCGACCGTGCACCTGAACAACGAAGTGGCGATCAAAATCGCCCTGGAAGTGAGTAACGCCACGCCACTGGAACCGACCCGCCAGGGCACGATTCCGGTTCAGGTCGACACCCGCAACGCCCAGACCACCCTGCGTCTGCATGACGGCGAAACCCAGATCCTCGCCGGCCTGATGCGCAACGACCATGGCGCCACCGGCAACAAAATCCCCGGCCTTGGCGACATTCCAGGTCTTGGCCGCTTGTTCGGCAGCAACAAGGACACGGTCGGCAAGTCGGAGCTGGTGCTGTCGATCACGCCGCGGATTGTGCGCAACCTGCCGTACCAGAGCCCGTCGGACATGGAGTTCACCACCGGCACCGAAACCAGCATGCACATTCAGGCACCGGACCGTGGGATGGACTCGGTGATTCGCCCAGAGGCCCTAAGCGCTCCGGTTGCTTCCACCCACGTTGTCGTCGAGAAGCCTTGATCATGAACGCCTCGCAACGGGGTTTCACCCTGATCGAAGTCGTGGTGACGCTGGCTTTGATCGGCCTGCTGGCCGGCATGGCTGCGCCGCTGACCGAGACCGTGGTGCGCCGGGGCAAGGAGCAGGAACTGCGCACGGCGCTGTATCAGATTCGCGATGCCATCGACGCCTACAAACGTGCGTTCGACGCCGGCTACATCGAGAAGTCCCTGAACAGCAGCGGCTACCCGCCGAACCTGCAAGTGCTGGTGGACGGTGTGCGCGATGTGCGCAGCGCCAAGGGCGCCAAGTTCTTCTTTTTGCGGCGCGTGCCCCATGACCCGCTGGCGCCGGTCAAGCGTGACGACGAAGGGGGGTGGGGCGTGCGCTCTTACGACAGTACGGCTCAAAACCCGCGCGAAGGCGAAGACGTCTTTGACGTTTACTCCAAGGCGCGCGGCAAGGGTCTCAACGGCATCGCCTACCGGGAGTGGTGAGATTATGCGTCGGGAAAAGGGTTTTACCCTGCTGGAACTGATGGTGGTCATGGCAATCATCGCCACCCTGATGACCATCGCCTTGCCACGCTATTTCAACAGCCTCGAGGCTTCGAAAGAGACCACGCTGCGCCAGAGCCTGTCGGCCATGCGCGAAGCGCTGGACCACTACTACGGCGACACCGGGCGTTATCCCGACTCCATCGAACAGCTGGTCGAGCAGCGTTACCTGCGCAACCCGCCGATGGACCCGATTGCCGAACGCAAAGACCTCTGGGTGCTGGTGGCGCCGCCTGACGGCGTGCCGGGCGGGGTCGCCGATATCAAAAGCGGTGCCACAGGGAGGGCGCGTGATGGCAGCCTGTATTCCGAGTGGTAAGCCCTCGAACGAGGCCGGTTTCACTTACCTGGGCGTGCTGTTTCTGATCATGTTGATGGGCATGGGCCTGGCCAGCGCCGGTGAGTTGTGGTCCACCGCGTCGCGCCGTGATCGTGAACGCCAGTTGCTCTGGGTCGGCACTCAATACGCTCAGGCATTGCGCAGTTATTACCGCAGTTCGCCTGGTCTGGCCCAGTACCCGAAAGAATTGGCGGATCTGTTGCAGGACGAGCGTTTTCCGTCGCCCAAACATCACTTGCGCAACCTGTACCCGGACCCGATTTGGGGGGGCGAATGGACGCTGATGCGTGGTTTCGACGGACGCATCACCGGCCTCAGCAGCCCCTCCACCGACACGCCGCTTAAGCAGGCGGATTTCCCCACTCAATGGTCGGACTTCACCGGCATGGCGAGCTACAAGGACTGGCAGTTCGTGGCCGAGAAGGCCTTCCTTGATGGCGCGTCCGCGCCCAAAGGCCCATCCAAAAACGACTCGGGTGTTGGGGCGGTGATGCCATGAACAGACACTGGCTACCGGCCCTGGTCCTGATGCTGATGACGTCCTTCGTGTCGGCTGCCGAAGAAGACGAAATGATGGGTTTTATCGTCGACGACACGATCTCGCACATCGGCCACGACTTTTATTACTCATTCAGTGAACGCCTGCGTGCCACCAGTCCGATGGACTTCAACCTGGTGGTGCGTGAACGACCTTCGGCACGCTGGGGCAGCCTGGTGACCGTGGAATATCAGCAACGATTGGTTTATCGGCGCTTCCTGCCGCCGAACACCGTGGAGTTGAAGGACGAGGCCTACGAGGCTGCCGATCTGGTCCGCGTGCAGATCGTCCAGCGCAGGCTGGAAACCTTGTTGCAGGACACCACCGACCTTGAGAGGGACGAACTATGAACACTGGAACTTTCTCGAAACGCAGAGGCATGTGGTTATTAGGTCTCTGGTTTACAGGGGCAGGCAGCTGCGGGCTGGTTCACGCCACGGAATTGGTCTACACGCCCGTCAACCCGTCGTTCGGCGGCAACCCGTTGAACGGAACGTGGTTGCTCAACAACGCCCAGGCGCAGAACGATTACGACGACCCTGACTTGAAGAACCGTACCAGCGCGGCCGGCACGTCGGCCCTGGAGCGCTTCACCAGTCAGCTGCAATCACGGCTGCTAGGGCAGTTGATGGACAACATCTCCGCGGGCAATGCCGGGAGCCTGACCACTGACGCTTTTGTTGTGAACGTCATCGACGACTCCGGCGCACTGACTATTGAAGTGACCGACCGAGCGACCGGTGAAGTTTCCGAAATCCAGGTGAATGGCCTGGCCCCTTGACGGGGATTTGGGTCGATGGGGAGTTTAAGGACATGAAAAAAATAATAGCGCTAGGGCTGATGTTGGCGGCATTACAAGGGTGCAGTTTGCGCGAGCCGATGGGGGCCGAGCAGGACACCGAATCACCGACCCTGACACCTCGGGCGTCGACCTATTACGACTTGCTGAACATGCCACGACCCAAGGGCCGGTTGATGGCGGTGGTGTATGGTTTCCGGGACCAGACCGGGCAGTACAAACCGACCCCGGCCAGTTCCTTTTCCACCAGCGTGACCCAGGGTGCGGCGAGCATGTTGATGGATGCGCTGCAGGCCAGTGGCTGGTTTGTGGTGCTGGAACGTGAGGGGCTGCAGAACCTGTTGACCGAGCGCAAGATCATTCGCGCCTCGCAGAAAAAGCCCAATACGCCGGTGAATATCCAGGGTGAGTTGCCACCGTTGCAGGCGGCCAATTTGATGCTTGAGGGCGGGATTATTGCCTACGACACCAACGTGCGTAGCGGTGGGGAAGGGGCGCGCTATTTGGGGATCGATATTTCCCGGGAGTATCGGGTGGATCAGGTGTCGGTGAACCTTCGTGCGGTGGATGTTCGTAGTGGGCAGGTGTTGGCCAATGTGATGACCAGCAAGACGATTTACTCTGTCGGGCGCAGTGCCGGGGTGTTCAAGTTTATCGAGTTCAAAAAGTTGCTGGAGGCTGAGGTTGGGTACACCACGAACGAGCCGGCGCAGTTGTGTGTGTTGTCGGCGATCGAGGCGGCGGTTGGGCACCTTTTGGCGCAGGGGATTGAGCGGCGGTTGTGGCAGGTGGCGGGGGATAATTCTTCGCCTGACAACAATGCGACGCTCGACCGTTACCTGACTCAGAACAAGGTTGTGCCTGAGGGTGAGGAAGAGTGAACCGAGGCGGCCTGATAGCCGACCAGTCTCCCTCGGATGTACCCAGTCCAACTGTGGGAGCGAGCCTGCTCGCGATGGCGGCCTGATAGCCGACCTATTTCTTTCAGGCGTACATATCCATTCCTGCGGTAACGGCCGCTAATGGTTTGGCTCTTACAGCGAGTCACTTTTTCAAACGACAAAAAGTAACCAAAAGTCTTCGCCCCGAGCGTCCGGCCCCTCGCCTAGGCTCGGCGTTCCTTCGTTCCGGCATTCATCTGGGGGCATCGCCTCCGGTCGGCTTCGCTTCGACCTCCTCTCGATGTGTTCGACTTCGTCGAACGGCGCTGCGCGCCTCCCCCCAGATGAACACCTCCACTCAGCCTCCCGAAGGGGCGGGTGGATCAAGATCAAGAGCGGCAGGCGAGCTAACGCTCGGCCTGTTGAGTGGTGGGTTTTGTTGTGCTTTAGCTTTTCAAACTTGAGTTCGACTCGATATCTCAGGTCGCAGAATTTCTTTTAAACACATCGGTCGGTCCCCTCGCCCCTTTGGGGAGAGGGTTAGGGTGAGGGGTGGATCTAACTGACACCCACATTTCCTACATGCGATGAAAAACAATCAAAAAAACGAGGAAATTTCCGACGCTTTTTTAAGGTTGCCCGTCGGAAGCGCGACATCTAGCCTCTGGTCGTCGCTGCCAATTCAGCGACCGGGCTGGAACCCCGATGAGTAGACGGCGCAAATTCGCCCTTCATAACGTATGCTTGCGCGCCTTTAATGTGTGCACTCCGTTATGGCGGCTGTGCGCGGGAGACCTTAGTGTCTGCCGGGTTCCGTTTACCCCGGGTTCCAACTCGCGTACAGCTGCCACCCCTTCGCGTGGAACCGAATGGAGCAGCTTTAACTCGTAGACGGAGTTTCACCATGGTCAAACCCACACCCAATCCCCCCGAATCAGAAACCGAAAGCACTACCGCCGACCTCCACCTCACCCCGGCCATTCTCAAAAACTCCGCCCCCCACAACCCCAGCAGAATGTTCGCTATCGTCGCGGACATCGACACCGAAAGCCTGTTGGCCCACGCCTGTGAGTCGTTGGCTTCCGCCAGTGTCATGGCCAGTGATTTCGCGGTGTTTGTGGAGGGGCCACAGCGCAGCATGTTATTGGGCATCCAGCAGGTCATCATGCCGGCCGACCTGGCGGTGAATCGGGCGCTGGATAACATCGATCCGCAAGACTCACCCACGTAGCTGATCGGCACAGACAAAAAAACCGCGACCCTCCAAGGGCCGCGGTTTTTTTTGCAGCGCGATTATTGCTGTAGCACGGTTGCCCGGTTGTCGCTGCCCAACTGCTGCACGGTCGCAGTCTGGGTCATGCCACTCTGAGTGACATTGGCAATGTTGCCGGTGCCGCCCTGAGTGACGTAGGCCACGTTCATGGTGCCAGACTGGTCGAAGTTGGTGGTGTTGCCGATGCCGGTGCTGCTGCCCTGGGCCAGGTTGGTAGTGCCGCGCTGGTCGGCGATGAGGATGTTGTCGCTGCCGTTCTGGTCGAAGTACAGCTCGTTGTAGTTTTCAGCCTGTTTGACGGTGGTTTTGTTGCCGGTACCGGTCTGGCTGGTGGTCATGATGTGGCCGATGCCGTTCTGGGTGAAGTTGGCGGTGTTGTTGGTGCCGTTCTGGTTGACGGTTGCGCGTTGGTTGCTGCCGAACTGGCCACCCTTTTCCGGGCCTTTCCAGTCGCTGGCGTAGACCTTGTTGTCGTTACCCACGGAGGTGGCGTTCAGCACATGGCTGTCGCCATTCTGGTAGGTGAACTGCACGTTGCCGGTGCCTTGCTGGTACAGCGCCAGGACTGAGCCGACGGATTCGAACTGGTCGGCATAAATCGCATTGAGGTCGCCAACTTGCAGCACCTGCGCGACGTTGTTATCGCCGAAGCTCTGGTCGACCACGGTTTCGTTGGTTTGCCCGTACTGGTTGACGGTGGCCTCGCTGGCGGTTTGCCCGCCTTGCCAGACTTCGGCGCCGTTGAAGTCGCCGAACTGGTTGATGGTCACGGTGCCACCGATGCCATCGCGCTGGTCGCCATAGGCGTAGTTGCCTTCGCCCGTCTGGTTGAGATTGATCTGGCCGCCCATGTGGGCGATCTGTTCAGCGGTGGCGTAGTTGGCAGTGCCGTACTGGATGATCACTGCGTTGTTGGCAGTGCCCAGTTGGATCTGTTCGATATTGGCCTCGTTGCTGTCACCAAACTGGAAGGTTTGCCCGGAAGTGCCTTCCTGAGTGTCCTGATAAATGAACGAGAAGTTGCCGCTGCCTTGCTGTTGTTGCAGCGCTTCGTTGCCGCCCACGCCTATCGACTGGCTGGCGTGGCTGATGTTGGAGCTGCCGACCTGTTGCTGGGTGATGATGCTGCCGTTTTCGAACAGTTGCTCGGCGTAACCGGCGTTGTAGTCGCCGAGTTGATCCTGGGTGATGGTGCCGGTGGCATTGTCTTGCACCGCTGCGGCATCGTTGCCCTCGCCGAGTTGTTGTTGGGTGGCGGTACTGAACGGGGCCGCGGTCTGTTTCACGTCGGCGATGTTGGCGGTACCGACCTGATCCTGGGTGGAAACGCTGTCGTCGGCCATCGCCTGGGCACTGACAAGGACCAGGATTGCGGCGGTGAGGGGCGTCAGTTTGAACATGATGAAACCTCCAAGTGGTGCAGTGCTTTAGCGGTATTGTTTGACCGAAACGCTCATGCCATTTCCCGACTGGGTCACGGCGCTTGAAAGCCCCGCACCGGCCTGGTCGATGCTGGCGTCGTTGTTGTTGCCGTTCTGGGAAATCTGCGCGCGGTTGTGGCTGCCGGTCTGGGTGATCGAGGCGGCGTTGCCGGAACCTTGCTGAGTGATCATTGCCATCAGGTCGCTGCCTTGTTGCAGGATGTAGGCTTCCTGATTACTGCCCGACTGGACGATGCGACCGAGCAGCGACTGGCCGTTCTGTTGCAGCAGCGCAACGTTGGCCTGACCGTTCTGATCGATCAGCGCTTGCTGGCCAATCGGTGGTGGTAACTCCCCCAAGTCGCCACCAGGACCCAGGTCGTCGTTCTCCATCAAATCGTCGGCGCGCGCGCCCGCACTGCTGCAAAGCAGAAGCAGGCAGAGCAGGGCGGCGGTCGAGGTTTTCATGGCGTTGTCCTGTGGGAAGAGGCCAACCCCACTCACCGAATCGGCGAGCGGGGCAAGGGCTCAGTTGGAGATCACCGGCACTGTGCGCACGGTGCCCTGGGACGAGCGGATGGTCGCAGTCGGGTTAGCCGACGGGATCACTGTGGTGCTGTTGCTCACCGTCAACCGCCAGCGACCGGTCACTGGCACCGTGGTGGTGCCCAGGGTTACGAGCCCGGTCGGGGTGGTGACCTGCACGGTGATGGTGTTGCCGGTGATCACCGATGAGGTCCCTGCAAAGTCCCAGGTGAAGCGGTTGTTGGAGCGAGCCGACACCGTAGCCGTGGTCACCGTGAAGGTTTCCGCAGCAGGCCTTGGCGAGACTTGCACGGTGACCGTGGCCGGTGTCGACAGGGCGCCGAAGCTGTCCCGGGCGATGTAGGTGAAGGTCGTCGTGAAGGCCGTCGTGACCGTGGCCGGTGGGGTGTAGGTGATCGCCGTGCCGTTGCTGCTGACCGTGCCACGACCTGCCGGTGGCTGGGTGACGCTGGCGACTGCCAACGGCACGTTGCCTTCCGGATCGGTGTCATTAGCCAACACGTTGATCGGTATCGCCACGCCCAGGGTCGCGACGGCGTCGGCGACGGCCACCGGTGGCCGGTTAGGCGCAACGGTAATGGTCACGGTCGCCGCAGCGGTCGAGGCCAGGCCTTTGACGTCTTGAGCCTTGTAGGTGAAGGTCGTGGTTAACGGCACAGTGACCACGGCGGGCGGGGTGTAGACCACCGCAGTCGTGCCGCTCAACGCCACGGTGCCCTGGCCCGCGGCCGGTTGGGTCAGCGCGGTGATGCTCAGTGGCGTGTTGCCGTCCGGGTCGCTGTCGTTGGCCAGCAGGTTGAGGGTGATCGGCACGCCGAAGCTGGTGCTGCCGGTGTCGGCCACGGACAGTGGCGCCTGGTTCTCGCCGGTATCCGGTGCAGAACCAACCACGACGACAACCTCGGTGTCACTGCCGCCGGCGGCGGATTTGACCGTGACAGTGGCGGGTGGCTGGGTCAGATCGGCGACGGTGAGTTTTTGCAAGGTGCCGGTTTTCGACAGACGTCCGTAACCCTGCGCGACCATGTCTGGCACCGCCACTTCGTCAGTGGACGTGGCCTCGATCAGCAGGCTGTGATTGCTCCAGTTGTAGCGAGCGGTCTGGATTTTCACCAGGTCAACGAGCTTGCTCGAGACCGCTGTAGGGCGAGTGGTGCCGGCCGGGTCGGTAGCGGTGACCACCACCACCGCAGGCACGGTGGCACCCGTCAGGCGATGGCCGAAGAACTGGCCATTGTTGTCGCCGAGCATGTTGGTCAGGCATGGCGTCTGCGGTGGTCCGGGCACAAGGGCCACGGTTTCGCGGAAGCACAGGCTCGAACCGTTGGTCGATTTGCCAAACACTTCTACCCGGGTACTGCTGGTGCCCGGGCCTGAAGAGGTGCGGCGGTAAGTGGCGCGGCCAATGTCCACCGGGGTTTGCGCACGGTTGTCGAGGACTTTGCCGGACACGGTAAAGAGGGTGGTCTGGATGGTCCCGGCAGGCCCCTGCACACGCAGGAAGTTGTTATTGAACGGGCTGCCGGTGACCGCTTCGGTGAGGTTCGGATCGCCGACGAAAGTCTCGATGGAACCGGTGTCCGGGTTCACTTCGGTGTAGGGTCCGTTGACGCTGCGCAGGAATGGCCCGACCTGCCCGGCGAGGGCACCCGAGAAGTTGCCCGGAACGCCGATGCCGATGTCGCGGGTGATGTTGATCGCCCGACGGCCCGGCGTGGTGACGGTGACCGTTTCCACGCCATACGGGTGGGTGATGGTGTAGGTCCCGGCGACAGGCACGTTCACCCGCAGACGAATCCGCGCGAAGCTTGCCTGATCGCCGTCGACAGGGTTTTCCGCAGCGAAGGCCGCTTCGATCCCGGCTACGTAGGCATCCACGCCATAGCCTCCGACATCGGCGATGGTGGTCTCGGCGAGGTACCAGAACGCTTCCGGTGGCCAGTTATCCGGAAACACCATCGGCTGGGTGTCGTCGAAAACCCCGGGTTCCGGATTCAGGATGCACATGTAGGATGGCGCACCCGGTGCGCCAGGCGACCGCGAGCTGGTCGCTCGCGACTGGCACAGTTCCAGCGACAGCAGATTGTTGTCCTGATACCACATCGGGAATTTCCCGGTGGCAAACGTGTAGGGGCCGGGGTCGACGGCATTGAGCTGCGCGAAAGCGCTGCCGGACAGCGATAGAGTCAGTCCCAGGGCGTTGAGCGCCAGGCGTGGCAATTTGTTCATGATGCCTCCTGATGAGGATCTGGGCATGTGTGCGTTCATTGCACGATGACCACTTCTTCGGTATCGCTGCCGCCATTGGATGACGTCACTCGAACCTTGGCCGGTGGAATCGGCGAGATGCCGGTCGCCAGGGATTTCACTGCTCCATCGCCACTCAGGGCTCCTATGGCGACACCGGTGCCGGTGGTGGCGGTGAGTACCGGCGGCGAGGTTTCATCGCTGGTCGAAGCCACTACCGTGATTTGCGCGGTGCTCAAGCTGTACTGGGCGGTCTGGATCACCACCAGGTCCGTCAGTGGCATCGACAGGGTGGTCGGCGTGCTGCTGGGAATGGCCAGGTGGTTATCGGCGGTCACCACCAGGTTGCTTGGCAATGTCGGGTTGGTTGCGGACTGGGCGTACCAGTGGCCGGAGGTATCAGCCTCGGTCAGATGCAGCGCCGGGCTGTTGCTGTCCAGGGTCACGGTGGCCGGTGGCGGTGGGGCCATGACGAACACATCCTGCTGCGCCACCGGTGCGCTTTCACCGGCTTTGCGCGAGTAAGTGCTGCGCTCGGTGATCATCGGGGTTGGCCGGACCACGGTCGACAACTTGCCGGAAATGGCCATTACCGTTGTGCGCAAGTCCAGACCGTTAGGTCCTTCGATGCGGATGTAGTTGGTATTGAAAGGGCTGCCGGTGAAGGCTTCTTCCAGATTCGGATCGCCAACGAATCGCTCGGCCGACCCGGTGACCGGGTTAGTCTCGGTGTAGGGGCCGTTGACGCTGCGCAGGAACGGGCCTATGTCACTCTTGAGTGCGCCGTCGTAGGTTTTCGGTGTGCCTATGCCGATGTCGCGGGTCATGTTGATTGCGCGGCGTCCACCGGCGGGAACGTCAAATATGTCGACGCCGTAGGGGTGGGTGATGGTGTAGACGCCGGCGGTGGGCACGTCCACCCGAATGCGGATGCGGCCAAAACTGACCTGGTCGCCGTCTACCGGTTCTTCAGCGGCGAAGGCTGCTTCCACGGCGCTGACATAGCTCAGGTCGATGCCCCGTGCGGCATCGACGATTGAACCATCGCCGGTGAACCAGAACGCTTCATCGGGAAAGTTGCTCGGGAAAACGACGGGCTGCGTGTCGTCGAAAACGCCGGGGGTCGGATTCAACAGGCACATGTAAGCCGGCGCACCGGGTGCACTGGCAACTCTGGAACTGACAGCCTTGGACAGGCAAAGATCGAGGGTTCGACCATGAGTGTCCTGATACCAGGCGGCGAACGAGCCATTGGCGGGTACATAGGGACCGGGGTCGACGGCAAAAAGCGCCGCCTGGGCGACGCCTTGGGCCAGTGCGCTAACGACCAGGGCGGCCACGGTTTTGGACAGTAAAGGGTGCATGAGTTAAGCCCTCTATATATCGGAATGCCTGCCCCATGGAGACGGGTCAGTTGAGAGGGCTTCGGCAACTTCCATACCAACCGGCGAAAACGGACGGTAGAGGCCCGAGTCTTGGGCGTGTCACTCAAAAACGGCATCGGATCGAGGGTTTTGGGAACGGGCCACTGTCCCCAGGATTGGGGGTAGATGGGCATAAGGAGGAAGTGAGGGGACGAGACCCAATGTCGGGCAAACGGCCATTAGTGGGCTATAACCCTATAGGGGAATCGCCGGGAACACGTCCATGGACATGCCTACTCAAACACTCCAGGCCGAGGGGGGTGATATTCGCCTGAGCTCGCGCAAGCAGCCGTTCAATTTATTGCGCTGGTTTTCGCTCATCAGCATGGCGGTGATTGGCACGGTGGCGGTGGCGTTGGGGTCGGTGTCCACCCGGTTCGTGATTACCGAAAGCGTGCAGCGCGATGCGTTGTTGACGTCCCAGTTTATTCAGGCGATTGCCTCGGCCGAGGTGCGCCACGTGTCGATTCCCAACGTGCGAACCATGGGCGAATTGCTCGACCCGCGCAAAGACAAGGATTTTCCCGACGTCGACCCAATGGCCCGCGCCAATGCCCGGGGCGAATTCCTCGACCATGTCAAGCACTTGCCGGATGTGATCCTGGCCAACATCTATGCCCCCGACCGCATGGTGATCTGGTCGACCAATCCGGCATTGATGGGTACCAGGATCCACGCCGACGAAGACCTGGATGAAGCCTTTTCCTCCAGGACGCCCGTGTCGGCCAGCTATCACGATGTGGACGAGAGCCGCATGGAACAGAAGTTCGTGACGCCCCCGGAATACATCTTTATCGAGAACTACATTCCGCTGTTCGATGCAGACGGCGACAAAGTCACGGCGATGGTCGAGATCTATAAGGAACCCAAGGACCTGATCAGCCGCATGGAGCGCGGTCTGGTGCTGATCTGGCTGGCGACTGCGCTGGGCGGCGGGCTGATTTACCTGGGGCTGTACTGGATCGTGCGCCGGGCGGCGATTTTGCTGGACGCGCAACAAAAGCAACTGATCACCAACGAAACCTTTGTCGTCCTGGGCGAGATGTCGTCGGCGGTGGCCCACAGTTTGCGTAATCCGCTGGCGACCATCCGTTCAAGCGCCGAACTGGCGTTGGAATTCGACAGCGGCCCGGCCCACAAGAACATCAATGACATCATCGGTCAGGTGGATCGCATGTCGAAGTGGGTGAGGGAGCTGCTGCAATCCTTGCGTCCGCTCAACGATGACGCCGAGCCTGTAAATCTGGTGGCGGCGTTGCATGACAGCCTGATGGCTTTCGAGCATCAAATTGCCAAAGCCTCGGTCCACGTGGTGTTTGACCCGAAGCTGACGCCCATGGTCCTGAGCCAGCAGGTGCAGTTGACGCAGATCCTCAACAGTTTGCTGGCCAATGCCCTGGAAGCCATGGACAAGGGCGGCACATTGATCATCACGCTGGAGCCGACCGAATCCCATGGCCTTGGCGTGGTGGTGAGCGACACCGGCAAAGGCATGAACGAAGAACAGCGCAGCATGGCCTTCCGGCCGTTTTTCACCACCAAGCAAGGCGGGTTGGGTGTCGGGCTGGTGCTGGTCAAGCGGATCATGGAGCGGTTTGGCGGTGCGGTGACCCTGGAAAGCCGTGAAGGCGAGGGCACGAGTGTCCGTCTGTCATTCAAATTGGTCCCCTGAAAACGGGTGTGAACTTTCCCCGTTAGCGGGTGTCATTCCCCAGTCGTTTCCCCGGTTTTGGCAAATTGATGTTGTTAAGCCATTGTTTTATTAGTCTTAATACTTTCGTAAAAAACCGTTACAAATCTGGCGAGGTCCTTGCACAAGCCCCATTACCCCTTCACGACTTCGAGGCGGATGGTAATGGACAGAAAAGCGCGGTACCCCTTCAAATGGTTCGACCTCCTGACGCGTGTAAGCGTCCTTCTGTCTATGACGCTGGGCACAGCGACTCTACGTGCCAGCCCGATCGACGATGAGCGACAGCCCGAACCGTCCGACCCCTCAGCGTATTACGACGAACCGGCTGACAAAGCAGGAGCCTTGAACGCCATTTTGACCATGCCCCCGGCTAACGTGGACTCCTTCGATTTGCCGGGTGGCGTCAAAGGCACCCGAAAAACCCCGCTCCAGGAAAACATCCTGCCGCCAGCACTGCAGACCAGTTTCAATTACCCTACTAACGGAAAACCCAGCCCGCTGTACGGTGCTCTGCCGTTCACTCAGCCACTGGCGCTGTTCGAAGAATTCGGTCTGGAAAAACTCGACCCCACCACCCCGGCGGCGCAGTTGCCCTTTCCACCCGCGACCATCGGCCCGCTGCCGCAACAAGATCCCACCAGCGTCGCCCGCAGCGCTCCGCCGAGCGCGGCGCTCGACGCGTTCTTGCGTCAACCAGGCTTGACTCCGTTCCCCAGCCATTATTCCAACGTGGTCGACCGCAACCCTTGGCAGAAGCAGATTGAATTTTTCCTCAACCGCCGTATCGGCTCGTCGGCTGAAGGCCGTCCGCCAGGAAAAGGCTGGTCGCACCAGCGCTGGAACGAGTTTTACCCGCAGGTGGCTTACAAAACCGTGCAAACCGGCGCACGGTTGAATACCGGTTTGCGTGACAGTCGTCAGATGCACCGCTATGCCTTGGGCGAGTTTGGCCCCAGTGGCCTCTATTACAATGTGGCTGGCGTGCCGGCGACCGCAGGCACCTCCAAAGGCGTTGAACCGCGTTTTCACCCGAAAATGCCGGTGCAGAAACACAACTCGGTATGGACCTTCGACGGCACCTTTCCGCCCAAATTGCTCATGGTGCGTTATGGGCAACCGGTGTTGATGCGCCATTACAACGGCTTGCCGATCGACCCGTCGGCAAACATGGGGTTTGGCCTGCACACCATCACCACCCACGAACACAACGGTCACGTACCGGCGGAAAGCGACGGCTATGCCAACGCGTTTTTCTTCCCTGGGCAATTCTATGACTATCGCTGGCCGATCCAGCTGGCCGGCTACGACAGCATCAACACCACGGCTGCAGACCCGCGTGCAGCGTTTCCGTGCTCGCCGGGCGAAACCCTGTGGACCAACGACCTCACCCCCGGCCGCAAGACCTGCGACAACGGCATGATCAAGGTCCGCGGCGACTGGCGCGAAACCATGAGCACCCACTGGTTCCACGACCACATGCTCGATTTCACCGCGCAGAACGTCTACAAGGGCAACGCGGCGATGATGAACTACTACAGCGCCCTGGACCGCGCCAATGAATCGGTGAATGACGGCGTCAACCTGCGCCTCCCCAGCGGCAGCGCCTTGCCCTGGGGTAACCGCGACTACGACGTCAACCTGATGTTTTCCGACAAGGCGTGGGATAAGAACGGTCAACTGTGGTTCAACCCCTTCAATACTGACGGCTTCCTCGGTGACCAGGTGCTGGTCAACTGGAAGTGGAAACCGACCCTGGACGTTCGCGCCCGCAGCTATCGCTTGCGCATGCTCAATGGCTCAGTGTCGCGCTACTTCAAAATGGCGCTGGTGCGCGAGATCAAGGGCACCAGCGGCGAGTTTCAAGGGCCTGCCGGGTCGGGCGTGTCGTATGCCCGGGTGCCGTTCCACATGATTGCCAACGACGGCAATATCATGGAACACGCCGTGCCGTTCGACGGCAGCATGGACCTGGATGCCGACGGTGATAAACAGAACCACAACGCGATCCTGCCAACCTTGGGCATCGCCGAGCGTCACGACATCATCGTTAACTTCTCGAAAAACGGGATCAAGACGGGCGACAAGCTGTTCTTCGTCAACCTGCTGGTGCACCAAGACGGCAAGGGTCCGGAGGAACCGGTCTCCCTGGCAGACGTGCTGTCCGAGAAATACAAGGCGATCATCAAGCAAACCAGCAAGGGGCCAAAGTGGGAGGACGGTGATCCGGCGGTAGGCAAGGTGTTGCAACTCAACGTCAAGGCTTACACCGGTCAGGACCTGGCCATGGACCCGGCCGCTTATGAGCCCGCCAAACCGGGCAAGGCTGAAGGCCTGATGATGATCCCGCTGAAGATTCACTACGACAATGCTGCCGACAAGGCGCTGCTGGCCAAAGCCCGTCACCGCACCTACACCTTCGGCCGTTCCGACGGCACCGATGAAGCGCCCTGGACGGTCAAGACCGACGGAGGCTTCGGGTTTCGCATGGACCCGCGCCGGCTGAACACCTCCACCAAACTGGCCAGCGGTCCGACCGACGCCGGCGTCACGGGTTTCGGTACGCTGGAGGTGTGGCACATCAAGGGCAGCGGCACGGGCTGGAGCCACCCGGTGCACGTGCACTTCGAGGAAGGGATCATCCTCAGTCGTGGCGGCAAGCCACCACCGGAATGGGAAAAATGGGCACGCAAGGACGTGTATCGCATCGGTTCGGAAAAAGATGGTACGGACAATGTCGAGATTGCGATCAACTTCCGCGAATTCGCCGGGACATACATGGAGCACTGTCACAACACCCAGCATGAGGACAACTCGATGCTGTTGCGTTGGGACCTTGAAAAACCCGGGCAACTGCAGTTGATGCCGACACCGCTGCCAAGTTGGGATGGCGTGCGCTACGTGAACTCCGCCGCGCTGCCAACCTTCCGCACCGGCGACGGCTACGGCACTAAAGCAGAGGTCACACCATGATCCGCAGGGGAGCCGACATGACATCACGTACGCCGCGCTCCCGCGCCCTGGGCATGCACCTGATTTTGCTGCTGGTCACCTGTGTGCTGGCCGCCTGGGTGCTGCTCGCTCATGAAGGTGCACCGTCGTCGACGGAATCGGCGACACCCTGGGGCGGCGATTACTTCCCCAACACCTTGCTGACCGATCAGGACGGTCGGCAGGTGCGTTTTTTCGATGACCTGATCAAGGGCAAAGTGGTGGTGATCAACTTCATCTTCACCACGTGCAGCGACTCCTGTCCGCTGGAAACCGCGCGCCTGCGCCAGGTGCAACAGTTGCTGGGGGACCGGGTCGGCCAAGACATCTTTTTCTACTCGATCAGCATCGACCCGTTGAGCGACACACCCGAAGTGCTCAAAGCCTACGCACAGCGTTTCAAAGTCGGGCCGGGCTGGCAGTTTCTCACCGGGGAATTCGAGGCCGTCACTGACCTGCGCAAAAAACTCGGGCTGTTTATCGAAGGCGTCGACAACGGGCGCAGCAAGGACCACAACCTGAGCCTGATTGTCGGCAACCAGACCACGGGCCGCTGGATGAAAGCTTCACCTTTCGAAAATCCGTGGATTCTGGCCGATCAGTTGGCCAACACGCTGCAGAACTGGAAGCAGCCCAGCGTTGAAGAAAACTACGCGAATGCGCCCGAGATTCGCCCGCCGAGCAACGGCGAAGAACTGTTTCGCACCCGTTGCGCGTCGTGCCACAGCCTGGGCCCGATGGACGGGCAGGGCATCGGCATGCGCAGCATCGGCCCGGACCTGATCGGCGTCACTCGCCTGCGTGATCCGGCCTGGCTGAATCGCTGGATTCGCGAGCCAGACCGCATGCTGGCGGAAAAAGACCCGCTCGCGATGGAACTGTTTGAGCGTTTCGACAAAATCCCCATGCCCAACCTGCGCCTGGATGAGAACGCGGCGCAGTCCATTGTGGGGTTTTTGCAGGAAGAAACTGATCGTCAGCAACCGCTGCAGGCCGCGCAAACGCAATAGCGGCTAAATACCATCAATGAGGCCGTCAGTCTCGATCAATGCCACCTACACTGATCCGAAGCGCGGCTGAAAAGGCTTGATGCAAGGCATCCGGGAAGGTCCTATGCAGATACCAGGACAACAAAAAATACCTGCGCCGGTGACGTCGGCAACAAAAGGCAAGGGTTGGCGAGGACCGTTCAATTTACTGCGCTGGTTTTCCCTGGGCAGCTTTTTCATCATCGCCGTCGTGGCGCTGGGGTTGGGCTATGTGTCCACGCGCTTCGTCGTCGATGAGAGCATCGAGCGCGATTCCATGCTGACTGCGCAGTTCATTCAGGCCATTGGTGATGCGGAAATTCGTCATGCCGGCATCAACCTGAAAAGAACCATGGGCGAAATGCTCGATCCGCGCGATGACAATGCCTATCCCGACGTCGATCCGGCGGCCCGTGCCGCTGCCCGCATAGAGTTTCTCGATCATGTCGAACACCTGCCGGACACGCTGTTGGCGGTGGTGTACGCCCTGGATCGCTCCGTGGTCTGGTCGACCAATCCACAAATGATTGGCATGCGCGTCGAAGGTGATGAGGAACTGGACGAATCCTTTGAAATGAAGGAACCCGTGTCCACCAGCTACCACGAAATCGATGAGGAGCGCCCCGAGCAGAGGCTGCTGCGTGAGCCTGAACACCTGTTCATCGAGAACTACATCCCGATGTTCAATGCCGACAAGAGCAAAGTGATCGCCATGGTGGAGATCTACAAGGAACCCGTGGACCTGGTGGAACGCATCCAGCGCGGCTTCAGGTCGATCTGGCTGGCAACCCTGCTCGGCGGCCTGGCCATCTACCTCGGACTGTTCTGGATTGTGCGGCATGCGGCAATGCTGCTGCAGAGCCAGCAGAAACAACTGATCAGCAACGAGACCTTCGTCGCGCTGGGGGAAATGTCCTCGGCGGTGGCCCACAGCTTGCGCAATCCGTTGGCCAACATTCGTTCCAGTGCCGAACTGGCTCAGGAAATCGCCAGCCAGAACGCGCAGAAGAATATCGGCGACATCATCAGTCAGGTCGACCGTATGTCGCGCTGGGTTCGGGAGTTGCTGGTGTCATTGCGACCCATGAACGACGACTACGAAACGGTAGACCTGGTGCTGGTCATCGACGACACGTTGAGTGCGTTTGACGCGCTGATTAAACGCTCCAGCATCGACGTGCGTTTCACTCCTCAGAGTTGTCCACCGGTCGTCAGCCAACAGGTGTTGCTCACGCAAATTCTAAATAGCCTGTTTGCCAATGCCCTGGAAGCCATGCCCAAGGGCGGCGTGCTGAGTATCGATATCGAAACGCCGCAGCCCGGACTCGTGCGCATGACCCTGAGCGATACCGGCAAGGGCATGACCAAACAGCAGCAGCAAATGGTCTTCAAGCCATTTTTCACCACCAAACAAGGAGGGTTGGGCGTGGGCCTGGCCCTGGTCAAAAGAATAATGGAGCGTTTCGAAGGCTCGGTCGAATTGACCAGCCAAGAGCAGGAAGGAACCCGCGTCTGTCTCAATTTTAAAGTGGCAACGGGAGGGGACTATGGAGCACAGCATTCTGCTGGTCGAGGATGACGAACTCCTCGCCGAGAATATTCAGACCTACCTGGAGCGCAAGGACTTCGAGGTGACGGTCTGCCACTCGGCTGAGGATGCACTGGAGCAATTGGGCACTTTCGTCCCGGACGTGGTGCTGACCGATAACTCGCTGCCGGGCATGAGCGGTCACGACCTGATCCAGAAGCTGCGCATCAGCGCGCCGGATCTGAAAGTGATCATGATGACCGGCTATGGCAACATCGAAGACGCCGTGGTGGCGATGAAAGAGGGCGCTTTCCATTACGTCACCAAACCGGTGGCGCTGCCGGAGCTCAAGCTGCTGCTGGACAAGGCCCTGGCCACCGACCGAATGGAACGCACACTGTCGTTCTATCAGGAGCGCGAAGCGCAGAAGTCAGGGGTGCAGGCATTGATCGGCGAATCGGCACCGATGCAGTACCTGAAAAGCACCATTGGCCAGTTAATCGACGCCGAGCGGCGTATGGCCAATACCGATCTGCCACCGGTGTTGGTGGAAGGTGAGACCGGCACCGGCAAGGAACTGGTGGCCCGTGCGTTGCACTTCGACGGCCCGCGCAGCAAAGGTCCGTTCATTGAATTCAACTGTGCCTCGATTCCTTCCAACCTGGTGGAGTCGGAACTGTTCGGCCACGAGAAGGGCGCCTTCACCGACGCCAAGGACCGCCGCGTCGGGCTGGTGGAAGCGGCCGATGGCGGGACGCTGTTTCTCGATGAAGTCGGCGAGATGGACTTGTTGCTGCAAGCCAAACTGCTGAAGCTGCTGGAGGACCGAACGATCCGCCGGGTCGGCTCGGTGAAGGAGCGCAAGGTCGATTTGCGGGTGATCAGCGCCACCAACTGCAACCTTGAACAAATGGTCCAGCAGGGCAAGTTCCGCCGCGACCTGTTCTTCCGTTTACGGATCATCTCGATCAAGGTGCCGCGCCTGTATGCCCGTGGCGCAGACATCCTGCTGCTGGCTCGACACTTCCTGGCGATCCACGGCAAACGCTATGGCAAACCGAACCTGCATTTCAGCGATCAGGCCGAGGAATTGCTGCTCAGCTACAGCTGGCCGGGCAACGTGCGCGAGTTGCGCAACATGCTTGAGCAAACGGTGCTGCTGGCCCAGAGCGACACCATCGCCGCCCATCAATTGAACGTGTGCCTGAGCCTGGTGGATGAGCCGCTGGTGTTCCAGCAAGAGCCGCAACACTACGAGCCGCGTCCGGTCTACAACGGCAACGAGTCCATGAACCTGCCGGAAGTGGAGCGCGACATGGTGCGCAAGATGCTCGACAAGACCGACTGGAACGTCACCAAGTCCGCACGACTGCTGGGCCTGAGCCGCGACATGCTGCGCTACCGGATCGAGAAGCTCGGCCTCGCGCGCCCGGACAAACGCCAGTGGTAGGCCTTATTGCATCACTGGCCCCTGACGGCTGAGGCACGCGAGCAGGCACGTAGGGTCGAGGACTTCTTCGTTCACGTAGACACCGCGTTGCTGATCGTAGGAGCGGATGAACACTCGAACCGTGGCATCCGCTACCGTCGGCAATCTTGAGTCGTAGAACTCATGCTGGCTCGAAATGGGGGTGAAGTCCTGAGGCGCTGTCGGGATGTACGACCCTGGCGGCACCGTGTTCAGTGACGGTGGCACGGGGTGAGCGAAGGGTTGGTCGGCTCCGTAATAGTTGAACTCACTGCTGTAATCGCTAGTGGGTGTCAGGCTGTCGTCTGCGTGAGCGCCAGCTGTGGTGATCAGGCAGAGGGCGAACAGTAGTCTCAGATCGTTTTTTTTCATGGCAGCACCTGCGAAATCGGCTTTTCCCGCATTTCCCCAAGGCCATTAACTATAGCTGCCGTACGAGCGCGCGTTCGCGATGCCCGGATTACAAGATTTGAACAAAGACTCAATGGGGTTTTTCAGAACCCTGATCTAGACTCGTGCCGGTCAATCAAGACCCCAGTCTGGAGCGCGCAATGGAAATGCCGACAAAAGAAAAAGCCATCGCCAGCAACCGCGATGCCTGGAATGACTCCGCCCGACACCACAAAGATACCCCCGAATGGCAGGCCCGTTTGACGGCGGTTGGTTGTAGGGATTTTTGCTGCATGGACGACACCCTCCGAGGTTTGCTGGCACAAGTCGGTGTCGACGGCAAGGACGTGGTGCAACTGGGCTGCAACAACGGCCGCGAAAGCCTTTCGTTGTTTGCGCTGGGTGCACGCAGTGTCGTAGGCGTCGATCAGTCCGAGGCTTTCCTTGATCAGGCGCGGGAACTGGCGTCACGCTCGCCCCATGCGCCTGAGTTCATCGAGGCAGACATCCATCACCTGCCGCTTGAGCTTCACAGCCGTTTCGACGTGGCGTTGATCACCATCGGCGTATTGAACTGGATGCCGGACATCGGCGAATTCTTGCGCCATGTCGCACAAACCCTCAAGCCCGGTGGCAGCCTGGTGGTGTACGAAACCCATCCCTTCCTGGAAATGTTCGACCCCGAGTCAGCCGATCCGTATCGGCCGGACAGCTCGTACTGCGTGGTTTTATGGGCAGACAGAACATGTCTAAATGTATCATTTGGCTTGGACATCAGTAATTACGGGCCCTGCGCCTCGTCTGTTTTGATCAATTGACACTGAGATATTGACAACTGGAAGAAATCTAGCTGATTAGGCTAGCGTCTTTTTGTTGCCCGTAAACCAAGCTGGAGGGCAGACAAGAGACCCACTGTCGATTGAATCGCGTCGACATCGTACTTGCCCATCACCCCGAGTTGGCGAAGTCACGGCCGTATTTGGATTTCTCCCGGTTCAAGGAGAAACCGGGCACTACCGGAAAACGATCCGGCCATTCGAAAAACGGGTCAGCCGCCGCGAATTAGGTACCGCCGTGTGGAATACGGGTGTAGTGGCATTAATAGAAATACTGCGCGGCCAGCGTCAGGTTTCCCCCTTACCGCGACTGCTGGACGCAACAATCGAGGACATGGCCGTATATAGGTTTTTATTGAGTGGTATTGCGTATTTATGTGTGAGCTTATACGCAGTCTTGGTGATGTTGTGGGGGGGAGCCTGAGTCTGTACCTATCCCCAACAGTAATACCAACCGTGATCGTCAAGGCCGCACCGTCACTGTGCCGGCGTTAAAACGGCTGTGCCCGGTGCATGTGTACGAAGAGTGATTGAGCCTCAGTCAATTGCATCAGGGGACGGTGCTATGTGGCATCGACCGCAGGGGGCATCTCTCCACAGAGGCGCTCCACCCGTACAGCGTGGCGCGGGTGTTGCGCCGGGCATTAACGCGCGGCGGTTTCGCGACTTGGGCCAGTCGCAACCAATGGAGCCCTAAAGCCTTGATGGAGTATGTCGGTTGGCCTGACGTACACACCGTTCGGCGACTGGCAGCGCGACATTCTCAAGTAGTCGAAATGACTGCGCGAGCGACTATTTCGTACCGAGATACAGGCCATGTTATTACAACTGTAATGGACAACTATTGATCAAGCATGCGGTCGAAATCTCAGGTTTGAGAAACCAAGATTCTCAAACCTCAGCACGTTTTTTTTCCCGCAGGCCTTGATGGACGGTACGCCGAGGAGGAGAGGGGCTTGATTCTCGAAAAGCCAGGGTCGATCCCGGCGATAGACTCAATGGGCCGTCTTGGTTTAGGTGTAGGCTGTAGGCGATTTACCAGGCAGAAAACTGCGTCGGACGCCAGCGAGCTCAGAGCGGCTGGACCGTGCACGGTGTGTGCGAGGAGGACACCATGACAATGCCGAACGAGCGCACGCGCGCACTCATCCAGACGCGAGACTTTCTGGTCGAGCTTGCAGAAGATTCCGCGCTTTCAGCGTCCATGCGACGTCAGGCCCGCCAGCTGTTACGGCATTATCCCCATGCAAACGAGATCCTGCGGGCCGGGCAGCTCGAAGAGCGAAGGGTCGACCGACTGACCGAGCCCTTCCTGAGCTCCAGCATCGATTGACCGCCGTGGCCACTCATCCTTGGCTAAAAGCCATTGATCCTGCGCCAAGGATAGGTAGAGGGGAAAGGGCTCCCTCGCCTTATCGACGCTAGGGCGTTATGGAATTCCACTGGCGCTCAATGGCGCTTCCGCTTAGACCGGCGTTAGCTCATATTCCATTGGATGGGCAATCATTGGGAGGACGTTTGATGGGCACTTCACCTGCGACTCGACGTCCGGCAAAAAAGCAAGCGGTGTCCCGAGAGGAGGGCATCGCTGCCTTTTGGCGATTCAGTTCCGATCGAGAGCCGCTGACGGAATCGGAGCGGCTGCAGCAAATAAAAGTAGGGTTTCCCACTGACCTAATCCAGGTTGTTCGCTTGGCCTTTGACCTTCAAGACCGCCACCTGGCAACGCTGCTCAATGTATCAACGTCGGCGCTTGAACGACGGCGGCGCGAGCACAAGCACCTGGATCCTGTGGCCTCCGAGCGTTTGGACCGAATTGCTGTGGTCAGTCACTTGGCCGAGGAGATCTTAGAGACACCAGTGACTGCCGCACATTGGATGTCGACACCGAATAAAGCGCTCGGAGGGACTGCACCGATCATGCTCTGCGAAACTGAGATAGGGGCCAAACAAGTTCGCCGTGTCCTTCAGGCCCTTGAGTGGGGCGTTTCAGCCTGATGAGGGTATGGCGAGGTGCACGCTGTTAGGGAAAGGAATCTTTCCCCTAACCGCATAAAACAGCCGCAAGGACAAAAATTGTTTACTTAAACCTAAAGCTCTACGCACAGCGTAAGCAGCGCGCCAAGTACGAAATGCAGCCACCGAGAGCCCTCGATCGTATCGGAATTTACCAGCATTCCCCCAGTAAAGTCTGGCAGAGCACTGCTCTAAGCTGCTGCTCGGAAAGTGAGCAGAAGCAGTTGAACACCTGGGTCAGTTTTCAGTCGGCAGAACAGCCTCTACTGGGTCAGTTTTCGGTCAGCGGCAACACTCAAGCCAGCATCGACATCAACCCTCCCTGACGATCCAGCTTGGCCAGGTCATCGAAGCCGCCAATATGCATGTCGCCGATGAAAATCTGCGGCACGCTGCGTCGGCCGCTGCGGTTGGGCATTTCCTCAAGCTTGTCGGGTTCGCGCTGAATGTTGATCTCCTGCATTGTCACGCCTTTGCTGGCCAGCAGTGATTTGGCGCTGCGGCAGTAAGGGCAGGTGTCGGTGGTGTAAAGGGTCACAGTGTTCATGCTCGTATTCTCCGCAGCGGGTGGGTATTAGGCGTTGATGGCCGGGAAGTCGATATCGGTCAGGGCGACGTTGTTCAAGTAGTTGGTCAGAGTTTGCGAGGCCACGTGGGCAATCACTTCGATGATCTTCGCGTCATCGATACCGGCGGCGCGGGCCGCGGCGATCTGCTCGCCGCTCAAGTGACCACGGCTTTCGGTGATCTGCCGGGCGAGCAGGGCATAGGCGTCGAGCTGGCCGACCCGGGCGCTGCGGATCTCTTGGCCGGAGAGCCCGGCCTTGCTGGCAAACAGCGTGTGTGCCGCCAAGCAGTAATCGCAGCCGTTGACCTGTGAGGTTGCGAGGAAGATCGCTTCCTTCTGCGTGGCGCTCAGGGATGTCTTGCCCAGGGCCGCCGAGTTTTGCAGGTACGAAGCCAGCACGGCGGGGGCGTGGGCCAGTACCCGGAAAACGTTAGGCAGGAAACCTATTTTCTTCTGCACGCCTTCCAGCAATGGGCGGGTGGCGTCGGTGGCGTGTTCGAGGCTGACAGGGATGATGCGGGTCATGGTGATGCTCCGTGGTTGAGCGCGACAGGCGCTGGGTACGGAGTTCATCCTATGGATTCGAGCTGGTTAATTGGATGCAAATCGTCGACGATATACGACAGATCGTCCAGAACTGCTCCCGGGAGTTTCCCTATGGATCGCCTATCCACCTTGCTCACCCATTTCGGCGTCAACGCTGGTACCTTTCACAGCGGCACGTTTTGCGGCACTACGGCCTTCGACGGCAGCCAGGCCTGCGGTCATGTGCACTTGCTGCAAGCCGGCGAAGTCGTGCTGAAACTGGCCGATCAGCCAGAGCAGCGCCTCAGCGGGCCGACGCTGATCTTTTTCCCCAGGCCGTACCGCCATCGCCTGAGCGCCTCGCAAGCCTCCGCCACTCAACTGGTATGTGCATCCCTGAGTTTCGATGGCGGCTCGGGCAACGCCCTGGCAGCAGCGCTGCCGGAATTTCTGGTGCTCAAGCTCGATGAAATCCCGACCCTGGCCAGCACCCTGCAATGGTTGTTCGACGAAGCCTTCCAGGGCACTTGTGGTCGTGAAGCGGTGATGGACCGGCTGTTCGAACTGGTAGTGATTCTGTTGCTACGGCACATCCTCAGCACACGCAATCAGCAACCGGGCATGATGGCCGGCCTCGCCGATCCGCGCCTGGCACGGCCCTTGAGCCTGATGCACGAAGCCCCCGGCAAGCCCTGGAGCGTGGCCGAACTGTCGACACTGGCCAACATGTCGCGGGCCAGCTTCGCCGAACACTTCAAACGCGTGGTCGGCCAGGCGCCAGTGGATTATCTGGTGAGCTGGCGAATCAGCCTGGCGCAGAAACGCCTGCGCGAAGGCAAACCGATCGCCCTGATCGCCGAAGAAGTCGGCTACGAAAGCCCGTCGGCACTGGCCCGGGCGTTCCGCCGCAAGACCGGAGTCAGCCCGCGAGAGTGGAGGGGGTGAGATGTGATGATCCAGTGCAAAAGTGTAGGCGAACCTGCCACGCCTGAAGACGGGCGGCGGATTCTGGTGGATCGTCAGTGGCCGTCAGATTGTCCCAGGGATTCGTTGGCGTTGGATGCCTGGTTGCCCCGACGTTGCGCCGTCAGCTGATGTGCACCAGGCGTTAGCGCAAAGCGCACTGGAGGCAACACCCATAGCTGCCGGTCAGCAAAGGCTGAAATTGGCCCAGAGTGTGTAAAAACACCTTCGCGAACCCTTGCTATGATTTCTGAGGATTTCATCGCAGGGATCGCCCATGAAGCGCTTTATCCAAGGTGAACATCGAGGCCAAGGCACCTTACTTCCCGAAAGCCTCGACGACTACGTCAGCGATACCAATCCGGTGCGCGTAGTCGACGTCTTTGTCGACGAACTCGACCTGGTCACTCTGGGTTTTGAAGGTGCCATTCCAGCCGATACTGGCCGGCCTGCTTACCACCCCGCGATCTTGCTAAAGATCTACATCTACGGCTATCTCAACCGCATCCAGTCGAGCCGACGTTTGGAGCGAGAAGCCCAGCGAAACGTCGAACTGATGTGGTTGACCGGGCGTTTGATGCCGGACTTCAAGACCATCGCCAACTTCCGAAAAGACAACAGCAAGGCCATCCGAGGCGTCTGTCGCCAGTTCGTTGTGCTGTGTCAGCAGTTGGGATTGTTTGGAGAACATCTGGTCGCCATCGATGGCAGTAAATTCAAAGCAGTCAACAACCGCGACCGCAATTTCACCAGCGCCAAACTGAAGCGGCGAATGGAAGAAATTGAATCGAGTATCAGTCGTTACCTGACGGCACTCGATGCTGCCGATCGGCAAGAACCAACAGTTTCCGAGCCCAGCGCCGTGCGGCTGGAAGAGAAAATCGCCAAACTCAAAACTCAAATGAAGGAGC
The DNA here is from genome assembly GCF_059695775.1 of Pseudomonas sp. LBUM1666. Taxonomy (NCBI): domain Bacteria; kingdom Pseudomonadati; phylum Pseudomonadota; class Gammaproteobacteria; order Pseudomonadales; family Pseudomonadaceae; genus Pseudomonas; species Pseudomonas sp. LBUM1666. The sequence goes on along the minus strand of NZ_CP166789.1, from coordinate 3,930,371 downwards.
TTCAAGCGATCGAAATCCAGCTCAATGAATCGCCGGATAAACAGGTCTCACTGACCGATCCAGACGCCCGCTCCATGATGACGCGCGGCACGGGAATCGTCGGCTACAACGTGCAGACAGCGGTCGATACGCAGCACCATTTGATCGTTGCGCATGAGGTGACCAACGTCGGTTCCGACCGCGATCAACTCAGCTCAATGGCCAAGCAGGCCCGCGAGGCGATGGCGTCAGATACGTTGTCGGTGGTGGCTGATCGAGGTTACTTCAAAAGCGAACAAATCCTGGCCTGTCACGATGCAGGCATCACCGCCTATGTGCCCAAGCCGATGACCTCTGGAGCCAAGGCTGACGGGCGTTTCAATAACGATGCCTTCGTCTATGACGCGGCAAAAAACGAATATATTTGCCCGGCTGGAGAGGCGCTGATCTGGCACTATTCCTACGTTGAAAAAGGCCTGAAGCTGCATCGTTACTGGAGTTCGAAATGCCGGGGCTGCGCGTTGAAATTGCATTGCACACCGAGCACGGAACGACGAGTTCGACGCTGGGAGCATGAAAGACGTATTGGAGGAGATGCAGCTTCGGCTGAGCAAAGCACCAGAGATGATGCGAGTCCGAAAACGGACTGTTGAGCATCCCTTCGGGACGCTCAAACAATGGATGGGTGCAACCTTCCTGACGCGAAAGCTGGCCGGGGTGAGCGCGGAGATGAGTTTAAATGTGCTCGCCTACAACTTGAAACGGGTCATGAAAATCATCGGTACCCATCACTTGATGAAGGCGCTAACGGCCTAAAAGCCGGCCTGTTTTTACGTCTCCCGATGATCTGGCGCGTTGCTGGGGCGGTTTAGCTCATCAGGAAGGGACATCGTGACTTGATCAGGCTACGAAGCCGGACAGCCGCTCAGCTTTGAAGATCGAAGCGGGATCTAGCGTTTTTACACACTCTGCGCCGGTCAGCAAAGGCTGAAATTGGCCGGTTTCTGCCCGTCGCGAAGGGCGGCAACCGGCCGTTTTCTGCCGGTGGCGACCGGTTGAATCCACAACCCATTGCAGACATTCAGAAATGTCTACAAAAGCGGTAAATCCCCTGAGTGGGTAGGCAATGCCGCCTTCATTCACTGACGTTTCATTTAAAAAACCGTCCACTCCCGGTCCTGATAACTGCCGATGGTCGATTCCATTTGCCGTGCCAGTGCCTGCAAATGAGGCAGCACGTTATTGGTGAGGTCCACGGGGGTACGCCGTGAACGGTTGGAGGCGAAGCTGTTCGCAGCCACCACTTTTCCGCTGCGTTCGCGTAGCGGCACGGCGACAGAAATGGTCCCGGGTTCCATCTCGTCTATGGCCAATGCGTAATTGACGTTGCGTATGTGGTCGTCTTATTGATTTTTAATGAGATTAAATATTTATGGCGTGATTTTTCACAATGAATAATCAGGTTAACCGAATCGACCGACAGGTCGCGTTCGGAAAACCAAATGGTGTTCAGGGCCGCTAACGCCAGACCGGCAACAGACCCAAGGAAAACAGTACATGTGAAACCGCACTGATCACGCCGAAAAACAGCACCAGGGCAATCATGGGCTGGCCGCCCCACACGCGATACCGCGGGCTGCCAAAGCGTTTGCGTGATGCGCTGGCCAGCAATGCCGGGGTAATCACGGCCCAGAGGGTCGCCGCCAGACCGGCGAAACCGATTGCATGGATAAACCCTTCGGGCCACAACAGCCCGCAGAGCATGGGCGGCAGGAAGGTGGTACCTGCGGTTTTCAGGCGACCTCGCGGGCTGTCGTCAAACCCCAGCACGTCGGCCAGATAATCGAACAGCCCCAGGGTCACGCCCAGAAAGGAGCAGGCGACGGCGAAGTTGGAAAAAAGGCTGAGGAATACGTCGATTTTCGCGCTGTTGAGCATGGCCCCCAACGCGCTGATCAGTACGTCGATATTACCGCCACGCTGAGCGATGTCCTTGAACCCGTCCCGGGGAATGTTCCCCATGCTGCACACCATCCAGACGACATAGAGACCCAGCGCGATGAGGGTGCCGCTGACCAGGCAGGCCCGGATACGCTGCGGATCTTTGCCGAAGTGTTTCATCAGGCTGGGCACGTTGCCGTGAAAGCCGAAGGACGTCAGGCAGAAGGGCAGGGTCATCAGCAGGTAAGGGAGGTAGTGGCTGTCCGTGGCGTTGCGATTGAGCAGCGTCGCCGGTTGCACATGATCGAGCAACCCGCCGAAGGTCAGGAAAAACGCGATGATCTTTGCACCGAAAATCACCGTGGTCACCCGGCTCACCGCTGCCGTGCTCAGCCACACGATGACCGATACCGTCAGGGTGAAATACAGGCCCCCGGCCCGCGCCGACAGATTCACGCCCAATGACTGGGCGCTGTGATGAATCACTGAACCACTGGCCGAGATGTAGGCGTAGGTCAGCGTGTACAGGACAAAGACGATGCTCAAGCCGTTCAACACATTCCAGCGATGACCCAACAGGTCTTTGGTGATCGTTGAAAAACTGGCACCCGGACGATAGTTGAGGTTGGCCTCAAGAATCATCAACCCGGAATGCAAGGTGCAGAACCAGGCAAACAATAGGACCGCGACGGAGCCATAAAACCACAGGCCGGACATGACGACCGGCAGCGAAAACATGCCGGCGCCGACAATGGTGCCACCGATCATCATGGCGCCGCCGAGCACCGAGGGCGACCGTTCGAGTGCAACGGGGGGAGCGGAAGAGGACGTAGAAGTGCTGCGCATGGCAAGGCCTGCATTTGAATTATTAGAGAACTGTTCTTTCAGTGGGCGAAGAGGTCGGCGTCAGAAAGGATCGGCACCATTCAGCGTTGCCGGTGATGGCGCCGACAGCGCGTTAGCGCATGGCCAGCAAGCGTGACAACTGACGGGTTCTCTCCAGCAACAGGCTGTCCTGCCCGGGCAACGCGTCGAACGAAAGGCCGACCGGTAGCGAGTGTTTTTCCGCTACCGGAACGGTGACGCTGGGCGCCGCTAGGTTGCTCGCCGGGTCGGTGTTGCGCACGAACGTCTCGAAGTTGCTTTCTGCCTCGCACTCCGTGAGCAACGGTGCTGTGCAGCTGACGGTGGGGTACGCAATGACATCCAGTTGATGAGCATTGAACAGACGACTGTATTCACGACCAAGCTGCAGTTTGCTCATCAAGGCCTGTACATAGTCCGTGTAGGAAATCGCCGGGCTTTCGAGTTGTGCCGTCAGTATTTTCTTGATGCCCGGGTCCTGGATCTGCGCCAGGATGCTCAGGAATTGGTCGCCCCAGCCTTCTTTCATCAGGAAGCGCGGGAAGTCGATGAAAAACTCATAAATCGGCAATGGGAACTGAATGCTCTCATTGATTTCCCCGATCAACAGGTCATCGACCGGAACCAGCTGCACTCCCCGATCTGCCAGTACTTCGATCGCCGCGAAGCAATCGTGTCGGACTTTTTCGTCGAGGTTGGTCCAGAAGAATTTTTCCGGTATGCCTACCCGTAGCGGTCTGTTGTCGTCCAGCGCAGCGGGGAGGGCCCCGGTCAAGTGACGGTGGATGAACTGACAGTCTTGCAGTGTGCGGGTCAGTAGCCCCGGCGTGTCCTTGGTCTGGGAAACGGGCACGATGCCGTCGACCGGGTAGCAACCCGTGGTGGGGCGAAACCCGACGATCCCGCAGAACGCAGCGGGGATGCGCACCGAACCGCCGGTGTCGGTGCCCACGGCGCAGGGCACCAGGCCGGCGGCGACGGCTGCCGCGCAACCGCCGCTGCTGCCGCCGGCGCTGTAGCGTTCGTCGACCGGGTTGACCACGGCGCCGTGGGTTCGGTTGGCTGACGTCACCCCGAACGAAAGTTCATGCATGTTGTTTTTACCAACGGCCCTCGCCCCCAGCGCCTTGAAGCGCTCGACAATCCCGGCATTGGACAACGGGTAATAAGCGGCCAGCCCCGGCGTTCCTGCGGTGGTCGGCATGCCGCTGACATTGATGTTGTCCTTGAAGGAAACGGGAATGCCATACAGGCCCGCCTCCCGATCCGCGCCGGGGGCGCCCTCGAACGCCGCAGGATCGAACGTGATGAAGCTGTTCAGGTGTTGATGATCAAACTGTTTGTCGCGCAGGGATTGGTGCCAGGTGTCCAGGCAGTGACTGCCACTGCGAAATCCGCTGACGAGTTCTTCAATTGAATGCTGGCTGTACATAAAACGGGTCTCGGCTATGGGGATGGAGGCTTGCGATGAAGGCGTCAGCAATAGCGGTATTGAGCGTGCAGCCCGTCCAGCGGATTGTCGGCAATCAAGTCGCCACCTAGACTACTGATCACCGCACAGGCACCGTTGAGCGCTGTTTGAATGGCGCCTTCCGCCCAGCCACCGGTGAAAGAGCAGCCGCACCCGGCGAGGTACAACCCCGTGTCCTGTTGTGGGTCGAGGGCCGTTTTGAATTGGTAGAACAAGCGCTCCGAGTAAATATCGTCACCCGGAAAGTTGAGTTTGAAGGCACCCAGCGAATGCTTGTCGGTCAGCCAGTCATACTCCAGGACGTAGCGCTGGTAGTTACCATCGAGCGGTAGCAGGTGGCTGGCAAACTCTGGAGCGCTCATGGCCAGTTCATCGACAAGACGCAGGCAGCGCTGAACTTTGTCGGTCATTGAAACCATCTTGTGGGAGTCGTCTTCCCAGGTGTAGCTGATCAAAACCACGCCCCAGGACTCAGGATCCTGAGGCGCGTAATCGAGGCAGTACACGCCCTTCACCAAGGTGTCTGTCTGGATGTTCTGTGGCAGTCCGTGTTTCAACCAGAACTTGTCTTTGGTCAGGATGAACAGCTTGGACGAACCGACCATATGGGTTTCGTTGATCGCCCGCGCCACATCACGATTCACGAAGGCCTGGTTCTGCGTGAGCTTCATGTTCACCTGCAGCGCCCGGGTGGTGGTCGTGGTAATTACCCGGTCGCAGGCATAGGTTTCGCCATTGCTGCCGGCCAGCAGGATTTCACCGTTATTGCCCTTGTTGATGGACTCGATGCGGGTGCGACAGATTCGGTCGCGCAGGGGCATGCCGTTGAATGACGTATCGGCAATCAACTCCGACAGCGACGAGATGCCCATCGGCACCAGCCGTTGATTGACTTCGAGGCCATTGACCACCAGCCGCAGAATTTCGGTAAAGGAGGCGCGGTAGACCGATTGGAAACCGCCCGAGCCAATCCCCAGTGACCCGAATAGATGGAAGTCTTCGGGTTTGCGCCACTGTTGTCCGCCGGGCGGGTTACTGCCGGTGAAAATCCGCACCATGGCCGAATAGAACGAGCTGTCGCCGAAGCAATCCAGATAGCGCTGCCATTCCGGCTGCACTTCCGCGTAGTTGTGTTGTTTGAGTAACTCGGTCAGTAACAACGGTGGCGCCAGGCAGGTGCCGTCATCGAAGGTCACGCCTTCTTTCAAAAACGCATTCCAGCCCCGATGGACCGTGCTGAAAATCGCTGGCGGCGGCTGCATGGCCGCCCAGTGATGAGTCTCGCCGCGGTAGTGAATTTCAGTGTCCACGACACCGGGGTCGGGAAATGCTTCAGTGGTTTCGATACCGAAGCGGTTCAGGTAGTGAAACAACCCGACCTCGCTGGGAGGAAAGCGCATTGCGCCCATTTCGGCGATGAATTGCGGGTGGTCGTCGTCAAAGCGCTGGGTCAGCAAGCGCCCGCCCAAGTGTTCCTCGGCGGCCTCGAACAGCGTGACCCGACGGGCGCCTGCACGTAGCAGTTCGTAGGCAGCGACCAGCCCGGTCAACCCGGCACCGACAATGCCGATGTGTCTGTTGGCCGTTTCGGGTGGCAAGTAACCGATCGCATCGACGGCATTGCGCAAAAACTGGCCGTAGTCGTACAACAGGTCAACATACGGAAAGGAACAGGGAAATGTGGCTTCGTCGAAGCCGGTACTCATAACGTTCACGTGTGATTCTCGATAAATCAGATGATTAACTGCAGGCTTTCAATCGCTCGGGAGGGATTGAGCAGAAGTACTTTTTTGCCTTTGATTTTCCAGGTGCCTTCGACGTTAATCAGTTGATGCTCGACGGTGACCGGGAAATGCCATTCGCTGTCACCGCGGGCTTCGCAATAGAGCATGTTGGTGCTACTCGATGCGCTCAGATCATCGTCTTCCAGGTGGATCAACGAACACTGGGCGATATGCAAACCGCGACTCTTGGGCTGTTGCGAGTAGTTACGCGCGTTGGTCAAGCGGTTGATGCGCAACGTGGTCAGAAACCGGTCTTCATACAGCAGCGAGGACTCATGGAGGGGGCTGGTCTGTTCTCGCCTCAACGGTATCCAGTAGGTGTATTCGGGAGTCAGCAGTTGTTGCCAGGCACTGAAGTCTTGCTGGTCCAGCAGCTGGATTTCGCTGGCAATCAACTGTTCGATCGCGTGTTTATTGTTCTGGTGGAGTTGCATGGTTTTCCCGCATCAAGTGCTGCCAGCTGTTGTAAAAGTTGCGCATCGCCATTTCGCTGGTGCCCGAAACCACCTGGGTCCGCTCATAGGATTCGTTCGATTCAAAGAGTCGTGCCACGTTGACCCACTCGTTGGCGTGACTGCGTAATCCCTCCGTCGCCCGCTCGTACATTTCCACATCGTCGTGGGCCACCATCGAGCAGGGGGAATTGATCAGGTTGTTGTACTGGACGGTTCTTTCCAGCAACTGGATGGGGGCACCCAGCAACTCGAAGATCCATGACTCGACCACCGTCTCCTGAGCGCTGATCGGCTTGATCACCCGCAACGTCTGGATCGGTCCCTTGACCATCAGGTTCGGGAAATAGACGGTGTTGTGTCGGGTGTCTTCGAGAATCTCGGTGGCCTGGCGTTCGCCATAGCTCTGGACCATCAAGTCCCAATACCCCGGAATGTCGGCATAGGCTTTATGGATCGAGTTGCTGACGCCGGTATGCCCATGGCCGTTGGGCCAGGTTCGAATGCCCATGTTGGCGAAAAACTCGTAGGACGCCATGAACGGCGAGAACAGCTCGACCACCATGGGCGAAGGGCTGGTCTGGTCGCTGGTTTCCTTCCACAAGCGAATCGCTTCGCCCGCCGAGGACTCATGGGCAATCATCGGGTGACAGGTGTCGGTCTGGTTATCGACGACCATTTTCCAGTTGCAGCGATGTCGGTGCAGGATCGGCTGGCCAACGATGCGAAGCTGACCCAGGGGTGAGCGCAGCACCATGTTGTCCAGTGTCGATAATGACTCGCCGAAAAACGTGTTGAAGTCGATGCCTTCCGCCTGGAGGCGGACAAACACAAAACCGCGATAATTCTCCACCGCCGCGACGGCTTGCATTCCTCTGTGGGCAGAGCACGTGCTGAGGTCGCAATCGTCGTATTCCTTCTTCACCGGAATACTCAACAGTTCGCCATCGGTCTTGAATGTCCACGCATGGTAAGGGCAGCGGATGAACCGGCCGACGTTACCGCGAGGCTCGGCCAATACTTTTACGCCTTTGTGCGGGCAGCGGTTATGCAGGACAACAATCTCTCCATTTTTTTGCCGGACCATTGCCAATGGTTGTTGGGCAATGTCGGTGGTGAAAAAGTCACCAGGCTGCGGGATCAGACTGTCGTGCCCCACATAGCACCAACTGGCGGCGAAGACGCTGTGTTGTTCTTGTTCAAAGAGCTGTTGATCAAGGAAGAGCGATTTGTGCACTTCTCTGCCGTTGAAGTAATTGTCCAAACGGTTGTCCTCGTTAGATCGCCAGCTTCAGGCGTTGGCTTTTGGCCCGCGAGACGCAGGGATAAATCGTTGTGCTACAGGCGGCTTCTTGTTCGCTCATGATGAAATCGCGATGATCGACTTCGCCCTCAACGACCTCTATTGCGCAGACGCCGCACTCACCGCGCCGGCAGTCATAGAGCGGGTCCAGGCCGGCCGCCTCGAGCGCCTCGAGCAAGGATTGATCGGGATTAACGTTGACGCTGATCCCCGACTCGACGGCGTCAATCACAAAGGCCGACGCATCGTCTTCACGGACCACATTGAAGATTTCAAAATGGATGCGCTCGCGCGCCAGGCCATTGGCCTCTGCATGGCAAAACACCTCGTTGAGCATCGATTGCGGACCGCAGACGTAGAGCCGGTCGTGTGGAGCCAGATCGGCCAGCACCTGGCTGACAGAGCGACGGCCCTCGGGCTGATTGGAGAAGTGCAAGTGCAAGCGTTCCTGCAGCAGTGCCTGCATTGGCAAGGCATAGGCCGCGTCATCGTCGCTCCTGGCGAAATAGTGCAGGTGGGCGCTTCGACTCAATGACGTCAGGTGTTGAAGGATCCCGGTCAGCGGCGTAATGCCGATGCCGCCGGCAATCGCAATGTCCCTGCCTACGTCTTCAGTGAGCGGGTAGGTGAACGTATTGAACGGGCCATTGAGCTGCACCGTGTCGTTGACGGCCAGCGAACGAATGTAGCGACTGCTGACCGAGTCGGCAGTGAGCCGGATGGCAAAGACGACGCTGCCTTGCTGCGTAGTGCGGTCTGCCAGCTGTACCGCCGAGTAGTGCCGCCATTCATTCAGTTCGGGAATGAACCATTTGAAATGTGCGCCCGCTGCCGGCACCGCACACCCCGTTGCTAGCGGGCTGACGGTGATTTCTTTTATAGAGGCCGAGAGCATTCGGTAATCAGTGATTGTGTAGTTCATACGAGAATCAGCTTTCCTGGCTTAGCGGCGTTTCATGCAGGTAGATCCATTGGGCGTTGTGGTGATGCATGCCAATGATCGCCACCGAAACCCGTGAGCTTTCGCGCTGGCCGAGGCGATGGGTTTCCTTGTAGCGAATCGCCACGCTGTTGCCTTCCTGCCAGACCGTCTGCAGATCGCTGATGACGATCTCTAGGCCTGGCTTGGCGCCGACTGCACCTTTAAACATCTGTTCGACCGTCGCCCGGCTGACAATGGCGGCCGAGGTGGTGACCATGGTGAAGTGCTCGGCAAAGGCCGATATCAGTGGTTCAAGCGTGGCCTGCCCCTTACCGTTTGCGTCGGTGAACAGGGTGTGGATCAGCTCGTGCACGTGATGAATGCTGTGGTGCGCCTGTTCAACTATTTTGTTGTGCATGACAGTCCTTTTGAGTGTTCAACTGACTCAGTTGAAAGAGTGGGAACAGGCCCACCAGCGCGGCGATGGCAAAGGTCACGTGGTAGGCCTGGGTGGTATCGAAATGCTTCAAGAGCAGGTTGAAAACCATCAGGAAGAGGGCAGCGCCGATGCTGAATGACATCTGTCGGTTGATGTTCCAGATGACACTGGCCTTGTGGGTGTCATTGCCCTCGAAGTCCATCAGCGACGTGGTTTGTGCTGTGTTGGCACCGATGCCACCGCCGATCCCCATCAAGCTGTAGGCGATGACGATCACCAGAAAGTCTGAGGGATCGTTTACCAGTAACAGGGTGGCGATGCCGGCGCTGTGCAAGAGCATGCCGAGGGCAAACAGCCGCTTGGCGCCCATCCGGTTATAGACCCGGCCACAGATCAGCATCGCGATGAATGCGCCGATGGCGTAGAGGATCATGAACATCCCTGTCAGTCGGGCGCTGAAGTGCAGGGTGTTTTGCAGGAAGAAGATGCTCATCAAGTTGACCCCCGTGAACACACCGGGAATCGCGTAATAGATAAAGATGGAGGTGCTGAGTTTTTTGCTTTTGAGCAGGCTCAGTTCAATGATCGGATTTTTGCAGGTGCGGTAGTGCAGCCCGTACAGCACGACGAACGTAACGCCGGCCATGACGAAGAGGGCGGCCACCCATGCCGGAGCGTCGCCGCCATACAACGACATGCCCATCAGCAGGCTGCCGAGTGCGGCGCTGACCAGCAGCAAGCCCTTGATGTCGGGTCTGGGCAAAGTCGTCGGTCGCGCTTCGTTGATCCAGAACCATGACAGCAATGCCGCGATTAGTGAGAACGGGATGTTGCTGTAGAACACCCAGCGCCAGGAGCTGCTGTCGACGATGATGCCGCCGATGGTCGGTGAAATGGCGGGCGCAATCAGGGCAACGGCCATGACCAACGTGGATATTTTCGCCCGCTGCTCGCCCTTGAACAGGTTGAACGTCAGTGCCTGTCCGACAGGAATCAACAGGCCGCCGCCAATCCCCTGGACGAAGCGCCAGATCACCAGCTCGTTGAAACTGTTGGCCAGCCCACACATCCACACGGAGGCTGTAAACACGATCATCGAGGCGGTGAGGATTTCCCGACTGCCAAAACGACCGGCCAACCAGGTGCTGACCGGAATGATCAGTGTCAGCCCCAGAATATAAGCGTTAGCCACCCAGGCAACGTCTGAAGTACTAACGTGCAGCGCTGCCGATATACTCGGTAATGCGACCGCTGACATAAAGATGTTAATGCAGTCTATAAAAAAGCCGATCAGAAATATCAGTGCAACTTTGTAGCGATAGGTCATGTTGTTTCCCCTTTGCCGCAAAGAATAGGGGTGGTGGACTTGAACTGTCGATACGACTATCCTTGAAACAATGTTTGACGGGATTTAACAGTGAGCCATATTTCTATGCACACTCATCTTAATCGGGTCCAGACATTCCTGGCCGTGGTCGATTTTGGTTCTTACACCAAGGCTGCCAATTACCTGAGCATCAGCAAGGCCATGGCCAGCCTGCATGTCAAGGCGCTGGAGGACGTGCTGTCAGCGACGTTGTTGATTAGAAATACCCGAAATATATACCTCACCGAAATCGGTCAGGACTTTTATGAAGAATTCAAAGGTATTGTCGCGGACATCGATAACGCCTTCGATAATGTATTAGAAGGGCATAATCGGGTGTCCGGCAAGTTGCGCTTCAGTTCCACCAGTGAATACGGCGAGGCCTATATTCTTCCGTTGATACCGCAATTTATAGAACGCTATCCGGAAATAAAACTCTGTTATAACTTCAACTCGTCACTCAATGATCTGGTGGCGGAAAAGTTAGACCTGGTAATCCGTTTAGGCAATTTGGCGGACTCGGCTTTCAAGAGCCGTAAACTGGCGGATTATGAAATTGTCCTGGTGGCTACCGAGGCGTTTCTTGCACGTCACCCGGTGCAGAATCCTCAGGACCTGAATTCGGTGCCGTGGATCGCCAACAGCAACCTGCAGGCACCGACCCAGTGGACGTTGCGCCATCCGCACTTGGGGGCTGTCGAGATCAACGGGATCAATCAGTTTGAATCTAATTCTTCCACGGCCATCCGCTCCATGACGTTGTCGTCGCTAGGCGTCTCGGTGCTGCCCGCCTGGGTGATCAAGGACGATATCGCCAGCGAGCGGCTGATCCGGTTGTTGCCCGACTATTCGCTGCCCTCGCAGACCGTCAACGTGGTGTTTCCCAACAGCCCGCATTTGCCCCACAAATCGAGGGCATTCATCGATTTCCTGTTGCTACATCTGGCGCAGTAAGCACCAAATAAAAGCCCCTGAATCGAGAGATTCAAGGGGGTTTCGTTTAACCGGATACTCGTCTTGACTGATCAAGCCCAATGTCTGCTTTTGGCGATTTCTGCCTGTCACAACTGGCCGAAATCGACCCAGAGCGAACGGATACAAATGCAATTAGAAAGCCCGCGCATAGCGGGCTTTTGTCGAGCAGGTTGATTGACTAGCGGTTAAATCGCTCGACCAATGAGTACTGGGTCATGGCTGTTTGAGTTAATTCCTTACTCAGCTCTGCGGAATGTTTCGCCTGTTCAGATGTTTGATCTGCCAGATTCGCGATGGTCGTGATGTTGCGGCTGATTTCCTCTGCTACGGCGGTTTGCTCTTCTGTCGCCGCGGCAATCTGGGTGGTCATGTCCGTAATGTGCGCTACGGCTTCGCTGATACCGACCAATGCTTTGTCTGCCTCAAGCACCCAGGCGACGCCTTCTTCGGCCTGTCGATGCCCGCTTTCCATGGTCTTTACGGCATTGTTGGACGAGACCTGTAGCTTGGAAATCAGGCTATGGATTTGAGTCGTGGACTGAGTCGTGCGCTGTGCCAACTGGCGCACTTCATCGGCGACCACCGCGAAACCTCTACCCATGTCTCCCGCGCGCGCGGCTTCGATGGCAGCGTTCAGCGCCAGCAGGTTGGTCTGATCGGCAATGCCTTTGATGACGTCGACCACCATCCCGATTTCATTACTGTCTTTAGCTAATTGCGCGACCGTCAGCCCTGTTTCACCCACCACCACGGAGAGGCGCTGAATGGCTTCGCGGGTGTCTCGGGCCACGTCGCGTCCACGCCCGGTCAGCACGTTGGCTTCCTGGGTGGCATCAGCCGTGCGCTGAACATGGCTGGCGACCTCTTGTGTGGTCGCCGCCATCTGATTTACGGCGGCTGACACTTGCTCAGTCTCGACTCGTTGGCGTTCGAGTCCGCGCGAACTATCGGAGGCAAGGCCGTCAGATCTTCCGGCCAGACCTGTGAGTTGCTCTGCGGTGTCTTGTAACCGAGTCAGGCACGTCTTGAGCCGGGATGCCTGGCTCTCAAAGGCCGTTTCAAGACGCGCCTGAAGGCCGCGCTCGTCGCTGTACATTTTGGCCAGCAACGAGTCTGAGGTTGAGGCTTCAGCCATTTCCAACAAACGCAGCGCTCCTCGATTTTGCTGGCGCGAGACAATCAGCCCGACCGGAACCGATACCCCGACAGCCAGCATGATGGCCTCAGCAGTGCTGAGAAAGACGCCGCCCAGCGTGCCCACTAAACCCATCGCCAAAACCGGCACCCAGCCGAGTAGGGCGGGTTGCCATTGATCCCGGCTTGGGACAGCAGCCTTTCCGAGGCTGATGCGCTTGTAGAGCGCTTGGGCGCGGCGGATTTGGTTGGCCGTCGGCTTTACTCTGACCGATTCGTAACCAACGACCTGGCTACCTTCGAAAACGGGCGTGACGTAGGCATTGACCCAGTAGTGGTCGCCGTTTTTGGAGCGGTTCTTGACGATGCCCATCCAGGGCTTGCCTTGCTTAAGGGCGGCCCACATGTGGGCGAATACGGCGGAGGGTACATCGGGGTGACGAACGATATTTTGCGGCGCGCCGATCAGATCCACCTTGTTGAAACCGCTGATCTCGACGAAGGCGTCATTGCAGTATGTGATAACGCCTCTTGCATCTGTTGTGGAGATGAGCTTCTGCTGAGGGACGAGTGAAATTTCACGCTGCGTAACTGGCTGATTATTTCTCATTATGACTGCTCCCTGGTTCCTATAAGGCCATCGACTGCCATTCAGAAAAGTTAATGCGATATTACTAAAAATACTTTAATAACAATTGGTTGCATTTATTTTTTTGTCGATTATGCGGTGACTGTAGTGCGGTTATTGGCATGGATTAAGCCCGTGCGACGATGTTGAGCCTGCAATGGTTAGGGAGAACAACAAAAAGTCAGAGTACGGCGGACTTTCTATGGGAATAAATGATTTTCTTGTCTCAATCTGGGCGCCATGCTGTGAGCGCATCGTGGAAAGCATAGCGCCTGAATGAAAAAGCCTTGCGCTAGTTTAGCTACGGGGAGCCATGTGCCGAATCTGAGTAGCGTCCGGATTGAGCGCTGAGCGTTCGAGAGTCGCTTCTGGCCGTCAGCCGCCCCCACGCCCGGCGTCAAGACCTGATCCGACTGGCAGATTCCCCCTGCGTTGCTAACCTCATACACAGCAATCACCCCTGTACAAGGATTGGGGCAGTGAAGGGACACGCAGTCTTGGCAGTCGTGAGCGCGATGCTCTGCGACATGGTTTACGGTGCACAGCTCCAAGTGGAGGTGCGCATTGACGTACAGCGTGGTTGCCAATTGGTGGGTACCACTCGCAGTACCGGTATCGAACAACTCGGGGTGCTGGATTTTGGCAGCGGCCCGCGCCTGGATGACCCTGCTGGCCCGTTGAGTGCCGCGCTGATCAGCCAGCGCCAACCACGCCTGGAGTGCAACCCGGATACGCCCTATCAGGTACGAGTCGACGGTGGCCTGCACGGTGGCGTTGGCGAGGTGCGTTACCTGGCTGCCGCGTCTGCGTCAGGCAAACCCATTCCCTATCGGATTTATACCGACGCCGCCCGGCGAATCCCTCTGGCCGTGGATGTGCCGGTCAGCGGTCGTGTACCGGATTCAGGGTCGGTGGATTTACCGCTTTACGGGCGTATTGAGCCGCTCAAGGGCATTCCCCAGGTTGGGCGCTATTCCGACCTGCTCAAGGTGACGGTGACATGGTAGCCCGCCGTTGTGCCTTCGCGGCGCTGGCCGGCCTCTTGCTGCTGGCCGATGACGCCAACGCTGCCGTCAGCGGGCAGATTCACGCGCGGCTGGTGATTACCGCCAGCTGCGAGGTGAGCAAAGGCACCGACAGCGCCCCGGTCAGCCCGGACGGCCGGGTGGCGGTGCTGGATTTCGGTAACCATGGCCCGACTTGGGACAACCGCTCGAGTGCCGAGATCAGTGACAGTGAAAGGGCGCCGTTGGCGGTCTCTTGCAACCCGTCGGTCAGCAGCTTCACTGTGACCATCGATGGTGGTGCCCATGGCGACGGCAGCACCCGGCGTCTGAGCAACGGTCGACAGACCATTCCCTATCGTCTTTCTGCCGATGCTTCCGGTCGCAACAGCTACAGCATCGGCCAACAACGCAATTTCGTCGTGACCAAGAGCACACAAATACCGATTCTGGTATTCGGCTCGGTGGAGGCGAATGCCAGGGCCTTACCGGCCGGGATCTACACAGACACCCTGACGGTGACACTGGATTGGTAAACCATGAGGAGAACATCATGCATGCACTTGTCTCGAAAGTAGGTCTTCCGTTGATGGCGCTGGTGTTGGCCTCCAGCGCTCAGGCGGCGACCACCGTGACCGGGCAAATCAGTTCCACCCTGATATTGACCAACAGTTGCCTGGTCAATGGCGTGGGCGGTACCACGGGCTTGAACTTCGGTACGCTCAATTTTGGTACCACCAACAGCCAGTTCACCACGGCCAACGGCCAAGTGCTGGGCGGCGGTGGGGGCGCCCTGTCCATTCAGTGTTCTTCGGGCACATCGCCGGTGATCACCGTGGGCGCAGGGGCCCATGACGGCCAATCGACGGGCGGTACCCGGGCACTGTACGACGGCGTTGCCAATTATGTGCCTTATGATTTCTATACCGACTCCGGGCATTCGACGCTTCTGGCTATCAGCGGAACGATCAACGTGGGCGCGAGCACAGGCCTGGCGCAAACCGTGAATATCTACGGTCAAGCCGTGGGCAAGACGGGGCTGCCGGCCGGTACTTACACCGATACGGTATCCGTGCAACTGACGTTCTAGAGCCATGAAAGGCGTCTGGTACACGACGGCGGCGGTGGTTATCGGCTGGGGGATGCCGGTGTCACTGTTGGCGGTCACCACCCAAACATTCCAGGTCAGCGCGACAATTACGCCGGGTTGCCTGGTGGTCGGCGGCGGGTCGAACTATGGCAGCCTGACCTTCGGCACCTATTCGGCGTTATCCACCAGCAGCGTTTCCGTACCGCTGAGCGGCAGTGTGACCCTGCAATGCACGCCGGGAGTGACCCTGAACATGAGCGTCGATGGTGGTTTGTACAACAGCAGTGGCCGGCACCTGCAGCTCAATAGCGGCAGTGCACAGGTGGCGTACCAGTTGTTTCGGGATGCCGCGCTGAGCCAGAGTCTGGGGATCAGCCAGAGCGTCAACGTGGCCTACAGCAACGCCAACAACATCACCCTGCCGATTTACGGACAGGTGCAGTTACCGGGTAATCAGCCTGGGGGGACGTACAGCGACGTGTTGCAGGTGCAGCTGTCGTGGTAAGGCTATTGGCATAAGGAGTGGGGTCTATGTATTCAGCTTCCCGGCGGTTATGGGTTGCGGGTTTTATCGGGCTGGTGGCGTTAGGCATGGGAAAGGTTCAGGCCGCCAGCTCCGTGCTGATCTGGCCCATTGATCCGGTTCTGGAAGCGGATCAACAGGCCAGCGCGTTGTGGCTGGAGAACCGTGGCACCGAGACTGCCAACCTGCAAATCCGTGTGTTCGCCTGGAGCCAGAGCGGGTTTGATGATCAATACCAGAACCAGCGCGACGTGATTGGCAGCCCGCCGGTGGCCAAGATCGAACCTGGGCAGAAGCAACTGGTGCGCCTGACCCGAACCCGGGAAGTACCGCCGGGCCAGGAGCTGGCCTATCGGATCATCATCGATGAAATCCCTTCGGCGACGCCGGTAGCACCACCTGCCGATGGCAAGACGGCTGCTGCCATCCGCTTTCAGATGCGTTATTCGGTGCCCTTGTTCGTCTATGGCCCCGGCCTGTGGAGCAAGGACGACAGCACCCGCCAGCGGGATCCGAAAGGCGCGGGCAAGCCTGATCTGAGCTGGAAGAAGGTCACCGTCGCCGGGCGTAACTATGTGGAAATGCGCAATCAAGGTGCGGTGCACGCCCGGCTGACTGATGCCGCGCTCAAGCAGGGCGGCCAGTCTAGGCCGCTGGTGGAGGGCTTGCTCGGCTACGTGCTGCCGGGCGCGACCATGCGCTGGCCGGTACCGGATACGGTGCCGGCCGATCAGCCGTTGCAGGTGCGGATCAACGGGGCAACAAACGTGGAAAACATTAAGCCAGCACGGTAGTGCCACGGTCTGGAGCGTGATGCAGGGGCAGCCCCTGCTATTAACAGGATGGAGATGTCCATTGAAGGACACAAAGCCTTCATGAGCCATGATCGGCATCGTTATCTGTGGCGATCGGTGTTGGCAGTGAGTTACCTGTATGGCCTGGTGTTCGCGCCTCTGGGCATGGCCGCTGCGTTGCCGCCCCCCCCCGGCAATATGGAGGCTGTTGCCGATGCACAGTTGTTTCTGGAACTTGTGGTCAACCAGATGGACACCGGCCGGGTGGTCGCCGTCAATCAGCGTGCCGAACGGTTGTTCCTGCCGGCGGCCACCTTGCGTGACGTGGGTATGAATCTGCCCGCTGGCGTGACCGAAGAAGTCGCACTCGACAGCCTGGCCGGGCTGCACAGTGACTACGACAGTCAGGGCCAGCGTTTGTTGCTGAATGTGCCGCCAGCCTGGTTGCCGGATCAGCTCATCGGCAACCGCAGCAACTACCCGCGTACCCAGGCGATGACCAGTTTTGGCGCCTTGCTCAACTATGACGTGTACCTCAACGACACCGACGACAGCGGTACTTACCTGGCCGTCTGGAATGAAGTACGGCTGTTTGATACCTGGGGTACGCTGTCCAACACCGGCCAGTATCGCAGCACCATTGGCTCCCAAGTGGAAGGCAGCACCCTGAACAATGGCTACCGGCGCTATGACACCACCTGGCGCTTTTCCGACGATGAACGCCTGCTGACTTACGAGGCCGGCGACGTGATCAGCGGTGCGTTGCCCTGGAGCAGTTCGGTACGCCTGGGGGGTGTGCAACTGTCCCGGGACTTTGCCGTGCGCCCGGACTTGGTGACTTACCCCTTGCCACAATTCGCCGGTGAGGCCGCCGTGCCATCGTCGGTGGACCTGTTTATCAACGGTTATAAATCCAGCGGTGCCGACCTGCAGCCGGGGCCCTACACCCTGACCAATATTCCTTTTATCAACGGCGCGGGTGAAGCGGTGGTGGTCACCACTGATGCCCTGGGTCGACAGGTTTCGACTACGGTGCCGTTCTACGTCACCAGTACGCTGCTGCAAAAAGGCCTTTCGGATTTTTCGGTGGCCGCCGGTACTCTGCGCCGGGACTACACCGTACGGGACTTTGGCTACGGGCCCGGGGTGGCCAGCGGCAGTTTTCGTTACGGGCTATCGGACACGTTCACCCTGGAGAGCCATGCCGAAGCTTCCAATTCCCTGACCCTGGGAGGGCTGGGCGGCAACCTGCGGCTGGGCAACTTCGGTGTGCTCAACACGGCCCTCAGCCAGAGTCAGTTCGACGGCGAGAAAGGCCAGCAATTTAGCCTGGGCTATCAGTACAGCAGCCAGCGCTACAGCCTGTCCTACCAGAGGGTACGGCGTCGTGACCAGTACGCCGACCTGACCCTGATCGACACGCCATACGCCAGCCTCAGCAAGCGCAGCGAACAGGTGACCCTGAGCCTGAATCTGGACAGCTACGGTAGCATTGGCGCCGGCTATTTTGATGTGCAGGCGGCGGATGATTCACGCACGCGGCTGTTGAACCTGACCTGGAGTAAACAGCTGTGGCACAACACCAGTTTCTACCTGTCCGCCAACCGCGAGATTGGTGACACCAACTGGGCCATGCAGGCGCAACTGGTGATCCCCTTCGACATGTACGGCAGCCTGAGCCTGGGCAATGAACGCAGCCAGACCGGGGAAAATCGTCAGCGGGTCAACTACAGCCGTGCAGTCCCCACCGATGGCGGCGTTGGCTACAACCTCGGCTACGCTCATGGCGACGGTCCGGCCTATCGCCAGGCGGACCTGATCTGGCGCTTGCAATCGGTGCAGTTGCAGGCTGGCGTGTATGGCAGCAGCGATGCGCAAACCCGTTGGGCGGACGCCAGCGGCTCGCTGGTTTGGATGGACAAGCAAGTCTTCGCCGCCAATCGGGTCAATGACGCCTTTGTGGTGGTCAGCACCGATGGCTTTGCCGGTGTGCCGGTGCTCTACGAGAACCAGAAGGTAGGGGAAACCGACCGCAACGGGCATTTGCTGGTGCCTTGGAGCAGCGCGTATTACCGCGCCAAGTATGAAATCGATCCGTTGAACCTGCCGTCCAACGTGCAAACCCCGCAGGTCGAACAACGCGTCGCGGTTCGCCGAGGCAGCGGCTACGTGCTGGAGTTTCCAGTGCGCCGGGTCATTGCGGCCAGCATCACCCTGGTGGATGCTCAGCACCAGGACCTGCCCCTGGGCAGCCTGGTGCAGCATGAGCAAAGCGGCGCGCAGGCGGTGGTGGGCTGGGATGGCCTGGTCTACCTGGAGGGCCTGGCCGAGCACAACACGTTGCGGGTGACTGTGGGCGAGGGCCACACGTGCCAGGCGACATTCGAACTGGACATCAAGCAGGAACAGGTGCCGCTGATTGGCCCGTTGGTTTGTCAATGACGTAAGGAGTGTGGACATGCGGCTCAAGCAAGGGGGGTACTCCCTGGCGCTGCTGGCAAGCCTGGGTTTCGCGGAACAGGCCCGGGCGGCTTGCTCAGTGGTGTCGACCATGCCGGCCGGTTTCGGCTCGGTGAGTTCGATGACGGTGCGTACCGCCGCCCAGACCAGCTCGACCACCAACGCCGGCTTGAGTTGTGGAGAGACGTTGATCTCGCTGCTGGCGGCCAGCGATCACTTCTATGCAACGATCACTTCGGCGACCAGCGGCATGGTCGGCCCGACGGGTGACGTCATTGGTTATACGATTTACGCCAATAACAGCACCAGTTACCCGATCACTCGTGGGACCCAGTTCGACTTTGCCAGCAACGGTATTGCCCAGAGCCTGGGCCTGATCTCCGGACCCGGCAATAAAACCGTGCCGATCTACCTGAGCAGCATTACCGGCAGCAATGTGGCAGCTGGCCTTTACACCGAAACGCTGAGCATTGCCTGGAGTTGGAATTACTGCGCGGCCCTGGGGCTGGGTAGTCTGTGTATTTTGCGCGACATCAATAGCGGCGTCGCCAGCCTGACCGTCAGCATGACCGTGACCAATGACTGCCAGATCACCGCGCCCAATATCAGTTTTGGCAGCGCACCGGTGGTCAGTGGCTTCGCCGCGGTGACCGGCCAAACCATCAACATCGCCTGCACCAAGGGCAGTGCCTACACCGTGGGCTTGAGTGACGGCCAGAACCCGGCAAGCGTGGGCGGGCGGCGGCAGATGATCTCCGGCAGCAATCTGCTGGCCTATGACATCTTCAAGAGCGCCACCACCACCCGTTGGGGCAGTGTGACGACCGCGCGCCGCGCCAGCTCCACGGCCGAGGTCAACCCGGGCAACGGCCTGGGTACCGGCAGTCAGATTTTCAACTACAACGCCAAGATCTACACGGACCAGAACACCCCGCCGGGGGGGACGTATATCGACAATGTGGTGCTGGACGTAGGCTTCTAGAGCCGCAGGGTTTGCTTGAGCATTTGTGTGGTCGGCTGGTCCGACGGGCTAACTATTGCATAGTTAAACCGCTGCAGGATCAGTACTCGGCTTGCAGCCCATCGGAATGGCTGCTGCCACGAGGGTGCCGCCGGTGGCATCAGACCGCAGTCGACCCCAAGCTGTCCTTTCACGAAAAGCAGCTAACGACCGCCCCATAGCGGTCATTGAGTGCAGGTCTGCTAAACCTTGATGTAGGCCTGGCCGAGCGGTTCCTGTACGTTACGAGTGCTATAGAGAGTTGAAACAATCAGCAGATCTGAGTCCTAATCGTGCAAATTTCTGTATGCAATAAACTGAGGCGATGACTGAATATGTAGTGGTCTAATGAAACCGGACACCCATTTAGGCGAGAATGCTCGCCAGATCGAGGTGTCAGATGACCAAACAACGCCGTTCCTTTTCCGCTGAGTTCAAACGCGAGGCTGCCGACCTCGTGCTCAAGCAAAACTACAGCTACATCGAAGCCAGCCGTTCACTCGGCGTCGGCGAGTCGGCCCTGCGCCGTTGGGTTGACCAGGTTCAGAAGGAACGCCAAGGCGTTACTCCGCAGAGCAAAGCGCTGACATCAGAGCAGCAGAAAATCCAGGAGCTGGAAGCCCGGATCGCCCGCCTTGAACGGGAGAAATCGATACTAAAAAAGGCTACCGCGCTCTTGATGTCGGAAGATCACAAGCGTACGCGCTGATCAATCAGCTGAGCGTCCACGAGCCGGTTGATTGGCTGTGCCAAGTGTTTGAAATCAACCGCTCAAGTTACTACGCCCACCGCCTCAAGCGTCGAACGCCTGATGTCGAACGGCTTCGGCTACGCAGCCGGGTGAGCGAGTTGTTTTCGCAAAGTCGCAGTGCTGCCGGCAGCCGTAGCATTCTCTCGTTGATGCGTGACGATGGTGAGCAACTCGGTCGGTTCAAAGTACGCAGCTTGATGCGTGAGCTTGACCTCGTGAGCAAACAGCCAGGGTCTCATGCTTATAAACGGGCGACGGTTGAGCGGTTGGATATCCCGAACATCTTGAATCGGGAGTTCGATGTCCCGGCACCCAACCAAGTGTGGTGCGGCGACATCACCTACATTTGGGCTCAGGGGAAATGGCATTATCTGGCTGTCGTGATGGATCTTTGCGCGCGCCGGGTGGTGGGCTGGGCGTTGTCGGAAAAGCCGGACGCCGAGCTGGTTATCAAGGCGCTGGATATGGCCTACGAACAACGAGGAAGGCCTCAGGGCCTGCTGTTTCACTCTGATCAAGGGTCGCAGGGCGGATTCAACCGGTCGTCGCAACACCTTTGATCGAGGTGTTTATGGGACGGTCTGCAGGCTGGATGCAAAAGTTGACGGGGCGTGGAGCGATGCGTTCGCCAGGTGCGCCGTCACTTCGTAATGAAATCGAGCGGCTGTTCTGGAAACAAATCGCAACCGGGATCACAAGCGAAAAGGCAGCGGAGGCGACTGGCGTATCATCAGCGGTAGGCACACGCTGGTTCCGTCATCGGGGCGGGATGCCATTGTTCATGTCTAACCAAATATCCGGAAGGTACTTATCGTTCGCAGAGCGAGAAGAGATTGGGCTGCTTCGGGCGAAAGGTGTTGGCGTACGTGAGATTGCGCGTCTCCTTGGACGAAGCCCGTCGACAGTTTCACGGGAACTGACACGTAATGCTGCAACTCGTTGCGGTCGGCTTGAGTATCGTGCTTCAGTCGCACAATGGAAGGCAGAACTGGTTGCCAAAAGACCGAAGCCAGCGAAACTGTTGACTAACCCGCGGCTGTGTCACTACGTGCAAGACCGTCTGGAGGGTAAAGTTCACGGCGCTAATGGTCGCGAGATTGTTGGGCCTCGACAAGCTCCCTTCAAAGGCCGAAATAAACCACATCGCAGTGACCGTAAATGGGTCAATGGCTGGTCGCCCGAACAGATTACCAACCGGTTAAAGATCGATTTTCCGGACGATGAATCCATGCGCATCTCTCACGAAGCCATATATCAGGCCCTCTATATTCAGGGGCGAGGAGCTCTTAAGCGCGAGCTAGTGAGCTGCCTGCGCACAGGGCGAGCATTGCGTGTGCCGAGAGCTAGGGCGCAGGCCAAAACATGGGCGCACGTCAGCGAGGATGTCATGATCTCCAGTCGCCCTGCTGAGGTGGAAGACCGGGCTGTACCAGGGCATTGGGAGGGAGACCTGATCATCGGTCTGAACCGATCTGCGATTGGAACCCTGGTCGAGCGCTCAACTCGATTCACCATGCTCGTCCACCTGCCTCGCGAGGAAGGTTATGGGCTAATTCCTCGAACGAAGAACGGCCCGGCGCTGGCCGGCTACGGGGCTGTCACTATGGCCAATGCACTGAAGAAGACGGTGACTGACCTACCCATCGAATTGTGGCAATCTTTGACTTGGGATCGTGGAAAGGAACTATCTGATCACGCTCGATTTACCATCGAATCCGGAGTGAAGGTCTTTTTTGCTGACCCTCATAGTCCATGGCAGCGCGGCACGAACGAGAATACGAACGGTCTTCTGCGCCAATACTTCCCGAAAGGTACCGACCTGTCTCGCTGGAGTGCCCAAGAGATCCAAGCCGTAGCCCATGCGCTGAACACAAGGCCTCGGAAAACACTCGGCTGGAAAACACCTGCCGAAGCACTAAACAAGTATCTAAAATCAATTCAACAATCCAGTGTTGCGACGACCGGTTGAATCCGCCCAGTATGCGAGTCGTTTATTTCGCCAGCGACTGTGGCGTTATCGAATGCGTCAGAGCATGAGTCGTCGGGGAAATTGCTGGGACAACGCGCCGATGGAGCGCGTGTTCCGCAGCTTGAAAACAGAATGGATACCGACCACGGGCTACAGGACTGCTCAAGAAGCCCAACGCGATATCAGTGATTTCTTGATGCATCGGTACAACTGGATTCGGCCCCATCAATTCAACGATGGACTGGCGCCAGCTCGGGCCGAAGAAAAACTTAACGTCGTGTCCGGGATTAGTTGACCACTACAATATGGTAGGAACTGCAGGCGCGAAACCTGACAAAGTGTTGCGATTGGCGGCGATGAACCCTGGAAATATTAATATGGTTCGCGAGCTCACTGCCCCCGAAGCTGTCGCTTACTGTAAGGCTCATCAACACCTATTGAATCATGACGAAGCGACCTCTCTAATCGAGATCGTAAGAAGAAACCTTGCAGCCTTTGAGAATTGCGCAAGGGAACTATCAAAAAAACAACCAGGTCCCGGCGGACGTGGCGTGCTACAGCGGGAAGCGAAAATAGAAGTCAATCGCCATTTTCTGAACTTCTTAGCCGCCGTACGACAATTCCTAGATCACACTGAGACACGTCTAAAGAGAGAATATGCCAAAATTCCAGAAGTCTTTGGAGCATTTCGCAAGCATATAGAAGCTGCATTCGATGGCGTTTTCGCTTACCGCTTTATCTACAAACTTAGAAATTTCTCTCAATATTGTGGTGCGCCGGTGGGTGTTGTCGACTTTGAAACCACAGCAATAGGAACTAGCGGAATGACGATGCACGCACTGCATCTATTGTTCGATGCGGAGCAGCTACTGCGTGATGGTGGAGATATTTGGGGGCCGGTTAAGGCTGATCTAAAAAAACTAGGTACACGGTTCCCTGTGGACCCATTGCCTCGCAAGGTCACGACCGAGCTTGAATCAATTTGGGAGGCTGTGCGGCATGCTGAACGGCCACATCTAGAGGAAAGCGTTAAAATCATATTAACGACTATTAAGGACGTGCCCCCTCCTTATACGACACCAGCGGTCATCAGGCTATGGCATCGGAAGAACTCAACGACCTTAGAGCTCATCAATCCACCTGTCGAAACAATGTCCTGGCTTGGTGATAGTACTTTCAAAGAGATACTTTGAGCTAGGCATTGACGAGGTGCTGACGGCGGCGCTATCAAGAGGTACTACCTTATCTTGGTGTGCATTTAGTGACTGCTTTCTAGAGACGCCAGAGCCCCGTTCGTTGGCCTGCTGTCACTTGTGACCGGCCGCCCTTGGCCGTTTTCTGCCTGTGGCGAGGGGCCGCAAACAAGGAGAAGGTGCAGGATATCGCCCGGCAGGCCCCGGTGGATCACCGAGCTGTTGGCTTGAGTTTGCCGAGGTCCCCTCACAAACAAACTGTCGAATCGCCGGGCTGCGGGGGGCTGGTTTGAAGTTTCGTATCTGCGCGAAGAAATAGCAGGTAGGTTAATAGAGTCCATAAAAAGGCCGCTGCAAACACAGCGGCCAGAAGCCGTCTCCCGATTTACAGTGGGAGGCAGTTACAACAGATAAGACTCAAACTTTCGCTGGGTTCTGTTTCTCCGGGTCAATCCCATAAAGCGCAATCGCCTCAGCTACTTTTTCCCTTGGCACCCCTCCGTCATCGGCCAGCGCTTTCAAGGCCGCCAACGCGATGAAGTGGCGATCCACTTCGAAAAACCTGCGCAGCGATTCTCGGGTATCCGATTGGCCGAAACCGTCGGTGCCTAATGCCACGAAGCGCCGCATGGGCACGAACGGGCGGATCTGGTCGGCGAATATCTTCATGTAATCAGTCGCGACCACCACCGGACCCTGTTTATCTTGCAGGCAACTTTCAACGTGACCGATACGTGGCGCCTTATGCGGGTGCAGCAAATTCCAGCGTTCGGCATCCTGGCCGTCCCGACGCAGTTCGGTCAGGCTGGTGACGCTCCACACTTCGCTGCTGACGTCGAAGTCCTGCTCCAGCAACTGCGCGGCGGCAATGACTTCTTGCAGGATTGAACCGCAACCCATCAGTTGTACGTGCTTGCCTTCGATTGGCTGCGCCGGGGCTGAGAGTCGATACATGCCTTTAAGAATGTCCTGCTCGATACCTTCGGGCATGGGCGGGTGGGCGTAGTTTTCGTTCAACAACGTGATGTAGTAATAAATGTCTTGGTTTTCGACATACATTCGCCGCATGCCATCCTGGATGATCACGGCCAGTTCATAGGCGAACGTCGGGTCGTAGGACACGCAGCACGGTACGGTGGAGGACAGCACATGGCTGTGACCATCGTCATGTTGCAGGCCTTCGCCCATCAGCGTGGTTCTGCCGGACGTTGCGCCCAGCAGAAAACCTCGGGCGCGGGCATCGCCAGCCGCCCAGGCCAGATCGCCGACGCGCTGGAAGCCGAACATTGAATAAAAGATGTAGAAGGGCACCGTCGTCACGCCGTGCGTACTGTACGAAGTACTCGCCGCGATCCACGAAGAAATCCCGCCGGACTCGTTCAGTCCCTCCTGCATGATCTGCCCATCCCGCGCCTCCTTGTAATAACTCAGTTGACCGGCGTCCTGAGGGGTATACAACTGGCCGATGTGGGAATGGATGCCGATCTGGCGGAACAGGCTTTCCATACCGAAGGTGCGTGATTCGTCCGGGACAATGGGCACGATCAGCTTTCCGATATTCGGGTCTTTGAGCAACGTGCCGAGGATGCGCACAAACGCCATGGTGGTGGAAATACCGCGCTCGCCAGTGCCTTTGAGCTGGGTGTCCAGGGCCGACAATGGCGGGATCTGCAACGGCTCGACTGCACTGAAGCGTGCAGGCACGTAACCGCCCAGTTGGGTACGCCTGGCTTGCAGATAAAGGGCCTCGATACTGTCCGCTGCCGGTTTGAGGTAAGGCATGTCGCCCAGTTGATCGTCGGTGAGGTCCAGCGCGAAACGATCACGGAACGCTTTGACAGCGTCCTCGCCCATCTTCTTGAGCTGATGGTTGATGTTCTGGCCTTCGCCTGCTTCGCCCATGCCGAAGCCTTTCACGGTCTTCGCCAGAATGACCGTCGGCCCGCCGGTGTGGCGCATCGCGGCGGCGTAGGCGTTGTAGACTTTTTCCGGGTCATGGCCGCCGCGAGAGAGCTTCCAGATTTCTTCGTCGCTCAGGTCGCTGACCAGTTCCAGCAACTCGGGGTATTTGCCAAAAAAATGCTCACGGACGTAAGCGCCGTTTTGGGATTTGTAGTTTTGATAGTCGCCGTCCACGCATTCCATCATCCGCTGGCGTAGCAGGCCGCTTTTGTCCTTTTCCAGCAAGGCATCCCAACCGCTGCCCCAGATCACCTTGATAACGTTCCAGCCGGCCGCCCGATACAGGCTTTCAAACTCCTGAATGACCTTGCTGTTGCCGCGCACCGGTCCGTCCAGACGCTGGAGGTTGCAGTTGACGACAAAAATAATATTGTCGAGCTTCTCCCGACCCGCCAGGGAAATCGCCGCCAGGGATTCCGGCTGGTCCATTTCTCCGTCACCGAGAAACGCCCATACTTTGCGCCCTTGATGTTCTTTCAGGCCACGGTCTTCGAGGTAGCGCATGAATCTGGCCTGATACGCGGCGGTGATCGGTCCTAGTCCCATGGACACCGTCGGAAATTGCCAGAAGTCCGGCATGAGCCTTGGATGCGGATATGACGAGACACCGTCGCGGTCAGTCTCGCGGCGGAAGTTGTCCAGCTGTTCTTCGCTCAGGCGACCTTCCAGATAGGCGCGCCCGTAGATGCCCGGTGAAGAGTGGCCCTGGATATACACCATGTCGCCACCAAACTGCTCGGTGCGCCCACGGAAGAAATGCTCGAAGCCGACGTCGTACAGAATGGCTGCCGAGGCATAGGAAGCGATGTGCCCGCCCACGTTCGAATGTTTTCCGGCGCGCAGCACCATGGCCAAAGCGTTCCAACGGATATAAGCATTGATCCGGCGCTCTATTGTCAGGTCTCCGGGGTAGGGCTGCTGACGGTCGACCGGGATTGTGTTGACGTAGGGCGTGGTGACGCGCCCGTAAAAATCACCATGGCGGCTGGCATCGAAATCCAGCATCTGATCGATCAGGTAGTGAGCGCGAGAACGCCCTTCGACGCTCGCCACCGATTCGATGGATTCGAGCCATTCGCGAGTTTCTTGTGGATCCTCGTCGAGAAACAGGGGTTGTTGTGCCATCGTCGTCTCCTGGACAGTGCAGCAGCACCGAGTCGTTGGGTGCCTGGCTAAGGGGCGTGGGTCGACGCCAACCTAAAAGAATATTTGTAGTTGCAGTTGCAACTACATGCGAGAACTTAGCCTGCCACACGCTACAATTGCAACTAAATCGATGTCATGAAAAGGGTGATGCATGTCTTCAAGCGATCCGGATACCTGGTTCAGATTCGTCAGGGCCCACCGCTGCCTGATCCGGGAAATCGAGCGTCGACTGGCGGCTGCCGGGCTGCCGGCGTACGCGTGGTACGACGCGTTATGGGGCCTGGAAAGCGGCCCTGAAGGCACCAGACGCATGAGCGAATTGGCTGACGTGATGGCGATCGAGCGCTACAACCTCACCCGGTTGGTGGACCGTCTGGAGGCCGAAGGCCTGGTCACACGCAGCCGTGCCAGCGATGACGGCCGTGGTGCGTATGCCGCCATTACCGAGAGCGGGAAAGTGCTGCGTAAAAAAATGTGGAAAATCTATGAAGGGGCGGTGGACGAGCTGTTTTTGTCGCAATTCGACGACGAGCAACAGCGATTCCTCAGTGACGCGCTTGAGCGGGCCGCAATGGCAGCGCGCAACAGTGGGCGAGCGGGCTGAGCGTTGTCCTGTCATTGCAGCAGATAACGCCCCATGGCCTGTTCGACGCACGCCTGCGCGATAACACCTTCCTGGGCTAGGGCTCGCAGAGCGAGTGCCACGATCCAGCGTTTATCCACCGATTTGCCCGAAGATGTTTCGGTTGAGTCCGCGCCGAGCGCCACGAACCGTGACTGGATATGCCCACCGATCTGATCGGCGACATGCTGGGCATAACCGGTCACAGCCACCACCGGGCAATCATCGGCGCTCAGGCAGTCGAGCAAATGCGACGACCGCCGCGGCATGTCAGGATGCATCCGGTTCCAGCGTTGTGCCTTGTCTGCATCACGGGCCAGGCGGGTGTAGCTGGGGCAGCTCCAGAGTTCGCTTTCGACGCCCCAGTCATCACGCAACATCTGCGCCGCTGAGGCTACCGACTGCAAGGCCAGCCCCGCGCCCAACAAGCGGACCCGGGGTTGCCCGGCATCTGTATCAATCTCGTTGAGTTTGTACATGCCCTTGAAGGCCTGGCTCGCACTAAGGTGGCTGATGGGGGCGACGAAATCATTGGGTTCATCGTGAAGCGCCATGTAATAGAAGCCGGCATTGTCTTCCACATACAAACTTTGCAACGCAGCTAGCGCAATGGCGTGCGCTTCGGCACCGCTGGCGGGGTCGAAGGGCAGGCAGTGCGGGTTGGCGGCCAGCCAAAGCGGAACCCAGGGGTGAGCGCCTTTAGGCCAGCGGGAGGGCAGGGTTTCTATGTCATTGCACAGAATGCCCCGGCGGGCGGACTCGTTTGAAAGTGCGCAAAGTTCGGCTGATGTCGCAGAACTGGTCAGGTACAACAGCGGTTTTTCGCTGGCGCAGGCAGTATGGCTAAAGCGCAGAGGCCAGGCGCTGATACGTGTGTGACAGCTTTCGACTTGAGACTGCTTGTCGGACCGGATGACCCAGACATGCCTGGCCGTTCCCGGATCCCTTTCCAGTCGGTTGGCGATATCGATCATGGTGTAAAGCGGAGAGGAGAAGCCAGCGGTGTGTTGATGTGCCGGGGTTCGGATTTTATCGATGCAGGCCTGAGCGGCAAGGCGGGTATCTGGTGTTTTGCTGAAGCTGGAAAAGCCGATCATATTCCGAAAATCTCCGTGCGTTCCGTCATGCTTGCACCATACTGCACGCCTTAATATGATTGCAAATGCAATTAGATTGCCATGGGATGGAGTCTCCTCATGAACGCGTCTTACCCATTGCCCTGTAGACGGAAGCCAGTGTGCGCAGCGCTTGTGCGACCGTCCGCTTCGGCCGGTTAATGCCTGTCGCGAAGGACTGCAATTGGCCGTTTTCTGCCCTTCACGCACTGAGGAAGGTAGCCGATTACCTAAGCCGATGCGGAAGTGCGTGATAGGACGGGTAGCTGAAAGTTTGAAAGGAAATGCGATGAGTAAGGATAGAGATAGCGAGGAAAACCAGAGCCTGGGTGAAAAGTAAAAACAGGCGAACCGCTGATGGAACAGGCGGTGCAAGCATTACGCCGGTACCACGAAGCGCAGAGACTTAGCCTGCGGAAGAAGTGGAGAAGCTGCGCCTCGAAGCGGAAGCACTGTTCGTTGCTGTTCACGAGCATCAGCGCCAGGCCTTCGGCGGGTGCGCTCCTGACAGCCTTCCACCGGACTAGGTACTCGTTTGCAGCTGTGTCGAGCGCCAAAGCCGCAGTTGGCAAGATCAAGGGTAACAGGCAATCAACTGCGCATGAGCGAGACGAATACCTGAAAACCTTGCTTGTCGAACGCCCCAGCAGTACTTGCGCAGGCACTCGACTCTGACCTTGGATCATGCCTGGTTCTGATGGGCCTCGGCGAGAAAGCTCCAGACAGATGGGTTCTCGCCGAAAGCCACGTTGAAACGCAGCCAAGGCGTGGCTTGTAGGGAAGGGCGGAAGATACAGCCGGGTGACAGCAGGATGTTCTGTTTGAGTCCGGCACGCGTCAGAGCCACTGGATCAAAATCGGCCTTGCTACTGCCGATCCACAGATAAGGAGTGGGGGCGGCGGGCGCCCAGCATTGCCAGCCGAGTTGTTGCAGTTGCTGTCGTGCGGACAATTGCGCGTTGAGCAGCCGAGCGCTCAACTTCTGGCAGCGTTTGCGCTGGGTACCGTCGTTGAGCATCTGCAGTGCTAATTGTTCACTCAGTTGCGAACTGTACAGCCCGGTGGTCATCTTGTAATGCAGCAGGGCTTCGGCCACCGCCGGTTCCGCAGTGATGAAACCGACGCGTAGCGAGGCTGCCAGAGTCTTGGAGAAGCTGCCGATGTGGATAACCCGCTGCAGATTGTCCAGGGCCGCTAGCGGTGCCTGATTGTCGCCGACCAACTGACCGGACACATCGTCCTCGACGATCCAGCAGTCATGGGTGTCGGCCAGTTGCAGCACACGATGCGCCACGGCCGGGCTGTAACTGGCCCCGGTCGGGTTCTGCAGCCAGGGATTTGTGAAGAATGCCTTGGGTTGATGCAGCGTCAGTAGCTCGTCGAGTTTTTCCACATCCGGCCCCTGCGGTGTCCAGGGTACACCGATGGCTTTGATCTTGTGATCGCGCAGGTTGGCCAGCAGATTGATGTAGCCGGGGTCATCCACCAGCACGCAGTCTCCGGGTTGCAGCAGGGCGCGGACCACCAGATTGAGCGCCTGGCTGGCACCGTTGGTGAGCACGATATGGTCTATGTGCGCGGGAACGCCGCGATCACTCAGGTAGCGCTGGATCCAGCTGCGCAAACCATGGTCGCCACGGGATTCACCATACTCGGTAATCAGCCCGCTGGAGCGGCCCAGGGCGCGCATCGCCAAGTGCAGGCCTGGCTCATCCAGCCAGGTGTGCGGCAGACCGCCACTGCCTGGTTGCAGGGCATCCGCATCTGGGTGAAAGGCGTCATCCAGCAGCCAGTAAACATCGCTGAGCGGCGCTGTGATGCGCTGCTGCTCGATGCTAAGGGTAGTTTGCGCGACAAAGAAACCATCGCCTTTGCGCGCCTCGACATAGCCCAAAGCAACCAGACGGTCGTATGCCTGAACCACGGTGAAGGTGCTGACATCGAACTCCTTGGCTGCGGAACGGATAGACGGCAGGCGAGTGCCTTGGGCCAGTTGGCCGTGTTCGATGCGCTGGGAAAAGTGCTCTACCAGTTGACCGATGAGTGAGGTTTTACGAGCAGGTTCCATTGGCAGGGGGAGGCATCCGCGGGCTGAGGGGCAATGGCTGCCATTTTAGGAGCGCTGGCCCTGGAAAGGAAGTTTGCCGGTGCAGTCGCCAGGGGGCTACCTGCCTGTGCAGGGCGGTCGTGCCCCGATGTTTTGTCGCCCCCTGTACAGGTTTTTCAACTGATACAGGTGCGGTCCATTTAGGGGCTGCTGTGTATGGAGCCTGAACGCAGAAGGGATAACGTGGAGGGGCGTTACCAGCACTCATCAGAGGAACACCCCAGATGCGCACAATAACAAGAATACTCATCGGCTCTTTCATCTTTGCCAGTTGCAGTTTTGCCCAGGCAGAAACTCCAATCGTTCGGATTGCCATTGAAGGGGCCTATCCTCCGTACAATTTCGTCAATCCGGATGGCAGTCTCGGTGGCTTCGATGTCGACATCTCCAACGCCCTGTGCGCGGAGATGAAAGTCCAGTGCAAACTGATCAAACAGGACTGGGACGGCATCATTCCCGGGCTGATGGCGAAGAAGTACGACACCATTGTCTCCTCCATGGCGATTACCCCGGAGCGCGAGAAAAAGGTCGCATTCTCGGACAAGTATGAGGGCGGCTACTCCATGCTGTTCGGCAGCAAGAGTCTGACCGACAGCAGCCCGGCGGCCCTGCAGGGCAAGGTCATCGCCGTGCAAAAAGGCTCGATTCAGGAGAACTTCGCCAAGGATTACTACGAGAAGGCCGGCATCCGGGTACAGCGCTACCCGGATACGCAGACGGCGCTGATGGATCTGAACGCCGGGCGGGTGGACGCCGTGGTGCTGGAAGTCGGGATTATCTACGACACGCAGAAAGATCCGAACCTGGGCGCCTACCATGCCTTTGGCGAGAAATTCAATGATCCCAAGTACTTTGGCACAGGCTCCGGGATTGCCATGCGCAAGGGTGATCCGGCCCTGCTTGGGCAATTCAATCAGGCGCTCAAGACCATTCTCGCCAATGGCACCTACAAGCAGATAAACGATAAGTACTTCCCGTACAACCAGTACGACTGATGCCCTCTCACTGGTGTCGGTTTCGCCGCGCCAGGTTGATCTTTCAATTTGGATATCCCCATGCAACAGCAGCAACATGCGCTTGTAGTGCAAACCGTGGGCAGCCCGCGCGAAATCATCAGCCTGCACTTCGGCCCGCAAGGGCAGGGGCCCAAGGCTTACCTGCAGGCTGGCCTGCATGCCGACGAACACCCCGGCATGCTGGTGCTGCATCACCTGAAACTGCGGCTGCTGGAACTCGAGGCCGCTGGCCGACTAACCGGTGAAGTGGTGCTGGTACCGATCGCCAACCCGATTGGTCTGAGCAACTACGTATTCGGCCGCCAGTTGGGGCGTTTCGAGTTGTCCAGCCGGGAAAACTTCAATCGTCACTACCTTGACCTAGCCGAACTGGTGCGTGAGCAGGTGGCCGACGAGTTAGGAACGGATGTCGACGCCAACGTGGCACTGATTCGCCAGTGCATGCGCAGCAGCCTGCAAGCGTTGCAGCCCCGCACCGAGCTTGAGTCGATGCGCCTGACCCTGCTGCGGCTGGCCTGCGATGCCGACTGCGTGCTCGATTTGCATTGCGACAGCGAGGCCATGGTGCATCTCTATGTGCACAGCGAGCAGCAGGCCGAAGCCCGCGTGCTGGCGGGCCTGACCGGCGCGCATGCGACTCTGCATGCCCTGAAGCAGGGCGGCAGTTCCTTCGACGAAACCTTCACCGCTGCCTGGTATGACCTGCGTCAGGCCTTTGCGCAGCAGCCGATTCCCATGGCCACCTTCGCCGCCACGGTCGAGTTGCGCGGCACCAATGATGTCAGTCATGAACTGGCTCAGGCCGATGCCGAGGCGCTGCTCGCCTACCTCGGTCACCTCGGTCTGATCGCCGATGCGCAGCCGGTGGTGCCGCCGCCAGTGCACGAGCCGACGCCGCTGGCTGGGGTCGAGGTGCTGAATGCACCGCACTCAGGTGTGGTGGCTTACCGTGTACCGATCGGCAGCTGGGTCGAGCCGGGCACCGTTTTGGCCGATGTTATCGATCCGCTGACTGATCGGGTCAGCCCCCTCACCAGCAACACTTGCGGCGTGTTTTACGCGCGGGTGCTTGAGCGTTTCACGGAAGCCAATACCGAGCTGACCTTCGTCGCAGGGCAAGTGCCGCTGCGTAATGGATGTTTGCTTGGTGCCTAAGGATTCATCCCCCGGTCAAGCAGGGCAGGTAACAGGAATAACAATAAGATGACCATGAAATTACGTTTCCCGTTGGTACTGATCGGCAAACACATGCTGGCGGACACCCGCACTGGCGAAGACTTGCACGTCAGCACGCCCCGGAGGAACCATGTTTAACGGATACCTCCCGGCGATTCTCGCTGGCGTGCTGACTACCCTTGAGGTGGCGCTGTTGGCGTTGCTGCTAGCCATTTTGCTGGGGCTGACGGGTGCCTGTCTCAAGCTCTCGCCGTTCGCCTGGCTGCGCTGGCCGGCGCATCTGTACACAACCATCATGCGGGGCGTGCCAGACCTGGTGGCCATGCTACTGCTGTTCTACGGGATGCAGATTTTCTGCAACGTCTTCACCGAGGCTTACGGTTTGGCGCAATGGGATATCGATCCCTATGTTGCCGGAGTCATTACCTTGGCACTGATTTACGGTGCGTACTTTTCCGAAACCTTTCGTGGTGCCTTTCTTGCTGTGCCGGCAGGCCAGCTGGAAGCAGGGGTTGCCTATGGCATGAGCCGCGGCCAAGTGTTTCGCCGTGTGCTGTTCCCCCAAATGATGCGCTTCGCTCTGCCCGGCCTGAGCAATAACTGGCTGGTGCTGCTCAAGAGCACCGCGATCGTGACCATGATCGGTCTGCAGGACATGACCTGGATGGCTGATCAGGCGGGTCGGGCGACTCGTCAACCGTTCCTGTTCTACATGCTGGTATGCCTGCTCTACCTGACCCTGACGGCCTGCTCTCAATATGCTCTCGGCACCTTGAGCAAACGTTATTCCCTTGGCGTTCGGCACGCGGAGATTTGATCATGATCGACCTGCAACCTCAGATCATCCTCGACAACTTGCCACTGTTTTTTGCCGGTTTGCTCATGACCCTCAAACTCACCGGCTGCTCCTTGTTGATCGGCCTTCTGTTGGCCATGCCATTGGCGCGCCTGCGAGTGTCGCGTAATCGCTGGTTGAGTCAGTCAGTCCAGGCCTACACCTACTTTTTCCGCGGTACGCCGATGCTGCTGCAATTGCTGGTGCTGTATTACGGTTTGTCACAGTTCGAATGGGTACGTAACAGCCTGTTCTGGCCCTACCTGCGCGAGCCTTACTGGTGTGCCTTGATTGCCTTTGCGCTGAATACCTGCGCTTACACCACTGAAATTTTTGCCGGTTCCATGCGCAACATTCCACAGGGTGAGATCGAGGCCGCGCGTGCCTACGGGATGAGTCCTGTGACACTGCTGTGTCGGATAATCCTGCCGTCGGCCTTGCGGCGTGCCATCCCGTCCTACAGCAATGAAGTGATTTTGATGCTGCAGGGGTCATCCATCGCCAGTGCGGTAACCCTCATGGACCTTACCGGGGCAGGCCGCAGTGTCTACTCGGACTACTACGCCCCGTTCGAGGCGTTTCTCTTTATCGGCCTGGTTTACATGGTCATGACCTTCGCTCTGGTAGGCCTCTTCAGGTTACTGGAAGTGCGATACCTGGCTTATTTGGCGCCACGCACGGCAAATTGAGTCGTCCTATACCGTTCAAGAGGAATAACAATGACAACCCTCGTCGTAGAAAATATTCACAAGCAATACGGCAACAAGGAGGTACTCAAGGGTGTTTCGCTGACTGCGCAAAAGGGCGATGTGATCAGCATCATCGGCTCCTCGGGTTCGGGTAAAAGCACCTTCCTGCGTTGCATCAACTTCCTGGAAAAACCCAATGCCGGGGCGATCCGCCTGGGCAGCGAAGACATTCGCCTGGGCACGGATCGCCATGGAGAATTGCAGGTCCTCGATCACAAGCAGCTGCAGCGCATGCGCACCAGGCTGGCCATGGTGTTTCAACACTTCAACCTGTGGTCGCACCTGACCGTACTTGAGAACGTTATCGAGGCGCCCATTCATGTGCTTGGCCTGAGTCGCGCCGCAGCATTGAACCGTGGTCAGAAGTATCTGCAGCAGGTGGGGCTCGGTGAGTTCGCCAATGTTTATCCGGCGCACTTGTCCGGCGGCCAGCAGCAGCGGGTGGCAATTGCTCGCGCGCTGGCCATGGAGCCGGACGTTTTGCTGTTCGACGAGCCGACTTCAGCCCTCGACCCGGAACTGGTCGGCGAGGTGCTCAAGGTGATGCAGGGCCTGGCCGCCGAAGGCCGCACCATGATTGTAGTGACCCATGAGATGGCCTTTGCCCGTGAGGTATCGACTCAGGTGATTTTCCTGCACAACGGCCATATAGAGGAGCAAGGTACTCCTCAGCAGGTTTTCAGCCAGACCAAAAGCGAACGCCTGCGCCAATTTCTCTGCGGTGCTCTGAAGTAAGCCAGTGAGCAAGAATCCAAGATGAACACCAAAGAAAGAAATCCGCTTGTCCCCCCTGCGCTGGATCGTATCGACCAAGCCATTTTAGAGGTGTTACGCCATGACGGCCGGATCACCAATGAAAAGCTATCAACCTTAGTGCATCTGACGCCCAGACCTTGCTTGGAGAGAGTACGCAAGCTTGAGCGGCAAGGGTTTATTCGGGGCTACAGCGCGATCATCAATATGCAGGCGGTCTCGCCAGGGTTATCGTTGCTGGTGCTGGTGGCGTTGTCCAATCAAAGCGGGCGCACCGCCCAGAAAGCGTTCGAAAACACCGTAAAAACGTGTGCGCAAGTGCTCGATTGCCAATTGATCACGGGGCCGTTCGACTACAGTCTGCGTATGCGTTGCAAGGATATGGAACACTACCGTGTTGTGACAGAGACTTGGTTGAACAACGACCAATTGCATATTGATAAACTTGTTGCTCACCCTGAACTGGCGATTGTCAAAACCAGTGCAACAAACCACCTTTAGATCAGTACCTTGGTATCGATAGCGCAGCTTGAAGCCTGGTGCAACTTCGCGGTGGAGCAAACCAGGGATCGGTATTGCAACGTTCTGATATCGTCTGTCAGGCTGTCAGGCGATTGCTTTTCTCAATCTCGCGCCTGCGAGCTGCCATAACCTTCGCTGCTAACCAGCCCCTGCAAATTATCGAAGTTGTGGCAGGGCAAAGGCCTGATGCCTGACGGCACCAGCCGCTTTTCCTACAAAGACCAACCCATATTCCACTACATGGGTACCTCGACCTTCTCCGAGTACACGGTGAATCTGCCAGCGTTTGGTTGGTCAGCCAGACCTGAAATTTGCGTAGGAACGTGATTTTCGTTGCGGTTCTGACTATCGAACCTGCTCTAAAACGTTTTCACACAGCCGACATTCGCGCGATCGTCTGTACTCACGTGATTAAGGGTTACTGTATGGTGGAATCCACTGCTCATACAGCAACTTTTCCAGGAGACCAGCCAGTTTCAGGTTACCAGGGCGATGTTCAGGTTTGCGCTGCGCTAACTTTGCCGGTGGTCGTGGAGTTATTCCGGACAGCCTGATACAGCAGGCTGGACACCATGAAACCAAGAATGGCCAACAGACTCATTAAACTGAAGACGTAGTTGTAGCCTTGTTGGCCTGGGAAATGGTCGAGTATTGCGCCATAGATGACGTAAGCAAACATGCCTGGCGCATAGCCGATCAGGCAACCAATACCAAAGGCTGAGCCTGTGATGTGCTGGGGAATGCCGACTTCACCCATGGGCGCCCAGAACACGCCGCGCATGGAAAAAACAATCAGCGCGAAGGAGAGGGTGGCCGCCATGCCCGCGTAGATGAAACTCGGGCTTTTCGGGATGAGCATAATGACGCCCATCAGCGGCAGTAAGGCCAGGAATGCCCATTTCAGATAGCGGCTGGAGCTCTTGAACTGCTTGTCGGCAATGAAGCCGCCGGCGGGCCCGCCCAGGATTTTGAGGAAGTACTGGTTGATGATGCCATAAGCGCCCACCAGTGCTACGGGCAGTTCGTACACTTCCTTGAGGTAGGGAATGAAATAGGTCAGGCCGCAGTACACGATGTAGACCATGAACACGTTGAGGCTGACCAGCCAGATACCCGGCACCTTGATGGCCTCGAGCAGGTTCGACAAACCGTTCTTCGGCTTGGCAGTCGACTGCGTGCTGCCGCCCTTGAGCAGGAACCAGGTCAGGGTTCCGGCAAGAATGTCGATGACCGAGTAGAAAAGGATTGCCGATTTCAGACCGGTTTCACCGGATCCCATGGCGACGAAGACGCCCAGCGCAGAAAAGGCTACCAGGGTATCAATGACGCCACGCCCGCCTTCCAGAAGCCCGAACAGGCGCCCCTGTTCCTGGTCATCACCCAGATTGCGGATGGCTTTGAGCAACGAGGGCCAAAAGATGCAATCGGCGCAGACGGCCAGCAGGCTGAATACAATCAGCAGATTGCTGAAAGGCGGAAAGGTCGCCAGGTAGAGCCCCAGGCCGCCGGTTCCGATCAGGCCGATGGGGATCAGCTTGCGAGTGTCGTACCGATCGGCGAGCAGCCCGCCCACGACAAACAGCGCGGTGGCGATAATGGCGTTGGCGCTCAGCAGCAGGCCAATTTCAGTGTGGGTCAACCCCATGAATTCTTGCATGGGTATATAGAAGGCGTCTTTGAGGTTCGCCAACTTGTAGATGGTGCCACCACCGAGGATGAGAATCAGGAATCTGAGCCATTTGGCCTTGTCACGAGTTGTCATTATTGTTCTCCAGGCGTAATTGGGTAAGCAACGTCAGGTTCAGGCGTTAGCGCGGTTGCCCAGGGTCAACTCGGCCAGGGTTCGGAACTCGGCCAGTAGGCTTCGTACATAGGCGACCTGGTTGTTCGCCCAACGGTGTTCATCGGCCAACATTCGCTCCAGCGAGTAGCCGCCTGGCAGCGCTGTTTCACTCATTTCCCGGTACGCAATGAACGGGTCGGCGGCTTCGTCAATCTGGCGGAACGCCGGGGCAACGTAGTGATTTTCCTGCTCAAGAATGAACGCGATCACTTGCGGGGTTGATTCGCCGAGCATCAACAGTTCGAACAACATGCGTGCGTTGGGTAGATCGTCTTCGTCACAGCCCTGCAGCACGCCGTAATGGCCGAAGCCGTTTTGCTCGGGGACGATGCGCACACCCTTGAGGTGGGTCTGGCGTATGTGCGGCGCCAAGGTTCGGAGCGCCGGCAGGGGCTGTTCGCAGGCATTGATCATGTTGCCGAAGTCGAACAAGGCATGTAGCCGTGGGTGGTTTAGCCGGTTCAGCAGTTGCGCGATCTCGGCGCTCTTGAGTTCCTCATGCTGCTCGAAGTCGAAGAACAGGTCGTGCTCGTCTGCCTGCTGCGCGAGGTAATGCAGGTCTGACTCGATCATGTCCATGACCCGGGACAGGGTCCCCTCGTAGCGTGAGTAAACGCGGATGTTGCGGGTGCCCAGAGCCTTGGCAATGGCGATCACTTGATCGACATCTTTTTTCAGCGTGCTGCTGATTTCCAGGTGCACATCTAGTCCGAGTGCATTGGCCTTGTCAGCAAACGCCTGAAGTTGCGCGGGTGTCATTTGACTCAGGCTGTTTTCCTCGCCGTCGAGCAAGTGCAGGCTCAGACCCTGCAGTTCGTGGCGATAAGCGAAGTCCAGCAGGTCGGCAGGCGTGACACGGCCATGGGTGAGGTTGGTCAGCAAGGGGTAGGCATGAGCAAACAAGCGCATCTGCCCCAGCCGGTCGAGCAGCTGGCGGGCCAGTGCTTCAGTCAGTATGGGAGGTGTTCCGGCCCGGGCAGCCTTGTGGCTGAGCAAGGCATTGAATCGTTCCTGGATCTTATTGTTCATTCGAGTCATTCCTGGTTCAGACGCCGGGTCTACCGGCGCAGCCTTTATCGCGCCAGTCAGGAACTCTCGATAGATCCATTATCAGTTAAATCATAAGACCACTTGCCATACTTCAAGTGGCCTGCTGCAGATAGCCCATTTTGCTCAAGGCCTGGGCAAGTGCTTCGACGCGCTCCTCGGCCTGGTCCTCAGGCGTGCCGGCAAAACCGATCAACAGAGCAGGTGGCAAGACATGCTCAAGGCAGTAGTCGCTCAGGGCATAGGTATGAATATTATGCCGGGCCAGTTCCTTGGCGATGGCGTCGTCATCAAGCTGCGGTGGCAGCCAGGCGATCAGGTGCATGCCGGCCTCCACCGGGGTGATCTTGAAGAAACCGCCCAGCCGTTGCTGCAGTTGTTCGACCAGTGCTTGCTGGCGAGTCTGGTACAGCGCACGCATGCGACGAATATGGCCGAGAAAGTGGCCTTCGCGCATGAAGTCTGCTGTCACGGCCTGTAGCAGTGTGGGCGGGCTGCGATCCATGACCGCCCGCAGGGTGCAGAAGGGTTCGATCAAGGCGTGCGGCAGTATCACGTAACCCAGTCGTAGCGAGGGGAAGAGCACTTTGCTGAACGTTCCGACGTAGATCACCCGGGCCCATTGGTCCATGGCATAGAGTGCAGGCAGGGGGCGGCCGCTGTAGCGAAATTCACTGTCGCAGTCGTCCTCGATGATCCAGCTTTGGTTGTGCGCGGCCCAGTCGATGAGTTCCTGGCGCCGCACATAACTCATGGTGACGCCCAAGGGATGCTGACGAGAAGGCGTGGTAAACACCAGACGGGCGTCAGGGCACTGAGCCAGGCCTTGCTGGATATCGATCCCCTGTTCGTCGATACGCAACGGGACCACCAGACCACCTTGAGCCTGGAACGCGATTCGCGCCGCGATATGCCCCGGATCCTCCATCCAAAAGCTGTCCTGTGGATTGAGCAAAAGCATGCCCAGCAGGTTAAAGGCTTGCTGGGCGCCGGAAACGATGACCACCTGCTCGGCACTGCAGTCGATGCCACGGGCATCAAAAACGTATTCAGCAATCGCCTTGCGCAGGGCCAACAATCCTTGCAGTTCGCCATAGCCGAGCATGGCCTTGGTCGGCTTGTGCAGGTGGCGGCTCGTCAAGCGCTTCCAGACAGGTTGCGGGAACGCGTCGTAAGCGCTGTGGCTGGGCAGGAATGAGGTTGGGGTCCCGGCGGCCCAGTCGGCATAGGAAACCCCCTGAAAATGATTGCTGCGCAGCGACAGCATGGACTGGCTCAGATTGGACAGGCGAGGAGGCTGGCGCTGGCGCTGATCGTCGGCAATACCACGGCTGTCCCACTCATTGCCGACATAGGTACCGGCCCCTGTACGCGACGTCAGAAAACCTTCGGCAATCAGTTGATCGAACGCATTGAGAATGGTAATCCGCGACAGCTCCAGCTCTTTGCTCAACGTCCGGGTCGATGGCAGGCGCACGCCTCCTTGAATTCTTCCACTGAGAATCTGTTTGCGAATTTGCAAGTAGAGTTGGCGGTACAAGGGTATGGAGCTGGCACGGTCCAGCTCAATACCTGATAACAGCAAACCTGCGGAGGATTTCATTATTTGTTCGTCTGGATGGGGTGTGGTTTGACCTGGAACACTGTCAGGCACCCGAGGTGCGAAAGGGTATCGAGAGGCACTGGATAAGTCATCCACCGCAGGTGTTGATACAGCGCACAAGCCGTTCCCTCCAGTGTCGGTCAAAGCGGCTTCCGTTAAATCCGCGGAGCCTCTTCTTCATGACCGAACCGATCACCACAACTATCAATGCCATCAGCAACCAGGCCAAACCGATTGCATGCACGATCACTGTGCTGGCCGCCAGACCCCATGCGAAGAAGATAATTGAAGGCATCGGTGTTCCTCATGGAGGCCAACAAATGAGTCGACTTACAGTCTCGCAGATGCACTGGCCGAGATCAGTATCCAATCGACAGGTCAACACAAAGGAACTTAATGGGCCAACCCCAGCACGGGTCAGATTGGACTGACGCTCTTGAGCATAGTGAACTGAGTATCCCAGTAGTTTCCTACGGAGACTCATGCACCCGACAGAACGCTCAGGTTTTGCTCGACGATTAGTGACCGGACGAAGGGTCGCCGTACCGCACGACCGAATCGTCCTTGATTTCATAGATGATTCCCCAAATGACTGCTCTTGGCCGTTCTCTGCCGGTCGTCATTCCCATGTGCGCTGGTCAAGTCCGATGCAAATGACTGGTCAGTGGTGATGCAGTTGGGGGCAATTCCGTGCAACCCCAAACGGCTTTTTGCTGCCCGCTCATCTGCTCAGTCGCACACTTTTCACCTGCCAACTTCAAACTATTACGGCCCAGAAAAGCTGGACCTCATTGGTGAG
The DNA here is from genome assembly GCF_059695775.1 of Pseudomonas sp. LBUM1666. Lineage (NCBI taxonomy): Bacteria > Pseudomonadati > Pseudomonadota > Gammaproteobacteria > Pseudomonadales > Pseudomonadaceae > Pseudomonas > Pseudomonas sp. LBUM1666. The sequence continues at coordinate 3,889,034 of NZ_CP166789.1, read as the reverse complement.
GTGGGTATGTCTTCCGATTCGAGTTTTCGAGACCAAACACAAGGTTCTGTTCCATCCAAGCCTGAGCCAGGTTCAGATGAGCCGACGCTAGATCCAGACGATCCGAATAAATACGATCCGTTAACAAAACCCAGCGATGATCGCCCAGAAGACTGGAAAGAACCTGGTGAGAGGACTACACCAGAGGCAGATGAAATAACACCGCTATCAGACGATATGCGATAGGAGAGAAAGCCCGGCCAGCAAGCCGGGTTTTTTGTGTTCGCCGTCTGTCCAATGGTAGGCACTTGCAGCGCACGACCGCTTCTCATGTTTAAGCACGGAAATCACGCACATTAGGTCGGAGAGCCACCATGGAAATTAACGAGAACGCACCAGGCAATAAATCGCAGCAACGCGAAACACGCACCACGGACAACGAAACTGGCCACGACCCGAGCTGGAACCAGTACGAAGTTCCATTACCGACCGACGATGAAGCTCCTGTCGATGCAGATATGGATGATGTGGATGCTACTAATTCGGTATCGAGTGAGCATCCAAAAGCTGGTACGAACAGCCACGTCGATAACCCAGACAACGACCCACAGATGAACGACCAGGACGAAAACGATAAGGAGGCTCGCGGGATGCCTGCGAGTGACCCTGAATCAGGTGCCTGAATTAGTTCGGATGATTTCCGATGCCCGCTCAACGCGGGCAGCCCTCGGGGAGGCCTGAACGTCGTTAGCCAGATAGTGCAACGTACGGAATCAACGTCGCCAGCCCGCGCACCCTGACCTTACATGCATTCGGGGTGGTGCGAGACGGGATCAGCGAGACCGATGCAATAGGGCGTCGGCGCCGTGAACGTCTTCGGCAGACAGCGGGATTTAGGTGTGTTGCGCCGACCGGTTGAATCCACAGCCGATTGCTGCCTGTCGTAACTGACCGAAATCCACAACCCTTTGCAGACATTCATAACAATCAAGCTAAAAGACCAGCTTAGTCGGTCCCGGTGAACGAGCCGAACGATTTGAATCTAATGCCCCATTTAAGAATTATCCGCCTCGGGCGCACGGAAGGCCTTACTGTAGTAACCGGACTGGTCGAAACAGCAAACGTGCTTCTTGCCGGATGCGAGCATTTCGCAGGCATCACTGATTCGTTTTGCGCGGGTCTTGAGTTGCTTGGCTGAAGTAATCCAGTGAATCCAGTCTACTCGTGCGATGGTCGTCGTATTGTTCCAGACTTTACGAGCCTCAGGAGTGGCTGCCAGTGCCTCCTGAAAATCTGCCGGGATGTCAGGCTCGGGTTCCTTCTTCACAGAGGCTAGCTCCAGCGTAACGATGTCCCCAACAGCCGCGCCTGCGGCTTCGAGTAACTCTCTGCTGACCCGCAGCCAATGGCTCAGCTGACCATCCGGCTCAAGGGTTGCCTGGAAGTGGTGCGCATTGATTGTGCCTTCAACTGTCGTCCTTCCTCGCCTCGGAAGCTGTTCACTCGCGTCTCCTGGCAGTACCAGAAACGCCCACGACGTATCATTACCAGGCTTTGCCGGACGGAGAAGCTTTGCTTCGAATCGGGATTTCACATCGATTGTTGTCATTGCAACTCCTCCAACCAATACGCCTGACGACTCAACTACGGGAAAGATTCAGTGCAGAGGGTCGACGCTACCTATTAGCCACTAGTCTGTCCAGCGGCTGCTTATGGCCCAGGCTGTGTAAAAACGCAGGCACCGATTTTAAGCTCGCGTTGCTACGTAAAATCTGCCCGTACTTGGTGAAGTAGCGGAGCTGAAATTTGCGTAGGAACGGGATTTTCGCTCTTCTTCTGACCGTCAAACCAGCTCCAAAACGTTTTTACACAGCCTCGGCCGATTTCTGCCTGTCGTGACCGGCTGAAAACGACCCAATAAAGATGATCATCAAAGAAGCCTCTAGCGCATAAAGTTGGAGACCTCCAGTGGGTTGTCGACGGCACCTATGTTCTCAACCGCTTCCCTTGGGGGTAAAAAATTGTACACGTTCTGTACTGATGGCGTAAAAACTATGCATTGAGCTAGTCTTGTATAGAATTTTTAAAAAAGGCCGAGACGTTGATGAACGTGGCTGATTCCAGACGCTTTCTCGAACATCGTCTGTCGATATGCTGGCTGTTCGCGATGTTACTCGCCGTACCTGCCTGGGCGGACTGGCATCCCGCGCTGCCCGATAGGCGTCTGGTGGGCAGCGGCGACTTTACCTGGTTCGGCGTGAGTCTATACACCGCGCGGTTGTGGAGCTCTGGGTTGCCGCTGACCTGGGATCAGCCCTTTGCACTCGAACTGACTTATCACCGTGTCTTTTCCCGGGACACGCTGGTGGAGGTCAGCCTCAATGAAATGGAGCGCATGGCAGAGGCTCGTCTAGAGGAGTCCACCCTCCAACGCTGGTCCAATGAAATGCGTGAAGCCTTCGTCGATGTTCGGCCCGGAATGCGCATCACCGGGGTCTACCATCCCGGCAAAGGCTGCACGTTCTTCGTCGACGGTCAGCTGCGCCGGCGGGTCGACGACTCTGCATTCGCCCGCGCCTTCTTCGATATCTGGCTTGATCCGCGCACTCGGGACAAGCAACTGCGTCAACGACTGCTGGGGATGGCCGGGCCGGCGGAGTGAGGAGGTTGAGATGCGTCAAATACTGGTACTGCTCGTTAGCCTGTTGCTGGTCAGCTGTAACAACGTTGGCGTGGAGCACTACGCAAAGGAGCGACCGACGCTGGATCTCGTGGCGTTCTTCTCTCGGCCGGTACAGGCTTGGGGCCTGTTCCAGAATCGCTCGGGCGAGGTGGTCAAGCGCTTCCATGTCCAGATCGAAAGCCGCGTCGAGGGCCAGCAGTTGATCCTCGACGAGCGATTTCTCTACAGCGATGGCACGCGTCAACGGCGCGTCTGGACGCTGGAACCGGCCGGCGCCGGGCGTTGGCGTGGTCGTGCGGACGACGTAGTCGGAGAGGCTAGCGGCGAGGTCGCTGGCAACGCGCTGCGCTGGCGCTATCGCCTTGACCTGCCGGTTGACGGCAGGCATTGGGAAGTGGATCTGGACGACTGGATGTACCTGATGGACGAAGACACGATGATCAATCGCTCGAATATGAGCAAGCTTGGAGTCGAGTTGGGACAAGTGATCCTGTTCTTCCGCCGTCAGCCGGAGTCGCTGCCGTAAACCCACCATAACCGGCAAAGCAGGCGATATTCACGCATTCAAAAGGCTGTTGTTTATCAGCGGGACGCAGCCAGTCGCAGGATGATTGGCATCCATACAGCCCACAGCATCGCAAGCAGCAGGGCCGTGCCAAGGGTGCCCCAAGGCAAACCTACACCGGCCAGCGTTGCGCCGGCGATGTAAGCCAGAGGTCCACCGCACAGACCCAGTAGCGCCCCGTACCAGATGGGACGTCGGGCCCACGCCAGGCTGTGGCGAAGCCCACTGGCCAGTACCAGCCACAGCAAGGCAAGCCACAGGGGAAGGGGTTGCTGGGCAAAATCGAAGACTCCCAGCGCACCCAGGCTGGCATCCAGTAAACAGCCTGCCATCCCCACACAGGCCAGAGCGGTTGCTTCGTCGCCTGGTCGTGGGCAAGCAGCCACATGCACCAACAGGCCTGCCACCACGGGGAGTAGCAGCCAAGGATGCCGCTCGCTCAGTACGCAAGCCCACCAGGCGGCCTGCATCCATAGCGCGTTGCCGATCAACCAGGCCCGGCTCAAATCAGGCGCCCGGCAGCGCTGCGCGGCGTGCGGCCGGAGCTGCCCAGAGCAGTTGCGCGACGCCGATAGTACGCTCCTCGAAACCACCCTGGCAGTAACACAGGTAGAAGTCCCAGAGGCGCTGAAAGGTGTCGTCATAGCCCAGCTCGGTCAAGGCGGTGCGCGACTGACGCAAGTTGTCGCGCCAGTGCTGAAGAGTCCGCGCATAGTCCAGGCCGAAGTCCTCCATGTGCACCAGGTTCAACGCGGTATGGCAACTGGCGGTCTGCAGCATGACGCTCAGGGAGGGGAGGGCACCACCGGGAAAAATATAGCGCTGAATGAAATCTACCGACCGCCGGGCCTGTTCATAACGCTGGTCACGGATGGTGATGGCCTGCAGCAGCATCAAGCCGTCATCCTTGAGCAGCGACGCGCAGCGCTGAAAGTAAACAGGCAGATAGCGGTGCCCGACCGCCTCGATCATCTCGATAGAGACCAGCTTGTCGAAGCGTCCGCCAAGGTCGCGGTAGTCCTCGCGCAGGACGGTAATGCGGTGTTGCAGACCAAGATCCTGGACGCGCTGCAGGGTATGGGCGTACTGCGCCTCGGACAACGTGGTGGTGGTCACCCGGCACCCGTGGTGGGTGGCGGCATGGATCGCCAGGCTGCCCCATCCGCTACCGATCTCGAGCAGATGGTCATCGGGGCGCAGCGCAAGTTTGGCGCAGATACGCTCGAGCTTGTTCAGTTGGGCCTGCTCCAGACTCTGTTCCAGACTGTCGAACATGGCTGCCGAGTACATCATGGTCGGGTCCAGCAGCCGCTCGAACAAGGCATTGCCCAGATCGTAATGGGCAAGAATGTTGCGTCGCGCGCCGCGCCGGCTGTTGCGGTTTAGCCAGTGCAGCAGACGTAGGATCGGACGGCCCAGGCGCGCCAACCCGCCTTCAAGGGCGTCGAGTACCTCCAGGTTGGCGACGAAGAGGCGAGTGACCGCGGCCAGGTCCGGACTGCGCCAGTAGCCATGGATGTAAGCTTCGCCGGCACCGATAGAGCCGTTGGCAGCCACCATCCCCCAAGCTGCCTCGTCGAAGATCTCGACCTCAGCGTGTAGCGCGCTGGCGACGTCGCCGAACAGCCACTGCCGGTCTTGGTAGATCAGGCGCAGCCGGCCTTGGCGCAAGTTGCGAAGCTGAGTGAGCACGGCGCTCCTGGCCAGGCCGCCGAATAACGGCGCCAGGCCCAACGATTTGCTAACGCTCAGAGTTGGATCGGACATGCTTGGGCTCCTCGTGGACGTGATGGCCAAGGTTTTGGCTGCTCTGACTGGTCTTGTGGGCATAGAGCGGGGTGCGTTTGAGTAACAGGCGCATGGCTTGCCAATAAATCGCACCGAGGGTGCGCAGGCTCATCCAGGGGAAGGCCAATACGTGCCGTTGTAGTGCGGCGGCATCCAGCGGCTGTCGGCGCAGGGACAGGTCGGCCTCGAATACTTTTTGTCCTTCGCGGCGGTTTTCCATGTGGATGCGCATGTGCGCGTCATCAATGGAAAAGCGCATGTGGTACTGCATATCCATTGGCAGGAATGGCGAGACATGGAATGCCTTCGTGACCGAGAACTGCCGGGGCTGACCGGGCAGCACAGACAACACGTAGTGAAAACGTTCACGCCAAGGGGTGTTACGTACCTCCAGCACAATCGCCGCCAGGAGACCGTCACTGTCGTGGCAAAAGTAGAAACTGACCGGATTGAATGAAACCCCCCAACTGCGCGGCTGGGTCAGCAAATGAATGGTGCCGCAGGGCGCCTGGCCCAAGGCCTTGGCCACCACTTCGCGCACAGCTTCCTTCAAGGGGATACCGCGACGAGTCCAGGCTGGCAGGTAATCGGTTTCTCGCCAGCACAACGGCGCCAGGCGAAAAGCACCGAGTAACGGGGACAGGCCCAGCAGCAGATCCTGTTCGTCCAGATCCAGATAAAGCATGCCAATGCGATAACGGAATCCATGGAACCGCGGCACCAGACGCCGGTGGCTGACCCAACCGTAGCAAAGGCTGCTGTTCACAGGCGCTCCCCGAATCTTTGGGCGACGTCCAGTGCGCTGACCACGCCATCCTCATGGAAGCCGTTTGCCCAATAAGCGCCGCAGAAGTAGCTGTGCTGGTTTCCCTGTAGCTCGCCCTGGCGCGCTTGGGCCGCCATGGCTGCAAGGCTGTATTGAGGATGTGCATATTTGAAGCGAGCCAGCACCTGCGACGGGTCCACGCAATCGCCCTGATTGAGGCTTATGCAGAAGGTTACCGGGGCGTCGAGGCCTTGCAGTATGTTCATGTTGTAGGTCACGGCCGCCGGGGCGTGCGCGGGTCCACCGAGGCGATAGTTCCAGCTGGCCCAAGCCTTGCGCCGGCTGGGCAGCAGGCGGGTGTCGGTGTGAAGCAATACTTCGTTGGCGGCATAGTCGAGGGCGCCTAGCACCTCGTGCTCGGTGGCCGTCGGTTTCTCCAGCAGCGCCAAAGCCTGGTCGCTATGGCAGGCGAACACGACCTTGTCGAAACGCTCATGGCCTGCCGCACTAGTGATCACCACGCCGTTGTCGTCCCGGCGGACGCTCATCACCGGGCAGTTGAGCCGAATGCGTTCGCTGAACGTCTTGCACAACGGCTCCACATAGCTGCGCGAGCCACCCTCGATCACTCGCCATTGTGGCCGCTGGCTGATCGAGAGCAGTCCATGGTTACGAAAAAAATGGACGAAGAAGTGCAACGGGAAGCGCAGCATATCGGCCCGTGATACCGACCAGATGGCCGAGCCCATGGGTACGATGTAGTGATGGATGAAACGCTGCCCGTAGCTTCGCGTGTGCAGGTAATCACCAAGACTCATACCTGGCTCAATGCGGTGGCCGTCAAGGTCGGCCACCGCCTGGCGGTTGAAGCGCACGATATCGCGCAACATGCCCCAGAAGCCCGGCGACAGCAGATTGCTGCGCTGGGCGAAGAGGGTGTCCAGGTTATTGCCGTTGTATTCCAGGCCGCTCTCCGGATCGTTCACGGAAAAGCTCATCTCGGTGGGGCGTGAGACGACTCCAAGGCGATCCATCAAGCGGATGAAGTTGGGATAGGTCCAGTCGTTGAATACGATGAAACCGGTGTCTACTGCATAACGCTGGCCCTGCCATTCGATGTCGACAGTATGGGTATGACCGCCGATCCAGTCAGCCGCTTCGAACACGGTCACCTCATTGCGACGTGACAGCAGATAGGCACAGGTCAGCCCAGAGATCCCGCTGCCGATAATGGCGATACGCATATGACGCTATTCCTGTTCGGTTCGCGCCAGTCGACGGCCCAGGGCCAGGCGCCAACGCGCTGGCAGGGCGCCAAGCAAGCGCAGGATGAGTATGAAGAGGCGTGGAAAGTTGATCTCCAACGGTCGTCGCGTCAGGCGCGCGACGACATGCCGCGCGGCGCGGTCGGCCGTCCAGAGTTGTGGCATGGCAAAGGTGTTGCGCTGAGTCAGGGGGGTGTCGATGAAGCCTGGGCTGACCAGCGTTACATCGATGCCTTCGGCATGTAGATCCAGGCGCAGGGACTCGACCAGATAACGCAGGGCCGCCTTGGACGCGCCATAGGCTCCAGCCCGGGGCAGCGCCAGCCAGGTCACCGAGCTACCGATCACTACCAGGTGTGGTCGTTGCCCACGGCGCAGCAGTGGAAGGGCCGCCTGCAGGCAGTAGCTGACCCCCAGCAGGTTGGTGCGCATCATCCGCTCGACGGTCTCGGCCGAGAACCTGCCCGGCACAAGGTATTCGCAGGTGCCAGCGTTCAGGATCACCAGGTCGAGTGCGCCCCAGGCATGCTCGATGTTCTCGCAGATAGCCGAGACCTGTCGTGGGTCAGTCACATCGCCGGTAGTGAGCAGGGCCCCAGGGTAGCGCAGCACTAGCGGCATCAGTGCCTCCGCCCGGCGGCCCCCCAAGGCCACCTCATGGCCTTGCTCCAGCAGCCGTTCAGCCAGGGCAGCACCGAGGCCGCTGCTAGCGCCTGTCAGCCAGCAGCGGCTCATGCGAGCCTGCCCTTGATCCAGCCGATCACCCCGCCAAGAACCGGGACGTGCTCGTAGAGCAGGGCGCCGGCATCGAAGTAGTCGTGGTGCAGGTAGACATGTGTCGCCCAGCGCAGGTGGCTGCAGCCTTGCAGACTGATCGGCTGGCCGTGGGACAGGCGTGGATGACGAAAATGCAGGTTCCAGCGCAGATAACCGTGACCGGGGGCGGTTTCATCCGCGTCAAGGAGGTCGTAGCGGATATCCTGAACGTTGGTGTACAGTTTTTCAAAGTACGTGCGCAGTGCCGGCAAGCCATCCAGCTGATGCAAGGGATCACGAAACTGAACGTCGTTGCTGTATAGCTCGCCCAGGCGGTCCAGGCAATCGGCGTTCAGCGTTGCGAACGTATCAGCGAATTGGTGGAGATATGCAGACATGGCAGGCTCCAGGTAAAGTTGTACAATTCGAGAAAACTGTACAGATTTATCTGAAGCCTACGGGGAAAATTGTACAAGTCAATATTCTTGTACACTTTTTGTGTCGGTCGTAGCGCTACTCGTCGTTAGCCACCGAGGCTTGCCAGTTTACTGCGAAGCTCGGCCACTTCGGTCTCAAGTGACTGAATCCTTTCCAGAGCGGCAATCTTGTCGCTGACGTCGTGCTGTATGCCAATGTAGTAGGTCAACTGGTCGGCATCATTGTGCACGGGAGTGATAGACAGCTCGTTCCAGAACGGGCTGCCATCCTTGCGATAGTTGCGCAGCACCTGACGGCAGGGCTGACCGAGGCGGATGGCGTCGCGGATTGCCTCCAGGGCGGCCTGGGCATGATCGTCTGCCTGCAGGAACCGGCAATCCTGGTAGAGAATTTCGTCGGCACTGTAGCCGGTCAGGCGTTCGAAGGCAGGGTTGGCATAGATGAGGATGCTGTCATTGCCTTCCTGCTCGGCCACGACGATGCCGTCATTGGAGGCTTCGACCATAAGTTGCAGGAGTTTGGCGTCAATCATGGTCTGGGCTCATTGTGATTCGTGGGTTTGCCCCATAGCGTAGTCGTCAGCGACTGCCATGCCTAGATGGCAGGACGCAGGGCCGTCGGACATCGATTGGTGCTGGTTAAAAAGTGTCATGCCTGGTTTAGAATGCCGACACACTCAGGATGCAACGACTTTCAATGACCGAGCCCATCGAATCCACCTCCGACGACGCCTTGCTCCCCATGCGGGAAGTAGCCAGCCTGACTGGCGTCAACCCGATCACCTTGCGGGCATGGGAGCGCCGCCACGGGCTGATCCGACCAGTACGCACTGTGGGAGGGCATCGCCTGTATTCGCAACAGGACATCGAACATATTCGTAGCATCATGCTCTGGACCAGCCGGGGCCTGCCCATCAGCAAGATAGGCGCTTTGCTCGTCCGGCAGCAGGACACGCCCGGTATCACTGTATCTGGCTCGGCCGAAGCCCCCCTGGTCCAGTGGCAAGAGGCAGTTCATCATGCCACGCTGGCTTTTGATGGCGCTGAGCTGGAGCGCCTGCACGGGCAACTATTTACGATCTATCCGAAAGCTACTGCACTGGAGGCTATTCTGCTGCCGGTCTGGCGCAGCCTGGCATCCGGTAATAATTTCGGTCGACGCAGTCAGTGGTTGTTCCTTGACGCCTTCTTGCGTGCGCGGATGTTATTGCGGCTGCAGATGAACCAGAGCAACGGTGCTTGCGTGCTGCTAGCAGACGGCTCGGGCCATGCGCGCGAATTGGAGCTGTTGTGTGCTGGTTTGTTGATGAGTAGTGACCAGCTGCGCATCGAGGTGTTGGGCACGGGCCAGCCTCTGGAAGAACTGCCGTTGCTGTGTGAAGCAATTCAGCCCGCCGCGCTGGTGCTATTGGTTCAGGCGCCACTGCAGGCAGATGCGCACAAGCGACTGCGTGCGCTTCAAATGGGCGTTACGTGCCCAGTGGCCTTGGCCGGCGACGCAGCTGCCGCTTCGTCGGCAGGGTTGCGTGGTTCTTCGATTGCCATTTTGGGCAATGACGAAGCGAGTATTTTGCCCAGACTGGAAGCCTTGGTAAGGGGAACACTGCAAATTTGAATCCAGTCGCTCCAGTTAAGGAGGGTTATCTCAAACTGCATTGCAAAACTCATCCAGCTCCTGCCAAGGGTTGGATACAGAGCCTGATCTGGAACACTGGGAGATGTGAGGGAATTTGAGTTCTTTATCTGACTCGGACTGCTCTGCCCTGCAGTTTCTGTAGATGATCTTTGTTTGCGAAAGGAACCAGTTTCCGTGCCATGGAACGAGTTTCTCGGAAGGTGTCATGGCCCATCAAAGCCTCTACAAATTCTGTACAGAGCTTACTTTGTTGTAGAGATTTTGTTTATTTTCAATCGACTTTGTCCGCTGTTCGACGGGCCAGCCTTGAGACCCATGGATTGGCACTCAAGCCAAGTACCAGCACGCTGAGTAAAACGGTACAGACCGCGGCAGCTGCCTGGATGAGTTCACTTGGAGTAACGGCGAATGGCTTCAAGAAGCTCTTCGACCCCCTTGTCACGCTCTTCTTCACTGAGCGCAGGGTTCGCGACATGCTCCCGCGCGTGGTCCTCGATGATTTTCTCCATCAAGCCGTTGATGGCTCCGCGAGTGGCAGCAACAACGTGCAGTGTTTTGGCGCAATCGAGATCCGATTCCAATGTCCGTTCAACGGCTTGAATTTGTCCAGCGATGCGTTTTACGCGTTTAAGAAGATCGTCTGTTGGCGCTGATTGAAAACTGACCCACCCTGCCGATTGAAAATTGACCCAGGACGGATTGCTGATTTTTGTCCCAGCAATTGTGGATAAGCTTAGCAGTAGTGTCCTGGTTGAAGACGCATCTGGCCCCACCGCATGCAGGCATGCGGCAGGGTGTTTATGGTGCAGATCAAAACGGTTCATCGTCCTCGATACCCTCTTCATCCTTGCGCTTTCGTTCACGCGACCTGATCTTTGTCTGGGCGGCCAAGGTGCTGTGTTGCAGACGGTAGGACTCGTTGCCCGTTTCGACGATGTGGCAGTGGTGTGTCAGCCGATCTAGTAACGCAGTGGTCATCTTGGCGTCGCCAAACACACTCGACCATTCCGAGAAGCTGAGGTTGGTGGTGATGACCACGCTGGTGTGTTCGTACAGTTTTGAAAGCAGGTGAAATAACAGCGCGCCACCACTCTGGCTGAAGGGCAAATACCCAAGTTCATCAAGTATCACCAGGTCTGTTCGAAGCAGTCCTTGGGCAATTCGGCCTACCTTGCCATCGTACTTTTCACGCTCCAGCAGATTGACGAGATCCACCGTGGAGAAGAACCGGACTCGTTTGTTATGAGTAGTGATTCCGGACACGGCCAAGGCACTGGCCAGGTGTGTTTTTCCGGTTCCAGGCCCACCGATGAAAACTACATTTTGCGCAGTCTCCGTAAATTCCAAGCTGGATAACTCCTTGACCAGACGGGCATCAGCGCTGGAAGCGCTGAAGTCAAAGCCAGCTAAATCACGGTGCAGGGGGAGCTTTGCCATGTTCATCTGATGATTCACAGAGCGCACGGCGCGATCTGCTTGCTCCTGTTGGAGCAGATGCTCAAGCAGCCATTTCGAGGATGCCGTCGAAGCTTCTCCCTGGGCCGCCAGTTCTTCCCAAGCCTGCGCCATGCCATGCAGACGCAGTTCTTTAAGTTCTGCCATCAAGTCACGCATTGCGGCTCTCCTCATCTGTTGTACGGAGTTGGTCATATCGGGCCGTGTTGGCAACAGGCGCCACCTTGAGTTGCAGGCTGGTTTCTACGGAAGGCGGCGGTGCAGTAGCGGTGAGTCGAGCGAGAACATTTAAGATGTGATCGGCGCTCAGACTTCCCGACTCAAGCACCAGTTCTACCGCTACCAGCACCGGGTCGAGACCGGCGATGGGCACGGCAGCCAGCACCTGCGTCATGATTCGATCACCGTTGCTGTGACGTCTCAGGCCCCGTTTTAGAAGCCGCAACGGATTGGGCAGATCGGCAAACGGTGCGCCATTGCGCAGTGCACCCGGCTTGCGCTCGATGAGTGGGATGTAATGCTGCCAGTCAAAACTGACCTGATCTCGATCAAAGAGGCGCTCGTGGCTGGCGATCATCGTGTCATCGGCGATGACCACGATCCGGGATGGGTAAAGACGGCTGCTGACCCACTGGCCGACTCGCTCACAAGGCACCGAATAGCGGTTTCGCGCCACGCTGATCAGGCAGGTGCTGGAGACCCGCACGGTGCGCTCGACGTAGCCATCAAAGGCCGTCGGCATCGGCATCATTTCGACCCGTTCCAGCTCCAAAACATCCGCCACCGTTAGTCCGTTGTACTGCGGATGCAGCAGCTCGTTCCAGAGCGCACGACAGCGTTGGCCGAGCCAGGCATTCAGTTCCTCGAAGGTGTGGAACATGCAGTTTTGAGCGTCAAGCCAAATGCGCCGTCGACTGTCTTGAACGTTCTTCTCGACAATGCCCTTTTCCCAGCCAGAGGCTACGTTGCAGAAATCCGGATCGAACAGGTAGTGCGCGCACATCACGGCAAACCGGGCATTGACCGTGCGGCCCTTGCCTTTGTTGACCTTGTCGACAGCCGTTTTCATGTTGTCGTAGATGCCGCGACGCGGCACGCCACCTAACGCTCCGAACGAGCGTGTATGGGCATCGAACAGCATCTCGTGACCTTGGCTAGGGTACGCAACCAACCAGAATGCGCGACTGGCGCACAGCTTCATGTGGGAGACCTGGATGCGTCGAAACAGGCCGCCGATCAGCAGTCCTTCTTCGCTCCAGTCAAATTGAAAGGCTTCACCGAGCGCAAACGTCAGCGGTACAAAAGCGCGTAAAGACTTGCCTTGCTCACCTCGCCACGAGCGTACAAACGCCGTGAGCTGGCTATAGCCGCCGTCATAACCCTCGGCCTTGATCTGCTCGAAAAGTGCTTTGGCGCTTCTGCGGTTGTGCTTTGCCCGGAACGAATCGGCTTTCAGCGCCTGTTCCAGCGTGTGGTGGAATGGGCTGAGTTTGTTGAAGGTCGCGCACCGCTGGTACGCCGGCTGAGTGGATTCGGGCGCTCTGACCCATTTTCGGATGGTGTTTCTCGACAGCCCGGTACGCTTGGCTATCTGGTGCAGCGAGAGCTTGTCGCGGAAGTACATCCGCCGGATTGTTCCCAACATTTCCATGCTGATCACCCTGTGTTCTCCTGCTCGAAAAGTGAGCAGAAGCAGTTGAACACCTGGGTCAGTTTTCAGTCGGCAGAACAGCCTCTACTGGGTCAGTTTTCGGTCAGCGGCAACATGCTCGACGGTATCGCGGAACTCAAACAAGAGCTCTCCGTGACTTATACCGACATCATCGAAACACTTGATGTACGCGAATTAGTCGGAGATTGGCAAAGCGCAGAGCAGTCGTTCTGGCCCAAGTCACTGATGGGAACTCGCAAAGTCACAAAGACTCTCTCCACAGCCGTCTCCGGTGATGCAGAACCCGATGTGGCGAAAGACCTGCTTGTCTGGATTCAGATCCGAGACCTGCGTGAGAAGCTCGACACAATGGAGTTGGGTGAACACTGCACGCAAATCTGGGACGGCTCACTATCGGTTGCGCAGCATCTTAAGGCTGTCATTCAATTGCGCCAGGCAACGCTGTGCGTGGCAGCGGAGGAGCCTTGGACTGATGTCGGGTTCGATGTTATCGCTGAAGGTCATTGCGGTGAGCAGTTGAAATCTGACCTCGCCCATATGCACTCTATTGTCCTGCTTGACCAAGAGCTGGCTCCCTACCTGCACCTGGGCGATCTCACAGAAGGATTATGGTCTGGACTTGATACCGACGCGGTACCGTTGTTCGCTGCAATTGCTTTTCAAACCTCGCGTCGTCCAGTGGTTGAGCAGGGTGGGCTCGAGGGTGATCATGATCCAGTAGCAGTCGGCCGATGTGGCAAGACCATGCAGTCGGATTTGGCCGTGCTTCAGCAGCGACATCTCGTTGAAAAAGCCATATTGGAATTCGATGATCTGAGTGCGGTTAGCTCCGGATTGTGGGCGGGTCTTAAAACCAAAGTAGACAAGGTCACGGAAGCGGTAGCGTTCCAAGGCAAGCTAGCATCTGCACTCGCTCAGCTCGGTACGACACCTGAACTTGTATCTGCGTATCGCAGTGCAATACAGGTACTGCTCGGCGACGCGAATGCACTGCTTGAACCGGAGGGCATAGTTTGCCAATCAGGTGCTGAATTGCGTGAGTGCTTTGAGTTACTCCGTCAGCGTGTGAATGTTCTTGCAACAGCGGGGCGTTTTACAGAATCAGGGCAAGCGGACATCCAACTGTTTACGCTGGATGCGCTACTGCGGCATTGCGAGTCCATGGTTCGATCTGAGCCCGGTGTTCGTGCCTGGTGTGCATGGCGCAAGGTGCGTGAAGAGGCGGTTGCTGCGGGGCTCTCGAGTCTGGTTCAGGCTATGGAAGGCAACCTTGTTAGAGCCGGTGAAGTCCGCCATTCATTTGAAACCAACTACGCGCGGTGGTGGCTGAACGCGGTTGTCGATAACGAACCAGTCATTCGCGGTTTTGTTAGCGTTGAGCATGAGCAGCGAATTCGGGATTTCAGAGCCCTGGATGACCGTTTCACTGCATTGACTCGTGATTGGCTGCGGGCACGTCTTTGTGCGGATCTTCCTAATCCCGAGAGCGTAACCCGTTCCTCGGAGTGGGGTGTACTCAGGTACGAGATGGGTAAGAAAACTCGTCATTTGCCGCTTCGCGAGTTGATGTCCAAGATTCCAGATGCGTTGACGAAACTGACGCCGTGCATGCTGATGAGCCCGCTATCCATCGCCCAATACCTCACACCTGGCGCGAGTGCATTTGATCTCGTCATTTTCGACGAAGCCTCGCAAATCCCCGTGTGGGATGCAGTTGGGGCCATGGCGCGTGGTAAACAAGTTGTGATGGTCGGTGACCCCAAACAGCTACCTCCAACGTCATTCTTTGATCGCGCAGAATCGACGGCGGATGATGAAGATGTTGAGGCCGATCTTGAGAGCATTCTGGATGAGTGCATCAGCGCGAACCTTCCGGTTCGTCACTTGAATTGGCACTACTGCAGTCGCCATGAAAGTTTGATTGCCTTCTCGAACCAGCGTTACTACGAGTCCAAGCTTGTGACGTTTCCATCCCCCGTGACGAATGACCGTGCCGTTAAACTGCACGAGATCGCGGGTGTCTACTCCAAGGGTGGTTCGAGAACAAACCTGATTGAAGCACGTGCTATCGTCGCTGATGTAGTTGGTCGTCTGCGCTCACCAGGTTTCCGAGAAAGCAAGCTGACCATTGGTGTGGTGACGTTCAACGGTGAGCAGCAGAAGCTCATCGAGGATTTGTTGGCCGAAGCTCGTCGTAACGAACCTTCGCTTGAAGCGTACTTTGCCGACACCGAACTTGAGCCTCTGTTTGTTAAGAACCTTGAGAGTGTTCAAGGGGATGAGCGAGACATCATCTACTTCTCGATTACTTACGGCCGCGATGCAGCGGGTACTCTGGCCATGAATTTTGGCCCTATCAATCGCCCTGGCGGCGAGCGTCGATTGAACGTAGCAATTACAAGAGCTCGGCACGAGCTGTGCGTCTTCGCTAGTTTGCAACCTGAGCAAATAGATCTCACGAGAACACAGTCGATTGGCGTACGTGACCTGAAGCACTTCCTTGAATTTGCACAGCGCGGGCCTCGAGCGCTCGCTGAAGCAGTCACTGGCAGTGTCGGCGGCTTTGACAGTCCTTTCGAAAAAGCGGTCGCCGCGGCGCTCACAAGCCGAGGATGGCAGGTGCATACTCAAGTCGGTGTTTCCGCATTCAGGATCGATTTGGGCGTGGTCGATCCTGATGCACCTGGTCGCTACCTGGCGGGTGTGGAGTGTGACGGGGCGACCTACCATCGCAGCGCTACGGCGCGGGATAGAGACAAGCTGCGTGAGCACGTATTGCGTGGGCTTGGCTGGGAGATTCTGCGTATCTGGTCAACTGACTGGTGGATTAACGCCGTTGGCACCGCTGATCTTATCCATGAACGTCTGACCGCTTTGCTTGTGTTGAGTCGAGCTCAACGCGCCGAGCATGAAGCCCGGGAAGAGGCCGCCCGCTTGCAGGCCGAAACTGCAGTAGTGGAGGTCATCGAGTTGATCGAGGAGGTCACAGGTTCAATCACTGAGCCGCTGACAATCGAGAGTGCTAATGACGAGGCGGATGCCCCTCAGAGCCAGCAATACGCAGCAGTTGCTTTGGCACCTCAGCCTGTGAGCAGCCCCCAATCGCATTATTTACCGGCGGCGGTTGTTTATTACCGAGAATCCGATCCTGCTTCGAATGTCCAAGGGGTGGATCCGGAAGCTTTTTTTGATGCGAGTTACTCCGGCGTTTTAAGCGCACTCATCGAGCATGTGATCAGCGAAGAAGGGCCTATTCTCGATGTAATACTTGCTCGGCGAATTGCCAGGGCTCATGGTTGGGTGCGTACGGGTTCGAAGATTCGAGAAAGAGTGTCGGCGATGGCGCAGAGCACTCATCGTATGACGATTGATGATGTCGGGGAGTTCTACTGGCCGAGCCAGATAACTGATGCATCTGCCGTTGTCTGTCGGCGTCCAGAAGATGAGGCGAGTGTCCGACCGGTTGATGAAATCTGTGGCGATGAGCTGGCATCACTCGCTCGGGAGCTTCGTGCCAAAGGCAAAGCAGGGGAGGCATTACTGCACGCCATGGCCAGAGAGCTGGGACTTCAGAAACTGACCGCGTCCAGCCGACTGAGGCTCGAAAAAGCGAGCCGAGTAGAGCAGGAAAAATAGACTCGTTGTAAGCCCAGGGTTAATACAATGGTGTTGACTCTGGGGCCTCTCAATCGAGCGGGTATCCATAAACATAAATGCTCTGAGGTGCCGCGCTTCTGCTGTTCGTTTTCCCCAGCTCATTTTTCCTTTGGTGTTCTGGAGTTTGCGGCACTCAATGAGAGATACCATTCAGCATAGGGTGTATTAGCGACCTGACATCTATTGAAATCAGGACTCCCATCGTCCCACCAAACCGGCCCGCGCTCCCCGAGCGCCACCTTCGCCGTTTGGACGCGCGCCCTTGCCAACTTCTGCTGCCCAGGATCGCCCGAGGCTTTCGCTGCCTTTACCTCACGTCGCGCTGCCATCAGCTCGTCAACAAGGCGCTGCGGGTCATCTCATTCAGCGAAGGGTTGCTGCAACGCCACAGCTGCCCTTTGACTACAAAGTATCGACCGTCAGGAGTCATTGGGTTCATCTCTGCAAATCCATGGTGCTTTAGTGCTGCATACCCAGCACGTGATGTCTCGCAGCTGAATGTTGGTGAGGTGCTCTCAGCTAGTAACGGTTTGACAATCTGTAACTCGCATCCAGCCATTAAAAAAAGCACCCCTTACTCCCAGATATCATGATTTTTCACAAGCATGAGCCTTCCTTATAGTCCTCCCAAGCCCACATGGAACACGGTTGTGTTTCCCTTGATGCGAGACATTTTATGGAAAATAAGAAACGCGCCGTCCAAGCTTCAGAGGTTGGTATGGGGACTCGAGTCGTATGGGGAGGAGAGCAAGTTCAGCATCCCTACAATGCGACCCAGACACCCATCGTGGTCAGTGCCGCCTATGGCTATGACGATATCGATAAGTGGTATGACGTGGCATTGGGAAAGGAGCCCGGCTTCATTTACAGCCGGATGAGCAACCCCACTGTCTCTGTCTTAGAAGATAAACTCTGTGAGCTCGAAAACGCAGAGTCGGCTGTAGCTTTCAGCACCGGAATGGCCGCAATCAGCGGTGTGCTACACACCTTCCTATCCTATGGGCAGCGTGTGATATCTACACGTGACAGCTACGGTGGTACGAACAAAATTTTTGAGGAGTTTCTTCCACGCATGGGTGTGGAGGTAACCCTTTGCGATACGCTCGACACTGTGGCACTTGAGCAGGAGATCGCTAAAGGCTGCAGCGTCCTGTACCTGGAAACACCCACGAACCCAACGCTGAAAATCGTTGATATTCGTCGCCTTGCGGCAGCGGCGAAGCGAGTGGGTGCTTTGGTTGTCGCGGACAATACATTCGCGACGCCTCTGAATCAGAATCCGCTCGCTTTAGGCGTTGATGTGGTTGTGCACAGCGCGACTAAATTCCTGTCCGGTCATGGTGATGTACTCGGTGGTGTGGTTTGCGGCGCCGAGCATTTGATGTCTCAAGTTCGCCATTACCGTGAAATCAATGGTGCCTCGCTGGATCCTTTTTCGGCGTATCTAATCATCCGAGGCATCAAGACTCTGGCTCTGCGTCTTCGCCAGCAACAGGCGAGCGCGCAACTTTTGGCCGAGTACCTCTGTACCGAACCGCTGGTCGAGTCTGTGAACTATCCGGGGTTGCCTCAACATCCAGGTCATGACATCGCTCGTTCGCAAATGAACGGATTCGGAGCCATCGTGAGCTTCGTGCTGAAAGGAGGCATGGACACAGTTACTCGTTTGCTACCGCTGCTCAGATATGCGCATCGGGCGGGTAATTTGGGCGCTGTCGAGACCATCTATGGGCCGGCTCGGACGACCAGTCACGTGGAAAATACCTTGGAAGAACGTCAGGCACTTGGAATTTCCGAAGGTTTGGTTCGAGTGTCCGTAGGTATTGAAGATTCAGCCGATTTATTGGCTGATCTAAAACAAGCCTTCGCTTTAGTGCGAAGTAAGCAAGGTGATGCAAGCCCTCACGCTGACAGTGCTCAACGTTTCATTGAGGTAGGAGCCTGAATACGGGCAGGACTTTCGATATTCATCTTAAGCCCTTCATGAAGAATGAAAATAATAAAATCCAGTGACAACAAAATTGTACTGCCCAAAAGCCAGTTACAAGACGCTTGTCCGAACATTTCATGAGAATACAACTATGACCACACAGATAGAAGATAATCAGCCCGATCCAAATTCGCATTTCAAAAAGGAAATGCAAACCCGCCACATCGTTATGTTGGCGTTGGGCGGTGTGATCGGTACGGGGTTATTCCTTACTTCCGGTTACACGGTTAATCAGGCAGGGCCACTCGGTGCAGTGATCGCTTACATGATCGGTGCAGTGATGGTGTATTTAGTCATGGTCTGTCTCGGTGAGTTGGCTGTTCAGATGCCAGAAACCGGATCGTTCAGTAGCTACGCCACGCGATACCTGGGCCCAGGCACAGGCTATACAGTGGCCTGGCTTTACTGGCTCACTTGGGCAGTAGCTATCGGTTCAGAATTTACAGCTGCGGGCATACTGATGGTTCGGTGGTTTCCTGACACACCGGTCTGGATTTGGAGTGCGCTGTTTGCCATTGCAGTCTTCTTAAGCAATGTTGTCTCTGTTCGTTTGTTTGCGGAAACTGAATTTTGGCTTTCGCTGATTAAGGTTCTGACCGTTATCACGTTCATTGTGATCGGCGGAGCGGCAATTTTCGGTCTTTTTCAAGTACAGAATTTGCAGGGTGCGGGACTTTCCAACTTCACACGTGAGGGGCTTTTCCCCACCGGGTTCTTACCCATTGCAATGACCCTCCTAGCTGTTTCCTTCGCATTTTCCGGAACTGAGCTGATCGGAATTGCGGCAGGTGAAGCGCAAGATCCACAAACTAGCGTGCCCAAGGCAATCCGCACGACAGTGGTACGTTTGGCTCTGTTCTTCGTGGGGACAATTTTCGTCCTTGCGACGTTACTGCCACGAGAACAAGCGGGGCTCGTAGAAAGTCCGTTCGTCATGGTGTTTGAGTTGATTGGCATCCCATACTCTGCCGACATTATGAATTTCGTCATTCTCACGGCACTGATTTCCGCCGCTAACTCGGGACTGTATGCAGCATCGCGCATGCTGTGGACATTGAGCGATCAAGGACATATGCCTAAGCGCTACGCCAGGCTCTCCAGTCGGGGCACACCGGTGAACGCCATCGTTCTTAGTATGGCGGGTGCAGTGGCTTCTCTGCTCAGCAGTGTGTTTGCCCCTGATACGGTTTACTTGGCCTTGGTGTCCATTTCCGGTCTGGCGGTCGTAGTCGTGTGGATGAGCATTGCTGCAAGCCAGATCGCGTTCCGTCGTCAATACGTCGCTAATGGCGGACGAGTTGAAGACCTACATTTCCGTGTACGTGGCTATCCATGGGTGCCTATCGGTGCAATGTTGTGTTGTCTGCTGGCCTGTGTGGGTATCGCTTTTGATCCTGAGCAGCGAGTGGCGCTTTACTTCGGCCTCCCCTTTATCGCGTGGTGTTATTTTGTTTACTGGATCACTCGAAACAAGAGAGCAGAGCGGTTGGCTTTAGCCGCAGCTGTTCATTCCTCTAGCACCGCGTGAATTTCTCAGGCAATGATTGAGCATAGATAAAGCCCTGATGAGGTTGCGCCGATGAGCCAAAAGTCACTACCACCCTTGAATTGGTTGAGGGCATTCGAAGTATCGGCGCGTTATTTGAATTTCACCCACGCGGCGGAGGAACTCCATTTGACTCAAGGGGCTGTGAGTCAGCAGATCCGTCAGTTAGAAAGTCACCTCGGTGTGGCGCTGTTCAAGCGCTTACCCCGAGGGCTTGGCTTGACCGAGGAAGGGCAGTCGTACCTGCCTGTCGTACAAGACGCGATCAGTCGCCTTGCAGTTGGCACAAACGAGATTTTCGGCCAGCACAATCGAAGACATTTGAAGGTGCGCGGCAGCCTTTCCTTTCTTCACTATTGGTTGGCCCCCCGACTCGCAGATTTTTGTCGGGAGTATCCCCAGATTGATATTCGATATATCAGCAACATTTGGGTGAAAGAACCGGACGGCGAGGATGACCTGGAGATTCGCTGGGGATGCGGTGAGTGGTCGGGCTTGCACGCTCAGCGTTTGACTTGGGACATCCTTCAGCCTGTTTGCTCCCCAAAGCTCATGGCCAGCTCTCCAATACATGAGCCTTGTGACTTGATGAACCATTCTCTGCTTCATGTGTTGGGGTACGAAGAAGGTTGGGGTTACTGGCTGAAGCGAGTTGGAGCAGACGACGTCGACTATTCCCGTGGCCTTCAGTTTGACACGCTGATTTCCACGATCCGCATGGCCGAACTAGGGCAGGGCGTTGCGCTAGCACGGTCTTCGGTGGTCGAGGATTTGCTCAAGAGTGGGCAGTTGGTTGCGCCATTCAGCCACAGAATCGAGGCCAGCGAATCATTTTATTTGGTGCACGAGCAGACCGAAGTGCTATCGCCTGATGCCGCAAATTTTTCTACTTGGCTGGTGGCTCAAGCTCACCGCCTTTTGTAATACCGATTGGGAGTGGTCATGGATTACGTAAGCACACGCGGCGGTGACATGCGGGCGGACTTTCGCAGTGTGGTTTTGTCGGGGCTCGCCGAAAATGGTGGCCTGTATGTCCCAACCAGTTTGCCGGTATTCACTGAGCAACAAATCACCAGCTGGTCATGGCTGCCGTTTGATGAGCTGGTATGGCGGGTAATCTCGCCCTTTGTTGGCTCGTCCATCGACGAAAGCACCCTCCGTGCCTTGCTCAGCGACAGTTATCAACAATTCAAGCACCGCGCTATTACGCCGCTTGAGCAGATCGGGCATAACGAGTGGATACTCCAGCTGTTTCATGGCCCGACCCGTTCTTCCAAGGATTTCGCCGCGCAATTGCAGTCGCGCCTGGTCGAGCATTTTCTGGAGGAGGTCGGTAAAGAAGCGTTGGTGGTCGGTGCAACTAACGGTGATACCGGCCTCGCGGCGCTTGAAGCCTTTACTAACTGCCCGGCCGCCCGCATGGCGATACTGTATCCGCGCGACGGTCTTGCGCCTGAGCAACTCGGTGCATTGCAGGCAGCCGACCCGCAGCGGGTTCAGCTGTTTCCGGTTGACGGTAATTTCGATGATTGCCAGACGCTGGTCTCCCGACTCTTGCGTGAGTGGCCGTTGGACGGAGTGATGCCGGTCTGTTTCAACTCGACCAATTGGATCGGCGTCCTGGCCCAGATAGTTTTTTACTTCCACGCGGCGTTGCAACTGGGCGGTGGCTCGCGTCCCGTTGGCTTTAGCGTTCCAGCTGCCAGCTCGGCCGAGATCTATGCCGGCTACATCGCGCAGAGAATGGGATTACCCATCAATCAGGTGATCATTTCCACCAACAGCAATGATGCCCTGCACCAGTTTTTTCATTGCAATCGCTACTCCACCCGGATGACTAATCGAACAGTATCGCCGGCGATGGACTTCTCGTTGTTTTCCAACCTGGAGCGGTTTATTTGGGAAATTTACGAGCACGATGGCTGCTCAACAAAAGCGCTGATGGAGCATTTTGAAAGTTGCGGAGAAATGAGCATCGGCAATCAGCAATGGCTGCGTGCCCGAGTACTCTTCGATTCCTATGCGGTAGACGAATCCCAGGTGCGCGATGAGGTGGTCGAACTGTTCCGAGAGACAGGCTCGGCCATCGATCCTCACACCGCTGTCGGTGTACTGGCCGGCCGGCTTCATCGACGCAGCCTGGGGGCGCCAATGGTCACCTTCGGGCAAATTGCGCCGGCCAAGTCGGCGGCGCTGTTGGCCGAGTTGGGTGTCTGGCAAGCAAGCGTTCCGAGCACTGTCGAGGTGCGCGCACAACCACCTTACCTGGCCAAGGACGATCTGGAGGGGCTGTGCCAGGCTCTTCGTGTGGCGCAGCAGAGGCTTTCATGAAGCGCATTCTGGATCCGCTGGACGAGCGCATACTGGCCGAACTTACCGCTAATGCGCGAATAGCCCATATCGAACTGGGTGCCAAGATCAACTTGTCGCGCAATGCTGTGCGCCAGCGCATCGAGCGTCTTGAGCGCGACGGTGCGATCCAGGGCTATACGGTACTTCTTGGTGAGTCGCGGCGGCCTACGTCGCTTATCAGCGCGGTGATCTTTGTCTACCGCTACGACCGCATGCGTGGCGAAGAAGTACTGGCTGCACTGCGCTCCATTCCCGAAGTCGTGCAGTGTGAAGTACTCAGTGGGGAGTTCGATTTAATGCTGCGCGTGAATGCAGCCACACCTGAACGTGTCCATCTCGTGTGGAAGGAAATCGCGGCCATGCCGGGGGTGGAAAACACCGTGACATCGTTCGTCCTTTCAGCAGTGTTTTAAAAGTCGTGCTTGGGCAAAATGCCCAACTAATACAGCAGACTGCCATATTCAACTGCCAAAGCCCGACTCTTAGCATGTTCCTATCGAACAACATCAATAAAGGAACAGCTTTTATGACTGAGTACAAAATTGCCTTGGTAGGGTTTGGTGGCGTGAACCGTGGCTTCGCCCAATTGGTCGCCGATCGTAATTCCGAGTGGAAAGAGTCACTGGGCTTCACTATTAAAATTGTCGGTGTCACCGATCTGTTCCTTGGCTCCATCGTTGCTAAAGACGGTCTGGATGCAAAACAGTTGGTCGCGCTGCCGATTGAGAAAGGCGCACTCGCTCAACTGCCCGGCGGCAATGCTGAGGCATTCAACGAAAACGTGATCAAGCATTCCGGTGCAGACATCATCGCTGAGGCCACTTTCACCAATCCGGTGGATGGCGAGCCCGCAACTACCTTTTGCCGCTGGGCCTTGGAAAGTGGCATTCATGTAGTGACCACCAATAAGGGGCCTATTGCGCTGCACGGTGCCGAGCTCAAGGCGTTGGCCCGTCGCAGCCGGGTCGCTTTCGAATACGAGGGGGCGGTGATGAGTGGCACCCCCGTGATTCGTCTGGCCAAACAGGCCTTGGCGGGTGCCAACGTACAAGGTTTCGAAGGCATCCTGAACGGCACCTCCAACTACGTGCTCACCCAAATGAAAGACGGCCTAGCGTTCAACGATGCCGTCGTACAAGCGCAACAACTCGGCTACGCGGAGGCAGATCCAACCGCCGATGTGGAAGGGTTTGACGTACGCCTCAAGGTGGTGATCCTGGCCAACGAACTGCTCAATGCACGATTGAATGTCAGTGATGTAGCGTGTTCGGGTATCAGCAATATCAGCGCGGAAGATATTGCTCAGGCAAGTGCAAATGGCGCGAGCTGGAAACTGATTGGCTCAGCCGATCGTGAAGCAGATGGCTCGGTTCGAGCGAGTGTGGAGGCTCGGTTACTGTCGAACTCACATCCTCTTGCCGGAATTTGCGGTGCTACGAATGCAGTGTCATTCAATACCGAACTGCTGGGGGCTGTCACGGTGTCCGGGCCTGGGGCAGGGCGTATGGAGACAGCCTTCGCATTGCTGTCGGACATCGTCGCTATCCACACCACCTACGGCAAATAACAGGAGATAGTCATGAGCGTATCCAGCATGGCCAGTATCCAGCTTGTTGAAGCCAAACAGATTGATGTGTTCAGTCCATTCGATGGTCGCTTGGTAGGGAGCGTCCCTTGCCTCGATGCAGCCGCAGTTCCTGGCTTGCTGGAACGCGCGCGAATCGGCGTGCGCGAGAGTGCGGCAATGCCTCGTCACCTGCGTGCGCGCATTCTTGAGGACGCCGCCCGGTGTGTGGATCTTGAGTCTGATGCATTTGCCAAGCTGATCGTTGCAGAGGCGGGAAAAACGCTACGACAAGCAGAGAAGGAAGTGAAGCGTTGCGTGAACACGTTGAAGCTATCGGCGGAAGAGGCGCGTCGTAACGCCGGGGAAGTGATTCCATTTGGGGCATATGAAGGATCGGAGTCGCGTCAGGGTTGGTTCACGCGGGAACCGTTGGGGCTTATCGTCGCGATCACTCCCTACAACGATCCGCTGAATTTGGTCGCCCATAAACTCGGCCCGGCAATCGCCGGTGGCAATGCCGTGATTTTGAAACCCTCGGAACTCGCGCCGTTGTCTGCTCTCAAGCTTGTTGAGTGCCTGGTGAAAGCGGGACTTCCACCCTCTGTGATTACCCCGGCTACAGGTGGCGTCGACTTGGGTAAAGCATTGGTAGAGGTACGCGAAGTTCGGATGATTTCCTTTACGGGGGGCTTTGCCACGGGAGAGGCTATTGCACGTAGCGCTGGGTTGAAAAAGTTGGCAATGGATCTCGGAGGGAATGCCCCGGTTCTCGTGCTTGAAGATTGTGATATTGAACCGACCGTGGAGTCCTGTGTGTCTGGTGCCTTTTGGGCCGCAGGGCAGAATTGCATCGGCACACAGCGCATCCTTGTTCATCGTTCAATTTATGAGGACTTCCGTGAGCGTTTTGTCAGCCAAACGCGTGCATTGGTGGTGGGCGATCCTGACCAGCGAGCAACAGATGTAGGCCCGATGATCACGGAACAGGCGGCGCGTCGTACCGAACAATTGGTAAATGATGCGCTGGCCGAGGGTGCCGTTCTTCTGTGTGGGCACCATCGCCAAGGGGGAAGTTATGCGCCGACTGTGCTTGAACACGTGAGGCATAGCAGTACGATTTGGCAGCAGGAGGTCTTCGCGCCGGTGGTTATCCTGGAGCCTTTTGACCATCTGGATGATGCTGTTGCTCTGGCTAACGCAACAGAGTACAGCTTGCATGCAGGTCTTTTTACACGTGACATTTCCAAAGCTTTGAAACTAGCGCGTCAGATTGAGGCGGGTGGTGTGATGATCAATGATTCTTCCGATTATCGTTTTGATGCCATGCCTTTCGGTGGTTTTAAGTACGGAAGTCTGGGGCGCGAAGGTGTTCGATTTGCGTATGAGGACATGACGCAGCCTAAAGTGGTTTGCATCAGCGAGTTGGATTAAACCTACGAAGTAAATTGCCGTCGACGTACATCGGATGGAGGTTTTTTCCCAACGCCCGATGTCCGCTGTGATAAAAATTAGAAGTGGGTCGCGCGACCTTACACAGAAGTGCACGGCCGATGCGTTGTGAGATATCCTGACCTCAACTCTTCAGCGGTGAACGGACAACTTGTTTGGTTCGCCCTATCTCACATATCCACGCAATCATTTACGAGGTTAACCATGTCCAAGCTCGCAGAATTCCGCCAGCTCGAAAAACACCTAGCAGAGCAGCTCGAAGCTCTCGAAACGCTGAAAGGCGATGCTGGCCTGAAGAAAGAAATTGAATTTGAAACAAAGCTGCGCGCTTTGCTCGCCGAGTACGGCTATAGCCTGCTGAATGTGATCAACTTGCTTGACCCTAAGGCTGGTCGTCGCGCACCAACGGCCGAGCCAAAATCCGGTACAAGAAAGCCACGCCAAGTGAAGGTCTACAAAAACCCGCATACAGGCGAAGTCGTCGAAACCAAAGGCGGCAATCACAAGACCTTGAAAGAATGGAAAGCAGAACACGGCTTCGCCACAGTTGAGTCCTGGCTGACAAAGTGAGTTTGGTTTGAGTACAAAAAGGCCCGAGAGGGCCTTTTTTTCTGTGTGGATTTATTCAGAACCGGTCTTAACTTGCTCACTAATAAGTTGGGCCAGTATCCGCACCGGTTCGGTAAAGCTCTGGCGAGACCTGTGTACGAGCCCGATATCACGGTGGAAGGTGTGCTGTCCGAGATCGAGTACTCTTACAGCCGCTGGCCATTCCTGATGTATCGCTGTCTGCGGCACCAGCGCTACACCAACGCCATTTTCCACTAGCTTGATGATCGCCTCCAGCTCATCCAGTTCACAAACTTCACGCAAGGTGAAATGCATCTGGCGCAGGAAGCGATCCACCTGCCTGCCCCCGAAGGATGATCGGTCGTACCGAATGAATGGTTGGCTTGAAAGTAGTTCTGACCAATCTTCTCCCGGCACGTCGCGCGGGACGATCAGCCGGTAGGGCTCAAGCGCCAAGGTCGTCCAGCGTAGATCGCTCTGGAGCGAGAAGGGTGGGCGAATGATTGCGGCCATGTCGATCTCGCCGGCATCCACGAGGTTGACCAACTCCATCGATAGCCCTGGGATTACGCGGGTTCGGCATTGCGGGCATTGTTGGTGAAACTTGGCTAGTGCATCTGGAAGATAGGAGCGCTGTACGGAAGCGATAGCACCGATGTTCACCAGAACGCTCGCAGGAAGTCCGACCGTGGTGGAGCCCAGATTGTCGTAAAGCCGAAGCAGCTCTTGCGCTTGCAGGAGTATTTGATGGCCCATCCTGTTGAGGTGGGCCGAGCGTCCCTTCCTGTCGAATATCTCAAAGCCGAGCTCGGCCTCCAGACGTTGAATCTGGGCGCTCACCGCTGCTTGGGTGAGGCCGATTTTATTCCCTGCAGCGGCAAACGTACCTTCCCGTGCAACGGCGATGAGTGTTTTGAGTTCTTTGATCATTCACAAATATTAATTGTGTTTCTAAGAAAATTATATTGATTTTTTTGTTTGGTTGGCCGCCCTACGATGTGCCTATCCCCCGGCAACTGCCCGAACCTATAAGCCGATGTCGGTGGGACGGCGGAACGTGAAGCGTCGCGAAAAACCAACGGCCAGTATTCATACGCTCCGTCCTTCACCAACAAAAAAACTGTATTGGAGTTCTGATGAGCCTCTCGCCTTTCCACCTCGCAATCCCCGTTTACAACCTTGCTGGCGCACGCACATTTTACGGCGAAGTGTTCGGCCTGGAAGAAGGTCGTTCCAGCAACCAGTGGGTCGACTTCAACTTTTATGGCCATCAACTGGTTATTCACGAACACCCAAAAACCGCTTCCCAGGAAAGCGTCCATAGCAACCCGGTTGACGGCCACGACGTACCTGTTCCGCACTTCGGGATCATCCTGGGCTGGGAAGAATGGGAGGCGCTGGCCGAGCGCTTGAAGTCTTTCGGCACAGAGTTTGTGATCGAACCCTACATTCGTTTCAAAGGGCAGGTCGGCGAGCAAGCCACCATGTTTTTGTTTGACCCTTGTGGCAATGCCCTTGAATTCAAGGCGTTCAAGGATATGAGCCAGCTCTTCGCAAAATAAGAAAAGTGTTGGCACAACAGCGTTGTGCCATTTGAACTCAAGTGAGCTGGAAGCTCATGAATCTAGCAACTGCCAATTAACGCAGTCCTTTCATTCCAACAAGAAGGCTAGACATGAAACGTATTCCCTTGGTGTGGCAAATCATTGCCGGGCTGTTGCTTGGCGTGCTCGTCGGTTGGTACTTCAATACGCATCCGCAGTATCAATCGTGGGTCAGTGCAGAAATCCTGAAACCGCTTGGCGATATCTTCATCAAGATGATGAAGATG
Source organism: Pseudomonas sp. LBUM1666 (assembly GCF_059695775.1). NCBI lineage: Bacteria > Pseudomonadati > Pseudomonadota > Gammaproteobacteria > Pseudomonadales > Pseudomonadaceae > Pseudomonas > Pseudomonas sp. LBUM1666. The sequence continues at coordinate 3,861,070 of NZ_CP166789.1, read as the reverse complement.
GTAGTTGTTCCGATCGTGTTTTGTTGCATGATCCTGGGCATCGCAGGAGGCGGAGATAACAAGTCATTTGGCCGTATGGGCATGAAGTCGCTGGGATATTTCTTTGCGATCACCGGCCTGGCGATTGTGATGGGGCTGTGTTTCGCAAACATCTTCAAGCCTGGCATGGGAACCGATATTTCGGGCATCACGCATAGCGCTGCGTCTATCACGATGGAACCTTCGAAGGGCGCCCTCGTCATTGTGCAGAACATTGTCCCGGACAACGTCCTCGTTGCGATGTCGGAAGCGAAACTGCTGTCGGTGCTGTTCTTCGCGGTGTTGTTCGGCATGGCCTTGAACTCGCTACCTAGAGAGAAAAGCGCGCCAGTGGTCGCGGTGGTTCAGGGTATTTCCGATGCGATGTTCAAAGTCGTCTCAATCGTCATGGCGTACGCACCGATAGGTGTATTTGGCATGATCGGCGCTACTGTTGCGACCTTTGGCTTTGCCTCGCTATTGCCCTTGCTCAAGCTGATTGGTGTGGTTTACCTGGCACTGATTGTCTTTGCATTGCTGGTGCTAGGGGGGATCTGCTATCTGATCGGCGAGAACATTTTCAAGCTGATCAAATATTTCCGGAATGAGCTGATTCTTGCGTTCTCGAGTGCCGCGTCGGCAGCGGTTATGCCGCAGCTAATGAGCAAGCTGGAGAGCTATGGCGTTCCGCGTCGGATCGTCAGTTTTGTGGTGCCGGTGGGGTATGCGTTCAATCTGGATGGTGCGTCGATTTTCCTTGGCGTGGCTACGATTTTTGTCGCACAACTCTATGGTATCGACCTGTCGCTGTCTCAGCAGATTCTGCTGGTGGTCACGATGGTGCTGACCTCCAAAGGTGCTGCCGGGGTACCTGGATTTGCCATCATTATTCTGTCTGCGACATTGGCTTCTGCCGGTCTTCCATTGGAAGGGGTAGCACTGATCGCGGGGATCTTCAGGATTATTGATAGCGGAACCACCACGCTGAACGTGCTGGGTAATGCCATCGCACCGTTGGTAATCGCCAAGTGGGAGAGGGCGGCCCTTGAGCCTTCACGAGTCAATCCGGTAGCACAAAAAGCATAGCAATCCGCGAGAAGGCGTCCGACAGGAAACGCTAACGGCTCAGTTCATCAGGTGCCGGCGAGAGTCACTAGACGACCGGTCTAGTTTTGTGTAGGCTGCCTTCCCTATGAAGAAACCTATCCAAGATATGCGCCAGCACATCATCGACGTGGCCAAGTCGCTGATGACCAACAAGGGCTACACCGCCGTGGGGTTGTCGGAAGTGCTGACAACCGCTGGCGTACCCAAAGGGTCTTTCTATCACTACTTCCGTTCGAAAGAGGAATTCGGCCAGGCGCTGCTTGAAGAATATTTTCAGGAGTACATTGGGCGCGTCGATATCGTGATGGCCGCAGAAGGAACCGGAGCCGAGCGGCTGCTGGGCTATTTGCACTACTGGGCAAAGACGCAAGCGTTCGATCATCCCGAGGAGAAATGCCTGGTGGTGAAACTCGGCGCTGAGGTCTGCGACCTGTCGGAAGACATGCGCACGGTGCTGGAAGAAGGCACCACTCTGATCATCCAGCGGATCACACGTTGTGTTGAGCAGGGCATGGCCGATGGTTCCATCTCGCAGACCCTGGACGCGGTGACATTAGCCGAATCGCTGTATCAGCTATGGCTTGGCGCCTCGCTGTTGGTCAAGGTCAAGAAGACCACGGCTCCCTTTGAGACCGCACTGATCACAAGTAAACGCCTGCTGGCCTAGGGGCGTTTTTTTTAACTGACCTACTAGACGACTGGTCTAATAGTAGGAGGTATTCAGCATGATTGATAACAGTCATAACACCGATCTTTTCTCGCCCGTGCAGATGGGCGCCTTGCAACTGACTAATCGTATCGTTATGGCCCCAGTGACACGCAGCCGGATGGCAGAAGAGGGTGTGCCGAATGAACTGCACGCCACCTATTACGCCCAGCGTGCAGGCGCGGGCTTGATCATCGCCGAGGCCACGAACATTTCCGCCCAAGGGCGCGGTTACGCGATGACGCCGGGGATCTGGTCGGAAGAACAGGTGGCAGGCTGGAAAAAAGTCACCGACGCGGTGCACGCGGCGGGCGGCAAAATCGTCAGCCAGCTATGGCACGTGGGCCGCTTTTCCAGCGTCGAGTTACAGCCAAACGGCGAGGCGCCGGTGGCTCCCTCGGCAATCAAGGCCGAAGGCAGCACTTACACCAACAATGGCATGGTCGAAGTGTCGATGCCTCGGGCGCTTGAGACTTCAGAGATCCCGGGGATCATCGAGCAGTACAGGCATGCGGCAGAAAATGCCAAGCGAGCCGGTTTTGATGGTGTGGAAGTCCATTCTGCCAACAGCTATCTGCTCGACCAGTTTCTGCGCGACTCCACCAATCAGCGCTCCGACCGCTATGGCGGTTCTATCGAGAACCGGGCTCGATTGACGCTTGAAGTCACCGAAGCTGTAGTTTCGATCTGGGGCAGTGACCGGGTTGGCATCCGCCTTTCGCCAGTGACACCTGATGCGGGTAACACGCCTCCCGATAGCAACGTCATGGCGACCTACGGTTACCTGATTCAACAGCTCAACAGGTTCAACCTGGCCTATCTGCACTTCGTCGAAGGCGCAACCGCCACCTCTCGCACCGTTCCGGAAGGGGTGGATCTGGACGCGCTGAGTGCGCAGTTCGAAGGGTCGTTCATTGGTAACAACAACTATGACCTGGATATGGCGTTGGAGCGTCGGGCGCAAGGCCGGATTGACGCGGTAGCGTTTGGTCGCTTGTTCATTGCCAATCCAGACCTTGTAGAGCGCCTGCGTCGTGGTGCCGAACTGACCATCGCGCCACGTGAGAGTTACTACGGCGGAGGCGCCAAGGGCTACACCGATTGGCCAACGGCCAACTCCAACTATTGAGAGGTTCCCCTTGCGTCAGCTCGGCGTGGGGAGGCTCCGTCGCGAAAGCATTTCGCCGCACAAGAGGTACTCAAGTATGAATTATCTGCAAAACAAGGTTGCCATCGTCACTGGCGCATCTTCCGGCATTGGTGCTGCCACCACCCGCGCATTGGCCGCACAGGGCGTCCGCGTCGTGGCAGCAGCACTCGATCAGAACGGGTTGGAAGCGTTTGTTGCCGAGCTACGTGAGGCCGGGAGCGACGTGGTCGCTTTCACCACAGACGTTACCCATCTGGATCAAACCAAAGCTCTCGCGAAGTTTGCACAAGACACCTACGGCGCTGTGGACATCTTGGTCAACAACGCCGGTCTGATGCTCTTTTCCAACTGGGTCGATCTGGCCGTGGAAGATTGGGAAAAGATGATTGATGTGAACATCAAGGGCTACCTCAACGCTACTGCTGCGGTACTGCCATTCATGTTGGAACAGAAGACCGGGCAGATTCTCAACATGGACTCCGTTGCAGGTCACCAGGTCGGCCCGGCGGCGGGTGTTTACAGCGCTACCAAGTTTTTCGTCCAGGCCATGACCGAGTCCATGCGCAAGGAGTTGGGCGTACAGCATGGCATCCGCGTCAACACCGTCAGTCCCGGCGTCATCAACACCGGCTGGGCGGACAAGGTCAGCGATCCTGAAGGGCGCAAGGCTGCCCAAGAGCTGAACCGGATTGCCATTGCGCCTGACGATATTGCCCGCGCAGTGATTTACGCGCTCAACCAACCGGAAAACGTCACCGTCAACGATTTGATCATCTCGCCGACTCGCCAGGATTGGTAATTGTCGGTTGAGTTTTTCGTGTCCGATTGACCAAAAGGGTCACCGGCAACATGCAACCAGGAGTACATCATGAGCAATCCAACTTACGTCCAGGAATACAACGCGATCGTTGCCGTTCTGAGTCAGTACAACGAAGGTGGTGCCAAGGCTGACAGCACATTGATGAAGCCCGCGTTCAACGACCAAGCCACCATTTTTGGGGTCGACGGCGACAAGCTCGTCGGCGGTGCGATCCAGAATCTGTACGACGTGATCGACAACTCTTTCCGCCCATCTCCCGAAGCCAAGGCCGCGATCGTTCGCATCGACATCGTGGGCACTGCCGCCAGTGCTCGCGTCGATACCGACAACGTTTCGGGATTTCGTTTCACCGACTTCTTCAACCTGCTGAAGGTAAAAGGCAGGTGGACGATCGTCAGCAAGATTTACCACACCCATCCGAGCGCTTGAACACTCGAGCGCCTCTGGCGAGGTTTGTTGTACCTCGCCCTTATTGAAAGGAGAGAACCATGTCAAAGAATATCAAGGCAGTTTCGACTGCTGAGTACAACGATGTCATCGCCACCGCTAATCAGTACGTTGAAGGTCTGCGTGTGGGCAGCGCAGAAGGCGTTGCGCAAGCTTTCCATAAAGACGCCGTGATGTACGGTTTCACAAATGGTGAGCTGCTTGGCGGCCCGATCAAGAATCTGTTTGATTTCGTCCAGAAGAACGGCAGCGCCCCAGAAATTACGACTCGCCTCGACATACTGGCGATCACACCCACAACAGCCGTGGTGCGTGTCGATATGGAAAAAGATGCGATCGGTGCCGACTACAACGACTACCTGACCCTGATCAAGATCGACGGCGCCTGGAAGATCATCGCCAAGGTTTATCACCAGTTCGAAGGTTGAGCGCTCATCGATCCCGGCTGAATCAATGCAGGGATAGGAGCTCGCTCATCGTCAAATGGAGAAGGGATCATGAGTAAGGTTTTCATCATCGGCGCCGCTGGCAAAGTGGGACGTCGATTGGTTAAGCAACTCGTCGGACGCGGTCACGAAGCTATCTCACTGCATCGGAACCCGGAGCAGGGAAGTGAACTCGCGGCTCTGGGGGCGACGCCCATCGAGGGCAATTTGTTGGAGCTTGCATCAGGGCAAATGGCGCAGCTTATGTCGGGAAGTGATGCCGTGGTCTTCACTGCAGGCGCGGGCGGTGCAGGTATGGATCTGACCAATGCGATTGATGGGCGAGCATTGGAGTTGGCAGCGACCGCAGCCATTCAAGCAGGTGTCAGGCGTTTTATATTGGTTTCGGCCTTCCCCGATGCGCTGCGTGGTAGCCGGTTATCCGAAGGTTTCGAAAATTACATTGCCGTGAAAAAACGAGCAGATGCTCATCTAGTGGCGACGGATTTGGACTGGGTGATTGTGCGCCCAGGAACGCTTCTGAATGACACTGGCACTGGCAAAATCCGTGCTGATGTCGCTATACCCTACGGTGAAGTTTCAAGAGATGACGTGGCAGCGACTCCTGCCGAGTTGATCGACCAGCCCAAGGTGAGCCGAGTCATTATCGAGCTCACTCAGGGTGACACGCCAGTCTCCGACGCGGTTCGCAGGCTTGATCGTGGGCGTTGTTCGCAATGAAGTTGGTATTGGTTGGCGCTACCGGTCTTGTTGGGCGCGAGGTACTGAAACAGGCGCTCGATGATCCACGAATCAGTCAGGTGGTTGCACCGACTCGCTGTGCGCTTGCTGCGCATCCCAAGTTACACGCGCCTCTAACAGACTTCGACAATCTACCGGAAACAGTCGACTGGTGGCGGGCGGATGCCGTGATCTGCACATTGGGTACGACGATGCGGCGCGCTGGATCGAAAGACAGTTTTCGACTTGTTGATTACGAGTACCCGTTGGGTGTTGCGCGCTTGGCCAGGATGAATGGCACCTCAGCATACGTTCTCAATTCGGCCACCGGAGCGAACCCTTACTCGAGCTTTTTCTACAACCGGGTAAAGGGCGAGTTGGAGACATCTCTTACAAGGCTTGGTTTTGAATCACTCACCTATGTGAGGCCCGGCGTCATCAGTGGGACGCGCGACGAACTGCGGTTGGGTGAGCGAGCACTGGTAGTGGTACTGGGCCTGGTGGGGAGATTGTTACCCGTTCGCTGGCAACTTAACCCCGCGTCGCGAATCGCCCAGGTGTTGCTCGAATCAGCCCTTGAGCACAGACCGGGTGTTCACATAATCACCTCCGAGTGCTGCATTTGAGCCGGAGTTAGCTGTTTTCACAAATAGATCATTTGAAGGGAGATACACAATGCCGATGGTTGAGTTTTCCGCTGTCTTGGACAGCGATACAGGACACGCCTGGAGCGTGTTGAAAAAATTTGGAGAGATTCATAAATGGCATCCCTCTATAGTCGAAAGCAGTATTGAGGATAACCAGCCTGACGGATTGGTTGGTTGTGTTCGCAAGCTCACACTGGCCGATGGCGCGGTTGTCAGGGAGCGTTTGTTAACGGTGGATGATCGCAATCTAACGTTGTGCTATCGCTTCGAGGAGTCCCCGTTACCATTAGATAACTATCTCGCCACTGTGAAATTGGTCTCACTTACGGGACAGTCCAAGACGTTCATCAATTGGTCTGCAAGCTTTGACCTGCAAGATTTGAATACAGCATACCACTACCAGGAACTCATACGAGGACTGATAGTGGATGGCCACAATAGTCTTCAGTTGTTTCTAATCCGGCATTAAAGATTTAAAGGAATTGACACGTCCAGTCTTGGTGGCTAGGCAAGCATTCTAAACTTGAATGCAAAAGGGCCCTTGGAAGCTGATGACATTCAGCTAAGTTGACTTACTGCGGCCATCGCTGAACACCCGGGTTTCGATCAGGGTGTTTTATTTAACCGAGTGCATTGCTGGAACTCTGGCGGGCCGTAGCCTGCGTGACGTCAGTACAAGGATTAAAAACTCAGACCACTCGCTCGGCTGGCAGGATATGCACACCGGGCTGGGGCGTTAGGGTCACATAAAGCAACGCCTGTGTATGTTGGGCGCCGGGTTAAGCCGCCATCGCTTGGGCAGCAGAGGCCCTTCGAGCCCAAGATTGCCACCAGCAATCGCTTGGCGAGACGGAATTCGTTGCGATGGTCGCCGATCACGCCAGGGCGTATCAAGGCTAAGGCTGCGCTAAGGCCCGACGCTCGCGCGAGATCAAATGCTGGAACAGGAGGCGACCGAACTTACCGGCACCGCAGAGCGCCTGAGTTCCAAAATTTTACGCTCATGCACAGCTCCCCATTCCCGCATGGCACTCACCAAAGGCGCGAGAGAGCTACCTAATTCTGTCAGCGAATACTCCACCTTTGGCGGCACCTCGCGATAGATTTCGCGATGAATAATCCCATCAACCTCCAGCTCTCTCAGCTGGAGTGTCAGCATCCTCTGAGTGATATCTGGTATTAGGCGTCGCAGTTCGTTGAAGCGCTTCGTTCCTGACATCAGGTGAAACAGTATGAGCGATTTCCATTTTCCACCAATGACATCGACAGTAAACGCGACGGGACAAGCGAAGGCCTCAATTTCATCCTGAGGGTTACATTTTTTCACTGTTATCACCACGGTATAAAAAGTGTGCCTATAGCACATAATTGTGCGTACTTACACGCAAGTGCTGCGTAAGTTAGCATGATTCCATATTAACCACTATGGAATCCGCTTGATGAGCTTGCTGCTTTCGCCCCATGAAATTAAAGGCCTTAAACTGAAAAACCGCGTCGTTATGTCCCCTATGTGCATGCACATGGCAGCGGATGATGGCTTTGTCACTGAATGGCACCGCGTTCATTATGGAGCTCGTGCTCTGGGTCAGGCGGCGCTGATTTTTCCCGAAACGTTGGCTATTCAGGCTGACGGTCGTATCGGAGCCGGTGACCTCGGTATCTGGAGCGATGAACACGTTGTCGGCTTGAAAGCGCTAACTGAACTGCTTCACAGTTTTGGTGCAAAAGCCGGCGCTCAGATCGGCCATGCGGGGCGCAATGCTGACCTGCCCAATCTCATTCACATCGCGCCATCGGCGATTCCGTTCACGGAAACCAGCCCTGTTCCTCGCGAACTCGCGGCGGATGAAATTCCGGGTTTGGTTAAGCTTTACGGCGATGCCGCACGGCGTGCCAGCGACGCTGGATTCGATGTACTCGAGATCCATGCCGCGCACGGTTACTTGTTGAGTGAGTTTCTCTCGCCGCTGGCTAACACCCGCGACGACGAATACGGCGGTGATGCCAAGCGTCGCTATCGCTTCCTGCGCGAGGTGTTGGAGGAGGTAAAAAATCATTGGGGTGATCGTCCTCTGTTCGTACGGATATCCAGTTCTGATTACGCCGATGGCGGAAACACGCCTGAGTCGTTCCTTGAATATGGTCGCTGGATGAAAGAGCAGGGTGTTGACCTGATCGACTGCAGCTCCGGCGGAATCAAGATGGTCAAGGTGCAGACCTACCCGGGTTACCAAGTACCTGCCGCCGAATTACTGCGTAAGGAGCTGCATATTGCTACTGGTGCTGTGGGTGTGATTCAGAGTGGGCGTCAGGCTGAAGAAATTTTGCAAAACGGCCGAGCTGATCTGGTGTTCGTGGGTCGCCAAATGCTGCGAGATCCATTCTGGGTGCGCACCGCAGCAGATGATCTGAGGGAGGTCATAGAGATTCCTGAGGCCTACACACGTTATGGATCTGTCTGGCTTGATACCAAAGCCTGAAGCTTTTCTGCATTAATCAAATCAGTAATCAATGCAATCCAACGAAGCAGGAGTAAAACCATGAGCAAACCTACTTACGTACAAGAGTACCAAGCTATTACCGAGGTACTGAACAAGTACATTGAGGGATGCAAGCAGGCCAAAAGTAGCGTCATGAAGCCGGCTTTCAGTGAGCAAGCAACGATGTTTAGCGTCGATGGCGAAGGTAAGCTGGCAGGCGGCGCGATTCCAATTCTGTTCGAAGGGATTGACAAGGGTTTCCGCCCATCTCCTGACGCACCGGCAGCCATCGTCCGCATCGAGATCGTCGGTACAGCGGCTAGCGCTCGCATCGACGCTAACGACATGTCTGGCATTTCCTTCACCGACTTCTTCCATCTTCTAAAAGTCGATGGTCAGTGGACGGTAATCAGCAAGATCTTCCACACCCACGTCGCCCCTTGAACCTCTGCCATCCTTGAGAAGGGGGCAGATGAGGCTTCGCAGCACGCCTAATTTAATAATGCACACACCCAAGCAATACAAAGGAAAGATCATGAAAACCATCACCTCCGCTTTCGCCCTTTCCGTCGTGACTCTGTCGCCTGGTGATGCACTTGCAGCCGACCAGCGGAGCGTTGAACACAACACGGCAGAATTCTTAAAATCCCTCGAAGGCGGCAAGACGCTGGATTCCATGATGCCGGTCGATGCCCGCGCTGCGCTGGTGGCTGCCCAGGCTGCCCCGCAAGTGGCCTTGCCGGCAGCTGACGTCAGCGAGAAGACAATCAGTGTCAATGGCAGCGACCTGAAGCTGACCATCGTTCGCCCGGTCGGCAGCGAACAGAAGACGCTACCTGCGTTCATGTACTTCCACGGAGGCGGCTGGGTCTTGGGAGACTTCCCGACCCACGAACGGCTGGTGCGTGACCTGGTGGTAGGCTCGGGTGCGGTGGCGGTCTTCGTCAACTACACCCTCTCGCCTGAGGCGGGATACGGCGTCGCCATCCAGCAAGCCTATGCAGCGACAAAATGGGTGGCCGAGCATGGCAAAGAGGTCAAGGTAGACGGCAAGCGCCTCGCCGTAGCTGGCAACAGCGCAGGCGGGAACATCGCGGCCGTGGTTGCCTTGATGGCGAACGAGAAGGGTGAACCAGCACTGCGCTCGCAAGTGTTGCTTTGTCCGGTGACGGATGCGAACTTCGACACGCCGTCCTACAAGGAGTTTGCCAACGGTTACTTCCTGACGAAGGACTTGATGGTGTGGTTCTGGGACAATTACACGCCCGACGCCGAAGCACGTAAGCAGATTTACGCTTCACCGCTGCAGGCGACGGCTGAGCAGTTGAAGGGCTTGCCGCCGACCCTGATCCAGACCGCCGAATTCGATGTCCTGCGCGATGAAGCTGAAGCCTACGGCCGAAAGCTCGACGCTACAGGTGTACATGTGAAGTCGGTGCGCTACAACGGAATGATTCACGATTTTGGGCTGTCGAACGCGTTCAGCCATCTGCCGGCGCCCCGCAGCGCGATCGCGCAGGCATCTCAAGAACTCAAGACCAGCCTGAACAAGTAATTTCAAGAACAAAGAACCCGCAGGTCACGGTGAAACTGCGGGATTGATTGTTGAAAACACATCGTTCATTTCATTGCGATGCTACAGCAGCACCGAAGTTTTCGGAACGTCTGCTGTGCTTTTTGCAGTTGAGTATAAATCAGTAATTTCCAAACTTATTAAGAGCGACTAAATGAAAATTACTTTTATAAAAAATTTGTTTTTTGTGGCAGTAATTTCGAGCTTGGGCGCGATTGCTCAAGCAGAAAACCTACCGAGCGACCAACAAATTATCAGTAGTGAAACAATGAGCAAACCTACGTACGTAGAAGAATACCAAGCTATCACCGAGGTGCTTAACAAGTACATTGAGGGCTGCAAGCAGGCCAAGAGCAGTATCATGAAGCCCGCTTTCAACGAACATGCGACGATGTACAGCGTCGGGGCCGATGGCAAGCTGGCAGGCGGTGCGATTCCAATCCTGTTTGATGGGATCGACAAGGATTTCCGACCATCTCCTGACGCACAGGCCGCTATCGTTCGTATCGAGATCGTCGGTACTGCGGCTAGCGCTCGCATCGACGCTAACGACATGTCAGGGATCTCCTTCACCGACTTCTTCCATTTGCTGAAAGTCGAAGGCAAGTGGACTGTGGTTAGCAAGATTTTCCACACGCATGTAGCGCCTTAATTAGCCAACTGAACAGTACTAGCCCCGAATCAATTGATTGGGGCTTTCTCATTGGCGAACTGCTGTCAATCGAAGGCTGTCCAACCATCGAAAGAATGAATCATTAAAACTCTAAAGGCCAAATCACCATCCCTGTTCAGGTACGGGCTACTCTTGGCCTGCGAACAGTAGATGAAATCGAATTCGTCGACCTGGAGAATGGTCAGTTCGCCATCGTGGCAGCAACGTATCCCGTTGAACGACTGAAGGGGATGATTCGCAAGCCGAAGTTTATCGTGAGCATTGATGACATGAGCGCAGTTTTTGCGCTGAAGGAATAATGCTTGTCGATAGCGTTTTACAAGGAGAAAGGCTTGCTAAGGTTTGTTTCGCGCTTCATTCCTAGCCGGCTTCTGAGACGGGTTGTTGTCGCGTTTTGGAGCCTAAGGCCCGGCTCTTAGAGTGACTGCTTTATTTCACCTCGGCGTTTCCAGGCTGTCCGCTATCCCAGGCCCCAGTGAGTTCGTCCATTCGATCCGCGATTTGAGGCTTTTTTGATAGGACTAGGCAGTGCGAGTTGCCGACAAATTCCTCTATCAAATACAGCAAGTCGCCAACATCAAGCTCCAGCTCCTGCAGCGCTTCATCTGGAATTCGAATTGCACCGTCCCCCATCTGGTTAGCAGCAACAGAAAAAGTCCACCGCTGAGCAATCGAATCGCCGTAAATGACTCGGGATCGATTTGCCCCTCCATCAACGCCTGATGGCAAAAAATTGAATTTGCCGCGAAAGCTACTAGGCACAAGATCACTTGGAGTACCCAGCGTGATCGGCTGGTACGGTCTCGATTAGCGTTTGTAATTATTTTCACCACAGGAGAGCCTACGCGATAAAAAATCGTGACTGAATCTTGAAGCCGTCGGAAAACAACTGACAGCTGCCTAGGATTAGAGGACTTCACGTGAGCCGTACGTGCACGCCTGCGTCATTTACCCGAGTCATGTAAAGGCGGGGGGCAAACCGCTTTCGTGTAGCTCGCCCGATCATGACTAGAAACTAGAAGGAGCCCGCACGGGCTCCGAAAAACTGAACCGTTACGCGTTTAAGCCGAGAGGTACTCGTCCACAGATTTAACGGTGGCGTAGCCGAACTCAAATGCTGCCATCATCGCCGCATGCGCTTGAGCGGCAGGCACGTTCACGCCGCGAAATGTGAGATCCAGGGTGGCGCAGGCATCATGCAGCACAGTAACCGGATAACCCATGTCCGCCGCAGCACGCACTACAGCGTCGATGCACATGTGGCTCATCGCACCCACCACCACGACATCCTGGACATCGAAAGCATCTAGCTGCTTCTTGAGATCAGTGTCTCTGAAGGCGTTGATGTGCTTTTTAACGATCACGGGTTCTTGACCAACAGGAGCTACAGCGGTCTGAATTTCCGCTCCGCTAGATCCCTTGATAAATATCGTGGCACCCTCATTATCGGATTCATGTCGTATATGAAAAACTGGAATGCCTGTATCTCGCGCGCGACTAATCACTCGGCTAGCATTCGCCACAGCTGCTTCGACCCCAGATAAAGGCAATTTGCCAGTCGGCAGGTATTCGTTTTGCAGATCAACTACTACAAGGCCTCGTTTCATAACGATCTCCAATTAAGTCACTAATTTGTTTTTTCCGTGAAGGCTGATCTGCCTCTCACAGACTGCGTAAAAGCGGGCCGTTGAATAAACCACTTCTCTTCGTGAGAACCCAGTCGCTAATAGGTGATCACGAGCCGCCTTCAACAGCGGCTCCCGGTGCTTTAAATCAAAACTCCAACGAAGAGCCGTCTTCCGGTATGTCTACGCGACTCTCGATACCCTGCTTTTTGACGTAGGTGCGCAATTCCTCGCGGGTCAGGGACATATGGTTGATTGCATCCATGTGCACGGCGACAATTTTCGCGTTTTTCGCGGCCTGTGAAGCGCGCAGTACATCCTCCTCACCCATGATGATCGCACCCTCATACCCCGTCATTTTTGCTTTCCCTGCATTGAGTACGATGACCTCGGGGTGATATTTCTCGATGGCCTGGTCGACCTCTTTACGCCAGATGGTGTCACCGGCGAGGTAGAGGGTCTTGTAGCCTGGTGCTTGAAAAACGACGCCCATTGCTTCGCCCAGAGGTTTCGCAAGAGCTGGTACGGCATACATTTCGTCGGTGCCATGCTGACCACCAGTCTTGGTGATTTTTACGCCGCCGAATTCAGCTTCATCAGTCAGTACGCGTACATTCTTGAAACCTTGGGAACGAATCAGCTGCGCATCTTCTTCATGCTGAGTGAACAGAGGGATGTCTTTAGGCAGCGCTTTTTGTGCGGCATCGTCCCAGTGGTCAAGATGCGTGTGAGTGACGATGACTGCGTCGACACCTGAGATAACTTCGGTGGGCGACTCGGTTAGATCAACCAGGGGATTGCGGAGGTTGCTTCGGTAGGTATTTTCAAACCCTGGGTAGGTTCCCTTTTTTGCCAGCATCGGGTCGATCAGGAAGGTCGTACCGCCGTAGGAGATTTTCACCGTTGCGTTACGAACTTGCTGCAAGTCCACTTTATGGGATGCGTCCGGCGCCTTGGGGACGTTTGAGTCCGCAAATGCCGTTGTGGTGGCCGCAGCGCAAGCAATGCTGAGGGCAAGAGGAAGAGTTCTAAGATTCATGAAATTAATCCTGTTGATACATCGAGGACACCATTCTTGCCGAATGCTTTGAAGCCTGACAGTGGCCTGAATGACACATTTCGATATAATCGGGCCAAGTGATGCGCGTCGTCCGGAAATGTGAGATGAGGGGGCGATGTACTCTTCCATCCGTGAAAATACATCTCTGTGAACGGTCGCTCATAATTCCTGTGTGCGTTCGATAGCAAGTACACGGCAAATCCGAGGCTGCCTGATGCAATCCATACGTGTAGCTGTTCTAGCTTTTGACGGCGTAAGCCTGTTCCATCTTTCTGTGCCAGGAGTGGTGCTGGGGACAGTTCAATCCGCACCTGGTGAACCTCAATACGAGGTCAGCTACTGCGCAGAGTCGCCGGGTATGGTGAGTAGCGACCAAGGCATCGGCTTAGAGGTCACTCATGGCCTGGAACTGATGGAGGCATCTGATGTAATTGTCATTCCAGCGTGGGGCGATCAATCGGTCGCTGCATCTGCACAGCTTGTGAAAGCCTTACGGCTCGCTAATGTCCAAGGAAAGCTCATAGTCGGGTTATGTTTGGGAGCATTCGTGCTCGGAGATGCCGGGCTGCTTGATGGCAAAGAAGCAACCACTCACTGGGCAGTCAGAGACGAGTTTGCGCGACGCTTCCCTGAAGTTCGTTTCAGGCCCGAGGTGCTCTATGTCAGTGATGGCAACATCATGACCTCTGCGGGAACCGTGGCGGCAATCGATTGTTGCCTGCATCTGATACGCCAGCGGCTCGGTGCTGATGTGGCGAATCGCACCGCGAAGATGCTGGTGACGCCGCCGCATAGGCAAGGAGGCCAAGCTCAATACGTAGAACATCCTGTGCCGCAGCTATCCAGCGAGACTCATTTTTCTGATGTACTGGCGTGGGCCCGAATGAACCTAGCCAGTGATCTATCGCTCGACGTCCTGGCAGACATGGCGAAAATGAGTAGGCGCACGTTTACTCGTCGCTTTAGGGAGGCCACTGGCAGTACCGTCTCTAAATGGTTGAATGCTGAGCGAGTCGCCAGAGCACAACAGCTGCTCGAAACGACCGACCTACCTATCGAGTGTGTCGCCGGTGAGGCGGGTTTCGGAACGCCTTTGTCGTTGAGACAACAGTTCGGCGTTCACCTCGGCACATCGCCTTCTGAGTATCGGCGAATGTTTTTCCGTGAAATGAGGCCAGGCCCGAAGGCGGGCGGCAGTGAGCACATTGCCGAGCCATCCACCCCTTCCCAGCTAAAGTTTTAATTATGCCTCTTAGCTCAGGCAGCAAGATTCCTAACGACAGCGAGCAGCGCCTGAAGCGGATGTAACCAGCGCGCGACTTCAGGTTGCCTGAACCATATCAGCCAGGCAGCCAGCCATAAGAATCGAACAGCGGCAGTATGACGAAGGCAACACGCCATTCGTAACTGTTGACGACAATGCTCGGGCCCAACGCAGCAATCCCCGGGCCTATCAGGCTACCGGCATGGAACAGTGAGGTCGCCATTCCGCGCTCGCCGGCAGGCACCCATTCGCGCAGAGCGCGTCCCCCGGCGGGGTACGAAGTCGACCCTCCGACACCCATCAGCAAACGAGTGATCAGCATGGAGAAGAACCCCCCTGATGCTGCAGAGAGGAGGGGGGCGACAGACCAGACGCCGATGCCCCAGGCGTTGACCAGCCGAGTATCGTATCGATCCTCCAGCATTCCCATGGGTATGAGTGCGAAGAGGTAAAGCCATAAAAAGGAGGACAGCAGAAGGCCCAGCACGAAGGGGCTAATGTCGAATTCTTGAGTGTGGTGAGAGGCAATCGCCAAGGCTAACCGACAGACCCGGCTCAGGCTCGTAGCCGTAGTTAGCGCCCAAGATGAGGACAAAGACGTCGCACTGATCAACCTCTGTCAGGCAGGCATGCACGGAAGAATAGGTGCGGGCTCCAAAATGCTCGCTCATGATCGGCTTCATATCCAGAGCTTCTACGGCGTCCTTGGCAGCCGCTCTGAATTGCTCAAATCCCCTTACCACCGAGCTTATGAATACCTTCATCTGTTCCCCTCAAAATGCTGGCGCCTGTGGATTTGACTGATGCCTGGTGGGATTGTTTCCAGCAACCATCACCTACAGCGTTGGGTGCTCAGCGCCTTTGACCAGATGTCATGATCGCACCGCGAGCAGCGTGCTTCGTGTTCTTCAAGAATAGATTGTGCAAAGCCACAACTCACGCAGCAATAAAGTCCCGAAGCGGGCACTTTTATAAACTCCGCACGATGTTCTAAAGGTAGGACTGACAAGCCAGGGCGCAGGTCTTCTTGATCGTAAAAATAAAGACTGATGTCGCCATCTGTTTCCATAAGCGCCAATCTTACTTGGCCTAAGTGCTCAACGCCCCGTTGTCGAAGCTCCATCAATATTTCGCTCGATGAAATATTCAGCTTCTCTAAGGATTTAAGTTCATATAAGCCATTGCGAATGACGGTTACAGGTAGACCATCAATCCATGCTTCAAATTTCTTGCTTTTGGTCATGACCCAAACCGTCATGCGATAGAGCAGCAACAGCGTGAGGAAAACGACTGCAACGGGCAACAGTGGTACATCATGGTAGAAGGACACGTCTCCGGCAGCGGAGCCCAACGTCAAAATCACGACCAACTCAAAAAGTGAGAGCTGTCTTATCCCGCGTCGGCCACTTGATTTTAAGAACAAGAAAACGGCAAGAAAGGCAAAAGCTGCCCGAAACCCTACCTCTAGCAAAAATGTTAGTGGAAACTCATCTATCAACATCCGTTGAATATCAAAGGGAGACATCATCACCTCTTTTTTGGTTTTTTAGATAATCATTGAATTGTGTGAGTCCTGCCCATCTAAAGCGTTACATCCTCTGAGTAGCTCCACGGGGGCGATGAAAACGGGCTAGTCGTGGAATTTGAATCTCCAATACATGAACCTTAGCCTCGATTCGCCAAAGAATGGTGAGCCAGTTTGCACCATCCGTTACTCACCGGAAGGCTTACTCGCGCAAGCGCGGAATCTGCCCTGTTGGTGCTTGTCGGTTCCCTGGTACGGATTTTACAATCCGGTAGGTGGGTAAGGGCGTGACCTGCGGGCAGCGGGATCATTGCCACCACCCCACTGATTGCAGCGGTTTGTGTGCGTGCCTGACATGGCTTATACAAACGTGAGACCATACATCGTTTTGCTGCCATCCAGGCCATCAATCGAGTGCGACCTTGGTGCAACGGTTTGAAAGCGGGCATACCATCGGATAACCCACTTAAAGCAGTGACCTTGAGCCGTTCGGGAGTAAAAATGACTGCGAACACCACGCCTCATTCCGTTAGCTCCAGTGAAACAGCTCCAGATGAATCCCTTCGCATGAACGTCGTTCGTAGGTACGCCATTCTTGATTCCCCTCCGGACGGCGCATTTGATCGTGTGACCGCAATAGCAGCGCGCCTTCTCGGTACTCCGATAGCAATCGTGAGCATCGTCGATACAGATCGAATCTGGTTCAAATCCCATCATGGGCTCGACGCAAATCAAATTTCCCGCAATCCAGGACTCTGTGCCTCCGCGATCTTACAGAATGGGCCTTGGTTAGTAACAGACGCTAGGCATGATCCTCGAACGCTTTCTAATCCCCTTGTCGCAGGTGAATTTGGTCTTCAATTTTATTTGGGTGTGCCGCTGCATACTCACGACGGCTTCAATCTCGGTACGTTATGTGTGCTGGACACGCAGCCGCGCACGGTTACCCAAGATCAGATAGACACGTTGGCGGATCTTGCTAGCGTTGTAATGGATCAGCTTGAACTGCGCCTCTCCGCCATGCGATCCATAGCTGAGAAGGAAGCAGCGCTGAATCATTCCCACTTGATGGCCGAGGAAATTGACCATCGAGTCATGAATAGCCTCCATTTGATTGTGTCAATGCTGAGCATTCAGAGTGCTCAGCTGGGCAACTCTGAAGCGGCTAAGGAGATTTCAAGAGCGGCTGCCAAAATATTTGCAGTAGCAAATGTGCATCAGCATATTAACGTCGGTAAGGCTGCCACGACGCTCGATAGTGCTGACTATCTGGTTCAACTGTAATTTAATCGGTTGATTCAGTCATTGCCGGTGATTGGATCTCCGTTCATCAACATGAATCTCACGGTGCTCATGACGCCAGAGACCTGACCTAATGCAATTTTTCACACGGAGAATTCCAGAATGGCAGCGCATCATAAAGAGAAACACCCAATAGACAACATTGGTTGGCTGCGCGCTGCCGTATTGGGGGCCAATGACGGAATCGTTTCAACTTCAAGTCTGATTCTGGGCGTAGCCGCCTCTCACGCAACTCACAACAGCATCCTTATAGCGGGTGTCTCTGCTCTCGTCGCCGGTGCTATGTCGATGGCTACCGGAGAGTACGTTTCCGTGCAGTCCCAAGCCGACACGGAAGCGGCTGCCCTAGAGGCGGAGCGAATTGAGATTCAGGAAAATCCGAAGGGCGAGAATCGTGAACTGACAGGAATTTATGTTGAGCGAGGACTTGAGGTGCCGCTTGCAAAAGAAGTCGCGACTAAACTAATGGATCACGACGCCTTGGGGGCGCATGCCCGAGATGAGTTGGGAATCACCGATGCGATGAGTGCAAAGCCATTACAGGCTGCTCTTGCATCTGCGCTAAGCTTTGCCGTAGGTGCGGCACTACCATTACTCGTGGTCGTAGTAGTTCCACAAGAACATCTCATCCCAGTCATCGTCGTCGCGTCGTTGGTCTTCCTTGCTATCCTTGGCGGCTTGGCGGCCAAGGTCGGTGGGGCGAATATTAAAAATGGGGTTTTACGTGTGACTTTTTGGAGTGCGCTTTCGATGGCGGTGGCAGCAGGAGTCGGTACCCTGTTGGGAACCACAGTATAAAACCCGGAGCGGGTTCCAGAATTAAATTCTTGATGGTGAGAGTGGGCCTTTATACAAGGATGGAACAGGGTTTATATATTTGAAGGCAAGAGAAAAGCAGCGCTGCCCCCAAACACCTTTATCCGATAGGATGCCGCCGGTTTTTCTTCTGTTTTCTTTAGCTTTTTAATCCCACAGGATTGAAAGCTGGAACAGAAGCTGAAACTGAAACGCAGGCCTTGGGGGCCCAAGGGGAATCGCATTACTTACAGCCGTGGGCTGCTGTGGTTATCTAATGCACCTGATCGAGATTTTTTTGCCGCTCAACACGAACGATGGCACGCCTCAGCCCGTCGAGCTTTTTCGCCGTGTACGGGAGCAGTTGGCCGAACAGTTCGGAGGAGTGACGGCTTTCACTCGCAATCCGGCGAAAGGTATTTCACTGCAGAAAGATAACGAGAGAGCAGAGGACGACATCATCGTCTATGAGGTCATGGTTGAAGCTATTGATCGGCTTTGGTGGCAAAGCTTTATGTAGTGGTCAACTAATCCCGGACACGACGTTAAGTTTTTCTTCGGCCCGAGCTGGCGCCAGTCCATCGTTGAATTGATGGGGCCGAATCCAGTTGTACCGATGCATCAAAAAATCACTGATATCGCGTTGGGCTTCTTGAGCAGTCCTGTAGCCCGTGGTCGGTATCCATTCTGTTTTCAAGCTGCGGAACACGCGCTCCATCGGCGCGTTGTCCCAGCAATTTCCCCGACGACTCATGCTCTGACGCATTCGATAACGCCACAGTCGCTGGCGAAATAAACGACTCGCATACTGGGCGGATTCAACCGGTCGTCGCAACACCTTTGATCGAGGTGTTTATGGGACGGTCTGCAGGCTGGATGCAAAAGTTGACGGGGCGTGGAGCGATGCGTTCGCCAGGTGCGCCGTCACTTCGTAATGAAATCGAGCGGCTATTCTGGAAACAAATCGCAACCGGGATCACAAGCGAAAAGGCAGCGGAGGCGACTGGCGTATCATCAGCGGTAGGCACACGCTGGTTCCGTCATCGGGGCGGGATGCCATTGTTCATGTCTAACCAAATATCCGGAAGGTACTTATCGTTCGCAGAGCGAGAAGAGATTGGGCTGCTTCGGGCGAAAGGTGTTGGCGTACGTGAGATTGCGCGTCTCCTTGGACGAAGCCCGTCGACAGTTTCACGGGAACTGACACGTAATGCTGCAACTCGTTGCGGTCGGCTTGAGTATCGTGCTTCAGTCGCACAATGGAAGGCAGAACTGGTTGCCAAAAGACCGAAGCCAGCGAAACTGTTGACTAACCCGCGGCTGTGTCACTACGTGCAAGACCGTCTGGAGGGTAAAGTTCACGGCGCTAATGGTCGCGAGATTGTTGGGCCTCGACAAGCTCCCTTCAAAGGCCGAAATAAACCACATCGCAGTGACCGTAAATGGGTCAATGGCTGGTCGCCCGAACAGATTACCAACCGGTTAAAGATCGATTTTCCGGACGATGAATCCATGCGCATCTCTCACGAAGCCATATATCAGGCCCTCTATATTCAGGGGCGAGGAGCTCTTAAGCGCGAGCTAGTGAGCTGCCTGCGCACAGGGCGAGCATTGCGTGTGCCGAGAGCTAGGGCGCAGGCCAAAACATGGGCGCACGTCAGCGAGGATGTCATGATCTCCAGTCGCCCTGCTGAGGTGGAAGACCGGGCTGTACCAGGGCATTGGGAGGGAGACCTGATCATCGGTCTGAACCGATCTGCGATTGGAACCCTGGTCGAGCGCTCAACTCGATTCACCATGCTCGTCCACCTGCCTCGCGAGGAAGGTTATGGGCTAATTCCTCGAACGAAGAACGGCCCGGCGCTGGCCGGCTACGGGGCTGTCACTATGGCCAATGCACTGAAGAAGACGGTGACTGACCTACCCATCGAATTGTGGCAATCTTTGACTTGGGATCGTGGAAAGGAACTATCTGATCACGCTCGATTTACCATCGAATCCGGAGTGAAGGTCTTTTTTGCTGACCCTCATAGTCCATGGCAGCGCGGCACGAACGAGAATACGAACGGTCTTCTGCGCCAATACTTCCCGAAAGGTACCGACCTGTCTCGCTGGAGTGCCCAAGAGATCCAAGCCGTAGCCCATGCGCTGAACACAAGGCCTCGGAAAACACTCGGCTGGAAAACACCTGCCGAAGCACTAAACAAGTATCTAAAATCAATTCAACAATCCAGTGTTGCGACGACCGGTTGAATCCGCCCTGCGACCCTTGATCAGAGTGAAACAGCAGGCCCTGAGGCCTTCCTCGTTGTTCGTAGGCCATATCCAGCGCCTTGATAACCAGCTCGGCGTCCGGCTTTTCCGACAACGCCCAGCCCACCACCCGGCGCGCGCAAAGATCCATCACGACAGCCAGATAATGCCATTTCCCCTGAGCCCAAATGTAGGTGATGTCGCCGCACCACACTTGGTTGGGTGCCGGGACATCGAACTCCCGATTCAAGATGTTCGGGATATCCAACCGCTCAACCGTCGCCCGTTTATAAGCATGAGACCCTGGCTGTTTGCTCACGAGATCAAGCTCACGCATCAAGCTGCGTACTTTGAACCGACCGAGTTGCTCACCATCGTCACGCATCAACGAGAGAATGCTACGGCTGCCGGCAGCACTGCGACTTTGCGAAAACAACTCGCTCACCCGGCTGCGTAGCCGAAGCCGTTCGACATCAGGCGTTCGACGCTTGAGGCGGTGGGCGTAGTAACTTGAGCGGTTGATTTCAAACACTTGGCACAGCCAATCAACCGGCTCGTGGACGCTCAGCTGATTGATCAGCGCGTACGCTCGTGATCTTCCGACATCAAGAGCGCGGTAGCCTTTTTTAGTATCGATTTCTCCCGTTCAAGGCGGGCGATCCGGGCTTCCAGCTCCTGGATTTTCTGCTGCTCTGATGTCAGCGCTTTGCTCTGCGGAGTAACGCCTTGGCGTTCCTTCTGAACCTGGTCAACCCAACGGCGCAGGGCCGACTCGCCGACGCCGAGTGAACGGCTGGCTTCGATGTAGCTGTAGTTTTGCTTGAGCACGAGGTCGGCAGCCTCGCGTTTGAACTCAGCGGAAAAGGAACGGCGTTGTTTGGTCATCTGACACCTCGATCTGGCGAGCATTCTCGCCTAAATGGGTGTCCGGTTTCATTAGACCACTACATTAAGCGCGATCTTGAAGGGCGTTTTCAACAGGAAGAAATTCTGATCCGAGCCACCGCCATTAGTCTCATTCGCTAGCCAAAATCGTTAGAGTCACGTGATGAGCCTAGATGTCGCATCAAAAAAAGCCCGCGTGACGCGCGAGCTTTTGGACTTCAAACGAATAGCTTTTCGGGTACGATGCGGCTGAGCTAGCCTTGGATTCGACGGCGGTCAGCAGAATCCACCCTAAACCCTTGTTGTTACCGCTTTTTCACCGCAATGCGCGCCTTAGGGTTTGGCCACCAACGACCAATCTTAACATGTCGTTGTTTGCTCGGCGCGCATCACTCTTCATTTTGGTTATGGACAGTTAGCTTTTGTCGATACTTTGTATCTAGACAGTATCGTAATCGAACGGTTTAGTTCCATAGAAAGAATGGATTTCAGTTGCCCAAGATTCGTCGGCCATATTAGGCCAATTGTCCTTGTCAAAACCTGGTGCATTTTCCAAGCGTTCTTTCTCTACGTTTAGTACGAAGCGCTTATTTACTGTATCGAGTGTCAATGCATTCCAGGGTACCGCAAACAGTTTTTCTCCCATGCTAAGAAAGCCACCAAAAGAGAGAACAGCATAACTCACTCTACCGCTGCGAACATCCAGCATGATTTCCTTGATATCTCCCAAGTCTTCTTCATTATGGTTATAAACATCATTTCCAATGAGTGTGTCTGCCCCCATCAGGTCGGGGCCAGGCCCCTGTTCCTCAGAGCTGGTATCTCGTAGGAGGTTGGTTTTGTACATGCCATAGGTATCGCGATCTTCGTAGTTCATTACTATCTCCTATCAGCAATCGCCAATCAATCAGAAAATGCACCCACCGCCTTGATGGCTGTATTAGTGAGAGTCACCCGCTTTCGAAAAAGTTGAATTTTTTTTCTGCATGACGACGAATGGCAAATTGGAAGTAAAAAAGTTAATCAGCTTTTAATTAGTGTGCTATCCATGTGTGATGCTTTGTTTTTATTATGGGTATTAACTAGATCGATATCGTAGACACCTAGATTAAACGATTTCCCATTATGGCAACTACGTCTCCGGCTTGAATATAACTTCATAAATATAAAGAATTAAGTTTTGGTCACTGCTGTGACCAAACTTATTTGAATGAGCAGGCGACGGCTGTGGGCGCTGCCGGGGACGCCACTGAATGCTCCCGGCAAGCTGATCTCGCCGAAAAACGTTTGAAGCCATTACGCGCGTTGGTGCTTGATCCCAAATTCTTCGGCCACGACGACGATACATAGCCTCGGCAGCTTGTCTCATTACTCACGCGATCCTTGGCGCAGTATTGACTGAACGACGCCACTGATAGCGTTTTGGCCAGGTCACTCAGGTGACATAAGCACCGCAAGACTCATATTGATGAATTCCTCGTTTTTGCTAATCGTGTCTAAAGCACCGCGAACGTTGCCGGCGACTTCAGCAGAACCACGTTGCTCGACCCAGAGCGTCAGCTCCATGATGGCGGCCTCAAGAGCTAATTGGTTTTGATTGATTTTGAAGAGCAGGGAAGGGAGCAAATCTGAATTTGGCATCAAGGTTCCTCCATGAAAACGCCAAGCCTAGCAGTATAAAAAATGAATAGTCAGCCGCGTCAGCTCAAGGCCAGTGGACGGGAAACAATTGGTCGTGAATTTACTCCGGCGTGTTCCTTGACTACTGGGTTTCATAGACAAGACTGAGAAGGAATTTTTCCTTCGGACGTACCCCATGATTTCTTCTCTTGAGCTCCGACATATCATTGAAAGCGGTTTATTACCTCGCTCCTGCACCTGCTCCGTGAATCCCAAAGGTTCGCTATTGATCAAGATGATTGAGCCTTCCTCTGGCCGCGTGGAACTGTTTGTCCCCGGCGTGTTGGCATCGGATCTCACGTCCAGTCGGGCGATTTCAAATTTGATTGGCGAACTCAGAATTGAAATGGCGGCGCGCCAAGCGATCTGTGCGTGAGCCCGAGGGCAAATGGTGGACTTGGGAGCATCAGAGCTAACAGGCCAACAACGACTCAAATCTTACGAATGGGGTAATCAGGCTGCAGGAGAGACGCTACCGCGATTACCAAGTCGTCCAATGACCAAGGCTTGTGCAGGTAGGTGGTTGATGGCGGTACCGTTGCGGGGTCTATCAGATACCCCCGTCTCATAACTATCCGTTGATGAGTCTAAGCAACTGGGGGCAATTCACCCAGCATTGTACCCCAAGCCCCCTCATCTGGAGCTGCCCATCTGACTATTTTGGCCTCTATTTTCGTCGCAGAGCCTTGTAATCATCGACTGACAGTTCCCTAAATCAAAAAAATCCAGCGGTGTGAAATAAGGGTAAGTGTCTAAGTCATAACCGTTTTTAACATCATCGTGTGATTTTGAGGGAAGATAATCGTGCATTTATCAGCCGGGAAGAATCGATTTAAAAATAAACTGCTACAATCAAAATTCCTAAGTGAATCATCATCACTTTACCCAAAGTTAATTTGTTGTTTGTTCCAATACTTATGGCTTGGTTAGAATAACTACCATAAAAATGGTAATTAATTTTTGGAGTACGACGTGACAATTTTTCCAAGCTCATTGACTTCGTCCAATGGTTGCCAAGGTTGCAAAAACACTCTTGAACTGGATTTAGATTTTACTTTCGCTTTTCAGCCAATTGTGGACGTGCGCGATCAATCGGTTTTTGCACATGAGGCGTTGGTGAGAGGCCTTAATGGTGAGGGTGCTCTGTCAGTGCTGGAGAAAGTAAACGATAATAACCGTTATCGATTCGATCAGCTTTGCCGCACACGGGCTATTTCCACTGCTGCGCAACTTGGAATGACTCAAAACCTATCGATTAATTTTCTACCCAACGCGGTTTACCGTCCAGAATTGTGCATTAGAAGCACGTTGGAAGCCGCGCGAATTCATAACTTCCCGCTCGACAGACTGATTTTCGAAACAGTCGAAAGCGAATACGTTGAGAATAATCACCATCTGACCAATATTCTACGTGAATACCGGGAGTTCGGTTTCAAAACAGCAATTGATGACTTTGGCTCAGGGTATTCAGGGCTCACACTGTTGGCAGACTTTCAACCGGATCTTATAAAACTTGATATAGCGCTAGTGCGTAATATCCATCGTGATCGCTCCCGTCAGGCTATCGTCCGTGGTGTTGTCATAATATGTGCGGAGCTGGATATTAAAATCATTGCAGAAGGAATCGAACATGCCGAGGAACGGGATTTTCTGGCCGATTGCGGAGTTTATCTAATGCAAGGGTTTTGGTTCGCCAAGCCTGCATTTCAAGCAATGGCTCTGGTCGCACCTAATGCTTGGAAAAAAGCGTAGATTACACAGAGGCGTAGTGACGCCGATGCTCCTTTAATCTGAAAAGCGCCGTAGCCAAAGGCACTAAAGGTAAACGTCGCACCTCGCACCTGAGTATCTATATCACAGATTACCCATAAGGGATCGATAGCTACCCAGGGTGACAGTCCGGGATTGGCTAAAATACGGTGAGTGGACAGCACAATAGCAAATGAGTAGCTATGCTTGATTTGATACTAGACTCTTTTTGCAACGTTCCGAAGGTAGGCGCTTGAGATGCTAGGCGGTGGTAGAGGGGCTCAAGGTCAAGTTGGAAAATATCCATCCGCTCTTCAAAATAATTTGCTGCTACTATATGTCATCATTAAATTCTAAAAGGGGAGAGTACTTATTGCTATATGGCAGGGTGAATACAGCCCGACAGGGATTACAAATTAATATTGCACTTTGGGAGTGAGTAGGAAAATGAATCTTACGTTCGAAGAAGCATCGATGCAAGCATTGTTGGGTGCGCCTGATCAGCTGGATACTCTGAACTTCGGCATAATTGGCTTTAACGACGCTTCAAAGGTGGTAATTTACAATACTTTTGAAGCTACAAGTGCGGCCTTACGACAGGCACGTGTTTTAGGTAAGAATTTATTTTTGGAAATTGCTCCCTGCATGAATAACGCCATGGTCGCTCACAGATTTGAGAATGAACCTGAGTTAGACGTGATCATTTCTTACGTTCTGGCGCTTAGAATGCGGCCAATCCCCGTCAGATTAAGACTACTTAAAAAAATTGATAATAATACCCGCTTCCTACTGGTTGAATGGGCATAAAAAATGAGTAGCATCGAGCAGGGCAATGACTCAATCGAGTCAGAGTACGAAGCATTACTTTCATTCATGTATCTATCGCCAGTAGGGCTGGTAAGAACCGACCCCAGCGGAAAAATTGATATGCTTAACCCCATGGCAACACAATTGTTGATGCCATTGGTTAAGTCTATTGGCCTTGAAAATCTGTTTGAAACACTTGCTTCCGTAGCGCCTGAATTACGTAACCTTGTAACGAGTTTTAGAGAATCATGCGGATCAATATGTGTAAATCATAGAATCCACGTGTCGTCCGCAGCTGACGGAGGTATTGTTCTCGCATGTACAATTGTAAAGGTCAACGACGAGGTTCTAATAACAGTTCTGACTGATGTCTCTTGCCAAGTTGCAACTGAAAGGAGACTAAGGCAAACAGACTCATGGTTGGACGCCATCTATACGATTGTTAACGATTTCGCAGTTCTCGGCTTGACTAAACAGGGAGTAATTAATAGCTGGAGCCCTTCGGCAGAGCGTTTAACAGGTTACACGGAATCCGAGGCTATTGGTGAGACGTTGCGCCGCTTCTGTAATTTGTCCGCCTTGGAAGTTAATGTTTTGGATGAACATCTCACATTCGCACGTGAAGAAGGTTGGCATTCACGAGACTATCTTTGCCAACACAAATCAGGACACAGTTTTTTCGCTCAAACGATGATCGCCGTTTTACGTGAAGAAGATGATGAGTTTTCTGGCTATACAGTTGTGCTTCGAGATATCACCGAGCGAAAGGTGTCGAGTGATAATCTGGCCAACTTGCTCACTAAAGACCACCTCACAGGCGCAGTTAATCGCGCTCACTTTTTCAACTTGGCAGAGAAAGAGTTTGCTCGGGCA
Organism: Pseudomonas sp. LBUM1666; assembly: GCF_059695775.1. NCBI lineage: Bacteria > Pseudomonadati > Pseudomonadota > Gammaproteobacteria > Pseudomonadales > Pseudomonadaceae > Pseudomonas > Pseudomonas sp. LBUM1666. The sequence continues at coordinate 3,834,465 of NZ_CP166789.1, read as the reverse complement.
AGTCGATACGAGCACTCAATATCGATAATCATGCTAGACGCCGATCACTTCAAGCATGTTAATGATAGCTGGGGGCATCCCATTGGCGACGAAGTTCTTAAGTCTATAGTGAAAATTGCTGAGGGAGTTCTTCGTCCCGGAGATACTATAGCTAGGTTTGGGGGCGAAGAGTTTGTCGTTATGTTGCCTAAGATAAATAGCCTCGATGCGTCAGTTATTGCGGAGCGACTCAGGAGCAGCATTGAAGCATCTAGTGTCGATACTGGTGGTGAGGAAATTAAAATCACAGTCAGTATTGGGTGTGCCTCGATGAATGAATCGCGATCCACTCTCAAGCAGTTGTTAATCTCCGCAGACAGTGCGCTCTATCACGCAAAATCCAAGGGTAGGAATTGTATAGTTGATATTGATGACTTCTAATTGATGGCATCTCGTGGATTAACACGAGATAGGTTGCAAAGCCATTGATGAAGATATCGAGGATATGTACCAGCTGCTGAAGGAAAGACGCAAGCAGCATGCGGGCACCATGTCCGGCGGCGAGCAACAAATGCTGTCCATTGCCCAGGCGATTATGTCCCGTCCGGAGTTGTTGATTTTGGATGAGCCGACAATGGGGCTTTCACCTAAAATAATTGAGGTTGTGCTGGATACCCTTCGAGAGATCCGCTCGCGTAAAACGCCAATCCTGCTAGTCGAACAGAAAACAGTGGAAGCCATCCAGATGGCGACCCGGGTGTATGCGATTCGCGTCGGGGAGATCGTTTCCGTGTTGGCGGGGAAAAGCGTGATCGAAGAATCTTTGAAAGACATCTATCTAAGCTAGTTCAGGAGTTTGGAAAGACACGGATCTCTCCATGCATCACCGGGCTTTGCGTTTTCTCCTGTCCAAGTAGAGGCGGGGCGCTCATCAGGAGGGCCCGTTGCCTTGCTGGCCACCTTTCAATTCAAGCCGCAAGTTCGAGCTGTTTGTCGATGTGAATCTTTCATGTATGAATCTAATTTGGGTAATTTGAATGGTTGCTTCTGGCCGAACGCCGTAACGCCGGGGGACGTCAATACCGCGAGCGTCAGTTTGATGAACTTTTCGTTTCTGTCGATGGCGTCCAGCGCGCTGTGCGCATTGTCGGCGACATCGACTGATCCGCGTCGCTTTCAAACGCGGGGACGATCGGGCCGCCCCCTTTTTTCATGCACGACTCTTCCGTCCCGCTATAGCGGCTGACTTTGACGGAGAAGGTTCGGGGCTAAACGAACCAGCGATCAGACGGTATGAATTATTTGGCGTGTTCGTACTCCACCGCTCGAGGAGCAGTTGTTTCTCAATGGCGGTGACCTCCGCGCCGAGGCAAAGCTAATGGCATCGATCGAAGATTTCAGGATGAAATCACACGAGCTCCTGATAGAACTCGACGCCGCTACGATGGAAATGATGACGCTGGTGACATCCAAATGCGTTTCAGGCCCCGACTGGGATTTTGCCAGCAAGAGGCAGCACGACGCCTATGAAAGCTGGGATGCCTTTATGAATACGCCTAACACAAATATTTAAATTGCGGATTCTGAAAAGGACGGGCTCACTAGCTGAGATTGACAATCTCGATCAATGCTTTTTGTCTGATGCAGGAGAGTCCTATGAGTCGGCAAGGAGTGTTTTTAGCAAAAGCGTTAGAAATACATCATGAGTACGAAGTGGCGACAGTTGTCATCTGCGACATGCTGAGCAAGCCTCGCGGGTAAAATTCTACAAAAATCCGCACACCGGCGAGGTCGTCGAAACCAAAGGCGGTAACCACAAGGGTCTTAAAGAATGGAACGCTGAACACGGCTCCGACACCGTCGAGTCCCGGCTTTCCAAGTGAGTTTAGTTTGAGTACAAAACGGCCCGAGAGGGCCATTTTTGTTGGCGTTGCGGGGAATGCGGATAAACGTCCGGCTAACACAGATGTTAGTGAGTACCAATGCTAACGTGGGAGAAATCCAGTTCAATTCGCAGGTTGGGATGGGTGGTAAGCCGGCTTCACATGTTTGATAAGGATGAACCCACCTTGCCGAGAATTTTGACTTCCCAGATAAGTGACACTGCACTAAACGAGCACAATGCCAGGATGTTCGGATCGCCAAAGGAGCGCTTGGACTTTTACCGAAGAGAGATTCAGTACGAAACCAGCATCTTGGCTAATCGAACTGACGCCTTTTTGGCATCTCAGTCTTTTTTGGTCATCGCATTTGCCTCTTCTATGGGCAATCTCAACCCCGAATGGGGCAAGTTGTTCACGCTGGTAGTACCACCGTTTCTTACGTTGCTTGGAGTGCTAAGTTCGTTGAATGCTTGGCCCGGTATTCGCGCGGCATACGACATTATCGGCCACTGGCATTTCAAGCAGAGCGAGCTATTGCATAGCGAGCCTGTAATGGGGTTGGCGTATGACGAATCGCCTTTATTTTGTGAGCGAGAGTCCACGCACAAGGGGTATCGAAAGGCGTTGCTGTTTTCGGTGCGCACACCTTGGATCTTTGCGACATTCTGGATATTGCTTGGCATTTGGTCGGTTTGTATCCAAATCACAAATCCAGGTGCTTGATACGTAGACAGAGAGGCAAATCCTTGCTGTTTGGGAATACTTCTCTGCAGGCACCTAGCAGGTATCCGAACATCATCAGCTCTGCGCCCAAATGAAAACTCGATCACAGGTTATAGGGTGTACCATCGATAGGTGCCCATCAAAAATTAGTGAGCCATTTCCATGGAAAGCGAAGGGGGCCGCCAGATCGTAGCTTCTCTGGCGCACCGTGTTGGTGACATTGCTGGTCTTGCAAAGACCGTCCACGCGATTATTTCAACCTTGCAGGATATGGACGCAGCCCTCGGGCCCATTATCGGTCAGCAAGGGGTTGCCGCGCTTTATCGCCGAAGCCTCAATCTGTGCGTTTCCACTCATCCGCGACTGGCCGGCACCTGTGGCACAGTGCCGGCCGGCATGGATCTAATTGCCCTCAAGTCCGTACTCGCCGAGCAAAGCGAAGCCGATGCGCTGTTCTTCGGTGAAGTGCTGCTGACCACCTTCTACGAGCTGCTGATCACGCTGATCGGGCCCTCGCTCACCGCACAATTGCTTCGTGGCGTGTGGGAACCTTCTTTGAGCGACACCCCTTCGCAGGAAAATTCGCCATGAGCACCAAAGTGACTATCAACCGCCTAGCCACCGGTGTGCCAGGACTGGACGAGGTGCTGGGCGGAGGATTGCCGGAGTTTTCGTTCAACCTGATCGCCGGCCCGCCTGGCTGCGGAAAAACCACCCTGGCGCATCAAATGATGTTTGCCCTGGCGACGCCTGAACGCCCGGCGCTGTTTTTTACGGTACTCGGCGAGCCGCCGCTGAAGATGCTGCGTTATCAACAGCAATTCGACTTTTTCGACAGCGAAGCGATCAACCAGTCGATCCGCTACATCAACTTGGCCGACGACACCCTGGTCGGGGATCTGGACGAGGTGCTGCGGCGGATCGTCAGCGAGGTGGAGGCGCACTCGCCGTCACTGGTGTTCGTCGACTCGTTCCGCTCCGTGGTACTGGCCAGCCAGACCCAGGACAATCCCAACAACAACCTGCCGCAGTTCGTTCAGCGACTGGGCATGTTGATGACCACCTGGCAGGCGACGACCTTCCTGATTGGCGAATACTTCACCGAAACCGACACCAACCCGATTTTCACCGTGGCCGATGGCCTGATCTGGCTGCGCCAAAGCGTTGAGCGCAACTCGATGGTGCGCAAGATGGATATCATGAAGATGCGCGGCCAGCCGACATTGCCGGGGCTGCACACCTTCCGCATCGCGACGTCGGGGATCAAGGTCTTTGCGCCCGCACCACTGAACCCGGTGGAAGCGCCGCTGGAGTTCCCGATCAAACGCCTAAAAATGGGTGTGCCGCAACTCGATGACATGCTCGGCGGTGGCCTGCCCCGTGGTTATTCCTTACTGGTGGCAGGGCCGTCAGGGTCGGGCAAAAGCATTCTGGCGGCGACCTTCCTGGCCGAAGGCGCACGCAACGGCGAAACCGGCGTGATCGCGGTGTTCGAACAACGGCCCAATCACTTCCAAAATGCCACCCTCATTCAGTTGATCCAAAACGGTCAGGTCGGTTTGGTGGACAGTCGTGCACCGGACTTGTCCATCGACGAAATCGTCCAGTTGCTGTTGGCCGAGATCTCTCGCCTGAAAGCCACTCGTTTAGTGATCGACTCGTTGTCAGGCTTCGAACTGGCGCTGGCGCCGACCTTCCGTGAAGACTTCCGTGAATCGCTATCGCGCATGGTCACCGCGCTGACCGGTGCCGGGGTCAGTGTGCTGATGACCTCCGAGCTGGAAGACCGCTACACCGACTTGCGTTTCAGCCCTTACGGCACAGCGTTTCTCACCGACGCAATCATTGTCCAACGCTATATCGAAGTAGAGAGTCGCTTACTGCGCATCATGGCCGTGGTCAAGTTGCGGGCCAGCGCCCACTCCGATGAGCTGCGCCTGTACCGCATCGACGAAAACGGCCTGCAGATCGGCGAAATGCTGCCAGACCAGGAAGGTCTGCTCGGTGGTCGACCGACAAACAGAGTTCAGGTTCGTCACACTCAGGAGATAAAATTTTTGAGTCCGACTCATGAGTAATGTCGCTGGCAAGAATGAACGTGAGATCGCTAATGCCGCTCACGAACTCTTCCTGCTTGGCCAGAAAACCGTTGAAGCGCGCGCCGTGCTGGCAGCACTGCAAAAAGAGTTGAGCGACACCAGCAGCCGGCTGGTGGATAGCCAGCAGGTCGAGCAGGTGATTGAGGCCAATCAGCAGCCAGTACCGGCGAAACTCATGGTGCAGTCAGACGCTATAGTTGCCCCTGGCTTGGAAGAGCAACGTTTGTACCAGGAACTACGTGAGGCTAATGCCCAGCTGGTCATAGCCGCACTCAGCGCTCAAGACCTTCAGGCTGTAGCCGAGCGCGCACTGAGTCAGCAAAAAAGCATACTAGCGACGGTGGCTCATGAGCTACGTAACCCATTAACGCCTATCAGTATGATTGCAGAACGTATGGTGCGTTTGCCTAGCGATCAGTTGCCTCGGATGCGGGAATTGATCGAAGGCCAAGTGCAACATATGTCACAGCTAGTCGATGATCTGCTGGACGTCTCCCGTGCCAGCACTGGCAAGTTGCGACTCAATCGCCGCGATGTCGACATGATTCAAGTTCTGCGTGAGGCCATTGATGCGTGCCGCCCTTTAATGGACGCACAAGAGCAGCAATTCAACGCCCATCTTCCCAACGGCATCTTGATGGTAAATGGTGACCCAGGGCGCCTCGCCCAGATTCTCCACAATCTTCTGGCGAATGCGGCTAAATACACACCGACCCACGGTAGAATTAAACTGTCTGTAACAGTAGCGTCCGACGTTTTGAAGATAAACATTTCCGACAATGGAATCGGCATTTCAGCTAAAGCACTCCCGTTTATTTTCGACCCCTATGTTCAGGACGTGCATGCTGTCGGCTTCAATGGGTCAGGCTTGGGCATCGGACTGTCGGTAGTCCGCGAGCTGGTTGAGGCGCACGGTGGCGAGGTTACCGGCATGAGCGAGGGTGATGGCAAGGGGAGCGAGTTCGTGGTCACGTTACCGTTGGTGATCCATTCAAACGAATAAAGAGGCATGGACAGTGATTCATCTGAATCCTGGGGTATACACCAGCTTTCACCAGACAATATTATTGCCGTCCATCGCTCTGGCTGATCCATTAAAAAACGCTATCAAGATTCTTGGTGGGCGCTGCGACTCGTAACTTCGAGTCAGACCCGCCGAGTACAGGATCCGACATGAACGCAGCGGACGACTTTAGATTTAAATCTCATGAGCTGCTTTTAGACCTAGATGCAGCTGTTAACAAAATGATGATGTTGGTCTCAGCTCGTGAGCTTTCCGGTGAAAGGTGGAGTGCGGCTGTAACGCGACATTCGGACGCGTATGCAGCTTGGAGTTCACATCTCAATGAGTCATCGCTACCGAACCCTCATAGCCTTTAATTCGGAGAGTTCACATCTGTGTCATTGAACGACATGAATGCGGTCGTGCGACCAGCCGGGCCGAGCCTTGAATGCTGGTAACCGTCCGGGCAACACACCTTCCTGACACCTTCGCTTGAGGCGATGGTGTCCACCAAAATTTAAGTGGACACCATTTTTAGCCTTTTTAAGCGGACACCCATGCCACAAGAACGCCGTTCCTACTCCAAGTCCTTCAAGTCCCAGGTCATTGCCGAGTGCGCTCAGCCTGACACCTCCATTGCAAATGTCGCGTTGACCCATAATCTCAATGCCAACCTTGTCCATAAATGGATTCGGGTGCATGCGCAGAAAAACCTGACACTTCAAACCGCCTTCATCCCGATCAAGACATCTCCGCCGGTGGCGATGAATCAGACCCTTCCTGCCACGATCCGAATCGAAGTGCCGCATTCAAAAGGCGTAATCGTTGTGAGTTGGCCGGCAGAAAAAGCAGCAGCGTGTTCTGCATTACTGCGAGACCTGTTGCGATGATCCGCATCGACTCCATCTGGCTCGCCACCGAGCCCATGGACATGCGCGCTGGCACTGAAACCGCGCTGGCAAGGGTCGTAGCGGTGTTCGGCGCGGCAAAGCCGCACTGTGCTTACCTGTTCGCCAACCGCCGCGCCAATCGCATCAAAGTATTGGTGCATGACGGCGTCGGGATATGGCTTGCAGCCCGGCGTTTGAATCAAGGACGTTTCTTCTGGCCTGGCGTCCGACACGGCTCCGAAGTTGAAATGGATGCAGAACAACTTCAAGCCTTAGTGCTCGGTTTACCTTGGCAACGCGTCGGTTCCGGAGGAGCCATCACGGTGCTCTAACTCGTCTGCCATGGCGCGCTTGCCAGCGCAATTGGCCCATCAGTCTATCGCCGCCACTAGCCCTCTCTGGCAAAGTCGGAGGCATGACTTCGCATCCGAATCTCGATCAATTAAACCCTGAAGAACTGCGTGCCTTGGCGACGCAGTTGATCCAGCGCGTCGAGACGATGGACAAGCAAATCACTCATCACAAGTCGGTCAACGAGAAACTGGCCCACGAGATCGCGCTGCTCAAACGCTTCAAGTTTGCCAAGCGCAGCGAGCAGTTGAGCCCGGATCAAGCCAGCCTGCTCGACGACTTGATCGACACAGACATCGCCGCTATCGAAGCCGAGCTTGAGGTGCTGCAACCAGTACCCGTCGAAGCAAAAGTGCGCCCGCAACCCAAGCGTGCAGCACTGCCATCGCAGTTTCCACGCACACTGATCCATCACGAGCCTGACAACAGCCACTGCCAATGCGGCTGCGCCCTCAAGCGCATCGGCGAGGATGCCAGCGAAAAGCTCGACTACACGCCGGGCGTCTTCACTGTCGAACGCCACGTCCGTGGGAAATGGGCCTGCGAGCAGTGCGAAACGCTGATTCAGGCGCCAGTGCCGGCGCACGTTATCGATAAAGGCATACCGACGGCGGGCCTGCTAGCCCACGTCATGGTTGCCAAGTTCGCCGACCATCTGCCGCTGTATCGCCAAGAGAAAATCTTCGGCCGCGCTGGGTTGCCCATCGCCCGTTCGACCTTGGCGCAGTGGGTGGGCAACTGCGGCGTGCAATTACAGCCGCTGGTTGATGCGCTGCGCGACGCCGTGCTGACGCACGACGTCGTACACGCTGACGAAACCCCGGTACAAATGCTGACGCCAGGCGCGAAGAAAACTCACCGCGCTTACGTCTGGGCCTATGCCACCAGCCAGTTCTCCGATCTGGCGGCGGTCGTTTACGACTTTAGCCCGAGCCGCGCTGGCGAATATGCCCGAGCCTTTCTGGGCCACTGGAACGGCAAGTTGGTCTGCGATGACTTCGCTGGCTACAAGGCAGGCTTCGAACTGGGCGTTACGGAGATCGGCTGCATTGCCCATGCGCGCCACAAATTCTTCGATTTGCATGCCACCAACAAGAGCCAGATCGCCGAAATAGCGCTGCACTACATCGCGGCTTTGTACGAAGTTGAACGAGAAGTTCGAGAGCTGGAGCCGGATATTCGGCAACGAATACGACAGGAAAAAGCTGCGCCCATAGTCGAGGCACTTCATACCTGGATGATCGCCCAGAGACAGCTTGTGCCTGAGGGCTCGGCCATCGCCAAGGCCTTTGATTACAGCCTCAAACGCTGGATAGCGCTGACGCGCTATCTCGATGACGGGGCCGTACCCATTGACAATAATTGGTGCGAAAACCAAATCCGGCCATGGGCACTTGGGCGCTCGAACTGGCTATTCGCAGGCTCGTTACGCAGCGGCAAACGCGCGGCTGCGATCATGAGTTTGATCCAGTCGGCACGACTCAATGGCCATGATCCGTATGCTTACCTGAAGGACGTTCTCACACGCCTGCCGACGCAGCGGGCGAGCGAGATTAACGAGCTGCTGCCGCATAGATGGGTGCCCGTCTAACCGCGCAAAGGGTAATAGCTGGGCTTACCAAGTAACCGCCTCACAAGCCCCCTATGTCGGCTCTTTCTCGACCGCGAACACCCAGCGGCTAAGCGGCCCAAAATACACCAAATCAGCGACATCAAAAAAAACCCACCTCCGAGTCCTCACTGAAAAAGCCTGAACGGCTTGGTTCGGGGAAATACCAAGCCCCCTACTGGTCGAGACGATGTCATCAGCCATATTTCCAATGTAAGGCGATTTCCTAGAGTCAAGGAGGCCGACTTGCAATGTTCCGCAGACGTCCGGGAGTGTCAGGGCCATGATTTCGCCGGTTGCCAAGCGGCCCACAACCGCGCCGTCAAAGAGGACTAAAAGCGGGACGCATCGTCCATAGGAGTTATCAAAAAAACCACTCTTCCGGCGAATCGTAATTTCCATGTGCCGTCCTTGATGTAGTGATCACACAAAGTATCTTTCGTTTCCGGGGCCAGCTATCCCGCGACCCGACGACCGGAGTCTTACTGTCCTTTCTAGGGGGGCGGCCATCGAAATCATCGCGTCCACCAACCGCAAGCAATAGCCGCCCGAGCAATATGCCTTCCTGACGCCCTTGCCATTAGCTTTGGGATCTTGGCCGGACGCTTACCAATTGGGTGCGGTCGTGTAACCTCTAATGGAATGGCCAGACGCTACAATCGTTTCTATCGCCCAGAAAAAGGACGTACAAGCGTGCTTGATATACTGATCGAAGTGATTTTTCGCGCCATCTGCTTTCCTATTGGTTGGCCCATAATGAGGCTTATCTCGCTAGGTAAACATCCATCGAAGGGCTCTTGGTTTGCCTATACACCGGAATCCGAGTGGACTTCAGCGGTGGGGCTCGCCGTTCTGGTGATCGCAATAATGGCAGCTATGAAACAGTTCATTTTTCCGTAGCACACCGACAGCACCGTTCGCTAGGCGTGATCACCGGACGCTTACTCAGCACCGTTGAAAGCGACCGTTTGGTCGCATTGATTGCTGTCTTTGAGAACCCCTTAACCCTGTTCGAGGATGACGTCACCGCTGCAACGGAATGGATGAACTCGCCGGCTCGAGGGCTCGGTTCAAAGCGCCCACTGGAAATGTTGAGGACGAGAGTGGAAGCGAGAGCTGTTTTCGATCTTATCGGGGGACTGGGGAGGGGAGTGCTTGTATGAGATTGAGTTACCAACGGTCTGGCGGATTTGAGGCCTTCAGGTTCATTGGCTATCGCTCCTTCGGGCCCATGCCTGGCTCGACCTAACATCTTCACGTAGTGTGGCCTGGCAACTCAGTCCGCAGTAGCGCATGCCATGACTGTTCTGCCTCATTTCTACCCAGCGTTGTCAGGGGTCGCAGTTCCAGAGTCGAGATTCAGCTTTCTGAATGATGGCAATATGCCTAGAATTGGCGATGGTCACTTCATACGAGATTGGAGCAGCAGTAACGCCCCGAAACCGCGCGAGCTGAGACCTATGAGGTTGGCCGAAGCACCACGCATTACACTGCGCATAGGGATATCAGGATGATGTTGACTAAACGGCGCAGGTCTTTATTGGGTTTCATTGTCTTGGCTGTCGGCTTGGTTGGTTTTTCGGCTCTATTACTGCTTAAGTCAGAAACTCAACGCAGGGAGACACGCTTCTCGGATTACGTGCAGAACATCTCGAGCATCGTGCGAAATCAGCTTGATACCAATGAAGCGGTATTGTCGGGGTTCTCTGCATTTCTCCAAGCGGTCGATCAGAGCGACACGGAGGCCGCAGCCCGTTATGCGTCAGCCGTTTTGGCCGCATACCCTCATATTTACATGCTCGAGGCGGCGAGGGCGGTTCCCGTCGTGGAGCAGGCTGCATTTGAGACTCTGATGCGCCGCACCTGGCGTCCGGACTTTGAGCTCAAAGACTTCCCGAGTCTCACCCAGCAACCTGCCCAGCATCAGGCCTACCTCAGTGAGACCTGGCCTGTGTTGTTTATGTACCCGCCGCTTCCCGAATCCAGTTCTATCTATGGCGTTAGGTTGGAAACCGTTGGGCATCTTTCCTACGCGTTGGCCCGCACTCACAATAATCCGAAGCCGGTTGTATCACCTGTCTTCTCTATGTACGAAGGAGGCAGCGCTTACATTCTCATGCAGTCCGTGAGTCGGCCCGAAAATTTAAGGGAGAGCAATCGGCCCAATTTTTTCGGAAGCACCATGGTGTCTTTGCTTTTGATCAAGACCAGCTCGCTGTTGGATGCGGTCAATGATGCGAACATAGATCCCTTGGTTCATATCAGCGCAGTCATGAAAGCCGGGGCAGGATCTGAAAGTAACGTGTTCTCTACGAACGCCAACAATGCTGGCTTTCTTGATCGTCTATTTTTGCCGCGCCTGACTGATCGAGTCGAAATCAGAAGTACCTCGCAACCGATGACACTGCTGTTTGAGCGTCAGTTACGTTTTGCAGACGTTTTGACTGCGCAAGCACTGATCATCCTTTCGGTTCTGGCTGCGGCTCTCTTTCTTATTCCTGGGGTACTGATTCGGCACTTTAGGGCGATAGAAAGGGCTGAGGTTGAGCACAAAAGATCCGCCTATCTTGCGACCCATGACGTACTCACCGAGCTGCCAAACCGCTATCTATTTGCTGATCGGTTTCAGCAAGCCTTCTCCGATTGGAAAGAGAGGGCGGAGCCGTTTGCGGTGCTGTTGATCGATCTGGATCATTTCAAACAAATAAATGATCAGCACGGTCATGAGATCGGTGATCAGGTTCTCCGAGCGGTCGCTAGTCGCATGCTTCAGGCCACTCGCTCGACTGATACGGTCGCACGCTATGGAGGGGATGAGTTCGTGATTCTGATTACGGATCTATCCAACCCAGAAAGTGTTGAAACCAGAGCGGCGAGGGTGCTCGACTCCGTTGCGGGCACAGTCGTGACAAGCGCAGGTGAGCTTTCACTTTCATGCAGTATCGGTGTATCAATTTGCCCGTTGCATGGACAGAGCCTCGACGCATTGCTCAAAGCCGCGGATCAAGCTATGTACGGAGTGAAACAGCTAGGTCGCAAAGGAGTTGCGATCACTGAATATCCAGAACCTTGAGATGTTTATGATCACCAAGTCATTTCACAACATCACTTGTCGCGCGGTCTCGGTCATCGTGGTGTTATGGAATGCGGTTGCGATTGCTCGTTCGAAGGGTGATGAGACGATAAGGTCGGGTGGGGGCGTGAATATGTCAGCGAGTGCCTTTGCTTAGAGCTGGCCTTTTCCGGTCATGGGTATCGAGTCTAGCGCTTTAGTGGCGAGCCCCGCATATTCGGCGCTCTCAGCTTGACGAATCAACCTTACGAGTTTCATCGCGAGCCTACGGTGCACTGTGGAGGAAATTCATCATCACCTCTTGGCGCTTTAATGTTGTTTGCTGTTCCAGGCCTCAGTGAGTTCGTCTATTCGATCCGCGATTTGAGGCGTTTTTGATAGGACTAGGCATCGCGTGTTGCCGACAAACTCCTCGATCAGAAACACAGAGTCGCCGACATCCAGTTCGAGCTCCTGCAACGCTTCATCCGGAATTCGAATCGCACCGTCACCATCCCATTCTTCGATGACGATTTTCATCGGTGGCTTTTTCACATTTGATCTCCGTTGCTATGAGCCGGCAAGCCGTTCCCGCCTGTAGATTTTTCAGTGGCACGTTTACAGATCCGGATAATCATCAAGCTTAAGGCTAGGAGCGCCTCCGTCCTCCGGTTCGCGCTTAGGCGTATATATCACTCCAGCTTCGGCGTCCGCACGCATCTGCTCGAGCTCTTTGTGAAATGCCTTGTCCTGCACCGTCGGCTTGCTCGTGTACGGTTTACGCTCTGGCTCAGGCTTTGCTGCGTAGGTCGTTACCGCATCAGGTTCCTGCTGCAGCTTTTGTTGGACTTGCGACTCCAGCATTGCACGGAGGGCATCCTTATCGGGACGGGTAAGCAATTTGTTACTCCCAATTGACGGTCAGCGATTGGCTCATTGAATGGTCGAAGATGGGCGACCGAGCCTGAGCTGTAACCGCGTGCCGTGAATGACGTATCAAGAATGTAAATAGCAAAAACAGGGTGCACATTTCAGTCTGATGTTGGGTGCCGGCCTCGTTTTGGCAAGGCCGGCTTTCAGCAAGCGCACCTATTTGCAGTTACCTGCTTTTCGATATCCTGCCGCATGGGCCTCAGACTCTGACATGAAGGAGACCTGATTTTTTTCGGACACCTGACTATAACCAGGGCACCCCATTGAAAGGTGGTAGACCAGGCTTTTCCGGTTGCCAATGATCGAACCTACTCCGCTCGCGCTCGCTGGGTTTGGCTGAGCTGGAACGCGCGTAGGATTAACAGAAATGGCGCTAACCACGCCGTCACCAACTGTTTTGTACCCTTGTGACCATTGACGCTCACCAGTTACGAACGGATTGGAATGCCCCATGATGTTTGCAATGCGTCGATCGCGCTCTTTTTCCCAGGACGAAACCGGGTACTGCTTGTCCCAGGCCATAAGTAGCTGTTGCTGCTGACGAGACATGCTCAGTTTGTATCTGTCGAACATGTAAAAGGTTGTTCTCGCGACCAGCCCTTTGACTTCGTCACGCGGCTCCGCAGCACGTTGATCGAAATCAACTCGCGTTTTGCACTGCCCATACTGCGGCGCTACCCCGGAAGCCATTCCATAGTTGAAATTGCTACGGTCGCCATTTACCTCACCTACAGATGGGTAGAGGTTGAAAAGGTCTGCCTCCATCGCGCGGAATACCGGATCATCGTCCACGCAATGCTCGCGACCACCGTTCTGCCAGCACTGACGCTGGTTACCGAATGTCCACGCTGGAACTATGTGTTCCCACTCAGTTCTCTCCGCCCGACTCTCTTGCTTTCTGGCCTTAAGGCCACATGACTCAGCATCGATACGACCACCTGATTTGCCAACCCACGTCCATTTGCAGCCGCAATACAACTCGCCCATGGAGCTGTTCGCCTGGTCGAGATAAATTTTCTGCTTGGCTATGACCTTGGCTTCGGAAAAAGTCGAGGGAGGGCTTGAGAAAGCGGGGGTAATTACGGAGAGGGCCAGCGCTACTACGGAAAACAGTTTTTTCATTGGAAAGCTTAAGTACTTGAGAAGAAGCGAAGTATACGCACGACTCCATGTGCACCGAAGGAGAACTACCGAATGCGAAGATGCAGGTGCGTTACAGGCGCACGAGTTGCGGCGTAGAGCGCTACGTATGGCCGTGTCGGCATTGGTCATGCCGAGCACCATGAATATGTTGAAGGGGGAAGATGGTGGCCGGCTGCCGCTTCGGCACAGGCCCAGAGCCAGCAAGACGAGCTAGGAAAGCGTGGCCGCAGCGTCCGAATCAGTTAGCGATAAGCAGTGCGAATATGCTTTTGAGGTCAGCCGGGGGAGTTAGCTAATCTTTTACACAGGCTGGCCGTTTCTGATGGAGGTAGCTATGCCTCGTACACCCCAGAAAAAATCTAACATTCGGCGAGGCCGGCCCCGGCTCGAAACTCAACGTGCCCTCTATCAAATCAAGCTGTCCGGGTGGGATTTTACGTGGTCACTAAGACTCGCCCTGCCCAACAATTTGAGGACTAACGAAGGTCATTATCATGAACATATGATCCTGACGCTGAAGGGCGAAGTTCTCTACCCGGAGAGCTTCAAATACCCAGAAGTCGAATGCCAGCTATACGCAGATCCTCGATTGATGCAAGACATAGATCCTCCAAAAGGAATCGGGTCTATGACGGCAAGCGGGAAACGCCTGGTTGCGTATGTAGCAGTGCCTCGCGAGCGGATTGACGCCCTGGTTAGTGCGGCTGACCGACTTCTGTCCATCGAGTTGAACGCCACCCCGTTGCACTACCGGCGTGCGCTGATTATGTCGATTCATTTGGGTACAGAGCCAGAGCCCGATTGGTGATCCTATTCCTGGATCGTGGCTGGTTACTCTGGCGTCATGAGCACAGCGAGAGTCATGCTGATGAACTCTTCGTTCTTGCTGATGGTGTCCAACGCACCCCGAACGTTGCTAGCGACCTCTGCAGATCCGCGCTGCTCAACCCACAGCGTCAGTTCCATGATGGCGGCCTCTAGGGCTAACTGGTTTTGATTGATCTTAAATAGCAGAGATGGGAGCAGGTCTGAACTGGGCATCGCGATTTCCTCCGTGGAAAGAAAAGCGTAGCTGAAGTAGCTCCGTGAGATGAGCTGTGTGCTCGTAAAGCGGAAACACCTGGCGCTGATTGCCTGTGCCTGTTCGCGTCAAGCTGGAGGGGCTTGGCGTCGCGGCGGAAAGTACGTCTCCAAAAATCCTAGATACGTATCCAGATCGAGTGGATAGGATCCATCTGACGTACTCACTCACTAGGAGACTGACATGTCTAAACCAACCGCATCCAACAATCAGCAACGCCAGCAGCAAAACGATAGATCAGATGCGCTCAACAACAATCGTGGCAGCTCTGGCACCAATCCAACAAATGCTCATGTTCACGGTAACCGTGGCAAGCAACTGAACCCGAATCAGCGCTAGGAATGCTCCCCGGTCTTTGGCCGGGGGGATCAAGGATTTGATATGAGCACAAAAATTTGTTTTGCCACCCAGGGCGAACTGGTCAAGCTAGCCTACGATGCGTTTGGTGTTCTTCCCCGCAAAGAGACTACCTATGCTGACTTCGATGAAAAAGCCAAAAAGGCTATGCAGAAAAAGCTAGGTAGGCTAGCCGAAGAGAAAGGGCATCTGTCTTCGAATTTCAGCCAGTCTGTTCAATCACTCAGCAACATCCTCACCGGCTACCTGCCTAGCACCCGCATCATGGGAGCTATCGGCGACACCTTGGCTGACCTTTACGATGCCTATAACGAGCTGGTGCGCAGCGAGGGCACTTATCTGAACAAAGCTGAGACCCTTCGTTACTTCATTACTATCAGAGCTGTTTCACTAATCGTGGTGTCGCTGAATCGGAATCTGCTCCGCTACAAGATTGAAGACTTTGACCTTGATACGCCCGAAGAGAAGTTCTGGTATCTGCCTTCAATCGATGAAAACGGCAAACTGATAATGCCGCTAGAGAAGGTGATGCGCTGGGCCTACCAGCTTTGTGAAAGCTCGCAGACGCAGTTCCATTACCCAGGGAAAAACTCCGTCAGTGACGATGCGGCTCGTCAAAACAATCTCGACAATGCAATCAACTGGACGCGCGGATCGGCTGTGCCGGCCTTGGCTGCCCTGATAAAAAACTTCGACGACTCTTTTAAGGCCATGGCTCAGCAAGGTCGAGAAATTTCAAGCTCGGTGCAGGCCAGCATTGTGACCGCCTTAGTGTTGGCTCGGGTCACGAGCTACGTTGCGAGGGAAATACTGCGGGCCTACGATGCCAGCTATTTGATGGAAGTCTGCGCTCAACTCCGAGATTACTCTAACTGGATCGCAGAGGATGTCGATGAGTTTAAGGCTGCAATGAAATCGGTCATGCAACATCCAGAGTCACCTGAAGCTGCAATGGAGGTGTGGCTTGACGCCAGTAGTAACTATTGGGGGTTTTTCTTTGCGAAAGTAGATGCTGCAGGAGATAAGCTGCAGCAGCTCCATGATGCCCGGCCAAACCAGCCATTGCGTGATGATGTGGTCGCGGCACTTACCAGTAAGTATGGGCGTTTTGCTGTATGCACCCCGATTGATCTGAACAAACGGAAAATGCCTTTCAGCCCTCCTGAAGGCTTCGCTGAGATGGTGGGGCTGGGGTTTCGGCTCAAACAAGATGTGAGCACTCAGCGGCCCCAGATAGACCAGTACGCTCTCAAGGTAAAAGCCTTAGGGTTAGAGGAGCACCTTTGCTGGATGGAGCCTTGGTTGCGAGCGGTGTATCACTATCGCAAAGAAGATTACAAAGCTGCCATGGGCTATTACCAGACGGCTTTTGACAATGCCAAGTATCGAGCTGGTAGACAGCAATATGATTTGGTGAATCAGTACGTAGAAGTCGCCGCAAAGAATGACAGCAAGAGATGCTTCAAAAAGGGGATCGAATGGGCGCAATACTTGGGAATCAAGGTGCGCTGGCTGCGCGACGATGAGCCGACCGAAGAGAAGCTAGACTTCGTGTACGGAATGCTGAAGATGGCGCGTTACGATCATCAAATGTAATGAGCGGGAGCAGGTAATCTTTACGGCATGCGCAGGTGGTTGCCAAAACTAACCTCAACGAATCGGGCAGACCGAAAAATTGATGGAAGTACCCATCAGCGTAAACAGCTGGGGATCCCACCTTGCGTAACTACGCAGGTTGCCACCGATTGGATCACCGTCCCTAATCTCACTTGCTCATTATTGGCCAGTCAGTTGCTGTCTTTGGGCAAACTCTGTCCTCGTTCGAAGAGGATGTTTCCGCTGCGACGAAATGGATGTGCTCGCCGGTTCGTGGACTTGGTTCGAGGCGTCCATCGACATGTTGTGCACGAGGGTGGAAACGAACGCTGTCCTCGATCTTATCGATCGTCTGGAGAGGGGAATGCTCGTTTAAATTTCGTCACGTGCCTCATTCAGCGGTAACGCCTGATGTTGATTGTTGTAATCGCTCATTCGGGCAAAGCCCGGCTTAATGGTAGCGATTTAGCTACATCACGGATTGGCGCGACAAGCGTAATTGATACCTCGCGGGGCACCCCTCCAGCTAGCGTCAAATCAGCCCGAGCCGGTGAATCAAAACCAGTACGTGCAACTGAAATACTGACGAAACATTCTGGCCATATGATTCGCGTCACTGAAATCCAGGGAGTTGGAGATGAATCGACCATCAAGAAGCATGCGCAAACTGCTCGACTCCGTCGCCACTAACAATGAGGTAGCGGCGCTCGATATGATGCGCGCAGCAGAGCAACTCCAAGACGAAGTGCTACGCCAACGGTTGCTCAATATGATTCACCGACTCAATCAGGACGCTATTGACTTACGAATGGCGCGTGACGATATCCAGGGCGGAGCCATAAAGCTCGCGTGATCGGTCTCGGTGACATCTCTTAGTCTGTATGCCGCACTGGTCTCTTGGGCCAAGGGCGTGTTGACCCATCCCGAGCTATCCCGGTGGGTCAGCCGGGTAGTTGGGTCGACGTTCATCTGCTTCGGAGCAGCCATCCTGACCATGCGTCGACAGGCTGCATAAGAGGAGGGCGGCCAGGTACCGATTACCGCAGCACAGGCGCCAAAACATCACCACTGATTTGATGCAGAGCCTGCCTCTTTCAAGCCAGGGTAATCATTGAGGGCAAGGCTAGACTCACCATCCTCCATTGGCTCGCGCACTGATTTATGCATCACTCCGGCTTCAGCATCCGCACGCATCTGATCGAGCTCCCTGTGAAACGCCTTGTCCTGAACCGTGGGCTTACTGGTGTATGGCTTTCGTTCGGGTTCAGGCTGTGCTGCATAAGTCGTTACCGCGTCAGGGTCATGCTGTAGCTTTTGTTGAACTTGAGATTCCAGCATCGCACGTAGCGCATCTTTGTCGGGACGAGTCAGCAATTTGTTACTCCTATTAGGAAACCAGGCACCCAGTAACAACTGGGCCAGTGGCCGGTTGGGGAATATCCAATCGATCGTGTCGAAAATGGGCTGCAGATACAGCCACAGGATTTCAAGTCGAAGAGGAGAGGCGGATCATCAATTTCTTCCAACACGGCGATCGTGTCAAATTGGGTACATGCCTGGGATGATTCCGTAATCGACAGGAACACAGGCAGTGAGAGAGTACAAAGCTACGATCCCTTTTCGATTTCCAGCACGCTGATCATTGGTGTTGGCCTCTACGTGGGTATCCATGTCTGGATCGGCTTGAACGCATAACGGCAATGTGAAGTTCGGTCTATAGCTAGTTTCAACAGGGAGTAGGCATACGTTATGTATGGCCTCTTGGTGTGCGTAAGGATATGCTGCGCGCGACTTCATATATGCCAATAAAAACCAACCACAGTGACGTTATGAGCCAATCAGAGACGCGTGCGACTGCCTTAACGCTGTATCCAGAGGACTCCCGCGAGGCGGCGGCTCTGCTGAAGCAGGCCGTACCACTGATGGTGCGTCACAACATTCCACCAAATCCCGTGCACTATGCTCTCTGGTACACCTACAGCAAAGGTCAGGAGCCAGAGCTTAATCGCCATCTGGACAGGGTGGTCAAAGACTTCGACTGTTTCCCTCCAGAATCCGCTACGAAGCTTTTTCGCGACTACATCATTCGTGACGAATTGGAAGAAGCGCGCGCAGGGCAACAACAAGCGATCGATCTGGTTGACGACATGGAGCGTAATGTCTCGCGTAGCGTGAATGGCAGTTTCAACTTTCAAGCCAGTCTTGGCCATTGCATGGAAATGCTCGCGGAGCCGGTCGACCAGCGGTTGCCCGCCATTCTGAGTGAGCTGCAACAGAGCACCCAGGTCATGCAGGATCAGCAGGAGCTTTTTCTCTCCCAACTGCACTCAGCGCAAAATGAAATTAAGAGTCTGAGAGACAAGCTCGAGCGAGCCCAACTGGCTGCATCTTTGGATGGGCTGACTAAGGTGTTGAACCGAGCAACCTTCACTCGCTTGCTGGAGCATGCATTGATCAACGCGCCTCATGGGGTGGCATTGGTCATGTTGGATATCGATCATTTCAAGCAGTTCAATGACCGGTATGGCCATCCTTTGGGCGACCGCGTACTGGAGCATGTTGGTCAGGTGTTACGGAACTCAATCCCGCCTCAGGCCCTGGCGGCACGCTATGGTGGTGAAGAGTTCTGTGTAGTCCTGCAAGAGTGTTTTGATCTCACCAGTGCTCATACTTTTGCTGAGCAACTGCGCCTAAAAATTCAGGCGTTGCGGATCAAAGTTCGTGGCACGGATGAGGTGCTAGACACTGTAACTGCGTCCTTTGGTGTCGCCCTCGCCAAAGCTGGTGACGATGTGGAAAGCCTTCTGACTCGTGCCGATGATGCCCTCTATCAAGCCAAGCGCAGCGGGCGCAACCGAGTGAATTGAAACTGGGGTTCGGACTCAAGCTGCAATCACATAGCCCACAGGATATGGTGATTCGATTCGCGCTCATTCCGCATGGCAGTCATAGCTAAGCTGTGGTGTGAAGTGACGTCGGTGGAGAGGTCGCTCCTTCGGGCTTAAGCCCGGCTCGATCTCGCGCCTTCAGGTGATGTGTCCAGGTATGCGTTTCCGGCTTGGCGGAGGACTCTGAAGTTCAGCCTGATGTACTGGTTCAGCGAAGCATTTTATGGCTTCCTCATTTGTCTTCGAGGCTGCCGCGCTGTTCGCTATTCCAAGCTTCAGTGAGCTCGACTATCCGATCTGTGATTTGAGGCTTTTTTGATAGGACTAGGCAGCGCGTATTGCCGACAAATTCTTCTATCAGATACACAGTGTCGCCGACATCCAGCTCCAACTCCTGCAACGTCTCATCGGGAATTCGAATCGCACCGTCACCATCCCATTCTTCGATAATAACTGTAAGTGTCCGGCAAACACGCCTTCCTGACGCCATCGCTTAGGGCGATGGTGTCCACCTATTTAAGTGGACACCATTTTTAAACCCACAAGCGGATCACCATGCGCCAACGAACCTCTTATCCAAAGCTCCCCTCCGTGTCAGGCTACCTGTCGCCCTTGTTGATTGACTCGTTCATTCAAGAGGGCGAAGGTACATATCGATGTCCAAGCTAGGCAAACGCTACGACAACGACTTCAAAGACTGGGTCGTTTTGCAAATGATGCCGCCCCTCAATCGATCAGTGGCAGAACTTGCCGTTGCGCTCAATCTCACGCCACAGTCGCTGCGAAATTGGAGACAAATGGCTAGAGATAAAGGCTTGATCGTTCCGGGAAACGGCAAGACCAGTGACCAATGGTCTAGCGCCGATAAATTCAATGCTGTCATGGAAACCGCGCCGTTGAGCGAGGTGGAGATCTCTCAGTATTGCCGAATCAAAGGCATTTACCCTGAGCAAATCCAACAGTGGCGAATGGCATGCCAAAACGCCAATCCGGTCGTTGATCTCAACTCTCGAACCTCTAAGACGGCCGAGCAACGGCGTATCAAAATACTTGAGCGTCAATTGATTCAGTCTGATGCCGGACGTGCGGAGGCGGTGGCCTTGCTGGATCTCAGAAAAAAAGCCAATGCGATCTGGGGCAAGGACAAGGAAGACTGATCGACGCCTCTGATCGTACGCAAGCCATGAAGTTGATTGCAGACGCGGTACTCAATGGCGCTCGTCGATATCGAGCCTGCAATGAGTTGGGGCTGAGCCTGCGCACAGTCCAACGCTGGCGACACGCTGACTGTGACGGACGACGGCTGGCTCAACGGGCAGCTCCGGCTAATAAGCTCAGTGAGACAGAACGCCAAGCGGTGCTTGATGCTGCCAATCAGGCTGGCTACGCCAGCCTCACCCCGCACCAAATCGTTCCAAAACTAGCGGATGAAGGCATTTATCTGGCTTCGGAGTCGACGTTTTACCGTGTGTTAAAAGCCGCCAATCAAAACGTGCGCCGTGGTCGTACCAAGACCCCGAAACGCAGAGTACTGACGACGCACCGTGCTGACGCACCCAATCAGGTGTGGTGCTGGGATATCACCTGGCTGCCCAGCACCGTCAAAGGCCGTTTTTTCTACTGGTACATGGTCAAGGATGTCTACAGCCGCAAGCTGGTCGCTAATGAAGTGCATGAGGTGGAATGTGCCGAACACGCGTGTGAGTTGCTCAGAAAGGGATGCTTGCGGGAGCACACAGCGGGTCGTCCGTTGGTGTTGCACTCGGATAACGGCCACGTTATGAGAGGCTCTTTATTACGTGAAAGCATGATCGCCCTGGGCGTCGAGCCGTCCTTCAGCCGGCCGAGGGTGAGCAATGACAACGCTTATGCCGAGGCGCTTTTCCGTACCGCCAAGTACTGCCCACTCTGGCCGGATCAACCATTTGATACGGTCACTGAAGCAAGGCTTTGGGTGCAGAAATTTATCGAGTGGTACAACGAAGATCACCGCCACAGCGCCTTGAAATACGTCACGCCGAACGAACGCCACGAGGGCAAGGCGACGGTTCTATTACAAGCTAGAGCAGTGCTTTATGAAGACGCCAGGGACGCTAATCCGAGCCGCTGGAGTACTCGGACACGCAACTGGAAGCTGGCAGATGCGGTGTATTTAAACCCAGAGCGCCCTGAGGTTAAGGGTGCAGCTGGCTAACAACAGTTGGAACAAGGTGACAGGTACCTTGACACGTACCGGCTCTTCAAAAACCAAATCGTCCAAGAATGCCTCCAACCGGGCGCCTCTGTTTCCAGTGTCGCAATGAGTCACGGCATCAACGCTAACGTCGTGCGCAAATGGTTGCCGCTTTACCGCGATCAAAAGCTCACTGATTTGCCCGCTTTCTTGCCGGTGAAGCTGGAACCAAACATTCAGAGCGAGAAGTCCGTCAGCATCGAGTTGTCATGCGGGCAAAGAACGTTGACCGTGAAATGGCCGGCCTCCGATCCTGATGGCTGTGCCCGATTCGTTCGCGGACTAACGCAATGATCCGCATCGACTCCGTCTGGCTCGCCACCGAGCCCATGGACATGCGCGCCGGCACTGAAACCGCGCTGGCGCGAGTTGTCACGGTGTTCGGTGCGGCGAAGCCGCACTGTGCCTATCTGTTCGCCAATCGTCGCGCCAATCGCATGAAAGTGTTGGTGCATGACGGCGTGGGGATTTGGCTTGCAGCCCGGCGCTTGAATCAAGGACGCTTCTTTTGGCCAGGCGTGCGGCACGGCTCTGAAGTCGAGTTGGATGCAGAGCAACTTCAAGCCTTAGTGCTCGGTTTACCTTGGCAACGCGTCGGTTCCGGAGGAGCCATCACGGTGCTCTAATTCGTATGCCATGGCGCGCTTGCCAGCGCAATTGGCCCATCAGTCTATCGCCGCCATGAGCCCTCTCTGGCAAAATCGGCGGCATGACTTCGCATCCGAATCTCGATCAATTAAACCCTGAAGAACTGCGTGCCTCGGCGCAGTTGATCCAGCGCGTCGAGACGATGGACAAGCAAATCACCCATCACAAGTCGGTCAACGAGAAGCTGACCCACGAGATCGCGCTGCTCAAGCGCTTCAAGTTTGCCAAGCGCAGTGAGCAGCTAAGTCCGGATCAGGCCAGCTTGCTCGACGATTTGATAGATACCGATATCGCGGCTATCGAAGCGGAGCTTGAGGCGCTGCAACCGGCAGCTGTCGAAGCCAAAGTGCGCCAGCAACCCAAGCGCGCACCGCTGCCACCGCAGAATGCCCACAAGAGAAAGCCGAGAGCCAAAGCACCCGATTTCAGTTGAGATTATTGAGGGGATTGAAGAGTACATTGATTCTTTAAGAGTGCCAGAAAAATCGGAGTCAGCTTTTACTCAGAGAGATCCTAGTGTGTCTAGCTTTGAATGTGCTAAGAGGGAGTATATTAGATCTCGGCGTCACTTTATGATTTGGTTAATGAAAAGAACTGGGCTGCGCCCTAGTGAAATGGTTGATATAAGTGTTAGGATGCATTCAGATATTTTACATTTGAAGGTTATATATATCCCTACAAAAAAGCGTCGTAGGGCAGTTGCACCATTGCGAAGTTTTCCAATTACCCTCAAGGATGCTGCGACTTTTCAACGCTATCTAAATTCAAGATCAAAATACCAAGATGCTCTATTGGCGGTTGGCTGTGAAAATAGGGGAGGTGATTCTTTATTTATTAGGGTTGATGGTGCACCGATTAAAAAGGTTTCATTGGAAAGCGATTTTAAGCGTCTTGCAAACGCTGCTGGATTTAAAGATCATCAAGCCTGTTTCAGTATGTTTCGACATCGCTTTATAACATTAGAGGTATTGGTACATCTCAAGGAATTTATGAAGGGAACGGGAAAGTCGAGACGAATGATGACTGATAGTGATTATGAATCAATTCTTAAGCGTGTTGCAGTGAAAACTGGTCACAGTAATGTACATAGTCTTTGGCATTATATTGATATCGCGTGGAGCGAAATAGATGTCTGGGGTGGTGTTGATCGAGCTATCACTCGATTACATGCCGCCGATCGCTTATATGATGAGCTTTTAGCGCTAAAAAGCGAGCTTGAAACACGGAAAGGCTCCGCAGAAGTAACAGCGATGCTTGATAATGTTATCAATCAGTTGCGGCAAATAATGCACTCTGTCAGGGAAGATTTCTATACTGATGAGTTGAGCTAAGGGCTAAGCCAGGTCATCAAATGACACGTGTTGTTGCCTGCCCATAAAATTCGCAGCGAACCTTTCGTGCAGGACCAACCGATCGTCTACGAAGGCAAAGTCGACCAGCAGGCGCCTTCGTCCTACTGGTTCGTCCACACCCTGGGCGCCATCTTCACCGGCGCCATCGACGCCGGATTGCAGATCAGCCACTTCAAGGAGTACCCACATTCCAACCGCGAGGAACTCTATGATCGGTATGAGCAGCAAACGGCGCAGCTGCCGTTGTGTTTTACGTGGGTGGCGGTGAAGCGATAGGTTTCAGGATCGGGACCTATTCGCGGTGCTGCTGCCGTCCGCTATCCTTGCTCCACGCACATCGAACGGTTTTCCCCATGCTTTCGGTCCAAGGCGTCTTCAAAAGCTACGCCACTCCCCAGGGCCCATTAGCGGTTCTGCAAGGTGTCGACCTCACCTTGAAACCTGGCAGCAGCCTGGCGTTGATGGGGGAGTCGGGCAGTGGCAAGAGCACCTTGCTGCACCTGATTGCCGGGCTGGACAAGGTCGATCGCGGCAGCATCCGCAGCGGCGAACATCGGCTGGAGCAGATGAACGAAGGGCAACTGGCGAACTGGCGGCGGACCGAAATCGGCCTGGTGTTTCAGCAGTTCAACCTCATCGGCAGTTTGCGCGTGGAGGACAATCTGGCGTTCCAGGCGCGATTGGCGGGGCGCCATGATCCGCGCTGGCAGGCGCATCTGGTGCAACGTCTGGGCTTGGGTGATTTGCTGCGGCGTTATCCGGAACAACTGTCCGGCGGCCAGCAGCAACGGGTCGCGCTGGGCCGTGCCCTGGCGTCGCAGCCAAAACTGCTGCTGGCCGACGAACCCACCGGCAGCCTCGATGAAGCCGCCAGTGATGAGGTCTTGAAGTTGTTGCTGGAGTTGCTCGACGACAGTCCCACCACCTTGTTGATGGTCACCCACAGCCCACGGGTTGCCGCGCGGCTGGCCGAAAAAGTGGTGCTCCACGGTGGTCGTCTGGCTGGCGTGGACGAGCGCTGAGGTGCGGGTCTTTCGCGAGACGCTGCGGGCGCTGCTCAGTCATTGGCGGCAGCATCCGGTGCAGTTTTTCAGTGTGCTGACCGGGCTCTGGCTCGCCACCAGCCTGCTGACCGGCGTGCAGGCGCTGAACAGCCAGGCGCGCGAAAGCTATGCCCGGGCCAGTCAGTTGATCGGTGGCGAACCCCAGGCCAGCCTCAGTTCACCCAGTGGCGCAACCTTCTCCCAGCAAGTGTTTGTCGACCTGCGCCGTGCGGGCTGGCCGGTGTCGCCGGTCCTGCAAGGTCGGGTGACGCTCAAGGGCCATGACGACCAGCGCTTGCAGCTGATGGGGATCGAGCCGGTGTCGTTGCCCGTCGGTTCCTCAGTGGCCGGGCAGGCGTTGCCGATTGAGCAGGTTGTCGAGTTTTTCAGCCCGCCGGGCAGTACCTGGATTTCGCCGCAGACGTTGCAGGCTCTGGATCTGCACGAGGGCGAACGCCCGCTGACTTTGAGTGGTCAGGCATTGCCGCCGCTGCATGCCCAAACCGATATGGCCCCCGGCGTGTTGTTGGTGGACATCGGCTTCTCCCAGCAGATTCTGGGCCTGCCAGATCAGCTGTCACGCCTGCTGCTGCCGAAGGATTTCACCGCGCCGTTGCCTGATCAATTCAAGGGTCAACTGCAGCTCAAGACCAGCGGCGAAGAGAACAATTTGTCGCGCCTGACCGAAAGCTTTCACCTGAACCTCGATGCGCTGGGTTTTCTGTCATTTGTGGTCGGCCTGTTCATCGTCCACGCCGCGATCGGTCTGGCGCTGGAACAACGCCGTGGCTTGCTCAGAACCCTGCGCGCCTGCGGTGTCAGTGCGCGAATGCTCATTACTTGTCTGACGGTCGAATTGGGTGGGCTGGCGTTGATCGGCGGACTGGCCGGGGTCGCCAGCGGCTACCTGCTGGCCAGCGTGCTGTTGCCGGACGTCGCCGCCAGTCTGCGCGGGTTGTACGGCGCCGAAGTGGCGGGGCAACTGAGCCTCAGTCCGTGGTGGTGGCTCAGCGGCGTCGGCCTGAGTCTGTTGGGCGCGTTGTTGGCGGGGGCCAACAGTTTGTTGCGGGCCGCGCGCCTGCCTTTGCTGGCCCTGGCCGACCCGCAAGCCTGGCATCAGGCTCACGCGCACTGGTTGCGGCGTCAGGGTTGGGTTGCCGCGATTGCTGCGGTGATCGCACTGCTGGCGTTGATCTTTGGCGACAGCCTGAGCAGTGGCTTCGTGCTGATGGCGGCACTGTTGATCGGCGCTGCGCTGGCGTTGCCGGTGGTACTCAACTGGGTGTTGAACCTGGTGCTGCATCGCAGTCGCTCGGTGCTCGGCCAATGGTTTCTCGCCGACTGCCGTCAGCAACTGCCGGCCCTGAGCCTGGCGCTGATGGCGCTGTTGTTGGCACTGGCGGCGAACATTGGAGCGGGCAGCATGACGGCTGGTTTTCGTCAGACCTTCAGTGATTGGCTCGAACAACGCCTGACCGCCGAACTGTACGTTAATCCGCGAAATCCGGCCCAGGCCAGAGAGCTGCAAACCTGGCTCAAGCAGCAACCCGAACTCACGGCAGTGCTGCCCAACTGGCAAGTGTCGATCCAGGTGCAAGGCTGGCCGGCGGACGTCTTCGGCGTGATCGACCACCCGATGTATCGCCAGCATTGGCCGCTGCTGGAAGCCTTGGGCGACAACCCTTGGGACCGACTGGCCAAGGACGACGCACTGATGCTCAGCGAACAACTGGCCCGTCGGCTGAAGGTGCGCCTTGGCGATCACCTGACGATTCCCACCCCGAACGGCCCCTGGTCGCCACGAATCGTCGGCATCTACGCCGATTACGGCAATCCCAAGGGCCACATTCTGGTCAACGTCAGCCATCTGCTGCGCGGCTGGCCGCAGCTGACACCCAGCCGTTTCAACCTGCGCATCGACCCGACGTTGATCCCTGCCTTCCAGACCGCGCTGCAAACCCGCTTCACGCTGGAGGACAGCCGCATCGTCGACCAGGCCCGGCTCAAGGGTTGGTCCACGCAAGTGTTCGAACGCACCTTTGCCGCGACCGCCGCGCTCAACAGCCTGACCCTCTGTGTCGCGGGCGTGGCGCTGTTCATCAGCCTGTTGACTCAAAGCCAGAGTCGCCTCGGGCAACTCGCCCCGCTGTGGGCGCTCGGCGTGACTCGCCGGCAATTGATGTTGCTCAATCTCGGGCAGACCTGGTTGCTGGCGGTGCTGACCCTGGTGCTGGCGTTACCGTTGGGGATCGCGTTGGCGTGGTGCCTGGACACAGTGATCAACGTCCAGGCCTTCGGCTGGCGCTTGCCGCTGCGGGTGTTTCCGCTGCAGCTGTTGCAGTTGATGGGATTGGCGCTGTTGGCGACTTTATTGGCGTCGGCGTGGCCGCTGTACTCGCTGTACCGCACGCAACCGGCGGATCTGCTGAGGACGTTTACTCATGAAGATTAAGGTCGGTGTGTTGCTGTTGGCTTTGTTGGGCGGATGCGATAACTCGGCGCCTGTTGAGAAAGGCTTCGCGGGTCTGGGTCATCAGGCCGCCGCGTTCACTCCGGTGGTGCCCGGTCGGGTGTTCAGCTTTCCGGCGGATCATGGTCCTCATGACGGTTTTCGCATTGAATGGTGGTACGTCACCGCCAACCTCAAGGACGATCAGGGGCGCGAGTTCGGCGCGCAATGGACGCTGTTTCGCAGCGCGCTCAAAGCGACGCCCGAGGTCGCTGGCTGGGGTAATCAACTTATCTGGCTTGGCCACGCGGCCGTGACGTCGGCGACGGAACATCACGCCGCCGAGCGTTACGCCCGTGGCGGCGTTGGCCAGGCTGGTGTGAGTCTCACGCCGTTCAACGCGTGGATCGATGATTGGCGTTTCAGCAGTCAGGGTTCCGACCCTATGGCGGAGCTTCAACTCAGCGCCCGAGACAAGGATTTTGGCTATCAACTGCGGCTGACCTCCACACGTCCTTTGGTGCTTCAGGGCGACAAAGGCTTCAGTCAGAAGTCCGAACAAGGGCAGGCGTCGTACTACTACAGTCAGCCGTTTTTTCAGGCCAGCGGCACGCTGGAAATCGACGGCAAAACGTATCAAGTCAGCGGCCCGGCCTGGCTCGACCGCGAATGGAGCAGCCAGCCCCTGACCGCCAACCAGACGGGCTGGGACTGGTTTTCCCTGCACCTGGACAGCGGCGAACAGGTGATGCTCTATCGCATGCGGCAGAAGGACGGCGCGCCTTACCTCACCGGCACCTGGATCGACGCTCAGGGCCAGACGCAGTTGCTGCACGCAGCCGACATCAGCCTCACACCGCAAGACACTGCCAAAGTGGCCGGACGTTCGATGCCGGTGCGCTGGTCAATCAAAATCCCCGACAAACACCTCGACATCACAATCAGCGCGCTCAACCCCAATGCGTGGATGGCTTTGCGCATTCCCTATTGGGAAGGGCCGGTGCAATTGAGCGGCAGCCATGGTGGGCAGGGTTATCTGGAAATGACCGGGTATTGAGTCGGAACTCTCGGCAGAGCGATGGCCTCCTAATTCTAGAAGCCCGTTCACAGGAGCCCGCCATGAGTGAAGACCTGAAACCGCCTGACCTTGATTCGTGGCAGCGCCTGTTTGAAGACAAGGCCTACTGGCAACAATCCCCCGACGTCCATTACGCCGAACTGCTACGAGTGGCCGACGACTTGCTGGGGCAGGGCGCCATTGACCTGGAACAATGGCAAGCCTTGAAGGCCAAGGCCGATCAATCCCATAAAGACTCGCC
Source organism: Pseudomonas sp. LBUM1666 (assembly GCF_059695775.1). Taxonomy (NCBI): domain Bacteria; kingdom Pseudomonadati; phylum Pseudomonadota; class Gammaproteobacteria; order Pseudomonadales; family Pseudomonadaceae; genus Pseudomonas; species Pseudomonas sp. LBUM1666. The sequence continues at coordinate 3,805,834 of NZ_CP166789.1, read as the reverse complement.
TGCCGTGAACGTCGCTCAGAAAGTCGACGATCCCGAAGCCTGAGGAGAACACACATGAAACCAACGACCCCCACTGAGCACCCTGACGAACCGCGGCCACCGGGTGAAGTCGAGCGCGACAACGACGCCCTGCGCCCGACCGATCCGACCCGACGCAAGGAAAGCGGCAAGGGCACAGACAGCGGTGAATCCACCGCACAAGAAACTGCGAACACTCCCTGATCAGCGTCTATGCTCATCTGCACAGAGGGCGCTGGACGGTGGTTCAGCGCTCTTTGCTGCCTCCAATTCACAGGGAATGTACCGCTTATGAAACTTCACGCACTGACCAAAGCCATCACCCTTGCGACTCTGCTGTCTGCCGCCAGCCTTAGTGCCACGGCTGCGGACATCCCGCTGTCTGCCGTTGTGGAGGCGGATCAGGTCACCACCAAAGTTGTCTCGGTCGATGCTGCCAACCATCAGGTTGTTCTTGAAGGGCCGGAAGGTCGTCAGGTCCATGTGCAATTGACTGACAAGGCCAAAAACCTCGGCAACTTGAAAGTCGGCGACCAAGTCGATGTCAAGGTTACTAGCGCTGTCGCCGCCTACCTCGACACCGATGTCGACAAAGGCCTGCCAGGCACCGTCGAACGCGCTGGCGAAGTCCGCGCAGCCCCCGGCAGCGACAACCCGGGCGGCGAAGCCTACCGTCAGGTGCAGGTCCAACTGAAAATCACCAAAATCGACGTGAAGAAAAACCAGGTCACCTTCGAAAACCCCGCCGGCCAGTCCAAGACCGTTGACGTCGTAAGACCCGAAGTTCAAGCGAAATTGAAAGATCTGAAAGTTGGACAGAGTGTTGTTGTGACCTATACCGACATATTGACAGTGACCAGCAAGCACTGAAGCTGAGCATTAGCTCTATATATTGATTGTTCTTGTACAACTTTTTTGTATAAGAACAATCAGTTTTAATGGTCTAACTGGTGAGTTTTGGCGGTCTTTAAATAGTATTTAGGCCGACATTTAATCAATGTTGTTTCGATAAATTTCATGTTCATATACGCGGACATATTCGAAACTTTCTATTAAAATACTTCCCGTTCGCCCAGTGTCAGGGCTCTTTACCGGTGCATGGATTGCCAGGCCATTACACTGGGCGAACACCTTATCGACGTGCGATACACACCTGCAGCAATACGTTAAGATGCGCGGCATTTTGCAGATCAAGGAAGAAAACGGCTGCCGCCGTTCTGACACGGATGAAACCACTCTCCCTCTACCACCCGGCGCTCTACTGGCTTCGAGTGTGGCAAAAAAGACTGTTCCGGCAATTGGCCTGGCGCTTCTCCCGCAAGCAATATGCTGTTTCGGTGGGCGTCGTATCCCGATTGCCATTCCGCTACCTCAAACACACCTCCAAACTGATCCGCAAACTCGGCAACTCCGATCTTGTCTTGCAACACAACAAAGTCATCAACCTGAAACTGGCCGTCGATTCGATGGACGGCGTCATCATCGGTCCTGGCGAATATTTTTCATTTTGCCGCCTCGTGGGTCGACCCACCCGCAAACGCGGTTATGTCGAAGGCATGGAGCTGTCATTTGGTGAAGCCCGCAGCGGCATCGGTGGCGGGATCTGCCAACTGAGCAACCTGATTCACTGGATGGCGATTCACTCGCCACTGGTCGTGGTTGAACGGTCGAACCACAGCTTCGATCCTTTTCCTGACGAAGGGCGGGTACTGCCATTTGGCTCCGGGGCTGCGATCTTTCACAACTACATTGACCTGGTGTTGCATAACCCGACTGATCGTTATTTTCAGTTGAAGCTGAATGTCGCCGAGCAACAGTTGGAAGGGGAGTTGTTGTGCGATCAGGTGAGAGAGTTTCGGTATCACGTTTATCAACTTGGGCATCGGTTTGTGCGAGACGGTGGCCGGGTTTTTCGCGAGAACGAGATATGGCGGGAGGTCAGGAGCAAGGGGCAGGAGAGTCAGGTGTTGAAGAGTGAGCGACTTTATAAGAATCGGGTGGTGGTTAAGTATGAGGTTGAGGAAAGTTTGCTGACTTGAAATGCATAAAACGGGCGATCATTGGATTGCCCGTTTTTTTATTTAACGCAAAGCCGTGCAGAAGCGCGCCATTGTCATAGAGGCATCGGCTTGAGATCTGCGCAGACCATAAGTATTCGACATGGCTCAAACGATCCAGGCTGTCCCCTAAATAGAATGAAAACGGTCGTCCAAGCGCTTCGCCTTTCTTGGCACATAATGCCTCCATCCCGCTTTGGTCTGTGCGACCAAGTTGGCCCGGATGTTTCGTCTGTTGTCCGATAGAGCCAAATTCAAGTGCTATCTGGTCGACCACCATCCACGTTCTGCGATTATCGCGAGTGGTAATAGACGTCGAGAGTGAAACGTTGACCAAGCCGCTGTGAATCGCGTTCATCAACGCTGGATCTTGAAAGCGCCAGTGAGCGCTCACCTTGGCGGGGCGTTCGGTGGTGGTCAGTAGCGTCACGAACGCGTTTTCACGGGTCTTCAAATTCGGTTCATAAGCCGTGATTCGTGGGGCTGTGGGGTAGGGCGGCTGTCAGAAAGCCAGATCAGGCATTGGGTTGCTTTGTCGACGTCATCCATCCAGGCCGATTCTTTCTTGGCTAACTCAGTCATTGTCCCCGCCGCGTCTGCGCGATAAAACATCAGCCAACCGTCTCGACCTTCGTTGACGATCAAGTAGGTGTGCCCATGACCTTCGACGGTTAGCGACCAACAGCCGAAGTAGGCTCGTTGATCCGAGTAATCAGTGATGGTGAACCCGACACGTTGAACAGCGTTTTGCAGATCGGGGTAAGGCATGTGGTGGACTCCTGTCCGGAGTGAAAGCGCTGATTGAAGGACCAATAGGGGGTACCAACGTTTCTCTGGGGCAGTTAACTGCGAGGGCGGTGCTGGCTGTAGCGTTACCACTTGATCCATATAAAAAATAAATCTGTCCCGTTTTTTTCGTTTTTTTGTCGCCGTTGAGGCAACTTCAATAGTTATTTTTCCTCCCGCACCACGTAACGGCCGGGATCGGTCCAGATGATCACTCTGAATCCACCGCTCAGCACCCCGATATCTCTGAGGTGTTTAAAAACCTCAGCAGGGCACCACTCACGTCCATGAGCAAAGCAAATATCCAGGGTTCGTAGTTTGGCAAAAATATTGGCCTTGATGGCATCATCCGAACTTGAAATTTTGTACTCGTCAACGTGTGTTTCTTGGGAAAAACCAAGGTCGAGCAACGTATTTTTCAACTCCGTATCAAGTAGCTTTAATCGGACGTAACCGCCATCTGCTTGGGTGACATAGGCTTTGACTGAATGATTGCTCACGTACAGTCCTCATTTAATATCGACGAACGCTAAGTGAGCCAATTTTCGCGCTCAACGTCAGGACAAATACCTCTTCGGACGTGAATCGCGCTGTTTCTATAAAGTCCAGAAGCCACTCCGCGTCCAATGCCGACAATATCGCCAACAGCTGTCAACTTTTCCCTTAAAGAACCTCAAGTTCGATGGTGCAGCCGTTTCTTTTTAATTTTTTAATTTCTTGATCGAATGAGTAGTTTGGTAGATCTTTGTTCTTTCTGTCGTACTCTTTTCTTAAGAGTCTAAATAGGCGGCCTATGTTTTCTTTGTCTTTTGTATCGAGGCTCTTAATAAGCTCATAGTTGTCGGCCGATAAAAATTGAAACATGCCTCTTGCTATGTAATAGGCTGCTATGTTGGAAAGTAGCCCTTCAGTTTCTTCGTAGTTTTCATCCAAGTATCGAACGTATTCTTGAAATAAAGTTGTCAGTAGGCTCTGTGCCGCGTTTTGGGTTTTGAGTACGCTGCACATTTCCTGCCAGTTGCTTATGTATAGATGGTCGCCCCATTCGGACCCCCTTGCGAAATAGATTCCATTGCCTTTGAAAAAATCGGAAATTTCATGCTGATCTAAGGCGGTTTCGAACGTGGTTTTCACTGTTCCCCCTTTATCTCCTTTAACCCACACTCGTAATGCCTTGTGGCCTTCGAATTTTTAACAGCAAGGAGTCCGCATCTTCGTAGAGTACCTATAAAATAAACCTGTCTCTTTTTGGTCGGCTCTAGGTAGCGACGCCACGATCTATTCCAGGCTGAATTAGCAATAGATGGTCTACTTCTCGGTTTCGGCAGCGTTCGACAAATGACAGTGCTGAAGCTGGATTGTTTATATATGTATCAAAGGTGCTCTTGTCAATTTCGAAATACTCTTCATAGTCAACCATTCGGTTGCTGACGGGTATCGAAACGTAGAACTTCCCTGATTCTTCTTCAATGCCGACAGAGAATCGTTCGCTTTTACTGAAAAAAATATCATTGAATTTCATTGTTTTTCCTATAAATCCAGCGGTGATATCTCTAGTTTTGGCGAATGAACACCTCCAACATCAATTACTGCCTCGCTGTTTCCGTTTGGCAGCTTACCACCAGGAATCCAAAACTCATTGGCTCCCGCCTCATTTCCAGACGGAACTCTGAGGTTGAGCTCCCGGGGGTTAGTGATATCGACTCGTACTAGCTTGTTGCTTTCTAGAAAACCTGGTGACAATCCAAGTGAGTTTTCTAATGCGGATGCATTCCCTTTAGTTGAGGACAGTAATTTATCAGCCTCAGTCTTAGGCATGATAAAAGATGTTCCATCGCGCTGACCAATACCATATTTGTCTAGGTTAGATTGGGTCATAAATCTGGTTGCACCGCTATCAAACTGAGCCAGGTGATTGGATATATATTCCGACGAAAGATATTCACTTGGATTTGGTCGAGACCCTTTCGGAATTGCGGTGATTTCCTCAATTTGTGACTGTGTCAGCGGAGGGGACGCGTCAGGGCAATCGCCCGGGACACAACTCAACCCCAACGGATCCACCCACCCCGTAGGGTTTGGCACGTACTGGTAGTTGTTCAACCCACCCGCAAGCTTGATCGGATCCGGCGTTAAATACCGCCCAGTACCCGGATTGTAGTAGCGATGCCGGTTGTAATGTAAGCCCGATTCCGCATCGAAGTACTGACCCTGGAAGCGCAGCGGGTTGTCGATTTCCGCAATGTCGAGGGTGGCGAGGTTGCCGTAGGCGCGGTATTTCGCCGACCACATGATCTCGCCGCTGTAGTCGGTGAGTTCCTGCGGAGTGCCGAGGTGGTCGAGTTGGTAGTAGAACGGCTCGGCTTTTAGTGGGCCTTCACCATCGAGCATCGCCAAGGGGCGGAAGGTGCCCGGCTCGTAGATGTAGCTGCGATAGCGATTGCTCGCGCTTTCGGCGATGAGGCGTTCGCCTTGCCACAGGAACTCTGTGGTCTGGCCGTCGACGGTTTTGGCGATTCGACGGCCGAAGGCGTCGTACTCATAGCTTGCGACGCTGCCACCAGGGAGGCTGACTCCGATCAATCGGTGTTGGCAGTCATATCGGTACTCGGTGACGAGCTTTTGCCCGGTGCCACGGCGTTCGCGGATCTGATTTCCGTAGGCGTCGTAGTCGTAATGGCGATCACCCTGCATGAGCAGGCGATTGCCTTTTACGTTGGCCAGGTTCGTGGTTGGCTGGTCGCCTTGACCCAGGAGGTTGCCCGCTGGGTCGTGGGCGAAGCTTTCCGGGGTGGTGCCACGGACGTTGATCAGGCGGTCGAGCGGGTCGTAGTGGTAGCTGCGGTTGCCTTTACGGCTGTCGTCGATGCCGGCGAGGTTGCCGTTGGCGTCGTAGGCGTATCGGCGCCGGAACAGGTTGCGATCTTGCTGACTGACGCTGTGAGCTTGCAATCGACCTTGTTCGTCGTACTGGTATTGGCTGAGCAGCAGACCCTGTTGACGCTGCTGTTCGCGACCGGCGCTGAACTGGTGAGTGGTCAGACGCGAGCCATTAAGGTCGATGCTGCTCAGGCGACCACCGGATTGGTGGCGGTAGTCGAGTTTGCTGCCATCGGGTAGGCGGCAATGGCTAAGCTGGCCGAGTTGGTCGTACTCGTAACGCAGGGTGCCCCAGCCTTGGTGCTCGGTGATGAGGCGGTCTTGCAGGTCGTATTCGTAGGCGAGGGGCCAGTGGCCGTCGTCGACTTTCACGAGGCGACCGAGGGCGTCATAGCTGTAGTGAATCTTCTCGCCATCGGCCAGGGTTTTCACCAGCAAGCGGCCAGCGGTGTCGCGTTGGTACTCAGTGACCAGCTCACTGCCGTCGTCGCCGAACTCGGTTTTCTTCAGCAACTGGCCGTTGAGGTCGTATTCGTAGGCGGTACGTCGACCGTCGAAACCGGTTTCCTGCTGGATGAGACCATTAGGGTAATAGTCGAGGTGGTAGTGCTCGCCACGTTGGTTTTCGATCTCGCTGAGCAGCAGGCGCGAGTTGTCGTAGCGATAGCGCAGCTGGCTGCCATCCGGGTTGATGCGGCGGCTGACCAGGTGCAGGTTATCGGCGTATTCGAAGCGGGTGACTCGACCCAGTTCATCACGTTCGGCGGTGACTTTTCCGTAGGCGTTGTAGGTGAACGCACGGGTTGCGCCACCGGGCAGGGTGATTTGCGCGAGGCGGTTCGCCGCGTCCCATTGGTATTGGGTGATCGCGCCGCTTTCGTCCTGGCGAGTGATTTGCCGACCTAGCGCGTCATAGCGGTACTTGCGTTGACCGCCGTCCGGCAGCTGTTCTTCGAGCAGTTGGCCGAGATTGTTCCAACCCAGCTGATGACGGCTGCCGTCGGGGTGGCGGATTTCCAGCAGGCGGCCCTGGCGGTTGTAGCTGTAATGGGTCGAATTGCCGTCTGGGTCGATTTGTTCCGTGATGTCGCCTTGGTCGTTGCGCCAGTATTTCCAGGTCGCCGGCCCACGGTTCACAACGCGGACGAAGCCGCGGTAGTACTCGTAGGTAGTCGGTGCATCTTCCGGTGGAATGACCGCGACCAGTCGGCCGGCGTCGTTGTACTGGTATTCGGTGACTGCGCCGAGTGGGTCTTTTTCGGCGATCAGGCGACCCTTGTCATCATAGACCTTGAGGTGTTCCGCACCGTCCGGGTCGACTTTGGCGACCAGTCGAGCCTTATCATCGTGGGTGTAGACCTCTTCGCTGCCATCAGCGTTGGTAACCTTAACGCTCGGCTTCACCGGCGGCGTTTTTGGCTTCGATCAGCCGCTGGTGGGCATCGTAGCTGTAGGTGACTAAGGTTTGGATGGTGCTCCAGGCGTCTTCCAGATTGTCAGCCGGGCTGAACTGCTGATAGTCGATGGCGACGATGTGCTTTCGATCGTAACGCACGAGGAGGGCGCGACCGGCACCGTTATCGACACGTTTGATTCGACCGTGGATGTCACGAGTAATGTGCAGGCGATTGCCATAATCGTCACTGATGGCAATCAGCGACGCGCCTTTGGTGTTGTAGCGGAAATGGTCAGACTAACCAAAAGGGGACAGATTTATTTTCGTGATTGCGTGGAAAATAAATCTGTCCCCTATTTTTCTAAATTAAATATCAACTACAAGCTTTTCTAGGAACTCCGAGAACGAGTTAGCTAAAAAAACATGTGATCTGACAGGGTTGTCGTAGTATTCGGATTCATAGAAGTAAATATTGCCATATTCATTTTCTTTGATAGAAAAACAAAAATAGTCCCCTCCCGCATCAGCAGCGAAAGGAACAAGGTTTTTCGGCATTAATGAGTTGTGAACGAATGTCTCTTTGTAGGTTGACTCGATAGTGTCGCCCCCATATTTCAAAGGTAGGAATTCGTTTATCTTATAGCCGTTACCATTAAGCTCAAACAAATTCACTTCCGAGTGGCCTCCGTTGTTTATTTTGTAGAACTCTTTGAATTCTTTTGGGAATTTTATATTTAGCTGTTGCTCTGCGTTTTTTATGTCTGCGTCTGTTACTGGTAGATTTTGGTCTTGTAAATTCATTTGTAAATTCTCCTAGCGTTTATATTCTACGTCGTGATGCGCTTCATATTGGCTTACGGAGCCCTTGTGAGGAATAGTAGCTTTATGAGCTTTCCGTTGCACAAGTTCTAATGTTGATGTATTCGTTACAGGATCATAATCATCCAAATGGTGCCAAGTATAGTCGGGTGGAGAGTCCATACCTGTAGGTATGTGATCCTTCAAACCCGCTTCCTCATTGGCTAACTTAAAATCGTTCCTTCTGCTACCAGTCATCGGGACTTTCACAATGTTTTTTTGGCCAGGTTCAACGGGATACAGGTATTCAGAATCCCGGAATGTAGGGCCGCCATTTGGCGTTACTTTTACGTTCTCAAATCCCTTGGACTGAGCTTGCTGGTGGATTGCCAACTCTTCCGTTTTAGGCGGCGGGCAGTCTTTTAGCGTTTGCAATCCTAACGGATCCACCCATCCGGTAGGGTTTGGCACGTACTGGTAGTTGTTCAGCCCACCCGCCAGCTTGATCGGATCCGGTGTCAGATACCGCCCGCTACTCGGATTGTAGTAGCGATGCCGGTTGTAATGTAAGCCCGTCTCTGCGTCGAAGTACTGCCCTTGGAAGCGCAATGGGTTGTCGATTTCCGCGATATCGAGGGCGGCGAGATTGCCATAGGCGCGGTATTTCGCCGACCACATGATCTCGCCGCTGTAGTCGGTGAGTTCCTGTGGGGTACCAAGGTGGTCGAGTTGGTAGTAGAACGGCGTTGCTTTCAGTGGGCCTTCGCCGTCCAGCATTGCCAGTGGCCGGAAGCTACCCGGCTCGTAGATGTAACTGCGATAACGATTGTCGCCGCTTTCGGCAATCAGTTGATTGCCCTGCCAGAGGAACTCAGTCGTTAATCCGTCGACGGTCTTGGCAACGCGGCGACCGAAAGCATCATACCTGTAGGTTGCGTTACTGCCGCCTGGCAAGCTAACGCCGATTAATCGGTGCTGGCAGTCGTAACGGTATTCGGTAACCAGTTTCTGACCGGCGCCACGACGTTCACGGACCAAGTTGCCAAAAGCGTCGTAATCGTAGTGCCGGTCGCCCTGCATTAGCAGGCGGTTACCTTTGACGTTGGCCAGGTTGGCGGCAGGTTGGTCGCCCTGGCCGAGAAGGTTACCGGCTGGGTCGTGGGCAAAGCTTTCCGGGATTGCGCCACGGACGTTGATCAGACGATCAAGTGGATCGTAGTGATAGCTGCGATTGCCTTTACGACTGTCGTCGATGCCGGCGAGATTGCCGTTGGCGTCGTAAGCGTAGCTGCGCCGGAACAAATTTCGCTCTTGCTGACTGACTGCGTGAGCCTGCAGTCGGCCTTGTTCATCGTATTGATATTCGCTTAGCAACAGTCCCTGTTGGCGTTGTTGTTCGTGCCCCCCACTGAATTGGTGGGTAGTCAGTCGTGAGCCGTTTAGATCTATGCTGCTGAGGCTACCCCCAAGTTTATGGCGGTAGTCGAGTTTGCTGCCGTCAGGGAGGCGACAATGTTTTAGTTGGCCGACGGCGTCGTACTCGTAACGCAAAGTGGCCCAGCCCTGATGTTCCGTAATCAGGCGATCCTGAAGGTCGTACTCATAAGCGATCGGCCAATTGCCGTCATCAATGTTAACCAGCCGCCCCAACGAGTCGTGGCTATAATGGATCTTCTGACCATCGGCCAATGTTTTTACTAGTAAACGACCAGCAGTATCACGTTGGAACTCAGTGACTAGTTCGCTGCCATCATCGCCGAATTCGGTTTTCTTTAACAACTGACCATTGAGGTCATATTCATAGGCGGTGAGACGTCCGTCGAAGCCAATTTCTTGTTGTACTAATCCATTAGGGAAGTAGTCGAGGTGATACCGCTCACCACGTTCGTTTTCGATTTCGCTGAGCAACAAGCGCGAGTTGTCATAGCGATAGCGCAGTTGGCTGCCGTCAGGATTAATGCGACGACTGACTAGGTGGAGGTTGTCGGCGTATTCGTAGCGGGTAATACGGCCTAGCCCATCGCGCTCGGCGGTGACTTTACCGTAGGCGTTGTAGGTGAACGCGCGGATGGCGCCGCCGGGCAGGATGATCTGTGCGATGCGATTGGCTGCGTCCCACTGGTACTGGGTGATGGCACCACTTTCGTCCTGACGGGTGATTTGACGGCCCAGCGCATCGTAGCGGTACTTGCGCTGACCACCGTCAGGCAGGTGCTCTTCAAGCAATTGCCCGAGGTTGTTCCAGCCCAGTTGATGACGGCTGCCGTCGGGTTGGCGGATCTCCAGCAAACGACCTTGCTGGTCGTAGATGTAGTAGGTCGAGTGGCCATCCGGATCAATTTGTTCGGTGATATCACCCTGATCGTTACGCCAATATGTCCAAGTCGCTTGACCGCGCTGCATCAGACGGACGTGACCGTTGTAATAGGAGTAAGTGGTGGGCTCGTCTTCTGGGGGAATGACTGCGACCAGCCGGCCGGCCTCGTTATAACGGTACTCAGTAACCGCTCCGAGCGGATCTTGTTCTGTAACTAAACGGCCTTTGTCGTCGTAGCCTTTGAGATGCTCCGCACCGTCCGGATCCAATTTTCGAATCAAACGGGCTTGATCGTCGTGGGTGTAAATTTCTTCACTGCCGTCGATATTGGTAACGACGACGGAGCCTTTGTCGTCCCACGCGTAATGCGTGTCCATCTGCGAAAAACTCGCCCAGTGATGGATACAACGAGCCGACTTGCCTTCTTTTTCCCACTCCCAGTAGAAACTGGCGCCACCAGTCAGTTGCCGTTCCAGAATCACGTTCTGATCGTCGTAGTCGTAGCGCTCTGCTTCACCTGCCGCGTTCTTTGCCTCAATCAACCGGTGTTGTGAGTCATAGCTGTAACTAACCATCGTCTGGATGGTGTTCCAAGCATCCTCCAGGTTGTCTGCCGGGCTGAACTGCTGATAGTCGATAGCAACGATGTGTTTGCGGTCATATCGTACGAGAAGGGCCCGACCGGCACCGTTATCGACCCGTTTGATTCGCCCGTGAATATCACGGGTGATGTGTAGGCGGTTGTCGTATTTGTCGCTGATTGCGATCAGCGTAGAACCCTTGCTGTTGTAGCGGAAGTGATAGAACTGTGCGCGATCACCTGCCTGTGCGAGAACTAGCTCAGATGGGTCTTCGCCAACAAAAATGGCTGCTTGTGACAGGCTGTTGGTGATTGCAGGTCGCTTGCGGCTAGGTAACGGAAAGGTGGTTGTACGATTTTCGTGATCGGTCCAGACCACCTCCTCTCCGTTCACATCCACGCGTTGTGCCAAGGTGTGGCTCCAACCGTAACCGAGGCCACAGTCGATTTCCGCGGCGCTGGTACGGTAAAGGCGAGTCCACTCGAAAGGTAGCAGTCCGCCGAGTTCGCCATCGGTCAGCGTTAGCAGCTCTTCGCCAGTGACCATAGATACCGGGCAGTTGTTGGTGCAGGTTTTCTCGGCACTGGTTGCACTTTTATCGTCAGGGGTTTTCGACTGACTAGAAGCATCGTCAACCTTTTCTTTCGGCTCAAGATTGTTCTGTTGCTGTTTTTTATCTCGCGGAAACGAAGAAGCATCCTTCACTTCCTGCTTCGGCGTGTCCGTGGTTTTCGGCACCTGACTCTTCGAGCCGTTGGCCGCCGCCTCGTCGATCTTGATCGCCGCTGTTTTCGTCGGTTTCATCGGCACGTTCTTGGCGCTGGCAATCACCGGTTTCGAAACCTCGGCGTGCGCCGGCAAGCTGTGCTCGCCACTCAACTTCATCAGTGTCGCGGCCAGTTCTTCGAGGTATTTGACGGCCTCACCGGATTTGACCGTGGACAGGGCTTTGGTCCCCACGCGCACTGCGATACCGGCACCGCCGGTGAGGCAGATACCCAGCACCACGTTGACCAGGAACTCGGACGCAATGGCGGTCACCACATCGACAACCACTTGCGGCGGCAGCATACCGACCCAGGCCACAATCGCCGACACGTAGATGAACATCAGCGGTTCGTCGCTGAGGATCAACAAGCCCGAGGCAATCGATTCCTTGGACGCGGCATAGAGTTTGTCGATCTCGACGTCCGACAGGTATTTGCGCAGTTTTTCCAGGTTTTCCTTCGGGTGCGCGAGCAGTTCGAACAGGCTTTTGATGTCGTCCCACAGCCGGAGCAACGCTTGCTCCAGGCCATCCATCGCGCGCTTCAACAAAATGACCGAGCGGCCCATGCGGTCAGCCGCCGAGTAGCTGGTCCACTGCGGTTGGAACTTGCCCGACCACTCGCTTTGCAGCCAGCCGTTGAGTTTGCCGATCACGCCCTGATACGAGTCGTAGAGTGCCTTGACGTCGCTCTGGGACACGTTCGGGAAGAAGGTGATGCGATACATCTGGCCTTTTTTGCAGCCATCGATGACCTTGATGCCGCTGGGGCCAATGGTGGTTTCAATCGCCGGACCGGTGACGTCGTCGTAAACGACGCCTTTGGTGACTGGCTCCAAGCGTACCGGCGTATTGCCGATCGGTACGAAACGCGCCGAGTCGAACATGTGGATCACGGTGAAATCGCCGGCCAGGGGGCAGGTGGCGTAGGTTTCGACGGCGCCGGTCTTGGTCTTGCGCTTGGTAATGCTGACTTCATTACCGACCTTGAAAGTCTGATCCACGTCCAGCGCCCAACCGGTCCAGAAGCCGTCGGCCCAGTCTTTGTAGTCACTCAGGCAACTCTTGAAGTCTTTGAGAATCAGGTTCACGTCAGGTGTTTTGGCGTCCAGCACGCGCAGGACCAAGGTACCAATCGGGGTATTCATGACGTGACTTCCTTTGTCAGCTGAGCAGCAAGACGCTCTGCCATATCTTCTGTATTGGATTGTTGGCGCACGAAGCGCTCGACCTTGTGGCGCAAGTTACTTTCGGGGAAGGCGAAGAACAGTTCCGGGCAGTCCTCTCCCAGCCACTGCATCAGGTTGTCGACGACGGTGGTGTGGTCTTTTTTCGCCAGCGTGTCGACTAACTTCTGCGGCACCTCCCACCATGGCCAGGCCTTCGCTGGTGGCACTCCCCTCGGTCCCACGTCGAGTGGCTGGCCATTGATCAGGTAGCGGTCAAACACCGGCAAAACTTCTCCCGCGCCAGCTCCCAATCCTTCAAGAATCGGGAAAATATGCCGCCCATCCCAAAACCGAAAGAACACCTCGGTCCCATCCGGCATCCGCACTTGAGTCAAACTGCGAAGATGTTCGAACACCACGTCCGGGGTGCTGGTGGACACCGCCAGCCAGCCCCAATCCTGAGCGTCGGTTTCAGCAATCCACTGAAGGAAACCGGCGTTGGGTTTCAGTTCGGCGAGGTAGGGCATCACTGGCTGCCAATCGGCGTACGGCGTGCCGCTCCAGATCGGGATCAGCTCCGGCGCCATCTCCTGCTGGTAGAAGGCCTTCAGTGGCTCGGCATCGCTCGCCGCACTGACAATCAAATAAAGACGTTCATTAGCCTGCAACGGCCGTTCCGCCAGCCAATCCTGCGGGGTCAAAAGATCAGATCGCACAAGCACCTGCCTTGCATTTCTCGCACTCTTCACAGAACGGCGCGTTGCGTTTGAGGGTGTTGATCTGCGCCGGGGTCAGGACCGCGCCGGCCTTGTCGGCGTCGGCCTGTTTCAACACGCCGGGCATCAGTGGTGCGGCGCCGGTGCCGTTCCCCGGACTACCGCCGGAGTTCATGTTGATCACCGGGCCGCTCAGGGTGACGCCACTGCCGTCGATCTTGATGAAGCTGCCACCGCCCTTGAGGGTCAGTTCGCTGCCGGCTTCGAGCACGACTTTCATGCCGCTGCTCAGGTGGATTTCCTGGCCTGCCTCGATGAATTGGCCGGTGCCGACCTTGATGTGCTGGTTGACGCCCACGGTGAGGTGGTCGTTGGCGCGGGTTTCGACTTTGCGGTCGGCGTAGACGGTGTGGTGTTCTTCGGCCTTGAATTCGCTGTAGCTGTTTTGCTCGACGGTGTCGTGGCGTTCGTTGCCGACGCGGATTTTCTGGTCGTGCTCGACGTTTTCGTCCCAGTCGCGTTGGGCGTGCAGGAAGATTTGTTCCTGGCCCTTTTTGTCTTCGATGCGCAGTTCGTTGTAACCGCCGCCGCCCGGTGAGCTCAGGGTTTTGAAGGTGCTGCGGGTCTTGTTCGCCGGCAGGGCGTACGGGACGACGTTTTCCTTGTGGTACAGACAGCCGCTGATCAGCGGTTGGTCGGGGTCGCCTTCGAGGAAGGAGACGAGCACTTCCATGCCGATGCGCGGGATGGCGATACCGCCGTAATGGGCGCCGGCCCAGGCGGAGGAGACGCGCAGCCAGCAACTGGTCTTGTCGTCGGCCTGGCCTTCGCGGTCCCAGTGGAATTGCACTTTGACGCGGCCGTATTGGTCGCAGTGGATCTCTTCACCCTTGGGCCCGGTGACCACGGCGCTTTGGCTGCCGAGGATGCGCGGTTTCTTTTGCGTTAGCGGCGGGCGGTTCGGCACGTCCCACGGGGTGGCCTGGAAGCGGTTGCGGTAGCCCTGGTGGAAATCGTCTTTCAGCTTGGTGGTGTCGCTGGTGACTGACTCTTCCAGCACTTGCGGCTGTTTGCCTTCGTGGAGGATTTCGGTCAGCAGCCACAGATCGTTCCATTTGGCTTTCGGGTGTTGGGTCAGGGCCAGGAAATGGCCGCTGACCAGCAACGGCTGATCGCTTTTGCCTTCGGCGAGCTGGAAGTCGCTGCGGTGACGTTCGAGGGCGCGTTTGGCCAGGTGCTTGCCGCGTTCGCGGTCGATGAAGCGACCGGGGTAGTCGTAGTCTTCGAGGTCGGGCAGGGCGTCGCCGCGGTTTTCGCTTTCGAGAGTGATGCGTGGTTTTTCGAAGTCGTAGTCGCGGCGGGTGGTGCGGCTGGTGCGGGTTTCCAGGCGCAGGTCGAAGCGCTTGATCACCGGGTCGTTGGCGACCATGCCGGAGTCTTGCTGGTAGGCTACGGGCGCGAGTTTCGGGAACACCGTCTGGTCATCGCCGAACACCAGTTTGTGAGTCGTGGCGCTGTGCTGAAAGTGGTAATGGATACCTTCTTCCTCGCACAGACGCTGAACGAACTGCAGGTCCGATTCATCGTACTGAACGCAGTAAATGCGCTCCGGATAAATCGCCCCGACTTTGAATTCGTAGGCATTGCTTTGGATGCCGTGCTCTTCGAGAACGCTGCCGATGATTTTCGGCACCGTGAGGTTCTGGAAGATGCGTTGGTTGATGCGGTGCGCCAGGTAAGACAGTTGCGGACGCAGGGTCACCGCGTAGCGGGTCAGGCGTTTGCCGGAATCACCCTGGGCGGCGCGATAGATTTGGCCATGGATGCCGCTGCCGTCAGGCGAGAGCTGCAAGAAGGCCGGTTTGTGCAGCAGGGTCTCGAGGTCCAGGGACGGCTGTTCACTGACCAGCTCCACCTCAAACACAAAAGGCTGGCTGATGGCTTCCCGACCTTGCAGGGAAAGAACCTGGAAGTCGCTGGAAAGACCTTCGATGGTCAGGGCAAAGTGAGTTTGATTGGCCGGCGCGAACATCCCTTGTTCCTCGTGCAGTGCTGCGGCGTAAACCAATACCCGATCAAAGGATCAGCAGACGCAAAATTCTGGAAAGGCGTAAACAACATCGACCAGCAGAGCTGGCCGATGCGTGAAGCGGTCAGCCGCGATTAAGCGACTGGCTGACGCCAGTCATCGGAACCCGAAGTACCGGATACTTCGTGGGTCCAGGTGATTTTGCGGTAGGTGAATTGCACTTCTTCCAGGTGAGTGAAGTGCGAGTTCGACGGGTCCTGGCAGTTGTGCATTTTGTTGTTGATGGCGACGATGATCGCGTCTTCCAGTTTGGTGGTGTAGTAGTGCTCTTGGGTACCTTGAGCCGAAGTGCGGTACCACTGGATAACGATTTCGCTCATGCGCTCGCCGGAGGTCAGAGCAGCTTGCAGCAGTGGCGAAGCCTTGTCGTAGACCTTGGTGATCACGACTGGCTTGTGAACGCGCTGACCGGTCGGTTGGCCGGACTGTGGGTCACGCGGGATGATCACGTCGTGGCTGAAAGCCTGAACCATGACCTGGTCTTCGTGGCCTTCCTGGTAAGTGTTGCCAACCGAGTCGGCGGTGAATGCGCCGGCGGTGATCAGACCTTGTTTTTCGCCAGTGACGGACATGTACGCTGGTGTAGCCATGGATGTGCTCCTTGCTAAAAATTGAGGGTGCCCGGGAGGCGGTATCGCCCGGTGGGTGCCTGACTGTTATCAAGGTCCGTGCCAGAAACGGTTAAGGCTATATAAATCAGGTGGTTGAGAGGATTTTAGGAGCTCGCGGAGAATCTTCTGCAGCGATCGCCTGTGAATGTGCGCAAGAAGTTGCGCAGTACTGCGCAACTTCTTGCGCACTTGGCTGGAGCGCCTGACGGGCCGGGCGATCAGCGCCCCGGGAAGGGCTTTCGCAGCGTCGAGTGCGCAACTTCTTGCGCATCAAGGCGGTTGGCCATCATTCGGTGACCCATCGTCTGATTTGCCGAAAACCGGTAGCAGAACCGCTAGGGTGACAGGTGCAACGAATGCTGCAGCCTGGAGGTCAAACTCAGCGCCGAGATGAATGAACATCTGCGAACTCAAGGAGAACGACATGAAAATCCTGATGGTTCTAACGTCACACGATCAATTGGGTAACACGGGTAAGAAAACCGGCTTCTGGCTGGAAGAATTCGCCGCACCGTACTTTGCCTTCAAGGACGCCGGCGCTCAGCTGACCCTGGCCTCGCCCAAGGGCGGCCAACCACCGCTGGACCCAAAAAGCGACGAGCCGGACGCGCAAACTGCGGCCACCGAGCGCTTTCGCAAAGACTCCGCCGCCCAGTCCGCATTGGCGTCTACCGCTCTGCTGAGCAGCGCGAGGGCTGAAGATTACGACGCGATTTTCTACCCGGGCGGGCATGGCCCGCTGTGGGATTTGGCCGAAGACAAAATTTCGATCGCTCTGATCGAGGCGTTTTACCAGGCGGGCAAACCGGTCGCGGCCGTCTGCCACGCACCGGGTGTGTTGCGTCACGTCAAGGGCGCGGACGGCCAGCCGCTGGTCAAAGGCAAGCGCGTGACGGGGTTTACCAACACTGAGGAAGAGGCTGTGCAACTGACGAAAGTTGTGCCGTTTTTGGTGGAGGACATGCTTAAGGAGAAGGGTGGCGTCTATTCCAAGGGGGCTGACTGGGCGAGTTATGTGCTCACTGATGGCTTGCTGATTACCGGTCAGAATCCGGCGTCGTCCGAGGCTGCCGCTGAGGCGTTGTTGGCGAAGCTGAAATAAGATCAAAAGATCGTCCGAACGCCGCTCGAGCCTCGGACGATCTTTTTGCGGCGTGAACGGTTAATCGTCCAATGCGGCGAAACATTCCTCGATCGAGCGCCGCTGCGTCTCGGCATACAACGCCAACTCATCAATCGTCGATCGCCCCAGCGCCTTCTCGAACACCTGCCGGTTCGACTGCACGCCATAGTGGGTTTGCGCCGCATCTCCCAGGTTTGACTGAAAAATCCCCGCTGCGCTAACCGGCAGGAAGTCTTCGTACACCAAAGGTTCAACCCGCAAATACCCGCCGCTGAGCAGATCTTCCAGCGACCACGATTTCAGCTCTTCGGCCCCCAAGCCTTTTTCCGTGACGAAGTAGCGAAAGTACGCCAGTTCCTGTTGGCGCATGCCCTCAACGGTGTCAGGGAATTCTGCAAAGTGCTGCGCCATCAGCGCGTTGTAACGTGCGGCATTGGCCTCATTGGGGAAGTCTTTCAATTCATCCCGGGCAGCGTTGAGCAAACGGTCGTAAAGCGCCCGGCCTTTGGGGGTGAGCGCCGCGCCGCGTTGCTCGATCTCGCCGAAACGGGCGCTGTGGCTGCCGTGAGTCTGGGTTTGATCGGTGAAGGCGACAGGCTCGTCCAGGGCCTTGAAACTGGTCTGGCGCAGCAGGATCGGGCACTGACGGCGGGGCGGGCCTTCGATCACCGCTTTGGGGGTGATGCCGTGGGCAGGCATTTGCGCCTGGACGATGTCGATGTCCAGGGTGCGCGGCGTCAGGTGGTTGATATGCGGGCCGGTGAACGCCACCACGTCGGCGATCAGGCGATGCTGGGCGCTGAGTTTGCGGTACTGCTCGGCGGTCACGGTGGCGGTGTGATGCCAGCGGAACGTTTCCAGCGCTTGTTCGACGAAGTCCTGGGCCTCCTGTTCGGTGAGGCCGCCCTGTGTTTCGGCGCGCTCGATGAGAATCAGCGCCGTGGGCGTGAAGATCGAACGCTTATCCAGCACCGACTGGGCGAACGCTCGTAGTTCCAGGTCTTCGATCAGTTCCAGGCGCAGCAGGGAGGTGAATACCCGGAACGGGCTGACCTGCAACGCCGCTTCATGCACCGCGCGAAAAGCCGTCGAGTGCACCGGCACGCCGGCCGGGGTCAGGTCGTAATAACCCACCGGTTGCATGCCCATCACCGCAAACAGCCGGGCGAGGGTCGCCAGTTCATCGGCGGTGCCGACACGGATCGCGCCATGCCGCTCCAGGTCCAGGCGCTGGATTTCACCGGTGCTGTTCAACTGTCGGGCGATCTGCGGATCGCTGTCCAGCACGTGACGGTTGGTCTGTTCCACCAGCTCCATCAGCGCGCCGTACAGCGGCACTTCTTCGCGGTACATGTCGGACATCGCTTTGGAGAAGCGTTGACGGATCAGATCAGGGCTGACGAAGTTCGGGTGACTCATAAAAAACTTCCTGGTGCGGTGACGTAAAGGATGCGGGAAAAGATCGCAGCCTTGCGCGGCGCCGACAAACGAAGAATCTTACGAACTTCATTCTGCAAAGGACTGCTTGTTCAATGCAGTCGCTGATCCTGAGGGCTTTCAGAGCGCAGCGATGCCAAAAATTCCCGATACAACCTCGCCGTGTTCGTCGGTTGTTCCACCATCGGCATATGGCCGGTGTGGTCCCAGACTTCCACTCGCAGATCGGCGATGCCTTTGCTCCAGATCGCCACGCTGCTGACATCGATCAAGCGGTCCTTGTGTCCCCACAGCAACAGCGCCTGGCACTTGATGTCGGGCAGTTTCGGTTCCATCGGCGGGCTGGCACGGAAGTCGTTGAAGATTTCTTCCAGCTCATCGCGACTCTGTTCATAGCGCTGCGCGATGGCGTCCAGCACCACTTTGGGTACCCACGGTGGTTCGGCCATGGTCATGGCGTAGAAGCGCTGGAATTCTTCCCGTGAATGAATCAGGAACGGGTTGTGGCCCTTGGCCAAATGCCGCTCCAGGTCGCTGGCTTCGGGGGCGGTGACACCCGCGGGGTCGATCAGGGCCAGCGAAACAATGCGATCCGGGTACGTGGCCGCCAGCCACGCGGCCATGTAACCGCCCATCGAGTTGCCGATCACGTGGACTTTCTCGACGCCGCAGACATCGAGCAACTGGATCATCCGCTTGGCCTGCAACGGAATGTCGTAGCCGCCGCCCGCCTTGAAGCCGGTTTCGCCATGGCCGGCGATGTCGGGGATGATCACCCGATAGTTGCCGACAAAGTGCCGGGCAAAACGCAGCCAGATATTTTTGTCGGCGCTGTAGCCGTGGAGCATCAGCACGCTGCTGGACGCTTCGTACGGCCCGCCTTGCCAGGTCGAGACGGTCATTTCGGCGATCGGCACGACAATTTTGTGCAGTCCATACAGCTTGGCCTCTATCGACATGTTCAAGTCATAGAGCCAATGACCGATGGCCGGGTAACTCAACCAGCTCCAGGCCACGAAAACTGCGATTGCGACAACCAACAAAAGCATCAGGCATCTTCCTTTTACGTGATCAGGACAGAATGTGATCGGCGGGTTTCAGCGCTCTGGTCAACCGGTGATAGCTGAAACTGAACCCCGGAAACATCGCAATCACATGACCGCTCTTGCTTTGATACCAACTGTGACAGCCCCCGGACTTCCATACCGTGCGCTCCATCTCCCGGTGGATCATTTCAGTGTAGGTACGTTCTGCTTCGGGGCGTACCTCGATGCTGCGCAAACCCTGTTCTTTTAACGTGCGGATGCAATCGAGAATGTAGTTCATCTGAGACTCGATGATGAACAGCGCCGAGGTGTGGCCGATGCCCGTGTTGGGGCCGGTGACGATAAACAGGTTGGGGAAGTCCGGCAGGCTGGTGCCGAGATAGGCCCGTGGATACTGGGCCCAGAAATCTTTGAGTTGTGTGCCGTTTTTGCCGGTGACCGGGTAGGAAATCACCCCGTCGGTGGCGTCGTAACCGGTGGACCAGACGATCAGGTCCAGGTCGATGTGTTGGCCGTCCTGGGTGATGATGCCGGTTTCATCGATGGCGGCGATGCCTTGTTCGCGGCTGTGTAGCGTCACATTACTGCGACCGAGTGCCGGGTACAGGGTGCTTGAGATGATTATCCGTTTGCAGCCGATGGCATAGTCAGGCGTCAGTTTCTGCCGCAATTGAGGGTCAGGCACTTGCCGTTTGAGGAAGCGCAGGGCGTGTTGCTGGACCAAGCGGATCGCTGGTTTCGAATACTTGAAGGCAATCACTCGGGTTTCGAACTGCCAGTAGATCATCCAGCGCAATAACTTATAGGCCGGTTTGAGCCCCAGCAACCAACGCTGGAAAGGCCCAAAGGCACGGTCGGCCCGAGGCAATACCCAGTGCGGCGTGCGCTGGAACACATGCAGATGCTCGACGTCCGGGGCAATCGTCGGAATAACCTGGGCCGCGCTGGCGCCACTGCCTACGATGGCCACGCGTTTTTGCCGGTAATCGTAGGTGTGATCCCAATTGTTGGTGTGAAAAGTCTTGCCCTGAAACCGCTCCTGGCCCTCGAAGTGGGGGACCACGGGTTGGCTCAGCGGCCCGGTGGCGTTGATCAGGAACTGCGCATGGAATGTGCCTTTGCTGGCGGTGCGCACCGCCCAGCGTTTGCCGTCGTCGTCCCATTCGATGCGCTCGACATTGGCCTGCAGTTCCACCTTGTCTCGCAGGCCGAAGTGCTCCACCACGTACTGGGTGTAGTGGTGCAGTTCGGCCTGCTCGGCGAACATTTGCGTCCAGCTGTAGGGGGCGAAGGACAGCGAATAGAGCGGCGAGGGCACGTCGACCGCGGCACCGGGGTAGGTGTTTTGGCACCAGGTGCCACCGAAAAAGTCCCGTCGTTCCAGCAGGCGGAAATCGCCGATGCCTGCCTTGAGCAAATTGATCGCGGCGCACTGGCCGCCAAAACCGCTGCCGATGATCAACACTTGAAAGGTCTGCATGGGTCTCCTTTTTTATCGTTATTGATCGAACCCTCCTTTCATTTATAGCCAATCATTGAACGCTCGCCTCATGGCTATGCCTCGGTATTCAGTCCGCCAGCCGGTGATGGCTATTTGCCGTTACCCTGATAGACTCTCATCACACTTGAAACCCTTGTGTTTTCAGGTTCCGTTCTGTGGCGCAGAGGCTCCTATGGGAAAAACGGGAGGAAAAGGACTTTCACTGGCCAGGAGGCTCTATACATCGCGAATCCTGGGTTTGGCTTTGGGGCTGTTGCTCGTGAGCGCGGCGATGTATCCACTCAACCCTGCACCGTGGATCTGGGTGGCGATGCTGCTCAACGCCGTCGTCTGGCCGCACCTGGCTTATCAATGGGCGCGCCGCGCGCAAGTGCCTTATCACGCCGAACACCGCAACCTGCTGGTGGACGCCTTTCTCGGCGGCTTTTGGGTCGCCGCCATGCACTTCAATCCGCTTCCCGGCGCGACGACCCTGGCCATGATGGCGATGAACAATGTGGCCATTGGCGGTTTGCGTTTCCTGTTGGCGGGATCCGTGGCGCAGATTCTCGGGATGGGCGTCGGACTGCTGATTTTCTCCCCCGACTTCGTCCCGCAAACCAGCCAACTGCAGATGTATGCCTGTTTGCCCTTGATGTGTTTGTATCCGCTGGCATTGGGCTGGATCTGCTTCCGCCAGGCCTACACCCTCGGCCGACAAAAGCGTGAATTGTTGGCCCTGAGCCGCACCGACAGCCTCACCGGCCTGCTGAACCACGGCGCCTGGAAGGATCAACTGGAGATCGAATTCCAGCGTTGCAAACGTCAGCAGCAGGGCGGGGCGATTGCGCTGATCGACATCGACCATTTCAAAACCATCAACGACACCTACGGCCACGTCGCTGGCGACATCGTTCTGCGTCAGCTGAGCAAAATGCTCAAGCAGAACCTGCGTGCGGCGGATGTTGCCGGGCGTTACGGTGGCGACGAGTTCTGCGTGATCCTCCCGGACCTTCCCCTCACGAGCGCTGCGGCCGCCATGGATGCCCTGCGTGATCGCTTCGCCACCTTGGGTTATGAGCAGAGCCCGGCGCTGAAAGTCAGCCTGAGCATCGGCCTGGCCGCCTTCAACCCGGCACACACCGACGCAACCCTGTGGCTCAACGACGCCGACCAGGCGCTCTACGAAGCCAAAGCCACCGGTCGCAACCGCGTCATCTGTTGCAGCGATGGCAAACCGCATCACGAATTGCTCGATTCGGTGTGACCTTGTGGGAGTGAGCTTGTCTCCGGGCGGCGATCCGACGATGGCGGCAGTTCATCAACATCATTGCAAGCTGACCCACCGCTATCGCGAGCAAGCTCGCTCCCACAGGATCTTCGGTCTATCAGGTTCGTCTGTGTCGCATTCGGTCTAGAGCCTTGCGCCGTAGTCAGGTAGGGTGTTTTTCACCCCCGACACGAAACAAGGATCGATTCATGACGTTCAATCTCCCTCGCTCCCTTCTGGCCACCAGCCTTGGCCTGACCCTCGTCCTCGGCGCTTTTGCTCCCGCCGCCTTCGCCGAACCGCACAAACAAGTCCTCGCCGATTCCGAACAGTACAAGGGCGAAGCCCTGAAGTTACTGGAACGTTTGGTGAACATCGACTCCGGTTCCGGCTATGAACCGGGCCTGACGAAAGTCAGCGACATTGCCATCGACGAACTGAAAAAACTCGGCGCGACCATCGAGCTTGTGCCCAATACCCCAGACAAAAGCAGCCATGTGATCGCGACCCTGAAAGGCACCGGCAAGGCAAAAATCCTGCTGATGGCGCACATGGACACCGTCTTCAAGGAAGGTTCGGCCGCCGAGCGTCCGTTCCACATCAAGGACGGCCGCGCCTATGGACCGGGCGTCATGGATGACAAGGGCGGCATCGTTGCCGGGATCTACGCGCTGAAAGTCCTGAAAAACCTCGACTTCAAGGACTACGCGCAAATCACCTTTCTGCTCGACGCCAGCGAAGAAACCGGCTCGGACATCGCCACCGACCTGATCAAGAAAACCGCCAAGACCCACGACGTCACCCTCAACCTCGAACCGGGCCGCCCGGCGGATGGCCTGGTGGTGTGGCGCAAAGGCAGTGCCACCGCAGTGGTCGAGGTCAAGGGCAAGGCGGCTCATGCCGGTGTCGCGCCGGAGCTGGGACGCAACGCCGCCATGGAAGCGGCGCACCAGATTTTGCAGCTCGGCAAACTGGGCGACGCGGAGAAGAAAACCACCATCAACTTCACCGTACTCAAGGCTGGCGACCGCACCAACGTGATACCGGACCAAGCCACCGCCAAGGCTGACGTGCGGGCGGCAGTGCCGGAGGAGTTTGACCGGATCGAGAAGGACCTGGCGCGGGTTTCGAAAGACGAGCTGATTGCTGACACAGAAGTCACCACCACACTTCAGCGCGGATTGCCGCCGATGCCGCAAACGCCGGAATCGGATCGGTTGATGGCCATGGCTCAGGGGATTTACGGGGAAATTGGCCGCAAGTTGACGGAAGAAGGCAGCGGTGGGGCGGCGGATGCCAGCCTGTCAGCGGGCGTGGGTACGCCGACGCTGGATGGGTTCGGGATTGTTGGCGGCAATATTCATACGCCGGAGGAATACGCGGAGGTTGAGAGCGTGGCGCCGCGGATTTATCTGTTGTCGCGGATGATTATGGAGTTGGCTAAGGCTCACTGAATTGCGTGCGGTTTTGAGGGGGGGTGGGTCAGGTGAATCCACCCCTCTCCCCAAAGGGGCGAGGGGACTGACCGAGTTGTTTTGGCTATTTACTGCGACCTGAGAGATTGAGTCGAACTTGGATTCGGCCAACAGCAAATCACTTAAAAATCGCATTCAACTCGGTCGTTCACGTCGCCGGATTCCTCAAGAAACCCACGGTCAGTCCCCTCTACCCTCTGGGGCGGTCCGACGTTTCGGGAGGGTTAGGGTGAGGGGTGTTTCTCAAGCCAGATACCGCCGTCAAAACCACCCCACAACTTTCCAAGACGTTTCCTACAACGTACCCTGTTGCCGCGTTTCGGCATCGACCCCTATAGTTCGGGCTCGCGGAAAACTCTGCGAACGACCTTGGCCGGTCGATCACACCAAACGCATCAGCGTCATTGTTTAGGCATTTTCATGTCTGGACGTCGTGTTATGGCAGCTGTGCGCGGGACACCTTTGGGTGTGCCGGTTGTGGGTGTGCCGGTCGGCCAACCCGCACACAGCTGCCACCTTAATTCGCTTGGCCGCGAACGGTGGTAGCTCAAATATGGAGTTACACCCCATGTTCGACCAAGTCATGCCCCGCAACCTCCCCATCGACACCACGACGCCGAAACCCCGGTGCTCTTCATCAACACCCACAAAGAACTCAGCGACATCGCCGCTTGCGCTGCGCATCGTTTCACCGTGGTTCGCGATCTGGCGGACACCTTGTCCAGCCTGAACCTCAAAGACATTTCCGATTGCGATCTGATGCGCGTTACCCGGGCGGTTCATCTGCTGATGCGCGAAGGCTGCGCGATGCTGAATGTGGTTCAGGCGCGGGCGTTGCAGCGGGAGGGGGAGTTCAAGACTCCGGCCTGACAGGCGAGTGAGTTCTGTGGCGAGGGAGTTAAGCTCCGTCGCCACCGGTAAACACTCTCGCTGTAGTTACTCCTTGACGCTCATAAACTCTTCCGCCCAACGGATGTATTCCTCAGGCTGCGTATAGGTATGAGTCAGCTCGGTAGCGCTCAAGTCCGACGCTTGGGTAAAGATCTGCCGTTGTTCCCGTAGGCTGTCATACGTGGCCTTGATCGCGGCGAAGTAGGCGCCGTGGCCGTCGATGGTGACCCGCACGCCCAGTTCGGCCAGGCGTTTATCGTCGCGCAGCAGCGGATTGCCGTAGGTGACCAGCATCAGCGGCACGCTCAGGTGCTCGGCGATTTGTTCGAGGTGGTCGAAGTCCCGCACGCCTACCATGCAAATCCCGTCCGCACCGGCCTGCTGGTACTGCTTGGTGCGGCTGATGATTTCCTGGATCGGCAGGATCCCCGCGTTGGTGCGGGCGATGATCGCCATCTCCGAGTCGACCCGGGCTTCCAGTGCCGCACGAATCTTGCCGACGCCTTCCGCCACCCCGATCAGGTCGGTGGACTTGCGGCCGAACTGGGCGGGCAGCAGCGTGTCTTCGATGGTCAGGGCGGCCACGCCGGCACGTTCGAGTTCGACGATGGTGCGCATGACGTTCAGCGCGTTGCCGTAGCCGTGGTCGGCGTCGGCGATGACCGGCAATTGGGCGACACGGCCAATGCGAGTGGCCTGCTCGGCAAACTCGCTGAGGGTGATCAAGGCAAAGTCGGGGGCGCCCAGTACCTGCAACGATGCGACTGAACCGCCCAGGATCCCCACTTCAAAACCCAGATCAGCGGCAATGCGAGCCGACATCGGGTCGAAGACCGACGCCGTGTGATAGCAGGTGTTGGAAGCGAACAGCTCGCGAAAGTTACGGCGTAAATCTTGATGAGAAAGCCTGGACATATGAGTTCCACCACTGCAATGGGAATGGAAGGGCTTGAGCAAAAGTGTCAACGCCGAAGGAACAAAAGGCTATCACGCGAGCAGGGGAAGGATGATGACGATTTTGCAGAGGCGGATGGACCACCGTCGGTCACGCCGCCACTGACTGCTGCTGTTGATTGAGCAGCGGCACGGCGCGTACCGAGTTGCCGGGTTGCAGTTGCAGGCGTTTGGCGGTGAGGCGGTCGACGATCAGGCTGTTGCCCACTTGCCTGGCCTGAGCGGCGGTGATGCGGCAGTTTTCCAGGCGACGGTTGTGGATCAGCCACACCGGGGCCTGCTCGTCGGGCGTACCGATGGCCAGCAGCAGCGGTTGGCTGTCGCGCACGGTGCGGATGTTCGAGACCGGGGCTTCGATCACCGGGCCGGCGTCGAAGATGTCGATGTAACCCTTATGGGCAAACCCTTCGGCGGTGAGGATTTTCAGCGCCGGTTCGGTGTTCGGGTGCGCCTTGCCGATCACGGCCTGGGCCTGTTCGGTGAGCAGGCAGGTGTAGAGCGGTTGGCGTGGCATCAGTTCAGCGATGAACGACTTGCTGCCCAGTCCCGACAAGTGGTCGGCGTGGCTGAAATCCATCTT
Source organism: Pseudomonas sp. LBUM1666 (assembly GCF_059695775.1). Taxonomy (NCBI): domain Bacteria; kingdom Pseudomonadati; phylum Pseudomonadota; class Gammaproteobacteria; order Pseudomonadales; family Pseudomonadaceae; genus Pseudomonas; species Pseudomonas sp. LBUM1666. Next base: position 3,779,394 of record NZ_CP166789.1, on the reverse strand, counting down.
GAAGAAGTGCCGGCCCAGGCTGTCCCAGAACGGTGAACAGCCATGTTCGTCGGCGCTGCCACGCAGTTCGGCGATGAGTTTGTCGCCGAACAGGTGTGGAAATTCGGCCACAAACAACAAACGCCCCAACGACAACAATCGACCGTTATTGCCCTGGCGTTGATCGGGTCGCAGAAACAGCGAGCAAATCTCCGATTGGCCGGTCATTTCATTGTTCAGGAACAATGTGGGGATCTGTCGCCGGATACCCAGGTCCGGTGACGAACTGACCGTGAGCCCGACCCGGTAGTTGTACCATGGCTCGCGCAGGCCCACGGCGCCCACCAGGGCACTGACGCCCACCAACTGCTGATCGTCGTCTTCGAGTACGAAGAGGTAATCGGCATCAGCGCGTTCGACCTGTTCGGCGAAAGTTCGTTGGGCCCAGCGCACCCGGTGGGTCAGGCGTTCCTCGTTGGCCGGCAGGGTGGTGAAGCCGGGGCCGGCCTGGTGCACCAGATTCAGCAAGGCGGGCAGGTCGGTGACGTGAACCGGGCGGACAATCATGATGCAACTCCTTCTGCACGCCCGCTCGGGCGCTGTCGTTGGGCGCGGGGCCGGGTGATGCTCACAGGGCGATCAGCCGGATCGGGCTGCCTTCGGTCACGTTCAGGGCGGCGCACATCTCGGCGCTCAACTTCACAGGTTGCCCGGCCTGGTAATCCAGATCGGCGACGATGGCGCGATAGTCCTTCAGCGAATCGTTGCTCACCAGATAGCTGCCACGGGCATCGATCGGCGCACCCGGTTTCGCCGTGCCGGTCTGGCTCTGGGCGATGGAGCGGATGGCGGGAGTGCGCGCATACAACGTCGGACCGCCGTCGAACAGGTCGATGTAGCTGTTGGTTTCGAAGCCTTCGCGCTCGAGGATATCGAAGGCCTCCTGGCCATCGGGGTGGATGCGGCCGATGCAGTCCTGCGCCGCCTTGGGCAGCATCGGCACGTAGATCGGGTATTGCGGCATCAGTTCAGCGAGGAAGGTTCGGCTTTCCAGGCCGCAAAGTCGCTCGGCCTCGGCGTAGGGCAGGTCGAAAAAGTGCTTGCCCACCGCATCCCAGAACGGCGAGTGCCCTTCATCGCTGCTGAAGCCGACGATCTCGGTGATGACGGCTTCGGAAAAGCGCCGCGAGTGGGCGGCGATGAACAATAGCCGCGCCCGGGACAGCAGTTCAGAGAACCGTGTTCGCACCAGCGCTGCGTCAATATGAAAACCCCGCAGCAAGGTATGGCCGCTGAGGTCGTGGCACAACGACAACGCGGGCACGCCGTGCTCGATGTTCAGCTCCCGCGAGGCGCTGGTGAAGTGCCGGTTGCGCAGGCTGTAGAACGGCTCGCTGAAACCGGCGGTGGCAAGGATCTCCGAGCAGCCCACCAAACGCTCTCGAGTCAGATCTTCCAGCACGAAGAAGTAGTTCTCCGGGCCATGACCCTCAACGTCTTTTTCGAATGAGGCGCAGGAGTCGAGAATCTTTTCGCGCAGGCATTCGGTGTCGTCCGGCAAAGACGTGACGCCTACCAGACTGTCGCGCGCCAGTTGCTGCAACTGGGGCAGGTCGGTTAACTCGACTGGGCGTAAGACCAGCATGGATGCACTCCTGTATCAAAGGGTTCGGTGGTTGGCACCGAACCTGACTATCACTGTCGGTTTCCACGCGTTAAATCGGCTGTCGCCTGATTTTTTGTCAGACGCAGCTCTTTTTCTTGTCAGCCATTGCTTGGGTCGGGCAGTACCGCACGGGTGCCCAGTTTGTTGAGTACAAACAGGTAGACCAGGCCCAGGGCAATCCAGATCAGGCCGAGCTTCTGTGCATCGACGCCCATGTTGTACATGATGGCCGCGACGATGATGAAGCCGATCACCGGGCAGATCAGGTGACGGATCACCTGGCCGGATTTCTGCCGACGCCAGTAGTAGTTGATGACCGTCAGGTGCAGCAACATGAAACCGCTCAGTGCGCCGAAGTTCACCAGTGAGGTGAGGGTGTCCACCGAGTTGATGAACAGGTAGCAGATCACCAGCGACAGCACGGCCACCAGGTAGATGCTCACGTACGGCGTGTTGTGTTTGGGGTGAACCTTGGCCAGTACCTTTGGCAGCTTGCCGTCTCGGGCCATGCCGAACAGCAGACGAGACACTGCCGCTTGGGAGGTGATTGCCACCGCAACGCCCCAGGCCAGCGCCGTCGCCACGGCGGTCAGGGTGGCTAGCCAGCTGCCGGCCGCGAGTTCAGCGATTTCATAAAAAGCCGTGTCAGCCGATTTGAAACCCATGCCGGCCGCCAGATCCGTCGCAATCCAGGTCTGCACGACGAAGATCACGCCCATGACCACCAGCGTGATCAGCGCGGCCTTGCCGACGCTGCGGCCCGGGTCACCCTTGATCTCTTCGGCGAGGGTGGAAATCGCATCGAAACCGAGGAACGACAGCACCGCAATCGACACCGCTTGCATCAGCAGGGCGAAGTTGAACGTCTCGGGGTTGTACAACGGCGCCAATGTCAGCTGACCGTTACCGCCGCCACTGTGCAGCGCGTTCCAGGCGTAAAACAGGAAGATCCCCAGCACCACCAGTTGCGCCAGCAGAAAGATGATGTTCATCCGCGCGGTGAAGGTGATGCCCCGCAAATTGACGAAGGTCGCGCTGACCAGGAAGGCCAGGATGAAACCGACCTTCGGAATGTCCGGGTACAAATGATTTAGGGCCATCGCTGCGTACACATACAGCAGCGGCGGAATCAGCAGGTAATCGAGGAGCATCAGCCAACCGGCGATAAACCCTACGTGCTGATTCAGGCCCCGTTGCGCGTAGGAATAAACCGAACCGGCAATCGGAAAGGCCCGAGCCATGCTGCCGTAACTCAGGGCCGTGAAGAGCATCGCCACCATGCCGATGATGTAGGCCAGCGGTACCAGCCCCGGGGCCTCGGCGTTGACGTAGCCATAAACACCAAACGGTGCGATGGGGATCATGAAGATCATCCCGTACACCACCAGGTCGGTCAGCGACAGGCTGCGTTTCAACTCTTGCTTGTAGCCGAATTCTTCTATTTCCATGAAGCCTTTCTCCTTGGGATGTTAAGCAGCTGCAAGCCGCGAGTTTAAAGCGATTCCTTTACAACAGCGGTGCCAGGTATTCGGTAAAACGACGGATGTCTTCAGGTGTGCGCAGCAGGTCGTTGCGCACCTCGATCAACACCGATGCCAGGCTGCGTGCATCGCCGTGGACCGGCACGGTCATGTCGCCCAGCGGGTTGATTTTGTACGGCTCATTACCGGCAACCTTCAATGGGTGCTGACTCAAGCCATCGATCAAGCGCTGGGCATATTCCTTGGCCTCTCTATACAACACGCCAACTTCAAGCACACGGGGCTGACCGTGATAGACCGGCGTGAAACTGTGAATGCCCACCACCCGCACCGGTCGTCCTTGAGCGACACGTTCGTCGATCAAGTCTGTCAGACGCGAGTGAAACGGCTCGAACAAAGATTGCCGACGGTACTCGCGGGTGGCCTCGTCCAGATCCCGGTTGCCCGGCACCTGATAAATCTCGCTCTTCGCCGGAATGCTGTCCGGGGCTTGGCGCGGTCGGTTGAGGTCGACCAACAGTCGCGAATAATTGGCCGCCAACAGGGTTGCGCCCAATGCTCGGGACAAGCCCTCGGCCAGCGCCAGGGCGCCGATGTCCCAGGCGATGTGCTCACGGGCCGCCTCGTGACTCAGGCCCAGGTCATTTAACCCGGCCGGAATAAAACGGCTGGCGTGTTCGCACACCAGAATCAACGGGTGATCGGAGTCTTCCCGACTCAGGGTGTACGCGGGCCCGGTGTAAAGACCGAGCTCAGCAGATTCAGTACAGGCGCGCATAGTGCTCACAGCGTTCGGCGGGCGACAGCTGTTCCGTCAGCGTCAGTTCCTCGGTTTTAAGGGCGAAGTAGGTGTCCAGCAACGCACTCGGCAGGGCTTCAATCAGGGCTTCGCTGTTGCGCAGGCAGTCCAGGGCCTGGGCAAGGGAAGCGGGCAGGGCGACGATGCCGCGCGCCTGGCGCTGCTCTTCGTTCAGGGAGTCGGGGACTTCATCGGTGATTGCGTTCAAGACCAGGCGTTGTTCGATGCCCAGCCGGCCGGCAATCAGCAGCGCGGCCATGGCCAGATGCGGTGAGGACGTGGCGTCCATGGCGCGAAATTCCAGGTTGTATTGCGACGCCACCGATTTGCCGCCCAGGCTTGTCGTCGGACAGATGCGCAGCGCCGCTTCGCGGTTGCGTTGCCCGAGGCAAGCGTAGGACGCGCTCCAGTGAAGGGGCTGCAAACGCTCGTAGGACACTGGCGTCGGCGCGGTAAACGCGCAGAGCGCCGGCAGGTGATGCAGGATGCCGGCGGCCCAGTGCTGGCCGAGGGTCGACAAGCCATTGGTGGTGCCGGCGTCGTACATCACCGGTTGGCCAGCCAGGTCCAGCAGGCTGACGTGCAGGTGCACACCGTTGCACACCGCGTGCTCCGAGGTTTTGGGCGCGAAGCTCAACCCCAGGCCCATTTGCCGGGCGATCTCGCGGGTGATTTCACGAACGTTCACCGCACGGTCGGCAGCGGCCACACCCAGGGTCGGGCGACAGGTGATTTCGTATTGATGCTTGCCGTACTCGGGCAGGAACATTTCCGGCTCGACGCCACCGGCACGCAGGGCGCTGAGCAGCCAACCGCCAAACTCGGCACCCTGACGCTGGGCTTGCAGAGAAAACGCCAGGTGTTCAACGTCACCGGTGTTCAAGTTGAATTCATGCTCGAACGCCGCATTGACCTGCAAGCCCAGCTCGGCGCGATAACGCTCTACCTCGTTGCGCAATACCGTACGCGGGCAGGCACCCCATGGGCGGCCATCGGTTTCGCGAATGTCGCTGTGAATAAAGTCCAGCGCCGGCGCGTTGGCATCCGGGCCGTTACTGACCGTCACTCGGCTGAGCAGATCGGGCATCAGCCGCAAATCTCCATAAGCACCCCACGGGTTGGCGTAGGCGATGATGTCTTGCGGGGTCAGCGCACTGTTGGCCGGCACCCAGCCACAACCTGTCCTTTGATAGTGCTCGAGTTCGTCCGTGGGAAAGGAACGCCCGCGTGTCACGCCGATCAGGTCAGTGGTGACGAGGGTGGTCATGGGCAGTGGCAACAGGCGCTCGCTCATGGTTGCATCTCCTGCAATCTGCCGAGCACAGTCTGGGTGTCGGTGATCCAGCAGTAACCCTTGATTGCATTCAGGCAGGCCTGATGCCGCGCGGCTGTGTAGGTTGCGCAGGCATCTTCCACCAGCGTCACCAGATAACCGCGGTCCGCGGCGTCACGCACGGCCATGTCCACGCACTGGTCGGTGACGATGCCGGCGATGATCAGGTGCCGCGTCCCGAGGTTGCGCAGCACGTAGTCGATGTTGGTGGAGTTGAAGACTCCGGACGAGGTCTTGGGCAGCACGATTTCGTTTTCTGCCGGGGTCAGGTCGTCGATGATCCGTGCTTGTGGGCTGCCCTTGGGCAAGTGCATGTCCGAGAGCTTGTGGTCCAGCGAGCGGTCGCGGCCATCGGCGGTGAGGCTTTCGATGATCGTGTGCAGCACGTTTTGCCTGGCGCTGCGAAAGGCGCTGAGCAACCGGCGTTGATTGGGCACCACCTGCATGTGGGTGCGGGTCAGGAAGTACTCGGCGTCCGGTCCGTTGAGGTGCGGGTCGAACTGCGGCTCAAGCCAGGCGCGTTGCATGTCCACCAGCAACAGCGCGGTGTGATCGGTGACGAATGGCAAATCCCGAGGCGAGTGGTGGGGGAGCGTGAACATCCTTATTTATCCTCCAGCAGGTGGGTGTCGAAGTCGGTCCGCAGGGCGTCGATGCCTTCCAGGCGATCGGCCAGACCCGGGCTGCGCAGGGACAGGCAGGCGATCAGCGCCTCGACCTGGGCCAGCGCCGGAACCAGGGAGTCGAAGGCCGACACCGATTCCACCGGCGCACTGATAATCAGGTCGGCCATTTCCCGCAACGGTGAAGCATAGATGTCGGTGAACAACACCACGCGTGCATATCGACTTTTCGCCGCATTGGCCACGCGCAGAGCCTGTGACTGGTAGCGGCGATAGTCGAACACCAGCACCACGTCCTGACGCTGCACGTCGAACAATCGATCGGGCAGTTGCGCGTTGTCTTCAAGCGCGAAACAGCCCGGACGCAGCAAGCGCAGGTGATTGAGTAAATAACTGGCGAGGAAACTGCTGAAGCGCCCCCCGAAGCAATGCACCTGATGGCGGGTGTCGAGCAGCCACTCCACCAGAATCCGCACATCTTCGGGTTGGGTCAGCGCATGGGTGTCCACCAGCGCTCGATGGCTGTGCGCCAGATATTGGCTCCAGGCGTCGCCTTTCTGAAGATGAGCACGAGGTTGCAACAGGGCTCTGGGGGAACGGAGGCGGTGATCCATGTCGCTGAGCAGGGCTTCCTGGAAATCGGCATAACCGCTGAAACCCAGTTTTTTGACCAGTCGCACGATGGTGGGATCGCTGACACCGGCATGTTCGGCCAAACGTGACATCGGGCCCAGTCCGTTACGCGGGTACTGGTCCAGCAAGGCACGGATGACTTTGCGTTCCGACGGCGTAAGTTCCAGGCCGGGATCGGTGATCAGGTCTCTAAGGGAAGGCATCCGGGCTCCTGCTGGATGGATGTGTCGGTTTCATTTCATAAATTGCTAAAACAGTATTTATGTAGCGGACTCAACATGTCTAGTGAATTTTTCGATGGTTTTTTAAAGCCCCAAAATAGGGCGAAAAGCCCGTGGGCCTTGGGCTACATGGAAGTCGACTGAGCTTATAGTCCATCGCCCATAGCGGTGTCGGATATAGCCGATTTTTTCAGGTGTATTAAGTTTTCGAGCCTGGATGGCCGGATCAAACGAAACGCCCTGGATCGCGCTTCTTGCGGCACAATTGGGCAATTGTTTGCGGCGTGTTGCCGTTTTCCATTCCATCGACAGAGTGATCCTTCGTGCAGGCGACCCGTTTGACCTTGATGTGCCACGCTCGAACCGTCGCGCAAAAATTGGCGTGTTTTCCTACGAATGAGCCAATAGAGATGGATTGGCAATCGGCAAAGGGATCGCGTCGTGCTCAGTTCAAGGGGACGCCGCGACTGGTGTGTGGACCTGAAGTGCGAACCCGACAAACCGCCGAGCTGTTCGGCAGCGACGTGGAGATTGTCGAGGCACTGAGGGATTGCGATTTCGGGAACTGGAAAGGCGTACGGATCGACGATCTGCAAAAAACCGCAGCCGAAACGCTGCAGATCTGGCTCGATGATCCGAATTCGGCGCCCCACGGCGGCGAGTCGGTGGTGCAACTCGGTGAGCGGGTGGCCGCTTGGCTGAAAACACTGGAGGCCACACCGGGACACATCGTTGCCATCACCCATCCGTTTATCATTCGCGCCGCGCTGACGCAGGTGTTGCAAGGCGCAGCGTTCAACCTGATCGACGTTGAACCGCTGTCGGCCATCGAGTTGCGGTTCAACGGCCGCTGGCGCTTACGCTTGCTGGGCACTGACCTTGAAGGAGCACATTGATGAAAAAACTTCTGGTCATCGGCATCGGTGCCGGCAATCCCGATTACATCACGATGCAAGCCGTGAAAGCGCTGAACCTCGTCGACGTGTTTTTCCTCATGGACAAGGGCCAGAGCAAAGACAAACTGATCGACCTGCGCCGTGAGATCTGCGAGCGCTACATCACCGATCGCGACTACCGCTTCGTCGAAGCCCACAGCCCGGAGCGCGAACGCGGTGATGTGGACTACAAGGCCAGCGTGGAGGACCTGAACCTGGCCAAGCAGCAGACCTTCGAACGGTTGATCAGCGAGGAAATGACTGACGACCAGTGCGCCGGTTTTCTGGTGTGGGGCGATCCGGCGTTGTACGACAGCACGATCCGGATCTTGCAGGCGATTCTGGCCTCGGGCCGGTGCGTCTTTGAGTTCGACGTGATCCCCGGCATCACCAGTGTCCAGGCGCTGGCGGCGCAGCATAAGGTGCCGCTGAACCGCATTGGCCGCTCGATTGAAATCACCACCGGCCGGCGCCTGGCGGCGGGGCAGGTGAGCGATGCCGACAGCCTGGTGGTGATGCTGGATGCGGAGGATTCCTACCATCAGGTGGCGGATCAGGAGACAGAGATTTACTGGGGGGCCTACCTGGGGACGCCGGATGAAATCCTGATCAGCGGCAAGCTCAAGGAGGTGGCTGATGAGATCGAACGAGTGCGCAAGGCGGCGCGGTTGGAGAATGGGTGGATTATGGATACGTATCTGCTGCGTAAGCCTTGAGATAAGCAGTGTCTGGGCTGACCTCATCGCGAGCAAGCTCGCTCCCACATAGACCGCGGCCGTCCAGACAACTCGGTCAACTGTGGGAGCGAGCTTGCTCGCGATGAGGCCCTAAAACACACCTCAAACTATTGCTTTAACCTCCCGTCCAAACCGCTCCCGATACACCGACGGCGGCACGCCGACCACACTGCGAAACGCCACCCGAAAACTCTCCACCGAGCGATAACCGCAGCGCTGGGCAATCTGGTCGGTGTTTTGGCTTGTGCTCTCAAGCAGCTCGCGGGCCCGGCCCAGGCGCTCATGCTGCAACCAGGCTTTGGGCGGCATGCCGGTGGCTTCAGTGAAGCGGCGCAGGAAAGTCCGTTCACTCATGGCCGCCTCACTCGCCAGCTCGCGAACCTCCAGCGGTTCATGCAAACGCTCGCGTGCCCACTGCATGACGCGGGACAAATCGCTACGAGGCGTAGGACTGACCGGTGTCGGAATGAACTGCGCCTGGCCGCCAGTGCGTTGCGGCGACATCACCAGCCGCCGCGCCACCGAGTTGGCCACCTGCGTACCGAAGTCCCGCGCCACCAAGTGCAGGCAGGCATCGATACCGGCAGCGCTGCCGGCCGAGGTGATCAGCTGACCTGAATCGACATAGAGCACGTCCGGGTCCACCAGAATGTTCGGAAAACGCTCGGCCAACTCAGCGGTGTAGCGCCAGTGCGTGGTGGCGCCGCGACCGTCGAGCAAACCGGTGGCCGCCAGCACGAACACGCCCGAGCAGATCGATAACAACCGCGCACCCCGCGCATGGGCCTGGCGCAGGGCCGCGATCAATGCCTCAGGCACCGGGGCGCTGCGATCACGCCAGCCGGGAATGATGATGGTCCGGGCGTCCTCGAGCAGCTCCATGCCGCCATCGGCCAGCACCTGAATACCGCCCATGGCGCGCATCGGGCCCTGATCAACGGCGGCGATCCGGTGCTCGTACCAAGGGAAGTCGAACTCCGGACGGGCCAGGCCGAAGATCTCCACGGCGATGCCGAATTCGAACGTACAAAGGCCGTCGTAGGCCAGAATCGCGACCAATCCAGGGGTAGGCTGCATTTGGCGGAAAGTTCCCGGTGAGTGTCTTGTGCGCCACTGTAGCCGCAAACGTCGGGCGGATAAAGTCTTCTCACACCCACCGAGACTTTGGAGTACAGCCCATGACCAGCCTGGTCCGCGAGATTCCCGCCGCCCCATCGGCCATCGCCCTGATGCATTTCAGCAACCGTCTGACCTTCGAAACCGACTGTTCCGACGTCCACGGCAGCCAAGAGGCCGGCGAAGTGGATTTTGTCCTGGTGGACGTGCGCGGTCCGCTCGCGTTCGAGCGTGGTCATGTGCCGGGAGCGATCAATATTCCGGGGCGACTGCTGACCGCTGAAAGTCTGGCGGCCTACCCGAAAACCAGCGTGTTCGTGGTGTATTGCGCCGGGCCCCACTGCAACGGCGCCAACAAGGCTGCGGTGAAACTGGCGGCGCTGGGTTACCCGGTCAAGGAAATGATCGGCGGGGTGACCGGGTGGCTGGATGAAGGGTTTGAGTTGAGTGCGAGGGTGCAACAGTCAGTGAGTGCCGTGATCGGTTGTGAGTGCTGATCGGGCCGAGACCTGCGCTGACCACCAAGCATCAAGCGTCGCCTGCAACCACTCGAACACGGTTGCATAGGCGGCGCTGTCCCGTTGACCCCGGGGCAGCGGTGACTCGTCGGCAAAGTGTTCATTGAGCATCGCTACCGATTCAGCATTCCACTCTGGATGAAACTGCAAACCCACCCGCGTCGGCCCGACGCGATACATCTGCTGAGCGCACTGATCACTGCTGGCCAGCAACTGCGCGTCTGGCGGCAGGTCGATGGCGTCTTCGTGCCATTCCAGCACGTTCAGATGCTGACCATCGACGAACGTCACGCGGGTCCAACCGGTTTCGGTTCGATCCATCCGCCGCACCTTCCCGCCCAGACTCAGCGCCAGCAACTGCGCCCCCAGGCAAATCGCAAACACCGGCGCGCCATGATCCAGACTGCCCGCCAACCACTGACGTTCAGCTTCCAGCCACGCGGGCCCAGCGTTGGACTCATAAGGCCCGCCCAACAGGATCACGGGTGCTGCACTCACTGGTGGCAACTGGCCGAGGTCGGCGCGAAAGACGTTCAGGGTCAAACCTCGGGACGCAGCCCAGGTGGCAATGGCGCCGGGACCTTCGGCGGGGTGGTGCTGGATCAGGTTCAACGTGGGCATAAGGGCTCTCTTGTAGTTTTTGCTTGTAGGTTTTGTCTGAAAAAAGGGCTTGTCCTACAGTCTTTGCACCGGCTTGGCGCACGCTTCAAGGGGCTCGAATCCGCCAGCCACTTTTCTATAAGTATTTGTCGCTTAAACACAATTTGCCCTCCTGTAGCCGCTCTAGACTGCCGCCCACTTCGGTGCTCTCCAATCGGAAGCAGCTACCGAAAGCTGCCAATAAAAGCCTCCGCACACAGGAGTTATAAATGAAGAAGCTAGTGATGTTCGGTGCCTTGGCACTGTCGATGTTGTCCCTGACGGCTGTGGCCGAAGACGCCAAGCCGATCCGCCTCGGTATCGAAGCCGGTTACCCGCCATTCTCGATGAAAACCCCTGACGGCAAACTCACCGGTTTCGACGTGGATATCGGCGACGCGCTGTGCGAGCAGATGAAAGTGAAGTGCACCTGGGTCGAGCAAGAGTTCGACGGCCTGATCCCGGCCCTGAAGGTCAAGAAAATCGACGCGATCCTGTCGTCCATGACCATCACCGACGATCGCAAAAAGAACGTCGACTTCACCATCAAGTACTACCACACCCCGGCGCGCTTCGTGATGAAGGAAGGCACCGACATCAAGGACCCGCTGACCGAACTCAAAGGCAAGAAAGTCGGTGTGTTGCGCGCCAGTACCCACGACCGTTTCGCTACTGAAGTGCTGGTGCCGGCCGGTATCAATCTGGTTCGTTACGGCTCGCAGCAGGAAGCCAACCTGGACATGGTCGCCGGTCGTCTCGACGCGATGCTGGCCGACTCGGTCAACCTGGACGACGGTTTCCTGAAAACCGACGCTGGTAAAGGCTTCGCTTTCGTAGGCCCGACCTACGAAGACGCCAAGTACTTCGGCGGCGGCGCCGGTATTGCTGTGCGCAAGGGCGATACCGCCCTGGCAGAGAAATTCAACACCGCCATCACCGAAATCCGCGCCAACGGCAAGTACAAGCAAGTGCAAGACAAGTACTTCGACTTTGACGTTTACGGCCATTAATCACGCCGTTCAAAAAAGTGGCAACTGTTGACGCGGTTGCCACTTTTTTTATGCCTTGATGATTTATTCTGCGCAGCACGCGAACACAGGAGCACCCCATGCAACGCATCGACCATTCACTGCCCTGGAGCCACCTGGGCACCGAACGCACCCTCAGCGTGTTTCGTTATGGCGCGGGCACTCGCAAGGTCTACATCCAGGCCAGCCTGCACGCTGATGAACTGCCGGGCATGCGCACGGCGTGGGAACTGAAAAAGCGTCTGACCGAACTCGAAACCCAAGGTCAGTTGCAGGGCGTGATCGAACTGGTCCCGGTGGCCAATCCCATTGGTCTCGATCAGCACCTGCAAGGCAGCCACATGGGCCGCTTCGAGCTGGGCAGCGGCAAGAACTTCAACCGCTCCTTCGTCGAACTCAGCGCACCGGTGGCCGAATTGATAGGTGATCGCTTGGGCAGTGATGCGGCTGCCAACATTGCGCTGATTCGCCAGACCATGGGCCAGGTTCTCGACGATTTGCCGGCACCGACCTCGCAGCTGGAAGCCATGCACCGCTTGCTGCTGCGCCACGCCTGTGAGGCCGACATCACCCTCGATCTGCATTGTGATTTTGACGCGGCGATTCATCTGTATGCCTTGCCGCAACACTGGCCGCAGTGGCAGTCCCTGGCGGCTCGTTTGAAGGCTGGGGTTGCGTTGCTCTGCGAAGACTCCGGCGGCAGCTCATTCGATGAGTCGTGTTCATCGCCGTGGTTGCGCCTGGCCAGGGCTTTCCCTGAGGCCGCGATCCCGCCGGCCAACCTGGCGACGACGCTGGAGCTGGGCAGCATGGGGGATACGCGAGTCGATCAGGCTCAGGCCAATTGCGAGGCGATTCTCGGGTTCCTCGCCGAGCAGGGTTTCATCAAAGGCACTTGGCCTGCGGCACCGAGCGAATGCTGTGAAGGCATGCCGTTCGAAGGCACCCAATACCTGTTCGCGCCGCATCATGGGGTCGTCAGTTTCCTGCGCGATTCGGGTGAATGGGTGGAGAAGGGTGATGCGCTGTTTGAAGTGGTCGACCCGCTGAATGATCGGGTCACGACAGTTTGCGCCGGGACCAGTGGCGTGTTGTTTGCCATCGATCGCGGGCGCTATACGCAGCCGGGCACGTGGCAGGCGAAGGTCGCGGGGCATGAGCTGATTCGGGTCGGGAAACTCATCAACGATTAACCGAGGGATCTTCGTAGCGTCTAAGGGCCTCATCGCGAGCAAGCTCGCTCCCACATTTGAAATGCATTCCCCTGTGGGAGCGAGCTTGCTCGCGATGGCGGCGTCAGCAACAGCCATAATCCCCCGGCAAGCTTCACAGTGTTAGGCTCTGCCCCGAATCCTGCGCTCTGTGAAGGAAGGTTTATGTTGAAGTTTCTCGCTCTGCTGACACTCCTGGCGTCCGCCGCCGTCCACGCTCAAACCCCGCTGCAAACCGATCTGCCGCTCAAGTACCTGGAGCAGGCCAACCCCGAATCGCGCAATCAGCCCCTGGTGATTTTTCTCCACGGTTTTGGCAGTAACGAGGAGGACCTGTTCGACATCAAGGATGAACTGCCCGCGCCCTACAACTACCTGTCGGTGCGGGCACCGAAGGTGATAGAGGAGGGCCGTTATCAGTGGTTCCGCCAGAAAGGTGATGGCGCCTACGACGGTGAGACGGATGATCTGAAATCCAGCGGCGCCGTATTGCTGGATTTTGTCGCACAGGCTGCGAAGAAGTATCACACCGAATCCAACAAGATATTCCTGGTGGGTTTCAGCCAGGGCGCGATGATGTCCTACGAAGTGGCCCTGCGTCATCCCGAGGCGGTGGGCGGGATCGCGGCGTTGAGCGGGCGGATTTTGCCGGTGCTCAAGTCCGGGCTGAAACCGGATGAACAGCGCCAGAAGCTGGCGATTTTCATTGGTCATGGCACCGCGGACACACTCCTTCCCTACAATGACGGCACAGACGCCGACAGCCTGTTGCAGAGCCTGTCACTCAAGCCTGAGTTTCATGCCTACCCTGGCGTCGGTCACAGCATCAGTGCTGTCGAAATGCAGGACCTGAGCGCCTGGTTGCAGCGTCTCAATCCTTGATGCTTACTTGCCGGAGACGATCTGTTTGACCAGCGTCTCGTGGCCAGCATTGTCGCTGAGGCGGGAAATCACCTGAACAATCGCCATGCGCGTGTTGGACGCGGCCATCACTGTGGTGTCGAGGGTTTTGCCGCCGCCCTGGGTGGCGGTGCTGTCGATCTGCCGCAGTCCCAGGCCGGTGCCTTTCTGAGTCAGGCTTTTTTCACTGAGTTTGGTGAAGTCCGGCAGCGCCGTTGCTTGTTCGGTGGCGAAGTCAGACGCCACGGAGTCGAGGAACTTACCGTCGTTGTCTTTGACGTTGAGGCCGCCGGGGATGGTGTTTTCAGCGGCGATCACTACGGTTTTAGTCGCCTGATTGGTGTACATGGTGCCCGTTGCCCCGGCGGTGCCGGTGGCCGCGTCGCCGGCAGGCAACGGGTTGGCAACGAAGCCTTTAGGCAGGGTGAACGTGAACTTGCCGCCGAGCATCGAGACTTTCTGTGCGGGCGCTGTATCGCTGGCAGTGGCCTTGGCGGCCTGCGCATTCAGCGCTCCCAGACTGGCAACCGCCGTCAACAACAGGACAACGGTTTTTTTACTCAACAATGACATTCAAAAACTCCAGGGGATGGTCGGTCTCGCGGTGGGGGGCGATCATCCCATGGAGGTTGCGGCGCATTCCAGCGCAGTCTAACGGACGGTCACGTTCCTTTGGCTACTTATGGACCCGCTCCAACCAACCGCGGCATCACCACCGTCTTCAATTCCTACGGCACCGGCCTGCGCTTATGGGGCAACCGCACCGCGGCCTGGCCCAGCGTCACCCACATGCGCAACTTCGAAAACGTGCGCCGCACTGATCTCCGATTCTTGCCGGTGCTCGCTGGTATTTGGTCGATTTCTGTCGGTCGCCACCGGCAGAAATCGGCCAATAGCAGACGTTGGATCAAATCCGATCTGACAAATTGTGGACAGTTGCCTGCCTTACTCAATCTGCCCTCTATTAAACCTGGTTTCGCGATGTGAAAAAGGCCGTCACTGCCGCGAGTACCAGCAAGATCGAGCTTGCGAGAAATGTCATGCGATAGCCGCTCCCGTCGAACAGCAGCCCGCCGAGGGTAGAGCCCAGCGCAATGGATAGCTGAATGACTGCCACCATCAGGCCGCCACCGGCTTCAGCATCCTTGGGCAACGCCTTGGCCAACCACGACCACCACCCCACAGGTGCCGCCGTCGCGATCAGGCCCCACAGCCCAAGCAGTACAAAAGCTGCCACGACTCCGCCGCCAAGGGCAATCAAGGAAAGTGCAATGGCGGCCATCAAGAGTGGAATGCAGACCAGGACGCGGTACATGCCGGTTTTCAGGAAAGTGCCGATCAGAATGGTCCCGACAAAACCCGCCACGCCGATGACCAGCAGGATCATCGACAACATGGATACATCTACACCAGTGACGGTTTCCAGGAACGGGCGCAGATAGGTGAACAGTACAAACTGCCCCATGAAGAAAATGCCCACACTCAACATGCCGAAACTGACCAATGGGCTCTTAAACAATCGGAAGACATTGCCAGCGCCCGCTTTGCGCGGCGCTGGCGTCATGGCTGGCAGGCTGATCCACTGCCAAATCAACGCGATGATCGCTACCGGAATAAGGCAGAAAAAAGCACCCCGCCAACCGATGACACTCCCCAGATAGCTTCCCAGTGGTGCGGCCACTACGGTTGCCAAAGCATTGCCGCCGTTGAAGATTGCCAGAGCCTTGGGCACGCTATGGGCAGGTACCAGGCGCATGGCCATTGCCGCCGACATCGACCAGAATCCGCCGATCACCACGCCGATCAGCGCACGACCAATCATGTACACCTGATAGTTCGGCGCCAGACCGACCACCAGCCCTGACACACACATAATCCCGGTCAGTAGAAGCAACAGCGTCTTGCGGTCCATTGAACCCGCTAGCCTGGAAATCGAAAGGCTTGTCAGCACCGCGAAGGCGCCGGAGATGGCGATCCCATACCCGGCCAGTCCTTCACTGATTTGCAGATCCGATGCAATCGGCGTGAGCAAACTGACAGGCATGAACTCCGAGGCGATCAGCGCGAATACGCACAGTGTCATCGCAAAGATGCCACTCCAGTAAGCCGGCAGTTCCCCAGTCCCCGGCGTGCCGAGGGCCTCACCTGCCGGGGTGTCGAATACTTGAGCCGTCATTCAAAAACCTCTCATCAAATAGTTGTTGGCTGAAGCACTGGCCTTTTAGCCAACCACCGTCAGGTGCCGGGTAAAAAAGGCGGTGAGCTTGGTCCAGGGAATCAAGTTCACGCGGTCGTACAGATCCACGTGACCCGCGCCGGGAACCCAGGCCAGTTCCTTAGGTTCGGCGGCGCGTTGGTAGGCGTCCTCGCTGAACTCTCTGGAGTGCGCCTGATCGCCAGATATGAACAGCAGCGGACGTGGGGAAATCGTTTCGATATCGTTGAATGGATAGAAATTCACGAACCTGACTTCACTGGTCAAGGCGCGATTTTGCGTCAGTTCCAACGTACTGCCATGAGGGATATGGATGCCGCGTGGCGTGCGATAGTAGTCCCAAAACTCGCGAGTTACCGGGTCGGTTTCCTTGCCAGGCTGCGCAGGCAGATAGTTCAGAAATTGCAATGTTTCGGTAGAGATCTCGTCATAGCGTTGCTCGGCGGCTTTGGCGAGCATGGCCTGGCGTTGCTCGACAGTCACTGAGTGCCTCAGACCATGACGGGTGACGGCGCCCATGTCGTACATGCTGACGGTGGCCACAGCTTTCAAACGCAGATCCATCTTGGCCGCACTGATGGCAAAGCCACCGCTGCCACAGATACCCAGTACGCCGATACGGTTGCGATCGATAAAGTCCCGCGTGCCAAGGTAGTCAACGGCGGCACTGAATGCGTCGGCATACATTTCGGGGGCAACCTGGTTACGAGGCAGGCCCTCACTCTCTCCCCAGAAAGGCAAGTCAATCGCCAGCGTGATGAAGCCTTGTTCCGCCAGCTTTTGTGCATAGAGCATAGAGCTTTGCTCTTTGACTGCTCCCATGGGATGACCGACGATAATTGCAGGCGCTTTAGCGTTTCTAGCCAGATTTTTGGGCGTTACAAGATTGCCCACAATTTGAAGATTGTATGAGTTCTTGAAGGCCACCTTTTGCACGGTGACCTTGTCGCTTTTGTAAAAATTGTCGGCGCCTTCCGGCGGGCTGACAGCGCTTTTCGAGTCAGCTGCTAAGGCAGAACCGCCTGCGACTGAAAGGACGCCCAGAGCCGCAATGCTGACGCCGGTGGCCTTTACGAATGCGCGCCGATCAAGCCCTGGAGAGTCCAAGGCTTCTGTAGTTTCAAGGAGGGTTACAGGTGTCTCGCTCATCATCAGTACTCCGTTCCAGATAGGTGACAGAGCTTGACGGATTAGAGATATCTTGATTAGTAGGCGTAATCTTCATGTAGTTTTGAGAAAAACTCAGCAATGGCCAATACCAAAGTCAACGATCTCCAAGCTTTTCTGGCGGTGGCGCGAGATCAAAGCTTTACGAAAGCCGCCGCCAAACTGGGCATTACTCCTTCTGCGCTGAGTCATACGATCCGGGCACTTGAACAAAGACTGGGGATACGACTGCTGGCCCGCACGACACGCAATGTGTCGCCCACAGAGGCGGGAGAAAGATTGATGCGCTCGATCGCTCCGCTTTTTGATCAGATCACTGCCGAGCTTGAAGCGCTGGGCGAGCTGCGGGACAAGCCCAGTGGCACGATTCGTATTTCCTGTACTGATGATCAGATTGAGTTGTGCATTCGGCCGATGCTTGCAAGCTTCCTGAAGAGCTACCCGGATATCACACTGGAGTTCTACGTCGACTATGGATTCACCAACGTGGTCGAGGAGCGATTTGATGCTGGCATTCGCATGGGCGAATCGATCAGCAAAGACATGATCGCCGTTCGCATAGGGCCAGATTGGCGGTTGGCTGTGGTGGGCTCTCCAGAATATTTCGAACGCAACCCGGCACCAACAACCCCCCATGAGTTGACCGGGCATGACTGCGTGAATATCCGACACAGACCATCAGGAGCGATCTACGCATGGGAATTTGAAAGGAATGGTCAGGCTTTTACCGTCAAGGCAGATGGACAACTTGTTTTCAACAGCATCATGCATGTACTCAATGCCGCCGTTGATGGCGTTGGCTTAGCCTACGTACCAGAGGAATTGGTAGCACCGTATCTGGCCGACGGCCGACTCAAAGAAGTCTTGGCCGACTGGTGCCCTGAGTTTCAGGGTTACCATTTGTATTTCCCCAACAGACGCCAGGCGTCTCCCGCCTTTTCTGCATTGGTGGAGGCGCTGAAATATAGAAGCTGAGCCTTCTACATTCGACGCGCGGCAACGTCTGCTATGCGTCGATAGCGCCCTTCGCGACAGGCAGAAAACGGCCATAAGCAGCCGCTGGACAGACTAGTGGCTAATAGGTAGCGTCGACCCTCTGCACTGAATCTTTCCCGTAGTTGAGTCGTCAGGCGTATTGGTTGGAGGAGTTGCAATGACAACAATCGATGTGAAATCCCGATTCGAAGCAAAGCTTCTCCGTCCGGCAAAGCCTGGTAATGATACGTCGTGGGCGTTTCTGGTACTGCCAGGAGACGCGAGTGAACAGCTTCCGAGGCGAGGAAGGACGACAGTTGAAGGCACAATCAATGCGCACCACTTCCAGGCAACCCTTGAGCCGGATGGTCAGCTGAGCCATTGGCTGCGGGTCAGCAGAGAGTTACTCGAAGCCGCAGGCGCGGCTGTTGGGGACATCGTTACGCTGGAGCTAGCCTCTGTGAAGAAGGAACCCGAGCCTGACATCCCGGCAGATTTTCAGGAGGCACTGGCAGCCACTCCTGAGGCTCGTAAAGTCTGGAACAATACGACGACCATCGCACGAGTAGACTGGATTCACTGGATTACTTCAGCCAAGCAACTCAAGACCCGCGCAAAACGAATCAGTGATGCCTGCGAAATGCTCGCATCCGGCAAGAAGCACGTTTGCTGTTTCGACCAGTCCGGTTACTACAGTAAGGCCTTCCGTGCGCCCGAGGCGGATAATTCTTAAATGGGGCATTAGATTCAAATCGTTCGGCTCGTTCACCGGGACCGACTAAGCTGGTCTTTTAGCTTGATTGTTATGAATGTCTGCAAAGGGTTGTGGATTTCGGTCAGTTACGACAGGCAGCAATCGGCTGTGGATTCAACCGGTCGGCGCAACACACCTAAATCCCGCTGTCTGCCGAAGACGTTCACGGCGCCGACGCCCTATTGCATCGGTCTCGCTGATCCCGTCTCGCACCACCCCGAATGCATGTAAGGTCAGGGTGCGCGGGCTGGCGACGTTGATTCCGTACGTTGCACTATCTGGCTAACGACGTTCAGGCCTCCCCGAGGGCTGCCCGCGTTGAGCGGGCATCGGAAATCATCCGAACTAATTCAGGCACCTGATTCAGGGTCACTCGCAGGCATCCCGCGAGCCTCCTTATCGTTTTCGTCCTGGTCGTTCATCTGTGGGTCGTTGTCTGGGTTATCGACGTGGCTGTTCGTACCAGCTTTTGGATGCTCACTCGATACCGAATTAGTAGCATCCACATCATCCATATCTGCATCGACAGGAGCTTCATCGTCGGTCGGTAATGGAACTTCGTACTGGTTCCAGCTCGGGTCGTGGCCAGTTTCGTTGTCCGTGGTGCGTGTTTCGCGTTGCTGCGATTTATTGCCTGGTGCGTTCTCGTTAATTTCCATGGTGGCTCTCCGACCTAATGTGCGTGATTTCCGTGCTTAAACATGAGAAGCGGTCGTGCGCTGCAAGTGCCTACCATTGGACAGACGGCGAACACAAAAAACCCGGCTTGCTGGCCGGGCTTTCTCTCCTATCGCATATCGTCTGATAGCGGTGTTATTTCATCTGCCTCTGGTGTAGTCCTCTCACCAGGTTCTTTCCAGTCTTCTGGGCGATCATCGCTGGGTTTTGTTAACGGATCGTATTTATTCGGATCGTCTGGATCTAGCGTCGGCTCATCTGAACCTGGCTCAGGCTTGGATGGAACAGAACCTTGTGTTTGGTCTCGAAAACTCGAATCGGAAGACATACCCACCTCACCAATGAGGTCCAGCTTTTCTGGGCCGTAATAGTTTGAAGTTGGCAGGTGAAAAGTGTGCGACTGAGCAGATGAGCGGGCAGCAAAAAGCCGATTTCTGCCTGTCACGAGGGGCTGCAATCGACCCGCTCCAGCCATACAGTCGCCTTTAAAAGGAGATATTCGCGTGTCTCAGTTCCGGACATAGTGAGGTCTTCGGCTAGGCGAATTTGACGTGCTGACCGAACCCACTCTCGACTAATCGATCAACGGAGGATCTCGAGCAGCGCTTGGCGCATCGGCTCGCCGGAGACATGGACGAGGCCGGAGAAGGGCGAGTCCAGCTCCAGAATCATTATGATGCCTCCCGAAACCGCAACCGAACAGAGGCAGAAAACGGCGATAGTCGTGGCATGGCGAGGTGCGAACAAGCCGAAGCTGGCAAAAACAAGGCTAAGCCAAAAGATCAGCAGGATAAGGAACGGCATCGGAATGTTGCTGGCACGCTGTTCCGCTAGCAGCCAGCGCGCCTGTAACAAATCGTCCGAAAGCGTGAGTGCCTGCGAGCGCAGCCAGCGCTGTCTCGGATCAGTCGGCACAAGCAATAGAATCGATTCTTGTGTCGCCTCCATCATCCGGACAGTCGCTTCGGTTGACTGTGATGGTTCCCCCGCCGCCGGGAACAACTCCTGCATTTTCACCCTCGCGTAGTTGCGCAGCTTAACGCGGGTATCCGCCGCCTCTGGCCCGTAACGCTGCATCACGCGGTTGATGCGGACGATGTCGACGGCGATCCTGGATACTTCATTCGACCGTGTCGAGAACGAACTGTTCGCCGTCGAGATCATCAGGCCGATCACCAAGGCCGAAAGTGTGCCGACAATCGCCGCCGAAACGGAAATCGCATTGCGCGACTCATTGCTGAGGTGATGC
Source organism: Pseudomonas sp. LBUM1666 (assembly GCF_059695775.1). Taxonomy (NCBI): domain Bacteria; kingdom Pseudomonadati; phylum Pseudomonadota; class Gammaproteobacteria; order Pseudomonadales; family Pseudomonadaceae; genus Pseudomonas; species Pseudomonas sp. LBUM1666. Next base: position 3,758,537 of record NZ_CP166789.1, on the reverse strand, counting down.
TCGGGCAGAGCCCGCGCAGCAAAGATGCCAACAAGAGCGCCACCGAAAATAGCGACGAAGGCGATCAGTCCGACAGCGAAATGGTTCATGAGAGAAAATTGCGCATCGCATCACCTTGGCATTCCTGCCGTCGTCGGGAAGGCTTGCGCCGCATGCGAGTAACACGCCCGCCATGGCAAGCAGCCTTTCGAATTGCGTTGCGAGCGGCGCGCTCAGGATCGTTTGCTGCTCTGGTGGAGTGTAGTGCGATTTCAGCGCGAAACTTTCCATGTCCGCTTCTGGCCGGACTGCGACGGTCTAGCCTCGACCGTCGCAGTGGATGGTCAGACTTCCGTCTGTTCCGCCATTTCCAGGGCATCATCGACCTCGATTCCCAGGTATCTGACGGTGCTTTCAAGCTTCGTATGACCAAGCAGGAGTTGGATTGCTCTCAGGTTTTTCGTCCTGCGATAGATCAGCGATGCCTTGGTTCGCCGTAGCGTGTGAGTACCGTACATGGTTGGGTCAAGGCCAATGGCTGTCACCCAGGCTTTGACTATTCGAGCGTATTGCCTGGTAGATAGATGATCTGAGCTGTGCAACCGGCTCGGAAACAAGAAGTCCTCGCTGCGAAGGCGGGCCTGATGCATCCAAGCCTCCAGAACCGCTCGGGTTTGCTCAGTGATTTCAAATTGAACTGGGTGCTGAGTTTTCTGCTGCGTCACGATGGCCCGTGACGACACATGTTCTCCATGGGCTATGTCCCGTACACGCAGCTTGGTTAAGTCACAGGCGCGCAGCTTGCTGTCGATAGCCAAGTTGAAGAGAGCCAGATCCCGTGTCTTCTCCGCGAGCTGGAGTCTTACCCGGATGGCCCAGATATCTCTGACTCGGAGCGGGGCTTTCTGCCCGACAAACTTTCCCTTGTTCCAAGGCTGATGGCTGTATGTAGCAATAGTGTTCATGGCTTGTCCTCCACGTTGAGGGAGGACAAGGGTGGATCAGTCACGGTGCGTGGTCGCTATCCGACCCAAACCGGTCAGTCGTGACAGGCAGAAAACGGCCGATTGTGTTGAAAAAGCCGCCCCAGACCTGACGGTCTATGCATTGATCGCGAAAACTTCTTTTCTACACGCAGCTACGTCAAATCTTGTCGGTAGAGAATGGCACCCACCTACGTATTTATTCAGCGGTTCTTTTCCCATTGCTCATTGCTCATCGCTAAGCGAAACCCGAGATGGGACATGGAATTCATAGGATCTGCACCCTGCCTGGCACTGGTTCGAAAGCTCGTACAGTAGCTGTCGCTACAAAGAAAAGAACCACCTCGGATCACACGCTGTGGTGCGTTGGCGGTAACCCCGAGTTCGGGGTCATAGCTATCGGATGGCCCCGCCGGGTTCACAGCCGCCGCACCTGCCGGCTGATGCCTTACTCTAAACGCATCGGCACGATACCAATCGGCGACCCACTGCCAAACGTTCCCGGACATGTCGTATAGCCCGTAGGCGTTAGGTCTGTAACTGCCTACCGGTTTGGTGCCGATCTTGAATTTATTACTGGTCCCGGTCACGGGAAACGGTTGTACCTCATCCCAAGTGTTCGCCATTTTTTCTCCATTGGGTGTGAAATCATTCCCCCATGCATAGGTCGCTTGTTCCAGTCCGCCTCTTGCGGCGTACTCCCATTCAGCTTCAGTCAGCAATCGCTTATGTGCCCACGTTGCATACGCCTGCGCATCTTCAAGTGAAACCTGCACCACGGGATGGGTTTCCTTACCCTCAATTGAACTGTCGGGGCCCAACGGGTGGCGCCAGTCAGCCCCGGGGACAAATGCCCACCACTGACTGAAATCGTTCAGGGCGACTGGCCTGTCGGTGCCTGCGAAAACCAATGCCCCAGGCACCATGACACTGTCGTCCGGCTCCAGAGTACCCGGCGGTAGCTGTACCTTCAGATCTTCCCATTTGGGTTTGCGTTCTGCGGTGGTGATGTAATGCGTTTCAGCAATGAAACGGGCGAAATCGGCATTGGTGACGTCGTAGCGGTCGATCCAATAGCCGTCGAGTCGAACCTTGTGGGCCGGCCCCTCGTTAGGTCGCGCCTGCTTATGATCGCTGCCCATCAAAAATTCACCCGCAGGGAGCCAGACCATACCCACGGGGCCATTTTCCCCATCACCGAGGGTCAACGGTGACGGTCCGCGAATGTGCTGGTACGTAGCAAAAGCCAGGCCGGCAGATACTATCCCGACTGCGACTAAAACGATGCCCAAGCGCCGATTCCTGATAAGCATTTGCGCTCCCTTGGTTTCTGTAGGTTGTGACCCTTTCTAACCCTTTGACCACGGGTGAAATCCGCGTCCAGAGAGGAACGGTCTGCGCTCCTCACACCCGAGCCGGTGCTCAATCCTGCTTTGCCTTCTGCTCCATTGCCGCCTGCAACTTCTTGATGTCCTCGGGTGACAAGTGCGGGCGATCGACCTTGATCGTCAGCTGGTTCAGTTTGGCCGTCAGTGGGAACGGCGGCAGGTAGTCCGCATCGTTCACGCCGGTCAGTGTGTCGGAACCGATGTCGAACGCCTCGTCCCACTGCAGGATCATCGGCAGCGTGCGCTCCATGCGTTGAGTAGCGACCACCTTGTCATCCACCTTGAGCGTGCCAGTGCCAGGCTGGGCGAGGCCACTGAAGTCGTTGAACTCAAGCGTGCCCACACCCACCCCGTCGTACTTGAAGTCAAACTCAATCGTGTGACGGCCCGGCGGTAGCGCCTCAGGGCCTTCCCACTTCAGGCGTTGCAGATCAATCAGGTTCCACAAGAACACTGGCTTACCCTTCAGCAGGTAGAACCCATACCCGGAGAACCGTCCTCCAGACGTAAGGATCATGCCTTCGGCACCACCCTGCGGTACTTCAATGTCGGCGTTGATCGTGTAGGAGGTGTTTAGTAACAGCGGCGAGTCACCCTGCGGCAATCCGGTCATCGGCTTCGTATAGACGAACTCCGTGCGTCCAGCGGTGATATTTGGGCGCGGCGCAATGATGCGCGCAGCCACCGAGGCGTCCAGCGGTAACACCTGGTACTTCTTGGCCTCGGCAATGAACGCCTGCTTCATCTCCTTGACCTTTTCCGGGTTCTTGTCCGCAAGGTTATCAGTCTGGTTGAAGTCGGTTTTAAGGTTGAAGAGTTCAAGCACCTGGTTGTTCAACGGATCCGGATTGGCCGGGCCAAAGGCCTCCCACGGCGCACGATTGACCTTCGTGCTCAGAAACCAGCCGTCCTGGTACAGGGCCCACTGGCCAAACATTTCGAAGTATTGCGTCGTGTGCTGCGACGGCACCTTGGCATTCTTCGCATCGAAGGTGTAGGCAAAGCTCGTCCCTTCGATCGGTTTCTGCGCGATGCCATCCACCATGTCGGGCGCTCGGATGCCGGCCGCCTCAAGGATTGTTGGCACCACATCAATCACATGCACGAACTGCTCGCGCAGGCCGCCCTTGTCCTTGATCCGCGCCGGCCATGAGACCACCATGTTCTGATTGATGCCGCCGAGCTGCGAGGCATTTTGCTTGAACCAGGAAAACGGTGTGTCGAAGGTCCAGGACCAACCTGCCGACATGTGGTTATAGGTTTTATCGGTGCCCCACACGTCGTAGTACTTCATCTGTTCCGCAACCGGCACACTGATGCCGTTGAAAAAGGCGACTTCGTTGGGGGTGCCAAGTGGACCCCCCTCGGCACTGGTGCCATTGTCACCGTTGATATAGATGATCAACGTATTGTCGAGCTTGCCCAGATCCTCGACCGCCTGGACGACGCGGCCGATCTCACTGTCGCTGTAGGCGGCATAGGCGGCGAAGACCTCAACCTGGCGGATATAGAGCTTCTGCTCCTCGGCCGTCAGTTGGTCCCACTCCTTGAGCACCTCTTTCGGCCACGGTGGCAACTGGGCATCTTTTGGAACCACCCCCAAGCGCTTCTGGTTTTCGAAGATGCGCTCGCGCACTTTGTTCCACCCCTCGTCGAAGAGCTTCATCTGGCTGATCTTGTCTACCCACTCCTTGGTCGGGTGGTGCGGCGCGTGCGTTGCGCCGGGCGCGTACTTGATGAAAAACGGTTTGTTGGGGTCGATCTGATGGATACGCGTCATCCAGTCGATCGCGTCATCGGCCATAGCCGTGACCAGGTTCCAGGTGCCGGGCGACTTGCCAAGGAACGGATAGATCTGGGTCGTATTGCGGAACAGGTTTGGCTCCCATTGATTGGCATCACCGCCGACGAAACCGTAAAAGTACTCAAAGCCCATGCCGGTTGGCCATTGATTGAACGGCCCGGCCTGGCTGGCAGCGAAGACTGGCGTGTTGTGGTCCTTGCCGAACCAGGAAGTCGAGTAGCCGTTATCAAGCAGGATGCGCCCGATCGTCGCCTTGTCCCGGTCGATGATGCTGTTGTAGCCCGGGAAGCCGGTCGACTGCTCAGAGATCACACCGAAGCCTGCCGAGTGGTGATTGCGCCCGGTGATCAGTGCGGCCCGAGTCGGCGAGCACAGCGCCGTAGAGAAGACCCGGTTGAAGCGCAGCCCCTGCTGCGCGATGCGATCCATCGCGGGTGTCGGAATGACGCCACCGAAGGTGCTGGGCACGCCAAAGCCGGCGTCGTCGGTGATGATCAACAGCACGTTGGGCGCCCCTTTCGGCGGAACAACGCGCGGCGCCCACCACGGTTTGGACTGCAGGGCGTCTTCCTGAATGACTCCGCCAAATTTCGGATCGGGGGGTGGCAGCTGCGAGCCGCTGATACTGATGGTGGCGCTGGGTGAACCTAGTGTGCCGGTAACTTGCTCGGCAAACACGGGTGCCGATGCCAGGAAGGCGCCGGCAATCGCAACAGGGAGGTAAGCGATCAACTTGAAGGGGCGCATAGCTCTTTGCTCCATTCGGAACTGATTGAGTTCGATGGGCACGCTCAGAACTGCGGGGCGTAGGTAGGTGTAGCATTCGCTAGTGAAGCGTAGCCGCGGAATCTGTGCCGGTAATGCGGGCTGGCACGCATTCGATGGACGGTAGCGCGCTCAACTGCTCGCCAACTCAGGAAAACCTTCGGGCAGGTTGAGCCAGGAAGGGCAGGTGAAACCTGCAATGCTCACCCTGTGTGATTATCCTTCCGACAAAACACCATTTTGCTTTAGCGAATTTTCCGCTTCACGCTCTGAGGAAGTCAGTCATGTCCGCTTCTGGCCCAGGCTGTGTGAAAACGCGCTAAATACGTCGAAAACTGAGAGGCGCGAGGATTGCCTGTGAAATCAGCGGGCGGAAGCGCGAATTACCTTAGTCAGCTACATAGACGTTCCTAATGCCGTTTGGGCCGCGTCAGCGGCCCAAACGGCTACTAACGGGCGAGCCAAGCGGCTGGATTCACGCCCTGATCGCCTCAAGCAGTCCTGCGATGCCAAAGATGCTCATCATTCGTTTGAGGTTGTAGGCGAGCACATGAAGGCTCATTTCGGTACTTACTCGCGGAAGTGTTTTGGTCAGGAAGTGGGTGGCTCCCATCCAATATTTGAGCGTTCCAAAAGGATGCTCAACAGTCTGGCGGCGAACCTTCATCTTCCCCGGGTCATGCTCCAGCCGAACCTGCATCGCGTCGACTACCGCTTCATGTTCCCAGCGCTTCACCCGACGCTCCTTACCCGTCGTACATTGCTTTTGCATTGAGCAGGACTGGCAGCCTGAGAAGTAATAACAATGCAATAACATGCCGTCTTCCGTCGACGAATGTCGCCTGGTTAGTAACTGCCCCGCAGGGCATCGATACTCGTCCGACGCCGCAAGATAGATGAAATCCTGCTTGCCAAATCTGCCTTCCGCTTTGCTGCCAGATGTGAGGGGTTTCGGTACGAAGGCAGTGATGCCGGCTTGCTCGCAAGCAAGGATTTCCAGACCTTTGTAATAGCCTCGATCAGCCACCACCGTTAGCGATTCAGCTCCAATTTCTTCACGCGCTTGGTTCGCCATATTGCTCAGCTGCCCGCGATCATTGCCAACGTTGGTCACCTCATGGGCAATGATCAAATGGTGTTTGTCGTCGACAGCGGTTTGCACGTTGTAGCCAACCGTCCCGGTGCCTCGACCGCTCGTGGCCATTGAGCGTGCATCTGGGTCTGTGAGGGAAATCTGCTGGTCTGGACTTTCGTGGAGCTGTGCCTCGATTTCCTTGAGTTTCTGCATCTGCTTTTTCAGTGTTTCTATCTTTTCTTTAAGCCGCTCTGCTTTGGCCTCGGCCACTTCGGGCGTTGCCCGATCCGCCGAATCCATCGCCGCCAGATAGCGATCAATGCTCTGCTCGATCTGCTGCATGCGTGCCTTCACCTTGCCCTGAGTGAAGTTGCGGTCGCGATTATTGACGGCTTTGAATTTGCTGCCGTCGATGGCGATGATCGACTGAGAGAAGAGATTGAGGTTGCGGCAAAGAACTACGAACTGGCGGCATACGTTGCGAATGGCTTTGCCGTTGTCTTTGCGAAAGTCGGCAATGGTTTTGAAGTCCGGAGCCAAACGCCCCGTTAGCCACATCAACTCGACGTTGCGCTCGGCCTCACGCTCAAGCCGGCGGCTGGACTGAATCCGATTGAGGTAGCCGTAGATATAGATCTTCAGCAACACCGCTGGGTGGTAGGCCGGACGACCCGTTGCAGCAGGATCAACACCTTCAAACCCAAGTGCACCCAGGTCGAGTTCATCGACGAAAACGTCGACCACTCGGACTGGATTTTCTTCGGTTACGTAATCGTCCAGACACTCCGGCAGCAAGGTGACTTGCGTCCGAGCCTCACCTTCAATGAATCGCTTCATGATCGCCCCCGCTACGATCTCGACGATCAGAAGATTAGACAATTGCAGGTGTTTTCACACAGCCTGGGTCAGAAGCAGACGTTCATAGCGGTCCACTTCTGGCCGACAGCTGAGTGTCCGAGAGGGTTGCTATCGATCCAAAACAGGCACGTCTCCCTTTCACAATCCACGTCTGCGCAGGTCGCCTTTTCCGGTTTTTCTCTTGATATCCCCCGTCCCGATGGCGTTCAGCATTTTCTGAAACTTTGAGCATTCAATGTGACGAGCAGCAGGGCAGGACGCTACTCGACGAAGCTCGTCGCGTATGGCGCTGAGTCGCTCGATGGTACGGTTCAGTTCGTCAGCCTTTTCGTTAAGCCGCTGGCGATCAATGTCAGGCTGACCCTCCGCGTCCAGCATGGCGACGAGATCGTCCAGTGAAAACTCTGCCGACTGCCCGAGCGCGATCAAGGACTATCGCTGGAGTACATCGGCACGAAACACGCTGATCATGGCATATCGGCTTTTATTCAAGCACGAGTGTTTGGCCTGGCGTCGCTTGACTATGGCCTGGTCGGTCGTTGGCTGGGCCACATGTTGCAAGGGCGGTTTCGTCACGCCCCGATCATGACGGCGGCTCCTGTCAGGAATGAACGCCTGATGGGGTGGGTGTTCCATTACGTCACGGGCATTGTCTTCGCGATGGTGCTGATCGGTGCGAAAGGGCTTGCCTGGATCTGCAACCCCACGCTGGTGCCTGCGCTGGTGATGGGGTTGGTCAGTGTGATTGCGCCTTTCTTCATCATGCAGCCCGCGTTCGGTTTCGGCGTTGCCGCTTCGAAGACAGCGGTACCGAGCGTGGCAAGGCGCAGAAGCGTCACTGCGCATCTGACGTTCGGACTGGGGCTTTTTGTGGCGGGATGGCTGTTGATGCTGCTCTTTCCGGCATCGTTATGCCTAAGTTGAGTGCCTTTGGGGCAGCGGTGGTGCTCAGGGTAAGAACGTAAGTCCTGAGTGTCTGTTTCTGGCCGTTCTCTGCCGGTTATGTCCGCGAAGCGTGCCGGTCAAATCCGATGCAAATGACGGGTCAGGTCGAATGCAAATGGGTGGGCAAGTAGGTGTAATTACCCAGCCAAAAAACGGGCGAAGAAATTCACGGCTTTTGATGCGCATAAACACGTATCAAGGTTCGCGTTTAAAGACACCCGCTGTTACGTCCTAACGGCTACACCGCCTTGCGCCGTTGCCTACGTGTACGCCAGAATCCGCTGGCTTGTGCGGCTGTGGGGCGGGCTATATCGTTTCCCTGTCACTGAAAAACAGTGATCGGGTTTGGTAGACCCGTAGCATCGACGCATAGCGTCACCTTTGGCGGTCCTTTCCCAGGGCTGCGGTTTCATGGTGGCCATGCGTAGGGCTCCTCCGGGGGCGCCGGTTCCGATGCCCGGTCTACCAACCTCCGTATGGCCGCCACCCTCCGTTTGGTAGCGAGATGGTGATGGCTCCAATTAAGTAGCATCGGAGTTTCATCTATGTTCAAAGTTACGCCCAACCCCCCGAATACCGGTCCGTTACCCTACGACGCCTTTCTTGATCTTGACCCCAAGAAAATGAAAGAGGCGGCCGACCGCGCACTCAGCTTCTACCTCGACCCCGGGGCGTCGAAAACGCAGATACCGCCCCGCAAGCCCAGCACCATTTTCACCATCGACGCAGCGGTGGATGACGAAACGTTGCTCGTCGAGGCCTGCGAATCGTTGGCATCCGCCAGCGCCATGGTCAACGATCTCACCGACTTGACGGACGGCCCACGACGGCAAACGATGCTGGTGCTGCAACGGGTCATCATGTTGGGGGAGTTAGCGGTCAATCGCGTACTGGATAACCACAAGCCTGGGTAGTCGCCAGGCGGGTAGCGAGGGCGCTTGCGCCCTCGCTGTTTAGCAGCATTCACGCGGCTCGTGGTCACGCTGGAAGGTCCTCTCAGACCCCACGTCGCACCGGATAGCTCTTGATCACATCCAGAAACTCAATGCGACGTTCGCTGACCAGCAACTGCGGGAGCAGCTGTTCATACGCCTGTCGATACGGCTTGCTCAGGTGACGCGTAATGAAGTCGTCCTTGCTGCAGTTCCAGGTTTCGTAAAGCACCAAGGTGTTCGGGTCGTCCTGGAGTTGGTGGACCCAGGTGTTGACGAAGTCCGGCTCGGCCGACATCTGGTGCACCACGTCCAGCAGCCGTTCTTTCATTTCGGCGAAACGTTCCGGTTTGGCCGGCAGGTAAACGATAAACGCGACTTGATCACTCATTTCATCACCTTCGAATGCTGTGAATGGGTTACTGCGCCTGGTTCTGCGGGAACAGATTGCGCCGGGTTTCTTCGTCGAATTCAGCCTTCAGCACCAGTTTGTCTTTCAAACCCTGGGCCCGCTGGGCGGCCGGCCGGGCGCTGATTTCATCGAACAGGCGCTTGACGTTCGGGTACGCCGCCAGACCGTTCTCGCCGAGGATGTACGGCGCGTAATTGGCCCAACCCCAGAGCGCCATGTCGGCGATGCTATAGGAGTCGCCGGCCAGGTACTGATGGTCGGCCAGTCGCTGATCGAGCACGCGGTAGTGGCGTTCGACTTCCTTGAGGTAGCGGTTTTTCGCATACGCCAGGTCTTCCGGTGCGTGGTGCAGGAAATGCACCGCCTGGCCGGAAAATGGCGACAGGCCGGTGGCGATGAACATCAGCCAGGACAGTAACTCGGCTCGCCCGGCCACGGAGGTCGGCAGGAAACGCTGATGTTTTTGCGCCAGGTGCAGCAGGATCGCCTGGGAGTCGAAGACGGTGGCGTCGCCATCGACCAGGGCCGGTACTTTGGCGTTCGGGTTGATCGCCAAAAAGGCCGGCAGGTGTTGCTCGCCCTTGAAGGTATCGACGCCGATCAATTCGTAGGGGGTTTGCAGCTCTTCAAGCAGCAGGGCGACTTTCATCGGGTTCGGCGAAGGGTGGAAAAAGAACTTCATGGTGTAGGCCTCAGTCAGTGGTTGGTTTTGAACTGAGGCTGATGTTGCAGTAAACACGTTCGAATGACGTGCAAGCTACTTGCTTTACTCGTTCGAAACTATCGAACGTGTTGTCGGCACTTTAGCGGTTGATCGCGACGTGGCGATGACTGCCCCGGCGATAATCAGCAGCGCGGGGACGATCAGAATCGGGCTGGCATGGCTGCTCCCCACGGTGATCAGCAACACCGTGGAAATCAGCGGCGCCAGGTAGGACAGCGCCCCCAGCGTCGCCAGACTGCCGTGTTTGGTGGCGTGGTCCCAGGCAAAAAACGCCAGGCCTACCGGTCCAAGCCCGAGGACGACAATCGCGGTCCATTGGCTGAAGTCGGGCTGCACCGTGGTTTCGAACGCCAGGTGACAGACCAGTCCGGCCACGGCGACCAGGCCACAGATGCCACCAATGATGCTGCTCGGTACTTCGCTGAACCGGCGGTTGATCACCGAGTAAACCGACCAGATCAGCGCACAACCGAACGCCGCGAGATAACCGGCGATGGGCATCGCGGCATCAGCATTCGGAGCGCGCTGCTGCATGATGAAAGCCGTGCCGGCCAGGCCCAGCAGTGCGCCGAGCAATTGCCGCTTGTGCAGTTTTTCTCCGGCCGAGAACGCCGACAGCAACACCAGCAACAGCGGCCAAAGGTAGTTGATCAGACTGGCTTCGGCCGCCGGGGCGGCTTTGAGTGCGAAAAAGTACAGCGCGTGATAAACGAAAATTCCGACGAACCCGGTCGCCCATACAGCCCAGGGCTGTCGCCAGCTACTGAAACCGGCGATCCCGCGTCGGCCCAGAATCACCAGGCTCGCCGCGAACGCCGCGCCGAAACCCAGCGTCAGCAGTTCAAACGGTGGAATGCCTTCGGTGAGGGTGGTCAGCAATGCCAGTGAGGACCAGAGAAATATCGCGATGACACCAACGGCGGTGGCGGAGTGAGGGGCTTTATTGGAGTGGAATACCTGGTTTGAGTCGGTCACGTGCGCCTCTCCATGGGCAAGGACGAATTTCATCGTGCCTCAAGCGTAGCAGTGTTTACCAGGGATACCATTCGTCTGAACTGTAATTTGTGACAGGTAGGCATAATTCAAGGCTCAGAGAATACTGGCTCCGTAACTTGTCCGCTTACGACAGAAACCGGAGATTAAACATGGCGAATGAAAATGTAATAAGTGCAGCATTGAGCTTGATAATTGAGGGCAAAACTAATAGTTACGGTAAGGCGGTGGCTTACTATAAGAACGGAAACAAATGGGAGGAGTTGGGAAGAGGGGATATCGACAGCTATGAAAATCACGGGCCTCATCCTTACAAGATTGTCGTATCGAGTCTTCCAGTGAACGTACGCGAGATTGTTGTTTGCAACGATAAACTGGGGGCTCCACCTAACGCGTCGGCATCGCCTCCGGTGTATTTGTAAGCACACAGTTCATCGGTGACTTCAGCACGTTGCAATAGCGCCCGAGGTTGCTTCGGGCGTTTTTTGAGTGTTCGGGAATAGTTGTTACGTGTCTGCCTTCTGCAAGTTCTTCGATACGGTCGAACCTTCTTTTGAACCCATTACCAGTCTCTTAGTCACCAGCAACATCCCCAACGAAACCCCCACCCCCATCCCGAAACCCCACCAGCCAAACCTCGGCAACGCCAGCGCCAACACAAGGCAAAACGCCGCAAACGAATACATGCCAGTCGCCGTCGCCCGCAGCAGCGCGGCCGTAAAAGCCGGACCGCGGGTTTGCTGGGAGAACACCGCCATCACGCTGCCCAGCACCGGGAACACCGCGAGCAGGCCGCTCCAGCGTTCGCCGACTGTGCTGGCCAACAACGTGACTGCGAGGGTGAGCAGGGCGCCGGCAATCATGCGCAACAGCAATTTGTCGGACTTCGGCGCCGGGCCTGAAACGATCGGCTGTACCGAGGGAAACAGATACGGCGCCGCCAGCAGGGCGGTCGCGGCGGCGATCACCGAGAACACCAGGGACGGCGGAATCAACGACAGCACAACGGCAGTGGCCGGCAGCGTTGCCGTCGATCCCCGCGCCTCATTCTTCAAGCGAATGCTGCGCTTTGCCGGTCCTGGCTTGCTGGTGTCCATCGGCTACATGGACCCGGGCAACTGGGCGACCGCCATCGAGGCCGGCTCGCGGTTTGGTTACAGCTTGTTGTTCGTGGTGCTGCTGGCGAGTCTGGCGGGGATGGTGGTGCAGTGTTTGTGTTCGCGCCTGGGCATCGCCACCGGGCGTGATCTGGCGCAGTTGTCCCGGGAGCGCTACAGCACGCGGACCGCTCGGACCCAGTGGGTGTTGGCGGAAATCTCGATCATCGCCACTGACCTGGCCGAAGTGCTCGGCTGCGCCCTGGCGTTCCATTTGTTGTTGGGCTGTTCGCTGACCTTCGGCATCGCGCTCACGGCGTTCGACACCTTGCTGGTGCTGGCCCTGCAAAACCGTGGCTTCCGCCGACTCGAAGCAATCATGCTGGTGCTGGTGGGCACCATCGGCGTGTGTTTCTTCGTTGAATTGCTGCTGATAAAACCCTACTGGCCGGACGTCGCCCGGGGGTTCACGCCGTCACTGTCCGCCATCGGTGATGCTGCGCCGCTGTACCTGGCCATCGGTATTCTCGGGGCCACGGTGATGCCGCATAACTTGTACCTGCATACCTCCATCGTGCAGACCCGGAGGATCGGCGAGGACCTGGCCAGCAAGCAGGACGCGGTGAAACTGGCGCGCATCGACACCATCGGCTCCCTGGCCCTGGCGTTGTTGGTCAACGCGGCCATCCTGATCCTCGCCGCGGCGGCGTTCCACAAGACCGGGTATACCGACGTGGTCGACATCCAGGACGCTTATCACCTGCTCGACCCGTTGGTGGGCGGGGCGCTGGCCAGCGTGTTGTTTGGTGTCGCGTTGCTGGCTTCGGGGCAGAGCTCGACCTTCACCGGGACCATCGCCGGGCAAGTGATTATGGAGGGCTTCCTGAACCTGCGGATTCCTTGCTGGCAACGGCGATTGCTCACGCGCGGGCTGGCGCTGATCCCGGCGTTCATTGGTGTCTGGCTGATGGGTGACGATGCGATCGGCAAGCTGTTGGTGTTGAGTCAGGTGGTGTTGAGCCTGCAATTGCCGTTTGCGTTGTATCCACTGATTCGCATGACCAACGACCACAGGCTCATGGGGCCATTGGTGAACCGGTGGCCGACGCGGGTGCTGGCGTGGGGGTTGTTTGTGGTGATCAGCGGGGCGAATAGCTGGTTGATTCTGCAGTTCGTAGCCTGAGCCGGAAGCTGTGTTGCCTGACCGGGCCTCTTCGCGAGCAGGCTCGCTCCCACATGGGATTGGGGCTCTCCGATTTAGTGTTCACCGCAGATCAACTGTGGGAGCGAGCCTGCTCGCGAAGAACGATTACGCGGTCTCCCTCTGAAACGCCTCGACCACAAAATCGATGAACACCCGAGTCTTGGCCGGCATCAACGTCCGGCTCGGGTAATACAGCGAAATCGGCCCCGCGTCGGCGCGCCAATCGGGCAGCAGGCGCACCAGTTCGCCACGCTGGATATTCGCCAGCACATCCGGCAACACCAGCAGCGTCACGCCCAGACCGAGTATCGCCGCTTCGCGCATGGCGGCCGGATCGTTGAGCACAATGTGTTCGTTCAGAGTGGCCGGTGCTTCGTTGCCGGCGCCATCGTGCATCAGCCATTGGCGAATCCGCCCGGTGCGGGTGCCGCGCATCACAATGCCGGTGTGTCCGGACAGGTCCGCCGGACTCTCGGGCAGGCTGCGTCCTGCGAGGTAGGCGGGAGAGGCGACCGCCACCACATGCGCTGCCGCCAACGTCCGCGACACCACCCCGGGCGTCAACTTGAAGCCGCCGCCAATGGCCGCGTCATATCCCTCCGCAATCAAATCCACGGGGCGGTTTTCGAAGTGCCATTCCGGGCGAATCAGCGGGTAGCGCGCCAGGAACACCGGCAGCAGCGGCAAGACATGACCGATGCCAAACGTCGGCGCCAGACTGACCTTGAGCAAGCCCGCCGGCTCGCCTTGGTCGCTGCTTACCGCGCTGATTGCTGTCTGTAACGCTTCCAGATTTCCGCCGATGCTCGTCAGAAAGCGTTCCCCGGCTTCGGTCAGGGACAGCTTGCGGGTCGAGCGCTGGAACAGCCGCACGCCGATGTTGCGTTCGAGCATCGCCACGTTGCGGCTGACAGCGGCAGGGGTCAGCGCGAGCACCCGTGCGGCGGCGGAAAAACTGCCGGTTTCGGCACTGCGGACAAAAGATTCGAGGTTGGCGAGGGTTTCCACGGCACGCACCTGCTAGTCATGCTTGAAGATCATTCAAGGCATTACCCGCTAATCAAGTGCTAATGGCAAGCGCAGTATTCACTCCAACGACAACCCACGGAGTGAACACCCAATGACAACCTCTCAACTTCCCCTCAGCGGCAAAACCGCTCTCGTGACCGGCGGCTCCCGTTCCATCGGCGCGGCGATTGCCAAGCGCCTGGCGGCTGACGGTGCCAGCGTCGCGCTGACGTACAGCGCGTCCCCGGCCAAAGCGGCCGACGTGGTGCAAGCCATTGAAGCCGCTGGCGGTCGCGCCTTGGCCATCGCCGCCGATGCCGGTGATCCAGCGGCCGTGCGCGCTGCGGTCACTCGCACCGTTGAAGCCTTTGGCAGCCTCGACATTCTGGTGAACAACGCGGGTATCGCGCTCGGCGGGCCGATTCAGGACATCAGTTTCGACGACTACCAACGCATGATCGCGGTCAACGTCACCGGCGTGTTTGTCGCCACCCAAGAGGCGGCACGGCACATGAAGGCGGGTGGTCGGATCGTTCACATCGGTTCGTCGATGACTCATTACGCAGCGTTCCCGACTGCTTCGCTTTACACCCTGACCAAAGGCGCCATCGCCGGTTTCAACCGCAGCCTGGCGCGGGATCTCGGTCCATTGGGCATCACCGTCAACACCGTTCACCCTGGCCCGACCGACACCGACATGAACCCTGATGGCGGCCCGGTGAGCGACATCGTCGGCCCTGGCATCGCGATCGGCCGCTACGGCAAACCTGAGGAAATCGCCAGCGTCGTAGCGTTCCTGGCCAGCCCCGAGGCGTCGTTCGTCACCGCCGCCGACATTGTTGCGGATGGCGGCTTCACAGCCTAAGCCCATCACTTTTTGAGGAAAACACTATGAGCACCATCGGAATCATCGGCGCCGGCGCAATCGGCGCAGCCTTTGCCAGAGCACTGTCGCGTCAAGGCATTGAAGTGGTGATCGCCAACAGCCGTGGCCCGCAAAGCCTGGCCTCGCTGGTGGAAGAACTCGGGCCAACGGCGCGTGCCGGAACCCGCGAGGAGGCCGCCGCACAAGCCATCGTGCTGGTCGCGGTCAACTGGTCGAGGTTGCCGGCCGCGCTCGCCGGCCTGCCGGATTTTGGCGGACGGATTGTCATCGACGCCAATAACTCAATCGAGGCGCCATCGTTTAAGGCGGTGGATTTGCAGGGCCGCACCTCCAGCGAAGTGTTTGCTGAATGGGTGCCCGGTGCACGGGTGGTGAAGGCGTTCAATCACCTTCAGGCGCGTTTTCTGGAAAGCGATCCGGCGGCGGAGGGCGGGCTGCGGGTGCTGTTTCTCTCCGGTGATGATGCCGATGCGAAAGCTCAAGTGGCGGCGCTGATCGAACAGCTGGGCTTCTTCGGGATTGATCTTGGGGAACTGAGCGTCGGGGCGCGGCTCGTGCAGTTTCCAGGCGGTCCGCTGCCGGTGCTGAATCTGGTGAAATTTGCCTGACGACCAGACAAAAAGAACCCGGTACGACGTGAGTCGCACCGGGTGTTTTGCCAGACGGCGAACGGATATTCGTGGGTCCCCGCGCCGTCTGTTGAACGCTTTACGTCCGTTCGATCGCCAGTGCCACGCCCTGACCACCACCGATGCACAGGGTGGCGAGGCCTTTCTTGGCGTCACGCTTGATCATTTCATGCAACAAGGTCACCAACACCCGGCAACCCGAGGCGCCGATCGGGTGACCCAGGGCGATAGCGCCGCCGTTGACGTTGACCTTGTTCAGGTCCCATTCCAGGTCCTTGGCCACCGCCAAAGATTGCGCAGCAAAGGCTTCGTTGGCTTCGATCAGGTCCAGTTGGTCGATGGACCAACCGGCCTTGTCCAGGCAGCGACGAGTCGCGCTGACCGGGCCGATGCCCATGATTGCCGGGTCGACGCCCGCATTGGCGTAACCAGCGATTTTCGCCAGCACTGGCAGACCCAGGGCCTTGGCTTTTTCGGCGCTCATCAGGATCACGGCGGCGGCACCGTCGTTCAGGGACGAGGCGTTACCGGCGGTCACCGAACCGTCCTTCTTGAAGGCGGGTTTCAGTTTGCCCAGCGCTTCGGCGGTGGTGCCGGCGCGTGGTTGTTCATCGGTGGCGAAGGACAGCGGATCGCCCTTGCGCTGAGGAATCAGGATCGGCGTGATCTCATCGGCAAAACGCCCGGCTTCGATGGCGGCCGTGGCTTTCTGTTGCGAGGCTGCGGCGAAGGCGTCTTGTTGCTCGCGAGTCAGGCTGTACTTCTCGGCCAGGTTCTCGGCGGTGATGCCCATGTGGTAATCGTTGAACGCATCCCACAGGCCGTCGCTGATCATGGTGTCGACGATTTGCGCGTGACCCATGCGCAGACCGGTGCGGGCGCCGGGCATGACGTAATTGGACAGGCTCATGTTTTCCTGGCCGCCGGCAATGATCACCTCGGCATCGCCGCAGCGAATCGCCTGAGTGGCCAGGTGCAGCGCTTTAAGGCCCGAGCCGCAGACCTTGTTCAGGGTCATCGCCGGCACGGTAAACGGCAGGCCAGCCTTGATCGCGGACTGGCGCGCAGGGTTCTGTCCGGCGCCGGCGGTCAACACCTGGCCCATGATCACTTCATCGACTTCAGCAGCGTCCAGGCCGGTTTGCGCCAGCAACTGACGGATCACCGCGGCACCGAGATCAACCGCGGACACGTTGGCCAGGGCACCCTGGAAACTGCCGATGGCGGTGCGGGTGGCGGCGACAATGACGACTTCTTGCATGGAATGATTCCTCACTGGGCAGCGAACTGCATTTCCGGAACGTGATCCGGCACGATCAGTTTACCGGCGGTCTTGGCGACAATCTCCTCGACGCTGACGCCCGGTGCGCGTTCCTTGAGAATGAACGCGCCGTTTTCGATTTCCAGGTAGGCGAGGTCGGTCAACACACGCTTGATGCACCCGGCGCCGGTCAGCGGCAGGCTGCATTTGGACAACAGCTTGGACTCACCGTCCTTGGACGCGTGGGTCATGATGACGATGATGTTGTCTGCGCCGGCCACCAGGTCCATGGCGCCGCCCATGCCCTTGACCAGCTTGCCGGGGATCATCCAGGAGGCGATGTTGCCTTCCACGTCCACTTCAAACGCACCGAGTACGGTCAGGTCGACATGACCACCGCGAATCATCGCGAAGGACTCGGCCGAGGAAAAGATCGACGCGCCGATACGTGCGGTCACGGTTTGTTTGCCGGCGTTGATCATGTCGGCATCAATGGTTTCTTCAGTAGGAAAGGGACCCATGCCCAGCAGGCCGTTTTCCGACTGCAGCATGACTTCCATGCCTTCAGGGATGTAGTTGGCGACCAGGGTCGGAATGCCGATGCCCAGGTTCACGTAGAAGCCGTCCTGCATTTCGCGGGCGACGCGTTGAGCCATTTGTTCGCGGGAAAGTGCCATTGTTGTTATTCCTTCATTCGGTCCGGGGGCAGGGGATCACTTACGCACGGTGCGCTGTTCTATGCGCTTCTCGAACGTGCCGCAAATGACCCGATCGACGTAGATACCAGGGGTGTGGATCTGCGCCGGGTCCAGCTCGCCGGGTTCGACGATTTCTTCGACTTCGACCACGGTAATCTTGCCGGCAGTGGCGGCCAGCGGGTTGAAGTTCTGGGCGGTGTGGCGGTAGATGACGTTGCCGAAATGATCGGCTTTCCAGCCTTTGACGATGGCGAAGTCACCGGTGATGGATTCTTCCATCAGGTACTTGCGACCGTGGAATTCGCGGACTTCCTTGCCGTCGGCAACGGGAGTGCCGACGCCGGTGGCGGTGAAGAACGCCGGGATGCCGGCGCCGCCAGCGCGCATTTTTTCGGCGAGGGTGCCTTGAGGGGTCAGGACCACTTCGATAGCGCCGCTGAGCAGTTGCTCCTCGAACATTTTGTTCTCGCCGACGTAGGACGCCACCACTTTGCTGATCTGCCGGTCTTCCAGCAGCACGCCGAGACCGAAACCGTCGACGCCGCAGTTGTTGGAAACCACGGTGAGGTCACGCGTGCCTTTGCGCTTGATCTCGGCGATGAGGTTTTCCGGGATCCCGCACAGGCCGAAGCCGCCGGCGATCACGGTCATGCCGTCTTCAAGACCTGCAAGGGCTTCCTCGTAGGAACTCACGCGCTTGTCGAAACCTGCCATATGCACCTCTTTTATTCTTTGTGGGCGGCTGGCTAGCCGTATGGGGATGGAGTGTCTCGCTGCAGTATTCATTTGTTAAGTTGATTTTTAAGGTTGATTGATAGATAAAACTCACCAATCAATCCTGTGGGAGCGAGCCTGCTCGCGAATGGAGCGCCTGCGATCATTACTGGAGCAATTCGAACATGACAGTCAAGCAGATCAGGGCATTTTTGGCCGTCGCCCAGAGTTTGAGTTTTGCCGTGGCTTGCGAGCGGTTGCACCTGTCGCAATCGGCCTTGAGCCTGACCATCAAGGCGCTGGAGGAGGGGCTGGGCGGGCGTCTGTTCACCCGCAACACGCGCAATGTCGCGCTGACCGCGGAAGGCGAGTCGCTGGTGCCACTGGCGCGTCGTCTGATTGCCGACTGGGACAATGCCGAGGATGAGCTGCGCCAACGCTTTACCCTCCAGCGCGGTCGCGTGACGCTGGCGGCGATGCCCTCATTTGCCGGCAACCTGCTGCCGCCGATCCTGAAAACCTTTCGGGCGCGCTATCCCAAGGTCAACGTCACGGTGAATGACGTGATCAACGAGCAGGTGCTGGAGATGGTGCGTGATCGGCAGGTCGAGCTGGGGGTGGCGTTTGAGCCGACTCAGAGTTCATCGCTGGCATTCACGCCGTTGTACATGGACCGTTTCGTTGCCGTGGTGTCGAAAGATTCTCCTTTTGCTGAACGGGAAGACATCGATTGGCAGACCTTGCTCAAGGAACCGTTCATCACCTTGCAGCGACCGTCGACGGTTCGGGTGATGCTCGAAGAGCACTTGCAGGCGCGTGGGATGAAGTTGCCGGTGGAGTTTGAAAGCCATCAGTTGGCGACGGTTGGGCGGATGGTTGCCAGTGGATTGGGGGTGAGCGCGGTGCCGGCGTTGTGTGTCGGGCAGATGCTGGAACTCGGGGCGCGGTGCATTACCTTGCGCGATCCGGTGGTGGAGCGGGCGATTGGGGTGTTGACCAAGCCTGGAGTTGAATTGTCGGCGGCGGCGCAGGCGTTGTTCGATATTCTTAAAGCTGAAGATTTGGGGCGACAGTTGAATCCACCCCCTCACCCTAACCCTCTCCCCAGAGGGTAGAGGGGACTGACCGAGGTGTTTGCTCCTAATACTGCGACCTGAAATATCGAGTCGAACTCAGGTTTGAAAGGCTTGAAGATCTGCTCCCTTTCCCCTCTCCCCTCTGGGGCGGTCCGACGTTTCGGGAGGGCTGGGGTGAGGGGTGGATCTAAAGTCCAACCCATAGGCATCAACGAATCAGGCGTTGCGTCAGTAGGGGTAAAAGCCGCTCGCACGACGCCTCTATTTTCAGGTCAAGAAGGTCATCCGCCCGAGTCTTCCCCAGATTAATCGCAATCAACGGCTTCCCCTGATCCGCCACCGCCCGACACAACCGAAACGCCGAATACGCCATCAACGAAGACCCCACCACCAACAACCCCGCAGCCTTTTCGACTGCCGCCATCGCTTTGGCCGCTGTCACCTGCGCCACATTCTCGCCAAAAAACACCACATCCGGCTTCATCCGCTCACCCGCGCAATGCGGGCAATGCGGCACCTGAAACCGCGCCTCAAACGCCGCATCCAGCAACGTGTCGCCATCGGGTGCCTGCACCGCGTCCACGCCGGCCAGATACGGATTCTGCGCTTCCATCAATTGCTGGATCGAATCCCGTTCGCTGCGTTTTCCGCAGTCCAGGCACAACACTCGGTGCAGGCTGCCGTGAAGTTCGATGACGTCATGGCTGCCGGCCTGGTCGTGCAGGGTGTCGACGTTTTGAGTGATCAGCCCGCTGATCTGCTGCGAACTTTGCAAACGGGCCAAGGCCTCATGGGCCACGTTCGGCTGGGCCTGGCGCACTCGCGGCCAACCGAGCATCGCCCGCGCCCAATAGCGACGCCGGGATTCGGGGGCGGAGAGGAATTCCTGATACATCATCGGTTGTCGGCCACGCCGCACGCCCTGGTTGTCGCGGTAATCCGGAATGCCCGACGGAGTACTGATGCCGGCGCCGGTCAGGACCACAAACGGCTGGTCGGTCATTAACTGCTGAAGGCGGTCGAGTTGTTCGCGAATGAGGTTGTCGAGCATTTCAACACTCCGCAGGGCCATGAGTGCTTGCAGGGTAGCATTGGCCGGTCACCCGGACAGGTTGCCCGTCCGGGTGATGATCCGACGTTTATTTACGCGCCTCCAGAATCAGGTTGAACGGCGTTTCCGTAGCCCGCCGGAACGTCTTGAACCCGGCCTCGGTGAAGACCTTGCGCAGCCGCGCCTCGCCAGCCTGGGCGCCGAGCCCGAGGCCGACTTCCTGGGACAGCGAGTTCGGGGTGCAGATGAAGGTCGAGGCGGCGTAGAACAAGCGGCCAACCGGGGTGACGTTGTCGTCGAGCGAGTCGTTGGCGAACGGTTCCACCAGCAGCACCGTGCCGTCCGGTTTTAGCGCGTCATAAGCGTGCCGCGCCGCGCCCACCGGATCGCCCATGTCGTGCAGGCAGTCGAAGTAGCAGACCAGGTCATAGTCGTTGCCGGGGAAGCTTTTTGCCGTGCCCTGGAAGAACCGCGCACGTCCAGACACGCCACCGGCTTCGGCACGCTGGGTGGCGACGGTGACGGAGGGCGCGTGGTAGTCGAAACCGATGAACCGCGAATCCGGAAACGACTGGGCCATGATCACGGTGGATGCGCCGTGGCCGCAGCCGATATCCGCCACCTTGGCGCCAGCCTCCAGTTTGGCGACCACGCCTTCGAGCGCCGGTAGCCATTCGGCGACCAGATGCGCTTTATAACCTGGCCGGAAGAACCGCTCCGTGCCGCTGAACATGCACGGATGGTGATCGCCCCAGGCGAGGGCACCGTCGCCGCGCATGGCGTTGACCAGTTTGTCCTTGTCATGGAAAAACGATGCAACCACCCCGACGCCACCCGCGATATAGACCGGTGAGTCTTCGATCGCCAACGCCAGGGCCTGCTCTTCGGGCAGGCGGAACTGGCCGTCGCGGTGTTCCATGTAACCGGAAGCGGCGTGGGCGCTGAGCCATTCGCGCAGCAGGCGGGTGTTGCAGCCGGTTTTGTCGGCGAGGGCTTCAGGGGTGACTGGCTGACTGTCGGCCATGGCCCGGTACAGTCCGAGCTCTTCGCCGAGGATGACGTTGGCGAGCATCGCCGCACCGCCCATGTCGTTCACCAGTTTGCCCATGAAATCATTGAGTCTGGCCTCGTCCATCACGTGTGCTCCTTCAGCAGGATCACGGTCCAGAAGCCTTGTTTTTCGAGGCGTTCACCTCTGAACGGTGGTCGTGGGAATGAACAGGACGATAACCACGCCCTGCGTGCATTAAGTCTAGTCCGGGGTCCGTGCACCGCTGCCTGGAGCGACGAAAGCCACATCTCCCCTGACTGACACCCAACCCTGTGGGAGCGAGCTTGCTCGCGATAGCGGACTTGCAGTCGACAATGATGTTGCCTGACCCACCGCTATCGCGAGCAAGCTGATCTGGCCTAATGAATTTGGACACATCAATAGGGCGCTATGATGGCGCCCAAATCTGAGGTGTGCATGATGATGCGAAAATCCTATTCCAGTGAGTTCAAACTCAAAGCTGCAAGCATGGTGCTCGATGAGGATCAGCCGATTCCCGAGATCTGTGCCAGCTTGGATATCGGCCCAACAGCTTTGCGCCGCTGGGTCGATCAGGTGCGAAAAGAGCGCGCCGGATCGACGCTTGTGGGTACCAAGGCGATCACCGCCGACCAGAAGCAAATCCAGGAACTCAAAGCCCTGCTGAGGCAGAAAGACCGGGATATCGAAATCCTAAAAAAGGCCAGTGCTCTCCTGCTTTTGGACTCCAAAGATCATTCCCTCTGATCAGTGAGCTGGGCGAGCAGTACGGCATTACAGACTGCTGCCGCGTGTTTGAAGTCAACCGCAGCAGCTATTACGCCTGGCGCCAGCGCCAAGGTAAAACCAACCCGAAGCGCGAAGCGCTCAAGGTTGTTTTGATTAAATACTACAAGGCATCAAGAGGCTCGGCAGGTGCACGAACCCTCTCCGAAGATCTGCGGGGTGACGGCCATCAGGTGGGCCGCTACATGGCCCGCGGTTTGATGAAGGAAGCTGGGATCGCTAGCCGTCAGCGCAGACCTCACAAGTACAAGTCATCGGGCGTTGAGTCGCTGGTGGCTGAGCATGAGCTGGAGCGTGAGTTTTACGTAGCTGATATCAATAAGGTTTGGTGCGCGGATATCACCTATATCCAGCTGGGCAAGCGCTGGCTCTACTTCTCAGTCGTTCTGGATCTATTTGCGCGACGAGTGGTGGGCTGGTCGTTTTCACTGGTCGCCGACGCGACGCTGGCACGCGAATCACTGCGAATGGCCGTCGAATTGAGAGGGCAACCCAAAGGCGTACTGTTCCATTCTGACCAGGGATGTCAGTACACCAGCCATAAATTCAGGGACGAACTGATGGCGCACGAGCTTAGGCAAAGCATGAGTCGAAAAGGCCAATGCTGGGATAACGCCCCGATGGAGCGTTTTTTTGGAAGTTTGAAGTCCGAATGGGTGCCTGAAGACGGCTACAACTCGGAACACGAAGCCCGAGTTGATATAAACCGCTATGTGACGCGCTACAACAATGTCAGGCGCCACAGTTACAACGGTTACCACTCACCTGTAGCAGCGGAAAAGCTGGCGGCGTGAGAACCGAAAAAAATGTCCAAAATTACTGGACCAGTTCAGCTTGCTCGCGATAGCGGACTTGCAGTCGACAATGATGTTGCCTGACCCACCGCTATCGCGAGCAAGCTCGCTCCCACAGGGGATTGGTGTCGTGTATGCCACTGTATCTAACCGTCTTCCCGATACATTCCACTTCATTCCCGGCCACTGCCGAACACAGGCGAGATACAAACCTGCGATGAACTGCGTAGGCCATTTGGCACCCTATACACCGTGAAGGGGACAACAATGACTACGCTCCTGCCTGAAACCGACCTGAAACCCACACCCGTCAATCGCCTGCGCGTCGACCACTACACCAGCGGCATCATCGGCCCAAGCCAGCCGATGCTCGGGCCACTGGCCGACGGCGGCACCCTGATCACCGGTACACCGCCGGGCTGTTGGGGGCCGATGATCACGCCGGCCTTCGAGGGTGGCCACGAAGTGACGCAACCGGTGGCCATTGCCGGTGCGGAAATCGGCGACGCGGTGGCGATCAAGATCAAACGCATGCGCGTCACCTCGCTGGCCACTTCGTCCGGGGTGATGAGCTTCGTTGAAGGTCGCTACCACGGCGATCCGTTCGTCTCCAAATTCTGCGCCAAGTGCGGCACCGAACATCCGGCCAGCCATGTCGAAGGCATCGGTGAGGATTCGATTCGCTGTAACACCTGTGGCGCCGAAGTCAGCGCGTTTCGCTTCAGCCATGGCTACGTAATTGTGTTCGATGCGCAGAATCAGGTCAGCCTGACCGTCAATCAGGACGTCGCCAATCAACTGGCCGGTAACGCATCCAAAATGTCGGCGCTGCCGGAATTCGCCGCGCAACATTCGATCCTGTCCCTGGCGCGCGCCGACATCCCCGGTGTGGCGGCGCACATGCGGCCGTTCCTCGGCAACATCGGGACCACGCCGTCCCGGGATTTGCCCGACTCCCATAACTGCGCCGATTTCGGCCAATACCTGATCGGCGCGCCGCACCGTTTTGGCATGACCCGCGAAGAACTGCACGCGGCCAAGACTGACGGTCACATGGACACCAACTCGATCCGCGAGGGTTGCGTGTTGATCTGCCCGGTCAAGGTGTCAGGCGCCGGCGTGTACATGGGCGACATGCACGCCCAGCAGGGCAACGGTGAGATCGCCGGGCATGCCACCGATTGCTCCGGGGAAACCGAAGTGGTGGTGGAAGTGGTGAAGCGCCTGACGCTGGAAGGGCCGATCCTGCTGCAAAATCTCGACGACTTGCCGCCCATGGCCCGGCCGATGAATGCCCAGCAGCGGCAGAAAGTCCGCGAACTGGGCGAGCGCTGGGGTCAGCACGACATCGAGCAGAGCGGGCCGATCACCTTTATCGGCAGCGGCGAGAACCTCAACGTCGCGGTAGAGAACGGCTTGAAACGCGCCGCCTCGGTCACCGGTCTGCCATACGACGAAGTGCTCAACCGCGCGACCATCACCGGTTCGATCGACATCAGCCGCTTGCCGGGCACCGTGCGCGTAACGTTCCTATGCCCGATGACCGTGCTGGATCGCATCGGCATTGGTCATCTGGTGCGCGAGAAGTACGACCTGGCTTAACGCGCAACGGCGGGTCTGTACCTCAGTGTGTACAGACCCGCTGGCGTTACAACCGCTGCGATTTTCTGCCAGAGCGGAACACAGACCCGATACACCCTTTCGGTTAACTGTGATTCCGTTCTGACAATCATTGAGATCGACATCATGCAGACCCCCAACACATCAGCGAAGGCGACCGTCGGGCTCGGTTTGCGTCGCGGTTTAATGAAGGACCTTCAGGCAGCCCGTGCGGGCGATTTCGATTTTCTGGAAGTCGCGCCGGAAAACTGGATCGGTATCGGTGGCGCTCATGGTCATGCGTTACGTGCCCTGGCCGAGCGTTATCCGTTGTCCTGTCATGGCTTGTCCCTGTCATTGGGCGGCCCGGCACCGTTGGACGTCGGGTTTCTGCAGGATGTCCGGGTTTTCCTCGATCGCTACAACGTGCCGCTGTACAGCGAACATTTGAGCTACTGCAGCGATGACGGTCACCTTTACGACCTGCTGCCGTTGCCCTTTACCGAAGAAGCGGTGCACCACGTGTCCGCGCGAATTCGCCAAGCCCAGGACATTCTTGGGCGGCGCCTGGCGGTGGAAAACGTCTCCTACTACGCCGCGCCACAACAGGATATGGACGAGGTGACCTTCACCAACGCGGTGCTGCGCGAAGCCGATTGCGACCTGTTGCTGGACGTCAACAACGTCTACGTCAACTCGATCAATCACGGTTTTGATCCGCAAACCTTTCTGGCCGGCATCGATTCGGGCCGGGTGGTGGCCATGCACGTGGCCGGGCACTTCGATGAGTCCGACACCTTGAAAATCGACACCCACGGCGCTTCGGTCAAACCGGTGGTCTGGTCGTTGCTGGCGGAGGCTTACGCTCGATTCGGCGCGCAACCGACGCTGCTGGAACGGGATTTCAACTTTCCGGTATTTTCCGAATTGGTGGCCGAGTTACAGACCATTCGCCGCCTGCAAACCGAGGGGACGAACCGTGGATAAGCCGAGCCTGCTTCAGCAGCAAAACACCTTGGGCCTTTACCTGCGCGATCCCGATCATTGCGCGCCACCGGCCGGGATGGACGTGACACGGGCGCAGGTTTACCGCGACCTGATTTTCGCGAACCTGTCGTCGTTGCTCAGCGGGACCTTTCCGGTGCTGATCAAGATTCTCGGTGATGAACA
Organism: Pseudomonas sp. LBUM1666; assembly: GCF_059695775.1. Classification (NCBI taxonomy): domain Bacteria; kingdom Pseudomonadati; phylum Pseudomonadota; class Gammaproteobacteria; order Pseudomonadales; family Pseudomonadaceae; genus Pseudomonas; species Pseudomonas sp. LBUM1666. The sequence goes on along the minus strand of NZ_CP166789.1, from coordinate 3,732,676 downwards.
CTGGCGTTCACTGGTACGGATTTTCCTGCGCGACTACCGCGCGCACACGCCGAAATTCGGCGAGATCGCCAAGGAGTTTGTCGAGTTCCTGGCCTCGGAACCGCAAGCGTTGAGCGAAGGGTCGTGGCCGCCGTTCATGGTGGAACTGGCGCATTACGAATGGGTTGAGATGGCGTTGCAGCAGTCCGAGGCTGAGCCGTTGCCGGTGAGCGATGCCGGGTTGCTGCTGGACCGACCGTTGCAGGTTTCGCCGCTGGCCTGGCCGTTGGCGTATGCCTGGCCGGTGCAGTTGGTGGGGCCGGATTATCAACCGGAGACAGCACCGGCTCAGCCGACATTGCTGCTGGTGCGTCGGGCTGAGGACTGGAGTGTGAAGTTTTCTGCACTGAGCCCGTTGGCGTGGCGGTTGTTGCAGCGGATTGAGGAATTTCCTCACCTGGGCGGGCGTGAGCAGCTGGAAGGATTGGCGGTGGAGGCGGGGATGGCTGGGTCGCCGGAGTTTATGGAAAGTGGGACGGAGTTGTTGCGGCAGATGCATGAAGAAGGGGTGGTGGGCTACTGAAAACACCACCAATCCCCTGTGGGAGCGAGCTTGGTCCGGGCGGCGTTCCGACGATGGCGGCGGGCCAGGCAACATCCTTGTCAACTGAATAACCGCTATCGCGAGCAAGCTCGCTCCCACAAGGATCTACTTTGTTCTTGAGTTAGCATCAGGTCTGGGGAATCAAGCTTTGCTGGCAATCCAGCATTAACCGCGCACCGCCGAGTTCACTAGTACCGACTTCAAGCGTAAACCCATGCAGGCTGACAATCGCCGCTACGATCGACAGCCCCAGCCCGAACCCGCTTTTCTGGTTACCACCATCGGCACGATAAAAGCGCTGGAACACTGCCTCTCGTTCGGCCAACGGAATGCCAGGACCCGAATCGAGCACTTCGATCCGCGTAAATTCCCCCTCATTGACCCCCCGCAAAATCACCTCGCCACCCGGCGGCGTGAACTTGATCGAGTTGCTCAGCAGGTTCGCCACCGCTTCGAATAGCAACGCGCGATCGCCATTCAGTGGCGGCAAGACGTCAGGCAGTTGCAACTTGAAAACCAGCTCACCTTCTTCCGCTAACGGCAGATAAAAGTCATGCAGCTCTTGCAACAACGGCACCGGATCCAGCTGCACAAAACCCGAACGCCGCTGACGATCTTCCAGCTCGGAAATCCGCAGCAACCCTCGAAAACGCGCCATCAAGGTGTCCGCTTCACCGAGCACTGAGTCCAGTTGCACCGCCAGCGTCGAACCCTCATCAGCCTGTTGCTGAATCCGGTACAGCTGCGCCCGCAGGCGCGTCAGCGGTGTGCGCAGGTCGTGGGCAATGTTGTCGCAGACGCCCTTGACCTCGTTCATCAAGCGTTCAATACGTTCGAGCATGGCGTTGACGATGGCGGCGAGCATGTCCAGCTCATCGCGGCGATTGGACAATGGCAGACGCCGGGTCAGGTCGCCGGCGACGATGGCCTCGGCGCTGGCCTGGATCGCACGAATCCGCCGCAGAGGTCGGCGGCGCAACAGATGCCAACCGACGATGCCCGGAAGGACCGTCAAGGTCACGCCCCAGAACAACGCGTGGAGGATGATCCGGGTGACGGCGAACAACGAACCGTTGTCCCGCACCAGGATCAGCCAGCGGCCGTCCTTGGTCTGGGTCGCCACCGCGTCGCAGCTGTCGGCGGGCAGGGTCGGGTCGTCGGAATCGGCGCAGTCGCTGAGCATGTGAATCTTGCCGTCCAGCGGCAGCCCTTCCGGAAACTGACGCAGAGCACCGCTGAGGTAGCGTTGCTGGCTATCGAACAGGCCATAGGCGTCGATACCGCGAATGTCGAAGGTCATGCTGACGGCAAGGGCGTCCACTAGTTGGTCACCCGAAAAGCGTGAAAACAGATGCTGACGTTGCATCAGCGAGTGTTTGGCCAGGTTGTCCAGATAAGAGGAAACATCGTAGTACATGACCCCCATGAGAATCCCGCTCCAGATCACGAACAGCGAGCTGTAGAGCGCCAGCAAACGGCTGCTGGAAGAGCGCCAGCCGTTAGAGGGGTTCGGCAATGACATAACCCGAGCCTCGCACGGTCCGAATCAGTGGGACATTGCCTGGCGGGTCGATCTTCTTGCGCAGCCGGCCGATGTGCACGTCGATCAGGTTGGTGCCGGGGTCGAAGTGGTAACCCCAGACTTCTTCGAAAATCATCATTCGCGACAGAATCTGCCCGGTGTTGCGCATCAGGAATTCCAGCAACTTGTACTCGGTGGGCAACAGCGTCAGCAGCTGACCGTCGCGGCTGGCTTCATGGCTGATCAGGTTCAGCTCCAGATCCGCCACCCGCAACGTGGTGGCCTGGGCCGTCACGGTGTTCTGCCGGCGCAGCAGGACTTCGACCCGGGCGGCCATTTCATCGGTGGCAAACGGTTTGGTCAGGTAATCGTCACCGCCCGCGCGCAAGCCGCGCACACGCTCATCGACGTCGGAGAGGGCGCTGATCATCAGGATCGGCGTCGCCACGCCCATGGTCCGTAACGTGGTGACAATCGCCAGACCATCGAGCTCGGGCAGCATGCGGTCGAGGGTGATCAGGTCGTAGTTGCCGCTGACTGCGCGCGCCAGACCTTCGCGGCCGTTGTCGACCCAATCCACGTCGAGGCCGTGGCTGCTCAGTTCGGCGACGATTTCCCGGGCGGTCACGGCGTCGTCTTCGATGGTCAAGATGCGGGTCATAGGGCGGGCCTGATTAGGAGTACTCAACGTTGAGCGGCATTTTGCCAAGAAATGGGTGCGGGCTTTCTAAATAAAACTTCATGCAGGGACCTTTTTGATCAATGCATAAAACCCGTCGCTACAGACCGCTTCCTTGCAAATTGCATGGCCATTGGAAGTTCAAACTTTATAACTTATTGAAATACAGCAATTTATTTAAAATTAGCGACTGGCACGGTGACTGCACTTCCTCCGTTGAAGAGTTGTAACACCATCTTTCCTGCCAGGAGCGATATAACAATGAATAGATCCTCTGATGGTTTCTATCCTGCCTTCGAAGAAACGAGCACGCTCTCTGGCGTGTCCTGGGGGGCGATCTTCGCGGGGGCTGCTGCAGCGGCGGCGTTGTCGCTGATCCTCGTGTTGCTCGGCTTTGGCCTGGGTTTTTCGGCGGTGTCGCCGTGGGCCAATGAAGGGGTGAGCGCCAAGGGCCTGGGCATTTCAACGATTGTCTGGTTGGCCGCTACGCAAATCGTGGCGTCCGGGCTTGGCGGTTACATCGCCGGTCGTCTGCGGGTGAAGTGGGCGTACATGCACGGTGATGAGGTTTACTTCCGTGACACCGCCCATGGCTTTCTGGCCTGGTGCGTGGCGACACTGGTGACGGCGACGCTGGTGGTCGGCTCGGTCAGCAGCATTGTCAGCGGTGGCGTGCAGGCCGGGGCGAGCGTGGTTGGCGGCGCCGCGAGTGCCGCGACTCAAGCGGCGGGCACGGCTGCCGGCAACACTGACAGTGACCAGTACGGTTACTTCGTCGACAGCCTGTTCCGCGATGATCGCCCGGCGGCGATCAGTGATGACGCCGTTCATGGCACTGTGACGCGCATCTTCGTGCGCAGCCTGAGCAACGACGGTCAACTGGCTGCCGAAGACCGCACCTACCTGGCGCAACTTGTCGCCCAACGGACCAACCTCACTCAAGCAGACGCGGAACGTCGCGTTGATGAAGTGTATGCCCGCACGCAAAAAGCTGTGGCCGACGCCAAACTCGCCGCCCAACAAGCCGCCGACACCGCCGCTAAAGTCGCTGCCTGGACTTCGCTGTGGATGTTCATTGCGCTGCTGATCGGTGCGTTTTTCGCCAGCCTCGCTGCAACCTTTGGCGGCCGTCGTCGGGATGCCGTGGTGTATCTGGAATCCGACGCTTACGTGACCACCACTTCGCCTGTTCGCTAACCCAGGAGAACTACCATGCGCTCACTACTGCTGTTCTTTCTCGGCGTACCGATTCCGATCATCATCCTGATCGCCCTGTTCACCTGATACCACTGGGGCTCATGCCTCCGCCGCTTCTGCCTCTGGTGGAAGCGGCGTTTTTGTGTGAGCGGGCTGATCTTTAGATTGATGGTGACTGCCAGTCCGCCTTCGCGAGCAGGCTCGCTCCCACAGTAGATCTTCAGCGAACCCAAAGTTTGTGAGCGACACAGATCAAATGTGGGAGCGAGCCTGCTCGCGATGGGGCCCGATCAGGCACAGCAAATCCATCTACTCGATCGGCGTACTGACAAAATCCTCAAGCCCCTCGGCATACGCCGTAAACGCACTGATCTGTGGAAACCGATTCACATCCACCTGATCCGGCACCACCAGATTGGTGAAACTCCACGCCACTGCCAACGTAATTCCGTCTTGAGCAATCGCCCCGTCAGTCTTCAGCGGCTGCATTTCCAGCTCCCGCTCCAGCGCCGAATAGGCTGCCGCCAGTTGCCCTTCGACCCGCTCCACCCACGGTTCAAATTGAATGTCCGCCGGCCGCAGGTTGCGTTCGTAGTAGAGCTGCACGGACTTTTCGCACGCCGCCAACGCCAGACCGATCAGGCGCAGCGAGCGCAAGCGTTGAGCGAGATCGTCGGGCATCAGGCTGTTGGCAGGACCGGCCAAGGCTTCCAGGTAGTCGATGATCAGCGTCGAGTCGATCAACACCTCACCGTCGTCCAGCACCAGGGTGGGCGCCTTGACCACCGGGTTGATCTGCTGGAATTGCTCGAAATGCCGAAACACCGAAACCGACTGGTGTTCCAGCGGGATGCCAAGGCGTTTGGCAGAGATGGCGACGCGCCGCACGTAGGGTGAATCCAGCATGCCGATCAGCTTCATTGAACCGCTCCTTCAGATGTCCATTTCGGGATGGACAACCTTAGTTTAGCTTCAGCGAGCTGCAAACGGCGTGGGCGCTAATCTTCGAAGCCGACCTGTTCGTGAATCTCATCGACCTTCAATTCCAGCCGATACGCCACGGCGATAAACAGCGCTTGGCACAGGCACAGCGTCGCACTCAACGAACGGAACGCAAACGAACTGCCTTCGTTAACCAGCAGCACGGTGTTGGCGCGTTTTGCCAGAGGCGAGAGGTTGCTGTCGGTGATGATCAGGGTTTTTGCCTGATGGTGCTGGGCGATGCGCAGGCAGTGCTGGGTTTCCTTGCCGTAGGGCGTGAAGCTGATGGCGATCACCAGATCATTGGCGCGCACGCTGCGCATCTGCTCGCGGTAGCTGCCGCCGAGCCCCGAAACCAGATGGATGCGCTTGTTGGTGTGTTGCAGGTTGTAGACCAGGTAATCGGCCACCGCGAACGAACGACGCACCCCGACCACGTAGATATTGTCGGCATTCACCACCAGGTCGACGGCCTTGTCGAAGGCCTGATCATCGAGTTCCAGCCCCAGCCGTTCGATGCCCGACAGGGTCGCATTGATGCACTCGCGCGCCAGGTCGCCGCCGCTGGCCTTCTGCGACTTGTTGGCGATCATGCTGCGAATGCGCTGCTGGTAGTTCTGCACCGGCGTGGTCTTGTGGGTGTAGGCCTCGCGGAACAGCCCCTGCATTTCGCTGAAGCCACTGAACCCGAAGCGCTGGGAAAACCGCACGATCGCGGACGGATGCACTTCGCACTCACGGGCGATGTCGCTGATGCGGTCGACCATGATCCGGTCGCTCTGCTGGCTCATGTAACTGGCGATGCGTTTGAGCTGGCGCGGCAGGCTTTCATATTCGTTGGTGATCAGCTGTAGCAGACGCTCGGCGTTGATCGGGGGGCTGGCGAGATCGCTGTCGGGCGTGCTCTCGGTCGTCGCCGGCTGATCGGTGCGGGTCATAAGGAATCCTTCTGGCTTGTTCTTATAGGGAGGACGGATGCCGTCATCCCCTGACAATAGGTTGGCTGTGCGCAGTCTACAGGGTAGGCCGGAATAAAATCTTGAGCTTGCGGTCAGTACGAGGTGTGCTGAAACGATGCACTGCCCCTGGAACGCTTGCACTCAAGCTTATTGGAAAAAATATTCCACGTAAAAAATATTTAGAATAATTATTGATTGTTCGGTCCCGGACGTTTTAGTCTGCATCCACCAAGAGTGTTCGGCGCGGCCATCGCCCCGAACGCAGGCTGATAAAAATAACAGGAGCCAGCATGGGCCAGACTCGTTTTGCCAGTGGGCGTCAATTGGATCTGATTTGCCTGGGGCGCCTAGGCGTCGACCTCTATGCGCAGCAAGTCGGGGCGCGGTTGGAAGATGTTTCAAGCTTCGCCAAATACCTCGGCGGGTCGTCCGCCAACATCGCTTTCGGCACGGCTCGGCTGGGCCTGAGATCGGCGATGCTGAGCCGGGTAGGGGACGACCACATGGGCCGCTTCCTCATTGAATCCCTGACCCGCGAAGGTTGCGATGTCAGCGGCATCAAGGTCGATCCGGAACGCCTGACCGCCATGGTCCTGCTGGGCCTCAAGGATCGCGAAACCTTTCCTTTGGTCTTCTACCGCGAAAACTGCGCCGACATGGCACTGCGGGCCGAAGACATCAGCGAAGCCTTCATCGCTTCCAGCAAAGCCTTGCTGATCACCGGCACTCATTTCTCCACCGACGGCGTCTACAAGGCGAGCATTCAGGCGCTGGATTACGCCGAGAAGCACAACGTCAAACGGGTGCTGGACATCGACTATCGCCCGGTGCTCTGGGGCCTGGCCGGCAAGGCCGACGGCGAAACCCGTTTCGTCGCCGACCAGAACGTCAGCCAGCATGTGCAGAAAATCCTCCCGCGTTTCGACCTGATCGTCGGCACGGAAGAAGAATTCCTGATTGCCGGCGGCTCCGAGGATTTGCTCACCGCACTGCGTAATGTGCGGCGCCTGAGCGCGGCGACCCTGGTGGTCAAGCTCGGCCCGCAGGGCTGCACGGTGATTCACGGGATGATCCCGGAACGTCTCGAGGACGGCGCCATTTATCCCGGCGTTCGGGTGGAAGTGTTGAATGTGCTGGGGGCCGGCGATGCGTTCATGTCGGGCTTCCTCGCCGGTTGGCTGGAGGATGCGAGCGACGAGCGCTGCTGCCAGTTGGCCAATGCCTGCGGCGGTCTGGTGGTGTCACGCCACGCCTGCGCCCCGGCGATGCCGACCCGCGCCGAACTCGACTATCTGTTTAACAGCCCGGTGCCGATTACCCGGCCGGATCAGGACGCGATGTTGCAGCGTCTGCATCAGGTCAGCGTGCCGCGCAAACAGTGGAAGCAGCTGTTCATTTTTGCCTTCGACCATCGCGGGCAACTGGTGGAACTGGCGCACAAGGGCGGTCGCGACCTGAGCGCCATCGGCGAACTCAAGCAACTGTTTATCAAAGCCGTGGAGCGGGTCGAAGCCGATTTGCGCGAGCAAGGCATCGAGGCCGATGTCGGGCTGCTGGCCGATCAACGTTTCGGCCAGGACTCCCTGAACGCCGCCACCGGTCGCGGCTGGTGGGTGGCGCGTCCGGTGGAAGTGCAGGGTTCGCGGCCATTGGCTTTCGAACATGGGCGCTCCATCGGCAGCAACCTGATCGCCTGGCCGCAGGAACAAATCATCAAGTGCCTGGTGCAATTCCACCCCGACGACGAGCCGCTGTTGCGACTGGAACAGGAAGCGCAGATCAAGGGTTTGTACCAGGCATCCCAGGTCAGCGGTCATGAGCTGCTGCTGGAAATCATCCCGCCCAAGGATCACCCGTCGACCCATCCGGACGTGCTGTATCGCGCGCTGAAACGCCTCTACAACCTGGGCATTTACCCGGCGTGGTGGAAGATCGAAGCGCAGAGCGCCGAGGAGTGGAAGCAACTCGACGAGCTGATTCAGGAACGTGATCCGTACTGCCGAGGCGTGGTGTTGCTGGGGCTGAATGCACCGGCAGCGGCACTGGCCGAAGGGTTTCAACAGGCCCGCCAGAGTCAGACTTGCCGCGGGTTTGCAGTCGGCCGAACGATTTTCCAGGAGCCGAGCCGCGCGTGGATGGCCGGTGAAATCGATGATGAAGCGCTGATCCGCCAAGTGCAGGGCACGTTCGTTGAACTGATCGAAGCCTGGCGTACAGCACGGAGCTGAACATTTTCAATGTGTGAACACTGAACCTGTGGGAGCGAGCCTGCTCGCGATAGCGGACTGACAGTCAACATTAAAGTCGCCTGATACACCGCTATCGCGAGCAGGCTCGCTCCCACAAGGGAACAGTGTCGCTCTTACTGGTTAGGTAAAACAATAAAAGGTGCAGCCATGCCCGCTATTCGAATTGGCATCAACCCTATCTCCTGGAGCAACGACGACCTGCCGTCCCTCGGTGGCGAGACGCCGCTGAGCACCGCTTTGAGCGAAGGCAAGGAAATCGGCTACGAAGGTTTCGAACTCAACGGCAAATTCCCCAAGGACGCCAAGGGGGTCGGCGATGTACTGCGTTCCTTTGACCTGGCCCTGGTGTCCGGCTGGTATTCCAGCCGTCTGGCCCGTCGCTCGGTAGCCGAAGAAATCGACGCCATCGGCAGCCATGTCGAGCTGTTGGCCAAAAACGGCGCCAAGGTGTTGGTGTACGGTGAAGTCGCCGACTCCATTCAAGGCCAACGCATTCCGCTGGTTGAACGCCCGCGATTCCACACCGAACAGGCCTGGCAGGAATACGCCGACAAGCTCACCGAACTGGCGCGCTTCACCTTGTCCCAAGGCGTACGCCTGGCCTATCACCACCACATGGGCGCCTACGTCGAATCCCCGGCAGACATCGACAAACTGATGGCGCTGACCGGCAGCGAAGTCGGTCTGCTGTTCGATTCGGGCCATTGCTACATGGGTGGCGGCGAACCGTTGCAGGTGCTGCGCAAACACATCGAACGCATCTGCCACGTGCATTTTAAGGACGTGCGCAAACCGGTGGTGCAACTGGCGCGCAACAATCTGTGGAGCTTCCCGGACTGCATCATCAACGGCACGTTCACCGTGCCCGGCGATGGCGATATCGATTTCGGCGCCTTGCTCGACGTGCTGCTGGCTGCCGATTACCACGGCTGGCTGGTGGTCGAAGCCGAACAGGACCCAGCGGTGGCGCCGAGTTATGTCTACGCCAAAAAAGGCTACGACACCTTGCGTGCGCTGCTCGACGAGAGGATTGCGATATGAGCCAGCTGGTCAAAAGCAATGCCCGTGGCCGGACCATGGTCGAGTTGGGCAAAGGTGAGCTGGAATACGTCGGCTTCGCCGCTTACCGCTTGAGTCTGGGCGAAACCCTGCCGGTGTCGGCCGGTGATAAAGAACTGTGCCTGGTGCTGCTCAGCGGTCGGGTCAGCATCAAGGGTGAAGCGCCGGGGCAGGGCGCGTTCGACTGGGACAACATTGGTGATCGTCAGTCGGTGTTCGAAGACAAATCACCCTTCGCCGCGTACTTGCCACCCGGCAGTCAGGCGCAAGTGGTCGCGCTCAGCGATGTGCAAATCGCCGTTTGCGCCGCGCCCGGTTCGACCACCAACGGCCTCGGCCCACGGCTGATCAAACCCGACACCATGAAGCGCAGCGTGCGCGGCAAAGGCGCCAACACCCGTTACGTCTGCGACATCCTGCCGGACACCGAACCGGCCCATTCGCTGCTGGTGGTGGAAGTGCGTACGCCGTCGGGTCACTCGTCGAGCTACCCCCCGCACAAGCACGACACCGACGACCTGCCGCACCAAAGTTTTCTCGAAGAAACCTATTACCACCAGATCAACCCGCCCCAGGGCTTCGTGTTCCAGCGGGTGTACACCGACGATCGCAGCATCGATCAGGCCATGGCCGTGGAAAACAGCGACCTCGTGGTTGTGCCCAAGGGCTATCACCCGGTCAGCGTGCCGTACGGCTATGAGTCGTATTACCTGAACGTGATGGCCGGCCCGAAACGTGTCTGGCAGTTCCATAACGATCCGCAGCACAGCTGGCTGCTCGATCTCTGAACTAAAAAGCCTGAATTCCAACCTCTGCACGGAGAACACGATCAATGAGCAACGCCCCGGTCATCGGCCATTACATCCACGGTCAAGTGCAAGACAGCAGCAGCGAACGGTTCAGCAACGTCTTCAACCCGGCCACCGGCAGCGTTCAGGCACGCGTCGGGCTGGCCAGCCAGAAGACCGTCGACGAAGCCGTCGCCTCGGCCCTGAAAGCCTTTCCGGCATGGTCCGAACAATCGTCCCTGCGCCGTTCGCGGGTGATGTTCAAGTTCAAGGAATTGCTCGACCTTCATCACGATGAACTGGCAGAAATCATCAGCCGCGAACACGGCAAGGTCTTTTCGGATGCCAAGGGCGAAGTCACCCGTGGCATCGAGATCGTCGAATACGCCTGCGGCGCGCCGAACCTGCTGAAAACCGAGTTCAGCGACAACATCGGCGGCGGCATTGATAACTGGAACCTGCGTCAGCCGCTGGGCGTATGTGCCGGCGTCACGCCGTTCAACTTCCCGGTAATGGTGCCGCTGTGGATGATCCCGCTGGCGCTGATCACCGGTAACTGCTTCATCCTCAAACCGTCCGAGCGCGACCCGTCCGCCAGTGTGCTGATGGCCCGTCTGTTGAGCGAAGCCGGTTTGCCGGACGGCGTGTTCAACGTGGTTCAGGGCGACAAGACCGCGGTCGACGCGTTGCTGCAACACCCGGACATCGAGGCGATTTCCTTTGTCGGCTCGACACCGATTGCCGAGTACATCCACCAGCAAGCCACCTCCCGCGGCAAGCGCGTGCAGGCGCTGGGCGGGGCGAAGAATCACATGATCGTCATGCCCGACGCGGATCTGGATCAAGCGGCGGATGCCTTGATCGGTGCCGCTTACGGCTCGGCTGGCGAGCGCTGCATGGCGATTTCGATTGCCGTGGCGGTGGGCGATGTCGGCGACCAACTGATTGCCAAACTGCTGCCGCGTATCGATCAACTGAAAGTCGGCAACGGCCTGAAGGGCGACAGCGACATGGGGCCGTTGGTGACGGCCGAACACAAAGCCAAGGTCGAAGGCTTTATCGACCAGGGTGTGGCGCAAGGTGCGCAGCTGATTGTCGATGGTCGTGGATTCAAGGTGCCGGGTGCGGAGAACGGCTTCTTCGTCGGCGCGACGCTGTTCGATAACGTCACGACCGAGATGAGCATTTACCAGCAAGAGATCTTCGGCCCGGTGCTGGGCATCGTTCGCGTCCCGGACTTTGCCAGCGCCGTCGCGTTGATCAACGCCCACGAGTTCGGCAACGGCGTGTCCTGTTTCACTCGCGACGGCGGCATCGCCCGAGCTTTCGCCCGCACGATCAAAGTCGGCATGGTCGGCATCAACGTGCCGATACCGGTGCCGATGGCCTGGCACTCTTTCGGCGGCTGGAAACGCTCGCTGTTCGGTGATCACCACGCTTACGGCGAAGAAGGCATCCGCTTCTACAGCCGCTACAAAAGCGTGATGCAGCGCTGGCCTGACAGCATTGCCAAGGGCCCTGAATTCAGCATGCCGACGGCCAACTAATTCACCTGTGCGGAGAACAACAATAATGAGCAAACCCCTGCGTTTCGCCCTGAACCGTATGGTCGCCCCACGTTTGTCCCTGCCCGCGTTTATCGAGCTGGCGGTGACCCTCAAGGCCGACGCCATCGAAGTTCGCAACGACCTTAAAGGCGTCGAGATCGAAGACGGCACCGCACCCGAGCGCGTCCGTGAGTTGTGTGCCGCCCAAGGCATTACCGTGCTGTCGATCAACGCGCTGTATCCGTTTGATGTGTGGAATGACGAGCGTCGTGCTCAAGCCTTGAAGCTGGCCGCTTATGCACGTGATTGCGGCGCTCAAGGGTTGGTCATGTGTCCGCTCAATGACCGTGCCGACCCGCGTAACGAGGCCGCACGTGCTTCAGGTTTGCGCACGGCGTTGACTGAGCTGGCGCCGATCCTGCGCGAACACGGCATTCTCGGTTTCATCGAACCGCTGGGTTTCGAAGAGTGCTCGCTGCGCCGCAAGCGCACGGCAGTGGACGCGATCAAGGCCATCGGTGGGCTGGATGTGTTCCGTCTGGTTCACGACACCTTTCACCATCACCTGGCCAGCGAACATGAGTTCTTCCCCGAGCTGACCGGGTTGGTGCACATCTCCGGTGTCGAGGATGCCGAGGCACCGTTGGCGAGCATTCGCGACGGGCATCGGGTGCTGGTGGGCGAGGGCGACATCCTTGGCAACGCGGCGCAAATCGACACCTTGCTCAGCAGCGGTTACAGCGGCTACCTGTCGTTCGAACCGTTTGCCGACAGCGTCCATGGCCTGGCGGATATCCAGCAGGCGATCGGCGCGAGCATGGATCACCTACAAAAATCCCGGGCCTGACAACGCTTTCGGGCTGATGGAAATCAACTGTGGGAGCGAGCCTGCTCGCGATGATGGCGGCACATTCAACATTGATAGCGCCTGACACACCGCAATCGTCGGAACGCCGCCCGGAGCAAGCTCGCTCCCACAGGGTTTCTTCGTTTATTGAAGGATCGGTTATGACTACGACAAGACTGACCATGGCCCAGGCCCTGGTGAAATTCCTCGATAACCAGTACATCGAGGTCGATGGGGTTCAAAGCAAATTTGTCGCCGGGATCTTTACCATTTTCGGCCACGGTAACGTACTAGGTCTGGGCCAGGCTCTGGAACAGGACAGCGGCGACCTGATCGTCCATCAGGGTCGTAACGAGCAAGGCATGGCCCACGCGGCTATCGGTTTCGCCAAGCAACACCTGCGGCGCAAGATCTACGCCTGCTCTTCATCGGTAGGGCCGGGCGCGGCGAACATGCTGACCGCCGCCGCGACGGCGACCGCCAACCGCATTCCACTGCTGCTGTTGCCCGGCGATGTCTATGCCTGCCGCCAGCCGGACCCGGTGCTGCAACAGATCGAGCAGTTCCACGACCTGAGCATCAGCACCAACGACGCATTCAAGGCCGTGAGCAAATACTGGGACCGCATCAACCGTCCCGAGCAACTCATGACGGCGGCGATCCACGCCATGCGCGTGCTCACCGACCCTGCCGAAACCGGCGCGGTGACCCTGGCCTTGCCACAAGATGTGCAAGCCGAGGCCTACGACTACCCCGATTACTTCCTGCAAAAACGCGTGCACCGCATCGAGCGTCGTCCGGCGACTGAAGCGATGCTGGGTGATGCGCTGGCGCTGTTCAAAGGCAAGCGCAAGCCGTTGATCATTTGCGGTGGAGGGGTCAGGTACTCCGGCGCCAATGCCGCTTTGCAGGCGTTTGCCGAGCGCTTCGATATTCCCTTCGCCGAAACCCAAGCCGGCAAGAGTGCGGTGGTGTCCAGTCACCCGCTGAACGTTGGCGGGATTGGGGAAACCGGCTGCCTGGCGGCGAATCTGTTGGCCAGTGATGCGGATCTGATCATCGGAGTCGGCACCCGCTACAGTGATTTCACCACTGCGTCGAAATCCCTGTTCCAGCATCCGGACGTGCAATTTCTCAACCTCAACATCAGCCCCTGCGATGCTCTGAAGCTCGACGGCGTGCAACTGTTGGCGGACGCCAAAGTCGGGTTGCAAGCCTTGGCTGAAGCCTTGGGCGAATACCGTTCTGCGTGGGGTGATCAACCTCGCCAGGCCAAGGTGCAACTGGATGAGGAAGTCGACCGTATCTATCAGGTCGAATACCAGACCCAGGACTTCATCCCGGAAATCAACGACCACATGGACCCGGCCGTACTGCGCGAATTCATCGAGCTGACCGGGTCCTGCCTGACCCAGAGCCGCGTGCTCGGCGTGCTCAATGAAACCCTCGCCGATGACGCCGTGATCGTCGCCGCTGCCGGCAGCCTGCCCGGCGACTTGCAGCGCAGCTGGCGCAGCAAGGGCGTGAACACTTATCACGTCGAGTACGGCTATTCCTGCATGGGTTACGAGGTCAACGCCGCACTGGGCGTGAAACTCGCCGAGCCGGATCGCGAGGTCTACGCGCTGGTTGGCGATGGCTCTTACATGATGCTGCACTCCGAACTGGCGACCTCGATTCAGGAGCGACGCAAGATCAACGTGGTGTTGCTCGACAACATGACCTTCGGTTGCATCAACAACCTGCAGATGGAACACGGCATGGACAGCTTCGGCACCGAGTTCCGGTTCCGCAACCCGGAAACCGGCAAGCTCGACGGCGGGTTCGTGCCGGTGGATTTCGCAATGAGCGCGGCGGCCTATGGCTGCAAGACCTACAAAGTGAACACGGTCGAAGAGCTGAAAGCCGCATTGGCCGATGCACGCTTGCAGACGGTGTCGACGCTGATCGACATCAAGGTCCTGCCCAAAACCATGATTCACAAATACCTGTCGTGGTGGCGGGTCGGCGTGGCGCAAGTCTCCACCAGCGCCCGCACCGATGCGGTGGCCAAGACCCTGAATGAACGACTGGCCAAGGCCCGTCAGTACTGATTGCCCCTGATACCAACAACAAATTTTCACAGGAGAATCTTCATGTCATTGCTCTCTAATTCACTGCGTATCGGCGTCATCGGAACCGGGGCCATCGGCCAGGACCATATCCGTCGTTGCAGCCAGACCTTGCTCAATAGCCAGGTGGTGGCGGTTACCGACATCAACTTGCAGCAAGCCGCGAAGGTCGTTTCCGACCTGAAGCTGACCGCCGAGGTCTATCCCGACGGCCACGCGCTGATCAAGGCGCCAGAAGTTGAAGCGATCCTCGTCACCTCCTGGGGCCCGAGCCACGAAGAGTTCGTGCTGGCCGCAATTGCAGCGGGTAAGCCGGTGTTCTGCGAGAAGCCGCTGGCCGTCACCGCCGAAGGCTGCCGCAAGATCGTCGAGGCTGAAGTGGCCCACGGCAAACGCCTGGTACAAGTCGGCTTCATGCGTCCGTATGACGAAGGTTATCGAGCACTTAAAGCAGTGATCGACAGCGGTCAGATTGGTGAGCCATTGATGTTGCACTGCGCGCACCGCAACCCGACCGTGGGCGAGAACTACAAAACCGACATGGCGATCACCGACACTTTGATCCATGAGCTGGACGTGTTGCGCTGGTTGCTCGACGACGATTACGTGTCGGTGCAAGTTGTGTTCCCGCGCAAGAGCAGCAAGGCCCTCGCGCATTTGAAAGACCCGCAGATCGTGCTGCTGGAAACCGCCAAGGGCACGCGCATCGACGTGGAAGTGTTCGTTAACTGCCAATACGGCTACGACATCCAGTGCGAAGTGGTGGGGGAGACCGGCATCGCCAAACTGCCGGAGCCGTCGCAGGTTCAGTTGCGCAGCGGGGCGAAGTTGTCCAACGCGATTTTGATGGATTGGAAGGATCGGTTTATTGCCGCGTACGACGTTGAGTTGCAGGCGTTTATCGATGGCGTTCGGGCTGGCCAGGTTGGCGGCCCGTCAGCGTGGGATGGCTTCGCCGCTGCCGTCGCAGCAGACGCGTGCATCGAAGCACAGAACAGCGGGGCGATCGTAAAAGTCGGCCTGCCAGAGCGCCCACACTTCTACGGCTAACCCCCGATCCCCTGTGGGAGCGAGCCTGCTCGCGAAAGCGGTGTGTCAGGCAACATTAATATTGACTGTGCCGCCGCCTTCGCGAGCAGGCTCGCTCCCACAGGGGGAGTGTCAAGGCTGAGGCCCTGGTTGAGGAGAACAATAAAATGCGCATCGCACTAGACCCTTACATGTACCGCACTTTGTCCCTGGGCAAGATGGTCGATAAGGTTGCCGAACTCGGGTACGAACACATCGAACTCTCGCCCCGGGAAGATTTCCTGCCGTTCTACAAAGCCCCGCGCGTCGACAAGGCGCGGATCAAGGAGTTTCGCAAAGCCCTGAGCGACACCGGGGTCAAACTCTCTTCCCTGTTGCCGATGTACCACTGGGCCGCTGCCGACGAAGGCCTGCGTGTTGCGGCGGTACGCAACTGGAAACGGGCGATTCAGATTGCCGTGGAGATGGACTGCGAGTTGGTCAACACCGAGTTCACCGGCCAGTCAGACAACCCGTTGGTCTGCGAGAACCAGTTCATGCGTTCCATGGATGAGCTTATCCCGGAGTTCGAGCGCCAAGGTATCAAGCTTGATATTCAGGCTCATCCTTACGACTTCTGCGAGCGTAACAACGAATCGGTGGACATCATTCGCGGTCTGGATCGCGAGTGGATCAACTACCTCTACGCGGCGCCGCACACCTTCTTCTATGACGACGGCAAAGGCGATATCGCCTCGATGCTCAAGTATGCCGGGTCGAAGCTGAGCCACCTGATCATCGCCGACACTTACAACCACAAGGCTTCTTCCGGGTTGCGCTACATCGTCAACCCACCGGGTGTCGTCGCCACCGTGCACCAGCATCTGGACATTGGTCAGGGCGAAGTCGATTGGGACGCGTTTTTCGGTACCCTGCGCGAGATCCAGTTCGACGGCATCGCCACGGTCTCGGTGTTTGCCTGGGAAGACCGGCCGGATGAATCCAACCGGATGATGCTTGAACGGGTCAAAAGCGAACTCTGCCACTAACGGCCACCACAAAGCCCCTGTAGGAGCTGTCGAGTGAAACGAGGCTGCGATCTTTCAAGATCAAAAGATCGCAGCCTCGTTTCACTCGACAGCTCCTACAGGGCGGTTTCGATCCAGTGAGTGGCGTAATAACAATAAGAAGGAGTTGATTCATGCGTATCGGACTTGTCGGTTACGGCCATGGCGGCCGGTTTTTCCATGCTCCGCTGATCAGCAGTTTGCCGGCGGCGACGTTCGTCGGTGTGGTTACCCGTTCACCGGAACGCCGACAGTTGCTGGCGGCAGAACACCCCGGTGTGCCAGCGTTCGACAGCATCGGCCAGTTGGTGGAGGCCGGGATCGATGTGCTGGTGGTGTCCACGCCGCTCAAGGGTCGTCCGGCACTGGTGCTCGATGGCATCGAAAGCGGTGTGGCGGTGGTCAGCGACAAACCGTTCGCCGCTGACGCGCAGCAAGCCCAAACCCTGATCACCATGGCCGAGCGTCAGGGCGTGCGGCTCAGCGTCTACCAGAATCGGCGCTGGGATTCGGACTTCCTGACCGTGCGCAAACTCATCGAATCTGGTGCGTTGGGCCAGGTCACCCGTTTCGAATCGCGGATCGAGCGTTACTCACCACAGGCGGTGAACAACGGCAGTGGCGGTGGCTTCCTGCGCGATCTCGGTAGCCATCTGGTGGATCAGGCGTTGTTGCTGTTCGGCCCGGTGACACGGGTCTACGCCGAACTGGATTATCTGGAAAAAGGCCAGGTCTTCGATAACGGCTTCTTTATGGCCCTGACCCATGCCAGTGGCGTGACCTCACACCTGGGTGGCAGTTGCCTGCAAAACACCCCAGGCCCGCGCTTTCGGGTGACCGGCAGCCAAGGCTGTTACAGCGTCGATGGCCTGGACGGGCAAGAAGCATCGGCACTCGCCGGGCTCTCGCCGAAATCTGAAGGTGAGCGCTGGGGTGTTGAAGAGCATCGCCGCTGGGGTTGGTTCGAACAGGGCGAAGTGCGCGAGCGGGTTCCCTCCGAGCGCGGTTGCTGGAATCAGTTCTATTTACAGCTGCAAGCCGCGTTGCAGAGCGGTGGCCCACTGCCTGTGGATGCCCGTGATGCACTGGCGACCACCCGCGTGCTAGACGCTGCGCGACTGAGCGCCGAGCGGCATCAAGTGGTGGCATTGAGCCCGTTTGAGAGTCATGGAATAAAATCAGAATAAAATTCTAAAATGAGTTGATATAGAAATAATATTCCAATAAAGTCATTTCCAGCGAATTGCCTCTCGCTCGTTTTCAACGCTTTCCCGCTTGCCTACTTACTGAAAATCGTCACGCCTCATCCATAAAACCAACAAGAATGTGGAGAAAGACTTTTCATGAAGACCAAGATCCGCTTCGCCTCACTTGCCTTGTCCCTGATGTTCGCCAGTGGTGCGGCGCTCGCTGATATGAAGATCGGCGTCAGCATGTCCCAATTCGACGACACCTGGCTGACCTACCTGCGCGAATCCATGGACAAGAAAGCCAAGTCCTATCCCGAGGGCGTGCAGCTGCAATTCGAAGACGCCCGCAGTGACGTGGTCAAGCAGTTGAGCCAGGTAGAAAGCTTCATCAGCCAGAAGGTCGATGCCATCGTGGTCAACCCGGTGGATACCGCCGCCACCAAGAAAATCACCGAAGCCGCCGTGAAGGCCGGCATCCCGCTGGTCTACGTCAACCGCCGCCCCGATGACCTGAAGCTGCCCAAAGGCGTAGTCACTGTCGCCTCCAACGATCTGGAGGCCGGTGAAATGCAGATGCAGTACCTGGCCGACAAAATGGGCGGCAAGGGCGACATCGTGATTCTGCTGGGCGACCTCGCGAACAACTCCACCACCAACCGCACCAAGGGCGTCAAAGACGTTCTGGCCAAATACCCGAACATCAAGATCGAGCAAGAGCAGACCGGCATCTGGTCGCGGGACAAGGGCATGACCCTGGTCAACGACTGGCTGACCCAGGGCCGCAAGTTCGACGCGATCGTGTCCAACAACGACGAGATGGCGATTGGCGCGGCCATGGCCCTGCAACAGGCGGGTGTCGAAAAGGGTAGCGTGCTGATCGCCGGTGTCGACGGTACGCCCGACGGTTTGAACGCGGTGAAGAAGGGCTCCCTGGCCGTCTCGGTGTTCCAGGACGCCAAGGGTCAGGCGGACGGTTCGATCGACACCGCCGTGAAAATGGCCAAGAACGAGCCGGTTGAACAGGCCGTGTGGGTGCCATACCGCTTGATCACCCCGCAAAACGTCGACACGTTCAAATAGCCCGTCCGTTCAATAACAACAATAAATACGCAAGGTTGCGACCGCGACCTTGCTGATGGAGTACCTGATCATGTTCGCTTCAGCGACTGCTTCGAGCACCCCGTTAGTGGGTATCCAGCCAGCTGCAACACCTGTCGATGAGCCGTACCTGCTGGAGATCATCAACGTCAGCAAGGGATTTCCCGGTGTGGTGGCCTTGTCCGATGTGCAGCTTCGGGTACGCCCCGGTTCCGTGCTGGCCCTGATGGGCGAAAACGGCGCGGGCAAATCCACCCTGATGAAAATCATTGCCGGCATCTATCAGCCGGACGCCGGTGAACTTCGCCTGAGAGGCAAACCGGTGGTTTTCGAAACGCCATTGGCTGCGCTCCAGGCCGGAATCGCGATGATCCACCAGGAACTCAACCTGATGCCGCACATGAGCATCGCCGAGAACATCTGGATCGGCCGTGAGCAGCTCAACGGTTTCCACATGATCGACCACCGTGAAATGCATCGCTGCACGGCGAAACTGCTGGAACGCCTGCGGATCAACCTCGATCCGGAAGAGCAGGTCGGCAACCTGAGCATCGCCGAACGGCAGATGGTCGAGATCGCCAAAGCCGTGTCCTACGATTCCGACATCCTGATCATGGATGAACCAACCTCGGCCATCACCGACAAGGAAGTTGCGCATCTGTTCTCGATCATTGCCGACCTCAAGAGTCAGGGCAAAGGCATCATCTACATCACCCACAAAATGAACGAAGTGTTCAGCATCGCCGATGAAGTGGCGGTGTTCCGTGACGGCGCTTACATCGGTTTGCAGCGGGCCGACAGCATGGACGGCGACAGCCTGATTTCGATGATGGTCGGCCGCGAACTGAGCCAGTTGTTTCCTGTGCGTGAAAAGCCGATCGGCGATCTGCTGCTGTCGGTGCGTGATCTAAAACTGGACGGCATTTTCAAGGATGTTTCCTTCGACCTGCATGCCGGCGAGATCCTCGGCATCGCCGGGTTGATGGGCTCGGGGCGGACCAACGTCGCCGAGGCGATTTTCGGCATCACCCCGAGCGACGGTGGTGAGATTCGCCTCGACGGCGAAGTGGTGCGCATCAGTGATCCGCACATGGCGATCGAGAAGGGCTTCGCGTTACTGACCGAAGATCGCAAGCTCAGCGGCCTGTTCCCGTGCCTGTCGGTACTGGAGAACATGGAAATGGCGGTGTTGCCGCATTACGCCGGCCACGGTTTCATCCAGCAAAAAGCCTTGCGCGCCTTGTGCGAAGACATGTGCAAGAAGCTGCGGGTCAAGACCCCGTCGCTGGAGCAGTGCATCGACACCTTATCCGGCGGTAATCAACAGAAGGCATTGTTGGCACGCTGGCTGATGACCAACCCACGGATTCTGATTCTCGACGAGCCGACCCGCGGCATCGACGTCGGCGCCAAGGCCGAGATCTACCGGCTCATTTCCTACCTCGCCAGCGAAGGCATGGCGGTGATCATGATTTCCTCGGAGCTGCCGGAAGTGCTGGGCATGAGCGACCGGGTGATGGTCATGCACGAGGGTGACCTGATGGGCACCCTCGACCGCAGCGAAGCGACCCAGGAACGAGTGATGCAATTGGCCTCGGGCATGTCCGCGGTTCACTAATGGATGCCGGCGCTGGTTTTGGCCAGCGTCGGCGACGCGATAGAAGGGTGAGTGTTTATGAACGCGATACTGGAAAACAAGCCAGCAACGGCACCGGTCAAGAGTCGCCGGCGCTTTCCGACCGAGTTGAGTATTTTCCTGGTGCTGATTGGCATCGGCCTGGTCTTTGAAGTGTTTGGCTGGATCGTGCGCGACCAGAGCTTCCTGATGAACTCCCAGCGTCTGGTGCTGATGATCCTGCAGGTGTCGATTATCGGTCTGCTGGCGATCGGCGTGACCCAGGTCATTATCACCACCGGCATTGACCTGTCTTCCGGCTCGGTGCTGGCGCTGTCGGCGATGATCGCCGCCAGTCTGGCCCAGACTTCGGACTTCGCTCGGGCGGTGTTCCCGTCGCTGACTGACTTGCCGGTGTGGATCCCGGTGATTGCCGGGCTCGGGGTGGGACTGCTGGCGGGGGCGATCAACGGCAGCATCATCGCCATTACTGGTATCCCGCCGTTCATTGCCACCCTCGGCATGATGGTCTCGGCTCGTGGCCTCGCGCGTTACTACACCGAAGGCCAACCGGTGAGCATGCTCTCGGATTCCTACACGGCGATCGGACACGGCGCGATGCCAGTGATCATTTTCCTGGTGGTCGCGGTGATCTTTCACATCGCCCTGCGTTACACCAAGTACGGCAAGTACACCTACGCCATCGGCGGCAACATGCAGGCAGCGCGTACCTCGGGGATCAACGTCAAGCGGCATCTGGTGATCGTCTACAGCATCGCGGGGTTGCTGGCAGGCCTGGCGGGTGTGGTGGCGTCGGCACGGGCCGCGACCGGGCAGGCCGGGATGGGCATGTCTTATGAGCTGGACGCGATTGCCGCGGCCGTGATCGGCGGCACCAGCCTGGCCGGCGGAGTAGGGCGCATCACCGGCACGGTGATCGGCGCACTGATCCTCGGGGTCATGGCCAGCGGTTTCACCTTCGTCGGCGTCGATGCTTACATTCAGGACATCATCAAAGGCCTGATCATCGTAGTCGCAGTGGTCATCGATCAGTACCGCAACAAGCGCAAACTCAAGCGCTGAAACGCAAATACAACAGCCAATGCGCCACGCCTGACCCGCGTGGCGCAGCCATTTGTCTTCTCTATACAGCCGCTCGATTGAATTTCTTGCTATAAACGCACTCCGATAACCATCGCAAAGACTGCCGTAGAGCACTTTCAGGGCTTTGTCGGACAAATTCGCTGTCTTTTCAGTTGCTGAGGCCTCAAGTCGGCCTTAGACTGCCGCCCCTCGTAAATTGAGTGCCGGGTGGCGCTTGGAATTAAACGGCGCCTTTCCGATGGCCAGACCAGGTCCGCCGGAACGCTCCCTAATTCGCCTTAATGCACGTTTTTTTATAGAGATATCAATGACAAAGGACAAGTTGCTGGCCATGCCGGCGGATGACTACATGAATGCCGAGCAACATGCTTTTTTCTCTGAGCTGTTGCAGAACATGAAAGTCGAAACCCATGAGCGCATCGAACAGAACCGCATCGCCATCGAAAGCCTGGATACCCCGGCCGATCCGGCCGACGCTGCTTCTGTTGAAGAAGAGCGCACCTGGCTGGTGAACGCGATCGATCGCGACCAACGCATGCTGCCTCAGTTGGAACAGGCTCTGGAACGCATCAAGGAAGACAGCTTTGGCTGGTGCGACGACAGCGGCGAGGCCATTGGCCTGAAACGCCTGCTGATCAGCCCGACCACCAAATACTGCATCGAAGCTCAAGAGCGTCACGAACAGATCGACAAGCACCAGCGTCAGGCCTGATTTCGTAACGCCCCGCATCGCGGGCGAGCCTCACTCCTGTCAGGAGCAAGGCTTGCCCGCGATGCTTTTTTTCGTCTGCGAAAAACCCGCGCACTTCTATTGATCTGCTGCAACGCCCACTACTAATGGACCATAGATAATGGCCTTGTAGTGGCGTTTAATGCCGATACAACAATTAGAATTATGGGTGGGGTGACGAAGATGACGCGTGACGGATCTGTGGATGCGGCAGTGCCTGCACCCGTACTTTTGCCGAAAAACCTTTGGCTGACGCCGACCCTGCAAAGCATCGCCCTGATGCTGTTGTTGTGTGGCATGACGCTGGGCGGCTGGTCGCTTTACCTTGGCCTGCCATTGGCCGTGCTGATTATCTGGCTACCTCGCTTGCGCTCGCGCGCCATCCCTGAGACAACCCCCGTTGACAGCGCCAGCGCGATTGCCGAGTTGACTCGCGATCTTTCCTACACCACCAGCCATAACGCGTTGTCTGCCGCCGGTGTGGCCTTTTCGGTCAAGCAACTGGCCGACAAACTGCAATCGCAGCTCGGTGCCGCGGCGCAGATTGTCAGCAACGCCGAAGT
The DNA here is from genome assembly GCF_059695775.1 of Pseudomonas sp. LBUM1666. Classification (NCBI taxonomy): domain Bacteria; kingdom Pseudomonadati; phylum Pseudomonadota; class Gammaproteobacteria; order Pseudomonadales; family Pseudomonadaceae; genus Pseudomonas; species Pseudomonas sp. LBUM1666. The sequence continues at coordinate 3,709,779 of NZ_CP166789.1, read as the reverse complement.
GATGATCGCGACCGAACAAGCCACCTCGACACTCAGTCGGGAAGCGCTCAGTGCGGCCAGCGAGGCTCATCGAAGCAGCGCTGCAGGACGTACGGAGCTGATCGAGTCCATCGCCCGTATGCATCAACTCAGTCAGCGCGCCAGCAACAGCCGTGAACTGATCGAAGCCCTGAGCCTGCGCAGTGACGATATCCAACGGGTCACCCTGGTGATCCAGTCCATCGCCAGCCAGACCAATCTGCTGGCATTGAACGCGGCTATCGAGGCGGCGCGGGCCGGCGAGCATGGTCGCGGATTTGCGGTAGTGGCCGATGAGGTTCGCGGTCTGGCCGCGCGCACGGCGACGGCCACTGGCGAAGTCGGGGAGATGGTCGCTGATATTCAGCAACGCACCGCGCAAGTGGTGGAGCAGATCCGTCAACTGTCCAGCGACCTCGACACGGGTGTCGAGCAGGTCGAGCACACCGGTCAGCACCTGGAGAACATTGCACGTCTGGCTGCCGGCGTCGAAAGCCAGGTCGGGGAAATCGCCAGGGGCGCCGACACCAACCGCGAACAACTCGATAGCCTGTTTCACGCCATCGAACAGATGCGCAGCGACCTGGCGATCAGCGACCAACAGACCCAGCGCCTGGCCCAGGCTGCGGTGCAAATGGAAGGTCAGGCCGAAACCATCAGCGAACGTCTCGCCGAAGTCGGGCTGGATGACTATCACCAACGGATTTATGACCTGGCCCGCGAAGGCGCAAGTCAGATTGCGGCGCGCTTTGAAGTGGATATCGACGAGGGCCGAGTGAGCCTCGATGACCTGTTTGACCGCAATTACCAAACCATTCCCAACACCAGCCCGGTCAAATACCAGACCCGCTTCGATCGCTACGCCGATAAGGTCTTGCCGGCGATCCAGGAACCCTTGTTGCCGCGTCATGAAGGCCTGGTGTTCGCCATCGCCTGTACGCAGCAGGGCTATGTGCCGACCCACAACAAGGTCTTCAGCCAACCACTGACCGGTGATGCGCAGGTCGATACCTTGCAAAACCGCACCAAACGTAAATTCGCCGACCGCACCGGAATCCGCTGCGGCAGTCACCAGCAGGCCGTACTGCTGCAAACCTACACCCGCGACACCGGTGAACTGATGCACGACCTTTCGGTGCCGATCATGCTCAAGGGCCGGCATTGGGGTGGTTTGCGGTTGGGTTATAAGCCGGAAAATCCTCGTTGATTGACCGTGATGCTGTTCACTTAGGGTTGTTGGGGTACATATCCGTTTCTGCGGTGATGGCGGCTGGCGGTTTCGCTTTTACAGCGAGTCACTTGGAAGAGCCCCAAGTAACCAAGGGCTTTTGCCCCGCCATTCGGTGCCTCGCTTAGGCTCGGCATGCCCTCACTCCGGCATTGCTCCGGGGGCCCGCCGCCATCGGCCATCCATGGCCGGGGGCGGCTACCGCGGCATCCTTGCCGCGGTGCCCCCTGCGCAATGCCTGCGTTCGGCCTCTGGGAAAGAGGCATCAGATCAAAATCAAAAGCCACAGCAAGATCAAAAGATCGCAGCCTCGTTTCACTCGACAGCTCCTACCGGGGAGAGGGGGTGTACGCACGCTCTTCACCACTCAACAGGCCGAGCGTTAGCTCGCCTGCAGCTTTTGATCTTGATGCACCGCCCCCTCGAGAGGCCGAGTGGAGGTTCTGCGCAGTGGGCAACCCGGCATGGATGCCGGGTTAGCCGCCCCCGGCCATGGATGGCCGATGGCGGCGGGCCCACGGAGCAGGACCGGAGCGAGGGCATGCCGAGCCTAGGCGAGGCACCGAACGACAGGGGCAAGAGCGCTTTGGTTACTTTGGCGCTTTTCCAAAGTGACTCGCTGTAAAAGCGAAACCGATAGCCGCCACTACCGCAAAAACGGATATGTACCCAGCCGCCGCAACTACCATGGCAAAACGTCACGGCATTGTTGCGATTCTGGCAATTAATCTGTGCAGCGCCGTTGCTGTTTCCTCGCCGATGAACTCATTACCATGCCTACATAGTTAGGTTGCTAATGAAATTCGAGAGGTCAGCATGCAAAGCAAAGTCGATGTCGCAGTCATGATAGGCAGCGGTGTGCCTGCCAGTTTGCGTTCGCTGGGGAAGAGCGTGTGTTGGGTGGTGCTGCTCAATGGCGAGCGCCGGGGAACGGCATTCTCAAGTCGTGAAGAGGCGCAGGAGTGCAGGGCTGCCTGGTTGGCGCAACTGAACGCCGAAACACCCGACAGCCTGCATGGAATCAGAGGCTAGTGGATCTGATGCATGCGCAGGTTCAGGTCGTCGACCACCCGCGCCCAATCCGCGTCTTCACGCAATTGTTCTTTCAGGAAGCCGGCTTGCTGCGGGGTCCAGAACTCGGCATCGATGAGTTTTTTGTTGTCAGCCAAGGGCGAATGACTGGCGATGAAATCGTCGATGGCCTTCTCGCTGGAGTCCAGACCGAGTTGGTCGAACAAACCTTTCAAGTCATGTATGGGTGAATCCATGTTCATCTCCTAGCGGGTCGCGTCGAGAGCGAGATCTGAAGTGCGGCTTCATTGCATCTGAGGGAGCCGCGCTTCAGGAGTTCGATGGCGATGTTCGTAAGCAAAAATGAGCATAGACTGCAAACCGACTATCAGGCTTTCAATGCCCCTTCATCGACCGCAACCTTCAGCGCCTTGGCGGCATCCTGGGCGGCAATGGCGGCGACGTCCGAGGTCTTGAACCAGCGATCCTTCTCGACCTGGTGATACGTCACGGTGGTCAGCGGTGGTTTGGCGCGCATGACAATGACTGCCTGGAATTCGCCTTCGACCTCTCTGGCTTCGCCCCGGATAAAAAATTCGCCGATATCAAATTCCGTCACGTAGCCGCCTTCCCTTGGAAATATTCTGTTGTTTTGAACGCCGCCCACCCTGGGGACGGGTTTCATTGGTCGGGCAGTATGGCAGTAGTTGCATGCCGGCGGCTGAGTTAAGTCGCCGGCATGACGAAGCGTCTATGGAAATGAACGTGGCGGGACCGTCAACCGTGTAACTCGAGCGAGCGGGCAAGGGCGCAGGCTTCGTTATGATTGCCGCGGAAACCTCTGACGCGACCGGTGGAAAGTTCCTTGATATGAAAAAAGGCATTGCCGGCCAGAATGACCTGAAAGCGTGGCCGGGCGGGCGCTTCAGGGTAGTATTCATGCGGTTGAAACATCCCGGGGGGCAGTGTCCTCAAGCTGTTCGTATTGGGGGCCTGGGGGTGAGCAAAATGTGTCAGCGTGCACATATGAAGTCCTTTTCGTTGTTTTACCGACGTGCGTACGTGGTTTTGGGTAGTCTCAGGGAGCATCGCTGCTCTAGAATCACCGTCAGTGTTTGGCGATCGATGTTCATCTAAAGCAATTTTTTGCTGGCGATATGTCGGAAAAGTGCTTTTTTTAAAGAGCTTTTTCCCTAAAGTTGGTAGTCCCGTTTTTCTGGCCGTCGGAAGGGCTTTTTCCTTCAACCTCTGACGAACGCCAGGCAAGACGACGTGAGTGTTGTTCCAGTAGTCTTCTTAAACCTCGCGATGAATGAGCGCTCTGCTCGTTTCAGGATTTCAACCCGGGTCATTTGGCTATACACCTTCGGCATTGCCGCTTTTTTCTGCTGTGCGCTGTTTTCCTGCGTGCAGCATCATTTTCAGATGTGGGGATGTTTCCTTGGCAGTAAGTAATCTCGATATGCATGCTTTGTTCGTGCTGGGTGATTTGCGCGCAAAGCTGGTTAAACAGTTCCAGTCACGTTTTGTTTACATCACCGAACAGAACGCTGAAGGCATTTATATTGCCGAGATCGACACCGAAGAGGCGCTGGTGGTTGATGACAAACCAGGGCTTAAACTCAAGGTCGGCGATCATTTCAGTGCCTCTGTATTGCCCAGCCGCGAAGGCGGCAAGCTGGACATCAAATTCCGCGAAATCAAACTGACGGTTTACGGCCTGGGTGATTACGCGTTCGTCACCACCGCTGATGGTCACGGGATCGCGTTCAAGGAAGGTCATAGCGTGGTGATGGTGTTCGCCGCTCACCAGCAGTTGCAGGAAGGCCTGACCAAAACCCTGAAAGCCGTGACTGCCAAGGCGGCCAAGTGGCGCAAGGGTGAACTGGTCACGTTCAAGGCCAGCGAATAATGCCCCTGACCCGCGCCGACTTCCACGAACAGAACCAGGCCAGTGCGCAAGCCGAAGCCCATCGGCTGTTCGACCAGAAGGCTGTTTTGCAAGGTGCATGGCTGGGTTGGGTGGCGTCACAGATCTGTACGTTGCGTCCGGCGGAGTACGCCAGCATGGTACGAAGAGCGCTGGCGCGCTTGCAGGAACCTCCCGAAAACTGATTGACCTCCCTCGAAAGCAGGAACCTCTACTACAGTCAGTTGACTGAGTATTCAGAGGCTTTGCGGTCTTCTGCCAGGCCATCCTGCTATTGCTGTGAACAGCACGAGGTGCAAAAGCATGAACGGATTTCGACGGTTGCTGGCCGCTACCCTGGCCACTTTCGGATTGTTGGCTTCACCCGTTCCGGTGTTCGCTGCCCAGGCGCCGATCCACTTCGCTGACCTGAACTGGGAAAGCGGCAGCCTGATCACCGATATCCTGCGGATCATTGTCGAGAAGGGCTACGGGCTGCCGACCGATACTTTGCCGGGGACGACCATCACCCTGGAGACCGCACTGGCCAACAATGACATTCAGGTCATTGGCGAAGAATGGGCCGGTCGCAGTCCGGTCTGGGTCAAGGCTGAGGCCGAAGGCAAAGTCGCGAGTCTCGGCGATACGGTCAAGGGCGCCACCGAGGGTTGGTGGGTGCCCGAATACGTGATCAAGGGCGACCCGGCGAAAGGCATCAAGCCGCTGGCGCCGGGCCTGCGCAGTGTCAGCGACCTGCCGAAATACAAGGGCGTGTTCAGCGATCCGGAAACCCCGGGCAAGGGGCGCTTCCTCAACAGCCCGATCGGCTGGACATCGGAAGTGGTCAACAAACAGAAACTCAAGGCGTATGGGCTGGACGACAGCTATGTGAATTTCCGCAGCGGTTCAGGGGCAGCGCTGGATGCGGAAATCAGTTCTTCGATTCGGCGCGGCAAACCGGTGCTGTTCTATTACTGGTCGCCAACACCTTTGCTCGGCCGCTTCAAACTGATTCAACTCGAAGAGCCACCTTTCGATGCCGACGCCTGGAAAACCCTGACCGACGCAGACAACCCAAATCCGAAACCGACTCGCTCACTGCCCTCGAAGCTGTCCATTGGCGTGTCCACGCCATTCCAGAAACAGTATCCGCAGATTGCCGAGTTCTTCAGCAAGGTCGACTTGCCGATTGATCCATTGAACAAGGCGCTGGCCGAGATGAGCGAAAAACACACCCCGCCAAGGCAGGCGGCGGAGGCGTTCATGAAGGCGCACCCGGACGTGTGGCAGGCCTGGGTGCCCAAGGACGTGGCCGACAAGGTGTCTGCAGAATTGAAGTAAGGGGTAGGCCATGGCGGTGCAAAGTCATCGATCAGCACTGATGGCCGTCCGCCATTGCTGACGAATACCCTTACAAAATCGTTCAAGGAAGTTCATCCTGCTGCGACATTTCACGCTGGAACACTGAACATGAGCCTATTGATCGCGCAATGGATGGCTGCCATCTTCCTGTTGATCAGCCTGATCCACCTGTACTGGGCGGCAGGTGGCACGTTGGGTAGCGAGGCGGCGGTTCCGCGAATATCCGCGGAGGACGGCGGAGAACCCAGGCCCGCCTTCAAGCCTTCAGGTTTTGCCACGTTGCTGGTGGCGGTCGGGTTGCTGCTGATTGCGATGCTGGTGTGCATGCGGGTCGGGCTATATCTGCCGACGGTGCATCACTGGTCGCTGCAATGGGTGATCAGCGCCATTGCGATGCTGATGTTCGCCAGGGCGATTGGCGATTCGAATTTGATTGGGTTCTTCAAGCAGGTGAAGGATTCGAAGTTTGCGCGGCTCGACACCTGGGCTTATTCGCCGCTGTGCGTGGTGTTGGGGGCGGGGTTGTTGGCCGTTGCCTGGATCTGAGTCGACCGGACTATCGCCTTCGCGAGCAAGCCCGCTCCCACATTGGATTTTCAGTGAACACAGATTTTGTGTCCGACGGAGATCAACTGTGGGAGCGAGCCTGCTCGCGAAGAGGCCCTCACAATCAATACAAATCTACGAACTTAACTCCCGCTTTCCGTGCGCCGACTGCTCACCTCGGCCGGCACATCATCTCCCGCCATGCGCTTGCGAAACAGCGCCGCCCGCGCCAGCAACAGCGTGGTCACCGGCACCGTCAGCGACAACAGAATCGGAATCAGCCAGGCATGCAGTACCGGCCCGGACTTGAGCGCCGAAAAGTAAATGATCGAGGCCAGCGCCACGCACCAGGCACCCAATGTCGACGCCAGCGCGGGCGGGTGCATGCGCTGGAAGTAGTCCTTCATTCGCACCAGTCCAACCGCGCCGATCAGCGCAAACAGACTGCTGAGCACCAGCAGGATCGCCACCGGAATTTCAACCCACAAAGACAGTTCAGCGCTCATTCGATCACCTCGCCACGCAGCAGGAATTTCGCCAGGGCAAACGAGCCGACGAAACCGAACAGCGCAATCAGCAGCGCTGCCTCGAAGTAAGTGTCACTGGCATAACGGATGCCCAGCGCCAGCATCATCAGCATCGCGATGATGTACAGGTAATCCAGCGCCAGAACCCGGTCCTGCGCCGCCGGGCCCTTGAACAGCCGGATCAGCGTCAGGATCATCGCCAGTGAAAAAATGAACAGGCTCAGCAGGATTGCGTTCGACAGCAAGGCGCTCATTCGAAGATCTCCATCAAGGGGCGCTCGTAGGTCGCCTTGAAGTGCCGGATGAACAGCGCTTCGTCATCCAGATCGAAGACGTGCAGCAACAGAATGCTGCGGTCCAGCGCCAGTTCCGACCACACGGTGCCGGGAATCACCGTGCAGATCATCGACAACGCGGCCAGGCCGTTGGCGTCACGCAAGTCCAGCGGCACCTTGATGAAGCGCGAGCGCGGTGGACGGCGACCGGCGTTGAGCACGCCCCAGGCCACGACGAGGTTTGACACCACCACATCGCGACCGACCAGAAAGAACAAACGCACAATCACGCCCGGCCGACGAATACGAATCGGCAGCGGTCGCAGCTTGCGCATCATCAGCGGCGCGCAAAACCCCAGCACCGCGCCCAGCAGCAGATTACCGGGGCTCATCGACAGATTCAGCACCAGCCACAGCAACCACAGCGCCAGCGACAACCACGGAGCAGGAAACAGTCGCTTCATGGTTGCACCTCCGCTACCGCGGCTTTGGCTTCCGGGCTTGGAATCGCACGGGTGCCGAGCACCGCCATCACGTATTGCTGCGGGTTGTTCAAAGCTTGGGCGGCCGCCTGGGTGTAGCGCAGCAGCGGTTCAGCCTTGAAGGTCAGCACAATGCTCAAACTCAGCAGCGCGATGATCGGCACGCATTCGAAACGTCGCAGCAGCGGCGACGGCCGCTCCTCGGGTGTCCAGAAGCGCTGGATGCCCAAGCGCGAGAACGCGATCAACGACGCCAGCCCGGAGAGGATCAGCAACGCCAGCAAGCCCCACGCGGCATTGGAAACCGGCTCATCGCTGCCATTGCCCAGGCCCAGCGGATTGAGCAGGGCGCTGAGCAAGCCGAGTTTGCCAATGAATCCAGAGAGTGGCGGCATGCCGATGATCAGCAGCGAGCAGGCAATGAAGCTCAACCCGAGGAACGCCATGGTCCAGGGAATCACCTGGCCGACCACGGCTTTCTGCTCGTCATCGAGGTTGATGCCTTTGGGTGGCTGCAAGGATTCCATCGGTCGCGGCAGATCGCCGTCATCGAACAACGGCATTTCATTGGCTGAACGCGAACGTTCGATCAACTCGGCCAACAGGAACAACGCGCTCAACGCCAGGGTCGAGCTGACCAGATAGAACAGCGCCGCGCCGATCAGGTTGGGCTGGGCGAAACCGATGGCCGACAGCAGAATCCCGGCCGACACCAGAATACTCAGGCTGGCCAGGCGCTCCAGTCGTTGTGCGGCGAGGATCGCCACGGCGGCGCAGACGATGGTCGCCATGCCGCCGTAGATCAGCCAGTCGCCGCCAAAGTAGGCCGAGGCGCCGGCCTGACCCGAGAAGAGCAAGGTCCACAAGCGCAGCAAGGTGTAGACGCCGACCTTGGTCATGATCGCGAACATCGCCGCCACCGGCGCGCTCGCCGCGGAATAGGCCGGCACCAGCCAGAAGTTCAGCGGCCACATCCCGGCCTTGGCCAGGAACGCCACGGCCAGAATCCCGGCGCCGGCATGCAGCAGGCCGCGATCGGCTTCCGGCACCAGCGGGATTTTCAGCGCCAGGTCGGCCATGTTCAGGGTGCCGGTGACGCCGTAGATCAGCGCCGCGCCGATCAGAAACAGTGACGAGGCCAGCAGGTTGATCGAGATGTAATGCAGCCCCGACGACACCCGCGACCGACCCGAACCGTGCAGCATCAGGCCATAAGAGGCCGCGAGCAACACTTCAAAAAACACAAACAGGTTGAACAGGTCCGCCGTCAGGAACGCGCCGTACAGGCCCATCATCTGAATCTGGAACAGTGCGTGGAAACTCGAACCGGCGCCGTCCCAACGGGCCATGGCGAACAGCAGGGCGCTGACGCCGATGATCCCGGTCAGCACCAGCATCAGCGCCGACAGTCGATCGACCACCAGCACGATACCGAACGGCACCTGCCAGTTGCCCGGCAGGTACACGCCGATGGAACCGGGGACGCCCGTCTCCTGAGTCCATTGCAGCAACAGCACGGCAATGCCCAACCCCACCAGGCTGGAAAACAGGTTGATCTTGGCCTTCAGCGGACGGTGTTTCTCCCCCAGCATCAGCATCACGGCGGCGGTCAGCAGCGGCAGCAGAATCGGTGCAGCGATCAGGTGCGGCATCAGATTCATTCTTTAGGCTCCCGGCCATCCACATGGTCGGTACCGGTCAGGCCCCGAGAGGCCAGTAGCACCACCAGAAACAGCGCGGTCATGGCGAAGCTGATCACGATGGCGGTCAGCACCAGCGCTTGCGGCAGCGGGTCGGTGTAGTGCAACAGGTCCTGCGGCACGCCGTCCTTGATGATCGGCTCCTTGCCGATGAACAGGCTGCCCATGCTGAAGATGAACAGGTTGACGCCGTAGGACAGCAGGCACAGGCCCATCACCACCTGAAACGTCCGTGGCCGCAGGATCAGCCAGACGCCGGACGCGGCCAGCACGCCGATGGCGATTGCGATGACTTCTTCCATCAGACGGTTCCTTGCGTGGCGACGGATCGAGGCAGGGCAGCGGTCTTGTGACCCCGTACCGATTGGTGAGCGAGGGCGGTGAGAATCAACAGGGTCGAACCGACCACCACGGCGTACACGCCAATGTCGAAGAACAGCGCACTGGCGATGTGAATGTCACCGAACACCGGCAGTTCAAAATGCCAGGTGTGGGTGGTCAGGAACGGATAACCGACGGCCATCGCCCCGAGCCCGGTGACCGTGGCAAACAGCAGGCCGGTGCCCATCCAGCGCAACGGTCGCAGGCTCATCTGCGCCTCGATCCACTGGGTGCCGGCGACCATGTATTGCAGGATGAACGCCACCGACATCACCAGGCCTGCGACAAAGCCGCCGCCCGGTTGATTGTGCCCGCGCATGAACAGGTAGACCGACACGACAAATGCGATCGGCAGCAGCAGGCGAACCAGCACCGCCGGCACCATCATGAAACCGAGCGCGGTGTCGCTGGCGTGACGCGGGTTGACCAGATCGGTCACCACGTCCGGTGCCAGCAGACGCTGCTGGGCCGGCAACTGCAGGCTTTCTTTTGGCGGGCGGAAGCGTCGCAGCAGGGCGAACACGGTCAATGCCACCGCCACCAGAACGGTGATTTCGCCGAGGGTGTCGAAGCCGCGGAAGTCCACCAGCATCACGTTGACCACGTTGCTGCCGCCGCCCTCGGGCAGGGCACGGCTGAGGTAGAACGAAGAAATGTGGTTCGGCGTCTGGCGCGTCAGCATCGCGTAGGCCAGCAACGCCATGCCGCCACCAACCACGGTCGACAGCAGCAAGTCGCGGATACGGCGGATGCGCGCCTTGCGCAGGCTGCTTGGCAGCGGCGAGACCTCTTCAATCCGTCGAGGCAACCAGCGCAAGCCCAGCAGGATCAGCACCGTGGTCACCACTTCGACCGCCAGTTGCGTCAAGGCCAGGTCCGGTGCCGAGAACCAGACGAAGGTGATGCAGGTCATCAGGCCGCAGACGCTGACCATGGTCAGGGCCGCGAGCCGGTGATACTTGGCCTGCCACGCCGCGCCGAGGGCGCAGGCAATCGCCAGCAGCCAGAGGGTCACGAACACGATCGACCCCGGAATCTTCGGCCGGTCGCCCCAGCTCAGGCTGCTGTGGAGCATCGGGATTAACCCGGCCAACACGGCCGCGAGCACCAACAGGAACAATTGGGTTTGCAGGCGCTTGGTGCTGATCCGCCGCTCGAGACGACGGGCCAGGCGCATCATGATCACCAGGCTGCGTTCGAACAGGCGCTTGCCGTTGAACCGGCCAATGATCGGCGGGTACTTGAAACGCCCGTGTTTGAGCTGATTGCGCAACAGCAGATAAAGCACGATGCCGCAGGACATGGTGATCAGGCTCATGATCATTGGCGCGTTCCAGCCGTGCCAGATCGCCAGGCTGTATTCAGGCAAGGTGCCGCCCACCACCGGCAGGGCAGCGGCGGCCAGCAACGGGCCGACCACCTGCGCCGGGAAAATCCCCACGACCAGGCAGGCGAATACCAACAACTCCACCGGCGCGCGCATCCAGCGGGGCGGCTCGTGCGGCGTGTGCGGCAGGTCGGTGGAGGTCGGGCCGAAGAACACGTCGACGGTAAAGCGCAGCGAGTAGGCGACGCTGAAAGTGCCGGCGATGGTCGCGACGATGGGCAGCGTCATTTCGATCCAGGCCGTGGCATTGATGAACACGGTTTCGGCGAAGAACATCTCTTTGGAGAGGAAGCCGTTGAGCAGCGGCACACCGGCCATCGAGGCGCTGGCGACCATGGCCAGGGTGGCCGTGAAAGGGATCAGCTTGATCAGGCCGCTGAGCTTGCGGATATCCCGGGTGCCGCTTTCGTGGTCGATGATTCCGGCGGCCATGAACAGCGAAGCCTTGAACGTGGCGTGGTTGAGAATGTGGAACACTGCGGCCACGGCGGCCAGCGGACTGTTCAGGCCCAGCAGCAGGGTGATCAGACCGAGGTGGCTGATGGTCGAATAGGCCAGCAAACCCTTGAGGTCGTTCTGGAACATCGCGCAGTACGCGCCGAGCAACAGGGTGCAGGCACCGGCGCCGCTGACGATGTAGAACCATTCTTCACTGCCGGACAGCGACGGCCACAGTCGTGCGAGTAGAAACACCCCGGCCTTGACCATGGTCGCCGAGTGCAGATAGGCCGAAACCGGAGTCGGTGCCGCCATGGCGTGGGGCAGCCAGAAATGGAAGGGGAATTGCGCGCTTTTGCTCAGGGCACCGATCAGGATCAGGGGTAGCAGAATAGGGTAGAGGGTGTGCGCGCGAATCAGATCGCCGGCGGCCAGGACCTTGTCCAGGTCATAGCTGCCGACCACATGGCCGAGCAGCATGACCCCCGCCAGCAAGCACAAACCGCCTGCGCCGGTGACCATCAGCGCCATATAAGCACCGCGACGCGCATCGGCGCGGTGGTGCCAGTAACCGATCAACAGAAATGAAAAGAGGCTGGTCAGCTCCCAGAAAAACACGATCTGGATCAGGTTGCCGGAGATCACCAGCCCGAGCATGGCGCCCATGAATGCCAGGAAAAATGCGAAGAACCGTGGCACCGGATCGTCCGGCGACATGTAGTAGCGGGCGTACAACGAAACCAGCGTGCCGATGCCCAGCACCAGCATCGAGAACAGCCAGGCGAAACCGTCCATGCGCAGGACGAAGTTCAGGCCCAGGCTGGGCAACCAGAAAAATTCTTCGCGGATCACGCCGCCATCGGCGATTTGCGGGTACAGCAGGGCGACCTGAACGGTGCCTATCAAGGCAACCAGGCCAGCCAACAAAGATTCGGTGTTACGCGCGTTGTGCGGCAGCAAGGCTGCCAGACAGCTGCCGATAAAAGGCAGAAGCAGTAGAACTATCAGGGACATAGGCTTCTAATCTGCGGAAGTTTGTAAAGCATCATACGTGCCAGTTCCCGGATCACCAAACGCCAAGCTGTCGCAGAATCCTACAAGGTAGACGGAAAAAACCTGATTCACATTGTTTCGAAGGGGGGTGTTCAGCGGATCTGGCCCCTTCGCGAGCAGGCTCGCTCCCACAAGGTCCAGCGGTGTTCATACCATCGCGGCACAACACAGAACCAATGTGGAAGCGAGCCTGCTCGCGAAAGCTATTTACCAGGCACCACCGATCTTGAGGGCTTAACCCTGCGTTTCCTGTTCCAACTCTTCCTCAGCCGCAACAGCCTTACCCTTGGTCTTCAACTCGCTGACAATCACCGCCACCACAATCAATCCTGCACCCACCAGCGCAATCGCCGGCAACCGTTCACCCGCGATCCTTCCGACAATCCCAGCCCAAACCGGCTCGCCGGCATAAATCAACGTCGCCCGGGTCGGCGAAACACTCTGCTGCGCCCAGTTCATCGCCACTTGAATCGCCGCACTGGCCGCGCCCAGGCCCAACGCGCTGCATAACAGCAGCCAGGAGAAGTCCGGGATCCTTTCCTGAGTCGGCACCACCATCAAAAACGCCAACGCCGAGGTGACCGCCAATTGCACCACCGTCACTCGCCGCACATCGACCTGGCCGGCATACGTGCTGATCAGAATGATCTCCGCCGCAATCGCCACGGCGCTGATCAACGTCGCGATTTCACCCGGGCTGAAATTGAAAGAAGCGCCGGCCGGTCCTGACAGCAACATCAACCCGGTAAACGCCAACATGATCCCGATGCTCGGCATCAACCCCGGACGCCGCCCCAGCACCAGCCATTGCAACAACGGCACGAAGGGCACGTACAACGCAGTAATAAACGCCGACTGACTGCTGGGAATGCTCTGCAACCCGACGGTCTGCAAACCATAACCGAGCATGATCGCCACACCGATAAAGGCCCCGGCTTTCATTTCGAACAGGGTCAGGTCACGCAAGTGTCGCCAGGAAAACAGCGCAACAATGATCGCCGCGGCGGCAAAGCGCAGACCGACGAAGAACATTGGCCCGCTGACGGTCATCGCGTGCTGCACCAGCAAGAAGGTGCCGCCCCAGACCATGGTGATCAGCACCAGCACGCACTCGGCCTTGCTGAACCGCGAGAAACGGGAGGAAGTGTAAGGGGTATTCACCGACGTCATGACCTTGCGCGCTACCTGAGGGGGACGCACAATGCGCCGAATGTTGCGCAGTATACTGCCCAACCCCACCAAGTGAGCAATATAGTGCACAAAGATTCTACCCAGCGGGCTTCGGTCCTCCAGCACGTCAGCCAGAACGTTCGACGCTTGCGCCACGCCGCCGACATGAGCCAGGCAACTCTGGCGGAAAAATCCGGTGTCAGCCGCCGGATGCTAGTGGCGATCGAGGCCGGCGAGAAGAACGTCAGCCTGACCACCCTCGACCGCGTGGCCGAAGCGCTGGACGTGGCGTTCAGCGACCTGATCCAGGCCCCGGACGCACGCGACCCGAGCCGCATCAACGAAGTGGCCTGGGCCGGGACGATTCCTGGCAGCAAAGCCGTTTTACTCTCCAAAGCCACCGCTACCCGCGAGGTGGAACAGTGGGAATGGTGCCTGCAACCAGGGGAGATTTATCCGTCGCAACCGGATGCCGAGGGTTGGAGTGAGCAGATCTACGTGTTTGAAGGCTGCCTGACGCTGATGCTGGGTGATACACCCCATGAGATCGCTGCCGGTGAGTTCTACATGTTCGCCAGCAACCAGCCCCACGCCTATCGTAACGATGGGCCGGTGGCGGCGCGGTTTGTGCGAAATGTGGTGATCTAACTGTTTGCGGATCAACACTGGATAGACACTTTGCTGTTTTAAAGCTGCGAGCCTTTCTCGGATAATTATTTAACATATTGAAAATAAAGTGATTTTGTTTCAGGCACGACTCCTGCAAAAGCTCTGGTGCATTCACCAGATCCCGGAGTCGGCCCATGACAGCCTCTGCCCAACCCCCTCGCACCGCCCATGTGATCCGCTCGGACGCCGAGGCGATTGCCGTCGCCCACAAGCTCGCAGCACGCTTTGCCATCGAAGCCAGCGTGCGGGATCGCGAGCGACGCCTGCCAGTCGCCGAGCTCGACGAGTTTTCCGCCAGCGGCCTCTGGGGTATCACCGTTCCCAAGGAATACGGCGGCGCTGGCGTGTCCTACGTGACCGTCGCCGAAGTAATCAAGATCATTTCCGCCGCCGACTCATCCCTCGGCCAGATCCCACAAAACCACCTCGGCGTACTCGACATCCTGCTGCAAACCGCCACCGAAGAGCAGAAGCGCTACTACTTCGGCAAAGTCCTGCAGGGCTACCGTTTCGGCAACGCTTTCTCCGAATCCAAAAGCAAAAACGCCGGGGCCTTCGAAACCCGAATCCGTTTCGATAAAGACACCGCACAAATCGACGGCGAAAAGTTCTACTGCACCGGCGCTCTGTTCGCGCACATCGTGCCAGCGGTGGCGGTTAATGAAGAGAACAAGGCCTTCATTGCCTTCATCGAGCGTGACACTCCCGGCTTGACCGTCATCGACAGCTGGGACGGTTTCGGCCAGCGCACCACGGCCAGCGGCGGCGTCACTTTGAACGCAGTGAAAGTACCGCTCAGCGCGGTCATTCCGGCTCACAAAGCTTTCGACGAGCCCACCGCCGATGGCCCGATTTCACAAATCATTCAGGCGGCCGTGGACACCGGCATTGCCGTCGGCGCCCTGGAAGAAACCAAACGCTACGCCCGCGAAGCCCGACCCTGGATCGACAGCGGACAGGATCACGGCTGGCAGGACCCGTTCAGCATCGCCGCGATCGGCGACTTGGAATGGCGAGTCCACGGTACTGAAGCGATCCTCAAAAAGGCCGGCCGCGCAATCGACCATGCCTTGCTCAACCCCAACGAAGACACGGTGGCCCGTGCTTCGGTGGTGGTCGCTCAGGCCAAAGTGCTGTCCGCCGAGATCGCCTTGCTTGCCAGCAGCAAACTCTTTGAACTGGCCGGTACTCGCTCGGTGCTCGGCAAATACAACCTCGACCGCCACTGGCGCAACGCCCGGACGCACACCCTGCACGATCCGGCACGCTGGAAATACCACCTGATCGGCAACTACTTGCTCAACGGCGTGAAGCCTGCGCGCCACGCCTGGAACTGAGGAGTCCACCATGAACGCTTTGACTCAACCGATTGTTGCCGGGCAGCCCCTGGCCAAAAGTCAGCATGATTTGCACAACGCTCGCAGCGTGCTTGATGCGACGTTGCGTTTCGTCCGTCAGCAGACTCAAACCACGGATGACCCTTACGTCATCAGCCGCTTCGGCGATTTGCACATCCGCATTGAAGTCGCCGCCGCGCTGCTCGAGCGTGCCGAAGATTTTCTGAACAGCGTTGATGACGACACGGAAATTAGCGTCGCCATCGCCGAGTCGCACCTGGCCAGCGCCGACGCGCTAAATGCCGTCAGCAACGCTGAATTCGAACTCACCGGCCAACGCACCGTGTTGCCCGGATCGTTGCATGACCCATTGCACCGAAAACTCCACCTCATCGGTAATTTCCGCCTCAACGGCATCCATCCCCCAAGCTTCAGGAGTGCTGTTTGATGGGCCGCGAAATTCGTCTCAACGCGTTTGACATGAACTGCGTCGGCCACCAGTCGCCGGGGTTGTGGGCGCATCCGCGGGATCGCTCCTGGCAGTACAAGGATCTGGAGTACTGGACCGATCTGGCGAAAATCCTCGAGCGCGGCAAGTTTGACGGTTTATTCATCGCCGACGTGCTGGGCATCTACGACGTTTATAACGGCAACGGTGACGCGGCGATCCGTCAGGCGGCGCAGGTGCCGGTCAACGATCCGCTGCAATTGATTCCGCCGATGGCGCTGGTCACCGAGCATCTGGGATTCGGCCTGACGGCCTCGCTGTCCTTCGAACATCCGTACCCGTTCGCCCGACGCCTGTCGACGCTCGACCATCTGACCAAGGGCCGTGCCGGCTGGAACATCGTCACCTCTTATCTGGAAAGCGGTGCGAAGAACCTCGGCCAGAAAAACCAGACCGAACACGACGCCCGTTACGACTTCGCCGAAGAGTATTTGGAGGTTTGCTACAAACTGTGGGAAGGCAGTTGGGAAGAGGGTGCGATCCTGCGCGATCGCGAGCGGCGCATTTTCAGCGACCCAAGCAAAATCCACGAAATCCAGCACATCGGTAAACACTTCCAGGTGCCGGGCATTCATCTTTGCGAACCCTCGCCGCAACGCACGCCGGTTCTCTATCAGGCTGGCGCATCCAGTCGCGGCAAGCAATTCGCGGCCGAGCATGCCGAGTGCGTGTTCGTCGCTGCGCCGTCGAAAGTGCTGCTGAAGAAAACCGTTGCCGACATCCGTCGTCGGGCTGCCGAAGCCGGACGCGATCCGTCGAAGATTCTGATCTTCAACCTGCAAACCGTGATCCTTGGCGAGACCGACGCCAAGGCCAAAGCCAAGTTTGAGGAATACAAAACCTGGGTCAGCTACGAAGGCGCGATGGCGTTGATCTCTGGCTGGACCGAGATCGATTTCAGCCAGTTCAAACCGGATGAACCGCTCAAACACGTGCACACCAACGCCATTCAATCGGCGGTGGAAGCGTTCTCCACGGCGGACCCGAACAAGGTCTGGACCCCTAACGAATTGGCTGACTGGGTCGGCATTGGCGGATTTGGTCCGTTGTTTGTAGGCAGCCCGGAGACAGTCGCCGACTTGTTGCAGGAGTGGGTCGAGGAGACTGATGTGGACGGCTTTAACCTCGCCTATGCATTGACGCACGAGACCTTCATCGACGCTGTAGAACTGCTGGTGCCGGAGCTGCAGAAACGTGGGGTCTACAAAACCGAATACGCGCCGGGGACCTTGCGCGAGAAGTTGTTTGGCGAAGGGCCGCGATTGCCGGAGATCCATCCGGGCGCGGGTTATCGAGACCTGGCGGCGTTGCGGCAGCAGGAGAAGAAAGTCGCGTCCGCATAGAAGACTCGAACACCACACAAATCCCCTGTGGGAGCGAGCCTGCTCGCGAAGAGGCCGGTACATTTAACATAGATGTTGCCTGATCCACCGCCATCGCGAGCAGGCTCGCTCCCACATTGGATCAGCGTCGTTCCATAGATCTCAGCCCGGCGGACCACCGCGCGCTTTTGCCCATGAACAGGAGGTCAATCCCATGAGCGTGCACGAACTCAAACGTCCGCCAATCGCGGACACTGCAGAGTGGCGGGTCGATCTGCCCAAGGCTTTGGAGCAATTGCGCCACTGGGCTCAGGTCAGATCCTTGCAACCGGCCTTGCGGCACAAACGTCATGGCCAATTGCTGACGCGACCTACTTTGGTACTGCTTGATGAACCTTCCATGGGTTTGGCGCCTATTATCGTCCAGGAGATTTTCGAGATGAAACATTGATCAGTGAGAACGCCATGACTGAAACCGAAAGCGGACAGGCCACCGACGCCATTCGCCACGCGGACATCCTGATCGTCGGCGGCGGCCTCAGCGGCGCAATGCTGGCGGCGCAGTTGCTGCGCCTGCCGGGCAAACGCCAGGTGCTGGTGATCGAACCCCGCGCCGAACTGGGACGGGGCGAGGCGTACAGCGCGGTCGAATTGGGCCATACGCTCAACGGCAATGCGGCGCGGATGAGCGTCGACCCGGACAACGCCGACGACCTGACCCAATGGCTGACCGAGTACATCGCGGCCGGTGGCTGGGCGGAGTCTGACGAGCAACATGTGCCGGTCAGCGAATTGTTCCCGCCCCGGGGGATTTTCGGTCTGTACGTGCGGCAGCGCCTGGCGGAAGCGCAAGCGGTGGGGGTGTTGAACGGTTCAACGGTCGAGCATGTGCGGGCCGAGGTGATTGACCTGCAAACGGCGGATGATTCTGTGTTGCTGACGTTGAGTGACGGGCAACACTTGCAGGGCGCTTATGCGGTGTTGGCCACGGGGATGTTCCCCGCTGCGCGCACGCCCCAGACCGAATCCAGCGGCTTGAACGCCGCTGCGCTTGATCCGTGGGATGTCGCGGCCATGCAGCAACTCGATCCGCAGTCGACGGTGCTGATCATCGGTTCGGGCCTGACCATGGTCGATGCCGTGGTGTCGCTGGAACAGGCCGGGCATCGCGGGCCGATCGAAGTGTTTTCCCGGCATGGCTTGCTGCCTCACGTGCGTCGGCAACCTCCGGTCTGGGTGGATTTTCTCGCCAAGGATCAGAGCATTCGCACACCGCGACAGCTGGTGCGCGAACTGCGTCGGCATTGCCGGGACGCCATCGCTCAAGGCATCGACTGGCAGGCGCCGCTCGACACCGTACGGGCGCACATCGGCCGCTTGTGGAATCAGGCAACGGACGTGCAGCGTCGGCAGTTCGTGCGGCATGTGCGGCCGTGGTGGGAAAGCCATCACCACCGCTCGCCGCCGTTGAGTGCCGAACTGGTGGAACGGTTGCACAAGGAAGGGCGGTTGCGGATTCAGGCCGCGTCGTTCAAAGGGTTGGAGCCTTCTTCGGGCGGTGAAGTCAGTATCCGCATCCGCCGTCGAGGTGAAGCAGAAACTACCGTTGTCAGCGGCGCGGCATTGATCAATTCCAGCGGCATCGAATACGACTGGCGGCGGGTCGCCCGACCGCTGCCACAGCAACTGCTGGCCCGCGGACTTGTCCGGCCCGGGCCGTTGGCGCTGGGGATTGCGGCGGCAGTCGACGGCGCGGTGCTGGATGCCGATGAACAAGCCGCCAGCCGTCTGTTCGCCATGGGCCCACCGTTGCGCGGCATGTGGTGGGAAAGCACGGCAGTGACCGACGTCGCGAGCCAGGCCAAGGCGCTGGCGGCGCGGTTGGCGGGCTAAACCTTCAGAAACAACAAACCCCGGGTAGATCGGATCTACCCGGGGTTTGTTGTTTCAAGCGGTGCAAAGCCGTTGATCAATAACGCTGATACTTCGAACCGAACTCAGGGCGGTTTTCAGCGACGTAGAGTGTGCTCGCCTGGCTGTCTTTGTGATCAACGCCGACGGTGTTCACATTCAATGTGGCCGGTTGGCTGACTTTGGCCGCGGCAACGACTTGCGAGGTGGCGTGTGGGGCGGCGATGGCGGAGGTAGCGCCAAGAACCGAAAGGGCGAAACCAAGACCGATGATGCTTTTCATGATGGTGCTCCAGAGCGTGGGGAGAAGATGGGCCCACTGTAGTGCTGGAGCGTCGCGATGAAAAAACACCCTGACGCATAGTTGTTATCGAGCGCGTTGATCCGCCGTCAGCGGTGTGTGCTACAAAACACAATCAAAATGTGGGAGCGAGCCTGCTCGCGATGGCGGTGTGTCATTCAACAATGATGTTGACTGACAGTGCCTTATCGCGAGCAGGCTCGCTCCCACAATTGATCTTTGTTGTGTGTGGACCTCAATCAATACCGCTGATATTTCGAACCGAATTCAGGACGGTTTTCAGCGACGACCACACCGCCGCGCACTGCGTTGCTCGGGCTGATCAGTGCGACACGTTCGCGCAGTTCTTGCAGCCGCTCGGCACCGCCTTCAGCGACGCGGTTCTGTTGCAGCCGATCAGAACCACCTTCCACCAGGAGTTGCTGGATCTGGCTGTGGGAAACAGCGCTAACGGGTTTGGCCGACGCCAGGCTCGACAGGCCGAGACCACTAACCAGTGCCAGACCGAGTGCCAGGGACGAGACTTTCGAGAAGTTGAACATGGGTAATTCTCCGTGCGTTTAGTTTGAGTGGGTCGGTAGCTGCTGCTATCCGGTGATCACAGTTAAACGCTCGGGTGTATCGGTGATGTGTGCTCGAACAAGCCGAAATCGGTGTCTGCGTATCTGTCGCGGTTTCTTATACAGACGGATACAAAACCCTATGAAAAAGTCTCCTCAGGTTCTGCTGGCGGAGAGCTTCATGATTCTGCGCCGAGCAATTCCACCGGGTAGGAGAATACGTAGCCTTCGCTGCGCACGGTTTTGATATAAGTCGACTCCCGTGAGTCATCCATCAATCGCTGGCGCAAACGGCTGACCAGCAAATCAATCGAGCGGTCAAACAGATCGGCGTCGCGGCCCTGGGTCAGGTTGAGCAACTGGTCACGGCTGAGCACCCGTTGCGGGTGGTCGAGGAACACCCGCAGCAGACGGTATTCGGCGCCACTGAGGGCCACCATCGTGCCGTCTTCGTCGAGCAAGTGCCGGGCGGTGGTGTCCAGGCGCCAGCGGCCGAAGCCCAGCAACCGGCCGCTTTCGGTGATCAGCAGGTTGGGCGGCAGCATCCGGGTGCGGCGCAACACGGCGTTGATCCGCGCCAGCAGTTCGCGGGCGGCGAAGGGTTTGGTCAGGTAGTCGTCGGCACCCATTTCCAAGCCGAGGATGCGATCGGTTTCGTCGTTGCGTGCGGTGAGCATCAGGATCGGCGTGGCTTTGTGTTTGCCCGAGCGCAATTCGCGGCACAGCAGCAGGCCGTCATCGCCAGGCATCATGATGTCCAGCACAATCAGGTCCACCTGATTGGTTTCCAGAAAGCTGCGCATCTGCCGACCATCGGCGACGACGGTGGTGCGCAGGCCGTTCTTTTTCAGGTAATTGCCGACCAGCTCGCGAATCTCCCGGTCGTCGTCGACGATCAGGATGTGGTTCACATGTTCCATCGCTCAAGCCTCTTGTTATTCGCTTTGTATCGCACTGTATCTGGCGCCCTGTGTGACACCTTACGCCTTAATACGCCCGGTTCTACGACACATGGCAGATACTTCGGGCCGATTAAATGGGTTCCATCGAGACAACGCGACTTGCCTCACAAACACTGCCCATTGCAACCCTGAGGAAATCACCATGAACTGGAACAAACTGATTGCCGCCAGCTTCTTCGCGGTCCTGAACGTTGCAGCGTTTTCGGCCCATGCCGATGTTCAAGCGCCGTCGCAGACAACTTCTCACGGCACCCACCTGGATATCAAGAAAGTGGTTTCCCTCGTCGACAACGGCGGCGGCAATTGCGGCATTGTCGATGCCCGACTGACCTACCTCGATTCCAGTGGCGCACAGAAAGTCCTCGATTACAGCAAATTCGCAGAGTGCGGCAATCAGGGCGGCTAGTCTTTTCACTACGCTCATCGCTGTCGATCCAAAACACCCGGTCAACGACTTCCAGGGAAATCACCATGAAGATGAATGTGTTGAGCAAAAAAAACGACTCACGTCGTCGTTTCTTTGGCCCATCGGTCCTCGCTTTCGCGCTGATGCAGTTAGGTGCCCTTGGTGCTGCCAATGCGCAAACCGCGACGCCAGAGCCAGTGGTGGCTAGCGCCGGCACCCTCAAGGCGGACTCGTTCGGCCCGCTGAAGCATGTCAACGCCGGGTTGCTGAATGTGGCTTACGCCGAAGTCGGCCCCGCCGATGGTCCGGTGGTGATTCTTCTGCACGGCTGGCCCTACGACATTCACAGCTATAGCGAAGTGGCGCCCTTGTTGGCGGCCAAGGGTTACCGGGTGCTTATCCCGTATGCACGGGGCTACGGCGACACGCATTTCCTGTCTGACAAGACTGTTCGCAACGGCCAGCCTGCCGCGCTGGCCAGTGATGTCATCGACTTTATGGATGCGCTCAAGATCAAGAAGGCGGTGCTCGGTGGCTACGACTGGGGCGCGCGCTCGGCGGGCATCGTTTCGGCGCTCTGGCCGGAGCGGGTAGAGGCGCTGGTCTCGGTGAGCGGCTACCTCATCGGCAATCAGGCCGCCGGCAAGAATCCGTTGCCGCCCAAGGCCGAGCTGCAATGGTGGTACCAGTTCTACTTCGCTACCGAACGCGGCCAGGCCGGTTACGAAAAAAATCGCCACGACTTCGCGAAGTTGATCTGGGAGCTGGCATCGCCGAAATGGAACTTCGACGACGCCACCTTCGACCGCAGTGCTGCCGCCCTGGAAAACCCTGACCACGTCGCTATCACCATCTTCAACTATCGCTGGCGGCTGGGCATGATTCAGGGCGAACCTCAATATGAAGCGCTGGAGCAGCGGCTGGCCAAGGCCCCGGTCATTACGGTGCCGACCATCACCATGGAAGGTGATGCCAACGGGGCGCCACATCCGGCTGCCGAGGATTATGCCAAGCGTTTCACCGGCAAATATGAGTACCGACTCATCAACGGCGGCATCGGCCACAACTTGCCGCAGGAAGATCCGCAGGCCTTTGCCAAGGCAGTGATCGACGCGGATCACCTCTGAGATCGCGCACCTGTTGCAAGCCAGGCAGCAATCTAATGTGGGAGCGGGCTTGCTCGCGAAGGCGGAGTTTCAGTCACTATTAATGTCGACTGACACACCGCCTTCGCGAGCAAGCCCGCTCCCACAGGGGGAATGGCCTGTTACGCAACCACTTGATAACACGGCACATACGCCGCGCCACCTGGCAGTTTCATCCGGTGCTGGGCGACGAAGGCCTTTAGCAGTTGATCCAGCGGTTGCATCACCGCCGCGTCGCCACGGATCTGGTACGGCCCGTGTTCTTCGATCAGGCGGATGCCCTTGTCCTTGACGTTGCCGGCGACGATACCGGAGAACGCGCGGCGCAGGTTGGCGGCCAGTTCGTGGGCCGGCAGGTTGCGGCTCAGTTTCAGGTTGGCCATGTTTTCGTGGGTTGGATCGAACGGGCGCTGGAAGCCTTCGTCGATCTTCAGCAGCCAGTTGAAATGGAACGCGTCATTGCGCTCGCGGCGGAATTGTTTGACCGCCTTGAGGCCTTGAGTCATTTGACGCGCGACTTCGGCCGGGTCATCGATGATGATCTCGTAGTGCTGCTTCGCGGCCTCACCCAGCGTGGCACCGACAAATGCATCCAGTTGCTCCAGATACGGCGCGGCATGTTTCGGTCCGGTGAGGACCACTGGGAAGGGCAGGCCGGCGTTGTCCGGGTGCATCAGGATGCCGAGCAGGTACAGGAACTCTTCGGCCGTGCCGGCGCCGCCCGGGAAAATGATGATGCCGTGGCCGACGCGGACGAACGCTTCCAGACGTTTTTCGATGTCCGGCAGAATCACCAGTTCGTTGACGATCGGGTTGGGCGCTTCGGCGGCGATGATGCCCGGCTCGGTCAGGCCGAGGTAGCGGCCGCCGTGGATACGCTGTTTGGCGTGGGCGATGGTCGCGCCTTTCATCGGGCCTTTCATCACGCCAGGACCGCAACCGGTGCAGATGTCGAGGCTGCGCAGGCCCAGTTCGTGGCCGACTTTCTTGGTGTATTTGTATTCTTCGGTGTTGATCGAGTGGCCGCCCCAGCACACCACGATCTTCGGCTCGACGCCGGGGCGCAGGGTGCGGGCGTTGCGCAGCAGGTGGAACACGTAGTCGCTGATGCCCTGGGAGGTGCTCAGGTCGATGCGTTGGGCGTCGAGTTCGTTTTCGGTGTAGACGATGTCGCGCAGGGCGCTGAAGAGCATTTCGCGGGTGCTGGCGATCATTTCGCCGTCGACGAAGGCGTCGGCCGGGGCGTTCAGCAGTTCCAGGCGTACGCCGCGGTCCTGTTGGTGAATGCGGATTTCGAAGTCTTTGTAGGCTTCAAGGATGGTTTTTGCGTTATCGACATGGGCGCCGGTATTGAGGATGGCCAGGGCGCACTGGCGGAATAAGGTGTAGGTGCTGCCGGATCCGGCTTCGCTCAGTTGCTGTACTTCACGTTGAGAAAGGGTTTCCAGGCTGCCTTTTGGGCTGACCGAGGCGTTGATTACTTGTCGTTGGGTCATTCAATGATCCTTAAAACGATGCCATCCATACAGGCAAATGGCATCCGAATAGTATGGTTCCATGAAAGAAGATGGCACGAACTGCGCTGTATCGCCATTTCCCCGTTTGACGATGAAAAGATGAAAAGGAGCCTCAGCATAGCTAAATCCCCTGCAGAGGCGATAATGCCCCGCAGCCTTTTTACCCATGCCCTCAAGGAACCCCGTCGCGATGTTCGAAATCCAGCCGCAGAACCCCGAACGCTATCGAAGCCAGACGCGACGCAGCACGATAATCATAGCCTTGATTTTCCTGGCCCTGGCGATGGTGTTGTCCACCACGGCGGTGGCGCTGTTCGGCGAACCCGGTGGCGATAATCTGCGATTTAACGTCGGCGGCGTGTTTGTGTCGGTGCTGCTGATGGCAGCGCTGATGCGCGGCATGTTCTGGACCCAGCCATGGATGGCCCCGGCGGTTTACGGCTGGCAGCTCAAGCGCAGCCTGATGAGCATCACCAACGTCATGCATCAGGTGACGGCGGCGGTGGAGAAGGAGGACCCGACGGCCATGAAGCTGCTGCGTTTCTACCATCTTGGGTTGAGCCAGATGCACGAGCTGGACGGCAACTCCAGTGATCACAGCCAATTGACCCGCGAGATGGATCAGCACAAGGCGCGGATGGAGGCGCTGGGCATCGAGACTGATCAGACGCAATTGAATCCCGCCTGGATCGAGGCCGTGAAGCAGACGCGCGCCTGACCGCGGTAACTGCTGACTGGTTTCCAGCTCGCGCAGCGCTTTGGTCACGGCCGGACGATGGTGGTGGTCACCCATGAAATGGCATTTGCCCGGCAGGTGTCGACCCACGTCATGTTTTTGCATCAGGGACGGGTTGAAGAACAAGGGGCACCGTCTACTGTTCTGGAGAAGCCTGGCAGCGAGCGGTTGCAGCAGTTTCTGGCGGGGAACCTCAAGTAACGCAAAACACTGGCCCACCTGTCGAACGTTCATGCGGATACTTCTCGCCTCATTCACCTATCGGGTGTTTGATGAGGCATAGTCGCCTCCCACCAGGCGGCTAATACCCGTCAGGGGTCATAAAAAGGGCGAACGGGAAGATTCGCCATGTGATCAGCATTCAGGGAGCGTCATGGGTCATCCGTCCGTTAACAATCGTATTGAACAATCCCGCCATGGGCTGCCTTGGGTCGCCGAGCAAGCCGGGGTCACACTCAAGGTTCGCTCTGCGGTGATGCTGCTGGTTGCGGTGTGCCTGTCCATGACGGCTATCGTGATTTGGGAAGCCTGGAACTCGCGCCAGTACCACCTGCATGACAAAGAAGTGGCGATGTCCAACCTTGCCCAGACCCTGGCCTCGCAAGCGCAGGCGTCGATCAAGCAGGCCGATACGCTGCTGTTTACCTTGGTGGATCGCCTCGAAAACGACGGTATCGACCAGGCCCGGGTACCCAGGCTTGAGCGCTTGCTCAAGGACCAGCGCAGTGAACTGAGTCAGATCCATGGCTTGTTTATCTATGACGAAGAGGGGCGCTGGATTGCCAATTCCAACGGCGCCGTCCTGCCCAATGCCAACAATTCCGACCGCGAATATTTCATTTTCCATCGTGATCATCCCGATCGTGGGCCTCACATCGGCCCGTCGATCAAGAGTCGTTCGAGCGGTGAATGGATCATGACGGTGTCCCGTCGCGTCAATCATCCGGATGGCCGTTTTGCCGGCGTGGCGCTGGCAACGATCTATCTCAGCCATTTTCTCGGGCTCTACGACAGCATCGACATGGGTCATAACGGCGTGATCAACCTGATCGCCGACGACGCCACCATCGTCGTTCGCCGGCCGTTCAAAGAAACTGAAATCGGCACCAGCGTCGCCAAGGGGCCGCTGTTTACGCAATTGTTGCCCAAGGGCAATTCAGGCACGGCAATGGTCCCGTCCTATGTGGATGGGGTCGAGCGTGTGGTCGGTTTTCGCAGGGTCGACGGTTATCCGCTGATCATCTTTGCGGCGCTGAATAAAGATGAAGTCCTGGCAGCCTGGCGTAAGGAGGTACTGCTGAGTGCCGGCATCGTCTCGTTATTCCTGGGGTTTCTGGGCGTCCTCGGTTATCGCCTCATTCGCCTCATGAAGCAGCAGAATCACGTGCAGAACGTTCTGCTGGATGCGCAGGAAAAACTCATCGAGGTCAACCGCAGTCTTGAGTTGCTGGCGCTGGAGGACGCGCTGACCGGGCTTTCCAACCGGCGTCAGTTCGATCTGTTCATCCTCGCCGAAATGGGCCGCGCCAGGCGTAACCAGACCCACCTCGCGCTGCTGATGATCGATGTCGATCACTTCAAGAGCTTCAATGATCTTTACGGTCATGTGGCTGGCGATGAGTGTTTGCGCAACATCAGCACGATCATCAGGGACAACATCAAGCGCCCCGGCGACCTGGCTGCGCGCTATGGCGGCGAAGAGTTTGCGGTGGTGCTGCCCGGGACCGACTACGTGGGGGCGTTTATGGTGGCGGAAAAAATCCGTCGCGCGGTTCAGCTAGCCGGAATCGAGCACCGTGAAGGGGCCGAAGGCACAGTGACGGTCAGCCTGGGGGTCGCCGCTTACGATCCGGCGTCACAAGTCCAGCCCAACGACCTGGTGGGGGCCGCCGACAAGGCGCTCTACGTGGCCAAGGCCAGCGGCCGGAACATGAGCGTCATTGCCAACTGAATTCAAACAAACCGGTCACTGCCCTGAACCAGTTTGGTGGACAGGTACGATTGCTTGAGTTTTTCCAGCCACCAGCCCAGGGCGCGGCCGTCATGATCGCCACGCCAGCCGGCATACAAGATATTCGGCTCACGCGGATCGGCCATTTGTTTTTCAACCAGCGTGCCGTTTTTCAGCAGCGAGCCGACCCGATGCTTCGGCAACCAACCCACGCCCAACCCGTCGCACTGGGCGAGGATCTTGGCGCGCATGGTCGGCACGGCGAGCACCGGTTGGCCGCCGGAGACGCCGTAAGTGCTGCCCTCGGAAACCCTGGACGAATCGGCCACGACAATCGCCCGGTGCTGCGCCACCATGGCGCGTGAGATCGGCTCTTGGGCCTTGGCCAGCGGGTGCCGGGGCGAAACCGCGAACACCCATTCCATTTCCCCCAGTTGCATCCAGCGCAAGGAAGGGATCGCGGGTGGCTCGTTGGTGGCGCCGATGATCAAATCCGCGCGGCCTTCACGCAGGGCTTCCCAAACACCTTTGAGGACTTCCTGAGTGATGCGCAACGGCACGCCGGACTCCAGCGCATCGAACTCGTGAATCACCGGGATCAACGCTTCGAATTCGAGCAACTCATCGGTGACGATCCATAGCCGGCTCTCCCAGCCATTGGCCACTTGCTGCACCCGCTGGGTCAGCCGCGAGACGTCTTGCATCAGTCGCGCCGCCTCGTTCACCAGCAACTCACCCGCCGGAGTCAGCTGCAAGCGGTAGCGACGACGGTCGAACAGCAAGGCGTCAAAGCGTTCCTCCAGTTGCCGCGCCGCGTAGGACACCGTCGAGGGCGCCTTGCCCAAGTGGGCCGCGGCCCGTGACAGGCTGCCAGTTTCGCGGATGGCTTCGAGCAAGGTGAGATCGTCAATCGACAACATGGTCTGAATCCTCGAATCGGCTTCAGGTTGCCCGACGTAACTTCCACTGTCTGAACAATCTTAGGTAGACCAGCACGTTGATCGCCAGCACCACGCTGCCCAGTCCCAGCTGAATCGCCGGTGTCAGGCCCGCCGGGTAAATGACCGGCCAAACGTAATGTTCGATGAATCCGCCGCCATAACCGGTTTGCCCGGCCGCGTCGCGCATGAGGTTTTCCCACTCGGTCAGCGGGCAGATCAGGTGGAAGACTTCCACCGACACGCCCCACGCAGCCGCAGGCAGGTGCCACCAGACCAAGGGGCGCCATTTGAGCACCAGCAGCCCGCCGAACAGCACGAATAAAATGAACAACAGATGAAACAGGACCAGCCCGTCGGCGGCGATTCGGTAAAGCATGTCGACTCCCTGACGCGTTATGCGAATGGCTCCATGGTACTCGGGCTGGTTGCTGGCACTCTATCGATTGTTGCTGCTCAACGCCGCCAGCACTTCCTTCAGACGCACCGCCATGGTTTCGCTGCTGCGTTGCATCGGCGCGCGCAGTTCGTCGTCGATCAAGCCTTCAAGGGCCAGGGCGGTTTTCACCGGGGCGGGATTGGGCTCGAGGAACAGGCTGTGAATCAGCGGCAGCAGTTGGAAGAATGTCGCTCGACCAGCCGCTAACCGGTTGTCGCGGATCTGTTGATACAACGCCACGAACAGCTCCGGATGAACATGCGCCGAAGCGGCAATGGCGCCTTTGGCGCCCAGACACAAGGCGCTGAAGATCTGGTTATCTTCGCCGCACAGCACGTCGACCTTGCCACTGCCTAGCAGCGCCAGGGTGTTGGCCTGATTGCCGCCGCAATCCTTGATCGCGACGATTCGCTCATGGGCGACGATGTTGAGCAGGGTTGCCTGCTCGAACGCCACGCCGGTGCGGTAAGGGATGTCGTAAAGAATGAGCGGAACGCTGGAGGCATCGGCGACGGTTTTGAAAAACGCTTCGAGGCCCGCCTGGGAAGGGCGGATGTAATACGGCGGCGGTACCAGCAAACCGGCCAGTGGACGTTTCAGGATTTCGCTCTGAAATTGCAGCAGCTCGGTCATATTGTTGCCGGCCAGGCCCATGACCACCCGTTCCGCCGGCACCTGCGCCAGCACCGCATCGAGCACCGCCAGTTGCTCGTGTTTGCTCAGTGCCGCCGCTTCCGCCGTGGTGCCGCAGACCACAACGCCATCGACGCCTTTTTCCAGCAGATGACTGACCAGCCGGCGCAAGCCGACGAAATCGATCGCACCGTTGCGAAACGGTGTAACGAGAGGGACCCAGATACCTTGAAACGATGACATGCACGTACTCCTGAAGGTTGACCGATTTCGTCACCGTCAGAAGCGTAGAAGGCAGTAAGCAAGGGGAGGGAGTCCGTCGCGCTCAATGTCCTGTCAGCTCATCTGACGGGACAGCGCGCCCCGGTCACATGAGCGACTGTTTCTTCGATTTGAGGGCGTGCGCAACGCAACCTTGCGCCTTGGCATTCAAGCCAATGACGACAGTGTTGAGGTTGAAGGTTGCGGACATACTTGCTTACACCCTGAATGAGGCGCTCAGTTTTAAAAGCCAGCGCGATTTTTGTCAATCGCGAAAATCAGCGAGCTCCGCACGCATTCTCCCGTTGTGCTTGGCCGCGGACCAAGTGCGCAAGATTGTTCAAGCCTTCGGCCATGACTGCTGGCACAGTCTGAGGTCTTTCCCTGGTTGTAGAGCGTTATGTCCAATTCACTCATGCCGCGCAGTGCCTTTCTTCGCGGCGCTGCGGCGATCATGCCGTTGTCCCTGGCCACCGCGCCGTGGGGGCTGCTGGCTGGCTCCATGGCCATCGAAGCCAATCTCACGCCCCTGCAAGGCCAGGGGTTGTCGAGCATCGTATTCGCCGGTGCCGCGCAACTGGTGGCGATCGGCATGCTCAAGGGCGGTGCCGGGATCTTTTCGATTCTGCTGACCACGCTGCTGCTGACCTCCCAGCATTTGCTCTACGGAATGAGCATGCGTTCGGTGATCTCACCGTTGCCGGGTCGCTGGCGTGTGGGGCTCGGGTTTTTGCTCACCGACGAGCTGTTCGCCCTGACCAGTGCGCATGACAAACAACAGTTCAACCGCTGGTACGCGTTGGGTGTCGGCCTGACGTTTTACATCGCCTGGAACCTCTTCACCCTGGCCGGCATCGTGCTGGGCAGCAGCATTCCGGGGCTGGAACATCTGGGACTGGACTTCTCCATCGCGGCGACCTTTATCGCCCTGATCACCCCGGTGGTGCGAAACGTGCCGACCGTGGTGTGCGTGGCGGTGTCGTTGTTCTGCTCGGTGCTGTTCAGCTACTGGCAATGGGGCTCGGCGCTGGTGCTGTCGGGGTTGGCGGGCATGACCGCAGGCTTTATCTGCAACAAATTCTACGGTGGGCGCACATGATGGTCTGGGCGGTGATTTTTGGCATGGGGCTATTGGTGTTCCTCAACCGCTATGTGTTTCTGGAGCCGCGGCTGCCCGTGCGCTTGAGCAGTAATGCGCGGCAGTTCCTGGGTTTTGCGGTACCGGGCATGCTGACGGCGATCTGCGGGCCGATCGTGTTCATGCCGGACAAGCAGCTGAATCTGCAGTGGGACAACCCGTATCTGCTCAGTTCGCTGGTGGCGGTGGGGCTGGTGCTTTACACCCGTAATACCTTGCTCAGCATGTTGTTGAGCATGGGGTTCTTCTTTTTGCTGCGTTGGTGGCTCTGAGTCGTTCCCGTCGAAACTGTTCTACGCTTAAAGAGGACCCCTTCAGGAAGAGAGGTGAGCATGGCGAATGAACCAAAGCGTCCGGACCCGGATGAAGAGATGGATGAACCCACGGAAGAGGAGATCGAGCGGCAGCGGCGTTCAACGCCGGACTGGAAGCACCCCGACGACGGTAAAGAGCTGTCAGATCGCGACCAGGAACGTCCGCTGAGGCCTTGACCGATTTGCACATACAAAAAAGCCCCGCTATCAAGCGGGGCTTTTCTTTGGACGATTATTTAAATCAGATCGCTTCATTCCAGCGAATGTGTGTAATGCCCAATTGCTGCGCTTCGACGCGCGCAGTTTCGAGGTTGGCGTGTGCGGCGATTTGACGACCGGAGTCGGGATAAGCATGGGCGGAAGCCGAATGTATCGCCTCGACATCGGAAAACTGTTCGGCCAGTTTGAAAAAGTGCTGACGAACGCCGTCGAACATATAGTGCACGGCATAGGGGACGAGTTTGCTCATATATTCCTCCTTGGGCCGAAGCTCAGTATTGAGAGTGGCTCGATGTCGGGTTCGTTCAGTTCTTTGGCTGAATGAACCCGGTCCATCAACTCAAACGTCTTCCAACTGCAGAACATCGGGGTGGGAGGCCCTATAACCCAAGGTTTTGTCGATCCAGGCGTTCAGCTCGTTGACCATGACTGGAGGTTTGCCCGGATAGCGTTCGAGGGTTGTACGCAGGAGGCTGCCGATAGTGGCAATTGAATGCAGGTTGCGGGTCTTTATGTATTGCCCGATAAAACAGTCGAGTGGGTAACGTTCTGTCTTCGAAAGATAAACACACGTCAGACCATCGACTTGATTAGTTGTGAGATCGTCGCGCAATTTAATTCTCTGCAAGGCTTGTTGTTTTAGGGATTTCCTTGGTTTATTGACTCTTTGGTCAATTGCGGGGTGCCGAGGGAATGCGGCGCGCATGCTATCCATAGTTGTTCTAAATGTATCGAAGTGTCAGACAGGCGGTTAATAGTTAAATCGCCAAACAAAGGCAAGTGTTTCTTGGATGAAACGACATGTGTAACGATCAAGTGATCAATATGTATATATAACTGTTACGTATGCCTGCATTTATGTCGGTATTGATACGTTTATGGAATTTCATCAATCAGTGCAGCGCCTTGATTTCTTGAATTGCCCACCGCTCTGTCAACCTTGTACCACTCGAAAACCTCGCTGACTTCGCCCTGCAACAGCGCCATCTCCTCAGCGCGTTCTTTGGGGGTGGCCGGGTCAAGCCATTCCCGCGCCAGCGGCGCAGACAACACCACGGGGCGCCTGTCATGAATGTCGAGCATGCCGCCCGCACTGTCGGCGGTGATGATCACAAAACCGTCGTCGGCCCGCGGCTCACCCCCCGTGCCGGGAAACTGTCCGATCGCCGCGCATAAAATCGGCGCCCGGTCCTGTCGGCGGATGAGCCACGGTTGCCTCGTCGAATCTCCGGCGTCGACCCATTCGAACCAGTTGTCGAGCGGCACGATTGCGCGGTACGGCCAGATCGCCCGGAAGAACGGGCCGTGGGCGACTTTTTCGACCCGCGCATTGATTGGTGCCGCCCGATCCTTCGCCCAGTGCGGCCGCCATCCCCAGCGCTGAAAGTCGGCGTGCAGGCCGTTGCTTTCCAGATGCAGAAGGGCGAGTTGCGTGGTGGGCGCCGCGTTGTAGTGGGCCAACGGTTCATCGCCGACGTGGTTGATCAACGCGTCGGGGATGCTCAGCACCGCGACAAAATCGTGAATGCCACGGTACTGCGACAGGCGTCCGCACATCAGCTGATCCTCTGACTGAAGCTCTCTGGCTGGAGCTTTCAGCTTAGTTGCTCAGATTACATGGGCGCGCTGCAACTCGGTCAGCGACAAGGCCTTGAGGCGCGCCAGCAAAGGGTCGCGCCGGTCACGGGGATGGGCCAGTTGCACCGCAAGCTCCTGACGAATGCTGCTGGGACGATTGTCCATCACCAGCACCCGATCACTGAGGTACAGCGCTTCATCCACGTCGTGGGTCACCAGCAGCAGGGCGATGGCATGACGTTCGGTCAGTTGCAGCAGCAGGTCTTGCAATTTCATGCGGGTGAAGGCGTCTACCGCGCTGAAGGGTTCATCCAGCAACAGCACTTGCGGTCGCGAGTAGAGGCCGCGAGCGATCGCCACCCGCTGCGCCATGCCGCCCGACAGCGCTTTGGGCAGGGCTTGAGCAAAACCGCCGAGGCCGACTTCGTCGATCAGTTGCCCGACCCAGGCTTTGTCGTATTGGTTGTCGGCGCTGAAACCGATGTTCTGTTCGACCGTCAGCCATGGCATCAGTCGCGGCTCCTGGAACACAAAAGCGACTTCCCCGGCGCTGCTGAGCACTTCGCCCTCAAAGTCCTTTTCCAGGCCGGCGATGATCCGCAGCAACGTGCTTTTCCCGCAGCCGCTGGGACCCAGCAGGCTGACGGCTTCCCGAGGCTGTAGTTGCAAATGGATGTTCTTGAGCACGGTGGTGGCGGCGAAGGTTTTGCGCTCGACGCGAATGTCCAGCAGGTGGTCGGTCATGGCTCAATCCTTTGCGCTTTGGCCGTTGAAGGTGTCGCGCCAGGCGAGGAAACGTTTCTCCAGGCCGGCGAGAATGCCGTCGCTGAGTTTGCCCAGCAGCGCCAGCACGATGATTGCCGCCAGCACGATGTCCGGGCGTGAAGTCTCGCGACCGTCGCTGAGCAGATACCCCAGTCCTTTGGTCGCGGCGATCAGTTCGGCAGCCACCAAAAACATCCAGGCCAGGCTCATACCGCTGCGCAATCCGGTGAACAGGCCGGGCAGGGCGGCGGGCAGCAGAATTCGGCGCACCAGTCGGAGCCGACTGAAACCGTACATCTGCCCGACTTCCACCAGTTTGCGGTCGATGTCGCGGATCGCCGCGACGCCGTTGAGGTACACCGGAAAGAAGGCACCGATGGCGATCAAGACGATTTTCGAGGTCTCGTCGATGCCCAACCACAGCAGCAACAGCGGCACCCAGGCCAGGCTCGGTATCGAGCGCAGGCCGGCGAACGTCGGCTCCAGCCAGGCTTCGGCTTCGCGGCTCAAACCGACCCACGCGGCGAATACCAAGGCCAGACTGGCGCCGATGGCGAAACCCAACAGCACCCGCAACAGGCTGGCGCTGATGTGCTTCCACAGCGCGCCTTCGGCGAGGTCCCTCAAGGTCAGCGCGATCTCGCTGGGGGCCGGCATCTGGTAAGACGGCAACCAGCCGATACGCACGACGAATTCCAGCAGCAGGATGATCAGCACCGGTAGGGCGAGGGCCTTGAGGCGGAGTTTCCAGGCGTTGTTGAGGCGTCGGAGTGCGGGCAATGCCAGCGGGGCGGACAGGTGTTTGCTTTTGCTGGTCATTGGGTTCTCCGGTCACGACGAATCAAGATCAAGAGATCGCAGCCTCGTTTCACTCGACAGCTCCTACACGAGCCACGGTTTCTTTGAAGCCGGTGTCGATCAGTTGGTCGATCACTTGATCGACATTCACCCCACGACGAACCAGTTCTTCGGAAACCAGAATCGGTGCGGCAGCCTTGGAGGCGATCACGTCCTTGGCGGTCAATTGCGGGCTGCTCAGGTCGGTGCGCGACAATTGCAGCTTGGCCACTTCCAGCGGCAGACCGGATTCGGTGGCGAGCAGTTTCGCCAGTTCGTCAGGATTTTTTACCGCCCAGTCGCGTGCCTTTTCGTACGCTTTCAGGACGGTTTCGATGGTCTGCGGATGCTCTTTCGCATAGGTGTCGGTGACGCTGACCACGCCGTAGCTGTTGAAATTAGTGTTGCGATAGAGCAATCGGGAACCGGCCTGAACCTGGCTCGCGGCCATGTGCGGATCGAGTCCGGCCCAGGCGTCGACGTCACCTTTTTCCAGCGCGGTGCGACCGTCCGGGTGCTGCAAATGCACCAGTTCCACATCGTCTTTGCTCAAGCCGGCTTGTTGCAGGCTGCGCAGGGTAAACAGGTACGGGTCGGTGCCCTTGGTGGCGGCGATTTTTTTGCCTTTCAGATCGGCCACGGTCTTGTAGGGCGAGTCCTTGCGCACCACCAACGCCGTCCATTCGGCGCGACTGTAGACGTAAACCGATTTGATCGGACTGCCATTGGCGCGGCTCAGCACGGCGGCGAGGCTGGCGGAGGAGGCGAAGTCGACGCCGCCGCTGTTGAGGTATTCCAGCGAGCGGTTGCTGCCCTGGCTCAGCACCCAGCTGACCTTGGTCTGTGGCAGGGCTTTTTCCAGAAAGCCGA
Organism: Pseudomonas sp. LBUM1666; assembly: GCF_059695775.1. Taxonomy (NCBI): domain Bacteria; kingdom Pseudomonadati; phylum Pseudomonadota; class Gammaproteobacteria; order Pseudomonadales; family Pseudomonadaceae; genus Pseudomonas; species Pseudomonas sp. LBUM1666. The sequence goes on along the minus strand of NZ_CP166789.1, from coordinate 3,674,975 downwards.
AGTGTTTGAGCACCAGGCTCACGGGCGAGTAATAGGCGTAATCCAGATGCACCTCGGCCGGTGGCGCTTCAGCGGCCTGGGCAAGCGGTTGCAGGCTCAGCGCCAGGGCGCAGGCGCTGAGCAGAGACCTGACGTGGGGGAAACGGAAGGTGGTTTTCATGGGACAGCTCCAGGCAAGGCGGCGAGGTTCTTATTTCCAAAAAATCATTTTTATAAATGCTTCCTGCATAAAAGGAATATTGCAGGCTCTGTGCCATGTTTTACGTGACGAGTGTTTTCAAGGCCTTGGCGCTGAAGCAGCGGCAGAGAAATGTTCAAGGGAAAACAGTCTGTTTAGTCGCTGTTGCTGGGCAAACACAGTTCGCTGCTGGTCATGAGCTTATGCATTAATCGAATTTTAAAAGCTTCTTGTAAGAGCGTTATGGTCTATCGCAACAACCCTCAAGGAGCCCCCGATGAACCTGTCCCGATTCGTGCGCAGTCTGCTGACCAGCGCACTGTTCGCCGCACCACTGGCTTACGCCGCCGAGCCCGTCGTCCTGCACGTCGGTGATCAGAACTACTACAACGTTCGCGCTTCGGTGGAGGCGTCGGGCGTACTGAAAGACGCGCCGTATACCGTCGACTGGAAGCACTTCCAGGCCGCCGCGCCACTGGCCGAAGCGCTGAACACCGGCGCGCTGGATCTGGGTTTTCTCGGCGATTCGGGTTTTCTGTTCCTCGCCGCCAAGCAGGCGCCGGTGAAACTGATCGGCGTGTCGCGGCAGAACCCCGACACCATCGCCTTGCTGGTGCCCAAGGACTCGCCGGTCAAAACCATCGCCGATCTGAAGGGTAAGAAAGTCGCTTATTGGCCCGGCGCCTGGAGCCAGCAACTGACCCTGCGCGCCCTGGAAAAAGCCGACCTGCCGGAAGACTATGTCGACTTCATCAAACTGATGCCGATCGATGCCGCCGCCGCGCTGCCTCAGGGCAGCATCGACGCGTTCCCGGTCTGGGAACCTTACATCTCCCAGCAGATTCTGTTCTCCGGCGCCCGGCCGATCCTCACCGCTAAGAACCTGATGCCCGGCCTGAGTGCCATCGCCGCCTCGACGTCGTCGATCGACAGCAAACGCGAAGCCATTGCCGACTTTCTGCTGCGCCTGAAAAAGGCCCGGGCCTGGGTCGACAGCCACACCGACGAGTACGCCGATCTCTGGGCGAAGAAAGCCAACCTTGACCAGAACGTTTCGCGCCATTGGTTGCGCCAGGCCCACATGACCGTCGGCCCGGTGGATGCGCAGGCAGCAAAGGATCTGCAAAGCACCGCGGACTTCCTGTTCAAGGTAAAAGCGCTGCCGGCTGCGCTGGCGACTGCCCCGCTTATCGACAGCTCGTTTCAACAGGCGTTTGACCAGTAACCCACGATGCCGGGCAGCACTGGAACCAAACACTGTGTACCCTTATCCAACCTCGGCCCGCAGCGACCTGCGGGCCGACGAAGGATAAATGGGCAAAACATGAAACGGCTGTTCAAGGTTCTATCTGCACTCATCATCGCTACAGGGCTGGTTGGGTGTATCGCTTCTCCCATCGAAATGACGCCGCAGACCGAACAGCGTCTGAGCGCGCAACCTCCGATCCGTTTTCTGCTGACCTTCGACGACGGTCCCAGCGCCTCGAGTTTCTGGAATCCGACGATGACGGTGCTCGACAGTCTGGCGACGAACCCGGTGCAGCCGAATCTCAAAGCAGTGTTCTTCGTGCAGACCCGTGCCTCACGCGCCGGCGGCAGTGAAATAGGGCGCCAGGTCATGCATCGCGAACAGGCCGAAGGTCAGATCCTGGGCTTTCACACGGCCACGCCCGGGCACGCCAATCATCGATCCCTGGATCCGCAAGAACTGGAGCAGTCCCTCACCCACGGCAGCGCCGACATCGCTGCGATCACCGGTGCGCCACCGACCCTGGTGCGCCCGCCATTCTGGAGCTACGACAAGCGCACTTTCGCGGCCTATCAGCAACACGGCATGCATGTGCTGCTGACCGACCTGAGCGCCAATGACGGCAAGATCTGGGGCTTCAACGCCAGTCCCCGGCGGCGGGCCCACTTCTTGCGCACAATGTCCGAAGTGCGCGAGCGCATCGCGCTTGACGAGTTGCCGGTGGTGGACGGGGTGATTCCGGTGGTGGTGACCTTCCACGACCTCAATCGCTACACCGCCCGGCATACTCGGGAGTACCTGCAAATCCTCCTCGACAGTGCACAGGCTTCCGGTGTGAAAACCGCAGAAAAGCCGTTTTACGACGACACGGCAGCGCTGCAACGGGCCGCCATGGCGCGTACCGTTCGCGACAGTTCACAGTCGGTTAAATTACCGGGGCTCTGGAATTGGATTTGGGGTGGGGATTCTCACTGAAAGGTTGCCAAAGTGAGAAACAGCTAACACTTATTTTCAGCATTGGCGGGCGCAGGATGGGGAAAGCGCATCTATGCTGAGCAAGTTGGATCCGATTAATGGCCACGGAGGCGCCAGTCATGGTTTCAGTTCCTGAGCTTTGCCGCATTGTTGAGTCCGGTTTTCAACCGCTTTCCTGTGCCTGCACGGTAAATCCCGACGAAACGTTGCGGATCAAAGTCTACGAACCCGCCACCGGGCGCATTGATCTGTTGATCACCGGTGTATCACCCGAACGGCTGACCACCGTTCGTGATATCTCCAATCTGATTGGCGAGTTGCGCATTGAGATGCGCGCCGGTCGTCGGGCGTTTGCCGGCTAGGCCCGCGGCTGCAGTTCATCAATCATCTTCAAGCAATGATTCAGCCCCGGCGATACGTCGCCCACGCGCCTGCTGAGAATAATCGGCGAGGTCGCGTTGTCTTCCAGCAGCGGCGTGAAACCAATGTCGTCGCGGTGCAGCAATTGCACCGAGGCCGGCACCAGGGTGACGCCGATTCCCGCTCCCACCAGACCGATGGCTGTTTGCAGCTCGTTGGTCCATTGCGCTACGTGGATGCTCACGCCGTAGGATTCGAATAACGCGATCACATGGTCGGCATAGCTCGGGCGCGGGTTGCCGGGGTACAGCACGAAGGGTTCTTTCGCCAGTTCGCGAAGACTGATCGGCCCGGCCAGTAATGGGTGGCCGGCGGGCAGGGCGGCGACCAGCCGATCTTCGGTCAACACAGTCTGGATGATGGCCGGGTCGTCGATGCGGATTCGGCCGAAACCAATGTCGATACGCCCGGCCTTGAGCGCCTGCACCTGCTGCAACGTGGTCATTTCCGAGAGCCCCAGCTCAAGCTCCAGGGGCTCGCCGCTGCGCAAACGGCGAATCAGTTCCGGCAGCACGCCGTAGAGCGTCGACGGGGCGAAACCGATGCCCAGCCAAGTCTTCTCGCCCAGACCGATCCGTCGCGTGTTGTCGCACACCTTGTTTAGTTGCTCGAGCAGGGCGGTGGAGTGCTCATGGAAAAACCGCCCGGCGTCGGTCAGCTTCAGCGGCCGCCCGCGTTCCAGCAGCAATACCCCGAGTTCATCCTCCAGTTGCTGCATCTGCCGGCTCAGCGGTGGTTGGGCGATGTGCAGCAGTTCGGCGGCACGGGTGAAATTGAGGGTTTGAGCCAACACCTGAAAATACCGCAGGTGACGCAGTTCCATGGGGCCTCCAGACACAAGTCGGTTGCATACCTTAAAGGTATCAAGTCAGACCAATTCTATATTGGCTTCCCGAAAAAAGCCGTACCAGAATCGGTTCCAGAACTTTAAGAACCTGATGGGTATCGACATGCTTGCAACAGCCATTGAATCGATCGAGACGATCATCGTCGATCTGCCGACCATCCGCCCGCACAAGCTGGCGATGCACACCATGCAGAACCAGACCCTGGTGATCATTCGCGTGCGCTGCGCCGACGGCATTGAAGGTATTGGCGAATCCACCACCATTGGTGGCCTGGCCTACGGCAACGAAAGCCCTGACAGCATCAAGACCAACATCGACAAACACTTCGCGCCGCTGTTGCTGGGCCAGGACAGCGCCAACGTGAATGCCGCGATGTTGCGCCTGGAGCGCAGCATCCGTGGCAACACTTTTGCTAAATCAGGTATCGAAACCGCCTTGCTCGACGCTCAGGGCAAACGCCTTGGGCTGCCGGTCAGCGAGTTACTGGGCGGCCGCGTTCGCGATGCACTGCCAGTGGCGTGGACCCTGGCCAGTGGCGACACCGACAAGGACATCGCCGAAGCGGAAAAGATGCTCGACCTGCGCCGCCATCGGATTTTCAAACTGAAAATCGGGGCCGGTGAAGTCAACCGCGACCTGGCTCACGTTATTGCAATCAAGAAAGCCTTGGGCGACCGCGCCAGCGTGCGGGTCGATGTCAATCAGGCCTGGGATGAAGCGGTTGCGCTGCGCGCCTGCCGGATCCTGGGAACCAACGGTATCGACCTGATCGAACAGCCGATCTCGCGCAACAACCGCGCCGGCATGGCGCGCCTGAATGCCATGAGCCCGGCGCCGATCATGGCCGATGAATCCATCGAATGCGTGGAAGATGCGTTCAACCTGGCCCGTGAAGGCGCGGCCTCGGTGTTTGCCTTGAAGATCGCCAAGAACGGCGGCCCGCGCGCCGTGCTGCGAACCGCGGCGATTGCCGAAGCCGCCGGTATCGGCCTGTATGGCGGCACCATGCTCGAAGGTGGCATCGGCACCCTGGCCTCGGCCCATGCCTTTATCACGCTGAACAAGCTGGCGTGGGATACCGAGCTGTTCGGTCCATTGCTGCTGACCGAAGACATTCTCAGCGAGCCGCTGGTCTATCGCGATTTTGAGCTGCACGTGCCGAAAACACCGGGTCTGGGCCTGAGCCTCGATGAAGAACGTCTGGCGTTCTTCCGTCGTGACAAATCGTCTACTGCCATTCATCAAGCCTGAGGAGAGCACTATGCTGTTCCACGTAAAAATGACCGTGAACCTGCCGGTCGATATGAATCCGCAAGCAGCCGCCAAATTGAAGGCTGACGAAAAAGCCCTGGCCCAGCGCCTGCAAGAGCAAGGCAAGTGGCGTCACCTGTGGCGTATCGCCGGGCACTATGCCAATTACAGCGTTTTCGACGTCGACAGCGTTCAGGAACTGCACGACTTGCTCATGCAATTGCCGCTGTTTCCGTACATGGCGATCGAGATCGACGCGATGTGCCGGCATCCTTCTTCCATCCGCGAGGATGACCGCTGAACCCAGCCTGTTCAGTTCGCTACGCTAATAATTACAAGATGAGGAACCCACCAAAATGAACGTCAAGATTTCCCACACTGCCAGTGTCCAGAAGTTTCTCGAAGAGGCCAGCGGTCTGCTCAACGACGCTGGCGACCCGCGGGTCAAGGCCCTGGTCTACCGCATCCTGCGTGATTCGGTGAACATCATCGAAGACCTGGCCGTGACCCCGGAAGAGTTCTGGAAAGCCGTCAACTACCTCAACGTGCTGGGTGCGCGGCAAGAGGCCGGGTTGGTGGTGGCCGGGCTCGGTCTGGAGCATTACCTCGACCTGCTGATGGACGCCGAAGACGAGCAGGCCGGCAAGTCCGGCGGCACACCGCGGACCATCGAAGGCCCGCTGTACGTGGCGGGTGCGCCGCTGTCGGAAGGCGAAGCGCGACTGGATGACGGCGTCGATCCAGGTGTGGTGCTGTTCATGCAGGGCCAGGTCAAGAACACCGCCGGCGAACCGTTGGCCGGTGCGGTGGTCGATGTCTGGCACGCCAACACTGGCGGCACTTACTCCTACTTTGATAGCACCCAGTCGGAGTTCAACCTGCGTCGTCGTATCGTCACCGATGCCGAAGGCCGTTATCGTTTCCGCAGCATCGTGCCGTCGGGCTATGGCTGCCCGCCGGACGGTCCGACCCAGCAACTGCTCGATCAACTGGGCCGTCATGGGCAACGGCCGGCGCACATTCACTTCTTCATCTCCGCGCCGGATCATCGTCACCTGACCACCCAGATCAACCTCGATGGCGATCAATACCTGCATGACGATTTCGCCTATGCCACTCGCGATGAGCTGATTGCCAAAATCACCTTCAGCGACGATCCACAACGCGCAGCGGCGCATGGTATCAGCGGTCGTTTTGCCGAAATCGACTTCGATTTCACCTTGCAGACCTCCGCACAACCCGACGAGCAGCAACGCCACGAGCGGGTCCGCGCGCTCGAGGACTGATATCCTCGAACAGCGGAGCCGGGCCACGAGATAACCGAACGTTTATCTCGTGGTCTTCTGCGTTTGACCCTGGAATGGCCCGACGTTACCTATAACAACAATGAGAGTGACCCGATGATGCAAGCGCAACTGTTGAGTCAGCGCAGCACCGTATTCGACCACGCCGACCCTTACGCGGTGTCGGGGTACGTCAATCAGCATGTCGGTAACCATTGCATTCTGATGCCCCGGGCCGGGCGACCGCTGGCCAGCCTCAATCACCGCAAGTTTGCCAGCCTCGACCTGTGCCGCATCAGCTATGGCGGCAGCGTGCGGGTCACTTCCGGTGCGCTGGAAAGCATCTATCACCTGCAAGTGTTGCTGCGCGGCAACTGCCTGTGGCGCGGCCACGGCCAGGAACACTACTTCGCGCCCGGCGAGTTGCTGCTGATCAATCCCGACGATCCGGTGGACCTGACGTATTCCGACGATTGCGAAAAATTCATCCTCAAAGTCCCCACCCCGTTACTGGAATCCGTGTGCGATGAACAGCGCTGGCGGTATCCGGGGCAGGGCGTGCGGTTTCTGGAGAACCGTTACCAGCTCGATGAACTGGAAGGCTTTGTCGGTCTGCTGGCGATGATTTGCCAGGAAGCCGAGGCCGCCGAGCAGATTCCCAGGGTGCAGGAGCACTACGCGCAGATCATCGTCAGCAAGATGCTCAGCCTGATGAAGACCAACGTCAGCCGGATCAGTCTCGGCTCGCAGACGGCCACGTTCGAGGTGATTGCCGACTACATTGCGGGCCATCTCAAACAGGACATCGACAGTGAAGAACTGGCGCGCCAGGCGCGGATGAGTCTGCGCTCGTTGTACGGATTGTTTGAACGCAACGCCGGCACCACGCCAAAAAACTACATCCGGCAAAAACGCCTTGAGCGCATCAACGCCTGCCTGAGCGACCCGACCTGCAACGTGCGCAACGTCACGGAAGTGGCGATGGATTACGGCTTCCTGCACCTGGGCCGGTTCTCCGACAGCTACCGCAAACAGTTTGGCGAACTGCCGTCCGACACCCTCAAACGCCGCCACTGATTGATACCAGAGAGCGACGCATCACCTGTGGCGAGGGGGCTTGCCCCCGTTGGGTCGCGAAGCGGCCCTCGGCATTCTGTCAGGCACACCACATCGTCAGGATTTACGACTGCTGCGCAGCCGAACGGGGGCAAGCCCCCTCGCCACAAGTCAAGCGTCGCATCTCCCTTTGCAGTAAACGGATACAGGTCTGCACCCAGCGGATAGTCCGCCACATCCCCCCGTCCTAGCATGGCCCTGCCTGAATAAAAACAATGGAGGCGGCGGCCATGTCCCTGCGACCCGAATACCTTCACTCCCTGCTTGAAGATGAAAAAGAACAGGGCATCTATCGCTGCAAGCGCGAGATGTTCACCGACCCGCGGCTGTTCGATCTCGAGATGCAGCACATCTTCGAAGGCAACTGGCTGTACCTGGCCCACGAAAGCCAGATCCCCAACAAAAACGACTTCTACACCACCACCATGGGGCGCCAGTCGATCTTCATCGCGCGCAACAAGGACGGTGAGCTCAATGCGTTCCTCAACGCCTGTAGCCATCGAGGCGCGACGCTGTGCCGGCACAAGTCTGGCAACAAGAGCTCGTACACCTGCCCATTCCACGGCTGGACTTTCAACAACTCCGGCAAGCTGCTCAAGGTCAAGGATCCGGCCGAAGCGGGCTACCCGGCCAGCTTCAACTGCGAAGGCTCCCACGACCTGACCAAAGTCGCGCGTTTCGAGTCTTATCGCGGCTTCCTGTTTGGCAGCCTCAAGGCTGATGTCGTGCCGTTGGTTGAACACCTGGGCGAGTCGGCAAAGATCATCGACATGATCGTCGACCAGTCCGCCGATGGCCTGGAAGTGCTGCGCGGTTCCTCCAGCTACATCTACGAAGGCAACTGGAAACTCACCGCGGAAAACGGCGCCGACGGCTATCACGTCAGCTCCGTGCACTGGAACTACGCCGCCACCCAGAACCAGCGCAAGCAGCGCGAGGCCGGCGATTGCAACCCGACCATGAGTGCCGGCAGTTGGGCCAAGCAGGGTGGTGGTTTCTATTCCTTCGACAAGGGCCACATGCTGCTCTGGACCCGTTGGGCCAACCCTGAAGATCGTCCGCTTTACGAGCGTCGCGATGAACTGGCCCAGGACTTCGGTAAGGCCCGCGCCGACTGGATGATCGAGAACTCGCGCAACCTGTGCCTGTACCCGAACGTGTACCTGATGGACCAGTTCAGTTCGCAGATTCGCATCGCCCGGCCGATCTCGGTCGACCGCACGGAAATCACCATTTACTGCATCGCCCCCAAAGGCGAAAGCGACCACGCCCGTTCGAGCCGGATTCGCCAGTACGAAGACTTCTTCAACGTCAGCGGCATGGCCACCCCGGACGACCTGGAAGAGTTTCGTTCCTGCCAGACCAGTTATCAGGGCAGCGTGACCGCCTGGAACGACATGTCCCGTGGCGCCGAACACTGGATCGAAGGCGCCGATGAGGCGGCCAAGGAAATCGACCTGCATCCGCTGCTCAGCGGCGTGCGCACCGAAGACGAAGGCCTGTTCGTGCTGCAACACAAGTATTGGCAGCAGACCATGCTCAAGGCCTTGGCCGCCGAGCAGTCCGACCTGATTCCTGTGGAGGCCGTGCAATGACCATCACCTATGACGCCGTACGCGATTTTCTCTACCGCGAAGCGCGCTACCTCGATGACCGACAATGGGACGAATGGCTGGAGTTATACGCCCCGGATGCGACGTTCTGGATGCCGTCCTGGGACGACAACGACGAGTTGACCGAAGACCCGCAGCGGGAAATCTCGCTGATCTGGTACGGCAACCGCACTGGCCTGGAAGACCGCGTCTTCCGCATCAAGACCGAACGTTCCAGCGCGAGCATTCCGGACACCCGCACCTCGCACAACATCAGCAACATCGAGCTGCTCGAACAGGCCGACGGGCTGTGCAAAGTGCGCTTCAACTGGCACACCCTGAGCTTTCGCTACAAGACCGTCGACAGCTATTTCGGCAGCAGTTTCTACACCCTCGATGTGCGCGGTGAAAACCCGCTGATCAAGGCCAAGAAAGTGATCCTGAAGAACGACTACGTTCGCCAGGTCATCGATGTCTACCACCTGTGAGGCAGCGGTCATGACTCATTCCATCGCATTCAATTTTGAAGACGGCGTCACCCGATTCATCGACGCCAATGTCGGCGAAACCGTGGCCGATGCTGCGTATCGCCAAGGCATCAATATTCCACTGGATTGCCGCGACGGCGCCTGCGGTACCTGCAAATGTTTCGCCGAGGCCGGCCGTTATGAGTTGGGCGAGGAGTACATCGAAGATGCGCTCAGCGCGGAAGAAGCCGAGCAAGGTTTCGTCCTTACCTGCCAGATGCGCGCCCAGAGCGATTGCGTGATACGCGTGCCGACCTCTTCGCAGGTTTGCCGCACCCGTCAGGCGAGCTATGACGCCACCATCAGCGCCGTGCGCCAGTTGTCCGACAGTACCATCGCGTTGTCGATCAAGGGCGAAGCCCTGAGCAAACTGGCGTTCCTGCCGGGGCAATACGTGAACCTCGGAATTCCCGGCAGCGAGCAGACCCGCGCGTATTCGTTCAGCTCGTTGCAGCGCGATGGCGAGGTCAGTTTCCTGATCCGCAACGTGCCCGGCGGCTTGATGAGCAGCTTCCTCACCGGCATGGCCAAGGCCGGCGACAGCATGAGCCTGGCCGGGCCGTTGGGCAGTTTTTATCTGCGCGACATTCGCCGTCCGTTGTTGCTGCTGGCCGGCGGTACGGGGCTGGCGCCATTCACGGCGATGCTGGAAAAAATCGCCGAACAGGGCAGTGAGCATCCGCTGCATTTGATCTACGGCGTGACCAACGATTTCGATCTGGTGGAGATGGATCGACTCGAAGCCTTCGCCGCACGAATCCCGAACTTCAGCTTCAGTGCTTGCGTCGCCAACCCGGACAGTCAGCACCCGCTCAAGGGATACGTGACCCAACACATCGAGCCGCAGCATTTGAACGAAGGCGACGTCGATGTCTACCTGTGCGGCCCACCGCCGATGGTCGAGGCAGTCAGCCAGTTCATCCGCGAAAAAGGCATTGCGCCGACAAACTTTTACTACGAGAAATTTGCCGCCAGCGCGGCCTGAGTCGCGCTGTTGTGGGAGAGAGACATGAACAGATTCCACGAAAAAGTCGCGCTGATCACCGGCGCGGCCCAAGGCATCGGTCGGCGTGTTGCCGAGCGCATGGCGGCGGAAGGTGCGCGGTTGATTCTGGTCGATCGCTCCGAGCTGGTGTTTGAGGTTCAGCAGCAATTGGGGCAGGGCAGCCAGGTGCTCGCGCTGACCGCCGATCTTGAGCAATACAGCGAATGCAGTCGCGTCATGCAAACCGCCGTCGAGCGTTTCGGACGTCTGGATGTGCTGGTCAATAATGTGGGCGGGACGATCTGGACCAAGCCTTTTGAGCATTACGACGCGTCGCAGATCGAGGCTGAAGTGCGCCGTTCGCTGTTCCCGACGCTGTGGTGCTGTCATGCCGCGCTGCCGTTCATGCTTGATCAGGGGAGTGGCGCCATCGTCAACGTTTCGTCCATCGCCACGCGCAGTGTCAATCGCGTGCCGTACGGAGCGGCGAAGGGTGGGGTCAACGCGTTGACCGCTTGCCTGGCCTTCGAAACCGCCGGTCGCGGAATTCGGGTCAATGCCACCGCGCCCGGTGGCACCGAAGCGCCGCCGCGGGTCATTCCGCGCAACATTGCCGATCAGAGCGAGCAAGAGAAGGTCTGGTATCAGCAGATTGTCGACCAGACGCTCGACAGCAGTTTGATGAAGCGCTATGGCACGCTGGATGAACAGGCAAGCGCTATTCTGTTTCTGGCCAGCGACGAAGCGTCTTATATCACTGGCATGATCATGCCGGTCGGTGGCGGCGACCAGGGCTGAGCAACTTACAGTCGACGCTGAAACGCTTTGATGATTCTGAGCGTGGCGTCGCTTGTGTTCAGGTTCTGGACCGCGTCCAGCGGATACCAGATGCAATCGAAAATTTCGTTTTGCGGGCGGGCTTCATCCGCGTTCGCCACAAAGGCCTCGTACACATGGTGTCGGGTGCTGCCCGTTTGCAACTCCATCAGATACAGCAACCCGTCGACCCCAAGCCCTGTCTCTTCCTGAAGTTCTCGCGTGGCAGCGTCAGCAAGGGTTTCGCCGCGCTCAACCTTTCCGCCGGGCAGCGTCCAGCGACTCCTTGGCTTGCGCACCAGGAGAATGTGCCGGTCCTGCTCGCAAATCACGGTTGCGCGTACTTTCATGTGTTACCTGATTGTCATTTGTCATAAATCAGTCATAAAAATGCAATATTCGAGCCGGGGTGTCTGTCTCAATGGTTGGAGTGATGGACGAGGTTGAAAGTGCAACCAGGTGCCGAAATCCTGGCGCGACGTCTGGTTGGCACTTCATGGAAGGTCGGGTGTAAGGTATTCAAGTGAATCCAGGATCATCACTGCCGAAAGGGAGGTGACTATGAGCGTTCCGATGCTGACCAAAATGCACATGAACGGTTATGACGTACTCAGCGTGAACAACGGCCCATGGCGGGTGTGCACCAAAGGTGACCGGCTTGGAGCCTTTGGCAGTAGAGAGGAAGCACTGGCCTTTGCGGCCGCTCTTCCCGGCTACAAGGCCAGAGCAAGTCGGCCTGCACGCAGCCAGAAATCAGATAAATAGTGTGCTTGCAGCCCCGGTTCGCCGGGGCTTTTCTTTGCTGGGCGCTGAGGTCCGGGCTAATAACCGCCACCGCCAGTGCTGCGGGAAGGCTCTCGGGCTTTTTGCTGCGCGTGACTCCATTCTGCGCAGGTCATGAAGCTTTTATGGTCGACCTTGCCCCTGCCATCGAAACTGACGTTGTACGTCTGCTGATGGCCGGCCTGCGTCAGCTTGTAGTCAAAGCAAGTGCCAGGCTCAACGGTGCGATCCGTTATGGATAAAGGCTGGCCGCCGATCTGCTGGACTTGATCCTTGCTCATGCCGGTCTCGACCTTTGCGACCAACGGCTGATCCCGATAGACACGGGTTTCGGTGCTGCAGCCACCCGACGCAGCCAGTACAACGACCAGCGCGCATAGAGGCTTGTGCATGGCAGTGCTCCTGCTATTGAGCTTTCGTTCGAGTGATAATCTTGGCTTTCACTTCCTCGGCATAACCCTTCAGTCGTTCTTCATCGCCCTGGAACAACTCGCACAGCTTTAGGGTTGCTTGCGCATCCACATCATTGCCGGCCAAGCGTAGCTGCTCTGCGATGCGCAAAAGCTCTACCGCTGACCATCTCAAATCCGACGCAACGCTTTGCAGGTTACGCCGAAGTTCGTTTTCAGATTCGTTAAGCCACATGATGACCTCCTGCCAATCCCCGCTACGAAATTTTAGTCCCATTTCCCGGGTCAGGGCGTTTTGTTCGTCTGGGGCGTGGGTGCAGCCTTTTGTCGGGAAAATGAACGCTAACCCGCAGATCTGATGTCGTAGTGAGGTAGTGAATTTTTGCTAGGGCGAGGCAACTTCAAATGACGGCTACTGATGACTTTAGATTTCATGCCCATGAGCTGATGGTTGATCTGGACGCGGCCACCACGGAAATGATGAAACTGATTTCTGCACATCAGCTGAGCGGCCCGGAATGGGAGCGGGTCACTCAATGGCAGCATGAAGCGTACGAAAGATGGATGACTTATCTGAACGAGAGGTCGTATCCGGATCCCGGCGATCACAACGCCCCTTGCTGAGTTCAGTGCAGCGGATGGATGTCTGGACAGCGACACGTTACATTCCCCTTTTTCGGGATAAGGAAGCGTCATGCGCAAATTGATTGGGGGAGTAGGGTTGGCGTTGCTGGCGGGCTGTTCGTTGCCCGCGTCCCTGGTGCCAGGTGAGCCCAATGTCAGCAAGTACAGCAACAAGGCGCCAAAAGAGTATGCCGCGTGCGTGCTGCCGGCGTGGCAGAAGGAGATACCCAACACCACCCAATCGGCGATTTCCAATGGCTACAGGGTCACCGCGCCGAGCATCATCACGGCCGACGAGATCGTAGATATCGTGAAATCGAAGGATGGCAGTCACGTATCGCTTTATCAGGGGCCGCCTTGGGCGAAATCAGGGGCGTTGCGTCAGGCAGTGCGTGATTGTCTGTAAGGTTTAGTCGGTGATATCGGTCACCTGGATGATCGGGTCGTCGCTTGCCTGAGTGCTAGCACTGGTTTTCTTTTCCCGACGATCGTTCATCCAGTTGTCCACCTGAGCATTGAATTGCGCCGGCGCTTTTCGTCCGACCTTCCTGGCGAGATCAAGAATGGTCTGCTGGGCGAGGGCGTCTTCCATGCGTTTCTGCGCGGTCATCATGGCGGCATGCACCGAGCACTGACCCGCCAGCGCCCACGCCGGCGCGGAACCTTCGAACAAGGCGCAACGCCCCCGAATCTCCCGGCAATCGAAGATGAGCTTCTGGCCGTCGATGGCATTGACGATATCCAGAATGCTGATTTCGTCAGAAGGCCGGGCCAGCTTGAACCCGCCGCGCACGCCTTCAGTGGCGACAACCAGTTTTGCCTTGGCCAGTTTGGTGAAAATTTTTGCCAGATAGTCCTGTGGTACGCCTTGCAGCTCGGCAAGGTCGCGCACGCTCGCCTCACGGGTGTCGCCGCTATTGCCCACCAAAAAAATCAGGCAATGAATGCCGTACTCAACGCCTGCGCTGTAAAGAGACATAGTGATCTCCGACTAAATTTGTCGTAAATGTTAACAGCGGAAAGCGAGCCAAGCAACGCATCCGGTCGCGTATTAACGGCTCGTGGTGCGGCGGAGTTGGCTGTTTATAAGCCTTTTTTGGACAAATCAAAACTTTCGATGCTAACCATCAGTAATTTCGTTTTGTGCCAAGTAACTAGGATCAATATAGTCGCAGTTGTAAGGTCGGCAGTGTACGTCGTCGCTACCGAAGAGCGTGACCTTTAACGAATTAATCACTTGGTCTTCTCCCCCGGAGTTAAAAATGAAACAGCACATCTTGGTTATCGGCGCAGGTTTCGGTGGCATGTGGACGGCTTTGAGCGCCACGCGTCTGTTCGACATTCATGGTCACAACGACGTTGAAGTGACCGTTCTGGCCCCTCAGGCCGAGCTGCGAGTCCGTCCGCGCTTCTACGAGCCGAATGCTCACCAGCTGGCCGCACCGATCGGCGAACTGTTCGATGCGGTCGGCGTCAATTTCATCAAAGGCTCTGCCGAAACCATCGACGTTGAGCAAAAACGTGTCGGCTACCTCGATGCATCTGGCAACCAGCAAGTGTGCAGCTACGACAAACTCGTTCTGGCGACCGGCAGCCGCCTGGCATTGCCGAACACGCCAGGTGTGGCGGAACACGCTTTCGACGTGGATCAGATCGAACAGGCCGTACGCCTTGAAAATCACCTCAAGTCCCTGGTCAACCTGCCAGAAAGCAAAGCCCGCAACACTGTAGTGGTGGCCGGTGGTGGCTTCACCGGGATTGAAACCGCGACTGAAATGCCTGCGCGTCTGCGTGCCATCCTGGGTGATCGCGCTGACATCGAAGTGATCATCGTTGATCGTGGCGAGAAAGTTGGCGGGTCCATGGGCGCCGAGATCGCCAAGTCGATCGCTGAAGCCAGTATTGAAACGGGCGTGAAATGGCGCTTGAAATCGTCGGTCGTCGCCGTCGATGAAAATGGCGTGACCCTGACCGATGGTCAGCGCATCGATGCCAACACCGTGGTCTGGACCACCGGTGTGCGCGCCAGCTCGTTGACCGAGCAGATTCCGGCCGAACGCGATCACCTGGGCCGCCTGCACGTCGATGCGCACTTGAAAGTCATTGGCCAGGAAGACATCTTCGCCACCGGCGACGTCGCCTACGCCGCCAGCGATGACATTGGCAACTTCGCATTGATGACCTGTCAGCACGCTATCGTATTGGGTCGCCATGCCGGCAATAACGTTGCTGCACAGATTCTGGGTGTGGATCCGACTCCGTATAGCCAGCCTAAATACGTGACCTGCCTGGATTTGGGAGCTTGGGGCGCGGTTTACACTGAAGGTTGGGATCGCGAGGTTAAGCTGATCAAACAGGAAGGCAAGTCTCTCAAGACACAGATCAACACCCAGTGGATCTATCCTCCGGTGGCCAATCGCGAAACAGCATGGGCAGCAGCGGATCCATTGATTCCGATTGCCTGAAAAGTCGTTAGCGTTGTCTCGATAGCGCTACCTGCTTAGAAAAAATCCCGCCCGGGTTCTCTTGGGCGGGATTTTTTTTGCGCCTTGAACGGTTGCGATCGTGAAATTTAACGTGTACTTTTTCATGAAAATATAAGTATAAAAATTCACGAGGCCTGCATGTTTCAGCAATCTACCCAGCACGTCGCCAGCTATTACGCCCACACCTGCGCCGATCGTCTGTTCGATCGAGCCGCGTTGGAGGGCGAGCAGGACACCGAAGTGTTGATCATCGGGGCTGGCTTCAGTGGGTTGCATACGGCGTTGCGTCTGGCGCTGGCCGGTAAGCGCGTGACGTTGCTGGAAGCCAGTCGGGTGGCGTGGGCCGCCTCGGGGCGCAATGGTGGTCAGGCCATTCTTGGTTGGTCGTGTGACATGCCGCCGTTGGAGGCGGCGCTGGGTTATGAGCGAGCGCGCCGGTTGTGGGACAGCATGCGTTGGGCTGCACGGGAGTTGCGAGACTTGCCTGCCCGCCATGGTTTCGATTGTGACTATCGACCCGGCCACCTCTGGACGTCGGTGATGCCGCGTCGGGTGAGTCTGCTGACAGAATGGCAACACGAGGCCAGCCACAAGTGGGGCCACGATGGTTTGCAGTTCATCGCGCGCGAGGCGTTGCCTGATTGGGTCGCCAGTGAGCGTTACCAGGCAGGTCTGTTTGATCCTGAAGGCGGGCATTTGAATCCGCTGAAACTGGCGCTCGGCCTGGCCGCTGCGATTGAACAGGCCGGTGGACGCATTCATGAACAGAGCAAGGCGTTGAGTTATCGCGAAGAGGGCGGTCAGTACATAGTCACCACTGAACGCGGTCGCATTCGCGCTGACGTGCTGGTGCTGGCGTGCAACGCCTACCTTGATCGGCTTGATCCGCAACTGTCGAGTTGCGTGTTACCGGTTGGCACTTATCAGGTGGCCACCGCGCCACTTTCAGAGCTACAGGCGACCGCGTTGCTACCCAGCAATGTGTGCGTCACCGACAACCAGTTTGTCCTCGATTATTTCCGCCGTACGCCGGACAACTGCCTGCTGTTCGGTGGTGGTTGCACCTACCTGGGCGGCATGCCGAAGGACATCGCCGCCGCGACACGGCCCTTTTTGGAGCGCGTGTTTCCGCAGCTCAAGGGCGTCGAACTGAAGTTTGCCTGGGGAGGACACATCGATCTGACCCTCAAGCGCACGCCTGACATCGGTCGACGTGGCGATCTCTACTGGCTTCAGGGTTACTCGGGTCATGGCGTGCTGCCGACATTGGCCGGGGCGCGTGCCGTGTCCGACGCGATACTTGGCCAGCCGGATGAGCTGGCGTTGTACCAAGGGTTGATCAACGGCAGCTTTCCCGGTGGACAGTATTTGGCAGCACCGCTGGAAGCCATCGGCAAGGCCTGGTATCGGCTGCGCGACAGTATTTGAAGCATCAATTTCTGGAAGCCTTTAGATGGACATGCAAGAAGAAATCTCGGCGCTGGCGATCCTGATCCAGGACCTGCGCAAACACAAAAAATACACGCTGAAAGAGCTGGCGGACAAAATCGGTCGTTCGGTCGGCTTTCTCTCGCAAGTAGAACGGGGGTTGTCACGTCCCACGGTGGCGGACTTGACCGCCATCAGCGAAACACTCGGCGTGCCGACTACCTATTTCTACAGCTTGCCCAAGCCCATGGCATTGCCTTGGGTGACTCGCCCGGATGAGCGACGCACGCTGTATTACGCCGACGGGATTACCGACATCCTCGTCTCTCCGAAGATGAGGGCATCCTTTTCAATGCTTGAAAGCCAACTGGAGCCCGGCGCCAGCAGTGGTGATCGGCACATGAACGACAGCTCGGAGCAGGGTGGCTATGTCCTCGAGGGTGAGCTGACGCTGTGGCTGGATGACGATAACCCGGTGACATTGCGCACCGGCGACAGTTTTCAGCTGGCCAGTCATACGCATTGTCGCTACGGCAACCTCTCGGATCAGCTCACCCGAGTGCTTTGGGTTTACACCTGATAAAAACAACAAGGAACATTAACGATGGATGCTGTCTGCTCTGATCTGGTTGCTGAGGTTCGCGCGTTTCGTCAGCGCTTCCCGCAGGTGCGTTACGTTGACCTGATTTCCCTGGATATCCCCGGGCATTTTTACGGTAAGCGCTACCCGATAGAAATGCTCGAGAAGGTCGCCGCAGGCAGCGCGCTCAAGCTGCCGCAAAACTGTGTGTTGCTGGGTACGCAGGGCGGTCTGTTCAAAATCGGCGACTACTGTTTTAACGACGGCGACCCGGATGCTCCACGCCGCCTGGTGCCCGGTACGCTCAAGCCCGTGAGCTGGGAAAAACAACTGCTGGGGCAGATGCTGATTACCTCAAGCGGTACTGAAAAGCCAATCGTCTTCGAGCCGCGCGAAGTGTTGGCGCAGGTGCTCGAGCGCCTCGGCCGAAAAGGGATTTTCCCCGTGGTGGCCTTCGAACTGGAGTTCTATTTGTTTGATCGCCAACTACGTGACGGCTTGCCACAGTTCCCTCGCGATCAGCTGACCGACGATGCCGATGATCAGCCGAATATGCACATCGAACGGCTGTCGAGATTTTCACCGGTACTCGATGACATGGTCGAGACGGCGCGGGCGCAAGGCATCGATGCCACGGTGATCACTGCGGAGTTGGGCCCGGGCCAGTTCGAGATCAATTTCGGTCACCTTGATGACGGCCTGCGTGCGGCCGATTGGGCGGCCCTGTTCTGCCGCAGCACACGGGGGGTGGCCCTCAAGCACAACCACCGCGCCAGCTTCATGGCAAAACCCTACCTGCAGCATCCCGGTAGCGGCATGCACGTGCATGTGAGCCTTTACGACGAGGCGGGAACCAACCTGTTGGCGGCTAACGATCAGCAGGCGCTGCGCCATGCAGTGGCCGGTTGCCTTGAAGTGTTGCCGCATTGCATGCCGATCTTTGCACCGAATCACAACGCCATGCGTCGCTTGAGCGGCACGGTGAATGTCGCGACGCGCGCCAGTTGGGGCTTTGAAGATCGTGACGCCTGCCTGCGGGTGCCGGAGTCGGACGCTAAAAATCTGCGCATCGAACATCGCCTGGCGGGCGCGGATGCCAATCCTTATCTCGTGTTGGCGGCGATTCTGGTCGGGCTGGAGCAAGGGCTGGAAGTGGGGCGTGAACCGATTGCATCCCTCAACGAAGATCGTGGCAGCGGAATCGACTTCCCGCTGGAGATGCTGGAGGCCGTGCGCTCGATGCAAAACAACGCGCAGTTGCGCGAGGGTTTAGGGGCAGAATTTGTAGATGTGTACTGCGAAAACAAGCGCCAGGACCATTTGGCGTTCCTGCAAGACATCAGTGCGCGGGAGTATCGCTGGTACCTCTAAATCAGTCTTTGTCGGTACTCGTACATAAAAAATATGTGGATATTTAATGGGTTAGAAGATTTAGTAACTGGATAGTGAATCAAAATATATTGTTACAGGCGGAAATATTAAGTAATATTCGCCCCGCGTTCACCACCACGGTTTATGCATTTTGAGTCCCAGGCGTCCATCAGCTGCCTGGGATTTTTTTTGCCTGAAATTCGGACCGGTGCGCATCTGACCTGGTGCATCGAGACCACAATCACAGCGGCAAATGATGTATATCCGCTACCGCGAGATGATCCCGTGATCGATCGCGTATTTGACCAGGGCCGCCGGTTTGTCGATGTTGAGTTTGCGACGGATGCTCAATCGATGGGTTTCTACCGTGCGAACGCTGATGTCCAGTTCGCGGGCCATCTCCTTGTTGTTCAGCCCTTGAGCCATCTTGTACAACACCTGGCTCTCGCGCGGTGTCAGCTCGTTGTCGGTATTTTTATCGGCGATGAGCCGCTGGGCGATCTCGGCGCTGTAGAACGTGCCACCACTGGCGATGGCTTCGATCGCCGCGATGATTTCCCGCGACGGTGAGTTCTTCAGCACATAGCCGCTGGCCCCCGCGCGAACGGACTCACTCACGTATTCATTATTGTCGTACATGCTGAGCACCAGCACTTTGAGCGACGGGTACTGGCTGCGCAACACCCGGGTCAGCTCGAGCCCGTTCATGTCCGGCAGGCTGATGTCGACCAGCAACAGGTCCGGCTGGCAGCGCCCGACCATTTCAATGGCATCCGCGCCACTCTCGGCTTCGCCCACCACTTCCAGGGGGGCCATGACCGCCAGCAGTGCTTTGATCCCGTCGCGGACCAGGGCGTGATCGTCGACCAGGGCGACGCGGATCGGGTAGGGCAGGTTCATCGCGGGTATTCACTCTTGTTGTCAGGGGGCCAGTCAGCGTGTTGTACCGGGCATTTTCATTGGCAGCCAAACGTCCAGCTCGCTTCTTCCCGGCATCGAGATCAGGTCGAATCGTCCACCAAAATGCTCGACACGCTCACGGATATTACGCAGGCCAATGCCCGCATGACGACGTTCGACCTGGGCGACGTTGAAACCGATACCGTCATCGACCACCGTCAACCGTACGGAATCTTCGGATCCGTGCAGGGTAATGGAGACGTTTTTAGCCTGGGCGTGTCGTTCAATATTGGTCAGGCCTTCTTGCACGATGCGAAACAGCGAGACCGCTGCCCCATCGACCAAGTGACAGTCAAATTCGTTGTCGTTAAAAGTCACCACCAGGCCGCTGCGTTGCTCGAATTCTGCGGCGAGTTGACCGATCGCAGCGGGCAGGCCCAGGGTGTCGAGCAGCGAGGAACGCAGGTCGTGGGAGAGGCTGCGAACCTCGCCAATCGCTTCCCCCAGGCGTTCCGTCGCGTCCCTCAGCGTGCTCAAGCCCTTGTCGTGTGCTTGCCCATTCTCGAGCAGATGGCTGGCCAGTTCGAACTGAAACTTGATGGAGACCAGTAGCTGGCTGATGCCGTCGTGCAGTTCACGGGAAACCCGTGAGCGCTCTTCCTCTTGCAAGCTGACGATACGCTGAGTCAGGCGCTGAAGTTTTTTGTCGGCCAGACGATGCTCGCTGACGTTCAGCGTCATGCCGCTGGCGAAGACAAACAGCACCGCCACGAGGGCCACCGCGGCAATCGCCAGCATGGTTTTACGAATGCCCTGGGCCACTTCGTCACGTGCCTGCTGGGTCGCGCGCTCAACGTCTTCAAGGTAGATGCCGGTGCCGAGCATCCAGCCCCAACGATCCAGCATCACCACATAGGCGAGCTTGTCGGTCACTTGGCCGGAAGAGGGTTTGTTCCAGGCGTAGCGTTGAAAACCTTCGCCCGATTGCGCACTTTTGAGCAACGCCTGGATCACCGGTAAACCGTGAGGGTCCTTCATGTCCCACAGGTATTTGCCCACCAGCTCGGACTGGCGCGCGTGCATCAGGCTGCGACCTTCGTGGTCGTAGACGAAGAAGTAGCCATTGATGCCAAAGCTGAGCTTGCGCAGTTCTTCCAGCACTTTTTGCTGTGCGTGCTCATCACCGTGACCGTCGTCGTACAGCGGCTCGATCAGGCTTTGCGCCATTTCGACGTAGTTCTTCAGTTCGGCGCGCTTGCTGGCCAGAATGCTGTCTTCGATCAGTTGCGCCTGTTGTTCACCCAGTTGCCGGTTCATGGAAATCACCAGCGCGCAGATGACGGCGATGGCCAATACCAGCGGCAGAATCCCGAGCGCGACGATTTTGTGTTTGAGCTGCATCTCTGCTCCTGTCCGGACCGAGGGAAGGCGAAGGCCCGGCATCATATGCCAAAGATACGCGCGTCCAGTAGCGGTGCTGGACGGGATGACCAACCGTCTACGTAGAACTACGTAGGTGCGACGTACGTAGTAACGCGGATTTATTTGTAGACGGCTTGCGGGGATATTGGGCCAGCTCCGCACAGCGGACACAATTATAAAAATTACCGCCGCAGTCCACTGGCTGTCGGCAGGAGACACGCTATGCCCCGTCTGGCTAAACACCTCGCCTGGTTTGCCGTGGCTGTCCTGGGAGCGTTTGCGCTAAGTGTCGTGGCCCTGCGCCGCGGCGAAGCGATCAATGCCCTCTGGATCGTAGTCGCAGCAGTCGCTATCTATCTCGTCGCATACCGCTACTACAGCCTGTTCATCGCCACCAAGGTGATGCAACTCGACCCCAATCGTGCCACGCCCGCTGTCGTTAATAACGATGGTCTGGACTACGTGCCGACCAACAAACACGTACTCTTCGGTCACCACTTCGCCGCCATCGCTGGTGCGGGTCCGCTGGTGGGGCCGGTCCTGGCGGCGCAGATGGGTTACCTGCCCGGTACGCTGTGGCTGATTGCCGGCGTGGTGCTGGCCGGTGCCGTTCAGGACTTCATGGTCCTGTTCATGTCCACCCGCCGCAACGGTCGTTCCCTGGGCGACATGGTCCGTGAAGAAATGGGCCGCATCCCCGGGACCATCGCGCTGTTTGGCTGCTTCCTGATCATGATCATCATCCTCGCGGTGCTGGCGCTGATCGTTGTAAAAGCCTTGGCCGAAAGCCCGTGGGGCATTTTCACGGTGATGGCGACTATCCCGATCGCGATGTTCATGGGCATCTACATGCGCTACATCCGCCCGGGCCGCATCGGTGAAATCTCCGTTGTCGGTGTGCTTTTGCTGCTGGGTTCGATCTGGCTGGGCGGGCAGATTGCCGCTGATCCGGTCTGGGCCAAGGCCTTTACCTTCACCGGGATCCAGATCACCTGGATGCTGATCGGCTACGGTTTCGTCGCCGCGGTATTGCCGGTGTGGCTGATTCTGGCGCCGCGGGATTACCTGTCGACCTTCTTGAAAATCGGCACCATCGTGGCCTTGGCGATCGGCATCCTGATCACCATGCCTGACCTGAAAATGCCGGCACTCACCCAGTTTGTCGACGGCACCGGGCCGGTGTGGAAGGGCGGTCTGTTCCCGTTCCTGTTCATCACCATCGCCTGTGGCGCAGTTTCCGGTTTCCACGCGCTGATTGCTTCCGGTACTACGCCGAAGTTGCTGGCCAGCGAAGGCCATGCCCGTTACATCGGTTACGGCGGCATGCTGATGGAGTCCTTCGTCGCCATCATGGCAATGGTTGCTGCGTCGGTGATCGAACCGGGCGTGTACTTCGCCATGAACAGCCCGGCGGCACTTGTCGGCTCCGATGCTGTTTCGGTGGCTCAGACCGTCAGCAGCTGGGGCTTTGCGATTACGCCGGAAGCGCTGCAAGCGGTGGCCAAGGACATCGGTGAAACCACCATCCTGGCCCGTGCCGGCGGTGCGCCGACCCTGGCGGTTGGTATCGCGCAGATCCTGCACCAACTTCTGCCGGGTGAAAACACCATGGCGTTCTGGTACCACTTCGCGATCCTGTTCGAGGCGCTGTTCATCCTGACCGCGGTCGATGCCGGTACCCGTGCCGGCCGTTTCATGCTGCAGGACTTGCTGGGTTCCTTCGTGCCAGCGCTGAAACGCACCGAATCCTGGACCGCCAACCTGATCGCAACTGCCGGTTGTGTGGCGATGTGGGGTTATCTGTTGTACCAGGGCGTGATCGATCCGCTGGGTGGCATCAACACCTTGTGGCCGTTGTTCGGTATCTCCAACCAGATGCTGGCCGGTATCGCACTGATGTTGGCGACCGTTGTGCTGATCAAAATGAAACGTCAGCGCTATGTCTGGGTCACCATGTTGCCCGCAGTGTGGCTGCTGATCTGCACCACCACCGCAGGCTTCATCAAGCTGTTCGATGCCAACCCGGCGATCGGTTTCCTGGCCCTGGCCAAGAAGTACAGCGATGCCCTGGCCAACGGTCAGATCCTCGCCCCGGCGAAGAGCATCGACCAGATGCAGCACGTGATCTACAACGCCTACACCAACGCAACGCTGACCGCGCTGTTCTTGCTGGTGGTCTTCAGCATTCTGTTCTTTGCACTCAAGGTCGGTATCGCCGCCTGGGGCACCAAGGAACGTACGGATAAAGAAGCGCCATTCCAGGCTCTGCCGGACGCTTGATCGAGGATTGCAGCATGTTCAATGACCTGAGTCGCCTCGGTAAATACCTCGGTCAGGCCGCGCGCCTGATGGTCGGCATGCCCGACTACGACACCTACGTCGAGCACATGCAAACCAAGCACCCGGACAAACCGGTGATGAGTTACGAGGTGTTCTTTCGGGAACGCCAGGAAGCTCGTTACGGAAGCAAGGCTGGGCCAAAGTGCTGTTGATGGTCGGTGGCAGTGATGCCACTTAAATAGGTAATAAAAAACCCGGCTGATGAGGCCGGGTTTTTTTTGAGTGAATGGCGTTGGCCCATCCGTGTTGAGTCAGCTTGCGGGGATGGTTTGGAGCGTTTCGAGATCCAGCAGGGTGAAATAACCACGGTCCGGCCTCCAGCCACCCGTATCGATGTGAATTACATTGCCAAGACTGACGGGCATATAAAGCGGCGTATGCCCTACGACCAGTGCGCGCAGGCCTTCAACGCCATGCGTCTCCTGGTGATCGATCCGCCTTCGTGACCACATGCAGTAGTGCTGCAACTCCTGCAGACGCCTGTTGCTTTCCGGCGACTCCAGTTCCTTTCGCAGTTGCTGCCATGATGGAAATGGACAATCGGCGTGCACGATGCCGATCAGGCCGTGTGCCGTTTCGACTTCGATCGCGATAGGGAGCTTGGCGAACTGCGCCGCGAATGCTTGCTTCTCGATCAACGACAGGCCCGTGAACCATGAGCCCCCGTTGAGCATCCAGCTGTCGATGTCGCAGGTATCGAAATACACCACGTAGTCGTCATGGTTGCCTCGCACCGGGTGGAACCATGGTTTGTCCAGCCAATCGAGCGCGTCACGGCACTCGGGCCCGCGGTCAATCAGATCGCCAACACTGAACAGCCGATCTACCAAGCGGTTGAACCCGGCTGCATCCAGAGCGGCCTGCATCCCAGTGAAATGGCCATGAATATCACCGACCGCGAAATCTCGGCCGGCAACATTTGCGGCGAAGTGCTTCACGCGTGACATCTCTACAGTTTCGAGCATGGGAATGCCACTCCGGCAGCTCCCCAACGGGCTAGTCAGTTGAGTTTAGGCCAGAAAGTGGTACTCGACCGTTAGCGCGCCGGCAGGCAGTCCTTTACCGCCTGCCCGACAGGCTGCCCGGATCAAGCATCGTCAGAGCGAGTAGGCCTTTGCTTGCCCGAAATGGTTGTCCTGCACGCCGGCGATAAGGTGCAGAGGCATGTGTTGCCTATCCATGGATGTAACTTCGAAGCTATCCACTATCTGGGTGGGGCGCTCACTCAGCCCGGTCGACTCTTCGACAAGAGCCTTGGCCATTCTCGCGTGGTTCGCTGCGATTTCGTTGAGAGTTGACACGTTACATCTCCCGGTGACTGACCAAGCGCATCGCTGGCGTCCTAAGCGTTAATTAAAGTGCTGCCGCGTCAGAATTACGTCGTTCTGGGGCTGCTACGAGCGTCTTGTGCAAACCTTAAGCCAGGAATAGTCAAAAAAATCGCGCAGCGTTTTTGATGCGACGAATGGTGGTGCCGATATTTCCGGAGCCTATAAGGCCGGGGAAAAAGGTGATTAGACGTGCAGCAGTTGTTTTGTTAAAAAAATAGGTGCATGGCCGCTAATGACGCGCCAATGCATCTCCATTCGGTTAGATGGAAATCGCCCAACATTGAGCTGGGCAACGATCAATGAGTCTGATGCCGATACAGGGATAAGTAACTGCGACTTTGGCCAACTGCTCGCGCACAGAGGCATTGGGCTCATTGATCCCATTTCTCTTCCACAGGTTGATCCTTTCGAACGAACCACATCGCACAGCGTTCTGCTGGTTGCTCGGGCGACGCCGCGCTACAGTCACGCCTTTTAGGACAAGGAAGTATCATGTGGATTTTGAAAGTAGCGGTGACTCGGCCCATTTTCCGCCAATGGTTGATCACTGCTTCTATTGGCTTTTTTGCAGTGGCGGGCTGTGCACAGGCTCAAACCTCGCCACAGGCGAACCAGGAGATAAAGGGCTTGCTGGATTTTGTGGAGCGCAGTGAGTGTAAGTTCGTGCGCAACGGCAGTGAATACCCTGGGCCCCAGGCTCGGGCACATCTCGAAAAGAAGCTGAATTATCTCGAAGGCAAGAACCTGGTGAGCAGCGCAGAAGACTTCATCGATCTCGCGGCCACTAAAAGCAGCATGAATGGCAAGGCCTATGAAGTGCGTTGCTCAACAGGCGTCCAGCCGACGAGCACCTGGTTGAAGACAGAGCTACAGAGACAACGTCAGCTTCATTGAGGCTACCCCCCGAAACGAGAAAGCCCGGCCCATTTGATCAGAAGTGCCGATCGTACGGTGCAATACCTGGCACTGACACTTACGTGAACTGCCGAGTCCAGCTCGACAGATAGCGACTCATGTAGGCTTGATCAAATCCGGCCCCTGGTTGCGCACATTGCCAATGGCTCGGTCGACCTTGAACCACTCGAAAGCCTCAGTCGGCTCACCTTGGAGCAACACCATTTGTTCGGCGCGCTCTTTTGGTGTGGCCGGGTCCAGCCATTCTCGGGCCAGCTCGGGGTTCAATGTCACTGGGCGTCGGTCGTGGATGTCTACCATGCCTCCGGCGCTATCTGCGGTGATGATCACGAAGCCGTCATGCTCGCCCGGTTCACGTTCGGCGATAGGGTACTGACCGATCGTGGCACACAGGATCGGCGTCCGGTCACGGTGGCGAATGAGGTAAGGCTGCTTCTTCGGTCCGCCTTCATAAACCCACTCAAACCAGTTGTCGATCGCAATGATTGCTCGGTGCGGCCAGATCGCTTTGAAGAATGGGCAGTGGGCGACCTTCTCAACCCGGGCGTTGATCGGCGCGGCGCGATCCTTGGCCCAGTGCGGCCGCCATCCCCAACGGACCATGTCAGCGCGCAGAAACTGACCCTCCTGGTGAAAGATGGCCAGCTGGGTAGTCGGGGCGGCGTTGTAGCGCTCGAAAGGCTGGTCGCCGGCATAGTTGATCAGTGCGTTTGGAATGCTGAGCGCTGCGACGAAGTCGTGAATGCCGCGGTACTGTGAAAGGCGTCCGCACATGGTTGAACCCTCCGGCTGTACTATTCAGGGTAGACCAGTGGCCGCCGGCTTCGTTACAAACCCTCTGCCAGCGCAAGTCGGGCAATCTTCACACCGGTCAAAACGATCAAGGCAAGCGGGGCAGGTGCAGAACCTGGCCAAATCGAGACGCGGCCGCACTCTTTCGAAAGCACGTAGATCGCAGCACTCGCGGGCAATTTGGGCGACGTCCACCAGCGCACGGTAGAGGTCCGGATCTTCTATCGGCTCGTAGGTCATCCCCTCGAACGTTCGCCCTGTTTCGGCAAGGTCGTACTGCTGCCCATTAGGCAGGGTCAAGGTAAGCCCGGTAATTCTCGCAACTACCCCGGACGGGTTGAACACAAGGTTCGCTCCAGTGGCATCGCGGTAAATCTTCCCGTCGTATGAGGATCGTGCGTTGTCGGCAAGCGTGCTTATGGCATAGAAAATTGACTGTCCAATGCGGCCGAGTAGCTCGCCATTGCCGCGCGACAAAACGTTATAGGCTGAAGCACCGCAGTACCGGGCCGGTGAGGTATGCAATTCTTCCACGGCGTGCCAGTAAGCGGCGTTCGCCATCTCGTTCAGTTCGAACTGCTGGAGTTCATCGATCAATCCCTCGGTAACAAGAGCAGAGCTCATTTCGTGAAGGGTCTGTCGGTGGGCCTCGGGGTTCTGCATTCGAAAGTCGTGGTCGTCGAGGGTCGAGCGCCACTGCTGAAGTCTCAGCGCTTTAGCCTGGTCGAAATTCATGAGAACGGATTCTCTGTACAGATACTGGTTGTATGTACAGTAATTGAGGCGTGGCTATTGTGGCGAGGGTGAGGCGACGGACCGTAGGTTATGAGAGATGTACGGTCGGTGGAACACTTGAACTAAAAACTGACCATTAAGCCAGGATAATTAGCTGTACTTCTCCCATTAAGAGGATGTCACCATGCGCAACTTTACCTTGGAATACCTGTTCAACGGCGAGCCCCGCACATACATGTTCGAATTCAAGCAGCCTCAGCTGCCCGTCCATGAGGCGGCAATGCACCTGCTACAGCTGCATTTTGGGGATGGAGAGAACAGCCTGATCATGCCCACCGCGGACGCGACGGCGCAGGAGATTTTAGAGCAGGCTGAGCTGGTAGGGCTGACGCAGATTCGGGTCGTCGATCAGCCCAGTTGATGCGCGGTGCAGCGACCGGTTGAATTCACAGCCGGTAACGGTCACTCCGGCGCCATCAGGACCGCGAGCGTAAGCTTGATGAACTCCTCGTTCTTGTCGATGGTGTCCAAGGCGCCGCGCACATTGTCTGCGACGTCAGCCGAGCCGCGAGTCTCGACCCAGTTCGAAAGCTCCATGATGGCGGCTTCGAGGGCGAGTTGGTTTTCGTTGATCTTGTAGAGCAGGGAAGGGAGCAAGTCTGAATGGGGCATCGCATATCCTCTGTTTTGAGGACAGCGTAGCATCGCGTTACATGAAGGATGTTTAACGATCGGCAGGACGCCGCAGGATGGGAAAAACCGGAAAGTTTTGTAACGGTTACCAAATAGTTTTGTAACGCCTCCAAAAAGAAGAGCCGCCACCCAAACCCCAGAAACGACAAAGCCCTGAATAATCAGGGCTTTGTCGTATAAAGATGGCGGAGGCGATGGGATTCGAACTCATGGACCTGTTACAGTCGACGGTTTTCAAGACCGTTGCCTTAAACCACTCGGCCACACCTCCGTTTGCGTTGCGGGCGCCATAATACCTGAATGAAACACACTGTCAAACTCTCTGCATAGCTTGTTACAGAGCGTCTGTTATGATCTTTGCGACTGAACGTTTCAAACCAACAGGAGTGTCGCCATGCGCGAACAGGATTACGCAGTTAATAACAGCGTGCAGGTTGAGCAGCTAGAGGTTAGCCGCGTCCTGCGCAACACTTACGGCTTACTCGCTCTCACCCTCGCATTCAGCGGCGTGATGGCGTTTGTCGCTCAGCAGATGCGTGTCGGCTACCCGAACATTTTCGTGGTGCTGATCGGTTTCTACGGCCTTTTCTTCCTCACCAACAAACTCCGTGATTCGGCCTGGGGCCTTGTGTCGGCATTTGCCCTGACCGGTTTCATGGGTTTCCTGCTCGGCCCGATCCTCAACCGTTACCTGGGTATGCAGGGCGGCGCCGAGGTGGTCAGTTCCGCGTTTGCGATGACTGCACTGGTGTTCGGCGGTCTGTCGGCTTATGTGCTGATTACCCGCAAGGACATGAGTTTCCTGGGTGGTTTCATCACCGCAGGCTTCTTCGTGCTGCTGGGTGCGACGCTGGCGAGCCTGTTCTTCCAGATCAGCGGTCTGCAACTGGCGATCAGCGCAGGTTTCGTGCTGTTCTCCTCGGTCTGCATTCTGTTCCAGACCAGCGCCATCATTCACGGCGGCGAGCGCAACTACATCATGGCGACCATCAGCCTGTATGTATCGATCTACAACCTGTTCATCAGCTTGTTGCAGCTGTTCGGCATCATGAGCCGCGATGATTAATCGTCAGCCTTGAGGAAAAAACCCGCTTCGGCGGGGTTTTTCTTGCCTGTGATTTGAGTAAAGGGTCACGCCATCGGTGGCAAGCGGCGCTTGGCCGGGGTTTTCTTGACGATTGCAGTGTTGGTTTCGGCGTGGGTGTTTAGGCGGTCGAGCAGGGTGTCCAGTTGTTCCATCGAACGCACGTGCAGGCGGGCGATGAAACAGTCGTCGCCAGTGACTTTGTCGCACTCGGTAAATTCGGGAATGGCCTGAATCTGCCGTTCCACTTCCTGCAACTGGCCTGGCAGCGGGCGAATGCGGACGATGGCTTGTAGTTGATACCCGAAGCATTTCGGGTCGATCTCGACGGTGTAGCCTTTGAGCACGCCACGCTCTTCGAGGCGACGCAAACGCTCGGCGACGCTGGGCGAAGAGAGGCCGCTGATCTGCGCCAGAGCCTTGAGCGAGCGGCGTGAGTCTTCCATCAATGCCGTGATCAGCACTTGGTCGATATCGTCGGTCATGGCGAAACCCCTATTAGGCAATTAACTCAAACCGCCTTGATAAAAAAGGCAGAAATCGAGTTTAGCCTGCTTTTTGCTCTGGAGAAGCCCCCCGGCGGATTGGCATACTTTGGGCTCAAACACAGGAGTCTGATGATGGACAAAACAATACGTCACGGGTCATTCGAAATGACCGCCGCCATGCTGATTTCCGGGACAATCGGCTGGTTCGTGCTGGTGTCCGGGCAACCGGTGCTGGACGTAGTGTTCTGGCGTTGCGTGTTCGGCGCCGGCACGTTGTTGCTGATTTGCGCGGCATTCGGCTTCCTGCGCCCCGGCATTCTGACCCGCACCACGTTCTTGCTGGCTGTGCTCAGCGGCGTGGCGATTGTCGGCAACTGGGTGCTGTTGTTTGCTTCTTACTCCCGCGCCTCGATTGCCATCGGCACCGCGGTATACAACGTTCAGCCGTTCATGCTGGTGGGATTGGCCGCGTTGTTCCTCAACGAGAAAATCACCCTGCAGAAACTGTTCTGGCTGGGCATTTCGTTTCTCGGGATGCTGGCGATTGTCAGTGCACATGGCGGGCAGGGCGAGAGCGGCAATGATTACCTGATGGGCATCGCGCTGGCGCTGGGGGCGGCATTTCTTTACGCGATTGCCGCGTTGATCATCAAACGCCTGACCGGTACACCGCCGCATCTGATCGCGTTGGTCCAGGTCACCACCGGCGTGCTGTTACTCGCGCCATTCGCGCACTTTTCGGCACTGCCGCAAGCGCCGAGCGCGTGGGCCAGCCTGGTAACCCTGGGCATTGTCCACACCGGCGTGATGTATGTGCTGCTCTACGGCGCCATTCAAAAACTGCCGACGGCACTGACCGGTGCGCTGTCCTTCATCTACCCGATAGCGGCGATTTTCGTTGACTGGTTTGCCTTCGGCCATCGCCTGGAACCGCTGCAATGGATCGGTGTCGCTGCGATTCTGTTGGCCGCTGCCGGCATGCAACAGGGTTGGAGCCTTAAGTTTCGTCGGACGGTGACGACGCAGTAAGCCGTAAAGAAACGTCAGATGTTCCAGCGCGGTGCCGTCTTGGCCAAGCGCTGGCGCATCTCGCCGATGTTGGCGGCTAATTGCCGGACCAATAACCGGTAGCCGTCCAGCGGATTGTAAACCGGCGCGGTCAGACTTGAATCCGACGGCAGTTCGACGGGCCGACTGAGCCGCTGGGACGCACCGGATTTCAGCGCCCGGGCCATACCGATCAATTGCACCCGAATCAGCCGATGCTCGGCTTTCAAGGCTGATTGCAGATGGGCCATGGCATCGGGGTCACTGGCGTCCGGTCGGGTGTTGCCGAGGATTTCCAGGGTGCTGACACACATCCGCAAGTGGCGCTGAATGGCATCGAGTTCGGTCATGGAGATCCGCACTTCCTTAGATACCGATGGCATCAAGGAGCGCAGTTGCACCATCACGGTGTTCAGGCGGCCGACGAGTTTATGGTGTTCGTCATCAGTGACCGATTGGCCATTGATGATTCGCCCGTAGATCGTCGCGCAGTCGCGCAAGGCATCGGCCAGGTTGTAGCGCCAGGAATAAACTGCGTAGAGCGGCAGGGCGAAGGAAAACGCCAGGGCCAGGGCGATGCCGATCAGGATGTCCACCCCACGCCACAACCCGTCGGTAATCGGGTTGTCGCCATGCCCTGCGACGATAAACACGGTAATCGCCGACAGCAGTGCGGTGTAACCGCCCTTGCCGATGGCGTGGTACGAGAAAAACCCGCAGACCACGGCCATCGCGAAATAGGTCAGCCACGGCATCCCGAGCCAGGCCTGTTGCGCCACCAGCAGCAAGCCGACGCCGGCACCGATCAAGGTGCCGATGGCGCGTTCGGCGGCTTTTTTGCCGATGTTGCCGTGGTGCTGCAAGCCGCCGATCACCACCAGCATCGTCACCGACGCCCACTCACCGTGGGGCAGATTGATGCCAGTGGTCAGCAGGATCGTTGCCAGCAACCCCAGCGATACACGTACCGCGTGGATCACTCTGGCGTGGCGATAGCGCCGGTACGGGTCCAGCAACGGACGCAGCAGTCGGCGCAACAGCGGTGGCAGTCGGTTGGCTCTGAAGGTGCTCAGGCTCGGTCTCCTCAGAAGATGTAATCGGTGGTCAGGAAGCTCGAACTGCGTCCGCTGATGATCTCGCTGATGAGTTCTTTGTTGGTTTCCTGAAACTTGGTCGCCACCAATGTCCGGATCGAAAACACCCGCAGCGCATCATGCACTGACAGTGTGCCTTCGGCGGAGTTCTTGCGGCCGTTGAACGGGAAGGTGTCCGGGCCGCGCTGGCACTGGGCGTTGAGGTTGATCCGGCCGACCTGGTTGGCGAAGGTGTCCACCAGCCGGCCGACCGCCACCGGGTTGGTGCCGAAGATGCTCAACTGCTGGCCGAAGTCCGATTCCAGAACGTAATCAATCACCGTGTCCAGATGCCGGTACGGCACGATCGGCACGACCGGGCCGAACTGTTCTTCCTGATAGACGCGCATCTGCGGCGTCACTGGGTACAGCACGGCGGGGTAGAAGAATGATGCGCGGGCTTCACCGCCGTTGGGGTTGACCACGGCGGCGCCTTTGCTCACGGCATCCGCCACCAGCGAGTGCAGGTAATCGACTTTGCTCGCTTCCGGCAACGGCGTCAGCGCCACGCCGCTGTCCCACGGCATGCCGGGTTTGAGGTTGGCGAGTTTGGCGTTGAATTTCTCGATGAACGAGTCGACCACGTCTTCATGGACGAAGAGGATTTTCAACGCGGTGCAACGCTGGCCGTTGAACGACAGCGAGCCGGTGAGCGCTTCGCTGACCGCGTTGTCCAGATCCACCTCGGGCAGCACGATGCCGGGGTTTTTCGCATCCAGGCCCAATGCCGCGCGCAAGCGGTGCGGTTTTGGATGGATTTTTTTCAGGTCGCTCGCGGCTTTGTTGGTGCCGATAAACGCAAAGATATCGATCTTGCCGCTGGCCATCAGCGCGCTGACGGTCTCGCGGCCGCTGCCGTAGATCACGTTGATTACCCCGGCCGGGAAGCTGTCGCGGAACGCTTCCAGCAACGGACGAATCAGCAGCACACCCAGCTTGGCCGGTTTGAACACCACGGTGTTGCCCATGATCAGCGCCGGAATCAGCGTGGTGAAGGTTTCGTTCAACGGGTAGTTGTAAGGTCCCATGCACAACGCCACACCCAGCGGTACGCGGCGGATCTGGCCGAGGGTGTCCTGTTCCAGTTCGAAGCGGCTGGAGCGACGGTCGAGCTCCTTGAGCGCATTGATGGTGTCGACGATGTAATCGCAGGTGCGGTCGAACTCTTTCTCCGAGTCCTTGAGGTTCTTGCCGATTTCCCACATCAGCAACTTGACCACGGCTTCGCGCTGTTCACGCATGCGTCCGAGGAAGGCTTCGACGTGCTGGATGCGTTCGGCCACCCGCATCGTCGGCCACAGACCCTGGCCCCGGTCATAGGCACGGACGGCGGCGTCGAGGGCGGTTAATGCAGTGTCGGCATCAAGCAGTGGCGTGCTGCCAAGGATCACTTGTTCATCGCCATTTTCACCCGTCAGGTACACCGGGCTGCGGACCTGAGCGAGGGGCCCGGACCAGGTTTTCAGCTCGCCGTCGACCAGGTATTCACGCTGCTCGGTCTGGCCGTCGAGTCGGTATTTTTCCGGGATGTCGGTGGAGTCGGGAAACAGGTTGCCAAGGATATGTGCTGTGGTCATGTCGCTACTCCATGTGATGTAAGCCATGCGCTGGCTGCTTGCCGTTCAGATTCACTTCAAAGGTTATACGCCTTATTGGCACGACTTTTTAAGTGCCAATCTCATGATCCCGCGATCTTTTGACCTGAGAACACACAACGGCCGATGCTGCGGTTAAACTTCGCGCTCTTTCTAAAGGAGTTCATATGAGTTACTACCAGCCGGGCATTCTCGCCACCCCAGTTCCGCCTCAAGCCCGTCATATGTTCTTCGCACTCGAATCTGTCGCTGCCTTGCCGGCCGCGCTGGAAAACCTGCTGGGGCTGGTGGACGGGAAGTCGGCAGTGGTTGGGTTCGGTGAATCCCTGGTCAAGGCCCTCAAGGGGCAAATCGAAGGCCTGCGCGCCTTCCCAGCGTTGACCGGTGTCGGAGTCGATAACCCGTCGACCCAGCACGCGCTCTGGTGCTGGTTGCACGGTGTCGACCGTGGTGAATTGCTCAACCGCAGCAACGCCATCGAAGCGGCGCTGGCCCCGGCCCTGCGCCTGGTGCAGATGAACGAAACCTTCCGCCACCTCACCGGCCACGACCTGACCGGTTACGAAGACGGCACCGAAAACCCTCACGACGAAGCCGCCGTCGCTGCTGCGTTGGTGGGTGATGGCGCTGACGGAATGGTCGGTGGCAGCTTCGCCGCGATCCAACAGTGGCAGCACGACCTGAAGGGTTTCCACGGGATGCCGTCCCATGAGAAGGACAACATCATGGGTCGTCGTTTGAGCGACAACGAAGAACTCGACGACGCGCCGATCTCCGCTCACGTCAAACGCACCGCCCAGGAAAGCTTCGCCCCCGAGGCGTTCGTGGTCCGTCGCTCGATGCCGTGGATCGAAGGGGATCGCGCCGGCCTGATGTTCCTGGCTTTCGGTTTCTCCCTCGACGCCTTCGAAGCCCAACTGCGCCGCATGAGCGGTCTGGAAGATGGCATCACCGACGGTTTGTACCGCATCAGCCGGCCGATCACTGGCGGCTACTACTGGTGCCCGCCGCTCAAGGACGGTCATCTGGACCTGCGCGCTCTGCGCGTCGGCTAAACATCAAGGAGTGAGTATGAACGTGGTGCGCTGGGGCATGATCGGGTGTGGCAGCGTCGCTGAACGCAAGAGCGGGCCGGCCTTCTACAAGGCGCCCGGCTCGGCGCTGGTGGCGGTGATGGGCCGGCGTCTGGAGGCGGTGACGGATTTCGCCGCACGCCATGGCATCGCTCGGGTCTACACCGACGTCGACGCGTTGATCAATGATCCCGAGGTCGACGCGGTGTACATCGCCACGCCGCCTGACAGTCATCACGCTTACGCCTTGAGGGTGGCCGCCGCTGGCAAACATTGCTGCGTCGAAAAACCCATGTCGCTGAATGCCGGGCAAAGCCGTGAGATGCAAAAGGTCTTTGCCGATGCCGGGCTGCACCTGTTTGTTTCCTACTACCGACGCTCATTACCGCGCTTCCAGCAAGTGCGGCAATGGCTGGAGGAAGGGCGGATCGGCGAGGTCCGGCACCTGACCTGGACGCTCACGAAAGCGCCATCGGCGGAGGATCAGGATGGCTCCGACAACTGGCGCACCGACCCGGCCATTGCTGGCGGTGGTTATTTCGCCGACCTGGCCAGTCATGGCTTCGACCTGTTCCAGTACCTGCTCGGTGACATCGTCGAAGTCGCCGGGTTTACGGCTCGGCAAGCCGGTTTGTATGCCGCCGAAGATGCCGTCAGCGCCAGTTGGCGGTTTGCTTCGGGCGTCCTGGGTATGGGCTGCTGGAATTTCGTCGCGGACCGACGCGAAGATCGGGTCGAGCTGATCGGCAGCAAAGGCCGGATCAGCTTTTCCGTATTCGATGAACATCCGGTTCAGCTTGAAGCCGATGAAACCCTCAGCCTGCACATCGACAATCACGAGCACATCCAGTGGCATCACGTACTGGGCATGAACGCGGACATTCGGGGTGAAGCGCAGCACCCGGCGGTCGCCGAACAAGCGCTGAAAACCGACTGGGTAATGGACCAGATCCTCAAGCGCCGCTAACGCTCACTGAATGCCCCGCCGATGTAGCAGCTGCCGAGCAGCGCGAGGCTGCGTTCGGCTGCGAAGCAGTCGTGAAATCAGGTAGCGCGGTGTGTCAGGGTAATCTTGCATGTAGGGTTTACGACTGCTGCGCCGTCGAACGCAGCCTCGCGCTGCTCGGCAGCTGCTACACAGTCCGCGGTCGTTTTGCGAATCTAACCTTATGCTCAAACAGTATTTCTCAAGCCTGTCATTAGAACTTTAAGATCACGTCATAACTCGTTATGACAAGTGATCTTCCATGACCGATAACGTTCTCTCCCTCAGTAGCGTTCCGCTGCACACCCAACTGCGGGATGTGCTTCGCGCCCGCATCCTCGACGGCGAATACCCGCAAGACAGCCAGATGCCTTCCGAAAGCGAACTCGGCGCGCTGTTCAAAGTCAGCCGCATCACCGTGCGCCAGGCCCTCGGTGATCTGCAGAAAGAAGGGCTGATCTTCAAGATCCACGGCAAGGGCACCTTCGTCGCCAAGCCGAAAACCTTCCAGAACGTCAGCACCCTGCAAGGGCTCGCCGAGTCCATGACCGGGCGCGGCTATGAGGTGATCAACCGCCTGCGCAGTTTCAAATTCATTCCCGCCGACAAACTTGTTGCCGAGCGCTTGCAAGTCGCCGAAGGCGAGACCGTGGCGCAGATCAAACGCGTGCGGCTGATCAACCGCGAGCCAATCTCGCTGGAAATCACCTACCTTCCAAAAACTATCGGCGAGCGCTTGGAGAAGGCTGATCTGGTCACCCGCGACATTTTCCTGATCCTGGAAAACGACTGCGGCCTGGCCCTCGGTCACGCGGATCTGGCCATCGACGCGGTGCTGGCCGACAGCGACTTGACCCAGGCGCTGAACGTCGAGCCCGGCTCGCCGATCATGCGCATCGAGCGCTTGACCCACGACGCCAGCGGCCAACCCGTGGACTTCGAACACCTTTACTACCGCGGCGATGCCTTCCAGTACCGTCTGCGGATCGACCGGCAAAAAGGGGCGCAGGCATGACTCACGGTTCAATGACTAGAAAGACGCTCGAACAGGAATACGACATCGTCGTGATCGGCGGCGGCACCGCAGGACCGATGGCGGCGATCAAGGCCAAGGAACGCAACCGCGATTTGCGCGTGCTGTTGATCGACAAGGCCAACGTCAAACGTAGCGGCGCGATCAGCATGGGCATGGACGGCCTGAACAACGCGATCATTCCCGGCCACTCGACGCCCGAGCAATACACCAAGGAAATCACCATCGCCAACGACGGCATCGTCAATCAGGCAGCGGTGTATGCCTACGCGACCCACAGCTTCGAAACCATCGAGCAACTGGATCGCTGGGGCGTGAAGTTCGAGAAGGACGAAACCGGCGATTACGCGGTAAAAAAGGTCCACCACATGGGCGCCTACGTGCTGCCGATGCCGGAAGGGCATGACATCAAAAAAGTCCTGTATCGCCAGTTGAAGCGGGCGCGGGTGAGCATCACCAATCGGCTGGTCTGCACGCGATTGCTGACGGACGAAGCGGGCGCGGTCAACGGTGTGATGGGCTTCGACTGCCGCACCGCCGACTTCCACGTGATCAGGGCCAAAGCCGTGATCCTGTGCTGCGGGGCCGCCGGGCGTCTCGGTTTGCCGTCCTCAGGTTACCTGATGGGCACCTACGAAAACCCGACCAACGCCGGCGACGGTTACGCCATGGCCTATCACGCCGGGGCAGAACTGGCGAACCTGGAATGCTTCCAGATCAACCCGCTGATCAAGGATTACAACGGCCCGGCCTGCGCCTACGTCACCGGTCCGTTAGGCGGCTACACCGCGAACAACAAGGGTGAACGCTTCATCGAGTGCGATTACTGGAGCGGCCAGATGATGTGGGAGTTCCACCAGGAACTCGAAAGCGGCAATGGCCCGGTGTTCCTCAAGCTCGATCACCTGGCCGAGGAAACCATCCAGAACATCGAAGAGATCCTGCACAGCAACGAACGCCCGAGTCGTGGCCAGTTTCACGCCAATCGCGGCACCGACTACCGCACACAAATGGTTGAAATGCACATCTCCGAAATCGGTTTTTGCAGCGGTCACTCGGCCTCTGGTGTGTGGGTCAACGAGAAGGCGGAAACCTCGGTCAAGGGTTTGTACTCGGCGGGTGACATGGCCGCGGTGCCGCACAACTACATGCTCGGCGCGTTCACCTATGGCTGGTTTGCCGGCACCAACGCGGCGGATTTTGTCGTCGGACGCGAGTTTTCAGCGGTCGATGCCCAGCAGATTGAAACGGAAAAAGCCCGGGTCTACGCACCGCTGGACCGCGAACACGGTCTGCCGCCAGCGCAAGTGGAGTACAAGCTGCGTCGCTTCGTCAACGACTACCTGCAACCGCCGAAAGTAACCAAGAAGATGCAAATCGGCCTGCAACGCTTCAGCGATATCCAGCGCGATCTCGATCAGATCAAGGCCCACAACGCCCACGAACTGATGCGCGCCATGGAAGTCAGCATGATCCGCGACTGCGCCGAAATGGCCGCCCGCGCTTCGCTGTTCCGCGCCGAAAGCCGCTGGGGGCTTTACCACTATCGGGTCGACCACCCGCAACGCAACGACAGCGACTGGTTCTGCCATTGCCACCTGAAAAAGGGTGACGACGGCCAGATGACCAGTTTCAAGAAAGCCGTCGAGCCTTACATCATCCCGCTGGACGCCGATGAAATGCAGGCCTACGACCGGCTGCGGGTCGGTGCCTTTGCTGCCTGAGCCTCACAAAAAGAGAGACCGCGAAATGGCCTATCAACCCCAGGAAATCTTCTTCCGCTCCAACGCGCCCGTCACGGTCGATGAGGACCTTTGCATCGCCCACAAGGGCTGCACCGTGTGTGTCGATGTGTGCCCGATGGACCTGTTGGCGATCAACCCGGCCACGCAAAAGGCCTACATGGCGTTCGACGAATGCTGGTACTGCATGCCATGCGAAAAGGACTGCCCGACCGGGGCGGTGAAAGTTGAAATCCCCTATTTATTGCGCTGAAACGCAATCCATGTGGGAGCGAGCCTGCTCGCGAAGAGGTCGGCACGGCTGGCATCTCTATTGACTGATCGGGCGCCTTCGCGAGCAGGCTCGCTCCCACAGTGGATCGAAGTCGGCCGCAAATCTTGCTTACCCAAGAAACCGGTACAAGCAACCCAAAAAGCTACCCGGCAACCACCGGACGCCTGATCCAAAACACCCCTCGTTTCCCACCACGCCCTGATCGTGGCGGAGACGAATATCCTAAAAATGATTCGAGGGGATACACCCATGTCTTTACCAATATTGCTGCGTGCAGCGTTTGCCGGTCTGGTACTGGCTTCATTCACCTTGTCGGCGTCGGCCGAAACCATCCGCATTGCCATCGGCACCCAGGACACCACGATCAACTGCGCCGCCGGCGGCCTGTTGATTCGCGAACTGGGCCTGCTGGACAAATACCTGCCCCACGATGGCCCCTACAAAGACGCCAAGTACGAGGTGGAGTGGAAAAACTTCACCAGCGGCGCGCCCCTGACCAATGAGATGGTCGCCGGCAAACTCGACTTAGGCGCCATGGCCGATTTCCCCGGTTCGTTCAACGGTGTGGCGTTCGAAACCGCGGGCAAGCACAGCCTGTTTATTAGTGTCCTGTCAGGCAGCATCAAGGGCAGCGGCAACGGCATCGTGGTGCCGAGCGCATCGAGCGTGCAGTCGCTGGCCGAACTCAAGGGCAAGACCATTTCCGTGCCGTTCGCCTCGACGGCGCACGGCATGTTGCTGCGGGCGGTCGCGGCCCAAGGCTGGGATCCGCTCAAAGACGTGAACATCATCGCCCAGCCGCCGGAAGTCGCCGGCTCGGCCTTGCAGGCCGGGAAGATCGACGCCCACGCCGATTTCGTGCCGTTTGCCGAACTGTTCCCCAGCCGCGGTTTCGCTCGCAAGATTTATGACGGCGCCCAGGCCAATGCGCCGACCTTCCACGGTGCGCTGGTGGATCAGGCCTACGCGAAAAAGTACCCGGAAATCGTCGTGGCTTACCTGCGCGCAAGCCTTGAAGCCAACCAGTTGCTGGCAGCTGAGCCGGAGAAATACAGCGAGTTGATCGCCAAGGTCACCGGCGTCGATGCCGAGGTCAATTACCTGTTCCACGGTCCGTTGGGCGTGCAAACCCGCGACCTGAGCTGGAAGCCGGAATACCGTCAGGCCGTCGGGACCGCCATCGATACTCTCAAGCTGTTGAAGAAGGCTGATCGCGGGTTGGACCTCAATACCTTCATCGACGACCAATACATCCGCGCCGCGTTCAAGGCCTCGAACCTGGATTACACCGCGCAACTGGCCAACTACGGACAGACACCGCTCAAGGCGGTGGATGCGTCGAGCGGCAAAGCCATCACCGATTTCAGCCATGTGGCGGAGATCTGGGTGCGTGGCGAGCCGAAGGTTCGGCAGTACGCCTCGGCGGAGTCGGCCTTCACCGCGTTGGCCAGCCTGAAGCAGGAAGGCAAAAACATCCGCGCGGTGTATGCCCAGGCGAGTGACAGCGGGATCAAGTTGCTGGCGGATCAGGCGTGGTTTGCCAGTGATGCGAAAGGGCGCCTCAGCGCGTTTCTGCTCAAAGGCCAGGCCCAGCAATTTGCCACGGCACAAGGCGGAAAAGTCTTCGACTTCACCGACGCCACCACCCAGGCCGTCGCCACCCGCTAAACCCCAGAACACTGCAAATCCCTCTGTGGGAGCGAGCCTGCTCGCGAATGCGGACTGACATTCAACTCCAATGTCGACTGACCCACCGCTTTCGCGAGCAGGCTCGCTCCCACAGGGTTTCGGTTGAGAGGAAGATCTATGTCCCGATCCATAACACGCTGGATTCCAAGAGCAGCCTCACTGTTGCTCTGCCTCCTGTTCTGGCAACTCGCCGCCAGTCACCACTGGAACCTCGGCCTGGTCACCTTCGCCAACGTCCCGACGCCACTGGCGGTCATCGAAGCTGCCCTCGGCCTCGGCGACTCCGGCAAGCTCGCGCAACACCTCGGCAGCAGCCTCAGCCGGGTCTTCGCCGGTTATCTCAGCGCGCTGATCATCGGCATCGCTTTAGGCCTGGCCATCGGTCGCTCGAAATGGGCTGAAGACCTGCTGCTACCACCGCTGGAAGTCCTGCGCCCGATTCCCGCCGTGGCCTGGATTCCGCTGGCGATCCTGATGTTCCCCTCGTCAGAACTGTCGATGGTCTTCATCACCTTTACCGGCGCGCTGTTCCCGATTCTGCTCAACACCGTGCATGGCGTCGAAGGCGTCGACCCTCGGCTGATCGCCTCGGCGAAAAGCCTCGGGGCAGGGCGTAGGGCGATTCTGCTGGAGGTGATCCTGCCCGGCGCTGCGCCGAGCATCATCACCGGCCTGGCGATCGGCATGGGCACCTCATGGTTCTGCCTGGTGACTGCCGAAATGATCTCCGGCCAGTACGGCATCGGCTATTACACCTGGGAGTCCTACACCATCCAGAACTACGCCGACATCGTGGTCGGCATGTTGCTGATCGGCGTACTGGGGATGGGCAGCAGCCTGCTGATCAAACGTTTGGGCGGGCTGTTCACGCCCTGGCACCGACCACGAGGAAAAGCCTGATGAGCGTGATGCAAACCCCTGAAGGGCGGATCGACATCCGCCAACTGTCCATCGTCCTCGGCGAAGACAAGCAAGCTTTCGAAGCCGTGCAAGGTCTGGATTGCCAGATCGAGCCGGGGCAATTCGTGTGCATTCTCGGGCCGTCCGGTTGCGGCAAATCGACCCTGCTCGGTGCGCTGGCCGGTCACCTGCAACCGCGAACCGGCACCCTGAAAGTCGACGGTGCGCCAGTCTCGGGCCCGTCTCCGCAACGCGGTATGGTGTTCCAGCACCACACGCTGTTCCCTTGGCGCACCGTGCGCGACAACGTTGCTTTCGGCCTGAAAATGCGCGGCATCGGCAAAACCGAACGCCACAAAGCCGCCGACGAAATCCTTGCCCTGGTGGGCCTCGAAGGGTTTGCCGATCGCTGGCCCGATCAGCTTTCCGGTGGCATGCAACAACGGGTCGAAATCGCCCGGGTGCTGATCAACCGTCCGCGCCTGTTGCTGATGGATGAACCCTTCGGCGCCCTCGACGCGCTGACCCGGTTGAACATGCAGGAGCTGCTGCTGGACATCTGGACGCGAATTCGCACCACCGTGGTGTTCGTCACCCATGACATCGATGAAGCGCTGTTCCTCGCCGATCGGCTGCTGGTCATGAGTTCGCGCCCGGGCCGGATCATCGAAGACCTGCGCCTCGATTTCCCACGGCCACGCACCACCGA
Source organism: Pseudomonas sp. LBUM1666 (assembly GCF_059695775.1). Taxonomy (NCBI): domain Bacteria; kingdom Pseudomonadati; phylum Pseudomonadota; class Gammaproteobacteria; order Pseudomonadales; family Pseudomonadaceae; genus Pseudomonas; species Pseudomonas sp. LBUM1666. Next base: position 3,633,173 of record NZ_CP166789.1, on the reverse strand, counting down.
ACTGGTCACCAGCCACGAGTTCTCCCGCTTGAAGCGTCATTGCCTCGAGTTGCTGCGTCACGAAGACGGTAGGCAGTTACCGCGCCTGAACCCTCTCGGACTTCCCCTTGAAAACAAACTGCCGCGATTTGCCCTATGACCTCTCTATTCGATGTAACCGATAACGACGACATTCTCGCCCTGCAACCACGCCTGACGGATGAAGATCCCGGCGTGCGCCGGATCGCGCTGATCGAACTGGCCGATCTTGAAGAACCGGACGGTCTGCTTTGGCTGGTCAATCGGCTGGCTGAAGACCCGACCGAAGAAGTCCGCGCCGAAGCCGCACGATTGCTCGAAGCCTGGGAGGACGAACCGGTGGTGGAAGCGCTGTGTCAGGCGCTGACCGATCCTTCCCAAGCCGTGCAAGCGGCCGCCGCGCAAAGCCTTAGTCTGCTCAAGACCGAGGCGGCGGGCAGGGTGATTCTGCCGTGGGCCGGGCATGCCGACATCAGTGTGCGCATCGCCGCTTTCCGGGCATTGCGCGAGTTGCGTTTTCCCGATGCCGCCGCTGCTGCTTTAGGGGCATTGAGCGATGAAGACGCCAGTGTTCGTCGCGAAGCCGTTGGCGTACTCGGCTGGCTCAAGCAACTCGACGCCTTGCCGGCCCTTGCCCGATTGGCCAGTGACGACCCGGACACCGAAGTTCGCCGCGCCGCCACCGGAGCCCTTGGCCTGGCCTCCGACGCCCACGTGCTGCCGGCGCTGCGCCACGCCTTGCAGGACGCAGCCTGGCAAGTCCGCGAAGAAGCCGCCACCACGCTGGGCAAGGTCGGTCACGTCGACGCAGGCCCGGCCTTGGTCGAAGCCTTGAGCGACGATTACTGGCAAGTCCGCCTGCGCGCCACCCGCAGCCTCGGTCGTTTGCGTTACGTCCCGGCCCTTGAAGCGCTGATCGAAACCCTCGGCCACCGCATCAGCAACCTGCGCAAGGAAGCCGCCCTGGCCCTCGGAGAGTTGAACGACCGAGGCGCTATCGCACCCTTGCAGGCTGCGCAGGATGACGGCGACCCGGAAGTGCGCAAAGCCGTGCGCATCGCCTTGAGTCAGCTGCAATGAGCCCGGTGGCGATTGGCAATTCCCAGAGCAAACAACAGCTGCGGTTGAACTGGCCGGATGGTCGCGAGCAGTTGCTGGACCACGCTGAGTTGCGTCGACAGTGTCCGTGTTCGCAGTGCCGGGCGTTTCGGTTGCAAGGGTTGAGGGTGAAAGTCGATGAGCGCATCCGTGTGGTCGAACTCAATTCCCAGGGCTACGGCCTGCAACTGATTTTCAGCGACGGCCATGAGCGCGGGATCTACCCTTGGCCCTACCTCTCTGGTCTGACCTGAATCTGTAGGGGGGGGCAGAAGGATTTGCTGACTGGCGGTCCTTGCCAGAAAAAAGCCAAAAGAGTACAAATGTACTCCATGACGACTTTAACTCCCCGCCGCACCGCCATCCTGACCTTTATCCGCGATCGAATCGCCGAGCACGGTCAGTCCCCGAGCCTCGCTGAAATCAGCGAGGCGTTCGGTTTCGCCTCCCGTAGCGTGGCGCGCAAGCATGTGCTGGCGCTGACCGAGGCCGGTTTCATCGAGGTCAATGCGCATCAGGCCCGGGGCATTCGTTTGCTCGGGCAACCGGCGCGACCCGAGTTGCTGGACATTCCGGTACTCGGCCGGGTGGCGGCGGGTGCGCCGATCGGTGCCGATGCCGAGGTTCACAGCCGCTTGCTACTCGACCCGTCGATCTTCTCGCGGGTGCCGGATTACATGCTGCGGGTCCAGGGGGACTCGATGATCGAGGACGGCATTCTCGACGGCGATCTGGTGGGCGTTCACCGCAATCCCGAGGCGGTCAACGGCCAGATCGTCGTCGCGCGACTCGACGGCGAAGTCACCATCAAACGTTTCGAACGGGTCGGCGAGGTTGTCCGATTGCTGCCACGAAATCCGGCCTACAAGCCGATCATCGTCGAAGCCAGTCAGGACCTGGCCATCGAAGGGGTGTTCTGCGGTCTGGTGAGGCAAGGGTGATGGGCGCCGTCGTTGCGCTGGATACGCTGTTCAATGGCGGCCAGGTCTGGAAGGGCTGGCCTGCGCCACCGGCCGTCAGCCCGCAACCCACCGGGCATGCCGCGCTGGATGCGGCGTTGCCTACGGGTGGCTGGCCGGAAGCGGCGCTGACCGAAATCCTTTTGGCCGGGCAGGGTGTTGGCGAGTTGCAACTGGTGTGGCCGGCGCTGGCGCGGTTGTCCGCTGCGGGCGAGCGGATCGTGCTGGTGGCGCCGCCTTACGTGCCATACCCCCAGGCCTGGCAGAACGCCGGGGTCGATCTGCGTCAGTTGTCGATCATCCAGGCCAGCGAGCGCGATGCCTTGTGGGCAGCGGAACAATGCCTGCGTTCGGGCAGTTGCGGCGCAGTGCTGTGCTGGCCGCACAAGGCCGATGACCGGGCGTTACGACGTTTGCAGGTGGCCGCGGAAACCGGCTCGACCCTGGCGTTCGCCTATCGCTCGATCAATGAGGCGATCAACCCTTCGCCAGCGGCGCTGCGCATCGCCATCGATGCCAGGCCTGCGCAATTGCGCGTGCTCAAGTGCCGGGGTGGGTTGGCGCGTTCGGCGCCGATTGCCTTCCCCGTGGGACATTGAGGTTGCCATGCGCTGGGTCTGCATTCTCTTCCCGCAATTGGCGCTGGACGTGGTACTGCGTCAGCGCGCCGATCCCGATGAGCCGCTGGCCCTGCTGACCGGCCCGGCCCAGCGTCGGGTGTTGCAAGCGGTCAACGCTTCGGCCCGGGCGCTGGGCTTGCGTCCGGGCCAGTCGATGACCGCCGCCCAGGCCTTGAGCAAAGGGTTTGTCACAGCTGAGTACGACGCTGCCGAGATCGAGCACTGGCAGCAGTTTCTGGCCGCCTGGGCTTATCGATTCAGTTCACAAGTCAGCGTGCATTACCCACGAGCGGTGGTGTTTGAAATCGAGTCCAGCCTGGGCTTGTTCGGTGCCTGGCCGCAATTCGAGGCGCGGTTGCGGGCCGAGCTCGTCGAGTTGGGGTTTCGCCATCGGATTGTTGCCGCGCCCAACCCAGTGGCGGCACGGGTACTGGCCAACGCTTATGACGGTCTGGTGGTGCCCGACGATCAAGCCTTGCAACATCATCTAGGGCAGTTGCCCATCGACCGGATCGGGCTGGAAACCAGCGTTGCCACCGCGTTGTCGCGCATGGGGTTGCGCACCTTGAGTCAGGTTCAGGCGTTGCCTCGCCATAGCCTGGCCAGGCGTTTCGAGGCCCAGGTGCTCAAGCATCTGGACGCCTTGCTCGGGTTACGGCGGCTGGCGCTGGCGTTCTACCTGCCGCCGGACCGCTTCGATGTGCGCATCGAGCTCAACTTCGACGTGCAGTCCCATCAGGCGCTGCTGTTTCCGTTACGCCGGCTAACCGGCGACCTGTCGGCGTTTCTTTGCGGGCGGGACAGCGGCGTGCAGCGTTTCGACCTGCACCTGGAACACGCCGGGTTGCCGGACACGGTTATCAAGGTCGGCCTGCTCAGCGCCGAACGTGATCCGGCGATGCTCTTTGAACTGGCCCGTGGCCGGTTGGAGCACGTCCAGGTCGAGGCCCCGGTGCGCGGTTTTCGCCTGCGCGCCGAAGACTTGCCGGCCTTCGTTCCCCAGTATCAGGAACTGTTCGACGACCGCCCGCAGCAGTCCTTGCCCTGGGAGCAACTGCGCGAACGCTTGCGCGCGCGGTTGGGAGATGACGCGGTGCAGGGCTTGCGGTTCCAGGCCGATCACCGGCCGGAATGCGCGTGGCAGGCCAGTGTCGACAGTCAGCGCTGTGCAGGGTTGCCTACGGTGCAACGTCCGGGATGGCTGCTGACTGAACCGCTGGCGGTGCACGAAGGTTCGACGCGCATCCTGATGGGGCCGGAACGCATCGAGTCCGGTTGGTGGGACGGCGCCGATGTGCGCCGCGACTACTTCCTGATCGAAACCCGTTCCGGCCAGCAGGGCTGGGCCTATCGTGCGGTTGGTGAGGACGGCCCGTTGTGGCTGCAAGGCTGGTTCGCATGAGCGTCGACTATGCCGAGCTGCACTGCCTGTCGAACTTCAGTTTCCAGCGCGGTGCTTCCAGTGCCCTCGAACTCTTTCAACGGGCGAAAAAGCAGGGCTATCAGGCCTTGGCAATCACCGACGAATGCACCCTGGCCGGTATCGTCCGCGCCTGGCAAGCGGCCAAATCCGTGGAGCTACCGCTGATTATCGGCAGCGAAGTGCGCATCGAGAACGGTCCGAAACTGGTGTTGCTGGTGGAAAACCTTGAGGGTTATCAAGCGCTGTGCCGACTGATTACCCGAGCGCGGCGCCGCACGCAGAAAGGCCAGTATCAAGTGCTGCGGGAAGACTTCAGTGAACCCTTGCCGGGGCTGTTGGCGTTGTGGGTGCCGGACGCCGTCGATGACTTCGAACAGGGCCTCTGGCTGAAGCAGACCTTCGTCGATTGCCTGTGGCTGACCGTCCAGCTGCATCGCGGCCAGGACGATACCCGGCGACTGGGCGCACTGCTGGCCTTGGCGAGGGAGCTGCGAATCCCGGCAGTGGCCAGCGGTGATGTGCACATGCACGCCCGTGGGCGGCGCGCCTTGCAGGACACCATGACCGCGATCCGTCATCACCTGCCGGTGGCGGAGGCCGGGTTGCGTCTTCATCCCAATGGCGAGCGGCATGTGCGCAGTCTCGAGGCTCTGCAATCGATCTACCCGCAAACACTGCTCGACGAAACGCTGAACATCGCCCGGCGCTGCACCTTCGACCTCGGTCAGTTGCGTTATCAATATCCCCGGGAGTTGGTCCCTGAAGGCCAGACAGCCACATCCTGGCTGCGTCATTTGACCGAGGAGGGCATCGCGTGGCGCTGGCCAAAAGGCCCGCAGGCCCAGGTGCTGACGCAGATCGACAAGGAACTGGAACTGATCGCCGAACTGGGCTACGAAAGCTATTTCCTGACGGTTCACGACATTGTGCGATTCGCCCGTGAGCAAAAAATCCTGTGTCAGGGCCGTGGTTCGGCGGCCAACTCGGCGGTGTGTTTTGCCTTGGGGATCACGGAAATCGACCCGGATCGCACCACGCTGTTGTTCGAGCGCTTTCTCTCCAAAGAGCGCAACGAACCGCCGGACATCGACGTCGATTTCGAACACGAACGCCGCGAAGAAGTCTTGCAGTACGTGTTCCAGCGCTATGGCCGGACCCGCGCGGCGCTGACGGCGGTGGTCAGCACGTATCACGCGGCCGGCGCGGTGCGGGATGTGGCCAAGGCCTTGGGTTTGCCGCCGGATCAGATCAACGCCCTGGCTGATTGCTGTGGCCACTGGAGTGATGAAACACCGCCCGTGGAACGCCTGCTTGAAGGCGGGTTCGATCCCGAGAGCCCGGTGCTGCGCCGGGTGCTCAGCCTGACGGGGCAACTGATCGGTTTCCCCCGACACCTGTCCCAGCACCCCGGCGGTTTCGTGATTTCCGAGCAGCCTCTGGACAGCCTGGTCCCGGTGGAAAACGCCGCCATGGCCGAGCGCACCATCATCCAGTGGGACAAGGACGACCTCGATGCCGTCGGGCTGCTCAAGGTGGATATCCTGGCGTTGGGCATGCTCAGTGCGATCCGCCGCTGTTTCGATCTGTTGCGCCGTCATCGCCATCGGGACCTGAGCCTGGCGACGATCCCGTCCGAAGACTCGCAGACCTACGACATGATCGGCCGTGCCGACACCATTGGCGTGTTTCAGATCGAGTCCCGGGCGCAGATGTCGATGCTGCCGAGGCTCAAACCCCGGACCTTCTATGACCTGGTGATCGAGGTGGCGATTGTCCGTCCGGGGCCGATTCAGGGCGGGATGGTGCATCCGTACTTGCGACGCCGAAACAAGGAAGAACCCGAGGTCTATCCGTCCCCGGCACTGGAAACCGTGCTCAAGCGCACGTTGGGCGTGCCGCTGTTCCAGGAACAGGTGATGCAGATTGCCATCGTCGCCGCCGACTACAGCCCCGGCGAGGCCGATCAGTTGCGCCGCTCCATGGCGGCCTGGAAACGCCACGGCGGACTGGAACCGCACAAGGATCGCCTGGCCGCCGGGATGAAGAAAAACGGCTACACGGCCGAGTTTGCCGCGCAAATCTTCGAGCAGATCAAAGGCTTCGGCAGTTATGGTTTTCCCGAGTCCCACGCCGCCAGTTTCGCCTTGCTGACCTACGCCAGTTGCTGGTTGAAATGCCACGAGCCGGCGGCCTTCGCCTGTGCGTTGATCAACAGCTGGCCCATGGGTTTCTACAGCCCGGATCAGATTCTGCAGGACGCGCGCCGACATCATTTGCAGATTCGCCCGGTGGACGTGCGCGCCAGTGACTGGGATTGCAGCCTCGAACCGATCACCGGAGCCCAGCCGGCGATTCGCATGGGGTTGCGGATGATCAAGGGCTTTCGTGAGGACGATGCCCGGCGCATCGAAACCGCACGGTCGAAGGGGGCGTTTATCGACATTGCCGACCTCGGCGAACGGGCGCAACTTGACGCCCGCGCCCAGGAACAACTGGCCGATGCCGGTGCGCTGCGCGGCCTGGCGGGTGACCGTCATCAGGCTCGATGGGAAGTGGCGGGGGTGCAGAAACAGCTCGGCTTGTTTGCCGGTCTGCCGGGGCAGGAGGATGCGGTGTCGTTGCCCAAACCCACCGTCGGCGAGGACCTGCTAGCCGATTACAACAGTGTCGGCACCACGCTCGGTCCGCATCCGCTGGCGTTGTTGCGGGGTGAATTGAAAGCCCGACGCTGCCGCAGTTCGAAGGAACTGCTGGAGGTCGAGCATGGGCGACCGGTCAGCGTCGCCGGGTTGGTGACCGGTCGACAACGCCCGGGCACCGCCAGTGGCGTGACCTTTGTCACCCTTGAAGATGAGTTCGGCAACGTCAACGTCATTGTCTGGCGCGACCTGGCCGACCGGCAGCGCCAGGTGTTGGTCGGCTCGCAATTGCTCAAGGTCGACGGGCGCTGGGAAAAGGAAGGCGAGGTGCGGCATTTGATTGCCGGACGGTTGAGCGACCTGAGCCCATTGCTCGACGGCATCAGTGTGCGCAGCCGGGATTTCCGTTGACGCTGATCCTGTTGTGACCAGTGCTTACTGTGGGGAGGGAGCTTTTTGTGGGAGCGAGCTTGCTCGCGATGACGGCAGCACATTCAACATAGATGCAAGCTGATCCAACGCTATCGCGAGCAAGCTCGCTCCCACAGGTGATGTGTATGCTCGCTCTATTTGCCCTCAGGCCAAAACCGCTCCCCACCCCCCGGCGCCTCCGTCCATGCCTGCAACGATCTTGTCGGCAAATCGAAATAATCGCGCGTGCGCGCATACCCATGCCCACCCATCCGGCCAATCGCATCGAGCCCGAGCTGATCGATATACAGGGTTTTCGGGTCGATCAATTCATCCCGCACATGGGCCATCAACACTTCGCCAAAGATAATCTCCCGGGACTGTCCGATGGACAGCGCCATCATCCGCCGACACTCCAACGCCACCGGGGCTTCGCCGATTCGTGGGCATTTGACCGTGGTGCCGGGAATGGCAGTGAGGCCGGCGGCAGTCAGTTCGTCGAAACCGGGGGCGAACGGCACGGCGCAGACGTTCATGGCTTCCACCAGGGCATCGCTGACGATGTTCACGGTGAATTCCTGGTTGAGCTGGATATTGCGCGTGGTGTCCTTGGGGCTTTGGTCGCCGTAGTTTTCCACGCCCAACGCGAGGATCGGCGGGTCGGCCGAGAGGGCGTTGAAGAAGCTGAAGGGCGCCGCGTTGATCCGACCTTCGCCGTCGATGGTGGTGACCAGGGCAATCGGCCGTGGCACCACGCTGCCGATCAGAATCTTGTATTTGTCTCGCGGGCTCAATTGGCTGAAGTCGAAGCTTTGCATGGGCAGAATTCTCTAAAGAAGGGGATCAATCGCGCCCAGCGGCGCGTCTGCGCTGTAGTCGTCAGCGAACGGGATGGCCGGTTTGAACAAGCCTTTCCAGTCCGGTTGGCCGAAGGCCCGGTCGCTGTGGCTGCGCATCAGTTTTTCGAATTGTTGTTGGGCCTGGCGTTGCAGGGCGGGGTAGTCGACACCTTGAACCTGACCGTCCTGCATCACGCAGCGGCCGTTGATGTAGCTGGCGATGCAGTCGTCACCGCGCCCGGCCAATACCAGGTTTTTCAGTGGGTCGAACAGCGGCCCCAAATGCAGGCCGCGAAGACTGAACACCGTGATGTCGGCCTTGGCGCCCGGCGCCAAACGGCCCAGATCATCGCGGCCCAAAGCCTTGGCGCCACCGAGGGTGGCGGCGTTGTACAGGTCCAGCGTGGAGGTGAGCGAGTTGCCGCCCTCCATCAGTCGGGCGATGTTCAAACCTTGGCGCATGTTCTCCAGCAGGTCCGCCGGCCAGGTGTCGGTGCCCAAGGCGAAGTTGATGCCCTTGGCCCGATAGCGACCGAAAGAGTTCAGTGCCTCGCCGTCACGGGCAAACACCACCGGGCAATGCACCAGACTCGCGCCGCCATCCACCACGCGTTGCAGATCGTCATCGCCTGAGGTGTAGATGCCGTGGGGCAGCAGACTGCGCGGGGTCAGCAGATCCAGTTGCTGCAACCAACCCAGCGGCGAAGAACCGCGCAGTTGCTCGACCATCGCCACCTCACCGAGCCCCTGGCAGCAATGCAAACGCATCGGCGCTTTCAGTTCCCGGCTGAGCGCGGCAGTACGTTGCAGCAGGGTCGGGGTGCAGGTCTGGATGCGGTCCGGCAGCAGCGCGCCGCGAATCAAACCCTCGTGTGCACCGTCGAAATCATGGAAAAACCGAACAGCCGCATCGAGCCCTGCCATGCCTCGCGCTTCATCCCAGTGATGCCCGAGGCTTCCATCGGCGCGCCAGTAACTCATGCCGCTCATGTAGCAGGGACCAAGGTAAGTCCGCAGCCCCAACTCGGCAGCCACACCGGCCACTGCAGAAAACTCGTCGTAAGTCTCGGCCCACTCGCGGTAATACATCGAGGTGATCGGCATGGCGGTGGTGATGCCGTTGCGGATCAGCTGGGTGAAGGCGTAGCGGTATTTGAAGACTTGTTCATCCGCGGTGTAACTCTCCCGCGGACCACTCGCCAGGTAGTCCTCGGACCACATCCGGCCCATGTCGGGTTCATCGCCGTTGTCCAGCGTCAGCACCGTCGAATCAAGATCCCCGAGCGCATCCAGATCGATGAAGCCCGGACCGATCAACGCGTTGCCGTAATCAATCCACTGATCCACCGGCCCCGGATAGTCACGCCCGACAAACACGATGCGCGAACCTTCGAACACCACTTCGCCGTCGCGCCACAGCACATGCTGGGTGCCGTCGAACCCGACCACGCAACTGGCTTTCAATCCAATCCTTTTCACAAGCGACTTTCCAGCAGTCGGCCACCGGAAGCGATCAACTCGCCGCCGCGATAAACCTGCCGCACCGGCCGCGACACCACCGCCTCACCCAGCGTCTGTACCTGCATCAGCAAAAAGTCCGCCGGCGCACCGATCTCCACCCCATAACCTTCACAGCCCAGCGCCCGAGCGCCATTCACCGTGGCGGCGTTGAACGCCGCTGCCAGTTCATCGTCCTTGTTCAAGTCGAACCGAAAGGCCAGCAGCATCGCCCGTTCCAGCATGTCGCCGTTGCCCATGGGCGACCAGGCATCGCGAATGCCGTCCGAACCCAGGCAGAGATTCACCCCGGCCTCGCGTAGTGCGAGGAACGGCGGCACCGCGCAATCGGCCGGCGCCGAACTCATCAGTGAAATGCCCAGCGCCGCCAGGCGTTCGGCCACCGGTTTGACCTGGCTCCACGGCAACATCCCAAGGCAATACGCGTGGCTGATCATCACCCGACCCTGACGCCCGAAGCGTTCGGTGTAGTCGGCGATCCGCGCGATTTGCCACAGGCCCAGTTCGCCCTTGTCGTGCAGGTGAATGTCGACGCCACGTTCGAATTCGTTGGCCAGCTTAAAGACGAAGTCGAGCTGGGCGATGGGGTCATTGTCGATGCCGCACGGGTCGAGACCGCCAACGTTTTCCACGCCCAGGGCCATGGCTTCGCGCATCAGTTCGGCGGTGCCGGGGCGGCTGATCAGGCCGGTTTGCGGGAACGCCACCAGTTGCAGGTCGATCAGGTCGCGGTAACGTTCGCGCAGTTGCTGCATGGCCTCGACGTGGCGCAGGCCGAATTCCGGGTCGATGTCGACGTGACAACGCATCGTCAGCGAGCCACGGGCGATGCAGTTTTCCAGCAGGGCGCCGGCGCGCTGGGCAATCGGTGCCTGGACTTCACGCAGCACGCGGCGCTCGTTGGCGATGTAGTCCTTGAGCGTCGGGCCGGCGCTGTTCGGGCGCCAGGGTTGACCCCAGAGGGTTTTGTCCAAGTGGACGTGGCTTTCAACCAGGGCAGGGGTGAGAAGCTGGTTTTGGCCGTCGATGTCGGTGGCGGTCAGTGCGGCGGTCGATGCCGGGCGGCGTTGCTTGAACAGACCGTTTTCCAGAAGCAGGTCTTCGGCGGGGGAGCCGTAGGGGCGGACGTTGCGTAGCCAGGTCATTACATACCTCGAATTTTTGTGGTGTTTGGGCGGGCCTCATCGCGAGCAAGCTCGCTCCCACAGGGTTTTGTGAACACCGCAAATCCAATGTGGGAGCGAGCCTGCTCGCGATGGCCGCGACTCGGTTTCAAGCCAGGCAATCAACCCTTGAGCTTCGACCAGATCCGGTCCTGCAGCTCCCGCGCCTTGTTGCTGCACTCTTTCTCCGGCCGCAAGCGCGAGGCGAACTCGTCGGGCATGTTGATCGCGTCCATCACCCGCCATTTGGCGTCGATCAGTTTGTCGCTCTGGATGCCGTTGTCGTAGGCGATGGCGTTGGACACGGCGGCGGCGTTTTCCGGCTTCATCATCCAGTCGATAAAGATCTTCGCGTTGCCAGGGTGCGGGGCGCTTTTCGGTACGGCGAAGTTGTCCTGGAACATCGCCAGGCCTTCGCGCGGGTACACGTACTTGATGGTGCTTTTTTGCAACGTCGCCCGGGCGGTGGAGCCGTTCCAGTTCTGCATCATGATCACTTCACCGGAGGCCATGCGGTCGACGGTGTTGTCCGAGCTGTACATCTTCAAGTGCGGTTTCTGTTTTTTCAGCAGCTCCAGAATGCGCTTGGCGTCCTGCGGGTTTTCGCTGCATTCGTCGACGTTCAGGTAATGGCTGGCCGCGTTGATCACACTGCTGGAGGTGTCGAGGGCGGCGAGTTGGCCTTCGAGTTCCTTGCGCGGTTCGAAGAACTCTTTCCATGAATCGTCCAGTTTGCCGCCGGGCACCCGCGCGCTGTCATAGGAAAACCCGGTGGTGCCCCACAGGTACGGGGCGGAGAACTTGCGACCGGGATCGAAACTCGGGTCGCGGAACGCCGGTTTGACGTACTGGAAGTTGGGCAGGGTCGACGCGTCGATTTGCAGCAGCAGGTTCTGGTTGATCAACGTGCGCATGATCGACTGCGACGGCACGATCACGTCATACGCCGCGCCACCGGCCTGCAACTTGGCCAGCAGGGTTTCGTTGCTGTCGTAGCCGTCCATGGTGACCTTGATCCCGGTCTCCTTTTCGAACTTGGCCAGCAGATCGACCGGGTAGTAGTCGGTCCAGTTGTAGAAGAACAATTCCTTGGGTTCGGCGGCCTGGGCGGTGAAAACGCTGAAGCAACTGAGGGCCAGACCGGCAACGCCGTAACGCATGCTTTTCAAGATCATTGTTTTACGCTCCGAAAGTACCGCGAAGGAAAGGGCTCATTGGTTTTTGCCGCGCTGTCCCAGCCAGAAGGCCAGCACCACCAGCACGATGGAAATCACCAGCATCAGGGTCGAGATCGCATTGATTTCTGGCGTTACGCCGGACTTGATCGCCGAGAAGATGTACACCGGCAACGTCGTCGAACCGGGACCGGCCACAAAGAAGGTCATGATGAAATCGTCGAGGCTGACCACGAACGCCAGCACCGAACCGGACAGTACCGCCGGCCATAACAGCGGCAAGGTCACCCGGCGAAACACCTGCCACGGGTTGGCGTACAAATCGTTCGCCGCCTCCAGCAAGCTCTTGTCCAAGTCGTTGAGCCGGGCGCGGATCGGCAGGTAGGCGAAAGGAATGCAGAAGCCGATGTGCGCAACAATCACCGTCAGCAAACCGAGCTTGATCCCCAGCGCCATGAACAGCAGCAGGGTGGCGACGGCGGTGACGATCTCCGGCAGGATCAGCGGCAGGTTGATCCCGCCCTCGACCATCTTCTGTCCATAGAACGGCCGGTACGTCGCCAACGCCGCGAGCAACGCAATGGCCGTGGCACACACCGTGGCGATGCCGGCGACGATGATCGAGTTCAGCGCGGCGGTCTGGATCGACGGGTTGACCAGAATCCGCCCGTACCAGGCGAAGGAGAACTCGGTCCACACCGTGGCCGAACGGTTGGCGTTGAAGCTGTAGGCGATCAGCACAAAGATCGGCACGTACAGATAGGCCAGGATCAACAGGCTGACTTCACGGGTCAGGGGCAGTTTTTTCAGGTGCAGTGCGATCATGCGGTGGCTCCCCGGCGTAGAGTTTTGGCGGCGCTGCGGCTATAGAGGGCGTAAAGCAACAGGGACAGCAGCAGAATCCCCAGCAACAGGAACGACAGCGAACTGCCCAGCGGCCAGTTACGCGCGGTGCCGAACTGTTGCTGAATCAGGTTGCCGATCATCAGCGTCTTGCCGCCGCCGAGAATCGCCGGGGTGATGAAGGCACCGAGGCTCGGCACAAACACCAGCAGTGCACCGGCAATCACGCCGGGCATCGACAGCGGCAGGATGATCCGCCGCAACGCATGCCTGCGATTGGCGCCGAGGTCGTAAGCCGCTTCCACCAGACGCCAGTCGAGTTTTTCCAGGGTCGAGTAGATCGGCAAAATCATGAACGGCAGGAAGCTGTAGACCAGCCCGACGCTGACCGCGAAGTCGTTGTAGAGCAGGGTGATGCCACCGGCCTGGGGGAACAGCGCGTTGAGGCTTTGGGCGGCCCAGCCATGCTCGCGCAGGATGATCAACCAGGCGTAGTTGCGGATCAGCAGGTTGGTCCAGAACGGAATGGTGATCAGCAAGACCATGAGGTTGCGCCGCCGCGGTGTCAGGCTCGACATCCACAAGGCCACCGGGAAGCCGAACAGGAAACACAGCAACGTGGTGCCTCCGGCCTGGAACACCGAGCGCAACAGCGCCTGGGCGTAGACCCAGTTCAGTTCCAGTTCACCGTCGAAACCTTCCTGGAAAAACAGCTGCACGTAGCTTTGCAATTGCCAGTTGGCCTGCCAGTCGACGCCGCCGTAAACGTTGCGCGGCAGCAGGCTGATGTAGCCCATGATGCCGAGCGGAATGGCGATCAGCGCCAACAAAGTCAGAACCACCGGGCTGAGCAACAGCGCACGGTTGAGGGCGGGAGAAGTGCTGCTGACGCTCATCTCAGGCCTCCATCAACAGGCAGGCGTGGGGCGGCAGGTTGACCGCGACGCGATCACCGACCACCCGGCCGCGGTTCAGGCCTTCGTTGTTCTCGCGCAGCATGACCTTGATGTCGTTGTTCAACCGGCACTGGTAAAGGGTCGCGGTGCCGACATACAACACCGCTTCAATCACGCCGCGCAGGTGATGCGGTTGCGCCGGGTCGACCAATTGCGAGCGTTCCGGGCGGAACGCCAGTTGCACGCTGGCGCCATCGAAGCATTGAGCCGGGCAAGGGATTTCCACCGGCATGCCGCTCGGCACGAACAGTTTTTCGTTCTGCTGGCCGCGCTTGAGGTGGCCGGGGAGGAAGTTGATGTCGCCGATAAATTGAGCAACGAAACGGTGCTGCGGTCGTTCGTAGATATCGTTCGGTGTGCCGATTTGCAGGATCTTGCCGGCCGACATCACGGCGATACGATCGGACAGGGTCAGGGCTTCTTCCTGATCGTGGGTGACGAAAATGAAGGTGATCCCGGCTTCTTTCTGCACACGCTTGAGTTCGACCTGCATTTCCTTGCGCAGCTTCAAGTCCAGCGCTGATAGCGGTTCGTCGAGCAACAGCACTTTGGGTTTCGGCGCCAGGGCCCGGGCCAGGGCCACGCGCTGCTGCTGGCCACCGGACAACTCGGCCGGTTTGCGCTGGGCCAAGTGTTGCATTTGCACCAGCGCCAGCATCTCATCGACCCGTTGCGGGATGAGCTTGCGATCAAGACCCTGCATCTCGAGGCCGAAGGCGATATTCTGCGCGACGCTCATGTGCGGAAACAGCGCGTAGCTCTGGAATACGGTGTTGACCCGGCGCTTGAACGGTGGCAAATCATTGACCGGTTCGCCCGCCAGACGGATCTCGCCCTCGCTGACCTGTTCGAAGCCGGCGATGGTGCGCAGCAGGGTCGTCTTGCCGCAGCCGGAGGGGCCGAGCAGGGTGAAGAATTCATTGTCGGCAATGTCGACTGAAACGTTGTCGAGGGCTGGAGCCAGCCCCGGATCGTCGGAATACCGCTTGGAGACGTTACGCACTTCAATCGCTGTTGGATGACCCATATTGGTGCATTCCTCTAATTATTGTATGCAATATCTGGATGCAATCTAGAAATAACCGGATTAATCTGCTCGTGCAACCCCCTTTTTCAAAGGCTGCTCATCGCCTGGGGCCGGTTGTTTAGCGCTAAAGGAGTGTTCAGATGACCGAGAAAAAACTCGAGACCACGGTCGACCGCGTCTACCAAGGGGTTTACGAGGCGATCAGCAAACGTTCATTGCGTCCCGGCATGAAGCTCGGCGAAGCATCATTGGCCGAACTTTTTAATGTCAGCCGGACGTCGGTTCGTGCCGCGCTCAAACAGTTGGAGGCCGATGGCCTGGTCACCACCGAGCCCAACAAAGGGGCGTCAGTGTCGTTGCCCAGTGATGAGGAGATCCGCTCGCTGTTTGAAACGAGGCGCCTGATCGAGATCGGCATCGTCACTGAGCTCTGTCGTCGTCGTGATACTGCCGTGACCCAGGACCTGCGTGATCACCTGTTATTGGAGGATGAAGCGCACCGCAGCGGCGACCATGAACGGCTGATTCATTTGCTCGGCGAATTCCATATCAAACTCGCGCAAAGCCTGAACAACCCGGTGTTGCTGGACTGGTTCCGCAAACTGATTTCCCGCGCCTCGCTGTACGCCGCCGCGCTGGATGACGACAGTCACGAAGCTTGCCGCGACGATGAACACCTGCGGCTGATCGAGTACATCGAAGCCGGCAACCAGAGCGCCGCGATTGAATTGACCTGCATGCATTTGAATGGCATCGAGAAGGCGATTCTCGACGTCGCCGCCACGTTGAAAACCGGCTACCACCCGCTCAAGCACCTGATCGAGGTTTAGCCACGCTGAAACCGTGTAGCAGCTGTCGAGCCTGCGAGGCTGCGTTCGGCTGCGAAGCAGTCGTGAAATCAGACACCTCGGTGTGTCAGGACAAACTCTCATGTAGGGTTTACGACTGCTTCGCAGCCGAACGCAGCCTCGACAGCTGCTACAAAACCGTCAGGGCAAACCCACAAAAATCTGCAAATCAAGAATCAGCTAACCTCTATGAAACCATTGGCGGCTGCGATGCTCGAAACAAACGGGCACGCACCGTCGTCATGCCGTTGCGATCCCTCAAGCCAGTCATCTACAGGGATACAGAGTCAGTCGATGCAGTTTCTAGACGATAGCCATGGGTGTGCAGGCTGGAACGGTGAAATGGCCGGGCGCATCCGCGCGTTCGACTGGAGCCTGACTGAGCTGGGGAACATGGACACCTGGCCCGGAAGCCTGTGCAGCGCGGTGCAGTTAATGCTCGCGTCGCCACTGCCGATGGTGATGCTGTGGGGCCGCCCCGGTTACATGATCTATAACGATGCGTATTCGAAGTTCGCCGGTGGCCGCCATCCTTACCTGTTGGGTTCCCCGGTGGAACTGGGCTGGCCGGAAGTCGCCGACTTCAATCGGCATGTGGTCGACACCTGCCTGGCCGGCGGCACCTTGTCCTATCGCAATAAAGTACTGGAGTTGCTGCGCGACGGGGTTCCCGAAGACGTCTGGTTGGACCTCTATTACAGCCCGGTGGCGGATGATGACGGGAAACCGGCCGGGGTCATGGCGATGGTGGTTGAGACCACCGAGCATGTGATTTCCGAACGCCGCCGTCAGGCCGCCGAGGACGCCTATCACGCCGACAACGAACGGGTGCGCCTGGCGCTCAATGCCGGGGCTTTGCTCGGCTCGTTCGTCTGGGACATCAAGGGCAATGCGCTCTCCGGTGACGAGCGTTTCGCCCGCACCTTTTCCTACCCGCCGGAGCAAAACCTGGCCGACCTGCCAACGGACATCGCCGAAGCACGGATCCATCCCGATGACCGCAGCTGGGTGCAGGAGCAGATCAATCAATCAGTGGAAACCGGCGAACCCTTTAACGCCGAGTATCGGGTCCTGCGTCCGGATGGCAGTTATCTGTGGGTGCAGGCGAGTGGTGGCTGCGAGTTCAATGAGCAGGGCGAACCGTTCCGTTTTCCCGGGGTGTTGATCGACATTCACGAACGCAAGACCGCCGAAGAATCCCTGCTCAAGTTCACCCGCAACCTGGAACAGCGCGTTGCCGACGAAGTCGAAGCGCGTCTGGCCGCTGAAGAACAACTGCGTCAATCGCAGAAACTCGAAGCCATCGGCGGCCTCACCGGCGGCGTGGCCCATGACTTCAACAACCTGTTGCAGGTGATCGCCGGCAATCTGCACTTGCTGGCGCGGCATGAGCCGGACAACGCCAATGTGCAGCGTCGGGTCAGTGCGTCGATTGCCGCGGTCGAACGTGGCGCCAAACTGTCTTCGCAACTACTTGCGTTCGCCCGTCGTCAGCCCTTGTCGCCAGCGGTCTGCGATCTGCGGCAGGTCTTCGATGGGCTCGGGGAATTGTTGCAGCGGGCGCTGGGGGAAACCATCCAGATCAATGTCACCGCGGCCGAAGCCCTTTGGTACGTCTACGTGGACTGCAATCAACTGGAAAACGCCATCCTCAATCTGGCGATCAATGCCCGTGACGCCATGAATGGCGAAGGGACCATTGACTTGAACGCCGAGAACATCGCCCTTGATAGCAAGTTTTGTGCAGGCAAGGGTATCGTTGCCGGCGACTATGTCTGCGTAGCGGTGGCTGACAGAGGGGCTGGCATGTCGCCGCAGGTGCTCGCGCAGGCTTTCGAACCGTTTTTTACCACCAAGGCCGATGGCCAGGGCACGGGGCTGGGCCTGAGCATGGTGTTCGGTTTCGTCAAGCAGAGTGGCGGGCATATCGAGATTTCCAGCGTGGTCGACCAGGGCACTCGGGTGCAGCTGTATTTCCCGCGCAGCCTGCGCCCGATGCTCAACGAAACGACACGTCATGACCCGCAACAGCGAGGCGGACACGAAACCATTCTGGTGGTCGAGGACAACGAGGCGGTGCGCAGCTCAGCGGTAGAGCTGCTGAGCGAAGAAGGTTATCAAGTGCTGACGGCGGCCAACGGTGACGTCGCGATGCAGATGTTGCTGGATGGCGCCGCGGTAGACCTGATTTTCACCGACGTGGTCATGCCCGGCCTGATCAAAAGCTCGGACCTGGCCGCCTGGGCCAAGGTGCAGACGCCGCCGGTGGCCGTGCTGTTCACCTCGGGCCACACCCGTGACATTATCTCGCGCAATCATCAACTCAGTCCGGATACCTATTTGCTGAGCAAACCTTATAGCCCCGAGGCGCTCACCCAGATGGTTCGCACCGTCCTCAATGGCTAACGCAATTAAAATGTGGGAGCGGGCTTGCTCGCGAAGGGGCCGTGTCAGTCGATAGAGATGTCAACTGAGAGACCGCTTTCGCGAGCAAGCCCGCTCCCACATTTTGATCGAGTATGGACCCACGCTATCAATCATTCCTTAGAACTCTCAAATCAAGGCTGGTCCATGACTTCCAATCCCCCCTCCGGCATGGTCAGGGTGCGCGGCGCCCGGGAACACAATCTCAAAAACGTCGATGTCGACATCCCCCGGGATGCCCTGGTGGTGTTCACTGGCGTGTCCGGTTCGGGGAAATCGTCGTTGGCGTTCTCGACCCTCTACGCCGAAGCGCAACGCCGCTATTTCGAATCCGTGGCGCCTTATGCGCGGCGCCTGATCGATCAGGTCGGCGTGCCGGACGTCGACTCCATCGAAGGCTTGCCGCCGGCGGTGGCGCTCCAGCAACAACGGGGTACGCCGAGCACGCGTTCTTCGGTGGGCAGCGTGACGACATTGTCGAGCCTGATCCGCATGCTGTATTCCCGGGCCGGCAGTTATCCGCCGGGGCAACCGATGCTCTATGCGGAAGACTTTTCGCCCAACACGCCCCAGGGCGCGTGCCCCGAATGTCATGGATTGGGGCGGGTGTATGAAGTCACGGAAGCGTTGATGGTCCCGGACCCGAGCCTGACCATTCGCCAGCGCGCGGTCGCCTCCTGGCCCACCGCCTGGCAGGGACAGAACCTGCGCGACATTCTGGTGACGATGGGTTACGACGTCGATAAACCCTGGCGGGATCTGCCGAAAAAACTGCGCGACTGGATTCTCTTCACTGAAGAAACACCCACGGTGCCGGTGTATGCCGGGCTCACCCCCGAAGAAACCAGAGTCGCGCTCAAACGCAACATGGAACCGAGTTACCAGGGCACGTTCACCGGCGCCCGGCGCTACATTCTGCACACCTTCAGCCACTCACAAAGCGCGCTGATGAAGAAGCGCGTCTCGCAATTCATGCTCGGCAGCCCGTGCCCGTTGTGCGACGGCAAACGGCTCAAGCGCGAGGCGTTGTCGGTGACCTTTGCCGGTTACGATATTGGCGAGTTGTCGCAGATGGCGTTGCTGCAAGTGGCCGAAGTCTTGAAACCAGTGGCCGCTCACAGCTACCTCGAACAGGCCGAGGCGGCGGGCGAAGTATTGACGCACGACCAGACCCGCGAAGCCCGCGAGCAACGAGTGGCCCACGGCGCCAGTGGTCACGCCAACGCGCCGGATGTACGCCACACACCGAACCTGTCAGTGGAGAAACGCCTGGCCGCGCAGCGGATCGCTCAGGACTTGCTGGAACGGGTCAGCACGTTGACCGATCTGGGGCTCGGTTACCTGGCGCTGGAACGCAGCACGCCGACGCTGTCGTCCGGCGAGTTGCAGCGTCTGCGCCTGGCGACGCAATTGGGTTCGCAGTTGTTCGGCGTGATCTACGTGCTGGATGAACCGTCGGCCGGATTGCACCCAGCGGATGGCGAAGCATTGTTCGAAGCTCTGCAACGCCTGAAGGCTGCCGGCAACACCTTGTTCGTGGTCGAGCATGACCTGGAAACCATGCGCCGCGCCGACTGGTTGATCGACGTAGGCCCGGCGGCCGGCGAGCATGGCGGCCAAGTCCTGTACAGCGGACCGCCGCCAGGGTTGGCGCAGGTGACGAGCTCGCAGACGCGCGCTTATCTGTTCGCCGAGCAGGTCACTCAGCCCCAAGCCAGCCGCAAGGCGAACGATTGGCTACGACTGGAAGGCATCACTCGCAATAACCTGAACAACCTCAGCGTCGAGTTTCCGCTGGGTTGTTTTACCGCGGTGACCGGCGTCTCCGGTTCCGGTAAATCGAGTCTGGTCAGTCAGGCGCTGCTGGAACTGGTGGGCGCGCATCTCGGGCGAGCGGCAAGTGACAGCGAACCCGAAGCGTTGAGCCTTGAGGATGACGCACCGCAAGTCAGCGGCGGTCAGGTCACGGCGGGGCTGGAATCGATCAAGCGCCTGGTGCAAGTCGATCAGAAACCCATTGGCCGCACGCCGCGCTCGAATCTGGCGACCTACACCGGTCTCTTTGACAACGTGCGCAAACTGTATGCCGCCACACCCGAGGCGCAGACCGAGGGTTACGACGCGGGCCAGTTTTCCTTCAACGTCGCCAAGGGTCGCTGCTCGACGTGCGAAGGTGAAGGCTTTGTCAGCGTCGAGTTGCTGTTCATGCCCAGCGTCTATGCACCGTGCTCGACCTGCCACGGCGCGCGCTACAACCCCGAGACGCTGGCAATCATCTGGCAAGGGTTGAACATCGCCCAGGTGTTGCAACTGACGGTGGACGAGGCGGTCACGGTGTTTGCCGAACAACCGGGTATTCGCCGCTCGCTGGAGGTGCTGCGCGATATCGGCCTGGGTTACCTGCGCCTCGGCCAACCGGCGACCGAGCTGTCGGGCGGCGAAGCCCAGCGGATCAAACTGGCCACCGAGCTGCAACGCAACCAGCGCGGGGCAACGCTGTATGTGCTCGACGAGCCCACCACGGGTTTGCACCCAAGGGACGTCGATCGCTTGCTCGAACAGTTGAATACGCTGGTGACGGCGGGGCATACGGTGATCGTCGTCGAACATGAAATGCGCGTGGTGGCGCAGAGTGACTGGGTGATCGACATCGGCCCGGGGGCGGGGGATCAGGGTGGCAAGATTGTTATTGCAGGCACACCGCAGAAGGTCGCCAAGAGTAAAAAGAGCCGGACGGCGCCGTTTCTTGCAAGAACCCTTGGTATGGCTTGATTTTGCCGATGCCTGTGCTGGCCTCTTCGCGAGCAAGTTCGCTCCCACAGGGGATTTGTGAACACCACCGATCCAATGTGGGAGCGAGCCTGCTCGCGAAGGCAATCTATCTGGCGCTGTCGAGCGTGCGCCGCACCTTGTCCAGCAGTTCATTGATCTGGAACGGCTTGATCAGCATCTCCATGCCATCACCGAGGAACACCTGACGGTTGATCGCGGTTTCGGCGTAACCGGTCATGAACAGGATCGGCAGCTTTTCGCGCCAGCCCCGTGCCACATCGGCCAGCTCGCGGCCGCTCATGCGCGGTAGCCCGACGTCCGTCAGCAACAGGTCGATGGACTCATCGTTTTGCAGGCGCTCGAGGGCACCTTCGATGTCGCCCACCTGCGTGCAACGGTAACCGGCATCCACCAACACTTCGGCCACGAACATGCGCACCGACGGCGTGTCCTCGACGATCAACACATGTTCGCCGGCACCCTGATGATCGACGGTGGCTGGCTCGCCTTCGCCGGCCGTGGGGTCTGAACAGGCCGGCAGCATGATGGTCACTTCGGTGCCGCGCCGGGCGACGCTGCGGATGTGCGCATCGCCACCCGATTGCCGGGCGAACCCGTAGATCGTCGACAAGCCCAGCCCGGTGCCCCGGCCCAGCGGCTTGGTGGTGAAAAACGGGTCGAATACCTTGTTGATCACGCTGTGTTCGATACCGGTACCGTCATCGCGCACAGATAACGCGACATAGGCGCCATCGGCCAGATTGGGATCGCCATGGGAATAGGCGGCATAGGTGCTGACCCAAATGTTGCCGCCCTGGGGCAAGGCATCGCGAGCGTTGATCACCAGATTGAGCATCGCGCTTTCGAGCTGAATGGGGTCGACCAGGGCGATGGCGGCTTTAGAGGTCAATTCGAGTTTCAAGGTAATGCGCTCGCCGATGGTGCGCACCAGCAGTTCCTCAAGGGAACGCACGTGCTCGTTGATGTCCACGGGCCGGGTATCGAGTGGCTGTTGGCGCGCGAAGGCGAGCAGGCGATGGGTCAGGGACGCGGCACTCATGGCCGAGTTCAAGGCGGCTTCGGCGTAAAACTGAACCTTGTCGGTGCGTGAGGCGGCGATCCGTTTCTGAATCAATTCCAGGCTGGTGATGATGCCGGTCAGCAAGTTATTGAAGTCGTGGGCAATGCCCCCGGTCAGCTTGCCCAGTGCATCCATTTTCTGCACTTGCAGCAGCTGAGCTTCGGTTCGCGCCCGCTCGGCGACTTCTTTGGCCAACTGCGTGGTGGCATCGTCAAGCCGGGCCAGGTGCGAGCGTTTGCGGTGTCGGTGTTCAGTGACATCCTCGACAAACACCAGGCTCAGTTCCGGCGTGCGGTACGGCGAAATCTGCCACTCGGTTTCACGAGTCTCGCCGTGGACCCGCATGCTCAGGGTGCCTTTCCAACGCTCGCCATAGGCCAGACGCAGACGCAGTTCCTCGATGACGACGTCCTGATCCTCGGCAAAGCACTCGCGCAGGGTGTCCGGGTTGAGGTTGTTCTGAATCAGCTGCGCGAATGCATGGTTGCATTCATGCACCTTCAACTCGGCATCCAGCACCGCGATGGGCGCCGAGACATTGACAAAGATTTCCCGAAACCGCGCCTCGCTTTCGCGCAGGGCATTTTCGGTTTCACGCACCCGCAGCAAGGTGCGCAAGGTCGCGAGCAGCACGTCCGGGTCTACCGGGTGGATCAGGTAGGCATCGGCGCCCGCGTCCAGGCCGGTAATGATGTCGCCGGTCTGGATCGAGGCCGCCGAGACGTGAATCACCGGTAGCAGGGCGGTGGCGGGTTCGGCGCGCAGTTTGCGCACGATGTCGAAGCCGCTCATGTCCGGCAGATTGACGTCGAGTATCAGCGCGTCGATCGTCACGCTGTCGATCAGCTCCAGGCCTTCGGTGCCGGTGCCAGCTTCGAGCACTTCATAGCCGTGGCGTTCCAGGCGCCGGCGCAGGGCGTAGCGCGTGGCGATGTTGTCGTCGACGATCAGCAAACGGATGTCACGCTTCATCGACAGGCTCCAGAGCAATGACCAACAGCTGTACATGATCAACAAGTGTCCGTTCACTTGAGCATAGTCAAAGGGTCGGCGATCCATTCGATGGAACGTTGCTTGCCGGGCGGTTTCGAATCTTCAAGGCTCGACTGTTTCAGCCGCGCACATGCAGTGATGAACGAGGTACTTATGCAAGAAGACAGTGATCTTGAGGAAAACGCAAAAACCGCCGAACCGGAAAGCGCAGACGAAGCGGTCGACCAGAAGCAACTCCACACCGATAACGACAATGAGTTCAGCCCGGGTTTCAAGCCCAATCCCGACCGGCCCAAACCCGGGGATGACACCGATGCCGATATCGACACCGATGGTGGCTAGTCAGGGATTGAAAAAGGCCGCATCAAACGGTGCGGCCTTTTCGTGGGAGGGCTATTTGCCCGGATGAGCCGCCTGGAGCTGTTTCGCCATATCCAGATGCTTCTCCAGCGCCGGCAGCATTTTTTGCGCGAAACCTTTCAGGTCCGTGGCGCCTTTGACTTTGTCGTCCGTCACGGTGTTGGCTTCTTTCTTGAACAGCTCGATGGTGTCTTCGTGAGCCTTCACCTGATTGTTGGCATAGGCCGCGTCGAAGGATTCATCGCGCAAGTCGAGGATTTTCTCTTTCGCCTGTTTGACCAGCGTCGTGCTGTCCGGCACCTCGATGTCATTCTTTTTCGCCAGCGCCGCCAGTTCATCGTTGGCCTTGGAATGGTCGGTGATCATCATGTTGGCGAATGCCTTGATGTCCGCCGATGAGCTTTTTTCCAGGGCCAATCGGCTCGTTTCGATTTCCGCGATGCCGCCCGCGGCCGCGCTGTCGACGAAGTCATTGGAAGTGGCAGCGAACGCCGTGCCCATGCTGGTGCTCAAGGCAACGGCCAACGTGAGGTGGCGCAGGGTAAATCCGTCCATTGGTTATTCTCCACATAGGTTTTCATGGGCGATCGATTGATCGTTAACGTGTGGAGGTCGACGAGCGGACAAAGGTTTTATTGCGTTTGCGGCATGGCGACGAACGGGCACCGCTGGTCTGATAGGCGGTCGACAGAACCGGCTAACCGAGGCCATTCTGATAGTTGGTGAACGCTATTGATCGCGTTTGCCTCCGATCAACAAACGGAGGTGTTCCATGCCGGTGCCACACGACCTTTATCAGGATCTCAAACTTTCAAAGGAAGATATCCAGCAAAAACGCACCAAGGATCCGTTACTGGATTCACTGATCAACAAGTATTCGCAGGCGGACGCCGAGGTCGTAAAGGCCGAAACCGCCAAATCGGATGCGCCCAGCGATGACGCATTGAAGAAACTCAAGGAGAAGCGCGTGCAGGTTAAGCAAAAGATCGTTGATCGGCTCCAGACGCCGTCCTGACGCGCCCTGTCTGGTCACCGACGATCGGTGACTGAAAAATTTGAACGGCGATAAATACCGGCACCTCG
Source organism: Pseudomonas sp. LBUM1666 (assembly GCF_059695775.1). Lineage (NCBI taxonomy): Bacteria > Pseudomonadati > Pseudomonadota > Gammaproteobacteria > Pseudomonadales > Pseudomonadaceae > Pseudomonas > Pseudomonas sp. LBUM1666. The sequence continues at coordinate 3,608,923 of NZ_CP166789.1, read as the reverse complement.
AATGTTCAGAGTCCGAATTTACGGCTCCATGCGAGGTGCCCCCATGAATCCAAAATTCCCCAGCGAAGAGCAGGGTGGCTACGACCCCATCCCGACACATCCCGAACCCCTGAGTCCAGGACGCACCACCGTCAATCCGGAAGATGAACCGGGCATCGACGAATTGCCGAATAACGAAGGTGCCATCCCGATGGACGAGGATGACTCCACCGCCATGGACCCGGAAAGGGTGCTTGAAGAAACGGATAACGCGGTACGCGATGGTGAGGTGGATCCGCGTTGAGTCAGGCACGTTTACTGTTGCAATGCCTTGCTCAACGGCAATCGCGTCATGTTTTTCGCCTTCAACGACCCGAAGTACAACCAATCTCCATACTCGCGAACGGTAGTGATTGGCGAGTAGTTGTCGCGGCTACCGTCCTGCAAGTTGGCGATCACTTTACCGTCCAGATCCAGGCCCAGCGCGAAGGCGCGTTTCTCCACCGGTTTCGGCAGGACAGTCATGGCTCGCACGATCATCTTGCGCACGAAGGGATGCGGTGCGGTGGCATCGAGCAGTGCGTTGCGCGGTGCATAAAGCGCCACCCAGAAGCGGTCGCGGCCATTGAAGGCGAGGTTGTCCGGCAACCCTGGCAAGTTGTCGATGAATAGATCGTGGGTGCCGGCTTTGGGGCCGCTCAACCAGTAACGACTGATGCGATAGGCGCCTGTTTCGTTGACCAACACAAAGGCATCGTCCGGTCCCAACGTCACGCCGTTGGCGAACTCCAGCTTATCCAGCAGGACCGCGGTCTTGCCGGTCTGGAAGTCATAACGCAGCAAGCGGCCATCGCCGCCATGCTCGATGATCGCTTCGCCGTCACTGCCGTAGCCAAATCGACTGGAGGCATCACTGAAATAGGCGTAGTGCCCGGACTTGTCGATCGCCACGTCGTCGGTGAAACCGAAGGGCACGCCGTTGGCCGCCGTGGTCAATGGAATCAACCGGCCCTGGCCATCCAGTGACAGCAAGCCCTTGACCCCGTCGGCAATCACCAGCAAGCCGTTGGGGTGACGGGCCAGCCCCAAGGGTCTGCCGCCCGTATCGGCCAGAACCTTGGTGACCTTGCCGTCGAGGCTGGTACGGATCAATCGGCCGTCATGCAAACCCGTGATGAGGACGTCTTCCTCCAGCAGCAACGCTTCCGGTCCGTCGATATCAGCGGCGCCGACGCGCTCCACGTCTTTGAGGCGCTGATTGTCGGCGTAGATGCCGCTGGTGAGGGAGGGCGCCGGTGGCGGTGTCCAGGCCACCGGTTGAACCTTGGTCGGCATCAGCAGCAGAAAGGCGCCGATGGCAACGATCACCAGCAACACCACATGGCGAAACTTGACGGTTCGACTCACGCGCTGACTCCTGCCGGGGCCAATTGTTTTTGCGCCATCTCACGCAACGCCAGCATCGACGCTGCCGACTCACGATCGATGCGACGCTTGAGCAACAGTCGATTGGCAATGCGCATCGCCAGGCCGCTGAACTGATACTCCAGCGTGCGGATGAAGCGTGTGCCGTCGCCCAAGGCCTCGCATTCGTAAGTCACCGCTAAAGACAACCCGTGATCGTCATGGGCCCAGGCACTCCAGCGGCGTCCTGGCAGGTATTCGTTAACCTCCCAGTGCAAGTGTCCCTCACGCCCGCCCGCCTTGATGTCTTCCTCAAACCGCCCCCCGGCATGCAATGGACCGCTCTGGCCATCGACCTTGAAGGACGAAGGATGCCACTCCGGCCAACGGGTCACGGTGCTGGCATAGGCGAGCACGTCAATCGGGTTTCCAGCAATGTCGATCTGATGCTGCATGCAGGTCATGGTCGTTCTCGTCGGGTGCAGGTCCGTTGGCTCCGGTTCCCAATAGAGGGTGCCGAACAGGTAGTCCATCAGCGGAAAAACGATATTGAAATTGCGTTCCTGCATCAGCTCACGACGGTGATGCAGTTCATGCAGGCGGCGCATCTGGCGGATCCACGGCAACCGTGTGACGGGGTTCTCGGGTGGCAGGTGCTCGCAGGCATGGAACACTTCATAGGTCAGGTAGCCGAGGACCAGGCAGCCGCCGAATAACCCGCCGACGTTGGCATCGAACTGCGCAAGCAGCCACCAGACGGGCAGGGTGATGACGACCGTGTGCAACACGATCAGCCAGGCTGGAAACAAAATCACCCGCCAGTCCCGAACGCTGTTGTAGGTCATATGGCCGGGGGTGAAAAAACTGTGATGGTCGCCGGCATGGCGGGCGTAGAACATTCGCGCGAAGTTTTTTTTATGATGCCCCAAGTGCCGATGGACCATGTACACGCCGAAGTTGAAAAACAACAACGTCAACGGCACCGCCAGCCATTCCAGTGGCTGTACCTGGTGCACGGTGCTCCAGAATCCGCCGATGGCCAGCACCCCGAACAGCAGCACAAAAGCGCCGTGCAGCCATGGGTTGTAGAGCGGATGAATAGCAGCGCGGTAGCGGGCGCGGAATGCTTCGGTGGTTTGCCTCACTGCGTTCACCTGTTGTTTTTGTTATCTCCAGCAGATTAGACGATCCCGGCGTTTTAGGAGGGCCGAACCGTGAGGCCACAGATGCCATGATCCGGTGCAAACCGGATTCAGGTCAGCGGGTTCCAGCGCTGCGACCAGTCATCGTCGGATTTGATCACTTCGCGCAGCAGGTCGAAGGCGTGTTGCAAGGTCGCGGAGTCGCGGTCGCGGGAGTAAACCAGATAGGTCGGGTAGCTGAATTCCGGGGCTTTGGGCACTTGCTCCAGCACACCGCTTTGCAGATAACTCTGGACCACCCGGGTGCGGAAGTAGCCGCTGCCGCCGTTTTCCAGAATGTACTGCAAGCCCAGTGGGCCGAGGTTGAAGCTCAACGCAGCTTTGGCTTTTTCCGGCAGGGCCGCATCGTGCTGACGGCGGAAGTCCGGGCCCCAGTCGATGTACACGTAGGGATCCGGTCGTGCGGCCAGGCGGATGAGGACCAGTTTTTCTTCCAGCACCTGCTCGACTTGCAGGCGCGGCCAATACTCGGGCTGGTAAACCAGCGCTGCATCCAGAACCCCCAGTTCCAGTTGGCGCAGCAGGTTCTCACCGTCACGGATTTCCATGCGCAGGGCGTGGCTGGGAATCTTCTCGCGCAGCGCGCCGGCCCAACTGAGCATCAGCGGGTTGCACAGACTGACCTCGCCACCGATGTGCAACACGTCGCGGTAACCCTCGGGCAGCGGCAAGTCCCGTCGCGCCGCTTCCCAGGTTTCGACCAGTTGATTGGCGTAGACCACGAAGGCTTCACCGTTAGGCGTCAGGCGCGCACCGGCGCGGTTGCGCACGAACAGGGTGCTGCCCAGTTGACTCTCGAGTTTCTGCACGCGCGCGGTGATCGCGGTCTGGGTGACGTGGAGTTTTTCGGCGGCTGCGGCAAGGCTGCCGTGGCGGACGATTTCCAGAAAGGTGCGGGCGAGATCGATGTCCATTGGGCGGCCGGTACAGGAGGTGCGCCATTGTAAGAGCACCGCTCACCTGTGGCGAGGGAGCAAGCTCCCTCGCCACAGATTCTCCTTTCACTTGGCGATTCGTTCAAAACGCAAAGCAGGAGCAACCAAACGCTCCCCAGAAACCGGCGAAATCACTGACCGGCGCCGAGGACAGCCGCGCCCGTTCATGGCTATGCGCATGCACCGCGCAAGCCCCGACACATTGATGAACCTGCGCCGTCAGCGGCGCCAGGGGTTTCCAATGGCCCGGTACTTTGGCAACGGGCGACCATTCAGGCACCACGGGGACGGGAGGCGGTCCGAGTTTTTCAAACTCGACGCTGCCGTAGACGATCTTGCCGTCGACGATGGTCAGGACCGATTCGATCCATTTGACCGCTTCATCCTCGATGTGGAAGTAGTCCGCCGACAGCGCAATCAGGTCCGCCAGTTGCCCGACCTTGATCTGGCCTTTCTTACCTTGCTCGGAGGAAAACCAGGCGCTGCCGTGGGTGAAGAGTTCCAGCGCGGTATCGCGGCTCAAGCCTTGCGGGTACAGCGCCAGACCACCGACGGTGCGACCGCTGACCAGCCAGTACAGCGAAGTCCAGGGGTTGTAGCTGGACACGCGCGTGGCATCGGTGCCGGCACCGACCGGAATGCCTTCGGCCAGCATACGAGCGATGGGCGGCGTGGCTTCGGCAGCCTTGGCGCCGTAACGGTCGACGAAGTATTCGCCCTGAAATGCCATGCGGTCCTGGATCGCGATGCCGCCACCCAAGGCTTTGACACGTTCAATGTTCTGCGGGGTGATGGTTTCGGCGTGGTCGAAGAACCACGGCAAACCGTCGAACGGAATGTCGCGATTAACCTTCTCGAACACGTCGAGCATGCGGCTGATGGATTCGTTGTACGTGGCGTGCAGACGGAACGGCCAGCGCTGTTCCACCAGATGGCGGACCACCGGTTCCAGTTCCTGTTCCATGGTTTGCGGCAGGTCTGGGCGGGGTTCGAGAAAGTCTTCGAAGTCGGCCGCCGAGAACACCAGCATTTCCCCGGCACCGTTATGCCGTAGAAAATCGTCACCCTGACCGTAGTGGGAGGTGTTGGTCCAGTTCTTGAAGTCGGTCAGCTCTTCCTTGGGTTTCTGCGTGAATAGGTTGTAGGCAATGCGCACCGTGAGCTGCTGGTCTTTGGCCAGTTGCTGGATGACTTGATAGTCGTCCGGATAATTCTGATAACCGCCGCCGGCATCGATGGCGCTGGTGACACCCAGGCGATTGAGTTCTCGCATGAATTGGCGGGTGGAGTTGACCTGGTATTCCAGCGGCAGTTTCGGCCCCTTGGCCAGGGTCGAGTAGAGAATCATCGCGTTGGGGCGGGCGATCAGCATGCCCGTCGGGTCGCCATTGGCATCGCGCTGGATTTCGCCACCCGGCGGGTTCGGCGTGTCACGGGTATACCCGACCACCTTCAACGCGGCGCGGTTGAGCAGTGCGCGATCATAGAGGTGCAGGACGAATACCGGGGTGTCTGGCGCGGCCTTGTTCAGTTCATCAATCGTCGGCAGGCGTTTTTCGGCGAACTGGAACTCGTTCCAGCCACCGACCACCCGCACCCATTGCGGCGTTGGCGTGCGGTCCGCCTGATCCTTGAGCATGCGCAACGCATCGACCAGTGAGGGGACGCCTTCCCAGCGCAATTCGAGGTTGTAGTTGAGGCCACCACGGATCAGGTGCAGGTGCGAGTCGTTGAGACCGGGAATCACCGTGCGACCGTGCAGGTCGATAATTTGCGTGCCGGGGCCTTGCAGGGCCATGGCCTGGGCATCGCTGCCGACCACCACGAAGCGTCCGTCCTTGATCGCGACGGCGCTGGCTTGAGGTTTTTTGCGGTCGACGGTGTGCAGGCGTCCGTTGTACAGGATGAGGTCGGCGGGGGCGTCGGGCATGGTTTTACTCCCTGCGATTAGCGGGCTGATCCAGGCACCGACGGCGCCTGCCGAAAGGCCTTGCAGTACACGTCGGCGGTTAAATCCGTCGTGGTCGTCAGGTGGGCTCATGGCAATGCTCCGCGCAAAGGCTCTTGATAAAAAAAGCGAGGGCAAACAGCCGATGTCTGACGCATGCGGCCAGAAGGAATATAGACGGCAAATCCACAGGTAGCCGTTTTCCAATGGCGAAAAACGACGAATCCCGCCACGAGGGGCGGGATTCGTTTGCAGCCAGGCGAGCCCCCGAAGGTCGGGAGCAGCGCGATTAGGCCGGGAACAGCTCGGACAGTTTCATGGCCAGCATCATGTCGCCTTCAGCGCGCAGTTTGCCGCCCATGAAGGCTTGCATGCCGTCGGTTTCGCCGCTGACGATGCCTTCCAGGGTTTCGCCGTCCATCACCAGAGTCACCTGGGCGTCCGGGTTTTCGCCTTCCTGGAGCTCGCAGGTGCTGTCTTTGACGATCAGCGAGAAGTTCTTGGTGTCGTCGATGCGGAAACCGAATACCAGGTCCAGACCGGCAGCAGCGGCTGGGTTGAACTTGGCTTTCATTGCTTGTACGGCATCAGCTACGGAGGTCATGGTTCGATCCTTTCTTGGGTAATTAGAGCTGGGTGAATACAGCCAGGGTCACAATAGTCCGGACTCAGCGAAACGTGATGAGTTCCGGGGTCTTCAACAGTTGCAGGTGCGCATGACTGTTGAAAGAAGACAGAGCCACCTCGCGACCGCGAAACTTCAGCAGGTTGAGCGAGGTGTTGACGATTTGCCAGTTCAGTTCAAACGCCTGCTTTGCTGGCATTTGCGTAATGAGATGGAGCAGGGCCGTGATAGTGCCGCCGGAGGTGAACACGGCGATTTTCTGGGTGTTGTCGGCGCTTTCGAGGATTCGCTGCAGACCGGCTTGCACCCGTTCGACAAACCCCAGCCAGCTTTCCAGGCCAGGAGTGTCATAAGTGCCGGCGAGCCAGCGCTCGATGATCAGAGCGAAGATGCGCTGGAACTCGCCACGGTTTTGCGCGGCATTGCGCAGGATGTGCAGCGCTTCGGGCTCGTCCGGTAACATCGCTGGCAGCAGCGCGCGGATCACCGCGTCGGCGTCGAACTCATTGAAAGCGGAATCGATTTCCAGGACGGGAACCGGCAAGCCTGCCGCAGCGAACTGTTCCAGTGCGCTGTTGGCCGTGTGCTGCTGGCGGCGCAGGTCGCCCGAGAGGCAGCGATCGAAGCTGATGCCCAGCTCGGCGAGGTGCTGACCGAGGACTTCTGCCTGGCGAACACCGGTGGGCGACAGGACGTCATAGTCGTCTGCACCAAAGGAGGCCTGGCCATGTCGAATCAAATAGATACTGCCCACGTCCGCTTCATCCCGGTACGTTGAAGGTTCGGCGAGGTTATGAGGATGAGGGTGAGCTGTCAATGAAAAAACATACGCTTGTTTGAAATGCCCGTTACAGGGCTGTTGCCAGAGGTTTCACGGCTGGCCGCCGGGGCGGCGCATGGGTATGCTGGAGGTATCCCGCGCGCGTTTTTGCAGCGCATCGTATTAAAGGAGTCCCTGTGGAGTTTTTTGCCGAGTACGCAGTTTTTCTGGCTAAGACCGTGACACTGGTGATCGCCATTCTGGTGGTCCTGGCCAGTTTCGCGGCATTGCGCAGCAAAGGTCGGCGCAAGTCGGTCGGCCAGTTGCAAGTCAGCAAACTCAATGATTTCTACAAAGGGCTGCGTGAACGCCTGGAGCAAACCTTGCTCGACAAGGACCAGCTCAAGGCCTTGCGCAAGGTCGAAGCTAAAACCGAGAAAAAGCAAAAGAAGAAAACCGAGGCCAAGCCACGGGTGTTTGTGCTCGATTTCGACGGCGACATCAAGGCATCGGCGACTGAAAGCCTGCGCCATGAAATCACCGCGCTGCTGACCCTCGCCACGCCCAAGGATGAAGTGGTGCTGCGTCTGGAAAGCGGCGGCGGCATGGTTCACAGCTACGGCCTGGCGTCCTCGCAACTGGCGCGTATCCGTGATGCCGGTGTGCCGTTGACCGTGTGCATCGACAAGGTCGCGGCAAGCGGCGGCTACATGATGGCGTGCATCGGCGAGAAGATCATCAGTGCGCCGTTCGCGATTCTCGGCTCGATTGGCGTCGTGGCGCAGTTGCCTAACGTCAACCGCCTGCTGAAAAAGCACGACATCGACTTCGAAGTGCTGACCGCGGGCGAGTACAAGCGCACCCTGACGGTGTTTGGCGAAAACACCGAGAAGGGCCGCGAGAAGTTCCAGGAAGACCTGGACATCACTCACCAGTTGTTCAAGAACTTCGTCTCCCGCTATCGCCCGCAACTGGCCATCGACGAAGTGGCCACCGGTGAAATCTGGCTCGGCGTCGCGGCGCTGGACAAGCAACTGGTGGACGAACTCAAGACCAGCGATGAATACCTCGCCGAACGTGCCAAGAAGTCCGAGCTGTACCACTTGCACTACGCCGAACGCAAAAGCCTGCAGGAGCGCATCGGCATGGCGGCCAGCGGCTCGGTAGATCGTGTGCTGCTGAGCTGGTGGAGCCGGTTGACCCAGCAACGCTTCTGGTAAGCACCGTCGCGTAATCGTTTACGCCGGACACAAAAAAAGCCCTGAACCGGATTTCCGATTCAGGGCTTTTTGTTGTACGCGTGCTTAGCGGCGACGGAACAGTGGCATTGGTTCGTCGGTAGCAGCCTGATAGGTCACCGAGAAGTCCTTGAGACCTTCCAGGGCTTCGTACGGGTCTTTATCGGCGCGGATCGCAAAGGCGTCGAAACCGCAGCGGTGCAGGTAGAACAGCTGGTCGCGCAGCACATCGCCGATTGCCCGCAGTTCGCCTTTGAACCCGTAACGGTCACGCAGCAGGCGGGCGTTGGAGTAGTTGCGACCGTCAGTGAAGGCTGGGAAGTTCAGGGCGATCACCTGGAAATCTTCCACGTCGTCACCGATTTCTTCCGCTTCTTCATCGGCATCCAGCCACACGCCCAGGCCGCCATCGCGGGCCTTGAGCATTCGGCTGTGTTCGCGCCACAGCTGCAACGGGACGATCAGGTCGTCGCAGTTGCTGATCTCGTCGATGTTGAAGTCCTTGGGCAGCAAGTGCCAGGTTTCGTCGACGACTTCGTTGTTCTTAATTATTCGCTGCATAGACGCGCTCCTTGAAGAGGTCGATGCCAATACGCTGATAGGTGTCGATGAAACGCTCGTCTTCGGTACGTTGTTCGATGTACACGTCGATCAGCTTTTCAATCACATCAGGCATGGCTTCCTGGGCGAAGGACGGGCCGAGGATCTTGCCCAGGCTGGCGTCACGACTGGCGCTGCCACCCAGGGACACCTGGTAGAACTCTTCGCCTTTCTTGTCCACCCCGAGGATGCCGATGTGGCCGACGTGGTGGTGACCGCAGGCGTTCATGCAGCCGGAGATGTTCAGGTCCAGTTCGCCGATATCGAACAGGTAATCCAGATCTTCGAAGCGACGCTGGATCGACTCGGCGATCGGGATCGACTTGGCGTTGGCCAGGGAGCAGAAGTCGCCGCCCGGGCAGCAGATGATGTCGGTCAGCAAGCCGATGTTCGGCGTGGCGAAGCCCTGCTCGCGCAACTCGCCCCACATCGCAAACAACTGACTTTGTTCAACGTCGGCCAGAATGATGTTCTGCTCGTGGGAGGTGCGCAACTGACCGAAGCTGTAACGATCGGCCAGGTCGGCAACGGCATCGAGCTGCTTGTCGGTGATGTCGCCCGGCGCAACGCCGGTCGGCTTCAGGGACAGGGTCACGGCCACATAACCTGGCTTTTTGTGGGCCAGAGTATTGCGGGTGCGCCAGCGCGCGAAGCCTGGGTGTTCTTTATCGAGTTCGGCCAACGCCAAGGTCTGGTTGTCCAGAGCCTTGTACTCGGGGTCGACGAAGTGTTTGGCGACGCGATGCACTTCGGCTTCGGTCAGCGTGGTCTGGCCACCGCGAAGGTGTTCCATCTCTGCGTCGACTTTTTGCGCGAAGACTTCAGGTGTCAGGGCCTTGACCAGAATCTTGATCCGCGCCTTGTACTTGTTGTCACGACGGCCGTAGCGGTTGTAGACCCGCAGGATGGCGTCGAGGTAGCTCAACAGGTCTTGCCACGGCAGGAATTCATTGATGAACGCGCCCACCACCGGGGTACGGCCGAGACCACCACCCACCAGCACACGGAAGCCCAACTCGCCAGCAGCGTTGTGCACCGGCTCAAGGCCGATGTCATGGACTTCAATGGCCGCACGGTCGGAAGTCGAACCGTTGATGGCGATCTTGAACTTGCGCGGCAAGTAAGCGAATTCAGGGTGGAATGTCGTCCACTGACGAACGATCTCGCACCATGGGCGCGGATCGATCAGCTCGTCGGCAGCGACACCGGCGAACTGGTCGGTGGTGACGTTGCGCAAGCAGTTGCCGCTGGTCTGGATCGCGTGCATTTGCACGGTCGCCAGTTCGGCAAGGATGTCCGGGATGTCTTCCAGCGCCGGCCAGTTGAACTGTACGTTCTGCCGGGTGCTGATGTGGGCATAGCCCTTGTCGTAGTCACGGGCAATCCTGGCCATCATTCGCGTCTGGCGCGAAGTCAGTTGGCCGTAAGGCACCGCCACCCGCAACATCGGCGCGAAGCGCTGGATATAAAGGCCATTTTGCAGGCGCAGAGGGCGGAATTCTTCTTCGCTCAGCTCACCTGCCAGATAGCGTCGGGTCTGATCACGGAACTGCTTGACGCGGTCCTCGATGATCCGCTGATCGTACTCGTCATATACGTACATATAAGTCCTGTTCTCAGGCTTGGGCCGGTCGGATCCAGTTGCGTTTTTCGCCTAGAAGTCTCCGATACTGCCTCGGCAATTCTGCGCGCACGGCCGCGCACTCCCAACGGAGCCGGGGCAAGATACCAGTTTGCAGTTATGCGCAAAAGTGATGTTTGAGTATATGTAAAGAACCAAAACGACTAACGAGAACCGTTATTACTAAACCCTTATTTGTGGTGCGGGCAATCGTCGTCTTTACTGTGCTCGAGTCTTTATGCAATCACCGATAAAACCGACAAGAGGCGATGCAATGAGCAACCCTACTAAAACGTCAAAACCCGATAGCACGGTCGATGCTTGGGCAATTCTGTTCCTGATCATTCTGGTCGTGGGCACAGCGGTATTTTGGGTCAGCCATCAATAACCGACCCCGTCCGGGCTCCATTCCGACGATTGTCGGACAATAACCGGAATAAACGCCGTTTTCCGGGACTTCGCTGGCTATAATGCGCGGCGAATTGCCGGGGGGCTCGGACGATCAATGTTGAAGTTTTCTACTCATTCCTGCTGATGCTTGGCGCGGTTTACGGCCCCGTTGCGCGCGCGGAATCGGTATTGTTCCTGAGCCCCGGAAAGACTGACGAAGCCTTCTGGATCAGCTATTCGCAATTCATGCAGGCGGCAGCCACGGATCTGGGCATTGATCTGCGAATTCTCTATTCCCGACGCATGCCGGAGCTCACGTTGGCGCAAGCGCGTCAGGCGCTGCAAGGCCCCGATCGTCCGGACTATCTGGTGTTCGCCAACGAACAGTACGTCGCCCCGCAGATCATTCGTCTGGCCCAGGGCAGCGGGGTAAAGCTGTTTATGGTTAACGCTTCGCTGACGGCCAATCAGCAGAGTCTGCTGGGGGATCGCTCTGATCAGTTGGGCAGCCTGGTGCCCAACGATGAGGAGGGTGGCTACCTGATGCTCAAGGAACTGATTCGCCAGCATCCGCCCGCGGCGCCCGGTCAGGTCATTGAGTTGCTAGCGTTTTCCGGCCTGAAGATCACCCCTTCGGCGCAACTGCGCGAGCAAGGCATGATGCGGGCCTTGGCCGAGCACCCTGAAGTGCGGTTGCGCCAACTGGTTTATAGCGGCTGGACTCGGGAACGGGCCTACGAACAGGCCAAACTTCTGTTTCGGCGTTACCCGAAGGTCTCGCTGGTGTGGTCAGCCAATGACGAAATGGCGTTTGGCGCCATGCAGGCGTATTCGGAGACGGGTGGGATACCCGGCAAGGATGCGTTGTTCAGTGCGGTCAACACCTCGCCGGCGGCGTTACAGGCGACAGTCGACGGACGCATCAGCGTGCTGTTGGGCGGGCACTTCACGTTGGGCGGCTGGGCGCTGGTGGAGTTGCATGATCTTGAGCAGGGCGTGGATCTCAGCCATTACGGCGGCCGAGACCGGCAAATCCCGTTGTTGCAACTGATCGACAAGGCACAGGCCAAGCGATTGCTGGCCATGGGAGAATCACCGGATTACGGTGTGAACTTCCGCCGTCTTTCAGCCAAGGGCCGGTCGACGTCGTATCGCTATCCGTTCAGCCTGCAAACCTTGATGCGCTAAACCCCGGCCAGATGCACCACCAGTTGCACGATGCCATACAGCGTCAATGCGAACACCGCGGTGAACAATATCCCCAGAATCACGAAATGACTGGGTTTGCCGTGAGTGAAGTCCCGCGCCCGGTTCTTCCCGCTCTGCACCCCGAACGCCGCCGCCATGATGCTATGCAGCATCTGCCAGAAAGTGGGCGGCTTGTTGTCGGCTGGATCGTCCATAAACCCCTCGTCACGCATGTGTGAGAGCTAAGCATAGACAATGTTGCAGTGATAGATCGTTCCCACGCAGAGTGAGGGAACGATCAGAGGGAAGGGAGTTAGTTGTCGTAACCCAGGTTCGGCGCCAACCACCGCTCAGTTACGCTCAACTCCTGACCCTTGCGCGACGTGTAGCTCTGCACCTGATCCTTGTCGATCTTGCCCACGGCAAAATACTGCGCCTGCGGGTGAGCAAAGTACCAACCGCTGACCGCTGCTGCCGGGAACATGGCGTAGTGCTCGGTAAGGAACACGCCGCTGCGGCCAGCTTTCATTTCCGAGGCCTCAGGGTCCAGCAACTTGAACAGCGTGGATTTCTCGGTGTGATCCGGGCAGGCCGGGTAGCCCGGGGCAGGGCGGATGCCGGTGTATTGCTCTTTGATCAGCGCCTCGTTGTCGAGCGTCTCGTCCTTGGCGTAACCCCAGTAATCTTTACGGACCTGCTGGTGCAGCCACTCGGCGCAAGCCTCGGCCAAGCGGTCGGCCAAGGCCTTGACCATGATCGAGTTGTAATCGTCGCCGGCATCCTGATAGGCCTTGGCCACTTCTTCGGCGCCGATCCCGGCAGTGGTGATGAAACCACCCACGTAGTCGGTCACTTCGCTGTCCTTCGGTGCAACGAAGTCAGCCAGGGAGAAGTTCGGTTTGCCGTCGGTCTTGATGATCTGCTGACGCAGGTGATGCAGCTTGGCAATCGGCTTGCCGTCATCGCCATAGACTTCAATGTCATCTTCACGCACCTGGTTGGCCGGCCAGAAGCCGAACACCGCACGGGCGCTGATGAGTTTCTCGTCGATCAGCTTGGCGAGCATTTCCTGAGCATCGGCGAACAGCGCAGTGGCGGCTTCACCGACCACTTCGTCCTGCAGAATGCGCGGGTACTTGCCAGCCAGGTCCCAGGAGATAAAGAACGGCGTCCAGTCGATGTATTCGGCCAGGACTTTCAAGTCGATGTTGTCCAGCACCTTGGCACCGGTAAACGTCGGTTTGACCGGCTCGTAAGTGCTCCAGTCGAACTGTGGCTTCTTGGCGATGGCCGCCGGGTAGCTCAGGCGTTCGGTGCGGGCGCTGCGGTTGGCGGTGCGCTCGCGGACTTCGATGTATTCCAGGCGAGTCTTCTCGATGAACGCCGGCTTCAATTCCTTGGACAGCAACTGCGTCGCCACGCCCACGGCGCGAGAGGCGTCGGTGACATAGATCACTGCGTCGTTGCTGTATTTGGGCTCGATCTTCACCGCCGTGTGCGCTTTCGAGGTGGTCGCGCCACCGATCATCAGCGGCAGATGGAAGTCCTGACGCTGCATCTCGCGGGCGACGTGGACCATTTCATCCAGCGAAGGGGTGATCAGCCCGGACAGGCCGATGATGTCGCACTTCTGCTCCTTGGCTACCTGCAGGATTTTCTCGGCCGGGACCATCACGCCGAGGTCGACGATGTCGTAGCCGTTACAGCCCAGCACCACGCCGACGATGTTCTTGCCGATGTCGTGCACGTCGCCTTTTACCGTGGCCATCAGGATTTTGCCCTTGGCTTCCGGTTTGTCGCCTTTTTCCAGTTCGATGAACGGGATCAAGTGGGCCACGGCCTGCTTCATCACGCGGGCGGATTTCACCACTTGCGGCAGGAACATTTTGCCGGCGCCGAACAGGTCGCCGACGATGTTCATGCCGGACATCAGCGGGCCTTCGATTACTTCGATCGGGCGAGCGAACGACTGACGCGATTCTTCGGTGTCTTCAACAATGTGCGTAGTGATGCCTTTGACCAGCGCATGCTCCAGACGCTTGTTGACGGGCCAGCCGCGCCACTCTTCGGTCTCGGCTTCCTTGACGCTGCCGTCGCCCTTGTACTTGTCGGCAATGGCGAGGAGGGCGTCAGTGCCTTCCGGGGTGCGGTTGAGCACTACGTCTTCCACGGCGTCACGCAGTTCGGCCGGGATCTGGTCGTAGATCTCCAGCTGGCCGGCGTTGACGATACCCATGGTCAGGCCGTTGCGGATCGCATACAGCAGGAACACCGAGTGAATCGCCTCGCGCACCGGGTTGTTGCCCCGGAACGAAAACGACACGTTGGACACGCCTCCGGAGGTCAGCGCGTACGGCAGTTCGTCACGGATGTAGGCACAGGCGTTGATGAAGTCCACAGCGTAGTTGTTGTGTTCTTCGATGCCGGTGGCGATGGCGAAGATGTTCGGGTCGAAGATGATGTCTTCCGGCGGGAAGCCGACTTCGTTGACCAGAATGTCGTAGGAGCGTTTGCAGATTTCTTTCTTGCGCGCTTCGGTGTCGGCCTGGCCGGCTTCGTCGAAGGCCATCACCACCACGGCGGCGCCGTAGCGCTTGCACAGTTTGGCGTGATGAATGAACTGCTCGACGCCTTCTTTCATGCTGATCGAGTTGACGATGCCCTTGCCCTGAATGCATTTCAGGCCGGCTTCGATCACTTCCCACTTGGAGGAGTCGATCATGATCGGTACGCGGGAGATGTCTGGCTCGCCGGCAATCAGATTGAGGAAGGTCACCATGGCCTTCTTCGAATCGAGCATCCCTTCGTCCATGTTGATGTCGATCACCTGGGCGCCGGCTTCGACCTGTTGCAGGGCGACTTCCAGGGCTTCGGTGTAGTTGTCTTCACGGATCAGGCGGGCGAACTTGGCTGAACCGGTGATGTTGGTCCGCTCGCCGACGTTGATGAACAACGAGTTGCGATCGATGGTGAACGGTTCCAGGCCCGACAGGCGGCAGGCCTTCGGGATGTCCGGAATTTCACGCGGCGCATAACCGGCCACGGCCTTGGCGATGGCTTCGATATGGCCCGGCGTGGTGCCGCAGCAACCGCCGACGATGTTGAGGAAGCCGCTTTGGGCGAATTCTTCGATGACCTTGGCAGTTTCCGACGGCAGTTCGTCGTACTCGCCGAATTCGTTCGGCAGGCCGGCGTTCGGGTGCGCGGATACGTGGGTGCTGGCCTTGTTCGACAGCTCTTCCAGGTACGGACGCAACTCGCTGGCGCCGAGGGCGCAGTTCAGGCCGACCGAGATCGGCTTGGCGTGGGCCACGGAGTTCCAGAAGGCTTCGGTGGTCTGGCCGGAGAGCGTACGGCCGGAGGCATCGGTAATGGTGCCGGAGATCATGATCGGCAATTCGACGCCGAGTTCTTCGTACACACCTTGCACCGCGAAAATCGCCGCTTTGGCGTTCAGGGTGTCGAAAATGGTCTCGATCAGGATCAGGTCGGCGCCGCCTTCGATCAGGCCTTTGGTGGCCTCGGTGTAGTTTTCCACCAGTTCATCGAAGGTCACGTTGCGGTAGCCGGGGTTGTTCACGTCAGGCGACAGCGAGCAGGTGCGACTTGTAGGACCGAGCACGCCAGCGACGAAGCGCGGCTTGTCCGGGGTTTCCAGGGTCTTGGCGTCTGCAACCTTGCGCGCCAGACGTGCGCCTTCTACGTTTAGCTCGTACGCCAGGCCTTGCATGCCGTAATCGGCCTGGGACACCTGGGTGGCGTTGAAGGTGTTGGTTTCCAGAATGTCGGCGCCGGCATCCAGGTAGGCTTTCTCGATGGCGCCAATCACGTCCGGGCGTGTCAGGATCAACAGGTCGTTGTTGCCCTTGACGTCACTTGGCCAGTCGGCGAAGCGTTTGCCGCGGTAGTCCTGCTCTTCGAGCTTGTAGCTCTGGATCATCGTGCCCATGCCGCCATCGAGAATCAGGATGCGCTCTTTGAGGGCGTGCTTGAGAGCTTGAAGGCGAACACTGCGATCGGACATTTGGACTACTCGGAAAGACCATGACGAAGGGGCGGGATAATAGCAAACCTGTGCGGTTTTAGAGCATGTCCCGGTTTTGCATGAATATCGCTCATGTTTGAGTGGGGTGCAGACCGGTAGAATCGCGGCGTTTTTTCATGATCGGGACCAGGGATATGTCTTTTCGCGTCGTCAGCATGGTTTTGCTGTTTTTAAGCTGGGGCGCCGCCGCGCAGGATCCGGCCATTTCCTCTGCCATTTCCTACAGCCGGGACATACAACCGATCTTCACCGAAAAGTGTGTGGCCTGCCATGCCTGCAATGACTCCGCCTGTCAGCTCAACCTGGGCAGCGGTGAAGGGGCTGCTCGTGGCGCGACCAAGATCCCGGTCTACGACGGCGAACGACGCCAGGCTGCCGCGCCGACCCGGCTGTTTTATGACGCTTTCGGTAAACGCGCCTGGCAGCAAAAGGACTTCTATTCGGTGCTCGACGCTCAGGGCAGTCAGGCCGCGTTGATGGCGCGGATGCTTGAGTTGGGCCACAAAACTCCCTTGCAACCCAACGCCAAGTTGCCGGAGGACATCGTCCTTGGACTGAACCGGGAAAACATGTGCGCCATGCCGGCCGAGTTCGACGGCTACGCCAAATCACATCCCAAAGAGGGCATGCCGCTGGCGGTCACCGGTCTGACCGACCAGCAATACCAGACGCTGCAACGCTGGCTGGCGTCCGGCGCGCCGATTGACGAGCAAGGCCTTGTGCCGAGCGCCAAAGAAGCGTTGCAGGTGGTGCAGTGGGAAAACCTGCTCAATTCACCGGGCGCACGGCAAAGCCTGGTGGGGCGCTGGTTGTTCGAGCATTGGTTTCTCGCTCATCTCTATTTCAAGGACGGCGAGCCGGGGCATTTTTTTCAATGGGTACGTTCGCGCACACCGACCGGCCAGCCGATCGATCTGATCAACACACGCCGCCCGAATGACGATCCAGGCACTCAGGTGTATTACCGCTTGTGGCCGGTGCAAGGCGTGATTGTGCAGAAAACCCACATCACCTACCCGTTGAGCGCGGCGAAGATGGCACGGATCAAAAGCCTCTTCTATAACGGCAATTGGCAGGTCAACGCCTTGCCAGGCTACGGGCCGGAGCGACGGGCCAATCCGTTCACCACGTTCGAGGCGATCCCGGCCCAGGCGCGTTATCAATTCATGCTCGACAACGCCGAATACTTCGTCCGTACGTTTATTCGCGGCCCGGTGTGCCGTGGGCAGATCGCCACCGACGTGATCCGCGATAACTTCTGGGCACTGTTCCAGGCGCCTGAGCACGATCTCTATATTATCGATCCAAACTACCGCGGCCAGGCCACACCGTTGCTGGCGATGCCGGGGCAGAACGACGATGTCGGCAGCGTCCTGAGCCTGTGGCATGACTACCGCAACAAGCGCAACGAGTACGAGGCGCTGCGCCGTGACAGTTACGCCGATGCGCCGGCGCCGAGTTGGTCGACCTTGTGGGCCGGCAACGACAACGCCTTGCTGACGATCTTCCGGCATTTTGACAGTGCCTCGGTGAACAAAGGCCTGATCGGTGACGTGCCGCAAACGATGTGGCTGTTCGACTTCCCGCTGCTGGAGCGCACGTATTATCAGTTGGCAGTCAACTTCGACGTGTTCGGCAACGTCTCCCATCAAGCCCAGACCCGCCTGTATTTCGACCTGATTCGCAACGGCGCCGAGCAAAACTTCCTGCGCCTGATGCCGGCCGATTCGCGGGACGATTACCTCGACGACTGGTACCAGAACGGCGGAAAATTCAAGATGTGGCTGGACTACGAGGCCATCGACAACGACAAAGAGACGGCGCTGGTACTGGACAAAAAGGACCCGAAACGCGATTTCGCCCTGCAGTTGCTGGCCCGTTACGGCGACCTCAACGCCAAGCCGGATCCGATCAACCGTTGTGACGGCGCGTATTGCTCGCGGCCGAACATAGATCTGGCCTTGCAGAGCGCCGAGCAGGCGTTGAGTCGCCTGACTTCGTGTCCGGCGGCCGGGCTGAAGGTTATCGATAAGTTGCCGGAAGCGACCCTGCTGCGCATCGAAACCGCGGGCGGCAAGCGCGAGATCTACAGCCTGCTGCGCAACCGGGCGCACAGTAACGTCGCGTTCCTGCTCGGTGAATCCCTGCGGTATCAGCCAGGGCTCGACACATTGACTATTTATCCGGGTGTGCTCAGCAGCTATCCGAACTTCATGTTCAACATTCCGGCCGAGCAAGTGCCTGAGTTCGTGGACGAGATGGAAAACGCCAAGGACGCCAATCGGTTTGAAAAAATCGTCGAACGCTGGGGGATTCGTCGCAGCCATCCGCAGTTCTGGTTCTACTTCCATGACCTGAGCCGGTACGTCCATGAGACCGAACCGGTGGAAGAGGGTGTGCTGGACATGAACCGGTACGAGAATCATTGATCGACCTTTGAGGGTGGGTTGGTGTCGGATTTGAAAGGGTGGGAAAATGCAGCGATCGGTGGCTTAAAGGCCGGATTGACGGTGAACCGGTGAGGATGGCGATAACCGCTCTTTCCCGACAAAAATACTAGGACTTTGTACGGCGCGATGATTGGCGTAAACTGCGCCCAAGCCTGCGAGGAGTTTCCATGACCGCTATTACCATTACCGACGCCGCCCACGATTATCTGGCTGATCTGCTCTCCAAGCAGAACACCCCAGGCATCGGCATCCGCGTCTTTATCACCCAGCCTGGCACCCAGTACGCCGAAACCTGCATTGCCTACTGCAAGCCGGGCGAAGAAAAACCTGAAGACACGGCGCTGGGGCTCAAAAGCTTCACCGCTTACATCGACTCGTTCAGCGAAGCCTTCCTGGACGATGCGGTAGTCGATTACGCCACCGACCGTATGGGCGGCCAGCTCACCATCAAGGCGCCAAACGCCAAAGTCCCGATGGTCAATGCCGACAGTCCGGTCAACGAGCGTATCAACTACTACCTGCAAACCGAGATCAACCCGGGGCTGGCCAGCCACGGCGGTCAGGTCAGCCTGATCGATGTGGTCGAAGACGGCATCGCCGTGCTGAAGTTCGGCGGCGGTTGCCAGGGCTGCGGCCAGGCAGACGTCACCCTTCGCGAAGGCATCGAGCGCACCTTGCTCGAGCGCATTCCCGAGCTCAAGGGCGTTCGTGACGTCACCGACCACACGCAGAAAGAAAACGCCTACTACTAAGTAAGGCGTTCGCTGCAGACATAAGAAAACGGCGCCCCGTGAGCGCCGTTTTTTTATGCGTGAAATTCACTGACGCCTTCGCGAGCAGGCTCGCTCCCACAGTTGATCGCATTCTAATGTGGGAACGAGCTTGCTCCGGGCGGCGTTCCGACGATGAGGCCCTATGGCCGATACAAATGCGCATGTCCTGCGCGATACAGCGACGACTCACTGAAGTGATCACTGCCCAAAACCCGACCCACCAAAATCAACGCCGTGCGCCGAAACCCCTTGGCTTCAACCTTCGCGGCAATGTCTTCAAGCGTCCCCACCACCCAATCCTGATCCGGCCAGGTCGCCCGGTGAATCACCGCGATCGGGCAATCCGCGCCGTAATGCGGCAGCAATTCGGCCAGGATCTTCTCCAGATGATTGACCCCCAGATGAATCGCCATAGTCGCCCCGTGCTGCGCCAGGCTGCCGAGCTCTTCGCCCGCGGGCATGGCAGTCTTGTCGGCGTAGCGGGTCAGGATCACGCTTTGCGACACGTCCGGTAACGTCAGTTCCGCGCCCAGAAGCGCCGCGCAGGCCGCCGTGGCCGTGACACCGGGAATGATTTCAAACGGGATGTCGAGTTCGCGCAGGTAGCGAATCTGCTCGCCAATCGCACCATAAAGACTCGGATCTCCAGAGTGCACCCGGGCCACGTCCTGGCCCTTGGCATGGGCAGATTTGATCAGCTCGATGATCTGTTCCAGGTGCAGTTCGGCGCTGTTGACTACCTGTTCGGCGCGATGGCCTTCCAGCACGGCGGCGGGCACCAGGGAGCCAGCATAGATGATCACCGGGCAGCTGCGAATCAGCCGTTGGCCTTTGACCGTGATCAGTTCCGGGTCGCCGGGACCTGCGCCAATGAAGTAGACGGTCATCGTCGGTTCCTGTGAGAAAAAGGGGCTGGGCAAGGCTTCAGATGAAGATTGCTCATGATCAAAGACGGGGATTATCGAGGATTTTATGCAGCGCCGGCCAACGCCAAGGTGGCCTGGGCATATTTTTGTCGTGAGATCAGCAATTTTGCCGGTGCCTGGGCCAAGTGTTCGGCCAGGGCCAGGGCGGCACTTTCCGCGACGCCGTAGCAGCCGGTGCGTTCGAACGCGATGTCTGAACGATGGCTAAGTTGCGGTTGATAGACGGCCAATTGTTCGCAGCTGAAATACTGCAATGGTAACGCAAGCTGTTCGGCCAATTCGATCAAGCCAGGCTCTTCGCGCTTCAGGTCGATGCTGGCCAGGGCCTTGATCTGGTGAAGTTCGATTTTATGAGCCTGTAACGCCTGATCGAGCAGCGCCCGCAGCGTGCTGACGGGGCAGCCGCGCTGGCAGCCCAGGCCGACCACTAACGTCGGCGCTGTGCTGATCTCAATCATGCGTGGTACTGACCATCGCTTTTGCGGCGGAACAACCAGGCACTGATCAGGCCCAGGGCCAGCCAGAATGCCACGTTGGTCAGCTGCGAAGCGATTTTGAACTGCGCTTCCAGGGCTTCCGGAGCCAGCATCGAGTGGACTTCCGGTTGTGGTGCGCCAATCACGTGAGGAACGGCCAGGATTGCCACGCCGAGCACTTTCATTAGCCAGTGACGGCTGAACACAATCAATGCGATGCCGACGGCGGTGGAGGCGGCCGTGCCGATCCACCAGATCTGCCGTTGCGCCAAATCAGCCGCGGCAGTGCCCGGCAGCTCAGGCGGCAGACCGAGGGTCGGTGCCAGCACGAACGTGGCGTAACCGGCCAGGCCCCAAAGCAGGCCTTGGGAGGTTTTGGTCGGTGCGCGCAAGGTATAGAGGCCAGCGAGCATCAGGGCGAAACCGACTGCTACCACCAGGTTGCCGCCGGTGGTGGACAGCACGCGCTGCCAGCCGTCTTCCGGTTCCCAGGCTTCAGCATCGTGGGTGTGAGCGGCGACAGCACCTGCGGCGTGTTCGTGAACTTCAACAGCGGCAGGCTCGGATTTTTCGTAAGTCTCGGCCTGCAGAATCAGCGGAGCCACCCAGAAACTTTGCAGCAGGGTCAGCAACAGGGCGGCCAACAGCCCGGTGAACCCTGCGGTTTGCGCAATACGCTTGATCATGTCAGCAGGTCTCAATGGCACGGGAACGCAGAGCTGTGGCGGGTATCGTGCGCGGCGTTGTGCACCGCTTCGATGTGCGAGAAACCGGCGAAATACACAAGGCACGCGCCCAGGATCGACGCGCATGCGGCGGCGGTCAGGCGTTGAGTCAGGGTATTGGTGGTGCTGGCGGTGCTCTTATCGGTGTTGCTGCCGGTGCTGCTGATGATCGACATGGCGCTTCCCTCTGGTCTGTCAGCGGGTGATATAGAGCGCATGGAAGACCCCTGCGAGTCGGGCACGCAGAGATTCAAACAGCGCCCGCCCACCGCGGGTTTGTTATTCAGTGATCGTAATGGTCACTTTGTGTTGCGGGCCGGTCTCCGGGCTCACGAGGGGCGTTGGCTTTCGCCTTGACCTGCAAGCATCACCTTCCCATGCCGAACTGCTGGCACAGTGGATCTGACGCTTCGCTCGCTTACCGTTGCGGGGGCAGCACCGGACTGACATGACTTTAGAGTAAAGCACATGATTCACCGGTTTCCCGTTTCACCCTGTGAAGGGCACCCGTAACAAGGCGTGTAGGAGAGCATGGGCGAGGGTTGGGCGTCAATTGGCAAGGGTTCTCAACTCGAGACCAAGGTGACTTCTTCGCGAGCAGGCTCGCTCCCGCGGGGAAATGCGGTCACTGTGGGAGCGAGCCTGCTCGCGAAGGAGCCGGTGCAGGCGCTACAAGACATTGACCCGCCCCCACACGATGCGTAGCCTTGCGCTTTCGAGGTTCTTCGGCGTCTGCCGAAGCTAAGAAGGGAACGCGGTCGATGCCGCGGCTGCCCCCGCAACTGTGAACGGTGATGTTCGCTGCCACGCCACTGCAAACCCTGTGCAACGGGTTCGCGGGAAGGCGCAGCGAATGCCTGGCCCACAAGCCCGGCACACCGTCAGCCAGGAGACCTGCCTCGACACAGATTCTCACTACAACCGGGCGGGGTGATCCGGTGGCGAACTCTTCCGCGCGCGCATCCGTCGCAGCGATTGTCGTCCCGTATGCCCGCCACCTTGCCAAAGGGCATTCGATGAAAACACTGGCCAAACTCCCCGTCACCATCGTTACCGGTTTCCTCGGCTCGGGCAAAACCACCTTGCTGCGGCACATGCTCGACAACGCCCAGGGCCGCCGCATTGCGGTGATCGTCAACGAGTTCGGCGAGCTGGGCATCGACGGCGAAATCCTCAAACAGTGCTCCATCGGCTGCACTGAAGAAGAAGCCAACGGCCGCGTCTACGAGCTGGCCAACGGCTGCCTGTGCTGCACCGTTCAGGAAGAGTTCTTCCCGGTGATGCGCGAATTGGTCGCCCGTCGCGGCGACCTCGACCACATCCTCATCGAAACCTCGGGCCTGGCCCTGCCAAAACCCCTGGTGCAAGCCTTCCAGTGGCCGGAAATCCGCAGCGCCTGCACCGTTGACGCGGTCATCACCGTGGTCGACAGCCCTGCGGTCGCCGCCGGCACCTTCGCGGCTTTCCCGGACCAGGTCGATGCCCAGCGCAAACTCGACCCGAACCTGGATCACGAATCGCCGCTGCACGAGCTGTTCGCTGACCAACTGGCCAGCGCCGACCTGGTGATCCTCAACAAGGCCGACCTGATCAGCCCTGAAGACCTGGCCCGCGTTCGCCTGGAAGTCGCTGAAGAACTGCCACCAGCGGTGAAAGTCATTGAAGCCAGCAGCGGTCGTCTGCCACTGGACGTGCTGATCGGACTCGGCGCCGGTTCTGAAGAACACATCGACAGCCGTCACAGCCATCACGATCACCACCATGAAGGCGAAGACGATCACGACCACGATGCCTTCGACTCCATCTCCATCGAACTGCCTCAAGCCGACGAAAGCCTGCTGCTGGACGCGTTGACCCAACTGGTGGTCCAGCACGGCATCCTGCGCGTCAAAGGTTTCGCGGCGATCCCGAACAAACCGATGCGCCTGCTGATCCAGGGCGTGGGCACGCGTTTTGATAAACACTTTGACCGTCAGTGGGGCGCCGACGAAGCGCGCACCACGCGTCTGGTGTTGATCGGCCAGGAACTGGACGCCACTCTGCTTGAAGCGCAATTGCGCGCCGCGCTCAGCGTTTAAGCCATGCATCTGCTCAGGACCCAACCCGGCGGTTTCGTGTCGGATGACAACATTGCCGACCTTGGACAAACCCCCGCCGAGCTGGTGATCCTGTGCAGCGGCGACTCCAGCCTGGCGTTGCTCGCCGAAGCGGCGCAGCAGTTGCCCGACGATTACCCCAGCGTGCGTCTGGCCAATCCGATGCAGGTGCAGAATCACGCGTCAGTCGATCTGTATGTCGACGAAGTGCTGCGCCATGCCAAGGTGATTCTGATTTCGCTCCACGGTGGCATCGCCTATTGGCGTTACGGCGTCGAGCGTCTGGTGGAATTGTCCCAGCGCGGCGTGCAACTGATTCTGGTGCCAGGCGATGACCGCCCGGACCCGGAACTCAGCGAGCTGAGCACGGTGGCTGCCTGCGACCGCGATCGGCTCTGGCAGTTTTTGCGTCAGGGCGGCATGAGCAATGCCCTGGATTTTTTCCGCTGTCTCGCCAATCGTTGGCTGGATCGCGACTACGCCTGGGCCGAGCCGCAAACCCTGCCGCGCACGGCGATTTACCACCCGCACAAAAGCCCCGCTGAACTGAAGGATTGGCAAGCCGATTGGCAGGCCGATCAACCGGTGGCGGCGGTGCTGTTTTACCGCTCGCATTTGCAGGCGGCGAACACCGGGTTCATCGACATTTTCTGCCAGCGGTTGCAGGCGGCGGGGTTGAATCCGTTGCCGATTGCCGTGGCCAGTTTGAAAGAGCCCGGCTGCCTGACGGTGGTCGAGGACCTGTTGGACGAAGTCGAGGCGGGGGTGATTCTCAACACCACCGGTTTCGCTCAATCCAGCCCCGAAGCGCCGCACTTGCGACCGTTTCGCCGCAACATTCCGGTGATCCAGGCGATCTGCGCCCAGGACAACGAACCGGGTTGGCGCGCCAGCGAACAAGGCCTCGGTCCACGCGATCTGGCGATGCACATCGCACTGCCGGAACTGGACGGGCGGATCATCAGCCGACCGATCAGCTTCAAGGACCTGGCCTGGCGCAGCGAGCGCAGTCAATCCGATGTGGTCTGCTATCGGCCACAACCGGAGCGCATGGATTTTGTCGCCGAACTGGCGCGGCGCTGGATTGATCTGGCGCGAGTGTCCAACGCTGAAAAACGCATCGCTCTGATCCTCGCCAACTACCCGACCCGCGACGGTCGCATCGGCAATGGTGTCGGCCTCGACACGCCGGCCGCGGCGCTGAACATCCTGCGTGCGCTTTATAAAGAAGGTTATCCGCTACCCGCCGAATTGCCCGACACTGGCACCGCGTTGATCCAGCAATTGCTCGGCGGCGTCAGCAACGACCTCGACACCCTCGACCAGCGTCCGTGTCATCAAAGCCTGTCGATGGACGACTACAACCTGATGTTCAACGCCTTGCCCGAGGCCAACCGCCAGGCCGTGCTGGAACGATGGGGCACGCCGCAAAGCGACCCGATGTGCCGTGGCGGGCGAATGATGATCGCCGGACTGCGCTTTGGCCTGACCTTCGTCGGCATTCAACCGGCGCGGGGTTATCAGGTGGACCCGAGCGCGGTGTATCACGACCCGGATCTGGTGCCGCCTCACGCTTATCTGGCGTTCTATTTCTGGTTGCGCAACACCTACGGCGCCCACGGCGTGATCCACGTCGGCAAGCACGGCAACCTCGAATGGCTGCCGGGCAAAGGCGTCGGGCTGTCGGAAAATTGCTGGCCGGATGCGCTGCTCGGGCCGTTGCCGAACATTTATCCGTTCATCGTCAACGATCCGGGCGAGGGCGCCCAGGCCAAGCGCCGCACGCAAGCGGTGATCATCGATCACCTGATGCCGCCGCTGACCCGCGCCGAAACTTACGGGCCGTTGCGCAACCTCGAATTGCTCGCCGATGAGTATTACGAAGCGCAATTGCTCGATCCGCACCGTGCCCGGGAATTGCAGCGCGACATCCTGCAACTGGTGCGCGAGACGCACATCGACCGCGAACTGCAACTGGACGAAAAACTCGACAGTGATGCCGATGCAGCGATCTGGTTGCCGCGTCTGGACACGTATTTGTGCGACTTGAAAGAGTCGCAGATCCGCGACGGCCTGCACATTTTCGGCGAATCACCGACCGGGCGTTTGCGTATCGATACGTTGTTGGCGTTGTTGCGTATTCCGCGTGGCGATGGACGTGGTGCGCAATCGAGCCTGCTGCGGGCCTTGGCCAAGGCGTTCACGTTGGGCTTCGATCCGCTGGATTGTGCGCTTGCCGAACCCTGGAGCGGGCCGCGTCCGATTGAACTGCAATCCCTCATCGATGAAGTCTGGCGCACAGCCGGTGATACCCGCGAACGTCTGGAACTGTTTGCCGGGCAACTGATCGAGCGAGCCTTGCACACTGAGGTTGAGCAACTGAACGCGCCAGGCTGGTCAGAGGTGAAAGCCATCGTCGACAGCCTGCGCGAAGTCGTCGCGCCACGACTGGACGCCTGCGGCCCGGCGGAAATGCGCGGTCTACTCGATGCGCTCAGCGGCCGCTTCGTGCCGGCCGGCCCCAGCGGTGCGCCGAGTCGCGGTCGGCTCGACGTGCTGCCGACCGGGCGCAACTTCTACTCGGTGGACGTGCGTAACCTGCCGACCACCACCGCGTGGCGTATCGGCTTCCAGTCGGCCAACCTGATTCTTGAACGACACCTGCAAGACCACGGCGATCACCTGCGTCAGCTCGGCCTGTCGGTGTGGGGCACCGCGACCATGCGCACCGGCGGCGACGACATCGCCCAGGCCATGGCACTGATGGGCGTGCGCCCGGTCTGGGCCACGGGCAGTCAGCGAGTCGACGACTTCGAGATTCTGCCGCTGAGCCTGCTGGACCGTCCGCGGGTGGACGTGACTTTGCGCGTCTCCGGATTCTTCCGCGATGCCTTTGCCAATCTGATCCGCCTGTTCGACGCCGCCGTGCAAGCGGTCGCCGCCCTCGATGAGCCGGACGACCTCAACCCCCTGGCCGCCAAGGTGCGTGCCGAGCGCGAAGCGTTGATGCAATCGGGGCTGGATGAAGACGCGGCCAAGCGTCAGGCCGGTTGGCGCATCTTTGGCGCCAAACCCGGTGCTTACGGCGCGGGCGTGCAGGGCGCCATCGACGGTCGTCTGTGGCAAAGCCGCGACGACCTGGCCGAGGTTTATCTGAACTGGGGCGGCTACGCTTACGGCGGTTCTGACGAAGGCACCGCGGCGCGAGAACAGTTCGCTCAGCGCCTGAGCCAGGTTCAGGCTGTGTTGCAAAACCAGGACAACCGTGAACACGACTTGCTTGATTCCAACGACTATTACCAGTTCCAGGGCGGCATGCTCGCGGCGGTGGAAAGCCTCAGTGGTGAAGCCGCGGCCAGTTACCATGGCGATCACAGTCAGCCGGATTTACCGAAGATCCGCACGTTGAAGGAAGAGCTCAACCGAGTGATTCGCTCCCGGGCAGCCAATCCGAAGTGGATCGACGGCGTGAAGCGCCACGGCTATAAAGGCGCGTTTGAACTGGCGGCGACGGTGGATAACCTGTTTGCCTTCGACGCTACAACGCAGCTGATCGACGATCACCAGTATGCGTTGCTGGCGGATGCGTATTTGCTGGATCCGGCGACCCGGGATTTTGTCCGCGAGCATAATCCGCATGCGTTGCGTGACATGACCGAGCGGATGCTGGAAGCGCAGCAGCGGGGGATGTGGAAGGAGCCGGGCGAGTATCGCGAGGCGCTGGAGAATTTGTTGTTGGATATTGAAGAAGATGGATGAGCTCTTTAGAGCCACCCCTCACCCCAGCCCTCTCCCCACGGGGGAGAGGGGGAAAGGGAGCCGATCTTCATCGCTTCCAAAATTTGAGTTCAACCTGAAGGCCCAGGTCGCTGAATTTCTGATAAGCACCTCGGTCAGTCCCCTCTACCCTCTGGGGAGAGGGTTAGGGTGAGGGGCCGATCCCCCTGACACCCCACCACCAAACCAACGACCACGGACCCAGACAAACCATGACCGACACCCCCCATTTCCCCCTATCCGCCGTGGTCGGCGCCGACGATCTGAAGCTCGCCCTCTACCTGACCGCCATCGACCCGAAAATCGGCGGCGTACTCATCGAAGGCCCTCGCGGCATGGCCAAATCGACCCTGGCCCGAGGCCTGGCGGATCTACTGGCCAGCGGCCAATTCGTCACCTTGCCGCTTGGCGCCACCGAAGAACGGCTGGTGGGCACCCTCGACCTGGACGCCGCCCTGAGCGAGGGGCGCGCACAGTTTTCTCCCGGTGTACTGGCCAAGGCCGACGGCGGCGTGCTCTACGTCGATGAGGTCAACCTGCTGCCCGATCACCTGGTGGACCTGCTGCTGGATGTGGCCGCCAGCGGCACCAACCTGATCGAGCGCGACGGCATTTCCCATCGGCATTCGGCGAGGTTCGTCCTGATCGGCACCATGAACCCGGAAGAGGGTGAGTTGCGTCCGCAACTGCTCGACCGTTTTGGCCTGAACGTCGCCCTCAGTGGCCACACTGCACCGACCGAGCGCGGCCAGATCATCCGGCGACGGTTGGATTTCGACAGCGATCCCCACAACTTCTGCGCCGAATGGGAAAGCCAACAGCAGTCGCTGCGCGAACGTTGCCAGAAAGCGCGCAGCGCGCTGGCAAGTATCCCGCTTGACGATCATACGCTGGCGCAGATTACCGAGCGCTGCTTTGCCGCCGGTGTCGATGGCTTGCGGGCCGACCTGGTCTGGTTGCGCGCGGCGCGTGCCCATGCAGCGTGGCGCGGGGCGAGCGCCATCGCCGAGGAAGATATCGACGCGGTCGCCGAGTTTGCCTTGCGCCATCGCCGCCGTGAGCCATCGCCACCGGCACCGCAACAAAGCCAGCCGCCTTCTACTCAACATTCCAACCCGAGCGAAGGCCAGGGCCAATGGGGTGAAATGCCCGCTCAGGCGCTCCCGGTCGGCGCACGACGTGACGTGCCGAGCTGGCCAAAAAAGCCCTAGGCATTCGCCCTCGATCTGACGCGGGGGCGAATGCCAGACCCCGCGCCGGACGACTGGATAACGGCAAACAGGGTAAACGTCACGCGGCGCGCAGCGGCTCGATCAATTGGCCCGGCACCTTGCTGAACGGCCGCCCGCGTCAGCGCTACGATGTCTTGTTTCACTTGCGCACCCGTTCGCCCCACGAGCTGTGGCTGGTGATCGTTGACGCCTCGGCTTCGACTCGTCGACATCAGGCGTTGAGCGATGCCAAGGGCTTGCTGGCGCAACTGTTCGACGATGCCTATCGCCAACGCGCACGCCTGGCGTTGCTCACTGCCAGTGGTCATGTGCCGAAATGGCAAGTGCAAGGGTTGAAAGCCTCCGCGGGTTTGCGCAACTGGCTTGATGGGCTGGGAGCGGGCGGTGGTACGCCGTTGCTGGCGGCGCTGGGTGAGGCGGGGCGGTGGCTGGCGGTAAGGCAGAAGCGTTTTCCGGCGGAACATCAGCGCTTGTTGTTGGTGACCGATGGCCGATTGAAGGACTGGTCGATATTGCCGGCGCTTGATTGTCCGGGGCTGCTGATCGACATCGAACGCGGGCCGATTCGGCTTGGGCGGGCTAAGGTGATGGCTACCGAGTTGCAGGCCGAATATCGACATATCGATGATATGGAGTGAACCGGAAAGATCACAGGAGTGAGTCATGCGCGTTCTAGCCGCCAACCATCAGGACGATTTCCGCGTCAAGGCCTACGCCGGCACCAATGGCGTGCTGTTGGCCATGGACCTGGCCGAACCCCGCCGTAAAGGCCTCTTGGGTTTCGCCATCGAAAAACAGCAAGGCCCCAAGCCCTGGCTGTTCCTGTTCAACAGCCTGACTTTCCCCGGCAAGGTGCATACCTTTCCCCAGTTTCACGCCACTCCAAGCGATATCGCACCATTGCAGAAATTTCGCTGGGCCGATTACGCGGTCAATCCGGGGATGACGATCCATTACCGAATCCACCTGGCTTACGGCAGCGTTGATGCGCCGCAACTGGGTGAATTCCTGGAAGTGACGGTCACCTCCGACAATGGTCAGCCGAATAACCAAAGTGTGATCTTCAATCGCGCAGTGGCCGCCAGCCAGGCGTTCCAGCGCAAGTTTCCCGAACTCGACGCGATGATCAGCGCCAACAAGAACCTGCCCATCGAAGCCTGGCCGGATGTCCCGCGGCAATGGCTGGAAAACGGTCTGCTCGGGCGCTTGCTGGAGTTTATCGAGCGTGCGGTGGATGGCCAGTGGGCGCTGGACATTGCCATCTACGAGTATGAATTGCAGGCCATCGTCGATGCGGTCAATGCCGCGTTCGAGCGTGGGGTAAACGTTCGCGTGCTCTATCACGCCCAGCCGGGCGATGAGGACACCACCATGAACGAGGCCAGCCTGGAAAAAATCCCGGCTGAGAACAAGCGAGGGCGGGTCACCCACAATATCTTCCATAACAAATTCATGGTGCTGAGCCGGCTCGACGCGGCGGGGCAGCGTCAGCCGGAAGCGGTGCTTTGCGGCAGTACCAATTTCACGCCCAACGGCGTTTACCGCCAGGCCAACGTGGTGCATGTGCTGGACGACACGCGCGTCAGCGCCAGCTATCTGCACACCTTCGAGCAGGTCTGGGCTAACCCGGCGGATGTCGGCGACACCCGAAACTGGATCACCCAAAACAATCCGATGGATTCGCTGCAGCCGATGTTCGCCGGTTTCTCACCGCGCTCGGGCAGAGGGGATCTGCAAGCGTTTGTCGAGATCATCAACGCGGCGAAAAAAGACGTGCTGTTCGTCACCGCGTTCGCCTTGCCCGACGACATCCTGAACGCCTTGCTCGGCCTGCCCCACGACGACATTTTGCGTTACGGCCTGCAAAACACCGCCAGCCGTATCACCGGTTTCCACGCCGACCGCACCGCCGAATTCGCCGCTACCGCGCTGCTCAACACCGGGCTGGAAGGCTGGCTCAGGGAGAACATGAAAGGCCAGAAGGGCAACCTGCTGGTGCACACCAAAGCCGTGGTGACGGACTTCACCAGCGATGCGCCGACGATCATCAGCGGCAGCCATAACCTCAGTGCCGCGGCCAGCAATGGCAATGACGAGAACTACCTGATCATTCGCGGTGATACCGATCTGGCAGACCGTTATGGTCTGGAACTGCTGCGGTTCTACGAGCATTACCGCTTTCGCTATTTCGCCAAAAAACTCGCGCTCAAGCAGGTCCATCCGTTGGCGGCGGATGACAGCTGGACCGATGACTATTACCTCGACGGGGATTTACGTCAGCTATCCAGATTGCGTTTTTCCGGACGGTAAGCACGCACTCGCCCCTTTGTGGGAGCGAGCCTGCTCGCGAAGGCGGCCTACCAGTCAACAATGAGGTTGTCTGACACTCCGCCTTCGCGAGCAGGCTCGCTCCCACATTTGATCTTCGACAACGTGATTACTTAATTCCCATCGCCTGCCGGTACTGACGAGTACGTCGGGCGATGTACACGCGGTCGAGAATCAACGCCCAAATCGCCGAAACATCGGGACGGGTCTTGCGCCCACGGCTCAGGCGATTGAGCTGGAATTTCACGACGGCCATGCTCGCCAGTGCCGCCAGGGGTTTGCGCTTCCAGCGAATCGGCGGCAGTTGCGGGTGACTGTTCTGACCTTCGCGCCAGCGTTTGACCAGTTGAGGTTCGATCGCCAGCGCCGTGCCGATCCCGGCCATGGCGATGCCGCTGTCGAGCACCTGTTCGACGATCGCCAGGCGTCGAATCCCGCCGGTCACCATCACTGGCATGTTCGCCACACTGGCCAATTCTCCGGCCATCTCCAGAAAGTACGCTTCACGCGCCAGGGTCCGACCATCCCGGGCCTCGCCTTGCATGGCCGGGGCTTCGTAGCTGCCGCCGGAGAGTTCCAGCAGATCGATCGATTGATCGTTGAGCCACTCGATGACTTGCCGGGCGTCGTCGGCATCGAAACCGCCACGCTGGAAGTCCGCGGAGTTGAGCTTCACCGATACGCAAAACTGCGGCGACACAGATTGGCGCACGGCGCTGACCACCGCCAACAACAAGCGAGCGCGATTTTCCAGAGAGCCACCCCAGCGGTCGGTTCGACGGTTGGTCAGGGGCGAGAGGAACTGGCTGATCAGATAACCGTGCGCGGCATGAATCTGCACCCCGGTGAAACCGGCCTTTTCCGCCAGGGCGGCGCTGGTGGCGAAACGTTGGATGACGTCTTCGATGTCGCGCTCGCTCATGGGCTTGGGCTCGGCAAACATCTTCGAGAACGCACCCAGATCCAGCGCCACAGCGGATGGCGCCAACGCTTGCTGGCCGAGGTTGGCCATGGTCTGACGGCCGGGATGATTGAGCTGCATCCAGAACTGCGCGCCACCGGCCCGGCCAATAGTTGCCCACTGGCGAAAGCGTTCAAGGTGCCGTTCATCTTCCAGCACCACGCCACCGGGACCGGTCATGGCGCGGCGGTCGATCATCACGTTGCCGGTCAGCAACAGGCCGGCTTCGCCTTCGGCCCACGCCTGATACAGCCGGAACAAGGCCTCCGCAGGTGCCTGCCCGCTGTCAGCGAGGTTCTCTTCCATCGCGGCTTTGCCGATGCGGTTGCCGATGGTCTGGCCGTTGGGCAAATTCAATACTTGGAAGGGCGACATGCTTGACTCCTCATCAGTGATGAGTAGAGGCTAAGCTTAAAGTTAACTTTAATGTCAAGCAGGCAAATGAGGCTGAGATGAAGATAGGTGAATTGGCGCAACTGAGCGGGTTGAACGCGTCGCGCATTCGGTTTTACGAGGCTCAGGGTTTGATTCGGCAGGTGGAACGCCGGGCCAACGGTTACCGGCATTATCCCGACCAAGCGTTGCAAACCCTGAAAATCATTCTTTGCGCCCAGCAGGCCGGGTTCAGCCTGGAAGAGTTGAAACAGTTATTGCCGGACAGCGCGACCGGTGAGTTCAAGCAAGACGAATTGCTGGCGGGGCTTACGCGCAAAGTCGAGCAGATTGAAGAGATGCAGCTGCACTTGGCGCAGAGCAAGGCGCAGCTGTTGGAGGTGATCGACAACATTCAGACGCGGCCCGAGGGCATGGGCTGCGAAGCGAATGCCCAGCGGGTATTGGCGTCGTTCAAGCCTTAGCGCCGAGGGCTGCAGCCGAGGGGGCGGGGATCGGATTGCGCATCAGCGCGCCCACCACCAGCGCTCCCAATAGTGCCAATAACCCCGCGACCCACAGCAGCAGACTGAAACCACCGACGAAGGCTTGGCGAGCCAACGGTTCGACCACGGTTCGTGCGGCTTCCGGCAACAGGCCCATCGCGGCCGTCATGTCGCCGGCCACCACCCGCGAGGCGATGCCCTGGGTTTGGCCGAGCCATTGCGCGCCATGCTCCGACAGACTGGTACGCAACAACAATTCGGTATGACTGGACAGCAACGCACCGAACACGCCGATGGCCAGCACGATGGCGCTGAAACGCATGGTGGTGCTCATGCCTGAAGCCATGCCAGTGCGCTCCCGTGGCACGCAGGCCATGATGTTCTTTTGCGTATCGCCGTTGAGCAGCCCGGCACCGGCGCCCGTCACGGCAATCGCCAGGGCGAAGGGCAGGTAACCGCCGCTGTTGACCGCCCAGGCACTGAGCAGATTGCCGCTGCCGACCAGGGTCAAACCGGCGGCCATCAATGTGGCGGGGGCAAACCGGCTCGCCAGACGTACGCCGATGCGCGGGCAAATCAGCATGGTCAGGGCAAACGGCAGCATCCCCAGACCTGAAGCGATGGCCGAGAAACCCAGGCCGTTTTGCAGGTAGAACGGCAGCAGGGTCATCATCACCTGCGCGCAACCGGCGTAGGCAAACATGCCCAATAGCGCACCGATGAAGCGCGGATGCTTGAACAGTTGCAGGTCAACCATCGGCCGCCGCTGCATCCGTTCAATCACCACGAATAGCCCCAGCAACAAGGCACCGCCGATCAGCCGGGCGTAGGTCAGCGGGTTGCTCCAGCCGATCCGGTTCGCCTCGATCAGGCCCCAGATCAGGCACAGCAAACTCGCACTGAACGCCAGGCTGCCCCAGGGATCGAGGCGTGCGGACTGAGTGTCGCGGGACTCCGGCACGGCGCGCCAGACCATCACCATCAGGAATAATCCGACGGGCAGGTTAAGGTAGAAAATCCAGCGCCAGCCCATGTATTCGGTGATCAGCCCGCCGACCGTCGGCGCGGCGGTCATCGCCACCCCCATGCACGCGCCCCAGAACGCCCAGGCCTTGGCCCGCTCCACTTCATCGTGAAAGGTGTGGCCGATGGAGGCGAGGGCCGAAGTCAGCAGCAATGCTGCGCCGACACCCTTGATCGCCCGGGCGATGTCGAGGAACAGCGCATTGGGCGCGGCACCACAACCGATGGACGCGAGGATGAAAATGGCCAATCCGCAGATCAGGGTTTTCTGCCGGCCGAAGCGGTCGGCGATGCTGCCAGCCGGCAACAAAAGAGCGGCGAAGGCCAGCATGTAAGCGCTGACTACCCATTCGATGTCGGCAAAGTTTGCGCCCAGGTCCCGGGCGATCGTAGGCAGCGTCACGGCGACGATGTTGGTGTCGAGAACGATCAGCGAGCAAACGCCTGAGGCTGTGAGTAATGTCAGGCGCGGGCTCACCTTGGGTTTGACGGGCATGGCAACGTTTCTCTACTGTGAAAGTCAGTGCAGCTTATCGCCTGTTGGCGCTTCCCTTGTTAGGCGTGCCTTGTCACTTCATTACCTTTGAGCTAACGCATCCATGGACATACGGCATTTCCGCTATTTTCTGGCCGTTGCCCGGCAAGGCAACTTCACCCGCGCTGCCGAACAACTCGGCATCGCACCGCCGACCTTGACTCGACAGATCCAGGACATGGAGAACGAACTCGGCACGCGATTGTTCGTGCGCCAGACACGTGAAGTCAGCCTGACCGAGGCCGGCGCTGCGCTGTTGATCGAGGCCGAGGCGACGGTGCGGCAATTCGAATACGCTCAGTTCAACGCCCAGCGTGCCGGGCGCGG
Source organism: Pseudomonas sp. LBUM1666 (assembly GCF_059695775.1). Taxonomy (NCBI): domain Bacteria; kingdom Pseudomonadati; phylum Pseudomonadota; class Gammaproteobacteria; order Pseudomonadales; family Pseudomonadaceae; genus Pseudomonas; species Pseudomonas sp. LBUM1666. The sequence continues at coordinate 3,574,481 of NZ_CP166789.1, read as the reverse complement.
GGATATTGGCCATATCGAACTGGGTTACGTGGCTTCGGCGGTGTATTCGGGCTTGCTGCAGAAACAGGTGCAAGCCTTCAGCCGCGAGTGTCCTGACGTCAGCCTGAACGTACGGGAAAGTCCCATGGCGTCATTACCGATGATGGTGGTCGAGGGGCGTTTCGATATTGGCTATGTCCGTTCACCCATGACCTTGCCAGACGGCCTGGAAGCCATTCGCCTGGACGCAGAAGGCTTCGTGCTGGCGCTGCCGACCGAGTCCTGGCTGTGCCGACTGCCAGAGATTGGTCCGGAACATTTGCAGAACGAGACGTTCATCCTGCCGGAACAAATCAGCGGCACCTTGCAAGTCGCCGCCGAAGGCGGATTTGCGCCGAAACTGGGGGCGCAACCGGGCGGGCTGGTGGCGGTCATTGCGCTGGTGTCGTTGGGGCAGGGCGTGGCGGTGGTGCCAGAATCGGTGGTCGGGCATGTCAGTCTGCCCGGTGTCTTGTACCGGCCGATCAATGGGTGTGAGGCGAGCTCCTGGTTGTCGTTGATCCATCGGCGATTCGACAAATCACCGGCGGTGGCGAGGTACATCGAGCGGGTCAAAAATCGCTGATTACAGATTTTGTAATGATTTCCAACTGTAGGAAATGTCACTTTTGCCTGTACGCTCCAAGGCCTTTTTCCTTTCAGGACGTGCATGAACACCCTCTCGGAGCCTCCCGGTTATCCTTTCTCCTCGCGCTACTGCGCGGTCTTGATGCACGCGAAACACCCAGTCTTTCGACTTCTGAATACCTTTGACATTGCAGTTCCACGGCCTCCGCGCCGCGCCTTGCCGTGCCCGGCATTCTGAATTCACTGAAGAGATCGAGACGTTTTTATGGAATGGATAGCTGACCCCACCGCGTGGCTGGGCCTGTTGACCTTGATTGTGCTGGAGCTGGTGCTCGGCATCGACAACCTGGTGTTTATCGCAATCCTCGCCGACAAACTGCCGCCCGAGCAGCGCGACCGTGCGCGGATCATCGGTTTGTCCCTGGCATTGCTGATGCGCCTGGGCCTGCTGGCGAGTATTTCGTGGCTGGTGACGCTGACGCAGCCGCTGGTCGAGGTGTTCGACAAGAGCTTCTCCGGCCGCGACCTGATCATGCTGTTCGGTGGTGTGTTCCTGTTGTTCAAGGCCACCATGGAACTGCACGAGCGGCTCGAAGGCCATATCGGCCAGCGCTCGTCCAACGCGGGTTATGCACTGTTCTGGCCGATCGTGGCGCAGATCGTGGTGCTCGATGCGGTGTTCTCTCTGGACGCGGTGATTACCGCTGTGGGCATGGTCGATGAACTGGCGGTGATGATGATCGCCGTGATTATTTCCATCGGCCTGATGATCGTCGCCAGCAAACCGCTGACTCGATTCGTCAACGAACACCCGACGGTAATCATGCTGTGTCTGGGCTTCCTGATGATGATCGGCTTTGCGCTGACCGCTGAAGGCCTGGGTTTCCACATTCCGAAGGGCTACCTGTACGCGGCCATTGGTTTCTCGATCCTGATCGAGATCTTCAACCAGATCGCCCGGGCTCGCCGCAAAAAATCCATGCAGGGCCTGCGACCGATACGTGAGCGCACGGCCCACGCCGTGATGCGTTTGCTCGGTGGCCGCAAACTGGCGGTGGAGGAGGTCGGCGAGGAGATTGCCGACATGCTGGACAACGGTGAAGCACCAAGCGCAGAACTGTTCGACCGTCGCGAGCGAGTGATGATCAGTGGTGTGCTGCAACTCGCCGAGCGACCGATCCGCACCTTGATGACCGTGCGCGCCGATGTCGATCACATCGATCTGTCCGACGATGCCGACGCCATTCGCACGCGCCTGATGCATTCGTCCTATTCGCGCCTGCCGCTGATTCGCAATGGCGCAGTGGATGAGCCGCTGGGCTTCGTGCACAAGAAGGAATTGCTCAAGGAATACCTGGCCGGCAACTCGCCCGGTCTTGAGCAACTGGCGCGCAAGACCATCAACTTGCTGGACAGTTACTCGATCCTCAATGCCCTGGAGCAGATGCGCAAAGCCTCGACGCACATTGCGTTTGTGGTCAATGAATTCGGTGACTTCGTCGGTGTGTTGACCATGACCGACATTCTCGAATCGATCGCCGGCGAGTTGCCCGACGCCAGCGAAATCGAGGGCCCGGATGTGGTCGAGGAGAAGGGCGGATTCATGGTCAGCGGCGCGTTGAACCTGGCGCGCGTGCGACAGCGGACCGGGTTTGCGGCAGAGCCCACCGACGACTATCAGACCCTGGCCGGGCTGGTGGTGAGCGTGCTGGATCGCCTGCCGATGATCGGTGACAGTCATGAGTGGGAAGGCTGGCGGATGACCGTGGTGGCGATTGAAGAGCGGCGGGTGACGCGAGTGTTGCTGGCGCGTATCGGCGGGTAATTTTGCGCCGGATTTGAGGGGCCTTCGCGGGCTTGCTCACGAAAGCGCTCTATCCGGCGACAGACAACTCAAGCCCTGCCCACCTGACGTGCCCGAGGCACAGTGCACAGGGTCCGCAGGGTTTGATGCAACCACGCCAGGTCATGGCTTTGTTTGCGAGCCGCGTGTCTGGGTTTCACCTTGCCGATGTGCCTGGCGAAGTCTTCTTGCAGGGTTTGCTCAGTGCCGATTCCCTTGAGCTTCTTCAGCAACTTCCCATCTTTGTAAAACAGCACGGTGGGTGTGCCGGTGACGTCCGGGTGACGGGGGGATTCGCTGGTATTGAGCATGTAGATGTTCGCGTGATGGCGATATTGTTCGCCAATCTGACGAAAAATCGGCCCGGCCGTTTCGCAGGCGGGGCAGTGTTGATTGCCAAAGTACAGGATCACCGGGCGCCAGGTTTTCAGGGCCTTGCGGTAGACCGGGGCCAGCGCTTTGTGAGCGATTTTCGAGCTCATTGAAATCTCCTTTTCACAACGGCCATTGACGGTCCGTCGACGGTAAAGGAAGGCGCGGGGAAAGGTCTACTGTCAGAAATAACAGGTAGGTAGGTTTTCCTACGTAGACTTGGACACTCCTTACCGTGTTTCAGGACCAACCCGACAGGACACACGGAAAGCCGGAAGCGTGTGGCGTGATACTTTTTGTTCATTCTTCAATGGAGACAGTCATGGACTGTGGGAAAGGAGTATCTGAACAGATGAGTGGGAACTTGGAGCGCAAGATCAATCCGCCAACCGAAGGGCAACAACTGGTAAGTACCGAGCGTCTCCCCATGATGGATCGCCTGGATGATTTGGAGTTACTTACCCTTTGTAAAGAGCGGGAAAACGATCCGATCATAAGGGTTTCAATTGATGACCTATGAGTTGGAGTTCTCTGATAAAGCCTGGAAAGAGCCGATCGCTAATCGACGTTGTTAAGTTTATTTTCCGGCTGCCTTGTCTGATGCAGCGCCGCACCGAATTAGCCCATCAAAACTCCAACTGTGAACCAGGTACCCGCACTTTGTAGCCAACGGTAGCGGTCGTTCACCTGTGCATTTCGTAACGTCGGTGTTGTATTTTTTTCCATCTATTTGATTCAAAACACTTTTCAATCTCCCCAACATTCCGCCCACATCCTGTGGCACACTTTCTGCTGTCTATTCCGTTGTTACATACCTATATCCGGTATAGCGGAATAAACATCACCCTGGAGTGCTTGCCATGCATCGCCGACCTTCCTTGTTTAAAGCGTGTGTTTTTGTTCTCGCGGCTTCGGCTGCTGCCATGGGTGTGGCCCAGGCGGCGGACAGCAAGCTCGATAGCGTGCTGGCCCGCGGGAAACTGATTGTGGGCACGGGCAGTACCAATGCGCCGTGGCACTTCCAGGGAGCGGATGGCAAGTTGCAGGGTTTTGATATCGATATCGCGCGGATGGTGGCCAAGGGGTTGTTCAACGACCCAAGCAAAGTCGAGTTCGTGGTGCAGTCGTCCGATGCGCGGATTCCCAACCTGCTGACGGACAAGGTCGACATGAGTTGCCAGTTCATCACCGTGACTGCCAGCCGTGCTCAGCAGGTGGCGTTCACGCTGCCGTACTACCGCGAAGGCGTCGGCCTGCTGTTGCCGGCCAACAGCAAGTACAAGGAAATCGAAGACCTCAAAGCCGCCGGCGACAGCGTGACCGTGGCGGTGCTGCAGAACGTGTATGCCGAAGAACTGGTGCATCAGGCCTTGCCCAAGGCCAAGGTCGATCAGTACGACAGCGTGGACCTGATGTATCAGGCGGTGAACTCCGGCCGTGCCGACGCCGCTGCGACCGATCAGTCGTCGGTGAAATACCTGATGGTGCAGAACGCCGGCCGCTATCGCAGCCCGGCTTATGCCTGGAGCCCGCAAACCTACGCGTGCGCGGTCAAGCGCGGCGATCAGGACTGGCTGAACTTCGTCAACACCGCATTGCATGAAGCCATGACCGGTGTTGAATTCCCGACCTACGCGGCCTCCTTCAAGCAGTGGTTCGGTGTCGATCTGCCGACTCCAGCCATCGGTTTCCCCGTCGAATTCAAATGATCTCGTGAGAGCGGGGCGGTCATGAATCGCCCCGTTCAAGGTACCGCTGACCATGAACTATCAGTTGAATTTTGCCGCCGTGTGGCGCGATTTCGACACCTTGCTGGCGGGGCTCGGTCTGGGCCTTGAACTGGCGCTGGTGTCGATCGCCATCGGCTGCGTGATCGGCCTGATGATGGCGTTTGCTTTGCTGTCAAAGCACCGTGCGTTGCGGGTGCTGGCGTCGGTGTATGTGACGGTGATCCGTAACACGCCGATTCTGGTGTTGATTCTGTTGATCTACTTCGCCTTGCCGAGCCTGGGGATCCGTCTGGACAAGATCCCGTCCTTCATCATCACGCTGTCGCTGTATGCCGGGGCCTATCTGACCGAAGTGTTCCGCGGTGGTCTGTTGAGCATTCCCAAAGGCCAGCGCGAAGCGGGGTTGGCGATCGGTTTGGGCGAGTGGCAGGTCAAGGCATACGTCACCGTGCCGGTGATGCTGCGCAATGTGCTGCCGGCCTTGTCGAACAACTTCATTTCGCTGTTCAAGGACACCTCGCTGGCCGCGGCGATTGCCGTGCCGGAGCTGACCTATTACGCGCGCAAAATCAATGTCGAGAGCTACCGGGTGATTGAAACCTGGCTGGTGACCACAGCGCTCTATGTGGCGGCCTGTTACCTCATTGCCATGATGCTGCGTTACCTCGAGCAGCGTCTGGCGATTCGCCGATAGGAGGCCCACATGTACGAATCCCCTAGTTGGTTGCATGAGTTATGGGTTGCGCGGGAAGTCCTGTGGCAAGGTTTTTTGACCAGTGTGCAGGTCTCGGCCCTGGCGATTCTGTTGGGCACGATGGTCGGCATCGTCGCCGGTCTGGTGCTGACCTACGGCAAATTCTGGATGCGCGCGCCGTTTCGGTTTTACGTCGACATCATTCGCGGCACGCCCGTGTTTGTCTTGGTGCTCGCTTGCTTCTATATGGCGCCCGCGCTGGGCTGGCAGATCAGTGCCTTTCAGGCGGGTGCGTTGGGGCTGACGCTGTTTTGCGGCTCCCACGTCGCCGAGATCGTGCGTGGCGCGCTGCAAGCGTTGCCCAGTGGTCAGATGGAAGCGAGCAAGGCGATTGGCCTGACGTTCTTTCAGTCTTTGGGCTACGTGTTGTTGCCTCAGGCGTTGCGGCAGATCTTGCCGACCTGGGTCAACTCGTCCACCGAGATCGTCAAGGCTTCGACGCTGTTGTCGGTGATCGGTGTTGCCGAGTTGTTGCTCAGCACACAGCAGATCATCGCCCGGACCTTCATGACCCTCGAGTTTTACCTGTTCGCCGGATTTCTGTTTTTCGTCATCAACTACGCCATCGAATTACTCGGCCGGCACATTGAAAAGCGGGTGGCCTTGCCATGACTCAACCTTCCAACACTCAAAACGGTCAGGCCCTGCTGGACATCCGCGGCCTGCACAAACAATACGGCCAGCTCGAAGTGCTCAAGGGCGTCGACCTGACCATGCAGCGCGGCAACGTCGTGACGCTGATCGGTTCCAGCGGCTCGGGCAAGACCACACTGCTGCGCTGCGTGAACATGCTCGAAGAGTTCCAGGGCGGGCAGATCATGCTCGATGGCGAGTCCATCGGTTATGACGAGGTCAACGGCAAGCGCGTGCGGCACCCGGAAAAAGTCATCGCCCGGCATCGGGCAATGACCGGCATGGCGTTCCAGCAGTTCAACCTGTTTCCGCACCTCACGGCGTTGCAGAACGTCACCCTCGGTTTGCTCAAGGTCAAAAAGCTGCACAAGGATGAAGCGGTGGCCCTGGCGGAAAAATGGCTGGAGCGGGTCGGCTTGCTGGAACGCCGCGATCACTTCCCCGGTCAGTTGTCCGGTGGTCAGCAGCAGCGCGTGGCGATTGCCCGGGCGATTGCGATGAACCCGAGCCTGATGCTGTTCGACGAAGTCACTTCGGCCCTCGATCCGGAACTGGTGGGCGAAGTGCTGAGCGTGATCAAAGGCCTGGCCGAGGACGGCATGACCATGCTGCTGGTGACCCACGAAATGCGCTTCGCTTTCGAGGTCTCGGACAAGATCGTCTTCATGAATCAGGGGCGGATCGAAGAGCAGGGGCCACCCAAGGAACTGTTCGAACGCCCGCAATCACCGCGTCTGGCGGAATTTCTCAAGAACACGCGGTTCTGATTTTTTTCAAAAGCATTTTCACTTTTCAATCAGGAGAAATACTCATGAGCATTACTCGTTACGGCACCGGCAGCACCGCCGGTGGTGGCCAGCCCCGTCCTTTCGCCCGCGCCGTTGAGGCTGATGGCTGGCTGCACGTGTCCGGGCAAGTACCGGCTCTGGATGGCGAAATCATTGTGGGTGGCATCGTCGAACAGACTCACCAGGCCATGAAGAACCTGATCGCGATTCTCGAAGAGGCCGGTTATGGCCTGGAAGACGTGGTGCGCGCTGGTGTGTGGCTGGAAGACCCACGGGATTTCTGGAGTTTCAACAAGGTGTTCTCCGAGTACTTCAAAAGCGAACACGCACCGGCCCGGGCCTGTGTGCAGGCGAACATGATGGTCGATTGCAAGGTCGAGATTGACTGCGTCGCGTACAAGAAAAAGGCCTGACCCTAAGCACTGATCGTTCCCGCGCGGAGCGTGGGAACGATCATTGGCGGTAAACTCCCGGCCACTTTGAATGGGAACCTGAAGACATGACCGAAGACACCATCAAGCGCCGGGCTCGCGGTCTGGACCGGGCGTTCGATATCCTCGATTTCCTCAAGGAAGTCGGCAAACCCCTGCGCCCGAACGAAATCGCCAGCGGCATCGGCAGCCCGAAATCCACGGTCTACGAATTGGTTGCCTCCTTGCTTGAACGGCGGATTCTGGAGGCCGTGGGCAAGGACGGTCATGTCTACCTCGGCCGTCAGCTGTACTTCCTCGGGCAGGCGCATTTGCGCCATTTCGACCTGACCCGCGAGGCCGATCACGCCTTGCAGGAGATCGTCAGCCAGACCCGCGAAACCGCGCAGATGTGCCTGCTCAACGGGCGCAAATACACCGTGGCCTTGATGAAAGAGGGCGAGCGGCATTTTCGCATTTCCTCGGACATCGGCGAGAACGCGCCGATTCCCTGGACCGCTTCCGGACGCCTGCTGCTGGCGCATTTGAGCGACCAGGAAATCGTCGACCTGATCGATCACGACGACTTCATCCTGCCCAACGGCGAGCGCCTGCCGCTGGAGCAGTTTCTCGGTGAAATCCGTCAGGCCGCTATCGATGGCTTCTTCTCTTTCGATAGCGTTGCCGACACTTTTACCCATTGCTTCGCCGCCCCGGTGAAAGACCCGAACGGTGTGGCTATTGCGACCTTGTGCATCGTCGCCCCACGGGCCGATGCCAAGAACAATTACAACGACTACCGCCGGGTGCTGATCGACAGCGCCAACAGCCTGGCCCGTCGCATCAACGAATAACAGCGGCTGCCTGCGGCCGCGAATGTGAGGAGTTCGACCATGTTTTCTGCCAAAAATACTGCCACCGTGGAAAAGGGCTTTGCCCATACAGGCGCCAATCTTGTGCGCGACGTCAGCCTGCCTGCGCTGGTGCTGCATCGCGAAGCCCTGGAGCACAACATTCGCTGGATGCAGACCTTTGTCAGCAACAGCGGTGCCGAACTCGCCCCCCACGGCAAAACCAGCATGACCCCGGCGCTGTTTCGCCGCCAACTGGACGCCGGTGCCTGGGGCATCACCCTGGCCAGCGCCACGCAAACCCGCGCGGCTTACGCCCATGGCGTGCATCGGGTACTGATGGCCAACCAATTGGTCGGTACGCCGAACATGGCGTTGATCGCCGATCTGCTGGCAGACCCTGCTTTCGACTTCCATTGCATGGTCGATCACCTGGACAACGTCGCTGATCTCGGCGCGTATTTCGCCTCCCGCGGTGTGCGCTTGAACGTGATGATCGAGTACGGCGTGGTCGGCGGTCGTTGCGGTTGCCGCACAGAAGACGAAGTGGTCGCGCTGGCCAAAGCCATTGCTGCACAACCGGCCCTGGCGCTGACCGGGATCGAAGGTTACGAAGGGGTGATTCACGGCGATCACGCGGTGAGCGGCATCCGTGCGTTCGCTGATTCTTTGGTGCGCCTGGCCGTTCAATTACAGGACAGCGGCGCGTTCGCCATTCCCAAACCGATCATCACCGCGTCGGGTTCGGCCTGGTACGACCTGATCGCTGAGTCCTTCGAAGCCCAGAACGCCGCTGGGCGTTTCCTCAGCGTGCTGCGTCCCGGCAGCTACGTAGCTCACGACCATGGCATCTATAAAGAAGCGCAATGCTGTGTGCTCGACCGCCGCAGCGACCTGCACGAAGGCCTGCGCCCGGCGCTGGAAGTCTGGGCTCACGTGCAGTCGTTGCCGGAGCCGGGTTTTGCGGTGATCGCCCTGGGTAAACGCGACGTGGCCTACGACGCCGGGTTGCCGGTTCCGCTGTTGCGTTACAAGGCGGGCGTGGTGCCGGCGACGGGCGACGATGTCAGCGCCTGCAAGGTGACGGCGGTGATGGACCAGCATGCGTTCATGACCGTGGCACCGGGGGTTGAGTTGCGAGTGGGGGACATTATTTCCTTTGGCACCTCCCATCCGTGCCTGACGTTCGACAAGTGGCGCATAGGGTGTCTGGTGGATGAACAACTGAATGTTATCGAAACCATGGAAACCTGTTTCTAAGGCTTGAGACCGAGGCGCGGCCTTCGCGAGCAGGCTCGCTCCCACACTGATCTCATGAACAATGAAGATTCAATGTGGGAGCGAGCTTGCTCGCGATTAGGCCCTACCAGACAACATAGAAACACCCGAGACCCACACCAATGAACACCATCAGCACCCTCGGCCCCAACACCCCGCGCATCGCCCTGATCGGCGAATGCATGATCGAGTTGCAGCAACGCGCCGACGGCAGTCTGCAACAGAGTTTCGGTGGCGATACCTTGAACACGGCGGTCTACCTGTCCCGGGAGCTGGGCGAGGGCGGCACGGTGGATTACGTCACCGCCCTGGGCGACGACAGTTTCAGCGATGCCATGTGCCAGAGCTGGGCCGACGAAAGCATCGGGCTCGGTATGGTCCAGCGCTTGCCGGGCCGATTGCCCGGCTTGTATTGCATCCAGACTGACGCTGCCGGCGAACGGCGTTTTCTTTACTGGCGCAATGAAGCGGCCGTCCGCGATTGTTTCACCACTCCGGCCGCCGCGCCGATCCTGGCGGCGCTGCCGGATTACGATGTGCTGTATTTCAGCGGCATCACCCTGGCGGTGCTCGGCGTGCAAGGTCGAGAGAAGTTGCTGGAAACCCTGATCGAAGCCCGGCAGCGGGATGCACGGATCGTGTTCGACAACAACTACCGGCCACGTTTGTGGGCGTCGATCGAGGACGCGCGGGCGGCCTATCGCAGCGTTCTGCCCTATGTCGACCTGGCATTGCTGACTGTCGATGACGATCAGGCGCTTTTTCATTTTTCCGATTGCGCGGCGGTATTTGCTGCTTACGAGCAGATTGGCACGCCCGAGGTGGTACTCAAGCGTGGCGCCGAGGCGTGTCTGATTCGTTGTGATGGCGAGTCGTTTGAAGTGCCGGCGCAGGTGGTCGAGCGAGTGGTGGACACCACGGCGGCGGGGGATTCGTTCAGCGCCGCGTACCTGGCCAGTCGGCTCAAGGGCGGCAGCCCGGTTGAGGCTGCTGAAGCGGGGCATCGCTTGGCGAGTTGGGTGATTCAGGTGCCGGGAGCACTGATCCCAAAGAGTTGATGCAATCTCTGTGGCGAGGGGATTTATCCCCGTTGGGTCGCGCAGCGGCCCCAAAAAATAGGACTGCTGCGCAGTCCAACGGGGATAAATCCCCTCGCCACAGGGCTCTCAGCCAACCACTTCAATCCCGATAAAACACCTGCACCAGGTGATAGCCAAACTTGCTCTTGATCGGCCCGTGCACTACGCGCAGCGGTTTTTTGAAAATCACGGCATCGATGACCCCGACCATCTGCCCGGGCCGCACCTCACCCAGGTCGCCGCCACGCTTGCCGGACGGGCAGGTGGAATACTTCTTGGCCAGCACATCGAAGGCTTCGCCCTTGGCGATGCGTTGTTTGAGCTGTTCGGCTTCTTCCGAGGTTTTCACCAGAATATGGCGGGCTTGAGCTTTCATGGGCAGTACCTTGCAACGGTGGTGGCTATGTTGGTGCCAGCGGGGCGCGCGGGATTATGCCTTAACTCAGTCCGGTTGGCCGATCATCGCGCGAATCTTGTTGGCCAACAGGTCAATGGAAAAGGGCTTGGCGACCATGTCCATGCCTTCCTCCAGGAAACCCTGGCGCTCGGCGGCTTTTTCCGCGTAACCGGTCATGAACAGCACTTTGAGCTCGGGGCGGTGCTGGCGCGCAATCTCCGCCAGTTGCCGACCGTTCATCCCCGGCAGCCCGACATCTGTGACCAACAAGTCGACCCGCAGGTCGGACTCCAGCAGGGGCAGGGCGGTCTTCGCGTCTTCGGCTTCATGGGCGTGGTAACCCAGCTCGTTGAGCAGGTCGAGCACCAGCATGCGCACCGCCGGGTCGTCCTCCACCAACACCACGGTTTCACCGGCAATTGCCGCCGGCGCCTCGCTGGTGACCGGCATCAGGATGTTTTCGGGCTCTGCGGCGTGCAGCCGCGGCAGGTACAGACGAACGCTGGTGCCCTGGCCCGGCAAGCTGAACAGGCTGACATGCCCGCCCGACTGCTGGGCAAATCCATAGATCATCGACAGCCCAAGACCGGTGCCCTGGCCGATGGGTTTGGTGGTGAAGAACGGGTCGAAGGCCTTGGCCAGCACCGACGGTGTCATGCCGGTACCGTTGTCACTGACGGCAATCATCAGATAATCCCCGGCCTTGACCGGTTCCAGGGTGTTGATGTCACTGCTGTCGAGGTAAACGTTGGCGGTTTCGATCCGCAACTCGCCGCCGTCGGGCATGGCGTCCCGGGCGTTGATCACCAGATTGAGCAGGGCGTTTTCCAGCTGGCTGACGTCGGTGCTGACCGGCCAGACGTCATGGGCCAGTTGCAGTTTGAGCTCGATGTGGTCGCCCTTGGTCCGGCTGAGCAGATCCTCCAGAGAGTGGATCAGATCATTGGCGTTCAGCGGCTTGCGGTCCAGTGACTGGCGCCGGGAAAACGCCAGCAGGCGATGGGTCAGGGCGGCGGCGCGGTTGGCCGAGGAGACTGCCGCCTCGGTGAAACGGCCAATCTCGGCGACACGCCCGTCGGCGATGTAGCGCTGCATCAAATCGAGGCTGCCGATGATCCCGGTGAGCATATTGTTGAAGTCATGGGCGATGCCGCCGGTGAGCTGGCCGACCGCTTCCATTTTCTGTGCATGGCGCAACGCCTCTTCGGCGCGCTCGCGTTCGAACATCTCGTTCTGCAGTCGCTGGTTGGCTTCGGCCAGTTGTTGGGTGCGGGCGGCGACTCGTTCCTCAAGGGTCTCGTTGAGGTTGCGCAGGGCTTCTTCGGTCTGTTTGCGCTCGGTTTCATCAATCACAAAGATATAGAAACCATTGACCGCACCATCCGCGCCGTGGCGCGGCAAGTAGTTCATCAGGGCATGGCGGATGCTGCCGTCACGGTGCGGGGTGCGGATGCTGAAACAACAAGGCTTGCCGGACAGCGCCTGGGCGATGTGTTCGGCGCGCAAGGCATAGGCTTCTTCACCCAGTACTTCACGGATGGTTTTGCCAAAGAGCTCCTGAGGCGTGAGCCCGTACCAGTCAAGGTAGGCGGCATTGTTCAGGCGAAAGCGTTCCTCGCGGTCTACGTAGCTGATCAGGATCGGCATGGCGTTGATGATCAGTTGCAGCTCGGTCTGACTTTGCCGCAATGCTTGTTCTGTGTGTTTACGTTCGGTCAGGTCCAGGGCAGCACCGAGGAAGCGAATCGGCCGGCCATGGTGGTCCTTGTAGCAACGACCCCGGGCAAACACCCAACGCAGCTGACCGTCGGGTTGCAGCAGGCGATACTCCTCGGCGTACTCGGTGCCCTGGGAGATGGAGTGCTTGATGCTGCGGGCAACCATGGCGCGGTCTTCCGGGTGCACCCCCTGGAGGTAGGCGCTGATCGGCAACTGGCTGGCGAGCAGCGGGTCGATACCGTGTAACTGGGCGAAGTGGGTGTCGGCAATGAAGCGGTCTTCGCTGATGTCCCAGTCCCAGGTACCGACGGCGTCGGTGGCCGCGAGGGCCAGTTGCAGGCGCTCCTCGGTTTCGTGCTGGGCCTTGAGGCTGGCAGCCGAACGCTGCTCGAGTTCGAGGGCGATGCGTCGGCGTTCGTTGGTTTCGATGGCGGTGACCAGAATCCCGGCGACCTGGGCGCTTTCATCGCGGATGGGGCTGTAGGTCAGGTCCAGCCAGAAGTCGGAATCATGGCCATCGCGCTGTAAGTTGAAGCGCTGTTCGCTGTAGGTCCGCACCTGTCCTTGTAGGACGGCGCTGTAAATGGGGTCGGTAAAGTCTTTTAACTCTGGCCAGATCAGGTGTGTCGGCTGTCCGAATGCGTGTGGATGCTTGCTGCCGGCCAGCAGGGCGAAACCGTCGTTGTAGATCTGCGTGAGTTGCGGGCCCCACAGCAACAGCATGGGCATCGGCGAATGAATCACGATATCCACGGCGGTTCGCAGGCTTTGCGGCCAGGTACTGGCAGCGCCCAGCGGGCTGCGTCTCCAGTCCAGTCGGGCAATCAAGGCCTGGGCATCGCTGCCGGTCGGTGATGCGTTCATCAAGATGTCCTGCACTTAAGTCGGTGTGGCGGTGTCAACTATCCTTGTACCGCAGTAGACGCTGGATGACCCAATTTGGGTCATTTTTATTCATTGAATGCTTCGCGGGTGCTTTTTGCCATGGAAATCGATGCACTGTTAAGGCTCCTGGCCAGCCAGAATGGCTCCGATCTTTATCTGTCTACCGGTGCGCCACCCAGCGCACGGTTCGAGGGTGTGCTCAAACCCTTGGCCGATCAGCCGTTCAAGCCGGGAGAAATAGCGGCCATTGCCGAGTCCATCATGGACGCCGAACAGCGTCTGGAGTTCGATCGGGAGCTGGAGATGAATCTGGCGATTTCTTTGACCGGTATCGGGCGCTTTCGAGTGAATATCTTCAAACAACGCAACGATGTATCGATCGTGGCGCGCAACATCAAACTCGACATTCCGCGTTTCGAAGACCTCAAGCTGCCGCCGGTGCTGCTCGAAACGGTGATGCTCAAACAAGGATTGATGCTGTTCGTCGGCGCTACTGACTCGGGCAAGTCAACTTCGCTGGCCGCGTTGATCGACTACCGCAATCGCCACAGCAGTGGCCACATCATCACCATCGAAGACCCGGTCGAGTACATCCATCGGCACAAGAAGTCGATCATCAATCAGCGCGAGGTCGGCGTCGATACCCGTAGTTTTCACGCCGCATTGAAAAATACCCTGCGCCAGGCACCGGACGTCGTGCTGATCGGCGAAATCCGTGACCGCGAGACGATGGAGCATGCGCTGGCGTTTGCCGATACCGGTCATCTGGTTATCTCCACCCTGCATGCCCACAACGCCCATCAGGCGCTGGACCGGATCATCAACTTCTTCCCCGAAGAACGCCGGACGCAGCTGCTTCATGATCTGGGCAACAACCTGAAAGCGTTCGTGTCCCAGCGGTTGGTGCACACCCGGGACGGTCAGCGACGGGCGGCGGTGGAAGTGATGATCGGCACGCCGACCATCGGCGACCTGATCCGGCGCAATGAGCTTTCAGAACTCAAGGGGATCATGGAGAAGTCTGTGGAACTGGGGATGCAGACGTTTGACTGTGCGCTATTCGAGTTGGTCGTCGAGGGGGCGATCAATGAGGAAGAAGCGCTCAAACATGCGGATTCGGTGAACAATTTGCGCCTGCGGCTGAAGCTGCACGCCGAAGCATCATCGAGCCCCCATGCGCCGCCGGGCGAATGGGGATTAATGGACTGACATAAATCCAATGTGGGAGCGGGCTTGCTCGCGAAGGCGGTGTGTCAGTCGACATTGATATTGACTGACCCGACGCCTTCGCGAGCAAGCCCGCTCCCACAGTGGATTTTTTCAGTCCATGAGTTCCGGGCGGTCGCGAAATTGCTCCAACGCCTCGGGATTGGCCAACGCATCGGTATTCTTCACTTTCTGCCCGTGCACCACATTTCGCACGGCCAACTCGACAACCTTGCCACTGATCGTCCGTGGAATGTCCGTCACCGCGACAATCTTCGCCGGCACATGCCGTGGTGTGGTGTTGGCGCGGATGACCTGGCGGATCTGCTGTTCCAGCCCCTCGTCCAGTTCGACACCCTCGTGCAACCGTACGAACAGCACCACCCGCACGTCCTCCTGCCATTGTTGACCGATGGCCACGCTGTCCAGCACTTGTGGGACTTTCTCCACCTGACGGTAGATTTCCGCAGTGCCGATGCGCACGCCGCCGGGGTTGAGTACGGCGTCGGAGCGTCCGTGGATCATCATCGCGCCATGGGGCAATTGTTCCGCGTAATCGCCTTGGGCCCAGACCCCGGGGAACTGACTGAAATACGAGGCGCGAAGTTTTTCCTGTTGAGGGTCATTCCAAAAACCGATGGGGATTGCCGGGAAGTGCCGGGTGCACACCAGCTCACCTTTTTCGCCGATCACCGGTTGGCCGTCGTCGTTCCAGACTTCCACCGCCATGCCCAGGCTTTTGCCTTGTATCTCGCCACGGCGTACCGGTTGCAGCGGATTGCTGTTCACAAAACACGAAACGATGTCGGTGCCGCCGGACATCGAGGCCAGGCACAGATCAGGCTTGAGGTCGCGGTAGACGTAGTCGTAACTCTGCGGTGACAACGCGGAACCGGTGCAGAGCAAGGTTTTGAGGCTGCTCAGGTCATGGCTTTCGCGAGGTTTGATGCCGCTGCTTTCCAGGGTCGCGAGGTACTTGGGGCTGGTGCCGAAGACACTGATGCGTTCGTCGTCGATCAGGTCGATCAGACGCTCGGGGGCGGGATGAAACGGCGAGCCGTCGTACAGCACCACCGCGCTATCCACGGCCAGCGCCGAGACCAGCCAGTTCCACATCATCCAGCCGCACGTCGTGTAGTAGAACAAACGGTCGCCGGGGCCGAGATCGCAATGCAGGCCATGTTCCTTGACGTGTTGCAGCAACACCCCGCCAGTGCTGTGAATGATGCATTTCGGCACGCCGGTGGTGCCGCTGGAATAGAGGATGTACAGCGGATGCGCGAAGGGCACGGAAACAAAATCCGGTTCGCCGCCAGCGTCGTAGAAATCATCCCAGAGCGTCACGTTGGCCCGAGTGTGGAAGTGTTCGATGTGCGCTTGCGGACGGGCGTAAGGCACAACAATCAACTGCTGCAAGGACGGCAAGCGTTCGAGGATTTCATTGACCTTGGCGGTCTGGTCGATCTCTTTGCCGGCATAGCGGTAACCGGCGCAGGTGATCAGCACCTTGGGCTCGATCTGGCCGAAGCGATCGATTACGCCTTGGGTGCCAAAGTCCGGTGAGGAGCAGGACCAGATCGCTCCCAAACTGGTGGTGCCGAGCATCGCCACGAGGGTTTGCCAGGTATTGGGCATGCACGCCGCGACGCGGTCACCGAGGCCGACACCGACGGCTTTCAAGCTGTTCTGAAACCCGGCGACATGCTCGGCCAGTTCCGCCCAGGTCAGGTGTTCACGCTGGCCGTTCTCGCCGATGGCAATGACCGCCACGGCATCGTCGCGACGGCGCATCAGGTGTTCGGCGAAGTTCAGGGTGGCGCCGGGGAACCATTGGGCGCTGGGCATTTGTGGGCCTTCCACCAGCACAGCGTCCGGTTGATCGTGGAAGCGGATGTCGAAGAAGTCGACGATGGCCTGCCAGAACGCTTCACGCTGATCGATGGACCATTGGTGCAGGGCAGGGTAGTCGTCGACGTGGAGGTTGTGTCGCTGATTGATGAAGCGCCGAAAGGCCTCCATGCGGGTCTTGCCGATGCGCTTGGCGCTGGGTTGCCAGAGGATGTCGGACATGGCTTGCCTCTTCTTTCTTATGTGTACTCACACTGGCTTTTGTGGCGAGGGGGCTTGCCCCCGTTCGGCTGCGCAGCAGTCGTAAAATGGTTGGCGCCACTATTTTCAGGACGGCTTCGCCGCACAACGGGGGCAAGCCCCCTCACCACAAGTGTCTGCTGGTGATTATTGCGCCAACCACCCTCCATCAATATTCCACGCCGCGCCACGCACCTGGCTACCAGCCTCACTGCACAAAAACAGCACCAGTTCGCCCAATTGTGGCGGCGTCACAAACTCCAGGGAAGGCTGCTTCTCGGCCAGCAAATCATGTTGCGCCTGTTGCGGGTCGATCCCTTTGGCGATGCGGTCATCAATCTGCTTCTGCACCAGTGGCGTCAACACCCAGCCCGGGCAGATGGCGTTGCAGGTGACGTTTGTGGTCGCCGTTTCCAGCCCCACCACCTTGGTCAAACCGATGACCCCATGCTTGGCCGCCACGTAAGCCGCCTTGCCCACGGACCCGACCTGACCGTGCACCGAAGCGATGTTGATGATCCGTCCCCAGCCCTTGGCGCGCATGCCAGGCAGGCTCAAACGGGTGCTGTGAAACACCGACGACAGGTTGATCGCAATGATCGAATCCCAACGTTCCACCGGGAATTCTTCCACCGGCGCCACATGCTGGATACCGGCGTTGTTGACCAGGATGTCCACGCCGCCGAACTCGCGCTCGGCGTAAGCGATCATGTCGGCGATCTGTTCAGGGTTGCTCACGTCGGCCGGGTGATGGCCAACCTTGCCACCGAATTGCTCGACCTCGGCAATCACTTTGGACGCATCACCGAAACCGTTGAGGATCAGATTGGCGCCAGCCTTGGCCAGGCTGAGGGCGATGCCCAGGCCAATGCCGCTGGTGGAACCGGTGACCAGTGCGGTCTTGCCCGAAAGAGTCGTCATGTATACCTCACACAATGCCAGTGGCGTAGAAAGTACCGATCACCACAAAAACCGCCAGGGTCTTGATCAGCGTAATACAGAAAATGTCTTTGTAGGCTTCGCGGTGGGTCAGGCCGGTCACCGCCAGCAAGGTAATCACCGCGCCGTTGTGCGGCAGGGTGTCCATGCCGCCACTGGCCATTGCGGCAACGCGGTGCAGCACTTCCAGCGGAATGTCTGCCGCATGGGCCGCGGCGATGAAGTCATTGGCCATGGCGGCCAGCGCGATACTCATACCGCCCGATGCGGAACCGGTGATGCCGGCCAGCAGGGTCACGGTAATCGCTTCGTTGACCAGCGGATTGGGGATGCTCTTGAGCCAGTCGGCCAATACCAGGAAGCCCGGCAAGGAGGCGATCACCGCACCAAAGCCATACTCCGACGCGGTGTTCATCGCCGCCAACAGCGAACCGCTGACCGCGCTTCGACTGCCTTCGGCCAACTTGCCGCGAATCGCCTGGAAGCCGAACACCAGCACCATGATGATGCCGACCAGCAAGGCTGCCTGAACGGCCCAGATCGCCGTGAGCTTGGCGATTTCAGTGGTCACTGGTGCGGCCATGCCCGGCAGCGCGAGGCTGTGGGTCTTGCCGTACCACTGTGGAATCCACTGGGTGAACAGCAGGTTCATGATGCCGACGGCCAACAGCGGCGACACGGCGATCCACGGATTGGGCAGTTTGATGTCGGCCGCGGTTTCCGGCTCGTTGCGCAGATCGGTGCCATACCCTTCACCGGCGCGCTGAGCCTTGTTGCGTTGGCGCTGGAGGAACAGCATGCCGGCGCAGACCACGAAGATCGCGCCGATCAGGCCCAGCCAAGGCGCGGCCCAGGCGGTGGTGTTGAAGAAGGTGCTGGGGATGATGTTCTGGATTTGCGGGGTGCCGGGCAGGGCGTCCATGGTGAACGAGAATGCACCGAGGGCGATGGTCGCCGGGATGAGTCGCTTGGGAATATTGCTCTGGCGGAACATTTCAGCAGCAAACGGGTAGACCGCGAACACCACCACGAACAGCGACACGCCGCCGTAAGTCAGCAGGGCGCAGACCAGCACGATCACCAGCATCGCCTGACTCGTGCCGAGCAGGCGAATCGCCGCGGCGACGATGGAGCGCGAAAAGCCCGACAGCTCGATCAGCTTGCCGAACACTGCGCCAAGCAGGAATACCGGGAAATACAGTTTGATGAAACCGACCATTTTCTCCATGAACACCCCGGTGAAGGCGGGGGCGACGGCGGAAGGGTCAGTGAGCAGAACGGCGCCGAGGGCGGCAATCGGGGCAAAGAGGATAACGCTGTAGCCACGGTAAGCCGCGAGCATTAGCAGCGTGAGGGCTGCCAAGGCAATGATCACACTCATGGTGTGTCTCCTGGATTGTTATTTTTGTGTTGTGAATCTTTGTGGGAGAGGGCTATAGCGAGTTTCGTGCCAGTCGTTCAACATATTGAAATATAAGGATATTTTTTTATTGGTGAAGCGATTTTCAGTTATCTGTCTCTGATTTGAGACTTTTTACGGCTGTGCGGACGTCTTCGCGGGCAAGCCACGCTCCCACAGGTTTTTTGTTTACCGCTGAATTTGTGGCTCGACGCAGTCACTGTGGCAGCGAGGCTTGCCCGCGAAGAGGCTCTGTCTACCAATAGAGATTAATGTCTCTTTATTGAGACTCAACAATCCCCAACGCCACCATCTTCTTGTACAACGTCGACCGCCCCAGCCCCAACCGCGCCGCTGCTTCAACAACCTTCCCGCCACATTGCGCGAGGGCGGCTTCGATCAACTGTCGATCAAACCGCTCCCGAGCCTCACTAAACGTCTCATGCGCAACCGGTTCAATCGTTACCGGCGCCACACGCTCTACCGGTGTGAACGTACCAATCGCCGCGCGGATATCATCGGTGTTCAGCACCAGGTCATCGCTGAGCAATGCCGCCCGCTCCAGCACATTGCGCAGCTCGCGAATGTTCCCCGGCCAGGCGTGCTGACCCAGCAGGTTCAGGGCTTCACGGTTCAATTCGTGTTGACTGCGCAGCTCCTCTAGAATCGCTTCACTGAGAGCCGGGAGATCGTCGAGGCGATCCCGCAGCGGCGGGACCTGGATGGGCAGCACGTTGAGGCGGTAATACAAGTCGGCGCGAAATTCACCGCGTTTGATCGCGGCTTCCAAATCCGTGGAGGTCGCGGCAATCACCCGCACATCGCTCTGAATCACTTCGTTGGAGCCCACCGGCTCGAATTCCTTTTCCTGCAGTACCCGCAGCAATTTGCTTTGCAGTGGCAACGGCATGTCGCCGATTTCATCGAGAAACAGGGTGCCACCCTGGGCGATCTGCAACTTGCCGGCACGGCCCTTGCGATCAGCACCGGTAAATGCGCCGGGCGCGGTGCCGAAGAATTCCGCTTCCAGCAACGATTCGGGAATCGCCGCGCTGTTGATACTGACAAAGGCTTTGTGCGCGCGCGGCGAAGCGCCGTGGATCGCCTGAGCCAGCAGCTCTTTGCCTGTGCCGGTTTCACCGAGCAGCAACACCGGGGATTCCGCGCTGGCACTGCGTCGGGCGCGGCGCTTGACTTCGAGGCTGGCGGCGCTGGTGCCGATGAAGTGGGCGAAGTTGTACTTGGTTTGCCGCGACCGCAACAGCGAGCGGGTGGACGCCAGTTCTTCCTGCATGCTCATGTAGCGCTTGAGCATCGGCGAAAGGCTGCGCAACTCGTCGAACAGCGCAAACCCGATGGCGCCGATCACCACGCCGGCGTCGTCATGAATCGGCAGGCGCATCACCACCAGTGGTTCTTTGGGGGTGTCCTGCATGTCGAGCAAGATCGGCCGCCCCGTGCGCACCACCTCGCGCAACAGACTACCGGGGATCACGCTTTCGCAGGCCTTGCCGATCGCCACTTCCGCCGATTCCAGGCCGAAGCGCCGGGCATAGCGCTCGTTCATCCAGACGATGTTCGCATCGCGGTCGACAATCACCGTGCCTTCACTCGACTGCTCAATGATCTCGAACAACGAACGGATCGCCAGCAGGCGAACGCGCTGGTAGTCCTTGAGGCTTTCGGTGGTGTTCATCGCACAGCCCCAGGATGCGCCGCCGCCAACAGCTCCTTGGTATACGGATGCTGCGGCGATTCAAACACGTCGTGGCTGGCACCACTTTCCACCACTTTGCCGTCCTTGATCACGATCATGTCGTGAGCCAGTGCGCGCACCACCGCCAGGTCGTGGCTGATGAACAGGTAGGTCAGGCCATGTTTTTCTTGAAGCTGGCGGAGCAGGGCGACCACTTGTTTTTGCACCGTGCGATCCAGCGCCGAGGTCGGTTCGTCCAGCAGGATCAGCGCCGGTTTCAGCACCAGCGCCCGGGCGATGGCGATGCGTTGACGTTGGCCGCCGGAGAACTCGTGCGGGTAGCGATGACGGCTTTGCGGATCAAGTCCGACTTCCACCAATGCCCGAATCACTTCGGCTTTGCATTCGTCAGCCGTCAACTGGCTATGCACCTCAAGGCCTTCACTGATGATCTGCGCCACGGACATTCGCGGGCTGAGGCTGCCGAACGGGTCCTGGAACACCACCTGCATTTTCTTGCGCCACGGCCGCAGCTGTTTTTGCGTCAGGCCGTCCAGCGCTGCACCCTGAAAGCGAATGCTGCCTTCGGAATCGAGCAGACGCAGGATCGCCTGACCCAGCGTCGACTTGCCGGAACCGGATTCGCCCACAATGCCCAGCGTCTTGCCGCGTTGAATGTTGAGGCTGATGCCATCCACGGCCTTCAGGTAGGTCTTGCGCTGAAACAGCCCGCCGCTGAGGGCGAACTGCACCCGCAAGTCATCCACCTCAAGCACGTTCTCGCGCTCGTCCCGGGGCAGTGCTTCACCTTCCGGTTCCGCGTTCAGCAGCACGCAGCTGTAAGGATGCTTCGGTTCGGTAAACAGCGTTTCGCAAGGTGCCTGCTCGACGATCTCGCCGGCCTTCATCACGCAGACTCGTTGGGCAATGCTGCGCACCAGATTGAGGTCATGGCTGATCAGCAGCAGCGACATGCCGAGACGCTGTTGCAGGGATTTGAGCAGCAGCAGGATCTTGCGCTGCACTGTCACGTCCAGCGCTGTGGTCGGTTCGTCGGCGATCAGCAACTCCGGTTCGCAGGCCAGGGCCATGGCGATCATCACCCGCTGCCGCTGGCCGCCGGACAATTGATGGGGATAGGCCTTGAGCCGCTCTTTGGGCTTCTGAATGCCGACCAGATGCAGCAACTCGAGTATCCGCGCTTGCGCCGCTTTACCGGCCAGCCCCTTATGCAACAGCAGGGTTTCGCCGATCTGTTTTTCGATGCTGTGCAATGGGTTGAGCGAGGTCATGGGCTCCTGGAAGATCATCGCGATGCGGTTACCCCGCAGTTCTCGCAACACCTTGGCCGGAGCGCCGACCAGCTCCTGGCCACGGTAGCGAATACTGCCCGTGGTTTCGGTGCCGGTCTCGGGCAGCAGTTGCAGGATCGAGTGAGCGGTTACCGACTTGCCGCAGCCCGACTCACCCACCAGCGCCAGGCACTCGCCGGGGCGAATATCCAGGCACAGATTGCGCACCACGGTCTGGCCGCTGAAGGCCACGCTGAGGTCACGGATTTCGATCAGGTTGTTACTCATATCAGCAGTCCGCATCAAATCGAGGATCAAGATCGTGGATCGAAAGCATCACGTAACGCCTCCCCGATAAACACCAGTAAAGAAAGAATCAGCGCCAGGGTGAAAAACGCCGTCAGCCCAAGCCATGGCGCTTGCAGGTTCTGCTTGCCCTGACCGATCAACTCGCCCAGCGATGCACTGCCGGCGGGCATGCCGAAGCCGAGGAAGTCCAGGGCGGTAAGGGTCGAGATCGCCCCGGTCAGAATGAACGGCAGATAACTCAGGGTCGCGTTCATTGCGTTGGGCAGGATGTGCCGGACGATAACCTTGCGGTCGGTCAGGCCCAACGCCCGGGCGGCTTTGACGTATTCCAGGTTGCGTCCGCGCAGGAACTCGGCGCGGACCACGTCCACCAGGGCCAGCCAGGAAAACAGCGCCATGATCCCCAGCAGCCACCAGAAATTAGGTTCGACGAACCCCGACAGGATGATCAGCAGGTACAGCACCGGCAGCCCCGACCAAACCTCCAGCAACCGTTGACCGATCAGGTCGACCCAGCCGCCGTAATAGCCTTGCAGGGCGCCGGCAGCGATGCCGATCAGTGCGCTGACAAACGTCAGCATCAAGGCAAACAGGATCGACACCCGTGCACCGAAAATCACTCGGGCCAACACGTCCCGCGCCTGGTCGTCGGTGCCCAGCCAGTTGACCTTCGTCGGAGGACTGGGCGCCGGTTGATTGAGGTCATAGTTCGGCGTGTCGTCGCTGAAAGGGATTGGCGGGAACAGCATCCAGCCACCGTCCTTGTGAATCAGCTTCTCCACATAATCGCTGCGGTAGTCCGCCTGGAACGGCAGCTGCCCGCCAAACTCCTGCTCGGTATGACGCTTCAGGGCCGGGAAGTAGAGTGAGCCCTGATAGCTGACGATCAGCGGTTTGTCGTTGGCGATCAGCTCGCCACCGAGGGTCAGCAGGAACAGGCCGACAAACAGCCACAGCGACCACCAGCCACGACGGTTTTTCTTGAAGCGCTCGAAACGACGACGACCTAGCGGCGAGAGCTTGAACATCAGGCGTTCCTCGCGGCGAAGTCGATACGCGGGTCGACGAGGGTGTAGCAGAGGTCGCCGACCAGTTTTATCAAGAGACCGAACAGCGTGAAGATGAACAGCGAACCGAACACCACCGGATAGTCCCGGGAAACCGCGGCTTCGTAACTCATGCGACCCAGTCCGTCGAGAGAGAAAATCACTTCGATCAGCAGGGAACCGGCGAAAAATACGCTGATGAACGCCTGGGGAATCCCCGAGACCACCAGCAACATGGCATTGCGAAACACGTGACCGTAGAGCACTCGGCGTTCGCTCAGACCCTTGGCGCGGGCGGTGACCACGTACTGGCGCGTGATTTCATTGAGGAAGGAGTTCTTGGTCAGAATGGTCAGCGTGGCGAACCCGCCGATCACCAGCGCCGTCACTGGTAGCACCAAGTGCCAGAAGTAATCGGCGATTTTTCCCACGGTCGACAGCGATTCGAAGTTGTCCGAGACCAGCCCGCGCACCGGGAACCAGTTCAGCGAGGTGCCACCGGCGAAGACCACGATCAGGAACATCGCGAACAGGAACGCCGGCATGGCGTAGCCGATGACGATCGCGGTGCTGCTCCAGATATCGAAGTGGCTGCCGTGGTGCACAGCCTTGCGGATGCCCAGAGGGATCGACACCAGGTAGGTGATCAGCGTTGCCCAGAGCCCAAGGGAAATGGTCACCGGCATTTTTTCCAGGATCAGGTCGGTGACGGACGCGCCACGGAAAAAGCTTTTGCCGAAGTCCAGGCGCGCGTAACTGGTGAGCATCAGCCACAGGCGTTCGTGCGCCGGCTTATCGAAGCCGTATTGCTTTTCGATGTCCTTGATCAGTTGCGGGTCGAGGCCGCGACTGGATCGGGAGGTGCCGGACATGCGTTCGCCGGAACCGCCGCCGACACTCGCGCCGCCGATGCCTTGCAAGTGCGCGATGGCCTGTTCCACCGGGCCGCCCGGCGCGGCCTGGACGATGATGAAGTTGACCAGAAGAATGATCACCAGCGTCGGGATGATCAGCAGCAGACGCCGCAGTATGTAAGCCCACATCAGTGCGGCCCTCCGGGTTTGCCACGGCGGATTTGCTCAGCGGTCATCTGTTGGTTGGTCAGCGGCGTGGTACTGATTTCCCACCAGCTCTCGATGGCTTCGTCATTGCTCGCTTGCTCGTTGGGCCTGCCGAAACGATTCCACCACACGGTGGAGCTGCCCGGCGGGTAATAGTTGGGAATCCAGTAGTAGTTCCATTGCAGCACCCGGTCCAGCGCGTGGGCGTAGTGCAGCATTTCGGGTTGGGTGGTGGCGCGAACCAGCCCGGCGATCAGTGTGTCGACCGCCGGATTTTTCAACACCATGTAGTTATTGGCGCCAGGGTCGTTGGCCGAGACCGAGGCGAAGTAATTGAGCAGTTCACCCCCGGGCGACGTCGTGACCGGGTAGCCGGTGACGATCATGTCGTAGTCGCGGCTCATCAGGCGATTCACGTATTGGGACGAGTCGATGCGGCGGATGTTCATGTCGATGCCGATCTGTTTCAGGGTGCGTTTATAAGGCAGCAGCAATCGGTCCATGCCGTTCTGGCTGACCAGGAAAGTGAAACTCAATGACTTGCCTTCGGCATTGACCAGTTGATCGCCATCGGGTTTCCAGCCGGCCTGTTCGAGCAAGTCGAGTGCCTGCAACTGTTTGTCGCGAATCACGCCGCTGCCATCGGTTTTCGGTGATTCGAAAACCTGGGTGAACACCTCGTCGGGGATCTGCCCGCGCAGTGGTTCGAGAATCGCCAGCTCGCCGGCGTCCGGCAGCTTTCGGGCGGCGAGGTCGGTGTTGGAAAAGAAGCTCTGCTGGCGGATGTACATATCGCGCATCATCTGCCGGTTGCTCCACTCGAAATCCCAGAGCATGGCCAGCGCCTGACGCACTCGACGATCCTGGAACAGCGGGTTTTGCAGGTTGAACACAAAGCCCTGAGCCGTTTGGGGAGCTTGCGTTGCCAGGTGCGCCTTTTGCAGGCGCCCGTCACTCAGGGCCGGGCTGTCGTAGCCGATGGAGTAACCGGTGGCGGAAAATTCGCGGTTATAGTCGTAGGCACCACCGCGCAGAACCTGGCGGGCGACATCGGTATCGCCGAAATACTCGATGCTGAAATGATCGAAGTTGTAGAGGCCGCGGCTGACCGGTAAATCCTTGCCCCACCAATCGGCATTGCGCTCGAAGGTGATGCTGCGACCGGAGTCGACCTTTCCTACCCTGTAGGGGCCGCTGCCCAAAGGTGGCTCGTAACCGCCGCCATTGGCGAAGTCGCGAGTCTTCCACCAATGCTCGGGAAATACCGGCAGAGTCGCGATATCGAGGGGCAGGGTACGGTTTTCATTGCTTTTCAAGTCGAACCGAACCGTCAAAGGTGATTCCACTTCGACGCCTTTGACGTCGGCAAACTGGGTGCGATAACGCAGACTACCCTGGGTCATCAACAGGTCGAAGGTGTAGCGCACGTCTTCGGCCGTGATCGGTTTGCCGTCCGCGAAACGGGCCTTGGGGTTCAGGTAGAAGCGCAGGAACAAACCGTCGTCCGAGCGCTCCATCTTCTGTGCCACCAGGCCGTACACGGTGTAAGGCTCGTCCAGCGAACGCTGGGCGAGGGGCGAGTAAAGCAGGCCGTCGATCTGTGTGACGCCAATGCCTTTATCGATGTAGGGCAACATATGATCGAAATGACCGATTTCGACGGCCGAGCGGCGCATCGTGCCACCCTTGGGGGCTTGCGGGTTTGTGTAGGCAAAATGGCTGAAGCCGGCAGGATACTTCGCCGGTTCACCGTACACGGTCAACGCATGCTGCGGTGCTGCATTCACACCGGTGACGCTCAACAACAGGGTCACGGCAGTGAACAATAAAGTAGGGAACGCCAGTCGCATTGTCAGCCTTAGAGCCGGGTGGTCAATAACCACAATTTGTACGCTAGCGGCGCGTCCCTCGCCACCCGTATCACGTATCCCAAACACAACGGCCCACCAAAAGGCGGGCCGTTGTGCAGAAAACTCAAGGGTTGATCAGTCCTGACGGCTGGTCACTTCCAGCAGGTGGTAACCAAACTGGGTCTTGACCGGGCCTTGCACCACGTTGATCGGTGCGCTGAAGACCACGGCGTCGAACTCCTTGACCATCTGGCCTGGACCGAACGAACCCAGATCACCGCCCTGGCGGCTGGACGGGCAAGTGGAGTTGGCTTTGGCGACTTCGGCGAAATCAGCGCCGCCTTCGATTTGGGCTTTCAATTCGTTGCACTTGGCTTCGCTGGCAACGAGGATGTGACGGGCAGTGGCTTTAGCCATGGTGAAATACTCCTTTCAATGTTCAGTAAAGTGCGGAGCCTACCGGATTCAGTGGTCTATTTCTTCTCAAAGTTCCGTACAGACTATGCAGGCCGGTACGGTATTCCTTTATAGACCGGCATTTCTCAGACGCTCCGTATGCTGCACATACAGGGCAATCGGGTCGATGCCCTTGCGCAGCGGACCGGCGGTCTGGCTGAGGCTGTCCAGATGATCCAGCGGGTAGTCGGATCGGATGACTTTGCCTAAATGAGAGCTGTAGCGGCCAACCAGGCCGTCGTTCTGCTCGGGTTCGGTGGTGAAGTAGTGGGAAAAGGCGCGGAGGAACCCGTGCAGCGGACTCAGTGCATCAAGCCCTTTGTCGAGGGTGTCGCCCTGCAAGGTGCCGCTCCAGGAGTAATAACGTACGCCGTCGACCAGTTCGCGACCCTTGCCACCCCAGGTTTTTGGCAAGCCCTGGGGGTACTTGTCGTTGAACGCGCCTACACCTTCGGTGGTCAGGGCATTCAGAGCGGCGATGGCGTTCTGCGGCAGGTGACGGTGGCCGCTGAGCAGCGATAGAAAATCCGCAAACAACGTTGCAACCGTCGCGGCGACGTGTTCCGGCAGGCGCCCGGGCGTCAGCGCCTTGCGCAAGAAGTCGGCCAGTTCCGAGCCGTGATTCGGTCCGCTGACGGACGTCACCGAAGCGATTGCCTCCGGCGCTGTCGCTGCCGCATAACGTGCAGCGAGTGCGCCTTGGCTGTGGCCGATCAGGTTGACTTTGTTTGCACCGGTTCCTTCCAGTACCCGTTCGATCTGCGCCAGAAGTTGGTCGCCGCGGACTTCATTGCTATGGGTAGCCGACAAGTGCGGGATAAACACTCTTGCGCCTGCACTCCTGAGGGCCTGCTTGACGTCATGAAAGAGTTCGATCTTGCCGATGCGATCGAAGCCGAAGAGCCCGTGGACCAACAGGATCGGATACTGAGTAGTTGCATTCCGTAGCATGTTCTTTCCTTTTTCGCAGTCGTTCAGAGGTGTGTTGATGGGCTCACTCTAAAGCACACCAGTGGTTCGGCGTTGTATGAAGAAGCCGCTGTAACCTGGTGAAAACGGAATAGAAAATGTACGAAAGTTCGAAAGTGCATGAGGTCTTGGTCGGAATATTTGGACATCTTTTTATCTGTAACAGAGCGTTTTCCTGCGATGGCCTACTCCGTGAACACCCTTTGCCTGTTAATCGTGTCTCGATTCCGACGTCCAGTCCTCGATGGGAAGACTGGAAGAGGGGGGGGCTCACGCCGATTGTTGATCGCTGCTCTGCGCTCTGAGCCGATCGGCTGCCTGGCGCAAAAGTAATTCCGTTCCGCTCCAGCCAAGGCAGCCGTCCGTGACTGACACGCCGTAACGCATTGACGGGCCCAGCGGTTGGCAGCCTTCGAACAGATGACTCTCGATCATCATGCCGATCAGTGATCGATCACCTTGCAGGCGCTGTTCAAGCACATCGTTAAAGACCGCGGGCTGACGCAACGGGTCTTTGCCGCTGTTGGCATGGCTGCAGTCGACCATGATCCGGGCCGGGATCTTCAGTTTGGTCAAGTCGCTGTTCACCCGGGCGACGCTGTCGCGGTCGTAGTTCGGCCCACGATGTCCGCCACGCAGCACCAAGTGGGTGTCGGGATTGCCCGGCGTTTGAATGATTGCCGGATGACCCTGGCTGTCGACACCGAAATGGCGATGTGGATGGGCGGCCGAGCGCATGGCGTCGCTGGCCACACCGACACCACCATCGGTGCCGTTCTTGAAGCCGACCGGCATGCTCAGGCCGCTGGCCATTTCCCGATGGATCTGCGATTCGGTGGTGCGAGCGCCAATAGCGACCCAGCTCAGCAGATCGTCGAAGTAGCCGGCAGCCATCGGTTGCAGCAGTTCGGTGGCAATCGGCAGTCCCAGTCGGAGCATTTCGCGCATCAACTCGCGGGACAACGTCAAACCGCCCGCCATGTCATCGCTGCCATCCAGGCGGGGATCGTAGGCCAGGCCTTTCCAGCCGACCGTGGTGCGGGGTTTTTCGACGTAGGCGCGCATCACCAGCAGCATTTCATCGCTGACCTCGGCGGCGAGGCGGGCGAGGTTGCTGGCGTATTCGAGGGCGGACTGAGGATCGTGAATCGAGCAGGGGCCAACAATGAGCAGCAGACGGGAGTCTTCACCGTTGAGGATCGCGCGAACCGCTTGGCGGTGGGCGGCGACTTGCTGGCTCAGGGCGTTGCTGAGTGGCAGTTGCTGTTTGAGTTGCAATGAGCTGGGCAGACGCAGGGTCAGCGCTTCATTGGCAGGGTTCAAGGTGGACAGCGGCAGAGCAGAGACGGACGAGTTCATATTCGGGCTTCCTGGGCTGGCGGCGGGTTCGTTCCCGCGCACTCGGCCCTACTGGGGTGTTCGACAATTGGCCGGATTGGCTGCGTGTGTGTGCTTGCCACCTGTGGGTGACCGATCGGAGGCGGCAGGCTGTCCCGAGCGGAGGCTGCTAAATCGCCAGGCGGTAAAACTGTCGTAACGGTAATAAGTGGCGTAGTTCATTTTTGAATCCTCTGGTTGTCTGGTGTGTCGCTAAAAATGTGCGGGGCTGAAAAAACAAAACCCCCGGTCGGGAAGCCGACCGGGGGTTGAGAATTCTCTGGTGGCGACCCGTTTAAAGTGGGCGCCGTGTGGGTATCAGGCGCGCCAGTGGCTAAACCAATACCCAAAATAAAAGCTGACCGGAGCACAAGCGTCATTCACCCGGGCAGCCGCCACCGAGCGCAGGGCGCTGGCGGTACGAAGCTGTGAGAGGGTGTTGAACATGGTTTGTCTCCGATGAGTGCGCCGAGCTTACTCGAGGCCGGCACGTGGATTCAATCAGAAAATGCTATCGATCACCGAAGGCGTTTTCTATCGCTTGAGTGCGTCGCCGGTTGTGACACACTTTGTATTCCGCTTACATACAACGTCACAAGGACGAACCATGACGCCCCTGATCATCGCCGCTGCTCAATCGATCTCCATCGCCGGTGACCTTGCCGCAAACATTGTGTGGCATCAGCGCTTCATGCAACTTGCCGCGGAGCAGGGCGTGCAATTGCTGGTGTTCCCTGAGTTATCGCTGACCGGGTACGAGCGTGGACTTGCGGCTGAATTGGCTATTGCGCCAGACGCCGAGATTCTGCAACCGCTACGGGATTTCGCGCGGGAAGTCGGTGTGACGACAGTCGTCGGGATGCCGATTCGCCTGTCGGAGGATTCGTCCGTATTGATTGGGGCGCTGGTGTTGGGCGCTGATGGATCGCTCGGGATCTACAGCAAGCAACATCTGCATCCAGGCGAGGAAGTGGCATTTGCACCGGGAACCGGTGGTTCGCCCCTGACCGTAGGTGCCGATACGGTCGCGTTAGCGGTGTGCGCGGATTTCTCTCACGCCAGTCATGCAGCCGCGGCGGCGCAGCAAGGCGCCGATCTCTATGCGGCGGGCGTGCTGATCACGGAAAACGGCTACGCCCCGGATACCGCGTTGTTGCAAGGCTACGCCAGCGCTCATTCGATGACGGTCCTGATGGCCAATCATGGCGGTGCAACGGGTGGCTGGGAATCGGCAGGACGCAGCGCGATCTGGGCGTCGAACGGCTCGCTGGTTGCAGCCGCACCGGGTACAGGCAACCTGATGGTCGTGGCTCGCCGCGATGCTGATGGCTGGAAGGGGCAAATAGTGGCTGTCGCGGAGGCTTGATGGTATTTGAATTACGTCCGGCGGCGCTCCGGGACCTCGACTTCGCTCGTGAACTGACTCGCAAAAATATGCTGCGCTATTACATTCAGCACGATCTGCTGTGGCAGGACGAAGGTTTCGATGTTGGCTGGGCAGGGCGCGAGAACTGGTTGATTGTGCGCGGTGAGGCATTGGTGGGCTTTGTCAGCCTGAGTCGTGATGCCAAAGCCTTGTACATCCGCGAACTGCACATCGTCGAAGCGTTCCGAGGGCAGGGCGCCGGTTCCTGGACGATTGATCAGGTGTTCGCCATGGCGTGCAAGGAACGGCGTCCGGCATTACGTTTGACGGTTTTTGAAAACAATCCCGCGCAAGCGTTGTATGAGAGAAAGGGGCTGAAAGTGGTCGGCACAGACGAGTGTTTCCTGAAAATGCAGCGCGATATCGATGCCTCGCCCGGCTGAAACACGCTTACGACAAGCCTTTCAAGATGTATTGAAACTTTTTATATGACGCTTGCCGCTAGGTCTGCCAGTTGCTTTTTGCTAAGGTGTCGGCAACCCAATAAGACCATTTCGCGAGGTGTCTGCTTGATTAGGGTGCTAGTAGTCGATGATCATGATCTCGTTCGTACAGGCATTACACGAATGCTGGCTGACATCGATGGCCTGCAAGTAGTCGGCCAGGCTGAGTCAGGCGAAGAATCCCTGCTCAAGGCGCGTGAGTTGAAACCCGATGTGGTACTGATGGACGTCAAGATGCCCGGCATTGGCGGTCTTGAAGCCACACGCAAATTATTGCGCAGTCATCCGGATATCAAAGTCGTTGCGGTCACCGTGTGCGAAGAAGATCCGTTTCCGACGAGGTTGTTGCAGGCCGGTGCCGCGGGTTATCTGACCAAGGGTGCCGGGCTGCCGGAAATGGTCCAGGCTATCCGCCTGGTGTTTGCCGGGCAGCGCTATATCAGCCCGCAAATTGCACAGCAACTGGCGATCAAATCCTTCCAGCCGACCAATGATTCGCCTTTCGAC
Organism: Pseudomonas sp. LBUM1666; assembly: GCF_059695775.1. NCBI lineage: Bacteria > Pseudomonadati > Pseudomonadota > Gammaproteobacteria > Pseudomonadales > Pseudomonadaceae > Pseudomonas > Pseudomonas sp. LBUM1666. The sequence continues at coordinate 3,543,072 of NZ_CP166789.1, read as the reverse complement.
ACCTTGTCGGAGCGGGAAATCCAGATCGCGCTGATGATTGTCGGCTGTCAGAAGGTCCAGATCATTTCCGACAAACTGTGTCTGTCGCCAAAAACCGTGAACACTTACCGTTACCGCATTTTCGAAAAGCTTTCGATCAGCAGCGATGTCGAGTTGACGCTGTTGGCGGTTCGTCACGGCATGGTCGATGCCAGCCTCTGAAAATGACTGAAGTCTTCGATCCAAGCGCCTTTCTGTCGACGGTCAGTGGGCGTCCCGGTGTGTATCGCATGTTCGACAGCGAGGCACGCCTGCTCTATGTCGGCAAGGCCAAGAACCTCAAGAGTCGCCTGTCGAGTTACTTCCGCAAATCCGGTCTTGCGCCCAAGACCGCGGCGCTGGTCGCGCGTATCGCTCAGGTCGAAACGACGATTACGGCCAATGAAACCGAAGCCTTGTTGCTTGAGCAGACGCTGATCAAGGAGTGGCGTCCGCCCTACAACATCCTGCTGCGCGACGATAAATCCTACCCCTACGTCTTTCTCTCGGATGGCCAGTTCCCTCGCTTGAGCATCCATCGCGGTGCAAAAAAGGCCAAGGGCAAATATTTCGGCCCTTATCCCAGCGCCGGCGCCATTCGCGAAAGCCTGAGCCTTCTGCAGAAGACGTTTTTTGTTCGTCAGTGCGAAGACAGCTATTACAAGAACCGCACGCGTCCTTGCCTGCAATACCAGATCAAACGCTGCAAGGCGCCCTGTGTCGGGCTGGTGGAACCTGAGGTGTATGCCGAAGACGTACGACACTCGGTGATGTTCCTTGAGGGGCGCAGCAATGCGTTGACGGACGAGTTGTCCGCAGGTATGGAAGAGGCGGCGATCAACCTCGAATTCGAGCGTGCGGCCGAGTTGCGGGATCAGATTTCATTACTGCGCCGGGTCCAGGACCAGCAAAGCATGGAAGGCGGGACGGGCGATGTCGACGTGATCGCGGCGTTTGTCAATCCGGGTGGTGCCTGCGTTCATCTGATCAGTGTGCGCGGCGGGCGGGTGCTGGGGAGCAAGAACTTCTTTCCGCAGGTGGGTATTGAAGAGGACGTTTCTGAAGTCATGGCGGCGTTTCTCGGCCAGTACTTCATCAGCAGTCCCGAGCGCGACTTGCCAAGTGAACTGATCGTCAACGTGGTTCACGAAGACTTCCCGACCCTGATTACGGCCATCGATGAGCTGCGCGGTCGCGAATTGACCATCAGTCATCGGGTTCGTGGTACGCGAGCACGCTGGCAACAGTTGGCGGTCACCAATGCCGAGCAGGCCCTGGGAGCGCGACTGGCCAATCGTCAACACGTTGCCGCACGTTTCGATGCGCTGGCAGAAGTGCTGAACCTGGACGAGCCACCACAGCGTCTGGAGTGTTACGACATCAGTCACTCCAGTGGCGAAGCGACCGTGGCCTCCTGCGTGGTGTTCGGTCCCGAAGGTCCGATCAAGTCCGACTACCGTCGCTACAACATTGAAGGCGTCACCCCGGGCGATGACTACGCAGCGATGCATCAGGCCCTGACCCGACGATTCAGCAAACTGAAGGACGGGGAGGGCAAGCTACCGGACATTTTGCTGGTGGACGGTGGCAAGGGGCAGCTGTCCATGGCCCGCGACGTGCTCAATGAACTGGCCGTGCCTGATCTGATTCTGCTGGGCGTAGCCAAGGGCGCCACGCGAAAGGCCGGTTTCGAAACCCTGTACCTGAACGATGCTGCCCACGAATTCACCTTGCGCGGTGATTCCCCCGCGCTGCATTTGATCCAGCAGATACGCGACGAAGCTCACCGTTTCGCGATTACCGGGCACCGCGCCCGTCGTGGGAAAACTCGCCGCACGTCTACACTGGAGGGCGTCGCCGGTGTCGGACCGACCCGTCGCCGCGATTTATTGAAACATTTTGGTGGATTGCAGGAGCTGTCTCGTGCCAGCATCGAAGAGATCGCCAAAGCACCCGGGATCAGTAAAAAGCTCGCAGAGTTGATTTATGCCAATCTGCACAGCGAGTAGAATGCCCCCTCACCTCGTAGCCAGTTGTGCCGATGAATATCCCTAATCTGATTACCGTACTACGCGTCCTGCTCATTCCGATCTTCATTTTACTGTTCTACCTGCCGTATCAATGGAGCTACCTGGCGTCCGCCTCGGTGTTCGCATTTGCCGCCGCCACAGACTGGCTGGATGGGTATCTGGCCCGCCGACTGGAACAAAGCACACCGTTCGGGGCTTTTCTCGATCCCGTGGCGGATAAGCTGATGGTTGCCGTTGCGCTGGTATTGCTGGTGCAAGAACATGGCAACCTGTGGCTCACGCTGCCGGCCGCCGTGATCATCGGTCGCGAGATTGTCGTTTCGGCACTTCGCGAATGGATGGCCGAACTCGGTGCCCGCGCTCATGTCGCCGTGTCGAACCTGGGCAAATGGAAAACCGCCGCGCAAATGCTGGCGCTGGTGATCCTGCTGGCCAATCCGTCGGATTTCACGTTCTGGGTGCTGCTGGGTTACGCCTTGCTGCTGATATCCGCGGGCCTGACGTTGTGGTCCATGGTCCAATATTTGCGGGCTGCCTGGCCGCATCTGAAGACCGACGTGGAAAAGAAATAAACTTTTTTGAATCAAGGGGTTGACGGGGCATCTGGATTCTATAGAATGCGCCTCACCAAGACGCGGGAATAGCTCAGTTGGTAGAGCACGACCTTGCCAAGGTCGGGGTCGCGAGTTCGAGTCTCGTTTCCCGCTCCAAGCATTAAAAAATGGATCTCTGAAAAGAGGTCCTTTTTTTTCGTCCAAAGAAAAGTCTTTCTTTGGCTCTTCCCGCGACATCCTCTGAAAAAACATGCCCCGCCTTGGATAGAGTGGGGGGTGTGGAGCGGTTACTTTAGTCGGGTCCAGACGCTCCTACCAACGCAACTCGAAGGCGTTTTTCACGCCCGGCTGGATGCTGCTGCCCAGGCGTGCGCACTCGCGAGAAAGGGTGTCGTGCAGCCATTGACGGTCATCCCCTTCGGCGCGACAGATGCGAAAACGATGGAGGCGGGTGGGTATCAGATCCAACGATTGCAGGTGCCCGCCCGGGTCCAACGAGGCAAAGTATAGAACCCCCAGGTCGCCGCGAAAGGCGGTGTGGCCCTCGATGCCTTCGTAATCGTTCAGCAGATCACCGCAGCCATAGAGAATCAGGCGTTCGCGGTACACCTCGATGCCCTTGACGTGGTGCGAGGAATGCCCGTGCACCACGTCAACTCCGGCCTCGTCGATCAAGGCATGGGCGAACCGGACCTGCTCCCGCGGGATATCGAACCCCCAGTTGCCACCCCAGTGAATGGAGGCGACCACCAGATCCCCCGGATTTTTGCCCTCGAGAATCCGTTTGGCCACAGGGCGCAGGCTTTGCATCGACAGATCCTCCAGCCGCGCGACGCCCGCGCGCCTATCCGTGGCGGCCCAGTCTGGCGCAATGCCGCTGTCGGGTGCGCCGAGGCCAAACACCAGCAAGCGCTGCCCACCAGGCTGCGGCAACACGGCGGGCGCTTCGGCAGATTGCCGGTTGTGCCCGGCGCCGGCGCTGCACATACCGTTGCTCGCCAAGGTATCTAGCGTATCGGCCAGGCCGGCGGCCCCCCAGTCCAGCACATGGTTGTTGGCCAGCACGCAGCAGTCGATGCCGGCTGCGCTGATGGCCGGGAAGTTCTCCGGGCTCATGCGGTAATTGATGCCCTTTGGCTCCGGTCGTCCGCGGCGGGACACAGCCGTTTCCAGATTGATGATGCGTGCGTGTGGCTGGCGAAGTTCGAACTCATCCAGCGCAGCGCCCCAGACATAGGTGAAATCGACTGGGCGAGGAATTGGGCCATTGAGTCTTTCTGCCAGCCGGACGTAATCGCCGGCATTCTTGACGTAGGTTTCGTAAAGCCGCGGATCGCCAGGATGCGGCAGTACTGAGTCGATGCCGCGGGCGGTCATGACGTCGCCGGCGAGAAACAGCTTCAGCGTATCGGTAACAGCTGCCATGGCACCCTCCCGAATAACGTAAACCGGGGACAGCCCCCCGATTAGCGCACCAGCGGCCCCATCAAAACGATCATCACACCTCAACTATAGCCAGGTGGTGTTCTCAATCAGGCCCGCCATATTACGGCTGACAGGCTCAGCATCGACTGATAGTTTCTTGCCAGTCGTTCATACCTTGTTGCGATCCGGCGAAACTGCTTCAGCTTCTGGAAAAAGCGCTCCACCTTCAGCAAGCATCCGGAAACTCGATGTGATTGGCTGACGCGTAGCGCAGGCTATCGAGCAGGTCGGCGACCCCCGGGTCGCTCCCCGTACCTTTGCGCCAGCACATTCCCAATGTGCCTAAGACCAGGGTCGTTCGGCCGCTGGTAGCATCGTTGACAACCTAGCTGGCGCAATCTGTCATAGCGACGCCCTGACCACCAATGGACAATCAACTGGCTGGGCTCCCGATACCTCGAGGGCCTCGATCAGGTGCCGGGCAGCATTGCGACCGATCTCGTAATACGGCAGTTGCACCGTGGTCAGCGGCGGGATGAACAGTTCGGCGATGCCGATCATGTTGTCATAGCCGAGCACAGCGACATCGGCGGGAATCTTCAGGCCACGGCCCAACAACAGCTGATAGGCACAAAAGGCAATACGGTCATTGCCACAGATCAGAATGTCGAATTGGGGACGACCGTCAATGATGTGCCGGTCGAGTATGGCTGCGGTTTCAACGTAGGCGTCATGATCGGAAAGGTCGTACTGCAGGAGTGCGTCAGGCGCCAGGCCGAATGCCTGACAGGCACGCTGCAAGCCTTTTTGTCGCAGGTCCCAGGCCAGACTCTGTTTTGGCAGATTGATACACAGCGGGCGCCGATAGCCTTGGCTTAACGCGTGATGTACGGCTCGATACTGCCCCTTTTCGTCGTCTGGCACATAACTGACCAGGCGACTGTCATCGGCCAGGCAATTGGCGAGTACCAGTGGCTTGCTCTTCAACCGCTCGGGAATGCACACCTGGCGAAACCCCATGGCGCTGAAGATCAACCCGTCGGGACGGTGCGACAACATCAGGTCTATGTTCTGGTCGGTGGGGGGATTGCTTAACAGGTTAAGGATGAACACATTCCAGCCCGCCTGCTGCGCGGTCTGTTCGATGGACAGCAGCAGCTCGACCGCGAATGGTGTGGTCGCGGTGTCCAGTGCGAACACACCGATGGTGCGCGACTGGAGGTTGTCGCCGCGCATCTTGCGCGCCGACAGGCTCGGTACGAATTGCAGTTCATCAATGGCGCGACGCACCCGCAGAAGGGTTTCGGGGCTCAGTTTTTCCGGGTTGTTGAGCGCTCGAGAAACCGTCATCAGGGACACGCCGGCCAGCTGTGCAACGTCTTTCACTGAAGTCATGCGAGGCGAGGCCGGTCAGGTTGACGCAGGATCATGACACAGGGCCCGGGCTTCTCGCGACTCGAATGACGCTGCTCACAGCCATCCCGAGGCCAGAGGCCATGCCTTGGGAATGGAGACACGCCCGCCACTCCCGCTGGCCAGCAGCTTCACGCCCAGACTGTCGGGCCGCGGATAGACGCGACTGCTGAGGCTGAATTGCCCGTTTTCGTCGAACACCTCGATGGACGAGCGATCGAGGAACACACGCAGTTCCAGTTGCACTTGTGTCGGGTCTATCGCCACGCTGCGCTGACCGGTGACTTGCGCACCCGAGCGGCTACGGTCAAGCACCAGACGCTGCAGCGACGCATCGTAGTAAAGCAGGGTTTCTTCATGACCATCGTCGCTGCAACGCAAGGCGATTCCTAGGTGGCCGTCGGTGCAGCCGAGCAGATCCAGATGCACATGGATTTCGAGCATATCGCCATTCACTTCCGGCACCCACCGGGTTCCCGACCCACCCCACCAGAGCGTGCCCGGCAATGGCGCTTTGCGTAGAGCGGTGAGCTCCTGTGCCGGATACACGCAAAGGCGATCGGCGCACAGTTCGAGTTCGCGCGGCAAACCGAGCATGCCGCACCAGTGATGGGCCTGGCTCGGCATCGGGCTTTCCCACATGTCGAGCCACGCCCACACAAGGCGCCGACCATCGGCGGCCAGTAGTGTTTGCGCTGCATAGAAATCATGGCCGTTATCCAGCTCGATAAAAGGCCCGCCCGTGAAGTGCCATTCGCTGTCGAGTCGGCCCACTCGATAACCGGTCTGGTATTTGTTGAGCCGTGCGTAACCCTGAGGTTGCATGCCTTGAGGGGAGTACAGCAGCACATCGCGTCCGTTCAGTCGAAACAGATCCGGGCACTCCCACATATAGCCATCGCCCTCGCTGCCGCTGGACACATAGTCGAGGAACTCCCAGGTGTGCAGATCCGTGGAACGGTACAGCGGGAGCAGCGGCCTATCACCCAGACGTGCGCCGGCAATCAGGTACCAATCGTCATCCTCCTGCCATACCTTGGGGTCACGAAAGTGCATGATCGCGTTTTGCGGCGCGGTCTCGATGACGGCGCCATGCTTGACGAACCGGACGCCGTCGACACTGGTGGCCAGGCACTGAACTTGACGGATCGAGCGCTCGTCACCCACGTCCCCCAGCCAAGTGTGCCCCGTGTAGATCAGCGCCAGGGTATCTCCACACACCACCGCGCTACCGGAAAAACAGCCGTCACGGTCGAAGTCATCGCCGGGTGCCAGCGCAATGGGCAGGTGCTGCCAATGAACCAGATCGGCACTCTTGGCGTGGCCCCAATACATAGGGCCCCATTTCGCTTCGAAGGGGTAGTGTTGATAGAAAACGTGATACTCGCCACGAAAGTACACCACCCCGTTAGGGTCGTTCATCCAGCCCGCGGGAGGGGCGAGATGATAACCGGGTCGATAATCATCAATGACGCGAGACAGGCCATCACTCAGCGCACGCTGCGCAAGATCAAGGACGGAAGACATTGGGTCGTTCATAGGATTCAAATACACAGTCATAGGGCGCTTGCTCGTGCCGAGCGCAGAGGGACGCCATCCGGCAGGGTTTCAATGGCGTGTGCGTGGCGCTTCAAGGCCGTGCCGTCGGCGTTGAACAGGTGCAGGTTGTCGATGTCCAGCTGCAGCTCAACCCGATCGCCCACCCGCCAACCGGCACTGACTTCGCAACGACAGATCAGTGGCTCGTCCTGACCTGTATCGAGGTGCACATAGGTTTCGCTACCCAGGTATTCGACCCCGGTCACGACGACGCCGGCAGTTCCCTCTGCCGCCTTGAGCGACACGTGCTCCGGGCGAATCCCCAGGCTCAGCAGCGTGCCTGCCGTCAGGTTCGAGCTGTCGAAGGGCAGGGGCGTGATGCCCCATACGAGGGTATCGACCAGGCTGGTTTCGCCTGGCGTCTGTAGGCGCGCCGGCAGAAAATTCATTCTGGGCGAACCGAGAAAACCGGCGACAAAGCGACTGGCCGGACGTTCATAGAGTTCGCGCGGTGAGCCGACCTGCTCCACGCGACCGGCATTGAGCACGACAATTTTGTCGGCCAGGGTCATCGCTTCCACTTGATCGTGGGTGACGTAAATCATGGTCGAGCCCAGTCGATCATGCAGCCGGGCGATTTCGTTGCGCATCTGCACCCGCAAGGACGCATCCAGGTTGGAGAGCGGCTCATCGAACAACAAAATGTCCGGCTCCCGCGCCATGGCTCTGCCCATTGCTACACGCTGACGCTGTCCTCCAGACAGCTCCTTTGGCTTGCGTTGCAGCAATTTGTCCAACTGCAGGATTTGCGCCGTTTTCAGCACGCGCTCGCGCAGGCTGGTCTTCTCCGTCTTGGCCAGTTTGAGACCAAAACTGATGTTGTCGTAGACGCTCATGTGCGGGTATAGCGCATAAGACTGAAACACCATACCGACACCACGCTCGCGCGGTTCCAGGTCGTTGACCCGTCGCCCGTCGATCAGCAGGTCGCCGCCGCAGATCGAATCCAGGCCGGCGATCAGTCGTAGCAGGGTCGATTTTCCGCAGCCCGAAGGGCCGACGAACACCACGAATTCACCCGCCGCGATTTCCAGGCTGACGTCGCGAAGAATCCGCATGCCGCCCAATTGTTTGTTCACATTGTCCAGTTTCAATTTGATCACGATGCTGTTCCTTGTCTTTGTTGGGCATCAACCCTTTAACGCGCCGGCAGTGAGACCGGAAACGATTCGGCGCTGGAAGATCAGCACCAGAATCACCAGTGGGACGGTGACCACCACCGATGCGGCCATCAATAACCCCCAAGGCAACTCATGGGGGCTGCCGCCGGAAATCAGGGCGATGGCCACCGGCACCGTGCGTTGGGTGTCGGTGAGGGTGAAGGTCAGGGCAAACAGGAACTCGTTCCACGCTGCGATGAAGGCCAATAAACCAGTGGTGACCAGTGCGGGCCAGAGCAACGGCAACAGCACGCGGGTCAGCGTGACCCAGGGCGAGGCGCCATCCATGATTGCCGCTTCTTCCAGTTCATGGGGCAGTTGCCCCATGAACGTAGTCAGCACCCAGACGGTGAAGGGCAGGGTGAAAATCGTGTAGCTCAGGATCAAAGCCCAAGATGTGTTGTACAGACCCAGGGCACGGATCACTTCGAATAGCCCTGACAGCACCGCGACCTGGGGAAACATCGACACGCCTAGAACCATCATCAAGACCGTGCCACGCCCACGGAATTTCACCCTTCCCAAGGCATAGGCGGCGGTCAGACTGAGGAACAGCGCGAGTGTCACCACGCACAGCGCAACCACCAGCGAGTTGCCGATCGCCCGCAGGAATGAGGCTTGGTGGAGTACCGCCGTGTAATTGGAGAAGTCGGGGTTTTCGATCCAGTAGCTCACCTCGAACAAGGCACTGGACGGCTTCAGCGAAGTTACGATGGCGTAGTAGAAAGGGAAGACCGCATATAGCAGCAACACCCCGATCAAACACCAGAACCCGAGGCGCAATAGCGCTTTTTTCAGTAGACGCAGGCTCATGACCGGACCTCCAGTTGACGGCGTCCGAGGTAGAGGTAAAGCATGGCGATCACCGCAACGACCAGAAACAGCAGCGTCGAGGCCGCGCTGCCGTAACCAACGTCCTGGAACTCCACCAGGTGCTGGCGGGCATAGACCGACATACTCATGGTGCTCGAAGAGTTTGAGGTCAGCACATAGATGACGTCGAATACCCGCAGGGAATCGAGGATGCGGAAAATCGCCGCCACCAACAATGCGGGCATCAGCAGGGGAAGCGTGACACGCCAGAACACCTTCAGCGGATGAATGCCATCGACCCTGGCAGCCTCGTAGCAATCGCTCGGCAACATCTGCAAGGCAGCCAGCATCAGCAGCGTGACAAAAGGGACGGTCTTCCAGACGTCGACGATAATCACCGCCCACATCGACAGGTCCGCATCCGCCGTCCAGGCCAGAGGCGCGTCAATCAGGCCGAGGCTCAGCATCAGATGATTGATGATGCCGAACTGGTCGTTAAGCATCCATGACCAGATCTTCGCCGAGACAATGGTAGGAATCGCCCAGGGAATCAGAATCAACGCACGCACCAGGGAACGGCCGGTGAACTTGATGTTCAACAACAACGCCACCAGCAGCCCCAGTACGACTTCCAGCCCCACCGATACCACGGTGAAATGCAAGGTGTTGTGCACCGCGTTCCACCATTGAGGATCGACCAGGATGCCTGACCAGCTGGAGCCGTTGTGGAACAGATAATTGCTAAAGCCTATGAAGGTTCCGCCACCGGTGTCCGCCAGGTTGGCGTCGGTCAGGCTGAACCAGAATGTCCGCAGCAGCGGCCAGGCGGCCACCAGGGCCAGACACAGCAACATCGGAGTCAGAAACAACCAGGCAGCGCGTACTCGGCGACGCTGTACAGGTGTTTCCCGGGTGAGTAGGAGCTCGTCATAGGGGGTAGAGGTAGCAGAGACAGACATGGTGATTTCCTTCCTTGTGGCTTACCAGTTCCGGCGTTTGATGCGCGTGAGTTCGCTTTCCAGTTCGGCCAGCGCCTGATCGACAGGCAGCTCGCCCGCCAGCACGCCATGCACTCGATCGAAGAACGCATTGGAGACCCGTGGATAGCGATCGGCGGTTATTGAGGCGGGGCGCATCACTCCATCGTTGAGAATGCTGTGCAGTTGAGCGTAATAAGGCATTGCCGCGAGCAGTTCGGGATCTTGATAGAGCGACTCGATAACCGGATTATAGGCGCCGACCAGAGCCCGATGTTTCTGCTGCTGGACGCTGCTTAGGTAGGTCACCAGCTCTGCGGCAAGTTTTGGATGGGCGCTGTAACGCGATACCGCCAGGCCCCAGCCACCGAGGGTGGAGGCATGGCTGCCGGTCTCGCCGCCGCGGGGCAGGGGAGCGACCCCGACCTTGTCTTTTACGGCACTGTCCTGGCTTTGCACCAGGGCCCAGACATAAGGCCAGTTACGCATGAACAGCGCATTTCCCGACTGGAATACGCCACGTCCTTCTTCCTCGGTGTAATTGAGCACGCCTCGCGGGGAGATGTCTCCGACCCAGCTTTTCGCCAGGGTCAAAGCTGTTCTTGAGGCCTGATTGTTGACCACGATGTCGCCTCGTGAATTGACCAGTCCGCCTTCCGGTTGGCTGCTGATCCACTCCAGCGCATTGCACGTCAGGCCCTCGTAGGCACGCCCCTGAAAAATGTAACCCCACGCATTGGGGTTCCCGGCAGTGCGCTCGGCCTGTTGAATATTTCTGGCGGTCGCGGTCATTTCTTCCCAGGTCCGGGGAACCGGCTGGTTGTACTTCTCGAGCAAGTCCTTGCGGTAATACAGCAGACCCGAGTCGGTGAACCACGGCATCGTCACCAGCCGTCCGTTCACCGTGGCGTTATCCACCTGTGCCTGGAAGTAACCCTGGGTCGCGTTAGCGGGAAGCACCTCGCGCAGATCCATCAGATGTTTGGCCAGCATCCCCGGCCACACCATATCGATTTGAATGATGTCGATGTCGCTGGATTGCGCACTGAGAATCTGTTGGTAGAACGACAACCGCTCGGTTGCCGAGTTAGGCGTGGAAACCACCTCGACGTTGTTGCCGGTCTGTTTCGACCACGCCTCGACAGCCTCCTTGCAGAGTTGCAATTCCGCACCTACCGCACCGCACGAGATCGTTAAATCGGCTGCGCTCGAGAGGGATGGAAGCCCGGCGCAGAGGGTGAGCAGCGCTGCTGGAAGGAGAGATTTCAGCTGTTTCATAAAGCCCTCTTTATTTTTGTTTTTAGAGAAGTTAACGTTAACATCGCCAAATGTAGCAGCGTATTTGCGATGAGGCATCCTTTTTTTCGTCGATTTTGACAATTCATACCTCAGGAAAAAAAGGCCGGTCGCGGGAACAAAACAATAAAAACAAAACAGGGAAATCCACATGCAGAAAGCATCAAGCTGGCTACTCGCAGGCGTGCTCGGCACCTCGGCGGCGACCTCTCACTCCGCGACTCTGGAAGAACGCATGGCCGCGTTTGAAGCCCGTGCCAGCGCCGCGGAAAAGCGTGCGGCCGCAGCCGAACAGCAAACCCAGGCGCTTGCCAGGGAATTGCAGCAGATCAAACTCGCCACTCCCGTCTTGCAACCCGCCGCGTCCACTGCGACAGCCATCTCGGCGCCTGCTTTGGACACTCGACTGGCAAAACTCGAAGCTCGTCAGCAAAGCATGGAAAAGCAGGGCGGTACCGGAGGACACCTCACTGACGGGTTCAGCTTCAAGGGTTACGCTCGCTCCGGATTACTGATCAACGATGGGCTGGGGGGGGGGCGTGGCGGGCCTTATACAACCCCAGCCGGTTCAGTCGGTGGCGCCGTCGGGCGACTCGGCAATGAAGACGACACCTACATGCGCATCGACCTGTCGAAAGAGGCCTATGGGCAGAACGGCACCCATTCCAAATTCACGGTTTCCATTGCCGACGGTGTGGAAAGTTCCAATGACTGGACGGCCGACGAAAGCAATCTGAACGTGCGTCAGGTCTTTACCGAACTCGATCATCTCGCCGCCTTCAAGGGCAACTCAGTGTTCGAGAACTCCACCTTGTGGGCAGGCAAACGATTCGACAGAGATAACTTTGATATCCATTGGCTGGACTCCGACGTGGTCTATCTGGCCGGCACCGGAGGTGGAATCTACGATGTGCAGATGAATAAGAACTGGCGGTCGAATTACTCCTTGATCGGGCGTAACTACGGGGATTTCAGTGAGGGCGGTATCAATGCCGATGTGGAAAGCTACATCCTGACCTCCAACCAGTTCTTCGATAATGGTCAGTGGCAGTGGATGTTCAATGGCATCGGCTCAAAGAAAAACGACATCGGCACCCGCACCAATGAAGCGGGCCTGACGCCTGCGGATTCCGGCTTGCACAGCATGCTGGCCAATCACCGGAAAGACTTTTTCGGCAGGGAAGGCTTCTTCAAAACGGCACTGCTCTATGGGCAAGGTCTGGGGGCAGAAGTCAAAAACATTGGCTCGTATGGCGAACTCATCGACGACGCCCGCGCTCTGCGGATGGCGCTTTACGGCGAGACACCCCTTGCGCCTGGCTGGCGAGTCGGCCCCAGTTTGTTGGCCGAACAGAGCAAGGATCGATACGTCAAAGGTGATGACTACCGCTGGATGACACTGAACGTGCGTTTGGCCAATGAAATCAACAGCAATTTCGAGATGGCCTACGAATTGAGCTGGCAAACCATGAACCTCGACCCGAAGGGTTATCTACAACGTAATGCGGTCGACGGCAACTTCTGGAAATTCACTATCGCCCCGACATTCAAACCCGACGTTGGAGACCTGCTCACACGCCCCGAATTGCGAGTGTTCGCCAGCCTCATGAACTGGTCTTCGGACCTGGACAGATACAGTTCCACAGACAACTTCGGCAAGTCGGACTTCAACGCCGGAGGCGTATGGCAGTACGGCATACAGATGGAAACCTGGTTTTGATATCGGCTTCATCTGCGACAGGTTTTGTGCTGTAACCAACCTTTGGCGTTTGTCGATCGTTCCGCTGCTCCACTTTACGTGCGTTGGCGCAGTAGTGTTGGTCGTGTTCAGCGTTGTCAGCCTGGCCGAACTTTAAACGGCGCTCTCCCTGGGGGCTTGGCTCAAGGACTACAACGTGGCGCTCTAGCGAACCTGTTCGGCCAGGGCACCTTCGACATGAGGCTCTGCGCTGAAGTCGAGCATGGAAATAAAGCTGTCCATCAGCGGTGATTCGTTGTGGGTATTCCAGCTCATGTACAGCCCGATGGCGGGGTTGGGCGATTCTGTCACCGGGAGGATTCTGCGAAACAGGACCTTGTCGCGCATGATCGAGCTGGCGATGGATTCGGGCACCAGGGCCACGCCGAAGCCGCAGGCCACCAGGCCGATCAAGGTGTGGATCTGCGCGGCTTCCTGTACCACCTTCGGGTAAAAACCGGCGGCTTCGCACAAGGCAATGAGCTGGCTGTGATAACCGGTGCCCAGGGCTAAGGGTGTGAACACGAAGTCTTCGCCGGCGAAATCCCGCAGGTCGATTTTCCCGGCCTGTGCTTTTGGGTGATGGGTGGGGAGTGCCATGACGATTTCTTCGTCGAGCAACAAGCGCGATTCGATGTTGTCCGTCGAAATGGGCAGTTTGCGCATGAAGGCGATATCTGCGTCTCCGGACAAAATCGCCTTGGCCTGGCTGGAAGATGGCATTTCCTTGATGATCAGCTGGACCTTGGGAAAGGTTTCGCGAAACTGCCTGAGGGTGTTGAGCAACGACTCGTAGTAAGCAATGGACACCGCGGTGACCGTGAGTTTGCCGGCGATGCCTTCGGACACTTGGCGGGCGTGTTCCACCCCCAGTTCCAGTTCCTTGAGTGTGCTGTAGGCCGCGTCCAGAAAGGCACTGCCGGCGGGTGTCAGTTTTACCCCGCGCTTATTACGCGTGAACAGGCTGAAACCCAATTTGTCTTCCAGGCGATTGATGGCCTGACTCAGGGGCGGCTGGGCCATGTGCAGGCGAATCGCGGCTTTGTGAAAATGCAGTTCTTCGGCCACGGCGATGAACTGCCTGAGCAGTCGGGTTTCGATCATTCTTCCGTTCCTTCATTTGAATTGATCAGTGCTGCGAAGTGGGTCGGGCGTCATCCCTCCGGGATCATCGATGAGCACAGCGATGCTGTCATTAGCGCCCCGGGTAGAAACCGTGCAGGCCCGCATACGAGACATGACCCCTCTGCTTAAGTTCACGAGCGGGTTTTTGCGGGCTTGATCCAGGCATTGATTTGATATGAGCCAGGTATCAACTTCGCCCCTCATTAGTATTAAACAACCCTCCTTTTCATTGTTAAGGTGAAGTGGCAATCAAGGGGGGGAACGATGAATTTTTCAGGAAGGACGGCGATTGTAACGGGCGCTGGCCGAGGCCTGGGTTTCGTCTATGCACGGGAATTGGCCAGGCTGGGCGCCAATGTCGTGATCAGTGATATCGGTGCGGACAATATCGGCGATGGAGCAGATACGTCCATTGCCCTCGATGCCGCCCGGACGCTTCAGTCCGAGGGTTACAGCGTTGTCGGTCACCACGGCGACCTGGCTGACGAGCACGGTTGTCGGCAATTGATCGAGACAGCCATCGAGGCCTACGGCCAACTCGATATCGTGATTCACAACGCCGGTTGGGTCGGTTATCAATCGATTGAAGAGGCCGAGTTGTCATTTATCGAGCGCGCGGTGGATATCAATATCTATACGCCCATCTGGTTGTGCAAGCATGCCTGGAAATACCTTCGGCAATCTGCGACTGCGCGCGTGGTGCTGACCTCTTCGGATCGGGCGATGTACCAGCAATATGCTCAGCCGGGCCTGGTGGCGTATGCGGCGGGCAAGATGGCGCAACTGGGCATCATGAACGCGCTGAGCATGGAAGGCGCGACCGATGGCATCCTGGTCAATGCGGTATCGCCCGTCGCCAAAACCAGGATGTGGGGCGTGACTGGGGAACCGGACAATCTGAAGCCTGAGTGGGTGGCGCCCGGTGTGATTTTCCTGGCTTCGCAACTGTGTCAGGACACCGGCTACATTCTGCGAGCCAGCAATGGCCAATTCACTGCTACACGGTTTGCCGAGAACAAGGGCGTCGACTATCCCGTCGACCTGGCCCGGGTCGAGGCATCCAGCGCCGAGCAAATTGCTCAATTGTGGGACCACATCAAGGAGTGTTGATATGCCTGCTCAGGAAGAGCTGCGTCTTTTTTCATCGTGTCAGTCTGATCTGGGCGAAAGCCCGGTTTGGGACGAAACCTGAAACGCCCTGTTGTTCGTGGACATTTCAGGAGGACAGATCAACGTCCTGGACGAACAGGCCAACCTTACACGGCTCTACGAGTCGCCATCACGGATCGGCGCGTTGGCATTGACTCGTGCCGGCAACCTGATCTTTACCCAGAATGCCGGCGTCGCCATTCTGAATCGTGCCAGCCTTCGGGTGAGCCAAAACTCGAAACTGGCCATTACGCTTTCGTCCTATCGTTTCAATGACGGTGCTTGTGATCCTCAGGGACGCTTCATCACCGGATTGATGGACGAAGCTCACAGCAAAAATACCGGCAAGCTGTATCGATATGACGCAGGACTGAACGCCTCGGTGATACTGGACCCTATCTGCCTGCCCAATGGTCTGGTGTGGTCGATCGATGGCAGTGAACTGTTTTTTGTCGACTCGGTAGCGCGCACTATTTACCGCGCCCGCTACCCGGCCACCGGCAAATACCTGGAGCAGGTATCGGTGTTTGTCCAGACACCGCCGGACCTCGGTCGCCCGGATGGGTTGGCGATGGACGCGGAAGGAGGAATCTGGGTGTGCCAGTTCAATGGCGGCTGTCTGCTCAGGTACGATCGCCACGGCGAACTGACCCAGACGCTTGAGATGCCGGTTCCGCGCCCCACCAGTTGCTGCTTCGGCGGGGTGGACATGCGCACGCTATTCATCACCAGCGCCAAATTCGGGATGTCGCCTGCCGAGCAAGCGGACTTCCCCGAATCCGGAAATATCTACTGCATCCGACTGCCGATTCCCGGCGTTCCCCGGCATCGGTTCAAGGAGCTTTGAGGCCTCCCATAACGCAGACCACACTCAAATCGGATGTGCTGTGCAGCAACGCCATATGAGATCGGATCGGCCGCTCAGCAAAACCGGACGAAGGTACAGCACGTCGCCCCAAAGGCGAGTTTATTGTTTTTGCGAATGTCGGCGATGGTCTTCAAGTCGGATTTGGCCCGTTAGATCAACCACACTTCGATGTTGCGCTGGCACTCGGCTTTGAGACGCTGCGATGAGCGAATCCGCTGAAAATAGCCATAGAGGTAAAGTTTGAGCTGACCGGCAGGATCAAAAAGAGGGGCGCCTTGTGCTTTTGGGAAGCACCATATCGGATCCCAGTTGCCCGGGGTACAGATTGACCGCGTACAGGTGACGACTCGAACCAAGTGTTCCTTGGGGATCAGTTTTTCCAGCGAGACCGGAAACAGGCAGGTCTGGATGCACCGAGTCGTGGCACCGACGAAGTACTTGATTCTGGAACTACGTCCTTTGGTGTCGCGCTCGCCAATACAGACGACAATGTGGAAAGCCTTTTGATTCGTGCAGATGATGCGCTCTACCGAGCCAAGCGTAATGGCCGCAACCAAGTAAACTGGTAAATTAACGTGTATTTTTAATATCGGTCAGTCATAGCAGGTCAACTCTCGCATGCATGTGGTTAATGAGCGAGGGACTGCTTTTTCCCGCGTGCGGACTGACTGGTCTCTATTGATATCAAGTCATGGTCATTCACTATGAGCGTTCTATTCAGTTTTAAGTGTTGATACAAATGCAGCCAGCGAAGGATCTTTTTCAGCATTTTGCTTGTGTCTGCCGATGAAAATCCACTCGTCCTCTGTCCAAAGAATTCGTGTTGTTTTCGGTGCTTTGCAGTCAAAAACAACCTGATAGATTTTCGTTTCTCCCTGCTGGACGACGACGCATTGCTCAAAGCAAACCAACAATCGCTGCCCAGGTTCCAGTGTTGGCGCAATGAGCGGGGCACACATCTTAATTTCTGTTTTTCGCATGATGACTTTCGTCCTTAAAATTCAGAAACCGTACGCGGTAAATCAAAAGCAATCCGTTGCGGCGAGGGACTCATCTCATGCCTTTGACATGACGCCATATGTGCACTTCAAGGTGCAATCATCACGGTGAAGTAAGTCGCTTTGGGCTCGTACAGACAATCACCTTCAATGCGTGGCGCTGATAGCTCATTACTGATCGCGAGAGCTTTTCTGGTTCGGTTTTGTTCTCGATCTGGCCGTCAGAGCCTTTTATCACTTGAAGCTCATCCGCAAGGTCCTGTGCGCTCAAAGACAAAGCATCGGGCGGGGCCACTCGGGCCGACGTACCTCATAGGGTTCGGTGGTACTGCTCATGACTAGCCTCCGAGGGTTCATATGTGCATAATATTATCATGCAGTGATAATAGAAAGGCAAACTGCTCGCCCTTGCCTCAGGCTGGGACGAAGTGTTTTGCTCAATTGCAGGGAGGCAAAATCACGCATGAGAACTGAAATACGTGAGCGCTTGGAGAGCTGCATGAAACGTGAGGACGTAAAAATAAAACATGCTGAAGGCATTCAGTTTGACACCCATTTAATTGCCAATCCGGCCAATACCCAGGAGTGGATTGCCTTCTTTAAAAAGGAAGCGGGACGAAGCTTTTTCCTGGTCAATGACAACGAAGAGATCGAACCCTTCCGACACCTTGATGATTTGATTCATGAACTGCGTGAAATCGGTATCAAGGTTGCTGAAATTCATTTTTGAATTACTTTTCCCTGGAGTGTCGTCATGTCTGTCAGGGTCGAACATCTGTCTAGTCAGAGTGAAGATCTATGGTCCGTGTGTGTAGGTGCCCGGCGAATTCAGTTCCGCAATGAGCAGGGCGCAAAAGACTACGCGGAAAAGTTGAAAGAGCGTATTGACGCTCCGCATCTATACCCTTATGCGGCGCCGATAATCGATGACAGAAATAGCAGTAAGTAACTAAATGTTAAGCCCTTGTTCTATTTTAAAGATTGAGGCATAACAAAAATAATAATGTTTTCGGTTTGGGGGGCGGAAAGTTATAAGTAAAGGTCTTTGAGCTTGTCGAGGATTATTCGACAAATTAATACCCGTTGAGGCAGACAGGCATCACCCAGGATCTTTCGCTCTCGCCCCAATGGGAATAGATGGTCCTGGTCACTAATGATGGCTTCGAGGTCTTGATATAAAAACGCCAGCTCTGACTGAGCTGGCGATTACGTCTATCTAGTCACGCAAGTAGGCCACCAAGGCGTCAGCGAAGGACTCAGTCGTACCGGTTCCCCCCATATCCGGTGTCACTTGATCGCAGGAGGTTTGCAGAACAACGCGGATAGCGGTACGGATGCGTGTCCCCTTGTCTACCATGTTTAGGTGATCAAGCATGTCCGCAGCCGCCAACAACAATGCACATGGGTTCGCGATGTTCTTGCCCGCGATGTCCGGTGCCGAACCGTGGACCGCTTCGAAGATGGCCGCATCGGTGCCGATGTTAGACCCGGGCGCCAAGCCCAATCCACCCACCAGGCCTGCGCACAAGTCTGAAAGGATGTCACCAAACAGGTTGGTGGTGACAATGACGTCAAATTGATGGGGATTCATTACCAACTGCATACAGGCGTTATCGACGATCATTTCGTGAAACTCGATCTCCGGATAATCCGCCGCGACCTCACGTGCAACCTCAAGAAACAAACCGGAGCAAGACTTGATGATATTGGCCTTGTGCACCGCGGTAACTTTCTTGCGGCCTTTGCTACGAGCCAGCTCGAACGCGTATCGCACGATACGTTCGGAGGCTGTGCGTGTGACGCGAATGCTCGCCAAAGCGACTTCGCCGTCTTCTGAAATACTCTGTCCTTCGGGTAAGTAAGCCCCCTCGGTATTTTCGCGCACTGTGATGATGTCGATATCTTCGAAGCGCGAACGGGTCCCCGGGAAACTGATCGCTGGTCGGACATTGGCGTAGAGATCAAAATGCCGGCGAAGGTGAACGTTGATCGATGAGAATCCACGTCCAATCGGTGTCGTCAGAGGGCCTTTGAGTGCGATGCCATGTTTGGCAATCGTGTCGATGGAGGCGGGCGGCATCAACTGCCCATGTTGCTGCAGTGCCTCCAGGCCGGCCTCTACGAAGTCGTAGCGAAGATTGCAGTCAAGGGCATCGAGTACGCGTAACGTCGCTTGCATGATCTCAGGGCCGATGCCGTCGCCCTTGATGATTGCGATTGTTCTGCTCATGGTCTCTTCCTTAACAGGGCTTTGTCAGCCTGCTGTATTGATTGGGTCATTGAGACTGGTGTCACGAGTCTGCTGATAGGCGTTGATGGTCTGACGGCTTTCACCGCGCCAGTGTGCTGTGTTTCATCCTCCGCGCCGTGACTGCGCAGGTCATCGCGGATCAAATGACGGGCGTCCTGAGAGGGTGTCAGATCTCGCGCCGCACAGAACTACTCGAGGATGCTGCTGCTACGGGGCGAGTTACCGGGTCAAGCGTGCTGTCATTGCTCCTGCGAGTATGCGCATTACATTAACATATAATGGTAATATGATGCGGTGGCTAGGCGCGTTTTCATCTGGAGGCGGTAAGGTATTCGAGCGTCTGTGCGTTACATGTTGAGGTGGCGTTCAGGCAGTAATAAAAGAGCACGAATTGTGGCTAGAATCGTTCTGGTCGTCGTACTGCCAGGCCAAAACCAGGGGACTCGCGCTCATCAAAAGTCATTGGCTCACTTTCGCATGATGCGGCGGACAAAGAGCCTGACGTCATCAAAGGCGGGCACGATTGCCAGCGTCACCAGAACCATCGCGAGCGGTACCGTAGAGATGTAACCAATGTGTTTGAACCCAAATGCACCCACCACGCCGCCGAAGAAGAAGTTCAGTGCGAGCAGTATCAGTATTTTGAGCCGGGTTCGATTGGCGAGAACTTTTGGATGGGGCGATGTGCTGACGGCATTCCAATAAAACAGTTTTCCAAACTCGATACCGATATCCGTGATGATGCCGGTGATGTGAGTCGTTCGGATTTCGGCTTTGGAAATTTTGGTGATTACCGCATTTTGCAGGCCCATGATGAAACACAGCAGCATCACGGTGACGGACACGAACAAACCATCCACGGTGGAAAGCTGAGCGCCCATAAATCCGAAGCAGATGAGCAGAAAGGCTTCGAACAGGAGGGGCACTGCAAACTCACTGTGCAACCGTCTGCGTCGGGAGTAATTGACCATGACTGCAGAGCCCGCAGCCCCAGCCAGAAAGGACAACAATGCGCCGGCGCCACTAAGCACCAGGTCGTAGGCTCCCAGTACACTGTTGTCTGCCATCGAAGAGACGATGCCTGTCATGTGTGAGGTGTACTGATGCACCGCCAGGAAACCGCCAGCGTTGATTGCTCCCGCGACGAAGGCCAAGGCAAACCCAAGGTGTCGGTTTGCGGTTGTGGTACGCCTTCGCCCGGTGAGGCTCCTGACATATTTGATCGGCATTTATTCACCCTTGTCTCAAGGGTATGAAGAGCAAAAAAGCCAACCGATTACGCATATCTGATATCACCGGGTTCTCGCGATTTAGACGGGTCTGTTCATTCAGTGTTGAAGCCGCTGTTGTTTCTTCTGATCGGTGAACAGGATCGTCTGCTGGAGCAGCAGATGGGGCTTTAGTGATCAGCCAAAAGCGGCTGACCTGCACGTGTTGGACTGCCGATTTTCAGAAGGTGCAGCGACTGGATAATCCCAGGTGCGGCAGCTGCCAACCGTGAAAAAGGTCGTGCAGCTGCGATACATCAGCATGATTGACGTCAGCTTAGAGCGGGTAGTGCGCCGGGTAATGCAGCTTCGCAACGCCGGTGTCGATTGCGGCCTTGGCCACTGCGCCGGCTATTGCTCCGAGCAGGCGAGCATCGAGCGCTTTGGGGAGGATGTAATCGCGCCCAAACTCAAGCTTATCGACGTTGAATGCTTGTAGCACTTCCACAGGAGTAGGCTCTTTGGCCAATTGGCGCAGTGCTTCCACCGCCGCAATTTTCATCGCTTCGTTAATCCGGGTTGCCCGAACATCCAACGTCCCGCGGAAGATGAACGGAAAGCCCAGAACGTTATTCACCTGATTCGGGTAATCAGAGCGACCAGTCGCCATGATCAGATCATCACGTGTCGCCATGGCCAGCTCGTAGCTGATTTCAGGATCAGGGTTCGAGCAGGCAAACACGATCGGATTGGGAGCCATTGCTGCCAGCGTTTCTGCCGGAAGGAGATTGGCTCCAGACAGACCGACAAACACATCAGCGCCGTTCATGGCTTCCATCAGCGTACGAGGGCCACCGTCGTTAACGAACTGTGCTTTGTATTGATTGAGGTCTTCGCGTGCGGAGTGAATGACACCGGTACGATCAACCATGTACAGGTTACTTTTTTGAGCGCCAAGACTAAGCAGTAGGCGCATACAGGCAGTGGCGGCGGCACCAGCACCGAGGCAAACAATTTTCGCATTTTCCAGGGTTTTGCCCTGAATCTCCAAGGCATTGAGCATTCCGGCTGCAGTGACGATGGCAGTCCCGTGTTGATCGTCATGGAAGACTGGAATGTTGCACTGTTCGATCAGTGCCTTTTCGATTTCAAAGCACTCAGGAGCTTTGATGTCTTCCAGGTTGATGCCACCAAAGGTGTCAGCAATGCGCACGACTGTATCGATAAAGGCCTGGGAACTCTCAGCATTGACTTCGATATCGATCGAGTCGATCCCGGCAAAACGCTTGAACAGCAATGCCTTGCCTTCCATGACCGGCTTGCTGGCCAAGGGGCCAAGATTGCCGAGGCCCAGAATGGCGGTGCCGTTGGTGATCACGGCCACCAGATTTCCTTTACCGGTGTAGCGGTAAGCATTCTCTGGGTCCTTCGCAATTTCGCGTACGGGCTCGGCTACGCCTGGGCTGTAGGCCAGTGCGAGTTGGGCGGCTGTGTCGGCAGGCTTGGTCAGCGCGATGCTGATTTTTCCAGGGATTGGGAATTCGTGGTAATCCAGTGCGGCCTTCTTGAAGTCGGTAGTCATGCGATCCCCTAATTAGACATTGATTACAACCATATGTTAACACTATTATAATGCAAGGCAACGAGGTCCTGACCCACAGACCAGGATCAAGTTGTCAGCGGAGCGCTGCTGATGAAGGGGTTTATCAGCCGGCGAACCCACACTATTGGCCTAAGACTTCAGGGCGGGCCTGTATCTGGTGGTCAATAGAGATCCTCCTATGCTTGAACCCGTCTTAGGCCACCTCGTGTGGCCATTTTTTTGCGCGCGCGAATGTCCCAAGCGTCAAGGCGCTGAAGTTATGGGCGAGAACGATAGGCTTAGATGAAGGCGGTATAGCGGATCAAAATAGCTAGGAGCGAAGGGGGTGCGGCCATGATAAAGGCGATGAGAGAGGTGCCCGGCAACCCTGTTTGAGCGCACGAGGGATAGTGGTGCCCGGAGCTTCTGTACCGGGCGCGATTAAACCTGATCAGCCCGGCGTCAATTAATAGGCAACAGTTCATGGGGTGTTCTGAGCTGTCATTCAATGGCTTTCATCGTCAAGGGGCTTGGTGTTCTGTTTCTACTCGACAAGCGTCGAGCTTGCCCAGTGGAGGGAAATGACCGGATCAGCATTGATCAATGGTCTTGAGTGTAAGCGGCGGGGTGAGTTGGCGGGAAGGCATGGGGGCGTCGATTCTTTCTTTGAGTGTGGCGGTATAGTCCTTTGCCCCGTGCTCAGTCCGAAATTGGATGCAGCGGCTACCGAAACAAACAGATCAAAGCGCTTCGCTCTGACCGGACAGATACTCAACCTTTACTGACATGATCAAGCTCTCTAAGTGGAATCATCAGAAATGAACTTCAGCGGACTTGATACCAAGCTCGCGAAGCTCATGGATCAGTTCATCGAGGCGTCCAAATGACTCGATTTCCTCGTTGTCATTGACTAGAAAATAGCTTCTGCCTGCTTCTTTTTTGAAAAGAATGATCCATTCGTGCGTATTGGCCGGATTGGCTATCACATGCGTGTCGAAGTGCATGCCTTCACCGTGTTTGGTTTTGACGTCTTCGCGTTTCATGCGGGGTCTCCGGGCATATGTTTATGCGCTCTCGGCACCGAATCTACAGTGTCGCTGGTGTCGCTGGTGTCGTACGAGGCGAGGCCAATTGCTTTTCGATTATCACTATGTGTGATTAGTATGCACATGCCGCCAATGCGAGGCTAGTCATGATTGCGATAGGAGAAGCCTGGAAAGCAGGCTTGTTACGGCGCGAGCGGTGACTTCGAAATATCGTCTCGGGGGGCTTCGTCGGCGTCGTGGCGCTACCCTTGGCCACGTGATCACATCTTCTTCTTGGCGCCTCTGGCTTCGGATATCACCGGCTTAGAAACGCTGCTCGAAGTTATTGAGCCGTTGCGCAAACGCGGCATCGTCGTGAAGGTGTGTGAAGCCAACGAAAGAGTCCTTGGCAAGCTCGACAAGGGGGGATTCTTCAGGTACTCGGCTCATAGCCGTATCATGCTGACTTCAGTGGCGCACTGGGCCGTTACGCCGAGATCGGCAAGACTCAAGGCTGGAGATGAGTTGCAAGAGAGTAGAAGGAGCGATGAGCAGGCATTCGTCGTACCCGCTCATGCGCAGATGAATCACTTACCATTGGCCGCAGT
Organism: Pseudomonas sp. LBUM1666; assembly: GCF_059695775.1. NCBI lineage: Bacteria > Pseudomonadati > Pseudomonadota > Gammaproteobacteria > Pseudomonadales > Pseudomonadaceae > Pseudomonas > Pseudomonas sp. LBUM1666. The sequence goes on along the minus strand of NZ_CP166789.1, from coordinate 3,519,235 downwards.
TTTGCTTTTGGTCGCGTAGGAAACGCCATGCGTCTCCAGATAATCCCGAATGAGCTGACGAACGACCTGAGAAGGCGTCAGATCCTGAGATGCGCAAAGCTCCTCAAGCGCTTTTTTCTTGACGGGATCAATGAGCACAGTAAGTCGTGCAGTCTTATTTTCCATGGAATTGTCTGTACCCTAAAACGGTCGATGTTAATCAAATTATAATGGTCGAGGATTTATTTGTCACCGGTTAGGTTCGTTGCAGTCAACTTGATTGACCGTGGTCAGAAAATGGCGACGGTACGCCTACCAGAAAGGACCAACACAATTGCCATCCCGTGTGGTTCGTCTGAGAAAACCGGGATGTCGCATTTAGCGATCAGCGCTTGCTCGATCTCCAGACTCTTAGACTCCGCCATCCCCTCCAGATGGATGCCGCCGAGCCGTCGGAAATGATCGCGACGAGATTTCCCTTACCTGTAAAAACGATAAACGTCGTCCGGATTTTTGGCTATCGCCAAGCAGGGCTGCGCTCCCCCTGGGCTATACGCCATCGCCAGATCTCCTACCGTTTCGACCCGCACGCTTGATTCGACAGTGGTTTTTTCACGCGGTGAATTCTCATGACGATACGCCGTTGTGTTTTTTTTGCCATGTGTTCATTGCATGCCGCAGTTGAAATATCATTATCATATTATGGTAATGTAATTAGACCCTGATGTGTGTCTTTGAAGACGCCTCATTTCAAGGGCTTTTCCCATTTGCAGTACAGGCTGGTTCCATAGATGAAGGCTTACCACGCTGGCTGGGTGATCTATTACTGTGAGTTGTCAGGCGTAGCAGCCTTTGCAGTGACGGGCACCCTGATGGCAGGGCGAAAATCGTTGGACTGGTTCGGCGTAATCACCATCAGTTTAGTCACCGCTTTAGGCGGCGGTGCCTTACGTGACGTACTGATGGCGCATTATCCGATCGAGTGGGTTTCCAATGAGAATGGCTTTTTGGTAGGGGTTAGTGCTTCGCTAGGAACCATGATTTGGGCGAGGACCTTGAAAACCTTCAACGAGAGGGTGTTGTTGGTAGCCGATGCATTTGGATTGGCTGTATTTACGGTCAGAGGAACAGATATGGCTCTTCAGCAAAACCTCCCTCCCAGCATCGCAGTGATCATGGGCGTAGCTACCGCAGTCGCAGGGGGTGTGATGCGTGATGTGTTGTGTAACGAAATCCCGTTGGTGTTTAAACGTGAGGTTTATGCATCCATCAGTATTTTGGGTGCCGTCGCCTACATCACGCTGCTGGATTTGCAGATTTCACTTGAAGTCGCGTCTGCAATCGCCATTGCGTTCGTTTTTGTCAGCCGTATTGCCGCCATTCGTTGGAAATGGATGCTGCCAAAGTTTCATGTAGTCGATTGATCTTGTTGCTTGGCCGACAAAGCTACGCTCTATAAGAAAACATGAGTGATGCCAAGTCATCTCTGCCCCCCCATCCTTGAGGCTGCTCCTGCAGCCTTTTTTTCGTCCAAAGAAAAGTGGAGCTCCAGCGCCACGGTAGAAATAAAACGGCAGAACAGCGACGATCCCGACGATTGCTTTTCAAGGAAGGTGATCGGTCAAAACCCGGGTGACCCAGTACAGTGTCTCGCCGATATTGACGGCAGGGGCGTAACCCGCGACCTGGACGATAGACCTCATGGTGTCAGGAGTGATGATTTCGCGATCAGACATCGCAGACTCCGAGCAGGATATCAGCGGACAATACGAGCCAAGGCGATGGGGCGCTTTTACGTAACGTACAGTGTCGAGCTACGACGAAGTCGAACAGGAATGACCGATGTCTCAACGCCGTTCAACATGGATTGCTCTGTTGGTAGCCGTCACGTTCTTTATGGAGAACCTCGACGCTACAGTGATCGCTACCGCGTTGCCAGATATGGCCAGGACGTTTGGCGTCGCGGCGGTGGACCTGAACATTGGTATGAGCGCCTACATGCTCGCCGTTGCGGTGTTCATCCCCATCAGCGGCTGGTTGGCTGATCGCTTCGGTTCACGCCTGGTATTCAGTTCCGCAATTGTGCTGTTCAGTCTGTCATCGTTGATGTGTGGGTTGAGTGACAGCCTGGAAACCTTTGTCGCTGCACGTGTGTTGCAGGGTGTCAGCGGAGCGATGATGGTACCGGTGGGGCGTTTGGCGGTGCTTCGCACCACCGAGATGAAAGACCTGGTACGGGCGATATCATTCATCACCTGGCCCGGTCTGGTCGCTCCGGTACTCGGGCCTCCCGTGGGCGGTTTCATCGTCACCCACGCTTCCTGGCCGTGGATTTTCTACCTCAATCTGCCTTTGGGCGTGCTGGCCCTGATTGCCGCATGGGTCCTGGTTCCCAAACAGGACGACGTCAGTTCCAGGACTTTCGATTTCAGTGGCTTTCTGCTGGTCGGCTTCGCTAGCGCATCCTTGTTGTACGGCGTCGAGATGCTCGGGCAAAACCGTGCCGATTTGTTGCAGGGGCTGGCGCTGAATGGTGCCGGTGTGGTTCTCGGTGTCTTTGCCTGGCGACATATGCGTCGTCATGCGCAACCGTTATTGGCGCTGGGTGTAACAGGCGTTCGTACCTTTAGCATCTGCCTGTGCGGTGGGTCGATTTTCCGGATTGCCATCAGCACATTGCCGTTTCTCCTACCGCTGATGTTTCAACTGGCTTTCGGACTTTCTGCGTTCGATGCGGGGCTGCTGGTACTGGCGGTATTTGCCGGTAATCTGGCCATGAAGCCCTTCACCACTTGGGTGATGCAGCGCTGGGGATTTCGTCCGGTGTTGATGGTCAACGGCATCCTTGGCGTCCTGGCGATCGCGGCGTGTGCGTTGTTGGATGAGCACATGAGTCCGGCGCTGATTGTGTTCATCCTGTTCGTCGGTGGCTTGTCACACTCCATGCAGTTCACGGTGTTCAACACACTGGCCTTTGCCGAAATCCCCAAGGAGCAGATGAGCGACGCTTCAACCCTGTTTAGCATGTTCTTCCAATTGAGCATGGCGATGGGGGTTGCCATCGGCGCGTTGTTGCTTCGTCTCGCGATGAACATCCATGGCACTACAGGGCCCGCCCAGACTGTCGACTTCCAGCTGACGTTCCTGTGTGTGGCGGTAATAGCTGCAATCGCACTGTTGGACAACCTGCGACTGCCACCACAGGCAGGTGAGTCGGTGTTGCAGCGTAAGCGAGCCAACGATTAGCAAACGCCTGCCAAAGTGCTTGGCACTCAGCCGAGCGCCGGGAACCGCATTATCACGCTCACGTTTCGAGGACGGGACATTCACCCACAGTGACAATCTGAAAAGCGGCGTACATACGTCCAATTGCCGGGGTCACCTGACCGCTGGGACATGAAGGTTTGCGCCTATTGGAACAGCGCGTCGCTGAAGACACCGCCGAAATTGAGACCCTGCGTCAGGCGACCTCTATCGGCATCCATTCGAGAGAGTGGGAAGCTTAGCAGCGGGAATGGTTGACAACAAAAAGCCCGCGTATTGCGGGCTCTCTGTATGGGGTCAAATCCTTTTGTCCGTTCAATCTGCGCTCCGTTCTGTGAGCACTTCGTGAAAAGCATGTCGCTGGAACGAAAAAACCTGGCACTTAGCCGGTTTCTCTGTCGATGGGGCCAAATCCTTTTGGCTGACCCCATTGTGCTTGGTGGGTGTGACAAAGGCATGACACGGCGGATACGAAAGCGCGGGCAAAAGCCCGCGGAAGGCGGGCCTCTCCATGAGGATTGATCGGTTATCGGTTAAACCGCTCAACCAATGAGTATTGCGTGGACGCGGTCTTGGTCAGCTCCTTATTCAGATCTGCCGATTGGTGGGCCTGTTCCGAGGTTTGATCGGCCAAGTGGGCGATCGTGGTGATGTTTCGGCTTATTTCCTCGGCGACAGCAGTTTGCTCTTCAGTGGCCGCGGCAATCTGGGTGGTCATGTCGGTGATGTGGGAGACCGCTTCGCTGATGCCCACCAATGCCTTGTCTGCCTCAAGTACCCAGGCCACACCTTCTTGGGCCTGGCGATGACCGCTCTCCATGGTCTGCACGGCATTGTTGGACGACGTCTGGAGCTTGGTGATCAGGTCATGGATCTGGGTGGTGGATTGCGAGGTGCGTTGGGCCAGTTGGCGAACCTCATCGGCCACGACAGCGAAACCCCTGCCCATGTCGCCGGCGCGCGCTGCTTCGATGGCGGCATTCAGTGCCAGCAGATTGGTCTGATCGGCGATTCCTTTGATCACGTCAACGACTGTCCCTATTTCGTTGCTGTCCTTGGCCAGCTGTGCAACTGTCAGACTTGTCTCGCCGACAACGGCGGAGAGGCGCTCGATAGCCTCTCGGGTGTCTCGGGCCACCTCGCGGCCGCGACTGGTCAGCAGGTTAGCTTGTTGGGTGGCATCAGCCGTACGCTGGACGTGGCTGGCGACTTCCTGGGTGGTCGCGGCCATCTGGTTGACCGCGGCAGACACCTGTTCGGTTTCGACGCGCTGGCGATCAAGGCCTTTTGAGCTGTCAGTGGCAAGTACGTCGGATTGTCCCGCCAGCTCGCTGAGTTGTTCGGCGGTGTCTTGCAGGCGCGTCAGGCAAGTCTTCAGGCGCGAAGTCTGGCTGACGAAGGCAGTTTCCAGGCGGGCTTGTGGGCCGCGCGCATCGCTGTACATCTGAGCGATCAGTGAGTCGGAGGTAGAGGGCTCAGCCATCTGCAACAGGCGCAAAGTTCCTCGCATCTGCCAGCGTGAAGAGAGCAAGCCGATCGGCACGGCTATACCTACGGCCACGGCAATCGCCACGGGCGCGCTGAAGAGCAAGCCGCTCATGGTACCCGCCAGTCCCATGGCTATGTACGGCAAGCAATCTAGCAGGGCAGGTTGCCAAGCGTCTTGGCGGGGGATGGCCGGTTTTCCCTGGCTGATGCGCTTATACAGGGATTCAGCACGGCGAATCTGATCAGTCGTTGGTTTGACTCTGACCGATTCAAAGCCCACCACCTGGCTGCCTTCAAATATCGGTGTGACGTATGCGTTGACCCAGTAGTGATCGCCATTTCTAGAACGGTTCTTGACGATTCCCATCCACGGGTGGCCTTGCTTGAGAGCACCCCACATATGGGCAAATACGGCAGGGGGGACGTCAGGATGGCGGACGATATTTTGCGGGGCGCCAATCAGATCGGCTCTATCAAAACCACTGATTTCTACGAAGGCGTCATTGCAGTACGTAATAACTCCTCGATCATTTGTAGTCGAGATGAGTTTCTGCTGAGGTGCGAGTGAAATCTCACGCTGCGTAACTGGCTGATTATTTCTCATTCCGATTGCTCCTTGGTTCCTTTAAGAGGCCATCGGCTAGTACTTGAAAAAGGTTAGCGCCTTTTTTAAAAATCTCTTTTATAACAATGAGTTGCATTTAAATTGTTGAGCTATTTTGGATCCGAGTTGCTCGTGTGGATATGGCCTTGATTTTGATTGAAAAAACTCGTCTGTAGACTCAAAGAGGCAAGCTTTCTCTTATCAATAAGCAGTCAGCCTGCCATCGCAATTCTCAGCGCTACCGCAGCCTCAAGCAGCTTATTCGCCTGGCTCGAGACCGCCGTCGCCAAGACATCATTTCCAGCGTCCTTCAGCATTGTTGCCAAATCGAGCAGTTTCCCCGCCTCGATCTCAACGACCCGAACGGATTCGGTTATCTGGTATTGAAGTGAGTGCGCCACGTCATCAACCCTCGTTCCAGATCGGCTAGGGACATGCTCCCTAAATATCTCCGCCAGGCCAACTACCCATCTCTGGATCATGAGTAATTCTTCCAGCCTTCACCTTATCTGCATGTGCAATCAGCCGGTCTGCCAGCTGGTGCAGCTTTTCGAACTTTTGCATCGCTACCTTCAACTCGACCTCGCTGCACTGCTTTACTGCCCCGAGTAACTCATGAGCGGCTTCCTCTAGGGCGCGCGAAGCGGATTTCAGGTCGCGGCACAGTTCTTGATTCGGTTTGGTGAGGGCCATGTTGACCTCAGGCTATTGACTCGGGATTTTGGACAGAGATCTCGGCCGAACGGGCGTTAAGTCTTGCTTCGTCAGCTTTAAAAATAGTGATCAGGTGATGGATAGCCTGGGCATCGATCTCATTGCCGGCGAGAGTCAGCCGCTCAGCGATACGCTTTAGCTCCACCGCCGACCATTTAAGATCGGAGGCGATACCTTGAAGGTCACGCCTGAGTTCCTGATTGGGTTTGGTAAGTGCCATCTAGCCCCCTGCAAATTTACGTCGCACCAGTTGACTCGTGCTGACTTAATGGAAAGTCACAACCCTGTGACTTTCGCCAATCCTGATCCGATCCAGGGCCCGGTTTAACGCATCCAAGGCATCGAGGAGGGCTTTCGCCCTTCCGGCGGCTTGGGTAAAAATCACATCAGCGCCAACACTCGGATTTGCATAAGCCCGAAGAGCCGACTTTATTCCTCGTTTGTGTTCGATTTTTCCTGACGTGGACGTCCGCCTCATAACCATTCCTTCGATGGTGGCACGGGCGTCCCCCGCCACACGACGTGACATCGTCCGCAGCCTAGTACCCGTTAATGCGGGGCGCTATTAATTTCTGTACTCCGACAACACCACTTGGCAGGTATCCGGCGTGCCACCGGATCAGCCGGCATAGCGTATGTAATTATCCAGGGATTTTTTGCGAGCATCCCGCTGTCAGCGCCAGGTTGATGGCGAGCAGGGAGGGCAGGACCCATGACGAGCATTGGCGCGCTGTTATTCCGGTCATCCCGTTTCCCCTGTATCAAGAGGCTAGAGGTGTGTTTGTAGTCGTGCTCTATTCAGATTAGACGGTGTTGCGCCTGCCCTTGGGTCGGTTTGGCGGACTTGGCGCAAACCGTTTTGCATTTCAGCGCATTCGAGGACTTATTCGGAGCGTCCCTGAAAAGTTTAGTTTTTAAAAGATATTAACTATTGCGTGTAGTGCGAGCGCCAATAAATAGTTATTAAAAAATTGACATGTTTCAATTGCTTTACACTGTGCGATGAATTTAATGGGTGCTCTTACAAAGTTGCAACGTTGGCGCTGCACTGTGTCAGGGCTTTAGGCATTTTTGTCCGGTAAGTATCGTAAATATCTGCTTGTTTTTGGTGCGCGGATATATTCTTTTGTTCAAGTTTTCAGTCGCGGCAATTTTCATATTTAATTGATTTGAATAGTGTTTTTTTAAAAGGCAACCTGTTGTCGATGTTGGCACTCGCTTTGCTCATTTAACTACGCATGTTGTCGGCGCGAAGCGCGCGAGATTTCTTCTAAAAAATGACAGCGCCTAAGTTATGTTTGTCTACACTCCCAGTTCTTCGAGTGTGATCGAAAATCAAGTTGTACCTAACTGCCAGTTAGTTGGTGCGGTAGAGCGACTATCGGCCTGTGCGGCATGCCGATGGCCTTCCTGAATCAGGGTATACGGGGGGATTCACCGATGCGGATCAGCATATTTGGTTTGGGGTACGTGGGCGCTGTATGTGCGGGCTGTCTCTGTGCTCGCGGCCATGACGTAATCGGGGTGGATGTCTCGCAAGTCAAGGTCGACCTGATCAACCAGGGTAAGTCGCCCATCGTTGAACCCGACCTGGAGCCGCTGCTCGAGCTGGGGGTGAGTTTTGGGCGGCTGCGTGGTGACCGTGATGTGAAGGCGGCAGTGATGGGCACGGACATGTCGTTCCTCTGCGTCGGTACGCCGAGCAAGAAGAATGGCGATCTGGACTTGGTCTACATCGAGTCGGTCTGCCGCGAGATCGGCGAAGCCCTGCACGATAAGCACAGTTGGCACACAGTAGTGGTGCGTAGCACGGTGCTGCCGGGCACGGTGAAGAACGTGGTGATCCCGATACTTGAAGACTGTTCCGGCAAGAAGGCCGGGGTCGATTTCGGCGTGGCGATCAACCCGGAGTTCCTGCGCGAAAGTACCGCGATCAAGGATTACAACTGTCCGCCCATGACGGTGATCGGTGAACTCGACCAGCGCAGCGGTGACCTGCTCGCCACGCTCTATCAAGGGCTGGACGCGCCGCTCCTGCGCAGGAGCATCGAAGTGGCGGAGATGATCAAGTACACCTGCAACGTCTGGCACGCGACCAAAGTGACCTTCGCTAATGAGATCGGCAATATCGCGAAGGCCGCCGGCGTGGACGGTCGCGATGTGATGGACGTGATCTGCCAGGACACCAAACTCAACCTGTCGCGTTATTACATGCGCCCCGGCTTCGCGTTCGGCGGCTCCTGCCTGCCCAAGGATGTGCGTGCGCTGAACTATCGCGCCGGGCAAATGGACGTCGAGCACCCGCTACTGGCCTCGCTCATGCGCAGCAATGCGGTGCAGGTACAGAGAGCCTTCGACATTATCAGCAGTTACGGCAAGCGGCGTGTCGCGCTACTCGGCCTGAGCTTCAAGGCGGGCACCGATGACCTGCGCGAAAGCCCGCTGGTAGAGCTGGCCGAGATGTTGATAGGCAAGGGCTACGACCTGCATATCTTCGATCGCAACGTTGAATACGCGCGTATCTACGGGGCCAATAAGGAGTACATCGAGTCGAAGATTCCGCACCTGGCTTCGCTGTTATGCCCTGACCTTGCGAAGGTGATCGAGCAGGCGGAGGTGATCGTGCTGGGTAACAGTGACGAGTCCTTCAAAGCCATTGCGCTTCAGGTGCCCGAGGGCAAGCAGGTGGTTGACCTGGTGGGCTTCCTGCCACACGCCAGTGACGATCGGCTCGAGGGTATCTGCTGGTAAGCGAGGCGCGAAGCTGATGCGCCCCAAGCAACATGGGTTTATCGAACGGGGGGTCATAGGTATGGCTGATTCCAGGGTTTACTTGCGCGAAGCTGCGGGCTGGCTGTTCTACGTCACCGCGCTGATGGGGCTTGCACTGTTGCTGCCGCGCACCGTGTTCGATCCCCAATCCAGGGACTTTCTCCTGTTGCTGGGAGCGGTCGGTATCTGGCGTTATTCGATGGGCGCGATCCATTACCTGCGGGGGATACTGTTCCTTTATCTGGTCTTCCCTTATTACAGACGCAAAGTCACCAGGCTGGGCAGCAGTGCCGATCCGTCGCACGTGTTTTTACTGGTTACCAGTTTTCGTATCGATGCGTTGACCACGGCGCAGGTCTACCGCTCGGTGATCGAAGAAGCCATCGGTTGTGGTTACCCGACCACGGTGGTCTGTTCCATCGTCGAGCTGGCCGATGAACTGCTGATCAAAGCGCTGTGGGACAGCTATACCCCGCCGGAGCAGGTCAAGCTGAGCTTCGTGCGGATTCCCGGCACCGGTAAACGAGATGGCTTGGCCCATGGTTTTCGGGCGATCTCCCGGTATTTGCCGGATGCCGATGCGGCGGTGGCGGTGGTCGATGGCGACACCGTGCTCTCGCCCGGGCTGGTGCGTCAGACCGTGCCCTGGTTCAAGCTGTTCCCGAACGTCGGCGGGCTGACCACCAATGAGTTCTGCGAGGTGCGCGGAAGCTACCTGATGAGTCAATGGCACAAGCTGCGGTTTGCCCAGCGGCACATCAATATGTGTTCGATGGCACTGGGCAAACGAGTGCTGACAATGACCGGCCGGATGTCGGTGTTCCGCGCCCAGGTGGTGACCGACCCCGGCTTTATTCAAGACGTTGAGAGCGATTATCTGCAGCACTGGCGCCTGGGGCGTTTCCGCTTCCTGACCGGCGATGACAAGTCCAGTTGGTACAGCCTGATGCGGCTGGGCTACGACACTTTTTATGTGCCTGATGCGGCGATCAACACGGTCGAGCACCCTCCGGAAAAAAGCTTCTTCAAGGCCAGCCGCCAGCTGATGTTCCGCTGGTATGGCAATAACCTGCGGCAGAACTCGCGGGCGCTGCACTTGGGCGTGCAGCGCCTGGGCTGGTTCACTTCGCTGGTGCTGTTCGACCAACGCGTATCGATGTGGGCCAGCCTGCTCGGGCCGTCAGTGGCAATCATTGCCAGCCTCAAATACAGCATGGCCTACCTACTGATCTATGTGCTCTGGATCGGCCTGACTCGCTTGATCCTGAGTCTGCTGTTGCTGGCTTCGGGGCACCCGGTCGGGCCGGCCTATCCACTGATTCTCTATTACAACCAGTTGGTCGGCGCCATGGTGAAGATCTATGTGTTCTTCCGTCTCGACCGGCAATCGTGGACGCGCCAGAAAACCAGACTCGACCGCGGGCTGGCCAGCTATCAGCGCTGGTTCAATACCTGGTCGTCGCGGGCCATGACCTTTTCGGCCGGCAGTGTGTTTTGCGCGCTGCTGATGTGGGTGGTGTAGCACAGGTGTCAGGGCAGTCGGCATGCCGTGTCGGTCTGCACAGCGGTAAAGGATAAAGGTGCACACCGGCTCTGACCTGCCGGATCGATCTCAATCGTGGATGGGAAGGGACGCGTTATGAACACAGCTTGTATTGCTGTTGATGACAATGTCGTGCATGAGTCGGAGGTGCAGCGTCAGCATGCGCGGCTCAATCTACCGGCGAGGATCAAGTTTCACGGGCCGAACCGGGAGATGTTCGATTGCGAGCTGATCGACTTGTCAGCGGGAGGCTTCAGCCTGAGTCAGCCGAACCCGCCGCTGATCGTGGGCCGACAGCACAAAGGCAAACTGCTGTTTCAGGTCGATGCGCTTGGGTTTGCCATCGACGTGGAGTTTGTCGTGCGCTCGGCAGGCAGCGAGGGGCTGCGGGTGGGTTGCGAGTTCCACAACCTGCCCCCACGTGCGATCTCCGCATTGCGTTATCTGATCACCTCCTACCTCTCGGGAGGGGTGATCAGCCTGGGGGACATGCTCGCGACCCAGCAACGCGACAACTTCACCAAGCCGCGAAAGCACGAAAGCGGCAACGGCCTGGGCTTTTTCGCACGCTTGCGGGCGACTATGGTGAGCCTGCTGATGTTCCTTATGGGGCTGGGTGCCTTTGGCTATGTGCTGAACCAGTTGTATGGCATTTATTTCGTCACTCACGCCGAATCGGCGCGGGTCAACGTGCCCGGCCAGTTGATCGGTCTGCCGCGCGACGGCAGCGTCAAGTCGTTGGTCAAGGTGGGGGCGGTGGTGTCCAAGGGGGCGCCGCTGGCGACCTTTTCCGCGTCGTTGCTGGATGTGATGAAAGGCAACCTGCCACCTGGGCAGGCGACCCCGGAAAACCTCGAGCGCCTGTTCAGCCGGACCCTGCAAGGTTCGCTGACCAGCCCTTGCGATTGCCGGGTGGTGGCGCAGTTGGTGCCGGACGGCCAGGTCGTCGGCAAGGGCACCACGGTATACGAGTTGATGCCGATCGATGGTGTGGCAACCATCGAGGCGCGCTTCCCCTATAAGAGCTTTGCCAAGATCCAGCCTGGCAAGGCAGTGAGCTTCCAACTGGTCGGTGAAGAACAGCCACGTACGGGCAAAATCGCCACGGTGGTGCTGGACAACGGCGGCCTGGCCTCCGACCTGCGGGTCACCATTGAGTCTGACAGCACGTTGCAGACCGATCTGGCCGGGCGTCCGGTGGAGGTCAGTATCGAAGACCTGCAGAGCAATGCCTGGGTGAAGAATGCCTGGGCGGCCAATACCTGGGTGAAAAACGCCTGGGAAAATAAAGTCATGGCGGCCGAGAAATGAACGGCGCATGGCGATCGGGGCTGCGGTTTTCTGCGCTGGCCGCTGCTCTGACGATGATTCATGGTTGCGGCACCCTGCCAGATCAGGGGGTGGCGCGCGAGGCCATGTTGCGCGGCGATTATGAAACGGCACGCAAGCACTATGCGGCGCTGGCCCAGGACGGCTATGCCGATGCTCAGGCCGGGATGGGCGACCTGACGGCGTCGGCGGGTGACCCTGCGAGCCTGAAAGAGGCTGAAGCCTTGTACCGCCAGGCCGCGCCGGAGTCGGTCAAGGCGCAGGCACGTCTGGGCCGCTTGTTGCTGCGTCAGGGACCGAGTGATCCCAAGCAAGTGCGCGAGGCCCAGCAATTGTTGGAAGGCGCGCTGGATAAAGGCGAGTTCAGTGCGGTGGTGCCGCTGACGTTGTTGTACCTGGGTTACCCGCATTTGGCACCTGGGGTGGACCCGCAGCAGAAGGTCGATGGCTGGCGTGCCCAGGGCATTGTCGAGGCGGATCTGGCGCAGATTCTGATCTACCGCAATCAGGGCACCTATAAGGAGCGCCTGCCGCAAATCGAGCAGATGTGCCGGGCTCGGCTGGCGGTACTCGATGCCTGTTATGTCGAGCTGGCCACCATCAACCGAATGCGCGCTCAGCCTAAGGCGCAAGCGGCCTTGCTGGTGGAGTTGCGCCAGGGTTGGCGCGAGGGACGCGTAGCGCCCTTGCGGGTCGAGGCAGTGGCGCGCGTTCTGTCGTCGCCAACCCTCGAAGGCCCGGCCGACGCGCAAAGCGCCCAGCGCCTGCTTGAGGAACTGGCGCCGGTCTATCCTCCGGCCTGGACCAGCCTGGCACGGTTGATCAACGACTACCCCGTGCAAGGCGATGCGCCGCAATTGCTCTCGGCCTTGCAGCGCGGACGCGAAGCGGGCGACCCACGGGCGGAACTGCTGACCGGGCGGCTGTATTACCTCGGCAAATGGTTGCCGCAGGACCCGCGTCTGGCTGAAGAGCATTTGCTCAAGGCGGCCGCGGCCGGTGAAGTCGGGGCGCATTACTACCTGGGCCAGTTGTACCGGCGCGGTTATCTGGGTCAGGTCGAACCGCATAAGGCACTGCAACATTTGTTGCTGGCGGCCCGCAACGGTTCGCCAAACGCCGACCTGGCCCTGGCGCACATGTTTTCCGACTCCCGCGGGGTCAAGGTCAATCGGATCAATGCCTTCGTCTTCGCGCAACTCGCGCAGCGTCAGGGCGTGGTAAATGCAGAGCCAGTGCTGTCGGCCCTGCAGTCGGGGCTGACCCCGGCAGAAAGGAAAATCGCGCAGCCCTTGCTTGAGGGGGAAGCCCAGGCCCGTCTGACGGGCGCGGCTTTAGCCAGACTGCAAACTCCGGAAAATGGACAGGACTTACTATGAAGCAAGCATTGTTGGCAGGTTGTGGTCTGGGTGTTTCGCTGATGTGCAGTGCCGGTCTGGTACTGGCGGCGGAGGTGGCGCCGAAGAATTTCGGCCTGGATGTGAAGATTACCGGTGAGTCGCAGGAAGACCGCGACCTGGGCACCGCGCCCGGTGGCACCGTCAACGGTATTGGCATCGACTTGCGCCCCTGGGCCTATGGCCAGTGGGGTAACTGGAGTGCCTATGCGATGGGGCAGGCGGTGGCGGCGACCGATACCATCGACACCGATACGGTCAACAACGGCGTCGACGAAAGTAACGCCCGTGGGACCGATGACAGCTACTTGGCGCTGCGTGAGTTCTGGGTTGATTATTCGGGCATCACCGCCTATCCGGGCGAGCATTTGCGCTTGGGTCGACAGCGTTTGCGCGAGGACAGCGGCGAGTGGATGGACACCAACATCGAAGCGCTCAACTGGTCCTTCGAGACCACTCTGTTGCGCGCCCACCTCGGCGGCGCCGAACGCTTTTCCGACTACCGCACTGACTTGAGCGACCTGGCACCCGAAGACAAAGACCGCTCCCATGCCTTCGCCGACATCTCTACACAATGGGCGCCCAATCACTGGTTCGGCCTGCGTGTACATCACGTTGAGGATAGCGGCAGTCTGCCCAATACGGGCGAGCAGCTCGATGCGCTCGACAAGACCAACACCGGCAGCCTGACCTGGGTCGGTCTCGAAGCGAACGGTGACGGCTACAACTTTCGCTCGACGATGCCGGTCAATTACTGGCTCAGCGCGACCTGGCTGACCGGCAATCGCGACAACCTCACCAGCGTTATCGACGCTAACGGCGATCGCATTGCGACGGGCCACACCAGTGGCGACGTCAACGCTTGGGGCGCTGACCTGGGCCTGCGCTGGAACATCGATGAAAGCTGGCGCCTCGGTGCTGCCGCAGCCCGTGGCGACGGCGGCGGTCACGACCAGGAGAATGTGTTCCAGCAAACCGGCCTGCAGAGCAACCGCTCGAACTACACCGGCACGCGTTCACGCGTTCACCGTTTCGGCGAAGCCTTTCGCGGTGAACTGAGCAACCTCCAGGTGGCTACTCTGTTCGGCTCCTGGCAGTTGCGCGAGGACTACGACGCCAGCCTCGTCTACCACCGCTTCTGGCGGGTCGACGACCAGCAGGACACCGGCGACGACGGGATCATCAATGCGGCTCTGGTGGACGGTGAGAAGGACCTGGGCCAGGAAGTCGATCTGGTCATGACCAAGTACTTCAAACAAGGCCTGTTGCCCGCGAGCATGGTGGATTGGGTCGACGAACCCTCGGCGCTGATCCGCTTGCGCCTCGGCGTGTTCTTCCCGGGCGATGCCTACGCCAGCGACACTGACTCGAGCATGCACCGGGCGTTCATTGATTTCGTCTGGAAAATCTAGGCCCGGGTTGTTGCCCGCAGTGATGCCATCGTGGGCACGGCGCCTTGATCACACCAGGTTGCATTTATTTTGATGAGTGAGGCTTATGGACAGTGTCGTCAAGATAGGGCTGTTGCTCGCGGGTCTGCTGTTGGTGCCGACCGCGGGTGTCAGCGCGGCGAGTGTCGTCTTCGCGCCGCGCTATACCATCAGCGAGGCTCCGGGAAAGCCCTTGCTGATCAGCGAGCCGAAGATCCCCGACCTGTCCGGCTATACGGCCGAGGCCGCCATGGCGAAGATTTCCTACAAACCCGCCGGCCGTACCTTGATCCAGCCAATGCTCAAGGAAAACGCGCTCGACGAATTCATCGGCGGCAAGGAGCGTCTCAAGGAATGGGTGGTGCGCCAGCAGCGAATGCCCGTGGCGATCTTCATCGACCGTGGCTACATGAGCCTGACGCAACTGGCACGCACCCTGCCACCGACGGCCTTGCGCGAAACTGCGCCGGGGGTGTTTCTGGCGCGCTTGCCGATCGTCATACGTCCCGGCGGGACCCTGCATATCGACAAGTCGGTCAAGGAGTTGCGATTGTCCCAGGAGGGCGGTTCATTCCTGGTCAATGACGGCAAGCTATTTATCACCGACACCAAGGTCAGCGCCTGGAGCGAGAAGGACGACAGCCCGGCCTGGTACAAGAAAGAGGACGAGTTCCGGCCCTTCCTGGTGTCTTGGGGCGGCACCGAGACCTACATCGTCAACAGCACCATCACCAGCTTCGGCTACACCGC
This sequence comes from Pseudomonas sp. LBUM1666, assembly GCF_059695775.1. Classification (NCBI taxonomy): domain Bacteria; kingdom Pseudomonadati; phylum Pseudomonadota; class Gammaproteobacteria; order Pseudomonadales; family Pseudomonadaceae; genus Pseudomonas; species Pseudomonas sp. LBUM1666. The sequence continues at coordinate 3,503,965 of NZ_CP166789.1, read as the reverse complement.
GAGCAAGAGTTATGGGGTGAGTATTTCCCAGTACAGCCCGAGCATGGCGCCAAAGATGAAACGCAAACGGCCGACCGGCTGGCTGCTCAATTCGGAGTTCGTCGACAACTGGTACGGCTTCTATTGCTATGAGGCCGACGACGTGGTGATTCTCGGCAATTCCTACCGCGACAACATCGTCTATGGCATCGACCCGCACGACCGTTCGCGCCGGCTGATCATTGCCCACAACGACGCCTTCGGTACCCGCAAGAAGCACGGCATTATCCTCTCACGCGAGGTCAACGACAGCTGGATCATCTACAACCGCGCCTACAACAACCACCTGTCGGGCATCGTCCTGGACCGTTCCAGCGTCAATAACCTGGTGGCCTACAACGAGACCTACAAGAACCTCTCCGACGGTATAACCCTGTATGAGAGCGGCAATAACCTGCTCTGGCGCAACCGCGCGGCCGACAATGAGCGGCACGGGATCCGGGTACGTAACAGCACCGGTGTGCGGCTGTATGAAAATGAGCTGATGGCCAATGCCCTGACCGGTATCTACGGTCACATCAAGGATTTGCGCGGCAGCGACCGCGATCTCAAGGAAGACCCCTACGAAGCCAGGCTGTCGCTCACCGTGGTCGGCGGCAAGCTGATTGGCAACGGTTCCAGCCCCATCACCGTGTTTTCACCCTCGCGTCTGGAACTCTATGACTTGACCTTTCTGGCGCCGCAGAAACAGGACGGCCTTGCCTTCACCGGTTTGTTGGGGGAGGTGCAGGGCGACTTGATGGACATTCTCCTGCGCCGTCATGCAGCCGCGCTGATTCTGCCCGAGACACTGTGAGGAGCCTGCCGATGAACACCCTCCATGGATTTGTCGCTCTGTGCCTGCTGTCTGTACCGACGTGGGGACAGGCGCAGCCGGAGTACACCGCCGAAGCTTGCTGTCAGCTGTGCCCACAAGCGGCGCAAGCGACACTTTACGAGCAGCCGGCGCTGAAAAACTACGCGACCCTGATGGAGGCCAAAGACCAGTGGCTCTTTCGCAGCCAAAGCGATTTTCGCACTGACTTCGGCCTCGATGAGAGCGGTTACAACGCTCTCAAGCGCCTGCGCGACGGGCTGGCCCAACGCGGGGTCGAGCTGGTGTTGGTGTTGCCACCCAGCCGCGGCTTGCTGCATGCCGACCGGCTGACGCCGCTGGAACTGGCCAACTTCGATCAGGCCAAGGCCCGGCAGAACTACTTGCAAACGCTGGACCGGGTGCGCGACTTACGTATTCTGGTCCCCGACTTCACCAGCCTGCTGGGTGCGCCGCAGCCAGCCGGGCAGCCTTTCTACTTCAAGGGCGACCACAACTGGACGCCCTATGGCGCCGAACGCAGCGCCCAGCTGGTGGCCCAGACGCTCAGGGGCAACGATGTGCTCAAGGCGTTGCCGCATCAGGTCTTCGCTAGCCAGCCGGTCGGCTTGTTGGGACGCTCTGGCACATTGCAAAAAGCCGCCGCGCAGATCTGCGGCAACGGTTATGCGGCCCAGTATGTCCCCCGTTATCAAACCCGGGCCCAAGGCGATGCCAAGGTCCCCGCCAAGGTCGCATTGATCGGTACCAGCGCCAGCGGCGAGGCGTTCAACTTTGCCGGTTTCCTCGAACAGTATCTGCAGACGCCGGTCGGCAACTTCAGTGTGCCGGGCGGTGGCTACGATGATTCGTTGATCGCCTACCTGCTCGGCGACGACTTCCAGAAAGCCCCGCCGGCGGTGCTGGTATGGGAAACCGATAATCTCGACAGCCTCGGCAGATCCAGCTTCTACCGGCAGGCGATGGCGGCGCTGAGCGATGGCTGCGACAACCAGGCGCCGCTGCTCAAAAGCCATTCGACCCTGCACAGCGGGCGCAATCAGGTGTTGTTCAACGGTGGTGGCGGCAATGTGTATCCGATCAAGGGCAATCGTTATCAGGTCGACCTCACGTTCGCCGATCCCGGCGTGCACCTGATGAGCGCGACCCTGACCTACATGAACGGTCGCCAGGAAAACATCAGCTTGAGCCGTGCGCCGACGGTCAACACCCAGGGCCGCTTCGTCTTCGAGCTGCGCGCCGATGCGGACTGGGACGAACTGACGTTTCTTTCCATGGAGGTGCAGCCACCACCTGGACCGACCTCCATGGAACTCTCGGCCCGCTTGTGTGCCAAGCCAGTCATCTCTGCGGCACCTTCCCTGCGCACCGCGCAGACGGAGGGGCACTGATGCGTCAGGGACATTGGGCCGCCTTTGGCGTGGCCTTCATTCTGATGGGGCCGACCGTGCAAGCGGTGGCCGCTCAACTCCGCCCGCCGCAGGGCTATTACGCGCCGGCCGTGGACAAGAAGGGCGACGCACCGAGCTGTCCGGCGGCGCCCAAACCCTATACCGGTGACCTGTTGATCCCCAGTAAGTACGAGGGCTCGGGCAAGGCACGTGATCAGCTCAACGTGGAATCCAACCAACGCTACAAACAAATGTCAGCCGATATCAACGAACTGGAAAAGGGAATCAACAAACAAGTCGCCGCCTATTTACGGCTTGGCCGCGCAGGCTATGTGGACTGCACCCTGAGCTGGCTGGGTGATTGGGCCAAGGCGCAGGCGCTGCTGAGCACCACTTACACCCATACCGGCAAGTCGATGCGCAAATGGGCGTTGGGCAGTATTTCTTCGGCCTATCTGCGGCTCAAGTATTCGCGTTCGCAGCCATTGAAGGGCCGCGAGGCGCAGACCCGGCCGATCGAGGTCTGGATCGGCCAGGTCGCCGATCAGGTGGTGCGGGACTGGCGGGACCAGCCACTGGACCGACTGAACAATCACCAGTATTGGGCGGCCTGGGCCGTCATGGCGGCCTCGGTGGTGGTCGACCGACGCGACCTGTTCGACTGGTCGGTAGCGCAGTTTCGCATCGGCGCTTCCCAGGTCGATGCAGACGGCTATCTGCCCAACGAACTGAGCCGCGAAACCCGCGCACTGGCTTACCACAACTACGCGATGGGGCCGCTGATGATGATCGCTGCTTTTGCCCGAGCCAATGACATCGACCTGCGCGAAGAAAACCACGGTGCCATGCGGCGTCTGGCGGCGCGGGTGGAGGAGGGGATCAAGGATCCACGCTCGTTTGAACGCAAGACCGGCTACAAGCAAGCACTTGAGGACCTCGACGAGGACGGCAAATTTGCCTGGCTGGAACCTTACTGCGCGCTGTACGACTGCTCGGCGCAAACCAACCGCTGGCGCCAATCGATCGAACCGATGAAAACCTACCGCCTGGGCGGCGACATCACCCAGCTATTTGCTGACCAGAAAGAATAAATGCAACAGCCAACACGCCCTGGATACCCGGTGGGGCCATTCGTAATTGAGCTTGTGTTGTAAAAGGGAAGGCAGTCCTTCGTTGCTCGAAGTGCCTTCATGTCGAGTGATGAAGGTGCGGGAGGAAAGTGAAATGATTCCAGTGATTCTGTCCGGCGGCAGTGGGTCGCGGTTGTGGCCGTTGTCGCGCAAGTTGTATCCCAAGCAATTCCTGAGTCTGGCAGGTGAGGGATCGCTGTTTCAGCAGACCCTGCAGCGCCTGGCGTTCGAGGGTATAGGCAAGCCGATCGTGGTCTGTAATCAGGAGCATCGCTTTATCGTCAATGAACAACTCGCCGCCATTGGCTGTACGCCGCAGGCGATACTGCTCGAACCCTTCGGCCGCAATACCGCGCCGGCGGTGGCGCTGGCGGCCCTCAAGCTGATCGCCGAAGGCCGCGATGAGCTGCTGCTGGTGCTTCCGGCCGATCATGTGATCAGTGACGTTCCCGCCTTGCGCGCCACGCTGTCACACGCGCAGGAAGAGGCGCTCAAAGGCAATATGGTGCTGTTCGGCATTCCGGCGACGCGTCCGGAAACTGGCTTTGGGTATATCAAAGCCGCCTGCGGCGATGCTGGTGTCGGAGCCTTCAATGTCGAGAAGTTTATCGAGAAACCCGACCAGCAAACCGCCAGCGAATTTGTCCGGTCCGGCGAGTACTTCTGGAACAGCGGCATGTTCCTGTTCCGTGCCAGCCGCTATCTCGACGAGTTGCGCACTCACGAACCCGACATGTACGACACTTGCGTGCTGGCCCTGGAGCGCAGCCGCAGCAGCGAAGGCGTGACCAGTATCGATCGGGTCACCTTTGAATGCTGTCCGGACAACTCCATCGACTATGCCGTGATGGAGCGCACCAGCCGCGCCTGGGTCGTCCCGCTAAGCGCTGGTTGGAGTGATGTCGGTTGCTGGTCCTCGCTGTGGGATGTGCATGACAAGGACGCCGATGGCAATGTGCTCAAGGGCGATGTCGTCAGCCACAACAGCCGCAATTGCTTCGTGCATGGCAGTAGCAAGCTGGTGACCCTGCTAGGGCTAGACGATTTGGTCGTGATAGAAACCAAGGATGCATTGATGGTCGCGCACCGCGACACCGTGCAGGACGTGAAAAAACTGGTTAATGCGCTCGATGCCCAAGGCCGCTCGGAAACCCAGAGCCACTGCGCGGTGTATCGCCCCTGGGGCAGTTACAATTCGGTGGACAGCGGCACCCGCCACCAGGTCAAGCACATCACCGTGAAACCTGGCGCGCAACTTTCCCTGCAAATGCATCACCACCGCGCCGAACACTGGATCGTGGTCTCCGGCACCGCCCAGGTGACGTGCAACGAAAAGGTTTTCCTTCTCACTGAAAACCAGTCCACCTACATCCCGATCGCTTCGGTGCATCGCCTGTCCAACCCCGGAAAGATCCCGCTGGAAGTCATCGAGGTGCAGTCCGGCAGCTACCTGGGCGAGGACGATATCGAGCGCCTGGAAGATGTCTACGGCAGGATCCAACAGGTCAAGATTTGAGCCCATTTGCCAGAAGCGTTGGCTTGCTTATCGAACGAGGAAGATACGCGAGCTTCGTCGGGATAGAACCCTGGAGATCAGAAAGCCCGCGGTTAGCGGGCTCGGCTGCGCAGCAGTCGTAAAACCAGGCACTACGATCTATCTACTCATACACCGTCACCCGATTGCGCCCGGCCTTCTTCGACGCAAACAGCGCATGGTCCGCCCAGGCGATCAGGTCAGCGTAGTTGATCGAGGGCTGGCTCAGGTCGGCCACCCCCAGGCTGATGGTGAAACGGATGCTCTGGCCGTTATGCAGCACTTCCAGCCCTTCGACTGCCTTACGCAGACGCTCGGCGAAAACCCGTCCACCGGTCTTGTCGGTGTCCGAAAGCACCACGCCGAACTCTTCACCGCCATAACGCCCAGCCACATCGGTTTCGCGCACATGCTCGTGGATCAGCCTGGCGACTTCCTCGATAACCTTGTCGCCCGCCTGGTGACCATAGGTGTCGTTGACCCGCTTGAAGTGGTCGATATCCAACATCACCAGGCTGGTGGCATTGCCATAACGCTGGTGCCGAGCATAAGCGACTTTCAGGCTTTCTTCCCAATGACCGCGGTTGTACAGGCCCGTCAGCCGATCGGTTCTGGAGAGTTGCTGCAATTGCGCATTGGCGGCCTGGAGCTGATGCCGGTTGGTGGCGACGTCGGTGACGTCATAGATCACCAGGCAAATATGGTTAATTTTGCCGTCGGTGGAGCGCAGCGGTAACAGCGTGGTGTTCTGGTACATGAACTCTTCCTGGCCTGTGATCGGCTGGTAGTTCTTGAACCGCACCAGATACGGGCGCTGCTCCCAGATAGTGAACGCTGGCGTACCCAGGGTAGCGACGCTTTCCACCTTACGGCTGAACCATTGGCGGTCGACTTCGGGAAACAGACTTAAGAAATTCTGATTTTGGGCGTCCTTGGGCTGCACCCCGGAGCGGTTCTCCATGAAGGTGTTCCAGACCTGCACGCAATAGTCGCGGTCGAGCACCACCACACCGACGTCGATGTTCTGGACGATCGCCAGTAACCAGTGAAACTCGTTCAGATCGATAGGATCGTTCATGGCTCAGTTCATCAAGTAGGCGAGTTTGTGGGTTAATCGCTCGATTGAGTCTTCCGTGAACAGCAACAACAGGTCGAAACGAATATCATGCCCTTCCAGGCTGTAGCTGATTTCCACTGCCAGGGTCTTTTTCCAGCGCTTGCGGTTGACCCGGATCAGCTCATCGATGGCCGCGTGCTGGCCGAGGATCTGCGGGTGGCCTTGAGAAAACACCACATCGATCTGTTCGGCAATGCTGCTCAGGCAAGCACCGATCAGAACGCTGGAGAGGTCTAGCAGCATTTCCAGGTCCGAATAATCGGTGCTCTGACGCTGCATCAATTGCGCTATGTCGGCGATTTCCGAGTCGTGAAACATCAGCAGGGCTTCGCCGGCGATGCCACTGCCGATAAAACCCTGGCAGATGGCCGTGAGTTCCTTGCAGCTGCTGGCATCGGTCAGCGCCATGTGCAACTCGCCGACTTCGAGGATGTTCACGTTCGGTACTGGCAACTGCACAAAGACTCCCAGCACCTTGGCTATCAGGGCGGCCGCCCGGCCGATGGCAACGTTGACCGTTTCGCGGAACACATCGTGAAAACTGATGGCCGTGTTCGCGGCCGGACGACTCCCCAGCGACGCCTGGCCGGGTTCCGTCAGTAGCCCCAGCTGACTGAGTGTCTGGCGCAGCTCGTTTTCGTCAAACGGCTTTTTCAGGAACGCCAGCGCGCCCAGCTCACGCACGCGGCGCACCGCTTCTTCCTGAATGTCACCGGAGATCACGATGACTTGCGCCTTCAATCCTTCGGCGCGCAAGGCGCTCAATACCTGATAACCATCCATCTCCGGCATGGTCAGGTCGAGCAGCACCACCTGCCCCAAACCCCGGCGTATGGCATCCATGGCCTCGCGACCATTACCGGCTTCGGTGACCGAAACCGGCCAGTCCGCCGGCAGCGCCCGTAACACCTGCTTACGGGCCATGTTGGAGTCGTCACATACCAGTAGGGGAATCACTGACAAAAGATAGGTACTCATCGGCGTTGAACATCAGGGAAAGCACTACGGCCCATCATGCTCCATAAGCATACAAAGACCATCTTATAAATAGGGTTTTATTGAGAGCGACGTCCGAGCCAATGACTATTGACTCGCCAACCCCGGCGCCTGACGAATGATGAAGTGATCCAGGTTCTCAATATCGGCACTGAACACCCCGAAAGTCTGCTCGAGGTTTTTCTTGCTCGGCACCTGCTTCAACTCCGGCGTCACGCCGTAAAAGTAGCAATACAACTGCGCCTCACTGTCGATGGAATGCTTGGTCTCTTCCAGAAACGCTTTGCGCTTTCGGTAGGTGTTTAGAGAATCCGGGGCGATTCACGTTTCCCGCTCCAAGATTCAAAAAAAACGCCACTCAATGAGTGGCGTTTTTTTGTGCCTGAAATTTGTGTGCGGATCAGGAGGCGCAGGCTTCAGCGCCTTTAGATCAGGAGGACCCGCCAGCATGGCGGGTCCGAAAGGGGATCAGTCACAGATACACTGAATCCCCTCCCGAACGTTCCTGCCTCTCGCTTATCAATCAGGAGGGGGTGGTCATGTCTTAAGCCGCCAGTTATTTCATGATCGCCGTAGCGGCGATTGCATTGCTCGTTGATCTGTGGGGCGATTGTCAGCATGTTTCGCAGCGATAAAACGGTAGGCATCAAGCGACATGGGCCGTCGGGTTGATCGTCTTTTCTGTTGATCGGGTCGGTACGAGCGCTCATTACAACGGTTTGCTGGGGGACCCAGGCTTTACACCTGGCTTCTGCCCGGCATCTCTATGCCGTGCTGATGCACCCGCCGATACAGGGTTGCCCGAGAGATGCCCAAAGCCTTGGCGGCGGCGGTGGGTTTCCAGCGATGGCGCACCAGGGCATCGAGTAGTGTCTGGCGTTCGGGGCTCGCGCAGCAATCATTGGTGTCGCCGGAGCTTGGGCCATTAAGGCTGTGGCCATGCAATTGCTCGGGCAAATGGCTGACCTGAATCAGATTTGAATCGCACACCGCACAGGCATAACGCAGCACGCGCCGTAACTGGCGAACGTTACCTGGCCAGCGGTAGCCAAGCAGGCATTCCAGAGCCGTACCTCCCAGTTGCATAGGTTCTGCGCAAAGGGAAGATTCTTCATCGAGAATCCGCTTGATCAGCGCCAGTCGGTCATTGCGTTCGCGTAGCGGCGGCAACTGGAAGCGCGCTCCATTCAAACGAAAGTACAAGTCTTCGCGAAACTCGCCCGCGGCGACCAGTCCTTCCAGATCGCGGTGGCTCGCGCAGACGACTTGAAGGTCGATCGTTTTGCGCCGTGAAGCTCCCAGAAGCGCCACTTCACCCTCGGCCAGAACCCGCAGGAGCCGGGTTTGCAAGGGCAGGGCATGTCGCCGATTTCATCGAGAAACAGGGTGCCGCCGTCGGCTTGTTCCAACAGACCTTGCATGCCCTTGCTCGAGGCGCCAGTGAAGGCGCCGGCGACATAGCCCAATGATTCCCGTAAACCGGTTTGTTCGAGGGTGGTGTGGCACTTTTTAGGCGTAGACATAGATCAGCAAAAGGCCTACCGCAGGGTTGGTCTTTATCGCGCGGATACCGAGCAAATAGACGGCGATTTGAAGGCGAGGCTTGGGCGGCACAAATTGTTGATGGTCTGTTCAAAATTGGCTAAGCCCCTTGGTCTCATGGCGACCAAATCATAGCGTGCGATCCATAAATCCCACCTTTTAAGAAGTGGGCTTTATGTATTGGTCGGTGGCCGCGTGAACAATCGATCTTCCTTTTCCTCCATTCCCTTGGCGATCAGGTGCGGGCGATATCGATCCAAACTTGTCCGTTGGGGTACTGATAACGCTCCAGGGTTTCAGCGGTCATTTCGATGCTATAGCCCGGACGTTGCGGTGGCATGTAGCGGCCGCGGCGGATCACAACGGGATCAAGGAAGTGCTCGTGCAGGTGGTCGACGTATTCGAGTACACGGTTGTGCAGCGAGGCGGAGACGGCGATGTAGTCGAACAGGGCGATGTTCTGCACGTACTCGCACAAACCGACACCACCGCCATGAGGACAGACCGGCACGTCGAACTTGGCCGCCATCAGCAGCACGATCAACACCTCATTGAGACCACCCAAACGAGCCGCGTCCAACTGGCAGAAATCCAGTGCGCCGGCCTGGAACATCTGCTTGAACATCACCCGGTTGTGGCAATGTTCACCGGTGGCGACGCCGATCGGTGCGATGCGCTGACGGATGCTGGCATGGCCGAGGATGTCGTCGGGGCTGGTCGGCTCTTCGATCCACAGGGGTTCGAAAGCCGCCAGGCGGCGCATATTGGCGACTGACTCATCGACGCCCCAGACCTGGTTGGCGTCCATCATCAGGGTACGTTCCCAACCGATTTCTTCGCGCAAAATAGTGGCGCGGCGGATGTCGTCTTCCAGGTTGGCGCCGATTTTCTGCTTGATGTGGGTCCAGCCATCCTCGACCGCATCGCGGGCCAGTTGGCGCATTTTTTCTTCACTGTAGCCGAGCCAGCCCGGCGCGGTGGTGTAGCCGGGGTAGCCTTCGCGCAGCATTTGCGCCTCACGCTTGGCCTTGCCCGGCGTCTGGCGGCGCAGCAGGGCGATGGCTTCTTCGGGGGTGAGCACGTCGGTGACGTAGCTGAAGTCCAGGCAGCGCACCAGTTGTTCCGGCGTCATGTCGGCCAACAGCTTCCACACAGGTTTGCCTTCGTGTTTGGCCCATAGGTCCCAGACGGCGTTGACGATGGCTGCAGTGGCCAGGTGGATAACGCCCTTTTCCGGGCCCAGCCAGCGCAGTTGGCTGTCGCCCATTGTGATGTTGTGCCAGAAGGCGCCCATGTCGGCAATGATCTCTTCCAGGGTCAGGCCGACCAACATCGGTGCCAGGGATTGCACCGCCGCCACACAGATCTCGTTGCCACGGCCGATGGTGAACGTCAGGCCGTGGCCTTCAAGGCCGACAGGGGCGTCGGTATGCAGCACGACGTAGGACGCGGAGTAATCCGGCGCGCTGTTCATCGCATCGGATCCGTCCAGCGACAGGGAAGTGGGGAAACGGATGTCGCGAACGCTCAGCTGGGTGATTCGAATGCTCATGATGGATTTTTGTTCTTAGTGACCTTAAGAAGACTCGACTGTAGGTCGCTGAGTGATACATGCATAATCACGGTTTCCTAAGTATGGATACCGGATTTGATATGTCTCCCAATCCAGAAGTCCCCACACTCACGCCACGTAACCTCGGCGCCCTGAAAATTTCCAGCCGGCAGATCACCTTGCTCAATGCCCTGGGTGATTTCGGCAACCTGCGCCGGGCGGCCACGTCGATGCACACCACGCAACCGGCCGCCAGCTTGCTGTTGCAGCAACTGGAAGAGCGCCTCGGCGTGCGCCTTTTCGAACGCTTGCCGCGCGGTATGCAACCGACCCTTTATGGCGAGGTGATGATCCGCTATGCCCAAGGCGCGTTGCATGAGTTCGAGCATGCCCAGGCGCAGATTGCGGAACTGGCGCGCGGGGCCACGGGACTCGTGCGCGTCGGCAGCGTGATGGGGCCGGTCCCCAGTCTGCTAACCAACGCTGTGCTGGCGTACAAACGCGATCACCCCAAGGTGCGGATTTCCATTGAAGTCGGTACCAGCGATACCTTGCTGCCTGCGTTGCTGCGCGGTGATTTCGATGTGGTGTTGGGGCGCTTGCCGGACCAGAGCGACAGTCAGGACCTGGACATCGAACTGTTCGAAAACGGCGAGCAGATGCGCGTGATCGCCCGGGCAGGTCACCCGTTGGCGGGTTCTTCGCCCTTGCAGTTGGCCGACTTGATCACCTTGACCTGGATTCTGCACCCCATCGGTAGCCCCATGCGCCACCGGGTGGAAACGGCCCTGCAGGCCGGCGGTATGGTGCAGTCGCTGGACATTGTTGAGACCGCTTCGATCTTGGCGACCACGGCGATGCTCGAGGCTTCGGACATGATCGCGGTGGTGCCCAATGATGTGGCCGAGCATTATGCGCGCTATGGCATGGTCGCTATTTTGCCGGTCGAGCTGCCGATCTCCATGGTCAACATTGGCCTGCTGACCTTGCGTTCCCGGCCAAGGTCGGTGGCGTTGAATACGCTGCTGCAGTATTTGCGGGGGCAATAGCGTTGACTTCGTCTGTTCGGGCGGATGACCTGACAGACACTGCATTCCATCTTTAACGAGGCTCTGACCCGATGCCGTCGGACATTACCCATTCCAGCTTCTGCAACTGGGTGCGCTTCAAGCATCTGGTGCTGATCGACACCCTGGCGCGCACGCGCAACATGCATGCCACCGCGATACGGATGAACCTTAGCCAACCAGCCTTGAGCAAGATGCTGCGCGACCTGGAGGAGCAGTTCGGCTTTGCCCTGTTCCAGCGCTTGCCTCGTAGCATGCCGCCCACGGAGCTTGGCGAGTACGTGGTGCGCTACGCGCAGGGTGCACTGGCCGATTCACACAAGTTCGTCGACCAGGTCAACCGGCTGCGCAAAGGCGGCCATGGCTTTCTCAAGGTGGGCGGAATTTTTGCAGCAACCTCGATGGTGCTGCCCCAGGCCATCGCAGCTATCAAAGCGCGCAGCCCTTTGCTGTCGATCGAAGTGGTGGAGCAGTCCAGCGACCACCTGCTCACCATGCTTGAGCAAAACAAGCTCGACCTGATGATCGGCCGCTTCACGGAAGAGCGTTATAGCCAGGTCTTCGACTTCCACCCATTGGAGCCTGAACCCTTCAGCTTGGTGGTCAACAGCCGTCATCCGCTTAACGAACTGGACTGTACACCGCTTGAAGCGCTGGGCCAGTGGCCGTGGGTGCTGTACCCGGTCGGTACGCCCATTCGCGATCGCTTGGAGTTAGCGTTCAAGGCCGCTGGCCTCGCATCGCCGGCTGACAGCGTCGATACCATCTCCATGCAGATGTTCCTGCAACTGCTGCAATCGGGGCCCATGATCGCCATGCTGCCCAGATCCATGGTGGCAGCGCAGCTGGAAAGCGGCCAGCTCAAAGAGCTGCAGACCCCACTGCGCCTGGCGCCGTTGGAGTACGGCATCATCACCCGCAAGGACGAGCCACTGACGGGGTCGGCCCGTGAGTTCGCCGACATCCTGCTCGATTTCGCGCTTCAGCGACGGGAGGAGGACGCGGCGATTGATTAACGCAGCTCAATTCGACAATTCGATAACGCCAGGTTATCGGTTGATCGGATCATCTCATTGGGAATGTTGAGGCTGGCTCCTTACAGTTATCGCAGATTCTCCCGTCACAGAACGGGCGGCGCCATAACAAGAAGTCAGCCGTACTGCCCTGAGAGGTCCCATGCAACTGATTGCCAGAACCCGGACCAGCGACGCTGCCGTGATCCGTCTCAACCCCCTGGATAACGTTCTGATTGCACGCCAGGCCCTGCCTGAAGGCTTGAGCCTGGAAGCCGAAGCAATCACCGTGCGCCAGCCGATTCCCTCCGGGCACAAAGTCGCTAGCCAACGCGTGGAGCAGGGACAGCCGCTGCGCCGTTATGGGCAAATCATCGGTTTTGCTTCGCAGCTCATCGAAGCCGGCGACCACGTGCATGTGCATAACGTGGAGATGGGCGGCTTTGCCCGTGACTACGCCTTCGGCGTCGATGCACACCCCACGCCAAGCACTGAAGCCGTCTTCCAGGGCATCGTGCGTGCCGATGGCCGCGTCGCGACTCGCAACTACGTAGGCATTCTCACCTCGGTGAACTGTTCGGCGACCGTGGCCCGGGCCGTGGCCGATTACTTTCGCCGGGATATCCACCCCGAGGCGCTGGCTGATTTCCCGAACATCGACGGCGTCGTGGCGCTGACCCACGGCGCCGGGTGCGCAGTGGACCCCAGCGGTGAGGCTTTAGGTTTGTTGCGCCGCACGCTCGGTGGCTACGCCGTTCACCCTAACTTTGCGGCAGTGCTGATCATCGGCCTGGGTTGCGAAACCAACCAGATCGAGAGCCTGCTCGAGACTCAGGGTCTGAAGGCCAGCGACCAGTTGCGCGCCTTCACCATCCAAGGCATAGGCGGCACGTCGAAAACCATCGCCAGTGGCATCGAGCAGGTCAAGGCATTGCTGCCAAAGGCTAACCAGGTGCAGCGCGAACCGGTCAGCGCTCGCCACTTGATCGTCGGCCTGCAATGCGGTGGCTCGGACGGGTACTCGGGCATCACCGCAAACCCTGCGCTGGGCAATGCCGTTGACCGCCTGGTGGCGGCGGGTGGCACCGCGATTCTCTCGGAAACCCCGGAAATTTATGGCGCCGAGCACCTGCTGACGCGCCGCGCCGTGAGCCGCGAGGTGGGGGAAAAACTCATCGCGCGCATCCACTGGTGGGAAGACTACTGCCAGCGCATGAACGCCGAACTGAACAACAACCCCTCGGCCGGTAACAAGGCCGGTGGCCTGACCACCATCCTGGAGAAATCCCTCGGTGCGGTGGCCAAGGCCGGCTCCAGCAACCTGGTGGATGTGTATCTGTACGCCGAAGCGGTCCGGGCCAAGGGACTGGTGTTCATGGACACCCCAGGCTACGACCCGGTCTCGGCCACAGGGCAAGTCGCCGGCGGCGCCAACCTGATTGCCTTCACCACGGGCCGGGGTTCGGCCTACGGCTGCGCGCCGACACCTTCGATCAAGCTGGCGACCAACAACCGGGTATTCGAGCACCAGGAAGAAGACATGGACGTGAACTGCGGCGGCATCGCCGACGGTTCCACCAGCATTGAAGAGCGCGGTGCCTTCATCTTCGAACAGATGCTGCGCATCGCTTCGGGCGAACGCAGCAAGAGCGAACAACACGGTTATGGGCAGAACGAGTTCGTGCCCTGGCAGATCGGTGCCGTGACCTGATTGACAGCCCTGCAACCTTTACTAGGCGAAAAACACATGCAAGTTTCCGGATACAACTTTATTGCCGGCCAGCGCAGCGCGCTGGGCGACACCCTGGTCTACAGCGTCGACGCCCACACCGGTGAACGACTGCCAGGCGCTTTCCATCAGGCAACCCTGGCGGAGGTCGATACGGCGGTGGCGAGTGCAAGCGCGGCGTTCCCGCTGTTTCGAAATCTGCCGGCGGTACGCCGGGCCGAATTCCTGGAAGCCATCGCCGATGAACTCGATGGACTGGGCGAGGATTTCATCGCATTGACCTGCCAGGAAACGGCGCTGCCGAGCGCCCGTATTCAGGGTGAGCGCGGTCGTACCAGTGGCCAGATGCGCCTGTTTGCCCAAGTGCTGCGCCGTGGCGATTTCTATGGTGCAAGCATCGACCAGGCTCTGCCGGCACGCACACCTTTGCCGCGCACTGACTTGCGCCAGTACCGCATCGGTGTAGGCCCGGTGGCGGTGTTCGGTGCCAGCAACTTTCCGCTGGCGTTCTCCACGGCGGGTGGTGATACCGCCGCCGCATTGGCAGCCGGTTGTCCGGTGGTGTTCAAGGCCCATAGCGGTCACATGGCGACAGCCGAGCGGGTCGCCGAAGCGCTGATCCGGGCGACCGAGCGCACCGGCATGCCGGCCGGCGTGTTCAACATGATCTTTGGTGCCGGCGTCGGTGAAGCGCTGGTCAAGCATCCGGGCATCCAGGCGGTGGGCTTTACTGGCTCGCTAAAAGGCGGCCGTGCCCTGTGCGACATGGCAGCGGCAAGGCTGCAACCGATCCCGGTGTTTGCCGAGATGTCGAGCATCAATCCGGTGGTGGTCTTGCCACAGGCCCTGGCCAACCGTGGCGCGCAGATGGCAACGGAACTGACTGCCTCGGTGGTGCAGGGCTGTGGCCAGTTCTGCACCAATCCTGGTCTGGTGCTGGGTATTCGCTCACCGGCGTTCAACACGTTCATTGAGCGCTTGACCGGGCACATGGCCGAGCAGGCGCCGCAGACCATGCTCAATGCCGGCACCTTGAACAGCTACGGCAAAGGCTTGCAGGCGTTGCTTGCTCACCCGCGTATCAAACACTTGAGCGGTTTGACGCAAACAGGCAACCAGGCGCAGCCGCAGTTGTTCGAGGCCGATATCAGCCTGTTGCTGGAACAGGATGAATTGCTGCAGGAAGAGGTCTTCGGCCCTTGCACGGTGGTGGTTCAGGTGGCGGATGAAGCAGAACTGTTGCGCGCCGTCGAGGCCCTGCGTGGCCAGCTCACGGCCACGTTGCTGGCCGATCACGATGACCTGGCCGCTTTTGGTCACCTGTTCGGTGCGTTGGAAGTGAAGGTCGGTCGAGTGCTGCTCAACGGCTACCCGACCGGTGTCGAAGTGTGCGATGCCATGGTCCATGGCGGCCCGTACCCGGCCACTTCCGATGCCCGCGGCACTTCGGTCGGCACTCTGGCGATCGATCGCTTCCTGCGTCCGGTGTGCTACCAGAACGTGCCCGATGCGTTGCTGCCCGATGCCTTGAAGAACGCCAACCCACTGGGCATACAGCGCCTGGTCGATGGCAAGCACAGCGCAGCGACCTTGGATTGATCACGGAGCAGCAAGCATGACTGAAGCCAAACACTACGACGCACAAACGCTGACCACGTTCGTCGAGCAACTGTTCGAAAAAGCCGGGGCTGATGCCGAAGTCGCCCAGGTGGTGACCCGGGTACTGCTCGAAGGTGAATTGCTGGGCCATCGCACTCACGGCCTCAACTTGGTGAGCCGCTATATCGGCGGCATGCTGACAGGGCAGGTCAAGGCCAGTGCCCAGTTGCTTGAGCAAGTCTCGGACAGCGGCATTTCGGCTCTGTTCGATGGCCACTATCTGCTCGGCCCTTATTGTGTCAGCCGCGCCCTGGACTGCGCGGCCAAAGGCGCCACGGAGCAGGGGATAGGTATCGCCGTGGTGCGTCGTGCCTCGCACATTGGTTGCCTGGCCGCTTACCTGAAGCCGTTCACTGACCGTGGCCTGGTTGCGATGGTGTATTCCTCGGACCCGTCGGTGGGGCTGGTGTGTGCCCATGGCGGGATCGATCCGATCTACACGCCCAACCCGATTGCCGCTGGCATCCCGACCCGGGGCGAGCCGATCCTGCTGGATGTGAGCATGTCCACCGTAACCCTGGGTCTGATCGGCCAGTGCCGCGATGCCGGCAGCACACTGCCTCACCCGGTGTTGATGAGCAATGAAGGCCACCTGAGCGACGACCCGGCCGACTTCTTTACCACTCCGCCGGGCAGCATCCTGCCCCTGGGCGGCCAGGCCTTCGGTCACAAAGGCTTTGCCCTGGCAATTCTGGTCGAGGCACTAACCTCGGGGTTGGCCGGCCACGGGCGCAAGGACGCCCCGGACCAGTGGGGCGCCTCGGCCACGGCTGTGGTGATTGACCCGCGCTTCTTCGGCGGGCTGGAAGCCTTCACCGACGAAAGTTCGTTCCTGAGCAAGCTGATCCTGGCCAGCCGTCCGGTCGACCCCGAGCGCCCGGTGCGCTTGCCTGGCCAGGCCGGCCTGAAGCTGCGCGAGCAAGCCCTGCGCGAAGGCGTGAGCCTGTCGCAGAAGGTGGTCGATGACCTCAACCAGATCGCCGGGCAGTTGCAGCTGCCAACAATTTTTCAATGACTGACAACGACAACAAGAGTGCAGACATGACAAACGAATCGAGCGCACAAGCACCGCTGCAGTTGAGCAACAACGCCGCCGTATTCAATACCGGCAGCTGGGTCGGACGCGTCTGGCTGCCCGGCCAGGGGCCGGCAGTGGTGCTGGTCAACGCTGGCGCCGTGCACGATATCAGCGCCCATGTGGCGACAGTCTCGGCCTTGCTTGAAGTGGCTGACCCTGTGGCGTATCTGCGTGCATTACCCTTGACCCAGGCCTTGATCGAATTGCCCGCGTTGCTAGACAACAGCGACCCGAGCCGGCGCGACGAAAACCTGCCGTGGCTGCTGGCGCCGATCGACCTGCAAGCGGTCAAGGCCGCTGGCGTGACGTTCGCCGCCAGCCTGCTGGAACGTGTGGTCGAAGAGCAGGCCAAGGGTGATCCGGCCAAGGCCGACGCGATCCGCGACACCCTGGCCAGCCGCATTGGCGCCGACCTTTCGCAAATCGTCCCAGGCTCGGCCCAGGCCGAAGCCTTGCGCAAGGTACTGGTGGAACAGGGCCTGTGGTCCCAGTATCTGGAAGTGGGCATCGGCCCGGACGCCGAAATCTTCACCAAGGCCCAGCCGCTATCGGCGGTCGGCCACGGCGCCGACATCGGCATTCACCCCAAGTCCAGCTGGAACAACCCGGAGCCGGAAGTGGTGCTGGCGGTGTCGAGCAACGGTACCGTACAGGGTGCCATGCTCGGCAACGACGTCAATCTGCGCGACTTCGAGGGGCGCAGCGCCTTGCTGTTGGGCAAGGCCAAGGACAACAACGCATCTACCTCCCTGGGACCCTTGCTGCGCCTGTTCGACGAGACTTTCAACATGGATGACGTGCGTAACGCGCAAGTGGATTTGCGCGTCGAAGGCCAGGACGGTTTCATCCTTGAAGGCCACAGTTCGATGCGCCAGATCAGCCGCGACCCGCTCGACCTGGTCCAGCAAACCCTGAACGAAAATCACCAATATCCCGATGGCCTGGTGCTGTTTCTCGGTACCCTGTTCGCCCCCAAGCAGGACCGCGACCAGCCGGGCAACGGTTTCACCCACAAGCCGGGCGATATGGTGGCCATCAGCAACGTGCAACTGGGCACCCTGTGCAACCGCGTGACCACCAGCGACCAGGCGCCGCAGTGGGATTTCGGCCTGCGTTCGCTGATCGAAAGCCTGAGTCGGCGTGGCCTGCTCGAGGCTGCGGTGACGGCGCGTCAGCCCTGATTTTTTTCGTCATACCCCAAGGATGAGTGTGTCACCGGTTGAAGGACCACCGGGCATTGAAACCGCTGCAATAACAATAATAAAGGCCATCAGATGAACACACTGAAGAAGTATCAAAGCATCACCGTTGTCTTCCTGCTGTTGATCGGCATCGTCAACTACCTGGACCGTAGTGCGCTGTCGATCGCCAATACCTCGATCCAGAAGGACATGATGATCAGCCCCTCGCAGATGGGCATTCTGTTGTCGGCCTTCTCCATTGCCTACGCTTTTGCGCAGTTGCCGATGGGCATGATCATCGACCGCCTGGGCAGCAAGATCGCCCTGGGCGCCTCGTTGCTGGCCTGGTCGGTGGCTCAATCGACGTTCGGCATGGTCAACAGTTTCGCCGGTTTCATGGGCCTGCGCGTGTTGTTGGGGATTGGCGAGGCACCGATGTTTCCTTCGGCGGCCAAGGCCCTGTCCGAATGGTTCGATGCCAACGAGCGTGGTACGCCGACCGGGATCGTCTGGTCGTCGACCTGCCTGGGCCCATGCCTGGCGCCGCCCTTGCTGACGTTGTTCATGGTCAACTTTGGCTGGCGCGGGATGTTCATCATCACCGGCGCGATCGGTATCGTCCTGGCCGTGTGCTGGTTGACCTTCTACAAAAGCAAGGCGCAATACCTGGCCGAGCTCGCGGCTGAAGGCAAGCCGTTGCCGACCGAGAAAAAGCCCCATGTGCAAGCGGCCACCTCGCAGGCACCGAAGGTCTCCTACTTCGCCGGCTGGCTCGACCTGTTCAAGCACCGCAGCACCTGGGGGGCGGTCCTGGGTTTCATGGGCGTGATCTACATGCTGTGGCTGCACCTGACCTGGCTGCCGGGTTACTTCGAGCGTGAGCATGGCATGAACCTGTACAAGACCGCGTGGCTGGTGTCGCTGGCCTATGGCTTCGGCGCGGTGGGCACCATCGTCGCCGGGCGCTTCTGCGACAGGCTGGTGCGCCGTGGCATGAGCATCCTGGCCAGCCGCAAGTTCGGCGTGATCACCGGCCTGGTGCTGGCTGCACTGTTCACCGTGCCGCTGTCGTATGTCACGGGTCTTACCGGTTGCATTATCCTGCTGTGCCTGGCGCTGTTCAGCATCAACATGGCCAGCGCCACGGCTTGGATGATCGTCAATACCATCGTCGACAGCCGCCGGGTGGCCTCGTTTGGCTCGATCCAGAACTTCGGCGGTTACATCGCCGGTTCCGTCGCGCCGATCGTCACCGGCTTCAGCATCCAGTACTCGGGTTCGTTCAATACCGCGTTCATGATCAGTGCGGTGGTGGCGTTGTGTTCAGCCCTGGCGTACTACGTGCTGCTCAACGCGCCGATCAGCGATGCCGAGCCTGCACCTGAGCACGTCGTTGGTGTGACCGAGTAAGGGCTTTAAGCCATCGGCGGCAGGTGGCACTTGCCCAAGGGGTTACTGACGGTCGCGTTGGTTCAACGTATCCGTTGAGGCAGTCGAGCAGCGTGATCTGACTGCCCATCAAACGGACTGGAGGAGGGCGATGAAGCAATCGTCGCCCGTCCCCTTGTCGCACTGTGTGAATGCGGAATGGCCACGATATGGCGCTCCACATCTTGCAGCTTGCCGGCGCCTTTTTGCCTTTTTCTCTGTGGTTGAACCCACCCTGTGATGACCAACTGTTCCTTAAGGTCTGGCGGGTAGCGCTTAGTGATTGCGAAACGCTTTCAACCCTCGCTGTACTGCGGGCCTGTTTTCGATCACGTCGAACCAGCGTGATAAGCGTGAAAGCACTGCCCAATCCAGCCGGTCACGCATTGATGCCGCAATGGTGAAAGCAGAGATGTCCGCCATGGAAAACTGATCTCCGGCCATAAAGTCTCCGGTAAGAAACCGTTCTGCATAGATAAGTTGTTCAATGACGCGCAGATCGATGACTGTGGCCGGTATGAGCGCCATACAGCTCTATTTTGGGGTTCATCAGGCACACCATTGGAAATGAATGGCCAATCATTGGATGCTAAGTGAAAAGCGGCGTATGCGTATGCGTTCAAGACCAGGCGCATACGCCCATCGTGATCACACTTCGACCGCTTGCCGGTTTGCGCGTACGAAGTCACCCACCGTTTGAGGCGCTTGTCCGGTGATTTGGCCGATAACCCCGTCCACACCGCTAAAGATTCCGTTCTGGTAGTCGACCGCGACTGCAAGGTTGCGCGCCGATGCGGTTACCACAGTGTCGACGTGCTCAGAAAAGCCTTCGTGCGACGCATGGGGGGTGAGTCCAAAGGAGTACGCACAACGTTTCGCGCCAGTTAACGAGCCCGCTTAGGCATTGGCATGCAGAATGTAAACGCTGCTCAGCACTTATGTGACTTGTCATGGTCAATAAATCCCGCACGACCGTCAGCGGTCGTACTGCTCGGGCCGTCCGGGTCCGCATCGGCATTTTGATCAAGGACAGTGAAAGCATGCTCGCCGCAAGATAATCAGCAACCGCCTCCACCTGGTTCCGTGAATCGGGACTCGCCGTACGTTTACTCCTCAATCCAATTCGAAGATTAAAAGCATGCACCTACGCAAAATTGCAGTTGGGCTGTCGGCCCTTGTTTTGCTCTCGACAGGGGCAGAAGCCCGCAGTCTGCTGGATCTCATCAAGCCGCCCACCCAGCATCAGGAACAAGCGTCCCGCTCGGGCTCGATCAACCAGAACGCGGCCCTGGAACTCTATTCAAACAAACAGAAACAGACATCGTTTGACGGCTGCGCAGATCTGTTCCCAGCCGCGAAACCGATCAACATGGCCACTGTGCCTGCAACCATGAAACCCTTGGCCCTATGTTCCGACAACTTCGCGGTGCTGTACTCGCAAACCAGCAAGACGCCGTTGGTAGTGGTCGAACGCCTTAATGCCGCCCAGCTGCAGGATGCCAAAGGGGAGGAGCGCACCAACCAGTTCTACCCGGACCCGCGTATTCCCAAGAGTGGGCGGGCAGAGTTGAGCGACTACCGTAGCCAACATCCGGCCGTGGACCGCGGGCATCAATCCCCGGCAGCCGATGCACCGACCCCCAATGCAATGGCCCAATCCTTTGCGCTGTCGAACATGGTGCCGCAAGACCCCACCAACAACCGAAAGATCTGGAGCAAGGTCGAGGCGGATGTCAGAAAATTTGCCAAGCGAGCCGATGGCAATGTGTTTGTCTTTACCGGCCCGCTCTTTGACTCAGGCCACACCACCATCGGCGACAACAAGGTCTGGGTGCCGACCCGTCTGTTCAAGCTGGTTTACGACGCATCGTCCAAGCGTGCCTGGGCTTACGTACTACCCAACGCTGAAACCCGTATCGAGAGACCGATGGACTATGACGCTTTCGTGAAGAGTACCGGGCTCCACTTGCTGGGGAATTTACCGGTCACAGGTTCCGTAGGGCGCTCTTGATGACTGGATGAGGAAAAGGGGGCAGTTCTATTTTCTCGAAAAAAATCCGTCCCCTTTTCCCTGTTTAACCAGCCGAGCTGGCTTAGGAGTATTTACACAGTCTGGGCCGATACCTGTCTGTCACAAATGGCAGGTAACAACCAGCATCAGACAAATGTCTCACGAACGCATGAATGGAATGTAGCGTAAGTCCTGAGTTTCAAAGCCCTCCGCCGAAGCGATACTGCCAGACTATGCCAATGGCATCGTATTCGCTGCCCGTGCGGGTATGCCCGCCCTTACTGGCATTCAGCTTTAGCGAATGGTTTCGGTTCAACGGCAGCGTGAGGGTGCATCCGTAGCGTGTGTTTTCCTGAAAGTCGTGGTTACTGACCCCGTCGACTGAGCTACTTCCGCCAGCGAAGTAGGTCGTATCCAGCGAAGCCCAAACACCGTTGCTAAAGGCGTAGATAAGATGCCCCTGTACCTGGTAAATCGGGTCCTGGGAAAGTACGTGGTCGCCGAGTAACTCGTCATTGTCGGTGTAAAAGGTTCCCGCGCCGGATAATTCCAGGGTCACTTGCCCCAGGCGCTTGGAAATCCCGAGTTCAGGCTTGAATGACCAGCGATTGTTGCCGAGATTTACCAGCCTGCTATCGTCGTATTGGCCGAGTGGCGCCGTGATCGCCAGGCTGGCGCCGATAATCACATCCTGTTGGTAGCTGGGGAACTCAGCCAGGGACATCGCCGGGGCGCCATATAAGTTGACCGAGAAGCGGAATCTTGGATCGATCAATCCAGTAACATTACGCTCCTTGGGTTCACCGGCGAGCAACGCAGAGCCCGTCAATTTTGCCTCAGGCACGACGATATCGAACTTCCCCGAGCGGCCCCAGACGTCCAGGGATCTGGCAAAGGCAAACACGACAGTCTTGATGTTGAGCTTGGCATCCTGGAGCGGGATTGAGGGATTGGCAGTCACGTTGCCATGGAGATCGCTGTAGCCTATGAGCAGGAAATTGATACCGACCGGCGTATTGGCGTAGGACCTGGGTTCGAGATCCTCTGCGACTGCACCGGGGGCTACTATGATGAGCGAAGCGGATGCGAACCGAACCAACCTGACGACGCAGAGTTTGTGTTTCATCCACATTCGCTCGATTCCTGTGAGGACCCCAGAGTTCTCTGTTTGTTGTAGCGCATCTGCATTCGCTTGGCACTTACAGCGGTTTCCTCAAACGAAATCGATAGGCAGCTGTTGGCCGATTTTTGCCTGTGGCGTAAAAAAACCGCTTTGGGTGATGACGACCAAGGTGTCCGCCATTAGACGAAACAGATTATCCATGGCCTTTCCCTCTGCTTTTCATTTGGAACGATGGACTGCAATCGAAAAGCCGCCTGAACCAGCGGGAGAAGGCGCTCAGTTCGGAAAAACCCAGAACCCCGGCAATGGGTGAACATCGGAAATGGTGAAAGCCTCAGCCTCTATGCCATTCGCTCCACTTGTGCCTGCCGTCTTTATTGGCTGGAGCGAATGGCCCCTCCATCAATCAACAAGTTCTGCCCGGTCAGGTAGCCCGCATGACTGCTGCAAACGAAAGCGCACAGAGCGCCGAACTCCTCGGGTGAGCCGAAGCGTTTAGCAGGAATTTCGCTACGGCATTCGCCGAGGAATGTCTCACTGTCTTGCCCCGACTCTTCGGCAGCAGCGACCAGGTTGTCACGCAGTCGATCGGTGTCGAATGAGCCCGGTTGCAGGTTGTTGATCGTCACATTGCGACTGGCAATGTTTTCTTGCCGGGCAAGCCCTGCGATAAATCCCGTCAGACCACTGCGCGCGCCATTGGAAAGACCCAGGCTTTCGATAGGCGACTTCACGGCACTCGACGTGATGTTGATGATTCGGCCAAATCCGCGTGTCGCCATACCGTCTACCGTTGCCTTGATCAACTCGATAGGGGTGAGCATGTTGGTATCCAGCGCCTTGAGCCAGGCGTCGCGGTTCCATTCGCGGAAATCCCCGGGAGGAGGGCCGCCAGCGTTGTTGATCAAAATATCGAAATGCTCATGGGCCATGAGGGCTGCCGCGCGCCCCTCAGGTGTTGAAATGTCTCCGGCTACGGCGATGACAGTCACTTCAGGATTTATCGCTCTGAGCTGACGGGCTGTTTCAGTCAGCCTCTGTTCGCCTCGGGCGGTGATCACCACGTTCACGCCTTCGCTGACGAGTGCCTGTGCGCAGGCTTTACCCAGGCCTTTGCTGGCCGCGCACACCAGCGCCCAGCGTCCTGCTATTCCAAGATTCATGCGTGTTTTCCTGAAAGAAGGAAGTTCAAAGAAAGGGGTTGCCTACTGCAGCACCCTGCTCACGCATGATTCGCAGTGATAGGCAGGCTTGGCGATCGAGTACTGATTCCCATAAAACGCCGCACTCGCTCTCCTTCGGCATCGCAGCGTATGGTTTCAGGTGCAGCATCCAGTTGGATATTTCCGTTCTCCATGAAGACGACCCTGTCGGATATCGACATGGCAAAGTCCATTTCGTGGGTGACAATAATCATGGTCATGCCTTCGCTGGCAAGGTCGCGTATGACGTTCAGCACATCGCCTACCAGCTCTGGATCGAGCGCTGACGTAGGCTCGTCGAACAGCATGATGTCCGGCTCCATGGCCAAAGCACGAGCGATCGCCACTCGCTGTTGCTGTCCGCCGGAGAGCTGGTGCGGGTACTTGTGGGCGTGGGCGAGCAGGCCGACCTTGTCCAGCAGCGCATAAGCACGGTGTTCGCTCAGCTCGCCCGGGATACCGTGGTAACGCGGCGCCAGCGTGACGTTGTCGAGAATGGTGCGGTGCGGGAACAGATTGAAGTTCTGGAACACCATGCCAATGTGCCGCACACCCTTGCGCAGACGGGCGCTGTTGGGTTTGTCCGAAGCTTCGATGAACTTTTCACCGAACAACAGAATGTCGCCTGTATCGATAGTTTCCAGGCCGTTGACCGTGCGGATCAGCGAAGTTTTGCCGGAACCGGATGGGCCAATGATCGAGATCACCTGGCCGTATTCGACATTCAGATCGATACCCATCAGCACTTGGTGCGTGCCATAGCTCTTCTGGATGTTTTTCAGTTGCAGGATGGGCGTCGCGTTGCTGCCCGCGGCTTTACGCGCATTGTCGGGCAAGGCTTCGGCGCAGGCCTTGAGCTTGGCCACGGCGGCGGTATCGAGTGTATGCGGTTTGCGGAAGTTCAGGTCCAGGTAGCGCTCTAGACGCTGCAGGAAAAAGCCGAACACGGTGACGATCAGCACGTAGTACACGCCCACCGCAGCCAGGGTTTCCATGACCAGGAAGTTGGTGGCATAGAGGCGTTGGCCGACCGTGAGAATTTCGGTCAGGGAGATGACCGAGACCAGCGACGTCAGCTTGACCACCGTGATGTATTCATTGATCAGCGTAGGCAGCGAGATACGAAAAGCCTGGGGGATCACGATCAAGCGCTGCATGCCGAACAGGCCGACACCCAGCGCGCGGCCTGCTTCCTTCTGGCCCTTGGCCACGGAGATCAGACCACCACGGTGGATCTCCGCCATGTAAGCCGCTTCCGTGACCACCAAGGCAAGCAAGCCAGAGTAGAAGGGGTTTGACAGAATCGGTCCGCTACCGGGCAACAATTGTGGCAAGTTGTAGACAAATACCACCAGCACCAGCAACGGGATGCTGCGGAAGAACCAGATGTAGACCGCCGCGGGAATGCGCAGTAAGGGCGACTGGGACAGCTTGGCCGTGGCCAGGCCAAAGCCCAGCAGCATGCCGAGGAACCAGGCCAGGGCACTGAGCTGGACCACGGTGACGCACGCCTTCCAGAAGTCCGGCAGGGAGAACAGGGAGAAGAAATACGACCAATCGAATTGCATAGGGCACCTCAATCTGTCGCCCCGGTGCAGGGGCGGCAGATGACCAGACTACAAGGACACGTTCTTAGTTGGCAGTCGGTGCTTCCAAGCCATATTTCTTAAGAATAGCGGCGTATTCACCGCTCTTTTTGGTCTCCTCGAAGGCTTTTTGCACGGCCTGGAATGTTTCGTCGTTACCTTTCTTGACGAAGATACCGAGGGTTTGCTGATAGATCGGATGTTCGGTGGTGATCACTACCCGGCCATTGGTCTTTTCCGCGATCATTTTTGCAGCGCCAGCGATTTCAACCTGGGCCTGAATGTTTTTGGACAACAGGGCCTGGGTCACTTCGGGCGCCGAGGGGTACTCGCTGACGGTGATGGCGCCTTTGTTGTTCGGCACGCAGTAGTCATCGGAGAGCTTCTTGAATTCCTTGACCCAGGTGGTGCCCTGTTCCAGGCCCAGTTTCAAGCCGCACAGGTCTTCAGGTTTTTTCGCATTGATCTCGCTGCCCTTGGGCACCATGACCGCGGCACCGGTGTTGGCATAGGCGATGGTTTGGGCCTGAGTCTGGCGCTCCGGTGTGATGTACATGCCGGAAATGACCGCGTCGTATTTGGCGGAGTTCAGGCCCAGGATCAGGCTCGGGAACTTGGTGTCGACGAACTCCACCTTGGCGTTCATGTGCTTGGCCAGGGCCGTTGCCAGTTCCGGGTCCGAGCCCACCACGTTTTTGTCCTTGTCATAGGACTCGAAGGGCGGGTAGGTGATTTCCATGCCGACCTTGAACGTGTCTGATGCGGCCATGCTCAACGAGGCACCGAGCATACCGGCTGCCAATACAGCCAAGCTCAACAGGTTTTTTTTATTGTTTTTCATTTTTTACTGACTCCGGCGTAGGTAAGGGGTAACTGAAAACTTCAATCAGGACGGTTAAGCCTGATTTTTCAAATGTCCGAAACTGGCGGGCTTGCGTGCCTTGCCTGGCAGTTGAACTTCCCCATTGGCCACCCTCTGACGCAGATACTGATAGGTCTGCAGTGCCTGGCCATACATGTGTTCGCCGATCGTGATTTCTTCGTAGTCGTTACCTGCCTGGGCGAACCCGGGCAGCGGTTTGATCTGGGTGTGATAGTCGCAGGCATAAAACAGTGGAAAGGAATAACGCTCCTCCTTCACGCTCCGCACCCGGTGCGCAGTGGCAACGAATGCGCCTGCCGTCATCACTTCCAGCATGTCGCCGAT
This sequence comes from Pseudomonas sp. LBUM1666, assembly GCF_059695775.1. NCBI lineage: Bacteria > Pseudomonadati > Pseudomonadota > Gammaproteobacteria > Pseudomonadales > Pseudomonadaceae > Pseudomonas > Pseudomonas sp. LBUM1666. The sequence goes on along the minus strand of NZ_CP166789.1, from coordinate 3,477,566 downwards.
GTTGACCACAAAGGCATCGGCAATCGGTGGTGCATCGATCCATTGTCCAAGGTTGTTCATCACCTCAAGGCCTGGTTTGTCGGCCAGGAGGATGGTGAAGCACTCATAATCAGTATGGGCGCCAAGCCCCGGTGCGTCATGGGCGGCACCGTCGAAGGGGTAGTGGATCAGGCGCAGCTTGGACGGCGGGCGGGTGACCAGGCTGTCGAAATAGTTTTCTTCCAGGCCCAGGGTCAGGGCAAAGCCGCCGAACAGGCGCCGGCCCAAGGCGAAGATCGCTTCATAATAGGCCTGCACCGACGCCTTGAAACCTGGAAGCAGTGGCCAGTCGTTGGGCCCCAGCAATGGGGTGTTGGCCAGCACCAGCGGATCATCGGCCGGGACTTCGAAGCCGACGTCGAAGGCTTCCTTGTGGTCCGGCTTGCCTTTGGAATAGACCTCTTCGCCTTCGGGTACAAAGCCCTTGTGGGTTTGCGAGGTGCCGATGTAGTGCCGCATCTTGGTGTCGAAGGGCTGGTCGAAAAAGTCCTTGGCAGCCTTGCGCAGGTTGGCGATCAGTTGCGGATCGATACCGTGATCGGTGATATAGAGGAACCCGACTTCGCTGGCAGCGCGCCCCAATTGTTCGGCCACAGCCAGACGGTGTTCCAGTTCGAAACTGAACAGACCGGCGATGTTGACCACCGGGATGCTATTGAAGTTGGCTTTGTGTGTGTCAGTGCTGGCGCTGTTGTTTTTATTGTCAGGCATGACGCATCGGCTCCCTAAGGATTGCTTGAGTGGTGGAAACGCTCGAAGTGTTCGCGCTCGGTCTGGCCCATCCATACGTTCAATGACCACAGGTCAGCGACCGGGACATTGGTGAAGGGCAAATGATGCAGGTAGCCGTCGGCGCCGAATTCCGGGGTCAGGGTGCTGACCTGGTAACCGCGGGCTTGCTGCGAGCGCCAGATGCTTTCCCAGTGCTGCTGATGGAAAGCCAGTTCTTTCGCATATTCGGGAGCCGCCGGGTGCGGAACCTGCGGGCCCTGGTCGTAACCGACCCGTGCCTGGATATGGTGAACCCGCTCGATGAAAGCGCTCAGATCATCGGCCGGGTCATTCAACAGACGCTCGCAGGTCACGACCCAATGGCTGATGTCACTGGTGAACAACAGATCGGGCAGTTGACGGATCAACTCCAGGGTCACCCAAGGGTTGAACAGCGAACGCGAGCGGTGAGTTTCGAAACTGCAGACCTGGCCGTGCTTGCGCGCCAGCTCCAGTGCCTGACCGAAGAACTCCACTTGTTGTGGCAAGGACCAGCGATCATTGCCTGCCAGTACGTTGACGAAACGTGGGCCGAGTTCGGCGGCCCAGGCGAGTTTCTGATCGAGGTCATTGAGGTGAACGGCAGGGGTCGCCGACTGCTCCGGCAGCACATCGTACGCCGTGAAGACTGTGCTGATGTAACCCAGGCGATTGGCCTGGAGAAAGGCTGCGAACTCAGCCCGTTCACGGGCGTCCAGCGGCAGACGTGCCTCCATTCCATCAAAGCCCGCCTGCAGCAGCTCTTCAAGCGCCTGGGCCTTGCTGGCGGTGTAGCCCCACAGCGTGCGGAAAATTTCCAGCTTCATCGGTGATCCTCAAAAATCCCTAGGCCTACTGCAAAAGCACTTCGACAAAGCCAGTCGGCGATCAAGGGCCAGCAACGGCAGAGGGTTTTTGAGCCGGGTCTCTGCCTGATGGGTCCCACTAAGCGCTGCCGTGGCTAGTTCGCTGTGGAGCCGATGTTAGGCATAGGCGGCGGGGTGAAAGAATCTGAAAATTCAAATGAATACTTCAGACTTTCGTCAACAAATAGCTAGCTATTTATCGTGGTTTTCAAGAGGGGTTTTATGGGCGAGTAGGTGTCTACGCTGGCTATTAGCGAGGGGTGCCATTGTTACGGCATCATTTTGAAGAGTCCCAAGCGACACTGGGGCGCTGATGGTTCGCTTTTGGCCGATTGCTGCCCATCGCTCTTGGCTGCTACAAGCCAAGAGCTGCCGCGCGCACATATCTACTAAAGCGGGGGGATTCGCGGGAAAGGTGGTCTGTCGCTGCCTGCGATATCTTGGTGGCGCTGAGTTGGGACTACGCTAAAGCTATGCGGGTCATCGATCAATTGTGACCCACTGTTCGCGCTGCATCCGTCCCTGGAGCGCTTGTTCACCCTAGTCTTATGCGAGGTTAGCGGGAGCAATATCCGCTCGAGCCGGTATTGCCGCCGGCAATCAATTCGAGCGCATCACTCGTCCTGACGACGGGTGTAATGCAACAGCCGATCGGTTTCGGTCTTGACCACCAGGTAGCACTCACAGCTGAGCCGTTCAAGGCGCGCTCTGTCCAGAACCGTGATCTGGCCCCGGCTGTACTCGATGACGCCTTGACGCTGCAGTTTGCCGGCCGCTTCCGTGACGCCTTCGCGGCGCACGCCCAGCATGTTGGCGATCAGCTCCTGGGTCATGTTCAGGCGATTGCCGTGCAGACGATCCAGCGACAACAGCAGCCATCGACACAATTGCTGATCGATCGAATGATGGCGATTGCACAGGGCGGTCTGTGACATCTGCGTGATCAGCGCCTGGGTGTAACGCAACATCAGCAGGAGCAGATCGCCATGACGGTTGAACTCTTTCTTGAGCTTTTGCCCAGGCAGGCGAAATGCACCACCGGCACTTTGCACCACCGCCCGACTGGATGTGCTTTCGCCGCCCATGAACAGCGCTATGCCGATCAAACCCTCGTTTCCGACCACGGCGATTTCGGCTGACGAGCCGTTTTCCGTGACATGAAGCAGGGAAACGATGGCGTCGGTCGGAAAGTAAACGTGCCGCAAGGTGTCCCCCGGTTCATACAGCACATCGCCCAGCGCCAGACTGACCTGCTCCAGATGCGGAACAAGGCGCTGGAGGTCGACGGCCGGTAGCGCCGCAAGTAGATGATTGTGGCTTGGATTGGGGGAGGCATGCATGGCAAAGCATCCGTGGCGGAACAGGGACGTGCCCACTCAGGGTACTCCCATGCACGCCATGGCTGGTGATCAATGTCTATTCATCGGCGGCATGCTCGTATTCCAGCGCCTGAGGCCTGGGTGAGCGGGCGCGACAATCTACCCGAACCCAATGCTCCAGAACGCCGTCATCCAGTGTCAGCGCAGAGTCACTCAATGGCTGGCCATCGAGGGTAATCGAGGTGAAGGTCGAACTGCCCTGACGCACATCAAAGTGGTAGAGGGTTCTGCCGAAGCGGTAGTGCAAGATGAAGCCCGGCCAGTCGACGGGTATCAGCGGTTCGATTCTGAGCGTGCGGCCGCTGCGTTGAACGCCCAACAATGACTCGACAATCAGCCGGTACATCCAGCCCGCAGAACCGGTGTACCAGGTCCAGCCCCCTCGCCCGGCATGGGGCGCGGCGCCGTAGACATCCGCGGCCATGACATAGGGCTCGACCTTATAGGTGTCGATTTGAGCGTTGTTGGCAGGGGCGGCGGGGTTGATCAGATTCAGCAGTTCCCATGCTTTGCCGGCTTCACCCAACTGCGCAAACGCCATGCCCGCCCAAACGGCAGCATGCGTGTACTGCCCTCCGTTCTCGCGCACGCCTGGCACGTAACCCTTGATGTAGCCGGGGTCCAGGGTGCCCTTGTCAAACGGTGGGTCAAGCAGCAACACTGCGCGGATGTCACGTTTGATCAGATGCTCATCCAATGCCTGCATGGCCTTGATCTGGCGGACGGCAGAGCCGGCCCCTGACAGCACTGACCAGCTTTGAGCAATGGAATCGATACGACATTCTTCATTGCTCGCCGAGCCGAGCATTTGTCCGTCATCGAACCAGGCACGGCGATACCAGGCGCCGTCCCAGGCACTTTGATCGAGGTTGCGTTGCAGTGTCACCGCGCTGTCGCTGCAGCGTTTGGCAAATGCGTGATCACCGTGCAGGCGAGCGGTCACCGCAAATTGCTCCAGTACCTGATAGCTGAAGAAGCCCAGCCAGACACTTTCACCTGCACCCAGATGGCCGACGCGATTCATGCCGTCGTTCCAGTCACCGGAGCCCATCAGCGGCAATCCGTGATGACCGCGGCGCAGGCTGTGTTCGATGGCACGCACGCAGTGTTGATACAGGGACTCTCGCAGGGGCGATACCCCGGGGAGGTCATAGTAGGACTCTTCTCCGGCCCCTAGTTGGCGTCCTTCCAGGTATCCGGCGGCCTCTTCCAGTACACCCACGTCTGCGGTCATTTCGACATAGCGGTTGGTGGCGGCCACCAGCCACAAAAAGTCGTCGGAGCAGGCGGTGCGAACCCCTCGATTCATCGGCGGGTGCCACCAATGTTGCACGTCGCCTTCCACATACTGATGGCCGGCGCACAGCAACAGATGCGCTCGCACGGCTGCCGGATCTGCATGGATCATCGCCATGCTGTCCTGCAGCTGATCGCGAAAACCGATGGCACCACCTGACTGGTAGTAGCCGCTTCGGGCCTGGAAACGGCACGCGATGACCTGATACATCAACCAGCCGTTGACCATGACGTCGACCGCAGGCGCGCCTGTTTCAATACGAATCGCCCCGAGCAATGAACGCCAGTGTTCCCGTACTTTCTGCAGTTCCTCGGCGGCCACCAGGCTGCCCCGATAACGCTGCACCAGCTGGGTGGCGGCGTTACTGGAAGACGCCGCCCCCAGGCGCAGAATGACTTCCCGAGTATCGCCATCGCCAAGTCCGATCGACACTTGCAGGGCGGCACAAGGGTCCAGACCGCCGCCCATGCGCCCGGACAGACCGGCGTGCTGCATCGCTGCCGGTGAGGCCAGGGTGCCACTGCGGCCAATGAATTCAGTACGGTCACCGCTGACACCGTGATCGATCGTGTCGGTGTCAAAGAACGCCACCCGCTCGGAAAACTCCACCGAATAGGCGTTGCGGGCGAAGAAGGCCCCGCTGGCGGGATCCGATTGGGTGACCACATGCATCGCCGATTTGCTGCGCAGGTCGCCCAGCACCCATTCCACATACCCTGTGACCGACAATGACCGGCGGCGCCCCGAGCGGTTGCTCAACACTAGCCGCGAGAATTTGATCGGCGCATCCAGCGCCACGTAGATCCACAGCTCGCTGTAAATGCCGTCCTCTTCATGTTCGAACACGCTGTAACCGAAACCGTGACGGGTCTGGTACGGGCCTTGTCCGGGGCAGGGTTGAGGCGCTGCGGACCAGAAGTACCCGGTCTCTTCATCACGCAGGTAAATGGCTTCGCCGCTGCGATCGGTGACCGGATCGTTGTGCCAGGGCGTCAGGCGAAATTCATGGGCGTTTTCGGCCCAGGTATAGGCACTGCCGGCTTCCGAGACCACCGTGCCGAGTTGTGCATTGGCGATCACGTTGACCCAGGGCGCGGGTGTCGGATCGGGCGCGAGCCCGGTGATGATGTACTCACCGCCATCGGCGCTGAAGCCGCCATATTCGTTGCTCAACAGCAGGAAGGGACGGTTCGGTCGTACCGATGCCGGCCGAGCCTGAAAATGACGGGTCGCCACAAACGGCGCGTGCACCGGTGATACTTTGCGGCGATGAATCTGTTCGGCCAGGCTGCCCAGATCTTCGCTCAGCACCAGCCTGGCAACCGAGAGGAACAGCACGCGATCTTCATTCGACATCTGCTGCGCGGGGCGCACAAAAATCCCGCCCGGGCGATCCAGCAGAGTGGCTTCACTGCCTGAGGTGATAAGGCCCAGGATCGCGTCCTGCAGTTGCTGGCGATAACCCGCCTGATCTTCGTTCCAGATCAGCAAATCGACCACCAACCCTTTTTGCCGCCAGTAGGCGTGGGCCTGAATCAATTGCTGCACCAGGGCAATATTGTCCAGGCTCTGGATTTGCAGCAACACGATAGGCAGGTCGCCGGAGATGGCCTGACCCCAGAGCCCCGGCTGATTGCGGCGATTGGCAATCAGCACCGCATGGTTGGCGCGCATCGAGGCGTTCGCGTAAAGCAACGACGAGGCCATCTGCTCGAACAGACGGGCATCGGACAACGAGGCGTTGAGCTGACGCAGAAGCACCTGGCTATGGGTCCAGGACAGGTCGAACACGCGGTCGGCGAGGTGGCGGTCGCGGTATTTGTTGATGAGGTAAAGGCCGTCATCACGGCTGTCGGCGACACCGGTTACCAGGTCGATGGTGGCCTGTTGGCCGGGTTGTAGGGTAATCCTGCAGCGAATCGCGATTACCGGATCGAGCACCGGGCCTGCACTGCCTGACAAGCGCTGGCAATTGGCATCAAGGGCGGCAGGTGACACAAGGCTGCGTCCTCGGCCGATGAATCGGGCGCGATCGGTTTCATACGAGATTGCATCGATGTCCACCCCGTGTGCCGCCAGCAAATGGCACATCCACGGCGTCGGTTCATCGCTGGCCCGGGGGCGGCGGCTGCAGATAATGGCCTGAAGCGCAGGCAGTAATTCGGTCTGCACGAACAGCTTGCTGAACGCCGGGTGCATCGCGTCGTTGACCGGGGTTGTCAGCACGACTTCGGCGTAGGTGGTGATCTCCAGTGTTCTGGCCGATGACGCTCGGTTGGTGACATGCAGGCGGCGCAGTTCGATGTCGTCTTCAGGTGAGACAACAATCTCCAGGTGCGTGTCGAAATCCAGGTTGCGTGCACGGAACTCTGCACGGGAATCGCAGAAGATTGCCTCGTGGCTCTCGGGTTGATGCATAGTCGGTTGATGCGCAGCCGACCAGACCGTATTGGTCTGGACATCGCGCAGGTAGCAGAACATCCCCCAATTGTCCTGTGAGGTGTCCTCCTGCCAACGGGTGATGGCCATTTCATTGCGGCGGCTGTAACCACCGCCGCCGCTGGTCAGCATGACGTGGTAGCGACCGTTGGAAAGCAATTGCACGGCCGGACGCTTTCGTCCTGGATCAGAGAACACCCGAAGCCCCGTATCCTGGCCTTGGCCAACATCGCCGAGTACTGGTGACTGTGTGGCTTGCAGGTACGGCGCGGCGGATTTTGGCACCCGCTCCTGTAGCAGCAGCAGGGCTGATCGCAGCGCCGGGTCGGCCTCGAATCGCTGCTGCATGGGTTGGTCGAGCAGTCGGCTGGTCAAGGCCAGCAAGCTCATGCCCTGGTGATGAGCCATGAAAGACCGGACCACGACGAAGTGTTGGCCGCGCGGTAAGCGGGCCTCGGTGTAATCCACTGCTTCATACAGACCGAAACGTCCAGCGGAGCCTTGCAGGGCGAGGCGTTGCAGGTTTTTGCAGGCCGCATCGGCATCGACCATCAACGCCAGGGCGCTGGCGTAGGGCGCTATCACGACGTCATTGCTCAACCCGCGCTGGAGCCCCAGGGCCTGAACGCCGAAGGCGCGGTATTGATAATTGAAGTGCGCGTCGACGGTGGAGTAACCCGACTCCGAAACGCCCCAGGGAATGCCCAGCCTGTTGCCCTGTTCGATCTGTACCGACACGGCGGCGCGGCAAGTCTGGTCCAGCAGGCTGCCCTCGAAGTTGGGCATCACCAGCATTGGCATCAGGTATTCGAACATCGAGCCCGACCAGGACAGCAACGTCGGTATGCCAGCGTTTTCACTCAGCAGCCTTCCCAGGGTGAACCAGGCGCGTTGGGGGATTTGTCCTTGAGCGATAACCACGTAATTGGTCAGCCGCACCTCGGACGCCAGCAGGTCGTAGTAACCGGTGTCGAGCCTGCGCTCCTCGGCGTTGTAACCGATGACAAACAGGTCACGGTGGTTGTCGTAAAGCAACGAGAAATCCATCTGCGCCAGCGTTGCCGCTAATAACGCCAGACGCTTCAGAGTTTCCAGACGCTGCTCGGCGTCACTGCGGACCCGCTCGATTTCAGGGTGATGGTCGTCGGCCCAGTCGGCGGGGTTCAGATCGGCCAGTTGACGCAAGGTGCAAGGCGATTCAATCGTTACCAAGGGGGCAGGGAGGCGATAGCGCTGCAGTTCTTCTGTCCAGTCGATGCATTGACGGGTAAACGCTTCTCGCCAGTAGAGGCTTTCCTCATCGGTGTCCGCTTGCTTGTCTGTGACCATGATGCGAGCCGTGTGCAGCAGGTCTGCCAGCGCTTCAGGGGTCGCAGCTTGCAAGACCGGTTCAAGGCCTTTTCTCAGTTGCAGGGCGAATTCATCCGACCCCGAGGCGCGTTGGGAATCTGCAAGGATATCCAGGGTATCGCGCAGGCCCTTGATCACGGCAGGGCCGAACATCGGGGCGTCTGCAAGCTGCGCAATGCCGGTGCTCAAGGTCAGCAGCAGGCCCGCCAGGTTACCGCTGTCGACGGTGGAGACGTAATGCGGACGCAGCGGCTGGAGGGTCTGTGTGTCGTACCAGTTATAGAAGTGCTGCCGATAACGCTCCAGCCCGTCCATGCTGTCCAGCGACGCCGCAAGCCGGGACAGCAGCCGTTCGGTGCTCAAGTAACCGAAATCGTGAGCGGCCAGGTGGGCGAGCAGTGACATGCCCATATTGGTCGGCGAGGTGCGATGGGCAATGGCAGGCCTGGGTTCTTCCTGCACGTTGTCCGGTGGCAGCCAGTGATCCTGAGGCCCGACGTATTGATCGAAGAACGCCCAGGTTTTGCGCGCCAGCAACCGCAAGAAGCGCAAGTCGTCCGTCGACGGTGCGAACACCGACTGCTTGGGTGCCGAACTGAGCCACCAAGCGATCCAGGGGCCCGCTAACCACGACAACAGCAACGGACCAGCGATGGCCAGCGTCTGCGGATCCGTCGCCAGCAGGGCCAGTGAGATCAGGGCCGACACCGGCGCGATCCACATCTGGCGATAAAGGCCGGACAGTCGGTTTTCGGTGGTGCGCTCCACCTCGCGCGAGGGCTGCCATTGCAAAAGCCGGCGTCTGCTGAAGCCGATTCGCCACAGCGAGCGCAGGATTGCGTCGGCGCTGTAGTACATCTCGAAGGGCAGCCATGCGAGCGTCAGACAAGCCCGGGCCAGGTCTTGTGCCAGATCACCCAGCAGCGCCCTGAGGTATTGTCCATAGGGCACATTAGCGGGGGGCTGCATCAGATCGGTCACCACTCGGAGCAACGGTTGAATCACCATCAACCCGATGACTGTCAGGGTCCAGTTCATTGGCTGACTGCTGGCAAACCAACCCCATGCAAACATCAGCAATAGCGCCAGCGGTTCCAGGCTGCGTCGCAGATTGTCCAGAATCTTCCAGCGTGCCATGACGCTCAGCCTGTTGCGCACCCACTTGCCGTCGGCGTTGCGCGCCCAGGGCAATGTCCACGGCAGCAGTTGCCAGTCGCCGCGAACCCAGCGATGCCGTCGTTTGATATCGGCACCGTAGCGCGAGGGGTATTGCTCGTAGACTTGCACGTCGCTGAGCAGGCCGGATCGTGCATAACACCCTTCGATCAGGTCGTGGCTGAGAATCTGGTTATCCGGCAAGCAACCTTCCAGGGCGCAGGTGAACGCGTCCACGTCGTAGATGCCCTTGCCGATGAAGGAGCCTTGCTGGAACAGGTCCTGGTAAACGTCCGATACCGTCCGAGTGTAGGGATCGACTCCGGCATCACTGCCAAACAGCCGGGCGTAGATCGAGCGGGTGGCGCTGGTCAGGCTGATGCCCACTCGCGGTTGCAAAACTGCGTAGCCGGAAATGATCTGCTCGCCGCTACTGTCGAACAACGGACGATTCAACGGGTGCATCATGGCCGCCACGCATTGGCGAGCGACATCGCGCGGCAGCAGGGTGTCGGTGTCCAGCGTGATCACGTAACGCACCCCGCGCAATGGGGTGATGTCGCCGACGATGGCGTTGAAGCGTTCCTGCCCATTGCCACGCAACAGGGCGTTGAGTTCGATCAGCTTGCCGCGTTTGCGCTCGTGGCCCATCCACACGCGTTCGCTCGCGTTCCAGCGACGCGGCCGATGCAGCAGAAAGAATCGGTCGCTGAGTCCGTCAGCGTATTTTCGGTTGAGCAGAGTGATTGCACGGGAGGCCTGTGTGAGCAGCTCGGCGTCTTGCGGCTGAGTCTCTTCAGTCGCATCCAGAAAATCGCTGAGCAACGCGAAATAAAGGTTGTTGTCGCGGTTGGCGAGAAACCGCACTTCAAGACCTTCCACTAGTTCATCCACATCTGCCGGGCTGGCGATCAGCGTCGGGATCACCACCAGGCTTCGCGCGCCATCGGGTATACCGTTGGCAAAATCCATCTTTGGCAGCGTCGTCGGCAACAGACTGAACGTCACCAACCAGTTGATCAGGCTGATCGCCAGTCGGCTGGTCATGATCAGACAGGGAATCGCCATCATCAGAAGCGCCGCATCGGGCATCCCGTCGCGCTGCGCAGAGGCCAGTAAAGGCCAGGCGAAGATGAGCGTCAGAAAAGCCACCGGCGCCAGATAAAACATCAGCGGCGACTGCTGCAACAACCGTTTCCAGCGCTCATGAAACGGCACCCGGGCGTTGAGTCGTCGCTCTAGCGTCGGCAGCCCAGCGCTGATCAGGTAATACCCGACATGGCGGGCCAGCAGTTCGCAGGGGACTGAGGCGGTTCCGGCTGCGGCGAGATTGATCGCGGCGCGGGCGACCTGGATTTCCGAGTGCTGGGGGCTTCTTCGGGCAAGGCGTTCTATGACATGCCGGTAGCTGTCACGGGTACTGAAATCCATCGCCCGGTAAATTTCTGCCGGGTCTTCATAGAGAATCTGCTCGACATGACTCATCGACTCGACGAACTCGCGCCAGTCCGTGGCGGACAACAGGCGCAAACTGCCGATGCTGTTGCCAATCGACACCTGATCCGCTGCCTGTTGTTGCGCATCGAGCTGCACCTGGCGTTCGATGCTGGAGCCTGTCTCACTTAGCATCTGCTCCATCCAGTTCAGCGCCAGGGCCAGTGCTGCGCTTTGGCCCTGCAGGCGGCGGGTGAATTCGGCGACAAAGGCGGCGGTCATCGGCGGTGCGGAGCGGGCCATGTCGGCAACAGTCAGCACCACGCTTTTGATGTCTCGTTCTGAGGTTTCGATCAGGTGTTCGGCCCAATCATCGGCCAGATTGCGTTCGTCGGCGTTGGCCATGACCCTCGAGGCCACTCGCCGCAGGTTTTCGATCAATGCCAGACGCAGCATGATCGGTATCGCCCACAGTTCGCCCAGGGCAAGTGGCATCACTGTCTGATAGGAAAAAATGAAGCGGCTCAGACTTTCCTCATCGACTCGACCGTCGCCATGAGAGATGGTCTCCAGAGCGATGTCGTAGACTCGAGGCAGCCCCGCGGACGGGCCGTTGATCAGGCGTGGCAACTCACGGCTATAGCCTTTGGGCAGGTGCGTTCTGGCGGTGCGAATGTTTTCCTCGACCAGATAGTAATTGTCCAGCAGCCATTCCGCTGCCGGAGTCACTCGTCGGCTGGACACTTGCGCGTTGGCCAGCGCCGTGCAGCTGCGTTTGAGCAGCTCCTCGTTATCATCGAGCCTGTGCAGCATCGAATCCCGTGCGGACAGCGTTGTCAGGCGATGCTGCCCGGCCAGGGCGATGCCGTGACTGGCCATCTGATCGGCGCTGAAAAGCTCCGAGCGCAAAATGGGCTCGTGTTTGAATCGGGGTGGGGGAAACAGACGGGTTCGCCATAAGCCGGACGAGCGGGAATATACCTTCTGTAGGCGTGTCCATATGCTGTTCATAAGGTCCTGAGCCTGAAACGCATTGTACAATTACGTACATTTTTATAGGTGCGCCAACGCATTGCGCCAGCACTGAGCAGCGCTGGTGGACGTAGCCTTTCAGCTTGAGTGTGGTGACTTGGATGGCTGTTCGTCTGTTCGCTGGCGAACATAGCCCGCGTTCTTTGGATGTTCATAGCAATGTCAGGAGTGACTGCTGATTGCTGTCAGTCACGAAGGGCAGCTGTCGACCCCTAGCGGATACTCCTCAGGACTACTCTCTAGGTATCACGATACTTGACTCGATTTTCTTCCCCATGCTGGACGCTGTCGGGCGAGAGCCCATAGAAGTTGAACAGGTCCAGCACGTGCTGCCAGCTGTGGATTTGGTCCGTCACCACCAGATTGCATTCGCTGAGTGCTTGCAGACTGACATGGGGCTCGGTTGCCAACGGATGATCAACTGCCAACAGGGCATGAGCCGTCAGCTGGCGCAGCTCGATGCATTCCATGTTTGCCGGCAATCCCAGGTCGTACGTCAGCGCCAACTCCAGAGTGCCTTCGGCGAGACGCTTACCGAGATATTCGAACCCTCCTTCGCGCATATCGACAGTGACCTGAGGATAATCCTGCTGCAGATACTCGCCGGTTAGCCACAACGTTATATTCGAAGTCATCCAGAAAACTGGTGCCCGGCGCTCCACAGGATGTGATGGGCTACGAGTTCACTGAAAGCCTTGAAGTGGTGCCCGGCGCTCCACAGGATGTGATGGGCTACGAGTTCACTGAAAGCCTTGAAGTGGTGCCTGGCGAATGGCGTTTCATGGTGTTCCAGGGCGATCGGCTTCTGACACAGCAGCGTTTTACCGTACGCTGAGTCATTAATGCCCGGGCATTGGACTGCTTGGGCGTTTTACATCACGTTTTCGCCTTACCGGGTCAGGGCTCGCAATGCGGCTCGGTTGAGGCAACCGGGGCGTACGCAGTAACAGACTGATTTCCTCTGCGCTGACCGCTCTGCTGAAAAAGTGGCCTTGAATTTCATCGCAGCCGTTTTCACGCAGGAAGGTTTGCTGCTCTTCGGTTTCGACACCTTCGGCAATGACCTTGAGGTTCAGTTTGTGCCCCAACGATATCACTGCGGTGGCGATGGCTTTGTCGTTCTCGTTGTCGGGCAGGTCGCGCACGAAAGACTGGTCGATCTTGAGTCTCGCGATCGGGAAGCTTTTCAATGCTGCGAGACTGGAATAGCCGGTGCCGAAGTCGTCGATCGAGAGACTGATCCCCATGGATTGCAGTTCCTTCATTTTGCTGATGGCTTGCTGAAGGTCTTGCATGATCAGGCTTTCGGTCAGCTCCAGCTCAAGGTACATCGGGTCCAGTCCGGTTTCTTGCAAGGCATGCCTCACCCGGTCGATCAGGTCCCTTTCGATGAATTGGCGTGCTGAAATATTCACCGACATGGTGATCGGCGGCCAGCCCGCATCCTGCCAGTCCTTGTTCTGTCTGCACGCGGCATGAATCACCCAGTCGCCGATGGGCACGATCAACCCGGTCTCTTCGGCCTGCGGAATGAATTTGATGGGAGACACCATGCCGAGCTCGGGGTGTTGCCAGCGGATCAGTGCTTCTACGCCGATAATCTGACCTGACTGCAAATCCACCTGTGGCTGGTACAGCAGCAGGAACTCGTCATGGTTGAGTGCGTTTCGAAGCCCGTCTTGCATGGCGAGCTTGCCCTGAACCTTGTTATTCATCTCGCTCGTATAGAACTGGTAACTGTTGCGACCCAGCTCCTTGGCCCGGTACATGGCGGCGTCTGCGTTGCTGAGCAACGTGTCGGTATCGCTGCCGTCGGCAGGGTAGGTGGCCAACCCCATGCTGCAGGTGACGTGGAGTGTATGTCCGCTGAGCTGAATCGGCCGCAGGATGGCTTCCTGGATTTTGTGCAGGGCTGGAGTCACGCCGTCGAGGTCTGAGGGCTGGTCGAACAGGATGATCACAAATTCGTCGCCACCCAGTCGCACGACGGTGTCGGTGCGGCGTACACACTCCTGCATGCGCTGGGCGACGGTTTTCAGCAGTTCGTCTCCAGCACTGTGCCCAAGGCTGTCATTCACCAGTTTGAATTTGTCCAGATCGAGAAACACCACCGTCACCAGGCGGTTGTAGCGCTGAGCATAAAGTATTGCCTGCTTGAGACGGTCTTCGAGCAGTGTGCGATTCGGCAGCCCGGTCAGTGCGTCATGGTCGCCCATATAGCGAATGCGCTTTTCGGTCAGTTGGCGTTCTATCGCAATGCCGGCAAGCGGTGTCGCCATGTCGATCAGTCGCGTCTCGGTCGAGCTGGGGCTGCGTACGGTATTGGAATATAAGGCAAACGTACCCAATACCTTTCGCTCATGGGACAGAATCGGCGTCGACCAGCAGGCGCGAAATCCATAGGGCGCAGCGGCTGAACGGTACTCCTCCCACAGCGGGTCCAGCTCGATATCCGTGACGATGACCGGTTCTCGTCGATACACCGCGGTGCCGCATGAACCGACGTTCGGACCGATCGCAATCCCGTCAATGAGCTGGTTATAGGCTTTCGGCAAACTGGGGGCGGCCCCGTGCAGCAGGTGCTTGCCATCCTCATCCAGCACCAGGATGGACACCATCATCCCCTCCAGCTGGGACTCCACCAGGTGAGCCAGGCTGTCGAGAACTTCTGCAAGCTCCGTGCTCCTGGCGATCAGCTCCAGGACATGACGTTGTCCGGTACGGATGACGGCTTCCTTCTCTAATCGGCTGTTTTGCAGGGCGAGCCGCTCTGTGGCGATACTCAATTGGACTGTTCTTTTTTCCAGCTGAAGTCGGTCTTTGAGGAATTGATTCACCGCGCGAGCCATGTTGCCGATCTCGTCCTTTCCATGTTCCGCCATCATCAAATGCGTTTTGTCAGTGTGTTCCTGACGCAATTGCCGGCTGATTTCATTCAGGCGCACGAGCACATGACGGCCCATGAAGACCCGGGTCACGAACCAGGCGAACACCAGGCTGGCGCCCAGCATGATCAGCACCCATTGCTGGCTACGGTTTGAGGCCTCGACCAGGCGCTGCAGGGCTTCGCGATAGTCTTCGGTGTAAGCACTGGATTGCGCACGGGCCACCGCGACCAGAACCCCGGCCTCATGCTTCAGTTCCTCATTGAAACGCTGGATGACGTTGTACTGATTGATGAGCCTCAGGCGCAGGGAGAAGAGATCGGGCATCTCCACATTAGCGTCGGGTAACTTTCCTGCGGTGCGTGACAGGCGCTCATATCGGATCCGCAGCCGTTGCACGGCTTCACTGTCAACAGCCTGTGGCAGATCAAAAAGTAACACCGCCAGTTCCAGGCTGGCCCGGGCCTGAGTCGCGGTTAACCGGGCGGTGTGAGCCTCCATGGTTTGCTCGAAGTTGACCTCGGTTTGCAGCAGGCTTTCTCGCAGCTGCGCAACGATGTTGGCGGTATTGCGGAACATCTGACTCGACTGATGCATGTCGAGTATCGCCACGCCACTGTTCGCGGCAGTCAGCTGCTGCACCAGTTGATCAAGGGCTTCAAGCTGTTCGACGGTCGCCGCATAGCTTGAACGCAGGGTGTCGGGGGAGCGGGTTGTCAGAAGCTGATCGGTCTGGCGTTCGATCAGCAAGGTCCGCTGCAGCATGTCTTGCCCATTTTGCATGCGGACCAGTCGTTCATCCGTCAGCTGGCGGGTGGCGCTGTTTGACGTGCGCAAGGCGTAGACCGCCGTTGCACCACTCGCCAGGATCAGCAGCGCCAGCGTCAGAAACGCCAGTGTGAACTGTGCGCGTAGCGATTGCGGCAATAGCCGGCGTCCGAGCCGGGAAATAACGTCCAATGTCAGGGATTCCATTGGTGGCGATAGATGTCTCGATAGCCATTGTCGGGGTCGTACTGGAATTTCTTCCCGCCGTCGAAGGCAATATTGTCGGCATTGACCAGGTGAATCGGCGCGACGAAGCCGCTCACCGGCTGACCTGCAAACAGCCGGTTCAATTCATCCATCACTTGCCAGCCATGCAGGTTGAGCGGCTCGGCCACGGTGACGGTCTGGTAGGTTTTTGCCTGTATGCGCAAGAAAGCCGAAGCGCTGCCATCACCGGCAGACAACAGACTGATGCCGTCGCTGGGTACTGCGGCGTTGGTCAATGAGGCAATCGAGTAGTCGAAATAGATATCGTTGATGGCCAGCGTGTGGGTCCAGCGCTTGCCATAGCGCTGAAGCAGCTCCTTGGTGATCGCCGGCATCTTCTCGCCACTTTCGGAGATCGCGACATCGCGCACTTCCAGCAACGTACATTCCCGACAGGCCCGAATGACGTTTTCCATGGCCTTGGCTTTCGCCATGGCGATGCTGTACTTGGAGTCAGTCAGGATGACCACGCCGGCCTGTCCGTTTGACTGTGCCACGGCCGCCATGGCCGTGAGGCGAGCCACTTCGAGCGGGTCGGTCGTGACGTTCATGGCCACCGGCGTGCCGTCAATCGGCCCGGGTCGTGCCCCGGCGTGCCAGCCAACCACCGGCACATCCCGTTTGGCGAAGAGCATCAGCGCCGCATTGTTCTCAAGGGCATCGGAGCCGCACAGTATGAGGCCGTCGGGTTTCGCTGCCAGGGCATCGGAAAAGGCCTTTGTGCGCCCGGCCGATGATCCAGCGCCATCGAATATCTTCAGCGTCCAGCCCAGCGCCTTGGCTGCCTCGCGAGCGCCCTGCGCGACACCGACAATGCCTCCGTTACGCAAATCTTCTGCGACAAAGGCGATGCTCTTGCCCCGCAGGGCTTGCGGGCCGGATTCAGGGCCGCTCCAGCGAACGGCTTCGAGGGTGGCCCTGGAAACGATTTCCTGCGCTTGAATCACCGTAACCGTGGCGTTTTCGACACCCGCTGCGGTTGGCAGGTTCTGGCCGAATCCGGGAGTGGCGGTGAAAAGACAGAAAACCGTAATTGAAGCCATCCAGGGTAGCCCGGGCCTGGAGTCGATGGCGCGATCATGGTCTGGCATGGCGTCCCTTTTTGCCAAGAGTGCAGCGTTCACTGTCCGAAAGGATAGTCGGTTCTGCTGTCACCAGGTCTTTTGTGGGTAATGTGCGCGAACTTTAGTCCTGAACATTCAGGAAATGGGGCAGGGTCCGTGGCACAAAACAAGGGACGAAGGCCAATTGCATCGTTGACTACATTGACTGGTTTTACAAGGCTTCGACTTCGCATAAACCCCCGTCAAAAAAAACGGCAGCCAAAACGCGATCCATAGCAGCTGGCGAAGCCTGCATTCGGCGCTACGGATGGTGTCGTTCCTTAACTGATTGGCATTACGGCACACCCACGCTTTTACAAAGCGCTGTTGTACAAATCCGTCACCAGCATGCAACCGGGAGCATGGGTGATGCACAGTGGCGGGCGTGAGGCCTGCACCACCGATTGAGGCGTTACTCCGCACGCCCAGAACACTGGTATTTCGTCAGCTTCAATGGGGACGGCATCGCCGTAGTCCGGGGTGTTGAGCGCGTGGATGCCGATCAGCGACGGATCACCGATGTGCACGGGAGCGCCGTGGACGTTGGGCATGCGTGCGGTGATTTGAATGGCCTGGATAGCGGCGGCGGCTTTCATCGGCCGCATGCTTACCACCAGCTTGCCACCGAGGCGAGCGGTGGGGCGCGTGTCGATGTTGGTCTGGTACATGGCGACATTGCGCCCCAGATCGATGTGCTTGAGGGGGATGCCGGCATCCAGCAACGGTTGTTCGAAGGAGAACGAGCAGCCGATGGCGAAGGCCACCAGGTCATCCTGCCAAAGAGGCTCGATGTCCAGCGGTTCTTCGCTCAGTTCGCCATGGCGATAAACCCTGTATCGGGGCACATCATGGCGAATATCAATGGCTGCTCCGAGATTGCGGAAGTACGGATCGCCCGGTTCGGTAATGTCGAGCAACGGGCAGGCTTGGCGGTTGAGGGTGCAATACCTGAGAAACTCGTTGGCCCAATCACTGGGCAAAATCACGATATTGGCTTGCACCCGGTCTTGGCCCAAGCCGCTGGTGTGACCCTGATAGTGCCCGGCGGCGATGCTTTGACGCAGGGCGAGAGGGGTGCTGCGCTGCAGTTGTTCGAAGGACAGGGCGGGTTGATTCATCATGGCATCTCGGCAGGTTCGTTGACCCTTTTTAGAAAACCGCGGTGATGCCGTCCAACAAGGAATGTTGTTGCCCCCAGACAACTAAAAGTTATTCAGGGGGCCGTCGGTTGTCGAGGCCCGGTGCCGCCACCATGAGCAACGGACCGACATCCGCAGCGTATTGGCAGACCACCTGGCGGCTCATCTCGACGATGTTCTCGATCAGTTCCAGTCCGACCCCCGCACGCCACGAAGCCACGACGTCCAGTTGCGGCAAGCGGCTGCCGGGATCCAGCTGAATCAGCTCGCCGCTGGCCAGGGGTTTGGCCACCAGTGCCGCCGGCAAGGCGCCAATACCGAAGCCGTCACGAATCAGCCGGGTCATGGCCGACACCGAGTTGACGCAACTGACGCGCGGTGCGCCGATGCCATGGGCGTGCAGCAGGTTGAGCACATCCTGATGCGGTCGTGAGTGTTTGACGAAGGTGATGATGCGCTCACCGGCCATCTCGGTGAGCGAGGCATAAGGCCGGGCGTAGATCGAGTTGCTGGCGGCAATCCAGTGCATGGGGTAGTGCGCCAGTTCGAGGTTGCGCACGCTTTCGTGGCGGATCAGGTCCGTCTGGAAAACGATGTCCAGATAGCCCTTTTGCAGTTGCTCGCAGAGATTACGGGCGGCGTCGGCAGTGATCTCGATTTCCACGGCGGGGAAGGTCTGCATCAGGGTCGACATCAACGGGCTGAGCCAGGTGTGAATCACCGTATCCATCACGCCGATGCGCACCAGCCCCTGCTGCGGGCTGGTGTTGTCCAGCGAGTGTTTCAGCGCACGCTGAACCTCGAGCATCTGCTCGGCGTAGTCGAGCACCTTGAGACCTTCGGGCGTCAGCGACACCCCGCGTGAATCGCGTACGAACAGGCGCAGGCCCAACTCGTCTTCCAGCGCGGCGATCCGGCTGGAGATCGCGGCCTGCGTGCTGAACATTTTCTCGGCGGTCAGGCTGAAGCTTTGCAGGCGGGCGACCCAGACGAAGGTTTCGAGGAATTTGAGGTTCATGGCGGTTCCCTTGGCGCTTATGGCTCTTGTAATGAAGGGGCGAGTTGCAATTGTTACTCCAGAGTCCGCCTTCGCGGGCATCAAATTTTCTTATGTATAACCTCGTTTTTTTCCCGTTTGACGCCGTTCTGCCCCGACACGAAGAATCCGCCCCACGACGCAGGTCGCTGCGTCCGCCCCCCCCCACGACAACGCCTTCACAAAAAAACAATGAGGCGTGTCCGTCATCTTCGCTTGCTGCCGCAGAGAACCTCTTCCATGGGAAAAATCATGACTGTCCACGTGCCTTCAAAAGCGGGTCGCACCCGCCCATTCAATGGGTACGCCCCCGCGGGCACATTGCTCGGCCTGAGTCTGCTCTGTGCACCGACCGCTCAGGCGGATTTCGTCGCGGACAGTAAAGGCAGCCTGGAAGCGCGCAACTTCTACTTCAACCGTGATTTTCGCCAGGACGGTTCGCGCGACAAGGCCGAGGAATGGGCGCAGGGTTTTCTGTTGCGGATGGAGTCGGGTTACACCGCGGGCACGTTGGGGTTTGGCCTGGATGTTTTGGGCATGGCCGGTTTCAAGCTGGACTCCGGTGGTGGTACGGCGGGCACCAATCTGTTGCCGCCGAATGGGTCCGGCGGCTCACAGGATCGTTATGGCGAGTTAGGCCTGACGGGCAAGATGCGCGTGTCCAACAGCACCCTGAAGTTCGGCACGTTGCAGATCAAGGACCCGGTGGTGAATTCCAACGACACCCGCCTGCTGCCGGGCACGTTCAAGGGCGGCCTGGCGAATGTGCAGGAAATCGATCGATTGAAGCTCACTGCCGGTCAACTCACGCAGATCAATTTCGTCGACTCCACCGACTATCAAGACATGACCGCCAATCGCATTGGCGGGCAGAGTGACAAGTTTCAGTTTGCCGGGGCGGACTATCAGTTCCTGCCGAACCTGACCGCGCAGTACCGCTACGGCCAGCTGGAAAACATCTACCAGCAAAACTACCTCGGGCTTGTGCACACGCTGGACCTGGGTTCCGGCCAGTCACTCAAGAGCGACGTACGCTATGCGCGCAGCACCGAAGACGGCAACTTTCGTGATCTCGACAACCAGGCTTTCGGTGCGTTGTTCACCTATAGCCTGGGCGGTCATGCGCTGGGCTTTGGCTATCAACGCATGAGCGGCGACGATCCGTTTCCGTATATCGGGCGCAGCGATCCGTACCTGGTCAACTTCGTGCAGATCGGTGACTTCGCCAACATCGACGAACATTCCTGGCAAGCGCGCTACGACTACAACTTTGCCGCACTCGGCGTGCCGGGATTGACCTTCATGACCCGCTACATCTCTGGCGACAATGTGCAACGCGCTGCGCCGGGTGAAGGCAAGGAATGGGAGCGCAACACCGATATCGCTTACGTGGTGCAGGACGGGTCGTTGAAAGGTCTCGGCCTCAAATGGCGCAACGCGTCAGTGCGCTCGAACTTCGGTAATGACCTGGATGAGAACCGCCTGATCGTCAGCTATACCGTGGCGTTGTGGTAAATGCTGGGGCGGACTTTATATTCGATACAGGAATAAGCAAATCGATATTTATTCCTTTTAATATTCGTTCGTGAGGTTCATTTTGAAGGCCTGCACATCCGTGCGGATGTATTCGACATCAGACAGGAAGCCTCATCATGACCATCAAAGCGATCAACGTCCGCAACCAGTTCAAGGGTGTCATCAAGGAAATTGTGACAGGCGAAGTGGTCTCCGAAATCGATGTGCAAACCGCCTCCGGCATCGTCACCTCGGTGATCACAACCCGTTCAGTGCGCGATCTTGAGTTGCAAGTGGGGAGCGAGGTGATTGCCTTCGTCAAATCCACCGAAGTCTCGATCGCCAAGCTCTGAAATGGCCAGGGCTTGAATCCGCGGAGCCGCTCACGTCAAGAAAAGGACAACCCCTGGCTCGCGCGAATCAAGTCATAGGCCTTTCGGGCAATCAAGTTCGCGGTGTTGGGCCTGATCCACAGGTAGTAGGTCACGTCCGGCAGTCGCGGCAATCCGTCATTTTCACCCAGCACACGCATGTCTGGACCGAGCATCTCCATGCTTCGGGGGGTGACACCCAAACCAGCACGTGTCGCCGCCTTGATGCCAATCAGATTCGACGCCAGGTACGCCTGGCGCCAACTGATATTGGCGCGTTCCAGTGCCTCAAGGGCATAGCGCCGGTAGATGCTCGGTTCATCCACGAGGATCAGTGGCAACGGTTCGCCGGGGTTGTGAATGTACCGCGCCGAGCAGATCCACCACACCGGTGAAGTGCGTAAGGCGAAGCCTTCCAGGCTCGGGTCCTGGCGGGTGGAAATCACCATGTCGACCTTGCCCCGGTGCAAGTCGTCCATCAGAAACGGGCTGCGCCCGACATCGATCTCCAGACGCAAGCGCGGTGCCGAGCGGGCGATGTGGCTGAGGATCGGCGGCAGGATGGTGTCGGCAATGTCGTGGGGCGAACCGATGCGCAACACGCCGCTCAAGCTGCTTTCACGCAGGGAGTTCAACGCCTCGTCGTTGAGCGACAGCATCTGTCGGGCATGACGCAGCAACTGCAAGCCGGGTTCGGTGAGTTGCTTTTGTCGTCCGCGCTTTTCGAACAGGCTCACTCCTACTTGCTGTTCCAGGCGTTGCATGTGTTGGGTGACTGATGATTGCGTGCGTGCCAGTTGCGCGCCGGCCTCGGCAAAACTGTGGTGGTCGACGACGGCAATAAAGGTTCGCAGCAATTCGAGATCGAGGGTGGGTGAGGTCGGCATGGCCATTTCCGGGGCTGTTTTTATATCAAGGATGAAAACATAAACATTACGTTTATTTATGTGTTTTTTCTGGTTTTTTCGTTGTTAGATCTTGATCGCCAATAAATACGGGTTTTGTGGAAATACGCTCCCGGTGCGAACACGGGAAGTTATAACGATATTAGATATTTGAATTTCCGTTACTTCAACGCTGTACCTAGGATGCCTCCACATCAGGTCGGGGTACGCCGATCAATCATCAGGGGAAGATCCATGTCGCAAAAGTGCTCAGCCGTTAAACAATTGTTGCCTGTGATGCTGGGCGCCTTGATCTCGCTGGTTGCCAGCACCGGTGCCCGGGCTGATGCAACCCTGGACAAGATCGAGCAACGGCATGTGCTGGTGGTCGGTGTATTGCTGTCCGGCGGCCCGTTCGGCGGGATTGATCCAGCGAGCCAAAAGCCGCGCGGTTTGAATGTCGATCTCGCTCAGGAGCTGGGACGGCAACTGGGCGCCGAAGTGCAACTGGTGCCGGTACTGCCCGCCAACCGCGTGCAGTTTTTGCAGCAGGGCAAAGTCGATTTGCTGATTGCCAACATGGAGTGGACCGCCGAACGCGGCGAGATCCTCGGGTTTGTGCCGACACCGTTCTATCGCGTTGGTGGTTCCGCTGCGGTGCTCAAGGACAGCAAGATCACCCGTTGGGAAGACCTGAAAAACCAACCGGTCTGCACGTCGCAGGGCAGCAGCTACATCAAGCCGCTCACCGAGTTGGGCGTTGAGATCAAAGCCTTCAAGAGCTCTTCGGAATCCTTGCTGGCCCTGCGCGGCAACAATTGCGTCGCGGCAGTGCATGACGCCACGCTGATCAATCCGCTGCTCGCCGGCACCGCCGAATGGCAGGGCTATCGCGCGCTTACACCGGAGCTCAACCCCGCGCCGTCGGTGATCTGGACCCGCCCCGGAGAAAGCGATACCCAGGCCAAGCTCGATCCGATCGTCAAGGAACTGCACCGCAGCGGCTGGTTGATTGAGGCCCAGACCCGCAACCAAATCACCCCCGCATCACCCGCTCTGGTGGAACTGCAGAAACAGTTCCAGGCCAACGGCGCCTGACCCCGGTTCTCCACCTCATCGTTTTCAACAGACCGTCCTTTTGCCGGGCGGTCGTTCAAGGTAGTCGTGCATGAACCGTTATTTTTCCGCCAGAACCCTGACCACGCTTTGCCTCGCCTGGTCCGCCGCGTTAGGCGCCAGCCTTGCCCAGGCCGATGCCACGCTGGACAAGATCGAGCAACGCCACGCCATTAGTGTCGGGGTGATTCTCAGTGGTCCGCCATTCGGCACCATCGACCCGAAGAGCGGCGAACACCTGGGCTACAACGTTGAACTGGCCAAAGGCATCGCCAAGGCATTGGGGGTCGAAGCGAAGACCGTTTCGGTACTGGCGCCCAACCGCGTGCAGTTCCTGCAACAGGGCAAAGTCGACATCCTGATCGCCAATATGCAGTTCACCGAAGAACGCGGCGAGATTCTCGATTACGTGCCCACACCTTATGAAGAAGTGGGCGGCGCCGCGTTGATTCGCAAAGGCGCTGGCGTGACTCAATGGGCTGATCTCAAGGGCAAGTCGGTGTGCGTGTCCCAGGGCAGCAACTTCATCAAGCCCTTGCAGGAAACCTACGGCGCAGAGATCAAGGCGTTCCGCAGCCAATCCGAATCGTTGTTGTCGCTGCGCGGTAATGGTTGCGTGGCGGCGGTGCATGTCAGCCCGACCATGCACGCGCTGTTGAGCGATGCCGAGTGGGCTGATTATGAAATCCCGCTGCCGGGTGATTTGATCCCGTCGAACTCGGTGATCTGGCTGCGCAAAGGCGAACACGATACCCAGGCAAAACTGGATGCCATCGTGCGCGACTGGCACCGCAGCGGCTGGCTGATCGAATTGGGCGAGCGCACCGGTATGACGCCGTCCCAGGCATTGCGTGATCTGCATGAGCAGTACCGCAACGCGACTCCGCTGGCGTCGCAACCATGAGTTCGCCGTTGTTTGTTGCGTTGCAGCAACTGCTCGGCCCCAGTCATGTGCAGAGCAGCGAAGAGGCCGCACACTACCTGACCGACAAACAGGGCCGTTACATCGGGCAGGTCATCGCTGCGGTGCATCCGGCGAACACCGAGGAAGTCGCGGCCGTGGTTCGCGCTTGCGTGGATTGTGATACGCCGGTGGTGGTGCAGGGTGGCAACACCGGATTGATGGGCGGCGCGACCCCGGATGTCAGCGGCCGAACGGTGTTGCTATTGCTTGATCGTCTGAATCGAGTGCGGACGGTGGACACCGACAACGACACCCTGACCGTCGAAGCGGGCTGCATTCTGCAAACCGTCCAGGACGTTGCCCGTGACGCCGGCCGGCTGTTTCCCCTGAGCCTGGGCGCCGAAGGCAGTTGCACCATCGGTGGCAATCTGGGCACCAATGCCGGCGGCACCGCGGTGCTGCGTTATGGCAATACCCGCGAGCTGACCCTGGGTCTGGAAGTGGTCACCGCCGAAGGTGAAATCTGGAATGGCCTGCGCGGGTTACGCAAGGACAACACCGGTTACGACTTGCGCGACCTGTATATCGGCAGCGAAGGCACCCTCGGCATCATCACCGCCGCGACCCTGAAACTCTTCCCGCTGCCCAAGGCTCAGGCGACGGCACTCTTGGCCTTCAACTCCCTGGACCAAGCGGTGCAATTGCTGTCCCATGCCCGCGCCGGTTTCGGTGCCAGTCTCACCGCGTTCGAACTGCTCAGTGCCGACTGCCTCGCGCTGCTGCGCGAGCAATTCCCCGAAGGTCCGCAACCTTTTCTCCGTGCTGATCAGCCTTGGTTTGCACTGTTGGAACTGTCCGACAACCACAGCGAAGCCCATGCCCGCCAAGCTTTTGAAGAAGTGCTGGGGGAGGCCTTCGAGCACGAGTTGCTGGCCGATGCGTTGATCGCCGAAAGCCTGGCCCAAAGCGAAGCCCTGTGGCTGTTGCGGGAGAACATGAGCGAGGCGCAGAAGCGCGCCGGTCGCAACATGAAGCACGACATTTCAGTACCGATTTCCCAGGTCGTGGCGTTTGTCGCCCACACCGATGCGTTGTTGCAGGCGCATTTCCCCGGTGTCCGTCACTTCACCTTCGGCCATCTGGGCGACGGCAACCTGCACTACAACGTTGCTCATCCGCTTGATTCGACGGTCGAGGCGCATATGGCTAACTACGCGGCGCTCAGCTTGCTGGTTCATGACAGTGCCCATGCCCATGGCGGTTCGATCAGCGCCGAACATGGCATCGGCCAGCGCAAACGGGACATGCTCGGGCGCTACAAAAGCCCGGTGGAGCTCGACCTGATGCGCCGCATCAAACAGGCGCTGGACCCGAAAAATCTGCTCAATCCGGGCAAGGTATTGGAGGTGATTCAGTCATGAGTCTTCGTCTGTCCAAGCGCGTTCAGCGCGTCTCACTGTCGGCCAATGCCGCCGCGAAATCTCAAGCCACGGCGTTGCGTGATGCCGGTCGCGACATCCTCGATCTGACCACCGGCGAGCCGGATTTCGATACCCCCGAACACATCAAACAGGCCGCTTATGCCGCCATCGCCGCCGGTGCCACCAAGTACACCCCGACGCCTGGCGTAAAAGCCCTGCGTGTCGCGGTGCAACGCAAACTCCAGCAGGAAAACCATCTGGACTATCCGCTGGAATCGATCGTGATTGCCAACGGGGCGAAGCAAATCATCTTCAATGCCTTCGCCGCGACCCTCGACGACGGCGATGAAGTGCTGGTGCCGACGCCGTACTGGCCGTCCTTCCCGGATAGCGTGCGCTTCAATGGCGGCGAGCCGGTGTTTATCGAGTGCGCACTGGCGCAGGGTTGCAAGCTCACCGCAGAACATCTGGCCCAACACATCGGCGAGCGGACTCGCTGGTTGATTCTCAACGGTCCCGGCAACCCCAGCGGCGCGGTGTACAGCGCGGCCGAGCTGCAAGCCCTGGCCGAGGTGCTGCGTCGCCATCCGCAGGTGCTGATTCTGTTGGATGAACTCTACGAACATATCCGCTTTGACGGTCAACCCGCACAGAGCCTGCTCAACGTCGCGCCGGACTTGCAGCCGCGCTGCCTGCTGGTGGGCAGTGTGTCCAAGACGTACGCCATGACCGGGTGGCGTATCGGTTTCGGAGCCGGGCCGCAAACGCTGACCAACGCCATGGCGGTCGTGCAATCGCAATCCACGTCGGGGGCTTCTTCGGTGGGACAAGCCGCGGCGTTGGCGGCCTTCGAGGGTGGTCTGGATTTCTTGCCCGAGCAGGTGGCGGCCTATCAGCAACGTCGGGATTTACTGGTGAGCGCCTTGCGTAAAGTGGAAGGTATCGAGGTACTCGAACCCCAAGGTGGTTTCTTCGTGTTTGTCCGCTGCGCCGGGTTACTGGGACGTTATCGCCCGGACGGCGAATGCCTTAACAGCGACGCCGATGTCGTGGCGTATTTGCTGGAGGAGGGCGTGGCCGGTGTGGCGGGCAGCGCTTATGGCTTGTCGCCGTGGTTTCGCCTGTCCATCGCCACGGCGACCGACAGCGTTGTCGAAGCCGGACGTCGCATCGCTCACGCCTGCGCGAAATTGCGGGGCGAACCATGAGTCATTGGCTGGAGCTTTTCGTCCACTGGACTGCCGGGTTCGGCCTGAACTACGGTTTTCTGCTGGACGCCTATCAACGCGGAACCCTGGAGCAGGGGGCGCTAACCACGGTGCTGCTCTGCCTGTTCACCATTGTCGGCAGCCTGCTGGCAGGTGTCGGATTGGCGGCGATGCTGACCTCTGGAAAACCCTGGCTGGCAAAACCGGCACGCATATTTGTTGAGGTCACCCGCAACACGCCGACCCTGGTGCAGCTGTATTGCGCCTTCCTGGTGCTGAACATGCTGCTGACTCAGGCCGTCGGCGCGGCCAACCCGCTAACGCCGTTCGCCTGGGTGGTGATCGTGATCTCGTTGCACAAGGGCGCGTTCCATGCCGAAGCCTTGCGCGCCGGCATCGAGGCGGTGCCGACCGTGACGCTGGAAGCGGCCAGTTCGCTGGCGTTCAGCAGCCGCCAGTTGCTGTGGAATGTGCAACTGCCATTGGCCCTGCGTTTTGCCTTGCCGTCGCTGATCAACAACCTGATCGACCTGGTGAAGATGACTGCGGTGGCCTCGGCCATTGCCGTGGGGGACATCACCTACGCGGCGATCATGATCTGGACCCAAAGCGACAACGTGCTGGAGCTGATGATTCTGATCCTGAGTTTTTTCGGCCTGCTGAGTTTTATCGTCAATTGCGTGGGGCGCTACCTTGAAGCGCGCCTGAGGATGCCCGGCTATGGCCATTGAATCGTCTGTCACCGCTCCGGTGGCCTGGCCGCGGCGGCATGTCGGCAAGCTGCTGTTGTTGATGTGCGTCGTACTGTGGCTGGTGTATGTCGCCCCGCACAGCCCGGTGTTCAAGGCCTTGCTGCAATGGTCGCCGGCGCTGGCCGTAGGCTTTGGCCAGAACATACTGATCAGTCTCGTCGCCATCGGCCTGGGGTCGTTGCTGGGGCTGTTGGTGGGCGCATTGGCGCTATCCCCGCTGCGACTTTTACGCTTGCCGGCACGGATCTGGGTGCAGGTTTTCCGCAATGCGCCGTGGCTGGTGCTGATCTATTTCACCACCTATGTGTTCCCGTTCGAGATCCACATCGGCAGTGCCTATGTCTCGTTTCCGGACTGGGTCAAGGTCACCCTCGGCCTGGCCTTGCCAGCGAGTGCCAACGTCGCGGAAATTTTCCGTGGCGCCATTGCCTCGATCCCCAGTACCCAATGGGAAGCCGCACGTTCCCTGGCGTTCACCCGCGGGCAGATTTTCCGTTCGATCATTCTGCCGCAGTGTTTCAAGCGCATGTTGCCGCCGTGGATGAACCTGTATGCGGTGATCACCATGGGCACCGCGCTGGCGTCCCTGGTGGGCGTGCATGACGTGATCGACACCGCGCAAATCGCCAGCAACACCGTGAACATGACCGGTTTTACCGTGGTGATTTACCTGAGCCTGCTGGTGCTGTTCTTTGCCTATTGCTACCCGATTTCCCGACTCACCCAACGCCTGGAGCGACGCTATGCCTTCTACTGAAACCGTCGCCGAGCCCCTGGTCAGTCTGCGCGACCTGCACCTGTCGTTTGGCACTAACCCGGTGCTCAAAGGCATCGACCTCGACGTGCACCGTGGCCAGGCCGTGTCGATCATAGGCCCGTCCGGCTCCGGAAAATCGACCATCCTGCGCTGCATCACCGGGCTGTTGCAGCCCCAGCGCGGCAGCATCCGCGTCGGCGCGACAGAGGTTCACACCCTGGCCCACGAAGCCCAGCGCATCGAGTTGCGCAAGCGCGTGGGGTTTGTGTTCCAGCAGTACAACCTGTTCCCGCATTTGTCGGTGCTGGAAAACCTGGTGATTGCCCCGCGCAAGGTGTTGGGTCGCAACCGGATTGACGCCGAGAAAGACGCCCGTGCCTTGTTGGCCAAGGTGCGTATGGAACACAAGGCCGATGCCTATCCGGGTCAGCTCTCGGGCGGTCAGCAACAACGGGTGGCGATTGCCCGCGCCCTGGCGATGCGTCCGGAACTGATTCTGTTTGATGAGGTGACCTCGGCCCTCGATCCGGAAACCGTCGGCGAGGTGCTGACGGTGATTCGCGAGCTGACCGAAGAGGGCATGACCTGCGTGCTGGTCACCCACGAAATGCGTTTTGCCGAAGAAATCAGCGACATCGTCTACTTCACCGAGAACGGCGTGATCGTCGAGCACGGCAGTGCCGCGCAGATCTTTCAGCACCCCACCAGCGAGCGCACCCAGGAGTTTTTGCGTCACGCCCTGGGTGATCCGGGACGCCGGCCGCCCATCGCCAATGATCCGTATCTGTTGACCAACCTGAGCCGTTACAGCCTGTCCGTCTAATACCGAGGAGCCTGTTCATGAGTACCGTTAACCGTGCCGCCGTCATCGAGGATTTCCTGAAGAAAATCCGCGTCATCCATCAACGGGGCGTCGACCGTGCCGCGCTGGTGGAAATCGTTTCCTTGCTTGAAGTCCTGGCCGAGCGCCGCGATCTGTTCAATTTCGACGAGTTCCCGGCGCCGGTGCCGGGGCAGGGCAGCACCGCGTTTCGCTACCGTCTCAATGACGATGGCGACACCCCGACGCTGTACCTGAACTCGTTGTTGCCGGGCAAAAGTACGATCCCTCATAACCATGAAACCTGGGCGATCATCAGCGCGGTCGAAGGCCAGGAAATCAACTACGTCTACCGTCGTGATGACGAAGGCCGCGAGCTCGGTTTCACCACCTTGCACCTGGAAAAAGAAGTGATCGTGCAACCCGGCACCTCCATCTCGTTTCTCGGCGAAGACCTGCATGGCATTCGTGTCGAAGGCGAGCAGGCGACCCTGCATTTCCACCTGTACGGTTTGCCGCTGGAGTCCCTCAACGGCCGCTACGGCGTCGAAGCCGACGGGCGCATTCTCAATTACAACGCCTCGCATATGGCGCCGTCGATCAAGGCCTACGCATGATCGATCTGTATTACTGGCCGACTGGCAACGGGCTGAAGATTGGCATCCTGCTTGAAGAGCTGGAACTTGAGTACCGCCTGCTGCCAGTCAACATCCGTGAAGGCGAGCAGAAGCAGGCAGCGTTCCAGCGCATCAGCGCCAATGGACGGATTCCGGCGATTGTCGACCATGCGCCGCAGGGCTTGAGCGAGCCGCTGAGCCTGTTCGAGTCCGGCGCCATCCTCAATTACCTGGCCGACAAGGCCGGGCGTTTCCTGCCGGCGGCCGGCAGTGCCGAGCGGCAAAAAGTTCAGGAATGGCTGTTCTGGCAGGTGGGGCATATCACCCCGTACCTGAGCCAGTTGCAGCTGTTCAAGGAGAAGGCACCGGAGCCGATTACGTTCGCCCTGGACCTGCTCAATGCCGAAGCGACGCGCCTGTACAAGGTTCTGGAGGCGCGCTTGTCCGAAGTGCCCTTTGTCGCGGGGGAATATTCCATCGCCGACATGGCGATTTTTCCGTGGATTCAACCGTTGCGACAGGGCCAGGACCTGGCGGACTTTCCGTATATCCATGCCTGGCGCGAACGCCTCAAGGCGCGACCGGCCGTTCAGCGTGCGTACGCGAAGGGCCGGGAAGTCGCGGCCAATGAGCGCTCTCTGGCGCTTCAATAACTCTTTTTTCAAACGGGACTCCCATGAGCCAGACCGTAACTCCAGGGCAACTGCAGCAGTGGCTGTTCGACGGGCAGGAAATTGCCCTGTTTGACGTGCGCGAGCACGGCCAATATGGCGAAGCCAACCTGTTTTTCGGGGTGAACTTGCCCTATAGCCGTCTGGAGCTGGAGGTCCGGCGTCTGGCGCCGAATCCTCAGGTTCGGCTGGTGATCTATGACCAGGACGGCGGGGATGTCTCGGCGCGTTCCGCTCAACGACTGCAGGCGCTCGGATATAGCCAGGTACATGTGCTCGACGGCGGTGCTGATGGCTGGCAGGTCGCCGGTTTTCAGTTGTTTGCCGGCGTGCATGTGCCCTCAAAGGCCTTTGGTGAATTGGTGGAAGAGGCCAGCCATACGCCGCATGTCACCGCGAAACAACTGGCCGAATGGCAAACCCGGGGCGAGCCGCTGGTGGTGCTTGACGGTCGGCCGTTCGATGAGTACCGCAAGATGACCATTCCCGGTTCGGTGTGCTGCCCGAATGGCGAGCTGGGTTATCGCGTCCACGATCTGGTGCCGGACGAAAGCACGCCGATCGTGGTCAATTGTGCCGGCCGGACCCGCAGCATTATCGGGGCCCAGACGTTGATCAATCTGGGGTTGAAGAATCCGATCTACGCGCTGGAGAACGGAACCCAGGGTTGGTATCTGGAAGATTTTCAGCTGGAGCATGACAGCACCCGACGTTATGCCGAGGAGGTCTCGACCGGCACGTTACCGGGGCAGCGACTCGCTGCTGCGCAACTGGCAGAGCGGGCTGGCGTGAAGACCGTTGAGGCTGCGCAGGTTGAGCAATGGGTCAAGGAGGCCGGTCGCAGTCTGTTTTTGTGCGATGTGCGCACCGCCGAAGAATTTGCTGCGGGCAGTCTGGCCGGTGCGCAACACACACCGGGCGGGCAGTTGATTCAATCCACCGATCTGTATGTCGGCGTGCGTCAGGCGCGGTTGGTACTGCTCGACAGTGATGGCGTGCGCGCGCCGATTGTTGCCAGTTGGTTGCGGCAATTGGGGCATGAAGCGTATGTCCTGAAGGGCGGCGTGAGCAGCAGCCTGGCGTTGACCGCTGTCGAAGTTGCTGCTCACGAGGCGTTGCCTTCGATCACTGTACTGGCGCTGGCTGATGCGCTGAAGGACGACGCCGTTGCGCTGATTGACCTGCGACCGAGCATGACTTATCGCAAAGGTTATATCGCTGGCTCGCGCTGGTCGATTCGCTCGTTGCTGGCGTCTGAGGTGGCCGGTGAGCAGCGGCCACTGGTGTTGGTCGCCGATGATCCTTTGCTGGCCGCTTTCGCGGCGCTGGAATTGCCCGAAGCCCAGCGTCTGCACGTCCGTCTGCTGGACGGCGGCCTCGATGCCTGGCGTGCGGCGGGCCTTGCCGTGCAGGAATCCGCGAATACACCGCCCGATCAACAGTGCATCGATTTTCTGTTCTTCACCCACGACCGTCACGCCGGCAACAAGGACGCAGCGCGTCAGTACCTGGCCTGGGAAATCGGTTTGCTGGCGCAGATGAGCGACGACGAGATCGCCAGTCTCAAGCCGCTGCGCGTCACAGTGCCCCGCGATGCCCGGGTGCGTACGCGTCTGGTCCATTCGGCGCGTACCGAGCAGGGCGGTGGCGGTCGGGCAGTCAACGTGCCGGTCACGCGGTTGAGCACGGTGCTGTTCGATAACCTGGCGCAAATGCGCGATGCCCGTGCACGCCGTGATAGCGAGCGAGTCTTGAGCTATGGCGCCCGAGGCAATCCGACGGCCTTCGCCCTGGAAGATCTGGTGACGGAGCTGGAGGGTGGTTACCGCACTCGCTTGTTCGGCACCGGGCTGGCGGCGATCGCGCAGACCTTCCTGGCCTACCTGCGGCCCGGCGATCACGTTCTGATCAGCGACGCGGTCTACGCGCCCGTGCGACGGCTGGCCCGGGAGTTTCTTCAGCCGTTCGGCATACAGGTCACCTACTTCGCGCCGGATGGCAGCGGTCTGCAGGCGCAGCTGCAAGCCAACACCAAAATGGTCTACACCGAAGTGCCGGGCTCCTTGCTGTATGAACTCTGCGACTTGCCGGCGATCGCCGCCCTGTGCAAACCGCGAGGCATTCTCCTGGCCGTCGACAACACCTGGGGCTCGGGTTACCTGTACCGACCGCTGACCCTCGGCGCGGACATCTCGATCATGGCGTTGACCAAGTACCTGTGTGGCCACAGCGACGTGGTCATGGGCAGCGTCTGCACCCGCGAAGAAGTCTGGAAGCCGCTGGCGTCCATGGGCGACACCTTTGGCGCCACCGTCAGCCCCGACGACGCCTATCTGGTGCTGCGCGGCGCGCGAACCCTGGCGCCGCGACTGGAAGTGCACGAGCGCCAGGCGCTTGAAATCGCGCATTGGCTGCAAGCGCAGCCGCAGGTGAAACGGGTGTTCCATCCGGCGTTACCCGGGCATCCCGGTCACGCCCTGTGGCAGCGCGATTTCAATGGCAGCAACGGTTTGCTGTCCTTTGAGCTGCTTGATGCGGACCCTTTCTACGTCGAACGCTTTATTGATTCGCTGCAGTTGTTTGGGCTTGGCGCTTCCTGGGGCGGCTACGAAAGCCTGATTACCGTTGCCGATACCACGGATCGCGACAGTGCTGCGGATCGTTCATTGAATCCGGTGCTGCGCTTGCATATCGGGCTGGAGGATGTCGAGGCGTTGATTGAGGACCTGCAGCGCGGGTTTGCAGCTATGGATAACTAGGTTCCACCGCCAACAGTTGAAAGGGTGCCTATTCGTTACTCCAGCAGAACCCATAAAAAACGCCGCTCACTGAGCGGCGTTTCTGTTATCGGTGAGTAAATAAATTTGCCCCCTTTTTCCCGCGAAGTAGGAAAATCAAAGCTGGCGCGTCGGCTGCTAATACCTTTTTCACCTCAGGCGCCAGAACAACGCCGAACAATCGGTAAATAGAAAATAATCAAAATCATGCAAGCACATACCTACCAACTGCTGGAAGTCGCCAACGGCAAACCGATCAAGCTCTGGACCGAAGGCGTGCCGGTAGAAAACGAAGCCAGACAGCAATTGATGAACACCGCCAAGATGCCGTTCATCTTCAAGCATCTGGCGGTGATGCCTGATGTTCACCTGGGCAAGGGCTCGACTATCGGCAGTGTGATTCCCACGGTCGGCGCGATCATTCCGGCCGCTGTTGGGGTGGATATTGGCTGCGGGATGATCGCCGCGTGCACGTCGCTGACCGCCAGCGATTTGCCGGACAACCTGCATGGCTTGCGTTGTGCGATCGAGAAAGCGGTGCCCCATGGCCGCACCGGGGGGCGCGGTGCTCGGGACAAGGGTGCCTGGGACAGCGTTCCGCATCAGGCGGATCGGGCCTGGGCGGCACTGGACTCGCGGTTCAAGGCGATCACCGGCAAGTACCCGAAACTCGCCAACACCAATAACCGTGGGCACTTGGGCACGCTGGGCAGCGGGAACCACTTCATCGAGGTGTGCCTGGATGAAACCGACCGGGTCTGGTTCATGCTGCACAGCGGTTCCCGTGGCGTCGGCAACGCTATCGGCAACCTGTTCATTCAAATGGCTCAGGCGGATATGCGTCAGCACCTCGCCAATCTGCCGGACCGTGACCTGGCTTACTTTAAAGAGGGCAGCCGGCACTTCGATGACTACGTCGAAGCGGTTGGCTGGGCTCAGGACTTCGCCAGGCAGAACCGTGCATTGATGATGCAATCGGTGATTCAGGCGACCCGAAAAGTGATCAGCAAGCCCTTCGAGGTGGCGCTGGAAGCGGTGAACTGCCACCACAACTACGTGCAGAAAGAGCGGCATTTTGGTCAGGATATTCTGGTCACCCGCAAAGGCGCGGTATCGGCCAAGAAGGGCGAGTTGGGGATTATTCCGGGGTCGATGGGCGCCAAAAGCTTCATCGTCCGCGGGCTGGGTAACGAGGATTCCTTCTGCTCCTGCAGCCACGGTGCCGGCCGCACCATGAGTCGTACCAAAGCGAAAAGCCTGTTTACCGTCGAAGATCAGATCCGTGCCACCGCCCACGTGGAGTGCCGCAAAGATGCTGCCGTCATCGATGAAATTCCGATGGCCTACAAGGACATCGACCACGTCATGCACGCCCAGCGCGAGCTGGTGGAAGTGCTGCACACCTTGCGTCAGGTGGTGTGCGTAAAAGGATAGGAAAAATGGGCACGCGTTCATCGCCGCAGCAGTGGAGCGTGCCCTTTCCAAACTACCGCGTACTCAGGAAGACACTACGCCACTACTTCACCGCATAGAACTTGCGCACATACCGCGTACTTTTCCACGCGCACGCTGCACCGAGCGGCACAAACACGCTGTCGCCGGTGTTGACCTCCACGCTCGTTCCATCAGGCGCCAGCAGGGTGACACTGCCTTCGATCAGGTTCATCAGCTCATGGAGTTTGTGCGGGCGGCCGTGACGCTCATACGGTGTCGAATCCCAAACGCCGACGCGCAGTTGGGTGGCGTTGTCTTCGAAGGCGTTGTGTGACCGGCACTGCGGTGTCGGCCCGATCAAAATCTGCGGTTCCGGTGCAGCCGAAGGCGAGAGTAGGTCCCGCGGGTCGAGCGCGGTCAGGCCCGGTATCGGGTTTGCGCTGGGGCTGGTGACGGCACAAAACGCCCAGCATGTATCGGTTTGAGCCTGGATTCGCAGCGCTGTACCGCGACCAATCACGGCGCTGACGCCGACACCCAGTTCCAGCGTCTGCTCCTCGGATTGCAGCACGACGTGGCCGGCGTGGACCACGATCACTTCGGTGTGCGGAAAGTCATCGCTATCGAGCGTTCCGCTGGCGTGCACGATGCCCGCTGACACGCCGTCCGGGCCGTTGTAGGCCAACTGGCGACCGTCCTTGAACGGATCGAAAGCACCCAAAGACGCTGCTGTAAAAGACGTGGTAACGCGGCTGCCGTCGGCGCGAGCCAACAGCAGAACGGTAGGTTCAGACATACGGGTGACGCTCCATAAAAAAGACTGTGAGGGATAGCGATCAGCCAATGGCTTGAGTCACCAATGCGAACTGCTGGACGCCATTGGCTGTTTGCGGTGGAGTGCCCTTGGCCATTTGTGCCACGGTATCGACCGGCTTCAAACCCGCCGACTCCAGCCATTCGGCCAGGCCGCTGTCTGCCGGAATGTCGATGCGTACGAAGGCGTCTGGTATTTGCGCCAGCAACACGGCGATCAGGTGTTTGGCCTGTTCGAGATTTTCGGCGACGACCGGGCCGATGCAACGACCACGGCCGAAGGGGCGCAGCAAGGCGAAGGCGCGTAACTGGCCGTCGCGTTCGATCCCCACCGAATGCTCGACCACCTCGAACAGATCGGTGAGCACCGCTTTGCGATCCAGCCCGCTGCCGGCGTTGGCCAAAGCCAGCACGCGAGCCTGATCAGCCGCGTCCAGCGCACGGCAACGTTCGCTGTCGGCCAGTGCGGCGGGTGCAGGTGCATTGACGTTGCCCTGATGCTGCTGAATCCGGCCGAATTCGACAAAGCCCTGGCTGGCGTAAAGCGGTGCGCCGGCCAATGTGGCGTTGAGCATCGGGGTGCGTGACTGGCAGGCATCCAGCGCCTGTTCCATGAGCTTGCGGCCGATGCCCTTGCCTTGATAGTCATCACTGACGATCACCAGGCCAATGGTGGTGAAGCCACCCTGGGGGCAGGCGAAAGCCGTGCCGATCAGACGCTCGCCATCGAGCACCACAAAGCCGTCGCTGACCCGTTGCAACATGGCCCAGTCGTCCAGGCGATGGGGCCACTTCAACTGCACGGACAAGGCATGGGCCGAGGGCAGGTCGGCGGCCGTCATCGGCCGATAGACATAAGCAGGTTGTTGCAAGGCGGACATGGCGAGTCTCCGTTGGACAGTGTGCGCGAGCGACCGGATTTCCAGCGCGATGGTGCCTGTATCCCATCTGTGTGAAGGCCTGACAAGGGGGGCTTACGCATTCGGCAGATTCCGCAAGCCCGAGGTCGGCAGACCACACTTACTACTTAAATGCACCGCAAGGTCGGCAGCAAATGCCAGGGCTTTTTTTCTACGATGGAGACCTGAGTTCACGACGCATCGTCCCTTATTTGGAGTGCTCCATGGATAGCTTCGATCCCCGCCTTATCGCTGTGCGCAGCGCTCACTTCATCGCTGGAAAGTACCGCGATGCACAACCCGGGCTTGAGGTGGTGCGCCCCTCTGACGGTCAGGTCTATGCCCAGTTGCCAATTGCCGATGCCGACCTGGTGGATGAAGCGGTCACTGATGCCTGGCAGGCGTTCAATCGCAGTGACTGGGCCAGTCGTCCACCCCGGGAGCGGGCGCGGGTGATGCGCCGCTGGGCCGATCTGATCGAGGCGGACGCCGCCATTCTGGCACCGCTGGAAGCCGTAGGCTCGACGCGTCCTCACAAAGATGTGATCGCCTGGGATATTCCTTATGTCGCTGAAGGCATTCGCTTCTTCGCCGAACTGGCGGACAAGCATGGCGGTCACGTGGCGGCGACCCAGACCGATCGACTGGGCATGCAGATCGCCGAACCTTACGGCGTCATTGCCGCCATCGCACCGTGGAACTTCCCCTTGAGCATGGCCTCCTGGAAAGTGGCCCCGGCGTTGGCAGCCGGTAATGCCGTGGTGCTCAAACCTTCGGAGCTGACGCCGTTCTCCAGCCTGCGCTTTGCCGAACTGGCGCTGCAGGCGGGCATTCCGGCGGGAATTTTCAACGTTATCCAGGGCGATGGCCGCATCACGGGCGATGCCTTGTGTCGCCATCCGCGCGTGGCCAAGGTGACGTTCACCGGGTCCACGGCGACCGGGTCGAGCATCATGTCGACCTGCGCGCTGGTGGGGCCAAAACCGGTGACCCTGGAACTCGGCGGCAAGAGCCCGCAACTGGTATTCGCTGATGTACCGGACATCGCCAAAACCGCGCGCACTGTCGCGCTGGCCATCACCGGCAACGCCGGGCAGGTGTGCGTGTCCGGCTCGCGACTGCTAATCCAGCGCTCGATCATGGAACCGTTTATTGCGCATTTGCAGGCGTATTTCGAGGAGCTGCGTCCGGGGCCGACCTGGTCATCCGAGAGCACGTTGTCGCCGATCATTTCCCGACTGCAAGCCAACCGCATCGACGGCATCGTCCAACGCTCGCGTCAGGCCGGCGCTGAAGTGCTGACCGGCGGCGGATTATTTGAAGGTCTGGGCGGCGCATATTACCAACCGACTTTGTTGGTGGGTCTGGACAATGACAACCCGGCCATCTGCGAAGAAATCTTCGGCCCGGTGCTGACGGTGCAGGCATTCGATGATGAAGAACAGGCGCTGAGCCTGGCCGCGCACGCCACCTACGGCCTGGCGGCGGGCGTACACACCGCCGATATAAATCGCGCCCTGCGTCTGGTCCGGCGGCTGGAGGCGGGGACCGTGTGGGTTAACCGTTACGGGCGCAGTAACGACTACATCCTGCCGACTGGCGGCTACAAACGCTCCGGCATCGGCAAGGACTTGGGGCGCGAAGCGTTCGAAGCCAATTTACGCTTCAAGAGTGTGCTGATCGATATCGTCCAGTAAACGCAATCCCTGTGGGAGCGAGCTTGCTCGCGATAGCGGCCTGACAGGCGACATCGATATTGAGTGGACTGGCCTCATCGCGAGCAAGCTCGCTCCCACAGGTTCTCACCAGCCTCCAGATCTTCAACATGTCAAACGGGCGCTTCCTTCGGTAAGCGCCCGTTTTCGTTCAGCCCGGCGCAGGTTCTGCGGCAGATCGGTGCGTGATCGGGCCTTGCAGGGCTGTAAAGGCCCATAAGAGCGCACAAATACGGGGTTTGCCCAAGGCTTGTGCGCGCCGCAAAGTCTGCTGAGGGTGGGCGCTAAAACGGTGGTTTGTATCGAGCGAAGGTCGCTTTTAACGCCATCTGCTGATTTCACAGTGTTGTAATGACGGTGTGCTGCAGCGTTGCATCACAGCTTCGGAAACGGAGCGAATGCTTGTCACGCCATGACCTCAACGAACTTCAGGACCGCACTCAATGAGCTTTCTTCGCCCCAAATTCATTACGTTCGACTGCTACGGTACGCTGACCAATTTCCACATGGGCACGATGACTCGCGAACTGTTCGCCGATCGCGTGAAGCCCGAGCAGATGGATCAGTTCGTCAAGGACTTCTCGGCCTACCGCCTGGACCAGGTCATGGGTGACTGGATGCCCTATGACGAGATCCTCAAAACCGCACTGGCGCGGACCTGCAAGCGCTGGGGCATCGAATACCGTGACGAAGGTCAGCTGTATTACGACGCCGTGCCGACTTGGGGCCCGCACCCCGATGTGCCGGCCGGCCTGTCGAAAATCGCCGACAAGATCCCGCTGGTGATTTTCTCCAACGCCAGCGACAGCCAGATCATGTCCAACGTCGACAAGCTCGGCGCGCCGTTCCACAAGGTCTTTACCGCCGAACAGGCCCAGGCCTACAAGCCGCGTCTGGCCGCGTTCGAGTACATGCTCGACAACCTCAACTGCGGTCCGGAAGACATCTTGCATGTCTCTTCCAGCTTCCGTTATGACTTGATGCCAGCCCACGACATGAAGATCAAGAACAAGGCCTTCGTCGCCCGTGGTCACGAAGTCCCGGGCAACGCCTTCTACGGCTACCAGCAGATCACTGACATCGGTGGGCTGGCCGCACTGGTTGGTCTCTGAGTCGGACGGTAACGGCGCTCTTCACGCATTCTTTTTTTGGCATAGGCGGGTTAGACATGGGCAGTGAATCCTACTGGCTCGACACCGCACCGGCGTTCAGCGGTGCTCAGCTCGGCGCTTTGCCCGGGCAGGTCGACGTGGCCATCGTCGGTGGTGGTTTCACCGGCCTGGCGGCGGCCCGGGCGTTGGCCTTGAAGGGCGCCAGTGTGGTGGTGCTCGAGGCCGGAAGGGTCATCGGTGAAGCGTCGGGACGCAATGGCGGCCAGTGCAACACCGGCGTTGCCCAGGACTACGCCGGGCTCAGCGCCAGCCTCGGTGCCGACAAGGCACGGGCTTATTACCAGGCTTACGAAAACGCGGTGCAGAGTGTCGTTTCATTAGTGGACCAGGAGCAGATCGCCTGCGACCTGATTCGTAACGGCAAGCTCAAACTGGCGGCCAAGCCCATGCACTACGAGGGACTGGCACGGACGTGCGAACTGATTCGCAAGGAAGTCGATGCCGACGTCGAATTGCTGTCCGCCGAGCAGACCCGCGCTGAAGTGAATTCAGCGCAGTTCCACGGTGGCTTGCTGCAGCGCAACGGCGTGCAGATGCATGTCGGGCGCTTCGGTGTCGGTTTGGCCGAAGCGGCAGCTCGCCATGGTGCGTTGATCCATCAAGGCACCTCGGTTGTGGACTGGAAAGCCCAGGCCGGCGGTTATCAGGTCAACACCAGCAAAGGATCGCTGCACGCCGGTCAGGTGCTGCTGGCCACGGGCGCCTGTCAGCACGGCGGTTTGGGCTGGTATCGGCGGCGGATCGTCCCAGTGGGCAGTTTTGTGATTGCCACCGAAGTCCTTCCGCAGTCGCTGATCGAGCAGTTGTTGCCGGGCCGCCGCGCCTATGTCACCAGCCGCATGATCGGTAACTACTTCCGCCTGACCCCGGACAATCGCCTGCTGTTTGGCGGCCGTGCGCGGTTCGCCATGTCGGACAGCGTCAATGACGCCAAGAGCGGCAAGGTGCTGCAAGCGGCGATGGTGCAGATGTTCCCGCAGTTGGCCAACGTCAAGATCGACTACTGCTGGGGCGGACTGGTGGACATGACCTCCGACCGCTTGCCTCGTGCCGGTCAGCACGGCGGGATTTATCACTCCATGGGCTACAGCGGCCATGGCGTGCAGATGTCGGTGCACATGGGCCAGGTCATGGCCGATGTCATGGCCGGCAACGTCGAAGCCAACCCTTGGCGTGAACTCGAATGGCCGGCGATTCCCGGGCATTTCGGCAAGCCGTGGTTCCTGCCGTTTGTGGGCGCCTATTACCGCTTCCAGGATTATTTGCATTGAGTTGATGTTGTGGCGTCACCGTCGTTTGCGTTTCAACGCTCCGGACAACCCGAGCCTTCTCATTATCGACAGGTACAACTGATATGACTGACAAAAAGATCGACTCCCAACTGATCTCCGGCCAGGAAAGCCTGCGGGTTTTCGAAGGCCTCAACCGCGGCATGTCGCGCCGCAACGCCTTGCAGATGCTCGGTGTGGCCGGTGTTGCCGCAGCGGGCGCCGGCAGCCTGTTCGGCGCCGCCGGTAAATTGTTCGCCGAAGAAGCCGCCACCCCCGGCAAAGGCAAACCGGGCGGGCGGATTCGTGTCGCCGGCATGTCCAGCTC
The DNA here is from genome assembly GCF_059695775.1 of Pseudomonas sp. LBUM1666. Lineage (NCBI taxonomy): Bacteria > Pseudomonadati > Pseudomonadota > Gammaproteobacteria > Pseudomonadales > Pseudomonadaceae > Pseudomonas > Pseudomonas sp. LBUM1666. The sequence continues at coordinate 3,437,185 of NZ_CP166789.1, read as the reverse complement.
CACCGCCGATACGCTGGACCCGGCCAAAGGCGCGTTGTCGACCGACTACGTGCGCCACTTCATGTTCTACAACGGCCTGACCCGTTTCGACGCCCACTTGGTGCCGCAACTGGAGCTGGCCGAGCGCATCGACAACACCGATGCCACGCTGTGGACCATTACCCTGCGCAAGGACGTGACCTTCCACAACGGCAAGACCCTGAGCGCTGCCGACGTGGTGTACTCGCTGTCGCGCCACAAGGATCCGCTGACCGGTTCCAAGGTCATGCCGCTGATGGCGCAGTTCGAAGAAATCAAAGCCACCGGCCCCAACGAAGTTCAAATCCGTCTGAGCGCGCCGAACGCCGAACTGCCGTCGATCCTCGCCGTGTCGCACCTGATGATCGTTCCGGAAGGCACCACCGATTTCAACCAAGGCATTGGCACCGGGCCATTCAAGGTCAAGGAATTCAAACCGGGCGTGCGCTCGATTGCCGCGCGCAATACCGGCTACTGGAAACCGGGCCTGCCGTACCTCGACGAAATCGAGTTCATCGCCATTGCCGACGAACCGTCGCGGGTCAACGCGCTGTTGTCGGGCGACGTACACATGATCAACGAGGTCAACCCGCGCTCGACCACGCGTATCAAGGCCAGCGCCAAGCACCGGGTCGTCGATGCGCCATCGGGCAACTACACCGACCTGATCATCCGCCAGGACCAGATGCCGGGCAAAAGCGCCGAGTTCACCCAGGCCATGAAGCACCTGCTGGACCGTGAACAGGTCAAATCCGCGGTGTTCCGTGGCTTTGCCGTGGTCGGAAACGACCATCCGATTTCCCCCGGTTCGCGCTACTACAACGCCGACCTGCCGCAACGGGTCTACGACCCGGAAAAAGCCAAGTTCCTGCTGAAGAAGGCCGGCATGGAAAGCATCACGATGCCGCTGGTCGCATCGCCGGCCGCCACCGGTTCGGTGGACATCGCGGTGCTGTTGCAACAATCGGCGAAACAGGCCGGGCTCAAGCTCGACGTCAACCGCCTGCCGAGCGATGGCTACTGGTCCAACCACTGGATGAAGCACCCGTTGAGCTTCGGCAACATCAATCCGCGGCCGAACGCCGACGTGATGTTCTCGCAGTTCTTCCAGTCGAAAGCACCGTGGAACGAATCGGGCTGGCAGAACGATCAGTTCGATCAGTTGCTGATGCTCGCCCGGGGTGAAACCGACGACGCCAAGCGCAGCAAGATGTACGCCGACATGCAGACCCTGGTGCATGACCACAGCGGTATCGGCGTGCCGGTGTTCATCAGCAACATCGACGGTGTCGACCAGCGCATCAAAGGCTACGGCAGCAATCCGCTGGGCGGTTTCATGGGCTACATGTTCGCCGAGCAGGTCTGGCTGGACGCTTGATGAGCAGTGGTTGCAGCGACGGGGACATTGCATGAGGGTAGGGCGATGAATAGCAACACACTGTGGTTGATCGGCCGGCGCCTGGGCGCCGCGATCGTGACCTTGTTGATCGTGTCCATGGTCGTGTTTGCGATCACGGCGGTACTGCCGGGGGACGCGGCGCAACAATCGCTCGGGCAGTTCGCAACGCCGGAACAAGTGGCGGCGTTGCGCCTGAAACTGGGGCTGGATCAGCCCGGTGTGTTGCGTTACCTGCACTGGCTGATGAACCTGCTGAGCGGCGACATGGGCCAGTCGGTCTCCAACGCCATGCCGGTCAGCGAGTTGATGGCCGGGCGGGTGCCCAACACCTTGATGCTGGCGGCCGCCACGGCGCTGGTGTCAGTGCCGGTGGCGTTGATTCTGGGCATCGGCTCGGCGATGGGCCGCGGGGGGCGCATCGACAGCTTCCTGAGCTTTTTCACCCTGGCCATGGTCGCTGTTCCGGAGTTTCTGGTGGCGACCCTGGCGGTGCTGATTTTTGCGGTGAACCTGGGCTGGTTGTCGGCGCTGTCGTACGCCAGTGACATCACCTCGCCTTGGCAATTCATGCGCACTTACGCCTTGCCGGTGATGACGCTGTGCTGCGTGATCGTCGCGCAAATGGCCCGCATGACTCGGGCGGCGGTGATCGATCAACTGGACAGCCCCTACGTGGAAATGGCCCGGCTCAAAGGCGTGAGCCCGATACGGATCGTGCTGCGCCATGCCTTGCCCAATGCCATCGGGCCGATCGCCAATGCCATCGCCCTGAGTCTGTCCTACCTGTTGGGCGGGGTGGTCATTGTCGAGACGATTTTCAACTACCCCGGCATCGCCAGCCTGATGGTCGATGCGGTGACTAACCGCGACATGGCGCTGGTCCAGGCCTGCACCATGCTGTTTTGTACGGCTTACCTGGGGTTGGTGCTGCTTGCTGACCTGTGCGCGATTCTGTCCAATCCGAGGCTGAGAAACCAATGAACAATCTCATTGTGAAATCGACGCCTGCGACCCCCGACCTGTCGGTTGGCAAGGTGTCTCACGGTCCTGTCTGGCTGGGTCTGATCGGGGCTGCGATGTGCGTTATCTGGTTGCTGGTGGCGATCTTCGGCCCCTGGCTGGCGCCGCACCCGGTGGGCGAAGTGGTCTCTGACAATGTCTTTGACAGCATCAGCGCCGTTTACCCGTTCGGTACCGATTACCTGGGCCGCGACATGCTCAGTCGCATCCTCGTCGGCGCGCGTTTCACCGTCGGCCTGGCGCTGGTGGCGGCCGTGTTGGCCAGCGGTCTGGGCACCAGCTGCGCGCTGCTGTCGGTGGTGTCGCCGAAGTGGCTGGACGAGGTGATCAGTCGCTTGATGGACGCCTTTATTTCGATCCCGAGCAAGATGCTGGCGCTGATCATGGTCTCGGCCTTCGGCTCCTCGGTCACCTTGCTGATCTGCACGGCGGTGCTGAGTTTCACCCCCGGCGCGTTCCGCATCGCCCGCAGCATGGCGGTGAACATTGAAGCCCTGGAATACGTGCAAGTGGCCCGCACTCGCGGCGAGCGTCGGCTGTACATCGCTTGCGTGGAGATCTTGCCGAACATGCTCAACCCGGTACTGACGGACCTCGGGCTGCGTTTCGGTTTCATCGTGTTGCTGCTCAGCGGCATGAGCTTCCTCGGTCTGGGCGTGCAACCGCCGGATGCCGACCTCGGCTCACTGGTGCGCGAGAACATTGGCGGCCTCAACCAGGGCGCGCCGGCCATCGTGATTCCGGCGCTGGCCATCGGCACCCTGACCATCGGTGTGAATCTGTTTATCGACCGCCTGTCTTCGCGACGTAGTCGACGTTCGGGAGGCCATTGAAATGAGTGAATTGATTCGAGTCGAAAACCTGCGCGTGGTCGCCTGTGGCGAGCGTGGCGAAGTAGAAATCGTCAAGGGCGTGAGTTTCTCCCTGGCCAAAGGCGAAGTGCTGGCATTGATCGGCGAGTCCGGTTCGGGCAAGACCACCATCGCTCTGGCGCTGCTCGGTTACGCCCGGCGCGGTTGTCGCCTGGCGTCCGGCGTGGTGCAGATCGGCGAGCACGACATGCTCGCCTTGAGCGAAAGCGAGCTGCAAGGCCTTCGTGGCAACCGTGTGTCCTATATCGCCCAGAGTGCGGCGGCGGCGTTCAACCCGGCAAAAAAACTCATCGATCAAGTGGTGGAAGGCGCGCTGATTCATGGCCTGGGCAGCCGGGCCGTGCTCGAAGCCAAGGCCATCGAATTGTTCCGCGACCTGGCGCTGCCGGACCCCGATCGCATTGGCCAGCGCTATCCCCATCAGGTCTCCGGCGGTCAACTGCAGCGGGTGATGGCGGCCATGGCGCTGATCAGCGATCCGCTGCTGGTAGTGCTCGACGAACCAACGACAGCCCTCGATGTGACGACCCAGATCGACGTGCTGCGCGCCTTCAAGCGGGTGGTCCGTGAACGTGGGGCGACGGCGGTTTACGTGTCCCACGACCTCGCCGTGGTCGCGCAGATGGCCGATCAGATTGTGGTGCTCAACGGCGGCGAGATTTTCGAACAAAGCGCCACCGCTCCCTTACTCAAAGCCCCGGCCCACGAGTACACCCGCAGCCTGCTGGCGGCGGCGCGGCCGGACACGACGATTCGTCCGCCCTGCGATGTGGCGCAAGACACGCCGTTGCTGACCATCCAGGGCCTGACCGCCGGTTACGGTAACAAGAACATGCACGGCATGCCGTCGATTCGAGTGTTGGAAGACATCGACCTGACCGTGCGCCGGGGTCAGGCCATCGGCGTGATCGGTGAGTCGGGCTCAGGCAAATCGACCCTGGCGCGGGTGGTGGCGGGGTTGCTGACCCCGGCGCTGGGCGGGCTGACCTTCGATGGTCAACCGCTGGGCGGCAGCCTGTCCGAGCGCACCGCCGAACAGTTCCGCCGCATTCAAATGGTGTTCCAGAACGCCGACACCGCGCTCAACCCGATGCACAGTGTCAGCACCATCCTGAGCCGGCCGCTGAAGATGTATTTCGGTCTCAAAGGCGCCGCATTGCGCGAGCGCATCGGCGAGTTGCTGGATCTCGTTCGTTTGCCGCGCACGATGGCCGAACGGCGTCCGAATGAACTGTCGGGCGGGCAAAAGCAGCGGGTCAACCTGGCCCGGGCACTGGCGGCCAAACCGGATCTGATTCTGTGCGATGAGGTGACCTCGGCGCTGGATACCGTGGTCGGCGCGGCGATTCTCGAACTTCTGCGCGACCTGCGTCAGGAACTGGGGGTGTCGTACCTGTTCATCAGTCACGACATCTCCACCGTCCGCGCGCTATGCGATGACATTGTGGTGATGTACAGCGGCCACAAGGTTCAGGCCGGCAGTCGGCAAGCGTTCGCCCAGGCACCGTTTCATCCTTACACCGACCTGTTGATCCATTCGGTGCCGGAACTGCGTCAGGGCTGGCTGGAGAACTGCGGCACCACTTGCGGCGAACTGCCACCGATCGGCGCCAAGGCCAACGTGCCGGAGCTGTGTACCTTTCTCAATCGGTGCCCGGTGCGGGTCGACGGCCTGTGCAATCACACCGCGCCGAACCGCCGAGTCATCGCCGGTGGCAGCGAAATCCTTTGCCACCACGACACGGCCGAGCTGCTGAAAACCCAGCAGGATTTGAACATCATGACCCAGGGAGCCTATGCATGAAGGGGCGTTTTGTGAGGCTGGCCGAGCAGGGCCGACCGACTGTCAATCTGAAGGTGGACGGCGCACCCATCGAGGCGTTGCAGGGCGATACCCTGATGGTCGCGTTGCTGACCCAGGGCTCGGCGTTGCGCCAGTCGGAATTCGATTCGGGCCGGCGCGCCGGTTTTTGTTTGATGGGCGCCTGCCAGGATTGCTGGGTCTGGACTCGCAGCGGCGAACGCCTGCGTGCCTGCTCCAACGAAGTCCGTGAAGGGCTGGACATCGTCACCACACAACCGGAGGCGACATGGCCACTGCACGGCTGAGCTCTAATAAAGTCGTTATCGTCGGCGCCGGACCGGCCGGTATTCGCTGTGCCGAAACTCTGGTGGCTGCGGGTTTAAAGCCGATCCTGATCGATGAAAATCGTCGGGATGGCGGGCAGATCTACCGTCGCCAGCCGGAAGGCTTTACCCGCGATTACGTCACGCTGTACGGCACCGAAGCCGCCAAGGCCCGGGACCTGCACCAAAGCTTCGATCGTTTGCGCGGGTCGATCGACTACCGTCCGGACACGCTGGTGTGGAACCTCACACCGGGGCAATTGTGCTGCGTCAAACAGGGCAAGCATACGACGGTGGATTACGACGCGTTGATCCTCTGCACCGGCGCCACCGATCGCTTGATGCCAATCGAAGGCTGGCAACTGGCGGGCACCTACAGCTTGGGCGGGGCGCAGATCGCACTCAAGTCCCAGGCCGTCTCCATCGGCCACAGTGTGGTGTTTATGGGCAGCGGGCCGTTGCTGTATTTGGTCGCCAGCCAATACGTCAAGGCCGGCGCCAACGTGGCGGCAGTGCTCGATACCTCACCGCTGAGCAAACGCATCCTTGCCATGCCAAAACTGTTGGCGCGTCCCGGATTGCTGTTCACCGGGATGAAACTGTTGGCACAGCTGTATCAGGCGAAAATCCCGGTACATCTTGGGATCAAACCTCAGCAAGTGCTGGGTGACGAGGCGACCGGAGTCAGTGGCGTGCGGGTCAGCACGGCGCGCGGGGAAACCCTGACGGTCAATTGCGATGCCGTGGCCCTGGGTTATCACCTGCGCCCGGAAACGCAATTGGCGGACCTGGCCGGTTGTCGCCTGCGGTTCGATGAAGCGTCCAGCCAATGGTTGCTGGCGGTTGATGAGGACGGTCGGACCTCGGTCAGTGGTGTATACGCGGCCGGGGACGGCTCGAAGATTCGCGGCGCGGATGCGGCTGAACATGCTGGAAGGCTGGTCGCGATGGCGCTGCTGGAGGATCTGCACCAACCGTTGAACGCCGGGTTGCGCGACGAACAACGCCACGCGCTGGCGGTGATGGATCAGTTTCGCCTGGGGCTGGCCCAGGCCTTTCCATGGCCGTCGGCGCAAGCCAAAGCCTTGCCGGATGCCGCCATCGTCTGTCGCTGCGAGATGATCAGCGCCGGCGAATTGCGCCGCACCGTCAGCGAAAAGGGTGCCTGCGAAGTCAATCGGGCCAAGGCATTCAGCCGAGTCGGCATGGGCCGTTGCCAGGGCCGTTATTGTTCCCAGGCCGGGGCTGAGGTGATTGCTGCCGCTGCTGGTGTCAGCGTGCAACAGGTCGGCCGGCAGCGCGGTCAGGCGCCGGTCAAACCCCTTTCGATGCTCACCGAGGAGGTGTCGCCATGACGGTTCACAAAGCCGATGTCGTGATTGTCGGCGGCGGCCTGATGGGCTCGGCGGCGGCGTTTTTTCTGCGTCAGCGCGGTCAGTCGGTGATCCTGCTGGAGCGCGACCAGATTGGTCAGTACGCCAGTGGCGTGAACTTCGGCAACGTACGGCGCCAGGGCCGATTCCTTGGGCAACTGGCGTTGGCCAACCGTTCGTGGGCACTGTGGAAGCGCTTGCCGGAGTTGATCGACGACGACCTCGAATTCATCGCCAGCGGGCACATGCGTGTGTGTTACCGCGAAGACGAAATCCCTGAGCTGGAAGCCTACGCGGCAGCACCCGAAGCGGCGCAACTGGATCTGAAAATCTTTCGCGGCGCCGAGCTGCACGCGCGGTTCCCGTTCCTCGGGCCAGACGTGAAGGGTGGCTCCTACGCACCCCACGACGGCCACGCCAACCCACGTTTGGCCGCCCCGGCGTTTGCCCGTGCCGCAAGACGCCTCGGCGCGCGGATCGAAGAACAGACCGAAGTCGCCGAAGTGCAGAAGGTCGCTGGCGAGTTCAACGTCACCACCACCGATGGTCGTCAATTCAGCGCCGCCCAGCTGTTGATCACCGCGGGCGCCTGGGGCCAGAAACTGTCGGCGCAGTTCGGCGAACCGGTGCCGCTGGACACCCATGGCCCGCAAATGGCCGTGACCGAACCGGTGCCTTACGCCTTGCCGACGGTGATCGGCGTGTACACCAAAATTCCCGAGGAAGTGATCTATTTCCGCCAGATCCCGCGCGGCAACATCGTCATCGGCGGCGGCTACCGCAGCAAACCAGACATGCTCAATCGCCGGGCCTATGTCGAACCACGCAGCATCCTCAATCAGATGGAGCAGATGCGCCGCCTGCTGCCAGGTGTCGGCAACCTGAACATCATTCGGGTCTGGAGCGGCATCGAAGGTTATCTGCCCGACTCCCTGCCGGTGATGGGCCCCAGCGGCACCGTCGATGGCTTGTTCTACGCCTTCGGCTTCTGCGGCCACGGTTTTCAGCTCGGCCCGGGCGTCGGCGACGTGATGGCCGAACTGATCAGCACCGGCAGCACCAGCACATCGATTGAGCCGTTCTCCATCAACCGGTTCGCCCTCTCAGCCGAGCAACGGAGCAAGGCCTCATGAAACCCCGTGTACTGGATATTCTCAAACGCCTGTTGGCCTTCGACACCGTGTCTTCGGAGTCAAACATGGCCCTCATCGAGTACGTGCGCGATTTGCTGCTGACCAAAGGCATCGAGTCGCTGATCGTCAAGGATGAAACAGGCAAAAAAGCCAACCTGTTCGCCAGCACCGGCCCTCGCGAGTTGCCAGGGATTCTGCTGTCCGGGCATACCGACGTGGTGCCGGCGGCGGGGCAGGCCTGGACCTTCCCGGCGTTTCAGGCGACGGTGCAGGATGGGCGGATTTACGGCCGTGGCAGTTGCGACATGAAGGGCTTCATCGCATTGGCCATCGACGCCATGCTCGACGCGGCGGACAGCCCATTGAGCCGGCCGCTGCAACTGGCGCTGTCCCATGACGAAGAGACCGGTTGCGTCGGCGTGCGACGTTTGCTGGACGTGTTGCACCTGGCGCCGGTGCGGCCATTCCTGTGTTTGATCGGTGAACCGACCAACATGCAGTTTGTGTTGGGGCACAAGGGCAAGGGGTCTTACCGCACGTATTGTCGGGGCCTGGAAGCGCATTCCTCGCTGGCCCCGCGCTCGGTCAATGCGATTCACGTGGCCTGCGATTTCATCGCCGCGCTGCGTCAAAGCCAACAGCAATTGCAAGAGCAGGGCGCCCAGGATGCTGACTACGACGTGCCTTACAGCACCGTGCATGTCGGGCAGATTGTTGGCGGCAAGGCGCTGAACATCGTGCCGAACCTGTGCACCCTGGACTTCGAAGTGCGCAACTTGCCGGCGGACGATCTGGATCAGTTCCTGGAACAGATGCGCGAACGTGCCGAAGTCATCGTGCGTGAGGCTAAAAAACTGTCCAGTGTCGCAGCGATCGACATTGAAACTGTCAACGTCTATCCCGGTCTCGATACGCACCCGAGCGTCGAAGCGGTGCGCTTTCTGAAGAACTTTGCCGCGCCGGATACCGGTACCGCCAAAGTATCGTTCGGCACCGAAGGCGGGCTGTTCAAGCAACGCCTTGATGTGCCGGTGGTGGTCTGCGGACCGGGTTCGATCGAACAGGCGCACAAGCCGGACGAGTTTATCGAGATCAGCCAGATGGAGGCCGGGGAGCGGTTTCTTGATGGCCTGCTCGGTTCCCTGAAACTGTAATCAGGTTCCAAGACCAACGCAGATCAAATGTGGGAGCGGGCTTGCTCGCGAAGGCGGAGTGTCAATAACATTGATATCGACTGACCCGCCGTTTTCGCGAGCAAGCCCGCTCCCACAGGGTTTTGTGTTTGTCTGACGGATCACGAATCTGCCGTTCCACCGCCAATTTCAGCATCCGACACTGTCCTAAAATCACTTTCAGCATCCTCCACCAACACATCTCCATAGACTGGAGTCCTGTCTCGGATCAGGACTCGACCATGCTCAAGAATCGTTTGAAAGACCCCAGCCTTTTAGCAGAACTCGCCTATGTCGACGGGCAGTGGATCGGCGCCGACAATGCCGCGACCCTGGACGTCATCGACCCGGCCAACGGCCAGTTGATTGGCCGCGTACCGGCAATGCAAGGCGCGGAAACCCGTCGCGCCATCGAAGCCGCCGAAAAAGCCTGGCCGGCCTGGCGCGCTCGCCCGGCGGCGGAACGTGCGGCGCTGCTCGAGCGCTGGTATCAGGCCATGATCGACAACCTCGACGACCTGGCGCTGATCATGACCTGCGAACAGGGCAAACCGCTGAACGAAGCCAAAGGCGAAATTCGCTACGGCGCCGGTTTCGTCAAATGGTTCGCCGAGGAGGCCCGACGGGTCTACGGCGAAACCATGCCGGCCCCCAGCGGTGACCGCCGGCTGATGACGCTCAAGCAACCGGTGGGTGTGTGCGCCGCGATCACCCCGTGGAATTTCCCCAATGCGATGATCACCCGCAAATGCGCGCCAGCCCTGGCGGCCGGGTGCCCGATCATCGTCAAGCCCTCGGACCTGACGCCGTTGTCTGCTTTGGCGTTGGCAGTACTGGCCGAACGCGTGGGCATCCCGGCCGGGGTGTTCAACGTGTTGACCGGCATGCCCGCCGGGATCGGCGAAGAGCTGACCGGCAACCCGAGCGTGCGCAAGATTTCCTTCACCGGCTCGACCGCCGTCGGCCGCTTGTTGATGCGCCAGAGCGCCGAACACATCAAGCGCTTGAGCCTGGAACTGGGCGGCAACGCGCCGTTCATTGTGTTCGACGACGCTGATCTTGAGCAGGCGGTGGCCGGCATCATGCTCAGCAAGTTTCGCAACGCCGGGCAAACCTGCGTCTGCGCCAACCGCATTCTGGTGCAGGACGGCATCTACGAACGCTTCGCCCAGCGCCTGGTGGAGGAGGTGGGCAAGCTCAAGGTCGGCAACGGCCTGGATGCTGATGTCACCATTGGCCCGCTGATCAACCCGGCGGCGGTGAGCAAAGTCGCCCGGCACATCGACGATGCCCTGAGCCAGGGCGCACGTTTGCTCTGCGGCGGCATTCCCGAGGGCGACAGCCAGTTTGTCCAGCCCACGGTCCTCGGCGAGGCCCACGCGGGCATGCTGCTGGCCAACGAAGAAACCTTCGGTCCGGTGGCGCCGCTGATGCGTTTCACTGACGAAGCCGAAGCCCTCGCGCTGGCCAATGCTACGCCTTACGGTCTGGGGGCCTACTATTTCACCCAGGATTTACGTCGTTCATGGCGTTTCGGCGAGGCCCTGGAGTTCGGCATGGTGGGCCTTAACACCGGGATCATTTCCATGGAAGTCGCCCCGTTCGGCGGCATCAAACAATCAGGCCTGGGTCGCGAAGGCAGCAAGTACGGTCTTGACGAATACCTTGAAGTCAAAGCCTTCCACATCGGTGGGCTGTAATTCACAGACACGGGGAGGCAGATTGATGAGCAAGACATTCAAAATCGCCGCGATTGCCGGCGATGGCATCGGTAAGGAAGTCCTGCCGGAAGGGCTGCGAGTACTGGAGCAAGCCGCGAAGAAATGGCAGCTGGATCTGAGCATCGAAGTGCTCGATTGGGCGCATTGCGATTACTACCTGGAACACGGGCAGATGATGCCCGACGACTGGTTCGAACAGCTCAAGGGCTTCGACGCGATCTACTTCGGCGCCGTGGGCTGGCCGGACAAGGTGCCGGACCACATTTCCCTGTGGGGTTCGCTGCTGAAGTTCCGTCGCGACTTTGACCAGTACGTGAACATTCGCCCGGTGCGGCTGTTCCCCGGCGTGCCATGCCCCTTGGCCGGACGCAAACCGGGGGACATTGATTTCGTGGTGATCCGCGAGAACACCGAGGGCGAATATTCCTCGGTGGGCGGCAAGATGTTCGAAGGCACCGAGCATGAGTTCGTGCTGCAAGAATCGGTGTTTACCCGACGCGGCGTGGACCGGATTCTCAAGTTCGCCTTCGACCTGGCCCAGACCCGGCCGCGCAAGCGCCTGACGGCGGCGACCAAGTCCAACGGGATTTCCATCAGCATGCCGTACTGGGACGAGCGCACCGCATTGATGGCGGCGCAGTACCCGGACATTACCTGGGACAAGCAGCACATCGACATTCTGTGCGCGCGTTTCGTGCTGCAACCGGACCGGTTTGATGTGGTGGTGGCGTCGAACCTGTTCGGCGACATCCTGTCCGACCTGGGGCCTGCGTGTGCAGGGACCATTGGTATTGCGCCGTCGGCCAACCTTGATCCAGAGCGGCGGTTTCCGTCGCTGTTCGAGCCGGTGCATGGTTCGGCGCCGGACATCTACGGGCAGAACATCGCGAACCCGATTGCGATGATCTGGTCCGGGGCGTTGATGCTCGATTTCCTCGGCAACGGAGACGAGCGTTATCGTGCGGCGCATGACGGGATTTTGCAGGCGATCGAGCGGGTGATTGCGCAGGGGCCGATTACGCCGGATCTGGGGGGGAAGGGGTCGACTCAAGATGTTGGCAAAGCCATCGCCGCCTGCCTTTGAGTGTGTGGGTGGACCTGAAATCGACCCCTCACCCTAACCCTCTCCCCAGAGGGGCGAGGGGACTGACCGAGTTGTTTATAAGAAATTCTGCGACCTGAACTATCGAGTCGAACTCAGGTTTCGAAAACAGTGAAGATCTGCTCCCTTTCCCCTCTCCCCACTGGGGAGAGGGCTGGGGTGAGGGGTGGCTTTAGCAGCCACCACAAATACTAAACCTGACTATTTCAATAGCCCTGCTTCCGATCGATCTGGCCCACCATCGGCTCGCCTCTTTGATGCCGCCGAATATTCTCCAACAACACCCCAAACGCACTTTCCGGCTGCGTCATCGCGGCAATATGCGGTGTCAGCAGAATCTGCGGATGATCCCAAAACGGATGATCCACCGGCGCCGGTTCTTCCTGTAGCACATCGAGCACCGCGCCACTGAGCTGCCCGCTGTCCAGCGCCTCAAGCAGATCACTTTCCACCAGATGCCCGCCACGGCCCATGTTGATCAACGCCGCGCCATGGGGCAATTGCCGGAACAATTCACGATCGAGAATGCCTTGGGTCTGCCCAGTCAGCGGCAGCACGCACAGCAGAATGTCGCACTGGCTGAGAAATGCCGGCAGTTGCTCACGACCGGCGTAGCACTCCACGCCAGCGACCTGATGCGCACTGCGCGCCCAACCCGACAAGGCAAAGCCAATGGGCTGCAACGTCGCCAGAATCTGCTGAGCCTGGGTGCCAAGGCCCATCACGCCGATCCGCCGCGTGGCCGCCGGTTGCAGCAAGTGCGCCTGCCAGCACCGCGCCATTTGCTGCTGGCGATAACGCAGCATGTCCCGGTGCAGGCTCAGCACTGCAAAACTGGCGTACTCGCACATGCCGCGGGTGATGCCGGGGTCCAGCAGGCGCACCACCGGCAAGCTCGGTGGCAAGCGACTGAGGTCGAGTTGATCGACCCCGGCGGACAACGCGAACAACACCTTCAGATTGGGCAGCAGCGTTTCGAGATCGTCGGGTGCCTGCCAGGCGGCGAGGTACTCGATGTCCGCGGGATCACCGATGTCCGGCCAGGCGCGCCATTCGATATCCGGGGCGTGTTTGGCGAACAGCGCTTTCCACTGTTCGCCGCGCACAGGGTCAGCTTTATAAAGCAGGGCCATGGGCATGTCCTGAGGGATGAAGGTGTTGTCCATCATCGCGCAACGTCGGCGCAGGATCTGTCGAAAGGGCCGGGTTAAACGGGTTTCGTGATGTTCGATCGGCGATGGCCCGGCAGATTCGGCGGGTGAAAGGAATCTGCCGTTTGGCAGGGTGAAAACAGTCGATCCGAATTTCTCAGGGGCCAAGTTCGGCGTAGATCGTTTCGCGCAAGGCTTAACCTGAACACCATCGCAACCACCTCCCGGTTGCCGGACTCACGATGGGAAATGCCATGAATAGCAAAGTCGACGAAACCCCTCATTTGCTCCGTCAGCGCGATCAATTCGTGCCGCGTGGCCTGGTGACCGCTCACCCGTTGGTGATCGATCGCGCCCAAGGTGCCGAGTTGTGGGACGTGGACGGCAAGCGCTACCTGGATTTTGTCGGCGGCATCGGTGTGCTGAACATCGGTCACAATCACCCGAAGGTGGTCGCTGCGGTGCAGGCGCAATTGCAAAAGGTCTCTCACGCCTGTTTCCAGGTGGTGGCCTATAAGCCTTATCTCGATTTGGCCCAGCGTCTGTGCGAAATGATCGGGGGCAAGGAAGCGTATAAAGCGGCGTTCTTTACTTCCGGTGCCGAGGCGGTGGAAAACGCGGTGAAGATCGCCCGCGCCCACACCAACCGCTCGGCCGTGATCGCCTTCCGCGGCGGCTTCCATGGCCGTACCTTGCTCGGCACCACGCTGACCGGCATGAGCCAGCCGTACAAGCAGAACTTCGGGCCGTTCGCGCCGGAGGTCTTCCACACTCCGTATCCGAATGCCTATCGCGGCGTCACCAGTGAGATGGCGCTCAAGGCCCTCGACGAGTTGCTGGCCACCCAGGTTGGCCCTGAGCGTGTCGCCGCGATCATCATCGAACCGGTGCAGGGCGATGGTGGTTTCCTGTCAGCACCGGCGGCGTTTCTCCAGGCCCTGCGCGCGCTGACGGAAAAGCACGGCATCGTGCTGATTCTCGATGAAATCCAGACCGGTTTCGGCCGGACCGGCAAGTGGTTCGGTTTTCAGCACGCCGGCATTCAGCCGGACCTGGTGACCGTCGCCAAGAGTCTGGCCGGTGGCTTGCCGTTGTCCGGGGTGGTCGGCAAGGCCGAGATCATGGACGCGCCGCTGCCCGGTGGCTTGGGCGGCACTTACGGTGGCAACGCCTTGTCCTGCGCCGCCGCGCTGGCGGTGATCGAGGCCTTTGAGGAAGAACAGCTGCTGGCTCGCGGCGAAGCACTCGGTGAGCGTTTGCGTCAGGGACTGGTGCGTTTGCAGGCCCGTCACGGGCAAATCGGCGACGTGCGCGGCACCGGGTTCATGCTGGCGATCGAGTTGATCAGGAATGACGAGGCCCGTACGCCGGACGCCGACCTGAATCAGCGACTGATCGATGAAGCCCGGGCCGGCGGTTTGCTGGTGATCAAATGCGGGGTGTACCGCAACGTGCTGCGCTTCCTCGCACCGTTGGTGACCACCGAAGAACAAGTCGATGAAGCGCTGCAGATTCTTGAAGCGGCATTGGCACGGGTCTTGAACTGAGCTCATGGCCGCTCGGGGCGGTGCCACAAGGCATCGTCCGTGAGCGTTTATGGAGCATGGATTGATGGAATGCATCATCGGAGGCTTTGCGCACCATGGGGCTGACTGATTATCGAGCACTGCTCATCGATTGCGATGAGGTCCTGGTCGATCGGGACTCGGGTGTCTGGACGGCACTGCAACCGCTGCTGGACAGCCGAGGCGGTCACCCGGACAAGGAACAGGTGCTGGCCGAATACAGCGAGGTGGTGCGTGCGCTGTATCCGCGTTTCGCTGAACTGGGCTTTAGTGGCGTGCTGTGTTTTGCCCATCGCCAGTTGGCCGAGCGCTGGGGCCTGAAAGCCAGCTGGGAGGAGGGCATGAGCTTTGCCCGTTCGGTGGCGGGCTGGTCGCTGTTCGAGGACGCACCCGGGGCGATGTTGTACCTGCGCAAGTTCTACCGCTTGCTGGTGCACGGCGACCGGGATGCCGAGGATCGAGGGCTGCTCTGCGAGCGACTAGGGATCATGCCCGACGATTTCATCTCACTGGCCAGCGACCCGTTGCTCGATCCAGAGTGGTTGAAGGCCAACGAACTTGAACCTGGCAGCATCCTGCACGTGACCCGACCTTCGGCCGATCGACAGGCGGCCAAAGACGTGTGCCTGATCTGTCGCGGCCGCTCAAAACAGCCCACGCCGTGCGCGGCGGATTACTGTATTAACAGCATGGCGGATCTGGTGGCTCAGCATCAGCTGTCTTTACGGCGCTGATTTTGCTAGAAGATTGTCTTACAAACGGCAGTCAAGAGGTACGCAATGGAAGGGTTAGTCAAACTGGACCGAATCGACATCAGCATCCTGGTGGAGCTGCAAAAGGACGGGCGCATGACCAACGTCAGCCTGGCCGATGCGGTGGGGTTGTCGGCCAGTCCCTGCCTGCAACGGGTCAAACGGCTTGAGTCGGCCGGCTATATTTCCAGCTACAAGGCGCACCTGAACCTGGCCAAAATCACCGATTCGGTGACGGTGTTTACCGAAATCACCTTGAGCGACCACAAGCGCGAAGACTTCGCCAAGTTCGAGTCCAATATCCGTCTGGTGGACGAAGTGCTCGAGTGCCATTTGATCAGCGGTGGCTACGATTACCTGGTGCGCTTCATGACCCGCAGCATCCAGCATTATCAGGAGGTGATCGAAAGCCTGCTGGACAAGAACATCGGGATCTCCAAGTACTTCAGTTACATCGTCATCAAGTCACCGGTGCTCAAGGACGGCGTGCCGTTGCGTAAACTCCTGCGCCACTGACAGACTCCATTCCCAAACCCAATACAGATTACCTGTGGGAGCGGGCTTGCTCGCGAAAGCGGTTTGTCAGTCGACATTTCTACCGACTGACACGGCCTCTTCGCGAGCAAGCCCGCTCCCACAGTTGCATTTGCAATGCACTGCGTTTGGACATTGGGCCCGCACAACCGACCAAGGCGCTTCATCCTGGCGCAAGCCGCATAAACGGCTGTTTCAAGCCACAAAAACAGTTGCCGATTGCCCCGTATGCGCTGATTTCAGAGCAAAGCGCAAAAGTCTCTGCGCTGTAATGCGTACAGAGAGAGGGGCGCGGTTTTTGAAGTCGCTGATTCGACAGGATGAGGCGGCTGCAACAAATCGCTGAACAACACCAATCGGAGCGTAAAAAATGCGAATGAGCAACGCAAAAGCACTATTGGGTTACGGCGTCCTCCTGCTGGCGAGCAGCAGCGAGGCGCATCAAATCTGGTATGAACAACCCCCCGGGCAACCCCTGGCGTTGTACTACGGGGAATATGACAAGAACATGCTGGAAGTCACGCCGGGCGGGATGGACCGGTTCCAGCAACTCAAGGGCTGGTCGATCAGCAACCGGTCCCAGCCGTTAACACTGACCTTGCAGCGTCAGGCCTTTGCGGTGGCGCATCAAACGCGGGCAGATGACTCGCTGCTGGCCCAGGACCCGCACTATCCGATCTTCGACCTTCATGAGGCCGACAAGACGCTGAAGACCTACTGGACACCGGCGACCCGTTGGGTCGGTGACTTGCGCGCGCGCACCCCGGAACTGACCCTGGACATCGTGCCCACCGGCGTCGCCGATGCAGGCAAGGCGCAGTTCCAGGTGTTCTATGCGTCCAAACCGTTGGCCGACCAGGACGTGGTGTTGGAAACCGGCTCCGGTGAAGTGTTCACCCAGCGCACCGATGCGGCAGGCAAAGTCAGCTTCGAGCTGCCGTGGCAGGGCACTTACGTGGTGGCTGTCGAATACAAGGACCGCACGCCCGGCGAGCGCATCAGCCCTCAAGGCAAGGCCGAACCGTTCGATATAAAGAGCTTCAGTTCGACGCTGTCGTTCTATCGATCACAGGGCCAGACACCGTTGCCGCGTGCGCCGTCGCAGCTGCCGGCATCGGAAGTCGCCAGGCTCAAGAAACAGGCCTGATCCCTCGACCACTACATGAGTGACTGATATGACCCCATCTTCAGGATTGGCAGGGCAGGCGACAACCGCTTCCCCTGCGCTTGCAACCAGTGCCGTCAAGGCCAACACCCGAATGCTGGCGATCGACGCCTTGCGCGGTTTCGTCATGCTGTTGATGCTGATCGACCATGTGCGGGAAACCTTTCTGCTGCACCGTCAGGTCACCGACCCGATCGATGCGTTGAGCGTCACGCCGGACCTGTACTTCACCCGCATGCTCAGCGAGATTTGCGCGCCTGCGTTCATCTTCCTCACTGGTTTGTCGGCCTGGCTCTACAGCCAGAAACACACGGCGAAAGAAACCTCGGTGTTCCTGCTCAAGCGCGGGTTGTTCCTGGTGTTTCTCGAAGTCACCTTCGTGTGCTTTGCCTGGAACGCCGAGTTCCCGCCCAAGACCCTGTGGCTGCAGGTGATCTGGTGCATCGGCATCTGCATGATCGTGCTCGCCGGGTTGCTGCACTTCAAACGCAGTTGGTTGATTGTGCTAGCCGTGGCGATTGTTGCCGGGCACAACCTGCTCGATGGTGTGACCGTGGGGCCGGAGTCGCCGTTCTTTGTGCCGTGGTCGATCCTGCATCAGCGGGTGTTCATCGACATCACCGAGTTCACCCGGGCCCGCACCACGTACCCGGTATTGCCCTGGATTGGCGTGATCCTGCTGGGGTGGGGGATCGGGCCGTGGTTCGGCAAGGACGTGGACCCGGCCGAGCGGATTTCCCGCCTGCTCAAACTGGGCGCCGGCCTGCTGGTGGCGTTCGTGTTCATTCGCTACTTGAACGTCTATGGCGAGAAACCCTGGGTGCAGACCGGTGACTCGTTGCGCACCTTCATGAGTTTCATGAGCGCCAAGAAGTACCCGCCCTCGCTGATGTTCCTGATGCCGACGATTGGCCTTTCGCTGATCTTGCTGGCGCTGTTCGAGAAGCTGCAGGATCGCTGGTCCACCGCGACCCTGGCGATTTACGGCGGGGCGCCGATGTTCTTCTATTTGCTGCACTTGTACGTACTCAAGGCCATGTACCTGGTGGCAGTCGCGATCTGGGGCGCCAATCAAGGTGCCTACTATGGCTTCGATAACCTGCCCACGGTGTGGCTGTGGAGTGTGATCCTCGGGGTGTTGCTGTTCTTCCCGACGCGCTGGTTCGCCAACCTCAAACAGCGCCGCCGCGATATCGCGATCCTCAAATACCTCTGACGTGCCCAAGGGTGTCCCCCGTTCGGCGGGACACCTTGCAGACCCCGAATTCTGTGGAGTTGCACTGTGAAAACCCTATCGACGCATACCCTGCTATTGGCATTGGGCGGGCAGTCCCTGCTCGCCCTGGCTTCAGAGCAAGACACCGCAAAAGGCTTTATCGAGGACAGTCAATGGAGCCTGCTCAACCGCAGCCTCTATGACCGTCGCGACTATGAACACGGCTCACTGAGCAATGGCGCGCGCAATGCCTTCAAGCCCCGCGCCGAACGCAGCGACCTGGCCGAGGAGTGGGCTTACGGCCTGATGGCCGATTTCACCTCCGGCTACACCGCCGGCACCGTGGGGCTGGGGCTGGACGCCCATGTCTATTCCGGCTGGCAACTGGACAGCGGCGGCGGCCGGGCCGGCAAGGCGCGGGTGTTGGGCGTGGACAATGACGGGCACCCCAAGGATGAGTTCAGCCGAGGCGGCGCCGTGGCCAAGCTGCGGTTTTCCTCGACGGAATTGCGTTACGGCGAGCAGCGGGTGAAAACCCCGGTGTTCGGTTCATCCGACAGCCGCTTGCTACCGGAGACCGCCACCGGCTGGCTGCTGACCAGTCGCGAACTGCCCGCCACCACCCTGTATGGCGGGCATTTCAACGAAAGCACCGACCGTAACGCCACCAGTCATGACCAGGGTTTTGTGGTCAATTACTCCAACGGCAAACAGGGCGACAGCTTCGATCTGGTGGGGGTGCGCAACACGGCGGTCAAAGGACTCAACGCCAGCCTGTTCAGCGCGGACTACGCCGACACCTGGCGACAGCACTACCTTGGGGCGGTCTACACCCAGCCATTGGCGGAAGGCCAGGACCTGATCTTTGATCTCAATCTGTACCGAACCCAGGACACTGGTAAAGCCTTGTCCGGTCGCATCGACAACACCACCTGGAGTTTGCTGTCGACCTACAAACTCGGCGCCCACAGCTTCGGCCTGGGCTATCAAAAGGTCGATGGCGACACGCCTTTCGATTACGTGACCCGTGGCGCGATCTACCTGAGCAACGCCGTGGCACTGTCCGATTTCAACGCGCCCCGGGAGGCTTCCTGGCAAGCGCGCTACGACCTGAACATGGCCGGTTACGGCATTCCCGGCCTGACCTTCGGCGCACTGTATGTTCGCGGCAGCGGTATCGACGGCACTCACATGGACCCGAACGGCGGCTACAAGTGGCTGGGTTACGGGCAGGGCGGCAAGCACTGGGAACGTGATCTGCAGGCCAAATACGTGGTGCAGTCGGGCGTCGCGAAAAACCTCGCGTTCAGCCTGCGCCATGCGGTTCATCGCGGGAACGCGGCGCAGGCGGAGCTGGACGCCAATCAGATCCGCCTGGCGATCGAATACCCGTTGGGCGGCAAATTCTGATCCGGAACGGGATCGCCTTTGTGCACTTTTATAAGGCCGCGCATCCCTGCGCTGCACTATGCGAAGGCAAACATCGGGCGTTCATGGACACCTGTGGTCAACGTTTACTGGCGCAAGGACTGCCATTGGCCAACTGGCACAAAGTCTGCAAGACACTGTTCAGGCCCACTGTGAACGCAGTCGAGTGGGCAGCCCCCTCGGTCAACGACGATCGATTGGCCGAACAGGTCGTGGGCAACATCGGTGGATCCGGCATAGATGCCTGACCTGGCACCGTAAATGAACAGGCAAAGACGCCTGGAACCGCAAGGTTTCAGGCGTTTTTTTTTTGCTTTTTGAACAGCTATCGACGGGTGTCTCTTATGAATTCCAATGTTGCCACTTTGAACAAGCTGCAAACGCTGATCGTGATCGGCAATGGCATGGTCGGACATCATTGTGTCGAACAGCTGATCGAACGCGGTGCCCTTGATCACTATCGGCTGCACGTGTTCAGCGAGGAGCCGATGCGTGCCTACGACCGCGTGCACCTTTCCGAGTATTTCTCCGGCCGTGATGCCGAGTCGCTGGCCCTCGGTGAAGCGTCGCTGTACCAGACACCGGGCGTCACGCTGCATCTGGGGGTGCCGGTCCTCGAAATCGACCGCGCCCGCCGCCAAGTGATCACCGCGCAAGGCTGTGTCTCTTACGACAAATTGGTGCTGGCCACCGGGTCCTATCCGTTTGTGCCGCCGATCGAAGGCGCCGAGGGCGATTCGCGGCTGGTGTATCGCACCCTTGAAGACCTCGACGCCATTCGTGCCGCGGCAAGCAACGCCCGACGCGGTGTGGTGGTCGGCGGTGGGTTGCTGGGCCTGGAAGCCGCCAACGCCCTGAAAACCCTGGGGCTGGAAGCTCATGTGGTGGAATTCGCCCCGCGCCTGATGCCGGTGCAGCTGGACGAGTACGGTGGCCTGGCGCTCAAGGCGCAGATCGAACGCCTCGGCGTTGGTATGCACCTGTCGCGTGGCACGCAATCGATCAGTGCGGGCGAGGAATACCGCTACCGGATGAATTTCGCCAATGACGAATTCCTTGAAACCGACCTGATCGTGTTCTCCGCCGGTATTCGTGCGCAAGACGCACTGGCCCGTCAATGCTCGCTGGAAGTCGGCCCGCGCGGCGGTGTGGTGATTGACGACCAATGCCAGAGCAGCGATCCGAACATCTACGCCATCGGCGAGTGTGCGGCGTGGAATGGCAGTATTTTTGGCCTGGTCGCCCCCGGTTACCAAATGGCGCGCGGTGTTGCCGCACTGTTGTGCAACGAAACCGCCGAGCCGTTCATGGGCGCGGACATGTCGACCAAGCTCAAGCTGCTGGGCGTCGATGTCGGTTCCATCGGCGACGCGCACGGCAGCACGCCGGGCGCGCGCAGTTATCAGTTCATCGACGAAACCACGGCCAGCTATCGTCGCCTGGTGGTGGACGCGACCGGCAAGCACGTACTCGGTGCGGTGCTGGTCGGTGACAACAGCTAC
Source organism: Pseudomonas sp. LBUM1666 (assembly GCF_059695775.1). Classification (NCBI taxonomy): domain Bacteria; kingdom Pseudomonadati; phylum Pseudomonadota; class Gammaproteobacteria; order Pseudomonadales; family Pseudomonadaceae; genus Pseudomonas; species Pseudomonas sp. LBUM1666. The sequence goes on along the minus strand of NZ_CP166789.1, from coordinate 3,415,935 downwards.
TACGACACGCTGCTGCAATACATGCAGAACGCGATTGCGCTGCCGGCGGAACCCGCCAGCCTGATTCTGCCGTCGTCCGAAGGCGCGCCGACCCTGGGCCCGGGCGCGTTGCCCGAAGCGGCCACGGTGTGCTCGTGCCACAACGTGACCAAGGGTTCCATTTGCTCGGCCATCGACGGTGGCTGCACCGACCTCGGCCTGCTCAAATCGCAGACCAAGGCCTGCACCGGTTGCGGTGGCTGTGCCGGGCTGCTCAAGCAGGTGTTCGAACATGAGTTGATCGCCCGTGGCGTCAGCGTCGACAAGAGCCTGTGCGAACACTTTGCCTATACCCGCCAAGAGCTTTATGCGCTGGTGCGAGTAGAAGGGGTGATCACCTTCGAAGAACTGCTGACCAAGCATGGCCGTGGCCACACCGGTTGCGACGTGTGCAAACCGGCGGTGGGCTCGATCCTCGCGTCGTGCTGGAACCAGCCGATCATGGACGCCTCACTGGTGCCGCTGCAGGACACCAACGACACCTTCATGGCCAACATGCAGAAAAACGGCACCTATTCGGTGGTGCCACGTATCCCCGGTGGCGAAATCACCGCCGACAAACTGATCGCGATTGGTGTGGTGGCGAAGAAATACGACCTCTACACCAAAATCACCGGCGGCCAGCGTATCGACCTGTTTGGCGCGCAGTTGCATGAATTGCCGGACATCTGGGCCGAGCTGATTGAAGCCGGTTTCGAGACTGGGCATGCCTACGGCAAGTCCACCCGCACGGTGAAGTCTTGCGTCGGCAGTACCTGGTGCCGTTATGGCGTGCAGGACAGCGTGCAAATGGCGCTGACCATCGAGGACCGCTACAAGGGCCTGCGCTCACCGCACAAGCTCAAATTCGCGGTGTCTGGTTGCACCCGGGAATGCGCCGAGGCCCAGAGCAAAGACGTTGGCGTGATCGCCACGGAGAAAGGCTGGAACCTTTACATCGCCGGCAATGGCGGCATGCGCCCACGTCACGCCGAGCTGTTCGCCACCGACCTCGACGATGCGACCCTGATCCGTTACATCGACCGTTTCCTGATGTTCTACATCCGCACCGCCGACAAATTGCAGCGTACCTCGGTGTGGCGCGAAAGCCTGGAGGGCGGCCTCGATTTCCTCAAGGACGTGATCATCAACGACAGCCTCGGGCTGGGTGAAGAGCTCGAATCGCAGATGCAACTGGTGGTCAACCGCTATGAATGCGAGTGGGCCAACGCCCTCAAAGACCCGGAAAAACTCAAGCGCTTCCGTACCTTCGTCAACGATAAACGCCCGGATCCGGACATCCACTTTGTCCAGGAGCGCGGCCAGCGGCGCCCGATCATGGCCACCGAACTCAACCTTATCCCTGTTATCGAGGAGATTGCCTGATGAGCCAGTCCAATACCCAACGCATCGATTCCCTGGAAAATCCCGAGGCCTGGCAAACGGTGTGCGAGCAACAGGACCTGGTCAGCAACTCCGGCGTTGTCGTCTGGCTCGACGGCGCGCAAGTGGCGCTGTTCTACTTGCCGGGTGCTGAGGGTCGGACCCTCTATGCCATCGACAATCATGACCCGCAATCCGGGGCGAATGTGATCGGTCGCGGGTTGGTGGGCAGCATCAAGGGGGATCTGGTGGTTGCATCGCCGATCTACAAACAGCATTTCCGCCTTGAGGACGGCAGCTGCCTGGAGTATCCGCAACAGCGTCTGCGTGTCTGGCCCGTGCGGTTGAACAGCGGCGTGGTGGAAGTCGGGGTACACTTATGAAAACAGCCGCACAACTGCTGAAACTCAAGGTCGAGCAAAATCGGCAGGTGCATAGCATCGCGCCCGATGAAATGGTGGTGGAAGCCTTGAGGATAATGGCTGAAAAGAACGTGGGTGCGCTTCCGGTGATCGAGGGTGGGCAGGTGGTCGGTGTGATCAGCGAGCGTGACTATGCGCGCAAGGTGGTTCTGCAGGGGCGCTCTTCGGTCGGTACGCCGGTGCGCGACATTATGAGCGCGCCCGTGGTGACCGCTGACAGTCAGCAGAGCATCGAGCGTTGCATGGCGGTCATGACCGACAGCCATCTGCGTCATCTGCCGGTGGTGGATGGTGGCGAGCTGATTGGGTTGTTATCGATTGGAGATTTGGTCAAGGAAGCTATCGTTGAGCAGGCGGATCTGATTCGGCAGTTGGAGCATTACATTCGCGGGCACTGAACGGGTCGGTGCCACGGTGAATGGGTTTGCGCGTTTCTTGATCGGTGTCAACCACATGGACAAGCGGTCTCTGTAGTCTCCAGAGACCGACAGCCAGTGCGCTCACCCCCTGTTCGCCGTGGCGCGGGTTGCCTTGACTCAAGGCGAAAACTCCATGATCTATCCGCTGATTCTGACCTTGCACCTGTTTGCCGCGCTGATTTTCATCGGCACAGTGTTCTTCGAAGTCCTGTTCCTGGAAAGCATCCGCAAACAGTTACCTGCCAGGGTGATGCTGCTGGTGGAGCAGGGTATCGGTCGCCGGGCCCGCTCGCTGATGCCGTGGGTGTTGCTGGTGTTGTTCGGTGCGGGACTGGGCATGGTCTGGTTGCGTTACTTGCCAGCCCTTGCCTCACCACTGACCTCATCGTTCGGCACATTGCTGGCGTTGAAAATCGCGGTGGCCGTGAGCGTGCTGCTGCATTTCCTGGGCGCCATGTTTTTGTTCAAAAGCGGCCGAATGAGCCCACGCTACCTGCACTTCATCCATGGCAGCCTGTTTTGCCATATGGTCGTTATCGTGCTGCTGGCCAAGGGCATGTTTTACCTGACGTGGTAATCGGGGCTGACCGGTGGTGCGTTGTGCAGACACTGGCTTGCGCTTGATGGCTCCGACAGGTCGATGCATCCGGTCGAAATGATCGCGGACGATTGGTATTTGCATGGGGATTGGGGAATTGAACCGTTGATCGCCGTAGAAGACGATCCCAGCCGGAAGGGCTGAGCAACCCCCTTTAAACATAGAAACCACCTGACGGAATTTTTTTTGAAATCAAGGGGTTGCCAGCCTCGGGAAATCAGTACATAATTCACGCCATCGAAAGCACTGACCGCTGAAAAAGCTCAATGTTTTCAAGGGGTTAGATCATGAATCTTACTCCAAGTTTGTACGCGTTTGATGTTGTGCTACATGACATCAGATGTTTGAGGCCGAGTAGCAAAATGGTTATGCAGTGGATTGCAAATCCACCTACGCCGGTTCGATTCCGACCTCGGCCTCCACTTTAAACGAGCTCCGTAGATCTATGATTTACGGAGCTTTTTTATTTGCACTGTCCTGCAAGATTTAGTCTTGAAAAGGCCAGTCGCGAACTTGCTTCGCCGGGGCGGGATGTATATATTTCCCCCTCTGCTGCACAGGCGTCAGAACTGCCAGATCGTTATTTGACAGTCTTCAGACTGCTTCACCGCGCTACCGCCCGAATGGCGAAACTGGTAGACGCATGGGACTTAAAATCCCCCGCTCGTAAGGGCGTGCCGGTTCGATTCCGGCTTCGGGCACCATATTTATCAAAGGCTTACGCTTAACGGTGTAGGCCTTTTTTGTTGGGTGAGTGGTTTTCGTGTCTGTAGCGTATCTGTTAGACGGCCGCCACCTGTCAGGCATGATTCCGCCAATGCCGGGCGCCCCTACACTGACATACCGTGTCGAGCTTAGGAGGCCGAAGCCATGGACACCATCAGATGGGAAGCCATAGACAACAGCACCGCAGAGCTTGAAATCAACTACGGACAGAAAAGGGCAAGGATCAGACTTGAAAATCTAGTACCCGATACGGAGCTAGAGGCGAAGGCCTTTTATAAAAAGTGTCTGGCAGAAGTTTTTGCCGCGATCAATGCTGACGGTACGTACTGGACGGATCGCGGGTAGCGAATGAAACACCCCCATGTGCGCAGCCGACTGCTATTCAGCGGGCAGCGATGCTGGCCCTTGGCGTCGATCTTCCAAGGCTATCAATTCTTCAAGAGAATCCATTGCTTTGTAAAGATCGTCAATTCTGCCGGTTTTAAGTGTGGATTCGGTTATCTCTACGTCTATTGCATACTGGGCACAAATGCTTTTAATTGACTCTGCGTACCACGGATCAGAAAAGGGAGAGATTACTATTCGGTCAATGAACTCGGTTAAATTGATTTCATCGGAGGTTATTCCTGGAAGATCATTTGTTTTTTGAGACAGCGGTGCGGCATCATCTTTCCACGCTATGCTCCGGAATTCCTTTTCAAAGCTATAAGGGGTTGCCTTGGATTTAAATGGGGCCAAGACATCCTGGTGTTTCGATTTTTTGTGATCTATGTATTTAACGCTTTCGAAAACAAGATTGTTAATATCCTGATTGTGAAGAGTGACTTTTCTTAATTTCTCTTCCGTTGTGAAAATACATACTGAATTTTTCCCGCCATAGAGATCCCACATTGCTGGGCATTCTTCATTTGATTTGTACCAACAGCTAACATATATCCACTCTCTTGCCTCGTAGAAAAAATCAACAGCATCGTTTTTCAATTGAGGGCCGAAAATTGTTTTGAAAGTTTGCCTATTAATCTCTTCAATTGCCTTGGCGGCTTCTTCACCACGACTATTCATCATGACATCAAATATGGGGGCATCATTCGTGCACTCAAAAAATCCGACGCTGTTAAACCTCCTTCCAAGTTGTCTTTGAAGCCGCTCATTTTTGACATGAATAATTTTTTACCCTGTACCAAGGATAAAAATTTATGGGTGTCCATGTATTTCTGAAGTGCCGGAGAGCCTGAGACATCAACGCCTAACTCATAATTCATTTCGCACCCTTTAAACTGTGAATTTAACTGATTTTATAACATACAAAAAGGAAGGTCCGCTGTGGTCTCTATCGGTCGCCAAGGGAGCGACGCAAGCCCTTTCTGTTTCGGGTCGGGGTTACTCTGGGGATATGCTGGTCCGCAACTGACGGGGCGCCGATTCACTTGCCGGGCGCCCCAATTTGGTCAATACCCGACACGCGCGAGGAAAATCTAGAGGCTTTTTTAAAATTTACACATCCGAGGAAATACTTTCCAAAGAGGTAACTCGCGACATTAATAGTTTTAAATCAGCATTTGTAAAAGTATCAAGCTCGGCTTGTATGAAGTTCATGATGGCCGGTATTTCGCTGTCTTTAGGCACAAAGATGTATTTAACATCTTTTGGCGAAAATTTTAATCTGCAGAGTCGATTAGTTTTCTCATTGCTCGCATTAAGTTTTTCTTCAGACTTGTAATCCTTAAGGCTTAAAAAGTCTTTTACCTCCTTATGTTGGGGGACGTACCGCCATTCCGACTCCTGATAGAAATCTTTTAGCTCGGTCTCGCCAGAAACAATCATGCGCCCTTTAGTGGGTTTGGAATGAGCTAAAATATATCGCACACTTTCATAGCTACTTTTCTTTTTGACATCCTCCAAGTCGCCAACTGCAGTTGTGAGTTTTTTAATTGCCCCGTGAACTGGATTGTCTCCGGAGAAATAAAACACAGGGTTTAGATTGTTTTTTGCTCCCCACTCTTTAGTTAACCCAATTCCGAAGTCGCCGTAAAATTTAACATGCTCGGAAATTCTGCTTATGGGAATGTCACAAAAGCAGACCATTGGATATGCTATAAAGTCGTTCTGTTCGCGACCTTGCCACTCCACATCCTCCAAACAGTATCTTGGCCAAAATCCTTCTTTCAAAACTGCCTTTAAAATTTCCATGTTTTTTGTGAAATGAAACAATGACACCGAGCGTGGCAACATGTACAAAGCCTTGTGTTAATGATAATCAATGGGGGAGGGTAGATTTGGCGCATCAACTGGATCCATTTTGCCGGTTGTACTTTCTGAAGGCAATCTGCCATTGGTGCATATGCCGAAAATACAGCTGACAAAAAGCATCTATGGGCCTGTCGGCCGTGTCTTTACCCGCAACCAGCCAACGGCAAGATGATCTAGGCTTTACGCATCATCACTCAAGGACGATAGCCATGTCTTCAGATAGCAAGATCGCCACGGCGGATGCCCTGACATTGCTCCTGCACAACCAGCACGCCCTCGGTGCAGCGATAGAAGAGATAACCAAGTGGCTCTCAGATAATGGCGTAGGGATGTTGCAGCTAACGCCACGACGGCCATGAAAACGCTGGACGCAAATGCACAAGCCATCACCGATGCAATTATGCGGCTACGCCAGTCCTAGATTGCTGGCTCGCTTCGGCGGGCTTTTTTTATCGACGGCGTTTGGTCACGACCCGGTACACAGGTTTTGGGGTGCCCCGTTCCTCGGCGGTGCCGGGGTAATTGGTGATGTCACAGGCTGTGGTGTCGCGGCAGATCAACCACGTCTCCCACTGCTCGGCGTAGGTTCGCGGATCGGCTTCGTCGTAGACGAACACGGGATCGTGTTTGAACTGGTAGTCGTCACCCTGATAGCTCACAGCAGTTTCTCCCGTTGCTCTTCGAGTTCACGTTGTGCGTGAAGGGCCAGGTGCAAGGCATAGGCCACGCGCATTCCGGCCTCGACAGCGGACATAGCGCCAATGTTGATTTGCTGATTCAGTTGAATATCGGGGTCGTCCCGCTGGCTGCGATTTGGCTGGTTGTTGTGAAACCAAGGGTTTGCGAGCGAAAGCTGAGGCAAACCCTTGTTTGTTTCTGGCTTGCTGTTTTTTAGCCCCGTGGCAGTTATTGACCCCGGCCGCTAGCCCCTGGATTAGCGCCGCGTCGATCTTCGCCAGAAGGGTTGCCGATATCGACAAGCCTTCTCTCTACCAAGACATTTTGAAGGGCCTGGCGGGCTGCAGCGTCTAGCTGGTCTTCTCTCTCCTTGAGTTCAAGCAAGATTGGGCTGGACCAGGTGCGATAGGTTTTCTCGGTATCTCGAATTGATGTCATCTGTCCCCTCCTTGATGAGTGCCCGCCAATACCGTCGGCGCAATTTCGATTCGATAGAACCCTAGTCGAGAAATCTGTTTGCCGCCAAAAAATGGCAGGGTGCCAGGGGCTTGAGAATCATCTAACTAACGCACACCCGTTATCCCAACCGAAAGCGCACGCTGCTTCGATTTCATCCCTCATTTGCCCAGACGCCCGTAGCCTCCGTGCGCCGAACATAGTCGGAGAAGTCCCGCGCCGGCCGACCCAGCGCACGCTGCACGCCATCGGCAACTGGTGTATTGCGTCCATCAAGCACGGTGGTGAAGAGATACAGCACCAGGTCGATCAGTTGTGCAGGAAGCTCTTCCTGTTCCAACGCCTGACGATAAGCGTCCGGCGGCACCGCGGCGAATCGAATTTCGCGGTTTGTCGCACGGGCGATTTCGTCGACGGCTTCGGCAAATGTCAGTGCTCGTGGGCCCGTCAGTTCATAGAGTTGCCCTGAGTGCTCTGGTTTGGTCAGCGCCTCGACAGCGATCTCGGCGATGTCTTCCGCATCGATGAAGGGTTCTGCGATATGACCGACGGGGAGGGCCAACTCCCCTTGAAGGATAGGCCCCAGGAAGTGCGACTCGCTGAAATTCTGGAAGAACCAACTGGCACGCAGAATTGTCCAGTCGACTCCGCTGTTCTGGATGACGCGTTCGGCCTGTTCTGCTTCGACCTCGCCGCGCCCTGATAGCAGCACTAGCTTGCTGACACCGCTTGTGACCGCCTGATCGGTGAATGCCTGAACCGTTTCCAGCGCGCCAGGGACAGCGAGATCTGGTTGAAAGGAAAGGTAGACCGCGTGAATGCCATCAAGGGCTGCTTCCCAGGTAGCTCGATCTTCCCAGTCGAAGGGTGGGGTCGCCACACGGGAACCCAGACGCACAGACCGGCCGGCAGCTTCCAGTCGTTGGGCAATTCGCCGACCGGTTTTGCCAGTCGCGCCGAGAATCAGGATGTTCTCTTGAGTAGTTTTCATCGCGTTCACCTCCATCGGGTTAATGTGAGTGTTGCTCACGTTGAAAAGATGATAAACCCTCACGTTATGCCGTCAACCGACAGAACCCTGGAAACCGACGTATGGAAGCTATCTGTTGAGCGGTGCTAAGGTGAGCCTATGTCATGTTTATTGAGCGGGAAGTGCACCCATGCCCAAGAAAATTCCTGAGGTGCTCGAGCCGCTTGTTTCAGAGCCGACTCGGCGCACTCCCACGCAACAACGCAGTCGAGAGCGGCAGGAGCGAATTCTGGCCGTGGCAACTCAGTTGATCGAGACCAAGGGCAGCGATCAATTAAAAATGAGTGAAATTGCCGAGCGTTCAGAGATATCGATCGGATCGCTTTATCAATACTTTCCCGACAAGAGTTCGGTGATTCAGATGCTGGCCGAGCGCTATAACGCCGAAAGCCGTCGCTGTATCGAAGAGGCGTTGGGTGCAGTCGAGGACGCGCAAGGATTGCAAGCAGCCTATTTGGAGCTGCTCGATCAGTATTACGAGATCGTTTTTGCTACACCGGTGATGCGTGATATCTGGTCCGGGATGCAGGCAGACAAACAGCTCATGGAGTTGGAACTGCAGGAAAGTCGTATTGCGGGCGGGTTGTTGGCCGACGCGATGCTTCGGGTATTCCCCGACAGTGATGCGTTGCGGGTTCGGGAGTCTGCGTTTCTGATCTGGCATTTGGGGGAGGCGACCATGCGGCTGGCCATCTCATGTGCACCCGAGGAGGGGCGTGGTCTGGTCGAAGCCTTCAAGCGCATGTCGTTGCTGGAAATCATGGCGCCAGCGGCCGGATCGAGTGAATTCGATTCAGCCGCTGATGCTGTCAGCTAAACGAAAGGCTGACCGGTGAAACCACGAGGCAATCGTTGCAGTCCTTCCATGGCGGTGAGCCGTTCGACCCAGGCCGCGCGCCAGTCATTGGCGGTGTGCGTAACTTTGGCCTTGCGGGCGGCGCGGCGTGCAGCGTTGCGCTGGTCTTTGCGCGCATCCTTGAACGCGTCGGTGTTGCGGCAGCTTCTGCATTTCACTCGGGTCAGTTCGCTGGTTGAAACGAGTTTGCTGCCTTTGTGACCGCAGGCCAAATGCCCGCCAACTTTGAAGTGAGTAACCATCAGACGTCTCCTTCGTTGCGTGTAATGGTTTGACCTCCAGCGTACGGCGACGTTCGTTGCCTGGTTAATGGGCAAAAAAAGGCCCGCATGCGGGCGGGCCAGGGGGATTCTTCAAAGGAGTCCGGTCACTGTAGGGCGTGAGTTGTGAACACAGTGTGAAATAGACTGCGCAGCCATAAAAAAGCCCAGCGCCAGGCTGGGTTGGGGATGGAGCAGGAAGTGCTCAGGCAAGGACGCACCCGGTGACGATAAAGTCGCCGTTCATGCGTCCTGAATCAGGCCGTGTCCTTGAGGATGTCCAGATCGAATCATCTGAACCGCGGTAGGGGCGGGTCGACGGGTTTGAGCGACGACAGCGTATTGCGAATCAGTGGCGCGTCCTTCTCGATGTCGTTCAGACGATCACGGATTCTGAGGGCCGTCGGGTGCCCGCCTTGATGATCGACCCAGTCGGCGATTTCCTTGCACGCCGCTGCCAGGCGAGCCTGACGGGAGTCGAGCAGGGTGAGCAGAGTGGTGATGGACTCTTTTTCGGACATGGCAAACACCTCCGTTCAAGAAACCTGTAATTGGCAGCAAAAAGCCCGCGGGGAGCGAGCTTTCTGCCGTTGGGGTCGCTGTTCCTTCAGCTTTTTCAGTATAGACCCCTAAAAGGCAGGTGACCTTAGCCTTGTCGGGCCGTCACTTGCGACCTGGCATTGAGCTGCCAGCATTCACGCAGGGCATCTTCTTCACGATCGAAACCGTCACCGATGAAGCCGCGAGTTCGAGTATCGGCGATGCGATACCAGACGGCGGCGTCGGGTGGTGGATGATCGGTTTCTCCTGTCCGGCGACCATGGATGATGATCTTGTTGCATCGCTTCACAACGAAAATGTCTTCCATGGCGTCACCGCAGCTAATTCAGGTTCACATCAACTATAGAAGCCATTGGCGATCATGCAAAAAAATAGACAGGTCAGTTCGTCGCCTCAGCCATTGCGACCCTCATCTCCAAGAATACCGCCAGCCCGACTTCCTCCGCCCTGAGCCCTTTGCGCGCTCGTGGTCTGGGCAGCTCAGCCAACGCACCCAAAAGAAAACCATCGAGCACCGCCGGGTGGATGTAGCACTTGCGGCAGACGGCCGGGGTGTTGCCCAGTTGTTTGGCGACGTTCTTGACCATCTCCACCACATGCCGCTTCGCATCCGACTCAGGTTCCCACTGCAGTTTCCGCAAGACTGCCAACGCCAACGCGCTGCCGGCCCAGGTTCGGTAATCCTTGGCAGTGAAGTCGGCACCGGTGAGTGTTTGCAGGTAGGCGTTGACGTCGGAGGAACTGACGGTGTGACGCTCACCGTTTTCATCCAGGTACTGAAACAGGTTTTGCCCGGGAATTTCCAGGCAGCGTTTGATAATCCGCGCCAGGCGCCGGTCTTTCACGGTGATCTGATGCTCGACGCCGCTCTTGCCGCGGAACTGGAACAGGATCGCACTGCCGTTGACCTCGACGTGACGGCTGCGCAAGGTCGTCAGGCCGTAGGAGCGGTTGTCCCGAGCGTACTGGGTGTTGCCGACCCGGATCAGCGTCGCATCGAGCAAGGTGATGACCGTGGCCATGACCTTGTCGCGACTGAAACCGGGAGCCGCCAGTAGTGCTTCAAGCTGTTTGCGCAGTTTCGGCAGGGCCAGGCCGAAGTCCCGCAGGCGCGAGTATTTGTCGGCATCGCGCACTTCTCGCCAGCGCGGGTGATAACGGTATTGCTTGCGACCTCGGGCATCACGGCCGGTGGCTTGCAGATGACCGCGCGGGTCGGCACAGATCCACACATCGGTATAGGCCGGGGGCACGGCGAGGGCGTTGATGCGTTTGATCTCAACTTGATCGGTGATGCGCTGACCCGCAGGGTCGTAATAGCAGAACGTGCCGCGCAGTTTCTTGCGGGTGATGCCGGGCTGGGTGTCATCGACGTAATGCAGGTCGGATGGCAGCACATCGGGCAGCGCGATATCAGGCATGGCGGTAGTCCTTGGCGACGGATCAGGGGCCGTTACAGCCATTGACCGCACGCCATTGCAGTCGTGCCAGCGGATTTAGGCCAGCACCGCGACCGCCTTGATCTGTGCCCAGAGTTGCTGGCCGGGGTGCACACCCAATTGGTCCCGGGAGTAGCGGGTGATCCGCGCCAGCAGCGGTGTGCCGCCAGCGTCCAGACGAATCAGCACATGGGCGGCATTGTCCGCGCCCATTTCACTGATCACGGTGACCGGCAGTCGATTGAGGATGCTGCTTTGCTCGACGCTTTGCAGGCTCAGGCTGACATCCCGCGCCTGAACCTTGCAGCGCAGCGCCTGACCTGGAGTCATCGGTGAGTGAGCCACCCGAATGTTCAGGGTCGTGTTCGGCAGTTGCAGGGTCAGCAACTGATAGTCGGGGTCATAGGCACTGACGTGCCCCTCAATGACCACGCCGGCGTCGTCGCCCAGCGCCAAGGGCAGGTCGAGACGGGCCAGGGTTTCGCCGATGGGACCGCTGGCCAGCGCCTTGCCATTGCTGAGCAGGACGAGATGGTCGGCCAGCCGCGCCACTTCATCTTGAGAGTGGCTGACGTACAGCACCGGGATGTCCAGCTCATCGTGCAGTCGTTGCAGGTAAGGCAGAATTTCGTTTTTGCGCTGACTATCCAATGCCGCCAGCGGCTCGTCCATCAGCAACAGTTTCGGGCTGGTGAGCAGGGCGCGGGCGATGCCGACCCGCTGCCGTTCACCGCCGGAAAGGTGCCGCGGATGGCGATCCAGCAAATGGCCGATACCGAGCAGTTCAGTCGCGTGTGCCATGTCGACCCGGCGCTGTTGGCGAGGAATGCGCTTGAGACCGAACTGCAGATTGGCCAGCACCGACAGATGGGGAAACAGGCTGGCTTCCTGGAAGACGTAACCCAATGCACGTTTGTGTGGCGGCACGAAAATCTTCTTGTCGCTGTCCTGCCAGACTTCATCGTTGACCTGGATGAAACCCTGCTCGGCCTTCTCCAGGCCGGCGATGCAACGCAGGCAGGTGGTTTTGCCCGAACCGGAATGACCGTAAAGCGCGGTGACTCCACGGCCGGGCAATTGCAGATCCACCTCCAGGGCGAATCCCGAGTACCTCAGTTTCAGACGCGTATGAATCATCGATCAGCTCCAGCCCGCTTCGGTTTTACGGCTGGAGTAGAGCGCCAGCAACACAATAAAGGAGAACACCAGCATCGCCCCGGCCAGCCAATGGGCCTGGGCGTATTCCATGGCTTCGACGTGATCGTAGATCTGCACCGAGACCACGCGGGTCTTGTCGGGAATGTTGCCACCGATCATCAGCACCACACCGAATTCACCCACGGTGTGGGCAAACCCGAGAATGGCAGCGGTGATGAAACCGGGGCGGGCCAGCGGCAGGATCACGCTGAAAAACGTATCCCAGGGATTGGCGCGCAAGGTCGCGGCCACTTCCAATGGGCGAGTGCCGATGGCAGAAAAAGCGTTTTGCAGGGGCTGGACCACGAACGGCATAGAGTAGAGCACCGAGCCGATCACTAACCCTGCGAAACTGAAAGTGAGGGTACCGAGGCCGAGTGACTGGGTGAAGTGGCCGACAAACCCGTTAGGGCCGAGTGCCAGCAACAGATAGAAGCCAATCACCGTCGGCGGCAGCACCAGGGGCAGGGCGACGATCGCCCCGACCGGGCCGCGCAACCACGAGCGGGTGCGCGACAGCCATAACGCAATCGGAGTGCCGATGACCAGCAGGATAACCGTCGTCAGCGACGCCAGTTTCAGGGTTAGCCAGATGGCAGAAAAGTCGGCACTCGATAGTGTCATTTAGAGTTGGTAACCGTAGGATTTGATGATTGTGGCGGCTTTCGGGCCTTTGAGGTAGTCAACCAGCGCCTTGGCAGCCGGGTTGTCCTTGCCCTTGTTGAGGATCACCGCATCTTGTTTGATCGGGTCGTGCATGTCGGCCGGAACGATCCAGGCCGAGCCGCCGGTGACTTTGCCGTCTTTGTAAATCTGCGACAAGGCCACAAAACCCAGTTCGGCATTGCCGGTGGAGACGAATTGGTAGGCCTGGGTGATGTTCTGGCCTTCAACGATCTTGGCTTTGACCTTGTCGGTCAGGCCCAGTTTGGCCAGTACCTGAGTGGCGGCCAGACCGTAAGGCGCGGCTTTCGGGTTGGCGATGGACAGGTGTTGGTATTCGTTCTTCTTCAGCACTTCGCCTTTGGCATCGACGTAACCTTCTTTCGCCGACCACAGCGCCAGGGTGCCGACGGCATAGGTGAAGCGTGAGCCCTTGACCGTGTCGCCTTCGGTTTCGAGTTTTTGCGGGGTGGTGTCGTCCGCCGAGAGGAACACTTCGAACGGTGCGCCGTTCTTGATCTGGGTATAGAACTGGCCGGTGGCACCAAAGGAGGTGACCAGTTTATGCCCGGTGTCTTTTTCGAAATCGGCGGCGATCGCCTGAATCGGTGCAGTGAAGTTGGCAGCGACGGCGACCTGGACTTCGTCCGCCTGGGCGGACCCGAAAGCGAACACTGCAAGCAGGGTTGCCAGGCAGGTTGGGGCAAAACGTGAGGCACGAATGGTCATGAAACGGCTCCGTTATAGGCAAGTGCTGCGAGGGAGGGGTAATCGCTATATAGCGGAATATATAGCGAAATGCCTGCAAACGGAACGTGTTGGATGCGCGTTGTTGAGGTCGCGCATGTCCTTGTAGCAACCTTCGGCAGCGCTACAGGGCCGTGTTTAGTGACGAAGCAATTTCGCCAGCCCCTCTTCAGCCAACTTCCGAGTCAGTTCAGCCGTGGTCATGTCAACGCCCAGCGTGAATGCCTGACCCGCCCAGAGATTGCTGAAATCCGCTTCTCCCTTGGCCCGCAACGGCATCAGCGCACCACCCGCCAGCGGGAAGGCCGGGGCTTTTGCGCTCATCGGTCCGAGTTCGCGCATCACCCGATTGAGAATGCCGCGCGCCGGGCGTCCGGTGAAAATGTTAGTGACGGCCGTCTCACTTTCCTTGGCGGTGCGCAACGCCTTGTGATGAGACGCGCTGATCTTGGCCTCTGGCGTGAACAAGTACGCCGTGCCCACTTGCACCGCCGAAGCCCCCAACAGGAAAGCCGCCGCGACGCCTCGTGCGTCGGCAATCCCGCCGGCAGCAATCACCGGTACTTTCACGGCATCGACGATTTGCGGCACCAGCGCAAAGAGGCCCACCTGGCTGCTCAAATCATCACTGAGAAACATGCCCCGATGGCCGCCGGCTTCGTACCCCATGGCGATGATCGCGTCACAACCCTGCTGTTCGAGCCAGATGGCCTCTTCGACCGTGGTGGCCGAGGAGAGCACTTTCGCCCCAGTGGCTTTCACGCGATCCAGTAGGGATTTTTCCGGCAGGCCGAAGTGGAAACTCACGACTTCAGGGCGAAACTCTTCGATCACTTCGCAGGCCGCGTTATCGAACGGCGCTCGATTGGACACCGGCGTCGGCGCGTCGAAGTCCACGCCAAGTTCCCGGTAGTAGGGTTCCAGCAGATTCTTCCAGTCTCGAGCGCGTTGCTCATCGGCGGCGGGTGGCTGATGGCAGAAGTAGTTGACGTTGATCGGGCGCTGAGTGTGCTGACGAATCGTTTTCAGCTCCTCGCGTAACTGATCGATGCTCAACATGGCGGCGGGCATCGAGCCCAGGCCGCCGGCGTTACTGGCTGCAATAACCATGGCCGTACCGGTCGCGCCGGCCATGGGCGCCTGGATGATCGGCAGTTCAATGCCGAGCAGGTCAAGAATGCGAGTGTCTGGCCATTTGCTCATTTGCAGGGTTCTCCGACGTCATAACAGGGCAGGGACGGTAGGACCGTTTTTGTATCAGCAATGACGGATACAAGGCCAGTCGCGTTTTCGGTTCGAGTGCCACTTTTAGCTTAAAGTCGAGTACGGTGAAATATTGTGATGTGTTATTTCAATTGCACCACAACTGGGCGATTCCAAACGGAGGCAGCAATGTTCCAAGGTATTTTGATCGACAAAGACGACAGCGGTTACCGGGCCACGCTGCAAGAGATCAATGACGATCAACTGCCCGAGGGCGATGTGACGGTGCGTGTGGCGTACAGCACGCTGAACTTCAAGGATGGCCTGGCGATTACCGGCAGCAGCCCAGTGGTGCGAAAATTCCCGATGGTGCCGGGGATCGATCTGGCAGGCACTGTCGAAGTCAGTGGGCATCCGGACTACAAGGTCGGTGATCAGGTCGTACTCAATGGCTGGGGTGTTGGCGAAGGGCATTGGGGCGGACTGGCGCAGAAGGCTCGCTTGAATGGCGACTGGCTGATTCCGTTACCCAAGGCGTTCACCGCGGCGCAAGCGATGGCCATCGGCACGGCGGGTTACACGGCGATGCTGAGCATCCTGGCGCTGGAACATAATGGCGCGACGCCCGAGCAGGGCGAAGTATTGGTCACCGGCGCCAATGGCGGTGTAGGCAGTTTCGCCATCGCATTGCTGAGCAAGCTCGGCTATCGGGTGGTCGCGTCTACTGGCCGCACCTCCGAGCATGATTACCTCAAGCAACTGGGCGCCAGCGAAATCATCGACCGCGCCACGCTGTCCGAGCCGGGCAAGCCCTTGGCCAAGGAGCGTTGGGCGGCGGTCATCGATTCGGTCGGCAGCCACACCCTGGCCAATGCCTGTGCCAGCACGAAGGCCAACGGCACTGTCGCCGCGTGTGGCCTGGCGCAAGGCATGGACTTCCCGGCTTCAGTCGCACCGTTCATTTTGCGCGGCGTGACCCTGGCCGGGATCAACAGCGTGACTCAGCCCAAAGCCAAGCGGATACTGGCCTGGAATCGTCTGGCCAAGGATCTCGACTTCACCTTGTTGCCGTTGATCAGCCACGAAATCGGCTTGAGCGAAGTGATCGACGCCGCACCGCGTTTGCTCGCCGGTCAATTGCGTGGGCGGGTGGTGGTCGACGTCAATCGGTGACCATCTCACCGCCAATCAAACAGACAAACGACAGAGACAAGGACTATCGACCATGGATGTAAAACAGCGTGAAGTGCGGCCCTTTAGCGTCTCGGGCCTGCGAGTGCGCACCTGCAATGCCGCAGAGCAGCAGCCAGACACTGCGCGCATCGGCCCTATGTGGGAACAATTTTTCGTTGAGGACATCTTCGACAAGATCCCCCACAAACAGCCGGATTCCTTCATGTACGGCGTCTACTCCAACTACGAGTCCGACGCTTCGGGCCACTTCGATGTAACCGCGGGGGTGGCAGTCACCGCGCCCTCCGAGGACTTTCCGCAGGTTCAGGTGCAGGGAGGCGATTACCTGGTATTCAGCGCCAAAGGGGCGATGCCAGACAGCGTCATTCAGACGTGGGGCCTGATCTGGGCCTACTTTAAGGACAACCCGCAGGTTTGCCGCACGTTCGCCACAGACTTCGAGGTCTATACCAGCCCGGATTCAGTGTCGGTCTATATCGGAATTCAGGACTCGGACGGGTTTTCGCGCTCAAGCAACTGACGCTTGCGTTCCACACCCCAGCGATAGCCCGACAGATTGCCGTCGCTGCGCACCACGCGGTGGCAAGGGATCGCCACCGCCAGATTGTTCGCGCCGCAGGCTTGAGCCACGGCGCGCATCGCTTTTGGCGCGCCGATACGCTGAGCGATATCGGCGTAGCTGGCGGTGCAACCGGCGGGAATCTCCCGCAGGGCTTGCCAGACCCGTCTTTGAAAAGCGGTGCCACGAACATCCAGCGGCAAGTCCAGGCCCAGTGCCGGCGCTTCGATAAAACCAACAACCTTGGCGATCAGTTGCTCGAACGTGTGATCGGCGCCAATCAGATTCGCACGCCGAAACTTGTCCTGCAGATCGCAGACCAATTGGTGCGGATCATCGCCCAGGAGGATCGCGCAAACACCCCGTTCACTCTGCGCCACTAGAATCGCCCCGAGGGAACACTGGCCGACGGCAAAACGAATGTCGTTGTTCTGACCGGCTGCGCGGTAATCACAGGGTTTCATGCCCAATAACTGATCAGCGGCTTCATAAAAACGACTGTTGGAATTGAAGCCGGCGTCATACAACGCGTCGGTCACTGAGCCTCCGTCCGCGAGGCGCTCACGGACCCTGCGTGAACGATGGGCCGCGGCGTAACCCTTGGGCGTCAGACCGGTCACCGCTTTGAACACACGATGGAAGTGAAAGCTACTGAGGCCCGCAGCAACAGCCAGTTCGCTCAGGACAGGCAGATTCTCTGCGGTTTCGATCTGGCGGCAAGCGGCCGCCACGGTCGCAGCATGTTGCGCGGCGATGTCGCTTTGATCCTTGGCGGCGCGTTTGCTGGGGCGATAGCCCGCCGCCTGGGCCTGCTCGGCCGTGTCGAAGAATTCGACGTTCTGCGGTTTCGGCAACCGTGCCAGGCTGCTGGGGCGGCAGTAAATGCCGGTGGTTTTCACCGCATACACAAACTGTCCGTCTGCCCGGGGATCACGCGCGACGACGGCGGCCCAGCGAGGATCGTTCTCGGTGGCAATTTTTTTCGAATGGCTTGTCATGGCTTCATGTCCTGACCTGTTTCATGCAGATTAACCAGCCGACGGGGTCGCTGCACCCCGGGTCTTGCGGTCGAATTCGAAGGCTTCATCCCGCGGTACGAAAGGTGAAGTTGATCCGTTGTTCGCCCAGTCGCGGATGTAGGCCGTCCTTGATCGGCAAGACCCCGTGATAACGCAAGCGATCCACGCCACCCCAGACCACGATGTCACCATGCAACAGCGGCACCCGTTGGCTTTTATCGCTGCGCTCGAAACCGCCGAACAGGAACATCGCCGGCAATCCCAGGGACACTGAAACAATGGGCGCTGCGTAGGAAACTTCGTCTTTGTCCTGGTGCAACGACATCTTGGCCCCGGGAACATAACGGTTGATCAGGCAGGAATCAGGCACGAAATCCGCAAAGCCTGCTTCCCGCGCAGCCGCTTGCGCCAGTTCGAAAAACACCTCGGGCATTTTCGGCCAGGGTTTTCCGGTCAGCGGATCATTGAGGGTATAACGATAACCGCTGCGGTCGGTGGTCCAGCCCAGCACGCCGCAACTGCTCAAGGCGACCGACATGGTAAAGCCCCCGGGCGTGATCATCTGCCGAAACGGTGCCGCCGCCAGAACCGCGTCCAGTGCGGGCAGCAACTGATCCAGCCAGGGCAGGGCAAAGCCTCTGAGGACGCAGGACTGTTCGCCGATACGATCGAGCCTGGGTTGCTGCTCGGGTTCCGCGTCGGCAAACAAGTCGAAGGTGATCGGGTTCATGGGGTCATAACGCGTCGTGAAAGATGATTCCAAGGGTATGCCGTTTTCCGCTGTGCAGGCGACTCACGCCGTGGCGCAGGGTGACTCGGTAATAGCCACGAACGCCTTTGACCGGTCGTTGGTTGACGGCAAAGATCAGCCCGTCGCCTTTCTTCAGACCAATGACCTGAGGGCGCGATTGCATCCGTGGGCGCTGTTCCGTCAGCACGAACTCGCCGCCGGTGAAGTCGTCGTCCGGTTCTGACAGCAGAATCGCCACTTGCAGCGGGAAGACGTGTTCGCCGTACAGGTCCTGATGCAAGCAGTTGTAGTCCTGCGGTCCATATTGCAGCAACAACGGCGTCGGGCGTTCCTGACCGGCGGCATGGCAGCGTTCGAGGAACGCTTCATGCGCTTCAGGGAAACGGGTCGGCAGGTCCATGTGCTCGTACCAGCGATTGGCAATGGGCACCAATCGAGGATAGAGCGCACTGCGCAAACGGGCGACGACATCTGGCAACGGGTATTTGAAGTATTTGTACTCGCCACGGCCAAAGCCGTGACGAGCCATGATCACTTGCGAGCGAAACGGTTCGGCACTGGCATATAGAGCGCTGATTTCATCGCACTTCTCGTGGCTTAAAAGCGACCTGATGATCGCGCAGCCATCCTGATCGAGTTGTTGTGCCAGCGCTTCCCAGTCCAGTCCATCGAGAGAACGCTCGCTCATCGCCGCGCCTCACGATCCAGCAGTTGCCGTTTACGCTCCAACCCCCAACGGTAGCCGCCAAGGCTGCCATCCTGACGCAGCACTCGATGGCACGGCACGATCACCGCCAGCGGGTTTGCTCCGCAGGCATTGGCCACCGCCCGAAAAGCCGTGGGTTGACCCAATTGTCGCGCGATATCCAGATAGCTGGCGGTTTCACCCAGCGGTATTTGCCGCAGGGCATCCCAGACTCGCCGTTGAAAAACGCTGCCCGTCAGATCCAGCGGCAAATCCAGGGTGCTGCGCGGGTCTTCGAGGTGGCGCAGGGTTTGCTCCAGCGCAGGCATCAAGCCTTCATCGCGCTGCGGTGCTGGTTGGCCGGGGAAGCGTTGCGAAAGATCGCGTTCCAGCGTTGCCAGATCATCACCGATCAGCAGCGCGCACAGACCTTCGGTGCTGAACGCCAGCAGCAAGACGCCAAGGCTGGAAGTGCCACTGATGAAGCGAATCGAGGAAGTAGACATGTTCTGACTCCTTAACCAAAGGTTGAGGTGGCCAGTCTAGGGAGCGGGGATGGAGCGAACACTCCGGCGCTTGCGGTTGAATTCCAGAGGCAGGAGCAGACGTCCATGTTGTCGCTCCGGATCCCGTTACAGCGCTTTGCTGACGCTTACTTCGCTGATGACGTCTTCGCTCGAACCATGAAGAGCATCCAGCGCGGCCTTGGCTTCTTCTTCGGTGCCGTTTTCAAGCTGGGCAAATTCGAAGCGACGCTCACCATTGAGTTTGTATTTGATGACGTACTTGGTCGTTTGGGCCACGGTCATACCTGCTTGTCTGGGTGTTTGGGTGTCACTCAGCTCAGTTTCGTGCTGGAGCGGCGGATGATCTTGATGGTGTGAGTCAGGGTCGGTTTGCGAGTCACGCTGATCGGCCGGCGGTTGACCGTGTCGATGGTGATGTTCCAGAAACCGGTGCTCGGTGCAGTAATCCGGGCAGGGAAAGTGTCGAATGCTCCGCCATGGTAAGTGTGGCGGCCGCCATTCTTGAAGCTGCGGAAATTGGCGTCGTTCATCAAGCGGATATTGCATGTTTGGGAGCATTGAATGACGACGATGTCGTCTTCGTTGAGGTGCTCGCGCTGGTGGATAAATTTCATGAGGCGCCTCCAGAAGGGCTTTTTCTACAAAATCAAAACGATAGCATGTGCGATTGGCGCAGTTTATCAGCCCGAACGGGTTATTATCCGGTCGTCGAGGTCTGCTTTGACAATTAAAAACAGTTATACGGAATTCTATGAGCGATAAACGCGGAAAGCCTCGGAGAAAAACAGCATTTGTACTGTCGGAGTGTCTTTATCGGAGGTGTTGTATGAAGTGGGGTGTTCTGTTCCTGCCTATGGCGATAGCGATGAGTGGTTGTGCAAATGTCTCGGAGATCAATGAGTCGCTGCCGACCATGAGCGTGATTTCAGGCAAGAAGCCTCATGAGTACGCGCAATGCCTGACCGAGAAACTGGCCAGCAGCCGGGGAGCCCTGCAAGTCGAGCCGCATAAGGACGGTACGCGAGTCATCGTGCCGCAGAAGTTCTCCTCAGGCCCGGCGGCAGTATTTGATATCGAAGACCGCTCCACTGGCAGCAGCATCAAGTTGCATGAGCGTATCTCCAATGTGCCGTTGCGCCCCATGGACGTACGCAATGCCGCTACTGCGTGCATTTCCGGCTGATAGACTGTCGCCCGTCAGCACCGATGCCGCCAAAGCAGCGCTTTGGCGGCATTGTCATTTCTGGAGTCGAGCATGAAGCGAGAGCAGGTACGGGAGCGCCATGCAGAGGGTCACATCTCTGCCACCCACGTGATTCAGAATCCGGCGAATCCGGGAGAATGGATCGTGTTTTTCAAGAAAAGCGCCGGGCGCAGTTATTTTCTGGTGGATGAAAACGACGAAGTCGAATCCTTCAGTAGCCTCGACGATTTGATCGAGACGGTGCGCGGTCTCGGGATCAAGTTCGCCGAAATTCACATGTAGGGCAGGGCGCCTTACTTGCAGACAACCACGACGTTGCGGTTCTTGTAGTTGCCGACGTCGACACCCAGGGTCTTGTCGCTTTCCTTGGTCGAAGGTGTTCCATCGGTACCGACGATCCGATAGCCGGTGCCGGCGCAAGAGGCATCGGCTTTTTCGTAGCAGGTCGCCCAGGAATTGGCTTCCCCGGAGCAGTCGATGGCCAGGCCTTGCTCGCCGTTGTTCAGGTAGGTTGTTTCGGAAGTCGCGCAGCCGCTCAGGGCCAGTACCGCGATCAGTGGCAAAAATTTATTCATGTCGTTGTCGTCGTCAGGATGAAGGGGCTGAGCCTGTGACAGCGCTGGCATCAAAAGGTTATAGCGAATGGCCACTTCGTGGCAGGAAATCACAAAAAAGCCCTGCGCGAGGCAGGGCTTGGGTCGAGTCCGGTGCTTCTCAGGACTTGTCCTTGCCGCGACGCTTCGGGGCTGGGTGTTCGAGTTCCAGAACGGATGCCACTTCAATCGCCGACGCTTCGGTAGGGAAAGGCCCGGCGATATTTTCGCCGCCAGTACTGTCTACCCACCACTGGCCGTCTTTTGCCTGATTGATCAGGAATCCGTTGACACTTTTTGCTTCCGACATCTATCTGCCTCGTTGACTGGTTCAATCGCGCAATGATAGCGCCAAATGCACTCGACGGGTGCTGATGGTGTAGGGTGGTGCGATTCGCGGCCGTGCAGATCTGGTGGTCTGTGCTATCTATAAAGGCTGCGGAGCTATCTCGGGAACTATCCGCGAGAATATTTCTCTATGATGGCATCGGTTAGCCAGCGCGGGGGCATTGTAAGGTGCACGCCGCCTGATTAGACTGCGCCGAAACTCGTACACACAGCCCTATCAAGGACTTTTATGATCAAGAAATGCTTGTTCCCAGCAGCCGGTTACGGTACTCGCTTCCTGCCAGCGACTAAAGCCATGCCCAAAGAAATGCTGCCGGTGGTAAACAAGCCACTGATCCAGTACGGCGTCGAAGAAGCACTGGACGCTGGGTTGACCGAAATCTCCATCGTGACCGGTCGCGGCAAACGCGCTCTTGAAGACCACTTCGATATCAGCTACGAGCTGGAAAACCAGATCAAAGGCACCGACAAGGAAAAATACCTGGTCGGTATCCGCAAACTGTTGGACGAGTGCTCGTTCTCCTACACCCGTCAGACCGAAATGAAAGGCTTGGGCCACGCGATCCTGACTGGCCGCCCACTGATCGGTGACGAACCGTTCGCGGTAGTGCTGGCGGACGATTTGTGCGTCAACCTCGAAGGCGACGGCGTCCTGACCCAGATGGTCAAGCTGTACGAGCAGTATCGCTGCACCATCGTTGCGATCCAGGAAGTGGATCCGCAGGAAACCAACAAGTACGGCGTGATCGCCGGCGAGCTGATCGCTGATGATTTGTACCGTGTTCGCAACATGGTCGAAAAACCAGCCCCGGAAGACGCACCGTCGAACCTGGCGATCATCGGTCGTTACATCCTGACGCCGGATATTTTCGAGCTGATCAAACAAACCGAGCCAGGCAAAGGCGGCGAGATTCAAATCACCGACGCCCTGATGAAACAGGCGAAAAACGGTTGCGTGATTGCCTACAAGTTCAAGGGCCAGCGTTTTGACTGCGGTGGCGCTGAAGGCTACATCGAAGCTACCAACTTCTGCTTCGAGAACTTCTACAAGACTGGCAAGGCTTACTAATAGCCTCTGATCCACTTGTATTGAAAAGCCACCTTCGGGTGGCTTTTTCATTTTTCGTCCCCATATCGATTGCAGCGCTACTTGCCCAGCGGACGTCTGCGGGTATGCTTGTGGACTGCCGAGGAGATTGAAAATGGCCTACGATTTTGACCTTTATGTGATTGGCGCCGGTTCCGGCGGTGTGCGGGCTGCGCGTTTTGCTGCCGGTTTTGGCGCGAAAGTGGCTGTGGCCGAGAGCCGCTACCTGGGTGGAACTTGTGTGAATGTCGGCTGTGTGCCGAAAAAGCTGCTGGTCTATGGTGCGCATTTCGCCGAAGACTTCGAGCAGTCGCAAGGTTTTGGCTGGACACCGGGCGAAGCGAAGTTCGATTGGGCAACGCTGATCGCCAACAAGGATCGCGAGATCAATCGCCTGAACGGTATCTATCGCAATCTGCTGGTTAACAGTGGCGTGACCTTGCATGAAGGCCACGCCAAAATCGTTGATCCGCACCAGGTCGAGATCAATGGCGAACGCTACACCGCCAAAAACATCCTGATTGCTACCGGTGGATGGCCACAGATTCCGGAAATTCCGGGGCATGAGCATGCAATCAGTTCCAACCAGGCGTTCTTCCTCAAGGAATTGCCCAAGCGCGTTCTGGTCGTGGGCGGTGGTTACATCGCCGTTGAATTCGCCGGGATCTTCCACGGTCTGGGCGCCGACACCACGTTGCTGTATCGCGGTGAGCTGTTCCTGCGCGGCTTCGACGGTGCGGTGCGCAAACACCTGCAGGAAGAGCTGACGAAGCGCGGCATGGATCTGCAATTCAACGCCGACATCGAACGTATCGACAAGCAGTCCGATGGCAGCCTGAAGGTGACCCTCAAGGACGGCCGTGAGCTGGAGGCGGATTGTGTGTTCTACGCCACCGGTCGACGTCCGATGCTCGACAATCTTGGGCTGGAAAACACCGGGGTCAAACTCGACAAGAAAGGTTTCGTCGAGGTCGACGAGCAGTATCAGACTGCTGAACCGTCGATCCTGGCGCTTGGCGATGTGATCGGTCGTGTTCAATTGACGCCGGTAGCGCTCGCTGAAGGCATGGCCGTGGCACGACGTTTGTTCAAGCCTGAGCAATATCGCCCGGTGGATTACAAGATGATCCCGACCGCGGTATTCAGCTTGCCGAACATCGGCACGGTCGGTTTCACCGAGGAGGAGGCCCGGGAGGCCGGTCACGAGGTGGTGATCTTCGAAAGCCGCTTCCGGCCCATGAAGCTGACCCTGACCGAATGCCAGGAGCGCACCCTGATGAAGCTGGTGGTGGACGCCAAGACCGACAAGGTTCTGGGCTGCCACATGGTCGGTCCGGAGGCTGGGGAAATTGTGCAGGGCTTGGCGATCGCCTTGAAGGCGGGTGCCACCAAGCGCGATTTCGATGAAACCATCGGCGTGCACCCAACTGCCGCCGAAGAGTTCGTCACCATGCGTACGCCGGTCGCGGGTTAATCGTCCTTTTGGGGGTCGGACGCGTCTGGCGCTGTCGCAATGACGGCCGCCAGGCGCACGCTCTCATCGAGGCTCGCCTGAGTCTTGAGCAACTCAATTTCCAGCGCTTTATTTATCTGCGACTGCTCATCGACGCTCTGTTTCAGCGACTGGCTTTCCAGCAGGGCAGCGCGCAAGCGTTCCTGGAGGAGGGTGCGTTCGCTGTCGATACGATTGGCCTGTTCCAGTAGCTGATCCTGTCGAGCGTTGGTTTGCTTGAGTTGATCCTGCAGCAGACTCAACTCTCTCAGGGTGCCACGGTTCTCCGTTAACAAACGCTCGTTGTCGCGGTGCAGTTGCGTGATCTCATCCTGGCGCACCAATGAGCTTTGCTGGGCCTGGCGCAACTCCATCTGAATCTGCTGCACCTGGCCTTCGTGGCGACGTTGTTCCTGCTCGCGCTGTTCTTTGACGGCGTTGCGATAATGTTCCAGGGCATCGCGAGCGTGAAGGTGCTTTTCTTCCAGTGAGCGGATCTGCTCATCCTTGTCTTGCAAGCGTAATTCGAAATCGGCCAGCGCCTGGTTCAGTCCGGCGTTGCGGGTTTGCTCGGTCTGCAGCATGGCGCGGGTTTCTAGCAGGGCCTCGGACTCTTGGGTCAGTGCCAGGCTTTGTATCTCGTACTGCTGCTGCAGTTGCGTGTTGGCTTGTTGGGCTTCATGCAGTTGCGTATCCAGCGCTTTCTTTTGTTTGTCGAACTGCTCGCGGGCCTGATCGATGGGCTCCTGCGCCTGCTCTTTGAGTCGTTGTGCCAGTCGCGAAACCAGCCCCGCCAGCTCGTCATCAATCGGTTCCGGCGCCACTTCGGCGCGCTCGGCGCCGTCATCCAGCTCCTTCAAATAGCGATGAATCGTGGTTTTCGAGCCCGTGTTGCCCATCTCGATCCGTACCGCATCAATGCTTGGGTTTTCGCCGCGAGCCAAAATTGCCAAGCGTGCTGCCTGGACCACTGCTTTATTTACACCGCCACGAGCCATGAGTTCTCCTACGATTTCGTACTGTGGTACATGCCACTTAAGTACACACTGTACCACGCTAACTTAAAACTTAAAATACGATAGGTATTCATGCGGGATATACTGGTATTACCCCGTGTGATGAGCCATGTGGCGCGTTTTCACCCGCCAAAGCGGTACGTTTTAGAGAGTTGAGCCCATGACTGAGCTGGATCGTTACCTGCAAGCCGCCACCCGCGACAACACCCGCCGTAGCTACCGGGCGGCTATCGAGCATTTCGAAGTCAGTTGGGGCGGCTTCCTGCCGGCGACCAGCGACAGCGTCGCGCGCTACCTCGTCGCTCACGCGGGAGTGCTGTCGATCAATACTTTGAAGTTGCGTTTGTCAGCACTGGCGCAATGGCACAACAGTCAGGGTTTTCCTGATCCCACCAAGGCGCCGGTGGTGCGCAAGGTCTTCAAGGGCATTCGCGCGCTACACCCGGCTCAAGAAAAACAGGCCGAGCCATTACAGCTTCAGCATCTGGAGCAAGTGGTTGCCTGGTTGGAGCAGGAAGCGCAAACCGCGAAATCTGAACACGATCAACCGGCCCTTTTGCGGGCCAGACGCGACAGGGCGCTGATCCTGTTGGGTTTCTGGCGCGGCTTTCGTAGTGATGAGTTGTGCCGGTTACAGATCGAACACGTGCAAGCGGCTGTCGGTTCAGGCATCACGCTCTATTTGCCGCGAACCAAGAGTGACCGCGAAAACCTCGGCAAGACTTACCAGACGCCAGCGTTGCTGCGCCTGTGTCCGGTGCAGGCGTACATCGACTGGATCACCGAAGCCGCGCTGGTCCGTGGACCGGTATTCCGGGGCATCGACCGTTGGGGCCACCTGAGCGAGGAGGGGCTGCACGCCAACAGTGTGATCCCGTTACTGCGCCAGGCGCTGGAGCGCGCCGGCATCCCGGCCGAGCACTACACGAGTCACTCATTGCGGCGCGGCTTTGCCACCTGGGCCCATCAGAGCGGGTGGGACTTGAAGTCGTTGATGAGTTACGTGGGCTGGAAGGATATGAAGTCCGCCATGCGCTATGTTGATGCCAGCCCGTTTCTTGGGATGACACCGCTCGCAGAAAAAACCATTGGCGCTGCTAAGTAAGTTTTCTTCTATTAATACGTTCGGCTAATAGCGAAAACCAATGAGCAGCATGAGCTTTGCCAATGAGCCATCCGGCAATCGAGTCGGTAGGATTCACTCCATCAACTTCTCAACCAAACTTTTCAACCCTGACGGAGAGTCATCGATGCCTATCATCAACAGCCAAGTTAAACCGTTCAAAGCTGACGCCTTTAAAAATGGCGACTTCGTAAAAGTGTCGGACGCTGACCTGAAAGGCAAGTGGTCTGTCGTGTTCTTCTACCCTGCCGACTTCACCTTCGTTTGCCCGACCGAACTGGAAGACCTGGCTGACAACTACGACGCTTTCCAGAAGCTGGGCGTCGAGATCTACAGCGTTTCCACCGATACCCACTTTGCCCACGCGGCCTGGCACAACACTTCGCCAGCCATCGGCAAAATCCAGTACACCATGATCGGCGACCCGACTCACGCCATCTCCCGCAACTTCGACGTGCTGATCGAAGAAGCAGGTCTGGCTGACCGTGGCACCTTTGTGATCAACCCTGAAGGCCAGATCAAAATCGTCGAACTGAACGACGGCGGCGTTGGCCGTGACGCTTCCGAGCTGCTGCGCAAAATCAAGGCTGCTCAGTACGTCGCTGCTCACCCAGGCCAGGTTTGCCCAGCCAAGTGGAAAGAAGGCGAGGCCACTCTGGCTCCGTCCCTGGACCTGGTCGGCAAGATCTAAGTCTGTGAAAGCACTATCAGGGCGGGTTTCCGCACCTAAGTAAGCTGCAACCGCCCTCAAAAACGCCCGGGCGAGATTCGCTCGGGCGTTTTTTTCGTCTCAAGTAAAAGGAAATCGCCCGTATGTTGGACGCCAATCTTAAAGCCCAGTTGAAGTCATACCTGGAACGGGTCACCCAGCCAATCGAGATCATTGCATCCCTCGACGACGGTGCGAAATCCCAGGAAATGCTCGCTCTTCTGAAAGACGTTGCCAGTCTTTCTACCCAAATTACCTTGTTCGACAACGGTGACGATGCCCGTAAACCATCGTTCTCGATCAACCGCCCGGGTGCCGATATCAGCCTGCGTTTCGCCGGCATCCCGATGGGACATGAATTCACATCCCTGGTGCTGGCCTTGCTGCAAGTCGGCGGCCACCCTTCGAAGGCCAGCGTTGAAGTGATCGAACAGATCCGTTCGCTCAAAGGCGAGTTCAACTTCGAAACTTACTTCTCGCTGTCCTGCCAGAACTGCCCGGACGTGGTCCAGGCATTGAACCTGATGGCCGTGCTGAACCCGAACATCCGCCACGTCGCTATCGACGGCGCGCTGTTCCAGGCCGAAGTCGATGATCGTCAGATCATGGCCGTGCCAAGCATTTACCTCAACGGCGTGAACTTCGGCCAGGGCCGCATGGGCCTGGAGGAGATTCTTGCCAAGATCGACACCAGCGGCATCGAACGTCAGGCCGAGAAGATCAGCGCCAAAGAAGCCTTTGACGTACTGGTCGTCGGCGGTGGCCCGGCAGGTGCGTCGGCCGCGATCTATGCCGCCCGTAAAGGCATTCGTACCGGCGTGGCGGCTGAACGTTTTGGTGGGCAGGTGCTGGACACCATGGCCATCGAGAACTTCATCTCCGTGCAGGAAACCGAAGGGCCGAAACTGGCCGTGGCGCTGGAAGAACACGTCAAACAATACGACGTTGACATCATGAACCTGCAACGCGCCGACAAGTTGGTGCCGGGCAAGAGCGGTGAGCTGCACGAAGTCCACTTCGCCAGCGGCGCGACCCTGAAAGCCAAGACCGTGATCCTGGCGACCGGTGCGCGGTGGCGTGAAATGAACGTCCCGGGTGAGCAGCAATACCGCAACAAAGGCGTGGCGTACTGCCCGCACTGCGACGGTCCGCTATTCAAAGGCAAGCGTGTGGCGGTGATTGGCGGCGGTAACTCCGGCGTCGAAGCGGCCATCGACCTGGCGGGTATCGTGTCCCACGTAACACTGCTGGAGTTCGACGAGCAGCTGCGCGCCGATGCGGTTTTGCAGCGCAAGTTGCACAGCCTGCCGAACGTCACCGTGATCACCAGTGCGCAAACCACTGAAGTGTTGGGCGACGGTCAGAAGGTCAACGGCCTGCGCTACAAGGATCGTCAGTCGGACGAGCTGCGTACCGTCGAGCTGGAAGGGATCTTCGTGCAGATCGGTTTGCTGCCTAACACCGACTGGCTCAAAGGCACCATCGAGTTGTCGCCTCGCGGTGAGATCATCGTCGATGCCCGCGGTGAAACGTCGATGCCGGGCGTGTTCGCTGCCGGTGACGTGACCACCGTGCCGTACAAACAGATCGTGATTGCGGTGGGCGAGGGCGCCAAAGCCTCCCTGAGCGCATTCGATCACTTGATCCGCACCTCCGCTCCGGCATAAAACCCGACGCTGAAAACACAAAAACCCCATGAGCGATCATGGGGTTTTTTGTGTGTGACTCAAAAGATCGCAGGCTTCGCCAGCTCCTTGTATGTTGACCTTGATTCCAACGAGAGAGGTTACGCTCAAGGATTCATACAACAGCAAGTGCGTTTCTGGGGGAGGCCGATAGCTCCTGAAGGCAGGATTTGCTCCTGACCTTGTCTGTAGAGAGGCCCCCCCGCCTCATTGCCCACCACGAAGAGTATCGAGAAGCCGACAAGTCGGACTTCGCATTACAAGGTTGCAGTGGCATGAAATTCGAGGTCGGGGGAACCAGGGGCAATCTTACCGAAAGTCAGGGAAGTGAAAAGCATGAATACTCATGTCGGCATAGACATTGGTGCGCGCACGTCTGTCATGGGATGGCGGCAGAGCGGTAAAACATCAGGCCAGTGGGACGTTCAGCACACGCCCAAAGGACGTAAGGCTGCCGTGACAAAGATGTTAGGTCTCAAACCGCTGAGTGTGGTCATGGAGGCCACTGGCATTTACTACCTGGATCTTGCATTGGAGTTGCACGCTGCCGGCCTGCCGGTCTCGGTGATCAACCCCAAAAGCTTCCACAATTTTGCAAAAGTGATGCTGCAAAACAGCAAAACTGACCAGATAGACGCTCAATTGCTGGCTGAATATGGCGAGCGCATGACTCCCAGGCTTTGGGTTCCGCCTACTACCGATCAAATGACGCTGCGTGCGATTGGCCGCCATATCAATCGGCTGATTGGTCATCGAACACGAGCCAAAAACGAATTACACGCGCTACAAGCGACAGAAACGAGTGTGGAGCTGCTGATCGAGGATGAGAAAGAGGCGATTGCAGGGCTGGACACACGGATTGATCGCTTGAAGAAAGCCGCACGTGATGCCATCGCCAAATGCCCGGATCTGAGTTTACAGTTTCGCTGCATGATGGCGGCCCCCGGCGTTGGAGAAGCCTCAGCCATCGCCGCACTGGCTGAGCTGACAACCCTTCCGGTAACGCTTAAATCGGCGCAGGTAAGCCGCTATGCAGGCCTGGATGTCAGGTTGACCCAGTCAGGCACCAGCGTGAACCGGCCAGGGCGAATGTCCAAATGCGGTAATGCTTACTTGCGCGCAGCGATGTTCATGCCGGCGATGACGGCAATCCGTTGTGATGAGAGTGTGAAGGCCTTCTACGAGGCTCTGGTAGCGCGCGGCAAGAAGAAAATGCAGGCCATCGGTGCGGTCATGCGCAAATACCTAACCGGGTTATGGGCATGCATGCGTTCCGGAGAAGAATTTAATACGGCCAAGCTTTTTAGCGAAAAACATCTCGCGAAAGCTTGACCGTGAACAGAGTATCTACAGGGTTCTGTGTACACCTGTAGGAGCTGGCGAAGCCTGCGATCTTTTGATTTTGATTACATCGGTGCGGGTTGAATG
Organism: Pseudomonas sp. LBUM1666; assembly: GCF_059695775.1. Lineage (NCBI taxonomy): Bacteria > Pseudomonadati > Pseudomonadota > Gammaproteobacteria > Pseudomonadales > Pseudomonadaceae > Pseudomonas > Pseudomonas sp. LBUM1666. The sequence continues at coordinate 3,385,609 of NZ_CP166789.1, read as the reverse complement.
ATCTCAACCCAATAAGCATCCGGGTCTTTGATGAACGCCAGGCTCTTCATACGGCCGTCATTCAGGCGTTTCTGGAAATCGCAGCCCAGCGCTTCGAAGCGCTCGCACGCAGCGACGATATCCGGCACCGAGATGCAGATGTGACCGAAGCCGCGCGGGTCGGTGTTGCCGTTGTGGTAAGCGAAATCCGCGTCGTTCTCGGTGCCGTGGTTGTGGGTCAGTTCGAGAATACCCGGGATCGACTTCATCCACTCAGTGCGTGCAGCGGCGTCGGCCGGGATCTGGTTTTTATCGACCAGCGCCAGGAAGTACAGGCTGAACTCGGCTTCCGGGAAATCGCGCTTTTCCACCAGCGAGAAACCCAAAATGCGCGTGTAGAAATCCAGTGACTTGGTGATGTCCTTGACCCGCAGCATGGTGTGATTGAAGACGAATTTCTGGGTGGCGGTGTCAGGTTGGGCTGTCACGCCTGGGAAGGTGTTCAATTCGTGCAGGCTCATGGGCCCTCCGGAAAATAAGTGGGGCTAACGAATGGCGACAATGATACGCAAGGGCTCTGACATCACCAAACCAAAACAGTCGGCTATTGCCTGACAGACGGGCGAGGCTCAGACTTTACGGTTCAATCCGTGAGTGTTCATTGCAATGATTCGTTTTTGTAAATCGATGTTCGTCCTGATCTGCGTGCTTTCAGGTGTTAACAGCGCTCACGCAGACGAGCCAATCATGACCTGGCCCAACGGCTGGGAGGTCGAAGCCGTCCCGCAAGATGACGCCAACACCCACGTTTCGCGCCAGCGTGCGGTGAAAAACGATCAGGACGGCACACCGGTGATGGTGATGGAGTTGACCATGACTCAGGTAGAAAGTGGTCATCAGGTGAATCTGCAAGGCGTGTTGCTGGAGATGCGCAAGTCGGTGCAGAAGGACTTCTTTCAAGGCGGTTATCAAAGTGTCTGCAACAAGATTCACCCGACGACGTTGAGCCGCTTATCAGCGCTGGAAACTACCTGCACGATCACGCAGAACGGAAGGCATGTGCTCTCTCAAACATTGGTCGCAGCCGTGGATGCCGATAAGGCCTATGTTCTTTCGTACGCGGGGCAGGCCGAGGTTTATAAGGCAAGTCAGGACGAAATAGAGGCTGCCCGTAACAGCTTGAAACTTTAGTTAAAGATTTCAATGGCTGCCGGTTTCAGCGCATTCGGAAATTTTTAGATACCAAAGGGATTAAGCACAAAGTTATTCAACAAGTAGCGAGTTGATCGACGCCAATCGTTGCATTTAGAAGGCGTCCATGAAAAAGCCCTGCATTGGCAGGGCTTTTTTGTCACCGCGAGTGCTTAGCCACGCAGCCAGGAATCAACGGTAGCTGCACCGTATTGTTCCTTCCAGGCTTTCAGGCCGCGGTGGTTGCCACCCTTGGTTTCAATCAGTTCACCGGTGTGCGGGTTCTGATAAACCTTGACCACGCGAGCGCGGCGGGTTTTAGGCGTTGCCTGTTGCAGACCGGATTTTGCCGGGTTCGGATCGAGAATGGCGATGATGTCGCGCAGGCTCTTGCCGTAGGTTTTCATCAGCCCCTGGAGCTTTTCTTCGAATTCGATTTCTTTCTTGAGCCCGGCATCATTCTTCAGGGTTTCCAGCTGCTTGAGCTGCTCTTGAAGGGCCTTTTCAGCTGCACGAAATTCAGCGAGTCTGGACAATATCTTTACTCCAATAGTGTGTTTGGCTGATACCAACCGCAAACAAAGCTATAAGCCAAGAGCCTTGAAGCGACTCGGTGATAATGGCTCACCTGCCAATCTAGCGCAGGCATGAAAAATTGTAGTAGTTAATTGGCCAAGAGTAAATCCTGTCTTTTTCTTCATGTAACAACAGTAGTCTTTTGATTAAAATTGGTGCGCGATCTCCTTGTCTCGTCGCTTAGCGCCGCTAGTTAATGGTGACTTAATGCGTTAATGAAGTCCGCGCCGGGCATCGGCCGACCGAACAGATAACCTTGCAAGAAGTTCACACCGTGGGCGGTCAGATAATCACTTTGCTCAGTGGTTTCCACGCCTTCGGCGACGATACCCAGATCGAGCTTGGCCGAGAGTTCGATGATGGTGTCCAGGATATGCCGTGAGAGGGCGTCAACGCCGATCATGGCGACAAAACTCTGGTCGATTTTCAGAAAGTCCACATTGAACTGACGCAGGTAACCGAGGCTTGAGTGACCGGTGCCGAAGTCATCGATCGCGATCATCACGCCCAGCGCATGAAGCTGCTCGAACAGTTGGTGGGTGATGGTCGTGGGTTCGATGAGTTCGCGCTCGGTGAGTTCCAGCACCAGGCTGACGGCACCCGGTTCGAAGGCCGCGAGGAATTGGCGGCAATCCTCGACCAGTTCCAGGTCCTTGCAGTGGCTGGCGGTAATGTTGATGCCTATGTGAAAAGCGCCATCGAAAGAGGATGAAACAGGCGCCAACAATTCGGCCGTCTGCTGCATCAACGAGCGGGTCATCGGCACAATCAACCCGGAGTGTTCGGCAAACGGAATAAACAGCTCCGGGCGCACCAGACCTTCCTTGGGATGATTCCAGCGCATCAGCACCTCGGCGCCGGACCACTTCTTGTTGTCGCCATGCACCACAGGTTGAAAGTACGGAATGAATTCCGCAGCTTCCAGGGCGCGCCGTATTTCATTGCTCGGCGATGACGAGCGTTTTTGCACAAAGTGCCCGATCAAGCCGGAAATCACACCGAAGAAGATCAGCAAGCTGAACAGCGGTGGATATTCACTGCTCATGAAGCGCCAGGTTTCGCCTTCAGGAAATCCGGCCGCCACCGAAAAGGCGTAACGCGAGGACGCCAATTTGGTTTGCGCCACCGCAAAGGCAGGCAGGGCACCCTCATGGAATTTGCCATCGGCGGACAACCAATGGGGGCCGACTTGCAATAGCAGCAATGTCTTGCGGCCGATCAGCCGCAGTACGTTGCTCAGGTGATACCCGTCCAGGGCGCTCATCGCGCCCTGTTTTTCTTTGCTGAGTCGATACACAAGCAATGCGGTATCCGGCGTGACCGGGTTGCCTTTCATCAGCAACAACGCGCCTTTGCTGTAGTCGCCGGAAACGATCTTTTCCTGAACGTCACCGAACAAAGAGCTGCAGTAAAGGGTGTTGTCCCACACCAGATTGGTCGAGCGCACGAACGGCCGGCGGGTGACCTGTTCGCGCAATGCCAGTTTGATGTCGTTGCAGTTTTGGCCGGCCAGCGGCAGCAGTTCCTGAGCGGCTTGGGCGGTGTTGTCGAGCATCAATTCGAACTGGCGAATGGCTTCTTCGGCCGTCTGTTCAGTACTTTGCTTGAGCGTACGTTCAGCTTGCATATAAAGAATGGCGAACCCCAACAACACCGGGAGTAATCCGCTCAGTAGCGTGACAGCCATCCTGGTGGCGCGTTTGCGGCGGGTTTTGACGTTCAGTGGCATTTGCGAAACCTGTAACGATGAAGTTGGGCTCTCAAATGCTGGCAGGACGGGACGCCTTCCAAAAAGAGTTGGGGTAGAGGCCATGATAGTTGGCCCTCGGTAAGTGTGCCGCTTAGCGGTAGTTCAGGCCCTCGGCCAATTTGATAAAAGCCAGCGTCGCGGGTGATGACTGGCGCTGATCGAGCACTGCCATACCGACCTGACGGGCGACCGGTGGAGACAGTGGTTTTTTCACGTAGCGACTGTCGCGGTCGTCGGGCAATGAGCTTTCGGCGACGACCGTCAGCGCATCGCCTCGGCCAACGGTGTCCAGCGTGCTCAGTAGCTGTGAGCAGCGATAACGGATGTTCGGTGTCAGCCGCGCGGCACTGAACAGCCGCGACACCAGTTCCGACGAGCCGGCCTCAGTCAACACAAACGGGTCGTTGCACAAATCGCTCAGGGCCAGGTTGTCGCGACGGGCCAGCGGATGATCGACGGGCAGCAGCGCGACCATTTGGTCTTCTATCAGCGCAAAGGTGTCGAACCGCTCCTCGGGCAACACCACGAAGCCGATATCGATACGCCGCTCCTCCAGCCACTGGATCACCTGCCGGTCCGGGCCTTCGTCAATGTGGACCTCGATGCCCGGGTGGGCCACGCGGTAGTGCTGCAGGATCCGCGGCAGCAATTTGATCGATGAGGTCGGGCCGAACGAGCCGATGCGCAACGTGCCGCGTTTCATTCCGCGTGCATCGGCCGCTTCCTGGCGCAAGGTGTTGGCCAGGCCCAGCATCGCCCGGGCGCGCAGCAAAAGCTGTTGGCCGATGTCGCTGAGTTCGACCCGGGACTGATGCCGTCGCAGCAGCTCGATGCCCAATTCCTGTTCCAGCGACTTGAGGGCGTGAGAGACCGCGGATTGGGAAATCCCCAAGCGATTGGCTGCCGCCGTAAAACCTTGAAGCTCGGCGACCAGAGAAAATATCTCGAGTTGGGTAAGGGTCATGAGTGTTTACTCATTTTACGATGAGAAGGTATTAGTCAAATGATACGTCATCTCCCCCGATTTCTCGTTCTGGAAACCTATGACGACCTATGAGCAGAGCCTGTCCAACCCTTCGGATGTGCCGGTTTATCTGAAACTGGCTGCCGTCACCATGATCTGGGGCGGCACCTTTGTCGCCGGGCGGTTTCTGGCCGACAGCCTCAGCCCCTTGTTTGCCGCCAGCCTGCGATTCTTGTTGGCCAGCGCGGCGTTACTGGTGTTTCTGCTCCTGGCTCGCGTGCCTCTCGCACGGCCCAGCCCCAGGCAATGGCTGCAATTGGCACTGTTGGGGTTTTTCGGGATCTTTTTCTACAACCTGTGCTTCTTTTATGGGCTGCACTACATCAATGCCTCACGGGCGTCATTGATCGTGGCGTTGAACCCGGCCGTGATCGGGCTGGCGTCATGGCTGTTGTCCAAGGAGCGCTTGAGCCGAGCAAAAGTTTTCGGAATCGCGATCTGCATTACCGGGGCGAGCCTGGTGATCGTCAGCCGTAATCCTCAACTATTGGCCAGCAATCCCGATGCCTGGATCGGCGATCTGTTGATCTTCGGCTGCGTGCTTGGCTGGGGCGTTTATTCGCTGTTCTCCAAAGATTTGAATCAAACCCTGGGGCCGGTGCAAACGGTGACGTACTCGATTCTGTTGGGCACGCTGATGCTGTGGGTGACCAGCGCTGTTCGCGGTGAGTTGAGTGTTACTGCACTCGCCAGCCTCGGACCAACGCAATGGTTGAGCCTGATGTACCTGGGCGTACTGGGTTCGGCGCTGGCCTATATCGGCTATTACGACGGCATTCGCAAAATCGGCGCGACGCGTTCAGGCGTGTTCATTGCCCTGAACCCGCTGACCGCGGTGATCCTCGGGGCGCTGTTGTTAGGCGAGCAGTTGACCCTGGCGATGTGCCTGGGAGGAGGGCTGATCCTCGCGGGGATTTTCCTGTGCAACAAACCCCTTGCGCGAGCAGGGAAAAAGGGGATTTGATACAGAAGGCGGACAAACCGATTTACGCTGTGTAGAATCGGGTTACGCATATAAGAATAATCGTCTTCTGGCAGCAGAAGCCTCGCCCGCAATAGCCTTGGGTCGACAATGAAGAGTTTTGGGTTTCAATTGATCTACGGTGACTTCCTCGCCCGCAGCGTGCGGGGCATCTCCTGCGCGCCACCCGCCGGTCTCAGCATTGCTAGCAACTAACGATCCGTTAATTGACAAGAAAATGATGAGGCGCCAACCATGGCAGATTTATACGAAAACCCAATGGGCCTGATGGGCTTTGAATTCATCGAATTCGCATCGCCAACCCCGAACACCCTGGAGCCGATCTTCGAGATCATGGGCTTCACCAAGGTTGCGACCCACCGTTCCAAAGACGTGCACCTGTATCGTCAGGGCCAGATCAACCTGATCCTCAACAACGAACCTCACAGCGTCGCGTCGTACTTCGCGGCCGAGCACGGTCCGTCGGTGTGCGGCATGGCGTTCCGCGTCAAGAATGCCCAGCAGGCGTTTGCCCGGGCTCAGGAACTGGGCGCTCAGCCGATTCATATCGAAACCGGCCCGATGGAACTGAACCTGCCAGCGATCAAAGGCATCGGCGGCGCGCCGCTGTACCTGATCGACCGTTTCGGCGAAGGCAGCTCGATCTACGACATCGACTTCGTGTTCATCGAAGGCGTTGACCGCAACCCGGTCGGGGCCGGCCTGAAGATCATCGACCACCTGACCCACAACGTGTATCGCGGTCGCATGGCCTACTGGGCCAACTTCTACGAGAAGCTGTTCAACTTCCGCGAGATCCGCTACTTCGACATCAAGGGCGAATACACCGGTCTGACCTCCAAGGCGATGACCGCCCCGGACGGCATGATCAAAATCCCGCTGAACGAAGAATCGTCCAAGGGCGCCGGGCAGATCGAAGAGTTCCTGATGCAGTTCAACGGCGAGGGCATTCAACACGTTGCCTTCCTGACCGATGACCTGATCAAGACCTGGGATCACCTGAAAAGCATCGGCATGCGCTTCATGACCGCGCCGCCGGAAACCTACTACGAAATGCTCGAAGGCCGTTTGCCGAACCACGGTGAGCCGGTTGATCAACTGCAATCGCGCGGCATTCTGCTGGACGGTTCGTCCGAGTCAGGCGATAAGCGTCTGCTGCTGCAGATCTTCTCGGAAACCCTGATGGGCCCGGTGTTCTTCGAGTTCATCCAGCGTAAAGGCGACGATGGTTTCGGCGAAGGCAACTTCAAGGCGTTGTTCGAATCCATCGAACGCGACCAGGTTCGTCGTGGCGTGCTCTCCACCGACTAAGCCGTTTCAGATGTAAAAAAAAGCCCGGTCAGCAGCAATGCTGGCCGGGCTTTTTCGTGCCGGTCCTACATCGATTTCCGTCGATGCCGGACCAGATGTTTGAACCCTTCGAACACCAACACCACAACAGCCAACCAAATCGGGATGTAGGTCAACCATTCGCCGGGCTTGATGGTTTCCCCCAGCAGCAACGCGACGCCGAGCAACAGCACCGGCTCGACGTAACTCAACAATCCGAACAGGCTGAACGGCAACAGCCGGCTGGCGATGATGTAAACCACCAGCGCCGATGCGCTGATGACGCCGAGCAACGGGATCAACAGCGACAGCCACGGGTGTTGATCGAACACGGCGAAACCCTGTTCACCGCCCTGAACGAACCAGAACGCCACCGGAATCATCAAGGCCATGTCCATCCACAAACCGCCGAGGTTGTCGGTCGCCAGTCGTTTGCGCAGGATGAAGTAGAGCGGATAACCGATGACGACCAGCAAGGTCGCCCAGGAAAAACCGCCGACCTGATACAGCTCGTTGAGCACGCCGAGGGAAGCAAAAAACACGGCCACCTTTTGCAGATAAGACAATCGCTCGCCATAGGCGAACCGTCCGGTCAGCACCATGGACAGCGGCAACAGGAAGTAGCCGAGGGACACGTCGAGGCTATAGCCGTTGAGCGGTGCCCACATGAATAGCCAGAGTTGCAGGCCAAGCAGCGTCGCGGAAACGATCAGGCCGGCGAGCAGTTTTGGTTGGCCAACCAGCCGCCGAAAAAGGGCGACCACGCGTTTCCATTCACCGGAGATCACCATGAACACGGTCATGCATGGCAGGGTCAGCAGCATCCGCCAGCCGAAGATTTCTACGCCGCTCAAAGGCGTGAGCAGCGAGGTGTAGTAATACATGACGGCAAACAGCACCGAGGCTGAAACCGATAGAGCGATACCTTTAGACAAACTGTCCTCGCGGGTTGAAGGTCAAACGGGGCGCGCAGGATACGTGGTTTTTGTGCTGAATATTGGCCGAGTGATCAATATTTCCAACATCCCTGCAGAATTTAAAACCGTCGTCCCCTCACCCTAGCCCTCTCCCGGAGGGAGAGGGGACTGACCGAGTGGATTCAAGAAATTTTGCGACCTGAAAGACCTATTCGATTATGGATTCGATGCGGAACTTTCAGGTCGAAGGATATGCTGAACATCCCCCATTCAGTCCCCTCTCCCTCCGGGAGAGGGCTAGGGTGAGGGGAAGATCTCAAGCCAGACGCGGTTTTCGCCCCGACACAAAGTGGCTCACATCATTAAACCCCGGCGTCGACGCATGCCCAGGCACAACCAGCGAATCAATAAACGCCTCATCCTCAGCCGTAATCTTCACCGCTTGAGCCTTAGTGTAGGCATCCCATTGTTCTTCGGTACGCGGTCCAACGATGGCCGAGGTGACGGCGCTGTTGTTCAGCACCCAGGCGATGGCGAATTCCACGATGCCCACGCCGCGACCCTGGGTGTACTGCTGGATCTGCTGAGCAATGCGCAGGGATTCGACGCGCCATTCGGTTTCCAAAATGCGTTTATCTGCGCGGCCGGCGCGGCTGTTGGCATCCGGCTTCACGTCCGGCGCGTATTTACCGCTGAGCACACCACGAGCCAGCGGACTGTAAGGCACCACGCCCAGGCCATAGTTTTGCGCGGCGGTGATCTGCTCGGTTTCCGCCTGACGGTTGACGATGTTGTACAGCGGCTGACTGATCACCGGCCGGTCGACGCCCAGTTGATCGGCCACACGAATCACCTCGGCGATGCGCCAGCCACGGTAGTTCGACAAACCCCAATAGCGAATCTTGCCCTGGCGGATCAAATCGCCGATGGCCGACACCGTGACTTCCAGCGGCGTGTTGTGGTCTTCGCGGTGCAGGTAATAGATGTCGAGATAGTCAGTGCCCAAACGCGTCAGACTGGCGTCGATGCCATTGAACAGGTGCTTGCGGCTCAGACCGCTGCGGTTCGGAACACCGTCCACCGGGCCGAAACCGACCTTGGTCGCCAGCACCCATTCGTGGCGGTTACCGGCAATCGCTTCGCCGACGATCTCTTCGGAGCGGCCGTTGGTGTAAACGTCTGCGGTGTCGATGAAATTGATGCCCTGGTCCCAGGCCTTGTCGATGATCCGCAGGGAATCTTCGGTGCTGGTCTGTTCGCCGAACATCATGGTGCCCAGGGTCAGGGTGGATACTTGCAAACCCGAATGACCCAGTGTGCGGTAGCTCATGACGAAATCCTTTTACCGGTGAGAAAGGCTCAATCAAATACCAGAATGGTGGGGCGGGGCAAACGGAATTATCGATCATCCCCGGACCAAACTGTGGGAGCAAGCTCGCTCCCACAGGGGATTGGTCAACGCGTTAAACCCGCAACGTCCGAGTCATGCGCAGTGCCAGCAAACTCCCGCAAACAATCACGCCCGCCAGCAAATAAAGCGCGGCATCAGTCGACCCGGTACTGTCCTTGACCCAACCCACCAGATACGGACTCAAGAACCCCGCCATCTGCCCCATGGAGTTGATCAACGCCAGACCACCCGCCGCAGCGCCCGCGCTCAGCAGCGCAGTCGGCACCGGCCAGAACATCGGCAGGCCGGTGAGGGCGCCCATGGTGGCGATGGTCAGGCCAAGGATGGCGATGGCCGGGGTAGTCGCAAAGTTCACAGCGATCAACAAACCGACCGCACCCATGAGCATCGGCACCACCAAGTGCCAGCGGCGTTCTTTGCGCAGGTCCGCCGAGCGGCCGACCATCAACATGAACAGCGCCGCCAGCAGGTACGGAATCGCACTGAGCCAGCCGATCACCAGGTTATCGCTGAAGCCCAGGTTCTTGATGATCGACGGCAGCCAGAAGTTGATCGCGTAGACGCCGCTCTGGATGCAGAAGTAGATCAGACCAAACGCCCAGATCGCCGGGTTCTTGAACACCGCCAGCAGCGAGTCAGTGGAAGTTTTCGGTTTATTGGCCAGGTCTTCGGCGTGATCGGCTTCCAGCACCGAGCGCTCGAACGGCGTGAGCCATTTGGCGTTGGCGTAACTGTCGCTGAGCAGGAAGTAGGCGAGGGCGCCGAGGATCACGGTCGGAATGCCTTGCAGCAGGAACATCCACTGCCAGCCCGCCAAACCCGCTTGGCCTGCACCAAAGTGATTGAGAATCCAGCCGGAAAACGGGCTGCCGAGCAGGCCGGACACCGGGATCGCCGACATGAACAACGCCATGATGCGGCCTCGGCGGAAGGTCGGGAACCACTGCGAAAGGTAAAGCACCACGCCCGGGAAGAACCCGGCTTCGGCCGCGCCGGTGAACAGGCGCAGGGTGTAGAACTCGGTCGGTGTGGTGACGAACAGCAAGCAGGTCGAGAGCGAGCCCCAGACGATCATCATCAGCGCGATCCAGCGGCGCGGGCCGAATTTGGTCAGGGCCAGGTTGCTCGGTACGCCGCACAGCACGTAGCCGATAAAGAAGATCCCGGCCCCGAGGCCGTACACGGTTTCGCTGAATTTCAGTGCGTCGAGCATCTGCAGCTTGGCAAATCCAACGTTCACCCGATCGAGGTAGTTGAACAGGTAGCAGATGAAGATGAAGGGAATCAAACGCAGGGTAATGCGTTTGTAGACGGCGTTTTTTTCGTCAACGATGGCCTGGGTAGCGGCGGCGCTCTGTGACATGGCGGGCTCTCTCTTTATTATGATTTTTTGCGATGCAAGGGTAACGTTGACCGCCCGGTGAGTCTCGGCCACCGCTTGGGTCATTGTCTTTGTGCCTGAGCACAGGGTTTGCAACCAAGGCCTGTGCGGGTGAACAATCCGTCCCATCACGCTTTCAAGGATCCCCGTTATGTTCGAACTCGATCACGACCTGGCCCAGGACATCGTCGACCGGGCGATGGCCATCCTGCCGTACAACGTCAACGTCATGGACAGCCAGGGCCTGATTCTTGGCAGCGGCGAGCCGGAGCGGGTCAACACCCGGCATGAAGGCGCGCAACTGGTGCTGGCCAACGGTCGGGTGGTGGAGATCGACGCGCAGACCGCGATCCATCTCAAGGGCGTGCAACCGGGCATCAACTTGCCGCTGTTGCTCGATCAGCGCTTGATTGGCGTGCTGGGCATCACCGGTGAGCCCGAGCAATTGCGCACCTACGCCGAACTGGTGCGGATGACCGCCGAGATGCTGGTCGGCCAGCGCAATCAGCAGGCTGAACAGCAATGGCGGCGCCAGCGTTGCGACGATCTGCTGGCGTTGCTGCTCAGTGAGACCGGGGATTCGCCGCGGCTGATCGACGAAGCGCAACAGCTTGGGCTCAAGCCGCAGATGACGCGGGTGCCGTACCTGTTCGAATTAGGGATGGAGCACGGCCCGGGGCAAACCGTCGAGGCACTCAGCGCCTGGTTGACTTCGCGCTACCCGGACAGTTGGTGCGTGAGTTCGGCCAAGTCCTCGCTGCTGTGGTGTCGACCGGCGGCGCAGGCGATCGAGAATGACCGGCTGCTGGAAAAACTCGACGGCCTCGGCTGGAACATTCTGCGCATCGCCGTAGGCGGGCAGGCGGATGGATTGTCCGGGCTACGTCGTTGCTATCGACGTGTCGGCGACTTGCTGGCCTATGGGCGAGATGTGTTGCCGCACTCCCGTTTGCTGACGCTCAACCGTTATCGGTTGCCGGTGATGCTCTGGCGGCACCGCAACGACGACGCGCTGGACGAGTTGCTCAAACCGCTGCGCAAAGTCATCGCCAAGGATGGCAACGGCCAACTGCTGGCGACTTTGCGCTGTTGGTGCGATCACGATGGACAGAGCCAGGCGTGTGCCGACGCACTGGGCATCCACCGCAATAGCCTGCGTTATCGGATGGAGCGGATTGCCGAGCTTAGTGGTGTTGATCCGTTGAGGCTGGACGGGATGCTTGCTTTGTACCTTGGTGTGCAACTGCTTCCGCAAACTGAGTAGAGATGTGGCGACTGCAATGACGCCTTCGCGAGCAGGCACCACAATGTCTGTTTTGTGGAAATGAACAATAATCGCCAGCGCCGCTTGTGCAGCGGACCGGCGTTATTGTTCTTGCCTGCTGGCAGCATGGAACGCATTGGAACTGGAGAATTCGCATGAAAATCGTCATCGCCCCCGATTCGTTCAAGGACAGCCTGAGTGCCCAGGGTGTGGCTGATGCCATTGCTCTGGGGTTGGCGCAGGTTTGGCCCGATGCGCTCCTGGTCAAATGCCCGATGGCGGACGGCGGGGAGGGGACCGTCGAGTCGGTTCTGGCGGCGTGCGAGGGCGAACTGCGCCGCACCCAAGTCCGCGGGCCGCTCGGCGCAACGGTTGACGCCGCCTGGGGCTGGTTGCCCCAGAGCCACACCGCGATCATCGAAATGGCCGAGGCCAGTGGCTTGCAACTGGTTCCGCCGGGCAAGCGTGATGCGTGCTTCAGCAGCACGTTCGGCACCGGCGAGTTGATCCGCGCGGCGCTCGATGCCGGGGCGCAACGGGTCATTCTGGCGATTGGCGGCAGCGCCACCAACGACGGTGGTGCCGGGGCGATGCAGGCCTTGGGCGTGAAGCTACAGGACGCACATGGCCGAACACTGGCACCGGGTGGTTTGGCGCTTGGACAGCTTGCCCGCATTGATCTGAGTGAAATCGATCCGCGTCTGGCCGAGGTGCAATTTGACATCGCCGCCGACGTCAACAATCCACTGTGCGGCCCTCACGGTGCCTCGGCGATTTTCGGCCCGCAAAAAGGGGCATCGGCCGAGCAAGTCGAGCAACTGGATCGAGCGCTCGGGCACTTTGCTGAACGGTGTGCTCAGGTCCTGAACAAAGACGTGCGTGACGAACCGGGCAGCGGTGCGGCAGGCGGCCTGGGGTTTGCTGCCAAGGCGTTTTTGGGGGCGCAGTTCAAGGCTGGCGTCGAAGTGGTCGCCGAACTGGTTGGCCTGGACGATGCGGTCAAGGGCGCTGACCTGGTGATCACCGGTGAAGGTCGTTTCGACGCTCAGACCCTGCGCGGCAAGACGCCGTTTGGTGTGGCGCGTATTGCTCGGCAGCACGGCGTGCCGGTGATCGTTCTCGCCGGGACACTGGGTGAGGGTTATCAGGCGCTGTACGAACATGGCATCGATGCCGCGTTTGCCTTGGCCAGTGGACCGATGACGCTGGAGCAGGCGTGTGCCGAGGCGCCGCGGTTGTTGCGGGAGCGGGCGAGTGATGTGGCGCGGGTTTGGCGGGTGGCTTTGCGTAAGGCTTGAGTCTTGCGTTGAATTTTAGAGCCACCCCTCACCCCAACCCTCTCCCCAGCGGGGAGAGGGGGAAAGGGGGCCGATCTCCATGCTTTTCAAAAGCTGAGTTCGACTCGCAATTGCAGGTCGCAGTATCTCGACCAAACACCTCGGTCAGTCCCCTCTACCCCCTGGGGAGAGGGTTAGGGTGAGGGGCGGTTCCAAACTTGAAATAAATTTCTCAACGCCCCGCAGAAAACCTCATCCCCAGCCGATACAGCCAATAGGCCCACACAAACCTATTCCAACAGTGGCGCCAAACTGAACGCGCGTGCGCTACCGCCCGCCATTCAGTGATCACGGCAAGGATGCTCGCAGCCTTACTCACCCGAGACCAGTCCTATGTCACTGCGTAATCTGAATATCGCGCCTCGAGCTTTCCTGGGTTTTGCCTTCATTGCCTTGCTCGTCATCGTGCTGAGTGTGTTTGCCGTGAACCGCATGACGAGCATCCACCAAGCGTCCATCGACATGGAAACCACGCAGCTGCCCAGCGTCGGGTTTCTCGGCAACCTGACGGAAAACGTCCTGCGCATGCGCATTCTCTCTTTCCGGGTGTTGGTCAACCGTGATCCGACCGCGTTGCAGGAAGCCCAGACGCGTATCGGCGTGCTGGTCGACAAGGTTCGCAGCGCACAATCGAGTTATGCCGCGTTGTCGGCCACCCCGGAAGAGGCCGCACTGTACAAGACGTTCACGGCAACGCTGGACAGCTACATGCAAGCCCAGACCCAGATGCTGGAGCTGTCGCGGCAGAACAAGCTCGAAGAGATGCGCACGCTGATCAACACCCGGATCAAGGACGGTACGGACCAGATGGGCGAGCAACTGAACAAACTGGTGGCGCTGAATAATTCCGATGCGAAAACCGCATCGGCCGCAGCGGGCGAGCAGTACCGCAGCGCGATTACCGGCATCATCGTTGTGGCGGTGATTGCGGCGCTGATGACCGTGCTGCTGGCCTGGCTGCTGACCCGCAGCATCGTCACACCACTGAACCGTGCGCTGCAGGCTGCGCAAACCATTGCGGGCGGCAACCTGACCAACGTCATCGAGGTGGACGGCAAGGACGAACCGGCCCGCTTGCTCGTAGCCTTGTCCGCGATGCAGGCCAGCCTACGCAAAACCATCGAACAGATCGCCGGTTCCGCCACCCAACTGGGTGCCGCCGCTGAAGAACTCAGCACGGTCACCCAAGAAGCGTCCCGCGGTCTGCAACAGCAGACCAACGAAATCGAACAGGCCGCCACCGCGGTCAACGAAATGACCGCAGCCGTAGAAGAAGTGGCGCGCAACGCGGTGTCGACGTCCGAAGCCTCGAACCAGTCGACTCAGGCTGCCCGCGAAGGTCGCGACCGTGTGGTGGAAACCGTCGGCGCGATCCAGACCATGACCCACGATGTGCAAAACACCTCGGTGATGATCGAAGGCCTGGCCGCTCAGGGACGCGACATCGGCAAGGTGCTGGACGTGATCCGCGCCATCGCCGAACAGACTAACCTGCTGGCCCTCAACGCCGCGATCGAAGCCGCCCGTGCCGGTGAAGCCGGGCGCGGTTTTGCGGTGGTGGCGGACGAGGTCCGGGCGCTGGCCCATCGCACCGCGCAATCGACTCAGGAAATCGAAAAAATGGTCGCCGGCATCCAGAACGGCACCGGCCAAGCGGTCTCCTCAATGCAGCAAAGCAATCAACGCACCCAAAGCACCCTGGAAATGGCCCGCGCCGCCGGCGTTGCGCTGGAGCAGATCACTCAGTCGATCCAGCTGATCAACGAACGCAACCTGGTGATCGCCAGCGCATCCGAAGAACAGGCCCAAGTGTCCCGCGAGGTTGACCGCAACCTGGTGAACATCCGCGACCTGGCCACCCAGTCCGCCGCCGGTGCCAACCAGACTAGTGCCGCGACGCACGAACTGTCGCGCCTGGCCGTGGATTTAAATGCCATGGTGGCGCGTTTCGTGATTTGAGATAGGGTTGTGGCTTGGAACCCGCGCGACTGGAGAAATACATGCGCTATTCAGCCTTGACCAAAAGAATCGCCGGTGACGGCGCAGCGGCCTGGCAGATTCATGACCGAGCACTGGAATTACTCGAGCAGGGTGTTGATGTGCTGCTGCTATCGATCGGCGATCCCGACTTCGATACGCCGCAGCCCATCGTTCAGGCGTGCATCGATAGCTTGTTGGCCGGTGACACCCACTACCCGTCAGTACGTGGCAGTCGGGGGTTGCGCGATAGCATTGCCAAGCGTCATCGACGTCGCAGTGGTCAAGCGGTGGATGCCGATCATGTGATCGTGTTGCCGGGTGCGCAGTGTGCGGTGTATTCAGTCGCGCAATGCCTGCTCGACCCGGGCGATGAAGTGATCGTCGCCGAACCGATGTACGTGACTTATGAAGGCGTGTTCGGCGCCTGCGCGGCCAAAGTGGTGCCGGTGGCGGTGCGCCCCGAGAACGGCTTTCGGGTCGATCCGGCGGATGTCGCGGCGCTGATCACGCCTAAAACCCGAGCCATCGTGCTCAACAGTCCGAACAATCCTTCCGGCGCCAGTTTGCCGCTGATGGTCTGGCAGGAACTGGCATCGTTGTGTGTTCGTCACGACCTGTGGCTGATCAGCGACGAGGTCTACAGTGATCTGTTGTACGAAGGCGAACACATCAGCCCGGCGAGCCTGCCGGGCATGGCCGAGCGCACCGCGACCATCAACAGCCTGTCCAAATCCCACGCCATGAGCGGTTGGCGGGTGGGCTGGGTGATCGGACCCAAACCCTTGGCCGAACATTTGGTGCACCTGTCGTTGTGCATGCTGTTTGGTATTCCGGATTTCATTCAGAACGCCGCGCAATTGGCGCTGGATGAAGATCTGCCGGAAGTGGCGTTGATGCGCGAGGAGTATCGCCAGCGTCGCGACCTGGTGTGCGCGAGCCTGAGTGATTGCCCGGGCATCCGGCCGATCCGGCCTGATGGCGGGATGTTCGTGATGATCGATGTACGCCAGACCGGGTTGTGTGCCCAGAGTTTTGCCGAACGACTGCTGGAAGGTTATGGCGTGTCAGTGCTGGCGGGTGAAGCGTTCGGCCCGAGTGCGGCGGGGCATATTCGATTGGGGTTGGTGGTGGATCAGCTGAAGCTGGCGGATGCATGCCGACGGATCGTGATGTGCGCTGCGGACCTTCTGGAGGCACGCCGGGCCTGAAAGTTTGCGTTGCCATTGCCGGCCTCATCGCGAGCAAGCTCGCTCCCACACTGGATCTGCGGTGTTCATAGATCCCTGTGGGAGCGAGCTTGCTCCGGGCGGCGTTCCGACGATGGCTGACTGACAGGCGCCGAATTCCTCAGCCTTTCCACGCCCCAACGTTCACCAGATTCTTCGGCCGCTCACCCGCCAGCGCCGCCAGCAGATTGTCTACCGCACAAGTGGCCATCGCCTCTCGCGTTTCATGCGTCGCCGAGCCAATGTGCGGCGTCGCCACCACGTTGTTCAGTTGCAACAGCGGTGAGTCAGTGTTCAGCGGCTCGCGTTCGAACACATCCAGCCCAGCGGCGCGAATCTGCCCTTCACGCAAGGCCTGGATCAGCGCCGCCTCGTCCACCACCTTGCCCCGTGAAATGTTGATGAAGATGGTTTCGGGGCGCATCAGGGCGAATTGCTCTGCGCCGATCAGCCCTTCGGTTTCAGCGGTGAGCGGCAATGTCAGGCAAACGAAATCCGCCTGCTGCAATAGCTCCGGCAGACTGCGGTATTGCGCGTTGAATCGTTGCTCCACCGCCGGTTTCGGCGAGTGGCTGTGATAGATAACCGGCATGCCAAAACCGAAATGCCCACGCTGGGCCAGGGCCTCACCGATCCGCCCCATGCCAATGATGCCAAGGGTTTTACCGTGCACATCGGTACCGAATTGTGCGGGACCGACATTGCGCTTCCACTGGCCGGCGCGAACCATGTTCGCCAGTTCCACCACGCGCCGGGCGGTCGCCAGAATCAGCGCGAAACCGGTATCGGCAGTGGTTTCGGTGAGCACGTCCGGGGTGTTGCTGAGCAGGATCCGTCGTTCGGTCAGGTAGTCGATGTCGTAGTTGTCGACCCCCACGGAGACGCTGGCGATGGCTTCCAGGTCTGGTGCCAGATCCAACAATCCGGCATCCAGTTTCAGACTCGCACCGAGCAACCCGTGGGCGCGGGGCAGAGCCTCGCGCAGTTTCGCCAGGCCATCGGCATTGAGGTTGTCGATCAGCGTCACCTCGGTCTGCTCATGAAGGCGAGCCATTAGCAGCGGCGAGAGTTTCTTGTACAGCACAACCTGCTTTTTCATCGTCATCATCTCAACTTCAATTCAGGAATGAGCAGCCGTCGACCGTTGCAAAACGGCTTTGGCCACGACTCGGTCACTGGCGCCAGGCTTGAGGAAAATCGTCAGCACCACCGAGAGCATCAACGCGCCGCTCATCAACAGATAAGAAGCACCCGGCGAGCCGGTGGAGCTGTTCAGGTAACCGACCAGATACGAACCGCCAAACGAACCGAGCGCGCCCATGCTGTTGATCAACGCCATGGCGCCACCCGCGACGTTGGCCGGCAGGATTTCCGGAATGATCGCGAAGAACGGTCCGTAAGGTGCGTACATGCAAGCGCCGGCAATCACCAGCAAGGTGTAGGACCACCAGAAGTGTTCGGCGCCGAGAGCGTAGGAACCGTAAAACGCAATCGAGGCGATCAGCAGTGGCGGCCAGACAAAGCGTTTACGCTTCTGCATTTTGTCCGAGCCCCAGGACACCAGCAGCATGCCGATCACTGCCGCCAGATACGGCAGCGCCGAGAGCCAGCCGGCTTCGATCATGTCCATTTGCGCGCCGGCCTTGAGGATCGACGGCAGCCACAGCACGAAGCCGTAAACGCCAATGCTCCAGCAGAAAAACTGCAGGGCCAGGATGATCACTTTCGGTGAGCGGAAGGCTTCGGCATAGTTCTTCACCGCTTTGATGCCGACCTGTTCGGCAGCCAGGGCGTTTTCCAGATCCTGCTTCTCTTGATCGCTCAGCCACTTGGCTTGGGCGGGACGATCATCGGCCAGACGCCACCAGATAAATGCCCAGAGCACTGCCGGCAAACCTTCGATGATGAACATCCAGCGCCAGCTGTAATGCTGCACCAGATACCCCGAGACCACCGACATCCACAGCATGGTCACCGGGTTGCCGAGGATCAGGAAGGTGTTGGCTCGCGAGCGTTCGGCGCGGGTGAACCAGTGACACAGGTAGATCAGCATAGCCGGCATCACGGCGGCCTCGACCACGCCGAGCATGAAGCGGATAACGATCAGCCAGTAGGCGTTGGAGACGATCCCGGTCAACGTGGCTAAACCACCCCAGAGAATCAGGCTGACGAAAATCAGCTTTTTGACGCTGTGCTTCTGGGCGTAGATCGCGCCCGGCACCTGGAAGAAGAAGTAGCCAAGGAAGAACAGCGCGCCGAGCATCGACGACAGGCCCGGCGTGATCATCAGGTCGGCGGCCATCCCGGAGGCGGCAGCGAACCCGTAGTTGGCGCGGTCCAGATACGCCAGGCTGTAGGTGATGAACACGATCGGCATGATGTACCACCAGCGGCGGGCGGCGAGTGTTGCGGTTTTCATGTTTGGTGCTCCTGAGCTTGTTGTTTTTGTCGCAGCAGGTAACGGGTTAAATCTTCAGTGACTGTTCCGGCCTCTTCGCGAGCAGGCTCGCTCCCACAGGGGAATTACGTTGGAATACGATCCAATGTGGGAGCGAGCCTGCTCGCGAAGGCGGCCTCAAACTCGACAGACATTTCGAGGCGATCAGGCAACCCCTCCATATCCCCACGGCTCTGCACCGCGCGGCTGCCAATCCAGTTGGCACGCTTCACGGCGTCGGCAAAGCTGTGGTTTTCCAGCAGGGCGCTGATCATGCCGACGGCAAAACCATCGCCGGCACCGACGGTGTCGACCACCGTTTCCACCGGCACGCCCGCCACGAAACCCTGGTCCAGTTGGGTGCGGTAATACGCACCGTGCGGACCCAGTTTGATCGCAACGGCTTCGGCACCCTGATCGAGGTAAAACGCCGCGATGTCGGCCGGGTCTTCAAAACCGGTCAGCAAGCGGCCTTCACTCAATCCCGGCAGCACCCAATGGGCGAGGGCGGCGAGGCGGTTGATCTCGCTAATCATCTGTTGTTCGTTGGCCCACAGGCTCGGGCGAAGGTTCGGGTCGAAGGACACGCTGCGCCCGGCATCGCGCATGCGGGTCATCAATTCGAAAGACATTTCCCGGGCTGTTTCGGACAGCGCCGGGGGAATGCCGGTGGCGTGCAAGTGCCGGGCGTTCAGCAATTCAGGCGCGATCGACTGCCGCGACAGATGACTCGCCGCCGACCCACGGCGGAAGTACTCGACCACCGGATCGCTGCCATCGTCGGTGCGTGACTTGAGTTGAAAACCGGTGGGGTGCGCGGTGTCGATGGCAACGTTGCTGCAATCCAGGCCTTCTTTTTCCAGGGTGTCGATGACGAACCGGCCCAGAGAATCGGCGCCGACCCGGCTCAACCAGGCCACATTAAAACCCAACCGCGACAAGCCAATGGCGACATTGCTGTCGGCCCCGGCAATGCGTTTGTGGAAGTGGCCGACGTCGGCCAGGTCGCCGTTCTGCTCGGCGACGAACATGGCCATGGTTTCGCCGAACGACAGGATATCGATCTCAGACATGAGCACTCTCCAACCGGGTTTGACCGAGGCGGGCGAGGGTGGCGACGTGCTCGGTGGTCAACTGCACCAGGTCGTCGCCTTGCAGCGGGTATTCCGCTGCTCGCATAACGCCTTGGGCCATGTGCCGCAGCAGTTGTTCCCACAGATGCAGGTCGCTGGCGGCCGGAGGTATGGCGACCAGTTTGCCGTCGGCCCGACGCGTCACGGCTTTGCAATGCACATAGCCGACGTGGCGACCGAGCAACCGCGCGGCGCTGGCGGCGGACTGGTCTTGCCAGTGCCAGTTGCCGATATCGAAGGTCATTTTGACCGGCAGGTTGTGTTGCTCGACTTCAGCGAAAAACCGTTGGAAGGGCTCGATGCGGCCGCCGTGCAGGGTTTGATCGTTTTCCACCAGCAACTGCACCGCACTTTTGCCCAGTATGCGGGCCAAGGTTTGGAGGTCGCTGTTGTCGGTGAAATAGCCCAGGGACACTTTCAGCCATTTGGCACCGAATGCCTGGGCGCGCTGTAACGCTGAGATCAGTTCGGGATTGGGTTTGGACTGGCCAGCCAGCCACAACTCCATCGGCGAGGAATACACGCTTTCGAGGCCTTGGGCCTGCGTGGCATCGGCCAGTTGCGCGGGATCTTCGACGGTCAGCAGTTCTTCGCGCCATTCGATACGCGTGGCGCCGGCGGCGGCCAACACGTCGATAAACGATCCCTGGCCGCGTTGGCGAACAAGGTCGGCGCCGTAGCTCGACAGGCTGATGGAGACAGGTGGTTTATTCATTGTTGTATACCTCTGAAACCGGTTTCATTTTTGTTCAAAAAAATATTGATGCTGAGTTGTGCGGTGTTCTTAAGGGCCCCATCGCGAGCAAGCTCGCTCCCACACTGGATTTGTGAGCGCCGTAGACCCCCTGTGGGAGCGAGCCTGCTCGCGATGAGGCCAGAACTGTCACCGAGAATTCCCAAGAGTCGACCCACGCACAATCAACCGCGCCGAAAAATCCAGGGTCCGCACTGGCCCGACATCACCGCGCAACCGCTTGAGCAAACACTCAAACGCACTGGCGCCAATTTCGGCCGTCGGCTGGGCGAGGGCGGTGATCCCGCTACCCACCAGTGGGTACCAATCCAGGTCATCAAGGGCGATCAGGCCCACGTCCTCGAACAGATTGCACTTCAGTTCTCGCAACGAATGGGTGCTGGCCAACGCGGCGATTCCGTTGGCGCAGAACAGCGCTTTCGGGCCGGGGCCGGGCGTTTCAAGGAAGGTTTTCAGCTGTGCGGTGAGTTCACTGCCGGTTTCGATCAGAGTGCCGCGCAGGTTCGGGCGTTGCTCGATCTGCGCCTTGAAGCTGCTGGCCCGCTCGATCCGCGAACTGGTGCCGTCAAACGGTTCGGTCACCAACAACACATCGCGATAGCCGCGTTCTTCAAGGTGTGCGAGGGCGAGTTCGACCGCTGCCGGATTGTCCAACCCGACCAGATCACTCTCCAACTGCTCGACCTTGCGATCCACCAGCACCAGCGGCATTTCCCGATGCAGTTCACGTAATTCGTCGCGGTGATGACCGAGGGTGTTCACGATCAGCCCTTCGATGTTGTAGGAACGCAGCAGGGCCAGGTGCTGGCGTTCCTGCTCGTCATCGCGGTCGGTGTTGCACACCACCAGGCTGTAGCCGTGCTGACGGCAGGCGGTTTCCACCCCGTGCATCACGGCAATCGAATAAGGGTTACGGATATCGGCCACCAGCATGCCGATCAGGCGGGTTCGCCCGCGTTTCAGACCGCGGGCCATCTGGTTCGGGCGATAGCCCAGTTCGGCAATCGCCTGCTCGATGCGCAACGCAGTGGCATCGGAGAGCAGGGCGCGGTCGTCGCCGATGAAGCGCGAAACGCTGGCCTTGGATACGCCGGCGCGTTCGGCGACATCGAGCATGGTTACACGGCTGCGTTGGGCGGTGGAGAAGTCGTTCATGGCGTTGATTTTCTTATTGTCGGAGTCTGCTGCGTAAATTCCTGAAACCGGTTTCAGGAAACATCAATTCACACATCTCCGTCAAGAAGCATTTGATGTGGGAATGGACAAAAGCCCGTTCAAAACCGACGAACGGTAGCTTTACCTGTCATATCTGACAGTAGGCAAGTGCAGTGTCTGAGCGCTTAATCTCCCCAGAAGCATCTCAAATCTTCCGCGTAATTAAAGTGAACGGGCGAGTACATCATGACGATGAGGAAGGCGACCGATAGAAGTACAGGGATTCTAGCGAGCCCGCTATCGGTGGAAGGTATTGATGATAATGATCTCGACGGATACGTGCCGCGCAATATTTTGCTTAATGGTACTCGAGTTATTATTCCTTACTGGCCCGACCCGAAGCCAATGGACGAACTTTGGATCGAACTGGATCAGGGTGGCACTGTTACAAGGCTCTACACAAAATTCTATAGTTCACAACAACCACCTTATCTTTATTTCAATTTGACGCCAGCGCACCTCGCAACTGACGGCGTTGCGCTTTTGTCCTACCAGGTTTGGAAAGGAGGCGGGGGTATCTCGGATCCATCACCTGGAAGAAAACTGACGATAGATCACACGCCCATTCTTGTTCTGAATGAACCTACGTTTCCCCATGCAACGATTTGGGGTTACTTGAATAACAAGACAGTACCGCCGTTGACCTCGGGAGCAACCGTTTTGATACCTACAGCCAATAGCCCTGCGGCAGATGGCGATAAAGCCAAATTATATTGGCAAGGGTATTCAAGTTTGAATGGAAGCGGGCCACCAGTGCCGGGTACTTGCGGTGACTGGGAGATAACGCTGGAGCCGAAGCATATGAATGGACATTGGCTGTTTGTTGTTCCGTTTGACCCTAATGTCAGGCCACTTATTGATAATGCTTCAGCCATTGCTCACTGGCAGTTGTTCAAAGGCGGGCGACTTGTCGGCGAGTCGCAAAAAGGTTTGGTGAAAATAGACAGGGTAACACCTGGCGAAAGCGGCCCTTTCGGCCTGAATACACAAGGAGATGGAAAAATGGCTATAAAAATCGTACCAAGAACTCCAAGACCTGAATTCATCGGTATCAAGAATATTGGCCCCTTGGCTGATATTGCGATAGACACACTTGCAGACGGTCTGATCGCCAAAAGCGTGCTGGATACCGGGTTTGTGACGATTAACTTTACCCGCACTGCAGAAGAGTTTGACGAGGATGAACTGGAACTGGATTACGGTGTTAAAGGCCAGGCGCTGGACAGGTGGGGTCAAAAAATTGAACTTGGTCCGGTTGCTGCCCGGCCGGTTGGGACTATACCGATCCAGTTGCCAGCAAGCTTGTTTCCAGAACTTCCAGCACCGGCAACGCCCACCACTTATGAAGTTATGTTTCAACTCTACAAAGAGGGGGGCGGTGTTAATGAACCCTCCAATGTGTTGGAGTTTGTTATCGACAAGACTGCACCGTTTGGTTCAAAAAGGTCAGACACCAATGGCAATGCCGTTGTCACGCTCGCCGTACCAACGCCAACCCCCGCGTTCGTTAATTCACCCTCGGATACGCAACGCACAATTAACGAAGCCTGGTTGGCGGAGCCGGCTAACGCCGACCTGAATTTCACCGTGAACGTTGGTTATCCGCTGCGTCGTCTTGACGAAAATCTTCGCGTCTGGTTGATTTCTGGCGCTCAGCGAGTCGAGGTGTGGAACGCTGCGGTACCCGCTAGCGGCGCATTTACTATCGCCAACACCGTGTTACGCACATTTCCAAACGGCCGCGTCAGAATTCAGTATCAATGGAAAGATCTGCCTGGTAATGAAAGTCGGGAGTCTGCCGCAAGTGACGTACTGACACTGGCATTGGCACAACCTCCAGTTTCAACAAAAGTTCCTCTGGTACCGAAAACCGATCCGAACTATACCACGGCACTTTACCTGGACGATTTTGCCGGCGGGATAACCGCGATCGTTGAAAGCGCTTTCATCACGAACGCAGAGCCAGGCGATGAAATTTTCATCACCATTGAAGACGCCACTGACGCAACTAACTCTGTAAATCTTACCTCCCAACCGTGGGTCGCCAATACCAATTTAACGTTTGCCCTGACATACACGGATCTCTCCCAAATATTTAACGATGCCGATGATCCTAAAATGGCCAATATCTGGTATGAGATCGTTCGAACCGGTATTCCAAACGCTGCATCTCCGGTTCAACTCATCACGTTGGCATTCGACTATGCGGGACCCACGAATCCGGATCTTCCAGATCTTACCAACAGAGATATCGTGTTGCCTGTAGTGACGGGTGCCTCGAATACGCCTAACGACTTGCGGCCCGGTGACAGAAACAGTCCGGGCAAATTTAAAGTTACCCTTGCAATCGGTCAGCCTCCTATTACTTCGGCCGAGTTAGCGAAGTGTTACATTAATGATCTGCTTGTAGGTGAATTTAATCCATTTGTAGATGCGGATGAATTTGAAGTTCCTGTTTCGGCAGATATCATATCCAGGTTGCCCATTGGCAAAGTAGATGCTTACTGGACCATTCAGAAGGCAGATAGTGATAAAAACGTAATAAAATCCCTTAACCAACCGGTGACTGTTGCCGGTGCAGCAGTACCTTTACCTCCACCTACGATCCGGATCCGCAATCCGGCCTTGCGTGATTACATCGAATGTTACGGCATGATCAGTCCAACCAGTAGCATGGTTCTAGGCTTGCTGATTCCAAAAGACCCGCTTCTACCACCAGGCAAAGCGATTACAGCGCATTTCGCAGCTTACAGGGACTTGGCAGGCACTGATCTGATTGCGGGTACTGAAGACTCTCAAGCCTATGTGATTAAAGCAGCCAATATTCCTGATGTCGCGCCAGTGGCCAGTCCTGCCATTTTCAAATTGGCACAACCTGTCAGGGGAGCAATAGCGTATGGCAAGTATTGGTACACGACCGATATCAATGGACAGCAATCGTCTGACCCAATCATCAAACGGATCGACAATATCGGCAACAGTTTCAATTATTGCGATCTGACACCTGCTCCGGCTGTTCCTTAGTTGGCGTATTAGCTGATCGGTGTTGCGAAAGAGACACGGATGTTTCTTTCGTGATTACCCGTGTTAACGGCAAGGGAACGGTAAACACGCTACAGTCGGCGAGAATAATTCCTCTTTTGTTAAGGAATTTTCCTACATATAAGTCTCGATTTTCTCATTAAAGTGTCGAACGTTTTTTTGGTGGGAGCTTTCAATACTGCCAAAAAGCAATGTCAGTAGTTGCGCAGTTTGAGGAATTCCCCATGCATTTTTGTTTTAAATCTCCGCCCTCTGTGACTTTTCAGAAGTTAGTGATTGCTGCGGCACTTCTATCCTCCAGCGAGGCCTTCAGTCGAACGCTAAATCCAGGTGAGAGCGCAGTCGTCACGAACCCACCCGCACCGGAAGCCTGGGTGGTGTCCCAAAGGGGCACACTAACCATTGATAACGCACAGGCGCTGACCATCTCGTCATCAAATGCCAGCGTCGTTTTCAATGGCGGTCAAAGCGCCCGTATCGATGCCAACACTTCAGTGGTAAACCTCTCTGGTGCGACTGTAAACAGCGCGGCTGGCAGGGGGGCGATACAACTGATCGACAGCAGCGCCATCATCGACAACAGCACCATCATCAGTACCAACAGTTTCGGTCTTCTCTTGGGTCGCAATACCACTACCCCGGCGTCTTCGAGCGCGACGGTCAAGGGAGGAAGCACGATCATCGGCCTGAATGGCGCGGATGCGGTGGGTTTTGCCGTATTAAACGTCGAGAACTCCACCGTCCGAGGCACGGGTTCGGACAGTTATGGTGTGAGGCTTGGTGGGGCGACGCTTTCGGCCAACGGCAGCGTTCTGTTCGGAGAGAAGAACGGCCTGCAAATCAACACTGATTTAACCGGTGTCAATGCCAACACTGTGACGTTGAACAGTACCCGTGTAACGGGGGGAACAGGGTCAGCCATCTTATTGGGCTCTTCGGGTGCTGCCGGTACAGTTGCGAATATCAATATTTCTGGCACCAGCGATCTGATCGGTGACAACGGTAACCTGTTGCAAGCGACCAATCGCTCCACCGCCAATCTCACCATTGACGGCAGTGCTCTGGATGGCAATGTCGTTGCCGATACCGGCAGCACCGTTGCGCTGTTGATGAAAAACGCAGCCTCCATCAATGGCAATTTGCAGAATGTCACTCAGGTCAGCCTTGATTCCAACAGCACGTTGAATGGCAATGTGCAGGCTGTTGCAGGTACCGCTGCGACAGTGAAACTGGATAATGGTGCGGCGATCAACGGCAATGCTGTCAATGTTTCTACTGTCTCGCTGGATAACAATTCAGCCTTGAATGGCAACGTTGAAAATGTTTCCAGTCTGGTATTGAACAACGGCAGTCGTCTGACCGGTGATGTATCGGGCGCGGCCAATGGCAGCGTGTCAATGGACAACGGCTCGGTGTTAACCGGGCAAATCAATAACACTTCCAACGTGTCCATCAGCAATATGGCGCAATGGCAGATGACCACGGATAGCACCGTACAGCGCCTTGCTCTGGATAACGGCGTTGTTCGCATGGGCACAAACGAGCAGTTCCAGCAACTGAATGTCGGCGATCTTTCCGGTCGCGGTACGTTTGTGATGGGCACGGATCTGGGCAACGGAAATACGGACTTCCTGAATGTCACCGGCAATGCCAGTGGGCAACATCAACTGCAAATCACCGCTACCGGTACGACACCTGTCACGGCCGAAGCGGTGAAGGTCGGTAATATCGCCGCTGGCGACGCGAGCTTCTCGCTGGGCGGTCGTGAAACCGTGGACGCAGGTACGTTTGTGTACCGATTGGCCAAGGAAGGTCAGGGTTTGTACCTGAATCCAGACAAGGAAACGGTCAGTACTTCAAGTAATACTGCGTTGGCCCTGGCCGGGAGTGCGCGCAGTGTGCTGAATGCTGAAGCGGCCATGCTTAGCGACCAATTGGGGGACCGGAGCCTGAGCGTCCGACCGGAAGCATCGATTCGCTCGATGAACGACAGCTCGGTGAAAAACCTCAGTAACAGTGTCTGGGTTCGCACTTATGGTAACCAGTACAACGTCGATAATGCCTACGGTGATGGATACACCCAGAACCAGACAGGTATAACTGGCGGGGCCGACACAACGGTGGATCTGGGCGGCAGGTCGTGGGTGGTGGGCGGATTCGTCGGGTCAAGCCACACCAAAATGGATCTCAAGTACGGCTCCAGCGCCACCGTTGACAGTCTGAATGCCGGTGTCTACGGCAGCACCTTCGATGTCGAGAGCGGGGTGTTCGTTAATGTCATGGCCAAGATCAACCAGTTCGATAACAAGGCCAAAGTCACTATGAGCGATGGCACGCGCACCAAGGGCGATTACAAGGCCTTGGGCGCCAGTGGCTCGGTGGCCGTGGGCAAGCATATACGCTTGAAGGACGACTACTTTGTCGAACCTCAAGTGCAGGTATCGACCGGTGTCATCCAAAGCGACAAGTACCGGCTCGACAACGGCCTGGAAGTAAAAAGCGACACCATGCGTTCCGTACAGGGCAAGGTTGGGGTCAGGGGCGGGCGTGTCATTACCCTCGACAACGGCAGCCTGCTGGAGCCCAGCCTGATGACGGCGGTCAATCATGAGTTTGTGAAAACCAACGAGGTCAAGATCAACGACGACAGCTTCGATGATGATCGCGCCAGCAGCTCTATCGAATATGGCGCCGGCTTGAAGTGGACACCGGCGCAACGCAACTGGCAGGTTTCCGGCCAGATGGGTGGCAGCAAAGGTACAACGGTCAGTCAGGATTGGAGCGGTAGCTTGAGGCTGAGTTACTTCTTCTAATAGAGGGAGTGTCTTGCGGTCATTCAACACAAAAATGCCCCGAATGTTTCGGGGCATTTTTGTACCTGTTGTGCTGATGCAGCGCGTCAAGTCAACGTGAGCCAGGCAGAACCCAGTAGCAGCAGTGCCATTGCCTGATTAAAACGCTGGATGGCTTTTGCCGAGCCAAACCATCTGGTTGCTCCCTTTCCCAGCAATGCCCAAACACCCAGACACGGCAGCGAGACCAGGAAAAATGCCAGCGACAGGCAGACAATTTGCAACTGTCGATTATCGCCGGATCCAGCAAATACACCGACCACGGCAAATGCCATCATCCAGGTCTTGGGATTGACCAGTTGTAAGCCAGCGGCCGCCCATAATCCAAACCTTTGCTTGTGTCCTTCATCAACATCGAAGGTCGTGACCGGTGTATGGAATATTTTCCAGGCCAAGTAACTAAGCCAAGCGATTCCGCACCATTGCATCAGCGATTGCACCCTTGGTAGCCCGGCAAGCGACTGACCAACACCGCTGCCTACCAACAACACAATCAATGCCGCACTCGCGCAGGCTCCGAAAATGATCGGCAATGCGGCTCTGAAACCGTACCTCGCGCTGTTACTCAGCACCAAAATGTTTGTCGGCCCCGGCGTAATGGAGGCGACGAAAGCGAACAGCAAAAATGGCAGCAGCGTGGGAAAGGTGGACAACATGGCAGCGGGCTCCGTGAATGATCTCAGGAGTCGATCCTCACAAAGTCAGGGTCATGCGTCTGGAAGATTTGAGCAGCGCTTGCGATACAACGCCGGAGTCAAGCCATATGCCCGGACAAACCAACGGCCCAGGTGACTCTGATCGGCAAACCCCAATTCCATCGCCACTGTTGCCGGTTGCTCGCCACGGGCCAGCATTCGCCGGGCGGTCGCCAGACGCAATTGCACGAGGTAGGCGTGGGGTGCGATGCCATAAGCGGCCTTGAAGGCGCGGGTCAGGCGGAAGCGATCAACTCCGGTGACGGCGGCCAGTTGGTCGAGGCCGATGTCATATTGAGCGTTGGCGTGCAGGTATTCCCGAGCCTTCTGCGCCACCAGCGGCAGCCGCGGGTCTTCGTTGTAGCGGGTGCGCCAGTGCAGGTGACTGGTCAGGCGTTCGAGCAAACCGTCGAGGGCGGTCTGGCGGACGATTTTCAGCTCATCGTGATGCAGGGTTTGAAACGCCAGGCTGGTGGCGTGGGCGAGTCGCGAGTCGCTGGACAGGGTGTTGGCGAAACTCAATTGACCGTTGTCGGGGGCATTTTCGAAGACTGCACTGAGTTCACGTTTCAGCCACTGCAGGTCGAGGTACAGCATGTGGTAGGTGAAACCGTCTTCGGTCGGTGCTTCGCCGTCGTGGATGTCGCCGGGCTCGAGCAGAAACACCTTGCCCGCTGTGCTTTGGTGCTTTGCTCGCCGACAGTGAAACTGCTGAAGCCCTTGTTCGGTGACGCCCACCAGATAGCTGTCATGCCAGTGCGGGTCGTAGGCGTGGCCTTCGAAATGCGCGCGCAGGGTCTCGATGCCGGTGTCGGCGTCCTGGGCCAGGTCGATCCAGTTGTGAGTCGTCATGCTGCACCTGTGAGACGGATAGCCGACTTATTTAACGCCTGCGCCGAGGGTGATGACTAGAACGTTTGTGCAGGGATCAGTTGAACAGTCCCGCCGCGATGTTGATCGAGAACCCGAGAATGGCCGTGTTGAACAGAAAGCCGATCAGCGACTGCGCCAGGACAATCTTGCGCAAATCCCGCGTCGCCACGCCGACATCGGACGTCTGGACCGCCGCGCTGATGGTGAAAGAGAAATACAGGAAGTCCCAGTAATTGGGCGTTGTCAGACCTTCAGCAAAACGCAGTGCGGGGTCTTTGCCGCCCCAGGTGTAGAACAGACGGGCGTAGTGCACGCTGAAAATCACCCCGATCAGCAGCCATGAACCGATCACGGTCAATGCAGTAAAGCCGTAGTGCAACAGCTTGCGGGTCGTTTCCATGTCCCTGCTGCCGGCCAGTTCAAAGCCGATGGTCGCCAGGCTCGCCACCGCGGCGATGCATACAACAAACAGCACCAGCCCAGCGTTTTCGTCTTCGACCTCGGCAATGCGCTTCACGTCCGGTGCTTTGGCGCGCGCGGTGAGCCAGAGCATCAGGACCAGGTAAGTCCAGACGCCGGCATTCCAGCCGAAGAGGATTTTGCTGATGATCGAGTCGGCCGGCGCCAGAATGCCTACCGCGACGCCGAGGGCTGCGGCGGCGGAGAGGCGAGGGTGGGTGCGGGCGAGGAAGGGCATGTGAACTCGATAAACTTGGGTATGCAAACACCTTAGCCCAGTGCGGTCTATTGTGACCACAACCTGAAGTTGATGAGTTCCCCTGTGGGAGCGAGCCTGCTCGCGAATGCGGTGGGTCAGTCAACAACTCTGTTGACTGTTAAACCATATTCGCGAGCAGGCTCGCTCCCACAGGTAAACGGTGTGGTCAGAGGTCCTTATGCCGCTTGCGGACGAGCTTCATCACCACCACAAAAAACACCGGCACAAACACCACCGCCAGCGTCGCCGTGATCATCCCGCCAATCACCCCGGTGCCGATGGCCTGCTGGCTCGCTGAACTGGCCCCGGTGGCAATCGCCAGCGGCACCACGCCGAGGATGAACGCCATCGACGTCATCACAATCGGCCGCAGTCGCAGGCGCGCGGCTTGCAGGGTGGCGTCGATCAGGTCGTGGCCTTCGTCGTACAGACTCTTGGCGAACTCGATGATCAGGATCGCGTTCTTCGCCGACAGACCGATGATGGTGATCAATCCAACCTTGAAGAACACGTCGTTGGGCATTCCGCGCAAGGTCACGGCCAGTACCGCGCCGAGCACGCCAAGCGGCACCACCAGCAGCACCGAGGTCGGAATCGACCAGCTCTCATACAACGCGGCCAGACAAAGGAACACGATCAGCAACGACAAACCGAGCAGGATCGGAGCCTGACTGCCGGATAACCGTTCCTGCAATGACAACCCGGTCCATTCCTGCCCCAACCCCGCCGGCCCTTGCGCCACCAGACGCTCGATTTCCGCCATGGCTTCGCCGGTGCTGTAACCGGGCGACGGTTCGCCGGAAATGCTGATCGCCGGGTAGCCGTTGTAGCGAGTCAATTGCGCCGGGCCCTGAGTCCATTTGGCCTGGACGAAGGCCGACAACGGCACCATTTTCCCCGCGTTGTTGCACACGTGAATCTTCAGCAGATCGGCGACCTGACTGCGCTGATCGCCTTCAGCCTGAACCACCACACGCTGCATCCGCCCCTGATTGGGGAAGTCGTTGATGTAGGCCGAACCGACGGCGGTGGACAGCACATTGCCAATGTCGGCAAAGGACACACCCAGCGCGTTGGCCTGTTTACGGTCGACTTCCAGTTGCACTTGCGGCGCTTCGGCCAGCGCGCTTTCGCGCACGTTCATCAGGATCGGACTTTTCTCGGCGGCAGCGAGCAATTCACTGCGTGCCTTCATCAACGTGGCATGGCCAAGGCCGCCACGGTCCTGCAAGCGGAACTCGAAACCGCTGGAAGTACCAAGGCCATCCACCGGCGGCGGCAGTACCGCAAACGCTACGGCATCCTTGATCTGGCTCAACGCGATGTTGGCGCGATCGGCAATGGAACTGGCCGAGTCGTCGCTACCCCGATCAGACCAGTCCTTGAGCGTGGTAAACGCCAACGCGGCGTTCTGCCCGCTACCGGAGAAGCTGAATCCGAGAATCACCGTGCTGTCACCAACGCCGGGTTCAGTGGCGTTGTGGGCTTCGATCTGCTCGACCACCTGCACCGTGCGGTTCTTGCTCGCACCCGGTGGCAGTTGAATGTCGGTGATGGTGTAACCCTGATCCTCCACCGGCAGGAACGAGGAGGGCAGTCGACTGAAGCACAGGCCCAATCCAATCAGCAGCACGCCGTAGATCAGCAGGTAACGGCCCGTGCGTTTCAGCGCATAGGCGACCCAGCCCTGATAACGCTCGGTCAGTTGCTCGAAACGCCGGTTGAACCAGCCAAAGAACCCGCGCTTCTCGTGATGTTCGCCCTTGGCAATCGGCTTGAGCAGCGTCGCGCACAACGCCGGGGTCAAGGTCAGGGCGAGGAACGCCGAGAACAGAATCGAAGTCGCCATCGACAAAGAGAACTGCTGGTAAATCACCCCGACCGACCCCTGCATGAACGCCATCGGAATGAACACCGCGACCAGCACCAGCGTGATACCGATGATCGCTCCGGTGATCTGCTTCATCGCCTTGCGCGTGGCCTCTTTGGGTGACAGGCCTTCGGTGGCCATGATCCGTTCGACGTTTTCCACCACCACAATCGCGTCATCCACCAGGATGCCGATCGCCAGCACCATGCCGAACATCGTCAGCACGTTGATCGAGAACCCCAGCGCCAACATGGTCGCAAAGGTGCCCATCAGCGCCACCGGCACCACCAGGGTTGGAATCAGCGTGTAGCGGATGTTTTGCAGGAACAGGAACATCACCGCGAACACCAGCAACATCGCCTCGCCAAGGGTGTAAACCACCTTGGTGATCGAGACTTTGACGAAAGGCGAGGTGTCGTACGGGATCTTGTATTCCACGCCCGCCGGGAAGTAGCGCGCCAGTTCATCCATCTTCGCCCGCACCAACGTGGCAGTGCTCAAGGCATTGGCGCCCGGTGCCAACTGCACGCTGACGGCGGTCGACGGTTTGCCATTGAGGCGCGTGGAGAACTGGTATTCCTGACTGCCGATCTCGACGCGCGCCACGTCTTTGATGCGCACAGTTGAGCCGTCGGGATTGGCTTTCAACACGATGTCGGCGAATTCTTCCGGTGTCGACAACTGGCCTTTGACCAGAATGGTCGCGGTGATTTCCTGAGTGGTGCGGGTCGGCAAGTCGCCGATGCTGCCCGCCGACACTTGCGCGTTCTGCGCGACGATGGCGGCGTTGACGTCAGCCGGGGTCAGGTTGAAACCGATCAGCTTCTGCGGGTCAATCCAGATCCGCATCGCCCGTTCGGCACCGTACAACTGCGCCTTGCCAACGCCGTCCAGGCGCTTGATCTCGTTCATCACGTTGCGCGCCAGGTAATCGCTGAGCGCCACGTCGTCGAGTTTGCCGTCACTGGAGGTGAGGGTGATCAGCAGCAGGAAACCGGCGGAGACTTTCTCCACCTGCAAACCCTGTTGCGTCACCGCTTGAGGCAGGCGCGACTCGACCACTTTCAGGCGGTTTTGCACATCGACCTGAGCCATTTCCGGGTCAGTGCCCGGCTGGAAGGTCGCGGTGATGGTGGCACTGCCGAGGCTGCTCTGGGATTCGAAATACAGCAGATGGTCTGCGCCATTGAGTTCTTCCTCGATCAGGCTGACCACGCTTTCGTCCACGGTCTGCGCCGAAGCGCCCGGGTACACGGCGTAGATTTCGACTTTCGGCGGCGCGACATTGGGGTATTGCGCCACCGGCAACTGTGGAATGGCCAGGGCGCCGGCCAACAGGATGAACAGGGCAACCACCCAGGCGAACACCGGGCGATCGATAAAGAACTGCGGCATAAAGAAGCGTCCTGCTTACTGACCAGAAGCCTGGGCAAGTGGAAGAGGGGTGTCGTCGATCTGCACTTTTTCGCCGGGACGGGCGTGTTGCAGGCCTTCGGTGACGATGCGGTCACCGGGCTTGAGGCCGCCGGTGACGATCCAGCGATCGTTCTGCACGGCGCCCAGTTCGACCGGTTGCTGGCCGACCCGCTGTTCGGCGTCGAGCAACAGCACTTGGGCGATGCCGGCACTGTCACGTTGAATGGCTCGTTGCGGCACGCTGATGCCTTGCTGAATGACCGCTTGCTCCAGACGCACGCGCACGAAGCTGCCCGGCAGCAAGTCGAGGTCCGGGTTGGGGAATTCGCTGCGCAGGATGATCTGGCCGGTGCCGGGGTCGACGGTGATGTCGGCGAACAGCAACTTGCCCGGCAATGGATAGAGACTGCCGTCGTCCTGAATCAGCGTGGCTTTGGCCTGGTCCTGACCGACCTGCTGCAACTGGCCGGATCGGAACGCCCGGCGCAGGTCGTTGAGTTCGCGGGTCGATTGGGTGAGGTCGGCATGGATCGGATTCAGCTGCTGAATCAGCGCCAGTGGTGTGGTTTCGTTCTGCCCGACCAGCGCGCCTTCGGTGACCAACGCGCGGCCGATGCGCCCGGAAATCGGGGCTGTGACGGTGGCGTAACCCAGGTTGAGTTTCGCCCGTTCCACGGCGGCTTTGTTCGCGGCGACGTCGGCAGCGGTTTGCCGGGCACTGGCCCGGGCGTTGTCATAATCCTGGCCGCTGATGGCATTGCCTTCGATCAACTGCGCGTAACGCTGCTCTTGCAGGCGCGCCTGGAACGCATTGGCTTCAGCCTTGCGCAGCGCCGCTTCAGCGCTGTCCAGGTCTGCCTTGAACGGCGCCGGGTCGATACGGAACAACACTTCGCCTTTTTTCACATCACTGCCTTCACGGAACGCCCGTTGCAACACTACCCCGGCAACCCGGGCGCGGACTTCGGCAATGCGTGGCGCGGCAATCCGCCCGCTCAGTTCACTGGTGATCGACAGGGGGCTGGCTTGGATGGTTTCGATGCGAACCGTGGCCAGAGGCGCCTGTTCTTCGGCCGTCGAGGCCTTGTCACAAGCGCTCAGCGTCACCGCCAGTGCAATCAGGCTGAGCCTGGCAAGCAGATTCTTTGACATGTAATACCCCAATAATGACCCCCCGCATCCTACGGGGAGGCGACGAGGGTAGCGGTGAAGCTTTGTAGGCGCTGTGTGAAATTGTGTAAGGGTTTTACTCAGGCACGGGCGAGGGCGTATATCCTTGACGGCTTGATTACGTTTGCGCCTGCCAGGCCGCCTTCGCGAGCAAGCCCGCTCCCACAGGGGATTTGTGAACGCCACAGATCCAATGTGGGAGCGGGCTCGCTCGCGAAGAGGCCGGACCAGGCACCACAGCACTTTCTGGAACATCCATGCCCAACATCCTCCTGGTCGA
This sequence comes from Pseudomonas sp. LBUM1666, assembly GCF_059695775.1. Taxonomy (NCBI): domain Bacteria; kingdom Pseudomonadati; phylum Pseudomonadota; class Gammaproteobacteria; order Pseudomonadales; family Pseudomonadaceae; genus Pseudomonas; species Pseudomonas sp. LBUM1666. Next base: position 3,350,807 of record NZ_CP166789.1, on the reverse strand, counting down.
AGACGACACCGCGCTCTCCGAATTGATTGCCAGTTACCTGGAACGCAACGGCTATAGCGTCAGCGTGATCAGCCGTGGCGACCATGTGCGCGAACGTGCGCGGGTCAATCCACCGGACCTGGTGATCCTCGACCTGATGCTGCCGGGGCTGGACGGTCTGCAAGTCTGCCGCTTGCTGCGCGCCGATTCGGCCACGTTGCCGATCCTGATGCTCACCGCCCGCGACGACAGTCACGATCAGGTGCTGGGCCTGGAAATGGGCGCCGACGACTACGTCACCAAACCCTGCGAACCGCGGGTGTTGCTGGCCCGGGTGCGGACGTTGCTGCGGCGCAGCAGCCTGACTGAACCGCAGACCGCCAATGACCGCATTCTGATGGGCAATCTGTGCATCGACCTGTCCGAGCGCACCGTGACCTGGCGCGAGCAATTGGTCGAACTGTCCAGCGGTGAATACAACCTGCTGGTGGTACTCGCTCGGCATGCCGGCGAAGTGCTCAGTCGCGACCAGATTCTGCAACGCCTGCGCGGCATCGAGTTCAATGGCACCGACCGTTCGGTGGACGTGGCGATTTCCAAGTTGCGGCGCAAGTTCGACGACCACGCCGGCGAGGCGCGCAAGATCAAGACCGTGTGGGGCAAGGGTTACTTGTTCAGCCGTTCCGAGTGGGAATGCTGAGGCGATGTTCAGAATCCTGTTTCGCCTGTACCTGGTGACCATCGTTTCGTACAGTGCGGCGATCTATCTGGTGCCGGATCTGGTGATCAAGGTCTTCCAGGAGCGCTTTGTCACCTACAACCTCGATTACTCGCGCGGGCTGCAAACCCTCATCGTCAAGCAGTTTCACGCCGTGCCCCCGGAACAATGGCCGGCATTGGCCGCAGAGATGGACAAGGAATTCCAGCCGCTGCACATCGTCCTGACCGGTAACGACGATGCCGATTTCACCCCTGATGAGCGCAAACGTCTTCAGCGTGGCGAGAACGTCGTGCGCATTGGCGACTGGGGCTGGCGCACCCTGGCGGTGTCGCCGCTGAACGAGCGGACGGTGGTGGAAATGGTCGTACCGCCGGACCCGATGGACGTCAGCCTGTTGTACTGGAGCATCAACGTGCTGATCGGCGCGACCATGCTCGCCTGTCTGTTGCTGTGGCTGCGCCCGCACTGGCGCGACCTGGAACGCCTCAAAGGTACGGCTGAACGTTTCGGTAAGGGCCACTTGAGCGAGCGCACACAGATTTCCCAAAGTTCCAACATCGGCAGCCTGGCCAATGTCTTCGACACCATGGCCGGCGATATCGAGAACCTGCTCAACCAGCAGCGGGACCTGCTCAATGCCGTCTCTCACGAATTGCGCACGCCCCTGACACGACTGGATTTCGGCCTGGCGCTGGCGCTGTCCGACGATTTGCCCGCCGCCAGCCGCGAGCGTCTGCAAGGTCTGGTCGCGCACATTCGCGAGCTCGATGAGTTGGTGCTGGAACTGCTGTCCTACAGCCGTCTGCAAAACCCGGCGCGGCTGCCGGAGCGGGTCGAGGTGTCGCTGGATGAGTTTATCGACAGCATCCTTGGCAGCGTCGACGAAGAACTGGAGTCCCCGGACATCGTTATCGATGTGCTCCTGCACGGACAACTTGAACGCTTCGCCCTCGACCCAAGGCTGACTGCCCGCGCTATTCAGAACCTGCTGCGCAATGCGATGCGCTACTGCGAAAAACGCATTCAGATTGGTGTGCGGGTGTGTGCCAAGGGGGCTGAAATCTGGGTGGACGATGACGGGATCGGTATCCCGGATGAGGAGCGGGAGCGGATTTTCGAACCGTTTTATCGGCTGGATCGCAGTCGGGACCGGGCCACTGGCGGGTTCGGTCTGGGGTTGGCCATCAGTCGTCGGGCGTTGGAAGCACAGGGCGGCACGCTCACCGTTGAAGCGTCGCCGCTGGGTGGGGCACGGTTCCGGTTGTGGTTGCCCACCTCAACCTGACGCATTCTTTGTAGCAGCTGCCGAGCCTGCGAGGCTGCGTTCGAGCCGGGGTCGCGCCCGACCGAAGTCCTCGCAAACCCGGCGGATGCGGTTTTCCTGAAAAAACGGAGTGCCTGATTTTACGGCTGCTTCGCAGCCGGACGCAGCCTCGCGCTGCTCGACAGCTGCTACAGGGAGTTAACCTGGCACTTCGGTTGATGGAATCAACCCAACCCCAGCCACCTGCATCCGCTCGATCGCTGCGGCCAGTGAGCCGTCCAGATCAATCGCCCGACACGCATCCATCACCACAAACGCGTTGAACCCTGCCGCCCGCGCATCCAGTGCAGAGAACATCACGCAGAAATCGAGTGCCAGCCCAACCAGATAAACCGTGTCGACACCGCGTTCCTTCAAGTACCCGGCCAAGCCTGTGGTGGTCGTTCGGTCCGCCTCCAGAAACGCCGAGTAACTGTCGATGTCCGGGTTGCAGCCCTTGCGGATGATCAATTGGGCGTGGGGTAGGTCCAGATCCTTGTGCAACTCGGCACCGGGTGTTGCCCGCACGCAATGGTCCGGCCAGAGCGTCTGCTCGCCGTAAGGCAGTCGAGTCACGTCGTAAGGCGCGCGGCCCGGGTGGCTGGAGGCGAAGGACGCATGTCCGGCCGGGTGCCAGTCCTGGGCGATGATGACTTGGGTGAACCGGGCGCCGAGGCGGTTGATCAGCGGGACGATCAGATCACCTTCGGGTACCGGCAACTGGCCGCCGGGGATGAAGTCGTTCTGTACGTCGATGACCAGCAAAGCAGTGCGTGAAGAAATCGGCATGGGAAGGTTCCTCCTTGGAATTGAGACACCGAGCATAGTGACAAAACGGATCACGCGCTCAGCCGACTTCTCAACAATTTCGCCATGTCCTCCAGATCCGCTACCGGGTGATGCCCGATCAACATCCAGGCATGTTGCATGTCAGCCCAATAGACAATGTTCATTCCGTACCGGCGCTCCTGGGCGAAATGCCGACTGCCGTTGTTGGAGCGGGTGACGCACAGCGCCATGGGACCGTGCACCGGGTCCAGGTAGGTGATTTGGGCAATGGCCACGCCGTCGTACTCGAGGATTTGCGCGCGCTTGAGCTCGGAGCGTGGCAGGGCCAGTTGCGCCGGCACAAGATTCAGGCCCAGACGCGCATCGATGGTCTGCAGTTGCGCTCGCTGAGCGGCTTCGTCAGTGGGCAAGTGGTCCAGGGTTTGCGGCACGTAAAGCGACATGTACTCGGCCACCAGCCCGCGCCAGTTTTCCTTTTGCTGGCTCAACTGCCAGCCGAGGAACAATCGATCCGCCACCACACCACTCACCACCAACCCGGCGGCCGCCGCGAGAAACCAGCGCCGATTCATGGCCGGGCGTTCAGGTGAAGGCAAGGTGTCGAGCATCGATTGCAAGCGGTCCACGGGCGCCTGTCGGCCCAACTCGTCGTAGGCCTCCTTGAACGGCAGGCTGCTGCGGGCCAGCCATTGCAGGCGCAGGTTGAGCGTTGGGTCCTCGGCAATGGCCGCGTCGATGCGGGTGCGCTGTTCGCTGTCTAGTTGGTCGTCGAGGTAGGCCACCAGTTGCTCATCCGTGGGTATCGTCGGGCGTGCGTGATCGTTCATCGACGTTCTCCAGTGGAAGGGTTCGGCACGGTGTGCAATGGCGGGTACTCGGCCAGTTTGGCGCGTGCCGCAGCCAGGCGACTCATGACGGTGCCGATGGGCACGTCCAGCACGTCGGCTACTTCGCGGTAGGACAAGCCCTCGACGTAGGCGAGAAACACCGTTTCGCGCTGGGTTTCGGGCAGCGCATCCACACGCCTGATCACCTGAGCTGCGAGGACATGGGTTTGCGCCGCGTATTCACCATCGAACGACAAGGCGTTGTCGGCATCCACCAGCCCCTGTCCATGACGCACTCTTCGGGAGCGAACTTCGTTGAGCCAGATCGAATGCAGAATACTCAGCAGCCAGCGGTCCATGCGGCTGCCCGGGACAAACTGCCCGGCACGCTCGAGCGCCCGTACGCAGGTCGCCTGCACCAGGTCTTCGGCGACATGCCGTTGCCGGGACAACAGCAAGCCGTAGCGCCATAAACGCGCCAGGTGCTGTCCCAGTTCTGCCCGTATTGCCTGATCGCTGGCGATGGCGACCTCCGTCTGCTCGGTGTGTCAGGTTTTCGATGAGTCGTTGATGGCTTCGGCCAGGTCCTGGTATTCCTCGCAGGTGGTGCTGCCGCAGATGGATTTGATCTGCTGCAACTGTTCCTGAGCGAGGTCCAGTCGACCTTTGATCACATACGCTTCGCCGAGGTATTCGCGAACTTGCGCGTAGTGTGGGTCAAGTTTGACCGATTGCAGGTAATAACCGATGCCTTCGTCGGTGCGCCCCAGTTTACGCGTGGAGTAGCCGCGATAGTTCAAGGCCTTGGCGGTGTTTGGCTGTTTGAGGGTGTCGAGCAGGGCCAGCGCTTCCTCAAAACGACCGTCCTTGGCCAGGCGATAGGCGTAATCGGTGCGGTCGGCGTCCGGGACCAGGCTGCTGGTTTGCTTGAGGCATTTTTGCGACCGGGAGTCGAAGACCTGCCCTTTGGGGCAATTCGGTCTTGCGGGAGCGTCATCGCCACCACCATTGGCCAGCGCCAGCGAACTGGACAATGCGACCGCCAGCAGCAACTGGATGGTTAACACAGCGAAACGAGTGTTCATGGGCGATGCTCCACAGGTTTATTCGCTTCAGTTCTTACCACGCCCCGGCTTCAGGTTTGGGTTATTCATGGGCAATTCTCAGGGGCGATGAAAGGTGAACACCACAGGGTGAACAATTATTCATTTCTTTCAGGCGGTCTGTGCAAGGAAAGCTCAAATCGAGGCGCTATGCTCGACAGCATTCGTTGTCGATCTGGAGCACTGCCATGAAAGATCAGGTCCATCACTCGGCGGCCGCCGGCTATAAAACCGGCGCTGATACCTACGTTCGCGGTCGTCCGGATTATCCGCCGCAAGTGGCCGATTGGCTGACGGGCACCCTTGGTTTGAACGCGGACAAAGCCGTGGTTGATCTGGGCGCCGGCACTGGCAAGTTCACCGGTCGGCTGGTGGCGACCGGTGCGCAAGTGATTGCGGTGGAGCCGGTGGCGCAGATGCTCGAGAAATTGTCCGAAGCCTTCCCCGAAGTGCTGGCCGTCAGCGGCACCGCCATGGACCTGCCGCTGCCCGATGCTTCGGTGGACGTGGTGCTCTGAGCCCAGGCCTTTCACTGGTTTGCCAACACCGAAGCGCTGACCGAAATTGCCCGTGTACTCAAGCGCGGCGGCAAGCTGGGGCTGGTGTGGAATCAGCGCGATTCCCGGGCGAGCTGGGTGCCAAAACTGGATGCGATCGTCAATGCGCTGGAGGGCGATACGCCGCGCTACTACACCGGGGCCTGGCGGCAGGTGTTTCCGCATGTGGCGTTCGGACCGCTGGCAGAACAGCGTTTCAGCCATGGGCATACAGGTTCGCCGGAAGATGTGATTTTCAACCGCGTGCGCTCCACCAGTTTTGTGGCGGCATTACCAGCGGAGGAGCGGGCGAAGGTGGATGAGCAGATCAGGGCGCTGATTGCGGCGGAGCCTGACCTGCGTGGCAGAGACATGGTGACGGTGCCCTATGAGACGGCGGCGTTTGTGGCGGTGAAGGGCGGTTAACCCAACAACCGAATCGGTTCTCCCGCAGACCAGGCCTGAATGTCCTCAATCATCTGCGAAAAGAACTGGTAATAGTTCTGCTGGCTGACATACCCGACATGGGGCGTGGCCAGCACATTGTCCAGGGTTCTGAACGGATGATGAGGCGGCAAGGGTTCCTGCTCGAAGACGTCCAGCGCAGCGCCTGCCAGTCGCCGTTTCTGCAGCGCCTTGATCAACGCGGCCTCATCGACAATCGGACCACGGGCAGTGTTGACCAGCAGAGCCGTGGGCTTCATCCAGTCCAGCGCCTGGGCGTCCACCAAACCACGGCTACGATCGCTGAGCACCAGATGGACCGACAGCACATCGGCCTGTTCGAACAGTTCCTGTTTGCTGACGTAGGTCACGCCGACCTCGGCTGCGCGTTCGGCGGTCAGGTTCTCGCTCCAGGCAATCACCCGCATGCCGAACACCTGACCGAACTGGGCAACGCGAGTGCCGATGCTGCCCAGACCCAGGATTGCCAGAGTCTTGCCGTGCAGGTCGCCACCCAGGCGTTGCTGCCATAAACCGGCGCGCAGGGCGTTGGCTTCGACCACCAGGTTGCGGGTCGCCGTCATGATCAGCGCCCAGGTCAGTTCCGGCGCGGCGTGCTTGTAGCTGTCAGTGCCACAAACCTGGATACCTTGCGCGGCGGCGGCTTTCAGGTCCAGGGCGGCGTTACGCATGCTGCCGGTGACCAGCAGCTTGAGTTTCGGTAAGCGCCGCAGCAGGTCCTCATCGAACCGGGTGCGTTCGCGCATCACGCAGATCACCTCGAACTCGCCCAACCGTGCCGCCAGGGTGTCGTTGTCGGCAGGGTAGTCATGGGTGAAGCTCACCTCGCCGATGTCGTCCAGCACCGACCAGTCCACCACGTCACGGGCCACGTCCTGCCAGTCATCAATCACCGCAATCTGCACTGCCATCAGCCTTACCTCATCAAGGAACGGGGTTGGTTTTGTTCAACCAGGCGAGCAGGGCCTGGTGGAATTGCGCCGGTTCTTCCATTTGCGGCGCGTGACCCATGCCGGGGAATTCGACCAGCGTCGACCGGGGAATCAGTTTCGCCACCTGCTTGCCGAGGACGTCGTAATGGCCGAGTTTCGCTTTGACCTCGGGCGGTGCGATGTCGCTACCGATGGCCGTGGTGTCGGACGTACCGATCAGCAGCAGGGTCGGCACCTTCAGGTCCTTGAACTCGTAGTACACCGGTTGGGTGAAGATCATGTCGTAGATCAGCGCCGAGTTCCACGCTACCTGGGTTTTACCCGGGCCTTTGCTCAGGCCCGCATACATGTCCACCCAGCGGTCAAACTCTGGTTTCCAGCGGCCGTCGTAATAGGTACTGCGTTGATAGTCATGGATGCCTTGTGCGGTGACCTTCAGCTCGCGTTCGTACCATTGATCAACCGTGCGATACGGCACGCCGAGGGCTTTCCAGTCTTCCAGGCCGATGGGGTTGACCAGTGCCAGTTGTTCGACTTGATCGGGGTATTGCAGCGCATAGCGAGTGGCGAGCATGCCGCCGGTGGAATGCCCGAGAACACTGGCCTTCTGAATGCCCAGAGCCTTGAGCAATTGCTGGGTGTTGGTCGCCAGTTGCTGGAAGCTGTACTGATAATTGTCGGGTTTGCTGGAGGTGCAGAATCCGATCTGATCTGGGGCGATGACCCGGTAACCGGCCTCACTCAGGGCCTTGATCGAACTGTCCCAGGTGGCACCGCAGAAATTCTTGCCGTGCATCAGCACCACGCTGCGTCCATTGGCCTTGCCGTGAGCGGCGACATCCATGTAACCCATTTGCAGGGATTTGCCCTGGGACTCAAAGGCGAAATGCTTGACCGTGTAGGGATACTCGAAACCTTGCAGCTCCGGTCCGTATTCCGGGCCTTCGGCGTGGGCGATGACAGGCAATGCAGCGGTCAGCAGCAGGCCGGGCAGCCAGCGGGAGCGGGTGAGGGACATGGGTGAACTCCGTTGGAAATCGGCCGATGCTGGATCGGCATGATTAGGGCGACATTAAACACAGGCAATCGCCGTGGATAATCGTTCAACCCATCCAGCCCAATGTGGCCATGGCCAACACACCATAACGGGCGCCTTTGGCAAGGGTCACGATCAGCAGGAATCGTCCCAGCGGCTCGCGCATCACGCCGGCCACCAGGGTCAGCGGATCACCGATCACAGGCACCCAGCTCAGCAGCAACGACCAATGACCATAACGCTGATAATGGACTCGGGCTTTTTCCAGATGGCGCGGGCTGACCGGAAACCAGCGCCGATCACGAAACCGCTCGATACTGCGCCCCAGCCACCAGTTCAGCAGTGACCCCAGAACATTGCCCAATGTCGCCACGGCGAGCAGCGACCAGAGCCAATACTTGCCGCTGAGCAACAGCCCCACCAACACCGCTTCGGACTGCAAGGGCAGCAAGGTTGCCGCACCGAATGCGGCGAAGAACAGCCCGATGTACGCACCGAACATCAATGGGCGGGGTAGTCCGCCACCACCACGTCAGTGCCGTCTTTTTTCAGACCGATCACTTGATACGCATCGCTCATGCCGTCCATTTCCATGCCGGGTGAACCCATGGGCATGCCGGGGGCGGCAACGCCCAACAGATCGTCGCGCTTGCTCAAGGCCAGCACCTGATCGGCGGGGACATGACCTTCAACGAATTTGCCGTTGATCAAGCCGGTATGGCACGACGCCAGACGCGCAGGCACGCCGTGCTGTTGCTTGAATTCGCTCATATTGGCTTCGACGTGATCGTCGACTTTGAAGCCGTTGGCTTCCAGATGGCTGATCCATTTTTTGCAGCAACCGCAATTGGCATCGCGGTGGACCTCGATCGGGATCAGGTCGGCGGCCTGGGCCAGGGAGGAAATGAACAGGGCGCTCAGGGCGACCAGACGCAGGTGGGTTCGCATGGGGAATCTCGTTTCGAATTGCGATCAAAAAAATGCATTCTGACCATTTTTAGCGGACAGACATTCAAGGTGTGTTTCGAAGTAATACAAAACTGGGCAGCCTTGATCATCGTAGATCAAAGCTGTCAGTCAGATGAGGCGCACATTACAAGATTGTCAGGTTGGCCGCTGAGTGCCGGGGACGGCACTCAGCGTTAGGTGGGATTATCGGTCGAGCAACTTCATGACCTCTTCCGGGTAACGCAAACCGGCAGTGGCATTCGCCGGGAATATCGCTTCCAGCGCTTGCAAGTCTTCGCCGCTGAGCTTCACATCCAGCGCGGCCACATTTTCTTCCAGGTATTTACGCTGTTTGGTTCCCGGAATCGGGATTACGTAATCGCCCTGAGCCAGCACCCACGCCAGCGCCAGTTGGCCGGCGGTGACGCCTTTTTCTGCGGCCAGGTCCTGCACTTGCTGCACCAGTAACAGGTTTTTGGCGAAATTCTCGCCTTGAAAACGCGGGCTGAAGCGCCGGTAGTCGTCTGCCGCGAAATCATCAGGGCTTTTCAGCGCTCCGGTGAGAAAGCCACGGCCCAAAGGGCTGTAGGGGACGAAGGCGACACCCAGGCGCTGACACGCGGCCAGACAACCGTTTTCCTCCTGATCACGACTCCACAACGAATACTCGCTCTGCAGCGCACTGATCGGATGAACCTTGTGTGCCCGCTCAAGCGTCGCTACCGAGGCCTCGCTCAAACCCAGGTAACGCACCTTGCCGGCTTTCACCAGGTCGGCCATGGCGCCGACGGTTTCCTCGATGGCCACCTGCGGGTCGATGCGGTGCTGGTAGTACAAGTCCAGGGTCTCGACACCGAGGCGCTTGAGGGTGCCGTCGATAGAGGCGTGAATGTAATCCGGTCGGCCGTTGACGCCCCGCGCAACCGGATTGGCCGGGTCGCGGACGATCCCGAATTTGCTGGCCAGAAACACCTGATCGCGCTTGCCGACGATGGCTCTGCCGATCAGTTCTTCGTTGGTGCGCGGGCCGTACATGTCAGCGGTGTCGAGCAGGTTGATCCCCAACTCCAGCGCGCGGTGCAGAGTGGCCGTGGCTTCGCGGATGTCCACGCCAGTCGTGTAGAAATCGGTCATGCCCATGCAGCCCAGACCAATCGCGCTCACTAGTGGACCGTTTTTGCCCAGTTGACGTGTTTGCATGAAATCAGCTCCCTGTGAATGTGGAGTCCATTGTTGACCTCGACAGAAACAAGATAAACCGGCTAAAACTGCTATCACTGTTCGTAATTTCTAAATAATCAGCCGGTAAACAAAAGCAATGGACCGTTTTAACGCCATGCGCGTGTTCACTCGAATCGTCGAACTGGGCGGCTTTGCCAAGGCGGCGGATAGCCTGCAATTGCCCCGGGCCTCAGTGACCATACTGATCAAGCAGCTGGAGGCGCATCTCGGTGTACAACTGTTGCAACGCACGACGCGGCAGATCAGCCTGACGCTCGACGGCGCGGCCTATTACCCTCGTTGCGTGCGGTTGCTGGCGGACCTGGAGGAAACCGAAGCGGTGTTCAGCGCTGCGCGCAACAACCCCAAGGGGCTGTTGCGAGTGGACATGCCGGCAGGGGTGGGGCGCTTGATAGTGATCCCGGCATTGCCGCAATTTAGTGCCCGGTATCCCTTGATCGAACTGGAAATCGGCTTGAATGACCGGCCTGTCGACCTGATTCGCGAAGGCGTCGATTGCGTGCTGCGGGGCGGCGACTCACTGGACGATTCACTGGTGGCGCGTCCGTTGGCCATGCTGGACCAGGTCACGTGTGCCAGCCCCGACTACTTGAAGCGTCACGGAACGCCTCAGTGTCTGGCTGACCTTGGAGGCCATCAAATGGTGGAGTACCTCTCCAGCAGCAATGGCAAGCGTTATGGGCTTGAATTCATGGTCAATGATCAGGTTCAGGTGATTAATCTACCCAAGCAAGTCTCGGTCAACAGCGCCGATGGTTACCTGGCCGCTTGTGAGGCGGGGTATGGCATGGTCCAGACCCCGTATTACCATGTGGCCCGTCAGTTGAGCGAAGGCCGTTTGTGTGAAGTCCTCGGGACGGTGCCGACACCGGGGATGCCGTTGACGGCGCTCTACCCGCCACACCGCCAGTTGTCGCGGCGGGTGAGGGTGTTTGTCGACTGGCTGGTGGAGCTTTGCGCGCAGTCGGGCAATGACTTTTATCGAAAAGACTCACGCGACTGAGCGGGCGCTGTTCAGCGCTTCGGCGCTACTCTGCGTGTTGGCGTTTTGCTGTAAATCGTCATGCAAGCGTTGCATCTGCGGGCAGTGCAGGTTGAGGTGCCGAGACTGCGCCCCTCGATGAAACAGTGCGAACCACCCATTGGTGTTTGATGTAGGCATCAGCCCGGTAAAGGTGAAGCCAAGGGCCGCCAAATTGCGCAAGTCCTGGGCAAAGTGCCGTGACATCTGAAGTTTCGCCGAGATCAGCCAGAGCCTGGGCAATTGCCGGATCTGGTCAAGCAGACGTTTGGTCAAACGCTGAATGACCATTTCGAATCTTTTATGGTGTTGCTTGAGTTGCAAGGGCTGAGAAGACAACGGCGTCGTGTCCGGACGAGTCCCGAACACGGAACACAAGTGCTGCATAAACCCCCGGCAGCTGTCAGGCCATGGGATGTCGGGGAGTGGACGCGTATGTCCTTCGACGACGTAACAACCCATCACGATGGTTTCCGGCAGCGGTTCAGCGAAGGGTGAAGGGACGTAGTCAGGTAGCAAACCCGTGCTGTGGAAGCCGATGTTTGCTGCCATGCGTTGGGTGTAGGGATGGTGTGTCACTTGTTTGATCGAAACACCCTTGAACCCCAGAGAATCCGACCGTGACAGCAACTCCCGGCCCAGACGGGTCGCGATACTCTGCCCCTGCGCGGCGGGATGCACCACGCTCAGGGCCAGCTCGGTGGTGTCCGCAGGTGTGTCATGGCACAACGCGGCATGCCCTAGAACGCGTACGTCGTCCACCGCCAGCATCGACTTCCAGCGCCCCTCGGCATTGTGCTGATTGATCATATTCGGCAAGTAAACATCCGGCTGAACGTAATGATCGCCATAGACCTCGCGAAACAACTGGCTCACGGCACGTGCGTCGGATGGCCGATAGGGTCGAAAAATCAAATGCGGCATCATGCGGGCTCCGGCGACGGTGCGTCATACACGCGCAAGTCCAGGACCCGCAGTTGTTTGCCGGAGCGTGGGTGAAGCTTCAATGCGGTGACCGCACAGGACAACACTCGCAACTCCAACAGACCCTCGCGGCTCAGTTCCTCGATGGCGGGATAGTGTTCAACCAGCGCCTCGTACAACGCTCGGCACACCGGTACGGTGGCCATTGATAGCGCTGAGGGAACCCACTTCACACTCAAAATATCTTTGTATCCGTCATGTTCGATCAGCAATTGCCATTGGTCGTTGTGGGCAATGCGTTGGACGATCAGCTGGATGTCATCGATCAGCAGCGACAGCACGCCCACCCGCACTCGCTGGCTGTGCGCGCTACGCCCCTTGAGGGCGAATTTACGCCTTGGGGTTGCACCGGGTTCGCGCCAGCACGCGCGGTCGCCCACCGGATAACGCAGCAGTGGCATGAGCCGGCGAGTCAGATTGGTCACCACCAATAATCCGGTGCGATCGCATTCTTCGATAACTTCACCGGTGAGTTCATCGACGATCTCCAGCAAGGTTTGTGGTTCAAACACCCGATGCTCGCCCAAGGCGCAGTCGCGACCGCTGGCCCCAATAAGGCCGGCGTCTACGCTGGCGTAGCCAATGGAAGCAATGCGCACGTTGGGAAACACGTCGATGAGGATTGCCACCTGCGGGGCAAACAGGCTTTCGCCGCCATACAGCAACGTATCAACCCCGCACAGTACTCGCCGATGCTGGTTCAGGTAGGCAGCGAGTCGCAGCAGCTGTGCCGGCACGCCGACCAGCACGTTGATCCGATGCTGATCAATCGCATCGGCCAATACATCCAGCTCGACTTGCCCGGTAAATGGAAACTCGCAGATCGATCGCCTGACGTGCGCCAGTGAGTCGTGGATGAACAGAAAACTGGCGTAAAGATCACCGGAAAAAAACAGATTGGCGACACGGTCGCCGTCGTTCAGATGAGAGGAGAAACTTTCTCCGAACGTACTGACCAGTTCTTGCCATTCGTTATAGGTGTACACCGTCAGTTTGCCCTGGCTGGTCGATCCGCCGGTTTTAAACACCAGCGCATCGTCGACCTTTCCGGTCAGGACCGGCCAATGACTCAAGTCATTGCTTTCAGACCAATAGTCCACGGCGTTGGTGAGCGGTATATCTTGTAACGTAATGCCCTGCGGCGGTAAGTGTTCCAGTTGCTGGCGGTAGAAGTTTGAATGTTGCCTTATATAAGGCAGCAGTTGTTCGAGCGAATAAGTTGATTTCACTGGATTCTCTTTTTTATATCAGGCGTCTTTGGTGGTTAAAGACAAGTTAGTAAGCGATGTTTTTTATTTTCTTTTATCAATAACCAAAGGTGTTTTGCCGCTGTGTTTGTTTCGAGTGAACGCGTGCTCCGTGCACACTTGAACTTCGACTGTTAACAGCTTGGCGTTTACGGCATTAGCCAGCGCTTCATGGCTCAGCAATGCGTTGCGAAGCTGGTTGATGTCTGCATCCGTTAGAACGTTGAGTCGCTCGACGCCATCAGGGGTGTGGTCGAGAACAATCTGAATGGGTGCGCCGACGCTATCCTGCAGAGCCGAAGGCGAAATGAACTCTGTGCCCATTCGCACCAGTTTTCCGTGGCGCTGGAGCAGTTCGAATCGGGGTGAGTCCAGCCCGCACGGACAGGCGCCGGGTATCCAGCGACCGGTGTCGCCCACGTCATATCGGCGCACGGTTTGGCCTTGCCGCGCTCGTGAAGTAAACAGCAGGCGACCGATCTCATTAGCCTGAACCGGTACATCCTGTTCAATCTGCACGATTTCCAGATGCTGGGTATCGCACATCAAGTGAAACACCCCGTTTGCGGTGGCTGCGCACGCATGCCCCAAGGGACCTGCGTCGACGGAGCCATAGATCGCCGAGCGGATCATCGAAACCCCGCAGCTTTCCATGAGGCTCAGGCTGGTTTGGCCCGGATGCTCGCCGCCGAGGAACACTTTGCCGATACCGGCGTACGCGCGGAGCCGGGTCTGTTCGTTGAAGAACAGACGATGCAAGGTGCTCGGCATGCCGATCAGCACGGTGACACGCTGGTCGACGATCAGTTGGGCGATTTCGCTGAAGTCATCGTCCTGGGGCGCGCCCATGGGGAAATGAGTGACGCCCATCTGTTCCAGTATTTTGGTAAAGCTGAGGAAACCTCCGTACAGGCTGCCGCCGTAAAACAGGTTCATGACCCGGTCCTGTGCAGGATCGAGCCCGGCGGCGAACAGGCCGTCGGCTGCTGCGCGCATCTGCCGTTGAAAGTCGCGATAGCTGAAACCGGCGAGGGCCGGAGTGCCGCTGCTTCCTCCAGAGCGGAAAAACAATTGCGCCGCAGTGCCCATCGGCTGGGTCGTGAAGGTATTTTTGTCCATGATGGGCTCATGGGCGGTGTCGGGGGCGGGCGGGACCGGGTCGAGCGTTGCCCGGCCAGGCAAAACATCCGGCGACAGACTCACCGAGAGGCGGCGACTCAGACGCGTCAACGCGTAGACGCCATCATGCGGCTCACCGACGTAGCCGTCATGAATCCCCGCGCAAGGCGCAATACGGGTGACCCCAGCGTTGACCAGCGCTCGAGCAAGGCCTGGCGTTTCTGCCGGAGAGCAAATCAGCGCGCAGCTTTGCAGGACCGTGCGCCAGGGCAATAGCGTCTCAGCGATCAAGTGTTGTGGTACGGGTTTGAGCAGCACCGTACGAAACAGCGGCGACGGTGCGAGCGTCTGATGGTGTTCCCAGATGATCCGCCATCCGTGGCCAGCCCAGACCTGGCCGGTCTGGTTCGCAAAACAGCAATCCAGTTGCGCCATGGCCGTGCGGGTGGTGATCTCGCAGGCTTCCTGGTCCGTAGGCACCAGCGCCGGCCAGTGCGATGTACGACGCTTGAAGGCTTCGCTCAAACGCTCGCCCAGGTCCTGCAGGATGGCCGGATCATTGCTGTCCACCAGCACCCATTGCGGACTGGAACACGCTTGTTGATCCAGGCTGCAAACCTCATCCACCAACGCATCCAGCGTCGAAGGGCTCGCCGCGTCAGGCGACAGATAGGCGAAACTGATCCTGTGCCCCCAATCGATCCAGCGACATCCGGTGGGGATCTGCTGACGAATCGCCTTGAGCGCCTTTTCACCACCCCAGGCTGACACGCCATCGGCCTGAGCGCAGAGTTCGGCTATCCGGGACGTATCCACGGGCAGTACCGCGACGAATTCGCCAAGCCTGCCACTGGTGTCGCACTTCACAAGGGCGGCCAGCAACTGTGCGGTCAAACCCGCATCGCTGGCGCTGGGGCGTAACCAATTAATGTTGCCGGCCAGCAGGCTTTCGAGAACCGCGCAGAACGCCAGCATCGGCGCATTGCCTGGCGTCACATGCACCACCAGTCCCAAGGGGTGCCAGCTTTCAAAGTGCGGCTGCTGGTAGTCGATACGCCTCAGCGATCGGGGTTGCGAACCCAGTTCCCGCTCAAGCTTCGTGCTGAGGTTGCCGGGCTGGCAGAACTCGATCAGCCCCTGACATTGATCGTCGTCCAGAGGCAGGTTCAGGTTGCGAGTCTGTAGTTGTGTGGCGAAACAAGCCGCGGTTTCGATGACGGTCTCGCTGTCGATCGGTGCAGCAAGCAACCTGGGCAATTGTTTTCGAAGGCGCTCGAGGGCGCTTTCCGGGGTAACGTCGTCACGCAGTTGGCCATTGATGAGGTACATATCAAACCCCTCCCAGCAATTCGGAAGCCGCCATGGCGCAGCTGCGACTGGCGGTGGTGCCAGCGCGTCCGTGCAGCTCGAACCAATCGGTCGTCAGGCCGCATCCGCAACTGGCGCCGGGGTGCAATGTAGCCAGATCGCCCATGACCACCGCGTGAGCAGGGCTTGACGAAATGTACGGGGAGACGAATTCCAGCAAGCCGCGCTGGCCGTATGGCTGGACCGTGAAATCGGATGGGTTGCGCACGAAAACCTTCGAGTAAATGGGTGTATGAAAATGATGGTGGGCACATTGGATATAGGGCACGGCATGCTCGACGGCGCCGTAGCCATCTCGACAGCGGGACAGGTCGATACCTAGTTGCCGGTTGATTCGGGCATACAGCTCAAGCAGCGGAATCTCTTGTGCTGCCTGGGTTTTCCAGCCGCCCCCCAAAAACACCAATGACTGAGCGGGTAGCTCAAGATTCGGTGCGCAGGTGTTTTCCATGTGCTGTAGCGCATGGGAAAGGAACGCAGGAAATCCGAGAATCCGCACGGGTAAGCCTTCGTCGGCAAACTCCTGCAAGGCGCGAATCACACCAAACAGGTCGAATTCGTGACCTTTGCTGGTCAGGCGCAATCCGTAGACGACTCGATTGACGGGCGCATAGCTGCAGAGAAACTGGTCGGTGTAAGCGGTGCCCAAGGTGATGGCAGCCTCGGGCTCGTAGCTCAGGAGCAAATAATTGCAGGGGCTTTGCGGAGTATCCCAGCCGTAGTGCCCGAAAATGTGGCTCACCATGCCTTGAGCCGCTGCCATGCTGCGAGGGTCATAGCGCATGCGACTCTTCTGGCCGCTGGTGCCAGACGATGTCAGCTCCAGCGCGCCTTCGCCGGTGGGGCCGAACAACAAGTGACGTTTGAAATAGTTGGCGAAAATCGGTGGCAACCTGGACCAGTCATCCAGTGTCTCCAGGTCCTTTGCATCGAGCCCGTTGGCGTTTAGCCAGCGTTCGTAGCCAGGCGTGTGGTGACAATGAAACAGGCTGATTTCCCCCATCGCCTGATCGAACAGGCCGTCGGGCACTGAATCCAGGCAATAGGGTTGCGTTAACGCACAGAGCGCATCGGTGTGAGGTAAATGGATCATCAAAAAACCTACTGTGTGGTGTCAGATGGCATGCGCGATGTGAGAGCGCCGCAGAAACAGACTTAGGGGCGCCAGGCTCAGAAGCCCTGCGATACCCGCCATCAAAGCGAACGATTCGTGGCTGTCACCGGCATCGGCGGCCGCAATAAGCGAGCCGCCGCCACCCATGACGGCGATCGAGATCATGCCGATCATGGCCGAGACCAGACCTTTGCTGTCGTCGCTGGCGAACAGCGCAAGCCGGTACAGCGCGGCATTGCTCATGCCAAGCCCCACGGCGTAAAGCGCCAGGCAGCTGATCAGCAAGACTGTCGAAGCACCGTAGAAGCTGACGGCGACTAGCGCGATCAGCCCGCCGCAAAACGGCCAAAGCGCGTATCGAATCAGTTGTGGCAGTTCAGCGTTGGCAATCAGTCGGTTGAGGACCAGATTGCCGAGAATGACTGCCGCAAACACCGGGATTTGCCACAGGCCATAGTGCAGAGTTGAAAGCCCCTGGTTGTGGATCAGCAAGAGCGGCGCCAACCCGATCCAGGCAATCAACGGCAGGCTCATCACGCCCAGCGCGACAGCGGCGCAAAGGAATTGCGGGTTAGTCAGCAGCGCGACATAGCGGCGCACGGTGCCGTGCCATTCAAAACGCACCGCTTCCAGTCGTTGACCGTCGTGGCGCAGGGTGCCCACGGTTTCAGGCATGAACAGGTAAAGCCCAAGCCAGACCATCACGCCGCCGATCCCCAGCAGTAAAAACAATTCCCGCCAGGACAACCATTCCAGCAGCAGACTGCCGAGCAGCGGTCCCAGAAGCGGTGAGAGCAGCGCAACGTTTCCCAACCACGCCATGATTTTGACCGCGTCGGCTTCGCAGAAAACTTCTTGCAGGGCCGGGTAGCTGACCGCGATGACAAACCCCAACCCCATGCCCTGAATCACTCGCAAGCCGTTGAACGCATAAATGCTTTGCACGTTGAACGCGGCGGCACAGGCCAAGGCGAATACCGCGCAACCGATGAGCAACATTCGGCGGCGGCCGAAGTGATCAGACAGCGGACCAATCAGCCATTGCAAAAGAATGCCGCCGGCCAGATAAAGATTGAAGGCGTAGGGGACATGGTCGGGGCTGGCATCCAGTTGTCGGGTGACGGTCAACATAGCCGGCATAATCATGTCGCTGGCCATATAAGTCAGCAGTTCGAAAAAAGCTACTGCAAGGCAAAAGCCAAACAAATGGTGGGGGCTGATATTGATTAAAGGCTTGTGCATGGCATCCCTGTTCTTTGCTCAAAATTTAATAACGGTTTTATTGCGATGCACCGAGAGTAATCATCGAATATGAATAGCTCAAATGGACGATTAAGACTGAAAGCTTCAATGGTTATCGCTATGTTTCGATGTGCACAGGGAAGGAAACAAGAAGTGAATACGCATGTACGAAAAATGCCCGCGACAGGGCGGGCATTTGTTCAATAGTTCTTGTGTGGGGTATTTGCCTTACGAATGGATGTTCATTTATTCACGCTTTATGACACGACCAACCATTATCGATGCTGGTAATAACCCGGCCCGTCACGGTCGTAATGGTGACCACCGTGCCAGCCGCCGTGGGGGAAAACGATGCAGCCGCTCAGTGTCAGGAGAGCGAGCAGGGGAATCAGCCGTGTGATTCGACGGAACATTTCAAAATCCTCATGGTTATCGCCACTATGAAGCCAAAACTCTTCATCGGCTGTAACATGAGACCCCGTTTGTAGCGTCCCATCCCCGGAGAACGGTAGGGGCTTGGCATGCGTTCTGATACAAATCGGATACATTTTTCAGGTTCAGGAACTCGCAATGACTCAGTCGCAACGTTTGAAATACTCGATTCTGATCTCCCTCGTGGTGTTGGGGATCATGTTCGGCCTTTCGTATCTGCAAAACGCAGGCGTCATCAGCGAGAAGCTGTTTCAGTACATCGCCATCGGCGTGGCGGTGATCGTGGTGGTGATCAATGGCGTGATGCGCCGCAAGGTCAAACCCTGAACGACGCACCTTGAGCGGATCACTCGCGATGGAGCATGGCTGCAGCGTGCGGATGCAGGCTGTAGCTTTTGTCCGGATTGAGCGTGATCACGCCTTCGCTGCACAAGCGTTTCAACACTTCCCGCACACTGAGAAAGGACAGGGGAATATCCAGGTCCAGCAAGTGGCTGTGCACGCCGCGCACGCCAAGGCTACGGTCGCTTTCGGCGGCGGTCAGCAAGGCGTCGATGACTTTCAGGCGGATCAGACTGGTTCGCAGACCAAAGCTTTTGAGCAGCAGCCTGATCCGCTCGTTGCCATTGCGCTCATTGCGTTGACTGAAAACACCGGAGCCCATGGCAGAGCCCTTTGGCGCATTGCTACCGTCCGTTGGCAGTTGCGAGTTGTACATGCAAAAACTCCTTTTCCGAGCCGGCCAGGAAATGTGATGGGTGCTCTCATTCAATAAGACGTACGAGCAGGGCAAATAATGAAGCCCCGAATGTAGAAATTTTGTCGCCATCACGTCAGCGGCCTGTGAGATGCCCGTAAAAAGCGCCTTTCACGGCCTAAATTTTTGTCATTTCTTTCGTTTCTAGGGGAAGGCGCAGTGCGTGTATGACGCAGGGTGTTTGTCTTTTCGATCAGGAGCGAGCGTGATTATTTCCAGGCAGTCAACCCGGTTGAGCCTTGCAGGCGTATTGGTGGGCTTGAGTCTTGCGGCAAACGCACGCAGTCAGCCGGAGCAGGCGAGCGCCGACATCCGCCGGACCAGTTTCGGTGTGCCGCATATCCGTGCCGACAACGAGCGCGGGCTCGGTTATGGCATCGGTTACGCCTACGCTCAGGACAACCTGTGCCTGCTGGCCAATGAGATCACCACCGTGAACGGCGAACGTTCACGCTATTTCGGCCCGGACCAGTTCACGGTCGAAGAGCGCGAAAACCTGGTCAGCGATTTGTTTTTCAATTGGCTGAACACGCCAGAGGCCGTCTCCGGTTTCTGGCAGGCGCAAACCCCGCCAGTGCGCGATCTCATCGAAGGGTATGTGGCGGGCTATAACCGTTCGCTGACAGAACGTCGGGCGCAGGGTTTGCCGCCGCAGTGTCAGGGCGACTGGGTACGCGAGATTACCGCCCAGGATCTGGTCAAGTTGACGCGACGACTGCTGGTCGAGGGCGGAGTAGGGCAGTTTGCCGAAGCCTTGGCCGGCGCGACGCCACCCAAAGCCGTTAGTCATGCGGCAGGCGACCCCGTGTCGTTCCAGGTGGCTGCCTCGCGCATGCAGCGTTTTGCCCTGGATCGCGGCAGCAATGCCGTGGCGGTCGGCAGTGAGCGTTCTTTCAACGGCCGCGGCATGTTGCTGGCCAATCCGCATTTCCCTTGGGTCGGCGGGATGCGTTTCTATCAAATGCACCTGACCATTCCCGGCAAACTGGACGTCATGGGCGCGGCGCTGCCGGGGTTGCCGATGATCAACATCGGTTTCAACCAGCACCTGGCGTGGACCCACACCGTGGACTCGTCCAAGCATTTCACCTTGTATCGCCTGCAACTCGATCCCAAGGATTCAACCCGTTATCTGCTCGACGGCAAGTCATTGCCGATGAAGAAACAGACCCTGACCGTGAACGTGAAACAACCGGATGGCCAGACCAGACCGGTTTCTCATGTGATCTACAGTTCGCAGTTCGGCCCGATCGTGCAATGGCCCGGAAAGCTCGACTGGGACAACCAGTTCGCCTACAGCCTGCGCGATGCCAATCTGGATAACGACCGGGTCTTGCAGCAGTGGTATGCAATGAACCGCGCGGTCAGCCTCAAAGAGTTGCAGGCCTCGGTGCACAAGATCCAGGGGATCCCGTGGGTCAACACCCTGGCGACGGATGATCAGGGGCAGACGCTGTACATGAATCTCTCGGTCGTGCCGAACGTCAGTGCCGAGAAACTGGCCAGATGCAGTGATCCGCGGGCCGGGTTGCAGATGATCGTCCTCGACGGTTCCAACAGCGCGTGTGCCTGGGACATCGACCCGCAGGCTGCACAAAAAGGCATTTTTGCGGCAGACAAGTTGCCGCAGCTGTTGCGCAAGGATTTTGTGCAGCACTCCAACGATTCGGCCTGGATGGCCAACCCAGCGCAACCGCTCACCGGTTTTTCGCCACTGATCAGCCAGGACGGCCAGCCATTAGGGTTGCGCTCACGCTTTGCGCTGGATCGCCTGAACACGTTGAACAAGGCAGGTCCCATAGCAGCTATGGATCTGCAACACATGGTGATGGACGACCAGGTGTATCAGGCGGCTCAAGTGATGCCGGACCTGCTGCAGTTCTGTGCGGCGGCACTGGATACCGATGCGCCAGCGCTCGCGCCGCTGTGTGCCAGTCTCAAGGTCTGGGATCGCAGTGCGAATCTGGACAGTGGTCTGGGGTTTGTGCATTTCCAGAATGTCATGGCGTCGCTACAGGAAACGCCTGACCTCTGGCGTGTGGCGTTCGATCCGAAAGACCCGCAACACACCCCGAGTGGCCTGGCGGTCGATCGCCCGGAAGTCGCAAAGGCAGTTCGCGAGGCGATGCTGGCGTCGGTAGCGCAGATCAACAAGATGGGGCTCAAGGCCGATAGCCGCTGGGGTGATATCCAGTTGGTCAGCAGCGGTGGCCAGCAGACGCCGATTCACGGTGGACCTGGCACCCTGGGGGTTTATAACGCCATTCAGAGCGTGCCGAGAACCGACGGTAAACTCGAAGTCGTCAGCGGTACCAGCTATTTGCAGGTGGTTACCTTTGATGACAAGGGACCGCAAGCCCAAGGGCTGCTGGCATTCTCGCTCTCCAGTGACCCTGCCTCCAGGTACTCCAGAGATCAGACCGTGGCATTTTCCAGGAAGCAGTTGAGTGTGTTGCCGTTCACCGAACAGCAGATCACGTCCGATCCGCAGTACCAGGTTCAGACGATCCGCGAGCAGGATGAAAAAGCCGGGAAGGTGGCCGCACAGTAACGCTGACGATGCTTGAACCAGGAAATGAAGGCCGCACCCCGCAAAGGGTCGCGGCCTTCAGCTTTTTGGGGCTTGTTGCGGAATGGAATTGAGGACCGGATTGCCATCCTTGTTGCGGGTCAGGTAGACCGGCAATACCTTGGGCAGGGAAGCCACCAGGTTGTTGAGCTCTTTGATGTTGTAGATGCCGCCGATGCGAATCGAGCCGGTACTGTTGTCGGCTACCATCACCGGTTTGCTCAAGTAGCGATTGATCAATGGCAATGCGTCGGTCAGGGCCAGATCATCGAGCACCAGTTTTCCGCTGCGCCACGCCAGTGAGTTGTCATTGTCGTAGGTCTGACTGATCCGGGGAGTGAAGTCGCCGCGTCTATAGCTCGCCTGCATCGCTGACTCAAGGCGCAAACCGTCACCCGCAACGGCGTCACTACTGCTCACCAGCACCGAACCTTCGATCAGGTTCACCCGTACCTGATCTTCATACATCCAGACGTTGAATTTGGTTCCGGTGACCCGAATCCTGCCTTCGGCCGCGTTGACAATGAAGGGGTGTCGAGTGTCGTGGCTGACGCTGAAGAAGGCTTCGCCTTTTTTCAGCGTAATCCGACGTTGATCCTTGTAGTTGCTGAACGTCAGCTCACTGCCCAGGTTCAGTTCTACCTGACTGCCATCGCTCAGGGTGATTTGGCGGACATTGTCGTTCGCCTCGAAATGTTGATAGGAGTTGGGTAGCCAGCCCAGGTTCCAGCCGCTATAGGCCGCCAGTGGCAACGCCATGGCGCAAACCGCTGCTGCGATACCGAAGGTGCGCCAAGGCGTAGCAAGTTTGGCGCGCACCATCGGGACCACGGTTTCTGGACGTGGAAGGTCCCCCGCGACATCCCAGATCTCCAGCATGGCCTCGTACTCGAACGCATGAAGCGGATGAGCGTCATGCCATTGCTCAAACGCCAGCCGCTCTTCAGCCGTGCAATCGATGGCGTGCAGACGCATGCACCAATGCGCAGCGGCATCGGTGACAGCGTCGTATTCGGCTTGCGAGAGAGGGTTGTCGGTCATTGACTCATCCTGATTTCCTGCATTCTAACCTTGTGAGGAAGTCTGCGAGAACAACCGTCATGGCAATTACCCATCAAACGGGCACTTATTTTTCGATTCACGGGGTGCTCGTGTGCAATTGGCGCCCCAGATGAGTGATCAGCCAGGTCACGCTGTCGGCGTTAGCGAGTTGCACCGCCAGTCTGATCAGTGGATCTTTTTTGAAGGTTGTGCGGGCACCGCTGAGGTTGTCCTCGCCAGTCAAGGTCAGGATATGTTTCTTTATCTGATCAGTATTTTCATCAGAAGTATCACCCAGGTCCTCCCATTCACCATTATCAGGATTCTGGACTTTGAACAGCTGTGTATAAGGTGTCTTGATTGACAGAGCGGTGCCCTGAATTTCGCTCAGGGCAGTCTTGAGATCAGTGGCGGAAGCACTGGCCGTTCCTATCAGATCGACGAACGGTCTTACGGCATCGAGATAAGTAATGTCTTCGGTTTTGCAGGCAATGTGCGAAACCTCATGGATCAGGGTTGCCGCCCGGGTATGGGTTCTGATGGGGAAGGCGGCGTCGGACAGGTGTTCACGGTAGAAGTCGAACTTGGGAAAGAAGAATTTCTCTGTCAGGTAAATTTTCTTCTTTACGTCCTTTGGAAGGGTGAAGCCAAAGGTGTTTTCTGCCTGACTGAAGAGTTTTCCGACCACAAAACGCTTGGAGTTCGGCTTTCTGAGTGAGGGGTCCAACAGGGCCGCAAAAATGTCGCCTAAGGCTTTTTCAAGCTTCTCCACATGTGCGTCCGTCACTGCAGGCACATCGATAAAATCCATGATGAGCTGGTGCACGGGCGTGACCGTGGGGTCAGAAGTCTTGAGCAGTTGCAGGTTGCGGAAGCTGTTCCAGGCATAGGTGGTTGCCAGATCCAGCGCCTCGTCAATCTGACGGGCCTTTCGCGGAAAAATTTGACGGATTTGGAGCATTCCATGTGCTTCGACATTCATGCTTTCCCAAACCGTTATCGCGTTCTGTACCCGGTTGATAAGGCTGAAGCGGGGCGCCGGTGTTCCCCTGTCCAGAACCCATTGCTTCGATTCGTTCAGACGTAGATAAGGGCCACGGTTTTTTGTGTCGCCGATACGCCAGCGGGTGCCGTGCTTTTCGACGGGATACACTTTGCCTTCAACCGGCCCGTAGTTTTTTTTTGTCGATGGATGAGAGTAGAGCCCAAGCTTGGAGTCGTGTGTCAGCGAACCCAGATCGACGTCAATGCTCTCCTGACGCTTCAACTGCGTGCGCTCGGGTGCGGTGATATCGATGTCCTGCCATTTGAGTCGGGTGTCGGGCGTTTCTGGCGCGGGCGCGCTGGTCGTCGAAGGCTCCTTCACTGGATCCTCCATCGATTGCCGCAACGAGGCCAGTTGTGCAATGCCGCTGATGAACTCTTTTATCGCGGGCCCCCATTTGTGCATCTGAAGGTCTTCGGCGGATTGCTTGATGTCGCGATAACTGCGCCACACCGTGATCGGGTAGGCAAGCTTGCCCGTCAAGAATGTAAATGCCTCATGCAAATCTTCACTCAGCACATGCTTGATGGTTGCCCATTCGCCCTGCTTTTTGTCATCGGACTGACAATCGAGCAATCGGACTAATAACTCGACGTTGTCGTTGAACAAGTGTTTGAACAGATTCCCCTTGATCGGATTGGACGCCAGCGTCACTTCGGGGAGGCGGTTACTGGAGGTCGCCATCCTGTACTCAAGCAGGATCCGAACAGGCTGCGGGAGGTTCATGAGTACCCAGTCGAGCAGACCGCCGCGAGTCTTCAGATCTGTCAGCAGTTGTGTTTCATTCTTATATTCTTTCACTCCGTGCCGAGGGCTGTGAGGCGCGACAAGGACCTGTGGCGCGGTGCTATCGGTCGATGAGCCAATCAGATAGACACCTGGCACTTTGACCGCCTGTCCACTCTGGATGCCCAGGAGCTCAAGTGGGCGGATGATCGCGTGGGCACCGTCGACTGCCGCGCGGGCGATAGCGTCAGGCATGTCCATGACTTGGCGTATCAGATCAAACCCCGTCTCGCTCAGGCGCTCCTGCAGTTTTTCCGTGTGGGCGTAATGCATCAGCTGCCAGGGTAATTGCGTGTAAAACCGCTTCCTGCGGTCCGCTGCGTTTGCCTGGGTGTCTGCAAAGGCTTCGTTCAATGTTTTCTGCTGATGTTCGCCCAGCTTCAAGTTTCGTATCAGGTCTCTGATGTAGCTTTGGTTCATGTCCTCTGGAATCTCGGTGTTATCAAGCGACACCAGTGTGAAATGGGCTTTATCCAGGTCCTTGAAATGGGTCAGTGCAAAGTCGGTGAGGATCTGGGTGCTGGCCGCAGACCTCGAGCGTGCGCTGATCAGGATCTGGACCTTATCCGGATCGATGTCGAACGTATCTGCCTTGAGTTGTTTTTCAAGTGCATGGTGCGCCGTGCGCGCCAGGGAGCGTATGCCGGTGAGGTAGTCCTGGTCGTCGGTGACGTTGTTGAGGTATTGCTGAAGCAACTCCCCATGCAGTATCTGGTCTTGAATGGACGCCTTGGCCAGCCATGCCGGCAGTTTTTGCTGGGTCGTCAGCGATTGGGCAATGTCCGTCGCATGGTCTAACCCCGTCATCGGTTGACGCAGCGCCACCAGCTTCAGAAGACTGGCCAGGGTTGTCGCGGGAAGCTTCGTGGCCAGCGCACGGGTGACGCACGCTTGGTCCAGCTGGACATAGGGCTTTTGCACGTGATCGAGAAAATGCTCATCTATTCGCTGCAGTGGCGCCAGAGTGTAAGTCTGACCAGGCAATCGCTCGCTACGTCCAAGGTTCTCCAGGAGGGTGGTGCGAGCATCGGCGTCCTTGAGGCGTCGATCCAGCTCGGTCAACAACGGAGTCAATGCCCTGAAGGCTTCAAATCCCGATGCCGGCGTCCACAAAATCGCCTTGCCCGAATGCTTCGGGTCCAGGCCTCCTCGTTCGGTCAGCACAAAACAACTGGCCAGTTTCAACGGGTCCGTGGCTTCGCTTACCTTCAATGCCAAGGAAAATACGTCCGGCAAAAAGCCGTTCAATGCAGCTCGCTGCAAACGTACCGGGGTATCAAGCACGGTTTTGATGATTGCCTGTTCCGTCGCACCCAGGGTGCGCGTGACGGCATGCAGCTTCAATTCACTGCGCAATGCCGTTGACAGAGTGTGAGTGAAACTCGATTGCAAGCTCCCGAGCGACGAATCGACGATGCGCTGCGCCTCGGTAATCGTGCGGGTTGTTGTAGGAATGACCGGATGGTTGTCGAGGAGTTGGTCGAGCGCCTGCTCAACGGAGGAGAGTCGCGCCAGCTGCTCTTTGGCCGACTCGGCACGCACGGTGGCCGGTTGCGCGCTCCAACGCTGCTCGGCGTGTGTGCTCCAACGTCCAGCGGCATCGGCCGCCAGCAGTCGGTCGTCGATCAGTCCCCGGACATCCAGTGCCTTGTCGATCAAGGCATGGGGGTCCTGTGTACCTTCGCTTTCACGGTAACGGCTCAGCGCGTGGGACAGGTTCTCCCGTTGTTTGCCAAGGATGTCGTCCATCAATTGTTCAAACACCGGGCTGATGATCGGTTCACCGACAATGACGCGCTCATCCGGCTCCAATGAAATAAACGTGCCGCGTTCGTCCAAAGACATGAAGTTGAGCAACGTGTCTTCGTGGCCTTCGCTTTTCATCATCTCCAGGACGATTTTCCTGACAGCGGGCAGGTCGCTCGTCGCCTCGATGCCTCTGGACTGGGTGTACAGAAAGCCCAGGCTCTCGCGGCTGCCGATCATCAAGGTCGAGGCCAGCTGCGCGTAATGCTTGAAGGGAGCGGTGATACGCACTTTTTCGATGCGAAGAGGATCGACGGTTTCAGGTTCGAGGCTGACATTCATCAGTCGCAGGTATTCCTGCGTCGTTAGAACACCTTGCTGACGCTGAAGCAAAAGCTTCACGTGAAAGGTATCGCGCAAACCCTCGGCAAAAAACACCGAGCGTGACTGCCCGTTGCTCATCGGTGTGTTCCAGAACGTCTTGAGCAGGCCTTGCAAGTGAGGGGTAAAGCTTTGCGCGATCTCTTTGACTGCGCTTTCCCAGGCCTGGTTATCGGCGTCGCTGCTCACACTGTGTTGCGGATTGGAAAAGACTCTGGAATCGCCAGTCGGCCACTCGTTGGTCAGGTAGTAATGCAGCAGGGCATCGCTCAGTGAATGCGAGGAAAGCGTGTGCTGGTAATCGCTGCCGTCGGAGGCTGAAATCGTCCTGACAAAGCTCTTCAGTCGAGTAAGGCGCTGGTCCAGTTTGGGGAACGGTTTGTGCAACGCTTTCTTGAGGGTCTGGTCCAGCATCGATTGCAGTGTTGGCAGCTTGACCAGCTCACCCATCATCGTCTTGATGTTCTGAGTCTGATTGCGCTCGAGGGTGAGCTGCTGGTCCTGGAACACCGCACCTTCGATTATTTGCGTGGCAATGTCTGGCCCAGTGGCGGCGGGTAAAGCGCTGCGTTGTTCGATGGAGAGAAAGCGCAGTAGCTCACGCTTGCCGGTGGCCTGCACCAACCACTCCTTGAGCTTGTTTTTGAGGTTGTCCATGTCCGCGAATTTGATCAGGCCTTTCCACGGTGTGTAGAGCGTGACTTCTCCATCGTTGGGCCGGCTCATGGCAAAAGCGCCGGCCAGGGGGATATCGGGTGCATCAGGCACGCTCAAAAGCAGCTGGTCGACGTGCATAGGCTTGTTATTGGCGATACGGACTTCATGCGTCGCCAGATAAACAACCTTCAACCACTTCAGGTCATCAAGCGTGAAGGACAGTGCCTTTTCGCGTTCATCGGGCTGTCTGGCTTTGGATGCAAGTTCTGCCTCGTCGAAAAAATACGGCAGTGGGGGAGCAGGCATGGTTTTTCCTCGATGTGCTGCGATCGGCGGGTAATCGTCGGTCGTTGGATTGAGGAAAAACAGTACGGCCAGTGGAAGGCTTGGGTGCGGTACATATTGCTTGATCCGAACAGGCTGTCGAGACTTGACAGGAAGCCGGTAGAACAGCGCTTAATCGACAACTGTTTTGGGTTGCCCTGCAACCTCGCTTCACCCTGTTGCCCGTACTCAATAATAAAACTGGAGCTTCAGATGACCGCAACGCCCGAAATGGCCGTCAGTTCGAACACTCAAACGCTCGATTTCGACGCGCTCGTACTTTTGCTTGAGCAGATTTTTCAGCGCCATGGCACCTCCGCCGAGGTGGCCAGGACACTGGCCCTCAACTGCGCCGGCGCCGAACGCGATGGCGCCCATAGCCATGGCGTGTTCCGCATTCCCGGTTACGTGTCGACGCTCCAGAGCGGCTGGGTCAATGGCCAGGCCGTGCCGGTGGTCGAGGACGTGGCTTCGGGCTTTGTCCGGGTCGACGCCGGTAATGGTTTCGCCCAACCGGCCCTCGCCGCAGCACGCGGTTTGTTGGTGGAAAAAGCCCGCAGTGCTGGCATTGCGGTGTTAGCGATTCGTAACTCCCACCATTTCGCCGCATTGTGGCCGGATGTTGAACCCTTCGCCTATGAAGGCTTGGTGGCGCTGAGCGTGGTCAACAGCATGACCTGCGTGGTGCCGCACGGGGCCGATCGTCCGCTGTTCGGGACCAACCCGATTGCTTTCGCCGCCCCTCGGGCTGACGGCGATCCGATTGTCTTCGACCTGGCGACTAGCGCCATTGCTCATGGCGATGTGCAGATCGCCGCGCGCAAGGGCGAGCGTTTGCCGCCAGGCATGGGTGTGGACAGTCTCGGCCAGCCAACCCAGGACCCGAAAGCGATTCTTGAGGGCGGCGCGTTGCTGCCGTTTGGCGGGCATAAAGGTTCGGCGCTGTCGATGATGGTCGAGCTGTTGGCGGCGGCGTTGACCGGCGGCAATTTTTCCTTCGAGTTCGATTGGTCGAACCATCCGGGGGCCAAGACGCCGTGGACTGGCCAACTGTTGATCGTGATCGACCCGAGCAAGGCGGCCGGGCAGAATTTTGCCGAGCGCAGTCAGGAACTGGTCCGGCAGATGCACGGTGTGGGGCTCAAGCGTTTGCCGGGGGATCGACGTCACCAGCAACGGGCCAAGGCCAGCACCGAAGGCATTAAGCTTGATGCTCAGACGCTAGCGAGTTTACGGGAACTGGCCGGGCTCTGACGCTTGGGAAAACCCGGACATGAAAAAGGCGAGCTTCAATGCTCGCCTTTTTTTTCCGAAACTGCTTACCGCCGGCCCAGCAACAAACCGACCACCAGACCGAAACCGGCAGAGATCGCCACGGTTTGCCACGGATGACCACCGATATAAGTTTCAGTGGCTTCGACCGCAGGTTTGGTCCGGTCACGAACGCTGGTGACGGAGTCCCGAGCCTGCTGAAGTTTCTGGGCGATTTGCCCACGAAGTGTGTCCGCTTCCTCACCCACCAGTGAGGCACTGCTTTTGAGCAGTTTTTCCGACTCTTCGATCAGAGCCTGAAGTTCGCTGAAGGCTTGATCCTTGATCTGGTCTTCGGCGACTTGTGCGGCGGTTTTCCGGGCCATTGGGGTACTCCTTGCAGATAAATGGACAGTGAACAATGGAGTCTGTCGTCAGCGAAAAAGTTGCAGCGAATTTGCCTGTAGACGTCATCCTGATCAAAAATCCAGAGCAGGACATTTCCTCCTACAGTGTAAGATGTCGCCTATTTTACGCAGCAGGTAACTCCCATGAGCTTCAATCTGGCCGACAAACCCCTTGCCGAGCGCGCTGCGCTGGAAGATGAGAAGTCCCGTCTGTTCGATCTATGGCAAAGCAACCTGGGCAAGTCCAAGGGCGAAGCCGCGCGGTTGTTCGGTGAACGCGCCAAGCGCAAAGGCAAATGGGCCGAGTGGGTCCGTGCCGAACTTGACGGCATGTCGCCCCCGGAATTCGCGAACATGGTGCGCAGCGAAGTCAATCGCCTGATGGCTGCCAAGTAGCACTCGCAAAACTCGCGACAATCGCTTCCCGTACTTTCAGCACCACCGGATCGAGCTGCGTACTGGTGCGCCAGCCCAGTTCGATCGGGTAACGCGGCAACGCCAGAGGGCAGGGCAGCAGTGCCAGTCCGCTGAGCGCTGCAATGCTTTGGGCCGCATGGGCCGGAATGGTCGCCACGGCCTGACTGCCCTTGAGCAAGTGCGGCAACGCGGCAAAGTG
This sequence comes from Pseudomonas sp. LBUM1666, assembly GCF_059695775.1. Classification (NCBI taxonomy): domain Bacteria; kingdom Pseudomonadati; phylum Pseudomonadota; class Gammaproteobacteria; order Pseudomonadales; family Pseudomonadaceae; genus Pseudomonas; species Pseudomonas sp. LBUM1666. The sequence goes on along the minus strand of NZ_CP166789.1, from coordinate 3,320,819 downwards.
TGTGGTCGAAGCGCATACCCGCCGACTCAACCCTAGCGCCGCCAGCCCCTCATCGGTGATCCCGATAAAGCCGCCCGACGACACCAGAATGTGCTCGCGGGCGACGAACGCCTCAAGGCTGAGGGTCTGCTGTCCCTCGGCCAGGCTGAGCGGGTCCACCAGGCACAGATAACCGCCTTCTCCCAACACCTGACGGCTGAGCAAGCGCTCGGCAAACCCACCTGCGGTGATCGCCAGATCGATGCTGCGTTCCATCAACGCTTGCGCGACGATCTGACTGTGGGTCTGACGAAAGATCAGCCGCAGCTTTGGCGCGACGCGGGCGATTTCTTCGATCAGCCGGCGCCCATAAGCGATTTCGAAATCATCGGACATACCCACGGTCACCGAGCGCCCGTCGTAATGGTGGGCAGCCGGATCGACCATCGCCAGGCTCTGCCGGCATTTGTTCAGGGCATCGCTGACCACCGGTTTCAACTGGTTGGCCCTGAGTGTGGGCGCGAGTCCGCGGCCGGTGCGCACGAACAACTGATCGCCATACACCTCGCGAAGCCTTCGCAGTGCCGCACTGACCGCCGATTGCGTCACGCCCAGACGCAACGCGGCCCGGCTGGCGCTGGACTCCTCGTGGAGCGCTTCGAAGACTTTCAGCAGGTTGAGATCGACGGTGGCGATATTCATTTGGTTCATATCATTCAGCAGCAAACGGGGCTTTATTGATGATCCCGTGGCGCCGGAGAATGAGCAACACCTCATTGCTTTCGGAGTTACTGCGATGCCCAAGTCAATCGTTGCTGCACTGCAAATCGGCTCTTTGCCCGGTGGCAAGGCCGAGACCCTGGAACAGATCCTTTCTTGGGAAAACGCGATTATCGAATCCGGCGCGGCGCTGGTGGTCATGCCTGAAGCGTTGCTCGGCGGTTACCCCAAAGGCGAGGGTTTTGGTACTCAGCTGGGTTATCGACTGCCGGAAGGGCGTGAAGCCTTTGCCCGGTACTTTGCCAATGCGATCGACGTGCCCGGCGCGGAAACCGAAGCGTTGGCCGGGCTGTCGGCGCGCACCGGCGCCAATCTGGTGATCGGTGTCATCGAACGTGCCGGCAGCACCTTGTTCTGCACTGCGTTGTATTTCGATCCGCAGGCCGGGCTGGTCGCCAGGCACCGCAAACTGATGCCCACCGGCACCGAACGGTTGATCTGGGGCAAAGGCGATGGCTCGACGCTGCCGGTGATCGACAGTCAGGTCGGGCGGATCGGCGCGGTAGTGTGTTGGGAAAACATGATGCCGCTGCTGCGCACTGCGATGTACGCCAAAGGCGTGGAGGTCTGGTGCGCGCCAACGGTGGACGAGCGGGAAATGTGGCAGATCAGCATGCGCCATATCGCCCATGAAGGACGCTGCTTTGTGGTCAGCGCCTGTCAGGTTCAGGATTCACCGCAAGCCTTGGGCGTGGAGATCGCCAACTGGCCGGCGGACCGGCCATTGATTGCCGGTGGCAGCGTGATCATTGGGCCGATGGGCGACATTCTGGCGGGGCCTCTGCGTGACAGCGCCGGTTTGCTCACCGCACAAATCGACACCGATGACCTGATCCGCGCCCGTTACGACTACGACGTGGTCGGGCACTACGCGCGCCCGGACGTGTTTGAGTTGACGGTGGATGAGCGGGCCAAGCCTGGTGTCCGCTTCAACACATAATCCCTTGTGGGAGCAAGCTCGCTCCCACATTGATCTGTCGGTCTCACCAGGTGCCGGTCGTCGACGTTGGCAGGCTGAGTTTGCCACTGTCCACGAAACGCATCGTGCCGAACAAGCCGCCCGCGAGTTTGCCGCGCAGGACGTAGGGCAGGTTGTCGAGGGTTTGGGTTTTGCTCAGGCCCAGGGTCTGGCGCAGCACGGAGAACGCCGAAACACTCACCGGCACGGTCAGCACGGTTTCGGAAAAGCGTGCAATCGAGCCCGATTGATCGCTGACACCGGAGGCGAGTGGCTGGCCGTTGACTTCCATGTCCAGGGCCACGCCGTTGTAATTGATGGTGGTCTCGTTGGGATTTTGCACGCGAATTTTCACGGCAAAGCGTACTTCCATGTCCTGGCTTTGCAATGGCTCGAAGCCGACCACGTTGATGTTCAGCGGGTCGCGATTGGGCAGCAGGGCGCAGGCGCTCAGGGAGAGCAACAGCAACGAGAGGGATAAGGCGAGGAGTCTGCGCATGAAGGGTTCTCGACAGAAAAGGGACCGAACCGCTGACGGCTCGGCCCTTGAGCAACGTTCGGCGGTTCACCTGTGCGACCACGCTCACTGTGAGGGGTTCGCCGCAAGCTGTCACTTCTTCATGAGCGGCGCGGCATCATCTGCCTTTGACCGGCGTCGGTAAGGTCACAAGATTCACATAATCATCCCAGAACTGCTTCTGGTCGATGGCAAACACCACCTTGGCTTTTTGCGTGCCCACGGGTGGACTTTTCTTGTAACCCAGGGCACGACCGTAGTCGGCACCGAACTGGGCATTGACATCGACCCACAGCTCGCGGGATTCGGTGACGATGCCCGGCTCGACCAGAAACAGGGCCGGCAGGCTGTCCCAGGTAAAACTGTGATAGCCGGGGTCTTTGCTGAACAATGGCGCGAATTCGTGTTTGTACAGATCGGCAATCGGTCCCGGCCGGGCGATAACGCGCTGGTAGATCGAGGCGTCGAAGGTGACCTTTTCGCACACATCGTTGGGAAAAATGACGTGTTCGATGGGTGAGCGCAGGACGATCTTCGCCGCCTCGGGGTCGAACCACCAGTTGAATTCGGCGGCCGGTGTGGTGTTGCCCGGAATCTCGATGGCCCCGCCCATGTACACGATGCGTTTGATCAACGGCACGATGTCGGGGGCGGAGCGAATGGCCAGGGCGATGTTGGTCAGCGGGCCGACCGCCAGCAACGTCACCTCATGGGGATTGGCGCGCACGCTGTCGACGATGAACTGGGCGGCTGTTTCCTTGCGCAACGAGGTGTGGGTTGCCAGGCCATCCGGCGGGGCGATCAGTTGCGCGGCGGAAGTCGGACGCGGCGCCTTGAAAGCACCCGGCCAACCAGCCCCGAACAGGGCTTTTTCCTGCGGGTAGGTGGCGAAGTCATGAAGCAACGGGTAGGCCGCTCCGGAATAGACGCCGACGTCCTTTTCCACACCCATGCGTTCTACTGCCTTGAGGGCATCCACCTGTTCCTGGTCGACCCAGGCGTTGCCGCTGACCAGGGTCATGCCGAGCAGGTCGATGCGTTTCTGGGCGTGGAGTTGGGCGAGCATGATGAAGGCCTGGCCATCATCGTTGAGCACGTTGAAGTCGGTGTCGAAGATGACTTTTTCCGCCGCTTGCAGGGAACCGGCGCAGAGACCGGCAGCGACAAGCAGGGCACAGCGTTTGATGAAAACTTGCATGGGGACTCACCTGAGAATTTGTATGTGGCGGCTACCACGATCCCTGTAGGAGCCGGCGGTGTGGTGTGTCAGCGGTTGACCAGTTTGGCCGGCAAGGCGATCACCAGAAAGCTGCTGAGAATCAGGCAGCCGGCAAAGAACCACAGCGCACCGGCGCTACTGCCGGTGACGTCGATGGCGACCCCCATCAGTGAATTGCTGACCAGCCCGGCGATGTTCGCCAACGAGCAGGCGAGGGCGAAGCCGGTGGCCGCCGCGGTGCCTTTGAGAAAGGTCGCCGGCAGACTGAAGAACACCGGCACCGCGCCGATGATCGCCGCCGACGCGATGGCGAACAGTGCCACGGTCGCCACCACGTTGTGGACGAAGAACGGCGCACTGGCCATGGCGGCTGCGCCCACCAGAAACGGCACGATGATGTGCCAGCGACGTTCGCGGTGTTTGTCGGAGCTGGCGCCGATCAACAGCATGCCCAATAACGCGGCGATGCTCGGCAGCGCCGTGAGTACACCGATGTGGAACGTGTCGCTGATGCCTGCATTGCGGATGAAGGTCGGCATCCAGAAACCCATGGCATAGGCACTGAGCAGGATCGAGAAGTCGATCCCGCCGAGCATCCAGACCTTCAGGTTGAAGAAGCCGTCTCGAAAACTGTGTTTGCTGTCCCCGCCACTGGCGTCATCGGCGCGCAGTTCTTGCTCCAGCAGGTTTTTCTCATCGTCGTTGAGCCATTTGGCCTGGCGATAGTTGTTGGGCAGGGCCCAGAAGGTCAGCACGCCCAGCAGGACACTCGGTACCGCTTCGATGAGGAACAGCCATTGCCAGCCATGCAGGCCGCCAAAGTTATCGAAATAACCCATGACCCAGCCGGACAGCGGGCCGCCAATGACGCTGGACAGCGGCAGGCCGATCATGAACAAGGCGATGATGCGGCCGCGTCGATAGGTCGGGAACCAGGTCGTCAGGTAATACAGAACGCCGGGCAGAAAGCCTGCTTCGGCGGCGCCGAGCAAGAAGCGCAGGATGTAGAACTGAGTGGTGGACGTCACGAGCATGGTGCAGGCCGAAAGCAGGCCCCAGGTGATCATGATGCGGGCGATCCAGATCTTGGCGCCGACTTTCTCCAGCACCAGGTTGCTTGGCACCTCGAACAGGATGTAGCCGACAAAAAACAGCCCGGCACCGAGGCCGAAAGCGGTTTCGCTGAAGTGCAGTTGATCGAGCATCTGCAGTTTGGCAAAGCCGATATTGATCCGGTCGAGGTACGCGGCCAGGTAGCAGAAGCACAGGAAAGGGATCAGCTTCCAGGTGATCTTGTGGTAAAGCGCTTGAATCGGGTCGGCGACCGTGGTCGCAGGTGCTGCATTCGCAATGGGCATTGGGTGTCTCCTGGCGGTGACTTATGGTTTTTATACAGCCGCTTTTTTCCAGCGCTCTGGCGCGCTGTAGCAAGCGACGTCCAAAGGCAGTGTCAGAAGACTGAGGGCGTACCCTCAGTTTTTATCAAAGACCTGCGCTCTATGGCGCGGTTCTTGTGGTACGCCTTACATTTTTTTGAAGTGCGCGATGGCCTCCTGCTTGCTGACGACATCGCCGTACTTGCTGTCGATATCGAACAGGTTGGCTTCATGGGGCGCCGAATGCCGGTCGCCGACGCACTCGCGCACGACGATGGTGCGAAAACCGTGTTGTACGGCGTCCACCGCTGTCGCCCGAATGCAGCCGCTGGTGGAGCAACCGGCCAGCACCACGGTGTCGATGCCTTGGGCGTGCAGCATCGAGGCCAGGCTGCTGCCGAAAAAGGCACTGGCGTACTGCTTGCTGATCACCACTTCATCCTCCTGGGGCTGTACCTCTTCGCAAAACGCTGCCAAGGGGTTGCCCTCGACCATATCTTTCATCACCGGGGCTTTTTTAACCCAGATGCCACCGTCGGCGAAATGGCCGGGGTGGTAGCGAATATTAGTGTGCACCACCGGGATGCCCTGACGACGGGCGCTGGCCAACAGCTCAACGCTTTCGGCCACGGCACTGACCACGCCGGGTGCGAACAGCGGCGCCCCTTCGGTGGTATAGCCACGCATGAAGTCGATCATCAGCAACGCGGCTTTGCGGCCGAAACCGATGCGCTGGCCCCACACGCCCTGATAGTTGTCGTTGGCGGTTTGTTCACTCATGTCGCTCACCTCTTAATAGGCGCCGGAGAGCAGGGCGCCTGCACCGGGAACAATCGGTTCCAGGTCCAGGGCCTTGAGCATGGCGTAGGTGGTGGCAATGGCGGCGGTGAGCACCGGTTTTCCGGTTTGCGCTTCGACTTGCGCCACCACGGGCAATGACTGCATCTGCACACAGGCCGAGAGCACGATCACGTCGACGCCTTCCAGGTTCATACCAGCCACGATGCCCGGCAGATTCGCCGGATCGTGACGGGCCACGGCGAGGTTGTCGGGAATTTCCAGTGCGCGCCAGTCCACGACTTCGAAACCTTCTGCGCGTATGTAATCCACCACCAGTTCGGTGAGGGGTTTCATGTACGGCGCGACAATAGCGATGCGTTTGGCGCCCAGCACTTTCAGGCCTTCGATCAAGGCACCGGCGCTGGTAATGACTGGTGCGTTGCCGTCGTTATCGGCGGTGGCCTTGCGCAGCCGTTGCTCGGATTTGCGGTGGTAACCCAGACCCATGGCCATGATCGCCACCAGGCACGCATAACCCAATACGTCGACCTTGGCGTCAGACAATTCCACGGCGCAGCGGTCGGATTCGCCATCCATCGCCGCCAGCTCTTCCTTGCGCACTTGCTTCATGCGCATGCGGCTGGAGTGAAAGGTGAAGCGTTCCGGGCGGATCAACTGACGCGCGGTGAGCATCGCCGGGATCTCGGTTTCCATGGTGGTGTTGGAGCTCGGCACGATCTGGCCGATGCGGTAAGGCGTGAGCATAAAAGTCTCCGGATTCGATTAGTTCAGGCGTGGGCCAAGGAAATCACCGAAGGCGCTGAAGAAGCCGTCGAGGTCATCCCAGGGAATCATGTGCCCGGCGTTTTCGACGTGGACACTGCGAATGTTCGGTTGCAGGTCGAGGATTTCCGCTTCGTCCTCGGGCTGAATAACACCACCACGGCCGGCGATCATCAGTAACGCCGGGGCCTGGAGTTTCGGCAGGTCCTGATGGAAATCCACGTCGTGGAAATCGTTGAAGGCCCGCACGATCGCCGGTTCGTAGCAGGTGTGCAGCCACTCGGCGCGCAGTTGCAATTGCTCGTCGGTCCAGGTGGCACAGAAGGCGCGCATCGCCTCGGCGTCCATCCCGACCAACGACTGGCGAATCGAATCGACGTACCACGGCAGTTTGCTCGGGTATTCGCGCCGACCAGGGCCGGACACCGGTGGATCGATCAGCACCAGGCGGTTCACCCCGGCCGGATGACGCACCGCGCTGCGCACGGCAAAACGGGCGCCCATGGAGTGGCCGACCAGGTTGTAGTTGTTCAGCTTCATGGCTTTGGCAAAAGCGCCGATGTCGTTGGCGCAGGCTTCAGCGCTGTAGTCCAGTTCTGGCCCGGTGGAGGAGAGGCCGCGACCGCGAACGTCGAGCACATAGGTGTCGAAATGCTCGCCGAGTCGTTCCGCGACAAACCCCCAGGTGATCGCCGGGCTGGTGATGCCGGGAATCAGAATCAGCGCCGGGCCTTTACCGCCATAGCGCAGGTAATGCTGGCGAATGCCGTTGGCCTGGACGTTACCGCCATGGATGAACGTACTCACGCGGCTACCCCCGATTTCAACGGCTGGGCGTACAGGTCATAGCCGTAAACCCAGGCCGGATCTTCCTGGGTGCGCAGCCAGGTGTTGGCGTTGGACACGGACTGCACGCGGGAAGCGCGTTCCTTGCGGTTGGCTTCATACAGTTCGAACGCGGTGCGGTAATCGCCGAGCCCGGTTTCCTGCAGGCAGCGGGTGAGCATCGCGGCGTCTTCGATGGCCATGCCAGCGCCCTGGGCCATGTGCGGCTTCATCGGGTGGCAAGCGTCACCCAGCAGCACCAGTCGCCCACGGCTCCACAGCGGCAACGGGTTGCGGTTGCGCAACGGCCATTTGGTGACGCTTTCGGTGGATTCGATCAGCGCCTGGACCGTCGGGTGATAACCCTGGAACGCCTCAAACATTTCTTCGCGGCTGCTGTCGACGAACGCACCTTGGAAATCCCATTCCGGATGCGGCACGCCGGTGACGTAGTAGTACTCGTCGCGCTTGCCGGTGGTGTAGTAGACCATCATGTGCCGATCCTCGGTCCACCACTTGATGCAGTCTTCGAACTTCAAATCGTATTTGGCCAGTTGATCGCCACGGATCAGCGCGCGGTGCGCCACCCAGCCGCTGTACAGCGGTTTTTCCGCACCGAGCAACTCTTCACGAATCTTCGAATTGATGCCGTCGGCGCCGATGACGATGTCGGCGTAGGTCACTTCGCCGTCACTGAAGGTCAGGCGCACCTGGCTGTCGGTTTCTTCCAGGGTTTCCAAGCGTTTGTTGAAGTGCACGGTGCCGGGTTTGATCGTCGACATCTGCAGGGCGTGCAGGTCGCCGCGGTGCACGGTGATGTAGGACGCGCCGTACTCCTTGCGAGCGAAATCTCCCAATGGGATGCGTGACAGGTAATCGCCACTCAAACCGTCACGGCTGAACCAGTGATCCGGGTGCGAACCCATCAGGTCGAGCTGTTGCTCAATACCCATGCGCCGGAAGATTTTCATGATGTTGGGACCCATGTGAATCCCGGCGCCGAGGCGGGAGAACTCGGGTGCCTGTTCGTAGATGTCCACCTCAAACCCGGCTTGTTGCAGCAGCGTCGCAGCGGCTGCACCGCCCAGACCCGCACCGACGATGGCGATTTTCTGTGTTCTTGCCATGGGGCTTGTTCCTCTTCTTCGAATAGTCGCTGGCTGTGTCGCCGCAAGGTTTTTAAAGTGTATACGCTATAATTTTCAAAAAGAAAGTGCCGCTTGGAAAAATAATTTTCACGCTTATTTCTCGGAAGTCACCAAATGTAACCAGTAAAAATTGGTTTTGTGTGGGTTGGTAACGTTGTGGTCCGACGCTTGCAGTCAGTCTTCTTTTAGGGTCTTATCGTAGACAAATGGCGTATACGCTATAAAAAATGCACTGGAGTGAGGCGAGGCGCCTCGACTTGGTGCGAAGCAGACGATCGAGGAGACAGCAAAATGCCGGTAAGCGATTGCGAATTGACCCAGATGTTCGAACACGTGTTGAAGCTGTCGAAGGTCGACCCGACCCAGAGCGTCGCCGTACTCAAGAGCCACTATTCGAACCCGCGCACCGTGCGTGCGGCGATGGAGGCGGCCCAGCGGCTGGGGGCCAAGGTCTACGCGGTGGAGCTGCCTTCGTTCAACCATCCAACGGCCATGGGCAATGACATGACGGCCTACTGCGGCGACACCGCGTTGACCGGCAATATCGCGGCGCAGCGGGCGCTGGAAGCGGCGGACTTGATCGTCGACACGATGATGCTGCTGCACTCACCGGAGCAGGAGCAGATCCTCAAGACCGGCACGCGAATTCTGCTGGCCGTCGAACCCCCGGAAGTCCTGGCGCGCATGCTGCCGACCGAGGCTGACAAGGTGCGGGTGATGGCGGCGGAGCAACTGCTCAAGCAGGCCAAATCAATCCACGTCACCTCCCGCGCCGGCAGCAATTTCCACGCGGCGCTGGGGCAATATCCTTCAGTCACCGAGTACGGTTTCGCTGATGAGCCGGGGCGTTGGGACCACTGGCCCAGTGGCTTTCTGTTCTCCTGGCCGAACGAAGAAACAGCCGAGGGCGTACTGGTGCTGGATGTCGGCGATATTCTGCTGCCGTTCAAGAACTACACCCGGGAGAAGATCACCCTGGAAATCGAGAAGGGCTTCATCACCTCGATCCATGGCGGTTTCGAGGCTGAATACCTGCGTGACTACATGAAGTACTTCAACGATCCAGAGGTCTACGGTATTTCCCACATCGGCTGGGGCTTGCAGCCACGGGCGCAGTGGACTGCCATGGGGCTGCACGACAAAAACGATGGCATGTGCATGGATGCCCGGGCGTTCTACGGCAACTTCCTGTTCTCCACCGGACCGAATACCGAAGTCGGCGGCACCCGCAAAACCCCGTGTCACCTGGATATTCCGCTGCGCCATTGTGATGTGTATCTGGATGACCAAGCAGTGGTGATTGGTGGGGATGTGGTGGCGCCGGAGGCTTCCCGAGTTCACGGGGACTAGCTGGCGGGCACATAACTTGTGGGAGCGAGCTTGCTCGCGATGGCGGCATTACATTCAACATAGAAGTTGACTGATCTACCGCTATCGCGAGCAAGCTCGCTCCCACAGGGTTTGTGCAGTCTGTTAAGACCGATATCACCCTTGAGTCCGCCTCCCAACCTGTCCATCATGCCTTCCCACCACTTTTCCCCTTTCGAGCCTGTCGTGTCAGAAACTCCTGATTCTTCCTACGTTTTCTCCGAACAAGTCGGGCATTTGCTCCGCAAGGCCTATCAACGGCACATGGCGATTTTTCAGCAGAACGTCGGCGACTCCCAGCTCACTGCGGTGCAGTTCGTCACCCTGTGCGCCGTGCGTGATCACGGCCCCAGTTCCCTGACTGAACTGGTCAAGGCCACCGCCGTGGACCAGGCAACTATTCGCGGCATCGTCGAGCGGCTCAAGGCCCGGGAACTGATCACCCTTGAACCCGACCCGCAAGACCGGCGCAAAGTCATTGTCGGCCTGTCCGAAGCCGGCGATCGTCTGGTGCAGCAAACCGTACCCTGTGCCGGGAAAATCACTGAGCTGACCATGAGCAACCTCAACCCGGCAGAGCAGGTCGCCGTGCTGTTTTTGCTGCGCAAGATGATCGACGACCCACAGGACTGATCAGCCCGCTCGGTCTTTGGCACTGTTTTTGCTCTCTTTTCATGTAGTAACCACTTCACCACTCGAGTGTGTCGCGACGCCACAAACTGATTCTGGCCCGCGACCTTTTCTTCGACCTTTTGGTGTAGTGGATACTTCATCAACTGAAGCGGGCGAAGCGAATGACAAGCCAGGAAATCACGGTAGCGCTTGAGGTCAACGGCCACACCACCACCGTCACCGCGATGGCGGATACGCCGTTATTGCTGATCCTGCGCAATGACCTGCAACTCAATGGCCCCAAGTACGGTTGCGGCCTGGGCGAGTGCGGCGCGTGCACGGTGATCATCGATGGTGTGGCGGCGCGCTCCTGCGTGTTTCCGCTGGCCGGCGCCGTGGACCGGCAGATCGTCACCCTCGAAGGACTCGGCAACCGCGCCGATCCGCACCCGGTGCAGCAAGCCTTTATCGACGAGCAGGCGGCGCAATGCGGCTATTGCCTCAACGGCATGATCATGACGGCCAAGGCCTTGCTCGACCGCATCCCGCACCCCAGCGAAACCCAGATCCGCAACGAACTCTCGGCCAACCTTTGCCGTTGCGGAACCCATATCGAAATCCTCCGAGCGGTGCTGCGTGCCGCCCGTCAAACGCCTTGAACGTGGATCGATGACCATGACTGACGCAATCCCCACCCGCGACCAATGGCTGGCCAAGACCGGCGTTCTGCTGATCGTCGACGACATCCTGCCGCCATCAGGCCCGGTGGCCAAAGGAGGTACGCCGCTGATCAAACCCAAGGAACTGGGGCTGTTCATCGCCATCAGCGATGACGGACGGGTGTATGCCTTCAACGGGCATGTCGACCTCGGCACCGGCATCCGCACTTCGCTGGCGCAGATCGTCGCCGAAGAACTGGACCTGCAACTGGAGCAGGTGTGCATGGTGCTGGGCGACACCGAGCGTGTGCCCAATCAGGGAGCGACCATTGCCAGCGCCACGCTGCAGATTTCTGCGATCCCGCTGCGCAATGCGGCTGCCGAGGCCCGGCGTTTTCTGCTGGAGCGGGCGGCAGAACGCTGGTCGGTGGAGGCGGGCAGTCTGAAGGTCGAGGCCGGTGTGATTGTCGCCGCGGACGGACGCACCACGTCCTACGCCGATCTGGTGCACGGTGATCACGTTGAACTGCGCATCTCAGGCACCGCGCCACTCAAGCCTGCCGAAGACTATCGGCTGGTCGGCAAGGGCGCTGCGCGTGTGGATATTCCGGCCAAGGCCACTGGCGAACTGACTTACGTCCACGACATGCGGGTGCCGGACATGCTCCACGGCCGGGTGATTCGCCCGCCCTATGCCGGGCTCGATTGTGGCGATTTCGTCGGCAACAGCCTGCTGGACGTCGATGAGTCCTCCATCGCGCATATTTCCGGGATCGTGGCGGTGGTGGTGATTCGTGATTTCGTCGGGGTGGTGGCGCTGCGCGAAGAACAGGCGATCAAGGCCGCCCAGGCGTTGAAAATCACATGGAAAGCCTGGAACCATAAATTGCCGGACATGAGTAATGTCGAGCAGGCCATCCGCGATAACCCGCGAGTACAGCGCGTCGTTCTCGATCAGGGCAACGTCGACGACGCCTTGGCCGGGGCCAGTCATCGCATGCCGCGAACGTATTTGTGGCCGTATCAGATGCACGGCTCCATCGGCCCTTCCTGTGGGTTGGCGGACTATCAGTCGTCGGGCACTCGCGTGTGGTCCGGTAGCCAGAATCCGCATTTGCTGCGAGCGGACCTCGCCTGGTTGCTGGAGTGCGCAGAAGAATCGATCGAGATTATTCGCATGGAAGCGTCGGGCTGTTATGGGCGTAACTGTGCCGATGATGTCTGCGCCGATGCCTTGCTGTTGTCCCGCGCCGTGGGCAAACCGGTCCGGGTGCAATTGACCCGGGAGCAGGAACACCTGTGGGAACCCAAGGGCACTGCGCAACTGATGGACGTCGACGGCGGCTTGAACGCCGATGGCAGTGTGGCTGCTTACGATTTCCAGACCAGCTACCCATCGAACGGCGCGCCGACCCTGGCTTTGCTGTTGACCGGACGGGTCGAGCCGGTGGCGGCGATGTTCGAAATGGGCGATCGCACGTCGATCCCGCCTTATGACTTCGAACACATGCGCGTGACCATCAATGACATGGCACCGATCGTCCGGGCTTCGTGGATGCGCGGGGTGTCGGCGCTGCCCAACACCTTCGCCCATGAGTCGTACATCGATGAACTGGCGTTCGCGGCGGGCGTCGATCCGGTGGAATACCGACTGCGCTATCTGCGCGATGAGCGCGCCATTGACCTGGTGAAATCCACCGCCGAGCGCGCCGCCTGGACCCCGCGCACCGCGCCGATGCAAACCCCGAACGACGATCAGTTCCTGCGCGGTCGCGGTTTTGCCTATGCGCGCTACATCCACAGCAAGTTCCCCGGTTTTGGTGCGGCTTGGGCCGCGTGGGTGGCGGACGTGGCGGTGGATCGCCAGACCGGTGATGTGTCCGTCACGCGGGTGGTGATTGGTCATGACTCGGGGATGATGATCAACCCGGCGGGCGTGCAGCATCAGATCCACGGCAACGTCATTCAATCCACCAGCCGGGTGCTCAAGGAGCGGGTGACCTTTGAAGAGTCAACAGTCGCCAGCAAGGAGTGGGGTGGTTATCCAATCCTGACCTTCCCTGAAGTGCCGCAGATCGACGTCATGATGATGCCGCGTCAGGACCAGCCGCCCATGGGCGCCGGTGAGTCCGCATCGGTGCCGAGTGCGGCGGCGATTGCCAACGCCATTTATGACGCCACCGGGATTCGTTTTCGCGAACTGCCGATTACCCCGGAGCGGGTGCTGGCGGCGTTGAACGCCGGCACCTGTGACGAGCCACCGAAGTCGCCGGCCAAACGCTCGAAGTGGCTGTTCGGTTCTCTGTTTGCGGCGTTCGGCGCGGTGCTCGGTATGGCCGCCACCGCGTGGCCGTTTCACGGTGAAATCGCGCCGATTGCGCCGCCAAGTGCCGGCACCTGGTCGGCGGCAACCCTTGAGCGCGGGCGTTTGCTGGCGGCCGTCGGCGATTGCGCGGTGTGCCATACCGCGCCAGGTGGCGCGACCAATGCCGGAGGCCTGGCGATGCAGACACCCTTCGGCACGCTCTATAGCAGCAACATCACGCCCGACGTGAAGACCGGTATCGGCAGCTGGTCGTATCCGGCGTTCGAACGTGCGATGCGCGAAGGCATCGGTCGCGACGGGCGCAATCTGTACCCGGCGTTTCCCTACACCGCGTTTCGCAATATCAACGATGCCGATATGCAGGCGCTGTATGCGTACCTGATGTCGCAAGCGCCGGTCAGCCAACCCGCGACAGCCAACGACATGCGTTTTCCGTTCAATTTGCGGCCGTTGATGGCCGGGTGGAATTCGCTGTTTCTGCGCCGGGGCGAGATCAGCGTTCAGCCAGGACGTAGCGAGCAATGGAGTCGCGGCGCTTACCTGGTCAACGGTTTGGGGCACTGCGCCGCCTGCCATTCGCCACGCAACCTGATGGGCGCGGAGAAGGGCGGTGCGTCTTTCCTGGCCGGTGGCAGCGTCGATGGCTGGGAAGCGCCGGCATTGAACGGTTTGTCGAAAGCGCCAACGCCGTGGACGGAGAATCAGCTGTTCGACTACCTCAGCACCGGCTATTCCGACGCCCATGGCGTGGCGACCGGGCCCATGGGGCCGGTGGTCAGTGAACTGGCGAAATTGCCCAAGACGGATATTCGGGCGATGGCGGTGTACCTCGCGTCACTCAACGGCGCGCAAGCTGAAGCGCAAGTTGTGGAGAAAGCCACTCGGCCGTCGCCGGTCGCGAGCCTGTCATTGAGCAACGGTCAGCGGGTGTTCGAAGGTTCGTGCAAAGCCTGTCACGCGGATGGCCTAGGGCCGAAACTGTTCGGTGTGAGTCCGTCTCTGGCGAGCAATACCAATGTACACAGCGATCAACCAGACAACCTGATCAAGGTCATCCTGCAAGGCATCGATGCACCGGCCACCAAGGACCTGGGCTACATGCCCGGTTTCAAGGACAGCTTGTCCAATACGCAGGTGGCGGAACTGGCGGCGTACTTGCGTAATCGGTTTGCTTCAAATGCGTCGGGTTGGGAAGGGTTGGAACAGAAGGTTGCACATCTGCGGGCTAATCCCGGCAGCCATTAAAAGCTTCGCGAGCAGGCCGGCGCGGTCACCGCTGATCCTGCTCCGGCAACCGCATCACCCCTCGCACCACCAGATCCTTGATAAACCCCAACCAATCCTGCTGCTGACCCTTGTCCGCCAGATCCTCTCCAAGGAAGGAACTGAGGGTGTGCCGGTTGGAGTTATAGAAGTAGCAAAGCGAGGCGATCATCAAATACACATGCTTGATGTCCAGATCCTGACGAAACAATCCCTGAACCTGACCCGCCTCAATGATCGGGCGCAACACGCCGACCGCTTCTCCCGACAACCGGCGCAACTCGCTGGACTGTTGGGCGTGCTTGCCGTTGTGCAGGTTTTCGTTGCTGAGGATGGCGACGAATTCCGGGTGTTCGACGTAGTAGTTCCAGACGAACGCCACCAGATCCTGCAGGGCCAACAGCGGTGTGCTCAGGTTCAGCTTGAGCTGGCTTTCGGCTTTATTGAATTGCTCATAGGTGTGTTCCAGCACGCAGATGAACAACTGCTCTTTGCTGCCGAAGTAGTAATAGAGCATGCGGTCGTTGGAATCGGCTTCGCGGGAAATGCTTTCCACCCGCCCCCCGGAGTAGCCGTCGCGGGTGAATACCTTCACGGCCGCTTCGAGAATCCGGGTTCGGGTTTGATGGGCCTGAGCGGCCCGGATGCCGGTTTTCTTGTTCAACGTGCGGTCAACCTTCTACCAAGCGGAGTCGCAACGAATGTAGCACGGTCCCATCAGCGGTTCAGGCTGGCGGCGGTTTCAGTGGCCGGTGGATTTTCCATGACCCGCAGGATCGAGGCTTCGGGATCGAAATCATCTTCTTCCAGCTCAATGAACTCTTCGGGCAGGAAGATATTCAGCACGATGGCGCACAACGCGCCGACGGTGATCGGCGATTCGAAGATGTTGTGCAGCGCCTTCGGCAACTCGCGCAGCACTTCCGGAACCGCCGCGACACCCAGGCCCATGCCGAGGGAAATCGACACGATCAGCATGTTGCGCCGGTGCAGGCCGGCTTCGGCGAGGATCTTGATCCCGGCGACCGCGACGGTGCCGAACATCACCAGTTCAGCACCGCCGAGTACCGGTTTGGGCATCAACTGCAGCACCGCGCCGATCATCGGGAACAACCCCAGCACCACCAACAAACCGGCAATGAAGAACGCCACGTAGCGGCTGGCCACGCCGGTGAGCTGAATCACGCCGTTGTTCTGGGCGAAGGTCACCATCGGCATGCTGTTGAACACGGCGGCCATGGCCGAGTTGAGGCCGTCGGCGAGCAGGCCGGACTTGATCCGACGGAGGTAGATCGGGCCTTTGACTGGCTGCCGGGAAATCATCGAGTTGGCGGTCAGGTCACCGGCGGCTTCCAGTGGCGACACGAGGAAAATCACCGCCACCGGCACGAACGCGACCCAATCGAAGTTAAAGCCGTACTTGAACGGCACCGGCACGCTCATCAGCGGCACGTCGGGCAGGCTGGCGAAATTGACGTCACCCATCAGCCAGGCCACGACATAGCCGAGGGTCAAGCCGATGACGATCGCACCGAGGCGCAGGAACGGCACATCGACGCGGTTCAACACCACAATCGTTCCGAGCACCAGGGCCGCCAGGGCCAGATGACTGGCCGCGCCGAGGTCCGCCGCACCGAAGCCGCCGGCGATGTCGGTCATGGCGACTTTGATCAGCGACAGGCCCATCAACGTGATGATCGTGCCGGTCACCACCGGGGTGATCAGCATCCGCAATTTGCCGATGAACTGGCTCAACATTACTTCGATGAAGGCAGCGAAAAAGCAGACACCAAAGATGGTCGACAGGATTTCATCGGTGCCGCCGCCCCGGGCCTTGACCATGAAACCGGCACTGAGAATCACGCTGATGAATGAGAAGCTGGTGCCTTGCAGACACAGCAGGCCGGAACCGATCGGGCCGAAACGTCGCGCCTGAACAAATGTGCCCAACCCCGAAACGAACAGCGCCATGCTGATCAGGTACGGCACTTCGCTTTGCAGGCCGAGGGCACCACCCATGATCAGGGTCGGGGTGATGATGCCGACGAAACTGGCGAGCACGTGTTGCAGGGCAGCGAAGAGGGTGGCGGTCAGATGCGGGCGGTCGTCGAGGCCGTAAATCAGGTCGTTATTGCGCGGGGCAGGGGCTTTTTCAGAGGCGGTCATGGTGGTGTGCGTGCCAGAAGGCGGGCCGGGTCAAAAATGGAGGCGCAGGATGCCAGAAAGACTATGTGGGAGCGAGCTTGCTCGCGATAGCGGCGCACCAGACAGCATCAATGTCGCCTGACTGACACTCCCTCTTCGCGAGCAAGCTCGCTCCCACAGGGATCGTGGGTACTCAGGCGAACGCCGCCAACAAATCCTCTTCAAAGGCTTTCTGCGCATCCCCCGGCACTTGGGCGCGATGGCGGGCCAGATGGAACGCCACGTCGAAACTCATATCGCCACGGCGCACGGCGCGCAGCAAGCCTTTGTCTTCCCAGCTGCGGGCAAAGTGTTCGGGTAAATAACCGACATGCTTGCCGGAAAGAATGAAGGCGAGGGTGCCTTCGACTTGCTCCGAGCGCGCCGAACACATCTTCCCCTGGAAGGGCTCGTCGCTGCGCAGGAAGCGGTAAGGGTGATCGACCCGATCGCAAGCCTGTAGCGCTTGATCGTCAGGCACATCATTGGTGAACAACGGATGGCCGGTGGCGCAATACAAGTGCTGGGTTTCGGTAAACAGTTCGCGGTAGTCAAAAGCGCTTTGCACTTGTGAGAAATAGCCGATCGCCAGGTCCAGTCGTTGTTGCAGCAGCAAGCGTTCCATTTCACCGGGCATGGCGCTGATCAATTCGATGCGTACCGATTCGTCCCGTTCACGAAAGCGCCGGATCGCATCGGCCACCTGTTGCAGCACGGATTGATCGAGCGCTTCGGACAGTCCCAGACGCACCTCGCCGATCAGGCGCCCGGCCACACCATTGGATTGATGGCGGAAGGCTTCGATGGACTCGAACAGGCTGCGAGTCGCACTGAGCAGTTGTTCGCCCTTGGGCGTGATTTTGAACCCCCCCTTACCGCGACTGCACAGGCGATAGCCGAGCCGGGTTTCCAGTTTGGCCATTTGCTGGCTGATGCTCGATTGGCTCAAGCCCAACTCCCCCTGAGCTGCGCTGAAGCCGCCGCACTCCACCACGTTGACGAACAGGCGTAGCAGTTGCAGATCGAGATCGTGGAGTTGGCTGAGCATCAAACATTACTCCCGGATAAAGTCAGGATAACTAACTTGGTATTTTTCCAATGTATCCGACGACGCATTCTGCATCCACTTCATCTGGTCAGGTGTTCCGTCATGGCTCCCATGTTCAAGCTGTGTTTACCCGCGCTGTTCCTCGCCATGGCTGTATCGGCCAAGGCCGAGGAAAAAGTCCTGAATCTCTACAGTTGGTCCGATTACGTAGCGCCTGAAACCTTGCAGCGTTTCGAGCAGGAAACCGGTATCCACGTGCGTTACGACACGTTTGATTCCTCGGAGGTGCTCGAAACCAAGCTGCTCACTGGTGGCAGCGGTTATGACGTGGTGGTGCCGTCGTCCAGTGTTCTGGCACGCGGGTTGGCGGCCGGTGCGCTGAAGGCCATTCCTCACGAAGGCCTGAAGGGCTACGCCAACCTTGATCCGGATCTGTTGGAAAAACTCGCCGCGGTCGATCCGGGCAATCTCTACGGTGTGCCCTATACCTGGGGCACGCTGGGGCTTGGGATGAATGTCGAAGCGGTGCAGAAACGGTTGCCGAACGTGCCGCTCAACAGCCTGGACCTGCTGTTTAAACCGGAGTACTCCAGCAAATTGAAGGACTGTGGCATTGCGATCATTGACTCGCCGCAGGAGGTGATTGGTCTGGCGTTGCACTATCTGGGTAAAGATCCCTACAGCACGGACAAGAACGATCTTGAAGCGGCGCAAGCGTTACTGCATCAATTGCAGCCTTCCGTGTTGTACGTCGCCAGCGGACGGCAGATCAACGATCTGGCCAACGGCAGCGTCTGTCTGGCCCTGGCCTATAACGGTGACGCGAGCATGGCCGCCGATCAGGCGCGCAAGGCCAGCAAACCGTACGAAATCGCGTACCGGATTCCCAAGGAAGGCACCCTCGTGTGGCAGGACAACCTGGCGATCCCCAAGGACGCGCCACATCCCGAAGCCGCACGCCAGTTCATTGAATTCATGTTGCGTCCGGAGTCCGTCGCGGCGCTGACCAACACCTTGTTCTTTGCCACCGCCAACCAGGCCGCCACGCCGCTGGTGGATGAGGCGGTGCGCACCGACCCGGATATTTACCCACCCGCCGACGTTCGCGGTCTGCTGTACGCCGACCGCAGCATGAGCCTCAAGGACATGCGCCAACGCACTCGCTTGTGGACCACTTTCCGTAGCCGCCAATAATAAGGAACCTGAGATGGACGTCCCGATGCAAAACGATCAGGCCATGACCCGCGACAGCCTCTACGGCACTGCCGCCGAAAGCACCTACGCCGGTATCACCAGTTTCATGCGTCGTCGCTACAGTCGCGACTTGCGTGGCGTTGACGTAGCGGTCAGCGGTGTCCCGTTCGACACCGCCACCAGCAACCGTCCCGGTGCGCGTTTCGGACCACGCGGCATTCGTACCGCGTCCACCGGGATTGCCTGGGAACGCCACTGGCCTTGGGCCTTCGACCCGTTTGACCATCTGGCGGTCATCGACTACGGTGATTGCGACTTCGATTACGGCACACCGCAGTCGGTGCCGGAAAGCATCGAAGCCCACGCCGAACACATACTCAACGCCGGTAGCGCGATGCTGACGTTCGGCGGGGATCACTTCATCACGTATCCGCTGCTCAAAGCCCATGCGCGTAAACATGGTCCGTTGTCGTTGATCCACTTCGACGCCCACAGCGACACCTGGCCGGACGAAGACGGCAAGCGTGTCGATCACGGCACGATGTTCTGGCACGCGGCCAAGGAAGGGTTGGTGGATCCGTCGCGTTCGGTGCAGATCGGATTGCGCACCACCAATGACGATCACCAGGGCTTTCAGGTGCTGGATGCGCGGCAAGTGCATCGAAGTGGTGTTGATGCGATTGTCGAGGCCATTCGGGCGCGGGTCGGTGATAACCCGGTGTACCTGACGTTCGACATTGATTGCCTCGATCCGGCCTTCGCTCCAGGAACCGGAACGCCGGTGTGCGGCGGCTTGAGCACGGTGCAGGCGCTGGAAATCCTGGGTGGCTTGCGCGGGATTAATCTGGTGGGAATGGACGTCGTGGAAGTGGCGCCGGCCTACGACAGTGCGGACATTACCTCACTGGCGGCGGCGACGTTGGCGATGGAAATGCTGTGTTTGTATGCGGCTAAACATAAGGTCGACCGATAACACACAAACCAAAAAATGTGGGAGCGAGCTTGCTCGCGATAGCGGCCTTACATTCAACACATCTGTTGCATGTGCCGGCCCCATCGCGAGCAAGCTCGCTCCCACAATTAATCGTGTCAGGCCACTGGGATGATTGGCAGGTCTAACGTTTCAGCCCCAGTAAATCGCGCCTTCGACCCGGCAATGGATTCATGGGGCACGCCCATCTCCACACCACTGACCCCATCAAGCCGCGACAGTTGATCAGCACTCAATTGCACATCCAAAGCACCCAAGGTCGCATCCAGTTGTTCACGGGTGCGCGAGCCGAGAATCGGAATCAGCGCCGTGGTCGAACGCTTGGCTTTCTCCCGTAGCCAGGCAATGGCCACGTGAGTCGGGCTGGCGCCCAGTTCCGCGGCGACGGCCAGCAAGGTGTCGAGCAGGGCGGTTTCACGGGCACTTTTCTCGGCGTGAATCAGCATGCCGAGTTTGGCGGCGCGGTTGTCGCCATCGTTAGTGCGGTACTTGCCGGTGAGGAACCCGCCACCCAACGGCGACCATAACGTAGCGGCCAGGCCCAAGGCTTCGGCCATCGGCAGTTGTTCACGTTCGGCCGTGCGTTCGGCGAGGCTGTATTCCACCTGAATCGCCGCAATCGGTGAGAACCCGCGAATCTCGGCCAGCAAATCGGCCCGAGCGATGCGCCACGCCGGGAAGTTTGACAGCCCGGCGTAATGAATCTTGCCGGCGCGCACCAGGTCGTCGAAACCACGCAGGATTTCTTCCATCGGCGTCACGCCATCGCTCATGTGGGCCCAGAACAGGTCGATGTGGTCGGTGTTGAGCCGTTTCAGGCTTTCTTCCACGGCGCGAACCATGTTCTTGCGGTTGTTGCCGGTGTGGGAAATGCCCGCAGCCGGCGTGGTCCCAAGGGTGTATTTGGTGGCGATGACCAGGCGATCCCGTTCCGCTGCGATGAACTCGCCGAGCATGGCTTCCGACTGGCCAGCCTGATAGCCGTTGGCGGTGTCGATGAAATTGCCGCCGGCCTCCAGGTAGCCATCAAAGATGCGTTTGGCTTCGTCGCGCTCGGCGCCATGGCCCCAACCGGTGCCGAAGTTACCGGCGCCCAGCGCCAGTTCCGAGACCCGCAAGCCGGTTTTGCGACCGAAGACTTTGTAATGCATGGGATGACTCCTGAAGGAAAAAGCGTTGGGGTCGAATATAAATGTCTATCGACATGTATTTAATATGATGCGAGTAATATTCGCCGTCAAGGCGCTTTTTCGTTCGCAAGAGAAAGGCCGACCACCGGCCTCATTGCTACTGCCACTTTCTGACAGGGTCCTCTGCTAAGCTCCGACAACTTTTACGGACAGAGCCTGCCAATCGTGTCGCGTACCACTCGTTTACTGACCTTGTTGCAAGTGCTGCGCGGCAAAAGTCGTCCGGTGACCGCGGCAACACTTGCCGGCGAATTGGAGGTTTCCGAGCGTACGCTGTACCGCGACATCGCCGAACTCACCGCTCTTGGCGCGCCAATCTATGGCGAAGCGGGGATCGGTTATGTGCTGCGCAGTGGTTTGTTTCTGCCGCCGTTGATGCTCAACGCCGATGAAACCGAAGCCATCGTGCTGGGGTTGCGCTATGTGGATCAGCGTGGGGATGAGGTGTTGAGCAAGGCTGCGGCGGATGCGCTGGCCAAGATTGCGGCGGTATTGGCGCCTGAAGCGCTGGACGCGTTACGCAACCCGACGGTGTTGCCGGGGCCGCCCGGCTATGGCTTTGCGCCCAACGTCGTGCCACTGAATGTGTTTCGCCAGGCCATCCGCGATCAGGCCAAGCTGCACATCGATTACGCGGACGCCAACCAGGTGCCGAGTCAGCGGCTGATTTGGCCGCTGGCCCTGGGGTTTCTAAACGAGGTGCGAATCATCGTCGCCTGGTGTGAATTGCGCAGCGCCTATCGCACCTTTCGCACTGACCGGATCTCGGCAGCGAACGAGCAGGGCGAGCGTTATCCGGGGCAGCGCAGCGACCTGTTGCGCACCTGGCGCAAGCAGATGCAACTGGACGAAGCAGGGCGCTTCACTCCTGACAAAAACTGACACAGGCTTGTTTTAGCATGGCTCCAGAATCAACAAACAAGGAGCCGTAACCATGTCCAATCCCGCCTCTTCACTGGCACCCGCCATCGCCGCCTACATCGCTGCGGCCAATGCCCGCGACACCTCGCGTGTCGCCAGTTTTTTCGCTGAGGATGCCAATGTGTTCGATGAAGGCCAGCACCAGGTCGGCACTCAAGCCATCGCGCAATGGATGCAAGACACCGCCCAGCGTTACCAGCCACGGGTTGAAGTGCTCGACGTGCAACTACGCACCGGCAAGGTGCTGGTGCATAACCTGATCTCCGGAACGTTTCCCGGCAGTCCTCTGGAATTGCGCTACATGTTTCGCCTGAATGAACAGGGCAAGATTGCCCGGCTAGACATCTCGCTCTAAACGGGCCGCGTGGCATACTGCCGCCCATGAATGTCGACTCTCCCTTAAGCGCTTGGCAACACGCCATCGAACAGAAGGGCTTCGTCCAGGACGAAGCCCAGGAACACGCCGTGTGGGCGCTGCAGAAATGCTACGAGGCGCTGCATGAAGGGCGCACGCCGATCACTGGCGTGTACCTCTGGGGCCCGGTCGGGCGCGGTAAAACCTGGTTGATGGACCAGTTTTACCAAAGCCTGAAGGTCCCGGCCCGTCGCCAACACTTTCACCACTTTATGGGCTGGGTGCATCAGCGTTCGTTTCAGTTGACTGGCACCGCCGACCCGTTGAAGGCACTGGCTCGCGAACTGAGCGAGGAAGTGCGGGTACTGTGCTTTGACGAACTGTTCGTCAACGACATCGGCGACGCAATCATTCTTGGGCGTTTGTTTCAGGTGATGTTCGAGCAGGGCGTGGTGGTGGTCTGCACCTCCAATCAGCCCCCGGATCAACTGTACGCCGATGGCTTCAACCGTGACCGGTTCGTGCCCGCCATCGAGGCCATCAAGCAACATATGCAGGTGATTGCGGTGGACGGTGGTGAAGATCATCGTCTGCACCCCGGCATTGGTTTGCAACGTTACTGGGTGGCGGCACCGGGGCAACCTAGCGCTCTGGGTGAAGTGTTCAAGGCACTGACAGTCGGCCAATCGGTGTCCAGTGACCCGATCAAGGTGGGCTATCGCTCACTCAATGTCGTGCAGGCCAGTCCAACCGTACTCTGGACTCGTTACGCCGATCTCTGTGAACAGCCCTTTGCCGCCATGGATTTCATCGCCCTGTGCGACACCTTCAGCGCTATTCTGTTGAGTGACGTGCCCAACCTCAGCGCGCAAAAGCGCGAAGGGCGCATCGCCCGAGGCACTGAAGACGGCGTCGAGCGGGTGGTGGCGGGCGATCGCGAGTTGCCACAATTGTCGGTGCATGACGACGGTGTACGGCGTTTCATCGCCCTGGTGGACGAGTGCTACGACCGCAAGGTGCCGCTGTGCCTCGAAGCGCAGGTGCCCATGGAATCGTTGTACACCGAGGGTTATCTGGAGTTCCCGTTCCGCCGTACCCTCAGCCGTTTACAGGAAATGCAGCTGCAACGTTTCGCCGAAGCTTGAATTCAAGGAGCCGCGAACATGAATCAGCCTCTGTCGCACCATTTGCTGACCATGGCCTATCAAAACGCCTGGGCCAATCATCGACTCGCCAAGGCCTGGAGCCAGTTGAGCCCGGCCGATCTGGCGGCACCGCGGGTCAGCTTCTTTCCCAGTCTGCGCGCTACCCTCAATCACATCCTGACCAACGACTGGTATTACGTGGATGCGCTGGAGCGGGAGTTGCGCGGCGATGACCCGCATCCCGAATGCCATGTGTTTTTCAACCAGGACGAGCCGTTTACGCACGCAGTAGACCTCAAGCGCGAACAAGCGCTGGTGGACCTTCGACTGATCGCCTATTGCGAGCAAATGCGCGATGCAGACCTCGGCAAGATCGTGACCATCGCCCGGGACACGCCGCAACATGACAGCCGCTTGCGCCTGCTGTCCCATCTGTTCGAGCACCAGATTCATCATCGCGGGCAGGTTCACGCCATGCTCAGCGGTACCTCGGTCAAACCACCGCAACTGGACGAGTTTTTCTGTGCCGGCGAGTCAGGCTTGAGGGCTGAGGATTTTGCCGAGCTGGGGTGGACCGAGGCGCTGATCTGGGGCGCTTGAGCGAAAAACTACAACAGGATCCGGTTGTCGACACGGCTGTGCCCGCGATATTGTCGGTCGGCCTTTCAGTGCGAGATGCGCTGGGGCAACTTAATGTGTGAACGAGGGTGGAAATGGAATCCGCAGAAATTCTTGTGCTTCAGGCCAGTTACACCAATCCGGTGCATGCCGAGGCTATTGGGCTGGTGCTAAATGCTTACGCCGAAGACCCGATGGGTGGCGGCCACTCGTTGCCCGCCGACTTGTTGAAGCAACTGCCGGCGGAACTGGCCAAACGTCCCCACGCGTTCAGCGTTCTGGCCTTCGTCGGTGGCGAGCCGGCCGGGTTGGTCAATTGCTTTGAAGGTTTCTCGACCTTCGCCTGTCGACCGCTGGTCAACGTGCACGATGTGATGGTGGTGAAGAAGTTTCGCGGCTTGGGGTTGAGCCAGAAGATGCTGCAAAAGGTCGAGGACATCGCTCGCCAGCGCGGTTGCTGCAAAATCACACTGGAGGTGCTGGAAGGTAATGCAGTCGCCCAGGCTTCCTATGGCAAGTTCGGTTTTGCCGCAGGCATGTTCGACCCGGCGCACGGTCGGATGCTGTTCTGGACCAAGGCGCTTTAAGGTATTACGAGCAAAGAAAAAGGGCGTCCATCAGGACGCCCTTTGTCGTTACGGTTTGTAGTGCTCTGTCACTTGCGCGGTTTGATCATTCGGAACCCTGATTTCAGCGGTGCTGGCGTTACTTTGATTCGCCTCCTGGCTGAGCCGCAGGCTCTCAAAGTAGTACCGCATGCGTTCAGCGCCACCTTCGGCAAATACAGCGGTTGAACTGAACATCATCAGGCCGGCGAGGATCATGGTTGTACGTTTCATGGTGTGCCCCACTACGAGTTGTCGGGTCCTTTCGTCCATGAAGCAATGTCGAAGGGACATTATCCGCCGATTCCGTTAAATGGGAACGACCTGCGCCTAGAGCTTCCAGTCCAGGCTCAGTGTCACCGTGCGCGGGTCACCCCAAAACACACCGTTATAGAACCCGACGTTGTCGTAATACTTCTTGTCGAACAGGTTATCGACGTTCAGCGAGGCGGACAGGTGCTTGTCGAACTCATAGCGCGACATCAGTTTGACCACGGTGTAGGCCTCCTGACGGATCTTCGCGCTTTCGGTGATCAGCTCACCATTGGCGTTGCGCCCGACCGGGCGTTTGGAGTTGCCGAAGACGTCGCTCTGCCAATTCACCGCGCCACCCACGGTCAGTGCCTGCCAGTCGCCGGGCAAGCGATAGGCCGTGGAGAGCCGGAACATATTCAGCGGCTGGTTGGTATTGGCGCGTTTCTTTTCACCATTGGCCGAGTGGGTGTAGGTGTAACCAGCCGTCATGTTCCAGCCGGCCATGACCTCGCCCGAGACCTCGGCTTCGAAGCCCTGAACCTTGTTGCCTTTACCGCCTGACTTGAAGAACTCCTCGCCGGTGGCCGGGTCCGGCGGTACCGAGTCGTCGCGTTCGGCAACGTTGTCCTGTTTGCTCCAGAACAGCGCGGTGGCCAGGTTGAGGCGTTCTTCAAGCAGGCTGCCCTTGAGGCCCAGTTCATAGTTGCTGCCCACCACCGGCTCAAGGTATTTGCGATTGCTGTCGCGATTGTCTTGCGGATTGAAAATGTCGGTATAGCTGACGTACACGGTGTATTCGGGCGTGAGGTCGTAAAGCAGGCCGGCGTATGGCGTCCAGATGTCGTTGTGCTGCTGGCGGGTAGCATCGACGCTGCTGAGCTGCAGGTTGTCGTCGTAGCTGTTGGTCGTGCTCGACGCTTTCCAGCTGCCATAACGACTGCCGAGTACGGCGTGCAGGTCATCCGTCAGACTCAGGCGAGTGGCCAGGTAACCGGCCTTCTGGCGGGTACTGTCTTTTGAACCTGAAAGGTTGGTGACGGTGTCGGAATACTTGGCGATGTCGCCCATATACTTCCAGTCGGGGATGTTCAAGTAACCCGACGGCAGTGCGCCCTCAACCAGATAGGGGCTTTCTTCACTGCGTTCGGCTTCGCCATACCCGAACATCATTTCGTGTTCCCGCCCGAACAGCGAGTAGGGGCCCGCCACGTTAAAGTCGTACGCCTTCATTTTCTGCGTCCCGAGCATGTGGCCCAAGTAGGCGCTCATGCCACTGCGGTCCTCATTCGGGAAACCGCCACCGCCGTAATACAACTTGCCGTCCGTATCGCTTTCGCGGTGCGTGTAGGCCGCTTTGAAGTGCCAGCCGGCACCCAGTTGTTGGTCCAGAGTGGCGAACGCTGTCTTGTCCTTTATCGGCCAGGAACTCCAGGACGTGGCCATGTTGGTGGAGCGTCCCAGGTTCGCCTTGCCTCCGTCAGAATTCCAATAGGGCGTGGTGCCATAGGAGGAGCCCTGGACGTGTTTGTTCTGATAGTCGTAACCCACGGCCAGCACGGTGTCATCGGTCAGGTCGGCTTCGAGAATGCCGTAACCAACTTCCCGTTGCTGCTGATATTTGTCCCTGTACGAATGGCTGTCGCGATAGGCCAGCACGCTTCGTCCGCGCAAGCGTCCGTCGAAAGCCAATGGACCTCCGACATCCAGATAACTGTAGTAGTCGTCATAGCTGCCACCGCTGACGCCGGTCTGGACTTCCCACTGCGACGTCGGCCGTTTACGCACCATGTTGATGGTGGCCGAAGGATCGCCCGCGCCCGTGGTCAGGCCGGTCGCGCCACGAACCACTTCGATGCGGTCGTAGATGATGGTGTCCGAGTCGGACTTCATGTAGCTGAAGGTGTTCAGCATGCCATCGACCTGGAAGTTTCTGATCGTGTAACCCCGGGATGAATAGCTGACCCGGTCCGAATCGTTGTGCTGAACGACCACGCCGGTGGTCTGGCCCATGGCTTCGGACAGCGTGCCGAGTTTGAAATCGTCCATTTGCTGGCGCGTGACCACGGACACCGATTGCGGCGTTTCCTTGATCGACAGGTTCAAGCGCGTCGCAGTGCTCATGGCGCCGGTGGTGTACGACTCGGTGTTTTCGGTGGTGCTGCCCAAACCTTGTGCGGTCACATTGGTGGCGCCCAGTTCGAGGGTGCGGCCGGGTTCTTGATCGGGGCTGGTTTCGGCCAGCAGATCGGGGCACAGGGCGGCACTGCACAAGCCTAGGGTAAAGGTCATGGAACGGGTGATAGGCGCGAACATCGCAGCCGACTCCTTGTCTTCGAGGGAAAAATTCCGTTTGTTCAAAGACGAAGGGGAGAGGCGGGATTTAGCTATAAACGAGAATAATTATTATCTTTGCGAAGTTTCGGACAGCACAATTCATGTGGGAGCGAGCTTGCTCGCGATAGCGGTGGATCAGGCGACATCAATGCTGACTGTGCCGCCGCTATCGCGAGCAAGCTCGCTCCCACAGGTTCAGCAGGATTACTTCTGAACGGCTGCCGTAGCGCCTGGCAGCGCCTTGGGCTTCATCAGACTGAAGTCGATCAATGCCTTTTGCTCGCGCTCATAAGGATTGCCGATCATCAATGGCCGTGGCTTGAAACTGTCGCTGACCAGGCTCTTGCTGCGATCCAGTTCATCGAAGCTCAGACCCGCCAGATCAGCCCAGGTATGGATCAGGTGCGAGCTACTGTAAGGCCGCCCCAGATCACCGGCAAAGCTCCAGTCATGGTTTTCGCGCCATTTCGGCGAGGCCCAGGCCATGAACGGAATGGTGTACATCGGCGCCGTCGGTTTGCTTTCGTTGCGCCCAAGGGTGCTGTGGCCAGGAGAATCGAAAACGTCTTCACCGTGGTCGGAGAGGTACAGCAGGAACCCGTTCGGATCAGACTTGGCGTAGTCCTTGATCAGGCTCGAAACCACGAAGTCGTTGTACAGCACCGCGTTGTCATAGCTGTTATACGTCGGCACCTGATCGTCGCGCACGCCGTCCGGAACCCCTTTGCGGTCCTTGAATTTATCGAAGGACGACGGATAACGGTATTGATAGCTCATGTGCGTGCCGAGCAAATGCACGACGATCAGCTTGCGCGGCGCAGCATCGGCCAAGGCCTTGTTGAACGGCTCGATCACGTCGCCATCGTACTGGGCGGCATTCTGGTTGCGGTTGTTGTTTAGGTACACCTGCTCGTCGGCCTGCTCGGAGAAGGTCGTCAGCATGGTGTTGCGCTTGGTCATGGTCTGCTGGTTGGTGATCCAGAAGGTCTTGTAGCCTGCCTGTTTCATCATGCTGACCAGCGACGGAGTCGACAGATACAGGTCCGGGTTTTCTTCGTCGGCGAAGGTCAGAACCTGCTGCAACGCCTCGATGGTGTAAGGGCGCGGGGTGATGACGTTATCGAAGACCGCCAGTTGATCCTTGAGCTTGTCGAGCTCCGGGGTGGTTTCCCGAGGGTAGCCGTAGAGGCTCATGCGCTGACGGTTGGTGGACTCACCGATCACCAGCACCAGGGTCGCCGGCTGATTGGCCGCCGAATCTTTGAGATTGTGCAGCGGTGGAATCTTGCTGGCGCTATGAAGCATGTCTTGCATACCGGCCAGGGTATCGAGGTAGCGGTGATAGGCCACGGCCATCTGCCAAGGCACCGCGGGCTCGATGCGGGTTTCGAACTTCTCGAAACCGCCGGCAAGGCTGCCGGTACGTGCGGTTTGCTTGATCAGCGGGTAACCGACGACGGCGACCACAATCGCCGTTGCAGCCACCAGCGCCCGACCGCGAGGCATGTACACCGGGCGCAAGCGAGTCCAGAGGAAGTAAGCGAAAGCGGTGTGAGCGAGGAACGCAGCCACCATCCACCAGGCAAAGTACTGTGTCATGTACTCGCCGGCTTCAGAGATGTTCGACTCGAACATAATGAAGATGACGCTTTGGGAAAACTCCTGCTGATAGATGAAGAAGTAACCCAGGCTGGCCATTGAGCAGGCCCATAGCACCACACCGATCAGCGCAGCCATGACACGTGTTTGTTTGGGGAACAGCAGCATCGGCGCAAGCCAGATGGCGCTCATCACAAAGGCCTGGCGGAACCCGGTAAAACCGGAGGTGCCTGTCAGTTGGATCAGTAGTTGGGTAATGCCGGAAAAATACCAGAAGAACAGGAACAGCCAGAGAAATCCTGTCCAGTCGAAACCTTTCGCAGACGTATTGCTGCGTTTAAACAAAGCCATTCAGCGCTCCAGCCAATAATCACTTCCCCGTCGGGACATCTTTGTCACCGACGAACGGGCGCCGCGCGGATACCGAGCGGCCACAATGAGCCGGAGTATCAAGAAACGGGTGTGAAAACTTCGTGAGTTGCCGGGTTTGTCAAAAGGGGGATGGCAGGTCGGAAACAGCAGTGGGCTGCTTCCGAATCAAGCGAGGGGATCAGGCGTGAGGCACACGGTGAGTGACGGGCAAAGGCTGGGCCTGATTGCTTTGTGTCAACAAGCGCAATTGCGCGAGCTCCTGCTTCAGCTGGTCGCGCTCGTCTTTCAACTGGCGTAATTCATCTCGACGGATCGTGACGTAAAGAGTTTGTGCTGGCCGTGCTGCATGTACTGTGCCCATTGCTCACCTCGCAAATGGCTGCCTCAACTGTAAACCTGCCCCGAAATCGGGTGCTGACTTACTATCGGCTCCGATTCTGATTTCTTTTGCCCCGGAAGGGAACTTTTTTATTTTTCATGGTCGTTGTGTCTTCGGTGCGATTACTGACGTTATCAATCTTGATCGGGCACAATGCCCGGAAACTATGTGCCCCGACGCTGGACTAAGTCGAATGAGTCGCGTTGGGCTATAAACCTTTGACACACATTATTTGTAGTAGGGAGCATCAGCACATGCAACTCGGGATTATTGGACTGGGCCGCATGGGCGGCAATATTGCGCGGCGCCTGATGCTGAACGGGCATACCACCGTTGTTTACGACCGCAATACCGCCTTTGTCGACACCCTGGCCGCAGAAGGCGCCTCTGGCGTCATCGACCTGCCGGCGCTGGTCGCTGGCCTGGCCAAGCCACGTGCAGTGTGGGTCATGCTGCCGGCCGGCGCACCGACCGAAGACACCATCGACACCCTGAGCACTTTGCTTGAAGCCGGCGATACCATCATCGACGGCGGCAACACCTTCTATAAGGACGACATCCGCCGGGCGAAAACCCTGTCGGAGAAAGGCCTGCACTACGTCGACGTCGGCACCTCCGGCGGCGTCTGGGGCCTGGAGCGCGGTTACTGCATGATGATCGGCGGCGAAGCCGAGGTGGTTAAACGCCTTGATCCGCTGTTCGAGAGCCTTGCACCGGGCCTGGGCGATATCCCTCGGACCAAGGACCGCAAGTCCGAAGACGATCGTGCCGAGCGCGGTTACATCCACGCAGGCCCGGCCGGTTCGGGCCATTTCGTGAAAATGATCCACAACGGCATCGAATACGGAATGATGCAGGCCTTCGCCGAAGGCTTCGACATTCTCAAGACCAAGGCCAGCACCAACCTGCCGGAAGACCAGCGTTTCGACCTGAACGTAGGCGACATCGCCGAAGTCTGGCGTCGTGGCAGCGTTGTGTCGTCCTGGCTGCTTGATTTGACCGCAGACGCACTTGCCAGCGATCCGAAACTCGACGGTTACTCAGGCGAAGTGGCTGACAGCGGTGAAGGTCGCTGGACCATCGAAGCCGCCATGGAGCAATCGGTGCCCGTACCGGTGCTGTCGAACTCGCTGTTCTCCCGCTACCGTTCGCGCGGGCAAGGCACCTTTGGCGACAAGATTCTCTCGGCCCAGCGCTTCGGCTTCGGCGGCCATGTGGAGACTTCGAAAAAATGACTCGCTTGATCCGCAATAAATCCAAGGCAGAACCCGCACCACCGACCACGCTGTTTCTGTTCGGTGCCCATGGTGATCTGGTGAAGCGTCTGCTGATGCCGGCGCTGTACAACCTGAGTCGTGACGGTCTGCTTGGGGATGGACTGCGGATCATCGGCGTTGACCACAACGCAATCACCGATGAAGCCTTTGCGAAAAAACTCGAAGACTTCATTCGGGCCGAAGTGGCCGCCAAGGTCGGCAAGGGCGATCACGCCCTTGACCCGGACCTGTGGGCCAAGTTGGCCAAAGGCATTAGCTACGTCCAGGGCGACTTCCTGGACGACAGCACCTATCAAGCCCTGGCGGCGAAAATCGCCGCCAGCGGCACTGGCAACGCCGTCTTCTACCTGGCCACCGCGCCACGTTTCTTCAGCGAAGTGGTGCGTCGTCTCGGCGCCGCCGGCTTGCTGCAAGAGTCGCCAGAAGCGTTCAGAAGGGTAGTGATCGAAAAACCCTTTGGTTCCGATCTGCATACTGCCGAAGCCTTGAACGCTTGTTTGCTCAAGGTGATGACGGAAAACCAGATCTACCGGATCGATCACTATCTGGGCAAGGAAACCGTGCAGAACATTTTGATCAGCCGGTTCTCCAACAGCCTGTTCGAAGCGTTCTGGAACAACCACTACATCGACCACGTACAAATCACCGCCGCCGAAACCGTCGGCGTGGAAACCCGTGGCAGTTTTTATGAACACACCGGCGCCTTGCGGGACATGGTGCCCAATCACCTGTTCCAATTGTTGGCGATGGTTGCGATGGAGCCGCCGGCCGCCTTTGGCGCCGATGCGGTACGCGGCGAGAAAGCCAAGGTGGTCGGTGCGATTCGGCCCTGGTCGGTCGAGGAAGCGTTGGCCAACTCGGTGCGCGGCCAATACACGGCTGGTGAAGTCGACGGCAAGGAGTTGCCGGGTTATCGCCAGGAAAACAACGTGGCGCCCGACAGCAATACCGAAACCTACGTCGCGCTGAAAGTCATGATCGACAACTGGCGTTGGGTCGGCGTGCCGTTTTACCTGCGCACCGGCAAGCGCATGAGCGTGCGCGACACCGAGATTGTCATCTGCTTCAAACCTGCGCCGTATGCGCAGTTCCGCGATACCGAGGTCGATGAACTGCAACCGACTTATCTGCGAATCCAGATTCAACCCAACGAGGGCATGTGGTTCGACCTGCTGGCCAAACGGCCCGGGCCGGCCTTGAAAATGGCCAATATCGAACTGGGCTTTGCCTACAAGGATTTCTTTGAAATGCAGCCGTCCACCGGCTATGAAACCCTGATCTACGATTGCCTGACCGGCGATCAGACGCTGTTCCAGCGCGCCGACAACATCGAGAACGGTTGGCGCGCCGTGCAGCCTTTCCTCGATGCCTGGCAGCAGGACGCGAGCGTGCAGAGCTATGCCGCTGGCGAAGACGGCCCGCAGGCTGCCGAAGATCTCCTTACCCGCGACGGTCGCGTCTGGCACGGCCTCGGATGAGTGAGCCGACGCAACAACCCATCCGATTTCTGCTCAGCGACATGGACGGCACCTTGTTGCTGCCCGATCACAGCCTCAGCCAACGCACCATTGAAGCCGTCCGCTCCTTGCGCGAGGCGGGCGTGCTGTTCAGCCTGGCCACTGGCCGTCCGCCGAAAGCCATGTTGCAACAGATCGAAGCCTTGGGCGTCGACCTGCCGACAGCCGCCTTCAATGGCGGCACCATCGTCAACCCGGACGGCAGTTTGCTGGTCGCGCATTACTTGCCGGCGACGGCGGCGCTGACGGCATTGGCGCTGTTTGCCGACCGGCCGGACATCGAAATCTGGGTGTTCAGTGGTGGCGACTGGTTGCTGAAAGATCCGAACGGCCCAATGGTGCCTCGTGAACAGCACGGCCTGGGTTATCCGCCAGTGGTGGTCGAGAGTTTTGAGCCGTACCTGGAACGCATCGACAAGATCGTCGCCACCAGCAACAACACGCAGTTGTTGATTGAGCTGGAAGCGCTCCTGCTGCCCAAAGTGGAAGGCCAGGCACAGGTCTCCCGTTCACAGCCGATTTATCTGGACGTGACCGCGATGCAAGCCAACAAGGGTGCAGCGCTGGCGACACTGGCCGAATTTCTCGGTGTGCCGCTGGAGCAGACCGCGGCGCTGGGCGATGGCGGCAACGACCCGGCGATGTTTCACCGCGCAGGCTTGTCGATCGCCATGGGGCAGTCGGAAGAGGCGGTGAAGCGCCAGGCGGACGTGGTGACGGGCGCCAATACCGAGGACGGTGCGGCCCAGGCAATCGAGCGCTATATCCTTCCTCGATAACCACACCACACCCCATGTGGGAGCGAGCTTGCTCGCGATGACGCCATGTCAGCCAACATCATTGTTGAATGAAAGACCGCTATCGTCGGATCGCCGCCCGGAGCAAGCTCGCTCCCGCATTTTGTTCCGGGCTTACAGCCAGAAACTCACTGCGTACCAGCCAAGAACACCCATCACCACGGTGTACGGCAACGCCATCCACACCATCCGTCCGTACGACAGTCGAATCAGCGGTGCAATCGCCGAGGTCAGCAGGAACAGAAACGCAGCCTGACCATTGGGCGTCGCCACGCTCGGCAGGTTGGTGCCGGTGTTGATCGCAATCGCCAGTGTCTCGAAATGCTCACGGCTCATGTGGCCGGAGATGAAGGCCTGTTTGACTTCGGTGATGTAAATGGTCGCGACGAACACGTTATCGCTGATGGCCGACAGCAAGCCGTTGGCAATAAACAGCATGCCTGGCTGTTGATCCGCTGGCAGCGCCAACACCCACTGGATCAAAGGCGTGAACAGTTGCTGATCGTGAATCACCGCCACCACCGCGAAAAACACCACTAGCAGCGCTGTGAACGGCATGGCGTCCTTGAACGCGTTGCCGATACGGTGCTCGTCGGTGATGCCAGTGAATGCGGTGATCAGCACGATCACCATCAAGCCGATCAGGCCGACCTCAGCAATATGGAACGCCAACCCCGCAATCAGAATCAGCGCTGCCAATCCCTGCACGATGAGCGCTGCACGTTGGCGCGAGGTGCGTTCGGCATTGTCTTCTGCGGCGTAATTGGCCAGAACCGCACGCACGTTGTCCGGCAACAGCGTGCCGTAACCGAACCAGCGAAGTTTCTCCAGCAGGACGCAGGTCACCAGGCCGGCCACCAGGACCGGCAATGAAACCGGGGCGACTTTCAGAAAGAACTCAGCGAAGTGCCAGCCCATCTCGTGGCCGATCAGCAGGTTCTGCGGCTCACCGACCAATGTGCAAACACCGCCCAGTGCGGTACCCACGGCACCGTGCATCAGCAGACTGCGCAGAAAGGCGCGGAATTGTTCGAGGTCGGCGTGATGGAGGGTGGGCAGGTGCTGGTCATCGCCAAACGCGCTGTCCTGACGCGGATCGTTGCCGGATGCGACGCGGTGATACACCGAGTAAAACCCGACGGCTGCACTGATGATCACGGCGGTCACGGTCAAGGCATCGAGAAACGCCGACAGAAACGCCGACAGGAAGCAGAACATCAACGCCAGCAGCGCCTTGGAACGAACCCCCAGCAGCAGGCGCGAGAACAGAAACAGCAGCAGGTCTTTCATGAAGTAAATGCCGGCCACCATGAACATCAGCAGCAGGATCACCGGGAAGTTGTGCACCAGCTCGTCGTAGAGTGCCTGGGGCGTGGTCATCTTCAGCAACAGCGCTTCGATCAACAGCAGGCCGCCGGGCATTAACGGATAACACTTGAGCGCCATGGCCAGGGTGAAGATGAACTCCAGCACCAGCAGCCAGCCGGCCACCACCGGGCCGATGGTCCACAACACCAGTGCGTTGAGAATCAGGAAGCCGACAATGCTTGCCTTGTACCAGCGGGGTGAATGCCCGAGAAAATTGTGCGCGAACGCCTGAGCCATTGAACCGGGCATCGGCTACTCCTTGTATTAAGAAGCGCGCAACTTGCCGTAAGCAGAAGGGAAGATCAAGTGTAGGAAACTGTGCGGGGCCTACCCCAGATAGCGTGCGACGACCGCTCGATAGTTGCCGTCCAGTGAATAGCCCCCGACGACGATGTTTCCGTCGGCCTGCATGACCACGGAAGCCGCGGTATCCAGGCTGCGGCCAAGGCGGGTGCGAACCCAGCCGGTGCCATTGCCGAAGCTGCGGTCAAGTTGCCCGTCGGGCAGATGCCGCGCCAGAATGAAATCCGCCTCGACGCCGCCGATCGTGGCCCCGACCGTCACCACGCAGCCGTCCGGCAGTGCCTTTGCGTCGGTCCACTGGCAGCCACTGTGACCGATTTCCAGCAATTGGGCCCTGCCTCCATTGCAATGAATGTCCGGGCGGCCGTTGCTGTGTACTTTCAGAGCCAGGCAATGCATCGGGTCGCGGCTGCTGCCAAAGCACTGCACATCGCCATTTTCCTGTTGGACGATCTGGCTGACCTGAGCGCTATATCCACATGCCTTGAAGGTCATGAAACCATCCACGGCGAAACAATCGTCGAGCCTGCCGTCGCTGTGATAGCGGGCCAACAGACCTTCTTCAGGGAAGTTGATCGAACCGCCCACCAGGATCCGGCCGTCTCGTTGCACCATCAGGCTGCTGAGCCAGGTGTTCATCAACAAGTGCCTGACAATCACGAAGCCACGGCCGTTGAAGGAATCGTCCAGCGAACCGTCGGTGTTGAGCCGTATCAGCATGCCGACATGATCGGCCAGTTCGAAGTGATGATTGGCCTGCAGCAGGATTCGGCCATCCTCCTGCACGCAGACATCACAGGCTTCTGCGCCCGGTACGCCGGGTGGTAGCCAGGTGTCACGCACGCCTTGGGAAAGATCGCCCGGCAGACGCACGACGCAGCGGCCATTGTCGCCAAAACATTGAACCGGACGGCCATGCTGATCAAACAGGGCGAGGGCGGGCAGTGTCCAGTGAGCATTTTCGTAGTGCAGGCCAGCCACCAGAATGTGCTCATTGGGCAGTACGTGGACTTTACGGGCCATGGCCTCGAAGCCGTGTTCGAATTGCCCGATGACGCTGCCTTGATTGCCGAACGCCAAATCTGCCGAGCCGTCCTCGAGCAACCGAGCGAGGCCGAAGCGGCTGCCGCCTGGCGTTCCGACCTTCGCCGCGACTAACAACCTGCCCCGTGAATCAATCGCGACCCCGTTGGCCATGCTTGAGAGGCTGCCAGCGAAATACACCTGGGTTTTGCCAGACGAGGCAAAGGTTGTATCAAGTTTGCCGGCGTTGTTCAGGGTTGCCGGTAATGCAAACGCGGTCTGGATTGACATGCACGCAGCTCCTTGCGAGTCGTCCTGAACCGGGAGTTTGGGTGGCGACTGTATAAGGAAACATTCAATCCCTGAACGCTTGGATGCACAACTGTCATAACTAACAGACGGAGGGTCGCTGTGTGCCAGAACAGTGTCTTTTCGAACCACTGACAAGCCTGCCAAGTAATTGGGCGCGTGCAAGTTCGAATAATAATCGGGGAGGGCGCGGGTTACCGTTTAGTAACCCGCAAAACGCTTAGTGTGGCATCGACCACGATTGGAGTTTGTAACCCTCCTCGCTCAATTCCGCACGTGCCGCTTCAAGCAGGCATTCAAGTTGCGCAGGATCGGTATAGGCACTGCTCGGGATCTGCTTGCGACCGATGCTCCGGGTGTTGGTGCGATCGATAACGGTCAGGCTGAGTTCGCCATTGCCGTCTTGTGGGGCCCAGGCCACGCATTGGAACGGTTGGAATGCGCGGTCGGCAATCAAAAGAGCTTCGTTGATGCGGAGCGGGGCGTTCATGGGGTTTTCTCTCTGTATGCCCAATCAAGTGATGTGCCGTCGGTTGGGCTTACCGTTCGGCTGGTTACTTGTACTGATGCCCGCAACCGGGGGGTGGGTCACATACAATTAAAAGAAATATCAACTTTCTTTCATTGACTCAAGGTTTGGGCAGGATTTGAAAGCTGAATGAAAGGTAGGACTCGTTAGGTAACTAACTAAGTCGCTTCTTATAACTAATAACGCAACTGCCCTATAGTCAAACGGTACAAGGTCACGTCAAATTATTGCTAACGTTACAGCCAGGTCCGCCAAACGACTGTTTTTAATAATATTTCATAAATTTGGCGCCAAGGAACAGCCATGATCGAAGCGCCTGCCTTACGACGCCTGTTAGTAGTGGACCCTTGCGACGACTGTCATCGTCTGCTGCCGGTTTTGCGCTCTGTGGGTTGGGACGTTGACAGTTGCACTCTGGAAAACGTTGCCGACAAAACCTGCGATGTCGGCCTGTTGCGTTTGCAGCCTTTTCACCTCGAACGCCCGGAAGCCGTCAAAGAGCTGATCAGCCGTAGCGGTACCGAGTGGATCGCCGTACTCAACCAGGAAGTCCTGCGGTTGCAGAATGTCGGGGACTTTGTCTGCGAATGGTTTTTCGATTTCCATACCTTGCCATTCGATGTGTCCCGGGTTCAGGTGACGCTTGGCCGGGCATTCGGGATGGCACGCCTGCGTGGGCAGGGCACGGTTCACATTGATCAACCTGAGCACGAACTGCTTGGCGACAGCAAACCCATTCGCGAACTGCGCAAGTTGCTGAGCAAGCTGGCGCCCACCGAGTCTCCGGTATTGATCCGTGGTGAAAGCGGTACCGGTAAAGAACTGGTCGCCCGCACGCTCCATCGACAATCCCAACGTCACAGCAAACCCTTTGTCGCGATCAATTGCGGCGCAATTCCCGAACACTTGATCCAGTCCGAACTGTTTGGCCACGAGAAGGGTGCTTTTACTGGCGCCCATCAACGCAAGGTCGGGCGGATCGAAGCGGCTAACGGCGGCACGCTGTTTCTCGACGAAATTGGTGATCTGCCCCTGGAGCTGCAGGCGAATCTGTTGCGTTTCCTCCAGGAAAAGAACATCGAGCGGGTGGGCGGCAGTCAGCCGATTCCCGTGGATGTGCGGGTGTTGGCCGCGACCCATGTCGATCTTGAGGCCGCGATCGAGAAGAAACGCTTTCGTGAAGATCTGTATTACCGCCTGAACGTGTTGCAGGTTGCGACCGCCCCCCTGCGTGAGCGTAATGGCGATCTGTCGATGCTGGCCAACCACTTTTCCCATTTTTACAGCCATGAAACCGGCCGCCGTCCGCGCAGCTTCAGTGAAGACGCCTTGATTGCCATGGGCAAGCATGACTGGCCGGGCAATGTGCGCGAGCTGGCCAACCGGGTACGTCGCGGGTTGGTACTGGCCGAAGGCCGGCAGATCGAAGCGCGAGACCTGGGGCTGATCAGCCAGCAGGCCGTTGCTGCGCCGATGGGCACGCTGGAAAACTACAAGCACCGGGCAGAGCGCCAGGCCTTGTGCGATGTACTTAACCGCCACAGCGATAATTTGAGCATCGCCGCCAAGGTGCTGGGGATATCCAGGCCTACCTTCTACCGTTTGTTGCATAAGCATCAGATACGTTGAGCTGCAAGTAAATGCTCTGAAAACCTGGAGCTATCACCCACAAAAAACCCGCCGAAAAAAGCGGGTTTTTTGTGGGTGCCGGATTAGAAGTAGTACGGGAATTTCAGGCTGAAGGAAAAGTCTGGCGAGTCGTCGGTCAGACCGATGGACAGGTTGGGAACGATCGTCAGGTTATCGGTTGCTGCCAGGGTCATGCCGATGTTGAAGTTGGCTGAGTTGTAATCGCTGTTGGTAATCGACTGCCAATCGCCACCGTCCGGCTTGATCTTGCTCTTGCGGGCGAACTGATCGGTGAACGAGAACGACATACTCATCTTCTCGTTCAAGGCGAAAGCAATGCCGGCGCCGACCTGCCAGGAATTGCCCAGTTTCACGTCACCGGGCACCTTGGAGTTGACCTGAGGGCTGATGTCGCTGAAAGAGTCTTCAATGTTGTAGGTGTAGGACAGGCTGCCGAACAGCACGGCCGGGTCATAGGTCTTGACCAGCGAGATACCCGGCGTGATCGACCAGATACCATTGCCAGTAGGCAAGTCCTCGGGTACCGCGAGGTTGTCGTTGTTCGGGACCTGGACCAGTTTGATGCCGTAAGGGTCATCACCGGTCGGCGCCTTGACACGCAGTGTCACCACCGCGTCGGGCAGGTTGGCCGATTCATCCAGAAACTTGTAAGCAACGCCAACGTTCACATCGCCGATGGCCGGGTCGCGGGTAACGGTTGCGTCCGACGTCACCGGGCCTGCGCCACCGGCGCCACCGGAGGAATACGTTGATTCGCGATAAACCACGGGGACGTTAATGTCGAACTGCCAGCGTTGTCCCGTGTTGTAGCGGGCGGTCAGGTCCAGGGTCCAGTTATCCGCCTTGATACGGTCAAGATCGATGCTGCCGAGGAAAATCGAGTCCAGTGCCAGAAAGCCATTGAGCGTCAGCGCCCGGGTATCGTAGTGCGTGTAGGTCAGCCCGGTTTCGAAGCTGAACTTGCCGCCACCGAAAAAGCCGCTGGCTTCGTCATACAGGTTGGAAACGCTTTGCGCAGGCTCCGAATCATCCTTGAGCGATTGGCCGTATGAACTGCCTGTGGTTCCCGGCGCACCGGCGGCCACCGTCTGGCCACCCCGGGTCGTTTCGGCAGGGGATTTGGTCAGGCGTTTGGGAGCCGGTGTTGCTGGTGTTTCTTCGACTTGGCGAACGCGTTGCTCGAGTACCATCAGCGCGTTCTGTTGTGCTTCGTAACGCTGTTTCAACTCCATGAGTTCTTGTTTTAGCATCTCGACCTGGGGGTCCGGTGCTGCGTATAGCAGTGTCGCCGGGGCCAGGCTACTCAAACAAACGATAGCTCTGAACGTTAACGATCGGTGCATGGGTTAGCCGTCCCTTCTGACTTCATCTGATGAGACTGAGCGTAGATCAGAATCCTTGAGTGCGAAGGCCTTTGAGCTGGTCCAGGTTGCCGTTCAGCGACCCGGTTGTCGGCCCGTTGTCACGCAGCACGACATTAAGGGACGTGAGGTTGCGGACCTGGTTGCCACCGCCGAGCAAAGTCGTGTTCTGCATCAGCCCACCCTGGCCCAGGCGTTGTACGGTACTGCCCTGGTTGTTGTTGGCCGCGATGTTGAGTTGCACACTCGTACCGCTCGAGGAAATGCTCAGCGAGCCCGCGCCATTGGCGCCGACCAACGTCGAGCCTGCGGCCAATGCCTGGCCCTGCTGTTGCGTTGTTGGCGCTTGGTTAGCCCTTGTGACGTTGATATCAACGTTGTTGTAGGCAGTGTTATGGTCGCCGGCAGCACGCACGACTTGAGTGACGCCTTCGGTGCTGTTGAGGCCGTTGCCGCCAGTGATGGTACCGGTGCCTTGGGAACTCGCTGAACCATTACCTTTTTCATTGATTATTGACACATAGAACTGTGGCTTGATGGTCGATTGTTGAATTTGCATCGAGGACGTTGCCCCGATCACTTCACCGTTGGCATTTTGCCAAGTGCTGGTCATGACAATGCCGAAACTGATGATCCGCCCCGGCATGACATAGCGGCCTCGCAGGCTCGCCAATTCCTGATCGTTCAGTTCAATGGGTTTAAATATCTGTGCCTGGGTCGGCAGGCTGGCGGCCAGGCAAACCACGGCCAGCCAGATTGGAGTCTTCATTGGAATGCTCCCGGAGCGTCGTGCTCCCTTGTTATTAGAAGAAGTCGCTTTGGATGAATCCGAAATCCATCAACTCTGCGTCTTGCACCGGGCTGAAGGTGTTGATGCGGTTCTTGGCGGTCAGTGGCAGGGGTGGGTCGAGCAACGCATTGGTTTTGTCGTAGCCCTGGCCGATGACGGCAAAGATGATGCCGTTCCAGCCTTTTACAAAGTCTTCGACTTTGTAACGTTTATGACCGAGTACCGGATCTCCGATATATACCCAGCCCTTATGGACTCTTTGCATGACCACAAAATGTTTGTAGCCACGGATATCCATGAGTACCACAACCGGAATTCTGATCTCGCTCAACGTTTCCGTCGCTACCCGGTAACCACGGGCCCGCATGCCGATACTTTCCACGTAACGCTTCATGTCGAGCATGGAAAAGCCCTGGACGCGGACAAGATCCTGATCGGAGTGTGACAGCATGCCTTCGATGATTTGTTCTTCGTCCACGTCCAGCCAATAGGCCTGACGCAATATGGTCGCCAGCGCAGCTGCGCCGCAACTGAAGTCGGTTTTCTGTTGCACCAGGTCGGCAAACTTGCGCTCACGCACGCTTTGGATCGGCTTGAACACCACCGCGCCACCCGGCAGGACGGCAAGCGGTATTTGTGCTGCCTCGATCACACTGGCCACGCAAAGCAAAATTGCCAAGGCGATAATGCGCATAGTGGGATGCCTTCTGGTTGTGTTGAAAAAAGGCCCCCATAAGGGGGCCTCCAGAGACAGCAATTAGAACGACTGGTTGGCAATGGACAGCGAGTTGCTTTGTTGGTTACCCACACCGGCAGCCACGTTGACGCCCAGGTTGCCACTGCCGCCATTCACCGAACCGCTCAGGGTTGCAGTGTTGGTCACAGGGTTTGCCCAGCCAGTTGGAGTCAGCACTTGATAGGAGTAGGTGTTGCTCAGATCATAGGAGCTGCTTTCACTGTAGCTTTTCGCTTTTGCGTACTCAGATTCGGACGATTTCGAGCCCGATTTTTCGAACGAGGAGGCGTTCGATTTCTCGAACGATTTATCGAACGATTTTTCGAACGAGGAATCGCGCGATTTGTCGTACGACGATTCGTGAGACTTGTCGTACGAGGAGTCGCGAGTTCTGTCGAACGAAGAATCGCGCGCTCTGTCGAACGAGGATTCGCGCGATTTGTCGAACGATTTGTCTACCGCTACGTCGAGCGTTGCGTCAAGCGATGCGCTAAGCGATGCCTCGGAACTCCTGCTGCGGGTGCGATCGCCAAAGCCATTATTGAAGGTAGTGGAACTGGAAGCCGCCGCTTCAGCGTCCAGAGTAGCGCCCAAGGAAGCGTTCAAGGATGCACTCGAAGAACCGCTTGCACTGCTGCTGTTGGAACCGCTTGCAGTACTGCTGTTGGTACCGCTCGCAGCACTGCTGTTAGAACCGCTCGCAGAACTGCTGTTGGAACCGCTTGCATTGCTGCTTTTGGAACCGCTTACATCAATGCTGAGGGAACCGCTGGATTCAGAGCTCTTGGCCCCGGCCGCGGCCCAGCTCGAAGAAGCGCTTTGACTGCCGCTAGCCTCGAACGACTTATCTTTAGAGAAACTACCGCTGGCTGTGTTGGTAACCGTAATCGTATCCACGCGGTAGGTCCGATCAGCGTTGTTATTCACTGTCAGGCCAGGACCGTTTTGATTGGCAGAGGCGCTGGCGTTTGCGTTACCCAACGGGGAGTTGGAGTTGGCAATTGCCATGGTGTTTTTCTGTTGGTTAAGGTCGCCGCCAGCAATGTTGATCCCCATATTGCCGTTGCTGCCATCAGCCGATCCGCTCATCACGGCAGAGTTTGTGGTGCCGTGGTTCCAGACCTTGTTGTTGTTGCTGTATTGCGTGACTCTAGCACTGGCGTCGGCATTGCCGAACACGAAGGTGTTATCGATACTGGAGGTGGAGCCAGCGTTTGCGATGGCGGCCGCGTTGTCTTGTTGGTTGCCGGCGCCTGCTGCCACGTTGATGCCGACGTTGCCGCTCGAGCCTCCGCCAGAGCTGCTCATCTCGGCTGAGTTCTGAGTCCCTTCGTTGTAGATGCGGTTGCCGGTACTGGTCTGCCTATCGTTCGCATTGGCGGTCGCGTCGGTATAGATCCTTGTTGGAGGAGGGGTGTGGTTGCCACCGTTATGATGACCATTACCACGTCGATCGTTCTGACCAGCTTGTGCAGCAACAGCCAAGAC
Organism: Pseudomonas sp. LBUM1666; assembly: GCF_059695775.1. Taxonomy (NCBI): domain Bacteria; kingdom Pseudomonadati; phylum Pseudomonadota; class Gammaproteobacteria; order Pseudomonadales; family Pseudomonadaceae; genus Pseudomonas; species Pseudomonas sp. LBUM1666. The sequence continues at coordinate 3,277,888 of NZ_CP166789.1, read as the reverse complement.
CGCAGCGATTGCAAAAACCAGAGGTTTTATTGCCATCGAAGGTTTCATGGTGATTTCTCCGTACTTATTTTAGGTTAAGTGTTGTACCTACCTGTTTGGGTCAATCCGTGACCCGTACGCTCAGGGTATTGGCCGTTCGGTTTCCCACCCCGGCGCTCTGATTCAACTGGATCACCCCACGGCTACCGGTGAAGGCCTGATCGCTCGTAGCGACCTGGCGATAGCCTGGTGCAGAGTCAGTTGGATCGGAGTTGGTGATCAGCGCCACGTTCTGTTGCCTGAGGACGCTGTCGTCGATGCTTTGCGGCTCTGTGCTGATGCTTATCCGCAGGGCATTGGCTTGCTGGTTGCTGGCGCCCGCACTCTGGTTGACGCCCAGAACGCCGTTGCCGTGGCTGAAGGAGTCGCCTTGAATGCTGGATCGAGCATCGATCCTGGGGTCGACCACCGTACGCAGCCGTTGGCGAATCTGTGTGGTCGCGCTGGCTCCATGGCCAACGGCGATGGCCCGGGCGTTAGCCTGTTGCTGCAGATCGCCGGCAGCCTGGTTGACCGCGAGGTTGCCCTGGTACTGCGTGCCCGAGCCGTCGATGTCGGCGTTATTGATGACGGGAGATTGGGCAAAGGTCGATGCACTGCAAAACATGGCGATAATCAGCAGCGTACGATTCATCTTAACGGTCTCCCGTTATGACTTTCAGAGCACCCAGGCCTTGCTGGACGCTTGAATTGACCATGTTGGCAATACCGTTTCCGCCATTTCCCGAACGTCCGGCGGGGAGATTGGAAAGCTGGGTCTGGGTGCTGAGATTGCCGCTCAGGTTGTTGGTGTTTTGAGTGACCAGGCGGGAGATGCCTGCACCACTGGCGACACCGGCAAAGTCACCGTCGCTCAACTCGTTCGTTTGACTGATGATGTGTTTGGACGGGTTGGCATTGGCGGTCGTGGGGCTAGGGTCGGGAATCATCGGCGCACGCGTTGCCATGCGTGGTTGGACATCACGTTTGATAATGATGATGCCGTTGTCAGCTTGTACAGGCAGGCAGACACTTGAGCCCAGTGCGCATCCGATCAGCAGGAGGGTATATATGTTGTTTTCAAGTTTCCCCACGGCGGCAATTCCTTCTGTAAGTGGAACGCTGGCCCTTATCAGCGTTGCGAGGAAGAGAGCAGAAGGTGTGCCGGTTTTCGGTTTTCTTTTAAAAACAGTTGGTTGGCTTTAATTGTCGAGGTGGTCAATAAGTTTTGTAACGCCACTGAGACAGATCCACGCAAAAACGCCGTCCTTGCTGGCGGTATTGCTCGCTAAGGGCGCTGAAGGCAGGTTGTATCAGTGGCTTAACATTTTATTGCTGGAGTGCTTGAGCCGCTTTAGCTCGCGGGTTTGTGCAGAGATGGGTGTTTCAGGAATGGACATTTGCGGCAGGGCGGGGTACCCCTGTCAGGCCTTGAGCAAGCGGGTCACAGCCTCGAATGCCGCGTCCTTGCGCTGTTGCCAATCACCTTGCAGCACTTGGAAAGACTGGTGGTGCAGGTCAAGCCATTGGCGGCTGGCCTGGAAAAACGCCTGGCGTTCTGCCAGTTGCGGTTGGCAACGCTGCCCGTCGTCATGCCAGGCCACGGTTTCGGGGCTCAGCAGCAAATGCAGGTCGTAGTCCCGTGCCAGCAATGCTTGCTCGATCCACGTCGGGCAAGCGCCAAACAAGGTCTGGCTCCAGAGGATGTTGCTCAGCAAGTGAGTGTCGAGAATCAGCAAATGTGGCTGCCGGGCGCGTGCCTCGTCCTCCCATTTCAGCTGCCCTCGGGCGATTTCCGGAATGTCGGCCAGGCAGGTGTCTCGTGGGTTTTGTTCGATGAACCAGCGTACATATTCGTCTACCAGGTCCCCACCGAAATGCTGTTGTAACTCGGCTGCCAGCCAACTCTTGCCGCTGGATTCGGGGCCTGTGAGTACCAGAACTTTCACGTGCGCAACGCCGGATCGGCCCGCCATTCCCGCCAGCCTTGCACGGCAATCAGGGCGAACAGCGCGTAGAGCCCGGCGGTCAGGTACAGGTCTTTGTAGATAAACAGCCCGACGAAGATCACATCCAGGGTGAACCACAGCGGCCAGCATTGAACGCGTTTTTGCGCCATCCATAACTGCGCTACCAGGCTGAAGCCAGTGAGTGCCGCATCGAGCCAGGGTTGTGCGGCATCGGTCCAGTTCGCCATTGCAGCGCCCAGCAACAGACTGCCGACCGCTCCAATGACCAGACTGATAGCGACCGATTTACCGTCGAGCAGGCTGACCTGCCGACCATGGTGTGCTCCCCCCGCATGCGTCCACTGCCACCAGCCATAGAGCTGCAATGCGGCGTAGATCACCTGCAGGAGCATGTCCGAGTAGAGCTTCACCTCAAAAAAGATCCAGCTATAAAGCAGCACCATGACCAGACCGATCGGCCAGCACCAGGGGTTCTGTTTGACCGTCAGCCAGACGGCGATGACACCGAGGGCGGCGGCAAACAGTTCAAGCCCGGACATGGGAGGTTCCTTGGGGGAAGTCGAAGAGGGTGCGGATTGTAACGGCAGGCGCTGCCAAGTAGAACCGGCGTGCGCCGCCCTTTGTAGCAGGGGCTGTCGTTACACCCGGAACTGCTTGAGCAGCCCGTTCAACTGCTCACTCAATTCCTTCAGATGAACGCTGGCCACGCTCGACTGTTCGGCCGCCAACGCTGTGCTGTGGGACAAACCGGCCGCCTGAGTGACGTTCTGGTTAATGTCCTCGACCACATGCGCCTGTTGCAAGGTTGCGCTGGCGATGGAGGCGTTCAACCCGTTGAGGTTGCGCAGCGCCTGGCCAATGGCATTCAGGCTTGCACCGGCCAGGCCGGCCTGCTCGATAGTCAACTGCGATGCACGGCTGCTGTCGCCGATCACTTTGACCGCCGCTTCGGAGTGGCTTTGCAGGCGTTCGATCATCGACTGGATCTCGGCCGTGGACTTCTGGGTACGCTGGGCCAGCAGTCGCACTTCATCGGCCACCACCGCAAAACCGCGACCTTGCTCGCCGGCCCGGGCGGCTTCGATGGCTGCGTTGAGGGCCAGCAGGTTGGTTTGCTCGGCGATGGAACGGATCACTTCGAGAACGCTGCCGATCTGCGTGCTTTCGGCGGCCAGGGTACGAATCACTTCCACCGCCTGATCGATGGTCGACGACAGCTTGTCGATCTGTTGCAGGCTGCCATCAATGTTGACCTGACCTTGCTGCGCCTGAGACTCGGCATCGCGCATTTCGCTGGCGGCGTGCTCGGCGTTTTTCGCGACGTCATGTACGCCATACGTCACTTCATTGATTGCGGTGGCCACCAGTTCCATTTGCTGGGACTGTTGCTGACTGCGTTGCTGGGCCTGGGCGGCGTCGTTGCCCAGCTCACTGGAAGACTGGCCCAGGGCACTGGCGGACACTTGCAGTTCTTTGATCACCAGTCGTAGCTTGGCGGTGAAGGCGTTGAAGTGGCGTGCCAGTTGCGTGACTTCATCCTGGCCATGGGTGTCGAGGCTGCGGGTCAGGTCGCTCTCACCGCTGGCGATGTTGGCCATGGCGTTCACGGTTTCCTGCAGTGGACGCACGATGCTGCGGGCAATCAGGATGACCAGCAGCGCCATGATCAGGGCAATCACCAGCCCCACGAACGATGCTTTCCAGACCTGGCCATAGAACTCGGCCTGCATGTCATCGATGTACACGCCAGAACCGATCACCCAGCCCCAGGGTTCGAAAAGTTTGATATAGGAAGTTTTTTCTACCGGCGCGCTGGCGCCCGGTTTCGGCCAGCGATAGTCGACGGTGCCGGCACCCTTGGTCTTGGCGACGGCGACCATTTCGTTAAACAGGGCAAAACCGTCGGGGTCGCGGATCGCCGAGAGGTTCTGGCCATCAAGTTTCGGGTTGGCCGGGTGCATGATCATCACCGGCGTCAGGTCATTGATCCAGAAGTAGTCATTCTGGTCATAACGCAGACCGCGAACGGCGCTCAGAGCCTGCTTCTGCGCAGCATCGCGGGTGAGCGTGCCGGCGGTTTCGAGGTCGTGGTAATAGGTCAGAATGCCACTGGCGGTTTGCACCACATGCTGGGTTTTCTGAGCCTTGGCGTGGTACAGGTCATCGTGAATCTGCTTGAGCATCAAGATGCCCAACGTCATTAGCATCAGGACGGCCACGATCAAGATGAGCCACAAACGTCGGCTGATCGACATACTGCGCAAGCTGTTCATAACGCTGTCACTCCGATTTCTTTTTCTTGTAATAAATGATCGCCAGCATCCAACCACACTTTGCCAATCGGTCATATCCGACCCAAGTCCAATAACGCGGCAGCGTTAATCAGACTTGTCTGATAGGATTTCGGCCCCGCACGGAAAAACCTGAATCCAAGTTGATTTTTCACGGAATTTTTATGGTTTCGTCTGGATCCTGTGCGCGCGGTGCAGCAGCGACGCTGATCGCAGTCAACGTTCTGAAAAAATATTAACGGGGCATGCCGTGGCGCATCGCTTCTTGGGGGATTGATGGATCTTTGGACTGCCTTTTCGGCATTGATTCTTGGGGTTGTAGAAGGGCTGACGGAGTTTTTGCCGATATCCAGTACCGGGCACCAGATCATTGTGGCTGACCTGCTCGACTTCGGTGGCGAGCGGGCCATGGCCTTCAACATCATTATCCAGTTAGGCGCGATCCTGGCGGTGGTGTGGGAGTTCCGCCGCAAGATCTTCGACGTGGTCATCGGTTTGCCGACCCAGCCGAGCGCTCGACGCTTTACCGTGAACCTGCTGATCGCCTTCCTGCCGGCCGTGGTATTGGGGGTGATTTTCGCTGATCTGATCCACGAGTATCTGTTCAACCCGATCACCGTGGCCACGGCGTTGGTCGTGGGCGGTATCGTCATGCTGTGGGCTGAGCAGCGTCAGCATGAAGTGCATGCCCAAACCGTCGACGAAATCACCTGGAAAGACGCACTGAAAGTTGGCTTTGCCCAGTGCCTGGCAATGATTCCCGGGACCTCGCGTTCCGGCTCGACGATCATTGGCGGTTTGCTGTTCGGCTTGTCGCGCAAGACCGCCACAGAGTTTTCTTTCTTCCTGGCGATGCCGACCATGGTCGGCGCGGCGGTGTACTCGGGCTACAAGTATCGCGACCTGTTCGTTCCGTCTGATTTTCCGGTGTTCGCGATCGGTTTCGTCACGGCGTTCATCTTCGCGATGATTGCCGTCAGAGCCTTGCTCGTGTTCATCGGTAGCCACAGCTATGCGGCGTTTGCCTGGTATCGCATCGCGTTCGGCCTGGTCATCCTGGCCACCTGGCAGTTCGGCTGGGTCGACTGGACCGCGGTCAAGCCATGAATGACGCCAGCGCGCGCAACAACCCCGGACGCAAACCCGCAGGAGAGCTTCGCAATCTTCAGCTGAAATTGTTGGTGTTTGCGGTCCTGTGCGCGCTGCCGCTGTTTGGCTCGATGTCGTTGTGGCTGCGCGGGGTTTCCGTGATTCCCTTGGCTGCGTACGGGGTCGTCAGCCTGCTGGCGTTCTTGCTGTACTGGAGCGACAAACGCAAGGCGCGCGCCGACCATTGGCGCATACCGGAGAACGTGTTGCATGCGGTGGAACTCGCCGGGGGCTGGCCGGGCGCCTTACTGGCGCAGCAGCTGTTTCGGCACAAGACGCGCAAAGTGTCGTTTCAGCTGTTGTTCTGGATGATCGTGCTGCTGCACCAGGTGTTCTGGATCGATCAATTGTTTCTGGGTGCAAATCTGCTGGCGCTGTTTTAAAGCAGCAGTCCGACCTGGGTGCGTTTGGGTAACTTGCTCACCACCAATTGATGGGAACGCTGCAACAAGCCTTGCAGCTCTTCAGGGCCCAACGGGTAGGGCGTTTCCATGATGATCCACTGAGCCCGCGCCAAATACGGCGCCGGGCGGATTCCCGGGCGGTCGCAATGACCGAGAAACAAGTCCTTGTCGACCTTGAAGGCCAGGGATTCGCCCCGCAGATTCTGCAAGGCAAACATCTTGTTCCCTGCAATCGAAAACACCCGTACGCCACCCCACTTGTAGTCTTCCCGTGCACCCGGCAGCGCGAGACAGAATTGCGCGACATCCTCTTCGCTCATACGTCCAGCCTTCATATCAGTCGGTCCCCACAGGCATTGAATGATTCGATCAAATGGTCGAGCCAGGCGCGTACGGCCGGCATCACCCCGCGTCGATGAGGGTAGACCGCTTGCAGCCAGCCACCAGGCAGCGACCAATCGGGCAGCAACTGCACCAGCGAGCCGTTTTCCAGTTCCTGCTCGCAATACATCATCGGCAGCATGGTAAAACCCTGGCCGGCGAGGGTGCAGGCCTTGCGCACGATAAAGTCATCGATGCCCAATCGCGCTTCGAGGGTGAGATCGTAACTTTTGCCCTGTTGGTCGAGCATGCGGATATGCACCAGGCGGTCGGCTTCCAGGGCGCCGAGCACGGGCAGGATTTTCAAGTCTTCGGGGTGGTTGATTTCACGTCCGTGCAAAAAACCGGGGCTGGCGACCATCGCCATCTGCGCCTGGCGCAAACGTCGGGTGACCAGCAGCGGATCCTCATCGCCCAACTCACGCACCCGCAGCGCCACATCAACGCCCTCGGTCACCAGGTCGACGCGGCGGTTGAGCAACATGACCTCCAGTTGAACCTGAGGATACTTCTCAAGGAAATCGCTGATCACTGTCGGCAGAATTTCGTGGGCCAGCCCGACGGGGCAGGACACCCGCAAACGTCCGCGAGGCTCGCTGGACATACTGGCGACGGCTTCGTCGGCCATTTCGGCTTCCAGCAGCATTGCCTGACAGTGCCGCAGGTAACGTTCACCCACGGCGGTCAGCTTCAGTTGTCGGGTCGTGCGTTGCAGCAGGCGCGCACCGAGGCGCTCTTCCAGCTCGGCGATGCGCCGCGACAACCGCGACTTGGGAATTCCGAGCAAACGCCCAGCCGCGGCGAAGCCACCGGCTTCAACCACCTTGGCGAAGTAGTAGAGATCGTTGAGGTCTTGCATGGTTGAACTCGATTGTTCTATCAGTGGGACGAACTATCGCATTGTTGCGGTCTAATCAGCTATTGGTTTCGCCTGTAGGATTCTCCCCATCAGATCGCCTCGTAGCGATCCTCACCTGGAGATCCCACATGAAACTGCTGCATATCGATTCGAGCATTCTTGGTGACAACTCGGCTTCCCGTCAGCTGAGCAGCGAAGTCGTTAAAGCCTGGCAAACCGCCGAGCCGACTGCCGTGGTGACCTATCGCGACCTGGCCGCCGATGCCATCAGCCATTTTTCCGCCACAACCCTGGTTGCCGCCGGCACCACCGCTGAACTGCGTAACGCCGCGCAGCAACACGAAGCCGAGCTGAGCGCGTCGACCCTGGCCGAATTCCTCGCTGCCGATGCCGTGGTGATTTCAGCTCCGATGTACAACTTCACCATCCCGACCCAACTCAAGGCCTGGATCGACCGCATCGCCGTTGCCGGTCAGACCTTCCGTTACACCGAAGCCGGTCCTGAAGGCCTGTGCGGTGGCAAGAAAGTCGTCATCGTTTCGACTTCCGGCGGTCTGCATGCGGGTCAGGCGACTGGCGTTGCTCACGAAGAGTACTTGAAAGTCCTGTTCGGCTTCATCGGTATCACTGACCTCGAGTTCGTCCGTGCCCATGGCCTTGCCTACGGTGATGAAGTCCGCACCAAAGCCATGAGCGACGCTCACACGCAAATCAGCGAGCAGTTGTTCGCTGCTGCGTAAGGCTTCTGTAAAGAAAATCAAACAGCTCGAGCAACATCCAAAAAACTCTGTATTCTGATCACGCAAGTGCCAGATATGGAGTTTTTTGTTTCTGGCTGTTTCGGAATTTCATTAAAAAGTGGCCCGAGTTATGCAGTCGAGGGTTAACGTCCCCGGTCAGTAGCCAGGTGGAGCCTCCCATGGTGCGTCTTTGTGCAACTTTACTGATTTGCCTGCTCAGCAGCCTGAACTCAGTGCACGCCGCGCCTGCGCCGCATCCTCACTGGAGCGTCGGCTTCCATGAGATGAGTTTTCTTGACCCTCTGGACTTGCAGCCGATGCGCGCCATCGCCTTCTATCCTTCCAGCGACAAGGAACACTCCAGCATCATCGAGGGCTACACGGTCGAAGCGGGCGAAGACACCCGAGTCGCCATCGGTCGTTTCCCGATGCTGATGCTGTCCCACGGCAACACCGGAACCCCGCTGGCCTTGCACGACCTCGCCACGTCGCTGGCACGCAAAGGGTTTGTGGTGGTGGCGGTGATCCATCCCGGTGACAACTCCAAAGACCACAGCCGTCTCGGTACGTTGAGTAACCTTTACGGTCGGCCCATCCAGATTTCCGAAGCCATTACCGCGACGCTGGGCGATCGAATGCTCGCGCCCTTCGTCAACGCCGATCAGGTCGGTGTGATCGGTTATTCGGCGGGAGGGGAGACTGCGCTGATTCTGTCCGGCGCGACACCAGACCTGGACCGTCTGCGCCGCTATTGTCTGGAACGCCCGGACGACCGCGATGCCTGCAACACTCAAGGCGAATTGATTGCTGACCGCGATGACTTGCAACCGGTGGCTGACCCTCGGGTTCGCGCCTTGCTGCTCATGGCGCCGCTGAGCCTGAAGTTTGGTCGCCATACCCTGGCCGACGTGCATGTGCCGGTGCTGCTCTACAGCGGCGACGGCGACAAACTGGTGGCATTCGACAAGAATGCCGCAGCCCTGGCGCGCAAACTGCCGATTGCACCGGACTTCAAGTTGCTGGCGGGGGCAGGGCACTTCGTGTTCATGGCGCCTTGTAATGAAGAGCAGATCATCGCCATGCCGGCGCTGTGTACCGATGCCGATGGTGTCGATCGCAAAGACATCCATCGCAACATGATTTCCGAAGCTGGGCGTTTCTTCTTTCATGCACTTGGCAAACCGACCCGGGCCGGAATGCAGACGGCGGATCAGTAATCAGGCGTTCATCGCACGGCGTTTCAACAACAGCGTCAGGCCCAATCCTGTTATCGATAACAACGCCGCGCTGAAGAAAATCCACGTGTACCCCAGGTTCAACGCCACCGCGCCCATCAACGGCCCGGCAATCGCTAGCGCCAGATCGAAAAACACTGCGTAAGCACTCAATCCCGCTCCGCGGCTGGAGTTGGGCACTTGCTTGATCGCTTCGACCCCCAGCGCCGGATACACCAGCGACAGACCGAATCCGGTCAGGCCTGCGCCGATCAGCGCATAACCGGTCGAAGGCGCAAGCCACAGCAATGCAAGGCCCACCGTTTCAATGCTCATACAGGCAATGGCCGAGGTGAACCCACCGAAACGGCTGATGCTGGAGATGAACAACAGTCGCGCCAGAATGAAACACACGCCGAACACCGTCAGGCAATAAGCCGCGCCGGCCCAGCCACGGCTGACGTAATACAGAGTAATAAAGGTGGTTAGCGTGCCATAACCGATGGAGGCGAGGCTCAAGCTCGCACCGAACGGCGCAATGCGCCCGAACACCGCCCAGAACGGCAGGCGCTCGCCGCGAATCACCGGCACCGAGGGTTTGTTTCGGATCAGCAACAACGCCGCCAGCGCCAGCACCGACAGCGCGATCCCAAGACTGGCGAACCCCAGCTCGCCAACCATCACCACGCCCAGCGGCGCACCAATGGCGATGGCGCCGTAGGAGGCGATGCCGTTCCAGGAGATCGATCGCGCGGTATGTTCCACGCCCACCTGACCCATGCACCAACTGATGGTGCCGACCCCGATCAAACCCTGGGCAATCCCCAGCAACAAGCGGCCGACGATCAGGATCAACAGGCTCAGCAACGGAAAGCTTTGCAGCAGCGTTGAAATCAACGTCAGCACGCCGCTCAACACAATCCCCGATAACCCGTAAACAATCGCCCGCTTGGTGCCGATGCTGTCCGACAGGCGCCCGGCCATCGGCCGGCTGAGCAGGGTGGCCAGGTACTGCGAGCCGATGGTCAGCCCCGCGATGATCGCGCTGAAGCCCAGCTGCTCATGGACGTAGCCCGGCAACACGGCAATCGGCAGGCCGATGCAGATGAAGGCAATAAAGGTATAGAAAACGATAGAGACGATCTGCAGGGTGATCGCCATGGAGCTTTGCGGTGGCAGTTGCTGCACAGACATGAGGGCTCGTTCGCGGGCGGCGGTAGGAGAACCGCATCATGGCGCGGGCGCAAAATAAAAGAAAGCAGGCTAACTACTTTACCTTGACCTATTGCTTGTTCTTTCGGGCCTCTTCGCGAGCAAGCTCGCTCCCACGTTAGATCTCCGTCCACTGTGGGAGCGAGCTTGCTCGCGAAGGTTTCAGCACCACAAAAATACTAAACCCCAAAATGCAAAAAGCCCCGTCACAAGGACAGGGCTTTTTGTTGAAGCAGCTTTTATTTAGAACACAACGCCCTGGCTACGCAGGTAGTCGTCATACGTGCCGCTGAAGTCGATCACGCCGTTGGCGCTCAACTCGATGATGCGGGTGGCCAGGGACGATACGAACTCTCGGTCGTGGCTGACGAAGATCAGTGTGCCCGGGTAGTTCTCCAGCGCCAGGTTCAGCGCCTCGATGGATTCCATGTCCAAGTGGTTGGTCGGTTCGTCCATGATCAGTACGTTCGGCTTTTGCAGGATCAGCTTGCCGAACAGCATGCGACCTTGCTCACCACCGGAGATGACCTTGACCGACTTGAGGATCTCGTCGTTGGAGAACAGCATCCGGCCGAGGGTGCCGCGAACGATTTGCTCGCCGCCCAGGGTCCATTGGCCCATCCAGTCGAACAGGTTGCAGTCGTCTTCGAAGTCGTGCGCGTGGTCCTGGGCGTAGTAGCCCAATTCCGCGGCGTCGGTCCACTTCACGGTGCCGGCATCCGGGGTTAGCTCATTGACCAGGGTACGCAGCAGGGTGGTTTTACCGATACCGTTCGGGCCGATGATCGCCACGCGCTCGCCAGCTTCAACCTGGAAGCTGAAGTCCTTGAACAGTGTCTTGCCGTCGAAGCCTTTGGCCATGCGCTCGACGATGACCGCTTGACGGTGCAGCTTCTTGGTTTGTTCGAAACGGATGAACGGGCTCACGCGGCTCGAAGGCTTGACCTCGGCCAGCTGGATCTTGTCGATCGCCTTGGCGCGGGAGGTCGCTTGCTTGGCTTTCGAGGCGTTGGCCGAGAAGCGGCTGACGAACGATTGCAGTTCCGAGATCTGCGCTTTCTTCTTGGCGTTGTCCGACAGCAGTTGCTCGCGGGACTGGGTCGCCACGGTCATGTACTCGTCGTAGTTGCCCGGGAACAGACGCAATTCGCCGTAATCCAGGTCAGCCATGTGGGTGCACACGCTGTTCAGGAAGTGACGGTCGTGAGAGATGATGATCATCAGGCTGGAGCGCTGGGTCAGAATGTTTTCCAGCCAGCGGATGGTGTTGATGTCCAGGTGGTTGGTCGGTTCGTCGAGCAACAGCACTTCAGGATCGGAGAACAGTGCCTGAGCCAGCAAAACGCGCAGTTTCCAGCCTGGGGACACTTCGCTCATCGGGCCGAAGTGCTGCTCGATGCCGATACCCAGGCCCAGCAGCAGTTCGCCAGCACGGGATTCGGCAGTGTAGCCGTCCATTTCGGCGAACTCGGTTTCCAGTTCCGCAACGGCCATGCCGTCTTCTTCGGTCATTTCCGGCAGCGAGTAGATGCGGTCGCGCTCGGCCTTGACCTTCCACAGTTCTTCGTGGCCCATGATCACGGTATCGATCACGGTGAATTCTTCGTAGGCGAACTGGTCCTGGCGCAATTTACCCAGACGCACGTTCGGCTCGAGCATGACCTGGCCGCCGGACGGCTCGAGGTCGTCGCCGAGGATTTTCATGAAAGTCGACTTGCCGCAACCGTTGGCGCCGATCAGGCCGTAGCGGTTGCCCGCGGCGAATTTGACCGAAACGTTTTCGAATAGCGGCTTGGCGCCGAACTGCATCGTGATGTTAGCTGTAGAGATCAAAGGTTTTTCCTGCGAAGCATTCAGAGTAGCTAGGGTTGCGGCAGTACCGATTCAGTACCCGTTTCCGGTTTTCGAACCACAGGAAATGCATCCCGGTCAGAAGCGGAAGGTCCATCTGGCAATAAGTGGACAGCAGCATATGGAGCGCTTGGCCCGAGTCGAAGTGCGCTGAGACGGGGTTCATTCCCGTCATCAACCAAGGGGGGCGCGTAATGTTTGGCGGCGATTGTACTGGTCTGGCTCTTTAAACGATAGGGCGTTAAGGCCGCACGGCCACTTTGGCAGCATCAGTGGACAGATTTTCACATCTGAAGGTTAACTATTGGTTACAAACTGTGGCTAAAATGCCATCTATCACCCGATGCCGACAGGCGGCATAGGCTCAAGGACGCGCTGTTTCGTATTCAGACGCTGCACAAGTCCCTCGGGCCGATTGGCCGGCAAGGGACGCAGTTTGTTCACTTCTGACGTGTGACGATTTTTGTGAAATTGATCATTGCCGCTATTTACGTTGTATCCATTGCGTACGTCCACTTGCGCGGACGTGTGCGCCACAAGCTGGGTCGCCAACTGAGCGACCACTCGACGTTTCTGGCGCCGATCAACTGCTTCCTTTATCTATTCTCCAAAATCCCGAACAAGCCTTATCTCAACCCGGCCGATTTTCCCGATCTGAGTCCCTTGCAGGACCATTGGGAAGAAGTTCGCGCCGAGGGCCAGAACCTGCTCAGGGCCGGGGAGATCAAGCGCTCGAATCAATACGACGACGTCGGCTTCAACTCGTTCTTCAAGACGGGCTGGAAACGTTTTTACCTGAAGTGGTACGGCGACAGCCATCCTTCGGCCATGAAACTTTGCCCGCGCACAACGGAATTGGTGCAAAGCATCGGCTCGATCAAGGCTGCGATGTTCGCCGAGCTGCCACCGGGTTCGAAACTGGTCCGTCACCGCGATCCGTATGCCGGTTCCTACCGCTATCACCTGGGCCTGGAAACCCCGAACGATGCCGGTTGCTACATCAACGTCGATGGCGAGAACTACCACTGGCGCGACGGTGAAGCGGTCATGTTCGACGAGACCTTCATTCATTACGCCGAAAACACCACCGAGCAGAACCGCATCATTCTGTTCTGCGACGTAGAGCGGCCGATGAAGTATCGCTGGGCGGCGGCGTTCAATGGCTGGTTCAGCCGTAATGTGATGTCGGCGGCGGGCGCACCGAACGATGCGGGTGACAAGACCGGCGGTATCAACCGCTTGTTCGCCAAAATCTACAAGATTCGCCTGCACGGCAAAGCGCTCAAGAAGCGCAACCGCAAGCTCTATTACATCGAAAAGTGGGCGATTTTCGGCGGATTGCTGGCGATTTTCGTCTTGATCTGAGTTTTGTGTTACGTCGGAAGACGCCATCGTCGGATCGCCGCCCGGAGACAAGCTCGCTCCCACACTGGAACTTCTGTGATCACACTATTTGTGAACAACACAGAGCCAATGTGGGAGCGAGCTTGCTCGCGATGGGGCCATAACATCCACCGCAAAACCATCAATCAGCCACGAGACGTCTTCGTGGCTTTTTTCTGCGCGGCAGGTTTAGCCGCCGGTTTGGTCTTACCGGAGCTCTTGCCGCCGAGGCTGCGTTTAAGCAGCTCTGTCAGATCGATAACATCCGCGGTTTTCCGTTCCTCTTCGCCAGTCGCCGTTTCGACATCCTCGATCTTGCCTTCATTAGCCTTTTTCTCCACCAAGGCCATGATCTTGTCTTCAAAACCGTCGCGATAGTCCTCGGGTTTCCAGTCTGCGCTCATGTCCTGAACCAGTCGTTTGGCCATATCGAGTTCACCTTTGGCCAGTTCGGGCTTGGTGACTTCACTGCCCAACTCAAGCGTATCCAGACTTCGCACTTCGGCGGGCCAGCGCAGCATCACCAATACCATCGCCGATTCCAGCGGCATCAGCGCGGCGAGGTGCTGGCGCGTGTGCAGCACAACATGAGCCAAGGCAACTTTATTGGTTTTGCTTAACGTTTCGCGCAACAGCGCATAGACCTTGCCACCGCGTTTGTCCGGCGCGAGGTAGTAGGGTGTATCGATGTTTTGCAGGGGGATCTGCTCGCTGTCGACAAAGGAAAAGATGTCGATGGTCTGAGTGGACAGAGGGTGCGCCGACTTGATTTCCTCTTCGCTGAGGACCACATACCGACCCTTTTCATACTGCACACCTTTAACGATGTGTTCCTTGGTCACTTCCTTGCCGGTGACCTTGTTGACGCGCTTGTAGCCCACCGGGTCCATGCTGCGGCTGTCGAGCCAGTCGAAATCCACCCCTTGCGAGGACGTCGCCGAGACCAGCGCCACAGGGATATGCACCAGACCGAAACTGATCGCGCCTTTCCAGATTGCCCGTGCCATGGTCGTCTTCTCGCGAGTGATGTTCAGGTGACCTGTGACGCTGTGCAAAAGTTTCAGCGGGCTGCGACCCGGTCCTGCGGGCGTATCGGCGGTCGGGTCAACTCGTGTTACATCTTGTGAAGGAGGTTTTAGTTAACAAATCCGAACCCCGGGCGTAGCGTGATATCGAAGTTCCTATCCACGCTGATGTCGAGAGGCTCCCCATGAACAGATTTATGCTCGGCTGCATCGCGTTGGCGCTGAGTGGCGTGCTGAGCAATCTGGCCCAGGCTGACACCGCATCGCCACCTTCTTCATTGCTGATGGCCCAGAGCCCGACGGGCCACACCAGCAATCCTTACAACAGCCCGATTCGGCGGGCCAATCCCAACAGCATGCAAGGCACGCAACCCAGCGCGCCGGCCATTCGTGGGCCGAACACAGTGCCCGTGCCGCGGCCACCGACGCTGGATAATGGTGGCGTCGGCAACCGCTATCCCCAGGATCGTTCGCCTCCCGCCACCCCACCGAAATTCATTCCCAACCCACCTCACCGAGACGCAGACACCAGCAACCGTTGAACGGCACGACAGCGTTCTTGCCAGCCATTCGAACGACAAAAGGAATCGTGCATGTTGCGTAAAACCCTTCTGGCCACACTGTGTGCCAGCGTACTGATCACCGTCACGGCGCCCGTTTTCGCAGCGCCAACCCAGAATTTGAAAAGCGAACAGGGCACCCTTGAGGTGACGACAATGACCAAGGGGCTCGAACATCCCTGGGCCTTGGCGTTCCTTCCCGATCGCCAAGGGATGCTGGTGACCGAGCGACCCGGCAACCTGCGGGTGATCAGCGCCGACGGTAAACTTTCCGCACCGCTCAGTGGCGTGCCACAGGTCTGGGCCAAGGGGCAGGGCGGATTGCTGGATGTAGCGTTGTCGCCCGACTTCAAGCAAGACCGCACGGTCTATCTGTCGTATGCCGAAGGTGGCGGTGAGGGCGACAAGGCCGGGACGGCGGTCGGTCGCGGACGTCTGTCTGACGACCTGACGGCCATCAAGGATTTCAAAGTGATCTTTCGCCAGGAGCCCAAGCTTTCAGTCGGTAACCACTTCGGCTCAAGATTGGTGTTCGATCGCGACGGCTATCTGTTCATCACCCTTGGCGAGAACAATGACCGGCCGACCGCCCAAGACCTCGACAAGCTGCAAGGCAAGATCGTGCGGATCTACCCGGACGGCAAGGTGCCGGATGACAACCCCTTTGTCGGTCAGGCCGGCGTACGCCCGGAAATCTGGTCCTACGGCCAGCGCAATCCGCAAGGCGCGGCGCTCAATCCCTGGACCGGCACCCTTTGGGAAAACGAACACGGTCCCCAGGGGGGCGATGAAATCAACATCATCGAGCGTGGCAAGAACTACGGCTGGCCGATGGCAACCCATGGCATCAATTATTCCGGCCAGCCGATTCCGGAAGCCAAGGGCAAGACCGCCGAAGGCACCGTCGCCCCGCGCCACGTCTGGGAAAAGTCCCCCGGCCTCAGCGGCATGGCGTTCTACGACGCTGACCGCTTCAAGGCCTGGCAGCACAACGTGTTTATCGGCGCGTTAGTGAGCCAGGAGTTGATCCGTTTGCAGTTCGATGGCGACAAGGTCGTTCACGAAGAGCGATTGCTGGGTGAACTCAACAAGCGGATTCGCGATGTGCGGCAGGGGCCGGACGGGTATTTGTATGTGTTGACCGACGAGGACGATGGGGCGTTGTACAAGGTTGGTCTGAAGTAACCGAATCGCGGGCATACAGAATTACCGCCGCCCGCAACTTGCCCCGACCGAAACTGCACATCTTTTCGAATTCCCCATGGCTGACCGGCAAATGCTGGCAGTCCATGGGTTGGCGATGCTGGCTGTGATCGACATCCGGGTCATGCAGGTAGACGAACTCTTCATCGCAATCGGTGACGATCACCCAATGCGGCGATTTGGAACGGGTCAGTCGATAGCTGCTGATGAGCACCAGCGGTTGTCCGCCACCGTCCAGTAACCGTGGAAGGTCCAGTGGTCCGCCGATCACTCGCTCCACATCAGTCTCTTGTAGCTGCGTGGTGAACTCTTCGTGCACTAACCGCATTACATCTTTTTTATGCACATCGCGTACGCCATCGAGAAACAGTGGCCCGGCCATGCTCAGTTGCAGTCGCACCCGAAACCCTCGTTGCCATGCTGCCAGCGCCAGGCCTTGAGGGCTGCAGCCACCATGGCCGGAGGTCATGAACACGGTGGTCGCCTCGCGCCAGATTTGCAGTTCTTCACGCCGCTCCAGTAACCGACCCTGTTGCAACGCGCCCATGGCCATCAACAAGCAGGCCGGGCCGCAGGTGAAGTCGGTGGTCTGTCGGTACCACGGCACCTGGATATTGCGCGAGTCGCGGTGCTGGAGGATGCGCTTTTCCAGTCGCAGCGCGTCGGCATGGTCCTGGTAATAGTCATGAATCAGCGCAAAACGTCGGTAACCGTTGCGCTCATACAGGGCAATCGCTGCCGGGTTGTCGATGCGTACTTCCAGCCGAAGATAGGCGCAGTCGTGCTCAAGGGCGCAGGCCTCGATGCGTTCGAGCAATTGCCTGCCCAGACCGTTGCCGCGCGCGTCGGTGGCGATCGCAATCGAGTAAAGGCGCGCCAGCGAAGTACCCCGGTGAAACAGCACCACGGCGTAACCGACCAGGTGTTCGCCACGCTGGGCTACCAACAGTTGCCCATGGGCCCGCGTGATCATCCATTGAAAACTGCGACGGTTAAGCCGATCCGTGGTGAAACAGTGTTGTTCGAGTTCCAGCAGCGCCGGTAAGTCTTCAACGACCGCCAAGCGAAAAACCAGATTCATATGACCACCGTAAAAGTTGCGTAACGAAACGGGACTTTCTAAATAGTTCGTGCTTAATAGGAATGGTCTTGTTCTCCAACGGATCAATCACTATGTCAGCGGTACAGGATCATTGGCGCGAAGTATCCGAGCAAACTTTGCCGGCAGCAACTTATTTAAATGATGGTGTTAGAACTTCCAGTCAGTTGATTATCATCGTCGAGCGCAAGGAAGACTGGGCTTCCTACTTTCCCAGTGAAGACATCGTGACGGCTCAGGAATACCTCGAAAAAACCCGTGATGACGAGCGGGGCAAGCGGGTGCAGGTGATCAATCTGTGCCGCAGCTACAAGTATCTGGGGCACGGTTACTACTGCTCGCTGCTGGCCGAAGCCCGTGGGCACAAGGTGATTCCGTCGGTGCGGACCATCAGCGAACTGACTCGAAAATCCTTGTACGGCCTGGCCTTGGATGATCTGGATAAAACCCTGGAAAAAGCCCTCAGTCATCATCTTTACAGCGATACCGAAGGCTTTACCCTGACACTGTACTTTGGCAAGACTCATATCGAGCCGTTGCAGGATCTGGCGCGACAGTTGTTTGAAGTCTTTCCGTGCCCAATATTGTTAGTTGAGTTTCGTCGAACTAACGGCTGGCACATCGAAGGGATAAAGTCCGGCGCCTTACATAAGTTACGTGAAGATCAGGAAGACCAGTTCGCCCACTCACTCGATAGTTTCAGCCGCAAGATCTGGCGCGTGCCGCGTTCCCGGCGTTTGGCCCGTTATGACCTGGCCATCCTGCACGATCCCCAGGAAGCGTTACCGCCATCGAATGCCAAGGCGCTGGACAACTTCGTCAGGGTTGGCAAGACATTGGGCATCGACGTCGAGCTGATCGAGCGCAAGGACTACGCACGTATCGCCGAATACGACGGGCTGCTGATCCGCGAGACGACAAGCGTCGATAACCATACCTACCGTTTTGCCAAGAAAGCCGAGAGCGAAGGGCTGGTGGTGATGGACGACCCAGCCTCGATTCTGCGTTGCACCAACAAGGTGTATCTGACCGATCTGCTCAAGAGCCATCAACTGGGCATGCCCGCCACCGAGATTCTCTACAAAGAGCGACCGGAAGACTTTGAACGGGTTGGCGAGCGCCTCGGTTTCCCGTTGGTGCTGAAGATCCCCGACGGCTGTTTCTCTCGGGGCGTGATTAAGGTCGAAAGCCAGCAAGCCTTGCTCGAAGCCACGGCCGAGTTGTTCGAGCATTCGGTACTGTTGCTGGCCCAGGAATTCTTCTACACCGAGTACGACTGGCGCATCGGTGTGCTCAACCGCAAACCCATCTTCGCCTGCCAGTACTTCATGTCCAAGGGCCATTGGCAGATCTACAACCACAAGGCCAAGGGCCAGGACATCAACGGCGAATGCCGCACCCTGGCGGTTCACGAAGCACCGCGGGCGGTGGTGGAGCTGGCGGTGAAGACCGCGAACCTGATCGGCGATGGCCTCTACGGCGTCGACCTGAAGCAGTCCGGCGACAAAGTGGTGGTGATTGAGGTCAACGACAACCCGAACATGGACGCCGGCATCGAAGACGCTTACTTGCAGGACGATCTCTATTCACTGGTGCTGGAAGAGTTCGTCCGTCGCCTGGAACTCAAGCGCCGCGGTCAGGCCTGGTGAACGGCCGATGATCAAGAGCTTTCAACTGATCCACGGCGCCCTGCACAAAGTCGAACGGCTGGACGCCGAAGTGATGTTGTTCAGTAATCCCGATGCGGCCGAACGGGACCTGCTGCACAGCCATTTCAAAGTTGATGAACACGCGCTGGCCTCGGCCCTGGACCCCGATGAGGTGTCACGCATCGAGTTTCACCCTGATAACCTGTTCCTGATCTGGAAACGCCCGGAAAACTATTCCGGCGCGGGCAGCCTGGCCTTCGAAGTGTCGTCCTGCGGTTTGCTGTTTTCCGAGCATCGTTTGCTGGTGATCGCCACCGACGACTCTCCGCTCAGTGGTCTCGGCATGCGTCAGCCCCTGAACACGCCGCTGGATGTGTTGCTCGACCTGCTGTTCAACAACATCCATCACTACTTGGGCCACCTGAAGGTGATCAAACTGGTTGCCCGGGAGTTGCAGCAGAAATTCAACGCGTCGATGCAGAACCAGCACCTGATCCAGATGTTCAACCTCAGCGAAAGCCTGATCTATTACATCAATGCGATTCACAGCAACGGCGCAGTCCTGACCCGGTTGCGCAATCACGCCGCAAAGGAACATTTCAGTGCCGAAGCCATTGGCCTGATCGACGACCTGATCATCGAAAACAACCAGTGCTACAAACAGGCGGAAATCTACTCCACCGTGTTCTCCGGGCTGATCGACGCCCGGGGCAACCTGATGAACAACAGCATGAACAACCTGCTGCGCAAGCTGACGTTGATCAATGTGGTTTTTCTGCCGCTGAACCTGATTGCAAGTATCGGCGGCATGTCCGAGTTCAGCATGATGACGGCGGGCGTGCCGTGGTGGGTTTCGTATCCGCTGTTTCTGACCGCGATGATAATGGGGGCTGGAGTGATGGTGCTCGGGCTCAGGCGGTTGGCGAAGTGACGGCCTTTCTCCGATCCTGCAGGCCACGGACCACGAGGTACACCAGCGGCCCGATGGAGACGAAAATAGCGGTGATCAAAAGGTAGGGAACCACCGACCATCCCGACTGCCCCCGCTTGCGCGCATCCGTGTACATCCAGATGCCCGCGAGCGTCGCCAGCAGGTACAAATCAATCACCACCTGCGCCGTGTCGGGGCGCGACATCAGGCTGATACCGAAGTGGATCAATGACTGTTCGGCCTGCAGCATCACCGAAACGGTGTAGCCGGCGAACGCAATCAGGGCAATGAGGGGCAGGGCGACAGACTTCATGGTTTCCTTCCTTGGGACAATGAGCAGAGTCGTCAGCCTACAGAGGCCGAGTAAAATTGGCCATTGACTTGCCATCAGCGTCCGGCTAATTTCCGGGCATGACTTCCACTGTATTGCGCTGCCAGCCAAGCATTATTACCGCCATTCCTTATTTGGCGGGCTAGCTCACGACTGCAGCACCCAACCCGCCCTAGAGGCGGGTTTTTACTTTCTGTCTCTTGGGCTCCGATCAACGTCAGGAGACGACCATGAGCAGCACCACCGCCCAGCAGACCTTGCTTGAGCACTATGTGAAAAAGATCCTCGCCGCGCCCGTGTATGAGCTCGCGGTGCGTACGCCGCTGCAACCGGCACCAGCGTTGTCCGAGGCGCTCGGCAATCAGATCCTGCTCAAGCGCGAAGACCTTCAGCCGACCTTTTCCTTCAAGATCCGCGGTGCCTATAACAAACTGGTGCAACTGAGCGATGAGCAAAAGGCTCGCGGGGTAATCACCGCTTCCGCCGGTAATCATGCGCAAGGCGTGGCATTAGCAGCCCGTGAACTTGGAATTGCGGCGACCATCGTCATGCCGCGTACGACGCCGGAACTGAAGGTGCTGGGTGTGCGCAGTCGGGGCGCCGATGCCGTGCTGCACGGTGAGAGTTTTCCGTTTGCCCTGGACTATGCACTGAACCTGGCGCGGCAAACCGGTCGCACCTTTGTCTCACCCTTCGACGACCCGGACGTGATCGCGGGGCAGGGCACCGTCGCCATGGAGATCCTGCGTCAGCATCAAGGTCCACTGGACGCGATCTTCGTCCCGGTGGGTGGTGGCGGCCTGATCGCTGGCATCGCGGCGTACGTCAAATACTTGCGACCTGAAGTCCGCATCATCGGCGTCGAATCGGAGCATTCGGCGTGTTTGCATGCGGCATTACGGGCCGGCGAGCGAGTTGTCCTGCCGAACGTAGGCACTTTCGCCGACGGTGTAGCCGTCGCGCAGATCGGTGCTTTTGGTTTCGAGGTCTGCAGGTTTTGCGTCGATGAGGTGTTGACCGTCAGCAACGACGAACTCTGCGCCGCCATCAAGAATATCTACGACGATACCCGCTCGATCACCGAACCTTCCGGTGCCTTGGCCGTGGCCGGAATCAAGAAGTACGTGGCGCAGACCGGTGCCCGTGGTCAGACACTGGTAGCGATCGACTCAGGCGCCAATATCAATTTCGACAGTTTGCGTCATGTGGCCGAGCGCGCCGCGTTGAGCGGCGCCCCGGCGTGAGCGGTGTCAGGCCAGCAGCGGGCGCAGGAAGGTCCGCTCGTAACTGACAATAAATTTCTTTTCGACCAGCGAAGCTACGAGCGCGGTGCTTTCGGCGTCAGTCATCGCGATATGCCGGTAGCTTTCGTAGTCCGCCAGCGAAGGAAAGCTGAACAGGCAGTAGGCGATATTGCTCGCGCCCTCGGAAGGCAGGAAGTACCCGTGGTGCGTACCACCCAAACGCTCGACGATGCCGAGCCAGGCTTTGGCATACGCTTCGAATTCGCTGAGTTGATATGGATCGATCACATATTTGACGTGGCAGGTAATCAAAATGGCGCTCCTGTAACGGGATAGAACGGTTATTCCTGGACGGCTTTCTCGACCTTGCTCGACGCCGACCAGATCCGGTAGCGGACTTCGACGTCTTTGGGCACGTAGAGCACGATCGGCAGTTTGCTGTTGTAGCGCAGCATGAAACCGTCACCCACCACGGGCACGAAGTCCTTTTTACTTTTGCCGCCCGGGCAGGCCATCTGCGTACTCATTGGGCCGATGACTTTTTCCAGGCGGTAGAACGGGTAGCCCCAGCCTTCGAGGTTTTTCTCTTCGAGAATGCCGCCCAGGCGTTGGCGATTGCAGTCGACGGTCAGGGTTTTGCCAGCGAGGATTTCGACCTGGAAACTGTCTTCCTGAGTCTGTGGGGCAAGGTGAATGACCTGGCGGGTGAACCCGCTCTCAGCTTTGGGGAACGGCGCAACCTCTTCGAGTTTCGCGGCGTGAGCGATGGTCGACAGCCCGGCAACAATCAGCCCGACGGTAGTGATATAGGTCAAAGAACCCATGATGCCTCCTTGCGTGTGTGTGGTTGCGGCGGATACTGAATGTCTGGAGGCATTCTTACTGCCGTCAGCTGCGAATGCAAACATCAGGGATGTGTGCAAATTGCAGGGGCACAACAGGCCTTTCTTGCAGATTGCATGAGGCCATTTAGCAGTGGTTTGGCTAAATCGTTGATTTACCGATGAGCTGCAGGGCGAAATCCTAGGCATGTTTTATGCTGTAGCTGGTCTTAAGCTGACCGGGGATTTCATTGAGTCAGTATCGACCGTTGATTGGCAGTCTCACATTAAGGAGAGGGTCGCCATGTTTCTTTCTGCCTTGGAACTTCGCAACATCATTGAAAGCAGTTTTTTGCCGAAACGTTGTCAATGCACGCTGTCGCCGGACCTGTCGATGACCGTTAAGGTGTATTCCGATCGGGAAACCGATCACCTCGACTTCATGGTGACCGGAATAAATGCCAAGCACTTAAATGGTTGCCGAGAAATCAACGACTTGATTGCGGGACTGCGCTCTGACATGCAGCACCAAACCATTGCCCAGACTCTGCATCCAGACCGGAAAGCGCTTTAACCTACGGTTTCGAGTTCCATCGACACGCGCTTGGTCTGGAGAAATGCCAGACCCAGCGCCAGTTCGACCACCACCACAAGCAAAATGCCCGGACCGGCATGGCCATTGAGCCATTCGCCGAAGCCCAGGGCTGCCAACCCCCAGCAGCCGACCATGAAGCCGTTGCTCAGTGCATGGCGGGTGGTCGAAGGCGACTCATTTCGAACCAGATAAAACATCACGCCCAATGCCGCGAACAGCATTGCACTGCGCCGCGCGACAACGCCCACCGCCAACGAGTATTCGATGCTCCAGATTGACAGCAACCAGTCGGGCATCAACCCCCAGACCAGGGCCAGCAAAAAACACAGAAGGGAAGTGAAGGTCGACAAGGCACGAAACGATAACTGCATGGCGAATCCTTGCGGCAGTGGGGGGAGGCGCTGAGCATAGCGCCAGAACCCCTCACAGGAATACCGCAAAGTATTGAATCAGACCTTTCCGTCAGTTCTGATAACTGCAAGCGTCGGAAAGCTTCCGATAGGAGATTTCCGCAGGCTTGCCCGAGGTGCTATCGATGTACTTCATGTCGGCTGTGACCACTTTGCAGTCCAGTGTCGACGGTTCGGTCAAGGTGATGACCTTGCCCACGTGCAGCGGCATACCGTAGTGGTATGGCACCGCCTGGGAGCTCGAAGTGTCATTGGCCTGGGCCAGACCGGCAAACGCGGTGCAGGCGAGGGCGGTAGTGATCAGCAAGGTGCGCATGTTCATGAACGATCTCCGGTGCGGGCTTAAAGTCAGCTCAACGTTTAGGCGTCGAACCTGCCGCACTGGGCGTCAGAGAACTCTGAGGGCGTGCGGTCCAGTAAAGTTTTGGACCGCGGGGTTAAGCGATGGTTAACCCGACTGAATGCCGCCTGTCGTGAGGAGGTTTCTGTCAGAGGTTTCATGTAGGTAAAAAAACTGAGGGTGGTTCGGCGTGTTCCTACACGCTTGGACTCTTTGTCGTCTTTCGCCGGCAAGCTGCCAGCGTTTACTGTTTGACCTCGCTGCAAAATCAGCGAGCAGGTTTGGTCACCTGATGCCATCACACATATGTGTGCCATCATTCGCGCTGCGGACATCTATGTCCTCGTAGTGCGTTGCAATGGCGGCTGTGTGCTGGACGCCTTCGGGCGAACCGATTTGATGGTGTCGGTTGACCAAGCCTGCACACAGTCCGCCTCCCATCGTTTGGTCACGGTACTGGCGGTTATTTACTAATCATCGAGTAATTACTATGCCAACGATAAATCCATTCCCCGATCGCTATCGCTCAATCAAAAGCAGCGTTACCGACACAAACCCAATGGTCATCGATACCGAGGCCAATCCCCAAGACATTCTCGAAGCCGCTTTGCAGCGTGTCCGAGCCGCCAGCCAGTTACTCGAAACGCTCCATTGCCAATGCTTCAAGAACGGTGATGTTCAGGATATTCCGCACATTACCCACGCGCTTTATCTGCTGACGCAGGATGGGTGTGATTTGCTGCTGGTTGCGCAGCAGCAGATGATGGGGTGGAAGGCGCCGGTCTGACGCTATGCGGTAAGAAAGTGGAAGCAGTAAGACTTTAGGAAGAATCAATTCTTTCTACTTTGCTGCTTCCTACTTTTGCGGATTGGTAGCATGCTGGTCAGGCGACATCCAATTGGCCTTAGAGATTCAGCTTGTCAGGAAAGAATGACAGGGGGGCTTGAGTAGCCTTCCATTCTTTCGCAAACTCTTTAGCTTCTACTATCTGTTCAGATGTCATTTTTTCGGCAATTTTTTGGAGTTTACTTTCGGCCATCTCCCGCAGACCACCGCCGCCGTCTAGCTCCCCCAGCAAATATATAAGTGCATATCCTTTAATAATGTCGAATGGGAAGCCATACAGGTCCGGTTCGTGGGCAAGGTCTGATCCATAACCATAGACAGTGGATGCATAACCTGCTAAAGCCGCTTGTTCATTCCAATGCCGATAACCTTCAATGTCTCCTTTCTCAAACAAAATCGCTCCATATTCCATCATCGATCTTGGATTGCCACCTTCGGCAGATGCTTTAAACCATTTTTCAACCTCTTCTCCTCGCTTCCAAGGTAAGAAAAAGCCTTTTCCTTGTTTATAGATTACGCCCATCCAATATTGAGACAGTGCATGGCCAGCTATAGCTGATTTTTCAAGCCATGATTCATCTACGGTCAATTCGTACATAATATACATGGCCTCCGCGTCACCCTGAATCGCTTTCGGCAATGCTATTTTTTCAGCTTGATTTAACCACTCGACTGGCGTTTTTTGATTAGGCGGGCAGTTGTTTGAAAATGTGCAAAGATCCTTCACTATGCGCCCAAGTTGAATCATTGCGTATAGATCACCTTGGGCAGCGGACGCCTCGTACCATTTCCGAGCTTCAGGATTAATATAGTGATTTTTCCTCCTGAGCGATTCTGCCAGATAATACTGTGCTTCGTGATCGCCGGCTTCCGCGGCAACGGTCAGGAAAGGGGTAGCAGAAACAGCTTTGTATTGATTGTAAAGAGTTATCCCTTGTATTTTTGCTGCTTGCTGTTTCGAGGAAAGCTCGGCGGATGCTGGATGTGCAAACGCAATAATTAACAGTGCGGTAAATAGACTTTTCTTCATGAACGTTAACGGCTCAACTTTTCCGGGAAAAACGACAGTGGAGGATGGGTTGCCTTCCATGTCTCGGCAAGTTTTTTTGCCTCAATGATCTGTTCGGGAGTTATTTTTGAAGAGATTTTTTGCAGTTGGTCTTTTACGTCTGCTTGCATCCCTCCGCCGCCGTCCAGTTCTTTTAGAAGGTAAATTAGTGCGTAACCTTTTACAACGTCGAGAGGATATCCATATAAATCAGGCTCGTGAGCTAAATCCGAACCGTACTCAAATATTGTGGATGCATAACCGGTGAGGGCGGATTTTTCGTTCCATTGGCGGTAGCCCTCAATATCATTCTTTTCTCCAAGAAGTATTGCATACTCCCTCATCCCTTTTGGATATCCTCCTTCTGCAGATGCTTTAAACCATTTTTCAATAGAGTCTTGACGTTGCCAGGGGAGAAAAAAACCTTCCCCTTGTTTCTCCGTTATACCCATCCAATATTGTGCAATTGGGTGCCCAGCCTCTGCCGCTCTCTTCAGCCAATTTTTATCGACTGTGAGTTCGTACATTATATACATTGATTCTGCATCACCGTTTTCTGCTTTTGGCTTGGCGATGCTTTGCGCTTGTTTCAACCATTCAGTGGTCTTTTTTTGCTCAGTTGTACAGTTTTTTAATTTTTTGCGTAGATCGTCGTTATTCCGCCCTAATTGAATCATTGCGTACAGGTCTCCCTGTTCAGCAGCGGCCTCGTACCACTTCTGAGATTCAGGGTTCATGTAGTGATTTTTCTTTCTGAGACATTCCCCCAGGAAGTATTGTGCCTCGTGATCCCCACCCTCAGCGGCAACTGTCAGGAAAGGTGTAGCAGCAACAGTTTTGTACTGATTGTAGAGAGTTAGTCCTTGTTTTTTTGATACTGCTTGGTTCGCCGACAGCTCCGCGCTTGCATGGCTTGAAAATATTAATGCCAACAACAATCCAATTGCACTTGACTTTATTATGCTCATTGGCTCAGCTTGTCAGGAAAAAAAGAAACGGGAGGATGTGACTCTTTCCATGTTTTGGCTAGATTTTTGGCTTCAGTAATTTGCTCTGGTGTCATTTTGGCAGCGATAATTGGTAGTTTGTATTCGACATTAGTTTGCATGCCTCCACCACCATCTAACTCGCTCAATGAATATACAAGCGCATAACCTTTTACGATATTAAATGGAAAACCATATGTGTCGGGTTCATGGGCAAGATAGGACCCATAGCCATAAACGGTTTCCGCGTAGCCGATCAATGCCGCTTGTTCATTCCAATGCCGAAAACCTTCAATATCCCCTTTTTCGAATAGTATTGTTGCATATTCCATCATTGACTTTGGATAACCACGCTCGGCGGAGGCTTTAAACCACTTCTCAACTTCCTCTCCCCGTCTCCAAGGCAAGAAAAAGCCTTCTCCTTGCTTATAGCCAACCCCCATCCAGTATTGTGCTAAAGCATTCCCTGCGGATGCTGCTTTCTGAAGCCACTCATTATCCATTGTGAGTTCGTACATGATGTACATAGCTTCTGGATCACCTTTTTCAGCTTTAGCGCTTGCGAGACTTTTTGCTTTGTTCAACCACTCAATAGGTTCTTTTTGACCCGCAGGGCAGTCGTTCGAAATCTGGCAAAGTTCCTTCTCGCTCCTTCCAAGTTGAATCATGGCATACAAATCCCCTTGGCTGGCTGATGCCTCATACCATTTGCGTGCTTCAGGGTTCATGTAGTGATTTTTCTTTCTGAGCGCTTCACCCAGGAAATATTGTGCTTCATGATCACCCGCTTTAGCTGCAACAGTCAAAAAGGGGGTTGCTGAAATCGACTTCAACTGGTTGTAGAGTATGAGCCCTTGTTCTTTTGCAGCTTTTTCCTCCAAGGTTAGCTGCGCGACAGCATTACCTGAAATAGCCAACGACATGAAAACTGTAAGGAATACTCGAAGTGACATGATTTTTCCTCGTTGAATATTTATTGGGCGGGACCGACATAAGTTACTTTGCCTGCAGCTATGTAGGTGCGGCCGTAATACTGGCTATGTTGGCAGTACCCGTCATAGTTCGCGCCTAATAACTTTACATGGTTCTTGTAGCGAGCGCGCATTTCATCTCCCGACAAGACGGAAAGGCGAAGCACCGCTTCGTTCATAAAATTATCGAGGATAAGTCGATTGTTGCAATAGTCCTGACCTTCCGTTTCTGATTTTATGCCAAATTTATTCATGCGCATGCAGATTTCTTCAAATTGCATTTGAGCTTTATCAATAGAATTTTGTTTTTTTGCATTATTTACAATCCATCCCAGAAGACGTTCAATTGCTTGTTGCTGTAGGAGGTGCGCTTGGGGTTCGTCGTATTTACGTTCTGACTTTGATGCTTCACCCGAGGAGTCTGTGACGGTAACAATGAAATCATTAGGAGGGCTAGACAGTGTCATTAATAAAGGCCCCAGTGCTCCAGGGATTGCGTTAATGCACCATGATTCAAGTTCCGCTTGGTTCTCATAGAACATAATAGTGTCGGCGATCGGCCCACCTTTTCCAGAGGACGTTAAATACTCATAAAGGGACATAACGGTATCAATCCCAAGCAAATACACCATCCCAACATCAAACCCACAAACAGCCAAGGCATTCAGGTTCGACATCAAAGTAAATGCCTTATCATCAACCGCAATAAACGGGTTCTGCTTATTCTTATATAGCTCTCGACGGAACAAGTTGATCAACTCTGTCACTGCGTCGTAACCCACTTCGAACTTGAAAGCCCCACCCACACCGGGGCCGGCTACCAACGAAGCCTTCAGTACCAGAATCAACCGGCCGTCATACAACGAAATACTGGCTTCGCCCTTTGCTCCCAAGCCTGCGGCCACATTTAGTTCGGCGGTCAAACGAGCGAGGCTGAACCACTCGTTGGTCTTCATCGAGTCTTTGGACCCCGATGTGGGGGCCCGTTGCAGCATGGCGACTTCGGAAGGCGGGGCCCAGTTCAAGGCGCCGGTCACCATGATTCCCGATTGCAAACCGGCGAATAAATTGAAAGCGGCTTTGCCTCCGTTCTGCACTTGCAGCTTTGCCGGGGCTCCCTTGATTTGATCGCTGGTTTCGGTGTGGACGAAATCGCGTTTGTCTCCGGTCCGTACCACGGGTTCTGGCGGAGCCAAATGGAATCCCGCGTTGCCAACGTCCAGCGCTATCTCGGAGGAAAGCAGCAGCGAGGCGCCGGCATAGCCCCAGGCCTTGGCGCCGAGATACAACGAAAACCGGCCCAGATTGAGTGTTTGCTGGACGCTATTGCCGTCTAGATAGGTAAACGTGATTTCTTTGGCTTTGCTGCGTTCAGGCAGATCGACTTTAAACAGCTCGACTTCACCACGGGCGAGGTCGACGCCGAATGACGCTTTGGCCGAGGCTTTAAATCCTTCCGCTAGGCTAAAAGCGGGGCCTTCGACTTTTGTTGACCCGTGAATGATCTCAGTGGATGACGACGTCAGGCAGCGAACCAGTTGCGCTTGGGGGCTGATATCAAAAATGCGAAAGGTCTTGCGTACGTTGTCTTTGAACAACACCTGTTGCAGGCGTACTCCCCATTCCTTGCGGCTGCCGGCACTATCAAGGGCAGTGACTTTGTAATTCTTGGTTTGCAGAAAGGTGTAAAACTTTTCGATCTCGAACCAGCCTTCGGGGGAAAACCAGTCGCTTTCCTGGTCCTTGATCCGCAGAGCGCCTTCCTGTGCGAGCCATTGGCCGAACAAATTCAATTCACTGTCGGTGGCGGCTTTGCCAGTGCTGTTGCCTGGGCGCTTGGTCAAGTCTTTGACTTTGGCGCCGACCTTTTTCCAGTCGTTCTTGACGGTGGCTTGAAGTCTTGGAAGCGAATACATGCTCAGGTAAGTCAACGGTTTCTTGAGGTCATCCAGCATGCTCATTTCATGAAGCGGAAAACCATCCTTGACCAGCCGGTCCATCGGCTTGGCCTGGAACTGCTCGGGCTCCCATAACAGATGCCGACGAACAGGGGCGGTTTCCATGTTTTTCTCGGCTTGCAGTCGTAACTTTTCTTTATCTGTCTGCAGACGGTCCCATTCGGCGCGCTCGAGGGAAACAAGGTTGGCCGGCGCTTTGGCCTGCCGGCCGCTTGCTTCGATCCAGCCTTTATATTTTTTGCTAAGGCGTTCGTTGACCTCTGTCTGCTTTTTCTCAAGCGCCAGGTATTGCTTGAACAGGTCGACGCCACCTTCGACCGAAGCACCGCTCGCAGGAATCAGGGCGAATTCGGGTAAGGCGATTCCGTATTGAGCAACACTGGTAATGGATTCAAGGTAAGCAACATAGATCGCTTTTCTTTTTAAACGCTGTGCTTCCTGATCGCGCACGTACGTACAAAGAGGGAGTTGGTTATTCGCCCCGCAAGTCGCGACCTCGTCTAGTCGCTTTTTGTCTTCAGCCAGCAGCGGCGCGAGTTCAGCCGAGCCTAATGTGGCCAGGTCTTTTTCTTTGAGTAAGGTTTCTCGAGCTTTGAGGTATTTCTGAACGCCCTCGCGCGCTGCAAGGGCTTCAGGGGAGTACAGACTTCCACTTTCGTAGGCGTAACCCTTTTCTTTAGCGGCGACGATGGCGGTGCGCTTCAACTTTTGCCATTCAGCATGGACGCCGTGCACCCGCGTTGCGTCTTGTTGCGCTGCCATCCACTCGGTCTTTTTGATGTCATCTTGCTCAAGTCGGGTTAGAGTCGTCGAGGTAGCCGGAGCCAGTGGCGTTGCAGCCTTTCTCTGTTGCTGCGCCTCCAGCAACGTGGCATCCAGGTCACTGATGCTTGGGTATTGCGCTTCAATCTCGAGCATTCGCGCTTGCTCTTCGCCCGCGAGAAAGTTGCCCAATTTGGGTTCGAGGAAGTATTCAAGCAACCCTGTGCTGTAGAGGCCTTTTTTGCGTTCCTCGGCAGACTTGCTTGAACTTACTTTTTGTTCCAGATCGTTGGCCGCTTCTTTAAGCGCCGAAGTTGTGCGTTCCGGCAGTAGCCAGAACGATTCATTTTCGGTGTCGTAAATCGCGCTGCCGTAGGTTGTTGAACACGGCGTTTTTACTTTGTCATGAGAGCCTGGCGTTTCATCAGGTGCATTGGGCTGTTCACCGAGATCCCGTGGCGGCTTCGCACAGGTTTCTTCGGCTGTTGGTGCAGTAGGTACAGCGCTGGTATTGGATTCCATAAATGCTTCCATTCATTCGTTACGCGGACGGGTTCATCAGGCGGCGCTGGTAGCGAGTTGCTTCAGCTGTTCAACCTTGATGAACGACTCTTCCCTGGATTGCAGGATGGCCATGGCCTGGGGCTGTGTTTCGAGCAGCGGGCCATTGGCGATGTGGGCCAGTTTGAGCAAATGCCGGCCTTCGTAGATGTTTTCATTGACCAGCACATCAAGGTTTTTCGCGACATTGGGCAGCTCTTCGTCAGTCGGCTCGCCAAATGCGGCGTATTGTTCATCGACCCAATACACCCAACCCAATCGCTCTTGAACCTTTGGTGCATCGTCCGGGATGTTGAACGCTGAGACGTCACCCAGCCATTCGAGTTCCGAGACTGGACGCCAGCTCAACCAATTACCGTTGCCAGCACCGAAATGAGTCGGCGCAGGGGTGTAGACGTGATGCCACGGACCGAAGAGCTGGCGCGAGGTTTCGCCGGCGGTGTAGGCCAGTGCGGCCCACAGGCTTGGCTTGTGATAGCTCAGCAGGCTTTGTCCGCCGGAGCCGTCATTGGCGCGTAACAGCCAGCGCGCATGGGCTAATGCTTTGGCTGGGTCGTCAGTGGTCAGGGCGATGCCGGAAAAGTTTTCCTCGCAAAGCTTCGCGGCTTCGGCGGCCAGGCGGCTGCCCCATGGCGCGTTGAGCCACAAGGGGCCGTCAGCGGCGATCTCGGCGAAATCGGTGCCAATGAACAAGCCTTGGGAGTTCATCGGTTCGCCGACACGGTAGAGGCGGCTCATGGCCTCAGGCTGACGGGTGCGATCGATGATGAAGCACAGCGTGTGGCTCGATGGTTCTCTCGGCAGCTGCTCGAAAGAATGACGGGGTTCAGCGAGGAGGGCGTTCAACGCTTTTACATGCATGTGCAATCCTTACGGCTGCAGGCGCCGTTGCTTTGTTTGCCGCACAACGGAGTGATGCCGGACTCGTTCAAGCGTTTTGGCAGTGGTATCGGGACTTTGCCGGCCTTATCCGCATCCGCCACCTTCATCGGCCCCGGCAACAACGGCGCAGCAGGCGTCCCCGAACCTGGCCCACCCCCCGAGTTAACCTTCACCTGCGCACCACTGATGGTCACGCCCCCCGCGTCAATCTTCACAAAGCTCCCGCCAGCCTTGGCCGTCAGCTCCATGCCACCCTCAACCACAACCTTTTCCCCAGCGTTGTAGTGAATCTCCTGACCCGCCTCAACAAACTGCGCCGTCCCCACCTTTACATGCTGAGTCACGGCAACCGTCAGGTGATCATCAGCCCGCGTTTCAGTCTTGCGATCCAGATGGGTAATCCGATGTTCTTCAACCTTGAACTCACTGAAAACATTGGCCTCGACGGTGTCATGCCGCTCGTTGCCGATGCGAATCTTCTGGTCATGCTCAATGTTTTCATCCCAATCGCGCTGGGCATGCAGGTAGATCTGTTCCGCACCTTTTTTGTCTTCAATCCGAAACTCGTTGTAACCGTTGCCGCCCGGTGAGCTCAGGGTTTTGAAGGTGCTACGGGTCTTGTTCGCCGGCAGATCGTACGGGACGACGTTTTCCTTGTGGTACAGGCAGCCGGTGATCAGCGGTTGGTCGGGGTCGCCTTCCATAAACGACACCAGCACTTCCATGCCGATGCGCGGGATGGCGATGCCGCCGTAGGCACTGCCGGCCCAGCCGGTGGCGACGCGCAGCCAGCAGCTGGTGTTGTCGTCGGCCTGGCCTTCGCGGTCCCAGTGGAACTGGACTTTGACGCGACCGTATTCGTCGCAATGGATTTCTTCGCCCTTAGGGCCGGTGACGATAGCGGTCTGGCTGCCCAGGACTTTGGGTTTCGGGTGTTCGAGGGCAGGGCGGAAGTGCGCGTCCCACGGGGTGGCGAGGAAGCGGTTGCGGTAGCCCTGGTGGAAATCGTCTTTGTTCTGGGTGACGTCGCTGGTGACGTTTGCGCCGAGCACTTGCGGCTGTTTGCCTTCGTGCACCACTTCCAGCAGCAGCCAGAGGTCGTTCCACTCGGCGCGCGGGTGTTCGCTCAGGGCCATGAAGTGGCCGCTGACCAGGGTGGGCTCGTCGCTTTTGCCTTCGGCAAGTTTGTAATCGCTGCGTTGGCGTTCCAGGGCGCGGGTTGCCAGTTGCTTGCCGCGTTCGCGGTCGGTGAATCGGCCGGGGTAGTCGTAGTCTTCCAGGTCCGGGGCGAATTCGCTTTTGGCTGCGCCTTCGGGAAGGATGCGCGGTTTCTCGAAGTCATAATCGCGACGGCTGACGCGGGTGGTGCGGGTTTCCAGGCGCAGGTTGAAGCGCTTGATCACCGGTTTCTCGGCGGCCATGCCGGAGTCTTGCTGGTAGGCCACGGGCGCGAGTTTGCGGAACACCGTCTGGTCATCGCCGAACACCAGCTTGTGGCCGCTGGCACTGTGCTGGAAGTGGAAGTGAATGCCTTCTTCTTCGCACAGGCGCTGGATGAAATGCAGGTCGGATTCGTCGTACTGCACGCAGTAATCGCGCTCCGGGTAGATCGCGCCGAGCTGGAAGCTGTAGGCATCGGCCAGGATGCCGCGCGCTTCGAGGACCTGGGCGATGATCTTCGGCACACTTAAATGCTGGAAAATCTGCTGGTCATGGTTGTGGCGCAGGTAGGCGAGTTGCGGCACCAGGCTGATGCTGTAACGGGTCAGGCTTTTGCCGGAGTCGCCTTGCTCGATGCGGTACACCAGGCCGTGAATGATGCCTTTGCCGGTGGCGCCGAAGGTCAGGCAGCCGGGCTTGTGCAGCAACTCTTCGAGTTTCAGGTCGGGGCGCGCGCTGACCAGTTCAATGTCGAAGCAGAACGGCTGGTTGAGGGTTTCGCGACCGACGAAGCTGAGTACCTGAAGGTCAACGGAAACGCCTTCCAGCGTCAGGGAAATATGGGTTGCGTTCGCGTCCAGCATGCCTTTAATTCCGTCCTTTGAATAAGCTGGGGCGGATGGTGCAGGATTAAACTGCCTCATTCAAGGCGCAAATGCCGTGCTTGGGCATTGGGTAAATGCCTATTTACGAGCTTTTGGCCAACGGCACGGATGGTATAGCGATACCGTTAGGTTTGGTTTTGTCCGTCCTACATCTTTACTCGCTGTCGTAACAAATTCGAGTAAAGCTTCGTCCCGTTCCTACAGGCTCGGGTGCTTTATCGGCTTTCGCTGGTTGGTTTCCAGCGTTTACTCTTCGGCTTCGCTGCAAAATCAGCGATCAGGTTTGGTCACCTGAGAACAGTGCACATATGTGTGCCATGATTCGCCTTACGGACATCTATGTCCTCGTGGCGCATTTTCGTGGTGGCTGTGTGCAGGACGCCTTCGGGCGAGCTGAGTTACTGTTCTCGGTTGACCAAGCCTGTACACAGTTCGCCTCCCATCGTTTGGTCACGGTGCTGGCGGTTACTTCAAAACAGATGAGTAACTTAATATGCCAACGCTAAATGCATTTCCCGATCGCTATCGCTCAATCAAAAGCAGCGTTACCGACACAAATCCAATGGTCATCGACACCGAGGCCAATCCCCAGGACATTCTCGAAGCCGCTTTACAGCGTATCCGAGCCTCCAGCCAGTTGCTAGAAACGCTCCATTGCCAATGCTTCAAGCACGGTGATGTTCAAGATATTCCACACATTACTCACGCGCTTTATCTGCTGACGCAGGATGGGTGCGATTTGCTGCTGGTTGCGCAGCAGCAGATGATGGGGTGGAAGGCGCCGGTCGCCTCTCGTTCGGAATAACTCGGGTAGTTAGTGCAAACCAGCCCCCCAAACCTCGAGGTTTGAGGGGCAGGGGACCTCTAGTTATAGGGTCAGGCCATACTCACGGAAGTCGTCGGTGGAATCTGGGCTACCCGCACCGACGCTTGATTTTCCGTATGTGCGGCCCAGCGCTCGATATGAGTTTTAAGCTCTGGCAATTCACTGCAGTCACCATACACGTCGTTGATAGTAAGCATGGTGCTGCTCAAAAGCGTGAGGCGTTCCATTGTGAGTTCGATGGCTTCCAATTCTTTTTTATTATGTCTCACAGCCTGATTGATCGCTTTTTGACGATCCTGAAGATCAGACATCGTGGAGCGACGCTGCAATGCCGTTGCGCGTTCCTGCGGTCGGCCTTCGATCATACCTCCGGGAAATTCTGAATCAGCGCTACGCTGCCATTTCTGAAGTTCGGTACGGTAAGTTTCGACTTCGAGTTTCAGTCGATTCGATTCGCTCGTGCTGATGACGTAGCCACCAGTCGTTTGTGTTTCCTGCCACCGGCGAAGTGACGCCCAGCATGAAGGGATATAGCCATCAAGCATCTTGTGATCTGCGGCGCTGAATACCTGTGCCATGAATTGGCTGCGATCAGGCATGTCATTATTTTTCATCTGAGCAACACAGCGAGCCATAGCGGCTTCTTCATATCCTTCACAACCGGGTTTCCACAACACAGACGATACAATCTGACCCGGTAGCTGCAACGGCATGAAGTGACGTTGTTCACCATGGTGCCAATATGGTTTCCCGCCGAACCGAGCCATGCCAGCCGCGAATACCAAACCGCCAGCAACCGGCGTCAAGACGCCTGATACCGTTGCAGCGAGACCTGTGATCCAGATTGGTTTTTTTGTGTCCATCCATCCTGCAGGCACACTCGGAACCGGGTCGTTATGGTTAACGATTCGGTGATGAATCAAGGCTTTGGCGCTGTCGACGAAATCGGCATCGCCGGCACGTGGAGAGCCGAAAGTGTAAAGAATGACGTCATCTGTGATGTTCTGGCGAAGCCATTCGGCCAGCAGCAATGCAATTGCACCGCCCAGGCTATGGCCGCAGACAAGAATTTTTTGGTCTCGCCGAAAACGGCGAACGTAGTCCGATATGAATGGGCGAAGCGCCATGAATGCTTCATAAAAACCTTGGTGCGCTTTCCCCGTCCCACCTTCAATCGGCACTTGCTGAGCATCAGCATCTCTCCAACCGTCCCATCCTTCGGCTGTTCCCCTGACTCCTATAAGTAGCACTCGATCATCGTGTGTGGCGTAGGCTTGGGTATCGGTATTAGTCCAGTCAGTTGTCCCTTGTCGTGCATCATTGAAAAAATGCACCGAGGACGGTGTTTCCAGTTTTTCACCTGACGAAGAAGCGTTTTGTGAATAACGCTCCGGGTCGAAGGGGACTATTTCCAATCGTTTTGAATAAGGTACGTCCTCAACCAGTGGGAAAGCCGGTTTTTTGGAGTCCGCATAACGTACAGGTTCTTCGTAACATGCAAGGCATGTATTCAACACATGGCCAACAGTTCCGGTCTTAGGGTATGAAAATGCAAAGTCTTTATTGGTAGTCTCAGCTTTTTCCAGCGTTTCGGGGACTTGACCGAAAGCGCCGTAGCTCAGTGTCGCCAATAGTGATAACTGATAAAGGTTTAGAGCACTGAATTCAGGCGCTAACGACAGCAGTGGTCGGAATGCGCGTAGTGCACGAACTTCAAGAACGTAGTGCTTTTCTGGAAGCAGTCCTACACCAAAGGTTGGCACCTTATCACCCGCGAAATCACGAGCCAGTTTTGCGCAACCAGGTGGCACAGGGTTGGACAATTTTGCTGGTGTTGGTAAGTGTTTGTTGAACTCAACAAGTTCACGAACTTCTACGTTGTGAAATTCGCCCTTTTCTGCTGATGCTCGGTATGCACCCGTTTTGCTAGTGCTGCCAATAGGGCGACGTAAAGTTTGTTCGGCAGCTACTTGTAGTTCTGTCAACGGAATATCATAGCTTTCACGTTGCATCAGATAAGTATAGAAGTCATCAGCGCCGTTATATGGTTTTGTTAACGTAAGTATCGCAGGCCCAACATAATTCCCTTCTACTCGCGCGAAACCTTCACCATCCAGTACTCCGGATTTTTTTTCGCCTTCAGTATCACTTAGCTCATAAGCAAGCCCTGCATAAGGCTTACCCTCACCAAATTCATCTACAAGGCGAAAGCTGATCCATTTGCCGCGCAATGGGCAGGATCGGCGTTGATCATTCAAGGATGAAGCTTGTGAGTTGTCCATTAACTAAATCCTTTTAATTGCAGCTCGGATAAACCGTACATTCGCGTCCGTTTAGCTTGAAAGTTCTAAAGTCTTTTGTGTTACCTCGACAGAACCCGTATGGATCATTGCCGCCTTTGCCAAGGCAGGGTTTCCATCCTTCCGGTAATTTCTGCCAAGTATCGCCGATGGCTGGACGCTCTTCCGACGATTGGCGAAGCACAAGCTTTATGACTTTTCCAGAGAGGGTACTTCTTTCAACTACACCACCGAGCTTCCGGCGCTCAGGTTTATTCTCCGGAACCTGCCATCTGTCATCGGCTGCGTTGCACGACAGGATTTTCTCAATTTCACCTTTTTTCGCCTTTGCAGTGCTTATTTGGAAAAGCCACGTGCAAAGACCTTTTTGCTCGACCTCGCTTGAGGTCTTTGTCGTTGTTACTCCTGCAACTGTCAATCCACCTGCATGGTCTAGCCCAGTATCCCAAGCATCGTTGCCATAGGATGCATCTACCTCATAGTCCACCCTGATGAGTTCCATCGAGCAATCAGCAATGCGGTACTCCAGCGGAATCTCTGTAGAGACTGTCTGCTCTGTATTTTTGGCGAAAGATTTATCGGACTTCTGTTGCTGTCGAGTAACTGAGCCACCTAGGCCAGGGCTATAAACTTTACAGTCCTGACCCTCTTTAGGTGAGTACTGTGCTTTGGAGGTGAATCCAAAATTTTGTGGAATGCTGGTAACGAGAGTGAAATGTTCACTTCCATAATTGCTGATCCCACCCTCGGCTGTATCTTTGGCCATCTGCCCGGCCCAGCTGCAAGCGCCCATCAGAGGAAGAGCAAGAAAAAAAGCAGATTTCAAGCAGTATGAAAAATAATGGCTACTCATTTGATGTTCCTTGCTCACTGCAATTTGTGTAGGTCGCGAATTTGCGAGCGTCTTCACCCCCCATTTCCTTATATTCAAACTTCAACACCAACACTCGAATCAGCAAACACTCGCTGACAACGCGCAAAATGCGCCTCCGGCGTTTCCCCCGGCAAAGGCTCCCACGCTATATCTTCCATACACTTGGGGCTCAGTCGTCGACTCAACATCAGCTCTCGCTGTTCCGGCGCTTTCCATTGCCAGAGATCCATCAAGTCCATTTGTTCCTCAAGCCATTCGCTGACGACGTGTGTTTCCGCCAGTTCAGCAGCCGTTTCGACGTGATAGGTCAGCAGCCAGCGTTTGAGGTTGTCGCGCAGGATGCTTCGAGCCTGTCCGCCGGACTCGGGGGTTCGCAACCACGGCGCCGGATTCGGCACCGGGTACATCCCGGGCTTGGCGTTATCGGCGCTTTTCCACTGTTCCTCATCCCAATACAGCACGCTGCTGATCGGCCCTAACAACAACGGCCGCTCGGTCTCGCTCAGGTTAGCGATACAACGGGCGATGACGCGGTTGTCCTGGAAGCGGAACAGCGAGCGCTCGCCGTCTTCGTCAATGACCATCCGCGCTCGCCAGTGTTGGGTCAGGCCGTCGAGGTTGGTCTTGTCCATGCTGCCGATCCAGCCCCAGTTTCGCTGTGGGTCGTCCAGTAGTTTGAGGAAGGCGTCGGCGCTTGGGTTGGTCAGTTCGGTCAGCCATGGGCTGATGGGGGCGAACTCGGCGTACTGGGTGCCTCGATAGAGTTGCACCGAGCGCTGCATCAGGCCGGCGCTGTACAACGAGGTGACCGGGTTCGGTTCGGCGAGGCTGTCGAGGGCGAGGATCAGGACTCGATTGAGCCGGGCTTGTTCGCCGAGCCAGTTGTTCAGTGCGTCGCTCATGCCGCAGTCCCCAGGTCGCATTTGCCTTCACGGCAGGCCTCGCAAATCGGACAGCGGATGTCCCCAGCCGCACGGGCTGCTTTGGCCATGGCCATTTGTACGGCGGCCGGGACGAGCAGGGCGCCTGCTTTGTCCTGGGCGGCGGCCCATGGAATAACAGGAGGGAGAATCTGAATCCCCGTCCCCGCGCCGGGACCACCGCCGGAGTTAACCTTCACCTGCGCACCACTAATCGTCACGCCCCCCGCATCCACCTTCACAAAGCTCCCGCCAGCCTTGGCCGTCAGCTCCATGCCGCCTTCCACGACGACCTTTTCCCCAGCGTTGTAGTGAATCTCCTGACCCGCCTCAACAAACTGCGCCGTCCCCACCTTCACATGCTGAGTCACGCCAACAGTAAGGTGATCGTCCGCCCGGGTTTCAGTCTTGCGATCGAGGTGGGTGATGCGATGCTCTTCAACCTTGAATTCGCTTAAAACATTGGCTTCGACCGTGTCGTGTCGCTCGTTACCGACACGAATCTTCTGGTCATGCTCAATGTTTTCATCCCAGTCGCGCTGGGCGTGCAGGTAGATCTGTTCCGCACCTTTTTTGTCTTCGATCCGGAATTCGTTGTAGCCCTTGCCGCCCGGTGAACTCAGGGTCTTGAAGGTGCTGCGGGTTTTGTTCGCCGGCAGGTCGTAGGGGACGACGTTTTCCTTGTGGTACAGGCAGCCGGTGATCAGTGGCTGGTCGGGGTCGCCTTCCATAAACGACACCAGGACTTCCATGCCGATGCGCGGGATGGCGATGCCGCCGTAGGCGCTGCCGGCCCAGCCGGTGGCGACGCGCAGCCAGCAGCTGGTCTTGTCGTCGGCCTGGCCTTCGCGATCCCAGTGGAACTGGACTTTGACGCGTCCGTACTCATCGCAGTGGATTTCTTCACCCGCAGGGCCGGTGACAATGGCGGTCTGGCTGCCAAGGACTTTGGGTTTCGGGTGTTCGAGGGCAGGGCGGAAATGTGCGTCCCACGGGGTGGCGAGGAAGCGGTTGCGGTAGCCCTGGTGGAAATCGTCTTTGTTCTGGGTGACGTCGCTGATGACGTTTGCGCCAAGCACTTGCGGTTGTTTGCCTTCGTGCACCACTTCCAGCAGCAGCCAGAGGTCGTTCCACTCGGCGCGCGGGTGCTCGCTCAGGGCCATGAAGTGGCCGCTGACCAGGGTGGGCTCGTCGCTTTTGCCTTCGGCAAGTTTGTAGTCACTGCGGTGCCGTTCGAGGGCGCGGGTGGCCAGTTGCTTGCCGCGTTCGCGTTCGGTGAAGCGGCCGGGGTAGTCGTAGTCTTCCAGGTCCGGGGCGAACGTGCTTTTGGCGGCGCCCTCGGGCAGGATGCGCGGTTTTTCGAAGTCGTAATCGCGACGGCTGACGCGGGTGGTGCGGGTTTCCAGGCGCAGGTTGAAGCGCTTGATCACCGTTTTCTCGGCGGCCATGCCGGAGTCTTGCTGATAGGCCACGGGCGCGAGTTTGCGGAACACCGTCTGGTCATCGCCGAACACCAGTTTGTGGCCGCTGGCACTGTGCTGGAAGTGGAAGTGAATGCCTTCTTCTTCGCACAGGCGCTGGATGAAATGCAGGTCAGATTCATCGTACTGCACGCAGTAATCGCGTTCCGGGTAGATCGCGCCGAGCTGGAAGCTGTAGGCGTCGGCCAGGATGCCGCGCGCTTCGAGGACCTGAGCGATGATCTTCGGCACACTTAAATGCTGGAAAATCTGCTGGTCATGGTTGTGGCGCAGGTAGGCGAGTTGCGGCACCAGGCTGATGCTGTAACGGGTCAGGCTTTTGCCGGAGTCGCCTTGCTCGATGCGATACACCAAGCCGTGGATGATGCCTTTGCCGGTGGCGCCGAAGGTCAGGCAGCCGGGCTTGTGCAGCAACTCTTCGAGTTTCAGGTCGGGGCGCGCGCTGACCAGTTCGATGTCGAAACAGAACGGCTGGTTGAGGGTTTCGCGACCGACGAAGCTGAGTACCTGAAGGTCAACGGAAACGCCTTCCAGCGTCAGGGAAATATGGGTTGCGTTCGCGTCCAGCATGCCTTTAATTCCGTCCTTTGAATAAGCTGGGGCGGATGGTGCAGGATTAAAGCGCCTCGTTCAAGGAAACGAGCAGTCATTTACCGACTAAAGTCGTCTGTAGCCCGTAACAGCCCTTCGGTGTTGTGACCGGAACGATCAGTTAGGTGAGTTGCTGCCGATACGGCAAATCCGGCCCGGTCTTGCTGCAGGTCAGCGCCGCTGCCTGCACCGCGAACTTGAGCATTGCATCAATCTGCTCACGACTCAGCTGCTGTACGCCCTCAACCGAATCCAGCTGCTGCTCGGTCAGCCAGGTAATCAGCGCTGCCTGGAACGTATCGCCAGCGCCCACGGTGTCGGCGATTTTCACTGAACTCGCCGGTACCGACCAGGAGCCATGCATACGGCTGAACACCGACGCCCCCTCGCCACCACGGGTCAGAAACACCAACTGACAGCGATGCTGCAGCCAGCCTTCAATTACCCGTTGCGGATCCTGCTCGGGGTACAACAGGCTCAAATCCTCATCGCTGACTTTGATCAGGTCGGCCAGCTCAACCAAGGTGGCAATTCGCGAACGCCACAGGTCGATATTCGGCTCAGGATTGAGCCGCACGTTGGGATCAAGGCTGATCAAGCGTTTACCGCTTTCCCGTTGCACCAATGCCAACAGCGTGTCGGCAATCGGTTGCACCACCAGCGAAAACGAACCGATGTGCAGACCGCGTACCTCAGGGCCCAGTTCCGGCAGATGCTCGGTTTTCAGCTGACGATCCGCGCAGCCTTCACCCCGGAAGCTGTAATGCGGCGAACCATTGGCACCGACGGCCACCATCGCCAGGGTTGTAGGCGCAGCGAAATCCACCAAGTAATCCGGGCGCACGCCTTCATCCTGCAGGACCTGCTGCAAGCGTCGACCGAGATAGTCGGTGGACAGGCCGGCAAACAACGCAGCATCCACCCCCAAACGACGCAAACCCACCGCGACATTGAACGGCGAGCCGCCGGCAATCGCCTTGAAATTCACTTTTGAAGCCAGGCCGCTGGCATCGTCTTCACTGAAGAAATCGAACAGCGCTTCGCCACACACCAGGTACATAGTTATTCACTCTTTAAAGGGTTGCGAATGCTGTTGATAGCGTTCGTAGGCTTGCTGACAGGCTGCCACATTGTCTGCGATCGGCAAGGTTTCGCTGGTCGGATCGAACTTCACGCAACGCTCGCAAAGGTCCAACAGGCTGTCTTCATGCCCGTTTACCCAGGACTTGCACCACGCGGCCTGAATCGCGGCGCCAAGGGCCGCGGCTTCGCTTTGTTCGGTGCAGATGACTGGGGTGTTCATGATGTCAGCGACGATCTGCCGCCACACCGGGCTTTTCGAGCCGCCGCCGATCAGGCAAATGCTGCGGCTTTGTAAGCCATTCTGACGTAGCAGGTCCAGTCCATAACGCAAACCGAAGGTCGTGCCTTCGACCACCGCGCGGCACAGGTTGGCCTTATTCAGGTTAGTCATGGTCAAGCCCAGGAGGCTGCCGGTGGCATGGGGCAGGGCGGGGACGCGCTCGCCGTTGAGGAACGGCAGCATGCACACGCCTTCGGCACC
Source organism: Pseudomonas sp. LBUM1666 (assembly GCF_059695775.1). Lineage (NCBI taxonomy): Bacteria > Pseudomonadati > Pseudomonadota > Gammaproteobacteria > Pseudomonadales > Pseudomonadaceae > Pseudomonas > Pseudomonas sp. LBUM1666. Next base: position 3,235,592 of record NZ_CP166789.1, on the reverse strand, counting down.
GATCGGTGCTTGTGCGACGAGGTCGTTGAACTGTTCGATATCCAGCTCGAACAACTCGCGAATCACCCCGGTCGCGTTGGTCAGGTTCATGGTGCAAATCAGCGGCAGCCAGCCACCGCTGGAGGAGCAAAACGTTGCGACGCAAGCGTCCGGACTGACTTTCGGTTGATCAGCATAGGCGTACACCGTCCCCGATGAACCGAGGCTCATGGTGATAGCGCCGGGCTTGATATTGCCGGTGCCGATGGCGCCCATCATGTTGTCGCCACCGCCGCTGGAGACCAGCGCCTGCGGGTTGACGCCTAGATGTTCGGCGATGCTCGGCAGGATCGTGCCGACCGCTTGATGAGCATCGATCAGCTCCGGCAGCGCGGCTTGCAGTCGCCCGGTGGCATCGATGTCACGCAGCAGCTGCAAATCCCACTGGCGGGTGCGCACGTTGAAGTAACCGGTGCCCGAGGCATCGCCGTACTCACTGCAACTGCGGCCGGTGAGCCAATAGTTGAGGTAGTCGTGGGGCAGCAGGATGCGGGTGATGCGAGCGAAAATCTGCGGATGTTGTTCTTTGGTCCAGAGCAGTTTGGAGACGGTGTAGCCCGGCGCGATCACAACGCCGAGGCGTTCAAGGGAACCTTTTTCGCCACCCAGATGGGCAAGCAGACGGTCGTTTTCCGGAGTGGATTCGGTGTCGCACCAGAGTTTGGCCGGACGCAGCACTTGGCCCTGATCGTCGAGCAGCACCAGCCCGTGTTGCTGGCCGGAAACGCCGATGCCGAGGATGTCCTGGCCGTCGACCTTTGCCGCGAGTAAGGCGCGGAGGGTGGCAAGCGCGAAGGCTTCCAGCCATTGCGTAGTGTCTTGCTCGCGGCGACCGTTGGCGCCGCTGATCAAGGTGTGGGCGGCGGCACCCTGACCGAGCACCTGACCGCTGATGGCGTCGAGGATGATCGCTTTGGTGCCTTGGGTGCCGCAGTCGATGCCGAGGAATAGTTGTTGGTTTGCCATGGAATGTCCCAAACGTTGAATACAAGTCTGATCCGAAAACCACCCCTCACCCCAGCCCTCTCCCCAAGGGGGAGAGGGGGAAAGGGGGTCGATCTTCATGCTTCCCAAATCCTGAGTTCGACTCAGGAGTGTCAGGTCGCAGTATTCCGGATAATCAACTCGGTCAGTCCCCTCTACCCCTTGGGGAGAGGGTTAGGGTGAGGGGTGGTTCCACCTGACACCCAACCAATCTAGGCCAACACCCGCTCCAACGTCCGCGTCACCCCAACATCCCGCAAGCTGTTACAGCACCACTCAAATGCCGCCACAAACTCGGGCGAATGCGGAATCGCCGTACCAAAAATCTCCTCAACCGCCAGCAACCGCTGCGTGATCAGCGCATCATCCGCCACCAGCGTCTGACAGAACGCGGCCCGCGGATCAGGAATGCTGTAGGTATCGCCATTCTCGTCCACGCCCTTCAAATACAACGCCCAAGCCGCTACTACTAATGCCGCCCGTTTGGTCTCCTGCCCATCAGCAATCAAGCGATTGATCGTCGGCACAGTGAACTTCGGAAACTTCGACGAACCGTCCGAACACACGCGCTCCAGCTGATCGGCAATCGCCTGGTTGGAGAAGCGCGCCTCCAGCGTGTTTTTGTACTCGGTCAGGTCAATTCCCGGCACGGGTGACAACTGCGGGGTCACGTCCAGGTCCATGTAGGCGCGCATGTAGCGCACAAACAGCGGGTCGTTCATGGTTTCGTGAACGAAGCGGTAACCCTTCAAAAAACCCAGATAAGTGAGTGCCAGGTGACTGCCGTTGAGCAGTTTGATCTTCATTTCTTCATAAGGCGTGACGTCGTCGGTGAACTGCACGCCGACCTTTTCCCAGGCCGGACGACCGTTAACGAACTTGTCTTCCAGCACCCATTGCACAAAGGGTTCGCAGACCACTGGCCAGGCGTCGTCGATAGCGTGTTTATCGTGCAGTTGCAGCTTGTGTTCGGTGCTGGTCATCGGCGTGATGCGGTCGACCATCGCGTTCGGAAAACTGACATTGCTGGCGATCCAGTCCCGCAGATCGGCATCGCGCAGGGCGGCGAACGCCAGTAACGCTTTGCGGGTGACCGCGCCGTTGTGCGGCAGGTTATCGCAGGACATCAAGGTGAATGCAGGCGTGCCGGCTGCACGGCGTTTGGCCAGCGCGGCGCAGAGAAAACCGAACACGGTTTTCGGTGTGCTCGGGCGTGCCAGGTCGTGCTGGATTTGCGGCAGCTGGGCCATGAACTCGCCGGTGCTGTCGTCGATGCAGTAGCCGCCTTCGGTAATGGTCAGCGAAACGATACGGATCTCGGGGCTGGCGAGTTTGTCGATCAGCGCTTGCGCACCGTCTTCGGCCAAAAGCATGTCGCGAATCGCGCCGATCACCCGAACTTCGGTGTCGTCGGTATCGCCCAGCTCGAACAGGGTGAAGAGATAATCCTGCTCTTTGAGATCGTCCCGGGCGCGGCGGTCTTCGGCGCGCAGGCCGACACCGCAAATCGCCCAGTCCAGGTCTTCGCCGGTATTCATCAACGCATCGGTGTAATACGCCTGATGGGCGCGGTGGAAACCGCCGACGCCGATGTGCGCGATGCCTTGGCGGGTGTCGCTCAGGGCGTAGGCGGGCAAGGCCACCTCGGAGGCGAGGCGATTGAGGTTCTGTTTATTGAGTTTCATCACAAGGTCTCGAAATCAGGCCGCAGCGCGTAGTGGACGGGTCAGCGCCACACCGTCGGCATCGAATAAATGGCAGTGTTCGGCGTCCAGGTGCAGGCTCAGCGACTCGCCATAACGGCTGGCCAGGTCGCCGCGAACGCGCATGGTCAGCGCTTCGCCGGACGAGGTCACCACGTGGCAGAAGGTGTCGCTGCCCAGGCGTTCGCTGACGTCGGCCGTTACCTGCAAGGAGCAGTCGCCGGTTTGCGCGAGATTCAGGTGTTCCGGGCGAATGCCCAGGGTCACCGCGCCACCGACACTCAGGTTGGCGCCGCTCAGCGGCAACGTGATGCGGGTACCGGCGTCCAGCAGCACTTCGCAGCTCTGGCTTTCGACGCGGGTGACTTTGCCCTTGAGGAAGCCCATTTTCGGCGTGCCAAGGAACCCGGCAACAAACAGGTTGGCCGGTTGGTGATACAGGTCCAGCGGCGAACCGACTTGTTCGACTTTGCCGCCATTGAGTACCACAACCTTGTCGGCCATGGTCATGGCTTCGACCTGATCGTGGGTCACGTAGATCATCGTGGCTTTGAGTTCTTTGTGCAGGCGCAGCAGTTCCAGGCGCATCTGTACGCGCAGGGCGGCGTCGAGGTTGGACAGTGGCTCGTCGAACAGGAAGATTTTCGGATTGCGCACAATGGCCCGGCCGATGGCCACGCGCTGACGCTGACCGCCGGACAACTGTTTCGGCTTGCGTTCGAGCATCGGCCCGAGTTCGAGGATGCGTGCCGCTTCGCCGACTTTTTTCTCGACTTCGGCTTTCGGTACGCCGGCCAGGTCGAGGGCGAACGACATGTTCTTGCGCACGCTCATGTGCGGGTACAAGGCATAGGTCTGGAACACCATCGCCAGGTCGCGCTTGGCCGGGCTGACTTCGGTGATGTCTCGGCCATCGAGTTCGATGGTGCCACCGCTGACTTCTTCCAGGCCGGCGATCAGTCGCAGCAACGTGGATTTGCCGCAGCCCGACGGGCCGACGAACACCACGAACTCGCGGTCGTTCACTTCCAGGTCGATGCCTTTGATGATGGAAAAGCCTTCGAAGCCTTTTTGCAGATTCTTGATTTTCAGGTTGGCCATGATGGCGCTCCTTTGTGCTTATTCTTTGAGGGCTATTTCACGGCGCCGAACGACAGGCCGCGGACCAATTGTTTCTGGCTGATCCAGCCGAAGATCAGGATCGGTGCGCAGGCCAGGGTCGACACCGCCGACAACTTGGCCCAGAACAGACCTTCGGGACTTGAGTAGGAGGCGATCAATGCGGTCAACGGCGCAGCTTTCGACGAGGTCAGGTTCAGCGACCAGAACGCCTCGTTCCAGCACAGGATCAGCGACAGCAGCACCGTGGACGCCAGGCCGCCCTTGGCGATCGGCAACAGCACCCGGACCATTTCCTGCCACAGCGTGGCACCGTCGAGGCGCGCGGCTTCGAGAATGTCCTTGGGGATGTCTTTGAAGTAGGTGTAAATCATCCAGACCACGATCGGCAGGTTGATCAGCGTGTAGATCACGATCAGCGCGATGCGCGTGTCCAGCAGGCCGAAGCTCTTGGCCAGCAGGTAGATCGGCATCAGCACGCCCACCGGCGGCAGCATCTTGGTGGAGAGCATCCACAGCAGCGTGCCTTTGGTGCGTTGGGTTTCGTAGAACGCCATCGAGTAGGCCGCCGGCACCGCGATCAGTAGGCTCAGAGCGGTAGCGCTGAAGGAAATCACCACCGAGTTCCAGGCGAAGCTGAAGTAGTCGCTGCGCTCGTTGATGTGCAGGTAGTTCTCCAGCGTGGGCGTGAAGATGAACTGCGGCGGCGTGGCGAACGCATCGATTTCGGTTTTGAAACTGGTCATCACCATCCAGAAGATCGGGAAGAAGATCAGGATCGCGATGGCCCAGGCCAGGGTGCCGAGCAGCAGGCTTTGCAGACGGCGGGATTGTTGAAGGGTCATGGCGCAGGCCTCAGGCTTTGTCTGTCAGGTTTTTGCCGATCATGCGCACCAGCACGATGGCTGCGATGTTGGCGATCACCACCGCGATCAAGCCACCGGCGGACGCCATGCCGACGTCGAACTGCACCAGCGCCTGGTTGTAGATCAGGTAGGCGAGGTTGGTCGAGGCGTAGCCGGGGCCGCCGTTGGTGGTGGTGAAGATTTCGGCGAACACCGAGAGCAGGAAGATGGTTTCGATCATTACCACCACCGCAATCGGCCGTGCCAGGTGCGGCAGGGTCAGGTGCCAGAAGATCGCGATCGGCCCGGCACCGTCGAGGCGCGCGGCTTCCTTCTGCTCCTGGTCGAGGGACTGCATGGCGGTCATCAGGATCAGGATGGCGAACGGCAGCCATTGCCAGGACACGATGATGATGATCGACAGCAGCGGGTAGTGCGCCAGCCAGTCCACCGGCTGCGCGCCGAACAGCTTCCAGACGTAGGCGAGAATCCCCGACACCGGATGGAAAATCAGGTTCTTCCAGATCAGCGCACCGACGGTGGGCATGATGAAAAACGGCGAGATCAACATCACCCGCACGATGCCGCGCCCGAGAAACTCACTGGCCTCCAACAGCGCACTGATCAACACGCCGAACACCACGCTGATCAGCAGCACGCTGCCGACCAGCAACAAGGTATTGGTGGCGCCGGGCAGGAAACCCGAGTCGCTGAGGAAGTAGCTGAAGTTCTCCAGCCCGACGAACTGGTTTTCACCGGGATAGAGCAGGTTGTAGCGGATCAGCGAGAAGTAAACGGTCATGCCCAGCGGCACGATCATCCACAGCAGCAACAACGCCACCGAGGGGCTGACCAGAAACCAGCCGGGGTTGGCCAACCGGCTTTTACGCACCGGTTGCGGGATGTCCATGTGAGCTTTGGCAGTTGAAGTATTCATGGCGATAGAACCGATTGGGAACAGACAAATGAAGATCAACTGTGGGAGCGAGCCTGCTCGCGATGAGGCCATGACATTCAACATCTATGCTGGCTGATCCATCGCTATCGCGAGCAAGCTCGCTCCCACATGGGTTGCGGGATTACTTGGGGTAACCGGCGCGCTTCATTTCACGTTCGGTGGTTGACTGGGCAGCGGTCAGGGCCTGGTCAACCGTGGTCTGGCCGATCAGCGCTGCCGAGAACAATTTGCCGACCTGGGTGCCTACGGCCTGGAATTCAGGAATGGTCACCAACTGGATGCCGATATACGGCACGGGCTTGAGGGTCGGCTTGCTCGGGTCCGCGGCTTTCAGCGATTCAAGGGTCACCTTGGCGAACGGTGCAGCCTTCATGTACTCATCGCTATACGTCGAAGCGCGGGTACCTGGCGGTACATTGGCAATGCCGTCTTTCTCGGCAACCAAAGCGCCATATTCCTTGGAAGTGGCCCAGGCGCTGAAGGTTTTCGCCGCGTCCTTGGCCTTGGAACTGGTCGGGATCGCCAGCGCCCAGGAATACAACCAGGCCGAGCCCTTGTCGGTGGTCTCGTGCGGTGCGTAGGTGAAGCCGACGTGGTCGCTGACCTTGCTTTGGGTCTTATCGGTGACGAAGGAGCCGGCGACGCTGGCATCAACCCAGATGGCGCATTTGCCGCTGTTGAACAGCGCGAGGTTTTCGTTGAAACCGTTGCTCGACGCACCCGGCGGGCCGGATTTTTTCATGGTGTCGACGTAGAAGTTCAGCGCGTTTTTCCACTCGGGGCCGGTGAATTCCGGCTTCCACTGCTCATCGAACCAGCGCGCACCATAGGCATTGGCGACGGTGGTGATCAGCGCCATGTTCTCGCCCCAGCCGGCCTTGCCCCGCAGGCAAATGCCGTACTGTTCTTTATCCTTATTGGTGAGTTTGCTGGCGAATTCGCTGATCTGGGTCCAGGTCGGGTGCTCGGGCATGGTCAGCCCGGCTTCCTTGAACAGATCGGTGCGGTAATAGGTGATGGAGCTTTCAGCGTAGAAGGGCAATGCATAGAGCGAACCCTTGACCGACAGGCCTTCACGCACCGACGGGAACACGTCGTCGAGGGCGTAGCTGGCCGGCAAATCCTTCATCGGCTCCAGCCAACCTTTGGCGCCCCAGAGTGCGGCTTCGTACATGCCGATGGTCAGCACATCGAACTGTCCGCCCTGTGTGGCAATGTCAGTGGTCAGGCGTTGGCGCAGGACGTTTTCTTCCAGCACCACCCAATTGAGCTTGATGTCCGGATGCTCGGCCTCGAAGGTTTTCGAGAGCTTTTGCATGCGGATCATGTCGCTGTTGTTGACGGTGGCGATGGTCAGGGTCTGGGCGCCGAGGCTGACGCTGCTGAGGGTCATGCAGGTGAGGGCAAGCAGAGCTTTTACAGAAGGTTGCATCGTGCACTCCTTTTCTGCACCCGCGGGTGACAGAAGGACAGTTATTGTTTTTGTGTCTTCCGACGGCAGGAAGAATGTGCATTGATTACAGCCTTCAATTGATGACGTGACAAATCATCCATCGCACTTTAATCGATACTTTTTTGCACTGGTGTTTGGAGGGAGAGGTGCAGGGAACGGCTTTTTAGCGGGTAGACCCTATGGATTCCGTACAGGTTTTCAGGCGTTTAACCCAGGTTCTGCTCAGTCAATCGCTGCACCGCCAACCGCCGGTAATGCGACGGCGTCATGCCCTTGAGTTGCTGAAAACGCCGATTGAAGTTGGAAATATTGTTGAAGCCCGACTCGAAACACACGTCGGTTACCGGTTTGTTGCCATCGGCCAGCAGCTCACAGGATTTGCTGATGCGCAGTCGATTGACGAATTCGATGAAGCAGCGGCCGGTGGCTTGCTTGAACACTCGACTGAAATAAGTCGGCTTCATGCCCAAGTGCTCGGCGACTTCCTCCAGCGGCAGTTCACGGGCGTAATGCGCGAAGATGTAATCCACCGCCCGGTTAGTGCGATCGATATTGTGCTCGTCGGCCAATTGCGGTGTCGTGGCCCCGGACAGCAGCTGATAGTCGTCAGAGGCCGCCAGTAACTCCAGCAGAATGAAAAAGTGCCCGAGACGCGTCACGCCTTTGGTGTCGGCGATGCGCTGCATCAAAGTCATGGCCTGGCGAATGGTGCGCTTGCAGCGAAACTCGATGCCGTACTGGGCGCGCTCCAACAGTGGCGCCAGCGTTTTGAGCTCGGCAAACACCAAGTGGCCGCTGTCGAACAACTCATCCGTGAAGTTGACCAGCATGTCGCGCTTGGGCACCACTTCGTCTTCGGCCACCTGGCTGATCCAGTTGTGGGGCAGATTGGGGCCGGTGAGAAATAGCGATTCTGGATAGAAGTTACCGATGTAGTCACCGATGAACACTTTGCCGGAGCTGGCGACGATCAGGTGCAGTTCGTATTCCTTGTGAAAATGCCAGCGCACCAACGGGCAGGGAAAACCGTGCTGACGATAGATGATGGACAACCCGTTATGGTCGTCCATCAGTTCGTAGGAGGGGTCTGTCACACGGGCTGTTCGGGTCATGTCAGGACGCTTTTCTTGTTATCGCTATCCGATCATGCATCTTTTTCCACCTGCTGTGCCAGCCTGCTATGGCTTTCGCTTATGCGGGTCGATGCAACCTGTCTCCGTAAACCGCTTTCATGCTGGTGGCGCTCCAGCAGTTGCGGACAATATCCGCCTCGTCAAAAAAATCTGTGCTGATGATGCTGCAACGGGTGACCCAGTCGCGGGTGGTATGGAACCAGTCGTTGATTTGGTTTTTGATGTGCTGCGGGCCACCCAACAGCGAATAGCACGTCGCCGGCAACGACCAGAGAAATTTATCGTAAGGCGCCCCTGAAAGGGTGGTCTCAATATGCGATTGCAGTTCGATGGTGTCAGTGAATACCTTACCGTTCCATTTGTGAGGTATTTGCGGCCAGAAATACTCACTGTCCAGCCCGGGTTTCGCCTGTGCGGCCATGACAATGCGGCGCTGCGAACTGGCGCGCTTGAGCTGTTCCACGGTACTGCGCGCGTCCGAAGGACGGATCAAGCGCGAGCCCAGGCGGCGCATCAGAAGATCATTGAATTGTTGGTAGCCGAACGGCTTCGCTGCATTCCCTAACTGGTGGAAGTCGAGGACGATGAATTCGTCCGGGTTTCGGTCGAGGAATGTCGTCACCGCATCGATCAGTTCATCAAGAATGCGGTGGGACTGATAGCCGTTGTGATGGAAGTAGAACACCGGGACTACCGGGCCGGCGGTGCAGCCAAGCCGGATATCGAATGCCCGTGCGCCGTTGGCCAGTTGCCAGGCAAATGAGTCGTTCTGGCACGTCGTCCAGTTGCCGACCACCACCTCATAATTGGGCGCTTTTTTGTCCATGCCAGCGTTGTGCGTGCCGGGCCAGACAATATCGGTCAGCTTCAACCGACCGATATCCAGTACGTTGCTCATCCATCGCTGTTTGTCGAGTGTGGTTGCTGTATTGCGGGTCATGACAGTTCCTTGTCGTTGATTCGCCCCATCCGTGGGGAGAAGTAGTTTATGTGTCGGATGTGGCGGGGTGCCACATTCGTATCACTCGCCTGAGACAAAAGGCTTTCATGACCCAGCATAGAGGTGCGTGGCAGTATTGCCAGCGTCGGAAACACTTACACAAGAATAGCTATTTGATGGCGCGAAAATTGTTAATTTCGCTTGCTCGCTTTCGTCAGGTTTACAGTTCGGCAATAAGAGACAATGTTGGACTCTTCAATAAAGTCGACATTGATGATGTTGCATTTCAATGCCCAGTCGCTTTTCTTCGGATCGAACCAGGAATTAAGCTCGTCATGAATATCCACGGGGCCGCCGAGAGCACTGTAACTGGTAGCGGAAAGCGACCACGGTGCCCATGTTCCTGGCGGGTTTTTCAGCACATTAAAAATGTGCTGTTTCAAATCAGCGGCATTGGTGATACCGCTGCCAGACCATTTGTGCCCGATCTGCTCGTGAAATACATTTCGATCAAGAGCACTGTGCCATGGGGCGGCGACTAAAATTCTTTGTACAGAGCTTATTTGTTTGAGTTGACGGAGGCTCAGAGGCCGGTTTTTTGTGGGGATTATGCGATGGCCAAGAAAATGGACCATCATGTTGTTGAAGTTAGCGAAATCAAACTGATCCCCTTTCAATTCATGAAAATCGAGGATGATGAATTCATTGGGGCTCTCCTCAAGAAATTTTTCCACGTCGATTATAAGGTTCACCAAGGTGCGAGCATTTCGGTAACCGTTGTGATGAATACAGAATTTTCGGAGTTCCGGCGCGTCGGCGTCGAACATTAAACGGATATCGAGCGCTCGAGAACCGTGGCGTAGTTGGGAATAAAACGATTCGTGCTGACAGGCCAGCCAGTGGGCGCCTGGAATCAGCGGCCAGGACGCTTTCCAGTCGCTGCCCGCGTAATGGGTGCCTGGCAGCGTCAATTCGCAGAGCGACAATGTATCAATTGCCGGAGTAGCGGTCATCCAGTTGTTAAGTGTGTAATTACTCTGAACAAAGTTGTCCATTTAATGCGTCCTTGCATTGATTTGTTAGGTGTGGGGGGGGGGTGCTGAACTTAACTAATAAAGTTAAGGTTCGGTTGGGTATTTATAGAGATGGTATTAAGCTTGGTCAATAACAGTGATAATGCAAAATGTTTGTTATTGGAGTAAGTGCTATAGCGGATTTCGATTCTTTGCCTCAATCCATTGCGCCATATACTTCGTGCTTTTATGATGGTGATGACGCAACATACTTCCCGTAAAGTTATCGCCTCTAAGTTGGGCCAGGTGTTGCTGGCAATACAACAACTTTTCGATCAATGCCGGGCCATGTTCCGACTGTCGATAACGATCGGCCAGCAACGTCTGCCCCAGGGACTGGGCGCCTGTCCAAAGTGCTTCATCCTTGTACAGCTGAACCGCGCAATCGGCGAACGCCTGCGCTGTCCGGGTCACGGCGCCGGGCCAGAGAAGTTCGCCGTGCATCGCTTCGGCGCCGATTGGCGTTGTGACCGTGGGCGTACCACACAACATGGCGTCGACAATCTTGCCTTTGATGCCGGCACCGAAGCGTAAGGGCGCCAGGCATATCCGCGCGCAAGACATGACTTCTAACGCATCTTCCGCCCAGTTCATCACATGAAACCCCTGGCCAGGGTTGTGCAACGCAGTCGCTTTGGGCGGTGTGTAAGCACCGTAAATGTGCAATTGAGCCGTTGGCAGTTGCGCGCGAATCAGCGGCCAGATAGTGGTTTTCATCCAGAGCACCGCATCCCAGTTGGGCGCATGACGGAAGTTGCCGATGCTGAGAAAGTGCGCACGGTCTTCAAAAGAAACCGCTGGCACGCTCGGTAGATCGACCATCAGCGGGCACCAGTGCAGCAAGTGGCGCGGCAGCTTGAATTGCTCGACCAGCAACTCGATCTCTACTTCGGAAATCATCAGATTCAAGTCGCAACGATAAATCGCTGCGATTTCCCGTTTGGCCAGATCGGTCTCGGCCATGAGCTCAAACTCTTCACGTAACGCCGGCGCGAACAGTTCATTGAAGTCATTGGCGTCGTCACTGGCCTTCAAACGCTCCTTGAGGCGTTGATGGCGGGCATCTCGCAGGCTTTGCAGGTCGGAGGTCTCAAGCACGCGCAAGGCATCGGGGCATTGTTTTTCAACTCGCCAGCCGAACTGTTCTTCCATCATGAATCGATCGAACAGAACGATATCCGGGGCCAGTTCGCTGATGAACGTGTCGAAACTGCTGTTGTTCAATTCGATCGGGACTTCGCGAATGCCCAGGACCGTCAGGTCTGCCCGGTGTTCACCGGTGCCGGCCGGGCTACTGAAAGTAATGTCCCAGCCTTGCTGCAAGAAGGTCTCGAGAATTTGCATCATGTGCCCACCGGCCGCTGAAGAGCGGGGCTCGGGCCAGACGTAACCAATGACCAGGACTTTGATTGCGCGGGGCTGGGTCATCGGTATTCCTTGAGACGGGTAATCGGGTAGGGGCGCAATTAAACCACAGCAAGCGTGGCATTGAGCTGAACGCTCCGGCGTCAGGCGCAAGAAAATGGATGACCGAGAACAGTCAAGGAAACACGACAACCCCACAGAGCAAAAGGGTTGAGATTGTCGTGTCGTGATTTACTGACCCAGGGTGGCGGGTAGCGTTCTGCAAAATGCCTGATCGGCGGGTGGCGGCTGATTCGGATATGTTTCCGGAAGCACCTTGACCATCGTCGTTTCGACAACGCCGTCTGCATACTCAGTTTCGATGAACTGGGCGATCCAGCCCTCCTTGGGAGCACGGAGAGTCGCCTGGACATCCATTGCGACCGGCAATGGTTTTGCGGTGTAGCGCACGCCGCAGTTGTACCGGAAGTCCCGGGCCTTCGGGTTGAGCGCTGTCCACTGAGTCGTCCTGATCGGCATTTCGGACAAGGTCAGGTGCAACTTGGTCGATGTGGCGTCCAGGCGCCGTTCCTGTGCCTTTAACCTCGGTGCGGTATTGCCGGTCTGCCGCCGCTTGATATAAGGAATCAGGTTCGCTTCAACAAACGCCCGCACATCGTGGGCGGAATTGGGAATGACCCGAAGTGTATTGTTACCCGGCAGGTCCGGAAAATACTGGCGTGAAGCATCCGGGATGAAGAAGTCATCGCCACTGGCGTTGACGATGTATTTCGGGATCTTCAAGCGGTCGGTGTAGCCGGGCAGATTCCGATAGGTCATCGGGTCTTCGACCTGCATCAGCTTCTTGAACGGCTCGCTCTTGCGTTGGGCGATCACGCCTTGCAAGTAGTAGTCGATGTACGCCAGTGGCCAGTTACCGCCGTAAGCCAGAAACGTCTGGTCGAACACTTTGTCCGTGTTCAAGACGTCGATGACAAACGGCACGATGCTATCGACGCGTGAGTCCGCAAGGGCGGACAGCCATACCGCCCAACCGCGTTTCGACGCGCCGGTGGCAAGAAAACTCACCACTTGGCCTGGCTGCGTTTCCTTTTGGGCCAGGTCCATGGCCTTGACCAGCGCTTCCATCATCGGCACATGCAGCGACATAAAGGGCTGTTGTTCTGGGGCCTGCATGAATAGTTTCCAGCTGTGGGCAACGCTGCCATCTTCTGTGCGCGGCACGCCATCATCGCTGTAGGTCAAATACTGGTTAGGGACATTGCTGACAGCCACTACGATCAAACCGGTTTGCCGGGCAATGTTGAGAAGTGTTTGCTGCGAAAAGTTGTTGGGTGCTCCCGGAGACTCACCAGGCAAAGGGTTGTTGACGCCGTCGTTGGCGACCAGCACGGCGCGCGTACCCTTGACGTTGTCGGGAATGTACAGGTCGACTCCATGGGGCCAGTCTGCCGGGGTGACTTGACCACCCTGGCCCCAGGACTGTGACGTCAGCTCGAAGCGCCGGATGTTGACGCCGGGCTGTTGCTCTTTTCCCTTACTGATGTAGCGCAGCGGTTGCGTCGCTTCGGCTTTGCGATAACAGCTCAATACTTCGCTGAACGCCTGTCCGCTCTGTTCAAAACAGTGTTGGGGATTGTCGGAAGAGGCTGACTGGCAACCATATCCGGCGATGAGCATCAGCAATAATCCGCTGATTTTCAAATAACGTGCGGAGCGTTCGGTTCGACTCGGCATGGACTCGGTTCCTTATGAGTGGGATCACCGGTCCAATCAAACGCCAGGCGGACGGCCTTTTCTACTGTCAAACTTGACAGGTCAGAGCCCAAAAACGCCGAAAAATGCAGCCTTACGTCGGTTTATGCAGAAAAGTGGTGGGGCCAAGATGCCCAGTCAACTGTCTCAGGCCAGCATGCCTTTGACCTTGTCGCGCAACTGATCAATGGAAAACGGTTTACCAATCACGTGCATACCTTCGGGCACATCAATACTTTCGGCATAACCGCTAGCAAACAGGATGGGCAGCTCGGGACGCAGCATCCGCGCCTGTGTGGCTAGTTCACGGCCGTCCATCACCTGCAAACCAACGTCTGTCATCATCAAATCGATGTACTGATCTTCATCGTTGAGAAACTCCAGCGCCTGTTCGCTGCCATCGGCCTCGAGCACCTTGAACTCGAGTTCCTCCAGTACATCGACAATCAGCATGCGCACGATGGCGTCGTCTTCGACTACAAGGATGATGGACGCGTTGACGGACATAGTGAGGGGTCTCAAAGGTTGAATTCGCATGGTCGGTCGATCGAAATCGCCGGGCTCTTGCTTGAGTAAATGACGGAACCCGACAAGTTCCCAGGCGGTAGAAAAAAGAATAGCCGCACAAGTGCGGACAAGGATAACCGCTCCTTTACGATGGAGCAGTGGAATGTAGGATTTTGCGCGAAAAGGTGTCAGAAAATTGGATCAATCCGGCGCTTTTGGGGCAAACTCCTTGGTTTTCAACAGCTCGACAAGGTTTCCCCCATGACATCCGCGTCTTCGGTTGATGAGCAACGATTTCGTAAACTCCTGAGCCGCAACGTCAGCCTGCCGTTGGGTGTCGGCGTGCTCAGTGCAGTGTTCTTTGTCTCGCTGATCACTTACCTGCTGTCGGTGATCCAGTGGGTCGAGCACACCGACCGGGTGATCAATAACGCCAATGAATCGATCAAGCTGACCGTCGATCTGGAAACCGGTATGCGCGGTTTCCTGCTTACTGGCGACGAGCACTTCCTTGAACCCTACGAAACGGCCAAGCCGCGAATCGCTGTCGCCCTCAATACCTTGCTCGAACTGACCGCGGACAACCCGGTGCAGACCGACCGCCTGCACCGGCTCCAGGCCTTGCAGAATGAGTGGGCCACTTACGCGCAGACAATGATCGATTTGCAGCGTGCCAGCGGCGATTACCGCAGCGCGGTCAAGGCCGGGCGCGGCAAGCGGCTGACCGATGAGATCCGCAAGCAATTCGAAGACGTGATCGACATGGAGCAACAGTTGCGCACCACGCGCAACGAGCAAGTGCGCCGCACCACGATCTGGAGCATCAGCCTTTATCTGTTGTTCATCGCCGGGATCAGCGCATTGCTGGCCTACATTGGCCGTCGGGACTTGCTCAACCTTTCACAAAATTACAGCGCCAACCTCGCCAAGCAACAGGCCAGCGCCCAGCGTCTGGAACAGCAGGCCTGGCTACGCAATGGCCAGACCGAACTGGCCGAACAAGTGCTGGGGCAACTGTCGCTTAATTTGCTGGGCCGCAACATTCTGCAGTTCTGCGCGCAGTACCTGGGCACCGCCGTAGCAGCTATTTATGTCCGTGAAGAACACGGCGGTCTCAAGCGCATCGCGTCTTACGGTTTCTCCCGCGAGCAGGAAGCGCGCGAACAGCACATTTACAGCGATGAAGGCATTGTCGGCCAAGTGGCGAACCAGGCTCGCTTGATTCGTCTCGATGACGTACCGAGCGATTACTTCAAGGTCAGCTCCGGCCTGGGCGAAGGTCTGCCGCACAGCGTGCTGGTGGTGCCGACCAGTGACGACGATCGGGTCAACGGTGTGATCGAACTGGGCTTCCTGCGCCCGCTGACGGACCGCGATGTCGAATTGCTTGAACTGATTGCCGCCAACATCGGCACGTCCATCGAGGCCGCTCGCTATCGCCATCGTCTGCAGGAAGTGCTGGCCGAAACCCAACAGCTCAATGAAGAACTGCAAGTCCAGCAGGAAGAGCTCAAGACCGCCAACGAAGAGCTGGAAGAGCAGTCGCGGATTCTCAAGGAGTCCCAGGCGCATCTGGAGACCCAGCAGGTTGAGCTTGAACAAACCAATGAGCAGCTCGCCGAGCAGGCCGGGATACTGGCTGAGCAGCGCGACGCCATGGACCTGAAGAACACCGAGCTCAATCAGGCCCAGACTCAGCTCGAAGAACGCGCCGAAGAGTTGCAGCGCTCGAGCAAGTACAAGTCTGAATTCCTCGCCAACATGTCCCACGAGTTGCGCACGCCACTGAACAGCTCGTTGATCCTGGCCAAGTTGCTGGCGGAAAACCCCCAGGAAAACCTCAGCGCCGAGCAGGTCAAGTTTGCCGAGTCGATCTACTCCGCCGGCAATGATTTGCTTAACTTGATCAACGATATTCTCGACATTTCCAAGGTCGAGGCCGGCAAGCTTGAGATGCGCCCGGAGAACACCAGTGTCGCGCGTCTGGTGGATGGCTTGCGCGGGATGTTCCAGCCCTTGGCGACCGACAAGAAACTGGATTTCCAGGTCGAGGTGCAGGCCGGTGCGCCGATGATGATCTTCACCGACCGCCAACGTCTGGAGCAGGTCATCAAGAACCTGCTGTCCAACGCGGTGAAATTCACCGAAAAAGGCACGGTCAGCCTGACGGTTGCCAACCAGCCAGGCGACGGTATCGCCTTTATCATTCGCGATTCGGGGATTGGCATTGCCGCGGATCAGCAGGAGAGCATTTTCGAAGCCTTCCGCCAGGCCGATGGCACCACCAATCGCCGCTACGGCGGCACTGGCCTGGGGTTGTCGATTTCCCGTGACCTGGCCGCCTTGCTTGGCGGTTCCATCAGTGTCACCAGCGAGCCGGGGCAGGGCAGTGTGTTCACGCTGGTTTTGCCGCAGCAATACGTTGAACCGGGCGAATCGCCTGTCGAACCGATGAGAGCCACGCCGGTTGCCTTAGCACCGAGAGTGGCGACCACCCCGCTGGTGCCGTTGATTGCCGAAGTCGATATCCCGCGTTTCGACGACGATCGCACCAAGGCGCCATTCGCCACTCGTTGCATTCTGGTGGTGGAAGACGAGCCGAACTTTGCCAATATTCTTTATGACCTGGCGCATGAGCTGGGGTATCGGTGCCTGGTAGCGCACGGGGCGGATGAAGGTTATGAGCTGGCCAAAGAGTTTATCCCGGACGCCATTCTGCTGGACATGCGCTTGCCGGATCATTCCGGGTTGACCGTGTTGCAACGCCTGAAGGAGCACGCTGAAACCCGGCACATTCCGGTGCATGTGATTTCGGTGGAAGACCGGGTCGAAGCCGCGATGCACATGGGCGCCATTGGTTACGCGGTCAAGCCGACGACCCGCGAAGAACTCAAGGACGTGTTTGCCCGCCTTGAGGCCAAGCTGACCCAGAAAGTCAAACGCGTCCTGCTGGTCGAAGACGATGATGTACAGCGCGACAGCATTGCCCGGCTGATCGGCGATGATGACATCGAGATCACTGCCGTGGGCCTGGCCCAGGATGCACTGGACCTGCTGCGCACGACAATTTTTGACTGCATGATCATCGACCTGAAGCTGCCGGACATGCTGGGCAACGACCTGCTCAAGCGCATGTCCACCGAAGATATCTGCTCGTTTCCGCCCGTGATCGTCTACACCGGGCGCAACCTGACCCGGGACGAAGAGGCCGAGCTGCGCAAGTATTCGCGCTCGATCATCATCAAGGGCGCACGCTCGCCTGAGCGTTTGCTGGATGAGGTCACACTCTTTCTGCACAAAGTCGAATCCAGGTTGTCCCATGAACGCCAGAGGATGCTCAAGACCGCGCGCAGCCGCGACAAGGTTTTCGAGGGTCGCAAGGTGCTGCTGGTGGACGACGATGTACGCAATATCTTCGCCCTCACCAGTGCCCTGGAGCAAAAGGGTGCAGTCGTGGTCATCGGCCGGAACGGCCGTGAAGCGATTGAAAGACTGAATGAAGTCGAGGACATCGATCTGGTGTTGATGGACGTGATGATGCCGGAGATGGATGGTTACGAAGCCACCATCGAGATCCGCAAGGACCCGCGCTGGCGCAAGCTGCCGATCATTGCGGTGACGGCCAAGGCCATGAAGGACGATCAGGAGCGCTGCCTGCAAGCGGGTTCCAATGATTACCTGGCCAAGCCCATCGACCTAGATCGCCTGTTCTCGCTGATTCGCGTGTGGTTACCGAAGATGGAACGCATTTAGTGGAACGCAATTTTTCAGTGGAGCGAAATAGCGAAATCGAAATTCGCTTGTTGATCGAGGCGATCTACCTCAAATACAGCTATGACTTTCGCGACTACTCCGGCGCTTCGATCAAGCGCCGGGTCAATCACGCATTGAGCCAGTTCGAGTGCACGACCATTTCAGCGTTGCAGGAAAAGGTCCTGCACGACCCGACGGCGTTCATGCAGTTGCTGCAACTGCTGACGATCCCGGTCAGCGAAATGTTCCGCGACCCTTCGCATTTCCTGGCGATCCGCAAGGAAGTGGTGCCGCTGCTCAAGACTTACCCCTCGATCAAGATCTGGATCGCCGGTTGCAGCACCGGTGAAGAGGTCTATTCGATGGCCATTCTGTTGCGCGAAGAAGGCTTGCTCGATCGCACCATCATCTACGCCACCGACATCAATCCGCGCTCGCTGGATAAAGCCAAGCAAGGGATTTTCTCCATGGAGAATGTCCGCGCCTACACTCATAACTATCAGCAGGCAGGTGGCCAGCGTTCGTTCGCCGACTACTATACGGCGGCCTACGGTTACGCCATTTTCGACAAGACGCTGTGTGAGAACGTAACCTTCGCCGATCACAGCCTGGCGACTGACAGTGTCTTTTCAGAGACTCAATTAATTTCGTGTCGTAATGTTTTGATTTACTTCAATAAAAAACTTCAGGATCGTGCTTTCGGTTTGTTCCATGAATCCCTTTGTCATCGAGGATTTTTGGTGCTGGGCAGCAAGGAAACCCTGGATTTCTCGGCCTACGGTAACCAGTTCGAACCGTTGGTCAAACAAGAACGGATTTACCGCAAATCATGAACAGTGCAGCGGATTTGCCTTCTATTGAGGCTATCGTGATCGGCGCCTCGGCCGGCGGTGTGGAAGCATTGCTGAACATCCTCAGTCCTCTGCGAGAAGGCTTCAAGCTGCCGATCATCGTGGTTTTGCACCTGCCGGACGAACGTCGCAGCCAACTGGCCGAGGTGTTCTCACGGCGAGTAGCCATGCCTGTACTGGAAGCCCACGACAAAACGCTGGTCGAAGCGGGAACGCTGTATTTCGCGGCACCGGGTTATCACTTGTCGGTGGAGCAGGACCGCAGTTTTTCCTTGAGCCTGGAAGCCCGCGTGCATTATTCGCGACCGGCCATTGATTACCTGTTCGAGTCGGCTGCTGATGCCTACGGTTGCGCGCTGGCCGCGGTGTTGTTGACCGGCGCCAACCGTGATGGTGCCCGCGGCCTGGCCCAGGTCAAGCGTCGTGGCGGCATCACCATCGTCCAGGACCCGGACGAAGCCCAGGTCGCGACCATGCCTCAGGCTGCGCTTGATATACACCAGCCGGACCACATTCTCCCTATACGCGGCATCGGCCGTCTGCTTGTCGAGCTGGAACGAATCGCATGCTAAGTACTATCCAGGCCAAACTACTGATCGTCGACGATCTGCCGGAGAATTTGTTGGCGCTCGAAGCGTTGATCAGGCGCGAAGACCGTATCGTCTATAAAGCCTTGTCCGCCGACGAAGCCTTGTCGCTGTTACTGCAACACGAATTCGCCATGGCCATTCTCGACGTGCAGATGCCCGGCATGAACGGCTTCGAGCTGGCCGAGCTGATGCGTGGCACGGAAAAGACCAGGAACATCCCGATCGTGTTCGTCAGTGCGGCCGGTCGTGAGCTGAACTACGCGTTCAAGGGCTATGAAAGCGGTGCCGTGGACTTCCTCTACAAACCGCTGGATATCCACGCGGTCAAGAGCAAGGTCAACGTGTTCGTCGAACTGTATCGCCAAAGCAAGGCGATGAAACAGCAGGTCGAAGAGCTGGAGCAGAGTCGCCGTGAGCAGGAAGCGCTGCTCAAGCAGTTACAGAGTGCCCAACTGGAACTGGAGCAAGCGGTGCGCATGCGCGATGACTTCATGTCCATCGTTGCCCACGAAGTCCGCACGCCGCTCAATGGTCTGATCCTCGAAACCCAGTTGCGCAAGATGCACCTGGCCCGGGACAACGCTGCGGCGTTTACCCTGGACAAGATGCACGCGATGGTCGACCGCGACGAGCGGCAAATCAAAAGCCTGATCCGCCTGATCGAAGACATGCTCGATGTGTCGCGCATTCGCACCGGCAAGTTGTCGATCCGACCGAAGCGCTTCGATCTGGCAGCGCTGGTTCGCGGCTTATTGCAGAACTTTGCACCGCAGATCGATGCTGCCGAGTCCTCGGTCACCCTGGAGGCCGAGCAATCGGTGGTGGGCAGCTGGGACGAGTTTCGTGTTGAACAGGTGATTTCCAACCTGCTGACCAATGCTTTGCGCTACGGCGCCAAGAGTCCGATCACCGTTAAGGTGTACAGTGAGAGCGGTCAGGCTCGGGTGGAAGTGCGCGATCTAGGGATTGGCATCAGCGAGGAGAACCAGAGGCGTATTTTTCAGCAGTTCGAACGCGTCACGGCCAAACACGCTGTCGCGGGGTTGGGCCTGGGGTTGTTTATTTCCGAGCAGATTGTGGCCGCCCATGGCGGTTCCATTACCGTCGAAAGCCGGATTGGCGAAGGCGCCTTGTTTCGCGTTTGTCTGCCGCTATAGGAAAACAGCCAGATAAACGCAACCTCTGATCGACCCCACGGTCGTATCAGCAGCTATTGACCGAACAAAGGCTTCCCATGAGTGAAGATGCACAAGACGTCGTATTGATCGTCGAAGATGACCCCTCCATTTTGATGGTGCTGTCGGCCTATCTGTCGGGTGAGGGCTACCGGGTATTGCAGGCCGAAAACGGCGAGCAGGCCTTCGAGATTCTATCGAGCAAACCGCACCTGGACATGATGATCACCGACTTCCGCCTGCCGGGCGGAATCTCTGGCGTCCAGATCGCTGAACCTGCCGTGAAGCTGCGACCGGAGCTCAAGGTGATCTTTATCAGCGGTTATCCGCAGGAGATCCGCGAGACGGACAGCCCGATCACCCGTAAGGCGCCGATCCTGGCCAAGCCGTTCGATCTGGATGTGTTGCAAGAGCTTATGCAGGAAATGCTCTCGTAAGCACCTTCAGACGCGGATCATCTCCCGCACCTTCGCCGTCAGCAGGTCGAAGGTGAACGGCTTGGTGATCATCTGCATGCCGGGATCAAGGAAACCACCGCGCACCGCTGCATGTTCGGCGTAGCCGGTGATGAACAAGACCTTGAGATCTGGCCGGTATTGCCGGCCGATTTCCGCCAGTTGCCGTCCATTCATGCCGGGCAATCCAACGTCGCTGATCAACAGATCGATACGCTGCCCGGAATCGAGAATCGGCACTGCGCTGTCGGCATCGCCGGCCTCGACGAAGGCATAGCCCAGCTCACTCAACACCGTACTGACCAACACCCGCACCGCCGGATCGTCTTCGACGATCAGCACTGTTTCGCCGTTTTGCGCGAACGTCGCGTGCTGGACGTCCACCGGGTTGTCCTGAGGCAAGTCACCGCCGAATCGCGGGAGAAACAGGCTCACCGTGGTGCCTTCGCCCACTTCACTTTGAATGGCGACGTGTCCGCGTGATTGTTTGCTGAAACCATAGATCATTGACAGTCCAAGGCCTGTGCCCTGGCCGATGGGTTTGGTGGTAAAGAACGGATCAAAGGCCCGGTTGATGGTGCTTTGCGGCATGCCACACCCGGTGTCTGTGACGCTCAGCACCACGTAATCACCCGGTTGAAGGTTGCTTTGGGCTTCGGTGAAGCCAATGTCCAGATACTGATTGGTGGTTTTCACCACCAGTTTGCCGCCATCGGGCATCGCATCCCGAGCATTGATCACCAGATTGAGCAGGGCGCTTTCCAGTTGATTGGGATCGGCCTCGGCCACCCAGAGTTGTTCGCTCAGTTGCATGTCCAGCTGAATGCTTTCGCTGATGCTGCGCTGAAGCAATTCGCCCATGGAGACCACCAGGGTGTTCATTTCCACGGGTTTGGAGTCCAGCGACTGACGCCGGGAGAATGCCAGTAGACGGTGGGTCAGGCCTGCCGCGCGGTTGGCTGAGGTCACACCCAGGTCGATCAGACTGTCCAGATCGTCCGTGCGCCCACGGGCCAGGCGTCGGCGCAGCAGCTCCAGGCTGCCGATGATGCCGGTCAGCATGTTGTTGAAGTCGTGGGCAATGCCGCCGGTGAGCTGGCCGACCGCTTCCATCTTCTGCGATTGGCGCAGGGCTTCTTCATTGTGGCGCAGCTGGGCGGTGCGTTCCTCGACCTGCTGTTCAAGCGTTTCGAGGGTGTTTTGCAGTCGCAGTTCGCTTTGACTCAGTTTGATCAGCCGGTCCCTGGCTTCGTACTGTCGTCGACGTCCGCGCAACGCGGTGGTCACCAGGCTGATCAACGTGACCGGGTGAAAGGGACGCTCAAGAAAGGTCACGTTTCCTAGCTGTGGGCCGTAGCGCGACGCCGGGTTTTGTTCCGGGCCGCCATGGTAGGTCATCAATACAATCGGAAGGTCAGACCAGGCAGGCTGTTGCTCGATCAGACCGAGCAGCGGTTCAAGATCACCGGCCAACAAGGCCTCGGAAGAAATCAGCAGCAAGCCTGCCCCTTGCTCCAGCTCGTTGCACAAAGCCACCAGGTCCCGAGTAATCACCCCGTCGTAACCCGCTTCATTGAGCATCATCAGCGCAATCTGGCTGTCGCGACCCAGCGGCGCGAGAATGATCGCGCGCTCGGACATCGCTTCCTGGGCAATCACAGGCTTTGTTCCTCAAGCAAAGGATTGCTGGCACCCAGATAAGTGGGGACACCGCGCAATACGCCTTGAAATGCATCCAGCGGTTCGCCAATGGTCATGCCCTGAGCGCTGATGCGGTATTCCCGAATGGTTGACTCATGGCTGCCCGTGCGTTTCTTGATGATCGAGATCGCCCGGCGAACCTTGCCCACGGCCTCGAAGTAGCGCAGCAGAATGACCGTGTCGGCCAGATAGGTGATGTCCACGGGGGCCTGCATGTCACCGACCAGTCCATGCTGGGCGACGGTCATGAAGGTCGCGGCACCCTGGCGATTGAGGTACAGCAGCAACTCGTGCATGTGCAGTACCAGCGCGTTTTCCTCGGGCATCGCCGCTTGATAGCCGTTGATGCTGTCGATCACCACGGTCTTGATATTGCCCTCATCGACACAGCGACGAACCCGGTAGGAAAACTCTCCGGGGGACAACTCAGCCGCGTCCACTTGCTCGATCAGTAGGTTGCCGGTGTCTTGCAGCGCCTTGAGGTCGATGCCAATGTTCTTCATGCGCTCGAACAGCAACCCGAGCTCTTCATCGAAAATAAACAGCGCAGCTTTTTCGCCACGGGCCACGGCGGCAGCGGCGAAGATCATCGAGATCAGGGATTTGCCGGTACCGGCCGGGCCAAGGATCAACGTGCTGGACCCGGTCTCGATCCCGCCGCCGAGCAGGGCGTCCATCTCCTTGATGCCGCTGGACAGTTGCTGACGGATATAGCGACCGCGATGCTCGGCGGCCACCAGACGCGGAAAAACATGCACGCCATCGCCCATGATGGTGAAGTCGTGAAACCCGCCTCGGTACTTCTGACCACGGTATTTCACCACGCGGATCCGCCGACGCTCGGCGCCATAGTTGGGGGTCAGTTCCTCAAGGCGAATGACGCCGTGGGCCACACTATGCACGGTTTTGTCGAGGGATTCGGTGGTCAGGTCGTCCAGCAACACCACCGTGGCGTCATAGCGCACAAAGTAGTGTTTGATCGCGAGGATCTGGCGACGATAGCGCAATGAGCTTTGGGCCAGCAGACGGATCTCGGAAAGACTGTCGAGCACTACGCGGGTCGGCTTGACCCGTTCGACCACTTCGAAAATCTGCTTGGTGGCTTCGCCCAGTTCAAGGTCCGAGGAATACAACAAGCTTTGCTGATGCTCTGCATTGAGCAGGCTTTCCGGGGGCGTCAGCTCGAAGATGTGGATGTTCTCATCCAGCTCCCAACCATGGGACAACGCACCCTGTCGCAGCTCTTGCTCGGTTTCCGACAACGTGATGTACAACGAGCGCTCGCCAGCACGGGCGCCGGCCAACAGGAAATGCAAAGCGACGGTGGTTTTGCCGGTTCCGGGCTCGCCCTCCAGTAAAAACACGTGGCCGCGGGACAAACCACCGGCCAGGATGTCATCCAGGCCTTCGATGCCGGTGGCGGCTTTTGCACTGATCAACTCGTTAGATGTAGACAAAAAATGCCCTCTCATGACTAGGGGGAACGAGGCAGCAGGCCGCAAGTGCCTGAATGGACTGCCTGTTCTCTTGACCCTTGGCCGAGACGACGAGTTCAACGAATTTTTTGCTGTTGTTAAAGCCCTTGCTGCAAGGCGGGGTCGTCGGGATTGAGTTGCTCAAGTTGCGCCAACAGAATCTGTACGTTCTGCAGCTGGCCGCTTTCTTTCCAGTAGTTGATCAGCAATACCCGGGCTTTTCGGTCGGCCGGGTGGCGCTGGACAATTTCCTGCAACTGTTTCTGCGCCGCTTCCAGCTCCTGTTCATCGTGAAGCGTGGTGGCCAGGTCGTAGCGGTAATCCTTGTTGTCCGGCTCCAGCTCCACGGCTTTGGACAGGCCGAGCAGGGCGAACTCACTTTGCCCGTGATGCAGCAGCCAGAGCCCCAAGGCATGTTGCAGGTAGGCCGAGTCGGGCTGAGCCTTTAGCTGCTTGGCCAACAGCTGTCGGGCAGCATCGTTTTGGCCCAGGCGATCCAGCACGTCGATTTGCATCACCAGCGCGGGCAGGTTGCCGGGCGCAAGACGCAAAGTGTTCTGCAGTGCCTGCTGCGCCTCTTTCAATTCGGCATTGTGCAGATGCAGTCGAGCCAGTTGATATTGGTTGTCGGCGCTTTCCGGTTGGCTCTTCAGGTCTTGTTCCCATGCATCGATGGCTTGCTCCAGCGGCCCGAAGTACAAACCGAGATCGTCCGGCGATAGCCCCAGCAAGGCGTTCACAGCGGCATAGCGGACGCGTTGTTCGCTGTCATCGAGTAACGGGCCCAGCAGCAGGCTGCGCTGACCGCTGGGCACCAGACCGCTGATGCTTTTGATCGCTGCAATGCGCACGTCTGGCGACTCATGCTGCAAGTCCGCATCCGCCAGTTTCAGGGCCACGGAGCTGGGGTAGTTGGGCAGTTCGGCATGCAACCAGACGCGGCGTTTGGCCGATATATCAGAGCGGCCCAGTTGCTGGTAGAGCACCCGCGCTGCGCCCGGTTGGCCCGCGCGCGCCTGGTTCAGCGCCTCGCTGTAGCCACGCTTGATCGCCTCCGGCACGGCGGGGGTTGTGCTGCGCAGGAAGAACCAGGCAAGGCCGATGGCAAACAGGACGCAGAGGCTGATGAGCAGGTAGCGGCGGGACTGGGGCATGCAGGAATCCGGGAGCTGGCAAGCTGTTGCAAAGTTGCCAGCTTCGGTCAGGCAAGGCTGTGAGTCAAACCCAGACTCAGTTCAATTCGTTAGTCAGTCAATTCGAGGCAGGCTGGCCTTTCAATGATTTTGCCTACAGGTTGCGTCGACATTGAAACCCATCGAGGCGCCAAAGCAGTGACTACGCTTGCTGGAGCCCGGCGCGCTATGTCCTGGCGGTTGAGCATGCCAAGCGTTCGGTGGAAGTGGCGAAAGCCACCCTTGGTCAGTCCGAGGCAACGATTGTCGCCAGTGAAGCGCTGCTCCGCCAGCGTCAGAGTGAAGAGCGCCGACGGCGCACGCTAAAGCAGCGTTTCGCCATTTCTGGCGAAGAATGGGAAAAGTCCAGCACGGAAGTGGCGGTGGCGCAGGCCGAGTTGCTGCGTAACCAGGCAAACCTCGGTCTAGCCCACGCCAACGTGCAATTGGCCATCGCCGCATTGACCCAGGCCGAACTGGACTTGCAGCGCACGCGGGTCGAAGCGCCCGTCACTGGGTACGTCACCAACCTGCTGACCCGTCAGGGTGACTATGCCGCGGCCGGTGGCGCGCTGTTGGCGCTGGTGGACAGCGACTCGTTTTATGTCAGCGGCTACTTTGAAGAAACCAAGCTGCCGCGGATCGAGGAGGGCGACCGGGTCAGGATCGAATTGATGAGCGGCGAAACCTTCGGCGGCACTGTGCAAAGCATTGCCTTCGCCATTTCCGACCGGGAGAACCTGCCCGGCGGTCGCCTGCTGGCCAACATCAACCCCAGTTACACCTGGGTCAAACTGGCGCAACGGGTGCCGGTGCGGATACAGGTCGACGCCGATTACGCGGCCAAAAACCGACTGCGTGCCGGGACTACGGCCACCGTAACAATCCTTGAGTCCGAACAGAGTAAAAGCCAGGCAAAAAAAAGCCCCGCGACCGAATGAGGCGCAGGGCTAAAAAATTGGTTGGTTGCGGCCAACCAAAGGAGCTCGTTAAAACTTTACTTGCTGGCGACCGTCTCTGGTTGCCAGCCACCGCCCAGGGCTTTGTAAATCGCGACAATGCCGCGATACAGATCGACTTCGGCCTGGGCCTGAGTGTCTTCAGCCGCCAGGCGCTCACGCTGGGCATCGAGCAGGACGAGGAAGTCCGCAGTGCCTTCGCGGTAGCGAATTTGGGCGAGGTCGGCCGCGGCGCGGCTGGATTCGCTCTGACGGATCAGCGAGATCAAGCGTTGTTGACGTTTGCCGTAGTCGCTAAAGGCGTTTTCCGATTCCTCCAACGCCAGCAGTACTTGCTGTTCGTAGGTCGCCAGGGCGCCTTCGGCATCAGCATCGGCACCACGTAGACGGGCGCGCACGCTGCCAAGGTCGAACGCCGCCCAGGTAATGCTTGGGCCCAGTGCCCAGGCGTTGGCCGCCGAGGAACCGATTTGCGAACCGCGCCCGGCGGTGAAGCCCAGGAAACCGCTGAGGCTGACCCGTGGGAACAAATCAGCCTTGGCCACGCCGATACGGGCGGTGGCGGAGGCCAGTTTGCGCTCGGCGCTGAGAATGTCCGGGCGACGTTGCAGCAGTTCACCCGGATCTCCGATCGGCAGGGCCTTGGCGATCGCCGGCAAGTCTTTTGGACTCAGGTCGACGGTCAGCTTGTCCGGACGTTCACCCAACAGAGTGGCGATGCGGTTTTTCTGCCTAACCTGTTCAGCCTGCAATTGCGGCACGCTGGCTTCGACGGACGCCAGACGTGCATCGGCGCGGACCACATCGAGCTGATCGCCGACACCGGCATCACGCAGGCTGACGGTGATCTTGCTCGATTCCTGCTGGTTATTCAGGTTGGCCAGGGCGATCTTTTCCCGCAGCTGCGCACCGCGCAGTTGACCGTAGGCATCCACCAGTTCGGCAATCATCGAGACTTGCAGTTGGTACAGATCGGCTTCGAGCGCTTGCTGTTCGGCGTCGGCAGATTCCAGGTTGCGCTGGATACGGCCAAACAGGTCGATCTCCCACGCCATGTCCAGGCCCAGGTCGTAGCGTTCGCTATTGACCCGCTTGGTGGTCTGGCCCGGGATCTGCCCCTTGGCCAGGTCACTGCTGGCCCGGCTGGTGATGGTTGGCATGGCGTCATTGCTGACGTCATCGCGAATTGCCCGGGCCGCTTTCCAGCGAGCGAAGGCTACGCGCAAATCACGGTTGCCTTGCAGCGATTGAGTCACCAACTGGTTGAGGGTCGGATCTTCGAACTGCTGCCACCAGATGCCTTCGAAACGCGAGTGATCGTAGTTCTTCTGACCGGCGCTGCCATCGGTGGCGGTCGTGATGTTGGCCGGCTCAGTGGCTGGGGTCTTGTAGTCCGGGCCGACGGCACAGGCACTCAGGGCCAGTACCAGAAGGCTCGGCAGGAAGGCTTTCAGGCTCATTGTTGCGCCTCCAGTTTCAGGGCCTTGGCCGCTTTGCGCTTTTCACCGCGCTCCACAAAGTTACGAATCAATACGTAGAACACTGGCGTCAGCAACAGACCGAAGAAGGTCACCCCGAGCATCCCGGAGAACACCGCCACACCCATGGCATGACGCATTTCGGCACCGGCACCGCTGGAGAACACCAGAGGCACAACACCCATGATGAACGCGAAGGAGGTCATCAGGATCGGACGCAGACGCAGGCGGCAGGCTTCCAGTACCGCGGCGAGCGGGCTGAGGCCTTCGTCCTGCTGTTTGTCCTTGGCGAACTCGACGATCAGAATCGCGTTCTTACAGGCAAGCCCCACCAGTACGATCAAGCCGATCTGGGTGAAGATGTTGTTGTCGCCTCCCGAAGCAATCACACCGGTGATGGCCGACAGCAGGGTCATCGGTACGATCAGGATCACCGCCAGTGGCAGGCTCCAGCTTTCGTATTGAGCCGCGAGTACCAGGAACGCCAGCAGTACGCAGAGCGGGAACACGAACAGTGCGGTGTTACCGGACAGAATCTGCTGGTAGGTCAGGTCGGTCCACTCGTAGGTCATGCCGTTCGGAAGTTCTTCCTTGAGCAGTTTCTCGATGGCTTTTTCGGCCTGGCCGGAGCTGTAGCCGGGGGCTGCTGCACCGTTGATTTCCGCGGTGATGAAGCCGTTGTAGTGCATCACGCGGTCCGGGCCCGAGGTGTCGCTGACCTTGATGAAGGTCGCCAGCGGGATCATCTCGCCTTTGTTGTTACGTACTTTCAGTTGACCGATCTGGTCCGGTTCGAGACGGAACTGCTGTTCAGCCTGAACGTTGACCTGGTAAGTACGACCAAAGCGGTTGAAGTCGTTGGCATACAGCGAACCCAGGTAAATCTGCAGGGTGTCGAAGATGTCGCTGACGGCCACGCCGTGGGTCTTGGCTTTTTCCCGGTCGATAGCTGCATCGACCTGTGGCACGTTCACGGTGTAGCTGGTGAACAGGGCGGCCAGTTCCGGCACGCTGTGGCTTTTGTTGATGATGTTCATGGTTTCTTTGTACAGCTCGTCATAACCCAGGTTGCCCCGGTCTTCGATCTGCAGGCGGAAACCACCAATGGTGCCCAGGCCTTGTACCGGCGGCGGCGGGAAGATCGCCATGTAGGCTTCTTGAATTCCGGCGAACTGGCCGTTCAACGCACCGGCAATCGCACCGGCGGACATGCTTGGATCTTTACGCTCGTCGAACGGTTTCAGGGTCACGAACACGATGCCGGCGTTAGGGCTGTTGGTGAAACCGTTAATCGACAGACCAGGGAAGGCCACCGCACTTTCCACTCCTGGCTGTTTCAGGGCCAAGTCGGACATGCGTTTGATCACGTCTTCGGTACGGTCCAGGCTCGACGCATCCGGTAGTTGCGCGAAGGCCACCAGGTATTGCTTATCCTGGCCGGGTACGAAACCGGTCGGAGTGCTGGAGAAACCGAAGAAGGTCAACACCATCAGGCCTGCGTACAGCAGCAGGGCAATACCGCTGCTGCGGATAACCCGACCTACGGCGCCGACATAACTGTGGCTGGCCTTGTCGAAGAAACGGTTGAACGGACGGAACAACCAGCCACCGAAAATCTTGTCGAGGACCTTGGAGAAACGGTCCTTCGGCGCGTCGTGGCTCTTGAGCAACACAGCAGCCAGCGCAGGCGACAGGGTCAGCGAGTTGAACGCCGAGATCACAGTCGAGATCGCGATGGTCAGGGCGAATTGTTTATAGAACTGCCCGGTCAACCCGGAGATGAAAGCCGCCGGGATAAACACCGCACACAGCACCAACGCCGTTGCGATGATCGGGCCGGTCACTTCACGCATCGCACGTTTGGTTGCTTCGACCGGTGTGAGTCCCAGGCCGATATTTCGCTCGACGTTCTCCACCACCACGATGGCGTCGTCCACCACGATACCGATGGCCAATACCAAGCCGAACAGTGACAGCGCGTTCAGCGAGAAGCCGAACAGATGCATCACGGCAAACGTACCGATCAGCGAAACCGGCACCGCCACCAACGGAATGATCGAGGCGCGCCAGGTTTGCAGGAACAGGATCACCACCAGCACCACGAGGATCAGCGCTTCGAAGAGGGTGTGAACCACCGCCTCGATGGAGCCGCGCACGAAGATCGTCGGGTCATAGACGATGCTGAAGTCCATGCCTTCCGGGAAGCTCTTTTTCAGCTCCGCCATCTTGTCGCGTACTTCGTTGGAGATTTCGATCGCGTTGGAACCAGGGCGCTGGAAGATCGGGATCGCCACCGCCGGTTGGTTGTTCAGCAGCGAACGCAAAGCATATTGGCTGGAACCCAACTCAATGCGAGCGATGTCTTTCAGGCGAGTGATTTCACCGTTGTCGCCGGAGCGAATGATGATGTTCTCGAACTCTTCTTCAGAAACCAAACGACCTTGGGTGTTGACCGACAGCTGGAAGGCAGTGGCATTCGGCGCAGGCGGCGCACCCAACGCACCGGCGGCCACCTGACGGTTCTGTTCACGAATCGCAGTCACGACGTCAGTGGCGGTCAGGTTGCGCGAAGCGGTCTTGTTCGGATCGAGCCACACACGCAGCGAGT
Source organism: Pseudomonas sp. LBUM1666 (assembly GCF_059695775.1). Classification (NCBI taxonomy): domain Bacteria; kingdom Pseudomonadati; phylum Pseudomonadota; class Gammaproteobacteria; order Pseudomonadales; family Pseudomonadaceae; genus Pseudomonas; species Pseudomonas sp. LBUM1666. The sequence continues at coordinate 3,205,501 of NZ_CP166789.1, read as the reverse complement.
AATCGCCCATGCCGAATAGCTGCACGTCACCGACACCACCCAGACGCGCCAGCTCATCCTTGATGTTGAGCAAGGCGTAGTTGGACAGGTAGAGCATGTCGTAGCGTTTGTCCGGCGAGGTCAAGTGCACAACCATGGTCAGGTCGGGCGAAGCCTTGTCCACGGTGATACCGATGCGCGTCACTTCCTCGGGAAGTTTCGGCTCGGTCCGGGTCACACGGTTCTGCACCTGTACCTGTGCGTTGTCCAGGTCAGTGCCCAGCGCAAAGGTAATGGTCAGGGTAATCTTGCCGTCAGCGGTGGACTGCGAGGACATGTACAGCATGTTCTCGACGCCGGTGATGGCTTGCTCCAGTGGAGCGGCCACGGTTTCACCGATGACTTTTGGGTTGGCACCCGGGAAGTTCGCGCGGACCACAACGGTCGGCGGAACCACTTCCGGGTATTCGCTGATCGGCAACTGGAACAGCGAGATGGCGCCGGCAATCAGGATTAGTAGCGAAAGTACCGCTGCAAAGATCGGCCGTGAAATGAAGAATTGGGAAAAATTCATCGTAGAGATCCCTTAACCGCGTGGAGTCGCAGCAGCCAGTTTCACAACCGAACCCGGCGCGACCTTGGCAGGTGCGACTTGGGGCAGGTTGCTGGCTTCCAGCGCTTGTCGTTGTTGAGCCAGAGCGGCGAGGGTTTGTTCGCTGGCCATCGGGATCACTTCAGGGGTGACCGGCGAGCCAGGGCGAACCCGTTGCAGCCCCTTGACGATGACGGTGTCGTCCTTGTTCAGGCCGCTGCGCACGATGCGCAAACCTTCGATCTTCGGACCCAGCTCGACCGAGCGGTAAACGGTTTTGTTGTCGGCATCCATCACCAGCACGAACTTTTTACCCAGATCTGTACCGACTGCTTCGTCGTTGATCAGCACGGCGGAATAGGTGCCGCTGCCAACCAGTTTCAGACGGGCATACAGGCCTGGGGTGTAGGCGCCGTCGCTGTTGTCGAACACGGCACGACCGCGGATGGTGCCGGTTTTCGGGTTGACCTGGTTGTCGACGAAGTTCATCACGCCCTGGTGTGGGTTGCCGTCTTCGTTGGAGAGGCCGAGGTAAACCGGCGTGGTGGCACCGCGTTTGCCCTGGCGAGCGAGCTGGGTGTATTTGAGGAACACACGCTCGTCGGCGTCGAAGTAGGCGTAGACCTTGTCGGTGGACACCACACTGGTCAGCGCGGTGGTATCGGCGGTCACCAGGTTACCGGCGGTGATTTCCGCGCGGCTGACGCGACCACTGATTGGGGCAGTGACACGGGTAAAGCTCAGGTTCAGTTTGGCCAGGTCCAGTTGCGCCTGGAGGGCACCGACGGCGGCGCGGGCTTCTTGAGCAGCGCTGGTGCGCGAATCGGCCAGCTCGGCGGAGATCGCGTTGCTGGTGCGCAGACGTTCGCCACGCTGGGATTCGTTTTCGCTGCGGGTGGCGTTGGCGCGGGACTGGGCAACCAGGGCTTCGAGGCGGCGAACCTCGGCCTGGAATGGACGCGGATCGATCTGGAACAACAGGTCGCCTTTCTTGACCAAAGCGCCTTCAGTGAAGGCCACTTCATCGATCTGGCCAGAGACCCGGGGACGAATTTCTACGGTTTCCGGCGCTTCGAGGCGCCCGGTGAATTCGTCCCACTCATTAACCGGTTGTTCCAGCACCTTGGCCACGCTGACCTTGGCTGCGGGCATAGTGGCGGCCGTGTCCGGAGTCTTGCCGCAGGCGCTCATCACCAGTACGGCCAACAGGGCCAACGGGAAGCGTAAATGTTTGAGTGATTGTTCCATGGATGCATCCGCCAATGTATTGAGAATGGACGGATGATGCTCGGCGAGGTTGTATCGCACGAATCGAATGAGGCGAAGGTAACTATCATTCGGAATGATATAAGCGCCAGCCAAGCTCTCTAGCGTGCACCTTTCGTTAGGCGGCTATCAATTAGATTGATGACAATTCAGTGTTGCGGGGAATGCAAAGATAAGGCGTTGGATCGAGTCGCTGCCATCGCGAGCAAGCTCGCTCCCACAGGGGATTCAGTGTGGGAGCGAGCTTGCTCGCGATAGGGCCAGAAGCCCTCATGCAAAATCAGGATCAAGCAAGGCTATCCGGATCACCGAAGAACATCTGAATCCTCGACCGCAGCCAACGCTCGCCCGGATCATTATCCTGCGACCCACGCCAGGCCATGTGCAATTCAAAACTGCGCACCGGCAACGGAGGGTCTTCAGCCCGCACACCACCGGCCGCCGTCAACGCTTCAGCCGTGTAATCCGGCACGGTCGCGACAATATCGGTCCCGCTGATGAGGGTGCTGAGTCCGTTGAACTGCGGCACGGCGAGCACCACATGTCGTTTGCGTCCGAGCTTTTCCAGCTCTTCATCTATAAAGCCGCTCAGGTCACCGGCGAACGACACCAGCGCATGAGGCCGTGCGCAGAAATCATCCAGGCTCAACGGCCCCGGCACCGTGTCGGCCCGCAACAGCTTCGGCATGCTGCGACGCAGTACTTTGCGCTTGGCGTTGGCCGGCAGGTCGGCGGTGTAGCTGACGCCGATGGAAATTTCGCCCGAGGCCAGCAGGCTCGGCATCAGGATGTAGTTGGCCCGACGCACCACCAGCACGATCCCCGGTGATTCGGCGCGCAGGCGCTTGAGCAGCATCGGCAGCAGGGCGAATTCGACATCGTCCGACAGACCGATGCGAAACACCGCGGTGCTGGTCGCCGGGTCGAATTCCGCCGCACGGCTGACCGCGGTGGAAATCGAATCCAGTGCAGGCGAGAGCAGGGCGAAGATTTCCACCGCCCGGGCGGACGGTTCCATGCTGCGGCCGGTACGCACGAACAACGGATCATCGAACAGCCCGCGCAGGCGCGAGAGCGCCGCACTGATGGCTGGCTGGCCGAGGAACAATTTCTCCGCAGCGCGGGTCACACTGCGTTCGTGCATCAATGTTTCAAAAACGATCAACAGGTTCAGGTCGACACGACGCAGGTCATTACGATTCATCTGGAGTCCTGGCAGAGTCATCAAGCTTGACGAGAGCGGCCATATGAGAACAATGGCCGGCATGAATATTAAGGGGAAAGGCTGCTACTCTGCACCGAGTAATTCAGTTTTCCTGAAAAGGCTGCTTCGGTTTTCACGGCATTTGACGATGTCGCCGGCGCTGCGGAATCAATGACAGGCATGTCGACTATTAATAGCCACTGATAGTCTTGGGTAGAAAGCCCAGATAGAGTTCAGGGCATTAGAGGTTTCTTTGACGAGGTTTGCGATGTCCCGCACGATCCGTTTTCACAAGTTTGGTCCAGCCGAGGTGCTCAAATGCGAAGAGCATGCGGCCGCTCTCCCTGCGCCGGGCGAAGTGCAGGTGCGCGTCGAGGCGATTGGCATCAGCTGGTACGACATTCTCTGGCGCCAGAACCTGGCCTCGTCCCACGCTCGTCTGCCTTCAGGCCTTGGCCATGAAATGTCCGGCGTCGTGACGGCGGTCGGCGAGGGCGTCGATGATCTGGCAGTCGGCGACAAGGTCGCCAGCTTCCCGGCTGAAAGCCCGAACGACTATCCGGTCTACGGCGAACAGATCGTTCTGCCGCGCTCGGCACTTACCCGTTACCCGGACGTGCTCAGCCCGATCGAAGCCAGCGTGCATTACACGCCGCTGCTGATCGCTTACTTCGCTTATGTCGATCTGGCACGGGTCAAACCCGGGCAATTCGCCCTGGTGACCGACGCCAGTCACTGCGCCGGTCCGTCCTTTGTACAACTGGGCAAGGCTCTGGGTATCCGGGTCATTGCCGCGACCAAGACGGCGGAAGAGCGTGAGTACCTGTTGTCCTTGGGTGCCGAGAAAGTCATCGTTACCGAGGAACAGGATCTGCTGATGCAGATCAACAAGATCACCGACAACCGTGGCGTGGACGTTGTGTTCGACGGTCTCGGCGGTCCACAGATGTCGTTGCTTGGCGATGTGCTTGCACCTCGCGGCAGCCTGGTGCTGTATGGCCTGCAAGGTGGCAACCAGACGCCATTCCCGGCCTGCGCAGCGTTCCAGAAGAACATTCAGTTCTTTGTGCACTGCATCGGCAACTTCACTGGCAAGCCGGAACTGGGCATCATCCAGGACCAGGTCGCCCTTCAGCGCGCCTTGCGCGACATCAACCAGCTGACCGCCGACCGCGTACTGCTGCCGCTCAAGACTCGGGTCTTCCCGTTTGCCGAGTTTGTAGAAGCACACCGCTACATGGACGAATGTCCATGCCGTGAACGGGTCGCCCTCCAGGTCGAACCTGCATAAGCCCTTCTGCAAGAGTCCGTGCCCCCACGGACTCTTCTGTTTTCAGCGCCTGCCAAAATGAGACGTCCCATTTCCCGTCAATGGGTCAGTTCAGCAACTGAACTGGTTTTTGCTCTCAATCTGTATCTTCTAATCATCATATAAGCCTTGATAATTGAATGATTACTTTCATCTCAAGGAATGAGTCATGGCTGGGTATTGGCTTGATACTTTTCAATACACACTGTTAATACATATCCGACCAATAGTTCGTTGTTGCGCAGTTGCCAAAAAAACATGGGTGACTTCTTTCTCTATTTCTTGTGCTAATTGTCTGTGGGACGCTGTCGGACATTTCCTAGGATGTCGCTCACAGCCATTAGAGGTCGATTCTACGGGGGTTCGCGGCCACCTTCCTCTGCCCGGAGCAGGGGGGGATTCCAGTTATTTCAAATAATTACCAAAAGCTTAAGTGCTAGCATTTGGTAATAACGTCCAGTACTTCAATCGTGGCAAGCAGCCCATTGCGCAATGCGTGTCGTTGTTGGCGCGATATCGAACTTAAAAGCATCAGGTAAATAAAGATGACCAATACCCATGATCAAGCGATGAACTATGTCTATCAGCAAGTGCTGCAGCGATTGCTGAGTTTCTTCTCGCGCGCCGAACGCACGGCATTGCAGCTGATGATTCAGCGACTGGTGGTGGCCGCCGGGGGCATGGAGCGTATTGGCAATTACAAGGTCTTGGCGATTCAGTCCGGCTCCCGCGACAGTTGTTACACCCTGGCGCTGCTGCGCGCTGCACAGCTGAGTATCGCCGGCCGGGCGCCTGCGACGTTTCAGTTGCGAGTGGCTTCCTTGCGCTTGAACGGCACAAGCTCGGCGGCCCTGGAAAACATCCATCGCAGCTACAGCGCCTTGTTCCTCTACGACGATCCTCGGGTCGAAGTGTTGATGGTTGATAACCGGGAAGTCCTGCCGTTCAACCATCTGACGCCGATTTCCGAAGGCGGTCGTGAGTCGAATCGGCTCAATCTTTTGATGGTGGGCCATCGTCGCGCCCGGAACGGGCCGCTGGATCTGTGGGACGACGGGTATCTGGCCACCGGCGAGTTCTATGGGCAAATAGCTCGTTGGGACAGCGGTGTCGATGCATTGATCGGCAGCGACTCACCTCGTCAGCAGAAGCAGTTTCTCGACGGGTTGAAGCGTGCTGCCGCCAAGGCCGGGCTCAAGACCTCGAATCACCACGAAACCGGCTACGAGGAGCTTTTCGCGTTGCTCGATGAACTGGGCAGCGACTGCTATCACGCTTTTTATGCTGAGCATGGCCAGGTTGCGTGGCGTCCGGCCGAACGATTTGAGGCCTGTCGTCGCGCCACGTACATCGACATTCACGACATGCTGGTCAGCAACCTGGAAGAGCGTTGGCCGCTGCTCACAGAATTTCTCGGTTTTCAACCTGACGAACTGGCGGCTCAGCTCAGCGACAACGAGTACGTCAGCCTTTCTATCTCTGCACACATGCGGGGTTTGCAATCGTGCTTCATGCACGACCGCGGCTACGAGACGGGTATCGCCGAATACCTGCAACGGGCATTGGTGATGATGCGGCGCAAACAACTGGCGGAACGGTTGTGCGAGCAAGCGGTAGAGGCGTTAGGAAATCCGGCAACGCTGGCCGAGCAGCGTGTGCTGGCAGGGGCCGAGGCTCAAAAAAACCTTGGCCTGAGCGAGGCTCAACTGGTGTGCCTGCTCTTTTCACCTTTCGTCGAGAATGGCGCGGCGCTTGAGCGTTTTCTGCGTCAGTGCCACCCCGGCATGCTCGTGGCGATGCCTGATTTGCACCGGGCAATGCAGGGCAATCCGGTGCCGGAGCAGGTTCTGCAATGGATGACCGACGTCAGCGGGTTACCTGTCAGCTTGATCGGCAAGCTTTACCGCATGGGCCCGGTGTTTGCGGATGAGGGTATGGCAGGCGTGCTGGAAATCGACGGCGCGGGTGTGCAAGCAGCAGCTGACTTTGACGACGACACGGCGGTGGCGGATGAATGGTCAGCGGGGCGCTGAAAGTGCGTGGCTTGACAGATTTCTTGACGATGCATGATGACGTTCACACGGCATTCGGCCCTCGCCCATGAAAGGGCCACGAGAAACTGACTTCGCGTATCAGGCGGTGTACCGATATCTGACTAACCTGATCAACGAACCGGTCAATGACACGCGAGTCCGCCTGCCTTCGTTGCGACAGTTGGCGGAGCGTCTGAGCGTGTCGATCTCGACCATTCAGTACGCTTATTCGCTGCTGGAGAAGGAGGGGCGCGTTTATTCGGTGGCCAAGTCCGGATATTACGCGTTACCGGTGTCCGCCATCTGCACGCTCAGCAGTGGCAACGACCTGCTCGAAACCGTTTATGTCAACGCCAGACGTCCCGGAATGCTGGTCTTGAGCGCCGATGAACCGGCGTTGTTGCAACCCCTCGACAGTCCGTTGTTACTGCTGGAACGAGAACTGCTGCGCCAATATCCGCGTCAGCCGCAACCGTCATCGCAACCTTGCGGTGAGCTGGAACTGCGCATTGCCCTGGCAGCGCGCTACACCACCTCGCCGCTACGTTGCTGGCATGCCGACGATGTCTATATTGGCGCCGACCTGCGTGGCGTGCTGGAAATACTGATCGCTGTGTTGAATCTCAAGGACGCCACGGTGTTGGTCGAGTCGCCGTGCGACTGGGCGATTCTGCGGTTGCTCCAGGCTGCGCAGGTGCGAGTGATCGAGCTGGTGGTGCAATCCAGCGGTGGCCTGGACGTCGAATGGCTTAAGGAGCTGCTGGAGACCGAGCCGGTGCGGCTGGTGATGGTTTCATCCGGGCTGAACATGCCGCGAGGCAGCCTGGCACCCGGCGACAACCGGCAAGCCGTCGCGCAGTTGCTGGAGCGACATGGCAGTTGGGTGTTGGAAAACGACTGCTACGGCGAACTCGGATTCGAATCGGACGGCCAGCGGTTTCGAGACCTGCTGGACCCCGATCGGCTGATCGTGTTTTCCACCTTCGAGAAAATCATCGGGCCGGAGGCGCCATACGGCTATCTGCTGTCGCGGCATTTCAGTGCCGAGCTGCAACGGCACTTTCTGCTGCGTTCGTTCCGCTTGTCACCGATTCGCCAGAAAGCCATCGCTCGCTTGTACGGCAACGGACGCGTCGATCAGCACCTTCAGGTATTACGGCGGATGCTCAAGGACCGCATGGTGCAGATGACGCAGCTGTTGCAGGAACGTTTGGGCGATGCCTTGCACTTCGTCGAACCTCAGGGCGGTGCAACCATCTGGGTTCGTTCGCTGCGCCAGGTCGATGTACGTCGGGTGTTCCAGCGCCTGCTCAAGCACCAGGTGGTGATCGCACCGGGAGAGCTGTTCAGTCTCCAGGGCTTGCATGCGCAACATTTGCGCCTGAGTCACACCTTCGGCGGTGATCACGACCTTGCCGCGGCAATGGGCTTGTTAGGGGACGCCTTGCGTCTGGAGTCGATCGATTGAACGGGGTCACACACCCTGCGTGACACTCATGGATCGATCCCATCGCGCTACGGTCAAACTGCCAGTAAACTGCGTTCCTATTCCTGAACCACTCGACTTCAGAGGTTTTGCATGACACTCAGTCCTTTTGCGGGCAAACCGGCACCGGTAGAACTGTTGGTCGACATCCCGCGACTGGTGACGGCCTATTACACCGGCCAGCCCGATGCCGCCATTTCGACCCAGCGCGTCGCTTTTGGCACGTCCGGGCACCGAGGCAGCTCGTTCGACTTGAGTTTCAACGAATGGCACGTTCTGGCGATCAGCCAGGCAATCTGCCTGTACCGCGAAGCCCAAGGCATTGACGGCCCACTGTTCGTCGGCATCGACACCCACGCGCTGTCCACCCCGGCCGGTGCCAGCGCCCTTGAAGTGCTGGCCGCCAACGGCGTGACGGTAATGATCGCCGAAGGTGACGAATACACCCCGACACCGGCCATTTCCCACGCCATTCTTTGCTACAACCGCGGGCGTACGTCGGGCCTGGCGGACGGCATCGTCATCACGCCGTCCCACAATCCGCCGCAAAGCGGGGGCTACAAATACAACCCTACCAACGGTGGCCCGGCCGATACCCATATCACCAAGTGGATCGAAGCCAAGGCCAATGAACTGCTGAGCAACAAGCTCGCCGGCGTCAAGCGCATCAGCTACGAGCAGGCGCTGAAGGCCAGCACGACCCATCGTCACGATTACCTCAATACCTACGTCGCCGACCTGATCAACGTGATCGACTTCGACGCCATCCGTGATGCCAAGCTGCGTCTGGGTGTCGATCCGCTGGGTGGAGCCGGGGTGCGTTACTGGCCGGCGATTGCCGAGCATTACCGTCTGGACCTGGAAGTGGTCAACAAACAGGTCGATCCGACCTTCCGCTTCATGACGGTCGACTGGGATGGTCAGATCCGCATGGACCCATCGTCCACTCACGCCATGCAAGGCCTAATCGGTCTGAAAGAGCGTTTCGACGTAGCATTCGCGTGCGACCCGGACCACGATCGCCATGGCATCGTGACCCCGTCCGGTGGTTTGCTCGCGCCGAACAACTACCTCGCCGTAACGATCGACTACCTGTTCCAGAACCGCCCGCAATGGCGCGCCGATGCGGCCGTGGGTAAAACCGTGGTCAGCAGCGGCTTGATCGATCGCGTGGCAAAACGTCTGGGTCGTCGCCTGTACGAAGTGCCGGTCGGCTTCAAGTGGTTTGCTGACGGTTTGTTCGACGGCTCTCTGGGCTTTGGTGGCGAAGAAAGTGCCGGCGCTTCGTTCCTGCGCAAGGATGGCAGCGTCTGGTGCACCGACAAGGACGGCTTGATCCCGGCACTGCTGGCCGCAGAAATGACCGCCCGCACTGGCCGCGACCCAAGTCAGGCCTATCGCGCCTTGACCGAAGAACTGGGCGAACCGTTCTCGGTGCGCGTCGATGCCAAGGCCAATCCTGAGCAGAAGGCACTGCTGAGCAAATTGTCCCCGGATCAGGTCACCTCGACCCAACTGGCGGGCGAAGCGATCCAGAGCATCCTCAGTCACGCACCGGGTAACGACCAGGCGATCGGTGGTCTGAAAGTCATGACCGAGAATGGCTGGTTCGCGGCGCGCCCGTCGGGCACCGAAGACATCTACAAGATCTACGCTGAAAGCTTCGTCAGTGACGAACACCTCAAACAATTGGTGGCAGAAGCGCAAACACTGGTGGACGGCGCGATCTCTGCGAAGTAATCCAGAATGTGAAAAGGGGCGGCCATGATGGTCGCCCCTTTTTTTGCCCTGCGTTTGACGATTAAGCCAAGTCCACCAGGACGATTTCACTGTCTTCGATGGCGGTCACCCGCAACACTTGCTCATCGGCAACCGCAATACCGTCTCGAGCTTGTGCACGCAAGCCATTGACTTCAATGACACCGGTAGCCGGAACCAGATAAGCACGGCGGCCATTGTCCAGGCGATACTCGGCGGATTCACCGGCCTTCAGGTTCGCTGCCACCAATCGGGCATCGGCTCGAATCCGCAGACTTTGATCGTCGCCAGCCTTGCCGCTTGCCAGTGTCACGAAACCTTCGCGCTGGCCTTTGGGGAAGGGCTTGGCGCCCCAGGACGGTGCCAAACCGGTTTCGTTCGGGATGATCCAGATCTGGAAGATCTTGGTCTCGGTCGCTTCCAGGTTGTATTCACTGTGGGCGATCCCGGTGCCGGCGCTCATGACCTGAACGTCGCCCGCTTCGGTACGACCCTTGTTGCCCAGGTTGTCTTCGTGAGTGATTGCGCCTTCACGGACATAAGTGATGATTTCCATGTCCCGGTGCGGGTGTTTCGGGAAACCGGTGCCGGAAGCAATCACGTCGTCGTTCCACACCCGCAGGTTGCCCCAGTTCATGCGCTTTGGGTCATGGTACTCGGCGAACGAAAAGTGGTGATGAGCATCCAACCAGCCATGGTGGGCGCCGCCCAAGGATTTGAAGGGTCTGAGTTCAAGCATGATCGTCTCCTGAAAAGGTTCGTCATGGGGCAGAGCGCCTGAGCCACGAAACGCGAACCGGTGGTTGATGGCGAGCATCATCTATCAGGCACTGATCGATAAAAAGCGTAAAAAATGCCTCAATACAATCGAATAATTTGATATCAAATCACCTCGAAAGATTCTCACCCAACCTTCACTTCATCGCATAAGCCAATGACCTGTAAGCATTTCACTAGAACTGAACGGCAAATGCAGACACCATAGCCCTCAACAGCCTCACACCCTGGAGTCAGCCCGCGTGCCGCAACACACCCCCGATCTTCCTCCTGAACTTCGTCCCCTGGCCGAGATGCCGCTGCTCAAGCGACTGGCCGCCCGGTTCTTTGGTCACGGCCTGACGCGTCTGCGCGCACAACACCGGGCATCCTGGCTGCACGGCCAGGCCGACGGCTTTCGCAGTGGGCACAGCGCCGGGGTGGATTACGGCTATAAGGAAGGCAAACTTGAAGGGTTGGAGGAAGGCCGGCAGGTATTGTTGATCCGCGACTCGCGCTCGACCGAACACCGGCCGCCCAACGTTGACGAGAATCTGTTCGACGATTGGCGTCTGCCGTTGAGCGCTGAGTTGAAGAAGCGCATGAAGACGGATGTCGCTCGACTGCTGCCCCCGCACGCCCAGCCCAGCGCCGCGCAGTGGAAAATGATCTTCAGCGACACGCCCTCGACCTCGGTGATTGCCGGCGCGGGTGCGGGCAAGTCGACCACGTTGGTGTTGCGTATTTTGCTGCTGACCCATTATCTGGGGTTCGAGCTGAGTTCGATGACGGTGGTGACCTTTACCCGTGAATCGCGCAAAGACTTCATCAACAAACTGATCGAGCTGTTTGCACTCTGGGGCCGCTCGCTCAGTTTCAAAGAGGCGCGTGATCTGGTGCGCACCTTCCATTCGCTAATCCTGCCGATGGTTCGCAGTCTGCCGGGCTTCGAGCGGCTGCAAGCCTTCGAAAACCTCAGTCACCGTGCGCAAAGCGGCGATGAGGAGGCCGACAGCAATCCTTTCGACCTGCGCATCAACGACGCCCAGCGCCAGCAACTCAATGCTTGCTACCACAGCCTGCACACCCGTGATGAGCGCTTCCGCGAATTGATCAAGCCATTGTCCCGTCACGCGCTGCAACTCAAGGAGCTGGAGCGCGATCACCCGGACGTGCAGAAACGCATGGCCGTGACCGAACTGGCCGCCAAGCGTGATGAAGAGCTCTGCGACGCTATCGAAGACTTGTGGTTTCGCGCGGGTGTCTGGCCAATCAAAGGCATCGAGCCTAAACGCCAGACGTTCGATATCAACGGCTCAACATTTCATTGCCATGGCTATATTCCGAGCCTGGACGCTTGGGTGGTGCTGGGGTTCGATCCCCGGGAAAACCCGCAGGTCAGCCGCCCCAATGCCAAATTGAGCGTGCGCGCGGAATGGGCGGTCAAGCGCACCCTGTTTCAAGCTTTCTGTCGTAAACCATTGATATGGCTCGATAGTTACGAGTCGTCAAAGCGTGTATTGGCGTCCCTTGGAGGCGATGCCAGTGCCGGGCCGGGCTTCGATTACAAGGTCAAGGGCGAGCTCAGCTCTGCGCCGTTACTGGACTGTTTTGTCGCTGCCGCCGGATTTATCGAGAATCTTGGCCTGGACGTACCCAATGCCGTGGGCCAGATGAGTTTTGCCAAGGACGACCCCGACCGGTTTTTCTTCGAGGCCTTGAGTCTGTACTGGCGAGCGCTGGAAGATCATCTGCTCGATCAGAAACCCCCGGTGATGACCTACAACCGGATGTTCGCCTTGTTCAGCGAACATTCGCCGGAAAACCTGAAGCTGCTGAGCGATGAACTGCTCAGGCCGATGTCGCACTTGATGATCGACGAATTTCAGGACGTATCGCCGCAGATCGTTTCCTGGATCCGCGCGAGCCTGACGGAAATCCGCAGTCGCGGCCCTGCCATGCACGTGGGGCGCGGCGCGCAACGTTCGTCGTTGCTCTGTGTCGGCGATGACTGGCAGTCCATCTACGGCTGGCGGGGCAGTTCGCCGACGTACTTCATGGAATTCAACAAGGAATTTCCGTCACCGAGCACGACCAAGGTCATGCTGAGCGACAACTACCGCAGCCATCAGCACATCATCGATGCCGCCGAACATATCGTTCGTGCGGCGCCGGCGATCGCTGGCAAGAAGGCCAAGGCCAGTGGCGAACCGAAGGCGTTGCGGCCGGTTAACGTTCTCGATCGCGACGATCAAGGCATGGCCAAACGCCTGATGGAGCATTACAGAAAGGGCGATTCAATCTTGATGCTTTATCGAAAAAGCAGCGATAAGTTATTGATAGAGGAGCATATTCAGTCTGTAGTTAATGTGGATTCTAGCTTGCCGTACGAAGCGCGAAGGCTGAAGCAGCTGACTTACCACAGCGCCAAGGGACTTCAGGCTGACGCCGTGTTCCTGCTGGGTGATTGTCAGCACCTGACCAGTTCTCCGTACAAGAACCAGGTCTACCGCATGGCGGGTCTTGGCAAGACAGGCGACAGCGAAGCGTATGACAGCGCGCAGAAAGACGAGATCCTGCGACTGGCTTACGTCGGCATTACTCGGGCGGTGAGTCATTGCTACTGGTATGTCGACGGGCAAGACACCCAGGCAGCCAACATGCCTAAAGCTTCCGATCGGATCGGCAAAGGCAAAGTGTTCTTTGCCGATCACCGACTGGGCAAAACATCGGCGTGAACCGTAAAAGATCAACGCGCACAAAAAAGCCCACTTAACGTGGGCTTGTTGTTGAGTGTTCAGCCTTCAGGCATAGCTCCTGAAGGCGGCGGGTGGAATGAAAGCCTCAAGCTCATCTTCCACCGCTTCGATAATTCGTTCTACATCCGCAGCATTCATTACCGTCGCGCAAGGAATGCCGGCGATGGCGATCATGGTCTCGCCACTGGCACGGTCAAATAGACGGGCAATCATGCTGCCCGGCGCATCCATGCTCGCCTCGAAACCCATGGGATGAAAATGCCAGCGCATCAGCTGGCAGGCGTTTGGAAAGGTGACTTTACTGAACCCTTTATTCATGTGTTGCCCGCCTTATTCATCGAGCGCTTCCTTTAGCTCATGTTAGGAGGGATGAGCCCTCAATGGCTCAACCGGTGACTGCCTTTAAAAGTAGCATCCGGATGTGAAAGTAATGTGGATTTTTCAGGCCGTTTAGCGATTGGTTCAGTTTTTTTGATGCAGGTCACGGAAACGGTCGGTGTTCGGCAGTTGGTCACTACTGGTTGGTCATTGAAGCTGAGACGGAATTTCGGCAAGCTCGGCTTTTTCTCGCCGAGTCCTTTATGCACGCCGATGATGATGGTCCGCTGCAAACCCAGGCCACGGGCGACACGGTGATGCGGTATCACTTGCGCTGGAAACACCGGGACCTGGACGGGGTGATGGCGCTCTATCACCCAGAGATTCAGTACAACGATTTTTTCCAGAACCGTGTGATGGGGCTGTCCGAATTACGTGAATACGTGCGCAGCAGCATGCCCCGCGATCCCGATGAAGCCCTGGAACACTCGGACCGTATTCGTCTGGACGGCAACACGGCGTTCATTCAGTACCGTATAACCCTTCGCGGCGGTGAAGGCCTGGTGTCTTTCCGGGCCAGCGAGGCGATTACCGTCCTTGACGGACTGATCTGGCGGGTCAATGAGTACGCCTCGCTGGTGCATGAACAGCCCGTCAGCAAAGCCGCCAGCAGCCAACGCCCGGCGGTCAGTCGACTCGGGCTGTCCGCACGCCAACTGAGCTTCATGGCTGAAGACTTGCAACAGTATTTTCAGCGCCAACAACCTTATCTCGATCCCGAACTCGACCTGCAACGGGTAGCGAAGGAGTGCGGGTATAGCCGCAATCAGATTTCCTACCTGCTGAATCAGGTGCTTGGCCAAAGCTTCTATCGATACGTCAACCAGGCGCGCCTGCAGCATTTGCTCGCGGCACTGGATAACGCCACGCCGCCACTGCGTATCGACGAACTGGCGTTTGCCGCCGGGTTCAATTCGCTGTCGGCGTTTTATAGCTGCTTCCGTCAGCACACCGGCCAGTCGCCCAAGGCCTACGTAAAACAAATTTCTTTGCGTGCACGCGCGCAAGACAGCCTCTAAGTCCACGCACTAGGATCGACGCCATCGAAGATTGAGTGGCGGAGACTTGCATGCCGGCGTGGCGCACTATCAGTTTGTGGATGGATCAACTCGACGAGCCATTATTGGCACGTCCGACGCTGGAGCAGGATCTGGACGTCGACGTCGCCATCATCGGCGCGGGGTACACCGGGCTCTGGACCGCGTACTACCTCAAGCGCCTGGCGCCGGATCTCAGCGTCGCCATTGTTGAAGCGCAAACCGCCGGTTTTGGCGCCTCGGGGCGTAACGGCGGCTGGCTGATGGGCAATGTGCTGGGCGAAGACCGCTTGCTCGCCGACTTGCCGCCCGAACAGCGCCGGGCTTCTTTCGATTTGCTGCACGGCATTCCGGATGAAGTCGGTAGGGTCCTCGAGCGTGAAGACATCGACTGCGATTACCGCAAAGGCGGGGCGCTGTATTGCGCTGCCCGCTATCCGGAACAAGAAGCCAGCCTTCAGCACTATCTCGACACGCTCTATAGCCAGGGATTGACCGAAAGCGATTACCGCTGGCTTAGCCCCGAGCAGTTGGCGCAACAGATCAGAGTCGCCAAACCTTATGGCGGTATCTATGCACCGCACGTCGCGACCATTCAGCCGGCAAAGTTGGTACGAGGCCTGGCTCGGACGGTGGAGAAAATGGGCGTCAGGATCTACGAGAACAGCCCGGTCACCCAATGGCAATCGGGTGGCCTGCGCACGGCGAAAGCCTCGGTTCGCAGCCGTTGGATCGTGCCGGCGGTCGAAGGTTACTCAGTCACCTTGCCACCGTTGGGGCGTTATCAGCTGCCGGTGCAAAGCTTGATCGTGGCCACCGAGCCGTTATCCGCTGCCACGTGGGATGAAATCGGCCTGAGTCGCGGCCAGGCCTTCAGCGAAAGCAGCCGCCAGGTCACTTACGGTCAGCGCACGGCTGACAACCGGTTGGTGTTCGGCGCGCGGGGCGGTTATCAGTTCGCTGCCAAGTTGCGCCACGACTTCGACCTGACCAACAGCGAAGTGGAACTGCGGCGTTATCTGTTTGGCGAACTCTTCCCGCAGCTCAAGAACGTGCGGATTACCCATGCCTGGGGCGGCAACCTGGGGATGTCCCGGCGTTTCAAGCCGCACATGCTGTGCGATCAGGCCAGCGGCATCGCCTTGTCGGGCGGCTATGGCGGGGAGGGCGTCGGTGCCAGCAACCTGGGCGGCCGGACCCTGGCCGATCTGATTCTGCAGCGCGACACCGAGCTGGTTCGCCAGCCGTGGGTCATCCAGGGAGGGCTCGAAGCGCTCCGGGCCTGGGAGCCGGAGCCCTGCCGCTGGCTTGGTTACAACGCGATCATCCGCAGCTTCGCCCACGAAGACCAGACCCTGGCTAACCCGGCCACCGCACCCTGGCGTCGCAAACTGGCCACGGGTATTGCCGGCTTCATGGAAGGTTTCATGCAGTAAACGGCGCGCACTTCATCTATAGGCTCAATCGACAGGTACTCCCATGAGCATCACGCAATTCAAGAACACCGCAACCCTGAAGCTGGAAGAGTCGAACCCAGTCGCCGTCCCACTGGGCATCCCCGTGGCGGTGGCCTCGACCACCAGCGTTGAACGCGACGATGGTGTCGAAACCGGCGTCTGGGAATGCACGCCCGGCCGCTGGCGGCGGCAGATCGTCGCCCAGGAGTTCTGTCACTTCATCCAGGGACGCTGCACCTTTACCCCGGATGACGGTGAAACCCTGCACATAGAAGCCGGCGATGCATTGATGTTGCCAGCCAACAGCCTCGGTATCTGGGACATCCAGGAAACCGTGCGCAAGACCTACGTTTTGATTTTTTGATCCTCTGATTGCCTGCCAACTCTCGAATAACAAAAAGACAAACCAAACAGGAATCGACTCATGATCCGAAAGACACTGACCCTGGCTCCACTTACGCTCATCGCGACCCTCGGCCACGCGGCGGAGACCGTCAAGATCTACAACTGGTCGGACTACATCGCCCCGGACACCACCAAGAACTTCCAGAAAGAAACCGGCATCGCGTTCAGCTATGACGTCTTCGACAGCAATGAAACCCTCGACGGCAAATTGATGACCGGCAAATCCGGCTACGACGTGGTGTTTCCGTCCAACCACTTCATGGCACGGCAGATTCAGGGCGTGGCGTTGAAGAAACTCGACAAGAGCCAACTGCCGAACTGGAAAAACCTTAACCCGGCGCTGCTCAAGGCCTTGCAAACCAACGATCCGGGCAACGAACACGGCTTCCCGTACCTCTGGGGCAGCACCGGCATCGGTTACAACATCGCCAAGGTCAAGGCCGTGTTGGGTGATAACGCGCCAGTGGACTCCTGGGATCTGATTTTCAAACCCGAAAACATGCAAAAGCTGCAGAAGTGCGGCGTGGCCATCCTCGACAACGGTCCCGAACTGTTGCCGGCGGCACTGAACTACCTGGGCCTGCCGCATCACAGCACGAACCCGGAGGACTACAAAAAAGCTGAAGCGCTGCTGATGAAAGTCCGCCCGTATGTCAGCTATTTCCACTCGTCCAAGTACACCAGCGATCTGGCCAATGGCGACATCTGCGTGGCCGTCGGCTTCTCCGGTGACATTCTGCAAGCTGAAAACCGCGCGAAAGAAGCCAAGAACGGCATCGACATCGGCTATTCGATTCCCA
Source organism: Pseudomonas sp. LBUM1666 (assembly GCF_059695775.1). NCBI lineage: Bacteria > Pseudomonadati > Pseudomonadota > Gammaproteobacteria > Pseudomonadales > Pseudomonadaceae > Pseudomonas > Pseudomonas sp. LBUM1666. Next base: position 3,188,282 of record NZ_CP166789.1, on the reverse strand, counting down.
AGGAAGGCGCCGCGATCTGGTTCGACATGGTCGCTATGCCGGTAGACGCCCCGGACGAAAAGGCCGGCTACGCCTTCATGAACTACCTGCTGCGCCCGGACGTCATGGCCAGCATCAGCAACTACGTGCACTACGCCAACGGAAACGAACAGGCCGACAGTCTGATCGACCCGGCGATCAAAAATGACACCAAGGTCTACCCGAGCCCGGACATGATGGGGAAATTGTTTGCGCTGGAGGCGATGCCGCTGAACATCGACCGGGTTCGTACGCGGGTGTGGAACAAGATTCGGACCGGGAGCTAGGGCTTCATATTGTGTAGTCATTGGGTGCCCGTCGGTTCGACTGGCAACGCTGTAGATTCCGGCCTCCGGACTTATTTATCTGCTAACGGCTGTCGTTGACCAACGGCAGCCGTTTTTTGTTGATTGGCGACTGGGGAGGTTGGTCGTTCAGGAGTTGCGTCAGGCAGAAGAGGAAGGCTGGGCTGATTTGCAGCAGTCGCCAAAAGCTCTAATCCAATGAAGACCCAACTGATATCAATTCGCTGGCACTCATATTAATAACTCACTCAAAGTGAGACCCCATCGACAAAAAGCAACTTACCTCTATTTAATAATTAAATAACCAATCGTCAGACAATTTGCGCAAACCGCCATCTAACAAACAATATTTCGACAGCGCAGGCATTGTTTCCGGGTACTTGCAGGAACAACTCAATTTGACGTCAAAAAAAATGTAGACGTTTGATTTCGAATTGTGTCAGTTTTCTTTCGCCTTCATTGGGCGAGTGATAGGACGATCTCGCCAGAGATTGTCACTGTCTGACAAAAACTGTTCCATAGCTAAACAAGGAAGTGTGTTTATGTCGAAAGTTAAAAACAACGCTATTGATTCCGCCGAACAGGCGTTCCAGCCATTGCAAGCGTTGGCTGCGTCCAGTTCTGCGTTCAACCAGATCAATAGCTTCAGCCATCAGTATGATCGGGGTGGCAACCTCACGGTCAATGGCAAACCCTCGTTCTCCGTCGATCAGGCAGCTACCCAATTGCTGCGCGATGGCGCTGCCTACCAGGACAAGGACGGCAGCGGCAAAATCGAACTCACCTACACGTTCCTGACCTCGGCGTCGTCGAGCACCATGAACAAGCACGGGATCACCGGGTTCAGCCAGTTCAGCGCCCAACAGAAAGGCCAGGCTGTGCTGGCCATGCAATCCTGGGCCGATGTAGCCAATGTCACGTTCACCGATAAGGCCACGGGCGGCGACGCTCATATGACCTTCGGCAACTACAGCGGTGGCCAGGATGGCGCAGCGGCATTCGCTTATCTGCCGGGCACCGGCGCTGGTTATGACGGTACTTCGTGGTATCTGACGGGCAGTGGCTATAACGTAAACAAGACACCGGACCTGAACAACTACGGCCGTCAGACCCTGACCCACGAAATCGGTCACTCCCTGGGCCTGGCCCACCCTGGCGACTACAACGCCGGCGAGGGCGCTCCGACTTACAACGACGCTTCCTACGGGCAAGACACCCGCGGTTACAGCGTCATGAGCTACTGGAGTGAGAGTAATACCAGCCAGAACTTCAGCAAGGGCGGCGTCGAAGCCTATTCGTCCGGCCCGCTGATGGACGATATCGCGGCCATTCAAAAGCTCTACGGTGCCAACACCTCCACACGTACCGGTGACACCACTTACGGCTTCAACTCCAACGCCGGTCGCGACTTCCTGAGCGCGTCTTCGTCGTCGGACAAGGTTGTATTTTCGGTATGGGATGCGGGCGGCAGGGACACTCTGGACTTCTCCGGTTTTACCCAAAACCAGAAGATCAACCTCAATGAAGCCTCGTTCTCCGACGTTGGCGGCCTGGTGGGCAACGTGTCCATCGCCAAGGGCGTCACCGTCGAGAATGCCATCGGCGGTTCGGGCAGCGACCTGCTGATCGGCAACAGCGTGTCCAACGAACTGAAGGGCGGTGCCGGCAACGACATCCTCTTCGGCGCGGGCGGTGCGGACAAACTGTGGGGTGGCGCCGGTTCGGACACCTTCGTGTTCGCGGCCAGCAGCGATTCCAAACCGGGTGCAGTCGACCAGATCCTCGATTTTGTCAGCGGCCTGGACAAGATCGACCTGACCGGCATCACCAACGGCGCAGGCCTGCATTTCGTGAACTCGTTCACCGGTGCGGCAGGCGATGCGGTGTTGACCTCTTCGGGCGGCAACAGCCTGTTGTCGGTGGACTTCTCCGGGCATGGCGTGGCTGATTTCCTGGTCAGCACCGTGGGCCAGGCGGCTTACTCCGACATCGCTGCGTAATGTGAGGTGAAAGGAGGGCGGCGCAGACGCGCTGCTCTCTGCCCCTTGAAATGAGTAAAGCGCCTTATGATCCATAACGGCTTCACCTGCAGAACAACCGCGTGGCTATTGGCGACGTTCATGATGTTTTTTGGAGATTTAGCCATGGCGAGCAGCCTGAAATTAGCAGACCCCTCGGAACTGGCCGGCAAATGGCAGGCGACCCTGATCGCCAAAGATGACTCGCCAGAGTCCCAGGCGTTGCAGGACAAACCGTCCAACGTCTGCGTCATCGACTTTCAACCTCAACAGACGCTGGGTGAGGGCGCCGATTGTCTGAGCGCCTGGCTGGGCGGCGAATCTGCGATTGGCTGGTTCCCTGAGCCGGATGGCCTGGCGATCACCGGCAAAGAAGGTTCGAAGATTCTATTTCTCAGCCGCCAACGCGACGGATCGTATAAAGCCACATTGAAATCCGATCTGGTCATAACACTTGTGCGCCAGGTGCAATAACACGATTCGAATATAACGCTCGTCATTGCCGACATAAGCACAACACAACTAGTCGAAGCGCTCTGTCGCCCACGAGAAGTTGTTATTAGTTTGTAAACGTTCCCGCAAAGCCTATATCCGCCCCTGCGCGGACAGTTAATGGAAACTTCGCCAGATAGGGCGAGGAATAACACCTCAGGAATAACCCATGAAGATGGCAAAGAGCCCGGCCACCGCACCATTATTCAAAGCACTGGGCGACTACAAGAGCATCCTGATCAGCGTCGGTTGTTTTACCGCGTTAATTAACGTGCTGATGCTGGTTCCGTCGATTTACATGCTCCAGGTCTACGACCGCGTGCTGTCTTCGCAAAATGAAACCACCCTGACGATGCTGTCGTTGATGGTGGTCGGGTTCTTTGCCTTCATCGGTCTGCTTGAGATCGTGCGCAGCTTCATCGTCATCCGCATCGGCAGTCAACTGGAGCGCCGCTTCAACCTTCGGGTCTATCAGGCCGCATTCGAGCGCAACCTGTTTCGGGGCGAGGGCAACGCCGGGCAAGCCTTGGGGGACCTGACGCAAATTCGCCAATTCGTCACCGGTCCTGCGCTGTTTGCCTTCTTCGATGCGCCGTGGTTTCCGGTCTACCTGTTTGTGATCTACCTGTTCAATGTCTGGCTCGGCGTGTTCGCGACGGTGGGCACGGTACTGTTGATCGGCCTTGCTTGCCTCAACGAGACAATGACCAAAAAGCCCCTGGGCGATGCCGCAGGGTTTTCCCAGAAATCCAGCCAACTGGCCACCAGTCACCTGCACAACGCCGAAACCATTCAGGCCATGGGCATGCTCGGGGCGTTGCGTACACGTTGGTTCCAGGTCCATTCACGTTTCCTCGGCTTGCAGAACGAAGCCAGCGACACCGGTGCCGTCATCAGCTCTCTAAGCAAAACCCTGCGCCTGTGCCTGCAATCGCTGGTGCTGGGTCTGGGTGCCTTGCTGGTGATCAAAGGCGATATGACGGCCGGGATGATGATCGCCGGTTCCATTCTGATGGGCCGCGTCCTGAGCCCCATCGACCAATTGATCGCCGTGTGGAAGCAGTGGAGCGGCGCCAAGCTTGCTTACCGTCGTCTTGATTCGTTGCTGCAAGCCTTTCCACCGAGTGACGAGGCCATGGCGCTGCCGGCGCCGAAGGGTCAGATCACCTTCGAACAGGTCAGCGCCGCACCACCGGGGCAACGGGCCGCGACGCTGCATTTGGTCAATTTCAGTCTCGGTGCCGGGGAAGTGCTGGGGGTGCTCGGAGCGTCCGGTTCCGGCAAATCCACCCTGGCCCGAGTGCTGGTCGGCGTCTGGCCGACGCTGGGCGGTACGGTGCGGCTCGACGGCGCGGACATTCATCGCTGGAACCGCGACGATCTTGGCCCCTACATCGGTTATCTGCCACAGGACATCGAGCTGTTCAGCGGCAGCATCGCCGAAAACATCGCACGGTTCAGCGAGGCGGACCCGCAAAAAGTCGTTGAAGCCGCGCAACAGGCCGGTGTTCACGAACTGATTCTGCGCATGCCGCAAGGCTACGACACCGTGCTCGGCGAGGATGGTAGCGGTTTGTCCGGGGGGCAGAAGCAGCGCGTGGCACTGGCCCGCGCCCTGTATGGCAACCCGCGCCTGGTGGTGCTGGATGAACCGAATTCCAACCTCGACACCGTGGGCGAAGCTGCATTGGCCAGTGCCATTGCGCAAATGAAAGCCCAAGGCACCAGCGTGATTCTGGTGACCCATCGCTCCTCGGCACTGGCCCAGGCCGACAAGCTACTGGTGCTCAACGAAGGACGTCTGCAAGCCTTCGGTGCAAGCCAGGACGTGCTCAAGGCACTCGCAGCCAATCAGGAGCAGCAGCGGGAGAAAACCGCGCAAGCACCGGGCGGGCTCAGCATGAGCCGGCAGTATCAGCCCTCGACAAGGAATTCGGGTGTATGAGCAACATCAGCGAAGCCACCATGGAACACGACTACATCGCAGAACGCCCTGAGCGCGACGCGCGTTTCTTCGTCCGGATGGGCTGGATTCTGGCGATCGTCGGCGCCGGCAGTTTCTTCACCTGGGCCAGTCTCGCACCTCTTGACCAAGGTATTCCCGTGCAAGGCACGGTCGTGGTGTCGGGCAAGCGCAAAGCCGTGCAATCGATGAGCAGTGGCGTGGTCAGCCAGATTCTGGTGCGCGAGGGTCAAGTGGTGAAGCAGGGCCAGCCATTGTTCCAGCTCGACCAGACGCAAGTCGCCGCTGACGTGCAATCGCTGCAAGCGCAATACCGCATGGCCTGGGCCAGCCTGGCGCGGTGGCAGAGTGAACGGGACAACCTCAAACAGGTGAGTTTCCCCGCTGAACTGAGCAACAATCCTGACCCGCGTCTGGCCTTGGTGCTGGAAGGTCAACGACAGTTGTTCAGCAGCCGCCGTGAAGCGTTTTCCCGCGAACAGGCTGCCTTGCGCGCCAGCATCGAAGGCGCCAGCGCGCAACTGGCCGGCATGCGCCGCGCCCGCACGGACTTGACTGCCCAGGCCAGTTCTCTGCAACAACAGCTGAGCAATCTTCAGCCCCTGGCGGATAACGGCTACATCCCGCGTAATCGGTTGATGGAGTACCAGCGTCAGCTGTCGCAGGTTCAGCAACAATTGGCCGAAAACACCGGCGACAGCGGCCGTGTGGAGCAGGGCATCCTCGAATCGCGGCTGAAACTGCAACAGCACATCGAGGAATACCAGAAAGAGGTCCGCACCCAACTGGCCGATGCGCAATTGAAAAGCGTGACGCTGGAAGAGCAACTGACCTCCGCCGGGTTCGATCTGCAACACAGCGAGATCATCGCCACGGCCGATGGCATTGCGGTCAACCTCGGGGTTCACACCGTGGGCGCGGTGGTGCGTCAGGGCGAAACGCTGCTGGAGATCGTGCCTCAGGGGACGAGCCTGGAGGTGGAAGGGCACCTGCCGGTCAACCTGGTCGACAGGGTCGGCACGCACTTGCCGGTGGACATTCTGTTCACGGCGTTCAACCAGAGCCGCACGCCGCGTGTGCCCGGCGAAGTCAGCCTGATCTCCGCCGACCAGATGATCGACGAGAAAACCGGTGCGCCGTATTACGTGCTGCGCAGCAGCGTCAGCGATCAGGCCATGGAAAAACTCAACGGTCTGGTGATCAAGCCTGGCATGCCGGCGGAAATGTTCGTGCGCACTGGTGAACGTTCACTCCTCAACTATTTGTTCAAACCGCTGCTCGACCGGGCAGGTTCCGCGTTGACTGAGGAATAAGGATGTTCCGCTGTATGAATAAGCTTTCCATGCTCGCAGCGACCCTGGCGTTGCTGACCTGCAACAGTGTGCTGGCGATGGGACCGTTCGACATCTACGAACAAGCATTGCGCAATGATCCGGTGTTTCTCGGCGCCATCAAGGAACGCGATGCCGGCCTTGAAAACCGCGTCATTGGCCGCGCCGGGCTGTTGCCCAGGATCGGTTACAACTACAACAAGGGGCGCAACACGTCCAAGGTCACCTACCTCAATGAGCGCGGGCAAAACCAGAGCGATGACCGCAACTACAGCAGTTACGGCTCGACCCTGACTCTGCAACAACCGCTGCTCGACTACGAGGCTTACGCGTCGTACCGCAAAGGCGTGGCGCAATCGCTGTTTGCCGACGAAGCCTTTCGTGGCAAGAGCCAGGAATTACTCGTTCGGGTGCTGGAGAATTACACCCAGGCGCTGTTCGCTCAGGATCAGATCGACATCGCGCAAGCCAAGAAAAAGGCTTTCGAGCAACAGTTCCAGCAGAACGAGCACATGTTCCGTCAGGGCGAGGGCACGCGTACCGACATCCTTGAGGCCGAGTCCCGCTATGAACTGGCAACGGCCGAGGAAATCGAAGCCCGTGATGAGCAGGACGCGTCGTTACGAGAGCTGGGTGCGCTGATTGGCGTGCCGGCGATCAACATCGGGGATTTGGCACCGCTGGATCAGAGTTTCCAGACGTTCACCCTGCAGCCGGCCAACTTCGATACCTGGCACGAGATGGCCGTGGCCAACAACCCGAATCTGGCTTCGCAGCGCCATGCCGTGGAAGTCGCGCGTTATGAAGTCGAACGCAACCGCGCCGGGCATCTGCCAAAAGTCAGCGCCTACGCCTCAGTGCGCCAGAACGAGTCGGAAAGTGGCAACACCTACAACCAGCGCTACGACACCAACACCATCGGGATTGAAGTCAACGTGCCGCTGTATGCGGGCGGCGGGGTTTCCGCATCGACCCGTCAGGCCAGCCGCACCATGGAGCAGGCCGAGTACGAACTGGACGGCAAGACCCGGGAAACGTTGATTGAACTGCGTCGCCAGTTCAGCGCCTGTCTGTCGGGCGTGAACAAGTTGCGGGCTTATCAGAAAGCCCTGAAGTCTGCCGAAGCGCTGGTGGTTTCGACCAAGCAAAGCATCTTGGGCGGTGAGCGCGTCAACCTCGACGCATTGAACGCAGAACAACAACTATTTACCACCCGCCGCGATCTGGCACAGGCACGCTACGACTACTTGATGGCCTGGACCAAGTTGCATTACTACGCCGGGACGTTGAATGAGCAGGATTTGGCCAAGGTTGACGAGGCGTTCGGCCAAGGCCCAAGAACGCAATAGATGTCCCCAAAAAAACAAAAAAACAAAAAAACGAGAAGTGAACATGGACGTACAGATCAAGCCGATGTCGGTCGGCACGCTATTACTCCTGGTGTCAGCAATGCCCGTCTCGGTGCAAGCCGCTTACCTGGAAGCCGGCACACCCGGTGATGCCGCCAGTTGGCGCTCGGCGGAGTTCCAGCGCGACTGGGGACTCGCCCGCATGCAAGCTGATCAAGCCTATGCCGCCGACATCACTGGCAAAGGCGTGAAAATCGGCGAGCTCGATTCAGGCTTCGATGCTGCCCATCCCGAATTCGCTACCGACCGTTACCACGCGGTGCTGGCCAGCGGCAGTTACGTCGATGGTTCGTCGTTCAACGTCGACGGCACGCTCAACCTCAACAACGACTCCCATGGCACGCACGTCGCCGGCACTATCGGAGCCTCGCGCGACGGCACCGGCATGCACGGCGTGGCCTACAACGCGCAGGTCTACGTCGGCAACACCAACAAGAACGACAGCTTCCTGTTCGGCCCCAATCCTGATCCACGCTACTTCAAAGCGGTCTATAACGCGTTGGCGGATGCCGGTGTGCGAGCGTTCAACAACAGTTGGGGCAGCCAACCGCCGGATGTCAGCTATCGGACCCTCGACGATCTGCATGCGGCCTACGCCCAGCACTGGAACAAAGGCACCTGGCTCGATGAGGCCGCCGACGTTTCCCGACGCGGCGTGATCAACGTGTTCAGCGCCGGTAACAGCGGTTACCCCAACGCCAGCGTGCGTTCAGCCTTGCCTTATTTTGAGCCGGACCTGGAAGGCCACTGGCTGGCGGTTTCGGGGTTGGATCAAGGCAACCAGCAGAAATACAACCAGTGCGGGATCGCCAAGTATTGGTGCATCACCACCCCCGGCGCGAAGATCGACAGCACCATTCCCGGCGCTGGCTATGCGATCAAGTCCGGCACCTCCATGTCCGCGCCGCATGCCACCGGTGCCTTGGCGCTGGTGATGGAACGCTATCCGTACATGAACAACCAGCAGGCGCTGGAAACCCTGCTGACCACCGCCACCCAACTCGACGGTTCGATCACCGAGGCGCCAAATACCCGCGTTGGCTGGGGCGTCGCCAACCTCGAACGGGCGATGCGCGGGCCGGGGCAATTACTTGGGAGTTTCGACGCCAATCTGGGGGCAGGGCAGAGCGATGTCTGGAGCAACAACATCACCGACAAGGCGCTGATTCAGCGTCAGAGCGAAGACGCGGCGGAACACAGTGCCTGGCAACAGACACTGAAGACCAAAGGTTGGGAGAACGGTGTACCCATCGGTGCCAGCCAGCAGGATCAGACCGACTATGCGGTGGGCATGGCACGCGATCTCGCGGCCTCCACTCGGGTCTACGAAGGCAGCCTGATCAAGTCCGGTGCCGGACGCCTGATGCTGACCGGCGACAATACCTGGCGCGGGCCGACCACGGTGAATGGCGGTCTGCTGTCGATCAACGGTTCGCTGGCATCGCAAGTGACCGTCAATGACAGCGGCACGCTGGGCGGATCAGGACGCGTCGGCGCACTGACCGCCAACCGCGGCGCTACGGTTGCGCCCGGCAATTCCATTGGCACCTTGCAGGTCAGCGGCGACGTCACGTTTGCGCCGGGTTCGACCTACGCGGTGGAGCTATCGCCGACCGACAGCGACCGGATCGTCGCGGGCGGCACGGCCACGGTCAGCGGCGCGACCGTCAGCCTGTCACTGGAAAACAGCCCGACCTTGCTCAGCACTCAACAAGTGCAAAGCCTGCTCGGTCATCAGTACAACATCCTGCAAGCGGCCGGCGGCGTTCAAGGTCAGTTCGGCGCGGTGCTGCCCAACTATCTGTTCATTGGTGGCAGCCTAGATTACGCCGCCACCGGCATTCAACTGAGTGTCGAGCGCAACGACACGACCTTCGCCAGCGTCGGCCAAACGCCGAACCAGCGTTCTATAGCCTCCGCTGTCGAAGGGCTTGGGGCGGGCAATCCGGTTTACGAAAGTCTGTTGCGGTCGCCTACCGCAACGTCCGCCCAACAGGCGTTTCAGCAGTTGTCGGGGGAAATTTATCCGGCGCTGGGTTCGGTACTGATCAACGACAGCCGCTACCTGCGTGATGCTGTTGGCGAGCGGCTGATTGACGCCCAAGGCACTCAAAGCAATGGCTGGATCAAGGCGCTGGGCGCCTGGGGCAAGACCGATGAGCGCCATGACACCGCCGGTTACACCACCTCGATTGGCGGTTTGCTCGCCGGTGTCGACTGGGCGCTCGATGAGCAAACCCGGATCGGTCTGGTCACCGGCTATAGCGACAGCTCGGTGAGCATGGGCTCCGGCACTCACTCATCGGCCAAGGTCGACAGCTATCACCTGGGTGCTTATGCCGGCCGCGAGTCAGGTGCCTGGCGTTTGAGTGCCGGCGGTGCCTACAGCTGGCATCGCGCCGACGTCAAACGCGACCTGCAATACGGCGACGTCAGCGCCAAACAGAAAGCCAAGGTCGATGCCGGGACCACCCAGGTGTTCGGTGAAGCGGCGTATCGCCTGAACCTGCAACCGCTGGCGCTCGAACCCTTCGCGAACCTGGCCTACGTGCACCTCGACACCGAAGGTTTCACCGAGAAAGGTGACGCCGCCGCACTGAAAAGCAGTGGCGACACGCGTGACGCGGTGCTCAGCACGTTGGGCGTGCGCGCATTGAAAACCGTGAACCTGTCCGGCCAGCAGAAGTTGGACCTGAGCGGCAGCCTCGGCTGGCAGCACAACCTAAGCCAAACCGATTCTGAAGAGCACCTGGCGTTTGCCGGCGGCAGCACAGCGTTTTCCGTGGAGAGTTCGCCAATGGTGCGTGATGCCGCGCTGGTGGGCGCCCATGCCAGCCTGGCCCTGAGCCGGGACATCCGCTTGAACCTCGATTACACCGGCCAACTGGCCAGCCGCGAGAAGAGCCATGGCGTAGGGCTCAGCCTCAATTGGGAGTTTTAACGCGAACCCTGCAGGGGGCGTGCTTCACAAATAGAAATGGGTGCTTTTCAAGGCTCAGGGGTTTTGGCAACACAACTAAGGACGGTAGCTGGATGAATAACAAACACAACAACCTTGCCTTGCTCTGCGCATTGGCCACCCTCGGTACCGCGCAAGCGGCGCCTTACGTGGAAAACGGTAGAGCAGGCGATCCCAACAGTTGGCGCAGCACTGAATTCAATGCCGATTGGGGGCTGGGAGCGGTCAACGCACAAGAGGCCTACGCCGCCGGTTACACCGGCAAAGGCGTGAAGCTGGGGATCTTCGACCAACCGGTCTACGCCGCGCATCCGGAGTTTTCCGGTCCCAACAAAGTGATCACTCTGGTCACCAGCGGCATCCGCGAATACACCGACCCATACATCCCGGTCAAAGCGGGAGACGCCTTTCGCTACGACGGTTCGCCCTCGATCGGTTCCGACGGCAAGCTGGGTGCCCACGGCACCCACGTTGGCGGGATCGCTGCCGGCAGTCGCGATGGCGGCCCGATGCATGGCGTGGCGTTTGGCTCGCAGATCATCAGTGCGGACAACGGAGATCCGGGCCCCGAGGACGGCATCATTCGCGGCAACGACGGCGCGGTCTACAAGGCCGGTTGGGATGCCTTGATCGCCAGCGGCGCGCGGATCATCAATAACAGTTGGGGCATCGGCATCACCGATCGCTTCGACCTTGGCGGACGCAACCCCGCCTACCCGCACTTCACCGTGCAAGACGCGCAATTGCAGTTCGACGAGATCCGTCCGTTGCTCGGGACCAAACCGGGCGGAGCCTACGACGGCGCCATCGCAGCTGCCCGCAGCGGTATCGTGACGATCTTCGCGGCCGGCAACGACTACAACCTCAACAACCCGGACGCCATCGCAGGCCTGGGCTATTTCGTCCCGGACATCGCTCCGAACTGGGTCACAGTGGCGGCCTTGCAACAGAACCCGGACCTCAACAGCCCGGATCTCTACAACATCAGCACCTTCTCATCGCGTTGCGGCTACACAGCAAGCTTTTGCGTGTCCGCACCGGGCAGCAAGATCTACAGCTCGATCATCAGTGGTACCAACGCCGACAACCTGACCACCGGCTACAAGAATTACAACGGCACCTCGATGGCGGCGCCGCATGTCGCCGGTTCCATGGCCGTGCTGATGGAACGCTTCCCGTACATGACCGGCGCCCAGGTCGCCAGCGTGTTGCGCACCACGGCCACCGACCTCGGTGCACCGGGTGTCGATTCGCTGTACGGCTGGGGCATGATCAACCTGCGCAAAGGCATCGATGGCCCGGCGATGTTTGTCACCGAGCAAGACATTCCCGAGGAGTTCCGCATCCAGGGTGCCTACGGTTCCAGCCAGTTTGTGGCGGACTTGCCGGGGATCGGCGCGATTATCGACGCGGGCAAACCGACCGAACGCGTGTGCAATGACGTGCACTGCGGCCTCGACACGTGGCGCAACGACATTTCCGGCCATGGTGGCCTGACCAAGCAGGGCATCGGCACGTTGGTGCTGACCGGCGCCAACACCTACGCCGGCCCGACGCTGGTCAATCAGGGCCGCCTGGCAATCAACGGCTCGCTGCTCTCGGCGGTCACCGTCAATGACAGCGGGATCCTCGGCGGTAATGGCCGCATCGGCGCATTGACCGCGAAAAGCGGTGGCACCGTAGCGCCAGGCAATTCCATCGGCACCTTGCAGGTGGCGGGCGACGTCACCTTCGAACCTGGCTCGACCTACGCCGTGGAGTTGTCGCCGACCAGCAGCGACCAGATCGTGGCGGGCGGTAAAGCCGTGATCGACGGCGCTACCGTCAGCCTGTCCCTGGAAAACAGTCCGACCTTGCTGACCACCAGCGAAGTGAAATCCTTGCTCGGCAACCAATACAACATTCTGCAAGCAGCCGGCGGGATCGAAGGGCGTTTCGGCGCTGTGCTACCGGATTATCTGTTCATCGGAGGCACACTCGGCTACTCGGCCAATGGCATCCAGCTTGCGGTAGAACGCAACGCAGCGTCCTTCGCCAGCGTCGGCCAAACCCCGAATCAACGCGCCGTCGCGGCAGCCGCCGAGCAACTGGGCGCCGGCAATGCGCTCTATGAAACCTTGCTGCTTTCGCCGACCGCCGCCGTCGCGCAACAAGCCTTCCAGCAACTGTCCGGTGAGATTCACCCGGCGATCGGCACGCTGCTGATCAACGACAGCCGTTACCTGCGCGATGCCGTCGGCGAACGCCTGCGTGAGCGTGATCTGTTCAATGCCGCGGCACCGACCGATGACCGTAGCAACGCCTGGGTCAAAGTCCTCGGCGCCTGGGGCAAGAGCGATGGCGGGCATGACAACGCCAGTTCCAACAGCTCCATCGGCGGCTTGCTGGCCGGTGTCGACGGTCTGATCACTGAAAATACGCGGCTGGGTTTCGTGACCGGTTACAGCGACAGTTCGTTGAGCATGGGCGATGGCACACATTCGTCAGCCTCCGTCGATAGCTACCACTTGGGCGCCTATCTGGGCCATGAAATCGATGCACTGCGTCTGAGCGTCGGTGGCGCTTACAGCTGGCACCGCATCGATGTGAAACGTGACCTGCAATTCGGCGACGTCAGCGGCAAACAGAAATCCAAACGCGATGCGACAACCGCACAACTGTTTACCGAAGCGGCGTATCGCCTGGACCTGCAACCGCTGGCACTGGAACCGTTCGCCAACCTGGCTTACGTGCACCTGAACAGCGAAAGCTTCACCGAGAAAGGTGATGCCGCAGCGCTCAAGGGCGGCGAAGACAACCGCGACGCCGTGCTCTCGACCCTCGGCCTGCGGGTGAGCAAAGCGATTGCCCTGTCGGACAAACAGCTGGAACTGTCCGGCACGCTGGGCTGGCAGCACAACCTGAGCAACACCCGTTCCGAAGATCACCTGGCCTTCGCCAACGGCAACACCGCGTTCAGCGTGCAGAGCGTTTCCCTGGATCGCAATGCCGCCGTCATTGGTGCGCGGGCCGGTTTGGCGGTGGCGCAGGACGTTCGTTTGAGCCTGGATTACAACGGACTGCTCGGCTCCCGCGAGAAAGACCACGGTGTGGGTCTGACGCTCGACTGGCAGTTCTGATTTAACGCAAAGGAAGCAAGCCTATGGGACTGTTTGATTACAAAAATGCTGACGGCAAGGCGTTGTACAGCGACGCCATCGCGCTGACGCTGTATGCGTACACGCCAACGGGGCAGCCGCTGCCGGCGACCGGTTGGGCGCCGATTGGCGCTACGCAGCTGGGTTATCAAGGCAAGGTCGGCGCACAAGGCACCTTCTATGGCGAGAAGGACGGCTTCACCAGCGCCGAAGCCGAAGTGCTCGGCAAGTACGACGCGGCGGGCAAGCTGATCGGTATCGGCATTGCCTTCCGTGGCACCGGCGGCCTGGGTTACAGCGACACTTTCGGCGACATGAAAAACAACCTGCTGGCTGCTGTCGGCCCGGTGGATTACGCGACGAACTACGCGAAAAACGCCTTCGACAATTTGCTCAAGGACGTCGCCGCGTTTGCGATCGGCCATGGCCTGAGCGCCAGGGATGTTCTGGTTAGCGGTCATAGTCTCGGCGGGCTGGGAGTCAATAGCCTCGCCGAACTGAGCGGCGACAACTGGGGCGGTTTCTTCAAGGAGGCCAGCTACGTTGCCTTCGCCTCGCCGACCCAGAGCGCTACCGGCAACAACGTGCTGAACATCGGTTACGAGAACGATCCAGTGTTTCGGGTACTCGACGGCACCACGTTCAGCAGCGGCTCCCTGGGCAAACACGACGGACATCAGGACTCGGCGACCAACAACATCGTCAACTTCAATGACCAGTACGCGTCCACCGCGCAGAACCTGGTGCCGTTCAGCATCCTCAACCCACTGAACTGGTCGGCTCACGGTTCGCTGGGTTATGCCGACGGTTTGAACCGGGTGATCGACTCGCGCTTCTACGACCTCACCGACAAGGACTCGACGCTGATCGTGTCCAACCTGGCGGAATCGTCCCGGGGCAAGACCTGGGTCGAGGACCTTGGTCGCAGCGGCGAACCTCACTCCGGCAGCACTTTCATCATCGGCACCGACAGCAACGACCTGCTCAAGGGCGGTACCGGCAATGACTTCATCGAAGGTCGCGATGGCAATGACAGGTTCCGCGATGACGGTGGCTACAACATCCTGCTGGGCGGCAAGGGCAACAACACCTTCGAATTGCAGAAGCCGTTGCAGAACTTCAGCGTTGCCAACGACGGCGACGGAACGCTGTACGTGCGTGATGCCTATGGCGGCATCAGCATGACCCGCGACATCGGCGCGCTGGTCAGTCAGGAGTCGGGCTCATGGTGGGGGAGCAAGGAGGTGACTTACAGCGTCACCGCCAACGGTTTGCTCAGCGGCAGCGAACTGACTCACTACAACCACTCGCTTAACGGTGATGCCTACGGCAACACACTGGCAGCCAGCGGCGACGGCGACTGGTTGTTCGGCAATGCCGGCGACGACCTGCTGCGTAGCGACAAAAGCCACGTGACCTTCGTCGGTGGCGCGGGCAATGACGAGATGCAGGCCTCGGGTGGCAACAACACGTTCCTCTTCAGCGGCGCCTTTGGTTTCGACGCGATCAATGGCTACCAGGGCGGCGACAAACTGCTGTTCATGGGCGTTCAGGGCGCGGGGCAGGGGTATGACTACAAGCAACACGCTTCGCAGTCGGGCCATGACACGGTGCTGAAGATTGGCGACTTTGCCGTGACCCTGGTGGGGGTGGGACTGGATAACCTGTCGGCTTCAGGCATTACGTTTGCCTAAGGCTGCATGCACGAAATGCTCCGGGGCGCCTCGTGATTGAGGCGTTCTGGTTGTGAGCTATCTCTGACAATTCCAACAAAGAGAGAGGCAATACCAATGGGTGTGTACGACTACAAAAACTTCGGTACAGCCGATTCCAAAGCGTTATTTACCGACGCGATGGCGATCACGCTGTATTCCTATCACAACCTGGATAACGGCTTTGCCACCGGCTATCAGCACAACGGCTTCGGCCTTGGCTTGCCGGCCACACTGGTGACCGCGCTAATCGGTGGTACCGACTCCCAGGGCGTCATTCCCGGAATCCCATGGAACCCCGATTCGGAAAAAGCCGCACTGGACGCGGTGCAGAAAGCCGGCTGGACGCCGATCACCGCCACGCAATTGGGCTATGACGGCAAGGTCGATGCACGCGGAACGTTCTTCGGCGAAAAGGCCGGGTACACCAGCGCTCAGGTGGAAATCCTCGGCAAGTACGACGCGCAGGGTCATCTCAGCGAAATCGGTATCGCCTTTCGCGGCACCAGCGGCCCACGAGAAAGCCAAATCAGCGACTCCATCGGCGATGTGATCAATGATCTGCTGGCGGCGTTGGGGCCCAAGGATTACGCCAAGAACTACGTCGGCGAAGCCTTCGGCAATCTGCTCAGCGATGTGGCGGCCTTTGCCCGGGCCAATGGCCTGTCGGGCAAGGACGTGCTGGTCAGCGGTCACAGCCTCGGCGGGTTGGCGGTCAACAGCCTGGCAGATTTGAGCAGCGACAAGTGGGCCGGGTTCTACCAGGATTCCAACTACATCGCCTACGCCTCGCCGACCCAAAGCAGTACCGACAAAGTGCTGAACGTCGGTTACGAGAACGACCCGGTGTACCGCGCCCTCGACGGCTCATCCTTTAACCTGTCGTCGGTGGGCGTGCACGATGCTGCCAAGGTCTCGGCGACCGATAACATCGTCAGCTTCAACGACCACTACGCCTCGACCGCGTGGAATGTGCTGCCGTTTTCCATCCTCAACATCCCGACCTGGATCTCGCACTTGCCTACCGCCTATGGCGACGGCATGAACCGGGTGATCGAATCGAAGTTCTACGACCTCACCAGTAAAGATTCGACGATCATCGTTGCCAATCTGTCGGACCCGGCGCGCGCCAACACTTGGGTTGAGGATCTGAATCGCAACGCTGAAACCCACAAGGGCAGCACGTTCATCATCGGCAGTGACGGCAACGATCTGATCCAGGGTGGCCGGGGCAACGATTATCTGGAAGGCCGCGATGGCAACGACACCTTCCGCGACGGCGGTGGTTACAACATCCTATTGGGTGGCAAGGGCAACAACGTGCTGGATGTGCAGCAGTCGGTGAAAAATTTCGACTTCGCCAATGACGGCGCCGGCAACCTGTACATCCGCGACGCCAATGGCGGCATCAGCATGACCCGCGACATTGGCAGCATTGTGACCAAGGAGCCGGGGTTTCTGTGGGGGCTGTTCAAGGATGACGTGACTCACAGCGTCACGGCCGAAGGCCTTAAGGCGGGCAACAACCTTACCCAGTACGCGTCAACGGTAAAGGGCGGCGCCGGCGCCGATACGCTCAAGGCTCACGCTGGCGGCGATTGGTTGTTTGGACTGGACGGCAACGATCATTTGATTGGCAGCAAGGGTAACGACGTTTTTGTCGGCGGGGCGGGTAATGACTTGTTGGAGTCGGGGGGCGGGATCGATACGTTCCTGTTTAGTGGCGCGTTTGGTCAGGACCGGGTGGTTGGCTACCAGGCCAGCGACAAACTGGTGTTTCTCGGGGTTCAGGGGGTGACGCCGAACGACGACTATCGGGCGCATGCCACGGCGGTAGGGCACGACACGGTGCTGACGTTTGGGGGGGATTCGGTGACGTTGGTCGGGGTTGGGCTGGATAGCTTGTCCGGCTCAGGGATTGTTATTGCCTAGTTGATGCAGCGTTTGTAAGGGCCTCATCGCGAGCAGGCTCGCTCCCACATTGGATCTGTGGCGTTCACAAATCCCTGTGGGAGCGAGCCTGCTCGCGATGAACGATAACTCGGTCCTCAGTCTTCCTGTCGAATCGTGGTCACTTCATCGGCCTTGACCTTCACTTTCGCCCCGGAAATATCTTCGAACTCAAAGAAGCCGTCCTTGGTCTTGGTTTTCGGCGTGTCCTTGGTCAAATACTGGGTGCCGTTCTGCAGCGTCACAACTGTTGGCGTCGCGCAACCGGCCAGGGCCAGAAAGGCCGCTACCGCCAGGGGCAAACCCAGAGTCTTGATATTCATAACCACCTCTCATCCTTCAAAAAAAACAGCGCGACTGCCACGAACGAAATCAATCGTCACTGTACCTCTATCGCGGTTGGTGCGATGGATCGGCAGAAAGTTCATAGACACTCGAAAAATTACCGATTAACGCCGCCGCTTATCCTTTTCCGTTTGCACCGGGCAGGGCACAGCTGGTATCTGTACGCATAACCAGTACTCGCTCGCCATGGCCTTTTTTCCTGTGACTGCAAATCCTCTCGACGATCCGTTCTATTACTTGAACAACTTCATGCAAGTGCTTGATTGGCTTGAGCTTCGCTATGCCGATGTGCTGAGTGTCGAAGAGCAACACTTCATCCGCGAGTTCAAGCGGTTGCCCCGTGAGTCCAAGGCGCTGCTGGTCAGGATGGTGATGCGCAAGGGGAGTCACTTCCGGGCGAGCAAACTGCATTACCTCGAGATCGGCAACACCGCTATTGCCGCCGGCCCACTGCTGGCGCTGGGCTGGATCGATGAGCATTCGCCGCTGTCGATCGAAGCGCTGTTCGAGGTGTTGCTCAAGGCGGAAATTCTCCAGTGTTTTGGCGCCACCATCGATCAACCCAAAGGAAAAAAGACCGATTGGCTGCCCGCACTGAGCGAACAGTTTTCCCAGGCCCAAAGTTTCGGCCAGTGGTGCCCGTCGCTGGATGACCGATTGTTCAGCCTGACCATCATGGGCCTGTGCGACCGGCTGCGCTTGATGTTTTTCGGCAATCTTTACCAGGACTGGTCCGAGTTCGTGCTGGCTGACCTGGGCATCTTTACCTATGAAAAAGTCGAGTTCTGCGCCGACTCCCGTGGCCTGCGCAGCCGCGACGACGTGGACGCCTGTCTCTTCCTTCATGAGTGTCAGCAGCATTTCGAGGCCGGCGAAGCAGTAGAAGACATTGTCGAGCAGATAAAAGGGCTGGCACTGAGCAATCCCTGGCTGCAAAGACGTCGCGGCAAACTGTTGTTCCAGATCGGTCAGCATTGCGAGCGCATAGCGGATTTCTCTACCGCACTGACGATCTACCGCGAGTGTGCCTATCCCGGCGCCCGCCTGCGGTTGATTCGCGTGTTGGAGCGCTGTGGTGAATACCAACTGGCCATGGACCTGGCCGCCGCGGTGGAGCAATCGCCGGAAAGTGCCGCCGAACAGCAACAATTGCTGCGTGTGCTGCCCAGGCTGCGGCGCAAGTTGGGCGGTCCGGTGATAAAGCGCTCGTCCCCACGGGAAATGCTGCGCCTGGACCTGCAACTGCCCAGAACCGATCCGGCGTTGTCGGTGGAGTCTTACGTTCAGGCGCATTTGGCGCAAGCGTCGGCACCGGTGCATTTCGTCGAAAACAGCCTGATCAACTCGCTGTTCGGTCTGCTGTGCTGGCCGGCGATTTTCGCGCCGTTGCCGGGGGCGTTTTTCAACCCGTTCCAGCGTGGGCCGGTGGATCTGCTCAATGAGGACTTTCACGCACGCCGCGCGGAGCTGTTCCAGGGCTGCCTGGCTGAACTCGATGACGGGCGTTACCGCCAGACGATTCGCGAGCGCTTTGCCAGCAAGTGGGGCGTGCAGTCGCCCTTCGTGTTCTGGGGTGTGCTGAGCGAAGAATTGCTCGATCAGGCACTCGATTGCCTGCCGGCCGAACACCTCAAACACTGGTTCAATCGACTGCTGTTGGACATCAAGGCCAATCGCGCCGGCATGCCAGACCTGATCCAGTTTTGGCCGCAGGATAAAACCTACCGGATGATCGAAGTCAAAGGCCCCGGTGATCGCCTGCAAGACAATCAATTGCGCTGGCTCGAGTTCTGCCATGAGCACCAGATGCCGATTGCCGTCTGCTACGTGCAATGGGCGGAGCAGGGCGCTTGAGTTACAGCATCGCGGTGCGGGCGCTGTGTGAATTCACTGCCAAGGTCGGTGACCTCGACCTGCGTTTTACGCCTTCGCCGACGGCGCTGGAAGGGATTGTCGGACACCGTACGGTGGCGTCCCGGCGCAGCGAGGGCTATCAGAGTGAAGTCGCGCTTGAAGGCTTGTATCAAACGTTGAAGGTAAAGGGCCGGGCCGACGGCTACGACCCCGTGCAAAATTGCCTGGAAGAAGTCAAAACCTATCGCGGAGACTTGAGCAAGCAACCGGCCAACCACCGTCAGCTGCACTGGGCGCAGGCGAAGATTTACGGCTGGTTGATGTGCCAGAAACTGCAGCTGACGCAGATCAATCTGGCCCTGGTGTACTTCGACATCGTCAGCGAAAAGGAAACTTGCCTGGTCGAGGCTTTCAGCGCCGCGGAACTGGGGCTGTTCTTCGAACAACATTGCGCCTTGTTCCTGCACTGGGCCGAGCAGGAAATGGCTCATCGCGAAGGGCGTAATCGGGCGGCGCAACAACTGGCGTTTCCCCATGCCGACTTTCGACCCGGGCAACGCCATCTGGCGGAATCGGTGTTCAAGGCTGTCAGCACCGGTCGTTGCTTGATGGCGCAGGCGCCCACGGGGATCGGCAAGACGGTCGGCACGCTGTTCCCGATGCTCAAGGCCCTGGCGCCGCAGCAACTGGACAAGGTGTTCTTCCTCACAGCGAAAACCCCGGGGCGCAAACTGGCGCTGGACGCCGCGCAAGTGATCCTCGACAGCGCCGACGGGCCACCCTTGCGGGTGCTCGAAATGATCGCCCGGGACAAGGCCTGCGAGCATCCGGACAAAGCCTGTCACGGCGAATCCTGCCCGCTGGCCCAAGGGTTTTATGATCGCTTGCCCGCCGCTCGCCAGGCGGCGAGCAAGTTGTCCCTGCTGAACCAGAACGCTTTGCGCGAGGTTGCCCTGCAACACGACGTCTGTCCCTACTACCTGAGCCAGGAAATGGCCCGCTGGGCAGACGTGGTGGTCGCCGATTACAACTACTATTTCGACTTCAGCGCGCTGCTGTTCGGGCTGGCCCAGGCCAATAACTGGAACGTCGCGGTGCTGGTGGACGAAGCGCACAACCTGGTGGAGCGCGGCCGGCAGATGTACAGCGCCAGCCTCGACCAGTCGACCCTCAACGGCGTACGAAAAACCGCACCCGAGGCGTTGAAAAAATCCTTGCAACGGGTCAACCGTGAGTGGAATGCCCTGCATAACCTGCAACTCGGCGCCTATCAGGCCTATGACAAGGCGCCGGAAAAACTGCTCCAGGCGTTGTCATCGTGCAGCGCCAGCATCGGCGACTACCTGAATGATCATCCGCAAGGCCTGGACGGCGCGTTACAGAACTTCTATTTCGACATGCTGCAATTTTGCCGGGTGGCCGAGCTCTTTGATGAACAGTTCCTGTTCGACATCAGCAAGCGCGACCTCGACCGCCAACGCAACCTGTCGCAGCTGTGCCTGCGCAACGTGGTGCCCGCCGGCTTCATCCGCCCGCGCTTGACGGCTGCACGCAGCACCGTGCTGTTTTCCGCGACCCTGAGCCCTCGCCACTACTATGCCGATCTGCTGGGCACGCCGGCGAACACGGTGTGGATAGACGTTGAATCGCCATTTCACGCCGATCAACTGCAAGTGCACATCGTCAGCCAGATCTCCACGCGGTTTGTCCATCGCCAGTCATCCCTTGCGCCAATCGTCGAGCTGATTGCCCGGCAGTTCAGTCAACGTCCCGGCAATTACCTGGCGTTTTTCAGCAGCTTCGATTATTTGCAGCAAGTGGCGCAGTTGCTGGCCCAGAGGCATCCCGACATCAATCTGTGGTCGCAGTCCCGGCGCATGGGGGAAGGGCAGCGACAGGACTTTCTCGATCAGTTCACCGCCGAGAGTCAGGGCATCGGTTTTGCGGTGTTGGGCGGGGCTTTTGGCGAAGGCATCGACTTGCCGGGCGCGCGACTGATCGGAGCGTTTATCGCCACCCTCGGACTGGCGCAACTCAACCCGGTCAACGAGCAGTTGAAACAGCGCATGGCAGCGATTTTCGGCGCCGGTTATGACTACACCTACCTGTTTCCCGGTGTGCAGAAAGTGGTGCAGGCGGCGGGGAGGGTGATCCGCACCCAGCAGGATCAAGGGGTGGTGATGTTGATTGATGACCGGTTTGGCGACAGCAAGGTCAAGCAGTTGCTACCGCGCTGGTGGTCAATTGCTCCGAGGATTTTGCACGCTATCGAGTAGGATTTTTTACTTTTAAAACATCGACATATCTTGAAAGAATGGCCCATTTGAACAATCAGCGAATGCCGTCTTTATTCAAAGAGCCAGTCATCACTTTCAAGCTGAATCTTTGATAAGGAAATCAAGATATGTCAGTAGCACCGAAATACACGTACACCCCTGAGCAGGTCACCGCAGCATTCAATGAAATAAAAGTGACGCTGTTCAAAGGTATAACGGTCGAGGTAATACCCAAAATTCTGGTCGTTGCCGGGCAGCAAGGGTCAGGCAAAACCTATCTGCTGGAAAAGAACCTCCTGCCTTCAAAACGCTACGACAATTATGTTCGTCTTTACCTGCCCGACTACCGCAAGAAACACCCCCAATATGCAGAGATGATCAAACTCGGGGTCTTGCATGCGTATGAGCATACCGAGGCGTTCGTCCGGGAAGTCAGCACGAAGATCTTTACGCAGGCCTTTACCGGCAAATTCAATATCATCATGGAGTGTGCGTTCGACAGCCTCGATTTCGTTGCTTTCGCGCCTTCGGCGACTGCCGCCGGCTATCAATTCGAGACTCACATCGTTGGCTGCACTCGAGAGTTTGCTTATGTGTCGAGCATTAAACGCGCGCTCAAAAGCCTTGAAGACCATGAAATGGAAAGGTTTCTCACCGTGCCGAAGCTGGATGCTGGCATGAGCAATGCTCAAGCGACCATCCTGGCCTTCGAGACAGCGGCGAAGGCGGTCAGCGGCTCGCAAATGATCGTGTACGAACGCGGCTTCGGCGTATTGAACGAGCGGACCCTGCGTGCTCAGAGCACCTACACCAAAGCGGCTGGTGGCTCCGTGAGCAGAACAACGACGATGAGGCATTTTGAGTACATCGTTTACTCCCGCATTATTGATAATCATGTCTTCGCGGTGAACGGTCATCAAGAAATCGTCAAAGAGTGCCATCTGGCATTGCTCAGGACTGCGGCTCATGCCCCGTATGTTCCGAATTTCGTCTACAACGATCTATATGCTTACATCGACAGATACGTGTGCCGAAACACTTGATGAAGTTCCGCATCTGCGGCTTTCCAATTTTATGGTTTGCCGCATACTCCAGAAAAACTACAGTGCCGTGAGGAATCAATGAGCGAGGGTCGAGACAAAGCCAGCGCCATCGACGACAGCCGTTTTCGCCTGTTGATCGATGCTGTGATTGACTACGCGATCTACATGATTGATCCCGATGGCATCATCACCAGCTGGAACGCCGGCGCCAGGCGTTTCAAGGGGTATGAAGAGGCCGAAATACTCGGCCAGCACTTTTCGCGGTTCTATACCGAAGCGGATCGCCGTGCCGGTTTGCCCCAGCGGGCGCTGGACACGGCGATCAGGGAGGGGCGTTTCGAGGGAGAAGGCTGGCGGGTTCGCAAGGACGGCACGCACTTCTGGTCCCACGTAGTGATCGATCCTATTCTCGACCCGTCGGGCAAGTTGCTCGGGTTTGCCAAGATTACCCGCGACCTGACCGACCGCAAAATGGCCGAAGAAGTCCTCAAGCAAAGCGAACAACAGTTCCGCCTGCTGGTTCAAAGCGTCACTGACTACGCCATCTACATGCTCGCCCCGGATGGCCGCGTGACCAACTGGAATCCCGGGGCTCAGCGCATCAAGGGCTATTTGCCCGAGGAAGTCATCGGCAAGCACTTTTCGATGTTTTACACCCCGGAAGACCGCGAGGCAGGCGAACCACAACGGACCCTGGACACCGCGATACGTGAAGGGCGATTCGAAAACAAAGGCTGGCGCGTGCGCAAGGACGGTACACGGTTCCTGGCCAATGTCGTGGTCGACCCGATTTGGGGCGAAACCGGCACCTTGCTCGGTTTCGCCAAGATCACCCGTGATATCACCGAAGCCACACAAGCCCAGCAGACGCTGGAGCAAACCCGCGAAGCGCTGTTTCAGGCGCAGAAGATGCAGGCCATTGGCCAACTCAGCGGCGGCATTGCCCACGACTTCAACAATTTGCTGACCGTCATCCTCGGCAATCTGGAAATCGTCCGCAAACGCGTGGGGGACGATCCGAAAATCACCCGATTGGTGGACAACGCCACTCAGGGAGCCTTGCGCGGCGTCTCTCTGACCCAACGCATGCTGGCTTTTGCCAGACGTCAGGAGCTCAAAGCCGAACCCGTCGAAATACCTACGCTGGTGCAAGGGATCATCGGGCTGTTGCGCAGCTCGCTCGGGCCTTCCGTGGTACTTGAAACCCGCTTTTCGCAAGAACTGGAACCGGTCCTGGCCGACGTCAATCAGCTTGAGCTGGCGGTGCTGAACCTGGTGACCAACGCCCGCGATGCAATGCCCCATGGCGGAAAAATCGTTATCAGTGCCAAGACCGAAGAAACCTGGGATCAACCGCAGTTATCCCTGCTGTCAGGCCGTTATGTCTGCCTGAGTGTCAGCGATACGGGGGAGGGCATGGATGACGCCACACTCGCTTCGGCAATGGACCCGTTTTTCACCACAAAAGGCGTTGGCAAAGGCACGGGGCTGGGACTCTCGATGGTTCATGGTTACATCGAGCAACTGGGCGGACGCTTCGTCCTCAAGAGCCAGAAGGACGTAGGCACGATCGCCGAACTGTGGATACCCGTCGCCACGACCGGTTCGGTTGCCAAACCCGTTACCGAGGAGGCCGCACCGGCGGTGCACCGCCTATGCGTGTTGGTCGTGGATGATGACAGCCTGGTGTTGACCAGTACCTGCTTGTTACTCGAAGACCTGGGGCATCGGGTGATCAGTGCGACATCCGGGGCGCAAGCGCTGAAAGCGTTCGACAGTGAGTCAGCGATTGACCTGGTTATCACTGACATGGCCATGCCACAGATGAATGGCGCGCAACTGGCGCAGGCTATCCGAACCCTGAAGCCGGACCTGCCGATCATCCTTGCCACCGGTTACGCCGAGCGCCTGGAAGGTTTCGCAACCAGACTTCCGCGCCTGTCCAAACCTTTTACCCAACTCAATCTGGTGGAAATCATCGCCACGGCCATGAAATGACCCGCGAGATCAATGTTCGGCGGCGGATCCCGCGTTCTTCTTGAAGCCGCGCACGTTCATGGCGCACAGGCAAAACTGCAATACGATCAGTGCATAGGCTTGAGTGTGGTAACCCCAGATCACCCATAAAACATTGCTGACAATAAAACAGATGAATCCCGAGACCCTGCGCCTGGGGTTTTGCGAGCCGATCAACCACGCCGCCAACACCGTGATCAGCATCGCTGGCCATTGCACCCAATCAAGATCGTCCATTGCAGACTCCATTGTCATTCCAGCTGAACTTGTCGGCAGACGTTTCTTCTAAGCGTTTTCCAACCTGTGTGTGATTCCTGTGCCCAGAATACTGACCGAAGCTCCAGCCGAAGAAACCCTGACCGAACACCATGCCAAGATGTTCGGCTCACCCAAAGAGCGCCTGGATTTCTACCGCCGGGAAATCCAGTACGAAACCAGCATTCTGGCCAATCGCACCGACGCCTACCTGGCGGCGCAATCGTTCTTAGTGATTGCTTTTGCGTCCTGCATGTCCAACCTCAACCCTGAATGGGGAAAACTCTTCACGCTGGTGGTGCCGCCGTTTTTGGCACTGCTGGGGCTACTCAGTTCGCTCAACGCCTGGCCGGGCATTCGCGCGGCTTACGACATCATCGACCATTGGCATTTCAAACAGAGTGAGTTGCTGCGAAGCGAACCCTTGATGGGCCTCGCATTCGATGAGTCGCCGCTGTTCAGTGAGATGGAATCGTCCCATAAGGGTTACCGCAAGTCGTTGTTGTTTTCAGTGCGTACGCCGTGGATTTTCGCCACTTTCTGGGTGCTGCTGGGTAGCTACGCGTTTTACATCCAGGTGACTAACCCCGGCGCGTGAACCCGACCCCCAAAGGGCCCGACTTGCACCGGGCCTTTTGTTGGTGCGCCAGGCATGGCGCGCTGCGCCGGGCTTTTCAGGTTCAAGCTCTGGATTCGGTCTGCTGGAGCAAACGATGAGCGTTTTGCGTGGATATCGAGACAGGTGGGAAATCTTCGTTGAGCAGCCGCAAGTGCTCGATCGCTTCCTCGAACTTCAAGTCGGCCTTCCTGCGCATGGCTTGATAGCGATCAAACAGTTCCACATCCATGTCGCTGACCTCGAGTAACGCCCAGGCGCTACGGCTCAGCGCCTGGGCCTCTTCAAACATCTGATGATTGCGTTCCAGAGCGAATGCCCGGCAGGCTTTGATTTCATCGGAGGTGTAATAGTGAATCATGACCAGCACCTGATTTTCTCGAGGTTCCTTTTGATAGGTATCGACGCCGCAGGGGAAACCGAACCTGGCATGTCCCGCCGTGCAAAAGCCGGGTGGGATTAGAGTTGTGACTGGCCGGATAGCCAAAGAATTTCAAATTTATGAACGTGAAAATTCGATAATTCCGACCAGGAACGCACAGACCTCAAATCAAATATCCTGTTTTTTTTGCCGTTCATATCGAGCCAGGATCGGTTGAGTACTGATCCCGTGGAGGAGGATGCTGAGTGCGACCACTGACAAGGTCAGATCAATACAGAGTGTTGAGATCGACGCGCCCAGCCCGTGGTTCAGGGCATAAAACAGGTAATACAAACTGCCGATGCCGCGTATGCCGAACCAGCCAATCAACATTCGCTGGCGACCGTTGAGCAAACCACCCCAGGGCATGGCGACGACGCTCAGCGGTCGTATCAGGCAAAACAACACGCCGGCGATCGGCAACGCACGCCAGTCCCAGTGCGCGATCAGCACCACGCCGAGCAGCGTCACCAGAAACACTTCCATGGCCCGTTCCACCAGGCCGCCGAAAGCGAGCATGTCACCCATCATGATTCCCGCGGCCACTTGGGTGTCTTCAAGGTTCTCGGTATCGCCATGAACCGCGTTTTGCGGCTCGACGTTCTGATGGCCCACAACAGGCTGAACCAGATGCTCGGCGGGAAGTTCGTCGTCGCCCGTGGATTTGACTTCTTCTTGGCGCAAACCCAGGCCGGCGGCGAACACCGACAGAAAACCGTAACCGTGAATCGACTCGGCCCCGACATAAGCCAGGGCAATCAAGGCGAGGGCGAGGTAATCATTCGGGGAAAGGGTGCTGTCGTCATTCTGGATACGCATTAACAAGGTCAGGCGGCCAATGCCACGTCCCATCCAGTAGCCGGTGAGCAAACCGGCCGGGACTGCCCACAGCAGACTGCGCAGCACCCAATCGCTCAGCCAGCCGGGGTTGCCGTCGTGTTGCACCAGAAGCAGGCCGAGGATGACAAACGGGAAGGCGATCCCGTCATTGAGCCCGGCTTCTCCCGAGAGCCCGAAGCGCACGCTGTCGTCATCCCGGGCGTCGTTGACTTGCACCAGGGCGGCGAGCACCGGGTCGGTGGGCGCCAGAATCGAGCCGATCAACACCGATGCGCCCCAGGACAATTCGAAACCGTAATGCAGCAACAGGCTGACGCCGACAATGGTCAATACCATGACTGGACCGGCCAGACCGAACGCGATCCGCCAATTTTTATCCTTGAGCGGCAAACGCAACTTCAAACCGCAGACAAACAACGAAAACAGCACCGCGACTTCCGTCAGATGCTCCATCCAGGTGGACGCATCTTCGGTGTCCAGTTTCAACAGCCCGAGCCCCGCGGGCCCGATGGCTACACCCAGCACCAGGCACACCGCCGACGTAGTCACCGGCATCCATCGCAGGTACGACGACGTCAGCGCCAGCGTCAGCAGCACGGCACCCAACACCGCCACCCACAAAATGAAACTCATGCTCGATACTCGTCGGGTGCGTGCCGCGATGTAGTGCCTCTGGCAATCAACCGACGGTCGCGCGCAGGTATTCAGGCGTCAGTACGTTGAACCATAGCAGGATGCTCTGGAAATGACGGCGGGTTCAATCTAAAGCATCGGCTTACCGCCAGTGATTCCATACCGCTGCCCCGTGATGTAACTGGCCTCATCCGAGGCCAGCAACACATAAATCGGCGCCACTTCCACCGGTTGACCCGGCCGGCCGAGCGGCGTCTGCCCACCGAAGTTCTGTACTTCTTCATCGGGCATGGTCGAGACAATCAGCGGCGTCCAGATCGGCCCCGGAGCCACGCAGTTCACCCGAATGTTCTTCGGCCCCAGCATCTGCCCCAGGCCAGCGGTGAAGTTGGCAATCGCACCCTTGGTCGTGGCGTAAGGCAAGAGGGTGGGTTTAGGCATGTCTGAATTGACTGAGCTGGTGTTGATGATCGAACTGCCGGGTTTCATGTGCTTCAACGCGGCCTGACAGAGCCTGAAAATGGCGGTGATGTTGACGTCGAAGGTCATCACCCATTCTTCGTCCGGGATGTCCTCGAAGTGTTCGTGGGTCATCTGGAACGCGGCATTGTTGACCAGCACATCGATCCGGCCGAAGCGTTCGACCGTCTTGTCCACCAGGGCCTGGCATTGGGCTTTCTGCGCCAGGTCACCGGGCAGCAACAGGCACTGCCGACCGGCCTGTTCAACCCAGCGTGCAGTTTCCTGCGCGTCTTCATGTTCATTGAGGTAGGCGACGGCGACATCCGCGCCTTCACGGGCGAAGGCGATCGCTACGGCGCGACCGATGCCACTGTCGGCGCAGGTGATCAGGGCGATCTTGCCGTCCAGTCGGCCAGAACCTTTGTAGCTTTGTTCGCCGCAGTCGGGGTACGGGTCCATTTTCTTTTGGGAACCGGGGACAGTCTGGCTTTGTTTCGGGAAGGGTGGTTTTGGATAGGCAGTCATTGGGAAATCTCCGTTCGCAAGGCAGAAGAGTCAAAGGGTTGACCCTGTGTTTTGCCTTGAGTTCGGTTGGATTTAAGGGGGCTTGCGACACTCTGGAAAACACGCAAGCCCCCTGTGGGAGCAAGCTTGCTCCCACAGGGGATGTGTCAGGCGTTGCGATTGAGCAAACTGCGCTCCATCCGCGCAATGCCTTCTTCCAGCAATGCCCGTGGGCAGCCGAAATTCAGGCGCACGAACTGTTTGCTGTCATCGCCGAATTCAAGACCCGCGCTCAGCCCGACTTTTGCGTGCTCAAGGAAAAACTGCTGAGGGTTATCCAGTCTCAGCGCCGAGCAATCTAGCCACGCCAGATACGTGCCTTGCGGGATATTCATGCTCACACCCGGCAGTCGTGTGTTGACCGCTTCCACCAGATAATCCCGATTGCTTTGCAGATACGCCTTCAACCCGGCCAGCCAAGGGCCACCTTCGCAGTAGGCGACGCGTGTCGCTTCCATGCCCATCGGGTTGACGCTGTCGACCATGCCGCAGCGGGCGTGGTTGACCTTTGCACGCAACGCCGAGTCCTGGATGATCATGAAAGACGTCTTCAGACCGGCGATGTTGTAGGCCTTGCTCGCCGACATCAGCGTGATGGTGCGCTTGGCGATTTCCGGGCTCAGGGAAGCCGTCGGAATGTGCACGCGCCCGTCGAAACACAGCTCGGCATGAATCTCGTCAGAGATGATCCAGGCGTCCTGCTCCACGCAGATGTCGGCGACCGCTTGCAGTTCTTCTCGCGGGAAGACTTTGCCCACCGGGTTGTGCGGGTTGCTCAGCAGCAGCGCACCACCACCGGTCAACGCCCGATTCAAGGCATCGAGTGGCGTGGCGTAAGTGCCGTCCGCCAACGAGTCGAATTCGAGTTCAACCTTGTTCAACCCCCAGTGCCCCGGCGCATGACGCAGCGGCGGGTAGTTCGGAACCTGAACCACAACGTTCTGCTGCGGCTGGACCAGCGCATTCAGCGCCATGTTGAAACCCGACTCCACGCCCGGCAGGAAAATCAGTTCCTCAGGCAATACGCGCCAGGCGTACTTGTTCCATAGATCGGCGACGATGGCATCGCGCAAGTCATCCTGGGCCACGCTGTAGCCGAGCATCGGGTGTTCCAGACGCTTTTGCAGGGCCTGGAGGATCACCGGCGGCGCGGAGAAGTCCATGTCGGCCACCCACATCGGCAACACGTCGGCCGGATAACGGCTCCATTTGGTACTGCCGGTGTTGTGGCGGTCGAACACCTGATCAAAATCGAAAGTCATGCTCAGTCTCATAAAAAGCGTGGTTGAACGTGGGGCAATGATAAACGCCAAGCCCTGTGGGAGCGAGCTTGCTCGCGATGGCGGTGGGTCATTCAACATCTATGCAAACTGACCCACCGCTTTCGTCGGAACGCCGCCCGGAACAAGCTCGCTCCCACAGGTTGTGTGTGATGGCTGACGCCCCGGTGTTGCCCGATGGTCGGTTTTCACACAGTCAGTTCTAACATTGTCTACAGTTTCAAGTGTCGGCACCCAGACTGCCGCAACCATGATTGTCCAGAAAAACCCGGCAAAAGTACCGGGTCTCCACCTGACAGGAGTGCACGATGGACCTCAACCGTCGTCAGTTCTTCAAGGTCGCTGGTATCGGCCTTGCGGGCTCGAGCCTCGGCGCGCTGGGCATGGCCCCCGCGACTGCCTTCGCCGAGCAAGTGCGTCACTTCAAGCTTGCCCACACCCATGAAACCCGCAACACCTGCCCGTACTGCTCGGTAGGCTGCGGCTTGATCATGTACAGCCAGGGCGATGCCGCCAAGAATGTCGCGCAAAACATCATCCACATCGAAGGCGATGCCGATCATCCGGTCAATCGCGGCACCCTGTGCCCCAAAGGCGCGGGCCTGCTGGACTTCATTCACAGCCCCGGGCGCCTGCAGTACCCGCAGGTGCGCAAGCCCGGCACCACCGAGTGGACGCGCATTTCCTGGGATGAAGCGCTCGATCGCGTCGCCGACCTGATGAAGGCCGACCGCGACGCCAACTTCATCGAGAGGAATGAAAAGGGTCAAACGGTGAACCGCTGGCTGACCACCGGGTTCCTCGCGGCCTCGGCGGCGTCCAACGAAGCGGGTTACATCACCCACAAGGTCATTCGCAGTCTCGGCATGCTGGGGTTTGATAACCAGGCGCGTGTCTGACACGGCCCGACGGTGGCAAGTCTTGCCCCGACGTACGGCCGTGGTGCCATGACCAATACCTGGACCGATATCGGCAACGCGAATCTGATCCTGGTGATGGGCGGCAACGCAGCAGAAGCGCACCCGTGCGGCTTCAAATGGGTGACCGAAGCCAAGGCGCACAACAAGGCCCGCTTGATCGTGGTCGATCCGCGTTTTACCCGGACCGCCTCGGTGGCCGACTATTACGCGCCGATTCGCACCGGCACCGACATCGCTTTCATGGGCGGGCTGATCAACTACCTGCTGACTGAGGACAAAATCCAGCACGAGTATGTACGCGCTTATACCGACGTGTCGTTCATCGTCAAAGCCGGTTATGGCTTCGAGGACGGAATCTTCAGCGGCTATGACGTGGCCAAACGCAGCTACACGGACAAGTCCGGCT
Organism: Pseudomonas sp. LBUM1666; assembly: GCF_059695775.1. Classification (NCBI taxonomy): domain Bacteria; kingdom Pseudomonadati; phylum Pseudomonadota; class Gammaproteobacteria; order Pseudomonadales; family Pseudomonadaceae; genus Pseudomonas; species Pseudomonas sp. LBUM1666. Next base: position 3,157,057 of record NZ_CP166789.1, on the reverse strand, counting down.
GGGGTTATGAACTCGGTGATGACGGCTTCGTCAAGGTCGACCCGACCCTGCAAGACCCGCACTGCGTCTATCAATTGATGAAGCAGCATTACAGCCGCTACAACATCGAACTGGCGAGCCAGATTTGCGGCATGCCGGTGGATGCCATGCAGAAGATCTGGGAAGAGATCGCCACTTGCTCGCAACCGGGCAAGACCATGACGATTCTCTACGCGCTGGGCTGGACGCAGCACTCGATCGGTTCGCAGATCATTCGCAGCGCGGCCATGGTGCAATTGCTGCTGGGCAACGTCGGCATGCCGGGCGGGGGCGTCAATGCCTTGCGCGGGCACTCCAACATCCAGGGGCTGACCGACCTCGGCCTGCTGTCCAACTCGCTGCCGGGCTACCTGACCCTGCCGGGCGACGCCGAGCAGGATTACACCGCCTACATCACCAAGCGCACGCAAATGCCGTTGCGTCCGGGACAGCTGTCCTATTGGCAGAACTACAGCAAATTCCACGTCAGCCTGATGAAAGCCTGGTATCGCGACAACGCCACGCTTGAGAACAATTGGGCTTACGACTACCTGCCGAAACTGGACATTCCCAACTACGACATCCTCAAAGTGTTCGACCTGATGGGCCAAGGCAAGGTCAACGGCTATATGTGCCAGGGCTTCAACCCCATTGCCGCGTTGCCTGACAAAAACCGGGTGATGGCGGCATTGGCCAAGCTGAAATGGCTGGTGGTGATGGACCCGCTGTCCACCGAAACCTCGGAGTTCTGGCGCAATGTCGGGCCGTACAACGATGTCGAAACTGCCGGCATCCAGACCGAAGTCATTCGCCTGCCCACCACCTGTTTCGCCGAAGAAGACGGCTCGCTGGTCAACAGCAGCCGCTGGCTGCAATGGCACTGGAAAGGCGCCGACGGCCCTGGCGAAGCGCGCACCGATGTGCGGATCATGAGCGAGCTGTTTATCCGTCTGCGCCAGCGTTACCAGGCTAACGGCGGCGCTTATGCCGAGCCGATCCTCAAATTGTCCTGGCCGTACAAAATCGCCGATGAGCCTTCGCCGGAAGAACTGGCCAAGGAAATCAACGGCTATGCCACCACGGATTTCACCGACGCTACCGGCGCGGCGATCAAGGGCAACGCGCAACTGGCCGGTTTTGGCCTGCTCAAAGACGACGGCAGTACGGCTTCCGGCTGCTGGATTTTCTGTGGCAGCTGGACTGAGGCGGGCAACCAGATGGCCCGACGCGACAACAGCGATCCGTATGGCATGAAACAACACCAAGGTTGGGCCTGGGCCTGGCCGGCGAACCGGCGGATTCTCTACAACCGTGCTTCGTGCGACCCGCAAGGCAAGCCGTGGGACGAGAAAAAACGTCTGGTGTGGTGGAACGGCAAAGTCTGGGCTGGCACCGATGTACCGGACTTCAAGGCCGACTCGCCACCGGAAGCCGGGATGAATCCGTTCATCATGAACCCCGAAGGCGTGGCGCGGTTCTTCGCGGTCGACAAGATGAACGAAGGACCATTTCCTGAGCATTACGAGCCGTTCGAAACGCCGATTGGCATCAACCCGCTGCACCCGGAAAACAAGAAAGCCACCAGCAACCCGGCGGCGCGGATCTTCGATTCAGTGTGGGATTCCCTTGGCGTGGCCAAGGATTATCCGTACGCCGCGACCAGTTACCGGCTGACCGAGCATTTCCACTTCTGGAGCAAGCATTGCAAGCTCAACGCGATTTCCCAACCCGAGCAGTTCGTCGAGATCGGTGAAGTGCTGGCCAAGGAAAAAGGCATCGTGGCCGGCGACCGGGTCCGTGTCAGTTGCAAGCGCGGGCATATAGAAGCGGTGGCGGTGGTGACCAAACGGATTCGTCCGCTGCAGGTCAATGGCCAGGTCGTGCACCAAATCGGTATCCCGCTGCACTGGGGCTTTACCGGGCTCACGCGTCACGGTTACCTGACCAACACCCTGGTGCCGTTCCTCGGCGATGGCAACACTCAGACCCCGGAATCCAAGTCATTCCTGGTCAACGTGGAGAAAGTCTAAATGGCCAGCCAAGACATCATCGCCCGTTCGGCCACCACGACCGTCCCGTCCTCGGTACGCAATCAAGAGGAAGTGGCCAAGCTGATCGATACCACCAAGTGCATTGGCTGCAAGGCTTGCCAGGTCGCCTGCTCGGAATGGAACGAGCTGCGCGACGAGGTCGGCCACAACCTCGGCACCTACGACAACCCTCAGGACCTGAGCGCAGAAACCTGGACCTTGATGCGCTTTACCGAGCACGAAACCGATGCCGGCAACCTGGAATGGCTGATCCGCAAGGACGGCTGCATGCACTGCGCCGAGCCCGGTTGCCTGGCGGCGTGCCCGAGCCCGGGGGCGATCATCAAGCACGCCAACGGCATCGTCGATTTCGACCAGGACCATTGCATTGGCTGCGGTTATTGCATCACCGGTTGCCCGTTTAATATCCCGCGAATCTCGCAAAAAGATCACAAGGCCTACAAATGCACATTGTGCTCGGACCGCGTGGCAGTGGGGCTGGAGCCGGCCTGCGTCAAAACCTGCCCGACCGGCGCCATTGTGTTCGGCACCAAGGACGATATGAAGGAACATGCGGCGGAGCGCATCGTCGACCTCAAGAGTCGTGGCTTCGACAACGCTGGCCTGTATGACCCCGAAGGTGTCGGAGGCACCCACGTGATGTACGTGCTGCACCACGCCGACACGCCGAAGTTGTATGCCGGCCTGCCGAGCGCTCCGACCATCAGTCCGCTGGTGGAGTTGTGGAAAGGCGTGAGTAAACCGTTGGGCTTGCTGGCCATGGGCTTGGCCGTGCTGGCCGGGTTCTTCCACTACGTGCGGGTCGGGCCGCAACTGGTCGAGGAGGATGAACTCCCGACCACTGTCGATCCTGCAGTGCATGAAGTCGATCCGTCGGTACACACCTTTGATCCGCGCGGGGAGGACAGACCATGATCCGCAGACAGATCCTGCGCTACACCTCGAACCAGCGCACCAATCACTGGCTGGTGGCGATCTTTTTCTTCATGGCGGCACTGTCGGGACTGGCGTTGTTTCATCCGGCGCTGTTCTGGCTCAGCAACCTGTTTGGCGGCGGCCCGTGGACGCGCATCCTGCATCCGTTCATGGGCGTGGTGATGTTCGTTCTGTTCCTGAGATTGGTGATTCAATTCTTTCGGGCGAATTTCTTTATCACCAACGATCGGTTGTGGCTGAGGCGAGTCGGGCGGGTGATCAAGAATGATGAGGAGGGCGTGCCGCCCATCGGCAAGTACAACCCTGGGCAGAAGCTGCTGTTCTGGACCTTGCTGATTTGCATGCTGGTGTTGTTGTTCAGCGGGCTGGTGATCTGGCGCGCGTATTTCAGCGAGTACTTTGGCATCACCAGTATTCGTTGGGCCATGCTGCTGCATGCGTTGGCGGGTCTCATCCTGGTGCTGAGCATCATTGTTCACATCTACGCCGGCATCTGGATCAAGGGTTCGGTCAGCGCCATGGTGCATGGCGGGGTGAGCCGGGCCTGGGCGAAAAAACACCATGAACTCTGGTACCGCGAAGTGACCCGCGACGAGCACCCCGAACGGCCGATCAGCAAAAAAGGATAACCCCTTGGCGACGATTCTTGAGCCTGGCGAGATCGAAGCGGCGGCGAGTTCTCCGCCGTTTCTGCACCTGCCACCGAAAAACCTGTTCACCTTGCGCGCCTTGCGACTGGAACGTCTGGTCGACGGGCATCCACTGGCCGATTACCTGCGGCTAGTGACCGGGCTGTGCCACGTGCAGCAGGGTCTGATGGACGATCCGCCCGTGGCCGCCATACCCGATGCCGAACGCCTGCGAGTGTGCCAGCAACACGGCTTGCCGCCGTTCGCCGCTGACAGTCTGGTGCGCGAAGACGTTTGGCTGCCGTACCTCGAAGCGCTGTTGCAGCGTTACCAGCCACCGCCGCAACCTGCCGTGGAAAAAGCCGTGGCGACCTTGCGCCGCGCCAACGTCGGGCAACTCAAAGCCTGGGCGATTGCGCTGGTCAGCGGCCAGTTCGTCTTGCTGCCCGCCGCCGTGGTGCCGTTTCTCGGCGCGGCGTTGCAGGTGGCCTGGAGTCATTGGTTGCTGAGTACATCGGACCTTGCGCTGAAACCCGGCGACAATCTCAGCCAATGTCCGGCCTGCGGTTCGCCGGCCATGACCGGCGTGATTCGCCACCGTGGCAAGTACAACGGCTTGCGGTATCTGGTGTGCTCGCTGTGTGCCTGCGAATGGCATGTGGTGCGGGTCAAATGCGTGTATTGCGAACAAAGCAAAGGCCTTGAATACGTCAGCCTCGATGACGACCGCCACGCCGCCAATCAGGCACCCATACGCGCGGAGGTCTGCCCCGGCTGCCGCAGCTACCTGAAACTGCTTTACCTGGAAAACGACGCCGAGGCCGAAGCGCTCTCGACGGACCTGACCAGCCTGCTGCTGGACATGCGTCTGGAGCAGGAAGGCTACCAGCGTCCGGCGCCTAATCTGTTGCTGGCACCCGGTGGTGACTGAGCTATCCCTTTGAGCTGAGCGGCTACACTCAGGCGCGACGGTCAACGTTTGCGGGAGCGCCTGATGTCTTCCAGATCCGCCAGCCCAACCCTGCGGCTGCCTTCCATCGACAGTCTGTTGCGCCATCCCGCCTGCCAACCATTGGCCGAGCGTTATGGGCGCGATGCACTGCTGGCCAGCCTGCGGCAACTGCTCGATGACTTGCGTGAACCGGTGCTTTCAGGGCAACTCGACGCCATTGAGATCGCGCCTGAAGTGTTGGCGGGCAGGGCGGGCGAACGCTTGGCCACTCAACATCGCAGCAACGTGCGCCGGGTATTCAACCTCACCGGCACGGTGCTGCACACCAATCTGGGGCGAGCGTTGTTGCCGGAGGAAGCGATCGAAGCGGTGCAAATGGCGGCCCGTTATCCGCTCAATCTGGAATTCGACCTGCACAGCGGCAAGCGCGGCGACCGTGATGACCTGATCGAAGGCCTGATCCGCGAACTGACTGGCGCCGAGGCAGTCACCGTCGTCAACAACAACGCCGCCGCGGTGTTGCTGACGCTCAACAGTCTGGGCGCGCGCAAGGAAGGCATCATTTCCCGGGGCGAACTGATCGAAATCGGTGGCGCCTTCCGCATTCCCGACATCATGGCCAGAGCCGGGGTCAGGCTCCACGAAGTCGGCACCACCAATCGCACCCATGCCCGCGATTACGAGGCGGCCATCGGCCCACGTAGCGGTTTGGTGATGCGCGTCCATGCGAGCAACTACAACATCGAAGGCTTCACCGCTCGAGTGCCGACCGCGGAGTTGGCGCAACTCGCGCATAAACACGGCTTGCCATTGCTGGAAGACCTCGGCAGCGGCAGCCTGCTGGAGCTGACGCGCTGGGGCCTGCCCGCCGAGCCGACGGTGCGCCAGGCGCTGATCGATGGCGCCGACATCGTCACGTTCAGCGGCGACAAGCTACTGGGTGGCCCCCAAGCCGGGTTGATAGTCGGCCGCAAAGACCTGATCGCCAAGATCAAGAAGAATCCACTCAAGCGCGCCTTGCGGGTCGACAAACTGACCCTGGCTGCCCTCGAAGCGGTGTTGGGCCTGTACCGCGATCCTGATCGACTGGCCGAGCGGTTGCCAAGTTTGCGCCTGCTGACCCGGCCCCAGGCGGACATCCTCGCCCAGGCTGAGCGCCTGCAACCGTCGCTGGCCATGGTCTTGGGCGACGGCTGGAGCGTCAGCGCGTTACCGGCGCTGGGCATGATCGGCAGCGGCAGCCAACCGGTGGCGCGCTTGCCGAGTGCGGCTTTATGCCTGCGACCGCACGCGTCCAAACGTCTTCGCGGACGGCAGCTGCATGGTTTGGAAGCGTCCCTGCGTGCGTTGCCGATTCCGGTGCTCGGGCGCATTGATGACGATGCGTTGTGGCTGGATCTGCGGCAACTGGACGATGAGCCGGCGTGGCTGGCGCAACTCGATCAAATTGCAGGAGCCGTAGAGTGATCGTCGGCACCGCAGGGCACATCGACCACGGCAAGACCGCCTTGCTCCAGGCCCTGACCGGTCAGGCCGGCGACCGTCGCCGGGAAGAACGTGAACGCGGCATGACCATCGACCTCGGCTACCTTTACGCGGCGCTGGAACCGCAAGCGCCCCTGACCGGTTTTATCGATGTGCCCGGCCATGAGCGCTTCACCCACAACATGCTGGCGGGTGCTCAGGGGATTGATCTGGTGTTGCTGGTGGTCGCGGCCGACGACGGCGTCATGCCGCAGACCCGTGAACACCTGGCCATCGTTGAACTGCTGGGCATCCCTCGGGCGCTGGTGGCGATCAGTAAATGCGATCGGGTCGAACCGTCCAGAGTGCAAGCCGTTCGCGAACAAATCCAGACATTGCTGGCCCCGGGGCCTTATGCCGTCGCGCCGCTGATTGCGCTGTCGAGTGTGACCGGGGAGGGCATCGAGACCCTGCGACAGGCCTTGCTCGAGGCGCAGCGTGAAGTCGTTCAACGCAGCACCACCGGAGGTTTTCGCCTGGCGATTGATCGTGCCTTCAGCGTGGCCGGCGTCGGTATCGTGGTGACCGGCACTGCGTTGTCTGGCGTAGTGGCGGTGGGCGATACGCTGATGCTCGGCCCGCTGGGCAAACCGGTTCGCGTGCGCGGCCTGCATGCGCAGAATCAGGCTGCCGAGATCGCAATGGCCGGACAGCGAGTCGCGTTGAACCTGAGTGCCGAACGCTTGGCCCTGGAGCAGATTCATCGCGGCCACTGGTTGCTGGCCGAGTGGCTGTACGCGCCGACCCAGCGAGTGGATATCGACCTGCAATTGTTAGCCAGCGAACCCAAAGCCTTCGAGCATTTTCAACTCGTGCACGTTCACGTGGGGACTCAGGACGTGACCGGGCGGGTGGCGTTGCTGGAAGGCGCGCGCCTGGCGCCGGGTGAGCGGATGTTCGCGCAACTGCTGTTGAATGCGCCGGTGCAGGTGGTGAAGGGCGATCCGATGATCCTGCGTGACCAGAGCGCCCAACGCACCCTCGGTGGCGCGCGGGTGCTCGACCCGTTTGCGCCGACCCGACAACGCCGGAGCCCCGAACGGTTGGCGCAGCTACACGCCCTCGCCACATGCAATCAGTTGGAAGACAGCCTGCCGGTGTTATTGGCCAACAGCGACACCGGGCTCGATCCGCAGCGTCTGGAGCGTCAGTTCAATCGCCCCCGCAACACGTGGGTTTTGCCCGATGACGTGCGCCTGATCGACACCCGCCAAGGTCCGTTGCTGTTCAGTGCGGCCCGCTGGGAAGCGCTGAAAGTGCCATTGCTGGAACACCTCGCACGTTTTCACCAACTGGAACCGGATCAAATGGGCCCCGACCGGGATCGCCTGCGGCGGTTCACCGGCACAGCGCTGGACCGTCCGACGTTCATCAGTCTGCTCGACGAATTACTCGCCAGTGGCGCGATTGCCGCCATCGGGCCTTGGTTGCATTTGCCCGATCATCAGGTGCGTTTGAGCGAAGACGACGAAGCCTTGTGGCAACACTTGCTACCGTTGTTCGAACAGGCTGGTTTTGATCCGCCGTGGGTGCGCGACCTTGACCATGACGAGGCGGCCGTGCGCTTGCTGCTGTGCAAAATGGCGAGGTTGGGATTGGTGCATCAAGTCGTCCGTGACCTGTTCTACACCGACACGATGATCCGCCGATTGGCGGCTATGCTTGTGCAACTGGCCGCGCAAAACCCGGTGATTCAGGTCACGGCGTTTCGTGATGCAGTGGGCCTGGGTCGCAAGCGCAGCATCCAGATCCTCGAATACTTCGACCGGATCGGCCTGACGCGACGGTTTGGCGACAAGCGCCATATCCGCCTCGACAATGCCTTGGCCCAATGCACTGATCACTGACTTCAAGGAAGGCAATCGCGCCCGGTGGCGCGGCCGGGCTTCAAACCCGGTTGGGGACGGCATCCGTTCCCGGGCAGGTTCGACTCCGGCTGCCTTCCGCCATTTTCCCGCGTGTCACTGCATCACATAACGCCCGGGCGCCGACTCAATGGCCGGGTATTGCGCGTTACCGGTATGCAGCACCGAGGGCTGGCGTTCGCCAGACTGTTCAGCCAGCCAGACGAACCAGTCATTCCACCAGCTACCGGAATGTTGCTGGGCGTTCTTGAACCAGGTTTCCGGGTTTTTGGTGACCCGGTTGTTGGTCCAGTAATGGCGTTTTTCCTTGGCCGGCGGGTTGATCACTCCGGCGATATGCCCTGACGCGCCCAGTACAAAACGCTTGGTCCCGGAGAGCAACTCAGTGCTGGCGTAAGCGCTTCTCCACGGCACGATGTGATCGTCATGGGTGGCTAGAATGTATGCCGGCGCATCGATGGCGCGCAGGTCCAGTTTGACCCCGCAACAGTCCAGCTCACCGGATTTCAGGTCGTTCTGCAGATAGGTGTGGCGCAAATACCAGCAGTACATCGGGCCCGGGAGGTTGGTGCTGTCGTTGTTCCAGAACAGCAGGTCGAGGGGGATCGGTTTCTGGCCCTTGAGGTATTTGTCGACGTTGTAATTCCACCACAAGTCGTTGGGGCGCAGCAGCGAGAAGGTATTGCCCATGTCCTCGCCCTTGAACAGGCCGATGGGGCCATCCAGGCCGCCGATGGTGCGCTCGCGGTAGGCCACCAATTGTTCGTCGACGAAGATGTCGATGGGGCCGGTATCGAGGTAGTCGAGGAAGGTGGTCAACAGGCTCACGCTGCCAATCTCGCGGTCGCCGCGCGCCGCCAGGACGGCCAGCGCCGAGCTCAACAAGGTGCCGCCGATGCAGAAGCCGACGCAATTGGGCCGCTGATCGCCGCTGATTTCACGGGTCACTTGCAGGCCTTTGATGATGCCGGTTTCGATCAGGTCGTCCCAGGTGGTGCCTGCGTGTGCCTGGTCGAAGTTGCGCCACGACATCAGAAACACCGGGTGCCCTTGTTTCAACAGATGGGCCACCATCGAGTTGTCCGGGCGCAGGTCAAGAATGTAGTACTTGTTGATGGACGGCGGCACGACAAACACCGGGCGCCGGTACTGGGTTTCGCTTTGCGGGTAATACTGAATCAGCTGGAAGAGTTCGTTCTCGAAGACCACTTCGCCGGGGGTGTTGGCGAGGTCGACCCCCACTTTGAAGGCGCCGGCGTCGCACTGACGCATCTTGCCTTCTTGCAGGTCGCTGGCCAGGTGCAACAGGCCGGTGAGGAGGCTGCTGCCCTGGGTATCGACGACCCGTTGCAGCGCATCGGGGTTACTGGCCAGAAAGTTACTCGGCGCCCCGGCGGCGATGGCTTGTTCCACCAGATAGAGCAGGCGCTGGCGCGGCTTTTTGTCCGGGATCGCCAACTTGTCCAGCAGCTTCAGCAGAAACCCTGCGTTGAGCAGATAAAAGGCGGCGAGGGAGCCGAACAGGGGTTGGCTCCAGTTGCCGCTGGCAAAACGTCGATCCTCGAAGCTGAATGGCTGACCGGTCAGCAGTTGCTGGCCGAGTTCGCCCCATTGCTGTTGGTAGTCCGATTGAAGACTGTCCAGGGTTCCGCGCGGCAGGTCAAACCACTCGTTGTAGGCTTGGCCGGTAAACCACGGATTGCTACTGACCCACAGACGTAATTGTTGCACTGCAAAGGAGGCAATGAACGGAACCTGGCCTGACCAGAAGGTGTTGAAGGTATGCGAGTTATTGTCCATGGAACTCCTTGCCCACATCAGTAAACCGGGCAGAAAAAAACCGCGGCGCCGGACTTCGGCGCCGCGTCAGCAGTCAAGCAAGCAGTCCTGTCTTGCTTTTATCGTTCGATGACCAGGCTGACACCCTGGCCGCCACCGATGCACAACGTGGCCAGGCCTTTTTTGCCGTCGCGACGAATCAGTTCGTGCAACAGCGACACCAGAATCCGCGCACCCGATGCACCGATCGGATGACCGAGGGCAATCGCGCCGCCATTGACGTTGACCTTGCTGGTGTCCCAACCCATTTCCTTGCCGACTGCCAGTGATTGCGCGGCGAACGCTTCATTGGCTTCGATCAGGTCGAGGTCGTCCAGGCTCCAGCCGGCTTTGGTCAATGCCAAGCGGGTGGCCGGCACCGGACCGATGCCCATGATCGACGGGTCCACGCCAGCGCTGGCGTAAGCCTTGATGCGTGCCAGAACCGGCAAGCCGAGGGCCTGGGCCTTGGCGGCACTGGCCAGCAACAGTACGGCGGCGCCGTCGTTGAGGGTCGACGAGTTACCGGCGGTTACGCTGCCGTTTTTCTGGAACGCGGGTTTGAGGTTGCCCAGCGCCTGCAGTGTGCTGTCTGGACGCGGCTGTTCATCAGTGTCGAAGACCAGCGGCTCACCCTTGCGCTGAGGGATCAGGATCGGGGTGATTTCACGCTTGAAGTAACCCGCTTCGATGGCAGCGGCGGCTTTCTGTTGCGAGGCCGCGGCGAAAGCGTCCTGGTCTTCGCGACTCAGTTCGTACTTCTGCGCCAGGTTCTCTGCGGTGATGCCCATGTGGTAATCGTTGAAGGCGTCCCACAAACCGTCTTGAATCACGCTGTCTTGCAGTTGCGCATGACCCAGACGCAAACCGGTGCGGGCCTTGGGCAGCACATACGGTGCCAGGCTCATGTTTTCCTGACCGCCGGCAATGATGAGTTCGGCGTCGCCGCAACGGATGGCCTGGACCGCCAGCTGGACAGCCTTGAGGCCCGAGCCGCAGACCTTGTTCAGGGTCAGGGCAGGGGTGGTATGGGGCAGGCCGGCCTTGATTGCCGTCTGGCGTGCCGGGTTTTGCCCCGAGCCCGCGGTGAGTACCTGGCCGAGGATCACTTCATCGATCTGCGAGCCGTCAAGACCGGTCTCTTCCAGCAAACGGCGAATGACCGCTGCGCCCAGTTCGGTGGCTGGAATCGCGGACAAGGCACCTTGAAAACTGCCAATGGCGGTACGAGTAGCGGCAACGATTACGACTTCGTTCATGCGTGACCTCATTAAGATGTTGTCGAGCGAAAGCAGGGCATCCATGCCCTGACAGGTCTACTGCATGTTCATGCCGCCGTTGACCGAGAAGTCGGCCCCGGTGCTGTAGGCCGATTCATCGGAAGCCAGCCAGGCCACGATGGAGGCGATTTCTTCAGGTTGGCCGAGACGCCCGACCGGTGTGGCCGCGATCATAGTGTCGAGAATGTCCGGGCGGATGGCCGCGGTCATGCTGGTCTGGATGTAACCTGGTGAGACGGTGTTGACGGTCACGCCCTTGCCGGACACTTCCCGGGCCAGGGCCATGGTGAAACCATGGATGCCGGCCTTGGCCGCGCTGTAGTTGGTCTGGCCGAACTGGCCGCGCTGACCGTTGATCGAGGAAATGTTGATGACCCGTCCCCAACCCTTGGCCAACATCCCTTCAATCACCTGTTTGGTGGTGTTGAACAGGCCGCTCAGGTTGGTGCCGATGACCGCGTTCCAGTCTTCGGGCGTCAGTTTGCGAAAGGACGCATCACGCGTGATGCCGGCGTTGTTGACCAATACATCGATCGGGCCGTAATGCTCACGCGCCATCTCGAACGCTTTGCGCGTTGATTCCCAATCGGTGATGTCGCCATAGATGCATTCGAATTGATAACCCGCCTCCAATTGGCTCGCCATCCATTCTTTCTTGCGGGCGGAATCAGAGCTGCAGCCCACGATGACCTTGAATCCTTCCTTGTACAGGCGTTGGCTTATCGCAGTGCCAATCCCACCCATACCACCCGTGACCAACGCAATACGACCAAGCGACTTCATATGCTCTCTTCCTTTTTGTGTTTTGCGCTGCAAGAAGGGGGATTGTTCGGCATTGACGGGGTGTGCGGAAGTGTTGAGAGGTGACGGTCTGGTGTCCAACGGTGCCATGCACGAAATGAAACTGAACTAATTTATTGTCTTTGACGTCGCGTCGCCGGCTCGGCGGTGGCTAAAAGTGAGGATTACCTATACTGGGATCAATATTTTCAACTGAACAACCCGTTAGCATTTGATTCCACGCAGATCAGTCATGGCTCCGGACAGGATGTTCGGTTCCACAGGTCATTGAGGACGCCATGTATAGAATGAGTTCAGGTTATGCCAGCGTGCTGGTAAATACGCTCTCGGCTCAAGGACTGGATATTGCCAGTCTGTGTCAGGAGGCTGGACTAGACATGCAACTCGCGAACGAACCAGGAGCGTTTTGCGAGCGGAGGGCTATCTATCGATTATGGGAACTGGCCGCTCAGGCCTCGGGTGATCCGGACATTGGCTTGAGGGCCTATGGAAGTTTCCACCCCGGCAGCTTTCAGATCGTCGGTTACACCATGATGTCCAGCCTGAATCTGAAAAAAGCCCTTGAACGACTGGTCCGTTTCAGTCCGTTGATTGGCACCGGATTCAGCCTTTTCTTTACATCGGAACAGCAGAACTACCGACTGTCCGGGCTCGATCATCAACAAAAAGGTTCGGTCAAACCTCGCCAATACACCGATGCAGCGTTGGCTTCATTGCTGGGTTTCTGCCGCAAGCTGGCGGGCGGCAACTCACCGCAACCCTTGAGAGTGGAGTTCACCTATCCCGAACCTGAAGACACCTCTGAGCATCGACGGTTGTTTGGCTGCGACCTGCATTTCGACGCGCCTTACGACAGCATTTTGTTTGATGCGCAGGAGCTGCTGCGGCCGTTGAGCATGGCCAATGAAACGTTGGCGGTGCTGCATGACAGTTTTGCCGAGGCTCAAATGGATCTGCTGTTTGGTTTTTCCATTGTCGGCAGGATTCGCGCGCTGATTACCGAGCGCTTGAGTCAGGACCAGGGGCAGTGCGATATGGAATCGATCGCGGCAGCATTGAACATCAGTAAGCGGACGCTGCAACGCGCGCTGGAAAAGGAAGGGACGCAATTCAAGGACGTGCAGAACGCTGTGCGCCGGCAATTGGCCGATTTTTACCTGCGACATTCTCACTTCAACATGAAGCATGTCGCGTATCTCCTTGGTTTTCATGATCACAGCAGTTTCAACAAAGCCTGTAGCCGCTGGTTTGGTATGACACCCGGTCAGTATCGGGCCGATGAATCGTTTGAAATCGAGGAAGCCGCGCCGGTCTGACGCGGTCCTCGTCAGCGTTCAACGTTATTTCACCGGAGGTTTTTTCACGCCTTTCTTGCCCTTGGCAGGTTTGCGCACTGGACTCGCAACCTTGGCGATGGGGTCTGGGGTCACTGCGGGTTTTTTCTGCTTGATTGGCTCGGGGATTACCGCTGGGGTTTTCTGTTTGATTGGCTCGGGAATTTCCACCGGGGTGATCTGCTTGATCGGCTCAGGGGTTACCACCGGGATTTTCTCTTCGATGGCATCGGCTTCACCCGGTGGTTGGGTCAGGCTGAAACCTGGCAGCGGCACGTCGAGCAGCGTGTGCAGCTCACACCAGAAGGGGTTGTCTGCGCCGCTGCTCAGCAGTTCCGGCAGCAAATTGGCGACGGCCGCCAGCACTTGCTGGCGTTCTTCGACTTCGACAAGCATCAGGGGCAGGCTGTGCAGGCTTTCTTGCGGATGGGTAGCGACCAGCAGTTTTTGCAGGCGCAGGGTTTCGCGCAGATCAAGCGGCTCGGCACTGTAGTCCTGGAGCAGCACTTGCAGTTGCAGAATCAATTTTTCGACACTTTCCTTGCCCGGCTCGTCGCTGTCGCGGCCCAGCAGGAACAGGATCCGTATCAAGGCTTCCATCAGGCCGCCAAGGGGCAGGGCATCCTGCAAGCGCTCGATCAAAACCTTGTCGTGCTGCTCGGCATGTTCCTGCAGATTACGTCCGGGTGCATTGCCGGTGAGGCTGTTGAGTACGCCATACACGCCGTAGAAACACATTTCCTGAGCCGCATCGCGCAGATCCCGATAGCCGTTCAAGGCGTCCTGCATCTGGTTGGAAAACAGTTCCTGCCAGACCAGTAACGGGTTGTTCTGGCTGGCGGGGTGACGATCCTTGCTCACTTGAGCGGCACTGCCGGCCAGCCACCACAGCGCCGGGTTCAAACTGCTCCAGGCCACTTGCTGCTGATGGAAAGGGTGGGCCCGGCGCAGTATTTCGGCGCTCGGTTCGTTGATCAGCTGGCGCAACCACGGGCGTATGAATTCGTCGTACACACTGTTGTTGATATCGGACGCGCGCTGGACCAGCGCAAATTCGCGATCATCATCACGGGGCGGCTGCACCTGGCCATGGATGTCGGCGATACGCCGGGGTTCGAAACGCACGGCATACGGCGTCGCCGAATTCTCCGGCAGGTCTTCGATCAGCATTTCATACAGCCCGGCCGACAGCGCATTGATCGCATCGACCGCGCCGAGTAACTCACGGTGTTCGCGCCGCGCCACTTCACCGGACACGAAAATGCCCAGGTGACCGATGCTCGCGTGTCGCAGGTAAACGATGGTGCGTCCGGCATTTTGCAACGCTAGATCGCTGGGATAGACGTCGGTGATCCAGTCCAGTGCCTGCTGCGGGGAGGTGATGTTGTCGCCATACGAGCAGAACACCACCACCGGCACTTCGATCAATTTGAGGTCAAGCCCACTGCTCTTGCGCCCGAGACCACCGGACAGCCGATTACCGATGAACAAGTCGTCGACAATCATCTCGATCTCTTCGCCATTGAGCAGGGTCGGGCTGCCCCACCAGCGTTCGAAATCCAGAAAGCGTGCGGCCTCGCTGTCGACTTCGCTGAACAGGTGGTAGTACTTGCCCCAATAAGTGTTGGCCGGGTCCAGGTTTTCGAAATTGCTGACCAGCCAGGTGCCGTCGAAACGGTCATTACCGAGGTCGCTACCTAGGCGCGCCATCCAGCCACCGCCCAGCAAACCGCCGGTGTAGCGCATCGGATTGCGGCCATTGACGCCGGCCCAGTACGACAACGGCGCACCGTTGACGATGATCAGACCCGGCAGCTCCGGACGGGTGGCCGCGAGGCCCATTAACGCCCAGCCCGCCTGGCAGTTGCCGATTACCACGGGTTTGGTGCTGTCGGGATGTCGGGCGCTGACGACTTCGATGAACCGCGCCTGAGCTTCGGTGATATCGGCAAGGGTTTGCCCTGGGCGGGGCGAGTGACTGAAGGAGATAAAGTAGGTGGGGTGGCCGGCTCTCAGGCTTTCGCCGATGACCGAATCCTGTTTGAACCCGCCGATGCCCGAGCCATGGCCGCCGCGCGGGTCAATGATGATCACCGGCTGTTTTTTGCTGTCGATCTGTTGTCCGGGGCCGCCGAGGATTTGCAACAACGAATAGTTGACCGGGCGGGGCAGGTCTTCACCGGCGACCAGCGCTTCATGATTGAACTTGAGCAGCAGCGGATACCTGGCGCGTTCGTGGGCCAGGGTGTTGTCGCCGCGCTGACGCAAGGTATCCCAGAACAACACGCTGCGTTGGCCGAGGTCGGTGAAGTATTCCTGCCAGTCAGCAGGCGTTGGCTGTCGGAGCTGCCCAAGGCTTAAAGGCGCGAAGGTTTTTGCCTGGCGCTTCTGCACCGCGTCGAGGACGTTACGGGTATTGAGGCGTTGCAGATGATTAAGGTGTTCGAACAAGCCCGCGGGTTCGGAGAACTCTTCATCTTGCAGCGCAATATTTAATTCCTGACCCATCGTGATCTCCTGACGCTATGCATGGGGACCGGCCCATCAGAACCCTTTAGTTAAAGAGGGCTAGCCTGGCCGTTCGATGAGCATGAGTTTACAGCGAATGAGGAGGGCTTTAGCAAAGGTTATTTTGCACCGCACAAAAATAGACGTTGCCAAATGGTTTTGTGCACTGCAATATCAAGGCTAACGCGATGACTGGCCGGATCGCTATCGCGTCCTCAGGTCCATCAGGGCCTTCCAGTACCAGGAGATTCAAGCATGTCTTTTTTCAATTCGGAAAAACTGCAAACCGCTCAGAAAGCCAACCTCGATCTTTTGCAGCAAATCAGCGGTAAAGTCTTCGCCAGCGTTGAACAGCTCAGCCAGTTGCAGTTCAAGGCACTGCGCGACTCCACCGAAGAGCACTTCGAAGGTGTTCGCAAGCTGCTGGCCGTCCGTGATCCACAAGGTTTCGCCGAGCTGCAGGCTTCTTTCACCCAGCCGAGCGCGCAGACCGAACGTCTGGCCGAATTCAATCGTCAGGTTCAAGCCCTGATCGTGGGTACTCAGTCGGACATCGCCAAATTGACTTCGAGTCAGGTCGAAGCGGGCACTCAACAGGTGCAAGAGTTCGTTGAAGCCATCAGCAAGAATGCACCGGCCGGCTCCGAGCCTGTTGTGGCAGCGTTCAAGTCGAGCCTGGCGAATGCCGGTACCGTGTTCGAAAGCGCACAGAAAGCCGTAAAACAGGCTGCCGATGTGGCTCAGAGCAGTTTCGACGCAGCGACTGCCGCGGGCACCAAAGCTGCTCCAGAAGCAAGCGCCAAGGCTACCAGCGGTAACAAGTAAGTCGCATTAGATCAGCGGCACCAATGGCGATGGGTTTATTCCCCATCGCCATTTTTTTTCGGCCCATTATTGGTGCCGGGTTGTTTACCGCCAAACATGCCAAACAGGTTCTGGGTATTGAGATACAACGCCTTGGACTGGTCGACATATTGGCGCATCAGGTCCTGCATCACCGGGGCCTGTTGGTGCATGAAGTCGCTCCAGGCTTCGGACGACTGCGCGCCAGTCTGGGACTGGACGTCGATCACGGTCTGAATGCTCTTGTCCAGATAGCTGCCGAGAACGCCCTGATAAGGGCCGTAGAACTGGATAATCCCCATCAGCATCTCGCTGGTGAAGATCGGCTCACCGCCGCTTTCGGCTTCCAGAATCACTTGCAGCAGGATGCTGCGCGTCAGATCCTCGCCGCTCTTGGCATCGACCACCTGAAAGGCAATTTTGTCGACCACCAACTGGCGTATGTCCGCCAGCGTCAAATGACTGCTGGTGTGGGTGTCATACAGTCGGCGGTTTGGGTATTTCTTGATCAGGCGGGGGGTGGTATCAGTCATGCGGGGCGTCTCGCGGCGGGCCTGGTTTGCAGGCATCTTAACCTACTCTGGCCACTGCCGCGGGTGATCGTTCCCACGCGGTGGGAACGATCTGGGGGAAGGGTGCTTACCAGATCGGCAAGGTGTAGCTGACGATCAAGCGGTTTTCATCCAGGTCGCTGCCAAAGTTGGTCGAGCGAACCGTCGCGTTACGCCATTTCACGCCGACATTCTTCAGCGGCCCGCTCTGCACGACATAGCCGATGTCGGTATCACGTTCCCATTCCTTGCCTTCCGGGCGGTTGCCGCCCAGATCGATATTGTCGCCGGTGAGGTAGCGGGTCATGAAGGTCAGGCCCGGAACGCCAATGGCCGCAAAGTTGTAGTCGTAGCGAGCCTGCCAGGACTTTTCGTCCTTGCTGGCGAAGTCGCCGATCTGCACGAAGTTCACCAGGAACGCATCGGTACCGTTGACGTAGGCGTAGCCGGTGTCGCCGCTCATGCCTTGATAACCCAGGCCAAACGCATGCCCGCCGAGGTTATAGGTGAACATCGCGCCAATGGCATTGTTATCGACATTACTGCCGCCATCATCCGTGGAGCGGGCGAAGCGCAGATCCGTCTTCAGCGACTGGCCGGCTGTGACCGGCAACACGTAGGTCAGGTTGACCAGGTGCTGGCTGTAGAAGTTGTCGAGGTGGCCGTAGCTGTAGCCGGTGGCGAGGTTGCTGGTCCATTTGTAGTTCAGGCTGGCGAAGTCGAAGCTGTCGCTATCGAGATGACGTGTGGTGATGCCCTTGGCGCCGGTGCGGGTGATGCCCATGTCCTCGTAGTCCGAGGAGTCGCGCTGATTGACCTGCGTCAGTCGCCCGGCATCCACCGTCAGGCCTTCGAGTTCCAGCGACGTCAACTGGCCGCCCTTGAAGGTTTGTGGCAACAGCCGTGAATCGTTGGCCAATAACGTGGGCAGTTTCGGCAGCAGTGTGCCGAGTTTCAGTGTGCTTTTCGAGGCACGCACTTTGGCGGTCAGGCCCAGTTCGCCGTACTCGTCCTGAGCACCTTTGCTCGTGTCGCGGTGACGTTTGAGCAGGCCGGAGCCTGCGCGATCCGGGCTGGAATCGAGCTTGACGCCGACCAGGCCAATGGCATCGAAACCCACGCCGATCAAACCTTCGGTGAAGCCCGATTCATAGCGCAGCAAGAAACCCTGGGCCCATTCCTCTTGTTTGGATTGGGCGGCGTTGTCCTGGCGATAGTCACGGTTGAAATAGAAGTTGCGCAGCTCGAGGCTGGCCTTGCTGTCTTTGACGAAGTCAGCAGCGGCGGGGGCCGAGAGGCTGATGACGCCGCCGGCCAGCAACAGTCGGGTAGCGAGGGTGCGGGTGTTGCGGTCCATGGTGAAGCCCCTTTGTTTTTATTATGGAAAGACAGGTCCCGCGGCCCTCGCCAGGTGGGCGAGGGCTTATCAATAAAAAAACGCGAACGCCGAAAAGATAGGAGCGTGGCGCCGCGTGCGGTTCAATCGTTAGAACTGTTCGGCACTCAGGCCAAACAAGGAGGCACTGCCCGCGCGGATAGATTGCTCCAGGCTCAAAATGCGCGGCAGCAAGCGGTGGATATAGAAGTCGGCGGTGGCGATTTTCGCGCCATAAAACCCTTCGTCTTCGTGCAGCTTTTGCTTGGCAACCTGTGCCATGCGCGCCCAAAGCCAGGCGTAGGCGACGTAACCGAACAGGTGCAAATACTCCACCGACGCGGCGCCGACTTCGTTGCGATTGGTCGCGGCCTGGTCCTGCAGCCAGTCGCTCAGGTCTTCCAGACGCTGTACGGCAGAGAACAGTTGAGCGGAGTAGGGCGCGTCAGGCTGATGGGCGAAATGACGGATCTCAGCGGTGAACTGGCGCAGCGCGAAGCCTTTGTCGGCAAGCACTTTGCGTCCGAGCAAGTCCAGGGCCTGAATGCCGTTGGTGCCTTCGTAGATCTGCGCGATACGCACGTCACGGACCAATTGTTCCTGGCCCCATTCGCGGATGTAGCCATGGCCGCCGAACACTTGCTGGCCGTTGATGCAGCTTTCCAGGCCGGTGTCGGTAAAAAACGCCTTGGCCACCGGCGTCAGCAGCGCGACCAGGGTTTGCGCGCTGTCGCGTTCCTTGGTGTCATCGGAAAACTTCGCCAGGTCCAGTTGCTGCCCGACGTAACTGGCAAACGCACGGCCGCCCTCGGTCATGGCTTTCATGCTCAGCAGCATGCGGCGCACGTCGGGGTGAACGATGATCGGATCGGCCACTTTGTCCGGAGCAGTAGCACCGGTCGGCGCGCGGCTCTGCACGCGTTCGCGGGCATAGGCGACAGCGCTCTGATAGGACGCCTCGGCGCAGCCAATGCCCTGAATGCCGATGGACAAGCGCTCGTAGTTCATCATGGTGAACATCGCCGCCAGGCCTTTGTTGGCTTCGCCGACCAGCCAGCCGCTGGCACCGTCGAAGTTCATCACGCAGGTGGCCGAGGCCTTGATGCCCATCTTGTGTTCGATGGAGCCGCAACTCACGGCATTGGCATCGCCAAGGGAGCCGTCGGCATTGACCAGCACTTTGGGCACTACGAACAGTGAGATGCCTTTCGGCCCCGCCGGTGCGTCCGGTAGTTTGGCCAGCACCAGATGCACTATGTTTTCGGTCAGGTCCTGATCGCCACCGGTGATGAAGATCTTGCTGCCGGTGATACTGAAGCTGCCGTCGGCCTGAGGTTCGGCGCGGGTGCGGATAATCCCCAGATCGGTACCGGCGTGGGCTTCGGTCAGGCACATGGAACCGGCCCAGCGGCCTTCGTACATCGGCGGCAGGTAGAGGTTTTTCAGGGTGTCGCTGGCATGGGCATCCAGCGCCAGACAGGCACCGGAACTCAACGCCGAATACAGGGCGAAGCTGGAGTTGGCGCCGTAGAGCATTTCTTCGAACTGCACGGCGAGCATCTTCGGCATGCCCATGCCGCCGAAATCGGCGTTACCGGAAAGGCCCACCCAGCCGCCTTCGATGTAGGTGGCATAAGCCTGTTTGAAACCGATTGGCGTGCTGACCTGACCATCGACCCACTGGGCGCCTTCTTCGTCGCCGCTGCGATTCAATGGCGCAATCAGGTGCGAGGTGACTTTGGCCGCCTCCTCAAGAATGGCGTCAGCGGTGGCGGCGTCGACACTGTCGGCCAGGGCTGGCAGGCGTGCCCACAGGGCCGGGGCGTCGAACACTTCATGCAGCACAAAGCGCATGTCGCGCAGCGGGGCGTTGAATTCGGGCATAACGTGAACCTCAAAAGGTTGTGCGATGGGCACGGCGCCGCTTGAGCAGGCCGTGCCCTTTCACTCAATGAGCGGAAGCGCTGGCGGCACCGAGGCCGGTCTGGGCGCGAACGAACTGGTCGGCGTAAGCGTCACGCTCCTTGTCGGCCCGCGCGCTGCGGTCGAGTTTCGACACCACGACGATCACGAAGAACGCCAGCGGCATGGAGAACAACGCCGGGTGGTCGTACGGGAAGATCGCATGCGCATGGCCGAGCACGGTGACCCAGACCGCTGGCGAGAGGATCACCAGCACCAGCGCGCAGAGCAGGCCGGCGAAACCACCGATGATCGCGCCTTTGGTGGTCAAGCCTTTCCAGTACATGGCCATAATCAGCACCGGGAAGTTGGTCGACGCGGCGATGCCGAAGGTCAGGCCCACCAGGAACGCGACGTTCATCTTCTCGAACAGAATGCCCAGCAGAATCGCGATGATGCCCAGGCCGACAGTGGCCATGCGGGTCACGCGCATTTCCTGTTTCTGGCTGGCTTTGCCTTTCTTGAACACCGTAGCGTAGAGATCGTGGGATATCGCCGAGGCACCGGCCAGGGCCAGCCCAGAGACCACCGCCAAAATGGTGGCAAAGGCCACGGCCGAGAGGAAACCGAAGAACAGGTTGCCACCGACCGCTTTGGCCAGGTGCATGGCGACCATGTTGCCGCCACCAATCAAGGTGCCGCCGACTTCGCCATTGACGTAGTACTGCGGGTCGGTGCCGATGATCACCATCGCGGCAAAGCCCAGGGTGCAGACAACAAGGAAGAAGAAACCGATGAAGCCGGTGGCGTAGAACACCGATTTGCGCGCTTCCTTGGCGTTAGGCACGGTGAAGAAACGCATCAGAATGTGCGGCAGACCGGCAATCCCGAACACCAGGCCCAGCGACATCGAAGCGGTGTTGATCGGGTCGGCGAGCATTGAGCCGGGGCCCATGATGTTCCAGCCGCTGGCGTGGGCTTCGACGGCTTTGGTGGCCAGGGTTTCGTAGCTGAAGCCGAATTGCGACATGGCCATGAACGCCAGGGTCGTGCCGCCGGCAAGCAGCAACACAGCCTTGATGATCTGCACCCAGGTGGTGGCGATCATGCCGCCGAAGATCACGTACACCAGCATCAGCGCGCCGACAATCACCACCGCAACCGGGTAGTCGAGACCGAACAGCAATTTGATCAACTGACCGGCACCGACCATCTGCACGATCAGGTAGCAGCACACCACCGTCAACGAACCAAACGCGGCGAAGATCCGCACTTTGTTCTGGTCCAGTCGATAGGACACGATGTCGGCAAAGGTGTAGCGCCCCAGATTGCGCAAGCGCTCGGCCATCAGGAAGGTGATGATCGGCCAGCCGACGAAGAAGCCGATGGTATAGATGAAGCCGTCGTAGCCCTTGGCGAACACCAGGCTGGACAGCCCCAGCAACGTCGCAGCAGACATGTAGTCGCCGGCAATCGCCAGACCGTTCTGAAACCCGGTGATGCCCCCGCCCGCGGTATAGAAGTCAGACGTGGATTTGGTTTGCCGCGCGGCCCACCAGGTGATGGCCAGCGTGCCCAGCACGAAGACGAAGAACATGCCGATCGCATGCAGGTTGAGCGGCTGTTTTTCCACCACACCCAGCGCGGGCGCAGCCAGCACAACGGAGGCCGGCAATAGCCCGGCAGCGGCGAGGAGAAGTTTACGGAGCAGGTTCATTACTTGCTCTCCTCGAGAATGGCGGCGCCCAGTGCATCGAAACGCGTGTTGGCGCTGTAGACGTACCAACCGGTCAGTAGCCAGGAAAAAATGATGATCGCCGCGCCAACCGGCATGCCCAGGGTCAACATCCGATGCTCGGCGAGCGGTGCATGCAACCACTGCGGCGCAAACGCCACCACCAGCATGAACGCGTAGTAAGTGCCCAGCACGGCAGCACTCAGGGACCAGGCCAGGCGCGAACGGCTGCTGACCAGTTGAAGGAATTTCGGGTTGGACCGAATGCGTTCACAGCGTTGGGTGTCGGTTGAATGGATGTCGATCATGGTGGCTCCACCTTGTTTTTGTTATCGATGCTTTGGGTATAAGGGCAGGGCAGAGCGGAATCCGGCCTGCACGAGCCCGAAGCGGCCGGTAAAAACACCGGCCGCTTGACGGGAACAACGTCGATTCGGTTAGAGCGCTTTGGCCCTGTCGCGCAGAACGTACTTCTGGATCTTGCCGGTTGAAGTCTTCGGCAGCAGGGTGAAAACCACCGTGCGCGGGACTTTGAAGCCGGCCAGGTGTTCGCGGCAGAAACTGATGATGTCGGCCTCGCGAACGTCCTGGTGATCAGCCTTCAACGTGATAAAGGCGCAGGGCGTTTCGCCCCACTTCTCATCAGGGCGGGCGACGACGGCCGCTTCCATGACGGCTGGATGGCGATAGAGCACACCTTCCAGTTCGATGGTGGAAATGTTCTCGCCGCCGGAAATGATGATGTCCTTGAGTCGGTCCTTGATCTCGACGTAACCGTTCGGATGACACACCGCCAGGTCGCCGGTGTGGAACCAGCCGCCTTCGAACGCTTCGGCCGTGGCGGTCGGGTTCTTCAGGTAGCCCTTCATCACGGTGTTGCCGCGCATGAAGATCTCACCGATGGTCTGACCATCACGCGGGGTCGGCTCCAGCGTCTTCGAGTCGCCGACCATCACGCCTTCGAGCGTCGGGTAGCGCACGCCTTGACGGGATTTGATTTGCGCCCGTTCGTCCAGCGGCAACTCATCCCATTCGGCATGCCAGGCGCAGAGCGTCACCGGACCATAGGTTTCGGTCAGGCCATAAACGTGGGTGACCTTGATGCCCATTTCTTCCACGGCACCGATCACTTTGGCCGGCGGTGCGGCGCCGGCGACCATCGCGTTGACCGGATGATCGATCGCCGCTTTAGCCGATTCCGGCATGTTGACCAAGGCATTGAGCACGATCGGTGCAGCGCACAGATGGGTGACCTGATGCTCGCGGATCAGCGTGAGGATTTTCTGTGGATCGACACGGCGCAGGAACACATGCACACCGGCCATGGCGGTGATGATCCACGGATAGCACCAACCGTTGCAATGGAACATCGGCAGGGTCCAGAGGTACACCGGATGGTTGCCCATGGCCCAGGTCATCTGGTTGCCCAACGAGTTCAGGTAAGCACCGCGATGGTGGTAAACCACGCCTTTGGGGTTGCCGGTGGTGCCTGAGGTGTAATTCAGCGAAATGGCGTCCCATTCGTTCGCCGGCCACTGCCAGGCGAAGTCCGGGTCGCCTTCGGCCAACAACGCTTCGTAGTCCAGTTCGCTGACAGCTTGGCCTTCACCGTATTCCGGATCATTAACGTCGATGACCAGTGGCGGGTGGTCCAGCATGCCAATCGCCGCGTGAATCACATCATGGAACTCGCGGTCGGTAATCAGCACCTTGGCTTCGCCATGTTGCAGCATGAAGGCGATGGCTTCGGCATCCAGACGCACGTTGAGCGGGTTGAGCACCGCGCCAATCATCGGCACGCCGAAATGCACTTCAAGCATCTCGGGAATGTTGGGCAGCATCACCGCCACCGTGTCGTTCTTGCCGATGCCGCGACCGGCCAGTGCCGAAGCCAGGCGGCGGCAACGTGTGTAGGTCTGCGCCCAGGTGCGGCGAATAGAACCATGGATGACGGCGGGGTAGTCCGGATAAACGCTGGCGGTGCGCTCGATGAAGCTGAGCGGAGACAAGGCAATATGATTGACAGCCGCAGGGCCTAGCCCTTGTTCATAGATCGACATGTACGGGTACTCGGTGGCTGATTGTTAGCTCTATGGGTGACCTTGCAGCGTAGCCGCTGGGGTCCCCTTTTATGTCAGGTCTGCTTTATATAACATTCAGCCACAGATATGGAAGTACAACCTACGTCATATAGGACATATACTATATTTGATTCTGGCAGGTCTAAATCAATACAGTCTCACCGCCAAGGCCGGTATATCCTTGGCTTCCCCAACGAAGCGGACCTGTGATGACCCTGACTCCCGTTCGATTGCACAGCTGGTTGCGCCTGCAGCGCGAGGGTGTGTCTCTGGCTGCCCGGGCCGATGCGTTGTGCCGTGCGCTGCAGGATTGCCCCGAGGTGCGCCGGGCGGTTTATCTGAGTTGGCAAGCCAATGCGCGGATTTACAGCCACGAGGGCGCCGCCCAGCATTTTCCACCGGGGCTGGGCGACCCTTCGCTGGCCAGCGATCAGCGGCTGTTTGATCGGTTGGTCGAGGCAGGGCGGCTGGATCTGGCGCAAGTACGGCAACTCGATTGCTGGTTGGCCGGTCGACTGCGTCGGGCGGCTATCAGCCATGGCCAGGTGTTTGATCTGGCTTTGCAACCGGGGCAGCCAGGGTTGTTGCTGGTGCAAGTGTGCGAGGGCGTGAGTCTTGATTGGTTGGGTTGGGTGCAGGACTTGCTGACGACCTTGCTGAGTAGCGTCAATGGCATGCTGCGCGGCTCGCCGCTGTTGGGCCACGATCCGCAACCGAGCCTGTTGCTCGACGCGCAAGGCCGGCCGCTGGAGTTCAATGCCGCGCTGTTGGCACTGCTCGCCGAAAAACCGCTGACCGATGTGCTGGGCTTTTTGCCGGTGAATCACCGGGTGCTGGTCCGTGCCTGCCTCGACCAGCAACGCGCCATCGAAGGGGTCGAAGCCCAGTTCGAAGCGCAGATCCTGATCTGGACCTTTATCCCCGATCCCCAGGACAACCGCGTGCTCGCCCGTTGCCGCGATGCCACGGCACAAGTGCTGGCCGAGCGTGAAGCAGCCACAGCGCGCCGGTTGTACCGGCTGATCATCGAGAACACCACCGACCTGATTTCCCGACACACACCGGACGGACGCTTTCTGGATGCCTCGCCGGCGTCCTGGACATTGCTCGGCTATTGGCCGGAAGAGTTGCGCGGGCAAATGGCCCAGGGTTTGTTCCATGGTCAGGACCTGGCCAACCTGGTGCAGCGCGCGCGGGATGCCCTGGAGCAGGACGGTTATCACACGATGACCTATCGCATTCGCCATCGAGACGGGCACTACCTGTGGTTTGAAACCGCGAGCCGGGCGATTCGCGAGACCTATACCGGGACAGTGGTCGAAGTGGTCAGCGTCTCCCGGGACATTACCGCCCGGGTGCAAGCCGAGGAGAACAAGCGGCGCCTGGCGGAGGTGGTCGAAGCCAACACTGATCCGGTGTTGTTCATCGACCCCGAAGGGCAAGTCACTTACCTCAATCCAGCGGCGCGGCGCATTCTCGGGATCGACGAGCAACAACCGATGCCGACCCTGGCGCAATTGTTCGCCAGTGGCGACCTGGCACGTCTGCAACGTGATGGCTGGAGCAGCGCCGAACGCGACGGTGTCTGGAGCACCGATGCGCGATTGCAGCCACCGGGTGGCGGCACTTCAGTGCCGGTATCGCTGGTCCTGTTGGCGCACCGTTCGGCCGGCGGCGAGCGCTATTACTCTTTGGTGGCGCGGGACATGACCGAACGTGAACTGCGAGAGGTGCAACAGCGCCGCCATCAGGACGAACTGGCGCACACCGCGCGGTTGGTCACCCTGGGTGAGTTGGCCTCGGGCATCGCACACGAAATCAACCAGCCGTTGGCGGCGGTGGTCAATTACGCCAATGCCAGCCAGCGCTATTTGCAGACACTGGATTCCAATCCCCAGGCCGCCGCCCGAGTGGCGCAAGGGCTGGAGCGCATTACCCATCACGCCACGCATGCTTCAGAAGTGATCAGACGTTTGCGCGCGTTTCTGCGCAAGGGACAACGCCGGATGCAGGCCCTGAATTTCACCGACGTCGCCCGCGAGGCCGTGCGTTTGTGTGCCTGGGAAGCGAGCAATTGCCAAGTGACAATCGAGGATCGCCTGCCGGATAATCTGCCGCCGATTTATGCCGACCGGGTGCTGCTGGAGCAGGTGCTGCTCAATCTGTTGCGCAATGCCATCGACGCCAACCGCGAACAACATCCGGGGCAACCTTCGCTGATCGTGATGGCGGCGGGGCAGGGCAGTGGTGCAACCGTGGAAATCAGTGTGCAAGACCAGGGACCGGGCGTCAGCGAGCCCGAACTGGAGCAGATATTTACCCCGTTCTATACCAGCAAGGCCGATGGCCTGGGACTTGGCTTGTCCATGAGCCGCAGCATCATCGAAGGTTTCGGTGGCGAATTGCAGGCCCGACGCCAACCTGTCGGGCTGCTGATGTGCTGCCGCTTGCCGCTGGCCGGCCCAACAAAACAACAACAGGAATAACGTAATGGCAGGTGTGACGGAGCACGTGGTGTATGTGGTCGACGATGACCAAGGCATGCTCGATTCAACGGTCTGGTTGTTGGAGTCGGTAGGGCTCAAGGCCTTGCCGTTTACCAGTGGCGTGGAGTTTCTCAATGCTTGCGATGCCACGCTCGATGCCTGCGTGCTGCTCGATGTTCGCATGCCCGGCATGGGCGGTTTGAACGTGCAGGAAGAAATGCGCACACGCGAGCTGAATCTGCCGATCATCTTCGTCAGCGGGCACGCGGATGTGCCGATCGTGGTTCGCGCCTTCAAGGCCGGCGCCCATGACTTCATCGAGAAGCCCTATAACGAGCAATTGCTGCTGGACAGCGTGCAACAGGCGCTCAGTAACTGCGCAGCAAACCGCTCGGGCAATCAGAGTCATGAAGCCTTGCAGGCGCGCTTGCTGACACTGACCCCACGGGAGCGCGATGTCTTGCTGCCGCTGGTGCAGGGTTACACCACCCGTGAAATCGCTGAGCAACTGGGCGTGAGCGCAAAAACCGTCGACCTGTATCGCTCGCGGGTGATGAAACGCATGCAGGCCAATACCTTGCCGGACCTGGTGGGCATGGCCATCGCCGCTGAACTGGTCGATCCGCTGAAGCTGCGGTGATGTGCGCAGGGGTAACAGGGGTGTCAGATGAATCCACCCCTCACCCCAGCCCTCTCCCCAGTGGGGAGAGGGGGAAAGGGAGCCGATCTCCACGCTTTTCAAAGCCTGCGTTCACCTTGATATTTCAGGCCGATGTAACTCTAAGAACAACTCGGTCAGTCCCCTCCACCCTTTGGGGAAAGGGAGCCGATCTCCACGCTTTTCAAAGCCTGCGTTCACTTTGATATTTCAGGTCGATGTAACTCTAAGAACAACTCGGTCAGTCCCCTCTACCCTCTGGGCGGTCCGACGTTTCGGGAGGGTTAGGGTGAGGGGTGGATCCTGAGCCAGAGACTTATCCAACACCGCCATTCTCACGTTTTCCATTGAGCGTCTATGCTGGGCTAACCGATCTCTTACCTTTGCAGCGATCTGCAAGGAGGCAGCAATGGTGCCCACATCCAGCTCCGAGAAAGCGTTCACTCGCAGTCTGCTCGATGTTTTGATCCGTGCCGGACTGATTGCCGTATTGGTGCTGTTCTGCTTTGAGATCTTCAGCCCGTTCCGCGACCTCATGCTGTGGTCGCTGATCCTGGCGATCACCCTTTACCCGCTGCAACAGCGGCTCAGGGGGCCGCTGGGTCAGAAAGACGGCCGTATTGCGACGCTGATTGTGCTGATCGCTATCGTTGTGCTCATGGTGCCGATCTATCTGTTGGTCACCTCGATTGCCGATTCGGTCGAGCACGCCATGACCACCGTCAGGGACGGCAGCTTCCATATTCCGCCACCCGCCGATTCAGTCGCTGACTGGCCGTTAGTGGGCAAGCGTGTCTCTGCTATATGGCTGCAGGCCTCAACCGATCTTCCCGACCTGACAGCGAAGTACCTGCCGCAGATAAAACATTTCAGCGTGAGCTTCCTGGGCAAACTGGCCGGCGTCGGCATGGGGTTCCTCACCTTTATCTTTGCGTTGATCATCGCCGGCATTTTCATGGCCTATGGCGAGAGCGGCAGGCGCAGTGCGGTACAGATCGCGACCCGCGTCAGCGATCCGGGCAAGGGGCCGAAAATCGCCGAACTGTGTACCGCAACGATCCGTGCGGTCGCGCTGGGGGTGGTCGGCATCGCCTTCATCCAGATGCTGCTGGTGGGCATCGGATTCGTGCTCATGGGCGTCCCCGGTGCCGGGCTGCTTGCCTTGGCGGTGTTGCTGCTCGGCATCATGCAATTGCCGGCGACGCTGATTACGCTGCCCGTGATTGCCTTTGTGTTCGCCACCGAGGGGGCCAGCACGGCGACCATCATCTTCGCCATTTATGTGTTCGTTGCCGGCCTGGTGGATAACGTACTCAAGCCATTGCTGTTGGGGCGCGGTGTCGATGTGCCGATGCCGGTGGTGTTGATCGGCGCCTTGGGTGGCATGGTCACCAGCGGTATCCTCGGGCTGTTCATCGGCCCGGTGGTGCTTGCGGTCGGCTATCAGTTGTTCTGGCAATGGGTGGAGGATCAGCCGCAGAACAGACCGGACGTCCCGCCGACGTTATGACTGCCCGGGCTTGCGCTAGCATAAAAGGTGTTCAGGCCACACGTCCTGACGAGCAGGGCTGCCTCCATGACTGCACAGAAACATCAACTGCTGGACCAGGTGCTGATCGCCCATGGTGGTCTGGTCCTACCTGACCATGCCTTTTTTGTTCACCTTGCCGGGTGTCATGAGCGAGGAAGTCGAGCCCTGGCAAGAGGGAACACAGCGCTGGCGACGATTACAGGTGACCTTTCCCGAGAACATCGCCACCCACTGCGCAGTGCAGGATTTCTACTTCGGCGAGGACTTCCTGCTTCGTCGACACGACTACAACGTGGACGTGAGTGGTGGCCTGCCTGCCGCGCAGTATGTTCATGACTACGTTGAAGCAGACGGGCTGCGCATGCCCGGCAAACGGCGTGCCTATCGGCGCGGAGCGAACGGGCAACCGGACAAGGATGCCTTGTTGGTGGCTATCGACCTCAGCGAAATCAGCTACGCCTAGAGAGGGTTGAATCATGACCATCCATTCCTGGGAAAAACTCTACCTCGATGACCTGAGTCTGGGTCAGCAGTTCGAAAGCGACAGCTTGCGTGTCCATCGAGCGTCGATGCTGGCCTTCGCTCAGGAGTTCGACCCGCAACCGTTTCACCTCGATCCTGAAGCCGCCGAGTTGAGCCTGCTCCGTGGTCTGGCAGCCAGTGGCTGGAACACCGCAGCCCTGACCATGAAGCTGTTGGTGGAAAGCGTGCCATTGGCAGACGGAATCATCGGCCTGGGCATCGAGTTGAGCTGGCCGACGCCCACCTACCCGGACGATCTGTTGCGTCTGCAATGCACCGTGCAGGCCATCGATCCATCCAGCTCCAAACCAGATCGGGGTGTATTGACCCTGTTCATGGAAACACTCAATCAAAACGACAAGGTCGTGCAGCGAGCCACCGGCAAACTGCTGGTCTTCAGAAGACCGGCGCCTGATTGAGAAACTAGTCATGGGTGTGTGGAGCGTGCGTGATCGGCAAGGCGTCTTGCCGTTACATTGAGCGCGTTCTTTGTCGATTGCAGGGGCCGGAGGCGGCGTTGTGAAAACATTCCTGCTCAGACCTAGCGCCTCAACGCTGAACATGTTGCGTCAAGCGTGCCTGCAACGCCGTGATGCGGTGCCGCCAACGTTAACGGAAAAAGCGCTCATCCCGGGCATTCCGGATGCTCGCTACTGGCTGGACCAGGATCTGACGCCGTTCATTCGGGATGTGAGTCAGGCCAACCTTCGAGAAGCCGAGGCGCTCACCCGCGCAGGGCTGCCCAACGACACCCTGCCGCTGGCAAGCATGTTGGCCGTTTCGGGGGGCGGCGATGCCGGCACATTCGCGGGGGGCATCATTGCGGGATGGACCCTGCATGGGTCTCGTCCCGTGTTCAAAGTCGTCACCGGCATTAGCGCTGGCGCCCTGGTCGCCCCGTTTGCCTACCTGGGGGCCCAGTACGACGATGTCATTCTGGGTATCTGCAATGCAGTCGGTCCAAAAGACATTTTCCATGCGCGCAATGTGCTGACCCGTCTTACCAGCGACGGTATCGCGCATAGCAAGCCACTGTCGCGGCTGATTGCACAGCACATCACCGCCGAAGTTCTTGCGGCGATCGCCTCGGAATACGCCAAAGGACGTCTTCTGATGATCGGCACCACCGACCTTGATTCATGCCGCCCGGTCACCTGGAACATGGGCGCTATTGCTTCCAGCCAGGCACCGGGCGCGCTCGACCTGTTTCGCAACATCATGGTCGCGTCGATGAGTATTCCCGGCGCCGTCTCACCCGTCATGATCGACGTGGAGGTTGACGGTCAACAGTTTCAGGAAATGCACGTGGACGGAGGCGTCCTGACTCAGGTGTTCCTTTACCCACCCGGCACCGTGATGGCGCTGAACCGCGTGACCGGGGCGCGTTTGCGTGATGAACGGCATTTCTATGTCATTCGCAACGGCAAACTGGAGCTGCAGTGGTCCGGAACCAAGCGTCGCACCTTGAGCATCGGCGGTCGCGCCATCAGCGCATTGATCCAGACTCAGGGGATCAGCGATCTGGACCGAATTTACCGAATTGCACAGCAGGATGGCGCGGACTTCAATCTGGCGTACATCGGCTCCGATTTTGATATTTCTCGCAATCACAGATTTGATGGCGAGTACATGAAGTGCTTGTTCGATTACGCCTTTCAACTCAGCGCGAAAGGGTATCCGTGGCATAAATCACCGAGTACGTGAGAGAGGGCCGGCGCTCTGCCTGCCCGAAGCATCCCGCATTTGCCCCAGAGAAATCAGCTGACCGGCTCGGCCGTACAACTCATTGCCCCTGAGCCTGGCTTCTGGAAAATGACCCCGTTGCCGTCTTGCCAGAAGCGGTAGTTCCCCTGGGAATCCTTGCCAGTGTATTGGCTTCCCGAATCACTCGGCACCTGGCTCAGGGTGATCGAGGTGTTCGCCCATTTCAGGTACACGACACCTGGCTGCGTGTTGAAGAAGGTGGCGGCAATCAGTGCGTTAAACCCTGTACAACGAAAAGCCAGGGGGCCTTCGGTAAGCCTGTCTGGATCCTTGGTTCTCACAATGGCCGAGCCTTGGCGTAGCTGGTGCGCGCGCTCGGCATAACTTCGGATCGTGCACGCCTTGGGCTCAGACGTGGACGCACACTGATTACGGGAGTCGATCCAGAACTGCTGGTCGATCAAGACTTTGTCTGGCCGCGGTACTGAACGTTCATCTGTGAGCGCCAGGCGATAAAGACGCGTCAGTTCGATATCCATCTGTGCCAGTTGCGAATCGCGACAGATAAGCTTTTCGACGGATGCCCTTGCCGTGGCGCAGTCGAAGCTGGTCTTGAACGACGCAGCATTTGCGCAGGTGCTCGTCGCCGCGCAAACGCTGGCAGCGAGCAGACAGGTGAAAAGGGTCGTGACCGTTTTCATGTTGGCTTCACCCAGATCATGACGTGATCCCCGGATTGCCATGGAACCTATCGATCTGTTGAACATTGATTCGTTCGCATTGGGTGTATCGCAGTGTAAGTCAGTGCTCAGAACTTGCCACTCCAGGCGTTGGCCGGGTTGTAGGAGGGTGTGGCGGAAGCGATGTTAAAAAATGTTAGATTGAAAAAATACTTCACATAATCTGATCATTGGTAGATGATCTTCACCAGCCGGTATGACAACCTGATAACACGACAAAAACAGGATTGCCTTGATGTTCGATGAGATCCCGACTCATGTGCTGAATGACAGCGCCTCTCAGCGGGTTTATCCGCTCGGCGCTGATCCTGTCTACCGCAGCCCTCTCTACAACGCGGCCAATGTCTGCGCCTTGCAGGCGCGCAAGCAGTCGCTGCTTTCCTCTGGAGTACCCCATGAATAACAAGAATGTCGGTGTTGTCGGTCTGGGCGCGATGGGCCTGGGCATTTGAGGAACACCCCATGACTACCTCCACCGCACGCCCGCTGCTGGGCTGCATCGCCGACGATTTCACCGGTGCCACGGACCTTGCCAACATGCTGGTGCGCGGCGGAATGCGTACCGTGCAAAGCATCGGTATCCCGAGCGCAGACGTTGCCGCCGGGCTTGATGCCGATGCGATCGTCATTGCCCTGAAGTCGCGCACCATTCCTGTCGCCGACGCGGTCGAACAGTCCCTCGCCGCACTGGCCTGGCTGCGCGAACAAGGCTGCGAGCAGATCTTCTTCAAATACTGCTCGACGTTCGACTCCACCGCGGCCGGCAATATCGGCCAGGTCAGCGAAGCGCTGCTGGCCGCACTGGGCAGCGACTTCACTCTTGCCTGTCCGGCGTTCCCGGAGAATGGCCGGACGATCTTTCGCGGCCACTTGTTTGTGCAGGATCAACTGCTCAGCGAGTCGGGCATGCAGCATCACCCGCTGACGCCGATGACCGATGCCAATCTGGTTCGGGTGCTGCAATCGCAGACCGACCTGAATGTCGGCCTGTTGCGCTACGACACCATTGCCCGCGGCACTGAGCTGGTGCGTGCGCGGATCGCAGAACTGAGGGCTGAAGGTGTCGGCATGGCCATCGCTGATGCCTTGTCGGACAGCGACCTGTACACCCTCGGTACCGCCTGTGCCGATCTGCCGTTGTTGACGGGTGGTTCGGGGCTGGCCCTGGGTTTGCCGGAAAATTTCCGTCGCGCCGGCAAGCTGCGCGACCTCGATGCCTCGAAGCTTCCTGCGGTGTTCGGCAAGGAAGTGGTGTTGGCCGGCAGTGCTTCGATCGCCACCAATGGACAAGTGGCGGCCTGGCTCGAAGCGGGGCGCCCGGCCTTGCGGATTGATCCGTTGGCCTTGGCTGAGGGTGAGCCGGTGGTGGCGCAAGCCTTGACCTTCGCCCGTGATAACGAACAAACCGTATTGATCTACGCCACTAGCTCACCGGATGAAGTCAAGTCGGTGCAACAGCAGCTGGGTGTCGAGCAGGCTGGCAGTCTGGTGGAAAACGCCTTTGGCGAAATTGCCCAAGGTCTGCGCCAGAGCGGCGTACGCCGTTTCGTGATTGCCGGCGGAGAAACCTCGGGCGCGGTGGTTCAGGCGTTGGGCGTACAGCTGCTACAGATCGGCGCGCAGATCGATCCGGGTGTGCCGGCGACTGTCAGCAATACTGACGAACCTTTGGCGCTGGCACTCAAATCGGGCAACTTCGGTGGTCGCGACTTCTTCAGCAAAGCCTTGAACCAACTCGCGGGAGGTGCTCAGTGAGTAACGAAAACGCCCTGCGCGAAGAAATTTGCGAGGTTGGCCGCAGCCTATACCAGCGCGGTTACACCGTCGGTAGCGCCGGCAATATCAGCGCGCGCCTGGACGACGGCTGGTTGATCACACCGACTGATGTCTGCCTCGGGCGCCTTGATCCCGCGACTATCGCCAAGGTCAACCTGGCGGGCGAATGGGTGTCCGGTGACAAGCCTTCAAAGACCCTGGCGCTGCACCGCGAAGTCTACGACCGCAACCCGAGTGTCGGCGGCGTGGTGCATACCCATTCCACCCATCTGGTGGCGTTGACGCTGGCCGGTGTCTGGCAGGCGGACGACATCTTGCCGCCGCTGACGCCGTATCAGGTGATGAAAGTCGGGCATATCCCGTTGATTGGCTACCAGCGACCCGGTTCGCCGAAGGTTGCCGAGCAAGTCGCGCAGCTGGCCAATAGTGTTCGCGGCGTGATGCTCGAACGGCTTGGCCCGGTGGTCTGGGAAAGTTCGGTCTCCAGGGCCAGTTACGCCCTGGAGGAGCTTGAGGAAACCGCGCGGCTCTGGCTGATGAGCGATCCCAAACCGGAACCTCTCGACCAGGCGGTTTTGGACGAGTTGCGAGAGACCTTCGGCGCAACCTGGTAAAGCGCTGGCTTAACACGACAAATCGATACAGCAGGCCCTGTACATGAGACGCGTAGCGACTCTCGATGGACCCGGCTTGCCTGAAAAAACAATAACAACAGGAAATCCAAGCATGACTCACCTTCACTGCGGCATTTTCAGATTCAGTGGCAGAACCGTTTCGTTTACCCGGCGTGGAGGGGTTCTGAAATGAGCCCGTTAATCCTGATGATTACCGCAGGGGTGGGCATCGCGCTGTTGTTGTTCCTGGTGCTCAAGTACAAGTTCCAACCCTTCGTGGCCTTGATGCTGGTGAGCATTCTGGTGGCGCTGGTGGCCGGGGTGAAACCGGCCGATCTGGTGGCAACCATCGAAGGCGGCATGGGCAAGACCCTGGGCCATATTGCGATCATCATTGCCCTGGGCGCGATGATCGGGCGGATCATCGAGCTCTCCGGTGGTGCCGAGGAGCTGGCCAAGACCCTGATCACTCGTTTCGGTAATCGGCGCACACCGCTGGCGCTGACGATTGCCGGGTTCATGGTCGGGGTGCCGGTGTTCTTCGAGGTCGGCGTGATCATCTTGATGCCGCTGGCCTATGGCAGTGCGCGTAAGCCGCTGTTGGTCTTCGCATTGCCGATGTGCGCGGCCTTATTGACCGTACACGCCTTTCTGCCGCCACACCCGGGCGCCGTGGCCGCTGCCAGTCAGTTGGGCGCGGACCTGGGCCGCGTGCTGATGTTCGGTCTGCCGCTCACCGCGTTCCTTTGCTATGTCGGCTACCGCGTGGCCGGGCGCATGACCCGTCGGGTGTACCCGATGACCGACGATATTCGTGCCGAGGTCTATGGCCCGCATGTCACCAACGAGGATCTGGCCGCTTGGTCCAATGGCAACGACAAGAGCGCTGAGCGAGCGGCTGTGGCCGTGTCGCACATGGGCCTGGAAGAGTCCACCAGCAGCATCGTTTCCAAGTTGCCGCCGGCACCCCCACCAGGGTTTGGTTTGATCGTCAGCCTGATCCTGCTCCCCATCATTCTGATTCTGCTGGGGACTCTGTCCACCTCGTTGCTGCCTGCCGAATCGACCCTGCGCGGCATCATGACTGTACTCGGCGCGCCGCTGGTGGCGCTGCTGATCGACACGTTGCTGTGTGCCTGGTTGCTGGGTTCGCGTCGGGGCTGGAGCCGTACTCAGGTGTCCGACGTGATCGGCTCGGCCTTGCCCGGTGTGGCCATGGTGATCCTGATTGCCGGTGCCGGCGGGGTGTTTGGCAAGGTGCTGGTGGATACCGGAATCGGCGCCGTGGTCTCCGATATGCTGCGCACCACCGGTCTGCCGGTACTGGCGCTGGGTTTTCTGCTGACCATGCTGTTGCGCGCGGTGCAGGGCTCGACGACGGTGGCGCTGGTGACCACTGCCGGCATCATCAGCCCGCTGATTGCGACCCTCGATCTCACCGCGAATCACATGGCGCTGCTGTGCCTGGCCATGGGCGGTGGCGGGTTGGCCATGTCCCATATCAATGACGCCGGTTACTGGATCTTCACCAAGTTGTCCGGATTGAACGTGGCCGACGGCTTGCGCACCTGGACGGTGTTGACCACCTTGCTCGGCACCTTGGGTTTCTGTATTACGCTGCTGATCTGGCCTTTTGTCTGACTCTTTATCTCAGGAGCTACCATGCCTCGTTTTGCTGCCAACCTCAGCATGCTCTACCCGGAACATGCGTTTCTGGATCGCTTCGCCGCCGCGGCTGCCGATGGTTTCGAAGCGGTGGAGTATCTGTTCCCCTACGACTACAGCGCTGAAGAACTCAAGCAACGCTTGAGCGACAACGGCCTGGTGCAGGCACTGTTCAACGCGCCACCCGGTGATTGGGCGGCGGGTGAGCGGGGCACGGTGTCGTTGCCGGGCCGTGAGAGTGAATTTCGTAGCGGTTTTGATCGCGCCCTGGAGTACGCCGGCGTGCTGGGTAACTCGCGCATCCATGTCATGGCAGGCCTCCTGCCTTCCGAGAGTGATCGGGCACGGCATCACGCCATTTATCTGGAAAACCTGGCCTACGCCACCTCCCAAGCGGCGAAGGCAGGTGTCACGGTATTGCTCGAGCCGATCAATACACGTGACATGCCGGGCTTTTTCCTCAACCGGCAGGACCAGGCCCAGGCCATCTGCAAGGAAGTAGGCGCCAGTAACCTGAAGGTTCAGTTCGACTGTTACCACTGCCAAATCGTTGAAGGCGACCTGGCCACCAAACTGCGTCGGGACTTTGATGGAATCGGCCATATCCAGATCGCTGGCGTGCCGGACCGGCATGAACCGGATCTGGGAGAAGTCAACTACCCCTATCTGTTCGAGTTGATCGACCAGTTGGGTTATGACGGCTGGGTAGGGTGCGAATATCGGCCGCGTGGCAACACGTCTGCCGGCTTGCAGTGGTTGCGGGAGTGGAAGGCGCGCCAAGCGTAATAGCGAAGATGGACGACGGCTCTGCTGGATGCGCGAGCCCGTCGTTTCAGGCCGGGGTATTGTCAGACGGCAGCAACAGTTCGACTCCCTGCTTGCGAATGCCATCGGCCGCGGCCGGGGTCAACGCATCGTCGCTGAGGATAATGTCGAACTGCTCGAGCCCGGCAATCTTGTACATGCTGAATGTGCCGTATTTCGAACTGCTGGCCACCAGCACCACTTGCGAGGCCGACTGCATCGCGGCTTGTTTCACCTCCACCTTCAGCGCCGAAGGCGTGGTAAGGCCGCGACGCAAATCCCATGAGCTGGTCGATATGAACGCGATGTCGGTGACAACCTGGCGCAAGGTGGCCACCGCCAGGCCGCCCACGCACGATTGATTGGAATGATCCAGCTGCCCGCCGGTATGAATCACCGTGACATGTGGGGCTTCGATCAGCGCCTGGACAACGCCGAAGTCATTAGTCACCACGGTCATGCCGGACAGCGCCTTGATGTAGGGGACGATTTCCAGCGTGCTGGTTCCCGCATCCAGGTAGATCGTCATATCGGCATGCAGTAGCCGGGCGGCGAGCTTGGCCATGGCCTGCTTCTGTGGCAACTCGACCACCGCCTTGAGCTGATGGCTGGGCTCACTATGGAGCTGGCTGGCGATCCGCACCCCACCCGTTACCGAGTAAGCACGACCTTCCTGCTCCAGCAGCGCGATATCGCGACGTATGGTCATGTGCGAACAGTCAAACATTTCCATCAACTGATGAACGCTCAGCACCTGATGCTTGCGCAACTGCCGCAGCATCAATTCACGGCGCTGTTCAGGAATCATCGGTGCGCCGCTTTCGGCGGCGATGTCCTTTTGATTAGGCATTCGGGCTCCAGATTAAGGAAAGCTGACGGTAAAGCTAACGGTCAAACATAGTAGCGAATCTGTGGCGGGATCAGTAGCGCGACGATGTGACGGGGCCTGGGGACAAAGACCGTCCGTTTTCAGACTCGCCTCCTTTCGAGTGGCGGCGGTCAGCTCTCAAGGAGGTCAATATTGATGATCGATGCTTCTGCTAAGCTCGTGTCAATTCCGTTTCAACGAGATGACCGAATGGCATTCGTCGACAAGTTCGTTGCTGAGATACTGGCCCTTCAGGTTGCCCTGTATCACGCCCGTGCTCGGCTGGAGGCACGGACTGATAGCGAAGCTTTGCACGATCTCAGGATCGCCGTGAGGCGTATCAGGAGTTTGCTTCGACCGATGCGTTCCATGACCGAGGTGGCAACTCTGAACATCGCGGCAGCTGAAGTGGGAAGGCTGACTACGCCAGCTCGGGATCTGGAGGTGATGATTCAGGAACTGGAGGGCAGGGGTTTTCCTGCCCAGGTTCAGCTCAGAAAAGCGCGCTTGACGTCTAACTACTCCAAGATTCTAAAAAGCACGGCCCTCAAGAACTTGTTCATTCAATTGGATGAATGGCCTTCCATCTTTCGATCAGTGGAAGTCCATGGCGGGCTAAAACACATCCAGCCTCAAATCGAAAAAGCACTGAAAAAGCAGATTGATCGACTGCATGCTGCCGTGGATGACACTGAATTTGATCGGCACGAGTTGAGAATCCTGGTCAAGCGCACGCGCTACCTCACGGAAGCTTTTCCCAAGCTTTCACCTCTCTCGCGTAAAGCGGCGAGTTCTCTCAAGGCACTGCAATCGGCTTTGGGTTCATGGCATGACCATTATCAGTGGTGCCAAAAGGCGCTGAACGAATCCGACCTGCGCCCGCTGGAAAAGATATGGCAGAGCTGCGCAGCGACCGCTCTCGAAAAAGCCGAGACCCAATTGGTAGGGGTGGCAAAACTGCTGCCAAAATCATCAGGCAAAAAAAAGCCGCCTAAAGTGGCAGCGCAAGAGCGAGCACGCGTTGTATAGCCTGAGTATTGCTGTCGAAGGTTACAGCGCGATGACACATTTTTTGCATCCTTTGAAGATCACATCCTCAAGACCCGCGATCCTGGTGTCTGCTTATTCGTAAAGGGTAGAGGGTGTCATCTTAGCGTCATCGACTCCATGGCAAGATCCTCGCAAACCGCCTAGTGCGCTCAACTTGCAAGGAATCCCCCCATGAAAGGAGACGCCTCTCTATTTGCAGCCATTGACCTTGGTTCTAATGCGTTTCGCCTGATGATCGGCCAGTCAGTCAGACGGCGTCAGGGGTTCGTGATCCAGGAAGTGAAAACCTTGCGTGAACCTGTCCGTTTGGCGGAAGGGTCTCAAGGCGGGGCACTAGACGAGTTGGCGTTGGATCGGGGATGGCAAGCGCTCGCACGATTTGGCAAAAAGTTACGCGGTTTTGAGGCCGGACGTGTGCGGGCGGTAGCGACCAGTGCGGTGCGCGAAGCCGACAATGCTCAACTGTTTTTGGCCAGCGCGGAGCGGCACCTGGGTTTCCGGATTGACGTCATCTCTGGGCATGAAGAGGCCCGACTGGTGTACGCCGGTGTTGCTCATACGGTGCCGGGTACACAGAGCAGGCGACTGGTCGTGGATATCGGTGGCGGCTCCACTGAACTGATTCTGGGGCAGGGCGCTCAGCCCTTGTTGACCGAAAGTATTGCCATTGGCAGCGGCACCTTCGGCGCGCGTTACTTTCAGGGTGGCTG
The DNA here is from genome assembly GCF_059695775.1 of Pseudomonas sp. LBUM1666. NCBI lineage: Bacteria > Pseudomonadati > Pseudomonadota > Gammaproteobacteria > Pseudomonadales > Pseudomonadaceae > Pseudomonas > Pseudomonas sp. LBUM1666. The sequence continues at coordinate 3,117,726 of NZ_CP166789.1, read as the reverse complement.
TATTACGGCTCAGGCACTCCTGGAGGCTGAGCGTGTAGCCACATTGCAGTTTGAAAAGGTGGCGCGTCGTTATCGCGCGTTGGGTTGGCAGCAGGTGATTGGCTCTTCAGGCACCGCACGGATGCTGGCCAAAGTTCTCAAGGCCAACGGGTTGAACGACTATGGCGAAAATGGCATCACCTACAGCGGCCTGTTGCGCTTGTCGTTGCGCCTGCTTGAAGTGGGACATGTCAAACAGCTTCGGCTGACGGGCTTGCAAAGCCATCGCCAGAGCATCTTGCCTGGAGGTCTTGTACTCATGCTGGCGGCCTTCAAGGTGTTTGGTGTCTCGCATATGACGCCTTCCGAGCCTGGTTTGAGGTTCGGCGTTCTTCATGGCCTGATGTGTAATCACTGATCAGCCCATGATTTCCCCCTCGGAATCGCCGACTTCTTCAAGCAGACACTGTTCCCTGGCCCGGCCTCAAAGAAGGCTCAAGCCCATATCCATGAAACCCGCTTCGACAACTTGCATTTGATCGCCGCCTCGTCGGCGCTGATTGCCGTTGACCGCTGTTTGATCCCTTTCGATTGCGATAGCTTTTCTCGCCAAGCGATTTACGGTGTGCTGCGAGAAATCGAGGAGATCAAAAGTGATCATAACGAGTCGTGGAGCTGTTCAACTTGCTTGAAAGCCAGGCCTGAACGGGGCGGCGACCCGTCGACTAAGATTACTGGTTCAACAGACTGAGATTGGGGGAGAGAGTCATGGCTGACAAATTTCGAGTGCTGTTCGTTTGCGCAAAAAATGACGTTCGTTCACTCATGGCAGAAGCACTGCTGCGACACACTGACTCGGTACACTTCGAACCCTGCAGCGCTGGCCTCGAGGCCAGTGAGATCGACCCACGCACCTTGGAATCTCTCGATCATATTGGTGTAGACCGCACGGGACTGCGTAGTAAAGCCATCGATGAGCTTGAGGGGCAGCCGTTCGATTATGTCATCACTCTGTGCGATAAATCGTCCGAAGAGGCCTCTCGGATGCCATCCTCGGGTGAAGTGATAGTGTGGAGTTTTGAAGACCCGACGACCAGCGAGAGACATGAGCCTTTTCGTCATGCTCTCCAGGAAATTCACGACCGCATTAAAATGTTTGTCACCGTGAAGACCAGGTAGTGAAACTTTTCGAGGTGCCTGGGACTTAAATTGAGCCACGTTTCGCGTGGAGAGCGCTTCCTGCTCTTTCGATCTGTAGCGAGTGAAGGCACAATGCGCATCCTTTTTTGGCTGGCCTTGCCGGAGGCGCCTCGAAATGATCAAAACGCCGTACTACCTCATTGATAAACAAAAGCTGCTGGCGAACATGCAGAAGATCGCCTATGTGCGCGAACAATCCGGGGCCAAGGCCCTGCTGGCACTCAAGTGCTTCGCCACCTGGTCGGTGTTCGACCTGATGCAGCAATACATGGACGGCACCACGTCGTCGTCGCTCTACGAGCTCAAGCTCGGTCGGCAGAAGTTCGCTGGCGAAACCCACGCCTACAGCGTGGCCTGGGCCGACGACGAGATCGAGGAGATGCTCGAGAACTGCGACAAGATCATCTTCAACTCCATTGGTCAGTTGCAGCGCTACACCGAGGCTTCAGCAGGCAAGGTGCGTGGCCTGCGGGTCAATCCGCAGGTGAGCAGCTCGGATTATCTGCTGGCCGACCCCGCGCGGCCGTTCAGCCGTCTGGGCGAGTGGGACCCGGTGAAGATCGAGCAGGTCATCGAGCAGATCTCTGGCTTCATGTTCCACAACAACTGTGAGAACGGTGATTTCGGCCTGTTCGATCAGATGCTGTGCACCATCGAAGAACGCTTCGGCGACTTGCTGCACAAGGTCGAGTGGGTCAGCCTCGGTGGTGGCATCCACTTCACTGGCGAAGGCTACGCGCTGGACGAGTTCTGCGCGCGCCTCAAGTCCTTCTCGCAAAAATACGGCGTGCAGGTCTATCTGGAGCCAGGCGAAGCGGCCATCACGCAGAGCGCGTCGCTGGAAGTCACCGTGCTCGACACCCTCTACAACGGCAAGCACCTGGCGGTTGTGGACAGCTCCATCGAAGCGCATATGCTCGATCTGCTGATCTATCGCCTGAATGCCAAGCTGGCGCCCAGCGAAGGCGAACACACCTACATGGTGTGCGGCAAATCCTGCCTGGCCGGAGACATTTTCGGTGAGTATCAATTTGATCGTCCGCTGGCTATCGGGGATCGGCTGTCGTTCATCGACGCAGCGGGTTACACCATGGTCAAGAAGAACTGGTTCAACGGCCTGAAAATGCCGTCCATCGTAGTGAAACAACTCGACGGTACTGTCGAGGTGGTTCGTGAATTTGGTTACAACGACTACATGTCCAGCCTTTCGTAAGCTGGCTGAGAAGGAGAGAGAGAAAAATTGAAGAAGAACGTGCTTATCATTGGTGCAGGAGGTGTCGCCAAGGTGGTGGCCCACAAGTGCGCGCAGCACAACGATGAACTCGGTCGTATTGCTATCGCGTCGCGCAACATCTCCAAGTGCCAGGCCATCATCGACAGCGTCAAGGCCAAGGGCAGCCTCAAAGTGCCCGCCGAAATCCAGGCCTTCTCGCTGAACGCCCTGGATGTCGAAGCGACCAAGGCGCTGATCCGCGAAACCGGATCGCAGATCGTCATCAACGTCGGTTCCGCCTTCCTCAACATGTCGGTGCTGCGCGCCTGCATCGATACCGGCGTGGCCTATCTGGACACCGCCATTCACGAAGAACCGGGCAAAATCTGCGAGACGCCGCCCTGGTATGGCAACTACGAGTGGAACCACCTCGAAGAGTGCAAAGAGAAGAACATTACCGCCATTCTCGGCGTGGGCTTCGACCCGGGTGTGGTCAACGCCTATGCAGCGCTGGCGCAACAACAGTATTTCGACAGCATTGATTCGATCGACATTCTCGACGTCAACGCCGGTTCCCATGGCAAGTATTTCGCCACCAATTTCGACCCGGAAATCAACTTCCGCGAATTCACCGGACAAGTGTGGAGCTGGCAGAACAGTCAGTGGACCAGCAACACGATGTTCGAAGTCAAACGCACCGATGACCTGCCGGTCGTAGGCGCGCAGAACCTGTACCTGACCGGCCACGATGAAGTGCACTCGCTGTCGAAGAACCTCGACGTGCCCAACGTGCGTTTCTGGATGAGCTTTGGCGAGCACTACATCAATGTGTTCACCGTGCTCAGGAACCTCGGCCTGCTCTCCGAGCAACCGGTCAAGACCGCCGAGGGCCTGGAAGTTGTGCCGCTGAAAGTGGTCAAGGCCGTGCTCCCTGATCCAAGCTCGCTGGCGCCCGGCTACACCGGCAAGACCTGCATCGGCGATCTGGTCAAGGGCACCAAGGATGGTCAGCCGCGCGAAGTGTTCATCTACAACGTGGCTGATCATGAAGACGCTTACGCGGAAACTGACAGCCAGGGCATTTCCTATACCGCAGGCGTGCCGCCCGTGGCAGCAGCCCTGCTGGTCGCCCGCGGCGAGTGGGACGTGCAGCGCATGGCCAACGTCGAGGAGCTTGCGGCTGAGCCATTCCTCAAGGCGCTGGATGTGATGGGCCTGCCGACCCGCATCAAGGACGAGAATGGAGATCGTCCCTGGAGCTGAAACGCTTGAGGCTCGCAACATACAGGTGAGCCGAGTTTCCCGCTCCATACGCAAAAACGCCGCTCTTTGAGCGGCGTTTTGGTTTGTGCGTAATTGGCTCATAACTTTGGACGGCAGTGGGGAATCCAACATTCCCGCCCGTCACCCACATTGAAACCCAGCCCGCCGAACCGGCACTAACCCGTGGTTGTGTGGTCAGTAATTGGCGCCTGTAGTGACGAGGATCGTCTCTGAAAGCAGCGCATCCGGCTACGTTTAGTGTTTTCTCCAAATGCCTTAAGGCAAAAAACTCGCGATGGACTGCGTCCTGGACCGACTATTCCTTTTGCGGGCGACACTCTATGGGTTTGCTTCTCGATCCGCGTCATGACATTGATGCCGCTTTATTAAGCTATCGCCGGGTGTTCTGGTCGCTGGCGCTGTTCAGTGGCGTGATCAACCTGCTGGTGCTGGTGCCGTCGCTCTACATGATGCAGGTGTACGACCGGGTCCTCACCAGCCGCAACGAAACCACCTTGCTCATGCTCACCTTGATCGCCCTGGGACTGTTCATGTCCAGCGCCCTGATCGAGTGGGTACGCGGCGAGGTGATGATTCGCATGAGCGCGGGGCTGGACGAGGCCTTGGGCGAGCGGATTTTCGACGCCGCGTTCGCCCGCAGCTTGCGCGAGCACAACGCCAACCCGGCGCAGGTGCTCACCGATCTGGCGACGCTGCGGCAATTGATCACCGGCCAGGGCCTGATCGCCTTGCTCGATGCGCCGTGGTTGCCAATCTTCCTGCTGGTGGCGTTCATCTTTCATCCCTGGTTCGGCGTGCTGACGCTGGTTCTGGCCCTGGTGCTGATCGGCCTGGCCCTGTGGGGCGAGTTGGCGACCCGCACACGCTTGGGCGAAGCCAATCGCCTGGGCGTGCAGTCGTCGATCTATGTAAACAGCACGTTACACAATGCCGAAGTCATCCAGGCCCTGGGCATGCTCGGGCCGTTGCGCCAGCGTTGGAGCCTGCTGCAGCAACGCATCATTACCGCCCAGTCCCATGCCAGCGACCGCGGCGCGCGTATCACCTCGATGACCCGTTTCGTGCGCATCTCCGGACAGTCTCTGGCCCTGGGCCTGGGGGCGTTGCTGGTGCTTGAAGGCCAATTGTCGGCGGGCATGATGATTGCGATGTCGCTGCTGCTGGGGCGTGCCCTGGCGCCCGTGGAAATCGCCATTGGCTCGTGGAAGCAATTCAACTCCGGCCGCCAGAGCTACCAGCGCCTGAGCCAACTACTTGCCCAGCATCCGCGCGAGCGCCTGCGCATGCCTTTGCCACCGCCCACCGGCGCAGTGCGCCTGGAGCAGTTGTATGTCGGCCCACCCGGCGCCTCGCAACCGATCCTGCGAGGCATCAATTTCAGCCTGGCCAAAGGTGATGTGCTCGCCGTCGTCGGCCCCAGCGCCAGTGGTAAATCAACGCTGGCCAGAGCGCTGGTCGGGGTATGGCCGGCCATGGGCGGGTCGGTGCGCCTGGACGACGCCGAGATCAGTCAATGGTCCCACGACGCCCTGGGCCCGCACCTCGGATACCTGCCGCAGGACATCGAGCTGTTCGACGGCAGTGTGGCCGAAAACATTGCCCGCTTCGGCGAGCAGGACGCCGAAAAGATCATCGCCGCCGGGCGTCACGCCGGCATTCACGAGATGATCCTGAGGTTCCCCAAGGGTTACGACGCGCCGCTGGGCCCCGGCGGGCTAGGCTTGTCCGGTGGACAAAAGCAACGCATCGGCCTGGCACGCGCGCTCTATGGGCGCCCGTCGCTGATCGTGCTCGATGAGCCCAACTCCAACCTCGATGAAGCCGGAGAGCGGGCGCTGGTGCAGGCCATCAGGGCGCTCAAGGCTGCTGGCAGCACCGTGGTGCTGATTACCCACCGGCCTAATGTGCTGGCGGTGGTCGATCACATCCTGGTGCTCAAGGACGGCACCCAACAAGCATTCGGTCCACGGGATCGGGTGCTCAAGGCATTAATGCCGGGGCCAAGACCGGCCGCGGTCAGGGAGGCTGGCAAAGATGCGTGATCTACCCCCAGGTACACAAACGTACAGCGAGCAGGGGCTGAGCGTGCGCGGCGCCACAACGCTGCCCTGCGCCAGTACCGACGCCAGGGGAGCGGCACGCTATGGTGTGGGTTTCCTGGTCCTGACGCTGGGCGGCTTCCTGCTCTGGGCCTGCCTGGCGCCGCTCGACCAGGGTGTCTTGGGCAGCGGCACCGTGGTGGTGGCGGGCGAACGCAAGGCTGTGCAGTCGTTGGTCGGTGGGGTGGTGGAAAAGCTGCTGGTCAGCGATGGCGACCGCGTCACCCAGGGGCAGTTACTGGTGCAGCTCAATACGGTGCAGGCGCAGTCGCAACGGGACGTGACCCTGGGCAAGTTGCTCAACGATCGCAGCGTCGAGGCGCGGTTGATTGCCGAGCGCCTGGGTTCTGCCGAGATCCAATGGCCCGCTGAACTGCTGGAGCATGCCGACGAGCCGCGGGTCAAGGCGGCCATGGCCTTGCAGAACCAGTTGTTTCTGACTCGCCGCGAAGAACTGGGCAGCCGCTTGCAAATCATCGAACACGAAGCCGCGGCATTGCAGCAGCAATTGCTTGGCTACGAAGGCGTCAAGCGCAACCACGACGCGCAGATGCGCTTCCAGCAGCAAGAGCTGGAAGGCCTTCGTGGTTTGGCCCGTGAAGGCTACGTTCCGCGCAACAAACTCCTCGAGGCCGAGCGCAACGCGGCCCAACTGGCCGGGCAGATTTCCTCCGGGGTGGGCGATATCGGCAGGACCCGCCAGGCGATCAACGAAAGCCGGCTCAAGGCCTTGCAGGCGCAGCAGGAATTTCGCCGCGATGCCGAAACCCAGCTCAGCGAGGTCTCTGCCGAAGCGGCAGGTTACGCCGATCAGATTCGTGCCTTGCAGTTTGAAGTCGACAACGGTGCGATCCGTGCGCCGGTGTCCGGGCAGGTCATGGACGTGAGCATTCATACGGTCGGGGGCGTTGCGCAGGCCGGCCAAACCCTGATGCAGGTGGTACCGCTGGATGCGCCGATGGCGATCACCGCACGTTTCGAGCCGCTGATGGCCAATAAGTTGCGCCCGGGTCTGCCGGTGCATGTGCATTTCACCGCGCTGCAACGGGTGGATACGCCGACGGTCACCGGCACGGTGACTACGGTGTCGGCGGACCAGTTGATCAATGAACAGACGCACCAGCCGTACTTTTCCGCCAAGGTCGAAATTCCCGCCGACACCGTCGCCTCGCTGCAGGCCTCCGGCCTGCTGGTGCGCCCCGGCATGCTCGCCGATGTCACGGTGGTGACGGGGGAACGCACCTTGATGAATTACCTGATGAAACCTTTGCGTGAACGCTTGCTTGCGGCCTTCAAAGAGGAATGAGCATGATTGACTGTTGTCACATTGGGTCTGTGGTGGTCTTTAATTTTTCGGGCACTGCAATTCCCTTGCTCGCGATAGCGGTGGATCAATCAGCATCCATGCTGAATGTACCGCCGTCTTCGCGAGCAGGCTCGCTCCCACATGAGGTCAGGCTGTAAAGTCGCTGTCGTGCAGCTCCTTGACGCCCACCAGTTCGAATTCGAACTCGGGGGTGGCATCGGCGTTGACACTGCCGTAGAGAATGCCATCGGCAAAGCGCAGTTGGCCGGTGGCGTTGGCAGGGTCGAAGGCGTTGCTGCCGATGAACGTGAAGGCGTCAACGTTGGCGGTCAGCGGGTTGGCGTCCAGGGCGGTAAGATCCAGATGATCACCCTCGGTGGTCTTGAAACCGCTGATCACATCGCGCAAAGCTCCGACGCCCATGTCCGACAGCGCACCAAACGCGTAGGTATCCGCGCCAGTGCCACCAGTGAGGTTGTCGGTGCCTGCACCGCCGATCAGCCGATCATCGCCCGAACCGCCCACCAGCGTATCGTTGCCCGCACCACCGCTCAGAACGTTCGCGACGCTGTTGCCCGACAGACTGTCGGCGTAGGCGCTTCCCGTCAGGTTTTCGAAGAACTTCAAGGTATCGAGCCCGGAACTCACGGTGTTTTGTTGCGCTGACGTCGAGAGGTTTACGGTAACGCCGGACAAGGCGCGTTCAAAAGACACCGTGTCATTGCCATCGCGCCCGTCCAGCACGTTGTTGCCGGCTCCGGCGAACAGCGTGTTGTCCAGCGCGTTGCCCGTGCCGTTGGCGGTACCAGCACTGTCGATATACAGATGCTCGACGTTATTGCCCAGGGTATAGGCCGCCAAGGTGCTGTGCACGCTGTCGATCCCTCCAGCCACCAGATTGCTGTTGGTCTCGATCACGGTATCGTCGGCGTTGTCGACATAGTAGGTGTCGTTGCCATCGCCGCCGCTCATGCTGTCGGCCCCTGCGGCACCATCGAGCACGTTATCGGCGGTATTGCCGGTGATGAAGTTGCGCCGCTCATTGCCGGTGCCGTCGATCTCCGACACGCCGGTGAGCACCAGGTTCTCGAGATTGGTGCCAAGCGTCCAACTGACCGAGGCCTGCACCGTGTCGATCTGCGAGGTTGAGGTGTTGGTTTCCGCCACGCTGTCGAACGCGTTATCGACCACGTAGATGTCGTTGCCATCGCCACCGGTCATGGTGTCGGCGCCCAGGTCGCCATCCAGTGTGTCGTTGCCCGAGCTACCCACCAGGGTATCCGCTTGATCAGTACCGGAAATCATCCCGCCCTGGTTCTGAGCGTTGTCGAAAATGTCCTGCACGCTGTTGTTGTCGTTGGGGTTACCTTGGAAGCCAAGGTCATCGGCAATGTAGTCGGCCAGGCGCTGGCCGACGATCTCCGCCGACTCCTCGTGCAGGTGCCAGACGTCATCGGGATACACCAGCGGATCGACTTCGTAGCGCAAGGGCAGGTCGGTGTAGTCCACCGCCAGCTTGACGTCGGCGCGCTCGGCGGCGATGGCTTCCTGGGCGGCGCGGACATAGCCAACCCCCTCGACGATGGAGGCAATCTTCTCTTCCGAATAACCACGGGCACGCGCCGCGTCCTGCTCGTAGTGACCGGTTTCCATCATGTACACGCTGAAGTTGCCGAACTGTGCATGCAGGTAATCAAACACCTTCAGGGTCGCGGCCTTGTAGTCCGCTGCTGCCGCTGCTTTGTCCGTGGCGCGGGCGATCTCCTGGGCGCCTTCCTCTCCCTGGCCCCAGATGATGCCCATGGTGACGTTATCGATGGATTGCAGTTCGGTGAGCTGGTCCCGCAGCAACGTCACGGCGCGCAACAGCGCAGGCCCGGGTTGGTTGGTGTCGGTCAGCCACCAGCACAACTTGAGTTCCTCGGCGCTGAGCGTCGACAGGCCGGTGACCGTGCTGCCACCCACCGCGATGTCGACGCCGTTGCCATCGGCGTCGGTGAACTGGCTGCGCACGTCATAGGTGGTGTAGCGGTCCAGGTCCTTGACCAGCATCGAAGTGCCGGACTGATCGTCGTCCTCTGTCATGCGCAGCAGGCGCGCATTGGATTGGCCGAGTGTGGGTAGGTAGAGGATCTCTTGCTGGGCTCGCTCGCCGAATACGAAATCACTGGCGGTCAGGGTGTTGAGGTAGTTGCCGTTGAGGGCGATTTCAAAACGATTGCCATCGGCATCCGCCTCGGCGGATTTGATGTAGGTCTTGTCGCCGGCAGCGTTGAGGGTCATGTACAACGTGCCATTGCTGCCATCGCCGAGGCCGAGAAAGCCAAGGCCCGAAACATTGATCTTGTCGACGCCCGCGGTGAAGTCATAAATCGTGTCGGTGACCGTGACACCGCCGGTGTCGTAGTCGCGGTAGCTGTCGAGTACGTTGGTGTAGCGGAAGGCGTCGGCACCGTCGCCGCCGTACAGCGAGTCGCGTCCGGCGCCGCCATCGACGATGTCCGCGCCGGTGCCGGCCTTGATTGTGTCATTGCCACCGAGGCCGAGGATCAGGTCTGCGCCCGCCGTGCCGTTGAGGCTTTCGGCGTTGTTGGTGCCGGTGATGGTGTTGGCGGGCGCATCGGCCACCGCCAGGGCGAAGCTGTCGCTGACCGACGCACCTGAAGGGTCGGTGGCCTTGACCAGTACGTTGTAATTGCCGGACGCGGTGCTGGTCGGCGTGCCGGTGAAGGTCAGGTTGGTGGCATTGAAGCTCAGCCACACGGGCAGGGCGCTGCCATCGGCCAGGGTCGCGGTGTAGGTCAATACATCCTGGTTGGCGTCGGTGAAGCTGTCATGGGTCACGGTGTAGTTGAACGGCGTGCTTTCGGTGGCGTTCTGGTCGAGGAGGGGGATGGCCACCACTGGCGCTACGTTGCTGGGGGTGTTCTGGTCGGCGAAGACAAAATGACTCGCTGTCAGGCTGTTCACCAGGTTGCCCGCCAGCGACACTTCGAAGCGGTTGCCGTTGGCGTCGACGGTGAGGTCCTTGAGGTAGGTGCGGTTGCTCGAAGCGCTGTAGGTCACTTGCAGCGTGCCGTTCAGGCCATTGCCCAGGCCAGTGTAGCCGAGCGCGGAGACATCGATCTTGTCGGCGGTCACGTCGAAATCGAGGATCTGGTCACTGGCGCTGGTGGAGCTGGTGCGGTAGCTGTCGAGCTTTGAGGTGTAGCGGAATACATCGGCACCCGCGCCGCCGGTGAGTTTGTCCACGCCGGTGCCGCCGACCAGAATGTCGTTGCCCGCGCCGCCATTAAGGGTGTCGTTACCGGCGCCACCGAACAGTTGTTCGTTGGCAGCGGTGCCAGTCAGCGTGTCGTTGTTCGGCGTGCCATTGATCACAGTGGGTGCGGCGGGTACGTCCTGTACGGCCAGGGTAAAGCTGTCGCTGACGTTTGCATTGCTGCCATCGGACGCGGTGACCTGTATGGAGTAAGTGCCCGATGCCGTGTCGCTTGGCGTGCCGCTGAAGGTACGGGTGGCGGCGTCGAAGGTCAGCCAACCGGGCAGGGCGCTGCCATTGGCCAGTTTGGCGGTGTAGCTGAGGCTGTCGTTATCCGGATCGCTAAAACTGGTGGCCGGCACCACGTAGCTGAACGGGGTGTTTTCGGTGGCGTTCTGATCCAGCAGCGGCGTGGCCAGCACCGGCGCCTGGTTGGTCGGTGACGACGTGGCGAAGACGAAGTTGGCACTGGTCAGCTTGTCGAGGTAGTTGCCGTCCAGTGCCACTTCGAAGCGGTTGCCATTGGCGTCGGCGGTCAGGGACTTGATGTAAGTCTTGGTTCCGGCACTGTTGAGTGCCAGGTACACGGTGTTGTTCTTGCCATCCCCCAGGCCGGTGAAGCCCATGGCGGAGAGGTCAATCTTGTCGGCGGTGACATCGAAGTCGGTGATTGAGTCACCAAGGTTTGCGCCGCCGGTGTTGTAGTTGCGGTAACTGTCCAGGCGACTGGAGAACACAAAGACGTCCGCTCCGGCGCCACCGGTGAGGGTATCCATGCCGGCGCCGCCGTCGAGCTTGTCGTCGCCCGCGCCGCCACTGAGGCTGTCGTTGCCCGCCAGGCCGAGCAGGGTGTCGGCCGAATCGCTACCCAGCAGCGAGTCGCTGCCGCTGGTGCCGGTGACCACCCGATTGAATATGAAATTGCTGGCGGTCAGGGTGCTGGCCAGGTTGCCCGAGAGAATCAACTCGAAGCGATTGCCGCTGGCGTCGGCATCGTAGTCCTTGATGTAGGTGCGGTCGTTGCTGGCGCTGTAGCTGACCTGCAAGGTGCCGCCACGGCCATTGCCCAGACCGGTAAAACCGAGGCCGGCGAGGTCGATCTTGTCCTGGGTGACGTCGAAGTCGGTGATGGTGTCATCGAAGCTTGCGGTTGCGTTGCGGTAACTGTCGGACTGAGTGGCGAAACGGAACGTATCGGCGCCGGTACCGCCGGTCAGTTTGTCGATGCCTGCACCACCCACCAGAATGTCGCCACCGGCCCCGCCATTGATGGTGTCATTGCCGGCACCGCCGTAGAAAATCTCGCTGTCTGCGCTGCCCAGCAGGGTGTCGTTGCCAGCCGTACCTTGCACGGTGGTCATCGGCACCGTGGCGCTGACGTAGCTGCCGTCACCATAGACCAGCGTGGCGCCCTTGCTGGTGTGACTGATGGTGTTGCCAATAATGGCGTTGCGATCGGTGCCGTCTTCATTGCGCTCTGCAACGCCGTAGGTCGACAGGTTGCTGCCGCTGATGATGTTGCCCTGGATCGTGTTGTCGCTGCCGTTGAAGTACTTGCCGGACACGCCCAGGGTGTCGTCGTAGGACTGGATGATGATCTCCGGTACGGGGCTGCCCAGGGAGTTATTGTTAAGCGTGTTGTCGATGATCTCGACGTGGTTGCTGCCGTAGATGCGTATCCCGGCGCTGGTGTTGTCGTGGATATCGACGCCGCTGACGGTCACCTCGCTGGACAGTTTGATCAGTACCCCTTCGGCGCCGTTGCCGTACACCTCGCCACCGGTGATGGTGATGTTGCTGGGGGAGGGGATGTCCTCGCTGCCGCGCTGCACCACGATGCCATTGCCACCGTTGTTGTAGGCAACGTTGTTGGTGAGGGTGAAGTCGTGGGTACTGGTGACGACGTTGAAACCGTGGCGGTCATTGTCGTAGGCGACGTTGTTTTCGAAGGTGCTGTCGCTGAGGAAGTCAGCAACGAAGCCGTCCAGGCCATTGCCGTGGGACACGCTGTTCTTGATGACCATGTTGACGGTCTGCTCGTGAGGGTCGAAACCGTACCCGGAGCAATCCTTGATCTCGACGCTGTCGAGGGTGACGTTGGAGTCGTAGCCTTCTTCGCCGGGAATGTAGCCATTGAACCAACCGTCGATCTTGCCCGTGGTGTTGTCACGGTTGCCGTCGATGGTTAGGTTGCTGACGCCAAAGTCGTGGGTTTCCTCGCCATAGGCCGAGCGGATGACACCCGTGATCTTGGTGTCGGAGCCGTCAGCCACCTTGACGGTGGTTTCGCCCATGCCGTCGCCGTACAGGTAGACGTTGCTCTTGAGCATCAGGCAGCCGTCGGAGGGTTCCTCGCCTCCCGAAACGATATAAGTTCCGGTCGGCATATACACCTGCCCCCCGCCTGCGGCGGCCGCTGCATCAATCGCACTTTGTATCGCCGCCGTGTCGTCTGTGATGCCATCTCCTTTGGCGCCAAAATTCTGTACGTTGAAAATCATGAGTTTATCTCCGTATCAGGCTAAAACCTCGGTGGATGCCAATATTCCATCGACAGCTACCGGTTTATGACCCAACGGAGCGCAAAAGTTGTGACCGCATATCGGAGATACGTCAAATAACTGATCCTGCTGATCAGCGGTTGTTAGGAAAGGCAAAGGAAATAACGTTATTTTGACACTGACTCCGGCGGCAAGCGCTGCCTCGTCGGGAGCGGGATCGCGAAGACAATGGCGTTATTGATCAGGCCGAGCGTTTTTTGCGCTTTGAGCTGGACAGCCGTTGCTTGCGCCGAACGCCACGGCGAGAACCTGTGGGTACGATCCGCTCAGCTGAGATTTTCGGGATATCGGGGCCGCGGTCCGACGAAGAAACCGCGGCGGCCGATCAATCAGGCGGCGGGGAGCAAGCCTTTTTGTTTGGCGACATGAGTCGCCATTGCGTCCATCAAGTCCGGGGACAGGCAGTCGTAGGGCTCCAGGCCGATCTCCCGCAGGCGCTCACGGATGGCCTTCATTTGCGCTGGCGGTGTGCCGGTTTCGATGATGGAGGACACGAACGCCGCGAAGCCCGGCGCAGCCCTGCCTGTCACGCCTGGCTACAACTAGCATTTTGCGGTCATTCGACACGGGGCCCCTCAGTAGAGGTCAGATCATTCCCTGGGGAGTTGTAATAAAACCATTCGGAAAAATGGGTTGAGTGTCGTGCGGATCGGTAGCCAATACCATTTGAGTCCAGCACATTTTGGGAGCAGTGAGCAGCAGGACGGAATCACTGGAGCAATTCCGCTATCGCAGCATTCATGCATTACCCCCTCCTGCCTATATACCTGCGAGCTGTTTGCTTGCTTGTATAGTTCGCCGGCGAGGAATAGATTCGGTTGTGAACCTTTTTACACCAAAATTGAAATGGATATCGCCGTGACTCAATCTCGATTCCTCGCTCACAACCGCACTTCCTGACGTCAGCGACCTCTACTTCGTCGTCGAACAAACCCGGGCCGCAAAGCCTTTCGAAATGGTGCATCAATCCAGTGCGGTGACCGAATGCGCGTGATGATTCTGGATGATGACCCCTGGATAGCAGGCCTTCTGAAACAGCTGGTTTTGAGCATCCGCCCGCTGGCGCAAGTCGATTGCTTTGGCGATGTTGCCAGTGCCTTGTATGCCTGGCAGCAGAGTGCCTACCAGATGGTTATGGCAGACTGGAATCTACCGGATGCCAGCGGTGTAAGCCTGCTGCAAACGATTCGTGCACAGGATCTGAAAATACCGCTGATTATGATCACCGGGCGTTCCGATCGAGAAAGTGTCTTGGCAGTCAAGTCTCTGGGAATCAGCGCTTTTTTTACCAAGCCGTTTCAAGTCTCGCGTGTCGTTGAATGCCTCAAAGCGCTCCTTCCTGCCGATACGTTTGTGCAAGTGCCCGCTGTTAATGATGAAAACCTGATCAACTATCTTAGTGGATTATCCACCCATGAACTGGACCTGCCGTTACTCGCTCAGGTGAAGGAAAATCTCCAGCGTGGATTTGGGGGAGAGCAGTTGGATATTCGCGAATTGGTCCAGGATTGGCAGCATGATCCGGCGCTGTGCGCTCATCTTATTGGGGCAGCCAACAGCGCGGCTTATCACGGAGTGGGCCAACCCTGCACCAGTTTGATCGATGCTATTAAACGATTGGGCGGGGTTACCAGTGTGAATCTGGCGTTGAGCCAAGCCCTGCGACAGGCCAATACCCAAACCAATGGGGTGCTGATGACCTGTATGCAGTCTTATCTGGATGATGCCGAGGGCCTGGCTGAGCAGGTTGTTTTCCTGGCTCGACGATGCAAGCTGGATCCCACGCCACTCCAGAGTGCTGCGTTGCTGCACCGGATAGGCGAACTTTGTGTGCTTTACCAAATCCAGAAGTGGGAGGGCCAGGGACATAGGGTGGATGAAGAAGTGCTCACCCACGCCCTGCGTGATTTCGCCGCCCCCTTTGCCATCAAGTTGAAAGCCTCCTGGGGACTCCCTCAAGCACTGCGTGAGTTGATAGGCGCGATATATGCGTTGCCTCCCATGCAGGTACGCCGCGAACAAGTGGTCATGCGCCTTGGGGCTGCTATGAATAATAGAGAGCCTGAAGCGGACCTCGAAAGACTTCAACGAATGGCGGGCTTGGCCTGAGAGCATTCGAGGACACAGACAGGGCATCTCACCACCGAAAAGCGGGGCGAGGATTTTTTGTTATTAAACAAGGGATGTGCGAGGCTCAAAGGAATGCGTAACAAGTCGTTTATCTATATTTCCGTCCTATTCCCTTGGCTCAAATATGAACATCTTTATCCACGGGGTTCATGGTTAACGTGATGCATACGAACTAAGTTATAGACGCTATCAACAGGGTTCGAACTTTAATATTGAAGGCTTGAAGGTCTTCTGTAATGGGACAATGCGGGTGAGAAAACATAAGTTTTTTGCATTGAGCTGGGGAGTAGCTATCACTCTGGTGGTGGGGTTAGGGGCAAGCATTCTGGGCGCCTGGATCCTTGAACGCGTCAACGAACAGCAGGCTCAAGAGGCGGTCGCGGCGGCTACCGAGGAAGCCGCAGAGTTGGTTTTAACTCGCCTCAATCTTTACCAATACGGATTGCGTGGCGCTCGTGGAGCGGTGCTGATAGCGGGTGAGCATGGCATCAGCCGCGAAGTTTTTGGCCAATATCACCAAGCGCGCGACCTCGCTGCCGAGTTCCCCGGCGCAAGTGCTTTGGGCTTTATCAGACGAGTACCGGAGCGCGATGAACGCGAGTTTCTCAAGTCCGCTCGGTCCGATGGCAAAGCTGGTTTCTCCATTCGTCAACTCTCACCCCATTCAGGTGAGCGTTACGTTGTCCAGTATGTCGAACCGGTTGAGGGTAACCAGGCTGCAATTGGCTTGGACATAGCTTCGGAAACAGCGCGGCGAGAGGCTGCCCAATCCTCGATACAGAGCGGTGTGGCACGGATAACCGGGCCCATCACTTTGATACAGAACACAGCGAAACCACAGCAGTCTTTCCTGGTGTTGATGCCCATCTTTCGCGGCGGAGAGACTCCGGCGACCGCTGTTGAACGAGAGACAGCAGCGTTTGGCTGGATCTATGTCGTGTTGCAGACAGAGCAGGTACTCAGAGGCCTGCGCATAGAAAACGAGACGGTGCATCTGCGATTGAGGGATATCACTGTCCCTGGGCAAGAGAAGCTGTTTTATGAAAGCACCAACGACTCGGTCAGCCGTGAAACGCTGATGACCCATCAGTTGGAGCGCGAGGTATACGGGAGGCGATGGCAAATCGAACTCGACGCGCATCCGTTGTTCATCCAGCGCCTGCATCAGGTTTCACCAACAGTCGTCCTGTTGCTTGGTGGTCTGCTCACTCTTCTATTGGCTACTCTGGTGAGTGTTGTGAGTGTCAGCCGTCAACGCCGGCGGCAGATATTCGCCGAGCAGGCAAGGCTGGCCGCCATTGTCGAAAGCTCGGCCGATGGCATTATTGGAAAAACACTCGATGGCATCGTCACCAACTGGAACAAAGGTGCCGAGCACCTTTTTGGCTATACCGCCGAGGAGGCTGTGGGCCAGACACTGGTCAGTTTGGTTGTTCCTGAGGAGCGTGTCGCTGAGGAAGCTCATATCCTTGCGCGCATAAGGGCAGGGGAGCGTATCGCCAGCTTTGATACTCAACGCCGTCGCAAAGATAGCCGGCTGATCGATGTCTCCGCCAGCATTTCACCGATTTATGGCGAGGGTGGTCGCGTCATTGGCGCCTCCAAGACGTTAAGGGATATCTCGGCGAAAAAAGCAGCAGAGGCCCGAATTCTCGAACTCAATTCCAACCTAGAGGAGCAGGTTGCGCAGCGAACGTCCGAGTTGCGGCATCTCAATCTGTTGTTGGGTACTGTGCTGCGCTCGGCCACTGAGGTCTCGATCATTGCGACAGATCTTGATGGTGTTATCCGTGTGTTCAACAAAGGCGCCGAGCATTTGTTGGGTTATGACGCCGATGAGTTACTGGGAATAAACACTCCAGCGCTGATCCATGTGCCCGAGGAAGTCGCTGCTCGTGGCGTAGAACTGAGCGAGGAGTACGCTCAGGCGATCGACGGTTTCCATGTGTTTACCCATAAACCTGAGCTTGAAGGCCCGGAAACCCGGGAGTGGACTTACATACGTAAGGACGGCTCGCGGTTTCCTGTCACGCTGGTGGTCACCTCCATGCGCGATGACGATGGGAAATTGAGCGGTTATCTAGGCATCGCGGTAGACATCACCGAACGGAAAGCGGCAGAAAAGGAGCTGGCTGCGAGCCTGGAGACGACGCAGAAACAACGTAGTGAACTGATGGCGGTACACGACCAGTTGCTGATGGCTGCTGAAGTAGCCGAACTGGGCGTCTGGTCCTGGACGTTGGCGGACAATGCCTTGCAGTGGAATGATCGCATGTTCGAGTTCTACGGTCAGCCACTGACATTGCGCAATAATGGTCTGGGTTATCAGCACTGGTATTCGCGAGTTCACCCCGACGATGTGGTGGCAGCAGCTGAAAAGCTGAGTGCCGCAGTCGAGGGGAGGGGTGTGTACGACACCATTTTCCGTGTCGTTCGCCCGGATGGCCAGATTCGCTTCATACAGGCAGGCGCGCAGGTCGAACGTGGTCCGAGCGGTGCGGCTTTGCGTGTGACGGGTATCAATCGGGACATAACCTCCCAGCGCGAGCTGGAGTCACATCTGCTGTACGCCAAGGAACAGGCCGATACCGCGAGTGCCGCCAAGTCTGCCTTCTTGGCCAACATGAGCCATGAAATTCGCACGCCGATGAACGCCGTGTTGGGCATGTTGCAGTTAGTGCAGAACACTGACTTGAATGGTCGTCAACTCGACTATGTGACCAAAGCACAGTCCGCTGCGAAATCACTGCTGGGCTTGCTCAATGACATTCTTGATTACTCCAAGATTGAGGCCGGCAAGCTGCAACTCGATGTGCACCCGTTCGAACTCGAACCGCTCATGCGTGATCTCGCCGTTGTGCTGACCGGCAATCAGGGCCAGAAAGAAGTCGAGGTCATGTTCGACCTGGACTCCAATCTACCCAACGACCTGATAGGCGATAGCCTGCGGCTGCAACAGGTGCTGATCAACCTGGCGGGTAACGCCCTCAAGTTCACCATGGAAGGCCAGATCGTAGTCAGCGTCGAGCAACTGATGCGCACGGAAAGCTCTGTGAGCTTGCGCATCGCAGTTTCTGATACCGGTATCGGTATCAGCCCGGAGCAACTTCAGCGCATTTTCGAAGGATTCACTCAGGCCGAGGCTTCAACCACCCGCCGCTTTGGCGGTACTGGTCTGGGCTTGGTGATCTGCAAGCGGTTGGTCAGCTTGATGGGCGGTGAACTTCAGGTGGAGAGCCAGCAGGGTGTGGGAAGTCGCTTCTGGTTCGATATTACCCTGGATATAGCGCCCAGTTCGCTGCTGAGATCTGACAGCCCTGGAGTCGATGTGTCCATACGGATACTGGTGGTCGACGACAACGCCATGGCGGGTGAATTGTTGTTGCGAACCGTTCATGCATTAGGGTGGGAGGCCGACCTCGTGAGTGGTGGCACGCAAGCAGTGGAATGGGTGAGAAACGCCCAGACGAGAAGCGAGGCCTACGACGTGGTACTGATGGACTGGCGGATGTCCGATATGGATGGGCTGAGCGCTGCACAATTGATCCATCAGCAGGGCAACGGCGAACCTCCTCCAATGATCATTATGATTACCGCTTACGGCCGAGAAGTGTTGGCCGACGCAAGCGAGATGGGAGACGCTCCCTTCGTGGGGTTTCTCACCAAGCCTGTCACGCCCAAGCAGTTAGCCGACGCCGTTCAGCGAGCACTCAGCGGCAAAGGCCTTGCGCAGTCACTCCCGTCCAAGTCAACTGTTGAAAGGCCGCGGCGCCTGGCCGGGCTGCGGCTATTGGTGGTGGAAGACAACATGCTTAATCGGCAGGTTGCCGATGAGTTACTGACAGGGGAGGGCGCTCAGGTGACGCTGGCTGAAGGTGGGCTGGAAGGTGTGAGCAGGGTGTTGGCTGAGAAGGTGCCCTTCGACGCCGTGTTGATGGATATCCAGATGCCGGATATTGATGGCTTGGAGGCGACCCGTCGCATTCGATCGAATCCACGTTTTGCATCGTTGCCGATTGTGGCGATGACCGCAAATGCCTCCAATACCGACCGTGAGGCCTGTCTTGCTGCGGGGATGAATGAGCATGTCGGCAAGCCCATAGATCTGGAACAACTTGTCGCAACGCTGCTGTTTCAGGTGGGCCGCACTGGCAGCCAAGCATCTTTAGTGTTGGGACAAATAATGACTCGAGAAGGCGTTAACGATTCTCGTGCATCAATCATTGATCGTTTTGGTGGTGACGTCGAGTTGATCCGCAACGTGCTGAAAAACTTTGGTCCTGAGCTGGAAAAACAGCTTGTCCGGTTAAGCGATCAGATCCAGCACCAAGACGCATCGGGGGCCGCTTTCGTGCTCCATTCCATTAAAGGCAGCAGCGGCACCATGGGTGCCAAGGCACTGTCGCTGCGGGCCGGCGACTTGGAGGAGAAACTGAAATCCGCAGACGCTGAGTCTGTAGCGCGCATCTTTGCTGACGCAGCATGGTTTGATGAATTGAGCAGGTTACTGCAACAAAGCCTCGAGCAGATGAATGTCGACTTTGGTCAGAGCCCGAGCGCAAAGGTCTGTGTTGACTCCGAATCGATGGCGCTCACGGAATGGCGAGAATCTCTTAAGG
Organism: Pseudomonas sp. LBUM1666; assembly: GCF_059695775.1. NCBI lineage: Bacteria > Pseudomonadati > Pseudomonadota > Gammaproteobacteria > Pseudomonadales > Pseudomonadaceae > Pseudomonas > Pseudomonas sp. LBUM1666. The sequence continues at coordinate 3,098,073 of NZ_CP166789.1, read as the reverse complement.
AAATTTTGCTGTTGCTGGAAGCGGGCAACCTTCAAGCCATAGAGCTGGCAGACGCATTGGCGTCAAAAACGCCGCAATCCCTGCGCCCACAGTTCGACGAACTGGTTGTCATGGTGCAGTCGCTAGACTTTTCCGCTGCGATGCCGATTGGTCGTGAACTGTTGAGATCTGCCTGATGGAACAATCGATGGAAACCTGGTTACCACATCCCCATAACCGTCCAAAACTCCTCATTGTCGACGACCAGCCGATTAACATCCGGGTACTCCATGAGTTATTTCGTGAGGACTGTGATGTGTTCATGGCCACCAGCGGTGAGCAGGCGATCACGGTATGCCAGACCCAACTACCCGATCTGATTCTGCTGGACGTGGTTATGGAGGGCGTGGACGGACATGAAGTATGCCGTCGACTCAAGGCTGACCCTGCGACCCAGGACATCCCCATCATATTCATTACCGCACATCAGCAGGAGTCGGATGAGGTACTAGGTCTGGAACTTGGCGCGGTGGACTTCATCAGCAAACCCATCAATCCAATCATTGTTAGAGCCCGTGTGCGAACACACCTGACCCTGAAACTACAGAACGATCTACTGCGTTCCATGGCATTAATGGATGGCCTTACTGGAGTGGCTAATCGACGTAAATTCGATGAGGACATATTGGTGGATTGGCGCCAGTGCTTTCGAGATCAAAAGCCGCTGTCGCTCATAATGATGGATGTTGACTTTTTCAAACGCTATAACGACCAATATGGTCACCAGGCTGGAGATGGCTGCTTGAAATCAGTTGCCCAAGCGTTATCTGAAACGGTTAGACGCCCCTACGACCTGGTCGCTCGGTATGGTGGCGAAGAGTTTGCCTGCATCCTACCCAATACAGATCTTTGCGGAGCGGTCCAACTTGCAGAGAAAATGCAAGAGCATATCCGGGCACTGGGTATCGAGCATTCTGCTTCTGATGTAGCTCGTGTGGTGACTCTTTCTCTAGGCGTTGCAACATTGACGCCCACTGACAACCATGAATTCCAGGCGTTGATAGAAGCTGCAGACAAGCAACTTTACGAGGCGAAAAAAACTGGCAGGGCCAGGGTCTGTTCATCCTTTAGCGATGAATATCTTTAATTCTGCTTCTGTGAATAGCTCGGTTCCAAACTCTTGTCGAAGAATGCCTTCAAATGAGTGGGAGAGGGCGGGCGGGCCACGAGGGAAGGGTGACAAAGCCGAGGTTGATGTAGAAATCGAACGCGTGCTGCATCAGCACCTGCTTGAGCTATTTCCTTGTGACTTCTGGGGGGAGGAAACTGGGTATAGCCTCACAGGGCATCCCTGGTGCTGGGTCGTTGACCCAAATGACGGGACAAGCGATTTTCTCAAAGGACTTAAAGGTTCGGCTATATCAATTTTTACCACTGATTAATTTCTGCCTGGAACCCTTTCTCCAGAGAAAGCCAATCTGTCGCGAGAACGTCTGTGCTCAGTGCGGTATTGGAATATTTGTTTTTTGAAACGATGCGGCCTGTGCTCAGCGGAAATGCGGGAAGTAAAATACCGAAGCAGTAGTAGTGAGACCGGTTTGGAGTTTTACGTACCCCTAACTCTGAGAATTAGTTCGGTGCGCTAACGCTGACAATGGCAAAGCTCCGTCCAGACACATCCTTTAACTTATGGGCGATGTTTACCGTTCATGAGCGATCCATCCTCAATCGTTATTGAGTTTTTACACGATCTTTGGAGCCTAATGTTCACAGATTTATGTTCATGAGGAGCCCTCAAGTATCTATAGACGACTTCTTTCTGGAATTAGTACCGCGTCTGCCTGGCGCAGACTGAGAAGTTACTGGGACTGAGGGCACACCTCAATCAGAAAACAACTCGAACATCAGCTGGCGAAGCCAACGATTGGCTGGGTCCTTGTTATAGCGTGCATGCCAGAACAAATTTATTTCGATGTTAGGCAGTTCCACCGGAGTCGGTAGAACCGCGAGCCCAAAGGGTTGTTCACAACTGCTGGCAAATCGTTCAGGCACTGTTGCCATTAAGTCGGTGCGTTGAAGTATGTGGCCGACTGCGACGAAATGGGGAACCTCGAGGCGTATGTTGCGCTCGATGCCGGCCCGCGCCAGAAACGTATCGACTTCACCGTGCCCCGTGTTCGCCGCTACGACGCGAACGTGGTCATAACTGCAAAAACGCTCAAGCGTTAACGGTTCCCTGGTAGCCGGGTGGTCTTTACGGCAAATGCAGACATAGCGATGGTGAAACAGGCGCTGCTGAAAAAATCCTGCTTGCAGGTGCGGCAGTAATCCAACGGCAAGGTCAATCGCACCGTTCTGCAACCCTTCAGCCAAGGTATTTGAGGTGTTGCGCAGTGTACTGATCGAGCAACCCGGAGCGCGCTCTGCCAGAGCGTCCATCAGCCGCGGCATGAAATAGATTTCACCAATATCGGTCATCGCCATCGTAAATCTGTGATTGCAGTTGAGCGGGTCAAACGTGTCCTGTCGGCTCAGTGCGTCACGTAAGGTCTGAATGGCCAGGGCAACCGGTTCAGCCAACTGCCGGGCATAGGGCGTGGGCTCCATTCCTTGATAAGTGCGAACGAACAGCTCGTCGTTCAACGTGACACGCAGCCGCCTTAACGCGTTGCTGACGGCGGGCTGGGTCAGATCGAGATTATCCGCCGCCGTCGATACCCGGCGGTCGATCAGCAGTTGGTTGAATACCAGAAGAAGATTGAGATCAAGTTCACGTAATTCCATAACGCCTCGTGCAGATTGCGCGCTCATAAGGGCTATTAATCTTTGCCCATCGTTGGGTCTGCACCGCTCTGAAATTGCCGCTGCAAGAGCCAAAGCCTAACAAGTGCCAGACCGCCGCGTCCATCGTGAGATCGATGGGACTTTTGCTTCCCTTCGATCTTTATTCACGTTCGAAATAATGCGTATTCGCCTGGCTGCATTTATCACGGTTGACGGTTTGCCCATGATCGACTCCATGTCCAGTGCTGAACGCCCTGCGTAAAACCATTGGGCACCGCGCAATTTCCGGAGACATCAGACCCTCCGGCTCTATAACAATGACAAGAAGAGCGATGCCATGCGTACGATTGATGTATCAGCCCTGATTGACGGGGCACGTTTCAATGCCTTCCATGCGCGCGTGCTGTTCTGGTGCGCGCTTATCATCATTTTCGACGGCTACGATTTGGTCATCTATGGGGTCGTGTTGCCCTCGCTGATGGCCGAGTGGGGCCTCAGTTCGTTACAGGCGGGTGCGCTAGGTAGCTGTGCGCTGGTGGGCATGATGCTGGGTGCGTTGTTTTTCGGTTCACTGTCGGATCGTATAGGCCGACGTAAAACCATCATGATGTGTGTCGCCATCTTCAGCGCAGTCACAGCGATCAACGGCCTGGCACAGAGCCCCGAGGCGTTTGCCTTATGCCGGTTCATCGCCGGCCTTGGGATCGGGGGAGTGATGCCCAACGTTGTCGCGTTGATGAACGAGTACGCGCCAAAGAAATCCCGTAGCACGTTGGTCGCGATCATGTTCAGTGGCTACTCGTTAGGCGGAATGCTATCGGCGAGCCTGGGCATGGTGCTGATCCCACAGTGGGGATGGCAAGCGGTGTTTTATGTAGCGCTGATTCCTCTGTTGACCTTGCCATTTCTGATACGACAATTGCCAGAGTCGATGGATTTCCTTTTGCGCACAGGGCAGACCGTCAAGGCCCAAAACCTGTTGGCACAAGCTGCGCCGTCTTATGAACCAAGCGCAAACGACCAGTTGAACCAGATGGTTGCCAAAGGCACGACTGTGTCGATTGCGCAGTTATTCCAAGAGGGGCGCAAGTTGAACACCTTCATGCTGTGGTTGGCGTTTTTCTGTTGTTTGCTGATGGTTTATGCGTTGAGCTCCTGGCTGCCAAAACTCATGAGTGCTGCAGGCTATGGATTGAACTCCAGTCTGGCGTTTCTGGTAGCGCTAAACGTCGGCGCGATTATTGGCGCAGTGGCCGGTGGATGGCTGGGGGACCGCATTGGTATCGCAAAGGTCTTGTTCGCGTTCTTCAGTTGCGGAGCGATAGCGCTGAGCCTGTTAGCCCTCAAGGCGCCGTTACCGATACTTTATTTACTCATCGCCATCGCAGGGGCGTGCACCATCGGTACGCAGATCCTGGCCAACGCCTGCACGGTGCAGTATTACCCCGCGCACATACGATCGACAGGTCTTGGTTGGGCGATGGGCGTCGGGCGCACCGGAGCCATCATCGGTCCTTTGCTGGGCGGCGCACTGCACGCTTCATCACTGCCGCTGCAGGCGAGCTTTCTCATCTTCGCAGTGCCAGGCCTGATAGGGGCCATCGCTATTCTGGTGTTTCTGATTCAGAACGCTTCAAGTCGTCAGGCCGCTTCATCCAGGCAAACCGTATCGCAGTAACGATGGCCGAAACAGGCGAGCTCAAGGAGGGGCTCGCCTGGCCAATGCCTGCTCGAGCGCAAGAGTAATATTCACATCCATGATGGCATGTATGGGAGTTGCGGTATTTATCAATAGCGCTCGGATGGTGATGATTTGGTCACTCCAATAACAATCAGCCTCATGGGTAACTTGCTATGCGTACTTCTCAATCCAAACTGCAAATCGGTATTGTTGGCGGCGGTATTGCCGGCGTGGCTCTGGCCCTGGACCTGTGCCGTCATTCCCACCTGAGTGTGCAGCTGTTCGAATCGGCTCCAGCCTTTGGCGAGGTCGGAGCAGGTGTCTCCTTCGGCGCCAATGCCGTTCGTGCCATCGCGGGTCTGGGCATTGCCGAACCCTACCGCAAGATTGCCGACCAAACGCAGGATCCGTGGCAGGACATCTGGTTCGAATGGCGTCGTGGTGAAGATGCCGCTTATCTGGGCGCCAGCCTGGCCGAAGGGGTAGGGCAGTCTTCGGTACACCGTGCTGACTTCCTTGATGCCCTGGCCAGTCAGTTGCCCGAAGGGATCGCCCAATTCGGTAAGCGCGCCGTCAGCGTGGAACAGGATGCCGAACAGGCTCGCGTACTGTTCACCGATGGCACTGAGCATCGCTGCGATCTGTTGATCGCAGCGGACGGTATCAAGTCATCGATTCGTGATCATGTGCTGAACGGTCTTGGCCAACCCCTGGTGGCACCGCGTTTCAGTGGTACCTGCGCCTACCGTGGGATGATCGACAGCCAACAGCTGCGCGCCGCCTACCGGGATCGGGGTGTCGATGAGCACTTGGTCGACGTTCCGCAGATGTATCTGGGGCTCGACGCACATATCCTCACTTTCCCCGTCAAACAAGGCCGGCTGATCAACGTTGTGGCCTTCATTTCCGATCGCAGTCGCCCTGATCCGACCTGGCCAAGCGATTCTCCCTGGGTGCGCAATGCCAGCCAGGAAGAAATGCTCTCTGCTTTCAATCATTGGGGAGACGCTGCACGGGTGCTGCTCGAATGCATTCCGGCACCCACCCTTTGGGCGCTGCATGAACTCGATGAGTTGCCAAGCTACGTGCACGGCCGCGTGGGTCTGATCGGCGATGCAGCGCATGCCATGTTGCCGCACCAAGGCGCTGGCGCAGGTCAGGGGTTGGAAGACGCCTGGCTTCTGGCGCGATTGCTGGCCGATCCGCAGGTCCTGGACAGCCAGCCACAAGCGGTGCTCGCGGCTTACGACGCAATCCGTCGTCCCCGTGCCTGCCGTGTGCAGCGCACATCCTGGGAAGCCGGAGAGCTTTATGAACTGCGTGATCCAGTTGTGGCCGATGACGAACAACTGCTGAGCAAAACCCTCGCAGAGCGTTTCGACTGGCTGTGGAATCACGATATGCAGTCCGACCTTCAAGAGGCTCGTGCCCAGCTGGGTTGGCGAGCACTTGCCTGACGACTTGAGCCGACATGCATGGAGGGAGCATCCAGCGGCTCTCTTCGCAGCCAACCCCCGCGAGCGTTGCAGTGTGCCTGACAAGCCGACGTTTTCTCGACTTCGACGAACTCCTTGCACCTCGGGAGCCCCGTTAGAGATTGAGGATGTGGTGCTCGAAGCTCCACGGCCAACCGAGGTGCGCGTCCGTGTGGTTGCCACAGGCGTTTGCCACACTGACATGGTGGTGCGAGATCAGCTAAGCAATCGCCAGCGAAGACAGGACTTGCCTGGCTATCGCTGGCAGCATTCGGTTACACGAACTGCAGAACGTCGTTATCCGCTTTACGAGGCTTTTGTGGCCAGTTGGCCGAGCCAGGATAGCCAACGGTGATCAACATCACTGGAATATCCGTCGCGGAGAGACCAAACGCCTGCGCCACTGCAAACGGGTCGAATCCGATCATGGGCGTCGATACCAACCCTTGACCCTTTGCGGTCAGCATCAGGGTCATGGCCGCCAGAGAGCCTGCATCACTGCCAATGCTCACATAGCTTAATTGGCCTTCGGTCAACAAAAGGTCATGGATTCAGCCTTGACGTTTATTGTCTGTGGCACCCTCAATCCTCATGAAACACTGCCATCAGCCCTGAAGCCGACGCTGGATGCAGGGATCATTGATCAGGCGATCTACGACATGTGGATTGGCTCCGCTCAAGGCATGTACCAGGACAACCCGCAGTTACAACGCGACGAAGCGATCCGCTCAGGCTCTCGCCGGGTCAGTTCATTGATTACTCTAAAGAGCCATTGGTAGAAGTTCCGTCCTGACACATCATTAAACTGGTGCGCGATGACCGATGCTCATAAGCGGCTGTAACCCTGGATTTCGAGACCCATTAGCCAGAAACCGGGTTAGAGTGTGCATCAATGTCTATTCATAAGGCCCCTCCACTCGATTCGCGTAGCCGCGCCAAGCGGTTCCAGCGAACGAGCCGGGCAAAAAAACCGTATATCAATCGTTATGTGAAGAATGAATCGTCCGCTGTTTGTTTCTCTGGATGGGCCCAAGGGCGCCGGTAAAACCACACTGTTGGAGGCCGTTACGAAAGTACTGAGGGCAGACAACAAAAAGGTGATCCGACTTTGCGAGAAAAAAAGCGATCCCTATAGGGGTGAAACAATGACCCTCGTTAACAAACTCGTCAGAGATCCCACCCGGGATTTGGAGTTGGAGGTTTGTGAGCGCTTTGCTGATAGCCGTACCTGGATTTCCCAGCACGTGCTGGCTAAACAGCCACCCGGCAGCATCATCTTGATCGATCGCTGGTACCCGTCTGATGCCGCGTTTCGCCGGATAGTCCCGTTTGCAGAGATTCTACAGTTGAACATTGATCGAAACGTGCGAGTGCCAGACCTGCATGTCGGGGTTGTCACCGCCCCTGATATTTCATGGGCGAGGGCAGCGGCACGGCGGCGTGGGCTGAGCAGTACTGTGATCCATAAGCTGGAAGAACATGTCGCTTGTACCAAGGCGTTCGAGCGAGCGATTGCAGATCACGGCTGGGTTTTATGCCGTAATGAAGGAACGATCGAAGACGCAACGATGCAGGTGATTTCTGAGATCTATAGAGTCCTTCGATGCCCTGTAGGCGAAATTCGCTGCGCCGCTCTTGATGCGGTTGCGATAGCCGTAGATATAGATCGTTAGCAGGATCGAAGGGGTGATTTGTCGCCGCAGCAGTAGCCGGCTGACGCTTTGATCTGGGTACCTGTCATCGAACTCTGAGCGAAGCTGCCCGGGGTGGGCCTTACATGATCAGACGGTTCGAGCGTCGATTGCTGGAGCCGGGGTATTGAGCTGGCTCGAACAGGGGTCGGGGATTGGTAGCTTGAAAGAACCTTTTGTAAAAGTTCCGCCCTGACACCTCGTTTAACATAATATACATTACACGTAACAGAGTGTTTCAAGATTAGCCCGGTTATACGCAGATTTTGAAGCGATCAAATCGCCTCGGCCACTCATTCTCCCATCAGCTTCTCAAACAGCTCCGCGTGTTCGGGAAATTGCTCGGTAAGTTGCTGCTGTATGCCCAACGCCATATCTGCATAATCAAAGCCTGGCGTAACCGCTTCGCTGATCAGGCCGTATCCCGCCAGTCCGCTTGTAAGCTGCGAAGCTTTCCAGACGCCACCCGGTACATGCAACTGCAGGCATTGTCCGGCGATTATATCGCTGCCCATCACAACCGTTTTTAATGTGCCGTCCGGAAAAATCAGGCTGTACTGAATCGCATCTCCCACATGGTAGTAATGCATGATGTCCGATTGGTTCAGATGAAAATGACCTATCGGCGAATCCTTGGTCAGCAAGTAGTAAATGGATGTCATCAGGTAGCGCCGGCCCCCAGCGGTCTCAACCATCGGGTGGTGATCGGTTTGAAAGGTCCTGCGGTAGAAACCGCCTTCCATGTGGGGCTCGAGGTTCAGTGCTGCGATCACAGCCTCAGCGTTGGCAATGTGTTTATCAAAGGTGTTGGTAGTCATGTTGATTGAGCCCTCCAGCCTTTGAAATAGCGTTCAATTAATGTGCTGGCTCTATTATAGATATGCACACGATTAATAATAACTATGCTAAATAGCTCTTTAGTAGAGCTAGCCATTAGAGCTTGAACGTACGAGTACTCACTACCCTCGCCCACTATTGTTATTCACGCCGCACTTGTGTTTGCGACACGAGCAGTGCGAATAAACAACGCGCGCACTTTCTCCCAGAAATTCCCCCCCAATACAAAAAAGCTACCGATCAACATGAGGTCACCCAGCGCTTGAGCTTGCCAGAGGTTGGGTCTGAGCCCCGGCCAAATGCTGTCGATGTAGGGTTCAAGAAAGGAGGAAATCAGCGGCACAAAGAACATCACGATGCCAACTCTATGACGCAATGGGCCCACTTCGACTTCCGTGCTAGGTGCAAGCGAGGTCACATAACCGAACAGGCTGCGCTTTAACTGTTGGAATCCGGCTTTGCCCATAACCGCAATAGCGACGATCAGCAGGACTTTGTTGCTAATGAACAGCACGCCAGTCAGTGCAGCGATTTTTGATCCAGCCACATCGGCTGCCGCTGCGAGAGGCACCAACAGCCAGGAGCCCAGCATCAAGCAGATAATTACTATTCCCAACTTAAAGCGCCAGCCAGCTGAATGGGCTTCAACGACACCCTGGGTGTTATTCATAATCGTCGTACCTTTTTAACCGATCACAGTAGATTTGATGGCGCTTAAAAAGCGTAGCAGCCATGTGCCCATTTGGACGGCTATGCTCCAGTGATCTTTGTTGGTCGGGAAATGCATAATGCATCCAGGTACAACCCTGCTGAATTGGCCAGGCCGGCTCGTGCTGCTTGGCGTACTAGGCCTCAATGGCTGCGTACGACTTGGGCCGGACTTCCAGCCGCCCGGCGAAGAATGGGTCAAACACTGGAGCACCCCTGCCCTCGAGCAATCCAGCCAACGCAGCCTGAACCCGGACATTCGTCAGTGGTGGCAAGTCTTCGCCGATCCGGTCCTCGATCATTTGATTGCCGAGTCGGATGCACGCAACTCCAGCCTCAAAATCGCCGGGCTGCGCGTGATGGAAGCCCGCGCCCAACTCGGCATTGCTCAAAGTGGCCTTTACCCGCAACTGCAGCAAGCCAGTGTCGACAGTCTTTACTTCAACCGCAGGCAATCCGGCGGGACCAACCCGCAGGACAGCCATTTCTGGCAACACAGCGCGGGGTTCGATGTGGGTTGGGACCTGGACTTCTGGGGCCGTTTCAGTCGCGCCATCGAGTCGTCCGATGCCAGCTACTTCGCCGCCCAGGCCAACTATGAAGACGTACTCGTACTGCTGCGCGCGCAAGTGGCCGATACCTATTTCTCGCTGCGCACCACCGAAGCCCGTTTGCGTGTCGCCCGGGAAAACGCCAAACAGCAAAAACGCAACTTCGAGATCACCGAGAAGCTGTTCAATAGCGGCCAAAGTGCCGAGCTCGACCTGCAACAAGCCAGAACCCAATACCTGGGCACGTTGAGCACCATCCCCAATTTCGAAGACCAGTTGCAACGGACCCGCAATGCGTTGGCGGTATTGATTGGTCAGCCGCCCGGCGCACTACCGCAACTGGTCGAGAACGTGGGACTGATCCCGCTGGTCGATCGTGCCGTGTTGCAAGATGTACCGGCCAACCTGCTGCTGCGTCGGCCCGACGTGCGCGCTGCCGAGCTTAATGTCGCCGCCCAGTCAGCGCTGATCGGTGTGGCCGAGAGCGATTTCTATCCGTCGCTGACCTTGCTGGGCAGCATCGTCTGGTCCACCGACACGCTCAGTGGCACGCCCCGGAATCTGGATTTGATCGGCGGCCCCAGCCTGCGCTGGAATCTGTTTGATCACGGCCAGATCAGCAACAACGTGCGCGTGCAGGATGCGCGGTTGCAGCAGCTGATCGAGGTCTACCGCGACAAGGTTCGCCAGGCGGCACGCGAGGCAGACGATGCGGCCTATGGCTTGATCAAATCCCTGGAGCGCGAACGCATTCTGGGTGAGGCCGAAGTGGCGGCCAAACGCTCGCTGGTGTTGGCCAGCGCGCAGTATCGCGAAGGTTATTCGGACTTCCAGCGGGTGCTGGATGCACAGCGTGCCTTGCTCGAACAACAGGACAATTATCTGGTCGCCCGCAGCAATGCCGTCAGCAATGTCATTGCCTTGTACAAAGCCGTGGGCGGTGGCTGGTACAGCGCCCAGCCGAAAGTTGATCCAACCACTCGCCAACAGATGGAAAAACGCACCGACTGGGGCGATCTGCTGAAAGAGCCCACCACTGCACAGCCTGCCATTCCAATGTCTTACAAGGTAAAAGACCAATGAGTGAAGCCACCCAGCCCACGCCCGAGACACCTGTCACCCAGGCGCCAGAACCGGCCGCCGACCCGGCGAAAAAAGGCATCAAGTGGGTGCTGCTACTGATCCTCCTGAGCCTGGCCTGGTACCTGTTGGCGGATCGTTTCACACCCTATACACAACAGGCCCGGGTGGGTGCCTTTGTGATTCCGGTCGCCTCGGAAGTAGCAGGCCGCGTGATCCGGGTGAACGTGCGCAACAACCAGGACGTCAAGGCCGGCGAAATCCTTTTCGAGGTGGACCCTCAGCCGTACCAGATTGCCGTCGACCGCGCGCGCGCCGACCTTGAATCGACCCGCCGACAGATCGGTGCCAGCACCGCCGGCATTGCCTCGGCGCAAGCCAACCTGCGTGCCGCCCAGGCCAATGAGCTCAAGGCGCGCCAGGACAATCAGCGACTTGAAGGTTTGTATCGCGAAGACCCCGGCACCATTTCCGTACGCCTGCTCGAAGTGTCTCGCGCCAACCGCGAACAGGCTGTGAGTCAGGTCGCCGCTGCCCGCGCCGAAGTGCAGCGCGCGCGTGAGCAGGAAGGTGGTAGCGAGGAAGACAACGCTTTGCTGCGCAGTGCCGCCACGGCGTTGTCCAAAGCCGAACTGGATCTGTCCAATACGCAGATTCGCGCTCGCTCGGCCGGGCTGATTACAGATCTGCGTACTGACGCTGGGCAATTCGCTGCTGCCGGTAGCCCGGTCATGACCCTGATCGCCATTCATGATGTGTGGATCAGTGCGGACATGACCGAGAACAACCTAGGTCTGGTGAAGCTCGACACGCCGGTTTCGATTGTTCTGGATGCTCTGCCGGGCGAGGTCTTCGAGGGGCGCGTGCGCAGCGTCGGTTACGGCGTCAGCGTGGGGCAGCCCCCCGCGCCTGGCACCTTGCCCAGCGTGCAGAACAGCCGCGATTGGTTGCGTCCGGCCCAGCGTTTTCCGGTCATTATCGAGTTTTCGCCAGACTCGTTGAACACGTTGCGTGACAGTCGGGGGATCCGTGCCGGTGGGCAGGCCGAAGTCATGGCCTTCCCCACCGAGGGCAATCCGCTGAACCCACTCGGCCGCGTGTTTGTGGGGTTCATGAGCTGGCTGAGCTATGCCTATTAAGGGTATGTCTACTCGGCGCACGCCGCGGGATCAACGGGCGCTGCGCCTGGCCACCGGCACGGCGTTGAGCCTCACCGCCAGTTTCGGCCTGGGCTTGTCGATTCCTTTTATGGCGCCGGTGCTTTGCCTGCTGTTGCTGGCCTCGGTCAATCGCCCGCTGCCGTTCAAGGCCGGACTGGTTCTCGCACTGGCCGCCATGTTGACCACCGGCATCGGCCTGCTATTGATCCCGGTCCTGCGTTATTACCCAATCAGCGGCGTGCTATTGATCAGCGTCGGTTTGTTCCTGGCCTTCCGCTTTGGCCTGCGCGGCGGCAACGCCTTGATCATGACCTTCCTGGTGATTGGCCTGACCATGATTTCCTCGGCCGGTATCGCCGAATTTGATCTGGCGGCAATGGTCATCGGCGCACTGGTCAAGGGTTTGCTGCTCGCCGTTGTCGTCGTGGCGTTCAGTCATGGGTTATTCCCGGATCCACCCAATGCCCCTTCGCCGCCGGCTGCCCCGCCCCTGCCGGCAGAAGAAGTCAGTCGGGTTGCGCTGCGTGCAACCCTGATCGTGCTGCCGGCATTCCTGCTGGCGCTGATCGACCCGGCCGGTTATCTGCCGATCATCCTGAAGGCCGTCGGCCTGGGTCAGCAAAGCTCCACGACGAATGCCCGCAACGCCGGTCGCGAGCTGCTCGGCTCAACCTTGCTCGCAGGACTGTTGGCGATCCTCTTCTGGAGCGCCCTCAGTCTGTTTGTGCATCTGTGGATGTTCTTTCTGTGGATGCTGCTGTTCGGCCTGGTGCTGGCGCGCAAGCTGTATGCCCTGAGCCCGACGCGGTTTACCCCGGGGTTTTGGCTCAATACCCTGATCACGCTGATCATCCTGCTGGGTCAGTCGGTACAGGACAGCGCAGCAGGCAAGGACGTTTACACAGCGTTCGCCATCCGCATGGGCCTGTTCATCCTCGTGACGCTGTATGCCTGCCTGATGGTTCATCTGCTCGATCAGCGGCAGGAAAGTGCTCAAGGGTTGACCTGATACCCCTTCCCTTGCAGGCAGCTTGTGTAGGCCGTTGAACTGGTCGCAGCACTGGTTTTCTCTTGCGCCCGGCGCTCCTGGCGTTGACGCGAGCCTCCGACGACCGCGCCTGCCACGGCGGTTTCCTTGGCGCGATTCTGGCGATAGTCCTGCTTCACGTCATCGTCGACACGATCATAAAACTCGTCATGCTGACGTCCCCGTACTTGCGCCCCCGCAGCCCCTGCGGCAGCGCCCGCCGCGGCCCCCTTCAGCCTTCCACCGCTAGGAGGCGATGCAGCCGAGGCGCTCTGACTGGCCGCGATGTTGTTGCATTCGGTAATGTCCGTTTGGGTTTGTTGCGAACTCTGACCTTTCATCGGCACGACCGTTTCGGCCCACCCTTGGGTCCACGAAACCGACAGTGCGATGCACAGGCTAATGGATGACAACCTTCTCATGATGACCTCCGACAGGGCCCGGCACTCTGCAAGCACACTGGGTCGGTAGACAGACCGCTCAATACGACACACCTCGTGATCCTGAGCGTGGTTCGGCATAAAAGATTGTAGATCACCCCTTCTCACCCGCCCCCTTTTCCCTATTCGTGGTCAGCGTGCGGAACTATTTTTCGCGCCAGCACACGCCATGACCTAACCTGAATGGCTAAAGCCGCTGGAGGCATGCCTATGCGTCCTGCATTGAAATTACTCATATTCGTTGTGTTTGCGCTGATGGGGGCGAACATCGGCGGGCTGTCGGCGGACGAACTACCCAACACGTCAAGCAACGGCGAGGCCAGCGCTATCGCTACTGTGTCAAAAAGCGATCTGGAAGCACTGCAATTAAGGCTGGACAACCTTAAACAGCAGGTGTCACTGACCAGTAATTACACCCAGTTGGTGGGCTTTCAGGACAACGTTCAGTTGCTCTTCAGTGATGCGGACAAGTTGGCGGCCGTGTTACTTCCCGAACAGGCGCAATTGCAAGCGCAACTCAGTGTGCTCGGGACGGCATCCGCCACCAGCCTTGCCGTGGAAAAGTCCGATCTCGTGAAACAGAGGTCTTATCTCACCGCACAAAAAGACAAGGTGGATGGCGATCTCAAGATACTGCTGGCCATCAAAGAAGGCGCTACTAACCTCATCACTCAGATTGCCAGCATTCGGCGTACCCAACTGGAAACCGAACTGGCCCAGCGCACCGCCAGCTTCCTCAGCCCCCGGTTCTGGTCACCACTGTTTTCTCCACGGCAGGAGGATAAAAACCGTCTGACGTTTTTGATCGACCAGTCCAACAGTGTCATTCAGTCCGTCTGGCAACCCGGCCGGCGTGCCGTGACCGTCACGTTGTTATTGCTGGCCCTGGCCTTCTGGACGCCGGGGCGAAGACTGGCTGAGCGTGGTTTGACATGGATCTGCATCCATCGAGTACCGGAAGGTCGCCTGCGCAGAAGTTCATTGGCGATAGCGACGGTAGTTGCCACGATGTTGAGCGCAGGTTGCGCAATAGAGCTCATCTCCGCTGCGGCTACCCGCCTTCAACCATTGCCGCAGCCACTGCAGGGTTACTTCGACGATGTCGAGAAAGTCGCTTACGCCTGCGCCCTGATTATCGGCCTGAGTCGGGCCCTGCTGTCTAAACGCAATCCCTCATGGCGGTTGCCTGGCATCGCCGATGAAGTGGCACTTGCAATAAGCCCTTTTCCGGCGCTGCTGGCCGGTTCAATGCTGATACTCATCTCGCTGGTACAAGTCACCAATGCGACGGGTATGAGTTCGCAGGTGGTTCTGTTCAGCCGGGGCGTCGTGTCATTAGTCGTCATCATGATTATGGGTGCGCTATTGCTACGCGTCAGTAAAACCCGCCGAGCGATGGTCATTGCCGGGGAACACCCTGAGGCAGGTACTACGCTGGCAGGGCTGATTTATACCGGCGTCAGTATCGCCATGTTGATCTCGATTTTTGGCCTGCTGATCGGTTACATCTCCCTGGCCCGATTCATCACTTACGAAATTGTCTGGCTCTATATCGTTTTTGCCAGCTTCTATTTGCTGACGCAGTTGTTCAGGGACTCGTGTGATTACCTGTTTTCGCCAAAGCACCCAAGCGGCAAAACGATCAAACAGCTGCTGGGTATCGGCGACGTACGGCTCGAACAAATCGAGGTTGTTGTGTCGGGTATTGGCCGAGCGGCCTTACTGTTGATTGCCGTGATTACAACGATTGTGGGGGGGATTGGAGCGACCTTTGGCCAACTGACTGACAGGGTTTCAGCGATTCTCGGCGGCGATGGCCTGCGTAAGCTGAATATTATTCCGGGCAATCTGTTGAATGCGGTCCTCGCGCTGTTGATCGGCATTTACCTGATTCGATCGCTGCGCAGATGGCTGGATAACGAATTCCTGCCGAAAACCGATATGGACCCCGGCATGGGGGCGTCGCTGAGCACCCTGTTCAGTAATATCGGGTACGTACTGGTCATTCTGCTTGCGTTGTCTTCATTGGGCGTCAAATGGACGAACCTGGCCTGGATCGTCAGTGCGTTGTCGGTGGGGATCGGCTTCGGTTTGCAGGAGATCGTCAAGAACTTCGTTTCAGGGTTAATTCTGCTCACCGAGCGTCCGGTCAAGGTCGGCGACTTGATCAGCATCAGCGGAGTCGAAGGTGATATCCGGCGGATCAATGTCAGGGCCACCGAGATACAGCTCAGTGATCGCTCGATCGTGATCGTGCCCAACTCGCAGCTTATTTCCCAGAACCTGCGCAATGTGACCATGGGCGGCAGCGCCCAAGGGGTGGCCACACTCGAGCTGGTGTTCCCTCTGGATATTGACCCCGAACAAGTCAAAAACCTGCTGTACACCGCCTATCAAGAGCATGAAACCATCCTCGACAAACCCGCCCCCGTTGTCCGCTTTAGCAATCTGAGCCCTGAAGGCATCACATTGACCATCACCGGCTATGTCAGCAGCCCAAGGATTGTCAGTACGACCAAGAGCGATCTGCTCTTTGAGATCCTGAAGCGATTGAGTGCGGCCGGCATCGAATTGGCCAAGCCGGTCTCTCCGGCATGACACCCATCTGACGTGTCCCGGGTTTACCCGCGACGTGTTGCGCCACACGGTTTGCGGGCAAGAGTCTGACTGGGAAGTTCGTTGAACAGCGCCCGATAACTGCTGGAAAAACGCCCCAAATGCCAGAACGACCAGTGCATCGCCACTTCGGCAACGGTGGTGTCCATCGCTGTGCGGCTGAGCAATTCGCGGCGTGCGCTGTTGAGTCGGCGCAAGCGCAGCCAATGGGTCGGGGTCATCCCGGTATACGCCTTGAACGCATGCTGCAACTGCCGCAGAGAAACCCCGGCGACCTGCGAAAGCTCCAGCAGATTCAGGGTGTCTTCCGGGGTGTCAGCCGCCCACTCACCGATGCGTTTCATCACCGATCGTTCTTCGGCGCGGCGCTGTAACCCTCCGCGATCAAGGCAAACACACGCGTTGTCGAGGATGTACAGGCAGTCTTCCAGCAACTGCTGGGTCAACGCCTCCTTGCTCGGTGGATCGAGCGTCTGCGCCAGTCGGGTCAACGTCCCGCTGAGCCAGCGACTGAACAACGCGTTCTGCCCCGAATTCAGCGGCGCCATGAACAGGCCTTCGAGCCTGGCCACATTCAAACCGTGACGCTGCACGAACTCCGGACCGAACACCACGGCGATTTCCTGGTAGTTCTCCGGGGTGATCCAGATGTTGCGGCTTTCGCCATTCAACACGTACAGCGCGTTGTCGCTGCGATCGAAACAGAACGCCAGCGAGCCTTCGGGCGCGCTGAAATTCTGCTCGACCCGCGTGTTCATCTGTTCCTCGTAAATCTCCACGCCTTGCAGGTCCAGGTAGCGCACGCGCCCGGCGAAATGCCCCGGTGACATCTGCTGGTAATGCTGCACCCAACCCGGTGTGGCGCGGATTTGCTCGGCTACATCGGCGGTGTTGAACGCTTGGACTTGCAGGGGGTTGCACGTTGTCATGGGTGACCTTGCGCACTCTTTTGGTGCGTTTTGGTGCTGCTGAAAGTGGATAGATGGAACGTCAAGGCTCGCCCAAGATAGTCGTCAACGCGCCACAGGGGAAGTGTGTGGTGGATGAAACCAGCCTCCCCGGCGTTAATAAAACCAATAACGAGGTCTTTATGAATGTCCCTTTCGATCAGCTGCTCACGTGGCTGAAAGATCACAAGATTACCGAAGTCGAGTGTGTGGTCAGCGACTTGACCGGCATCGCACGCGGCAAAATCGCACCCACCAACAAGTTCCTGCATGAGCGAGGCATGCGCCTGCCGGAAAGTGTGCTTTTGCAAACGGTAACCGGGGACTTTGTCGACGACGACATCTACTACGACCTGCTCGACCCGGCCGACATCGACATGGTGTGCAAGCCCGTCTCTGACGCGGTGTACGTGATTCCATGGGCCATCGAACCCACCGCTATCGTGATTCACGACACCTTCGACAAGTTCGGCAACCCGATCGAGCTGTCACCGCGCAACGTGCTGAAAAAAGTCCTGCAGCTGTACAGCGACAAAGGCTGGAGGCCGATTGTCGCGCCGGAAATGGAGTTCTACCTGACCCAGCGTTGCGAAGACCCGGACTTGCCGCTCAAGGCGCCGCTGGGCCGTTCGGGCCGTGCGGAAAGTGGTCGTCAGTCGTTTTCCATCGACGCTGCCAACGAATTCGATCCGCTGTTTGAAGACGTGTACGACTGGTGCGAACTTCAAGGCCTGGACCTCGATACCTTGATCCACGAAGACGGCCCGGCGCAGATGGAAATCAACTTCCGTCACGGCGATGCGCTGGATCTGGCCGACCAGATCACCGTGTTCAAGCGAACCCTGCGCGAAGCGGCGCTCAAGCACAACGTCACCGCGACCTTCATGGCCAAACCGATTGGCGATGAACCCGGTAGCGCCATGCATATCCACCAAAGCGTGGTGGACATCGCCACCGGCCAGCCGATCTTTGCCGATGCCGACGGGCAGATGAGCGAGCTGTTCCTGCACCACATCGGCGGTCTGCAAAAGTACATCCCCAAAGTGCTGCCGATGTTTGCACCGAACGTCAATTCGTTCCGCCGCTTCCTGCCGGACACTTCGGCACCGGTGAACGTCGAATGGGGCGAAGAAAACCGTACTGTGGGTCTGCGTGTGCCGACCTCCACGCCGGATGCAATGCGCGTGGAAAACCGTTTGCCGGGAGCCGATGCCAACCCTTATCTGGCGATCGCAGCAAGCCTGTTGTGCGGGTATCTGGGGATGGTCGAACGCATCGAACCGAGTGCTGCGGTCCAGGGTCGTGCCTATGAGCGCCGCAATCTGCGCCTGCCGATCACCATCGAAGACGCCCTGACGCAGATGGAAGAATGCGAAACCATCGGGCGTTATCTGGGTAGCAAATTCGTCCGCGGATATGTCGCGGTCAAGCGAGCGGAACACGAGAACTTCAAACGGGTGATCAGCTCGTGGGAGCGCGAGTTCCTGCTGCTCAGCGTCTAACCCGTCAGCAGAGGCCTCTTCGCGAGCAGGCTCGCTCCCACAGGGGAAACGCATTCCAAATGTGGGAGCGAGCCTGCTCGCGAAGACGGCCGCCAGAACACCAAAGAAACGCCTGATAAATCCAAAAATTCGAAGAGGTGTCGATATGCGTCTATTGAAATCCATGGTTCCGGTCGCGCTGGCATTGCTGTTCAGCGCCATTGCGCAGGCTAAGCCAACGGTCAGCGTCTACAACTGGACCGATTACATCGGCGAGACCACCCTCGTCGACTTCCAGGCGAAAAGCGGGATCAAGGTGATCTACGACGTGTTCGATTCCAACGAAACCCTTGAGGGCAAATTGCTCGCTGGCCGCACCGGGTATGACGTGGTGGTGCCGTCCAACCACTTCCTCGCTCGCCAGGTGAAGGCCGGCGCGTTCCTGAAGCTCGATCGTTCGCAGCTGCCCAACTTCAAGAACCTCGACCCGAAACTGCTGGCGCTGCTGGAAAAAAACGACCCGGGTAACGAACACTCGGTTCCGTACCTGTGGGGCACCAACGGCATTGGCTACAACGTCGACAAGGTCAAGCAAGTGCTGGGCATTGACCGCATCGATTCCTGGGCCGTGTTTTTCGAACCGGAGAACCTGAAGAAACTCAGCCAGTGCGGCGTGTCGATGATGGATTCGGCCGATGAAGTGTTCCCGGCCGTTCTCAATTACATGGGCATGGACCCGCGCAGCGAAAACCCTGAAGACTTCAAAAAAGCTGAAGCCAAGCTGTTGGCCATCCGCCCTTACATCACCTACTTCCACTCCTCCAAGTACGTCTCGGACCTGGCCAACGGCGACATCTGCGTGGCGTTCGGTTACTCGGGTGACGTGTTCCAGGCCGCGAACCGGGCCAAGGAAGCCAAGAACGGCGTGAACATCGCCTACGCGATTCCCAAGGAAGGCAGTAACTTGTGGTTCGACCTGTTGGCGGTGCCCGCAGACGCCAGCAACCAGAAAGAAGCGCACGCCTTCATCAACTACTTGCTCGATCCGCAAGTAATTGCCAAGGTCAGCGCGTCAGTCGGTTACGCCAACCCGAACCCGGCGTCCAAGCAAGACATGGACCCTGAGCTGGTCAACAATCCTGAGGTTTATCCGCCTCAGGCAGTCCTCGACAAGCTCTACATTTCGACCACCCCGCCCCAGGCAATCATGCGTTTGATGACCCGTTCCTGGAGCAAAGTGAAGTCCAACCAATGAACCAGTACAGTAACGAACATGCTCGCTCCTATTACGCGGCGTCAGCCAATGGAATGGCGCCCTACCCTACACTGGCCGCAGATCTTGAAGCCGATGTCTGTGTGATCGGCGGCGGCTTTACCGGCGTTAACACGGCGATCGAACTGGCTCAGCGCGGTCTCTCGGTGATTTTGCTGGAGGGCCGACGGATCGGCTGGGGTGCCAGCGGGCGCAACGGTGGTCAGTTGATCCGCGGTATCGGTCATGACGTCAGCGGTTTTGCCCGTCATGTCGGTGAAGAAGGCGTGCGCTACCTTGAGCGTGCGGGCGTCGAGTCGGTAGCGCTCGTGGGCAACCGCATTCGTGAACACGGGATTGATTGCGACCTGCGCTGGGGGTTCTGTGAACTGGCCAATACTAAAGCGCAGTTCGCGGCGTTCAAGGCTGAGCAGCAAGGCCTTGCCGAGTCGGGTTACACCCACGAAACCCGACTCGTCGGGCCGGAGCAGATCCGTCAGCAGGTAGTGGACTCCGGCGTGTATGCCGGCGGTCTGGTCGACATGGGCTCGGGTCACTTGCACCCGCTCAATCTGGTTCTTGGCGAAGCGCGATTGGCTCACTCCCTTGGGGTGCAGATTTTCGAGCAGAGCCCGGTGCTGGAATTGATCCATGGCAGCACGGTGCAGGTGCGCTGTGCCAGCGGCACGGTGCGCGCCGGCAGTCTGGTGCTGGCGTGCAACGCTCACCTGGAAGAGCTCGAACCGAAACTGAGCGGCAAGGTCCTCCCGGCGGGCAGCTACATCATCGCCACCGAGCCGTTGGCGCCCGAACAGGCAGCGCAATTGATCCCGCAAAATCTGGCGCTCTGCGACCAGAAAGTCGGCCTGGATTACTACCGGCTCTCGGCGGACCGACGCTTGCTGTTCGGCGGGGCCTGCCATTATTCCGGGCGCGATCCGGCAGACATCGAAGCCTACATGCGCCCGCAAATGCTCAAGGTCTTCCCGCAACTGGCCAACGTGCGCATCGACTATCAATGGGGTGGCAAAATTGGCATCTCCGCCAATCGCTTCCCACAGGTCGGGCGCCTGAGCCAGCACCCGAACGTGTTTTACGCCCAAGGCTACTCCGGCCATGGCCTGAACGTGACCCACTGGTGCGCAAAGCTGTTGGGCGAAGCGATCCACGTCGGACACAGTCAGGGCTTTGACGTGTTCAGCGCCGTGCCGCACATGACCTTTCCCGGTGGGCCCATGCTGCGCTCTCCACTGCTGGCCCTCGGCATGTTCTGGTATCGCCTGCGCGAACTGCTCGGCTGACGTCCCTCCCCAACTGATCGTTCCCACGCTCCGCGTGGGAACGATCAGAGCCCGCCTTTTAATTTGCTCTATCGCTAGGCGCTTCTATATTGAGGGAGTGCTCTGACTTCCCTGCGTCCTGGCGAGTGCAGCCTATGGCTACGACTGACCCACTGATCATCTGCGAGCACTGCGACTGCGTGTATGAAAAAGTCACGCTCGCCAAACATCAAAAAACCCTCTGTACGCGCTGTGGCGGCGTACTTCAGCGCTATAACGGCCTGTCGGTGGAACAACGTCTGGCGTTGACCTTCACCGCGTTGATGCTGTGGATTTTCGCCAACTTCTATCCCGTCATGAGCATCAGCCTCAAAGGCCTTAAAAACAGCGCAACACTCTGGGATTCGGTGCTTGCCTTGAGTCTGGGGCCGATCACTTTTATCGCCATGGTGGCGGCGATCTCGATGATCATCGCGCCGATTTTCCAGCTGGTGCTGCTTCTCTGGGTGCTGAGCTTCGCCCTCGCCTCCCGTCGCTCGCCCGGTTTCAGGTTCTGCATGCGCTGGCTGGAAACCCTCAGGCCCTGGAGCATGCTGGAGGTCTGTCTGCTGGGGGCGATGGTCGCGGTCATCAAACTCGCCGGATTGCTGGATGTGCTGCCCGGCATCGGCCTGTTTGCCCTGGCCATTCTCAGTCTGATGATGATCCGCATTGCCGGGCGCGACATCCGTGATCTATGGGACATCTTATGAACAGGCCCCCGGTGGCGAGTGAACTCAACCTGTGCCTGTGTCATAGCTGCGGCCTGGCCTGTGACATGACCGATGAACCTCACGAATGCACACGGTGCGGCGCGCCGCTGCATCGGCGCAAAACCAACTCCCTGACCCGGACCTGGGCCTACCTGGTGACATCGCTGGTGTTTTATATCCCGGCTAATCTGCTGCCAGTGATGAACACCAAGATGGTCGGCAATGGCGCCGATAGCACGATCATGAGCGGTGTGCTGGATTTCTGGAAGCACGGCGCCTGGGACATTGCCCTGATTATTTTCATCGCCAGCATCGCGGTGCCGGGCATCAAGTTCGTCGCCTTGACGCTGTTACTAGTGACCGTTCAGCGCGACAGCCAATGGGCGAATAAGCAGCGGTCAACGCTGTACCGTTTCGTCGAGCTCATCGGTTACTGGTCGATGCTCGATGTGATCGTGGTCGCCCTGGTGGCCTCACTGGTGAAGTTTCAAGCCCTGGCCGATATCGAACCGCGCCCGGGCATTCTGTTCTTTGGCCTGGTGGTGGTCTTCACCATGCTGTCGGCAATGAGTTTCGACCCACGCCTGATCTGGGATAAAGAAGAGCGGGATAACCCAAACGAGGAGGTCAAGGATGAAGTCGCAAGCCACTGACGGGCCGCAAGCCCCCGGCCAGGCCCCTGTCAAAACCCGACGTTTCAGCGTTTCGCTGGTATGGATCGTACCGATCATCGCAGTGCTGGTGGGGATTTCCCTGGTCGTGCACACCATGATGCAGGAAGGTCCGACCATTACCGTCACGTTCAAGACCGGTAGCGGCCTGACCGCCAACAAGACCGAAGTCAAATACCGCAACGTGGTGATCGGCCATGTCTCGGACGTGGAACTGAGCAACGATCAGAAGAGCGTCAACGCCACCATCAAACTGTCCAAGCAGGCGGAAAGTTTCACCCGCGAAGACTCGCAATTCTGGGTCGTGCGTCCACGTATTGGCGCCGGCGGTGTGTCGGGTATTGATACGCTGTTGTCCGGGGATTACATTGGCGCCGACATCGGCCAGGCCAATGCTCGCTCCAAGAACTTTACCGGCCTGGAAAACCCGCCGCCGATTACCTATGGCGAGCCGGGCAAGCGCTTCACCCTGCGCACCCAGGATCTCGGTTCGCTGGATATTGGCTCTCCGGTTTACTACCGCAAGATTCCGGTGGGTCAAGTGGTGGCCTATGCCCTGGACGCCGACGGTAAAGGGGTCAACATCGAAGTGTTCATCCACGCGCCCAATGATGCCTACGTCACTGAAAACACCCGGTTCTGGAACGCCAGCGGGATCGACGTGAACGTCGGCGCCAATGGCTTCTCGGTGAAAACCGAATCGCTGTCATCGATCCTGGTGGGCGGTATCGCCTTCCGTGCTCCGGAATACAGCCCCAATGATCAACCGGCCACCGAGGCCAAAGCCTTCGACCTGTTCGAAGACCAGCTAACCGCCCTCGCCCCGCCCAGCGGCAAGGGGCAATTCTTGAGTTTGCGTTTCGATCAGGCCTTGCGCGGGCTCAGGGTCGGTGCACCGGTGGAATTCCTTGGCATCGAGTTTGGCAGAGTCGTGTCGGTCAATCTGGATTTCGACCCGAAAAAGCGCAGTTTCCCGGTCAATGTCGGCATCGTGATCTACCCGCAACGCCTCGGTCAGGCCCACATCAAAATGCTTGAGGTTTTGAAGCATGACCCCAACGACGAAGCCGCTGGTGTACGCCTGATCGGCAGCTTCATCGATAACGGTCTGCGGGCCCAGGCCCGGAGCGGCAATCTGTTGACCGGTCAGTTGTACATCTCGCTCGACTTCTACCCCAAAGCGGAGAAAGTCGTATTCGATCCGACCGCCCGTCCAGTCTCTATCCCAACCGTTCCTGGCAGCCTCGAACAATTGCAGGAAAAACTGGAGGGCATGGTCAACAAGATCAACCAACTGCCGATCGAGCGCATTGCCGGCAACCTGGACAGCAACCTCGTCGAACTGCGTAAAGGTCTGGCGCAATTCAACGCCAAGACCCTGCCCGGCGTGCAGACCACCCTGGCGGATGTCAGCAAGA
Source organism: Pseudomonas sp. LBUM1666 (assembly GCF_059695775.1). NCBI lineage: Bacteria > Pseudomonadati > Pseudomonadota > Gammaproteobacteria > Pseudomonadales > Pseudomonadaceae > Pseudomonas > Pseudomonas sp. LBUM1666. The sequence goes on along the minus strand of NZ_CP166789.1, from coordinate 3,074,243 downwards.
CGCTGCAATCGGCCAGTTCGACCTTGGCCGAAGACTCGCCGCAACGCGAACAATTAGGTCAGACCCTCGACGAGCTCGGGCGCATGTCGCGCTCCTTGCGTGAACTCTCGGATTACCTCGGACGGCATCCGGAATCGCTGATTCGCGGTCGTCCCGACAATGCTGCGCCGATGGACCTGCAGGGGCCACCGCGCAAATGACCACAGGAGCATCACCCATGGCTTATTCGCTGAAGATCACGTTGGTCACTGCGTTGCTGCTGCTCGCCGCTTGCCGCAGTGATCCGATTCAATTCCACACCCTGATTCCGGCTCAACCGGGCCTTGCGGCGAAGAGCAGCAGTGCGGAAATCCAGATTGAGGGAATCAGCGTACCGCCCCAGGTCGATCGTCCGCAGATCGTCATTCGCCAGGGCAACAGTGGCATGGCGATCCTCGAAACCGAGTGGTGGGCTGCGAGTCTGGTGGATGAATTGCGTAGCGCGCTGGTCGATCAAATGGTCAACGCCAATCCCCGGCGCAACGTGTCGGTGCGGTTGGACGTGCAGCGCTTCGACTCGGTTCCCGGTCAATATGCTTTGATCGACGTCAAGTGGCGCCTGCGCAATATGGGTGAAGGTGATGCTGCGCTGGTCACCTGCCGCAGCACCTTGCAGACGCCTTCAGGTGCTTCCATAGATGAACTGGTGGCGGCTCAACAAAACAACGTCAAACGCCTGGCTGCGCTTATCAGCCAGGCAGCGAGCGGAACACAAAAAGGGTGTCCATTAACCCAGTGATTTGACGTTTTTTTTCTCATTCGGCCGTTTACATTGCCGCGCCTTAAACATGCAAATGATTCGTATTGTTCTACACTGATCGACGACCTTCCCCGTCGGTCCTTTCGAATCTGCGTGTTCGATTCTAAAAAACAGGAGCTGTCACTGCATGATTTCTCGCATTCCTTCTTTCCTAAAAAAAGCTCTGCTGGTGACGGCTCTACTGAGCGCCGGTCACGTGTATGCAGCGGAGGCTGATGGGATCGTGGTCTACAACGCCCAGCACGAAAGCCTGACCAAATCCTGGATTGAGGGCTTTACCAAGGAAACCGGGATCAAGGTCACCGTGCGCAATGGCGACGACTCAGAGATGGGCAATCAGATTGTGCAGGAAGGCGCCGCCTCCCCGGCCGACGTGTTCCTGACCGAAAACTCCCCGGCCATGGTGCTGGTCGACAACGCGGGGCTGTTTGCGCCGGTTGCGCCGGCCACCCTGGAACAGGTCGGCAATGCTTACCGCCCGGCCCATGGCAAATGGGTAGGAATCGCCGCGCGTTCCACGGTGTTTGTCTATAACCCGAGCAAACTGCCCGAAGCCGAGCTGCCCAAGTCATTGATGGACCTCGCCGGCCCGAGCTGGAAAGGTCGTTGGGGTGCTTCGCCGGCCGGTGCCGACTTCCAGGCCATCGTCGCCGCCGTGCTGGAACTCAAGGGTGAAGCCGCCACCCTGGAGTGGTTGAAAGGGATGAAAACCAACTTTACCGCGTACCGGGGCAACAGCGCGGTGCTCAAAGCGGTCAACGCCGGGCAGATCGACAGCGGCGTGATCTACCACTATTACAGCTTCGGCGACCAGGCCAAGACCGGCGAAAACAGCAAAAACACCGCCCTGCACTACTTCAAACACAAGGATCCGGGCGCGTTTGTCAGCGTCTCCGGTGGCGGCGTTCTGGCGTCCAGCAAACACAAGGAACAAGCCCAGGCGTTCCTCAAATGGATTACCGGCAAAGATGGCCAGGCCATCCTCAAAACCGGCAAATCGTTCGAATACGCGGTGGGCAAGAACGCTGAATCCAATCCAAAACTGGTGCCTTTGCAGCAACTCGACGCGCCGACCGTCGATGCTTCAAAACTCGACAGTAAAAAAGCCGTGGAGCTGATGACTCAGGCGGGACTGCTTTAATTGATGCCTGAAACTTTGCCAGCGGGTATCGCTGAGGCGATACCCGCGAATTTGCGACGACGATCCCGCGGTATCTTCGCGGGGCGTGGTGGCGCATGGGTGATCGGTTTGTCGGTGCTGGTGTCGCTGCTATCGCTGCTGCCGATTGCGTTCGTCATCGGCATATCGTTTCAGACGGGTTGGGCGACCCTTGTGCCACTGGTGTTCCGGCCGCGGGTCGCTGAATTATTGATTAACACCGTTTTACTGGTGGTGATCACGATTCCGTTGTGCGTCACGTTAGGCCTGTCTCTGGCCTGGCTGACCGAGCGCACCAATCTGCCGGGGCGGCGCTGGTGGTCGTTGTTGGCGACCGCGCCGCTGGCGGTGCCGGCGTTCGTTCACAGCTATGCGTGGGTCAGTCTGGTCCCACCGATTCACGGGCTGTTTGCCGGGGTTCTGGTCTCGGTCATCGCCTACTTCCCGTTCCTGTACCTGCCGATTGCAGCGACCCTGCGCAGGCTGGATCCGGCCATCGAAGACGTTGCCGAATCGCTGGGGCTCAAGCCTTGGGCGATATTTTTCCGCGTAGTGCTGCCGCAATTGCGCCTGGCCATCTGCGGCGGTGCGTTGCTGGTGGGCCTGCACCTGCTGGCCGAATATGGCCTGTACGCGATGATCCGTTTCGACACCTTCACCACGGCCATCTTCGATCAGTTCAAGTCCACCTTCAACGGCCCCGCCGCCCACATGCTGGCCAGCGTGCTCGCCCTGTGTTGCCTGGTGATGCTGACCGCAGAATCGGCCGCTCGCGGCACGGCGCGTTACGCCCGCGTCGGGTCGGGAAGCGCTCGCGAGCAGCGGGTGGTGCGCCTGAAACCCGCAACCACATTCCTCGCGCTGACCGTGCAGATCGCGACCTGCGCACTGGCATTGGGCGTGCCATTGGTGACCTTGGGTAACTGGCTGATAGCTGGCGGTACGCAGGTCTGGCAGATGGACGAACTTCTGCCGGCGCTGGAACAGACGCTGTTGCTCGGCCTGGCGGGTGCAGCCCTCACCACCTGCGCCGCCATCCCGATTGCCTGGCTGTCGATTCGCTCTCCGGGCCGGTTGCAACGAGTGCTGGAAAGCTGCAACTACATCACCAGTTCGTTGCCCGGGATCGTCGTGGCCCTGGCATTGGTGACCGTCACCATCCATTTCGCCCGGCCGATTTACCAGACCACGATCACGGTGCTGCTGGCGTATCTGCTGATGTTTTTGCCCCGCGCCCTGGTGAGTTTGCGCGCCGGGATCGCACAGGCGCCGGTGGAGCTGGAAAACATGGCCCGTAGCCTCGGCCGCTCCCCCGTCCGGGCATTGTGGCTGATCACCCTGCGCCTGGCCGCACCTGGTGCTGCCGCTGGCGCCGCGCTGGTGTTTCTGGCGATCACCAATGAGTTGACCGCCACCCTGCTGCTCGCCCCCAACGGCACGCGGACCCTGGCCACCGGATTCTGGGCCATGACCAGCGAGATCGATTATGCCGCCGCTGCGCCCTATGCCCTGCTGATGATTTTGCTGTCGCTTCCGTTGACCGGACTCCTTTATCACCAATCCAAACGAACGGCTGGCCGATGAACGCTCTTGAACTCCATTCCATTTCCAAGGCCTACGGCGCTCATCAAGCGCTGGAGAACATCAACCTGTCGGTGCCAACGGGCAGCCGAACGGTCATCGTCGGCCCGTCCGGCTCAGGAAAAACCACGCTGTTGCGGATGATCGCCGGCTTCGAATTCCCGGACGCAGGCAGACTAACATTCAATGGCCAAACGCTCGTCGACGACACCCACGAAGTACCGGCGCATCAGCGTTTGATTGGTTATGTTCCCCAGGACGGCGCCCTGTTCCCACACATGACCGTGGCAGCCAACATTGGTTTCGGGCTTTCGATCAAGGGCGGTGCAAAACAGGAGCGAGTCGCAGAGTTGATGGACAGCGTGGCGCTGGATGCGAACATGGCCAACCGTTGGCCCCATGAACTCTCCGGCGGCCAGCAACAGCGCGTGGCGCTGGCGCGGGCGTTGGCGCAACAGCCGCGCTTGATGTTGCTGGACGAGCCGTTTTCGGCCCTCGACACCGGACTTCGAGGCGCCATGCGCAAAATGGTCGCACGGCTACTGACAGACGCCGGCGTGACCACCATTCTGGTCACCCATGACCAGAGTGAAGCGTTGTCGTTTGCCGATCAGCTGGCGGTGATGCGCGACGGCCGGCTGGTGCAGTCGGGTCATCCGCTGGATCTTTACCGCTACCCCGAGGATGAACAAACCGCGCTGTTTCTGGGGGATGCCGTGGTCTTGCCCGCCAGAATCGAAGCCGGCTGGGCCCATTGCGATCTCGGCCGTATACCGGTGAACAACCACAGGAACAACAAATCGGCGCAGATCATGCTGCGTCCCGAACAACTGCAACTCGTCAGCATCCAGCCCAGCCCGACCAAGGCTGCCGGCTGCCGCGCCGTCGTGACCGACCGGGATTTCAGCGGCAACACCTGCACGTTGACGGTGGAATTGGAGTCTTTGGTTTCCGGGGAACAACCTGGTCGATCATTGATGGTGCGCAGTTCCGGCCTATATGCGCCACCCGCCGGCAGCGCGGTTCACGTCTCGACAATCGGCCATGCCCACGTACTGAGCGAATCTTGAACCCCGCCCATCAAAGATCGAACCGGTCCACGGCCCGACGCCGTTCGTTGTCATCGCGCACATCGTAGTTGGCCGTGGTCTGGATGTTGCTGTGATGGGCGAGTTTCTGGGCGATCGACAAGTCATATTCCTCAATCACTCGGGTAATGAACGAACGTCGAAAATCATGCGGCATGATTTTCACCCCGACCTGCGCGCCCCGCTGTCGGGCGATGTAATAGATCGCATGTTTGGTGATGCGCTCGCGGGTGATGTGGCTGCCGCGGCGGATGCGGTTGAACAGGAACGAATCGTCTACTTCACCCTCCTTCAGTAGCGAGCGCCGCAGCTCCAGCCAGTCATTGAGTTTGGCGAACGCCCAGGCCGGTGCGTACTTGATCAATTGCTTGTTGCCCTTGGCGGTCACGCGAAGGCTGCGCTCGGCGAAATCGACCTGGTTCAGGTCCAGGTTCACCGATTCCGATTTGCGCATGCCCGAGCCGTACAAAATCCCGATGATCGCCGCATCCCTCAGCCCTTGTGGCCGTGGATCGGCAGCACAGACCGCCATCAATTCCTGGATCAGCGTGCGCCTGAGGTTGCGTCCCTGGGACAAACGCGTGCCGGCAATCCCCTTGACCGAGCGCATTTTCAGCAAGTGTTCCTGACTGATCAGACTCATGCGCCACGCTTCGTTCATCACCCCACGCACCGCGTTGACGTACAGCGAAGAGGTGTTCGGCGCGTAGCCGTCGGTGCGCAAGGTGGCCACCAGCGCGATGACATCTTCGGGTTGCAGGTTGTGCCAGGGGATCTCCTCGACGTTCATGTCTTCGAAGCCCAACCGGTCAGCAGCGTCCTGCAACACATAACGCATGGTCAGTTGGCTGGAGGGCGCCAGACGTGCCAGGTACAGGGTCAGCGGATTGGTCTTTGAGGGAATTGAGTCGGTAGCGGGTAAGTCAATCAAACGAAACGGCCTTCAGTGGAAACAGTTCATTAAACAACTAAGGATTGAAACATCCTTCATATAAAGCGGGACACTTCTGTAGGACTTTCTACTAAAAAACTCGATGAACGGCAGAAGTCTGAACAGTGGCTGTATGACATCCAGATAAACGATTCGCCGACCGGTTTTTCATGTTCCTTTGACAAAATCAGGCATAACCTTCAATCAATCCGGTGAGCCTCGATGGGCTCCCAACCTGCCGGCCACGGCTGTAAAAGTCAAATACAGTGTGTGCCTGGCAGTGAGCTAAATCATTGAAATCACGTTTCTTTCGGCATTTACGCTGAAGGACGGCTTACGCCCCGAGGTTCTCCATGAGTCAGGCTTTTCTCCCGTTCTCCCGTCCCAGTATCGGCGATGATGAAATTGCCGCCGTAGAGCAAGTATTGCGTTCCGGCTGGATCACTACCGGGCCGAAAAATCAGGAACTGGAAGAGCAATTCGCCAACTACGCGGGATGTCGTCATGCCGTGGCACTGTCCTCTGCCACCGGCGGGATGCACATCACATTACTGGCATTGGGCATTGGGCATTGGTCCGGGCGACGAAGTCATAACGCCGTCGCAGACCTGGGTGTCCACCGCGAACATGATCTGCCTGTTGGGTGCGACACCGGTGTTCGTCGACGTTGATCGCGACACGCTGATGAGTGACCTGGCCAGCATCGAAGCCGCGATCACGCCGCGCACCCGAGCCATTATTCCGGTGCATTACGCCGGTACCGCGTTCGATCTCGATCCGCTTTATGCGTTGGCCGACAAACACGGCATCCCCGTCATCGAAGACGCCGCTCACGCCGCAGGCACCTTCTACAAAGGTCGTCATGTCGGCGCGAAAGGCACGGCGATCTTCTCCTTCCACGCCATCAAGAACATGACCTGCGCCGAGGGCGCCATGTTCGTCAGTGACGATGAAGTCCTGGCCAATCGTGTGCGCATGCTCAAGTTTCACGGCCTTGGCGTCGACGCCTATGACCGCATGACTCACGGGCGCAAACCTCAGGCTCAGGTGATGGAGCCGGGCTTCAAATACAACCTGGCGGACATCAATGCCGCCATCGCCCTGGTGCAGCTGGAGCGCCTGGACCAGATCAATGCCAAGCGTACCGAACTGGCCCGCGCCTACCTGCAACGTCTAGAAGCAACTGAAAAAATCGCTCTACAACCATGAACTGCACAACCTGGTGCTGGTGTTCATCGGCCTGACCGGCTGGATCATGGCCAACCTGCTGCAAGCCTTCAGACCCTTGCAATGCTGGGCGGCGCCGGCCTTCGGCAGCCTGCTGCTGATCGCCTTGTTGCCGGCCGGGCTGCCCGATTCGGTGGTCGCCAACAAGATGCCCGACCAATTCATCCTCGAGCATGCCCAGGAACTCGGCCAGACCGACCAGTTGCTGAGCAACGACCTCGGCGCCGCCGGGGCCCTGACCTGGCGTCTGAAACGTCCAGACGTGGCGTTGTACAACACGATAGGCGAATTGAAATATGGCCTTGCCTATCCTGACGGCACACAGCAGCAAGTCGACCCGAACCAGGTTCAAGCATGGATGCGCAACGCCCGCCAGAGCGGCTCGGTCGGCGTGGTCATGCGCATCAAGGGTGACGACGAATTGCGCGAACTCGAACGGCTGCCCAAGGATGGCAAGCGCTATGAACAAGGCAACATTGTGATTCTGATCTTTCCTCAGGAGGCGTCATGAGCCTGTTACTGCTCTTGACCGCCTGCCTGCTGACCTGCCTGGGCCAGATCGCCCAGAAGAACGCCGTCGAGAGCTGGCGCGACAAGGCGTCGGGCTGGACCGAGAAACTGCGCTCGCCGTGGCTGTGGCTGGCGCTCGCGGCGTTGGGATCGGGCTTGCTGGTGTGGCTGCTGGTGTTGCAGCGCCTTGAAGTCGGCATCGCCTACCCGATGCTGAGCCTCAATTTCGTACTGATCACCCTGGTCGCCCGCTTCGTTTTCCAAGAAACCATCGACCGTCGCCACTGGCTCGGCGTGGCACTGGTAATCGGTGGCGTGGTGCTGCTGGGGCAACACACATGAACCTTCGACGCGGGGTCACCTTTGCGCTGGGCAGCGTGCTGCTGGTCAGTGCCGCGCAATTGGGCATGCGCTGGAGCATGAGTCGCTTGCCGCCACCTGAACACTGGTTCACCGCCAGCGTCGATCTAACCGCTGTCGTCGTGGTACTGGCGGCGATTCTTGCCTACGCCCTGTCGATGCTTTGCTGGCTCGCCGCCCTGCGGGATTTACCGCTGGGCCGGGCTTATTCGCTGCTGAGCATCAGCTACGCGTTGGTGTACCTGCTGGCCGCCAGCCTGCCGCTGTTCAACGAAGCGTTCAGCCTTTCAAAAAGTCTCGGGGTGACCCTGGTCATCCTTGGCGTCATCACCATCAACTCTCGCCCTGCTCTCGCGTCCGAACTCAGGAGTGCCCCATGAAAATCAGTGTATTTGGTAGCGGTTACGTTGGTCTGGTGCAAGCGGCTGTTCTGGCTGAAGTCGGCCACGACGTGGTCTGCATGGACATCGACGAGAGGAAAGTCGAACTGCTGCAACAAGGCCACGTGAGCATTTTCGAACCGGGGCTGGCCAGCCTGGTGCGCGAAAGCCTGGAGGCCAATCGTCTACAATTCACCACTGACGAGGAGTTTGCGGTGCAGCATGGCCAGGTGTTGTTTATCGCGGTCGGTACACCGTCCCGGGACGATGGTTCGGCGGACCTGCGTTATGTGTTGTCGGTGGGCGAAGCTGTGGCACGTCATCGTGAACAACCGGTGATTCTGGTGGAGAAATCCACGGTGCCGGTGGGCACGGGTGACACCTTGCGCGCGCATATCGACAAGTGCCTGATCAAGGTCGGCCGCTTGCTGCAGTTCGATATCGTCTCCAACCCGGAATTTCTGAAAGAAGGCTCTGCCGTGGCCGATTGCCGGCGTCCGGACCGGATCGTCATCGGCTGCGAACGCGATGAGGTGCGTGACGTGATGCGCGACCTCTACGCGCCCTTCAACCGCAATCATGACCGGATCATGTTCATGGACCTGCGCAGCGCCGAGCTGACCAAGTACGCCGCCAACTGCATGCTGGCGACCAAGATCAGCTTCATCAACCAGATCGCCGAACTGGCCGAACACCTGGGCGCCGACATCGAATCGGTGCGCCTGGGCATCGGCGCCGATTCGCGTATTGGCTATCACTTTATTTATCCCGGTTGCGGTTATGGCGGCTCGTGCTTTCCCAAGGACATGCGCGCGCTGATCCACAGCGCCGAAGAGGCGCATTGCTCCAGCGATCTGCTGCAAGCGGTGGAAGCGATCAACCAGCGTCAGAAGCACAAGTTGTTCGAGCGTATCAACGCGTTCTACAGGGGCGATTTGCGCGGCAGGACCTTTGCCGTGTGGGGGCTGGCGTTCAAACCGAACACCGACGACATGCGCGATGCACCGAGCCGGGTGCTGCTGGAATCGCTGTGGGCCGCCGGGGCCAATGTCCGAGCGTTCGACCCGGAAGCCATGCAGGAAACCCAACAGCTGTATCCCGATGAATCCCGGTTGATGCTGATGGGCACGCCGGAGTCGGTATTGTCCGGCGCTGACGCGTTGATCATCTGCACCGAATGGCAGCAGTTCAAGGCCCCGGATTTCAGCCTGATCCAGCAGCGGCTCAACGCACCGGTGATCTTCGACGGACGCAACCTGTACGACGCCGATCGCCTGGCCCGCGCCGGTTTCATGTACTTCCCGATGGGTCGTGGTGAGTCGCGCAACTTACCGATTCCGCATCAGCAGTGGCCCGCTGCGTCGGTCGTCGCTTGAATGCGATGTCACCCGCTATCCGCCGCCAGTCACTGGGGCTAGGGCTGTCGGCGCTGCCGTTGTTCAGCGCCGGGGTGTATCAGCAGGCGGTGATCGGCTTCGATTCGCGCTTGGTGCTGTTCGCTCAGGAAATGCTGCGTCACGGGCCGTCATTTTTTCCGACCACCTATGGTCAGCCTTATGCCGACTATTCGGCGCTTCCGACATTGTTCATCTGGCTGCTGTCGTTGCCGTTCGGGCAGGTCAACAGTTTGACTGCCTGGTTGCCGAGCGCCATTGCCGGGGCGGTGATCGTTACGTTGATGTACCGATTGCTGGCGCCCTACTCCCAGCGCTGGGCGTTGCTGAGCATCGCCCTGATGCTGCTGACCAGTACCTTTGTCACTGAAATCCGTGCCGTGTCCCTGGATTTGCTGCTCGCGGCGGTGGCTTTTTCAGTGTTCTACCTGGGCTATGCCGCCGATTATTTCGCAGCAAAGCGCCGGTGGTGGCTGATCCTTGCCTTGTTGCTACTGGGTTTCGGGATTCGCGGGCCGATCGGGTTGGTGATTCCCACTGGCATGCTGTGCAGCTATTTCTTGCTCAATCGACAATGGCAGCATTTTTTTGGTTTTGGCCTGATGGCGTCGGTACTGCTGGCCGTGTGCGTTGGCGTGCTGCTGTGGCTGGCGGAAACCATTGGCGGCCCGGAGTTCATGCACGACGTGGTGCGCATGCAGTTCATGGGGCGTATGGACGGTAGCGAAGGCGTCAGCGGTTCGCTGTATTACTTCACCCGTTCGGTAGGCAACTATGCGCTCGCGTATCCGCTGGCCTTGCTGGTACTGGCCGCCGTCTGGCTGACAAATCCGCGGCAGGCCGGTCCCGCGTTGCGCCTGTTGCAGTACTGCACGGCGGCCGGGCTGATCGTGATGGTCGGGCTCTCGATCCCCCAGGCCAAAAAGGCCCGCTACCTGCTGCCGATGTTGCCCATGGCGGCGATCATTGCGGCGTATCCGTTTCAGGTGGCGCAAGGTCGGGTATTCGTGTGGTTGCGGGGGTTGATGCAAGGGGTGTGGTTGTTGATTCCGACTCTATTGGTGGTTGGATTGATGGTCGCTCACCGACGTTTTTCCGAGCAATTGCCTGCGCTGACTGCCATTCTGATCATCCTCGGCGTGCTGCAAGCCATTGCGCTGGCGGGGCTTTTGCGGCCCGCCTGGCGGGCTCAGACACTGGCCTTTTGCGCGGTCCTGGCGTTGTGGTCGGTCTACATTCTGGTATTCGAACCGGTCGAACGCCGACTCTACGATACCCGGACTTTCAGCCGCACGGCATTCGCACTTGTCCAGAAAGACCCGGCGCCGCTGGTGCTGCACGCCATGGGTAAAGACGCCAAGGCGATCAAGTTCATGGTCAACATCGGGCAGGACTTACAGCCGGTTTTTACTGAATCAATCCAGGAACTGGAAGCACTTCCAGGACCGGCTTGGTTAATGATGGATCAGAGCGATTACAACGCATTGCAAGGCACTGTTTTGGGTGCGCTACAGCCAGTGTTGAGCGGGCGTTTCGATAAGAACGGCTTCGTGTTGCTGCACTTGCTGAAACCTTGAACTTTCTGGACGAGCGCCCTTTTAGGCTGGCATTCGCCTGACCTCAAACCGGCGCCTTCAAATCAACCCCTAACGCCTGGGCAAACGCCTTGACCAGCGGACTGCGCACTGTGTTATGGCGAAGGATCAGATTGAACGGCGTGACGATGTGAATCAGGTCCGGACGCACCGCCCGGAACTGCCCCTGCACCACCAGCGGCGCGGCGTAATGCTGGGGAAGAAAACCCACGAAACGCCCGGTCTTGATCAACAATGCCACCGCTTCAACCTGGGTGGCCGAGGCGGAAAAGCTGTCGTAGTGGGCAAAATTCAGTTTGTCGCGATGGATCGCGTAGCGGTGGTTGATGCACTCGTAATCCTTGAGCACATGACTGCCGATTTCTGCGTCCGGCACCGTGAATAACGGATGACCGACCGCGCAATAAACTTCGGAGCGTTCTTCATAAAGCGCGTAGTAATCAAACTCTTCGCGCTTCTGATAAACCGGCACAATCCCCGCCACTAACCGCCCCTCTACCACGCCTCTTTCCACTTCATCCAGTTGCGACGCCTGAAGTTGAAATCTTACTTTAGGCGATTCCTCATTAATCCTTCTAAGCGCAGCAACTAACGGCGAATTAACATCGGAAATCGTATTATCAATAACCCCCACACCAAGATCACCGATCAGTTCGTTTTGCGCTGAACTAAGGCGATCGCGAAAGTTGTCGACCGAGGCAAATAAATCAATGGACGCCTGATACACCAGACGTCCCTCTTCGGTCAGGTGAAAGCCCTCGCGCCCTCGGGTGCACAGGCGCATGCCGATGCGGATCTCCAGATCGGAGATCTGTTTGCTGATGGCTGCCAGTCCCACATTCAGCTCGTTCTGGGCGGCACTGAAGCCGCCGGCCTCGACCACGGCCTTGAACACTTTGAGCAGTTTGAAGTCCAGACCGCTCAGGGTCAGCGGTGCCCGATGGCCCGTTTTCAGCGGCGGGTTTCCGGAATTGGAAAGTGGGGTTTCCATAATGCCTATTTACCTCTGGCGCCCTATTCAACAACCTGTGTCCAACAACAAAAATAGTGCTGGTAAATAATAATGACCACAGAAAATCAGGCTTGGCAACCGCTAATAAATCCCGCACATCAGTGCCAACTCACTGATTTCGAACTATTAAAAGCTGACACTTCGATCAGCTCTCGCAACGATGCAACTGCCCTCTTGAAAACTGCTTAGGCCGAACCACGCCCGAATCATTTCCGGCAGATGTTCCTGGCCCGGCACACCGATTTCAGTTCGCTTTACCGACGAGGAAAACAACAATGTCTCAAACCACCGACCGTCTGTGGGGTGCTCGCTTCAAAAGCGGCCCGTCCGAAGCCCTGGCGGCCCTGTCCCGTTGCCCCGAGCGCTACTTTCGCCTCACCCCGTATGACCTCGCCGGTTCCAAGGCGCATGCCCGTGAACTGCAGCGCGCCGGGCTGCTGAGCGAACAAGAAACCCAGACCATGCTCGACGCTCTGGAGCGCATCGGCGATGACTTCCGCGCCGGCAGTATCGCACCGACCCTGGACGACGAAGACGTCCACACCTTCATCGAACGCCTGCTGACCGAACGCCTCGGCGCCCTCGGCGGCAAGCTGCGTGCCGGCCGTTCGCGCAACGACCAGACCGCCAACGACCTGCGCCTGTTCCTGCGTGATCACGTCCGCACCCTGGCCGTTGAAGTCCTGGCCCTGCAACAAGCACTGGTGGATCAGGCCGAGCAACACATCGAAAGCATCTGCCCGGGGTTCACACACCTGCAGCAAGCCCAGCCGATCGTTTTCGCTCACCACTTGCTGGCCCACGCCCAATCCATGCTGCGTGATGTGCAACGCCTGGTGGACTGGGACAATCGCACTTCACTGTCGCCACTGGGCGCGGCGGCCATGGCCGGTTCCGCCATCGCTCGCCTGCCTCAGCAGTCGGCCAAGGAAATGGGTTACAGCGGCGTGTGTGAAAACTCCATCGATGCCGTGGCCAGCCGCGATCACGTTGCCGAGTTCCTGTTCATTGCCAGCATGCTCGGGATCAATATTTCCCGCCTGGCTGAAGAGTTCTGCCTGTGGTCGTCGCGGCAGTTTCGCTGGGTCGCGCTGGACGATGCCTACGCCACCGGCAGCTCGATCATGCCGCAGAAGAAAAATCCGGACATCGCTGAACTGGCCCGCGGCAAGGCGGGTCGCTTGATCGGCAACCTGACCGGCCTGCTCTCCACGCTCAAATCCCTGCCGCTGTCGTACAACCGCGACTTGAGCGAAGACAAAAACGGCGTGCTCGACAGTGTCGACACCCTGTTGCTGGTGCTGCCGGCCATGGCCGGGATGGTCGCGACCATGAAGGTCAACGTCGAAGAGTTGCGTCGCCAGGCACCACTGGGCTTCACCCTCGCCACCGAAGTCGCCGACTGGCTGGCCATGCGTGGCGTGCCGTTCAAGGAAGCGCACGAAATCACCGGCGCGCTGGTCCAGGCCTGCGAGAAACACGACATTGAATTGTGGGAAGCCTCCCCGGCGCTGCTGGCCGAGATCGATCCGCGCCTCAAACCGGAAGTACGCGACAGCCTGACCCTCGAAGCCGCCATTGCCGCCCGCAGTGGCTGGGGCGGCACCGCGCCGCAACAGGTACGCGAGCAGATTGGCCGCTTGAAAACCGCCCTCGCCGCGCAGCAAGAGTGGACCGAGAACTATCAGGGCTTTCGCCTCTGAAGCAGGACACAAAACCTGTGGGAGCAAGCTCGCTCCCACAAGGGAATGTGGTTGGCCAGAATTACCAAGTGTACGGAGAAATAACATGAGCCAGACTCAGGCAGAACGACTCCAGGCGGAGCGCAAACTGGCGGAAAACCAGTTCGATATCACCCAGTACCACCATGTGCCACGGCGTTACTACGGGCGGATTTTCTTCGCCACCGTCATCGTCATCGCGATTCTCGGATTGGTGCGGGCCTTCGCCGAAGGCAAGATCGAGTGGTCTTACATCGGCCAGTTCCTCACTTCCCAGGCGATCATGTGGGGTTTGCTCAACACCGTCGTCATGGCGGTGCTGGCCATGGCGTTGGGCATTGTTTTTGGGGTGATCACGGCGATCATGCGCATGTCGGCCAACCCGATCCTGCGCTACGTGGCAGTGACCTACACCTGGTTGTTTCGCGGTACGCCACTGATTCTGCAACTGCTGTTGTGGTTCAACCTGGCGCTGATCTTCCCCACCATCGGCATCCCCGGTCTGTTCGAAATGGACACCGTGAGCCTGATGACGCCGTTCGTGGCCGCCCTGCTCGGCTTGAGCATCAACCAGGGCGCCTACACCGCCGAAGTGGTGCGTGCCGGCCTGCTGTCGGTGGACACCGGCCAGTACGAAGCCGCCAAGTCGATCGGCATGCCGCGCCTGCAAGCGCTACGCCGGATCATCCTGCCTCAGGCCATGCGGGTCATCATTCCGCCGGTCGGTAACGAGTTCATCGGCATGGTGAAAATGACCTCGCTGGCGAGCGTCATCCAGTACTCGGAACTGCTCTACAACGCCCAGAACATCTACTACGCCAACGCCCGGGTCATGGAGCTGCTGATCGTCGCCGGTATTTGGTACCTGGCCACGGTCACCGTCCTGTCCTTCGGTCAAAGCCGTCTGGAGCGTCGTTTCGCTCGCGGCGCCGGCAAGCGTTCTTGAGGAGTTCAACATGAGAAGCATCGTCAAGGCCGTGAGCCTGAACAAGTACTACGACCATTTCCACGCCCTCAAGGACGTCAACATCGAAGTCGAGCAAGGTGAAGTGCTGTGCATCATCGGCCCGTCCGGCTCCGGCAAAAGCACCTTGCTGCGTTGCATCAACCAGCTGGAAAAAATCGACAAGGGCGGCCTCTGGGTCGACGGCGAACTGGTGGGTTACCGGATCGTCGGCAACAAACTGCACGAACTCAACGAGTCGCAGATCGCCCGTCAACGCCTGTCCACCGGCATGGTGTTCCAGCGTTTCAACCTGTTCCCGCACATGACCGTGCTGCAAAACATCATCGAAGGGCCGTGCCAGGTGCTCAAGCGTTCGCCCAAAGAGGCGCACGAAGAAGCTGTGGAATTGCTCGCTCGCGTCGGCCTGGCCGACAAGCGCAACAGCTACCCGATCGAACTCTCGGGCGGTCAGCAACAACGGGTGGCCATTGCCCGTGCACTGGCCATGCGGCCCAAGCTGATGCTGTTCGATGAACCCACTTCGGCACTCGACCCGGAACTGGTCGGTGAGGTGCTGTCGGTGATGCGCGACCTCGCGCAAACCGGCATGACCATGATCGTCGTCACCCATGAACTGGGCTTCGCCCGTGAGGTTTCCAACCGCATGGTGTTCATGGATGGCGGGCAGATCGTGGAGGCTGGAAGCCCCGAAGAAATACTAATAAGTCCGCAAAACCCGCGCACCCAAAGCTTCATTTCTGCCGTTCGAACCTAAGCGCCAGCCTCGGAAATCAAGAGCTGCGTAACAACACTCATAAGAGAACGACCATGAAGAACATAGTTATCCCCGCAGTACTCGCAGGCGTTATGGCTTCCGGCTTCACCTGGGCCGCCGAACTACCGGCCAGCATCAAAGCAAAAGGCGAGGTCGTGGTAGCGATCATGCCGAACTACCCGCCGATGGACTTCAAGGACCCGGCCACCAACACCCTCACCGGCCTCGACGTTGACCTGGGCAACGCCCTCGCCGAACGTCTGGGCGTGAAGATCAAATGGCAGGAAACCGGCTTCGAGCAAATGATCAATGCGCTGACCACCGACCGCGTGGACATGGTGATGTCGGGCATGACCGACACCGCCGAACGTCAGGCCAGCGTGACCTTCGTCGACTACTTCACCAGCGGACCACAGTTCTACACCTTGCAGAAAAACAAGGATTTCAACGAGATCATTGACCTGTGCGGCAAGAAAGTCGGTACCAGTCGCCGCACCACCTTCCCGGCGGAAATCGCCGAGTGGAGCAAGGCCAATTGCGAAGCCGCCGGCAAGCCTGCGATCAACGTGATCGGCACCGAAGGCTCGGCCGATGCCCGCGCGCAATTGCGTCAGAGCCGTATCGACGCCGCCATGCAGGGCAGCGAGACCTTGTCCTACCTGAAGACTCAGGAAAAGGACATGTACAAAACCGTGGGCCTGCCGATCTCCGAGCAGTTCACCGGGCTGGGCGTGAGCAAGAAAAAGCCTGAGCTGAGTGAGGCGGTGAAGGTCGCGTTGCAGAGCATGGTGGATGACGGCAGCTACCAGGCGATTTTGAAGAAATGGGATCTGGAGTTGGGTGCGATCAAGACTGTGACCATTAACGCCGGCAAATAAGGATCCGCGGGATGCCTTTTGTGGGAGCGAGCCTGCTCGCGAAAGCGGTCTGCCAGGCGACAACGATGTTGAATGTGCCGGCCTCTTCGCGAGCAGGCTCGCTCCCACAGGGATTGCGAGTCACCTACAAATGTACGGAGTGCCACTGATGTCCTCCTCGCTACAACCCACTTGGCCCAACCAGCACAAAGCCTGCCTCGCCCTGGCCTTCGACCTCGACGGCCCGACCGGCGATGCCATGCTCAACGGCTCGATCTGGCGCAAACCCGAGTACTTCGGTTTCGGCGGTTACGGCCCTTACCGGGCCTTGCCACGCATCCTAGATGTGCTCGATGAGTTCCGGATCCCGACGACGTTCTTCGTCCCGGCCTGGGTCGTGGAGAACTGGCCGAAACAGTGCCAGGCGATTGTCGAGCGCGGGCATGAAGTGGCCTACCACGGCTACAAACACGAATCCTTTTACGCCCTGACGCTGGACCAGCAAAAGGACGTGATGAAGAAGTCCCGCGAGGTGTTCTGGAAACACCTGAACATCCGCGCCGAAGGGTTTCGCACCCCGTCCGGCGACTGGCGAGCCGAAACCCCGGCGATGCTGGTGGAAGCCGGCGTGACCTACTCCAGCAGCATGCGCGGTGATGACCGGCCGTACCTGGTGAAAGTGCCGGGCTTTGATACGCCGCTGGTGGAAATCCCCGGTCGCTGGGAAATGGACGACTACGCCTCCCTCGCCTACACCCGCGCGCCGGACTTTCCTTCCGGGCTGGACCGCACCGCCAGCTACGCGCTGACCCTCGATAACTGGTGCCGCGAGTACGACGGCGCCATGAACGAAGGGTTGTGCCTGACCACCCTGTTCCACCCCAAGATCACCGGCAAACCGGGACGCATCCTGCTGCTGGAAAAACTTTTCGAACACATGCGCCAGCGCGATGACGTGTGGTTCGCCACGTGCCGCGATGTCGCCCAGTGGTGGCTGAAGGAGCATCACCATGGCTGATTCCACTGTCTGGCCCAAAGGCTACCGCTGCGCCGTGGTGCTGACCGTTGATTACAACGACATCCACGGCATCCTCACTCAGGCACCGGAGGTCGCCGGACGCGACAAGACGCTGTCGGTCTGGCGCTATGGCACCCAACGGGGCGTCGACCGTTTGCTCGCTCTGTTCGAAGAACTGGGGGTTTCCAGCAGCTGGTTTATTCCCGGTATCGTCGCCGAGGAAAACCCCGGGCACATTCGGGCAATCCAGGCCGGTGGGCATGAGATCGCCTGCGCCGGTTATCGGCATCAGAACTATGACAACCTGAGTCTCGCCGAACAAAGCACCGAGATTGCCAAAGGCTGTGAGGCGTTGACCGCGCTGATGGGCCAGCGTCCAACAGGCTTTCGCATCCCGGCCGGCAACGGTGCGCCGGGCTTCATCGAGGCGCTGAAGAATCACGGCATTCGCTGGTCATCGTCGTGGCGCGGAGATGATTTGCCATTCGCCCATCCGACGGCGCCCGACGTCATTGAGTTGCCGTTGCACTACGAACTGGAAGACGAACCCTACTTCGCCTTCAACCTCAGCCCGGCCGTACCGCCGGCGCAATCACGGATCGCCTCTTACAGCCACACCCTGGGCAACCTGCAAATGGACTTCGCCGGGTTTCACCGGTTTGGCTTGTGTTATGTGCTGCGACTGCACCCGGAGATCATTGCTACGCCCGGGCGGATTGGCGTGTTGCGCGAGTTGCTTGAGGGGATTCAACAGCATGATGACGTGTGGATTGCCACGGGCGCCGACGTCGCTCAATGGTGGGCTGAATCAGCGCTGCCGGTGACCGAGGACCATCCGGCGGCTGTGTATGAGCGGCATTATCGGGATTACCTTTCATGAGTGAGCGGATGCAACGCCTGGCGCAGTTCTGCGTCGACACCCGATTCGAAGACTTGCCGCCAGCGCTGGTGGCCCAAGCCAAGCGGCACATACTCGACACCTTCGGCGCGACGCTGGCCGGGGCTGGCAGCGATGTCGCGAAACAGGCACGTCAGGTGTTCGACGGTGAAGTCGGGAGCACGCTGATCTGGGGCACCGATCAGCGCACCGGCGCGGCTCAGGCCGCCATGCTCAATGGTGTCGCCGCCCATGCCCTGGAACTGGACGACACCGGTGGCTGCGACCATTCCGGCGCGGTGGTGCTGCCGGCGGTCATGGCGGCGGTGTCGATGTCTGGAAAACCGGTGAATGGCCGGGAGTTGATCACGGCCGTGGTGATCGGCTACGAAATCGGCCGCCGGGTGCTCGAAGCCTGCGGCAGTTATTCAGCCCACAACGGCGCCGGCTGGCACTCCACCGCGACCTGCGGCGTGTTCGGTGCGGCGGCGGCCAGTGCGCGAATTCTCGGGCTGGATACCGCGCAAACCGTCTCGGCGCTGGGCATTGCCGGCAGTTTCAGTGGGGGGTTGTGGGCGTTTATCCACGATGGTTCGCAAAGCAAAAAACTTCACAGTGGTCGTGCCGCTGAAGGCGGACTGCTGGCGGCACGATTTGCCCAGCAAGGCATCACCGGGCCGACCCGGTTATTCGATGATGTCTGGGGCGGGTTTCTGAAAACCATGGCCGGAGTGAACTCGCAACCTGAGGCGCTGGATGCGGATCTGGGCGTCGTATGGAAACTCGCTCGCTGCTCGATCAAACCGTACGCCGCGTGCCGAGGAACGCATTCGGCTATCGATGCGCTGGGCCTGTTGCTGGATCAATTGCAGGTCAGCGCGGATCAGGTCGAGGATGTCCGGGTGTCGTTGTGCGGGTTTCTGCAGGACATGTGCGGCGGACGCGACGTCGGCACGCTGGCAGCGGCGCAGATGAGCCTGCCGTATGCCCTCGCGGCCCGGCTGGTCCAGGGTCATTGCCGGTTGGAGGCTTATGACGATGAACAACGGAGCGATCCGCGGATTGCTCACTGGATGTCGCGCATCCACCTTGAAGTGGACCCGCAACTGTCAGAGGATGGCGAGCCCGTCGTCAGCGTGCGGACCGTGGATGGTCGGCAGGCGAGCCTTTGTGTTGACGTGCCGCTGGGTGCGCCGGGCAATCCGTTGAGTGATGCGGCGCTGGAGGAGAAGTTTTTCAGTCTGGCGGTGCGGGTGATGCCGCGGGAGCAAGCGGCAGAACTGCTTGAGCAGTTGTGGCGGGTTGAAGAGCTGGAATCTGTCGAGGCTCTGGGTGCATGGCTTGAGGGTTTGGGTGGTCGTTAAAACCACCCCTCACCCCAACCCTCCCGAAACGTCGGACCGCCCCAGTGGGGAGAGGGGGAAAGGGAGCCGATCTTCATGCTCTTCAAACCTGAGTTCGACTCGGAATTTCAGGTCGATGTAACTCGAAAAACACCTCGATCAGTCCCCTCGCCCCTCTGGGGAGAGGGTTAGGGTGAGGGGTGGATCCCAAGCCAAACACCAAAATAAGGACATCCGCACCACCGTGGCCACTTACTCACTCGTTATCCGCCGGTTGATGATCGTTTCGCTGACCATCGTCGTCAGCCGCGCCATCACCAGCCCGTTGCTGACATTATTCCTGAGCAACAAACTCGGTCTCAACCAACAGGACGTTGGCTTGCTGCTGGGCATCGCGGTGTTCATCGCCACCCTGCTCGCGCTCTACGGCGGTTACATCATCGACCGCCTCGAGAAGCGCCGGCTGCTGATCCTGGCGATGCTCTCCAGCGCCATCGGCTTCGTGCTGCTGACTTTCGCCGACAACCTCTACCTGACCACCGCCACCCTGGTGATCACCGAAACCGCCTCGGCGCTGTTCCTGATCGGTTCGAAGGCGATCCTCAGCGAAAACCTGCCCATGGGCCAGCGCGCCAAGGCGTTTTCCCTGCGCTACACCTTGACCAACATCGGCTACGCCACCGGCCCGATGCTGGGCGTGGTGATTGCCGGCGTGTATCCGATTGCACCGTTCCTGATAGCCGGCGGCATCGCGTTCTTCAGTATTTTCTTGATGATCGGGATACCGAAGGACTCGGCCCAGGCACCCTTGATTGGCCAGCCCGCGAGTTTTCTCAAGACACTGGTCACCCTGAAGAACGACCGCACGTTGATCATGTTCACCTGCGGCTGCCTGCTCAGTACCGTGGTCCACGGCCGTTTCACCCTGTACCTGTCGCAATACCTGCTGGTGACCCAAGACTCCAAACGGGCACTGGAAACCATGGCCGCCCTGCTCGCCTGCAACGCGATCAGCGTGATCCTGCTGCAATACCAGATCGGCCGTTTCCTCAAGCGCGAACAATTGCGTTACTGGATCGCGGGCGGTACCAGTCTGTTCATCGTCGGGTTGATCGGTTTCAGCCTGGCTGACAGCCTTGTGAGTTGGTGCGTGGCCATGTTCATCTTCACCCTCGGTGAAATGATCATTTACCCCGCCGAATTCCTCTTCGTCGACACCCTGGCCCCGGAAGAGCTGCGCGGCAGCTATTACGGCGCGCAAAACCTCGCCGCCCTCGGCGGAGCCCTGAGCCCGGTGATTTGCGGTTTCCTGCTGATGCACACCCCCGCGCCAACCATGTTCTATGCCCTGAGCGCGCTGACCGCCATGGGTGGTTTCCTGTGTTTCATGAGCGGTCGCCGAGTAGCGTTACAGCAAAATTAATGCACTAAAGCTGCATTAATATGAATTTGTCAGCATCAGGAATGGACGGCACACTGTGTCCCGTTCCTCCCCCAATAGTTGGAACAACTTCAAGGGCTTTCTGGGTATCCCAGTTAAGCCTTTTTTTTGCCTCGGTTTTTTTCAACGGATCGTCTGCCTCATGTTTGCTCGCTGGTTTCCCGCCGCCATCAACACCCGCCCCACCGAATGGAGCCGCGCCGCGATCGGCATGTCCTTGGGCACGATGTTCAGCGTCTGGCTCTGCAGCCAGGTATTCGGCATGCAAGTGGCGCAGCACCTGATCGGTCCGCTGGGTGCATCGGCCGTGTTGCTGTTCGCAGTGTCCTCCGGCGCCCTCGCCCAGCCTTGGTCGATTCTTGGCGGCTACCTCAGCGCCGGGGTGGTTTCGCTGCTGGTCGCTCACGTGCTCGGACGAACCCTCGGCAGCGCTTGCCTGGCGGCTGGCATGGCGCTGATTCTGATGTGCTGGCTGCGTTGCCTGCACCCACCGGCCGGGGCGCTGGCACTGCTTTTAGTGTTGGCAGACCCGGCGACCATCGCCCTGGACTGGAAAGCGCTCGGCCCGGTGATGCTCAGCGGATCGACCATGCTGCTCAGCGCCCTGGCCTACAACAACCTGACGCGCATTCGTTACCCAAAACGCGCCAGCGAACCAGTGGGCATAGTGCCGGCCGATCATCCGCCGATCGACAGCCAGGCTATCACCGCGCAGGACCTGAAACTGGCCCTGGCAGACATGGAAGCGTTCTTCGATGTTACCCCGGAGGACCTTGAGCAATTGATCCATATCAGTGAGTTGCACGCCAAACGTCGCAGTATTGGTGAAGTACTAAGCCGCAGATAATTGCCTTTCAGGTACTGCCAAACTTACCGCTCGAACCGAAGACCCGGCACTCAACCCCAAACTCTTCGCAGTCTCCGGATCAACGATCAACGTACCGGCAGCTACCCGAGCCGGTGCTGCTGTAATCCGGCACTCGGCAAATTGGCGGTTATGGATCAGGTAAGTCGCCGCCTGCTCCCCCGGTGTGCCGATGCTCAGTTGCTGCACCTGGCTGTCACGCACTGCACGGATATCCCCGGTGGCGCATTCGATCAGCGGGCCGCCATCGAAGATGTCGATGTAATCGCGGTGTTCGAATCCTTCAGCCTTGAGCATGCCCAGCGCCGGTTCGGTGTTGGGGTGAACGCGACCGATGACTGTTCGCGCGGCTTCAGGCAACAGGCAGGTTGGCAGCGGAAACTTGGGCATCAGTTCGGCGATGAACGTCTTGTTGCCCAATCCTGTGAGGTAGTCGGCATCGGCAAAATCCATCTTGAAGAAGTGTCGCCCCAGGCCTTCCCAGAACGGTGAAACACCCTCTTCGTCCGAGTAGCCGCGCATCTCGGCGATGACCTTTTCACCGAAGTGCTGACGAAATTCCGCCAGAAACAGGAATCGCGCCTTGGACAGCAAGCGCCCGTTCAAACCGCTGCGGTGATCGGCATGCAGAAACAGCGAGCACAGTTCCGAATGGCCGGTCATGTCGTTACCAAGGAACAATGTCGGCAGTTGCTGATTGATCCCGAGGTTTTTCGAGGCCGCGACAAACAGGCCCAGCCGATAGTTGTACCAGGGCTCGCGCAGGCCGACGGCACCGGCCAGTGCGCAAATGCCGATGGCTTCATGCTGGTCATTCTCGAGCACAAACAGGTAATCGGCATCGGCACGCTCGGCCTCGCCGGAGAAGGTTTTCGCCGCCCATTCCAGGCGCTGACGCAAACGCCCCGCGTCGGCCGGCAAGGTGGTCAAACCGGTCCCGGCGCTATGGGCCAGGGCTAACAGTGCCGGCAGGTCTGCCGGTGTGGCTGGACGAACGATCATCGCATTTGCTCCTGGGTAACCCGATGTTTGGACAGAAAGACCTCGGCCAACATGCAGCGCGCGCTGCCGCCGCCGATGCGCTCGATGGTGTCGATGTTGACGGGTAGCGGCGTGGTGTGGGCTTCGATCAAACGGCGCTGCGCGGCATCCAGCGATTGCCAGGCCGTGCGCGACATCACCAGCAAGGGTTCGCCCGCGGCGTTGTGGACCTCCAGCATGTTGCCGGCGAAGGATTCCAGCTGCTCCCAGCTCAGGGCGATGACCTGCTTGCCGCTGTCTTCCAGACGTTTACGCAGGGCCAGGCGCTCGGCCGGGTGCGTGACCGACGCCAGGCAAGCCACCGCCAAGCGCGTGCCGACACTCATCATCACGTTGGTGTGGTAAATCGCGACGCCCTGGCGGTCCACTGCATTGAAGGCGCACAGCTCGTAACCCAGATGACTGACCACCTGGTCCAAGGCACGGGCATGGGTGCGGGTGGAATAACCGGCGTAGCAAATCCGCTGCTGACGATCCAGCACCATGCTGCCGGTGCCTTCGAGGAACACTTCCTGCTGTTCGAGGCTGGAAAGGTCCAGCAACTGCTCAACCCGGTACTCGTCCCGCAGCCAGTCGAGCACGCCTTTGTCCCGCTCCAGACGCCGGTTGTGGCCCTGCATCGGGTACAGCACCAAGGTGCCGTCGGGATGGCTGCTCCACCAGTTGTTGGGGAAGATCGAATCCGGGGTATGCGGCGCTTCGCGGTCGTTGTGCACCATGACCTCGACGCCATGGTGACGTAGCGCGGCAACGTAGCCATCGAACTCTTGCAGCGCTTTTTGCTGAACGTCTTCGCTGACGGCGGCCGGCTGCTGGAAACGGTTGTTCGCCGCCGTGTCCTGATTGAAGGAGAAGCGTGTCGGGCGAATCATCAAAACGGTATTGGTGGTTTGCATGGGCACAGATTCAATGAGGGTTAAGAGGTACTCATTGTCTGTTTCGCAGGCTGGAAAACCCGGTTGATAAGGGGGTTGGTTGTGATGGAAACGGCTGAAGATTCTGAATCGCTCAGCCGATTCGGCGCGGGCTAAATGCAGGTCAGGTAAGACGCAGAAACTGTGGGAGCGAGCTTGCTCGCGATGGCGGCGGATCAATCAACATTGATGTTGAATGTAAAACCCCTATCGCGAGCAAGCTCGCTCCCACAAGGGATTGCGGTGTTCATTACTCCATCGTGGTTTTGACCATCGCCAATTCCGGATGGCTGACCAACTTGTCGATGTGCAAATCCGGGTCATCGAACCAGACTTCGGTCAGCACCCGGTAATGCTCCATGTCCCGGCAACGCATGCGCAAGCTGTAGTCGAACGCACCGCTGATCAACTGACACTCCAGCACCTGCGGACAGGCGCGGACCTTGGCTTCGAACGCCTTTTGTGCCGCCCGCCCACTCTGGTTCGACAACGCGACCAGCACCAGCAACGACAAGCCTGGTGTCAGTTTCTTTTCATCGAGAATCGCGCCATACCCACGAATGACCCCGAGCTGTTCGAGCTTGCGCACCCGTTCCAGGCACGGCCTGGGCGTGAGGTGCACACGCTCGGAAAGCTTTTGATAAGTGATGCGCCCTTCGTGGCGCAGCACTTCGATGATTGCCTGATCGATACGATCAAGCACGATCGACAGATCGCGGATATCCGCCATGTACGTCTTGCCTCACTTCAAACGACCCGATAGAAATTGCTGCAAACGTTCACTTTTTGGCTGGTCGAGGATCGTAGCGTCACCCTGCTCCTCGACCTTTCCCTGATGCAAGAACAACACCTGGCTGGAAACCTGCCGGGCAAACCCCATCTCGTGGGTCACCATCAACATGGTACGGCCTTCTTCGGCCAGTGCCTGAATTACCTTGAGCACCTCACCCACCAATTCCGGATCGAGTGCCGAAGTCGGCTCGTCGAACAACAGAATTTCCGGCTCCACTGCCAGGGCACGAGCGATCGCCACCCGCTGTTGCTGCCCACCGGACAGAAACGCCGGGTATTGATCGGCCACTCGTTGCGGCAGACCGACCTTGTCCAGATAGGCCCGCGCACTTTCTTCCGCGGCCTTGCGGCTGATCCCCAGCACCCGGCACGGCGCGAGCACGATGTTCTCCAGCACCGTCAGATGGCTCCACAAATTGAAATGCTGGAACACCATCGCCAGGCGCGTGCGCAAGCGCTGCAATTGCGCCGGATGAGCGACACGCATGCCACCGGCACCCGGGCGCGTGATGACGCGCTCGCCGTCCAGTTCAATGGCACCTTCGTCTGCGCGTTCCAGAAAGTTGATGCAGCGCAGCATCGTGCTTTTACCCGAACCGCTGGCGCCGATCATGCTCACCACATCGCCTGCCCGTGCATTCAACGAGACGCCCTTGAGCACTTCGTTGTCACCAAAACGTTTATACAGATTTTCAACCGTGAGTTTGTACATGTCAGCACTCCTGGAGCGGCGCGCCTGGCGGCACCGCTCTGGATAGAAAATGGGGTTCAGTGAGTCGGGCCGAGAAAACTCAGCCAGCGCTTCTCTGCCAGGCGGAAGGCTCCGACCAGACCGAACGACAGCGCGAGGTACAGCAGGCCGGCAATGCCGAAGGCCTGAAAGGTCATGAAGGTCGCGGCATTGGCGTCCCGAGCGATTTTGAGGATGTCCGGAATGGTGGCGGTGAACGCCACTGAAGTCGCGTGCAACATCAGGATCACTTCGTTGCTGTAATACGGCAGTGCCCGGCGCAACGCCGAAGGTAGAATCAGCCGCAGGTACAGGCGCCAACCGCTTAATCCATAAGCGTGGGCGGCCTCGATTTCACCGTAGGGAATGCTGCGAATCGCCCCGGCGAAGATTTCCACGGTGTAGGCGCAAGTGTTGAGCGTGAACGCGAGCAACGTGCAATTCATCGCATCGCGGAAAAATGCTTCGAGCAACGGTTGCGAGCGCACTACGGCGATGCCGTAGATCCCGCTGTAGCAAATCAGCAACTGGATATACAGCGGCGTACCGCGAAACACATAGGTAAACAGTTGAACCGGCCAGCGCAGCAGGCCCCAGCGCGAGGTGCGCATGATTGCCAATGGCAACGACAGGAAGAACCCCATCACAATGCTCGCCACCAGCAGCCACAACGTCATCGCCAACCCGGTGAGGCTGTAGCCGTCGCTGAACAGAAAGGGTTTCCAGTATTCGGCAATCAACTCGATCATCGTGCCATCCCCCGCACACCCTGGTTATAGCGCCGTTCCAGCACGCGCAAAACGTAGTTCGAAGCGCTGGTGATCAGCAAATACAACGCCGCTGCCAGCAGCAGGAAATCGAGCATGTTGAAGGTACTTTTTCCGGCTT
The DNA here is from genome assembly GCF_059695775.1 of Pseudomonas sp. LBUM1666. NCBI lineage: Bacteria > Pseudomonadati > Pseudomonadota > Gammaproteobacteria > Pseudomonadales > Pseudomonadaceae > Pseudomonas > Pseudomonas sp. LBUM1666. The sequence continues at coordinate 3,047,999 of NZ_CP166789.1, read as the reverse complement.
CCTGCGCGACTTTGACCAGGTCCGACAAACCGATGATCGACACCAGCGCCGTGGCCTTGAGCAGTACCAGCCAGTTATTGCCGAGGCTCGGCAAGGCGAAACGCATCATTTGCGGGAACACCACAAAGCGAAAGCGCTGCCAGCGGTTCAGACCAAAGCACGCGGCTGCTTCCTGCTGGCCACGCGGCACACTCAAAATCGCCCCGCGAAAGGTCTCGGTGAAATACGCGCCGTAGATAAAGCCGAGGGTGATGACGCCAGCCACGAATGGGTCGATTTCCATGTAGGGCCAGTCCATGGCCTCGGTCAGGCTACTCAGCCAGCCTTGCAAGCTGTAGAAAATCAGCAGCATCAGCACCAGGTCCGGCACACCGCGGATCAGCGTCGTGTAGAAGGTTGCCGGCAGGTTCAACAGCTTCAGCGGCGACAGTTTCGCCGCCGCGCCGAGCAGGCCCAGCGCCATGCTCACCAGCAGCGAGAGCGCTGACAATTTCAGAGTGACCCAGGTGCCGTGCAGCAACAAAGGGCCATAGCCTTGCAGGGCCGAGAGATCGACCCCGATCAGATTCAGGAAGGAGTTCACGTCAGTCACCTGTCTTGAGGCGCCCGCGCGCAAGCGCTGCGCCTGTTACCAGGACGCAGCCTTCGGGGCGCGAGGATCAGTAGTTGTAAAGGTCCAGATCGCCGAAGTGTTTCTGCTGGATCTGCGCGTAGATACCCTTGTCGTGCAGGGCCTTGATGGCGGCATTGAGCATGCCTTTGAGTTCTTCGTTGTCCTTGCGCACGCCGATGGCGATGTCGGAGGGCACCAACGGGTCGCTGATGCCTTCACTGTTCTTGAAATCAGCCCCTTGGGGGGAAGTCAAAAAGCTCATTTGCGCCTGCATCTTGTCCTGGATCGAGGCGTCGAGACGACCAAATACCAGGTCGGCGTAGACCTGATCCTGATTCTGATAAGCCCGCAGCTTCACCCCGCCCGGCCCCAGTTTGGCTTTGGCGTAGGTTTCCTGAATCGTGCCCTGCATGTAACCGATGGTCTTGCCGCGCAGCGACTCGGCGGTGGGCAACAGGCCGGAATCCTTGCGGGTGACGATGGCGGTCGGCCCGGCGTACAGACGATCGGTGAAGTCGATTTGCTTCTTGCGTGCATCGGTCACCGTCATCGACGATTCGATGGCATCGAACTTACCTGCCTTGAGGGCCGGAATCAGCCCGTCGAAGTCATTGCTGACCCACACGCATTTCAACTTCAATTCGGTGCAGATCGCGTTGCCCAAATCCACGCCAAAGCCCTGCACGCCGCCATCGGCGGTGGTGGACTCAAAGGGTGGGTAACTGGGGTTGACGCCGAATCGCAGCTCTTTCCATTCCTTGGCACTGGCGCCGGTGGTGCAGCACAGCAATGCGAGTACCGACAAGCTCAGCCATCTAGTCTTCATCTTCTTGAATCCCGATTTGTTTGGAGTTATCGCGGCCAGGCTAACCAGGCCACCTTTATGGGCAGGAACAGAGAGTCGATGCGGCTAACACCGCAACAGCGTTCTTATTGTTTTGCACGGTGGGCCGCACTCAGCGGCACCCAGCCTGAAACCCTCGGCACAGACGGCTTCAAACCCGAGGCCAGAATGCCAACAGATGAGCGGGTGCAGGTGTCGTACGGGCCGGTGTAGACACCCGGATTGCGCTGATAAGGCTGTTTTGACAGCCGAATCTGTCGTGAGCCCGGCCCACGGCCGTTTTCGCAGAGGAATTCTTCGCCAGCATTACAAAAATGCAGACGAGAGCTGCACATATGCCGGTTGTACATCACAAATTTGCACTGTTACGATCCAGCATCGCTCGCGCGCGAGCTTCTCTATAAAGAACAATAAAAGCAGGGAGTTAGTGATGACTGCTCAGGTTTCATCGAAGGGGACTTCGTCCATGGATGCCACGCAAAACGAAGTGCTGGCCGAGGTTCGCAACCACATCGGTCACCTGACCCTTAATCGCCCCGCCGGCCTTAATGCCATTACCCTGGACATGGTGCGCGATCTGCAGCGTCAACTCGACGTCTGGGCGCTGGATCCGCACGTGCACGCGGTGGTGTTGCGCGGTGCTGGCGAGAAGGCGTTCTGTGCCGGCGGCGACATCCGTTCGCTGTATGACAGCTTCAAAAACGGCGACACGCTGCACGAAGATTTCTTCGTCGAGGAATACGCCCTCGACCTCGCGATTCACCATTACCGCAAACCTGTACTCGCCTTGATGGACGGTTTTGTCCTGGGCGGCGGCATGGGCATGGTGCAGGGCGCCGACCTGCGGGTGGTCACCGAGAAAAGCCGTCTGGCGATGCCGGAAGTGGCGATCGGTTATTTCCCGGATGTCGGTGGCAGCCATTTCCTGCCACGCGTTCCCGGTGAACTGGGGATTTACCTCGGCGTCAGCGGCGTGCAGATCCGTGCGGCCGATGCACTCTATTGCGGCCTGGCCGACTGGTACCTGGAAAGCGACAGGCTGGGCACCCTGGACGAGCAACTCGATCAGCTCGAATGGCACGAAACGCCGTTGAAGGACCTTCAAGGTCTGCTGGCGAAACTCGCCGTGCAACAACTGCCGGCTCCACCTTTGGCGGCGTTGCGCCCGGCCATCGATCACTTCTTCGCCCTGCCCGATGTGCCGAGTATTGTTGAGCAACTGCGTGAAGTAACGGTCGCCGACAGCCACGAGTGGGCCACGACCACCGCCGACCTGCTGGTAAGCCGTTCACCGCTGGCCATGGGTGTGACCCTGGAAATGCTCCGTCGTGGTCGGCACTTGAGTCTGGAAGACTGCTTCGCCCTTGAGCTGCACCTGGACCGTCAATGGTTCGAGCGCGGCGACCTGATCGAAGGCGTACGCGCCTTGCTGATCGACAAAGACAAGAAACCGCGCTGGAACCCGCCGACCTTGCAGGCGCTGGACGCCGAGCACGTCGCGAGTTTCTTCACGGGTTTTGACCAACGCGGGAGCTGAGCCATGCACGATATCGAATTGAGCGAAGAGCAAGTCATGATCCGCGACATGGCCCGGGACTTTGCCCGCGGCGAAATCGCGCCCCACGCCCAGGCTTGGGAAAAGGCCGGCTGGATCGATGACGGTCTGGTGGCGAAGATGGGTGAACTGGGTCTGCTGGGCATGGTGGTGCCCGAGGAATGGGGCGGCACCTATGTCGACTACGTCGCCTACGCCTTGGCCGTGGAAGAGATTTCGGCCGGTGACGGCGCCACTGGCGCACTGATGAGCATTCACAACTCCGTGGGCTGCGGTCCGGTCCTCAACTACGGCACTGAAGAACAAAAACAGGCTTGGCTGCCGGATCTGGCCAGCGGTCAAGCCATCGGCTGCTTCTGCCTGACCGAACCCCAGGCCGGTTCCGAAGCCCACAACCTGCGCACCCGCGCCGAACTGCGCGATGGCCAGTGGGTGATCAATGGCGCCAAGCAATTCGTCAGCAACGGCAAACGGGCGAAACTGGCCATCGTGTTCGCGGTGACCGATCCGGACCTGGGCAAGCGCGGCATCTCGGCGTTCCTGGTGCCGACCGATACAACGGGTTTCATCGTTGATCGCACCGAACACAAAATGGGTATTCGCGCGTCCGATACCTGCGCGGTGACCCTGAGCAACTGCACGATTCCCGAAGCCAACCTGTTGGGTGAGCGCGGCAAAGGTCTGGCAATCGCCCTCTCCAACCTTGAAGGCGGCCGCATCGGCATCGCGGCGCAGGCGTTGGGCATTGCCCGCGCGGCATTTGAAGCGGCGCTGGCCTACTCACGGGATCGGGTGCAGTTTGACAAGCCGATCATCGAGCACCAGAGCATCGCCAACATGCTGGCCGACATGCACACCCGGTTGAACGCGGCACGACTGCTGATCTTGCATGCTGCGCGCTTGCGCAGTTCTGGCAAGCCGTGTCTGTCGGAGGCTTCACAGGCGAAGCTGTTTGCATCCGAGATGGCCGAGAAAGTGTGTTCGTCGGCGATGCAGATTCATGGCGGGTATGGGTATCTGGAGGATTACCCGGTGGAGCGTTATTACCGGGATGCGCGGATTACGCAGATTTATGAAGGGTCGAGCGAGATACAGCGGATGGTGATTGCTCGGGAGTTGAAGCACTACTTGGTGTGATGGCTGGAATTGGGGGTGGTCTTGAAGGCCACCCCTCACCCTAACCCTCTCCCCAGAGGGTAGAGGGGACTGACCGAGGTGTTTTTCGAGTTACATCGACCTGAAAATTCCGAGTCGAACTCAGGACTTGAAAAGCATGAAGATCGGCTCCCTTTCCCCCTCTCCCCACTGGGGAGAGGGCTGGGGTGAGGGGTGGATCTAAAGGCCACCCCGCAATTTCACTTACCCTTAAACTCCGCCTCACGCTTACCAATAAACGCCGCCATCCCTTCCTTCTGATCCTGCGTCGCAAACGCCGCATGGAACACCCGACGCTCAAAGCGCACACCTTCCGACAAGCTCACTTCAAACGCGCGGTTGACGCTTTCCTTGATCATCATTGCAATCGGCAGCGACTTCTTGGCAATCAGCGCCGCGACTTTCAACGCTTCTTCCAGCAACTCATCAGCCGGAACAATCCGCGCGACAATCCCGCAGCGCTCCGCTTCCACCGCATCGATCAAGCGACCGCTGAGGCACATTTCCATGGCCTTGGCCTTGCCCACGGCGCGAGTCAGGCGCTGGGTGCCGCCCATGCCCGGCAGCACGCCGAGGTTGATTTCCGGCTGACCGAACCTGGCATTGTCGCCGGCCAGGATGAAGTCGCACATCAGCGCCAGTTCACAACCACCGCCCAAGGCGAAACCGTTGACGGCGGCAATGATCGGCTTGCGGCGGTTAGCCACGCGATCGCTGTCGCTGAACAGGTCATCGAGGTAGATCTGCGGGTAGGTCAGCTCGGCCATTTCCTTGATGTCGGCGCCAGCGGCGAAGGCTTTTTTCGAGCCGGTCAGCACGATGCAGCCGATGTTCGAATCGGCTTCCAGGCCATCGAGGGCGTGGTTCAGCTCGCTGACGATCTGCGCGTTCAACGCATTCAGCGCTTGCGGACGGTTCAGGGTAATCAGGCCGACGCGACCATGGGTTTCCAGCAAAATCGTTTCGTAACTCACAGATGACTCCTTCTCAAAGATTGCGCGAAATAACCATGCGCTGAATATCGCTGGTGCCTTCGTAGATCTGGCAAACCCGCACGTCGCGGTAGATCCGCTCCAGCGGGAAATCGTTCAAGTAACCGTAACCGCCGAGGGTTTGCAACGCCGAGGAACAGACTTTCTCGGCCATTTCCGAGGCGAACAGCTTGGCCATGGACGCTTCGACCAAGGCCGGTTTGCCGCTGTCTCTCAACGCCGCCGCGTAATGCACCATTTGCCGGGCGACGGCAATTTGGGTTGCCATGTCCGCCAGGCGGAACGCGACCGCTTGATGCTCGATGATCGGCTTGCCGAAGCTTTCACGCTCGCGGGCATAGTCGCGGGCCGCTTCGAACGCAGCACGGGCCATGCCCACCGATTGCGAAGCGATGCCGACACGGCCGCCTTCGAGGTTGGCCAGGGCGATTCGATAACCTTCGCCCTCCTCGCCCAACCGGTTGGCCACCGGCACCTTCACGTCTTCGAACAGAATCTGGCAGGTGTCGGACGCGTGCTGGCCGAGCTTGTCTTCGACCCGTGCAACTTTGTAGCCCGGCGAATCGGTGGGCACGATCAACGCCGTGATGCCACGCTTGCCGGCACTCGGATCAGTCACGGCGAACACGATCACCACCCCGGCGTTCTGCCCGGAGGTGATGAACTGCTTGCAGCCGTTCAACACGTAGTGATCGCCTTCCAGACGGGCACGGGTTTTCAGGCCGCTGGCGTCGGAGCCGGCCTGCGGTTCGGTCAAGGCAAAAGCCCCGAGCATCGAGCCGCTGGCCAGCGGTTTGAGGAAGCGTTCTTTCTGGTCGTCGTTGCCGTACTTGAGAATCGGCACGCAACCCACCGAGTTGTGCACGCTCATGATGGTCGAGCAGGCGCCGTCGCCGGCCGCGATTTCTTCCAGGGCCATGGCGTAGGCCAGGTAACCGGTGTCGCAACCGCCCCACTCTTCCGGCACCAACATGCCGAAGAAGCCCAGTTCCGCCATCTCGCCGATGGCTTCCTTGGGGAAGCGATGCTCGCGGTCCCATTCGGCGGCGAACGGTTTCAGCCGTTCCTGGGCAAACTGCCGGGCCGCGTCGCTGATCTGAAGTTGTTCGTCATTGGGAATCATGACAAGTCCTTAATTTGGTTAGGACGCAATACCTGTGGGAGCGAGCCTGCTCGCGAAAGCGGTGTGTCATTCAACATCGATGCTGACTGACAGGGCCCCTTCGCGAGCAGGCTCGCTCCCACATGGGTTGCGCTCTTCAATACAGGCATTCAACGGCCATGGCCGTGGCTTCACCGCCGCCGATGCAGATCGCTGCAACGCCGCGTTTCAGGCCTTTCTGGCGCAGGGCCGAGAGCAAGGTCACGAGGATCCGCGCGCCGGACGCACCGATCGGGTGGCCGAGGGCGCAAGCGCCGCCGTGAACGTTGACCTTCTCGTGAGGGATTTCCAGTTTGGTCATGGTCACCAGACTGACCACGGCGAAGGCTTCGTTCACCTCGACCAGATCGACTTCGTCCAGCGACCAGCCGGTTTTCTTCATCAGCTTCTCGATCGCGCCCACCGGTGCCACCGGGAACAGGCCCGGGGTGTCGGCAAACGCCGCGTGGCCGTGAATCACTGCCAGCGGTTTCAGGCCGCGCTTTTCAGCTTCGGAACGGCGCATCAACACCAGTGCAGCGGCACCATCGGAGATCGAGCTGGAGTTCGCCGCCGTCACCGTGCCGCCGTCGCGGAACGCCGGTTTCAAGGAAGCGATCTTGTCCAGTTTGGCTTTCGGTGGCTGTTCATCGTTGCTGATCAGCACCTGCTCTTTGCCGACGGTCACGGTAACCGGCACGATCTCGTCTTTGAAGCTGCCGTCCTTGATCGCCTGCTGCGCGCGGGTGGTCGAGGCAATGGCAAACGCGTCCTGAGCTTCACGGGTGAAACCGTTGGTTTCCGCGCAATCCTCGGCGTAGGTACCCATCAGGCGACCTTTGTCGTAAGCGTCTTCCAGACCGTCGAGGAACATGTGATCGAGCACACGACCGTGGCCCATGCGGTAACCGCTGCGGGCGCGGTCCAGCAGATACGGCGCGTTGGACATGCTTTCCATGCCGCCGGCGACAACCACGTCGGCGCTGCCGGCCACCAGCATGTCGTGGGCTAGAATGGCCGCTTCCATGCCCGAACCGCACATCTTGTTCAGGGTGGTGCAGCGGGTCGATTTATCCAGCCCTGCGCCCAATGCAGCCTGGCGCGCTGGGGCCTGACCGAGGCCGGCGGACAGGACGCAACCGAACAACACTTCTTCAACCGAGTCTGGCGCCACACCGGCACGCTCGACAGCAGCGCGAATTGCGGCAGCACCGAGTTGCGGTGCGGTCAGGCTTTTCAGTTCGCCCTGGAAACCGCCCATCGGGGTGCGGACGGCGCTGACGATAACGATTGGATCGTTGGCAATAGTCATGACAAATCCTCCTTACTTGGCGGCCATGCGCAAGGCGCCGTCGAGACGGATCACCTCGCCATTGAGCATGCTGTTTTCAATAATATGCCTGACCAGCCCGGCATACTCGCCTGGTTTGCCAAGACGCGGCGGAAACGGCACGCCAGCCGCCAGGGACGCGCGGACTTCCGGGGTCATGCCGGCCATCATCGGGGTTTCGAAAATGCCAGGGGCGATGGTCATCACACGGATGCCGAAGCGCGCCAGTTCACGGGCGGCGGGCAAGGTCAGGCTGACGATCGCGCCTTTGGAGGCGGCATACGCGGCCTGGCCGATCTGGCCGTCGTACGCGGCCGCCGAGGCGGTGTTGATGATCACGCCGCGCTCGCCGTCAGCATCTGCTTCGGTTTCGGCAATCGCCGCAGCGGCCAGACGCAGCATGTTGAAACTGCCGATCAGGTTGACGTTGATCACCTGGCTGAAATTGGCCAACACGTGGGGGCCGTTCTTGCCGAGGATCTTCTCACCGCGCACGATACCGGCGCAGTTGACCAGACCATTCAGGCCACCGAAGGCTTTGACCGTCGTCTGCACGGCGGCTTCGGCCGCGGCTTCGTTGCTGATGTCTGCCACCACGCTTTGCGCGCCGAGACGTTCAGCCTGGGCCGCAACGGCCTCGGCGTTCATGTCCACCAGCATGACTTTGGCGCCCGCCGCGACCAGCATTTCAGCCGTGGCCGCACCGAGGCCGGATGCACCGCCGGTGACGAGAAAAACCTTGTTTTCGATCTGCATCATTGTTTCCTTGGATTCAAGCTGAAACGTTCTTCGCGGCGGCCTCTTGAGCCTTGGCGATTTCCTGGTTGCGCAAGATAAAGCGCTGCAATTTGCCGCTAGGGGTTTTCGGCAATTCGCTGACAAATTCGATTTCACGGGGGTACGAGTGCGCGGCCAGTCGTTTGCGCACGTGTTGGCGCAGTTCTTCGGCCAGTTCCGGCGCAGCGCGGTATTGCGCGCTGAGCACGACAAAGGCTTTGACCAGTTCGGTGCGCTCCGGATCGGGTTTGCCGACCACGGCCGCTTCGACCACGGCCGGGTGTTCGATCAACGCGCTTTCCACGTCGAACGGGCCGACCCGGTAGCCGGAGGTGGTGATCACGTCGTCACTGCGACCGACAAAGCTGATGCTGCCGTCCGGGTTCCACTCGACGGTGTCGCCGCTCAGGTAATAGTTGCCGACGAAGGCCTTGGTCGGTGCGCCTTCGTAACCGGCGAACCAGCACATCGGCGACTGGGTGCGATCGATGGCCAGAATGCCCGGCTGGCCGACGCCGAGTTCTTTGTACTCGTCATCCAGCACCACGATGCGGTGGCCCGGCGAGGCGAAACCGGCGGCACCCATGTGGATCGGGTGCTCCAGGCCATGGTGATTGCACAGCACCATGCCGAGTTCGGTCTGGCCGTAATGGTCGTGAATCACCACGCCGAGGTTGTCGGCGAACCAGCGAATCACTTCTGGGTTCAGCGGTTCGCCGGCGCTGCTGACGATGCGCAGCTTGCCCTTGATCGAGCGGGCGAACTCGTCGCCACCCGCGATCAACAGGCGATAGGCCGTCGGCGAACCGGTGAGGTTGGTGATCCCGTATTTGTTGATGACCCGACAGGTGCTTTCGAGGGAGAACGGGCCATCGTAAAAGGTGATCGGATGCCCCATGGCCATCGGCCCGGTGACACCGAAATAGATGCCGTAGGCCCAACCCGGATCGGCGACGTTCCAGAAGGCGTCTTCAGGGCGCAAGTCCACGGCGTCACGGGTGTAGCTCTGGAAGGCGACGATGGCCTTGAGCGGAACGGACAGCGCTTTCGACGGACCGGTGGTACCCGAGGTGAACATCAGCAGAAACGGGTCTTCGCCGGTCAACAGGACCGGTTCGCACTCAGGAGAATAATTGGCCAGTTCGGCCCAGAAGCTGTAATCGCCGCGGACGATGCCTTGGCCTTTGGGACCGGCGACAGTGATGATGGTCGGGCAGTCGGCGACTTCAGTGAGTTTGGAACGATTGCCCGCGTCGGTGACCACCACTTTGGCGCCAGAGGAACTGAGGCGGTGTTCGATGGCTTTCGGGCCGAATGCCGTGAACAGCGGCTGGTAGACCGCGCCGATACGCCAGGTGGCGAATACGGTGATCAAAAGTTCGATGTTACGTGGCAGGAGACCGGCAACCTTGTCGCCTTTTTTCACGCCCTGGGCCAGCAGGAAATTGGCTAAGCGCGCGGCTTTGTCCTGCAAGTCGCTGAAGGTGTAGGTCGCGCTGGCGCCATCGCGGCCTTCCCAGAACAGCGCGATGCGCCCCGGCAAGGCATGCCGGTCGCAACACTCGACGCAGGCATTGAGGGCAGTCAAATCGCCTGCGAGTGCGGCGTCGACGGTGTGCTGATAATTGAACTGTGATGTAGCAGACAAGTAATCGCGCATTGCCAGAATCCCTCTGTATTTTTATTAGGTTGGGGGAACCGTAATTAACAGGGAAATACTCGCTCTGCGCGGGGCGCGGGACAATGGTCAAAGCTATCAAGTTGCGTGACTGGTTTGGCCAAGACTTGAGAGATGTGGCGCCTGTAAGGGCCTCATCGCGAGCAAGCTCGCTCCCACAGGGAATTTGGTGTGACATAGATAGTGTTCACACCACAGAACTACTGTGGGAGCGAGCTTGCTCCGGGCGGCGTTCCGACGATAGCGTCAGTCTGAACACCACAGGCTTCGGATCAGTCAGCCTCATTGAGGATCAAACTGCGGTAATGCCCCGGATTTGACCCCGACCACTTGCGAAACGCCTTGTAGAACGAGCTGGTATCGGCAAACCCCAACCGCGTGGCGATCTCGGCAAAGCTGATAGCCGGCTCGGCCAGCCAGACAATCGCCAACTCCTTGCGCACGCTGTCCTTGAGCCCTTGGTAAGTCTGGCCCTCTTCAGCCAGGCGCCGACGCAAGGTTGAAGCCGACATGCACAGCTGTTGTGCCAGGGGTTCGGTTTCCGGCCAGTGTTCGGCGGGCAGTTGCCGCAAATCGTGCTTGATCCGGCTGGCCAGGCTCTCCGGGTCGCGGTACTTGACCAGAATATTGGCCGGCGCATGGGCCAGGAAGCGCTTGAGTTCTTCCGGACTGCGCTTGATCGGCAAATCCAGGCACTCGGCGGAGAAAATCATCCGCGTGCGCGGCCGGTCGAAACGCAGGTTCTCGGAGAACATCACCTGATAGTCATCGCAGAAGTCCGGTGCCGGGCACCGCAATTCGATGGCCAGGATCGGAATCCGTCGCCCCGCCAGCCAGCAGGCGACGCCGTGAACGATCATCCAGTAAGTGAAATAAGTGAAGGCGCGGCGCGAGTCCTGGTCGTCTTCAAGCAGAACGATTTCCGCCAGGCTTTGCTGACGAACCAGTTGCGCGGGCAGGTGTTCGAGCATCAACGACAGAAAGCTCAAGCCCGAGGTCAGGCCGGCAGCCAGGCTCGGCTGGACCATTGAGCAGCGACAGAGAAACTCCAGGCTGCCGGATTTGAGTTTGCGCGGGTCCATGCCAAAAAACTCATCGTCCCCACGTCGTGCCAGTAAACGCCACAGACGCGCATAAGCAGTGGCCGGGACGCGTGCATCGCTGCTTTCGAGCAGTGCCGGATCGATGCCGACTTTGCTCATTACCTCGTCAGTGGCGGCTCCCGGGGCGCAACTTTGCAACAGCGCTTCACGCACCAGTTGAATGGAGATGGTGTCTTTTTCCGACATTGACCGAACTAAGCCCTGTTCTTGTTTGAATTGGGGGCATATTAGCTCGTTAAGATCAAAAGTTCGCAGCCTTCGGCAGCTCCTACAGGGAGTACGCATTCCAAGGTAGGAGCTGCCGAAGGCTGCGATCTTTTGCTTTAAGCGTTACAGAATCCGATAGAGCAACCGCTCGATCCGCACCCGACTCACGCGTTTGAGAAACTTGGCCACCCCCGCCGGGTATTCCAGCAGCGTTTCCAGTTCCTGATAACGCTCGATGCGGCGGGTGTTCTCGAAAATCTCTGCCAGCTCTTTACGACGCGGCGCCAACAATTCGCCTTTCGGATCATCAATCAGCAAGGCGTTTTCCAGATCGAGACGGAACGCCCGCGGGTTGAGGTTGTTGCCGGTCAGCAAGGTGTAGCGTTGGTCGATCCACATGCCCTTGAGGTGATAGGTGTTGTCGCCGTCACGCCACAGATGCAGGTTTAACTGACCGCTGTCGACGCTGCGATGATGACGTTTGGCGAAACGCCGCAGGCTGATCTCGTAAAGGTACGGCAGCGCCGAAATCACCTTGAACGGTTCGCTCGGCGGGATGTAGAAGTCGTTGGCGGTCTTGTCGCCGACCACGATGTCGATTTTCACGCCCCGCGCCAGTGCCCGGTTGATTTCCCGGGTCACGGTCAGCGGCAGGTTGAAGTATGGCGTGCAGATGGTCAGTTGATGTTGAGCGCTGGCGATCAATTCGCCAATCACTCGACTCAACGGGTTGTTCTTGCCGACACCGAGCAATGGGCTGACCGACAAACCGCCCTTTTCCGTGGTGCCTGTCGTGGTGTCGTACGCTGCGTGCTTGAGGCGGCTGCGCAAGTCGCCGATGTCGTTGCGCAGGCTGCGGGTGGTCGGCAGGTTCGGCAAATCGAGACGATGCACCGCTTTGGAGGCGATCAGACCGTGCTGAATCAGGTGCTGCATCGAATCGGCCAGAGCGCTGTTATTTAGCAGGTGATAACGGTCGTAGCGGTATTTGTCGAACTTGTGCAGATAGACGTTGTTCAGGCTCGCGCCGCTGTAGATCACACAGTCATCGATCACGAAGCCTTTCAAATGCAGCACGCCGAACAGCTCTCGGGTCTGCACGGGAACGCCATACACCGGTACTTCACTGGCATGAGTGCGGGTGGTTTCCTGATACCAGGCCGAGTTGCCCGGCTGCTTTCCGGCGCCGATCAAGCCGCGCTGAGCGCGCAGCCAGTCAACGACCACCACCACGTCCAGTTCCGGACGCGCCAGTTTGGCCGCGTGCAAGGCATCGAGAATTTCCTGGCCGGCTTCATCCTGTTGCAGATAGAGCGCGACGATATAGATGCGCCGGGTGGCGCTGGCGATCTTTTCCAGCAGGCACCGGCGAAACTCGGCAGCGCCAGAGAGGATGGTGACGGCATCGGCGGTCAGCGGAAAACTGCGCAGTTTGGGCAGCAGAGAGCGTTTGAAAAGCGACGGCATAGGGCTCGCAAAAAGGTCGAATCCGAAGAACCCAAGAGCTTACACCATGGATTGCCTTGGGTCTTGTGAGTGTCTGTAAAGGCCCCTTCGCGAGCAGGCTCGCTCCCACATTGAAATGCATTCCCCTGTGGGAGCGAGCTTGTCTCCGGGCGGCGATCCGACGATAGCAATTTTGTAGACGACGAAATATCCGCTTGACCAAGGAGAACGATCGTTCTACTGTTCGCCACATGAACGAAATCACCAGCAACGACACACGCGACATCATTCTGGATGTCACCGAAAAGTTGATCTACAAAAGTGGCATCGCTGCCACCGGAATGGATCTTCTGGTGAAAACCGCCGGCGTCTCCAGAAAAAGTATTTACCGCTACTTCGCCAACAAGGAGGAGCTCACCGTCGCGGCCCTGCAACGCCGCGATGTGCGCTGGATGCACTGGTACAGAAGCGAAGTCGACCTGGCTGAAACACCGGCCGACCGGCTGCTCAACCTGTTTACCGTGCTCAAGGCCTGGTTCGCCTCCGAAGGCTTCCGTGGCTGTGCATTCATCAACACCAGCGGCGAAACCGGCGACCCGCAAGATCCGGTTCGCCTGGTTGCCAAAGACCACAAACAGAAGCTGCTCGACTACGTGCGCGAGCTCTGCACCGAACATGGCGCCACAGACCCGGAGACGCTGGCCAAACAGCTGCTGATCCTGATCGACGGTGCCATTACCGTGGCGCTTGTCATGGGTGATCACAGTGCCGCCGATAATGCGCAATGCATGGCGCGAAAGTTATTGGACCTGTAACACTTTAACCAAGCCCGACAACTTGCTAGAACTTTACTTTGATAGGGAGACTATTAATGTCTAATGCCGAAGTTCGTCCGCCATTGCCGCCATTCACCCGTGAATCGGCCATTGAAAAAGTACGCCTGGCCGAAGACGGCTGGAACTCCCGCGACCCGGAACGGGTGTCGCTGGCCTACACCCTGGACACCAAATGGCGTAACCGCGCCGAGTTCGCCTACAACCGCGAAGAAGCCAAAGGTTTCCTGACGCGCAAATGGGCCAAGGAACTGGATTACCGCCTGATCAAAGAACTTTGGGCCTTTACCGGCAACCGCATCGCCGTGCGTTATGCCTACGAATGGCACGACGACTCGGGCAACTGGTTCCGTTCCTACGGCAACGAAAACTGGGAGTTCGACGAGAACGGTTTGATGGCCAATCGGTTTGCCTGCATCAATGACATGCCAATCAAGGAAAGCGACCGCAAGTTCCACTGGGCGCTGGGCCGTCGGCCGGACGACCATCCAGGCTTGTCCGACCTGGGTCTGTAACTTCACATAGACCAAATGTGGGAGCGAGCCTGCTCGCGAAGGCGGTGCGTCAGTCAACATCAATGTTGAATCTGATTGCCCCTTCGCGAGAGGCTCGCTCCCACAGGGGTTTGTGGTGTTCAGGCTACTGCGGCCTGCTGCTTGGTTGCTGCTTTAGCTTCTAGCTCGCGCACCAACGGCAATACCCGCTGACCGAAATACTCCACCTCTTCCTGAAAGTGCAGAAACCCCGCCAACACCAGGTCCACGCCCACCGCTTTCAACGCGACGATCCGCTCGGCAATCTGCTGCGGCGTACCGATCAGGTTGGTCTTGAAACCGTCGTTGTACTGCACCAGATCGTCGAACGTCGACTTGGCCCAGTTGCCCTCGCCTTCAGGTGACGCCCTGCCCGCCTGTTTCGCCGCGTCTCCAAACGCATTCACCGCCTCCGGGTCCGCCTGATCGATGATTTGTGCCAGCACGGCTCGCGCTTCTTCTTCAGTGTCGCGGGCAATGACAAACGCGTTCACGCCGACTTTTACCGAATGATTGTTCGCCGCCGCCTTGGCGCGAATGTCATCGACCTGGGCCTTGATGCCTTCCGGGGTGTTGCCGTTGGTGAAATACCAGTCCGAAACCCGCGCCGCCATGTCTCGAGCCGCACGAGAACTGCCACCTTGGAAGATTTCCGGCTGACCCAACGGTTTGGGTTTGAGGCTGTAGTTGTCGAAGCGGTAGAAGTCACCGCGAAAAGTAAAGTTGTCCTGGCTCCAGATGCCCTTCAGCGAGCGGATGAATTCTTCGGAGCGGCGATAACGCTCGTCGTGTTCCAGCCAGTGTTCGCCAATCGCCTGGAATTCCCCCTTGAACCAGCCACTGACAATGTTCACCGCCACCCGGCCATTAGTCAGCTGGTCGATGGTTGCCAATTGCTTGGCTGCCAACGCCGGTTGCCAAGGGCCGGGCAGGATAGCGGCGATCACTTTCAGTTTGGTGGTGGCAGCCAGTAGCGCATGGCTGAAGGCGACGGATTCGTGCTGGTACTCGGCACCGTAACCGGCGGTAAAGCGGATCTGCGTCAGGGCGTATTCAAACCCCGCCTCTTCGGCCAGTTGCGCCAGTTTGCGGTTGTAGTCGATGCCCCAGTGGGTGCGTTGCTCGATCTTGCTGACCACCAGCCCACCGCTGACGTTCGGCACCCAGTAGGCAAATTTGACGGCTTGCTGACTCATTGGCATGTCCTCGGGACTTTAGGGATGTCCTAGGGTGAGAGCAGCAACCGTGCCAGCGCTTAAATCGCGACGGGTGACACTACGGCCCTGAGCCGAGCGAGATCCCTGTGGGAGCGAGCCTGCTCCGGGCGGCGTTCCGACGAAAGCGGTGGGTCAGTCAACACAGATGTTGATCTTGATGACCCCTTCGCGAGCAGGCTCGCTCCCACACTGATTCGGGTGTGTCAGGGCAATTTGCTGCTTTATTGTTGCTACAGCAACAGTTCACGCCACATCAAAACCACACTCCCCAGCAATCTTGGCTACCTCATACCCGGCATGGACCGTGCAATCCCCAGTGACATCCACTGCCGACCCAAGGAGCCGTCCCATGACCGAACACCAGGTAATCAATCCGCTGTCCACTGGCACTGACTATGAAGCGCTGGCCGCAAGGTTCCGGCCGATTTTCCAACGCATCGCCGCCGGTGCCGTTGAGCGCGAACAGTCCCGCAGCCTGCCGTACGAACCTATTCAGTGGCTCAAGGACGCTGGTTTCGGCGCCGTACGGATTCCGATTGAGTACGGCGGTGGCGGCGCCTCCCTGCCACAACTGTTTGAGCTGCTGATCGAATTGGCCGAAGCCGATTCCAACGTGCCTCAGGCCTTGCGCGGGCACTTCGCATTTGCCGAGGATCGTTTGAATGCGGCGCCCGGGCCGGGCCGGGATCTGTGGTTCAAACGCTTCGTCGACGGTGACATCGCCGGCAATGCCTGGACCGAAATTGGCAGCGTGGCGATTGGCGATGTCATCACCAAAGTCTCGCCTCACGGTGACCAATGGAGGCTCAACGGCGAGAAGTTCTACAGCACCGGCAGCCTGTTTTCCGACTGGATCGACGTGTACGCGCAACGCAGCGACACCGGCGGCGACGTGATTGCTGCGGTCCGCACTCGCCAACCCGGCATCGTGCAGAGCGACGACTGGGACGGCTTCGGCCAGCGCACCACCGGCAGCGGCACCTCACGGTTTATCGATGCTGACGTGGAGGCCGAGAACATCATCGACTTCGCCACCCGCTTCAAATACCAGACTGCGTTTTATCAGTTGGTGCTGCTGGCGACCCTGGCCGGGATTGGTCGTGCGGCGTTGCGCGATGTGGCTCATCAGGTGCGTGAACGCACGCGCATCTACAGCCATGGCAATGCGCAGCACGTCAACCAGGATTCGCAGGTGCAGCAAGTGGTCGGTGAGATCGCGGCACTGGTGTATGCGGCCGAAGCCAGCGCCTTAAGGGCTGCACAACCGGCGCAGCGGGCTTATCTGGCGCGATTCTCGGGTGATGAAGCCTTGGAACAAGAAGCGAATGTCGCGGCGGAAATCGAATCGGCCAAGGCTCAGGTGGTGGTGTCGGAGCTGATCCAGCGAGCGACCACAGAGCTGTTCAATGCACTGGGGGCTTCGGATACTCGCGTGGGTAAATCGCTGGACCGGCACTGGCGCAATGCGCGGACGGTGTCGTCGCACAATCCGGTGATCTACAAGGCACGGATTGTCGGGGATTGGGCGATCAACGGGACCGAGCCGCCGTTTGTATGGCAGATCGGGAATGGGCCACAGACCAAGTGATGTGTCGTCTGGGCTGACGCCATCGTCGGATCGCCGCCCGGAGACAAGCTCGCTCCCACATTGATCTGTGCAACGCCGCAAATCTCCTGTGGGAGCGAGCTTGCTCGCGATAGGGCCAGACCGGTCGCCGCGAAGATTGGATATAGGTAAGATATCGGCCCTTCCCCGCAGCCCTGTCCTGCACCCCGCCGAATAAGCCGATTCCATGCCTTTCGAACTCAGTGTTGACCTCACCACCCTGGCCATTCTGGCCCTCGTCGCTTTCATTGCCGGTTTCATCGACGCCATTGCCGGCGGCGGCGGTCTGTTGACCACTCCGGCGCTGCTGACCGCAGGCCTGCCGCCACACCTGGTGCTGGGCACCAACAAACTCAGTTCGACGTTCGGCTCGGCCACCGCCAGTTTCACCTTCTACCGACGCAAGCTGTTCCATCCAAGGCAGTGGATGCACGCCATTGTCGGCACCTTGGTGGGCGCGTTGACCGGTGCTGTGGTCGCCCACTACTTGCCCGCGGAATGGCTGAACAAGATGCTCCCGGTGATCGTTTTCGGCTGCGGCGTCTATCTGTTGTTTGGCGGCACACCGAAGGCGCCACTGGACAGCGACGCACCGATCAAGAAAAAGTGGCAATCGACCCAAGGCTTCGGCCTGGGCTTTTACGACGGCGTGGCCGGTCCCGGCACGGGCGCGTTCTGGACCGTCAGCACGATGCTGATGTACCCCATCGACCTGGTGAAGGCCAGTGGTGTGGCGCGCAGCATGAACTTCGTCAGCAACATTGCGGCACTGTCGGTGTTCGTGTTTTCCGGGCAAGTGGACTGGATCATCGGCCTGAGCATGGGCCTGTCGGTGATGGTCGGGGCGTTCTTCGGAGCTCGCACCGCCATCAGCGGCGGTGCGAAGTTCATTCGCCCGGTGTTCATCACCGTGGTGCTGGGCTTGACCGTGCGGTTAGCCTGGCAACACTGGTTCAGCGTGGCCTAAGCGCCGCGCCACATAGACGTCGATCAGGTAACGGGCAATCGAGCGTGACGCCGGCAACGGCGGCAGCTCATGAACGTTGAACCACTGGGCGTCTTCGATTTCGTCTTCCTGACACACGATCTCGCCACCGGCGTATTCGGCATGGAAACCCAGCATCATCGAATGCGGGAACGGCCAGCACTGGCTGCCCATGTACTGGATGTTCTTGACCTCGATCTGCACTTCTTCGCGGACTTCGCGAATCAGGCAGTCTTCGGCCGACTCGCCCGGTTCGGCAAACCCTGCCAACGTGCTGTAGACCCCGGCGACAAAGCGTGGCGAACGGGCCAGCAGCACCTCATCGCCCCGGGTCACCAACACGATCATGCTCGGCGAAATGCGCGGGTAACTGCGTAAATCACACGGCTCGCAATACATCGCCCGTTCCCGGGTCACTTGGGTCATCGCCTGCCCGCAGTTACCGCAAAAGCGGTGCTCGCGGGCCCAGGTGCCGATTTGTGCGGCATAACCGAGCACTTTGTAGAGCGTATGGTCGCCTTCGAGCATGAACGCCCGCAGCCCCTTCCAGTTGCAGCCCGGCACATCGCTGTGACTGCGCAGCTCCAGTAAATAGACCGGTTCGCCGTCCAGGTGACCGATGCCATGTTCGGCGAGGATCGACAGGTCCTGGCGCTTGAGCCATTCGCGGGGGAACAACGCGCCATTGTCATCGAACAGAAAGCCTTCGGGGCTGCGCGCCACGGCCCAACCGCCAGGTTGGTCGGTGTCCAGTACTGCAGTGGTCCAGCGTGAAATCATTTTTAATCAATCCAGAAATTCGGGTTTCTGTTTGCTCATATGGGCGGCCATGGCCACGCGCAGATCGGTGGATTGCAGCATGGCGGCGTTCCAGGTGGCGACGTATTCAAGGCCGTCGTCGATGCGATGGTCGCGCATGTAGCTGATCATCTCCTTGGTGCCGGCGATCGCGATCGGCGACTTGCTGGCGATCTCGCGGGCTATGCCCATGACACCGTCGAGCAGGCTGGCGGTGTCGCTGTAAACACGATTGACCAGGCCCATGTCACGCGCTTCTTCGGCACCGAACGTGCGACCAGTGTAAGCCAGTTCACGCAGCATGCCGTCACCGATGATCCGCGGCAAGCGTTGCAAAGTGCCAACGTCGGCCGCCATGCCGATGTCGATTTCCTTGATCGAGAATTGCGCATCTTCGGCGGCGTAACGCATGTCGCAGGCCGCAATAAGATCGATGGCGCCGCCCAGGCAATAACCCTGAACCGCAGCCAGTACCGGCTTGCGGCAATTGTCGACGGCATTGAATGACGCTTGCAGGGCGAGGATCTTGCGGCGCAGCAGGCGCGCGTTGCGCCCCACGTCCTTGCCCAGTTCATTGGCCACGCCGGCCAGCATCATCAGGTCGATGCCGGAAGAAAAATGCTTGCCCGCACCACTGAGCACCACCACCCGGACTTCGTCGGTGTCGTCGACCCACTGGAAAATCTCGATGATTTCGCTCCAGAACGCGGCATTCATCGAATTGATCTTTTCCGGCCGGTTGATCTGCACATGGGCAATTTTATCGGCCAGTTCGACGGTGAACGCAGTGTACTGAGACATGGCAGTGATCCTTTACCAAGCAGAAAATGAGGCCCGGACTATAACAAGGCATCAAGGCCGGCCGTAAGGCAGCGGTTCGGCCAAAAAAGGGACTTGTGAGCTACGCACCACAACAGTGCGCGAAGATTGCCGCGCTTCGCACATTCATGTGACATCTCGAATATTTTTTGAGGCAAAACGGTAAAAAAACATGCCCTTCGTCGGTGCGTTTCCCCTCCAAGCGGTACGTCCGTACCTCTTTAAACCGATTGTCGAACAATTTTGCCATCTGGCCTCCCCCGCTCTAAGTTCTGGCCTAGACTCAGTTCCGCGGGTCGAAACCGGCCGGTCACAAAGCGGAAAGAAAGTCGAAACTTTTGCCGGTCGTGACGGGTCAGGTTAAAGGGAGGTGCGTTGCGACTGGTGCAATCCTTGCAACGATCTCTACAGCCATTCTGCTTCATCGTATTGGCAGCGCTTGCTCACCGATGCGTAGCGCGTTTGCGCCCGGCCACAGGAATTGGCCACGAAACACCGTTTGTGCCAGACCTAAGAATTAGATCAACAACACGGGAGATTCATATGATCAGTGCGGCTTTAGATATTCAGGGAGAACGTGCTCATCAGCAGGTCGGCGAAACGAGCGCCGTGAGCGCCCCCAGTCACCAATCGATCAGCGTCCCCGGCACCAAGACGCTGGCACCGGTGGCCAGTCAGAATCCCAACAAGAAGAAAGTGCTGTTCGTCACCTCGGAGATCGCCGATCTGGTGAAAACCGGTGGTCTGGGCGACGTTTCCGCAGCGCTGCCGCGAGCCATGGCTCATTTGCACGATGTGCGAGTGTTGATCCCCGGTTACCCGCAAGTGCTGCACAGCGAAAACCCGATTCATATTATTGGTGAGCTCGGTGGCCACGCCGCGTTGCCACCTTGCAAGATCGGGCGCATGGACATGCCCGACGGTCTGGTCATTTACGTGTTGATCTGCCCCGAACTCTACGAGCGCGAGGGTTCGCCTTACGGTGCCAACAACGGCCGCGACTGGCCGGACAACCACATTCGTTTCGCCCGCCTGGGCCTGGCAGCCGCCGATATCGCCGCCAATCTGGCACAAATTCACTGGTGCCCGGACCTGGTGCACGCCCATGACTGGCCTGCCGGTCTAGCACCCGCTTACATGCACTGGCGTGGACAGCGCACCCCGACGCTGTTCACCATTCATAACCTCGCCTATCAGGGCGTGACCAGTCTTGGCTCGTGCCCGGAACTGGGTATTCCCCTGCATGCCTTGCAACAGGACGGCATGGAGTTCTACGGCAAGATGTCGTTCCTCAAGGCCGGCATGGCGTACTCGAGCCACATCACCACCGTCAGCGCCACCTATGCCCAGGAAATCACCACCCCGGCCTTCGGCTGCGGTCTCGACGGTTTTCTTGCCGCCAAGACCCAGCAAGGCCTGCTCAGTGGCATCCCCAATGGCATCGATGAAAGCTGGGACGCCGCCACCGACCCACACCTGTTCTGCCCCTTCAGTATCGGCGACTGGGAAGGCAAAGCGGTCAACGCTGCCCACGTGCGTGAGCTGTTCGGCCTGGACGCCTGCGAAGGTCCGCTGTTCGCCGTTGTTTCGCGACTGGTCTATCAGAAAGGCCTGGACCTGACCGAAGCCGTCTCCGAGTACATCGTCAAGTCTGGCGGGCAGATCGCGATCATCGGTCGTGGCGAGCCGGAAGAAGAACAAGCCATGCGTGAACTGGCCCTGCGTTTTCCAGGCCAGATCGGCGTGCGCATCGGTTTCAACGAAACCGACGCCCGTCGCATGTTCGCCGGCAGTGATTTCCTGCTGATGCCTTCGCGTTACGAGCCTTGCGGCCTGAGCCAGATGTACGCCCAGCGCTTCGGTTCGTTGCCGGTGGCACGCAACACCGGCGGTTTGGCCGACACCATTGAAAACGGCGTGACCGGTTTCCTGTTCGACGAATCCACGGCCGAGAGTTACGAGGAAGCCCTGAGCCGGGCCTTCAAGGTTTTTGCCTTCCCCGACCTGCTCAATGCCATGCGCTGCCGGGCCATGGCCGCGCCTTTCAACTGGTGCAAGGCGGTCGAACCATACGCCGAACTCTACGAAAAACTGGTGACCAAGGCACTGGGTAAATCGGGCAAACATTAAGAGGTTTTCAAAGATGCCGTTACGGACCCTTGAGACCTGGCCCCACGGCGCAATCATGCTGGACGCAGAGCACACGCGTTTTGCCTTGTGGGCGCCAGATGCGTTTTACGTCAGTGTCGAACTGGAAGATGGACAGTCCTTGCCACTCCTGCCCCAGGCAGATGGCTGGTTCGTGATCAACACCCGCTGCCCCGCCGGCACGCGTTACCGCTACAACATCGACGGTGAGCTCGAGGTGCCCGACCCGGCCTCCCGCGCGCAGGCCGGTGATATCGACCGCCACAGCGTGGTGGTCGATCCACTCGCGTATCAATGGCAACACAGCGCCTGGCGCGGGCGGCCGTGGAATGAGGCGGTGATCTACGAATTGCACGTCGGTGCGCTCGGCGGCTTCAGCGAAGTCGAGCAGCACCTGGCGCGCCTCGTGGAGCTGGGCATCAGCGCGATCGAACTGATGCCCCTGGCGCAGTTCCCCGGTGATCGCAATTGGGGTTACGACGGGGTTCTGCCCTACGCGCCCCAAGCCTCCTATGGCACTCCCGAACAACTCAAACACCTCATCGACACCGCCCACGGCCATGGCCTGGCGGTGATCCTCGACGTGGTCTACAACCACTTCGGCCCGGACGGCAATTACCTGCATCGCTACGCCAAAGGCTTTTTCCGCGAAGACAAGCACACCCCATGGGGTGCGGCCATCGACTTCCGGCGGCGCGAAGTGCGGGACTTCTTCATCGACAATGCGTTGATGTGGTTGCTGGAGTACCGCTTCGATGGTTTGCGTCTGGACGCGGTGCACGCCATCGAAGATCCGGACTTTCTTCAGGAACTGGCGCAAAAAGTTCGCCAGCAAACCGATCCGGCCAGGCATGTGTGGCTGACCGTTGAAAACGAACACAACCAGGCCAGCCTGCTCGAAGAAGGCTTCGACGCGCAGTGGAACGACGACGGCCACAATGCCTTGCACGTGCTGCTGACTGGCGAAACCGACGCCTATTACGCCGACTATGCGCAAAACCCCACTGAACAACTGGCTCGCTGCCTGAGCCAGGGTTTTGTGTTTCAGGGCCACGTGACCCGTCACGGTACAACCCGTGGCGAGCCCAGCGGTCATTTGCCGCCCAGTGCTTTCGTGCTGTTTCTGCAAAACCACGACCAGATCGGCAACCGCGCCTTGGGCGAACGGCTGCATCAACTGGCCAACCCCGACGCACTAAAGGCCGCCACCGCCTTACTGTTGTTGTCACCGATGATCCCGCTGATGTTCATGGGCGACGAGTTCGCCGCCCAGCAACCGTTCCTGTTCTTCACCAGCCATCACGGTGAACTCGCGGAGTTGGTCCGCGAGGGACGACGTAACGAGTTTGCCGCCTTCAGCGCGTTTGCTGATCCGCACAAACGCGAGCAGATTCCCGACCCCAACGCGCGCCAGACCTTTGAGGCTTCACGCCCCGAGCTGACATCAACCCGACAATCCGCCATGCACGACCTGTATCGCCAGCTATTGCAGATCCGCCATCAGCAGATCATTCCCCGCCTGCCCGGTGCTCAAGCATTGGGCGCGGACGTGCTGGCTACGGGCGCGGTAACGGCGCGCTGGCGACTGGGCGATGGCAGCCTGCTGTGCATTGACCTGAACCTCAGCGACACACCTGTGGTCCACTCCCCGCAGGCCGACGCTTCGTTGTTGTTCGAATACCCGCCACAGTCAGCCGGTCTGTTGGATCAGGGCACGCTTGCCCCGTATTGCGCGCTAGTCAGCCTCACGGCCGCAGCCCCTTTGCTACCCCCGGATGGAGAGCGCCCATGAGCGATGCGCAACTGGAAATACTGGCCAGCCGAGCTGGTCTGGCTGTCGACTGGATCGACGCCAACGGCCGCCCACAGAAAGTCGCTCCATCAGTGTTACGCAACGTCCTCACCGGACTCGGTCACCCGGCCGGCAGCGCTCAGGAAATCGACGCCAGCCTGCTGGAACTGCAGCAGGTGCAACAAACCCGACACCTGCCGCCGCTGCTGACCGCAGACTTCGGTGTCGGCCTCAGCCTGGCGCATTACTTTGAGCCGGAAACACCGTGCGAGATCCACCTTGAAGATGGCTCGCGGCTCAACCTGAAACTGGATGCCGAGGCGATACTCCCCGGCCTGATCCCGGTCGGTTATCAGCACGTGAGCATCGACGGGCAGGAATTTACCTTGGCCGTGGCACCGACGCGCTGCCATAGCGTCGGCGATGCCGTCGACAGTCCGATCCCCCGCGCCTGGGGCCTGAGCGTGCAGTTGTACTCGCTGCGTCGTCCAGGCGATGGCGGTTTCGGCGATACCCAGGCGCTGGAAGACCTGGCCCGGGTGGCCGGCGAACGCGGCGCCGAAGCGCTGGCGATCAGTCCGCTGCATGCGATGTTCGGCAGCGACACCCAGCGTTACAGCCCTTATTCGCCTTCCAGCCGTTTGTTCCTCAACAGCCTGTACGCCGCACCGGGCGCCATCCTGGGTGATCGAGCGTTGCGGACCGCGATTGATGCAACCGGTCTGGCGGCAGAACTCAAACACCTCGAAGCCTTGCCGTTGATAGATTGGCCGGTGGCGGCCGAAGCCAAACATCGTCTGTTGCAGGCGTTGTACGAAGGCTTTGTCCAGGGCGAACACCCGTTGCATGCCGACTTCAGCAGCTTCCGCCACGCCGCTGGCGAAGCCCTGGAAAACCACTGCCGCTTTGAAGCCATTCAAGAAGCCCGCGCCGCCAAGGGTGAAAGTCTCGACTGGCGGCAGTGGCCCGAGCAATGGCAAAACCCGCGTAGCGCGGCCTTGGCCGAATTCGCCGAAGAGAACGCCGGGCGCATAGGCTTCTTTGCCTTCTGCCAATGGCTGATCACGCGGTGCCTGGAACGCGCACAAACCGCCGCCCGCAGCGCCGGCATGAGCATTGGCCTGATCGCCGATCTGGCGGTGGGTGCCGATGGCGGTGGCAGTCAGGCCTGGAGTCGTCAGGACGAGTTGCTCGCCTCACTGACCGTGGGTGCACCACCGGACATCCTCAACCGCACCGGTCAGGGCTGGGGGATTTCCGCGTTCTCGCCCGAAGGCCTTGTGCGCAATGGCTTTCGTGCCTTCATCGAAATGCTCCGCGCCAATTTTGCCCACGCCGGTGGCCTGCGCATTGATCACGTCATGGGCCTGCAACGACTGTGGGTGATCCCCAATGGTGCGTCACCCGCCGACGGCGCCTACCTCTATTACCCGGTGGACGACCTGCTGCGTTTGCTGACCCTCGAGTCCCATCGCCATCAGGCCATCGTCCTCGGTGAGGACCTCGGCACCGTGGCTGACGGTCTGCGAGAAAAGCTCATCGCCCGCTCGATCCTCGGCATGCGCGTGCTGCTGTTCGAACAGGACAACGCGCACTTCAAAACGATTCTCGACTGGCCGGACAACGCCCTGGCGACCACCAGCACCCATGACCTGCCGACGCTCAATGGCTGGTGGCATGGCCACGATATCGACTGGAACGCCCGACTGGGCCTGGTCGACGCCCCCGGTGAAATCGAATGGCGTCACCACCGCGAACGCGAGCGTGAAGGCCTGCGCCGGGTGTTGAGCGAGGACCCGCAGAACTTTCGCGAAGAGTCCCATGAAACCGATCAGGTGCTCGACGCAGCGATACGCTTCCTCGGCCATACCCGTGCGCCGCTGGTGTTGCTGCCACTGGAAGATGCCCTGGGCATCGAACAGCAGGCCAACTTGCCCGGCACCACCGACACGCACCCCAACTGGTCCCGACGCTTACCCGGCGACAGTGAAGCCTTGCTCGATGACCCGGACGCCGCCCGGCGCCTGGAACTGCTTGCCTGTGCGCGGCTTCAGGCGGCCGAGCGTGACCAATGAAGCAAACGCTTATCCCACCGCTGCGGGCGACCCTGCGGCTGCAGTTCCATAAAGACTTCACACTGGACGATGCGGTGCCGCTGGTGCCGTACTTCGCCAGCCTCGGCATCAGCCATGTCTATGCGTCACCCCTGCTGAGCGCCCGCGCCGGTTCCATGCATGGCTACGACGTCGTTGACCCGACCACGGTCAACCCGGAGCTGGGCGGCGAAGCGGCGCTGCGGCGTTTGGTCAGCGCATTGCGCGAGCAGAACATGGGGCTGATCCTCGACATCGTCTCCAACCACATGGCCGTCGGCGGTGGCGATAATCCCTGGTGGCAGGATTTGCTGGAATGGGGACGCCTGAGTCCTTATGGCGAGTTCTTCGACATTCAGTGGCATTCGCCCGACCCGTTGATGGAAGGCCAGTTGCTGTTGCCCTTCCTCGGCAGCGACTATGGCATCGCCTTGCAGGACGGCACCCTGCCCCTGCGCTTCGATGCGCAAAAGGGCGCGTTTTATGTCGAGCACTATGAGCATCACTTCCCGATCTGCCCGACCCATTTCGGCGAACTGCTCAGAACCGATGACCCGCTGACCGCCGAATCGCTCAAGTCGCTGGCAGACCGTTTCAGCACCTTGAGCTACCAGACCGACGCCCACAGTCTGGCGATGCCGCTGAAAACAGAGTTGCGTGAACTGGCTAGCGATCCGGCGATTCTGCAGGCCATCCAGCAAAACCTCAGCGCTTACGACTCGCTCACCGCCGAAGGCTTCCAGCGCCTGCACCAGTTGCTTGAACACCAAAGCTATCGCCTGGCCAGTTGGCGCACGGCGGCAGATGACATCAACTGGCGGCGTTTTTTCGATATCAACGAGCTGGGCGGCCTGCGGGTCGAACGCCCCGCCGTGTTCGAAGCCACCCACGCGAAAATCTTCGAGCTGGTGGCCGAAGACCTAGTTGACGGTCTGCGCATCGACCACATCGACGGTCTCGCCGACCCTCGGGGTTACTGCCGCAAATTGCGGCGGCGGGTCGACAGCCTGTCGCCGGATCGGCACCTGCCGATCTACGTCGAGAAAATCCTCGGCGAAGGTGAAACCCTGCACCGCGACTGGTCGGTGGATGGCACCACCGGTTACGAGTTCATGAATCAGCTGTCGCTGCTGCAACACGCACCCGAAGGCGCCGACACCTTGGGCGAACTGTGGAATCGTTACAGCGAACGGCCCGCCGATTTCCGTCAGGAAGCGCAACTGGCCCGCCAGCAGATCCTCAACGGCTCCCTCGCCGGAGACTTCGAAAGCGTCGCCCAGGCCCTGTTGCAAGTGGCCCGGGATGACCTGATGACCCGCGACCTGACCCTCGGTGCGATTCGTCGGGCGTTGCAGGAACTCATCGTGCATTTCCCGGTGTACCGCACCTACATCAGCCCCCGGGGGCGTTCCGCTGAAGACGATGTGTTTTTCCAGCAAGCCATGGACGGTGCCAGGCAAACCCTCGGTGAGGCCGACTGGCCGGTGCTCGATTGCCTGGCCCGCTGGCTGGGTGGTGAATCATGGCGAAAACGCCCGTTGGGCCGGCCGCGCAAGATGCTCAAGCATGCCTGTGTGCGTTTTCAGCAACTGACGTCGCCGGCAGCAGCGAAGGCCGTGGAAGACACCGCGTTCTATCGTTCAGCGACGTTACTGTCGCGCAATGACGTGGGCTTCAGTACCGAGCAGTTCAGCGCGCCGGTGGCCGATTTCCATGCGGCTTGCGTCAACCGTCTCGACGAGTTCCCCGATAATTTGCTGGCCACCGCGACCCACGACCACAAACGCGGCGAAGACACCCGCGCGCGCCTGGCGGTGCTGAGCGAGCGCAGTGCCTGGTACGCCGAGCAAGTGCCGCTCTGGCAGGCCCTCGCCCGGCCCTTGCGCGACGACGACCAGATGCCGACTTCGGGCGATGAGTTGATCCTCTATCAAGCGATCCTCGGCAGCTGGCCGCTCGATTTGCGCAGTGACGATCAAACAGCCTTGGAGAACTACACTCAACGTGTGTGGCAGTGGCAACAGAAAGCCTTGCGCGAAGCCAAGTTGCAAAGCAGCTGGAGCGCGCCAAACGAGGCTTATGAACAAGCGGTTCACCAATTCCTGCAACGTCTGCTTCTGAGCCCCGAAGGTGAACTGCTACGCGCGGCCCTCGGCAAAGCAGCCAACAGCATCGCCGTCCCCGGCGCACTCAATGGATTGGCGCAAACCTTGCTGCGCATGACCGTGCCGGGGGTACCTGACCTGTATCAGGGCAACGAGTACTGGGACTTCTCGCTGGTCGATCCTGACAACCGCCGGCCGGTAGATTACGCCAGCCGTCAGCAGTCGATGCAGACGCCATTGGAGCTGCCCGAATTGTTGGCTAACTGGCGTGACGGGCGCATTAAACAAGCGCTGATCGCTCATGTGTTGAACCTGCGGCTCGAGCACACCGAGCTGTTTCGGCGAGGGACATATCAAGCCCTTGAAGTCGTCGGCAGCCAGGCTCACCGAGTGCTCGCATTTGCTCGCGCGCTGGAAGGAAAACGCGCCATCGTGATCGTGCCGATACGTTGCGCCGAATTGCTGAAAAACAGTGCCGAACCCCGGATTGACGCGCCGCTGTGGGGCGATACACGGGTCAAATTACCGTTCACCCACCCTGATGCACATTTGAAGGGACTTTTTTCACGCACAGCAGTCACACCCCAAAGGGAGCTGAACATCAGCGCCGCGCTAGGGGATTTCCCAATCAATGTTTTTATCCAAACTACCCCTTGAGTTCAGTTCAGGAGCATTGCGATGAGTACCAACGATAAACGCATCCGCGAATTCGCCTATCAGATCTGGGAGTCGGAAGGAAAACCCGAGGGCCAGGACGCTCGCCACTGGGAGATGGCCCGCAAACTGGCTGAAGCCGAAGCCCTGGCACCGAGCAAATCGCCAAAAGCCGCTGGCAGCAAAACCGCCGGCGCCAAGGCCCCTGCCAGCAAAACCAATGGCAAGGCAGCGGAGCCAAAAACCAAAGCCAAGCCCGCAGCTGCCTCCAAGGTGATCCCTCCGGGCGAAAAAGCCACGGAGAAAAAGCCTCGAGCGGCGCGTAAACCGCCCGCTGTCTGACGCCTCTCACCTGTGTCCTGATTGACCTCGTGGCGAGCTTTCTCGCCACCGAGGGCTCGCTCGCCCTCAAAAAAAACCAGAGCCAAGAACTGTCCCCCTTTTGCAGGAGCACCTATGACCAGTCCAAAGAAAGCCGCGCCAGAACCTCAGGTCGAGGCCTCGCGAATCCGTGAAGGCTTGCCCTTCCCGCTGGGCGCGACCTGGGATGGCCTAGGGGTCAACTTTGCCTTGTTTTCCGCTAACGCCACCAAGGTCGAGCTGTGCATCTTCGATGATGCCGGCGAGGTCGAACTGGAACGCATCGAGCTGCCGGAATACACCGACGAGATCTACCACGGCTACCTGCCCGACGCGCATCCGGGGATGATCTACGGCTACCGTGTCTACGGCCCGTACGACCCGGCCAACGGTCATCGCTTCAACCACAACAAACTGCTGATAGACCCCTACGCCAAACAATTGGTCGGCCAGTTGAAATGGTCCGAAGCGTTGTTTGGCTACACCATCGGCCACCCCGACGCCGACCTCAGTTTCGATGAGCGCGACAGCGCCCCGTTCGTGCCCAAGTGCAAAGTGATCGACCCGGCTCACACTTGGGGCCACGACCATCGGGTCAGCGTGCCGTGGGACAAGACCATCATTTATGAGACTCACGTGCGCGGTATCAGCATGCGTCATCCCTCCGTCCCCGAGAATGTGCGCGGCACCTTTGCCGGGTTGATGGTCGATGACGTGCTGGAACACATCCGCAAACTCGGCGTGTCGACTGTCGAATTGCTGCCGATTCATGCCTTCGTCAACGACCAGCATCTGTTGCACAAGGGCATGACCAATTACTGGGGCTACA
This sequence comes from Pseudomonas sp. LBUM1666, assembly GCF_059695775.1. NCBI lineage: Bacteria > Pseudomonadati > Pseudomonadota > Gammaproteobacteria > Pseudomonadales > Pseudomonadaceae > Pseudomonas > Pseudomonas sp. LBUM1666. Next base: position 3,018,386 of record NZ_CP166789.1, on the reverse strand, counting down.
ACAGCATCGCGTTCTTCGCCCCCGACCCGCGTTACCTGGCCAGCGGCAAGATCGCCGAGTTCAAGGAGATGGTCGCGCACCTGCACGAAGCCAATCTTGAAGTGATCCTCGACGTGGTCTACAACCACACCGCCGAGGGCAACGAACAAGGCCCGACCCTGTCCATGCGCGGCATCGACAACGCCTCCTACTACCGCTTGATGCCCGATGACAAGCGTTTCTACATCAACGATTCCGGCACCGGCAACACCCTGGACCTGAGTCACCCGTGCGTGCTGCAAATGGTCACCGACTCCCTGCGCTACTGGGCTTCGGAAATGCACGTGGACGGTTTCCGCTTCGACCTGGCGACCATTCTCGGGCGTTACCACGATGGCTTCGACGAACGTCACAGCTTCCTTGTGGCCTGCCGTCAGGACCCGGTACTGCGCCAGGTGAAGATGATTGCAGAAGCCTGGGATTGCGGCCCCGGTGGTTATCAGGTCGGTAACTTTCCGCCGGGTTGGGTCGAGTGGAATGACAAATTCCGTGACACCGTGCGTGCGTTCTGGAAAGGCGACGACGGCCAACTGGCGGACTTCGCCAGTCGCATGACCGCCTCCGGCGAGATGTTCAATCAGCGTGGCCGGCGCCCGTATGCCTCGGTGAACTTTGTCACCGCCCACGACGGTTTCACTCTGAACGACCTGGTGTCGTACAACGACAAACACAACGAAGCCAACGACGAGAACAATCAGGACGGCAGCAATAACAACCTGTCCTGGAACCACGGCGTCGAAGGCCCGACCGACGATCCTGAGATCAATGAGCTGCGTCAGCGCCAGATGCGCAATTTCTTTGCCACGCTGCTGCTGTCCCAAGGCACGCCGATGCTGGTGGCCGGCGACGAATTCGCCCGCACCCAGGAAGGCAACAACAACGCTTATTGCCAGGACAGCGAGATCGGTTGGGTCAATTGGGACCTGAGCGAAGACGGCAAGGCCCTGCTCAAGTTTGTTAAACGGCTGATCAAGTTGCGCCTGGCCTACCCGATCCTGCGTCGCGGTCGGTTCCTGGTGGGCAATTACAACGAGGACATCGGCGTCAAGGACGTCACCTGGCTCGCGCCGGATGGCAGCGAAATGTCCATCGAACAATGGGAGGAAGGCCATGGCCGCTGCCTCGGCATGCTGATGGATGGCCGCGCCCAGGAAACCGGCATCCGCCGCAAAGGCGCCGACGCCACCTTACTGTTGGTGGTCAACGCGCATCACGACATCGTCAATTTCCTGCTTCCGGAAGTGCCCGACGGCGGTTTCTGGACCTGCATGATCGACACCAATCAACCGTCGATTCGGGGTCAGGAACGCTTCGAGTTCGATCACGAATATTCGGTTACTGGCCGTTCGCTGCTGCTGTTCGAATTGCAGCGTGAGGAAGAAGAGTGAAATGGACCTTCAGGGATTTCTCCAGCATCAGGCCGCGGATTTCGCCGACACTCAAGCGTTAGGCCGGTGCCTGCGAGCGCTGGTCGAGGCGGGTCTCGATCAGCTTCCGCTGCCCGGCGGTGGCCAGACACTGGAAAGGTTTCAGCGCCTGGCCGAGGTCGGCGGGCATGATCTGGGGTTGTGCAAATTGTACGAGGGCCATACCGACGCCTTGGCGATCATCCAGCAACTGGGCGGCTCGCCTACGCCGGGCAGCACGTGGGGCATGTGGGCTGCCGAACCGCCACAAGCGCGGGTGCAAGTCAGGCCGCAAGGTCAGATGGTTGTGTTGAATGGGCGCAAGGCCTGGTGCTCAGGCGCAACGGTGTTGAGTCATGCGTTGCTCACGGCATGGGATCATCACGACCGGCAGCAATTGGTTGCGGTGGCGCTGGATCAACCCGGCGTGACCGTTACGGATCAGGGCTGGCAAGCCGTCGGAATGGGTGCCACTGGCAGCGTCGAGGTGCTGTTCGAAGGCGCCGAAGCACAAGCCATTGGCAACCCCGGCGATTACCTGCAACGTCCCGGCTTCTGGCAAGGCGGAATCGGCATTGCCGCTTGCTGGTACGGCGCGGCACAGAGCATCGCCGAACGCCTGCGCAGCCATTGCGCTCAACGTGAAGAACCCCACGCCCTCGCCCATCTGGGCGCGGTCGACAGTGCGCTGCATGCTGCCGCCGAGGTATTGCGGGTCAGCGCATTGATGATCGACGCCGCTCCGTTGGACGACGCCGAACTGCTGGCCCGGCGCGCCCGGGCGGTGGTGGAACACGCTGTCGAACAGGTCATGCTGCACGTCGGCCATGCCCTCGGCGCGGGCCCCTATTGCAAAGATCGGCAGTTCGCCCGACTGATCGCCGACCTGCCGGTATTCCTGCGCCAAAGCCACGCCGAACGCGATCTCGCTGCGCTTGGGCAACAGGTTCTGACGGAGACATGGATGTTATGAAAACCAACCCCATTGTCGGCCAGGGAACGCCTCTGCATTTATGGCAAACCTCTAGCCATCTGGCCCAATTACCGGTGACCGACATCCTGACGCTGGTGCCGCAAGGCTCGCGCGCCGTGATCATCGCCCCCCATCCGGATGACGAAGTGCTGGGTTGCGGCGGCTTCCTGCAATTGCTCGCTGCAGCCGGCCGGCCGCTGCAACTGATTTCAGTCACTGATGGCAGTGCCAGCCATCCCGGTTCCGAGCGCTGGCCGGTGGAACGCCTGAGCGTGGTCCGCCCGCAGGAATCGGCCCAGGCCTTGCGTCGTCTCGGCCTGCCATTGCACAGCCTGAAATGGCTGCGCGGTGGTTTCGCCGACAGTCAGGTGGCGGCACGGGAAGCCGAGTTGTGCGAGTTCATCGAACGTCATCTGCGGCCCAACGACGTGGTGTTTACCACGTGGCGTGAAGACGGCCATTGCGATCACGAGGCCGTGGGGCGTGCCAGTGCCGAAGCGGCGAAACGGGTGGGTGCGATGCTGCATGAGCTGCCGGTCTGGACCTGGCACTGGGCAACCCCCGAAGACAGCTTCGTGCCTTGGCACCGGGCGCGAAAGATTCTGTTGGCCCCGGCGCTGGTGGCGCGCAAACGTCACGCCATTCATGCCTTCGCCAGCCAACTGGAGGGCGACCCGAAAATCGGCTTGCCACCGGTGCTGGCACCGTATGTGCTGGACCGGTTACTGCAACCGTTTGAAGTGGTGTTTGTATGAGCGTCGAGGATCGCTATTTCGACGGTCTGTTCGCCGGCAACGACGATCCCTGGGCGTTCCGTCAGCGCTGGTACGAACAGCGCAAACGCGCCATCACGCTGGCCGCGCTGCCCCGACCGCACTACCGCGCAATCTTCGAACCCGGTTGCGCCAATGGCGAACTGAGCGCTGATCTGGCCACTCGCTGCGATCGCCTGTTGTGTTGCGATACGGCAGCCGCCGCCGTGGCGCTGGCTCGCACTCGCCTGAGTCTGTTCGACCATGCCGAAGTCCGCCAAAGCCGTCTGCCGGGGGATTGGCCGAGGGAGCAGTTTGACCTGATCGTGCTCAGCGAAGTCGGCTATTACCTGGATGCCGAAGATCTCAAGTGCCTGATCGAACACGCCGCCGGGTCACTGACTGCCGACGGCCAACTCCTGGCCTGTCACTGGCGCCCACCGATCGATGGCTGCCCGCTGAACGCCCGACAGGTCCATGACCTGCTTCACGAACAGTTGCACTTGCCGCGCCTGGTCCTGCATCAGGAGGCCGATTTCCTGTTGGAACTCTGGAGCCGTGAGCCGCGCTCCGTGGCCGCGCTGGAGGGCTTGCGATGATTGGCATTTTGATCCCGGCGCATAACGAAGAAGAGTTGATCGAGCAGTGCATAAGGGCCGCCCTGCGCGCCGCGTGCCATGAACGGCTGGAGGGTGAAACGGTCCTGGTGCTGGTGGTGCTCGACAGTTGCACTGACCGATCCTCAGAGATTGTTGACAGTTATCCAGTGCACAGCCTGGCGATCGAGGCGCGTAACGTCGGCCAGGCGCGCGCCGCGGGTGCACGGTTTCTACTGGATCGGGGAGTGCGCTGGATTTCCTGCTCCGACGCCGACAGCCGAGTCGCCAAGGACTGGCTGGTGGCGCAACTGGACCTCGGTGCCGACGCGGTGTGCGGCACGGTGACGGTCGATCAGTGGAACGCGGCCTTCGATGAGGCGACACAGATTCGCTATCACAAGGGTTATCAGGCCCGCGACGGCCACCGGCATATCCATGGTGCCAACCTGGGCATCAGTGCCGAGGCTTACCGGCGTGCCGGTGGTTTCGAACCACTGGCCAGCGACGAAGATGTACAACTGGTGCGGCAACTCGAGCGCTGCGGGGCGAATATTGCCTGGAGCCAGCGTCCGCAGGTGCTCACCAGTGCCCGACTGGACAGCCGCGCACGGGGAGGATTTGGCGATTTTCTGCGGGACATGGCGCAACTCGGATAAAAGAACGTCCCGGATGGGACATCGAGGCGACGAATAGCGCGACATGAGCAATACTCTGTTCGCGGCAATCCAGGGTTTGGAGCGCTGCACATTGCTATCAACGAGAACAAGGACGTAGCCATGAAATCGGTCTCCATCAGTGAAAGCAGCCTGCCAGTACAAGTCTGGAACAGCGCCCCGCAACTGGACAACATTCCTGTCATCAGCACTCAGACCCTGGTCCCCGCCGGCGCACGCGCCGTGGTGATTGCTCCACATCCCGGCGATGAAGTCGTGACCTGCGGCGGCCTGCTGCAGTTGCTCAGCGCCTTGGGTCACCCCCTGCAATTGATCTCGATTACCGACGGCAGTGCCAGTCATCCGGGCTCGCAACAGTGGTCGGAGAAACGCTTGAGCGTATTCCGTCCGCAGGAAAGCCTCGAAGCCTTGCGCCGGCTCGGTTTGCCGATGCACAGCCTGAAATGGATTCGTGGCGGCTTCACCGACAACGCCTTGGCCGAACGGGAGTTTCAGATGACTCAATTCATTGCCCGTTATTTACGCCCCGGGGATGTGGTGTTCAGCACCTGGCGCGAGGATGGCATTGTCGACCATGACGCCGTTGGCCGGGCCAGCGCCAAGGCTGCGACCATGGTCGGTGCAACGTTAAACGAAGTGCCGGTCTGGGCCTGGCACTGGCCAACGCGCGATCGAGGGCTCATCCCGTGGCATCGCGCGCGCAAGGTGCGCCTGGACACCTGGACCGTCGCGCGCAAAAGCCACGCCACCCACGCCTACGCCAGCCAGCTCGACGGCGAGCCGGCCATCGACCTCGCCCCGCTGCTGCCCCCGGTGCTTCTGGAACGGATACGGTTGCCTTATGAAATTGTGTTTGTCTGAACGAAAAGCGCTGAACTGCCCGCTCCCGTATCAGTCGCATACATAAGCAACCCTGATTCAGAGGAGTGAACGTGACCAGTGATTCCAAGTGGCAGGCCGTCGGATCATCTCCGTTGAACACGCCTCTGGCGATTCATCGACTGAGAGTATTGACGGTCAACACCCACAAGGGTTTTACCGCACTCAACCGACGTTTTATTCTCCCGGAACTGCGTGAAGCGGTACGCAGTACGTCGGCGGACCTGGTGTTCCTGCAGGAAGTCGTCGGTGAACACGACCGCCATTCCACTCGCTACAACGATTGGCCGCAGACCTCACAATACGAGTTCCTGGCCGACAGCATGTGGAGCGACTTCGCCTACGGTCGTAACGCGGTCTACCCCAACGGTCACCACGGCAATGCCCTGTTATCGAAATACCCGATCCGCGAACACCGCAACCTCGACGTCTCGATCACCGGCCCCGAACGCCGCGGCCTGCTTCATTGCGTTCTGGATGTGCCGGGGCACACTGAAGTCCATGCGATCTGCGTTCACTTGAGTCTGCTGGAAAGCCATCGCCAACTACAGCTCCAGCTACTCTGCCAACTGCTCGAATCGTTACCCGACGATGCGCCGGTGATTATCGCCGGCGACTTCAACGACTGGCAGCTGCAAGGTAACACCGCCCTCGCCCGACGCGACTATCTGCATGAAGCCTTCGAGCGTCACCACGGTCGCCCGGCAAAAACCTATCCGGCACGCTTTCCGCTGCTGCGCCTGGACCGGATCTATCTGCGCAATGCGAGCAGTCATGAGCCGCGAATACTGGGGCATAAACCCTGGACGCATTTGTCGGATCATTTGCCGTTGGCGGTGGAAGTACACCTCTGAAGTACTTTTTTCGACAGACCATTCGTCAGCAACGCCACCCCGGGCGAAAAACGCGTCTACACCTTAAGCAGCTGAAGGAGCAGTTGATTCAACTCGTTAGGATGCAGGTCTCGCGCAGTTTATGAACTTCACTTGATGGCTTGATTGAAGATCCGGCGAACGATCCAAGGATGATTTCCCGAAACATGCGTAGGGATACACCATGAGTCGTTACGCCCGATTGCTGCAGGCATTGCCGCAGATACTCGCTGTACCCACTTCATTGCTGATATTCGTCAGCCCTCCCGTTTCCGCCGCTTGCACCTTGATCGCAGGGCCCGGAAACGATGCATTCACCTGTGACAGCGGCACCAGCGCTGCACTCACCGACCTGTCAGGCAATAACAGCCTGATCTTCCCCGCCAACGGCACTGGCCGTATCAATGGCAACGTGACGTTCGGCGCGGGCAGCGACACCGTCGAGATGAATTCCGGCACACTCGCCGGCGCACTGGACCAAGGCGCCGGCGCGGACCGCCTGCGTATCACAGGCGGGCTGATTACCGGCGCCGTCAGCCAGGGCAATGGAATCGATGATTTTGTGATGACTGGCGGCACTATTCAGTCCCTCGCTCAAGGCGACAATCGCGATACGTTTCTGATGACAGGCGGCACCATCGTCGGCGCCTTCGAGGATGGTGACGTCGCCCGCATGATGGGCGGGACCATCGGGCGGGTCGACATGAAACTCGACAACAATATCTTTGACCTGTCGGGCGGTCAGATCCAGGGCAATCTGGTCACCGGTTTCGGTACCGACACCATTACCGTTTCTGGCGGACGGATTGGCGGCAACATCAGCGTCAGCGGCGGCAACGACAGCATTACCGTGACAGGCGGCGAAATCGTGGGCGAGATCCGCGCCAGTACCGGCGATGACACGCTGGTCTGGAACGGTGGCGGCATCATCCGCTCGGCGATCCTGTTGGCCGAAGGGAACGACAGTGCCACCTTGGGAAGTCTCGGCGAAAGCACCCTCGCCCTCACCCCGAGCATCGACGGTGGAAACGGCACAGACCTGCTGACCTTCGATCACACCACCTCAGGTGGCGCTGCCCGGTACATCAACTGGGAAACGGTCAACCTGAACAACAGTTCGCAGTTCGATCTGGCCGGCAATTTTGTATTGGGCGACAGTGCCAGCGGCACCGGTGTGTTCACTATCGATGGCAGCAGCACGCTGACGTCAACCCAGGGCAGCATCACACCATTCAACGCCGGACAGCGTGCAACCTTGAATAACGCCGGGGTGATCGACCTCAGCAGCGGCAATACCCGAACCGACGACACCCTGACGGTGCAGGGCAATTATTCGGGTAACGGCGGCCAGTTGCTGTTGCAAAGCGTGGTGGGAGACGACAACTCCCCCAGCGACAAACTGGTGGTGAACGATGGGACATTGACCGGCAGCACATTGATCACGGTCACCAATCTGGGCGGAACCGGCGGGTTGACGCAGCAGAACGGTATTGAGTTGGTGCAGGCTCAAGGCACTGCTGTCAGCACCCCCGATGCGTTTGCGCTCAAAGGTCCGGTATCTGCGGGTGCCTTCGATTACTACCTGTTCAAGGGTGGCGTTACCACAGGCAGCGAAAACAGTTGGTATTTGCGCTCTGCCGTTGTGGCCCCCGCGGCCGTCACCCTCCCAAACCCGGATCCGGCCTTGCCACCGATTGTCGTCCCGGTCGTCGCAACGCCGGTGGCCGCACTCGCTCCCGCCGGCAGTCCACCGCTACCGGTCTTACCGGCAGCCGTACCGGGCGCGTCACCGATTCCGCTGTACCGCCCCGAGGTTCCGACCTGGTCGGTACTGCCACCCGCTGCCGCGCAACTGACCCTGAATGCACTCGGCACTTTCCATGATCGCCAAGGCGATCAGCGCCTGCTCAACGAAACCGGGGCCTTTGGTGCTGGCTGGGGTCGGGTCTACGGCAAGAACGTCGATCAGACCTGGGCCGGCACCGTAACGCCAAGGCTCGAGGGTTCGCTCAGCGGTTTCCAGGTGGGTAACGATGTGTACAGCTCACAGACTTCCAATGGACAGACCCAGCGCACTGGTTTTTTTGTCGGGCATACGCGTTTGCAGGGCGATGTCGACGGTTTCAACCAAGGCTTTGAAGACAAGCGCGCTGGCAAAGTGGAACTTGAAGGCGACAGTTATGGCTTGTACTGGACGTTGACCGATCCCAAGGGCTGGTACGTCGACACCGTCATCATGGGCACCCGGCTCGACGGCGACAGCCACTCCGAACGCGGCCTCAAACTGGATAACCGAGGCCACGCCTTGACTGTTTCGGCGGAAACCGGCTATCCGATTCAAGTGACGGGTAACTGGGTGGTTGAACCCCAGGCGCAGGTCATCCATCAAAAAGTCTCGCTGGACAGCCAGGATGACGGCATTTCCCACGTCTCATTCGACTCCGACGGTGCCTGGACCGGTCGCCTCGGTGCTCGACTCAAAGGCCGCTACCAAGTCAGTGGACGACCACTGGAACCTTATCTACGAGCCAATCTGTGGCACACCCTTTCCGGTACCGACTCGGTAACCTTCGACGGCGCGGACCGGATCGATACCGAGCAAAAATCGTCATCGGCCGACCTCGGTGTCGGCGTTGTGCTTAGCCTCGCGAAAACCGTGAGCGTGTATGGCGGAGTCGACTACACCAGCAATATCGACAGCAATCAGCTGCGCGCAACGGCCGCAAATGTCGGTGTCAGGGTGAGTTGGTAGACCGGTAGCCCACTATCAAAAACGCTCTGGAACGCGGATTTCTTGACGATTTTTCGAACAAACAAGAACTTAGATGTGCGGCGTAAATCAGTCACTTGCGAGTCATAAAATACACATACCATTTATCGGCCATTTTCTTGACGCGATGTCAAGGGTCTTCTTAGCTACACGTTACTACCCCCGGAAATACACCAGGGGCAAACCCCAAGACACCCGCAAAATCGGGCGGCCAGAGGCTTGCCCCAATACATTCGGTCGCCCCTCATTCGGGGTAGGAGAGACGCCAGAGCGAGATACCGCATGCGATTGCAAGGTAGACCTCCATGAAAACTTCATTCACCCAACAAGAGATCAAAGTTACTTTTTGCACTGTCTCGAGTTCACTCCTTCTGTGTTCGTCCATGGAAGTACAGGCAGGGCCGGCAGAGGATGAAACCACGCCTTGGTACCGTCAGGATGTTCCGGTCATGACCTTACCCGCCGTCACTTTCACCGCCCCCTACTCCGGCCGTTTCAGCGCCGCCTCCGATACACGAAGTTCGCGCCTGACCATCGAGGACGCTGCGCCTTCGGCCTGGGATCAGGTGTATGGACAGGCTTCGCGGCAGGCGCAAACCGATGTTCTGGCTCAGGGGTTTGCTATCCCTGGTAGTAGCGAATTCAAAGGTCCGGCGATCCTGACTCTGCAAAGCGGTAGCGGTCATACCCAGCGGGTCGGACTGGTCGGCGGCATCACTCAGTTACAAGGCAACAGCAACGGGCTGCTGACCGGTCGCGCCCTTGCTGACCCCAGCCACGACACCCTCAACCTCGAAGGCCAGAGCCTCGGCGCCTACTGGAGCCTGACCGGGCCCCAAGGCTGGCACGTGGATTTGACGGCCAGCGGCGGCCGGGTCAACGGTTATACCCGCAATGACCAGGGCGCCCGACTGGCGACCGAGGGCAGCGCGGTGACGCTGTCGGTGGAAGGTGGTTTCCCCATTGGTCTGAGCGATAACTGGGTAGTCGAACCCCAGGCGCAGTTGATCAATCAACGCATTACCCTGGACACCCCGTACGCCGGGTCAGGCAATGCCTCGTCCAGCGATCTGACCTCCTGGAGCGGCCGGGTCGGTGCACGGTTGAAAGGTAGTTACGACATCAACGGCCTGGGGGTCGAACCCTATGTGCGAACCAACGTATGGCACACGGTGTACACCGGCAATACTGTGAACCTCGATCAGGTCGAGAAGATCAGCAGCAGCCGCTATTCATCGACCGTCGAAGTGGGTTTGGGGTTGGTGGCCAGAGTGACACCCGCCGTTAGTCTTTACGTCAGCGCCGACTACAGCAGTGATGTGGATGACAATGATTTGAACGGGTTGATTGGGAGTTTGGGTGTGCGGATGCGGTGGTGAGATCAGGCTTAAAGAAATGTTTTGTCAGGGCTGACGCCTTCGTCGGATCGCCGCCCGGAGCAGGCTCGCTCCCACATTGGATTGATGTCGTACACAAAACCACTGTGGGAGCGACTCGGTGTTAGATCAACCCTCCGGACGCAGCATCAACACCGCCAGCGGCGGCAGGTTCAATACCAACGAGAGTTCTTGCCCATGGCTCGGCTCTTCCTCGGTAAACGCCCCGCCGCTGTTGCCATAGTTCGAACCGGCGTAAGTGGCCGCATCGCTGTTGATCACCTCGCTCCAACGCCCGGCAAACGGTACGCCGATGCGATAACCCTCGCGCGGCACCGGCGTGAAGTTAGCCACCACCAACACCGGCCGCCCATCCCTGCTCCAGCGCATGAAGGCGTAGACGCTGTTGATTGCATCATCACCAATCAACCACTGGAAGCCTTGCGGCGCGTCGTCCTGATCATGCAGCGCAGGCTCTTCGCGATACAGCCGATTGAGATCGCCGACGAGTTTCTGCACACCTTTGTGTTCCGAGTACTGCAGCAAGTACCAGTCCAGCTGCTGATCGTGATTCCACTCACGCCACTGACCAAACTCGCAGCCCATGAACAACAGCTTCTTGCCCGGATGCGCCCACATGAAACTGAGGTAGGCGCGCAGGTTGGCGAATTTCTGCCAGCGGTCGCCGGGCATCTTGTCGATCAGCGAGTGCTTGCCGTGTACCACCTCGTCGTGGGAAATCGGCAGGATAAAGCGCTCGGACCAGGCATACACCAGACCGAAACTCAGTTCGTTGTGGTGATGGGCGCGGTACACCGGGTCCTGCTGGATGTAGTGCAGCGAATCGTGCATCCAGCCCATGTTCCACTTGTAGTCGAAGCCCAGGCCGCCCTGTTGCGTGCCCTGGCTGACACCCGGCCATGCGGTGGATTCTTCGGCAATCACCAGCGCGCCGGGGGCTTCTAGGTCGACCACGTCATTGAGATGGCGCAGGAAGTCGATGGCTTCGAGGTTTTCCCGACCGCCGTGACGGTTTGGCACCCATTCACCGGCCTTGCGCGAGTAATCGCGATACAGCATCGAAGCCACGGCATCGACCCGCAGACCGTCGACGTGGAAATGTTTGAGCCAGTGCAGCGCCGAGGCCAGCATGTAGCCGTGCACTTCGGTGCGACCCAGGTTGTAGATCAGCGTGTCCCAGTCCTGATGGAAGCCTTCCTGCGGGTTGCCGTATTCGTACAGCGCGGTGCCGTCGAACTGCGCCAGGCCGTGGGTATCGGTCGGAAAATGCGCTGGCACCCAGTCGAGGATCACGCCGATGTCGGCCTGGTGGCAGGCATTGATGAACGCGGCGAAATCATCCGGCGTACCGTAGCGGGCGCTCGGGGCGAATTGCGACAGCAGCTGATAGCCCCAGGATCCGCCGAACGGGTGTTCCATGATCGGCATCAGCTCGATGTGGGTAAAACCCAGATCCTTCACGTAAGGAATCAGCCGCTCGGCCAACTCATGCCAGGTGTACAGGCGCGCAACTTCGCCCAAATCGTCCAACTCACATTGCCAGGACCCGGCATGCAATTCGTAGATCGACAGCGGCGCACTCACCCGATGACGGTCGCCCCGGGATTGCATCCACTCCTGATCCTGCCAATCGATGTTCAGTGGCGAAGCGACTTTTGAAGCGGTGTCCGGCGGCAGCGAGGTGGCCAGCGCCATCGGGTCGGCCTTGAGCGGCAGAATGCCGTGGGTGCCGAGGATTTCGTATTTGTACGTTTCCCCCGCTTGCATGCGCGGGACGAAGATTTCCCATACACCGGTAGGATGACGCAGGCGCATCGGGTGCCGGCGACCGTCCCAGTTGTTGAAGTCACCCACCACCGACACCCTTTTGGCGTTCGGTGCCCACACCGCGAAACGCACGCCATCGACACCGTCGACCGTTTTCAGCTGCGCGCCCAGGCAAGCGCTGAGATCGCGGTGATTGCCTTCGGCGAACAGGTACAGGTCCATCTCGCCGAGCAACGGGCCAAAGCTGTAAGGGTCCTCGGAAATTTGTTCGCCGCCGGCCCACCGGGTTCGCAGCAGATACGGCTGCTCCCGATCGAAGTGCCCGACGAACAGGCCCGGTGTCTGGGTGGCCTCAAGGTTGCCGAGTTCCTCCCCGGAGTCCTTGGCCAGTACCTGCACGCTCAAGGCGTCCGGCAAATAGGCTCGAATGAATTGCCCGCCATGACCATCGCCGTGGGGGCCGAGAATTGCAAAGGGGTCGTGATGTTCCGCGCGTACCAGCGCGTCGATGTCCCGCGATCTGGGCAGCAGCGCTTCTTTAGCGTGACCCTGTTCCTTGTTCGAGAAACTCATAACTACTCTCCACCAAGATCGGAAAAGGGTTTAAGCCCACTCAATAGTCCATATAAACCGTGCAACGGCACGGGCAACCATGTGGGGCGATTCTCTGCCTCATAGGCTACTTCATACGCTGCCTTCTCCAGGCCGAACAACGCCAATGCGGCGTCCTCGCCTTCCGGATCTTGCCATGCATGAGCAAGACTAGCTGCCGCCAGCCGATAAGCGTCGACAAATGCTTGTCTTGCTTCATTTAAATAGCGATCGGCGACACGTTGACGAGCGGCTTGGGCATCGGCCGTGTTGTCGACGTTGTGCACATTGATCGCCATCGCCGCAGCGTAGTCAAAGGAACGCAATACGCCACTGACGTCTTTGTACGGGCTGTGTTTGCCCCGTCGCTCATGCAGCGGCCGAGCCGGCTCGCCTTCGAAGTCGATCAAGTAGGCGTCGCCCTTGATCACCAGCACCTGGCCCAGGTGCAAGTCGCCGTGGACGCGAATGCGCAGACCACCAACGGCTTGTTTGCCGAGCTCCTGAACATGGCTGAGGATGGCTTTTTTGTTGTCCAGTAAACGAGTGACCAAGGCTTTGTCTGCCGGGTTCAATTCGCTTTGATGCTGTTTGAGCAATTTCAGCGCGTGCTCCAGTTGCGCTGCCACATCCTTTGCCGAGGCCAGGGCATCTTTCTGGGTGGTGACCTGCGGGGCAAAGTCCGGGTTGTCGCTGGGCGCCGCCAGCAGCTGATGCATTTCACCGAGACGCTGACCGAGCATGCCGGCGAAGTCTCCCAGTTCGCCCAAGGCGTTGTAGTGTTGCTCCTGCTCGGACATGGCGTCGGCCAGCTCGTCGCGCAGCGCCCGTTCGAGGTTGTTCTGGGTCCATTCCCAGGCGTCGCCCTGATTGCTCAAATAGCCTTGGGCAATCATCAGCAGGTTGTCCTCGCCCGCCGGATCGCGGCGAACCACAGAACCCAGCAGCGGCGAAATATTGCGGAAACCGGCGTGAGTCAGGAAGGCGCTCATTTCCAGTTCCGGGTGCACGCCAGACGCGACCTTGCGGATCAGTTTCAGCACCAGGCTGTTGCCGATCACCACCGAACTGTTGGACTGTTCGGCGGACAGGTAACGCACTTCCGATTCCCCGGTCAGACCGAGTTTCGCCAGTTCCCATGTCGGCTCAAAGCAGATATCGCCCGCACTGGATGGCAATACGGTATTACTTTGCATGCCTTGCAATACCGCATGTACAAAGGTGTCGAGGCTGAAGGCATCGGTGATCAAGCCGACCTGACGCACGCGCCGAACCCGAGACAAGGCCAGTTGCTGAGGCAACGCGGCACCCACCTGATCTTCGGAGATAAAGCCGAACGGCAACTGATAGCGACTGGTCTGGCCGCCGCTGGTGACGTCGATTTCACTCAACAGCACAGGGTGCAGCGGATCGCCGAAGCGCACGCCATAAGCGATGTTGACCTGTTCGATGGCCGCATCCTTGCCGGCAAACCAGCGGCGGTTCTGCAGCCAGCTCGGCAGGATGCCCTGCTCCAGCGTGCCGCGGGACGGCGCTTCGAGCAGTTCTTCCATTTGTTTTTTCAGCACCAGCGTGGTGAAGTCCGGCAGGCTTTGCGCCGGTTCCACGTGCCAGCTCGGCATCTGGTTTTCCGCCGCCAATACGAACCAATAGAAGCCGTAAGGCGCCAGGGTCAGCAGGAAATTCAACTGACCAATAGGCGGGAAAGCATTACCGCCCAGCATCTCCACCGGCACCATGCCGACGTAGGCCGACAGGTCCAGTTCCGCTGCTTGCGCGCTACGTGACACGTTGGCCACACACAAGATGATTTCGTGCTTGCCGTCCGGCCCGGTGAATTCCCGGGTGTAGGCCAGGATCCGCCGGTTGCTCGGCGAGAGCATTTTCAGTGTGCCGCGACCGAAGGCCTTGGACTGCTTGCGCACGGTGAGCATGCGCCGGGTCCAGTTCAGCAGCGAATGCGGGTCGCCGGCCTGGGTTTCGACGTTGACCGACAGATAGCCGTATTGCGGGTCCATGATCGGTGGCAGCACCAGGCTGGCCGGGTCGGCGCGGGAGAAACCGCCATTACGGTCAATCGACCACTGCATCGGCGTCCGCACGCCATCACGGTCGCCGAGGTAGATGTTGTCGCCCATGCCGATTTCATCGCCGTAATACAGGGTCGGCGTGCCGGGCATCGACAGCAGCAAACTGTTCAACAACTCCACACGACGACGGTCGCGCTCCATCAACGGCGCCAAGCGCCGGCGAATGCCAAGGTTGATCCGCGCCCGACGGTCGGCCGCGTAGTAATTCCACAGGTAATCGCGCTCCTTGTCGGTGACCATTTCCAGGGTCAGCTCATCGTGGTTGCGCAGGAAAATCGCCCACTGACAGTTGGCCGGGATCTCCGGGGTCTGACGCAGAATGTCGGTGATAGGGAAACGGTCTTCCTGGGCCAGCGCCATGTACATGCGCGGCATCAGCGGGAAGTGGAACGCCATGTGGCATTCATCGCCGTTCAGGCCTTTGGCGTCGGTGTCGCCGAAGTACAGTTGCGTGTCTTCCGGCCATTGATTGGCCTCGGCCAGCAGCATGCGGTCCGGGTAATTGGCGTCGATTTCGGCACGGATCTGCTTGAGGACGTCGTGGGTCTCGGGCAGGTTTTCGTTGTTGGTGCCGTCGCGTTCGATCAGGTACGGAATCGCGTCCAGACGCAGACCGTCGATGCCCATGTCCAGCCAGTAGCGCATCACCGACAGCACGGCTTTCATGACTTGCGGGTTATCGAAGTTCAGGTCTGGCTGGTGGGAATAGAAACGGTGCCAGAAGTACTGACCGGCCACCGGATCCCAGGTCCAGTTGGACTTCTCGGTGTCGAGAAAGATGATGCGAGTGCCGTCGTATTTTTGATCATCATCGGACCAGACGTAAAAGTCCCGCGCCGCCGAACCTTTCTTGGCCTTACGCGCACGCTGAAACCAGGCGTGCTGGTCCGAAGTATGGTTGATGACCAGCTCGGTAATGACCCGCAGGCCACGTTTGTGGGCTTCCGAGATGAACCGCTTGGCGTCGGCCATGGTGCCGTAATCAGAATGCACGCCACGGTATTCGGCAATGTCGTAGCCGTCATCACGCCGTGGCGAGGGATAGAACGGCAACAGCCAAATGGTGTTGACGCCCAGATCGGCAATGTAATCGAGTTTGGCGATAAGGCCGGGAAAGTCGCCGATCCCGTCATTGTTGGAGTCGAAAAAAGACTTAACGTGAACCTGGTAGATCACCGCATCCTTGTACCAGAGCGGGTCCTTGATAAAGGTGGCTGCCTTGGGTTTCTTCGCCATTTGAAACTCCTGTTGAATTCAAATTAACCGCTGAGTCGAACACTCCCTTGTGGCGAGGAGCTTTGGTGGCGAGGGGGCTTGCCCCCGTTCGGCTGCGAAGCAGTCGTAAATTCGGATGACTCGGTGTGTCTGAAAAGAAAAGCGGGGCCGCTTCGCGACCCAACGGGGGCAAGCCCCCTCGCCACAAAAGCAGTCTCAGGAAGTGCTGATCCGCCAGATCCCGAACGGTTGATGCGCCGGGTCGATCCGCATGAACTGGTATTTGCCGTGCCAGGTCCAGCGATGACCGCTCATCAAGTCTTCGCCCTGGGTGCTGGCGTCGTCGGGCAAGCCCATTTCCCACAACGGCAATTCGAAATTCGCTTCCTGGACGTTAAGCGGATCAAGGCTGACGGCCACCAGAATGAAATTGCTGCCATCCGCGCTGCGTTTGCCGAAATACAAAATATTGTCGTTCCAGGCGTTGTAGACCTTCAGGCCCAGATGCGTCTGCAACGCCGGGTTCTGCCGACGGATGCGGTTGAGCTGGGCGATCTCGGCAATGATATTGCCCGGGGCGTTGAAGTCCCGTGGGCGGATTTCGTACTTCTCGGAATTGAGGTACTCCTCCTTGCCCGGCACCGGTGCCGCTTCACACAGTTCGAAGCCTGAATACATGCCCCACAGACCGGAGCCCATGGTGGCCAGCGCCGCGCGGATCAGAAAACCGGCACGCCCTGACTCATGCAAAAACGCCGGGTTGATGTCCGGTGTGTTGACGAAGAAGTTCGGCCGGAAGCATTCGCGCCACGGTGACTCATTGAGTTCGGTGAAGTAAGTGGCCAACTCGGACTTGTTGTTGCGCCAGGTGAAGTAGGTGTAGCTCTGGGAGTAACCGACCTTGCCCAACCGCGCCATCATCGCCGGGGTGGTGAAGGCCTCGGCCAGGAAGATCACTTCGGGGTACAGCGCCCGCACATCAGCGATCAGCCACTGCCAGAATGGCAGCGGTTTGGTGTGAGGGTTGTCGACGCGAAACAGCTTCACGCCTTCCTCGACCCAGCCCACCACGATGTCGCGCAATTCGACCCACAGACTCGGAATCGCATCGGTGGCATAGAAATCGACGTTGACGATGTCCTGGTATTTTTTCGGCGGGTTCTCGGCGTATTTGATCGTGCCGTCGGGGCGCCAGTTGAACCAGCCCGGATGCTGCTGCAGCCACGGGTGATCCTGGGAGCACTGAATCGCGAAGTCGAGGGCGATTTCCAGCCCATGGTCCGCGGCCGCCGCGACAAGTCGACGGAAGTCTTCGCGGCTGCCCAGTTCGGAGTGAATGGCTTCATGCCCTCCCTCTTCGCTGCCAATGGCATACGGACTGCCCGGATCGTCCGGCCCGGCGGTCAGGGAGTTGTTCGGGCCTTTGCGGTAACTGCGACCGATCGGGTGGATCGGCGGGAAGTACAGCACATCGAAGCCCATGTCCTGGATCATCGGCAGCCGCGCATGCACATCGTTGAAGGTGCCATGACGGGCCGGATCGTCAGTGATCGAACGCGGAAACAATTCATACCAACTGGCGAACTGCGCCAGGTCCCGTTCGACGTCGAGCGGGTACTCAGGGCTGATGCTCAAATAGGCACGATGATCGGCCTGCGTCATCAACTCGGCACTGCTTGGGTGCAGAAACATCTCGACCTGCTCGATTTCGAGCAGACCCGACAAGTCATGGTGCAGCGCCGCCAGTTGCTCACTCAGCTGCCCTTCGGTGCGTTCGGCGGCTTGCTGGACCAGCGTTCGCCCTTCCTGCAACTCCAGACTGATCGGCACCCTGGCTGCGTGTTTTTTCTCCAGCTCATAACAGAAGCTGGCGAACTGATCGATCCAGGCTTCGATGCAAAACACATAACGGCCTTGGCGCGCGAGCCGGAACTGGCCCTGCCAACCGTTGTTGCCCAAGTCGGCCATTACTTCGCTTTGCCAGGTTTCCTCACCCTCGGCGTGCCAGCGCACTCGCACGGCCAACTTGTCGTGACCGTCGGCAAACACTTTGCTGGTCACCACCACGTCCTGACCCACCACGGCTTTGACGGCGAACTGCCCGCCATCGAGGGTCGGCATGGTATTTTCGATTGCGATGCGCGGTAGCAGTAAAGCCTGCGACAGCGGCATATGAGGGTTGTAGTTGAGCTCTGTCGGTTTTTCAGCAGTCATCGAGCATCTCTCCTTTACGCCCCAAGGACGCTCTTGTACCTGATATTCATTGCGTAGGACTGTCCGCCCCGCAATGAACTCACTTAGGTTCCGAGCGACAGGCACCGGTAAAAGTTCACGAGGATTTGCCTGGGCCTTCGGCGGAATCAATTCCTTTGCGCGGTGGTCAACACACTAAAGCACGACTTACGCCATGTGCCACTGGAGGCTAAATTCATGAGCATTCCGATCCCTGCCGAAACGCCTGATCCAAACATCGACAGCCCGACCATTCCGCCGACCGAGCCAGAACCTGTGCCTGAGCAAGACCCGCCCGGTACCACCCCGCCACCTCGGGAAGAGCCACCGAGCACCATGCCGCCGGTGGTTGTCACACCCGAGTAATGTTCATTCACGGACTTTGATCCTTGTCCTTGTCGATCATCCGCACAACGGCGGGCATCACACTGAGAATCGCCAACGCCAGCAACGTGCTGAGCACCGCCGTGGCCTCTCGCCCCAACCCGGCCGAGACGCCAATGGCGGCGGTCATCCACAACCCGGCGGCGGTGGTCAGGCCTTTGACGTGCCCCTCGTCGCCCTCGTTGTTTTTCAGAATAGTCCCTGCGCCAAGAAAGCCGATCCCCGCGATCACACCCTGCACCACTCGGCTCATGGCATCGGCCTGCGAGCCGGACATTTGCGGCACCAGCACGAACAGCGCGGCACCGAGGGCCACCAGCATGTGGGTGCGGACCCCGGCGGCCTTGCCCTTGTGCTCGCGTTCGAAGCCGAGAATCCCGCCCAACACCGCTGCCATCAGCAAGCGCACGGTAATGCGCGTCAGTTGTGAAGCGTCGCCAATATCGGCGAACTCCGCTTGCAGGGTCACCCAAACCTCATGCCACCAGGCGTTCATGGTGTTGTCCTTGTGATGACTGAACAGAAAGTTGCTCTATTGAGGATGGACCGCGTCGACCATTAATCAGTTGCACAGAACGATGATCCTCGGCTGTGCCCTAACACTTTAGAACCCGCAAAAAAAGGACACCTCCATGACTGTGCGCATCGAAAACCAGACCTGCTTCTTCATTACCGAGAACGGCGAAGAAATTCGTCTGTGCCCCGACGTCACCATCATTACCGACTCGGAAAAAGCCATGTCGGCGGTGGAGCTCGACGGCCAGCGCATC
Organism: Pseudomonas sp. LBUM1666; assembly: GCF_059695775.1. Lineage (NCBI taxonomy): Bacteria > Pseudomonadati > Pseudomonadota > Gammaproteobacteria > Pseudomonadales > Pseudomonadaceae > Pseudomonas > Pseudomonas sp. LBUM1666. The sequence goes on along the minus strand of NZ_CP166789.1, from coordinate 2,998,976 downwards.
TACATCACCGAAGCAGAAGCCGACGCATTGACCGTAGCAGGCGCAGTCGACGGGCGTAAGCATTTGAAGGCCACCGACAGTGATTCGGTGATTTGACTGACCCGGATCAATAACACCCGAAGACGCTTGATATAGGCGTCTGCGTCCCGCTGTAGCGGGTGCATCAACTTGTCGCAGGCAGCGGATCAATGTCCATCTGATCCGCTTTTTATTGCAATAGGTGAGTCTGTTATGCAAACAGATCGCCGCTCATAGTGCTCAGGCCTGATGGAGGCTGATGAGCGAAAGACCATGAGCGATAGAATCCCCGTCCGAACCGTAGAAACCACCCCTTTAATACAGAACTCTTCAGTGCAGAGCTTTGAGCCTTCGCGTCCAAAGATGAAGGCCAAGTCCAGCGACAACCTGATCCACACCCGCAGCTTCACCGGTTTATTCCGCACCCTGCGCATGAGCGGCGCGGGGTTTCTGTTTTTGCTGTTCTTCGGCACGGTGTGGTTGAACTGGAGCGGCCGCCAGGCGGTGCTCTGGGACCTTTCCGAAAGCAAATTCCACATCTTCGGCGCGACCTTCTGGCCGCAGGATTTCATCCTGCTGTCGGCGCTGCTGATCATCGCCGCGTTCGGCCTTTTTGCGATCACCGTGTTCGCCGGGCGAGTCTGGTGCGGTTACACCTGCCCACAGAGTTCCTGGACCTGGATTTTCATGTGGTGCGAGAAGCTCACCGAAGGCGAACGCAACCAGCGGATCAAGCTGCAAGCCGCCCCCTGGGATCTGAACAAACTGATCCGCCGCTCAGCCAAACACACCTTGTGGCTGGCCATCAGTCTGTTGACCGGCCTGACCTTTGTCGGCTATTTCACCCCGATCCGGCCGCTGGCCGAAGAACTGCTGACTTTGCAGATGGGCGGTGTCAGCCTGTTCTGGGTGCTGTTCTTTACCGGCGCGACATACATCAACGCCGGTTGGCTGCGTGAAGCGGTGTGCATGCACATGTGCCCGTATGCGCGGTTCCAGAGCGTGATGTTCGACAAAGACACCCTGACCATCTCCTACGACGTGGCCCGTGGCGAAAATCGTGGCCCGCGCAAACGTGACGTGGCACCGGCTGAAGTCGGCCTCGGTGATTGCATCGACTGCCAGTTGTGCGTGCAAGTCTGCCCGACCGGCATCGACATCCGCGACGGCTTGCAGATGGAGTGCATCGGTTGTGCCGCGTGTATCGACGCCTGTGATTCGATCATGGACAAAATGGGCTACGCCCGCGGGCTGATCAGCTACACCTCGGAGCATCAATTGCAGGGTGGCAAGACTCATTTGTTGCGGCCGCGTTTGATCGGCTACACCGCGGTCCTGTTGGTGATGATCGGTGCGCTTGCCCTGGCGCTGGTGGAGCGGCCGATGGTCTCGCTGGACGTGAGCAAGGACCGTGGCCTGTTCCGCGAGAACAGTCAGGGGCAGATCGAAAACATCTACAGCCTGAAAGTCATCAACAAGACCCAGCAACGTCAGGATTACCGTCTGACCCTGGTCGATGGCGAAGGCTTCCTGCTGCAAGGCAAGACCGAACTGAGCCTGGCACCGGGCGAGATTGTGGATGTACCGGTGTCGGTAGCGATGACCACGGAACGGCCGAGCAGCAGTTCGCAGACGATCAGCTTCAAGATTGTCGACAGCGATGAACCGCAGATTTATAGCGTGGCGAAGAGCCGGTTTGTTGCGCCGATGAATCGTTGAGGCTTTAGAATCCACCCCTCACCCCAGCCCTCCCGAAACGTCGGACCGCCCCAGAGGGGAGAGGGGGAAAGGGAGCAGATATCCAAACGTTTCAGATACTGTGTTCGACTCGGAATTACAGGTCGCAAAATTTCGCCCAAACACCTCGTTCAGTCCCCTCGCCCCTCTGGGGAGAGGGTTAGGGTGAGGGGCCGATATGCCTGACACCCCACACAACAATCTGGCAACAAGGCCCCCCGATGAAACGCTACGAAAAATTCGCCGACGACATCGCTGAACTGATCCGCTCCGGCGTTCTCGGCCCCGGCCAGCGTGTGCCATCGGTGCGCTACGCCAGCCAGACTTACGGGGTCAGTCCGTCCACGGTGTTCCAGGCCTACTACCTGCTCGAACGCCGCGGCCTGATCCGCGCTCGCCCGCGTTCCGGCTACTTCGTCAACGCACACGCGCCGAGCCCGTTCTCGGAACCGGTGATCAGCAGTCAGGTCAATGAGTCCACCGAAGTCGACGTCAGCGAACTGGTGTTCTCGGTCCTCGATTCGATCAAGGACCCGAACACCGTGCCCTTCGGCTCGGCCTTCCCCAGCCCGACCCTGTTCCCGCTGCAACGCCTGTCCCGTTCCCTGGCCAGCGCCGGCCGCGAGATGGACCCGCGCATGGTCGTCACCGACATGTCGCCGGGCAACCCGCAACTGCGTCGACAAATCGCCCTGCGCTACATGGTCGGCGGGCTGATGCTGCCCATGGAAGAACTGCTGATCACCAACGGCGCGCTGGAAGCGTTGAACCTGTGCCTGCAAGCGGTCACCGAGCCCGGCGATCTCGTGGCCATCGAAGCCCCGGCGTTCTACGCGTGCCTGCAAATACTGGAACGGCTGAAGCTCAAAGCCGTGGAAATCCCTGTGCATCCGCGCGATGGCATCGACCTTGGCGTACTCGCGCAAACCCTGGCACGGCACCCGATCAAGGCTGTCTGGTGCATGACCAGCTTCCAGAACCCGATGGGCGCGACAATGCCCGAGGCGAAGAAACAGGAACTGGTTGAGCTATTGCGCAGCCATCAAGTGCCGCTGATCGAAGACGACGTCTACGCCGAACTGTATTACGGCCAACAGGCGCCGAAACCGGCCAAGGCTTTTGATACCGAAGGGCTGGTGATGCACTGCGGTTCGTTCGCCAAAAGCCTGGCCCCCGGCTACCGCATCGGTTGGGTCGCCGCCGGGCGCTATGCGCAGAAGATCGAACGACTGAAACTCATGACGTCGCTGTGTGCGTCGATGCCGGCCCAGGCGGCCATCGCCGATTACCTGCAACACGGCGGCTACGACCGGCACCTGCGAAAACTACGGTACGCGCTTGAAGAACAGCAAAGCGCCATGCTCGCCGCGATCGCGCGCTATTTCCCGGCGCAGACTCGCGTCAGCCAACCGGCCGGCGGCTACTTTTTGTGGCTGGAATTGCCACCGCAGATGGATTCGCTGAAGTTGTTTCAGATGGCATTGGCGCAAGGGATCAGTATTGCGCCCGGGCCGATTTTTTCACCGACCCAGCGCTTCAGGAATTGTATTCGGCTGAATTACGGCAGCCCCTGGGATGAGACAGCCGAGAAGGCGATGGAGACGTTGGGGCGGATTGTGCGGTCGTTCTGAGGGTTTGATGGCGTCTGGTCTACCGCCTTCGCGAGCAGGCTCGCTCCCACAGGGGAATGCGATCAACTGTGGGAGCGAGCCTGCTCGCGAAGAAGCCAGATCCAGCGATACAAATCCTAAGGTTTATCGCCCGCCGCCGAGGTCAACAAACGTCCCGGTCGCATAAGAAGCCTTGTCCGACAGCAACCACACAATCGCCTCAGCCACTTCTTCCGGACGCCCGCCCCGAGCCATCGGAATCGCCGATTCCAGTTTGCTGACCCGATCCGGGTCACCGCTCAACGCATGGAAATCGGTATAGATGTAGCCGGGGCGCACGGCGTTGACGCGGATGCCTTCGCCGGCTACTTCTTTGGACAGGCCGATGGTGAAGGTATCCAGCGCACCTTTGGAGGCGGCGTAGTCGACGTATTCACTTGGCGCGCCCAGGCGTGAGGCCACCGAGGACACGTTAACGATGCTGCCACCCTGCCCGCCATGCTTGGGCGACATGCGCAGGATCGCGTGTTTGGCGCAGAGGATCGGCGCCAGGACGTTGGTTCTGAGGATTTTGAGAATACGGAATTCCGACATTTCATCGATCCGCGACTTGTGCCCGACGGTGCCGGCGTTGTTCACCAGTGCCGTGACCCGGCCCAACTCAGTGTCCACGCGGTGGAACAGCGCAATCACTTCATCTTCGATGCTGACGTCAGCGCGCACTGCGATGGCTTGGGCGCCGAGGGCGCGGACTTGTTCCAACACAGTTTGCGCAGCGGATTCGTCGGCCAGGTAGTTGATGCAGATCCGATAGCCTTGTTCGGCGGCCAACAGGGCTGTGGCGGCGCCGATACCGCGGCTGCCGCCAGTGATGACGATGACTTTGTCCATGCGAAATTTCCCCCATTCCAAGCGTTAGCAGTCGGGGCAAAGAATAACCGTCATCGCTGGCTTTTGCATGGGCTCACATCAGTCACAGTATTCTCAACTCACCGCCAATTGCTCTGCACGCAGAATATCTACCATGAAGCGTTCGGCAGGCAGCGGGTGCCCGAGCAGATAACCCTGCAGCGAATCACAACCGAGTTGCGTCAGGAAGTCTTGCTGCGAGTCGGTCTCCACCCCTTCGGCGACGATCCGCAACCCTAGCGCCTGGCCGAGGGCGACGATGGCGGAAACGATGGCGGCGTCATCGCTGTCACGTTCCAGATCGCGGACAAATCCCCGGTCGATCTTCAGTTCGTTGGCCGGCAAGCGCTTGAGGTACATCAAACTCGAATAGCCGGTGCCAAAGTCATCGATCGACAGGTCGACACCCATTGTCGACAGTTCCTGAAGCACCGTCATGCTCGCATCGGCATCGCTCATGGCCGTGGTTTCTGTGATCTCGAGGGTCAGGCTGTTGGCCGGCAAATGGTGAGTGGCCAAGGCTTTGGCGACGCTCTGGACCAGGCCTGCGTGGCAGAACTGCAAGGCTGAAAGGTTCACCGCGATGCGCCAGTCGGTGTACCCGAGCACGTACCACTCGCGCATCTGACGGCAGGCTTCGTTGAGCACCCACTCGCCAATCGGAATGATCAGCCCGGTTTTTTCCGCCAGTTCGATGAATTTGTCGGGCAGCAGCATGCCCTGGGTCGGATGCACCCAGCGCAACAACGCCTCGGCACCGACCGGCCGGCCATTGTTGGCATCGAACTTGGGTTGGTAATAGAGACTGAATTGCTGCTGATCAATGGCGATACGCAAGTCCTGCAATAACTGCAGCTGTTTGCGCGCGTTGCTGTTCATCGAGGCATCGAAGAAGCTGTAGCCGTTTTTCCCGGTGCCCTTGGCGTGGTACATCGCCGCGTCGGCATTCATCAGCAACTCTTCGGCGGTTTCACCGTTGCCCGGATATATAGCGATGCCGACGCTGGCGGAAATCTGCAAGTCATGTTCGCCGACCCGGAACGAACGCCCGATCAGCCCGACTTGACGGGCCGCCAGGTTCAATGCGTCATTCTGCTCGCCGAGTTGCACCAGCAATACGAATTCATCACCGCCGATCCGCGCCAGGGTGTCATGGCTGCGCAAATCCTCGCGTAAGCGCAGACCGACTTCACGCAACAACAGATCGCCCATATGGTGACCGAAGGCATCGTTGACTGGTTTGAAACCGTCCAGATCGATGAACATCAATGCGAAACAACCGCCCTGCTCCTGCACCATGGACATCGCCTGATCGATGCGGTCAGCCAGCAACACGCGATTCGGCAGGCCGGTCAAGGTGTCATGCAGAGCCAGTTGAGTCAGTTCGCGGTTGGCCTCGGTCAATGAGTGGGCAAGTCCTGCGGTGCGGGCCTCAAGGCGCGCATCAAGGATCGAGGTCAACAAGGCAAGGCTCAACACCGCCAGGGTGGTGATCAACACCAGATTGTCCAGACCCTTGCCGTTCAGACCGCTGACGGCCGCGCCACAGAAGCTGCCGTCCGGGAAACGTGCCGCCGCCATGCCGGTGTAGTGCATGCCGACGATCGCGAGGCCCATGATCACTGCCGCACCGCCACGGATCAGGCCGACATAAGGCGTGTGCTGGCGCAGGCGGAAAGCGATCCACAACGCAGCGCCCGAGGCGACCACGGCGATCAGCAGCGAGGCGCCGAAGAGCGTCGGATCGTAATCGATACCCGGCTGCATACGCATGGCGGCCATGCCGGTGTAGTGCATGGCACTGATCCCGGAACCCATGACCAGCGCGCCGAATGCCAATTGCCAGGCTGGCAATTGTGGTTGGCTGACCAGCCACAGGGCAAAGCCGCAGGACAGGATGCCAATCAGCAGTGACAGCAATGTGATGCCGACGTCATAACCGAGGTCGAAGGGCAATTTGAACGCGAGCATGCCGATAAAATGCATCGACCACACGCCAACCCCCATGGCAAAGGCGCCTCCCGCCGTCCATAGATGCACGGCCCGGCCCTTGGCCGTGGCGATGCGTTCGGTCAGGTCTAGCGCGGTATAGGAGGCGAGAATCGCCACAAAAAGCGAGATGATAACCAGCGTGGGGGAATAGCTACCGATAAGCATGAGACTTCTCGCGACAGCCCTCCGTTCTCGGGGGGCAAATCGGGCGATTGTACTGATTGCGCAAAAGAACGCACTGACAAAATAAGCAAATGGCCATCAAGTCGATGAAACGCTTGTTTTAAGGTTTCACATTAACTGACATCTCGCGATCGGGTGAGCTGGCGCCTACTCTTTTTCGCTCACTTGCAATGCCCCATCCCAGCCACCACCCAGTGCCGCGATCAATTGCACGCTGGCAATCAACCGGCTCTGCAGCAAATCCAGCACGCTGCGTTCATTGTTCAACGCTGTGGCCTGAACGACCACCACGCCCAGATAAGCGATCACCCCGGCCTTGTATTGGTTCTGGGTCAGACGCAAGGATTCACGCGCCGCGTCCAGTGCTTCCTGGCGCACGCCCGCTTCGTCTTCCAGAACCTTGAGCTGCACCAGATAGTTTTCCACTTCACGAAAACCATCGAGCACGGTCTGGCGGTACTTGGCCACTGTTTCGTCGTAGGCCGCTTCGCTGCGGTCAACTTCCGCGGAGCGCTGACCGCCGTCGAACAAGGTCATGGCTAATTGCGGTCCGACCGACCAGAAGCGGTTCGGCACGCTGATCCAGTTGGAAGTGGTGCTGCTGCTGTAACCGCCGTTCAGACTCAGCGTCAGGTCCGGGTAGTAGGCCGCCTTGGCCACGCCGATGTTGGCATTGGCCGCCATCACCGAGCGTTCAGCGGAGGCGATGTCCGGGCGGCGCTCGAGCAATTGCGAAGGCAGGCTCAGCGGTATCTCGGGCAACGCAGGAATGTCTTTGGTTTCAGCCAGGCTGAACTCGGCCGGCGGTAGCCCGATCAGTACGGCAATGGCATTCTCGAATTGAGCGCGCTGCCAGATCAAATCAACCATGTCAGCCTGGGTGCTTTTAAGCTGAGTCTGGGCCTGCGCCACCGCATCCTTGCCGGAGACACCGGCGCGATACTGGTTTTCAGTCATTGTCAGCGAGCGCTGATAGGCCTCGACCGTCGCTTCCAGCAGGCGTTTCTGCTCGTCGATCACGCGCAGTTGCAGATAGTTCTGCACCAGTTCCGACTGCTGGCTCAAGCGCATCGCCGCGAGATCGGCAAAACTCGCCTCGGCGTTGGCGGTGTCGGCTTCAAGGCCTCGGCGCAGTTTGCCCCAAACATCGGCTTCCCAACTGACCCCGGCCTGTGCGGTGTAAGTGTCGCGAATCCCGCTGGAAGAACTGGTCAGGCTCGAACTGCTGCTGCCGGTGCCCTGGCTGGAGCGGTTTTTCCCGACGGTCAGGTCCACGGTGGGGAAAAACGCGCCACGGGCACTGCGCACCAAGGCCTGGGCCTGACGGTACTGGGCTTCGGACTGCGCAACGGTCTGGTTGGCACTGTTGAGTTTTTCGATCAGGCCATTGAGCTGCTGATCGCCATACAACTCCCACCAGGCGCCACGTGCCAGAGAATCGCTGGGATTGGCCTGACGCCAGCCTGCAGCTTCCTTGTATTGCGCCGGCGCAGCCGCTTGCGGGCGCTGGTAATCCGGGCCGATGGCGCAGGCGCTGAGCATTGCCACGCACAGCGCCAGGCTCAACAAACGCGAGCCCCGGGCCGTTACCAGCGGTGCAGCCAGAGTGATAAGCGAACGGTCAGTCATAGCGGAGTTTCCAGAGCAGCATCGGTACGCACCCCACGCCAGTGGTTGAAGCGATGGCGCAGTTTGTCGAGATAGAGGTAAACCACCGGGGTGGTGTAAAGGGTCAGCACCTGGCTGAAGATCAGTCCGCCAATGATGGTCAGGCCCAGCGGCTGACGCATTTCCGCACCTTCGGCGCGGCTCAGCAGCAACGGCAACGCGCCGAGGATCGCCGCCAGGGTGGTCATCAGAATCGGCCGCAGACGTTGCAAGCAAGCGCTGCGAATCGATTCCAGCGGCGCCATGCCCTGATGCCGTTCCAGCTGCAAGGCCAGGTCGATCATCAGAATGGCGTTTTTCTTCACCACGCCGATCAGCAGGAACAGCCCGAGCAACGAGATCAGGCTGAACTCACCGCCCAGCGCGTAAATCGACAGCAACGCGCCGACCCCGGCCGACGGCAAGGTCGAGAGAATGGTCAGCGGATGGATGTAGCTTTCATACAGCACACCGAGCACCAGGTACACCGCCACCAGTGCGCCGAGAATCATCCACGGCTGGCTCTTCTGGGTGGCGGCGAAGGCGTCGGCAGTGCCGGCCATTTTCACGATCACGTCTTCCGGCATGCCAAGTCTGGCGATAGCCCGCTCGATGGCCGCCGTGCCCTGCTCCACCGTCACGCCTTCGGCCATGTCGAAGGAAATGCTCTCGGAGGCGAACTGGCCTTCGTGGCTGACGCGGTCGTCTTCCAGGCTGTTTTCGTAATGAGCGATGGTCGAGAGCGGAATCCGCGCACCGTCAGCGGTGATCACCTGAACCTGTTTGAGGGTGATCGGGTCCTGGGCATATTTCGGATTGACCTCCATGACCACCTGATACTGGTTAAGACTGTCGTAAATCGTCGAAATCTGCCGCTGACTGTAGGCGTTGTTGAGCACCGCGGTGACCATGTCCATGTCCACGCCCAGGCGTTTGGCCTGATCACGGTCGACGATCAGGGTCACCTGTTGGGCGCCGCGCCCTTCACGGGCGTCAATCGCAGTCAGCTCCGGCAAAGCCTTGAGTGCGGTAACGACTTTCGGATACCACTCGCGCAACTCGCCAAGGTCGGCGCTTTGCAGGATGTAGGAAAACTGGGACGTGGTCTGTTCACGACCGCCACCAAACTGCAGGTCCTGATCGGCCATCAGCATCAGCTGCGCACCGGCGACCTTGGGCATTTCCTTGCGCAGGCGTTCGATGACCTTTTGCGCAGACAGGTTGCGTTCCTTGATCGGTTTCAGCCGCACCAGCATGAAGGCGTTGTTGGTGCCGTTGGTGCCGCCGATGAAGCCGGCGACGCTTTGCACCGCGTCATCCTTGAGCACGGCACGGCGGAAGGTTTCCATTTTCGGCTGCATCACGCTGAATGACAGCCCGTCGTCGCCGCGCACGAAACCGATCAGTTGACCGGTGTCCTGCTGAGGCATAAATGTTTTAGGAACAACGACATACAGCGCAATGTTAACGCCGACTGTCACGATAAGACTAAGCAAGGTCAACCGGCGATGACGCAGCACCCAGTCGAGGCTTGTGGCGTATTTGCCGACCATCCACTCGTTGGCGCGCTGACTCCAGCGCTGCAAACGGTTTTCCTCACCCGGCGTATGCGGCTTGAGCCAGCGAGCGCAGAGCATCGGCGTAAGCGTCAGCGAGACCACCAGCGACACCACGATGGACGCCGCCAACGTGATGGAAAACTCGCGAAACAAGCTTTCGACAATCCCGCCCATAAACAGGATCGACAGGAACACCGCCACCAGCGAGACGTTCATCGACAGCAAGGTGAAGCCCACCTCCTGCGCCCCGAGGTACGCGGCCTTCATCGGCGGTACGCCTTTGTCGATGTGCCGGGAAATGTTCTCCAGCACCACAATGGCGTCGTCCACCACCAGACCGGTGGCCAGAATCAGCGCCATCAGCGACAGATTGTTCAGGGAGAAACCATAGAGGTACATCACCGCAAAGGTGCCGACCAGCGACACAGGCACCGCAAGGGTCGGAATCAACGAGGCGCGGAAGTTACCGAGGAACAGGAACACCACCAGAATCACCAGCGCCACGGCAATCAGCAGGGTCATTTCCGCTTCGTGCAAGGTCGCCTTGATCACCGGCGACCGGTCCATCGCCACGTTCAGCTTCACGCTGGCCGGCAACACGGCCTGCAACGCCGGCAGTTGAGCCTTGATTTCGTTGACCGTCTCGATGATGTTGGCGCCAGCCTGGCGGTTGATCACCAGCAGTACCGCCGCGTCGTTGTTGAAGAAACCGCTGTTGTAGCGGTCTTCGACGCCGTCGCTGACCTTGGCCACGTCCTTCAGGCGCAGGGCCGCGCCGTCCGCGTAGTGAATGATCAGCGACTCGTAATCCTTGGCTTTTTCCAGTTGATCGTTGGCCTGAACCTGCCACAGCCGCTGGCCGTCTTCGACCGAGCCCTTGGGCCGACGCACGTTGGCGTTGGCGACGGTGTTGCGCACATCGTCCAGCGCCACGCCGTATTGGTTGAGCGCCTGCGGTTCGAGTTCGATGCGCACCGCCGGCAAGGAGCTGCCGCCGATCTGCACTTCGCCGACACCCTGCACCTGAGACACGCTCTGGGACAGAATCGTCGAGGCCAAATCGTAGAGCTGGCCTTTTTCCAGTACGTCGGAGGTCAGCGAAAGCACCATGACCGGCGCCTGGGACGGGTTGACCTTCTTGTAGGTCGGCATGCTGCGCATCCCGCTCGGCAGCAAATTGCGCGAAGCGTTGATCGCTGCCTGCACTTCCCGCGCCGCACCGTTGATGTCGCGGTCCAGGTCGAACTGCAAAATTACCCGGGTCGAGCCCTGGCTGGAGCGGCTGCTCATGGTGTTGACCCCGGCGATGGCGCCGAAGGAGCGTTCCAGCGGCGTGGCCACGGTCGAGGCCATGACCTCAGGGCTTGCACCGGGCAGACTCGCCTGGACCACGATCACCGGGAAGTCCATCTGCGGCAGCGGCGCCACCGGCAACAGGCCGAAGCTCACGCCGCCCAGCAGCATGATCGCCAGGCTCAGCAACATCGTCGCGACCGGGCGCTTGATGAAAGGTCCGGACAGGTTCATGGCTGTTCTACCGTTTCCACGGCTTCAGACTTGCGACCCCAGCGCCGACCGAGGCGGTCGAAATACAGATAGATGACCGGAGTGGTAAACAGCGTCAGCACCTGACTCACCAACAAGCCACCCACCATCACCAGACCCAACGGTTGACGCAGTTCCGCGCCGGAACCGGTCGCCAGCATCAACGGCACCGCACCGAACAACGCCGCCAGTGTGGTCATCAAAATCGGCCGGAAACGCAGCAGCGCCGCCTGATAGATCGCCGTTTCCGGGTCCATGCCCTGATTGCGTTCGGCGTCGAGGGCGAAGTCGATCATCATGATCGCGTTCTTTTTCACGATGCCGATCAGCAAAATGATACCGATGATCGCGATCATGCCCAGGTCATTCCCGCTCAACAGCAATGCCAGCAAGGCGCCGACCGCCGCCGAGGGCAAGGTCGAGAGAATGGTAATCGGGTGGATGTAACTCTCGTAAAGCACACCGAGCACGATGTACATGGTGACCACCGCCGCCAGAATCAGCAGCAAGGTGCTCGACAGCGACGCCTGGAACGCCTCGGCCGCGCCCTGGAACTGGGTCTGCACGCCAATCGGCATGCCGATGTCTTTCTGCACCTGGTCGATGATCTCCACCGCATGCCCCAGCGCCACGCCGGGCGCGAGGTTGAAAGACATCATCACTGCCGGAAACTGCCCGATATGAGTGATCGCCAGTTGTGCCTGACGCTCCTCGATGTGCGCCAGACTGGATAGGCGCACTTGCCCGCCGTCGGTGGTTTTCACGTGAATCTGATTCAGCGCCTCCGGCCCGATCTTCTCGCCGGACTGCGATTGCAGCACCACGCGGTACTGGCTGGCCTGGGTGTAGATGGTGGAAATCTGCCGCTGACCGAAGGCGTCGTACAGCGCATCGGTGATGTTCGACACCGACACACCGACCCGTGACGCCGCATCGCGGTCAATCACCAGATACACCTGCAGGCCTTTGTCCTGCAAATCGCTGGCGACGTCGGTCAGCTCCGGCCGTTGGGCCAGGGCTTCCACCAGACGACCGCTCCACAGACTGAGCAGCTCGGAATCCGGCGACGACATGCTGAACTGGTATTGAGTCCGGCTGACGCGGTCTTCGATGGTCAGGTCCTGCACCGGCTGCATGAACAGGCGGATGCCGGTGAGTTTGTCCAGTTCCGGTTGCAGACGTGCGATCACCTCGGTGGCGCTCAGGTCGCGGTTGCTGTGGGATTTGAGGTTGATCAGCAGACGACCGCTATTGAGCGTCGAGTTGTCACCGTCCACACCGATGTAAGACGACAAGCTCTCCACCGCCGGATCCGTCAGGATCACTTTGGCCAGTTCCTGCTGACGTTCACTCATCGCCGCAAAGGAAATCGACTGCGGCGCTTCGGAAATACCCTGGATCACCCCGGTGTCCTGCACCGGAAAGAAGCCCTTGGGCACCACCATGTAAAGCAACACGGTCAACGCCAGCGTGCCGATGGCCACCATCAGGGTCAGCGGCTGATGCTTGAGAACCCACTTTAACTTGCGCCCGTAAGCCGCGATCATCCAATCAATTGTGGCGCCGCTGGCCCGGTAAAAACGGCCCTGATCTTCTTCCTTCGGCTCACGTTTGAGCAGCCGCGCGCACATCATCGGCGTCAGGGTCAGGGACACCACCAGGGAAATCAGGATCGCCACCGCCAGGGTGATAGCAAATTCGCGGAACAACCGCCCTACCACGTCGGCCATGAACAGCAACGGGATCAGTACTGCAATCAGCGACAGGGTCAGGGAGATCAGCGTAAAGCCGATCTGCTTGGCGCCCTTGAGCGCCGCATTCAGGGGGCTGTCGCCCTCTTCGATAAATCGGGAAATGTTCTCCAGCATGACAATCGCATCGTCCACCACGAAACCGGTGGCGATGGTCAGGGCCATAAGGGTCAGGTTGTTGACCGAGAAACCCGCGAGGTACATCACGCCGAAGGTGCCGATCAGCGACAGTGGGACCGCGACCGACGGAATGATCGTGGCGCTGGCCCGACGCAGGAACAGGAAGGTCACCATCACGACCAGCGCAATGGCGATCAGCAATTCGTGCTGCACGTCGGTGACCGAGGCGCGGATAGTCTGGGTGCGGTCGGTCAGCACGGTGACTTCAAGACCGGCCGGCAGGTTGTCGGTGATGCTCGGCAGCAGGGCTTTGATCCGGTCAACCACTTCGATGACGTTGGCGCCAGGCTGACGCTGGATGTTCAGCAGCACCGCCTGATTTTCGTTGGCCCACGCCGCCAGACGTTCGTTTTCCGCGCCATCGACGATCTCCGCCACGTCCTTGAGCCGCAACGGAGCGCCGTTGGCGTAGGCGAGAATCAGGTTGGCGTAGTCCTTGGGCGAGGTCAGTTGATCGTTTGCATCGAGCATCGACACACGGGTCGGGCCGTCGAAGTTGCCTTTGGGCTGGTTGACGTTGGACGCGCCGATCAGGGTTCGCACGTCGGAAAGGTTCAAACCATTGGCCGCCAGGGCTTCAGGGTTGACCTTGATCCGCACGGCCTGACGCTGGCCGCCGGCAATGCTGACCATGCCGACGCCGCTGATCTGGGCGATTTTCTGCGCCATGCGCGTATCAACCAAGTCGTTGAGCTTGGGCAGCAGCATGGTCTTGGAGGTGATGGCCAGCGTCAGCACCGGGGTGTCCGCCGGGTTGACCTTGTTGTACACCGGCGGCGCCGGCAGGTCCTTGGGCAGCAAATTGGTCGCGGCGTTGATCGCCGCCTGCACCTGCTGTTCGGCGACATCCATGTTGATGTCGAGGCTGAAACGCAGGGTCAGCACCGAAGCGCCGCCGGAACTGGTCGACGCCATCTGGGTCAGGCCGGGCATCTGCCCGAATTGACGCTCAAGGGGCGCGGTCACGGCGCTGGTCATGACATCCGGGCTGGCACCGGGATACAGCGTCATGACGCGGATGGTCGGGTAATCGACCTGAGGCAATGCCGACACCGGCAACAGCCGATAGGCGATCACGCCGGCCAGGATAATGGCCAGCATGCTCAGGGTCGTGGCGACCGGGCGAAGGATGAACAGCCGCGAGATGTTCATGCGCCGCCCTTTTTCGCCTTGTCGGTGGTCGTCGCGTCAGGCGCCGTGGCGGCCGATTTGCCTTGCAGGTGCCCGGTCGGGGTGGTCGGTACATCCTTGGTGTCGTTGACCACTTCCACTTCGCTGCCTTCCTTCAAGCGGTCGGTGCCTTCAAGGACCACGCGATCCCCAGGGGCCAGGCCTTCGGTAATCACGGTGTTTTCACCGTCACTGGCGCCGACTTTCAACTGACGAATCGCGACTTTCTTGTCGCCGTCCAGGGCGTAGACAAACGTACCGTTGGTGCCGAACTGAATCGCTGCCGAAGGTGCGAGCACCACGTCTTTGAGGGTGTCGGCCAGCAGGTGGACGTTGACGAACTGATTCGGGAACAACGCTTGATCGCGGTTCTCGTAGCGTGCCTTGAATTTCAGGGTACCGGTGGTGACGTCGATCTGGTTGTCCAGGCTCTGCAAGACGCCGGTGGCCTGCAACTTGGTGTCGCCACGATCCCAGGCTTCGGCGGGCAGTTTGGCACCGGCGCGATAACGGGCCAGCACGGTCTCCAGGCTGTTTTCCGGCAAGGTGAAGGCAACGCTGATCGGTTGGGTCTGGGTGATGATCACCAGCGCGGTGGTGTCGTTGGCTGCCACCAGGTTGCCAACATCCAGCTGACGCAAGCCCACACGCCCGGCAATAGGGGCGCGGATTTTGGTGAATTCCAGATTGAGCTTGGCGTCGTTAACCGCCGCCTGATTGGTTTTGACCGTGCCCTGATACTGGCCCACCAGCGCTTCGGCGGTGTCCAGGGTCTGCTTGGCGATACTGTCTTCGCGATACAGGCCGCGATAGCGTTCCACATCGACCTGGGCGTTTTTCAGTTGTGCCTGGTTCTGCAACAACGTGCCTTCGGCCTGAAGCAAGGCATTCTGGTAAGGGCGCGGGTCGATTTCAGCCAGCAGATCGCCAGCCTTGACCATCTGCCCTTCCTCGAAGGAGATCTTCATCAGTTCACCACCGACGCGGCTGCGCACATTAATGGTGTTCAGCGCCGTCACGGTGCCCAGCGCCTTGTAGTACAGCGGGAAGTCGCCCTTGACCGCTGGCGCGACACGCACTGGAACAGGCCCGGTCGCCCCGCCGAAACCGGGACGCATCCCCCCCGACCTGCCGGTATGCCCGGCAACGGCTTTTTGCCCTGCGCCCTCTTTTTGGGCAGTGCCGGCGGGCCAGAACTTCCAGCACAGGCCAGCGATGACCAACAGGACAAGCAGGCCTAACAGCCAGCGACGGGGACTACGGGAAACGGAGGATTGCATGGAATGATCAACCATTGGGCGCGTGGGCTTCTTCTACAGGAGGCTGAACGATAAGCACTGGCGGGCATTAAGCAAAGCGGCTTTACCGGCAATTTACCTTCGGCTTACGTAACAGGAGGTTTATCTAAGACACTGAAGCACAAATGAAAACGGCCTGGACAGGGCCAGGCCGTTAACAAATGTAAAAGCCGCTTACTTCAGAACGGCAAGTGCTGCTTCGTAGTTCGGTTCTTCAGCGATTTCCTTGACCAATTCGCTGTGCAGAACATTGTCGTTTTCGTCCAGAACCACGACGGCACGGGCCGTCAGGCCTTTGAGCGGGCCGTCAGCGATGGCCACGCCGTAGTTCTCGATGAACTCGGCACCGCGCAGGGTCGACAGGTTCTGTACGTTTTCCAAGCCTTCGGCACCGCAGAAGCGAGCTTGAGCGAACGGCAGGTCAGCGGAGATGCACAGCACGACAGTGTTGGCGACATCACTGGCCTGGGCGTTGAACTTGCGAACCGAAGTGGCGCAGGTCGGGGTATCGACGCTTGGGAAGATGTTCAGCACTTTGCGCTTGCCGGCGAAGCTCGCCAGGGTCACGTCGGACAGATTGCCGGCAACCAGGGAAAAGGCTGGCGCCTTGGAACCGGCTTGTGGCAGTTGGCCGTTGACTTGAACCGGGGAGCCTTTAAGAGTGACTTGAGCCATGAACGGAGTCCTTCTGAACGTTGTTGTAGAGAATTTTGAAGAGGCCGAAGTTAACCACGAAATGGCCCGACGACCTATGCCCGGATACAAATTGTGATGTCTCGTCGCACGCATTGGATACAACCCGCCCCCATCACCGCATAACGAGTTTAGTGTCGAGAAACAAATCTGCTTTTCGGCGATCTTCCGTAAGAAGCGCTGTCGATTCAGGCGACGGCCATTCGACTAGCCAGTGAGTCACTCACATCCAGCGGAGATAAGACCATGCGATTCATGATCATTGTGAAAGCCAGCCAGGATTCCGAGGCCGGTGTGATGCCCAGCGAGGAACTGATGACCGCGATGGGCAACTATAACGAGGAGCTGGTCAAAGCCGGCATTCTCATCGACTGCGATGGCCTGCAGCCGAGCAGCAAAGGCGCCCGCGTGCGTTTCTCGGGTGACAAACGCACGGTGATCGACGGCCCGTTCGCCGAAACCAAGGAGCTGATCGCCGGCTACTGGATATGGCAGGTGAAGTCGAAACAGGAGGCGATCGAGTGGGTCAAGCGCTGCCCCAACCCGATGCCTGGCACCGACGCTGAAATCGAGATTCGCCAGGTGTTCGAAGCGGAGGATTTGGGGGCGAGTTCACGCCGGAACTGCGGGAGCAGGAAGAACGGGTGCGTGCGCAGGCGAAAAAGCGCTGATGAGTCAAATCATCGTGGCGGAGGGTTTACCCCTCCCCACATCAGCGGTCGGACGATCCACCCCGCTGTTCCCCATTAACTTTCCAGTACACAGAAACTCACGCTTACGTGGACAAAAAGCCAAAGATCCCCCTTCGACTGGCGAACCCGGCGTTAGCTGCTAGCTTCAACAGACGTGTCCTACAGGCTTGATAGGAAAGAGATTTACGCAGTAACGACCGCCAGGTACCGAGTCGTCCAATGAGCCATGAAGGAACGGGGGAATCATGTCGAATAATGTGGAAGCTCACGCCCCGCCAGGGTCGGCCTTAATGGGTGTGCCGCAATTACTGCATGCCACCGAGTCGATCTGCAACCGCCCCCACTACACCCCACTCGGTTTGGCTGGTGGCAACGTGTGGAAATCCTGTTCCAATATTCTTAATGCCTTCGTCACCTTCGGCAAATAAGGACTTTGATATGCACAGCATAATTCGCGCAGCTGGTTACAGCCTGATGACGATGTTCGTCAGTTGCGGCGTGGGCGCCCAAGATCTGGAAACGCGGGTCGGCGAGATCGCGATGGAAGGCGAACTCCCGGCCCATGAATCCATCGCCAGGCTCTACGCCGAGCAAGATTTCCCTACACCGACACCAAGGGCAACTGGCTCGACGGTGGCAAAAATTATCGCCTGCACGTCGGCGCCAACCCGCCGGCCAAGCAATTCTGGTCGATGACCGTCTACGACATCGACAGCCGCTGCTGGCGTGGTGAATTTGTATTCCCGAGACTTCCATTAACTGGCCGCCAGCCGCCTGGAGAGCAAGGGCCTGGTCGCTCAGTGGTTGCCGCTGCCCACCCAGAACATCGACGATTCGCGCTCACTGGTGCGTAGCTTTCTCGACGTCTTCCCCTACGCCACCCTGTGGACCAGCGAGTTCCACGAAATGCTGCTGGTGGGCTCGATGGAACCGATCGAACTGGATAATCACACCTTTCACGTCATCGGCTTTCATGCGTCTAACGCCACACTGTGGATCACAACCATCATTTGACAGCCGCCGGCCATCCCGCAGAGCTGCATCGAACTTGAACGCGCGCCTGACGGCAAACGCACCCGGACTATGGAAGTCGCAATGCCGAAACATAAAAATAAAGCGGTACAGCCAAAACCTGATTCGCCACAAACCCTGATTAACCGTTACCTGTTTCCCGTCACCCTCGGCATTTTGCTGTTGGCCATAGCGGGCATAGGCTGGTTTCTGTACAGCAGCAAACCGGCCCCCGTGAGCTATGCGCCTGTCAGCGCTCCGGTCGCTCAACCGGCCAAATCGCAACCGGTCGCCGTGGCGCCGGCAACGATGGTCGATGAGCAACAATGCCAAGGCTGCCATAGCGAACAGGTCAAGGACTGGCAAGGCTCCCATCACCAACTGGCGATGCAGGAGGCCAATGCCGAGACGATGCTCGGCGACTTCAATAACGTCACCTTCAAAGCGGAAAACGAAACCACCCGCTTCTCGCGCAAGGACGGCGGGTTCTGGGTCAACACCCCCGGCATTGACGGCAAGAATGCCGACTTCAAGGTCGCCTACACCTTCGGCATCGCGCCGTTGCAGCAATACCTGATCGAGGTCGGCGAAGGTCGGTTGCAAGCCCTCGGCGTGGCCTGGGATACCGAGAAGCACCGCTGGTTTCACCTATATCCGGGCCAGGGTGTGAACTTCAAAGACCCGTTGCACTGGAGCAAGCCGAGCCAGAACGCCAACTTCATGTGCGTCGAGTGCCACACCACCGGTTTCAAGCGCAATTTCGATGCCGCGAAAAACACCTTCGACAGCCATTGGAACAGCCTCGGTGTCGGCTGTCAGGCTTGCCACGGCCCGGCCTCCAATCACCTGGAATGGACAGCAAAGAAAGGTGATCTGGTCCATGCCGGTTTTGCCGTCGACCTGAAGGACAAGAACGCCACTGTCGAAATCGAAACCTGTGCCCGCTGCCACTCGCGCCGCGCGCCATTGGGCGACGGCTTCACCGCCAGCAATCGTCTGATGGATGACTACCTGCCAAGCACGCTGACCCGCGAGTTGTACGCGCTGGACGGCAAGATCAATGACGAAGTGTTCGAACACGGTTCCTTCGCCCAGAGCAAAATGTTCGACAAGGGCGTGCGCTGCAGCAACTGCCACAACCCGCACAGCACCGAGCTCAAGGCACCGGGCAACGACGTCTGCCTGCAATGCCACAACACCGCCGGCAAGACCTCGGTGGCAGGCGTCGATGGCCAGGGCCTGCAAGCGAAGAATTACGATTCCATCGAACACACTCGCCACACCATGGGCCAACCAGGTTCGCAGTGCGTGGATTGTCACATGCCCGGCAAGTTCTACATGGGCAATGACTTCAGGCATGACCACAGTTTCAGCATCCCCAACCCTGAGCGGGCGAAAAAACTCGGCACACCGGACGCTTGCCTGACCTGTCACCAGGGCAAGGCTGGCGACAAGGTCACTGAGCAATTCAAGCTCTGGAACACCACCACCGCGCAGGCACCGCGTTACGACGAAAGCCTGTGGCTGATTCGCAACGGTCAGCCCGGCGCGGCACAAGCCTTGTACGAGCAGCTTCAACTTAGCCATTTGCCAGTGATTCAACGCGCGACCCTACTCGCCGAGTTGCCGCTGTACCCAAGCGAACAGGCATTGAAACTGGCCACCAAGGACTTGAACCACCCGGCCCCGCAAGTGCGTGAAAGCGCCGTCCGGGCGATCAGCGCGTTCCTGCCGCCACCGGAGCGCGCGTCGCTGTTGACGCCGTTGCTGGGCGATCCGGTGAAGGCTGTGCGGATTGTCGCGGCCCGGGATCTGCTGAGCGTGGCCCGTAATGGCTTGGGCAGCGCCCAGGACAACTGGAATGCAGCCATCGCCGAATACGAGGAAGTCCAGAAGAGCCTGGCCGAACGCGCTGAAGCCAACCTAAACCTGGCCATGCTTTATCAGGCCAGCGGTCGTAGCGGCGAAGTCGAAGCGCTGCTGCGCACAGCCCTCAAGCGCGATCCTGATTTCTACCCCGCGCTGGTGACACTGGTGCAATGGCTGGAGGCGAACGGACGCAGCCAGGAAGCTCAGACGCTGCTGGAGCAGAGCCTGAAAGCACATCCGGATGCCGCCCTGTTGCAACACACTCAAGGCCTGTCGCTGGTGCGCGCAGGCAAATCCGCCCAGGCCATGCCGGCCCTGCGCAAAGCCGCACAACTGGAGCCACAGAACGCTCAGTACGGTTACGTGTTGGCGGTGGCGTTGCACGACAGCGGCAAGGTTGATGAGGCCTGCCAGGAGCTGGAGCGATTGTTGAAAGTGCAGCCGGCCAATCGCAATGCTCGGTTGTCGTTGATCCAGTATTACCTGGATAACGGGCAGGAGCCCAAGGCGCAGGTGTTGTTGCAAGGCTGGAAAAAAATGAACATGGGGGATCCGGCGTTGAAGTGACCCGGAGTACATTCTTGAAATCCACCCCTCACCCCAACCCTCTCCCCACGGGGGCGAGGGGGAAAGGGAGCCGATCTCCATCGGCTTCTAAGCCTGAGTTCGGCTCTATTTCCTCGGTCGCAGAATATCTAAAAACCAACTCGGTCAGTCCCCTCTACCCCCTGGGGAGAGGGTTAGGGTGAGGGGTGGATCTAAATGACACCCCAAATCTTCACCATGACGACCCGCTCTTCAACGCCAACTCCCGCCGACTATTCGCCCGCATCGCCTTGATCAACGACACCGTGCCCACCAGCAAAATCGCCGCGCCAAACAGGAAGTCAATGTTGTACAGCTGAAAGTCCTGCAACGGCCCCACCAGAAACACCCGGATCGCCCCGATACTCACCAGCGTGGCGAGAAAATCGATGCCCGGCTCGTCGCGATAAAACACGTGCATCAGCGGCAGGCAAATCACCAGCAGCAACAACAAGACGATCACCTTGAACGAGCCTTTGCGCTCGACGCTGAACGCGCATTCTTGGGTGGCGTAGGGTTTGTAGTCTTCCTCGCGAACCAACGAGTTTTTCTCGTTGATGTACTCGACCCGGTTGTACTTCTGAATGGGCGTAAAGGTGTTCGACATCTCCATCACCGTGGTGATGTGGCGAAAGCGCAGGTCGATGCGCTCATTGCCCTTGAGGTAATACAGCACCGGCTTGTAGCCATAGCGGTAGGTGTCGAAGGGAAACTCGGTGGCGCGCCCCTGCACGCCGATCGGTCGCGGCTCGAGCTCCGCGTAAGCACTTTTGTTGTCTGAGGCGAGGTTACGGCTCAGGGGTTTGATCCTGACCTGTTCGAGGAAAATCGGCGTAGCGCCGTAGGACCATCGCAGCGGTTCCAGGCGCAGGCGCAGCTCGTTACGGCCCAGGTCATAGCGATTGAAGGTGCGTTCGGAAACAATCACCGCGCCGCTGAGCAGGAACTCGCCACGCAGGTTGTTGGTGATGCGCAGGGTCAACTGATCCTTGCCCAGCGACAGCGCATCGGCGGCCGGTGGCGTGCCGCACCAGGCGTAACTGCCGAACACACCACCCAACTGCCCGCCGCGGTTTTCCTGGAACACATAAAAGTAACCGCCCCACAGGGTCAACATCAGCAGAAACGCGGTTAACCCTAAAATCTTCTTGCCCACACTCAAACCAGACTCCTTTCGGTACGACTTCCTTATGAGGTGCGGACTCTACCAAAGCGCCATCATCGCCCCAAGTACAAATGCCTTGCGCCACCACACAACATTTTCCAAGGCGTGCGACTAAACCGAATTAATTTAAATTCTGGATGATGGCGCACTGCCATTAGTGCTAGAGTCCGCGCCGGGCAGTCAGCCCCCAGTAATCACAACGAGGCGACATGAAGCGTACCTCGGCCAATGACGGCAAACCCCGGTCTCAAGGATCATCAATGAAAGCTCTCCGCACGCTGTTCACCGTTTCAGCCCTGACCGCCACACTGCTGATTTCGGGCTGTGCAAGCATTGTTGGCGACAGCAAATACCCAGTGAACGTGTCGAGCACTCCAAGCGGTGCCAACTTCACCATCAAGAACAAGGACGGAGTCGTCGTTCATAACGGTTCCACGCCCAATACCGTTACCCTGCCTTCAGGTCGTGGCTACTTTAAAGGTGAGGCCTACACCATCACCTTTAAGAAAGAAGGTTATGCCGATACCAGCGCTTCGCTGGAAACCAGCATGAGTGGCTGGTACTGGGGCAACCTGTTGTTCGGTGGGTTGATTGGCATGCTCGTTGTCGATCCACTCACTGGCGCGATGTACAAACTTCCCGCCGACGCTGCGGGCAATCTCGGCAACCCACTGCCTGGTGAAGCGCCAAAAAGCCTGACCCTGCTCGAAATTGATCAGCTTTCTCCAAGCGATCGAGCTGCTCTGGTCCGTATCAACTGACAGCGCTCGGCGCATCCTGCTCTACAGGATGCGCCATCCTCACCGGCGTTCTACTGACGCCGTCGAAACAACGGCCGCGGCTCAATCACCGAACGCCCATACAGCACACTCATCCCGGCCAGCCCCTTGAGCGCATCTTCAACCGACTTGTCTTCCCGCACCGCGAAGCTGTCGAACCCGCATTGACGCATGTGGCTAAGTTGATCGCGCAGTACATCGCCCACGGCGCGCAACTCGCCCGTCCAGCCCAATCGAGTTCGCAACAAGTACGCCTGGCTGTAACCGCGACCATCACGGAAGCTCGGGAAGTCGAGGGCAATCAGCGGCAGGTGTGAAAACCACGGCTTGAGGCTTTCCACCTCATCGTCCGGCCCCAACCACACGCCCTTTTGCGGTGGACCTTCAAGCCAACGGGCCAACGGCAGAATCACTGCACCCGCCGGCCATTCATCGTTGACATCCCTGACCAGGGTCCATGGATCATCAGCGACAATCCGCGCCACCCCCTCCTCCAGCCGCAGCAAATTATTCATGCCGACACCTCCAGCAGCTTCGGATAGACCTGCTCTTTGAACGGTTCCAGACCGATGCGCTGCAAGGTGTCAACGAACACTTCCTCGCTCTCGCGGTAATTGACGAACGTGGCGATGATCCGCTCGATCACTTCGGGCACTTCGGCGGCGCTGAAGGACGGGCCAATGACTTTGCCCAATGCGCTGTTCTTGCCCTGAGCACCGCCGAGGGTGATCTGGTACCACTCGCTGCCGTTCTTATCGACCCCCAGAATGCCGATGTTGCCGATGTGGTGGTGGCCGCAGGCGTTCATGCAGCCGGAGATATTCAGGCTGATGTCGCCCAGATCATGCAGATAGTCGAGGTCTTCGAAGCGTGCCTGAATGGCTTGCGCGATGGGGATCGACTTGGCATTGGCCAGCGCGCAGAAGTCGCCGCCGGGGCAGGCGATGATGTCGGTCAGCAAACCGATGTTGGCGCAGCCCAGGCCCCGTTCGCAGGCCAGGCACCAGAGCGTGTAGAGGTCAGCCTTGGGCACGTCGGGCAACACAATGTTCTGTTCATGGGCGATGCGAATTTCGCCAAAACCGAACTGCTCGGACCAGTTGGCAACGGCCTCCATTTGCTCGGCAGTGACATCACCCGGCGGTGAGGCAATGCCCGGTTTGGTCGACAGCACCACGCTGGCGTAGCCCGGCACTTTGTGCGGCTGGACGTTG
This sequence comes from Pseudomonas sp. LBUM1666, assembly GCF_059695775.1. NCBI lineage: Bacteria > Pseudomonadati > Pseudomonadota > Gammaproteobacteria > Pseudomonadales > Pseudomonadaceae > Pseudomonas > Pseudomonas sp. LBUM1666. The sequence goes on along the minus strand of NZ_CP166789.1, from coordinate 2,975,369 downwards.
CGCGACACCCAACGGGCGAAGGCCGGGTTTTCGGACAGGCGCGTGCCGAAGTCGAGGTCGGTGTCCGCCAGAGCGCAGTAATCCGGCGGTACAAAGGCACTGGCCACGCGCTCATACTCGACGTCGGTCAACTGCGCCGGGCCGTCCTTGAGGTACTGGCACTCCTCCTCCACTTCCCGGGCAAAGGCTTCGATGCCCAGCGCCTTGACCAGAATCTTGATCCGCGCCTTGTACTTGTTGTCGCGCCGACCGTGGCGGTTGTAGACCCGCAGCACCGCTTCGACGTAGGACAGCAAATGCTGCCACGGCAACCCTTCGCGAATCTGTAAACCAAGGATCGGCGTGCGCCCCAACCCGCCGCCGACGATGACCCGCAGCAGCATTTGCCCGTCGGTGCCAGGGTAAAGATAGAGGCCGATGTCATGCATCATGATCGCCGCCCGGTCCTGTTCCGCCGAGCAGATGGCGATCTTGAACTTGCGCGGCAGGAACAGGAATTCCGGGTTGATGGTCGACCACTGCCGCAGGATTTCCGCCAGCGGCCGCGGATCGATCATTTCGTCCGCTGCGACCCCGGCAAAGGCTTCAGTGGTGATGTTGCGCACGCAGTTGCCGGAGGTCTGGATCGCGTGCATTTCCACTTGTGCCAGGCGTTCGAGGATATCCGGCACCTGGGCCAGTTCGATCCAGTTGAACTGCATGTTCTGCCGGGTCGTGAAGTGGCCGTAGCCACGGTCGTAATCCCGGGCGATGCTCGCCAGCGTACGCATCTGCGGCGCGCTTAACGTGCCGTAAGGAATCGCCACGCGCAGCATGTAGGCGTGCTTTTGCATGTACAGGCCGTTTTGCAAACGCAGCGGCAGGAATTCTTCTTCGCTCAACTCATCCGCCATAAAGCGTTCGACCTGATCGCGAAACTGCGCGACCCGCTCAAAGACCAGCGCCCGGTCATAGTCATCGTACTGATACATGTGGCTACCTCATCAGGATTGATCGGGCTCTGCGGCTCGTTCACGAGGTAACGACTATGGACCTGCGGCGCAGCACGTTACAGATTCACCTGAAGGCTAAAAAACCGTATCAGGCTGCGGCTGATCACCGCAGGCGTTCGCTTTATCTGATCCGCATAAACTCGGTTTTTTTGAGTCTGTTTTGTTTCCGGCAGGGTTTCTACAGTGGACGACATGCCAGTCCGGGTGGCCTGGCAAGACTTTGCAACCGTGGAAGCATTGACCATGAGCACAGCAACAATCGGACAGGCCTATAACTACAAGGTCGTCCGCCAATTCGTCGTGGCAACCGTGGTTTGGGGTGTCGTGGGGATGGCGATGGGGGTGTGGATCGCCTCGCAACTGGTGTGGCCGCAGATGAACCTCGACCTGCCGTGGACCACGTTCGGCCGCTTGCGCCCGCTGCACACCAGCCTGGTGATTTTCGGCTTCGCCGGCAGCGCGCAATTTGCCGCCAGTTACTACGCGGTACAGCGTACCTGCCAGGTGCGGCTGTTTTCGGACAAGCTCGCCGCATTCACCTTTTGGGGCTGGCAGTCGGTGATCGTGGTGATGCTGATCACCCTGCCGCTGGGCTACACCACCACCAAGGAATACGCCGAGATCGAATTCTCCGGCGCGGTGTGGATGACGGTGGTCTGGGTCGCTTACGCCATCGTGTTTTTCACCACCGTGGTGCAGCGCAAGACCAAACACATCTACGTCGGCAACTGGTTCTTCGGCGCGTTCATCGTGGTGATCGCCATGCTGCACGTGGTCAATCACCTGGCGATTCCGGTGGACTGGTTCAAGTCCTATCCGGTGTATTCCGGGGCGACCGACGCCATGGTGCAGTGGTGGTACGGGCACAACGCGGTGGGTTTCTTCCTGACCACCGGGTTCCTGGGGATGATGTATTACTTCGTGCCGAAACAGGTCGGGCGGCCGGTGTATTCCTATCGGCTGTCGATCGTACATTTCTGGGCGCTGATTACCTTGTACATCTGGGCCGGCCCGCACCACTTGCATTACACCGCGCTACCGGACTGGGCGCAGTCGCTCGGCATGGCGATGTCGCTGATCCTGCTGGCACCGAGTTGGGGCGGGATGATCAACGGCATGATGACGCTCTCGGGTGCCTGGCATAAATTACGCACCGACCCGATCCTGCGTTTTTTGGTGTTGTCCCTGGCCTTCTACGGGATGTCGACCTTCGAAGGACCGATGATGGCGATCAAGACGGTCAACGCCCTCTCCCACTACACCGACTGGACCATCGGCCACGTCCACGCCGGCGCTTTGGGTTGGGTAGCGATGATTACCTTCGGCTCGCTGTACCACATGATCCCGAAAGTCTTCGGTCGCGAGCAAATGTACAGCACGCCGCTGATCAACCTGCACTTCTGGCTGGCGACCATCGGCACCGTGCTGCACATCGCCTCGATGTGGGTCAACGGCATCACCCCAGGGCCTGATGTGGCGGGCGATCAACGACGACGGCACGCTGACCTACTCCTTCGTCGAAGCCTTGCAGGCCAGCCATCCAGGGTTCGTGGTGCGCTTCGCCGGCGGAGTGTTCTTCCTCAGCGGCATGTTGCTGATGGCTTACAACGTCTGGCGTACGGTGCGGGTTTCGGACGTCGAAATGGCCCACCGCGAAGCGCAGATTGCCTGAGGCAAGGAGCTTGAGATGATTGAGGTCGTGCTGAATGTGCTGGGCGTGACGGGACTTTGGCTGGCGGTTGAATACTGCCTGAAACACCAGACGGCGGAGAGTCTGGATGAAGCCAGTTTGATTCCGTTTGCCGATGACCCGGAGGTGGCGCGGCGGGTGGAATTGGCGACGGGGAAGAGTGTGAAAGCCGTTGCGCCTGAAGAGGCGAAACCGGGGTGTGGAAATTTGGAGGTTTGAGGGGGGTCAGCTAAGGCCACCCCTCACCCTAGCCCTCTCCCCAAGGGGTAGAGGGGACTGACCGAGGTATCTTTCGAGATACATCGACCTGAAATATCGAGTTGAACTCAGGTTCTGAAAACGATGGAGATCTGCCCCCTTTCACCCTCTCCCCTCTGGGGAGAGGGTTGGGGTGAGGGGTGGTTCTTGACTTTAGCTGCGCTCGCGGGGAATCAGGCTCTGCAACTGCTGCGCCAAAAAGTTCGCATCAAAGGCAAAGGTATCCGGGTCTTTCAAGCCATTGGTCTTGCGCCATTGCCAGCTACTGGACGGCGGCAGGCACACCAGCGAAATGCTGCCGTACCGCGCCGCTGTCAGGCCCATCACGGCCAGTGAAATCTGCCCACCGGCACCCATCACATCCGGCACAAACTCCACCGGTTTACCGGCAATCACAATCGTCAGTTTCTCGGTCTTGAAGGTCGATGTCTCGACCGGAACGCTCGGTCCCGAGGCCACATAGGCCTCGCGGCTCACCTCCAGCAGATTCGGCGCCTGGACCGGTTCCAGCCATTGCTGGATCTGATCGAACAGTTCACCAATGCGTGTCGCCCACACGGCCGACTGCGACTCGAACAGCTGCTTCTTGTGCGCTTCGCTTTCTGCGTAATGGCGAAGCATCTCACCCAGTTGCTGTACGTCGTCCATTGCGGTGTTCCTTTGTTGAAGCGGTGCTGCGGACTTTGAGCATGGCAGATGCGCGCTGCCGGCGTACGACTAAAAGCGTGAACGGTATTGGCTGGGGGTCATGGCCAGGTATTTGCGAAAGGCACTGCCCATATGGGACTGATGGGCGAACCCCGCGTCCAGGGCGATGTCGGCCAGGGACAGGTCAGTGTGTTCGATCATCCGGCGTGCCGCATGAAGCCGCACTTCAACGAGGTAAGCGTGAGGTGTCAGGCCGATCGCCCGAGTGAAATCGCGCAGAAAGCGCAGCTCGTTTTGCCCGTAGGTGGCGGCCAATTGTTCCAGGGTCAGGGGTTCGTGGAACTGCTCTGCGATCTGATCCAGCACTTGGGTGAAGGACGTGGGCGTGATCCGGTGTGTTGTTTCGATTTTCAGGTGGGTCAAGTCAACGAGATCCAGGGCACATTGCTCAAACGCCAGTAGATCGGGCTGTGGGGCGAGCAACAGACGTCGCAACTCTCGTGCAAGGGTCAGCGCGCGCCGATTGCCTGAAGACTGCAAGCGGTGGGTGACGCAGGGTAACTGCTCACTGGCAAACTGTTGGTCCAGGCGCATCAGCAGGTATTCACCGCCGGTGGCGGACTCGGAAAACACCTCGACTCCGATCGGTGTATAAGCCAAAACGCCGGGCAAGGTATCAAAATCCACCCGACGGTCGGAATCGATGGCGTGCACGCCTTGCTGACGCTCCAGCGTTACCCCGAGCGTTTGCGACTGTGCCGCGTCACGCGCGCTGTATGCCGCACGAGGCAAAAGCTGCAGGCAGATTTTGCCGCCGAACAAGCGCTGATTCATTGCATCAGGCATATGAAATTTCCTGATAGATCGAAACCGGGATCCACTGGACACTCTCTCGCAAAGGGTTGCTATCAACAGGAGCACGACATGCGCACCATCGGCCTTATCGGCGGCATGAGCTGGGAGTCCAGCGCCGAGTATTACCGTCTCATCAATCAGCAGGTGCGCGACCGGCTCGGGCCGTTGCGCTCGGCGAAATTGCTAATGTACAGCGTCGACTTTGGCCCTGTCGAACAGGCCCAGCATGCCGGGCGCTGGGACGATGCCGCGGCTATTCTGGTGGACGCGGCGCAACGGCTGCAGGTGGGTGGCGCGGATTGCGTGGTGCTTTGCACCAACACCATGCACAAAGTGGCCGGGCAGATTCAGGCAGCGATCAGTATTCCGTTTCTGCACATCGCCGATCCGGCCGGTCAGGCTGCCGTCGAGGCTGGCGCGCTGAAGATTGGATTGCTCGGCACCGCGTTCACCATGGAGCAGGACTTCCTCAAGGAACGCCTGACTTCGATGGGGCTGACCGTGTTGGTGCCGGAGGCCGATGAACGTCAGGCCGTCCACCGGATCATCTATGACGAGTTGTGTGTCGGGGTGATCAGCGAGGCGTCACGCAAGGTGTATCAGCAGGTCATCGAATCACTGACCCGACGTGGCGCCCAGGCGATCATCCTCGGTTGCACGGAAATCGGCCTGCTGATCAAACCCGAGCACAGCGCCCTGCCCTTGCTCGACACCACCGAACTGCATGCGCAGGCGGCGGTGGCGTTCGCGTTGGGCGAGTGACTCAACCGGCCTTGGGCATGCGACGCAGGCGCGCCATGCTCAAGGCATCCACCAGCACGCCATCACGCACGGCGTAGTCGCGAAACAGCCCTTCGGTGTCGAAGCCGAACTTGCGATACAGCCCGATGGCGGCTTCATTGTCGGCGTACACCGAAAGCTCGAGCCGTTGCAGGTTCATCCAGTTGTCGGCGATGTCCAGCGCCGCCGCCAACAGCTTCGAGCCGACGCCCTTGCCCTGCCAGGCCACCGCGACGCCCATGCCGAGATTGCCGGCATGGCTGCGGCGGATCCGCGAAAACTGCTCCAGGCCAATATTGCCGATGACCGTCCCTTGATGCAGCGCCACCAGCTGCACCACACGCTCGTTGTCCGACTCCAGGCGTTTGCGCCAGACTTCGGGGGACTGAAATGGCATTTGCAGCACCTGACGGGTAATGGCCGGGTTGTTGTAGAGCGCGGTAATGCCGTCAATGTGGGATTCGTTGAAACGTTCGAGGGAAATGACAGCGTCAGTGGCGGGCATGGGTGATTCATCCTTGATGCAGACATGGCCGCCCACTCTATACCGCCGAAGGTTGTTCGAACCACTCCCGCCGTTCATTGAAGGTGTTCTGGATCAGCTCAACGATCATTTGCACCTGCGCTTGCCCCTCGGACTCTGCATTGACCGACATCCACACCTGACGCTGCATCGGTTGACTGAACAACCCCGGCAACTCAATAAGGCCTCGGTCGAAGCGGCTGATGTATCGGGGCAGCAGGCCAATGCAGGCACTGCAACGGATCATCTCCAGCATCAGCTCATAGGAATGTAACTGCACCACCCCGGCCAGGCGCTGGTCCACAAGGGTATTCCACGGCCGGAAACAGTCGACCTGACGGTCATGCTGCCATTGCACCAGCAGGAAATCCGCCAGGTCATCGAGGCTTTCAGGGCGGGACGCGACCCGTGAATACCGTTTGGCGATGTGGGGCAGGTAGTCGAGCCGTGCCAGACGCCGAGGCTCGCTGACAGCAAAACTCGGGCCGGGCAGCGGTGACTCGGTGCCGGCCAGCCACAGCACCACATCGGCACTGACCGCTTGCAGGGACAGTTCGCTGTCCAGGGTGATGATGTCCAGGCGCACGCTGGCGTTGCGCCGCAACAAGGCAACCAGATCGCGACCGAGAATGTCATGCAGGATCGATTCGGCGACGGCCAGGCGAATCAAAGGCTGTTCGATCACCGGCAAGTCGCGCTCATGGGCCAGGGCAATCAACTGCGATTGCAGCTGCAATCCGTCACGACTGAGGGCAACGCCATTCTCTGAGTGGCTGAATAGCGAACACTGCAGTTGCGCTTCAAGCTGCGCCAATTGTTTGCGCAGCTGGGTGGCCTTGATATTGAGACTGCGGGCCGCCTGCATGAAACAGCCGCAACGGGCACTGACCCGAAAAGACTGCGCCAGTACCGGATCGATCGCTGCCGCCAGTGTGCGCCAGGATGCGGTTTTTTCTACGGGTGAGCGGTACTGGGCAACTTGCTGACGATCTGTGGTTTCCATAAATGGCATCGCTGACTCCCTGTCGATCTGTCCTTGATAGCCTCATCCTGCGCAGGGTTTATGAACCTGATGTGACGCTCGGGGCAGAAAATCGATTCAGCCTCCGGGGGTTTGTCGAAAACTCACCGCGAGGCGATTCCAGCTATTGATGGTGGTGACGGCGATGGTCAGGTCGACCATCTCGCCTTCGTTGAACTGCTCCCGGGCCTGCGCGTAGACCTCGTCCGGCACATGGCTCTCAGAGAGCAAGGTGACGGCTTCGGTCCAGGCTAGCGCCGCACGCTCTCGCGCATTGAAGAAGCCGCTGTCGCGCCAGACCACGATCGAATACAAACGACGGTCAGTCTCGCCGAGTCGCCGGGCATCCACCGAGTGCATGTCGGTGCAGAAGGCGCAGCCATTGAGTTGCGAGGCACGGATCTTGATCAAGTGCAGCAAGGTCGGCTCGATACTGAGGTTGCTGGTCAACGCCTCCATGGCAATCATCGCTTTCATCGCTTTGGGCGATGCACTGTAGTAATCCAGGCGGGCGTTCATGGAGTGACCTCGTGGATCGAATGTGTGCCCCCCAAGGTAGGCGTTGATACGCAGGCGTTACAGATCCAATTCTGCGAAATACCCGTGGACCACTCAGGCACCAGACCAATCGGAGGTTTTTCGCCCACGCAACTTTTGCGCAGGCGCTCATGCGGGTAATCTGGCCCGACGCACACGCGCCTCAATCGCCCCAGGAGCCTCGCCGGTATGGAACTTCACGTTGTCATCAACGGCCGCAAGGACCTGGCAGGCCAGTTGTACAACCAACTGCGCAGCGCCATCGAATCCGGTCGCCTGGCAGCCGGAACGCAGCTACCGCCCAGTCGTTTGCTGGCAGAACAACTGGGCATTTCGCGCAAGACCATTTCCGACACCTACACGCAACTGACCTACGAAAACTTCCTCACCGGAGTCATAGGCAAAGGCACCTACGTCAACGCCCGACCGGCGAAAATCACTCGTAAACAAAGCCATTCGGAGTTGGCCAGTGCCGAGGTCATCGAGTCCTGGTGCAACCTGCCGGTGTTCCTGCGCCATCCGACGCTGGAAGGTTCGTTGCGCTACGACTTCATCGGCGGCGCCACCAGCAAGGGCCAGTTTCCCCAGGATGACTGGCGGCGCTGCACCGCTCACGCCTTGCGCCAGATCGCCGCGTCCAAGGGTTTCTATAGCTTGCCCGAAGGCCTGCCGGCACTGCGCAACGCGATCGCCCGGCACATCGCGTTTTCTCGCGGGGTCAATTGCCAGGACGAAGACGTGGTGGTGTGTAACGGCGCGCAACAGGCACTGGACCTGATTTCCCGGGTGCTAACGCGCCCCGGCAGCCTTGTCGCCATGGAAGACCCCGGCTATCCGCCCGCACGCCTGTTGTTCGGTACCCACGGCGCCACGGTGATCGGCGTCCCGGTGGATGCCGAAGGTATTCAGGTGGACAAAATTCCCCTTGGCACCCGCCTGATTTACGTCACGCCATCCCACCAGTTCCCGCTCGGCATGCCGATGAGTCAGGCGCGCCGGGTGGCGCTGCTGGAGCGAGCCCATGAGTTGGGCGCGATCATCATCGAGGACGATTACGACAGCGAATTCCGCTACGAGGGCCGGCCTACCGACTCGCTGCAAAGCATGGACGAACGCGGCATCGTCGCCTACGTCGGGACCTTTTCGAAAACCCTGCTACCGGAGCTGCGCCTGGGTTATGCGATCCTGCCGCCAGCAATACTCGAAGCGGTCATTCGCGCCAAGCAGCTCACCGATCTGCACACGTCCACCCTGCCCCAATGGGCGCTGGCCAAGTTCATCGCCGAAGGCTGTCTGCTCAAGCACATCCGGCGCTGCCATACGATCTATGCCGGGCGTCGTGAGCGGATCCTCGAGCGCATGGCCAGCGATCTGTCACCGTGGCTCGAGGCGGTCCCGACCACCGCCGGGTTCCACATGGTGGTTATGTGCAAAGTGCCTATCGATATTCCATTGGTGATCGAACTGGCCAAAAAAGTCGAAGTCGGGGTGTATCCCATCGACAGCTTTTTTTATCAGCAAGCGCCGCAGGCCGGGCTTTTCCTCGGTTTTGGCGTCATTGAAACCCTCGACATCGACATCGCCTTGGACCGTCTGCGGGACATTTTGCAGCAAGTCGCCTGACGGATTGGTCTGTGTTTTTATCCCGTGATTGGCTATTGGTGGTCCGGGGATGCAGGCCTATCCTGCATAAGCGTTATCTCTCAATGAGCAGGATTCGTCCGGCCTGATTCAGGAGTGTGAGCAATGTCCAACGAAGTGATCAATACCGTTAAGGTGCAGGCCGCCGCCGGCCGCTCGGACGAACTGGGTAAGCAACTGCAAAAGATTGTCGACACCCTGCGCGAACTACCGGGCTGTGATTCCTATATGGTCGACCGCTGCCCCGAGGACGACAACCGCTGGACGGTCAGCGCCCGCTGGCAATCGGAAGCGGCCATGCAGATGCATTTCAACTGCCCTGAAGTACAAGGCTTTATCGGCCTGATCGACAGCCGTCTGGCCAACAGCGTCGACTTCAACAGTTTTCCTATCGTTTAAAAATTAGGTCGCCGCCTTCGACCACTCCTACAGGGCTATGGGTACCCCTGCAGGAGTGGCTGGAGGCGGCGATCTAGTTTTTTCAACGCGCATGATTGGTCCCCTCACCTTCACGAGAATTGGCTGTTTGATTGTAAGCGCTCCATGAACCCCACATTCAAAGTCACCACCTGTCCCAGACGCGGTGCCCCATATTTCTCTACCTGTGGCACATAAATAGCTCACTTACTATTTTGCTGGCATAAGAATGCCAATGTTTGGCTATTTTAGTGGCACAAAAATGCCAAAGTTTGGTTATTTCAGTGGCACAAAAATGCCAAGGCCAGGTATTTCAGGTGGTACAAAAGATGGGCCCTATTTCTGTGGTATTTAAATGCCATTCAAATGCCACATAAATGCCACGAAAATGGAGAAGTACGCCCTATCTGTGCTCATGTGAGCCATTTTGGACCTGTACCGGGGGTAGGACTATTTTTGTACCGGGGGTAGGATTTTCCGTTTTTACAGGGCTTTGGAGGCCCAAAAAACGTACCGAGTCTATTACGTGTTGGGTGGATTTGTCGGTACAGCAAAGGATATCGAAAGGTCTCGATAGCGTACGATCCAACCACCCACGATAGGGTCAGGCTTAACGTCGTATCTCTGGCGAACAGTTCCACGGCAGCAGTGCTTCATAGTCCGCCACCGACTGCGCATGTGGTAACTGCTCCAGTACGTGGCGTAGCCACGTATAAGGCTCTTGGCCGTTGACCTTGGCGGTCTCCACCAGACTGTATATCTGAGCACTGGCGGTAGCGCCTTTGGGCGTGTCGCTGAACAGCCACGCCTTACGACCGATAACGAACGGTTTTATCGCCCTTTCGGCCGCATTGTTGTCGATAGGTAAAAAACCGGCTTCTACATAACGCTCCAGCCGGCTCCAGTTGCTGGCCAGATAATTAATGGCCTTACCCAGCACACTTTGTGGCGTGACTTGGGGCTGCGTTTTCTCCAACCAGCTTTTCAACTGAGCCAGGATCGGTACGCTCTTTTGCTGACGGCCGATTAAACGCTGTTCATCATCGCCGTCCTTGAGCTCGCGCTCGATGCCATACAGCTTGTTGATCATTTTTAGGGCGATATCGGCACGTCCCGTCTTGCCCTTCGGCTGCACTTTCTGAGCCTCGACAAACTTGCGGCGCGCATGGGCCATGCAGGCCAGCCGTTCAACCCCCGGTTGCAACGCCAAGGCGTTATAGCCCGCGTAATCATCGGTCATAACATAGCCGCGATAACTTTCCAGCAGACGCAACGGAACCTCCTGCGCACGGCTGGACGTGTACTCGAACAACACGACTTTGCGATCTGGCGGGCCGCTGGCTTGTACCCACATCCAGGATTGGCTGGTAGGGTCTCGACCTGGCTCTTTCAATACTTGAACACGGGTTTCATCGCAGTGGATCACCGGGCTTTCCAGTAATCGGTCGCGCATTAAGTTCAGCAGTGGCTGAAAGTGTTCGCTGCACTGCATCACCCAGCGCGCCAGTGTTTGCCTTGGTATATCGATACCGTGTCGACTTAACACCGTCTCGAAACGATGCAGCGGCAAGCCATCGACGTACTTGGTGGTCAGCAACATGGCCAGAACGCTTGGGCTGGCCATGCTCTTTTCGATCAGTTGAGCCGGTTTGTCGGCGGTGACCGGTGCCGTTTCGCAGCCACGGCAACCGTAAACCTTGCGGATATGTTTGATGACACGGATCTGCATCGGCACGATATCCAGCTGTTCGCTGATTTCTTCGCTGATCACGTGCTTGCGGCAACCGCAGGCACAGGTCAGTTCGTGCTCGGGCAGTTCGTGGATGACCTCGACACGCGGCAGCTCAGCCGACAATGCCTTACGTTTTCCTCGGCGCGGCCCCGGGGAAACGACTTCCTCTTCGGCATCGCCGATCAATGGCATCGGCTCGCTTTCAGGCTCATTGAACAGTGCAAGTTGCGGCGTATTGGGCTGCGCTGTCTGCTCGGACTTACGCCCGAACAAGCGGTGGCGCAACAGCTTGATCTGTCCTTTCAGGTCGACGATGTGAGCCTGATAAGCCTGGGCAACTTCTTCCTGGCGATTGAGTGCCTCAAGCAGCATCTGCTTGAGCAAAACGGGGTCATCAGGAAGATCGTCGGGCAGAGAAATCATGGCCCGGATTATACCGGGTCAGGCTACGTAGCGTGGAGTCAAAACCTGGTGAGGACGGTTGCGCCACAGGTCAAAACCGTCGAGCAGCCAGTTCAGTTCCTGGACGGTCAGAACGATCACTTCATCGCTGAGATCAGGCGATGTTTTGAATCGCTCGGACTCCAAGCGCTTAAGCCAAAGGCAGAAGCCGTTGCGCTCCCAGTACAAAATCTTCACGCGGTTACGGGGCTTGTTGAGAAAAACGAAGAGCACGGGATCGAACACCGCCACTTTTATGTCCAGCTCGACCAGCGCAGCGAGGCCATCAATGGACTTTCTGAAGTCCACGGGCTTGGGGTAGAGATAAACTTTTTCAACTTTGGCGTCGGGTCGCATCATGACGAGCTGGCTCCTGAGAGAATCGGGAGCACAGCATCCGGCATCAGCTAAGCGCTTTGAATGTGGGGTTCATGGAGCGCTTACGTTTGATTGGCCTTGGCCGAGACTTACTGTGGTCCCTGACAACTAACCACAGCAGGTGATAATCCATGAACGCCTTACGCTACTGTGCGGCCCCCCTCACCGCCCTCGCCCTGACCGTTTCCGCCGGGGCATTCGCCCACGAAGCCGCGCCTTCGGAAAAGGTCACCGTGTTGCAGGACCAGATGTTGAAAAACGTGCCCAATAAAAAGGCGCTGATGATCGAGGTCGACTATCTACCCGGCCAATCGTCCATCGCCCACAAGCACGAGGGCACGGCCATGGCTTACGTCATTTCGGGAGAAATCATCTCCCAGGTCAAAGGTGAGAAGGCGATCACTTACAAGGCCGGTGAATACTGGTACGAACCGGCCGGTTCGGAGCATTTGGTCTCGAAAAATGCCAGTACCACCAAACCCGCCAAACTGTTGGTGTTTATGGTGTTAGCGCCCGACGAAAAAGTATTGATCCCTTTGGAAAACTGATAGCTGTTGCGTCAGCCATAAATAAACAGGCCCAAATTAACAATTCGGGCCTGTTTATTTCCCGGCGCAATTAACCGGGGGCTTTTAAACCAAACAAAACTAGTAGTTACCTGACAAGTGCGGTGATTGGCCATTTCATTCAGTGACGACAGGTTTAGTCTGGAATCTCCGCCGACTGTTTCCGGCCTATTAACTTTCCGACTCAAGTTGTTTCACGGGAGAAACACCATGAAACTTGCACTTGTCAGCACCTTGACGATTCTTTTAACGGGCTGCTCAATACCCACTGCACCCAAGGCAGTTTCTTCGCTCGACGGCGTCTTTACCGAGCCGGTGGGCCGCAGCAGCGCCACGCATGTCACCAATGGCAACAACGTTTCCCTGGGCATCGTCTACAGCCGCAGCACTCAGACCAACCGCGCCTACCTTCAGGATTACCAGGCCAACGCCGGCACCGGTTTCGGCCAGAGCCTGCTGGTGCAGTCGATTCACGACGCCTACGTCGCCACCTCCAAACCGGACCTTGCGGTGGACTGGGTCAAGGCGTCCTTGCAACGTCAGTTTGGCTCGGTGACCGTGTACCCCGACATGCAAAGTCTCAGGGCCGCTAAACCGGACGTGGTCGCCATCATCGACACGCGCAGTCAACTGATGACATCGCGCAGTTCGGATATCAAGGCCGATGTCAGCGCGGACTTCTACGATTCGAACTTCAATTACATCGGCACTGCGCAAGGTCATGACGCTAAAGAACTGAGTCCGTTATGGGCGGACTATAAACGCAGCGAAGAGATAGTTGCCGATATAAACGAACAACAGAATGTGCAAGTCAGGGCCTTGCAAAAGTTTAACCAGTCGCTCAGTAATTTATTGACCAGACCGACAGATAAAGTGTCGATGATCGATAACACAACAGGTCAGAAGTTGTATTAAGGCGAATGGCCCCATCGCGAGCAAGCTCGGTTCCCACAGGTTTTGTGTTGAACACATAACATGCACACGACACAAAACCTGTGGGAGCCGAGCTTGGTCTGGGCGGCATTCCGACGATGGAGCCCGACCAGACGGTACAAAACATTCAGGCAAAAAAAAGCCCCGCAACTCTCATTGCGGGGCTTCTTCATTCAGCGCCTGATCAGGCAGCCGGCTCCAACTCAGCGCTGGCAGTAGCAGCGGCAGTGGTAGGTACTACCGCTTGACCGCTCAACGCCAGATCCAGCAACTCACGGTTGGCCACCGCATACATGGCGTAATCAGTGCCGCTGGCGGCACGGATTTCTACCAGCATGGCGCGCCAGCGTTCGATCATGCCTTCGTGCTCTTCCATCCACAGCTCCAGACGGGTTTCCACGTCCTGAGTGCCGTTGCCCTGTTGCAGGACGGAGATGGTGATCGCACGTTGCTGCCAGTCGACGTCATCGCGGAACGCTTCACGGGCCAGGGCCTGCCAGTTGTTTTCAACCGGCAGAGCGCTGATCTGTTGCAGGTACCAGGTGATGTCCAGCGCGCTGCCGACAGCGAAGTAAGCCTTCGCCACGTCGGCTGCGTTTTGACCGGTCACGTCGGACGCTTCGATGATCGGCAGCAAGGTGTACAGGTGAGTGGTGCCTGCAACCATGCGTGCCAGCAACTCAGGAACGCCAGCCGCAACGTACGCCTGATAACGGGTCTGCCAGCCTTCGCGGGTCGGGCCTTCCAGCAGTTCGTCGAGCTTGAGGCCCAGCGCTGCCAGATGTGGACCGAAGTGCGCGACGTCACGAGCAGCATTCTGCTCGTTGCGACGGCTGCGCAGGAACCAGCGCGTAGCGCGACGGCCCAGACGCATCAGCTCATCCATCAGCTCCAGTTGTACGTCGGCCGATACCTGATAATCCAGGGCTTCGATCTGACGGAACCAGTGCGGGAGGTGGAAGATGTCACGCACGATCACGTAAGCACCGGCCACGTTCGCCGGGCTCATGCCGGTCGACTCTTTGAGTCGCTGAACGAAGGTAATGCCCATGTGGTTGACCAGATCGTTGGCGATCTGGGTGCTGACGATTTCGCGCTTCAGACGGTGACGGCGCATGGCATCGGAGAACTTGCTCACCAGGGTCGGCGGGAAAGCGGTTTCCATGTCGCGAGTCAGGTAATCGTCGTCCGGTACCTGTGAATTGAGCAGCGCTTCCTTGAGGTCAATCTTGCTGTAAGAGATCAGCACCGACAGCTCGGCACGGGTCAGGCCATGGCCTTCCGCGAGGCGCTCGTTGATCGCTTCTTCAGCCGGCAGGAACTCGATGGCGCGATCCAGCTTGCCGCGGCCTTCCAGATCGTTCATCAGACGCTTGTATTCGGCAATCCGCACGAAGGCACGGCGTGCTGCCAGAGACAGTGCCTGAGTCTGCTTGTAGTTGTTGCCCAAAACCAGGTTGCCGACTTCGTCGGTCATGCTCGCCAGCAACTGGTTACGTTGCTTGTCGGTCATGTCGCCGGCATGAACCACTTCGTTCAGCAGAATCTTGATGTTCACTTCGTGGTCGGAGCAGTCCACACCACCGGCGTTGTCGATGAAGTCGGTGTTGGAACCGCCGCCATTGAGGCCAAATTCGACACGACCCAGCTGGGTCATCCCGAGGTTACCGCCCTCGCCCACGACTTTGCAGCGCAGTTCGTTGCCGTTCACGCGCAGTGCATCGTTGGCCTTGTCGCCGACATCGGCGTGGCTTTCGCTGCTGGCTTTGACGTACGTACCGATACCGCCGTTCCACAACAGATCCACCGGTGCCTTGAGCAAGGCGTTCAGCAGTTCGGTCGGGGTCAACTTGTCAGCCTGAATGTCGAAGCGCTCTTTCATCTGCGGAGAAATCGCGATGCTTTTCGCGCTACGGGAGAAGATCCCGCCGCCTTCGGACATGATGCTGGTGTCGTAGTCCGACCAGGCCGAACGCGGCAGATCGAACAGGCGCTGACGCTCGGCGAAGCTGTTGGCCGGCTCCGGGTTCGGGTCGATGAAGATGTGCAGGTGGTTGAACGCTGCGACCAGTTGCAGCTTGTCGGACATCAACAAGCCGTTACCGAACACGTCACCGGCCATGTCGCCGACGCCGACCACAGTGATGTTGTCTTCCTGAACATTGATGCCGCGTTCGCGGAAGTGACGTTGAACGCCAACCCACGCGCCCTTGGCGGTGATGCCCATTTTCTTGTGGTCGTAACCGGCCGAGCCGCCCGATGCGAACGCATCGCCGAGCCAGAAGCCGTAGTCGATGGCGATACCGTTGGCGATGTCGGAGAAGGTTGCAGTGCCCTTGTCCGCTGCCACCACCAGGTACGGGTCATCGTCGTCATGACGCACGACGTTGGCCGGCGGTACCAGCGCGCCGTCTTTCAGGTTGTCGGTGATGTCCAACAGGCCCGAGATGAAGATGCGGTAGCAGGCGATGCCCTCGGCCGCGATCTCGTCTCGACCGCCACCCAGTGGCAGGCGACGCGGGAGGAAGCCGCCCTTCGCGCCAACCGGCACGATGACCGAGTTCTTCACTTGCTGGGCTTTTACCAGGCCTAGGACTTCAGTGCGGTAGTCTTCTTCACGATCAGACCAGCGCAGACCACCGCGAGCAACGTTGCCGAAGCGCAGGTGCACGCCTTCGACGCGAGGCGAGTACACGAAGATTTCGAACTTCGGTACTGGCTTCGGCAGCTCTGGAATCTGGTGCGGGTTGAACTTGAAGCTGAAGTAGGACTTGTTCTGACCGTGGGAATCGGTCTGGTAGAAGTTGGTCCGCAGGGTGGCCTTGATCAGGTCCAGGTAGCGACGCAGGATACGGTCTTCGTTCAACACCTGGACGTCGTCCAGTGCGCTCAGAATCGCGTGTTCCAGGCGTTGCTGCTTGTCTTCCAGATCGTCGCTGGTCAGCTTGCGCGCCAGGTAGAAACGGGTTTTGAACAACCGGGTCAACTCGCGAGCGATGTCGGTGTGGTTGTTCAGGGTGCTGGCGATGTAACCCAGGTCGAAGCCCAGGCGAATCTGCTTCATGTAACGGGCGTAGGCACGCAGCAGCGCGACATCGCGCCATGGCAGGCCGGCGGTCAGCACCAGGCGGTTGAACGCATCGTTCTCGGCATCGCCGCGCACGATGTGGACGAAAGCGTCCTGCAAAGTGTCGTTGAGTTGCTGGATGTCGAGTTCCAGGCCTTCGGCAGCGGTGAACGCGAAGTCGTGAATCCAGAACTCGCGGCCACTGTTGTGACGCAGGCGATACGGGAATTCACCCAGCACGCGCAGGCCGAGGTTTTCCAGGATCGGCAATACGTCGGACAACGCCAGCGGGGTATCAGCGTGATACAGCTTGCAGTGCAGCTCGCGCTGACCGGAGACCTGACCCAGTGGCTGATAGAAGCTCATCACTAGCGGATTGGATTCTTTCAGGCTCAGCAGGTGCTGCATGTCGACCACAGCCGAATGCGCGGCGAAACGCTCGCGGTAACCGGCCGGGAAGCCTTTCGGGAAATCGGCCAACACGTTGGTGCCGCTTGCCTCACCGAAACTTTCAACCGTCAGGCTGGCGTAGTCGTCCTGCCAGCTGCGGCAAGCCTGTACCACTTCTTTTTCCAGCAGAACCGGGTCGATGTCCAGGCGGTTTTTCGGATCGACGCGCAGGATCAACTGCACGCGGGCTAGCACGGATTCGGAGAAGAAGGTCCAGAACTCGCAGTCGGAGGCTTTCAGGCGATCCATCAGCACTTGCTGGATCTTCTGGCGCACTTCGGTGGAGTAGATGTCGCGCGGCACGTAGGCCAGGCAGTAGCAGAAACGACCGTACGGGTCTTTACGCAGGAATACGCGAATCTTGTTGCGTTCCTGGATCTGCACGATCGACATCACGGTGCTGAACAGCTCATCCACTGGGGTCTGGAACAGATCGTCGCGCGGCAGTACTTCAACTACCTGCGCCAGTTCCTTGCCCAAGTGAGCCTTGGCCTGGAAGCCGGAACGGCGTTCGATTTCTTCGACCTTGCGGCGGATGTACGGGATGACCCGCACGCTCTCGCCATACACCGAGGAGGTGTACAGGCCCATGAAACGGCATTCCTTGATGACGTTGCCGTCGGCGTCGATTTCACGGATCGACACGTAATCCGGGTAAGCCGGACGGTGCACACGGCTTGGGTGCGCAGCCTTGGCGAACGACAGCAGGGTCGGTTCGCGCAGGTAGTTCACGGCGTAGTCTTCGATGCGCAGGTCATCGTAGGTCAGGCCGGTGCGCAGCAATTTGGTCAGACCGAGGAAGGAATCCTGGTCGTAGACAATGTGGCCGCCATCGGCTTCATCGCGAACCACGAACTCTTCATAGCCGAGGAAGGTGAAGTGGTTGCCCACCAGCCATTCCAGGAAGCTTTTGATTTCGGCTTTTTCTTCAGAATCGACAGCGAACTGGCTGTTGTCCAGGCCGGTGAGGATTTCCTGGACCTTGGCTTTCATAGGCTCGAAATCGGCGACCGCGACGCGGACTTCACCGAGAACCTGTTCCAATTCCTTGCTCAGGACATTCAGTTCGGCCGAGTTGGCGCAACGGTCGATTTCCAGGTACATCAACGACTCTTGCAGTACATCGTCGCCCTGGGTGCCTTTCGGCAGGATTTCCAGCAGCTCGCCCTTGCTGCCGCGACGCACGCTCAGCACAGTGGTTTGCAGGGTGTGGATGCTGTAGCCGCGACGGTTCAGCTCGGTGCGTACCGAGTCCACCAGAAATGGCAGGTCGTGGTGCAGCACTTCGACCGCGGTGTGGGTCGACTGCCAGCCGTGGCGTTCGTAATCGGGGTTGTAAACGCGCACTTGCGGTTGCGCGTGATCGAAGCGCTCAAGCAGGCGCCACGCAGAAAGGGTGCAGCCGGCGAGGTCGGACAACCGACGCTGGGTCAGCTCGTCCAGGGAAATGATGCCGAAAAATTGTTCCGCGAACAGCGCCACTTGTGGCAGTGCCTGTTCACTGATGTGCTGGGCCAGTGCCGCTTGCAGTTGGTGCTGGAAGTCGGCTTTGCTGGCTGCGGTGAAGAACGCCATCTGTGGTACTCCGCTTGGGCTTGTTATTGATGGAAGCGTCGCGTGCAAACCCCTTTCGGGGTGATCCGTCACCCTGTTCCTGATTCTCGGGCAGAGGAAACAGGATGACAGGTGGGTGAAGCTGGACGAGACACTCAGGTCACATTCACCTTCCATGAATGGGCATCTGCAAAAACGACTGGGCAAGGTGCAGCGCAATGCCTTTACAGGTGCTCATCCGTTGCGCAGCTTAACCAGTGCGGCAAGCCCCGTGCTTGCAGCGCTGCGACATATTCGGTCATCGGTACGCAGCTTGCGCCTTGTGCATCGAACAACACTAGCAGCCGCACGGCAAAACGGGGGGTTTAAGCCCGGTTTTGCGGCACATCCGTACCAGAAATGACCAGCAACACCCCGGATGTTCACGACACATCCTCTGACACTCAGGCGAGCAGAAATTCCCGTCTGCTGGCAGAATCGCCCTTTGTTCGTCTTCACAACGCTCGTCGAGCCAGGAATTCCCCATGCAAATGACCACCGCCCTCTTGATCGTCAACCCGTGCGACGACGAAGAAGACAACATGGCCATGCTCTGCTGCCACAGCGATCAGGGCGATATGTTCCTGATGACCCGCTACCCGGACGAGGACGCGCTGGACATCACCCTCGACGGCGAGCCTTCGACGCTGGACGGCGTAAAAGTCACCCTCAGCCCTACCCGCCTGCTGATCGAAATCGCAGCCGCTGACGCCGATGCGCTGAATGGTGATGATTCGCTGGAAATCATTCACAGCACTGATGCGAGCGATCTGCCGGAAGTGGAAGAAACACTGCAAAACATCCTCAAAGGCACTGGTACCTATATCAGCCAGCTCTAAGCCTCGGATTCTCGAGTGTCTGAACTGGCCCCATCGCGAGCAAGCTCGCTCCCACATTTGATCGCATTTTCTTGAAACAACTCGGTCACCTGTGGGAGCGAGCTTGCTCGCGATGAGGCCCGAAAGAACACCACCACCCTTTGAGTCCTACAAAATTCAAACAATCTCGCCAATCAATTCCTGCACTTTGCACAAAATGCCGTTAGTCGCCGCCCCCCGCGATAGATTAAAGTAACGCCCCCAGCCCTGGCGTTATTCGAACGTCTTCGGTCACCCTTTCCAGGAACAGTCATCGATGGAACATCGTGAAGCGCTGCTAGCGCTGCGAACCTTTCTTTCAACGCAGATTCTCGGCCAGGAAAAACTCATCGAGCGCTTGCTCATCGCCTTGCTTGCCGACGGCCACATGCTGGTCGAGGGCGCTCCGGGCCTGGCCAAGACCAAGGCCATCAAAGAACTTGCCGAAGGCATCGAAGCACAGTTCCATCGCATCCAGTTCACCCCCGACCTGTTGCCGGCCGACATCACTGGTACGGAAATCTATCGCCCGGAAACCGGCAGTTTCGTGTTCCAGCAAGGCCCGATCTTCCACAACCTGGTGCTGGCGGACGAAATCAACCGTGCCCCGGCCAAGGTTCAATCCGCCCTGCTCGAAGCCATGGGCGAGCGCCAGGTCAGCGTCGGACGCAGCACGTACGAGCTGTCGCCGCTGTTCCTGGTGATGGCCACGCAAAACCCGATCGAGCAGGAAGGCACCTATCCACTGCCCGAAGCGCAGCTTGACCGGTTCCTGATGCACGTGAAAATCGGCTTCCCGGACGCCGCCGTTGAACGTCGGATCCTGCAACAGGCCCGTGGCGAAGCGCTGAACGGAGAAACCAAGCCCGAGCGCCGGGTCAGCCAGCAGGCGATTTTTGCCGCGCGCAAGGAAATCCTCGGTTTGTACATGGCCGACGCCGTGGAGGAATACCTGGTGCAACTGGTCATGGCCACACGCACCCCGGCCAAGTTCGACCCGGAGATGGCTGAGTGGATCGCCTATGGCGCCAGCCCGCGCGGTTCGATTGCCCTCGACCGATGCGCCCGGGCCCACGCCTGGCTGGCCGGTCGCGACTTCGTCAGCCCGGAAGACATTCAAGCCGTACTGTTCGACGTACTGCGCCACCGCATCATTCTTTCCTTTGAAGCCGAAGCTGCGGGCATCGACCAGGACCGGGTGGTCCAGCGGATTCTCGACGTCGTAGCCGTCGCTTGACCCCTATGAACGCCCTCCTGCCGCCCGAGCCGGGCATCCGTGTCAGCCTCGCCGAGCTGATCGAGATGCGCCATCGCGTGCGTGAAGTGCAACTGTTTTCCACACCGAGCCAGCGCAGCCCGCTGATCGGCTTGCACCACTCCAAACTGCGCGGGCGCGGGGTGGACTTCGATCAGGTGCGGGTCTATCAGGCCGGCGATGACGTGCGAAGCATCGACTGGCGCGTCACCGCCCGCACCCAGGAACCCCATACCAAGCTGTTCCATGAAGAGCGCGAGCGGCCGATTTTCATCATGGTCGAGCAAAGTCGCCGGTTGTTTTTCGGCTCAGGGCTGATGTTCAAATCGGTGCTCGCCGCCCAGGCCGCGAGCCTGATCGGCTGGGCCGCACTGGGTCATAACGATCGCGTCGGCGGGCTGGTGTTCGGCAACAACGAACACTATGAAATCAAGCCACGACGCAGCAAACAGAGCCTGCTGCAGTTGCTCAACCGTCTGGTGCGGGTCAATCAGTCGCTGCACACGGAAAACGAGCCGGACCGGGACGCCTTCAACATTGCCCTGCGCCGTGCCCGGGAAGTCCTGCGTCCCGGCAGCCTGGTGATCGTGATCTGCGACGAACGCACCCTGACCGAGGGCGCCGAACAACAGCTGAGCCTGTTGTCGCGGCATTGCGATCTATTGCTGCTGCCGGTATCCGATCCGCTGGATCACGCCCTGCCCGCCGCCGGGCTTTTACGCTTCGCCGAACGCGGTGCGCAACTGGAACTCGACACCCTGAATTTCGAGCTGCGCCAGACCTATCGCGCCCAGGCCGAAGCGCGCATCGCTCACTGGGAATTACTGGCGCAGAAGCTGCGGGTATTGCTGATGCCCCTGAGCACCCAGAGCGAGATGGTTGAACAATTGCGCGAGTACCTGAACCCGCAGAAACCGGGGAAAGGCCGATGAGCAGCCTCGATCAACTGCAACCGCTGATCTCCCCGCCACCGATCGAATTCTGGCCACCGGCACCGGGCTGGTGGCTGTTGCTGGTGTTACTGCCGCTCATCGGTTTCGGTCTGTGGAAGGCAAGGGGCTTTCTTCCGAACAAACGCCCGATCGTGCGCGCCGAACAGCCGCTGGACCCGGTGCGCCTCGCCGCGCTGGCAGAACTCGCGCGGATGCCCAAACCCTACGACGGCGCTCCGGCCGGGGCCTGGTTGCAGCAACTCAACGGTTTGCTCAAACGCCTGTGCCGCAATCACTACCCCTACAGCCAGAGCCATACCCTCAATGGGCGCAAATGGCTGGCATTCCTTGACAATCGCTGCCCGGCCGCCGGCCTGACCCGATGGATGGTGCTGGTCGAAGGCGCCTACAAACCCGAATGCAAACTCGACGACAAGGCCATCGCCGGCCTGACTCAAGCGGTCGACACCTGGATTCGTAAACATGTTTGAGTTCGCCTGGCCGTGGATCTTTGCGCTGCTACCGCTGCCCTGGCTGATGCGCGTCGTGCTGCCTGTCGCCGACAGTGGCGAGCCGGCGCTCAAAGTCAGCTTCCTCGGCGACCTCGAAGGCCTGGTCCGCCGCCGCGCCCGGGCCAACCTGCCGGCCTGGCGCCAACAGGCACCGTTCATTTTGCTGTGGCTGTTGTTACTGATTGCCGCGGCGCGCCCGCAATGGCTTGGTGAACCGCTGCCCATCGCCGCCAGCGGTCGCGATCTGCTGGTAGCGGTCGACGTGTCCGGCTCGATGGATTTCCCAGACATGCAGTGGCAGGACGAAGAAGTCAGTCGACTCACACTGGTTCAGCACTTGCTCGGTGACTTCCTTGAAAGTCGCGACGGCGATCGCGTCGGCCTGATCCTGTTCGGCAGCCAGGCCTATCTGCAAGCACCGCTGACGTTCGACCGGCACACGGTGCGCGTGTGGCTCGACGAAGCGCGGATCGGCATCGCCGGCAAGAACACCGCCATCGGCGATGCCATCGGCCTGGCCCTCAAACGCCTGCGCCAACGCCCGGCACAAAATCGCGTACTGATTCTGGTCACTGATGGCGCCAACAACGGTGGCCAAATCGACCCGCTCACGGCTGCACGACTGGCAGCCAGCGAAGGCGTGAAAATCTACCCGATCGGTATCGGCGCCGATCCGGAGCAAAGCGGCACTTTGGGTTTCCTGGGGGTCAACCCGAGCCTCGACCTCGACGAACCCTCCTTGATGGCGATCGCCGAAGCCACGGGCGGTCAGTATTTTCGCGCCCACAATGACAAGGAACTGCAAGCGATCAAGGACACCCTCGACAAACTGGAACCGGTGACCCAGCAACCGACTCAGGCTCGCCCGGCACAGGCGTTGTACCACTGGCCTTTGGCGCTTGCGTTGCTGTTGAGCATGCTGCTGGTGGTTCGCGAGCGCTGGCCGGATAACCCGTTGCGGCGACTGTTCACCAAGGATCTTCTGCAAACGCAACTGCCCGACTGGCGCCAGCGGCTTAAACGCCTGCGTCTGCGGAGGCGCCGATGAGTGCACTCTGGCCGTACTTGTTCCGCCCCTGGTGGTTGCTGTTGTTGCCATTGCTCGGCTGGTTGCTCTGGCAACTCTGGCATCGGCAGAAACGCGCCGGGCGCTGGCAGATGATTCTGCCACCGGCCTTCCATGCAGCGTTGCTCAGTGGTGGCAACGGTCGCGACAGCAAATTGCCGTGGGTCATCCTTGGATGTGCCTGGGTTCTGACCGTTCTGGCGCTGCTCGGACCGAGCTGGGAACGTGTCGAACAAGCCAGCCAGAAACCCGCCGACCCGCTGGTCGTGGTCCTTGAGCTGACCCCGGAAATGCTCGCCACCGACGTACCACCCAACCGGCTGGAACAGGCCCGGCGCAAGCTGTTCGACCTGCTGGAGAACCGCAGCGACGCCCAGACCGCGATCGTCGTCTACGCCGGCAGCGCTCACACGCTGGTGCCACTGTCGGATGACCTGTCGACCAGCCGCAATCTATTGGATGCCCTAAAACCTTCACTGATGCCCCAAGCAGGGCATCGCGCCGATCTGGCGGTGACCAAGGCCCTTGCCCTGCTGGAGCAGGGCGCCCTCGGTGACGGGCGGATCCTGCTGATCGGTTCGACCTTGACCGAACTGGAACGCCAGGGGATTCAGCAGGCGCTGGACGGCAAGTCGACACAATTTCTGATGCTCGGTATCGGCACTGCCGAAGGCGCGCCGATCACCCAGGAGGACGGCAGTTTTCTGAAGGATGACCAAGGCGCGATTCTGGTGCCACATCTGGACGAACCAAGCCTGAAAGCCTTTGCCAACGACCTGAACGGAAGCTATCGCCACGCGCGCCTGGACGATGCCGACTTGCGCGCACTCGGCTTGCTCGAGGGACCACGCACGCTGCGCGACGACGGCCAGACCCTGCGCCTCGATACATGGGCCGATCAGGGTTACTGGCTGTTGTTGCCGTTGTTGCTGCTGGCGGCGTGCGCCGGTCGTCGCGGCTGGCTGTTCTGCCTGCCACTGCTCTTGCTGCTGCCACAACCGAGTTATGCCTTCGACTTCAACGATTTGTGGCTGCGACCCGACCAACAGGGTCTGATCTTGCTGAAGCAGAAGCGCCCGGCCGAGGCTGCGCAGCATTTCGAAGATCGCCAATGGCAAGGCGTGGCGCTCTACGAGGCCGGCGACTACAGCGGCGCCGCCCAGCGGTTCGCCGA
The DNA here is from genome assembly GCF_059695775.1 of Pseudomonas sp. LBUM1666. Classification (NCBI taxonomy): domain Bacteria; kingdom Pseudomonadati; phylum Pseudomonadota; class Gammaproteobacteria; order Pseudomonadales; family Pseudomonadaceae; genus Pseudomonas; species Pseudomonas sp. LBUM1666. Next base: position 2,951,051 of record NZ_CP166789.1, on the reverse strand, counting down.
AGGCAGCGACGCCCACGCCCACTACAATCGTGGCAACGCCCTGGCCAAAAGCGGTGAGCTGGAAGCCGCGCTGGATGCCTACGAACAGGCGCTGGAGCGTCAACCGGATTTGCGCCCGGCCCTGACCAACAAAGCGCTGGTGGAAAGTCTGCTCAAGCAGAAAAACACTCCACCGCCCGTTGCACCGGACAAAAACGCCGGCAATGAGACCGAGCCCCCCACGCAAGAACCGCCGCCGGGCGCGGCCACGCAACCGTCGGATAGTGGCGAACCGAAAACCGACGGCCAACAAGCCACGACGGACTCCGACCAACAGAACAAAACCCCGTCGAAACCTGGCACCAATGAAGTCCCGGGCAGCGAGCTGGGGGATGAAGACAGCACCCGACCACCGATGCGCCCGGCCAGTGACAGCATCGATGGTGAACAGCGCCAGGCGCTGGAGCAATGGCTGCGCAAGATCCCGGATGATCCGGGTGAATTGCTCAGACGCAAATTCTGGTACGAACAGCAACAACATCAGGATCAGGGAAAAACTCGATGACCCGCTTCACCACTCTCTTGCTCGCACTGCTGTCCGCCCTGTTGCTCTGCACTGTTCAGGCACAGGCAGCCGGGCTGGTCGCCAGTGTGGATCGCAGTCGCCTGAACAGCGGCGAAACGATTGAACTGACCCTGGAAACCAACGACGTGACGCAGTTTGGCAAGCCTGATCTGGCACCGCTGGAGCCGCTGTTCGAAGTGCGTGGCACCCGTCAAGTCAACCAGTTGACCACCCTGAACGGCGACAACCGTGCGACCACCCGCTGGATCATCACCCTGCTGCCTCGGCAGAATGGCAGCGTGGTGATTCCGTCACTGCAACTGGGTGACGTGCAGAGCCAGCCAATCACCGTGCAAGTGGTCGAAACCGAAACCCAGGACACCCCGACCAAACGGGACCCGGTGTTCATCGACGCCAGCCTCGATCAAAACAGCGTGTACGTACAAGCCCAGGCGATCCTGACCTTGCGCATCTACCATTCGGTGTCGCTGTACGACGACAGCAGCCTGCCCCCTTTACAAATCCCCGATGTGCGCATCGAGCAACTGGGCGAGGCGCGCACCTATGAGAAAGATATCAATGGCCTGCGCCACGGCGTGATCGAGATGCGCTACGCGATCTACCCGCAACACAGCGGTGAGTTGATCATTCCGCCGCAAATATTCAATGCCGCACTGGTGGACGCACAGCCCGCACAGGACTCCGCCGCGCAGGCACCGAAATCCGGCAAATTGATGCGGGTCAGCTCCGCCGAGATTCTGCTGACGGTCAAGGCCAAACCCGCCACCTATCCGGCCGACGTGCCATGGCTGCCCGCCCGCAGCCTCAGCCTGAGCGAAAGCTGGAACCCGGAACCGGATCATGCGCAGGTGGGCGATTCGTTGACCCGCAGCCTGACGGTGAAGGCTGAAGGGCTGGACAGTTCGCAATTGCCACCGCTGCCCGCCACCGACGTCAACGGCTTACGGCGCTACCCGGATCAACCGGTGCTAGGCAACCAGCACAGCGAACGAGGCTTGATCGGCAGTCGCGAAGACCGTGAAGCCCTGGTGCCAACGCGTACCGGCGCAATCGAGTTGCCAGCGGTTGAAGTGATCTGGTGGAACACCTTCGAGGATCACCTCGATCACAGCAGCCTGCCGGCCCGAACCCTGCCAGTGGCGAACAATCCGAGCCTGATGGTCGACACCCCGGCCGGCACGCCTCAAGTCTTTTCCGCGGCCGACAACGAAGCCCTCTGGTGGTGGAAACTCAGCAGCCTGATCCTGGCCTGCACCACCCTGCTGGGCTTCGGTCTCTGGTGGCGCGCCCGCTGGCAACCGGCGATCCTGCGCGCGGCGCAGACCGGCCCGAGCCCGCGCACCGTGCTCGACGATCTCAAGCGCGCCTGTCAGGCCAACGATACCCACGCCACCCGCCAGGCCCTCGACGCCTGGGCCCGGCAACAACCGGAAACCCTGGCCGATATGGCGGCGCGTTTTGTGCCATTGTCCGACGCCCTCGACGGCCTGAACGGCGCGCTCTACAGCGAAACCGGCCAGCATTGGCAAGGTGAAGATCTGTGGCGTGCGATCAAGGCGATTCCGATTGCCGAGCGGGTTCAGGACCCGGTTGGCGACAGTGGTCTGCCACCGCTTTATCCGAAGTAACGGTCCCTAGCTGTCGAGATGGAACTCGGCATCCAGATGAATGGCCTGTAAAAAAGCGCTGTCGTGAGAGACCACGATCAACGCCCCTTGGTACTGATTGAGCATCTGCTCCAGCGCAATTTTACTGGGCAAGTCCAAATGGTTGTCCGGTTCGTCCAGCAATAGCAATTGTGGTGGCCGCTGTGCATATAACTGCGCAGCCAGTGCGATTTTCAGACGCTCACCGCCACTCAACTGACAGGTCTTGAGCGTCGCACGATCCGCATCAATGCCCATCTGCGCCAACCGGGTTCGCGCCTCGGCTTCGGGCAACTGCGGATTACTCTCGTAGAGCCATTGCGCCGCCGTGCGTTCAGGGTGCTTCAATCCGGCGTGTTGATCCAGCCAACCGACATGACAACTGCGCACGACCTCGCCCTCGCGCACCGGTAATTGGCCAGCGATCACCTGCAACAAGGTCGACTTGCCGCTACCGTTGGCGCCCAGGATTGCCATGCGCATAGGCCCCGTCAGCGTCAGATTGACCGGCGCCGCGTAACCGAACGGGAGAATGACGTCGTTGAGCTGCACAATCAGCTTGCCATTGGGCACTACGCTTTCCGGAGACAACATCATGCGTTGAATGTCCGGCGCACACCGTGCACGGGCCTCGGCGATCCGTTGTTGCTGCTGCTCCCGGGCCACCTGTTGATTGAGGCGCAATTTTCCCTGGCTGTTTTCACTGCGCTCTTTCTGGGCGTTGGTGATCAGCTTGGTCTGATTGCCGTCACGGGCCTGACGGTCGCCGCGGGCATTACGCCGTTGCTGACGCTCCATCTGCACGGCCATCTCACGTTGCTCACGCTTGGCCTGCGCCCGCTCCCCTTGCAATGCAGACTGGAACGACTGCTGTTCTTGCTCGCGCGCCGCCGCATACTGACTGTAGTTGCCGCCATAAGCTGCCAGTCCCAAGGGTGAAAGCTCGACAATTTCGTTCACGTGCTCCAGAAGACCCCGGTCGTGACTGATCAACACCAGGCCGTTGGGCCAGCGATCGATCTGCTGCGATAACTTGTGTTGCTGATCAATATCCAGGTGGTTGCTGGGCTCATCCAGAATGAGCCAATCGGCTCTGGATAACCACGCACCTAGCAGCGCCACCCGCTGCCGTTCGCCACCACTGAGTGCGTCGGTACGCGCGTCGGCATTCAAGTGACCCAGGTCGATCTGCTGCAGTTCCGCCTCAAGGCGTGTGGCGCAATCCCATTGATCGACCGCCAACGCATGATCCTCATCGTCGACGCTGCCCTGAGCAATGCGATCCAGCGCCGCCAGAATAGGGGCGACACCGGCCAGCGCGGCAACGCTGGGATAGCGCTCGGGTTCCAGTAACTGCGCCACGGCATAAACCTGGCCTTCGCGACGGACAATGCCGCTGGTGGGCAGTTGCTCCCCCGTCAGGAGCCGGCCAAGCAAGGACTTGCCACAGCCATTGGCGCCCACGATGCCGGTGGCCCTGGTACTGAAGGTGTGGTTCAAGTGATCGAATAGAACGCGCCCGTCGGGCAAGTTGAACGACACTTGATCAAGTTGAAGTAACCGTTGGGTCATGACGCCTCCTTAAACATTAAAACTCCCTGATGTTGCGCAACAGCGGCCGACTGCCCTCTACCATACTGAAGCTGCACCACCCAATCGACAGGCAATCTTTCAAGGCTTTCAGCATCCCCGGTCTTTTGCCAGTAAACTCCCTCCCCTTTAGCCGCCATCATTTTCTTCGCGGCCATCACCTTATTTCCTACGGAGTTCACCTTGCGTCTGTTTCACACCTCCGACTGGCACCTTGGGCAAAACCTGCACGGCCAGGAGCGCGATTTCGAACACGCCTGCTTTCTCGAATGGCTGCTGCGCCAGCTGAAGCTGGACCAGCCAGACGTGCTTCTGATCGCCGGCGATATCTTCGACACGGTCAACCCGCCGGTCAAAGCCCAGGAGCGTCTCTACGACTTCATCGTCAGCGCCCATGAACAACAGCCGAAGCTGACCATCGTGATGATCGCCGGCAACCACGATTCCGGTTCGCGGATTGAACTGCCCGCGCCGTTGATGCGACGTTTGCGCACGCATGCGCTGGGCCGTGTGCTGTGGCTGGATGATGGTCAACTCGACGCCGAGCGCTTGTTGCTGCCATTGCCGGATGCCAAAGGCAAAACCGTCGCCTGGTGCCTGGCACTGCCATTCTTGCGTCCCGCCGAAGTGACCGGCGCGCATTTGGGTGACAACTACCTGCGTGGTATCGGTCAGGTTCACGAGTGGCTGATCGAAGCCGCCAATGCCAAGCGCAAACCAGGTCAGGCGCTGATCGCCATCAGCCACGCGCACATGGCCGGCGGTTCGGTGTCGGAAGACTCCGAGCGTAGCCTGATCATCGGTAACGCCGAAGCGCTGCCCGCCAGCCTGTTCGGGCCGAGCATCAGTTACGTCGCCCTCGGTCACTTGCACAAGCCGCAGAAAGTCAATGGTGAAGAACGTATCCGCTACAGCGGCTCGCCAATTCCGCTGTCGTTCTCCGAGATTGGCTATCAGCATCAGATTCTCGACATCACACTCGAGGGCGAAACCCTGGTCAGCGTCGAACCCAAACTGATCCCCCGGGCTGTGAATCTGCAACGCATCGGTCCCGTGCCATTGGCGGAAATCCTGCTGCAACTGGCCGACTTGCCGAACATCGACCTGCTGGCCGATATCCAGCGCCAGCCGTGGCTGGAAGTTCGGGTGCGCCTCGATGAGCCGCAACCCGACTTGCGTTATCAAGTGGAAACCGCCCTGCAAGGCAAAGCCGTGCGCCTGGTGCGGATCGCCGCTGAATACGCCGGCAATGGCAGCCGCGATGGCGTCGATGACGGCACGACCTTGATTGAACTCGACCAGCTCTCACCTCAGGAACTGTTCAGCCGCGCCTGGCAGGACAACTACGGCAGCGAGGTCGATGAACAAACCCTCAAGGACTTCGCCGAGCTGTTGCAAGACGTGCAGATGGAGAGCGAACAACCATGAAGATCCTCGCGATCCGCCTGAAAAACCTCGCCTCACTGGCCGGGCCCTTTGAAATCGATTTTACCGCTGAGCCGTTGGCCAGCGCCGGTCTGTTCGCGATCACCGGGCCGACCGGCGCCGGTAAAAGCACCTTGCTCGACGCCTTGTGCCTGGCGTTGTTCGGTGCTGTGCCTCGGCTGAGCAATGCTCAGGTGTCTGCCAAAGCGCCAGACGCCGATGGCGAGATCAGCACTGGCGACCCCCGCACGCTGCTGCGTCGCGGCACGGGTGAAGGTTATGCCGAAGTCGATTTCGTTGGCATCGATGGCCGTCGCTACCGCGCTCGCTGGGAAGCTAATCGCGCCCGCGAGAAGGCCGGCGGCAAGCTGCAAGCCAGCCGTCAGAGTTTGCGCGACATCGATCTGGATCAACTGCTGGCCAGTCAGAAAGTTGAATTCAAAATCCATCTCGAATCCGTACTGGGCCTGAACTTTGAGCAATTCACCCGTGCGGTACTGCTGGCCCAGAGCGAATTCAGTGCGTTCCTCAAGGCTAACGACAACGAACGTAGCGAACTGCTGGAAAAGCTCACCGATACCGCGCTCTATACGCGCCTCGGTCGCCGGGCGTTCGACAAAACCAAAGAGGCTCGCGAAACCCACAAGCTGCTGCAGGACCAGGCCATAGGCGTGACGCCGCTGTCGCCGGAAGCACGCGCGGAACTCGATGAACGCTTCAGCGAGGCTCAGCAACAACTCAAGACCCAGCAAGCGCAACTCAAGCAATTGGAACTGCAACATACCTGGCTCAAGGACTTACGCCAGTTGCAGGACGAGCAGCAGAGCGCCACCGAGCAGCTGCAATCGGCCCAGCAGCACTGGGAAGGTCTGGCCGGCGAACGTTTGAAGCTGACTCGCCTGGAGCAACTGGCCCCGCAACGGCACCAGTTCGCCCGCAAGACCGAACTCACGGCCCAGCTCACACCGCTGGTCGCGCAGATTCAGCAGCACACCCAACAGCAAGCCGAGCTGAACGAGCGCCAGACGCAACTCGAACACAGCCTGAGCGCTGCGCAGACCGCACTCGTCGAAGCCCAAAGCCAACACACCACCAGCGCTCCACTGCTGCGTCAGGCCTTCGAAGAGCAAAGCACCCTCGCTCGTCTGGTCAAAGACGCCAGTCTTAGTGCCGACCTCAAGCAGCAGGCGGAACTGGCCTGCACTCAGGGCCAAAACACGATCCAAGGCTTGCTCGACCAACAGAAACAGGTCGCCGAACGTTTGCAGCGGATTGCCGGGGAACTTGAGCAAAGTACCCCTCTGGCGCCTTTGAGCGATGCCTGGAACGCCTACCGTGATCGCCTGCAACAGCTGATGCTGATCGGCAACCGTCTGAACAAGGGTCAGGCCGAATTGGCCGCCCTGGAACAGAGCGCCGCTCGCGCTGCCGAGGATCTGTCGACCCAGCGCCAGAGCCTTGAAGTGCTGTACAAGGAGGCCGGCGCCGAACCGGAAGCGGTGGCCGAACAGATCCAGATTCTCGGGAGTCTGTTGCAGGACAACCGCAAGCAACAGCGGGCCTTTGAAGCGCTGACGCGGCTGTGGGCCAGTCAGCAGGAACTGGACCAGCGCGCGTCCGAACTTCAGCAGCGCCAGCTGACCGCTCAGCAAGAACGAGAACGTCTGACCCAGGACGGTGTGAAAGCCAAGAACGAATTGGTCGTCGCCGAACAGACCCTGACCGTCACCCGCGAACTGCTGGAACGCCAGCGCCTGGCCCGCAGCGCCAGCGTCGAAGAACTGCGCGAGCAGTTGCAGGACGATCAGCCGTGCCCGGTCTGTGGCAGCCCCGACCATCCTTATCATCAGCCCGAAGCCCTGCTGCAGAGCCTTGGTCGGCATGATGAAAGCGAACAGGCCAACGCCCAGAAAGCCGTCGACCTGTTGAAAGAAAAACTCACCGACCTGCGCGCTGAAGTGGGCGGCGTGATTGCGCAGCAAAAGGAATTGCTGCAACAACAAGAACACCTCGCGACCCAGCAGCAGAGCCTGGCACCGATCCTTGAAGCACATCCGTTGTCTGCGCAGCTGCTCACGCAGGATGCGCTCAAACGCGATGCCTGGCTGACGCAGCAAAACAACCAGTTGAACCAAAGCATCACTCAGGACGAACAACGGCAGACCGCCCTGCTCACCTTGCAACAGGACGCCGCGCGCCTTCAACAGCAACTGCGTAGCGCTGAAGCGGCGAGCCAGCAAGCTACCCAGCACCTGGCCAACCAGCAACGTGAGTTGAGCAGTGATCGCCAGCGTCTGGACGAGGAGCTGACGGCGTTCAGCACCCTGCTCCCGGCCGACACGCTGCAAGCGCTGCGCAACGAACCGGCCGCGACCTTCATGCAACTGGACCGGCAGATCACCCAGCGTCTGGAACAACTCGATCAGCAACGCGATGAACTCGGCGAACAGCAACAACGGCAGCAGACGCTGGAGAAAGAACAGGACCGCCAACTCACTCGCCTCCAGCAGTTGGAAACGGCCCACCAGCAGTTCACCGCCCTCGCCAACCAGCAACAGGCCTGCCAGCAAAAACTCACGCAATTGCTCGGCAAACACGCCAGCGCCGAGCAGTGGCAGCAGCAATTGGATCAAGCCGTCGAACAGGCGCGCAATGCTGAGGCGACGGCCAATCAGGAACTGCAAACCGTGCGTACGCGGCTGGTGCAGCTGGGCGCAGAACTCAAGGCCCAGCAGGAACGCTCCCAGGCACTGGAAACCGAAGATCGCGAGCTGAGCGGCAAGATTGCCGACTGGCGCGCATTGCATCCGGAACTGGATGACGGTGGTCTGGAAGATCTGCTGAGTGTCGACGACCAGCAGGTCAGCGAACTGCGTCAGCAATTGCAGCAAAGCGAAAAAGCCATCGAACAAACCAAGGTCCTGTTGCAGGAACGCGATCAGCGTCTGCTCAATCATCAAGCACAGCACAACGGCAATCTCGACACCGAACAACTGGCGACAGCGCTTGCCGAGCTGCAAAGCCTGTTCACCACCAGCGAACACCTTTGCGCCGAACTGCGTGCCGAACAGGCCGAGGATCAGCGCCGGCAAAACGCCAATCAGGCCCTCGCGCAGCAGATTGCCGACGCCTATACCGAATACCAGCGCTGGGCACGTTTGAATGCACTGATCGGTTCGGCCACGGGCGACACCTTCCGCAAGATCGCCCAGGCCTACAACCTCGACCTGCTGGTGCATCACGCCAACGTTCAGTTACGGCAACTGGTGCGGCGCTATCGCCTCAAACGTGGCGGCAGCATGCTCGGTTTGCTGGTGATGGACACCGAGATGGGTGATGAACTGCGTTCGGTACATTCGTTGTCCGGCGGCGAGACGTTCCTGGTGTCGCTGGCTCTGGCGCTCGGTTTGGCGTCCATGGCATCGAGCACGCTGAAAATCGAATCGCTGTTCATCGACGAAGGCTTCGGCAGCCTTGATCCGGAATCGCTGCAACTGGCCATGGACGCTCTCGACGGCTTGCAAGCGCAGGGACGAAAAGTCGCGGTGATTTCACACGTGCAGGAAATGCATGAACGGATTCCGGTGCAAATTCAGGTCCGCCGTCAGGGCAATGGCCTGAGTACGCTGGAGGTGAAATGAATACGCTGTACTCCTTCCGTCGCTGCCCCTACGCGATGCGGGCGCGCATGGTCCTGCGCTATTCAGGGGTTGCGGTGAACATCGTCGAGGTCAGCCTGAAGGCCAAACCTGCCGACATGCTCGCGCTGTCGAGCAAAGGCACGGTGCCGGTACTGAGCGTTAACGGTCAGGTGATCGATGAAAGCCTGGCGATCATGCACTGGGCCCTGGCGCAGAACGATCCGCAGGATTGGTTGCTCAAAGATGATCCTGTCGGGCAGCAACACATCGCCGAGTTGATCGAAGAAAACGATCAGGTGTTCAAGGTGCACCTGAATCGCTACAAGTACGCCGAGCGATACCCCGAGCAGCCAATGGCGTTTTATCGCACCGAGGGCGAGGTGTTTTTGCGCAGGCTCGATGAGTTGCTGGAGGGACGCGACTACTTGCTGGCCGAGCATCCGAGTCTGGCGGATGTGGCGCTGATGCCGTTCGTGCGGCAGTTCGCCCATGTGGATCGCGAGTGGTTCGGGCAGACGCCCTATCACCGTTTGCAGGCCTGGTTGCAGCGGTTTCTGGCGTCGGAGCTTTTCATCGGAGTAATGGCGAAGTAACGGTTCATTGTGGCGAGGGGGCTTGTCGGAATGCCGCATCACCCCGTTCGGCTGCGAAGCAGTCGTAATCCAAGCGACTCGGTGGGCCTGAAAAATTGCAGAGGGTCGCTTCGCAACCCAACGGGGGCAAGCCCCCTCGCCACAATAGACCTCATGGCCGCTGGCATTCACGCCAACACTGCACACATCTCCAACGCCGAGCAATCCACCTGGAACGGCCCGAAAAAACTGCCCTGGCGTTTGATCGGCGGATTGCCGGCCAGCAACCCCAGGGCCTTCGCGGTTTCAATGTTGCGAGCAAGGTTGTGATTGGCTTCGATAGTCCGCGCCACCGACCCCGCCGAGCCCTGGCCGATCCCCAACAAGGAAGATCCATTGGTCATGAATGCCAGGAAGGCGATGACCCAAAGTCTGTGCCCTTTCATTCCCCGGCGACTCCTGCGAGTTCAGCCTGATCGACCATCGCGCTTTGCGAACGGTGTTCAAACTGGATGCCGGGATGAGCGACTTGAATCGGCGCATCGAGGGTCTGTTGCGATTGAGGCGAGAGGCTAAAAACCAGCACCATGGCTACGTAAAGAGCGATAGCCAGGTAGGCGCCGTATTTGGCAGAAATGATGATTGAGCTGGCCATGATGTTCTCCGCAGGCATGTTTAGATGCCCACAGAATCGATCAAAAAAGCGGTGATAACCACTCAGGGTTATCCATAGTGACCATCAGCTTCGTTGATCATTAAGCCAGTTTATTTCAGTCTTCGATAAAACTCATCAAGCGCTCGCGGGCCGCATCCGGCTCGTCTGGAACGGGCTGGGCAGCCGAAAGAATGGGGGTGGAATAGAGAAACAGAAGAACCACGGCCAGACGCATTGCCATGCTGTCGATCCTTATCATGAGAAGGAGTCAAAAAATCAGCGTCAAATTTAAACTTATGGCCATGTGATATCAAGCAAAACATTGATAGCAATATGATGCTGTCGTAAACGCGTTATGCAGGAGCGACATCACTCAGGTTTCTCAAAGCTTTTCAGCTCGATCGGCGCAAGTGACTTCGCTCCTGCATAAAGGATGCAGGGTTCAAATTTCAGGCTTGGGTCTTGTGATCCAGAGCCGCGTAAAAGTTGGCGCTCTGTTGCAGGTATTTCTGGGTGTAGCTTTGGGCGTGGGATTTTTTGTCGCTGATTTCAACGTTGGCGCTGGCTGGCAACGCAACGGTGGCAGAGATAGCGGAAGCGGCGATTACGGAGAAGAGATTGAAGTTCATAGCGGTGTTCCTCGGATTCAGTTGGCTTGCTTGCCCGGTGGGGCCGTTAAGCAAACTTAACCTTCGAGGTTGGCGCCTTGAAATCTTTTGTAGCATTAGCAGATATCAGCATCATTAATAGAAGGATGCAGGCCCCATCAACCGGGGCCTGCGGTCTATTGACGCACCACGAACTTGAGGTCGCTCGGGGCGTCCATCGGCAGTTTTTGCACGGTTTTACCCAGCAGGCCTGTCTTTGAATCGCGCTCGACGACGACAATCTGGTTGCTTTTCTGATTGGCGATCAACAAGAACTTGCCACTCGGATCGAGGCTGAACTCGCGCGGGTGATCACCTTCTACGGAACGGCGCTGCAGTTCCTTGAGGTGCCCGGTCGCAGGATCGATGGCGAACACCAGCAATTGATTGGCGGTGCCACGGTTGCTGACGTAGAGGAACTTGCCATCCGCCGACGCGTGAAGCGCAGCGGCGGCCTTGTCCGATGTCGGCTGACCCGTCGCCAACTCGACCATCTGCGTTTGCTCAAGTTTGCCGTCCTTGTAATCGAACACCGCAACCTGCGCGCTCATTTCCATGGTCAGCCACGCGTGCTTGCCATCGGCGCTGAACAGCAGATGACGCGGCCCGCTGCCGGGTGGCAACTGGACGGATGCCGGTGTAGCGGCGGTCAAGGGCCGTTCCGGGTTGGCCTTTGGGTCGAAGCGGTAGGCAAAGATCTTGTCGGCGCCCAAGTCATTGGAGAACACATACTGGCCGTCCGGCGAGGAAACCGTCGAATGCACGTGCGCCGACATCTGCCGCTCGGGATTGACCCGGCTCGATGGATGGCTGCTCATCTGCACCACGGGTTTGAGCTTGCCATCCGCGCCCACCGGCAATACTGCCAGCGTGCCGCCCGGATCTTCAGCCACCGAATAGTTGCTGACAAACAGGTGACTGGCTTCAACGCTGAGGCCCGAATGCGTCGGCTCGTTGCCCAGACTCTGCACCTGATTGATCAGGCTCAGCGCATGGGTTTTGGGATCGATCGCATAACTGCTGACGCGCCCTACCGGATCGGTCTGTCCCGGGCCGTTTTCGTTGACCACGAACAGCTGACGCTGATCCTTGGACAGGGTCAGCCAGGATGGGTTTTCGCTCTTGATCACTTGCAGTGGTTTGGCGTCGATCTGCCCGGTGGTGGCGTCGAAGTTCAGGCGATAAATCCCCTGGCTCTGACCGGCTGTATAGGAACCGACCAGCAACTGATAGTCGTCGGCCGACGCAACCTGAAAACCCATCGCGCCGACGCTGCCGGCCATGAACAGTGGCCAGAGCTTACGCATCCTCATTCGCTTCTTCCTCGTCGTCATCACCGCGGAACGCGGTCATGCACACCAACCGGTGCTCACCGGAACTGCCGGTGATCAGCCAGCTTTGCAGGGTTGGATCGAAGGTCGCGGCCTCGACTTCGGCCGGGGTGAACTCCCAGTGCTTGGACATACGACCGTCCAAGCATTCGATGTGCAGGTTATCGTCTTCATCGAGGGAGAATTCGAAGGCGTGCAGCCCGTCGATTTCCACCATATCGCAGTGTTCGAGGGTGGCGAGCAAGGTGTCGGTTGCGGCGGTCATGGCAGTCAATCTTTGAATGGGAAAGACGCAATGATAGCTCAATGTGGCAGCGGTCCCGCGCCCGGCACAAAACTCACTAACGACAAAGAACAAATGTGGGAGCGAGCCTGCTCGCGAAGGCGATGTATCAGTCAAAAATGATGTCGACTGACACTCCGCCTTCGCGAGCAGGCTCGCTCCTACAGGGGATTGTGCTCGCTGTTAGAGGGCGTCTCGGGACGGTTGGCCATCCACCAACCGCTGAATACGCAGCGGATTGCCATTCTTCAAGGCATCCGGCAGCAGGCTGTCAGGGTAGTTCTGGAAGCACACCGGGCGCAGGAACCGGTCGATGGCCAAGGTGCCCACCGACGTACCACGAGCATCGGAAGTTGCCGGATACGGACCGCCGTGGACCATTGAATCGCAGACTTCCACGCCAGTCGGATAGCCGTTGAGCAGGATCCGACCGACCTTCTGCTCCAGCAACGGCGTCAGCTCAGCAAACTGCTCTAAGTCCGCCGGCTCGCCAATAATCGTTGCCGTCAGCTGCCCGTGCAGGCCGTTCAACGCGGCGCTTAGTTGCGCCTGATCGGCGATTTCGACGAACACAGTGGTCGGGCCGAACACTTCTTCTTGCAGCACTTCATCGCCCTTGATTAACAGGCTGGCATCCACCTTGAACAGCTGCGGTTGCGCCTGATTGCCTTGTTGCGGACTGCCGGCCAGGTGCTCGATGCCGGGGTGAGCGAGGAGTTTTTGCAAGCCTTTGCCATAGCTGCTCAGGGTCCCGGCGTTGAGCATCGTTTGCGCCGGCTGATCGCCGATGAGACCCGCTACCTGCTGCACGAATGTGGTGAACTGCGGCGAACGAATACCAATCACCAAACCGGGATTAGTGCAGAACTGACCACAACCCTGAACCACCGAAGCAGTCAGGTCACGGGCGATCGATTCGGCGCGCGCTTGCAGCGCCTGCGGCAACACGATCACCGGGTTGATGCTCGACATCTCGGCAAACACCGGAATCGGCTGTGGGCGTGCTGCGGCCATGTCACACAACGCACGGCCGCCCTTGAGCGAGCCGGTAAAGCCAACCGCCTGAATAGCCGGATGCTTGACCAGCGCTTCGCCGACCCCGCCGCCGTAGATCATGTTGAACACGCCGGCCGGCATCCCGGTTTTTTCTGCGGCGCGAATGATCGCGTCGGCCACCCGTTCGGCTGTGGCCATGTGACCGCTGTGGACCTTGAACACCACCGGGCAACCGGCGGCCAACGCCGACGCGGTGTCGCCGCCAGCCGTAGAGAACGCCAACGGAAAGTTACTGGCGCCGAACACCGCGACCGGCCCGAGGCCGATGCGGTACTGACGCAAGTCCGGACGCGGCAACGGTTGGCGCTCAGGCAACGCCTGATCGATCCGCGCACCGTAGAAATCACCGCGTCGTAGCACTTTAGCGAACAGACGCATCTGGCCGCTGGTGCGACCGCGTTCGCCTTGAATGCGTGCGGCGGGCAGTGCGGTTTCGTGGCAGACCACCGCAACAAAGTCATCGCCCAGCGCGTCCAGCTCTTCGGCTATCGCATCGAGAAATTGCGCACGACGTTCGGCGCTCAAGCTCCGATACGTCGGATAAGCCGCGGCGGCAGCCTTGGCGGCGGCATCGACTTCTTCAAGGGTGGCCTGGTGGAAACTGTAAGGCAGGTTTTCGCCCGTGTTGGCATCAACGCTTTTGACGATGATTTCGCCGACAGCGCTGCGCTGACCTCCGATGTAGTTGTGACCAAGAATCTGGGTCATGCCTATCTCCTTAAAGGGTGCCAACGGTGCCGGGCTCGAACGCCGCTTCAACCGGTGCAATCCCGTTGATCAACGGTGCACCGAATTCGGCCTGGCTGATCTCGAACACGTCACCCGGTTGGGTGCGAATGCCGTCGGCAAAGGACAGGGTTGCAGTGCCGAAAAAGTGAATATGCACATCGCCCGGGCGCAGGAACTGGCTGTATTTGAAATGGTGGTACTCAAGGTTTTCCAGGCTGTGGCACATGTTGGCCTCGCCACTGAGAAACTCGTTCTGCCACAGCACTTCGCCGTCACGCAGGATGCGGCTGGTGCCTGCCAGATGCTCCGGCAATTCGCCGACCCGAAGTTCGGGGCCGTAACTGCAACTGCGCAGTTTGGAGTGCGCCAGGTACAGGTAATTCTTGCGTTCCATTACGTGATCGGAGAACTCGTTGCCCACGGCAAAACCGAGTCGATACGGTTTGCTGTCATGGCCGATGACGTAGAGGCCGCTGAGCTCCGGTTCCTCCCCCGCGTCTTCGGCGAACGGCGGTAGCGGGAACGGTTGGCCCGGACGCACGACGATGCTGCCGTCGCCCTTGTAGAACCATTCCGGTTGTACGCCGGCCTGCCCCGCTGCCGGTTTGCCGCCCTCCACGCCCCATTTGAAGATGCGCATGGTGTCGGTCATCGCGGCTTCATCGCCGACTTGCTGATGCATCTTGTCCCGTGCCGACGCGCTGCCCAGATGGGTCAGGCCCGTACCGCTGACCAGCATGTGCGCCGGGTCCGGGTGATCCAGCGGCGGCAGGATGCGCAATGTGGCCAACAGTTCTGCATAGTCATGGCTGATGCCCAGGCCCAGGGTTTTCACCTGCTGCTCAAGATTGACGCCCGCCTCGATCGCGGCCAACGCCAGGTCGCGAACCGTGCGCGCGTCCTGCACTTCGCGCACCAGACCGTCTTCGACCACGCCCACCCGGCGCTCGCCGTTACTCAATTCGAACTGAACTAAACGCATGAACCTTCTCCTGTTTGCAGATTAAGTGCGGGTAGCGCCACGGGCGCTGGCAGCGAACTGGTCGGCCGGCAGTACGTGCTTGCGTTCCAACAGGCGATAGACCACACCGGTCAAAATCAGCCCGAACACCATCACGCCGGACAAGAAGTACAGACCCGAAGCCAGGTTGCCGGTGTATTCCTTGAGCGCGCCGATCACGAACGGACCGATGTAGCCGCCGAGGTTGCCCACCGAGTTGATCAAGGCGATCCCGGCCGCGGCACTGGCGCCGGCAAAGAAGCGGCCCGGCAAGGTCCAGAACACCGCGGTGCAGGAAAACAGCGCGAAGGCCACCAGGCACAACGCCGCCAGTTGCAGCACCGGCACCGTCAGCCAGGCGCTGAGAAACAGGCCGATGGCACCTAATACATAAAGCACCGCCAAGTGGCCGTAGCGATCATTCAAGCGGTCGGAGCTGCGCGGGATGATCAGCAAACCGATGATCCCGAAGATGTACGGCACCGACGACACGAAGCCAGTCACCAGATCCGTGCCACCGAACTGCTTGATCAGGGTCGGCAGCCACAAGCCCAGGCCGTAAATGCTCAGGGTCACCGGCAGATAGAACAGCGCCAGCAGCAAGACACGTTTGTCCTTGAGGGCGTGCAACGGATTGCCGTGGCGGGTCTGGCCGTATTCCTCAAGATCCTTTTTCAGTTCGCCGGTCAGCCAGTCCTTTTCAGCCTGGTCCATCCACTTCACCTGTTTCGGACCGTCCGGCAGCCAACGCAGCACCGGCCAGGTCAACAGGATCGCCGGGGCACCGATGACGATGAACAGCCACTGCCAGCCATGCAGGCCAAGAACGCCGTCCATGCCGAGCAGACCGCCGGACACCGGGCCGGTGATCAACATCGCGATGGGTTGGGAAAGGATGAACAACCCGAGGATCTTGCCGCGATGGCGCACCGGAAACCATTGGGTGATGTAGTAGAGAACGCCCGGAAAGAATCCGGCTTCCGCCGCGCCGAGCAGAAAGCGCATCACATAGAAACTGTGCGGCCCCTGGACGAAGGCCATGCCGATGGTGATGGCGCCCCAGGTGATCATGATCCGCGCGAACCAGCGCCGCGCGCCAAAACGTTCGAGCATCAGGTTGCTGGGGATTTCCAGCAGGAAATAGCCAATGAAAAACAACCCGGCACCCAGCCCGTAGGCCGCGTCACCGATGCCGAGGTCGGCGCCCATGTGCAATTTGGCGAAGCCTACGGCGGAGCGATCCACATAGGCGATCAGGTACAGCAGGATCAGGAAGGGAATCAGTTTCAGCGTGATGCGACGAATAAGCCGTAGTTCCTGGCTCATGAGATCGGTCTCCGATTGTTGTTGTTATAGAACCTCGGGGGACGCCTCTCGCGGAAAACCGCCAGGGCCATCCCTCCGTTGAAACGGACTATATAGTAATACTATTTACGCAACAACACTTCCAAACGGTCGAAATTGCGCTTATGTTACGCCTCAACTCGAACAATATAGTCATACAATAAGAGAACCGATCATGTCTGATAAGAAACCCACCCTGCGCTCCGCCCAATGGTTTGGCACTGCCGACAAGAACGGCTTCATGTACCGCAGCTGGATGAAGAATCAGGGCATCGCCGACCACCAGTTCCACGGCAAGCCAATCATCGGCATCTGCAACACCTGGTCGGAACTGACCCCGTGCAACGCGCATTTCCGCCAGATTGCGGAGCACGTCAAACGTGGGGTGATCGAGGCTGGAGGCTTCCCCGTGGAGTTCCCGGTGTTCTCCAACGGTGAGTCGAACCTGCGTCCGACCGCGATGCTCACCCGCAACCTGGCGAGCATGGACGTTGAAGAAGCGATCCGCGGCAACCCTATCGACGGTGTTGTGCTGCTGACCGGCTGCGACAAAACCACCCCGGCGTTGTTGATGGGCGCGGCCAGTTGCGACGTGCCGGCGATCGTCGTCACCGGAGGGCCGATGCTCAATGGCAAGCACAAGGGCCAGGACATTGGCTCGGGCACCGTGGTCTGGCAGCTCAGTGAACAGGTGAAAGCCGGCACCATCACCATCGACGATTTCCTTGCGGCCGAGGGTGGCATGTCCCGCTCGGCCGGTACGTGCAACACCATGGGCACCGCGTCCACCATGGCCTGCATGGCTGAAGCCCTGGGTACTTCCCTGCCCCACAACGCGGCGATTCCAGCGGTGGATGCGCGTCGTTATGTGTTGGCGCACATGTCCGGCATGCGTGCAGTGGAGATGGTTCGCGAAGATTTGAAGCTGTCGAAGATCCTCACCAAAGAAGCCTTCGAAAACGCCATTCGGGTGAATGCTGCCATCGGTGGCTCAACCAACGCCGTGATCCACTTGAAAGCAATCGCAGGACGCATCGGTGTCGAGCTGGACCTGGATGACTGGACCCGCATCGGTCGCGGCATGCCGACCATCGTCGACCTGCAACCGTCCGGGCGCTTCCTGATGGAAGAGTTCTACTACGCCGGCGGCCTGCCAGCGGTGCTGCGTCGTCTGGGTGAAGCCAACCTGATTCCGCATCCGAATGCCCTGACCGTCAACGGCAAGACCCTCGGCGAGAACACCAAAGATGCGCCGATCTATGGCCAGGACGAAGTGATCCGCACACTCGACAACCCGATCCGCGCCGACGGCGGCATCTGTGTGTTGCGCGGCAACCTGGCACCACTGGGTGCAGTGCTCAAGCCGTCCGCCGCCAGCGCCGAACTAATGCAACATCGCGGGCGCGCTGTGGTGTTCGAAAACTTCGACATGTACAAGGCGCGGATCAACGATCCGGAGCTGGAGGTGGATGCCAACTCGATTCTGGTGATGAAGAACTGCGGTCCGAAGGGTTATCCGGGCATGGCCGAAGTTGGCAACATGGGCTTGCCGGCCAAGTTGCTGGCCCAAGGTGTGACGGACATGGTGCGCATTTCCGATGCCCGCATGAGCGGCACGGCGTACGGCACTGTCGTTCTGCACGTGGCCCCGGAAGCGGCCACTGGCGGACCTTTGGCGACGGTGAAAGAAGGTGACTGGATCGAGCTCGATTGCGCCAACGGTCGTCTGCACCTGGATATTCCCGACGCCGAACTGACGGCGCGCATGGCTGATCTGCAACCACCGCAGCAATTGATCGTGGGTGGCTATCGTCAGCTGTACATTGATCATGTCCTGCAAGCGGATCAAGGTTGCGATTTCGACTTCCTGGTCGGTTGCCGCGGTTCTGAAGTACCGCGCCATTCTCACTGACACCATCTGTCCCCCTGTGGGAGCGAGCCTGCTCGCGATGACGGATTGACAGCCAACTTAAATGTTGAATGTTCAACCGCTATCGCGAGCAGGCTCGCTCCCACATTGGTTCTGCGTCTGCATCAGAATCTTGCGCTAACGACCATCACTCGCCGGGCCTGCTATCATGCGCGGCACCCCATCACCCAGGATCGCGCCGTTCCCCATGGATTACCGCAAACCCTCCGACCGCAAAAGCATGCATTCGCGCATCGTCCAGGAACTGGGCATGCAGATCGTTTCCGGGCGCTTCAAGCCGTGTGACAAACTGCCCGCCGAAGCCCTGTTGTGCGAGGAGTACGCGGTCAGCCGTCCAGTCCTGCGTGAAGCCACCCGGGTTTTGGTCGCCAAGGGTCTGGTGTATTCCCGTCCGCGAGTGGGCACAGTGGTCAAGCAGCGCAAGGAATGGCACATGCTCGACCCGGACGTCTTGCATTGGCTGATGCAAAGCAGCCCGCAGAATGAATTCTTCGACCTGTTGACCAGCGTGCGCAGCATCATCGAACCCGCTGCGGCCGCCCTCGCCGCGCAGTTCGCCACCGACGATGACATCGCCTCCATCGGTGAAGCCTACCAACGCATGGAAGCCGCGCCGACACCAGAAGCGCTGCTGCAACCGGACCTGGATTTCCATAGCCGGATCGCTGATGCAACCCACAACGACTTGCTGGCCAACCTGTGCAACATGCTGTCGGTGGCGATTGCCGAAGCGTTGAAGCATTCCAACCAGCGGCCGAACCTGCATGAGTTGGCGTTGCCACGGCACAAGGCAATTCTGACGGCGATCGAGAATCGTGATGCGCTGGGTGCCCGGCATGCGACGTTGGTGCAGCTGGATGATGCGCGTAGTGCGTTGAATGCGGTGCTCGGCACTGATCTCTCATGATCGCCACTGCACACTGTGGGAGCGAGCTTGCTCCCACAAGGGTATGGTGTGAAATTTGAGAAACAAAAAAGCCGCAACCCAGATTAGGTTGCGGCTTTTTTGTTGCAGTTCGATCAGTGAGCGAACAGCGAATTGCCCTTCTGCCCCGCCAGTTTCTCCGGTTTGATCAGGAACCGTGCCAGCGCTGGCAGCAGCCACAGTGCGCCGAACATGTTCCAGAGCAGCATGAAGGTCAGCATCAAGCCCATGTCGGCCTGAAACTTGATGGCCGAGAAGATCCAGGTGCACACGCCGATCGCCAGGCACAGGCCGGTGAACAGCACGGCTTTACCGGTGGACTTCAGCGTCTGGTAGTACGCTTCTTGCAACGGCAGACCAGCACGGAGGAAGCTTTCCAGGCGGCTGTAGATGTAGATCCCGTAGTCCACGCCAATCCCCACCCCAAGCGCCACAACCGGTAGGGTTGCGACTTTCACGCCGATGCCCATGAAGGCCATGAGGGCGTTACCGAGTACCGAGGTCAGGACCAGCGGCAGCACGATGCACAAGGTCGCGGCCCAGGAGCGGAAGGTGATCATGCACATGGTCGCCACGCAGATGTACACCAGGATCAGGATGGTCAGCTCCGATTCCTTGATCACCTCGTTGGTAGCCGCCTCGATCCCGGCGTTACCGGCGGCAAGGATGAATTCCAGGCCTTCCTTATTGTTCTCCTTGGCGAAGTCCTGCACTGCATGCACGGCGCGATCCAGCGTGGCGGCCTTGTGATCGTTGAGGAACACCAGCACCGGCGCCAGGGAGCAACTGTTGTTGTACAGACCATCAGCCCGAGCGATCGAGTTGTTCAGCACGTCCGGGTTACGCGACAGGGTTTCCCATTTCAGGTTGCCCTCGTTCATGCCCTTGATCATCTGCTTGGACACGGTCACCAGCGAGATCGCCGACTGCACGCCTTCGGTGTTCTGCATCTTCCACATCAGCTCGTCGATCGGCGCCATGGCTTCGTAGCGCGAGCAGCCTTCGGACTTGGTCTTGACCATCACCACCAACACGTCGGAACTGGTGGAATAGTTGCTGATGATGAAGTTGTTGTCCTTGTTGTAGCGCGAGTCCGGACGCAGTTCCGGAGCACCCTGATCCAGGTCACCGATTTTCAGGTTCTGGCTGTACCAGAGGCCGCCGCTGAAGGCCAACAAGGCCAAAACAATCGACACCGACGCCACTTTCGGGCTGGCAAAATTCGACAGCAGACGCCAGAACGGGTGTTCGCGGTGCGCGTCTTTCTTGCTGCGTTCGACGGCACGTTTGCTGATGCCGACGTAGGAAATTGCCACTGGCAGCAGGATAAGGTTGGTGAACACGATCACCGCCACGCCGATAGACGCGCCGATGGCCAGTTCACGAATCACGCCGATGTCGATGATCAGCAGTGTGATGAAACCCACCGCATCCGCGAGGATCGCAATCATCCCCGGCAGGAACAGCTGACGGAACGTGCGCCGCGCCGCAGTCAAGGCGTTGTCTGCCTCACTGGACTGCAAGGCGATACCGTTGATCTTTTGCACGCCGTGGGAAATACCAATGGCGAAAATCAGGAACGGCACCAACATCGAATACGGATCAAGCCCGAAGCCAAAGAAGTGCATCAAACCGAGCTGCCAGACCACCGCCACCAACGTGGTGCTCAACACCGCCACGGTGCTGCGCATGCAGTTGGTGAACCAGTACAGCAGGATCAGGGTGATGATGAAGGCGACGCCGAAGAACATCACCACCATGACCAGCCCATCGATCAGGTCGCCGACTTTCTTGGCGAAACCGACGATGTGGATCTGCACGTTAGGATTCTGGGCTTCGAATTTGTTGCGGATCTTGTCTTCGAGTTCGTGAGAGAACTTGCGATAGTCCAGCGCCAGCAACTTGCCTTGGTCCTGCGGGTCCGGGTAGGACTCCAGCAGCGGGATATCGACAATGCTCGACTTGAAGTCGTTGGCCACCAGACGCCCGACCTGACCGGACTTGAGCACGTTGTTGCGCAACAGGTCGAGGCTTTGCTGGGAACCGTTGTAGCTCTGCGGAATCACTTCACCACCGGCGAAGCCCTCCTCTGTCACTTCGGTCCAGCGTACGCTCGGGCTCCACAGCGACTTGAGGCCGGAACGGTCAACACCGGAAATGTAGAACACCTCGTCGTTGATCTGACGCAGAGTCTCCATGTACTCCTTGGAGAAGATGTCGCCATCAGTGGCTTCCACCGAGATGCGCACCGTGTTGCCCAGGTTCGCCAGATCATTGCGATGCTCCATCATCTTTTGAATGAACGGATGCTCGAGCGGGATCATTTTCTCGAAACTGGTGGACGGCCGGATCAGCGTCGCCTGCCAGAACAGAAAGATACTCACCAGCAGGCAGATGGTGATCACTGCCGGGCGGTTGTTGAAAATCAGGCGTTCAAGAAACGTCGCCTTGTCTTGATGATGACTGCTCAAGGATGTCATAGACCCGCCTTCTTATTATTTGCCCGGCTCATTTGGACGACCCGTTTTTTCCATTCTCTGCGCCGGCGCCAGTTGGCGAAGTGACGCGAACGCCACCCTGTCCTGCCAGAATCAGATTGCCGTTGCCCGCTGCGGTGACTGCCGAAACGGAAATGCGATCCGGACGGTTGAACACGCTGAACGTTTCGCCGTTGTCGTTGCTGCGGATCACCGAGCCACCGTTGCCGACGATCACGATGGAACCGTCGTCGAGCAGCGTCGCGCCGGACAGACCGAACTCCAGCGCACCGCGAGCGGCCTTGAGTTCAATCGGCTCCCAGGTCGTACCGAAATCGGTGGAGCGAAACAGATTGCCGCGCAGCCCGTAGGCCAGCAGCGTATTGGCTTGAGCGGTGCCGATCACGCCGAACAGTGAACCTTCGTATGGGCCTTCAAGCTTCTCCCAGGTCTGGCCCCAGTCGGCGGAGCGGAACATGCTGCCCTGCTCGCCGACGATGAACAGTCCGGAATCCTTGACCGCCGCGATGGCGTTGAGGTGGTACTGGTCTTCGTTGTCGAGGCGATCGCTGACGTCTTCCCAGTTCTTGCCGCCGTCGGTGGTTGCCAGCAATGCGCCGTAAGCACCCACGGCAAAGCCGCTGTTGACGTCCTGGAACCAGACGTCGAGCAGCGGTGATTCACGTTTCAGATCTTCGAATTGCTTGGTCCAGGTGACGCCGCCGTCCTCGCTCGCGAGGATCTGCGCGTCATGGCCGACAGCCCAGCCGTGTTTGTCGTCGACGAAAAACACCGACGTCAGCAGTTGCCGCGTCGGCACCTTGGCTTGGGTCCAGGTCGCGCCTTGGTCATCGGAATACAAAATGTGCCCGCGATCCCCGACCGCCACCAGGCGCTTGCCGGCGTGCACGACGTCGAGCATCAGGCTCTTGCTGGCTTTGGCAGATTCAACGGAATAAACAATGTCGGATGCTGGCGCAGCAGCGGCCAGCACAGGTGCCGACAGCACGGCACAGCCCAACAGCGAGAGCGCTGTAGCCAGCAACGCGAATTTGCGTAATGCCGGCGGGCGGCAGATACCCACACCCATGACAGGCTCACTCATAGACCTTCCCCCATTATTATTGTTAGGTCGTTCAACCTTTCTGGGCGCCATAAGGGTGCTCTTTGCGATTGCCTTTTCTGAAGCATAGTCCTGAAATACGCAATCTAGAGCCCCTTCGGAAGCTGGCTTATCCTATCGGGGTTTGGAAAGGTCTGACAATCGACGCCACGTTATGTTTTGTTAACCTGGGGGGTATGGGAGGTCGCTGAATGGCAGGACATTCGGATGCTTGATTTCGATGGGGTACATATCCGTTGCTGCGGTAATGGCTACTTACGGTTTCGCTCCTACAGCGACTCACTTTTCCAAACGCCGAAAAGTAAGCAAAAGGCTTCGCCCCGGCGTACGGCGCCTCGCTAAAGCTCCGCGTTCCCTCGCTCCGGTATCCATCAGGGGGCATCGCCTACGGTCTGCTTCGCGACGACCTCCTCTCGATGTGTGCGGCTTCGCCGCACGGCGCTACGCGCCTACCCCCTGATGAACACCTCCACTCGGCCTGCCGAAGGGGCGAAAGATCAAGATCAACGTCAAAAGCCAAAGCCAAAGCCAAAGCCAAAGCCAAAGCCAAAGCCAAAGCCAAAGCCAAAGCCAACGGCAACGACAACGACAACGACAACGACAAGATCAACAGCTTCGCGAGCAAGCTCGCCCCCACAGGAGATTGGTGTTCGCTTTTCGCTTCTCACCACTCAACAGGCCGAGCGTTAGCTCGCCTGCAGCTCTTGATCTTGATTCACCCGCCCCTTCGGGAGGCTGAGTGGAGGTGTTCATCTGGGGGGTAGGCGCGCAGCGCCGTTCGACGAAGTCGAACACATCGAGAGGAGGTTGAAGCGAAGCCAACCGGAGGCGATGCCCCCAGATGAATGCCGGAACGAAGGAACGCCGAGCCTAAGCGAGGGGCCGGACGCTCGGGGCGAGCGTTTTTTTGCTTACTTTTTTTAGGCGTTTCGGTACGTGTCAAGGTACCTGTCACCTTGTTCCAACTGTTGTTAGCCAGCTGCACCCTTAACCTCAGGGCGCTCTGGGTTTAAATACACCGCATCTGCCAGCTTCCAGTTGCGTGTCCGAGTACTCCAGCGGCTCGGATTAGCGTCCCTGGCGTCTTCATAAAGCACTGCTCTAGCTTGTAATAGAACCGTCGCCTTGCCCTCGTGGCGTTCGTTCGGCGTGACGTATTTCAAGGCGCTGTGGCGGTGATCTTCGTTGTACCACTCGATAAATTTCTGCACCCAAAGCCTTGCTTCAGTGACCGTATCAAATGGTTGATCCGGCCAGAGTGGGCAGTACTTGGCGGTACGGAAAAGCGCCTCGGCATAAGCGTTGTCATTGCTCACCCTCGGCCGGCTGAAGGACGGCTCGACGCCCAGGGCGATCATGCTTTCACGTAATAAAGAGCCTCTCATAACGTGGCCGTTATCCGAGTGCAACACCAACGGACGACCCGCTGTGTGCTCCCGCAAGCATCCCTTTCTGAGCAACTCACACGCGTGTTCGGCACATTCCACCTCATGCACTTCATTAGCGACCAGCTTGCGGCTGTAGACATCCTTGACCATGTACCAGTAGAAAAAACGGCCTTTGACGGTGCTGGGCAGCCAGGTGATATCCCAGCACCACACCTGATTGGGTGCGTCAGCACGGTGCGTCGTCAGTACTCTGCGTTTCGGGGTCTTGGTACGACCACGGCGCACGTTTTGATTGGCGGCTTTTAACACACGGTAAAACGTCGACTCCGAAGCCAGATAAATGCCTTCATCCGCTAGTTTTGGAACGATTTGGTGCGGGGTGAGGCTGGCGTAGCCAGCCTGATTGGCAGCATCAAGCACCGCTTGGCGTTCTGTCTCACTGAGCTTATTAGCCGGAGCTGCCCGTTGAGCCAGCCGTCGTCCGTCACAGTCAGCGTGTCGCCAGCGTTGGACTGTGCGCAGGCTCAGCCCCAACTCATTGCAGGCTCGATATCGACGAGCGCCATTGAGTACCGCGTCTGCAATCAACTTCATGGCTTGCGTACGATCAGAGGCGTCGATCAGTCTTCCTTGTCCTTGCCCCAGATCGCATTGGCTTTTTTTCTGAGATCCAGCAAGGCCACCGCCTCCGCACGTCCGGCATCAGACTGAATCAATTGACGCTCAAGTATTTTGATACGCCGTTGCTCGGCCGTCTTAGAGGTTCGAGAGTTGAGATCAACGACCGGATTGGCGTTTTGGCATGCCATTCGCCACTGTTGGATTTGCTCAGGGTAAATGCCTTTGATTCGGCAATACTGAGAGATCTCCACCTCGCTCAACGGCGCGGTTTCCATGACAGCATTGAATTTATCGGCGCTAGACCATTGGTCACTGGTCTTGCCGTTTCCCGGAACGATCAAGCCTTTATCTCTAGCCATTTGTCTCCAATTTCGCAGCGACTGTGGCGTGAGATTGAGCGCAACGGCAAGTTCTGCCACTGATCGATTGAGGGGCGGCATCATTTGCAAAACGACCCAGTCTTTGAAGTCGTTGTCGTAGCGTTTGCCTAGCTTGGACATCGATATGTACCTTCGCCCTCTTGAATGAACGAGTCAATCAACAAGGGCGACAGGTAGCCTGACACGGAGGGGTTTGTAAAAAAAGTGAGTCGCCGTAAGGGCGAAACCCTAAGCGGCCGTTACCGCAGGAATGGATATGTACACCATCAGAAATCCCGGTCGGCTCTAAGGCCGCCATCGCGAGCAAGCTCAGCTCCTACAGGGTTCAGGTGAACCGCTGTAGGAGCGAACCCAGAGTCAGGCCAGGCTTTTGCTGACCACCTCAAACACATCGCTAGACAGTTGACCCGAAGCGCGAATCCGCTCCAGCTCACCTTTCATCAATGCCTGACGCGCGTCGTCATACTTGCGCCAGCGAGTCAGCGGCGCCAACTGCCGAGAAGCGATCTGCGGGTTAAACCCGTTCAACTCAATCACCAGATCCGCCAGGAACCGATAACCCGAACCATCGGCCGCATGGAAGTTGATCAGGTTCTGCCCGGCAAACGCGCCGACCAGTGCCCGCACCTTGTTCGGGTTCTTGATGTTGAATGCCGGATGCTGCATCAACGCCTTGACCCGCTCCAGACCACCGGGCAACACGCTGCCCGCCTGGACGCTGAACCACTGATCCATGACCAGCGGATTATCCTTGAAGTGCTCGGCAAAACTCGCCAGTGCCGTGGCCTTGTCTTCTTCGAACGACGAATTTACCAACACCGCCAACGCCGTCAGGCGCTCGGTCATGTTGTCGCTCGTCTCGAACTGCTCCAGCGTCGCCGCCAACACTTCCGGTTTGCCGCTGAGCATCAGGTATGACAGCGCGATGTTCTGCAATGCGCGACGAGCGAAATGCTCGGCCTCGGCTACATACGGGGTTTGCTTCGACAGATCGCGATTGGCCTGATAACGCAGCCACAACGCTTCGAAGAGATTGTCCGCCAATTGCTTGCGAGCAAACTCGCGAGCGATGTGAATGGCGTCAACGTCAGCCACTTCGCTGATCTCGGTCAGATACGCCTCACCCGGCAGCGAGAGCATTTCCGCGACCATCGCCTGATCCAGCGTCTCGTCAGACAAGACGGTGCGCAAGGCAGAAATCAGACGCTGATCCAGCACCAGTTTCTCGCCCTTTTGCTGCTGAGCAATCAGCTCTTGCAGCACCTGAACCGACAATTGCTGACCCGCATCCCAACGGTTGAAGCCATCGCTGTCGTGCTGCATCAGGAACATCAGTTGGTCGCGGTTGTACGGGAAGCTCAGTTTCACCGGCGCCGAGAAGCCACGCAGCAACGAAGGCAATGGCTGTTCCGCGATGTCGATGAAGGTGAATGTCTGCTCGGCTTCGGTCACCGAAATGACCCGTGAGGTGCCCTGAGCGCTGGCTTCACCGGAAAGACGCAACGCAATGGCCGCGCCTTTGGAGTCCAGCAGGCCCAATTCGACCGGGATCACGAACGGCAACTTCTCAACCTTGTCCGGGGTTGCCGGGCAGCTTTGACGGAACGTCAGGCTGTAGGTTTTCGCCGCCGCGTCGTAGGACTCGCTGACCGCCAAACGCGGTGTGCCGGCCTGGCTGTACCAGCGCTTGAACTGGGTCAGGTCGACACCGTTGGCGTCTTCCATGGCCTTGATGAAGTCGTCGCAAGTCACGGCCTGGCCGTCATGGCGTTCGAAGTACAGGTCGCTGCCTTTGCGGAAGCCTTCGGCACCGAGCAAGGTATGGATCATGCCGACCACTTCCGAACCCTTTTCGTACACGGTCAGGGTGTAGAAGTTGGAAATCTCGATAAAGCTATCTGGCCGCACGGCGTGAGCCATGGGACCGGCGTCTTCGGCGAACTGGTGGGTGCGCAGGTACGCCACGTCCTGGATGCGCTTCACGGTCGCCGAGTTCATGTCGGCGGAGAAGCCCGAATCGCGGAACACGGTGAAGCCTTCCTTGAGCGACAACTGGAACCAGTCGCGGCAGGTCACGCGGTTGCCCGACCAGTTGTGGAAGTATTCGTGAGCAACGATCGCCTCGACCCGCTGGTGCGCTGCGTCGGTGGCGGTTTCGGCGCGGGCCAGCACGGCGCTGGAGTTGAAGATGTTGAGGCCCTTGTTCTCCATGGCGCCCATGTTGAAGTCGTTGACCGCGACGATCATGAAGATGTCCAGGTCGTACTCGCGACCGTAGACCTCTTCGTCCCAGCGCATCGACTTCTTCAGGCTGTTCATGGCGTGCTGGCACTTGTCGATGTTTTCCGGCTCGACATAAATGCGCAGCGCCACAGCGCGATCGGTCATGGTGGTGAAGGTGTCTTCGACGCACCACAAATCACCGGCCACCAGCGCGAACAGGTAGGCAGGTTTCTTGAACGGATCTTCCCAGGTCGCCCAGTGCCGGCCGTCTTCGCCGGGACCTGAGGCAATCGGGTTGCCGTTGGACAGCAGCACCGGATAGCTGTGCTGCTCGGCAACCACCGTGGTGGTGAACGTGCTCATCACGTCCGGACGGTCGAGGTAATAGGTGATCTTGCGAAAGCCTTCGGCCTCGCACTGGGTGCAGAACATCGTGCCGGATTTGTACAGGCCTTCCAGCGCGGTGTTGGTTTCCGGGTGGATCTTGACGCTGGTGTCGACCGTGAAGGTGGTGCTGGTCGGGTGCAGGGTCAGGTGATTCTCGGTCAGTTGGTAGTCCGCGTCGCTCAGCTCGCGATCAGCCAGGGTCACCGACAGCAATTCCAGCTGCTGGCCATCCAGTACCAGCGGCGGCAAGCCCGGGCCACGTTCAGGATTGCGGCGCATCACCAGTTGCGCATGGACCAGGCTGTGGTCCTCGAACAACTCGAAGGTCAGGTGAGTCTCGTCGATCAGGTACTCGGGCGCCTGATAGTCCTTCAGGTAGATCATCTTCGGTTGTTCGGTGCGCATGCTGGAGTCCTTACTGATGCACGGCGAGCTGGTAGGCCGTGTATTTACGAATATTGATCACGCCAGTGTCGAAGATCAGGTATTGGCCTTTGATCCCTAGCAGCGTGCCTTCGGCAATCGGATTCTTGTCCAGGTTGAAACTGACGATTTTGGCCGGGTATTGCTCGACCGGATAGCGGATTTCTAGCGTTTCTACATCGGCAATGGTCTGGATCGCCTGTAGGCCGAATCGTTCCTGCAAACTTTGCAATCCTTCTGCGCAGCTGTCGAACAGCTGGTCACGAACCTGCGCCAGGTCGACCGACACCGCATCGCCCTTGAGTAAAGCACGCCAGTTGGTCTTGTCCGCCACCTGACTGCGGAACAGGTCTTCGACGAAGCCCGACTGCTGACGGGTCGAGACGCGCATGATTGGCAAGGCCTGACGAGCGCCCTGATCGATCCAACGGGTCGGCAGCTGGGTGGCGCGGGTAATCCCGACCTTCACCCCCGAGGAGTTGGACAGATACACAATGTGATCTGTCATGCAGAACTTCTCGCCCCACTCCGGCTCACGGCAGGTGCCAGCGTCGTAGTGGCAACGCTCCGGGCTCATGATGCAGATGTCGCACTGGGCCAGTTTGGTCATGCACGGGTAGCAGTAACCCTGACTGAAACTGGTTTTGGTCTTGCGTCCGCAATGGGTGCAGTGAATCGCCCCCAGGTATTCCAGGCGCACCGTGGTCCCGATCAAAGGATTGACCGGCACCTCGACGTCGTCCAGACGAAACGCGTACTGCACGTTCGGCCCGTCAAGGCGCGCCGACATTTTGCTGATTGCACCGCGGCCAATCTCGATCAATGGACGGCATCCGATTTGAACAGGATATTCGGCACTTCGATTGACTTGGAGCCGCACTCCTGCACGCCCATGTAACCGGTGCGCTGGTCTTCGGGCAGGTTCTGGATTTCCCAGGCGATCATCGCTTGCAGCGACAGTTCGCGTTGTTCGGCGGTGAGTTTGCCACCGTCGGACCATTTACCGATTTCCACCGCCAGTTTCAGGCTCTGGTAGATATCAGGGGTGATGTTGTTGATCATTTCGTTAAAAGAGGACATCAAGGGCTCCGCGCTCTTTATTCACATAACTAATTTATGGCGGCCAGTTTACGGCGGTTGTACAAACCACCCAACAAACCGGTCAAGCATCCGACGAGCAACCCGCCGACGTGGGCCGCATTGGCAATTTCACCGAAGCCGATCATCGAGACCAGCCCGGACAGGCACAGCAATAGCCACACCAGCATCATCACCAGCACACCGCGAGGCAGGCGATAAGCACGGTTCGGCGACAATATCTGGAAAATCCAGCAATGCCCGAGCAGGCCATAGAGCACGCCAGACAACCCGCCAAACAGGGTCGGGCCACTGAAATAATACTGGGCGTAGTTGGACACCAAGCTGAAGAGCAAGGTCAGGCCAATCAGGTTGATGCTGCCCTGGCGCGACTCGATTCGTCGTCCCAGTTCCCAATACCACATGCCGTTCATGGCCAGGTGCAGGATGCCGAAGTGGATCAGCATCGGTGTCACCAGACGCCACCATTGCCCCGCCGCCAGGCTGTCGGCCAAGGGCACGAAGTGGATGTACTCGCCAACAATGCGGAAATCGAGGAAGGTCAGCCAGCGCATCGTGTCGAGGTTTTCGCCCAGCAGCGTCACCGCGCCGACAAGCAGGCTCAGCAGCAACACGAACGCTGTCGCCTTGGCGTGGCGCAGTTGCTCGACGAAACTGGGCCGCTTTGTGGTTTGCGCCACCGGAATGTCCAGCTGTTGATCGGGATCACCGGCCGGGAAGCGTTCGTACAACGAGCGCACGTCTTCGCTGATGTTGGCCGGCACCCACAGCACCTGCTCACCCGCCTCTTCGCTGACCCGATGCGGCACCTGCATGCGCTGCAACAGTTTGACGAACCCGCTCAAGTCCACCGCCAGCGGCAGCCGTAAAACAGCAACGGCGCTCATCGCAGCACCTCCGGCCGCTCGACATCGACCCAAACAAATTTATGCGGGTCGAGGCGGGTTTCCTGGTCCAGACGGTAGGCGACCAGTTTGCCGTAAAGCACTGCACTGTAATCCAGGCAGGCCAGATTCGGCCGGATCGGCGCCGGTTTGCCGCTGCGCCAGTAGTGGCCGACGAACAACAAAGGCTCATCGACGCCATAGCGCAGCAAGGTGTTTTTTTCGGTAGACGACAGCGGCGTCTGGGCCACGGGTTCGGGCAAGGCGTCGGGCTGGAACACAATGTCTCCGTAGGTTTGTGGGTCGTCTTCCCAGAACTTGGTGCGGAAGAACGAACGCGTCAGGCCATCGCCGCTGGTCATGGTCAACCCGTGCGGCAAGCGCATGTCGGTGCCGCGCAACAGGCGGTCGAACACGGTGCAGGCAAAACTGCCCGGCACCGCGGAGGCCTGGAGGAAGTGCTCGTCGACGCAACCGTTGGGGAACAGGGCTCGCAGCGGTTCGATCAACCCCGAGTCCCAGCAGGCATGCACCACGCGGAAACGCCCGGCATCGACGAACAATGGCATCTCATAGAACCATTGCAGGAAATCATGCCAGTCAACCGGATGGTCTTCGAATTGGGTCAGGGTTTCGTTCAGCAAACGGGCATGGCGCGGGGTGTGTTCACGCACGAACTGCTTGCCGCTGCCCGGAGGCGCCGGCGTGCTCCAGCCGAGGGCGTTGAATTCATGGTTGCCCATGATGCACAGCGCCTGACCCGCTTCGACCATGTCGTGAACGATGTGCAGCGCTTCGCGAATCCGCGGACCGCGGTCGATGATGTCGCCGACGAACACCGCCATACGCGACGGATGCCGCCAGACGCCAGCGTGTTTTTGGTAACCGAGCCGGTCGAGCAAGTGCTCAAGGGTCAGAGCGCAACCGTGCACGTCACCGATCAGGTCGTAGCTTCGCGCGGGATCGAGCATCAGTCGCCTCCACCACCCAACTTGCTGCCCCAGCCGAGTTTGGTCCGGCAGACTTCATAGTAGTTGTGGTCGAGCGGGTGAATCAGCCGCAGCTTCTGGGCCTTTTTGCTGATGGTGATGGTGTCACCCGGCGCGCAGGTGAAGTGGTTCTGCCCGTCACAGGAGACTTGCGGGTAAATCTGCATATCTTTGGACACGACGATTTTCAGCTCACTGTTGCCATCGACCACAATCGGCCTGCCCGACAAGGTATGGGGGTACATCGGCACAATCACAATAGCGTCGAGCTTGGGATGCATGATCGGCCCGCCCGCCGACAACGCGTAGGCAGTCGAACCGGTCGGCGTAGCGACGATCAGGCCGTCGGCCTTCTGGCTGCAGACGAACTGGCCGTCGATGTACAACTCGAACTCGATCATCCGCGTCGATTTGCCGGGGTGCAGCACCACGTCATTCAGCGCGTCGCCCTGACCAATGGCCTCGGCGTGACGGCGGACTTCGGCCTGCAGCAGGAAGCGGTTTTCCACCAGATAGTGGCCGTCGAGCACTTCGGCGACTTTGACTTCCAGCTCATCGGGGCGAATATCGGTCAGGAAGCCCAGGCTGCCACGGTTGATGCCGAGCACCGGAATATTGTGTCGGGCCAGCGCGCGAGCGGCGCCCAACAGGCTGCCGTCACCACCGACCACAATCACCATGTCACATACTTCGCCGAGCATCTTGCGCGACGAGGTTTGCAAGCCGTGACCCGGCAGCACTTCGGCAATGGTGTCTTCGAGGATCACATGCAGGTGACGATCGAGCAGAAACCGTTTCAGTCGGCGAACGGTATCCAGCACCTGAGAACTGCCCAGGCGACCGATGATGCCGATATTACGAAATTGCTCCATGGGGCCCCTAAGGTCTACGGCGGCGAAAAACACGATTATGGGCGAAAGCGCGGGATAGACAAAATCCTTTCAGCCACAACGGTGTACTCACGATTGAGGCTATGCTCGCAAGATGATCCTATTTCCCGATTTGCTGCAGTTACCCCACCAGTTGCGCCATCCCGAAGTGCGCGACCTGGCCTGGGTCATCCTCGCGCCGCCGATGCTTGGCGTCACGACGTGGCCGCAGCGTCATCCGCTGACCGGCAGTGACTGGGTACAAGCACCGGAGCGGCTGGAACGGTGGCTGCGGCAACTCGATCACGACAGTTATGACTTGCTGCACTGGCTGGCGCAGGCCCGAACCCGGCGATTGGGCTTGTACTACGAACGCCTCTGGCAATACGCCGTGCGGCACGCGCCGGGTATCGACCTGATTGCCGCCAACATGCCGATCCGCCGCGAAGGCCACACGCTGGGCGAGTTGGACATGCTGCTGCGCGATCGCGACGGCGTGCATCATCTGGAACTGGCGATCAAACTTTACCTTGGCCCGCAAAATGGCGACGGACACGACACGGCGCAGTGGCTCGGCCCCGGTTGCCACGATCGGCTGGACCGCAAACTGGCCCATCTGACGCAGCATCAATTGCCGATTTCAGCGCGCCCGGAGAGCCGCGAAGTATTGGCGGCGCTGGATATCCAGCAGTTCAGCGCGCATTTGTGGCTGGGCGGTTATTTGCTGTATCCGTGGCCGGGACCGGCCGAGCCACCGAATGGCGCACATCCCCTGCATTTACGCGGTAGCTGGCTGCACCAGAAGGACTGGGCAGACTTTGTCGTGCAACGCCCGTTCGGTCGCTGGCAACCCCTGCCCCGCCATGCCTGGCTGGCACCGGCGCACTATCCGGTGGAGCAGACCTGGAGCACGGAACAGCTGAATGTTTGGCTCCGCGATCTGGAGCCACTGGCCCCGGCGCAGTTGCTGGTGCGACTCACAGAAAACACCCAAGGCGATTGGGAAGAAGCCGAGCGGCTGTTTCTGGTGGCGGATCTTTGGCCTAACGTTCCTGGCAGTGGCTGAGATTTATGGTGACTGCAATGGCCTCTTCGCGAGCAGGATCGCTCCCACATTTGATCTCCTTATGCCGAAGATCCCTGTGGGAGCGAGCCTGCTCGCGAAGGGGCCGCCGCGGTCTATACCGATAACCGCAAAGCCAGCGCCGCCAACGTCACCAACAAAACAGGCACCGTCAGCACAATCCCGACCTTGAAGTAATATCCCCAGCCGATCCGAATGCTCTTGCGCTCCAGCACATGCAACCACAGCAGCGTCGCCAGGCTACCGATCGGGGTAATCTTCGGCCCCAGGTCGCTGCCGATGACGTTGGCGTAGATCATCGCCTCCTTCACCACCCCGGTCGCCTGGCTGGCATCGATCGACAGCAAACCGATCAGCACCGTCGGCAGGTTGTTCATCATCGATGACAGCAGCGCCGTCAGCACGCCCGTACCCATGGCCGCGCCCCACACGCCGTAACCGGCAAAACCATCCAGCCATCCGGCCAGATACCCCGTGAGCCCGGCGTTGCGCAGGCCATACACCACCAGGTACATGCCCAGCGAGAAAATCACGATATGCCACGGCGCTTCTTTGATGACTTTGCGGGTGGAAATCTTGTGACCACGGGCGGCAATGGCCAGCAGCAACGCCGCGCACACTGCAGAAATGGCACTGATCGGAATCCCCAGCGGTTCCAGCGCGAAGCAGCCGAGCAGCAGAATCACCAACACGGCCCAACCGGCATAAAACGTGGCGTTGTCGTGGATCGCAGAAGCCGGATGCGCCAGTTGCTCGGGGTCGTAATCCTTGGGAATGTCACGACGGAAAAACCACATCAGCATCGCCAGGGTCGCTGCGACACTTACCAGGTTGACCGGGATCATCACCGCTGCGTAACGGTTGAAACTGATGTGGAAGAAGTCCGCGGATACGATGTTCACCAGGTTCGACACTACCAACGGAAGACTCGCCGTATCAGCGATGAAACCGGCGCCCATGACGAACGCCAGGGTCGCCGCCGGGGAAAAGCGCAACGCCAACAGCATGGAAATCACGATAGGTGTGAGAATCAGCGCTGCCCCGTCGTTGGCGAATAACGCCGACACCAACGCACCGAGCAGCACCATGTAAGCAAACAGCTTACGTCCGCTGCCCCGCCCCCAACGGGCCACATGCAACGCCGCCCAGGCGAAGAACCCCGCCTCGTCCAGCAGCAGACTGATGACAATCAGCGCGACAAAAGTCCCGGTGGCGTTCCAGATAATCTGCCACACCAGCGGGATGTCGCTCAGGTGAACGACCCCGAAAATCAGCGCAAGCACCGCGCCGAATACCGCACTCCAGCCGACGCCAAGGCCTTTTGGCTGCCAGATCACCAAGGTGATGGTCAGCAGGAAAATCAACGATGCGATCAGCATGCAGCGCAGCCCTGTCGGAAAAACAAACCGCGATTCAGCCGCAAGACACAAACGGAGTAAAGCCCAAACTTGCTCCCCTGCTCCTAAACGCACCGGGGTCGATGTAGCTGCCTCGCGGGCTCGGCAGCTGATACGACAGATCGGTGGGCTATAGCCTAATCACATGCAATGATTTGTAGCCGAACCCTGTAGGTGCAATGCTTTCTCCTACACCAGATTTGTCACACCTTCTTGTGTTGTTCGACCCAAAGACCATAAGCATTGATGAATTTCTGCAAAAACGGCTTTAGCGACTCAGACAGTTTACCCGCCTCGTCGAACGCTGAACCGGCGCCGCTCAAGTAGGCTTCCGGTTGCTGCATGCACGCCACATCCAGAAACACCATGGACTGGCGCAGGTGATGGTTGGCGCCAAAACCACCGATAGCGCCCGGCGAAGCACTGATCACCGCTCCAGGTTTTCCGCTCCAGGCACTCTTGCCATAGGGACGCGAACCCACATCGATCGCGTTCTTCATCGGCGCAGGCACCGAACGGTTGTATTCGGGGGTGACGAACAGCACCGCGTCGGATGAGCTCACTTGTTGCCGGAAAGTGCTGTAGGCTGCCGGCGGTGAAGCACCATCGATGTCCTCGTTGTAGAGCGGCAGATCGCCGATTTCGACGATAACCAGTTTGAGATTGGCAGGCGCCAGGTCGGCCAGGGCCAGCGCCACCTTGCGATTGATCGATTCCTTTCTCAAGCTGCCGACCAGTACAGCGATCGTATAGACGTTGCTCATGGAGGATTCTCGACTGTCCGATGGAAAGAGCTAGTAGTTATAGATGACGATTCAACCAGTGGGCGACTGAAAACGCCGCCCCTGACTATTTTTTTCCTGTAGGAAAACTTACCTCGCCCAACCACGGTCTACAGAGCCGCAAATTGAGTGATTTATCCCCAGAGGTTCTAAGCAGATGGCAGCAGTACTCGTCGGTCAGTTCCATGCAAGAGACGCGGAAGGCCGCGTTTATTCCGTGCATGAGTTCCAGGAATCCACCCCGTCGGCAGACGGTCTCACTGGCTCGGTGCCTGTCACCACTTATAAGCTGGCCATTGGCGACCGCGTGCGGAAACTCGATGAGAACCAGTTTTTGCTGGTGCAGTCGGACGTGACCATCGTGCGCGAACCCGACACCTATGTCGGCAAGCTGCCGGAAACCAACGTCGCTTCATAACCCCGTGTTATGAGCAGAAGTCATATGCGCGCACTTGAGTTAGGATTCAGCCACTGACTCCCTCACCTGCTGAACATGGACTTCACGCATGCGTTTACGTCATATCGAAGTGATCCAGGCGCTCTTGCAGACCGGTCACCTGGGCACCGCCGCCGAATGGCTGCAGTTGCCTGTGGCTGAAGTCGAAGGAATTCTGCGCGACGCCGAGGATCAGTTGGGTTTCATGCTGTTTTCCAGCGTGCGTGGACGCTTGCAGGCCACGCGCGAGGCGCGGGAGTTGCAGGTCCAGATCGCCCACGTCTATGAAGCACTCGAACCGGTTCAGCGGCTGGCCAACAGCCTCAAGCAATATCAGGCTCCGCCCTTGCGGATCGTCTGCACGCCGCCCCTGGCACAGCAGCTATTGCCACAGAGCATTGCCGCCCTGCGCCGACGCCTTCCTGACGCGCCTTGCACCCTTCTGAGTCAACCTACCTGCGAGATCGTCAGAAATCTGCTGCTGCGCGAAAGCGATCTGGGCCTGAGCCTGCATGACCCCGATCACACCGACATTCATTGCCAAATGATCGCCCAGGGGAAACTTCAGTTGCTCGCGCCCCACGGCTGGTTGCAACCCAAACAAAAGTACATCTCACTGCAGGACCTGGCCGGCCAATCGATGGTGGGCCTGGAAGGTCATGATCCGCTGAGCCCGGCGCTGGAAAACAAGCTGCATGCCCTGCGCCCTGCCCCGGTCATTCAGACCCGGGTACAGACTCATCAGATGATGCGCAGCATGGTCGAGGCCGGTGAAGGCCTGGCCATCGTCGACCCTTTCACCGCCCTCGGGGCTAAATCGGCCGGGCTGGATGCCTGCCCGCTAGCGCCGGCCGTGCCGATCAGCCTTTATGCCTTGACCCTCAAGAACGGCGAGCCATCGTCAGCGGTTCAGGCATTGCTGGGCATCATCACGGAACAAGCCGTGGCGATGTTGGCGAACTAAGCGAGGTTTCCAGCGGGTTATCGAACAATCGATACCAGAACAGCGCCACTTCGGCGGTGTTCGGATCGATCCCGCGGTAGCGTAGGTGATCGATTCCGCCCATGACGTAACCACTGCGCTCATAGAGCCGGCAGGCCCCCAGGTTGTTGTTCTGAGTTTCGAGCATGATGCCCGGCAGTTTCTTTTTGCGACTCCAGAACTGCGCCACATCCAGCAACGCCTTGGCCACACCATGACGGCGCGCTGGCGCATGCACCGCCAACTCGTCGATATGGGCAAAGCCGTTCCAGTTGGTGCTGACCACCAAGTGACCCACAGGCTCATCATCGAGATAAGCCATGAAAATCGCGCTGTCAGCGGCATCGCGGAAACTGCTGAACTCTTCGGGATCAATGCCGTAGCACTTGCGATAGGGCGTGATCGGCGTCACCGGCCACTGCTCCACTGGTTTGCCGATTTCGGCTGCGCCGTAGGCCGCGACTTCAAAACTGAAATCACTGCCCCAGATGTAGGCTGCAAAACCATCGTCGGCAACGCGCACCGACAGCCCTGGGTATTTCGGATTCATGATCGGTTGCATACTGGGAAAGGTCCTCATTCCTTGATGCAATCAACGGTGTAATGCCGTCCATTGCCCTCGTCTTCGTGTTGCAATCCGTGCACATCAGCGACAAACCCCGGGAAGCTGCTATCGAACGTGCGCGCAAATGCCAGGTAGTCGATGATCGAGCGCGTCGACTCGGTAAAGCGCTCGCCAGGCATGATCAACGGAATCCCAGGCGGGTACGGCACCAGCATGACGGCGGCGATCCGCCCATCCAGAGCATCGATCGACACCGCTTCAACTTCGCCACGCACTAATTGATCATAGGCGTCAGAGGGCTTCATGGCGATTTCCGGCAGCACTGTGTACATGCGCTTGAGGTGTTTGGCCGTGGCATTGCTGCGATAGCAGGCGTGCAATTGATCGCACAGATCGCGCAAACCCATGCCCTGATAGCGCGCGACATTCTCTTGCGCCACGCACGGCAGGCACGTCGCGAGGCTGACATTGGCATCGTAGCTGCGCTTGAACTCCAGCAACTCGGTCAGCAGCGTGCTCCATTTACCCTTGGTGATGCCCATGGAGAACAACACCAGGAACGAATACAGCCCGGTCTTTTCAACGACCAGCCCACGTTCCCAAAGGAATTTGCTGACCACCGCCGCCGGAATCCCACGCTCGCTGAGGGCGCCGCCTGCCGTCAGGCCCGGCATCACCAACGTGACCTTGATCGGGTCGAGCAGCACGTAATCGTCGGTCACGCCGCCAAAGCCGTGCCAGTCGGCGTCGGGTTGCAGCAGCCAGTCATCGGTGACCACACGGTTGATGCCCTCCACCGACGGCGGCTGCCAGATGGAAAACCACCAATCGTCAGCGGCGATGTGCTGGCGCAAATTGGCCAGCGCCCGGCGAAAACTCAGCGCTTCGTCAAACATTTCCTGCAACAGCGAACGCCCGGCCGGGCCTTCCATCATGGCCGAAGCCACATCCAGCGAAGCGATGATGCTGTACTGCGGCGAGGTAGAGATGTGCATCATGAACGCTTCATTGAAGCGATCCCGATCCAGCTGCCGCGCGCCGCCGTCCTGGACGTGAATCATCGACGCCTGGCTGAACGCCGCTAGCAGTTTGTGGGTGGAATGGGTGGTGAACACCAGGGGGCCGTTTTCACTGCGGGAAGTGCCCATGCCGTAACGCCCGGCGAAGAACTCGTGAAACGCCGCGTAGGCGTACCAGGCTTCATCGAAGTGCAAGACCTCGACACTGTTGCCCAGTTGCTGCTTGATCAGCTCAGCGTTGTAGCAGAGGCCGTCGTACGTCGAATTGGTCACCACCGCCAACTTGACCTTGGGCGCCCGGCCCTTGGTCAGTGGGCTGGCGTCGATCTTGGCCTGAATAGATTCGCTACTGAATTCGCTCAATGGAATCGGGCCGATGATCCCCAGCTCATTGCGCTCCGGGCACAGGTACAGCGGGATGGCGCCGGTCATGATGATCGAGTGCAATATCGACTTGTGGCAGTTGCGATCCACCAACACCAAGTCATCGCGAGCGACCATCGAATGCCAGACGATTTTGTTGGCGGTCGAGGTGCCATTGATCACAAAGAAAGTGTGATCGGCGCCGAAATTGCGGGCAGCACGGGCCTCGGCTTCTGCCAGCGGACCAGTGTGATCGAGCAAAGAACCGAGTTCCGGCACCGACACCGACAAATCGGAACGCAGGGTATTTTCCCCGAAGAACTGGTGAAACGCCTGACCCACCGGGCTCTTGTGGTACGCCACTCCGCCGCCATGGCCGGGCGTGTGCCAGGAATAATTCGAGTCAGCCGTGTGCTGCACCAGCGCTTTGAAAAACGGCGGCAGTAGACCATCCAGATATTTGCGTGCCGCTCGAGCGACCTGTCTGGCCAGAAAAGGCACGGTGTCTTCGAACAGATAAAGAATCCCGCGCAGCTGATTGAGTTCGGCCATGGCGTCGGCCGGAGCATTCTCCAGGGTCACCTGCTCACCCAGCGCGAAGATCGGCAAGTCGGGCGCACGAACCCGCGCCAGGCCGATCAGCTCGGCCATGTTGTGCAATAGATGAGAGTGAGTGCTGGCATCTTCGGCCGCAATCAACATGCAGGAAAGACCGTGATGGGTCGAAGCGACCAGACGCCCTTCGGTGTAATCCACCGCCGAGACAATGCTGAAGCCTTCCTGCTCCAGCTCCCGGGCGATGCCACGCACGCGATCACCGGCGACGGTGTCGGCCTTGATGTCGCGATGGACGATCAGGACCGGGAATTTCAAATCTTTATACATGAGGCTCAGTGTCCTGAGGCGGCAGACCGTGGTCCGCCAATCACCTCAGGGTAGAGGGTTCGAGCGCATGTGGCGAGCGCGATGCCCCGAAGGAGGTCGTCGGGCGCACCATTGTGTGGCGAGAAAATCAGGCTTGAGCCTTGGCCTCGGCCAGTTGTTGCCAGAGTGACGCCGCGCCGGCGGATTTGGCGATGGCTTCCAGGCGAGCCACGTGTCGGGCCAGGTCATCTTCGCTGGCACGGATGATACGCGTCGGTTGACGATCGACCGGCAGGCGGCGGATCTCGGTGGCGGAATTGTCCGCACCTTCCCCGGAACCGTTGCCGTCGGAAGCATTACCAGCCAAGGACAGGCTGGTCTGGCCGCCCGTCATGGTCAGGTAAACGTCGGCGAGGATCTCGGAGTCGAGCAAGGCGCCGTGCAGTTCACGACCGGAGTTGTCGACGCCGTAGCGTTTGCACAAGGCGTCGAGGCTGTTGCGCTGCCCCGGGTGACGTTCCCGGGCCATCATCAGGGTGTCGAGGATCGAGCAGTGCTGCGTGATGTCCGCACGATCGTGCTGGCCCATCAGGGCGAATTCGTTGTTGATGAAGCCAACGTCGAACGCCGCGTTATGGATGATCAGCTGCGCACCCTTGATGAATTCAAAGAATTCTTCAGCCACTTCAGTGAAGCGCGGCTTGCCGACCAAAAATTCGTTGGTGATGCCGTGGACGCCGATGGCGCCTTCATCACTCTCGCGGTCCGGTTGCAGGTAAACGTGGAAATGCCGGCCCGTCAGGCGCCGACCGATCAACTCGACACAACCGATTTCGATAATCCGGTGGCCGTCGGTCACCGGCATGCCGGTGGTTTCGGTATCGAGTACAACGGATCTGGTGGCCATCAGTGCTCAGCTCTCAACGGGTCATTCGTGCAAAAGCGGCGATGTTAACACGCCCGCGGGATCCGGCGCGCCACGCCAAGTGATGCAAACGCCGTGGATTTTCAGCAAAATCGCGTCATCGTTCATCGCGAGCAAGCTCGCTCCCACAGGGGATTTGCGCACAATAGAGATCCAATGTGGGAGCGAGCTTGCTCGCGATGGCCGCGACGCGGTGTATTGGCAGAAACTGAATCAGGCCTGCTTGTAACCGCGCACTTCATCCACGCCACGATTGGCCAGTTGGTCGGCGCGTTCGTTGCCATGATGCCCGATGTGCCCGCGCACCCATTTCCAGGTGACGTTGTGGCGATTGACCTGCTCATCCAGCAACTTCCACAGATCAGCGTTCTTCACCGGTTCTTTCGCGGCGGTTTTCCAGCCGCGCTTCTTCCAGTTGTCCATCCACTCGTTGATGCCTTTCATCACATACTGCGAGTCGGTGACCAACAGCACGTCGCAGGAGCGCTTGAGTTCTTCAAGGCCACGGATCGCGCCCATCAGCTCCATGCGGTTGTTGGTGGTGTTGGCTTCACCACCCCACAGTTCTTTTTCAATGCCCTTGCACACCAGCAAAGCGCCCCAGCCGCCTGGGCCAGGATTGCCTTTGCAGGCGCCGTCGGTGAAGAGTTCTACGCTATCGCTCATGCCAATCTATCCAGAAAATGCGGTGGCTCGCCAATCGGTGATCGACGATGCCCGAGGCCGGGGCAAACCCGGCCGGGAAAATAAAAAGTGTATTACGGATCGATGCGGCGACGATTGACCTTGGCCATCGGCAATGGAATCAGCTTGCCCATCGGTTCGCGCCGCTCCTGACGGACGGGCCGCAGGCCCACCACGATCTTGCGCGCAACCAATAAATAGAAGCCGCCACCCGACAGTTGCCAATCACCGGCCTTGCGCTCCCAACCGGCCAGACGAGCCTGCCAGGCGGGTGACGC
This sequence comes from Pseudomonas sp. LBUM1666, assembly GCF_059695775.1. Lineage (NCBI taxonomy): Bacteria > Pseudomonadati > Pseudomonadota > Gammaproteobacteria > Pseudomonadales > Pseudomonadaceae > Pseudomonas > Pseudomonas sp. LBUM1666. The sequence continues at coordinate 2,909,471 of NZ_CP166789.1, read as the reverse complement.
AAGCGGCGGACGATAGCACCCGAAGCGGCGTTTCTCCAGCGCGAAGCCCAGCAGGTTCAGCCAGTCCCCGACTCGCGACGGGGAGATGCAACGAGCCTTGCGCAAGGCGTCGTGAGCGAAAACGTGACGCAAGCCCCAGGTACTCCAGGGGTTGATCCCGACGATCAGCAGATGCCCACCGGGCCGCACGCTGCTCGCCGCTTCGCGCAGCAGACCGTGGGGCGACAGGCAGAAATCCAGCCCATGCTGCAACACCACCACATCGGCGGCATGCTCGCTCAAAGGCCATGCCTGCTCTTCGCAGACGATCTCGACACCCGGCAACGGCGCGCCGAGCCGCACATTGCGCTGGACTTGCGGCGCCGACGGCGGTGTTTGGGCCGACGGACCGTAATGCACCAGGTAGCCACCGAAGAACCGTCCCAACTCGTCTTCGAGCATGCGACGTTCTTCGTCCAGCAGAAATTGCCCGATGGGGCCGGACAGCCATTCACGGGCCGCGCTGATCAATGTCAGCCATTCAGGATCAGCCTGAGCGAACGCTTTATCGGTCATTGCATTCTCCAACGCGCCAGGAAGTTCTAAGATGCGCCAATGTTTTCCGCTTGGCGAATCCGACGATGATACAGATCAGTGCCCTGCCCGCCTTTACCGACAACTACATCTGGTTGTTACAAGACCACAGCACCCAGCGCTGCGCGGTGGTCGATCCGGGCGATGCCGCGCCAGTGCAGGCCTGGCTCGCAGCGCACCCGGGCTGGGTGTTGAGTGATATTTTGATCACTCACCACCATCATGACCACGTCGGCGGCGTCGAGCAGCTTAAAAAAGCGACAGACGCGACAGTCTACGGTCCGGCCAGCGAAACCATCCCGCTCCGGGACGTGGCGCTCAAGGACAACGACCGCGTCAGCGTGCTGGGCTGGGACTTCGATGTCTTTGCCGTCCCCGGCCACACCCTTGGGCATATTGCCTATTACCATCATGGTTTGCTGTTCTGCGGTGACACGCTATTTGCCGCCGGTTGCGGGCGCTTGTTCGAAGGCACGCCGGAGCAAATGCATACCTCACTGACCCGCCTCGCCGCGCTGCCTGAAGATACGCTGGTCTACTGCACTCACGAATACACCCTGAGCAACTTGAAGTTTGCCGCAGCGGTAGAACCGGGCAATCCGGACACTGCCGCACGTCTGGAAAAAGTCACCGCACAACGTGAAGCCGGAATCATGTCGCTGCCCTCTACGCTGGCGCTTGAAAAGCTTACCAACCCGTTTTTGCGTGTCGACGAAACATCCGTTAAAGAAAAAGTGGACGAACGGAATGGAACCCAAAACCGGGCTCCGAGTGCAGTTTTTGCTGCTCTGCGTGCTTGGAAAGATAAGTTCTAAATAGCCATCACGCTGGTACAAAAATTCTGAATGGTTGACCGCAGGGGGTGCGCTTTCTAGAATCGCCCGACATTTTTGCCCGGAACTTACTTCCAGCCAATGTCGTCATCTATTCGTAAAGCCATCAATTCAGACGCATTGACCCGCTTGGCTCAAGCCATCGCGGTGGCTGTGTCCGCCACTCTGGCGGGCTGCTCAAGCCATGTGCCGCAGACCGAAGCGACACACACTCCGAATATCGCCGCCCGAGCCAAACAGAAACCTATCTGGCTCAGCGAAAAACCGACTCCACAAATTCCACAAGATGTCTGGGAGCGCATGCGCCAGGGCTTCCAGTTGCAGGACAGCCTGGGCGTCAACCCACGCATCGAGCAACAGCGCCTGTGGTTCGCCAGCAACCCGTCCTTCCTCGAAAACGCCGGCGAACGCGGCAGCCTCTACATTCACTACATCGTCGAACGCCTTGAAGAACGCAACATGCCGCTGGAACTGGCGCTGCTGCCAGTGATTGAAAGCGCCTACAACCCGATGGCCTATTCCCGGGCCGACGCGGTTGGCTTGTGGCAATTCATCCCTTCCACCGGGCGTTACTTCAACCTGCGTCAAACCCGTTTCTATGATGGCCGTCGCGATATCACCGCCTCGACCACCGCAGCCATGGACTACCTGACCCGCCTGCACGACATGTTCAACGGCGACTGGCTGCTGGCCCTGGCGGCGTACAACGCCGGCGAAGGCACGGTCAGCCGGGCCATCGAGCGCAACGAAAAGCTCGGTTTGCCGACCGATTACTGGAACCTGCCGCTGCCGGCCGAAACCCAGGCCTACGTGCCAAAGCTGCTGGCCCTGTCGCAAGTGGTGCTGGCACCTGAAGCCTACGGCGTGAACCTGAACCCGATCGCCAACGAACCATACTTCCAGGTCGTCGAAATCAACCAGCGCATGGACCTGTCCAAGGTCGCCGCGGTGGCTAACATCGACGAAGACGAACTGTTCCAGCTCAACCCGGCCTTCAAGCAGCGCACCACCATCGATGGCCCCCAGCATTTGCTGGTGCCAACGTCCAAGGCGCAGCTGCTGACCGCCAGCCTGTCGACCATGCGTCCTGAAGAATTGATCAGCAAGAAGCCGCTCAAGCCGGTATTCGAAGGCTCAGACGACTCCGAACTCGCCAGTCTCAAACGCGCTTACCGCGTTAAACGCGGGGACAACCTGGCCGCCATCGCCAAGGCCAACAAGGTCGACGTCAAGGACCTTCAGCGCTGGAACAAGCTGACCGGCAAGAACCTCAAGGTCGGCCAGACACTGGTCATGCAGGACACCGCCAAGCGCAGCAGCGGTCGGGTCAACACCGTCGTGGCAGCGAACAGCAAAGCAAACAGTAAAGCTGACAAACAGAAGCCGCAGACCCAATACAAGGTCAAGCAAGGCGATTCGCTGTACATGGTGGCCAAGCGTTTCAACGTTGAAATGCAGCACCTCAAGCGCTGGAACCCGCGTGTTGGCCAAGCGCTGAAGCCTGGTCAGATGCTGACGGTGGCTTCCCCACGCTGATTGATGTGAAACCCAAAAAGATCGCAGCCTTCGGCAGCTCCTGCGGATGTAAACGCAGGTAGGAGCTGCCGCAGGCTGCGATCTTTTTTTATGCCCCGAGACCGCTTTCAGCACCCGTCTTTTTCCTGTCGATACAAGCTGTTACTGTACGAGCCACAAAGCCCAAGCCGCCTGGATCGGATCCCTGACTTGAAGCGTCCCCTCCTCCTGCTCCTGATCAGCCTGGCCTTGAGCTCCCCCGCAAGCGCGACGATCAGCGAAAGCCATGGTTATGCGCAGTTCGGCACGCTCAAGTACCCGGCCAGATTTACCCACTTCGACTGGGTCAACCCGCAAGCGCCCAAGGGCGGTACGTTGCGGGTGATGGCGTTTGGCACCTTCGATACGCTCAATCCCTACACGTTCAAGGGTTCAAGCCCGGTTTCCACACCGAACTTCCTGCAATACGGCATCAACGAGCTCAACGAACCGTTGATGGTCGGCACCGGCCAGTACGCGCCGTCCGGCGATGAACCGACCTCCAGCTATGGCCTGATTGCCCAATCGGTGGAATACAGCGAAGACCGCAGCTGGGTGGTGTTCAACCTGCGCCCCGAAGCGCGTTTCCACGATGGCACGCCGATTACCGCCTATGACGTGGCGTTCTCCTACCGTTTGTTGCTCAAGGAAGGCCATCCGCAATACCGCACCAACCTTCAAGAAGTGTCGCGGGTCGACATCCTCAACCCGCAGCGCATTCGTTTTGTCTTCAAACGCGCCGGCAATCCGTTGCTGATCCTGCGCCTGGGCGAGTTACCGGTGCTGCCCCAGCATTACTGGAAAGGTCGTGACTTCAAGGCCACCACCTTCGAACCGCCACTGGGCAGCGGACCGTATCGCATTACGTCGGTAGAGCCTGGGCGGCAGATCATTTTCGAACGGGTCAAGGACTACTGGGGCAAGGACTTGCCGGTCAATCGCGGCAAATACAACTTCGACCGTATGGAAGTCGAGTTCTACCGTGACAGCGACGTGGCTTTCGAAGCGTTCAAGGCCGCTGAGTTCGACATCTACATCGAACACCAGGCGAAGAACTGGGCCAACGGATACACCTTCCCGGCCGTGCGCCGTGGCGATGTGATCAAGGCGCAAATCGCGCACCAGATCCCGACCCAGAGCCAGGGCCTGTTCATGAACACCCGGCGGCCAACCTTCGCCGAGGCCAAGGTCCGCGAAGCGCTGGGGTTGATGTTCGACTTCGAGTGGACCAACCGCACGCTATTCAGCGGCGCCTACAAGCGCGCCATGAGTTATTACCCCAACAGCGAGTTCTCCGCCACCGGGCTACCGGTCGGTCACGAATGGCTGTTGCTCAAGCCCTATCGCGATCAGTTGCCCGCCAAGCTGCTCACCGAGCCGTTCAGCCTGCCGCAGACCGAAGGCCGCGGCATTCCACGGGAAACCATGCGCAAGGCTCTGGAACTGCTCGCCGAGGCCGGCTGGAAACTCAACGGTCAGAGGCTACAGAACACCATCGGCCAACCGTTGCGTTTGGAGATCCTGCTGGTCAACCCGAACCTGGAGCGCATCCTTCAGCCTTACGTCGAGAACCTCGCCAGCATCGGCATCGACGCTCGGCTGCGCACGGTTGATCGCGCCCAGTACAAGCAACGCCTTGATCAGTTCGATTTCGACATGATCCTGATGACCCTCAACCAGACGCTCAGTCCGGGCCTGGAACAATGGCAGTACTTCCACTCCAGCCAGGTCGGGATCAAGGGCAGCAAAAACTACGCAGGCATCGCCAATCCGGTGGTCGACCATTTACTTGAACAATTGCTCGCCACCCAGACCCGGGATGAACAAGTCGCCGCCGGCAGGGCCCTGGACCGGGTGTTGCTGTGGCAGCACTACATCATTCCCAACTGGTACCTCAGTTATCACCGCCTGGCCTACCGCAACCGGTTCGCCTTCGTCACCACGCCGCCCTACACATTGGGCCTGAGCGCCTGGTGGCTGAAATCTTCGGAGAAAGATCGATGAAACCCGTACGCACCCTGCTCTTGCAGGCCAGCGGTCTGTTGTTCGCCGGGCTGGCCTGTGCCGCCCCGCAACATGCCCTGACCCTGTACAACGAGCCGCCGAAATACCCGGCCGATTTCAAACATTTCGATTACGTGAACCCCGACGCGCCCAAGGGCGGGATTTTCCGTCAGGCCGGTTTCGGCGGCTTTGACAGCCTCAATCCCTTCATCAACAAGGGTGTCGCGGCCGACGACATCAGCATGATCTACGACACCCTGGCCAAACAGGGCCTGGATGAGCCTTTCACCGAGTACGGCCTGGTCGCCGGCAAGATCGAAAAAGCCCCGGACAACAGCTGGGTGCGTTTCTACCTGCGCCCCGAAGCGCGCTTCCACGATGGGCATCCGATGCGCGCCGAGGACGTGGTTTTCAGCTTCCAGACCTTGATCAAGGACGGCGCGCCGCTGTTCCGCGGTTACTACAGCGATGTCGAGGAAGTGGTCGCTGAAGATCCGCTGACGGTGCTGTTCAAGTTCAAACACAACAACAACCGTGAGCTGCCGCTGATCCTCGGCCAGTTGCCGGTGCTGCCCAAGCATTGGTGGGCGACTCGCGATTTCACCAAGGGCAACCTGGAAATGCCGTTGGGCAGCGGCCCGTACAAGGTCAGCGAAGTCAAGGCCGGGCGTTCGGTGCGCTATGAGCGGGTCAAGGATTACTGGGGCAAGGACCTGCCTGCCAACCGCGGGTTCTACAACTTCGACGTGATGACCACCGACTACTATCGCGACAACACCGTCGCTCTGGAAGCGCTCAAGGCCGGGCAGTTCGATTACTGGCTCGAAATGGCAGCAAAGAACTGGGCCAACGCCTACAACATTCCGGCGGTCACCGAGGGCCGGTTGATCAAGGAACAGATCCCGAACGGCAACCCCACCGGCATGCAGGGTTTTGTGTTTAACCTGCGCCGCCCAGTTTTCCAGGACGTACGTGTACGTCAGGCCTTGACGCTATTGCTGGACTTCGAGTGGACCAACAAACAACTGTTCAATGGCGCCTATGTGCGCACCCGCAGTTATTTCGAGAATTCGGAAATGGCTGCCAGCGGCCTGCCGGACGCCGATCAGTTGGCGATCCTCGACCCGTTCCGCGGCAAGATTCCCGAGCAGGTGTTCAGCGAGGCGTTCCAGAACCCGCTGACCGACGCCAGCGGCATGATCCGCGCCCAACAGCGCAAAGCCTATCAACTGTTGCAAGAGGCGGGCTGGCGGATCGTCGATGACAAGATGGTCGACACCCATGGCAAACCGGTGACCATCGAGTTCCTGTTGGCCCAGACCGAATTTGAGCGGGTGCTGCTGCCGTTCAAGCGCAACATGAGCGACCTGGGGATTGACCTGGTGATCCGCCGGGTCGACGTCTCGCAGTACATCAACCGCGTGCGTTCACGGGACTTCGACATGATCGTCGGCAGCTTCCCTCAGTCCAATTCACCGGGCAATGAACAGCGCGAATTCTGGATGTCTGCCGCCGCCGACAAACCCGGCAGCCGCAACTCCATGGGCCTGAAAGACCCGGTGGTGGACCAGTTGGTCGAGCAACTGATCAACGCCGATTCGCGCAAAAGTCTGGTGGCCCATGCACGCGCGCTGGACCGCGTGCTGCAATGGGGCTATTACGTGATCCCCAACTGGCACATCAAAACCTGGCGCGTGGCGTACTGGAACCACATCGGTCATCCGAAAATCTCCCCCAAGTACGACATCGGCATCAACACCTGGTGGGTCAAGCCCGATGCCAAACCTGCGGTAGAAGTCGAAACCAAACTGCAAGCCGACCCTGCGGGCATGGAGTAATCAGATGCTGGCGTATATTTTTCGGCGACTGCTGCTGATCATCCCGACCTTGCTCGGCATTTTGCTGATCAACTTTGTGATCATCCAGGCCGCCCCCGGCGGGCCGGTGGAGCAGATGATCGCCAAGCTCGAAGGCTTCGAAGGGGCCACCAGCCGCATTGCCGGTGGCGGTGCCGAAGTCTCGGTGGCCGGCTCCGCCTATCGCGGTGCCCAGGGCCTGGACCCGATGCTGGTCAAGGAAATCGAACACATGTACGGCTTCGACAAATCGGCGCCGGAACGCTTGTGGATCATGATCAAGAACTACGCCACGCTTGATTTCGGCGACAGCTTCTTCCGCGACGCCAAGGTCATCGACCTGATCAAGGAAAAGATGCCGGTGTCGATCTCCCTCGGGCTTTGGAGCACGCTGATCATGTACCTGGTGTCGATCCCGCTGGGGATCGCCAAGGCGACGCGACACGGCAGCCACTTCGACGTCTGGACCAGCTCATTGATCATCGTCGGCTACGCGATCCCGGCGTTCCTGTTCGCCATCCTGCTGATCGTGGTATTCGCCGGCGGCAGTTATTTCGACTGGTTCCCGCTCAGAGGGCTGACCTCCAACAACTTCGATGAGTTGAGCATGGGCGGCAAGGTTCTCGATTACTTCTGGCACCTGGCATTGCCGGTGACGGCGCTGGTGATCGGCAACTTCGCGACCATGACCCTGCTGACCAAAAACAGCTTCCTCGACGAAATCAACAAGCAGTACGTGGTCACCGCCAAGGCCAAGGGCCTGACTAACCACCGCGTGCTCTACGGCCATGTGTTCCGCAACGCCATGCTGCTGGTGATCGCCGGGTTCCCGTCGGCGTTTATCGGCATCTTCTTCACTGGCTCGTTGCTGGTGGAGGTGATCTTCTCCCTCGACGGCCTCGGCCTGATGAGTTTTGAGGCGGCGATCAACCGCGATTACCCAGTGGTTTTTGGCACGCTGTTCATCTTCACCCTGTTGGGACTGGTGGTGAAACTCATCGGCGACCTCACGTACACCTTTGTCGATCCGCGTATCGACTTCGAAAGCCGGGAGCATTGAGATGAACCTGTCCCCTCTCAATCGCCGACGCTTCGAACTGTTCAAGGCCAACAAGCGTGGCTGGTGGTCGCTGTGGCTGTTTCTGCTGCTGTTTGGGCTGAGCCTCGGCGCCGAGCTGATCGCCAACGACAAACCGCTGGTGGTGCACTACGACAACGGCTGGTACTTCCCGGCGCTCAAGCGTTACCCGGAAACCACCTTCGGCGGCGAATTCCCGCTGGAAGCCAACTACAAGAGCCCGTACATCCGCGAATTGCTCAAGGAAAAAGACGCCTGGGTCCTGTGGGCGCCGATTCCCTACAGCTATCAAAGCATCAACTACGACCTGAAAGTCCCGGCACCCGCACCGCCCTCGACCGACAACCTGCTGGGCACTGACGATCAGGGCCGCGACGTGTTGGCTCGGGTGATTTATGGCTTCCGAATTTCGGTGCTGTTCGCCCTGACGCTGACCATTCTCAGCTCGATCATCGGTGTGATAGCCGGGGCCTTGCAGGGTTTCTACGGCGGCTGGGTGGATTTGGCCGGGCAGCGCTTTCTGGAGATCTGGTCCGGGCTGCCGGTGCTGTACCTGCTGATCATTCTCGCCAGCTTTGTGCAGCCGAACTTCTGGTGGCTGCTGGGGATCATGCTGTTGTTCTCGTGGATGAGCCTGGTGGACGTGGTCCGCGCCGAATTCCTGCGAGGGCGTAATCTGGAATATGTGCGCGCCGCGCGGGCGCTGGGGATGCAAAACGGTGCGATCATGTTCCGTCACATCCTGCCCAACGCCATGGTCTCGACCATGACCTTCATGCCGTTCATCCTGACCGGCGCCATCGGCACCCTGACCGCCCTGGATTTCCTCGGTTTCGGTTTGCCGCCTGGCGCACCGTCGCTGGGTGAACTGGTGGCCCAGGGCAAATCCAACCTGCAAGCGCCGTGGCTCGGCATGAGCGCGTTTGCCGTGTTGGCATTGATGTTGAGTTTGCTGGTGTTCATCGGCGAGTCCGCTCGCGATGCCTTCGACCCGAGGAAGTGAAATGAATCAGGACAATCTGATCGAAGTGCGCGACCTGGCCGTCGAATTTGTCGTCGGCGAGCGCGTTCAACGGGTGGTCGAAGGCGTGAGCTTCGATATCAAGCGTGGCGAAACCCTGGCGCTGGTGGGCGAAAGTGGCTCTGGCAAATCGGTGACGGCCCACTCGATCCTGCGGCTGCTGCCCTACCCGCTCGCCCGGCATCCGTCCGGGACCATCGAGTACTCCGGGCAGAACCTGCTGAGCCTGAAAGAGAAAACCATCCGCCACATCCGCGGTAACCGGATCGCGATGATCTTCCAGGAGCCGATGACCTCGCTCAATCCGCTGCACTCGATCGAGAAGCAGATCAACGAGGTATTGAGCACCCACAAGGGCCTGATCGGTAAAGTGGCGACCAAGCGCACGCTGGAGTTGCTGGAAATGGTCGGCATCCCGGAGCCCGAGAAGCGCCTCAAGGCCCTGCCCCACGAATTGTCCGGTGGCCAACGGCAGCGGGTGATGATTGCCATGGCCCTGGCCAACGAGCCGGAACTGCTGATCGCCGACGAGCCGACCACCGCGCTGGACGTGACCGTTCAGCTGAAAATCCTCGAATTGCTTAAGGAATTACAGGCCCGATTGGGCATGGCGCTGCTACTGATCAGTCACGATTTGAACCTTGTGCGAAGAATTGCGCATCGCGTATGTGTCATGCAGCGCGGTTGCATCGTCGAACAGGCATCGTGCGAAGAGTTGTTCCGCGCACCGCAGCATCCGTACACTCGGGAACTGCTGGCAGCGGAGCCCAGCGGCAAGCCGGCAACTAACGTTATCGGCCCGCCCTTGCTGCAAGTCGAGGACCTGAAAGTCTGGTTCCCGATCAAGAAAGGCTTTCTGAAAAAGACCGTCGACCACATCAAAGCGGTGGACGGCATCAATTTCAGCCTGCCTCAGGGCCAGACCCTGGGGATTGTGGGAGAAAGCGGTTCGGGCAAGTCGACACTGGGTTTGGCAATTTTGCGGCTGATCGGCAGCAAAGGTGCCATCCGTTTTGAAGGCAAGCAGCTAGACTGCCTGACGCAGCAACAGGTTCGGCCGCTGCGTCGGCAGATGCAGGTGGTGTTTCAGGACCCGTTCGGCAGCCTGAGCCCACGGATGTGCGTGAGCCAGATCGTCGGCGAAGGCCTGCGGATCCACAAGATGGGCACCGAGGCGGAACAGGAACTGGCGATTATTGCGGCACTCAAGGAGGTAGGTCTGGACCCGGAAACCCGGCACCGCTACCCCCACGAATTTTCCGGCGGGCAACGGCAGAGAATCGCCATTGCCCGGGCATTAGTGCTAAAACCGGCGTTGATTCTGCTGGACGAGCCGACTTCGGCCCTCGACCGGACAGTGCAACGCCAAGTGGTGGAGCTTTTGCGTTCACTGCAAACCAAGTACAACCTGACGTATCTGTTTATCAGCCATGACCTGGCTGTCGTCAAAGCGCTGAGCCACCAGCTGATGGTGGTCAAGCAAGGCCAAGTGGTCGAACAGGGAGACGCGCAAAGTATTTTTGCGGCCCCCAAACATCCGTATACACAGCAGTTGCTGGAAGCCGCTTTCCTGGCTCCAGCCACTGCGCAATAACCTGAAAGAGAGGAGCAACACATGGGTTTTCTCGCCGGTAAGCGCGTACTGATCGTCGGTGTCGCCAGCAAGCTGTCCATCGCATCCGGCATCGCTGCCGCCATGCATCGCGAGGGCGCTGAGCTTGCCTTCACTTATCAGAACGACAAACTCAAGGGTCGTGTCGAAGAGTTCGCACAAAGCTGGGGTTCCAACCCTGACCTGTGCTTCCCGTGCGACGTGGCCAGCGATGAAGAAATCGCCAAGGTCTTCGTTGAGCTGGGCAAGAAGTGGGACGGCCTGGACTGCATCGTGCACTCCGTCGGCTTCGCCCCGGGCGACCAACTGGATGGCGACTTCACCGAAGCCACCACCCGTGAAGGTTTCCGCATCGCTCACGACATCAGCGCCTACAGCTTCGTGGCCCTGGCCAAAGCCGGCCGCGAAATGATGAAAGGCCGCAACGGCAGCCTGCTGACCCTGTCGTACCTGGGCGCCGAGCGCACCATGCCGAACTACAACGTGATGGGCATGGCCAAGGCTTCCCTGGAAGCTGGCGTTCGTTACCTGGCCGGCTCCCTGGGCCCGGACGGCACCCGCGTCAACTGCGTATCGGCTGGCCCGATCCGCACTCTCGCCGCTTCCGGCATCAAGAACTTCCGCAAGATGCTGGCCGCCAACGAAGCGCAAACCCCGCTGCGTCGTAACGTCACCATCGACGAAGTCGGCAACGCTGGCGCCTTCCTGTGCTCGGACCTGGCGTCCGGCATCAGCGGCGAAATCATGTACGTGGACGGTGGCTTCAACACCACGGCCATGGGCAGCCTTGAAGAGTAATCTTCGGGTTGTAACGAAAAAACCCGCCTCTTGAGGCGGGTTTTTTTGTGCCCGTAATTTCAGGCCTGGCGCAATCAATGTGGGAGCGAGCTTGCTCGCGATAGCGGACTAACCATCAAAATTGATGTCGACTGACACTCCGCCATCGCGAGCAAGCTCGCTCCCACAGGGGTTTGGTGTTTAGCCGGAAATGTGTGTCAGGCAGCTGGAAAACAGCTGCTGGATCGGCTGTGTGCGCTGGCTATAGCGCTGCAACAGGACGATCTCGCGGTAGAACGTCAACTCCCCCAACGGGATGATCCGAACCTTCGCCCCATGCTCAAGCCAGAGCCCCGCCTCGGGTAGCAGCGACACGCCTAACCCGCATTCAACCATCTTCACGATGGCTTCCAGCTCATCCAGCTCCAAAGCCACCTGCACATCAATCTGCTGCTCACGCAAAAAACGCGTCACCAGTCTTCCACCGAACGAATTGCGGTCGTAACGCACCTGCGGATGGCTCGCGAGGATCTGCAACGGCTCATCGCCTTCAAGGTCCGCAGGCACGATCAATACAAACGGCTCCTTGCGGATGAGCTGCGCTGACAGTTCTTTGGGCAACTCGAACGGCGGCTTGATCAGGATCGCCAGATCCACCTCACCGGTGTCCACTTGGCTCAACAGGTTCAGCGATACGCCGGGCACCAGTTTCGGCTCCAGTAATGGCGCCTGTTGCCTCAGTCGTAGCAATGCCTGGGGCAGCAGTCCGGTCTGGGCCGTGGCCACCGCGCCTATTTTCAACTCGCCGCGATACTCACTGACATCATCGCTGACCGCCATGCGGCTGAAGGTCTCCAGCATTTCCCTGGCCATCGGCAACGCCCGCTGGCCCGCCGCATTGAGCAGCGCCTGACGTCCGGTGCGGTCGAACAAACGAATACCCAGAGCCTGTTCCAGATTGCGAATCTGCGCGCTGACGGCCGACTGGGTCAGGCCGATGTGCATCCCGGCCGCGGCAAAAGTGCCGTAGCGCGTCACCGCAATGAAGGTTTTCAGTTCCCGCAGCATGGCGTTCTCGATTGATCGAAATAATTTGAGCTCGATGCAAAAATTATCGTCTTTTAATCAAAAAGCACAGGGCTAAACTCAGTCTGAATCCAGACAACCGAGGCACATTCGATGCAACTCTCCCCTTTTCACTTGGCCATCCCGGTCTACGACCTGACGGCCGCGCGGAATTTTTATGGCGAAGTGTTCGGCCTGGAAGAAGGTCGCTCAAGCGATCATTGGGTCGATTTCAATTTTTTCGGCCATCAATTGGTCATTCACCTGGCGCCGAAAAACGCCTCTCAAGAAGCCGCGCACACCAATGCTGTCGACGGTCATGACGTACCGGTGCCGCATTTTGGGGTGGTGTTGGGGATGAACGAATGGGAGGCGCTGGCCGAGCGATTGAAAGCCCTCAACACCCGATTCGTGATCGAACCGGGCATTCGCTTTCAGGGCTTGGTAGGTGAGCAAGCGACGATGTTTCTCTTCGATCCGTGCGGCAACGCGCTTGAGTTCAAGGCTTTCAAGGATGTGGCTCAGTTGTTTGCCAAGTGAACGCATCGGCCTGTGCCAGCAGCTCCTCGATCGAGCCGGGAAGCAGAGGGTTGCACTCGAGTTGTCCGATGCTGAAGCGAATGTCATAACCGCGATGCACCGTAGCATTGCGCTCTTCGAGTATTTCTTCGAGTCGCGCCCTGATCGCGGGTATTTCCACAACGCTTGAGCCGGTCAGTAACGCGACGAATTTGTCGCTGCCCAACCGGCCGATCACATCGCTCTCGCGAAAGGCAATTCGCAGCACATCAGCGAAGGTTTTCAGGGCGTTGTCGCCCTCGGCACGACCATAGAGATAGTTGATGTGTTTGAAGTCATCAATATTGAAGAGCAACAGCGTCGCTGGCTTTTTCAGCTGCTGGCAGACATCCAGCCCTTGTTGGGCCAGCGCTGTAAAACCGTGTCGATTGGAGAGCAGCGTCAACTCGTCCATGCTCGCCATCTGCACGCCCATCAGCTCCTCCTCGGCCTTGCGGGCCAGGTCACGCAGTAGCTCGCGCTCCTGCAGTGGCGTGCGCAACAGGTCGGCGCACGCGCCTGGTTTTACCGGTTTGCCTGGGATCAGCATTACTCACTCCATTGGCGGGTATGTTTCTTAGAGTCGTCCATACCCGTTTTGACTCCCTGTTAACGGACCGCCGGTCAACTACCCACGACCGGACATGGCCCTCCCGCGTCTGCCCAGCGTTTGAACTGGGTGACAAAAATGTCGTGCGGCACCGGCACCGGCGCCCTTCCCTGACCCGGATTCCAGCCCCAGAGCACCAGTTTGTCGTCACTGACATGCTTGATCAGCGCGGCGAAATCGCGGTCGCCGTTGCTGGAACGGTCCTTGATCATTGCGCACAACTGGTCGGCCGGCAGACCGATCCAGGCCATTTTGTGCGCGGCGGGCGGCAGGCTCCAGTGCGGCGCCCCCGGCGGTGCGTGAGCGCCGTAACTGGCCGGCGGATTACTCTCGGCGTGGCAGGTAGCGCAGGGCAAACCCGCCGCGCCCTTGCCGTCCATGCCCCGCACGACGTTCATGGCGTGGGGAATCCCGGCGTCGAACTGCAACGGCGAATCGCCGGGGATATGGCAATTCTGGCAGCGCGGGCTCTGAAAGACCTTTTGCACGGTATCGAACGCCTTGATGGCCTCCTTATCGTCAGCGAACAGGTCCTCGGCGTAGCCGACCAGGCCGATCAACACCACCGCGCCAAGAATCAGATGTCGTCTCATCTCACACCCCCGACAGTTGCAGCGGCAGTTCCCGCAAGCGTTGGCCGGTCAGGGCGAACACCGCGTTGGCCACTGCCGGCGCCGTGGGCGGCACACCGGCCTCGCCGATGCCGCCGGGTTTGTCGCTGCTGGGCACGATATGCACTTCCACCACCGGCATTTCGTTGAGCCGCAGCACTTGATAGTCATGGTAATTGGACTGCACCACTTGCCCATTCTTGAAGGTCAGTTTGCTGTGCAAGGTAAATCCGAGGCCGAAGGTGATGGCCGATTCCATTTGCGCCGCGATGCTCATCGGGTTAACCGCAATGCCGCAATCCACCGCACACACCACCCGGTGGACGCGGATCGCCAGGTTGTCCTGGGACACCTCGGCCACCTGGGCAACATAACTGCCGAAAGACTCATGCACCGCGACACCCAACGCATGCCCGTCCGGTAGCGGCGCCTTCCAGTTGGCTTTCTCGACGGCCAGGTTCAGCACGCCAAGATGCCGTGGATGGTCCTTGAGCAAGGTTCGTCGGTACTCGACCGGATCCTTTCCGGCCGCCTCTGCCAGTTCGTCGATCAGCGACTCCATCACGAACGCGGTGTGGGTGTGCCCCACCGAACGCAGCCAGAGCACGCGGATGCCGGTTTGCGGCGAATGCAGATCAACCTGGTGATTCGCCAACCCCTCAAGGTACGGACTGTCGGCGACCCCTTCGACAGAGGTCTTGTCGATGCCATTTTTGACCATGGTTGCCTCAAATGACGTGCCCGCCATGATCGACTGCCCGACCATCACATGCTTCCAGGCGATCGGCAGGCCACCGGCATCGAGGCCGATGCGGGCCTGATGGAGGAACGCGGAGCGGTAGTAGCCGCCGCGAATGTCGTCCTCCCGGGACCAGACGGTTTTCACTGGCGCGCCCGCGGCCTTGGCGACTTCCACGGCTTCAGCGACAAAGTCCGAGGTCGGATTGGCCCGGCGACCGAAACCGCCGCCCAGAAACTCGGTGTGAATCTCCACCTGCTCGGGCTTGAGCCCGGTGATTTTCCCGGCGACCATTTGATCCAGCGTCTGAAACTGGGTGCCGGTCCAGATTTCGCATTTTTCTTTGGTGATTTTAACTGTGCAGTTGAGCGGCTCCATCGGCGCGTGGGCCAGGTATGGCACGCTGTATTCGACATCGATGGCCTTCACCGCTTTCCCCAGACCCGCCGCGACATCACCGGCCTGATTGGCCGACATGCCAGGGGTGGCGGCGAGTTTGCGGAAGCTTTCCAGCAGCGTCTGACTGTCGAGCCCGGTGTTCGGTCCCAGGTCCCAATCAATCTTCAACGCATCGCGCCCCAGCTTCGCCGCCCAGTAATGGTCGGCAATCACCGCCACCCCGGTGGGCACCTGCACCACTTTGTGCACGCCCGGGATCGCCAGCGCTTCGGCACCTTCGAAAGATTTGACGCTGCCACCGAACACCGGCGAGCGCGCAACCATGGCGGTCATCAGGCCGTCGAACTGCACGTCCATGCCGAACTTGGCGCGGCCGGTGATTTTTTCCGGTGTGTCCAGGCGCTTGGTCGGTTTGCCGATGATTTTCCAGTCCTTGGACTCCTTGAGTTTGATCGACGCTGGGTCCGGCACCGGCAGCTTGCCGGCCTCATCGGCCAGTTCGCCGTAAGTGGCGCGCTGGTCGCCGGCAATCACCACACCCGATTCGGTGCGAATTTCGGAGGGCGCGACATTGAAACGTTTGGCCGCCGCGTCGATCAACATCAAACGCGCCGCTGCACCGGCCTGCCGGTAGCGGTCGAACTCCATCCAGGTCGAGGTCGACCCACCGGTGATTTGCATCCCGCCAAACCCGGCCAGGCCATACTCGGCGGCCGAAGCCGGTGCATGTTCGACGCGGATCTTCGACCAGTCGGCGTCCAGTTCTTCGGCGATCAACATGGTCAGGCCGGTCCAGATGCCCTGGCCCATTTCCGAATGGCCGAGCAGTATGGTGACGCTGTTGTCATTGCCGATCCGTAAAAACGCATTGGGCGCGAAAACATTGCCTTGATTCTCGGCGCCGACGGCAAAGCGATGGCCACCAGGGATGACAAACGCCACCACCAGACCGCCGCCCAGCACTGCGCTGCCCTTGAGGAAACCACGGCGTGACAGAGGATTGAGGCTGTTCATTGCTCAGACTCCCTTCAACGTGGCATCAACCGATCTCGGCGGCGCGCTTGACCGCTGCGCGGATCCTTGGGTAGGTGCCGCAGCGGCAGATGTTGCCGGACAGCGCCTGATCAATGTCGCTGTCGGTGGGCTTGGGGATCTTCGCCAGCAAGGCCGCCGCCGACATGATCTGCCCGGACTGGCAGTAACCGCACTGGACCACATCGAGCTCGGCCCAGGCTTGTTGCACCGGGTGTGAACCGTCGGTAGACAGGCCTTCGATGGTGAGGATTTTTTGCCCGTGGGCCACGGCTGTGGCGGGCGTGATGCAGGAACGCAGTGGCGCGCCGTCGACGTGTACGGTGCAGGCGCCGCACTGGGCGATGCCGCAACCGAATTTGGTGCCGGTCAAGTGCGCGACATCGCGCAGGACCCACAGGAGCGGCATGTCTGCGGGGACATCCAGCACCTGGTCCTTGCCATTGATGTTGAGGGTCAGCATTGCGAATTTCCTCAGACTCACGGTGTTCTGAAGGGGCGTCGCTGTGGCGGTTCAGAACCTACGCGCGCCTCGGGTTATCTCTACAGCTAAGCGCAAATTGCCCCACCGGACAGGTTCATCGACCACCGGTCACACAAAGGCCGCCTCGATGGGCGGCCTTCTTATGCGGTTTTGGCTTAGAAGTCGGTGGACACCGACAGCTCACGCCACGTCTGCAACTCCTCAGCGACGAAGGTGTTCTTGGCTTCGATCGCCGCGACACAGTCGCTGCCCAGCGGTAAGCGCAGCGGGGCTTTTTCCGCTTCCACCAGTTTGATCATGGCCTGGGCGAGCTTGTCCGGATCGCCAGGCTGATTCAGGGTCACGGCCTTGGCAATTTTGCGCACCTCACCCGCCGTGCTGTCGTAGTCGGCAATCGAAGCCGGGGATTCGACCAGCGAATTACCTTCGAGGAATTCGGTACGGAAATAACCAGGCTCGACAATGGTCACGTTGATGCCCAGCGGTGCCAGTTCGGCGTGCAGCGCCTCGCTCAAGCCTTCGACGGCAAATTTGGTCGAGCAGTAGACACCAAAGCCCGGCCCCGACGTGTAACCGCCCACAGAAGAGAGATTGATCACATGTCCACGGCGAGCGGCGCGCATGTGCGGCAGGACGGCGCGAGTGACATTCAGCAAGCCAAAGACGTTGGTTTCATACACGCGGCGCACTTCATCGGCGCTGGCTTCTTCCACCGCACCGAGCACGCCGAAGCCGGCGTTATTGACCAGCACGTCGATGCGCCCGAAGTGCTCGATGGCCGCCTTGGCGACTGCAACTCCCTGGACTTCATTGGTCACATCAAGGGTGACGGCCAGCAAGCCTGGCTGCTCGCCAAAACGCTGGGTGATGCTGCCGGCGTCACGGGCGGTGGCGACCACGGCGTCGCCATTGGCCAGCGCGGCGGCAGCGATCTTGGCGCCGATACCGCGAGAAGCGCCGGTGATGAGCCAGACACGTTTGAAGCTATGGGAAGTGGTCATGTTCGCGAATCCTTGTAGGCAGTTGGGGTAGGCACAAGGTACGCAGGAACATTGGTCTGAAAAATGCCCTCGTGTTACAAGCACTATGAAACGCTCTTTCATAATGGCGCCGACATGAACCACGATCCGTTCGATGGCTTGACCGAGTTTCTCGCGGTCGCCGAGCACAAAAGTTTCACCCTGGCTGCGACTCGGCTTGCCGTTACGCCCACCGCCGTCAGCCACGCGATCAAACTGCTGGAACGGCGCACCGGCGTGCTGCTGTTTCAACGCACCACGCGCCGGGTGGCGCTGACCGAAGCCGGCGCCAGTCTGTTTGCGCGTTTGCGTCCGGCGGCCAGTGAAATCGATGAAGCCCTGGCGGTGCTCAGCGGTTTCCGAGATCAGCCCATGGGCACGCTGCGACTCACGGCACCGCGATTGTCCGGGGCCCTGTTGATGGAGCCGCTGATTCCGCTGTTCCGCGAGGCGTACCCGCAGGTCACTCTCGATATTTCCCTGGACGACGCCACGGTCGACCTGATGGCCGGCGGCTTCGATGCAGGGATTCGCCTGGGAGAGTCGATTGAAAAAGACATGATCGCGGTGCGCCTGACACCTGACCTGCAATGGTCTGTGGTGGGCTCCCCGGCGTACTTCGCCAAGGTTGGCAAACCGGCCATCCCGGAAGACCTGACCCGACATGAATGCATCGGCTTTCGCTTCTCGACCTCCGGCAGCGCGCATCGCTGGGAGTTTCGCCGCGAGGGTCGGGACTTCACCGTGGGCGTCGAGGGCGGCGTGATCGTCAATGACCGCCGGTTGTTGGTGGCGGCCGCTCGCAGCGGTTCGGGCCTGGCCTATGCCTGTGATCTGGAGATTGCCGACGAGTTGGCGGATGGACGCCTGGAACGGGTGCTGCAACCCTTCGTGCCACTCAGCTCGGCGTTGTATCTGTACTTTCCCAGCCGCACCCAGACACAGCCGAAATTGCGGGCCTTTATTGATTTGGCCACCCGGTGGATCGCTGAAAAAGGAGGCCAGGACCGCCGCTGAACCGTCGCCTTCAGGCCACAGCGCCGACCAGACGTTTGCCCAGCCGATGTTGCGCCAGAAGGCGCATCACATAGCCAATTTTGAGTAAGGTCGGCCCGATGATGGTCATCGCATGCATCGACACCAGCACCACGATCGGCAAATGACTGTCGTAGAGATAAGCGCCGTAGATACCCGTCACAAGCAACGCGAGACCGGCGCCGAGTACCCGGCTCGACAGATGCAAAACGTGCTGAGGATTGTTGAAGAACTCGAACATTTTTCCGTACTCCTGAATTAGATCAGTTGTACGTTTGATGTATCAAGTCGCGTGCCAGATTAAAAACCCATGAAGATCAATCAATTGAGTTCGCACGAGTCGATATGACTACTTCCATTGGTAGTCATACCGACCCTACAAAAAGTCATTACGACTACATCAGGGTTGTTTCACGTAAGCCGCGCTGTACTTCTGATATTCGCCGAAACCAGTCACTTCTGCGGCGCCATTGAGCAACTGCAGGCGAAACAGCGGATCGCCTTGGGGGTCCAGTGCGATGACGAGATTGCCGGCGAGCAATGGGTACTGATGATGGACTTCGACAGGCGGGTCCTTGAGCTGAAAAATGCTCAGGTTGATGTCCGCCATCTCGGGGCGGTTGTCGATCCCCGGCAATACTTTGAGGGTCAACTCGCCGACACGCCGATCCTGGACATTGCTCACGAGGTAGCGCCCTTCTCGCTGACTGTCTGCTACCCGCTCAAGTTTTTGCGCGGCGACCTTGAACGCAGTCGGCCTCATATCGATGCTTAATTGACGAGAGCCGTTGATCCACGTGCCGGTCTGGCTGCCCTGCTCGTTCGGCGTGCCTTCGACGAACCAGTTGCCGATCATCTGACCGTCGTCGTCCAGTTCACGCAGAACAATACCGCCATCTTCGTAGGTATTGCCCACCAGCCGGATCGGTTGACCGCTGCCGGTCTTGCTGTAGCGAACTTCCCCGACGTAGACATCACCCTGACGTTGCCACCACAGCTCAACGGGAATCTTGTCATCGAGGGTGCCGCGCAACATGACGGGCGCTTCACCGACGGGCCCCTCGAGGCGCCGACGCTCCGTCCACTGGCCGGATTTTAGTTCACGATCGGTGACGTCCACATACCCATAAGGCATGAACGGGTTGGCTTCCGACGGTTTCTGCACAACCTCTATTTTCTCGGCCACCTTCACAGGGCGGTTGTCCTGTATTTGCCAGGTCGCGCTCTGCCGCCAGCAGCAGCCGCTTTTGGACTGGGTATGCAGGCTTTTGGTGACCGGGTCGATGTCGAACATGCCCAGATTCGCGTCACGGGTCAGTGCGGAAAAGGGCTTGCTCAACACGAGCGTCGGGCTCTCGGGATCGAACAGATAGATGTCGTAGGAAGGACCGCCATAGCCCGCATCATTGCCATTGCGTACGGCAAGATCTTGCTGCCCGTCGAAATTGAAATCGCCGAACAACAGCAAACTTTGATCGGCATACGCCAGGTTGCGGTCGAACTCAGAAGCTTTGCGGCCTGGCTTGAACAGCGTGAACGCTTCGTCTGACTCGATGCGCTGCAGCACCTGACCGCCGGCCCTTTCGCGCAATGTAATCAGCGCGGGAGCGCCGTCGAAGGTCTGGGTCGGCGGCTGAGCAAACAGCACGTCGATGACGTATTTCTGCGCAGGGTCCGTGAGGTGATACGTCAGTGGTTCGGCGCTTACGGCAGCGGCAACCAGCAGACAGGAAACAGCCAATAAACGAGGGAAAACCATGATGCAGAGCGTCCTTGCGGCAAAACAGATCGGCAGTCTAGCGACTAACGGGTCATGCCGACATCGTTGATTCCGTGAAGAGGAAACTCTTTCAACTTGTCGATCTACGGTACGGCCAGACGACCCGAGGCTGACTACGCTCAAAGTCCAGCCTGAGTAATCCGTAGAGGAGCTGTGCCATGCAACGCGTTCAAAAACTCACGCCCTGCCTGTGGTTCGACAATCAGGCCGAGGAAGCCGCGAAGTTCTACTGTGCGATCTTCGATCATTCGAAAATCAGCGCCACCACCCACTACGGCAAGGCTGGCCAGGAGATTCACGGCAGGCCCGAAGGCTCGGTGATGACGGTCAGTTTCGAACTGGACGGGCAGAGTTTTACCGGCCTCAACGGCGGTCCCATCTTCAAGTTCAATGAAGCGGTTTCATTTCAGGTCAATTGCCATACTCAGGAAGAAGTCGACCACTTCTGGGGGCGCCTGTCCGCGGGCGGTCCCGTTGAGGCCCAGCAATGCGGCTGGCTCAAAGACAAATTCGGCGTGTCCTGGCAGATCGTGCCGGTGGCGCTGATGGACATGATGAAAGACCCTGACACGACAAAATCCCAGCGCGCCATGACCGCGATGTTGCAGATGAAACAACTCGACATCGCCGCCTTGCAGCGGGCCTTTAACGGCGAGAGCTAATACACTCCGGTTCTGGCCTGCCGAGAACACCTGCGATGAAGCACACCATTGCCAAAGACGCTGACAAAGCCCCACGCTTCTGGCGCGACGACGCCCTGCCCTTCATCGAAGCGCGTTCCATCGCCGACGGCCGCGAGGTCTGCTACAGCCGGCATTCCCACGAGCACTTTTCCATCGGTGCGATCACGGCCGGGTGCAGTACCTACCTCCACGAGCAATCGGAGTTTCAGGTCAGTGCCGGCACCGTGGTGCTGATGAATCCCGGTGATGTCCATGCCTGCAATCCCATCGATGACCAGCCGTGGTCGTACCTGATGCTGTACGTCGAGACACCCTGGCTGACCGATTTGCAGCATCAGCTCGGTTTCAGCCAGGACTTGGCGTTTCGCCGGTTTTCCAGCACCCACACTCACGACAGCGACCTGTTTACCGGCCTGAAAGGTTTGTACGACGTGCTGGTCGATGCGCAGCAAGACGTGTTGCGCAAGCAAAGCGCGGCCGTGGAGTTTTTCACCGACGTGCAGCAGCGGCTCAACCCGATCGATCAACCGCTGCGCGAACCCAATTTCAAACTGGAGCGGGCGGCCGATTACATCCGCGACAACTGCACGCACCTGCTCAAGCTCGAAGACATTTGCGAGGCGGCTCAGCTATCGCCGTCCTACCTGATTCGTGCGTTCAAGCAGTATTACGGCATGACACCCCACGCCTTTCTGGTTAACCGGCGTATCCAGTTCGCCCGCGATCAGCTGCGCAGCGGCAAGCTGATCGCCGATGTGGCGCTCGAAGCCGGGTTTGCCGATCAGGCACACTTTCAACGGGTATTTAAACAGCATTTGGCGGCGACGCCTGGGCAATATCGGAGTTGACATCAGCCGTCATCAAACAAAAGAACCCGCGGCAAACTTTCGTATATACATACCGCAATACATCGCCGCACTAAGGTATTTGGCACATCACCCGACACCCTGCTCACCCCACGCCTGTTTTATACATATATGGACATATAGGTAAAACGACAACGCGCATCAGTTCAATTAGCGTAATGGGTAAGTTCCCGCCAACCAGAGAACTTACTCACTTACTCGAAGATGGAACTTAAATCATGCAGTTACAAGTACAGGCCAACCTGACTTCTGGCAATGAACGCCAACGAGTGGCGATTACCGAAGCGCTCACCAACGCCCTGGGGGATGAGTACATTCTCCAGACCTTGGCGTGGCCGTGGGATCGACTGGCCGTTTCCTGCGTGCCCAACTCCGCCTTCCATGAAGTTCATCACAGCAGCGCCTTTCTTTTGTCGCGAATGATTCGACAGCCCGACTTCATGACCATCCGCGCCGAACAATTTATCAGCGAACACGCCAGTTTCCATGTTGACCAAGCAGGCCGTCTCTATTACGTCCGGGAAGACATCAGCTCTTTCGGCCGTCCTGGCGATGTAGTTGAACAGGTCACCAACCGCTTCTTCGCGCGCGTCGACATCACTTCTCATGTTACCGACGTTGCCGAGTTCAAACAGAATCTGGCGTTACTGGCAAAGATGGCCAGGCTAATGGGCGGTTTCATATCTTCCAATGATCGAATTGCCGTTGGCCAATGGCTGCGTTTTCACAACTTGCCACTGCCCACCGATGAAGAAAGTACCAAAGCGTTGATTGACCTGCTCAACTTCGCCGTTATGCCGGACATGCCGGACATGCCGGACACGGGTAACTACTGGGAGCTGCTGGACGCTCCAGAGGATTCGCCCTTCGAGTTAACCAAGAGCAAACGCGCGATTATTCGTGACATCACCACGCAACTGATCGGCAACGAAATGCCGTTGGCCGAATACTTTGGCGCATCGCTGGTGTTGGAAAACGCAGGATCGGACAAGCAGCCGCAGAGCCTCGAGTACCGCTTGCAACGGCTGATCAGCGACGCGCGCCTGCTGGATGAAACCGGGCAAAACTACATTGATGCGCTGGGTTGGTTCACCGACGAGTCAGGCCCCAAGGCATCGAAACAATTCGTCGATCAGTTGCTGATCGCCGCCATGCTGCTGGACCTCGATCCCGAGGTAGACACGGCCAACACGACGTTTGCAGGGTTCAACCTTTACTCCTCAGCCCAGGTTCAGCGCCGGCCATCCGATGTCCGCAACGACCTGGAAGCGCATCTGATTCAGCGCTTCAAGCTCGATAAACTCATCGCCCCCCTGGTGGCCGAACTGGTATTGGCGGGTATGGCACCGGAGTATCTGGTGCGCGAACTACCCCCGTCGTTGAAGGTCGGAACCCCGGGCTGGGTCATCCTCTGCCAAGCCGTGGGCCTGGCCGAAAGCATTGTTCCCGGTTGCTCCCGGCGCATGACCTATGAACACTTGCTGGGCTTTAGCCCGATCTCGGGACTCACCCCGCAACTCAACGATTTGCACGCCATGGCGGGGATTGACCCGGTCGTTACGTGGGCATTGATGAATGGACTGGTCCAACGCGACGCGGACGGCAACCTGAGCCTTGAAACGATCAATAAAGGCATCAAGGCCTATAACGAGTATGTCGAGACGCTGTCTACCGCGCTTAACGCGATCAACAAGCCAATTCCCCGGCGCAAAGCCCTCGCATTGAAAGAGCTGACATCGAACGTACCGGCCTGCGACCCTCATGAACGGCTGGTCAAACACCGGGGCTCCGGTGGTGGTAACGGACGCCAAGTGTCAGTGTTGGACTTGTACATGAGCGACCAACTTCACACGCAAGACTGGGGGCGTACCAGGGGCCGCGATATTTATCAGGAATTTCCCAGATTCAAGGCGCTGTACCCGGTTGCCGACCTATATGCAACAGCCGTGCACAATCACTACAACGATCTGATATCCGGCCTGTCGACCACGATTCGCTATGTGTTTTCACAGTTGGAGGAATCCAACAGAAGATTTATCGAACATGGGCGATTGGCTATCTACCGCGTAGAAGCCTACAAACAGACTTTGAACGCAAGACCAATACCCGAGGCGACACGGGAGCGAACGGGCCGTTACGGCGTGATTATTTGTGCGGAATATCAAGGCACGCTGGTTCGCTGCTTCGAGCTGTTCCCGTTGCGCTCTGAATGCCGGAGCACGCCGGAACTCCGGGGGAGAGTCGGTCAATACCTGTTTAGTTATGAACAGGACGGCACACGGGCCAACTTTGTCAAAGACAACGCCCTTCTGGATGCGCCACTGGATCTGGATGCCTACTTTAAAAACGCTGCGCCTCGCAGTGATGCGAAGTCTTCGGTATTCGTGCGCAAGATAGGTGAATTCGACAGTGCGTTGCACCCGAGCCACTCCAATAAACCGATGGCTTACTTCAACGCCGAGCGCATAAAAGCCATCAGCGACCTGATCGCTGAGCAGCATCCCTTCCTGACCGAAAGTGAACTGGCGGACATGGGCCGTGACAGCACGGAACAGGAACTGGCGTCGGAAAAGTTCGATGCCATCATTAATACGCTGTTGAATTTGATCATTCCGTTCAAGGAATGCATCGAGGGTTTGTCTTCCGGTGTTCCGGCCAGGCAGCGGGACGCGATCGCCAGTTGCGTGATGGACGCGGCGCTTGTTGCCTTTGTCTTCGTCAGCGTGCCGGTACAAGTGGGCAAGGCCGTTGGAAAGAGCGCGTCATTGGCCACAAAATTGTTGTCCGCGTCCCGGATAGGCGCGCGCACCGTCGTTTCCCTGTTGAACCCGCTGGACGGAATACCGACCCTGATCAAGGGCGGTGTAAAACTGATTGGCAGAGGCGCGATAAAACTCGCCGGCCATACTGCCCCTGCGGCGCATATCGTCAGGGCGCAGCTGTATCGCCTGACAGGCGCCCATTCCTACAACCTGCTGCGCGCCCTCGACCACACCGGTGCGGCCGCGCGGATCCGCATGAGCCTCGACACCGTAGCGCATGCGCGGGCGCTGTTTAAAAACGATGGGCTCGAAACCGCCGAACATGTGCTCAAGCACCTGCAAGCCAATGATGCAAAGTTGCTCAAGAACGTTCCCCAAACGGAGCTTCAGCATTTGTTTGAAGGCTCGTTGACCGACCTCGCACGCCCGTCTGACACCGCTCAATCGCTGAAGAAGGTCCTGGATTCGGACGTTGTCGATTCGTTGATACGCCAGCAAGCGCAAACGTTTTCCCTGGGTAACCTGCGACAGTTCAAGGATCACACGACGCTGCCGGAGCTGTTCAACGACCTTCTGGAGGTGGAGTACAAAAACCTGACGGCAATGAATCAACATCAAAAAACATTGCTCGCTTCGGACCTTGGCAAAGCACCTTACAGCGGCTTTCTCGACGATGTGTCCTTTAACCCGGACCGCTTGACCGACAACGCTGATCGAGCCGCCGCCTGGATTCTCAAAGCGTCGAACTCTCGAAACGAGATTGATAACATCAGGCGCTTGCTTCGCGAGTTCAGCGGTAATGGCAAGTCCCTGTCCGACCCTGCCGTTTACAAAGAACTGCATCGGCGTCTGGTACCCGAAGCTACAGATGCCTTGCGCAGACCTACTGCTCAAGCGCGTTACCCGTCCAACGTTTCGGGCGCAGCGATGCTGGAAAAACACCTGGCAGCCCTGGATTCGGCTCATGAGCACTTCGGCAAACAGATGCTGGGGGCATTCCTGGGGTACCACAGTTTTTTCGACGGAAATGGCCGCACGGCGCGCACCATCTATGCCATCACGGAACTGCGAGCCAATCGGTTCAACGCCCTGCCGCTACCGGTAGAAAATGCACTGAGCGGTCTGGGTTGATGCGCAGCGCCTAAGCCCGGAACAAATATCCCGCGCACACCACCAAGAGCAACGCCATGCTTCGGTTAAACAACCGCATGCCTTTGGCGTTGCTCAAATACCCGCGTAAAAACGTCCCGGCATAGGCCCAGCAGCCGACGGACAGGTAGCAAATCACCAGATACACCGCTGCAAACTGCCAGACCAGCCGTGCCTCGCCATCCGCCACAAAAGCGCCCATGCCGGCCACGCAGGCCAGCCAGGCTTTCGGGTTGAGCCATTGCATGACCGCGCCATACAGCATCGACGGCGCCCGGCCAGATTCCTTCGCATCCAGATGCCCTTTGTCAGCGGCCAACTTGAAGGCCATGTACAACAGGAACGTCACACCCGCCCATTGCACCACCTGCGTCAGCGCTGGCCATCGCTGCAACACTTCATGCAGCCCTAATCCCATCAACACCAACAACAGGACGAAACCCAGCGTCGCCCCGGCCACATGCCGTTGACTGGCGCGAAAACCAAACTGCGCGCCGGAACTCAACGCCACGATGTTCACCGGCCCTGGCGTTATCGAGGCCACCAGTGCAAACGCCGCCATCGAGATAATCAGACTCATCACAGACCTTCTTCAATTCAGTTGAACGAGGCCTCAAGGTAATGAGCGACCTGACGACTGTATTGAACAAAACACCCCTCAGCTGTACCGCGACCGATGTCCACCACTGCAGTAACCGGACATAAGCGGTCGAAGCTGCATCGCATCGAGTACCGACCCATGTGCCCAGTGCTAATCTGCACTCTTGACTAATGGCTCGATCAATGCCGCATCTGACATCAGCAACGCAAGCAGATGTCCAACCTCCGTCCCACTTCACTAGATAGAGGTCAGTCATGCCCCGCAACTCCATTCGGGCACTGCTCACCACAATCTTGGTCACGGCCTCCTGCTTATCAGGCGCTGCTGAGTCCGCCGCAGCGAAAAGTACAGGAGTGAACGATATGTCCCACCCTTCGACATTGTCCTATGAAGTACTCGTTACTGACGGGGTAACTCGGGCGAGCGATAAACGCCTACCCAATGGTGATCGAATCGTTTCATCGCCGATCACCTCAACCCTGATCTTCGGGAAAACCGACGCTGTGCTGATCGATCCACCAATGAGCCGTGAGCAAACGCAAAAGGTCAGCGACTGGGTTGTGCAATCCGGTAAGCACTTGAAATACATCTACGTAACCCACGGACATGGCGATCACTGGTTCGGTACTGAACAGATCCTCGATCGGTTCCCAGGGGCCACTGTATATGCCACTGAAGGCACGATCCGGCTCATGCACCAGCAGGCCACTGTTGGACGCGAAAAGGTATATGACAAGGACTTTCCCGGGCTCATTGGAAAGACCGATGTTATTGCTCAACCGATACCTGATGAAGGCTTCACACTTGAGGGCAATACCATCCAGGCCATAGATGTCGGTCATACAGATACTGACGACACCACGGTGCTGTATGTGCCGTCCATGGGACTGGTGGTGGCCGGCGACGTTGCCTACAACGGTGTACACCAATATCTCCTCGAAGGCGGCAACGGGGGGCTCCAGGCTTGGGTCAAGGCGATCGACCAAGTAGAAGCTTTGAAGCCGAGCATCGTTATTGCTGGGCACAAACAAAAAAATCGTGCCGACGATCCAGTCATTCTGGAGCAGACCCGCCAGTACCTGTTGGATGCCATAGAGCTACTCGCCGAGAAGCCGACCCCACGTGAGTTCTTCGACAAGATGATCGAACTCCACCCCGACCGCATCAATCAAGGACCGCTCTGGTACAGCGCTATCGGACTGCTCGGAGCGCCGAGTGCATCTTCGGGCGATGCCCCCCAGCCCAAGAATTAAACCTTTACCCGTTTAGCTGAGGATCCCACCATGTCTACTTTTTTGATCCGTTTAGTACTTCTCGCAAGCCTGGTTACAGCCCCATATTTCGCGTCTGCGGCTGAAGAAAAAGTCACCTTCTCCGTTGAGGGAATGAACGTCGTCGGCACTCTGAACCTGCCCGACGGCGTTAAGAAGCCCCCGGTAGTTCTGTTACTTCACAGTTTCGGGGGCAGTAGGGATGAGGGGATCATTCCGGCCGTCAATGAAGGTATCTATGCCCGTGCCGCACGTCTTTGGGCCAAACAAGGCATTGCCAGCCTCCGTATCGATTACCGTTTTGATGGCGACAGTGATGGTGCCAAGACCGACGGCACACTCGATACGGATGTTCAGGACGGGCTGGCTGCGCTCGACTTTCTGGCCAAGTCCGGGCGCGTCGACGCCAACCGCATGGCTCTTGTTGGATGGAGCATGGGCGGAGCAGTTGGTGCTGCTGTAGCAGGGCGGACCCCGCATAAACTTGACGCGGTCGCACTCTGGAACCCCGCGACCAATATGGGAGCCGCTTTCCCGCTGCTGTGGGGCTCCGAGAAGATTAAGGAAGCGTTGCACAGCGGTGACACCCCCGTCGCACTGCCAATACCTGGTGGTGGCGAGGTCAAGCTTAAATCCGCGTTCTTTGTCAGCTTGATGACCCTCGATCCCGCCGCCGAGATCACCCAATACAAGGGACCACTGCTCGTCGCCGTCGGCACTAACGACGACATCGTTTTTCCACAGCCAACCCTCGGAAAAAGTTTTATCAGCCATCACCCTGGAGAACATGAGTTGCTTGTCCGGCCCATGGATCACGCCTTCAACATGACCAAAGACGAGAAGCAGATCGACGAGCTGATTTCGACGACAGCTACCTTCATCAAGAAACACATTCACTGATCCCGGCATCCCCGACTATTTCAAGTTGGCTTGAAGCGCGCCCCTTGCCGTTGACTAACGACTGGCAAGAGGCTTGGTCGCAGGAGACGCATGACGTGACCGTGTTCGGCGATCCAACACAACTAAACTCTGTGTGAGCAAAAGGAGTGTTGCTGATGGCGCGGCGGGCGTGAAGTTATGGATTGACGGGATGCAACGCAGGTTCAAACTGCGTTTGATCCCGTCTCAATACCCGACGAGCCTTGAATGAACCTGAACATTGTCTACGCCCTTGGCGCTGCCGCTCTTTTTGGCGCGAGTACGCCATTGGCCAAGTTGCTGGGCCTGAACCTTTCGCCGGTGCTGCTGGCCGGGTTGTTGTACCTGGGCAGCGGCCTGGGCCTGACGCTCATCAGACTGTTGCGTGACCGGGGCTGGCAGTCCAGCGGCCTGAAATCGTCAGAGTGGCCCTGGCTGATCGGTGCCATCGCGTTTGGCGGCGTGCTCGGGCCGGTGGCGCTGATGTTCGGTTTGACCCTGACCTCCGGCGCCACGGCCTCGCTGATGCTCAACCTCGAATCGGTATTGACCGCCGTGCTGGCCTGGGTGGTATTCAAGGAGAACGCTGACCGGCGCATCGTTGTCGGAATGCTGGCCATCGTCGCGGGTGGCTTACTGCTGGCCTGGCCCCAGAACCCGGCGCAGTCACAGGGCTGGATCGGACCGTTGGCGGTAGCGCTGGCCTGCGTCTGCTGGGCGATCGATAACAACCTGACGCGCAAGGTATCGGCCTCGGATGCGCTGTTTATTGCCGGCATCAAGGGGTTGGTCGCCGGGGTGGTGAACTGTTCTCTGGCGCTGTTGCTCGGCGCAACGCTGCCACACATAACGGTGCTGGGGCCTACGTTGATCGTCGGTTTCCTGGGGTATGGCATCAGCCTGGTGTTGTTCGTTCTGGCACTTCGTGGCCTGGGCACTGCGCGTACCGGCGCCTACTTTTCCACGGCACCTTTCCTCGGCGCGGCAATCGCCATCTTGCTGCTGGATGAACCCGTCACGCTGACATTTTGGGCCGCTTCGCTGTTGATGGGCCTTGGGGTATGGATTCACCTCAAGGAAAATCATGCCCATGAGCATCAACATGAGGCGCTCAAGCATGCTCATCGCCACGTGCATGACGAGCATCATCAACATGAACATTCGCTCCAGTGGGACGGTACCGAGCCCCACAGTCACGAACATGAACACACACCGCTGCGCCACAGTCATCCACATTTTCCGGACATCCATCACCGACATAACCATTAGGCAGTCTTCATGACGAATGACTGGAATTCTCTGTCGATTTTCCGGTGGAGGCGCTGGGCGACGCGTCTTATGCTCACCTCATGAACCTACAAAACGCTTTGCTTCCGCCCCACGCCGAGATGGTTCGCGCCATGCTCGAACGAGACACCGCCTACGAGGGGGTGTTCTTTACCGCGGTCAAAACCACCGGCATCTTCTGTCGCCCCAGTTGCACGGCGCGCAAGCCGAAACCGGAGAACGTCGAGTTCTTCGCCCATGCCGATGAGTGCATGTCCGCGGGCTACCGCGCTTGCCTGCGCTGCAAACCACTGGACGCGGCGGCCATCGCTCCGGACTGGGTGCAGCGGCTGCTCAAATCGGTGGACGCCGA
Organism: Pseudomonas sp. LBUM1666; assembly: GCF_059695775.1. NCBI lineage: Bacteria > Pseudomonadati > Pseudomonadota > Gammaproteobacteria > Pseudomonadales > Pseudomonadaceae > Pseudomonas > Pseudomonas sp. LBUM1666. The sequence continues at coordinate 2,878,942 of NZ_CP166789.1, read as the reverse complement.
CTCCGAGCAGCGCTGGACCGATGCCCAGCTGCTGGCTGAGGGCATCGAACCGCTGAAACTGCGCCGCTGGTTCAAGCAGCATTTCGGCATGACCTTTCACGCCTGGCTGCGCACCCGACGCCTCGGCATGGCGTTGGGCGGGATCAAACAGGGCGATTCCATCGACAACGCCGCATTTGATTCGGGTTACGAGTCCCTGAGCGGGTTTCGCGATGCGTTTCAAAAGTCCTTCAACATCACGCCCGGCCGCGCCGCCCACAGCGAGCCACTGCTGTTCACTCGCCTGACCACACCGCTGGGGCCGATGATCGCCATGGCCGAACGACGCGGGCTGGTGCTGCTGGAGTTTCTTGATCGGCCAGCGCTGACCAAGGAAGTCGAAGAATTGCAGAATCGATACGGCTATGCGGTCGCGCCAGGACATAACGCGCATTTGCAGCAGATTGAAGCCGAACTGACGCAGTATTTCGCCGGCAAACTCACTGACTTCAACGTTCCACTACACTTGCCTGGCAGCGATTTCGCCCGACAGGTCTGGGCCGAACTGGTGAAGATCCCGTACGGCCAGACCAGCACCTACGGCGCCATTGCGGCGTTATTGGGCAAGCCCGGCGCCAGTCGCGCCGTGGGCCTGGCCAACGGGCATAACCGTCTCTCGATTGTCGTGCCCTGTCACCGGGTGATCGGCGCCGACGGCTCGCTGACCGGCTATGGTGGAGGACAACCGCGCAAGGCGTTCTTGCTAAGGCTGGAAAAAGCGGCGGTGCAGATCACGCAACAACTCGCATTCTGATTACTTGCAGGTTTCTCAAAAAGTCATAAGGAAGGACATTCGATGCACACGCTCGACAACCAATTTCACCAGTTGCACCAGGACGGCCTGCTGATTCTCACCAACGTCGCCGATGCCGCCGGGGCGCGAATCGTGGAGCAACTGGGCAGCAAAGCCGTTGCCACCAGCAGCGCAGCGGTGGCCTGGGCTCACGGTTATCCGGATGGCAACGCCCTGCCCCTTGAGCGCCTGATATCAACGGTCGAGTCCATCGCCCGGGTGATCTCGGTGCCGTTGACCGTGGACATCGAGGCCGGTTATTCCGATGACCTGACGCGGGTGGCCGACCTCATCGATGCGGTGATTGCCGCCGGGGCCGTCGGGATCAATATCGAGGACGGTGCTTCCCCGCCCGAGCTGTTGGTGCGCAAGATCGAAGTCGCTCGTCAGGTGGCCGAACGTCGCGGCGTGAAGCTATTCATCAATGCCCGGACCGATGTTTACCTCAAGAGCCTGGTCCCCGCCGAAGATCGCGTGGCAGAGACGCTCAAGCGCGCCGCGTTGTATCAAGCCGCCGGTGCCGATGGGTTGTTTGCTGCCGGGGTCACCGCCGAGTACGAAATCGCTGCACTGTGCCAGGGCACCCCGCTGCCGTTGAACGTGCTCGGGCTCCCCGGCTTGCCATCGCCTGAAGAGCTAAAAGCCCTCGGCGTACGCCGTTTGAGCGCGGGTTCACGCATCGCCGAGTTTCTGTATGGCGCCATGGGCGCACTGGCCAAGAGCTTTCTGGAAACAGGGACACTCGACAGCCGTGATCTGAAGGCCTTCACCTATGGCGAAGTGAACGCCCTGTTGGCACCGTCCGGGAAAGCTTGACCCCATGCCCGACGCCTATCTGCCCGCCACCGAGTTCCTATCGTCCATCGATGAGGACTGGCGCCGCCACATCGCCGCCATCGGCCCTTGCCTGCATCAGCCCCATGCGGCTCGCGATCCTTATGAGTCGCTGGTGCGGGCAATTGCCTACCAGCAACTGCATGCGAAGGCCGGGGATGCGATTGTCGGTCGGTTGATCGCGTTGTTTGGGACGGGTGCGTTCCCGAGGCCTGAACAGATTCTGGCGACAGGCTTTGATCAAATGCGCGGTTGCGGGTTTTCCGCTGGCAAGATCGCGACCATTCAGGGCATTGCCCAAGCGGCGCTGGACGGTGTGGTGCCGGATTACGCTGAGGCAGTGGCGATGGATGATGAAGCGTTGATCGAACGCTTGATCACCCTGCGTGGGGTTGGGCGCTGGACGGTTGAAATGTTGCTGATCTACAGCCTGGAGCGGCCGGATATTTTGCCGGCCGATGATTTCGGGGTGCGTGAGGGGTATCGGCGGATGAAGGGGCTGGAGGTACAGCCCAATCGCAAGCAGATGATTGAGATCGGGCTGGGGTGGAGTCCGTATCGGACGGTGGCGGCGTGGTATTTGTGGCGGGTGCCGAAACCACCCCTCACCCCAACCCTCTCCCCAGGGGGTAGAGGGGGCTGACCGTAAAGACCTGACGAATTACTGCGACCTGAAAGTATTGTATTGAATCCATAATCGACTCGACTTCACAGGTCGACGGATCACGTAGAACACCTCGGTCAGCGCCCTCTACCCCTTGGGGAGAGGGTTGGGGTGAGGGGTGGATGTCATGCCGAACACCGCACCCAAATCACAACCCCGACTTCAACCGACTGAACGCCCGAATCAAAGCCCGGTTAAACGCCTTGCCATTGTCATTCTTGCTATACAGCGAAGCCCTCACCTCAGCCGACGGATACGTCCCCGGATCATTGCGAATCGCCGGATCAATCAACCCGTCCGCAGCCGTAATCGCATTGGCGTAGTGGATGGTGTCAGTGATCGGCGCAATCACCTCCGGTGTCATCAGATAATCCATCAACGCCAGCCCTGCCTGAGGATGAGGCGCATCCTTGGGAATGACCATCGCGTCAAACCAGATCAACGTGCCCTCCTTCGGTATCCGATAACTCAGCGTGAACGGCTTGTTCGCAGCCTCGGCCTGTCCGGCGGCGATGGCCACGTTGCCGTTCCACGACATCGCGACGCAGGTGTTGCCATTGGCCAGGTCGCTGATATTCAGGTCGTTGTCGAAGTAGCGGATGTACGGCCGGATCTTCGCCAGTTGCTGCTCTGCCCGTTTCAGGTCATCGAGGTCCTGGCGGTTGATGTCCAGCCCCATGTACTTCATGACCGCGGCGAACACTTCGTTGGGATCATTGAGCAAACTGACCCCGCAATCGGCAAATTTCGATACCACCGCCGGGTCGAACAGCATGGCCCAACTGTCCCGTGGTGCGTCGGGCTGGCGCTTCTTGATTGCTTCTTCCTGATAGCCGACGCCGGTGGTGCCCCAGGCGTAGATCCCGGCGTAGCGATTGCCCGGATCGAACACCGCCATGTGCTGGCGGAACTCGTCACCCACGCCGGCAAAATGCGGCAGCTGCTGCGGGTTTAGCGTTTGAATCGCACCGCTCTGGATCGCCCGGGACAAATGCTGGCCGGCGGTCAGCACCAGGTCATAGCCGCTACGGCCGGTGAGCAGTTTGGTCTCTACGGTTTCCAGGGAGTCGAAGTGGTCGGCCACCACGTGAATGCCGGTTTTCTTCTCGAAATTGCTCAGGGTGTCCGGGGCCAGGTACTCGCCCCAGATGTACAGATTGACCACCGGTTTGGCGGTGTCGGCGGCCTGCACACACAGGGGTGCGAGCACCAGCAGTAATGCTTGAGTCAGTTTGTGCAGGCCCATTTTCAAACTCCCTTTTTGTGGCAGGCACTGCCTGCGTACTGCGGCATGGTGATACAGGCGACGTTACCGCCGCCAAGGAGGATTTCCCTGGAGTTTTCGATACCGACGATTTTGTGTTGCGGGAACAGTTCGGCGAGGGTCGCTTGCGCCGCCTGATCATGGCGATCGCCAAACAGCGGCACCACGATTGAGGTGTTGCCAGCGTAGTAGTTGATGTACGACGCGCAGATTTTCGTCCCGGCCTGACGGGTGTGCGTGCTGTCTTGCTGATCCAGGCCTTCGGCTTCTTCAGCGGTCCATTCCAGCACATCCGGTTGCGGCAGCTTGTGCACTTTCAGCTCGCGGCCACGGCTGTCGCGGGTGCTGCGCAGAATGTCGTAGGCCTCCTGGTAGATTTCCCATTGCGGGTCATCGCGATTGTCGGTCCATTGCAGCACCACTTCACCGGGGCGCACGAAGCACGCGAGATCGTCGACATGGCCGTCGGTTTCGTCGAACTTGCAGCCCCGTGGCAGCCAGATGATTTGCTCGGCGCCGAGGTAATCGGTCAGTCGGCGGGTGACTTCTTCCTTGCCCAAATGCAGGTTGCGATTGCGGTTGAGCAGGCATTGTTCGGTGGTGAGGATGCTGCCCTGGCCGTCGCTCTGGATACCGCCCAGTTCGGCAATCAGCGGCGCGCGGTAGCGGTCGAACCGTTCGATTTCGAGAATTTTACTGGCGATCTGATCATCCTTGTCCCACGGGTAGTACAAGCCACCGTCTAGGCCGCCGTAAGCGTTGAACTCAAAGTCCACGCCGCGCACCTCACCGCTGTCGTCGTTGACCACAAAGCACGGGCCACTGTCACGGAACCAGGTGTCGTTGCAGGTCATTTCCACCACCCGCACTTGAGGCGGCAATTGGCGGCGAGCGGTGGCGAACTGCGCTGCGGAGGCGCACACGGTGACCGGTTCGCTCCAGGAGATGGCGGTGACGATCTGCACCCAGACTTTCTGCGAAGGCTTGGCACCATTGCGCCAGACGTCGGTGCGCTCCGGCCAGCCGAGCCAGCAACCGGACTTGGTTTCGAACTCGCCGGGCAAACGGAAACCATCAAGTTTGGGGGTGGAGTCGAGCAAACGTGCCATGGTCAAACCTCATCAGCGGGGATTGGAATGACCACAGGCTACGGTCGCCGGCGCCCTCCTCGCCAACGATGATTATTTCGGAATACTTGAACTCAATTCATCAATCGATCAGCTGATCGTTGAACCATTCCAGCATCTGAGCCACGGCCGGCCGTTCCAGCCGCACCCGCTCACACACCAGCGCATATTGGCCAAGTGCAGTCATGCTGGAGGTGAACGGTCGGACCAGGCGACCGCTAAGCAAATCCTCCTGCGCGGTCAAGTTATCGCCCATGGCCACACCCTGGCCTTGAGCCGCTGCTTCCAGCGCCAAACCCGCGTGAGCGAAATACAGCTGACGTTCCGGGCGCTGATCGCCGGCATGGCTGGTGAGCCAGGCGGTCCAGGTCTTGCCGTCCTGATCGTCGTGCAGCAGGCAGTGACGCGCCAGATCCTTCGGGGTTTTCAACGTGCCCTGGTTGAACAGACCGGGGCTGCACACCGGGAAGAACTGCAACGCCGGCAAAGGCCTGACGAAGTACGCGCTGCTGTCCACCGGTCCGGTGCCGTAAGTGATCGCCAGGTCGATGTCTTCCCCTGGCGCCGTGGCGTCGATCGGTTGTTCGTAGAGGTGCAAGGTGATGTGCGGATAGCGCGCGTAGAAATCCGTCAGGCGACTCATCAACCACTTTTGCGCCAGCTCGGCGGTGACTGCCAGGCGCAACACCGCCAGCGATGACGGGTCGCGCAGTTCATCGCAGGCATCGCCGATCAGCTCGAAGGCCTGCTGCAAACTTTGCATCAGGCGCCCGGCGGCCATCGTCGGGCGAATTTGCCGGCCTTCTCGGATGAACAACGTCACGCCCAATTGCTCTTCGAGCTGGCGAATCTGGTGGCTGACCGCGCTGTCAGTGACGCACAACTCCGCCGCCGCCCGGCCGAAATGGGCGTGACGGGCGGCGCATTCGAAGGTTCTGAGTGCAGCCAGGGAGGGTAGTCGTCGCATGATCAAGGTCCCGATTTCGAGGCGCCATGCTGACCCGGCGGACAGTGGGCGTCCAGTGGGACCGCGTTATCGTTCATCGCGAGCAAGCTCGGCTCCCACAGGGATTGTTGTCGTATACAAAACCTGTATTCACAGAAGAACCCTGTGGGAGCGAGCTTGCTCGCGATGAGGCCAGCACATTCACCATTAATCCAACGACCCATCACCCTCCCTTATCCACTATGACTTCCCCCAAAACCCGGCGCATGTTGACCGGCGATGCGATTCTCGTACCGGTCGAGGGGCGCTGAAGGTCTAGGCTGTCTTGGGTAAGTTCCAGGCCTGCCGGAGGTTCCCATGCAGCTCGAAGGTTCCTGCCATTGCGGCGCGGTGTCGTTCAGTTTGACCAGCGCCCACCCCTACCCGTATCAGTGTTGCTACTGCTCGATCTGTCGCAAGACTCAGGGCGGTGGCGGGTATGCGATCAATATTGCTGGTGATGCCAACAGCCTGAAAGTGCGAGGGCGCAAGCACATCGCGATTTATCACGCAAGACTCAAGGACGAAGGCGATAAACGCGCCCACAGCAGCACCGCCGAGCGGCATTTCTGTTCTGTCTGTGGTTCAGGCTTGTGGCTGTTCAGCCCGGAATGGCCGGAGCTGATTCACCCGTTTGCCTCTGCCATCGACACCCCGCTGCCGGTGCCGCCGGAACACACGCATTTGCTGCTAGGTTCCAAGGCGCAGTGGGTCGAAGTTGAAGTGCGTCTTGGAGACAAGCAGTTCGACGTCTATCCCGAAGAATCCATCGCCGAGTGGCATGAGCGCCTGGGTTTGAGCCGCTAAGCCGGTTCACAGTGCTTTGAGCATGCGTTGGAAAAGGACGATGACGATCACGACACCGGCTCGGCGTGGAACCGCTTGAAGCTGAGCATCAGCGCGCCGTTTTATGAAGGTGACTATGGCAAGGTCGTGGGCAGCCTCAATAGCCAGTTTGGTGACAGTAATTACGTGCGTACCTGGTACGGCGTCAGCGATGCCCAGGCTTCGCGCAGTCGGTTCAGGGCTTATGACAACCATGGAGGGCTGGTGAGTCGCGGGGCGGATTTGACCTGGACATTGCCCGTCAATGATCAGTGGAGTGTTTCGACGGTGCTGGCCGTGCAATATCTGGGCAACGATGCGGCGGATAGCCCGATAGTCGAGCGGCGGATGCAGACATCGTTGGCTTCGCGGGTGGTTTACATCTTTTGATCGGGCGGTGGTGCTGATGGCCCCTTCGCGAGCAGGCTCGCTCCCACAGGGGAATGCATTCCAAAATGTGGGAGCGAGCTTGCTCGCGAAGGGGCCAGTAAGAACAATACAAACTTAATCCTGGTGCGCCCAGGTCATGCGAAACGACGCCCCGCCCCACGGCGAGTCCGCCACTTCCACTTGCCCGCCATGGGATTGCGATACCCGCCCCAGCAAAAACCGGCCTCGGGGGCCGGTTTTCGGAGATGTTTCATTCTTTTAAGAGTTTTTTACATTTTCGGTCGAAAACGTCAGGCTGCGGCTGGCACACCGCTGTGGAAACGAAACTCCACGTCAGGCGACTCAATCAGCTCTTGCTCAGCGGCGCGGACCTTGTCGATCACCTGGGCGATGTCCTTGGCGTCACCGTACTGGTACGCCAGTTTCAGGTAACCCTGGAAATGCCGGGCCTCGCTCTTCAGCAGGCCAAAGTAGAACTTGCCCAGCTCTTCGTCCAGATGCGGCACCAGCGCTTCAAAACGCTCGCAGCTGCGGGCTTCGATAAAGGCACCGACCACCAGAGTGTCCACCAGTTTGACCGGCTCGTGGCTGCGCACCACTTTGCGCAGGCCCGAAGCGTAGCGCCCGGCGGACAGCTGACGCAGCTCGATCTTGCGCTTTTTCATCAGGCGCATGACCTGTTCGTGGTGCACCAGCTCTTCCCGGGCCAGACGCGACATCAGGTTGATCAGATCGACGTGGGAGTGATACTTGGCGATCAGGCTCAACGCGGTACTGGCGGCCTTGAATTCGCAGTTTTTGTGATCCAAAAGCATCACTTCCTGCTGGCCAAGGGCAGCTTCAACCCACGCATCCGGGGTGCGACATCCTAGAAAATCATGGATTTCAGGCAGCATGGAAAACTCTCACAATTCGTAGTTGCATTGCCGACTTTTTCTCGCAGTTCTTGTGATCGATCAGCAGGGTTTCCTGATCAGCCAGCGCGGCCTGAACCCAGCCATCGGGGGTGCGGCAGCCGAGGAACTCGTGAATTTCGGGAAGGATCATGGGGCTCACGGATAAGAGGTTCAAAATCGAAGGGCGCCGATTATACCGGCCTGCCGGCAGACCACCAGTCGCGACCGTTGATATACATCAAGTCCCGAATAGCCAGCCAGCAACTATAGTTGTCCAACGCAGTATTTTTTACTTCATGGAGATCCCGATCATGCAAGCCATTCGCAGCATTCTGGTGGTCCTCGAACCTGAACACTCGGAAAGCCTGGCGCTCAAACGGGCCAAGCTGATTGCCGGCGTGACCCAGGCTCATCTGCATCTGCTGGTCTGCGACCGCAAGCATGACCACAGCGGCATGTTGGGCGTGCTCAAGGCCGCGCTGATCGAGGACGGCTACAGCGTCACCACCGAGCAGGCCTGGAACGAAAGCCTGCACGAAACCATTGTCGATGTGCAGCAGGCTGAAGGTTGCGGACTGGTGGTCAAGCAGCATTACCCCGACAGTCCGCTGAAAAAAGCCCTGCTGACCCCGGCGGACTGGAAACTGCTGCGTTACTGCCCGACGCCGGTGCTGCTGGTCAAAACCTCGAAACCCTGGACTGGCGGCGTCATTCTGGCGGCGATCGATGTCGGTAATACCGATGGTGAACACCGCACCTTGCACTCTTGTATTGTCGATCACGGTTACGACATTGCCAGCCTGGCCAAGGCCCATTTGCACGTGGTCAGCGCCCATCCGTCGCCGATGCTGTCGGCGGCCGACCCGACGTTGCAACTCAGCGAAACCATCGAGGCGCGCTATCGCGAACAGTGCAAATCGTTTCAGGCCGAGTTCGACATTGATGACGAGCACCTGCATATCGAGGAAGGTCCGGCGGATGTGTTGATTCCGTTCATGGTCCACAAGCTGCAGGCGGCGGTGACGGTCATCGGTACCGTGGCTCGGTCCGGATTGTCAGGGGCGTTGATCGGGAATACGGCGGAGGTGGTGCTGGATGCGGTGGAGAGCGATGTGCTGGTGCTGAAGCCGGATACGATCATGGATCATCTGGAGGAGATCGTGACTCAGCATTGAGGGTTGCGGCGCCAGTCAGATTGACTTCGCGAGCAGGCTCGCTCCCACATGGGATTGCATTCCAACTGTGGGAGCGAGCCTGCTCGCGATGCTTTTAGGCGCCGAAGGCGTCTTTTAGAAACCCCGGCGCAATGTAGCGCTGGTAATGCGCCTCGGAGAGCAAAAAGAACTCTCGATCAATGGCATCCCGCAGCTCCGGCAGGTTCCAGTCGCGAAACTCCGGCATCAGCACCATCCCGTAGGCTTCCAGGTTGTTGATGACCCGCGCGCCCCGGGCGATCAACTGGTACGCCCAGCAATATTCGGACTGATGCGGCACAAAGCGGATCTTGCGCTGCTCCAGTTGCAGACGCAGGCGCTGGGGGTCGAAAACTTCAAGCTTGCTGGCCATCACCTGAGACAGCAGCAGCTCAAGACGCAGCCACACCGCGCGCTTTTCTTCCTCGTTGTAACCATTCCAGTTGATCACTTCATGGTGGAAACGCTTGCAGCCACGGCACACCAAATCACCGTAAACAGTGGAGCAGAGGCCGACGCAAGGGGTCTTGATGGTCTGATTGGGCATAGGTAGGGAAAGCACGGGAAAGCAGAACAGGTCGGCATGTTAGCCCTTTGTCTAACATTCATCACCCCTCAAAGTTCAGGGGCTAACTTACGTTTAATTTTTTTTTGCCGTAGAATCAGCCAGCCTTTTAAGGCGCCAATGTCCGTTAGAAGCTGTTTTCAAAGCGTCACGAGCACAGTCGTTCCTTCAGAGCGGTGTTGGCGAAGGGTTTTTCCAGCGGGGAAAAGCCTAACGCCAACCCTCATCAGCTCCCCGTTCTGCAGGCGTAAAACTTTGAAAGCAGCTTCTGTAAGGAATTGTCGGTAATTCTGGCTAAGTGGCCCAAAACGCCATGCAGCGCATGAGTACGGCAATTTCGGGATGAGCGTCCCGGACACCCATTTGGGACCACTGATGAGGGTAATAACTGTGCTTGAAGCCTACCGCAAACATATCGAAGAGCGTGCAGCACTGGGTATCGTTCCCCAGCCGCTAAACGCCGAACAAACTGCAGGCCTGGTCGAGCTGCTGAAGAATCCCCCGGCTGGCGAAGAAGCTTTCCTCGTTGACCTGATCACCAATCGCATTCCGCCAGGTGTGGACGAAGCAGCCTATGTAAAGGCCGGTTTCCTGTCTGCCCTCGCTAAAGGCGAAGCAAAATCCCCTCTGATCGACAAGAAACGCGCTGTTGAACTGCTCGGCACCATGCAGGGCGGCTACAACATCGTGACTCTGGTTAATCTGCTGGACGACGCCGAACTGGCGCCAGTCGCTGCCGAAGAACTCAAGCACACCCTGCTGATGTTCGACGCTTTCCACGACGTCGCTGAAAAAGCCAAGAACGGTAACGTTCACGCTAAAGGCGTGCTGCAATCCTGGGCTGACGGCGAGTGGTTCAAAAACCGTCCTGTCCTGGCCGACAAGATCAGCCTGCGCGTGTTCAAGGTCACCGGCGAAACCAACACCGACGACCTGTCCCCTGCTCCTGATGCCTGGTCCCGTCCGGACATCCCGCTGCACGCCCTCGCCATGCTGAAAATGGCCCGTGAAGGCATCGTGCCTGACGCCCAGGGCGTCACCGGTCCGATGAAGCATATCGAAGAAATGCGCGGTCAAGGCTTCCCGATCGCCTACGTCGGTGACGTGGTCGGTACAGGTTCCTCGCGTAAATCGGCCACCAACTCGGTGCTGTGGTTCTTCGGCGACGACGTGCCTAACGTGCCAAACAAGCGTGCCGGTGGTTTCTGCTTCGGCAGCAAAATCGCTCCGATCTTCTACAACACCATGGAAGATGCTGGCGCACTGCCAATCGAATTCGACGTCACCAACATGCACATGGGCGACGTGATCGACCTGTACCCGCATGCTGGCAAAGTCTGCAAACACGGCACTGACGAAGTCCTGACCACCTTCGAAATGAAGACCCCGGTGCTGTTGGACGAAGTTCGTGCTGGCGGCCGTATCCCGCTGATCATCGGTCGCGGCCTGACCGACAAGGCCCGTGCAGAATTGGGCCTGGGTCCTACCGACCTGTTCAAATTGCCTGAAGCACCTGTCGACACCGGCAAAGGCTTCACCCTGGCGCAGAAAATGGTCGGCAAGGCATGCGGCCTGCCAGAAGGCAAAGGCGTTCGTCCAGGTACTTACTGCGAACCGAAAATGACCACCGTGGGTTCTCAGGACACCACCGGTCCTATGACCCGTGACGAACTGAAAGACCTGGCGTGCCTGGGCTTCTCGACCGATCTGGTAATGCAGTCCTTCTGCCACACCGCGGCTTACCCTAAGCCGATCGACGTGACCACCCACCACACCCTGCCAGACTTCATCATGACCCGCGGCGGCGTTTCCCTGCGTCCGGGCGACGGCATCATCCACAGCTGGCTGAACCGCATGCTGCTGCCGGACACCGTCGGTACCGGTGGTGACTCGCACACCCGTTTCCCGATGGGCATTTCGTTCCCGGCCGGTTCCGGTCTGGTAGCGTTTGCCGCAGCCACTGGCGTTATGCCGTTGGACATGCCGGAATCGATCCTGGTGCGCTTCAAAGGCAAAATGCAACCGGGCGTCACCCTGCGTGACCTGGTTCACGCCATTCCTTACTTCGCGATTCAGGCTGGCCTGCTGACCGTCGAGAAGAAAGGCAAGAAGAACGCATTCTCCGGCCGCATTCTGGAAATCGAAGGCCTGGACAACCTGAGCATCGAGCAAGCGTTCGAGCTGTCCGACGCCTCGGCCGAACGTTCGGCAGCCGGTTGCACCATCAAGCTGTCGAAAGAGTCGATCACCGAGTACCTGAGCTCCAACGTCACCCTGCTGCGCTGGATGATCGGCGAAGGCTACGGCGATGCGCGTACCCTGGAACGTCGTGCTCAAGCGATGGAAGCCTGGATCGCCAACCCTGAGTTGATGGTTGCCGATGCTGACGCCGAATACGCTGAAATCATCGAAATCGACTTGGCCGACATCAAAGAGCCTGTGCTCTGCGCGCCAAACGATCCGGACGACGCCCGTCTGCTGTCCAGCGTTGCTGGCGAGAAGATCGACGAAGTGTTCATCGGTTCGTGCATGACCAACATCGGCCACTTCCGCGCTGCCGGTAAGTTGCTGGAACAGGTCAAAGGTCAGCTTCCAACCCGTCTGTGGCTGTCGCCGCCGACCAAAATGGACGCTCACCAGCTGACCGAAGAAGGCTACTACGGCATCTACGGCAAGGCCGGCGCGCGTATGGAAATGCCGGGCTGCTCGCTGTGCATGGGTAACCAGGCACGTGTAGAGCCGAACTCGACTGTTGTGTCGACGTCGACCCGAAACTTCCCGAACCGTCTGGGTGACGGCGCGAACGTCTACCTGGCTTCGGCCGAGCTGGCGTCTGTTGCTTCCATCCTGGGTCGCCTGCCGACCGTCGAGGAGTACATGGAATACGCTGGCAAGATCGACAGCATGGCGGCCGACGTTTACCGCTACCTGTCCTTCGACCAGATCGCCGAGTTCCGTGAAGCTGCTGCGAACGCCAACATCCCGGTCGTTCAAGCCTAACGCTGCAACGCAATAAAAAACGCCGCCCATCGTGAGATGAGCGGCGTTTTTTTATGCACGTAAGTTTTGCCCTAACCCCTGTGGGAGCGAGCAAGCTCACTCCCACAGGTTATGCGGATGACTTAAGTGCTTGTCGCACCGCCCCGTCAACGCTCAAACCGCTAAGACTTACCTGCTCCAGCTCCTGCGCCGGTAACTTCGCGAGAGCCGCTTTGGGCTCGTGTTTGAGCCGCGCCAGAATCAGCAGCTTGTCCTCGGCTCGCACTTGCATAAAGAACGTTTCCAGCGCCTCGATGCTGGTGCCATCCAGGTCGGGAGACTCCTCCAGACTGAGAATGATCGTATGAATCGGTGGCGATGCATGTCGGGCCAGGCGCAGTGCACCGCCCAGGATGCGCTCCACGTTTGCAAAAAACAGCGCCTCGCTCGGCCTGACAATCAGCACACCGGGGATCTCACTGGCCTGGGGATGGCGTTGCACATCGACATACTCATGACCACCGCCCATTTGTCCCAGCACCTGAATATCCGCCGATGACATCTGTTTCAACATCAGCACCACGCTGATCACCACCGCCACCAACAAACCGTCCAGCACTCCCAGCACCAGCACCGCCGCCACGGCACAGATCACCAGCAGACGGTCACGACGCCAGATGAAATAACGGCCCAAGGGCTGCAGGCTCAAGCCACGCGCCAAGGCATGAATGACAATGGCCGCCAGCACCGGCTCGGGGGTCAGGGCAATCCAGGGCAATACCGTCAAGACGATGAGCAACACCACCCCCGCCGCTACCGCGCCCGCCAGACGCGAGCCGGCACCCGCCGCCTCATTGGCCGACGTCGCAGAGTAACCGGCGCCTGCCGGCATCCCATGAAACAGGCCTGACAGCAGATTGGCCGCACCGAGTGCCAGCAGATCGCGGTTCGAGGACACACGATCGCCGTGCTTGAGCGCAAACGAGGTGATCGATCCGTAAGATTCGGCATACAGAATCATCACCATGGCAAACGCCAGTTCGCCCAGGCGCAACCAGTCGGTAAACGGCAACACGGGAAGACGAGGCACTTCCAGGCTCAGATCGATCACGCCGATCAGTTTCACCCCATAGGCGGGCAAGTTCAGCCATTGGCCGGCTGCGATGCCAAGCGCCACCACCAGTAAACCTCCCGGCAAACGCCTGACCCGCGCGCACAGCCACAGCCCCAGCAAGGACACAGCCGCCACCAGCGCGCCGACCCGGTTCCACTGCGGTAACTGCTCCAGCAGTTGCGGTACGAAACGGATCAGGGTGCCGTTGCTCAAGTGCACGTCAACGATGCTCGCGACTTGCTTGAGGATGATCGTCACTGCTAGACCGAAGGCAAAGCCTCGCAGCACCGGTTTGGCAATAAAAGACGTCACACTGCCGAGTTTGAACAGTCCGGCCAGCAGAAAAAACCCACCCGTCACCAGCACCAGACCAATCGCCAGGGCCATTCGCAGGCCCGAGTCACCATTGGCCAAAGTGGCCGTGGCGGCGGCCAGTACCGCCGCCGAAGACGAGGTCGCAGAAACGATGGCAAAACGACTGGTGCCGAACAGTCCGTAGCACAGCAAACCGGCAAACAACGCAATCACGCCAGCCTGGGGCGGCAACGCGGCAATGCTTGAATAGGCGACCGCCTCGGGCAACAACAAACCGGCAATCGACAACCCGGCCACGACATCCAGCCAGCGGTTTGGCTTATCGGTACGAGGTTGCGCCGATGCACCGTGAGCCTGAGCCATGAAGCGTCTCCTGAGAAAGATCAACAGGCCACGAACGCTCTATGACGCGTCAATGCAGGCTTTATCGTAGCCGCTAATCCGTTTGGATGTGTGCCCTGGGTCAGGTGCTGGGTGTTCGCCATAAAAAAACGCCGCTCATCGTGATGATGAGCGGCGTTTTTTAATGACTGCACTGGCTTGCCTTAAGACCGAGTCGCCCCCAATCGCGAGCAAGCTCGCTCCCACAGGAATTTCAGTTCTCAGCCAAAATCAGGCAGTCAGCGAATAGATCAACGCCGAAATCGCCACCAGGCCCACCGCCGTCACGAAGACGTTGGACGCCTGACCACGATAACGCGCCATGGCCGGAACCTTGCGGATTGCGTACATCGGCATCAGGAACAGGATCGCGGCGATGATCGGACCACCCAGGGTTTCAATCATCCCGAGAATGCTCGGGTTCAGCGTGGCAACGATCCAGCAGACCACCAGCATGAAGGCGGCAGTCATGCGATCCAGGGTCTTCGGTGCCGGGCGCTTGCCGCTCTTCACAATCAGACCTTTAAGACCTTCGCTGGCGCCGATGTAGTGACCCAGGAACGACTTGGAAATGGCCACGAACGCAATCAACGGTGCCGCGAAGGCGATGGTCGGGTTGCTGAAGTGGTTGGCCAGGTACGACAGAATCGACAAGTTCTGCGCCTTGGCTTCGGCCAATTGCGCGGGCGACAGGGTCAGCACGCAGCTGAACACGAAGAACAGCACCATCACCACCATCAAAGCGTGGGCGCGGGACAGGATCTGCGAGCTACGCTCTTCGGCGTGATCGCCATAACGACGCTTCTGGTCCACCGCGAACGCCGAGATGATCGGTGAATGGTTGAACGAGAACACCATCACCGGAATCGCCAGCCACAGCGTGTGCAGCAGTGCCGACGGTTCTGGCAGCGTCGACGCGGTGGCGAGAATGCCGCCGTTCCAGTGAGGAATCAGGAACACCGCGAGAAACAGCAGCGCAACAATGAACGGATAAACCATCAGGCTCATGGCCTTGACGATCACCTGTTCGCCGCAACGTACCACCGCCAACAGGCCGAGGATCAGCACGAGCGACAGCACGGCGCGCGGTGGCGGCATGATGTGCAGTTGATGCTCGAGGAAACTGCCCACGGTGTTGGTCAGGGCCACGCTATAAATCAGCAGGATCGGGAAGATTGCGAAGAAGTACAGCAAGGTGATCAGTGCGCCAGCCTTGATCCCGAAGTGCTCTTCCACGACTTCAGTGATGTCCGCGCCTTCGCGTCCGGACAACACAAAACGTGTCAGGCCACGGTGTGCGTAAAACGTCATAGGGAACGCCAACACCGCCAGGACCAGCAACGGCCAGAAGCCGCCCAGACCCGCGTTGATCGGCAAAAACAGCGTGCCAGCCCCGATGGCCGTGCCAAACAGGCCCAGCATCCAGGTGGTGTCATGGCGATTCCAGCTCTCAAGCGTGGCTGGTGCCGCCGATACATAGCGTTCGTCGACGCTATTGGCCTGATCATTCATCCGGTGGGATCTCCGCATTCCGGTCAGTTGCTACCCGGTCAGGACGAGTCGGAAAAATCCGACAGGCAGCGCCCTGGCCGAAACAGGGGCGCGATTGTCCGGGATTAATGAGCAGAAGCAAAGACTTAGCTGAGGAGTGGTTGTGCGGATCAGATCCATTGGCACCCTTTATTAAATAGATGTTTTAAAAAATCTATTCAATAAAGGATCGCCGTCATGTAATTTCGATCCCGACTGCTGACCGGCAACCCTAATTTCGGAGCCCTCTCATGCCACTCGTTCGCGTCGACATCAAAAAGCATCAAGACCCTACTCACGCCAAACGTGTCGGGCAATTGATCTACGCCGCCATGCACAGCGCCATTGGCGTACCGGAGAACGATAATTTCCAGATTCTTGCCGAGCACGATGAACAGCATTTCATTTTTGACCCGGGATACCTGGGCATCAATCGCACCGACAATCTGGTGGTGATTCAGATCACCCTGAGCGAAGGCCGCACCATCGAGCAGAAAAAACTCCTCTACAAAACCATTGCCGAGAGCCTTAACGCGGAACTGGCGGTGCGGCTGGAAGATGTGTTCATCAATCTGGTGGAAGTAAAGAAAGAGAACTGGTCCTTCGGCAACGGCATAGCCCAATACACCAGCTGATTTTTACCTTTTATATACCTGTGAGCCGCCAATGCCCCGAGTCTCCCGCAAACAAGCCGAACTCAACCGCGAGATCATCGTCGAGGCCGCCACGCGTCTGTTTCGCGAACGCGGCCTGCACGGGATCAGTGTCGTCGACGTGATGGGCGCGGCCGGCCTCACCCATGGCGGGTTCTATGGTCACTTCGAATCCAAGGAAGCGCTGGCACAAGAGGCGTGCAGCCGAGCGTTCACCCAATCAATGGAACGCTGGAAGCAGAAAATAGAGGATAACGACGACAGTCTCTCGGCTCGCGAGAGCATCATCGCGCCCTACCTGTCCGCGGCCAATCGCGATAATCCGGGCGAAAGCTGCCCGGTGACCGCGTTTGCCGGCGACATGTGCCATGAAACCGTAGAAAGCGGTTTGCACCAGACCTACACCCAAGGGCTGGAGGCATTGTTGCAGATGCTGGCACCGCTGATGGGCGCGGATCAGCCCGAAACCAATCGGCAAAAAGCGTTGGTGGATTATTCGCTGATGGTCGGTGCCCTGACCCTGGCCCGCGCGACCCGTGGTGACGCCTTGTCCGATGAAATTCTCGACGCAGCCCGGACATTTCTCACCTCGGACACGGCCGTTGACACACCCGCGACGCCGACAGCATGATCGGCCTCATGAATATTCCTGCGCTGAATCTCACCTGCACCACTACGACCGCTTCCGGCGGGTCGTGCGGTGGCTGGCTGAGATAAACACAGCGCAGTGAACCCAAGGCCCCGCCAGCAATGGACGGGGCCTTGTCGTTTCTCCCGTCCGTTCGGCACTTTTCGTACGACACCCAAGGAGAAACACCCATGTCATCAGCGCTGTTGATCATCGATATGCAGGTCGGTCTGTTCCATGGCCCGGAAAAACCCTACGACGGTGAACGGGTACTGGCGAACATCCAGCAACTCATTCGTCAGGCCAGGGAGCGCAACGTGCCGATCTTCGCGGTGCGCCATACCGGCCCTCAAGGTTCGCCTATCGAAGTCGGTAGCCCCTTCTGGCAGCTATTGCCCGCACTGGATCTGGATGCCAGCACCGACATCCTGTTCGACAAAACCCGACCCAACGCCTTTTACGCCACCGCGCTGGCGGAGCAACTGCGGGCAAGCGGGATCATTGACGTGTTCATTGCCGGAATGAAAACCCAATATTGCATCGACAGTACTTGCCGGGCAGCGGCTGAACTGGGGTTCAACCCCATACTCGTGGCCGATGCGCATACCTGCATGGACACACCGGCGCTGCCGGCCCGGTCGATCATCGAACACCATAACGCGACGTTGAACGGTGCATTCGTAAAGGTGTTGAACACCGTGGATAGGTAAGCGCTACGGAACGCTCCTACACTGAGGTCGCAGGCCACAAGCCTGCTATCTTTGGTAAATGCCAGACCGTTGCGCAACCAGCAATCTGAAGCGACGTTCGAGCCCCGACTTTCCGATGCCCACAGGAGCCCAGCATGACCGCAACCGTTCTGGTACTGGTTGAAACCATCAATGATTACCTGCCGATTCTCGAACATCAGGGCTTTCACCTGATACTGGCTCCCACGCCTACCGAGCGCGCCGATGCCATTACACGGCATGGCACCCAGATCGATGCGGTGCTGACCCGCGGCCCATTGGGCCTGTATGCCGACGAAATCGCCGCCCTGCCCAATCTCAAGATCATCTGCGTGATCGGCGCCGGCTACGAACACGTCGACCTGCAAGCCGCCGCCAACCGGGGCATTACGGTCACCAACGGCGCCGGCGTCAATGCCTCTTCAGTCGCCGACCATGCCATGGCGATGCTGCTGTCTCTGGTACGTGACATTCCCCGTTGCGACGCCGCCGTGCGCCGGGGTGAGTGGCCGAAAATCATGCGCCCGTCCCTGACCGGCAAGCGCCTGGGCATCCTGGGCCTCGGTGCGGTCGGCATGGCCATCGCCAAACGCGCCGCCCACGGCTTCGACATGACGGTCAGTTACCACAACCGCCAGCATCGCAGCGATGTGCCGTACAGCTTCTGCTCGACGCCCACGGAGCTGGCACGGAAATCAGACTTTTTGATCGTCGCCACCCCTGGCGGGATTGGCACCAAACACCTGATCAACCGACAAGTACTCGACGCCTTGGGCCCCCAGGGGTTCATCGTCAACATCGCCCGAGCCAGTGTGATCGTCACCGCAGACCTTATCAGCTCGCTTGAGCAGCGCAGAATTGCCGGCGCTGCGCTGGACGTCTTCGACACAGAACCCCAAGTACCCAATGCCTTCAAGGCGTTGGCCAATGTGATCCTCACCCCGCATGTCGCCGGTTTGTCCCCGGAAGCCACTCAAGGCACCGTGGAGCTGGTCGGTCGCAATCTGGTGGCGTTCTTCACCGGCAATCCGGTATTGACCCCGATTGCCCTGCCATCGACGACGAGCATGATCTGACGACCATTCAAACAGGTGTATCAAAAACAATGATTGCCCGGCAACACGCTCACCTATAAGGGCTGTTCGTGGTTGTGGGTGTCGAGCGTGCGCATTAGATTAGCCAATAGTCTCAGGCCTCCAAAATAAGCAGAAGGGATAAGCATGGCGCTTACTGACCAGTCCACCCGTATCCGCACCGGCGAAGAACTCGATGCCAGCCTGATCGATCCGTACCTCAAGGCCCACATTCCGGGCCTGAGTGGTTTGCCGCAGATCAGCCAGTTTCCAGGCGGTGCGTCGAACCTCACCTACTTGCTGGAATACCCGGAACAGGAGTTTGTCCTGCGTCGGCCGCCGTTTGGCCACAAGGCCAAATCCGCCCACGACATGGGCCGCGAATTTCGCATCCTCAATCAGCTTCGTGATGGTTTTCCGTACTGCCCCAAAGCCTATGTGCACTGCACTGACGAATCGGTGATTGGCGCCGAGTTTTATGTGATGGAACGGGTCAAGGGGATCATCCTGCGCTCCGAACTGCCGCCGGAACTGGGTCTGGATTCGGCGAAAACCGAAACGCTGTGCAAGAGCTTCATCGACAAGTTCGTTGAACTGCACCGGGTCGACTACAACGCCTATGGCTTGGGCGACCTCGGCAAACCCGAAGGTTATGTCGCGCGGCAGATCAAAGGCTGGAGCGATCGCTACGAGAAAGCCCTGACGCCGGACGCGCCGAAGTGGGAGGCGGTCAAAGCCTGGCTCAACGACAAGATGCCGGCCGATCACCCGACCTCCAGCATCGTCCATAACGATTACCGCTTCGACAACGTGATCCTCGACCCGAACAACCCGATGGACATCATCGGCGTGCTCGACTGGGAACTGACCACCCTCGGCGACCCGCTGATGGACCTGGGCAACACCCTCGCCTACTGGATCGAAGCCGACGACCCGGCACCGGTGCAATTGATGCGCCGCCAGCCGAGCCACGCACCCGGCATGCTGACTCGCCGTGAGTTCGTCGATTACTACGCCGAGCGCTCCGGTATCCAGATCGACAACTTCGACTTCTACTACACCTACGGCCTGTTCCGCCTGGCCGGCATCGTGCAGCAGATCTACTACCGCTTCTTCCATGGTCAGACCCAGGACAAACGCTTCGCGCAGTTCATTCACATGAACAAACTGCTGGAGCAGATGAGCCTGCAAGTCATTTCGAAATCCAGCCTCTGATCAAGCCACTGGCCCCAATAACAAGGAAAAACCATGTCCAAGACTCAGTTGTTCGACCTCGACGGCAAAATCGCATTCGTATCTGGCGCCAGCCGCGGCATCGGTGAAGCCATTGCCAAACTGCTGGCCCAGCAAGGCGCCCATGTCATCGTCTCGAGCCGCAAACTGGACGGCTGCCAGCACGTGGCTGATGCGATCATCGCCGCCGGCGGCAAAGCCACTGCCGTGGCTTGCCACATCGGTGAAATGGAACAGATCAGCCAAGTCTTCGCCGGCATCCGCGAACAGTTCGGGCGCCTGGACATCCTGGTCAACAACGCGGCAACCAACCCGCAGTTCTGCAACGTACTGGACACCGACCTCAGCGCTTTCCAGAAAACCGTCGACGTGAACATCCGCGGCTACTTCTTCATGTCGGTGGAAGCCGGCAAGCTGATGCGCGAAAACGGCGGCGGCAGCATCATCAACGTCGCCTCGATCAACGGCATCTCGCCGGGGATCTTCCAGGGCATCTACTCGGTGACCAAAGCGGCGGTCATCAACATGACCAAAGTGTTCGCCAAGGAATGCGCGCAGTTCGGCATCCGCTGCAACGCGCTGCTGCCGGGTCTGACCGACACCAAGTTTGCTTCGGCCTTGGTGAAAAACGAGGCTATTTTGAACACCGCGTTGCAGCAGATTCCACTCAAGCGTGTGGCGGATCCGAGTGAAATGGCGGGGGCGGTGTTGTATCTGGCCAGTGATGCGTCGAGTTACACCACCGGGGTTTCGTTGAATGTGGATGGTGGGTTCTTGTCCTGATCTGCTCTTCCGGATGATCACAAGGCAGCCTTCGGGCTGCCTTTTTGTTGTTCTGATGGTGAACACCAGGACTGGGCCAGGCAACGAAACTACTCGGCTCGAACAAACTCAACCGGCTTCCCAGTCAGATCCAGAACTCTAAAATAGCCCTTGATGCTCTTTACGTTACGGATCGCCAGCTGAACATGCGTTTCATGCATAAAATCCGTGCCTGGATAAAGACGTTCACCCTCCCAGAATGGTGAACGAACAGAATCGTACGCAGGTGCCTCTGTAACCTCCCGGAAGGTATGCAAGGCATCTATGACCTGACAATCCAAACGACGTAGGTAGGGATTATTTTTCTTAAGCGGTTGACCGCCCTCTTCTTTAGAGGCGGCTTCAAGCCAGAGGTAGGTCTGACGGATTTCACGCAACGCACTCTCGGTTGTGAAATCCAGGCAACGGCCCAAGTCAATCACTGCGCCAATCACAAAGGGATTTTTGATAGAACTCCGCTTTTGCGCATTCGTCGCAAAGCTCAGTGCGCGCTGCGGGTTGTTTTCCCAAAAATAGGCGCCGCGACCAAGCCAATCATAGTCATTAGTACTATCAAGGAGCGTTGCCTCGCCAGCCAGTACGCGCTCGCCAATTTCTCGTTCGCACCCATGAAAACCAAGAACAAAAGAAGGAGAAATGCAATACATCAGCGAGCCTTGGCTTCCCCATTCACACGTTCGAAAAACGCTCGAACCTTATTCGGGTCCTTGAGCATTTCAGCAGCGTATTCATCGATACGCACCGAAGCGCACGTGGCGGCTGATAACTTGGTGCCGTTAGAACCGACCATGATCCAGCCATTCTCAGCCGCTGTTTTGTGTCCTTCGCTATCCATATCGATCCTCACTCCTGATCCACTTTTTGCAACCGCAGCTGCGATAAATCCGTATGCCTTCTCGGAATTTGTTTTGACAGTACTGGCACGTCCACTGACGATTTTCCCATTCGCCAGGCGGATGATGCCACCGTGCTGGAATCCGGCAGAATCACGCACAACCTTGGCTTCGTGACGATCACCATCAACGAAAGCACAGGTTGTTTTTTCGAGATCCTTCGACATAGCCACCTCTATTCGATTCGTTGCATTGCTCAAATCTGATTAATTAGTGGCCAATATAGTCTGAGGTGTATGTCCCGTCATCAAAGCCCGCGATTTGTCGTTGATCTGCGCACCCGGAAACGATAGAGGCCGATAGCGAGACGTACAAGCCGGCGGATTCCGGTGTAGTTGTAGGCAATGGAGCAAGGCGGTGTAGCCGTTCCCCGTGCTTCCTGATATCGCACACAAAAAGAATATTTATTCCATAATGTTGCGTATTGGGAATATTTATTCCATTAATAGCCCTCCTGAAAACAAAATCCCAAAAGGACCCCGGCTATGCGCGAACTCGGTATCGGACTCATCGGCACAGGTTTCATGGGCCGCGCCCATGCCTTGGCGTTTCGCAACGTCAGTGCGGTTTTCGAACTGCCCCTCAAGCTCAAACTCGCCGCCCTGGCCGACGCCGATCCGCAGCGTGCCCGCCACTGCGCCGATGCCTGGGGTTTCGACACCGCTCATAGCGACTGGCAACAACTGATCGATGACCCCCAGGTCAATCTGATTGCCATCACCACGCCCAATCACCTGCACTACCCCATGGCCATGGCCGCCCTCGCCGCCGGCAAACCGGTGTATTGCGAGAAGCCGTTGGCGGTGAATCTGGAACAGGCCGACGCCATGCGCCTGGCGGCCAAAGCGGCAGGCGTGGTGACGCGGGTGGGTTACAACTACCAGCACAACCCGATGATCGCGCTCGCCCGGCAGCTGATTGAAAACGGCGACTTGGGTCAGATCATCAGTTTCCAGGGTGAATTCAGCGAAGACTTCATGGCCGATCCCGCGTCACCCTGGTCGTGGCGTTGCGATGCCGATCATGCCGGTGGCGCACTGGCCGATCTGGGCAGTCACTTGTTGGCCATGGCCCGGTATCTGGTGGGCGATGTCGAGGCAGTGAGCGCCAACACCCAGACCGTACACCGGCAACGTCCCGCCACGGCTGGCAATCCGGAGCAACGCAGTATTGCCGTCGACGATCAGGTCCACGCCTTGTTGCGGTTTGCGAATGGCGCCCGGGGCACGTTCAGCAGCAGTTGGCTCAAGCACGGCTACAAGAATCACCTGAGTTTCGAAATCAGCGGCACCCGAGGGACTTTGGTGTTCGATCAGGAACGCCTGAATGAATTGCGCCTGTTTCGTGCCGGTCAGGACGGTTTCCAGCGCTTGCTGGCAGGACCAAATCTGCCGGGTTATGCGGCGTTCAGTCCGGCGGCAGGGCATCAGTTGGGTTACAACGAACTCAAAACGCTGGAAGTCCATGATCTGGTGATGGCGCTGGCAGGCTTATCTCAGGGTGGAACAGATTTCGAACAGGCGTGGGAAGTCGAACGTCTGGCGACGGCGATCCGGTTGGCAGCGCGGGAGTCGCGTTGGGTCAGGATCGAGGAAGTCTGAGCGAAACGTGCGGATACCCGCCAGCAGCACAGCGCCGCTGGCGGTTCAACGTGAACAGATGAATGCTTACTGAGTGACGCAACGAGTGAGCGTCGTTTCCCGGGTCACCTGCCCTTCAGCCCGCATATCGCCTTGCACATCGGTGTTTTCAGTGGTTTGGCAAGTGCGCACAGGGGGTGGAGGCGGCGCGGCGGGAGGTGGCGGTGGAGGACTGGCACAACCGCCCAGAATCGCTATCCAGAGTGCGAACGACAGTGTTGCAAAGATGCGTTTCCCAAGACTTTTCATAGGTTGATCCGCGGTAAGTGATCGACATATTTCCGCGACCCAACTGCTTCACCGCGAACCCGCGGACCGGTCACAGAAAAAATACTCTCGTATTCTTTATACGACCGCCGGCAAAACCCGACAGTTCCTAGGACGTCTCGCGACAATGCAACGTGTTGCTCTCGAGTTCATAACGCAGCTCTTCGATCAACGCTGCCACCGCCGCCGGCGTTCTGAGGCTGGCCACACTCAACCCGGTTACCACCAGATCCACCTGCCCCGACACCGGATGATAGAGCTTCACCGTCAGTGATTGATCACCCGTAACAGTGCAGTCACAGGCCAACGGCGAAAAGCTCCGCTCCAGTTGCATACGCAATTGCGCCACATAAATCATCCCGCGGTTCCTGTCGCTGTTTTTGAAAGGGACGCGATACCCGAAGACCTATATCGCACCCTTACAGCCTAAGAACTGCCGCACTCGGCCAGAACATGAATTTGCACCCCCTCGGTTAGTGCATTTGCACCTAACGCTGGGCTTTGGGGCGCCACTCGCTGGAGAACAAACCGCGCTCGCGAGCCCAGACAATCGCCTCGCTACGACTGTGAACATCGAGCTTGGAATACACCGTCGAGACATGGTTGCGCACCGTGTTCGGCGCGAGTTTGAGCCGCGCGGCGATTTCCTTGTCGGCCAGGCCTTCGCAGATCAGGCCGAGCACATCGCGCTCGCGGGCAGTCAGGTCGGTGAAAGACACGCTAGGCAACTGCGGCGAGTTGACGTTTTTCACGTTAGCGAGCTTCTCGATGAGCGTGCGGCTGAACCAGGAGGCGTCTTTCATGACCTCTTCGATCGCCGACACCAACTCCAGCTGCGTGCGTTTACGTTCGGTGATGTCCATAAACACCAGCAGGTAGCAGGGACTGTCCTGAATGTTCACGGTGTCGGCCGAGACCGCGCAATCGATCAGCCCGGTGTCTTTCTTACGGAGGCTGACATCGATGCGATCCAGGCTTCCGATTTTCTCCAGGGTGGCGAACAGCCGTGTACGTGCGCCCTTGTCATGGATGAAGTCGATCTCTGCGATGGTCTTGCCGAGCACTTCTTCACTGGGATACGCGAGCGTATCGAGGAAGGCCTCATTGACGTCCATCACCACCTGATCGCTGGCGTTGCACACCAGGATCGGCACCGGGGTCAGTCGAAACGCCTTGGCGAAACGTTCCTCGCTCTGGCGCAGGGCGACTTCGGCCTTATGCCGAGGCTCGATGTCGACGAAGGAAAACAGCATGCAGGCTTCGTCGTTCAGTTCAAGGGGCTGGCCGGCGACGATCACCTGTTTGCTGCCGCCTTCGGGTAACTGCAACTGTGCCTGCATTTGCGGAATGGTCGCCCCTTCACGCAAACGCTGCTTGGCCAGGTCTTTGTTTTCGGCCCCCTCCAGCACGTCCAGTTCATAGGTCGAACGGCCGATCACCTGATCACGGGAATAGCCGGTCATCTCCAGGAAGCCCGGGTTGACTTTGATGTAGCGCAAATCGCTGAGGCGACAGATCACCGCCGGGGCCGGGTTGGCATTGAAGGTTTTTTCGAAACGCTGTTCGGCGCTGGCCCACTCCGTGACATCGTTCATGATCAGCACCAGCGACTCCGGCTCGCCGGCGCTGTCGGCCAATACCATGCTGCGCACACTGTGGACCCAGGTGCGCTCTTCGTCGTCCGCTGGCGTCACCTCAACCAACACATCACTGAAGGACTCGCCTCGGGCGACGCGGCTGATCGGATAATTGTCGGCCTGAACCGGATGATTATTGCGATAACGCAAGGCGAAGCGCTTGGCGTACTCCTTGGCATTCGCCCCCAGTTCGCTGAGTTGCCCGACGCCGTGCATGGCCAACGCGGCGTCATTGGCCCAGAGAAGGGTCTGGTCG
Source organism: Pseudomonas sp. LBUM1666 (assembly GCF_059695775.1). Lineage (NCBI taxonomy): Bacteria > Pseudomonadati > Pseudomonadota > Gammaproteobacteria > Pseudomonadales > Pseudomonadaceae > Pseudomonas > Pseudomonas sp. LBUM1666. Next base: position 2,853,218 of record NZ_CP166789.1, on the reverse strand, counting down.
AGTTCCAGAAGAATCACCCCATCGGAGAGGCCCGCGATGATCTGTTGCAACTGACGGCGATTGGTTTCGGTGGTCAGGACGTCCTGGCTCATTGGATCTCCACGCGTGCGGCGGCGCATTCACGCGCCGGCCTGTGAAGATTACGACCGCGGGGGGTTGGGATAGTGCAGATGGCTCACCCTGCCGGACCTTGCGAACGCGATCCCCTGTGACGAGGGAGCTTGCTTGCGTTGAGGCGCGCTGACGGGATCAGGCTCATGATCGCAGCCGCACGTTTGACACTGCGTAGCGAGCCCGAAAATAGCCAGTTCGAGCGCCCAAGTGCCCACGGCCGGAGGCGAGGGCGGCAAATTTCCCGAGGTGAGATCTTTGTGCTCGCCTATACTGAAAAGGTTAAATAGTTCTGGTGAGCGCGATTGGAAAGTTATTGATAAATATGGAAATTTAAAGGTATGGGTATCCTTGGAGGTTGCTGGTTAAAGAATATTTCTCTGTGATGATTTGGTGTCGTGACGAGGATTTGATATGAACGTCTTGTTGAAAGAACTTCAGGCCTATCATCATGAGGTGGCTATAAAAATTACTCAGATCAAAGAGTTGCTGAGGAAGATGAGGCATGAATCCGATGGTGCTGATGACTGCAAGCTGTTGTTCAAGATGCTGGAAGCCTTGCATGGTGATGCAGAGCGACACCACCATGAAAATGAAGAACTTATTCGGCTGGCCTTGCTGGCGACTGAGGCACCGATCCACCAACGGGTCAAGGATATCGAGCGAGATCATCAAGCATTTGGACGCATTGCTGGACAGTTGAAGATGTTGGAGGACACAACTCAGGAAACGAGAGTAATTGCTGACACTATCGATGACTTCATCAAAAAATATTTCGATCACATGGACTCGGAGGAAAATATTTTCTTTCCGGTGGCAGATAAGTGGCTGTCAGACGATCAGTGGCAGGAAATAAAGGGTCAATGGCATTAATTGGAGCTCACCGTATACCTTCAATATTTAGCTACTACTTAGTACTCGACCTCACTAAGTAATTACGTGGATACCAAGTAATTTGCCCCGAGTTTCATTGACTCACCGGGTGTCCTTATATCGACTGCTCCTCGTTGCAAGTCCCTTCGCTTTGGCGCATAACGATGCTGCACTGAGTCACTGCACATCCAACGACCCCTGTAACCCAGCCAACTTCTCCGGGTTACGCATGATAAAAATCCTGCTCACCTGCCCCGCTTCGTCGAACCCAAACGTCATCGACGCAGTGATGACCCCGTCCGCCTTGATGATCACGCCTTGGGTGCCATTGATTTCGCTGCGCAGCCATTCGCAAGTCTGCCAATAGACGTGCAACGACTGGCCAATGAAATCCAGCACGCTGGTAATGCCGGACAACGTTTCGCGGATCGCCGAGGCCTTGCCGCCGCTGTCGGCGCAGAGTTCAACGTCTTCGCTCAGCATCGCGGTCAATGAAGCGGTCGAGCCGCTGGCGATGGCGCGATGGAAGGCGCAGAGCAATTGGTCCTGACGCGCCGGTTCCGGCTGAAAGCGCGTTTGTCCGCTGCCGAGACTGGCCTTGGCCCGGGACACCAGTTTGCGGCACGCAGCCTCTTGAACCCCGACCGCATCCGCGACCTGCGCGTAATCCATGTCGAAAATTTCGTAGAGCAGGTACGCCGCACGCTCCTTGGGGGTTAACCGCTCCAGCAGCAACAGGAACGCGGTGGACAGCGACGAGGCCAGTTCATGCCTGTGTTCGGGTGAGTCCTGATGGGTGGTGTGAATCGGTTCCGGCAGCCAGGTACCGACGTAATCAACCCGCGACTTGTGAGCCGAGCGCAGCAAATCGATGCAGTGCCGGGTGCACGCCGTGGTCAGCCAGGCGGCCGGAGTAGCAATGGCGGCGCGGTCGGCCTCCAGCCATTTGATGAACTGCTCTTGCACGACATCCTCGGCTTCGGCGCGGGAGCCTAGGATGCGATACGCCAGACCGAGCAAAAAGGGCCGGCGCTGCTCGAACACAGCGGCGGCGTTTTCAGCGGAGTTCATCAATCAATGCCTCGACACCTGCAAACGGTTCCACAGGTTTATCATGCCGATCTCGGCCGTCAAGGCGCCGATTTGCGCATCGTTGAAGTGCTCGCGCAAGTCACCGCGCAGGCTGGCGTAATCGGTCTTTTCATCCAGAACAGTCAGGGCTTCGGTCCAGGCCAGGGCGGCGCGTTCGGACGCGCTGAAATCGCTGACGTGGCGCCAGACGATCAGGCGGTCCAGTCGCTCGTTGGTTTCATTGGCGTCACGGGCCTCGCGGGTGTGCATCTTCACGCAGAAACCGCATTGGTTGATCTGCGAGGCGCGCAGGTGGATCAAATGCTTCAGGCTTGCAGGCAGGTCGTGATGATCGAGGGTGACATGCACCTGGGTCAGGCTTTCGAAGACTTGAGGAATGGATTGCAGCAGGTTGATCGGTTGGGTGTTGGACGACATCGTGTGGCTCCACTGTTTGGGGGATTCAACGAGATGACGATCCAGCGTTATGGTTTGTGACGCGCCGACAAAGGATTTGATCTTTTGGTCGTAGAACCTTTTCGCGGCGGCAGCCCTAAGCTCAAGTCGAAGAGTGATTTAATGCTGTCCCTTACCTGCCTGGAGAGTTGCCATGATGCTGGATACGCTGCATTTCACGCCTTGGTCCGCGTTGGCAGGCGGTGCGTTGATCGGCTTGGCGGCCAGCGTGATGGTCGTGGCCAATGGGCGTGTCGCCGGGATTAGCGGATTACTCGGCAGTCTACTGGCGCCAGGTGATTCGGGGCGAGGCGAGAAAGCCTTATTCATCCTTGGACTGCTGGCGGCCCCCCTGTTGTGGGCGCTGTTTCAGGTGTGGCCGACCATTGAATTCAAGACCGGTACCGTGGGGCTGATCACCGCCGGATTGTGTGTCGGGATCGGCACCCGTTATGGCTCTGGTTGCACCAGTGGCCACGGAGTGTGCGGTATTTCGCGGCTGTCACCACGCTCCATCGTCGCGACGTTGAGCTTCGTGTTCGCGGGCTTTGTGACCGTGTTTGTCCTGCGCCATCTGTTGGGGTTTTGAACATGAAAAAACTCACGGCTTTCCTTGCCGGCCTGTTGTTCGGCATCGGCCTGCTGTTGGCCGGCATGGCCAACCCGGCCAAAGTGCTGGGGTTTCTCGATATAACCGGTGTGTGGGACCCCTCTCTGGCGCTGGTCATGATCGGGGCGATTGCCGTGGCCTGGGTGCCGTTTCACTGGGCCATGAAACAATCCAAGTCGTTGCTGGGGGCGCCGATGCAGTTGCCGGTCAGTCGTGAACTGGATCGACGCCTGATTGGTGGCAGCTTGCTGTTCGGGGTCGGTTGGGGCATTGCGGGCATCTGCCCCGGGCCGGCGCTGGTGCTGTTGCCGACGGGGCATTGGCAGGCGTGGGTGTTTGCAATCGCGATGCTGGCGGGGATGTTGATATTCAGCGTGTTGCAAGCGCGTCGTTAAGTCGCCTCGCCGGGTCAATGTCTAGAGGTCGTAGCCTTCGGCGGCGCAGTCATTGCCGAAGGCTACGATTTTTTGCGTTTCAGGCCGCCAATTCTCCGCTGGCAATCGCCGCCGACGCCGCCAACATCGCCCGCAACAACACCGCACACCCGGCCGCCAGATCATCCGGCGCGGCGTTTTCGATTTCGTTGTGGCTGATGCCGCCTTCGCACGGTACGAAGATCATCCCGGCCGGGCCGAGTTCGGCGAGGAAGATTGCGTCGTGCCCTGCTCCGCTGACGATGTCCATGTGCGACAGGCCCAGCCCTTGGGCAGCGCCGCGTACCGCTTCGACGCAACCTTTGTCGAAGTACAGCGGCGGGAAATCCGCAGTGGGTGTCAGTTCAAAGGTCAGGCCGTGTTCCTCGCAGGTGGTTTCGATGACTTCGCGGACTTCGGCGATCATCGAGTCCAGTCGCGCCGGTTCCAGATGACGGAAGTCCAGGGTCATGCGCACTTCACCGGGGATGACATTGCGTGAGCCGGGATAGGCTTGCAGACAGCCGACGGTGCCGCAGGCGTGGGGTTGATGACCGAGGGCAGCGCGGTTGACTGCACCGACGATCACCGAGGCGCCGACCAGGGCGTCCTTACGCAGGTGCATCGGCGTCGGGCCGGCGTGGGCTTCGACGCCGCGCAGTTTCAGGTCGAACCATTTCTGGCCGAGGGCGCCCATCACCACGCCGATGGTTTTGCGTTCGTCTTCGAGGATCGGGCCTTGCTCGATGTGGGCCTCGAAATAGGCGCCGACGGCATGGCCACTGACCTTGCGCTCGCCAGCATAGCCAATGGCGTTCAACGCTTCGCCGACCGTGACGCCCTCGGCATCGACCTTGGCCAGGGTTTCTTCAAGGGTGAATTTTTCTGCGAATACACCGGAACCCATCATGCAGGGGGCGAAGCGTGAACCTTCCTCGTTGGTCCAGACAACGACTTCCAGCGGCGCTTCGGTTTCCACGCCCAGGTCATTGAGGGTGCGCAGCACTTCGACGCCGGCCAGTACGCCGAAGCAGCCGTCGAACTTGCCGCCGGTGGGTTGGGTGTCGATGTGGCTGCCGGTCATCACCGGTGGCAGGTTCGGGTTGCGGCCGGGGCGGCGGGCGAAGATGTTGCCGACGGCGTCGATGCTGACGGTGCAACCGGCCTCCTCACACCAGTTCACGAAAATGTCCCGGGCCTGACGGTCGAGGTCGGTCAGGGCCAGACGACAGACGCCGCCCTTGACCGTAGCGCCGAGCTTGGCCAGGTCCATGAGCGACTGCCACAAGCGGTCGCGGTTGATGTGCTGATGGGTGGACTGCAGAACGTCTACGGCAGCGTTCATGATGATCTCCTCAGGCAGTTGTTATAGGTTTCTTCAGGCAATGCATCGGTGAAATTGAGGCCGTCATCGCGAGCAAGCTCGGCTCCTACAAGGGATCTTCAGTGTTCACAAAACCCTGTGGGAGCCGAGCTTGCTCGCGATGAGGCCATCAATCACACCGCAGATTTCGCAACAGACGGGCTGGGGCGCATCGAGCACAACCCGTAATAAATCAGCCCGCCCAATACCGAGCCAGTGAACCAGCCATAGTCGTAGAACCAGCTGAATGCATTGCTGCCGAGCGACAGCAGCGTCAGCGCCACCGGCACACCAAACGCGATAAACCCGAACCAGTTCCACGCCGGATAAACGTCATCGCGATAGAGGCCGGCCAGGTCCAGTTGCTGTTTCTTGATCAGGAAGTAGTCCACCACCATGATCCCGGCGATCGGGCCCAACAGGCTCGAATAACCCAGCAGCCAGTTGGAATACACCGTCTCCAGGCTTAAATCCGAGACGATCAAACCGAGCTTCTTCAACAGCTCATGGGCCATCAGCGCCAAGCCGACCAGGCCAGTGAGCATCACCGCTGTGGTGCGGTTGATGAACTTGGGGGCGACGTTCTGGAAGTCGTTGGTTGGCGAAACGATGTTGGCCGCTGTGTTGGTCGACAACGTGGCGATGATGATCAGCGCCATGGCCAGTGCGACCCAGACCGGACTCTGGATATGACCGATCAGGGTGACCGGATCGGAGACGGTGACACCCACCAGTTTTACCGAGGCGGCCGTCATCACTACGCCAAGGGAAGCAAACAGGAACATGGTCAGGGGCAAGCCAATAATCTGCCCGACGATCTGATCCTTCTGGCTTTTCGCATAGCGGCTGAAATCCGGAATGTTCAGGGACAAGGTGGCCCAGAACCCGACCATGGCGGTCAGCCCCGCGGCAAAGTAACTGACCACACTCGCGCCTTCCGGACGTTTGGCCGGGATCGCCATCAATTCGCTCATCGATACGTTCGGCATCGCCCACACCAGCAGCCCCGCGCCCACCAGCACCAACAACGGTGCCGAGAGGGTTTCGAGCCATTTGATCGAGTCCGCGCCACGAATCACCACCCACAGGTTCAAGGCCCAGAACACCATGAACCCGATCACTTCACCGGTACCGCCAAGGGCTTTCCAACCGTCGAACACCGACCCCAGAAACAGGTGAATGGCCAGCCCGCCGAACATCGTCTGAATGCCGAACCAGCCACACGCTACCACTGCCCGGATCAGGCACGGAATGTTGGAGCCGAGGATGCCGAAGGACGAACGCAACAACACCGGAAACGGAATGCCGTACTTGGTGCCGGGAAAGGCGTTCAGGGTCAACGGGATCAGTACGATGATGTTGGCGAACAAAATCGCCAGCAGCGCTTCACCGACGCTCAGGCCGAAATGCGCGGTGAGCACGCCGCCGAGGGTGTAGGTCGGCACGCAGATCGCCATACCGACCCACAATGCGGTGATGTGCCATTTGTTCCAGGTTCGTTCGCGCACCTTGGTCGGTGCCATGTCGTGGTTGTAACGGGGGCTGTCGAGGACATCACTGCCGGCTTCGAGCTCAAACAAGCCGTCGCGTTCGGTCACTTGCGATCTGATCTGTTGCATGGCCGCTCCACTGTTCTTTTGATTATTGTTGCTCATCAGGGGCTGGCGGCATCAATTAGCGTGCCGGTTACCCCGTTTGCGCATCGGGCAGTTCCATAAAAACCTTGTAACCAACTGATGTTTATCAGTTTTATTTATATAGCCGATGAGTCACCGGTTACTTGCTTGTTCACTCAGGCCAAATGCCAGGCAAGTTGTCCGAACAGTCAGGACTCAATCTGGTGCATACCACTTTTTTTCAACGTTGCGCATCAACCATAGACCATCCTCAAGCGGCTGATTTCACATAAGAAATCTCGTCTATTTTTACAACCTGTCAAGTGCGTCAAAATGGGGAGCGCCCTCACCATTTTGGTGATTTTCAATTTTAAACGTTAATTATCAATAACTTAAAACAGATATAAGCTTATAAAAAATATTCTTGCTCAATCCTTAAACTAAGACTAGCGTTTATTCCTGACAGCGCTGACAGGAATACACTTGTTTGCGCCGGCTTCATATAAAACATTTAGAACCGGCACAAGTCGGTCATTGCCTGCGAGGAACTCGGAATGTCTCTGTTGATCCGTGGCGCCACCGTTGTTACCCATGATGAAAGTTATCGCGCCGACGTCTATTGCGCCGACGGCGTGATCAAAGCCATCGGCGAAAATCTTGATGTTCCGGCGGGTACCGAAGTGCTCGACGGCAGCGGCCAATACCTGATGCCCGGCGGCATCGATCCACACACGCACATGCAACTGCCCTTCATGGGCACGGTGGCCAGTGAAGACTTCTTCAGTGGCACCGCGGCGGGACTTGCCGGTGGCACGACGTCGATCATCGACTTTGTAATTCCCAATCCGCAGCAATCCTTGATGGAAGCGTTTCATCAGTGGCGCGGCTGGGCCGAGAAGTCGGCATCGGATTACGGTTTCCACGTCGCGATTACCTGGTGGAGCGAACAGGTGCGCGAAGAAATGGCCGAGCTGGTCAGCCAGCACGGGGTCAACAGCTTCAAGCATTTCATGGCCTACAAGAACGCGATCATGGCCGCCGACGACACGCTGGTGGCGAGTTTCGAGCGCTGCCTGGAGTTGGGCGCGGTGCCGACCGTGCATGCGGAAAACGGTGAGCTGGTCTATCACCTGCAACGCAAGTTGATGGCCCAGGGCATGACCGGCCCGGAAGCGCATCCGTTGTCGCGTCCTTCACAGGTTGAAGGTGAAGCGGCCAGTCGGGCGATCCGCATCGCCGAGACCCTGGGCACGCCGCTTTACCTGGTGCATGTCTCGACCAAGGAAGCCCTCGACGAAATCACCTATGCCCGCAGCAAGGGCCAACAAGTCTACGGCGAGGTTCTGGCCGGGCATCTGCTGCTGGACGACAGCGTCTACCAACACCCGGACTGGCAGACCGCCGCCGGTTACGTGATGAGCCCGCCCTTCCGTCCGCGCGGCCATCAAGAGGCGCTTTGGCATGGCCTGCAATCGGGCAACCTGCACACCACCGCCACCGACCATTGCTGCTTCTGCGCCGAGCAAAAAGCGGCTGGCCGTGACGATTTCAGCAAGATCCCCAATGGCACGGCCGGTATCGAAGACCGCATGGCGGTGCTCTGGGATGAAGGGGTGAACACCGGGCGTTTGTCGATGCAGCACTTCGTGGCGCTCACTTCCACCAACACCGCGAAAATCTTCAACCTCTACCCACGCAAAGGCGCGATTCGCGTCGGTGCGGACGCGGATCTGGTGCTGTGGGATCCGGAAGGTACGCGGACGATTTCGGCGAAGACTCACCATCAGCAAGTGGACTTCAACATCTTCGAAGGCAAGACCGTGCGCGGTGTGCCGAGCCACACCGTCAGCCAGGGCCGGGTGGTATGGGCCGATGGTGATTTGCGGGCCGAGCGTGGTGCCGGGCGGTATGTCGAGCGGCCGGCGTATCCGGCGGTGTTTGAATTGCTGAGCAAGCGGGCTGAGTTGAACAAGCCGACAGCAGTGAAACGCTGAAAGCGGCCTTCGGCCTATCGCGAGCAAGCTCGCTCCCACAGGTTTTGTGGACGCCCGAGATCCCTGTGGGAGCGAGCTTGCTCGCGATAGGGCCAGTCCAGACAACAAAAAAACCCAATGCCCGATAGAGGCATCACCTCAATTAACCGTGAGGCCAACACCGTGATCAAGACCCTGAGCCACCTCCCGCATCCGCACGAGAATGCGGCCGCCCTCGCCGGCCATTTCACCGATCTGGCGCCACCACTCAACGACCGCCAGGCCCATCTGGAGGCCTCGCGTTGTCTGTATTGCTACGACGCGCCCTGCGTGAATGCCTGTCCGAGCGAGATCGACATTCCGTCGTTCATCCGCAATATCCATCAGGAAAACGTTCAGGGCGCCGCGCAGAAAATCCTCTCGGCGAACATCCTCGGCGGCAGTTGCGCCCGGGTGTGCCCAACGGAGGTTCTTTGCCAGCAAGCCTGCGTACGCAACAACGACCATGAATGCGCTCCGGTGCTGATCGGCCTGTTGCAGCGTTACGCCGTCGACAACGCACACTTCAGCGAACACCCCTTCACGCGTGCTGCATCAACTGGCAAGCGCATCGCCGTGGTCGGCGCCGGTCCGGCCGGTTTGTCCTGCGCTCACCGCAGCGCGATGCATGGCCATGACGTGTTGATTTTCGAGGCACGGGAAAAGGCTGGCGGCCTCAACGAATACGGGATCGCCAAGTACAAACTGGTGGACGACTACGCGCAGAAGGAGCTTGAATTCCTATTGGAGATTGGTGGAATCGAGATCCGCCACGGGCAGAAACTTGGAGAGAACCTGACCTTAAGCGAACTGCATCAGCAGTTCGATGCGGTGTTCCTTGGGCTCGGTCTGGCCGCCAGCAAACAGCTGGGGCTTGCTCATGAAGATGCGCCGGGCCTGCTCGCCGCTACTGACTACATCCGCGAACTGCGTCAGGCCGATGACCTGACCCAACTCCCCCTCGCTGACCGTTGCATCGTTTTGGGCGCAGGCAACACCGCCATCGACATGGCCGTGCAAATGGCTCGCCTCGGGGCACGCGATGTCAATTTGGTGTACCGCCGCGGTGTCGATGAAATGGGCGCGACAGGTCACGAACAGGACATCGCCAAAGCCAATCAGGTGCGACTGCTGACCTGGGCACAACCTGAAGAAGTGCTACTCGATGATCAAGGCAACGTGCGCGGCATGCGCTTCGCCCGCACCCATTTGGTAGACGGTCGCCTGCAAACCACCGGCGAAACCTTCGAACTGGCCGCTGACGCAATCTTCAAAGCCATCGGTCAGGCCTTCGACTCCAGCGCCCTCGCCGATCCGCTGGCCCGCGAGCTCAAACGTCAGGGCGAGCGGATTCAAGTGGACGAAAACCTGCGCACCAGCATCCCCGGCGTGTACGCCGGCGGCGACTGCACCAGTCTCGATCAGGACCTCACCGTGCAGGCCGTGCAGCACGGCAAACAGGCCGCCGAGGCCATCAACGCCCAACTCATGCTTAACGTGGAGGCTGCGTAAATGGCCGATCTCTCGATTGTCTTCGCCGGCATCAAAGCCCCCAATCCGTTCTGGCTGGCCTCCGCGCCACCGACCGACAAGGCCTACAACGTGGTCCGCGCCTTCGAGGCCGGCTGGGGTGGCGTGGTCTGGAAAACCCTGGGTGAAGACCCGGCGGCGGTCAACGTATCGTCGCGTTACTCAGCGCACTTCGGCGCCAACCGTGAAGTGGTGGGCTTCAACAACATCGAGCTGATTACTGATCGTTCGCTGGAAATCAATCTGCGGGAAATCACCCAGGTCAAAAAGGACTGGCCGGACCGTGCGCTGATTGTGTCGCTGATGGTGCCCTGCGTCGAAGAATCCTGGAAATTCATCCTGCCGCTGGTGGAAGCCACCGGCGCCGATGGCATCGAGCTGAACTTCGGTTGCCCGCACGGGATGCCGGAGCGCGGCATGGGCGCGGCGGTCGGCCAGGTGCCGGAGTACGTTGAGCAGGTCACCCGTTGGTGCAAGACCTACTGCTCGCTGCCGGTGATCGTCAAGCTCACACCGAACATCACCGACATTCGCGTCGCCGCCCGCGCGGCCCATCGCGGCGGTGCCGATGCGGTGTCGTTGATCAACACGATCAACTCGATCACCAGCGTCAACCTGGAGCGCATGGTCGCCAATCCCGCCGTGGGCAGCCAAAGCACCCACGGCGGTTATTGCGGTTCGGCGGTGAAGCCGATTGCGCTGAACATGGTCGCCGAAATCGCCCGCGATCCACAGACGCAAGGCCTGCCGATCTCGGGCATTGGCGGCATTAGCAGCTGGCGCGACGCGGCGGAATTCATTGCGCTGGGCAGCGGCTCGGTGCAGGTGTGCACGGCGGCGATGCTGCATGGCTTCCGGATTGTCGAGGAGATGAAGGACGGTTTATCGCGCTGGATGGACAGTCAGGGCTACGCCAGCGTGTCAGAGTTTTCCGGGCGTGCGGTGGGCAATACCACGGACTGGAAGTACCTGGACATTAACTATCAGGTGATCGCCAAGATTGACCAGGAGGCCTGCATTGGTTGCGGTCGTTGCCACATTGCTTGCGAAGACACCTCGCACCAGGCGGTTGCGAGCCTGAAGCAGGCGGACGGAACGCACAAATATGAAGTGATTGATGATGAGTGCGTGGGGTGCAATCTGTGTCAGATCACGTGTCCGGTGCAGGATTGTATTGAGATGGTGCCGATGGAGAACGGGAAGCCGTTTCTGGATTGGAATCATGATCCGCGCAATCCCTACCATGTCAGCCCTTGAGGTCAGCGGCGCCTGAACTGACGCTTTCGCGAGCAGGCTCGCTCCCACATTGGAATGCATTTCAAATGTGGGAGCGAGCCTGCTCGCGAAGGGGCCGGCAGCTGCGCCGCAAGCTTCAAGGTTCTAATCCAATCCCCCGCAAGATCACACTCGTCACCGTCTGCACCGCCCGCTCAAACTGCATGTCCGACAACGGCTGGTGGTCATTCAGAATATTCACCTGATGATCAAAGTCGGCGTAGTGCTGGGTCGACGCCCAGATCATGTACAGCAGGCTCGAAGGTTCCACCGGCAGGATGCGTTTGTCATCCACCCACTGGCGAATTTTCGCTTCTTTCATCTTGGCCCAGTCGTACAGACTGACGTCCAGTTTCTCACCCAGGGTCGGCGCGCCGTGGATGATTTCGTTGGCCCAGACTTTGGAGCCATAAGGCCGGCTGCGGGAGTGGTTCATCTTGGCGCGGATGTAGCTGCTGAGCACCACGCGCGGGTCGTCGAACATCTCGAAGCACAAGGCGTCCTGTTTCCACACTTCCAGCAAACCCAACAGCACGGCGCTGTACAGATCACTCTTGGTGCTGAAGTAGTAATGCAGGTTGGAGCGCGGCAGTTGCACTTCGGCGGCGATGTCGGCCATGGCGGTGCCGCCGAAACCTTTTTCGGCGAAAACCTTTTCGGCCCCCAACAGAATTTTCTCGACGTTACTGCGACGAATCTCGATCTTGTGATTGCCCATGAGGGCTCCCTGACAACAGCGTTGCTCAAGACTAGCATCCGCTCTACCTCGCGGCGACAAGGGAAAACGAAACTTCGTACACCCAACTTCTCGCAGGTAAACTGACCGCCTTTTCGAACCCGCCTCAGAGGTATTCCACGATGCTGCTCAAGAAAACCCTGACCACCGTCGCCCTGCTCGGCTCGCTGTTCGCCGCTTCGTCGGTGTTTGCCCATGCCCATCTTAAAGACCAGACCCCGGCTGCCGACAGCACGGTGAGCGCTCCGTCGGAACTGCGTCTGATGTTTTCCGAAGGTGTTGAAGCCACCTTTTCCAAGGTCACGATCAGCAAGGACGGCAGCAACGTGCCGGTGAAGAGCCTCGCCACCGAAGGCAGCGACAAGAAAACCCTGATCGTCACCCCGGCCGCACCGTTGGCAGCGGGTGCCTACAAAGTCGAATGGCACGCGGTGTCGGTCGATACCCACAAAAGCGAAGGCGCCTATAGCTTCAAGGTTGGCCAGTAATTCATGACGAGCTCGATGGTGCTGTGCCGCTTTCTGCATTTCACCGTTGTGCTGATGCTGTTCGGGGTCTGGGTGTTCAGGCCTCTGCTGCTCAATGGCGACGCTGGAAATCTGGATCAGCGACTGACGAAAACAAGCCGCTGGCTGGCGGCGGTGGCGTTGGTCACTGGCGTTAGCTGGTTGCTGCTGATCACCGCCAGCATGGCCGGTTCGTGGGACGCGGCATTCGATCCGTCGACCCTGCAACTGGTGCTGGGCAAGACGTTTTTCGGCCAGGTCTGGCGCTGGCACTTGCTGCTCAATGCGTTGTTGGTAGCGCTGCTGATGACGCCCTTACGTTCAAACCTGCCCCTGCGAATCGGCCTCGCCAGCCTGCTGCTGGCCACCCTCGCCCCGGTCGGCCACGGTGCCATGCTCGACGGCCTCAACGGCCAATTGCTGATCCTCAATCAAATCATTCACCTGACCTGCGTCGGCGCCTGGCTCGGCGGCTTGATGTTGTTGGTGATGATCCTGCGGCAGCCGACAGAGCATTCCATCAAAGCAACATTGCAACGCTTCAGCGGCGTTGGTTACGTATTGGTGGCGGGGTTGGTGATGACCGGTTTGATCAACGTGCGGGTACTCACCGGGCAGTTCTGGCCGACGCCGTTGCTGTCCGGGTTTGCGCTGATTCTGTTGATCAAGGTTGCGCTGGTCGCGGCGATGCTGGGATTGGCGCTGTTCAATCGGCTGCGGATCAACGACTGCGAGCAGCGTCTGGCCATTCTGAAAAGCAGCGTAATTCTGGAATGGTTGCTGGGGATGGGAGCGGTGGCAGCGGTTTCACTTCTGGGCACCCTGCCCCCGATGATCGTGAGCTAAAACACAGACCCCTGTGGGAGCGAGCTTGCTCGCGATGACGGTAGAACAGACACCACTGCAGTGAATGTCAGACCGCTATCGCGAGCAAGCTCGCTCCCACAGGGGTTCTTCGACATACCATAAAACCGAGCCAAGTCATCGTACAACTTCTGATTGACATTCCCCGCAACACTTGCAAATAATCCGCGCCAATGTTGTACGACGACGTATGACAAAAAATAAAAACAACAAGAAACACGGGAGCATCACTGTGAGCAAGCTCGTCCGCAATTCCTCCGTCTGCACCCCTCGCCCAACCTTCGCACGCCGTCATACCCTGAGCCTGATCGGTTGCAGCAGCCTGGCCATCGCCCTGCCCATGACCAGTCATGCCGAAGGTTTCGTCGATGACGCCAAAGCCACACTGAACTTGCGCAACTTCTACATCAACCGCAACTTCACGAACCCGGCCTACCCGCAGGGCAAGGCTGAAGAGTGGACCCAAAGCTTCATCCTCGATGCCAAATCCGGATTCACCCAGGGCCCCGTCGGTTTCGGCATGGATGTGCTGGGCCTGTACTCGGAAAAACTCGACGGTGGCAAAGGCACGGGTGGCACCTCGTTGCTGCCGATTCATGACGACGGTCGCCCGGCCGACAATTTCGGGCGCCTGGGTGTGGCGCTGAAAAGTAAAGTCTCGAAAACCGAATTGAAGGTCGGTGAATGGATACCGGTGTTGCCGATCCTGCGCTCCGACGACGGCCGCTCGCTGCCGCAAACCTTCCGCGGTGGTCAGGTGACGTCCGCCGAGATCAGTGGCCTGACGCTCTACGGCGGCCAGTTCCGCGCCAACAGCCCGCGCAATGATGCGAGCATGGAAGACATGTTCATGAACGGCAAATCGGCTGCCTTCACCTCGGACCGTTTCAACTTTGGCGGCGGTGAATATGCGTTCAACGAGAAGCGCACCCAGGTCGGTGTCTGGTACGCGCAACTCAGCGACATCTATCAGCAGCAGTATTTCAACCTGAGCCACAGCCAGCCCATCGGCGACTGGACCCTCGGCGCCAACCTTGGCTACTTCATCGGCAAGGAAGACGGCAGCGCCCTGGCCGGCGACCTCGACAACAAAACCGCGTTCGCCATGCTCTCGGCCAAGTACGGCGGCAGCACTTTCTTTGTCGGCCTGCAAAAACTCACCGGCGACGATGTCTGGATGCGGGTCAACGGCACCAGCGGCGGCACCCTGGCCAACGACAGCTACAACTCCAGCTACGACAACGCCAAGGAAAGATCCTGGCAACTGCGCCACGACTACAATTTTGTGGCGCTCGGCATTCCCGGCCTGACGATGATGAACCGCTACATCAGCGGCGATAACGTGCACACAGGCACCATCACCGACGGCAAGGAATGGGGCCGCGAGTCAGAACTGGCTTACACCGTGCAAAGCGGCGCGCTGAAGAATCTCAACGTCAAATGGCGTAATGCGTCGATCCGCAAGGACTTCAGCACCAACGAATTCGACGAAAACCGCATTATCATCAACTACCCGCTCTCGTTGCTGTAAGCCGAGGGACGGGGGGATCAACACGAGCCCTGTGGGAGCGAGCTTGCTCGCGATGGCGGCGTTACATTCAACATCAATGTATTTGACATAAAACCATCGCGAGCAAGCTCGCTCCCACAAAGTGCTTCGCAGTGTCAGCGGATGCAGAAATGACCCTCCGTCAATTTCAATCGATGACGCGTTGACAACGACCTGAGACCCTAACGATACTTCGCCCTAGTCGTACGACAACCTACAACAAATTCAATAACAATGACTGCTTGTTCAGGGACTCCCATGACCATCACTACTCAAGCCCGCGCTCCTTTTAATCGTCTCCTCCTGACCGGTGCCGCCGGTGGCCTCGGCAAAGTCCTGCGCGAAAGCCTGCGGCCCTACGCCAATGTGATTCGCCTGTCGGACATCGCCGACATCGCCCCGGCCATCGATGACCGTGAAGAAGTCGTGCCCTGCGACCTGGCAGACAAGCAAGCAGTCCATCAGCTGGTCGAAGGCGTGGACGCGATCCTGCACTTCGGCGGCGTATCAACGGAGCACTCGTTCGAAGAGATTCTCGGCGCCAACATCTGCGGCGTGTTCCACATCTATGAAGCCGCTCGTCGTCATGGCGTGAAGCGCGTGATTTTCGCCAGTTCCAACCACGTGATCGGCTTCTATAAGCAAGATGAAGTCATCGACGCCCACTCCCCTCGCCGCCCGGACAGCTACTACGGCTTGTCCAAGTCCTACGGCGAAGACATGGCCAGTTTCTACTTCGATCGCTACGGCATCGAGACCGTCAGCGTGCGCATCGGATCCTCGTTCGCTGAACCGCTGAACCGTCGAATGATGAGCACCTGGTTGAGCTTCGGCGACCTGACTCAATTGCTCGAATGTGCGCTGTACGCCCCTAATGTCGGCCACACCGTGGTCTACGGCATGTCCGACAACAAGAACGTCTGGTGGGACAACCGTTTCGCCACCTGCCTGGGTTATGAGCCTCAGGACAGCTCCGAAGTGTTCCGCGAAAAAGTCGAAGCCCAACCGATGCCAGCCGCTGGTGACCCGGCACGGGTCTACCAGGGTGGTGCGTTTGTCGCGTCTGGCCCGTTCGGCGACTGAACCCGCGTACCTCACTTGATCCCAACAACAAAAACCCGAGGGGATGAGTTGTCATGCAAGCCGAATTGATTGTCGATGCCCGCAACGCGGTCGGTGAATGCCCGGTCTGGGTCCCCGAGGAAAATGCCCTGTATTGGGTTGATATTCCTGCCGGCGGACTTCAGCGCTGGAGCGCCGAAACCGGCCATGTTCACGCCTGGACAGCGCCGGAAATGCTCGCTTGCATTGCGCGTCACCGCGACGGCGGCTGGGTTGCCGGGATGGAAAGCGGGTTCTTTCATCTGCACCCGCATAACGATGGCAGCCTCGACAGCAACCTCCTGGCTCCGATCGAACACGCCCGCACAGATATGCGCCTGAACGATGGTCGCTGCGATCGTCAGGGGCGTTTCTGGGCCGGCAGCATGGTGCTGAACATGGGCGCCAACGCTGCCGAAGGCACGCTGTATCGCTACAGCGCCGGGCAACGCGGGCCACTCGAGGCGCAACTCAATGGGTTTATCGTGCCCAACGGCCTGGGTTTCAGCCCGGACGGGCGAACGATGTACCTGTCTGACTCTCATCCTCTGGTCCAGCAAATCTGGGCCTTTGATTACGACATCGACAGCGGCACACCGTCCAACCGGCGGCTGTTTGTCGACATGCATCAGTTCCCTGGTCGTCCCGACGGCGCAGCGGTCGATGCCGAAGGCGGCTACTGGATTTGCGCCAACGACGCCGGGCTGATTCACCGTTTCACTCCCGATGGCCGACTGGACCGTTCCCTCGCCGTTCCGGTAAAAAAACCGAGCATGTGTGCCTTCGGCGGCAGTCGCCTGGACACGCTGTTCGTGACCTCGATCCGCCCCAGCGACGACCATAACGAACAGTCACTGGCCGGCGGTGTGTTCGCCCTCAATCCCGGGGTGAAAGGTTTGCCGGAGCCGAAGGCAATATGACGCCGACATTGCTTGAACTCGAAGACGAATTCACACACCTCACCCTCGCCCCGCAACTCGGTGGCAGCATCGTCAACTGGAGCGTGCGCGGCACGGGTCTGCCGCTGTTGCGCCACAGTGACGCTCACGCGCTGAACACCGGTCTGCCGGGAAAACTCGGGTGTTTTCCCTTGGCACCGTGGTCGAACCGAATTTCCGAAGGCGGCTTTGAATGCCCCGAGGGCTGGCTGGCACTGACACCCAACAGCCTCACTGATCCCCTGCCGATTCACGGCAGCGCCTGGCAACAGCCGTGGCAGGTGGTTTCGCAGACGCGCGATGAAGTCGTCCTGCAACTCGACAGCACCACGCCCTTCGCCTATCGCGCCCGGCAACGATTCCATCTGAGCGACGGCAAGCTGAGCCTTGATATAAAGGTCACCCATCTGGCCAAAAGCCCTGCCTGGCATGGGCTCGGCTTGCATCCCTACTTTCCGCGTACCACGGGCACCCAGCTGCAGGCGCAAGCCCGGCAAGTCTGGTTGTGTGACGGGACAAAACTGCCGACACACCTCAGTGCGTTGCCGGCCGAATGGGATTTCCAGTCACTCAAGGCGCTGCCCGACACATTGGTCGACAACGGCTTCTGCGAATGGGACGGTCACTGCCTAATTCGCCAGCCTGCGTTGGGCTATGAGCTGGAATGCCGGGCCACTGGCAGCGATTACTACCTGCTCTACTGCCCGGTGGGCCTGGATTTTTTCTGTATCGAACCGGTGAGTCACCCGGTCAACGCGCATCACCTGCCCGGTCGACCGGGGTTGCGACTGCTTGAGCAAGGCGAGTCAGCCGAGCTCGGTTTCAGCCTGCACTATCGCTACCCCAACAACTGACTCAGCACCGCACGCAACTTGCCGGGTTTCACCGGTTTGTTCAGCAGCGGTGCGTCGAGTCGCTGCAATGAGCGCCGACACTGATCCGTGCGGTCGGCAGTGATGATGACCGCCGGAATCGCCTGGCGGTAATGCTCACGCAAATGCCTGACCACATCACAGCCCACCACGCCGTGATCGAGGTGGTAGTCCGCCAGAATCAGTTCCGGCGGTCGCCCCTGCAAGGCGGCCAGTGCGGAAAATTCATCAGTGGCCGTGACCACCTCGCAGCCCCATTGCCCGAGCAGCGCGCTCATGCTTTCGAGGATGCTCACTTCGTTGTCCAGCACCAGCAAACGTCGGCCGGGCAATGGATTGCCGGTGCCCGGTAGTGGCGCGGCCAGACTGATCGGCAGCGGAACCTCATGGGAAATCGGCACGTCGATGCTGAACATCGAACCGCGCCCAGGCAACGAATGAACCCCGACTTTATAGCCGAGGATCTTGGCGATGCGCTCAACGATGGCCAGCCCCAGGCCCACACCCTTGCGGTCGGCAGCACGTCCGACGTCCAGTTGGTTGAACTCGAGGAAGATCGAATCCAACCGGTCCGCCGCGATCCCGCGCCCGGTGTCCCAGACTTCCAGGCGCAGCATTTCACCCCGGCGTCTGGCCCCCAGCAGGATGGTGCCCTCGTCGGTGTAGCGGCAGGCGTTGCTGAGGAAGTTGCGCAAGATCCGCGTCATCAGGCGCAGGTCAGTGCTGATAGCGTAATCACCCATGCGCACCCGCAGTCTCAACCCTTCAGCCTGGGCCACTGACTGGAATTCCGACACCAGCGGCGCGAGCAATTCGTCGAGGCGGTACAGCGCAATGTCCGGTTTGACCGCCGCCTGATCGAGCCGGGAAATATCCAGCAAATCGGTGAGCAAATCTTCGGCCCCTTCCAGCGCCTGGTGCGTACGCTCCACCAGCACCTGTTCGACATCGGGCAGCTTGCGTTCGCGCAGGGTGGAGATCAGCAAACGCGCGGCGTTGAGCGGTTGCAGCAGGTCATGACTGGCGGCGGCGAGGTATTTGTCCTTGCTGCGATTGGCGGCCTCGGCGGCGTCCCGGGCATCGCGCAAGGCCTGGGCAATCTGTTTACGCTGGGTGATCTGCTGTTGCAGGTTGCGGTTGGCTTCCAGCAACTCATCGGTGCGCGCGGTGACTCGCCGCTCCAGTTCGTCGTTGAGTTGCTGCAGGCGCTGCTGGGCGACTTTGCGTTCGGTGATGTCGGCGACAAAACCTTCCACCAGCCCTTCCTGATCGGGCTTGAGCAACAGGTTCATCAGCACGTCGAGGCTGGTGCCATCCTTGCGCCGCAATTGGGTTTCGTAACCGAGCAGGCTGCGCTCGCGCTTGAGCATTTCACGGATGTTCTCCAGCTCTTGCGCGCCGCCGACAAACAGGTTGCTCGCCAGGTCGGCCAGCGAAAGCAGCACCTCTTGAGGATCCTGATAGCCAAGCATCCGCGCCAGCGCCGGGTTGGCGGCACGCATGCCTTCCAACAGACTGGCCTGGAAGATCCCGTGGACCGCGTTTTCGAACAGCCATTTATAGCGATTGCGCTCGGCTTCCAGCTCGTCGAGGCGCGCAGCCAGTTCCGGGTAATGACTCTTGCGCGCCGAGTGACTGCCTAATCCCAGTAACCCCGCCAGCGCTCGTTGCTGTTCGTCAGAGGGCTTCGCCATAGACGACCTCGACATCACGCTGACTGGACTGGCGCGGGTTGGTCAGGATGCACGGGTCGTGCATGGCGTGTTGCGACAGGAACGGAATGTCCGCGGTGCTGACTCCGTGCAGTCCGAGGGTTTCGTGGAAGCCGATTGCATGTTTCAGAGCGATCAGATGCTCGACCAGACGTCCGCTAATCTGCCGGTGATTCAAGCCCCGGCAATCGATGCCAAAGGTCTCGGCGATCACCTTGAAGCGTTCTGGTGCCGAGTTGTAGTTGAACGCCACCACATGCTCCACCAACACCGCGTTGCACAGTCCATGAGGCAGATCGAGAAAGCCACCCAGGCTGTGAGACATGGCATGCACGGCGCCGAGGATCGCGTTGGAGAACGCCAGCCCGGCCTGCATGCTGCCGAGCATGATTTTCTCGCGCAGGGCGATGTCGTTCGGGTTGGCGATCATCTGCACCAGGTTGCCGTTGATCAGGCGCATCGCCTCCAGCGCATGGGGATCGGTCAACGGCCCGTGACCGGTGGACACAAACGCTTCGATGGCATGCACCAACGCGTCGATGCCGGTACAGGCCGACAGGAACGGGTCCATGCTCAGGGTGGTTTCCGGGTCGATCAGCGACACGTCCGGGACCACCGCCTTACTGACGATGGAGAACTTCATGCGTTCTTGCTGGTTGGAGATGATCACGAACTGCGAGACATCGGCCGAGGTGCCGGCGGTGGTCGGAATCAGGATCAGCGGCGGGCTCGGGACGCGGATGGTGTCGACGCCTTCGAATTCGAGGATGCTGCGCCCATGGGCGACGACAATGCCGATGCCTTTGCCGCAATCCATCGGGCTACCGCCACCGACGGCAACGATCACGTCGCAATGATTCTCCCGGTACAGATCGGCGCCGAGCATCACTTCTTCGACCCGCGGGTTGGGCGAGACTGCGCTGTACAGGAAATACTCAATGCCCTGGGCTTGCAGGCTGGCCTCGACATCGGCGACCCAACCGGCAGCAATCACGCCGGGATCGCTGACCAGCAGCACCTTGCGGGCACCAAAGGTTTTGGCGCAATTGCCGACGTTGTGCCGGCAGCCGGCACCAAAGATGATTTCAGGCGAAACGAATTTACGCAGCTGGCTGAGACTCTGGCTCATTGGAAAGCCTGTTTTTATTGTTTTGGAAGGTAACGTCCACACTAAAGCATCCGGCTGTGAATGCAATCAGACCAATGGGTAGCAGGCTGGGGTGTACTCAAATCTTGAATTCACCAGAGATCCCCTGTGGGAGCGAGCTTGCTCGCGATAGCGGTCTGGCAGTCAATACTAATGTTGAATGTGCTGGCCTCATCGCGAGCAAGCTCGCTCCCACAGGGGTTCTGCGTCCACAGTTCACCCGCGGTAGATCAGTCGCGAAGCCTTCTCGTTACGCAATGTCAGGTGCTCCATGCCCTGCCCCGGTGCCTCGGCTTCCTCGCGAGCCTTGAGAATCACACCGTGGTGCGGGGACTTGCTGCACACCGGGTCCGCGTTGGCGGCGTCGCCGGTCAGCATGAATGCCTGGCAGCGGCAGCCGCCCAGATCCTTGTGCTTTTCATCGCAGGAGCGGCACGGTTCCTTCATCCAGTCATCGCCACGAAAGCGATTGAAACCGAAAGAATCAGTCCAGATGTGCTCGATACTGTGCTCGCGCACATTGGGGAACTGCACCGGCAACTGCCGGGCGCTGTGGCAAGGCAACGCCGTGCCGTCGGGGGTGATGTCGAGAAACAGATTGGCCCAGCCGTTCATGCAGGTCTTGGGGCGTTCTTCGTAGTAATCCGGGGTGACGAAGATCAGCTTGCACGGGTGGCCCTGCGCTTCAAGACGCTGTCGATATTCGTTGGTGATGCGCTCGGCACGCTGCAGTTGTTCGCGCGTGGGCAACAGGCCAACGCGGTTGAGTTCGGCCCAGCCGTAGAACTGGCACGTCGCCAATTCGACGAAATCCGCTTCCAGCTCCAGGCACAAATCGATGATCTGGGCGATCTGGTCGATGTTGTGCCGATGAGTGACGAAGTTCAGCACCATCGGATAACCCTGGGCCTTTACCGCCCGAGCCATCGCGAGTTTCTGGGCGAAGGCCTTGCGCGAGCCGGCGAGCATGTTGTTCACCGCTTCGTCGGCGGCCTGGAAGCTGATCTGGATATGGTCCAGCCCCGCGACCTTGAAATCGCGGACTTTCTGCTCGGTCAGGCCGATGCCCGAGGTGATCAGGTTGGTGTAGTAACCCATGTCCCGGGCGGCCTTGATCAGCTCGGCCAGGTCCTGGCGAACCAACGGCTCACCGCCGGAAAAGCCCAACTGCGCGGCGCCCATTTCCCGGGCCTCGCGGAACACCCGGATCCATTCTTCGGTGCTCAACTCTTCGCCTGATTGGGCGAAGTCCAGCGGGTTGGAGCAATAAGGGCATTGCAGCGGGCAACGATAAGTCAGCTCCGCCAACAGCCACAGCGGCGGGCCCGGAGGCGAGTCATTCGATCCAGAATTGAGCATGGGCCACCTCCAGAAACGCCAGTACATCCTCGTCGATCCCCGGTACGCCAGGGAAATTCGCAGACAGTTGATCAATGATCGCCGCAACGCTGCGCTGGCCGTCCACCAGATCGAGGATCTGCCCGGCACTGGTGTTGAGTTTGATCATGCCTTCGGGGTACAGCAGCACGTGACAGTCCTGACGAGGTTCCCATTGCAGGCGAAAACCCTGACGCAACGACGGTGATTGCTCGCGGTTGATCAGACTCACAGGGCAATCCCCCGGTGCCAGACGTGCTCCGTGGTGACGCTGTGATACGGCGGACGCTCCAGCTCGTAGGCCATGCTCATGGCGTCGAGCATGCTCCACAGCACGTCGAGCTTGAATTGCAGGATTTCCAGCATGCGTTGCTGGCCTTCAACAGTGACGTAGTGCGCCAGGGTGATGCGCAAGCCATGCTCGACATCCCGTCGCGCCTGACTCAGACGAGTACGGAAATAGTCGTAACCGCCGACGTCGATCCACGGGTAATGGGCCGGCCAGGCATCGAGCCGGGATTGGTGGATCTGTGGCGCAAACAGCTCGGTCAGCGAACTGCTGGCGGCTTCCTGCCAACAGGCGCGACGGGCGAAATTGACGTAGGCGTCCACGGCGAAACGGACACCGGGCAGCACCAATTCCTGTGAAAGGATTTGCTCGCGATCCAGTCCCACCGCTTCGCCCAGCCGCAGCCAGGCTTCGATCCCGCCTTCGCTGCCGGGTGCACCGTCGTGATCGAGTATGCGTTGCAACCATTCCCGGCGCACGTCGCGGTCCGGGCAGTTGGCGAGAATCGCTGCGTCCTTCAGAGGGATGTTCACCTGATAATAGAAGCGATTGGCGACCCAGCCCTGAATCTGCTCGCGACTGGAGCGCCCGGCGTACATGGCTTGGTGGAACGGGTGATGGATGTGGTAATAGGCGCCTTTGGCGCGCAGGGCCGCTTCGAATTCGGCTGGGGACATTGGGGTGTCAGTCATTGCGGTTCTCCGGGGAATCTGCGGTGTCTGGTCAGGCCTCATCGCGAGCAAGCTCGCTCCCACACTGGATCTGTTGCGAACTTGAGTCCCCTGTGGGAGCGAGCTTGCTCGCGATGGGGCCCTCCGCTACAGCTCAATACTCATGCCGTCAAACGCCACTTCAATCCCGCGCCGCTCCAGCAACGCCCTCTCCGCCGAGTCTTCATCGAGGATAGGGTTGGTGTTGTTGATGTGGATCAGCACCTTGCGCTGGCGGGTGAAGCCTTCAAGGATTTCGAGCATGCCGCCAGGGCCGCTTTGCGACAGGTGACCCATTTCACTGCCCAGGTTCTGGCCGACTTCGCAAACTCGCATCTCGTCGTCGCGCCACAAGGTGCCGTCCAGCAACAGGCAATCGGCGCGTTGCATCCAGCTCAGAACCTCATCGTCGACCTGTCCCAGGCCAGGCGCGTAGAACAGCGAAGCACCGCTGCGCCGGTCTTCGATAAACAAGCCGATGGTGTCGCCCGGCTGCGGATTGCCGCGATTGGGCGAATATGGCGGTGCGTTGCTGACCAAGGGGATCGCGCGAAACCTCAGGTGCGCGCAAGCGGTGATGCTGAACGGCTCGCGGTCGAGCCCGACCGGCTGCCACTGCAACCCGCCGTTCCAGTGCTTGAGCATGGTGAACAACGGGAAGCCGCTGCTCAGGTCTTCATGGACGCGTTCGGTGCACCAGACCGAATGTGGGCAGCCTTCGCGCAGACTTAACAGGCCGGTGCAATGGTCAATCTGGCTGTCTAGCAGGACGACGCCGGCAATCGCCGTGTCACGAACCCGGCGCGCCGGTTGCAGCGGCGCGAAACTCTCGAGTTGCGCGCGAATGTCTGGTGAAGCATTGCACAGCACCCAATCCACACCGTTGTCGCTCAGGGCAATCGAGGACTGGGTCCGGCGTTGGGCCCGCAAGCTGCCATTGCGCATTGCGGCGCACTGGCGGCAGTTGCAATTCCATTGCGGAAAACCACCGCCAGCGGCGGATCCGAGAACGCGAATGTGCATGGGCAATGCTCCAGAAGGCAGGCCCGGCCAACGTAACGGCTGGCCGGGTGAACAGTCAGCGGTTGGCGAAATACATCGTCACTTCGAAGCCAATGCGCAGGTCGGTAAACGCGGGTTTAGTCCACATGGGTCAATCCTCTTCTTGTGCCGGACGATTCCGGTAAAGCCATTAATGCACGGGGCGCCAGGCACCCGAATGCTACTTTCGAACGAGGTGGCGGCGTGCATTGGTAGGGGGTGTTGCGCGGTTTTTCAGCACACCCAAAAACAATGTGGGAGCGAGCTTGTGTGGCGAGGGGGCTTGCCCTCGTTGGGTCGCGGAGCGGCCCCGAAAAATGGGCCTGCTGCGCAGTCCAATGGGGGCAAGCCCCCTCGCCACAAAGGCTCGCTCCCACAGGTTCTTCAGTGTTCTTGCGGGAGTTAGAAGAACCCCATCGGATTGATGTCGTAGCTCACCAGCAGGTTTTTGGTCTGCTGGTAGTGGTCGAGCATCATCTTGTGGTTTTCACGGCCGACACCGGATTTCTTGTAGCCACCGAACGCGGCGTGAGCCGGGTACAAGTGATAGCAGTTGGTCCAGACACGCCCGGCCTTGATCGCCCGGCCCATGCGGTAGGCGCGGTTGATGTCGCGGGTCCACAGCCCGGCGCCGAGGCCGAACTCGCTGTCGTTGGCAATCGCCAGGGCTTCGGCTTCGTCCTTGAAGGTGGTGATACCCACCACCGGGCCGAAGATTTCTTCCTGGAACACGCGCATTTTGTTGTGGCCCTTGAGCAGGGTCGGCTGGATGTAATAACCCGTCGACAAGTCGCCCTCAAGACGCTCGGCCGCGCCGCCGGTGAGCAACTCGGCGCCCTCATCCTGGGCAATTTTCAAGTACGAGAGGATCTTGTCGTATTGCTGCTCGGACGCCTGGGCGCCGACCATGGTTTCGGTGTCCAGCGGGTTGCCGCGCTTGATCTTGACGATCTTCTTCATCACCACTTTCATGAAGTCGTCGTAGATCGACTCCTGCACCAGTGCTCGCGATGGACAGGTGCAGACTTCGCCCTGGTTGAAGAACGCCAGCACCAGACCTTCGGCGGCCTTCTCGATGAACTGCGGCTCGGCTTGCATGATGTCTTCGAAGAAGATGTTCGGCGATTTGCCGCCCAGTTCAACGGTGCTTGGAATGATGTTCTCGGCGGCGCATTTCATGATGTGCGCGCCAATCGGGGTGGAACCGGTGAAGGCAATCTTGGCGATGCGCTTGCTGGTGGCCAGCGCCTCACCGGCTTCGCGACCGAAACCCTGAACGATGTTCAGCACGCCGGGTGGCAGCAAGTCGGCGATCAACTCAGCGAAGACCATGATCGACAGCGGCGTCTGCTCGGCGGGTTTGAGTACCACGCAGTTACCGGCGGCCAGGGCCGGGGCGAGTTTCCAGGCGGCCATCAGCAGCGGGAAGTTCCACGGGATGATCTGTCCGACCACGCCCAGCGGCTCGTGGAAGTGATAGGCGGTGGTCAGCTCGTTGATCTCGGCGGCACCGCCCTCTTGAGCGCGGATGCAACCGGCGAAGTAACGGAAGTGGTCGGCGGCCAGTGGCACGTCGGCATTCAGGGTTTCGCGCACGGCTTTGCCGTTGTCCCAGGTTTCGGTGACGGCAAGGATTTCCAGGTTCTGCTCGATGCGGTCGGCGATTTTCAGCAGCACCAGGGAGCGGTCCTGCGCTGAGGTCTTGCCCCAGGCATCGGCGGCGGCATGGGCTGCGTCGAGGGCTTTTTCGATGTCGGCGGCGCTGGAGCGAGGGAATTCGGCGATCACTTCACCGGTAACCGGCGAAGAGTTGGTGAAGTACTCACCATTGACCGGGGCGACGAACTCGCCGCCGATGAAATTGCCGTAGCGCGGTTTAAACGTAACGACGGCGCCAGGTGTACCAGGTTGTGCGTAGATCATGGTGGGCCTCTGTCTGGGTCGATGCCTGTTGGGCAAACAGGCGATGAACCGATAGTAGAGAGCCCTGCGCGTCAGACGTATGCGCCGTTGGCAGGAGGACTCTCGTTATTTGGTAGTAGATTTGCGCACATCTACTTGTGGCAAATCACCCTGTGGGAGCGAGCCTGCTCGCGATGGGGCCAGTACATTCAACAATGATATTAACTGTCAGACCGCTATCGCGAGCAGGCTCACTCCCACAGGGTTATGCGGTGGACTTGGTATTAATGCTTCGCCACCACCAGGTCTTTCGGCAGCTTGAAGGTCCAGAGCATGCCGCCCTGGTTGAAGTCCTTGATGCGCTTGGCCACTTCGCCGCCCCACAGCGGTACGGCGCCGCCCCAACCGGAGAGAACCGAAACGTACTGTTCGCCGTCCATTTCCCAGGTCACAGGCGAGCCGAGTACGCCGGAGCCGGTCTGGAATTCCCAGACTTTTTCGCCGGTCTTGGCATTGAACGCCTGCAGGAAACCTTCCGGCGTACCGGTGAACACCAGGTTGCCCTTGGTGGTCAGCACTCCGCCCCACAACGGCGCGAAGTTCTTGTGGCGCCAGACTTCCTTGCCGGTTTTCGGGTCGATGGCGCGCAGCACGCCGATGTAGTCTTCATTCAACGGTTTGATGGTGAAACCGGCACCGAGGAACGCCGCGCCTTTCTTGTAGGCGATGCCTTCGTTCCAGATGTCCATGCCCCATTCGTTGGACGGCACATAGAACAGTCCGGTGTCCCTGTTGTAGGCCATCGGCATCCAGTTTTTCGCGCCGAGGAACGCCGGGGCTACGAATACCGAACTGCCTTTGGCTTCGGCGCCGGGCGTGCCTGTCGCGCCTGGCGCGCCTGGGCGACTGGCTTCGTTGTAGATCGGCCGGCCCTCTTTATCCAGGCCGGTGGCCCAGGTGATTTTGTCCACGAACGGGAAGCCGCGAATGAATTTGCCGTTGGTGCGGTCCAGCACGTAGAAGAAGCCGTTACGGTCAGCGGTCGCGGCGGCTTTGATCTCTTTGCCGCCTTCGGTGTAGTTGAACGAGACCAGCTCGTTTACGCCGTCATAGTCCCAGCCGTCGTGAGGCGTGCTCTGGAAGTGCCATTTGATGGTGCCGTCGTCCGGATTGAGCGCCAGACGCGACGAGGAGTAGAGGTTGTCGCCAGGACGCAGGTGTGAGTTCCACGGCGCCGGGTTGCCGGTGCCAAACAGCAGCAGATTGGTTTCCGGGTCGTAGTAACCGCCTAGCCAAGGGGCGGCGCCGCCGGTTTTCCAGAGATCACCAGGCCAGGTCTTGCCGGCTTCACCGCCGGAGATGCCATTCTCCACCGCTTTGCCGTCCTTGTAGGTGTAACCCATGTGGCCTTCAACGGTGGGACGGGTCCACAACAAGTTACCGTTTTTCGGGTCGTAGGCTTCGATTTTGCCAACCACCCCGAACTCGCCGCCGGCGACACCGGTGATCAGTTTGCCGTTGATCACCAACGGCGCGGCACTGATGGAATAACCTTCCTTGTGGTCAGCGACTTTCTTGCTCCAGACGACTTTGCCGGTGTCCTTGTTCAAGGCCACAAGCTTGGCGTCGAGGGTGCCGAAGATCACCAAATCGCCGTACAGCGCCACGCCGCGGTTGATCACGTCGCAGCAAGGACGGATGTCATCGGGCAGGCGCGCATCGTATTGCCAGAGCTTCTTGCCGGTGCGCGCATCCACCGCGAACACCCGCGAGTAAGAACCGGTCATGTACATCACGCCGTCCTTGATCATCGGCTGTGCTTGCTGACCGCGTTGTTTTTCACCGCCGAAGGAGAACGCCCAGACCGGCCGCAAATCCTTCACGTTGTTGACGTTGAGCGTGTCCAGCGGGCTGTAGCGTTGACCCTGGACGCCCAGACCGTTGGTGACGATCTGCTCCGGGTTCTTGGGGTCCTGGAGAATGTCTTGATCGGTGACGCCGGCCAATGCCGAGCCAGACAACAGCATGGCACTGAGCAGCACGCTCAAGACGAAGGGTTGGCGACGTGCGGGTTGGGTCATGACGGCTACCTCTGCGGTTTTTGTTATACCCGGGAAATTCTCCCGGTCTGGTGCAGATTCTTGGGCGCCGCCGCCCTTTGAACAATTGCCCGCAGTGCTGAGATTGCTAGTTCCTTAGTACCGGGTCGGAGGAGATGAACACCGAATTTCATGATCAACACTGCCCCCTGTGGGAGCGAGCCTGCTCGCGAAGGCGTCGTGTCAGGCGACATTATTGTCAACTGACCCACCGCCATCGCGAGCAGGCTCGCTCCCACAGGGGATCGGTTAATTCACTTAGTCGCGCCAGAATCCACCCGCGTCATCTGCCCGCGCTCGTAACGCGGATACAGATGGCTGACGCTGCGGATCAGCTCGTAGCGGCTCAGAGTGATCCCGGCAAACCGTTCGGGGATGGGGCTGCGGATCATCTCGGCCATGTCGCTGCCATTGGCGGCGCCATCGCGCATCAGCTGATCGAGCCAGGTCAGGTAGTCGCGCATTTGCTCGAAGGGCTGTTGATCGCTGGCCACCGGGCCATGGCCGGGGACGATCAGCCTCCACGGCAAGCCTTGAAGCGTGGCGATGTCCGCCAGCCACACCGACAGCCCCGGACTGTTGGGCGTGGTCAGCGCCCGTTGGTAAAACACCAGATCCCCGGCAAACAACACGCCTGTTTTCTGGTCGAGAATAGCCAGATCCGCGCCCGTGTGCCCACCCAGGGCCAGCAGACGCAGATCGTGATCCCCAAAACTTCGCACGCCGGGCGTCAGCGTCCGGGTCGGCAACACCACCTCGGTGCCGCGCATCCAGTCGCCCACCAGTCGGTACATGTTCTCGGCCATGGCATCGCCCTGCTGATGCAACAGCTCGGTGGTGCCAGCCAACGCGCCGATCGGCACGTCAGTGAAGGCCTGGTTGCCGAGCACATGATCAGGATGATGATGGGTCAGCAGCACCTCGATCACCGGTTTGTCGGTGATCGCGGCAATCGCCTTGCGCATCGCTTCGCCGTAGCGTTTCGACGGCCCGGTGTCGATCACCACCACGCCGCGTTCGGTGACGATGAACGCGGTGTTGACGATGTTGCCGCCGTTCGCCTTGGCGAAATTGTCGGTACTGCCTTCCAGCAGCCAGGTGTCTTCGGCGATCTGTCGGGGCTTGAGTGAGTAGTCGAGTTCGGCCTGGGCCGGCAGGCTCAGGCTCATAAACAACAGCAGCATCCAGCGCATGACGCGCTCCTTTGGGTCAGGGTATGGCCGCATCGAATTGATTGCCGCTGTTGTCGCGCAGCATCAGGCGCGTCTGCCCTGCCCCTTCGATATCGAAGGCCAGGTTGGGGTTTTCACTGACGGCGGGAAACAGCTCCAGACGTGCCAGCAGATGATCGTTCTGATCTCGCAGTTCGGCATGGTTGATGAAGAATTCCGGGATGCCGCTGACCATGCCGTTGTCCATCGGGTGCGCCACCTGCAAGCGCACGCGGCTGAATTCGCCACGGGGATAACGACCGCCCAGCACCTCGCCGATGTGCTCTTCCCAGCCCGGCTGAGTGCGCACCACACTTGGCGCCGTGCAACCACCGCCGGCCGCGTCGATCAGCGTCGAGCCGACATGCCAGACCCCATCGCGGGTCAGCACTGCCGCGCGCAATGGCGTGGCTTGCTCGATACGGATGCGGATCGACAGCCAGGGCAGTACGCGATCGAGCGGCTGGAAATCGACGATTTTCGGCAAGGGGTTGAGTTCGGCCCAGGCGAGGATTTTGACCACTTCGCCCTTGAACGCTCGCGCGTCGATTTCCAGCGGTACTTGCCGGGCGTCTTCGGCGAACGGCGGCGCCAGCAGCTTGACCCGCTCGTCGAACACGAACGGCGCATCGCCGAGCATCTGCTTGTGATAGAAGGCCCACATCACCGAGGGCACCGGGTCTTTGCCCGGGTCGATGTCCACGGCGTGCGCGGCGATGGGTAACCAACAGGCCAATAGACAACCCACTCGCCAGTTCACTATTGATACATCTCGGGCACGTCATAGCGCAGGCCGTAATGGCCATATATGGTTTTGACCGAGCCCTCGCGGATCAAGGCTTCCAGCGCTTCTTCCACGGCATAGGCCAGTTGACGGTTGCTTTCGTGCACCGCCATGCCGATCTCCCACAGCTGCTTGCCCATGTTCGGGTAGGCGTTTTCCGCCAGCGCCACTTGCGGGTCCGCCGCTTCATGCACTTGCCAGTCGATCTCGCCACGCATCGCCATGACGGCGTCGACTTCACCGGCCTTCATGGCAGCGAACGCTTGAGGCACTCCGGGATAGTGGTGGGTTTTGCCGGCGAGCATGCCGCTGAACACCGAGGTCAGGTAGAACGACGGCACGCTGTCGACTTCGACGCCGATCGGGTGGTGCTCGAACACAGCGACGCTGCCCACCTTGTCCAGCCGGCGGCGGTCATAGGCGACCTGCCATTGTTCGTTCTGGTACGGCCCGAACATCACCACATGGCCGTTTTCCAGTTCGCCCAGTTCATTGCGTTTCTGCGCGTAGTCGCGGTCGTACGGCACGCGCA
The DNA here is from genome assembly GCF_059695775.1 of Pseudomonas sp. LBUM1666. Taxonomy (NCBI): domain Bacteria; kingdom Pseudomonadati; phylum Pseudomonadota; class Gammaproteobacteria; order Pseudomonadales; family Pseudomonadaceae; genus Pseudomonas; species Pseudomonas sp. LBUM1666. Next base: position 2,822,518 of record NZ_CP166789.1, on the reverse strand, counting down.
TCATCAGGTCGGCCAGTTGCAGGTCGTGCAACTGACTGGCACGCCAGATGTAATCGCGCAGGTCGTCATCAAGCTTCTCGCCGGCCGGCGCCCAAATCAACGCCAGGCGTACGCCGAGGGCCTTGGCCAACGCTTCGGCGAGTTCGACATCAACGCCACGGGCCTGGCCGTCGTGTTCAAAACTGTAGGGGGCGAAATCCTTGTAAACCGCCACTTTCAGCTCCCCGGCGGCGATCATTTCGTCATAGGTACGGACCTGCGCCTGCACTGCCTGGCAGCACAGCAACACAGCGCTGATCAACACAGCGAGCAGGCGCATGGGTTACTCCTCGACGTGAACGCTGTCCAGATAGGTGCGTACCGCCCACAAAGCTTCCTGGCTCAGGTAGTCGGCCATCTTCGGCATGTAGACCCGGCCGTCACGCACGGCGCCGTTGCGCACGCGTTCGACGAACCATTCATCACCCGCCTCGGCGACATCGAGCATGCGCAAATCAGGGGCGATGCCGCCGGATTTGGCCTCCAGGCCATGGCAGGCCGCACAGTTCTGGTTGTACGCCGAAGAGCCGATTTCCACGGCCTTATCGTGTTCCGGGGTGGCGCGATAAGGGTTAACTGAAGCCCAACCATCGGCATCGACCGGTACGCCAGCGTCCTTGATCGGGGTCAGGCCCGGGGTGGCGACAGCCTGGGGGACCACGTTGCCGTGGGCCCAGACGGAACCTGCGCTGATAAAGCCGGCCAGCAGTCCGGCAACGAGTAAGGCGTTGCGTTTTGTTGTCATTGTTATGCCCTCTTGATTGCACGCAAAACCTCTTGGCAGAGGCTATGGCACCCATCTTAGGAAGGGCTTCGCGCAAGCCCCATACTGCTTTGGTGGCCGCCGTCTAGTTCCTTGGTAGTAGGGCTTGTGGCGCACACCTGAATCAGGTGCCGCACGGGAAGTATTCCCGGCAACAGCGTAATGCTGTTCACTTAAGGTCGGGGTACATATCCGTTTCTGCGGTGATGGCTGATTACGGTTTCGCTCTTACAGCGACTCACTTTTCCAAACGCCGAAAAGTTAGCAAAAGGCTTTGCCCCTCCATTCGGTGCCTCGCCTAGGCTCGGCATGCCGTAACGAAGGCATTGCTCCGGGGGCCCGCCGCCATCGGCCATCCATGGCCGGGGGCGGCTACCGCGGCATCCTTGCCGCGGTGCCCCCTGCGCAATGCCTGCGTTCGGCCTCTGGGAAAGGGGCAACAGATCAAGATCAAAAGCCACAGCCACAGCCACAGCCACAGCAAGAGCAAAAGATCGCAGCCTCGTTTCACTCGACAGCTCCTACAGGGGGAGGCGGTGTACGCACGCCCCTCACCACTCAACAGGCCGAGCGTTAGCTCGCCTGCAGCTTTTGATCTTGATGCACCGCCCCCTCGAGAGGCCGAGTGGAGGTTCTGCGCAGTGGGCAACCCGGCATGGATGCCGGGTTAGCCGCCCCCGGCCATGGATGGCCGATGGCGGCGGGCCCACGGAGCAGGACCGGAGCGAGGGCATGCCGAGCCTAGGCGAGGCACCGAACGAAAGGGGCAAGAGCCCTTGGTTACTTGGGGCTTTTCCAAGTGACCCGCCGTAAGGGCGGAACCCTAGGCCGCCGTGACCGCAGAAACGGATATGCACACGATCAACAAAACACAGGTCGGCCGCCTCGCTCTTGATCCACCCCCCCGCTACGCATGTGTGTGCCTGGAAACACCAAGCTTAAGTGAACAGCATTACGGCAACAGCGGGATTTTTTCCGTATCCACCAACACGCCGGGCGCACCACCCTGTGCAGGCCGAAGCCTGAAGCAGGCGAACCTCAGCGGTGCACGGCAGCACCATGCGAATATTCAGGGAACGATCATCAAACGTAGACGTGACCTGCAATTTGCTCTTGAGCAAGGTCAGGTGATTGGAGTGGCGGATGGCACGCCTAGCGCCCCGCAGGCGCAGGCAAGACCAGCAACGGCGCGGGACGCGGGCCGTGGAGCTTGTCGACGCCGATCAGGGTCAGGATCAGCAGCAACGGCAGGAGCAGCGCTTTGAGAATACGCATGATCAATCTCCTCCCGTGTGATGGCCGTTGTTGTCCATGCTAAAACCGCGCCACCCCGGGCGAGTTACTACCTTGGTACTGGCTCACTGGTACTTTCTGCATATTTCCTTCTGCCTCACAGCGTTCCTATGCTGGCGCTACCTGTAACGGAGTGCCTTATGCGCCAGCTTGCCCCTTACGCCCTGATCTATCTGTTGGCGATTGCCTGCGCCGCCGGGTTGGCGACCCAGAGCCAGGCCGCGGACGCGCCGTTGCAGGTGCAGATCGGCTACCTGGGCTATCGCCCCGACCCGGGCCCGTTGCTGTCGAACGTCATTCCCGAGCCGGTCGATGCCGGGCTGCGTGGAGCCGAACTGGCGATTACTGACAGCAACAGCACCGGGCGTTTCCTGAACCAGAGCTACAACCTGGTCAGCGCCAACGTCGACAATCCCGATGCCTTGGTCGAAGCGGCCAAGGCTCAACATGAACAAGGTCTGCGCCTGTTTGTCGTCAACGCACCGGCCGCCAGCCTGCGCCAACTCAGCGCCGTGCTGCCCGACAGCTTGCTGTTCAACGCCGGCAGCCCCGACGACAGCCTGCGCACCACCGACTGCCTGCCGAACGTGCTGCACAGCCTGCCGAGTCGGGCGATGCTCGCCGATGCGCTGGCGCAATTTCTGGTGGTGCGCAAATGGCAACGGGCGCTGCTAATCGTCGGCCCGACCCCGGACGATCAAGCCTATGCGGCCGCCCTGCGCCGCGCTGCCAAACGCTTCGGCCTGAAACTGGTCGCGGAAAAAGCCTGGAGTTTCGACAACGATCAGCGCCGCAGCGCCCAGGCCGACATGCCGCTGTTCACCCAGACCGCCGAATACGACGTGGTGCTGGTGGCGGATGAACGCGGCGATTTCGGCGAATACGTGCCCTACCAGACCTGGTACCCACGGCCGGTCGCCGGCACCCAGGGGCTGACCCCGGTGGGCTGGCATAAAACCGTGGAAACCTACGGCGCCGCCCAGTTGCAGAAACGCTTCGAAGCCCTGACCGGGCGCTGGATGAATGACCGCGATTTCGCGGCCTGGATCGCCGTGCGCAGCATCGCCGGTGCGGTGAGCAAACTGCGTCAGGTCGATCCGATGGCGATCCGTACGCTTGAGATCAGCGATCAATTGCCGCTGGACGGTTTCAAGGGTCGCAAGCTCAGCTATCGGCCGTGGAACGGCCAGTTGCGCCAACCCATTCCCATCGTGCAGCCCCGGGCTCTGGTCAGCACGTCGCCGCAAGATGGCTTCCTGCACCCCTTCAACGAAATGGACAGCCTCGGATACGACAAGGCCGAAGTCACCTGCCGTTTTCCCTGACCCGATAATTAAAACAACAAGGAATCTGCCATGCGCCGCACCCTGCTTTCCTGCGCCCTGCTGCTCGCCGCCGGGCACGCCGCTGCCAGCACCGCCTGGGTCTCCAACGAAAAGGACAACAGCCTGAGCCTGATCGACCTGCAGACCTTGCAAGTCACCGACACCCTGGCCGTCGGCCAGCGCCCGCGCGGTTTATTGCTGTCCCACGACAACAAGCTCCTGTACATCTGCGCCAGTGATTCGGACCGGGTCCAGGTGATGGACGTGGCCACGCGCAAGATCATCAAGGAACTGCCCTCGGGCAAGGATCCTGAACAATTCGCCCTGCACCCGAATAATCGCTGGCTATACGTTTCCAACGAAGACGATGCGCTGGTGACGGTGATCGACACCGAAACCTCCAAGGTGCTGAGCCAAATCAGCGTTGGCGTCGAACCCGAAGGCATGGCCGTCAGCCCCGATGGCAAGTGGGCGGTGAACACCAGCGAAACCACCAACATGCTGCACTGGATCGACACCAGCACTCAGACCCTGGCCGACAGCACCCTGGTGGATCAGCGGCCGCGCTTCGTCGAGTTCACACCCGATGGCTCGAAGCTCTGGGCTTCGGCGGAAATCGGCGGCACGGTGACCATTCTCGACGTCGCCACCCGCCAGAGCCTCAAGACCCTGACCTTCCAGATCAAGGGCGTGCACCCGGATAAGGTTCAACCGGTGGGCATCAAACTCAGTGCTGACGGCAAGTACGGTTTCGTCGCCCTCGGCCCGGCCAATCATGTGGCGGTGATCGACGCCAAGACCTTCGAAATTCTTGATTACCTGCTGGTCGGCCGGCGGGTCTGGCAGATGTCGTTTACCCCGGACCAAAAACAATTGCTGGCCACCAACGGCGTCAGCGGCGATGTGTCGGTGATCGATGTCGACAGCCTCAAGGTGACCAAGTCGATCAAGGTCGGGCGTTATCCGTGGGGCGTGGTGGTGACCCCATGAACGCACTGGAAGTCAGCGAGCTGAGTTTCGCTTATGGGGCGAAAGAGGCGTTGCGCCAGGTGAGTTTCAGCCTGGCGCCTGGCCGTTTCGCGGCGTTGCTGGGGCCGAATGGCGCGGGCAAATCGACGCTGATTGCCCTGCTTACTCGACTCTACGATTTGCAGCGCGGTGACATCCGCGTTGGCGGCTGTTCGTTGCGCAACGCGGCGCGTCCGGCGCTCAAGCAATTGGGTGTGGTGTTTCAGCAAAGCACGTTGGACCTGGACCTCAGCGTCGAGCAAAACCTGCGTTATCACGCCGCGCTGCATGGGATGTCCCGGCGTCAGACTGGCCTGCGGGTCGACGCCGAATTGGCCCGCCAAGCCTTGACTGAACGCCGTCGCGAGCGGGTCCGCGAACTCAATGGCGGCCACCGTCGCCGGGTGGAAATCGCCCGCGCCTTGCTGCATGAGCCGCGCCTGCTGCTGCTCGACGAGGCCAGCGTCGGCCTCGACCCGGCCAGTCGGCTGGCGCTCAATCAGCACATCCGCAGTTTGTGCCGCGAGCAAGGCATCAGCGTGCTCTGGACCACCCATTTGCTGGATGAAGTGCAGCCCAGCGACGACTTGTTGATCCTGCATCAGGGCCGGCTGGTCGCCAGCGGACAAGCCGACGCCCTGAGCCTGGAGCACGGTGGTGACCTGGGTTCGGCCTTCACTCGACTGACGACCTCAGGAGCCGCCCAATGAACGCCTACTGGCAATGTTTCAGTGGCATCGTGCTGCGTGAATGGCTGCGTTTTGTGTTGCAGCGCACGCGGTTTCTCAGTGCGCTGGTGCGGCCGTTGTTGTGGCTGCTGGTGTTCGCTGCCGGTTTTCGCGCGGCACTCGGGATCGCGATCATCGAGCCCTACGACACCTACATTCCGTATGAGGTGTACATCATCCCCGGGTTGGCCTGCATGATCCTGCTGTTCAACGGCATGCAAGGTTCGCTGTCGATGGTCTACGACCGGGAAATGGGCAGCATGCGCGTACTGCTGACCAGCCCCCTGCCCCGCACTTTCCTGCTGTGCAGCAAACTGTTGGCCACCTCGTTGATCTCGCTGTTGCAGGTATACGCCTTTCTGGCGATTGCCTGGGTGTACGGCGTCCAGCCACCGGCCATGGGCTTGTTGATCGCCTTGCCGGCGTTGCTGCTGGTAGCGTTGATGCTCAGCGCGTTGGGTCTGTTACTGTCGAACGCGATCCGTCAGCTGGAGAACTTTGCCGGGGTGATGAACTTCGTGATCTTCCCGCTGTTTTTCCTGTCGTCGGCGCTGTATCCACTGTGGAAGATGCGCGAGTCCAGCGAGTGGTTGTACTGGTTGTGCGCATTGAACCCTTTCACCCATGCGGTGGAACTGGTGCGGTTTGCCTTGTATGAACGCTTCAATCCGTTGGCGCTGGCGGTGTGCGTGGGGCTGACGCTGGTATTCGCGCTGCTCGCCGTATTCACCTTCAACCCGCAACACGCCGCCCTGCGCAAAACCAACTAACAACACAATCCCCCTGTGGGAGCGAGCAGGCTCGCTCCCACAGTTGATCTCCATCAAACATGCAAAAATTACTACTTTAGTACCGGTTCCCCTGTCTATCGTCGCATTTCAATCGCACCGAGACTGGCATGTAATAGGTTCATAACTATAAGGATTGAACCCCATGCCGCGTGCCCGACGTCGTCTGTTGCGCCCTTCTCTCGCTGCGCTATCGCTGAGCCTGTTGCTGGGTGTCGCGCAGGCCGAAACACCGCTGTTCTCCGCTGACGGCTATCGCATCGGTCTGTACCGCAGCCCGACCCCGAATCAAGTCCAGGGCGCCGGCATCATCGATACCGCGGCCCTGCAAATCCTGCTGACCCAGACACCGCGTCCGGTGCTGATCGACGTCTACCGCCGCCAATGGCTGCAAGGACGGTTCATCGAGGACCAGCCCCACGAAAACCTCCCCGGCAGCCATTGGCTGGCCAATACCGGCGACGGTGACCTGACGCCCGACTGGCAGGACTATTTTGCGCGTAAGCTGAACACATTGACCGCAGGCGATCTCGCGCAACCGCTGGTCTTCTACTGCCGCTCCGATTGCTGGCTGAGCTGGAACGCCGTGAAGCGCGCCGCCGCCATAGGCTATAAGACTCTGTATTGGTATCGCGACGGCCTGGACGCCTGGCAGGCAGCCAACCTGCCCGTAACGCCGGCTCAGCCCGAGCCCTTTCCCTAACCGTTACGCGTGCGTGTTGTTGCCACACCCTAATCAAAATAATGAGGTGAAAGGCTGTGTACAAAATTCTGATTGCCGACGATCACCCGCTGTTTCGCGAAGCTATTCATAACGTCATCAGCGATGGTTTTCCGGGCAGCGAGGTGATGGAAACCGCCGACCTGGACAGCGCCCTGGTGCTGACGCAGGAACACGACGACCTGGACCTGATCCTGCTCGACCTGAACATGCCCGGCATGCACGGCCTCAATGGCCTGATCAACCTGCGCAACGAGGCGCCGACCATTCCGGTGGTGATCGTCTCGGCCGAACAGGACAAACAAGTCGTGTTGCAAGCCATCACTTATGGTGCGGTGGGTTTCATCACCAAATCCTCGCCACGGGTGCAAATGACCGAGGCCATCCAGCAGATCCTCAACGGCAATGTCTACTTGCCGCCGGACATCATCCGCACGCAAAAATGCGGTACAAGGCGCATGAACGATGCCCCGAGCTTCCCACCTGAATTGCTCCAGGCCTTGACCCGCAAGCAGTTGCTGGTGCTCGAACGCATGACAAAGGGCGAGTCGAATAAACAGATCGCCTACACCCTGGAAATCGCCGAAACCACGGTCAAGGCCCACGTCTCGGCCATCCTGCGCAAACTCAATGTGCATAACCGGGTGCAGGCGATTTTGAGTGCCGGGGATATTGATTTCGGGTCTTACTTACGGCGTTGAGACCGAGTCGCCTTCATCGCGAGCAAGCTCGCTCCCACATTTTGATCTTCAGTGAACACAGAGTTTGTGTACGTCACAGATCTAATGTGGGAGCGAGCTTGCTCGCGATGGGGCCAGTGATCACACCAGAAGACTCAAGGCCTACCGAGCAAGTGACTCATCGCCGTCTTGAGCTTCATCGGCCGCACCGGTTTGTGCATCAGGGTGTGGCCCAGCTCACGAATCTGCTGCTTGAGTTCGTTGCTGTAGTTGGCGGTGATCATCATCGCCGGAATCGCCGAGCCGCGACGGGCGTTGATCCGGGCCACGGCATCGACGCCGTTCTGATCGTCATTCAGGTGATAGTCGGCGATCAGCAAATCTGCTTCTTCGTGATAGTTGTCCACTTGCCGCGCCAGGTCCTGCTCGGACAGCGCCGTGACCACCAGACACCCCCACCCTTCGAGCAACGTGCGCATCCCGGCGCAAATAGCCGCGTCGTTATCCAGCACCCACACCCGCGCCCCACGCAGACGTTCAAGCATCGGCTCACTCACCAACAGGCTTGGCAGCGCCTTGGGTGCCGTGGCGCTGAGCGGCACTTCGACCGAGAACATCGAGCCCTTGCCCGGCCACGAACGCACGTGAATGCGGTGACCGAGAATCCCGGCGATTTTTTCGACGATCGCCAGGCCCAGACCTAACCCGCGATCCTGATCCGGACGCTGCACGTCACCACGTTTGAATTCCTGAAAAATCTCTTCCAGACGGTTTTCGGCGATGCCCATGCCGCTGTCCCAGACCTCGATCGACAGGCGCTGGTGATGACGCCGGCAACCGAGCACCACACGACCGCTGTAGGTGTAGCGAATGGCGTTGCTCAGCAGATTTCGAAGAATCCGCGCCAGCAACTGAATGTCGCTGCGCACCAGTGCCGAACAGGGGATGAAATGCAGCTCCAGGCCTTCGCTGCGGGCCACCTGGGTGTACTCGGCCGCAAGGTTCTCCAACAATTCGCTCAGGGCGAACGGCGCAATGTCGGCCTTGATCACCCCGGCATCCAGTTTGGAAATGTCCACCAGCGTACCCAGCAGGTTCTCCACGTCTTCCAGTGAATTGCTGACATTGCGCACCAAAATGGCATTGGCCACCGGCTCCCGCCGTTCGAGCAACGCGCTGGTAAACAGCCGCGCGGCGTTGAGCGGTTGCAGCAGGTCATGACTGACGGCAGCGAGAAACTTGGTCTTCGACAGGTTGGCCTGTTCGGCTTGGAGTTTGGCTTCACGCAGGCGAGATTCCGCTCGCCGACGCTCGTCGATCTCGCGCAGCAACTGGTCATTGAGCGTGGTCAGTTCCGCGGTGCGTTCGCGCACCCGCAACTCTAGATTCTGATAGGCCTGGTGCAGCGCTTCAGCGGTGCGGCGGCGTTCGGTGATGTCGCGGATCAGCACGAATATCCCCACCACTTCCCCGGTGGCCAGGCGATTGGGTACGTAGGAGCGCAGCATGTAGCGCTCCTGATTGTTGATGTTGGTTTCGGCGAACTCGAACGTCACGCTCTCACCGGCCAGGGCCCGGGCCACGTAGGCTTCCAGGCGCTGGTAATGCTGTTCGCTGTGGACTTCGCGCAGGCTCTGCCCAAGCATCACGCCCCGAGGCCAGCAGTACCATTCTTCATACACCTTGTTGGTGAACTCGTAGACCAGGTCGGCATTAAGGTAGGCAATCAGCGCCGGCACATGGTCGGTGATCAGGCGAATCCAGCGCTCGCTTTCGCTCAGCGCTTCGGCGTGTTGGTAGCGTTCGGTGATGTCGGTGAAGGTGTTGACGAAACCGCCGGTGGGCAACGGATGGGTGCGGATTTCCAGCACCCGGCCATCGTAAAGACGTTGCTCGCGTTCCTGCACAGGCCGCCCGTTTGCATCGCGACTGGCCGGGGTCAGCAGGTTCAACTCGCTGTCGGCGATCACTTCGGCAAACGGGCGATGGGCCGCCACTGGGGCCAGGCCGCTGAGTTCGAGGAAACGTCGGTTCCACAACTCCAGAATGCCCTCGGCGTTGACCATGGCCACGCCTTGGGACAGGTTGTCGACCGCCCGTTGCAATAAATGGGATTTCTGCGCCACCGCCTGCTCGCGGCGCACGGTTTCGCTGAGTTTGACGTCGGTAATGTCAGTGAACAGGATCACCCGCCCGCCTTCCTGAGTCGGCCGTTCGCTGACTTGCAACCAGCGGCCGTCCTGCAGGCGATAGAGCAGGTTTTCGTCGGCATGCCCGCGCGGCTCTTCAGTGAACAGCCCGGTGGCGGACATCAGCCGCTTGACCTCGGCCAGGCGCATGCCGGCGTTGATCCGCACCCGGCTATTGCCCCAGAACGCCTTGAAACGGCTGTTGAACAGCACGATCCGCTGGTCCGCATCGAACAGCACAAACGCATCGGAAATGCTCTCGATCGCATCGATCAAATGCTGATGCGCGGTTTCCGCCCGCAGGCGTGCCTCGCTGAGCAAGTGATTGCCCGACTTGAGTTCAGCCATGGCCTGGTTCAAGGCGTCGGTGCGCTCACGCACCTGTTCGGCCAGCACCACCGAATGCTGGAACGCCGCGTACGGGTCGTTACCGCGGGTGATCCCGGATTCGATGCGCTCGATCAACGCGCCATTGATGCGCTGCAGTTTGTGATTGTCGCGCTGCAGGCTGGCGATCTGCGCCTGAAGATCAGCGGTTTCCAGGGGACCGGCCTCGGGCAATGGCAACCCCGGTGAAGGTCTGGTTGATATGCATGCCATTGAACTGTTCTCCGTAGGTGTTGAAACCCATCACCCGTTGGTCACGCAAAAACGTTCCAATCTGCTCGAGACTGCCGCCGTCTTCCAGTTCCAGACGCCTGAGAAAGCAGTCGCAGCCGATGGTCAGCAACAGGTCGCCGAGGCGCTCCTGCAATCCTTCGAACAGGGTTTGCAGATTCGGCAGCATCGGGCCGGGCGTCATGACCGTGAGGACGATGCCGTTTTCCACCGCGCAGTAGAAACTCAGGCTCAGGTCCGGATGAACCTGCTGGATCGCCCGTACGTAATACTGATCGTTGATCCGCACGGCCAACGGGTGCGCGGCGAATATCCGGTGATCGAGCTCGGCCACCGGCACACCGATGTGCCGGGCGTACTCCTCGGCGGCGGGCTCGGCATTGAGTTCAAAGACCCGGCGCGAGGCGCTGTCGGCCCCGGTGACCACCAGTTTTTCTGCTCGGGGCAGAATGTGATGGGTAGTGAAAACTTCGAAATCCAGCCAGGTATTGACCAGCACCACCACCGCCGCGCCGCTGTGGAACTCGCCATTAAAATAGACGTGGGTGTGGGTCAGGTAATTGTCGTCGCCGGCCGAACCACCGAAATGCGGGATGTCGCCCAATGCCGCACTCAGGGCCGCGAGAACCATTTCTTCTCGACTGGACAACCCATCGAGCAGGGTCAGCGCAAAGCTGTTGCCCTTGATCGGCGCGAGGGTGTTGCTGCGACAGCCACCGACCAGTCGCTCGACCATTTGCTGGGCGTCGATCAGGCTGAAGCGCTCCATCTCGGAGATCAGTTCGGCGTCGATGGAAAAATGACGGTGGTCGAAACCCACCGCGGTCACGCAGTTGCGGCCGTAGCCAAGGGGCGTGATTTCCCCGGCGCTGGTGCAACCCACCAGGCGAATGCCGCCAAAGCTTTGTTGCAAGGCCTGGCCCAGCGCCTGCAAGTCGTACTCGGCGGAACAGAAGAACAGCACGAAACCCAAGTGCGGATGCAACAGTTGTCGCGCCAGCTCCTGGGCCACCTGTTGGGCATCGGTGGCCTGGGACATTGCACTGACCACACCTTCATCACTCTGGACCTGCTGCATTGTCGCCTCCCGCAGGTGCGCATGTATGAGGTACGAGTGTACGAAGCCTGTGAGCTGCGACGTATGCTACTTGGGTAGCGGGTAGCCGCTTCGATGGGATGAGTACAACAGTGACGTTCGAACCCTTGTGGCGAGGGGACTTGTCCCCGTTGGACTGCGCAGCAGGCCCCGAGCCAGTCGATGCGCGACCAACATCGGGGCCGCTTCGCGACCCAACGGGGACAAGTCCCCTCGCCACAGGGATTTATGTCAGCGGTTACCAGGTCAGCACCGCCCCCACCGCAAAGGTGTCGGTGTCTTCGTTCTGGTCGCTGGTGTCGTGGCCATTGATTGCGAACTGGTTGTACTCGGCCACCAGCTTGAGGTTGTCGTTGACGTCATGGAACAGCGCAACGCCGCGCGTTTCGTAGTCCGCGCCGCTGCCGACCACGCCATTGCCGTCGTCGTTGGTCTTGCCGTAAGACAAGGCCAGTCGGTTCTTGCCGAGTTTGTAGGAGCCCTGCAGCAGGTAACCGTCACTGTCGACGTTGCGCAGGGTCGGTTCCCCGGCGTTGTTGGTGAAGAACGGGTTGATACCCTTGGCCTGGAAACCGGAGCCGGTGAGGGACAAGCCGCCCATTTTCGCCTGCACGCCGTAGCCGACGCCTTTGGAGGTGACGGACTCGACGGTGGAATCGGTATTGTCCGAGGTCTGGTAGCTGCCGTTGACCCAGCTGTAGATCTTCGCCCCGGCGAGGTCGAACTGATAGGTGATCTCGCTCTCGGTACGCGGGTTCTCCTGGTAAGCCTTACCTGTCGGGCTGCTGTCGTTGGTGTCCACCGGGTCCATGATTCCCACGGCCACCCGCAATCCCTCCATCACCGGCGTGCGGTAGGTGATCTGCGACGTCGGGAACGGGTACGGATAACCCGTGCCGATGTTGCCGAACGACACCCCGCCACCGTCCACCAGCCCCAGGGTATCGCTGACCTGGCCGTAACCGGCGAGCATTTCATCCAGCAGGATGTTGGAACGGGCGAACAGACCGAAGTCTTTGCCGATCAGCACTTCGCCCCACTCCGGGTTGGCCACGGTGCCGTAGAACTGCCGCACGTCGATGGCGGTATCGGTGCCGTTGGTTTCACTGTCGTTGATGGTCACCCAGAAGGAGGACCGGGCGCCGAGCTTGAGGTCATCGATCTGCTTGCTCATGTTGAAGCCCAGGTAGTTGGGCAGAAAACCCATTTTGACCCGTGCCTGTTTCCGGTCGAATTGGTCGCCGGCACGGTCCACATCGCTGTTCACATAGAAGGCGTTGATGTAGCCGTCGGTGGAAAACGTGGTCTGGTCCTTGTCGTACAGCATGATCTCGGCCTCGGCCATCGAGCTCAATCCGAGGGTCGACAGGCTGGCGATGAAGGCAGGCAAGAAACGATGCTTGAAGTTCTTATTGTTGTGCATGACGCGCTCCGCAGCGGGGGGACTGGATGTCGGAGGCGATTATCGAAAGCTGACCGGCGGCGTCATACGCTGCCTTGGAGGCGGTTTTGAAGTGCTTTGGAGTGGCAGGCCATACGCGACAGGTTCGGTGTAAGACCGTCCGTCGGCGAGGCCCGGAACTTAAGGTGTACGCCTGTGGAACGGACTGGCATTCACAGGAACCGATACTCGCTAGCCACCCGCTCTAAACAGCATGTAAGCGGCGACCACGACACAGATGCTGGCGAAGCCGATCTGCAACCCCCGGGCCGGTACTCGCGCGCAAAGTCTTCGGCCAATGATCATGCCGACGACGCTCGAGGCAATAAATGCCACACCCAGACCGTCGATTCGCACCCCGGCCTGAAACGCGCCGATCACGCCGATGGCGGAAATCAGGCTGATGACCATCAAGGAAGTGGCGACGATTCCGCGCATCTGCACATCGGTCAGTTGCTTGAACGCCGGGACGATCAGGAAGCCGCCGCCCACCCCGAGCAGCCCGGAGACCACACCGGTTACCGCGCCCAGTGCCGCGAGGGTCGCGGTGCACTTGGCGGTCCAGGAAAAGCGCCCGGTCTGCTGATCGAGCATGCAGTTCTTCTGGCCCCAGTTGGCGTGCCCGTGGTCGCTTGGACCTTCGTCCTGGCGCTCACGACGCAACATCCGCCAGGCCACCATGACCATCAGCAGGCTGAACAGAACCATCAGGATTTTTTCCGGCAACTGATGGGCGAAGTAGATGCCGATCGGCGAAAAAATCGCCCCCAGCAGGGCGATCAGCAACGCTGCGCGGTAGCGCACCAGGCCATGGCGCAACCCGTCAATGGCGCCGACAGCCGCCGCACTGCCCACCGCGAACAGTGCGACCGGCGCGGCTTGCGTCATGGTCAAGCCCAACCCCAAAACCAGCGCCGGCACCGCAAGAATGCCGCCACCGGCTCCGGTCAAACCGAGTACCAACCCCATCACCACGCCAAAGAAACTCGCCAGCAACATAAAACACTCGTGATCTGCGAAAAAAGCCGGGAGCGCCCGGTATCGATGACTGACAGGATAGAGCCCGTGCAGCTTTTTTCATTAATTGAATTAATGCGGGCTGGTCAGCGTAGGGAAAATGAAACTACCCTCATGGCTTGTCCAGAAAGAAACGGCCACCATGCCCGCCTTGATTGAAGCTTTTTTAGACCCTGCCTCGTCGACCTTCAGCTACGTGATCTATGAAAACGATGGCGGCCAATGCGCAATCGTCGACCCGGTGCTCGACTACGACCCCGCCGCCGGGCGAACCGCCACCACCCAGGCCGACAAGATCATCGCCTTCGTTCGCCAACATCAGCTGCAGGTGCAATGGCTGCTGGAAACCCACGCCCATGCCGATCACCTGTCCGCCGCACCGTATCTGCGTCGGGAACTGGGCGGGAAGATTGCGATTGGTCAGTCGATCAGCAAGGTTCAGGGCGTGTTCAAGACCCTGTTCAACCTTGAGCCGGAATTCTGTATCGATGGTTCGCAGTTCGATCATCTGTTCGCGCCGGACGAATCGTTCCGGATCGGCAACCTCAAGGCCACGGCCCTGCATGTTCCCGGCCACACGCCAGCGGACATGGCCTATCTGATCGACAGCGATGTGATTCTGGTGGGCGATACGCTGTTCATGCCGGACGTGGGCACCGCGCGCTGCGATTTCCCCGGCGGCAACGCCAACCAGATGTTCACCTCGATTTGCAAACTGCTGGCTTTCCCTGCCGGCGTTCGACTGTATGTCTGCCACGACTACCCGCCCGAGGGCCGCGAACCTCAGTGCATGAGCACGGTGGGCGAGCAGCGCAAAAGCAACATTCACATTCATGACGGTATCGACGAAGCCGCGTTCGTCGCCATGCGCACCCAGCGCGATGCGGGGTTGGGCATGCCGACGTTGTTGCTGCCGGCGATTCAAGTGAATGTGCGGGCGGGGAACTTGCCGCCGGCCGAGGGCAATGGCGTGACCTATCTGAAAATCCCGCTAAACAAACTTTAAGATCAAAAGATCGCAGCCTGCGGCAGCTCCTACATTGACCGGGTGCGACCGTGATCTTGCGGATGGTCCAAACCCTGTAGATACTCTGTTCACGGTCAAGCTTTCGCGAGATGTTTTTCGCTAAAAAGCTTGGCCGTATTAAATTCTTCTCCGGAACGCATGCATGCCCATAACCCGGTTAGGTATTTGCGCATGACCGCACCGATGGCCTGCATTTTCTTCTTGCCGCGCGCTACCAGAGCCTCGTAGAAGGCCTTCACACTCTCATCACAACGGATTGCCGTCATCGCCGGCATGAACATCGCTGCGCGCAAGTAAGCATTACCGCATTTGGACATTCGCCCTGGCCGGTTCACGCTGGTGCCTGACTGGGTCAACCTGACATCCAGGCCTGCATAGCGGCTTACCTGCGCCGATTTAAGCGTTACCGGAAGGGTTGTCAGCTCAGCCAGTGCGGCGATGGCTGAGGCTTCTCCAACGCCGGGGGCCGCCATCATGCAGCGAAACTGTAAACTCAGATCCGGGCATTTGGCGATGGCATCACGTGCGGCTTTCTTCAAGCGATCAATCCGTGTGTCCAGCCCTGCAATCGCCTCTTTCTCATCCTCGATCAGCAGCTCCACACTCGTTTCTGTCGCTTGTAGCGCGTGTAATTCGTTTTTGGCTCGTGTTCGATGACCAATCAGCCGATTGATATGGCGGCCAATCGCACGCAGCGTCATTTGATCGGTAGTAGGCGGAACCCAAAGCCTGGGAGTCATGCGCTCGCCATATTCAGCCAGCAATTGAGCGTCTATCTGGTCAGTTTTGCTGTTTTGCAGCATCACTTTTGCAAAATTGTGGAAGCTTTTGGGGTTGATCACCGAGACCGGCAGGCCGGCAGCGTGCAACTCCAATGCAAGATCCAGGTAGTAAATGCCAGTGGCCTCCATGACCACACTCAGCGGTTTGAGACCTAACATCTTTGTCACGGCAGCCTTACGTCCTTTGGGCGTGTGCTGAACGTCCCACTGGCCTGATGTTTTACCGCTCTGCCGCCATCCCATGACAGACGTGCGCGCACCAATGTCTATGCCGACATGAGTATTCATGCTTTTCACTTCCCTGACTTTCGGTAAGATTGCCCCTGGTTCCCCCGACCTCGAATTTCATGCCACTGCAACCTTGTAATGCGAAGTCCGACTTGTCGGCTTCTCGATACTCTTCGTGGTGGGCAATGAGGCGGGGGGGCCTCTCTACAGACAAGGTCAGGAGCAAATCCTGCCTTCAGGAGCTATCGGCCTCCCCCAGAAACGCACTTGCTGTTGTATGAATCCTTGAGCGTAACCTCTCTCGTTGGAATCAAGGTCAACATACAAGGAGCTGGCGAAGCCTGCGATCTTTTGATCTTGCCGTCAGGCCAGGGTCAACCCATTCGCCGGCAACGGCAGCGCGGTTTTATAGCGCACCTGCTTGAGCGCAAAGCTCGAGCGGATGTTGGCGACACCGGGGACTTTGGTGAGGAAGTCCATCATGAAGCGCTCCAGCGACTGAATGGTCGGCACCAGCACCCGAATCAGATAATCCGGGTCGCCCGCCATCAAATAACACTCCATCACTTCCGGGCGATCCGAGATCGCCTCCTCGAAATGCTGCAACGCCTCCTCCACCTGTTTCTCCAGGCTGACGTGAATGAACACGTTGACGTGCAGCCCTAGCAGCTCGGCATCCAGCAGGGTCACCTGCTCGCGAATCAGGCCCAATTCTTCCATCGCCTTGACCCGGTTGAAGCACGGCGTCGGCGACAGGTTGACCGAGCGTGCGAGGTCGGCGTTGGTGATGCGCGCGTTCTCCTGAAGGCTGTTCAAAATGCCGATATCGGTACGGTCCAGTTTGCGCATGAGACAAAACCACCTGTTTTTTATGTTTATGCAGATTTTTTATCCTCAAATGATCGCCAACGCAACGAAACAGAGAGAAATATTCTTCTTGGCCCGGCCTATGATTGTTGTAGGACAAGAATTCTTTTATCGAAGAATGACGGTCAGCTCACTACAAGAAATTCACAAGATCGAGCGTAGAAGCCATGAACCAAGCGTACGAACCGCTGCACCTGCACGTTCCCGAACCTTCGGGCCGTCCTGGCTGCAAAACCGACTTCTCCTACCTGCGTCTGACCGACGCCGGTACGGTGCGCAAACCCCCAATCGACGTTGAACCGGCCGACACCGCCGATCTGGCCAAGGGCCTGATTCGCGTGCTCGATGACCAGGGCAATGCCCTCGGCCCATGGGCTGAAGGCGTACCGGTCGAGATCCTGCGTAAAGGCATGCGCGCCATGCTCAAGACGCGGATCTATGACAACCGCATGGTGGTCGCCCAGCGTCAGAAGAAAATGTCGTTCTACATGCAGAGCCTTGGCGAAGAAGCCATCGGCAGCGGCCAGGCCCTGGCCCTGAACGTCGATGACATGTGCTTCCCGACCTACCGCCAGCAAAGCATCCTGATGGCGCGGGAAGTGCCGCTGGTGGACCTGATCTGCCAACTGCTGTCCAACGAGCGTGATCCGCTCAAGGGACGTCAGCTGCCGATCATGTATTCAGTCAAAGACTTCGGCTTCTTCACTATTTCCGGCAACCTCGCCACCCAGTTCGTACAAGGCGTGGGCTGGGGCATGGCCTCGGCGATCAAGGGCGACACCAAAATCGCCTCGGCCTGGATCGGCGACGGCGCTACTGCTGAATCCGACTTCCACACCGCCCTCACCTTCGCCCACGTTTACCGTGCGCCAGTGATCCTCAACGTGGTCAACAACCAGTGGGCGATCTCCACGTTCCAGGCGATTGCCGGTGGTGAAGCCACTACCTTTGCCGGTCGTGGCGTCGGTTGCGGGATTGCCTCCCTTCGGGTCGACGGCAACGATTTCGTCGCGGTGTATGCCGCCTCTGCCTGGGCCGCCGAACGTGCGCGCCGCAATCTCGGCCCGACCATGATCGAATGGGTCACCTACCGCGCCGGTCCGCACTCGACTTCTGATGATCCGTCCAAATACCGTCCTGCCGACGACTGGAGCTACTTCCCGTTGGGCGACCCGATTGCGCGCCTGAAGCAGCACCTGGTGAAAATCGGTCAGTGGTCCGAAGAGGAACACGTCGCCGTCAGCGCCGAACTGGAAGCCGAAGTCATTGCCGCGCAAAAAGAAGCCGAACAGTACGGCACCCTCGCCGGCGGCCAGATTCCGAGCGCCGCGACCATGTTCGAAGACGTCTACAAAGAGATGCCGGAGCACTTGAAGCGCCAGCGTCAAGAGTTGGGGATCTGACATGAACGATCACAACAACAAAATCGAGTTGGAAACCGCCATGACCACGACCACCATGACCATGATCCAGGCTCTGCGCTCGGCCATGGATGTGATGCTTGAGCGTGACGACAACGTCGTGGTGTTCGGCCAGGACGTCGGCTACTTCGGCGGAGTGTTCCGTTGCACCGAAGGCCTGCAGACCAAATACGGCACCTCCCGGGTGTTCGATGCGCCGATCTCCGAAAGCGGCATCGTCGGCGTCGCCGTCGGTATGGGTGCCTACGGTCTGCGGCCAGTGGCCGAGATCCAGTTCGCCGATTACGTGTACCCGGCGTCGGACCAGATCATTTCCGAAGCCGCCCGCCTGCGTTATCGCTCGGCCGGCGAGTTCACCGCACCGATGACCCTGCGCATGCCTTGCGGCGGCGGCATCTATGGCGGCCAGACGCACAGCCAGAGCATCGAAGCGATGTTCACCCAGGTCTGCGGTTTGCGCACGGTCATGCCGTCCAACCCTTACGACGCCAAAGGCTTGTTGATCGCCTCCATCGAAAACGATGACCCGGTGATCTTCCTCGAGCCAAAACGCCTGTACAACGGCCCGTTCGACGGTCACCACGAACGCCCGGTTACCCCGTGGTCGAAACACCCGGCCGCACAAGTGCCGGACGGTTACTACACCGTACCGCTGGACGTCGCCGCCATCACCCGTCCGGGCAAAGACGTGACCATCCTGACTTACGGCACCACGGTTTATGTGTCGCAAGTTGCGGCTGAAGAAACCGGTATCGACGCTGAAGTCATCGACCTGCGCAGCTTGTGGCCGCTGGACCTGGACACCATCGTCAAGTCGGTGAAGAAAACCGGCCGCTGCGTGATCGTTCACGAAGCGACCCGCACCTGCGGTTTCGGCGCCGAACTGGTCGCCCTGGTGCAAGAGCATTGCTTCCATCACCTGGAAGCCCCGATCGAACGCGTCACCGGTTGGGACACTCCCTACCCGCACGCGCAAGAGTGGGCGTATTTCCCTGGTCCGACCCGTGTGGGCGCGGCTTTGAAACGGGTTATGGAGGTCTGAATGGGCACGCACGTTATTAAAATGCCGGACATTGGTGAAGGCATTGCAGAAGTTGAACTGTCGGTGTGGCACGTCAAAGTCGGCGACATGGTCGTCGAAGATCAGGTGCTGGCCGATGTGATGACCGACAAGGCGATGGTCGACATCCCGTCGCCGGTGAACGGCAAGGTGATTGCGCTGGGCGGTGTGCCCGGCGAAGTCATGGCGGTTGGCAGCATCCTGATCAGCATTGAAGTCGAAGGCGCGGGCAACGTTAAAGAGTCGGCTCAACCTGTACCTGTTAAAGAAGCGCCGGTTGCGGCACCGAAAGTTGCAGCCGCTGTTGAAAGCAAACCGATCGCCGCTGCGGCGCCGCGAGCTGCCGTATGCCAAGGCCCAATGGTCGCTCGCGAAGCTGATGAGCGCCCGCTGGCCTCCCCGGCCGTGCGTAAACATGCGCTGGACCTCGGCATTCAATTGCGTCTGGTACGTGGCACCGGTCCTGCCGGTCGGGTGCTGCACGAAGACCTCGACACCTATCTGGCCCAGGGTCAGCAGCCACAATCGACCATTGCCGCCGCTTACGCCCAGCGTAACGACGAAGAACAAATCCCGGTTATCGGCATGCGCCGCAAGATTGCCCAGCGTATGCAGGACGCCACTCAGCGCGCCGCTCACTTCAGTTACGTCGAAGAAATCGACGTCACCGCCGTGGAAGAACTGCGCGCTCATCTGAACGAAAAACACGGCGCGACCCGCGGCAAGCTGACCTTGCTGCCGTTTTTGGTCCGCGCATTGGTCGTCGCCCTGCGCGACTTCCCGCAAATCAACGCCCGTTACGACGACGAAGCCCAGGTCATCACCCGCCTCGGCGCCGTGCACGTAGGCATCGCCACCCAAGCCGACATCGGTTTGATGGTGCCGGTAGTCCGTCACGCCGAAACCCGCAGCCTGTGGGACAGCGCCACGGAAATCTCCCGTCTGGCCACCGCCGCGCGCAATGGCAAGGCCAGCCGCGATGAACTGTCCGGTTCGACCATCACCCTGACCAGCCTCGGCGCCTTGGGCGGTATCGTCAGCACCCCGGTGCTGAACCTGCCGGAAGTGGCGATTGTCGGCGTCAACAAAATCGTCGAACGCCCGATGGTCGTCAAAGGCCAGATCGTGATTCGCAAGATGATGAACCTCTCCAGCTCCTTCGATCACCGCGTGGTCGATGGCATGGACGCGGCGCAATTCATCCAGGCCGTTCGTGGCCTGCTCGAACAACCCGCCACCCTGTTTGTGGAGTAAGTCATGCAACAGACTTTGAACACCACGCTGCTGATCATCGGCGGCGGCCCTGGCGGTTATGTGACGGCGATTCGTGCCGGTCAGCTGGGCATCTCGACCATTCTGGTTGAAGGCGAATCACTGGGCGGCACTTGCCTGAACATCGGCTGCATTCCGTCGAAGGCGTTGATCCACGTCGCCGAACAGTTTCACCAGACGCAGCACCACAGCCAGCATTCGGCGCTGGGTATCAGCGTGTCCGCGCCGACGCTCGATATCAGCAAGAGTGTCGAGTGGAAGGACGGCATCGTTGATCGCCTGACCACCGGCGTGTCCGCATTGTTGAAAAAGAACAAAGTCCAGGTTATTCAAGGTTTTGCGAAAGTTATCGATGGTAAAACCGTAGAAGTCGGCGACACGCGCATTCAGTGCGAGCACCTGGTGCTGGCCACCGGTTCGAAAAGCGTGAATCTGCCGATGCTGCCGATTGGCGGCCCGATCATCTCCTCCACCGAAGCCCTGGCGCCGACGTCCGTGCCGAAACGGCTGATCGTGGTCGGTGGCGGTTACATCGGTCTGGAGCTGGGGATTGCCTATCGCAAGCTCGGCGCCGAGGTCAGCGTGGTCGAGGCTCAGGATCGCATCCTGCCGGCCTACGACGCCGAACTGACGCAGCCTGTACATGACGAACTGAAAAAACTTGGCATAAAGCTTTACTTGAAGCACAGCGTCCAAGGCTTTGATTCTGCTAGTAATACACTGCAAGTTCTTGACCCGGACGGTGACACCCTGAACCTGGAAACCGACCAGGTGCTGGTGGCCGTCGGCCGCAAACCGAACACCCAGGGATGGAACCTCGAAGGTTTGAACCTGGACATGAACGGCTCGGCGATCAAGATCGACAATCGCTGCCAGACCAGCATGCGCAATGTGTATGCCATCGGCGACCTGAGCGGCGAACCGATGCTCGCGCACCGGGCCATGGCTCAGGGCGAGATGGTTGCCGAACTGATCAGCGGTAAATCCCGTGAGTTCAACCCGACCGCCATCGCCGCCGTGTGCTTTACCGACCCGGAACTGGTGGTCGTCGGCAAGA
Source organism: Pseudomonas sp. LBUM1666 (assembly GCF_059695775.1). Lineage (NCBI taxonomy): Bacteria > Pseudomonadati > Pseudomonadota > Gammaproteobacteria > Pseudomonadales > Pseudomonadaceae > Pseudomonas > Pseudomonas sp. LBUM1666. The sequence goes on along the minus strand of NZ_CP166789.1, from coordinate 2,801,098 downwards.
CCCCGGACGACGTCAAGGCGGCTGGTCTGGACTGCATCGTTTCCAGCTTCCCGTTTGCGGCCAATGGTCGGGCGATGACGTTGGAATCGAAAAGCGGTTTCGTGCGGGTCGTGGCGCGGCGTGACAATCATGTGATTGTTGGCTGGCAGGCGGTCGGTGTGGGCGTGTCGGAATTGTCGACGGCATTCGGTCAGAGCCTGGAAATGGGCGCCCGGCTGGAAGACATCGCCGGCACCATCCACGCGCATCCGACCTTGGGCGAGGCTGTCCAGGAAGCGGCGTTGCGTGCGTTGGGCCACGCGTTGCACCTGTAACGACGCACACAAAACCCTGTAGCAGCTGTCGAGCAACGCGAGGCTGCGTCCGGCGACGAAGTCGTCGCAAAACCGGCCATCGCGTTCTTTCATGTAGACCGCGTGGGGCGAATTACGACGACTTCGCCGCCGAACGGCGCCTCGCGTTGCTCGACAGCTGCTACATCGGGGGCATCGATGGTCGCAGAGATTGAATTCCGGCTGCGAAATGGGCCCGGAATGAAGTATTGTTGTCCCCATCCAGAAAAACGTCAGAAGCCTTGAACCGTTTCGGCGGTTGTTAAGTGATAGAGGGTGTCATGGGTAACGAAAGCATCAATTGGGACAAGTTGGGTTTTGACTACATCAAGACAGACAAGCGCTATCTGTCGCACTGGCGTAATGGCGAGTGGGACAAAGGCACCCTGACCGAAGACAATGTGCTGCACATCAGCGAAGGCTCCACTGCCCTTCACTATGGCCAGCAATGCTTCGAAGGGCTGAAAGCCTATCGTTGCAAGGACGGTTCGATCAACCTGTTCCGCCCGGACCAGAACGCCGCACGCATGCAACGCAGCTGCGCCCGCCTGCTGATGCCACAAGTGTCCACCGAGCAGTTCGTCGAAGCCTGCAAGGAAGTGGTCCGTGCCAACGAGCGTTTCATCCCGCCTTACGGCACCGGCGGCGCGCTGTACCTGCGTCCGTTCGTGATCGGCGTGGGTGACAACATCGGCGTGCGTACCGCCCCCGAGTTCATCTTCTCGATCTTCGCCATTCCGGTCGGTGCCTACTTCAAGGGCGGCCTGACCCCGCACAACTTCCTGATCTCCAGCTACGACCGCGCCGCCCCACAAGGTACCGGTGCAGCCAAGGTCGGTGGTAACTACGCGGCCAGCTTGATGCCAGGTTCCCAGGCCAAGAAAGCCCACTTCGCCGACTGCATCTACCTGGACCCGATGACCCACACGAAAATCGAAGAAGTCGGCTCGGCCAACTTCTTCGGGATCACCCACGACAACAAGTTCGTGACCCCGAACTCGCCGTCGGTGCTGCCGGGCATCACCCGTCTGTCGTTGATCGAGCTGGCAAAATCGCGTCTGGGCCTGGAAGTGGTCGAAGGCCACGTGTTCATCGACAAGCTGTCCGACTTCAAGGAAGCCGGTGCTTGCGGTACTGCCGCGGTGATCACACCGATCGGCGGCATCAGCTACAACGACAAACTGCACGTATTCCATAGCGAAACCGAAGTTGGCCCAGTCACCCAGAAGCTCTACAAAGAGCTGACCGGTGTACAGACCGGCGACATCGAAGCGCCAGCGGGCTGGATCGTCAAGGTTTGATTTGACGGGGCCTGATCCCCAGCGGCACATAACCCATCCATCGCTTTGGCGATGGGTGGGTTTTTTATTGCACAAAGAATGGCTATTCAGGGTCCGTACCCATTCCATAGCTCACTTGTTAAACTAGCCCATTTTTCAGAGCCGTAGGGCTAGGGGCTGCGCCGTGAATTTAGAAACTTTGACGATGCATTGGAAATCGGAAGTTTCAAACAAGAAAAAACCGGGAAGTCGCATCGGCCTGCTCACCAATATTCTTAAACGAACCAGAAAGAACAACACGCTTAGGTACTTGTTTATATTTAGACTTGCGCAGTATTTAAATGCTCGAAAGGGTTTATTCCGAGTTTATGCGAAACGACTGGAAAGAAAGAGCAATCTAAAGTACGGGGTTGACATAAGTATTGATGCCAAAATAGGGCCCGGCTTTCGTATCGGCCATTTGCCTGGAATCGTCATCACTGGCCATGTTCAGATCGGCCGAAATTTCTTTATCCGTCAAAATACCACTATTGGCATAAAAACCATGGGGTTACCTGAATATGACCTCAAGATCGGCGATAACGTAAGTGTTGGGGCAAATAGTTGCATCATCGCGGACACCCTCTCAATTGGTGATAACGTTACAATCGGGGCCATGTCCTTCGTCAATAAAAACATCCCTGAAGGCGCTACTTTTTATAACGCCCGCTCATCCTGAGCAATGCGGGCAAACAACCACTCCACAAACACCCGTGTCTGCACCGTCACGTCCGGCGCAACACCGTAGTAATAACGCGGCAACGGCATTCGCAATTCGGGCAACGGGCAGATCAGGCGACCGCTCGATAGGTGGGTGCCCAGCAAAGAGGTCGGGCACAAGGCAATGCCCTGTCCATCCACGGCGGCCTCAAGCACGAGGTGCATGTGATCAAACTGCCGGGTGACCTGAGTGGCGGACTGGCTTTGACCAAAGTGCAGGACCCAATTGTGCCAGTCCTCGCGACGCGCCTTGGCGGTCAGTAACGTGTGCCGGCTCAGGGACGCGAGGTCTTCAACGGCCAGGCGCTGGATCAGCGAAGGTGCCGCGACCAACAACAATTCGTCTTCGAAGAGGGCTCGCGCCTCAATTGCCTGTGCCCAGTCGTCACGACCACGGCGAATGACAATGTCGAACCCGTCGCGTGCATGATCGGGTGCTTGGGTCTGGGTGATTACCTGCGGTTTGATGTCCGGGTGCTGCGCAATGAAATCCGCCAGCCTGGGCGTTAGCCAAAGCATGGCAAAGGACGGACGGACATTGATCTTCACGGTCGGCAGCGAGGCGTGCTGCTTGAGTTCAGCCGCGGCGTTGGCGATCTGCGCCAGCCCGGCGCTGACTTGCTCATAAAAGCGCTGACCGGCCGGTGTCAGCACCGATTGACGGACACGCCGCTCGAACAACAGCACACCCAGGTGCTCCTCAAGCAATTTGATGTGCCGACTGACGGCACTGTGACTGACATGCATCTCTTCGGCCGCCAGGCTGAAACTCTGATGACGAGCAGCAACAGCGAAGGCGCGAACAGCATTAAGCGGCGGTAGTGGATTTGTCATGCGTCTAATTTAGTCACATATGCAGCGCAATTAAAGCGTTTGTCACGCCCACGTCGTCACGCCAATCTGCTCGCACGCAGCCAGCGCCACCCGACGGAGCAAGACATGAACAGCTACGGACTCTTTCTACTGTTTGCCACCCTGACCATTTTGAGTCCAGGGCCTGGCGTGGTCCTGACCCTGTCCAACGCGATACGCCACGGCTGGACCGGGGCAGTGCCGGGCATTCTGGGGATAGCGTCGGGTGCGTTTGTTGTCGCTACCATCAGCGCCACCAGTGTCGGCCTGATCCTCAGCACCTCCGCCAACGCCTTTACCGCGTTGAAATACGCAGGGGCCGCCTATTTGTTGTACCTGGGTTACAAAAGCTGGCGCTCGGCTGGTTTCAACACGTTGCTTGAAACGCGCCCGTCAAGCCCGGGCTACCGCTTCGTTGAAGCGGCTTCGATCCAGTTTTTGAACCCCAAGGCAGTGTTTTTCTTTCTGGCGGTGTTCCCGCAATTCATCGAAACCTCAGCGCACTTCTCCACCCAGTTTTTCAAACTGGTCGCCTCCTATGGCGTACTGGTGATTCTGGTGCATGGCAGCTATGCCTTGCTCGCCAATGCCGCCAAAGGCTGGTTGTCGAGCCCGAAGGGTTCCTGGCTGGCGGCGAAAATCTCGGGCGTGACCTTCGCCGGTTTCGGCGTGCTGATGGCCTCGGCCAGTCGCTAAGGCGCAGAACTGGCGTTCGCGCGACGCCGGGTCTCGGTGAACGCGGGTTGTGCTGTCGATACCTGAATCGGCAGTTCAACAGCGAACCGGCTGCTGAGTTCCTTGCGTCCCGTCGCCGTCAACGCCAGCGCGCGGCTGTCCAGGTCCTGAGTGACCCATTTGCGCTTGATCGCCGTTTGCAACAACGCCGCCCCCAACGAACCGCCCAGATGCGGCCGACGCATGCTCCAGTCCAGGCATGGGCAGGCGAAGCGGCGACGCAACGTGCTCAAGTCCTTGACCTCGACACCCAACCCTTCAAACAACGCCTCACCGCTGTCGCTCAGTTGATAGACCTGTTCATCGGATTCCAGCAGCCACCCCGCTTCGATCATTCGGTCATGCAGCAGCACCGCCAACGTTCCGGCCATGTGGTCGTAGCAAGTGCGGGCGAATTGCAGGCGATCCGGGGTGCGCGAATTGAAGGTCGGCGTAGCGTTCTGGCCGATCACCATCAACGCTTCCAGCGCCTGGGCGACGCGGCTGTCCGCAAGGCTGTAATAGCGATGGCGGCCCTGAACATGCAAACGCACCAACGCCAGCTCTTTGAGCTTGGCCAGGTGCGCGCTGGCGGTGGAGGCGCTGACTTCGGCAATCGCCGCCAGCTCGGTGCTGGTGCGGGCGTGGCCGTCCATCAGCGAACAGAGGATTTTCGTCCGGGCCGGTTCCGCGATCGCCGCAGCCACCTGAGAAACGCCGATGTCGTGCTGTTCTACGTTCATATTTCGTTCCCGGACGAATCAAGGCCCTTTCGGACTGGAGATAGTAGCAACACTTTTCCAACCACGAACAAGGCTGCGACCCATGGACCCGATCATCGCTGCGACTCACGCCGATCCTTATCCCTATTACGCGCAACTGCGCTTGGAGGGCGGGCTGGTTTTTCACCAAGGACTGAAAGTATGGGTGGCGAGTAGCGCCCGAGCCGTTGCGGCCGTGCTGGCGCATCCTGACTGTCATGTCCGGCCGTCCCACGAACCGGTGCCCAAGGCGATTGTTGAAGGGATGGCCGGCAAGGTCTTTGGTCAGTTGATGCGGATGAATGAGGGCGAACGGCAGCGTTGCCCGAGGTCGGCGATTCAACCGGAGCTGGCGTTGATTGATACAGATGAAGTCAATGCGCTGGTAGGCGCGCGTCTGATCACTCCGGGCGCCGATGGGTTGGACAAGGCGATGTTCCGCGGGCCGGTTTGCGTGGTGGCTGCATTGCTGGGGTTCTCTCCTGCTCAGGGCCGGGCTATTAGCGAGCTGACCGGGGACTTCGTCGCGTGCCTGTCGCCCCTTGGCGATCAGGCGCAACGGGATGCAGCGCACGTTGCGGCGGAACACTTGAGCGGCTCTTTCGTTGAGTTGCTGGATGACCCGAACAATCAGAGCGCCCTGCTCGCCGGGATCCGCCAGCGCTTCGCGACCGCATCTGGCGACGCTGAAATGTTGATTGCCAACCTGATCGGGTTGTTTTCCCAGACCTATGAAGCCACCGCCGGACTGATCGGCAATGCGCTGTTGGCGTTGATTCGAAACCCGTCGTTGCACAGCGAATCGACATCCGTTGACGACTTGATTGCTGAAGTTCAGCGCTTCGATCCGTCGGTGCAGAACACCCGCCGATTTGTCGCTGCGCCTTGTGAAATCGACGGGGTAAGCCTGAACCCCGGCGACGTGATTCTGGTGCTGCTGGCTTCAGCTAATCGCGATCCACAGCTCAATGACCATCCCGACGTCTTTCTTCTTGATCGTCCAGACCGGCGCAGCTTCACCTTTGGTGCGGGGCGGCATCAATGTCCGGGACAGTTGTTGGCGTTGAGTATTGCCAGCGCCACGTTGAGGGAGATTCTGGTGATGAAACCCGCGCTAGACCAATTGGAATGGCACTACCGCCCTTCCCTCAACGGCCGCATTCCGCTCTTCAGCGACCGCGTCATCGTTCATCGCGAGCAAGCTCGCTCCCACAGTTGATGGGTGTCGCACACAGTATTCGTGATCGACAAGCCCCCCCCTAAATCAATCAACCCGACCAACACGCTCCGCATCCGGCCAGAACAGTGCCGCCTGCCCCCGATGCTCACCGTGTTGATCAATCAGCGTCCAGACTTTGCCTTCATGAATCATGAAGGCATTGCCATCCCGATCCACCCGATAACCGCTGTAGCCATGAGCAATCCCGTTGGCCGTGACCTGCTCCAGCAACGTCTGGCGCATGGCTCGGTCCAGTGGCGAAGCGCTGAACCGTGACGGCATGCCGAGGAATTGCGAGCGAGGGTATTTGAAACAGGCCAGCGTTTGTTCGTTGGCGTAGAAGAAGCAAGGATCGGCTTCAGTGCCGTGGGCCAGCAGGCTGTAAGGCGCGTGCGCGTGCAACCAGTGCAAGCGCTCAGGTCCGGTCAGCGACTCAGGGGCTGGCAGGCTTTGGCCGGTCCAGCGGCGATAAGCTTCGTCCAGCAGTTGAACAGCAGCTACATATTCGTTGATTGACGACACGCGCCCTCCCACGCAAAGGCGTTGGTTTTTGATGCGCCGTAGCCTATCGAAACCCTGCTGAAAAATCCGCATCCGCAACGGTCACGCCAGTCGCTGCGCAACAAAATCGATAAAGGCTTTCAATTTGGGCAGTGATTTACGCGAGCGTGGATACACCATCTGTACCGGCTTGGGTGGCGGAGCATAGGCGTCCAGGATCCGCACAAGTTCGCCATTGGCCAAGGCAGCCGACACCAGGAAATCGGGCTGCATCAAAATCCCCTCTCCGGCCACGGCCGCCTGCAGCAGCACTTGGCCGTCATTGCTTTTCAGCACCGCTCCTTCGGGCCAGGGAACCTCGCTGGCGCCGTTTTGCAAAGGCCAGGCAAACCGGTTGTTCCAGGACGTGTGGGTGAGGATTCTGTGTCGGAGCAGGTCTTCGGGGGATTGGGGTTCCTGCCATTTTTCCAGGTACCGGGGCGATGCGCAGATCACCATTCGATACGGTGGCAATGGCTTGGCCAGCAGATTCACGCCGATCAGTTCGGAAATCCTGAACGCCAGATCGAATGACGTCTCGTACAGGTCCACCACTTCGTTGCTCAGAATCAGCTCGACCTGGATCTGCGGATAACACTGCATGAACTCCGACACCAGTGGACCGACCAAGGACACGCCGAGGGTCATCGGTGCGGTGATTCGCAACAAGCCACTGGGTTCCGGGCTCGACGCCTCCACCCGGCTGAACGCGTACTTCACCTGCTCCAGTGCCCGCTTGGCTTCTTCATAAAACAACCGCCCTTCCCCGGTGATGGATTGCCGCCGGGTGGTGCGTTGAATGAGCTGGGTGTTGAGGGTTTTCTCCAGGCTCTGGATATGCCGTCCAACCATGACCGCCGACATCCCGATGTCACTGGCCGCATCGGCGAAGCTGCCCGCCTCGACCACGGCGACGAAAACTTCCATTTGCCTGAGTTTGCTCATGACCATGCCTTGTGAAGGGAGGAAGTGGAACGCTTGATTAAGTACATCAGGTTAAAGGAGTAATAACCGGCGATGCGTTTATCACGAAGGGCGTTCTCCATAGAGTCACATTATTAAATGTGAACAACGAGGCTCCATTGATGCAAACCCTACTGGACACGTCACTGAGTTTTTTTGCGCGGGCAGAGCTCCTGCAAGGCCCCACGTCCATTCAGCGCGCCGAACGCCTCGAACAACTGCTGGGCTTGAAGTCGCAGGGAATCGGCCTGTTTCTCAAGCGCGACGATCATATGCTGATTGGCGGTGGCGGTAACAAACTGCGCAAACTCGAATTCCATATCGGCGCAGCGCTGGCGGCCGGAGTCGACACGGTGATCACCGTGGGCGGCATTCAGTCCAACCACGCGCGCCTGACCGCGGCGGTATGTGCGCGTCTGGGCCTTGCCTGCGAACTGATCCTGACCCGCTCGGTTCCCAAAACCGATGTCGATTACGAACTCAACGGCAACGTTCTACTCGACCAGTTGTTCGGCGCACGGCTACAGGTGCTTGCCGGGGGCAGCGACTCAATCGTCGAGGCCGAGAAACGGGCCGCGCAACTTCGGGATTCGGGGCGCAACGTGCTGGTGATTCCCACCGGTGGCTCAACGCCTCTGGGCAGTCTCGGTTATGCGCGCTGCGCGGCGGAGATCGCGCAGCAGGAGACGGAACTCGGCCTCGGCTTCAATCAGGTCGTGGTGCCCAACGGCAGCGCCGGCACCCACGCCGGGCTCGCGGCGGGCTTCCAGTTGCTGGGCCGAGGCACCTCGATCGTCAAGTCCTATTCGGTTTTGTCCGATCGAGACACGTCAGCGGTCAGAACCCGGCAATTGACCCAGGACGCACTGGCACTGTTGGGCAGTAGCGACATCGTTCATGCTGAAGAGATCGCCATTGACGGCAGTCAGTTGGGCGACGGTTACGGTCTGCCGACGCCAGCCATGCAGGAAGCGGTGCGCCTGATGGCTCGCGCCGAAGGCCTGTTGATCGACCCGGTGTACTCCGGCAAAGCATTTGCCGGGCTGTTGGCCGATCTTAGGCAAAGACGCTACCGTTCCGGGGACAACGTGCTGTTCGTGATGACCGGTGGAACACCGGGTCTTTATGCCTACCGGGAAACCTTTCAGTCCTAGCGGTTAATCGTCGCGCGTCAGCACTTCCAGCAATTCAATCTCGAAAATCAGGTTCGAGTTCGGCGTGATCTTGCCCATGGTCCGTTCACCGTAGGCAAGATGCGCCGGCACCAACAGCTTGCGCTTGCCGCCGACCTGCATGCCCATAATCCCCTGATCCCAACCCTTGATCACCCGACCAGTGCCAATCACGCACTGGAAAGGTTTACCCCGGCTGTAGGAAGAATCGAATTCAGTCCCGTCTTCCAGCCAGCCGCGGTATTGGGTGGTAATCAGCGCGCCTTTGACGGCGGCTTTGCCGTCGCCCGGCTCAAGGTCAATGATTTGCAACTCGTCGTTCATGATTCCTACTCGTTCACTGTCGCCCAGTGATTGGGGCGCGGACGGAGGTTTTCGCAGAAACCGGCGCGCAAGGCAATCCACGGAACCGAAAGACCGTCATCCGGCTCACATGAATAACGACTTCGTATTCAGGAAAGGATGCTCTGATGACCGACTCATCACCGCTGTACAGTTTCATCCCGCCCTACATCCTCAACCGAATCATCGCCTACGGTTCCGACCGTCAGCGCTCCAGCGCCCAGACCACGCTGATCCATGTCCGCCGTCTGCGGCACAATCCCGGCCCGCCATCGCGACCACCCGCCAAAGCGATCCTGCCGCTGCCCGACCGCCCCGGCCTGGCACAGCGCAGCATTCATGACGCGCAAGGCAAAATGCTTCTGCCGGGTATGCCTGTGCGGCTTGAAGGCCAGGCGGCAACCGGCGATCCGGCGGTCGACGAGGCCTACGATGCAATGGGTGCCAGCTATGATTTCTTCTGGAAGGTGCTGGGTCGGGACTCCATCGACAACAAGGGTTTTGCCCTGATCGGCAGCGTGCATTACGGCCTGGATTACGAGAACGCGTTCTGGAATGGCGCGCAAATGGTGTTCGGTGACGGCGATGGCGAAATCTTCGAGCGCTTCACCCGCTCTCTGGATGTGATCGGCCACGAGTTGACGCACGGCGTGATCGAAAGCGAAGCCGGTCTGGTCTATGCCAACGAGTCCGGGGCATTGAATGAATCGATATCGGACGTTTTCGGGGTACTGATCAAACAGCACGTACTGGGCCAGACCTCCGAAGAGGCTGACTGGTTGATCGGCGCCGACCTGCTGACACCGCGCATCAAAGGCACCGGTTTACGCTCGATGGCCCGTCCGGGCACGGCCTATGACGATCCGTTGCTTGGCAAGGATCCGCAACCGGATCACATGCGCAAGTTCGTCATCACCCAGGAGGACAATGGCGGTGTGCACATCAATTCGGGCATCCCCAATCGGGCGTTTTATCTGGCCGCGATGGCGCTGGGCGGTTTTGCCTGGGAAAAAACCGGCCGCATCTGGTACGACGCGCTGTGCGACAAACGCCTGAGTAGCGAAGCGACATTCCGTGCCTTCGCGAAATTGACCATCGAGCATGCCCGGCAAGGGTTTGGTGCGAAGGCAGTCGAGGCGGTGCGACACGGCTGGTCTGAAGTGGGCGTCGACCTGACGCTGGAGGAACAATGAAAACCTTGCCAACACTGGACGATAACGCGGTGGTCTGTGTCTCCCGCCAGGGCGGCGTGGCGGCGATCCACACCTTGACCCGCCCCCGAGAGATCGAATTCGCCCAATGCAATGCCGACCAACGCACCCGCATTTGTTCGTTGCTCGAGGGTTGCCTGCTTATGACGAGTTCATCCGCCGGTCGGGGCGATCAGCGCTTCTATCAAATCGAAGTGCGCTACCGCAGCGGCGAACAGGACGACCGGATGGTGATGAAGGTGCCTGAAGATCAGGCGCCAGGGGAATTGGTGCATCTGTGGGACAAAGGTGAACTGCTATAAGTTTGGCGCCCCTCGTAATAGAGGCTGATGATCGAGGGCCGTGTGAACTAACATAGGCACACCTCTCCCGATACGGCTGATACGCCACGATGGCGAAACCTGAATGAATGTGGACTGGACCAGCGCCGCCATCGGCTCAATGATGCTAGCCCTGATCGTCGCGTTGATCTGTCGCGAGCGCTCGCTACAAAAGCAGCTGGCCGAGTATCGCGTGCTGATCACCAGCCTGACTGACGGACAAAACATCCGTCAGGACGGTGACGCCGAACGCTTCAAACGCAGCCAGTATTTCGCCCGCATCGGCACGTGGGATTGGGATGTCGACACCGACAAGCTCTACTGGTCGGACGCGATCTACGGCATGTTCGGCTTCAAGATCGACGAAGTAACGCCTTCCTACGCGCTGTTTTGCTCATGTGTTCACCCGGATGACCGGGCCAAGGTCCGGGCCGGGGAATTGCGTTGCCTGGAAACCGGCGACAACCATGACGAGGAATACCGGGTGGTCTGGCCCGGCGGCACGATCCGCTGGCTTCGGGAAACCGGCAATGTGGTCAAGAACGACCACGATGCAACGATCAAAATGATGGGTGTGGTACGCGATATCACCGAGGAAAAAGCCTCCGCCAGCTACTTGCAACACCTGGCCCACTTCGACCCGCTGACCGGTCTGCCCAATCGTCTGGTGCTCGAAGAGCGTCTTTCCGAGGCGCTGGAACAGGCGCGCATCAGCGCCACGAGGGTTGCGCTGGTGTTTGTCGACCTCAATGGTTTCAAGGCAATCAACGACCATTACGGCCATGCCGCCGGCGACCGGGTATTGATCACCACCGCCACCCGACTGAAGAAAATCCTGCGTTCAACCGATACCGTCGCCCGGATCGGTGGTGACGAATTTGTAGTCATCCTTCAAGGCCTGCCCCAGGGCAACAGCCTCCAGGACGAAGCCCGCAGCATCTGCCAGAAAATCTTCGTCGAACTGTCGCCACCGGTGACCATCGGTAATGATCAACGCCACATCGGCACCAGCCTGGGGGTCGCGGTGTTCCCGGACCATGCGCCGAGCATGGACCGGTTGATTCATATTGCGGATCTGGCGATGTATGAGGCGAAGCGCAGTGGGAATAATCAATATCGGTTGGGCACTGAAAGCCCCGTACGCGCTCACAGCGAATAGCCCTTCGACGGTTTAACGCTCCACTGGCGTGATATCCACAATCGTCCCATTGGTGATCATCACCATCATGTACTTGTCATTGATCTGCACCCACTGCGCCTGAGCCTTCGGCGCTTTCAGGCCTTTCTGCTTCCAGTTACTCAAGGCCTTTTCGCTGCGCTGGTAAACGTCCGGGGCGCGGTCTCCGACCACCAGTTCGCGGGCGTTGTTAACCCCGGGCTGGACGGTTTTTTGCGGTGGGTCATCCGCTTGAACGATCGGGCTGATACCGGCAATGCCTGCGACAAGGGCGAGGCTGGCGATAAGGGTCTTGTTGTTCATCGGTGAACCTCCATTAATGTCTTGGTACCTGAAATCCGACTGCGCTGGCGCTGAATCATTCCTTATTGCTGCGATGATTGCGATTGCATTGGCTGACGCATGCTTCTCAAGCCTTTATCCTTGTCACCCCCGCCGTACCGAGTGAATGGAGTTTTTGTCATGCCCCATGAAGGCAACCTGTTGCAAGCCGCTGTCGTGTTTCTGTTCGCGGCCGTGCTCACCGTTCCCTTGGCCAAGCGCCTGCAACTGGGGGCGGTGCTGGGTTATCTGTTTGCCGGCGTGATTATCGGGCCGTCGGTGCTGGGCCTGATCGGCAATCCGCAAAGCGTCAGCCACATTTCCGAACTCGGGGTGGTGTTGCTGCTGTTCATCATTGGCCTTGAACTGTCGCCGCGACGTTTGTGGGTGATGCGCAAATCGGTGTTCGGCGTCGGCCTGGCGCAAGTGCTGCTGACGGGTTCGGTGATTGGTGTGCTGGCGTTGTTCGTGTTCGGCCAACCGTTGAACAGCGCGATCGTGCTGGGCTTGGGCCTGGCGCTGTCGTCCACGGCGTTCGGTTTGCAAAGCCTGGCCGAGCGCAAGGAACTGACCAGTCCCCACGGGCGCTTGGCATTCGCGATTCTGTTGTTCCAGGACATCGCCGCTATCCCGTTGATCGCCATGGTGCCGTTGCTGGCGGGCGGCGATCACAGCAGCAGCGCTGGCGAAGGCCTCAATCACGGCTTGCGCGTGCTGGGCAGCATCGCGGTGGTGGTGATCGGTGGACGTTATTTGTTGCGCCCAGTGTTCCGGGTGGTGGCCAAGACCGGTTTGCCGGAAGTCTCGACCGCCACTGCGTTACTGGTGGTGATCGGCACGGCGTGGCTGATGGACCTGGTCGGTGTGTCCATGGCGCTGGGGGCGTTCCTCGCCGGGTTGCTGCTGGCGGACTCCGAATACCGTCACGAACTGGAAGCGCAAATCGAACCGTTCAAGGGATTGCTGCTGGGGCTGTTTTTCATCAGTGTCGGCATGGGCGCCAACCTGAGTCTGCTCCTGAGCGCGCCGATCACGGTGCTGGGCCTGACCCTGTTGCTGATCGCAATCAAATTGCCGCTGCTGTTTGTTGTCGGTCGGCTGGCCGGTGGCTTGGGCAAGGTCAGTGCGATTCGCCTCGGCATCGTGCTCGCGGCCGGTGGTGAATTTGCGTTTGTGGTGTTCAAGATCGGCCGCGACCAGGGACTGTTCGAGCCGCGCCTGTACGACTTGCTGGTGCTGACCATCACCTTGTCCATGGCGGTGACGCCACTGCTGTTGCTGGTGTGCGCGCGACTGGTCAGCCCCAGGGTTCAACCGGTGGTGGTGCCGGAGAAATTCCGCGAGATCGATACCGACACGCCACGCGTGGTGATCGCCGGCATGGGCCGTATGGGGCAAATCGTCGCGCGGATCTTGCGCGCGCAGAACATCAAGTTCGTCGCCCTCGACACCTCGGTGGAAACCATTGAACTGTCGCGCAGCTTCGGCGGCGTGCCGGTGTTCTACGGCGACCCGATGCGCCCGGAGATCCTCAGTGCGGCCAAGGTCGAGCAGGCGGAATACTTTGTCATCGCCACCGACGACCCGGACACCAACATCAAGACCGCCGAGTTGGTGCACAAACTCTACCCGCACATCAAAATCATCGCCCGGGCCCGTAACCGTCAGCATGTACATCGGCTGGTGGATCTTGGCGCCGAGGCCATTCGGGAAACCTATTATTCGAGTCTGGAAATGAGCCGGCGCACGCTGGTCGGCCTGGGGTTGACCCAGGCCCAGGCCGATGCGCGGATCAAGCGCTTCAAGCATCACGACGAGCAGGTGCTGGAGGCCCAGCATGCGATTTATGACGATGCGGCGAAGGTATTGCAGACGGCGCAGGAAGCCCGGGTGGAACTGGCGAGATTGTTTGAGTCGGATCAGTTGGAAGAAGAATCGGGAACGATCACAAGGACACCTCGATGAGCAATGCAGATCAAACCTCCCCTGCCCTCAAGGAAATCTTCAACGCAGACCGCCTCAAGCACATCGCCACCGAGATGACCGCGGTCTACCCCGCGTTCAACGCCAAGGCCTTCCTGAAACTGGCCAACGACGGGCTAGCCGAATTATCAATCATGCAGCGCATGGCCCGGGTCAGCGAGTGCCTGCACGCGGTCCTGCCATTGAGCTATGAAGAAACGCTCGAGGTGCTGCGCGCCCTCGCTCCGCGGCTGAACAGCGGTTTCGTCAGCATTTCATTACCGCATTACGTCGCGATGTACGGCGGCCATGCCTTCGAACAATCCATGGACGCCCTCAAATACTTCACTGCATTCGGTTCCTCGGAGTTCGCGATCCGCCATTTCCTGCGCAGCAACATCGAACGCTCACTGGCGGTCATGCACGAGTGGTCCCTGGACGAAAACGAACATGTCCGCCGTCTGGCCAGCGAAGGCAGCCGACCGCGCCTGCCGTGGTCATTCCGACTGGAACAGGTGCAAGCCGACCCGACACTGGCCGCCGCGATCCTCAACAACCTCAAGGCCGACGACAGTCTCTACGTGCGCAAGTCCGTGGCCAACCACCTCAACGACATCACCAAGGATCATCCCGAATGGGTGCTGGACCTGATCGAAGGCTGGTCGCTGGACAACAAACACACCGCATGGATCGCGAAACACGCCCTGCGCAGCCTGATCAAACAGGGCAATCAGCGGGCATTGGCGATCATTGGCGCGGGTGGCAAGCCTGAGGTCGAGATCATCAATGTGAAGGTGGAACCGGCGGTGATTCGCCTGGGTGAAAAAATCACCCTGTCCTTCGCCGTGAAATCCATGGTCCAGGACAGTCAGCGACTGGTGATCGACTACGCCATCGATTACGTCAAAGCCAACGGCAGCACATCGGCGAAGGTGTTCAAGCTCAAGGCACTAACGCTTCCCGGCAAGGCGACCGAATCCATCGCCCGTAGCCAGCAGATCAAGGAACTCACCACCCGCCGGCATTACGCAGGCGAGCACGCCGTGCACATTCTGGTGAACGGCGAGCGCCTGGCCAGCACCGGGTTCGAGATTATCGCTGACGCTGATTGACCGTGTTGCCGGATCGACCGGGCAACATGCGCGTCATGGTGTTGTCGCGGACCCAATAGTGATGAAACAACCCCGCCGCCGCGTGCAAGCCGATCAGCCAGTAACCGACGCTGCCGAGCAGTTCGTGCCAGTACTTGAACTGCTTGGCCAGGTCCGGATCGACCGCCACCGGCGATGGCAGGAAGAACCCGAAATAAGGCATCGGCTTGCCACCTGCCGACAGCATCAGCCAGGCCAATAACGGCGCGGCAATCATCAGCCCATAAAGCGCCAGGTGCATCAGGTGCGAAACGCCCGTCTGCCAGGCAGGCAGCGTCGGCGTGATGGGCGGGCGCGGGGTTAGCCGCCCGAGCAAGCGCACCCACACCAACACAAAAATGCTCAGTCCGAACAAACCGTGCAGTCCAAGAAACAATCCCTTCAAGGCGTGCCCCTTTGGCAACAGCCCTTTGATTTCGATGCAGGCATAAACGCCGACAAACAGCGCCAGCATCAGCCAGTGCAAGGTGATCGAGAGTTTTCCATACCGGTGAGCGAGTGCATCGCGTGTCATAACAGGCCTCGTGAACGTTATTGTGGCTGTCGAATCATTCGCGCAGCCCGGTTCGGCTTTGTTGCCGAACCGAATGGCGCCACCCTGCCCGCCCAGTCTTAAGGAAATCTGAAGACAGGCCCGACCGATCTTTTGGCCACCTTCAGACTCCGTTAAGAAATGCCTCCGATACTCCTCCCACACTTACCTGGGGAGGCTTTTTCCAATGCCCGATTTCGACTGGAACACCCCTCTACCCCTGCATTTCGGCCAAGCCGAAACCCCGCAGATGAGTTTGGCCAGAGCCCTGCCGGACGAGGCCCTGCGCCCCGTCTTCGAAGCCTTTATCCAGCAACGTTTCCGTAAGGCCCACGGGGCCGACATCCGTCATTTCATGCCGGAGCTGTTTGGCATGAACAACGCGTCAGGTGAACTGTGTGCAGTGGCTGGAGTGCGTCTGGCGAGTAGCGAACCGCTATTTCTGGAACGTTACCTGGACGAACCGATTGATCCGCTGATCAGTACCGCTGCCGATTGTGAAGTAGACCGCGGGGGCATTGTCGAAGTGGGCAACCTGGCTGCCAGCGACACCGGCAGTGCGCGAATGAGCATCATCGCCATCACTTACCTGCTGGCCATGGGTGGCCTGGAATGGGTGGCGTTCACCGGCAACATTGGTCTGGTGAACAGCTTTCATCGCCTGGGCCTGAAGCCCGTCACCCTCTGCGCTGCCGATCCCGAGCGACTGGGCGACGACCGCCACAGCTGGGGCAGTTACTACGAGAGCAAGCCCTGGGTGCACGTTGGCAACATCCGCGCAGGCTTCATCCATTTGCGCAATATCGGGATGTTCAATCGCCTGGGGTTGCCATCGTCCATCGAGGAATCCAGCCATGTCGCCTGAAACCAAGCGTTTCAAACAGGCCCTGCGCAGCCATGCCGAACGCAAGACCAATGCCATCGCCCTGTGGGGCGATCACCTGAAACTGGATTACGCCACGCTGTACGCAGAAGTGATGTATCGCCAGCAGCGTCTGCGCGATGAAAACGTCCAAGTGGTCGCACTGGCCCTGGACAATGGCGTCGAAGCCATGCTCTGGGACCTGGCCGTGCTGTTCGAAGGCCTGACCTGCCTGACGTTGCCCCCCTTCTTCAGCCCGGCTCAACGCAAACATTGCCTGAAGCAAAGCCAGGCCGCCCTGGTGATTGCCGAGCCAGCCCTGGAAGCGGAACTGCAAACGGCCGGCTATGAGAAAACCGGCGAGTTCTGGCGCCGCACCTTCATCGACCCGAACCGGATGCCCGAAGGCACCGCCAAATTAACCTTCACCTCGGGCACCACCGGCTCACCGAAAGGCGTGTGCCTGAGCGCAGAGAGCATTCTTCGGGTCGCCCGCGAACTGGATCAGGCCAGCAAACCCACCGATCCACAGCATCACCTCGCTCTTCTGCCGCTGGCGATCCTGCTGGAAAATATCGGCTGCTATGCGGCGCTGTACGCTGGCGCAACGCTGAGCCTGCCCAGCCAGAAAGCCCTGGGCATTCAGGGTGCCAGCGGTGTGGATGTGCCTCGGCTGCTCGGTTGCCTGGCGACCCGCGCGCCCGAGAGTTTGATCCTGGTGCCGCAGTTGCTGATGATACTGGTCAGCGCCGCCGAGCAAAAAACCTTCAGCCCCCACGTGTTGCGTTTTGCCGCGGTGGGTGGAGCACGAGTTAGCGAAGAATTGCTGCATCGCGCGCAACGGATCGGTCTACCGGTTTACGAAGGCTACGGACTGTCCGAGTGCGCGTCGGTGGTGTGCCTCAATCGGCCAGAAGCGCGCCGCCCTGGCAGTGTCGGCCGGCCCCTGCCCCACGTGGAAATTCGCTTGGCCGACGACGGCGAAGTACTGATCAAGGGCTCGACCTTGCTCGGTTATCCGGGTGAGGCGCCGCACACCGATGAGTGGTGGCCCAGCGGCGATCTTGGCGAGTTCGACCCCGAGGGCTTTCTCTACCTCAAGGGGCGCAAGAAACACCAATTCGTCACCAGTTACGGCCGCAATGTGAACCCGGAATGGGTCGAGGCTGAATTGACCCAACGTCGCCATATTGCCCAGGCCTTCGTCTACGGCGAAGCCATGCCGAGCAACCACGCGCTGCTCTGGCCCCATCGCCCGGATTGCACTGACGAAGAACTGGCCGCCGCCGTGGCCCACGCCAACGAGGCCTTGCCCGATTACGCCCAGGTCCATCACTGGACCCGTCTGGCTCAACCGTTCACCCCCGCCAATGGCCTGCTGACCGCTAATGGCCGACCGCGCCGGGACGCCATCGTCGCGCGTTATCGCGCGCAACTGACTGAAGCTGTCTTTTCAGAGGAATCTGCGTCATGAGTTTTTTCGACACGCTGCAAGAAGCCACCCATCAAGAACGCCACGAGCTGTTCAATCTGCCGATCATTCGCGACGCCCTCGAGGGCAGGGTCAGCCTGGAAAGCTACCAGGCCTTCCTGGCGCAAGCCTATTACCACGTGCGCCACACCGTGCCCTTGATGATGGCCTGCGGCGCGCGCCTGCCGGCACGCCTGGAATGGTTGCGCAAAGCGGTGTGCGAGTACATCGAGGACGAATACGGCCACGAACAATGGGTCCTCGACGACATCGAAGCCTGCGGCGGCGACAAGGACGCGGTGCGCGACGGTCGTCCGTCGATGCCGATCGAATTAATGGTCAGCTACCTTTACGACCTGATCGCCCGGGACAACCCGGTCGGCCTGTTCGGCATGGTCAACGTGCTTGAAGGCACCAGCATCGCCCTGGCCACCCATGCCGCTGACAGCATTCGCGAACGCCTGGACCTGCCGCAAAGCGCTTTCAGTTACCTCAGCTCCCATGGTTCGCTGGATATCGAGCACATGCAGACCTATCGCCGACTGATGAACACCCTCGATGATCCGGCCGACCAGGCCGCCGTGATTCACGCTTCCAAAGTGGTGTACACGCTTTACACCGACATGTTCCGCGGTTTGCCGCGCAACGGGGAGAACCTGCATGCGCCTGTCTGAGGCTCGCGTGGTATTGACCGGCGCCAGCGGCGGTATCGGCCTGGCAATCGCTACCGCCCTGTGCGCCAGTGGCGCCCGGGTATTGGCCGTGGCTCGGCATCGGGAACCGTTGGAGCCTTTACTCGAACGCTATCCGCAGCAATTGTGCTGGGTCGGCGCCGACCTGACGTTCCTCGCCGACCGCCGCAAAGTACTGGCCGCCGCCGAAGCCATCGGCGGTATCAACCTGCTGATCAACGCCGCCGGGGTCAATCACTTCGCCATGCTTGAACAGCTCGATGACAGCGACATCAACGCCATGCTGGCGGTGAACATCGGCGTGCCGATCTGCCTGACCAAGTTATTGCTGCCGCTGCTCAAGCAAGCTGAAAGCGCGATGGTGGTGAACGTCGGTTCGACTTACGGCTCCATCGGCTACCCCGGTTACGCCAGCTATTGCGCCACCAAGTTTGCCCTGCGGGGTTTTTCCGAAGCCCTGCGCCGGGAACTGGCCGACACCCGCGTCGGCGTTTTGTACGTCGCGCCACGTGCCACTCGCACCAGCATGAACAGTCCGGCGGCGCAGGCCTTGAATGATGCACTCAAATCCAGTGTCGACGATCCGCAACAAGTCGCCTCGGCGGTGATGCACGCCATTGCCGGTGACCGCCGCGACTTGTACCTGGGCTGGCCGGAACGCTTTTTCGTACGCCTGAACAGTCTGTTGCCAAACCTGGTGGATCGCGGCCTGCGCAAGCAGTTGCCACTGATCCGTCGCCTGAGTCAGAAGCCCGATAACGAGAACCTCAAGCCATGAAAAAACTCTTTGCCTGCTTGCTGATGGGCACCTTGAGCCACAGCGCCTGGGCGCTGGACGCCGCCGATCAACAACGTCTCAATGGCATCCAGCAAAGCTGGGCCCACATTCAATACGAAGTACCCGCGGATCAACGCACTGTGGCGTTTGAAAAACTCGCCCTCCAGGCCTCGGCGTTCACTCACGAACGCCAATCGGTGGCCGAAGCCTGGATATGGTCCGGTATCGTCACCAGCAGTTGGGCCGGTGCCCAGGGCGGGCTCGGTGCGCTGAGCAAGGTCAAGGATGCGAAAGTCGATCTGGAGAAAGCCCTGGCCCTTGACCCCAAAGCCCTGCAAGGCTCGGCCTACACCAGCCTCGGCGCGCTGTACGACCGCGTACCGGGCTGGCCCATCGGTTTCGGCGACGCCGACAAGGCCGAACAGTTGCTCAAGCAGGCCTTGCAACTCAACCCGAATGGCATCGATAGTCTGTACTTCTGGGGCGATCACCTCTACCGTCAAAAACGCTACAGCGAAGCCCGGGGTGCGCTGCAAAAAGCCCTGCAAGCGGACCCAAGGCCCGGCCGGGAAACCGCCGACGCGGGGCGGCGCAAAGAGATCGAAGCGTTGCTGGTGGACGTGAACAAGAAACTCAACTGACAGGAGTCCGTGTGCGCTTATTACTGATCGAGGATGACGTGGCCCTGGGCGAAGGCATCCATCAGGCCCTGGGCCGCGAAGGTTATACCGTTGACTGGTTGCAGGACGGCAGCAGTGCCTTGCATTCGTTACTCAGTGAATCCTTTGACCTGGCCGTGCTCGACCTCGGCCTGCCGCGCATGGACGGGCTGGAAGTGTTGCGCCGCCTGCGTGACAGCGGCTCTAACCTGCCCGTGCTGATCCTCACCGCGCGGGACGCCACCGAAGACCGTATCGCCGGGCTGGATGCCGGGGCCGACGACTACCTGATCAAGCCTTTTGATCTGGCCGAACTCAAGGCGCGTCTGCGGGCCTTGCTGCGGCGCAGTGCCGGCCGCGCACAGGCGCTGATCGAACACGCCGGGATCAGCCTCAACCCTGGCACCCAGCAAGTCAGCTACCTGGGCGAACCGGTCGCGCTGACACCCAAGGAATATCAGCTGCTTCACGAATTACTGTCGCCACCGGGCCGGGTCATGACCCGCGATCACCTAATGCAGTTGCTTTACGGCTGGAACGAGGAAGCCGAAAGCAACACGCTGGAAGTGCATATACATCACCTGCGCAAGAAGTTCTCCACCGACCTGATCCGTACCATTCGCGGTGTCGGTTACCTGGTGGAGGAGCGTCGATGACGTCCATTCGGCACCGCACCCTGACGCTGATCATCGGCCTGATGCTCGCCGGTCTGGCGGTGATCAGCGTATTCAACTGGCACGACAGCAACCACGAAATTGCCGAAGTCTATGACGCCCAACTCGCACAGAACGCCCGGTTGCTGCAGGGTGTGATGCGCATGCCGCTGGCCAGCAAGGAACACGCCGAGCTGTATCAGGCGTTCAACAAGGCCCTGGGCGAAGCGGTGCCCAAGGTCGATGGCCATCCCTATGAAAGCAAGATTGCCTTTCAGGTCTGGAATCGTCAGGGCGAAGTGTTGGTGCACACCGCCAGCGCACCCTCCTTCACTGCGCCCCCGTCGCAATCCGGCTTCAGCGATGTGCTGGACCTGAACAACCGCCACTGGCGCGCGTTCATGCTGGAAGACAAACAAACTGATGTGAGGATCTGGGTGGGCGAACGCGACGATGTGCGCTCCGACCTGGTAGACCGGATCCTGCGCCATACCCTGTGGCCCAATGTGCTGGGCAGCCTGATTCTGGCAGCGTTGGTCTGGCTGGCCATCGGCTGGGGCCTCAAGCCCCTGGCCGATATGGCGGCGACGCTGCGGGCTCGGCATAGCGGCTCGCTGGAACCGCTGCAACTGACCCCGCTGCCCAGCGAGCTCGAACCGATGCAAGCAGCGCTCAATCGCATGCTCGCGCAGATTCAGGAAGTGCTCGGCCGCGAGCGGCGCTTCATCGCCGACGCCGCCCATGAGATGCGCACACCCCTGGCGGTGCTGCGGGTGCATGCGCAAAACCTGTTGGAGGCCGGCACCGAACAAGAGCGCCGGGAATCCCTGGCGTTTCTGATTTCGGGCGTGGACCGAACCAGCCGATTGGTCAACCAATTGCTGACCATGGCCCGCCTTGAGCCCACAGCCGTAACGCCGGTGCTGCACTCGATCGACCTGACTCAAACGGTGCGCGACAGCCTGGCTCAGCTAACACCCTGGTTACTGAGCAAGAACCTTGAGCTGTCCTTCGACGTCACCGACCGGCCCCTGAAAGTAGTCGCTGACGCCGCCGCCATCGACATCGCCCTGAATAACCTGATCAGCAACGCGGCAAATTTTTCCCCCGCGCACGGCGTCATCACCGTGCAGCTGGATCAAGCTGACGGGTTCTATTCACTCAGTGTCGAGGATCAGGGACCGGGCATCGACGAAGGGGAACGCGGGCGGTTGTTCGAACGCTTTTACAGTCGCGGTAACGTCCAAGGGGCGGGGTTGGGGCTGACGATCGTCAACACCATTGCGACTCTGCTGGGCGGACGAATCACGTTGGTCAACCGACCGGAGGGTGGGTTGCGGGCGACGCTGTCGATTCCGGACGGCCAACGGCCCAGTCCATTGCAGCGAACCACCCGCGAGTTGCCGGCCAAGGGGTGAGTTATTGCGGCCCCAGCCCTTCAAGTCTAAACATACAAGCGAGCTTGCTAGCGAAGACGGCGGCACATCCAGCATTCATGTCATTGCCTGCCACATTGCGAGCCGTTTACAGGTGGCTCACGTTTTAGTGCTCGCTAAATAATGCGCAACCAAAGCATTCGCATGGCCATGCCCCATACCGTGTTCAGTCTTCAGCCAGGCCACCATTTCCATATGTTTCTTACCGCTGACTGTCCCGAGCAGGTCCAGCCAGTGGCTGATGGGCTGGCCATATTTTTTCTCGATTGACGGGAAGTACGACGCTGGGCCTTTCACTTTTGTATCTTCGGTCATGCTGCAAGCTCCCTTTATCGCGACGGAGTGTCGGTGGACGCTCCTTGTCTTCATCCCACCAATTGAAGGCCAGGATGGCTGCACAGTCCAGCGCAAACAAGCTCGCAGTTAATAAGCAACGATTGAAGCTATCGCGAAATGCGCTAATGAACTGTCAGTTCTAACAGGTCACTTTCAGTTCGGCCGGGGCTAAGCTGCGCCCACTGGAATGAATTGAGGTGTTCATCATGTCTCGCAATCATTACCTATTGCCGCTGGGCGTTTTCTTGTTGGCGATGCTGCCCGTGTTCCGCGATGCCCTGGGTGTCACGTGGGAGCCCTTAAAAGACGAAGTGGAATTTCAATGCGATAACGGCAACACGGTGCCGGGCTACAGCGTCTATGTTGTCGGCAACCATCCGGTGTTAGGGAATTGGGATCCGGCCAAGGCCGTAAAGCTCGACCCTAAACCCGCCCCTAACAACTCTACATGGACCGGCAAGGTACTTTTCCCAGGCACGGACGACGGCAAAAATGAGGAATGGAAGTGTATCGTGCGCAAAGAGAACGACCCGACCGACGTGAAGTGGCAGCCCGGTCCCAACAACACGGTGAAGTTGGTTTTCCGCACAAAGAGTATCGGCACGTTCTGAGGCGTGAGTGAACATAAGGGAAAGTGAATCTGACACTCTCCCAAGATCAAAAGATCGGGCCGTGTTCGGACGATCTTTTGATGTTTGTTATCCCAGCAACAACGCCTGCTCGCGCTCACACAACTCCACCACGTAATCCCACAACACCCGCAACCGCACGGATTTGTGCAACTCACGCCGCGTGCTGATCCAGTAGCTGCGCTGAATACTCTCATCCGGCAGCAACGGCACCAGGCCGGGATCGGCGCTGGCCATGTAGCACGGCAGCACGGCGATCCCCAGGCCTGAGCGCGCGGCCTGTTGCTGGGCGATGACGCTGGTGCTGTGGAAGACCACCTGCGGATTGCGGCAGAAGCTGTTGAGAAACATCAATTCCTGGCTGAACAGCAAGTCGTCGACATAGCCAATCCAGGCGTGGCGAGCGAGGTCTTCGCGGCTGCGCAGCGGTGGCGAACGGTCGAGATACTCCTGGCTGGCGTACAGCGCCAATCGATAGTCAGTCAGTTTGCGGGTGACCAGCATGTCGGCGGCCGGGCGCTCCAGGTGGATGCTGATCTCGGCCTCGCGATTGAGAATGCTGACAAAGCGCGGCACGGCGACCAGTTCCACTTCCAGTCCGGGGTAGCGTTCAAAAAGCCCGTTCATGCGACTGGCGAGGAACATGATGCCCAACCCTTCGGTCACGCCGACGCGGATCTTGCCCAGCGGTGCCGTGGACTGGGTGATTTCTTCCTGCGCCAGCAATGCGACGTTTTCCATCGCTTCGGCGTGTTTGAGCAATGCTTCGCCCGCCGGGGTCAGCTCATAACCCTGGGCATGCTGGACAAACAACGCCGTGCCGAGGCTCTTTTCGATGGCCTCGATGTGCCGGGCCACGGTGGCGTGGGTGGTGTTCAAACGGCGGGCAGCGGTGAGCAAACGCCCGCTACGCTGCAACTCGAGAAAAAACCGCAGGTCATTCCAGTCGAACATGAGCCGTCCTTGAGATGGGGCTGTTTAAAAACGCACAGCGGCTGCGCAAAAACTAACATTCTTTTGACGAAAGCTAACAACTAGGATGACCGACAACAAGAACAACAACATGAGGTCACGGATGCAGACTTCCCTGGATGAATACGACTACATCGTGGTCGGTGCCGGCCCGGCCGGTTGTTTGCTGGCCAACCGGTTGTCGGCCGACCCGCAACATCGCGTGCTGCTGCTCGAAGCCGGCGGCCGCGATAACTATGCGTGGATTCACATCCCCGTGGGTTACCTGTTCTGCATCGGCAACCCGCGCACCGACTGGTGCTTCAAGACCGAAGCGCAACCTGGCCTGCAAGGCCGCGCCCTGAGTTACCCGCGTGGCAAGGTGCTCGGCGGCTGTTCCTCGATCAACGGCATGATCTACATGCGCGGCCAGGCCGGCGACTATGACGGCTGGGTGGCTCAAGGCAATCCCGGCTGGAGCTGGCAAGACGTCCTGCCGTTGTTCAAAAAAAGCGAAAACCATTTTGCTGGCGACTCGGAGTTTCACGGCGCCTCCGGTGAATGGCGGATCGAACGTCAGCGGCTGTCATGGCCGATTCTCGATGCCTTCCGCAGCGCCGCCGAGCAAAGCGGCATCGCCAGCATCGATGACTTCAACCAGGGCGACAATGAAGGCTGCGGCTACTTCCAGGTCAACCAGAAAGCCGGTATTCGCTGGAACGCGGCCAAGGCGTTTCTCAAACCGATCCGCAACCGGCCCAATCTCACCGTGCTGACCGACGTCGAAGTGGATCGCGTGCTACTGGATAACGGCCGTGCATCAGCGGTCAGTGCGCGTTGGCAGGGTCAGGCGAAAACCTTCAAGGCGCGCAAGGAAATCGTGCTGTGCGCCGGTTCCGTCGGCTCACCGAGCATCCTGCAACGTTCCGGGATCGGCCCTCGCCCGCTGCTACAAAAACTGGGGATTGGCGTTGCCCAAGAACTGCCCGGTGTGGGTGGCAATCTGCAGGATCACCTGCAACTGCGCCTGATCTACAAACTGGAAAACGCCCGCACCCTTAACCAGATCGCCGGCAGCCTGTGGGGCAAGATGGGCATGGGCCTGCGTTACCTGTATGACCGCAGCGGCCCGTTATCCATGGCGCCGAGCCAACTCGGGGCGTTCGCCCGTTCGGGGCCGGAGCAGACGTCGGCGAATCTCGAGTACCACGTTCAGCCGCTGTCGCTGGAGCGTTTCGGTGAGCCATTGCATGCGTTCCCGGCCTTCACGGCGTCGGTGTGCGATCTGCGCCCGCAAAGCCGTGGTCGCATCGAGATCCGCTCCACCGATCCGCAGGAAGCACCGCTGATTCAGCCCAATTACTTGAGCCATCCGGAGGACTTGCGGGTGGCAGCAGACGCCATTCGCCTGACCCGCCGCATCGTCGCCGCACCGGCCCTGCAAGCATTCAAACCGGTCGAGTACTTGCCCGGCGACAGCTTGCAGAGTGAAGAACAATTGCACGAAGCCGCCGCCCGCATCGGCACCACTATCTTCCATCCGGTCGGCACCTGTCGCATGGGCAACGACGCGGACGCGGTGGTCGATGCCGAACTGCGCGTTCACGGCATCCCCGGCCTGCGCATCGCCGACGCCTCGATCATGCCGCGCATCACTTCGGGCAACACCTGTTCGCCTACGCTGATGATTGCCGAAAAAGCTGCACAACTGATCCTCGAAACCACCGCCAACACCCCCACTGTGGGAGCGAGCCTGCTCGCGATGACGGTCTGACATCCAACATCTATGGTGACTGATACACCGCCATCGCGAGCAGGCTCGCTCCCA
This sequence comes from Pseudomonas sp. LBUM1666, assembly GCF_059695775.1. NCBI lineage: Bacteria > Pseudomonadati > Pseudomonadota > Gammaproteobacteria > Pseudomonadales > Pseudomonadaceae > Pseudomonas > Pseudomonas sp. LBUM1666. The sequence goes on along the minus strand of NZ_CP166789.1, from coordinate 2,775,195 downwards.
CAAGGGATTGCACTCCAACAGGGATTGCAGCTGATTCGCGAGCATTGAGCATTACCCCTACAAGGAACACGCAACACCAGTGGAACAAAAAAAACAATCACTGTGAGGGATACCGATATGTCAGAACATGTTCAGCCTCTGGAAGCCGTGCGCAGCGCGGGCACCAGCAAGGAAACCCAAAAAGTCATCTTCGCCTCGTCGCTCGGGACGGTCTTCGAGTGGTACGACTTTTTCCTCTATGGCGCCCTCGCGGCGGTGATCAGCAAACAGTTCTTCGCCGGGGTCAACGACACCACGGCGTTCATCTTTGCGCTGATGGCCTTCGCTGCCGGCTTCATCGTGCGGCCGTTCGGCGCCTTGGTGTTCGGCCGGCTGGGGGACATGATCGGGCGTAAATACACGTTCCTTGCGACCATCATCCTCATGGGCCTGGCGACCTTCTGCGTCGGACTGCTACCGACCTACTCGAGCATCGGCATTGCTGCGCCGATCATTCTTGTGGTGCTGCGCATGCTTCAGGGCCTGGCCCTGGGCGGTGAATACGGCGGCGCTGCCACGTATGTCGCGGAACACGCACCGATGGGTAAACGCGGTTTCCACACCAGCTGGATTCAGTCCACCGCAACCCTCGGCTTGCTGCTGTCGCTGCTGGTGGTGCTCGGTTGCCGCTACTTCACTGGTGACCAGTTTGAAGTCTGGGGCTGGCGGATTCCGTTCCTGTTTTCGATCATTCTGCTGGGCATCTCGACCTGGATTCGCATGAGCCTGCACGAGTCGCCAGCGTTCGTGAAAATGAAAGAAGAAGGCAAGCTCTGCAAATCACCGCTGCGCGATTCCTTCGGCAAATGGGAAAACCTGAAAGTCGTACTGATCGCCCTGTTCAGCATCAACGCCGGACAAGCCGTGACCTTCTACGCGGCGCAGTTCTACGTGCTGTTCTTCCTCACCCAGTTCCTGAAAATGGACCCGGCCCTGGCCAACAGCCTGCTGATCGTCAGCGTGATCATCGGCGCACCGTTCTTCATTTTCTTCGGCTGGCTGTCGGACAAGGTCGGACGCAAACCGGTGCTGATGATCGGCCTGCTGCTGGCCACCGCGCTGTACTTCCCGATCTTCAAGTCCATCGCCCACTACGCCAACCCGGCCATTGACCAGGCCAGCCGTCAGGCACCGATCACCGTACTGGCTGACCCGGCCACCTGCACCTTCCAGTTCGACCCGGTGGGCAAGGCGAAATTTGATAGCCCGTGCGACAAGGTCAAAACCTTCCTGGTGAAACAGGGCCTGCCCTACAACAGCGAATCGGCCCCGGCCGGCAGCGCCGTGCAGGTCAGCGTTGGTGAAGTGAAACTCGAAGGCTACGACGAAGCCGCCCTGCGTGGCGCGGTGACATTGGCGGGGTATCCATCACAAGCCGATGCGCAACAGGTCAACAAGTCCATGATCGTGGCCCTCATGGTGGCGCTGATCATCATCTCTGCCATGTGCTACGGCCCGCTGGCAGCGCTGATGGTCGAACTGTTCCCGACCCGCATCCGCTACACCTCGATGTCCCTGCCGTACCACATCGGCAACGGTTGGTTCGGCGGTTTCCTGCCAACGGTGTCGTTTGCCTTGGTGGTGTACACCGGGGACATCTTCTATGGGCTGTGGTACCCGGTGGTGATTACCGGGGTGAGCCTGGTCGTCGGGATGATCTGTTTGCGTGAGACCAAGAACGTGGACCTGGATACCAACTGACAGCACGAGCAGAAAAAACGCCCCGCAATGCGGGGCGTTTTCGTTAATCTGACTCTACGCTCGACGCAACCATCGCCCCGCCACTCACCAGACCGAGGCACCATGATCATTTCATCCGCATCTGACTATCGCGAGGCAGCACGTCGCAAACTCCCGCGTTTTTTGTTTGATTACATTGATGGCGGGGCTTATGCAGAGCACACGCTGAGGGCCAATAGCGCTGATCTGACGGGCATCAGCCTGCGCCAGCGCATTCTGAAAAACGTCGCAACCCTGAGCCTTGAAACCACCCTCTTCGATCAACCACTTTCAATGCCGATCATATTGGCGCCGGTCGGCCTGACGGGCATGTTCGCCCGCCGTGGTGAAGTGCAGGCGGTTAAAGCGGCGGAAAATAAAGGCATTCCACTGTGCCTGTCGACGGTATCGGTGTGCTCGATCGAAGAGGTCTCGGCACAAAGCCAGCAGTCCATCTGGTTTCAGCTGTATGTGTTGAAGGACAGAGGCTTCATGAAAAATGCACTGGAACGGGCGAAGGCCGCCGGTGTGAAAAACCTGGTGTTTACCGTGGACATGCCCACGCCCGGCGCCCGATACAGGGACGCACACTCGGGCATGTCAGGTCCTTTTGCATCATCGCGACGAATGCTTCAGGCCATGACCAAACCCGACTGGGCATTCAACGTCGGCGTCATGGGGCGTCCACACGACCTGGGCAATATCTCGAAGTACCTTGGCAAAGCCGTCACGCTCGAAGACTACATGGGCTGGCTGGCCAATAACTTCGACCCTTCGATCAGCTGGAGCGATCTGGAGTGGATTCGTGAGTTCTGGAAAGGCCCGATGATCATCAAAGGCATTCTCGATCCTCAGGACGCCAGAGATGCGGTCAGCTTTGGCGCGGACGGCATTGTCGTATCGAACCACGGTGGGCGACAGCTGGACGGCGTGCTCTCCACCACCAAGGCATTGCCGCCCATCATGCAAGCCATCGGTAATGATCTGACGGTGCTGGTCGACTCGGGCATCCGCTCGGGGCTTGATGTCGTACGGATGTTGGCGCTGGGCGCAAAAGGCGTATTGCTGGGGCGTTCCATGGCCTATGCACTGGCCGCCGATGGTCAACGCGGGGTGGAAAATATGCTGGATATCTTCGCCAAGGAAATGCGCGTCGCCATGACCTTGACCGGGGTGACTTCGATTAGTCAGATTGATGAATCTACGCTGGTGGATACTGTTCGATGAGCTGAACACCTGACCTTAAAACGCCGCGCCCATGCGCGGCGTTTTCGTTGATGCCTGGAAAGCGACTCTCACTCGACGTCTTTGAGCACCTCAAACGTGACTTGATCGGGATAGAACGCCATATAGCCGCGTATCTGATCGACCGACACTTTGGGGTCTTCATAGCTCCACACTGCGTTAGCGCCTTCATGCCCCGGGATTTGCAGGCTGAAATAGCTGGCATCGCCCTTGTAGGGGCAATAACTCGTGTGATCGGTGCGGGCAAAGTACTTTTCATCGATATCCTCCCGCGGTACGTAATACACCGGAGGATAGTTGGCCTCGAGCAACACCAGCGCCCGTGCGGACGCGGCCACCTGAATACCGTGAAACTTTACAAGCAGGCAGCCCGGCTGCTCTGCGATGGTGATGACAGGACTAGGACCGGTGCTTTTCATGAAATACGTTCCTCATGATGCTGATGGGCTGCGCTGCAGCCCCAAAACCTGAGACCACGACTTTCAGGTATAACCCAGATTTTGCACTCACGACGGCTTCGCAGCCGAACGGGACGATGCGGCGTTCCGACGAGCCCCTCTCGCCCCCCTCGCCGGCCGCGGCCCGCTGCGAGCACGTCAGCGCCATGTGCGCCGCCACAAACTCAATAAACACCCGCAGTTTCGGCGGCACCTGGCGCCCGGAGGGCCACTTCAACAGGCTGATCGTCGTGTTTGAACGGCCAGTTCTGCAGTTTGCCGGATTTGGGAAAGCGAAAATGTAGCGCGGCTGGAACTCCCCAACGATCGACAGAAAGAGTCTGGCGATCATCGTCGATGACGCCAAGGGTAATTATCTGTCCGAAAACATCTTCGACGAGGACACCCCCTTCATCATCGAGCCGTTGAAGCAGCCACGCTACGACATTGACTTGCGCCTGATGAAGGCCGCCAGTGAAGGCATTCGCACCGTGGTGATCTGTCCGAGCAACATTTACAGCGAAAAAAGGACACTTCCCACGGAGGCTTCGATAATGATGTGAACGTGATTACCGCAGCGTTGCTGACCATTCTCAGGCGAGAGCCCGGCGCGAAGCTGGACCAACCGGTGGTTAATCTGAACTATTGAGGAGCCTGTGCAATGAATCGCAACGCACAGACTGTACATCCATACAGATAAAGATTGCCCCGTCGCTCATCAGCCGCCATTCTGTCCGCCTCTCGACAGTTGATGAGCGATGGTGGTTATGCGGCTGTACCTCTGTGAAAAACCTTCCCAGGCCAAAGACATTGCGGCCGTCCTCGGCGCCAGGCGTCGTGGCGACGGCTGCTGGCTGGGAACGGACGTCACGGTGACCTGGTGCATCGGCCATCTGCTGGAAACCGCGCCGCCGGACGCCTATGACGCGCGTTACAAGCGTTGGGTGCTGGCGGATCTGCCGATCATTCCAGAGAAGTGGAAGATGACCGTCAAACCGCGCACGGCCAGCCAGTACAAAGCGGTCAAGCGGCTACTCGGCGAGGCCGATGAGTTGGTGATCGCCACCGACGCCGACCGTGAGGGCGAGATGATCGCCCGGGAACTGGTGGAGCATTGCCGTTATCGCGGGCCGATCCAGCGGCTATGGCTGTCGGCGCTGGACGACGCGTCGATCCGCAAGGCGTTGGCAGCCCTGAAGCCGGGGGCCGAAACCTTTAGCCTTTATCATTCGGCACTCGGGCGCTCGCGGGCCGACTGGCTGATCGGGATGAACATGAGTCGGCTGTTCACGCTGTTGGGGCGTCAGTCCGGTTATCAGGGCGTATTGCCGGTCGGTCGGGTGCAAACGCCGACCCTGCGCCTGGTGGTGGATCGCGACCGCAGCATCGCCGATTTCGTGCCGGTCGCCTATTGGGCCATCGACGTGCAACTGCTGCACGACGGCACCACGTTCACCGCCCAATGGCGTGCAGCCTCCGAGGTTTGCGACGATCAGGATCGCTGCCTGAACCAGGCGTTGGCGCAAAATGCAGCGGCGGCGATTGGCAGCGCGGCGAGTGCCCGGGTGATCAAACTGCGCACCGAGCGGATGCGCGAAGTGGCACCCCTGCCCTTCGATCTGGGCACCTTGCAGGAAGTCTGCTCGAAGAAGCTCGGGCTCGGCGCCCAGGAAACTCTCGACATCGCCCAGGCCCTGTACGAAACCCACAAGGTCATCACCTATCCCCGCAGCGACTGCGGTTACCTTCCCGTGAGCCAACACAGCGAAGCACCGGGCATTCTGGCCGCGCTGAGGCAGGCTGATCCGGCACTGAACGCCTTGAACGATTTCCTGGAGCCTCAGCGCCGCTCACGGGCCTGGAACGACGCCAAGGTCAGCGCGCACCACGGCATCATCCCCACCGCTGCGGCGAAAAACCTCGAGCGACTGGCGGGCAAGCAGCGGGCGGTCTATACCCTGATCCGCGCGCGTTATCTGGCGCAGTTTCTGCCCAACCATGAATACGACCGGACCCAGGCCGACTTCGACTGCGCCGGCGAAGCCTTGCGTGCCGTCGGCAAGCAGATCGTCGAGCCCGGCTGGAAGCGCGCCCTGCCCGAGGCCCTCGCCCCGGCCAAGGGCCGCGAAGCACCGGCGCCGCAAACGCTGCCGGCATTGGCCGAAGGACGTGACTGCGCGGTGGTCGACGTCAAGCTCAAGGACCTCTGGACGCAACCGCCCAAACCGTTTACCGAAGGCGATCTGATCAAGGCGATGAAGAACGTCGCCAAACTGGTGGAAGATCCCCTGCTCAAGCAAAAACTCAAGGACACCACCGGCATCGGCACTGAAGCGACCCGCGCCTCGATCATCCAGGGCCTGCTCGACCGTGGTTATCTGATCAAGAACGGCAAGGCCCTGGCCGCCACCCCGGCCGCGTTCAGCCTGATCGATGCCGTGCCGCGTGCCATCGCCGACCCCGGGACCACGGCGATCTGGGAGCAGGCATTGGACATGGTGCAGAGCGGCGAGATGAGCCTGGAAGAATTCGTCACCAAACAGGCCGCGTGGATGAGCAAACAGGTCGCCCGTTGCGCCGGCCTGAGCCTGACCATCAGCGGACCGGCAAGCCCCGCCGGGCGCGGTGCCACGCCGTGGAAAAACAAACGCAAGCCCGCCAAACGCAAGCCCTCGACGGGCACCAAACGCGCGGCAAAACCGGCGAGCAAGGCTTGAGGGCACTTCGAGTGAGCCAAAAGGGTCTAGTGTTCTTCAAGCCCAGCGACAGCCCCATTCTCTGAAAAGGCATCGACCATGATTATCGTGCATCACCTGAACAACTCCCGTTCCCAGCGGATTCTCTGGTTGCTGGAAGAATTGGCCATCCCTTACGAGCTGAAATGCTATCAGCGCGACCCGAAGACCAACCTGGCACCGCCCGAATTGAAAGCGATCAATGCCCTGGGTAAATCACCGGTCATCGAAGACGGCGCGCAGAAGCTGATCGAGTCCTCCGCGATCATCGACTACCTGATTCGCCGCCATGGCGAGGGTCGCCTGCAACCCGATCCGTCCACCCCCGCGTATGACGAATACGTGCAGTGGCTGCATTTCGCCGAAGGCTCGGCGATGTTACCGCTGATGTTGAACCTGTACGTGGGACGCCTCGGTGAAGCCGGCACGCCGTTGCATCCGCGGATCAATTCGGAGGTGGCCAACTACCTGAGCTACCTCGACACGGCTCTGAGTCAGTCCGATTACCTGCTGGGCAATGAATTCAGCGCCGCCGACATCCAGATGAGTTTTATCGGCGAGATCGCCAGAGCCCAAGGCAAGCTCGGCAACTATCCTCATATAGCGGCCTGGATTGATCGCTTTCAGGTTCGCCCGGCCTATCAAGCCGCACTGAAAACAGGTGGGAAATACGATTTCGCCCCCCACTGAGTGATCGCACGTGGGCCAGGGATGGCCCGCGCATCAGGAGCCAACCAGCATGCCCTCGATCGAACTGCACGCCGCCCAGCGCGACGAACTGGAAACGATTGAAAACCTGATGCAGTTCTATATGTATGACTTCAGCGAGTGGCTGCCGCTGAAGCTCGGCGAGCATGGTTTCTTCAACGCTCAGCCCAAACCGGGTTACTGGCGCAATCCCGCAACCCGGCCGTTTCTGATCAAGGTCGATGGCGAGTTAGCCGGTTTTGTGACCGTGGATGATGAAACCCATACTCCCGGCGCCGAGTACAACATCGGCTACTTCTTTGTCAGTCGACGCTTTCGTGGCCAAGGCGTCGCGAAGTTTGTCGTTTCCACCCTCTTGAGCCGGTTCCCCGGTCAATGGCAAATTTTCCACCTCGACGCGAATCAGCCTGCGCAGCGGTTCTGGACCCGGGTCTTGTCTGATCTCACCCATGGCGAGTTTACCCTGCATCAGCTGCCGGTAGACGGTTATCCCTGCACCGTTTACCGATTCCAGACATCGCTGCCATCGTCCTGACTGGCGCTTTCCTATTCCGCTTTTTAATTCCAAACGACTTTGTCCGACAATATGTAGTGAGCAAAAATAATCACTACAAAACCGTTGACGCCTCCGATTTGCCCTTGCATGATGCAGACGTCTCCCCGATCGGGAGAACAGCAACACGTTTGAGCAAGCTCGTCTGACCGCCGAGCTGTTTTTCCCGGATACACGCTGCCCACAAGGCAGATTGAAGAAGCTGACCTGGCCTGAACGTCCAGTACAAGGACGAGAAGCGCTGGCGATCAATCCTCATGAAGCTTGTGGCCGACCCTGAAAATGTTGGCAGTGGCCAGAAGGTTTTCGCCGCTTCTCCTCGTTGTGACGCTATTGCGTAGCAGTTATTCAACACGACTACATGCAGCAGACGCGGGACCCCGTCAATTTGGCGGCTGACCGCTGACGTCCTGGTTTCGGTGCCAGGGATCAACTAACCGATGGGCTACCTGTATTAGCGAATCAACTTTGAAAGATCACCAAATGGTCAAGGGGCTTACTATGAATCTGAACAATCAACCCACTATCGATGAACTGGCTCGTATCTTCGCTGCACAAAAAGACAGCCATGACAGCCATATTCTGTGGATCAGCAAGTCGGGCCAGGTGCATATCGACTGCCTGTCGACGCACGCTGATGAAGCGGAGTTCGACAAGAACAACCAGAACCTGCTCGCCCGACTGAAGATGTACCGTCGCGGCCAAGGCTATGTCGGCAAGAAAGCCGCGGCTGACAAGGACTTCATCGGTAATGTTCTGCAAACCCTGAAACAGGCATGGGCCTCGATGCAGAACCAGAACGAAGTTCGGGTGATTGACCGGTTCTACTGATACCTCCACACCCCATCCATAAAAAGGCCCCGCTCGTCATATCGAGCGGGGCCTTTTTGTTTGTCTCGTGCGCACCAAACAACGCTATGGTTAATCGTGTGCACCGGATCATTGGAGTTTTGTGATGAACATACAACTGACAGGCTTGCTGTTGCTCGTAATGGCCAGTGCTGCCCATGCAAACAGCATCACTGGCGTGCCGTTGTTCGATGCGGACTGCCCCGGCAAAATCATCGTCCACGCGGATCAGGACGGGCCGGTATTGATCAACAGCAAGGAAGCCGAGACCAAAGCCATTGACGATCGCCGCTTCGAAGCCAGGGGTTCGGGCGTCGTGATCTCGATCCTCCTCTCCGATGACGACTCGGTCACGGTGTCCTCCACGGGCAAGGCGCCCAATGGTGTGTGCCAATTAATAGAAGACTGACGTCGTCGACTCACCTGCAGCCGCACCCAACACCAGCTCCATAAAAGCCACCGACGCTGCACTGTGATAGTTGTTTTTGCGTCGAAGCAGCGCGGCCCCTCGTTTGGGCGACTCCCCCAACAACGGGATTTTGCGCAACGCCCGGTCCTCGGTGGCAATGGGCTCCGGAAGGATGGTGGCGATGGCGGTGTGCCGAATGACTTCCAGCAAGGTGCTCACCGAGTTGACCTCGATCACCACCTTCGGCGTGATCTGCTCCTGAGCAAAGTACTCATCAATGCGGGTGCGGGTAACGAAGTCGGGGGCCAGCAGCGCAAACTCCAGTTGCGCGACCTCTTGCGCGGACAACCCGACCTGGCTTTCGTATAACGGGTGATCGCGCCCCACCATGACGCCCAACGTCTCGGTAAACGCCGGGATCGACTCGATGTCGGCATTTCTGACCTGGGTGAACGCGATGGCGATGTCCAGTGAGTCATCCACCAGACCGGCCTCGATGTCATCCATCGACAGCTCGAAAATCTGTAGATGGATGTTCGGATACCGCGCCACGTAATCGCGCACCAGCGGCCCTACCAGGTACGCCATGTACGTTGGGGTCATGGCCAGTCGCAGGGTGCCGCGGGACAAGTCCTTTACGTCATGCAGCGCACGTTTGCCTGCCTCCAGTTCCACCAGCACCCGACGAGCACATTCGATGTAGGCCTCGCCCGCATCGGTGGGTTTCACCGTGCGCGAGGTTCGGTCGAACAGGCTGACGCCCAGGGTTTCTTCCAGTTGCCGGATCTGTTGGGACAGGGTCGGCTGCGAAACGTGAAGCGCCTCGGCGGCGCGGGTGAATCCGCCGTGGTCGGCGACCGCCAGCAAATAGCGCAAATGTCGTAGCAGCATGGGGAATCACCATCTATAGGCTGTGCTTATGCGCTGCATTGTATATCGGTCTTGGACGCTATGGATCGATCAGCAGAAGATTGCTCCACACCCAAGCAACATCACTCCCGACAGGAGAAACACCATGCAACAGTCCCACGCCTACAACGATCCAAGCCTGGCCCTGACCACGTCGATCCTCGATGCCAAAGCGCGCAAAAACCTGTCCTGGCAGGACCTGACCGACGGCACTGGCCTTGGTCTGGCCTACGTCACCGCCGCCCTGCTCGGTCAGCACCCGCTGCCAGAAAGCGCCGCCAAAGTGATTGGCGAGAAACTGGACCTGGACGCCGACGCCGTGGCCCGCCTGCAGATCATCCCGTTGCGCGGCAGCCTCTCGGGTGTCCCGACCGACCCGACCATCTACCGCTTCTACGAAATGATCCAGATTTATGGCACCACCTTGAAAGCCCTGGTTCATGAGCAATTCGGCGACGGCATCATCAGTGCGATCAACTTCAAGCTCGACATGAAGAAAGTCGAAGACCCGGAAGGCGGCTCCCGCGCAGTGATCACCCTCGACGGCAAGTTCCTGCCACTGCGTCCTTTCTAAGCAGATGCCGGTTCTGCGAGGACTTCGGTCGAGCGCGACCCCGGCTCGGACGCAGCCTCGCGGGCTCGACAGCTGCTACAAAACAATCATTCGTCTCACGCATGAGGACATCACTATGAAAGCGCTCATCGAAGGTTTTTTGAAGTTCCAGAAAGAAGCCTTTCCGCAACGGACCGACCTGTTCAAACACCTGGCCACCACCCAGCATCCAGGCACGTTGTTCATCACCTGCTCCGACAGCCGTGTCGTGCCAGAACTGTTGACCCAACAAGAACCCGGTGAACTGTTTGTGATCCGCAACGCCGGCAACATCGTGCCCTCCTACAGCCCTCACCCCGGCGGTGTGTCGGCCACGGTCGAATATGCGGTCGCTGTACTCGGCGTCACCGATATTGTGATCTGCGGGCACTCGGACTGCGGCGCCATGACCGCCGTCGCGAAGTGCAAATGCATGGACCACCTGCCCGCCGTCAGCGGCTGGTTGCAACACGCCGAGTCAGCGAAAGTCATTAACGAATCCCGCCCTCACGCCAATGAAGCGGCGAAGGTGAGCTCAATGGTTCGGGAGAATGTCATCGCGCAACTGGCCAATATCCAGACGCATCCGAGCGTGCGCCTGGCTCAGGAGAAAGGCCTGCTGAATTTGCATGGTTGGGTTTACGACATCGAGACCGGTTCGGTCGACGCCCTGGATGCCGACAGCCACCGTTTTGTGGCGCTCGCCGAGTATCCGGACACCTGCGCCCTTCAAGCCCGATCCATAGAAGCGGCAGCCTGAAGCGTGTATCCATTGGCAGATAGACGATCGACGCAGCGCTCCCGGCTCACGGGAGCGCTGCACTGACACGATCGACCGGATTATTTATCGTCGATCCGTGTTGACGATTGTGGCCGAGTTTCAGGGGCCTCTTCAGCGTTGGGTGGTTCTGGAATGCTGCCTGGCGTGAACACGTGAGTCAGCAAGTCTCTGGCATCGACTTCGACGACTCCCTGAACCGAACGGGCCAGAGCAACAGCCTGCTCGCACTGTTTATGGGTGTTGACGCGACCGCTCAATGCCACCGTGCCCCCGTGGGTTTTGACATGGATTTGCAGGCCAAGGCTGGGTTCGGCCATTGCCAGGGCTGACTTCACCCTCGCGGTAATCCACGTGTCGTGAACGCCCCTTTCCAGATCATGAGAGTATTGTTGAAAGGAATGAAGTTTCATGGTGTAACCCTCCCTCACGTCATCGGATGCACTGCCCGTCCATTGGCTGTGCAGCCTTCTGACTCTCAGGCGAGCGTTATGGACATCTGATTCGTTTTGGAGTGCTCGCCACGCCCATACAGACGCACATTAAGTATAGTGCGGCCGTTGACTGGGGTCGTGGCGCTGGATCAGCGTTTGACCGACAGATCCGTCTGGGTCATGCGACTGCGGATCGTGAACACCCCATCTCCCGAGAGAATCGCGCTGCGAGCAAACAGGCGACCGCTCTCCCAGTTCGAAAGACCCAGTTCCGGCTTGTTTAGCGCGTACTGTCCGTCGACCCAGCGAGTAATCCCGTTACCGACAAAGGGGGCGTTGACCGCGCTGTAGAAGCGTTCCTGAGCCGCGGCATCTTCACTGATCAACGACACGGTGAACTGCGGGCTATAGCGATTGAACAACGCGATGGCGCTGTCCAGGTCATCGACGATCTTCAGGCTGACTTCCGGGGTTTCTTCCCATTCCCACTCGCGGCCCAACTGATCCTCGGGCAGCGGTTCGGCCAACGCTTCGGTTTGATAGCCTTCGGCGCGGTACACCTCAACGCTGGCGGTCTGCCAATCAGTCGGCAAGTACTGCTCGCTGCCTTCGACGATGTGCAATTTGCAACCCTGCCCGCGCGCGGTGCCGGCCTGTTGCAGCGCGTCGAGGAACAGCGGCAGCAGTTCCGCGACGCGGTCACGGTGGATCAGGCAGACGTTCATCGTGTTGCAGACTTTGCGATCCAGCGAGTTGCGCACTACCGCGGCAAAGCGTTTGGCATCGGCGTCCTTGTCGGCGATCAGCCAGGCACCACCGGTGCCGTGCAGGCTGACGGCGGTGCCGGCCTGTTGGGCGATGCTGCCCAATTGACTGACGGCGCGACCCGAACCACGGGCCACCGCCAACGACAGGCGCCGGTCGGCGAACATCGCCCAACCGGCGGCGTGATTGACGCTTTCCACCAGCGATACCGCGCCGGTCGGCAACCCGGCGTCGCTCAGTGCCGGATTCAGCGCTTGGGTGACGATGGCTTGCGCCGTGCCCAACGCATCGCTGCCAATGCGCAGCACCGCCGTGTTACCGGTGCGCAACACACCGGCGGCGTCGGCGAAAACGTTCGGTCGGCCTTCGAAGACGAAAGCGACGATGCCCAGCGGCGAGACCACTTGCTCGACTTTCCAACCGTCATGCTCGATGCAACTGACCACTTTGCCGCGCGTGGCCGATGCATCGCGCCAGGCCCTAAGGCCGGCGATCATGTCGCGACGCATGCGTTCATCAGCCAGAAGCCGTGTGGTGGAGCGTCCGCGGGCCTTGGCCCGCTCGATGTCGGCCAGGTTGGCGGCTTCGATCAAAGCCCAGCAGTCAGGGCTTTCCAGGCGTTCGGCGAAGCGATCAAAGAACTCGCTGATGGCTTGATCGGACACCGCGGACATTGCGCTGAAAGCCGCTTCGGCACGCTCGATTGCAATGGCCGCCGCTTGCTGGTCAGCCACCGGAATCAGCAACAATTCGCCGCTGACCTGCTCCACCAGCAAATGGTCCCCGGGCTGAAAGCGCGCGGCCAATTCGGGGCTGACCACAGAGACACGATTCCCGGCGAAAGGGATAGGCGTGCCAGCGACTAGACGTTCGAGCGCAAGAGACATGAAAGCGGTTTCACCATGCAGTGGGCGGCCGGAAAATGTATAGGAAAATCCCTGGAGCGTCATTAACCGCACGCCTGACCGGTGATCGAAAACCCGGCAGCCCAATATGACCGTCTGAACCTGGCCGTCGACCTGAACAGGTACGCAGCCTTGCAAAGTACATCGTGGGGGCTGGGGCAGATCATGGGATTCAATTTTGCGCAGACAAATTCCGCGGATGTCGAGACGATGATCAAGCGAATGGTCGAGTTCGAAAACCAACAACTGCTGTCATCGTGCCTAGAACACCGACCAGCCAATCCGCTGACTCAGCAACTCCAGCGCGGCCATGCCCGCGAGGGAGTTGCCGGCGGTGTTCAACTCCGGCGACCAGACGCACACCGTGAATTGCCCCGGCACCACCGCAACAATCCCCCCGCCCACGCCGCTCTTGCCGGGCAAACCGACGCGATAGGCAAAGTTGCCGGCTTCATCGTAGAGGCCGCTGGTGGCCATGATCGAGTTGACTTGCTGGGTCTGCCGGGCGGTGAGGATCTGTTCGCCGCTGTGCTTGCAGAAACCGTCATTGGCCAGAAAACAGAACGCTCGGGCCAGATCCTCACAGCTCATGCGCAGCGCGCAATGGCTGAAGTAACTGCGCAACACCGCTTCGACGTCGTTGTGGAAATTGCCGAAAGACTGCATCAGATAAGCCATCGCAGCGTTGCGCGCGCGATGCTGGTATTCGGACTCGGCGACCTTGCCGTCCACCATGACTTGCGGGTTGCCGGACAGCCGACGCACAAAGTCGCGCATCGACAGTGCCGGCGCGGCAAAGCGTGACTGGTTGATGTCGCAGATCACCAGCGCACCGGCATTGATGAAGGGATTGCGCGGGCGCCCGCGCTCGAATTCCAGTTGCACCAGCGAATTGAACGGTTGGCCGGAAGGCTCGTGACCCAGGCGCTTCCAAATGGCTTCGCCGGAGTGCTCGATGGCCTGCACCAGGCTGAACACCTTGGAAATGCTCTGCACCGAGAACAGCGTATGGGCATCGCCGGCACAATACAGTTCGCCGTCATTGCCGTACACCGCGATTCCCAGTTGATCGGCCGGCACCGTACCGAGGGCGGGAATGTAGTCAGCCACCTTGCCCTGGCCGATCAGGGGACGAACTGCGTCAAGGATCTCGTTCAACAGCGCTTGCATGCCGGGTTCCGAAGTCTCGCCCCATGGGATTGCGGGGACACAGACGCTAGACGCCGTTGGTCGAGGCCGGATCACAGTTTTGTAAAAACCGTGGCACTGCATGAACCCAATCCCAAATACACCACTGTTCCCTGTGGGAGCGAGCTTGCTCGCGATAGCGGACCAACAGTCGACATAGATGTGTCTGACACACCGCTATCGCGAGCAAGCTCGCTCCCACATTGGTTTTGTGTTGGCTGTGTATCGGAGTGTGTACAGCCCCGCCCCCGACACACCCCGCCCCTAAAACCCCACACCAAAGACACATCGCAGATACACCTGCTTGATGAACTGTGCCTGTCGATTGGCCACGCCGATCAACGCGCTCAACTCACTCAATGCTACGGAGTATCACCATGTTCAAGCTCTCGACTTCTTCTCTGACCCTCGGCCTGATCATCGCTGGCGGCCTGGCCTTGTCCAACGCGGCTTCGGCCTCCGAGTCCGAAGCATTCAGCATGAAGCAACTGGCGCACGGCTACAGCCAGGCCCAGGCCGACACGGCAGAAAAACCGGCGGAAGGTAAATGTGGCGAAGGCAAGTGCGGCGCTGGCGAGTAACCCAATGTGTGGGGCACCGCGGTGCCCCTCCTCCCTGACTGAACGGAGATCAAGCCCATGACCACCTCACTCTCATCGGCCGTGAAAGGCCTGCACTTGAACCTCGACCGTGCCGGTAGCTGGATTGCGCCGCTGACCCTGCGGGTGTTCCTCGCCTGGGAGTTCTTCGAATCAGGACTGGAAAAATTCAATGGCGAAAACTGGTTCGCCGATATTCAGGACAGCTTCCCGTTCCCCTTCAACCACGTTCCGGCCACGCTGAACTGGGAACTGTCGATGTGGGCCGAACTGATCTGTGCCCTGGCCATACTGGTCGGCCTGGGAACGCGGATCTCGGCAATCATTTTGATCGTGGTCACGGTCGTCGCGACCGCCGCCGTTCACTGGCCGGCCGATTGGTCTACATTGAGTGAGCTTGCCCAGGGTTACGCCATCAGCAACAAGGGTCACGGCAATTTCAAACTGCCGCTGATCTACCTCGCGGCCTTTATGCCGCTGTTGCTCTCGGGTGCCGGCAAGCTCAGCCTCGATGCGCTACTGGCTCGAGCCTTCTGGCGTCGCGATAACCGCTAAAACGCCAGGGACTCGATAACGTCAAGAACCCGGCATCGACGGCTACAGCCCCAATAAGCTTCACCCCACTCACATGCGAAGACAGGAGCCACCATGAGCGTGACCACCCAATGGATCGAGATCGACAGCGCCGACGGTAAATTCGGCGCTTACCTGGCGATTCCGCACACCCGCAAAGGCCCGGGGATCGTGCTGATTCAGGAAATCTTCGGCGTGAATGAACACATCCGCTCGGTCGCCGAACAATACGCTGCCGACGGTTACCTGGTAATCGCACCGGACCTGTTCTGGCGCAGCGGCGAGCGCATAGAACTGGGCTACGACGAGGCCGGCTGGAAACGCGCCGTCGAGTTGATGAACGCCACCGATGTCGGCAAGGCACAGGCCGACATCGAGTTGGCCATCGACGCGTTGAAAGCCCAGCCGGGTCTGGACGGCGGGATCGCCTCGATTGGTTACTGCTTCGGTGGTTTGCTCTCGTACCACACCGCCGCCAATGGGCTGGTGGACGTGGCAATCGCCTATTACGGCGGCGGGATTCAGAACCAACTGGACCGGGCCGATGAAATCGAAGTGCCGCTGCTGATGCACTTCGGTGAACAGGACAGCCACATCCCACTGGAAGCCGTGGAGAAAATCGCCGAACGTTTCGAGAACAACGATAACGTCGAAATTGTCGTGTACCCGGAGGCCGAACATGGTTTCAACTGCTCGCATCGCGACAGCTACAACCAGCGCGCGGCGGCTGAAGCCCATGGCAATACGTTGATCTTTTTGGGTATGGAACTGTAAGGTCAGACGAGCAAAAGGGGACTTCCAAAGTCCCCTTTTTTGTGTCTGCCGTTTAACGACTGATTTCTTCCACGGTCTCGGTCACCGCCAGCTTCGGATGTGCATTTCGTTCATGCACATGCCCGGCCGGTGTGCGATCGATCAGCAGGCTCAACAGTTCTGGACGGCTGTAGTGACCGCGCGAATCCATCATGCGTTTGCGCTTGTCGATCAGGCCCATGTCGAGATCGACGATCACCTCGCCTTCGCCTTCAGTCAGCGAGCCCAACACTACGCCGTCCGGGCTGATGATCGCGGTAAAGCAACCACCGGAAATCGGGCCGATGGGGCAACCGGTGTCGGCCATGATTTGTGCCTGTTGCTCCGGGTTCAGCCAGGCGGTGGAGTTGACCACGAAGCACGCCGATTCCAGCGCATGTTGGCGGATGTTGACTTCCATTTGCGATGTGAACAGCGGGCCGGCAAACGAGCCCGGGTACATCGACGCGTGGATCTGTTCGCCGTCGGCCATCAAGGCGTAACGGGCCAGCGGGTTGTAATGTTCCCAGCACGCCAATTGGCCGATGCGCCCTACCGCGCTGTCGGTGGCACGCAGGCCTGAGCCGTCACCCATGCCCCAGATCATGCGTTCGTGATAGGTCGGGGAAATCTTGCGCCGATGCTGAATCAGGGTGCCGTCGGCATCGAACAACAACTGCGCGTTGTACAGCGTACCGCCGTCACGTTCATTGACGCCGATTGAAACCACCATGCCGGCCTGTTTGGCGGCGGCACCGATGGCTTCGGTAGTAGACGACGGCACAGTCACGGCCTGATCCAGAAGCTTGAGGTGCTCGGCGCCCATTTCGAAAGGCGACTGAACGAACGAGAAGTACGGGTAGTAAGGCACGATGGTTTCCGGGAACACGGCGAACTGCACGCCTTGCTCACCGAGTTCGAGAATCTTCTGCACCACTTTGTCGACGGTGCCTTCACGGCTGTAAAGAACGGGACTGATTTGTACGGCGGCGGCTTTTACGAGGGTCATGGCGGTGATCTCAGTGAGGGAGTGGACTTCAACGAGGTCAAAATTACGCCAATAATATTTGGACTTAAATGTCGTATACACCACCTTTTAGGACGGCACGAACGTTAGCCTCGATTAGCGCGCTGGATCACCTGCGGTGGCTGGCCAAATGCACGGATAAACGCCCGACGCATCCGCTCCCGATCGCCAAAACCGGTATCGGTCGCCACCACGTCGATGGGGTGCCGACCGGTTTCCATCATCAGACGCGCCGCTTCCACCCGCAGGTTTTCGATGGCCTTGGCCGGTGATTGCCCGGTTTCGGCATGGAATACGCGACTGAACTGCCGAGGGCTGAGGTTGGCGGCGCTGGCCAGTTCCTCGACCGACAGCGCGGACTTCAGGTTCTGCTTGGCATAGGCCAACGCGGCCTGGATGCGATCGGTCTTGGGCTCCAGTTCGAGCATCACCGAAAACTGCGACTGCCCTCCCGCGCGCCGGTGGTACACCACCAATTGCCGGGCCACCCGCCGCGCCACCTCCGAGCCCAGGTCGCTTTCCACCAGTGCCAGCGCCAGATCGACGCAGGCGCTCATGCCCGCGGCCGTCCAGATGTTGCCGTCGTTGATGAAGATCCGGTCTTCCTCGACCTTCACCTTCGGGTACGCCTTCTGCAGTGCCGGTGCATGGCACCAGTGAGTGGTCGTCCGTCGGCCATCGAGCAAACCGGCCTCGGCCAGCGCAATAGCGCCGGTGCAGATCGAGCCCAGACGCCGGGTGGTTCGGCTGGAGTTGCGCAAAAACGCCACCATGCCCGGTGATACCGGACGGATCAGGTTGTCGCCCATCACCAACAGCGTGTCGAACGAGCGCTGGTCGAACGCCGTGGTTTCCACGCCAAACCCGGCGGAGGTCTGCACCGTACCGCCGTGCTCGGACAGCAAGGCAATGTTGTACGCCGGTTCGTCGGTGGCCATGTTGGCCAACTCGAACGTGGCGCACATGGCCAGGCCCAACACCTGAAACCCGGGGTAAACGATGAGTCCGATGGTGTGCATGGCGGTTGGCCCTTCTGACCTTAAAGGTGGCATGCCTGATTTAACAGCCACTGACGTTGCATCGCAAGATGATCGTCATTGCACGCTTTAGGGTACTGACGCTGACCGGTATCGGCGGCTCGGCCATTGTCGATGCGTTGAACTATGCGAAGTTCTAGCAGCAACGGGTATTACATTTCCCACGGCCGAAACGGGCCTCCTGACGCTCACGGAAAAACGCCGAATAGCTCATGACCGGCTCGCCGGGATGATTGAGCGCCATTTGCGCAACGTAGTTATCGTAATCGGGCACGCCAACCATTAAACGCGCGCTCTGACTGAGGAACTTCGCGACATGCTGCAGTTTGCGGTACATGGCAATTCTCGCTATGAGTGTGGGGCTGGCCCATGAAACCGCACTGATGTATCTGCAATGTGTCAGCACCGGGGCGCTTTGTATGTTCAAGTATCAAGCGCATCGATGCTCAACGCCGGGCTCGTAATCACGCTAGGCTGAAGTGTATCGACATCGTGAAAGGAGGCGTTCGAGATGCAACTCATCACGTTGAAAATCGACAAACCGGAAGCGACGAACTTCATTTTGGGTCAAACCCACTTCATCAAGTCCGTCGAAGACATCCACGAAGCGTTGGTCAATGCCGTGCCAGGCATCCGCTTTGGCGTGGCCTTTTGCGAAGCTTCCGGCAACTGCCTGGTGCGCTGGTCCGGCACCGATACCGCCATGATCGAACTGGCCCGGAGCAATGCCCAAGCCATCGGCGCAGGCCATAGCTTCATCATTTTCCTCGACGATGGCTTCTATCCCGTAAACGTGTTGAACGCCGTCAAAATGGTTCCAGAGGTGTGCCGCATTTTTTGTGCAACGGCTAATCCGACTGAAGTGATTCTCGCTGAGACAGATCAAGGGCGAGCGATCCTGGGCGTGGTGGATGGCTACTGTGCCCGTGGCATTGAAGGCGAGGAAGACATCCTGTGGCGCAAGAACCTGTTGCGGCAGATCGGCTACAAACTTTGAGCACCTTCCGTTTTAACCGGGCGCTGAACATCACACTGTTCAGCGCCTCACACCTTACGCCTGAGAGGCTTTTTGGCGAGCAGGCAGCACGGAACCTGCTCCCAGCGCTGAATGAGCAGAGATAACCTCTACCTGAGCCGTCGCGGGTTTCTCCCCTTCGACCTCGCCATTCAGCGCCTTGTGCATTTTCACGGTGTCCAGCGCCCCGACCCATTTGGCAATGACCATTGTCCCGACGCCATTACCGATGGTGTTGGTGATCGCACGCGCTTCCGACATGAACCGGTCGACGCCCAACAGCAGCACCATGCCCGCCACTGGAATGGGGCAATGCCCAGCAAAATGGAAAACAAGTTTGCCGAATATTCTTTTCATGACAGGGCCCTGATTTTTTATTGTTGTCAGGAAATGCCAAGGGGGTCTGATCGGTGATCAGCCCCTTGGCGTTGTGCCGCAGCTTGAATCAGCGTTTGATCAACTCGATGACCGCATCCGTGATCTGGCGGGTGGTGGCCGTACCGCCCAGATCCGGGGTATGCAGACCGCTCTCGGTCACCGCCTCGATAGCCGACATCAGACGCTTCGCCGCCGCTGCTTCACCCAGGTGTTCGAGCATCATTGCCGCCGTCCAGAACACTGCGATCAGGTTGGCGACGCCTTTGCCGGTGATGTCGAAGGCCGAGCCATGGATCGGTTCGAACATCGAGGGGAATTTACGCGAGGGGTTCAGGTTGGCGGTCGGCGCGATGCCCAGGCTGCCGGACAACGCGGCGGCCAGATCGGAAAGGATGTCGGCGTGCAGGTTGGTGGCGACGATCACGTCCAGCGTCGACGGTTTGAGCACCATGCGCGTGGTCACGGCGTCGACCAGTTCCTTGTCGATCCTGACGCCCGGAAAGTCCTTGGCGACTTCATAGAAGATCGAGGCGCATAACAGACGGCGATTGGACGCTATCTTTCGGGCATGGAAAGCGGCATCCGGCAGCGTGCCGAAACGAATACCCCAAAACGAAACGCCCTACGGCGTGTGGAGCTTCACCAATGGCGGGCGCACGCAAAACATCAACGTGCGCGGCGCGTTAGGCATCGCTCAGCGGGCGTTTCGTAGTTTAGTGTGTTCCGAGGACGGCTATTGAGCTGCCTTGCCACTTCATTGAGCGTGGCTAATCCAGGATAAACAGGTCCCCTTCCACATCCGTATCGCCGTGTTTACGACTCTCCGCCGCAGAGTCGTAGACGATCAGCAGAGCCTCCCCAGGCTGCCCGCCCGATTGGAACAGACACATGCCTTCAGCGTGATCGTTGCCTTGCCCGAAAGGCACCTCCAGCACCTTCTCCAATTGATCGGTGAAGACCACGCTTTCCTCGTCGGACGCGAAACCGCCGCGCCAGCGGAAGACCGTTACCGGACCGTCCTGCTCCATGGTGGGGCCCGCCAGGATCAGCAGATCGTCACCGCGGGTGCACAGTTCACGCAAGCCCAGGCCATTGAGCGCGAAGAAGTGCTTGCGGTAGCGGCGCCCATCCGGACCGATCTTCTTCAGCACCAGCGTGTCAGACGAGGCGTCGTCCAGCTCGGGTTCGATCTCCAACAACACGGCCCAGCCGCGTAGAACCGGTCCACGCAGCCCCAGCAGTAGGCGCGATCCGATCACCACCAACCCTTCGATATCGAAGCCGTTGTCCTTACCCGGGATACGCAGGAAGTCGCGTAGCTGAGGATCTTCAGCAATCGCCGCGGTCAGGTCATTACCGACTTCGTTGCCCTGCAACTGCGCCGCCGTACGTCCATCGGCATCCACTTTCCTGGCGAGTACATAGCTGTCGTTCTGCTGCACCACAGGGATGCGGGCCAGCAGAAAGCGATTGCCGTCCGCCTCTACCGTCGACAGGCGCTTGATATTCTTCTGTGCAGAAGTGCCGGCCTCGGCCTTCTTGCGCTTCAGGCTATGGGAGCCCACCACCCAGAGGTAACCACTGTCATGGGCATAGGCCAAGCCCTCGATATCGATCTCGGCGTCTTGTTTCGGTAGGGGCAGATCCAGATATTCCAGGAGTGGAAATGATTGGTGCTCGTCGCACCTTACGACGCCGCCGGGCGTAGCATCCTGGATTTTCAGGCGTTCCAGGCTCGTGGTTTCGTCGTTCGCCACCCAGAGTGTGTCGCCAATCTGCCGAGCGACCGAAAGGCCATCGCGCAACGACGCAAACGCCGGATCAAAGCTCAACAGCGCAAAATTGCTTCGGTCGCTCATGAGCGGTCTCCTGTCTTTATGGCGCGGCGCGCCGGTTATTCAGAACCAGATTCTGCGCGTGTTCTTCGTCCAGTGCATGCGCTCGTCCTGGCCGACCGGTCCACCGCTGATGGCTTATGCCCCTTCGCTGCCGGTGTTAAGCCAATCCGCAATAGTTCCGTCAACTTCAAAAATAGCCGACTAACGGTTACCCCCGTGGGCACAAAGCCTGCAATAACTCCATCGACGAACATTTGACGTCAATCTACCGCCATACGAATTTCCTAATCAGCATGCCCAACTGACACAGCTCAATAGCGCAGGTTCGAGCGCAACTGTGGCCGCAACATTCTCCGCATACAGGATTTTTGACATGATCGACCTCGCCACCTGGAATTTAAGCATCCCTGAAGGCAGCCCACCGGCCACCATAGAAACGCCTCGACTGGCGCAAGGGTTCAAGGACCAGTATTTCAGTTCTGAAGCCGCTACCCTTTCCTTCTGGGCACCTGTGACCGGTTCCAGGACGGCCAACGCTATTTACCCGCGTACCGAGTTGCGGGAAACCTATAGCGATGGAACGCTGCGCAACTGGCAGTATTCAGCGGCGGATAACACCCTGCGGGCGAGTCTGGCCGTGAATCAGGTTCCGAGCACCGGCAAGATCGTGATTGGCCAGATTCACAACAAGGACAGCAACAGCCCCATGGTGAAGCTGGAATACCAGTACAAAACGTCGACTTCGACGGGAAACATTGTCGCCAAGGTGCGCATACGTCCCGACGATGAAGAAGGCCAGGTCATTACCATTGCGACGGGTGTGCCGCTCAACAGCAACTTTTCCTACCAGATCCACCTCAGCCCGAAGGGCGCGCTGGGCATCAGCGCAGCAGGATACAACTGGAGAACCACCATCGACCCGAGCTGGAAGATCAAACCACTGTATTTCAAAGCGGGTGCGTATGTGCAGGACAACACCGGCTATCCCACCGAGGGCGGAAAAGTGACGTTCAGGATGCTGGAGATCCATCACAAAATTTAGTCGTTTCTTTAGGTCACTACCGTTGACACGCCGATCCGAAGGGTGAAGACGTTAGTGGATTTCCTCTTCGATCGGCTACCAAGTGGCTAGCTGTCAGTGAACTCAACCGCGCTGGCGGCAGATGCCCTCGAAGCCTTTCAAAACCATTGCGTGCGCATACAGTGGGATACGCTGCTATCGCAGGCGGATGTCGGCCAATTTCTACCTCTCACGACTGACCGAAAATCGCCGATGAGAATAACGAGACATTCCTTATTGGTTAATTGTGTTCGCGTGAACATTTTTACCTGCTTGTGCAGCAGAAATCGGGAAGGAGTCTAATATTGAACTGCCATAGATCGGTCCATCCCCTATCTGCGTAATGAGGCAAGGGACACTTGGCATGCAGGCGGCTTTGGAGCCAACACCGGACCGGTATTGGCTAAATAGATTTGAACCTGGAGGGACCCATGAGCAATCTCATCGCCAGCGGCGAGCCACCTGAAGCCGTTCGCCTGATGGTCAAGGTTTACGCCTACTTGCTGCTCGCAGGATTTGCGTTTGTTCCGGCCTATCTGATTGGCTACTTGTATTTCTTTCAAGACCCCACTCTTATATTCGAGAATCACCTGTTCCATATATTTGCGATCACGGCAGCCACCTTGGCAGGCTTGTTTGTTACTTACGTCACGTGGCGCTGCTATCAGTCATCGGGAGATCCACTGCTGCGATGGATGACGCTTGGTTTTCTCGGTTTTGTACTGATCTACGCGTTGCATGGTGCGTTCACCGGGCAAGCACACCACAATATCTGGCTCTTCCTGCTTTATGGACCGGCCTCTCGACTGGTCATGTCGATTCTGCTGTTAATTGGAATGCTGTCGTACCACCGCCCACCTGATGCCGCGGACCAACGAATGAAGGCCCGTCCGTGGTTGACCTGGATAGGACTGTTCCTGCTGGTTGACGTGGCAGTGGCGTATGTCGCGAATTCGCCGATCGCCGGCAACCTCGCGGTGCGCCTCTCTATGGAGGGTGGTGCCCTCGTACTTTCCACATTGACCGTGGTGATGCTCCTGCTGCGCCGTATCCGTTCGCCGCTGATGATGATTTTTGTCATCTCGGTCACCGCGTTCGCGCTGTCATCGCTTGCCTTCATCCTTGCACGTCCGTGGAACCACATGTGGTGGCTCGCTCATGCGATCTTCGCCGGTGGATTCTTCATGTTGAGCTATGGGGTCGTGCAAGCGTTCCTCACTACGCGGTCGTTCTCGAAGATTTACAGCCAAGAGGAGCTGATGGTGCGTCTTGCCGAAGCGATGGCGTATACCGAGAGCGCCCTGCAGGAACTCCAGCGCACCAATCAAGAACTCGGACACCTTGCGGCGACCGATCCACTGACTGGCGCTGATAATCGGCGTCGGTTCATGGAGCGGGTCGAAGTCGAAATGGGCCGGACCAAGCGCGGCGGTGAGCCGTTCTCCGTGTTGGCACTCGATCTGGATAATTTCAAGTCCATCAACGATCGCTTCGGGCATCAGGTTGGCGATGACATCCTGAAGGATTTCGTGGAGAAATGCCTCGATTCGATCCGGCCGTATGACGGCGTAGCCCGAGTGGGCGGGGAAGAATTCATGATTCTGCTACCTCAGACTTCACTTGAAGGCGCGCACGTAATCGCTGAGCGTCTGCGAAGCACCGTTGCAAATAATTCTTTTCATGGTCTGCAGCGGTTAACCGTGGTCACAGTGAGCATCGGCGTATCGCAATCCGGCCGCGACGGCGACACCATCGAGGCCATTCTGCGTACAGCCGATCAACGCCTGTATCACGCTAAACACGAAGGCCGTAACCGTGTGGTCACTAGCATCAAAGCCAGCCTGCAATCGCTGTGAAAGCGTCGGCACCGATACCCTGATTTGCGCCACAGCATTGGGCGTTAGGCAAGGGGTGTTGATCGATTGTTGCCCATCGCGACAGGCAGCAATCGTCCTTCTCTGTCGATCAATGCGGTTCAGATGCCTGCTATGAGTCGAGAGCGGCGCTCCGAGACCGCCCGTCTTGGCCCCGCCGACTTGGACTTAAACAATGTCTGAGTTCCCCCGCTCGGCAACCCGACGTCCAGGGCAACATGCCAATAGCGTCATACCCGCCAATCCACATAACCCTCAAAGCAACCTTTAAATGGCAGAATCTCCTTAACTTGATCGTTTCGGAGACCACCATGCTTCGCGCACTTGAACAAAAACTCGACCCCTTCCCGCCCGACGAGGTACCACCGCCACCCGAAGGCCTGGCTCGATTCCTTTGGGCGTGCACACGGGGCGCCCGCGGCTATATTCTCGCGTTTGCGCTGCTCAGTGCCGGTGTGTCGATCTACGAAGCCTGGCTGTTTTCTTTCCTCGGCCAGGTCGTGGATCTGCTCTCGACCTGGCAAGCCGGTGGTGATGCGGCTGCGCAGGAAAGTCGCGTGTTGTGGGGCATGGGCATCGTAATGCTGACCAGCATCGGGCTGGTGGCGTTGCGTACCATGGTGCAGCACCAGATATTGGCGATCAATCTGCCGTTGCGGCTGCGTTGGGACTTCCACCGCCTGATGCTGCGGCAAAGCCTTTCGTTCTTTTCCGATGAGTTCTCCGGCCGGGTCACCACCAAGGTGATGCAGACTGCGCTGGCCGTGCGCGACGTGCTGTTCACCCTTATCGAGATCGCACCCGGAATCGGGGTGTATTTCATCGCGATCATCGCACTGGCCGGCGGCTTCGCACTGAAACTGATGCTGCCTTTCGTTGCCTGGATCGTGTTGTTCGGGCTGGCCATGCTCTACTTCGTGCCCCGCTTGGGGAAAGTCGGACAGGAACAGGCTCATGCGCGCTCCTCGATGACCGGACGTATCTCAGACGCCTACACCAACATCACGACAGTGAAACTGTTCTCCCATTCCAATCGTGAAGCGCACTTCGCGCGCGCGGCCATGGAGGATTTCAAGCAGACCGGCTTTCGCCAGATGCGCCTGGTCAGCCAATTCGAGATCGTCAACCAAGCGTTGGTGGTGGCGTTGATCATGGCAGCAGGCGGTTATGCACTTTGGCTGTGGCACCTGGGCGAAGTCGGCACAGGTGCCGTGGCGGCGATTACCGCCATGGCGTTGCGTATCAACGGCATGTCGCACTGGATCATGTGGCAAATGACTTCTCTGTTCGAGAGCATCGGCACCGTGCAGGATGGCATGACAACCCTTACCCGCGGCCCCAAGGTGCAGGATACGCCGAACGCGGGCGTGCTGGTGACCTCCGGCGGGGCGGTAACCTTCGACAATGTGAGCTTCAACTACAATGGCGAACGCCAAGTGCTCGATGGCTTGAGCCTGAACATTCGCCCGGGCGAAAAAATCGGCCTGGTAGGCCGCTCCGGCGCGGGAAAATCCACGCTCATCAACTTGCTGCTGCGCTTTTATGATGTCGACAGCGGGCAGATTCGCATTGACGGGCAAGACATTGCGCACGTGACACAAGACAGTCTGCGCAGCGCCATCGGCATGGTCACCCAGGATACTTCCCTGCTGCACCGTTCCATTCGCGACAACATCGCCTACGGCCGACCCGATGCAAGCGACGCACAAATCCGCAGTGCCGCGGCCAATGCCCAGGCCGATGAGTTCATCAGCCAACTGAGCGACCGGCAAGGTCACAGCGGCTACGACACCTTGGTGGGCGAGCGCGGCATCAAGCTTTCGGGCGGCCAGCGCCAGCGCGTCGCGATTGCCCGAGTGATGCTCAAGAACGCCCCGATCCTGCTACTTGACGAGGCTACCAGCGCGCTGGATTCGGAAGTCGAAGTGGCCATTCAGGAAAGCCTCGATGAAATGATGAAGGGCAAAACCGTCATCGCCATCGCCCATCGGCTGTCCACGATTGCGGCGATGGATCGACTTATTGTCATGGATGATGGACGCATCATCGAACAGGGCACCCACACCGAATTGCTCGCCAGGAACGGCCTCTATGCGCGGCTGTGGCACCATCAGAGTGGCGGGTTCCTGGGTGAGGACCGGGGGGTGACCGAGGTTATGGATCAGGTATGAGCGTGAACGGCCCGGGGATGATCTGCAAGCGGCTGCTTTGGGTCGATTGCAGCTGGTCGCGGATGGCCGGAGTCGGCGAGGAGCGACCGGCGGACAAGCTGCTGGCATGTCGGCATACGCTATTTGATTTGAGCTTTTGGAGGCAACCGATGGCGATACCTACCGGGATATCTCAACACGCGCCCTCAAAAAATCCCGCCCCAGTCGCTGAGGCGCTCTTTACGAGTCATTTAATAGCGAATCCATTCACTGATCCGCAGAACCCGTAACGGCGAAAATGTTGCAGGGCACTTGATACAGAACATGCTCCGTCGTACTGCCCACCCATTTGCCCAGTCCTTTGCGATGCGCATTTCCCATGACGATCACATCGGCCCGGTGATGCGCTGCAAAGTCGGCCAGCGCTTTGCCAGGTGGCCCTTCAACGAAGTGTTGTCGCTCAGTGGGCACACCATAGTGGTCAGCCAATGCAATAAATGACTTTTGCAGTGACTTGCGCACTTCGCTGCTGAAACCTGGCATCGTCACTGCACCAGCGCCTGCGTCGGATATATGTGTCCGCGATAGATCGTAGGCATGCAGCAGATGCAGTTCCGCGCTGCATTGCATTGACAATCCGTTCGCCGCCTGGATGATGCGGTCGTTGATGCCAGTGATCTGAGTCTCAGGTTGTGACGGATCGACTGCCGCCACTACCACCCGCGGAAGTGGACACCTGATTTCGCTGACCAGATGCACCGCCACCGGACATTCGCGCAACAGGTGCCAATCCAGAGGCGTAATGAAAACGCGTTTGAGCGCTGACTCGTGTTGCACGTCCTTGATAACCAGATCCGGCTGCATTTCTGCCACATGCCGAAGTATTTCTTGCAGCGCTGTTCGCGTAACAAGCACTTCGGTACTCACCATGACCCCGCGCTCGCGTATTAGATCGGCCTCATCCTTCAACCATTTTTGGTTCTCTTGCTGACAAGCCTCACGAAAACGTGCACCAGCGCTCTTCAAACCCAAGAGGTGGGAGTCTTCGATAAACACCGTGATGTGCAGCGCTGCGCCAGTGGCTTCGGCAATGGCGACAGCTCGCTCCAACGCCGGGGTGTCACGCATGCCTGGACCGGCTATCAGAAAGAGTCGTTTATATTGGCTCATGTAACACCTCCAAACGTTCCGGGATATCTAGCTCCCCCCAGCGCTCTCGCCTGTCACATCACCGACGATTTACTATCGCCTCAACTATCTGGATCGACACTATCAATATACGCCTGGATTCCCGAGTTTGAAGCCATAGGCTTTGAGGATGGCGTGGACCTCGCTCATGCGAACATTCCTACTTCGCCGACCCACCACGCGACTTATAAAAAAGAAACATCGAGGTCTCGGTGGTCTTGATGTATTTCCTGGCCCAAACGGGTTTCACATTCCTGTCGTGGAAATACATCGCGCCGTGGGTTCGGTCGTTCAGTTGCTTGTTGAGCGCCTTGCGCGCGATTTCCTTGGCAATCGCGTATTGGGTTTCTTCCTGGACCTGATCCGAGCGTCCATCACACCACCACGAAAACTGACAATTCCTGGTTTCAGAACCTTGCTTGACCACGGCGCATACCGTATCGGGAAAGCCCTCATGGCCGAGGCGGTTCATGACGACGCTGGCGACGGCTTCCATGTCGGCGGACGATTTGCCTTTGGCTTCCCAATAGATGGAGCGGGCCAGACAGGTGATTGCATCGTCCAGCGGCGACGCACCGGCAGGATCGACTGCCTGAACTTCGGAGGTGGTGATGGCTTCGGACCTGGGCACCGGTACATCAGTGCCCTTCTCCGCAGCTTTATGCTCAAGGACCTCGGCCTTGTCCTCAGCCACTTCCTTTTTTTGCTCCTGCTCAGACGCGATGGCCTGGCCGGCGAGAAGGGTTATTGCGAACCAGGTGGCTATCCAGATAACTCGCATGATCGACCCTTCGGACGGAACCGGAAGCACGCCGCACTGGCGACTTTGCTTGATTGTAGTTGCCAAAATTCATTCCAACAGACGGACAAAAAAACTGTCTTCGGGAGTGAAAAGTCATTGCGCTCGCGGGGGTGAAATCGCGCATCATGGGCGCAGTCAGCTCAAGGGGATTTCCATGCGTTTCAAATCATCTGCTATGCGTCTTGCCACGTTGTCACTGGGGATGTTGTTCGCCGTGAATGCGTTGGCGGCCGACGAGAAACAACTGATTGATTCGATCAACCTCTACCGCAGCCAGGTGCAGCGCTGTGCAGGTCAGGTATCGCAAGAACTGCCACCGCTGGCCGGCGACCCACGGCTGGCGCTGAACGCCAACAGCGTCGGCAATCTGCAGCAGGCAATGGCCAGCGCGGGTTATCCGATGAAGAATGTACAGGCGATCAGCCTGTCCGGGCCGCGTGATGCGCCGTCGGCGATGAAAGCGATTCAGGAGAGTTTTTGCCAGATCGTGCTGGACCCGCAATTCGTCGATGTCGGCGTCAGCCACCAGGACCGCGAGTGGCGCATCGTGCTGGCGCGTCCACTGTTGAGCGCTCGCCTGGGCGACTGGCAGGCGGAAGGCCAGAAGCTGCTGGCCGAGCTCAACATCGTACGCAGCCAGTCGCGCCAGTGCGGCACGCAATCCTTTGCCGCCACCACGCCGCTGGCCTGGAACGCCACGCTGGCGACGGCTGCCGAGGAGCACGCCCGGTCAATGGCCAACAACAATTACTTCGATCACAAGGACCGCGATGGCCGCATGCCGGGTGACCGGGCTGAATTGGCCGGTTATAGCGGCGGGCAGGTCGGCGAGAACATCGCTGCCGGCCAAGACACCGTGCGCAAGGTGGTCGATGGCTGGGTGTCCAGCGCCGGTCACTGCGCGAACCTGATGAACCCACAGTACCGGGAGTTGGGGGCCGCGTATGCGGTTGATCCGAAGAGTGATCCGGGGATTTACTGGACGGCGATGTTCGGGGCGCCATAAACGCCCGGTTTTTTGCAGGCACAAACCCGGAGCTCACTTTTGGGCGCCGGACAGTAAAAACCCGTCATGGATTTTGTCGATCACTGGGTCATCAATAGTGATTGGACGACCTGCCAAGCCACGAAGTACTGATGGGGCGCTTCACGCATCCACCTGCACCACCTCAATCCCGAGTTTTTGATAGTCCTCGACATTGCCCGACGCCACGTGACGCTCGGTGATCAGGGTATGAATGCGCTGACACGGCGCGACAACGAACGGCTCCACCGCCCCCAGTTTGTCGGCGGTGGTGACGGCAACGACATGGGAGGCGCTGGCGAGCATCGCCTGTTTGACCGGCACCTCGTCGAAATGCAGGGAGCTGATGCCGACCTCCGGATGAATCGCACAGACGCCGGTGAACAGCAAATCAGCCTTGATGCCCTCGATCAGCCGCAGGGTTTCATGTCCGCTGGCCGACAGGGTCGCGGGGTTGAGTTGTCCGCCGGCCAGAATCACCGTGATGCCTTTGTATTCGGCCAGGGTGATCGCGATCATCGGGGACGCGGTGACGGCCGTAATGGCAATGTCCGAAGGTAGTGAACGGGCGATCTGCAGCGTCGTGCTCCCCGAATCGAAAATCACAATCTGGCCGTTGTTTACCTGGCGTGCGGCGAGTTGCGCCAGGTGTGTTTTTACCTCATCGGTTTCGCTGACGCGGGTGAAATAATCCTTGCCGGTGTCCTTGGGTCGCGGCAGTGCCCCGCCGTGCACCCGATGCACCAGCCCGGCGGTCGCCAGTTCCGCCAGATCCCGGCGAATGGTATCTTCGGACACCGCGAAATGCTGGCTAAGCTCGCTAGCCATGACCTTGCCGTCACGTTCGAGGATCAACAGGATTTTTTGCCGGCGCAGATGAGGGAGTTCGGCGGCTGAGTGTGAGTCGTGCATGTTTTTGCCCGTTTTTGCGCGTAATTGCGTGTTTGTGCGAGACTAGCCAAAGCGCGGGATAAACACAAACCACCCGGACATCAATTCTTTCGATGATTCAAATCATGAAGCCGAATTTTTTATTTGTTTGTGACCTATTCAAGATGGCGCCATCACAAATGTTTTGGATGAAAACTTCATGAATCTGAATTTTGCCTTTGCCTGCATGATCGTGGTCTCGTTCGCGATTGCGTTGGGTCATGCCTGATCAGCAGAAGCCAAGGGCCATTCGCTCCCTCCTCCACCCAGAGTCAACTCATGCTGTGTTCCCTTGTATCGAACGGCGCTCTCATAACGCCTGAAAGGCCGGATACAAGGGTGCCCTGGTGGAGCTTTACCAAAACCGTACTCGCCGCCGCGGCGCTGTCATTGGTGCGTGACGGGTTGATCAACCTTGACGACACCGTTGCTGAAGGCCCCTTCACGCTGCGCCAGCTGCTGCGGCATGAGGCCGGGCTGGCGGATTATGGCGAACTCGCCGACTACCACAACGCCGTGACCCACCATGAGACGCCCTGGTCGGCCGATGACATGCTGCAACGTCTTGATGTCAGCCGGTTGCGCTATGCACCCGGGGACGGTTGGCGGTATTCAAACGTCGGCTATCTGTTCGTCGTGCGACTGATTGAACGCGTGACGGGGCGCACGCTTGAAGCTGCGCTCACGGAGCGTGTGTTCACCCCCCTCAGTTTAACCCGCGTACGCCTCGCCAAAACGCAAGCCGATCTGCAGGGCGTGAACATGGGAAGCTCGCCATCCTACGACCCCGGCTGGGTCTATCACGGCTTGCTGGTTGGCCCACTTGAGGAAGCCGCCCTTTGTCTGGACGGTCTGCTGGCCGGGCACCTTCTGCCAAACGCACTGCAGCAAGCGATGCAAACAGCACGTGTCCTCGGCGGCCCGATTCCCGGTCGCCCATGGACTTCCCCGGGCTACGGTCTCGGCCTGATGCAGGGTTTGGTCATGGGCGATCTGAAGTTGAGCGGACACTCCGGCGCCGGCCCGGGCAGCGTAGTGGCGGTCTATCGCTGCGTTGATGGCGAAAACGCGGCGAGTTGCGCGGTCTTTCATGAAGGCGCCAACGAAGGGGTTGCCGAAGCAGAAGTGGTCGAACGCCTGTCGGCAGTCCTTGGCAAAATCCGGTAAAAAAGCCGTAACCCTTCCCCGCATGGTCTATAACCAGTGGCGACATGATTTGGATCAGGGAACCTTGAAGGCGCCCTCGCTAAATTGATCTCTTGAAAAAAAGCCGACAAGTGACTGTCCGCTAGGAGATTCCCCGCATGAAAGCCCTGAAAATAGCCGCCAGTGATTCCGCGTTCGATTGTTTCCACACCTCCCGAGAAGTGATTCCGCTCAATCAAACCGACTACACCGACGTCGCGGTTGCGGTGTTCTCTGTGGAGGATGTGATGGCGGGCGCCCTGGACGCCCTGCAGCGTACCGGTTTCGACATCCCCATTTTTCTCGTCGCCTCCCCTGGTTCCGGCAACCGCGCCCGGGACGTCTACAAGCACCTGCAAGATGTTCTGCTTCAGGTGAATGGCATTTTTGACCCCTCACGCAACAACGCCGAATACCATGGCAACCAATTGGAGACCGCGGCAAAAGCCTATGAAGAAAGTCTCCTGCCGCCGTTCTTCGATGCGCTCAAGCACTACACCGAATCGGCCAACGCTACGTTCGCTTGCCCTGGCCACCAGGGCGGCCAGTTTTTCCGCAAACACCCGGCTGGCCGGCAGTTCTTCGACTTCTTCGGCGAGACCCTGTTTCGCGCCGACATGTGCAA
Source organism: Pseudomonas sp. LBUM1666 (assembly GCF_059695775.1). NCBI lineage: Bacteria > Pseudomonadati > Pseudomonadota > Gammaproteobacteria > Pseudomonadales > Pseudomonadaceae > Pseudomonas > Pseudomonas sp. LBUM1666. Next base: position 2,742,833 of record NZ_CP166789.1, on the reverse strand, counting down.
CGCCGACGTCAAACTCGGCGATCTGCTGATCCACGAAGGCCCGGCACTTCTGGCGCAAAAACACGCGGCGCAGGTGTTCAACGCCGACAAGACCTACTTCGTGCTCAATGGCACATCGGCCTCCAATAAGGTTGTCACCAATGCGCTGCTCACGCCTGGCGATCTGGTGCTGTTCGACCGCAATAACCACAAATCCATTCATCAAGGTGCGTTGATCCAGGCGGGGGCGACCCCGGTTTACCTGGAAACCGCGCGCAACCCTTATGGGTTCATCGGCGGGATTGACGCCCATTGTTTCGAAGAAGATTACCTGCGCGAACTCATCAGCGAAGTCGCACCGGACAAGGCCCAGCAGCCACGGCCGTTTCGTCTGGCGATCATTCAGCTGGGCACCTATGACGGCACCATCTACAACGCCAGACAAGTCGTCGATCGCATCGGCAAACTGTGCGACTACATCCTGTTTGACTCGGCGTGGGTGGGCTACGAACAGTTCATCCCGATGATGAAGGATTGCTCGCCGCTGCTGCTGGATCTGCATGAGAACGACCCCGGGATCTTTGTCACTCAATCGGTGCACAAACAGCAGGCGGGGTTTTCCCAAGCCTCGCAGATCCACAAGAAAGATCGCCATATCAAAGGCCAGGCCCGTTATTGCAACCATGCACGGCTGAACAACGCCTTCATGGCCCAAGCCTCTACCAGCCCGTTTTACCCGCTGTTCGCCTCACTGGATGTGAACGCGCGCATCCATTCCGGCCGCAGTGGCCTGCGCCTGTGGGAAGACTGTGTGAAGTTCGGCATCGACGCACGCAAGTTGATTCTGGAAGCGTGCACCATGGTCCGCCCCTTCGTGCCGGACACCATTGACGGTCGCCCCTGGCAGGACCATCCGACTGAAGACATCGCCAACGACATCCGGTTTTTCGAATTCCATCCGAAGGATCGCTGGCATGCCTTCAGCGGTTACGCCGACAAGCAATACTTCATCGACCCCTGCAAGTTGCTGTTCACCACGCCCGGCATCGACCCGGTCGATGGCAGTTACACCGACTTCGGTATCCATGCCGGCATCCTCGCCAACTTCCTGCGCGAGAATGGCATCGTTCCGGAAAAGTGCGACCTGAACTCGATTCTGTTCCTGCTTACCCCGGCCGAAGACTGGGCGAAGATGACTCATCTCGCCTCACAGATCGCACGCTTTGAACGCTTCATCAGTGATGACGCGCCGATGAGCCGGGTGTTGCCGGCCATCTATGCGCAGCACCAGGAGCGCTATCGCAACTACACCATTCGCCAGCTCTGCCAGGAGATGCACGACCTCTACCGCACCCACAACGTCCAGCAATTGCAGAAGGCGATGTTCCGCAAGGAACACTTCCCGAAAAAGGCCATGAACCCGCAAGCAGCGCAGTTCGAATTCATCCGTGGCAATGTCGAACTGGTGGCGCTGGCAGACGCCGAAGGTCGCATCGCTGCCGAAGGTGCCCTTCCCTATCCACCCGGCGTGCTCTGCGTGGTGCCCGGGGAAATATGGGGAGGTGCGGTGCTCAAGTACTTCCTGGCGCTGGAGGAAGGCATCAACTCACTGCCTGGCTTCACGCCGGAACTCCAAGGCGTGTACTTGAAACAGGAAGGGGGTCGCATTCGAGCCTATGGGTACGTGATCAAGACTTGAGTCTTCACGCCTCCAGCGGCGTGTCAGCCTGGGGTTGAGCGCGATGGCGAGTGGATATCTGGCGGAACGTGATTATGCTTCAAGAAACCTTGCAGCGATGCGAGGCCGTCAGCCTGTTCGCAGACTTCGCGCAATTCGTCATCCGACGACATCAGCCCCTGGGCCTGGGTGCGGCAAAAAGGTAGTGAGGTACTCCGGCCTACAACAAGAACGACGGAGAAGACTCATGGCCGCAATCGACAACACATCCACGGGCAGCGCGCCCCACCACGGGATCACCAAGGAGGAGCGCAAGGTCATTTTCGCCTCGTCCCTGGGCACCGTGTTCGAGTGGTACGACTTCTACCTTTACGGGTCTCTCGCCGCGATCATTGCCAAGCACTTCTTCGCCGGCGTCAATGAGACAACGTCCTTCATCTTCGCGCTGCTCGCGTTCGCCGCCGGCTTCGCGGTACGCCCCTTCGGCGCCATCGTGTTCGGTCGACTGGGCGACATGATCGGGCGCAAGCACACCTTCCTCATCACCATCGTGATCATGGGTATTTCCACCGCCATCGTCGGTTTTCTGCCTGGCTACGCAACCATTGGCGTGGCGGCGCCGATCATCCTGATCACCTTGCGCCTGTTGCAAGGCCTGGCGCTGGGCGGTGAGTACGGCGGCGCGGCGACCTACGTCGCGGAGCATGCGCCGAAAGGCAAACGTGGTTATTTCACCTCATGGATTCAAACCACCGCGACCCTGGGCCTGTTCCTTTCACTGCTGGTGATTCTCGCCTGCCGGACGATCCTCGGCACCGAAGCCTTCGAGGCCTGGGGATGGCGGATTCCGTTCCTGCTGTCGATCCTGCTGCTGATTGTCTCGGTGTACATCCGCTTGCAGCTCAGCGAGTCGCCGGTGTTCTTGAAAATGAAGGCTGAGGGCAAGTCCTCCAAGGCGCCGCTGACCGAATCCTTCGCCCGCTGGGACAACTTGAAAATCGTGATCATGGCCTTGCTCGGCGGCACCGCCGGCCAGGCCGTCGTCTGGTACACCGGGCAGTTCTACGCGCTGTTCTTCCTGCTGCAGACGCTGAAGATCGAACCGCAGACCGCCAACTTGCTGATTGCCGGCTCCCTGCTGATCGGCACGCCGTTCTTCGTCATATTCGGCAGCCTGTCCGACCGCATCGGCCGCAAGGGCATCATCATGGCCGGCTGTATCCTCGCGGCCCTGACCTACTTCCCGATCTTCCATGCGTTGACCCAATACGGTAACCCCGACGTATTCATCGCGCAGGAGAAAAACCCGGTCACGGTGGTCGCCAATCCCGACCAGTGCTCGTTCCAGTTCGACCCGGTGGGCAAGGCCAAATTCACCAGCTCCTGCGACCTGGCCAAGACCGTGCTGGCGAAGAAGGCCATCCCCTACAAGAACGAGAAGGCTGAGCCTGGCACCGTCGCGCAGGTCCGCATCGGCGACAAGGTGATCCAGAGTTTCGAGGGCACCGGTATGCCGGGCGCCGACTTCAAGGTCAAGAACGATGCCTTCGCCGCCACCCTCGGCACTGCGCTCAAGGACGCCGGCTACCCCGAGAAGGCCGACCCGGCCAAGACCAACTACCCGATGGTGCTGCTGCTCCTGACCATCCTGGTGATCTACGTGACCATGGTCTACGGCCCGATCGCCGCCTGGCTGGTGGAACTGTTCCCGGCGCGCATCCGCTATACCTCGATGTCGCTGCCCTACCACATCGGCAACGGCTGGTTTGGCGGCTTTCTGCCCACGGTGGCGTTCGCCATGGTCGCGGCCACGGGTGATATCTACTACGGGCTGTGGTACCCGATTGTCATCGCCGTGATGACGGCCATTCTTGGCACGTTCTTCCTGCCGGAAACCAAGGATCGGGAAATTCATCACACCTAGGCTGGCATCTGCCCTCTCTCGCAAGGGAGAGGGCAATCCTTCCGTATTGAATGTGTTGTAGGTGGAGGAAATGGGGACGGATCTATTTGTTCGGCTCGTTACGAGCGCAACACGCCAATCGCGCGTCGATACTTTTCAATACGCTCCAGGTCTTCCCACGACGGCTGCGCGATCCGCGACAAGTCGCTGTTCTCTTCCAGGTCCGCCAGTTTCACCACTCGGCCAATCGGGTTCTGCGCCGCGCGTTCGACGAAGGCTTCATAGGACTCACCCGGCACTTTAGTGACCGACTCGATGGCGGTCAGAACGGCTTCGCTGAAGCCTTCCTTGCGCAGGTCATCAAGGCTGATGCCGCAGTCCTCGACCACGTCATGCAGCACCGCGACGATGCGTTCTTCCAGCGTCGTGACCCGCAACATGACTTTCAACGGATGCAGGATGTAAGGGCTACCGCCCTTGTCGACCTGCCCCTCATGTGCAGCGGCGGCGATGGCAATGGCGCGTTCCAGTGTTTGAGTCATCTCGCAGCTCCCAGGCTTGAAGGCCTTAGTGGTCGTTGGGTTAGAGCAACACAAAGCCTTCTTCAAGCGCTAAGGCGACAATATCTTGAGCAGGCACGTTGATCCAGGTTGCAGCATCGATTTCGCCCACTGACGCAAGCCAGCGCCCAACCATCTGATAACCGAGCGTATAGCCAAGCCATTTCGGGTGAGCACCAAAACCGAAAAACCACTCGCCGTGGTTGTAGTACTTGGACTCAAGGGTTTTCAGGTCGACCGGGGAGCGAAGCAAATCGGCGCCGGTAACGGCGCACTCCCAAGGCTCTGGGTCGTTGCCGAGCAAATGCCGGACAAACTGTCCGGCAAGTCCCTCGCTGACCAAGGCTTCACCTAAGGTCCAACCGTAGCCAGGCCCCGCCATGCGCAAGCAATGATGAACCTCATGGACGATTTGTCGATGCAGCGTGCCCGTGCGCAGGCTTGGCAACAAATTCGGGTTGTCCGGGTCGATGGTCATCGTGAACATGGTGCTTCGATAGGCTCGCCCCACGAGGCCCATTTCAGGAATGGTCTCGCCAGCGAGCCGCTGGATCAACACATCAAGTCTTGGAGGCGTCATCAGACGGGAGACCGTCTTGTAAGCGGCGTCAAATTCGCCGATCAAATCGGAGCGAAGTTCGGCAAGGCTTCCCGAGGCTTCCAGCCAATGCAGTGTCCATGCGTCCATTTTCACCTCTGAAAAACTGTCACGAAACCTGAAAACTCAGCCCAACAGATGCTGTGAGATGAGTTTCGAAATCTCGACCATCGACGTCCTTCCGGTGAATTCAAATTTCACTCTGCCCAGCGCCGAGAAGTAGATCTCCAGCTCAGAATCCAGGTCGAAGGTGCCCGAGGTTTCCACGGAGTAAGCGACGATGTTTTTGTAAGGCAACGAAGTGAAATCTTTTTTGCTGCCGGTGATGCCTTGGACGTTGACCGCAATAATTCGTTTATTGGTAAACACCACGCCGTCGCGCATGGATTTATAGGCATCAATGACCTGCTCGCCGTCCAGCAGCAGCGCGGTGACTCGCTCCGCGTACTCGTTGTTTTGCTTGAGTTTGAAAAAGCCTTTGTTGTTGAAATCGATCATCCGCCATCCCCTTCCTTAAAGAGTGTTCCCTGGATTGCCAGCGCGTGGCGCGGCGAGCATACCATCGGGCCTGCGCTTTTTGCGTCCCCTCCCACAGCGGATCTGAAAAACCAATGGAACCCCGCGCCTCATCGCGTTTTCGAAACCCTATCAGCGCTGATCTTTGATCAAACAAGGCGCCATTGGAGAGGAAATCCCGATGAACAGTAGACTGCTGTTTTTGCTTGCCAGCCTGAGTCCCACCCTGGTCATGGCTGAAGGCTGTGACGTGCTGACCCGCTCCCAAAGCCCTTCCGTGCCGGTGGTCGAAACACATAGCTGCTATGAGTACGAAGGCATGCCAGTGAACGCCATCGATTGGTCATGCAGCAACGAAAGCAAGCAAATGCTGACCAGCACCAAGAAAAAAGTCGAACAGTGCGCCGATCATTCTCAAGCCACTTGCATCGCGACGTTGACGCAAGAATCGCTAGCCAATCCTCACTCCACCAGCAAGGACAAGAACAGCACATCGCTGAATATTCCGAACAATGCTCAGGTCACTACGTATTACTACGGTGCTGAGCATTTAAGTCAGGCGAAGATTGATTGCGAGTCGGGTGGTGGTCACTGGAAAGCGCAGTAGCTGTTCAAGAACGTAAAAGCGCCTTCACCATCGGAATGCAAGCGAGTTGCAGACCAGAGGGCGAATGGTAAATAGCCGTCTGCTCACCGACAAAACCGCATTGCCGGTAGAAGTGAGCAGCGTTCAACGTAGCGTCCAGATTAACGTCCTCCAGGCCCAGATCCCGGGCCAGACACTCAAGGTAATCCAGAATGCGCTTACCAATGCCCCGTTGCATAAAGCCGGGCAGGACAAAGATCGCGCCGATTTCACGCCTCTCCAGATCAAGCATGCCTGTCGCCACGGGTTCTCCCTGAATACACCCCAGATAAAAGTGTTTTTCCATCAGGTCGCAATATCCGTCCTCTGCGACCCCTGCCGTCCAGATGTCCATTTGCTCCGAGGTATAGGCGCCGATGCATTGATGCCGTATCGCTTGACGGCGAATGTCGAATGCCGCCCGGCAATCGCCGTGATGGGCTCGTTTGATCTCTAACATTTCAATCTCCATTAGCCATCGGCGGACGGAGAACTAAAAAGCCCCGTCCATTTCTGGCGGGGCCTTGGTTAATACGTCAGGTTCCAAGCACGCATGACCTCATGGCCCGCCGGAAGCGGTCATGGAGGAATACATCATGTACGTGCGAGGTGTGTAGGTCATGGGCAGATAGTGTTGTTGGAGGGTTGGCTTTTCAATCTTGAAGCGCTGAGACTTCTGCACAAGCCTGTTTGGGCTTAGTTCTTCAGCCTCAGCGCTCTGCTCTTGCGATGCGCTGGCGATCTGTGTGTTCATGCCCGGATGGCCGCGGCTACAGAAGAACGTTACCCAGTGGCCAGGATTGCAATGATCAAGTGATACGGATTTACAACGGAACTTTCACAGATGAAAACCTACTGCCCGATGTTCTGGTCTCAGGATCCTGGTGTTGACTACAGCGCTCCGGTCATCCTCCTCAAAGACATTTTGCCGACCGTGGGTAAAAGAACATTCGCGTTCTTTGATAACAACGACCGTTTACGCGCCGGCGAAACAATACGGCTTATTTGGTGCCCCCTGTTTCCGACTTGAATGGCTGGAGTGAACAACCTTCAGAAGTTGCGTCAAGCCACCTCTTGATAGCGAACGTAGCCGGCGCGGCACAACCGTCAGAGCCTTCAGCAGAAGTCATGCATCCCGCACACTATGGCAAGCGCAAATACGAACTCGACATCCTCTCCTGCGAGCGATTTCTGCCGGCACTGCAAGTACTTCAGGAAGACTCGGCGTCCTGGCATCTTCAAGGGGTTGAAACTGCACAAGGGAGTGTCCTGATGTGGGATGAGGTGAACGGGAGTGGTAGCGCGGTCGTTGAAGGATTCACCTATTTAACGGCGAATACCTCGAACGAGGCCCATATGGAATTGATCCTCAAGGAGACTGACGACGAGATCATCGGCTTTTTTTCGGTGCACAGTGATCCGGGTGGTGTCTTCTACGATTTCGGCCGGAAGCGGCTCACAGGCCAGGAACTGCGGGTTATCAAACATGCACTCAACATAGCGCGCCCACTTCATGACTCACAGGCCGCTTATCTTGCGGCCTGTCAGGAGACTTGATGGCGCAGCGCTGGTTAACCCTTAACAGCCGCTTCAATCGCAGCGACGTCGATCTTTCCCATCTCCATCATGGCGTCGAACGCGCGCTTGGCCGCTGCTTGATCAGGATTGGTTATCGCGGCGGTCAGAACACGTGGGGTGATCTGCCATGACAGTCCCCACTTGTCCTGGCACCAGCCGCATACATTTTCCTGGCCGCCATTTCCAACAATCGCGTTCCACAAACGGTCCGTTTCGGCTTGATCGTCGGTCGCCACCTGGAACGAAAAAGCCTCGTTGTGCTTGATCGCCGAGCCCCCGTTCAGTCCGAGACAAGGGATGCCCATCACCGTGAACTGGACCGTCAAGACATCGCCTTGCTTGCCTGCCGGATAGTCGCCAGGCGCACGAAGGACAGCTCCCACAGCACTGTCCGGGAAGGTTTCGGCGTAGAACGTCGCAGCGTCCAGCGCGGTGCCGTCGTACCACAGACAAATCGTGTTTTTGCTGATCATCTTGGTTCTCCAGAATCAAAACGGGTTCGTGCATTCTGGTACGGATTCTCTTTTCGTGCACCTTGGAGGTAGAAAACCCCAAGCATTCACCTAAGCTTTAAGGGCAGATTTGCGCTGCTACAAATTGATAGCACCACCTATTAAACAAAGGAGCCAATCATGTTCAAGCCCGGTCACCTGAATCGTACCAATGCTCCTGGCACTCCCGGAGTCCCGGAATACAACATTGATGTCTTCTATGAAGTCCGCCGCGATCCCAAGGAAGGCATGCTGATGCACTTCAAGATGGACGGAGAGGTATCAGGTAAAAGCTTCACTGAAGAATTCGATATGCACCGCGACACGGCCTTCAACTTTGCCAGCCGCGTGGCAAAGGCTGCGGCCAAGCATGGACTGCCTGCCAATGCCAGTCTCATCATGCGCGGGCACAAAGAATACGACGCGATGTTCGAGGATATTCGCGACAAACTCGGCGTCCAACCGGGCGATTCGGTCAATCTGGATAACGCTGAGAACGACCGTCGCTGAGTGACGCCAATACCACTCAGCGCGCCCCATCCACCGGATGGATCACAAGATAGCTGTCGACTGCAACGCCTATGGTTGGAAAGAACGCCGTTTCGCCAAGCCGCGCGAACAGCCCGAATCGCTTCAGCTTGTCCTTGACCGGGTCCTTCATCTCGGCCACGCACAACTTGATACCTGCCGCGTGCAAGGTTTCGTCCAGCTCAGCCAACACGTCGGCAGAGGTCACGTCCACACTGGTGACGGGTTCCGCCGCAACGACCAACCAGCGCACGGGCGTAGGCGATGCCGCCACTGCGTCGAGCACTCGGTCATTGAACAGTTCGGCGTTGGCGAAGAACAACGGCGCATCCCAGCGAAACAGCACCAGGCCGGGTATAAGGTGAGCGTCGGGATAGCGCTTGATGTCGTGGTAGCCCTTGATGCCATCGACTCGCCCCAGCACCGCGGAATATGGCCGCCAGCCATCCCACAGAAATTCGATCACGGCGATCACGATGGCCAGGCCGATGCCCTCGATCGCACCGAACACGGCCACGCCGACGGTGCAGACGATCGACAACCAGAACTCCCAGCGCTGGATTCGATAAATTCGCCGCAGGTCGGCGACTTCAACCAGGCCGATGGCCGACGCGATCACGACCGCTGCCAGTGCGCTGCTGGGCAAATTCTGCAACAGGTTCGGCGCCACCATCAGCAATAAGGCAACGGCCAACGCGCCGACAACCCCAGTCAACTGGGTTTTGGCGCCTGCGGCTTCGGCCACGGGGGTACGTGACGAACTGCTACTGATCGGAAAACCCTGGAAAAATCCAGCCGCCAGATTGGCAAAACCGAGCCCCGCCATCTCCTGGTTCGGGTCCACGTAGGTACGGGTCCGTGCCGCATAGACACGCGAGAGCACGCTGGTGTCGGCGAACGACACCAGGGCCACGGCGCAACCGCCGATGAGCACGGGGACAATATCGGCGCGGGTAATCCAGGGGATGGCGAACGCAGGCAAACCTTGTGGAAGAGCACCGAGGACCGACACCCCCGCGCGCGTGCCAAGGTCCAGCACACCGACGGCAACGGTCGCGCCTGCCACGGCGATCAAAATGCCGGGCACGCGCTTGAAGCCCTTGAGCAGCAGGATCACGACCAAGGTGGCTGCGCCGATCATGAACGCGGTCCAGTTGGTCTTTCCTTCCATCACCGCGGTGGCGATAGCCCATATGTTTCTCAGCGGGCCGTCGGACTCAATCGAAAAACCGAAAAACTTGGGCAGTTGGCTGATCAAAACCGTCAGCGCGATGCCGTTCATGTACCCGTAGCGGATCGGCTTGGAAAGCAACTCCGTAACGAAGCCCAAACGCATGATGCCCGCCAGGATGCACACGGCGCCTGAAACGATCGCCATCATACCCGCGAGGGCGACGGCGCGATGCGGGTCGCCGCCCGACAGGGGAAGGACGACAGCCAGGATAACGGCGGCCAGCGAGGAATCCGGTCCCAGCACCAGAATTCGGCTAGGCCCGAACAATGCGTAAGCGAGTAGCGGAACGATGGTCGCGTAGAGACCATAGATGCCGGGTACGCCCGATGCCACGGCGTAGGCGATGCCGACGGGCACCAACATCGTGGTGAGCACCAGCCCGGCCATGATGTCGTGACGCAACCAGGTAATCTGGTACCCACGCAGCGTGCGAAGCCCAGGAAGCCAGCGGCCCCAGCCGTTTTCGTCGCCGGTACTGCGGCGTGCAATCCGGCCCGGTTCCGGGACGGGAGGCGAAGAGTCCGAATCGCTCATAGAACTGTGGCCTTTAGGTGTACCGCGCAGATTCGCTTAAACGTGCCCGTCAGAATTTTTCGGGCACTCGCCGGTGTGGATAATCCGGGTCGCGATAGCCGCCTGGCTTCTGCCGTTTGGGCAATATCACCTCCTCGCGCGCTACATCCTTGTACGGGATACGGCTGAGCAAATCGGTGATGATGTTAAGGCGCGCCCGCCGCTTGTCGTTGGAGTTGGCCACCAGCCATGGGGCATGATCGGTGTCGGTTGCTTTGAACATGTCGTCACGCGCGCGTGAATAGTCATACCAGCGGCTGTATGACTTGAGATCCATTGGGGTCAGTTTCCAGATTTTGCGCCCATCCTTGATGCGCTCCTGAAGCCGGCGGGTCTGTTCTTCTTCGCTGACTTCCAGCCAATACTTGAGCAGGATCACACCCGAGTCGACGATTGCACGCTCCACGAGAGGCGTTGTCTTCAGGAAATTGGCCACCTGCTCTTTGGTGCAGAACCCCATCACCCGCTCGACGCCCGCCCGGTTGTACCAACTGCGATCGAAGATCACCACTTCGCCAGCCGCGGGAAGGTACGGCAGGTAACGCTGGACATACATCTGGCTTTTCTCTCGATCACTCGGCGCCGTTAGCGCCACCACCCGAAAGACACGCGGGCTGACGCGTTCGGTAATCGCCTTGATCGTTCCGCCCTTGCCAGCGCCATCGCGCCCCTCGAAGACGATGCAGAGCTTGATGCCCTTGGCTTTTACCCACTCCTGCAACTTGACCAGTTCGACGTGCAAGCTGCGCAGTTGCTCAAGATAATCCTTGTTCTTCAGCTTCAGGTATTCAGCAGCATTACGCTTAGGGGCTTTTTTCTTGTCCTTTGCCATGATCGAGACCTCACCAATAAACAGCGTAGGGTTGCAATCTGCTCATCCACCGAGCGCGATGATCGCGGTGATTAGAACAGCGCCGGTGACTGCCATCGCAAGACCGCCTTGCCACGGTTTTGCGCCGGCGTACTTCGAGAGCATCCAACCGGCGATGAACAGCACTCCGAGTCCGACCAGGTTAGACAGGCGCACGGCGAGCGCTGTCTGGTCGAGCAACAGAAACGGCACTACAAGCGGGAATGTCGATAACACCACCAACAGGAAAACGCCGACAGCGCCCCTGAAATCATCCCAACCGAGGCGCGGCTGTACCGGCATGGATGAATACTCGACCAGGCGGCGACGTAACGATTCCAGCTCTTCAGGGCCCGCCGCTGCTGCGAGACGCGGGGGTAACGCCTCGGCAATGAGCGCTTGCCCGGCGGCTGCATCCGGCGCATCGCGCAGGTTGGCGCGAAGCGTACGGTTGCGTGTCCGCTCGATCAGGGTTCGCAATAAATACATCACGGCGTCCGCGAGCCCCCAGGCGAGGTTGCAACCCAGCGCGGCGATCATCATCGTCCGTTCCGCCTCCTGGCCAGACGTGGCCACGCTGATGGTTCCGGTGAAGGTCATTGCCATGAGCAGGCCGAAGATGACCTCCGTGACACGATCAACCGGATCAAGTACACGGGCCCGCTTTTGCTCTCCAGTGCTTTGCATGCGCTCATCCTCGCCACGACGGCTGCGTCAGCGTGGTCCTGGTTTTCAGCCGTGCCAGGATGGCCAAGACCCTGCATCCGCAAGCACATCGAACAGCTTAGTTCAGACTTGACCTCTCACAACGGGATGCATCGACAACGACTAAACTTTTTCAATTGAACCTTGTTTCTCAAGGAGATCTCCATGAGCGCCGCGCCCCTGTCCGAACTCGATGCCGCCCTGCCCGGTCTGGCCCGCAAGATCCGCGTGCTGGATGCCCTGGCCTGGCCGGATGGGGTCGAAGAAGCATTCCTGACACGTTGGCGCGCCGGGCAGGCCGAACTGCCCAAGGTTGAGCTGCGCCCGCGTGACCACAGCGCCGACATCGCCGCCCTCGAAGCCTTTATCGGCCGCTGCGATGAGGGCCATCCGGCCGGGTGCCACCTCGCCATGACGGCGCGCAGCTATGCCACGGCGGGGCACATGCTCGGTGCCATTGGCACGCCCGCCTTTACGCAGTATTCGTCAGCGCTGTACCGGCGCCCGGACTTCTACTACCCACGCCTGAAACTGAGCATGCTGGACGCGGCCCAATTCTTCCTCAAGACCACCGACGCCCTTCTGGGCGGTACCCGGATTCCACCGAGCCCGGCCGAAATCCCGGCCGAGGTCTTCGCCGCCTGGATGCAGCCGGAACTGGACCGCTTCTTCGGACCGGACCGAATCACGGTCGTGCTCGATCCGACCCTGGCCGCCAAGGCCATCGCCGGGGCCAGTCGCATCCGCCTGCGTGCCAGCGCCCTGTTCTCGGAACTGGACAAGAACCAACTGTTGCAGCATGAGGCCTTCGTGCATATCGCCACGGCACAAAACGGCGCGCTGCAACCCAACCTCAAAAGCCTGGGCCTGGGGGCGCCACGCACGACCCAGACTCAGGAGGGCATCGCCACCCTGGCCGAGCTGTTCACCGGCAGCATGGACATCAACCGCCTGCGCCGCCTCGCCCTGCGCGTGCTCGCGGTCCAGCAGGCGCTGGATGGCGCCGATTTCATTCAGGTGTTCGAAGGTTTTCTCGCGGCGGGTCAATCACAAGAGGAGTCCTTCCGCTCGACCCAGCGGGTGTTCCGCGGTGCCGACCTGCGCGGCGGTTCGGCCTTCACCAAAGATGCCGCCTACCTGACCGGTTTGCTCGGCGTGCATACCTTGTTGCGCATCGCGATCCGCGACAACCGGCCGGAACTGGTGGGCCATTTGTTCGCCGGGCGCCTCAGCCTGGGAGATACCGTGCGCCTGGCCCCGCTCTTCGAGTCCGGCTGGCTCCAGGGGCCGGTCCATGTCCCGGCCTGGGCCTCCGATCTGCGTCTGCTCGCCGCCAACCTGGCGTTCTCCGCTTTTATTTCCCGGATCAAGCTGGATGTACTCGATCTGGACGTGCTCATGGCCTTCGCCGACGAGCATGAAACCGACGCCAGCGCCTAGCGTTTAAAGGGAGAGCCACCGAACCAAACGCTCTGCATCAGTTATTTATACTCAAATGCCAGCTTAATAATATTTTACCGATACCAGGGTGATCCCTAGTCTTGACCCCAAGAAATGGCAGGCCGTTACCGACCTAAATCCAACTTCGAAGGGTATAGAGATGACCACTGAAAAAATAAAAACAGATACGCTGATTGTTGGCGCCGGTCAGGCTGGCGTGGCCATGAGTGAACACTTGAGCAAACTCGGGGTGCCGCACCTGGTGCTGGAGCGCAACCGTATCGCTGAGCGCTGGCGCACCGGGCGCTGGGATTCGCTGGTGGCCAACGGTCCGGCCTGGCACGACCGTTTTCCCGGTCTTGATTTCGACGACCTCAGCCCCGACGCCTTTGCCCCGAAAGAGCGGGTTGCCGACTACTTCGAAGCCTACGCCAAGAAATTCAATGCCCCGATCCGCACCGGCGTGGACGTGCTGAAGGTTGAGCGCAATGTCGGTCGCCCGGGCTTCACCATTGAAACCTCCGAAGGCGTGATCGAGGCCAACCGCGTGGTGGCTGCCACCGGGCCTTTCCAGCGCCCTGTTATCCCGCCAATCGCGCCGAAAGATCAGCCATTCACCCAAATCCACTCGGCCGAATACCGCAACCCGGCGCAACTGCCCGAGGGTGCAGTGCTGGTCGTCGGCGCCGGTTCGTCGGGCGTGCAAATCGCCGATGAGCTGCAGCGTGCCGGCAAGAAGGTTTACCTCTCGGTCGGCGCACACGACCGCCCTCCTCGCGCCTATCGCAACCGTGATTTCTGCTGGTGGCTGGGTGTGCTCGGCGAATGGGATCAGGCGGCCATGAAACCCGGCCGGGAACACGTCACCATCGCCGTGAGCGGCGCGCATGGCGGCCGTACGGTGGACTTCCGTGGGCTGGCCCATCGCGGCATGACACTGGTGGGTTTGACCCAATCGTTCAACGGCGGCGTAGCGACTTTCCAGCCGAACCTTGCTGACAACCTGGCACGCGGCGATGAGAACTATCTGACACTGCTGAATGCCGCCGATGCCTACATCGAGCGCAATGGTCTGGACCTGCCGGAAGAACCTGAAGCGCGCATTACCTTTTCCGATCCGGACTGCGTGACTAATCCGATTCTTGAGCTCGACCTGGCCAAGGCCGGCGTGACCTCGATCATCTGGGCCACCGGTTTTGCCACGGATTATAGCTGGCTCAAGGTTGATGCCTTCGACGACAACGGCAAGCCGCAGCATCAGCGAGGCGTGTCGAGCGAAGCTGGCGTGTATTTCCTCGGCCTGCCGTGGCAGTCGCGTCGCGGGTCTTCGTTCATCTGGGGCGTTTGGCATGACGCCAAGTACGTGGCTGACCACATCGCCATCCAGCGTTCATACCTCGACTATCACGATGCCGCGCAACGCGAGGCTGAAACCGTCCCGGCCGCCCATAAAGCCACTGTCAGCGCTTGAGCCATTTTTCTTTTTAGGAGCTTCAGATGTCCACGCCAACCCATACCCGTATTCGCATGTTCAACACCAAAGAAACCTACCCGAACCAGAGCCTGGACAACGACCTGTGCCAAGCGGTCCGGGCCGGCAACACCGTTTATGTTCGCGGCCAGGTCGGCACCGATTTCGAAGGTAACCTGGTAGGCCTCGGCGACCCCCGCGCGCAAACCGAGCAAGCCATGCGCAACGTCAAACAGTTGCTGGAAGAGGCTGGTAGCGACCTCAGCCACATCGTGAAAACCACCACCTACCTGATCGATCCGCGTTACCGCGAGCCGGTGTATCAGGAAGTCGGCAAGTGGCTTAAAGGCGTGTTTCCGATCTCGACCGGGTTGGTGGTTTCAGCGTTGGGGCAGCCGCAGTGGTTGATGGAGATTGATGTGATTGCGGTGATTCCTGAGTAAGCAGGTTTACCGAGTCGCGGCCATCGTCGGAACGCCGCCCGGAGCAAGCTCGCTCCCACATTTGATCAGCGTCGTACACAAATCTGTGGCCCCTGAAGATCCCCTGTGGGAGCGAGCTTGCTCGCGATAGCGTCCGCCCAGACACCCATTTCGCCAAGGCAAACCAAGGAGCAAAACCATGACCTTTTCCATCGCAGCACGTTGCCCCGAAACCGGTCAGTTCGGCATTGCGATCAGTTCCTCCAGCATCGCCGTCGGCGCCCGCTGCCCCTGGCTGCTGCCGGGTGTCGGCGCCGTCTCCACACAAAACATCACCCTGCCATCGCTCGGCCCGGAAGCCCTCGCACTCATGGAACAAGGCCTTACGCCGGCCGAGGCGCTGGACAAGGTCCTGACCCGCAATGGCTACAGCCAATATCGGCAGATCACGGCGATTGACCATCTCGGCCGCACCGCGCACTTCAGCGGTTCGCAAACCCTGGGCAACCACAACGCCGTGTCCGGCGATCAATGCGTGGCTGCCGGCAACATGCTGGCGGACCGATCAGTGATCGAAGCCATGGTCGAGGCGTTCGAGCATGGCGAAGGCCAACTGACCGACCGCTTGCTCGCGGCAATGAAAGCGGCCATCGCGGCGGGCGGCGAAGCCGGGCCAGTGCATTCGGCGGCGGTGGTGGTGGTCGGCGAGCTGACCTGGCCGATCATCAACCTGCGGGTGGATTGGGCGGATCACGACCCGATCGGCCAGCTTGAGAAACTCTGGGACGCCTATCGCCCACAGGTTCAGGACTACATCGACCGCGCCCTCGCCCCCGACAAATCCCCTGGCTACGGTGTCGCCGGAGACGACCGATGAGCAACAGCCTCGATTTGCTGAAAACGTTGGTGGCGTTCGACACCACGAGCCGCGAATCAAACCTGCACCTCATCGAGTTCGTCCGCGACTACCTTGAGCGCTTCGACGTGCCTTGCGAGCTGGTCTACAACGAGCAGCGCAGCAAGGCCAATCTGTTCGCCACCATTGGCCCGGCGGACCGGCCGGGCATCGTGCTGTCGGGGCACACCGATGTGGTGCCCGTCGACGGCCAGCCGTGGACCGTTGCGCCGTTCGAACTCACCGAGCGCGAAGGCATGTTGTACGGTCGTGGCACCGCGGACATGAAAGGCTACATCGCCTGCGTACTCGCGCTGGTCCCGTCGCTGGTGAAAGCCACGCTGCGGCTGCCGGTGCACATCGCGCTTTCGTACGATGAGGAAGTCGGTTGCCTTGGTGTGCGTTCGTTGCTGTCGGAATTGGAACAGCGCCCGGTCAAACCGATGCTCTGCATCATTGGTGAACCGACCGAGCTCAAACCGGTGCTGGGCCATAAAGGCAAACTGGCGATGCGTTGCGATATTCACGGTGAAGCGTGCCATTCGGCCTACGCGCCGCTCGGGGTCAATGCGATTGAATACGCCGCTGAACTGATCGGTGAACTGGGGCGGATTGGCAACCGGCTCAAAGCGCCGGAGCATCACGACGCGCGGTTCGATCCGCCGTTCAGCACCGTGCAAACCGGTGTGATTTCCGGCGGCAAGGCCTTGAACATCGTTCCCGCCGATTGCCGTTTCGACTTCGAAATCCGCGCCCTGCCCTCGCATGATCCAAGTGACGTTGCGCAGGAGCTGAAGGCCTATGCCGAGCAGAAGGTTTTGCCGCGCATGCGTGCGGTGAGTGAGCAGAGTGAAATTCGATTTAGCGAGTTGTCGGCGTATCCCGGTTTGGCGACTGATGCGCAGAGCGAAGCGGCTGAGTTGATTGCTGCTTTCTGCGGCTCCCGAGAATTTGGCACCGTAGCCTTCGGAACCGAAGGTGGTCTGTTCGACGCAGCAGGCATTCCCACCGTCGTCTGCGGCCCCGGCAGCATGGATCAAGGCCACAAACCCGACGAGTTCGTCAGCTTGGCGCAATTGAACGGTTGCGACGCTATGCTCCATCGGATGCTGCAATCAATCAGCGAATAACAAAGATTTTGAACACCCCAAAATCCCCTGTGGGAGCGAGCTTGCTCCGGGCGGCGATCCGACGATGAGGACCTGACAGTCAAAATTGATTTGGCTGACAGACCGCTATCGCGAGCAAGCTCGCTCCCACAATGCAGCATTCGCAGATAACTCTGTGGCGAGGGAGCTTGCTCCCGCTTGAGTGCGTAGCACTCACAAAAATGGCCAGTCAACCCGCAGAATTTCAGGGCCGCTACGCAGCCCAGCGCGAGCAAGCTCGCTCGCCACAAAACAGCGCCCGGCTGGGGAATTCCCAAACGCCACCGACATACATTTTTTAGCGTCTATACCCACAAACTTACTAATTTATCTCTCACTCCCCACCGCACATCATCAACTCCAACAAGAAAAGCGTCGCCCCCGTGCAGCGCTCACCGAAGTACGTCCACGTACTCAAATTGCCTTGGAGTCCGTCATGGTTACCGCAGCAACAACCTCCGCCCCGCTCATCGAAAAACACACCATCGGCTACGTGCCGCCCGAAGATCGTCACGGAAAAACCAGAGACCTGTTCACCCTCTGGTTCGGTGGCAACATCGCCCCGTTGCCCATCGTCACCGGCGCCCTGGGCGTGCAAATGTTCCACCTGAACCTGGTGTGGGGCATCGTCGCCATCCTCGTCGGTCACCTCGTCGGCGGCGTGCTGATGGCGCTGCACTCCGCGCAAGGCCCACAAATGGGCATTCCGCAGATGATCCAGAGCCGCGCCCAGTTCGGCTCGCTCGGTGCACTGCTGGTGGTGCTGATCGCCGGCATCATGTACATCGGCTTCTTCGCCTCCAACATCGTCCTCGCCGGCAAATCCCTGCACGGCGTGGTCGACAGCGTGCCGGTGCCCGTGGGCATCGTCATCGGCGCCCTCGGCTCGGGCATCATCGGCATCATCGGCTACCGCTTCATCCACGTGCTCAACCGCATCGGCACCTGGGTGCTCGGCGCCGGCATCGTGCTGGGCTTCGGCTACATCTTCACCCACGTGCAGACCGCCGACTTCCTCACCCGCGGCAGCTTCAACATCTCCGGCTGGCTCGCCACCGTCTCCCTCGCCGCTCTCTGGCAAATCGCCTTCGCGCCCTACGTCTCCGACTACTCGCGCTACCTGCCAGCCAACGTGCCCGTGGCCGCAACGTTCTGGACCACTTACCTGGGCACCGTGCTCGGCTCCAGCCTCTCGTTCATCTTCGGCGCCGTCGCCGTCCTCGCCACGCCCGTCGGCATGGACACCATGGACGCCGTCAAACTCGCCACCGGCTCCATCGGCCCACTGATGCTCGTGCTGTTCCTGCTCAGCGTCATCAGCCACAACGCCCTCAACCTCTACGGCGCCGCGCTCTCGCTGATCACCCTGATCCAAACCTTCGCCTACCGCTGGATCCCGACCGCCAAAAGCCGCGCCGTCCTCTCCATCATCGTCCTCGCCGCCTGCTGCTTCGCCGCCGTCGGCGCCTCCGCCAACTTCATCGGCCACTTCGTCGACATGGTGCTGGTGCTGCTCGTGGTGCTGGTGCCATGGACCGCGATCAACCTGATCGACTTCTATGCCATTCACAAAGGTCAGTACGACATCGGCTCGATCTTCAAAGTAGATGGCGGGATTTACGGACGGTACAACCCGCAGGCGTTGTTGGCGTATGCGATCGGGATCGTGGTGCAGATTCCGTTTATGAACACGCCGCTGTATGTCGGGCCGATTTCGGAGCACATCAATGGGGCGGACTTGTCCTGGCTGGTCGGCCTGCTGATCACCTCCCCGCTCTACTACTGGCTAGCCAACCGCGACACCGCCTACAAACGCCGCCTCTCAACCGGCAAACTCGCCAACAGCTTATAACTGGTAACCCCATCCCCCTGTGGGAGCGAGCCTGCTCGCGATGAGGCCATGACATTCAACATCCAAGTCGAATGTCACACCTTTCGCGAGCAAGCCCGTTTTCGCTTTGCCCGTCATCCCCACAAAACTCCGAAATTTAATGAACCCCGCCCACACCCGCTCACCTAACTGAATGACTATCAGGAGGTGACTCATGCAAACCGAAACCATCTGGATCGTACTCACGGCTGTTCTTTTGCTGATCGAGTTATGGGCAATCAACAAAGTGCGAAAAGCCGAAGGCAAATCCAGCAACAAACTCGTATGGATGGTGGTGATCGTGTTTGTACCACTATTCGGGCTGATAGCATGGGCACTGGCGGGACCGAAAAACACCAATCCCAACCCGCATTCACCGCAGGCCAGACAATGACGTCGGAGGGTGTGCCGTAAGGGTTTTTAAACTGCGCAACCGCAAAGAACAAAGCCCCGATAATTCGGGGCTTTGTTGTTTCTGAGCCCCCATTACGTGATCGGCGGAGCGGCCACAGGCTGTGATCTATTAATTTCCAGCTCCGAAAATCTTGTAGGAAACCACCCATTGTGGCGAGGGAGCTTGCTCCCGCTGGGCGGCGAAGCCGCCCCAAACCCTGCCGAACTTTTAAACATCACCCAACCCCTGTAGCAGCTGGCGAAGCCTGCGTTCGGCTGCGCAGCAGTCGTAAATCCAGCGAATAAGATTGATCTGACACCAAACAACTTCTGAATCCACAAATGCCAAACAGCCAATTGCAGCCTCCACGATCAACGGCAAAACCCGATCTGTCGTCCTACACCCCCATTTGCAGACACCAAAACCGCCGCTTATAGTTCGCCCCGTCGCTGGCTGCAGTTAGCGGCAGGGATTCGCAGCCCTAAAAAGAAGACACCAAGTACCGTCAGCCACAACACAGCCGATTTCCGACTGTGAATTGGTTATGACGGATGTGATTCATCTTTCTAGGACTAAAACCATGACAACCCAAAACCCGCCTCGCCGCTTCACCCCCATGTCCCAATTCGCCACCGAATACCCCGTCCTCCTCATCGACAGCGACGCCCCACTCCGCGAACTCCACAACTGCGTCAGCGAACGCCTCAGCGCCGTCCTCAAGTACCTCAACCTCATGGCCTGCACCAGCCTCCCCGACTACGCAGGAAACGACATCAACACCGTCACCAACATCGCCCGGATCATGGTCCAGGACGTGAGCGATGTGTTTCGGGTGATTGAGCAGCGTGGGTTTGATTCGCCAAAGGGTCAGTGACCAAATTCGAGTCGAAAAAAACCCGCATCACTGCGGGTTTTCTATTATTTGCACAACGGCATACTTTATCAGGCACACACCGCCAATCGACCCTCTCTCAACTCCAAACGCCTATCACTGATCAATTGCTCGATTCTTTCTTCCAATAGCGCTGTCACCTTGGCAGTGGCACGACCAAAGCCCAGCAACCTCAATGCTCCAGAGATCGCATCGTCATGACTCATAGAAAATCCAGAGACGATGATTTCTATCAGGGCTTGGTCTAGCTCTTCAGGCGCGACCCACTCCAACTTGCGCTCGGCGGACTCCCAATGCGCTCGGCTGCGGATGACAACGAGTCGACTCTCGGTCAGGTGAAGAAACTCGCCACGACGCAAGAAGTGCCTCTGTTTAACACCCATACCAATCGCATGCTCAACAGCCGCAGTGATTCTTGACCCTTGCCGTGTCACACCGAAAGCATCCATGAGCCGTCGGGTAACCTCGACTGAATGCACCGGAGATTCAATATCAACGACTGTTCGGATCAGCTGTAGCAGTTGTTCAGGTTGATGTTGATGCAGTTCCACTTGGTTGGTTACTGCAGCGAGCCGCGCTTTTTCATAAGGCGGACTGGCGGCCGGCTCGACTTCGTCAACAGTTTCATCACGGAGAATTTCATGCAGGGGCTCGATCAAACTCTCTGCAACCGGGACGTTACGACGGTTGGCTATGCGTTCGCGCGCCGCCTCGATCGCTGCCACTGTGCGGCTAATTTCTTGCTTGGGATTACGGAACCAATCGGTACTCCAGATACGATGGAAGTTCCAGCCTAGGCCCTCAAGCACGCCTTGGCGCAACCGATCGCGATCACGCGCAGAGCGTGAACTGTGGTAGGCCGCACCATCACATTCAACAGCCAGTACGTAGCGGCCTGGGAACTCAGGGTCTTTCACAGCGAGATCAATGAAGTAACCGGCAGTGCCGACTTGCGGCTCTACTTGGTAGTCAAGATCGCGCAAGGCTCGGATAACCTCGTCCTCAAAGGGCGAGTCTGTAGCCTTGCCGGTTTCTTTGGCGACTTCCAATTCGCCCGTTTCCGCATACTTGAGGAAGTTTTTCAAGGCGCGTACGCCGTGCTTGGCTGTGGCATCAATGTCCAGCTCATCACCACGAAAATTACAAAACACGCGCATCGCCAATTTGGCCCGCGTGATCAAAACGTTAAGCCGACGATGCCCGCCATCTTTATTGAGCGGACCAAATTCACGGGCGATACGGCCGGATTCATTTCGGCCATAACCAATACTGATGAAGATCACGTCGCGCTCATCTCCTTGAATGTTTTCAAGGTTTTTTACGAAGAACGGCTCGCTGCCCTGTGCGGTGAAAAACACTTCGGCCTGAGGTGTCTTACGCCGCAATAACTCGACCTCAACGTTGATTAAATCCCGCTGAGGGACACTAAAGGCGGCTACTCCCAAGGAAAGTTCCGGCGTCTCCAACGCATGTTTCATCACCGCATGGGCGACTGCTTTGGCTTCATCCTTGTTGGTTCGAGTGCGACCACGGTCATACAGTGCGTGGGGCAGATAATCGAAGCTCACACCCTTGGCGTGGAGATGCTGGCCAGCCGAGGGAAATACCACCAGCTTGCTGTCGTAGAACTCGACGTTGGAGACAGCGATAAGTGATTCGTGCCGGCTGCGGTAGTGCCAGCGCAGGTAGCGTTCCTGGCTACCCGCCGCCTTGAACAGACTGAGGATGCTTTCGATATCTGCGGTGGCGTCGTTCTCGTCATCAGGCGCGATGTCGCGGCTGAACAAATCGCTAGGTGGCATCTGCCGAGTGTCGCCCACTACCACGACTTGCTTGCCGCGCAATATCGCGCCAAACGCATCGACAGCCTTGACTTGAGAAGCTTCGTCGAACACCACCACGTCAAATGCCAGCTTGCCTGGAGGCAAAAAGTTGGCGATCGACATAGGGCTCATCATGAATACCGGCTTGATTTGCTGAATCGCGCGACCAGCCTTATCGATCAGCTGGCGTATCGGAATGTGCCGGCGCTTTTTATTCAGTTCTGCACGCAGCGTTGCCATTTCACCCGGTTGGTTCACATTGGGCATATGCTCCCATACTTGGCGCGCCAAATATGTTTGAGCATGGTTCAACGAAGCTGCATCAAGTGCTTTGAACCTGGCGATCTGATGTTCGTGCTTGATGCGGTCAAATTGCTGTAGTGCTGGTTTTTCGGCGTAGGCCTTTTGCACAAGCCCCGAATACCAGGAAAAGTCGAGGATGGCGGGTATCTGATCGGGCGTGTCACTGCGCAGGGCGATGTTCAACAACTCGTCCAGTTGGGCCTGATGCATTTCGCCCGACAGCACGTTGAGCCGAGCCATTTGGTAAAGCGCGCTCAGGCTGGCCTGCCACAGCTGCAAGCGTGTGCCCAAGGCAGACAGATCCAAGTTGCGCAGCGTTTGGGCGTTGTCATCGTGCATGCCGATGACTTCCAGCCCAGCTAGCAATGCCTGATCAAGGCCAGCGAGATGTTCCTCGATGTCACTGACCGTTTCCCCAAGCCCACTAGCGTCCGTGTGCCCGGCGAGAAACGCAATGATTCCTTGTGGTACATGGCCATTACCGAGGTCTTCGTAGAGCTGTACAACCCAGGCACTAACGCGCTCGAGTACCGCCCAGTCGGACTGCTGACGCTGCCATTGAGCACCGAATAGGGCACTGCCCAGCCCCTCGTGCTGGTTATAAACCTTCTGGCTTTGTTGATAGGTCAAAACCGAATCGACCAAACTAAGTTGTTCGGCATTGCTGCCAGGCAGCGCACCCTGTGCAAGCCCTTGCAAACGAGTTTTGGCCGCACGATAGCGCCCCGAAAATACCTTCCACCATTTGTCACCGTAGGCCAGCAGGTTCTGCCGAACTTCCAACAGATCCTGTTCCCACGCGGCCTCGATCAACTGAGCGCCATGGTTAGCTTTGCACATGCTCATGCGCTGGCCAGCATCAAGCAATTCACGAATGGCATCGCGGCGCAACTGCCAGTCTCCCGTACTCAGCTCCACACCTTGCAAACGAGGCGCTTCGGCCGCCCGCCTTGCGGCGCGGCAGATGACAGCAACGTCCGCGAGAGTGGCGGGCTGAGTCAGCATCAGTCGAATCGACAGCGCCTTGGCGGCAGCGTCCAAAGCGGCTAAGTGCGCACTTGCTTGTTGTAACGCATCGTTCGCATTGTTCTGTTCAATGGGAGAGAAAAAAGTTCGTTTGCTTCCCCAGAACGGATTTTGGTCCGGACGGCCCATTTCCTTGAGATGAAGTGTCAATTCTTCGACCAGTTCGCGGCGTTTCAGCTGATCAGCCTGAGTCCATGACGCCATTGGCGCAAAAGCAATCGTAGGCAACACACCGTAGCTGCGCTTGAGTTTGAGGTATCGCCCCAGCACCTCGACAAAGTCCATGCCGCTGGCACCCACAGCCGCACTCACTGCGGAGCAATAACGGTTCAAGTTGCCTTGCAGTTCCGCCAGGTTGGCCAGATCATCCTCGCCCACTTTGGTCAATGGCCGGCCTTGTTCAAGCGTACGTCCGAGTTCTTTGAGTACCGACGTTTTAGTCGACTTATGGCTGTGCAACTCAAGCACTGCATCGCCCAAGTGACATTCATCGAGTCGACGTTTAACCACTTCAAGGGCGGCCATTTTTTCGGCCACAAACAACACAGTTTTTTTCTGGGCAATCAGTTCCGCGATGATGTTCGTGATGGTCTGCGACTTACCGGTACCCGGTGGTCCCTGGATAACCAGATTGGCGCCCTCTCGCACTTCGAGAATCGCTTCAGTCTGGCTACTGTCTGCATCTTTGACGAATCGCACTTCCCCAGGTTGGAGCACCGAGTCGATGTTCACATCCTCGGCATAGGCGGGATGCTGGTCACCGAAACCCGGACCCAGGAGCCGGTTGATGACTGGGTGGGCGTCAGGCTGCTGGTCTTGCGGCCAACTCTTCGGGTCCAGATCCTTGAACATCAGGAACTTGCCGAAGGAAAAGAACCCGAGGGCAGCCTCGTTGGTTGAAACCTTCCAGCGGGGTTGCTTGCTTATCAGGTCCGTGACTTCGGCATAAAAGCTGTCAAGACTACCCTCCGTAGCATCGAAGCGGTCCTCACTGAACTCACAGGCCGCAAGGTCGAGACCAAAATCGGTCTTGAGCTTGGCGATCAAAGACAAGTTAGGCATTAACTCATCACCGGAATACTTCAGCTTGAAGGCATCCTTTGCGCCGCTGCGTTCAAGCGTCACCGGCAATAACATCAAGGGAGCCTTGCGAAGGTTCTCTGAGCTGTCCGCTTCGTACCAATGAAGGAAGCCCAGTGCCAGAAACAGGGTGTTAACGCCTTGCTCCTCGATAAAGGCTCGTGCCTCACTGTGAATCCTCAACAGCTGCAGGAAAAGGCGTTCCTCATCAAGTGCTGTCTGCAGGCGCGTATCCGTATGTCGACGCGCTCGACCAGACTCGTCCAGCTCATCGTCGACAAAGCCCGACTCGCCCAAACCGTCGAGTTCATGCAACAGCAACTCATCAGTCGCAGCGTCCTGAGCGTCTTCCCCCTCGATCTGAGTGGTTTTCGCCAACGCCGCCAACTTCTGGCGTGCCATTGGCGAAAAGCTCATGGCCTTCTCCTGCCGATAAAGCAGGTGGAACACTGACTCTGAAAGCTCATCCACCACAGCCAACGTCTTGGCTGACGCGCGGAAGTTCAGCATTGTGTTGCGAAGGCCGATATCGAGCAGTTCCTTGCGGCTACCCTGCAGCTTTTGACTAATCCCTGAACTCATGAGGACTCTCTTGAAACGTGGTCGAGGCTGGAAACGATGGGAAACAGACTACCGTGGGTTAACGGCAGACGCTTGGATCATGAACGACGATCATCGCCACCACAACGGACTACTGGTGACTGTAGGACAATTTTTCGTTGAACTCGCCGATGCTGAAAAGAAAGCCGTGGCTTAAAGCCCCTTCACCATCGGAACACAAGCCAACTGAAGCCCGGAAGGCGAATAGTAAATAGCAGGTTCGTCACCCACAAAACCGTATCGCCGGTAAAAGTCAGCCGCGTTCACCGTAGCGTCCAGTTTGACTTCTTTCAGCCCCAGCCCCCGCGCCAAGCATTCCAGGTGGCTCAGGATCCTCACGCCGAGGCCTTAGTAAAAAGGTAATAAAAAGGTGCCAGATCTATATATCTAAATAAATCTGTCACCTTTTTCGCTTTTTTTTGATGCGGCTTGTGCACATCATGGATGTTAATTAGCGCCTGCGACCCGGCTTCCAGACATAGTGAGAAAAAACAAACACGGCACATGCAAAAGTAAAAAACACAACTCCAATAGCACCCCAATGGGGCAAATCACTCAAAAACTTAATCTTATCTATCTGAGGGATAAAAATTATGGTCCCAATTGAAGCGCCGATGAAGATT
This sequence comes from Pseudomonas sp. LBUM1666, assembly GCF_059695775.1. Lineage (NCBI taxonomy): Bacteria > Pseudomonadati > Pseudomonadota > Gammaproteobacteria > Pseudomonadales > Pseudomonadaceae > Pseudomonas > Pseudomonas sp. LBUM1666. Next base: position 2,717,028 of record NZ_CP166789.1, on the reverse strand, counting down.
GCTATCCTGGAAGCTCGCACACTGGTGTACCTGCCATTCAACGTCTCATCGAGTTCCATTTTCCGCAACCTCGGAACGTAGTAGCGCAAGCCGAGAAAGCAAAGAACCACATAAATTGCAAGCCCTATAGCATAGAAGTGCGTGTCTTCCAGGGTTATTACCTGAATCAACCCCAACATAAGTATCACGGAGTAAAAACCTGCACAGGCGAAGACCATGATCCATGCCCAGAGGTAATAGCCAATTGTTCGAATATCCATAAACACATAATCCGTCATGACTACAACGTTCAAAACCTCCAGAGCCCTGCATCCAATGCAGGGAAACACTGAAACAGTTAACTAGAAGTTAGCTGGGGTATTCGCACTAATAATCTCCGCCTCATCCGCCCCAATATTCCGAAACCGATGCGGCAACGTCGTCGGAAAGTAATACCCATCCCCAGCATTCAACACACTAATCTGCCCATCAACCGTCAACTCAACCGTCCCCCGCGTAACCAACCCACACTCCTCCCCTTCCGAGTGAACAATCGGCTCTTCCCCCGAACTCGCCCCAGGCGCGTACTGCTCGCGCAAAAGCCGCATCTGCCGGCTAGGCACCGAAGCGCCAATCAGCAGCAACCGCAAGCCATGACGCCCGAGATCCGGCTGTTCATTGGCGCGGAACACGTATTGATGTTCGCGGGGTGGTTGGTCGAAGGTGAAGAAGTCTGCCAACGACATGGGGATGCCTTCGAGCAGTTTTTTGAGGGAGCTGACGGAGGGACTGACGCGATTTTGTTCGATCAGGGAGATGGTGGCATTGGTGACGCCGCTACGCCGGGCCAGCTCGCGCTGGGAGAGTTTGTAGCTTTCGCGTACTAGTTTGAGTCGTGAGCCCGTGTCCATGACAGCCTTATGCGAAGAATACTTAAGGGTTATGGGGGTGGATGGCGGGCGACTTTTGGCCGCGAAAAACACCGCTTCCCTGTCCCGGAAATTTGAAAGGCGGGTATTAAATCACGTTTGGTGGTGTTGCTCAGCAGGTTCGATGAATGGGTGGGTAAAAAGGTTGTTTTGTCCTGAAGTCAGGGGGTTGGCCTTGAGAAATGCAGTTGCGATTGCTGTGGGTCAGTTGGGATTGATAGTGACTGATAGGGCCTCATCGCGAGCAGGCTCGCTCCCACAGTTTGGTCCTGGTCGTATACAAATTTTGTGTATGCCATGGATCTCTGTGGGAGTGAGCTTGCTCGCGATGGCGGTGTATCAGGCGACATTGATAGCGACTGATATGGCCTCATCGCGAGCAAGCTCGCTCCCACAGGGATTGAGTTGGGGTTAGATGCCGAATCGGTCACGCAGTGCGTAGTACGCGGCGCCCATGGCGGTGAGTGGGGCCTGGAAGGTGCGGCCGCCGATCATGGGCATGTGCGGGAGCGAGGCGAACGCATCGAAGCGTTCGGCGTCGCCGCGGATCATTTCCGAGATCAGTTTGCCGGCCAGGTGCGAGCAGGTGACGCCGTGGCCGCTGTAGCCTTGCATGTAGTAGGCGTTTTTTTCGATGCGGCCGAATTGCGGCATGCGTGACATGGTCAGCAGGAAGTTGCCGGTCCAGCGGTAGTCGATTTTCACGTCTTTCAGTTGCGGGAAAGTCTTGAGGATTTTCGGCTTGATCAGTTGTTCGATGTCGTCCGGTTCACGGGCGCCATAGACCACGCCGCCGCCGTACAGCAAGCGGTTGTCGGCGGTGAGACGGTAGTAGTCGAGCAGGTAGTTGCAGTCTTCGACGCAGTAGTTGTTTTTGATCAGGCTGCGCGCAACCTTTTCGGACAACGGCTCGGTGACGACGATTTGCGAACCGCACGGCATGCTTTTGCGCGTGACGCGGTTGTCGAGGTCTTGCGGCAAATAGGCGTTGCCGGCGATCAGCAGGTACTTGGCGCGGACCACGCCTTTGGCGGTGCGCACGGTGATCGGTTCGCCGTAGGTGATTTCCACTGCGGCCGATTGTTCGTAGATTTTGCCGCCCAGGCCGATGATGGCCGAGGCTTCGCCGAGGGCCAGGTTCAGCGGGTGGATGTGGCCGCCCTGCATGTCGAGCAGGCCGCCGACGTAGTTGTCGCAACCCACTTCGCGCTTGATGTCCGCCGCGTCGAGCATTTTCAGGTTTTTATTGCCGTAGCGTTCCCAGCTGCTTTTCTGCTCGGCCAGGCCTTTGAGCTGCTTCTTGTTCAGTGCGGCGAAGATGCCGCCCGGACGGTAGTCGCACTGGATGTCGTAGTGTTGTATGCGCTGACGGATGATGTCGGCGCCTTCGAAAATCATGCTGCCGAGGACTTCGGCGGTTTTGTCGCCGTAGCGTTCTTCGATGACGTCGACGTCGCGGCTGTAGGAGTTGACCAGTTGGCCGCCGTTGCGACCGCTGGCGCCGAAACCGACTTTGGCGGCTTCGAGCACGGTCACGCTGTAGCCCGCTTCGGCGAGGAACAGGGCCGAGGACAAACCGGTGTAGCCGGCGCCGATCACGCAGACGTCGCAGTCCACCGCTTGTTCGAGCACCGGGAAGTCGCCGGTGAAGTTGCGGGTGGCGGCGTAGTAGCTGTTTACATGTGCTTGTTTCATAAGTTTCTCCGATGGCCGCTGGCATGTGCCGGCGGCCGCCGTTGTAGAGGTGTTAGAGCTTGATCCAGGTCGCTTTGAGTTCGGTGTATTTGTCGAACGCATGCAGCGATTTGTCCCGACCGTTACCCGACTGCTTGTACCCGCCGAACGGCGCGGTCATGTCGCCGCCGTCGTACTGGTTGACCCAGACGCTGCCGGCGCGCAAGCCGCGCGCGAAGGTGTGGGCCTTGCTCAGGTTGCTGGTCCACACGCCTGCGGCCAGGCCGAAGATGCTGTCGTTGGCGATGACCAGCGCTTCTTCTTCGGTGTCGAAGGTAATCAGCGACAGCACCGGGCCGAAGATTTCTTCCCGGGCGATGGTCATGGCGTTGGTCACGCCGTCGAAAATCGCCGGTTCCACGTACAGGCCGCCGGTGGCTTCGAGGGTGCGGCTGCCGCCGGCGATCAGTTGTGCGCCCTGGTCTTTGCCGATCTGGATGTAGCGCAACACGTTGTCCAGTTGACGCTGATCGACGACCGCGCCGACGGTGGTTTCTGGATCGAGGGCGTGACCCGGCTTCCAGGCTTGCAGCGCTTCCACCAGCAGCGGAATGAACTGCTCGCGGATCGAACGCTCCACCAGCAAGCGCGAACCAGCGGTGCAGACTTCGCCCTGGTTGAAGGCAATCGCACCGGCCGCCGCTTGTGCTGCCGCGCGCAGATCCGGCGCGTCGGCGAACACCACGTTCGGGCTCTTCCCCCCTGCTTCGAGCCAGACGCGTTTCATGTTGCTTTGCCCGGAATAGATCAGCAGTTGCTTGGCAATCGCGGTCGAGCCGGTGAAGGCCAGCACGTCGACGTCCATGTGCAACGCCAGCGCCTTGCCGACGGTGTGACCGTAGCCCGGCAGGACGTTGAACACGCCTTTCGGGATGCCGGCATCCAGAGCCAGTTGCGCGATGCGGATGGCGGTCAGTGGTGACTTTTCCGAAGGCTTGAGGATGAACGAGTTGCCGGCCGCGAGGGCTGGGGCGAACTTCCAGCTGGCCATGATCAGCGGGAAGTTCCACGGCACGATGGCGGCGACCACACCGGCAGGTTCGCGGGTGATGAGGCCGAGTTGGTCGTGCGGCGTGGCGGCGACTTCGTCGTAGATCTTGTCGATGGCTTCGGCGCTCCAGCGGATCGCGTTGGCGGTCGCTGGAATGTCGATGTTCATCGAGTCGTTGATCGGCTTGCCCATGTCGAGGGTTTCGAGCAGGGCGAGTTCTTCCTGGTTGGCCAGGATCAGGTCGGCGAAGCGGATCAGGATGCGCTTGCGTTCTGCGGGTGCCAATCGCGCCCAGATGCCGGACTCGAAGGTGCGGCGCGCGACGGCGACTGCCGCGTTTGCGTCGGCTTCGTCGGTGCTCGCGACGTTGGCCAGGAAGCGGCCGTCGACCGGGCTCATGCATTCAAAGGTGTCGCCGCTGAGTGCCGGGCAGTATTGGCCGTCGATGAATGCACGGCCTTCGAGTGTTAAGGACTGGAAGCGTTGTTCCCAGTCGCTGCGAGTGTTTGTCATGGTTGTGACTCGACGCAGAGGAATAAGTGATCGTCAGTTAAAACTTGTAATGCAATCCCCTGTGGGAGCGAGCCTGCTCGCGATAGCGGTGAATCAGGCGACATCAATGCTGACTGATGCGACGCTATCGCGAGCAGGCTCGCTCCCACAGTTGATCGGGTTTTCAGCCTGGAACCGGGTTCAAGCAATCAAACCGTATGCAAGTACCAGTTGTACTCAAGGTCGGAAATGGAGTTCTCGAACTCGGCCAGCTCGCTTTCCTTGCACGCCACGAACACGTCGATGTACATCGGGTCGATGTAACGGGCCATGACTTCGCTGTCGTCCAGCTCGCGCAGTGCATCGCGCAGGTTGTTCGGCAGGCTCTGCTCGTTCTGCTCGTAGCTGTTGCCTTCCACCGGTGCGCCCGGCTCGATTTCGTTGGTCAGGCCGTGGTGAATACCGGCCAGGACCGACGCCATCAACAAGTACGGGTTGGCATCGGCGCCCGCTACGCGATGCTCGATGCGCACGGAGTCCGGCGAACCGGTCGGCACACGTACCGCAACGGTACGGTTGTCGATGCCCCAGCTCGGCGAGTTCGGCACATAGAACTGCGCGCCGAAACGACGGTACGAGTTGACGTTCGGGCACAGGAACGCCATCTGCGCCGGCAGGGTCTCGAGCACACCGCCGATCGCGTGACGCAGTGCGGCGTTCTGCTCGGGATCCTCGCTGGCAAAGATGTTGTTGCCTTCTTTGTCGAGAATCGAAATGTGCACGTGCAAACCGTTGCCCGCCTGGCCCGGATACGGCTTGGCCATAAACGTGGTGTCCATCTCGTGGTCGTAGGCGATGTTCTTCACCAGACGCTTGAGCAACACCGCGTAGTCGCAGGCCTTGATCGGGTCGTTGACGTGGTGCAGGTTCACTTCGAACTGCGCCGGGGCGCTTTCCTTGACGATGGCGTCCGCAGGGATGCCCTGCTCTTTCGCGCCTTCGAGGATGTCTTGCAGGCAATCGACGTATTCGTCGAGGTCGTCGATCAGGTAGACCTGGGTCGACATCGGACGCTTACCGGAGACCGGCGAACGTGGCGATTGCGGACGACCGTTCACGTTGTCCTGGTCGATCAGATAAAACTCGAGTTCGAACGCCGCGCAAATGGTCAGGCCCATGTCATCGAACTTGCTCACGACCTGACGCAACACTTCGCGAGGGTCGGCGAAGAACGGCTGGCCTTCGAGTTCGTGCATGGTCATTAACAGTTGCGCGGTCGGGCGCTTCTGCCATGGCTCGATGCTGAGGGTATCGGGGATGGGGAAGCAGATTCGGTCTGAGTCACCGATGTCCAGACCCAGGCCGGTGCTTTCCACCGTAGAACCGTTGATGTCCAGAGCAAACAGCGACGCCGGGAGGTTAATGCCTTTTTCGTAAACCTTATGAAGACTGGTGCGCTCGATGCGCTTGCCGCGCACCACACCGTTCATATCCGCAATCAGAAGGTCGACGTACAAAACCTCAGGATATTTCTTAAGGAATGCGTTTGCTTCGTTGAGTTGAACGGTACGCAGAGGGACCGACATGATGCACCTATTAGCTGTTAATTATTATGTTCACTACCTTGTTGCGAGCCCAGTCAACCCGAACGGCAAAGTGAAGTCAATAGCGAACACTTGGCCTTTCAACCTTTATTTTCTGGCCTTTCTTGGGCACGAGAGTGCCAAATCAGTCTTGCACACCGTGTAAATCCTGAAGATCGGACGTGCGGCGTTTAGAATTTTTTACATGAGAGTTGTTAATTAAAATCAACAAGGCTAAGCTCCGGAAAAGCTCGTTCAAGTGTGAAACTTCGAGGTGATAAAAATGGCACTCAAGCCATTGATCGGCGTTACAGCGTGCGTCAAACAGATTGGCCTGCACCCCTACCATGTCAGCGGCGACAAGTACTTGCGTGCTGTCAGCGTCGCGGCTTTGGGGCTGCCGGTTGTCATTCCTTCCTTAGGCGATCTGACCGAAATCGATGACCTGCTCGCGCAGCTCGACGGTCTGCTGCTGACCGGCTCGCCCTCGAATGTGGAACCTTTCCACTATCAAGGCCCCGACAGCGCCCCCGGCACGGATCACGATCCGCAACGGGACGCCACGACCCTTCCCTTATTGCGTGCGGCCATTGCGGCCGGCGTGCCGGTGCTCGGCATCTGCCGGGGCTTTCAGGAAATGAACGTGGCGTTCGGTGGCAGCCTGCATCAGAAGGTCCACGAACTCCCCGGCATGCTGGATCACCGGGAAGCGAATCATCCGGATTTGGCGGTGCAATACGCACCGGCTCACGCGGTCAACGTGCAACCGGGCGGTGTGTTCCAGGCACTGGATTTGCCGCAGGTGTTCCAGGTCAATTCGATTCATAGCCAGGGCATCGACCGACTTGCGCCCGGCCTGCGTGCGGAAGCCATCGCGCCGGATGGCCTGATCGAAGCGATCTCGGTGGAACACAGCCCGACCTTTGCCGTCGGTGTGCAGTGGCACCCGGAATGGCAGGTGCTTTCGAACCCGCCCTACTTGAGTATTTTCCAGGCGTTCGGTGATGCGTGCCGGCGACGGGCGGCGTTGCGTAAAACCCGCTGACTTAAAACAACCCTTTACTGCCCCCGCGAGTCAGGCGGGCGTGCCTTTGCGCGTCCGTGACTTGCGAAACAACACACTGCAATAACAACAAGTACGACCCAGGCAGCCAGGATGGCGGCGCCGAATAAGCCCAGGCCGGGCGATGCCAGTGAGTCAAACGCAATACCCCTGTAGGAGTGAACCTGCTCGCGATTGCAATGTGTCATGCGACATCAATGTTGACTGATCCACCGTTATCGCGAGCAGGCTCACTCCTACAGGGGGCACTGCCGAATTCACTGACATCGTACAGCTCGGGCTTGCAATCAACTATTAAGTCAGGCCGCGTTGGCCCGACGACTGAAACCTGTTGGGAGTTTCACATGGCAAACGCCTCCAGCATCTACAGGAAGGCTCTTGAAGGTCACCAGTCACCGAAAAAGGTGCTGGTGAAAGTCGACCGCGTCACCAAGAAATTCGACGAAACCACCGCGGTGGACGATGTCTCGCTTGAGATCCATCAAGGGGAAATCTTCGCCCTGCTCGGCGGTTCCGGTTCGGGTAAATCGACCCTGCTGCGCATGCTCGCAGGTTTCGAGCGCCCGACCGAAGGCCGGATTTTGCTAGACGGTGTCGACATCACCGACATGCCGCCGTACGAACGGCCGATCAACATGATGTTCCAGTCCTACGCGCTGTTCCCGCACATGACGGTGGCGCAGAACATCGCCTTCGGCCTGAAGCAGGATCGTCTGTCCACCAGCGAAATCGACGCCCGCGTTGAAGAGATGCTGCGGCTGGTGCACATGACCCAGTACGCCAAACGCAAACCCCATCAGTTGTCCGGCGGTCAGCGTCAGCGTGTGGCCTTGGCTCGTTCCCTGGCCAAGCGTCCGAAGCTGTTGCTGCTCGACGAACCGATGGGCGCGCTGGACAAGAAGTTGCGCTCGCAGATGCAACTGGAGTTGGTAGAAATCATCGAGCGCGTCGGCGTGACCTGCGTGATGGTGACCCACGACCAGGAAGAGGCCATGACCATGGCCCAACGCATCGCGATCATGCACTTGGGCTGGATCGCCCAGATCGGTAGCCCGGTCGACATCTATGAAGCCCCGGTCAGCCGCATGGTCTGCGAATTCATCGGCAACGTGAACGCCTTCGACGGTACGGTTGTGGAAGACCTTGAAGGTCACGCGATCATTCACAGCCCGGACCTGGAGCAGAAGATTTACGTCGGTCACGGCGTCAGCACCTCGGTGCAGGACAAGTCGATCACCTACGCCATCCGCCCGGAAAAACTGCTGGTCAGCACTACCCAACCCGATACCCGCTACAACTGGTCCAGCGGCAAGGTGCATGACATCGCTTACCTCGGCGGTCACTCGGTGTTTTACGTGGAACTGCCTGGCGGCAAGGTTGTGCAGTCGTTCATGGCCAACGCCGAACGCCGTGGTGCACGTCCGACCTGGGACGACAAGGTCTACGTGTGGTGGGAAGACGACAGCGGCGTGGTACTGCGCTCATGAAAACACTCAATCAGCAGTTTATGCGGCTGATGCCGAGTGGTCGAAAGCTCGTCATCGGGATTCCTTTCCTGTGGCTGTGCCTGTTTTTCCTGTTGCCGTTCTTCCTGGTGATGAAGATCAGCTTCTCGGAAGCGGCCCTGGCCATTCCTCCTTACTCAGAGATCTACACCTTCGCCGAGCAGAAATTTCAGCTGCTGCTGAACATCGGCAACTACTCGCTGCTGACCGAAGATGAGTTGTACATCTCGGCTTACTTCGGCTCGTTGAAGGTCGCGTTTTTAAGCACGCTGATGTGCCTGGTGATCGGTTTCCCGATGGCCTATGCGATCACCAAAGCGAGCAAGGAAACGCAAAACGTTCTGCTGCTGTTGATCATGATGCCGACCTGGACCGCGATCCTGATCCGCGTCTATGCGTGGATGGGCATCCTCAGCAACAACGGTTTGCTCAACGGCTTCCTGATGTGGACCGGGCTGACGTCGCACCCGATCGAGATCCTCAATACCAACACGGCCGTGTATATCGGCGTGGTGTATGCGTATCTGCCGTTCATGGTGTTGCCGTTGTACGCCAACCTGGTGAAGCACGACAACAGCCTGCTGGAAGCCGCGTCGGACCTGGGTTCGAGCAACTTCAACAACTTCTGGAAAATCACTGTGCCGCTGGCCAAGAACGGGATCATCGCCGGTTGCATGCTGGTGTTCATTCCGGTGGTCGGTGAGTTCGTGATTCCGGAACTGTTGGGCGGCCCGGAGACCCTGATGATCGGTCGCGTGCTGTGGCAAGAGTTCTTCAATAACCGCGACTGGCCGGTGGCGTCTGCCCTGGCGGTGGTGATGCTGTTGATCCTGATTGTGCCGATTCTGCTGTTCAACCGCAGCCAGGCCAAAGAGATGGAGGCACGGGGATGAAACGCTTCGGATTTTCAAAGTTCATGCTGATTTTCGGCCTGTCGTTTATCTACCTGCCGATGTTGATTCTGGTGATCTACTCGTTCAACGCCTCGAAACTGGTAACCGTATGGGGCGGCTGGTCGTTCAAGTGGTACGCCGGCTTGCTCGACAACTCGCAACTGATGGGTTCGGTGTTGCGCTCGCTGGAAATCGCCTGCTACACCGCGATTGCCGCTGTAGCGCTGGGCACGTTGGCGGCGTTTGTGCTGACTCGCGTGACGCGTTTCAAAGGTCGTACGTTGTTCGGTGGTTTGGTGACGGCGCCGTTGGTGATGCCGGAAGTGATCACCGGTCTGTCGCTGTTGCTGCTGTTCGTGGCCATGGCACAACTGATCGGCTGGCCGCAGGAACGCGGCATCGTCACCATCTGGATCGCCCACACCACGTTCTGTGCGGCGTATGTGGCGGTGGTGGTCTCGGCGCGCTTGCGTGAGCTGGACTTGTCCATCGAAGAAGCCGCCATGGACCTCGGGGCGAAGCCGTTCAAGGTGTTTTTCCTGATCACCATTCCGATGATCGCGCCGTCACTGGCGGCCGGCGGCATGATGTCGTTTGCCCTGTCACTGGATGACCTGGTGCTGGCGAGTTTCGTGTCCGGCCCGGGTTCGACGACCCTGCCGATGGAAGTGTTCTCGGCGGTGCGTCTGGGCGTGAAGCCTGAGATCAACGCCGTGGCCAGCTTGATCCTGTTGGCGGTTTCGATCGTGACCTTCATGGTCTGGTTCTTCAGCCGCCGCGCCGAAGCGACCCGCAAACGTGCGATCCAGGAAGCGATGGACCAGACCGCCAGCGAATCCTGGCAGCAACCTAAAAAGCAAATGGTAGAAGCGACGGCCTAGGCTGTTGAGTTAACTGTGGCGAGGGAGCTTCTGTGGCGAGGGGATTTATCCCCGTTCGGCTGCGCAGCAGTCGTAAAACCAGTGAATGCGGTGAACCTGATACACCGCGGTTGCAGGTTTTAGGGCCGCTTCGCAGCCCAACGGGGATAAATCCCCTCGCCACAGGTTTTGGGTTTACTCCACATGTTCTGTGTTTACTGCACAGGTTTTGTGTTCACTGCATTTTTTGCTGTGTGATTTTGAATAAAAAGAGAAATGGAGTTGTACCGATGAAAATGTTTGGCAGGACTCTGCTGACACTGTCCTTATTGGGCGCAATGGCTACCGGCGCCCAGGCCAATGACAAGGTACTGCGCGTCTACAACTGGTCGGATTACATCGCCCCGGACACCGTCAAGAAGTTCGAAGACGAGACCGGCATCCGCGTGACCTACGATGTGTTCGACAGCAATGAAACCCTTGAGGCACGGCTGCTCGCCGGCAAATCCGGCTACGACATCGTCGTGCCGTCCAACAGTTTCCTGGCCAAGCAGATCAAGGCTGGCGTCTATCAGGAACTGGACAAGTCGAAGCTGCCGAACTGGAAAAACCTCAATCCGGTGCTGCTGAAAAATGCTGCCGCCAGCGACCCGGATAACGGCCACGCCTTCCCGTACATGTGGGGCTCGATCGGCATCGGCTTCAACCCGGAGAAGGTCAAGGAAGTGCTCGGCAGCAACGCGCCGACCAATTCCTGGGACCTGCTGTTCAAACCGGAAAACGCCGCGAAGCTGAAAGCCTGCGGCATCAGTTTCCTTGATTCGCCCACTGAAATGCTCCCGGCCGCCCTGCACTATCTGGGTTACCCGGTGAACTCGCAGAGCAAGGATCAGATCGCCGAAGCTGAAGCGCTGTTCATGAAGATTCGGCCGTCGGTGGCGTACTTCCATTCGTCGAAATACATCTCGGACCTGGCCAACGGCAACATCTGCGTGGCGGTCGGTTATTCCGGTGACGTGCTGCAAGCCAAGGCGCGCGCCCAAGAAGCGGGCGATAAGGTGAAGATCGATTACAGCATTCCCAAGGAAGGCGCGGGCAGTTTCTACGACATGGTCGCTATCCCTCGGGACGCGGCGAACGTGGAAAACGCCTACCTGTTTATGAACTTCCTGATGCGCCCGGACATCATCGCCGAGATCACCAACAACATCGGCTACAGCAACGCCAACGCGGCGGCCACGCCTTTGGTGGATGAAGCGATTCGGGATGATCCGGGGTCGTATCCGTCGCAGGCTGTGATGGCGACGTTGTATGCCATTCCGGATATGCCGATTGGTGTTCAGCGGGTGATGACCCGCGGGTGGACGCGGGTGAAGCTCGGTAAGTAATTCACTCGAAGCCGCCATCGCGAGCAGGCTCGCTCCCACAGGGGATCAGCGTCGTTCACAAATCTGTGCTCCACCACAGACCACTGTGGGAGCGAGCTTGCTCGCGATGAGGCCATAACATCCAACATCAAAATTGCTGCTTACTGTTTTCCGTTCACGCAGCGCCTTACCACCGCTGCACCTCTCTCCAGAACGGCCTCACCTGGCTTCCTCGGTTAAGGTGAATTTGGGCGCCCTCCTCGGGCGCCTTTTTTTATGAGGGAACGAGCGGCCACTCGGCCAGCGCTCGGTAGCGACCCTTATGGGATTCGAACAGGGTGAAGTGATCGGCCCGCAGATAGAACTCGGGCGGCGTCGCGGACTCTGGCACCGGCACCCGGTAATCACGCATCAGCGTCAGATGCGGCCGAAACTCCTTCGGCGAGTCCTCAAACCCGAACGGCAGCATTGCCTGCTCAAGCGCATAAACCAACCGAAGCAACTCCGGTGATGCCTGCTCTGGAGCGAGCACCAACACCCCTGCCCTGCGCCAGACATCCAGCCGATCAAGCGCAACCCTCAAAGGCACACCCGGTGTTCGAATATTGGCGGCGGCCGTGCAGATATCGGCAATCTGCGCCACCTCGACAGCGCCCAAAAACATCAACGTCAGATGAAAGTTCTCCACCGGCACCGGGCGTCCGCTCCTGAGCCCAAGTGCGCTGCGCCATTGGGCAATGGCCCGACGTTGCTCGGGTGTGCAGTTCAGGGCAAAAAACAGTCGTTTTAACGGCTCATGGGATTCGTCGCTCATATCTGGCACCTCCTGACATCCAAGTTATAGTTCATGCAAACGATTCAACTGGAGGGGGCCATGCGAGAGATCATCAGCAAGGAACCGTGGTGGGCTGTGCCACCGAAACCCGGTCAGGATGAGTCCGAGCTGGAATGGGGCTGGCTGGTTCATTACAACGAAGGTGAGCCGCGCTTCGAGTTCATCAAAGAGCGGCCGACGGATAGCGAGATTCGTAATCGCAAGAGTTGCAGGATCACCCCGACGCCGGAGTGATCCTGTCGTTGGTTTCAGGCTTTTACGATCATTTCGAACCCGCCAAAGATCAGCCTCTGGCCATCGAACGGCATCGGGTTGACGTCTGGCTGCATGCGCGGATCGGTCATGAGTTTCTCCATGCCGTCATCGCGTGTGGTCTTGTCGGGCCAGATGATCCAGGAAAACACCACGGTTTCGTCTTCCTTGAGTTTTACCGCCATTGGAAACGAGGTCACTTTGCCGTCAGGGACGTCGTCACCCCAGCATTCGGCGACGCTGAGGGCGCCGCTTTCCTTGAAAATGACAGCGGCGGTTTCGGCGTGTTTCTTGAATTTTTCGCGGTTGGCGGTGGGTACCGCTGCGATGAAGCCATCAACGTAGGACATGGTCGTTCTCCTTGGTTATGGGGTGATCTGCTGGTTAGTCGATTCCGTCGGCCCCCAATCGACAGATCCGCTGCCCGAACTGACCGACGGTACTTCGGCGCTCCCCGCCAGATTGCCCTCGATCTGCGCCGCCAAGTACAACGTACCGGCCATCACGCCGGTGGTCGGGTTCTGCACCAGCTTCAGCCAGGCCTTGTCGAACGTGTTACCCAGACTGCTGCGAATCAGTGCCTCGCTGTCAGGCCGGTCATTGGCCTGGATAATCGCGCGAATCCCCGCCACACCCACGGAAATCAAGCCCCCGGCCAATTTGCCCGCAGCAGCGGCCACTGCACTGGCCGCACCTCGCGGGACCATTTCGGCTTCCATCCGTTGGCTGGCGCGCTTGGCCACCGGCGCCATGGCGGTATCTGTCGAATCAACCCCCTTCTCACCGCCGGCCTTGTGGATCTTCTCGATCAGCGCCGCGTAGGCCGGCAAGGTGTTCAGCGGCTGGGTGTGCACGACCTGATAGAGCGAGGCGTCGCGGGCAGGCGGTGGCCCCAGGGCAATCGCCGGGATTTTCTGGATCCGCCCGTTGAGCTGAGCCATGGGCACTCCGTGGCGCTGGGAGATTTTCTGCAGTTCTTCCTGAAGAATGTCCACGTAGAACGCCGTTGCCAGGCCGAGAATCGCGTCGGGATCGATCTCCACCGCGACCGGTGCCAGCACACGCTCTTGGTATTGCTCCAGCAGATAGGCTGCCAGGCGCTTGGCCGAGGCATCCTGCTCTCCCTTGGCGCTGAGGGTGTACCAGCTGACCTTCATCGACAGCCATTCCTGGGTCCAGTAACTGCTGAACCACGGAATAAAGTTCTCTTCGGTCAGTTGATAAACCCGCGTTCGCCAGTAGTCCATGGCACCGCGCGCGTAGATTTTGGTCTGCTCGGTGGCCGATTGCGACGCCGCAACAATCTCCTGGTCCACCATCTGCCAGGTGCTTTGGGAAACAATCACCGGCACCACTTCCACCGGGGCACGCACAGGCGTGGCGCATCCCGCCAGCACCACCAACACGGCGACGATCAGCGAACGCAGGTTCAAGATCGCGGTTCCTACAGACTTGCCCGAACGGGATGTCCGGTGTTCAAAGGCCTATTAATTTGAGTATAGGTGTCGGTGTTTGTTCGCTTGGGATTGAGGTGTTCTTCAGGCCGCCTTCGCGAGCAGGCTCGCTCCCACATTTAACCGAGTTCTCCCGGAAGAATGCGGTCCAATGTGGGAGCGAGCCTGCTCGCGAAGGGGCCGGAACAGTCGGCGATGATCCCACCATCACTTATGTCGATATTCACCATCGCCGCGAATGCCTTCCGCTCAAAAACCGTCAGCGTAGGATCAGCCTTAACTCAACGCAAAACCCCGCATCGGAGGGGCGAATCATGATTATCCATCTCCTGACCTGCCTGGCCCTGACGGCCGTCACACTGAGCGTTTTTTCCTGGTACGTCCTGTCCGAGGAGCGCACGTCATGATTCACTCCGTGACTCTGGCCGTGAGCTTTGCGGTGTTCGGCAGTAACTACTATTCCCAGTCATTCATTTCCCGCAAAACGTTCGAACTGGTGTTCGACAAAAACTTCGAGGCGTTGCTGATGCCGTCGGCCGCCAATCACTTCAACAATGAAGTGATCGGGCTTAATGATCAGTTCCGGTTCCTGAACGATGTGCTGGAGGAGCACCTGCTGGCGACTGAGCTCGCCGCTACCGCCCCCCGGAATCAATACTTCTGAGCAGTTGACCCAGACCCTCGGTAAAACAGGTCGGTGAGTTCAAGGAAAAACGCTCAAGCAGGCGACTGTTGTCGGCGCGTGAATGTTTGATATCACCGGAACGCGCCGCGTCGTGGTTCAACGTCACGGGTCGTCCCAGGAGTTCGCTTAACGTCGCCACGAGTTCGTTAACGCTGGTGGATCGGTTAAACCCGACATTGACCGGTTCGATAATCGGCTCCGACTCACCGACCGCCTGTACCAGGACCTTTACGAGGTCATCGACGTAAACAAAATCCCTTGTTTGCTCCCCATCACCGTAAACCGTGATGGGGAGTTTTTTTTGCGCCCTCTCGCTGAAAATGCTGATGACACCGGAATAAGGCGATGAAGGGTCCTGACGGGGTCCGTAAATATTGAAAAACCGCAGAATGACCGGTTCGAGACCGTATTGGCGTCGGTAGAAATCGAGGAAATGTTCGCTGGCCAGCTTGTCGGCGGCATACGGGGTCAGCGGATTCTTGGGCGTGTCCTCGGTAATCGCCATGCCCTCGCCATTGTTGCCATAGATCGCCGCACTGGACGCGTAAACCACTCGTCTTACGCCGGCCTGACGCATGGCTTCGCAGACATTCAGCGTACCGATGAAGTTGCTTTGGTGAGTCGCGACCGGGTCATCGACCGACGCCTGCACCGAGGCCACCGCCGCCAGATGCACCACCGCGCTGCAGTCTTTCATCGCGCGCTCCACCGTCGGCGCGTCGGCGACATCCCCCACTACCAAGGTCAAATGGCAGCGATCAATCGGCAAGTTCGACAATTTTCCACTGGAAAGATCGTCCAGTACCCGAACGCTATAACCGCTTTCAAGCAGTGCTTCGACCAGGTGCGAACCGATGAAACCGGCACCGCCCGTCACAAGAATTCGATCAGCAGTCATGATTTATTTACTCCCCTGTGCGGTAGTGGGTGTTCGATCCATTGCAATGAAGTCGCCTAATTGCTCGATGAGTTCACGGCTGTTACTGAGCATTTGTTCCCAGTCGGTGGGAAAGCGCACATTCAACGGCAGTTGATCGATTCTCCAGCGCGGCGACAGAGGGCGATCAAACCGGGCGGCGACCTGCAAGCCCATCTCGCTGGCAGCGAATGGCCCGCGCAACACCGTCGGCGTGCGACCGGCGCTGTCGACGGCCTGGACAACATGGGCCGCCAACCACTCGCCATCGGGCATGCGAACGCGCAGCGGCTGGCCAATCGCGGCGTAGCTGATATTCAGCGGTTCCAGATAAATCCACAGCAGGGGCTCTTCACCCCGCTCAAGGCGCATCAACAACGTACCGGCGCCGACGTTTTCGCCGGGCGAGACCAACACCTCCGCAATTCGACCGCTCTGCGTTGCCTTGACCGACAATGCGGCGAGGCGCGTCTTCAACCACTGTTGCTCGGCGACCTGCTGAATAATCTCGCGCTCAACGCTCAACGGCGACTGACGAGCCAGTTGTTCGCGGCGCTCGAACGCCAACAGGTCTGCTTTAAAAGCGTCGAGTTCGGACTGGGCGGCCAGCACTTCTCCACGAGAGACGGCGCCTGATAAAACGAGGTCCTCAAGCACCTGCACGCGCTCCTCCGTCCTGCTCACTCGGGTCCTGAGCAACTGACGCTCCCTCGTGTCCAGTTTGGTGTTGGTGGCGGGCACCGTTTTGGTCGGCATCGCGGCGAGCTGCGAGAGCCGCGCACGCCATTCGGGATTGTCGAGACTGACCAACGGCTGATCGATCTGGACCTGTTCACCGGCCATGACAAAAAGGTGATCGACCCGTCCGGCATCCCGCGCGCGCACCTCAAGAATTGGCAGGCGCAATTGCGCCGGTGCGTCGATCATCAACATGCCGTAAGCCAGCTTCCCTCCCAGCCAGATCAAGGGGCTCGCGACCAGGAACAGGATCAAATACCAACGCACGCGAAACGCCATGCGTTTGCCCGGCGCGTAGAGCACAGTCAAACCCTGTTCCTGGGTGGGGTTCAGTTCTTTGCGACTGTCGAATCGAATCTTCATGACGGCTCACCGTTTTGGAAAGTCTCGCCAGGCTTGCCAGTCAATGCCGGCAATCCCCCGTGGTTGCAGCTGTTCGCGCCAGACACTGGTCTGGTGCTGCAACTGCTCAGGTGACGCGCCGGCCCAGGATTCTGTGGCATCCAGTTGCGGCTCCGTGCTTTGCGCCAGGCGAAACTGCAGATCGGGCCAGCGTTGGGCGATCTGCTCTGCCATTCGTGCGCTATTTTTCGGGTTACGGGTGTAGATCATCAGGCTGACCTGACGCACGCCCGCTTCGGGAAGCGCGCACGGCAGACAGGTTTTTCCGGGTTTTACCTCAGCGAACCAACGATGGTGGCTGGAGATTTCTACCGGCCATGGGCTGGCTGCGGAGGCTGCGCGCAGGGTATCGAGCAAGTCCTTCAAGCGCTGATCAGGGACCGGCACGCCCAGTTGTTCGAGTTCCAGGTCCAGGTGCAGGCTGGTGAATGAAAGCCCCTTCAGCTTCGCCAGTAAGTCGGTGAGCTGATGGCGTTCCTGCGGCTCGATCCAGGCCGGATCGCCAAGCAACAGGCTGACTTGCACCCCCTTGCCGGCCGCGTCCCGCAACAATTGCTCCAGCCGTTGGCGTGTCGTGGCAAGGTCTTTCAACTGGGAGGACTTGAGGCCAAGGTAGATCTTGTCCATCCCGGCTTTACGCAGTTGCTCGAGCTCCGCCTTACGTTGATCGGGATCGAGCAACGCTTCGCTGTCCCAGACATAACTGGCCTGGGACCATTGGCTCGACGGCGCCCCCACCGCCGGAGCCGGCAGGGGTTGTGCGGCCAGTAACGTGGGGGGCAACGACAGCGTCAGCAGCAGAAGTATCGATCGCATAATCAAAACCTCGTGGCTCGTTTAAGCACCCACCACGGTGCCATAGAGCTTTCTTCGTGGCCCCGGCGAAAGATCTCGTTGAGCATGGCCACTGCGCTCCAGCACCGCAGGAGTAGCATGAACAGAGGAAAGAAAGGCACCAACAACCCCAGGACGATGTCCTTTGCAGGTCGGTCGGACACCATCACCAACATGGCGCCGAACAACATCGCGGTGATCGTCAGGTACAGCGCATAGATCAGTACAAACAGAAACAACAGCGTCTTGCCCGGCAGAACAAATAACGCCAGCAAGGTGTAGCTGAAGATGAGAAACGGCAGCACCAGCTGAAAAAAGAAGCCGCTGAGCAGGATCATCAGAAAGGTCGGCCAGCCCAACAAGTTGGGGTTGATGTTGTGGTTGTGCTTTCTGATGTACAGAAAAAACAGGTCGCCATCCCAGCGCAGGCGCTGCATCAGAAACTGACTGAGCGTCGACGGGGCATCGGTGTGTCCAATCGCTTCCGGCTCGAAGGGAATCCTCAAGTCGTGTCGCTTGAAGTAACTCTTGATGCGCAACGTCAGGTCCAGATCCTCCGCGGTGTGCGTGTTCCAGCCACCGATTTTCACCAGAAAGCTGCGACGGAATGCCCCGAAGGCCCCCGAGACGTTATTGACCAGGTTCCATTCGGCCAGACCGATTTTCGACATGTGGATGGATAACAGGTATTCCAGCGCCTGCATCGCAGTCACCCAGGACGCCCAGACATTGCGCACTCGCAGGCTACCGGCGACCGCAGGCACCGACGGGTCCTCGAAATGGCGCACGATGGAGCTGACCATGTTGTTGTCGAAGGACGTGTCGCCATCGAGCGCCATCACGATTTCACCGCTGGCAAGCGACAGGCCGGCGTTCAATGAAGACACCCGTCCGCCCCTCTGCCATTTGGCGATCGGGCGCAAATGACGCCTGGGGTACAACTGCGGATCCACGTTAAAACTGCGCACAGCGCTGAGCGTCGGCTGGTTCACCGTGGCCCCGTCCACCACCGGAATCATCTCGATGTGGCCGGGATAGGTCTGCTCGCACAGGCTTAACAGCGTGGTCTGAACATCCATCCCTTCGCTGTAGCAGGTAATGATGCAAGAGACCTTGGGCCGATAGACACTGATCTTCGGCACCCGGGTGCGCCGACGTGTGAACCAGCGCAACACACCCAGCATCACCATGATCATCAGGGGTAATTCAAAGATCAGAAACAACGGAAAAAGCATGAAAAACAACCGGCTCAAACCATCCGGCCCCATGAGCCCGCTGAGTGCGTTGAGGAGTTGCTCCATTAAAGGGCTCATGGCGGTCAAGCCAACTCACTGGCCAAACGGGCCAGTAGTAGTTCGCCATCTTCTTGTTCGAGAAGATCGTGGGGCGCCGTGATGCTGACGACACGCAGGGAAATATCGCTGACCTCCGGTGCTGAAAACAACTCGGCGACCCGGCTCAAGCGTTGCTTGACGGTCTCCAGTCCCTTGCCATCGGTATGGGGAAGCATGATCCAGAAGTACTCTTCGGTACTTCGAGAGCAGCGGTCTGTTTCCCTGACGGTTTCCTTCAAACGATCAGCCACGCTATCGATGAAGGCATGGCCATGGTGTTCACCCAGGCGAGTCAACGTACCGGCCAGGTTGACGAAGCGCAGACCGAGCAATGAGAAGGCAGGCGACTGGTAGCGGCGTACGACCTGCATCTGCCAGGTCAGCAGGTCATAGAAATCCTTGCCGCCCAACAGATTGAGTCGACCGAAGTGATGAACTGTTTGATCGCTGAACTCCTGACGGCAGCGGAAACGGCCGGCCTCGGCCAGTCGGAAATCTCTGACTTCGCGTACTCGCAACTTGTCCGGCGTGTGTGACAGGCCGCAATCCAGGCAGCGCGCCTGCACTTCGGCATCGACAAAAAACGCCTGACATGACCGACAGCGATAGTTCTCCATCGGGCGGTCGTAATCACTGCCGATGTGGCGCAACCGGTTCAAGCAGTTGGGGCACAACAACACCCCGTCTTTGAGAAAGGATTCCTGTGGCCCCACATGCCCACAGGTAAAGCAGTGCAATGAAGGCTGCCGTGAAATGTCCAGGGCCTGACATTCGGCACACACATCAATGTAATTGAGCCGGCCCGAGCCACACTCCGAACACAGGCGAACGCGATCGACCAGAACCCCCTCCTCCAGCCAGTCCTGTTGCACCATCAAACTGAGCCAGACAAACGAATTGACCTGCTCGTTATCAGCCAGGGCATCCAGCAACGGATAGCGATAATGCTGAGGCACCTCCGGGTCTCGAAGGGCATAGATGTGGGCGTTGTCGCGCAACCACAACCATGAAAGCACCCGACTTTCAAAACGCTCGGGGGCAGAACCCCGTTTGAACAACCTGTAGCGTTCTTGCCACACCCCCCAGAAGGTTCTTATTTCGCTGGATTCGACAGGGCACGCGCCATCACCCAAGGCTTCGCACCAGCCGTTCTGATCACGGCAACAGTAAATGAGGCTGTAGCGATATGGGTGAATGGTGCGCAACTTGCGAAGCACCCGCCCGGAATAAACCGCAGGCAGGTCCAGCAGCACGACATCAAATGCGGGTGCAGCCAACAAGCTGCCCAGATCGGCGAAGTGCTCAAGCTCCGGAAGATTCAAGCTTGGAACTCTATTACCCAGTATCGCAATCCGTGGATTTGGAGTCGGCATGACGCATGGCCTCTGCAGACAGACAAGTACGGTTAAAAGGAGTTAGAAACACTAGCACCGCATCGGAAATGCGTCAGTATTATTATGAAGTTATTTTTCTGATATATCGGTCGCCAATATTTCGCCATTAGTCTTAATTGGATCCCGACTTGCTGACCGCGCTGCGGCACGACAAAACGCCTAATCACCGCCAAAACATAATCATTTATATTTCATCAGGTTATACACACTAAGTAATTAAAACATTACAACTACGCTCACTACTAGTTAACTGCCACCATTGATAGCGTTGCGCCATTTAGCTGCATTAGCAGTTAATTCCCATTTGCGACAAAGCCTTTCAGCTACCACGTGTATATTAATAAGTTCAAAGTATTTTTATGCCAAAATTACTCACTTATAGAACCAGAATAGTCATGCAAAAGTTACACAAGTGAAACTTCATAGTTTCACTAATGAACATTAGATCAAATCTGACAATTTTTTACTCAGAACAAACCTCTCGAAGGCAACCCCGCAACCAGCGATGCACAGGATCGGCATCCAGCCGCGGATGCCAGAGCATGGCGACGGTGAACGCCGGCAGAGACAACGGCAGTGCAAAGCTGTGCATGCCGGCGCGCAGGCTGGCGGTGTGCCGTTCGGGAACGCTGGCGATCAGATCAGTGGTCCGGGCGAGCGCCAGTGCAGTAGAGAAGCCTGCAACGATTGTTGCTAACTGCCGCTCCAGTCCCAGGAACTCAAGGGATTCATCAATGGGGCCCTTGTCGAGCCCCCGCCGAGAGACACTGATGTGGCTGCCCGCCGCATAACGCGCGGGGGTGATCTCGCCTTTGCTCAAAGGATGCCCGATTCGCACGACACCAATGAAACGGTCCCGAAACAAGCCCTGGGTACGCAACTCCGGCCCAGTGGCCTTCCCCACCACACCCGTTTCCAGATCGACCGTCCCGTCGCGCAGTGACGCGCTGTCTTTGTCTGGTTTATGCATGAAGCGCAGCCGTACGCCAGGGGCTTGCTCGGCGATGCGCGCAATCAGGTCCGCGCCAAAATTCTCGACAAAGCCCTCACTGGTGCGCAGCGTGAACGTGCGGCTCAGCTGCTTGAGGTCGGGTTGCTCGGCAGGCCGAAGGACCGCTTCTGCGTCCTGCACCAGTTGACTGACCCGCTCGCGCAGTTCGAGCGCTCGCGGGGTGGGCACCAGACCCCGTCCGGCCCTGACCAACAGCGGATCGCCGGTGGTTTCACGCAATCGCGCCAATGCCCGGCTCATCGCCGACGGGCTCAGGCGCAAGCGTTTGGCGGCGCGCGCCACGCTGCCTTCGGCGAGCAGCACATCAAGGGTGATCAGCAAGTTGAGGTCGGGAGTGGACATGCAGCGCCCCGCGGCAGAGTGATATGGCGTTGGACGCACGTATCAAGTGCAAACGGTGCGCCTTCCGCCATGTTAGGCCGGGGCGTAGTTTTCTGATAGCTCCGCTTCGGGAGTGGCCAGAAAAGAGGAACAGCATGAAATCAATCAGTGCAGTCGCAGAGCGTGCACAACAGACACCTTCTGTTCGGTGGGCGCTGGCCAGTCTTTCACTGTCGATGCTGCTGTCCTCGCTCGGCACCAGCATCGCCAATGTGGGTTTGCCGACTCTGGCGCAGGTGTTCAACGCCTCCTTCCAGCACGTGCAGTGGATCGTCCTCGCCTACCTTCTCGCCATCACCACCCTGATTGTCAGTGTCGGTCGGCTCGGTGACATCACTGGCCGTCGGCGGCTGCTCTTGACCGGCATCGGCGTGTTCACCCTGGCGTCGGCCCTGTGCGGTTTGGCGCCCACGCTATGGATGCTGATTGGCGCCCGGGCGCTGCAGGGAATCGGTGCGGCAATCATGATGGCGCTGACCATGGCCTTTGTCGGCGAGACGGTGACGAAGGCAAAAACCGGCAGCGCCATGGGCTTGCTCGGGACGATGTCGGCGATTGGCACCGCGATGGGGCCGTCGCTCGGTGGCCTGCTGATTGGCGGGTTCGGCTGGCGGGCGATCTTCTTCATCACCGTGCCGCTGGGCTTGCTGACGCTGGTGCTCGCGCATCGTTACTTGCCCGCCGATCGCCAGAAATCCAAGACCGATCGCGCCGGTTTCGACCCACTGGGCACACTGTTGCTAACGTTGACACTCGCCGCTTATGCGCTGGCGATGACCCTTGGGCGAGGCAGTTTCGGGCCGATCAACATCGCCTTGCTGTTGGCGGCGGGCGGCGGCGCCTGCCTCTTTGTGTTCGCCGAGGCTCGAGTCACCTCACCGTTGATTCGATTGGCGATGTTCCGCGATCCCGTGCTCAGTGGCAGCCTCGCCATGAGCCTGCTCGTCGCGACCGTGATGATGGTGACGCTCGTGGTCGGGCCCTTCTACCTCGCGCATGGGCTGGGGCTCGATGCGGTTCTGGTTGGACTGGTCTTGTCGGTCGGGCCGTTTGTCGCGGCACTGACGGGTGTGCCCGCTGGCCGTATTGCCGACCGCTTTGGCGCCCAACGCATGACCCTCGCCGGGCTCGCGGCAATGGCGACTGGATGCCTCACGCTGTCAGTATTGCCGGAGACGTTCGGCATCGGTGGCTACCTCTTGCCCATGGTCGTGATAACCCTCGGCTATGCCCTGTTCCAGACCGCCAACAACACTGCGGTCATGGCGGATGTTCAGCCGGACCAGCGAGGCGTCATCTCCGGCCTGCTCAACCTGTCGCGCAATCTGGGGCTGATCACGGGGGCGTCAGCCTTGGGCGCGGTGTTCGCGCTCGCAGTGGCCGCTGTCGACCTTGCAACGGCGCGACCCGAAGCGATTGCCAACGGTCTGCGGATCACCTTCGCCGTGGCGCTGGTGTTGATCGCTGTCGCACTGGCCATCGCGCTGGGAAGCCGCGCGATGGCAATGCGTCGTGACCGCCGGTAACCCGATCCCTCGTTTACTTTTCCAGCACGACCAGCGGCGTGTCTTTCTTCACAATGTACGTCGCCAGCTCAGACGCTTTGTTCCCGCCGATATTCTTCGCGACGTGCGCAGTGCCTGCCGGGATGTACAAGGAATCGCCAGCCTTGAGCGTTATCGGTGGTCGTCCTTCGAGCTGATATTCAAACGTGCCCTCGATGACGTGGGCCACTTCTACCCCCGGATGAGAATGCTTGGGGGAGACCACACCCGGTTCGAAATCAACGAGAACCTGGATCACTTCACGCCCGGCGACGTCGAGATCCTGGCGCAGCAGATCGGTGCGGTGTAGACCCGCCTGCCAGTTTTTTCCCGCAGGCGCTTCTTCAGCTTGAGCGAGGCCAGCGAAGGCGGTGAATGCCGCGGCAACGGCGACGCCGAGCATGCCAGCGGAAATACGGTGGTTGAATCGGGACATGGCATTTCTCCAATGGGTGCGCGGAAAGTCGCGCGGAGGTTGCCGCGGATGCGGTGGCTCTATTTGGAGGCCGCCGTGTATCGCGCAAGTGTCGCCAATGCCCTGGTTTTGTATGCGAAGGTAGCTGCAAGTGCGCGGGATACGTTCCGATACAAACGGATCCCGCAGACACGAAAAAGCCCGCACAAGGCGGGCTTTGTAAATCGAGTAGGTGGCCGGTGCTGGTCTCCGGCTTACAAGGTTTATCAGGACTCCCACAGAACAGTTTTGTGCTGTCCTGCTTCACACGGCATAAGGGCTGGATCTCAGCGCGGAGATCTTTCTAACCGTGTACCCTTCGGAACGCGCCCCACGTTTCCTCGCCATCCGCTTGCGCATCAGTCTGCGTCTTCACCTACAACTTCAAGAGTAGTACAAACTCCAAAGCGCAAGGCGGGCTTTTTAGAACGATTTGGCCCTGCGGGAAGCGTGGCAGGATGGAAAAATGCTATCGCCAGTCACGCACCTCTCTGGGTCAAATGACAGGTGCCGTCGCCTGACAGTCATTCCAAACCTTGCGCATCAACTCCTTCCGCATCAACGTCTCGGCCCAGCGATCAGTGATGTCGCCGCCGTCGGCACCCGTAATTGCAAACGGCGGCGGACCGAGCTCACAGGTGAAGGACAGGCTGGCGGGCAAAGGCAACATCGCGATCATCATGGGCGACCAGGCGCAAAACTCCACGCACGACCGTATCGAAGGTGTGAAACAGATGCTCAAGGACTAACAGTTGAATGACCTGCGGACGGGACGTCAGCAGGCCAATCGCGTCGCCGTTTACAAATCGGTGATTTCCTTATGGCGCGGCACCAGCGCCTTCATCACGCTCCACGCCACCAGATAGGCCAGCGCACAGATGGCAAACATGATCATGTAACCGGTATGGATATCGCCGATCAATTTGTAATGGTCGATCACCCAACCGCCGGTCTTGGTCATCACGACGCCGCCCAAGCCGCCGGCCAAACCACCAATGCCGACCACCGACGCGATGGATTTTTGCGGAAACATGTCAGACACAGTGGTGAAGATGTTGCACGACCACGCCTGGTGCGCCGATGCGCCCACGCCGATCAGCAGTACCGGCACCCAGAAACTGATGTAACCGAATGGTTGCGCCAGCAGTACCAGCAGCGGGAAGAAAGCGATCACCAGCATGGCTTTCATACGACCGTTATACGGTGCGTCACCGCGTGACATGAAATAGCTCGGGAACCAGCCGCCGCCGATGCTGCCCACCATGGTCATGCTGTACAGCACGGCCAGCGGCAACACGATGGCCTGGCCCTTCATGCCGTATTGCGCCGACAGATAGGTCGGAAGCCAGAACAGGAAGAACCACCACACGCCGTCGGTCATGAATTTGCCGAAGGCAAAGGCCCAGGTCTGGCGGTAGGTCAGCAATTTGAACCACGATACTTTTTTGGCAGCGGCCCCCGAATCTGTGCCGGTGAGCGCTTGCGCGCCCTGATCGCTGCGGATATAGGCCAACTCTTGCACCGACAGACGTTTTTGCTGCTCCGGTTTTTCGTACAGTGCAATCCACACCGCTACCCAAACGAAGCCCAACGCACCGATCACGATGAACGCTGCTTCCCAGCCCCAAAGGCCGGCAATCAGCGGTACGCAGATCGGTGCCAGGATCGCGCCCACATTGGCGCCGGAGTTGAAGATACCGGTGGCGAAGGAGCGTTCCTTCTTCGGGAAGTATTCGGCGGTAGCCTTGATCGCAATCGGGAAGTTACCCGCTTCGCCGATCGCCAGCACGGCGCGCGACAACATGAAACCTGCGATCGAAACAGGGATGACGGCAAGGCCCAAGGCGCTGCTGATGCCGGCAATGCCCTCGCCCATCGGCTCCGCAAAGGCGTGCATGATCGCGCCGGTCGACCAGATGCAGATCGCTACCACATAGGCCTTCTTGGTGCCGATCCTGTCAACGAAGCGGCCGGCGAACAGCATGGAAATCGCGTACACAAACTGAAAGACAGAGGCGATGTTCGCGTAATCGGTGTTACTCCAGCCAAATTGCGTCGACAGATCCGGAGCCAACAGACTCAGTACCTGGCGGTCCAGGTAATTGACGGTGGTGGCAAAAAACAACAGCGCGCAAATCGTCCAGCGGTACTTGCCGACGGCCTGGCCGATTCGTTGCGGATTGATGGGCTCGTTCAGATTCATGGCATCACTTTATTGTTGGATTATGGTGATGATCTCTCGGTTTCAAGCGAGATCAATTGTGTCGTGACGCATCGCCAAAAAACGCGATGGGTCCACGCCACTGTATTGCGGGCTCGAAAATGGGTACTCCATGCTCAACGGCAGGAGTTGGACATTTGGCAAGAGCTATCGGGCGTTTGGTGGGACAGTTGTATGCGACAGGCCTGACTGTGGGGATGGGTAATCAGTCAAGGTCGAACCATAGGAAGCGGCATTCAGGGAGATGCGCGGGCGGGTTGGATTCATGATGGGGCCGACACTCTTTTTTATTTTTAGGGTTTAACAGCCGAAGATCGTCTGTCGTCGTACAACCGTGTCTTTTATATCGAGTTCACTACCTGGCTGTCAATCTGAAAAAACAGCCGTTCGTCTCGACAAGAACCGCCCGTTAACATTGCGATTTCGCACGCGAGCTGCTGGTTGCGAGGCCATTGGCCCTTTGACGTTTCGGGTGTTAAACGCAGGGTATGGGTAATTTGATGACTGAGCATTGTTGTACGACAACACACTTCACAAGCCATGACGAGAGACATCGATTGCGGCCATCTCGTCAGCGTGCTTTTCGACTGGCAGATCGGCGAAGACGAATCAGGATTTAGCAGCCGGTTTGCTACGAGCGGCCGCTCGTGCCGATGTGTTGAGCGCCACAGCGGCGAGAATGAGCGCCTTCAATGCGTTCTCATCGAGCTTGTCACCTTCATGCAAATCAATGGCACGTCGGGTGTTGCCTTCAAGACTGGTGTTGAAGAGGCCGGACGGGTCTTCCAGCGAGGCGCCCTTGGCAAACGTCAGCTTCACGACCTGCTTGTAGGTCTCGCCGGTGCAGATGATTCCGGCGTGCGACCACACTGGAACGCCCCGCCACTTCCATTCCTCGACCACGTCGGAGTCGGCTTGCTGGATGAGCGTTCGGACCCGAGCGAGCGTCTCGCCCCGCCAATCTCCCAGCGCCTTGATTCTCGCGTCGATCAACTGAGAAGCCGAATCTGCGCCCTCTTCTTCCTTTGCACCGACCTGCTCTTTCTTCATGGTGGTTGTTGCCTTCTTCATGAGGGTGTCCAAAACCGGGCTTTACAGAGTTTTCTGACTGTTGCCGAGGGTCTTGGCCTTTTCGATCCCCCAGTCAAAGGCAGCCTCCATGTCCAGCAGATGCGGTTTTGGATCGTGGTCCTCAAAAATGGCCGTGCCGTCCGGTCGGTAAACACCGATGAACATCCCCAGTGAGCCGTCCTTCAATATCTCGGCTTTGACCTCGATCTTGCATCCGTTCGACAGCGTTTCCTTGTGGTGCATATGGCGTTCAGTCATGGCTGCATTTCTCCCGTCGTTGAAGTCCGAGTAGCGCATTTACCCATTGGCCATGTTAGCTCAGTGCGGCCCACTAACAGGCCTGCCAGGACAGCGGCGTAATGCCACCTATACTAGAAGCCACCGCCCCCACGGGGTCTGCACTCCCAACAATAAAAAGCAGAGGTGGAACATGGTCTGGCAGCAAATCTACGATCCATTCGGCAACCCGATACTTTCAACCCTCATGGCAGCAGTGCCGGTCGTGGTGATGCTGGCAGCCCTGGCGTTTTTCCATATCAAGGCGCATCTGGCCGCATTGATGGCCCTGGCGTCTGCGCTGGTGATCGCGATCTTCGCCTTCGGCATGCCGGCGAACATGGCTGGCTCGGCCGCACTTTACGGCGCCGCCAACGGCTTGCTGCCCATTGGCTGGATTGTGCTCAACATCATCTTCCTGCATCGGCTGACCACCGAGAACGGCTCGTTCAAAGTGCTGCAGGATTCCCTCGCGCGCATCACCGACGATCGACGCCTGCAATTGCTGCTGATTGCCTTCTGCTTCGGTGCTTTCTTCGAAGGGGCCGCTGGTTTCGGTACGCCGGTGGCGGTGACCGGGGCGATTCTGATCGGGTTGGGCTTCTCGCCACTGGCCGCGTCTGGCCTGGCGTTGATCGCCAACACCGCGCCCGTGGCGTTCGGTGCACTGGGCACACCGATCATCACCCTGGCCAAGGTGACCGGGCTGGATGAGATGGAACTGTCGATGATGGTCGGCCGGCAATTGCCGTTCTTCTCGGTGATCGTGCCGTTCTGGTTGATCTGGGCCTTCGCCGGCTGGCGCAAGATGCTGGAAATCTGGCCGGCGATTCTGGTGGCCGGCGTCAGTTTTGCCGTGCCGCAGTTCCTGGTCTCCAACTACCACGGACCGATGCTGGTGGACGTGATCGCCGCGCTGATTTCCATGGCCTGCCTGACCGGTTTCATCAAGGTCTGGAAACCGGCCACCATCCATACCTCCGCCGCGCTGTCAGGGCGGGTAGACAACTCAAAGATCGACGATGAGCACGACGTACAACCCACGGCGACCGCCACCTTCAACAGCGAAAACCGCTCGGCGGTGATGCGCGCCTGGATGCCTTGGATCATCCTCACGATCTTTGTGTTCGCCTGGGGCACCCAGAGCTTCAAAAACATGTTCGATACTCGCGCGGCGATCGATCCGGCCACCAGCTCGGCCAAACTCGACCCGCAAGGCAAACCGATGCGCGAAGCCAACCCTATTTTCGCCCCGACGCTGACCTTCACCACCATTCACCAGCAGATCGAGAAGGTTCCACCGGTGGTGCCTGCGCCGAAAACCGAAGAGGCGATCTACAAGTTCAACTGGTTCACCGCCACCGGTAGCGGCATCCTGTTGTCGGCGATCCTAGGCGGGTTGCTGATGGGTTACTCCATCCCGCAGTTGATCCACCATTACCTGCGAACGATCTGGCTGGTGCGTTACTCGTTGATTACTATCGTGGCGATGCTCGCCCTCGGATTCCTCACCCGCTACTCGGGCCTGGACGCCACCATGGGTCTGGCCTTCGCCGCGACGGGCATCTTCTACCCCATGTTCGGCACCCTGCTCGGCTGGCTCGGCGTGGCCTTGACCGGCTCGGACACGGCGTCAAACGTGCTGTTCGGCGGCTTGCAACGGGTGACCGCGGAGCAACTGGGGCTCAGCCCGGTGTTGATGGCTGCGGCCAACAGCTCCGGCGGGGTCATGGGTAAGATGGTCGACGCCCAGTCAATCGTGGTGGCCTCCACCGCCACGCGCTGGTACGGGCATGAAGGGGAAATCCTGCGTTATGTGTTTTTCCACTCGATCATCCTGGCCATTCTGGTCGGTGGCCTGGTGACGTTGCAGGCGTATGTGGCGCCGTTCAGTTCTATGGTGGTCGGCGGGCATTGATTGACGTAGCCCGGGCTCACCGCCCGGGCCTTACGCCCACCCCTCAAGTCGCAACGTAGCCCTAACCAGACGTTGTTCCTCGCTTTCGATTTCCTTGAGGTTCTCGCAGATGCTCTGGATGTGAGCGATGGCCGCCTTGCGTGCCTGTTCCGGCATACGGCCGGTGACGGCGTTGTAGAGCCGCGCATGTTGACGGTCGATCTGACGCTTTTGCGGTTCGCGGTGATAAAGGTTGTTGACCGAGGCAAACACCGTGTTGAGCAGTAAGTCCGTCAGCGAGCGCAAGGTCTGCACCAGCACCGGGTTGTGCGAGGCTTCGCAAATCGCCAGGTGAAACGCATGGTCGAGCCGGGCGTGTTCGGACGCCTCCAGCGAACGGCTATGAGCATTGAGCAATGCCTCGTAGCTGCGGGTGATGAGGACAAAGTCGGCGTCGGTTCCGCGCAACGCCGCCAGACGTGCGGACTCGCCTTCGAGCAGGCTGCGGACTTCGAACAAATCGTAGAGCGTGCGGGGTTGTGAGCTAAACAAGTGCATCAGCGGTGACGCTGCACCTTGACCCGAAAGGTCGGCTACAAATGAACCTTTGCCCTGCTCCGTCCTGATAATCCCGCGCGCGCGCAACAGCTTCAGGCCCTCGCGAAGTGCGGTGCGGGAAACGCCGAGTTTTTCGGTCAGACGACGCTCCGACGGCAACAGTTGCCCGGTCTTGAGTACCCCGTCCACGATCAGCCGTTCTATGCGTTCACAGACCACGTCGGCGACTTGTGGATTACGGCTCGTTTCGGCGCTGTTCATCGACTCTCCAGCTGGTATGACCAGTTTCACTGCCAAATACACAAATGTTCAAACACAAACATAAGCTGATGTTTTAAAAACGTTTTTTTTAACCAATAAAAAACTACCGAATAAAAAACTGGTTCGACCAGCCAAACAACACATAGACAGTAGAACGCCTCAGGCCAATGATGCAAGTCAGTGGTAAACGGACACAGACCTCCTATAAAAACAACTGAGGGTCATCAACCGACTATGAACATTCTTTACGATGAACGCGTCGACGGCGTCCTGCCTGATGTCGACAGAGCTGCCTTGCTGCAGGCCCTGCAAACGCAATGGCCGGATCTGGAAGTCCTGCATCAACAGGAAGAGCTCAAACCGTACGAATGCGACGGACTTTCTGCTTACCGCACCACGCCCATGCTGGTAGTGCTGCCGCGCCACATCGACGAGGTGCAAGGCGTGCTTCGACTCTGCCATGAGCGGCAGGTCGCGGTGGTTGCCCGCGGCGCCGGCACGGGTTTGTCCGGCGGTGCATTGCCGCTGGAAAAAGGCGTGCTGCTGGTGATGGCTCGTTTCAATTCTATTCTGCACATCGACCCCGCCGCCCGCACGGCTCGGGTTCAGCCGGGGGTGCGCAACCTGGCGATTTCCCAGGCGGCAGCGCCGTTTGGTTTGTATTACGCGCCGGACCCTTCCTCGCAGATCGCTTGTTCAATCGGCGGTAATGTGGCGGAAAACGCCGGTGGCGTGCATTGCCTGAAGTACGGGCTGACCGTGCACAACCTGCTCAAGGTCGACATCCTCACCGTCGACGGCGAACACCTGACCCTGGGTTCTCAGGCGCTCGATTCTCCGGGCTTCGATCTGCTGGCGTTGTTCACCGGGTCCGAAGGCATGCTCGGTGTCATCACCGAGGTCACGGTCAAACTGCTGCCCAAACCCCAGACCGCCAAAGTGCTGCTGGCGGCGTTCGATTCCGTCGAGAAGGCTGGCCGCGCGGTGGGTGACATTATTGCCGCCGGCATCATCCCGGGCGGTTTGGAAATGATGGACAACCTGGCCATTCGCGCCGCCGAAGACTTCATCCACGCCGGCTATCCGGTCGATGCCGAAGCCATTCTGCTGTGTGAGCTCGATGGCGTTGAAGCCGACGTCCATGATGACTGCGACCGCGTGCGCCAGGTGCTGGAACAGGCCGGCGCCACCGAAGTGCGCCAGGCCCGCGATGAAGCCGAACGCGTGCGCTTCTGGGCCGGACGCAAGAATGCCTTTCCGGCGGTGGGCCGTCTCTCACCGGATTATTACTGCATGGACGGGACGATTCCGCGCCGCGAGCTACCCGGCGTGCTGCACGCGATCGCCGCGTTGTCGGCCGAGTACGACCTGCGGGTGGCCAACGTTTTCCACGCCGGTGACGGCAACATGCACCCGCTGATTCTGTTCGATGCCAACCAACCGGGCGAACTCGATCGCGCCGAAGCCCTGGGCGGCAAGATCCTCGAATTGTGCGTGAAGGTCGGTGGCAGCATTACCGGTGAACACGGCGTGGGCCGGGAGAAAATCAATCAGATGTGCGCGCAGTTCAATAGCGATGAGTTGACCCTGTTCCATGCCGTCAAAGCCGCCTTCGATCCGAGTGGCCTGCTCAACCCCGGCAAGAACATTCCGACGTTGCACCGCTGCGCCGAGTTCGGCGCCATGCACGTTCACATGGGTCAGCTGCCCTTCCCTGAACTGGAGCGTTTCTGATGCCCAGCGAACACGATATCGACGACAGCGGCGCACTGCTCGAGCAGGTCAACCAGGCGCTACAAAACGCCACGCCGTTGCGCATTCAAGGTGCCAACAGCAAGGCGTTTCTTGGGCGCATTGTGGCGGGCGAAGTGCTCGACACCCGCAGCCACCGAGGCATCGTCAGCTACGACCCGACCGAGCTGGTGATCACCGTCCGCTGCGGCACCCCGTTGGCAGAACTGGCTGAAGTGTTGGACGCAGCGCAGCAAATGTTGCCCTGCGAACCGCCCTCCTTCGGCGACGGCGCGACTGTCGGGGGCATGATCGCCAGCGGGCTGTCGGGACCACGGCGTCCCTGGTCTGGGTCCGTCAGAGACTTCGTCCTCGGGACACGGGTCATCACCGGTCATGGCAAGCATTTGCGCTTCGGTGGCGAAGTCATGAAAAACGTCGCTGGCTACGACCTGTCGCGCTTGATGGCCGGCAGCTACGGCTCGCTGGGCGTGGTCACCGAAGTCTCACTCAAGGTCCTGCCCAAGCCGCGTCAAACCTTAAGCATCGGCCTTGAAATGGACAGCGATCGCGCGTTGCTGCGCCTCGCCGAATGGGGGCAACAGCCGCTGCCGATCAGCGCCGCGTGCCACGATGGGCAGCGCCTGCACCTGCGGCTTGAAGGTGGCGAAGGCTCGGTGGCGGCGGCTCATGACCGGCTCGGCGGCGAGTTGCTGGACGCTTCGTATTGGGATGATCTCAACGAACATCGATTGAGCTTCTTCGATGAGGACCAGGCACTTTGGCGCCTGTCCGTCCCTCACAACACGCCTCGGCTTTCCCTGCCTGGCCGTCAGCTGCTCGATTGGGGCGGTGCGCAGCGCTGGCTCAAATCTGATGCGGAGGCAACGTTCATTCGATCGATCGTGGAAGAAGTCGGCGGCCATGTGACTTGCTACACCCATGGCCTGATCGACAGCCCGTTCCAACCGTTGCCTGACGCATTGATGCGTTACCACCGGAACTTGAAGCAACAACTCGACCCCCGGGGCATCTTCAACCCCGGGCGCCTGTACGCGGAGCTTTGACCCATGCAGACCACCTTGAGCGAACATGCCCGTCAACTACCCCGCGCCGAAGAAGCCGAAAGCATCCTGCGCACCTGCGTGCACTGCGGTTTCTGCAATGCCACCTGCCCGACCTATCAATTGCTGGGCGATGAACTGGACGGACCGCGGGGGCGCATCTACCTGATCAAGCAGGTTCTGGAGGGCAACGAGGTCACGCAGAAGACCCAACAGCACCTGGATCGATGCCTGTCGTGTCGTAACTGCGAAACCACCTGCCCTTCCGGCGTCGATTACCACAACTTGCTGGACATCGGCCGGGCCGTGGTCGATGCGGCGGTGCCGCGCCCGCTCGGTCAGCGCTTGTTACGCGAGGGATTGCGCAGCGTCGTACCCAATCCGACGCTGTTCAAAGGGCTGGTCAGCAGCGGTCAGGTGTTTCGGGCGTTGTTGCCCAACACCTTGCAGATAAAGTTGCCTCGCCACATCTATCCGGCCAAGCCGCGCCCGGTCACGCGCCACACCCGGCAGGTGCTGATGCTTGAAGGCTGCGTGCAACCGAGCCTGTCGCCCAATACCAACGCGGCCGCCGCGCGCGTACTGGATCGACTGGGGATCAGTGTGACGACTGCTCGCGAAGCCGGTTGCTGCGGCGCCGTGGATTATCACCTCGACGCTCAGGCGGCCGGCCTGGATCGCGCCCGGCGCAATATCGATGCGTGGTGGCCGAGCATTGAAAACGGTGCCGAGGCCATCGTGCAAACCGCTAGCGGTTGCGGTGCCTTCATCAAAGACTATGGTCACCTGCTCAGCACCGACCCGGCTTATGCCGAGAAAGCGAAAAAGGTCAGTGCGCTGGCCAAGGATCTGGTCGAAGTGCTGCGCGATGAGCCGCTGGAAAAGCTCGGTGTCCACAGCGCCCAGCGCCTGGCCTTCCACTGCCCCTGCACCTTGCAGCACGCGCAGAAACTGGGCGGTGCGGTGGAAGCGATTCTGACGAGTCTGGGCTTCAACCTCACGCCTGTTGCCGACAGTCACCTGTGTTGCGGCTCGGCCGGCACTTATTCGCTGACCCAACCCGAACTGTCCCGGCAACTGCGCGACAACAAGCTCAATGCGCTGGAAAGCGGACATCCCGAAGTCATTGTCACGGCCAATATCGGCTGTCAGTCCCACCTTGACGGTGCGGGCCGAACCCCTGTCAGGCACTGGATCGAACTGGTCGAAGCCGCCTTGCCCTAACCAAGTACTGGAGAACCCCCATGAAAAGCAAAGCCGTACTGAGCCAGACCGAAGTCAGCCAAATCCTTGCAGCTGCACGCACCGAAGCGCAGAACAATCAATGGGCCGTGACCATCGTGATTGTCGATGACGGCGGCCATCCCCTGGCCCTCGAGCGCCTCGACGGTTGCGCTCCGATTGGCGCCTACATCGCCACCGAAAAGGCTCGCACCTCGGCCCTCGGTCGGCGCGAATCCAAAGGTTATGAAGAGATGGTCAATGGCGGGCGTCATGCCTTTTTGTCGGCGCCATTACTGACGTCCCTTGAGGGCGGCGTGCCGATCATCGTCGACGGCCAGGTGATCGGCGCGGTCGGGGTGTCCGGTGTCAAAGCCGAGCAGGATGCACAAGTGGCCAAGGCCGGCGCGCAATGCCTGAACTGAATTGAGCCGGGCGCGGTTTAGCGCTCGATAACACTGTGAGATGGAGATGCAAAAAGTGACCGATTTCGTGAACTGCCAAGGCCTCAAGGTCGCGCCTGTCTTGCAACGTTTCGTTGATCTGGACGTGCTGCCGGGAACCGGCCTGGACCCTCAAGCGTTCTGGGGTGGTTTCGCCGCACTGGTGCATGAACTGGCACCTATCAACCGCGCGCTGCTGGCTGAACGTGATCGCCTGCAAACCGAACTGGACACCTGGCACCGTTCACACCCTGGACCGGTCAACGACATGCCGGCTTATCGCAGCTTCCTGAGCGGTATTGGTTACCTGCAACCGCAACCCGCAGACGTCAAGGTCAGCACCGCCAACGTCGATACGGAAATCAGTGTGCAGGCCGGACCACAACTGGTCGTCCCGGCCGTCAACGCGCGTTATGCGCTGAATGCCGCGAATGCGCGCTGGGGTTCGCTGTACGACGCGCTGTACGGTACCGATGTGATTTCCAATGACGGCGGCGCCGAACCGGGCCGGACATACAATCCGGTGCGTGGGGCGAAAGTCATCGCTTTTGCCCGTGGCTTCCTGGATCAGGCATTCCCCTTGAGCAGCGGTTCCCATGCCGAGGTGACGCGCTACCGGATCGACAACGGCACACTGGAAGCCACCTTGAAAGACGGCAGCCAAACCGGTTTATCGAACGCCGCGCAATACATCGGCTACCAAGGTTCGCTCACCGACCCCACGGCCATCCTGCTGAAAAACAACGATCTGCACGTCGAGATTCAGATCGATCGCCAGAGTGTGATCGGCCAGGTTGACGCCGCCGGGGTCAAGGACCTGCTGATTGAGGCGGCCCTCTCGACCATCATTGATTGTGAAGACTCGGTCGCGGCGGTCGACGCCGATGACAAGGTGCAGGTGTACCGCAACTGGCTGGGTTTGATGAAGGGCGACCTGAAAGAGGACCTGGAGAAAAACGGTAAAACCATCACACGACGGCTGAACCCGGACCGCGAATACACTGGCGCCGATGGCCGTTCACTGTCGCTGCACGGGCGTTCGTTGCTGTTCATCCGCAACGTCGGACACCTGATGACCAGCCCGGCGATTCTCGACAAGGATGGACTGGAAATCCCGGAAGGCATTCTCGACGGCGTCATCACCAGCCTGATTGCCCTGCATGACCTGCAACGTCGCGGCAACTCCCGGGCCGGCAGTGTCTACATCGTCAAACCGAAAATGCACGGCCCCGCCGAAGTGGCCTTCGCCGAGCAATTGTTCAGCCGCATCGAAGACCTGCTCCAGCTCAAACGCCATACCCTGAAAATGGGCATCATGGACGAGGAGCGGCGCACCAGCGTCAACCTCAAAGCCTGCATCGCGGCAGCCTCCTCACGGGTCGCGTTCATCAACACTGGTTTCCTGGATCGCACCGGCGACGAGATGCACACCGCCATGGAAGCGGGCGCGATGCTGCGCAAGGGTGACATGAAAAACACCGCGTGGATCGAAGCCTACGAGCGCAACAACGTGCTCGTCGGTCTGGACTGTGGATTGCGTGGGCGGGCGCAGATCGGCAAAGGCATGTGGGCCATGCCGGACCGAATGGCCGATATGCTCAAGCAAAAAATCGCCCACCCAAAAGCGGGCGCGAATACCGCGTGGGTGCCCTCGCCGACCGCCGCCACCTTGCACGCGCTGCATTACCATCAGGTCAACGTGCGCTCGGTGCAGGAGTCCCTTGAAACAACGGACTTCGGTGGCGCCAGCCCGGCACTTCTGGACGGCTTGCTCAGCGTGCCGGTCGTCACCCTCCCATCCTGGTCGGCCGATGAGATTCGTCAGGAAGTCGAAAACAATGCGCAAGGCTTGCTGGGGTATGTGGTGCGTTGGGTCGAACAAGGCATTGGCTGCTCGAAGGTGCCCGACATCCATAACGTGGGGTTGATGGAAGATCGCGCGACCTTGCGCATATCCAGCCAACACATGGCCAACTGGCTGCGACACGGGGTGATCACCCAGGACCAGACCGTCGAGATTTTGCAGCGCATGGCGCGGGTCGTCGATGAGCAAAACGCCGGTGATCCGATCT
Source organism: Pseudomonas sp. LBUM1666 (assembly GCF_059695775.1). NCBI lineage: Bacteria > Pseudomonadati > Pseudomonadota > Gammaproteobacteria > Pseudomonadales > Pseudomonadaceae > Pseudomonas > Pseudomonas sp. LBUM1666. The sequence continues at coordinate 2,680,582 of NZ_CP166789.1, read as the reverse complement.
ACACACCGATGGCGCCGGACTTCGAGCAGTCAGTTGCGTTTCAAGCGGCCTGCGCACTGGTGTTCGAGGGCTGCGCACAACCCAATGGTTATACCGAACCGCTGCTGCATAAATTCCGGCGCGCGTTCAAACAGTCGAGGACGTAAATAGAGGGAACAACAGAGGCTGAGCAGACAGGGTGACACCTGGAACCTGCTTGGTAACTGCGAGCACTGAAACAGTCGGGCCATGTGGCAAACGGCCCGACGTTCGTTTTCGATCACTGCCCTTCAGCAAGCGTCGTCTTCGGTATCCGCAGAGCGCGCCAGGCAATTAAAATCGCCATGAGTGCCAAGCCGAACGTCACCCACGAAACCAGATTAATTCCACCCTCGAATGCACTTCCCGCCTGCATCATCAGCTCTCGTGCTTGATCTCCTGACAACTGCACCGCTACATGATTGGCACCCGATAGCGTCTCACTCGCCAGCATCGTCTGCACCTCGCTCAAAAAGCCCGGAAGCTGCAATGCACCGCGATAGTAGGCAGTGACGAGACCACCGAGCACTGTCGTCCCCAAAACCACACCCACTTCATAGGCCGTTTCACTAATGGCCGACGCTGCACCCGCCTTTTCCGGCGGCGCGGCCGACAAAATCACATCGTTGGATACCGTCGCGATCGCGCCCACGCCAATGTTCAGCAAGGCAAAAGCCACCACCAGAACGATCAGACTGCTGCCGATGCTGGCGACCAACAAAAACGCCGCCCCAGCAAACGCCATCAGAATCGGTACCAGCACATGCACCGGTACTCGCCGCGCTACAGGCACGACTGCCATTCCCGCTACGATCGCCATGATCTGACCAGGTACTAACGCAAAGCTGGCATTCAACGGTGACATCTGAAGAACGATCTGTAAGAACTGAGTGGTGAAGAATACAAAGCCGACGAGGAACGCGAGGCTCATCAGATTGATGAGTACGGAGCCGCTAAAGGTGCCACTTCGAGACAGACTCAGGTCCATCAGCGGCACAGGCAGACGTAACTGCCGATGCACAAACATCCATCCAGCAACCATGCCGGTTACAAATGCTGTCAGTGCCATCCCGTCGACCCCATTACTGGCGCTGTGTTTAATGCCGTAAACGATGGCACTAAGGGCAACCATCGATTGCAGGATACTTAGCGGATCCAATGGCCCTGAACAGTCTTTCTCGGACTCGGGCAACAACACCGGTCCCAATACCAACAACGGCACCAATACGGGTATCGCCAATAGGAAAATCGCCTCCCAGCTGAAAAACTCCAGCAAAACTCCACCGACCAAAGGACCGAGCGCTGATCCTACCGTCAGCGTTGTTGCCCAGATCGCGACAGCTACTCTGCGCTCCTCTCGATCCACAAACACCGAACGTATCAATGCCAACGTCGAGGGCATCAACATCGCACCGAAAATCCCCATGCAAGCTCGACCGGCAATCAGTTGCATTGCCGTATGGGAATAGGCGGTCAGCACCGACACAATGACAAACCCCAAAGACCCGGCCAGTAACAACTTTCGATGACCCATTCGATCGCCCAGACTACCCATCGACACCAGTAATCCCGCCAATACCAAGGAATAGGCGTCGATCATCCATAACTGCTGACTAGCGCTCGGACTCAGGGCCTCGGCAATCTTTGGTAACGCGAATCCAAGCACCGTATTGTCTACGGTCACCAGTAGTACTGGCAGCATTAGCACGCTTAGGGCTGACCATCGTTTTGATTTTTGTTGCGTTGTCTCACCTATTAACGCCATTGCTTGAAGCTCCTTATCACCTCAAAAAACACGGGACATTTTTCAATGCTTCCGTGAAACGAACCCTGCGCACCTCCATGGCGAGGGTTTAAGCAAGCAACTTTCAACGTAAGAAAAATTAACTTTTCTCGCGGGAAAGCAGAACACTTCTATAGTTTCGTTACATCACAACTCAACCAGCTATTTGTTTCATATTGTTTGATGGCACTGATGGGCTGAAAGCCCTTTCCCGCCTACCCCACCCCAAAAGCAGGCGCCCCGTTTGCTTGAGTCACCCTCTTCGCGTTTTTAACCCAGTCTTCAAGGCTAATGCCGATCAGTTAAGGAACGACACACTCCGTAGCAGCTGGCGAAGCCTGCGTTCGGCTGCGAAGCAGCTGGCGAAGCCTGCGTTCGGCTGCGAAGCAGTCGTGAAATCAGGCAATGCGGTGTTTCAGGAAGACTACAAACTCAGGTTTTACGACTGCTGCGCAGCCGAACGCAGGCTTCTCCAGCTGCTATGTATGGACTCGCCCCCACTGTCTACCCGCTTTTGAATAACCGTCGCCCCGTTGCATCTATGTATCAGGCCTATTCGTGGAAGCCGTCTTCGGCTTCTGGCCAAAATTGGAAAAGCTCGTGGTATGCCGATTACAGTCAGGCCTCGAAGGCCAGTAGCAGCTTAGGCATCAATCCACGCCGGTCTTACCTGGGGTCAATTTTTTTCAGCAAAGGGGCGGACAGTTAGTACCTCGGTGGCAGAACTCTGTCGCTCAGTGGCTCATCGTCGCTTGCTGGCCATCACCAGCGTGGCGACGATAAGTCTGGTCATTCTGTAAAAGCACCCAGACGATTCGCAGGTTACGGTTGGCTAGCCTGATCGCAGCCTCCTTACGGCCCAGCCGGCTCATCCAGCGCAACAAGCGGCGGTCATCGGGTTGCTGGGAATCAGGTCGTAGTTGTTGCAGCACCGCATGGGCTCCCTGGATCATCAGGCTGCGTAAATAAACATCACCTCGCTTGGTCATGTCCCCCAGCCGGACCGTCTCCCCGCTGCTGTGCTGGTCAGGCACCATGCCAAAGTACGCGGCAAACTTGCGGGCATTGGGAAATCGCTCAGGCTTGGTTTCCTTGGCCACCAGTGCCGTGGCAGTGACTGGGCCGATGCCGCGCACAGTCATCAGTCGCTTCGCCGTCATGTCGGCGTTGGCGGCCACTTCCAGGCGTCCCGTCAGCACTCTGATGCGCTCGCCCAAATGGCGCCACTCGGCCAACAGTTCGTCGATCAGTTCACGCAGCAGACCCGGCACCGGCTGGGTAGCATCTTCCAGTACCCGCGGAATTTTCTGGCTGATCGCAACATCGCCCTGCGCCAAGGCCACGCCGTGCTCGAGCAGCAGGCCGCGCATCTGATTACTGACTGCCGTGCGTCGACGCACATAGCCCTGACGGGCGCGATGCAACGCCTGCATTGCCAGCGCCGCAACGCTTTTGACCGGTACTGCGCAGATTTTTTCATCGCGACCAGCCCGCAGAATCGCCAGCGCATCGTTGCGATCATTTTTAGGTCCGCTGCGATGTGTGGCCACCAAACCGGCTGGAAGAATCCGCGCCAGATTGCCTTGGTCTTGCAGCTGCCGGGCCCAGGCTTGAGCACCCGGACCGGTCTCCATCAAAACCACGACATGAGGCGGCATCTTTTGGAGAAACTCATAAAACGCCTCGCGCGACTTAATCCGCTGCTCGTAGCGCACCTGGCCGAGGACATCTTCACCGGCGACCTGAAAGACCTGCTTGGCCAGATCGACCGCTAAGGTTGTGCAGGCCGACAAATCGGAAGAAGACAGGGATTGATCAATCGAACTATGATTTTTCATGGACTCGCCCTCGCTGTCGTTGGCTGTTTAGACTGCCACCGTGGCGCATTGACGCCTCGGCTTGGGCGAGTCCATCCAATTACGGATCGCGTTTTGGCTTAACTGATTGGCATTAGTCTTCGAGGCCTCTTTGTATGTGAGCGGCTACGCTCGATAGGTATCGCTCACCGCCCCGCCCAAGAGGAAGCGCACAGATGACCCGTCTCACTGCGAAAGACTTTGCTCCGGAACTGCTCGAACTGTATGACTACTACGCCCACGGCAAGATCAACCGGCGTGAGTTTCTGGATCGAGCGGCGTTGTTCACCTTGGGCGGTTTGACCGCCAGCGCGCTCCTCGCCTCCCTGAGCCCAAATTATGCACTCGCCGAGCAGGTTGAATTTACTGACCCGGACATTGTTGCCGAATACATCACCTATCCATCCCCCAAGGGCAACGGGCAGGTCCGTGGCTATCTGGTGCGCCCGACGAAAGCCACCGGCAAGGTGCCGGCGGTGGTGGTCGTGCATGAAAATCGCGGGCTCAACCCATATATCGAAGACGTCGCGCGGCGTGTGGCCAAGGCAGGCTTCATCGCCCTCGCCCCTGATGGTCTGACGTCGGTGGGCGGCTATCCCGGCAACGATGACAAAGGCCGGGAGCTGCAGGCGACGGTCGACCCTGAAAAGCTCATGAACGACTTTTTCGCTGCCATCGAGTGGTTGATGAAGCATGACGCGACCAGCGGAAAAGTCGGCATCACCGGGTTCTGCTACGGCGGTGGCGTCGTCAATGCGGCGGCCGTGGCTTATCCGGAACTGGGGGCTGGCGTGTCCTTTTATGGTCGCCAGCCAGAGGCCAAGGATGTCGCCCGAATCAAGGCGCCGGTGATGCTTCACTACGGTGAACTGGATACGCGCATCAACGAAGGCTGGCCCGCCTATGAGAAGGCACTGAAAGCCGCGGGCAAGACGTATGAAGCCTACATTTACCCCGGCGCCAACCATGGTTTCCATAACGACTCCACGCCTCGATACGATGAGGCCGCGGCCAAGTTGGCCTGGGACCGGACGCTGGGGTGGTTTCGGCGGTACCTGGCTTAATGGTGAGGTTGCTCGCCTGTTGCTAAGTAGAGTTGGCGGTACGCGCCCACCAGACGATGCCAGGTGTTTACCCCTCCTTCGAACAGCGATCCACTGGACAAACACTGTTGCCAGATTCCGCATGAATGGAGAATTTCGAACAGGCAACGCCAGGGAGGCGATTAATGAGCTATACCGGCTAATCTCCCATTGCAGTTCTTCAACGCAGGAGATTGGCAATGAAGCGCAGTAACTCACTTGCAGCGCTAATGGTCACCGCAAGCCTTTTCGGCTGCACCACTTCATCAAACCATGGCGTGAGCGTTCCTTTGGTTGCCACACGGCAAAACACCGGTCAGATCGGCAATGTAACGTTGGCCGACTGGGGCAAACAAACCGGGTTCAGTTTCTTCATCAGTGGTGCTCCAAGCGGAGCGTCCCTGCCCTTGCGCCTCTTCACCTTCATCAATAAAGGCAGCTGCCAGCAACCCGGGCCAGTCGCTTACGCAATGAATGATCATGTCACCACCGAACGCCAAGCCATACGCGGCTGGGCTTTCTCTAGAAGCGCACCTGTCGCACTGCCGGTCCTGCTTTCCGGTGAGTACTCCATCATCGTGCGAAGTGCACCGGACAGTGGCAACGTCGATATTTTTTGCGGAGATATCAAGCAGAACGGCTCGGGGAAATAGCCTCGGCGTATCGGCGCCACGATGCTTCGGCGCTGGATCAAGCTCTTTCATGTCTCAATCACATCATCCGCCCAACTGATGGCCGCAACGACGGTTGGAAAACCGATCGTGCTGGTCAGTGAGATCAACGTGTGACGGATCTGCTCTGGTGTAGCGCCCGCCTCCAGTGCCCGTCGGGTATGACTGTGCACCGCGCCCTCAGAGCGGATGGCCGCCGCGGCACCGAGCTGGATCAGCTGGACAACGATCTCTTCCAGTGGGCCCGTATGACGCACCGCCGTACCCAACGCCTCCACGGCAGCCAAGTAATCCGGGTACTGCTGTTCGAGACGTTGGTAGGTGTTGTGCACTTTCTTCTTTGTCATGTTTGTTTCCTCGCGTTGGAGGGCGATCAGTTCTCGCCTTTGCGCCCGAGTCATCAGGCTGCAATTTCCGAAACTTGCACACTGCAACAGTAGGCTACGCTTACAGCAGCTCATTGCACACGATGCTCGCGTCTGCAGGTTTTGGTTTGTTCTGGAGAGCGTCTGCAACAGCTATTTCAGACAGGCCCAAACAATTCACGCAGGACTACGTGATGACCGAGCCCCTCCTCAGTTTTGATCAACTCAAGCGTGCCGCCGCCTCCGGCGAGATCGATACCGTTCTGGTCTGCATGGTCGACATGCAAGGCCGACTGGTCGGCAAACGATTCCAGGTCGAGTTTTTCATCGACAGCGGCCATGAAGAAACCCACTGCTGCAATTACCTGTTGGCCGACGACATCGACATGGAGCCGGTGCCAGGTTACGCCGCGGCCAGTTGGAGCAAAGGCTATGGCGACTTTGTGCTCAAACCCGACATGGCCACGTTGCGACGGGTGCCCTGGCTTGAGTGCACGGCGCTGGTGCTCTGCGATGTGCTCGATCATCACCATCGGCGCGACCTGCCGCACAGCCCGCGGGCGATTCTGAAAAAGCAGATCGAGCGACTGCGCGAGCGCGGCTACACCGGCATGTTTGCTTCGGAACTGGAGTTTTATCTGTTCGACGAGAGCTACGAGGCGATCCACGAGCGCAACTACCACAAGCCAAAGACGGCCGGTCACTACATCGAGGACTACAACATCCTGCAGACCACCCGCGAAGAGCCGGTGCTACGGGCGATTCGCAAACATCTGCAGGCCAGCGGCATTCCCGTGGAAAACTCCAAGGGTGAATGGGGGCCGGGCCAGGAAGAAATCAACATCCGTTATGCCGATGCCCTGACCATGGCCGACCACCACGTCATCATCAAGCACGCCTGCAAAGAGATCGCGCAACTGCAGGGCAAGGCGATCACGTTCATGGCCAAGTGGCGCTATGACGCCGCCGGTTCCAGCAGCCACATCCACAATTCGCTGTGGGACAAGAACGCGAAAAAGCCGCTGTTCTTCGACACCAAGGCGGAGTTCGGCATGTCGAAACTGATGCGTTCCTGGGTGGCCGGGCAGCTCAAATACGCCAACGACATCACCTGTTTTCTCGCGCCCTACATCAATTCGTACAAGCGCTTTCAGGCCGGCACCTTTGCCCCGACCCGAGCGGTGTGGAGTCGGGACAATCGCACCGCGGGCTTTCGTTTGTGCGCAGAAGGCAGCAAATCCATCCGCATCGAATGTCGCATTGGCGGCGCCGACCTCAACCCTTATCTGGCCTTCGCCGCCTTGATCGCTGCGGGACTGGCCGGTATCGACGAGAAGCTCAGCCTCGCGCCGCCCTTCGAGGGCGATGCCTACGTCGACGAACACTTGCCTGAAGTATCGAAGACCCTGCGCGAAGCCTGTGCCGCACTTCAGGGCTCGACCATGTTGCGCGAGGCGTTCGGCGATGAAGTGATCGACCACTATGTGCACACCGCCGAATGGGAGCAGAAAGAGTACGACCGGCGGATCACAGACTGGGAACTGCAGCGCGGGTTTGAGCGCTATTGAGACCGCCATCATGACTTCAACGATTCAACTCATCTCACCGGTCGATGGCCGGGTCTATGCCGAACGCCGCTGCGCCGATGCGGCGCAAATCGACCGGGCTCTGGCGGCGGCCGAAGCTGCCCAGGCGCAATGGAAACGTCGGCCCCTGAGTGAGCGCGCGGCTTTTTGCAGCGCCGCTGTGGACGCGATGCTGGCCATGAAAGATGAAATCGTCCCGGAACTGGCCTGGCAAATGGGCCGCCCGGTGCGTTTTGGCGCGGGCGAACTGCGCGGTTTCGAAGAGCGTGCCCGCCATATGATCGCCATAGCGCCTGACGCCTTGGCAGCGCTTGAGCCCACGCCTGTCGCCGGTTTCCGACGGCACATCAAACGCGAACCGCTGGGTACGGTCCTGGTCGTCGCTCCCTGGAATTACCCCTATTTGACGGCAGTTAATACGATCATTCCGGCGCTGATGGCGGGCAACAGCGTCATCCTCAAACACGCGTCGCAAACGTTGCTGGTGGGTGAACGGTTCGCCGAGGCCTTTCGCCGCGCCCACCTGCCCGAAGGGCTGTTCCAGAACCTGCTGCTCAGTCATGTTTATACCGGAGCGATCATTGCCTCTGGACGCGTGCAGCAAGTGAACTTCACCGGCTCGGTCGAAGCCGGAAAATCCATGGAACACGCTGCCGTCGGAGGTTTCCTCGGCGTGGGCCTGGAGCTCGGCGGCAAAGACCCGGCCTACGTCCGGGCAGACGCCAACCTCGACCATGCAGTGGAAAACCTGGTGGATGGCAGCTTCTTCAACTCCGGGCAGAGCTGTTGTGCCGTCGAGCGCATTTATGTCGATGAAAAAATCTATCCGGCGTTTGTCGAGCGCTTTGTTTCTTTGACCCGCCAATACGTGCTGGGTAATCCACTGGACGAAGCCACCACGCTCGGTCCGCTGGTGACACCGAGCGCCGCTGAATTCGTTCGCGGGCAGATCGCCGACGCGCTGACACAGGGCGCTCGGGCGCTGATCGATCCAAAGGATTTTCCTGCCGACGCACCGGGCAGCGCCTATCTCGCGCCGCAAGTACTAGTGGATGTCACCCATCAGATGTCGGTGATGCGCGAGGAAAGTTTTGGTCCCGTGGTCGGCATCATGCCGGTGGCCAGCGACGACGAAGCCATCGCCTTGATGAACGACAGTGAGTTCGGGCTCAGCGCTTCCATCTGGACCCAAGACCTTGCCGCCGCCGAACGCTTGGGCAATGAGATCGACACCGGCACCTTGTTCATGAACCGCTGCGATTACCTGGACCCGGCCCTGGCCTGGACCGGGGTGAAAAACAGCGGGCGCGGCGTCACGCTGTCGCGCCTGGGCTATGACAACCTGACCCGAGCAAAATCCTTCCATTTGCGCCATGAGATCTGAGCCATGAGCCTGACCGGGAACTGGAACTACCCCACGAGCATCCGCTTCGGCGTCGGCCGCATCAGCGAGCTGGCCGAGGTCTGTCGCAGCCAGGGTATCCAGCGACCGTTGCTGGTCACCGACAGTGGCCTGGGGCGCGCGCCGATCACCACGGCCGCGCTGGATTCCTTGCGTGATGCCGGCCTTGGCGTCGCGCTGTTTTGCGATCTCAAGCCCAACCCCGTCGAAGCCAACCTCGCTGGCGGGCTCGATGCCTGGCGCGCCGGCAAACACGATGGCGTGGTCGCCTTCGGCGGTGGCAGTGGCCTGGACATGGGCAAGCTCATCGCCTTCATGAGTGGCCAGACCCGCCCGGTGTGGGATTTCGAAGACATCGGCGACTACTGGACCCGCGCCGACGAAGGCAGCATCGCCCCGATCATTGCGGTGCCGACCACGGCGGGTACCGGCTCCGAGGTGGGCCGTGCGGCAGTGATCATCGATGAGCGTACGCTCACCAAACGCATCATCTTCCACCCGAAGATGATGCCGCGTGTGGTCATCAGCGACCCGGCCCTCACCGTCGGCATGCCGGCCAAGGTCACCGCTGGCACCGGCATGGATGCGTTTGCGCATTGCCTGGAATCGTATTGCGCCCCAGGTTTTCACCCCATGGCCGAAGGGATTGCGGTGGAAGGCATGCGCCTGGTCGCCAATGCCCTGGTGCGAGCCGTACACACACCTTCGGACCTGGAGGCGCGAGCGGAAATGCTCGCGGCTGCCGCGATGGGCGCTACCGCTTTCCAGAAAGGTCTGGGCGGCATGCACGCCCTCTCACATCCGGTGGGCGCCCTGTACGACACCCATCACGGCATGACCAACGCCACGTTCATGCCCTATGTCCTGAAATTCAATCGCCCGGCCATCGAGGAACGCATCACCCGCCTCGCGGCTTATTTGCGTCTGCCCTCTCCCGGCTTCGACAGTTTTCTGGCCTTCGTCCTCAAGTTGCGCAAGGACATCGGCGTGCCGCACACGCTGGTTGAGCTGGGGGTGGATGATCGGCAGGCCGACCTGATCGCGGACATGGCGATTGTCGACCCTTGTGCCGGCGGCAACCCGCTGCCATTGACCCGAAATGGCGCGGCAGAAATTTTCGAAGCGGCGTACCACGGCCGTCTGTAGAGCAGTTGTCTGTCCATGGCCAAGGTGCGAACTCGCAGCATGGACGGGGTTTATCCGTAAGAAACAGGAGCAGTACGACAAGGGGTTGAAGGCCAGCCCATCCGGCAACGTAAAACCCGGATGGATGCGTATCAAAACCTAAGGGGCACACAACATGAATCCAGCAAGCCAGCCCGGCACGAGCGCGCCGCAAGACGATGACGTCAAAGTGCTGCACAACATGGGCTATGCCCAGCAGCTCTCGCGACGCATGGGCGTTTTCTCCAACTTTGCCATTTCCTTTTCGATCATCTGCATCCTCTCGGGTGGTATCAATTCACTCGCTCAGGGCACCTCGGGTGCGGGCGGTGCGTCAATCGGCATCGGCTGGCCAATCGGTTGCCTGATCTCCGGGGTTTTCGCCATGGCCATGGCACAAATTTCCTCGGCCTACCCCACCGCTGGCGGCCTCTATCACTGGGGCTCGATTCTCGGTAACCGCTTCACCGGCTGGCTGACCGCGTGGTTCAACTTGCTCGGGCTGGTCACCGTGCTCGGCGCGATCAACGTCGGCACCTATTACTTCTTTTTCGGCGCCTTCGGACCGGCCCTGGGCATGGAAGACACCATCACGACACGGATGATTTTCCTGGCGATCCTGACTGGCCTCCAGGCCTTGTGTAACCACCTGGGTATCGGCCTGACCGCGAAGCTCACCGACTTCTCGGGGTATCTGATCTTCGCCACGGCGCTCGCGCTGACCATCGTCTGCCTGATCTCTGCACCCAGCTATGAGTTCGCCCGGTTATGGACCTTCAGCAACTATTCCGGCGAGGCTGGCGGCAGCGTTTGGCCACAGGTGTCGAACGGCTGGATTTTCATGCTCGGCCTGCTATTGCCGATCTATACCATCACCGGCTATGACGCCTCTGCACATACCTCGGAAGAGACCCGAAATGCCGCCATGTCAGTGCCACGCGGCATGGTCATGTCGGTGGTCTGGTCGCTGCTGTTCGGCTGGGTCATGCTCAGTTCGTTTGTGCTGATGCTGCCGAACATGGACGAGGCGGCGAAGCATGGCTGGACCGTGTTTTTCTGGGCCATGGACACCCAGGTCAATCCAACGGTGAAGTTGGCGCTTTACGTGGCAATTTTCATCTCGCAATTTCTTTGCGGGTTGGCGACCGTGACCTCGGTCTCACGCATGATCTTCGCGTTCTCCCGGGACGGCGGCCTGCCCTTCTCCAAAACACTGGCTTCGGTCTCGCCGACCCTTCGCAGCCCGGTGGCGGCGATCTGGACCGGTGCCACCCTCGCGGTGTTGTTCGTCTGGGGATCGTCGGTGATCTCGGTCGGCGAAACACCGGTCTATACCATCGTGGTGTCCTGCACGGTGATCTTCCTGTTCTTCTCCTTCATCATTCCCATCGTGCTGGGCCTGTTTACCTACGGGACTTCGAAGTGGCCGACCATGGGGCCGTGGAACATGGGACGCTTCTGGTACACAGTGTTTGCCCTCCTCTCGATCCTCTCGATGGTGATCATTTTCGTCATCGGCATCCAGCCACCGAACGATTGGGCGCTGTACATCACCATCGGATTTCTGGTGCTGACGGCCATCGTCTGGTTCGGTTTTGAAGCCCGACGCTTCCAGGGTCCGCCGATAGGCGACATGATCGTCAAGCGTCAGGCTGAAATTGCGGCGGCGGAAGAGGCGTTGAATAAACGGGGTGGGAGCTGATGGCAATTTACGCGTGACGCTAACCCTGTGGCGAGGGCGCTTGCTCTCGCCAGACTGCGATTTTTTAAAGGATCATTGCAACGCAAGAGAGGGCGTTAATGGCATGCTCACCTCAGTCTGTGATTGGGCAATCCCAGGATCAGTACCCATGGATCAACAGGGCGCAGGGCCGGCAGGAGGCATGCAATGGAATTGAAGTTCAGTCACGTCGATGTACTGGTCAAAAATCTCGAGGAAGCCTGTGCTTACTACGCACAGATACTGAAAGCCAGGATCTCCAAAACGCTCGTTTGGGAGCGAGGTGGTCTGCATGTGCACTACGCGATTGCGCTGATCGGCCAAGAGCGTTTCATGCTGGTACAGCCGTTGGCGGGGAACCTGAAGGAACTGTTGGACGCCTCGGGCGAAGGGATGATTTATCGCCACTGCTACTCGACACCGGACATCGAGAAGGCCTATGACGAATTGATGGTCGCCGGTGTTCAGCCAGTAGACGAAAACGGAGCGCCGTTGGCCCGCGAGAACCTGCTATCCCCGTCCGGGACACGCATCATCTGGTTACCCAAGCGCTTCGGGCACTTCTCTATAGAGATCCTGGAAGACAAGGCGCTGGAGGCATTTGTCGAGGCTGCGTTTGCCTGAGAGACACAAGTTCGAACGTACGTAGCCCCATTGGTCCAACGGATATTCGCTGGGCCGATGTCATCTTTATCATGGAAGACGCAGTGCAGCCCTGTCTCACGCCCTAGGCTTCGTGCACCAACCTCTGCCATCATTGAAGAGTTTACAAACCGAGCAGAAAACATGAACCGTCGTAAAAAAATACAGCAGTTATTAAAGGCTCACGCAAAAAAGGCCAGTGCCAAATTGGCACCGGCCAGTAAGTCTAAATACATTAGTAAAGCTGACCGATTGAAACTGGCAGCTGAGCCTGGCCCGGATTCAATCATTTCCCCTGAGAGCTGATCTATTCAACAACATAGAGTTGTGGGTCGCCGACGATGTGCTGGAATCAACCGCTTTGTTTATCGCTACATCTCGACCTGTGTGCCCAGCTCTATCACCCTGTTCAGTGGCAACTTGAAGTACTTCAGATTGCTGTTGGCGTTCTTGAGTAAAAAGGCGAACAGGTTCTCTCGCCAACGAGCCATACCCATGCGTTTGGTCGCAATGACCGTCTCTCGGCTGAGGAAATAGGTCGTGCGCATCGGACTGAAATCCAGCTCAGCCAAGTGACACAGACTCAACGCCAAGGGGACATCGGGCTCCTCGATAAAACCAAAGTGCAGGCTGACCCGGAAGAAGCCTTCACCATAGGCTTCGACCTCAAACCTTCTGTCAGCACTCACGCGTGGGCTGTCTTCAGACACTACAGTGAGCAACACGACTTGTTCATGCAAAACCTGGTTATGCAACAGGTTGTGCAGCAGCGCATGAGGAACGGCATCGGCCCTGGCCGTCAGAAACACCGCCGTGCCTTGTACGCGATGGGGAGGCTGCGTACGGATGCTGCCGATGAACAGTGGTAGAGGAAGCGCGGTTTCATCCAGCCGCTCAACGATAATCTTCCGGCCCCGCTTCCAGGTCGTCATCAAAATGAACAGACCGATGCCGGCAATCACCGGGAACGCACCGCCCTGAAAAATCTTCGGCGCGTTGGCCGCGAAATACAGACCGTCTACCAGCAAAAATCCGAGCAGCATCGGGATGGCCAACCAGCGCGGCGTTTTCCATAGGAGCAGGACGACAGCCGAAGACAGGATTGTTGTGATCAGCATGGTCCCCGTCACAGCGACGCCATAAGCTGCGGCCAAAGCACTGGACGACTCGAAACCAATCACCAACAGCACGACACCGACCATCAACGCCCAGTTAACCGTGCCGATGTAGATCTGTCCCTGCTCCTGGCTGGAGGTGTGCTGGATAAACATGCGAGGGACGTAACCCAGCTGGATGGCCTGGCGAGTCAGGGAGAAAGCACCGGAGATCACGGCTTGAGAAGCGATGATCGTGGCCAGTGTGGAGAGCGCGACCATCGGTAACAGTGCCCATTCAGGCGCCAGCAAATAGAACGGGTTGCGCACGGTCTCCGGGTTTCCCAGGATCAAGGCGCCTTGGCCAAAGTAGTTGAGCACCAAACCGGGCAACACGAGAATGAACCAGGCACGAGAAATCGGTTTGCGACCAAAGTGGCCCATGTCGGCATAAAGCGCTTCAGCACCGGTCAAAGCCAATACGACGGCACCCAGGATGGCCACACCGATCCCCGGATGAGCGATAAAAAAATGTGCTCCCCAGTATGGGTTGAGCGCTTGCAATACTTCCGGGCGCTGCAAAATGCCATAGATCCCCAGCGCACCTAACACTACAAACCACAGCACCATCACTGGACCAAACAGGATACCGATGCGAGCCGTGCCGTGTTTTTGTATCAAGAACAGCGCCACCAGCACGATCACCGACAAGGGCACCACCCAGTGCTCTATTCCGTCAAACGCCAGCTGTAGTCCTTCAACCGCAGAGAGCACCGAAATAGCCGGGGTGATCATGCTGTCCCCGTAAAAAAGTGCCGCACCGAACAGGCCGAGCATTACCAGTACCTTGCTCATGTGCGGATAAGGGGCTGCCGCGCGGCGGGCTAAAGCCGTCAACGCCATAATGCCGCCTTCGCCCTGGTTGTTGGCGCGAAGGATGAACAGCACGTACTTGATCGAGACCACCCAGATCAGTGACCAGAAGATCAACGACAGAATGCCCAGCACTCCGTCGTGATTTACCTGAACGCCGTAGTGGCCGGAAAATACTTCTTTCAATGTGTAAAGGGGGCTGGTGCCAATGTCCCCGTAAACCACGCCGACAGCGGCGACGAGCAAGCCTGCACCTGACGTTTTGGCTTGAGAATTTTCATGTGCAACGGTGGTTGTTTCGCTCACGGTAGACTCTCTGAATGAAGGGGGAGAAAGTGCATGCCATCCTTGAGCGAGACGGCTCCCCGAGGCCGTTTGAGATAGGCGGCCGTAAAGAGGCATTGATTCAAACGGTTATTAATGACAGTGGTCCACACGTCGCTAAGCCAAGCGGTGAAGTGCTATACGTATCGACGTCAAAAAACGCGGCCAGTATCGTGTCGGACGAAAATGATCACTGTAAAGAAAGCGTAAAAAATCATACGAGAGGCGAGCCTTGGACATTCGATCGTCCAAAACCCTGACGGGCAGATCAAACCACCATCGTTGCGCAATGGACCAGCAAAACAGGCTCACGCGGACCTGTCTGCGATGGGCCCTGTGCCTGAGCATCGTCGCACCCGGCATCGCCGGTGCAGAGACACGACCCGAGAACATGGTGTATCTGCGTACGATTGATCCGGGCATCGAGCAAGACATTCGCTATGCCAGCGCTCACAACTTCACCGGACACCCACTCGACGGTTACGCCGCGGCGCAATGCCTGTTATCGCTGGACGCCGCCAAGGCCCTCGCTCGGGTACAAACAGCATTGCGTGCGCAAGGCTACGGTTTGAAGGTGTTTGACTGTTATCGGCCCAGCCGTGCCGTTGCAGACATGGGGCGCTTTGCTTTGGTGCCGGGTGACCCGCGCAAGGCCGAGTTCTATCCACGTGTGGACAAGCAGGACTTCTGGCGCCTGGGTTACGTGGCCCGGGTGTCGAACCACTCCAAAGGCTCAACCGTGGATCTGACACTGACCGGTCCGGATGCCCTGCCCGCCGCTAGCTGGACGCCTTCAGCCGGGCAAGTCGATTGCACGGCCCCCTATGGCCAGCGTTGGCGCGACGGCGCGCTCGACATGGGCACGGGGTTCGATTGCTTTGATGAGCGAGCGCATACCGACAACCCGACGATCAGCGCTGCTGCCAGGGACAATCGCCAGAAGCTCAGCAGGGCCATGGAGAAAGAAGGGTTTACCGGGTACTCCAAGGAATGGTGGCACTTCACCTACAGCGGGGAAGGATCGCCGAAGAACGTCATGGACTTCCCTATCACGCCGCTGGGTACACGCGATGTTCTCGACACCGCCAATCAGCTGATTGTGGTCACCACAAAAAACTGGACTGACATCCAGGGCACGGCCCAGCGCTATGAACGGCATGGGAACAGCTTTCGACAATACGAAGGATCGTTTCCGGTGGTGGTCGGCAAGAGCGGTCTGGCGTGGGGCAAGGGTCTGAGCAGCGTTGAGCAACGCGAAGGTCCGGTCAAACATGAAGGCGATGGAAAAGCACCAGCCGGGGTATTTAAACTGGGAACGGCGTTTGGCTACGACAGCACGGCCGACACCAGACTGCCGTACCTTGCGCTGACGTCGACCATCGAATGCGTGGATGACAGCCACTCCGCCCGCTATAACGAGCTGGTCGATGGAGCGACTGTTTCGAAAGACTGGAACAGTTCCGAACGTATGCGTCGCGATGACGACATGTATCGAAAAGGCATTTTCATCGAGCACAATACGCCGGCGTCCCCCGCCTCGGGCTCGTGCATTTTTTTCCACATCTGGCGTGGCCCCTCCTCGCCGACGCGGGGCTGCACCGCCATGGATCCAGCGGATATTTCTCGCTTGTTCAATTGGCTGGATCCTCGCCAGTCGCCTCTGCTGGTTCAAATGCCTGAGGCGGAATATGAGCAAATCCGCGAAAGCTGGAACCTTCCCGAACGTTGATGGCTGACAGACGGTGGCTGGAGATCCTGGCTATCGCCGAAAGAACACCCAAGGCAAATTCGTATACCATATCTGCAATTCAATCCTAACGAACACGACCGTGGCCCTGACCAAACTCAACGCTCCCGACCTTGGCAATTCGCCTTCTACGTCGGAAATCATCACCCGTCATCTGCGTGACGCCATCGTCGCCGGGCATTTCGCCGAGGACGAGCCGATTCGCCAGGACGATATTGCCCGCCAGTTCAACGTCAGCAAGATTCCCGTGCGCGAAGCCCTCAAACGTCTGGAGGCCGAAGGCCTGGTGATGTTCCAGCGCAATCGCGGGGCGATGGTCACGCGGGTTTCCGATGCGGAACTGGCGCAGATGTTCGAAGTGCGCATGCTGCTCGAAGACAAGGTGCTGCGCCTGGCCATTCCGAACATGACCGAAGACACCTTCGCCCGCGCCGAACGCATCTGCCAGGAGTTCATCGGCGAAGATGACGTGGGGCGCTGGGCCGAGCTCAATTGGGAACTGCACGCTTGTCTTTACGAACCGGCGCAACGACCTTTTTTGGTCGGCCTGATCCGCTCGGTCAACGACAAGCTGGAGCGCTACCTGCGCATGCAGATGAGCCTGTCGGCCGGCAAGGAACGCGCCGATCACGAACACCGGGAAATCCTTGCAGCCTGTCGCGCCGGTGACGTGGACCTGGCGGTGAAGTTGCTCGACGAGCACATTGCCGGCGTCTGCAAGACCCTGTTCGAGCACCTGCCTCATCACCACTGACGGCTCGCCGCACTGTGCCGATTTCGTCATCGGCACTGGATAAAACCATCAAGCCGGCAAGCCCTCGCACAGGCCACTCTTTCGTTCACTCATCTGAACGGACGTGGCCATTCCATGAAACGCATCACCGTGATCGACTCCCACACCGGCGGCGAACCGACCCGCCTGGTGACCGCCGGTTTTCCTGACCTGGGCAACGGCAGCATGGCCGAGCGTCGACAGCGGCTGGCCGAACAGCATGATCAATGGCGCGCCGCTTGCGTGCTGGAACCCCGAGGCAGCGATGTGCTGGTCGGCGCCCTGCTCTGTGAGCCGGTAGACCCGAGCGCCTGTGCTGGCGTGATTTTCTTCAATAACAGCGGTTACCTCGGCATGTGCGGGCACGGCACCATCGGGCTGGTGGCATCGCTGGCGCATCTGGGCAAGATCGGCCCAGGGGTGCACAGCATCGAAACCCCAGTGGGCACAGTGCAGGCAACGCTGCACGAAGACCACTCGGTCAGCGTGCGCAACGTGCCGGCGTACCGTTACCGCAAAGCGCTGTCGCTGCAGGTGCCGGGTATCGGTCAAGTGACCGGCGATGTTGCCTGGGGTGGGAACTGGTTTTTCCTGATTGCCGAGCATGGCCTGCGCGTTGCGGGCGATAACCTCGATACGCTGACCGCCTACACCTACGCCGTGCAGCAAGCACTGGAGGTTCAAGGCATTCGCGGCGAAGACGGCGGGCTGATCGACCATGTCGAGCTGTTCGCCGATGACGAGCAAGCCGACAGCCGCAACTTCGTCCTCTGCCCCGGTAAGGCCTACGACCGCTCGCCCTGTGGCACCGGCACCAGTGCCAAATTGGCGTGCCTGGCGGCCGACGACAAATTGCAGCCGGGACAGATCTGGCGTCAGGCCAGTGTCATCGGCAGCGAGTTCGAGGGTTCCTACGAACTTCAGGGCGAGCGCATCGTGCCGACCATTCGCGGCCGCGCCTTTATCAGCGCCGAAGCCAGCCTGATCATCGAGCAGGACGACCCGTTCGCCTGGGGCATTCGCCCGTGAGTGAGGGCAATATGGCCGATGTGATCGTGATCGGCGCCGGCATTATCGGCGCCGCTTGTGCCCAGGCGCTGGCGGGTCGCGGCTTGCGCGTGCTGGTGCTGGACGCCGGCCTGCCCGGCGCAACGGCGGCGGGCATGGGCCATTTGCTGGTCCTCGACGACAACCCGGCCGAACTGGCCCTCAGTCAATATTCCCTGCAACGCTGGCGCGAACTGGCACCAGCCCTTCCCGATGGCTGTGCCTACCGTTGCAATGGCACCCTCTGGCTGGCGGCCAATGCCGAAGAAATGGCCGTCGCCCACAGCAAATACCTGAACTTGCAGGCCCAAGGCGTGGCCTGCGAATTGATCTCCAGCAGTGCCTTGCACCAACGCGAACCGGAACTGCGCGAGGGCCTGGAAGGCGGACTGCTGATCAATGGCGACGGCATTCTGTATGCCCCGGCAACCGCCAACTGGATGCTCGACACACCGAACATCAGCCAACGCCGGGCGCGGGTCAGCGAAGTCGACGGCAACCGCGTGCGACTCGACGACGGCCACTGGCTAAGCGCCGAAGCGGTGATTCTGGCCAACGGCATCCAGGCCAACGAGCTGTGCCCGGAGTTGCCGATCGAGCCGAAGAAAGGCCACTTGCTGATCACCGACCGCTATCCCGGCAAAGTCACCCACACCCTGGTGGAACTCGGTTACGTCACCAGTGCCCACAACGCCAGCGGTCCTTCGACGGCTTGCAACATTCAACCCCGGCCGACCGGGCAACTGTTCATCGGCGCCTCACGACAATTCGGCACCACCGACCCGCAGGTCGAGGGCTGGATGCTGGCGAAAATGCTCCGGCGTGCCACCGACTACATGCCTGGGCTGGCTCAGCTCAACGGCATCCGCGCCTGGACCGGTTTTCGCGCTGCCAGCCCCGACGGTTTGCCGCTGGTGGGTCAGCACCCGCAACGCAAAGGTTTATGGCTGGCGGTCGGCCACGAGGGCCTCGGCGTGACCACTGCACCCGGCACCGCCGACCTGCTGGTCGCGCAGCTGTTCGACGAAGCGCCGCCACTGGCCGCGCAACCTTATTTGCCGCAACGTTTTCTCGGAGCGCCCGTTTATGCCTGAAGTGATGCTGGACGGACGTGCCCTGCGGGTTGCCGAAGGCACCAGTGTTGCCGCAGCACTGGCCCTGAGCGGCGATGGCTGCACGCGCACATCCGTCAGTGGCCAACGCCGCGCCCCGCTGTGCGGCATGGGTATTTGCCAGGAATGCCGGGTGACCATCGACGGTCGACGGCGCCTGGCCTGCCAGACGTTGTGCCGTGACGGCATGCACGTGGAGACTCAAGCATGAGCGAATACGCCGACCTGCTGATCATCGGTGCCGGTCCCGCCGGCATGGTCGCTGCGCTCGCTGCGGCGCCCAGCGGTGCACGCATCGTCCTGCTCGACGACAACCCATTGCCGGGCGGTCAAATCTGGCGTGATGGTCCTCAAGCCAACCTGCCGAACCCGGCACGTCAGATGCGCAAGCGACTGGAGGCGTGCAGCAACATCCATCGCCACTCCGGCACTCGGGTGATCGCCTGCTCCGGGCCGAAACAACTGCTGGTTGAAGACGCCGATCGAGGCTGGTTGATCGGTTACGACAAATTGATTCTGTGTACTGGCGCCCGCGAGTTGCTTCTGCCCTTCCCCGGCTGGACGCTGCCCGGCGTGACTGGCGCCGGTGGCCTCCAGGCACTGATCAAAGGTGGCCTGCCAGTGCAGGACGAACGCATTGTGATTGCCGGCAGCGGACCGTTACTGCTGGCCAGCGCCGCCACCGCGAAACATAACGGCGCCCAGGTGCTGCGCATTGCCGAGCAGGCCAGCGCGGCCGCCGTCGCCGGTTTCGCCGCGCAACTGCCACGCTGGCCCAACAAGCTGATGCAGTCGGTCACGTTGTTCGACCGCCATTACCGTACCGGAACCTATGTACTGGCCGCCCTGGGCAATGAGCGGCTGGAAGGTGTGCGCCTGCAACAGCAAGGAAAAATCGTCGAACTGGAATGTGATCGCCTGGCTTGCGGTTTCGGTCTGATCCCCAATACCCAACTCGGTCAGGCCCTGGGCTGCGAACTCGATGGCCAAGCGATTGCTGTCGATGCCTGGCAGACCACTCGCCGCGCCGATCACTACGCGGCAGGTGAATGCACCGGTTTTGGCGGCAGTGAACTGGCATTGGTCGAAGGCGCCATCGCTGGCCACGCCGCCGTCGGTGACCTTGATTCGGCCCGAGCATTGTGGCCGCGCCGTGCGCGCTGGCAGGGTTTCGCCAACGCCCTCAACAAGGCCTTCACCCTCGATCCGCAACTCAAGTCGCTGGCACAACCCGACACCCTGGTGTGCCGTTGCGAAGACGTGCCTTACGCAGCGCTTGCCGGGCACACTGACTGGCGCGACGCCAAGCTGGCCAGCCGCTGCGGCATGGGCGCCTGCCAGGGCCGGGTGTGTGGCGGCGCGTTGCAGCACCTGTTCGGCTGGCAACCTTCGGCGCCACGGCCACCGTTCAGTCCGGCGCGGATCGAGACCTTGCTGTGCCTGGATGACTCGCCGCCCGACTGAATGCCGGCCCGGGGCTTTCGGCTCCGTCGCCGAGTCTCTATGATCCGGGGCATTGCCTCCAGACGCCCAGCGCCATGTATGCCTCGCTCACTACCTTCAAACCCTGCGACCTGCCCACCCTGCTGAGCAGTCTGCAGCCGATCGCGGCGCTGCTCGACACCCTGTCGGACGTGGTGTTTTTCATCAAGGACAGCGAGGCCCGCTACGCCTTCGTCAACCAGACCCTGGCCCGGCGCTGCGGCTTCAAACACAGTGACGAGCTGCTCGGGCGCACCGCCGACATGGTCTTTCCCGAGCGCTTCGGCCCGCTGTACACCGAGCAGGATCGGCGGGTGCTGTCCACCGGCCGCGAACTGGCCGACCAACTCGAACTGCACCTGTATTACGGTAACCAGCCGGTCTGGTGCCTGACCCACAAACTCGCGCTGCGCGACCTGCAAGGTCAGATCGTCGGCCTGGCCGGCATCTCCCGCGACCTGCAAGCGCCACAGTCCAGCCATCCGGCCTTCCAGAAGCTCGCGGCGGTGGACGCGCACATCCGAAGCCATTTCGCCCGGCCGATCAGCCTCGCCGAACTGACCGCGATCGCCGGGTTTTCCGTGGCGCAACTGGAGCGCCACTGCAAACGGGTGTTCCAACTCACCCCACGGCAGATGATTCACAAGGCGCGCCTGGAAGAAGGCTCCCGACTGTTGCTGCACACCGACCTGCCCATCACCGAGATCGCCCTGCGCTGCGGTTACACCGATCACAGCGCCTTCAGCCGGCAGTTCCGCGCCTTGACCAGTCTGGCGCCGAGTCAGTATCGCGAAAGCCGTCGCTGAATCCGGGCGAGTGTTCCTTTATGGGGCGCCCGGCGTTCCCACTGCTCCCTTCTGTAACACCACCTGATACAGGCCATCGAAGCGTTCTTCTCCTACATCCCATTCCCAAAATCTTGCAGGACGTTTAGCTCAAGGCTTGGCGAATAATTCTCGCCTCAGTTCGGAAACGGGCACGCTCATTGCTAATCACATATCGTATACGAAATTCACAATACGATATCCAACAGCACTTTCCGACAACGAGGCCTCTATGAAAAACCCCGCATTTGCCGTAGCCCTCAGCGCTGTTCTCAGTACGTCCTTCATTGCCACCGCCCAGGCCGACAAGCTCGACGACATCATTGGTTCGGGCAAGCTGCGCTGCGCCGTGACCCTGGACTTCCCACCCATGGGTTTCCGCGATGAAGGTAACAACCCGGCCGGTTTCGACGTGGACTACTGCCGCGACCTGGCGAAAATCCTCGGGGTCGACGCCGAAGTGGTTGAAACACCCTTCCCCGATCGAATTCCGGCGCTGGTCTCCGGGCGTGCGGACGTGATCGTTGCGTCCACGTCCGACACCCTCGAACGGGCCAAGACCGTCGGCCTTACCGTGCCGTACTTCGCCTTTCAGATGGTGGTGCTGACCCGCGACAACACCGGCATCAACAGCTTCGCCGATATCAAAGGCAAAGCCCTGGGCAACACCAGCGGCACCTATGAAGCCATCGCTCTGGAAAAAGACGTGAAGAACTGGGGCACCGGCACCTTCCGCGCCTATCAGTCGCAGAACGACACGCTGCTGGCGGTCGCCCAGGGTCACATCGACGCTACCGTGGTCACCAACACCGTGGCCGCCGCCACGATCAAGTCGGGCAAATACAAGAACCTGAAAATCGCCGGTAACGCGCCGTACACCATCGACTACGTGTCCCTGGGCGCCAAGCGCAACGAGTATGGCCTGCTCAACTACCTCAACCTGTTCGTCAATCAGCAGGTGCGCAGCGGCCGATACAACGAGCTGTTCACCAAATGGGTCGGCACCGAGATTTCACCCACCGACCTGACCGTGCCCAAGGTCTATTACTGAGGTGTCCGGCATGCCTAGGCCAACCTCTCTGACCGGTCGCAGCCTGGTCGCCGGCGCCGCCCAAGGCGCCCTGCTGTTTGCCGATGTCGGGCTGAGTTTCTGGGGCGGGGTCGATCCGTATAGTGGAGAGATCATCGACCGTCACCACCCGCTGAGCGGCGAACTTCTGGCTGGCCGGGTGCTGGCCATTCCCAGCGGCCGCGGCTCGTGCACCGGCAGCAGTGTGCTGATGGAACTGATCAGCAACGGTCATGCGCCGGCCGCACTGGTGCTGGCCGAACCCGATGAGATCCTGACCCTGGGCGTGCTCGTGGCACAGACCATTTTCGAGCGTTCCCTGCCGGTGCTGTGCATCGGCCGGGAGGCCTTCGCCGCCTTGCGCGGCAAGGCCTTTGCTCGGGTCGAAGCCTCAATGGTGACCGTGTTCGAACACCTGCCGGGCGATGCCTGGCAGGCACTCGACAGTCCGTTGCAGACAGCAGAAAAAAGCACCGCTATCGAACTCACCGAACACGATCAGGCGCTGCTCGACGGCGAGCATGGCAAGGCTGCCCAGGTGGCCATGCAGATCGTCCTGCGCATGGCTGAACTGCAAGGCGCCCGCCATCTGGTGGATGTCACCCAGGCGCACATCGACGGCTGCATTTATACCGGACCTGCGAGCCTGCGCTTTGCTGAACAACTGGTGCAGTGGGGAGCCAAAGTACGGGTGCCGACCACCCTCAATTCGATTTCCGTCGACCAGCGCCGTTGGCGCGAATTGGGCATTGATCCGGCACTCGGCGTACCGGCCAGTGCCTTGGGCGATGCGTACATGGCGATGGGCGCACAGCTGAGTTTCACCTGCGCGCCCTACCTGCTCGACAGCGCGCCGAAGGCCGGCGAGCAAATCGTCTGGGCCGAATCCAACGCCGTGGTGTATGCCAACAGCGTACTCGGCGCACGCACCCTGAAATACCCGGACTACCTGGACATCTGCATCGCCCTGACCGGCCGCGCGCCCTTGATCGGCTGCCATCTGGACGCGCAACGTAAAGCGAGACTGCAAATCGAATTGCCGGTTTTGCGCGAGTTGGACGATGCCTTCTACCCGCTGCTCGGTTACCACATCGGTGCCTTGGCCGGCAGCCGGATTCCGCTGGTGCTTGGGCTGGAACACAGCAAGCCGAGCCTGGATGACCTGAAAGCTTTCGGTGCGGCTTTCGCCACCACCTCCGCCGCGCCGCTGTTCCATATCTCCGGGGTGACGCCGGAAGCACTCGACCCGGCGCAGGTGCTGGAGGCGGACGCCGATGTGCCGGTGGAAAAAATCCGCCTGAAAGATTTGCTGCTCAGCTGGCGTGAGCTCAACAGTGCCCGCGACAACCGGGTGGATGTGGTCTCGCTGGGCAACCCGCATTTCTCCCTGAGCGAGTTCGCGCATCTGGCGCGGCTGTGTCGGGGTCGGCACAAGCATCCCGAGGTGGTGCTCGCCATCACCTGCGGTCGTGCGGTGCTGGAGCAGGCCCGCAAGGCTGGACATATCGCCGTGATCGAAGCCTTCGGCGCGACGCTGGTCACCGATACCTGCTGGTGCATGCTCGGTGAGCCGGTGATCCCGCCGGCCGCCAAAACCTTGATGACCAACTCAGGCAAACACGCCCACTACGCACCCGGCCTGGTGGGCCGCAAGGTGCACTTCGCCAACCTTGCCGAATGTGTTGACGCCGCCTGCAGCGCCACGGCCAGCGGTCGTTTGCCGGCCTGGCTGCAATCGGCCGCCTCTCTGGAGAGCCACGCGCATGTTTGATTACACCTTCCAATGGCGCGCGACCCTGCGCGCCCTGCCGGACATGCTCGCCGGCGCCTGGGTCACCTTCGAGACCGCCGCGCTGTCGATGATCTTCGGCGTGCTGATCGCCCTGGCCCTGACGGTGATGCGCGAAACCAAACAACCGTTGTTGCGCGGCATCGGCAACGGCTGGGTGTCGATAGCCCGCAACACCCCGTCGCTGTTCCAGATCTACGTCCTCTACTTCGGCCTTGGCTCGCTGGATTTGCATGTCAGCTCATGGTTCGCGCTGCTGGCCGGGATCACCTTCAACAACGCCGGCTACCTGGCGGAAAACTTTCGCGGCGGCCTCAAGGCTGTGCCCGGCACGCAAGTGCGCGCCGCGCGTTCGCTGGGCATGAGTGCCTTCCAGGCCTACCGGATGATCATCGTCCCGCAGCTGTTGCGAATCGTGTTCTACCCGTTGAGTAACCAGATGGTCTGGGCGGTGCTGATGACGTCGCTGGGGGTGATCGTCGGGCTGAACAATGACCTCACCGGCGTGACCCAGGACTACAACGTCAAGACGTTCCGCACCTTCGAATATTTCGCCATCGCCGCGGCGCTGTATTACCTGATTGCCAAGGCGATCGTCGCCGTAGCCCGGCTGATGGCCTGGCGGCTGTTCCGTTACTGAGGAGGTGACCATGTTGACCACCAGTTTTTCCTGGAATGACCTGCTGTTCTTGCTTGATGGCGCCTGGGTCACTCTGAAACTCACGTTCTGGTCGATCATCCTCGGCTCTTTCGCCGGGCTGTTGTTCGGCTTGCTGCGGGCACTGTTGCCGCGCGCCAGCCTGCCACTGGCGTGGGTACTGGACGTGTTTCGCAGCGTGCCGTTGCTGATCCAGTTTGTGTTGTTCAACTCGCTGAAAAGCATCGTCGGCTTGAACATCAGCGCCTTCAGCGTTGGCTGCATTGTGCTCGGGGTCTACGCCGCCGCGTACTTCACCGAGATCGTGCGCAGCGGCGTGCTTTCGGTGCCGTTCACCGTACGCCGGGCCAGTCGCTCCCTTGGTTTGAGTTTCTTGCAGGACCTGCGCTGGATCGTCCTGCCGATGGCCACGCGGGTAGCCTTTCCCGGCTGGCTGAACCTGGTCCTCAGCGTGATGAAAGACACCGCGCTGGTGATGTGGATCGGCATCGTCGAACTGCTGCGCGCTTCGCAAACCATCGTGACCCGCATTCAGGAACCGCTGCTGGTGCTGTGCATCGCGGGCCTCATCTACTACGTCATGAGCCTGGTGGTCGCTCGCCTCGGCGCTCGTCTGGAAAGAAGGTGGCAAGAAAATGATTGAGATCGACAACGTACACAAATCCTTCGGCAACCTCGAAGTGGTCAAGGGCGTCAACCTGACGGTGAACAAGGGCGAGGTGGTGTCGATCATCGGCGGCTCCGGCTCGGGCAAATCGACCCTGCTGATGTGCATCAACGGCCTGGAGCCGATCCAGAAAGGCAACATTCGCGTCGACGGTGTCGAGGTCCACGACAGCGCCACGGACCTCAACCGTCTGCGGCAGAAAATCGGCATCGTGTTCCAGCAATGGAATGCGTTCCCGCACCTGACCGTGCTGGAAAACGTAATGCTGGCGCCGCGTAAAGTACTGGGCAAGAGCAAGGCCGAAGCCGAGGAACTGGCGGTCAAGCAACTGACCCACGTCGGTCTGGGCGACAAGCTCAAAGCCTTTCCCGGCAAGCTCTCCGGCGGCCAGCAACAGCGCATGGCGATCGCCCGCGCCCTGGCCATGTCGCCG
Organism: Pseudomonas sp. LBUM1666; assembly: GCF_059695775.1. NCBI lineage: Bacteria > Pseudomonadati > Pseudomonadota > Gammaproteobacteria > Pseudomonadales > Pseudomonadaceae > Pseudomonas > Pseudomonas sp. LBUM1666. The sequence continues at coordinate 2,654,402 of NZ_CP166789.1, read as the reverse complement.
GACTACATGCTGTTCGACGAAGCCACTTCGGCCCTCGACCCGCAGCTGGTGGGCGAGGTGCTCGACACCATGCGCATGCTTGCCGAAGACGGTATGACCATGGTGTTGGTGACTCATGAGATTCGCTTTGCCCGGGATGTGTCTGATCGTGTGGCGTTCTTTCGCAATGGCTTGGTGCATGAGATCGGCTCGCCGGATCAGGTTATTGGCAATCCGGTGCATGCGGAAACCGCGGCTTTTCTGAAATCGGTGAAATAGCTGATGGCCCCATCGCGAGCAAGCTCGCTCCCACAGGGTTTAGTGGTGTACACAAAATCAATGTGGGAGCGAGCTTGCTCGCGATGAGGCCCTAACAGACAAAACAAGGAGCAAACCATGCGCTCATCAAAAGTCATCCATGTAGTCAGCTGCCACGCCGAAGGCGAAGTCGGCGATGTGATCGTCGGCGGCGTCGCGCCACCACCCGGGGCCACCGTGTGGGAACAGTCGCGCTGGATTGCCAAGGACCAAACCCTGCGCAACTTCGTCCTCAACGAACCTCGGGGCGGCGTGTTCCGTCACGTCAACCTGCTGGTGCCGGCCAAGGATCCTCGGGCGCAGATGGCCTGGATCATCATGGAGCCCGCCGACACACCACCGATGTCCGGCTCCAACTCGCTGTGCGTGGCCACTGTGTTGCTCGACAGTGGCATCCTGCCGATGACCGAACCGCAAACCCGGCTGGTGCTCGAAGCGCCGGGCGGGCTGATCGAAGCGGTGGCCGACTGCCGTGACGGCAAGGTCGAACGGGTGGAAATCAAGAACGTGCCCTCCTTCGCTGACCGCCTCGACGCCTGGATCGAAGTCGAAGGCGTCGGCTCATTGCAGGTCGACACCGCGTACGGCGGCGACAGTTTTGTGATTGCCGATGCGAAGCGCCTGGGCTTTTCCATTCGTCCTGATGAAGCGGCCGAACTGGTCGAGGTCGGGCTGAAAATCACCCGCGCGGCCAATGAACAACTGGGCTTCGTCCATCCGCTGAACCCCGAGTGGTCGCACATTTCCTTCTGCCAGATCGCGGCTCCCCTAGCCTATGAAAATGGCATCGCCACCGGCGCCAATGCGGTGGTGATTCAACCCGGCAAGATCGACCGTTCGCCGACCGGCACCGGTTGCTCAGCGCGTATGGCGGTGCTGCAGGCCAAGGGCTTGATGCAGGTCGGCGAGCGTTTTATCGGCCGTTCGATCATCGGTTCCGAGTTCCACTGCCGCATCGATTCGCTGACCGAAGTGGCCGGACGCCCGGCTATTTACCCGTGCATTTCCGGCCGGGCCTGGATTACCGGTACACATCAATTGCTGCTCGATCCGAGCGATCCGTGGCCACAAGGCTATCGACTGTCCGACACCTGGCCTGGGGCCTGAGCACAGCTTTACAAACCCTCACCCAAAACTCTGACCAACGGCTAGCAAAAAACCCCTCGTCACTGAAAAAAGCACTGGCCGAGTCTTTTCACTTGCAATATCGTATACGAAATACAATTAACGAACCGGAGGCAACAATGAGCAAGCGCATTAACTGGAGTGGTGTCTTCCCCGCGGTGACCACTCAATTCAACGACGACTTCTCCATCAACCTGGAAAAAACCCACCAGGTGATTTCCAACGTGATCCGTGACGGCGTGTCGGGCCTGGTGGTGTGCGGTTCGGTGGGGGAAAACACCTCGCTGACCGCCGAAGAAAAAATCGCCGTGACTGAAGTCGCGGTCGACGCCTCCCGCGGTCGCGTGCCAGTGATCTGCGGCGTGGCCGAATTCACCAGCATCGCAGCGGCCAAAGTCGCAAACGCCGTGCGCCGGGTCGGTGTCGACGGCGTCATGCTGATGCCGGCGTTGGTCTACGGTTCCAAGCCGTTCGAGACCGCCGAGCACTACCGTTACGTGGCGAAAAACGCCGACGTACCGCTGATGGTTTACAACAACCCGCCGATCTACAAAAACGACGTTACCCCGGACATCCTGATTTCCCTGGCCGACTGCGACAACGTGGTGTGCTTCAAGGACTCCTCCGGCGACACCCGGCGTTTCATCGACGTGCGCAATGAAGTGGGCGACCGTTTTGTGCTGTTCGCCGGCCTTGATGACGTGGTGCTGGAAAGCATCGCCGTGGGCGCCGAGGGCTGGGTCTCGGGCATGTCCAACGTGTTCCCGAAAGAAGGCGAAACCATCTTCCGCCTGGCCAAGGCCGGTCGCTTCGCCGAAGCCATGCCGATCTACGAATGGCTGATGCCGATCCTGCACCTCGACGCCCGTGCCGACCTGGTGCAGTGCATCAAGCTGTGCGAAGCCATCGCCGGTCGCGGCAGCGCCCTGACCCGTCCGCCACGCCTGGCCCTGCCGGAAGCCGATCGGGTTTTCGTCGAGCAGATCATGGCCAAGGCCCTGGCCAATCGTCCGGAACTGCCGGACGTCGGTCTCTGAGTGATTGCCGGGCGGGCCCCTTGCGGACCCGGCCCGGCTGCCTGTCTTTGCGCCTCTACAGGAAACGTCAGCATGTCCAATCCTCACAGCACCTCCCGCGCAACCACACCCTCGGGACTCAAACGTGTCGTGGCCGCCGCCATGGCCGGTACCGTCGCCGAATGGTATGAATTCTTCCTCTACGGCACCGCTTCGGCACTGGTCTTCGGTCAGCTGTTTTTTCGCCAGACCGACAGCCCGATCGATGGCATCCTCGCCGCCTTCGCCCTGTATGCGGTCGGTTTCCTCGCCCGCCCGCTGGGTGGTTTGGTGTTCGGTCACTACGGTGACAAGTTCGGCCGCAAACGCCTGCTGCAATTGAGCCTGGTGGTGGTCGGCATCACCACATTCCTGATGGGTTGCCTGCCCGGCTTCGACCAGATCGGCTACGCCGCGCCCGTGTTGTTGGTGCTGCTGCGGCTGATCCAGGGTTTCGCCTTCGGTGGTGAATGGGGTGGTGCGATTCTGCTGGTGTCCGAACACTGCCCGGACAATCGCCGAGGCTTCTGGGCCAGTTGGCCGCAAGCCGGTGTGCCGGCCGGTAACCTGGTGGCGACCGTCGCGTTGCTGCTGTTGTCGTCGAACCTGTCGGAGGAGCAGTTCCTCGCCTGGGGCTGGCGTGTAGCGTTCTGGTTCTCGGCGGTGGTGGTGCTGATCGGCTACTGGATTCGCACCAGCGTCGACGACGCGCCGATCTTCAAGGAAGCCCAGGCCCGTCAGGCGCAAAACAAGCAACAACAATTGGGCGTGGTCGAAGTGCTGCGTCATCACTGGCGTGCGGTGCTGGTCGGTATCGGCGCACGGTTTGCGGAGAACATTCTCTACTACACCGTCGTGACCTTTTCGATTACCTACCTGAAGCTGGTGGTGCACAAGGACACCTCAGAGATTCTGTTTCTGATGTTCGGCGCGCACCTGCTGCATTTCTTCATGATCCCGCTGATGGGTTATCTGTCTGACCTGGTCGGGCGCAAACCGGTGTACCTGACCGGTGCGATCCTCACCGCATTCTGGGGATTCATCGGCTTCCCGATGATGGACACCGGCAACAACTGGCTGATCATCGGGGCAATCACCCTGGGCCTGGCGATCGAGTCGATGACCTACGCGCCCTACTCGGCGCTGATGGCCGAAATGTTCCCGACCCACGTGCGCTACACCGCGTTGTCCCTGTGCTACCAGGTGGCACCGATCTTCGCCGGCTCGTTGGCACCGCTGATTGCCCTCACCTTGCTCAACAAGTACCACAGCTCGACACCGATCGCCTGGTACCTGGTCTGTGCCGCGCTGATCTCCATCGTCGCCGTCGGCCTGACTCGAGAAACCCGTGGTAAGTCGCTGCATGTGGTGGATGCCGAATCCGCTGCGCGGATCGCAGGCCTGGACACCGCCGAACCGGCCGCCACTCGCCGGGGCGATTCGCTGGCTTGAGCCCACCTTCCTGACAGGAGTTATTCATGCCCCACATCATTGGCCACAACTACATCGGCGGTACACGCAGTGCCGCCGGCAACATCACCGTGCAAAGCCATGACGCCAGCACCGGCGAAGCGCTGCCCTACGCGTTCACGCAAGCCACCGTTGAAGAAGTCGACGCCGCCGCCCAAGCCGCGGCTGCCGCCTACCCGGCCTTCCGCAACTTGCCGGCGAGCCGCCGAGCGGAGTTTCTCGAGGCCATCGCCGTGCAACTGGAGGCGCTGGACGATGAGTTCGTTGCCCTAGTCACCCGCGAGACGGCGCTGCCAACCGGACGCATTCAGGGTGAGCGCGGTCGCACCAGCGGTCAGATGCGCTTGTTCGCTCAGGTCCTGCGCCGTGGCGATTGCTATGGCGCGCGCATCGACCGGGCCTTGCCCGACCGTCAGCCGCTGCCACGTGTGGATTTGCGCCAGTACCGAATCGGCGTCGGCCCGGTCGCAGTGTTCGGCGCGAGCAATTTCCCGCTGGCGTTCTCCACCGCCGGTGGCGACACCGCTGCCGCCCTGGCCGCCGGTTGCCCGGTGGTGTTCAAGGCCCACAGCGGGCATATGGCAACTGCCGAACTCGTGGCCGATGCAATCATCCGCGCCGCCGAGCAAACCGGCATGCCCAAGGGTGTGTTCAACATGATCTACGGCGCGGGTGTCGGCGAAGCGTTGGTCAAGCATCCGGCGATCCAGGCAGTGGGCTTCACTGGTTCGCTCAAGGGCGGTCGCGCCCTCTGCGACATGGCTGCCGCACGACCTCAGCCGATTCCGGTATTCGCCGAAATGAGCAGCATCAATCCGGTACTGGTGTTGCCCGAAGCCCTGCAACGGCGCGGCGAGAAAATCGCCAGCGAACTCGCCGCGTCAGTGGTGCTCGGTTGCGGCCAGTTCTGCACCAACCCCGGATTGGTGATTGGCATTCGCTCCCCTGAATTCAGCGCATTTATTGAATCGCTCAGTGCGGTAATGGCCGACCAGCCGGGGCAAACCATGCTCAACGCCGGCACGTTAACCAGCTACGTCAAGGGCGTGCAGGCGCTGCACGCGCATCCGCACATCAGCCACCTGGCCGGCCGCGAACAACAGGGCAAGCAGGCCCAGCCGCAGCTGTTCAAGGCCGACGTCAGCCTGCTGCTCAACGGCGATTCTCTGTTGCAGGAAGAAGTTTTCGGGCCGACCACGGTGCTGGTGGAAGTGGCCGACAAGGTCGAACTGCAACGGGCATTGCAGAGTTTGCACGGACAACTCACGGCCACCCTGATTGCCGAAGCCGGTGACCTGCAAACCCATAGCGAACTGCTGCCGCTGCTTGAACAGAAAGTCGGCCGGGTACTGTTCAACGGCTACCCGACTGGCGTCGAAGTCTGCGATGCGATGGTGCATGGCGGTCCCTACCCGGCCACCTCCGATGCCCGTGGCACCTCGGTCGGCAGCCTGGCCATCGAGCGTTTCCTGCGCCCGGTGTGCTACCAGAACTGCCCGGATGCGCTCTTGCCGGACGCCTTGAAAAACGCGAATCCGTTGGGCATCGCCCGTCTGGTCGATGGCAACAGCCATCGCGACCCGGTTTAAAAAACACTCATATGTGCAGCGACCTCCTGTGGGAGCTAGCTTGCTCGCGATGGGTCCATAACATTCAGCATTTCTGTCGACTGTTACACCGCTATCGCGAGCAAGCTCGCTCCCACAGGGGGATCGGTTGCCCTCCGTTTCTTCAATCCAGCAGTGCTTTCAAGTCGTTGTACAAGGCTTCGGGAATCTGCACGCCTTCCACCAAACTGCGCGCTCGCGCCTCGTAACGCCGTTGCGACGGCAAGCGCGCGCCCTGCCCTTGTATGCTCTGGAACATCACTTCGGCACGGGCCAGATGCTGCTCGGTGGCCTCGCCGAGAAAGCGTCGCGGATCGAGGGCGATGATCAGCTCGCCGTGGTAAGGCGACGACTTGCTGCCCGCGTCGTAGGCCAGCGATTCGGCACTGGTCAGGTCGCCAATCAACGGCCCGGCGATCAACTCCACCATGGCGGCCAGCGCCGAGCCCTTGTGCCCACCGAACGTCAGCATCGCGCCGGCATCGAGTACCACGTTCGCATCAGTACTCGGCTGCCCGTCTGCATCGACGCCCCAGCCTTCGGGAATCGCTTGGCCGGCACGCCGGTGCAATTCGATATCGCCCCGGGCAATCGCACTGGTGGCGAAGTCGAACACAAACGGATCCTTACCCGAACGCGGCCAGCCGAATGCGATGGGATTGGTGCCGAACACCGGCTGACTGCCCCCTGCCGGCGCGACCCAGGCATGGCTGGGATTACACGCCAGCGCCACCAGGCCGGCAGCGGTCAATTGCTCGATCTCGACCCACAGGGCAGAAAAATGCACACAGCGATTGATCGCCAGAGCCGCAATCCCGTTTGCCCGGGTTTTCTCCTCCAGTAATCGCAGACCCGCCTGAAACGCCAATTGGGAGAAACCACCCGCCGCATCAACCCGCACGATCGAAGGTGCCTGGTCGATCACCTGTGGCTCCGCATCGGCCACCACCTTGCCGGCTCTGAGCGAATTCACACACCCCAATACCCGATACAAACCGTGAGAGGCGCAGCCATCGCGCTCGCCGGCAATCACCGTGGCGGCCACCGCCTGAGCGTGGGCAACGTTAAAACCGTTGTGCAGCAAGATCGATTCGGCCAGCTCGCGAGCTTCGGCCAGGGACAGTCGTTTCATCATCAACTCCTTGGACAGACCGTCCAGACTGGCCCATTCCAGACGCCACGGCTTGATCGCTTTAGCGCCGGTCGACGACGAATTCGGCATATCCCGGCAACAAACCATTCGTCGGCTGGGCAGCGCGCCACCCCTTGACACGGATTGAGCTCTGCGCGAGTATTATTTACATCGCACACGATACAAACGTATGCGACACGTAAATCGCACCTATTGAAACGTTGAGGATTCATTCCATGAGCAAGATCGAAAAAGTACTGTTTACCGGCAAAACCCACACCACGTTCAGCGATGCGACCCGTGCCCACGGCAACCTCGACATCGAGCTGTCGTCGCCAGGTGACGCAAAACCGGCCCACGTGTTCGCAGCCACCCAAGCGCACCCGACCGCCGAGCAACTGTTCGCCGGTGCATGGTCGGCCTGCTACATCTCCGCCATCGAGCACATAGCCAAGGCGAAAAAAGTGGTGCTGCCGGCCGATGTGTCCGTCGACATCGAGGTCGATCTGGGCCAGACCGGTCAGGCTTACTTCCTTCAGGCTCGATTCTTTGTCCGCTTGCCGGGCGTGGCACACGACGTCGCAACCGCACTGGCGCACGCCGCACACGAGCTCTGCCCGTACTCGAAAGCGACGCTGGGCAACATCGATGTGGCGGTGAACGTCCTGACGGCGTGAAGATCGCTTTAATCTATTAAATATATCGCATGCGATATAAGCGCATACGAAAACAGTAAAAACTTAGGAAATCATCATGAGCAAGATCGAAAAAGTACTGGCCACCGGCAAAACCCACACCACCGTCAGCAACGCTGGCACTACCTCGCGCGGCCATGACGGCAGCCTCGACATCACCCTGTCGACGCCTGGCAACACCAAGCCAGCCCACGTGTTCGCAGCCACCCAGCCGCACCCGACTGCCGAGCAACTGTTCGCTGGCGCATGGTCGGCCTGCTACACCGCCGCCGTCGGGCTGGTGGCCGGTGAGATGAACGTGGTGCTGCCGTCGGATCTGTCCGTCGACATCGAAGTCGATCTGGGTCAGACCGGTGCGGCCTACTTCCTTCAGGCTCGATTGACCCTGCGCGTGCCGGGTCTGTCCCACGACATCGCGACGACACTGGCGCACACCGCCGATCAAATCTGCCCGTACTCGAAAGCGACGCGGGGTAACATTGACGTGGCCCTGAACGTCCTCACGGCTTGACGCACCGCGCGGCGTTGTTATCGATCGGCATGGTCGATACGCCATATATATCGCATGCGCTTTAAGCGCATACGAATCGCAACCCAACAAAACGTTGAGGACTCAACCATGAGCAAGATCGAAAAAGTCCTGGCCACAGGCAAAACCCACACGACGTTCAGCGACGGTGACAACTCTTCCCGCGGCCTCGCCATCCAGCTCTCGTCGCCTGGAAACCCTAGACTGGCACACGAGTTCGCAGCCATTGTGCCGCACCCATCAGCAGAGCAGTTTTTCGCCGGCGCATGGTCGGCCTGCTACACCGCTGCCGTCGAGCTGGCGGCGAAAAATATGAAGGTGACGCTGCCGTCCAATATGGCCATTGATATTGAAGTCGATCTGGGCCAGACCGGTCCGGCCTACTTCCTCCAGGCCCGGCTGACTCTTCGCGTGCCAGGCTTGACGCAAGACGTCGCGACGGAGCTGGCGCACGCCGCAGACCAAATCTGCCCGTACTCGAAGGCAACGCGCGGCAATATCGACGTTGTCATCAACGCCCTGACAGCGTGATGCACCGTACGACCGGTTCGACTTTCGCCGTCGAACCGGTCGCCACTGTCAGTTATAGTCGTTCCGATACAATCGCACACGAGGTATATTTCACTTTTTTTCGAGCCATCCGTCTTTGGCCAATGAGGATACACATGAAACCCACCGACAACGCCGCCCCCGACAACCTGAAGCTCTCCGAATTCCTGTGTTTTGCGGTCTATTCCACCAACCTGGCCTTCGGCAAGGCTTACAAGCCGATACTCGAGCAGCTTGGGCTGACCTATACGCAATACATCACCATCGTCGCGCTGTGGGAGGAAGACAATCAGACCGTGGGCAGCCTGGGCGAAAAGCTGTTTCTGGAATCGAACACGCTGACCCCGATCCTGAAGAAGCTGGAAGCGATGGGCTTTTTGCAAAGGCAGCGCGATCCCGAGGACGAGCGCCAGGTACGGATCAGCCTGACGAAGAACGGTCGACAGCTGCGCGAAAGCCAACCGGAAATGGGCCTCGCCGACGCGACGGGCCTGACGCTCGACGAGTTCACGATCCTGCAGAAGGCGATCGTGAAGTTGCGCAGCAATCTGATCAAGTCGACGAAAGCCGGGGAATGAGCCGGCACGCCGATCTGGACATTCTCAAGCGCGAACTAGCGCACCGCCTCATCCCGCACCACCCCGCGCTCTTCAAGCAAGCGCACAAACATGGTCAGACTTTGCGACACCGTCCCCCGGCGCCACACCAGCCAGGTGCGCAAATAGCGGAACGATTCCGATAGCGGCCAGACGCTCACCGTGGTGCATCCGGGCATGCTGTTGAGCATGCTGCGGGGCATCAGCGCCAGGCCTGCACCGGCGCTGACGCACGCCAGCATGCCGTGATAGGACTCCATTTCGAAAATCTTGCCGGGTACCGCCGCGTCCTTGGCGAACCAGCTTTCGAAGTGGTGGCGGTAAGAGCAATTGGAGCGGAAGGCATAAATGTTTTCGCCATTAACATCCCGCGCACGATGAATGGGGGAATGGTTGAGCGGCGCAATCAACACCATTTCTTCCTCGAACGCCGGCACGCCCTCCAATGCCGGGTGCAACACCGGTCCATCGACAAACGCTGCCGCCAATCGTCCCGACAACACCCCGTCGATCATGGTCCCCGAAGGTCCGGTGGACAGGTCCAACTCAACCTTGGCGTGCTTCTGGTTATACGCGGCCAGCAGCTCAGGGATACGCACCGCAGCGGTGCTCTCCAGTGACCCCAGCGGAAACGAACCCTGCGGTTCTTCGCCCGCCACCGTCGCGCGAGCCTCCTGGACCAGGTCGAGAATGCGCCGGGCATAGTCGAGGAAACTCCAGCCGGCCGGCGACAAGCGCAGGCGGCTCTTCTCGCGGATAAACAGGTCCACACCCAGATCCAGTTCCAGCTGCTTGATCCGCGTCGTCAGGTTCGACGGCACCCGATGGATGTGCTGAGCCGCCGCGCTGATGCTGCCGTGCTCGGCGACGGCTTTGAAAATTTCCAGCTGGACCAGATCCAAGGCATTCTCCAAACGTGAACGATATGCTCAGTATTATTCAGTTTCCAGAAAACAAACGCCACCGTAACCTGAGCGCATCCCCACCTCGCAGGACGGTGCCATGACTCAAGTTTCCAGCCTCACCCATGCCATTTCGATCAACCCCGCCAACGGCGAGCAGATCGGCCACTACCCTTTCGAATCCGCATTGGCACTGGACGCCGCCCTTTCCCGTGCCGCTGCCGGGTTTCGCGCCTGGCGCAGCAAACCGGTTGATCGACGCTCGCAGTTGTTGATCGCCCTGGCGCAGGCATTGCGCGACAACGCCGCCGCGATGGCGAACATGATCACCCTGGAAATGGGCAAGCCGATCACTCAGGCGCGCGGTGAAATTGAAAAGTGCGCGCAACTCTGTGAGTGGTATGCCGAACATGGCCCGGCGATGCTGAGCGCTGAACCGACGCTGATTGAAGGCGGCAAGGCGCGCATTGAATATCGCCCGCTCGGCCCGATTCTCGCGGTGATGCCGTGGAACTTCCCGATCTGGCAGGTCCTGCGCGGCGCGGTTCCAGCGTTGATCGCCGGCAACACCTACGTGCTCAAACATGCGCCCAACGTGATGGGCAGCGCTTATCTGTTGCGGGAAGCCTTCAAGCAAGCCGACTTCCCTGAAGGCGTGTTCGAGGTCATAAACGTCACGCCCGACGGCGTTTCCAAAGCCATTGCTGACCCACGTATTGCAGCGGTCACCCTCACCGGCAGCGTGCGAGCCGGCATGGCCATCGGCGCTCAAGCCGGTGCGGCATTGAAGAAGTGTGTACTGGAACTGGGCGGCTCCGATCCCTTCATCGTGCTCAACGATGCCGACCTCGACGAAGCGGTCAAAGCCGCCGTGATTGGCCGTTACCAAAACACCGGGCAAGTCTGCGCGGCCGCCAAACGCTTGATCGTCGAGCAAGGCATCGTCGAGGAATTCACGCGCAAGTTCGTCGAAGCCACGCAAAAACTGGTGGTCGGCGATCCACTGGCCGCCGACACCTACATCGGCCCGATGGCCCGCTTTGATCTGCGTGATGAACTGGATCAACAGGTGCGCGACACCCTGGAAGAAGGTGCGACGTTGCTGATGGGCGGCAAGAAGGCTGAAGGCGCCGGCAACTTTTACGAGCCCACTGTTTTCGGTGATGTCACGGACCAGATGACCTCGTTCAAACAGGAACTGTTTGGCCCGGTCGCCTCGATCATCACCGCACGCGATGCAGCCCATGCGCTGGCACTGGCGAATGACAGTGAGTTCGGCCTCGCCTCAACCATTTACACACGCAACGTCGAGCTTGCCGAGCAGATGGCCGGTGAACTGGAAACCGGTGGCGTGTTCATCAATGGTTATTGCGCCTCCGATCCGCGCGTCACTTTCGGCGGCGTGAAGAAAAGCGGGTTTGGCCGTGAGCTCTCGCATTTCGGTGTGCGCGAATTCTGCAATGCCCAGACGGTGTGGCTGGATCGGCACTGATCGCATAACGATGCCCGGGAGCTTTTGGCTCCCGGGCTCACGCGCTATTCGTTCAGGTAATACAGCTTGTTCACAATCATCCAGCGGTAATTGATGTTCAGCAGCGACAGATAATCGGTAAATCGCATGCCGAGATAATCATCAGTGACTTTTACCGCGGCGGCATCGCCCGTGACATCGATGCTGAGCACTTCCCAAAACGGTTTGACCTCTTTGGCTGCCGGCCCCTCGGCCTTGATCGCGCTGATAAATTCCTCCAGGGATGCCCATTCAAGCTTTTCTTCGTAATGGCCAATGATGCGGCAAGAAGGATGAAAGGCCTGTCGCAGCAAGGCTTCATCGGCGAACACCATGCCTTCTACATAATTGCGGACCACCACGTTGATGTGTTCTTTAGCCAGCAGTTGAGTCGTCATGTCATACCTCCAGCGCTCTCACCATCGCACCGCCGGATCAGGTTGTTCGATCATCCATCCCACCCTGAAAGTCTAGCACCGCGCGCTTAACCGTCCCGGACGGCGACTATGATGATGGAGGTCACTTGCCTTTCGAGGAGCTGAGAGATGTCGCTGACGCTTTACTACCATCCGCTGTCGTCGTTCTGCCACAAAGTGCTCATCGCGCTCTACGAAAACGCTGTCGAATTCGAAAAACAGATCATTGATCTCGCGAACGATGCAGACAAAGCAGAGCTGCAAGCGCTGTGGCCGCTCGGCAAATTCCCGGTCATCCGCGACCACGCTCGCCAGCGCAACGTGGCAGAGACCACGATCATCATCGAATACCTGGACCGATTTTATCCAGGTGAACATCCGCTCGTTCCCAACGATTGGGACACCGCGCTGGAGGTCCGTCTGTGGGACCGTGTATGCGACCACTATCTGCAGGCGCCGCTGCAACAGATTGTCTTTGATCGCCTGCGCGACGCTCACGGCGATTTGACCAGGGAACGTTCCACACTGCAGACGGCATATGGCATGCTCGACCGCCAGATGACGTCGAGAATCTGGCTCGCCAGTGCAGATTTCAGCCTGGCCGATTGCGCCGCGGCTCCGGCACTTTTTTATACCAGTACGCTCGAGCCGTTCCCCGACGACTACGGTCACTTGAAAGCCTATTTCGACAGGCTGATGAACAGACCGTCCGTCCAGCGGGTCATCGACGAAGCCAGGCCCTACTTCTCGATGTATCCGTTTGCCGAAGCCATCCCGGAGCGGTTTCGCTAGCGCGCCTAACCGACAATATCGATCAACTGCTCGCGCTGCGCCCCCGTCAGCATCGGACCGAAACCTGCACCGGCATTTTCCGCCATGTAACGCGGGTTCCCGGTGCCGGGGATCACGCAGGTCACCGCCGAATGCGTCAGCAGGAACTTCAGCGCCAGTTGCGGCCAGCTGTTGATCCCCACTTGCGCGGCCCATCCTGGTAGCGGCTTGCCCTTCAAGCGGGCGAGCAAATCACCGCCGCCGAACGGCCGATTGCAAATCACTGCCACGCCCCGCTCGCGACACAGCGGCAGGATGCGTTTCTCGACGCCGCGATCGTCCAGGGCATAGTTGATCTGCAAAAAGTCCAATGGCTCGGCCTTGAGCACCGCTTCCACCTCGTCATACGCCGACGCCGTGTAATGGGTGATGCCGATGTAACGAATGCGCCCTTCTTCCTTCCATTTGCGCAGCGTGGGCAAATGGGTTTTCCAGTCCAGCAGGTTGTGAATCTGCATCAGGTCGATCCGGTCGGTCTGCAACAGTTTGAAGGACTGTTCCATCTGCGCGATGCCTTCTTCGCGGCCACGGGTCCACACCTTGGTGGCCAGAAAGGCCGGCGAGCGCGGCTCATGAATCGACAGCAGTTCACCGGTCGTCTGTTCGGCGCGACCGTACATCGGCGAACTGTCGATCACCTTCCCGCCCTTCTCGAACAACGCACGCAGCACAGCAGGCAGTTGCTTGTAGGCGGCACTTGAAGGCTCGACATCAAAGCCGCGATACGTACCCAGCCCAACGATCGGTAAGAGTTCGGCGCTGGATGGAATGGCCCGGGTCAGCATGTTCTTGCCTCCTGTTTCGGTCGACGGCGTGGATGCTGCAAAAGCCGGATCGAAGGTGAAAACCGCCGAAGCACCGGCAGCCAGCGTGAGTATTTTTCGACGCGTGTACCCATCAGTGTGGCTCATGGAATTGCCCTTCCACATTTTTGCTGTCAGCCCTTTGCGCCTGCTGCCTGGCCAGCCACAGGCACAACCCGCCCCACAGCCCGGCAAACGGCACGATCACCAGCGCCACCAGACCGAATCCCGCGCCCAACGCCGTCAACCCGGCGGACAGCCAGCCGCTGGCGGCATCTCCACCGCGATACACCAGGGTTTCGATCACATTCTTGGCCTTGTACTTTTCCTCTCGGCTGACCACGGTCCACAGCACTTCCCGCGCCGGACGCACGATGGCGAACTCGACCGCACGGCGCAGCCCCTGTGCCAGCGCAACGGTTGCCGGTACGGGCGCCAGGGCCATAGCGGCGAACGCCACGATTGTCGCCAACGGCAGGGCTGCCAGCGCACCGCCGATGCCAATCAAACGGATCAACGGCGCCGTCAACACCAACTGAAAGACCAAGGTCAGCGCCGACACGATCAAATCCACGACGGCGAAGAATTGCGTCCGGCTGGCCACATCAGCATAGCTACCAGCGACAATTCGTCCCTGTTCGAAATACAACAAGGTCGCCGCGCTGGTGTGCAACAGCATGAACAGCACCAGTCCCGACAGATACGGCGAGCGCAGAATCAGGGTGATGCCGGCGAGCATGCTGCCGCCCATGCGCCGGTCATCCAGCGACCGACGGCCGGATTGCGATTCGGTACGGGACAGCAGCGCCCGATAGCAACGCACCGCAACTTCCAGCAGCACCGCCGCGGCGATGGTCAACGCCACCGGGTCAAACCGGGTGGCCATGGTCGCCGCCAGCAACGGCCCGATGAACGTGCCCAGCGTTCCACCGGCCGCGACGAAGCCGAACAGCCGCCGCCCTTGTTCGCTGGAAAACCGGTCGACCAACACGCTCCAGAAGATGGAGACGATGAACAGGTTGTAGATGCTGATCCAGACGAAAAACACGCGCCCGACGGTCACCGGTGCAACGTGATTGGCGATCAACACACCAAACACCAGCATCGACACGGCGATCACGCGATAGATCAACGGCACGAAACGGGTGGCCGGCAGCCGCGACACCAGCGCACCAAACAGCGGCACCATCAACAGCATCACCACGAAGGTCGCCGTGAACAGCCACTGCAACTTGTCGGCGCCACCCTCAAGACCCAAGGCATCGCGCAGCGGTCGTACCAGGTAATAGCTGGCGAGTACGCAGAAATGGAAGGCGAAACCCAGCCTCAGCGCCGCTCTTTCGGCGGGCAGAACGTTGAGCCATTTCACAGCGATGGGCATGGATGGCCCTCCCGGTGCGTCGCGCTATCGGTCTACTACACTCTGACAGCGATCAAGCGATAGCCGTCTTCAGGCCAGAGCCGTCAATGCCGCCCACTAAAGTTAGCCGAATGCCACGAATCCTGGTGTCAATCGTCGTCATCATCGCCGTCGTGTATCTGGCGCTCTGCGCTGCGCTGTTTGTGTTCCAGCGCGCCCTCATCTACTTCCCGCAACCGCGCGCTGTCGGCACCTCGGCAACGCTGCTCACGCTGTCCGTCGACGACGCTCAGGTGCTGGTGTCCGTCAGGCCGCACGAGGGGCCGAATGCGTTGATCTATTTCGGTGGAAATGCCGAGGACGTCTCCCGGAGCCTGCCTTCCTTTTCCGAAGCCTTTGCCGATCAAGCTCTCTACTTGCTGCACTACAGAGGCTACGGTGGCAGTTCCGGGTCGCCCTCCGAGGAGATGATTTCGCGCGACGCCATGACCTTGTTTGACCTGGTCTACGCCACGCACCCGCACATTACGGTGGTCGGTCGCAGCCTGGGCTCGGGCGTCGCCGTGCGCCTCGCCAGCCAACGCCCGGCGGCGCGTCTGGTGCTGATCACGCCCTACAACAGCGTTGAAGAACTCGCCGCCCGGCAGTTCCCCATCTTCCCGGTGAAGTGGCTGCTCAAGGACACCTTTGAATCCTGGAAGTACGCCGCCCACATCACGGTGCCGACGCTGTTGATCGCGGCTGAGCACGACGAAGTGATACCGCGTTCCAGCACCGAACGGCTCTTCACGCATTTCGCCAAAGGGGTGGCGTCGCTGAAGGTCATACCGGGTACGGGGCACAACTCGATATCCGAAAGCCCCGAGTACCTCAAGGTGTTGGGCGATGGTTTGTAAGTGGCGGTGCCCGCCGCGCCGATACCGGTCCAGACCGCGTAGGCCGTCCCCACGGGCAGTGTTCGACTAGCGCAGCGATCTAAACGCCGTGCGAAGTTCCTCGGTAAACAGCTGCGGCTGTTCCCAGGCCGCGAAGTGGCCGCCCTTGTCGGCCTGGTGGAAGTAGATCAGGTTGCTATAAGCGCGCCGGGCCCATGTTTCTGGCGGGCAGTAGACATCTTCTGGAAACACGGTGACGGCCACCGGCAGCGAAATCTCGGTGGTCTTCTGTGCGGCCGAAGAAAGCGGACTTCGCCCCATGTTCTCCCAGTAAAGCCTGGCTGCCGAGGCGCCGCTATTGGTCAGCCAGTAGAGCGTGATGTCGTCCAGCACTTCATCCTTCGTCGGCGACTGTTGGGGGTCAGCGCCGTATGTCCACCGGGCAAAGCCTGGATGCACGAGCATGAGCGCGGCGAGGAAGGCCGGTGAATCCGTCGCGCCGTAACCGATCATCTGTGGCCGCGCGGCCATCATCGTGCTGTACGCCAGATTCCCCTGTTTGACGAGCGTGGCGACGGCGTCATAGGTCGCGCGCTCCTCCTCGGAAAATCCCGCCGGCGCCGGTCCGCCGACAGCGAGCGCCGCGCTCGCTTCCGCCGGTATCGTGGCGGGCAGGTTAAGGTGAATGCCGCGCAATCCGGGCGGTGCCTGGCGCGCCATCGCGCTGGTAATGGGGGCGCCCCAGTCGCCACCCTGGGCCACGTAATGGCTGTACTCGAGGCGCTGCATCAGCTGCGCCCAGACCCGCGCGATGTGGTCCGGATCCCAACCGATACCACTCGGTTTGCCGGAGAAGCCGTAGCCAGGAATGGACGGAATCACCACATCGAATGCCTCTGCCGCATTGCCCCCGTGCGCGGGCGGATCGGTGAGCGGACCGACGACTTTGATGAACTCGAACACCGAGCCTGGCCAACCGTGGGTCATGATCATCGGCAGAGCGTTCGGGTGGGGGGAGCGCACCCAGATAAAGTGGATCTCGACCCCGTCGAGGGTGGTCACGTACTGCGCCAGATTATTGAGCTGTGCCTCGGCCTTGCGCCAGTCGTAGTCCGTGCCCCAGTAGCGAACCAGCGCCTGCAGTTGTTCCAGCTGTGCGCCCTGTGATCGATCGGAAACCGTCTCTTTGTCCGGCCAGCGGGTCGCCGCGATACGGCTGCGCAGATCGACGAGTTCCTTGTCCGCCACATTGACGAGGAAGGGCTGAATGGCCTTGGGATCGGGAGCGGCGCTGGCGAGGGCCGAGAGGCAAAGCGCAAGGGTCGCTATAGCAACCGCGAATGTGTGCTTCATCTTCATACCTCAGCTGAGGGATACGATGAGTCCGTCCGTGGTGAGAATGGCCTAGGCGGAGGTCGGGCGGTGCAAGGCGCCCTTTACGATCTCGACGTAAAAAGGTTAGACAATCCCGGACGGTTTCACACAGCCTGAAACCGGTCGTTCATGCTTGATCGCTGAACGCTTGCCGCGTTCCAGACAGCAAAACGCCCTCCCGGCTAGGCGCAGGGAGGGCGATCGGTGACGGTGTCGACTCAGGCGCGTGCTTTGCTGAGGCGCGTGAACAGTTCCTTGGGCGCTTCCTTGCCATTGGATTCATAGACTTCTTTCATGTATTTGAAGGTTTCGGCCTCGGAGAGGAAGCCGTCGTGGTCGGCGTCAATCACCTCGAAATCCGCACCACGGGTCGGGGCCACGGCCAGGAACTCGTTGCGCGAAACCCGGCTGTCGTCATCGGTGTCAGTGCGTGAGAAGGAAGCGTCACCGCATTTCCCTTCACCACACTTGCCTTCGCCGCACTTGCCCTCCCCGGCCTTGACTGCGGAAGCCACCTGATAACCCTGGGGCAACGCCTCCACGGCGAAGGCGGAAGAAGCCAGGTTCATGCCGCCGGCCAGGGCGACGGCGATCAGGCCAATGCGGTGCTTGTTCGATTTACGGGACATGGTTCGTTTCCAGATGCTTGGCACGGTCGAGCCGCGGGTCATGCCATAACGGCGGAAAACCCCGGAGAAGGCACTCTGCTAAGTGGATGGCGCCGCCATTCCACCTCGACAGGGTCAATCAATCGGGCCACGCAATTGGGCCAGAACGATGTGTCCGCCAAGTATCCGGTGGCAGGGACATTTGTAAGCAAGTCCGCAAAAACGAGGGTTAGATACAGGGCAATACAACAGGTTTGCAATTAGGTGTTGCTGACATTGGCGGCAGGGAGACGCCTTGCCAACCACTCAGCAGAGGCATTGGGCACGTGGTCATCTCGCAAGGGCGAAACGTTAAGCTTCACCCTTGCGATGCCTTGCCCAAATTGCGTGACAGGTCCGGCTCAGACCAGGTTGATTTCGACGTTGATGTTGCCCCGCGTGGCTTTGGAGTACGGACACAGCTTGTGCCCTTCATCTACCAGCGCCCGAGCCGTTTCGCGATCCATTCCCGGCAGGCTGATGTTGAGGCGAGCCTGCAGGAGATAACCACCTGCGTTGGTGCCCAGGTCCACTTCGGCGTCAATGGCCAGGTCAGGCGGGAGCGTGACCTTCATTTTGCCGGCAGCGACTTGCATCGCACCGATGAAGCAGGCTGACCAACCCGTGGCGAACAACTGCTCCGGATTGGTGCCGTCGCCCTTGGTGCCAGGGGACGAAAGCTTGACTTCGAGACGTCCATCATCACTGCGTGATGCGCCGTCCCGCCCACCCGTGGTGTGGACTTTGGCGGTGTACAGTACTTTTTCGATCTGGGTCATGATGATCTCCTGATTGAAAATGCTGGATGAAAAGGATTGCCCTTCGTGAGCGTATCGACCAGTCCTTCTTGGACCTTTCAATATAGACGGCGGTGGGCTACTTCGGGCTATGTGTAAGCACCAATCACCCACTTCACTTTTTCAAGCGCCTCACGCAGTGCGCCCATCTCCGCAGACCCCAGCGCCAAGCGGATCGCATGCGGTACATGGGCAGACGTGGCGAAAGGCTCAGCGGTTGAAACCGCGACTTTTTCACGCAGCAGCGCCGCGGCGATCTGGTCTGCCCTCGCATCTTCAGACAAAGGCAGCCAAAGAAAATAGGACGACGGGTGGCGAATACATGGAAGGCCCGCCAGCACTTCTGCGGCCATGGTCTGCCTGGCCTGCGCATCCCGACGTTTTTCAGCTTCCAGTTGCATGACGGTGCCATCGTCGAGCCACGTGCTCGCGATCGCTGTCAGCACACCCGGGGTATTCCAGGTGGTCGCCCTGATCGTTCGCTCCAGCGCGGGCACTTTTTCGGCCGGGGCGGCGACGAAACCTACGCGCAGTCCGGTGGCCACACTCTTGGAGAGCCCTGAAACGTAAACGGTCCGCTCGGGGGCGAGTTGCGCTATCGGTGCCGGCGGGTTCTCGGCAAGGAACGCATACGCGGCGTCCTCGATGATGAGCAAGTCATGCCTGCGTGCAATCGTCACCAGCGAATCGCGCTGATCGGCACTCATCACCCACCCCAGCGGATTGTGCAGCGTCGGCATCGTGTACACCGCCCGCACACGGCGACTCCGGCACAGACGGTCCAGCGCCTCCAGATCAGGCCCCTGTTCGGTCACGGGAATGGGCACGATTTCAAGGTGCAAGGCTTCGGCCAGTACGATGAATCCTGAATAGGTCAGCGCATCCGCTGCAATCACATCACCGGGTTGCAGCAGCGCCATCATCGTCACGGCCAGCCCATGCTGGGCACCACTGACCATTAACACTTGCTCGGCATCCACCGTCAGCCCTCGGGCGAGCAAATGGCGCGCCACCGAGGCGCGCTCATGCAGACGCCCGGCGTGTGGCTGGTAGCGCAACAGGGATTCCAGATCACCGCCCGAGGCGAGCTGGCGCAGCGCATTGCGCAAGAGTTCTGCCTGCCCTGGCAACGAGGGATAGTTGAAATTGAGGTCGGTCATTCCCACGGCAACGTTTTTCTGGTCGATACCCAAGCCAGGCGGCAACGACGTCTCCCGCACGAACGTGCCTCGCCCCGTCTCGCCGCTGACCAGCCCCATGGCTTCGAGCTCTGCATAGACTCGAGAGGCGGTCACCAATGCCAGCCCTTCTGTTGCCGCCAATTGGCGATGCGTCGGCAAGCGCGTGCCCGGCAACAATCGGCCTGACCGGATGTCAGCCGCCAAAGCATCCACTAATGACTTGTACCGTGAGCGAGGCATGTCGAGATGTATCCATGACAATTTTTTGATTGTAGTGATCGTCGATCATACGATGGATCTCTGCAAATTGAGAGTGCCCTCAGATGGAACGGACCCTGCAAAACCCAACGACGGAAAAGACCGCGAGCGGATGGCTCAACGGGTTCATCGGCGTGCTGATTTTCAGCGGCTCGTTACCGGCCACACGGTTAGCCGTGCTGGAGTTCGACCCGGTGTTCCTGACCGTTGCCCGAGCGGCGATTGCCGGACTTCTGGCGCTTTGCATGCTGGTGCTGTTTAGAGAAAAACGACCTGCCAAGCGTCAGCTTTTGCCTTTGGCGATCGTGGCAATGGGCGTTGTCGTAGGGTTTCCGCTGCTGACGGCGCTGGCGCTTCAGTACGTGACGTCGGCGCATTCCATCGTCTTCGTTGGCCTGTTGCCGCTCGCTACAGCGGTGTTCGGCGTGTTGCGCGGAGGGGAGCGTCCACGGCCGGTGTTCTGGTTCTTCTCGGTGCTGGGCAGCGCGTTGGTCGTGGGGTTTGCCGTCTCGCAAGGCCTGACCGCTTCGCCGACCGGCGACATGCTCATGATGCTGGCCATCCTCGCCTGCGGGCTGGGTTATGCAGAAGGCGCCAAGCTTTCAAGAACACTGGGGGGCTGGCAGGTGATCTCGTGGGCATTGCTGCTGTCGCTGCCCGTCATGGTTCCGCTGACCTGGTTCATGGCCCCGGCTTCGTTCTCGGGAATTACCCCTGCCGCGTGGTTCAGCCTGGCGTACGTATCGATCTTCAGCATGCTGATCGGTTTCGTATTCTGGTACCGCGGGCTGGCCCAAGGGGGGATTGCCGCCGTCGGCCAGCTGCAACTGCTGCAGCCGTTTTTTGGTTTGGCGCTGGCGGCCACGCTGCTTCACGAGCACGTCAGCATCGGCATGCTGGGGGTTACCGTCGCGGTGATCCTTTGCGTGGCCGGGGCGAGGAAGTTTTCGAAGTGAGCGGGCGCGACAAGCGTTGCTGCCAGTTTCCACCATTGGCGCGCTGGCATTCTTCTTCAGAATCGAACTGCACATGCGCCGATACCGGGCTGACGAGAACGTCCGCTTCGCTTAACGCAACGGCAGTCAACTCGAGCATGCGCTCGCCCTGCCCGCTCGCCAGCGCCTGATCCTTATTGGCCTGCGTATCGAAGACCCAGATGACCCGCAGACTGGAGGGGAACTGGTCGTAATCGACCTCGTGGGTCAGCCAGCAGAACCCGAGGATTTCCACTTTGGCCGTCTCACACGCCTCGGTCAGGGTGGCCACCAGGCGACGGTCGATGTGCGCCTGATCGCGTTTGCTTAACGGCATGGGTGGGTCCTTGTGACGGAAAAAAAAGCCATCATACGACACCTCCACGCCCTCTTTGGAGGACGCACTGCGCCCAGCGCAAATATGTCTCTTTCGCCCGTGAACCTTGTGTTGAAGCGCCAGTCATAGCCGAGCCGTGAATTCCACTTGCCCGCTCAGAGCTATTCATCCATGCGCCAAACCGTCCTGTCCGTTCGCGTTGCCTCGCTCTGTTTCATTCCTCTGCTTTCCCTGTTCGCCAACCCCGCCCACGCCGGTGCCGAACGGCAGTTGGTGGAAGCCATCAACGACTACCGCGCTCACCCCGATCGCTGCTTGGGGCGCGCGGGTCGAGCGTTATCGCCGCTGGCATTGAAGTCGAACCTGGCCTTGCCGATCGGCTATGGCGGTGGTTTGCGTGATCGATTGAAAGCGTCCGGCTATCAGGCGGTGACCGTGCGCACGATTCGCGTGGTCGGTGCGCAGGATGCCGATGAGGCCTTCGACTTGCTCCAGAGCGATTACTGCGGGGCGTTGCTCGATACCCAATATGCCGACATTGGCGTCAGTCGCGCCCGGAGTGAGTGGCAAGTGGTGCTGGCGCAGCCCGTGCTGGACAGTCGAGTGGGTGATTCGCGAGCCGTTAGCAAAGCGTTGCTGGCACAGGTCAATGCGGCACGCTCAAAGCCGCGCCTTTGCGGTCGTCAGCGCTACGCCGCCGCACGGCCATTGGCCTGGAACGCAGCCCTGGGCGCTGCGGCGCAAGGGCACAGCAAGGCGATGGCCTACGGCAACTACTTCGCCCACCAGGACCCCGACGGTGATATGCCCGCGGACCGGGCCAGAGCCGCTGGTTTCCGTGGCCGGCAGATCGGCGAGAACATCGCTGCCGGCCAGGGCTCACCGAGCAAGGCCATGTCGGGCTGGCTGGCCAGCCCCGGGCATTGCGCCAACCTGATGAACCCGATGTTTACCCAGATGGGCGCAGCCTATGCGGCGGACGCGCGTAGCGATGAAGGCGTTTATTGGACGATGTTGTTTGGCGCGCCTTAAGCGATTGAGCGGCGCCTTATTTGGGGCGCCGCACCGCCCTCACCTTTCCACTGCCACCGCCGCCGCAGAAAAACTGATCGCCGCCATCCGATTCAAGCCCCGACACCCCGACGCCGGCCGGCAGCTTCACGCTCTCCAGCACCTCGCCGGTGGTCGAATCGATATGGCGTAACTCACTCTCGTCTTCTTCCCAGGTGCCATGCCACAGCTGACCTTCGACCCAGGTCACCCCGGTGACAAAGCGATTGGATTCAAGGGTGCGCAGAATCGCGCCGGTCTCGGGATCGATCTGATGAATCTTGCGATCCCGATACTCACCGACCCACAACGTCCCTTCCGCCCACGTCAGCCCTGAGTCACTGCCGCCAGGCGCCGGAATAGTCGCGAGTACACGGCCGGTCTGCGGGTCAATTTTCTGGATGCGGTCCTCGGCGATCTGGAACAGGTGCTGGCCGTCGAAGGCGGTGCCGGCATGGGCAGCGACGTCGATTGAACGCAGTGTCTTGCCACTTGCTGGGTCCAGTGCGTTGATTTTGTCGCCGGTGGCAAACCACACGTGCTGGCCGTCCCAGGTGACGCCATGCACCTTGTCGACACCGACAAAGGGTCCATATTCACGAAGGATTTGAGCTGCTGACTGTTTCATGTTGGCATTCCTCGTTACGGGTGGGTGGCGTTCATCCTAGTCACCCGGCAACGGAACCGGGAGTAACAAGGTCGTCGCGAAACCCGGCACCGGCGGGGTCATCCAGCGACGGGCCCGACCGCGACCGAACGACTGCACCTTGCCCGCGCGGGCCAACTCCTCGAGTGCCCGTTGCACTGTCCGCTGGCTGGCACCGAGGGCCAGTGCCAGGGCCGAGCTCGACCACGACTCACCGTCGACGAGGAAAGCGAACACCGACCCGTGCTTCTCTTCGACGTGTTGCGCCAGCACCACAACGTCAGAGGCAACCAGCGACACCAGCGCAAACCCGCGTTGGGTAGCCGTCACGCCGGCCAAGGGCTTCAGCGCCGCGCGCAGTCGCCCGATTTCGACTCTCAACCGTGCGCGAAGGGACTCATCGGCGTGCTTCAAACGAAAGGCCTGGGTAATCAGCGTTTCCCTCGACACGTCGGCCGGCCACGCTTCGGCCAGTGCCCGTGCGAGGGCAAACAAAACCGGGCGTGTAGCGAGGGGAACTGACATGCCGGTGCCACGCACGACGTAGCGACAGGCGTCCACGACCAGTGACGTGGACGCGAGCAACGCTTCAACCTCATCCAGCAACAGAGGCCGTTCTTCACCATAGGCAATCAAACGCGCGACGGGCGTGTCCAGGACTAGGGCAGCGTTTTCCACCTCGGCCGTCAGCGCAGGAATATCGGCGTCGCGCGCGGCGTGCTCGGCCCTTGTGAGTGCAGACCGCGCCTTGTTCGTCTCGAGTCGCCGCATCGCGATCCCCGCTACGACCAGTTCGTGGGCGGTGCGCAATGCCGGTGGCAATGGCGCAGGGTCAAGCTCGGCGAGCAGCACGTCGGCCTCTTCGAGATGCCCGATCAGCAGCAAACGCCGAATCTGCAAATACCGCGCATGAGCGGCGTTCACTCGATCGCCGTGCGCCTCAAGTGTCACTCGCGCCGACTCGAGTGCCTTCACCGGCCAGCCCAACTCCCGGGAGGCCAGTGCAATCTCGGCCTCGGCGACCACGCACCGCGCCCGAGCCGAGGCCTCCTTCGGCCCG
Organism: Pseudomonas sp. LBUM1666; assembly: GCF_059695775.1. Lineage (NCBI taxonomy): Bacteria > Pseudomonadati > Pseudomonadota > Gammaproteobacteria > Pseudomonadales > Pseudomonadaceae > Pseudomonas > Pseudomonas sp. LBUM1666. The sequence continues at coordinate 2,630,326 of NZ_CP166789.1, read as the reverse complement.
AAGGCCCGCGCCGCCCTCTGCACCAGCGCCTTGGCCCGCACCAGGTCGCCGAGTTGCGCCATCGCAATACCGCGCAACGCCAGCGCCGGCGCATCGTCGCGCAACGCGACCCGGTTCAGCGCGCCGAGCGGATCACCCGCTGCCAGCGCCTGTGCTGCGGCTGTGATCAGCGAATCCATCGGAGTTCCGCCACAGCTGTCACTCCCACTGTCGGATGTTCGCTGTTGAGTCTATCTCACGATGACCCATCACGAAGGAGGCCACCCGACATTCGAATGTTGGGCGTAACTCTAAAGCCGCAGATGCCTGCCCCGCCTCTGGGAAATCCTTAAGCGGGTATCGGTTTTTCTTATCGGGTGATTTAAAACGGTTGCTCAGCCTGAGGCGCGGCGTGCTTTTGCTGGCACAGCAAAACCACGCACTCGCTGACGAAGGCGCCGGCCACCGCCAACGCCATGTCCTTCTGTGAATCCCAGGGATCGTTCTGCGCGCCGATGAAGGCACGCGAGGTGTCGTCGCCCAGGTAGGCGCCACCGATCCATTCCACCAGCTCGTAAATGGCCGACGTCGACAAAATGATGTTCAACGCCATAAACACCAACCAGAAACCCCGCAACGGCGTCAGGCGCACCAGCACTTCTCGAATGGGATAGACCATCAACAGCCCGTAACTCAAATGGACCAGCCGATCAAAATGATTGCGCTGCAACCCCAGCGCTTTATCGAAGCTGACCCCGGTCAAGGCTGAACACCATTGGTCGTACGGCACCTTGGCATAGGTGTAGTGAGAACCCAGTTCGTGAATGCACAGGAAAACGAATACCAGGCTGATGGAAACAGCCGACAGGCGAAACCGGCCAGAGACAGCCACCAGCGCGCCCACCAGTAACAGCACCAACAGGTTTTCCAGTGCCCAATCCACACGGCTGCGGGGTGAATAACCCGACACCACGACGATCAGCACAAACAGCATCAGCAGCGTCAGGTCGTATCGCAGGTGTGCCTTGGGCTGCATGGTTTGAGTTCCTCGATCGGAGAATGACGACAGCTCCTGAGCCCTTCTACATGGATCAACCGATCGAGAGTCCGGTTCAGGCACACCGACAAAAGGCAACCCTCACAACGTCATCGTCCAGCCGCCCACCCCGGCTGCCGCCCGAAGTCTTTGAACAGCTCAAAATGTGAAGGAACAATTGCGAATTCTGGAAGACCTGCAACCGATGCCCGTGCAGGCGATGGAGCAGATTGCGGAGTTGCGGAGACAGGCCTGCGAAAGCGCCGATTTCACTGAAGGGCTGGCGGCGTTCACCGAGCGCGGGCCGGCGGTGTTTAGCGGTAAATAGCACACAGAACTGAAAGCTTCTGTGTTTGTTCGGGCCTCATCGCGAGCAAGCTCGCTCCCACAGTTGATCGGCGTCGACACATAACCCTTGTGGGAGCGAGCTTGCTCGCGATGAGGCCCGAACGAACAACACCAATCCGGACCCAAAATACAAAAAGCCGCCCCCATCGTTTCATATGTAAAACAAAACCCTCTATTTCTCCCCTCTCCGCGTTACCTCAACAACCCCTTCTTTCTCGCCGTTTCCCATGGCATGCACATTCGATGTGAAATTTCGTGCCATACAAGAAACCACGTTTCGTATATGAAACAAGTCAAAAACATCAAAAACTTCGCAACTCATTAATAACCAAGGCTTTTCTAACAACAATTCAACCTGGCATTGGGGTGGCATTGTTCATGCACTAAACACCGTATCACCTATAAAACAGACCAGAGACCCTTCCCAATGGCTGTGAACGAGATGTACGCCATCGCCCCTCAATGGAATAAACCCGCTCCCAAGGAAGATCTGGAGCCCATCGAAATTGAATTTCGCAATGTCGGCAAATGTTTCCCGGCCAAAGGAAAATCCGAAGCGCCGTTTGCCATTCGCGACGTCAATTTCAAGATTCGCCGCGGTGAAGTGGTGTCGATCATCGGCCCTTCCGGTTGCGGCAAAAGCACCATCCTCAACATGGGCTCCGGCCTGTATCGACCTTCCGAAGGCGAAGTATTTGTCGGCGGTGAAGCGGTCACAGGTCCGGTTCGCCAAGTCGCTTTCATGTTGCAAAAAGACCTGCTGATGCCATGGCGCAGCATTCGTCGCAATGTCGAACTGGGCCTGGAAATTCAAGGTGTACCGGCCGCCAAGCGTCAGGCCGTGGCCAAAGATCTGCTCGATCGCTGCCACCTGCAAGGCTTTGCCGACCACTACCCGTTCCAGCTGTCGGGCGGCATGCGTCAGCGTGCGGCCCTGGCTCGTACCTTGGCCATCGACCCGCAAGTGCTGTTCCTCGACGAGCCGTTCTCGGCCCTGGATGCGCAGACCAAGATGATCCTGCAGCAGGACATGGCGCGGATGCTGTTCGATGAAAAGAAAACCGCCCTGTTCATTACCCATGACCTGATCGAAGCCATCGCCATGTCCGACCGGCTGCTGGTCATGAGTGCCCGCCCGGGCACCATCATCGAAGAAATCAACGTCGACCTGCCGTTTCGCGACAACCCGCTGGAGCGCCGCAAGCTGCCGGAGATCGGTCCTCTGGCCGGTCGCCTGATGGAGTTGCTGAAAGTCGGCGAAGACACCGAACTGCATTGATCAACGCCCTTGCGGCCATCAACCGATTCAGGAGTACGCATGTTCAAGTCTCTGTTTCAACGCTTCAGCCAGGCCACCGGCATTGCGCTCGGCCTGGGCATGGCCTTCGCCGCGCAGGCGCAGCCCACCGACGTGACCTACTTGTTGCCGGCGCCGCCGAACTCGCCGGCGTTCGCCCCGTGGATCATTGCCCAGCAAAAGGGTTACTACGCCGCCCAGAACCTGAATATGACCTTCATCGCGGCCAAGGGCGGTGTGGACGTGGCGAAGCAGATCGGTGCCGGTAACGCCATGCTCGGCGGTGCCCTGGGTGATACTCCGATTGTGGTGCGGGCCAACGGTATTCCGGTGCGCTCCGTCGCCGTGCTGGGCGCCGGCGGTGTGACCATGATTGCCACCAATGCCGCCGAAAATATCAACTCGATCACCGACCTCAAGGGCAAGACCATGACGGTGATGTCCTACTCGGACACCACCTACTACGCCTTGCTTGCCTCCCTTCGCAAAGCAGGCCTGAGCAAAACCGACGTGAACATCCAGGCGGCCGGCCCGTCGGGTGTCTGGCAGTTGTTCTCGGCTGACAAAGCCCAGGCGATGGCGGGCGTACCGGACTGGGTGGTCAACGCTGAAGAAGCCGGTGTGAAGATCAAACTGATCCCGCAATCGCAAATTTTCGAAAGCATGGCCCAGGCGATCCTCGCTTCGGACGACGCCATCAAGACGCACCCGGAGATTGTTCGCGGCGTGGTCCAGGCCACCCTGCAAGGTATGCGCGACATCATTCAGGACCCGCGCGCCGCGGCGGTCACCTTCGCCAAAGCTGTGCCCGCCTACGCAGGCAAGGAAGATTCGCTGGAGAAGGTCTTCAAGCTTTACGTCGAACACGTCTACGCCAATCAAACCGTACTGGGCCGCATCGATCCGGCGCGGCTGGAAGCGGTCCGCACGTTCTATGTCAGCGAAGGCATCGTCACCCAGGAACCGAAGCTCGACGACCTGTACACCAACCAGTTCATCGACACCCAAACAGCTGCGCAATAACGGCGAGTGACAACAAGGTAACGACACGATGAAAAACCTCAATAACTCCATGCTTGGCAGCGTTGCACTGCTGATCCTGTTCCTGGTGCTCTGGCAATGGGGCCCGGGACTGCTCGGCATGCCTGAATTCGTCATGCCGCACCTGAGCCGCGTGGCCCAGGAAAGTGTGGTGATGTGGCAAACCGGCGGCTTGCTGCAACATACCTTGATCACCGCATTCGAGATCATCGTCGGCTTCGGTCTGGGCGCTCTGCTCGGCGTGGCGATCGGTGTTTCGCTCGGGCTCTCCCCCGCTGCCGAAGCCATGCTGTCGCCTTACATTCTGGCCCTGCAAATCGCCCCCAAAGTCGCCTTCGCCCCGCTGTTCGTGATGTGGCTGGGCTACACCATCTACCCGAAGATCCTGATCGCAATCCTGATTGTGTTCTTCCCGGTGATGATCAACGTGCTGTCGGCCATCCGCACCGTAGACCCGGACATGATCAACCTGGTCCGGACCATGAACGCCAGCCGCTGGCAGATCTTCCGCCTGGTGGAGTTCCCTTCGGCCATGGCCGCGCTGTTCTCGGGCCTGCGCATTGCCTCGACCCTCGCTGTGATCGGCGTCACCGTCGGTGAGCTGGTCGGCGGCAACCAGGGCCTGGGCTTCCTGCTGGTCGATGCTGAAGGTCAGGGCAACACCGCGGGCGTATTCGTCGCCATTGTCATGCTCACGCTGATCGGTGTGCTCTCTTACGGCGCGGTGGTCTGGGCCGAGAAGCGCGTTCTGCATTACATGCCCAAAGCCATGCTGAGTACGCAATGATGACGGCCCTCAATCGTTTGCTCGAAGGCCGCCGGATCCTGGTCACCGGGGGCGCCCGCGGATTGGGTTATGCCTTTGCCCAAGCCATCGGCCGCGCCGGTGCCCACGTGGTGATCGCTGACATTCTTGCCGAACGCGTCCAGCAATCGGCCACTGAGCTCGTCGCCGAAGGCCTGACCGTGCATGGCGTGACGGTTGATCTGGCGCAACCCGATTCGATCGATGCCTGCGTGGCTGAAGCCACCCGCTTGCTCGGCGGGCTCGACGGTCTGGTGAACAACGCTTCAATCACCAATTCCGGCGGCAAGACCTGCGAAGAGCTGAGCCTCGATACCTGGGATCAGGTCATGCAAGTCAACGTGCGCGGCACCTGGCTGATGACCAAGGCGTGCCTGCCAGCCCTGCGCGCCAGTGGTCATGGCGCCATCGTTAACCTGGCGTCCGACACGCCGCTGTGGGGTGCGCCCAACCTGCTGGCCTATGTCGCCAGCAAGGGCGCAATCATCGCGATGACCCGCAGCCTGGCTCGCGAACTGGGCATCGACAACATCACGGTCAACGCCATCGCGCCCGGCCTGGTGCTGGTCGAAGCCACCGCCTACGTACCCGAAGCACGTCACCGTTTGTACAACGACCACCGGGCCATTCAACGCCCGCAACTTCCCGAAGACGTCAGCGGCGCCGTGCTGTTCGCGCTGTCCGACCTCGCCCGATTCATCACTGGACAAACCCTGCCGGTCAACGGCGGGTTCGTCATGCCTTGACTTGATCTGGAGATAGCCATGACCGATCTATCCGCACAACAAACCGCCCCGAAAAGCTGGGAACAGCCAGCCGGCAGCGATCTCGAAAGCTGGATGAAAACCCGCATCGCCCGCTACGACACACGCAAGTACGACTGGAACGCGCTGAAGTTCCAGGCCGACTACGACCCGAAATTCCGCCGTGCGCAAATGCGCTACATCGGCACCGGCGGCACGGGCGTGAGCACCGACATGAACACCATTCCGTCGGAGAACTTCACGTTCTCCACCATGGTGATTCCGGCCGGTCACGAAGGCCCGCCGCACCTGCACACCGACGTTGAAGAAGTGTTCTTTGTGCTGCGCGGCAAACTCAAAGTGGTGATCGAGAAGGACGGTGAGCGTTTCGAAACCATCCTCACCGACCGCGACGTGATTTCCGTGCCGCCCGGCGTGTACCGCGAAGAGATCAACATCGGCGATGAAGACGCGCTGATGTGCGTGATGCTCGGCGCGAAAAAACCGCTGACCCCGACCTACCCGCCAGAACACCCTCTGGCCTCGATCAAGCGCGGATAAACCCATGTCGTACGCCATCGATAATCTCGTCCCGCCGCTCACGGCTGAGCTCCAGGCACAACTGGCCCTGAACTTTCCAGTGCGCACGCTGGAGATCGCAGGCGGTCGCCAGGCCTTTCGCGAATGCGGGGCCGGGCCGGCCATTGTGTTGTTGCACGGGATCGGCTCGGGCTCGGCGTCGTGGTTAGAGGTGGCGCAGGAGCTTGGCCAGAGCGCCCGGGTGATTGCCTGGGACGCTCCCGGCTACGGTGATTCCACGCCGCTGCGATCGCTGGCCCCCGACGCTTCGGACTACGCCGAACGACTGCTGCAGATGCTCGACGCACTGGGCATCCAGCGCTGTGTGCTGGTGGGTCACTCCCTCGGGGCGATTACCGCCACGGCGTTCGCCAGCGGCGTGCAGCAGCAACGGATCAGCCGGCTGGTCTTGATCAGCCCAGCCCAAGGCTATGGCCATCCATCACGTGCCTTGCAACGTCAGGAAGTGCGCAACAAACGCCTGCGTGCCCTGGAACAACTGAGCATTCAGCAGATGGCCGAGCAACGCAGTTCCTACATGCTGTCACCCGCCGCCAGCCCGAAAGCACTGGCCTGGGTGCGGTGGAACATGGCGCGGCTCAATCCCGATGGCTATCGCCAGGCCATTGAACTGTTGTGCTGCGATGACCTGCTGCGGCACCCACCGCTGTCGATGCCTTGCGAAGTGCATTGCGGCGAAGCCGACGGTATCACGGCGCCCGAAAGCTGCCTGACCCTGGCCAAGGCGTTGGGCGCCACGTTCAACCTGATTGCCGATGCCGGGCATGCCAGCCCTATTGAACAACCTTATGTCGTGGCAGGCCGTCTGGCCTTTGCCATTAAAGAATCCCTGACAGGTGCATCTCTATGAACGATTCAGATCTGCTGAAGGACGCTCAGGACAAATACATCGTGCCGGGCCTGGAGCGCGGCCTGCTGCTGCTCTGCGAATTCAGCCGGCGCAATCGCACGCTGACCGCGCCGGAACTGGCCCGGCGTCTGGCGCTGCCACGCTCGACCATCTTTCGTCTGCTGACGACCCTGGAAACCATGGGCTTCGTCACCCGCAGCGGCAATGAATACCGCCTGGGCATGTCGGTGCTGCGCCTGGGCTTTGAATACCTGGCTTCGCTGGAGCTGACCGAACTGGGCCAGCCACTGCTGGCACGTTTGTGCGACCGCCTCAACTACCCGAGCAACCTGGTGGTGCGCGATGGTCGTTCGATCGTTTACGTGGCCAAGGTCTCGCCGCCGTCAGTGTTCTCCAGCGCGGTCAACGTCGGCACTCGCCTGCCCGCCCACGCCACTGTCCTCGGGCGCATTCTGCTCGAAGACCTGTCGCTGGCCGAGTTGCGTGAGCTGTACCCGGAGGAACACCTGGAGCAGTTCTCGCCATGCACGCCGAAAACTGTGATGGAGCTGTTCGACCTGGTTCAGGCCGACCGCCAGCGCGGTTTCGTCAGCAGCGAAGGCTTCTTCGAGTCAACGATCTCGACCGTCGCCGCCCCGGTGCGCGATGAGACGAGCAGGATCGTCGCCGCGCTGGGCGTCACGATCCCGACCGCACAGATCGCTCACGTCAACTTCAACGAGTTGCTGCTGCAAGTGCGCCGTAGCGCCGACGAACTGTCGCGACTGCTCAACTACAACAGCGCTGCTGCCCATGACGGTCAGCACCGCGTCACTGCGTTGATGAGGGATTGAAATGAGCCTTTATCAACTGCAAGACAGCACTGCAATTGTCACCGGCGGCTCTTCGGGCATTGGCCTGGCCTGCGTCGAGTTGTTGCTCGAAGCCGGTGCGGCCGTGGCCTTTTGTGGCCGGGACGAAAACCGGCTGCGCAGCGCCGAAGCCGAGTTGCGTCAACGCTTCCCGGAAGCACGGCTGCTCGCCCATGTTTGCAACGTGCTCGATGCGGACTCGGTGAAGGCGTTTGCCGCGGCTAGTCTGGCCGCACTGGGCCCGGCCAGCGTGCTGATCAACAACGCTGGGCAAGGTCGGGTGTCGACCTTCGCCGACACCAGCGATAGTGCCTGGACCGAAGAGTTGAACCTGAAATTCTTCTCGGTGATCAACCCGGTCCACGCCTTCATGGCACAGCTGCAACGCCAGCCGAACGCGGCCATTGTCTGCGTCAATTCGCTGCTGGCCAGCCAGCCGGAACCGCACATGGTCGCCACCTCGGCCGCTCGCGCCGGGGTCATGAACCTGGTGCGCTCGATGGCCACCGAATTTGCCGGTCAGGGCATTCGGGTCAACGGCATCCTCATTGGTCTGGTTGAGTCCGGGCAATGGCGCCGACGTTTCGAGGCCCGCGAAGAGCGGGACCTGGACTGGACCCAATGGACCGCCCGGCTTGCTCAACAAAAACACATTCCCTTAGGGCGCCTGGGCCTGCCGATTGAAGCGGCCCGCGCGATCCTGTTTCTGGCCTCGCCTCTGTCGGCTTACACCACAGGCAGCCATATCGATGTTTCTGGAGGCCTGTCCCGCCATGCGTAATGAAAATACTGTCACCGTTGGCGCTGCCATCACCGCGTTTCTCGAGCAGTGCGACGTCAAGGCCGCGTTCGGCGTGATCTCGATCCACAACATGCCGATCCTCGATGCCTTTGCCGTTCGCGGAAACATCCGCTTCGTCATGGCTCGCGGTGAAGCCGGCGCCACCAACATGGCCGACGCCTATGCCCGCACCACCGGCGGCCTCGGTGTCTGCCTGACGTCCACCGGCACCGCAGCCGGCAACGCCGCAGGCGCCATGGTCGAAGCGTTGACCGCCGGCACACCGCTGCTGCACATCACCGGGCAGATCGAAACACCGTACCTGGACCAGGAATTCGCCTACATCCACGAAGCCCGCGACCAACTGACCATGCTCAAGGCGGTGTCGAAGGCTGCATTCCGTGTACGCAGCGTCGAAACCGCCATCAGCACCCTGAAACTGGCCGTGCAAACCGCCCTGACCGCTCCTACCGGGCCGGTCAGCGTGGAAATTCCGATCGACATCCAGTCGACGTTTATCACGATGCCGACCGACCTCTCACCGCTGCCGATTCCAGTGGCCGTCCCCGCACCCGAAGCGCTGGACCTGGTGGCCGAGCGTCTGGCCACGGCCACCCGTCCACTGCTGTGGCTCGGCGGTGGCGCGCGGCATGCCGGGCCGCAAGTCAAACGCCTGCTGGACATGGGCGTCGGCGTGATCACCTCGACCCAGGGTCGCGGCGTGGTCAACGAAGATGACGAGCGTTGCCTCGGCGCGTTCTCGCAAAACAAATTGGTCGAGCAGTTCTTGCAAAGCTGCGACGCCTTGCTGATCGCCGGCTCCCGTCTGCGCAGCAACGAAACCTTCAAGTACGCGTTGAAATTGCCACGCAACACCTTGCGCATCGACGCCAACCCGGCCATCGAAGGTCGCAGCTACAACAGCGAATTATTCATTTGTGGTGATTCGGCACTGGCCCTTGAAGGCCTGGCGGATCGTCTGGAAGGTCGCCTGCAGATCGACCCGACATTCCTCGCTGAACTCAAGGACGTCCGCGAAAAATCCCGCACTCAATTGATCGCCGACCTCGGCCCGTACTCGGCCATGGTCGAACAGCTGCAAGCCATCACCGGGCGCAATTTCTCCTGGGTGCGCGACGTCACGCTGTCCAACAGCATCTGGGGCAACCGCCTGCTGACCCTGTTCCACCCGCGCGCCGGCGTGCATGCCCTCGGCGGCGGCATCGGCCAGGGCCTGTCGATGGGCATCGGCGCTGCTGTCGCCGCGGCTGAAACGGCGCCTGAGCGCAAGGTCTTCGCCCTCGCCGGTGACGGCGGTTTCATCCTCAACCTCGGCGAACTGGCGACGCTGGTGCAAGAAAAAGCCAACGTGGTGATTCTGCTGATGAACGACCAGCGCTACGGCGTGATTCGCAACATTCAGGACGCGGTCTATGGCAGCCGTCACTGCTACGTCGACCTGCACACGCCGGATTATTCCAAGCTGGCGGAATCGCTGAACCTGCGCCACGGCCTGGTCACCGACCTGAAGGATTTCGGCCGCGTGGTCGACGGCGCACTGGCTCAACCCGGCCCGTTCCTGCTGGAAGTCGACATGCTCGCCGTCGGCAGCTTCGCCACCCAGTTCGCCGGTCCGCCCAACAGCGAAACCAAAGCGCAAAAAGCCACGGCCTGAGGACTTCGTCATGTTGCATATCACCATGATCGGCTGCGGCGCCATTGGCGTCGGTGTGCTCGAACTGTTGGAGAAGGATCCGCAGCTGTGCGTTGACTACGTCATCGCTTCGGCCGGCTCTGAAGAACTGGTCCGCCAGCGGCTGGCCAGCTTCAAGCAACCGCCACAGGTGCTGACCGCGTTGCCGGCCGATGCCCGCCCGGACCTGTTGGTCGAGTGCGCCGGCCACCGCGCCATCGAAGAACATGTATTGCCCGCGCTGGAGCGTGGCATTGCCTGCCTGATCGTCTCGGTCGGCGCGCTGTCCGAAGTCGGCCTGGTTGAACGCCTGGAAGCAGCGGCCGAACGCGGCCAGACCCGCATCGAGTTGCTGCCCGGCGCCATCGGCGGCATCGACGCCTTGTCGGCGGCCAAAGTCGGTGGGCTGGATTCGGTCAATTACACCGGCCGCAAACCGGCTAAAGCCTGGAAAAACACCCCGGCTGAACAGGCCTGTGACCTGGACAGCATTACCGAAGCTACGGTGATTTTTCAGGGCAGCGCCCGGGAAGCGGCACGGCTCTATCCAAAAAACGCCAACGTCGCAGCGACCTTGTCGCTGGCCGGGCTCGGCCTGGATCGCACCCACGTGACGCTGATCGCCGACCCGCTGAGCGAGGAGAACGTCCATCACTTCGAAGCCCGCGGTGCCTTCGGCGGTTTCGAACTGAGCTTGCGTGGCAAACCGCTGCTGGCCAACCCGAAGACCTCGGCGCTGACCGTTTACAGCGTCGTCCGCGCCTTGGGCAACCACGCCCATGCGATTTCGATTTAGGGGACAGTCGATGACTCTCGAACAGACTTTACCGATCTGCATTGCCGGCGACTGGCGCCTCGGTCGCGGCGAGCGTTATGCCACGTGCTACCCCGCCACGGGCGAAGCCGTCGCCTGGCTGAATGCCGCCAGCGTCGACGACGTTGAAGACGCCGTGCAAGGCGCCCATCAGGCGTTTTTGCACAGCGGCTGGGCGCAGCGCAAACCTCACGAACGGGCCAGCGTGCTGTACCGCATCGCCGAGCTGATCCGTGAGCGCAGCGAAGAGCTGGCGCAATTGCAGCGCCAGGACAATGGCAAACCGATCAACGAAACCCGTGCCCTGGTGGCCAGCGCCGCCGGCACGTTCCAGTTCTTCGCCTCGGCCTGCGAAACCCTCGAAGAAACCATCACGCCATCGCGCGGTGATTTCGTCAGCATGAGTGTGTACGAACCGATGGGCGTGATCGCCGCGATCACCCCGTGGAACTCGCCGATTGCCAGCGAAGCGCAGAAGGTCGCTCCGGCACTGGCAGCGGGCAACGCGGTGGTGATCAAACCGGCGGAAATCACCCCGTTGATGGCGTTGCAACTGGCACGCATCTGCGAGGACGCAGGCTTGCCGAAAGGCCTGCTCAGTGTGCTGCCAGGCAAGGGTTCGCTGCTCGGTGATGCGTTGACGCGCCACCCGCTGGTCAAGCGCGTGTCGTTCACGGGTGGCACCAAAACCGGCAAGCACATTGCCCACATCGCCGCTGACAAGATGATGCCGGTGTCACTGGAACTGGGCGGCAAATCGCCGACCATCGTCCTTGATGACGCCGATCTCGATCACGCGGTGGCGGGTGTGCTGTACGGCATCTTCAGCTCTTCGGGCGAAGCCTGCATCGCCGGCTCGCGGTTGTTCGTCGCCCGCGCGTTGTATGAGCCGTTCATGTCGCGTCTGGTGGCCGCTGCGGCCGAACTGCGCGTCGGTGATCCGGCCGATGAACGTACCCAAATGGGCCCGTTGATCAGCGCCGGCCACCGCGAGTCGGTGGAGCGTTATGTTGCTCTGGGACTGGCCGAAGGTGGGCGCCTGTTGCTCGGTGGCAAGCGTCCGAGCGGCGGCGTGTACGACCAGGGTTATTACTACCCGCCGACCATCCTCGAAGGTTTGAACAACAGCCAACAGGTCTGTCAGGAAGAGATCTTCGGTCCCGTTCTGGTGGCGATGCCCTTCGATGACGAAGCGCAATTGCTCGAGCAGGCCAATGACAGCCTGTACGCGCTCGCTGCTGGTATCTGGACCCGCGACTACAAACGCGCCTGGGCGCTGGGCCGAAAAATTCAGGCCGGTACGGTGTGGATCAACACCTACAAACAGTTCTCGATTTCAACACCGTTCGGCGGCTGGCGCGACAGCGGTCTGGGCCGTGAAAAAGGTCGTCTCGGCATCCTGCAGTACATGGAACAGAAAAGCCTTTATTGGGGCATGAATGAACAGCCGCTGGCCTGGGCCGGTGTGCAACGAGAGGTTGGGTTATGAGCGTTTTAGGCATTGATGAAGTCACCTACGGCGTCGAGGACCTCGACACCAGCGTGCGTTTTTTTAGCGACTGGGGCCTGACGAAAGTCAGCGAGCAGCCTGACGAAGTGATCTTCGAAACCCTCAACGGTTGCCGCGTGGTGCTTGCCGACATCAACAAGGCAGGGTTGCCGCCCGCCATCGAAGCCGGTTCGACCGTGCGCGAAGTGGTCTGGGGCGTCGAAAGCGACGCTGACTTGAAGCTTTATAGCGAACGAATCGCCAACGATCCGGGCTTCATCGAAGCGGATGGGCGCATCGGTTGCACCGACCCCAACGGCCTGGCGATCCGCCTGCAAGTGACCCGCAAGCGTGAACTGGAGATCGAGTGCAGCGGCCATAACACCTGGCAGACCAAAGGCCGGATCAACAAAGCCGCACCGATCTACGACCGCGCCACGCCGATCGAAGTCGGCCATGTGGTGTTTTTCGTCAAGGACGTCAACGCCTGCGAAGCCTTCTACCACGAGCGCTTCGGCTTCCAGGCCTCTGACCGTTATCCGGATCGCGGGGCGTTCCTGCGCACCGCCGAAGAAGGTGGCCACCACGACCTGTTCATGCTGCAACTGCCCGCCCCTCGTGCCGGCCTGAACCACGTCGCCTTCACCGTGCGCGATGTGCACGAAGTATTCGGCGGCGGCATGCACATTTCCCGCCGCGGCTGGGCAACGGAAATCGGTCCGGGTCGGCACCCGGTGTCTTCGGCGTTCTTTTGGTACTTCAAGAACCCGGCCGGCGCGCTGGTCGAGTACTACGCCGACGAAGACCAACTGACCGGCGAATGGGAACCGCGCGCCTTCGAGCCTGGCCCGACGATGTTCGCTGAATGGGCGATTGCCGGCGGCATCGATGGCAATACCCGACGCCAGCAAAACGTCGAAGCGCCGCAAGGCAAGTTCCTCACCGACAAACCGAAACCTTGAGCAGGATTTACTCATGTCCTCACTGAATATCGCGATTGCCGGGGCCGGTATCGGTGGCTTGACCGCCGCCATTGCCCTGCTTCGCGCAGGCCATAACGTCACCGTATTCGAACAGTCGAAAGCCTTTTTGCGGGTCGGTGCCGATATCAACCTGACACCGAATGCCGTACGTGCTCTGGATGGTCTTGGGGTGGGCGCTGCCGTGCGCATTCCGGCCGCTCGTCCAACGCACCGGATCAGCCGTCTGTGGGACAGCGGCGAGGAAACTTCGCGCCTGGAAATGTCCGATGCCGCCGAACAGAAATACGGTGCACCGCAACTGACCATTCACCGCGCCGATCTGCTGGCCGCGCTGGCGGACGTCTTCCCGCAAGAACAGGTGAAGTTTGGCAAACGCGCCGAGCACGTCGTGCAAACCGCCGACAGTATCGAGTTGCGCTTCAAGGATGGCAGCCGCCACGTCACCGATCTGTTGATCGGCGCCGATGGCATCCATTCGGTGGTGCGTAATGCGCTGTTCGGTGATGAGCAACCGCGCTTTACCGGGGTGGTCGCATACCGCGCCGTCGTACCTGCCGAACGCGTGGCCCATGTACCGAACATTCAGGCGTTCACTAAATGGTGGGGCCCTACCCCACAAAGCCAGATCGTGACGTTTCCGCTGAACCAGGGTCGGGACATTTTTATCTTCGCCACCACCGCTCAGGACAGCTGGCATGAAGAGTCCTGGACCAGCGCCGGCGATGCCGATGAGTTGCGCAGCCACTATCAAGACTTCCACCCGGATGCTCGCGCCCTGCTGGATGCGTGCAACGAGGTGCTCAAGACCGCGTTGTATGAACGCGATCCGCTGCCGTTCTGGTCCAAGGGCGCGATGACCCTGCTGGGCGATGCCTGCCATCCGATGATGCCGTTCATGGCGCAAGGCGCCGGTCAGGCGATCGAAGACGCGGTGGTGCTCGCTCGCCATTTGCAAGACCTGACCAGCACCGCGCAGATCGCCGATGCCCTGCAGGCTTATCAGCAGGCACGGCTGCAACGCACCAGCCAGATCCAGATCGGCTCGCGCGGCAACCAATGGCTCAAGGATGGCGGCAACGCCGACTGGGTTTATGGCTACGACGCCTGGAGCGTGCCGATGCCGAACGTGGCGTGAGCAGGACCATAGCCATGAGCGAGACCTTGCTGGTGACCGTGCTGCTCAAGCACGACCAATCAAAGAACCTGGAAGAGATTCAGCGGCACATGAAGCAGCAGGATTGGTGGGAGCGGTTTCCCCCGCAAGGCGTCGAGGTGGTGTCCTGGACCGTGGCCATGGGCCTGGGCCAGATCGTCACTCTGCGTTTGCCGCCGAGCCTGCTACCGACCCTCAACGTCGAGCTCGAACGCTCCGCCTGGGGTGTGTTCAGCACCGAAGTTTTCCCGACGTATGACTTTATTCCCGTGCGCGAAATGATCCGTGAACGGGTACGTAACGGAGGTCAATGAGATGAGCAATACCGAACCCTACCTGGAGCCCCATCAGGCCCGCAAACGTCCCAACACCCAATTCGAAGAGTTGCTCGGCGACTCCATCGAACGCGCCTTTGGCAACGGGGTGACCGAGTTGCCCGACCTGCTCGCGCACCTGAATCTGGCCGGGCCGCCCTGCCCGCTGACCACCGGAGAGTGGACAGCAGACGCCTATAAAACCCTGATGGCTCGGCTGGGCGAATGACCCGCCGGAGGACAATAAGAAATGAACATGAATACAACCGTCGATCCAGCTGAAAACCTCTTGGCCAACGGGTTGAAAAACCTTTGGTTCCCGGTTCTGCCCTCCGATCAATTGGACGAAAAACCGGTGTCGATTCGCCGTCTGGGCTACAAAATCGCCCTGTGGCGCGACAATGACGGTAGCGTCCACGCCCTGGAAGATCACTGCCCTCATCGCGGTGCGCCGCTGTCCCAGGGTCCGGTGCTGGGTGACCGTCTGCAATGCCCTTATCACGGCGTCGAAGTGCGCTGTGACGGCACGGTTACCAAAGTCCCCGGCAGCCCCGGTTGCAAGCTCGAAGGCAGCCGCCCGACACGCATGTTCCACACCCGTGAAGCCGCTGGCGCCATCTTTCTGTACAACGCTGCAGATCCGCACGTGGACACCCCGCCGGAGCTGGTCCTGCCAGAGCAACTGACCTCCCCGGAATGGAGCAGCTTCCTCTGCTACACCGAGTGGAAAGGCGATTATCGCTATGTGATCGACAACGTCATGGACCCGATGCACGGCACCTACCTGCACAAGATGTCGCACTCCATGAGCGAAGGCGAAGCCACCGCCAAGTTCGTCACCCGCGACACCGACTATGGATTTTTCTTCGAGAAAGAAGGCCAGCGCGGGGTGAATTTCGACTGGACCGAGTTCATGGATAACGGCTGCCACTGGCTGCGTCTGGAAATCCCCTATCCGAAAACTGGCGGCCCGGGCGGCAATTTCACCATCATCGGCAGCTACACACCGAGCAGCCGCTCCTTGTCGGCGGTGTTCCACTGGCGTTGCCGCCCACTGACCGGCTGGCAGCGCGACACCTGGCGTTTCCTCTACAAAAATCGCCTGGAAGCACGGCACTGGGCGGTGCTGGAACAGGACCGGGTGCTGCTCGAATTCATGGAGCCGGACGCCAACCAGCGGGAAAACCTCTACCAGCATGACCTCGGTGTGGTGCGTCTGCGCCGCTACCTGAAAAACGCGGCCAAGGCCCAACTGGAGCTGATCGACGCGAAGCAGTTGCCATGAACGCAGCCGTGCAACGTGTTCAGGCCGGCTCGTTGATCGAGCCGGCCAGCGCCACCTGGTCGAATGCCTTGCTGATCGGCAATGAAGTGGTGATGTCCGGCATGACCGGCCATCCCGCTACACGCCTGGCTGTTGTGGCTGACGCGCCGCTCGATGCCTACGCCCAGACACTTGTCGTGCTGAACAAAGTCCGGGCGCTGGTTGAAGCGGCGGGTGGGCATGTCGGCAACATTTACCGTTTGACGGTGTATGTCACGGCAATCGCCGACAAGGATGAAGTGGGCCGCGCGCGCCGTGACTTCTTCGAAGGTCAGGCCGTTTTCCCGACCTCAACGCTGGTCGAAGTCAGCGCACTGGTGTTTCCCGAACTGCGGGTGGAGATCGAGGCCAGTGCGCGTCTCGATCTCGATTTGCGTACTGTCGAAAAGAGGTGACCGATGTCCCATTCCTCCCCCCTCACCGCTCGCGTGCACACGCTGCGCTATGAAGCCGAAGGCATCATCAGCGTCGAGTTGCGGCCGTTTGGCGACACGGTGTTCGCCCCGTTTGAAGCTGGCTCGCACATCGACCTGCATTTACCCAACGGACTGGTGCGCAGTTATTCATTGCTCAACTCGCCGAGCGATCGAGGCCGTTACGTGATCGGCATCCTGCGTGATCGCAACAGCCGCGGCGGCTCGGAATTTGTGCACGCGCAACTGCGGGTCGGCATGCAACTGCCGATCTCGTCGCCGCGCAATAATTTCCAGCTCGACCTGAGTGCCAAACACAGCGTGCTGGTGGCCGGCGGTATCGGTATCACACCGATTTACTGCATGTTCCGCCAACTGCTGGCGCTGGGAAAATCCGCCGAGCTGATCTACTGCGCCCGCTCGCGACAGGAAGCCGCGCTGGTTGAGGAACTCAGCGGCTTGAGTGCCAAAGTCGTCTATCACTTCAACGATGAAAAGGGCATGCCACCAGACCTGAGCGCTTATCTGGCCGATCAGCCCAGCGATACGCACTTCTATTGCTGCGGTCCGACGCCGATGCTCGATGCATTCGAAAGCACCTGCGAAGGCCTCGGTTACCCTCATGCGCATATCGAGCGCTTCGCGGCGGCCGAATTGCCACCGTCTGAAGACGCGCAGAGCAGCTACAGTGTCGAACTGAAAAAAACCGGCAAGACGCTGTCGATCGAGCCCGGTTTGAGTTTGCTCGACGTGCTGCTCGAGGCGGGTTGCGACATCGAATACAGCTGTCGCGAAGGGGTGTGCGGTTCGTGTGAAACACGGGTTCTGGAAGGTGATGTCGACCACCGGGACGGCGTGCTGACCAAAGCCGAGCGTGCGGCCAACACATCCATGATGGTGTGTGTGTCGGGTTGCAAGAGTCGGCGATTGGTACTCGACCTTTAAACACAGGGTTTCAGGCAGCCCCCCATAGATTGGTGGTGGGGGCTGACCGGGGGCTTTGATTGGGTGAATATCCGTTTTTTTGGCCGTGTCTGCTGACGGTTTCGCTCTTACAGCGAGTCACTTGGAAGAGCCCCAAGTAACCAAGGGCTCTTGCCCCGCCATTCGGTGCCTCGCCCAGGCTCGGCATGCCCTCACTCCGGCATTGCTCCGGGGGCCCGCCGCCATCGGCCATCCATGGCCGGGGGCGGCTACCGCGGCATCCTTGCCGCGGTGCCCCCTGCGCAATACCTGCGTTCGGCCTCTGGGAAAGGGGCGGCAGATCCGAAGCCAAAGCAAAGCAAAGCAAAGCAAAGCAAAGCAACGACAACATCAACAGCATCGCGGGCTAGCCCGCACACACATTTGGATGGGGTACACCTGCAAGAGATTGGTCGGCTACCAGGCCACCATCGCAGCGATGCGGCGACCCGACAAGCCAGCTCCCACAATGAATCGGCGTACAGCTTTTGCTTCTCACCACTCAACAGGCCGAGCGTTAGCTCGCCTGCAGCTTTTGATCTTGATGCACCGCCCTCTCGAGAGGCCGAGTGGAGGTTCTGCGCAGTGGGCAACCCGGCATGGATGCCGGGTTAGCCGCCCCCGGCCATGGATGGCCGATGGCGGCGGGCCCACGGAGCAGGACCGGAGAGAGGGTATGCCGAGCCTAGGCGAGGCACCGAACGAAAGGGGCAGAAGCCCTTGGTTACTTGGGGCTCTTCCAAGTGACTCGCTGTAAAAGCGAAACCGCCAGCAGCCGCTCCCGCAGAAATGGATATGCCCCCCATCCCGCACCAATCCCATCCCACCCCAAACCTTTCTTGAATGAACAGCAATTGCGCCATTTTTGTAGGCCTTTTTTATGCGCGTGAAATAAAAAACGCACAGTGAACGTGCAGTTTCGTTACCCCTTGACGCGCCTGTTTCATGGGCAACACAAACAAATACGTTTCCCATATAAACAATTGTTTTTATTGAGTTTTTAAGCACCCGAAAGCGCTTCCGCAGTTGGCATAGTTTCTGCTCAGGTAACCATGAGTTCATAGGCCATACGCCGTATTACCCATGAAACAATAAAAACAGAAACGCACTTAATCAAAGCAACACTCAACGTTATCCGCCCATCGCCACTTTCAAGGCGAACGGAACAGTGTTGCCGGTCACTTTGTAGCGTTCAATTGAGCAGCGGAGTCAACATGAAGCATTACGTTATATGTATGGGACTGATGATGAGCAGTTGCGTGAGCTTCGCCGGTGAACCCGGTCCCGCTGCGCCCGTGACATCGACGACCGGTAAAAAGCCGTTTCCGCATTTCGCCTGGCGCAGCGACGATGGCGAAAGCAGCCTGGACATCGGCGGAGCCCTGCGGACCAACTACCGCGACGAGCATTGGGACACCACCGAAAACAACGGGCGTTTCCTCTTCGACACCTTCCGCGTCGACGTACAGGCGACCTACAAAAATCTCTATAGCGATGTCGGCTACTGGTTTCAGGATGACGGCAAGCGCTCCATTGACCGCGGCTTCGTCGGCTACCGCCTGAACAGCAACTCAAACCTGCAACTGGGCGCGCCGTTCAAACCGTTTGGCCTGGAACCCTATCCGCAATTTGGCTGGAGCTATCACCTGCCCTTCTTCATGGGCTATGGCGTCAGCGCCGGCACAGGCTTGAAATACAGCTACAAGGATCAGGACTGGGATCTGCAACTGGGGTACTTCCCGCGCATGTTGCCTTCCGACATTCGCTACTCGCCGGAAGTCGGGCGTTACGCAGACCTCAAGGACAATGCGATCCCCTTCACCCAGTCGCGCCAGGACAACGAGAAACACAACCAGATCAACGCCCGGGTCGCGCGGACCTTTATCAATGACGGCTGGAAAACCGAAATCGGCGCGTCGGTGGCCACCGCCCAGTTGTACAATGCCACCACCAAAGACGACGGCGATTACTGGGCCGGCGGTATCCACGCGATCATCAACGCCGGCGCGTGGACCGTCTCCACCCAAGGCATTCGCTACGAGTACGACCCCAAAAACCCTGCCGGTGTCAGCAACGACTCGGTGCTGATGGGCGGCAACGGCCTGACCCCGGCGTACCTGATCGCCTCCAAGGCCACCATTGCTTCGCTGAACGTCGGCTATGACATCCCGACGCCAAAGCTTGGGCAACTGAAGAAGATCAAGCTGTACAACGACTACAGTCGCATGATGAAAGACAAGAGCGGTTGGGACGACTCGCAGATGTACACCGTCGGCGCGCAGTTCCTGGCCATGCCGATCATGGCGTGGGTCGACCTGACCTGGGCAAAAAACGCCAACCCCTATGGCGGTGCGGAGAACGGTACGGGCTTTACCAATACCCGTTCGGTTGGCAGCAATCAGTGGTATTACCGGACCAACGTCAATATCGGGTATTACTTCTGACCCCGTTATCGCCGAGTCCCCTGACGCCCGTCTATTCGAACAACTCGAATAGCCGCCGCGTCAGTCGGCTCTGCAGGTTCGAAACTGCTCTTGATCAGCTTCGTTTTCTGTTTCTCGCCGTTCATGTCCGGTTTTTTCGACCAGCGGTGCAGATCGCCCTTCCGCCCCGCTGGCTCGAATCGATATCCCTCTAGTCCGGTCGTTTCAGCCTGCCCGTTTCGTGTTGTTCATCGACCGGGCAGCACGCTACAAACAATTGCTTACAAATTAGAAAATCATAAAACCCGATCGTGTACTACCGAGTGTTAGTTTGAGCGCTTTATCGGGCCATGAGATGCCAAAGTCTTAATTATGCGCATCAAACTTCCCAGCATTCCTGCCCTCGGTGCATACCTTGCACTTTCTTGTCTGTTTGCGGCCGCGTGGTTCGTCAATCCTGCCAATACGCATTCCTCCTTTGCCCTGATAAGTCCAGTGATGGCAGTGGCCGGCCAAGTGGCCAAGCCCATTTATACCAGCCGCTTCGCCTCCTCCGGGCTGGTGGATTTTGTGCATTCCTCGGCGGTGACCGCCTTACCCGACGGTAGTCTGATGACGGTCTGGTTCGCCGGCTCCCGCGAAGGCGCAGCCGATGTACAGGTGCGCTCCGCCCGGTTCGACCCGAAAACCAGCGAGTGGGGTGCAGAAAAGGTATTGGCGACTCGGGATTCGACCCAACAGGGCACGCGAAAATACATTCGCAAGCTGGGCAATCCGGTGGTTGCCCTCGCGCCGGATAATCGCGTGTGGTTGTTCTACGTGTCCGTGTCCATGGGTGGCTGGGCCGGCAGCGCGGTCAATGTGATGGTTTCAGACGATTTCGGTGAAAGCTGGTCCGCCCCGCGCCAGCTGATCACCTCACCCTTTCTGAACATCAGCACCCTGGTCCGGTCGGCACCGGTGTTTCATGCCGACGGCTCCATCGGCTTGCCGGTTTACCATGAGTTTCTGGGCAAGTTTGCCGAGTACCTCTACTTGAGCGCAGACGGCGATGTGATCGACAAATTCCGCATCAGCCACGGCAATAATTCATTGCAACCCACGGTGGTTCCGCTGGACGGCCAGCGCGGCATCGCCTTGCTGCGCTATGCCGGCGACACCCACCACCGTGTTCTGGCGACCCGCACCGAAGACGCCGGTCAAACCTGGAGCGAACCTTATCCGCTCGACCCCTCGAATCCGAACTCATCGTTGGCCGCCGTCGCGACGCCCGAACATGGGTTGCTGGTGGCGCTCAACGACCTGCAGGAAGGACGCTTCAAGCTGAGCCTTTATGGGACCGACGCGAAAATGGACGATTGGCGCTCGTTGCGGGACCTGGACAAGTCGCCTGATCCCGAAGGCGCTCCGTTTTCTCCCGAGGCCTACAAGGAAATCATCGGTAAAGAGTTTCGCGGTTCCAGCGGCGCGCTTCGTCAACCGCTGGAGGCACAGTTCCTGGATAACCTCGACAACCGTGTCTGTAAAAGCCAAGGGTGTGAGTTTGAATATGAATACCCGTACTTCATCCGCAGTCCCGACGGTATGTATCACTTGGTTTATTCCTGGAACAACACCTTCATCAAGCACGTCACCTTCAACGATGCCTGGCTCAACGAGCGTCGCAAATGATCAGCCTGTGGCAAGCCCATGTCAGCTTCGCAATGATCATCTTTCTGGTGCTGCCTTCTTTCGGCTTGCCCAGGACCTGGCGGATCGCACTGTTGGCCGCATTGCTGGCAGTCAGCTTCATATCGCTGGACGGGTTATCGTTGGCCGCCTATTTGCGCAGCTACATTGATGACCTGGCGATCACCTCAATGGTGTTCATGGCGTGGGGCTGCTTGCGTCGGCTGGACATCCTGCCGCCTGCACGGGGTAAAACCGGCGTATTGATCCTCTTCGCCGCGATGGCCCTGGTGCTGTACCCGGCAACCCTGGGCATGAGTGTCCTGGACCCCTATAGGTTTGGCTACAGCCCGCGCCCCATGCTGATTTTTGTCGCCGTGCTGACACTGGGCCTGTTTTACCTGCGCAACGGCCTGGCCGTCGTGATGCTTGCCTGCGCGACCCTGGCCTTCATTGCCGGGATCAAACCTTCGCAAAACTATTGGGATTACCTGGTTGATCCGCTGCTGGGTCTGTATTGCTGCATGGCCCTGCTGATGCTCGCCGTGCGCTGGACGTATCGCCGGGCAACCAAGCGCCGCGGTGCAATGGGCGATGTGTCCAGTTCCGTTTGAGATTTAACGACTTTATTAACAGGGGAACATGGATGGGTTGGTTGCACTCGAGACGTTTACATTACTGGCTGGGCGCGACAGCGATTACGTTCGCGCTGTTTGCTGTGCTTCGGGTCATGTTTTTTTTCGGCTATTCCGGTTTCGACGCCAACGCCCTGATCGACAAAAATGACGTCCTGGAAACCCTGGGGATCGGCTTTCGTTTCGATCTGCGCCTGGCCATCCTGGCGATGTTGCCGTTGGCGTTGCTGGCCTGGATTCCTCGCTGGAACCTGATCGGCAGCCGTCTGCTGCGCCGCATCGCCCGCGTGTATCTGGTCGCGGCCCTGAGCGTCCTGCTGCTGATTTACATCATCGATTTTGGTCATTACGCCTACCTGGGCGTGAGGATCAACGCCACCGTGCTGCGCTTCATCGAGGATGCGCAAATATCCCGTGACATGGTCTGGCAGACCTACCCGGTGATCTGGATTTCACTGGGTTGGCTGGCAACGGTCGCGTTGGTGACATTGGCTCTGGTGCGTCTGGAACGCGTAACGCTGGACCGCCCTCGCAAAGTCATTCGCCAGCTCTCCGCGACATTGGGTGGCGCGTTGATGGTCGTGGCGGTGCTGTTGGGCATTTTAGGTCGTGTCGAAAACATGAACCTCGAAAACCCGGTCCCGTTGCGCTGGAGCGATGCGTTTTTCTCGGGCAATAACCAGGTTGCCGCGTTGGGCCTGAACCCGGTGTTATTCCTCTACGACACGGTCAAAGTCGGCCAATCGCGCTATGACGAAGCGCAGGTGCGCGAGCACTACGCGGTGATGGCTAACTACCTGAGCGTGGACAAGCCCGACCCGCAAACCCTTGATTTCGTCCGTCACCAGGCGCCACAACCCTATAAAGTACCAGGCTCGCGGCCACCGAACGTGATGTTCGTCATGCTCGAATCGCTGGGCACCAGCGCTGTCGGGGCCTACGGCAACCCGATCAATCCGACGCCGAACATCGATCGCCTGGCCACGCAAAGCTGGTTCTTCGAGCACTTCTATGTGCCGGTGACGGGGACCGCAAAAACCGTCTGGGCCAGCATCAGCGGAGTGCCCGACGTCACCCGTCAGGAAACCGCGACGCGTAATCCGTTGATCACCAAGCAAAACACACTGATCAATGCGTTCACCGGTTACGAGAAGATCTACACCATCGGCGGCAACTCCGGCTGGGCCAACATGAATGCCTTGATCCGGCAAAGCATCGACGGCGTTCGCTTGTTCGAAGAGCGGGACTGGAAGTCCCCGGTAGTGGATGTCTGGGGGATTTCCGATCTGGATCTGTTCAAGGAAACCGACCAGATCCTGCAAGCACTGCCCAAGGACAAACCGTTCTTCGCCTATGTGCAGACCGCCGGCAACCATCGTCCCTTCACGATTCCCAAGACCAATGATGGATTCGAGGTCAAGCACCCTACCCTGGAGGAAGTACAGGCCGCAGGGTCGCGCAGTGTCGAGCAGTACAACGCCGTGCGTTTGCTGGACTTCAACATCGGACGCTTGATGGAAATCGCCAAAGCAGGCGGCTGGTATGACAACACCATTTTCGTGCTGTTTGGTGACCACAACACCCGAATCGCGCAGATCCCGTTCCTGGCACCGGCTTATGAGCAACTGGGTCTGGAAAGCAACGCGGTGCCGATGATCATCCACGCGCCGGGTTTGCTGGGAACGCGTAAGGTCGAGGAAGCGGTCGGCCTGGTGGACTTGCTGCCCACCGTGGCAGGCATGGCCGGCCTTGAGTTTCGCAACAGCGGCATGGGCCGTGACATTCAGCAGCCTGCGCCCGAGGGTGAGCGTGTGGTACCGCTGGTACTGCGTGAGGGAACGTTCCCGCTGATTGCCGGCGTGACTCAACACTACATGGTGCAGATGGAGCATGACGGCAGCTCGCCAAGTCTCCATGACCTGGCCTCACCGACGCCGCTGGACAACGTCGCCGAGCAAAACCCTGAAGAGTTCAAACGCCTGTCGCAACTGACCCGCGCCATGCACGAAACCTCAAGGTTGATGCTGTACCAGAACGTGCGTAAGTAACGGCTTTCCCGCGTCTATGCTTCAAATAGATGCGGGGCCTGCCCCTGATGCCAGTAAAAGACTCTGCCTATCACGACCCAATACTCCCCCTATTAGCTGACTTCCCAACTGGGGTCTAACCTTACTCGAGCGCCGGCCCCCTAAGCCGGCCGGTCAAGAGCTGATAAGGAGATAGGAATGGGTCAGAAGCCTGACTAAACCTGCCGTAGGCCACCGTGCAGGCAACTCGATTGCCGCTGTTCAGAATTCCCGTGTGATCAAAACAATCAGTTGATCAAACTGCTGGCCCTGCAGCCTGTGTCATTGGTTTCGCTCGTTGCTATTTAACGCCCACGTTGGGCCGGATAGCCGGATGAACACGACCAAAGGTAGCTCACACATGGCAAATGAATCGAAATGCCCGTTCAATCACGCCGCTGGCGGTGGCACGACGAACCGCGATTGGTGGCCGAACCAACTGAATCTGAAGATCCTCCATCAGCACTCGTCCCTGTCCGATCCGATGGACGAGGGCTTCAACTACGCCGAAGCATTCAAAAGCCTGGACTTTGAAGCGGTCAAAAGAGACCTGACTGCGTTGATGACCGATTCCCAGGACTGGTGGCCGGCAGACTTCGGTCACTACGGGCCACTCTTCATTCGCATGGCTTGGCACTCCGCCGGTACGTACCGCACCGGTGACGGTCGTGGTGGCGCCGGCTCCGGTCAGCAACGCTTCGCGCCGCTCAACAGTTGGCCGGACAACGTCAGCCTCGACAAGGCGCGCCGGCTGCTCTGGCCGATCAAGCAAAAATATGGCCGCAAAATTTCCTGGGCGGATCTGATCGTCCTTACCGGCAACGTCGCGCTGGAGTCCATGGGCTTCAAGACGTTCGGCTTTTCCGGCGGTCGTCCGGACGTTTGGGAACCTGATGAAGACGTCTACTGGGGCTCGGAAAACAAATGGCTGGGCGGCGACACCCGCTACGGCAAAGAGCAGAAGGTTATGCAAGAGCCCGGCGAAGGCCCTCTCGTAGCCGAGCCGGGGGAAAACGAGGAGAGCCGCACCGACCAGGGGCGCTTCCTGGAGAACCCGCTCGCCGCCGTGCAAATGGGCCTGATCTACGTGAACCCGGAAGGCCCGGAAGGCAACCCGGACCCGGTCGCGGCCGGGAAGGACATCCGCGAAACCTTCGCGCGCATGGCGATGAATGACGAAGAAACCGTGGCACTGATCGCTGGCGGCCACGCCTTCGGCAAAACCCACGGCGCCGGACCTGCCGACAATGTCGGCGCCGAGCCCGAAGCCGCTGGCCTCGAAGCACAGGGCTTTGGCTGGAAGAACAGCTTCGGCACCGGCAAAGGCGCGGACACCATCACCAGCGGTCTGGAAGTGACCTGGACCACCACGCCCACGAAATGGAGCAACAACTACCTGGAGAACCTGTTCGGCTTCGAGTGGGAACTGAGTAAAAGCCCGGCCGGTGCGAACCAGTGGATACCGAAAAACAACGCCGGCGCCGGCATCATTCCGGATGCTCACGACCCGTCCAAACGTCGTAATCCGACCATGCTGACCACCGACCTGTCGCTGCGATTCGACCCGATCTATGAACCGATTTCGCGGCGTTTCCTGGCCAATCCAGACCAGTTGGCCGACGCATTCGCCCGTGCCTGGTTCAAGCTGATCCACCGCGACATGGGTCCCCTCTCCCGCTACCTCGGCCCGGAAATGCCGAGCGAAGAACTGATTTGGCAAGATCCGATTCCAGATGTCGACCATCCTTTGGTCACCGACAGCGATGTCGCCGCGCTCAAAAGTAAACTTCTGGCCTCAGGCCTGTCGGTCTCGCAGCTTGTATCAACGGCTTGGGCGGCGGCTTCGACCTTCCGTGGCTCCGACAAACGCGGCGGCGCCAACGGTGGGCGCTTGCGTCTGGCCCCACAGAAATTCTGGCAGGCCAACCAGCCTGACCAACTGGCGAACGTGCTGGCGAAACTCGAAGGTATCCAAAGCGAGTTCAACAGCGGCGGCAAGAAGATCTCACTGGCAGACCTGATCGTGCTGGCCGGTAACGCAGGCGTCGAACAGGCGGCGAAAAATGCTGGTCAAACCGTGACGGTACCTTTCTCGCCAGGACGGATGGACGCCACCCAAGAGCAGACGGACGTGGAGTCTTTCGGCTTCCTCGAACCCATCGCCGATGGCTTTCGCAACTACCTCAAAGGCAGGTACCGCATCCCGGCCGAGCAGCTGTTGATCGACAAGGCGCAACTGCTGACACTCACCGCGCCAGAAATGACCGCGCTCATTGGCGGCATGCGCGTGCTGAACACCAACGTCGGACAAACCAAGCACGGTGTATTCACCAAGCAGCCGGAAGCGTTGACCAACGACTTCTTCAAAAACCTGCTGGATATGGGCGTGGAATGGAAACCGGTGTCGGAGGCTAATGAAGAGTTTGAAGGGCGCGATCGCAAAACCGGCGAAGTGAAGTGGACAGGCACCCGTGTCGACCTCGTCTTCGGCTCAAATGCGCAGCTGCGAGCGTTGGCGGAAGTCTATGCAACCGCTGATGCCCAGGAGAAGTTCGTCAAAGACTTCGTAGCCGCCTGGGCAAAAGTGATGGATCTGGATCGCTTCGAGATTAAGTAACGCAGCAGTATCGCTGAAACTGCAACGCCTCCCACTGTGGAGGCGTTGTGCTTTTTGTCACTTGACGCTTCACTCCGTTAGATGGGAAAACGTGCGTGGCCCGGATGCAAGCGTTGGGTTCAACAAGAATCAAGGAAGACTCATCAACACCATGAAAACCCTATTGTGTTTGCTGATCGCCACCGGCGTCGGCACCGCGCTGCAATATGCCGGTCTCCCTCATGGCCTGTTGCTGGGCTCCATACTCGCCACCGCGTTGATCGCCAGCAACTTGCGTTTTTCCCCCACGCTGCCCTTCAGCCTTGGCTACGTGCAAATCGTGTTGGGGATCGCGACCGGCCTGATGTTCGCGTCGTGGAACAGCCAAACAGCGGCCGCCATGTTGCCCAGCCTGGGCTTCATGCTGCTGGGCCTGACGGTCCAGAGCACCGTGGCCGGTTTGTGGCTGCTCAAGGTCTCGGGATGGAACCCGAAGGACTCCCTGTTAGCCGTGTATCCGGGCGCACTCGCCGCCGTGTTCGATTTACTTGAGTCCGAACGCGCGTCCAGCAAAGTGATCGTCGTGCACCTGGTCCGACTGCTGTCGATCACCGTGCTGGTCAGTTTTTGCATTCCCGGACAAACCGACGTGGCGCTTACCGAGAGCAGCCCGCTGCTCACGAGTACTGCGCTGACCCTGCTGTCGCTGATCGCATTAAGCATGTTGTTCGGCCGCTTGCTGTTGCGGGTCGGCGTTCCGGCACCGTTCATGCTCACCGCGATCGTCGTCACCGGCGTCTACATCAAACTGGGCTATCTCCAGGCCTTCCACCTGCCGTCATGGAGTGTCGACACCGCCGTGGTCCTCCTCGGCGTGCTGATTGGCTCGAAATTCAAAGACATCAGCCTCGCAGAACTTGTCCGCCACGGACGAGCCGGGTTGATGGCCGTCGCCTTGATGTTGCTGATCGCAGCGGCGTTTGCCGCAGTGGCCGGACGGGTCCTGGGCAGCGATCCCTTGTCGTTGTGGCTGGCGTACATGCCTGGCGCCATCGAAACCATCGCCCTCGTCGCCTTCAGTGGCGGGCTGAACGTGGTGTTCATCCTGACCCATCATCTGGTGCGAATGGTCGTGTTGCACTTTGCGCCGGCGTTGCTCGTTCAGGCGCGGCGCTGGCGGGAGGATGTCTGATCGCAGGAAGGACTAAGCGGGAGAGATCGTGGCCAGGGCACCAATCAAAATGGTCAACACCAGAAATCCACCCAGGAAAATCGCCATCTTGCCCATTGGGCCTCCTACATTATGAGTTTGCGGTGCAGTGGCTTCCGCGACTGCGGAGCGTGCCGTTATTGTGAGCCGGCGGCTGCGTGCATTACAGATGCAGATAGCGCAGGAAAATACGGATCAGAACACCGAATTGGGACTAGATCGCCTTTAAACGTCAATTCCGCCAGGATCTATTTATGCCGCTGAGTTTTCATAAAATGCATGCCAATGGCGATGACTTCATTATTGTGGACTCGCGAAACGCGGCCAATCCAATGACAAGTACCCTGGCTCGGCGAATGGGTGATCGGAACCGGGGAGTCGGATTCAATCAACTCGCGGTGGTGCTCGATTGCGATGATGCAGATGCGCGTTTGATGTTTTGGAATGCAGATGGCTCCACGCTGGAGGTTTGTGGCAGTGCAACGCGGGGCGCCGCGGATATGCTGATGCGCGAATCAAATATTACCTCGATAGCGCTCCGAACCAACCGCGGTCTACTCACTTGCGAACGAACTTCAACCGGCGCAATTTCTGTCAGCATGGGGGAGCCGCTTTTCGACTGGTCGGATATTCCCCTGGCTCTGGAACTGGATACAACTGTTTTGCCACTTGCTGGTGGCCCAACAGCTTGCAGCATGGGAAATCCGCACTGCACCTATTTTGTGGATGATCTAACAGCCATTGATATAGCGACAATCGGCCCGACAATTGAAACAAATCCCCTATTCCCCCTCAGGACGAACGTGCATTTCGTCCAGATCATTAACCGAAAGCATATTCGGTTGCGCATTTGGGAGCGCTGGGGTGGCATTCCGCTCGGCTCAGGTTCCTGCTCTTGTGGCGCCGCTGTTAACGGAATTCGTCGTGGCTTGTTAGACAATTCCGTTGAGGTTGAATGTGACGGTGGAACCGTAACGGTTCAATGGGATGGAGTGGGACCTGTCTTTCTCATCGGGCCGGTAGAGACAGCTTTTTCGGGAATGATCACGGATAGCTTATTGCAAGGCTTATAGCAGCTATCTCGTTATACACAGAGGCGGTGTTCATTCACGACAAGGCACGATAAAGGTGACTTTATATTTAAGTGCCGCCTGTATTCCTTACAAATAGATCCGTCCACTTTTCCCAATACATCCTGCACTCCAACAAAGTAGAACCCTCAATGCCCAAAAGGTACTTCCACGAAATCTGGCTCTCCCCTGACGAAGACAGCCAACTGCTCCCCTCCTGCATCTCCCTCGGCCCTACCGGAGATGCCGCCCGAAACCTGAACGAGCCTGGCAGTGAATGTATATGGGTTTTCTGGGCTATGTCCCATATTGAAGCAATGCAGATTTACTACGACTTTCTGGATTTAGGAACGTATCGAACCGAGTTTCCAGAGGACTCGGAACCCTACCCGGATGCTTGGATAGCAGAGCAGCACGCCTATCTGTCAGTACTCAAAAACGGACAAGGTTGATTTGTAATTTCAGGGATCGAGGATAGGGAATGAATATTTTCAGCCGCATCAAAATCTTCGTAAGGCGAGCCCCGGAAGAACAAGTCGCCGGTTACTCCATACCAGAGTTGAAGTCAGTTTTTACTAAGCCGTTATCACGCCTTACTTGGCCTTTGACTGACTATCCGCAGGTGGTGTCTTTGGAGAATATCGGCGTCTCGGCCTTTTACTCAGCTTTCTTAATCGGCTATGAAGACGCTCATAAGTTTTCGGCACTCGTCGAACCGAATTTCAGCTTCAAGACTGAAAAACTATTCAACGACCCTCCCGTAAAACATTACTCAGACATCCGAGAAAACAACCACTTGATCTATTTCAGATCCGACGGAGAATTTAACGCCACAACGATCCGGGTGGTTACGAACAGCGTCGAATTTCTGAACATCATTCAGCTTGAGAAATTGACCGTTCCGCCACCCTGGATAGCGTTTGAGGGGTACAACCCTTTGTGGTGGGGAGGAAATATGCAAGGTGCTCAGGGCTACTATAACGACAGCTACTTCTCGCCGTTTTTTACTAATTTAAGCGGAGCAGAAAGGGAGATTTACTACGCAAGATACAACGCGCCGAATGAATGGATAAAAAGCTTGGAATTGATGTACGACATTGAATGATCGTTCACCTTTCTGGGGCAATAGCCGGAGCCGCCACCTGACCAATCACCGGCGGCGGAGCCCGACTTTTTCTGCTTAACCGCTACGCGACAAGCTCGACGTAGCTCGACTCCCCACCTCCAGTCGCGCCCGACAACCAACCCCATACAAAGGTCAGAGTGGTACGTCCTGCGTGATCAACGCCTACCTCGCCACGAGACCAGCCGGCAAGCATCTCACCATCCGTAGTCAGGCACTGATAAAGAAGCTCAATGGTATCGGGGCCTGTCACGCGTCCGACTTGATTACCCATGCGGATATGGCCACCCTGATAAGTGCCCCAAATAGCATCTTCCTCGACATGGTAGTGAAATACTGTGCGTGCATCGGATAGCCCGTGGGCGTTGTCTGCTACCGAAAATCGGCGATTGTTCAAACGCTCGCTGATTTGAGAAAAGGGGATTTCCATAAATGTCGCGTCCTTTAGTCGAGATATTCCATTCCAGCCTTCGATGATCTTAAGCCATTTTGTTGCGACGGATGAAGGCACTGCTTTGGCCATCTCTGGAGCTACGAACTCAAGAGCCACAACCGCTTGTCAGCTCCTCAGCACCTTCCCCTTCCCGGTTTTTCCAACGCTATACACCCCCTCACATTGCAGGCCTA
The DNA here is from genome assembly GCF_059695775.1 of Pseudomonas sp. LBUM1666. Taxonomy (NCBI): domain Bacteria; kingdom Pseudomonadati; phylum Pseudomonadota; class Gammaproteobacteria; order Pseudomonadales; family Pseudomonadaceae; genus Pseudomonas; species Pseudomonas sp. LBUM1666. Next base: position 2,599,431 of record NZ_CP166789.1, on the reverse strand, counting down.
AATGATGAACAGGACAATTGCTGCTCTCACGATCGCGGGCCTGTTCGCCTGCTCGCTTTTCGCGTTTGCTGCCGAAAAGGTGACTGAAGACTCTGCCGCGCTTCCTGAAATCAACCAGGCTCAGGGCTCTGAATCCAAGGAGGACAAGGCCGACAAAAAAGGTGAGGAAGCTGCGGGTTCAAACTCCGGTGCGGACTCGGAAGAGACGGACAAAGATGCGGCCACCTCTAGCGGTTCGAAGGACGTTGAGAAAAAACCAACGCAGTATTGAGATAGCGGTCTGCCCGCTTCGGCCTTAAGTGTTGCGTAACCTGCAAGAACTGAATTGCGCCCACAAAAAAGCCCACTGACCGTCACCGGTTCAGTGGGCTTTTGATTAGGCCTCTAGTTACAGAGCCATATCAGTCGCAGCATTAGCTTTTGGCGCCTTAGCCGGAGCAGCCGGAGCAGCAGCCGGAGCCACCACCTGACCAATCGCCGGCGGCGGAGTCAGCTGCAACACCTTGGCGGTGTAAGCCCACTCCTCAGCCACCTTCTCAGGACTGCCATTCAACTGAGTGCCATAACTCGGCACGATCTGGTGCAGCTTTTCCTGCCAGGCTGGGGAAGCAACCTTGTCCTTGAACACTTTCTGCAGCACGGTCAGCATGATCGGCGCAGCAGTCGATGCACCCGGCGATGCGCCCAGCAAACCAGCAATGGTGCCGTCTTGCGAAGCAACAATCTCAGTACCCAACTTCAGCACGCCACCGGCAGCTTCATCACGCTTGATGATCTGCACGCGCTGGCCGGCTTGCCACAGGCGCCAGTCTTCGGCTTTGGCGTTCGGGAAGTATTCTTTCAGGGCGTTGAGGCGGTCTTCGTCAGACAGCATCAGTTGGCCGGCGAGGTACTCGACCAGCGGGTATTCCTTGATGCCGACTTTGGTCATTGGCCACACGTTGTGCGTGGTGGTGGTGGTCAGCAGGTCCAGGTACGAGCCTTCTTTCAGGAACTTGGTGCTGAAGGTCGCGAATGGGCCAAACAGGATGACGCGCTTGCCGTCCAGGACACGGGTGTCCAGGTGCGGAACCGACATTGGCGGTGCGCCAACCGAGGCTTTGCCGTAGGCCTTGGCCAGGTGTTGCTCGGCGATGGTCGGGTTTTCGGTGACGAGGAACGAGCCGCCTACCGGGAAGCCTGCGTATTCCTTGGCTTCAGGAATGCCGGACTTCTGCAGCAGGTGCAGTGCACCGCCGCCCGCGCCGATGAACACGAACTTGGCGTCGGTTTCGGTTTTGGTGCCGTCTTTCAGGTTTTTGTAGCTGACGCGCCAGCTGCCGTCTTCGTTCTTGGTGATGTCTTGCACTTCGCTAGACAGTTTCAAGTCGAACTTTGGCGTGGTTTGCAGGTGCGCAACGAATTGGCGGGTGATCTCGCCGAAGTTCACGTCGGTACCGATCGGAGACCAGGTGGCCGCGACTTTCTGGTTCGGGTCACGCCCTTCCATCATCAGCGGAACCCACTTCTTGATCACTGCCGGGTCTACGGAGTACTGCATGCCGGCGAACAGCGGGCTCGCTTGCAGGGCTTCGTAGCGCTTTTTCAGGAACTTGATGTTGTCATCGCCCCACACAAAGCTCATGTGTGGCGTGGAGTTGATGAACGAACGCGGGTTTTTCAGCACGCCTTGCTGAACCTGCCAGGCCCAGAACTGACGGGAGATCTGGAAGGCTTCGTTGATTTCAACGGCTTTCGGGATCTGAACGTTGCCTTTATCGTCTTCCGGGGTGTAGTTCAACTCGGCCAGGGCGGAGTGACCGGTACCGGCGTTGTTCCAGCCGTTGGAGCTTTCCTGGGCGACGCCGTCGAGGCGCTCGACCATTTCCATCGACATACCCGGTTCCAGCTCATTGAGCCAGACACCGAGGGTCGCGCTCATGATGCCGCCGCCGATGAGCAGCACATCGACTTTCTTTGCCTCTTCCGCTTGCGCGGACGCGATCCCCATCGACAAAGCCAGCCCCAGCAGGGCCGTGTTCATTTTTTTAAACATGTGTAGCACCTATGATAAAACGCCATCCGCCCTTCCATCCCCACGCTTGAGGCCCCTGGTTCACGGCATGCAGGCAGCATGCTGTGGGTTCCGCACTCACAAGGATTGGAGGGTGGGCACACAAGGCCGACGTGTCCATCGACCTCAGTTTATATGTCCCTACTGAACTGACTTTTTATCGTTATTGGCTTCAGCTACTTGAGCGACAGTGATTCTGTTGGCGCGTCTCAAGGACGCGCAAACTGAATAGGTCAAAGCAAGTTAGGCGAAGAATATCACGACACGGCAAACCCGCGCGTCTGTTCCCGACTTGATAGTCCGGGCAGGAGCGCTGAGCCCACTATACTGATCGTGATTTTCTCGACGAGCCTGTGAGGAGCAGTCATGAGCGACAAAAACGATTTGCGCAAATATTCCTCCCAAGTGGTCGACGGCGTGGAACGTGCGCCGGGACGATCCATGCTGCGCGCCGTGGGTTTCACGGACGAGGACTTCAAGAAACCGCAGATCGGCATCGCCTCCACCTGGGCGATGGTCACGCCCTGCAACATGCACATCGACAAGCTGGCGATTGAAGCCGAAAAAGGCGCGAATACCGCTGGCGCCAAGGGCGTCATTTTCAACACGATCACCATTTCCGACGGCATCGCCAACGGCACCGAAGGCATGAAGTATTCGCTGGTGTCGCGGGAAGTGATCGCCGATTCCATTGAAGTCGTGGCCGGCTGCGAAGGCTTTGACGGCCTGGTGACCGTGGGCGGTTGTGACAAGAACATGCCGGGCTGCCTGATCGGCATGGCGCGGCTGAATCGCCCTTCCATCTTCGTCTATGGCGGCACCATCCGGCCGGGCGCCGGCCACACCGACATCATCTCCGTGTTCGAGGCTGTGGGACAGCACGCGCGGGGGGATATCAGCGAGATTCAGGTCAAGCAAATCGAGGAAGTGGCGATTCCCGGCCCCGGCTCCTGTGGCGGCATGTACACGGCCAACACCATGGCTTCCGCGATTGAGGCGCTGGGCATGAGCCTGCCGGGTTCCAGCTCTCAGGACGCCGTCGGCAGCGACAAGGCGTCGGACAGTTTCCGCGCCGGCCAGCAGGTCATGGAGCTGCTCAAGCAAGACATCAAACCGCGCGACATCATGACCCGCAAAGCCTTTGAAAATGCGATTCGCGTGGTGATCGCCCTCGCCGGCTCGACCAATGCCGTGCTGCATCTTCTGGCCATGGCGCATGCCGTGGATGTCGAGCTGACGCTGGATGATTTCGTCGAGCTGGGCAAAGTGTCGCCGGTGGTGGCCGACCTGCGCCCCAGTGGTCAATACATGATGAGTGAACTGGTGGCCATCGGCGGCATTCAGCCGCTGATGAAGCGCATGCTCGCCGCCGGCATGCTGCATGGCGATGCGCTGACGGTCACCGGCAAGACCCTGGCCGAAAACCTGGAAAACGTGCCCGACTATCCCGAGGGACAGGACGTGATCCTGCCCTTCGACCAACCGATCAAAAAAGACTCCCATTTAGTGGTGCTGCGCGGCAACCTTTCGCCCACTGGTGCAGTGGCCAAGATCACCGGCAAGGAAGGTTTGCGCTTTGAAGGCACGGCGCGGGTCTACCACGGTGAGGAAGGTGCGCTCACCGGCATCCTCAACGGCGAAGTCAAAGCCGGTGATGTGATCGTGATTCGCTACGAAGGCCCCAAGGGTGGCCCGGGCATGCGCGAAATGCTCTCGCCGACTTCGGCGGTGATGGGCAAAGGGCTGGGCAAGGACGTTGCGCTGATCACCGATGGCCGCTTCTCCGGCGGTTCACATGGGTTTGTGGTGGGCCACATCACACCCGAAGCCTTTGATGGCGGGCCGATCGCGCTGATTGAAGACGGCGACAAGATCACCATCGATGCCGAAACACGGCAGATTACGGTCGATGTCTCTGACGCCGAACTGGCCGAGCGCAAGACCCGTTGGGTGCGCCCGGAATCCAAGTACAAACGCGGGGTGCTGGCCAAGTACGCGAAGACCGTGTCCAGCGCCTCGGAAGGCGCGGTGACGGATAAGTATCTTTAGGGCTTTGGTTCGGTGCCGCCTGAGATATTGCCTTCGCGAGCAGGCTCGCTCCCACTTTGGAATGCATTTCAAATGTGGGAGCGAGCCTGCTCGCGAAGAGGCCCTCACAATCACCGAAAAATCAATTGATCGACACCAGCCTCAAAGCCGAAACCGATCCACCGACTGCGACAGCTTGCCTGCCAGGGTGGACAACTCATCGGTGGTCGAGGCGGTCCGGCCAATGACCTTGCTGTTGCCTTCGGACATGCCGGCAATCATTTCGACCTGATGGGCGATTTCATTGCTGGCCAGGCTCTGCTCACCGATGGTGCGGGTGATGTCGTTGACCAGTTGCGTGGTGTTCAACGTGGCGTCGAGGATTTCGCGGATGGCGCGCTCGACGTCGGTGGTCACGGCCATGCCTTTGTCGACCTGCGCCACGCCCGCCTCCATGCTGGTCACCGCTTCACGGGTGCTTTGCTGGATGCGTGAGACCATCGTGGCAATTTCCTGGGTGGAGGCGCTGGTGCGTCCCGCCAAGCTGCGCACTTCGTCGGCCACCACGGCAAATCCACGGCCCTGCTCACCGGCGCGAGCGGCTTCGATCGCGGCGTTGAGCGCCAGCAGGTTGGTTTGGTCGGCGATGCCCTTGATCACCTGAATGATGCTGAAAATACCTTCGGACTCCTTGTCCAGCGTGCGGATCACCTGGGCCGATTGCTGCGCCGAACGCGCAATGCCGTCCATGTCGCTAACCACCTGATGGATCACACGACCGCCATCCTTGGCCAGTGCCTCGGCCTGATTGGCCATGTTCAGCGCACGCTCGGCGTGCCGGGTAATTTCCTCAATGCTCGCGGTCATTTCACTGGCGGCAGCCGCCATGGTGCTGGCCGCTACGCTTTGTTGCTGGCTGCTGCCGGCGACTTCGTGGCAGCCGCTGCTCAATTGCGCACTCATGCCGCTCACGCCGTGGGCGTTGCTGCGCACGACTTCGATCATGCCGCGCAGGTCGCGCTGCATGGTCGCGAGGCTGCGAATCAGCGCGCTGGCTTCATCGTTGTGAGTGGGCTCGACAATCGGTTCGCTCAGGTTGCCATGGGCGATGCTGTCGGCGATGCGGCTGGCGGTCTGCAACGGCCCCATGATGCTCAGCATCACCCAGCGCCCTTGGGCCAGCAGCAATAACAGGCTGGCGATCAGGACGCCGCCGAGGGTGAAGTTGGCGTTACTGATGACTTTCTGAGTGCCGACACTGGTCTGTTGGGTGTTGGTTTCGATCAGTTCGCTGAGGGCGGCCATCTGATCTTCCAGCTGGCTGAATACGCTACTGAAACTGCCCAGTTGTTGCTGCGCGGCTTCCGGATTTTCCAGCGCCAGCGCGACGATGCGTTCGGCTGCGCTGATGTAGGTATCGAGGCTGGGCTTGATCTTGTTCAGACCCGCTTTAAGGGTGTCGTTGACCGGCAGCTTGAGGTTTTCACCGAGCATTTCACGAAAGTGCGCCGCATGCTCCTCGATGGAACTGCGCACCTCGGCTTTGCTGCTGGTGCTTTTACCCAACCCGACCAGCATCGCGGACAGCACGTCGGCGCGTAACGCGTCGTGCATCATGTCGGCTTCGAGGTGATTGCGCAGCACGGCCATACTGACCTCATTGTCACTCACCGCCTCAGCCATCTGGGTGTTTCCCAGGTAACTGACCAGACTCATGATCAACGCGGTAATCAGCCCGGTGCCAATCAGCAGAATCAAACGTAATTTTATGGACACTCTGTGGATCCTCTCTCAGTACGTTTGTCAGTGGCGTAAAGCCAACTGCGCATTGGTTTGCTGAAAGGGTTATCGGCTGGCACGAGTGGTTAATGAAGCGACGTATCCATACGCGCATGTCTTTGCGACATGCGGTATGTTTTTTCGGTTTTGATGGCGCCCGAATCAGGCAGCGGAGAAGAAGTATCGCGTCAGGTGGAAGAAGATCGGCGCCGCGAAGCAAATCGAGTCCATCCGGTCGAGCATGCCGCCGTGACCTTTGATCATGGTTCCCCAGTCCTTGGCGCTCAAACTGCGTTTGATTGCCGACATGACCAGACCACCGAGGAAGCCCATCACCACGATGACGAACGACATCATCAGTGACTGCCAGAAGCTGAAGGGGGTCATCCAGAACATGCAGCCGCCAATCAGCGTTGCAGACAGGCCTCCACCGACCAGTCCTTCCACCGTTTTTGACGGACTCACCAGCGGCGCAACCTTGTGTTTGCCGAAGAGCTTGCCGAACACGTACTGCAACACGTCACTCAACTGAACGACGAACACCAGATAGAACAGCAGCAGCGCGTTTTGGCCGGTGAACCCTTCCAGATCCAAAAGCAAAAGTGCGGGCGCATGGCTGATGCAATAAATGCAGATCATCACGCCCCACTGGATCTTCGCCGTCCTTTCCAGGAAGCCGTCAGTGTCCTGACTCAGCACCGCAATCGCCGGTAGCAGCAGGAATGAATACACCGGAATCAGCAGCGTAAACATCGAATACCAATGAGTACCGATCAGAATGTATTGCAGCGGGATCAGGATGAAAAACGCCGAAAACAGAGCGTTATGATCACCCCGTCTGGTCGGTGTCAGGGTGATGAACTCCCTGAGCGCGAACAGTGAGATGAATCCGAACAGGACGACCGTTGCATTGCCGCCCAGCAGGTAGGAAGCGAAGAAGATGATGACCATCCCCCACCAGGCATTCACGCGCTGATTGAGGTTTTCGATGGTCGAGACAGCACCTTCCGTTTTGGCCCGCCGGGCCAGCAATCGACCGGCCAGCGAAGCAATCGCCAGCAAGCATGCCAATCCAAAAAAGAACCACAAAAACTTTGATTCAAGACTCATTTCGACAGCCCCACAATGGCGTTACGCGCGCGTTCCAGAAACACCTGTTTATCCTCGCCAGCAATCCTTTCCATCGGATTGCCGATACGGATCGTGCAGATGATCGGCAGAGGGACGTGTTTGCCTTTGGGCATGGAGCGATGAAGGTTTTCCAGGTAGATAGGCACCAGGTCGACATCGGGGAAGGTCTCGGCCAGCCGGAAAAGACCTGATTTGAATTCCCCGGGCAGTGCCTCGGATGAGCGAGTGCCTTCCGGAAAGAAGATGATCGAATGACCCGCCTGCACCACATCGAAAATGGGCTCCAGCGCGTTTTTACCGGGCGCCGGTTTACGGTCAATCAGCACGGCATTCAGGCCTTTCTGGGAGATGTACGACAGAAACCGGTTCTTTCCCCAGTAATCGGCAGCGGCGATCGGCTTCACATTCAACCTGGCTTCGGGCGGCAGGGCCGCAATGATGGCCAAGGTGTCCATGTGACTGGTGTGATTGGCGAAATAGATTCGCTGACGCGTGAGATCCGGCGGACTCTCCCATCTGGCCGTGACGCCAATCAGCAGTCGAAGAACAGAAATCAGCGCATTACTGATCCACATGGTCGGCCCCTTTTAGCTGCCTGGCGATCGCCAGCGTTCGCGTGACGCAGGTTGCGACTGAGCCAATGGCGATGACAGCCAGCGCGATCAACAGTACATAGTGAGTGCCATAAACGCTGGCTTCGACGGCATTCAGCAGCAGTCCTGCGGTCATTACGGCCATTCGATGCTGCTTGGCCATAGGGCCGATGAAGGTCTGCTTGAGGCCAATCGAGCCGCCGAACACCCTGACATAAGCAGTAAGGGTAGCCGCCAGGGCAGCGAACCATCCGAGGTCGGATTGCCCAATGGCATACCCCAACCCTACGATCAGCAGGCTGTCGGCTATCCGGTCCGGGAATTCGTTGTAGAGACTGCCGATGTCGGACTTCTTGCCACCCTCTATCGCCACCATCCCATCGAAGAGGTTGCACAGCAGGCGCAACTGAATGCCGATCGCGCAGCAGATCGATCCAATGACACCGCTATCAATATTGAGCGCCACGACGCCGGCAAACGCGAAGGCGATGCTGGCGACGGATATCTGATTGGGGGAAATGTCTCTTTTCACCAGAATGTCGGTGATGCGTTTTGCCCAGCCCGCAGAGCGCGTCTTGATGGGCCTTCTGTTGTCATCCACTAGCCAATATCCCTATAAATGATGAGTTACTACAGATCGCATTGTAGTGGCGAGTTGCGCTGACCACACCCGGCAATATGCGAGCTTAAACCTCGAGACAAGCCCTCAACGCAAGTTCGTTTTTTTCTTGGCTGCATGCTAGGTTGTACGATGACCGATAAGTGATATTTTCACTCTCGCTCCGACGACCCACAAAAACAAGGAAACACCCATGAAAAAAGTGAAACTGCTGATTGGATTCTTGTGCCTCTTCAGTGGCTACGTAGCCGCCGCCCCTGCTTCCGCAGACAAGGATGTCGCGCAAGCCGTCGATCATCTGACGCAGGCCATGTTGCACAAGAACATTGCCGAACTGAAAGCGCTGACCGCCGAGAACCTCACCTACGGGCACTCCAGCGGGAAGATCCAGGACAAGAAAGCATTCATCGACGATATCGAAACCGGCAAAAGCGCGTTCAAAACGTTAGAGATGCAGAACCAGACCATCACCATCTCGGGTGACGTGGCGTTGGTTCGCCATCACTTCTCGGCACAAGCGCTGAAGGGCACCGAAGTGGTTCCAACCGAAATCGAGAACTTCCAGATTTGGCAAAAACAGAAAGGCCACTGGTTACTGGTAGGCCGACAAGCGTTCAAGTTCTGATTTTTGCGTAACGAAGGGGGCACCCGTTAGCCAGGCTACGCGTGTCCCCTACTCTCTTCTTTTGCCTGCAAGACGTACCGGACAAGTTCTGATACCGCGCGAGGGAAAACCATGCTGGAACGACTGGACCGTACACAGCAGGACCTGCTCAATGCGCTGCTGCACCACGCGGATCGTCGCGCATAATTGCGTCTTCCACCGCCTCGTAGAAAAGGCCAGCGAGCCTGGTGTTTCACCCAACTCGCCAACCCCAACACCAGAGCGCTACAGTGGCGCGACCGACACCTGAGAAACGATGAACATGGATGCACTTCACCAAGGAAGTTGCCTGTGCGGCGCAGTGAAATATCGAGTGGCCGCCGAGTTGAAAGCGGTTACCCATTGCCATTGCAGCAAATGTCGCAAGGGCCACGGGACAGCGTTCGCGACGTATGCAAGCGCCCTCAGGTCGGCGATTTCGATCATTGCGGGGGGCGAGACGCTGAAAACCTATCACTCGTCCGAAGGTGTCGCCCGACAGTTCTGTGGCGATTGCGGCTCTTCGCTGTTCTGGTCTGATTCCAAAGGCGAGTATTCGGATTGGCTGTCCGTGGCGATAGGCACGCTGGATACACCGTTTCTGAGTGAAAAACAGAAACACGTGTGTGTTGCATCGAAAGCGCCGTGGTATGAGATTGAGGATCGCTGGCCAAGAATTGAGTGAGCTTTTTCGGCCAAAAGGCAAAACCACTTGAGGTACATTGATACCTGATCCCAAATTCACTGATGGGAGGGACCGTACTATGACGACGCGAACTGAAACTGCCATCCTGGCCGGTGGCTGCTTCTGGGGCATGCAGGATTTGCTAAGACGCTACCCCGGCGTGCTGTCCACGCGGGTAGGCTACTCGGGCGGTGATGTGCCCAATGCGACTTACCGCAACCATGGCACGCACGCGGAAGCGATCGAGATCGTGTTCGATCCGGACCAGATCAGCTATCGCCAGATCCTCGAGTTTTTCTTTCAGATCCACGACCCGACGACGCAGAACCGTCAGGGCAACGATGTGGGTATGAGCTATCGCTCGGCACTCTTCTATCTCAACGATGAACAGAAGCAGGTAGCCGAGGATACGGTGGCCGACGCTGATGCATCTGGCTTGTGGCCCGACAAGGTCGTCACTGAAATCGTGCCCGCTGGCCCGTTCTGGGAAGCAGAACCGGAACATCAGGACTACCTCGAACACTATCCCAACGGTTACACCTGCCATTTCATTCGGCCAAACTGGAAACTGCCTAAACGAGGGTGATGTCTCGGCCGGTCCAGCCAGTTGTGGAGGACCAACGCTTGGTCGTCATTTCCAGCCCGGCCGGCAGATTTGTATCGCTCTGTATTTTCGCGGGCGATCTTACACAGCAATACACAATCGCCGGATCAGGACACATACGCAGTACATGAAGGTGAAAAAGTGGGCGGCGTCGCACACCTGGCGTTCTCCGATGAACCCAGGCTAAAGAGCCCAACATCCCAGCAGGAACCACCTCATGATCAATGAAATCGATACCGTGCTTTACACCGGCAAGACCCACACGACCGGAGGCCGTAACGGCGAGGCGCGAAGCGACGATGGACGTTTGGACGTCAAGCTTTCCGCGCCTGGCTCGTCAGGGAGTGGTACCAATCCCGAACAGCTGCTGGCTGCAGGTTGGTCGGCCTGTTTCATTGGCGCAATGGGTAAGGCGGCTGTCGCATTGAACGTGACCCTGCCGAGCGATGTTGCCGTCGATGCCGAGGTGGATCTGGGCAAGACCGAAGATGCCTTCTTTCTGCAGGCCCGTCTCAATGTCAGCCTTCCGGGTCTGGACCCGGCCGTCGCACGGGCGGTGGTGGATGGCGCCCACCAGCGGTGCCCGTACTCCAAAGCGACCCGTGGCAACATCGACGTCACGATCAATCTGGTTTAACCAAAGCACCCCGTGCAGCGTAATGCTGTTCACTTAAGGTCGGGGTACATATCCGTTTCTGCGGTAACGGCTGCTGGCGGTTTCGCTTTTACAGCGAGTCACTTGGATAAGCCCCAAGTAACCAAAGGCTCTTGCCCCGCCATTCGGTGTCTCGCCTAAGCTCGGCATGCCCTCACTCCGGCATTGCTCCGGGGGCCCGCCGCCATCGGCCATCCATGGCCGGGGGCGGCTACCGCGGCATCCTTGCCGCGGTGCCCCCTGCGCAACGCCTGCGTTCGGCCTCTGGGAAAGGGGCAGACAGATCAAGATCAAAAACCAGAGCCAGAGCCAAAGCCAAAGCAAAAGCAACAGCAACAGCAACAGCACTCAGCGCTCACCCACTGATCGTTCCCACGCGCAGCAAAGGAATGCATCCCGTGACGCTCCGCGTCACCCCTGCTCAAGACTCGAGCCTTGTGTCGACAGCGGAACGGAGCGTCCCCGGCGGCATTCCGACGCGGGAGCGTGGGAACGATCAATACGCGCAGGCGTTGAGGAAACAGGCCGGCCGGTAGGCCGCCTCGCTTTGGCTTTTACGGTGCACGCCCCCTCGAGAGGCCGAGTGGAGGTTCTGCGCAGTGGGCAACCCGGCATGGATGCCGGGTTAGCCGCCCCCGGCCATGGATGGCCGATGGCGGCGGGCCCACGGAGCAGGACCGGAGCGCGGGCATGCCGAGCCTGGGCGAGGCACCGAACGAAAGGGGCAAGAACCCTTTGGTTACTTTGGGGTTCTTTTCCAAAGTGACCCGCCGTAAGGGTGGAACCCTAAGCCGCCGTGACCGCAGAAACGGATATGCACACGACCAACAAAAGACAGGTCGGCTCTTGATCCACCGCCCCCTCGCTACGCATGTGTATGCCTGGAAACACCGAGCTTAAGTGAACAGCATTACCTGTGCAGCCTGCCTTCCCGGCAGGCTGCGCTGGCCACTGAGCTCAATCGTCCTCATGCAACTTGATACCGCGGGCGTGAAGCAGATGCGGGATCACCAGCACCAGCAGCGTTAGCGCGAGGAACGCAGCCGAAATCGGTTGCGTCACAAACACCAGCCAGTCTCCCTCGCTGATGGACAACGCGTTACGCAGCTGCTTTTCAGCCATGGGCCCCAGCAACATGCCGACGATCACGGGGGCGACGGGGAAATCGAAACGACGCATCAGCACCCCGCCCCAACCGATCGCCAACATCAGCAACAGGTCGAAGGAAGAATGCCGCATGCCGTACACGCCGATGGTGGCAAACACCAGAATGCCGGCGTTCAGGTACGGCCGGGGAATCTGCAGGAGCTTGACCCACAGGCCCACCAACGGAAGATTCAACACCAACAGAATCACGTTGCCGACATACAGCGAGGCCACCAGGGTCCAGACCAATTCTCCCGACGTCTGGAAGAGCATCGGCCCCGGCTGCAGGTTGTAGTTCTGGAACGCGGCCAACAGAATTGCCGCGGTGGCGGATGTCGGTATCCCGAGTGTCAGCAGTGGCACCAAAGAACCCGTCGCGCTCGCGTTGTTGGCCGCCTCGGGACCGGCAACCCCCTCGATCGCCCCCTCGCCCTTGTTGCCCGCAAACTCTTTCGGGTACTTGCTCAATTTGCGCTCCGCCGAATAGGACAGGAACGTTGGAATTTCAGCGCCCCCTGCCGGAATCGACCCGAATGGAAAACCGATCAACGTGCCCCGTAGCCAGGCCGGGACCGAGCGTTTCCAGTCAGAGCGCGTCATCCACAACGAGGTCAAGCGGTGCCGACCGGACGCTTCTTCTTTTTGATAAAGCAGGCTGTACAAGGCTTCACCCACTGCAAACAAACCGACCGCGACGAGCACGACTTCGATGCCATCCACCAACTCCGGCACCGCCAAGGTGTAGCGGGCAATGCCCGAGGTCGAGTCCAGGCCGATCAAGCCGATGGTCAGTCCAATCCCGAGCGAGACAAAACCGCGCAGCATCGAAGCGCCGAGTACCGCAGACACCGTCGTGAAGGACAACACCAGAATCGCGAAATACTCGGCAGGACCAAACTTGAGCGCCAGCGTGGCGACAATAGGGGCAAACAACGTCAGGAACACCGTCGCGATGGTGCCGGCAACAAATGAGCCTATCGCGGCCGTTGCCAGGGCCGGTCCTGCCCGGCCGTTGCGCGCCATGAGATTGCCTTCCAGGGCCGTGACCATGGAGGACGATTCACCGGGCGTGTTGAGCAGGATAGAGGTGGTCGAGCCGCCAAACTGCGCGCCGTAATAGATACCGGCGAACATGATCAAGGCGCCCGTAGGATCGACCTTGGCGGTAATCGGCAGCAGCAGCGCAACGGTCAGCGCCGGCCCAATACCCGGCAAGACACCAATGGCGGTGCCGAGCAAACAGCCGATAAAACCCCACATCAAATTGATCGGTGTCAGCGCAGCGGAAAAACCAATGGCCAGGTTCGCGAGAGTTTCCACCTTGATTACCTCCTTCAGCCCGGGTCAGATCCAGGCGTTGACAAGGGGCGGCAGGGAAACCCCTAGCCCGGCGTTGAACAGCCAGTAAATCGGCAGGGTCAAGGCAATGCCGATAGCGAGGTCCTTCACCGGCCGACGACTGCCAAACCCCCGTGCCGAACAGGCGAACAGCAGCGCGGCGGCCAATACGAAGCCGATGAGGTTAATCAGCACGGCCACCCCCACAAGCCCCGCCGTCACCCAGGCTGCGCCGGATTTGCCGCCGGGCAGCGCTTGGGCAGCTTCGTCGCTGTGGTCTGCCAGCTCACGGAAACCACCGGTGACGGCCTGATAACACAGCAACAGACCGACGACGCCCAGGAACACCGCGACGGCGTACGGATAGACGTGGGCCCCCAGGATGACGAACCCCATCTCGGGAGGAAACCGGAATGCGCCGACCGCCAACACGGCGCTGATGGCAATCACTCCGGCGCCGATCGCCAGTTGTACCGGGACTATTGCGCGAGGCTGAGTCATTTTGAAACCAGCCCGACCTCGACCAGCATCGCACGCAGCCGCACATGCTCTTCGTCGACGAATTTGCCGAACTCATCGCCGGTCAGGACGTTGGGTGACCATTTGTTGGTGTCGATATTGTCTTTCCAGACTTTGCTGTTGGTGGCGGCCACGACGGCGTCGGTCACTTCTTTACGCTGCTCGGGCGTGAGGTTCGCGGCACCGTAAACACCCCGCCAGTTGCCGATGGTCACGTCGTAGCCTTTCTCCTTGAGGGTTGGTGCATCGATGCCTTCAACGCGTTCGGGCGCGCCGATGGCGAGTACACGGAACTGGCCGTTTCTGATGTATTGGCCAAGCTCGGCATAGCCACCGGTGATCACCTTGATCGCCCCGCCCAATGCCTGGGCAACGACTTCACCCCCACCCGCGAAGGCGACGTAGTTCACCTTGTTCACCGGAACACCCATTTTGGCGGCCAATTCGGCAATGCCTATGTGATCGATCGACCCCTTGGAGCCACCGCCCCAGGAGATACTGGTCGGCTTGTCTTTGAAGACTTTCAGCAAGTCCTCCAGGGTTTGGAATTCGGACTCCTTGCGGACGGCAATCACGTTGTATTCGGTAAACAGCCGGGCAATCGGCGTCACGTCCTTCAAGGTGATTTGCGGCTTGTTCTGTTCAATGGCAGTGACCATGATCGCGCCGACAACGAGCAGCGCATCCGGATCGCCCTTGGTGCTGTTGGCGAACTGCGCCAGCCCCAACGTCCCCCCTGCTCCGCCCTTGTTCTCGAAGGTGGTGGATTTGGCCGTGTTGGCCTCGATCAAGGCTTTGCCCAGGATCCTGGCGGTCTGGTCATAACCGCCACCCACAGAACCCGGGGCCATGAACTTGACGGTGTCCAGCGCAAAGGCCGGTGTCGCGAGCGCAGCTGCAGTAACGGCCGTTGCGATGCAGCGGCTGAATCGACGGAACAAAGCGGACATAAGTTGTCTCCCGATTGCATTGTTTTTATAGGTGCCGGGTGAAAATCGATCAGGGAGCGAACCCTGCTCAATGAACATTGGCCTGCGGATAAGCGTAGGCCATGGTTAGAGAGCCAGCATTTAACGAATTCGCTATCGTCACGCGACGATTGAACCGGACCCGCTCGAACCAGGAAGGTGAACACATGGCCAACCCTCATGCCGATGACCGCAGCAGCGCGTGGTCGGTGTTTCTGATCTTCCTGCGCCTTGGGCTGACCTCTTTCGGTGAGCCCATTGCGCACCTGGGTTACTTCCGCGATGAGTTCGTCACACGACGGCGCAGCCGACAAGCAAGCTATTGATATTCAAACATCTACTTCTTCAGAAACATTTGCTCGGCGCAATGCTGAAAAATGTCGGGCTATTCTAAAAACCCTCTGTGGTGAAAACACGTCACGACTCACGTTGATCAATGATCTGCAACAGGAGACTTGTCATGAAAGGCATGCTCGGCAGCATTGGATTGTCACTGTTACTGGCTGCAACGGCGGCGTTCGCGCATCACGGCTGGAGTGAATACGACTCCAGCAACCCCCTGCAGCTAAACGGCACGATAGAAGAATCCGGTTACTCCCATCCGCACGGCTTCATGCGCCTAAAAACGCAAGACAAAACCTGGAACGTCGTCCTGGCACCGCCCTCGCGCATGGAAAATCGCGGCCTTTCCCGGGACATGCTGAGTGTGGGGAACACGGCCACCGTGGTCGGCTATCAGAATCGCAACAAACCCGATGAAATGCGCGCCGAACGCATCACGGTCGGCGACAAAACCACAGAGTTGAGATGATGCAGGCCATCGATGCCAGCGCTGGATCGAGTCCGGACCGCTGGCTGGACTGGGTGGGTGACTCGCAGCTTGGCGCGGCAATGCGCGGCGACCTGTGGCTGTATCCGATGGTTGAGGTGGTTCACATCATTGGATTTTCGGTGCTGGTCGGCTCTGTCGTGATGTTCGATCTGCGGGTGCTCGGGCTGTCGAAAGAGATTGCGGTGACGGCCCTGGCTCGCCACCTGCTGACCTGGTCCATCCTGGCCCTGCTGTTGATCGTGCCCGCCGGGCTGATGATGTTTTCAGCCCATCCCCATGACTTCGCATCGAATGACATCTTCATCTTGAAGCTATGCCTGATCGCTACTGCCGGGCTCAACGCTGCTCTTTTCCACGTCGGGATATACCGCTCGGTCACCCAGTGGAACACGGGCACTGCAGCGCCTGAAATCGCAAAAATCCAGGCGCTGCTGTCGATTGGGTTATGGGTCAGCGTGGTGTTGTGCGGTCGGCTATTGGCGTACACCTGATCATCAGGTATTGGTTTTCAACTTGGTCCACAGGCGGGTAGTCAACCGTGCGATGGCCGCGGGGAGTTCCTCGACGGTAAACAACTTGTCCAGCACGCTTTTCGGCGGGTAGATCGCCAGGTCCTGCTTCACTACCGGAGTCACATATTCATCCGCCGCAAGGTTGGGGTTGGCGTAATGGATACTGTTGCTGATGTTGGCAATGACTTGAGGTGTCAGCAGGTAGTTCATGTAGGCGTAGCCATTCTTCTCGTGCGGCGCGCTCTTGGGCATGACCACCATGTCGAACCACAAGGTGGAACCTTCGTCAGGGATCGAATAGGCGATGTCGATGCCGTTGTTGGCTTCCTTGGCGCTGGCGGCCGCCTGCACGATGTCGCCATTGAAACCGATCACCGCGCAGACATTGCCGTTCGCCAGGTCGCTGATGTACTTGGAGGCGTGGAAATACTGGACGTAAGGTCTGATTTTGAGCAGCGCCTGCTCGGCCTTCTTGTAATCCGCCGGCTCATGGCTGTGGGGCGGCAGCCCCAGGTAATTCAGGGTGATCGGCAGGATCTGCGTAGGGTTATCGATAATCGCCACGCCGCACTGACTCAGCTTCTTGATGTTGTTTTCATCAAAAAACAGATTCCAGGAATGGGTGACATCGGTGTTGCCGAAGATCGCCTTGATCTTCTCGACGTTGTAGCCAATACCCGCCGTACCCCACATGTACGGATAACCGTATTGGTTGCCCGGATCATTGACCTCGAGTTTTTTCATCAACGCCGGATCAAGGTTTTTCCAGTTGGGCAGCTGGCTTTTATCGAGTTTCTGCACCGCCCCGGCTTTGATCAATCGGGACAGAAAATGGTTCGAAGGGCTCACCACGTCATAGCCGGTGTTGCCGGTCATCAGTTTGGATTCGAGCACTTCGTTGCTGTCGTGAATGTCGTACGTTGCCTTGATCCCCGTTTCCTTGGTGAACGTGGTCAAGGTGTCGTCGGCGATGTAGCCGTTCCAGTTTGAAATATTGACGACTTCGTCGGCATAAGTGGCTGCCGACAACGTCGTCAGCACGACCATCAGGGAAATGTTATTGACGCGCATGTTCAATCACCGTGTGTTTGATGAGTTTTTATTCTTTGATCGCCGGGTGTTCTAGATTTCCGTTTTGGCCCTGACCGCCTCCACGCGCATTCGAAGCATGGCACCGATATCGAGCAAGGGGCGCGGTGGTAGCCAGCCTGGCTGGGCCCTGCGCATCACTGATTCGAGGATGGGCGAGCTGGCACCCGATGCCAGTTCGGCGAGCAAGCGTCCCCAAAGGGTGCCGCGTGCGACGCCCGAACCATTGCAGCCGGCCACCGCAAACACCCCTTCATCGACCTTGGCGAAATAGGGTTGCCCGGTGCGTGAAGCGCTCAAGTGTCCGGTCCAGGTGTATTGAATGTCCTGCTCGTTCAAGAACGGGAAGCGTCGTTGCAAGCCGAGCACATGGTGTTTGCGGCGGTGCAGAAGCTCACTGTCGGATAAATCCCGAGAACGGTATTCCGCCGTGTTGCGGATCATCACGCGGCGGTCCGGAGTCAGTCGCACCGTGGCGCCCAGAGGCCGGGTGGACAGCACGCCCCAAGGCTCAACCGCGCCGATGGACTTGAACTCGGCGTCACTGAGCGGTCGTGTGAGGCTGGCGCTGAGTTCCATCGGGAACGTCCCGCTGTCTTCTATCCCTGAGCGCGGGATGAACGCGTTCAGGCACACCAGGACTTGCCTGGCTTCGATGCTTCCATCGGTGCCATTGGCGCGAATACGCCCTTTGCCCAAACGCTCCAGGCCAGTGATATCGGTGTTCTCAAACAGGGTCACGTTGGCCGGCAGCGTATCCAGCAGGCCCTTCACGTACTTCGCGGGTTGCAGCAGTGCGTTGCCATTGCCGCACCAGATCGCGGCCCGGTAATGCGCGGTGCCCAGTTGTTTGCTCAGCGGTTCACCTTCCAGAAAGTGCGCAGAGGCGCCGACAGCGCGTAGCGTTGCCAATTTGGCGGCGACATCGGTCAACTTGCCGCGATCGTTGACGGCGAAGAAGTAGCCCGATTCCCTGAATTCACATTCGATGCCCAGGCGAGCAATGCGCTGGCGCACTTCGTCACTGGCGGCACGGGAAATCGAGGTATCGACTTCAAAACCGGCAAAACCCGGGTTGCCGATCAGCTCATCCTTGGCCGGATGTTCGTGACCCACCACGAAGCCTGAATTGCGCGCCGACGCGCCCTGTGCGGCCCGTTGTCTGTCGACAATCACGATCCGCGCCTGAGGGTGAATTTCAGCGAGCGTATGAGCGGCGCACAGGCCGGTGATACCGGCACCGACAATCAGCCAATCGGTTTTTTGCGTGCCTTTGAGAGCATCGCGAGCGGGTGAACTCCCCGCCTGCGCAATCCATCCACATACATTGGTCATGCATCACCTCATCTACCTGTCGTTCCGCAAGCACCGCACATGACGTCATCGCATGAGTATTTCCGGCTGGTGCTGGCTAGAGCTAGAATCTATAAGGCCTGTAGTGATACAACCAACGTTATAAAATCATCGAGCTATTCAAAAAACGCATGGATAAAATTCACCACGTTCCTTCTCTCCAGGCCTTGCAGGCGCTGGTCGAGGTCGCA
Organism: Pseudomonas sp. LBUM1666; assembly: GCF_059695775.1. NCBI lineage: Bacteria > Pseudomonadati > Pseudomonadota > Gammaproteobacteria > Pseudomonadales > Pseudomonadaceae > Pseudomonas > Pseudomonas sp. LBUM1666. The sequence goes on along the minus strand of NZ_CP166789.1, from coordinate 2,580,693 downwards.
GGCTCGGGCAGCTTCACGCAAGCGGCGCAAAAGCTGTGCCTGACCCAAAGCGCAGTGAGCCGAAAAATCCAGCAGTTGGAGAGCCACTTCGACTTGCCGATGTTCGTGAGGAATAGCCGCAGTGTTCGGCTGACACCGGAAGGCGAACAGGTACTTGCGACCGCCCGAAGTATTCTGGCGCAACTGAAAACCCTTGAAGATCGGCTGACACCGCAAAAACGACCCTTTCGCATACGCATGCATGTGTCGCTGGCGGTTCGATGGTTGCTGCCAAAGTTGAGCGAGTTCTATCGAAGTCATCCGCAGGTTTCGCTGTCGATCGAAACCGTAGCCACGGAAGTGGTGGAACCGGCCATCGACAGCGACGCCTACATCCTCTATCTGCCAGAGCCGTCCCGCGATCCTGACTGCCTGACGTTGTTCGAGGAGGCGCTGGTGCCGGTGTGCGCCCCGGGCCTGGGCAGCACCTCCCAGCCGTTGGAGTCGGTGGCTGATCTCGTGCGTTTCCCGCTGTTGCATCGCTCGGCGGACAAGCATGACTGGGTCCAGTGGCTGCACGCCAATGGCGGCCAGTCACTTGAGGACTACCGCCACATCCCCTTCAACCTCGACGAGTTGGCGCTCGATGCGGCGGCGCGAGGGCTGGGGGTCGCCATGACTGACCTGACCCTGGCAGGCGAATCACTCGAACGAGGCGTGCTCGTCGTTCCGTTCGGCCACCCGTTGAAGACCCGCGGCATTTACGCCTTGAACCTGCAACCTTCCGCCGCCGCTCATCCAGCCTGTTCGCTGATCATGCAGTGGTTTGCCCAACAGGCCGAACAGCCAGCAGGCGAAGTTTGACCACCAGGGTTTGACCACTACGTTCCGCGCCCCAACCCTTCTTTCGCATTGGCAAAAGCAGCGCTCGCCTCTTGAACCAGCCTGCGCCATTCAACGCTGTTGATGAGTCCGGTGCGCTCCATCTCATCGGCAGCCTTGAGCAACTCGTCATATTGCTCTTCGGCATCCATCCGGATTTCAGGCACTTTCAGGAGCTGATACCAGGCCGCCAGGGCTTCGCTCTTTGGATCATCACTCATGCTCAAACTCCCAAAGACAGTCTTCGTTTTGAAGTTTTTTCATGGGTGGCGTTCCTCGCTCCCGACATACGGCAGGCAGACATAAAGACCGGCGCGCCGTGCATTACAAACTTGTCATTGAGTTGTCAGCCTAGCCAGCACCCTCGCTTCATACAGTGGCGTCGTCAGTCACCCACCGCGGGTGACACACCTCACACTGATGAAAAGGGTCAACACCATGAAACCATTGAGCAAACTCTGCCTGATCGCCGCCAGCCTGCTGATGCTGGGCAGCGGTTCCGCCATGGCCAGCAACATCGCGACGGTCAAGGCCAACAACGTCGTGCTGGTGCACGGTTCCTGGGCCGACGGCTCGAGCTGGTCGGACGTGATCACCCGGTTGCAGGCTGCCGGCTTGCACGTGACTGCGGTGCAAAACCCGTTGACCTCGGTCGCCGACGACGTTGCCGCCACCCAACGCGTGCTCGATCAACAAGACGGCCCGACCGTACTGGTCGGCCACTCCTACGCCGGCACCGTGGTCAGTGACGCCGGGGTCAATCCGAACGTCAGTTCGCTGGTTTACGTTGCGGCCCGAGCACCGGACGCGGGCGAGGACTTCGTCGCGCTGTCGGCCAAGTACCCGACCATGCCCGTGCGCGCCGGCACCGAGGAACACGATGGTTTCATCAGCCTGAAGCAAGACGCCTTCCTCAAGTACTTCGCCAGTGACGTGCCCCACGACAAGGCGATGGAACTGTTTGCCGTCCAGCAACCGATCGCCAAAACCCTGTTCACCGATCGCACCACCGCTGCCGCCTGGCACACAAAACCGTCCTGGTACGCGGTCTCCAGCCTCGATCAAACCATCAACCCAGACCTGGAACGCTTCCTCGCCAAACGCATGAACGCGACCACCATCGAGCTGCCGTCGAGCCATCTGTCTTTGGTCTCCCACTCCAAAGAAATCGCTGACCTGATCCTCGAAGCCGCTGGTCGCCAACCGTAACGTCGGCGCCGTTTCATTACAAAATTGTCATTCAACTGTGGGTCGGCTGTGCGGATCGCCTGGTTAACCTGAATCCACTGCCAGGCAACCCGTCGGCAGCCAATCCGCCTCTGAATAGAGGGAATCATCATGAAAATGTTAATCCTCGGTTTTGCTGCTCTCCTCGCCACCGGTTCGGCGTTTGCCGATACCCAGACCGCCGAACCTGTCATCCACGACAAGACCGGTTTCTTCGTCAACCTGGATATCGCCAAAGACCTGTCCAGCAATATCATCACGCAAGATTGCGGCATCGTCCCCGCGCAGCTGATTTACCTCGACCATCAGGGTCGCAAGCACGTGATGGATTACCAGGTACAGGGCATGGATTGCCTTGGTGGTAACTGATCAGCCGCCTGTACTCACAGAGGATCGGGCTACACTGGCGCCACTGGCTGACCTCTGTAGCCCGCCGCCGCGATATGCATGTTGCTGACACCGAACCAGGCAGATCCCATGAACATCCTCGTAGTCGAAGACGAACCCAAAGCAGGCAATTACCTGCTCAACGGCCTGCAGGAACTCGGCTACTCCGTCAGCCTGGCCCGCGATGGCGTCGATGGCTTGCACCTGGCTCTGGAGAACGATTTCGACGTCATTGTGCTGGACGTCATGATGCCGAAAATGGATGGCTGGGAAGTCCTGCGCCGCTTGCGCAAGGAAGCCGACACCCCGGTGCTGTTTCTCACGGCCCGCGATGACATCGCCGACCGCATCAAGGGCCTGGAACTGGGCGCCGACGATTACCTGATCAAACCGTTTTCCTTCGCCGAACTGGTGGCACGCCTGCGCACCCTGACCCGGCGCGGCTCCTCCCGGGAAGAAGAACAGTTGCAAGTCGCCGACCTGCAAATCGACGTGCTCAAACGCCGCGTCACCCGCGCCGGCGTGCGAATCACCCTGACCAACAAGGAGTTCGCCCTGCTGCATCTGTTCGCCACGCACCAGGGCCAGGTTCTGTCGCGCTCGATGATCGCTTCGCGGGTCTGGGACATGAATTTCGACAGTGACACCAACGTCGTGGATGTCGCGGTGCGGCGTCTGCGGCTGAAAATCGACGACCCGTTCCAACTCAAATTGATTCACAGCGTGCGCGGTATCGGCTACCGCTTCGATACGCAAGCATGACCTCCCGCCTTCGCCACTCATTAACGCTTCGCCTGGCACTGGTGTTTGCCTTACTCGCCTTTGTCTCGCTGACCCTCCTGGGTGTGGCGTTGTACCGGGATCTGGAACGCGAGCTGATCCGCCGCGACGACGCCGCGTTGGTCAACCGCATCGATCAACTGCGCACCTTCCTCAACGACAGCAACACGCTGGACCTGATCAAGACCAAACCGGCGCTGTTCCAGAACATGCTCGGCAATCGCGAGGCGCTGCTGACCATCGGCGCCCCCGGACAAAAACCCTTGCTGGTGGTCAACCCCGGAAACCTCGCCGTACCGTCGCTGGCACCGGTGGCCATGGACCATCCGTTGGTGCTGGCCGACGTGCAGCATTACCCGAGTGTGGACGGCGTGCCCTTCGCGGCGCTGGCGGCGACCATCGACTCCGGCGACCTGGGCAGCCTGCAAGTGGTCACCGGGCGCCTGATGACCGAGCGCACCGCGGTCCTCGCCCGCTACCGCCTCAACGTGTACCTCTTCGCCAGCGTGGCGGCGATTCTGCTGGCGCTGTCCGGCTACCTGCTGGTGCATCGCGGGCTCCTGCCCGTGCGGCGCCTGGCCCGACACGCCCAAGGCATCGGCGTCGGCAACCTCACCGAGCGCCTCGACAGCCAGGGCGCACCGCGAGAGCTGCTGCCGATGATCGAGGCGTTCAACGCAATGCTCGACCGTCTCGGCAAGGGCTTCGTGCAACTGGGTCAGGTGTCGACCGACATGGCCCATGAACTGCGCACCCCGATCAACAACCTGCTCGGCGAAACCCAGGTCGCCCTGCAGCAAAACCGCAGCATTGAGGCCTATCAGCAACTGCTCGCCTCCAATGTCGAAGAGCTGGAGCGCCTGGCCCGGATGCTCGACAACATGCTGTTTCTGGCCCGCACCGACCCGGCCAGTGCTTTGCGCCAACGGCAGGAGCTGGATGCTGCCGATGAAATGGAACGCATGGCCGACTATTTCGAAGGGCTGGCGGCGGATGTGGGGATCAGCATTGATGCCCAGGGCAGCGGAGTGATCTGGGCCGAACCGATGTTGCTGCGCCGCGCCTTGGCCAACCTTTGCGCCAACGCGATCAAATACGGCGCGCCTGACTCCGAGCTGTTCATCCGCGCCACGCCCACGGCCGACGGCATCCGTCTACAAGTGCGCAACCACGGCCAGACCATCCCCGCCGAACACTTGCCAAGACTGTTCGAGCGCTTCTACCGCGTCGACGAATCCCGCGAACGCTCGGCGCACTCCAACGGCCTGGGCCTGTCGATCGTGGCGACGATCATGCAGCTGCACAATGGGGCTTACAGCGTTAGCAGCAGCGAGGACATCACCTGCTTTGAGCTGTTTTTTCCGGCGCGGCAATTGGATGAATGAGGTCGAACCGGCCTGTCGTATGAACTGAATCTGCCCGTCACTGCTCCGACACATGTCTAATGGCAAAAAACACCATCCCCCTTGAGCAGTTTTGGCATAGGCCAAAATCATCGCTGTGTCTAGACTCACCCCCACATAACAGTGCGAAAGCATACTTGAGTCCAGAACTGTTCCAGGGGAACCCGCATGAACCCATCCGACATTTTTGTTATCAGCGCCGTCCGCTCGGCCATCGGCAGCTTTGGCGGTTCGCTCAAAGATGTGCCACCTATCCAACTGGCCACTGACGTTTGCCGCGCCGCCATTGAACGTTCGGGTCTGGCACCTGAACACATCGGTCACGTGGTGATGGGTCATGTGATCCCGACGGAAGTACGTGACGCCTACATCTCTCGTGTCGTGGCGATGAATGCCGGCCTGCCGAAAGAGACGCCCGCCTTCAACGTCAACCGCCTCTGCGGTTCTGGTTTGCAGGCCATTGTCAGTGCAGCTCAAAGTTTGATGTTGGGGGATGCCGGCGCTGCGCTGGCGGGCGGCGTCGAATCCATGAGCCGCGGGGCCTATATCTTGCCGCAGGCGCGCTGGGGCGCACGCATGGGTGATATGCAAGCCATCGACTACGTGCTCGGCGCTCTGCAAGACCCGTTTGGCGGTTTCCACATGGGCATTACTGCGGAAAACATCGCCGAGCGTTATGGCATCACTCGTCAGGCTCAGGATGAGTTGGCGCTGCTCAGCCAGCAACGAGCGGCCCGGGCGATTGCTGAAGGGCGGTTTACCGACCAGATCGTGCCGATCGAAGTGGCGTCCCGCAAAGGTACCGTGACGTTTGCGACGGACGAGCATGTCCGCGCCGAGGTCAATGCCGAGCAATTGGGCAAGATGAAACCGGCCTTCAAAAAAGACGGCAGCGTCACCGCCGGCAACGCGTCGGGCCTCAATGACGGTGCCGGTGCGCTGATCTTGGCCACCGGTCAGATGGTTCTCGACCAAGGCCTCAAGCCCATCGCCCGACTGGTCGGTTATGCCCATGCCGGTGTGGAGCCAGAGCTGATGGGGTTGGGACCGATTCCCGCCACCCGCCTGGTCCTCAAACGCGCCGGCCTGACCGTTGCCGACCTGGATGTCATCGAGTCCAACGAAGCATTCGCTGCCCAGGCGTGTGCCGTGGCGCAGGAACTGGGCTTCGACCCGGAGAAGGTCAACCCGAACGGTTCCGGGATTTCTCTGGGCCACCCGGTGGGCGCGACCGGTGCGATTATCGCCACCAAGGCGATTCACGAACTGCACCGTGTTCAGGGTCGTTATGCCCTGGCAACCATGTGCATCGGCGGCGGCCAAGGCATCGCCGTGTTGTTCGAACGCGTCTGATCGGCCCAAACGAAGACGGCGCCCATTGTGGGCGCCGTCTCGTTTTACCGCGATGGAATCAGTGCGCAATGCACACAAATTTCAGCTCGGTGTAAGCCTCAATGACCGCACGCCCAAACTCGCGCGGCCCATGCTCAACCTCCCCGGCACCCACGCCGCGGACGGCCCCTGCGGCAGGTAGGCCGGTATCTCGATGGGCTTCATTTTTTCAGGCCCGGAGGTTCTACTAAACTACTCAGAACTACGCAGATTCAGTGAATGATTTCACAGTACTGCTAAAGTGATAGCACGCGTCGCCACATGCTCCCAAAGCCTGTAATTTTCGAAGGTGGGTGGCTAATCACGGTGATGCCAACGCTCTCAAGCGAGGGCAGCATGAACTGAATCGCGTCATCATCGAACGCGAGGGGCAGCAGACATGAGGTCTAAATATGATATTTGAGCCCAACAGTACCCGTTCCGTTCTCCAGCGAAGAAGCAGTACCAGTATCGTTATTCAGGCTGGTCTCGATTGTGTTGCGGTGACCGGTGTTGCATGGTTTTTGATCAATTATCATATCGGCTTCATAACGCAGTCCTATGTCATCCTGCTCCTGTTGCTGCTGGGGGCTTTGGCCGTCGTGTACGACCACTATGCTATTTACCGCAGCAATGTTGGTTTTACCGTCAAAGCCTTCAAGCTTTTGAAAGCGTGGACTGCCACGTTTGGCTTTCTCGTTGCCATGGCCTTTCTTACCAAGCAAAGCGAACAGTACTCGCGCTTATTGGTCGGGCAGCTATTTGTAGTTGGATATTTTGCTCAGTTGCTTTTGCACCTCGCGACACGCGAGATGCAGAAGAAGTTTTTGGCCCACCCGACTCAATTGGAAAACTCGCTCATCATTGGCTCGGGCGAGCTGGCCAGCTATCTTCACCAGAAAATCAGCAATAATCCCTGGCTCGGTGAGCGCATAGTGGGCTGTGTGTTGATTGGTGCGGACGATGATCGGGGCAAGGAAAGTCTGGAAGGCGCGCAACGTCTGTCGATACTGGGCGATATCTCCGACCTTGATGAGTTAGTTGTTAAACATGCCATTCGTACCGTCTATTTCGTGACCCCTCTGGGTGGCTCAGAGGTCATCCAGGATGTTTATTTAAGGCTGTTTGATAAACACATCTCTGTTAACTGGGTGCCTGACATTTTCTCGTTGCGCCTGATCAACCACAGTGTTCGCGAAATTGCCGGCATTCCCGTGCTGACCTTGTCTGAAACTCCGCTGATGGGGATGCGTCTGTTTCTGAAGAACCTTGAGGACAAAGTCCTGGCCTTTCTCATTTTGGTTCTTGCAACGCCAGTCCTGGCAGCCGTCGCCATTGCCATCAAGCTCGATAGCCCCGGCCCCATATTCTTTCGTCAGCAGCGCATGGGGTGGAGTGGAGAAGCTTTTCGGATCTGGAAGTTCAGAAGCATGATCGTCCATCAGCCTGAAGACGGCATCGTCAAACAGGCGCAAAAGAATGACCCACGCATGACCAGGGTTGGCGCCTTTATTCGGCGAACCAGCCTGGATGAGCTACCGCAGCTATTCAACGTTTTGATGGGGGAAATGTCTCTGGTGGGGCCTCGCCCGCACGCTATTCAACACGATGTGCAGTACTCGCCCGACGTCTCTGGCTACTTTGCGCGTCACAACATTAAACCGGGCATCACAGGCCTGGCTCAGGTACGTGGCTATCGTGGTGAAACAAGGGATATAGATCAGATGATTCGGCGTGTTGACTCGGACATCGAGTACATCAACAACTGGTCGCTTTGGCTCGATTTCGTCATCCTTGTACGAACGGTGTTTGCCTTCTCCGGCAAGCATGCCTACTAACTATTCCTGAGTACCTGGACGATCTCAAGGCCATCCAGATGTGGTTATACGGGCAAAAACTGCATCTCTTTAAAATCAGCAACCCGTTCAGGTGGATACGGTACTTTCCAGGGCCGGCGGTGACTTCAGATGAGCGTAGCGACTACGCAAGGTGTCGAGAAGCGCTTCTCCCGGCTCCCTGGAACAATGGAGGTATATTTTGAAAAGGCCACCAAAACCCATTTCGCGATATCGATTAGCGACTTCCTCGTCACTCGGACCGTCCGGCAACCCAAGATGAAGTGTCAACTTCTTGCCTTCGACAGCAAACAGAGGCGTCTCCCAAAGAAATTGCGCGGCGCCCACCTTGGGCAGTCGAACAAATAAATAGCCGTGATTGCCCAGCGTATCAACATCACCGCCACGCCTTCTCTTCCACTCAAGAAGTCCATCGTCCGGGCGTGCCAGGCAAGTGCCGATATCATAATAGTCAAAACCATTTTCTATCGCCCATTCAAGCGCCATGAACGTGGTGATCGAGTTAATTTCACGTAACTTCTTGGCATCTGAAAATACAACATCGGGATAGCCGAAACGGATCGTGCTCCAGTAGCGTTTTCCTGCCCGGGTTATTACGCACCCAAGATGGCATGCAACAATTTCATCCTCCAGCAATACCAGATCGAGCCGACCGGCATTTTTTGCCACCCTTTGAACCTCATGCGATTCAATTTGAGAGGCGGCGGCTCCATGCCTCGCTCTGGCATAGGGCTTAAGCATTTCCCGATCTGCGATTTCAATTTCGTCGTCGTTCAAGGCTTGTTTCATACGATAGCGCAGCCGGTTTTTGCGCAGATTTCGACGTAACTCGGTATTGTACCTGGCCGTAATATCCTCAATTGACCTGCTCAGCGGAACGACCGCACTCAAATATTGAGGCACATACAAGGCACCCAAGGTCGGCATTTCACTGACCCACACCGTCCGGTCTGACGTGCCCAACTTCAACTGACTATCAACCGCTTGAGATTCAGCGCCCAGTAGGACCTTCACAAACTCCCGCTGTGTTTTCCTCCCCACATAGAGAATGTCGTGAAGGCTGTCTTCCCGCAGTCTGAACCTGACAATTTCCCAGCGCCAAAAACAGGCCCGCCCAAGTATATCCCGCAGCCAGGCAGCAGCTTTCCTTAGCTCAAATCGCATCGAAGGAGATATGAACTTACGCATCGACTCTGCTATGAATTCTTTCATTTGGTTATCAGCACAACTCAAGGAAGGGGTATTTGAGTTTACAAGCCATCTATTTTGAACACGTCACCTTGCCTTTATCCCTGTAGATCAACGTGCGCAACAAGAACATCGGATTACCCACCACATAGCGTCTGAATAATCGCTTTGGCTCACCTAGTAGCCTGAACACCCACTCACAACCGAGACGACGCACCCATTGCGGAGCACGAGTCACCTTGCCGCCGAGAAAATCCAGAATCGCCCCTCCGCACACGACCAGACAGGGCACGCCACTGATGGCTAACCTGGCAGCAACGGCTTCTTGCTTGGGCATGCCCATACCCAAAACAACCAGTTCCGGCTGAAACTGCCGGGCAAGGTTTATGTAAGCATCCACTGGCGCGAAACCATGGTGAGCAGAGACTACATTGACCGCAAATATTGCTTCGCTACGCTGTACCGCATTGGCTAGAAAGGGCTCTTCAGTACCCCAGAAAGCCACGCGCCGCCCCTTGAACGCGGCCAGTAATTTGGGAATGAAATCGGTGCCATTCATATTCAGCCCTGGCTCCAGGCCGAGTCGACGAAACAGGATGGCCATGCCGGAGCCATCCCTCAATAACACGTCCGCAGCCAGCAACGCGTTAAAGTAGTCGGTATTGGCCGCCACCAGATTCATGGCATGGGCATTCGCGAACCCGAGCACTGTCGTCACGTCAGGTCTGGATAACGCATCAATCAATGCTTGTTCGTCATCAACATCGCTAATCACCCTGAGTTTCTGGGTAATCGTTTGCCAGCTGTGCTGCCAGGATAAAGCACGCATTAGCTGTCATCTCGCTTCGAACGCACCCATTCAACCTGGCGCTTAATCAAAAATCCGAGATACAGAGGGATTTTCTTCACCGCGTAGAACGGCGCATACAACAAGGCTGAAAAAGAAATAATCCCGCGACCAAATTGGCTCCATGCCAGCAAGATAGTCACACCCAATATTGCCACCCCGCAAGAAGCGATCAATGCTGGCGCCAACGCTCCGGACAGCAAAAACACCAACCATGACAGACCAAATGCCGCCGCCAAGGCCAACGTCAACAAGGCCAATGGAGGGACCATCAAATCCAGCGTCATCGCCAGCAGACTCCCGTTACGCTGGCCAATCGACTCCACCAGCAACTTTGGCGTATCCCCGAGAATCACCCCCAAATGACCATGTTCCCAGCGCGTACGCTGGGTAGTTAAGCCTTCATCGCTGCGCGGAAAGTAACTGGTCACCAGCGCATCGGGGCAAAACACTGGTGGCTTGCCGCTTCGGCATAAATCCAAGCCCATCTTCAAATCTTCAACGATGTGGCCACTGGCTAAATCGATCAACGTCAGATCCCGCCAGACGAAAGCCATTCCCGTGCCCATTAGCTGACAGGGCAAACCAAGCCGGGTCCAACCCTGCGGCCGTACCCGATTCTTCACACACCAGGCAAACTCGGCAAGCCGCACTTTTAGCCCGGAACCTGCTGGAGCACGCATTAAATTAAGTGCTTGCGCTGGCCGCCCTGAGTCGATGCAACAGATTGCCAAACGCTCAATTGAACCCTCGGCCACCTGGCAATCCGCATCGACAACAATCATGACGTCCGGCGCATCGCTCGCCAAATGACGCACCCCGCAGTCCAGCGCATAACCCTTGCCACGCTGCTGATCATTGCTGCGCTCCACCACCTCGGCGCCCGCCGTGCGGGCCAGCGCGGCCGTGTCGTCAGAACAGTTATCCGCCACCACCAATAGGCGATCACCCAAAAGCAACTGCGGCCGAATGCTATTTAACGTCGCGACGATGATCGAGGATTCATTGTGTGCCGGTATCAACACCGCCACCCGCGGTCGCGATCCTTGCGCCGTCGAGCGCGACCGCGCAGGCAGGCAGGCCGTCAGCACCTGCACAAACAGCACCAACACCGGCAGGAGGATGAGTATCAGCAGTGAGCTGAACAGCCAACTAAGTAATGTGATCATGCTTGCGCCCTAAACAAATTAGCCAACTTGGCTGCTTCGATATCGATGTCGTGTCGCTCCAGCACTCTCTGATAAGCCGCCTCGCCCATCCGCTGCAACACCTCGACAGGTTGCGCAAGGCAGTCTGCCAGCGCCGCCGCCAACTCATCCACCGCTCCAGCGGGAAACAACCAACCGTTCTCACCCTGTCGCACTAATTCGGGAATGCCCGCCACATAGCTCGTCAGTACCGGTCGGCGCAACGCCATGGCTTCCATGATGACCACCGGCAATCCCTCGGCGAAGCTCGGCAACACCAAGGCCCGCGCCGCAAGAATCTCCGCCCGCACCTGATCGCTGCTGATCCAGCCGGTAATTCGCACCCGCGCCTGCAAACCATGCCGTGCAATAAGGGCTTCGATTTCCGCGCGCATTTCTCCATCGCCGGCCAGTACTATCTCGAACTCCACGTCTTGTGCTGCCAGAATGCGGGCGGCCTCAAGCAGTAAAAGCTGACCCTTCTGCTCACACAAACGACCTACACAAACCAACCGCGGCGCGGATGGCACGGCAACGGCCGGCACGTCGTGAAACGCCCGCTCCAGCCCACAATGCACCACCTTTACCCTTGGCCAGTGTGCATGAGCCACCCAGCGAAACAGCTGGCTGCGCCCATAAGAACTGATAGCAGCGACAAAGGCGGCGCGCCGAACTTTCTCGCCCAAGTGAATAAACTGCGGTTTGTCGAACTCTTCCGGCCCGTGCACGGTAAAACTGTACGCCGGCCCACCGAGTACATTGGCCAGCATCACCACCTCGGTTGAGTTGGTGCCGAAATGCGCATGCACATGCTCGGCCCCAAACGCCTGCAACCAGGTCAGCACGCGACACGCCTCGGACAAATAAACCAAATGATAGGGCCAGGGGCGATCGGCACGCTGGCCCATGCGTAGCGCCAGCCACAGCGCCGAAAAAAAGCGTCGCGGCTGGGCACGCAGCACCTGCAGCACAGGCACTATCAGTTCTTTGACTCCGTCCTGCAGCACATACTGGGTTTTATCGCGTTCGGACACGTCCTCGGCATCCACCAATTCGGCATCCCAGCCACGCAGAGCAATGCGCTGCACCACAAACCCCTGACGTTCCAACGCCAAAATCTCTCGACGAATGAAGCTATGGCTGACTTTTGGGTATTGATTGATGAAATAAGCGATACGCATAGGAACCAGACTTAGTTGTCGTTGCGGTGGATTATTACTGTAAGTAATCCCACAGTAGTACAGGTATCAGGAACGTCAACTAGCCACACGGCTGCTGATATAACTGTCTATCAACACGCTGTCTATCTTTTTAAACGTATCATCCAGCAGCTCATAGCGCCTGCGGTACATGGCACGTTTTTTTGAAGCAATACTGTCGAGCGGCTTCCTGGACAGAATCATGGGAATCTCGAAAAAGTCTTCGCGCTCTGATGGAGTCGCTCCATGCTCTAACCAGATCACATCATAATTTGCCGCCAGTTCTAGAGCTTTGTGAGCGCCAAAATACGGATGACGATGGTGGCGATACCCATCCCCTACTGCATAAATTTTTTCAACACCGATATTAATGGCAATGTATTTAATAACTTCGATCAGAAAGCTTCTTGGCCGAAGGCCTTCAAAGTCTTTTGTCAGGTCCCTGTAGATACTCAACGACAGTTCACTCTCGACGCCTTTATGTATCCCTTGAACGGCGCCGATAAAAATACATAACTCAGTGTCCGTACGACACAAGGTGAATGCTATTGATGCAATGCGCAGATCACCTTGAAACAAGTTCAACACCAGCTCCCCTTCACGCATAAACCAGAAGGGACGATCCAGCACCAGGGAACAGCCAGCAGCAAACTCCGACAAATCACTCAGCATCAAACTGTCACTTCGCCCCAACAGCAATAGCTGCGGGCAGCTTTTGGTAACCACTTCGTAATGCGAGGCCAACACACTAAGTTTATTCTTGGGGCTCCAGTTTCTACTGATGTATGGCCAATGAACAACGCCCACACAATCCCCGCCTAACTTCTCTACACCGGACTTACCCAGAGCGCTCGACATACGCCCGCAAAACAACTTTAGCTCGGACCAGTTTTTTGCAACCAACACCAGCATCTTAAACTTGTTATTCAATGCCCTTAAAGAATACCCTGCGTGTAAAAAAAACACGCTCTTTAATATCACCCAATTATTCATATAAGTCTCACTTGTATTCGATCAACGCCGTCTTGCCGGCGCCGAATCTGTTCAGTAGAAACTTGACTTGCCCGAGCATCTCGGGAAATTTCCCCAGCACGAGAAAGAAAGCCCGCAGCCAGTTTTCGCGCGTGGATCTATCGCCCCTGCGGGCGAGGCGCACGACCTGCAATGGATAGACCAGCAGCACAAGCAGCCCAAACCATCCCAACACCAAACTCGCGATAACAGTCGCCAGCGGGACGCCCAATCCCCAGAACCAGGCACGGCGCGACTCACGCAGCCAATGTTGCTCCGGTGCGGCCCCATGTAAAAATGCGCCCTCGGCAAAGGCATAACCACCGCGCAGGGTACGCTGCCACCATTGGCCGAACCGGGTCATGGTTGCATCGTGCAAGGTCATTTCCTCGCCCAGACGCCAGACCTTCCAACCATTCCCACGCAAACGCACGCACAATTCAGGCTCTTCTCCGGCAATAAGGCCCGGTCGAAACCCGGACGCTTCGGCGAAAGCGTCAGCCCGCATCAGCGCATCGCCACCACATGCCTTGGCCTCACCTACCGGCGTATCCCATTCGTAATCACACAGTAAGTTGTAAACCGAGTGCTGCGGAAAACGTTCACGGCGCCGTCCACAGACCACCGCGACGTCAGGATGTGTATCAAGAAAGGCCAGCGCCCGGGGCAGCCAACCGCCGACAACCTCACAATCACCGTCGACGAACTGCACATAACGCATCGCCGGCAATAAGCGTTGCATGCAGGCAAATCCTTCGTTGCGCGCACGCGCAGCCGTAAAGGGAATCGTCATGTCCAACTCGACCACCTCGACCCCAAGCCTCAGTGCCATCTGCACTGAACCGTCCGTTGATCCAGAGTCGACATAAACAACCTTCTGCGCCGAACCGACGAGAGAAATCAGACAACGCTCAAGCCGCAGGCCTTCGTTGCGACCGATAACAACGACACCCATACCCATAGCCATGGCGTTCACTCAGCGACGCAACTGAAGTAATCCATCGGGTGGTTCATGAGAACTCCCTCGATTCTGCGTACTTCCTTTTCTTGATAGTCGCAGGTACGCCCACTGCCACCGAGTCGTCCGGTACATCGGTCAGCACCACAGCATTGGCACCAATCACGACATTGTTACCAATGCGGATATTGCCCAGTACCTTGGCCCCTGCACCGATATCGACATTGTTACCCATCACCGGAGCAATCGGCTCACTCACATTCTTGAGGCCCACGACGACGCCATTGCGGATACGGCAATCATCGCCGAACTGCGCATAGCCACTGATCACGATTCCGCCGAAATGATCGATGACGAAGTTGCGCCCGACCACCACCTCACACGGCAGCTCGATACCCGTGACGATCTGCACCAGTTTGAAGAGCACTTTGTATATAAAGGAGAACAACTTGCGTAACAGTGCCGGTCGCACACCGTAACGCCAGCGCCCAAAGCGATAAACCACCATCACCCAAAACCCCTGAGCCCCCCAATCTCCGGCGTATGCACGTAAATCCGCACGTATGTTTTCGAACATAACTGGCTCTACCGTGTTGGTTGGCTAGCGAATTTGGTATCGCGCAGCAGTGCCCAGGTCACACGAGTATGCTGCCAACACGCCCCTAAAGCGGCCCGACCGCGGCCTTTCAATAGCGCCTTGAGCGCCACAATCAGATCACCCAGACTCACCAGTAGCATGTGTGAGGCCAAACCAGGCAGACCGTGGTGCTTGCGGAAGTACAAAAGCTCACTTTCGATTTGTAACGTGGGTAGCTGGCGACTAACCGCATTGAGTTTGTCAACAGACTTGGCACTTTCACCGCCGATATGCACCACCGTGGTATGCGGGTAGTAGACGACCTTCCAGCCTGCCTGTTTAACGCGTTTGCAGTGATCTATCTCCTCGAAGTAAAGGAAGTAGCGCGGATCGAACAAGCCAACCTGGTCGATGACTTCACGACGGATCAGGTAATAGCACCCGGGCACCCAGTCGCACTCACGCACCGAAGCATGATCCCAGGTCATGTCGTCGACTCTTTTCACCACAGGGAAAAAGCGATCAAGCCCTGTATGCGAAAGGAAGGCATTCAAAGGCGTTGGAAAATAGCGACAGGAGGGCTGCAAATCTCCCTCTCGTCCCACCAATCGAACGCCGAGGACACCGCAATCAGGATGAGTCTCCATGTAGTCGAGCGTCTTGCTCAGGGTATCCGCAGCAACAAAGGCATCGGTATTGAGGAGCAACGCATACTTGCCCTGCAGGTGTTCAACCAATTGATTATTGGCACGCCCAAAGCCAACATTATTTTCATTGGCGAGTTGCAATGCCTCTGGACAAATAGTTGCCAGGCACTCCAGCGAATTATCGACAGAGGCATTATCCACCACCAAATAGCGCGTGCGATTCACGCTATTTGACTGGCGTAACGCATTAAACATCGGTTGCAACAACTCCGCTGTATTGTAATTAACCACCAACACATCAAGGGGAGCACTAACCATTGGGTTGCACGCCAAAAAAATATTCCGCTCTCATTTTTATAAGCATCGGCTCAAATGCCGGGTCGTATACACCATTGCGCTGCCTGATAAGGTCAATCCACGGATAAGTGGCACTACGCTCTTCGACTTTCGCCAACACCTCTTCCAGCGTACAAATAACCTTGGCTGGATTACCCGCAACCACCACCCCAGGCGGAACATCTTTTACGACTACAGCACCGGCTGCGACAATCGAATTAGGGCCAACAGTCACACGCGGCAAGATCATAGCGCCATAGCCGATAAAACAATTATCAAGAATGTCGACAGGACCGACAGAATCAAGTTTTCTATCAAAGACCACCTCGAGCATGCCGACTACTCCATCGTGGCCGAACAGCGTGCAACAAGATAAACCTACATTATTTCCGAGTCGTACTAGTGAAGGGTCAGGTATGTTGGCAGCAGGATTGATCCATACGCCTTGACCGATGGAGTGCAGCCCCCCCCACCGAACCATATGTTTAGCCCATTCATACCCGTCCGGTTTACAGAATTTTTTATAGAGCGGAGTCCCATACCCCGTTGTTTTTGCAATATAAGCAATCGTACGTTTCAGTAGACCAATCATCCTGTCAGCCTCAATTATTTCAGCGATAGACACCTGTGCCAAGGTTAGATACACCCTGATTCTTCATTACCACTACCCTAAGCGTAGACGCTTCCCTAAAATCCAACACTCAAATAATCCACACATGCTCCCCTCCCCCTTCATGAATATCTGCCCACCCCGGGCCCCATCTGATGGTTAAGATAATCCGCCAGCCTTAGAACAATTTGCAAAAGAGGCATCGTGGGGTTACAGGCACCGCCTGTAGCGAAAACACTGCTGCCCGCAACGTAAAGATTCTCGACACCAAACACTTTGCAGTTCTCGTCGACCACACCAAACTCAGGCGAAGTCGCCATCCGCGTGGTCCCCATATGATGAGCATGGGGATTGAGCTTCAGTGGCAAATCGACGTCATACACACACTCTTCCAACTTGACGAAGCCCAGCCCTGTGTCCGCAAAACACTTTGCCACTTCGAGCCCTATGGACTTGACGGTTTCTCTGTCTGCAGGGGTCAGTTCCCAATGAACATTTGCCTTCCTCATCCCTAACGCATCTCGCTCGTCGAGCAATGAGATTCGGCTATCAGGGTTGGGAAACTGCTCGATCAGCGTGCCGAGCACCCCATCTCCAGGGCAATCGAACTTGGCAATAAATTCAACCTTGCGCTCCGCACCCACTTCGCAAACGAGGTTCTCGAAAAAGCTCTTGATGGCAGCCATTCGCCCATAGGATTTCACTTCAGCTACAAGCGTCGCTGTCACATTCCCTTTACCTGACTTGTGCTCCATCACGAATGCATCGGTCGTGAAGTACTCCTTCCGAGCATCTGTACCCTGCCCGTCGTTCAGGATAAAGTTTCCCATTTCGACGTTCAGGTGCTCCATGAAGCATCTACCGACGAAACCATCCTTGCTTACGATACCGCCAGCTGCCAGAGACTCGCTGTTGAGCAGGTGCCTGGCATTCTCGATCGCGCCTGTCGCCAGAATGAATTGCTTTGCCGTGACTCGCTCTCGATGCAACTCGTAGTCCGAGACGACGATCGTTGCTATGCGGCCGGTCTTGCTGTCGAACTCAAGATCGACGCAATTGCAATGGATGAAGACATCCAGCCCCTCGGTCTCATTCAGTTCCCTGGCATATTTTTGTGCAAATCGTGTCGGTGGGCTTAACAGGAAACGATCGGCGTCAAAGTCGGTGCCGTCCAAAGTCGCATTGATAGCCTTGAATCCGGAGTGCGGCGGAAGATCGACAATATCCATGGCCGCCGACAGATTGCGCTCGATCTCGGAAAACGCGATGGGCCAACCCGGCACGGGCACCGGAGGGCCCACGGTAAAGTCCGACTTTTCGAATGGACGGCATCGCCCGGCCCAGTGATTGGAGGTCCCGCCAAGATAACGCAGGCGTGTTTCATGAGCGTACATCTCGAGGCCTGACGATGAGACTGTGTAGAGGTTCTGCGAGGCCGGCGAATACTCGTGCCCGCCGCCCTCGACAAGCACCACACGCCGACCATTACCGGCTAAACGCAAGGCCAGCGTAATGCCGGCCGGCCCACCACCTATGATGCAGACGTCATAGTGGTCGCGGAGTTCTTTCTGCGATTGGTAGTCTTTGATCATGCGTGTGTTTGCCGAAAATGCCGGGCAGGCAGCACCCATCCGTTGATGACAACAAACTCGGATTTAGCAGCAGAAGGCCGGGCAACCGCTTTGGAAAATCCGAACATGAGTCCCCCAAGACTCAATAGAGCAGAAGCCTGGAGGAAGCTTCTGCGCCCCATCACAGAGGTATTCAAATCAGTTTCTCTCATGATTCAAAGCTCCACGACATCGAGATTACGTTGGAAATTTCAACCACACATCAAGGCCACATTTTTTGGCGACGACCATCAACACTTCAATGGCGACGCTGTGCCACAGCTTTGGAAACATCACGAGAAATAGATCAAAGCCATCTAACAAAATCCGTCAATAACACCCCACACAATGCCCCCACCGCCAGCATAGGCAGCACCACCAATTCACGCTTGAGACTGAACATCCCCAGACGACAATTGACATAAAAAACCAGGATAAGCGTAGGGAACGTGTACAGGGCAGCGCCCCAAATCGCATATTTGACCCCGCCAATCGCCAACAGCAGAGGCAGCAGCACCCACAACGAGACCACGCGAATAATGTTATCGATGGCCTGGTACTTGGTGAGTCCCAAGGCAATCCAGACCTGATTCGCCAGCAGGTAGCGCATGGTGAAAAACGAGAGTGAAAGAATGGCCATCATGTTGCCGGCCTGAGCGTAACGTTCATCGTACAAAATGCTGATAAGCAGTGGACTGCCGGTCAGGAACAGTCCACAGAGGAACAGGCAGGCAAGATCGAGCATCAATTTCAAGCGGTAGTACAAAGCGTGGAGCCGTACGGTGTCATTCGTTCTTGAGGCCTCACTGAAGGCCGGCAAGGCCACGGCCCCGACGATCTTTTGCAACGCAAGCTGAACAGCTCCCAAAATCAGCACGGCAATGGAGTAAACGCCCAGTTCAGCGGGCGTCATACTGCCGCCGAACCAGACACGGTCACCGTACAGGGCCAATACACCCACTGCCGACGACAACAGTATCCAACGGCCGAAGCCAACTAATTCATCGAGCGCAGAACGCTCCCACTGCAGACGGTTAGAAGGGCCCTCAAACCAGAAATGCCCCAGCAGCGTGTTGACCATCGATTGGACCAGACCTGCAATCACCAGCGACCAGATGGACCGGGTGAAGTAACCGATGGCCAGCATGACCACCAGCCCGACGACCTGAGACCCAAACTCGGTGAGCACCACTTTCTTTTGCTGGAAAGCGCGCACTGCCAGGTCGATTTTGGTCGACTGAAAGCCAACGATGATTGCCGAGAAGCCGGTCACGGCCAACACCAGCGGCAACTCGGGTGCGGCGTAGGTGGAATTGGGCGACCACAGATTAATGGTCTGTGCATACCAGGCGAAGGCCGCGAGGAGAAGTGTCGAAGCAAAAAGGATAAAGCCACGCACGATCTGCACGGTCCAGATGGTATTGAGAAATACCGGATCTTCGCCACGCGGGCTCTGGATGATGTTCTGGCGCAAGCCGACATCGGAAAGCATGTGCAGAACCAGAGAAACGGTGATGGCGATCATCATGATGCCGAACATCTCCGGCATCAGCAGACGGGCCATGATCAGGTTGCCGCCCAAGCGAAAGGCTTGAGACGTAACCAGCGCCCCCAGATTCCATGCCCCGGCAGAGATCGCTCGCTTACGAAGGCTAAACGTTGGCGCCAAATTAACTAACGACATAGCATCATCCCCGGACTCAATGGCTCAAAAGGAACTATAGTCGCGTTTGGCCATTCCACTAGCCGTCGCTCATCAATCAATAAGTCCAATCATCCATGCCTGAGCACTTCCGAGCGTTAATCGTCATTCTGGTCCTTACTGGCATCGTATTTGCCATGGCACGTCGACCAGCAGCAGACCTGATTCCCGACCGTAATTTCACTCGTCGGCGCAATCTGTGGTTCGTATTGACGCTTCTGGCATTTGTGTCGCACAGCTTCTGGGTGTATGCGGGCATTGCCGCGATCGTTTTGACCTTCGCACGAAATCGCGAACGCAATCCCGTGGCGCTATTTTTCCTTCTGCTGTTTCTCATCCCGCCGGCCACGGCGGAGATTCCGGGCTTCGGCCTGGTCAACTATTTTTTTGCCCTTAACCATATTCGTGTGCTGGCACTGTGTGTGTTGCTTCCGGCTTTTTTGGTTCTGCGCAAGCGCGCCGACACGGTCCCTTTCGGGCGCACCTGGCCTGACAAACTGTTAGCCGCCTACCTCCTGCTGACGAGTCTGCTTTTCCTGCGCGAAACCACCGTCACCGACACCTTGCGCCAAATGCTCTACCTGTTCCTCGAAGTTTTTTTGCCTTACTACGTTGCCAGCCGGGCGCTGAAGAGCCTCAGCGACTTCAAGGACGCTCTGTTCGGTTTTGTACTCGCCGCCATGGTGCTGTCGCTTATAGGTCTCTTCGAATATGCCAAGCACTGGCAGCTGTACAGCGCGGTTGTCTACGCCATGGGCATGCAATGGGATCCCGGCTACTTGAGCCGTGGTGGCTCATTACGCGCCAGTGCCACTACCGGCCAGGCCATTGCGCTGGGCTTCGTCATCAGCGTGGCCATCGGCTTTTACCTGTACTTGCAGGAGGAGGTACGCAGCAAATTGCAGCGCAGCCTCGGCGCACTGTTGCTCGCCGGTGGTCTGTACGCACCGCTGTCGCGTGGCCCCTGGATCGGTGCAGCCGTCATGATCGTCGTGTTCATCGGCACCGGCCGTAAAGCGATCAAACGCCTGATGCTGCTGGCCGCCGCCGGAGCGCTCGCCCTTCCCTTGCTGGCCATCGTGCCGGGCGGGCAAAAAGTGCTTGATCTGCTACCGTTTATCGGCACGGTGGAAGTCGAAAATATCACCTACCGGCAGCGCTTGATTGATAACGCCGTGATCGTTATCCAGCGCAATCCTTGGCTGGGTTCTTTCAATTTCCGCAGCACACCGGAAATGCAGTCCATGATTCAGGGCCAGGGGATCATCGATATCGTGAACACCTATATCGGCATAGCGCTGTCGTTCGGTTTGATTGGTTTGACGCTTTTCGTGGTCTTTTTCGCCAGTGTTCTCCAGGGCATCCGCAAGGGGATGCGTTCGTTCCCCAACGAAGACGATGAGGCACGCCGACTTGGACGTGCACTTCTGGCGACACTGGCCGGGATCCTGATCACCATCGTTACCGTTAGCAGTATCACGGTCATCCCCGTGGTGTATTGGTCGGTGGCTGGACTGTGCGTGGCCTACGCTCAGATGGCACGCAGGCTCAAGCACACCTCGACGGCCGTCTCGGCGAGTGCCCATCTCCAACTCAGGTAGAACCCATGATCCAGTTGTCTCGCCGCCCCCAGATACTGCTCCTGCTGGTTTTTGCTACTTGGCCGTTTCGTACCTGGGCGTCGGACTGGGTCGTCAGTGTGGATGAGCGCAACGGCCTGCCAATGCTGGAGCGTGGAGGAAGTCCAGCAATTGCTACGACATTCTCGTTCTTTGGGCGCAACTGGGACTGGACGTATCTGCAGACCGAATTCAAGGTAAACACCCCTTATCGATACTCCCTTGCAGGCAAAAACAAAGCGCTGGATTTCGACTTGGCTGCACAGATTCAGAAGCAAGACGAGCAAAAGCTGACCTGGAACTTTTCGGTGGATGCACACAGCGGGAAGTCGGGCGTTTCAGGTGGCGGCATCGTCTTCGAATTCGACCCCGCTCTTTTTGCTGGAGAAATGGGCGAGCCCACTTTGCTACCCGACAACCGCGGCTGGACCTGGGGCAATGCACAAGGGCGACGCATCGAAATGCGCTTCGAGCCCGCACTGGCGAGTGTGTACTTGGAACCGGGCAGTAAATCCGAGGTGCGTGCTTTTTTCTACAAGAACACGATCAAACCTGGCCGCCTGGATTTCACAGCGACCTTGAGCGTTTCTGGCGATGTGGCGGTCGGCCCAACCGTTACCGAGCGCTTCGGCTTGTCGGACCCAAAGAGCTGGCCGACTGACAAGCTCGACTGGAAAACCTCGCCGGTCGACCTGTCCTTTCTCAACGCTCAGGAAAAACCTGCAGGCAAGCGCGGCTTCGTCAAAGCCTCCGGCGAGCAATTGCAATTTGCCGACAACACCACGGCGCGTTTCTGGGGCACCAACCTTTCGGCCTACGCGCTGTTCCAAACCTCAGACGATGCAATCAAGCTGCAGGCCAAGCGCCTGTCGGCACTGGGCTTCAATCTTGTACGACTGCACCACCATGACTCGCCATGGGTCTTGCCAAACATCTTTGGCGACGGCAGGGTCACGCGCAGCACCCAGCAACTGAGCCCGGAATCGCTGAAAAAAATCGACTGGTGGATCAAGTGCCTGAAAGACGAAGGCATTTATGTGTGGCTCGATCTGCACGTCCAGCGAGTCTTTACTGAAAACGACAACATTTATGGCTTCGATGAGTTGCCAAAAGAAGAGCAAAACTTTACCTATCTCAAGGGCTATTCCTATGTGAATCTCACCATTCAGAAAGCCATGAAGCGCTTTGCCGAAGCCTACATGACCCATGTAAACAGCTATACCGGTCTCGCCTACAAAGACGACCCGGCGATCGCCGCCGTACTGATTACCAACGAAAACGACGTCACCAACCATTTTGGCAACGCCCTGTTGCCAGACAAGAATTTGCCGAAGCACAACCGCGTCTACATGGCGGAGGCCGAGGCTTTTGCCAAACAGCACAATCTGTCTGCAGACCAGACCTGGCGCTCCTGGGAGCCAGGCCCCTCCAAGATGTTCCTTAACGATCTGGAGCGACGTTTCAACGTCGACATGATTCAACACCTGCGTGGAATAGGCGTGAAGGTCCCCATCGCCACAACCAGTAGCTGGGGCCGCAATGGCCTGAACTCCCTGCCGGCACTTACTTCCGGCGACGTAATAGACGTCCATAGCTACGGTGGCTCCGGACAGGTCGAGAAAAACCCGCTCTACAGCGACGGCATAGTGAATTGGATTGCCGCCGGCCAGGTCATCGGCAAACCCTTGACCGTCACCGAGTGGAACAATGAGCCCTTCCCGACTCCAGACCGTCACTCGCTGCCACTCTATATCGCCGGCACCGCCAGCCACCAAGGTTGGGATGCACTGATGCAATATGCCTACAGCCAGGAACCCATGGGGGGCGTAGGGATGAGTGCCAACAACTGGCACGCCTATAACGACCCTGCAATGCTGGCCACCCTGCCCGCCGCCGCCTTGCTTTATCGCCGTGCAGACGTTCGCGAAGCAACAACCACCTACGTCTTCGCGCCGACGTCAAAAACCCTGTTCAACCAAATGATCACACCGGCCAACTCTGCTTTCCTGCGCACAGCCATGGAGAAAGGCAAGCTGGAAATCGCGATGCCACAGACGCCGGAATTGCCTTGGTTGCAACAGAGCGTTATTCCAAGCAATGCACAGGAATTTCATGACCCTGACCAGTCGCTGCTGGACGCCAATGCCATCGAGTCCACGACCGACACCGGTGAGTTAAAGCGCAACTGGAAACAAGGCGTCTACACCGTCAATACACCGCGTACCCAGGCCGCTACCGGCTGGATCGGCGGCGAGTCGATCAACCTTGGCAACATCAAGGTTCAAGTGAAGACCGCCAACGCCAGTGTGGTGGTGCAAAGTCTGGATGACGCGCCTTTGGGCCGATCGAAGGATTTACTGATTTCGTTAGGCACCCGTGCCGTCCCCCAGGACGGCGACAAAATACCTTTTTACGTTGAGCCCCTCGAGGGCACGCTAACCATCCAGGCACCGCAAGGCTTGACACTGTTCACCCACGGCATTCTGGGGCAAATGAAGAAGCTGCCCGCGACCTACCTTGATGGCCGCTATACAATCAAGTTCGACGGCTTGCAGGCGTCGAACTGGTTGTTCTTGAAAAAAGACGTCACGCAAGCACAACCTTAGGCGATGCGCAGCCGACCTCAACCTGATGGAACAACACCTTGCGGTGTTGTTCCGTGAGGGCTATTTAAAGGGCATAAAAATCAAACGATGGAACATAGCCTGCGCCGAGAAGATGTGGACATTTCGACGATACAAAATCTTCACTTAATAAATCATCCGCACTTTTATACTTGTTCGTTAATACCCCGGTGATATTTAAAAGAGTATGTGGCAAGGAGGATATGCTGATTTTCTGGCTTTCTCTTTCCTTCAGCTTTAAAAGCTTAAGCGATTGCTGGCTTGAAACATTATCGGATGCCCAGATAAATGCCGAAACCGGGAGATCATATTTATTGCCAATTCCATGACCCAGTAGCCCTCGACTGTCATCCATCATGTTCTCACCATGATCCGATGAATAAATCAAGACAGATGGTTTTTTGCTTGATTTCAACCGATCAATAATTGTGCTTAACAGCCAGTCCGTATACAAAATACTATTATCATATTCTGCGGTAATTTTGTCTTTGAAGCTGTTTGTTGACGGCTTGAACTTATCGAAATGCTCTGGGTATCGGCGTGAATACTCGAAATGACTACCCTTGACATGAATGAATATGGCTTTCTTTTGTGTATCGCTTTTATTTAGTATTTTTTCATATTCTGAAATCATTGCGCCATCATAGCTTCTTTCAAAATATTGGCGGTATTCTGCCTCTGCAGCTATTTGTGGAATTATTCCGCCAAAACTATCAACCTCCTGTACAGACAACCAATAGGTCATGTACCCGGCTGCGCGATATATACCCACCAATGATTTGGTTGACGCAATGGCGTCCCAATCCGATATAGGCTCAAGGCTCAGCATTGAAGGAACCGCGAACGAGGTATAGGGGGCTGTCGTACAGATCTGATTAAACTTGAAAACCCCCGCCTGCTTACCGAGATTCGGGGTGGTTTCCTTGTTATAACCGTAGAGGGACCAGTTCTGCGGCCGTGATGACTCACCGATTACAAAAACAATGGTTTCTATATTTGATTGATCCGACAGGCTGGTTATTTTTACATCAGATTCCCGACGACGCTTGATAAGTTCCTCCGTCCCCAAATACAAGTTTGCAGTCAGGGCAATTTGCGACAAATAACCTGCTGGCGTGCTTTGATCTTTTGCAAGGAGATCCATGACTGCAGATTTCCCGAAAGAATTAAGTTTTACAGTTTTATAAAAATACGCCCCATACCCCACTAGCAAGGCGCTAACAACCAAAACAAAAATACCTTTGTTTTTATATAATTCGCGCTTATGCAGGCCAATTAACCCAACCCCATAGCAAAATATGAAAATCACCAAAACTATACTGATGGGCTGCCAATAGGTCGGTAGAAATTCGCTTGCCTCCTGATGGTTTGTCAAGCCAATAAATATATAGGCAGCTGTTAATCTCGAGTTGAAATTCAACACCAAAAAGAGATCAACAGCTGCTACCAAATAGAATGGCAGTAGAATGAGGTGAACCTTGAATTGATTGGATGAAATAAATCTAATTGCCAAAAGCCACAACACTGACATGCCAAGGGTGTAAACGACCAATAAATCAATTTTAGAGTATTGATAGTTTGTTAGCGTCCTAACAATCAAGGGCGATAACAGATATGACCACAACACTAAATTTGGCCATTCTGCTTTAAATATTTTTAATGAGTAATCGATAACTTTGGCAGAGTTTTTCATTTGATAATTATTCTCGCAGGTTACCCATATGCCTCCTCAGAGGGTAGCTCCAATTGGCGCGCTCGCTGTATCTTGTTCGAAATATTCTCTCCTTTGGCGTTCCAAACGTAGTGAGTCTCGGCTATTAATGGTCAGGCGGATCGCGTTGTCGTTGCAATCTATGCTTGCACAGCAATAGTGCCCAGGAAATCGGAGATCAGGATGAAATTTTTGGTGGTGGGTGGCGCGGGTTATATCGGCTCGCACATGGTTAAGCAGCTACTGCGCACAGGTCACGAAGTGGTGGTGGCAGACAATTTTTCCACAGGCCATCGCAGCGCTTTGGCGGGCGGAAAATTGGTCGAACTAGACATAGCCGACGCGCAAGCCCTTGACGTCCTGTTTGCCGCACAACACTTTGATGCCGTGTTCCATTTCGCCTCCTTTATACAGGTGGGCGAATCCGTCGCTGAACCTGCCAAGTACTATCAAAACAACTTCGCCGCCACCCTGACGCTGCTCCAGGCGATGGTTCGTGCTGGGGTTAAAAACTTCATTTTTTCCTCGACCGCCGCCGTCTACGGTGACCCGGTGTATGTACCCATCGACGAGGAGCATCCCAAGGCCGCGATCAACCCTTATGGTCGCAGCAAGTGGATGGTGGAGCAGATGCTTGAAGATTTCGACCGCGCCTATGGGCTGAAATCGGTCTGCCTGCGCTACTTCAACGCCGCCGGCGCAGACCCTGAAGGACAGTTAGGTGAACGCCATGAACCGGAAACCCACCTGCTGCCCCTGATCCTGCAAGCAGCCTCCGGACGGCGTGCAACCATCACCGTCTATGGCCGTGATTACGACACACCTGACGGCACTTGCATTCGCGACTACGTCCACGTTGTCGACCTCGTTGCCGCTCACGCGCTTGCCGTGGATTATCTGCTGGCAGGGGGTGCAAGCACGGCGTTCAACCTCGGTAACGGTCAAGGTTTCTCAGTACAGCAAGTGATAGATACCGCGCGCTACGTGACCGGCCAGGCTATCTCTGTCAGCGAAGCGCCACGTCGCGCGGGCGATCCACCACGCCTTGTGGCCGCCCCCCGCAGGGCCAACACATTACTTGGCTGGCAACCGCAATTTGGCTCACTTGAACAGATAGTGGCGCACGCCTGGAGCTGGGAGCAGAAGTACCCTTGGCACTGAGCGTCGGCGCTAGCCAATAGCGCCGACCTCCTGCGGGTGATGCTCTAGTAGTAAGAGCGGTTTTCGGGCTCGGCTTTGTTCAACACCGTGCCAATCAGATTGGCTGTCCCAAGATGATGCAGGCTTTCCTCGATCTCTTTCTTGCTGTTCAATCCATTAGCGACAACGAGCAGGACGCAGTCGAACCTGGGCAGGACGTTAATCACATCATCCGAACTCAACAACGGCGGCAAGTCGAAAATCACGATGCGTGAGTTGTAGCGCTCGCGCAGATCAGCAATCAAATGGCTCACTGCAGGCGATGACAACACCTCGGTGGAAAGAGGAATCGGCTCACGCGTCGGCAGGACCACAAAGCGCGGCAAGGTCGGATTGACCAGTACTTCTTGCAGTTCAGCTTCATCTGCCAACAATTCATTAAGCGATTTATCCATCGGCAGACCCAGATACTCACCCACCTTCGGACGACGCAAGTCGAAGTCCACCAGTAACGCCGTCTTGGTCGTGTGATGCGCGATACTCATTGCCAGGTTTATAGCCAACACCGTCTTGCCTGCCTCTGGAGTCGGCGAGGTGATGGCGAGCGTGCGCCAGCCATTTTCTTCCATGATTTTTAGCACTTGTGTACGCAGTAGATCGAATGCCCCGCCCACATTCGAATTTTTGTTGTAAGCCACAATGCGGTTGCGCTCAAGGTGATCTGGTCGCAAAGGTACAACCTTGGTTTGCACATAACTGAGTGCATTCAGACCTGAGGACTGCGCGGTCGGTGTCATGGCTTTTGACGAGGTCTGTTGCTCGGTTTTTTCGGTATCGGGATTGAATATTTCCATGGCTATATTCCTTATGCAAACCGGCCCAGAGCTTTAAATATCAGAAGATCCAGAGGCATGTAGAGGAAGTGCAGGAGCACCAGAAAGATCGCGATTATCGCGACTCCACAGACGATCAATAGCATTCGCCACTTCCTTCGGCGTGCCAGTTCAGCCTTGGTGTGAATGTAGGGAATGGAAACCAATACGCGTCTACCCAGCACGCTGGCCAAGGCCTGGGCACCGCGCACACGCTGACTCATCATCTCGAGGAGCATCACCAGCGCGCCAGCCCCCACCGGGGCCAGCAAGAAACCCATGGCAACCACTTTTTTACGGTTCGGCCGTACTGGCTTTTCTGGCATCAGCGGTGACTCCAGAAGAACAAAACGCTCGGCTTTGTTTTCCTGCTCCAGGCTTTCGGAAATTTTCGCACTCATTTCCTTCGTGCGAATCTCCTCATATTTTTTACGAGCGTTATCATGGTCACGCATCACCGTGACCAGGCCGCGCTCGATTTGCGGCGTCTCAAGAATTTGTGCCTCGTATTCGGCTATTTTTCCGAGTATTTGCTGCTTTTGATCGGCCAGCGACTTGATACGTGCTTCTGCTGCGGAGATCCGCGCCTGAGCCTTGGCAACGTCCAGATTGACCGAAGCCGCTGCACCATCAGCACCTTTGCCAGCCTGAAGTGCAGCAATTTTGCGTTTGACGGCACGCACGTCGGGGTGGGCTTGCGTATACAGCGACTGCAACCTGGTGTACTCCGCTTTGAGGCTAGCCAGATCCTGTGGTTTATCAACTGCCGCACCGGGTGCTCCAGGCCTGGTCGCTAACCCGGCATTCGCGGCGGAAAGCTCCAACTCATTGAAGCGCAACTCCTCACGGGCAGTTTTGTAGTCACGGTCGACCTCTTTAAGCTCGGTTTCGGCGCGCGTCAACATATTCATGCGCAGCTCCTGATGCTCGGGCAGCGCGTTGCTGTGTGCCTGCTTGAAGTCCGCCAACCGGTTCTCAAGGGCTTCCAGTTCCACCCTGAGTTTGTCCGCCTCCTGTGTCAGGAACTCTGTCGTTTCACTGGCGCGTTCGGTGCGTTGCTTGATGTTTTCATCCAGAAACAGCGTCACCAGCTCCTTGGCAACTTTGTTCGCAATCTCTGGCTGCCTGTGCTCAAAGGAAAGACGGAAAGCAATCGTCACCTCTCCGCGCCCCTTAACGGCAGCACTGACCAGGGAGACCACAATCGCATTGCGCATTTCTTCGATCTTCTCGGTAACGCTCAGTTGCCGACTTTGCGAAGCAAAAAGATTGTATTTGTTGATAATCCCTTCCAGATGCTCACGGGTCATCACGCGCTGGCGAATGACTTCGATGCGCTCATCGGCAAAGGTATTGTTGTTGGCCGCCACCAAGTCTGGCGAAATCTGCTGAGACTCCACCAGAATCGTGCCGGATGACTCATAGGTAGGCGGGAGAGAGACCGCTACCGCTATGCACACGCCGAGTATGGCCACGAAACTCAGGATCAACAGCAAGGCATGGTGCTTGATGATAGCTAGGTAGTCGTTAAACGACATTTCGTAATCAGAGGCCATATTTCTCACACAGCTGAATGTCAGAGACCGGGATAACTATAAGTCAGCGTCAGCCCGACGACGTTTGCAGTGGCATCCGGCAAGCCATCTTGCTGGCGTTCTTTGTATGTGTAGGATAGGCGTGCAATCCAAAAAGGCGAGAGTTCTTGGCTAAACCAGGCACTGTAATTTTGCAGGGTATTAGGCGTCCGGCCTTTGGCGTCTTGCCAGGAGACATCGAAACCGGTGCGACGGGTCTCGTCGATGGCATAGCTCCATGTACCCCTCAGGGCATCAACCTCGACGAAACCACCGTCCCCGCTGGCGAGAGTGCTACGACTGGCGTCGATGCTGGTATCAATACGCTCACCGGCATATTGCAACATTAAACCGCCTTGGCCTTTGGGGCCGCTACCTGTGCCGGAGACTTGGTTGAGACCCGCATAGGCCGTCCCCTTAAGCCGCTCGGAGAATTGGACATTCAAGCCGACCGTGGGGGTGTAGCTGTTTGAGGAAGCCACCGCAGAACCCTCCGCCGGCTCATAGCGCCTCACGCCAAGACGGGTGAATAGCTCGACTTGCTCACTCCATGCATAGTTCCAGCTGAAGCGGGTCGCCAGCTCGTCATAGTCGGTCAGTGTATCGACGTCGTAAGTGACATGAGTGTAGTCAGTCTCGTTAACCAGGGTGCTTCGCTCGCTGAGAGCAGTGCTCCAGTTGCCGCCCACCACATACATCTTTTGCGTGCCATCAGAGGCAACTACGCCGGTTTCCTGAACCACCGTGGAAAGCGTAGAGTTTTCTTCATACCTCGCCGTGAGTCCAAAAGCACCCGTTTCGGTCTCGCGCTGCCACCCCAACCTTAATCTGGGATCTTCACGGTCCGAAACGATCGACGTATCCGACGAACGCACGATATTTACCCCGAGACCGAACTGGAACTCATCCCGTCCGGAAGTACCCACGAGGCTGTAATCGGGGGCGATGATGGTACGGGTCACCCCTTTCTCATCACTCGTGAGCAGCAGTGGGTTGCTGTCGTACTCGACCGTCGAAGGCACTGCTATTGCTGATTGCCAAGTAGCAGCATAGGCCATGTCCGAACACGACAAAGCCAGGATTGCCGTCGCAACCCCGGTAGTTCGAAATCCAAGCAAAGTAATCCCTAGTGCCTCGCGCAAGGCTAAGGCACGACCAGCGTATCGCCGGCTTTAAGTAGAAAATTGGTGGTCATGTCTTTCCCTGACATCAACTCGCTGTAGTCGACGCGCAGGATCTCTTGTTTAGCCCCATTGAGCCGCACGACCTTAATGTCGTCTTTATCGGCGAATTTGTCGAGCCCGCCCGCCATGCTTATTACCTGCAGCACTGACGTTTGACCTGACATATGCACGGTGCCGGGTTTCACCACTTTGCCCTGAACGTAGACGAGATTACCTTCGGTGCCGGTGACGACAACGCTCACCTGCGGATCAGGTATGAAAGCCTCAAGCTTGAGAGCGATTAGCTTCGCGACAGCGGAGGCATCAAGCCCCGAAACATTGACCTGCCCTGCCAGCGGGAAGGTAATGCTGCCATCGGGGAGTACGCGTACATCCTGTTTGAGCTTGTCTTCGCCCCACACGGAAACAGAAAGGTTATCTCCCGGACTCAGCCGGTAAGTCGGGTCGTTTTCGACGGCGTTGGAAATGCTGGGCCAAACGGCCAGCGCGCACAGCACAGGTATCAATGAACGGAACATCGGGATCCCTCCGTCTAAGTAGCCATGCAAGGAGTTTAGAACAAAAAAACCTAGTCAAATCACTCTAGCCTATTTCAAGCCAAAGAAACTACTGAACAGCAATCACCTTGAGCTTCTGGGCGGTCAATTCCGACGATGCAACACACCTGAAACCGGAACGTTAGTGCAAAACAGCGAAATAGTGTTATTTAACAATAGCTTGGAGCAAGCAAGCCACCCCCGATGTATTCCGCGCCAATATTAACTACACCAGGCCCGCTTGAGCCAGCTCAACTGCGGCACTGTCAACCTGGCTATGATTACGTTTGCCAGCGCAACTAACTGATATCAACAATTACAAACAAAGTATCATTGCAAGACAGACATCATCCGCAAAAACAATATACAAAGCTGTGTGTCTACCCAACCACCAGAGTGACTATCTAAACAACCCTTATTGCCAAAAACGTTAACTACCACCTATATCTTCCGTCGGTTGGCGACCACAATAAACCCAAATAACGCGGAAGAAAATAACCATGCTGCCGCAGAAAGCGGTACTGCATTGGGTTGGTTGATATCAGATACCCCCACCAGACTTTTATCCTGGAGAGATGAATCAATCTTGAATGGCTTATTGTCAACCGCCGCCATTAATCCGTCACGCGCAGAAGAATTGACGGATACATCCACGCCCGAGTCAGCGTGATGAATGACACTGTTAACTTTCGCAGAATGGGCATCATCGACGTAAATATCAGTGATCAATGAAGGCAAACCAAGGCCCTTTCCAAAAGTAAGCAGTGCGCCACCCGCGTGCTCTTTGAGAGCAGTACAAAGTTGAGGCCCTAACTCCTCGCAAGCGCTACTTATGCGACTAATTTCATTGGCCAAATTGGTCGCCTGGGCACTAGCAACGGCTGCACCATTCAGGATCACAGACAACAACACAAATTTAATGACAAGTGTTGAGCGCATAACACCGCCTCCTTGCGTAGGGGGTTATTCTTTTGTCGGTTGAAGGAATCTTTATCGGCTAAATTGAGCCTATAAGCACATCGCCATTACGTCAATAGCTCGTCACAATAATAATTCGAAATTTCATTTTAGGGAGGGTGGCGTCAAAATAACGCCACAACAAGCACGTTAGTCCAGTGAATTCTATCCATGTGTAATAGCTTCACGCGGGGGTGTCAGCCCGCATCAGGACGCTGGCCCACGACCCGGCAAAGCGCCCAGCACCGAGCAACGAAGCACTTGGGCAATGGCATGGGCTCGACCGCCGACGACGCCTGTAAAGGCGGGTTTGTCGGCAACTTTCTGAAAGTACCAGGCGACCAAGAGTTTTTGACGCATGAAGACGGCATGGCAGGTAAAGGCTCCCCGTGCATTCTCAGCCCTGGAACACTGTAGAAGTCTCGGCGCTGCGCCAGGGAACCATGCTCAACCTCCCTGGCACCCGCGCCGAGCAGATCAATGCAATGCGCGTAAAAGGCATCGCGATTGAAGACAGGATGAATGACTGACCATTACTTCGGTTGTGCCACCGTACGCAAATAAGGTTTCACCGTCTTGAAGCCATCCGGGTACTTCTTCCTTGCGTCGTCGTCGGATACAGACGTAGGAATGATCACGTCCTCACCCGGACGCCAGTTCACCGGCGTGGCAACCGTGTGCTTGGCGTTTAACTGAATAGCATCGAGCAGCCGTAGCACTTCATCGAAGTTGCGCCCGGCACTCATCGGATAGACCAGCATCGCCTTGATCTTTTTATCCGGGCCGACAATGAACACCGACCGCACCGTGGCGTTGTCCACGGCAGTACGAGCGCCGCCACTGGCGTTCGGGTGAATCATGTCGTAGAGCTTGGCCACCACCAGATTCTCGTCGCCGATCATGGGGTAGTTGACCGCATGGCCCTGGGTTTCTTCGATGTCTTTGGCCCAGGTCTGATGGTTACCGACCGGGTCGACGCTGAGGCCGACAATCTTGGTGTTGCGTTTGTCGAACTCCGGCTTTAGCCCGGCCATATAACCGAGTTCAGTGGTGCAGACCGGGGTGAAATCCTTCGGATGTGAGAACAGGATGGCCCACTTGTCGCCAATCCATTCGTGGAAATGGAGCGTGCCTTCGGTGGTTTCGGCGGTGAAATCCGGTGCTTCGTCGCCAATACGAATGGTCATGTGCGTTCTCCTCGCTGTGAAGGGTAGGGAAACTCTCGGAACGATCCAGTATAGGAGACCTTGACGACTTCGCTTTGCACCCCGCCGAAGGGCTGGCGCCAGCGGTAAATGTCCGGACCTATCGGAGCTTTCCGCCCGGAGCACCTATCTGGCGTGTCTTCTCGAACGGGTGCTGCACGCCGATTTACGAGACTAAAACTTCATCTGGAAATGCTGCCTATACTGCAATCCGGGGTCGATAGAGAGAACGGACAAAATCGCCAAGCATTCAGCCTGTCAGGTTGAGGTCATGGAAGTTGACGCCGAGCCGTCAGGAAATGCAGAAAGTGGCCCTACTCTGACGCTGCGAGAGTGTGTCGGCAGTGCTTACATACGATTTTTTTCCGAATTCTGCGGGTTCCCCAATCCAACTGCCCTGATTGTCTGCGCTAAGGACCTGACAGATGAATGTGATCGAGTATTTTGATCGAGTAAGAATCATCAATATCTCGTCAAGAAAGGATCGCCGTTTAGAAACAGTCGAAGAATTCACTCGCAATGGCTTTCACATTGATGATGAAAAAATAGGCTTTTTTGAGGCTGTTACGCCCAGTGAAGGAAATGGCTTCCCGAACGTCGGGGTCAGAGGCTGCTTTTTGAGTCATCTGGGGGTACTGGAAGAAGCAATGCGCCTGAATTTGAAAAATATCTTGATCATGGAGGACGACATACAGTTTTCCAGACATATTTCTCAATATGGGAGAGAGGCGATCGAGTCTCTGGAAGGTATGGAGTGGGACATCGTCTATTTTGGGCATCCGTTTGAAGAAAATTCAAACTTACCCGCTTGGAAAGCAGTCGACCGGCCAATACATTTGGCCCATTTCTATGCTGTAAACGGGAAATGCTTTGGGAAATTGAGGGATTTTTTATTGCAGGTTCTGGAGCGGCCACCGGGACATCCTGACGGAGGTCCGATGCATTATGACGCTGCTCTCAATACGCTTATTCATAAGAATAAAGAAGTTTCGGCTTACTATTTCACCTGGAATTGTGGCTATCAAAGGCCCTCGCGGACGGACCTGCATGAGCTTTCCATCTTTGACAGGGTGCCTCTCCTGCGGCCGGTAATGGGTATGCTCAGGAGGTTAAAGGCAAAAAACCTGAGAAGAAGTCGATAGTTTTCTCTCTTTAGGGAAGGTCTGAAGTACCCAATGTCTGACGTAACCACCCCGGTACGGCGCAGGAGCCGTGTCCGGGTGATTGTGGCGGACCGCCCTCGTCATTTGCGCGCCAACTTATACCGAACGCACTCCTCGTAAAAGCTCTCGCGCAGGGCTGCGGGCTTCATCCGCGAATGACTGTCATAGGTCTGCTCGGTAATGCCCATCGCCATCATGTGCATCCACGGCTTGCTGAACTTGTAGGTATGTAACTTCTGCCGCGCTGCATACAGTGAAACCCCGGACAGCTTGAGTTCCTGGGCTCTCGCCGCGGTACCTGCACCCCAGCTGCAAATGTAACGATCATTCGATGCCAGCTCTTTGGCCTGGACAGAGGCGGCAACGCTCGCCAGGCCTAACGAAATCAGCGCAACCATCACATTCCGCATTTGCATTCGATCCTAACTATCTGAAAATAAATTGATTTTGGTCAAAACTTTCAAACTTAGGGGCCAGCAAAATGCCTTAAGTGCGCTATAGCTTGTTTTCTCAGCGTCTTACGGACGTTTCTTGCGGCATTTTGATCCTTTGCTATAGCTAACACTCTCTCCCGCCAACGAATGAGGCAACGGAATGTCAGTCGCAAAGAAAATGACCGTGGGGCAACTGACGATGTTGACAGCCGTCAACATGTTGGGATCCGGCATTGTGCTACTCCCCACAAAGCTTGCCGAAGTTGGTGGTATTTCCATCCTTTCCTGGCTGATCACGGCCACTGGTTCCCTGGCGCTGGCCTATGCCTTTGCGCGCTGCGGGATGCTCAGTCGAAAGACCGGGGGCATGGGCGGCTATGCCGAATACACCTTCGGCAAGGCGGGTAACTACATCACGAACTACACCTATGGCCTCTCGCTGTTGATTGCCAACGTGGCGATCAGTATTACGGCGGTCGGCTACATCCAGGAACTGTTCCATGTTGAACTGGGCTCACTGCAAGTGGGTCTGGCGACCATCGCTCTGTTGTGGATCACCACTTTCGCCAACTTCGGCGGCGCGCGGATTACCGGCCGGATCGGTGCGATTACGGTTTGGGGGGTGATTGCGCCGGTGGTGCTGGTGTCCACCATTGGCTGGTTCTGGTTCGACAGCAGTGTCTACGCCGCCGGCTGGAACCCCCACAACATGGGCTGGTTCGAAGCCGCAGGTGCATCGGTGGCGATCACCTTATGGGCATTCCTCGGCCTGGAGTCGGCGTGCGCCAACACCGATGCTGTGGAAAATCCAGAGAGGAACGTACCCATTGCGGTACTCGGCGGCACCCTCGGCGCGGCGGTGATCTACATCGTCTCCACCAACGTCATCGCCGGTATCGTCGATAACCCTGAACTGGCCTCCTCCACTGCACCGTTCGGGCTGGTCTTTGCCAAGATGTTCACCCCTATGGTCGGCGACATTGTGATGGCCGCGATGGTACTGGCGTGCGTCGGTTCGCTGCTGGGCTGGCAATTCACCATCGCTCAGGTCTACAAAAGCTCCGCGGACACCGGTTATTTCCTGTCGATTTTTGCCAAGTCCAACAAGGCCGGAACACCCATTGTCGGCATGCTGGTGCTGCTGGCAGTGCAGACGGCGCTGGCTTTTCTCACCATCAGCCCTGACCTGAGCAAGCAGTTCGACACCCTCGTCAACCTCGCGGTGGTCACCAACCTGGTGCCCTACATCCTCTCCATGGCCGCGTTGATGACCATTCAAAAGGTCTCCAACGTTCCGGCGGGCACGGCGCTGATAACCAACATCATTGCGTGGGTGGCGGCGGCTTACAGCTACCTGGCGCTGTACAGCTCGGGCGCGCAGGCACTGATGCTCGGCGGCGTGGCAACAATCTTTGGTTACACGCTGTTTGGCTTCGTCAACAATCGCCTGATCCGCCTCGAAGCACTCAATAACAGCGTACCGACACAGACCGTCAGCGCTCAGCACATCACGGGCGAGCCGGTGCCGGTCAATAACTTGCAAGCAGTCAGAGTGGAGGCTTAATTATGACGGAATATAGACAGACGCTCGGAATGCTCACGCTGTTGGTCAGCAGCCCGCCGGACAAACGCACCGTCTTTGGTCGCGCCCTGCATCAGTTGATCAACGATGTGGAGGAACGCGCCATCCGGGTGCTGGCGTCGGAAACCCTGAGCGACGCCACGTCGATCCTGCGCTCGGACCCGGCCATTCAATGCGTACTGCTCAGCTGGGAAATGGACAAAAGCGAAGGCCATGAGGAATGCATCCAACTGCTGGTCAGCCTGCGCGAGCGCAACACCCGGGTGCCGGTTTTCCTGATTAGCGACCGCAGTACCGCGTCGAGCATTCCGCTGGTGGTCATGCAACACGCCGATGACTTCATCTGGTTGCCCGAGGACACCAGCCGTTTCCTCAGTGGACGCATCCTGGCGGCCATCGAACGTTATCGCCAAGCCGCGCTGCCCCCCATGTTCGGGGCGCTGGTGAAGTTTTCCCGCACCTATGAATACTCGTGGCACACCCCTGGACATGCCGGCGGCACAGCGTTTCTGAAGAGTACTGCGGGGCGCGCCTTCTACGAGTTTTTTGGCGAGAACCTGCTGCGTTCCGACCTGTCGATTTCGGTCGGTGAACTCGGTTCGCTGCTCGATCACAGCGGCCCCATCGGCCAGGGCGAGCGATACGCCGCCAAGGTGTTCGGCGCCCACCGCACCTACTACGTCACCAACGGCTCGTCGATGTCCAACCGCGTCATCCTCATGGCCAGCGTCACGCGCAATCAGATCGCCCTGTGTGACCGCAACTGCCACAAGTCCGCCGAGCATGCGATGACCCTGTCCGGGGCCATTCCGACCTATCTGGTGCCGACCCGTAACCGCTACGGCATCATCGGCCCGATCCTGCCGCAAACCCTGAGCAGCGACGGCGTGAAAGCCGCTATCGCCAGCAACCCGCTGGTCAAGCAAGGCATCGACCCGACACCCGTCCACGCCATCATCACCAACTCCACCTACGATGGCCTGACTTACAACGTCACCCGCGTCGAAGAGCTGCTGGGGCAAAGCGTCGATCGTCTGCATTTCGATGAAGCCTGGTACGGATATGCGCGTTTCAACCCGCTGTACCGCGAGCGCCACGCCATGCACGGCAACCCGGACGATCACGACGACTCGAAGCCGACCGTGTTCGCCACCCAGTCGACCCACAAGTTGCTGGCCGCCCTCTCCCAGGCCTCGATGATTCACGTGCGTAACGGCCGCAACCCGATCGAACACGGGCGCTTCAACGAGTCGTACATGATGCACGCCTCGACTTCGCCCAACTACGCGATCATGGCTTCCTGCGACGTCAGCTCGGCGATGATGGAAGCGCCCAGCGGGCAAATCCTCACCACCGAATCGATCGAAGAAGCCATCAGTTTCCGCCAGGTCGTCTCGCGCATGCACAACGATATGTTGAGCAAGGATGACTGGTTCTTTACCTGCTGGCAGCCGCCGACCGTGCAGGTTGGCGCGGCCACCGTGCCGTTCCATGAAGTCGACCCGGTGCTTTTGAAAACCGAGCCGAACTGCTGGGTACTGCATCCCAACGCGGTATGGCACGGCTTCGGTGACATCGAAGAAGGCTACTGCATGCTCGACCCGATCAAGGTCTCGGTGCTCAGCCCCGGCATGGGCGACGACGGCAACCTGCTCGACTCGGGCATCCCGGCCTGTGTGCTCACGGCCTACCTGGGACGTCAGGGCATCGTGGTCGAGAAAACCACCGACTTCACCATCCTGTTCCTGTTCTCCATCGGCATCACCAAAGGCAAATGGGGCACCTTGCTCAATGCCCTGCTCGACTTCAAACGCGACTATGACGACAACGTCGAACTGGAACTGTGCCTGCCGGACCTGCTGGCCGCCAACCAGACTCGTTACGCCGGCATGGGCCTCAAGGACCTGGCCGACGAAATCTTCGCTGCCATGAAGAAACACAAAACCACCGCCAACATGGCCCAGGCGTTCGGCACACTTCCGAAAGCCGAATTCAGCCCGGTGGAGGCCTACGAAAAACTGGTCAGAAACGACATCGAACGGGTGACACTCGAAGAAGCCGCTGGACGCATCGCCGCGACCGGGATCGTGCCGTATCCGCCGGGCATTCCATTGCTGATGCCGGGTGAAAACGCCGGGCCTGCGGATGGGCCGTTGCTGGCCTATCTCAAGGCGCTGGAAGCCTTCGATAAATCCTTCCCGGGTTTCACCCATGACACCCATGGGATAGAAAGCGAGGGCGGGGTTTATCGCTTGCTGGTGTTGAAATGAGCTAGCGCCTGTACGTGCAGCAAAGTAAAAAAACGGGCGCCCTGAAGGCGCCCGTTTTATATGTCTTCTCCTAAGCGGTTAACCCGTCGGGTTTAAACCCTCACATTGCGTCCTGGCAACGATGATCGCTGGCTGGTCTCCCAATCCTGGACAAGCCCGACGGGCGCATCGGACGCCGGCAGCATGGTGCGCCCACGAACCAGATCGGAGGCCCGCTCGGCCAGCATGATGGTCGGTGCGTTGAGGTTGCCGTTTGGCTCGGTCGGGAACACCGACGAGTCGATCACCCGCAAACCCGCGATGCCCCGCACACGCAACTCGGAATCAACCACTGCCATCTCGTCCTCGCCCATGCGGCACGAGCCGCAAGGATGATAGGTGCTTTCCAGGTTTTCACGCACGAAGGCGTCGATTTCTTCGTCGGTGTTCACCTGTGGCCCAGGCGCGATCTCGCCGTCGCGGAAGCGGTCCATCGCCGGTTGGCCGATGATCTCGCGGGTCAGGCGGATGCAGCGGCGGAAACCTTCGCGATCTTCTTCGCGTTGCAGGTAGTTGAATTGAATCTCTGGATGTTCGTAAGGGTCAGCGGAACGCACCCGAACATAGCCGCGGCTCTTGGGTTTGTTCGGCCCGGTGAGCACCATGAAGCCGTGGCCCTTGATCGGTTTGTTACCGTCGTAACGCATGGCCGCGGGCAGAAAGTGGAACTGAATGTCCGGCCAGCGCAGGCCCTTGTCCGAGCGGATGAAACCACCGGCCTCGAAATGATTGGTGGCGCCGAGTCCGTCCTTGAACAACAGCCAGCGCAGGCCAATCATCAACTTGCTCAGCGGGTCCATTTTGCTGTTGAGCGTCACTGGCTCCTTGCAGCCGAACTGGATGTACACCTCGGCGTGATCCTGCAGGTTCTCCCCTACTCCCGGCAGGTCATGGCGCACGCCAATCCCGGCTTTGCGCAGGACCTCGGCCGGGCCGATACCGGAGCGTTGCAATAAGTGCGGAGAGCCGATGGGCCCGGACGATACGAGAACTTCCCGGTTGCAATACACCTGGTGCATCTGGCCTTCGTGGTCATACATGACTCCGACGGCTCGCTTGCCTTCAAGGATGATCTGACGGGTCATTGCATGGGTGATCACGGTCAGGTTCGGACGTCCCATGGCCGGACGCAGGTAAGCGTTGGCCGTGGAGCAGCGCACGCCGTTTTTCACCGTCATGTGCATGGCACCGAAGCCTTCCTGCATGTAACCGTTGCAGTCCTCGGTCTTGATGTAGCCTGCTTCTGCGCCGGCCTCCACCCAGGCCCCGTACAACGGGTTTTTCATGTGATTGCCGTTGGTGGTGTGCAAGGGGCCGGTGCTGCCGCGATAGCCGTCACCGCCCTCCTCGTAATGCTCGGCCCGTTTGAAGTAAGGCAGGCAATTGCGATAGCCCCAACCCTCTGCACCGAGGGACTCCCATTCGTCAAAGTCGTAGGCGTGGCCACGGATGTACACCAGGCCATTGATCGACGACGAGCCACCGAGCACCTTGCCCCTTGGGCAGTGAATACGACGTCCGTTGAGGAACGGCTCCGGCTCGGTTTCGTAGCGCCAGTTGTACTTTTTGGTGTTCATCGGGATCGAGAAGGCACTCGGCATCTGGATCACCACACTGCGATCGCTGCCGCCGAATTCCAGCACCAAAACTGAAGTGGCTGGGTCTTCGCTGAGGCGGTTGGCCAACACACAACCTGCCGAGCCGGCACCGATGATGATGTAGTCGTACTTTTGCGTAGCCATGATTATCTCCGGACCGCCGATTTGTTGAAAACGGGCAACGACGGCTTGGTCAACGTGTCGCCGGTGGTGTATTGCGGGGATGTTTTTTCGATGTGCTGGATGACGATTTCTTCGCGCTTGAGGTCGATCGAGCGGCTGAACCAGTAGTACACCAGCCCCGATACGATCAACCCGACAAGCCAGGCGATGTCGATGCTGCCGAGCGCCTTGGCGAGCGGGCCGACATAGACCTCACGCTGTTCAACAC
Source organism: Pseudomonas sp. LBUM1666 (assembly GCF_059695775.1). Taxonomy (NCBI): domain Bacteria; kingdom Pseudomonadati; phylum Pseudomonadota; class Gammaproteobacteria; order Pseudomonadales; family Pseudomonadaceae; genus Pseudomonas; species Pseudomonas sp. LBUM1666. The sequence continues at coordinate 2,540,037 of NZ_CP166789.1, read as the reverse complement.
CGTCGTAGATGTAGAAGAACGGGATCATCGAGATGAAGCCGATGGCATACGCCGCAATGCCGCGCAGGCCCCAGCTGCCGTAGATGTTGCCGTGGGGCATGAAGAAATGCGGGATGGCGTAGCGACCCTTGCGGACGAAGAAGTAGTCGGTCAGGTTGACCGAGGTCCAGGGCACCAGGAAGTACAGCATCACCACCAGGTAGATGCTCAACACCGACAGACCTTTGCCCGAACTCTGGATGCTCAGGGCCACGCCCAGTTGCAGCAGGATCACAAAACCAATCGCCAGAATGCGTGCCTTGCGGGTCGGTTCAATGTGCTTGATCGAGTCGACGCAGGTCAGCGTGGTCAACTTGGCGCTGTAGATGTTCATGGCGATGACCGGCAGAAACGCCAGGATTGTGACGACCACCACCACAGTCCCCATCAGTGGCGACACGGTGTTGCCGACTTGCCCAAGAGCCACCAGCACGTCCGTGGAATGCAGGTGATCGGCCAGCCAGCCACCGACAGAGATCATCCATGCGCCGGACAACGAGGCACCCAGGAACACCACCGCGATCAATTTGCCGCTGGAGGTGTTCTTCGGCAGGTAACGCGAATAGTCGGACACATACGGGGCGTAAGCGATGTTGTAACTCGCCGCTGCCGCGAACTGGGCGATGAAACCGGTCCAGTTGAAGCCCAGCGGCGCCGGGGCCACTTCACCGGCCGCAAGTGCCGGCGCAACTGCATCAGGAACCCAGCCCATCAGCACGGCCAACGTCACCAGGCCGTAAAGCGGAAGCGACAGGTACAACGCCCATTTGAAACTGCGGTGCATCCAGTCATGCCCGAGGATCGCCAACACCGCCGCCGGTATCGTCACCGCCACCGCGATCACCGCGGGGTTGAAGCCGAAGAGCGTGTGCAGCCCCTGCATCATCAACACCAGGTTGACGATGTTGAAACCGGCGAACACAAACAGCGTCGCCAGCAGCACCAGGATCACACCGCGATAGCCGAACTGCGCACGCGACTGGATCATCTGCGGCAGGCCAAGGTGTGGACCTTGCGAACCGTGAAACGCCATGAACAGCGTGCCGAACATGATGCCCAGCGTGCCGGCAAGTGTGGTCCAGAGCGCGGTCAGGCCGACGCTCGGGCCGACGAAGCCGATGGTCATGGTAAAGAAGGTGAAGTTGCCGAGGAACCAGAACGGGCCCTGGCTCGACAGTTTGTCGGTGCGCTCGCTCTCCGGGATGAAGTCAATCGAATGGCTTTCGACGACGGGTTTGTCGTCCAGGACGGACACGCTCAGGGCTGACTTGGCGTTAGTGTTCATGATGGTCTCTTATTGTTGGAAGATCATGACGAGATAACTGCATACTTTTGGTGTACACCCCTGTGGGAGCGAGCCTGCTCGCGAAGGCGATGTGTCAGGCGACATTGATGCTGAATGTGCCGGCATCTTCGTCGGAACGCCGCCCGGAGCCGGCTCGCTCCCACAGGGATTGAGTCAGCCTTGACTCAGGGGAGCGTGATCCAGACCGCCTTGGTTTCGAGCAGGTAATCGAGCTGCTCCGCGCCCAGGTCCTTGCCGAACCCGGACTGCTTGTAGCCACCGAACGGCATCGACGGATCGAGGGTGCCGTGGGCGTTGACGTAGACCGAACCCGCTTTCAACCGCGGGATCAGGCTGTGCACCTTTCCAAGGTCATTGGAATACAGTGCAGCCGCCAGGCCGTAAGGCGAGTCATTGGCCAGGGCCAAGGCCTCTTCTTCATCGTCGAACGGTGCGGTGACCAGCACCGGACCAAAGATCTCTTCCTGGACGATGCGCATGTCGTTGCGGCAATGGGCAAAAATGGTCGGTTCGACGAAGAAACCGGGGCCTTCGACAGGCTGGCCGCCGTAGACCAGTTCGGCGCCCTCTTGCTTGCCGGTTTCGATGTAATCGGTCACTCGCTCCTTCTGCAACGCCGAGACCAACGGGCTGATGAAGCAGTCTGGATCCAGGCCCGGTGCGATTTTCAGCGTGCGGGTGTAGGCGATCAGTTCGCGCAGGAATTCGTCGTAGACGCTGCGATGAATGTAGGCCCGCGTACCGGCATCGCACACCTGACCCGAGTTGAAAAACACGCCGTTGGCGATGGCCTGGGCGGCGGCCGGCACGTCGGCATCCGCCAATACGATTACCGGTGATTTTCCTCCGAGTTCGAGGGTTAGTCGCTTCATTTCGTCCAGCGCGGCGCGGCCTACGGTACGGCCGACCGGGGTCGAGCCGGTGAAGGTGAGCTTGTCGATACCGGGGTGCGTGGCCATGGCCGCACCGACCACGCTGCCGCGTCCGGTCACGATATTGATCACCCCGTCCGGGATGCCGGCTTCCTGCACCAGTTCGGCAAAGCGCAAGGCCGACAACGAGGTCAGTTCGGCAGGTTTGACCACCACGGTGCAACCGGTTGCCAGCGCCGCGCCGAGCTTCCAGGCCATGGTTTGCAGCGGGAAGTTCCAGGGCACGATGGCGCCGACCACACCCACCGCTTCCTTACGGGTATAGGCCAGGTAATTGCCCGGCAGCGACGGTTCAACGGTTCGGCCATGCAGCTTGGTCGCCCAACCGGCGAAATAACGCAGCGTATCGACGGTGCCCTGGATATCGACATCCCGCGCGAAGGCAACTGACTTGCCCATGTCGATCGATTCGATTTCCGCCAGCTCAAAGGCGTTGCTTTCAATCAGGTCCGCCAGGCGTTGCATCAGCCGCTCGCGTTCTGCCGGTTTGGCCTGACTCCAGGCGCCACCGTCAAACTGCGCGCGGGCGGCTTGCACGGCGCGGTCCAGATCCTGCGTGGTGCCCATCGGAATCCGCGTGATCAGGCCCTCGGTCGACGGTTCGATAACATCGGATGTCTGCCCGTCGCTGGCCTCGACAAAGGCGCCACCGATGAACATTTTTTGCACCTTGCTGAGGAAGGTCTGGGTGGCTTCGGATACACCAAATTTCTGGAGATACTGCTTAACGATCGTGTCCATTTTCATTCCCTCTGTGCGGCGGTCAGATCACGCCGTGGCCGTGGTGGTTTCGCTCATCGCGTGCCGTGCTTGAGCCCGCTCATGGAAGATGAAACCGATGCTGTTGAGCAGCAGTTGCGCCGCCAGAATCGAGGTCATGCCGGAAGGGTCATAGACCGGTGCAACCTCGACCAGATCCATGCCAACGATGTTGCCCTTGCTGCGTTTAGCCAGGGCCTGGATGATTTCCAGCACTTCGTAATAGAGGAAGCCGCCGTGACTTGGGGTGCCGGTGCCAGGGGCGATGGACGGGTCAAAACCGTCGATGTCGATGGTGATGTAGTAGTTGATGTTCTGCGGGATCAACGCCAGCACACCTTCGACGCCGAGGCGGCGCACATCACGGACAGAAAGGATCTTCGAGCCGGCCGCGTGGGCGGCTTCATAGTCATCGCGATTGGACGACGACACGTTGCGGATGCCCATCTGGGTCATGCCGACGATGTGGTTCATTTCGGACGCGCGGCGCAGCGGGTTGCCATGGCCGTAGCGAACACCGTGGCGCTCGTCGACGAAGTCCAGGTGGGCATCGAAGTGGATGATGTGGATCGGGCCACGACCCTCGAACGCCTTGATCACCGGGGCGTGAACCGAATGATCGCCACCGAGTACAACCGGCATGACACCGGCATCCAGAATCTTGCGTACGGCGTACTCGGTGTTCTCGTTACTGGTGACCATATCGGTGTGCACGATGTCGGCATCACCGACGTCGACCATGCGCACGTCGGCGGCGGTCAGGTACATGACGTCATCTTCGTGGTCATAGGCGCCGGCATGGCCGAAGGAAAACAGGGTCGATGCCTCACGAATGCCGCGTGGTCCGAAGCGTGCGCCGGAACGCCACTGGGTACCCATGTCGTTGGGCACGCCGAGGACCGCCACGTCCGCATCCAATGCATCCCAATCGGTGCACACCGGGGATTTGCCAAAGGTGCAGTGACCCACGAATGGCAGGTTCAGGCGACCGGATTCATAACCGTTGTTCGACATTTCAGGCATCTCCAATTCTTGTTATCAGCTGGCGGACTTGGAAGGCGACCGCCGTTGGAATGACTATGGGCGCAGGTTTTCGTGGAAAAAATGCTAAACATCAGATACTCATATCGGCATTACCGATGCATCCACACGCGGGAGGTTCAAGGTGATCCAGCTGCACGATGTCGATCTGAAACTGCTCAGGGTGTTTGCCACGATTGTCAGGTGCGGCGGTTTCTCTGCCGCGCAGGCGGCGTTGAATGCCGGCCAGTCAACCATCAGCGAACAAATGACTCATCTGGAAACCCGGCTGGGGGTCAAGCTCTGTCAACGCGGGCGCAGCGGCTTTCGCCTGACCGAGCAAGGCGTGGCGATTCATGAAGCCACTCAGCGTCTGCTCTCGGCGGTGGAAAACTTCTGCATGGACGCCGACGTACTCAAACAACACATCAGCGGAAAGCTCAACCTGGGGATTATCGACACCACCATTACCGATCCCGATTCTCCACTGCCGCGCACCACCCAGCGCTTCGTATCCAGAGGGCATGATGTGCACCTGAACGTGTACGTCGGCACCCCCGCAGAACTGGAAGAACGCGTGCTCGACGGCCGACTGCACCTGGCCATCGGGCACTTTCCGATCTACGTTCCGGGCCTGCTGCACTCACCGCTGTATCAGGAAGCACTGGGGTTGTATTGCGGACGGCGGCATCCGCTGTATGGCAGCAAGGCCGAGGGCGATGAACTGCTCGAAGAGATTGCCGCCAGCCGGATTGTCGTCAGGGGCTACATGCAGCAATACGACCTGGAACACCTGGGCGTCAGCAAGGCTGCGGCCACGGTGGACAACATCGAAGCGCTGGCGATTCTGCTGATCTCCGGCGCCTATCTGGGCTTTCTGCCGATGCACTTCGCCGCTCAGTGGGTCAAGACCGGCGAGATGCACCAACTGGCGCCGACGAGCCTGCAACTGATGTCGCCTTTCGATGTAATCACCCGACGCGGCACTGCCCCGCCGCCGATCCTTCAGGCATTCCTTGAAGATCTGGCCGCCTGTTCGCGCACCACCGGCAGCACCTGACAGACACGGCGCGTGCCGGTCATACTCATTCTGTTCGCAACCCTTGCAGGCCACCCTATGCGCATCCACGTTACCTTCATCGACCGCGTCGGCATTACCCAGGAAGTGCTGGCCCTGCTCGGTGGGCGCCGTTTCAATCTGGATGCCGTCGAGATGGTGCCGCCCAACGTTTACATCGATGCCCCGACCCTCGGCGCCGATGTGCTGGAAGAGTTGCGCGACGCCTTTCTTGGCGTCCAGGGCGTGCAAGCGGTGACGATGGTCGACATCCTCCCGGGGCAGCGCCGACGCTTGCAACTCGATGCCTTGCTGGCGGCCAGCACCGACCCGGTGTTGGCGGTGGATGAGCGCGGTCATGTGCTGCTGGCCAACCCGGCGCTGATTTCTCTGTGCGGTCGAGAACCGGCCGGTGAGCCATTGACGGCGCTCTTCGATGATCCCGCCTTGCAACGCACATTGATCGAACACGGCTACCGCCTGCCCATGCACGAGGTCAGCCTCGGTGGCCAGACCCTGCTGCTGGACGCCATGCCGATCACCGATGCCGGCGCCCTGCTGACCCTGTATCAACCGAACCGCATCGGTGAACGCCTCTCGGCGCTGCATCATGACCATGCCGAAGGTTTCGACGCGCTGCTCGGCGAGTCCCCGGCGATTCGTACGCTCAAGGCCCGTGCCCAGCGAGTGGCAACACTCGACGCACCGCTGCTGATTCAGGGCGAAACCGGCACCGGCAAAGAGTTGGTCGCCCGCGCCTGCCACGCGATCAGCGCCCGGCATGACTCGCCCTTCCTGGCCCTGAACTGCGCGGCACTGCCGGAGAGCCTCGCCGAAAGCGAGCTGTTCGGCTACGCCGCGGGCGCGTTCACCGGCGCCCAGCGTGGCGGCAAACTCGGCCTGCTGGAACTGGCCGACCAAGGCACGGTGTTCCTAGACGAAGTCGGCGAAATGTCGCCCTACTTGCAAGCCAAGTTGCTGCGCTTTTTAAGCGATGGTTGCTTCCGCCGGGTCGGTGGTGATCGTGAGGTCAGGGTCAACGTGCGGGTCCTCAGCGCGACCCACCGTGACCTGGAAAAAATGGTCAGCGAAGGCAGCTTTCGCGAGGATCTGTTCTACCGCCTCAATGTGCTCAACCTGCAAGTACCGCCGTTGCGCGAACGCGGTCACGACATCCTGTTGATGGCCAGCCACTTCATGCAGCAGGCGTGCGCGCAGATCCAGCGCCCGGTCTGTCGACTGGCGCCCGGCACCTATCCGGCGCTGCTCGGTAACCGTTGGCCGGGCAATGTGCGGCAACTGCAAAACGTGATCTTCCGCGCCGCCGCTATTTGCGAAAACCCGCTGGTGGACATCGACGACCTCGACATCGCCAGAACCGCCGTGGAGCGACGAAACGACGGTGAGGTTGGCAGCCTGGAGGATGCCGTCGAAGGGTTTGAAAAGAACCTGCTGGAACAGCTCTACAGCAGTTATCCCTCCAGCCGTTTACTCGCCGCACGCTTGCAAACGTCGCACAGTGCGATCGCTATCCGGCTGCGTAAATACGGCATTCCCAACAAACCCTGAAGCCACTGCCACAATGCATTTGCACCAACATCCCCCTGTGGGAGCGAGCCTTGCTCGCGAAAGCGGTCTGTCAGTTGCCATCGATACTAACTGGCAGGACGCTTTCGCGAGCAGGCTGAACTGGTCCAGTAATTTTGGACATTTTTTTCGGTTCTCACGCCGCCAGCTTTTCCGCTGCTACAGGTGAGTGGTAACCGTTGTAACTGTGGCGCCTGACATTGTTGTAGCGCGTCACATAGCGGTTTATATCAACTCGGGCTTCGTGTTCCGAGTTGTAGCCGTCTTCAGGCACCCATTCGGACTTCAAACTTCCAAAAAAACGCTCCATCGGGGCGTTATCCCAGCATTGGCCTTTTCGACTCATGCTTTGCCTAAGCTCGTGCGCCATCAGTTCGTCCCTGAATTTATGGCTGGTGTACTGACATCCCTGGTCAGAATGGAACAGTACGCCTTTGGGTTGCCCTCTCAATTCGACGGCCATTCGCAGTGATTCGCGTGCCAGCGTCGCGTCGGCGACCAGTGAAAACGACCAGCCCACCACTCGTCGCGCAAATAGATCCAGAACGACTGAGAAGTAGAGCCAGCGCTTGCCCAGCTGGATATAGGTGATATCCGCGCACCAAACCTTATTGATATCAGCTACGTAAAACTCACGCTCCAGCTCATGCTCAGCCACCAGCGACTCAACGCCCGATGACTTGTACTTGTGAGGTCTGCGCTGACGGCTAGCGATCCCAGCTTCCTTCATCAAACCGCGGGCCATGTAGCGGCCCACCTGATGGCCGTCACCCCGCAGGTCTTCGGAGAGGGTTCGTGCACCTGCCGAGCCTCTTGATGCCTTGTGGTATTTAATCAAAACAACCTTGAGCGCTTCGCGCTTCGGGTTGGTTTTACCTTGGCGCTGACGCCAGGCGTAATAGCTGCTGCGGTTGACTTCAAACACGCGGCAGCAGTCTGTAATGCCGTACTGCTCGCCCAGCTCACTGATCAGAGGGAATGATCTTTGGAGTCCAAAAGCAGGAGAGCACTGGCCTTTTTTAGGATTTCGATATCCCGGTCTTTCTGCCTCAGCAGGGCTTTGAGTTCCTGGATTTGCTTCTGGTCGGCGGTGATCGCCTTGGTACCCACAAGCGTCGATCCGGCGCGCTCTTTTCGCACCTGATCGACCCAGCGGCGCAAAGCTGTTGGGCCGATATCCAAGCTGGCACAGATCTCGGGAATCGGCTGATCCTCATCGAGCACCATGCTTGCAGCTTTGAGTTTGAACTCACTGGAATAGGATTTTCGCATCATCATGCACACCTCAGATTTGGGCGCCATCATAGCGCCCTATTGATGTGTCCAAATTCATTAGGCCAGATCAGGCTCGCTCCCACAGGGGTGGTGTGTTGACCTGCTATGTATGCAAATCAATACAGCGTATTGAATTCAAGACAAAACCTTCGCGACGTGTCTGGCCCGGGTTTCGCTCCCTCCTCCCTGAGTGCTTGTATTGATTTCAATACGGTCGTGCTCTATCCATTCGCATAAAAAATCGACAACCAATTGATTTAAAACAAATAAATAACATTGGCACCGCCCTTGCTATCAACCCTCAAGCCACGCTCGTTGCCCGGCACGAGCCTGCCCATCGCCATCCGCCACCAGCAGTGGATGAGTCTGAACAATGAGGAGTTGATATGAGCGAATTGCGTTTTACCGTCGATCACGAATGGCTGCGTCTTGAGAGCGATGGCCTGATCACTGTGGGGATCACCGCTTATGCCCAGCAAGCGCTGGGTGACGTGGTCTTCGTTCAGGTGCCTGAATTGCGCACCTTCGGTGCAGGTGATGAGGTGGCGGTGCTGGAGTCGGTGAAAGCCGCCAGCAGCGTGTACATGCCATTGGACGGTGAAGTGGTCGAGGTGAATTCAACACTCGAAAACTCCCCCGAATTGATCAACGAAGACGCGCTGGGTGAAGGCTGGTTCTTTCGTATGCGCCCGAGCGACTCCACCGCGATGGACAGTCTGCTCGACCAGGCCGCTTACGAGCGCCTGACCCACGACGACGCTTGAGGATTTTGCGTATGACCACCCTGCTCGACACCCGCAACGAATTCATCGCCCGCCACATCGGCCCGCGTGCCTTTGATGAGCAAGCCATGCTCAATAGCCTCGGCTTCGACTCGCTGGAAGCCCTGAGCGCCAGCGTCATCCCCGACAGCATCAAGGGCACCAGCGTCCTCGGCCTCGAAGACGGCCTGAGCGAAGCCGATGCCCTGGCCTTGATCAAATCCATCGCCGGCAAAAACCAGCTGTTCAAGACCTACATCGGCCAGGGCTACTACGGCACGCACACGCCGTCGCCGATCCTGCGCAACCTGCTGGAAAACCCGGCCTGGTACACCGCGTACACCCCGTACCAACCGGAAATTTCCCAGGGCCGCCTCGAAGCGCTGCTGAATTTCCAGACCCTGATCAGCGACCTCACCGGCCTGCCGATCGCCAACGCCTCGCTGCTCGATGAAGCCACCGCCGCCGCCGAAGCCATGACCTTCTGCAAACGCCTGAGCAAGAACAAGGGCAGCCACGCGTTCTTCGCCTCGGTACATTGCCACCCGCAAACCCTCGATGTACTGCGCACCCGTGCCGAGCCGCTGGGCATCGACGTGGTGGTTGGCGACGAACTTGAACTGACTGACGTGACGCCGTTCTTTGGCGCCCTGCTGCAATACCCGGCGAGCAACGGTGATGTGTTCGACTACCGCGAACTGACCGAACGCTTCCACGCCGCCAACGCCTTGGTGGCCGTCGCCGCCGACCTGCTGGCCCTGACCGTGCTGACCCCGCCAGGCGAATTCGGCGCCGACGTGGCCATCGGCAGCGCGCAACGCTTTGGCGTACCGCTGGGCTTCGGTGGCCCGCACGCGGCCTATTTCTCCACCAAAGATGCGTTCAAGCGCGACATGCCGGGCCGTCTGGTCGGTGTCTCCGTCGACCGTTTCGGCAAGCCGGCGCTGCGCCTGGCGATGCAGACCCGCGAGCAACATATCCGCCGCGAGAAAGCCACCAGCAACATCTGCACCGCGCAAGTGCTGCTGGCCAACATCGCCAGCATGTACGCCGTGTATCACGGTCCGAAAGGCCTGACGCAGATCGCCAACCGCGTGCATCACCTGACCGCCATTCTGGCCAATGGCTTGAGCGCAATCGGTCTGACTGTCGAGCAAGAAAGCTTCTTCGATACGCTGACGATCAAGACCGGCGCGCACACTGCCGCATTGCACGAAAAAGCACGTACAAAACAAATCAATCTGCGTGTGGTCGATGCTGAACGTCTGGGCCTGTCCCTCGACGAAACCACCTCGCAAGCCGACGTGGAAACCCTGTGGGCCCTGCTGGCCGACGGCAAGACTCTGCCGGACTTCGCCGCCCTCGCCGCCTCCGTGGTTAGCACCATCCCGGCCGCGCTGGTTCGCCAGTCGCCAATCCTCAGCCACCCGGTGTTCAACCGTTACCACTCGGAAACCGAGCTGATGCGCTACCTGCGCAAGCTCGCCGACAAGGACCTGGCGCTGGACCGCACCATGATCCCGCTGGGCTCCTGCACCATGAAACTCAACGCTGCCAGCGAAATGATCCCGGTGACCTGGGCCGAATTCGGTGCCCTGCACCCGTTCGCTCCGGCCGCGCAAAGCGCCGGCTATCAGCAGCTGACCGATGAACTGGAAGCGATGCTCTGCGCCGCCACCGGTTACGACGCGATCTCGCTGCAACCGAACGCCGGTTCCCAGGGTGAATACGCCGGCCTGCTGGCCATCCGTGCCTACCACCAGAGCCGTGGCGAAGACCGTCGCGACATCTGCCTGATCCCGTCCTCCGCCCACGGCACCAACCCGGCCACCGCCAACATGGCCGGCATGCGTGTGGTGGTCACTGCGTGTGATGCACGCGGCAACGTCGACATCGAAGACCTGCGCGCCAAGGCCATCGAGCACCGCGAACACCTCGCCGCGCTGATGATCACCTACCCGTCGACCCACGGCGTGTTCGAAGAAGGCATCCGCGAAATCTGCGGCATCATTCATGACCACGGCGGCCAGGTGTATATCGACGGCGCCAACATGAACGCGATGGTCGGCCTCTGCGCCCCAGGCAAGTTCGGCGGCGACGTGTCGCACCTGAACCTGCACAAAACCTTCTGCATTCCCCACGGCGGTGGCGGCCCGGGCGTTGGCCCGATTGGCGTCAAGTCGCACTTGACCCCGTTCCTGCCGGGCCACGCCCAGATGGAACGCAAGGAAGGCGCGGTCTGCGCGGCACCGTTCGGCAGCGCGAGCATTTTGCCGATCACCTGGATGTACATTCGGATGATGGGCGGCGCGGGTCTGAAGCGCGCTTCGCAGCTGGCGATCCTGAATGCCAACTACATTTCCCGGCGCCTCGAAGAGCATTACCCGGTGCTGTACACCGGCAGCAACGGCCTGGTGGCACACGAATGCATCCTCGATTTGCGTCCGCTGAAAGACAGCAGCGGCATCAGCGTCGATGACGTCGCCAAGCGCCTGATCGACTTCGGCTTCCACGCCCCGACCATGTCGTTCCCGGTCGCCGGCACGCTGATGATCGAGCCGACCGAAAGCGAATCCAAGGAAGAACTGGACCGCTTCTGCGACGCCATGATCCGCATCCGCGAAGAAATCCGTGCAGTGGAAAACGGCACGCTGGACAAGGAAGACAACCCGCTGAAAAACGCCCCGCACACCGCGGCGGAAATCGTCGGCGAGTGGACGCATCCGTACAGCCGTGAGCAAGCGGTTTACCCACTTGAAACCTTGATCGACGCCAAATACTGGCCGCCCGTCGGTCGCGTCGACAACGTGTTTGGCGACCGCAACCTGATCTGCGCCTGCCCGTCGATTGCCGACTACGCCTGAGAACAACGCATAACCCCTGTGGGAGCGAGCTTGCTCGCGATAGCGGACTGACATCCACCATAAATGTCGACTGAAAGACCGCTATCGCGAGCAAGCTCGCTCCCACAGGGGTACATCAGCCAATCCTGAGAACAACAGAGGACTCCACCATGTTCAGCAAGCACGACCAGATCAAAGGCTACGACGACGAACTGCTGGCAGCGATGAACGCCGAAGACGCACGTCAAGAGCACCACATCGAGCTGATCGCTTCGGAAAACTACACCAGCCAACGGGTGATGGAAGCGCAAGGCAGCGGCCTGACCAACAAGTACGCCGAAGGCTATCCGGGCAAGCGCTATTACGGCGGTTGCGAACACGTCGACGTGGTCGAACAATTGGCCATCGACCGCGCCAAACAGCTGTTCGGCGCCGACTACGCCAACGTCCAGCCGCACTCCGGCAGCCAGGCGAACGCAGCGGTCTATCTGGCGTTGCTGCAAGCCGGCGACACCGTATTGGGCATGAGCCTGGCCCACGGCGGTCACCTGACCCACGGCGCCAAAGTCAGTTTTTCCGGCAAGTTGTATAACGCCGTTCAGTACGGCATTAACACCGCTACCGGGCTGATCGATTACGACGAAGTCGAACGCCTGACCGTCGAGCACCAGCCGAAAATGATCATCGCCGGCTTCTCCGCTTACTCGAAGACCCTGGACTTCCCACGCTTCCGGGCGATTGCCGACAAGGTCGGCGCTTATTTGTTTGTCGACATGGCCCACGTTGCCGGGCTGGTGGCGACCGGTCTGTACCCGAACCCGATTCCCTTTGCCGATGTCGTCACCACCACAACCCACAAAACCCTGCGCGGCCCGCGTGGCGGCCTGATCCTAGCCAAGGCCAATCCGGAACTGGAGAAAAAACTCAACGCTGCGGTGTTCCCCGGCGGCCAGGGAGGCCCGTTGATGCATGTCATCGCGGCCAAGGCCGTGTGCTTCAAAGAAGCGCTGGAGCCGGCCTTCAAGTCCTATCAGGCGCAAGTAATCCGCAACGCCCAGGCGATGGCAAAAGTCTTTATTGATCGAGGCTACGACGTCGTGTCGGGCGGTACCGACAACCACCTGTTCCTGGTCAGCCTGATTCGTCAGGGCCTGACCGGCAAAGACGCCGACGCCGCCCTCGGTCGTGCCGGCATCACCGTGAACAAGAACGCCGTACCGAACGACCCGCAATCGCCGTTCGTGACCTCTGGCCTGCGCATCGGCACGCCGGCGATCACCAGCCGTGGTTTCAAGGAAGCCCAGAGCATCGAGCTGGCGGGCTGGATCTGCGACATTCTCGATCACCTCGGCGATGCCGATGTCGAGGCCCACGTCGCCAGACAGGCTGCTGCGATGTGCAGCGATTTCCCTGTCTACCGCGACTGATTACACAGCACTGTCCCTGTGGGAGCGAGCTTGCTCGCGATGGCGATTGATCATTCAACATTGATGTCGACTGACACTCCGCTATCGCGAGCAAGCTCGCTCCCACAGGTTCCGCTGCCGAACTCGCCTCCCCCACTCGAACAGAAGAACACTACACATGAGCGAAGTTGTGGAATCGACCGGCAAAAGCCCGGTAAAAATGCAAGTCGGAGTCAAACTGCGCGGTGCAGAAAAAGTCGCGCGAATTCCGGTGAAGATCATCCCGACCGATGAGTTCCCACGCAAACCCGACTGGATTCGCGTACGCATTCCGATCTCCCCCGAGGTCGACCGGATCAAACAGCTGCTGCGCAAACACAAGCTGCACAGCGTCTGTGAAGAAGCCTCCTGCCCGAACCTCGGCGAGTGTTTTTCCGGTGGCACGGCGACCTTCATGATCATGGGTGACATCTGTACCCGCCGTTGCCCGTTCTGCGATGTCGGCCACGGCCGTCCCAAACCGCTGGATGCCGACGAGCCGATGAACCTCGCCATAGCCATCGCCGACCTGCGCCTCAAGTACGTGGTGATCACCTCGGTGGACCGCGACGACTTGCGCGACGGCGGCGCCCAGCATTTTGTCGATTGCCTGCGCGAAATCCGCAAGCTGTCGCCGGGCGTGCAGCTGGAAACTTTGGTGCCGGATTACCGTGGCCGGATGGACGTCGCCCTGGCGATCACCGCCACTGAACCACCCGATGTGTTCAACCACAATCTGGAGACCGTCCCGCGCCTGTACAAAGCCGCGCGGCCGGGTTCGGATTTCGATTGGTCACTGGACCTGCTGCAGAAATTCAAGCAATTGGTCCCAGCTGTACCGACCAAGTCTGGCCTGATGCTGGGACTTGGCGAGACCGACGAGGAAGTCATCGAGGTCATGCAGCGCATGCGTGAGCACGATGTCGACATGCTCACCCTCGGCCAATACCTGCAACCGTCTCGCAGCCACTTGCCGGTCCAGCGTTTCGTGCACCCGGACGTGTTCGCCTGGTTCGCCGAACAAGGTACGCGGATGGGCTTCAAGAATGTTGCCTCCGGTCCGCTGGTGCGCTCGTCCTACCATGCGGACCAACAAGTTCAGGGAGCAACGAACACAGTGGATTCCCTCCTTACTGCTGGATTCGCCCCCCTTTGAATGCCTCACGCCGTGCGTTTCGTTCTTCGATGTAGGCGGCGCTCGGCTCGCTGATCAGCTCTTCACGGCGCAAGAGTTCGCCGCAATGTTCGCAAAGCGGCCCTAGCCCTGCGGGCTGGCCACAGGTTTTGTGGGTATAAACGACTGCCAACTCCTCCTCCGGCGACTTGCACCAGGTTTCTCCCCACGCGCGCAGTGCAAGCACCACAGAATAGAAGGCCTGCCCTTTCGGAGTGAGGTGATATTCGTAGCGTGGCGGCCGCTCGTTGTAAGGACGGCGTGCGACGAGTCCATCAGCCTCCATGTTTTTCAGGCGCGCCGCGATCATTTGCGGGGTTCCCCCGGTCTGCGCCTGAATCTCGTCGAATCGATGGCTCCCCATGAACAACTCACGCAGGACCAGTACGGTCCAGCGATCGCCGACTATTGCCTCAGCCCGTGAAATCGGGCACAGCGTTTGAGTGTTTACCGACATAAGGACTTGCCTCTTTCACAGTTGCTATGATTATCATATCTACAGCGTGCCAAGGCAAGCCCACGGCACTGGTCATCCAAAATCACTGGAGAAAGTCGCCATGTCCAAAGCCATTTATCCCCTCAACAGAACCGCGTATCTGCTGGTCGATCCTTACAATGATTTCCTGTCGGAAGGTGGAAAGGTCTACCCCTTGATAGAGCCGATTGCCGAGCAAGTCGGCCTGCTCGACAATCTGCGCGCCCTCGACCGTACCGTCCGTGCACTCGATATCCCGGTGGTCATCGTACCGCACCGCCGTTGGGAGCAAGGCGACTACGAAGGCTGGGATCATCCAAGCCCCACCCAATGCAAGCTCATGCACATGCATCACTTCGCACGCGGGGAATGGGGCGGCGAATGGCACCCCGATTTCGCGCCAAAGGAGGGTGACATCGTCGTTCAGGAACATTGGGGCTCGAGCGGCTTTGCCAATACCGACCTTGATTTTCGCCTCAAGCAGAAGGGCATCACGCACGTGATCATCGTGGGCCTGCTGGCGAATACCTGCATCGAGGCAACAGCGCGCTACGCCGTGGAGCTCGGCTACCACGTCACACTGGTGCGTGATGCGACCGCTGCCTTCAAACCGGAAATGATGCACGCCGCGCATGAACTCAACGGTCCCACGTTCGCCCACGCCATTGTGGCGACGGACGAGTTGATCGCGTCCCTGACGCAGCAGAGGTAACACACCATGAAATTGACTGGAAACCTCATCATTGGCGCAAACGAAGTCCCGGCCACTGAAGGAACGATGAAGGCACTCAACCCCGCAACCAACCAGTTGATCGAACCGGATTTCGCATTCGGTGGCGTGGCGGACGTCGACCAGGCTGCGACGCTCGCCGACGAAGCATTTGACCGTTACAGCCATACCTCGCTCACCCGGCGCGCGGCGTTTCTGGAAAGCATTGCTGACAATCTCGACGCTGTCCGCCATGAGCTTGCTGCTCGGGCCGCGCTCGAAACGGGCCTGCCCGAGGCTCAGCTTGAGGGCGAAGCGGCAAAAGCCGCCACCCAGTTTCGCCAATTCGCGGATGTCGTACGCAAAGGACGCTTCCTCCAGTTGGCTATCGATCCGGCACAGCCTCATCGTCAACCCCGCCCACGCATGGATCATCGACTTCAGAAAATGGCGATCGGCCCGGTGGCTATTTTCGGCGCGAGCAACTTTCCCATTTCATATTCGGTCGCAGGTGGCGATACCGCTTCAGCGTTGGCAGCAGGCGCGACCGTCATCGTGAAGGCGCATAACGCCCATCCAGGCGCATCTGAAATTCAGGCGCGTGCCATCCGCAAGGCGGTGCAAGAGAACGAACTGCCTGAGGGTGTTTTCTCGATGGTGCGTGGCAGTGGCAACACGATCGGCGAAGCCTTGGTCGATCATCCGTTGATCAAGGCCGTGACGTTCACCGGCTCGGAGGGTGGCGGCATGGCGCTGTACCGGCGTGCGCAGCAACGCCCTGATCCCATTCCCGTGTTCACCGAGATGACCAGCGTCAACCCCACGCTCATCCTGCCCCATGTGTTGGCCGCGCGTGGAGGGCAAATCGGTGATGGTTTTATCGAGCGCATGCTGGTCAATGTGGGGCAAGCCTGCCTCAGACCCGCCCTCCTTATCGCGATCAATGGAGTTGGTTTTGAAGCGCTGCGCGCCGCCATGGTCAAGCGCGTCACCGAAGCATCGGCGCGCACTATGCTGACGCCGGGTATTCATGCGTCCTACTTGAGCGGCCTCGCCGCGATGGAGAGCGTCGGTGCAAATCGCGTCGCCGAAGGCTTGGCTTGCAGTGCGGATTTTGATGGCCGATCGGTGTTGCATGAGATCGACGGTCAACGCTTCCTGACCGAGACGGTACTTGCGCAAGAAGTATTCGGTCCTTCAGCACTGCTGGTGAACGTCAAGGATGAGGATGAACTGCTCGCCGTCGCTCGCTCGCTCAAGGGCCAACTCAGCACCGCCATGCATATTGACGAGCGCGATATGCCACTGGCTCATCGCTTGCTGCCGGTTCTGGAGCGGCGCACCGGGCGAATTGTTGTCAACGCCTTCGCGCATCCTCAGGAGGTGTCTTTCGCCACCATCCACGGTGGACCGTTTCCGGCGACATCGGACAGCCGCTTCACCTCGGTGGGCATGACGTCGATTGAACGTTTTTTGCGCCCGGTGACTTACCAGGGCTTTCCTGATGCGCTACTGCCAGAGTCATTGCGCGAGGTTAATCCCTTGGGGCTGCCTCGCCTCGTAGACGGCCAATAAAAGCCATCCTTGAAGCAGTCTTTGCCAACCCGCCCGGTGGCGCCCGCTCGTTGAGCGGGACCGCCGGATAAGCCCGCGAACTCAGCCCTTGGCCGCCATCGCAGTGACTTCCACGCGCATGCCTTCGACCGCCAGGGAGGCCACGCCAACGGCGGCGCGAACCGGCCAGGGCTTGGCGAAGAAGCGCTGGTAGACCTCGTTGAAGGCGGCGCGGTCGGCCATGTCGGTGAGGTAGATGGTCAGATGCAGAACCCGGTCCATGGAACTGCCGGCCTGCTCGAGCGCTACCTTGAGCGCCTGCAGGGTGCATTCGCTTTGCAGGGCGATGTCGCCCAACTCCAGGCTGCCGTCGGCGCGGGTGGGGATCTGGGTGGAGACCAGTAGGCCGCCAAAACCGGCGACATCCGAGGAGATGGATTGCGGATCGGGGTCGGGGAGGAAGGTGAGGTCGTGGTTTGCCATGGGGATCTCTTGCATGAGGTGGTAAAGGGGCCGTCGAGTATATAGCGGCTGGAAAACTCAGAAAAAACTACAGTCCAGGGAAAGGTCATTCCAGCAGCGATATCAGACGCGGCTCAATTGAGGTCTCAAGCACCTCAAGCAGAGCCAGCGTCACCGGCAGCTTGAAGCGCCGGCGTCCCGCGCTGCCGGGATTGAGGTAGAGCTGTTCGCCGCGCCATTCTATGCGGGGCTTGTGCGAATGGCCGGTGATCACCAGCTTGATGCCTGCATCAAGCACGGCTGGGACATCGGCACTGTCATGTACCAGCAAGGTCTGCCATCCGTTCAGGTCGAAACATAGGCAGTCGGCGAGATTTTCCGCCCAAGGGGCGTCCAGGTCATTGTTCCCGCGGACCACGTGCAGCGGGGCTATTGATGCCAGTTGATCAAGAATGTCGGGGTTGCCGATGTCGCCCGCGTGAATAATCCGTTCACAACCCTGCAGTGCAGCAAGGGCTTCGGCGCGGAGCAAGCCATGGGTATCGGAAATCACGCCCACTTTCATGCAGCGCTCCAGACCCGATTCAAGCATCGGCACCTACTCCTCAAAGCGACCTGTGGCGTCACGATCGCGCTCGTATCGTCTCGTGAGCGGAAACGGCGGCAACCAGGACTCGCGACGCACGATCCAGCTTTCGTAGGTTGGCATCAGTTGGTCAGGGGCATCCAGGGACCCCAGGTTCACTTCGATTTCGTCGTCGGTGCGCGCAAAAACGGACGAGCCGCAGCGGGGACAAAAAAACCGCCCGGCGTAGTCGCGTGTTTCGCCCTCGATCGTCACCGCACTCTGAGGGAATATCGCGGAAGCATGAAAAAGCGCCCCATGATGCTTGCGGCAGTCGAGACAGTGACAAAGGCCGACCCGATACGGGAGTCCCGACGCCTCAATTCGGACGTTGCCACACAGGCAACCACCCGTGAATCGCTCCATGCTGCGTCTCCTCTGAAATCAAGCAGTCGGAACGTGATCCCCCGACTCAAGGCGCATTAACCACGACATACGTCACATCGCTGCCCTGATACTGCGGTTGATACCAGGTTGAACCGCACTGCATGTAAGCCGTGTTGTACTGGATGACTTGCACGCAACTGGGGGGCAATTGCGCTGGCGTGAAGATCGACCCGACCACCGCCGCTGTTACCGCGACCGTTGCGGTGACGGCCGCCGCCGTGGCGATCGGATGGTAGTGATTGTCGTAGCCATAGCGGCCATTCCCGTCTACGTCGATGTCCACGTCGCGGCTGTTGTCGATGTTGACGTTACGGTTGCTGTTGTTGATGTTGATGTTGGTTCGGTTGCCGACCGTGTTTCCGGTATTGGCCCGATTTCCAGAGTTGACTGCGTTACCGGCATTCGCCCGATCTCCAGAATTGACTCTGTTGCCGGCATTGACCCGATTGCCCGCGTTGACGTTGGTAGCGCGTTGCGCGGTATTGCCGGTGTTAATGCGCTGAGCCCTTTGGGCACTGGGCGGCGGCGCACGATTGACCGATGCCCTGGCTTGCCCTTGGGCGCGCTGGGGTCGGGCATCCACATAAGTGACCAGGCTCAGCGTCAGTACCGAGGTGGTTACGAGCGATAACAACAGGCTCCACGACATCGTCCTGTTCATGTCATTCCCCTCCCTGATCACTGGCTTTCTTCAAAGGAATCGCCACATCGCCCTTACGCGGTGCGAAGGTGAAGATCGAGTCCTTGATGCCCGGCTTCAGGTTCCAGCGATACACCGCGCTGTATTCCGGAAACCCCGGTTCATCGGTGGTGGTTATCACCAGTTTGCACGGCAGTGGCTTGTCGGCTCGGGTGATCCACAACTGCCAGTCAACGCCCTCCTGCCGAAAGGCCAGGTGATCACACAGTTGCCCCTTGATCGTCGACGGGCCGACATACAGCGCCGCTTTCAGCGCATCGATCTGCGCCTGATCGCTGCCAAACAGAAACAGGTCCTCCATGGGCACCTGAATCCCGTAATGGTTTTCTATCAAGTGCAGCGTATCGGAGACTTCAGGCGGTGCATCCACGGTGGTGTAGTACTTGAGAAACGGTGAATACTGGGTCAGTTTCTTGCCGTTGTAGAAGAACTCTCGCGTTCGAACATCGCCTTCCGTCTTGGCATACATCCGATCGCGACCCACCACTTTCAAGACTGTAGAGGCCTCGGTCTTGATCTTCTGGCCGGACTCCAGAACGGTATCCCGGGACACTTCGGCGTCGACCTGAAACGTCGGCAGACTGCGCAGGTAGGTGCCCATATCGATGAGTTTATCGACCACTTGCGGGTTGATCGTCGGGGTGACGTCCGGTGTTGGCGGATCGTCGGCACGAGCGCCCGGGGCCAGCGCAAGGATGAACAGCAGGCAGAAAACACTCGCGTTGGCTTTCATTGATCCCGCTCCTGAGCCTGTGCACGACTCTTAAGCCTAGACCCGGCGTGACCCGTTCGCCAGAAGGGCAAAAACCCTATGGGCAAACCGGATTGGAGCACTCTATGATTGAACCCCATGACCACCACGCCTCCGATCCGCCAACCCTGCCCGCCCGGCGCCTGCGACTGCGGGCGTGACCCGCTGCTGGAAACACCAGGGGCGGACGTGCGCATCCTGTTTTTGACCCGCTTGGAGGAAAAGCGCCTGGTCGAACGCCTGGAAAACCTCCAGAGCCTGAGTGATCTGGAACGCCTGCAACAGCGAATGTACGAACAGTTGGGCATCCGCGTAGACATCGTCCCCAGTTTCAACGAAGTACGCACCATGCGCGGTATCGGCATCAATCTCGGCGAACAACCGGGGCTATGCCGCAAAACCCGTCAGTCGATCCCGGCCGCGATTCGTCGCGCACTGGAGAAGCACCCGGAGATTGCCTACGCGCTGCTCAACGCCAACGACCTGCTGCGCGATGCGTGAAATCAGCACCATGAACATCGTCCTCGAAGCACCTGCAAAACTCGTTGCCATGCAACGAAACAGGATCAGCGGTCATACGCAAAGTCTGGCCCGCTGCTATGCCTTCTCATGGGAGCAATGGTTTCAAGCCAGTCAGGGATGAAGCTGGACACTCAAGCGTGACCGTGGTCCCGGCACCCGCCAGGTGCGCGAAGAGCAGCAGGTGCCAATCCGTAGCAGGAGGTGGCAAATGTTATTCATAGTCAGTTGGTCTATCAGTTCGGCAAATCGTAACAGCGCGATCGAGCGTTTCCTCAAGACCGGGGGTGCTCCACCCGCTGGCGTCAAGATGCTGGGGCGCTGGCACGCCGTCGGTGGTGCATCCGGTTTTGGCGTGGCAGAGGCCAGTGATCCGGCAGCCATTCAGAAGTGGGTGCTGGAATGGAGCGACCTCATGACCATGGAGGTCCAGGCGGCACTGACCGATGAACAGATAGCGCCGCTGCTGGCGGCCGCTGTTGGCAAGCAATAGTCGTTGGAGCGGCGAGCCACGCTCGCCGCTCCATGCCCTCCCGCACTTCGAACAACACATCCCAGATGGCAGGCCCAGGCACGGATTGAGGACTTCGTCTGGTTGAAAGGTCAGTAATCATCCGAATCCACGACAAGCTGTAAAGCCCATGAAACAAGGCCTTCGGCCGAAAAACCAATTACTGGAAATTTCACAATTCTTACCTACGCTCTTCGCGGGGGATCCAAAATTTCCTGGGCGGTCGGGGGCTCGCCTCAGAGTACCAACGCTAGTGCGCAGGAGCTCGATATGAACCGGACAAAGCTATCCTCGGTGTTCGCCGTCCCCTTATTTCTGTCTGCAATGGTTCTCCCCGGCATCACTCAAGCAGCCGACAAAACCGTCCCCAACATTGTGGTGATCATGGGCGACGATATCGGCTGGTCCAACATCGGTGTCTACAACCAGGGCATGATGGCCGGGCGAACCCCCAATCTCGACCAGCTCGCGGCTGAAGGCATGCGTTTCACCGACTACTACGCCGAGGCCAGTTGCACCGCCGGGCGCGCCAACTTTATTACCGGTGAACTGCCGATCCGTACCGGGATGACCACTGTCGGGCAGGCCGGTTCTCCCATTGGTATTCCCGCCGAAGCGGTCACCATCGCCACCACACTCAAGTCCATGGGTTACGCCACCGGTCAGTTCGGCAAGAACCACTTGGGCGACTTGAACGAATTCCTGCCGACCGTGCATGGTTTCGACGAGTTCTTCGGTTATCTCTACCACCTCGACGCCATGGAAGATCCGGCGCACCCCAATTATCCGCAAGAACTTCTACCCACCGTCGGCCCGCGAAACATGGTTCACAGCTGGGCCACGACGACTGACGATACGACCGTGATGCCGCGCTGGGGCAAGGTCGGCAAACAGAAAATCGAAGACGCCGGCACCCTCTACCCGGACCGGATGAAAACCGTCGATGAGGAGATTCGCGACAAGGCCTTTGCCTTCGTCGACAAGGCCAAACAGGACAACAAACCGTTTTTCCTCTGGCTCAATCCAACTCGCATGCACATCGTCACGCACCTGTCCGACAAGTACGAAGCCATGCGCAACGCAGAAAATGGCTGGTCCGAACAGGAAGCCGGCATGGCGCAGCTCGATGACATCGTCGGTGACGTCATGGCCAAGCTGAAAAAAGACGGCATGGATGACAACACCATCGTGATATTCACCACCGACAACGGCGCGGAAAACTTTACCTGGCCGGATGGCGGCCAAACGCCGTTTGCCATGGGTAAAGGCACGGTCATGGAAGGTGGCTTCCGGGTACCGGCGATCATTCGTTGGCCGGGTAAAGTGCCGGCAAACCAGATAGCCAACGGCATCATGTCCGGGATGGACTGGTTTCCGACCCTGATCGCGGCGGCAGGCAACCCGAACATTGCCGCAGAACTGCTCAAGGGCAAGCAGCTGGGCGACAGGACCTACAAGGTCCACCTCGACGGCTACGACCAGACGCCGATGATTACGGGCAAAGGTCCGTCCAATCGCCATGAGGTTTTCTACTTCGGCGAGAGTGCACTGGGCGCCGTGCGGATCGATGACTACAAGTTCCGCTTTATCGACCAGCCCGGGGGGTGGATGGGCGCCAAACTGGCGGTGGACGTGCCAATCCTGACCAACCTGCGTCTTGACCCTTTCGAACGTACCGGCTGGCCGCAAAACCAGGCGGCTGAAGGGTCGCAACAGTACTTTGACTGGTTCAAATACCAGTTCTGGCGCTTCGTGTTTGTTCAACAACAGGTCGCCAAACTGGCCGAAACCGCGATTGAGTTCCCGCCGATGCAAAAAGGCGCGAGTTTCAACCTCGATTCTGTCAAAGCGAAGATCGAAGCAGCCCGAGCAGCCATGGCCAAATAAGCAGTCGAACTTAGGGGTGGTCGATGCTGGCCACCTGCGTTCGGGAAGGACATTTGCTGAGGTAAACCCATGCAGATAAAAACGACCACGCTGCCCGTCTTCACTGTGCTAGCCCTGTGCAGTCAGCACGCTTACGCCGGCGGCATCATGCTCTATGAAATCGGCACCGATAACGCCGGCCTGGCCAACGCCGGTGCCGCGGCCCGTGCTCAAGGCCCCTCGACCATCGCCAGTAACCCGGCGGGCATGAGTTATCTGCCCGGCACACAGATCACCGGTGGTTTGCAGGTTCTCTACGGCGACCTGAGCTTCGATCGCGACTCAAACACCAATGGCACCGGCACTGGCAGTGGCAACGCCCTCGACCCGATTCCCGGCGGCAGTTTTTTCATCAGCCATCAACTCGATGACCACTGGAGCGTTGGCTTCGGCCAGTACGCTGACTTTGGTCTGGCGGCCAATTACGACAACGAATGGTCCGGGCGCTACTTCGCACAAAACGCCAGCCTCGCCGGTTTGTCGTTTGTCCCTAGTGTCGCTTACCGATTCAACGAGCAATGGTCGATGGGCGTCGGCGTGAAAGCCATGTACGGCATGCTGCAAGCCCAAACCGCGATCGACCGCGAGCCTTTCGGCTTTACCGACCGCAGCGACGGCCAGTTCAAGTACAAAGACAACGATTGGGGTTTCGGCGCGAACGTGGGGGTGATCTATGCCCCGCAACCCGGTACCCGTATCGGCCTGTCCTATACCAGCAAAGTTGATCTGGACTTCGAAGACGGGCTGGACGTCAAAGGCGACGGGCCCGCGCTGGAGCGCCTGGACGGCCTGAACACCCAACTCGACATGACGGTGCCGCAAACCGCCACCCTGAGCCTGTTCCAGCAACTCGACCCGCAATGGGCCTTGCTGGCCTCGGTCAACTGGCAGGACTGGTCAGAGTTCGGTGAGATCGCGATGCAAGTCGACACCACCGCGTTTGGCGCTCAAGCGACTACGATCGACGCCCATTTCAAAGACACCTGGCAACTGGCGCTCGGCGCGCAGTATCAGGCCACGCCGCAACTGTTGTGGAACGTCGGCGCGGCGTATGACAGCAGCGCCGTTTCGGACGCAAACCGAACTTTTACCGTTCCCATGGGCGAATCCTGGCGCATTGCGGCCGGAGCCACCTATGCTCTGAACGAGGTCACCGACATCAATGTCAGTTGGGCCATGGTCTGGCTCGGCGACATGCCGGTGGACCAGACCAAATCCACGTCGGGTATTCGAACTTCCGGCGAGTTCGACAATGCCTGGATTCAGGCCTTGACCGGCAACATGACCTGGCGTTTCTGATGCCCTGCGACCGAAAAAAACGATTTAATCCATGGAGCAAACACCACTATGAACTTGTCCCGAAAACTGTTTATTGGCGCTGCGCTGGCCAGCCTGCTGCTCGGCGGTTGCACCTCGAAAGTCACCGAGCGTGAGCAGTATTCCGGCTTCCTGTCCAACTACAACAACTTGCAAGAGGTCACCACCACCAGCGGCGAAACAGCCATGCGCTGGGTGAGCCCGTCCTGGAATCCAGACGCCTATAACACCGTGGCCTTCAACAAGCTGGAGCTCTACCCGGCGCCCCAGCCCAATGAGCGGGTTAACCGGCAAACCCTGGACGAGTTGCAGAGCTACATGACCAGCAAGGCCAAAGGCGTGCTGGGCCAGAAATATCGGGTGGTGACGAGCGAAAAATCAGCGCCGGCCGGTTCTAAAACATTGATCATGCGCGCGGCGATCACCGGGGTGAATGCCGAGAATGAAGGCATGAAGTGGTATGAAGTGGTGCCGGTCGCCGCCGTCGTGGGGGGTGTTTCCGCTGTCAGTGGTCATCGCGATCAGGACACCACACTGTTCATCGAGGCCGAGTTCATCGACGCCAGCAACAATCAGACCGTGGCCAAAGTGGTGCGCAAAGTCTTCGGCACCACACTGGAAAACGCCAGCCAGAAGATCACCACCAAGGATTTCAAAGTGGCGATCGACAAGCTGATCGGTGATCTACAGGCATTTATCAAGTAACACGGACGAGACCGCCAGCGCCCATCAGATGGGGTGCTGGCGTATCGACTACTTCTTCATCCCGACCCGCCGCCGCATCTCGGCGGTGATCGACTGCCGGGTTTTCTTCAGGTCCGCCCAAGGTTCATCACCGACCTCGGCCAGGCGTTCATGCACAGTGTGCACGTTCCACTGATTGCCACCCTTGAGCTCGCCCACCTCCTCGCGAAAGATCGGCACTGACACCGGCAGCCCTTCGCGGGTGCGCACGGCATAGGCGCAAATGGTCGTGGCGCCGAGACCGTTGCGCAGGTAATCGATGAAGATCCGCCCGACCCGGTTCTTCGGGCCCGACACGGCGGAAAAACGCTCCGGCAGCAACGTGGCCATGTGGCTGACGATCGCGTGGCTGAAGTCTTTCACCTCATCCCAGCCCAGCTTGCGAGTCAGTGGCACCACCAGGTGAATCCCTTTGCCGCCGCTGGTTTTGAGGAACGCCTTGAGCCCCAGTTCATCGAGTACCGAGAGGGTCAGCTGGGTGGCTTCGACCATGCTTTTCCAGGGCAGCGCCGGGTCCGGGTCGAGGTCGAGGACGAAGCGGTCGGGTTTGTCGAGGTTGTCCGAGGTGGCGTTCCAGGTGTGCAACTCGACAGTGCTCATCTGCACGGCGCCGATCAGGGCTTCGGCGTTGTTGATGATCATCACCGGTTGGCCGGTGAGTGCCTTGTCCAGGGTGGTGATTCCCGGAATGGCCAGGCGCTCGGCGTTCTTCTGGAAAAACAGTTCGCCGGCGATGCCGTCCGGGGCGCGCACCAGCGCCACGGGCCGGTCCTTGAGCTCGGGCAAAATCCATTCGGCGACGCTGGCGTAATACTCCGCCAGTTGCACTTTGGTGGTGCCGCTGCTGGCGTCAATCACCCGGTCCGGGTGAGTGATGCGGACTTTGCCCTCGCCCAGGCCGATTTGTGAGGGCGCGGGCGCGGCTTTCTTTTTGGCAGGGGTGGAAGGTTTTTCGGCAGTGGTTTTCTTCGCGGCTGAAGTCTTCACGGCGTTCGGACGCTCCTCGGTAATGTCTTCGGCAGGTTTGTCGTCACGCAGGCCATGGAACACCGCGTGACGGACGGAACCTTCTTTGGTCATTTCGGCAAAAGCGACCTCCGCCAGCAGCGTGGGCTTGAGCCAGTGCACACCCTTGGCGTCAAAACCGCTCGGTGGATTGACCACCGAAATCTTTTTGGTTTGCAGCGGTTTCAGTTGCTCGTAGATGCGCTTGAGCGTCGTCTCGTTGAACCCGGTGCCGACCTTGCCCGCGTAACGCAACTCACCGCTGTCGCGGTCATGCAATCCCAGCAGCAGCGCACCGAAGGCATTGCGCGAGCCTTTCGGGTCGGTGAAGCCGACGACTACAAATTCCTGCCGATGCTTGCACTTGAGCTTGATCCAGTCGCTGCTGCGTCGCGACACGTAAGGCGAGCCCAGACGCTTGCCGATCAGCCCTTCCATCTGCATTTGGCAGGCGCTGTTGAGCAAGGCTTCCGGTTCTTCACTAAAGGCATCGGAGAAGCGCAGCAGCGGGTCTTTGTTGGGGTTGAGCACGGTCGACAGCGCAACCCTTCGCTCCTCGACCGGCACCTCGCGCAGGTCCACGCCGTTGAGGTAAGGCATGTCGAACAGGTAGTAGACGATGTTGCCGCTGCGGCCCGAGTCGAAGGCGTTTTGCAAGGCCTGAAAGTCCGGCACGCCCTGCTCGTCGGCGACCACCATTTCCCCGTCGAGCCAGGCGGATTCGAGGCCTAGCGCGGACAACGCCTCGGCTTGTTTCGGCAGTTTATGGGTCCAGTCGTGGCCGTTGCGGGTGAACAGTTTGACTTCGTCGTGGTCGATGCGGGCCATGATCCGATAGCCATCGAACTTGATCTCATAGCTCCACTCGCCGCACGGGGCCTTTTCGACCAGCGTCGCCAGTTCCGGTTTGAGCAGCTCCGGCAATTTGGCTTTGCGGGCGCCGGTCAATGGCGCCGATGTTTTTTTGCGCGCCGGGGTGGCGGGTTTCTTGACGGGTTTGGGTTTGGCAGCGGTCTTCGACTTTTTGGCAACAATGGTCCGGTCACTGAGCACGCTGTCAGGCTCGGCGGCGACCACGTCGTAATCGCTTTCGGGTTTGGCCGCACCGTCCTGATGCTTGATCAGAAACCATTGCTCCTGCTTGCCCGGCATGTGCGTGCGCACCAGGTTCCACAGGCCGCCGAGCTTCTCGCCTTTTAGCTCAAATTTAAGCTTGCCCTTGGCGTACGCCTCGGCCGGGTCGTCCTGAGGAATCCACACCCCACGGTCCCAGACAATCACCTCGCCGGCACCGTAATGCCCTTCGGGAATGCTGCCCTCGAAAGTTGCGTAATCCATCGGATGATCTTCGACGTGCACCGCCAGGCGCTTGACCTTGGGGTCCAGTGACGGGCCTTTGGGCACCGCCCAGCTTTTCAGTGCGCCATCGAGCTCCAGGCGAAAGTCGTAATGCAGGCGCGAGGCGTCGTGCTTCTGGATGCAAAACTGTAACGCATGATCTTTCGCGTTTTTTTTGCCCGAACGTTTGCCGGCGGCCGGTTCAGAGGTCGCCGAGAAATCGCGCATGCGATTGTAATCGTCCAGGCTCCTGGTCATGGCGCACCGGCTGACGAGGTCACGGTGCCCCCGATGCCTGGGCCGATACGCGTGACAATCAGGGCGACGACGGCAATTCGTTCCACCCGCTGATAGCCAGGGGTCAACAGTTCTTCACCGAACACATCGGGGTCGAGTTCGTGGTAGGTCCAGCCGAACATCGGCGATTCCAGACGCGGCGTCACCGCATCCAGAAACGGGTCGATGCCATCGATCATCGCCACGCCGGTGTACAGCACCAGAGACCCACCGGGGGCCAACCGATACAAGGCTTGCTCGACAATGCGCAACGACAATTGCGCGCCAAGCGCGCCGCCGCCATGCCGGTAAGCACGCTCGGCCGGGTCGGCCATGTAGGGCGGATTGGCGACGATCAAGTCGAAGTGGCCATCGACGTCCTGCAGCACATCGCTGGCCTCGATGCTGACATTAGCCACCTCGGCGAGCGCGACATTGACCGCCGTCATGCGTAACGCCAAAGGGTTGATGTCCACGGCCAGCACTTCGGCTTCACGGCGAGCGCGGGCAATCACAATCGCTCCGACGCCAGCGCCGCAACCAATGTCCACGGCGCGCCTGATCGGCGCGAAGCTCTGTTGCAGATGGGCGTGAATCAATTGTGCAAAACGATAAGTGTCGGGACCGAAGAACACCGCGTCAGCGGCATCAGTGGGGTAACCCGAATGCACGAACAACAGGTCATCGAGGCTTGACCAGCGCACATGACTTTTCAGTCGACCATTGCATTCCTCGAGGACACCTGCCTGTTGCAACTGCCGCTGCTCATCCACCGACAACAGACCGGGCTCAAACGGCCGCGACCAGCCAAATACTTCGCGCAGGGTCCGGGCGCTTTGCCCGAAGACGCGATCATTGACCCGCTGATGGGTCAGCGGCGTTGGCGTGATGAAACGGTAACCGTCGGCCTGCAAGCGACGCCCCAGTTGCAGTAAGGCCAGATCGGCGGCGCTAAGGTGTTCTTCCTGATTCATGAAGGGCTCCCTATCGAAAACCGGATTTGAGTTCGATGAACCGTCGCGTGGCCATCAGGCCAGCGGGGTGGGCGTGCCGATGGGCAGACAGCCACGGAATCAACACCTGGATTTGCTCGTCGGCGGCAAGCCCTTTAAGTGTAGCGTGCAGGCTTTGGACATCCGGATCATTGACGGGCACTGGTGGTTCGGTCACGGCACTGCTACCGCGTCGAACCGCGGCCGGCGCTCGCTCAGGTCGCCAGTCCCCGGCAATCCAGTCGTGCAGCAGTTGTTTTTCGTAGGGGCTGAACACCCCGAACATGGCCGCGCCGTCGCCATCGACCAATTGCCAAAAACGGCTGGCTTGCGGGTCCTGGTGACGCTTGATCCAGCCCTTGTTTTCCATCGCGCTGAGAAAGCCTGGCAATTGCTCCGGCGACGACAACCATTGATTGACGGTCTTGCCTTCAAACCGGCAATAGTCGGAATGCATGTGCTGACCGAACGGGCGCTTGCGTTCAAGCATGCTCAGCAACTCGCCGTACAGGTCGAACGACTCGATGATCGCGCGACTGCCCTGCCCCAGATCGTTGAGCCGATAACCCAGCGCAACCCTGCGCAGAAAGTCTTCACGGTTACCTTCCACCGGCAGCAGTTGCAGCACCGACTGCACGGCCTTTTGCGCGTGGCCGGTGCTCGCATTGTCGATGGTCACGTGCAGGGTGAAGTAATACGGATCGATGCCCAGCTCGCTGAGTTCATAGGCGCTGATCAGCAAATGCAGCGGCAGTTGTTCATAACCGAGGTTGTAGCCGATCACTTCCGGCAAAAAATCGTCGCTACAATAACCCAGCGCCAATTGCACCGCACCTTGCAAGTAACGCTGGTCCGGGATGAACGCGTTGTCCAGCAAACCATGTTCGGCGAGCAGCTTGCGGTAAATCACCACATGATTTTGCGCCGGGTTGCCGTCGCCCAGCTCTTCCAGGTAGGTGCAAATCAGCCCTTCGAAACGCGGGTCCTGCCAGTGCCGCAACAGGCCATACAACCACGCGCCATCCACCAGTTTGGTCGGGGCAACGGCTTGCAGGAAATACAACGCGTGCGCCTTGTTGGTGAAGAACTGCCGCGGCCCGCCGTCCTTGCGCTGTTGCAGGTAATCGGCGTATTGGCGTGCCACGTCGGTGCAATGCTGTACGACAAAGGTTGGCAGCGCGGACAGGTCTCGTGGCATGTCTTCCGGCAGGTCCATTGCTTGCGCAAGTTGAGCCTCGAGGAAGGTTTGGCCGAGTGCGCGCTGGTGTTCGATATCGTCGCTCAGCAATAACTGTTCGTAGATAGATTTCAGGCTGCCGGCGGTCAGGATCGCGCGTTGGTGGGCCGGCTGGGATTCAAGTCGTGTCAGGGCAGTCATGGGGTCGTCTCTCGGTCTGAGGCCAGTGGCAGGACGCTGAATCAGCACGTCTCTACATCAGCAGAGCGACACCCCCGGAAGAAAATTCCATCGGCGTTGAAATCCCCCGGACAGACGGGCTTGTGGCGCGGCACCCGGCGCCAGATCAAGTGAATATACTCAGCGGGTGTGGACTCATCCTTCGGAGAGCAATCATGCGAACGGTTCATGTCATCGAGCCCGAAAAAACCCCCGACCCGGTCAATGTCGTGGGTGAGGCCATCACCATTCTCGCGGGCGGGGATCTGAGCAAACCTTTTGAAATGCATATCCAGCAAGGCGTGCAAGGCGGCGGGCCACCTCCGCACTTTCACCCTTGGGACGAAGCGTTCTACGTCATTGACGGGCAGGTGGAAGTGACGGTTGCGGGCAAGGCCACCACCGTTCTCCCCGGGGGTTATGTGCATATCCCCGGTGGGACTATTCATGCTTACAAGAACGTCAGCGCGACGGCAAAGATGATCGGCGTGGTGTCTGATCCGCGCGGTGGTCAGTTCTTTGCCGCGGTGGATCAGCTCAAAGTGCCGCAGGATTTGCCGCGGATCCTGGCAATCGCCGAGAGCTTCGGCGTTACGTTTCTGGTGCCGAAAAACGCCTGAAACCCGGTAGAGCCCTAGGCTTCAGCTGATTATGATCGTTCCCACGCAGAGCGCGGGAACGATCATCAGGCCACACCACCTTTGGCCTGTTGCTCCAGATGCACTTGCAGCTCCGGATCGATACTCAGCGCCGCAGCCAGTTCATCCAGATAGCTACGTTCGGCGTCCTGCTGATCGTCCACCAGCATCACACTGGCCAGATACATCTCCGCCGCCATGCCGGAATCCGTGGCCGACTGCGCCACATCGGCGGCGTCCAGCGGCCGTGCGACTTCGTCATCCAGCCATTGCTGGAGCTCTGGGTCATCGGTGTGGCGGCCGATTTCGGTACTGATCATCTGTTTCTCGGCGTCATCAATCCGTCCATCGGCCTTCGCCGCTGCAATCAATGCACGAAGTATTGCATGGCTGTGGTCCTCGACTTCCGGGCCGGACAACAGGTCGACAGTGCGCGGTGCCTGTTGCGGCGCCGAGGCCTGGCTGCGTTGCCAGGCCTGATAGGCCTGGAATGCCATCATCCCCAGTGACGCCAGCGCCGCGTAATTAGTGCCGCCACCCGACCGGGTCCGGGTCGAACCACCCACGGCGGAGCCACCGCCCAGCAGACCACCGAGCAAACCACCCAGGCCACCACCCCCGGCGCTTGAACCGGCACCACCGCCCAATAGGCCGCCGAGCAATCCACCGAGACCACCTTGGGCCGACGCGCCACTGCCACCCTGTTGCGACATTGAGCCTTGGCCGGCCCGCAGAAGTTGTTCGAGCAGATCGCTGGTGTTCATGACGATGTCCTCATCGGTTGGAGTGATCCAGTCAGGCAACGATAGTCCTCGCCGGCAAATGCGCCACCACCGTTTGGCTGACGTGAAACCCTTATTGCCCTTGACCCCGATGACCATCGGCTGCGAGTGTTCTACCCTCGCTAACCCGATGCCCACAGGATCAACGAACACATGGACCGCCACCTGATTGTCGTCAGCGACGTCATCGAACCTGAAATCGAGCAAGTACTCAGCGCCGGGCTGAGTGCCTTCAATGATCAGATGAGCGGCATCAACGACCGCCAGTCGCTGGCAGTAACGGTCCGCGATCCGGATACCCGTCAGGTGCTGGGCGGTATTACCGGACGTACGTCGCTCGGTCTGCTGTTTCTCGATTTGTTCTACTTGCCCGAGTCCCTGCGCGGCTCCGGGCTTGGCTCTCGACTGCTCAACGCGTACGAGGACGAAGGCCGTCGTCGCGGTTGCCGCTCGGCGGTGCTCTATACCCTCAGTTTCCAGGCCCCGCAGTTCTATGAAAAACACGGCTGGCAGCGCTTTGGCGAAGTGCCCTGCGACCCACCAGGCACGAGTCGGGTGTTCATGAGCAAGGCGCTGTGAATGAGCCTGTCTGCAGCCGATCAATCCGCCGATTACTGCGCTGAGTACAACGTATCGCCCTGTGCCGATGTTTCATTTAATACCCCGGATTTATCCGGGGTATTTTTTTGCGGCCCAGCTAAGATTTACAGATGGTGAACCTTATCCCCGGATACCCGGTCGATACATGCAACCTGACTTGGTTTGCCGACACCCCCAATTGAAGGGGTGATAACAGGCTTGCTTCACTTTCTGGAGAACGCCCCCGTGATATCGACCCTACACATCGCCAGGCTCAAAGCATGGGGCGCCCATGGTTTTACCGCCACCGGCGTGGTCACTGCCTTCCTCGCGACCCTCGCCCTGCTGGAAAACCAGGCCACAAACTGCCTGCTGTGGCTGGGCGTCGCCCTGATCGTCGATGGGCTGGATGGCGCGTTGGCACGCAAGGTCAATGTCCAGTCGGTACTGCCAAGTTTCGATGGATCGATCCTCGATCTGGTCATCGACTACCTGACGTACGTGTTTATCCCCGCGCTGTTCATTTATCGTTACATCCCGTTGCCGGACTACACGCTGCTGCTGTCCGTGTCGCTGATTCTGGTCTCGTCGCTGTTTTGCTTCTGCAACGTCAACATGAAGAGCAAGGACAACTACTTCCAGGGCTTCCCCGCCGCCTGGAACGTGGTAGCCCTGTGCCTGTACATCATCGCCCCGTCGCCGTGGATCACTTTTCTCACCATCATCGGCCTGGCGCTGTTGACCGTGACCCGGATGAAGTTCCTCCACCCGTTCCGCGTGCGCAAGTTCATGCCGATCAACATCGCGGTAACGGCCATCTGGCTGCTGTGCAGCTTGTCGCTGGTGGTCAACCATCCAGTGATCAACCCGCTGGTGATGGGGCTTTGGCTGCTGATGTCGGCTTACTTCCTGGGGATCTGCATCTGGCGCACGGCGCTGGAGTGGTTCGAAAACTCGCGGGGATAAAGGACTCCAGAGCGTGGCCGATTTCTCCCGCACACTGCAGAAGTCGGCCATATCCCGCCGGCTCTGTGGTTATTCGTTGGAATGAATGGAAAAGTCTCAGGGATTTCTTCCAGGTGTGAGGGGGAACACATCGACCATGCCCATCCATATCGTGCGCCTCGGTTCACCGCGCGCAGCCAATGAAGGCCTGCGAACCACCCGGCGCAGCTCAAATAGTCGCTGGCGCAGGCTATTGCGACATTGACCGCTCGAGATCGGACTAAAGGATTTTGGTAAGGGCACAAGGATCGAGGTCTTAAAAATGAATAACCAGATTCGACTCGCCATCTCTGACGATGCGACAGACATCAGCCGGGTCATCATTCAATCGCTGCGCCAGTCCAATGCCCTGGACTACCCGCCCGACGTCATCACACAGGTAGAGAAAAGCTTTTCTGCCGATGCCATCCGCACGTTGTTGAGCCAACGCCAGGTCTTTGTCGCCACCATCGATAAGCGTGTGGTCGCCACGGCCAGCCTTGATCAAGACGTTGTGCGTAGCGTATTCGTCGACCCCAGCCATCAGGGTGTCGGACTCGGCAGGCGGTTGATGGCAACCCTTCAATCTGTCGCCCAAGACGCAAGAATCGAAGTACTGCGCGTCCCCTCTTCCATCACCGCAGAAGCCTTTTACTTCAAGCTGGGCTATCGAAAGGTCCGCGACGAATTTCACGGTGCCGAGCGCACGATCATTATGGAGCGGCGTCTGACGCCCGTTGTTGACGCCTCGACGTGAGTTAAACGGGGCTGACATTCAAAACAGGTAGGAGTTGATCGATGCGCATCGCCTTGCTGTCAGACATCCATTTGTCCGTCAACGCGTTACCTTTTCCCGATGTGGATGCCGATATTGTCGTCCTCGCGGGAGACATCTCCCGTCCGGCTGCGGCCATTGAGTGGGCCAAATCGTGCCCTGTTCCGATCGTGTACGTGGCAGGGAATCACGAGTTTTATGGCAGCGACTTGATCTCTACCTATGAGCACTTGAACAGATTGTCGGAAGGCACACAGATCCACGTATTGGAACGCTCGGAGTATCTCCACAACGGCGTGCGGTTTTTGGGTTGCACCCTGTGGTCTGACTATCGTCTTTTCGATTCTGCAGAGGATCGGGCACAGGGTGTTGATCTGGCTACGAAGCTCATGCGGGACTTCACCCACATAAAAATTTCGCCCGATTTTCCAGATCTGTTCAGCCCGGCAGTTTCCCAACTGATTTTTTTACAGACCGTCGCCTGGCTGGAAGACTGCTTCACCCGCGACAGAACCACTCCCACGGTGGTGGTTTCGCATTTTGCACCGACACGGTTGAGCATAGGCCCGCTGTTTGAGAATTCGCCGATTAACGCGAGTTTTGTTTCAGACCTCGAAGACCGGATCAAAGTCTGGCAGCCGGCACTTTGGCTACATGGCCATACCCATGGGAGCTTTGACTATCCGGTAGGCAAAACCCAGGTCATTTGCAATGCCCGGGGTTATGCAAAAAATGGCATTAATGAAAATCCAGAATTCAATGGCTCATACGTAATTGACCTGGATATCTGAGGCAACACGACCCTGCTTCCTGCAAGCTGGGTCCAGAAAACCGAGCAAGGCCTGGCGGGTGTCATGCAAGGCCGCCGGGTGTTCCATATCGAGGAAATGCCCGGCGTTCTTGATGGTATGGAACCGGGACTGAGACGCATGATCGGCGAACAGCCGGGCGTCTTCGACCGAGGTGTACTCATCCCATTCGCCGTTGACAAACAGCAGCGGTATTTCGATGGCAGCGGCACAGGCGACATAGCAATGGGTGTCTTGGGTCAGCACCTCATTGACGTGGAAATGCATCTGCCTGTACTCGTGCTCGGCCAGGCTTCTGACATGGCGGTCATTAAAGCGTTTGAACAGCGATGGCAGGTGCTTGCCAATCGTGCTGTTGATCAAGCGACCTACATTGAGGCGGTCGCAAGCCTGGAGATGGTTCAGGCCGCTCTCCAGGTAATCGCGCATCGGTGTATTGATACGCGCTGCGAATGAACTGATCACCGCCTTCTCGATTCGTCGCGGCCGCTGGGCCAGCGCCAGCAAAGTGGCCGCACCGCCCCAGGAAAAGGACAGTACATGGTGTGCACAAAAGTGTTCGATCAATTCCAGCAGTATCGCGGCCTCGTCTTCCTTTCGGATCGGTTGGCCGTGGAGGTTGTGTTCTCTGGACTGACCGGCGTAGGGCTGGTCGTAGAGAACCACATTGAATCGTGGTTGCAGGTAACGCACCGTTTGGGCAAAAGATGCGGTCGTTGCCAGTGAGCCGTTGACCAGAATGATGGTCTTGTCAGCTGCGGTGTTGAGATAGTGCTCGGTATAAACCTTGTACTTCCCGCAGATCTCGACGATGGCAGTTTTCGGCATCATGACATTTACTTCCTTGAACCCATTGGACTAAGCGCACAGCGTTTGGGATGCCCACAGGGCCTTATCGCAGAAAGCAGTACACGTGGACCTGACAGTGAAGTGTCAGGCCAATACATTAATAACTCAGGGTGGTTTTCAAGCGTCAACGCATAGGCCTCCTCGGGCTGAATCTGGTAACGCGGACAAGCAACAAACGCGCGAGGGTGCTCGGATGGCCACCGTGACCGCTGAGTCACTGACTGACCATATGTTCAGAGTTAAGCAGGAATTTCCCCGCCTGCAAGAACGCAGACGAGTTATTGCGTCGAAGACGGCGTGATGGTCGAACGATGTCACCCAAGACGAGGCGACGCGCGAAAGCTCCACGGGCCGCTATCCCATGTTCGGGGGGCACTTCCCGGGTGACGCCCCCGAGTCATCGGTCTCGTCGAAATACTTGGCTATTGGCCCAAGCCTTGCTTTGGCATCTTTTGCGGTACCTGGCTATCTTTCCGGAATTTCGAATGTTTATGCCTGATAGGTCTTGGTAGACGACCGCTGGTGCTGATGCAGACCGCAAGCCTGGTGACGATCATGGAGTTTATGCAGGACCTGAACAGGGTGTTGATTGTGGTAAGCATCTAGACGACAGACCGCCCCACTTTCAGGAATCCCCCCAAGGTTGGGGACTTTCGCCCGCCAAAGCTGGCAGGCTTATTAATTGCCAAACTTCCTTAAAGGCAGGCTGGCCAAGCTCCGAGCGTCAATCAAAAAATAATAAACAACAAGGGGAACCCTGCCTTGAAAATTTCAACAATCTGCGTCGCCGGCAGCCTTTTGGTTTCAGTCGCGGCTTCTGCTACAGGGATTATTCCCGCCTTGGATCTGGACTTCACAAGGTCAGCTGCTGAAACGCTGAAAAAACGGGGCATCAACGACGCTTGTATTATTGCCGCTTCAACCCCTAAAACGTTCACCTATTGCCGAGAAGGATCGTCAACGCTCTGGAAGTATCAGGCTTTGGATCTGGAACAACAGGCGGCGATCCTGAATGGCGAAAAGCGGCACCTGACAGACTACGGGCAAATCACCGTCGCAGAAGTCGATAGCGCAGCCTGCCAACAAGATAACCCTGTGCCATTGGTTAAACCGGCGATTACTCGTGGGATAGCCCTCGGCCTGATCACCCTGTTTCTGTTGATTGGTTTGCGATATACCTACCGGGCAAGCCGCCGTCCGTAACCAAAATATGATTGGCAAAGGGTCGGCGTAAATCTGCGCCAATCAGGAGTAAGCACAGACTCAAAAAGCCGTTTTATTTGACGAGTCGCGTTTCCTTGGAAGGCCTGTATCCGAAGTACGAGCTATAGCACTTGCTGAAGTGGCTGGGCGATACAAAGCCACACGCAACCAACACGTCCACCTGGGACAGCTCTGTGTGCTGGAGCAGTCGACGTGCTTCGGTAATTCGCAGCTCCATGTAATACCGTTGCGGCGTTGTGCCCAGTTGCTCCTTGAACAAGCGCTCGAGTTGTCGACGCGAACGGCCTGCGTAAACCGCCAACTGCTCCAACTCCAGAGGCTCTTCGAGGTTGGCATCCATCAGCTTTACCACCTCGCGTAATGGCGCGCTCACACAGATATTTTCAGTCGGCTTTATGCGCCGATAACGCGACTCCTCGAAAGCCAGGATGTCTTCGATACCCTCGACGAGGGCTTTGTCGTGCAAACCTTTGATCCAGTCCAGCGCCATGTGGAATGCCCCCGAGGGACTGGAAGCCGTGAGCCGGTCTCGATCGATGACGTAGGGCTCACTGGTGACATGCGTCGCCTTGGAGATTTCCGCAAGCGCGGGACGATGTTCGGGGTGAATCGCGCAACGATATCCGTCAAGCAAGCCTGCCCTTCCCAGGAACCATGCGCCATTCCACAACCCGGCCAGAATGACGCCCTGGTCTGATGCAGCCCTCAACAGGGAGATGAGTTCATCCGTCGCTTTGAGTTCTGTCCTGTAGCCGCCACAAATGACCAGAAGATCCAGGTCCTGGATCGTCGGGCCATCGAAACGGGTATCCGGCCGAATGACCAGGCCCAGGTCGCTGATGACCTCCTCATCGGTCAAGCCGAACGTCCGGGAAGAGAACAACCCGGGTCGCAGAAGATTCGCGGTGACAATCGTATCCAGTGCTTGCGTGAATGCGGGCAGCGAGAAATGCTCAAGTAACAGAAATCCTGCCCGAACCACTTGAGCCTTCTCGTTGGGGTTCTCATTCAAATAGCGGAGATTTTTCCCCTTCATGCCTCCGCTAAATTGGCGTCGCTCGATCAATGTTCGACCTACTCGGTTACGTTACCCAACAGGTCGTTGGGTGCGTTGATAAACCTCAATGCTAACTGCAGAAGTTTCAAAACCACTAGCGCCATTTTGCGATTGATCAGGCGAGCTGAAAGCAGTGACGTAGCTTTATGTCACTCGCAAGCTGCGCCTAAACGATGGCGGGATACCCATCGACACTATCGGGCCAAAGGGTCAGAACCTCGAAGCCGTCGTCAGTGACTGCGACCATATGCTCCCACTGAGCCGAGAGTGAGTGATCCTTGGTGACCACGGTCCAGCCATCAGCCAGCGTTTTCACATGGCGTTTGCCAGCGTTCAACATGGGTTCAATGGTGAAGATCATGCCGGCTTTCAGTTTCAGGCCCTGGCCTGGGTAGCCGTAGTGAAGGACCTGCGGCTCATCGTGATAAATCTTGCCGATACCGTGTCCGCAGTATTCGCGCACGACGCTGAATCCTTCTCTTTCGGCCACCGTCTGAATGGCATGGCCAATGTCCCCCAGGGTAGCGCCGGGGCGGACGACACGAATACCGGCACACATCGCTTCATAGGTCGTCTCTGCCAGGCGTCGGGCATCCGGGCCGGGCTCACCCACGAAGTACATGCGACTGGTGTCGCCGTACCAACCCTCCTTGATAACGGCAATGTCGATATTCACGATGTCGCCATCCTTTAGTGGCGTGGCCGAAGGAATGCCATGGCAGACCACCTGGTTGACCGATGTACACACGGTTTTCGGGAAACCGTGATAGCCGACATTGCCCGGAATGGCTTTTTGCACGTTGACGATGTAGTCGTGACAGAGCTGATCAAGTTGGTCGGTGGTGACCCCCGCTTTGACGTGGGGAGCAATCATGGCCAGGACCTCGGCGGCCAGCGTGCCCGCAGCACGAGACATGGCTATTTCTGCCGGGGTATTGAGCTTGACGTTGGCCTTCATTGCTTGACTCCTGGTGCGGTATCAACCTGGGCGCTTTGCGAAAAATCGGCGAGTGCGCATAGCTGTTTTAAATCGAGGCCGCCCGCCAGTTCGGCACGAATCAGCAAGCGGCAGATGTCGCTGTGGTCCAGGTGGGGATGTAACTCCGCAAGCATCCCGATGCGCATCCAGTGCTCGGCCTGGGCGTTGATCGAGCGACTCAACGCATCGCTGGCGACGCGCAGATTCTCGTGCATGGCTTCTGAAATTTTTACGATACCCACTGTCCAATCCAATATGAAATGTATATGGATCGTATATTAGTCGGTAGTCGTGTGAAATTGCAATTTCACGATTTGTAGTCACGCCTGAAGCGCGCGGCAGCATAAAAAGTCACCGGGTGACTTGAAGTCCGACTTCAATAGCTGAGGGAATGAAGTGCTGAGCAATCATCGTTTGTACCCCTATTCGATGATGCTCAGAATTCGTGCCGCAGACGTTAGCCGTTGTTCTTCCAATTGATCGAGTCAGTACCTGCCAGAAAGAGAGCGATTCACCCTTTCACACCGCACCATTCGACTCAGGAGATAACAATGAATAAAACCATTTCTCGTCGTAGCGGAGGTCAGATATTGGTGGATGCCTTACGCATCCATGGCGTCAAAAGAGCTTTTTGTGTTCCGGGAGAAAGCTACCTCGCGGTTCTCGATGCATTGCATGACGTGCAAGAAGAAATCGATCTGGTGGTGTGCCGCCAGGAAGGTGGGGCGGCCTATATGGCAGAAGCCTACGGCAAGCTCACTGGAGAGCCAGGCATCTGCTTCGTGACCCGAGGCCCGGGTGCTACGAACGCCTCGGTTGGCGTTCACACAGCGTTTCAGGATTCATCACCGATGATTCTGTTCATTGGCCAGGTCGCTCGCGATCAGCAGTATCGCGAAGCCTTTCAGGAAGTTGATTTTCGCCAGATGTTTGGCCCCTTGGCGAAATGGGTCGTGCAAATAGACGACACCCGCAGAATTCCCGAACTCATCAGCCAGGCGTTCCACCGAGCGGTCAATGGCAGGCCTGGGCCTGTAGTGGTCGCACTGCCGGAAGACATGCTGACCGAAATGGCGGAAGTCAGTGATGCCGGGCCTTTCAAACGGGTATTGATGACACCGGCAGCCGAGCAAATGGCCGCCATGCAGCAACTGCTTGAGCAATCAGAGCGTCCATTAATGGTGCTGGGTGGCAGCGGTTGGGATACCGAGTCGGTGCACGACATCCGGCTTTTTGCTGAACAGCAAAATATCCCGGTTGCCGCCTCCTTTCGCTGCCAGGACTTGTTCGACAATCGACACCCGAACTATGTCGGCGATCTTGGTTTCGCCGCGTCAGCGCAGTTGTCCTCAGCGGTAAAAAACGCCGACCTGCTGTTGGTCGTGGGTTCCAGAATGGGTGAGGTTTCAACGGGCGGATATGCGGCCCTGGAAATCCCGGTACCGAAGCAAACCTTGATCCATATTCACCAAGGCATCGAGGAACTGGGGCGGGTTTACCAACCTGCGTTAGCGATCAACAGCAGCATGTCGACCTTTGCCAAATCAGCCGCAAAACTTCCGGTGGCGACCAGCCAAATAAAGAGTGAATGGACGCGCACCCTGAACAAAAACTACCGCGAAAATCTGCAACACTCGCCCTCCCCTGGCGATGTCCAAATGGCGGAAATCATTGAGTGGTTGAATCGCAGACTTGCGGACGACGCGATTCTGACCAATGGCGCCGGAAACTATGCCGTCTGGCTTCAACGCTTCTATCAGTTTCGCCAATACCGCACTCAGTTAGGCCCTACCAATGGCTCCATGGGCTACGGCGTTCCTGCGGCGGTGGCCGCCAAACTGACTTGCCCGGATCGAGTGGTGGTTTCGTTTTCAGGAGATGGCTGCTTCTTGATGAACGGCCAGGAGATAGCGACTGCAGCGCAATATGGCGCCAATGTGATTTTCGTTGTGATCAACAACGGAATGTACGGAACCATCAGAATGCACCAGGAACGCAATTACCCTGGACGCGTGTCAGGCACTGAATTGCTCAACCCGGATTTCGCCGCACTGGCCCAAGCCTACGGACTGCATGGCGAGGTGGTCACCGCCACGTCGGAATTTGCCCCAGCGTTTGAACGCTGCCTTGATATGTCCCGGCCATCCTTGATTGAGGTCAGAGTCGACCCTGAAGCATTGACCCCTCGACTCAGCCTGACTCAGATCAGAGAGCAATCAAGCAAAAAGTGAGCGGCAATTTCTTCAGTTTTGGGCGCCCGATTCACGTTGTAGAAGGCGCCTTTTTTTGATTGTTCCGCGCAAAACCATGGATTGCTGCTTGTGACTCGTGAGTTCATCGACCTGTCCCACCTACAACAGCAGTCGATCAATGGCCTGAACAGCATGCATCCGCAAAGACAAACCCTGCACAACGAACTGCACGCGCGTCCGTCATTGTATTTCGACGAACCGGCCCATGTGTTTCATCTGGCCTTCCTTGGCGGGGAACCGGAGTGCAATGCGCTGCTGGAGCGCTGCTGCTCTGATCCGATCGATCCTCATGCCGCCCAGGGCATCACCCAACTCGATGGCCACGCCCTGAAATGGGAACGCCACGCCGAGTTCTTCACCCTGACCCTGGTGGTCACTTCATCCTGCGATGACCTGTCCTGGACATCGCTGCCCGAGGTGCTGGCGCAGAAGGTCGAAGCGCATTTGCCGCAGCTGATCAACTCGGTGCAGATCGTAGTGCGTGGCGAAGCCGGCCTGGACCTCGCCGGCTACGGCTTCAAGGACCCGTGCGGTTCCTGCGTGGGCGGTGGCGATGCGGTGGTCTGGAGCGATTTTCGTCTCAGCGAGGACGGCAACAACCACATCCTGTTCGTCAACCGGCGCCTCAACGCTTACCGCCAAGGGCGGATGATCCGCCGTCTGCTGGAAATCGAGACCTACCGCATGATGGCCTCGCTGTCGTTGACCACAGCCAAAACCTTGAGCGCGCAACTTGATGTCTTTGACAAGACCTTGGTCACCCTCTCCGAGCGTAACGCCGACGCCGACAGCGGCAACGCGAAAGCCCTGCTGGCGGACATCTCCAATCTGTCAGCCCAAGTGGTCAGCAGTACCGCGAAAACCCGCCACCGCTTCAGTGCCACCCAGGCCTATGCGCAACTCGTTTACGAGCGCTTGGGCGAATTGCGGGAAAGTCACGTAGGCGATTGCCAGCGCCTCGGGGTGTTCATCGAACGCCGTTTCAAACCCACCGTCAGGTACTGCACCGCCACCGAGCAACGCCTGGAGCACCTGGCCAAAAGCGTGGCCAACCTGGGCGACCTGTTACAAGCCCGGGTTCAGGTGGAAATGGAAGAACAGAACTCGGAAATTCTCAAAAGCCTGAACGCCCGCGCCGACGCCCAGATCAAGATCCAGCGCGCCGTGGAAGGTCTGTCGATTATCGCTATTACTTACTACCTGCTGAACCTGCTCAAGCTTGGCTACTCAGGGTTGCACCTGCTCGGCGCCGAGGTGGCCCCGCGAGAGGCGATGCTGGCGATGACGCCCCTCGCGATCGCCATCCTTGCGCTGATTATTTTCCGCATCAAGAAGGTCAAAGAGCACTGAAACGGTGAATCGCAGTGAGGCGCCATCACCCATCAGGATGGGAGCAGGTCCAGTGTGCGCTCAACCTCTTGAATGTCGATTTTGAAGCCATCGCCCTCTGGCGTTCCGACCACAAAGCCAAAATTCTGGTTGTCGCGATCCGTCAGGTACTTGAAGTAGCTGACGAAACGGTTCGGTGGCTGCAGCACCAGCAACGAACCACCCTGCGGCAGTACATTGACACCATGTACAAGCTGGCTCCCTTCGACCCCCACCACGGTCCGCGCCCCGGCACACGTCGCCACTATGGTCGGGACATCGGTTTTCAAAGGATCGACTATGCGAAACCCTCTGCTCTTGCGCAGATGTTCAGCGAGCTCCATTTCATTGCGCAAAAAGCGCAAGTCACCGTCCCCACCCCGGAGAATGAACACGCCAGGGTGAGTCTCATAGCTCACGTGCGACAGTAGCTTTTCACCCATGGCACGGAAACGTAAATGCCTGCTTTGATTGTTGCTCACATCGTCGAACAGCACGAGTTCACGAAAAAACGCACTGTGCAAGCGAAGCGGCTTCATATCAAACCAGTCCTCATAGGCGGGGGCCTGGGTAAATAGAGGAAACCTGGCGGATGGCGCGGTGGTTATCGGGACGCCTTCATCGCATGCCAATGAATAGGTCGGGCAGTTTTCCATCAACCATGTACCAAACCATGTATTTCCATTTTGCGTGCAGTAGGCGGCACCGCGCTCGATCTCGTTTTCCACGAGAATTCGCGGGAACAAACCGGGCTTGAGAGACAACCAGTGACTTGCATTGTTCTTGTAGAGCGCGCCATCGATCAGCCAGACATCCTTGATCAGGTAGCCACGTGTCGGGCCTTGTACTACGTTGCCCAGCCCTTCCATTGTGCGAGCAGGATGCTCGAAAGGATAAAAGCGCTTCGCCTCCCACCCTGTGACGCGGTCCATTTGATTGGGCAGGAAGAATGCAGGCGGAGAATAGGATGTCCCACCCGGAGCAATATCCCAGGTTTTCGCCGCCAAGCTTTTTAAGTTGATATCCGCCTTTCGTGCGAGTCTTTTTCTTGCCATATACCTGTAGGCGGCAAGGGTCCATTTTTTCCGATTGCCAGTGGTCGAAGTGCTTATTTGCGAGACATCGCTTTCCATGAAGAGTCCTCCCTGCGGCACAGGGTCAATAGTCAGACGCGAAGCGCTCTATTTATTTCAGTCGTGGAAATTGTTCAGCTGGATGCAATCCTTTCCATAATGGGTGGGGTCTGCAAATTGGCGTAGCGACTACGCAAAGTTTCGAGAAACTGTTCACCCGAGCTCTT
Organism: Pseudomonas sp. LBUM1666; assembly: GCF_059695775.1. Taxonomy (NCBI): domain Bacteria; kingdom Pseudomonadati; phylum Pseudomonadota; class Gammaproteobacteria; order Pseudomonadales; family Pseudomonadaceae; genus Pseudomonas; species Pseudomonas sp. LBUM1666. Next base: position 2,496,556 of record NZ_CP166789.1, on the reverse strand, counting down.
GGCGCAATAAAGATAAATTTTGTGCAGCCCGCCAAATACCATTTCATGATAGCGGCTGGCGACCTCCTCATCGCTTGGTCCGTCCGGCAAGCCAAGGTGAAGGGTCAATTCCTTTCCTTCGACAGCGAATAGCGGCGTGTCCCAGAGGAATTTGGCTGTACCTGTCTTGGGCAGCCGGACAAACATATAAGCGTGGTTTCCCAGGGAATCAATATCACCGCCGCGCCTTCTTTTCCATTTCAGAAGTCCGTCATCTGGCCGTGCCAGGCACAGACCGATGTCGTAATAATCGAAGCCATTGTCTATCGCCCACTCAAGTGCCATGAAGGTGGTAATCGAGTTCACTTCACGCAGTCTTTTGGCATCTGAAAAAATCGCCTCGGTATATCCGAAACGTAGCGTGCTCCAGTAGCGCTTTCCGCCCCGGGTTATTACGCAGCCAAGGTGACATGCAACAACCTCGTCCTCCAGCATGATCAGGTCGAGCCGGCCGACAGTCTTGGCGATCCTGAAAACCTCCTGCGTGGCAAATTGCGCAGCGTGGATGCCTTGCCGTGCCGTGGCATAAGGTCGAAGCATTTCCCTGTCTGCCTTTTCAATGTCTTCATCCAACAGCGTCTGGACCATTCGGTAGCGCGGTCGGTTCTTGCGTATATTTCGACGCAATTCGCTATCGTATTTTGTGGTGATCTCCTCGATGGATCGCCCCAGCGGTACGACGGCACTCAGATACAGGGGTACAGACAAGGCCCCTGAGGTCGGCATTTCACTGACCACTACCACATGACTCGACGCGCCAGGTTCCGGTTCGACGTCGACCATAGGGGAATCACCTTGGGACTTTCCCCTTATGAGAAGCTTGGCCATCTCCCGCTTCTTTTTCCGTCCGATATAGAGGATTTCGTAAGGACTTTCGTTCTGCACTCTGAACCTGGCAATCTCCCAGCGCCAGAAACACGCACGTCCAAGAATGTCTCGCAACCAGTTTGAAGCGTTTCTTATCTCATACCGCATTGAAGGAGATATGAGTTTGCGGATAACTGCCGCCAAGTTCTCTTTCATTTCTTCGTCATCCTTTGAGCTTTCTTTTGGGCAGATAAGAAAAAGATCAAGGCGGAACTTCAAGAGGCGTGCTTAAACCTTGATATAAAAGACATATTTGATGAGGAACGCTCTCACGTTCAGTGACTAGTAAAGATCAAGGTAGGGACTTTGCAAGCGACATGGGGTGGCGCCAGCCGTCTATTTCATGACGCCAATTTTTCTTCCAGACCCAGTAGAAGCGCCGTCAGTATGGAGTTGTCGTGTTTTCGTCCAGCCATGGACTGCCAAAATCGTCCTTAGTCAGCGCCCGAAGTATTTAACGGAGTGACTACGTCAGTGCTTGAAGGAGAGACATTAAGAAAGTCATTCCATATCTCGTAAGCATCGTGATGCCGTTTGGTCGCCTCTTCCCATTCCGGTCCTGAAACACATTTGGAAGAGACCAGCGTCATCATGCCCATCGTTGCGGCGTCCAGTTCGATCAGGAAAGCGTGAGACTGGATTCTGAAATCTTCGACCGATGGCATTACGTGTTCCCCCGGCGGATTACACCGCTAATAAGGAGCGGCTGCTCCTCGGACGGTGGAGTACCGTCATCAGGGAAAAATTCGGGCAGTCTGACCGCCGGTACGTGTCGTTGCCCAAGCTGATCGACGCCGACAAAAAATCTCGAACTCAAGCCATGGCATTGAATCCAATGTTCAGGTCAATGGAGATCAGTGATATGAACAGTGATAACAGTGTTAACGACGTCAAATCAAATGCAACGTCAAACGCCGAAAGAGATCTTGAGGACAGGGACGCGGACGCCAAAGGTGTGGATGAAGCCGTTACGCCCTCGTCAACTCGAACCAAGGAGCAGGAAGCTGAGGAGCTCAGTCGGAAAATAGCTGAGATAGAACGGAAAGTGGCGGACGGTAACTAGCCGGATGCTTGACGCTGGCTGGCGTCAAAAGCGGCCATCGACGTGGGTCGAGTTGGCCGCTTTTTAACCTTGTTGGGGCGCGTAACCGTAGCAAGTGCCTGTGATGCTTTGACGTCAACTCATCCAGTTTCCACCGTCGACGTTGTAGGTCTGAGCCACCACGTATTCACTTTCGGACGACGCGAGGAATATGGCCATTCCCGTCAGGTCATCAGCAGTCCCCATCCGTCCAAAAGGCACCTCTTGACCCACGAGCCTTTTCTTTTCGCCCAATGGCCGATTCTCGTATTGAGCGAACATCGCATCGACGCCATCCCAATGCTCGCCGTCTACCACGCCTGGCGCGATGGCATTCACATTGATCCCATGCTTGATCAAATCCAGACCTGCTGATTGTGTAAGGCTGATCACTGCCGCTTTCGTCGCGCAATACACACCCACCAGTGCCTCCCCTCTGCGACCTGCCTGGCTGGCCATATTGATGATTTTTCCGCCATGCCCCTGCCTGATCATCTGACGAGCAGCCGCCTGAAGGGTGAACAGTGTTCCTGCGACATTAATCGAAAACAAGCGCTCGAAGCTGTCGCGGGTGATGTCGACTATGGGCGCTAGATCGAATAATGCGGCGTTGTTGATCAGGATATCCAACTTGCCTGTGTGCGTAATCACAGCTGCAATCGCATCATCGATAGACGCTTGGTTGGTCACGTCCATCTCGACAGCGTAAGCGTTTGGTCCGAGTTCGGCAGCCGTGGCCCGGGCGCGCTCAAGGTTGATGTCAGCGATGGCTACCGTTGCCCCTTCATTAACATAGGCCTGAGCAAAAGAACGGCCGATGCCTCGGGCGGATCCAGTGACAAGCGCGCTTTTACCTTCTAGTCGTTTCATTGAGTGTTCATCCGTTTTCTTGAATGTCGGGTACGCCCAACCGAGGGCATTGAAGAGGATTAAGATCAGGCGGCGCGACGCACCAACGGGGCGACAGCCTTGCCGTGTTCGTCGAACAAATGGCAATGCGCAACGTCCAGCGCGACCCACCGCTGCTCTCCATAAGCGACGTCGCAGTCGCCATTGACTCGCACGGTGAGTGCTTCACCGGACTTGGCGACGACGTGGCAGAAGGTGTCACTGCCCAGGCGTTCGGTGACGTCCGTGGTGATGGGCAGTTGCCCTTGATCATCCAGGCTTAGGTGTTCGGGGCGTATTCCCACGGTGACCTCGTTGCCCTTGCCCAACGTGCTTCCATCACGAGGGATCAGCAGATGGCGACCGGAGGCCAGTTCGACCTCTACGCCCTGATGACTGTTGGCAACCACAGTGGCCTTGAGAAAGCCCATTTTCGGGGTGCCCAAAAAACCTGCTACGAACAGATTGGCCGGTTGGTGATAAAGCTCGAGCGGCGAGCCAATCTGCTCGATACGACCGCCATTGAGCACCACCACCTTGGTGGCGAGCGTCATGGCTTCGACCTGATCATGAGTCACGTAGATCATCGTGGCCTGCAGTTCTTTGTGCAGCCGGGATAGTTCCAGACGCATCTGCACCCGTAGAGCGGCGTCGAGGTTGGACAGTGGCTCGTCGAACAAAAAGATCTTGGGGTTACGCACGATGGCGCGCCCGATAGCGACTCGTTGACGCTGGCCGCCGGACAGTTGCTTCGGTTTGCGTTCCAACAGGCGTTCCAGCTCCAGGATTTGTGCGGCCTCAGTCACCTTGCGCTCGACGTCCTGCTTGTTATCACCCGCCAGATCCAGCGCGAAGGACATGTTCTTGCGCACCGTCATGTGCGGGTAGAGGGCGTAGGTTTGAAACACCATCGCCAGGTCGCGCTTGGCCGGGCTGACTTCGGTGATGTCGCGGCCATCCAGTTCGATGGTGCCGCTGGTGACCTCCTCCAGGCCGGCAATCAGCCGCAGCAAGGTGGATTTTCCGCAGCCCGACGGGCCGACGAATACCACGAATTCTTTATCACGGACTTCGAGATCAATGCCCTTGATGATGGACAGACCTTCGAAGCCTTTTTGCAGATTCTTGATTTTCAGGTTGGCCATGGTGGCGCTCCTTTGTGCTTATTCTTTGAGGGCTATTTCACCGCGCCGAACGACAGGCCGCGGACCAATTGTTTCTGGCTGATCCAGCCGAAGATCAGGATCGGTGCGCAGGCCAGGGTCGACACCGCCGACAACTTGGCCCAGAACAGACCTTCGGGACTTGAGTAGGAGGCGATCAACGCGGTCAACGGCGCAGCTTTCGACGAGGTCAGGTTCAGTGACCAGAACGCCTCGTTCCAGCACAGGATCAGCGACAGCAGCACCGTGGACGCCAGGCCGCCCTTGGCGATCGGCAGCAGCACCCGGACCATTTCCTGCCACAGCGTGGCACCGTCGAGGCGCGCGGCTTCGAGGATGTCTTTGGGGATGTCTTTGAAGTAGGTGTAAATCATCCAGACCACGATCGGCAGGTTGATCAGCGTGTAGATCACGATCAGCGCGATCCGTGTATCGAGCAGGCCGAAGCTCTTGGCCAGCAGGTAGATCGGCATCAGCACGCCCACCGGTGGCAGCATCTTGGTGGAGAGCATCCACAGCAGCGTGCCTTTGGTGCGTTGGGTTTCGTAGAACGCCATCGAGTACGCCGCCGGCACCGCGATCAGTAGGCTCAGAGCGGTAGCGCTGAAGGAAATCACCACCGAGTTCCAGGCGAAGCTGAAGTAGTCGCTGCGCTCGTTGATGTGCAGGTAGTTCTCCAGCGTGGGCGTGAAGATGAACTGCGGCGGCGTGGCGAACGCATCGATTTCGGTTTTGAAACTGGTCATCACCATCCAGAAGATCGGAAAGAAGATCAGGATCGCGATGGCCCAGGCCAGGGTGCCGAGCAGCAGGCTTTGCAGACGGCGGGATTGTTGAAGGGTCATGGCGCAGGCCTCAGGCTTTGTCTGTCAGGTTTTTGCCGATCATCCGCACCAGCACGATGGCCGCGATGTTGGCGATCACCACCGCGATCAAGCCACCGGCGGACGCCATGCCGACGTCGAACTGCACCAGTGCCTGGTTGTAGATCAGGTAGGCGAGGTTGGTCGAGGCGTAGCCGGGGCCGCCGTTGGTGGTGGTGAAGATTTCGGCGAATACCGAGAGCAGGAAGATGGTTTCGATCATCACCACCACCGCAATCGGCCGTGCCAGGTGCGGCAGGGTCAGGTGCCAGAAGATCGCGATCGGCCCGGCACCGTCGAGGCGCGCGGCTTCCTTCTGCTCCTGGTCGAGGGACTGCATGGCGGTCATCAGGATCAGGATGGCGAACGGCAGCCATTGCCAGGACACAATGATGATGATCGACAGCAGCGGGTAGTGCGCCAGCCAGTCCACCGGCTGCGCGCCGAACAGCTTCCAGACGTAGGCGAGAATCCCCGACACCGGATGGAAAATCAGGTTTTTCCAGATCAGCGCACCGACGGTGGGCATGATGAAAAAGGGCGAGATCAGCATCACCCGCACGATGCCGCGACCGAGAAACTCACTGGCCTCCAGCAGCGCACTGATCAACACGCCGAACACCACGCTGATCAGCAGCACGCTGCCGACCAGCAACAAGGTGTTGGTGGCGCCGGGCAGGAAACCCGAGTCACTGAGGAAGTAGCTGAAGTTCTCCAGCCCGACGAACTGGTTTTCACCGGGATAGAGCAGGTTGTAGCGGATCAGCGAGAAGTAAACGGTCATGCCCAGCGGCACGATCATCCACAGCAGCAACAACGCCACCGAGGGGCTGACCAGAAACCAGCTGGGGTTGGCCAACCGGCTTTTACGCACCGGTTGCGGGATGTCCATGTGAGCTTTGGCAGTTGAAATATTCATGGCGATAGAACCGATTCATGCAGACCTATGAAGATCAACTGTGGGAGCGAGCCTGCTCGCGATGGCGGTGGATCAGTCACCCACAATGTTGAATGGGAGGCCGTCATCGCGAGCAAGCTCGCTCCCACAGAAGGCGGGAGCAGGTTGTGGGATTACTTGGGGTAACCGGCGCGCTTCATTTCACGTTCGGTGGAGGTCTGTGCGGCGGCGAGGGCTTGATCAACCGACATCTGCCCGGTGAGCGCCGCCGAAAACAGTTTCCCTACAGACGTGCCGATCGCCTGGAATTCGGGAATGGTGACGTACTGGATGCCAACGTAAGGAACAGCCTTGATCGATGGGTGCGCAGGATCTGCGTGCTGCATCATCTGCAAGGTCACTTGCGCGAAAGGTGCAGCCTTCAAATAAGCCTCGTTGTAGGTGGACTGCCGAGTGCCTGGCGGCACATTGGTGATGCCGTCTGTTTTGGCGACAAGTTGAATGTATTCTTTCGACGTTGCCCACGTGATAAAGGCCTTGGCGGTGTCTTTGTGCTTGGAGGTTGCCGGTATCGCCAGCGACCACGCATACAGCCATGACGAGCCTTTGTCGGTGACCTCAGTCGGTGCAGGCGCAAAGCCCACGCTGTCGACGACCTTGCTCTGCTCTTTATCGGTGGTGAACGAGCCTGCGACGCTGGCATCCACCCAGATTGCGCATTTACCGCTGTTGAACAGCGCGAGGGTTTCGTTGAAACCATTGCTCGACACGCCTGGCGGCCCGAACTTCTTGAGCGTATCAACGTAGAAGTGCGCCGCTGCTGTCCACTCTGGGCTGGACAGTTCCGGCTGCCACTTTTCATCGAACCAACGGGCACCAAAGGCGTTGGCCATGGTGCTCATCAGCGCGATGTTCTCACCCCAACCGGCCTTACCGCGCAGGCACATGCCGTACTGCCCTTTGTCAGGCTGGTGGAGCCTGGAGGCAAATTCGCCGAGCTGCGTCCAGGTCGGGTGCTCCGGCATGCTCAGGCCTGCTTGCTTGAACAGATCGGTGCGGTAATAGGTGATCGTGCTTTCGCCATAGAAAGGCAACGCGTAGAGCGTGTTGTTGACCGACAAGCCTTGGCGTACCGAAGGGAAGATGTCTTCCAGGTCGTACTCGGGTGGCAGCCCCGTGATGGGCTCGAGCCAACTCTTGGCCCCCCAAAGCGGCGCTTCATAGGTACCAATCGTCAGCACATCGAATTGGTCGCCCTGAGTGGCGATGTCAGTGGTCAGGCGCTGACGCAGGACGTTTTCTTCCAGCACCACCCAATTGAGCTTCACATCAGGATGCTGCTGTTCAAACACTTTGGAGAGCCGCTGCATCCGGATCATGTCGCCATTGTTGACGGTGGCAATGGTCACTGTTTCAGCGGCTTGACTGACAAGGGCAAAGGATAGGCCAGCGGAAAGGAAAAGCGCTTTCGGGATGTTCATCGTAGTGCTCTCCGCTCCGCGCCTTGAACGACGGGAGCTATTATTTTTGTTTGTTAACCACCGCTGATCAAATACGTCTGAGCCGCAATGGTGGACGACTCGATTACAGCAGCTTAAAAAGACCCGGACAAACGCGTAGCGGATGCTCATCTGATACTTTTTTAACCGAGCGTGGCATAGCGGCCCGAGATCAAAAAAGTATCAGTTGCAGGCAATACGTGAGCTAGCAGGTGCCAGCGGAGAAGGCGTATGTTGGTCGCATTCGAAGAACAAAAAAGGGGCATGAGATGCCTGATTCCCGAGCAGCCCTGTTTGAGCAGCGACCCGCCGAGCTGGAGGTCATTCTTCCAGAGCCCGATCATTGCTTTCGCTGGTACGAACACGACTACCCCTACTCTCTGGCTCGCTGGAACCATCACCCTGAATTCGAAATCCATCTGATCCGCCAAGGCAGCGGCAAGCTCGTCGCGGGCGATTACATCGGTGCGTTCGGTGCAGGTCACGTGGCGCTCATCGGCCCCGACCTTCCCCATGACTGGATAGGGGATCTCGCGCCAGGTGAATACCTGGCGGGGCGCGATGTGGTGCTGCAGTTTGATGGCGCAGCCATTTTGGCCTTACGCGCAACGATGCCTGAGCTGGGCGAGCTTCAACACCTTTTCGAACAAGCACGTCGCGGTCTGGAATTCACCGGGGCAACGGCTGCACAGGCAGCGCGACTGCTGGAGGACATAGGACCGGCGCAAGGGCTCGAGCGTTTGATTCTGTTCCTGCAATTGATCAACGCGCTGATGAAAGCGCCCTCGCCTGACGTTCACTTGCTCGCCAGCGCTTGCTACGCGCCCACCCTGGATGCCCGTAGTTCCGAGCGCATCAACAAGGCCTTTGACTATCTACTGACTGAGCTCACAGGCGACATACGCCTGTCGGTTATCGCTCAGCGCCTGGAGATGAGCGAGCCCGGTTTTTCGCGTTTCTTCAAAAGGATTACCGGCCACGGCTTCATTGATCTCATGCGCAAGCTCAGGGTTCAGCGCGCCTGCAGGCTGTTATTGCAAACAGAGAGGTCAGTGGCGGACATCTGCTTTGAGGTTGGCTATGAAAACCTTTCTAACTTCAACAGGCACTTTCGCATCGAAATGGAACAGACACCGAGCGAGTATCGGCGCGCAGCGACAATGGCGATGTTCCATCGCAACGGTGCTCACCCATCCCTGCCGTTCGGCGAAGCCCATTGAGTGAACGAGGCCCGGTGGTCGATGTTGATCAACCAGCAGCAACCTCTCCGAGAAAACATTGAGGAAATGACCATGGTATTGCCTCGCGCAGTTATATTTGGCGAAGCCCTGACCGACCTTGTCCAAGGCATCCCCGGACAATGGAAAGGCTATCCAGGCGGCGCGCCCTGGAACGTTGCACGAGCGCTAAGTCGCTTGGGCGTCAGCAGCGCTTTCGCAGGCTCTATCAGCACGGACTCCCTGGGCGATGAGATCGCCAGGCAGTCAGAGGCGGCAGGTCTGGACGGGCGATTTATCCAACGAGTAGACCGAGACCCCTTGGTGGCCATCGTTCCATCGAGCCGCCCTCCACGATACTTTTTTGCGGGTGACGCCGATCATTTTTTCGATCCTGACCTGATGCCGGAAGGATGGATTGACCATGCCCAGGTGTGCCATTTCAGCTGTATCAGCCTGGCACGTCAGCCGATTGGAGACCGATTGGTAAAAATCGCTCAGCTGGCCAAAGGAGTGGGCAAACGGATTAGCTACGATCCGAACTGGCGTAATTTGATGGACAGCCGTTATCGGCAGCAGACGTTCCCGACGATGACCGCCCTGGCCGACATGATTAAACTTTCCGACGAAGACCTTCGGCACCTTTATCCAGGGCTGACCGAACACCAGGCATTGGACGAGCTTCGCGCACTGAACCCAGTGGCTGAAATCCTGTTTACCCGAGGTGAACACGGCATGGTTCTCTACACCCCCGACAGGCGGTACGAGCAGCCGGCTATCGCCGTAGACTTGGCCGATACGGTAGGTGCAGGTGACGCTTGCATGGCCGGTTGGTTGGCATCGGACTTGCTCGGAATAACCGACTTGGCGGATCGCTTGCGATTTTCATCAGCTTGCGCATCCCTGTCCTGCCGCCATGCCGGGGCCCATGCTCCGACGTTGGCCGATGTGAACGGGTTACTTAATGCGCCATAATCTTGAAGACACGCCGCTCCTTCACTACTGCAATTTGCATTGACATTGGACGGGGCTGGACCGGGTTCCGGTGCTACGCTTTCATTTCCTCGAATAGAGAACGAAGCGATGTCCACCGAACCCTCAATCCCCAGACTTTCACGACTGTAGCCATGAAACGGATCCTGATCGGTGGTATCACCGTAGCGATTATCGGCACGATGACGTATGGATTTTTCCAATGGAAAATCGTCGAAAGCCAAAAACACGACATGCTGTGCGGACAGGCCAAGCAGACGCTGAAAGGCGTGGAAATCCGGGCGCGGGCGTTCGCTGCCGGACTGTCCGTAGAAGCCTATGGCAAGGCTGAAGAAGACGAAGTGGCGATACTCATTGGTGCGCTCGACGCCGCCAAGAGCGACGCTGAGGTCGACTCGGTCATAGAGGCTCACGCTGCCACCATAGAAGCAGAGGATGCGGCTATTGACGCTCAGGTTGATACCCGAGGCGATCAGACATTCCTCGAGCAACGACTCGTGAAACAGCGGATACCGGTCGATGTTAAACAAGAACTGCAACGCGCCGCGAAGGCCGTTAGCGTCATGTGCAGTTAGTGTTCAACAGTGCCCTACCCCACGGCCCCCAAGTAATAGTTCTGGATATCCTCGCGCCCGGCCAACTCGGCAATATCGCCAATCTTTACCTCCCCGCGTTCCCCCCCGGGAAAACCCGGCGCACATGATGTTCGGGGCACATCAGCACCTGTTTGTCGCTGAGTCCATCGGGGATCGGGGACAGGTTGTGCCAACGCATCCGGCACCGCACGAACCTCAGCCTGCAACCGGTTTACGGACGGGAGGTTGATCATGGTCAATACTTAGAGACTGGCTGTACGTCGCACGAGCCGCACGTCGGCCGGCTAATCCACGGGAGGTTCGTCATGTCTGGTCAATCCCGCTTCATGCTGGTTGCATCACCGCTGATGGAACACAGCCCTGCTTTCGACAGGGCCGCTGCGCTGGCCAAGGCCGAAGACGCAGCGCTTCACATCGTCGCCTTCGACTACCTTGAAGGCCTGGCGACCGCCAGTCTGGTTAACGAAAAGGCCCTGGAACAGATGCGCGTGGGCTACGTCGAACGCCACCGCCAATGGCTTGAGGAACAGGCCCGTCCCTTGCGCAAAATCGGTGTGCACGTCACCACCGAAGTGGCCTGGGTCGAACGCCCATTGGAGGAAATCCTGATTCACCTCAAAGAGCAGCCGATGGACGTGCTGATCAAGGCGCTGGAGCACGAATCGCTGCTGTCGCGGCTGATGTTTACCCCGCTCGATGTGCATTTGCTACGCGAATGCCCGGTGCCGCTGCATTTCGTCAGCCATGCCGTGCACGCCTTACCGCGCAAGATCGTCGCGGCGGTCGACCCCTTTCATCGCGATGACCATTACAAAACCTTCAACGACCGAATCCTTCACGAAGCGGCGAAACTGGCGAGCGCCTGTAATGCCGAGCTCGATGTGGTCTACGCCTATGACCTTTCTTCCATCAGCGCCGACGAATTCGGCTTCGACAACGGTTCGGCGTTCTTCTCATCGGGCAAGGCCAAGACCGTATTCGATTACCAGGAGGATGCCTTCAACGACTTGGCCGAGCGCAACGGCATCGCGCCGGAGCAGCGGCACATGATCATGGGTAACCCGGCCAAGGTTCTCACCCGCTTTGCCGATGCCTATGACGTTGACGTGATTGTCATGGGCCGGATCGGCCATCGCGGCCTGGGCCGGCTGATCGGCAGTACGGTGGAGCATCTGCTGTACAAAATGCCGTGCAGCGTTTGGGTGGTGTACACCGAGCGGCTGGATGAGTGATTGCCCCCCGACAAAACACCATCCCCCTGTGGGAGCGAGCTTGCTCCCACAGGGGTTTTGCATTGTCATTAAGCTCGTTCAGGTCAACGCCGGGTGATCACCACCTCAAGGTATTCACTCGGCACCACCAGCGACTTGTCTCCCGCCCGGTTCAAGCGGTTCAACAGTTCGGTCAGGTCCTTTTCCAGGGCCTCGGCACCCTCGGGAGGCAGCGCCAGGAACGCCTTGTGGACCGGGCCGTACCAGGTGCGGAACGTATCGATGAAATGCGCGGCCGAGCGGTAGCGGAAGTTGAAGTGCTTGCGAGTGACCTGGACCAGGAAGTTGCGCTCGTCGAACTGCGTGTGCAGCCAGGCTTCGGTGCCCCACTGCGAAGGCGGTTGAGCGCCCGGCGGTGGCGGCAGGTGGCGGCCGAGGGTCTTGAACATCTGGCCGACAAAACCTTCGGGCGTCCAGTTGGCCAGGCCGATCCTTCCTCCGGGGCGACAGACCCGCGCCAGTTCCGTGGCGGCCTTGGGTTGGTCCGGCGTAAACATCACCCCGAAGGTCGAAAGCACGGCATCGAAGCTGGCATCCTCAAAGGGCAGCGCCTCGGCGTCGGCTACCTGGAAGGTGACTTCCAGATGTTCTGCCCTGGCCCGGTCCTCGCCGCGCTCCAGCAGCGCAGCCACATAGTCGGTGGAGGTGACGTGGCATCCACGGCGCGCAGCAGCGAGCGTCGCGTTACCGTTGCCGGCGGCCACGTCGAGCACGCGTTCATCGCAGAGCAGGTCGCAGGCTTCGGCGAGCTCTTCGCCGACGATCTGCAACTTGGTGCCGATCACGGCATAGTCACCGCTGGCCCAAGCGGCCATCTGACGGTTTTTCAAAGCAGTAAGATCAATGGGTGTACTCATGGAGACTGGCTCCCTCGCGGGTTGGAACACAGACCAGGATCTGGCGGACGATTACTCCGCCGTCGTGGGATCGATGATGTTCATGACCTGGGAAACGCTGTTGGCAGGGAAACCGCCCAGCCTGGCGTGTTCCCGGATGAGCTCTGCGTCCGGCGCGATGTACACGCAGTAGAGCTTGTCACCGGTGACGTAACTCTGCAGCCACTGCACCTCTGGCAGATCGCGCAACACCCGGCAGGACTTTTGCGAGATGGCTTTCAAATCCCTTTCTGACAGTGTTCCAGCGCCCGGAATCTCGCGTTCTATGACGAACTTTGGCATGGCAACCTCTCATTCTTGTTATTGATGACAGGGTCGGCGAACCCTGTAGGTCAACTATCGCGCCGGGCAACGCTGGCGTCCTGCCCGATCGTCGGCCAACCCTGCCCGATCGTCCGGAGATTTCACGCTCTGGCGCGACAGGCTCACAATCAAGCTCACCACCAAAAGCTGCCCGCCAACACGGGAAAACCACCATGGACGCCCTGTCCCAGACCCTGCGCGTCGTCCGCCTGGTCGGCGCGATTTTCATCAATGCCCGATTCACCGCGCCTTGGTGCTACCAGTCGCCGAGCGCCGACACGGCGGCGCCGTTTCTGGAGCCCGGCGCCGAACGCGTGGTGATCTTCCACTTGATCACCGAAGGCGAGTGTTATGTCGAACTGGGTGATGATCCCCCGCTCCTGCTGACGGCCGGCGATGTGGTGGTTTTCCCTCAGGGAGACGCCCATCGGATGAGCTCTCAACCGGGGCTCGCGCCCGCCACCGGTGCACGGCTGGACGTGGTGCTGGCGCGCCGTCCACGGCAATTGAGCTATGGCGGTGGTGGCGCGGTAACACGGTTGGTGTGCGGCTATCTGGCGTGCGATACCCGTCTGGCCGGCATGTTGCTGGCGGCTAACCTGTTACGCAGCAGTAACAGCTCGTTGATGCGGATTGCCGAAGAGGTGGGCTACCAGACCGACACGGCGTTCAGTCGGGCGTTTCGTCGAGAGTATGGAGCGCCACCGGCGGCGTGGCGGCGCAGTCAGGAGAAAAAACCAATGGCCCACAGCGTGCAGCCTGTGAGCCATTGATTTGAAGCCTTACGCAGCGGGTGCTTTAGCCTCTTCCAGCAACTGCTGAATCACTTTCTCCTGAGTCTCGTAACTGCCTTCACCAAAGTGGGTGTAACGCACCTGGCCCTTGGCGTCGATCAGGTAGTGAGCCGGCCAGTACTGGTTGTCGAAGTTACGCCAGATCGCGTAGTTGTTGTCGATGGCCACCGGGTAGGTGATGCCGAGCTTTTTCACCTGATCCTTGACGTTGTCGATGATGCGCTCGAAACCGTATTCAGGGGTGTGGACGCCGATCACCACCAGGCCATCCTTCTCGTATTTCTTCGCCCAGTCCTTCACGTAGGGCAAGGTGTGCTGGCAGTTGATGCAGTCGTAGGTCCAGAAGTCCACCAACACCACTTTGCCTTTCAGGGACTCGTTGGTCAGGGCTGGCGAGTTAAGCCATTGCACTGCGCCGGCAATGGACGGCATGGCGCCTTTGGCGTTGTCCATGGACGAGTCTGCGCTGACCTTGCTGACGAAGTAATCGACGACTTTCGGTACGGTTTCCAACACACCTTTCTCGATGCTGCTGACGCCTTCGGACGAAGTGCCGGCCAGCAGTGTTTTATCGGCACCGGTGGAAATCACCGCCGCAGCCGCCAGCACCGCAACCCCCGTACCACGACGCAGCCAACCGGTGACCGGGATCGACGATTTCAAGCGATTGACCAGGCCGCGACCGGCGAAAATCAAGGTGCCCAGGGACAATGCGCTGCCCAGGCCGTACGCCACCAGCAACAGGCTGGTTTGAGCGTTTGCGCCTTGCAGCATGGCACCCGTGAGGATAACCCCGAGGATCGGTCCGGCACACGGTGCCCAGAGCAGACCGGTGGCGACGCCGATCATGACCGAACCCAGCGGACCGGACATTTTTCGGGTGTCCGGATCGAGGCGGTTGCCCAGTGCCACGAAAGGACGGGCCAGCCAGTCACCGACACGGGCGGAAATCAGCGACAGGGCGAACAACGCCATCACGATGAGAGCCACATGTCGGCCGGTGTTGTTGGCGTGTATCACCCACTCGCTGCTGACCACGGCCAGGCTGGAGATCAGGGCGAAGGTCATGACCATGCCGCCGAGGGTGAGCAGGATCGAGGAACGCGTACGTTTAACACCGGCGAACAGGAACGGCACGACCGGGAGGATGCAAGGGCTGAGGACGGTCAATATGCCGCCCAGGAAAGCGATGAGAAACATGGTTGTCACCTTGAAAATGGTGGTTAGGATTCGAAATCCACCCCTAACCCTCTCCCCAGAGGGGCGAGGGGACTGACCGAGTGGTTTGTCCGAGCTGCTGCGACGTGAAATACCGAGCCGAACTCAAGATTTGAAAAGCATGGAGATCTGCCCCCTTTCCCCCTCTCCCCCATGGGGAGAGGGCTGGGGTGAGGGGTGGCTCTCACGGACACCCTCAAGCAGTCTGGTTACCCAACAACTGCCCCTGCGGAGTCCGGCTACCACCGTTCTCTACCAGAAAAGCATTCCCACCCTTCTCCCCCACCGGCGTCAGCTGGAAGCAAGTCGCGCTGCCACAGCTTTTCTGTTCAACAGCAGCGTTGGCATGGGCAGCGGCGCCAGCCGCGGAGAAGGCAATGGCAGTCAAAAAGCGGGTGACGTTGTTCATGATGTGCTTCCTGTTTCAATTGGGATGGGCAATGGGTCAGCGCAGGACTCAGTTGTCTGAGTTGCAGCCATCAGCAAATTTGCGATAGTCCAGGACCTGGGTTTTGTTATGGGAATCCAGGTAGGTCAGCTGGGCATCCACAACCCCACAGAAAGGCGAGGCGTCCTGTTTCAACGACACCACTTTCTTGATGTCCAGGTGCGTGCCGTAGGTGTAGGTTTTAGCGGAGACATCGGCTTCGGCGCGGGCCGACAAGGTGCAGATGTTCAGGGCGGCAAACAGGCAAGCGGCGTAGACGGCTTTGGTATTCATGGTGGTTTCCTCAAGGCTTCAATAGGTCAATCGTTTATTGGGCCGAGGCGGTTTGGCTTGCCTCGATGGAACCTATTAGAAGCCCGCGAGGTATCCCGACTGTGTCGGGAACAGGCGCGTGTAAATCGGTACGTATCAAAACCGGGCCGGGATACACAGCGATACAAAAGCCTTGAAAATGAGTGTTTTTGCGTCCACGTGTATCCGCCGACATGCCAGATACACTGCAATACAAAGGACTGCGGGCGAGCGGGCCAAGGCTCGATAGACTGCGCGACATCCCCATCTACAGAGGCCTGGCCAAATGGAACACGTCGATCACATTCTCATCGTGGACGATGACCGCGAGATCCGGGAACTGGTAGGCAACTACCTCAAGAAAAACGGCCTGCGCACCACCGTCGTGGCGGATGGACGGCAAATGCGCACGTTCCTGGAGTCCACGCCGGTGGACCTGATCGTGCTCGATATCATGATGCCGGGCGACGATGGCCTGATGCTGTGCCGTGAGTTGCGCGCCGGTAAACACAAGGCCACGCCGATACTGATGCTCACCGCACGCAACGATGAAACCGACCGCATCATCGGCCTGGAAATGGGTGCCGACGATTACCTGGTCAAGCCGTTCGCTGCCCGTGAACTGCTCGCCCGAATCAACGCCGTGCTGCGCCGCACGCGGATGCTGCCGCCCAACCTGGTGGTCACCGAAAGCGGTCGCTTGCTGGCCTTCGGGCGCTGGCGCCTGGACACCTCGGCCCGGCACTTGCTCGATGAGGACGGCACGATGGTCGCGCTCAGTGGTGCGGAATATCGGTTGCTGCGGGTGTTCCTCGATCACCCGCAGCGGGTGCTCAATCGCGATCAATTGCTGAACCTGACCCAAGGCCGCGATGCCGACCTGTTCGACCGCTCCATCGACTTGCTGGTCAGCCGCTTGCGCCAGCGCTTGCTGGACGATGCCCGCGAACCGGCCTACATCAAAACCGTGCGCAGCGAAGGCTATGTGTTTTCGCTGCCGGTGGAAGTGCTCGGGGCGCCCTCATGAATCTCTCTATGCGCTGGCCCCGCACCCTCGCCTCGCGACTGTCTCTGATCTTCCTGATCGGCTTGATTCTCGCGCAGGCGCTGTCTTTCGGCGCGCAGTATTACGAGCGGTACGAAAGCACGAAGAACACGATGCTGGGCAATCTGGAAACCGACGTCTCGACCTCCATCGCCATCCTCGACCGCTTGCCGGCCGAAGAACGCATGAGCTGGCTGCAACAACTGGATCGACGTAACTACCGCTATTTGTTGAACGAAGGCTCGCCGGGCGTGCCCATGAGCGATTCGCCAATCGCGATGACGTCGATCAAAGAGGCCATCGGCAAGGATTACCCGATGACGGTGACCGACATCCCCGGGCCGGATAAACATTTTCAGGTCCACCTGAAACTGGCGGACGGCAGCCCGGTGACCATCGACGTGCGACCCTCGATGGTGCCGTTGTCGCCGTGGTTACCCATCGTGTTGCTGGGGCAACTGGCACTGATGCTCATCTGCACCTGGCTGGCCGTGAGAATCGCCATCCGCCCCCTCACCCGCCTCGCCCAAGCGGTAGAAACCCTGGACCCCAACACCCACGCGGTGCACCTGGACGAAAAAGGCCCGACCGAAGTCGCGCATGCCGCCATGGCCTTCAATTCGATGCAGGCGCGCATCGCCGCTTACCTCAAAGAGCGCATGCAACTGCTGGCGGCGATTTCCCACGACCTGCAAACCCCGATCACCCGTATGAAACTGCGCGCCGAATTCATGGACGACTCCACCGAGAAAGACAAACTCTGGAATGATCTTGGCGAGATAGAACACCTTGTGCGCGAAGGCGTGGCCTATGCCCGCAGCGTTCATGGCGCCACCGAGGAAAGTCGTCGCACCAATCTGGATTCGTTCCTCGACAGCCTGGTGTTCGACTATCAGGACATGGGCAAAGACGTTCAGCTCAGCGGTAAAAGTGACGCGGTGATCAACACCCGGCCGCACGCCTTGCGGCGAGTGCTGGTGAACCTGACGGACAATGCGTTGAAGTTCTCTGGCGCCGCCGAATTGTGGGTGGAAGCGAAGGCTGACGGCAGCTTGTCGGTGAAGGTGATGGACCGCGGGCCAGGGATTGCCGAGGAGGAATTGGCCCAGGTAATGGAACCGTTTTATCGCGTGGAGAACTCACGTAACCGCAGTACCGGCGGGACCGGGTTGGGGTTGGCGATTGCACAGCAATTGGCGTTGGCGATCGGGGGATCGTTGACGTTGAGTAATCGTGAAGGGGGTGGGTTGTGCGCGGAGCTTAGATTACCGGCTCAGTAACATGATCGTTCCCACTCTGCGTGGGAACGATCAGTCCAGGGTCAGGCTGGGTAATTGGCCCGCAGGGCTTCAAGACCGCCTTGGTAGATACCGGTAAACAGCGCCACCACTTCCTCGTCGCTCACACCGACAGGTGCAAACCGCCCGGACCAGGTCACTCGCGCGCCCTGCCCCTGCGCTTCAACACTGATAGTCGCCAGATAGTCAGTAGCCGGAAACGGCGCCTGCAAAATCGAATAACTGTAAGTCTTCCCAGCGTTATCAAACGCCTCCAACCGCTCAACCACCACCGCCCCGTCCGCCGTTTGCAAGCTACGCACCCGGCCGCCTTCACTCAGCTCGCTTTTGGGAATAAACGGCAGCCAGTCCGGCAGCGAGTTAAAGCCGCCAATCAATTGCCAAACCTGGTCGGCGGTCGCCGGGATGTCGATGAATGCTGATGCTGTAGCCATGAAATATTCTCTCTCAATCAATAAGGTTCAAATCGCCATGCTGTCGACGACGCCGCCGTCGACTCGCAACGCCGCGCCAGTAGTGGCCGAAGACAGCGGCGAGGCGATGTAGGCCACCAGGTTGGCGACTTCCTCGACATCCGCCACACGCTGGATGATCGAGGTTGGCCGAGCCTTGCGCACGAAGGCATCGGCTTCTTCCCGAACGCTGCGCCCCGATTTGGCAGTGGCGTCTTTGAGCATCAGCTCCAGGCCATCGGTCAACGTCGGGCCAGGCAGGATCGAATTGACCGTCACCCCGGTGCCCGCCAGCCGCTTGGCCAAACCATGGGACACCGCGAGGTTGGCGCTTTTGGTCACGCCATAGTTGAGCATATCGGCCGGGATTGCGATCCCGGACTCCGAAGACAGGAAGATCACCCGTCCCCAGCCCTGCTTGACCATGTCCGGCACGTAGTGCCGTGACAGGCGCACACCCGAGATCACGTTGACCTCATAGAAGCGCGTCCACTCACTGTCCGGCGTGTCGAAGAAATCCACCTCGTTGAAGATGCCGAGGTTGTTCACCAGGATGTCCGCCCGCGGTTCGGCGGCGAACAACAACTCGGCGCCTTCGGCCGTACCGAGGTCAGCGGTCAGGCCACGCAACTGCGCGTCTGGCACGCTCTGGCGAATGCTCGCCAGCGCCTGTTCGACTTTGGTCGTCTCACGGCCGATCACCACCACCGTGGCGCCGGATTCAGCCAGCGCCTTGCTGATGCCCAGGCCAATGCCGGCGGTGCTGCCGCTGACAATGGCGAGTTTTCCCGTCAGATCGATTTTCATGCTCAACCTCCAATGATCGGCAATGGCGCACGTTCGGACACCAGTTTCGCGTCGCGCATCGCCTGCCAGAAAGCGGCGGGAATGACGGCCGACATCGCCGCAACGTCTTCAGCAATCCGGTCCGGACGGCTGGAACCTGGAATCACCGCCGCCACGGCCGGGTTAGCCAGGGAGAACTGCAACGCAGCTGCCTTGATGTCGACACCATGCGCGGCAGCAATTCGCTTGATGTGCTCGACTTTATTGATGATTGCCGGACTGGCTTTCTGGTACTCGAAGTGTGTACCTCCAGCCAAAATGCCCGAGCTGTAAGGACCACCGACTACGATCTCGACGTTCTGCGCCAGCGCGGCGTCCATCAAGCGTTGCAAGGCACGATCGTGGTCGAGCAGCGTGTAGCGACCCGCCAGCAGAAAACCGTCCGGCTGGGCTTCGGTCAGGTCCAGGGTCAGCTCGCACGGCTCAACCTTGTTCACGCCCAGGCCCCAGCCCTTGATCACGCCTTCTTCGCGCAAACGGGTCAGTACTTTGAAAGCGCCGGTGCGGGCCTGATTGAAGTATTCCAGCCATTGATCGCCGTAGAAGTCCTGGGCGATGTCATGCACCCAGACGATGTCCAGACGATCGGTTTGCAGGCGCTTGAGGCTGTCTTCGATGGAGCGCATCGTGGCGTCGGCGCTGTAGTCGTTGACGATCTTGTTCGGGCGACCGTGTTCGAACACTCCGCTTTTTTCGCCCAAGTCACGGGCCGCGGCGTCTTCGACTTCATCGAGAATCACTCGGCCGACTTTGCTGCTGAGTACATAGTCGTCGCGGTTGTACTGGGCCAACGCGGTGCCCAGACGAATTTCCGACAGGCCCGAGCCGTAAAACGGCGCGGTGTCGAAGTAACGCACACCGGCATCCCAAGCGGCGTGCACGGTGGCCAGCGCCTCGTCTTCAGGAATGGCGCGGAACATGTTGCCCAATGGAGCGGTGCCGAAACCGAGGGTGCCAGGCAATTTGTCTTTCAAGCTCATGGGTTTTTCCTCTTGAGTGTCAGGGGTCAGCTGATGTGACCGATGAGCAGATGCTAGATTGCGATGATCGGACCGTCCAAGACATAATGCGCAGCACTTGAGTCCCTAGAGGTCTGACATGATCGACATCCGCCAATTGCGCTACTTCGTCGCCGTCGCCGAAGAGGAACACGTCGGTCGCGCCGCCGAACGCCTGCACATTTCCCAGTCGCCGCTGAGCCGGCAGATCGCCCAGCTCGAAGAACGCCTGGGCCTGACCCTGTTCGAACGCAGCCAGCAACGCATTCGCCTGACCCGCGATGGCCAGACTTTTCTGGCCGAAACCCGTGCCCTGCTGACCCACGCCAATCGCCTGGAATCCCTGGGCAAGCGCCTCGGTCGTGGCGAAGAAGGCGGCTTGTGCATCGGCTACATCGAAAACGCCATGCACGCCGGCGTCTTGCCGAATGCCTTGCGGGTGCTGCGGGTCGACCGGCCGAACGTGCACGTCGCGCTGTACAACCTCAATTCCGCCGAACAACTCGAAGGCCTGCGTCAGCGTAGTCTGGATATCGCACTGGTCAGCGAACCGCCCGTCGCCGACGACCCGGACCTGCTGGGTTTTCAGGTGCTGGACGATCCGATGCTGTTGGCTCTGCCCGAACATCATCCTTTGGCGAACCACACAACACTGACCCCGGCAGACCTGGCCGATCAGGAATGGATCGGCGTGCGACCCCGTCAGGACCTCGCCAGCCGCGACGACTTCGTCAGCGCCTGCATCCGCGCCGGTTTCACCCCGGACATTCGCATGGAAGCCACTGAACCCTTCACCGCGTTGGGGCTGGTGGCGTCGGGGCTGGGCATCGCGATGATTCAGAAAGGCCTGAGCCGCAACGCGCCACCCGGTGTGGTGCTGCGGGAAGTGCCATGGATTTCCTTCACCACGCCGCTGTGGGCCGCGTGGCACCGGATCAATTTGCGACCGCTGGTGGAAACGTTCAGGAAGGTGCTGACCGAATCGGGCCCGGCCACCTGATCGTTCCCACGCTCTGCGTGGGAACGAGCAAGCTGGGCGGTGCGGCATTCCGACAAGCCTCCTCGCCACACGTTTGGTGCTTTACTGAAAAGATCCCGAAACCCAGCGAGAAGCCCGCATGAACCGCAACGACCTGCGCCGCGTCGATATGAACCTGCTGGTGATTTTCGAAACCCTGATGTTCGAAAAAAACCTGACCCGGGCCGGAGAGAAGCTGTTTCTCGGTCAGCCCGCCGTCAGTGCCTCATTGGCCAAGTTGCGCGACCTGTTCGACGACCCGCTGCTGGTGCGTAACGGTCGTGTGCTGGAGCCGACCCAGCGGGCGCTGGCGATCCTCAAGGAATTGCAGCCGGCGATGGACACCATATCCGGCGCGGTCAGCCGGGCGAAGGATTTCGACCCGTCCACCAGCCGCGATGTATTTCGCATCGGCCTGTCCGACGACGCCGAGTTCGGCCTGTTTCCGTCGCTGCTCAAGCAAATACGCGAAGAGGCGCAGAACGTCGTGGTGGTGGTGCGTCGGGTGAATTACCTGCTGATGTCTTCGATGCTCTCCAGCGGGGAGATTTCCGTCGGAATCAGCTACACCACGGAACTGCCGGCCAACGCCAAGCGCAAGAAGTTGCGTGACCTGAGCGTCAAGATCCTGCGCGGCGACAATCGTCCCGGCACCCTGACCCTGGATGAATACTGCGAACGTCCGCACGCGCTGGTGTCGTTTTCCGGGGATTTGACCGGGGCCATCGACAACGACCTCGCGCGCATCGGCCGCTCACGCCGGGTGGTGCTGGCGGTGCCGCAGTTCGCCGGCCTGCGTGCCTTGCTGGCCGGCACCGACATGCTCGCCACGGTGCCGGACTACGCGGCGTGCGCGCTGATCGAAGGCAGCAGCCAGCTGCGGGCCGACGACCCGCCGTTTGACATCGTGCTGTCCGAACTGTCCATGGTCTGGAACGGGGTCAACGATAACGATCCGGCAGAACGTTGGTTGCGCTCGCGAATTGCCCAACACATGTCGGCGCCGCTGCCGGTGCTTTGAGCGATTGGAAAGCAGCAGGGTCGGTCTCACGCAGGTACACCGGCAAGTCAGTGACCGGCGGCATGACCGGAATCTCGAAATACATCTGGATCACCCAGCCACGGTGATAACTGGCGTGATTGACCACATGCATCAGTATCGCGCCGGCGCTCATGATGCCGCTTTCCCCCGAGACAAAGCTGAACTCGACGGGTTTATCCAGCGAGGTATCGGTCTGCCGTTCGCTCCAGTTGCAGTACCAGTGATCGATGTCCTTTTGCGCCATGCGCAGCTCAGCGAGGTCGGGATGCAGCAGATCGTGTGACGTCTTGAAGCCGTGCCCTCGGCCTTCGAGGTGGGCCTGCCAGATGCAGTCCACCACGTAAATGTGGTTCAGGGTGCCGATCATGTTCTTGAACACCGACACGCGTTCTTTATTGACCTCACCCGGCGGCAGTGCGGCCAGGCTGTCAAAGAGGCGTTGATTGGCCCAGCGCTTGTAATCAGCAAGCATGCGGGCAGTGCGTACGTTAATCATCGCAGGTCTCCCATTGTGATGGGCGCACTGCCAAGCATAGCCCTCAGGGCGAGCGGCATTGTAAACGCTGATTACCGGTCACTTCGCGACCTGCTACAAGGAGTGCGGAGTCAACCGCTGCACCACCCGATCGGCCAGCGCCAGGCAACTGGTCAGCCCCGGCGATTCAATACCGAACAGGTTCACCAGCCCCGGCACACCATGCTCGGCCGGACCACTGATGACAAAGTCGGCCGCCGGCTCGGTCGGGCCCGTGATTTTCGGGCGGATACCGCTGTAGGCCGGTTGCAGGCTGTTATCGGGCAACGCCGGCCAGTAGCGCCGGATCGCCTCGTAGAAGCCATCGGCTCGGTGTGGATCCACACGATAGTCGACCTGATCGACCCATTCGACGTCCGGCCCGAAGCGCGCCTGACCACCCAGATCCAGCGTCATGTGCACGCCCAGCCCCGCACTCTCCGGGGCCGGATACACCAGATGCCGGAACGGCGCCCGGCCGCTGAAACTGAAATAGCTGCCTTTGCACAATCGTGCCTCGGGAACGTGCTGCGACGGCAAGCCTTCAATCCGGCTCGCCACCTCAGGCGCGGACAGTCCGGCGCAATTGATCAACTCGCGGCAACTCAAGGCCATCGGTTGGGCGCCGCCCATCTGCAGATCGAAACCTTGCTCGGTGCAACGGGCCGACGCCAGCGGCGTATGAAAAACCAGCGATGTGCCGCTGGCCTCGGCATCTGCCTGAAGCGCCAGCATCAGGGCATGGGAATCGACAATCCCGGTGGACGGCGACCAAAGCGCAGCGACGCAGGACACTGCCGGTTCAAGTTCCCGCGACTGTTCGGCGTCCAGCCATTGCAGGTCATCGACGCCATTGCACTGCCCCTGCTCCAGCAACTTTCGCAAGGCCACGCACTGACCGTCATCCGTGGCGACGATCAGCTTGCCCAGGCGCTGGTAATCGACGCCGCGCTCATCGCAAAAGGCGTAAAGGCGTTGCTTACCCTCCACGCACACTTGCGCCTTGAGGCTGCCGCTCGGGTAGTAAATGCCGGCGTGGATCACCTCCGAATTGCGCGAACTGATGCCCACGCCAATGCCCTCGCCCGCCTCGACCAGGATCACTTCCCGCCCGCTGCGGGCCAGGGCTCTGGCGACCGCCAGCCCGACCACACCGGCCCCGACCACCACGCACTCGATATCGACGCTCACCTGCCCTGCGCTCCTTTCACGCCAGCCCTCGTTCCCGATAATCGATCAGGCTGGAGAATATCGCCAGCAGCATGGCCATGACCACGAAGAAGATCAGCACCAGGAAATACGACCCGGTGAACTGCACGATCAGCCCGATCAGGATCGGCACGATCACCCCGGCCATGTTCCCGCAGAAGTTCATGGTGCCGGCCAGCACGCCGGTTTTCGAAGTGCCGCCGAGGATCGACGGAATGCACCAGTACATGCCGCACCAGCGAATGAAAAACATCGCCACGCAAAGCAAACCAATCGCTTTGCTGGCCTCGCTCGCATATGCAACCGCCAGCATGCACAGGGCCGCCACCAGCGCCGAGCCGCTGAACATGCTACGCATCACAAGGTTTGGCGAGGCGCCGCTGGATTTCCATTTATCCCCCAGATAGCCACCGACCAGCTCGCCGACAAAACCGCACATGAAGATCAGGAACGTCGCCCCGCCCATGCTCGAAATGTTCAGGCCGTGGGTCTGGTGCAGGTAGCTCGGCATCCAGGTCAGCAAACCGTAGAACACGCTGAGGATGCAGCAATAACCGGCGAACATGGCCAATACCGAGCGATCCTTGAGCAGCTCCCTGAGAGGAATGCTGGTGACCGCACCGGGTTGGCTGACTTTGATATTGCCCTCGGTGATGTGCGCCAGTTCCGCAGCATTTACACCAGGGTGTTCGCTGGGATGGTTGCGGATGTACTTCCAGGCCAGCACGCCGGCGAGCATGGTGCCGATGCCGGCAATCACGAAGGCGATACGCCAGGAGTCGAACCAGCCGATCAGGCCGGCAATGATGATGGCGCCGAAGGCACTGCCCAGCGGTGCACCACCATCGACCAGCACTGCGCCGCGCCCGCGTTCGTTAGGGGTCAGCCATGCGCCGTTGAGCTTGGCCCCGGCGGGCATGATCGGTGACTCGGCAATGCCCAGGCCCATGCGTGTGATCAGCAGCGTGATCCAGTTGTGCGCGCCGGCGGCCAGGGCCTGAAAGGCGCCCCAGGCGACGGTCGCGATGACGATCACACGGCGGGTCTGGAAACGATCCAGCAGCATGCCGCCGGGAATTTGCATTAACGCGTAGGACCAGAAAAACGCGCTGAGCATCAAGCCTTCCAGCGCCGGCGGGATCTGGAACTCACTGGAAATCAGCGGCAAGGCCACCGACAGCGAGGCGCGGTCGATGTAGTTGATCGCGGTCAGCAGCAACATGATGAGGAAGATCCGCCAGCGCACGCTGGTGGGGCGCTCGGTTGCAGACGCGGCGGTCAGCCGCAGGGTTTCGGCACTTGGATTGTTCATGAGGGGCGCTCTTTATTGTTGTGGATGCAAGCGGCCCAATGCCTGTCAGTCAAGGTTCTGAACACCGCAATCCCTGTGGGAGCGAGCCTGCTCGCGATAGCGGTGCATCATTCAACAGGGATGTTGGCTGACAGTCCGCTTTCGCGAGCAGGCTCGCTCCCACAGGTTCTGCGTCATGACTGACTGGTATTAGGCAAGCCGCCCCACTCTAATCACGCACCCGGCAGCTGAATAATGAGGGGATCTGATTGGGGGATCACCGATCGTCATCCCCCCAAAAGATCAGAACGTACCGGGGTAACTGCCGCCGTCCAGCAACAGGTTTTGCCCGGTGAGGAAACCGGCGTGGGCGCTACAGATGAACGCGCAGTAGGCACCGAACTCATCGGGCTGGCCGAAACGCTGGGCCGGCACGTGCTGGCGCCGCTGTTCGCTGATGCTCTCGACCGAGGTGCTGTTGGCTTCGGCGGCGGCACTGAGGGTTTTGTGCAAGCGCTCGGTCTCAAATGGGCCTGGCAGCAGATTGTTGATCGTCACGTTGTGCCCGGCCAGCCGAGACTGGCGCGCGAGCCCGGCGATGAAACCGGTCAGCCCGCTGCGGGCACCGTTGGACAGGCCGAGCACATCGATTGGCGCCTTCACCGCGCCGGAGGTGATGTTGACGATGCGCCCGAAACCGCGCTCGGCCATGCCATCGACGCAGGCCTTGATCAGCTCGATGGGCGTGAGCATGTTGGCATCCAGCGCCTTCAGCCAGTCTTCACGCTGCCAGTCGCGGAAGTCACCCGGCGGCGGACCGCCAGCGTTATTGACCAGGATGTCCACCTGCGGACACGCCGCCAACACCTGCTCGCGCACTGCCGGCGTACTGATATCCCCGGCCACCGTGCGCACTTCGATGCTCGTCGCCAGGCTGCGCAACTCAGAGGCGGCGGCCTGCAAGGTTTCGTTGCCACGGGCGTTGATCACCAGGTTAACGCCCTCCTTCGCCAAGGCTCGCGCACAGGCCAGACCCAGCCCCTTGCTGGCGGCGCAGACGATGGCCCAGCGGCCCGAAATAGCCAAATCCATGATGGTGCTCCTGTTGGTTGTGAGTTGAGGAAGACTGCGTGCGTTTAGGGTGAAGTCGTGGTGTTACTGGATTTTGCACCAGGCTTCGGAACCAGCCCTCACCCTAGCCCTCTCCCGGGGGGAGAGGGAACTGACCGAGGTGTTTAGTCGATGTGCTGCGACCTGAAATACCGTGGCGAACTCAGGTTTGAAAGCCATGGAGATCAGCTCCCTTTCCCCCTCTCCCCCGTGGGGAGAGGGATGGGCGGGCGGCGTTCCGATGAGGGGCTGGATCTTGAAGCCAGCACACCCCTTCCGACAAGTGATGACAAACAGTGATCCCCAGATCAGACCTTTTCATTATCGGCAGTCCCCGACGCTTATTACTGTCTCCAGACCAATAAGAACCGGAGACACACATGAACCCGTTCCAGTTTTATTTCCCCACGACCTTGAAAAGCGGCAACGGCCTGGTGCGTCAGGCCGGTGCGCTGCTCAAGCCGCATGTTCGAAAAAAACTGCTGGTGGTCACCGACGAAGGGCTGATGGCGTCGGGCGTGATGGAAGGCTTTTTCGCCTCGTTGGCCGACAGTGACATTCACTACGAAGTGTTTTCCGGCGTAGAACCCAACCCCACCACCGACGTGCTGGAACGCGCCGTGGCGTTCCTGAAAAACCACGACTGCGATTCGGTGATCGGCGTCGGGGGCGGCAGCAGCATCGACACCGCCAAGGGTGTCGCGGCCATGGCCACCAACCCTGGCAACATCCTCGACTACGAGGGCTACGACAAGCTGCTGCACCCGCCTCTGCCGATCTTTGCTATCCCGACCACCTCCGGCACCGGTAGCGAATGCACGGCCTCCACGGTCTTCACCAACACCAAAACCCTGTTCAAGACCGTGATCATCAGCCCGGCGCTGTTTCCGAAACTGGCGATTCTCGACGCCGAACTGACGCTCAAACTGCCGCCATCGATCACCGCTGCCACGGGCATGGACGCGTTGACCCACGCCATCGAATCCTACGTGTCGAAGCAGGCCAACCCGGTCAGCCAGGCCCTGGCGCTGCAAGCGATCAAGATGATCTGCACCCACCTGCCGAAGGCATTTTTCAGCGGCTCCGACCTGCACGCCCGGGAGCAGATGCTGCTCGGTTCGTTCCTCGCCGGCGTCGCGTTCGCTCAATCGAAACTGGGCAACGTGCACGCGATCTCCCACACCTTCGGCGGCGTTTTCAACATTCCCCACGGTATCGCCAACGCGACGCTGCTGCCCTACGTCATTGAATACAACCTGGCGGCCTGCCCGGAGCTGTTTCGTGAAATCGCCATGGCCATGGGCGAGAACGTCGATGGCCTGAGCCCTGCCCGCGCCGGACACAAAGTGGTGGAGCACGTGGTGGCGCTGAACAAGGCCATCGGCATTCCCGACAACATCAAGGACCTGGGCGTGGACCTCGACTACATGCCGCAAATGGTCAGCGACTCGATGCGCAGCGGCAACGTGCTGGTCAATCCACGCCTGACCACCGCCGCCAATATCGAACGAATCATCAGCAACGCCTGGCACGGCACTCATTCCTGAAGAGACGACGCCCATGTTTTACGAAATGCGCACCTACACGATTCAAATCGGAAAAATGCAGACCTACCTCAAGCACTTCGAAGAAACCGGTCTGCCGGTGATCTCCCGCTACACCACGCTGGTGGGCTGGTGGTACACCGAAATCGGCGAGCTGAATCAGGTCATCCACATCTGGGCCTACGAGAGTCTCGATGACCGAATCAAGAAACGGGCCGCGCTGTATCAAGACCCGGATTGGCTCGAAGGCTTCGTGCCGAAGGCATTCCCGATGCTGGAAAAGATGGAATCGAAACTGCTGATCGCAGCGGAGTTCTCCCCCATCAAATAACCCCAACACAGCTCCGATAGGCAGCGCGGAACCTGTGGGAGCGAGCTTGCTCGCGATTGCGGTTGATCATTCAACATCGATATTGACTGTCCCGCCGCTATCGCGAGCAAGCTCGCTCCCACAGGTACCGCGCATGGATTCAGGTCCGTCGGTATCCGCTCAAACCAAGGACAACCTCATGTGCGACCACAACGCCAATAACACCGCCGCTGACCGTTCTCCCGACATCAAAGCCTTGCTCGAAGGCCTGCCGACCAACTGGGGCAAATGGGGGCCGGACGATGAAGTCGGCGCCCTGAATTACCTGCAAAGCGCGGAAATCCTCCGGGGTATCGCCTCGGTCCGCCAGGGCAAGACCTTCACCCTGCAAGTGCAGATCGGCCACCCCAAAGGCGAACCGTTGTGGCCAGGCCGACGTCCGTCAATGCGCGTCAACGTGCTGGACAAGGGCCACTTTCTGGCCGGCAAGACCCATTTCGACGGCCACGTGGAATACGCCGACGACGTGATCTTCATGCACCTGCAAGGCTCGACCCAATACGACGCGTTGGGCCATGTCTGGCACGACAACAAACTGTGGAATGGCTACGACGCCATGAGCACCATCGGCAGCATGGACAAGGCCAGCATCCTGCCGATTGCCGAACGCGGGATTGTCGGGCGCGCCGTGTTGATCGACATGGCACGCCATCGCGGCAAAGCGGTGCTGGACAAGGGCGAAACCTTCAATCACCTGGACCTTCTGGCCGCAGCAAAAGCCCAAGGCATCGAGATCCAGAAGCGCGACATCCTGATCATCCGCACTGGCTGGATCGGCTCGTTCTATGAGCGCGAACCGGAAGAGTTCTACAAGGATTTCGCCGAGCCGGGGCTGACCTTCAGCCGCGAGCTGGTGGAATGGTTTCACCAGATGGAAATCCCCAACCTGGTGACCGACACCATGGCCAACGAAGTGGCGGTCGACCCCACCTCGGGCGTGCTGATCCCGCTGCACAATGCCTTGATGCGCAACCTCGGCGTGACCTTCACCGAGGTGGCGATGCTCGATGATCTGGCCAGCGATTGCGCCGAAGACGGCCAGTGGCAGTTCCTCTACACCGCCGCGCCATTGAAGGTTGTTGGCGGCACCGGTGCACCGGTCAATCCAATCGTGATCAAGTAATCAGGTCCTGCTGCAGTTCGTTGATCAGCAAGGTCGCCGCCGGGGAAAGATCGGCGCCGGCCCGGCTGATCACGCCGTAAGGCTCGATCAATGCACGCATCGATACCGGCAGCTTCACCAGCAAGTCGAATTGCTCGCAGAACCGGGCCACTTCCACTGGAATCACCGCCAACAAGGTCGGGTCCTGTTGCACCAGCAAAATGGTGGCGAAGGTGGATGAGGTTTCCAGCGGATAACGCGGAATCTCCAGCCCTGCCTCATTCAGTTCACGCTCCAGGGCCTGACGCATCGGCATGTCCTTGGGATAGACCACCCAGCGATAGTCACTCAACTGCGACAGCTGTAATGACTCGGCACTGGCCAGCGGATGGTCTTTGCTGGCGACCACCGCCAAGGGTTCTTCGCTCAGTTCAATGCAGTCGTAAGCGTCCGAGCGCTGGCCGACGCTGGTGCGACAAATCGCCAGATCCAGTCGTCCCTGATCCAGCAACCCGAGCAATGTGGCGCTGGTGTTTTCCACCAGTTCCACAGACAGCTCCGGCTGCTTCAGGCGCAACTCGGTCAGGGCTCGGGTCAGCAACGGCACCGCCCCCATGATCACCCCCACCGAGAGCCGCCCGCCCTGGCCTTGCATGATGCTGAGCATTTCTTCGCGCAGATGTTCGACATCGCTGTAGATCAGCCGCGCATAACGAATCATGCAACGGCCCATTTCGTTGGCCACCAGACCTTTGGGCTGACGTTCGAACAGCGGCATGCCGAGCAACGATTCGACTTCACCCAACGCCTTGGTGGCGCCGGACTGGGAAATCGAAATCTGCTCGGCGGCCTTGTGCAACGAGCCACGATCATCCAGCGCGATCAGCAACCGCAGTTGTTTGAGTCGCAAGCGTGAAGCGATGCTGCCTAAGGAAGGAACCATGTTTGAGTGTGCTCGATTCAAAGGGCAAATCCGTCAGGGCCCACGCCGACATCTGCCGGCGTGGGCAAGGTGTTCAGCTCAGGGGCGCCCTGCTCCACTGGCCGTCGACCAGTCGATTGAGGCTCAACGGGTTAGAGTTTTGCAGCGCCTCGGGCAGGTATTCATCAGGATAGTTCTGGTAGCAGACCGGCCGCAGAAAGCGATCAATGGCGAGGCTGCCGACCGAGGTGCCGCGACTATCCGACGTGGCCGGATAGGGCCCGCCATGCACAATCGCATCGCTCACTTCCACGCCGGTCGGGTAACCGTTGAGCAGCAGCCGTCCGACCTTGTCTTCGAGCAACGGCAACAGGTCGCTGAAGCGATCCAGGTCCGCCGGCTCGGCGATCAGCGTGGCGGTCAACTGGCCGTGCAAACTGTTGAGCACGTCGCGCAACTGCTGCTGATCGACGACTTCCACCACCACCGTAGCGGGGCCGAAGATCTCTTCCTGCAACAGCGGATCGCCTTCGAGTAACAGCTGCACATCCGCCTTGAACAGCTGCGGTTGTGCCTGCGAATCCCCTTGGGGTTGACCGGCCAGGTGATCGACGTGGTCGTGGGCGGCGATGTGTTGCAGGCCGGCGCGATAACTGTTCAACGCGCCGATGTTGAGCATGGTCTGGGCCGGTTGGCTGCCCATGTTCTGCGCAAACACCTCCAGGAACTCGCTGAACTGTGGCGAACGCAAGCCGATGATCAAACCGGGGCTGGTGCAGAACTGGCCGCAACCGAGGTTGATCGACGCCGTCAGTTCCTCGGCGACTTGGCGGCCACAGCTGCGCAACGCTTCGGGCAGCAGGATCACCGGGTTGATGCTCGACATCTCGGCAAACACTGGAATGGGCTGCGGTCGCGCGGCGGCCAGATCGGACAAGGCCCGACCGCCCTTGAGCGAGCCGGTGAAACCCACAGCCTTGATGCCATCGGCCTTGACCAGTGCCTGACCGACGCCGGCGCCGTAAATCATGTTGAACACACCCGACGGCATACCGGTGCGTTGCGCCGCGCGAACGATGGCGCTGGCCACTCGGTCAGCGGTCGCCATATGCCCGCTGTGAGCCTTGAACACCACCGGGCAACCGGCGGCCAGCGCCGAAGCGGTATCACCGCCAGCCGTGGAAAACGCCAGTGGGAAATTGCTCGCCCCGAACACGGCGACCGGGCCGACGCCGATGCGGTATTGCCGAATATCCAAGCGTGGCAGCGGCGTGCGCTCAGGCAACACCTGATCGATGCGCGCGCCGAGGAAATCACCGCGACGCAGCACCTGGGCAAACAAGCGCAACTGACCCGTGGTGCGGCTGCGCTCACCACGTATCCGCCCTTCGGGCAATGCGGTTTCCTGGCACACCAACGCGATGAAATCATCTCCCAGCGCATCGATTTCATCGGCGATTGCGGTGAGAAATTCGGCCCGTCGTAGCGGCGAAAGCTGACGAAACGGCGCAAAGGCTCGCGTGGCGGCTACCACTGCCAGCGCGACTTCCTGATCATCGGCCTGATGAAAAACGTAAGGCAGCGGCTTCCCGGTGCTGGCGTCGAAACTGTGCAGCGTCTCGCGGCCCAGGGCGCTGCGCTGCCCGTCGATGAACTGCTGGCCCAAAATATCGGACATCAAAAACTCCCTCGCCTGCGTTCGGCAGGCGATCACTCGAATTGAAGGGATACGCCCAAGGCGCACGCTTCACTCTATGGGCCGGGGTTATAGGCAAACAAATGACAACAACGGGCCAGGGGATGAGCGTTTGTCATCCCCTGTCCCGTCTTGCGTGTGCAATCAGTGTCAGTGAATCGCGACCGGATTGATGTTGACCTGGGTCGAGCCCTTGTACAGCGGCTGCCCCAGCACAAACATGAATTCCCACGCCTTATCTTTCACCAGCGCTCGGCTGTCGATCAGCTCAAGGTTGTAGATGCCGTTCTTGGCCAGCATGAACTGGTTGACCGGGAATTCCTGGCCGTCTTTGGCCGGGTAGATTTCCGAGGCCCAGGTGTCACCACCGAACGCGACGATCTGTTTGTCCGCCAGCCACTTGGCCGCGGCCATGCCGATGCCCGGCTCCACGGCGAGGAATTTCTCATTGTCCTTGCCCAACAGCTCCAGCCAACCGGTGTTGAACAGCACCACATCGCCCTTCTGAATGGCGATGCCTTGCAGGTCCAAAGCCTTCTGGATGTCGGCGACGCTGAACTCGGTTTTCTCCGGCACGATGGCGCTGCCGTACACGGCGGTCATGTCCAGCACCACGCCACGGGTGACGATTGGCGGGACCTTTTCGATGCCGAGCTTTTTCACCCCTTCGACGGTCACGAAATCCGCTGCGCGATTGCCGTTGTAATAGACGTTGTCGATACCGATATGGCCAATGCCGTTGAGCTGCGTGCCAACGCCAGTCCAGCCCACCACCAGTTCATCGTTGAAGGTGAATTTGTTCGGCCCCATCGTGGTGCCGCCCGCTTCGCCCGGCTGGATGTTGGTCAGGTGAAAACTGCGATGACGGAAGGCCGGCAGGGTTTTGTCGATGGGCACGGCCAAGGGGTAGGTTTTGCCGGTCTTGATCAGTTTCGAGGCGTTGATCACCGACTCGGCGTTCAGCAGATTCAGCGCGCCGATTTCATCGTTGGCGCCGTATTTTGAGGGGTACCATTTTTCAGTATCTGCGGCCTGGACGGCGCTGAAGGTGAAAAGCAAGGTGAAGGGCAGTATCAAGCGATTCAGCATGAGGGGGGTCCTTTTGGAGTAGCAGTGGACCCAAGGTACGCAGCCCTTCTGTGGGGAAACAGACAGGAATGGGCAATACATTTGTTCTGGATTGTCACGAGTGATGGTGGCGCTGGTACTTCTAACACTGAACCCCTGTGGCGAGGGGGCTTGCCCCCGTTGGGCTGCGCAGCGGCCCCAGTAAAGCTGTCGCGGTGTATCAGAAAGTACTCGATGGCCGATTTGGGGCTGCTGCGCAGCCCAACGGGGGCAAGCCCCCTCACCACAGAATGTTCCATCAGAAGTAAGTGTCGTGAGGGAGCACGCTCCCTCACGGGCGCGCCTGGCTGCTACCCAGGCTTGTGGTTATCCAATACCCGATTGACCGCTAACTCACCCAACATGATCATCCGCTGCAGCACCAGCATCGTTTGCCGTCGCGGGCCGTCCGTTACGTCGGCGAGATCGTTGACCATGGCGCTGGCTGATGCCAACGATTCACAGGCCTCGACGAGCAACGTTTCGTCATCCACCGCTGCGTCGATGGTGAAAATGGTGCTGGGCTTGCGGGGCGGTATCTGCGTTTTCGACGCCCCGGGGTTGAGGTAGAAGCTGAGTGCGCGGTCGGCCGCCTCTTTCATTTTCCTGGGGTCAAGATCAAGAAAGGCGTCGTAGGGTAACGGACTGGTATTCGGGGGGTTAGGCGTAACTTTGAACATAGATGAAGCTCCAACTTGCAATATTGAGGAGCCATCACCCTCGCTACCAAACGAAGGGTGGCGGCCATACGTGGGTTGGTAGACCGGTCGAAGTTGGGAAAACCCGGCGCTCACAATGGAGCCCCACGCATGACCACCATAAAAGCAGAGTCCCGAAAAGAGACTGCATAAGGTGTTGCCATGCAACTTCGTAGCGGGCTACCAAACCCGATCACTGTTTTGCAGTGACCGGGAAACGATATAGCCCGCCCCATAGCCGCACAAGCCGGCGGATTCTGGCGTACGCGTAGGTAACGACGCAAGGTGTTGTAGCCGCTTATGACGTAACACCGAGTGTCTTTAAACAGTCGTCGTTAAACATGTTTATGCACTGCGCCAGATCCGACGCCATCGCGAGCAAGCCCGCTCCCACATTGAATCTCGGGTGGCCGCAGAATTTGTGGTCAACCTCGATCCCGATCAATGCCTGGTCTTGCGGCGAAGCCAAGCTGGCTGATCCAGCGTTATTGGTGGAGATCATCGTGTGTGCAGCGAGGGGCTGAGTTTTTTTCAGAGGCACGCATTGAACTGATATCGCTTCGCCAGGGAACTCCTGACGTCCGCCACGCATCCTAGACTATGAGGTACTTCCTTTTTTGCTTCATGCTTTCCGAGGACACCGTCATGCGTCGTCTGA
Source organism: Pseudomonas sp. LBUM1666 (assembly GCF_059695775.1). NCBI lineage: Bacteria > Pseudomonadati > Pseudomonadota > Gammaproteobacteria > Pseudomonadales > Pseudomonadaceae > Pseudomonas > Pseudomonas sp. LBUM1666. Next base: position 2,462,311 of record NZ_CP166789.1, on the reverse strand, counting down.
TTATCATCTCTTCACTAGTGCTTTGTTTGCCCGTTGGTTCGGCCATGGCCGATGTAGATGCAAAAGATGTCGCCACCTCGGCTGGGGTTTCCGCATCGTTGTACTCGACCTTCAAGGATGACAAACGGGTGATTCCGGCCCGAGATGACGCCACCAGCTTCGTCGCCAGTGGCGGTGCGATTCGTGGTGCTTATCTGGAGTCGTACTTAAAGCAGATTCGCCTGGAAAATCCCGGCCTCAACGCCAGCGACGAAGACCTGGCCAGAGCCATCCTCGTCCAGGAAGGCGTAGCTGCAGGTCAATAAAGGCTGAAAAAGTAGCGGTGGGGCTCGCAGCACCCGGATAGCGTTTGCAGCCCTACCTTGCTTCCGCGCCTGATAATCGCGCCCACCCCGCCACCAACTGCGCGCTGATGCTCACGCCGCCGCACACCACAATCACCACATCATGGGCCTCGGCAATCGCCGGATGGTCCAGGTAGCCAATCGCCAACGAAACGCCGCACGCCGGCTCGACCAACTGACGCAGATCGTTGGCGTAACGGACCACGCCCATGATTGCCTCTTCATCGCTAAGCACCACGCACTCATGGGGGAAATCGAGGATGTGCTGCACCGGCCAGGAGGCCACTTGCGCCGCGCCAAGCGAGGTGGCGACGGTGTCGATCCGCGGCAGTCTGACCGGATGCCCGGCAGCGACCGCGGCCGCAAAAGAGGCCGCCCCCTGGGTTTCGCAAGCAATGATCCGGCAGTCCATGCGGTCATGGCGAATCAACCCGGTGAGGATGCCCGCCAGCAAACCACCGCCCCCGACCGACGTCACCACTGCATCGACCTGAGGACAGTCTTCGAGGATTTCATCGACTATCGTGCTGTGCCCTTCCCACAACACCGGATGATCGAAAGCCGGCACGTATTCAGTGTCCGCGCCTTGCGAGAGTTCCTTCGCCCGTTGATTCGCATCGTCCCAGAGCTTGCCATGGACGATCACCTCGGCACCGGTTTTCCTGATCCGTGCGCGGGTGGTTTCCGGCGTGGTGTGCGGCACCACAATGCAGGCTTTCAACCCCAGGCTGGCGGCAGCCACGGCGGTGGCGAAACCGGCATTGCCGCCGGAAGGACAGACGACTTTGCGTTTGCCCTGCGCTTTTGCCTGACTGCACAACAGGCCCATGCCACGCAATTTGAACGAGCCGCTGGGTTGCAGGTTTTCCAGCTTGAGCCAGATCCGCCGGGCCGGCGTCGACAGGCCCGGGTGCAGAATCAACGGTGTTCTGATGTGAAGCATGGTGAAGCTCCTTAAGGGTGAACGGTCCTTATCCAAGCTTAGTTCACCCTGCCCGGCGGCTACCGCTTCAGCGATAACGCGGTGCTGCCGTGGAGTTGCCGAACAAACCTGAAAGCGTCTGACGCTGGGCTTCGTAGGCGTCCCACTGATCGCCTTGGTGCAGGCCCGGAATGGTCACCACTTCGCCTTGCGCCAGGCCCGTCAGCGCGGCATCGACCATGTCCTGGGCAGACATCACGATCTCTTGCGGCAGGTTTTCCGCCGGGTTGCCGGCCTCGCTCCAGAAGTCGGTGGCGGTGGCACCGGGCAATACGGCCTGGATACGAATGCCTTTGTCGGCCAGCTCGCGGTGCATCGATTGGCTCAGGCCGAGAACAAACGCCTTGGTCCCGCCATACACGCCGTTGAGAATTTCCGGGGCGATGGCAACGATCGAGGAGATATTGATCACAGTCCCGGTGCCGCGAGCGACGAAGCCTGGCACCACCGCGTAAGCCAGGCGCATCAACGCGGTCACGTTGAGGGTGATCATGTCTTCCATGTCATCCACCGGGCTGCCGAGCAGCGGCATGACAGCGCCGACCCCGGCGTTGTTGACCAACAAGGTGATACTGGCGTCGGAGCGTAGAATTTCTTCGATCCGCCGCACGTCGGCCTTGTCTTTCAGATCAGCGGCGACCACTTCGACGGCGCGACCGGTTTCGTTGCTGAGGTGGTTGGCCAGGGCGTTCAGTTTTTCCTGGCTGCGGGCGACCAGAATCAGGTCGTAACCCTGCCGCGCGAGCCGGTCGGCATACACCGCGCCGATGCCCGAAGAAGCGCCAGTGATCAGCGCGGTACCTTTGGATGAGAGGGCCATGTCGATTTCCTTCACAGTGAGGCGATAACGTCGCCGGGTGTGAACCGTTATAAATGGTCTAACGCCCGTCTCAAATGACGTTTAAAGTACGTTTTTCAGACACGACCTTTTGAGGACATCTCGATGACTTCCGTGGCATTTGTAGTGTTTGAAGGGTTCCAGTCCATGGCGCTGGCGGCCATGCCGGTGTTCGAGTACGCCAACTTCAGCGCCGGCGAAGCGCTTTATGACGTCAGCGTATTGTCCGAAGACGGCCGCACATTGCGCGCTTCCGGTGGGCTGAGCGTCGGCACCGAGGCCTTTGGTGAGCGGGTGTTCGATACGGTAATTGTTGTGGGCGGCGATGCCATCCTCGAGCAGGCGCCCGAGGGCGTGCTGACTTACCTGCGCGACAGCGTTAAAACCGCACGGCGCACGGCGTCGATCTGCTCCGGGGCGTTCGTCCTGGCCCAGGCCGGTTTGCTCGACGGACGGCGGGCCACCACCCACTGGGCTTATGCGCGGGAGCTGCAAGCGCGGTTTCCGTCGATCAAGGTCGAAGAAGACCGCATCTACGTCGTCGACGGTTCGATCTGGACCTCCGCCGGGATGACCGCTGGCATCGACCTGGCGCTGGCCATGGTCGAAAAAGATCACGGCGCCGCACTGGCCCGTTCCGTGGCGCAGAAACTGGTGATGTACCACCGCCGCGCGGGTGGCCAGTCGCAGCACTCGGCGCTGCTGGAACTGGAAGCGAAATCCGACCGCATTCAAACCGTGCTCGGCTATGCGCGAGAACACCTCACCGAGACGTTGTCGGTGGAGCAACTGGCGGACGTCGCGCGCCTCAGCCCTCGGCAATTCAGCCGGGCCTTTCGGGCGGAAACCGGTCAATCACCGGCCAAGGCCATCGAGAACCTGCGCCTGGAAACGGCGCGGCAGTTGCTGGAACGCGGGCGCCTGACCCTCGACCAGATCGCGGAAGAGTCGGGTTTCAGCGACTGCCGCCGCATGCGCGAAGCCTTCCTTCGGGCATTCGGGCAGCCGCCGCAGGTGATTCGGCGTAATGCCAGGGCCGGGTTGAACGCGTGAGGGGCGCAGGGCCTCTAAATTGAAAAGAATCAGCACGAGGTGCTTATGAAAATCTCGGCCAAACTGGCGTTTTTCGCCGTTGTTTCCACCCTCGCCTACCTTGGGCTCGCGGTGTGGGGGCTTGGCGGATTCTCGGCGTTTTTCGCTCATGCACCGCTGGTGGTCATTGTGTTTGCCACTTTGGTGATGGCCATCGCGTCCTTGTTCACCGAGGTCAACCTGAGTTCCGGCGAACGTGAAGACCGGGCCAATCGTTGGGTGCTGCCGGCGTTCGGGGTGATCGGATTATTGAGCGGGTACCTGCCGGCCTACACCGACCGGATAGATTTCTGGACCTTGGGTGGCGAAGGTGTGCGCTGGCTCGGCGCGTTGTTGTTCATCATCGGCGGCACGCTGCGGCTGTGGCCGGTGTTTGTGCTGGGCAAGCGTTTCAGTGGTCTGGTGGCGATTCAGCCGGGGCACACGCTGGTCACCGACGGGATTTATCGCACCTTGCGCAACCCCAGTTATCTGGGGCTGATGATCACTGCAGTGGGCTGGGCACTGGCCTTTCGCTCCGGCGTTGGCTTGTTGCTGGCCGCGGTGACGCTAATCCCGCTGATCGCCCGTATTCACTCCGAAGAAGGGCTGTTACGGGCGCAATTCGGCAGCGAATACGAGGCTTATTGCGCCCGCAGTTGGCGGCTGATTCCGGGGGTTTATTAGTCAATCCACAAATCCAGTGTGGGAGCGAGCTTGCTCGCGATGGGGGCCTGACATTCAACATTTGTTTTGAATGACACTCCGCCATCGCGAGCAAGCTCGCTCCCACATTAGATAGTGTGCAGGCGGATTTGGTCGTCGTGATCCACATGCGCGACGACCGACTCATAACTGGCAAGCGTGGCATACGGGGTCTGGAGCGGATGGTCGTGGGTCGCGGTCACCACGATCAGGCCCGCGCCCGCCGCCTCGGCGGCGAGAATGCCCACGGTGGCGTCTTCGAAAATCAGGCAATCGGCCGGTTCAACGCCCAAGCGCTTGGCCGCCAGTCGATAGCCCGCGGGATCGGGTTTGCCGGCACTGACGTCTTCGGCAGTAACCATCACCAAAGGCTCTGGAATACCCGCCGCGGCCATCCGCCGCAGCGCCAGCGCTTTGGGTGCCGAGGTGACAATAGCCCATTGGTTGGCGGGCAGCGACTTCAGGAAATTCGCCGCGCCAGGCACCTCAATGATCCCCTCGACATCCTCGATTTCCGCCTCGGTGATGAACGCCGCTTCAGCCTCGGCATCCACCCCGGGCAACGCCAGACGATTGATGGTGTCGATGGCGCGAACGCCATGGATGGTGGGCAGGAATGAGTCGACATCGACGCCGTGGCGCAAGGCCCAGGCCGCCCAAATCCGCTCCGCAGCGGCGATGGAATTGAGGACGGTGCCATCCATATCGAACAGAAAAGCGCGGTACGGGGTATTGAAGACAGATTCTTGAGCAGACAAGGGGGGGCTTCCTCTCGCAAGTGCCAGGCGGGTTCGCCGAGCAATGTAGCATTTGCGAGGCAGACGCTGCCGCAGGTTCTACAGGGTACGTTTCGACTTCAAGGCACCTTCCACACAGTCCAGCAACTGCCCAAGCGCCCACGGTTTCTTGATGAACGACACCGAATGCCTGACCCCGGCGCTTTCCGGTGTTTCAAAACCGGACATGATCATGATCGGTTTGTCCGGCCAGCGGTCGCCGAACAGATTGGCCAGGTCCGCACCATTGAGTTTGCCCGGCATGGTGATGTCCGTGAGCAACAGCACCACCTCGTTGGCGTGCTGTTCCAGATATTCCGATGCGGCGTCTGCACTGACATGCGGTTCAACCACAAAGCCTTCCTCCTGAAGAATTTCACAGAGAAACTCCAGGATCATCGGGTCGTCCTCAACCACAAGAATCAATCCGCCAGGAAAGTGATCGCCTGCCATCGATTCTGGACACATGACTTTGCCACTCCCTGATCGTATAAATGATTTCGCGGGCTCGAATCCGCTACCTATCAGGTATGAGCAGCGGACTTCGCGGAAATTCATTTTTGATGCAATCGGGCGATAAATCAGGCGCCATACAGCGCTGCATGGGCGCCTGCAAACCAGGGTCTGGCCTCGATCAAGGGTGTGCGGATCAGTACGACGGAGCGTCTTTTTTCAGGGTATCCTTGGACATCGCATCCTTCTTCATTCCGTCCTTGGACATGGTGTCTTTCTTCATCGCGTCCTTGCTCATGGAATCCTTGGTCATGGTGTCCTTTTTCATCGTGTCTTTGTGCATGGCGTCTTTAGACATTGAATCCTTGCTCATGCTGTCGTTGCTCATGCCGTTATTGGTTGTAGCATCGGCGGCAAACACGCTGGCGGCGCCAAACGCCAGGCACATGGACAGTACCGTGGTCGCTAACTTTTTCATGATGGAACTCCTTGAAGCACAGGTTGCGAATAAGCGCAGCGGGGCTGCGCAGTAAAGTGGCCAGGCGCCGTCAGCTGCCACCGAACCAGTTGTAGCCCTGGTCTTCCCAGTAGCCACCCGGGTAGGTGTTGGTGACGAACATCGCCTGAATGTGTTTGGGATTCTTGTAGCCCAGCTTGGTGGGCATGCGCAGCTTCATCGGGAAGCCGTATTCGCGCGGCAGCACCGCGCCGTCATAGGTCAGCGCCAGCAAGGTCTGCGAGTGCAGTGCGGTGGCCATGTCGATGCTGGTGTAGTAGTCGTCCGCGCATTTGAAGCCGACATATTTGGCATCCGTGTCGGCACCGACCCGCTTCAGGAAGTCGCTGAACCGCACGCCGCCCCAGCGCCCGATCGCGCTCCAGCCTTCGACGCAGATGTGTCGGGTAATCTGTTCGGTCTGGGCCATGGCGCGCAGTTCTTCCAGGCGCCAGCTGCGCTTGTCGGCGACCATGCCGGTCACTTCCAGTCGATAACTCTCTTCCTCCACCGTCGGCGCCTCGTCGATGCCGTAGAAGGCATTGAACGGAAACGGCCGGGTGATCATTGACTCGGGATAGGTCGGCGCCAGGGTATTGGGGTTGAACAACCAGCCCTGCACCCGATCGTTGAACCGGGACATGGAGGACAACGCGGTTTCGACGCTTTCGTTGTCGGTGAGGTTGCAACCGGACAACATGGCCACGCCGCCGAGGGTCAGGCCGCGCAACAGGAACGAGCGGCGTGAGCGGTCCTCGATTTGTGGGGCAATGATTTTCCTGGCATCCGTCAGGATGGACGACTCGTCCAGCCCTGAGCCTTGAATGCGCTTTTTCATACGACCTCCTTGCGACCGACAATCATGGCCCACAACGTTTTGGGAGCTAGTGCGACCATCACCAGATGAACCGCGACAAAGGCCACCAACAGCGACATCGCGATAAAGTGCACGTGCCGCGCGCCTTCGTAACCGCCCAGCAGTTCACGCAACAGCGGAAACTGGACGGACTTCCACAACACCAGCCCGGAAATCACCAGCAGCGTGATGTCGACCATCACGAACAGGTACGCCACCCGTTGCACCTGGTTGTAATGACTCGGATCGGCATGCTCCAATCGCCCTCTCAACGCCGCCCACACGTCATGCAGGACACCTTTAGGTGACACCGGGAAAAAGCGCCGTTTCAGACGACCACTGACGAGGTTGATGGTCAGGTAGACAAGACCGTTGACGGCCAGAAGCCACATCGCCGCGAAATGCCATTGCAACGCGCCAGCGAGCCAGCCACCCAAGGTGATCGTTTTGGGAAAACTGAAGTCGTACAGCGGGGAAGCGTTATAGATTCGCCAACCGCTGGTGACCATGACCAGCACCGCCAGGGCGTTCAGCCAATGGGTCAGCCGTAGCCAGCGGGGATGGCTGCTGACCGTGGGTGAAGCAGGTAACTGCGACATGATGGGCTCCCGGCGGTTGATCGTTGGAGCCGATTATGCGAGCCGACAGATCGCCAAATCCTCACGTAAAGTTAAATTAAACGTGATAACTACCCCCCAATAACCTGTGGGAGCGAGCTTGCTCGCGATGGCGGTAGATCAGTCAATATTGATGTTGAATGTAATGCCCCCATCGCGAGCAAGCTCGCTCCCACAGTTTTTTGCGTGGTCCGCCCTTGGCTCAATTGTGGTTAAAATGCCGCCCCAACAAATTGCTGGCCCTGCCCGATGAACGCTGACGCTCTCTCCACCCTCCACGACCATTTACTGACGGCCCTGGCAACTGCCCCCGCAGAAACCCGCCGGCTGTTCCACGGCCGGGGCCGGTGCTGGCCGGGGCTGGAGCAAGTGACGGTCGACTGGTTGCAGGGCGTGGTGCTGGTGTCGCTGTTCAAGGAACCCGAAGCGTCGCAGCTGGAAGCCTTGAAACAGACGCTGATGGACCTCACGCAATCGCCTGCGTGGACGCAATCCGGCGCGCACACCCTGCTGCTGCAACATCGCTACCTGCTGCAAAGCACCACCGAGTGGCTGTTGGGGGACGCTATCGACGAGATGACGATCACCGAGGGCGGCCTGCATTACCGGGTGGACCTGGGCCGCAAACAGAACACTGGCCTATTCCTCGACATGCGTTACGGCCGTGACTGGGTGCGGGCCAATGCCCAGGGCAAGCGCGTGCTGAATCTGTTTGCCTACACCTGCGGATTCTCGGTGGCGGCCATCGAAGGGGGGGCGACGCACGTGGTCAATCTGGACATGTCCAGCCCGGCCCTGAGCCGTGGCCGCGACAATCACCGGCTCAACGGCCACGACCTGAGCAAGGTGACTTTCCTCGGTCACGACCTGTTCAAGTCCTGGGGCAAGGTGATCGGCAAGGGCCCTTACGACCTGGTGATCATCGACCCACCGTCCTTTCAGAAAGGCAGTTTTCTGCTGACCAAGGACTACCAGCGCGTGCTGCGCCGACTGCCCGAATTGCTCAGCCCCCAGGGCACGGTTCTGGCGTGCATGAACGATCCGGCGTTCGGTACGGACTTCCTCATCGACGGCGTCACCCGCGAGGCACCGAGCCTGCGTTTCGAGCAACGGCTGGACAATCCGCCGGAGTTTCCCGATGCCGATGTTGAATGCGGGTTGAAGGCGTTGGTGTTCAGGCTGGGGGATTGAGCACCAGTGCAAACAACTCACCATGCCCATTTACATTGAGCTTGTGATAGAGATTGCGCCGGTGCACTTTCACCGTTTCCGGGGAAATACCCATCTGCTGGGCGATGGCCTTGCTTGAGAAGCCCTGAAGAATCAGTCGCGCCGTTTCGACTTCCCGCCCCGACAGACGCGCGTCGAAACGATCCAGCAGGGTCGCCAGATCCCCGGCCACCGCCTCGGTTGCCGGTCCTTCCGGCGGCATCAATTGCAGGTGACGGCGCATCGCCGCCAGCACCCAATCGCGCACGCAAAGCAGGCGGCCCTGTTCCTCAAGCGTGAATCGCGTCGAACGTCCCAATGACAAACCGAGCACGGCGCCATCGATGTTGACCATGAACTGCAACTCGTCACCGCCCACCACGGTGCGGAAGTAGCTCAGGTAGTACTCGCTCTGCTGGAACTGGTCGGGAGCCACCGATTCGAGGCTATGCAAGCCGTCGGCAATGCCGGCACAGGCGGCCTGATAAAACGGATCGAGCAGGTACATGCCAGCGCTGTAATCCGCCAGCTCTTCTTGCTCGGCAGCACCGCCCTTTGAGTCGAAATCGATCAGCAGACGCGGCACCCGCCCGGCCCGCATCACCGCGACCAACGCGTTGTCCAGCGGCACCAGCAGCCGCAGCGTGTCCACCAGCGCACGCCAGAACCCGTCCTGCCCCACGGCACCAAATACCCGCGCCAGCCCTTGGTGCACCGGTAACTCTTTCAACAACGCGTCCACGCCCTACCCCTTTCGAGTAACCCATGATGGGAATGGGTGAGTCCACTCCCTGCCGATACGCTGCAAGCACCTGATCATCACCGGCCTGCAGCAGGCCAGGAGTGCCGCATCATGAGTCGTCACCGCTCGTATATCAATCTTGGACTGGGCGCCTGTTTGTCGGTCTCGCTATCGGCGGTTGCCGCCGACGGCCCGACGGTTCACGTCTACAACTGGTATGACTACATAGGCCCCACGACCCTGCAGGATTTCAAGCGTGACACCGGGATCTCGCCGGTCTACGACACCTTCGACAGCGCCGAAGTATTGGAGGGCAAATTGCTCACCAGCCGCAGCGGATACGACGTCGTGGTGGCCAGCAACTTCAGCTTGCCGACCCTGATCAAGGCCGGTGCCCTTGCACCTCTGCCCCGCGCTCAGATGCCCGACTTCAAAAACATGGACGCTGATCTGTTGGCGAAACTGGCCAACAATGATCCGGGCAATCAGTACGCCGTGCCGTATCTGTGGGGCACCAATGGCATCGGCTACAACATCGACAAGGTCCGCGCCGCGCTGGGCGATAAGGCGCCGGTGGATTCCTGGGACCTGGTGTTCAACGAAGAAAACCTGGCCAAACTCGGCCAGTGCGGCGTGGCCATGCTTGACTCGCCGGCCGAGATGCTGCCAGTCGCCCTGCACTACCTCGGCCTGCCGCCCAACAGCACCAACCCCGAGGACTACAAAAAGGCCGAGGCACTGCTGCTCAAGCTGCGTCCGCACATTGCTTACTTCAACTCGTCCAAGTTCATCAGCGACCTGGCCAACGGCAACATTTGCGTGGCGGTAGGTTGGTCCGGCGCGATGCTGGAAGCCAAGACTAATGCCGAGCAGGCGAACAATGGCGTGAAGATCGCCTACAGCCTGCCGAAAGAAGGCGCGCCGGTGTGGTTCGACACACTGGTGTTGCTCAAGGACGCACCGCATCCGGAACAGGGTTTGGCGTTCATCGACTACCTGATGCGCCCCGACGTCATCGCGCCGGTCAGTGATCACCTGTCCTACCCCAACGGCAACCGCAGCGCGACGCCACTGGTGGCCGAAGCGACCCGCAACAACCCGGCCGTGTATCCGTCGGCCGAAGCCATGGCCACGTTATTCACCCTTCAGCCTCTGCCGCCCGCCACCGAGCGTGTGCGGACGCGGATCTGGAGCAAAGTGAAAAACGGTCAGTGAACCCAAATGACCGTCAGCCGGGTGCAATCCATGTGGGAGCGAGCTTGCTCGCGATGAGGCCATCACATTCAACACTGAAGGAGACTGATCCACCGCTATCGCGAGCAAGCTCGCTCCCACAGGGTTCGCGCCTTGATTGGATATGGTTAGTCCCCCTTTTTTCTGCCACGAATTGAAGATGAGAGAAACGATGAAACCACGTGCCCGCGACCTGAACATCCAGTTCGGCCAACTGCAACCCGGCCCGCTCAACGCCATCACCGATGTGCCCGGCGTACGGGTCGGCCACAGCAATGTGCGAGGACGCACCGCCAACGGCCGCGACATCCTGACCGGCGTCACCGTGATCGAGCCGCGTGCCGGTTCCACCAGCCTGCAACCGTGCTTTGCCGGCGTCCATGTGCTCAACGGCAACGGTGATGCCACGGGTCTTGAGTGGATTCGCGAGGCCGGTCTGCTGACCAGCCCGATCGCCTTCACCAACACCCACAGCCTGGGCGTGGTGCGCGATGCGCTGGTGACGCTGGATCGCGAGAGCCAGCCCGATGACGGGCGACTCTACTGGAACATGCCGGTAGTGCTGGAGACCTTCGACGGTCTGCTCAACGACATCAACGGTTTCCACGTGAAGCCTGAACATGTGGCAGAAGCCCTGTGCACGGCGGTGGGTGGTCCGGTGATCGAAGGCGCCGTCGGCGGCGGCAGCGGCATGATCTGCCACGAATTCAAGGGCGGGATCGGCACCGCTTCGCGGCAGTTGAACCGTGCTCAGGGCGGCTGGACCGTCGGCGCCATCGTCCAGGCCAACCATGGCATCCGCAACGAACTGCGCGTCGACGGTTACCCGGTCGGGCGCTACATGGAAAAGGCGGACTCGCCGTTCCTCAAGGCGTCCTTGCCGCATCCGGGCATGGGCTCGATTGTCGTCTGCCTGGCCACCGATGCACCGTTGCTCCCGCACCAGTGCACGCGCCTCGCGCAGCGCGCCAGCCTCGGCCTGGCCCGCACCGGCGGCGGCAATGAAGACCACAGCGGTGACATCTTCATCGCTTTCGCCACCGGTAATCAGCACGTGCCGCCGGCCGCTTACGAGAGTAAGCGTGCACCGACCACCGACAACCTGAGCATGGTCAACAACGACCACATCAGCGAGTTGTTCCTGGCCGCCACCGAAGCCGTAGAAGAAGCGATCATCAATGCCTTGCTGGCCTCCGACACCGCCGAAGGCAATGGCCATGCGGTGCCGGGACTGGATGCCGGAACGCTGCTCAACGCCTTGCGTCGGGCGGGCTGGCCGGGTGAACAGGGCTAACAGGATGGAGGTGTCTGGATGCCGCAAAGAGCTCGCGACCGAGGCTTTTCGCGGCGTCCAGGTGCACCGCTGGGTCCTGAATTTCCGATTCGAGCAGCAGCTCGGACGTCACCACCTGAGCACCGCAATAATCAAAAATCCCATGGTCAATCTGCGTCTTCATGGCCTCGGCATAACCGTGCCGGGCGTAGGTGGCAGCGTCGGCACCGCCCACACCGATCAGGTGAACCCGCAGATGACCAAGCTTCTTCTCCAGCTTGGCATCGGCAGTGAAATCGAACGCCCAGCCGTTGGCGAACACCCGATCAATCCAGCCCTTGAGCAGCGCCGGCATCGACCACCAGTAGACCGGATAAACCAGCACCAGCGCATCGGCGCGGTCTACCCGCGCTTGCTCGGCAATCACATCAGCAGGGGGCGGCGCTTCCCGGTGATGCACCGCCAGATCAGCGACGTTGAACCTCGGATCGAACCCTTCGGCTGAGAGGTCGGCGATTTCAACGGTATGACCGGGATCGTCCAGGGCGATGCCCTGAGCGACTTGCGCAACCAGGCTATGGGTAAGCGAACGAGGATCGTGATGAGCCACAACGATAAGCGCGTGCATGCTGGAAACTCCTGATTGAGAGCACAAGGCGGACCTTATATACTCTTGGTAAGTTACGATCAGTAAGTTACTTTTGGTACATAGCCATGTCAACCACCGAAACAGACGCGCAAGATTCCACGCCGCAACCGCGACGACGAATGTCCCGGGAGGACCGCCAACGTCAGTTGCTGGACGTCGCCTGGCAACTCGTTCGGGAAGAAGGCACGGACGCGCTGACATTGGGGCGACTTGCCGAGCAAGCCGGGATCACCAAACCGGTGGTTTACGATCACTTCACCACGCGATCCGGGTTGCTGGCGGCGCTCTACCAGGACTTCGACGCCAGACAGACTGCGCTGATGGATGCTGCGCTTCACAACGGCGAACCGACTTTGCCCGGCACCGCCAGGGTGATCGCCTCGTCATACGTCGACTGCGTACTGCTTCAGGGCAACGAAATCCCCGGCGTCATCGCGGCACTGGCCAGCTCCCCGGAACTGGAGAAGATCAAGCGTGAATACGAAGCGATTTTCCTGAACAAATGCCGAGCCGCCCTCGCCCCCTTTGCTGGCGCGGGTGAGATCAAGGCAGCGGGATTGCGGGCGATGCTCGGTGCGGCGGAAGCCTTGTCACACGCCGCGGCGAATGGAGAAATCAGCGCCGTGCAGGCACAGGACGAACTGTATGAAACCATCATCGCCATGGTCGAAAGAAGTGCCCGTGGCGACGCTGGAAACATCGCGAAAACTGACGCCGCAATGATGGATTCGACTAGCGGTACTTGAGCGCTAACCCCCAACTTTCTACGATGATTCTACGCAGCCGCTTGTTTGCTCAAGCCGTTGCGTAAGTGGTGAGTGAAATGAACCCCTACCAAGCTCACCACTTGTTTCATGCGCATCTTGAGCCTCGAGGGCTCTACTTCCTCCCCATCAAAGAGCTTTGAGGCTCTTTTTTATCTGCACGAATTCCAGACACAAAAAAGCCCGGCATTTGGCCGGGCTTTGCGCGTCTGATCGGATTCGGTCCAACAACCAACAGAAGTCCAATGTGGGAGCGAGCTTGCTCGCGATGGCGGTTGATCATTCAACATCAATATCGACTGATCAACCGCTATCGCGAGCAAGCTCGCTCCCACAGTTAACCGAGTTCACCCAGTCGCTCCCGGACAAACTCATTCGCTTTGCGCGTCATCTGGTCCAGATGCCGGTCACGCTGTTTTTCCGCATCGAGCATGGCCCGCTTGCCGTGTTTTTGCAGCAGGTACGTATGAATCTGTCGCACCTCCAGCGAGCTGTAGATCGATGCCACGTCCAGCACGGCCATCAAGCCATCACTGCCGTGATCGCGGGTGTTCATCAGCACTTGAGTTGCGCGCACGCCCACTACCTGAAACCCCATTGCCTCAAAATACGGAACCTTGACCACCGCGCACGTCAGCTCGGCATGCGGGTAGCGGCCGACCATTTCCTGCAGCATCCGCCGGGCAATACCTTGGCGTCGATGGCTGACACTCACCGCCATATACGCAACACCGCATGCATCGGGATCGTCCTTGACCGGCAGGTACAGCAAGAAGCCGATGACCTTCTCCGGGTCGTCTTCGTCGGTCGCGACGAGCAACTCCACCGCAATCCCTTTCGCCCCGTTCAATGCTTCCAGATAGAGGTGAACCTCGTAGCCGATCGCGTACTGGTACACGTTGTACAACAGGTTGCTCGGCGCGATAGCGACCATGCTGATGTCGGTCAGGTAATCGACCACCATTTGCAGGATCTGGCTATTGATGTGTTCGGGGCACGGGGTTTTGAAATGGGTGATCTGGGGCATTCGTGGCTCTGACTCTGGGGCGGACGTGAAGAGTGTGTTCGCGGGCGTGCCTATCATAACCGACGCCATGCGCGCCTGGCCGAGTTACTGTTCCGGCACCACCATCCGAAACCGGATATTGATTTTGTCGGAGACGACACCGTCGGCCCATTCACCTTCACCGACTTTGAAGTCGCTGCGCTTGAGCGTTAACTGGCCATCGAAAATCCCGATGGCGTTCTCGGCCTTCAGGAAGACCGGTACCTCCACTTCACGCGTGATCCCCCTGAGCGTGAGTTGGCCGGTGATCGAGTAGCGGTTGTCGCCCAGTACTTTCACGCCGGTCGATTCAAACGTCGCCACCGGATACGTTGCCGTGTTGAACCAGGCTGGTTTTTGCAGTTCGCTGTTGGCGTCGCTGCTTCCGGCGTCGATGCTGTCGAGCTGGATGGTGAGCGCGGCCCGGCCTGCCGACGGGTTCGCCGTGTCGAAATCAAGCGTGGCCTCGAACTTGCGGAACGTACCGTACACCCGCGAAGAGAACTGTTTAAACGTGAAGGAGATCGTGCTGGCGGTTTCATTGACCTGCGTGTATTCGGTCGCTTGGACGCAAGGCAAAACGCCGAATGCGAGGGCGGCCACCAGCACGGCGCAGGTCGGGAATCGGTGTTTCATGGGATTCTCCGGTCGGGCTCCCGTCATGAGCTGAGGCGCCGTACAGGTATGCCAGCGATAGGTGGACTAAAGCAAACAAACGCCGTTAATTCCACCTGCCGCTCAGACTTCCGACCACCTGTCGGGCAGCGCGAAGGACCGTCCGATACGGCCGCTGCCAGGGTGTTTAATTACTGTCCCAACTCACCGCATCGGGAGACCGGCCATGAAACTCGTCATCATCGGAGGAAGCGGGCTGATCGGCAGTAAAGTCTGCAAGACCCTCCAGGATCTGGGGCATGAAGTCATATCAGCGTCACCGAGTTCCGGCATCAACGTCATCACCGGCGAAGGCCTGGCCGACGCACTCAAGGGCGCTGACGTGGTGGTCGACGTGGCGAACTCACCCTCATTCGAGGATCACGCGGCGTTGCATTTCTTTGAGACAGCCGGGCATAACCTGTTCGCTGCCGAGAAGGTAGCCGGCACCAAACACCATGTTGCCCTGTCCGTCGTCGGCACCGAACGGATGCTCGACAGTGGTTATTTCCGGGCCAAAATGGCCCAGGAAAAACTCATCAAGGCATCGGGCGTTCCCTACACCATTCTGCGGGCCACGCAGTTCTTCGAGTTCGTTGGTGCCATTGCTTACTCGGGTCGCGAGGACGGCAACACCATCCATTTAACGTCCGCCGCGTTGCAACCGGTGGCCTCGGTGGATGTCGCGGCCGCACTGACGGCTATCGCTCAAAAAGCGCCGATCAATCAGACCGTGGAAGTGGCCGGGCCGGATCGCCGCCCCATTGTCGAGTTCGTGAGTGAGTACCTGAAACACACCAAGGACCCGCGCGAGGCTGTTCCGGACGACACGGTTCCTTACTTCGGCGCCCCGATCAATGACAAGTCCCTCACGCCAGGCGATAACCCCATTGTCGGAGCGACCCGGTTTGAAGATTGGCTGGAGACCACGCATCCCTCTTGAGTCGCCAGTGGTGGGACGATCCTGTCTCTGTCCTGGGACAGAGACAAGCATCAGCACTCATGACCGGAACGCTGCTGAACGGCGCCGGACTCTCGCTGCCACGCCCGCTGCAACAGCTTGATGACCTCGGCATCCGAGGTCTGGGTAAAGTCCATGTACCAACGGCTGATCGACATCAGCCAGTCGGGAATGAGCGGGCATATCAGCTCATCCACCTCGCTGCGCAGCGCCTCCGCCGTCTCAATCGGCGCCACCGGCACGGCGACGACGATGCGAGACGGTGCGTGCACACGCACCGCGTGGATCGCCGCCATCATCGAGGCGCCTGTCGCCAGGCCATCGTCGATCAGGATCACCACCTGATCCTTGAGTTGCACAGGCGCGCGCGTTCCCCGGTAAAGCTGCTCGCGGCGTAACAGCTCCCGAGTTTCCCGTGCGACCACGTCATCGAACGTGGCCGGGTCAATTGGGTGAACCCGCAGCGCATGTTCATTGAGGATTTGTATGCCGCCGCTGGCGATGGCGCCCATCGCGAATTCCTGATGGGACGGAACCCCGAGCTTGCGCACCAGCATCAGGTCCAGACGAACATCCAGCGCAGCGGCCACTTCATAGGCCACCGGCACACCGCCTCGGGGCAAGGCGAGGATGATGACATCGGGTAGATGCGCGTATTTGAGTAACGGCTCCACCAGACGTCGACCGGCTGCGGCCCGGTCCTGCAGGAGGGTGGGCGATGAGGGACTCATTTGAAAACCTCCTCAGGCGATCACGCCTGTCGGTTCGCATCACACGGTCACTCAGGATTGTCGGTCTGACGGTGGCTGACATCAAGCTCAGGCATGACGCACGCGCCTGTCCTTAAAATACAAAACGCCCGATGCGGTGCATCGGGCGTTAGGGTGAAACAGGTGTAAACCTATTTCAGGACTAGACAAGGCCTAACATGCGCTCGCTACTGTCCGTGGAGAAACAACGACGGAGCCCTGTGGTTTCAAACGCTGAGTCAAAACCAGCATCGTCAGGAAACCCAGTGCAATCAATACCGGATACGCCATCAACAGTTCGGAAAGAGAGTATTTCCAGGCCAACGGGCGCCCGACCCCCAGCATGGCCGCATACATCCAGGACACGGCCGACAGCGAGCCGCAGAACAGCGCCAGCATCCGTGCGCTGAAGCCAAGATTGAGCAACGAGCCTGCCTTTTGCAGCGAGGGCAATACCAGGCGATGCAACAAGAGGCCGTTGTAACTCAGCAACACGACAATAATCACTTTGGCGTGAAGCTTTGGATTCATAAAGTAATTCATACCTTTTTCCAGGTAGTCAATCCCGATGATAGCGGCACCCGTCACCCACAACGCTATCAATGCAGTGATGACAGACTTCTGAAGACTTTCCATGTGAGCATTGTCATGCTCAGTGAATGTTTTTCGTTTTAACAAGTCTCTAACCATCGCAATATCACTGGTCAACACCAAACCAATGGCCACACAACACGACACTAAATGAACGTAAATAACGCCCAATCGCAAAAATTCCATGCACTCTTTATTTTCGAGCAGGCTCATAATTGTATTTATCGCCACGGTACTTTCTCCACCTTATTCGATAGTACAGATCGATATTTAACAGGGCATTCAACTCTTCGAAACCCTGCGCGATCTTACTTTTATAAGATATGCCAACTCATAGACTTGGCACTGCTTAGCCCATTGATTCGCCTGGCAAATCAATGACCGGCTTATTTATTGCCTCCTGAATTTCGGGTAAAAAATCCCCATTAGCATTCAATGCACATGAGGTTAATTTTCCACTTCTTTTCTGCGGCTGCTGGAGCAGGTCTTGGGTGACGTGCTGCAGGATCAGAGGCCCGAGGTCCCGGAATGTTCATTTTTTGATCATCCCACCGACAAACGGCGGTTATTGTGAACGTCCCACACGCCGGTACTAACGTATCAACTTCCCCGTCAGCCCCATGACAACTGGGCTGGTGAATTACAGGGGTTTCCAATAGTGTTTATTGGATCCATTAGTTGTTAGGTTACTTACGAAAAGTGCAATAGCGCGCTGCTCGCATTTAGGACCTGCCCCCACTGAAACAGTCATACTTTTACCATTCCACTCGCAGAGGAAAGTGAAGCCCTGATTACCGGCGGAACCTGCGCCGCAGGTCCGGGCATCGTTCAGGGACAGATCGCTGTGGTCGCTACCTACACCAACCGCTCAATCTTCTGATGCTGCCAGACCATTTTGTAATACGCCGTCTGCAACACCAGCATTCCCAGATACGCCACCGGAAACGCCATCCACACCCCCTGCAACCCGAAGTGCCCGTCCAGCACATACGCCACCGGCAACTGCACCCCGACCACACAAAAAATCGAAATTGCCATCGGCACCAGCACCGAGCCGCTGGCGCGCATGATGCCGCCGACAATCGCCTGGAAGCCGAACACCAACAGACTCCACAGCATGATGTGCAACAGATGCTCCGCCTTCGCCCGGGTGGAATCCTCCGTGAGGAACAACCCCAGCAACCAGTGCGACAACAGATAACCCAACACCACCAACCCACCGGTCAGGCACACGTTGATCAACAGCCCCGTGCGCAGAATCGGCCCCATACGCTCAAGCCGCCCTGCCCCAATCGCCTGAGCACCGAGAATCGACGCCGTAATCGCAATCGACAGCGCCGGGAATTGCACATAATTGACGATCTGCGTCACCGCGCCATACGCCGCCGTCGCCTGCGAACCGTGCTGATTCACCAGCGCCAGAATCACCAGCTCCGACACCGATAACACCACCATCTGCAACCCGGTCGGCAACCCGATGCGCAACACCTTTCCGAGAATCACCAGGTCCAGCCGCATCGCCGCAAACATCTCCCGATCCGGCGCCAACGGATGCCCCTTGCGAATCAACCGCCACGCCAGCCACCCCATCGCCGACAAGTTACCCGCCAACCCGGCATACGCCGCACTCTGAATCCCCATCATCGGCAACCCGAACCAACCCCGAATCAACGCCGGCGTCAGCGCCAACCCGATACACGTCGACACCACCAACGCAATCAGCGGCGACACCGTATCGCTCACCCCGCGCAGCAGTTGAGTGAAGAGCACGTAGACCAGGAGCGACGGCATGATCCACATCATCACGTGGGCGTAGGACACGGCGTCGTCGAGCACGTCGGCCGGGGTCCCCAAACCCTGCAACGCTGGTCTTGCGAATACGCTGCCTAGCACCGCTGCTATCAGACCGATCATTGCGCCCAAGAGCAGCGTGGTGCCAGCGATGGTTTTCACCAAGTGCGGCTCGCGTGCGCCCCACGCTTGGCCGATGAGCACGCCTGCACCTGCGCCGAGGCCGATGACCAGGGCGATGAAGAAAAAGACGATGGGGAACATGCCGGACACGGCAGCCAGGGCTTGGGTGCCGAGCATTTGGCCGATGTAGATGCTGTTGATGGTGCCCGACATAGATTGGAGAAAATTGGAGAGGACCATGGGGGCGAGGAAAAGGAGGTAGGTTTTCCAGAGGGGGTGGTTGGTTGTGGGGGTTTGCATTGAGGGTCCGTCTCGGGGGTGGGCGCGGTTTGGAAATTCTACGCTAGAGGGCTGGGCACGACCCGTTCGATTTCCCACATTCGGACAGCATAAGTAAATGATGGGCTATTCGCGCGTCGGCTCTCAATCGATTCCACGTGGTTTGCGCACCTGGACATTTGAGGGTTTTGCCGACGCCGGTTCGACCGGTCTGCCATTACTCGGGTTGCTTCGCAATCGTGGTGCAGGGGGGCTTCTTCCAGGATGAATAGGTCAGGCGCTGCTCGATCCGTTTTTACACACTCTGGGCCCAAAGCGGCCCTTTGACGCACGGATCCTGACGGGTTGCTTGCAGAAACTTTACGCAAAATTTACGGGGTTATCAGGGTCGGCATCCGATACTGCGCGGTGCTAATTTGGAACGCTATTGTTATGTCCCTCGCAGCAATTCGGCTTATCGGATTCATCCTAGGACTTTTTCTGATCACGCTGGCCGTGAGCATGGCTATTCCCATGATCACACTGGTGGCCTATGAGCGAAGCGACGATCTGTCAGCATTTCTCTGGTCGAGTTTGATTACCTTCATCTGTGGCCTTCTGTTAATCGTGCGGGGACGCCCGGAAACTGGCCAGCTTCGTCCTAGGGATATGTACCTGCTGACGACCGGAAGCTGGGTAGTTGTGTGCACCTTCGCAGCGTTGCCAATGGTGTTCATCAGCGATATCAGCTACACCGATGCATTCTTTGAAACGATGTCTGGTATCACAACCACTGGCTCGACTGTACTCACCGGTTTGGATAGCTCATCTCCCGGCTTGTTGATATGGCGCTCCATGCTGCATTGGTTGGGAGGCATCGGCTTTATCGGCATGGCTGTGGCAATCCTCCCACTGTTGCGAGTAGGCGGCATGCGTCTGTTCCAGACAGAGTCCTCAGATTGGTCGGAGAAAGTGACACCTCGTTCCCACGTGGCAGCCAAGTACATTCTTTTGCTCTACCTTGGGCTCACTGGCATCGGAGCCCTGGCGCTCTGGCTCGCTGGTATGACGCCATTTGAAGCGGTCAACCACGCAATGTCGTTGATCTCCACCGGGGGGTTTTCGACTTCGGACTCCTCACTTGGGCATTGGACGCAACCAGCGATTCACTGGGTAGCGGTGGCCATCATGATTCTGGGTAGCCTGCCCTTCACCTTGTACGTCGCGACATTGCGGGGCAATCGACGCGCGCTGATCAAGGATCACCAGGTACGCGGATTTATTGGGTTCCTGTTCGTCACATCGCTGGCCGTGGGAACTTGGCTGTATTTTCACAGCGATTACGGATGGTGGGATGCGTTTCGTATCGTGGCAGTGAATGTGACCTCGGTCGTCACGACCACCGGAATTGCGGTTGGCGACTACACCTTGTGGGGAAGCTTCGCTGTCTTGCTCTTTTTCTACCTGACCTTCGTCGGTGGATGTTCAGGCTCAACGGCAGGTGGTCTTAAAATCTTCCGTTTTCAGGTTGCATCCGCTCTCCTGGTAAGTAGCTTGAAGCAGTTGATCCATCCTCGAGCCGTGATACAGAAGAAGTACAACGGTCATCCCATCGACGAGGAGATCCTGCGCTCGCTTTTGACCTTCTCGTTCTTCTTCACGATCACTATTGCGGCCATCGCCTTGGGCCTGGCGCTCATTGGGCTTGATTGGACAACAGCGTTGAGCGGTGCCGCTACTGCGGTGTGTAACGTCGGGCCAGGTCTGGGCACGATCATTGGGCCGGCCGGTAATTTCTCAACATTACCTGATGCGGCCAAATGGCTACTGACCATTGGAATGCTTCTAGGAAGACTGGAAATCCTGACTGTTTTGGTACTTGTAACTCCAGTTTTCTGGAGATATTGACCCACCTTGTATCTTGCGCACTGATAGCTGGCGCTATGCTCAGAGCATTCACACCTGCCCTTTTTCAGGAGAGAAAAGTGATGCGACGGATGATCGCAACAGGGGCGCTCTTGCTGGCCTTGGGCGGGTGCGCAACCTCACCCATGCCGGTTTCTGAAGCTCGGCCAGTGCCGGCCGATAAGATGTACGCGTTCAAAAGCCAGGGCACGAAAGATCCGGGACGCCTGACCATTCTCCGTGATGACGGGTTTGTCGGTGCGGGATGTGACGCCATGTTCTACATCGATGGTCAGCGCGCAGCCAAGATAGGTCCCGGTCAAAAGGCATCGTTCGTTTTGCCTGCCGGTGAAGTGAATCTTGGGGCAGGGCTCGCCGAGTCTGGATTATGTGCGGGTGCCGCGATCAAAACTGTCGCGGCCAAGATCAAGCCAGGGAAAGAAGTGATTTATCGAATCAACTGGGATACGCAAGGCTTCTACTTGGGCCCTTACGTTGAATATGAACGTTGAGCCCAGACGGTTGCAGCCTGCTTCGCACGCCACCTCTAGTGATCGCCTTTTCCGATCTTGCTTTATTTCAGTTCGGTTCTTATTTCGGTTCCGGGCACGAAAAATTTACCGGGATCATCGACCTTCTTCAGGTCAACCAAGGCTCGGCAAATGCAATGTGAGAATTGCTTCTGCAACGTTTCGGGGTCTTTCCATGCCATTTGTGATGCTGGCAAATGTTGTGCCTCGGACGATTTATAGCAGACACAATTGTCTAGTCGGGTGACGCCATTATCATTTGTGCTCTGACAAGCAGTGGTCAGCAAAGAGATCGCGATGAGCATGACGAAATGTTTCATTGGCTCCCCTCCGAGGCGGTTGTGAAGGGCTGACGCTCAAGATCGGACAGGGTGTTGTAACGGCGTGGTGACCGCTGAAGGCGGTTACACGCCATGGCCGCAAAGCCCAATCTGCTCAATAAGCCCGACAGTAGAAGGAAGCTTAGCTCTCATTTTGCGTCGCTCCATCCGCGGGATGTTTTTCTCCGATCCCTGTCGTTATAAGGGCTCGTATTCAACACCCATCTTCCGTCCCCTCCCCACTCGGCTGTTTTGCAGAGCGTGGCAGCTTTTACATAGACAACTGCCCGGTTTGATCTAGCCTTGAATGAGATCACGCGGGAGAAAAACACCATGCCCCTCGCTCTCGGAAACCTATCCACCCTTGCGTTGGGTGTCTTCTTTTGCATCGCCGCGTGGGGTCAAGAGGCAGCCGACACCCATCAGCCACCGGCCATACTCCCGTTGGAGTCTGAGACAGGGCCAAAACTCATTGCCTATCCGCCGCTCGCCGCGCCGCTCGCCCGCGGAGTTGTCATCATCCAGTATCGAACAGAGCACGCCCGGATCATGCCGGTTTTTGGCAAAGTTGCCGCTGATGTATCACCTCGTCTCGGTCACCTTCACGTGACAGTCGACGACTGGAAAGGTACATGGGCGCACACCAATGAAGACCCGATTATTTTGGTCGGGCTGACGCCTGGTACTCACAAGGTTTTTCTTGAAGTGGCTGATCCGAGTCATAAGATTTTGACTAGTACGGTGGTGAGTTTTGAGGTTCCGGAGAAGAAGCCGTGAATTAAGGGGTGGCTGACTTATTTAGCTCATGCCCTTATTTAAATAAAGCTTTCACCTTTGCTCGATTTGCCGTGATTAGCAAAGGTCCTAGGACGACCATGAAATTCCTACATAACTCTCGGAATCCCTCACCTTGCCCACCGTTCCGATGAAGCTTAGAGTCCGCTGCGTCGCCCACAATGGCGACTCGGGTTTGGCGACCTGATCGATCGGATGCAAAAGCGCTGTGCTTTAATGCAAGCGCTTCTGCATGCCAGCAAAGTTGTCTTTATGGCAGCTGTGCGCGGGAGACCTTCGGGTCTGCCGGTATTCCGATCCCGGTTCGCCAACCTGCGTACAGCTGTCACCCATTCGTTTGGCGACGATTGAGGGACAGTCAACCTTTGCCTTGATCGGAGTTTTACCTATGGAAAGATACATGCCACTCACCGGAATCGACCTGATCCCGGCCTCCCTGCTCATCGACACCCAAGCTCCACTCGACGTCTTGCAAGCCATGGCTGACTACCGCATTCGCACGGTCACGCAGGTGTTGGAAAACATCGCCTTCCGCGCCGAGCTCGGTTGCGACACGGTGGTATTGAAAGACTTTTCGCAGCTGTTAGTCATTCCGTTACGCGACGGCTGTGACTTGATGGACGTGATCGGTCGACGCTTACGAGCGCAGGTGAAGGAGTAAGTAAAAACGGGCGCCTCAATGGGCGCCCGTTTTCTGCAATTGCAATCTGTGCATAAACGCGGCTGACGGAGCATTTCGTGAGCCCATTGACCGAAGTCATTTCACAAAAAATATGTGAAATAAAATGTGAAGATAATTTTGTTTTAAGAGCCTACAAAACCTCTGGAGGCCAGTAAATTAGCGCCTCTTCATCAAGTCAGTATGTGAAATAAAATGTGAACCCTTTCATACGGTAAAAAGCCGCTGTGCGGTCGGCCATGGTTAGGGCGATGGATGAAATGAAAACGGGCGCCATCAAGGCGCCCGTTTTTTGTGTCCCCCTCCGTGTCAGGCTACCTGTCGCCCTTGTTGATTGACTCGTTCATTCAAGAGGGCGAAGGTACATATCGATGTCCAAGCTAGGCAAACGCTACGACAACGACTTCAAAGACTGGGTCGTTTTGCAAATGATGCCGCCCCTCAATCGATCAGTGGCAGAACTTGCCGTTGCGCTCAATCTCACGCCACAGTCACTGCGAAATTGGAGACAAATGGCTAGAGATAAAGGCTTGATCGTTCCGGGAAACGGCAAGACCAGTGACCAATGGTCTAGCGCCGATAAATTCAATGCTGTCATGGAAACCGCGCCGTTGAGCGAGGTGGAGATCTCTCAGTATTGCCGAATCAAAGGCATTTACCCTGAGCAAATCCAACAGTGGCGAATGGCATGCCAAAACGCCAATCCGGTCGTTGATCTCAACTCTCGAACCTCTAAGACGGCCGAGCAACGGCGTATCAAAATACTTGAGCGTCAATTGATTCAGTCTGATGCCGGACGTGCGGAGGCGGTGGCCTTGCTGGATCTCAGAAAAAAAGCCAATGCGATCTGGGGCAAGGACAAGGAAGACTGATCGACGCCTCTGATCGTACGCAAGCCATGAAGTTGATTGCAGACGCGGTACTCAATGGCGCTCGTCGATATCGAGCCTGCAATGAGTTGGGGCTGAGCCTGCGCACAGTCCAACGCTGGCGACACGCTGACTGTGACGGACGACGGCTGGCTCAACGGGCAGCTCCGGCTAATAAGCTCAGTAAGACAGAACGCCAAGCGGTGCTTGATGCTGCCAATCAGGCTGGCTACGCCAGCCTCACCCCGCACCAAATCGTTCCAAAACTAGCGGATGAAGGCATTTATCTGGCTTCGGAGTCGACGTTTTACCGTGTGTTAAAAGCCGCCAATCAAAACGTGCGCCGTGGTCGTACCAAGACCCCGAAACGCAGAGTACTGACGACGCACCGTGCTGACGCACCCAATCAGGTGTGGTGCTGGGATATCACCTGGCTGCCCAGCACCGTCAAAGGCCGTTTTTTCTACTGGTACATGGTCAAGGATGTCTACAGCCGCAAGCTGGTCGCTAATGAAGTGCATGAGGTGGAATGTGCCGAACACGCGTGTGAGTTGCTCAGAAAGGGATGCTTGCGGGAGCACACAGCGGGTCGTCCGTTGGTGTTGCACTCGGATAACGGCCACGTTATGAGAGGCTCTTTATTACGTGAAAGCATGATCGCCCTGGGCGTCGAGCCGTCCTTCAGCCGGCCGAGGGTGAGCAATGACAACGCTTATGCCGAGGCGCTTTTCCGTACCGCCAAGTACTGCCCACTCTGGCCGGATCAACCATTTGATACGGTCACTGAAGCAAGGCTTTGGGTGCAGAAATTTATCGAGTGGTACAACGAAGATCACCGCCACAGCGCCTTGAAATACGTCACGCCGAACGAACGCCACGAAGGCAAGGCGACGGTTCTATTACAAGCTAGAGCAGTGCTTTATGAAGACGCCAGGGACGCTAATCCGAGCCGCTGGAGTACTCGGACACGCAACTGGAAGCTGGCAGATGCGGTGTATTTAAACCCAGAGCGCCCTGAGGTTAAGGGTGCAGCTGGCTAACAACAGTTGGAACAAGGTGACAGGTACCTTGACACGTACCGGTCCGTAAACAAAGAGCTGTGCCAGCATCCATCGGACTGTAAGCGTCTGGCGAATACGCGCCAGACAATATCCGTCATTTGGCTAATCAAAATATATGCCTCAACTACTCGTTCGGTAGGTCGCAGCGCTCCAGTATCGATTGCCGGTACTTGTATGGCGAGTCCATCCAGCAGCTTCCAGCTGCTTTGCAATCATTCGGTTCATGAATCCATGACCGAGCAGAAGAACTGAGCCTTCACAGCTAAGGGACTGAAGTCGTTGTGCTGCCTCAATGGCCCGTACCCTCGCCTTGCGGGCAGACTCAACATTCCCGGAGAAACCGCACATCCATAAAATACGAAGAATAAATACCCACGTGAATGGTGAAAGTCGCGGCAGTGCCCATCGTCCATAGGGTAACTGTGCCTCGAAAAAAATCTCATCCACGATGGCGGGTTGAAGGCCCAAGGCCCGGATAGATGTGAGCGCACGGGGCGCGCTGCTTGAGACAATTACTTTGGCGGTAGCGGCCAGTTCCAAACTCGCTTTAGGGACAGGCTCGTTCGCAATTTCGGATAAGTCGTATTGCTCAATCCAGCGCTTCATACCAAGTGCTGAAACCTTGTCGAGCGTAGCCAGATTCGGCTGACCATGACGCATTAAGATAATTTCTTTGCCCACTGGGATCACATCCTTGATTTGCTGCTGAGCGAGTACGTGGATTGCACTCTGTAAGTAGCGAACGGAATGCTCGTGCCTGAGCAATCCTGTTTAACGGAGCGCAATAATAACCGCTACCCGAGACGCTCAAGAAGGCCCTTGAAATGACAATCAAGCCCTCCGCTTAGAGCAATACTCCACAATCATCTGAGTGACCGCCGCCACAATCGCCTGATCCGCCTCAGGCGAGGTGAACAGCCGACATTGCGCATCCGGCAAATCCGGCAATCCTTGTTCTACCCCAATCACCGCCAATCCTTGCCCCAACTGACTGAGTGGCATGGGCGCTATCGCGAAGCCTGCCAGGGCCGCCGCCCGCAACCCGGCCGTGCTGCTGCACAACATCGCCGTGCGTTGGGCGATCCCCGCCTGCGCCAGCCTCGTCAGCGCGGCCTCGCGATAAGGACACGGTTCGGGGAACAGGGCCAGCGGCAACGGCGTGGGTAACCGGGTGACGGGTTGCGCCGACCAGGCCCACACCAGCGGTTCTTGCCATAGCAACAGCCCCGCTTCGCTGGTTTCGCACAGCGAACCGATGACCACCTCCAGATGCCCTTGCTTCATCAGCGCCAGTAACGTACCCGGAATGTTCACCTGCACCTCGATCTTCATCCCCGGGTACTGCGCCGCGAAATCCTGAACAGTGCGCAGTAATCGAGACTCGACAAAATCTTCGGACACCCCGATCCGCAGCCGCCCGTGAAACGGCGTGCGTGTCAGGTCTGTCCAGGCATCACGGTTCAGCGCGAGGATCGTGCGCGCATAAGAGACCAGGCGCTCGCCATCGGCAGTCAGTTGCTGGGAACGGGTGGTGCGCGTCAACAGGGGTTTACCAACCTGTTCTTCCAATCGCCGCACATGGCCACTGACCGCAGACTGAGTGAGGTGCAGCTTCTGGGCTGCACGGCTGAAGCCGTCTTCATCGACGACCGTGACAAATGTCTTGAGCAGCAGAGCATCGAACATAGTTTTATACGTGATCAATTGAGTTCTAATTTACGATTTATATTTCAAATACAACTATGTTGCAATGCTCTCACCTGCCCTGCCTCCCCATCATCCAAGGTGTGCCATGACGACTCTTCTCCATATTCAGTGTTCTCCACGCAAGCAGCGTTCGGCTTCCCTTGAAGTCGCCCGCAGCTTCATTGCGCGTTATCAAGCAAACACCCCGGACACCGAAATCATCACCCTCGACCTCTGGAACATGGCTCTGCCGGAATTCGATGATCTGGCCATGGAGGCCAAATACGCCGGGCTGAATGGCACGCCGTTGACCCCCGCACAACAAGACGCCTGGAACACGTTAAAAGAGTTGGCAAGTCACCTGCACCGCGCGGATGTTCTCGTGATGTCCGTACCGCTGTGGAATTTCAGCATCCCGTACAAACTCAAGCACTTCATCGACCTGGTATCGCAGAAAGACATCCTGTTCAGCGTTGACCCGGAACGCGGTCTGGAAGGCATGCTGCACAACAAACTCGCCGTGGTGATGTACGCCCGCGGCCTGGATTTTTCGGCGCAGTCGATCACACCGGCAGAGCGCTTCGACTTCCAGAAGCCCTACGTGGAAGCCTGGCTGAAATTTATCGGCATCACGGATGTGCATTCGGTGATTGTGGAGAAAACCATCCTGGGGGAAGACGTTGATCGGCGCGCGCGCGAGGACGCGACTCAGCAGGCCAGGCGCTTGGCAGACAGTTTGTCGCTGACGCTTCAGGCCCCCTGCTGTTGAGGCAAGCCTTGACTTGAGACCGGCTAACGGTGGTCCCTTTTGGTCCTGAGCTTACTCTTGCCGGACAATATCGACCGAGATCTCCACCGCCGCAATCGTGCCTCTGTTCTCAAGCCAGTGTGTGGTGTTCCTGTCCTCGGGCCAGCCCACTCCCGGCCCATAATCCGTGGCGACTCCATTTCGATGGTCAGTGATCGTTCCTTGCAGAATGTAGACGGTGCCTGGTCTGTCAATATGGTTGTGAATCGGCCCGAAGACGCCTCGAGGCTCGATGGTCACCCTGCGCATTCTGAGTTGGCGCCCTGCCATACCCTCGATCTCAGGACCCAGGTCAATCGTTGCCAGTAACTTCACCGTAACGCCTTTCGTCTCAGGTGCCGCCTGTTCGTTGCTCATTGCACGCTCCCCTCTGTATGTACAGGACCTGACTAGAAGTAGAGACCCTAAAAGGGGTGATCAGGCGGGAGGTGACAAAGGGTTGATTGCCGCCCTTCGCGACAGGCTGTTATCGGCTGTGGATTCAACCGGTGGATGCATCAGATTGGCTAAATCGTTCAGCGGGCGGTTCGAATGTGGGCTTTAATGTTCGTGCTTATATGCAGCCACATTAGCTTCGACTCCCTACGAAGGTGGATGCGCCTGACGGCGGGTTCAGGTTGCCATGCACTGGTCTAATCAAGGAAGAAACGACATTGAAAATAGCTTTTAGCGCCCTATTGTTGACTTGGCTGACGACTATCGCACTCGCTGACGAGAACCCTGTCGGCTTCCACTCTTCCACACTGGCGGACTCGCACAATGACCGCGCACTGGAGATGGTCGTCTGGTACCCCAGTGCAACTACCGCAGCCACGCAAATGATCGGCGATGATGTGGTGTTCGTCGGGGCTTCTGCCGTTCGTGACGCGCCGCCCGCAGCTGGCAAGCATCCATTGTTGGTGCTCTCCCACGGGTACAGGGGTAACTGGAGCAACCAGATCTGGCTTGCCAGCGCTCTGGCTCATAGGGGTTACATTGTCGCCGCCATCAATCACCCTGGCACCACCACTCATGACCGTAGCCCTCAAGCAGCAGCGCAGTTATGGCTGCGGCCCGTTGATGTGCGCCGAGCCATTGATGGGGTCACGACTCAACCTGAAAAATTCGGCTTGGTCGCCAATGACCGAATTGCAGTGGTGGGCCATTCACTCGGCGGCTGGACCGCCCTGGAGATCGCCGGTGCTCGTTTCGATCCAGACCGCTTCGCCCAGGACTGCAACGCCCACCCGCAATTAACAAGTTGCACCGTCTATGGAAAGATAAACTCCGCAAGCACCTCAGAATCAAAGGCCGCGTTGTCCGCCGATTTGCGCGATAAACGCGTCACTGCTGTGGTTACCTTGGACCTGGGCCTTTCACGGGGCATGACCGATGAAAGCCTGGCCGCGCTGCCGATACCAGCGCTGGTGATCGCTGCCGGCGTACCGTCGAGCGAGCTTCCCGCTGAGTTGGAGTCTGCCAACCTGGCCAAACGGCTGCCTCCGGCGTCAAGCCGTTACGTCGAAATCAGCGACGCAAGCCATTTCAGTTTCTTGTCGGTGTGCAAACCTGGCGCGGAGGTATTGCTCGAAGAAGAAGTACCAGGCGATGGCATCATTTGCAGGGATGGTGACAGCGCTCGCCCGCGTGGGGTGATTCAACAGCAGATTACATCGCTGATAGCAGAGTTTCTTCAGTCATCTATCAACAAAGAAGACAGTTTGTAGAGTCGTGGTACGAGACCTGCCGCAGCTCAACAAAAAAAACGTTGGGACAGTTCCAGCACCCGTGCAATCTGTCAGAACGGTTGGCAACAAGCAACGTCAAACAAACAACGTCAAAAATCCAGTCATTTAGCGAATTCCTCGCGACTGGAATTTTTCCCTGGCGTGAAGTGTAAAGTGCAAAAGGTGTCCTAGACTACAGACTTAAATGGTCTGATTTCTTGAATTTTTCACCGCTGCAACTACTGGTTTTTTATATGAATCCAGACAGTCTTCAGACGCAGCACTGCCTTTATCGAATACCCTCTTTCGACCCAAGAGCGGGATGCAAATATGAACAGTAGTTCCGTAGCGGGCTCTCGATTCAGCGTACTTGACGGATGGCGCGGCATAAGCATCTTGCTTGTCTTGGCGTGCCACCTGCTACCACTCAGCCCAAAGCTTTGGCAATTTAATGCCGCCGCAGGCGTTATGGGAATGGCTATATTTTTTACGCTATCGGGTTTCCTGATAACAAATTTTCTGCTCAACAACAGCAGTGTCGTTGATTTTTTAATCCGCAGGATCTTTCGGGTTGTGCCTCTCGCCTGGTTGTACATGTTAATTGCTTTAC
This sequence comes from Pseudomonas sp. LBUM1666, assembly GCF_059695775.1. Classification (NCBI taxonomy): domain Bacteria; kingdom Pseudomonadati; phylum Pseudomonadota; class Gammaproteobacteria; order Pseudomonadales; family Pseudomonadaceae; genus Pseudomonas; species Pseudomonas sp. LBUM1666. The sequence goes on along the minus strand of NZ_CP166789.1, from coordinate 2,432,162 downwards.
CTGTCATGAACAGCACTTCGGATTTCTACATCGCAAACTTTCTGTTCATTGCCAACTGGCCACCTATGTGGCTTGGCAGTGTAAACGGCCACCTATGGAGTTTGTGCATGGAGGTCCAGTTTTATTTCGCCATCGCTTTGCTGGTGGTTCTGATGAGAAACAAGTGGGTAGTGCTAATCCCTTTTCTCTGCATCGCCGTCACGATGTACCGAGTCATGAATGATGTCCATGTCGCAATCAACACTTATTACCGCATTGATGAAATACTTTCCGGATGCATACTTGCACTGATATACAACAACAGACTGGGCAACATCCTCGTCAAACTTCCGACACCCACGGGGATCGCGCAAATATTTTTATGCCTCCTGTTTGTCTTGTCCTGTCATCCCGATGCGGGCTTCATGAACTACTTCCGCCCCTATCTTGCCGCAGCAATGGTGGGGAGCACGTTACTCAACAGTCGGACACTAGTTGCCCAGACTCTGAATAACCGCGCTCTATTTTATATCGCCACCATCTCGTACGCTCTCTACGTTGTTCATCCGCTGCTAATACATACTTGGCTGGGTAGCGGAGACACCGTCATAAAATATTTGAAGCGCCCGTTGTTGTTCGCCGCAATCTTTCTCACCGCGCATATCTCGACCTTCTATTATGAAAAATGGTGGATTGCTTTTGGTAAGAGATTTGCCAAGAAAGTAGCTAGCCAATCTGTTATATCGACCGGTTGAGTCAACAATCGATTGAGGTCCTTCACGATAGGAAGCAATCAGTCCAAAAGCAGCCCCGCTTCCCAGACGACGGGCAGTTTCAGGAATGAATCTGTCATTGCTTGCGACAGCTGACAGCGCTTTAAAATAAATCAGTCACCATTTAATGCACGCCAAAATCCCAGATTTTGGCTTTCCGGCTTTCCAAACACCAAAAACACCGATAATGTAAGAAATACTACAAAATAAATAGCGCTCTCTACATGAACAACTGGCTGACATTGATTCTCGCTTTACCCACCGCGAATGCCACCGAGCGCATGCGAGCTTGGCGCGCTCTGAAAGCCTCAGGTGCAGCGGTTTTGCGCGATGGTGCCTATCTGTTGCCTGATACCGGTGTCTGTCGCGATGCTCTGGCGTCTGTCGAGCGCGACATCCTTTCTATCAATGGCACTGTTTACATCCTGCCCGTGGTCGATCCGGAGGGTGAGCGCTTTGTCGAGTTATTCGACCGTAGCGATGACTACAGCAAGCTACGCGCAGAGATTGAAGAGTGCCGTGGGCAGCTCAATCCTGAAAACGCATTGGCCACCACCAAACAAATTCGCAAGCTGCGCAAAAACTACGATCAGCTCACCCACATCGACTATTTCCCAGGTAAGCCCAAGGAGCAGATTGATTCTGCCTTGCAGGAGCTTGAGTTGGCTGTCAGCAGAGCGTTGTCTGCGGATGAACCACATAGCCGCGACGAGCCAATTACGGCACTGAACCGTGGTGACTATCAAAGTCGTGTCTGGGCAACACGTAAGCGTCCGTGGGTTGACCGTCTGGCTTGTGCCTGGTTGATTCGGCGCTTCATTGATCCTCAAGCTCGGATACTCTGGCTGAATACTCCACATGACTGTCCGGCAGACGCGCTGGGCTTCGACTTCGATGAAGCGACCTTCAGTCATGTCGGCAATCGCGTGACCTTCGAAACCCTGCAAGCCAGTTTTGAGCTTCAAGAGCCCGGCCTGAACCGCATCGCGGCCTTGGTGCACTACCTCGATATCGGCGGTATTCAGCCTTTGGAGGCTGCCGGTATCGAGCGCGTGCTGGCAGGACTGCGCGAAACCATTACCCATGACGACCACTTGCTGGCTGCTGCTAGCGCTATCTTCGACGGCCTGCTCGCCGAGTTTGTGAAAGAGGAACAACCCAATGAGTAAGGTGTTGGCATCAACGGCTGAAGAGGATCTATCGAGGCCGTAGGCGATCAGCTTGAGCGAGGCATTCTGGTTCTGGTTGAAGCTCGGTTTCATCAGTTTCGGCGGGCCAGCAGGACAGATTTCGCTCATGCACCAGGAACTGGTAGAACGTCGCCGCTGGATCTCCGAACGACGCTTTCTCCATGCGCTCAACTATTGCATGTTGCTGCCTGGGCCAGAGGCTCAGCAATTGGCGACCTACATCGGCTGGCTGATGCATCGAACCTGGGGCGGAGTGATCGCCGGAGTGTTGTTTGTGCTGCCCTCACTGTTCATCCTCATCGCTTTGTCGTGGATGTACATCGCGTTCGGCGAAGTGCCTGTGGTGGCCGGCCTCTTCTATGGGATCAAGCCTGCCGTGACGGCCATCGTGGTGCAGGCGGCACACAGGATCGGCTCTCGGGCGCTGAAGAATAATTGGCTATGGGCGATAGCAGCAGCTTCATTTACCGCAATCTTCGCGTTCAATGTTCCTTTCCCTCTGATCGTATTGGGGGCAGCGTTAATCGGCTATGTCGGAGGGCGCCTTGCGCCTGAGAAGTTCAGAACCGGAGGCCATAGTGCTGCCAAAAAATCCTTCGGCCCAGCCTTGATCGATGACGACACCCCGTCCCCGGAACATGCCCGGTTCAGCTGGTTCAAGCTGGCGTCGCTCGCCCTGATTGGCGCCACGTTGTGGGCTTTGCCGATGGGGATTTTGATCGTCCTCTTTGGTTGGGAAGGCACCTTGACCCAGATGGGCTGGTTCTTTACCAAGGCCGCGTTGCTGACTTTTGGCGGAGCCTATGCAGTCCTCCCGTATGTCTATCAAGGTGCGGTCGGTCACTATGGCTGGCTTACCCCGACCCAGATGATCGACGGTTTGGCACTGGGGGAAACCACACCAGGGCCGCTGATCATGGTGGTGGCCTTCGTCGGCTTTGTTGGAGCGTACGTCTTACAAGTGTTCGGCGCCGATCATGTATTTCTGGCCGGGGCTGTCGCAGCCACCCTGGTGACATGGTTCACTTTCCTGCCCTCGTTCCTGTTCATCCTCGCCGGTGGCCCGCTGGTGGAATCGACCCACAACGAACTCAAGTTCACTGCACCGCTTACCGCAATCACAGCGGCGGTGGTTGGAGTGATCCTCAATCTGGCTTGTTTCTTCGGCTATCACGTGCTGTGGCCGAAGGGCTTCAGCGGTAACCTCGATTGGCCCTCTGCACTGATTGCCATTGCCGCGGCGATTGCCTTGTTCCGCTTCAAACGGGGCGTCATTCAGGTGCTGATGGCTTGCGCGCTTGTCGGCTTGGCGGTGCATCTGCTGCGCTAGAAAGGATGTGATCGGTCGACGCTTACGGACTCAAGCAGCGGAACAAACGCAAACGGGCGCCTTGTCGGGCGCCCGTTTTGTTTAGAGTTGCGTGCTGCGGGGTTTGCAGTTGAGTCTGTTGGACTTTCCCATCAGCCCTTATGGCTGATCAGTGCGATTTTTTCGATACCGAAGTCCCGGCTTTGCTCAACCCTTTCGTGTTGTGATCGCCTGGTGTCGTGGTCGAGACTGCTCTGGCTTTGGCCACGCCGCGAGTGTCTTTGGAATGGGCGATGCCTGAAGTCGTTTGGCCATGGCCGCGATCACTATTGCGCTCACTGCCGTAGTGGTTTCCGCTTTCACCACGGTCGCGAACAGCCTTGCCGGCATGATCGCTGGACAGTCCATTACCGCGGCCGTTGCTGTCTGAGTTGCCGGAATGACCTGAACCGCTGTGACCGCCGCCGTGGCCACCGCCATTACCACCACCGTTTCCGCCCCCATTACCACCACCACCACCACCGTCTTTCGCATAGGCGGAGTTCATGATGGACAGGTCAGCAGGGAGTAATGGGGCAGCCGCAAGCATCAGGGCGCATGACATTACAGCAACGAGACTCTTATTCTTTAAAAGCATGATTGCTTCCGTAGGGTTGGTTGATAGCGCGAGTCTTATGACGCATTAAGCCCCAGACAGTTCAAGTCCTGCGACCGACGGAATGCAATGTGCACGGCCCTAATCGGTAGCTGCCAGCGCTAGCGTGCAGCGCTCCGGGTACCTGCGAACGCGCTCGTGCCAAGCCAGCGCCACAAGCTTTCCGCATCCTTCACCGCGCCATCTACACGCAGCTCTCGCGACTGAAGAGCCTCCCGCGGTGTGCGGTCGCCCGTCCACACCTCGGTCAACGCTCGCACGCTGGAGTCCACGACGAGCGTCAGTTCGCGTCCGGGATCGTCGCGGCACAGGTCTGCCACGCCCTGTTCAACCACGAGCCACCACGCTTGCTCGCCGGGCCGCGCGTCGCGGAACTTGAACTGGATGACCACCGGTCGGGACGGGAACGTTTCGATGCGCACGAACCGGCGCACGTCCCACATCAGCAGGCCCGCGTCGAGTTCGTCATCGCGAAGGCGACTGCCGATCCAGCGCGCCCCCCAATGCCCTAGCGCCATGATGATGGGACGCAGTTCCTCGCCTGCCTCAGTCAGGCTGTACTCCCAGACTTTGCCGGTGGCCGTGCGGTGCACGACGCCGATTTCTTCCAAATGGCGCAGACGTTGTGCCAGCAGGTTGGTGGACATCCGAGGCACGCCGCGGTGCAGTTCATTGAAGCGCTTGCTGCCGCACAACAACTCGCGCACGACCAAAGGAGTCCAGCGCTCGCACAGAGCTTCAGCACCGCGCGCGACCGTGCAGAACTGACCGTAGCTTTCGTCCATTGCCTTGGCTCCGCAATTACAACGCTTCAGATTCTGAACTAGCCCCACCACTTCGCCACGCGCACGCTGAAACCTCGAAAGCCAAATACCAAAGGAGCACGCCATGACCAAGGTAGCCATCATTCAGCGCCCGCCCGTGCTGCTCGATCGCAGCGCGACGATCGCCCGGGCCGTGCAATCGGTCGCTGAGGCAGCAGCGGCGGGAGCCTCGCTGATCGTTTTGCCCGAATCATACATTCCCGGTTACCCGTCCTGGATCTGGCGGCTGGCGGCGGGAAAGGACGGGGCTGTAATGGGCCAGTTGCACACGCGGCTGCTGGCCAACGCCGTCGATATCACCAACGGTGACCTGTGCCAATTGTGCGAGGCCGCCAGGGTCCACGCGGTGACGATCGTGTGCGGCATCAATGAATGCGACCGGCGCAATGGTGGCGGCACGCTCTATAACAGCGTAGTCGTTATCGGCGCGAACGGCGCAGTGCTCAACCGACACCGCAAGCTGATGCCAACCAATTCCGAGCGCATGGTGCATGGCTTCGGTGATGCCTCCGGGTTGCGTCCGGTCGATACACCGGTCGGTCGCGTGGGTGCACTCATCTGCTGGGAAAACTACATGCCGCTGGCACGCTATTCACTGTATGCCCAAGGGGTGGAAATCTACGTCGCCCCCACGTACGACACGGGCGAAGGCTGGATCAGCACGATGCGTCACATTGCACTCGAGGGCCGCTGTTGGGTGCTCGGCAGCGGCACCGTGCTGCGCGGCAGTGACATCCCCGACGACTTCCCGGCTCGTACGCAACTGTTTCCCGATCCGGACGAATGGATCAACGACGGCGACTCGGTGGTGGTCAGTCCTCAAGGCCGGATCGTGGCCGGTCCATTACACCGAGAGGCAGGCATTCTGTATGCGGACATCGACGTCGCACTCGTGGCGCCAGCGCGGCGGGCACTCGACGTCACCGGGCATTACGCGCGCCCTGACATTTTCGAACTGCAGGTGCGGCGTACGCCGGCGACTGCGGTGCGCTACATCGACGGGTGAAGTCCGGCGGTATCGCCTGACAATTGATCAAGGAGTCATGCCATGAGCATTGAACGGTCTTACAAGGGCAGTTGTTTTTGCGGCGCAGTCGAGTTCACAGTCAGTGGCGAGCCGGTTGGAATGGGCTATTGCCATTGCGAATCGTGTCGGCATTGGTCAGCAGGACCGGTAAATGCCTTCACGCTGTGGAAACCCGAGGCGGTGCAAGTGACTCGCGGTGCTGACAACATCGGCACCTACAACAAGACGCCGCGCAGTGACCGCAAGTGGTGCAAGACGTGCGGCGGGCACCTCTTTACTGAACACCCCGAGATGGGGCTGATCGATGTGTATGCCGCGGTCATCCCGGATTTCGCGTATTCGCCTGGGGTTCACGTCCACTATCAGGAAACAGTGCTGCGCATCAAGGATGGATTGCCCAAGCTGAAGGATGTCCCCAACGAATTTGGGGGATCGGGCATCAGCGTGGACGAATAGCGCTGGTTGCGCCGGTTGCCACCTTCAAATGGGCATATGGATCATGCCCATTAATCAAAAGCACCGTTGAGCACTTCGTAGATAAGCCCGGTTGCCAGCGCGACCAATATCAAGTCGGTGCCCACTTGCTGCCATTCATACCCATCATAATGAGGCAGCCTGCCGATCAACCGGCCGTCCAGTTTTTTGGCAATCCCGGGTGGAAGCGGCTTGCCTCGCGCGAGGTTCTTTTGAATGCCGGGTGGCAATGCAGGTCCGGGGCTCCAGTAGTCCCGATACCCGCCAACAATCCCAAGAACGCTGCCGCGATTGATGCTTGGGCCATTATCCCAATCGCCGCCCCCGGAGTTTTTGCCTTTGCCTCCCTGACCTCCCTGGTTGCCATGAACCTGGCTGTTTTGCGGGTTTCCCTTGCCGTCTCCCTGGCCCTTTCCATTACCAGGATCGGCCAATGCAGTCACTGAACCGGAAACCAGCGCAAGGCATGTAATAGCTGCAATCAATGAGCGAGATCTGAGCATGAGTCGTTCCTTCCGCGTGGCGGGACATCTCTCTGTAATTTAGACGCTATCGACGATGTGGGTTCCCTGTCCTCCAATCAACACCCAAGTCCCACGGCCGGTTTGCAAGGGAGCCTGTCGTACTGCGCGTCACTTCAGCATTACTTGCCTCTATTTCTGACTTTGTTTCCCGTGTTCACCGTCAAACACGGGAGGAGTGATGGCAAAGGGCTACGCTCTTCACGGTTTCTCATGTATGCCTCGACATGCCGGAATGACCTGCTTTATTCCGGCTCAATGACATGGAGTAAAAGTGAATGCCTTTGCCCCCTCGTTTTCTTGACCACTACCGCAAAGCCGACCGAATCATGCTGGGCCTGATCTGGCTGATGTTCCTCTTCGCTTTGGGTCTGGCTTACTGGCACGACACGTTTATTCAGGCGTTTTTGGTGGGTGGCGGCACGAGTCTGCTGCTAACGGTGCTTTATCGCGCAATGGGCGGCACGCGATGGATGCGGTGTTGCCTGGGCATTGGCTTTATGGTCATGGCCGCGTTGCATATCAATCAGGCCGAAGGCGTCATTGAATCCCACTTTGGTATTTTCGCGTTGCTGGCGGTACTGACTTTTTATCGCGACTGGCTACCGATTCTGGTCGCCGCTGCCACGATCGCCGTTCATCACGTGGTCTTCCATGCGCTGCAACATCAAGGTTTTCCGGTCTACGTCATGGCGCATCACGGTGGGTGGACGATGGTGTTTGTTCACGCGTTCTATGTGGTCATGGAGACGGTCGCCCTGCTCTATCTGGCCGTGCACAGTCAAGCCGAAGCGGTGGAGAGCCAGGACATGCTGGACAAGATGCTCGCGGCCACGTCTCAGCTCGCCGTTGATGCTGGCAAGGGAGACAAGGCCACGGTGCATGTATCGCTCGCGGATCGTTTCGATCAATTCCTGATGCAGATTACCGCCCTGGTTGACGGGGTTGCTCGCGACTCTCACGGCTTGGGTGAGCTGGGCCAGGAGCTTGCCAAGGCGAGCAACACGCTGGAAAAAGGGGCCAAGCATCAGCTGACGGAAATTGCCCAGATGACGGGTTCGATGCAGCGGATGGGGGACGCGATGGGGCATATTGCCGTTCACGTCGAACATGCCGTTGAACATGCCGGCCAGGCCAGCGTGCAAATCACCCGAGGACAGGAAAGTGTGAACCGGGCGCAACATGAAATCACTCAGTTGGCGTCGCGCCTGAAAGGCACCCACTCAACCGTGCAGGTTCTGGCGGGACAGGCGGAGCAAATCGGTACTGTCCTGGAGGTCATCAGCAGTATTGCCGACCAAACCAACCTGCTGGCCCTCAACGCCGCCATCGAGGCCGCTCGCGCTGGTGAGCAAGGCCGGGGCTTTGCCGTTGTGGCCGATGAAGTGCGCAGCCTGGCGCAGCGCACCGCCCTCTCCACGAAGGAAATCAGAACAATCATCGAGGCCTTGCAGCAAGGCAGCCGCAAAGCCGTCGAGGCCATGCATGACAGCCGTGAAGGCGTGGAGCGCTGTGTCGAAGACAGTCAGCTGGCGGCAGCGATGTTGCAGGCGGTGGGCAGCGACATCTCGCATATCGATGAACTCAATGGGCGCATTGTCACCACCACCCGCGAACAATCCACGGCAAGCCGCGAAGTTGTCGGGCGCTTGCAGTCTGTGCAGACCATCGCGCAAAACACGTCAGACGATGTCGAAACCCTTGCCCTGAGCAGCCAGCGCTTGCCCCCCATCGCCGTTCGCCTGGATGCACTGGGCCGCACGTTTCATCAGTAATGCTCAATGCGCAGTAGCCGTTAGTGCCACGGTATCTACAGCAATGGCTGTACTTAGCCAAGCTGCGCGTACGAGAGATAGCTAGCGGGGGGGACGTGTAACAAATTAAGTCGCGAACGTTTACCTACAGCGCAGATCCTTATACGATGACGCCCGCTTATTTTGCCCTCCATCAGGCAGAGTAAGCTATGGTTATATTTGACGAAGCGGCTTAACAAATTGTGTTTTATAGTCAAGCAAATAGTGCACAGACAAACAAGCGAAAGCTGTATACATGTTCAATTATTCCTACAACAACATGCAGTATCATTGGACACCTGAACGATGAATAACACTAGCTTTCTGGCTGACAACTCTAAAACTTTCAGCATCGTCATAGTCAATTACAAAACACCAGAAATCACCAAGATATGCTTAGACTTATTGCACCAGCATGTGGGCAACCACAACGTCCCAATATGGGTAGTTGACAACTATTCCGCCGATGAAAGCACAGAGTATTTACGAACGCTTGACTGGATAAATTTAATCGAGCGCTCTGTATCTGAGCCAGAACCTGGGCATATCGCGCATGGCAAAGCACTTGACCTGGTTTTGGAGCGAGTTGAAACTGATTATTTATTTCTGATGCACACCGACACATTTGTTTTTGATAAAAATGTTTTTCCGATGATGCTAAATAAATGCTTGAAAAACCAAAAAACCGTAGCCGTCGGTTGTGTTGAGCAAATAAATCGCGGCACTACCCGAACACTTTGGCGCTTTAGCTCACGCCTATTCAAACACCATTTCAGACGTCTCAAAATCTCCATGGGATTGCGTTCCAGAGAACCAAAACCGTACAGAGAAGTCTACTTGAAGAGTTTTTGCACATTGTGGAACTGCAAACTTATCAAACAACACAACATGCATTTCTCGATGGATGATCGCGTGCCAGGCTACACCCTCCAGGACCGCATGACCGAGCTAGGCTATGTCGTTGAAATGTTATCACCGCGTAAAATCTTCAGTTATCTGGATCACATGCAGTCCGGCACTGTCGCAGCGGCTGGCAGTTATGGAAAAACTCATAGACGAACCAAAATTTACAACGATATCCTTAAGCGCCTGAAAAAAGAAAACAGCAAAAGTTAAGCTACGAAGAGACACGACGAGCAGTGCGCTGGACTCTGCTTGAAGTCACCTACAAGTCTTTATATCAAGTTATTGGAGCGGTAATGGCACCCATCACTCAAGCACTACCCATGACCCTCTCCCCGGAGCTTGATTTCGACCAGAACGCCGCCAGCGCCTTGGGTTCGTCATTGGCCAGTGGCTATACTCAGGCTACGCCATTTCCGCACATCGTCATCGATAATTTCCTGGATGAAGAGCTGATTGCGAGTATCTGCTCGCACTTTCCGATCGAACCCACCAACAACGAAATGCTCTATGAGCGCGGCTATAAAGGCCAACTAAAACGTCAAATCAGTCCCAACGAATGCCCCCCCTTTTTGAAGACTGTTTTCAACGCCTTTAATTCAGCCCCCATGTTGCAGTTTCTTGAAAAGCTCACAGGCATTGATGGCTTGATACCCGACCCCTACTTTACTGGTGGCGGTCTGCATGAAACGAAAAGTGGTGGTTTCCTGGGGGTACACTCGGATTTCAGGCTTAACAAAAAGCTTAATGTTGAACGCAGACTGAATATCATCATTTATCTGAATGAAGACTGGCGAGAGGAATACGGCGGCAACCTTGAACTTTGGGATGTCGACATGAAGACCTGCCTTAAAAAAGTCCTGCCCATTTACAATCGATGTGTCATTTTCAACACAGACAAAGACAGCAATCATGGGCATCCAGAGCCTTTAACAACTCCAGAGCACATTACGCGCAGGTCTATAGCACTTTATTACTACACCGCGGGAACCATGGTGATCGATCCCGCACAAAGAAATAAAACCCACTACAAGCCAAGGCCCAAAGATCGCTTAAGCCTTAAGTACTACCTGGGCAAACTAATCAAGAAAAAAAACTAGATTACGAAAGCAGCCATTGCGCGCCATCTTTAAGGAAGAACATGGACATTCGATTGACGGAAGCCAAAGACTGGATGTTTTTGAAGCAAGTTCGTCTTGCTGCGCTTCTGGACACGCCGACAGCGTTTGGTGCGAGTTACCAAGCGGCCGCTCAATACAGTGACGAGCAGTGGAAAGAACGCGCCTCGTCAGCGGCCGGACCGGAATTCTGGTTGGCCATCAAGGACGATAAACCGGTGGGAATGATAGGAGCCGGGGTCAGTCAAGCGAATCGCTATAACCTGATCGGAATGTGGGTGGCACCCGCTGCACGTGGTTCTGGCGTGGCAGCTCAGCTGGTTGAGGCGGTGAAATCTCGTGCGATCGAAAAAGGGCATGATCGCGTTTTTCTGGATGTCTCCCCGGACAATACAAGAGCCTCGAACTTCTATCTGAAGCAGGGTTTCTCTTTCATCGATGAATGGGAACCTTTGGCCAGTCATCCGCATATCAGGGTTCAGACAATGCTTTGGACGATACAAAACTGACCAACAATGTGCCTTTTGCAGATCCTGCGGGCTCAGCACAATACGGAATTTTCAGTTGGCGTTAAAGTTGAGAAAAAAGGGTTCCGCCAATGCGGGGATGTCGGAGGGGTCTTGTACGTCGACCACAAAGATCCCACCAGCTTGGGGGCCACCTGCCTTAACCCACAATTGGGCCAAAAGCGGTCAATTTCGCTCCATTTCGTCTACCCTCACAAAGCCATGCAGCAATCAGCTTGCGCCTGGCGTATCGACATTTTTGCCTTAATGCACCGGAGAATTTTCATGCTCAACCGTACCCTGGCATTGGCTGTCGGCTTGACGCTATCTTTTTGCACCCTGTGGGCGCAGGCCGCCGACACCCTGAAAGTCAGCGCGATTCCCGATGAAGCCCCGACCGAACTGCTCCGCAAGTTCAAGCCGCTGGGCACCTATCTGGAACAACAATTGGGCATGAAGGTCGAGTTCGTTCCCGTGAGCGACTATCCGGCTGTGGTCGAGGCGCTGGCCACCGACCGAATCGATATGGCCTGGCTGGGCGGCTTCACGTTCGTGCAGGCCCGCCTGAAAACCGGCAATGCCATTCCGCTGGTACAGCGCGAACAGGACGCCCAGTTCACCAGCAAATTCATCACCGCCGACCCGGCCGTCAGGTCCCTCGCTGATCTCAAGGGCAAGACCTTCGCCTTCGGTTCGGTGTCATCCACGTCGGGCAGTCTCATGCCGCGCTATTTCATGCTGAAGGACGGCATCAAACCGGAAACATACTTCAGTCGCGTGGGCTATTCCGGCGCCCATGACGCCACTGTCGCCTGGGTCCAGGCCGGCAAGGTGGACGCCGGGGTACTGAACGCCAGCGTGTGGGAAAAACTGGTCGCCGCCGGCAAGGTCGACACCACCAAGGTCAGAGTGTTTGCGACCACCCCGGCCTACTACGACTACAACTGGACGGTACGCGGGACCCTCGACCCGGCGCTGGCGGCCAAGATCAAGGCGGCCTTTCTGGCGCTCGATCCGGCGAATCCGAAGGACAAGGAGATTCTGGATCTGCAGGCCGCCAGCCGATTCATCGAAACCAAACCCGAGAACTACAAGGGTATCGAGGAAGCCGCACGCGCCGCCGAACTGCTCAAATGACGTTGCATCTGACCCAGGTCAGCCTTACCCACGCCAACGGCGTCCAGGCGCTACGTGGTGTGGACCTGCACATCGGGGCCAGCGAACAGGTCGCCATCATCGGTCCGTCCGGCGCGGGTAAGTCGAGCCTGCTCAACCTGTTGGCCACCGCCCTGCGACCGGACAACGGTGAGCTGCAGGTGCTCGGCGAGCGAGCCTGGCAGCTTTCTGCCCGTCAGCGTCAGCGTCTTCGCGCGCGCATCGGCCTGATCCATCAAGCGCCCCCGCTGCCAGCGCGCCAGCGCGTGGTCACCGCGGTTCTGGCTGGAAAGCTGGGTCAGTGGGGTCTGGGCAAGAGCCTGCTGAACTTGCTGCACCCGGTGGATATTCCGGGCGCACGCGCGGCGTTGGCCAGGCTGGACCTCAGCGACAAGTTGTTCGCGCAATGTCAGCAACTGTCCGGTGGACAGCTACAGCGCGTGGGCATTGCCCGCGTGTTGTATCAAGCGCCCGAGGTGTTGCTGGCTGATGAGCCGGTATCGGCCATGGATCCGGTGTTGGCCGAACACACGCTGTCGGTGCTGTGCCACCATGCCCGGCAGCACAACGTCACCCTGGTCGCCAGCCTGCATGCGGTGGAGCTGGCCCTGGTGCACTTTTCGCGGATCATTGGCTTACGTGACGGACAGATCCTGTTCGACCTTGCGGCCAGCGAAGTCGACCGCGAGCTGCTCGACAAGCTCTACGCCAACGAGCAGCTGCAATCCCCACCGATTACTCCGACGCCCTTGAGTGTGCAGATTCCCCGATGCTGACCCGTGATACCCGAGATCCGGCCACCCGGCCTCGCCTGCTGTTCACCTTGCTGGCCCTTGCCTTGCTGTGGCCGGGCATCCACTTCAGCGAGTTGGACCTCAGTGTTCTGGTGGCGAGTGACAGTCAGAGCGAGATGGGCCGGTTTGTCTCAGCCTTCTGGCCACCGGCCCATGGCGAGGAATTCATTGAGCTGTTAGTGCAAGCCACCCTGCAGACCCTGGCCATCGCCACGGCCGGCATGGCCCTGGCGTTGTTGTTGGCTGTCCCCGCCAGCCTGCTGGCCAGCCGTGCTCTGTCGCTGTCTGCCGCCTCCCGTGCCGGCCACCCCAGCTATTGGGGCCAACTGCTGCGTTGGCCGGTACGCGGTTTACTGATCTTCCTGCGCAGCGTGCCGGAAATCGTCTGGGCGCTTTTGTTCGTGCGCGCCGTCGGCCTCGGCCCGACGGCCGGGGTGCTGGCCATTGCCATTACCTACAGCGGCATGTTGGGCAAGGTCTACGCGGAAATTTTCGAGTCGGTCGACCAGCACCCGGCCCACGCGCTATTGCAGGCTGGCAGCGGTCGGCTCGCAGCCTTTTTCTACGGGATCCTGCCCAATGTCGCTGCCGAGCTGCTGTCGTACACGGTGTACCGCTGGGAATGCGCCATCCGCGCCTCGGTGGTGATGGGCTTCGTCGGTGCCGGCGGTCTGGGCCAGCAGATGGACCTGTCGTTGCGCATGTTCGCCGGCGGTGAAGTGGCCAGCCTGTTGCTGACGTTCCTCTTGCTGGTGCTGCTCGCCGATCAACTCAGCCGCCTGCTGCGCTGGAGGCTGGCATGAATCGCCTGATCAACCTAGTGCTGCTCCTGTGTATCGGCGCAGCGGTGGTCGCCTCGTTTATCTACTTGAGCATCGACCTCGGCGAACTAGGTAGCAGCGGCAACCTGAAGCAGATGGGCGCCTATGCACAACGCTTTCTCAGCCCCGACCTGAGCGCGGGCCACCTGCAAGCCATCGGCCACGGCGCTCTGGAAACCATCGCCATGTCCGCCCTCGGCACCCTGCTCGCGGCGGTACTGGGTCTGCTGTTGGCATTGCCCGCGGCCGGACGCTTCGGCTGGCCTTTACAGAGCGCGTCGCGTCTGGTGCTCAACGCTTTGCGCGCGGTTCCGGAACTGGTGTGGGCGGCACTGATGGTCCTGGCCGCCGGGCTCGGCCCCAATGCCGGCACTCTGGCCTTGGCCTTGCACACCACCGGTGTGCTCGGCCGGCTGTTCGCCGAAGCGCTGGAAAACACCCCACCCGAACCAGCCGAAGCCATCCGCCTGCAGGGCAGCAATGCCGTATGGGCGTTCTGTTACGGAGCACTGCCCAACCTGTTGCCACAGCTACTGGCCTACATCCTGTACCGCTGGGAAAACAATATCCGCATGGCCAGTGTGCTCGGCTTCGTTGGCGCCGGTGGTTTGGGGCAAATGCTCTATGTCAGCCTCAGCCTGTTCCAGGAAGCTCAAGCCAGCACGGTCATTCTGGCGATGCTGTTGCTGGTATTTGCCGTCGACACATTGAGCAGTTGGAGCCGTCAACGCTGGGTCAAGGCCTGACAGCTTCGCAGAACCGGATGACCTAGCGTTGAGCCAGACTAAGCCAACGGTTGGTGACTGGTCACACAGTGGATACCGCCGCCACCGGCTGAGATCGCGTCGATGTTGAGCTGTACCACTTCACGGTCCGGGTAGAGCTCGGACAACAAATCAACGGCTTTTGAGTCTGCCGCCCGGTCACCAAACTCGGGCGCAATGACCGCCCCATTGATCACGAAGTAGTTGATGTAACCTGCCGCAAAGTCCGGGTTGTTGCGGCTGAACTTGCTCTTTCGTGGGTTGAGCGGTGGCGACACGGTATGCACCTGCAGCTTGCGGCCATCGGCATCCGTGGCATTTTTAAGAATGTCCAAATGGGCACGCGTGACGCTGTAATCGTATGACTGAGGGTCGTTATCGAGGCTGGCGATCACAACGCCTGGCTTGACGAAGCGGGCGTAGAAATCGACATGGGCATCCGTGATGTCCTTACCTTTGATGCCCGGCAGCCAGATGATCTTGCGCAAGCCCAAGCGCGCTTTCAGTTCTTGCTCGATCTCGGCCTTGCTCCAATCGGGGTTGCGGTTGGCATTGATCCAGCTGCTTTCGGTCATGATCCCCGTGCCGTGACCATCCACTTCGATACCTCCGCCCTCGCCCACCAACTCGCTGCGGATATGACGGGCATCCACGGTGCTCGCAACCAGAGCAGCCAGTTGCGCATCCTCGCCATGCTGCTGTTTATTGCCCCAGCCGTTGAAGTTGAAATCCACGGCGCCGAGCCCGCCGTCCCCATCGATGACAAAGTTGGCGCCGATATCGCGCATCCAGATGTCGTCGAGTTCGGTGGTGACGTAGCTGATGTTAGCCGTGCCGCAGTGTTCTTCGGCCAGCTCCCGTTCACGCTCACGACAGAACACGGTCACCGGTTCATATCGCGCAAGGGTGCGAGCGATCAGGCCAATGGCTACTTGTACGTCGGGGGTGAAATCCTCCCAGATCGCTTCCTGTGCGCCAAAAGCGATGAAGGCCCGCTGATGCCTGTCGCCCTCATCCGGCATATGCCAACTGCCGGAGGTAGCCGCTTGCGCGTGCAGGGGCGTCAGGCCAAGCCCGATAGACGCTGCCACGCCCAAACCGGCGACTACCGATACTTGCTTGATGAACTGGCGACGCGTCGACATGTGTTGATCCCTGGAATGTTGGTCTGAAGTCACTTCGCGGTGGCCGTCTTGAACTTGGTCCAGGTGCGCATGCGCGCCCGCATATCGGATTGGGGAATGTACTTGCCCGCGATCAGCCGTGCGTACGTGGCCTCGTCGAGGTAGATGTCCGGATTGTTGCGCATCGTCGCATCGACGCTCGGCCGCGCCTTGGCGCTGGAGGTAGGGTAGCCGGTGAAGTTACTGATGGCGGCCATGTTGTCCGGGCGCATGACAAAGTTGATGAACGCATAGGCGTACTCCGGATGTTTGGCGTCGACCGGAATCGCCATGGTGTCCATCCACACCGTGGTACCTTCGCGCGGAATGTGATACTGGAACGTAGTTTTCTTGCCTGCGGCATCTGCAGCCCGTTGCGCCTGAGTCATGTCCCCGCTGTAACCGAGCGACACACACAGGTTGCCGTTGACCAGATCGCTCACCGGTTGCGACTGGAATTTGCGAATGTAGGGGCGCATTGTCATCAGCAGCTCGCTCGCTGCGGCCAGGTCTTCAGGCTTGGCACTGCGGGGGTCCCGGCCGAGGTAGTTGAGCGCTACCGCCAGCACTTCGTCCGGCGAGTCGATCAGGGAGATACCGCAGTCCGCAAACTTGGCGGCCAGTTCCGGCTTGAACAGCATGTCCAGGCTATTCACCGGCGCATCTGGCATGCGCTGTTTAATCTGCTCGGCGTTGTAGGTCAGGCCGATGGTGCCCCACGTGTAAGGTACGGTGGCCTGGCTCGAATGCTCATACTCCCTGCGCAACTTCTGCAAACCGGGCTCGATGTCATCCAGGGCAGTGAGCTTTGACGTGTCCAGCGGTTGCAGGCTGCCGGCGCGCATCAAGCGTTCGGCGACGGTGTCGCCCGGAAAGATCAGGTCATAACCGCTGCCGCCGGCGAGCATTTTGGCCTCCAGCGTCTCACTGCCATCCATGACGTCGTAGATCACTTTGATCCCGGTTTCGGCGGTGAATTTCGCCAGCGTGTCCTCGGCAAAATAGTCGGCCCAGTTGTACAGCCTGAGGGTTTTTTCTTCCGCGTGCAGCGACGGCAAAGCACAGCCCAGCGCCAGGCCCAAGGTGCCGCTCAACAGCTTTTTGATTGTGTGCATATCAAACCTCTTGAGTCTTCCAGCGTGCATGGGTGTGACGACCGTCCTGAGTCAACAGCGCACCGTACATATCTGGACGGCGATCGCGGTAAATGCCCCAGCTCAAGCGCTCCTCCGCCATGACCGCCAGGTCCAGGCTGTGCACGAGCACACCGGTGCTGTCGCGGTCGGCCTCGGCGAGCAACTTGCCCTTGTGGTTGCAGATAAAGGACGAGCCGTAGAAGCTCATTTGCAGGGCAGGATCGGTGGTGGCCACCTCGCGACCGATGCGGTTGGCGGCCACCACCGGCAGCAGGTTGGCGGCGGCGTGACCGCGCATGGTCATCTGCCAGTGGTCGCGCGAATCCAGCGCCGCGCAGCCAGGCTCAGAACCGATGGCGGTGGGAAACAGCAAGACTTCCGCGCCCATCAATGCCAGGCAGCGCGCGGTCTCGGGGAACCACTGATCCCAGCAGATGCCCACGCCAAGGCGCCCAAAAGCCGTGTCCCAGACACGAAAACCGGTATCGCCGGGGCTGAAGTATTCCTTCTCCTGATAGCCGATGGCGTTGGGAATGTGGGTCTTGCGATACACACCCAGCAGGCGCCCATCGGCATCGGCCACGCTCAACGAATTGAAGTAGGCATTGCCGGCCTTCTCGAACCAGCTCAGCGGCAGCACCACGCCCAACTCTTTGGCCAATGCGGCAAAGCGCTTGAGCACAGGGCTGTATCGATATTCTTCGGCCAGCGCCAAGTGCTTGTAGCTTTGCTCGATGCAGAAATACGGCGTGGCAAACAGCTCTTGCAACAGGATGACCTGGGCGCCTTTGGCCGCGGCCTCGCGCACCAGTAGCTCGGCCTGATCGAGGTTGTGTTGCAGGTCCCAGGTGCAGGGCATCTGGGTGGTGGCGATGGTCAGAAGCGTCATGGCATCAACCCTCCACCGGCCAGGCCGGCTGTTGCTGGGTGATGCAATGCACACCGCCACCACCGTGGGCCAGGTGATTGATCCGCACCGGCACCACTTCACGCCCGGGGAACGCCTGCCCCAACACGGCGGCCGCCACGTTGTCAGCATCAATGCCGTAGGCCGGCATGATGATGGCGTCGTTGGCGATGTAGAAGTTGGTGTAGGAGGCACAGAACACTTCAGCGTCGGTGTCCACGGCATCGCTGGCTTCATACAATTCGATCAGCTCGAACTGTCGGCCTTGTGCATCGGAGGCCAACTCAAGAGCACGACGGTTTTCCCGGGCCACTTCGGCATACACCGAGTGCTGGTCGTGGGTGGCGTCCACCAGCAAAACCCCGGGGCGGGCGAACGCGCACACGCCATCGACATGGCCATCGGTCACGTCACCGGTCACGTAATCCGGATCGCCTGGCAGCCAGATCGTCTTCTTCACACCCAGCAGACGCGTGAAGATTTCCTCTATCTCCGCCTTGTTCATGCCCGGGTTGCGATTGGGGTTGAGCAACACCGACTCGGTGGTGATCAGCGTGCCCTCACCGTCCACATGGATGGCCCCGCCTTCATTGCTCAGCGCGGTACCAAAGCACTCCACGCCCAAGTGATTGAGTGCACGACGCGCCAGGCTTTCGTCCAGATCATGGGCCGACTTGCCGCCCCACGCGTTGAAGCGCCAACTCACCCCGGCCAGGCCTTGTTGTGGATGGCAGACGAAACTCGGACCGGAGTCCCGGCACCAGCTGTCGTTCACCGCCAGCTCGATCAATTCGATGTTCGGCCCACATAACGCTTTGGCGCTGGCGATAGCTGAAGGGTCGACGACCAGTTTCACCGGTTCAAAACGGGCGATGGCGTTGGCCACACGAGCGAAGTCCTCTTGCACCAGAGGCAATGTCACGCCCCAAGCGGACTCCCAGAGTGCTGTGTTGTGTGGCCAGACCATCCAGGTGGCGGCGTGCCTGACCCACTCGGCCGGCATCATCCAACCGCTGTTTCGAATTTCTTTCTGCTGCATGACAAGTACCTTTAAGTTAAGTCATTGTGTTCAATGAAAACTGCTTGGGTGGTCCTGGCATGCATGCTACGGCTGTAAAATCAGGCAAACAAACGATGGATTTTGCAGACAAATGATTAGAGGAACTTATCAATATGCTCAAGCACTGGCCGCCACTCAGCACCCTTCGCGGCTTTGAAGCCGCCGCCCGACTGGGCAGTTTCCACAAGGCGGCCGCCGAGTTGCACCTCACCCAATCGGCGATCAGTCAGCAGATCCGCAGCCTTGAGGCGTACCTCGAACAACCCTTGTTCTTTCGCAGTGGACGCAGCGTCAGCCTGACCGATGCCGGTCACGACCTGCTCAGCACCACCCAGGCGTTGCTGCAACAGCTGGCCGTGGGCATTCGCCGTTTGGGGCAGTATCAGAAGCCCAATCAACTGGTCCTCAACACCACACCGGCATTCGCCCGTCACTGGCTACTGCCGCGCCTGGGGGATTTTCGCCGTCAGCATCCGCACGTCGATCTGTGGATTTTCAGCACCGATGAAGTGCCGGACATGACCACCCAGACCATCGACCTCGCGGTGCGCGATGACATTAGCTCCCAGGCCGAGTGCAGCTTCAAAGTGCTGCACGCCGACCGCCTCTATCCGGCGTGTCACCCGAGCCAATTCGCACTGCCACAGGAACAGCGCACAACCCTTCACGGGGAGCGGGAAATGGACTGGAGTCACTGGGCGGTGGAAGCTGGCATCGATGTCGGCCAGAAAGATCAGGGACTGAACTTCTCCGACCCCGGCCTGCTGCTGGACGCCGCGTGCGCGGGGCTCGGTATCGCCCTGGTCAGCCAGTTATTGAGTCGTCAGGCGCGCGCCCAAGGATTGTTGCAACCCTTGGTGGAGCAAACCATTCGCGGCCCGAACTGGGCCATGCTGACCCATCGTGACAGTGAGAACAATGCGCTGGCGCGAAGCTTCAGTGAGTGGTTGCTGGGTAATCTGGAGAGCATTTGACCCATGCCGTTCGCTTGAGTCCGCTGGATCCGGAAATGTTCAGGATGCAGGTCGGAATGGCGCTCGCGCATTTCTTCGCCGGGCGCTTCGACACCGCTTCGGACTGGGCTGAGAAGGCACTGGGGAACCTCCCTCGGTGGCCCTGATGGCGGCCAGTCATGCGCTCACCGGGCAAATGGACAAAGCGAAGCAGGCGATACTGCGCCTGCACGAGCTGGAACCATCGTTGCGCGTCTCCAACCTGAAGAACTGGCTGCCAATCCAACGGCCCGAGGATCTCGCGCGGTTCGCGGATGGACTGCGACTGGCCGGCTTGCCCGAGTGACCGCAGCCGATTGCAGCGTTAAAATCCAACGGTTTGATTCACATTTTTGAGGATGACCACGCTATGTCCAGGCTCGACACCTCCCTGCAAGACACCGCCGCGCCTGAAGGCGTTTGTTACGGCTGCGGCAGCAGCAATCCGCACGGGCTTCACATCAAGAGCTTCTGGCATGAAGACGGCGTGCATGTCATGGCCGAACACGTGCCCGATGCCAAGTACTGCGGCTGGCCGGATCTGGTTTACGGCGGGCTGATAGCGATGCTGGTTGACTGCCATTCAAACTGGACGGCGATGGCTTATCACTACCGCACGGAACACCGCGAAGTCGGGAGCCTCCCCCGCATCAATTGCGTCACTGGCAACCTTGGCATCAAGTTCATCAAACCGACCCCGATGGGTGTCCCGCTGACCCTGCGTGCGAAAGTCGAAGGTGAAGTCGGACGCAAAACTCGCGTTATCTGTGAGGTCTACGCGGGGGATGTGCTGACGGCTATTGGAGACTCCGTTTTTGTTCGTGTGGATACTGAGCAACTGGCTGCGGTTGCTCATAGTCGGTAGGTTGCTTCCATCCAGGCACCACCCATTGGCGGTTTCACCATCAAGTGAGGTTCAAATGGACAGCACACCGGGGCTGGAAATCGAGGTGGCCGCCTATAACGAATTTTTCGGTCGTTGGAACCAGGGAATGTTCGAGAAGCAGCGTCTGGCCCCGCGAAAGGCTTCGTTGGAACCCTTTTTTGATAGCGCTGAAGGGTGCACGTGTCAGTAAGACGCGTGCACGGGCTTTCCCTTGTGGTTCTAATATGACGTCCGGACGACCAGCGTCATATTCTTCGAAGATCAGCGCCATGGGCCGGCAGTGCCCAGGGCAGGATGCCTTCCTGGAATTCACAAGTCCGGCATGTGCTGCGGGCAAGATGATGGCTTAGTTATCCATCACTTCGTCCAGTGCCTGCTCGAGGGTGCTGACCGTGCGCTCGATATTGTGCAGCTTTTCGAGTCCGAACAGACCGATGCGGAAGGTCTGGAAGTCGGCCGGCTCGTCGCATTGCAACGGCACTCCGGCGGCGATCTGTAGGCCGTGGTTGGCAAATTTCTTACCGCTCTTGATGTCGGCATCGTCGGTGTAGCTCACCACTACGCCAGGGGCCTGAAAGCCGGCTGCGGCCACGCTTTTGATGCCTTTGCCGGCCAACATTGCGCGCACCCGATCGCCCAGAGCCTGTTGTTCGTCGCGGACCTTGTCGAAACCGTAGGCTTGCGTCTCTTTCATCACTTCGTTAAATCGCGCGAGGGAATCGCTGGGCATGGTCGCGTGGTAGGCATGTCCGCCCTGTTCGTAGGCCTGCATGATCTGAAGCCACTTTTTCAGGTCGCAGGCGAAGCTGCTGCTATGCGTCTTTTCGATGCGCTCGAGGGCCAAAGAACTGAGCATCACCAGAGCGCAGCAAGGGGAGGCGCTCCAGCCTTTCTGCGGTGCACTGATCAGCAGGTCGACTGCGCATTTCTGCATATCAACCCAAAGCGTGCCTGAGGCGATGCAGTCCAGCACGAACAGGCCACCCACCGCATGCACGGCGTCGCCGACGGCCCGCAGGTACTCGTCGGGCAGGATAATCCCTGATGAGGTTTCAACGTGGGGGGCGAAGACAATCTGCGGCTTCTGCGCCTGAATGGCTGCCAGCACCTCGTCCAGAGGGGGTGGGGCGTAGGCAGCCTGGCGACCAGTGTCGACCGGTCGGGCTTTCAGCACCGTGGTGGCCGCCGGGATGTTGCCCATCTCAAGGATCTGGCTCCAGCGATAACTGAACCAGCCGTTGCGTATCACCAGGCATTGCTGGTCGGTGGCAAACTGTCGCGCCACCGCTTCCATGCCGAATGTGCCGCTGCCCGGGACCACCGCAACAGCCTGGGCGTTGTAGACCTGTTTCAGGGTCCTGGAAATGTTCTTCATCACGCCTTGAAATGACTGCGACATGTGGTTGAGCGAGCGGTCGGTGTAGACCACTGAGTACTCGACCAGCCCCTCGGGATCGATACTGGGATATAGCTTTGACATGGGGTGACTCCTTTGGCAGAGATGTCAGTGGTATCGACCCTGCCCTAAGCCTTGGCAAATGACAAGATTGCTCGGGATTGAATTGCGACTTCTGTCGAGCGGCGGGCATCACCTGTGGGCGGCAACTGGTTCTAACTGCGCAGATTGCGCACATGAAATACAACGGTAAAAAGCAGGCAATTACCTATGCACGAGTAAAATGGTGCAACTGCCCCCATCCGGATGGTCGACAACGATGGCGCAACGCGGCAATCAGGTTACACCTAGTCTGTCCACTGAGTGTTTGGGCCTGGAAGCCCGGGTATGTCGAGTTGAACACAAGATTTGATGCGTTACGCAGCGAAGCCGCAGCGCTCGCAAGGGCCATAAAACTTACGCAGCAAAATTGATCTGTCCCCATTTAATTCCTGCAATCTGATATGGAGAGCCTGTCGCTTTGAATTACGGACAAGACGGTACTGTTGTAGAAGCCTTTCAAAAGCTTGCACGCAGTATTGACATTGAGTTTCCAGAACGCCTCGCGACGCTCATGGGGATAGCACATACGCTTCCAGCAACGGCAGCACTCAGTAGCCTTGAAGATTTTCTATGGCTTGATGCCGAGGAGGCCGAGCGAGAAATCAATGAGTGGCTCAATCCAAATGATCAACAAGGTCGAACCTTTCTTCCTTTTGCGACTACTGGCGGTGGAGAGCCTTACTGCGTGGTGCGTTTGGAAAACGGCGCTTCGGGGATTGCTCGGATAGTTCATTTTGCACAGCCATCTTCACTCGCCCATGCCGATATCTCGTCATTCGTGGCCAGGGAATACGTGCGCATTGCAACAAATCTGTCCTGTCTATCACCTCAAGCGGACTTCAGTGCAGCACTGATAAGGGAAGTGGCATTGATCCAGGCAGCGCTACTACCCTCAGACTATGAATTTCTTAAGGATTTGTTCAGCTGGCAATGCGTTGACAAGAGCTACAAGGCTGGGCCAAACAGTATCCCGAAAACTGTCAAAGCCTTCATTTCTCAAAAAGAAGAGGACGCGTTAGCTGCCAGGCTGCACCATCCAAACGCCATTGAGTTCGAAGCTCTTCGTGCCTGGATGCGCTAATTGTCTATCTGGTGTTCGGAACCTAAAAATGGGCAAGTTTTGGCCAATAATTGACTGCCATGAATGACCGGGATGGGTTGTGGATTCAACTGGTCGACGCAACAGATTGGCAAAATCGTTCAGCATCCTTAAAGAGCCACAGCAACTTTTCCGACGCGGCCATGAAACGCACCAATAGCTTTAACGACCCCCACGACAATCAGTGTGATACCCAGCGCTTCAGGCGCCGTGGGCCACCGGTAGTAAAACAGCAGCCCCAGGCAGGTAGCGAAGACCATTTCCAGTGACAGCAACTGGCTGGCCAGTGTCATGGGAAGGCGCTGGGAGGCGATGGTCCAGGCCCATGCGCCGCCAATCGACGCAAAGGCCGCCAGTACAAAAGCCGGAAGATAAAGGTGGCTGATAGCGCTTTGCCCGAAACCGAGCATGGGAGCGTTGAACACATCCATGGCCGTACCCACCGGGATGAACAGGAGCGTTTGCAGGCTGCCTCCAATCATCATCATGGCGGTCCAGACCCAGGCATTCATGCCGGGCCTTTTGATCAGTGCTTTTTGATTGGCCAGCCCAAACCAGACCCACAGTGCGACCGCCGCGAGTGACGCGCCGATCCCGAGCGCCAGCGTGGTGGGTGATTGCCCCTCGAACCCGGCGATGCTCTGGCCGTTGACCAGGAGCAAGCCGAGCACGGCCAGTGCAAAAGGCACTTGAAGCGAGCGCCAGGAAATCGTGCCCTGAACATTTCCGCTGATGGCCAGCACGACGGGCACGAGCCCTAAAAAGGCCGGCGCAACGACGGGGCCAGCGTACGTGGCGGCGATGATGACGGCGATGAAATAGCCCACGTAGCCGATGAATCCCAGTCCGGCAGTGACGAGCCAATCGTTGAGGGTCAGATGACGCCAGGCTTTGAAATTGGCCATCAGGATCAGGACGCCGATCAGCCCGGAAATGATGAATCGGCAGGCGGCAAGGTCAAATATCGAATATTCACCAATGACCAGAGGGGCGACAAAGTTCATCGACCATGTCAGGGAGGCCAATACCGCGGCGCTGATACCTGTGATGGATAAATGATTGCTGTGTGAGTCTTTCATCACCGACCTCTGTAGAGGAATTCGATTAGGGATGGGCAGTTTCGAGCCGCACCAGGACAGCGCGGGCCGTCCCTTTGACAGGATTCTCAACGGTGACAAAACAAAAGGGAATTCATTGCTTTTGACCAGCACCTGTTCCATAACGGAACAAAAAGAGGTGTATATGGACAGGTATAGCGATATGGCGATCTTGATCGCCGTCGTTGATGCGCGCGGCTTTTCGCCCGCCGCCCGCAAGCTCAAGATGACCCACTCGGCGATCAGCAAAAGAGTTCAGCGTCTGGAGGATCGGCTCGGCACGCAGTTACTGTCGCGCACGACGCGAACCATGACGCTGACGCAAGCAGGCGAACGGTATGTGTTGCTGGCTCGGCCAATCCTGGAGGATATACAGGCGCTGGAAGCCGCTGTCGTGCACGATTCCGATGCGCCGAGAGGGACGTTGAAGGTGTCTGCGCCCAATGCGCTCGGTCAGTACCATGTCGTGCCTGCCCTGATCGACTTTATGCGGCTCTATCCCGACATAAAGATCGATTTGACCCTGACCGACGCCCTTGTCGATATCAGAAATGAGCGCATTGACGTGGCGATAAGAAGCGGTGTGCTATCCGACCCAAGCCTTGTCGCTCATAAACTGAGTGCCAACGAGCGCCTTGTTTGCGCTTCCCCGGCTTATCTCGAAGCCCATGGGGTGCCTGTAGAGCCTTGCGAACTCGCTGACCATCCCTGCTTGAAACTCAATTTTGAAAGCCGGTTCAACGACTGGGAGTTTCGGACGTCCACCAGCAGGGCGATTCCGATCGAGGGAGGTTTTATCTGCAATAGCCTGGACGCTATTCGCACGCTATGCCTGGCGGGCACGGGAATCGCTCGTCTGCCTAAATACATGGTGAACGAGGATGTGCAAGCCGGGCGCCTGATACCGTTGCTGCAGGCGTTTTCAAGTCCAACCACCTCTGCCATTTATGCGCTCAGGGCGGCTGACGATTATGTTCCGGCCAGAACTCGCGTGTTCATCGCCTTTCTCGCAGAGCGCCTCACGGCAGCCTGCCTGAATGAACACCGCTCCTCATAAAAGACCCTGCAGTGAGTCAAGACGATCTGCATTGAACGCAATACGTTCAGAAGCCACGAGCTTGGAATCAAAGGCAACACTGTCGTCACTCCCAACGTAAACCGCATTGGGCTGCTGAATAGCGCTCGTCCTCACACTTTTGGAAGCCTTGATCATGAAAACCTTAAACATTGAGAACCACAGAACCAACAACGCACATAACAATTCAACGCTCGGGATTAAAACCATGGCGTTTGGAACCTACGGTGCTTACTTTGCGCTCGCCGTCATTTACTTCTGGTTCGGCGGCATGAAGTTCACGCACTACGAGGCACAGGGACTGGTACCGCTGGTAAGCAACAGCCCTTTCCTGGGGTGGGTTTATGACATTTTCAGTGTCGATACCTTCTCCAGCTTACTCGGCGTTCTGGAGGTCTCGATCGGTGTTCTGATTGCAGGTCGCCTGCTCTCACCGAAGCTTTCATTGATCGGTGGCGCGTTGTCAGCCGGATTGTTTTTCACCACCTTGAGCTTTATGTTTTCGACGCCAGGCGTGATTGAACCCGGCCTCGGTTTTCCAGCCATTACGGTTGCGCCGGGTCAGTTTCTCCTCAAAGACATCGGGTTGCTTGCCGCTTCTATATTCGTAGCTGGCCACTCTCTGACTGAGTTGGAAAACCGTTAAACCGATGAATCTCCTCCTGGAATGGCCTGAAGCAATTCGATGCTTTCAGGCCATTGCCGCATCATCCTCTCCTGCCAAATCTTTCATCCAGTCCCGGGGGCTGTAGCCCGTCTTGCGACGAAACGCGCGGGCAAGCGCCGAAGGACTTTCATAACCGACCTCGGCGGCGATGAGCGTAATCGGCCGCCCTTCACGCAGGCGCTTTTGCGCCAGGCTGATACGCCAACTCAACAGATAATCTGCGGGTGTCTGCCCTATAACGGCCCGAAAATGCACGGCGTAGGCAGCGCGCGACATGTTCGACTCGCTCGCAAGCTCTGCAACCGACCAGGCACGATCCGGTGCGTTGTGCATCTGTACCAGCGAGCGCGCCAGCCGCATATCGGCCAGTCCCGCCATCATTCCGGTTCGCAACTGGTGGTGGTCGAGCAGATGCCGAAACAACAAGATGATCAGTAGTTCGAACAAGCGATCCAGCGCTGCCTCCCGGCCACAATGTCCGCCTGCCGCCTCACTGAACATCCATTTCAGCGTATCGGCCAAAAGCGGTAGCTCATCCAGGGACAGCACCAGACAATCGGGTAACGAAGCGGACAACGGGTTATCGACCCCGCCCTCAAACTTCATCGACGCACACAAGAGTTGAGCGCCCTCGGGCTTACCGGCGAACAGTTGATGCCGGCTTGGGCGTGGCAGAAAAATCAGACTGGGTTGGGTGAGCAGCAAGTCCTTGCGATCAGCCCCCTGCAAAGTGACGCTACCTGCCTGCAGCAGGTGAATATGACCGCGCTGGTCAGCGCCATCGTATGACGCCATGCCGCAAAGCTTGCCGTTGTAAAACAGGTTTGCACGCACGCCGAACTGCGACAACAACGTAGACAAGCGATCCATAGGCAATCTCCGGCGCTTTCGAGCATCACTGACAACACCCCGCCCCAACACGGCAAAAACACGAGGCCTTAATCTCCACATCCGCCCGGGCCATGGCCAGAGCAAGGCGCGTCTGGGGAGCAGCAGCTTCGGCATCCAGACCCAGTCGTTTCAGGCATTCCACATAGCCGTGCAGGCTCCACACGTTGTCCAGATGCCAGGACGCACGGCTGAGTGTGTTGTCCAGTCCCAGATCGGCACGATAGGCCTGCAACGCTTCGTCTACCCTGCCCTGCTCCAGAAGCAACGCGCCCAACGCATGCCTGACCGGTTGCATCCAGCCCCATGGCTCGTCGTAAGGCAGGTTGTCGTCCAGAGACAGTGCCTGGCGCATGTGGGCGAAGGCCTCGTCGTAATTGCCCTTACGGTACTCGATTTCCCCGCGCAGCATGCCTGCGGCAACCGCCAGAATGTCGGTGCATTTATTGTTGAAGAGGTAGCGGGTGTCCGGCACTCGGGTCCAGGCTTCGAGGAATAGACGCTGTTCGGCTTCTGCGGCGGCGATATACCCGGTGGCCGCGTGCGCCACGCCTCTGGCGTAATGCAGCATCGCCGTGGTCACGCAGTACAGCGCCTGGTCGTTCGGCAGCGCCGTGGCAAGGATGTCCTGCCATTTGCCGAAGCGTATCTGCACATGGACCTTCATCGATACGAAGCCTTCCAGCCAGTCGGCCATGGGCGGCTGCTCCACGCGCAACAGTTCTTCCCTGATGGTCGACATCAGCTGATCGGCGGCTTCCAGAGCCGGTTGGTACTGCCCGAGGAACATCGCCGAATAGAGTTTGAAGTGGTAGTTGTGGCATCGATACAAGGTGTAGAAGTTGAGCGGCCCTTCCTGTTCCAGGTATTTGCCGTCGGCCAGAATCGCCCGGCTATTGGTGACCATGGCCCCTCGGTAATCACCGCAGAGCACGTCGATGTGCGACGGCATATGCCGCAAATGTCCCGCATCCGGCACCAGGTCACGCAGGACATCGCCGGCGCGCAATGCCCGTTCCGGGTAGGGCGACATTTCCAGGGTGTGGACGTACATGTGCAGCACGCCGGGGTGCGGCGCATCGCCGTGCTGCTCCATCCGCCGTAGCGCCCGTTCCAGCACGGCCACCGCTTCAAGCGTGTCGGCACCCGGCGCCGGTTTACCGGTTTTCAGGTCCCACAATTGCCAGGGTGTGCGGTCGATCAACGCTTCAGCAAATAGCGCAACGACATCGGGATCTTCGGGAAAGGCTTTGTAGACATCACGCATGGACGCCGCATAGGCATCATTCCACGCGAAGAGTTGGTCGAGGCTGGTGGCTTGGTCGGCTTGGTAGCGTTGCTCCAGCGCCCGGATCAGCGCCTGCTCCACCGGTGTTGCGCCGTCGATATGCGCCAGCGCGGTTTGCGTCGCCAGTCGGGCCTGGGCCACGGCTTCTTTCAACTCCTGTTCGATGAAGGCATCCCAACGCTTGTTGTAGTTGGGGCCCGAAGCGTAGGCGATGCCCCAGTAGGCCATCGCGCAATCGCGGTCGTGTTCGATCACCTTGTGGAAACAGCGTATGGATTCGTCGTGGTTGTAGCCGTAGCACCATACCAAGCCACGATCGAACCAGCGCTGGGCCTGGTACGAGTGGGTCGTCACCGGGCGGCTGTAGGTGCCCAAATCGTAATAGTCGTGCATCGATTTATCCTCTCGACCAGAGCATGGAACCTCGCAGGAAATCCTTGCGGACCTGGAGAGCCTCGACAGTTCAAGAGGTCCAGCATACCCCCGCGGTTCTGGCTGAGCGGCAGAGCCGACGATAGGAGGATCATTGCCGGCGTCGATAGTCACCATCAATTCAATGAAGTTCTCTTAAAAATTCCGCGGCGTAACATCAGCCCCATACCAAACAACTACACCCCGGAGCACACCATCATGAAACGCCAAACTATCCTCAGCATCGCTTTCTCGGTTTTTGCAGTTAACGCTTTCGCCGCTACCTCTGCTCACCCGGTTGTCGCTGAAGGCGGCTCGGATCGTCTGATTGAAAGTCGTGTGGCTGAAGGTGGTTCGGATCGTTTGATCGAAAACCGCGTTGCTGAAGGTGGTTCGGATCGTTTGATCGAAAACCGCGTTGCTGAAGGTGGTTCGGATCGTCTGATCGAGAACCGCGTCGCTGAAGGTGGTTCGGATCGTCTGATTGAAAAACGTGTTGCTGAAGGTGGCTCCGATCGTCTGATCGAGAACCGCGTCGCTGAAGGTGGCTCCGATCGTTTGATCGAAAAACGTGTTGCTGAAGGTGGCTCCGATCGTTTGATCGAAAACCGCGCTGCATAAATGAATAGCTTTACCGAAGCACTCAACGAAAAGCCCGGCCTGACAAGCCGGGCTTTTTCGTGCACAAAATAAATCGATCCCTGCTTAATGCTTCCGCCGCACCTGTGATACATAACACCTGATTGTGAGTCCCGTTCCCAATGAGGTTTGCCGATGCCCCGTTCCCCACATTTACCGCAACTGCTGATCTGCGCCGTCCTCGGTTTACTCGCCTGCAACGCACAGGCCAGTGCGCCCTCCCCGGCACCCGATAGCTTGCAACCGCTGCTGGTAACGTTGAACGAACGCCTGAGCATTGCTGATCTCGTGGCGCTGACCAAGTGGGACAGTGGCAAACCGATCCAGGACAGTGCCCGGGAAGCGCAAGTCATCGCCAACGCCAGGAAGCTGGCCGTTGAGCGCAAACTGGACCCGGACGAAGTAGCCGAATTGATCGCCGCACAGATTGAAGCCAACAAGCTGGTGCAGTACGGGCTGGTGGCCCAATGGCGAGCGGCTGGCAAGGCGCCTGACACGCCGCGGCCAGACCTCGCCAATCAAATCCGGCCACAGCTCGATGAGCTGCAAAACCGCCTGTTGCTGCAATACTCCGCCTTCGCGCCCTATCGCAATGACCCGCAATGCGCGGACTGGCTAGCCAAAGAACGATCCAGCCTGATCAAGGACGGTCTGCATGGTCAGGCACTGATACGCGCCACCGGGGAACTGTGCGTCGCAGATCAGTGACAGGGAAAATCACGTTCCAGCATCCCTGCTTGCGTCAATGGTCACCAGTGAACCCTTGCATGAGCAACACCGAAGCGTTTGCCAAACAATAAAAATACAGGAGTTGAAAATGTCTGAACTGAAACTGCATCCCAAAGCCGCAGAATCCCTGAACCAGTGGCACGACATGATCAGCAAGGGTGACTTGAGCGCCTTGCCCGGTTTGTTGGACCCACAGGCAATATTCCGCTCCCCGATGGCTCACACGCCTTACCCGGGTGCGGCCGTGGTATCGATGATTCTCAATACGGTCGTCGAGGTATTTGAAGATTTTGCCTACCACCGGGAACTGTCGACCGCAGACGGGCTGAACGTCGTCCTGGAGTTCAGCGCCAACGTCGGCGGAAAAGAGTTAAAGGGCATCGATATGATCCGGTTCAACGAACAAGGAAAAATCGTTGAGTTTGAAGTGATGGTCCGTCCCTTGAGTGGCCTGCAAGCCTTGGGCGAGCAAATGGGAAAACGCCTTGGCGCTTACCTGGCGGCCAGCAAAGCCTGAAGACGTTGCATCGCCTTGGGCGATGCCTCTGCTCCCGGCTTGGTGTTAAATAGAGCGCGTAAAGCAGCGCAACGAGAACACCGATGAATACCTTTTTTGAGATTAGTGATGTCCCTGAGCCCAACATTCAGCGCGATGGCAACATTCATCGCGTCGCCCATCAGCAGACGGTGGTAACAGCATGATCGAGGTCACCGAAGTTTCCATTGCCGAACTGCGTGCTGCGCTCGAGTCAGGCCGAACCACTGCGGTTGAGCTGGTCCAGGCCTATCTCGCCAGGATCGATGCCTACGACGGTGCCGACACGCCCACCGCCCTCAACGCGGTGGTGGTTCGAAACCCCGAAGCGCTGAACGAGGCGCAGGCGTCCGATGCCCGTCGGGCCAAGGGCGAGACGCTGGGTCCGCTCGATGGCATTCCCTATACGGCCAAGGACAGTTACCTGGTGAAGGGGCTCACTGCCGCCTCCGGCAGTCCCGCCTTCGCGAACCTGATTGCTTATCGCGATGCGTTCACGATCGAACGGCTTCGCGCTGCTGGCGCGATCTGCCTGGGCAAAACCAATATGCCGCCCATGGCAAACGGCGGCATGCAGCGCGGGGTCTATGGCCGTGCGGAAAGCCCGTACAACGCTGACTATCTCACCGCTCCCTTCGCCTCGGGCTCATCGAACGGCGCCGGTACGGCAACGGCCGCCAGCTTCGCGGCATTCGGCCTCGCGGAAGAAACCTGGTCGAGCGGACGCGGCCCTGCATCGAACAATGGTCTGTGTGCCTACACGCCTTCGCGCGGGGTGATCTCGGTGCGCGGCAACTGGCCGTTGACGCCGACGATGGACGTTGTCGTACCGTTTGCCAGAACCATGGCCGACCTGCTCGAGGTGCTCGATGTGGTGGTGGCGGATGATCCCGACACCCGTGGCGATCTGTGGCGGATGCAACCCTGGGTGCCGATTCCGAGTGTCGCTTCGGTGCGCCCCGCTTCCTATGCCGAATTGGCGGTGAAGCCCGATGCACTGGCAGGAAAGCGCTTTGGTATTCCGCGCATGTACATCAACGCGGATCCGGATGCGGGCACGAGCGATGCGCCTGGCATCGGTGGTCCGACGGGGCAGCGAATCATCACCCGTCCTTCCGTGATCGGGCTCTGGGAAGAGGCTCGCAAAGCACTCGAAGCCGCTGGCGCCGAAGTCATCGAAGTCGATTTCCCACTGGTCTCCAATTGCGAGGGTGATCGCCCTGGTGCGCCGACGGTGTTTACGCGGGGCCTGGTGTCCAAAGAGTTCCTGCATCATGAATTGTGGGATCTGTCGGCCTGGGCGTTCGATGATTTTCTGCGGGCCAATGGCGATCCCAAGTTGAACCGCCTGGCCGATGTCGACGGACCGCTGATTTTCCCCCACGACCCGGGCACGCTCCCCAACCGGGAGGACGACCTTGCCGCTGGCATGGACGAATACGTGAAGATGGCCGAGCGCGGAATCACACCGTGGGACCAGATCACCACAGTGCCTGACGGACTGCGCGGACTTGAACAGACGCGTCGAATCGATCTTGAGGACTGGATGGATCGGCTCGGGCTCGATGCGGTGCTATTCCCAACGGTCGCCGACGTGGGGCCGGCGAATGCCGATGTCGATCCGAAGTCTGCGGATATCGCGTGGAGTAACGGCGTATGGGTTGCCAACGGCAATCTTGCCATCCGGCACCTGGGCGTCCCCACGGTCACAGTGCCGATGGGCGTCATGCCCGACATCGGCATGCCTGTCGGGCTGACATTTGCCGGTCGTGCCTATGACGATTCGACGCTGCTGCGCCTGGCTTCGGCGTTCGAATCGATCGGGTCAAAACGATTGATCCCGCCTAGAACCCCACCCTTGCCAGTTGGCCAACAATAGAAAGAGCGGGATTGGGGCTTTACACGCTCCAATCCCGTCCACTGGTTGAACGTCTGACGGGAATCTTGCGAGCGATGTCCACAAAGGGCGTGACGATCAGGCTATAGAGCGTCAGGTAACGGTCGTGATCCTGTTTGCCGGTGCCGAACTGAATAGGCTCAGGCGTCGAGTGCGTGACGTAGAGCGTACCGAACATCCAGTCCCAGAGTGACAGGTTGGTACCGAAGTTCTTGTCGAAATGTCGGGGCGCGTCACTGTGGTGAATCTGGTGCTGCGCCGGGCTGTTCAGTACATGCTCGACCACGGGCCCGAAAGAAAGCCAGACATGGCTGTGACGCAAATTGGCCGCCAAGGCATTGAGGATCAAGACCATATACGTCACGCCGAACAAGGTGTACCGGCTGATCTCCCCGCCACAGGCGTACCAGAATACACCGGCAAAAGCGCCGAGGCAGACGGTGTCAGTCAGTTTCTCGACCATTTTTTCCACAAAGTGAATCCGGCTTGCCGTCGCCGGCACCAGGACGGGCGCGGAATGATGGACTTTGTGGAACGCCCACAGATACCGGGAATGAAAGGCGCGGTGGGTCCAGTAGTGGATGAAGTCTTGCACCAGAAACACGCCCAGCCCGTAGAGCAAGGAAAGTGAGAGGTTCTCCCCCACCTGCACGCGGGCGCCCCAAAGATTGTTGAAAAACGAGATGTAGTCGCCGGAACGCAGGACGTACGGATCGACCAGGCCAACAATGGGAAGTACCAGCGCGACCTTCAGGATGGCCCGCACGAAGTAGTACCGGTAATCCAGCAACGCCGAGGGATGAAAATGAACCCGGCGCCCGCCGATGAACTGCCAGAAAGAACGTGCGTCGGTCAGCCCGCGATATTTTCTGAAGCGGTACAGGCTGTAGGCGATGCTGTAGGACACGCAGAGAAACACGATGCTGAAGCGGCCGTTCAGATCGAAAATGCCAAGAAACTGATCCGTGACAGGCTCGATCACCCACTTGATCAGGTAGTCATGCAGAAGCGCAAGAACATCCACTAACGGCTCCCCTCCGTCAAAGGGAGGGGATTGTAATTCAGATCGTAACCACCGGGTGTTCCGAGCGAGCGAATGCCTTTCGAAAGTCACAAAGCCTTATTGCAGCTGAAACGTCTGAAGGTACGCCAACAGGTTGTCGATCTTTTCCGGGTCGCTGAGCCCCCAGAAAATCATGCGAGTACCGGGCACCACTTCTTTTGGATCTTCAAGGTACGCAGTCAGCGTTTCGCGGGTCCAGACGATACCGGCTGATTTCATCGCATCGGAATACTGGTAATCCGTGGTGCTGCCCGAAGGGCGTCCAAAAATGCCATTGAGCTGCGGCCCGAATGAACCGCGTGCCGACTCCCCGACCTGATGGCAGCCACCGCATATCCGCTTGAACAGTGTCGCACCCGCTTCAGCATCGCCGGCGGCCTGTGCTTGCGCGCTGAACACCCCTGCATTGAGCATCAGGGCGAAGGTGAGTACGGCGGCTTTCTGCATGTTTTGCTCCCAATCATCTGTGGCTTGGCGCAAGCGAATCAACTCGCACCCGGTTGAAACTTCTTCCTGTACGCCGCCGGCAGCAAACCCACTCGCTGGCGAAACAGTCTACGGAACGAATTACCGTCTTCGTAGCCCACGGCGTAAGTGATGCTGTCGAGTGTCATGCGGGTGGATTCAAGAAGCTGTTTTGCCTTCTCCAGACGCAGGGTTTGCAGGTAGGTAATGGGTGTGTAACCGGTGGCCTCCTTGAAACGCCTTTTGAAGTTCCTGACGCCGAACCCGAATCGCTGGGCGACATCATCAATGAGCAGCGGCTGTTCGAAGTGTTCCTCCAGCCAGTGTTGAACCCGCAGGATGTCGCCATCCCCATGGTTCTTCGGCAATGACCACATGACATACACTGATTGCTCGCTGCGCACAGCGTCGACCAGCAAGTATTTGCCGCACTTTTGCGCCAGTTCCAGTGAAGCGAACCGGCGCACGAGGTGCAGCAGAAGATCCATGGCGGCACTCGCGCCCCCGCAAGTGATCACGCGATTGTCCTCGCAGAGGATCTGCGTCTCCTCCAGACGGACCTCGGCATACCGACGACGAAACAGGTCTGCAAAGGCCCAGTGCGTGGTGGCACGAACGCCCTCCAGCAGGCCCGTTTCGGCCAGCATGAATGCCGCCGTGCACATCGACGCCACCACGGCCCCCTGCGCATGCTGTTGACGCAGCCATGGCCCATAAGCAGAAAAGGCCGGCAAGGCATCCTTCAAGGTGAAGAGGAATCCGGGGATCAGCACCAGGTCGGTTCGCGGGATCTCGACGGTGGACAGGTCCACGCGCAACGTCTGCCCTCCCCACGCGGCGACATCACCACCCTCAAGCGAGGCGATGACCACCTCAAAAGGCGCGCCGGCAGTGTCTGCAAACAGGTTGGCGGCGCTGAGTACTTCCAGGGCCATCGTGGCGCTGGCGGCGGAACATTGATCCGCCAGTAAAAGCGTGACGTGCATAAATGATCCTATTGCGCTTTTCGCATGAAAATAGTCATTTGCGCACCTACCTTACCCGATCCTTCCTCCCTAAAGTGCACGCGTCACTCAATCATCGGCGTACTTATGAATCTCTGGTTCCGACTGTTCCTCATGCTGTTTCGTCGTCCGTGGCGCAAGCCCGTTGACGCCTTGGCCACCACCGTCGTCCACATGCGCGTCTGGCCGCTTGATCTCGACCTCAACCGACACGTTACCAACGGCCGGTATTTCACCCTGGCCGATATAGGACGCATGGACTACGTGCTGCGCAGCGGTGCATTCCGGGTCGCGCTGCGCAATAAGGCCGTGCCAATCGTCGGGGACACCTGGGGCAAGTTTCGTCGCGAACTGAAGCTGTTTGAAGCGTTCGAGATTCACACCAGGATGCTTGGCTGGGACGACAAGTGGAGCTTTATGGAGCACCGATTCGTGAGCAAGGGACGCGTGGTCGGTGTCGTGGTGATGCGGGGTCTGTTCCGCTCTGCCAAAGGCACGGTTGCACCTGGCGAGTACGCCCGGGAGTTGGGATTGGCAGAACAGTCGCCGCCGA
Source organism: Pseudomonas sp. LBUM1666 (assembly GCF_059695775.1). Taxonomy (NCBI): domain Bacteria; kingdom Pseudomonadati; phylum Pseudomonadota; class Gammaproteobacteria; order Pseudomonadales; family Pseudomonadaceae; genus Pseudomonas; species Pseudomonas sp. LBUM1666. The sequence continues at coordinate 2,396,504 of NZ_CP166789.1, read as the reverse complement.
TGCCGACGTGGCTGACAGACTGGTCGCAAAGCTGCAATGACATGAGCCGTGAACTTCGAGAGGAAGAAGGTCAGCCTGCCCGGCGCCCGCAGACCGTCGAATAAATTCGGCGCTCCCGCTATCCGCTGACAGCTTCAAGCGCACGCTCTATTCTGTGCACCCCGAATCTACGCTTGCCACGACTTCACCGGAGACATCAGTGCCGCCCCTGACCGCCCGCGAGGTTTACCAGCAATTGCGTGACGCCGCGCTGGAAGTTCGGCTTCTAAAGCGCCTCGACGAACAACCCGAGCCCGGCCAGGTGCAAGTCGATATCGAGGGCTGGCGCCTGACCCTCGGTTTCGACGGCAATCACTTGCGCCACTGCCAACGTTGCCAAAGCCCGGACGGTCGCGAGGGCGTGTTCGACAGTTGGCAACGTTACGGCACCGACCCGGTCAGTTTGCTCAGCACCTGGGAGCTGGCGCAAATCGAGCGTTTGCTTGAACTCAAAAACGCGGTTTGACCGCCTTCCACTCCGGCTTGTAACGCTGCATCTGTTTCACGTCATCGCGCTGACGAATGCCGCAAGTCAGGTACTGGTCATGCAGTTTGCCCAGTTGATCGTGATCCAGTTCCAGGCCCAATCCGGGCGCGCGGGTGATCTTCACACAACCATCGACGATGGGTATTTTGCCGCCCTTGATCACCTCTTCATCCGGTTCCTGCCACGGGTAATGCGTGTCGCAGGCGTAATCCAGATTAGGTACCGCGGCGGCGACATGCGCCATCGCCATCAGGCTGATGCCCAAATGGGAGTTGGAATGCATCGATACACCTAAGCCAAAGGTGTCGCACATTTTCGCCAGCGCCTGGGTGTCGCGCAGGCCGCCCCAGTAGTGGTGGTCGGCGAGGACGATCTGCACGCTGTTCAAAGCAACACTGCGGCGGAACTCATCGAAATCGGTGACCACCATGTTGGTCGCCAGCGGCAGGCCGGTGCGCTTGTGCAATTCAGACATACCATCGAGGCCCGGCGTCGGGTCTTCGTAATATTGCAGGTCATCGCCCAGCAGTTCGGCCATGCGGATCGAGGTTTCCAGCGACCAGTTGCCGTTCGGGTCGATGCGCAACGGGTAACCGGGGAAAGCCTTTTTCAGCGCCTTGATGCACGACACTTCGTGCTCCGGCGGCAGCGTGCCGGCCTTGAGCTTGATGCTCTTGAAACCGTTGGCCTCGATCATGCGCCGCGCCTGGGCGACGATCTGTTCTTCGTTCAGCGCTTCGCCCCAACTGTCGGGCTTGTAGGGTGAATCGACATGCTGCGCGTACTTGAAGAACAGGTAGGCGCTGAACGGAATTTCGTCGCGAATCGCCCCCCCCAGTAAGTCCACCAATGGCACGTTCAACGAGTGTGCCTGCAAATCCAGGAACGCCACTTCGAACGCCGAATACGCGTTGCTCACCGCTTTGCTGGCATGGGAGCCTGGCGCCAGTTCCGCACCGGCAATGCTCGCGGGTTTGTTCGCCGCCACGGTGGCTTGCACGATGCGGCGCAGCTGATTGAGGTTGAACGGGTCGAGGCCGATCAACTGGTCTTGCAGTTGCTGCTGGATCAACAACGCCGGGGCGTCACCATAACTTTCACCCAGGCCAATGTAGCCGTTGTCGCTTTCAATCTCGATGATCGAGCGCAGCGCAAAGGGTTCGTGGATACCACTGGCATTCAGCAGCGGCGGATCACGGAAAGCGATTGGGGTGACGGTGACTCGTTTGATTTTCAAGAAGCTGCTCCCTTTGAACCTGAACTCAGGATTTGATGACTGATGGATTTTTTGGCTGCCGTGTCGGCGGCAGGTTTGCCGGTCAGCGCCCGAAGTGAGTCGCCACGCGGTGCGGTGCGGGCGAAAAAGATCACCACGGCCGCGACCAGTGACGTGGCCGCCAAACCGTAGAGGCCGCCTTCGATGGAGCCGGTTTTTTGCTCCAGGAAACCGAACGCCGTCGGGGCGACGAAACCGCCGAGGTTGCCGATGGAATTGATCAAGGCGATCACCGCGGCGGCGATGCGAGCATCCAGATAGCCTTGCGGAATCGGCCAGAACAATGCCGAGGCAGCCTTGAAACCAATGGCGGCAAAACAGATGGCGACGAAGGCGAAGATCGGCCCGCCGGTGGTGGACATGAACATGCCGAACGCGGCGATCACCAGGGTCAAGGCCACCCAGGCTTGCTGGTGTTTCCATTTGCTGGCCATGGCGGCGAAGCCATACATCGCGATGATCGAAATGATCCACGGAATCGAGTTGAACAGGCCGACCTGGAAGTCGCCGAGGTTGCCCATTTTCTTGATCATGCTCGGCAGCCAGAACGTGGCGCCGTAGATGGTCAGGGCGATGGAAAAGTAAATGAAGCAGAACAGCGCGATTTGCTTGTCGGCCAGCAGCTTGAACATCGACGGCTTGACGGTCTGTGTGGCTTCCCGGGCCTGTTGTTCCAGCGCGATGGCGTCAACCAGTGCGTCCTTTTCTTCGGCGCTCAACCATTTCGCCTCGCGCGGATGGGATTGCAGCCAGAACCACACAAATCCACAGAGCACAATCGAGGCAAAGCCTTCGATCAAGAACATCCACTGCCAGCCATGCAGGCTGAAACCGCTGACGTTCAACAGTGCGCCGGAGACGGGACCGGAGATCACCGAGGCAATGGCCGAACCGCTGAGGAAAATCGCCATGGCCTTGCCGCGCTCGGTCGACGGCAGCCATTGGGTGAAGTAGTAAATGATGCCGGGAAAGAAGCCTGCTTCGGCTGCACCGAGGACAAAACGCAGCACATAGAAGCTGGTTTCGCCGCGCACAAACGCCATGGCCATCGCCGCCGCGCCCCAGGTGAACATGATGCGCGTCAGCCAGGCGCGAGCACCGTAGCGTTGCAGCAGCATGTTGGAGGGGACTTCGAAGATCGCGTAACCGATGAAGAACAACCCGGCGCCCAGGCCGTAGGCGGCTGCGCCAATGCCGAGGTCGGTTTCCATGTGGCTGCGCACGAAGCCGATGTTGACCCGGTCGATGTAGTTGACGATGAACATCACCACAAACAGCGGCAGCACATGACGCTTCACCTTGGCCGCTGCGCGGGCGAGCACATTCGGGTCCGGCGGACTCTGGAGGGTATTCAAGGGGCGACTCCCGATCATTGTTTTTTTAGGGACGGGCCGATCATGGACGCGCACATTGATCCCGTCTAATCTAACTTGGCATTCGATTGATACCGGAATTAGATCAATGTTCGAACTGACTCAACTGCGCTGCTTCACCACCGTGGCAACCGAACTGAATTTCCGCCGGGCCGCCGAACGGTTGAACATGACTCAACCGCCCCTCAGCCGACAGATTCAACTGCTGGAACATCACCTGGGCGTCGAGCTGTTCACCCGCACCACCCGCAGCGTCGCCCTGACCGCCGCCGGCCGCGCCTTTTTCATCGAAGCGCAGAACCTGCTGGAGCGCGCCCAGCAAGCCGCCGTCACCGCCCGCCGTTTTGCCGAGGGCGACATCGGCTCGGTCAACATCAGCTTCGTCGGCAGCGCGGTGTATGAATTCCTGCCCAAGGTCATCGCCGAAGCGCGGCTCAAACAGCCGCATGTGAAAATCGACCTGACGGAGATGAACACCTACCAGCAGCATGAAGCCCTGCGTGCGCGGCGTATCGATCTGGGTATCGTTCGAGCGCCGTTGCTGGAGCCGGGATACGCCACCGAATGCCTGGTGCGCGAGCCGTTTGTACTGGCGGTGCCGAGCAGTCATCGGCTGGCGAGCGCAGAAACCGTGTCGGTCAAAGACCTCGATGCGCAGCCTTTCCTGATGTACTCCCACGCCGCCTACCCGCCGTTCAACGAACTGCTGACCGGAATGCTCCGCTCTGCCCGCGTCGCCCCGGAATACGTGCAATGGCTCGGTTCATCCTTGACCATCCTGGCCTTGGTCAACGCCGGAATGGGCCTGGCCCTGGTGCCTCGCTGTGCCACCAGCGTGGTGTTCAAGAACGTGGTATTCCGCGATATCGATTTGGGCGAAGGTGTGCAGAGCGAGCTGCATTTGATCTGGCGCGAGAACAATGACAACCCGGCATTTGCGATGCTGTTGGAGGGGATTCGAAGGGCTGTGCGGGAGGGATGGGGCGTTTGAGTTTGTCGTTGCCTGGCGTTTCTTTGGGTCATCGACCACGTTGGTCAATAGCGGCCCTTCGCGACCTACAACTATCGGCCAGAAGCGGTCACTCGCAGGCGCTTTGGGGAATGTGCCAAATTGAACCATCGAAGCTTCCCCCCTTCACTTGAGGATCTCTAATGACAAACCAATCCGCTATTGTCGAGGTGGTTCAAGAAACCGATCCTATGCTGCTCAGATCTTTGAATGACCTTCTCCCGCAGCTTTCCAAAAACGCTCAAGCGATGACAATGGAAGATTTGAAGCAGATTGTGGATTCAGAGTGCTCCGATTTATTGGTAGTGAGAGCAGCAGGTGGAGGAAGCATTTTGGGGGCGCTAACCCTAATTCATTTTCGCATTCCGACAGGCATTCGTGCCTGGATCGAAGACGTCGTAGTAGATGCCAGCGCTCGAGGTCAAGGGGTCGGCAAAGCACTCATACAAGCAGCAATAGAAAAAAGCCATGACCTCGGCGCGAGAACTCTGGATTTAACCTCCAATCCAGATCGTGAATCTGCCCATCGCTTATACGAGGGGACAGGATTCTCGGTCCGCACAACAAAGGTCTATCGACATATCAAATGACTACGCACTGCCACTGAGCATCTCGATTGCATCACATGGTTTTTCCCGCTAGCGGGATTGATAGATGCCAATACAAAACGCAAAGCTTATTTAAGGATTTCGGAAGCTGAGGCAGATTCGGCGCTCTGCACCAGATCGATCAGCCAGGTGCGGAATGCCACGACTTTTTTCGAGTTGGCAATTTCCAGCGGCGTCACCAGGTAGAAACCCAGATCGGACTTCAACTTGAGGTTGAACGGCGCTACCAGTTTCCCGGCCTTCAAATCGTCATCGACGTAGGTGGAGCGACCGATGCACACCCCCAATCCGTCAATGGCAGCCTGCACCGCCATCATTGCCAGATCGAAGGTCAGCCGCGTGCCTTCGGCGAGTTTCTTCGGTTGCCCTGCCGCGCTCAACCACATGTTCCAGTCGTTGCTGGTCATGCCGCTGACCTGCAATAGCGTGTGATTGGCCAGATCGACCGGGCTTTTCAAGGCTTTGGGGCCAGTCAGCAGCTTGGGGCTGCACACAGGAAAGATCTCGTCGGACATCAGCCAGTCCGCCCGCAAGCCCTTCCAGTCGCCGAAACCGTAGCGGATCGCGGCGTCGATGCCGCCCTTGCGGAAGTCGACCAGTTCGGTTGATGCGGTGACCCGCACGTCAATATTGGGAAATGCATCCTGAAAGGATGCCAGGCGCGGCAACAGCCATTTGGACGCCAAGGAAACCAGGGTGCTGATGGTCAATGCGCTGTTGTTGGTCGACCCGAGCAACATTTCCGTGGAATAGCGCAACTCATGAAACGCCGAGCGAATGCCAGGTAAATATGCATGACCTTCAGTGGTAAGCGCCAGGCCGTCCTTGAGCCGCAGAAACAGGCGAATGCCCAGTTCATCTTCAAGTCGGCGAATCTGATGACTGATGGCCGTCTGCGTGACATTGAGCTCTTCAGCGGCCTTCGTAAAACTCATATGGCGGGCAGCAGATTCAAACGCTTTCAATCCATTGAGAGAGGGAATTCTGGCAACCATAAGACTTCGTAATGCTCATGAGATTTTGTCATAAGGTAGCACTCAAGAAGTCCTTTGCAAAATGTTTCAGCGGTCGTGGATCCTAGCGTCGTTCTCAAGCCACAACGGCTTGAAAACGACCACTCAAAGGATGAGATCGCCGTGAATAAAACAGTTGAAATCAACAACAGCCCGGACGAAAAAGCGCCACAACTGAAGGCTCGCAATGCCTCGAGAATGGCTGAAATCAGCCGTCCGCATTTCGACACCGCGTATGAAAAAGGTCTGATGGGGGTTTCCTGCCGTGTGCTCGACAACCGCCGCATCGAAATTGCCACCAGCGGCAAGGAAGTGATCGACTACACCCGCTGCGGTTACCTCAACCTGGACGCCCACCCCAAAGTGCTCGCCGCCGCCAAGGCCTCGATGGATGAAATCCCGTCGGCGCACTTTTCGGTAGCCCGCACACGCCTCTCCGCCGAACCGCTAGTACGCCTGGAACACACCCTGGCCAAGCTGTTTGATGTAAACGGTGTGGTGGTGTTCCCGACCGTGGCTGCCGCCAACATGGGCGCCCTGCCGCTGCTAGCTGCCGGCCTGTTCACCGGCGGTGAGAAACCGCTGATCGCTTTCGACCGTTTCGCCCACGTGACTCTGCAGTACCACATCCCGGTTCTGCGCGAAGAAACTGACGTGATCGTGATCGAGCACAACGACCTCGAACACCTGGAGCGTCTGTGCCAGGGCGGTCGCAAGGTCGCCTACGTGGGCGATGGTGCCTACTCGATGGGCGGCGCGGCGCCGGTTCGCGAGCTGCGAGCCCTGCAGGACAAGTACGGTCTGTTCGTGTATCTGGACGATGCCCACGGTATTTCGGTGGTTGGCCAGCACGGTGAAGGCTTCGTCCGCTCGCAACTGGACAGCCTGGATGAGAACACCATCGTGGCCGCGTCCCTGGGTAAAGGTTATGGCGCAGCGGGCGGTCTGTTGATGCTTGGCACCAAGCACATCGAGAACTCGATCCGTCGCTATGCACCAACCTACGGCTTCTCCTGCGCACCAAACATGGCTGCCGTGGGCGCAGCACTGGCGTCGGCGGAAATCCATGCCACGCCGGAACTGCACAAACTGCAACGCTCGCTGCGCAACAACATGAAGCTGTTCGACAACCTGATCCCGACCGAAACCAGCGGCAGCGAATTGCCGATCCGGATCGTACGCATCGGTAACGAAGAGGAAGCCATCGCCAAGGGTGAGTACCTGCTGCAACAGGGTCACTACACCTCCGTCGTGTTTTTCCCGACCGTACCACGCGGTCAGGCAGCACTGCGCATGTCGGTCACCTCGGCACACAACCCGGCCGACATCCTCGATCTGAGTCTGATGCTCAAAAGCAGCGATTCAAATCGGGATAGCACCCCTACCGCTAATCAACTCCAGCCTGCGCTGGCCGTTTGACTGACGTCGTGCAGGAGACTCTCAACGTGAAGCGAACGGATTTGGCGGAAACCTTCGTCACGGCAGTGACGGATTTCGATATCAACACGGCTTCCCTGGACGAGATTCGTGCCATTCAGGAGCTGGTATACGAACGCAAAGTGGTGGCACTGAAAAACCAGACGCTGACCCGTGAGGGCTATCAACAGTTCGCAGCGTGCTTCGGGGAACTCGAACAGTTCAAGCTCAAGAGTTACCACGACCCGGCGTATCCGAACATTCTGGTGATCAATAACCGCAACGGAGCTGGCGCGGTCGGTGCGCGCAAGCTCGGCAACATGTGGCATAGCGACTCCAGCTACCTGGCCGAACCACTGCCGCTGACCATGCTGCACGCGCAACAGATTCCCGAGACGGGTGGCGATACGCTCTTCGTGGATATGCAATCGGTGTATGACGATCTGCCCAAGGATCTGTACGAGCGGGTCAACAATCGTCAGGCGGTACATGACGTTCGCTGGACTTACAAAGTCAAGGAAGACGATGTCGGGGAGTCGATCCAGGAAATCTTCACTCGCCTGGAGCAGACCTTCCCGGCCAGCACCCACCCAACGGTTGCCGTGCATCCGCGCACACAGCGCGAAAGCCTGTACGTCAACCCGGGCTACACCACGCGCATCAGCGGTTATTCGCAAGAGCAAAGTCGGGCGTTGCTTGATGAGCTGTTCGCGTTTGCCCTGACGCCGGAGCGGATTTTCAACTACCAGTGGGAGCCTGACGACCTGCTGATCTGGGATAACCGTTCGGTGCTGCACTGCGCTACCGAGCTGTCGCGGGATGCCCAGCGGGTGATGTTCCGCATCGGCGTCAATGACGGCGAGTTCTTTGCCCGGGACGCGTTACAGGAGCACGTCGCATGAACAGGAAGCGCGTACTGATTGCCCATATCCTGGGCGCCGAAGGCAAGCAAATGCTGCGCGAGCGTGACGACATCGAAGTGGTGGAGTTTCCTAACACCATTGAGCAGGGCCAGTTCCAGGCCTTGCTCGAGAGCTTCGATGAAGTGCACGGCGTGGTTCTCGGCCTGACCCGGTTCGGCACCGCCGAATTGCAACGCGCACCGGGTTTGCAGGTAGTGTCGCGGATCGGCGTCGGCTTCGACGCCGTCGATATCCCGGCGATGACCGAGGCCGCGATTCCAGTGATGGTCTGCGCCAATGCCAATCACCGGGCAGTGGCAGAGCACACGCTGGGTTTCATGCTGTCCTTGGCGAAACGTACCGAGGCGTTGACCCATCTGGTGCGCAATGGCAATTGGCATCAGCGCTACGACTACCTGCCCAGTGAACTGGAAGGCCGCGAAGTGCTGCTCGTCGGTTGCGGCAGGATTGGCGCCCGTGTTGCCACGCTCCTCGTGGCGCTGGGGATGCGCGTCAAGGTGTACGACCCATACCTCGCTCCACGGCAGTTGCCCCACGGCGTAGAACCGGTTGCAGTGCTTGAACACGGATTGGCAAGTGCTGATTACGTCAGCTTGCACTGCCCTAAGACCGCCGAAACGGTCGGCTTGCTGTCCGCCGAGCGTTTAGCCCTGATGAAACCCCAGGCGTATGTGATCAACACCGCACGTGGCGGCATCGTCGACGAGCAGGCGCTTTATCAGGCACTGGTCGAAAAACGCATCGCTGGCGCCGCGCTGGACGTGTTCCTGCCAGAACCGCCGTCCCACGGCAGCGGTCTGCCCAGCCTCGACAACGTTATCTGCTCGCCGCACCTGGCCGGGGTTTCCCGCGAGGCAGTGAGCCGCATGGCGAAACTGGCCGCCGGCAACGTACTCGACGTTTTCGACGCTCAACCAAACCACGAAAACGTGGTGAACCCACAGGTGTTCGACCGAACGTTTCACCTGGCTGAAGCAGACTCCGCCGACGCCATCCCTTACCCAATCTGACTTGTGAGCAATGGAATGTACTTACGCTATCAGCTGTTCGATGACCAACGCGACGCACTGATCCTCGTGGCACGGATCATGATTCTGATCCTATACGGCTATTTCGGCTTTACCTATGTCACCGACCACGGCAGCTTCGTGACCTACCTCAAATCGGTAAACGCGCCGATCCCTGAGTTCACCGCGATCGTCGCCACCCTCGTCGAATTCTTCGGCGGACTGGCCCTGCTGTTCGGCTTCTGGACCCGGCCCATCGCAGCGATTTTCGTGCTGTACACCATCGGCACCGGGATCATCGGCCATGCGTTCTGGAACACCACCAATCCGGCCGATCATCACACGCTGTTCGTGCACTTCTTCAAGAACGTGAGCATCGCCGGCGGTTTCCTTTTCCTCTGCCTGTTGGGGCCTGGAAAGTACTCGATCGACAAACGTTGATCTGCTGACGGCGGGTGCAGAAATGCCCCCGCCGTTTTTTCTATTCAGTCCCTGCGGATACCCAAGATGAACGAATTGATTGAACCGGTTGCCGACCTTCGAGACTGGCTGGCACGGGCCGAGAAGATCGGCGAACTGCAGACCGTCTCGCAAGCCGTCGACCCGATTGAAGAAATGAGCGCAATCACTTATCTGGTGGCTCGCCAGACCACCTCGCCTGCGGTGCTCTTCGACCAAGCGGATTCGGCACTGGGATTGCGTCATTTGTGGAACATCTTCGGCCCGAGCGTGGCGCGCACCGCGATCACCCTTGAAGAGGCACCGGATACGCCGACCATGGAACTGATCCGGCGCACCAAAGACAAGCTCAAACACAGCATCGCCCCGCTTGAGATCTCGGCTGAAGCCGCGCCGATCTACCAGAACACCCTCACCGGCAATGACATTGACCTGACCCGCCTGCCGATCCCCAAACACTGGCCAAGGGATGGCGGTGCCTACGCCGGTACGGCGGATGCGGTGTTCACCCGGGATCTGGAGTCCGGCTACCTGAACGTCGGCACTTATCGAATGATGATCCAGGGGCCGCGCGAGGTCGGCCTGTCGCTGGCACCGGGTAAGGATGCCCTGCGCCATATCCACCAGGCGTGGGCCAGGGGCGAGGCTCTGCCCGTCGCGGCAGCCTGGGGCGTCGATCCATTGATGATGGTGGTGGGATCACAGTCGTTGCCGCCGGGCGTCAGCGAGTATGATTTTGCCGGTGGCATCAAGGGCAAACCCATTGAAGTGGTGCGCGCGAGAAACTCCGACCTGCTGATTCCTGCCGCAGCGGAGATTGTCATTGAGGGCGTCATTCGCCCGGGCTCAACCCGTGAAGAAGGGCCTTTCGGTGAGTTCACCGGCTATTACGGCTACAAGGACATCGATTGCCCGCTGATCGAAGTCACCGCCCTGCACTACCGCACCCGACCGATCCTGACCAACGCCCTGATGGCCGATTTCCCCTCGAACGAGCAAAGCGCGTTTTTCTCCACCATCCGCTCGGCCAAGATCTGGAACGACCTCGACAAGCTCGGCATTCAGGGCATCAAAGGGGTGTATTGCCCGCCCGCCGCTGCCGGGGCCTTCGGCATGATCATCATCAGTCTCGAACAGAAATACGCCGGGCATGCCGCACAAGCCCTGGCCCTCGCCGGCCAGGTGCCCGGTGGCGCCTACATCAGCAAATGGATCGTCGCGGTAGATGAGGACGTCGATCCCACCGACATGAATCAAGTGCTGTGGGCTATGGCCACGCGCGCCACGCCCAGCGATGACATCGACATTCTGCGCAACACCCGCGGCTCGCCGCTGGATCCGGCACAGAACCCGCCTGAGAAGCGTTTCTTCGGTTCCAAAGCCTTAATCAACGCTTGCAAGGATTACCGCAACATTCGCAACTTCCCGACCCGTACCCTGTTGCGCCCATCGGTCTACGAACGTGTGCGCGAGCGCTGGAACGATTTGGGTCTGCCGGGCGAAGCGCCGGTGATCAGTGCATTCGACAACTCGGTGGATTCCCATGAGCAGCCCTGAACGCCGCATCGTGGTCGGCATCAGCGGTGCCAGTGGCGTGATTTACGGCGTGCGCACCCTGGTGCTGCTGCGCGAGCTGGGGCTCGCCACCCACTTGATCATGACCAAATCGGCTCAAGTCACGCTGGCCCATGAACTCGACATGAAAGTGGCGGATGTCAAAGCCCTTGCCAGCGTCGTGCACGATCCAGCAGACATCGGCGCATCGATTTCCAGCGGCTCGTTCAAGACCCTGGGCATGGTGGTGACACCTTGCTCGATCAAGAGCCTTTCGGAAATTTCCAGCGGCATCACCGGCAGCCTGCTCAGTCGCGCCGCCGACGTGACGCTTAAGGAGCGCCGGCCATTGGTTCTGATGGTGCGCGAAACGCCGTTGCATCTGGGACACCTGCGCAGCATGACCCAGATCTGTGAGATGGGCGGCATCGTGATGCCGCCGGTACCGGCGTTTTACGCCCGGCCGCAATCCATCGAGGACATGGTCGATCACACGGTTGGCCGCATGCTCGATCTATTGGGACTGGACACCGGCAAGGTACGCCGCTGGGGTTGAACATCGCTGTTGGCTGCATCTTCGGCAAGCGTGCTTCGGCGCCTTGCCGAATCGCTCTTTCACAACCTGAACCCACACAACAACGTTGCATCTGCCTGCCTGCTCCACAGGGGGCAGGCAACGCAACATCTATTCATTGAAACACTCACCGGTCAGCTTCGGCGCGCCGGTCAGCATTCCCTCACGACATCGACTTCGTCGGTGTACATCCGCAGCACGGTCAACAGGCTGGCGGCAACGAACGACAGGGCAATGATCGATAAGGCGCCGGTGGCGCGCCCCGACTCTCCGAGCGAGGCGCCGAGCAAGGCAATACCGGTCACTCCGCCACATTGGCGCGCGGCATTGAGTACCCCGGACCCGACGCCGACCTTGCCGCTTGGCACACTCGCCAGACAAGCGCCGACGATGACCGGCAAGGTCGCACCGCCCAGCCCGATCAACAGCCCGCCGAGTACCAGGCTGACGCGATCCATTCCGTACAGCGCCAACAATGCCGCCCCGAGTGCTCCACAAAGCATACCGGCGGCACCGACTGAACGGGCACCGAAGGCATTCGACAAACGCCCCGAGAGCGTTGCCATGCCGCCGGTCGCAATCGTCATTGGGATCATTGCCAGACCGATCTCCAGCGGCGTCCGGCCCTGCCCCTGCAATGCGAACGGCAGCACGAACAGGCTGCCGTAATACGCCAGGGTTTGCAGAAAGCCGGCGCCAATGGCGGCGGTAAAAGTTCTGGACTCGAACAGATTCAACGGCAGCATCGGTTCACGCTGCGCCTGCTGCGAATAGATAAACGCCGAGCCCGAAACCAGCGCCACCAGTAACGTAGCGATGACCCAGGCGTTTCCCCAGCCCCATCCCGGCCCTTCAATCAGGGCAAAGATCAACGACACCAGCGCCAGCGCCGAAAGCACTTGCCCCGCCCAGTCAATCGAACGCGGCTGGATGGCGAGGCGACTGCTGCGTACCGCGCAACACCCCAGGGCAATCAGGCAAAACGGTACGTTCAGATAAAAAATCGAACGCCAATCAACCAGCTCCACCAGCATGCCGCCCAACAACGGGCCACTCACCAGCGCGAGTGCCGAGATCCCGCCCCAAAGGGCCACAGCCTTGGCTCGCGCCTTGGGGTCGGGATACGCCTCGACCAGCAACGCCATTGAGCTAGGTAGCATCAGCGCCGCACCGATGCCTTGAACGGCCCGCGCGCAAATCAGTTCAACAACCTCTTGGGCCAATCCGCAGGCCATCGACGAAGCGGTGAACACCAACAATGCACACAGGAACACTTTCCTGGCCCCCAGACGATCACTTAACGCACCGGCCGACAACAGCAGGCTCGCAAACACCAGGGTGTAGGCGCCAGCGATCCATTGCAGCCGATCCATACCCGCTGCCAGGTCATGCCCGATGCTCGGCAGCGCCACGTTCAGCGCTGTGACATCCAGCGCAACCATGAACGAACTCAACGCCACGCTCACCAGAACAGGCGCCGCCGAGGCGGGTCTGGCCGCCAGATCCATTGACAAGACTTTGCCCATTTTCCAACACCTCACTGTGTACTCAGGGGCGATCCTGAGGCTGTGCAGGTGCTTCGTAAAATTAAATCTCGATTAGCCAAACATAAGAGGAACTACTGAGATGATGAACCTGATGCATTGGCGCCTGCTGGTCGCCGTGGCTGACGCCGAAAATGTTTCCCGCGCCGCCGAGCGCTATGGCATTACCCAGTCGGGCGCAAGCCAGGCCCTGACGCAGATGGAGGAAACGCTCGGCGTAAAAGTGTTCGTGCGCGACCGTCGCCAGACCACCGCGACGGCGATCGGGCAGCAGATCATCGACCGCGCACGACGCATGCTCAGCGAGTTCGAATCAATCCAGAACCTGGTAGATGCATCGCGTGGATGCCATCTGGGGCGGATCAAACTCGCGAGTTTTCCATCCGTGTTCGCCAACCTGCTGCCGCCGCTGCTGCAAAGCTTCAGCCGGCTGCACCCCGGCATCGAAATCGTCTCGCTGGAAGGCACCGACGAAGAAGTCGAACAATGGCTGACCAACAGTAGCATCGACCTGGGCGTCGTGATGAACCCCTGCCCGTCCCGTGGTGCGCTGTTGCTGGGCCGCGACTCCTGGGTGGCGGCAGTCCCCGCGAACCATGACTTGGCCCGCAGATCCTCGGCCACCACGGTCGCGCTCAAGGATCTGGTGGAAGAGCCTTTCATCCTCGCGACCGGCGGCTGCCACCTCAATGGCCAGTCACTGGTAGAGCGTGAAGGACTTAAGCTCAAGGACATCAAAATCACCGTGCGCGATTGGACCACGGCGTTTGCGTTAATCAGTGAAGGCATGGGCATTTCGATCATACCGGCCTCGACACTGCCGGTTGATCGCCGGGGCATGCGGGTCTTCGAATTGAGCGAACCGATCTATCGTGAGTTCGGCCTGGTTTGCTCACCCGCCGGCGAACGCACGCCTTCTGCCCAGGCGTTTCTCAATGAAATCCGCAAGTCGACCCTCGGCAGCGACATCCCGATGACGATTCGCAGTACTGAAGCGAAAGTCGCCTGAGTGGACATAAGAGCACCTAATGATGGGCGCATAAGATCGTAATTTTACCGATTGATGACATGACACCAATATGTCTGGAACGAGGTTCACAGCCGTTTCAGGCCTGGAACGGCAACACGTTCGGGTACGCGTTGCCCGCATTTAAGGAGATATCCATGAAACTGTACTTTGCCCCCATGACCTGCTCCCTGTCGCCGCACATCGTGCTGCGTGAGCTCAGCCTGCCTTTCGAACTGATCCGAGTTAACAACAAGACCAAGACCACGGCCGACGGCCGCGACTTCCGCGATATCAATCCAAAGGGTTACGTGGCCGCACTGGTGCTAGATAATGGCCAGGTTTTGACCGAAGGTCCGGCCATCCTGCAGTACCTGGCAGATCAGGTTCCGGGCAATTCCTTGGCGCCGGCCAACGGCACCTGGGAGCGCACGCGTCTACAGGAACTGCTGAACTTCATCACCTCGGAAATCCATGGCGGCAGCGCCCCATTGTTCAATGCTGAAATTCCTGAGCCCACAAAAGAAATTTTCCGGCAGAAACTGTTCAAGCGCCTGGACTACCTGAACAAGGGCCTGGTTAACAAAGACTATCTGCTCGGCGCGTTCGGCCTGAGCGATGCCTATCTGTTCACCGTGCTCAAGTGGCTCCCGTTCTTCAATATCGATGTCAAAGACTGGCCGGAACTGGCGTCGTACATGCAACGCATCGAAGCACGTCCAAGCGTGCAAGCCGCCATTGCCGCGGAAGAGGCAACGCAGCCGGTTTAATACGGATGACAGAAGCCGGCCGATGCAGGCTTCTGCCTCACTTCAACCTGGATGAAGCCCCCTATGCATACAATTGAACGCGTCCCGAGCGGCCACGCAGGCCGTAGCCGTTCCTGCGCCTACGCCAACATCGTTTATACCGTGGCAACCTCTGCGGACACCTCACTGGACATCGCCGGCCAGACTCACCAGGCCCTGGCCGCGTTGAGCACCAGCCTCGAAGGCCTTGGCTCTCACGCTTCTCGCATGCTGTCGGCCCAGGTGCTGCTGGCAGACATGGGCAGCAAACCCGTGGTAGATGAAATCTGGGCCCGGTGGATCAGCAACAACCCGCAGCACTGGCCCCAGCGCGCCTGTTACGGCGTCGACCTGGGCGGCAAACTGCTGATCGAAATCATCGTTACGGCGGCGCGAGGAACGGCTGATGACGCATAACGATCAGATCGACCTGGTGATCCGCACCTGCGAAGCACAACGCAGTGCCGCCATGCTCGGCGGTCATCTGGATATCTTCAGCTACCTGTTCCACCCGGACCTGACCTACATCCACGCCAGCGGCGTGGTCGATGATCTCAAGAGCTACCTTGAGAAGTGTCGCTCCCGGGAGTTCATCTATCACACCCTCAACCATCAAATCGACAAAGTGACCCGGGTGGGTGAACTGGCGATCGCATTTGGCGAGATGTTCACCACCGTCACCTCCGGGGGCGTGCGAAAACATCTGCACAACCGAACGCTCACGGCGTGGCAGAAAACCGATGAACAATGGCAACTGCTGGTTTATCAAGCGACGCCGCTCAAGCCGGCCGTGGTGCTCGACGCAACGTGAGCGATTCGGCGTTCGCCAGCGTTCAATCGCGTAAAACAAAAAAGCCCTGCACGCATCTGGCGTGCAGGGCTGATTTCTTTTGAGGATCAGATTCGCACTGTGCCGCCATTGAGCCTCGCGCTGAAGGAACCAAAGCTTCTCGTTCCAGGGTCGATCTCCCTGTGCAGTTAGGTGCTGGCCAACACCATCGCCTTTTTCTCGCCGAAGATCATTCACAACAGCGGTATCACCGACGTCATGCATGTTGATTTTTCAGCAGCAATACCAGCGCTCGTGGACATTGCTGCGTAACCGAGGGCAGTTATCGGCCCAGGCTGTGTAAAAACGCAGGCACCGATTTTAAGCTCGCGTTGCTACGTAAAATCTGCCCGTACTTGGTGAAGTAGCGGAGCTGAAATTTGCGTAGGAACGGGATTTTCGCTCTTCTTCTGACCGTCAAACCAGCTCCAAAACGTTTTTACACAGCCTCGGCCAATAGCAGCCGGTCACAACCGACGGAGAACAGCCAAAAGCGCATACTCATGACCGTCCGTCATTCTCTCTAAGCAGACGCGTAAGTGAACGGCTCCAGCAAAATTTGAGGTTCGACCCACAACCTTAAACCGTAGGGAATTACCGAATACCCGTCGTATCGCCCAGTGAAAGTATTCGAAGCTGCAAACTCCAAGAATTTACCGCGCTTGTCATCAACAACGCGGATACCGGGGCATCCAAGCATTGTGTATTTGATAATGGGGTTTGGTAGTGAAGCCTCACTCACCTGAATTTCCACATCAGAATCATATTGCCAAATTGTCAATTTCAGTCTGACAGTACCTTGCTCGATAACGTAACGGTGTGATGTTTCGAACTCATCCAGGGAGGGGAAGACGCCGAGTACGGCGATTAGATCAAAAGGATCCCACGTTAAAAGGGGCATAAAGCATCCTTTGCTGACATCACGGTGAATTTGATCCCGTTCTAATCATCAGCCATCTGTAACGCAGTTTTTCTCCAAGACTTCTTGGCCATAGGCAGGGCGATTTTTCGCAATCCATCACCAAACGAACATTCACGATCTGGAGGACTCTACGGTTTTTTCCCTCCGTCCGCTTTGGGTCCAGGCTGTGTGAAAACGCGCTAAATACGTCGAAAACTGAGAGGCGCGAGGATTGCCTGTGAAATCAGCGGGCGGAAGCGCGAATTACCTTAGTCAGCTACATAGACGTTCCTAATGCCGTTTGGGCCGCGTCAGCGGCCCAAACGGCTACTAACGGGCGAGCCAAGCGGCTGGATTCACGCCCTGATCGCCTCAAGCAGTCCTGCGATGCCAAAGATGCTCATCATTCGTTTGAGGTTGTAGGCGAGCACATGAAGGCTCATTTCGGTACTTACTCGCGGAAGTGTTTTGGTCAGGAAGTGGGTGGCTCCCATCCAATATTTGAGCGTTCCAAAAGGATGCTCAACAGTCTGGCGGCGAACCTTCATCTTCCCCGGGTCATGCTCCAGCCGAACCTGCATCGCGTCGACTACCGCTTCATGTTCCCAGCGCTTCACCCGACGCTCCTTACCCGTCGTACATTGCTTTTGCATTGAGCAGGACTGGCAGCCTGAGAAGTAATAACAATGCAATAACATGCCGTCTTCCGTCGACGAATGTCGCCTGGTTAGTAACTGCCCCGCAGGGCATCGATACTCGTCCGACGCCGCAAGATAGATGAAATCCTGCTTGCCAAATCTGCCTTCCGCTTTGCTGCCAGATGTGAGGGGTTTCGGTACGAAGGCAGTGATGCCGGCTTGCTCGCAAGCAAGGATTTCCAGACCTTTGTAATAGCCTCGATCAGCCACCACCGTTAGCGATTCAGCTCCAATTTCTTCACGCGCTTGGTTCGCCATATTGCTCAGCTGCCCGCGATCATTGCCAACGTTGGTCACCTCATGGGCAATGATCAAATGGTGTTTGTCGTCGACAGCGGTTTGCACGTTGTAGCCAACCGTCCCGGTGCCTCGACCGCTCGTGGCCATTGAGCGTGCATCTGGGTCTGTGAGGGAAATCTGCTGGTCTGGACTTTCGTGGAGCTGTGCCTCGATTTCCTTGAGTTTCTGCATCTGCTTTTTCAGTGTTTCTATCTTTTCTTTAAGCCGCTCTGCTTTGGCCTCGGCCACTTCGGGCGTTGCCCGATCCGCCGAATCCATCGCCGCCAGATAGCGATCAATGCTCTGCTCGATCTGCTGCATGCGTGCCTTCACCTTGCCCTGAGTGAAGTTGCGGTCGCGATTATTGACGGCTTTGAATTTGCTGCCGTCGATGGCGATGATCGACTGAGAGAAGAGATTGAGGTTGCGGCAAAGAACTACGAACTGGCGGCATACGTTGCGAATGGCTTTGCCGTTGTCTTTGCGAAAGTCGGCAATGGTTTTGAAGTCCGGAGCCAAACGCCCCGTTAGCCACATCAACTCGACGTTGCGCTCGGCCTCACGCTCAAGCCGGCGGCTGGACTGAATCCGATTGAGGTAGCCGTAGATATAGATCTTCAGCAACACCGCTGGGTGGTAGGCCGGACGACCCGTTGCAGCAGGATCAACACCTTCAAACCCAAGTGCACCCAGGTCGAGTTCATCGACGAAAACGTCGACCACTCGGACTGGATTTTCTTCGGTTACGTAATCGTCCAGACACTCCGGCAGCAAGGTGACTTGCGTCCGAGCCTCACCTTCAATGAATCGCTTCATGATCGCCCCCGCTACGATCTCGACGATCAGAAGATTAGACAATTGCAGGTGTTTTCACACAGCCTGGGTCGATCGCTGCCCTTCGCCACAGACGGCAATCAGCCTGAAGCGGACGTTCGAACTCAAGGTAATGCGATGAAGAGAAAAGCAAGCATGACTGCACTTCTGGCCAGTAAAGCAGCCTCCCAGCCTGTGCCTGACTGGACGTTTGATTCTGATCGCATGATCCGAATACTCGGTTGTAATTCGATCATCGAAGTACTTCGCCGCATCAAAAACGGTGGGCCAGAATGGGCGCATCGTAACGTCACCATGTGGTTTCCCGGGCCATCAAATGCTTGGGTTCTGGTGTACTCGCTTCAGGATGCCAGTGCCCCGTACTTTGACTTCATGTACACCCGCAAAGAGCCACCTCAGGAAGCCCTGTCCGCACTGCCAGGGAAGTACCCACAATGCACCGTTATCGATTGGTCGCTCGGACGCTTGGCCTGCATCAGGGCCGAGGGTGTGGATGTTGAGACGCTAGCGGAAATTATCCGCGATGTCGCTGAAACTGCTTGGGATGAGCGCATCACGGTCGTCGATGCTTCGTACGAGGAAATGGGTTGTGCGTGACCCAAGAGTGGACGGTCGACCTTAGCTCCCGAAGCACGGGCAATTATCGGCCAAAAGCAGCTTCTGACGACGAACCCGGCCGTTGCACAGTGGTCCAAACATCTGACGGCGTCGCGACTGATCAAAGGCCTTGGGCCTGCTTCATTCAAAAGCGACGCTTTGCAATTCACACACATCAGGGTGCGCCGGATAACGTTCAGTAGGTTCGGATCCTGTCTGGTGCAGGCGCTGACTGCTGCTCCCATCCCCTGCTCCCTTACCGGAGTACGAAAATGACTCAGTCAATGCGCTTCCTCCTATCGATCTTCCTCGCGACAGCATCATTGGCATCAGCGAGCCTCCTGAACAATGCAGGTGCGGCAACCGCCGAGGATCTGAATACCGACTCCCGGCAAGCGTTGCAAACGCTTTACAAGGCCACTCCATTTGCCGAAACCATGTCGCGCAATGCCAAAGCGGTGCTTGTCTTCCCGAAAATCATCAAGGCCGGCCTTGTGTTTGGTGGCAGCTATGGCGAAGGCGTGCTGATGAAGGGCTCGAAAGTGGAGAATTATTACAACTCCGTAACGGGATCATGGGGGTTGCAGGCCGGTGCCCAATCGTACGGTTATGCGGTGTTCCTGATGACTGACAAAGCCGTGAATTATGTTCGTGAGACCAAGGGCTGGGAGGTCGGCGTGGGGCCAACCGTTGTCGTGGTTGACGCAGGGGTCGCGAAGAATCTGTCGAGTTCGACACTCAAGGACGATGCCTACGCGTTCATATTTGACCAGCAAGGGTTAATGGCCGGGGTCAGCATCGAGGGAACGAAAATCTCCCTTATCAAGCGCTGAAACCCGTCCATCAAGGCGTCTTGCGTAATCCGCAAGACGCCCGGACAGAGCTTTTTTTACCGCCCTCGCCAAGAGGTGGCCTGATGAATCTTCTAACCAGATGCAAGGGTGCATGTATTCCTCTGGTGCTGTGCGTGGCTGTGTTCCTGACATTGGTGATTTCCTGCAGTACGTTGCCGAAGATAGTGCCCGACATGGCTCGCGCCTCCTCTGTGCCAGTGCAACTCGACGGGGTACACGGACCTCTGTCAGCCGAGCGCAGCAAAGCCATTCTCGACCGACTCAAGTCCACCGGTGCAGAAACCAACATCTTCGATGTGCACCTCGCAATCGAAGAATCCGTTGTCGGTAGCCCGCTAACGGAAGGAAACAAGGTCGACTTGCTACAGGACGGCCCCACCACCTACCAGTCGATGATCAAAGCCGTGGAAGGTGCGCGCGACCACATCAACATGGAGACTTACATCCTCGACGATGATGAAGTCGGTCAGCGTTTCGCCGCCGCACTGATCGCTCAGCAACAGAAAGGCGTACAGGTCAATCTGATCCGTGACAGCGTCGGAACCCTTGGAACACCCTCAGCGTTCTTCTCTCGATTGACCGACGCGGGCATCAAGGTGCTGGAGTACAACCCTATCAATCCGGTGACGGCCAAAGCGGGCTGGGACGTGAACCAGCGCGACCACCGAAAGCTGCTGATAGTGGACGGCCGTATTGCCTTTCTCGGCGGGATCAACATCAGCAGCGTCTATTCGGGGGGCTCGTTCAGCTCTCACTCCAAGACTCGCCCAACGGGTGATTTGCCCTGGCGCGATACCGACTTGCGCATCGAGGGGCCCGTGGTTGCGGACCTGCAGAAGCTGTTCATCGGAACCTGGACTACCCAGAAAGGTGAACCACTCGCGCCTCGCCACTACTTTCCGCCACAGGAGCGCAAAGGCACCGAGGTAATTCGCGCCATCGGCAGCTCGCCAGATGAGCCGTTCAGCCTGATCTATGCGACGTTGATTTCGGCGCTGCACAGCGCGCAGACCGAGATATGGCTGACTAACGCCTACTTTGTGCCCGATCCGCAGTTGCTGGCGGCACTCAAGGAGGCGGCAGCACGTGGCGTCGACGTCAAGCTGGTGCTGCCCAGCAGCACCGATTCGTGGCTGGTGTTCCATGCCGGACGCGCCTACTACAGCGAGCTGCTGGAGGCCAACGTCAAGCTTTACGAACGCCGTGACGCGCTACTCCACGTCAAGACTGCAGTCATCGATGGCGTGTGGTCGAGTGTCGGCTCCACCAACCTCGACTGGCGCAGCTTCCTGCACAACGATGAAGTCAACGTCGTTGTGCTGGGCACCGGATTTGGAAAAAAGATGCAGGCGGCATTCATCGCTGATCTGGCCAAGTCGAACGAAATCAAGCTGGAAACGTGGCAGCGCCGTTCGCTTGCTTTGAGAGCCAAGGAGCAGATGGGGCGACTCTGGGAATACTGGCTATAACTGTGCTGCCTAATGGAAGTGGGAGCAAAGGTGCACTACCTTGTATTAGTAACACCCTCGCGTCGCCATCCAATTCAGGTTGAGAGGTGGAATTCATGAACAACATCATCTACATCGTCGGGGTAATTGTGATTGTCGTGGTTATCCTGTCGTTTCTCGGGTTTGCATAGAGTCGAAGACCGTCTCGTGCTGGCAAGGCTGCACCCCCGCATCGCGAGGCACAGCCTGGTCGCGCCTGACCTATTTGGCCTTTAGAAACTCAACCGCTGCCGGTGGGGCTGTGCCGCTGGTCACGGCGTACGTGCAGCCAACCCAGCGGTAAAAAATCAGCTCTGTGAGTAAGGGTATGCGGAGTCCTGCCGATAACGACAAAGCGTCGCGCTCGGTTGCCGGCGTTTTATGGACCGCAAAGCATTTAGCAGAGACTTATATGCGTCACCTCAGACACCTTACTTCCCCTCTGAATCAGCAAAAAATTGCTGGCGTCACCTTCCATTTCGATCCGTCTGTTCAGAACGAACTGGTGGCTGTGCTTCAGCGTTTTTTTGCCGAGCCGGATCAACATGCGTTGCTGGATATTCCCGAGGAAACCCGCCGCGTGTTCCTGCTCGAAGGTGAGCGCAAATGGGTGTTGAAACACAACCGCCTGACCCACTGGAAAAAGCAGCTGCAGAATTTCCTGGGCCTCAAGCGTGTGTTCGGGCTGCATGACCTGACCAACGAATTCATCAATCTGTCCGTTGTGTCCGGCAAGTCGGAGTCATCGCCCAGATTGGCTGCATTCGGCCACGTCGGACGTTTTCCTTTTCTCAAGGAAGAGTATTTGCTGGTCAGTTTTTTCGACAATCATTGCAGCGTCGACGATCGACTGATCGCCCAACCCGAGCAGTCGCAAACGCTGCTGTCGGACATTTTCCAACTGTTTGGGCAGACGCTGGTCGAGGGGTTTGTGCACATGGACCCCCACCCCAAGAACATCCTGATTGGCCCCGATGGCAGGCTGCGCCTGATCGATTTCGAATGCTGTGCGCATTCGGTGTTGGATCACGACTTCAGTCTGGGTTTTCTGCTGGGTTACTTCTATCGCTTCTGGTTCAACAAGTTCATATCGGTTGAAGACTACAACGCGTGTTGTGAACGCTATTTGAAGCATCAGCACCCAGTATTGAACCGTGAAGTTTTCCAGGCGGTGTATGAACGCTTTCGGGACCGTGATGTTTCCCGGAGCACGCGTTACCGCATCCTCACCTGCCCCAAGGCCCAAGCTGCATTCCTGCAGGAGTTGAGGTAACCGGCAGCGGTTGGCTCAGCCTTGTTTCAAATCGAGGCAGTAGGAGTAGTAACCCGTATCGCGCACATAGCCCAAGGATTCATACAACCGTTGCGCGCCGACATTGTCCGTGGCCGTTTCCAGCACCATGCCTTTGGCGCCGGTCAACAATGCGAAGGCTCGCGCGGTGTTCATCAGCAACGTGCCGACCCCTTGCCCTCGGGCGGCGGGAGTTGTGAAGAGGTCGCCAAGCAGCCAGGTGCGGTGCGCGTCGATGGAGGAGAACGTAGGGAACAACTGGACGAAACCCAGCGCCTCGCCGCTGGGGACTTGGGCGAAGAAGATCGCGGATTCGTCCCGGGCAATGCGCTCGGCAATGAAGTCACGAGACTGCGGCAGGTTCGACGGCTGGCCGTAGAAGCCTCGATAGGCATCGAACAGGCTGGCGATTTTATCGAGGTGGGATGCGTCGGCGCGCAGGGCCTGGATGTCCATGTTGATCGTCTCCTTGCGGATTGATGTGATCAGCGGGAAAAGGGAAATGTAGATCAAAAGTTCGCAGCCGGACGGCGTACACCTGTAGGAGCCGCCGCAGGCTGCGATCTTTTTGGGTTCACCCAAATTCCGATGTCCTCCTTAAGGCCTTTCAGTTCCGCTCAGGGCCACCGCCGGCATTGATGTCCTGGCCAGCCCGTAATAAAGAATCCCCGGCACCACCAGACCAACGATCCAGGAAATATCGACACCGCCGAGCTGCGCGACCATCGGCCCAGAATAGAAGTGAGTATCGACAAAGGGCAACTGGATCAATACGCCGATGACATACACGCTGATCCCGCGCATGTTCCAGCGGCCATAACGGCCCGCCGGATCGGACAACGCCGGGATGTCATAGCGCTCTTTGTTGATGAAGTAGTAATCCACCAGATTGATCGCGCTCCACGGTGTGAAGAAGGTCAGCAAAAACAGGATGAAGTACTTGAAGGTGTTGAGAAACGAGTACTGGCCCAGCAGCGCGAGCGTGGTGGACGCCGCGACAATCACCAACACAAACACCATCCGCTGGCGGGCGGAAATCTCCAGACGACTGCGGAAACCACTGATGATGGTGGCCACGCACATGAAGCTGCCATAAGCGTTGAGCGTGGACACCGTGACCTTGCCGAACACCACGCTCAAGTACAGCAGGGACGCCATCACACCGGTGCTGCCCAACCCGACGATGGTCGCCACCTCGTGACCGCGGAAGTTCGCACCGGCCAACGCCGCGGCGAACACCCCCAATACCATGGACGCCTGAGCGCCCAGCACCGTGCCAAGCCCGACGGCAGCAAACGTCTTCCAGGACGAAGTCTTGCTCGGCAGGTAGCGTGAGTAGTCAGCCACATAAGGGCCAAAGGCGATCTGCCAGGACGCGGATAACGACACCGCCAGCAGGAAAGTACTCCAGCCGAAGTGACGGTTTTCCAGCAGCAGACCGATATCGTTGAGGGTCATCAACCGGGTAAACAGATAGACGAAGGCGATGATGCCCAGCACGCTGGCCACCCGGCCGACCAGGTGGATGACCCGGTAACCGAAGATCGTCAGGAACGCGATGCACGAGGCGAAAATCAGGATGCCGGCACTGTCGCTGACATGGATCAACTGAGCAATGGCCTGCCCCGACAGTACCGCGCCGGTGGCGCTGAAACCGAGGTACATCAGGCACACCAGCACAATCGGGATGGCCGCCCCATAGACCCCGAACTGCACACGGCTGGAGATCATCTGCGGCAGCCCGAGCTTCGGCCCTTGCGCCGCGTGCAGGGCAACCACTGCGCCGCCCAGCACCTGGCCGATCAGCAAGCCGATGAGTGACCAGAACACATCGCCGCCCAGCACCACGGCCAGGGCGCCGGTGACGATCGCGGTGATCTGCAGGTTGGCGCCGAGCCACAGGGTGAACTGGCTGTAGAGGCTGCCATGACGCTCGGCCTCGGGAATGTAATCGATCGAACGTGTCTCGATCAGGGGACTTCGCTGCTGACTATCGCTGACCTTGGTCATTACGCTGTTTTCCTTTGAGGCGCTTGTTTTTATGGTGTGGACTCGAACGCTTAGAACGCCTTGCTGGCACTGGCAACCACAGTGGCGGTGCACAGATCACCATAGCCGTACCAGCTCGTGCATTCGCTTTTCGACAGGTCGGTATCAATGTAGCTAAGGCCCCAGGTCACGCCCACGAAGTCACGGGTCAACTTGGCTTCCCACTCGGTGTAGGCATCACGGCTTTCGCCACTGGCGGACCAGAAAGCCGGGTCTTTGACATCGTTGCGACCCACGCGCAGGTCCAGGCCGATTTCGGCCGGCAATTCGATTTTGTAGCTGAGGTAGGTGTAGAGGGTGTCCTGGTCCTCGCCAAAGAAGTTCGGCGTATCGTTTGAGTAGTTGGCGCCGAGCTTCACGCCATAAACGTCAAGGATGGCGTAGACCTCACTCAGGTTGAATTGGCCTTCCTTTGGATAGTCGTACTTGATGTACCCCAGATCGAGACTGATGGCCTCGGTCGCCTGCCAGTAGTAGCCCGCGTAGTACTCGAGTTCCTGCCGAGTCTTGAACTCGCCGCCGAAATCGACATTCGAGGTCCAGGCGCCCACGTACAGGCCGCTGCTGTGCACCAGCGTGGCGCTGGCCTGAGCCGCCGGATCACCCAGGGTTTGCGAAATGCCACGGGTGCGGTAGTCGCTGAAGACTCCCAGGGTCATGTCCAGGCTGAAGTCATCGTTGAGTGGCAGTGCCTGGGTGGTCAGGGGTGCCAATACAAGAGTGGCAAGGGTCAATACTGAGCGTGCGTTCATACAAGTCTCTTATTTTTATGGAGGTGCGGGTTATTTCGGGCATGGCGATGCCGAGCCCCTCGTCATACGAGGAGCCAGGCGTCTTTTGCGTGGTGCGGGTGAACGGAGGGTCAGGACGCGGGCGCGTACACCTCTTTGCCGGCGAAGAAGGTCTTCAGGACCTTGGTGTCGAACAGTTCGTCATCGCTGACCTTGAAGACATCGCGGTCGAGGATGATCAGATCGGCCTGTTTGCCGGGTGTCAGCGAACCAATCTGCTGCTCCAGGCGCAGGGCCTTGGCGGCATTGAGCGTGTAGGCGTAGAACATGGTCTGGCGATCGATGCTTTCCTTGGCATTCAACACGCCCAATGGCCCTTTGCGCGTGCTGGCCTGAGCGATGGCGTTCCACGGATTGGGGCTGGATACCGGCCAGTCACTGCCACCGGCGATGACCGCACCGGCGTTATGCAGGGACTTGGCGGGATACTGATAACCGTAGGCAAACGCGCTGATATAGGGTTTGACGAGCTCGACGGTGTAACTCTCGCCGGTGGCCCAGAGCAATTGCATGGAAGCGATCACGCCAAGTTGCTTGAAGCGCGGAAACTCTTTCGGGTTGACCAGTTGCAGGTGGCTGATGCTATGAGCCACCGGTGTCGGGTTGAGTTTGCGCGCGTAGGCAAAACCATTGAGTGATTCACGCACCGCACGGTCGCCGACCGCATGCATGTGCACAATCCAGTCGCGCTTCTCCGCTGCCACGACCAACTCACCGAAGTGCGCGGGGTCGATCAGCAGTTGACCGTTTTTTTGGCTGTTCTTGAAGGGAACGATGACCGCCGCCGTCTGCCCCGGAAACTCGAGAACGCCATCGGCGAATACCTTGATACCAGGAAAACTCAGGTTGGGCACACCCTCGAATTTCTTCATGACCTTGGCCAGCACTTCCAGGTCAGCCGGCCGACTTTTCGGGTTGGCCAACAGCAGCGCGGCGACGTGGGCATTGAGCTCGCCCTTCTCTGCCAATTCGCGGTAAAGCGGCAGCACGCCGTAACTCTGCTCGGTTGCCTTGAAATCGAACAGCGAATCGCCACTGCCGGCATTCGCCGCCGCGTCCATCCAGGCGGTGACGCCGTATTGATTATTGACCTTCACCGCCTCGCGGGCGGCTTTCAACATGATCTCGTCGCTGGGCGCGGGGAGCTGGCTGCGTACCTGGTCCCAGCGCGACTCGGCAAAATAGCCATTGGGGGTGAAATCCGCATCGTGACCCACAAAGCTGCGGTCCTGTTCCGACAGACCTTTTACCAGCGCCGCGTCGATTTTCAGGCGCTTGAGCATGGCGTTGTTGGCCCAGCCGGTGTGCCCGTCGATCCCGCTGAGGACCACCGGCTGATCCGCCCAGCGTCCCTGATTGAAGCGCTGGCCCAGCTCACGGCTCTTGTCCCAATAGGCCGAACTGACCCCGGCGATGCTGATCACATCACCGGCACGGGCAATGCCCGCCTGATCCTGTTCGATAATCCACTGCTCAAGCTCCGGCAACAGTTTGACTTCATCCAGCAGGTTGGCCCCCATGCTGTCGAAGGCCGCAACCACCGGGTGGCTGTGGGTATCAATCATTCCCGGCATCAGCACCTTGCCCGCCAGATCGATCCGTTGCGTGCGGGTGTCAGCCAGGGCGTTGATTTCGGCATTGCTGCCCACTTTGAGAATCTTGCCGTCTTGCACGGCCACTGCCTGGACCAGTCCCTGACCGGGTTCGGCGGTGAAGACCTTGCCGTTGAACAACACCAGGTCAGCGGCGGCCATGGCTTGCACCGAAGAAAAAGCCAGGGCTGCGGCCAACAGGTTTGGAATAAATCGCTGCATCGGAACACTCTCTTGTTTTTATTGGGCTGGGCGGGCTGCTGATGCCTGGGACAACGCCTTTGGATCAAGGCCAACGAACGGCGCCTTGGCCCACACGACCTGGCCGCCCACGACCGTCAGCAGCACATCGTTGCGGGCCAACTCCTCCTCGGGCACCTGCATGAAGTTCTTGTCCAGAACGATCAGGTCCGCGAACTTGCCGACTTCGACCGAACCGACAACAGCGTCCAGTTTCAGTTGCTCGGCAGCGTTCATGGTGATGGTGCGCAGCACTTCAGTGCGCGACAGCGCCGGGTCGGCATTCAGCCTGCCCGCATATTTGGGGCCGTAGCTGTGCGGGTTCAGCGGATCGCCTGAGCGGGTGACACCGATCTTCAGCGCCAGGAACTCGTCGAGCGGGTCGACCGGCCAGTCGCTGCCATACGCCACACGGCCGCCGGCACGAGCGATGCTGCCGGAGGGTTCCATGCGGGCAAATCGCGCCGCCCCCAGATGCTCGTTGGTGCCGTCAACCGTGGACGGTGCCTGCTGGGCCCACTGGAAGGACATGTTGGCGGTCACGTCGAGCGCCTTGAAGCGCGCATAGTCGGTAGGGTCCACCGACTCGTTGTGAGTAATGGCCGGGCGGAAGCCATTGCCAGGCAGTTGCTGGCGCACGTATTCGATGCCGTTCAGTGAGTCACGCACCGCGCGGTCTCCGGTAGCGTGAAGGTGCGGATCGAGGCCGGCCTGAACGGCCTTCAGCAGCAGCGGGTTGAGCACTTGCGGTGGGAAGTAAAGCTCACCTGTGTTCTTGCCGGGTGTCCACTTCGGCGCCGTATCGGTGCCGGCATTGCGCAGGTACGGCGTCAACATTGCACCCGTGTCCGCCGGCGCGTTGATGATGCCGTCCATGAACAATTTGACGTGGCGCATGCTCACGCCCGGCGCAACTTTTGCTTCGCCCTGATCGTAGGTATCAGCCAGCGCCTTGGCTTCGGCGATGGTCTTTGCCGGGTCTGCCGTGGCGGCCGCAGGGTCGAGTTTGATCGCCAACAAGGCCCGGGCCGTCAGCTCACCCGACTGTTGCAGGGTGGTAAATGCTTTGCCGTTTTCCGGCCCCGATAAGGCATCGAAGAAACTGGTAATGCCTTGCTGGCGCATGGCGTCGAGTGCCGCGCGGGTCTGATTGAGTTTCTCTGCGTCGGTGGCGGGCGGCACCACAGCGGCCATGGCCTCGGCGGCTCCGTCTTCGCAGATGCCGTTCGGGTTGCCGGCGCTGTCGCGCATGTACTTGCCGTCACCGGGATTGGCCGTTTGCTTGTTGATGCCGGCGACCGCCAGGCCGCGAGAGTTGGTCAGCACCGTATGGAAGTCGGTGGAACGGACTTGAATTGGACGGTTGGTCTTGAGCGCGTCCAGCGTCGACTTGTCAGCGTCGCCGTCGAGGCCGGTCATGCCCATGCGGTCCCAGCTGCCCACTTCGAGCCAGACATCGGGGCCTTTGCCCTTGTCGGCATCCAGGCACGCCTGAATGGTCTCCTGGAAAACCTTGCGGGTCATCGTCTGGTATTTCAGGTCGCACAAAGTCATGGCGCGGCCGCCATCCCCCGGATGCATGTGCGCATCAACGAAGCCCGGCATCAGCATGCGGCCGGCCAGATCGATCAGCTGTGTCTGCGTGCCGATGTAGGAGGCAACCCCTTCATCGCTGCCGACATAAACGATCTTCCCGCCCGTGACCGCGATCGCCTGCTGCACGGAATTCTTGCCGTCGACGGTGTAGACATAGCCGTTGCGCATGACCATGTCGGCGCCTGTCGAAGCGTGTGTCTGACACCCCACCAGCGCCACACAGGAAAATGCCGTTGTCGCGGCAACGGCGATAAATAGCCTGGAAAATTTCAACTGCCTCACCTCTATTTTTATAGTTTTGGAAGTGGCCCGAACGGACGGTCGCAAGCCCCTGATATGCAGGGCATACCCTATAGAGCGCGGCGGTCGGATGGACCTCCACAAATGAGGAGGGGTAAGGCAATTAGTTGAAATACCGGGGCTTAATCGCGGCGCGTGGCCTCCGTAAGCGAGGTCGATGACCGCAGGACAGAACCCAGCTCCACTTTGCTCTTCACGCCGAGCTGCAAGTAGCAGTTGCG
This sequence comes from Pseudomonas sp. LBUM1666, assembly GCF_059695775.1. Lineage (NCBI taxonomy): Bacteria > Pseudomonadati > Pseudomonadota > Gammaproteobacteria > Pseudomonadales > Pseudomonadaceae > Pseudomonas > Pseudomonas sp. LBUM1666. The sequence continues at coordinate 2,366,869 of NZ_CP166789.1, read as the reverse complement.
CAGATAGGTGCGCACTGTGGCCGGACTCAGTGCAAGGATTTTGGCAATTTCCTTATAGGAATGGCCGGCGGCGAACAGCATCGCCGCCGTGCGCTCGCGAGGTGCCAGCACCGCTCCGCGCGACTGTGTTTCGAGTGACAGGATGACGTGCTCGGCGTTGGGGCTAAGCGTCATTGCAGTGCGACCCAGGCGAATCACGCAGGGCGCCTTTTGCAGTTGTGCGATGACATCAAAGGGCAGCATTGAACCGCTCCACCCGGGCAACTCGCGCTGAATGGCGGCGCACAGACTTGCGCCGACGTACAGCAGACTGCCGTCCATCCGGGCGACCCCGAAGTCGGTCGCCCCGTTGCCCGTGTCGCAGCGAATCATGTCCTGCACCTGAAAGCGCCATAACTGCAACAGATGGTCGCAGAACGCCGAGAACAACCCGGCTTCGCTGTCATTGAAAGCCGGTGCATGAAGGCCTCGGTAGAGACAGACGAAGAACATCAAGCCGCTTTCGGGTAACTCGAAGGTGATGCACATCAGGTGGTAGAGGTCGTGACGCCGTGCGAAGTCGTTCACCTCCTCGCAGGGATCGGTGAACCCACTGTCGCGCACCACTTCCCCGGGTTGACTTAAGGTTTCCTGCGAAAATCTGTCGCTGACAGCCACTTTGTGCCATTCGACGGCAAACGACTCAGGCAGATTGATCCGCCCGTGCATCCAGCTTTGAGGAGGAGTACTGGCGTCTGACGTCGACATCTCGCCCCACCATGCCGCAGCGAAGGGCACCAGCGGGCGGAAGGCCTGCAAGCCGTCTGCGATGAATTGGGATGCCCCGCGGTCTCGAGCAAGCCGACCCAGGTGCAACACGCACCGATTGAACGCTGTCAGCGTGGACATCGATGCCTTGGCGCCGACCTCATCACCCTCCTCCATTGTTTTTATCCTGTTTACTACATGGCGTATTTTTTCGACGATGCCATAGGCGCGGTTATGGCGTCCAGCGAGCGCTGTCGTACGGTTTACTCCGGCTGTCTGCAAGAATGACCCAAATGCGCTAATTCCGCTGAACCGACCCAGGGGTAGGTACAACACCGTCTAATCTGAATGAACCACGACCACAAACATGCCTCTAGCCTCTTGATACAGGGGAGATGGGATGACCGGAAAAACAGCGCGCCAATGCTCGTCATGGGTCCTGCCCTCCCTGCTCGCCATCAACCTGGCGCTGGCAGCGGGATGTGCAGGCAAAGCTGCGACGGCTCGCTATTCGGCCTCAAGCATAGGCGACAGCTGCTATGCAAAAGCGCTACCCACTGCCGGCGAGGGCGGCTTGGCTTGGGGCTCCACCTTGAACATGGCTCGCAAAAAATCCCTGAATAACTGCATACGCTATGCCGGCCGATCCGGTGGCACGCCCGATACCTGCAAAGTGGTGTTGGCGGAGTGCAAAAATTAATCCGACAGGTCGTCTTCCTGACGTTGATCTGATTTTGGCTTGCTCGATACATATGGATAACCGTATATTCGGATAACCACATGTATTGAAGACGCCTCCATGCTGAACCCTGCCGCCGTGTTCAAATGCCTGTCCGACGAGACTCGCACGCGGGCCACCTTGCTGATCACCCGTGAGGGAGAGTTATGCGTCTGCGAACTGGTCTGCGCCCTGGACGACAGTCAGCCAAAAATCTCCCGCCACCTCGCACAGCTCCGGGCATGTGGCCTGCTTCTGGATCGCCGCCAGGGTCAGTGGGTGTATTACCGACTCAACCCCGAACTACCAAAGTGGGTTCGCACCATTCTTGAGACCACACTGGAAGCCAACGCCGACTGGCTTAAGGAAAACAGCGCTCGACTCAAAGCGATGGGCGACCGCCCTATCAACACTGCCGCCTGCTGCTGACCCATCACCCGTCGAGACTGCTCATGTTTACTGCGTTCACCATTTTTCTCGTGACCATTGTGTTGGTCATCTGGCAGCCCAAGGGCCTGGGTGTCGGCTGGAGCGCCTCCTTGGGGGCTGCTCTTGCACTGATTGCAGGCGTCGTGACGCTGGACGATATTCCACTGGTGTGGGGCATTGTCTGGAACGCCACCGCTACGTTTATCGCAGTCATCATCATTAGTTTGTTGCTTGATGAGGCAGGCTTCTTTCAGTGGGCAGCACTGCATGTGGCACGCTGGGCAAAGGGCGATGGTCGTCGCCTGTTCGCTTTCACGGTGCTACTGGGCGCAGCCGTTTCCGCCTTGTTTGCCAATGACGGTGCGGCACTGATACTGACCCCCATCGTTATTTCAATACTGCTCGCATTACGCTTTTCGCCCGCGTCTACCCTGGCGTTTGTCATGGCGGCAGGCTTCATTGCCGACACCGCCAGCCTGCCCCTGGTGGTGTCGAATCTCGTCAATATCGTTTCAGCCGACTACTTCGGCCTGGGATTCAGCGAGTACGCTTCGGTCATGGTCCCGGTCAATTTCGTTGCCGTGGGCTCCACTCTCGGGGTGCTGTATTGGTTTTTCCGTCGTGACATACCCGAACGCTATTCACTGGATGATCTACAAGATCCACGACGTGCCGTGCGAGACCCGCTGACCTTTCGCGTCGGCTGGATTGTTCTGGGTTTGTTGCTGATTGGGTTGTTTGCACTGGAGCCTCTGGGCATTCCGATCAGTGTCATTGCAGCTGTCTGTGCCGCGATGCTGTTCGCTGTTGCTGCACGTGGACACGTGATTTCAACCCGACGTGTGTTGCGTGAAGCGCCATGGCAGGTCGTGACCTTTTCGCTAGGCATGTACCTGGTGGTTTATGGGCTGAAAAACGCTGGCCTGACAACCTATCTGACAGTGGCGCTGAACTACTTTGCCGAATTCGGCATCTGGGGCGCCGCGTTGGGGACTGGTTTTCTCACTGCGTTGCTGTCATCCGGCATGAACAACATGCCGACGGTGTTGGTGGGTGCGCTGTCGATCCAGGCCAGTGACGCCACCGGCGTGGTGCGTGAGGCCATGATCTACGCCAATGTCATCGGCTCAGATCTGGGCCCGAAAATCACGCCTATCGGTAGCCTGGCAACACTGCTCTGGCTGCATGTTCTGGAGCGCAAGGGCATCCGCATCACTTGGGGTTACTACTTCAAGGTGGGAGTCGTTCTGACGCTGCCGATTCTGTTCATCACTTTATCTGCCCTGGCCTTGCGCCTGGGCGTTTAGCACTTGCCCGTCTGGAAAGAGGAGTCGCCATGCGCGTTCTGTTCATGTGTACCGCCAATAGCTGTCGCAGCATTCTGTCCGAAGCGATGTTCAATCATCTCGCACCGCAAGGCTTCCAGGCGATCAGCGCCGGCAGCTTCCCCAAAGGACAGGTTCTGCCGCGCAGCCTGACCACGTTGCAAGAGGCCGGGATTGCGATCGACGGGTTAAGCAGTAAAGGAAACGACGCCTTCGAGGCCAACCCGCCGGACATTGTCATCACCGTCTGCGACAAGGCCGCTGGTGAGGCCTGCCCGGTCTACTTCGGGCCGGCTTTGAAAGCCCATTGGGGATTGGAGGATCCATCAGACGTGAAGGGTGATGAGACGGTCGTCGCCGCTGCATTCCACTCGACGCTTGCGCGCATCGAAACACGCTGCCGGGCGTTCCTCGCCCTGCCCTTTGCCCAACTTGATCGCGATGCACTGAAGCGCGAACTCGACCGCATCAGCACACTGTAACGGGAGCCCCCATGACCCACTCACTGCCTAATCTCGACGTGTCATTGATTCAGCCCATTGCCAGTGACGACGGCCGACACAAGCCGCGAATCCTGTTGCTGTACGGGTCGACCCGCGCACGGTCATTCAGTCGGTTGCTGGTCGAAGAAGCAGCGCGGCTGCTCGAACACTTCGGTGCAGAGACGCGGATCTTCAATCCATCGGGACTACCGCTACCGGATGACGCACCCAACGATCACCCGAAAGTTCAGGAATTGCTTGAGCTGATGCAATGGTCTGAAGGACAGGTCTGGTGTTCACCCGAACGCCACGGCGCCATGTCGGCCGTATTCAAGGCGCAGATTGACTGGGTGCCGCTGGCCCTGGGCGCCGTTCGCCCGACTCAAGGGAAAACGCTCGCCGTCATGCAGGTCAGCGGCGGTTCCCAATCCTTTAACGTGGTGAATCAGCTTCGCGTGCTGGGACGCTGGATGCGGATGTTCACGATCCCTAATCAATCTTCCGTGCCGAAGGCTTATCTGGAGTTTGACGAAGGGAACCGCATGAAACCGTCCTCGCTCTATGACCGGGTGGTAGACGTCATGGAAGAACTGGTGAAATTCACGTTGCTGCTGCGCGAGCGCCCGGATCTGGTTGACCGCTACTCGGAACGCAAGGAGTCAGCGGAAGAACTGACTCAGCGTGTTAATCAACGCTCGATTTGAAAGCGGGGATGAAGCCAAAGCGATTCACTACACCAACCGCTCCGGGGGGCGCGCCAGTTGCCCGGACTGCCACGTCCCCCACGAATGGACACACAAAATCGCGCGCAAGGTGCAGGCTTCAAAGGAGGTGTGGGCAAGGCTCAAGGCCAACGACTCTCGCGAATGCCGTAATTGCCAGAACTTCGAGTTCATGGACATCACCCGCCAGAGCAAGCGCGCTTCTGCCATGCACTCAACTTCATTGGCCATCGGTGAGGCCACCTGTATCGACTGCCACAAGGGCATCGCTCACAAGCTGCCCGATATGAGCGGAGTGAAAGGCTGGTAAGGATTTTTCGATCCACCCGCACTTGTCCTATCCTTTTATCCAACCCACAACTCCGGCCACCGACATGCCCACCCCCGAATCCACCCTCCTGCAATGCTGGCACCACAACGCCCAATCCTGGATCGAAGCCATCCGCACCGGCGCCATCGAAAGCCGCCTCAAGGTCACCGACCAGGCAATCCTGCTGGCGGTGCTGGGCCGCCAGCCCGAGCGCGTGCTCGACCTTGGCTGCGGCGAGGGCTGGCTGTTGCGCGCACTGGCTGAACGGGGCATCAAAGCGGTCGGTGTGGATGGCGATGCGACGCTGGTCGAGGCAGCCCGGGCAGCGGGCTCTTCACCGGTGCATCTGGCGAGCTATGAAGAGTTGGTGGAGGCGAAGGTGGACATCGGCCGCGACTACGACCTGATCTGCGCCAACTTCGCCCTGTTGCACCAGGACATCATCCCTCTGCTCGCCGCCATGAACGCCCTGCTTGCCCCTGGCGGCACGCTGGTGATCCAGACGCTGCATCCGTGGACCGCAGCGGCGGGCGACTATCAGGATGGCTTGCGGGAAGAAACCTTTGCCGGGTTCAAGGGGCAGTGGCAACCCATGCCGTGGTACTTGCGCACCTTGTCCAGTTGGCTCAATGCGCTGGACATGGCCGGTTTTCAGCTGGCCGCCCTGCAGGAGCCGCAGCACCCGCAAAGTCCTGTGCCGCAGTCATTGCTGTTGGTGACCGAGCAGCGGGGTTCGCTACTCTTCAGTAATTCCCTTCCCGCACCAACCGCCTGACCTCAGCCTGTATGGCATAAGCCGGCGCCTCCACAGCATTGAAATCCTGTGTATACCGCTGGGCAAATCCTTCTACCCCCCATTCCTGATACTGCTGCACATGCTTTAATTCGTGAGCCCAAAGCGCGACGTCCTGTTCTGCGGCTTGAGCGTCCCGGAACAGGATGATGTCGATCAGCGTCACGGCACCGACGTCGGGGTTTTGCAGCATGGCCGTGGCGGTGCTGAATTGGCCGTTGTCGCTGACTTTGTAGCGCGCGATATCGAGGACGCTGGGGTCGTACCAGCGCAGCAGTTGCTCCCGGATGTGCGGTGGAATGGGTTGGATGCCGGCGCTGGCTGCTTCAGCGCGGGCTTGGGTCAGCCACAGCGCCAGGGCCGGTGCCGCGATCTGGTAGATGCCATCAGGCACTGGCAGGCAGATGCAGCCGTCCAGGCACACTTGTGTCTCGCCAGCTGGGCAGGCGTTGGTCTGGGCTGGCACTTCAAGAGTCAGGCAAAGAACAAACAGCGCCACCAGGCGCGTGGTAATGGGCAACATTGGGCGCTCCAGGGACGGACGCAGCGCGAACAGTGGGTCACAATTATCGACGATCCGCATGGCTTTAGCGTAGTTCCGAACCAGGCGCCCCAAAGATAATCGCAGGAAGCGACAGACCACTGTTTCCTGCGAATCCCCGCATTTAAGAGATACAGGCTCGAGTAACCCGTGAAGAACCAAAAAAAAACCCCGCACTTCAACCGAAGGCGGGGCTTTTGATCTGGCTGGCGTCACTTCACATCGGTTACATCGCGGTATGGAAAATCTGCTCGATCTCGTCCTGATTGGCAGGACGCGGATTGGTAAAGCCGCAGGCATCCTTCATGGCATTGGTTGCCAGGATCGGGATATCGTCGGCCTTGGCGCCCAGTTCGGCGAGGCCGCTCGGGATACCGACATCCGAAGACAGTTTACGGATGGCGGTGATGGCCGCGGCGGCGCCTTTTTCCGCATCCAGATGCTGGGTGTCGACACCCATTGCGTTCGCGATGTCTTTAAACCGGGCCGGGCATACGCTGGCGTTGAAGCTGGCGACATGGGGCAGCAGGATCGCATTACAGACACCGTGGGGCAGGTCGTAGAACCCACCCAGTTGGTGCGCCATGGCGTGGACATAGCCCAGCGAAGCATTGTTGAAGGCCATGCCGGCAAGAAATTGCGCGTAGGCCATATTTTCCCGGGCAGTCATGTCGTCACCCTGGGCAACGGCAGTGCGCAGGTTGGCCGAGATCAATTCCACGGCCTTGAGTGCACAGGCATCGGTGATCGGCGTTGCCGCAGTCGACACGTAGGCTTCGATAGCGTGGGTCAGCGCGTCCATGCCGGTGGCGGCGGTCAGGCCTTTGGGCATGCCTGCCATCAGCGAAGGATCGTTGACCGACAACAGTGGGGTGACGTTACGGTCGACGATGGCCATTTTCACGTGCCGGACTTCGTCGGTAATGATGCAGAAACGGGTCATTTCACTCGCCGTGCCAGCGGTGGTATTGATCGCGATCAACGGCATCTGTGGCTTGGCGGATTGATCCACGCCTTCGTAATCACTGATGTGCCCGCCGTTGGCGGCGCACAGGGCAATGCCCTTGGCGCAGTCATGAGGTGAACCGCCGCCCAGGGAAATAATGAAATCACAATCGCTGCGACCAAGCAGCTCAAGGCCTTTCTCGACATTGCTGACCGTCGGATTCGGTTTTGCGCCATCAAACAGGGTGGAGTTGATGTCCTGCTGGGCCAGAAGGCTGGCTACCTTGGCGGCCACGCCGGCTTTGGCCAGGCCTGCATCAGTGACGATCAAGGCTTTACGAAAACCATATTTGCGGATTGCGAGCATCGCTTCGTCGAGACTGCCAATGCCCATCATGTTCACGGATGGAATGAAGAAGGTGCTGCTCATGATAATTCCTCTTTTATTCTGGAAACCCGGAAATCAGGTGAGGTCTTCTACTCATATCGCAGGCTGTGAGGCGGGGCTGATTGTCATCAGTGACGAAGTTCAGCGGGAGACGTGCTGCATCAAGTGTTCAGGCGAACAGCGTTTTAAGATGCAGAGGTGAATGGGCCATCGCAGCCGGTATCTTTTGATCATGGGATTGAGCCTAAACCCATGACGCCAGACTGGAATGGTCCTTTAGCTTTCACTGGCACCTCCTTTAGTACTGGGAGGTAATGCGCAGGACACTCATAAACTCAACCGTGCACCAGGTAGCCTCCTGACGGAACCCGATATCGCAGCTTCTTGCATTTGCCGGGTTTGGGCTGATGCCCGGGCGGGCGATCAGGAAACCAGATTCGGCATTTACCCGGAGGCGGCCAATGGCCGCGGGGAATCTCAACCTCATCGTACGCCGGCTCTGGCTCGACGAAAGCCACTGGCAATTCTCCTTCGGGCCGTGGTCTGCCAGCTGTCGGCGAATCCGATACCCTCTCTGCCTTTGCGCTAGCGAAGTTGCCAGCGTTGGGTTGTTCAGCAGCGGCCATTTCTGCTTCGCGGCGCTTTTTGGCCTCCTCTTCGAGCCCCTTCTGTACTGCGACCAGGTCCTCTTTGGCGTTGGGTGAGGTACTCGAAGCCTTGGCCTGCTGCGCCGCCTGGATCAATTGGAGGTTGCGGTTGCGTAACTCGAGGTTGCGACCAACCCGCATGTTCGAGCGCGCCGCCAACGTTTCAGCCTGCTGGTACTGCCCCTGCTGAAGACGCAACACACCGAGGTAATGCAGCGTCGCGGGATTGTTCGGCTGGATATGCAGGGCACGCTCCAGCGTGGCAGCGGCTTGGTCCAACTGGCCATTTTCATACTGCCGCGAGGCAGTTTCGATTAGCGTGGTTGATGCGCTGTTACTTTGCGAGGGCGCACTTCGCTCGGCAGCAACCGAGCAAATCGACGCGACGGCGCAGAACGCCAGAAAGAGACCCGGCAGAAAACTCTTGGTTGGCATCAGGGGGCGGACTCGGATGATCTAGGACGGCACTGCCGTAAAACAGGCCACCAGCGCTGCTCGGCATCTCCGATACAGGGCCCCTATTGACCTGGCCAGTACCTTGAAGTTCCCGCTGCGACGGCCACTGCGGATGGCGTGGAATCCGCAGACTTCTCATGCTGATTGTCTGCGCCAGGTGCCGGGTGATGTGCCGAACTGGCGTTTGAATGCGCGACTGAACGCAGCTTCGGATTCATAGCCAACTGCAAAGCCGATTTGCGCCACATTACCGCGACCTTCGCGCAGATGTTGAGCCGCCACGTGCATACGCCAGAGTGTCAGGTATTGCATCGGTGGCTGTCCGACCAATGCCGTGAATCGCTCCGCGAATACCGAGCGCGACATGCCCACTTCAAGCGCCAGGGCTTCTGCCGTCCAGCCCTCGGTTGGACGAGCATGGAGCAGCGCCAGTGCGCGCCCGATATGCGGATCTCGCAAACCCGCCAGCCACCCTCGAGCCAAAAAGAGGGATGAATCCAGGCCTGGTCCCGCAGATCAACATTTCGCTCGGACGCGCACCTGGCGAGTCAGTGGTTAGATTCGATCCAGACTATCTTCGGCGCGACCGGCAGAAAACGGCCAAAAGCAGCCCTTCAATCCGTCTTTACAAAACCACATGAGAGTTTGCTGACCCACTCGGCGATGACAGAAATGGGCTACCTTGTTGTCTCGATTATTCATCGCTCAGGGAGAGCACCATGCCTTTAGAAATCCAGCTTTCGACAAATGTGACTGAAGCAGAAAGGTTAGGAATTTTGAACCCGCTGCTGGCCCATAACCTGGCCAACGGTGGGGACGATGCCCATGAAACATTTGCGCTGTTGCTACGAGACCCCGATAGCAATGAAGTCATTGGTGGACTGTATGGCAAGGCCTCTTATCGATGGCTACTAATCGATCTTGTCAGTGTTCCCGAGTCGATGCGTGGTCAGGGTATCGGAGAGCGGTTGATGCACATGGCGGAAGAAGTCGCAAAGAAAAAGCACTACATTGGTATTTGGCTGGAGACCTTCAGCTTTCAGGCACCGGGGTTTTATCAAAAACTTGGTTACTCCGAATTTGGACGCTTGGCAGATTATCCGCCGGGACATACCCGGCTCTATTACCAGAAACGGCTGTGCTGACAGCTTATTGTGCCGATTACTCCACTTTATGCTTGGATGCATCGGTCATTTGGCGCTCGTCTTCAATGTCCACTTTGGGCCCAGGCTGTGTGAAAACACCTGCAATTGTCTAATCTTCTGATCGTCGAGATCGTAGCGGGGGCGATCATGAAGCGATTCATTGAAGGTGAGGCTCGGACGCAAGTCACCTTGCTGCCGGAGTGTCTGGACGATTACGTAACCGAAGAAAATCCAGTCCGAGTGGTCGACGTTTTCGTCGATGAACTCGACCTGGGTGCACTTGGGTTTGAAGGTGTTGATCCTGCTGCAACGGGTCGTCCGGCCTACCACCCAGCGGTGTTGCTGAAGATCTATATCTACGGCTACCTCAATCGGATTCAGTCCAGCCGCCGGCTTGAGCGTGAGGCCGAGCGCAACGTCGAGTTGATGTGGCTAACGGGGCGTTTGGCTCCGGACTTCAAAACCATTGCCGACTTTCGCAAAGACAACGGCAAAGCCATTCGCAACGTATGCCGCCAGTTCGTAGTTCTTTGCCGCAACCTCAATCTCTTCTCTCAGTCGATCATCGCCATCGACGGCAGCAAATTCAAAGCCGTCAATAATCGCGACCGCAACTTCACTCAGGGCAAGGTGAAGGCACGCATGCAGCAGATCGAGCAGAGCATTGATCGCTATCTGGCGGCGATGGATTCGGCGGATCGGGCAACGCCCGAAGTGGCCGAGGCCAAAGCAGAGCGGCTTAAAGAAAAGATAGAAACACTGAAAAAGCAGATGCAGAAACTCAAGGAAATCGAGGCACAGCTCCACGAAAGTCCAGACCAGCAGATTTCCCTCACAGACCCAGATGCACGCTCAATGGCCACGAGCGGTCGAGGCACCGGGACGGTTGGCTACAACGTGCAAACCGCTGTCGACGACAAACACCATTTGATCATTGCCCATGAGGTGACCAACGTTGGCAATGATCGCGGGCAGCTGAGCAATATGGCGAACCAAGCGCGTGAAGAAATTGGAGCTGAATCGCTAACGGTGGTGGCTGATCGAGGCTATTACAAAGGTCTGGAAATCCTTGCTTGCGAGCAAGCCGGCATCACTGCCTTCGTACCGAAACCCCTCACATCTGGCAGCAAAGCGGAAGGCAGATTTGGCAAGCAGGATTTCATCTATCTTGCGGCGTCGGACGAGTATCGATGCCCTGCGGGGCAGTTACTAACCAGGCGACATTCGTCGACGGAAGACGGCATGTTATTGCATTGTTATTACTTCTCAGGCTGCCAGTCCTGCTCAATGCAAAAGCAATGTACGACGGGTAAGGAGCGTCGGGTGAAGCGCTGGGAACATGAAGCGGTAGTCGACGCGATGCAGGTTCGGCTGGAGCATGACCCGGGGAAGATGAAGGTTCGCCGCCAGACTGTTGAGCATCCTTTTGGAACGCTCAAATATTGGATGGGAGCCACCCACTTCCTGACCAAAACACTTCCGCGAGTAAGTACCGAAATGAGCCTTCATGTGCTCGCCTACAACCTCAAACGAATGATGAGCATCTTTGGCATCGCAGGACTGCTTGAGGCGATCAGGGCGTGAATCCAGCCGCTTGGCTCGCCCGTTAGTAGCCGTTTGGGCCGCTGACGCGGCCCAAACGGCATTAGGAACGTCTATGTAGCTGACTAAGGTAATTCGCGCTTCCGCCCGCTGATTTCACAGGCAATCCTCGCGCCTCTCAGTTTTCGACGTATTTAGCGCGTTTTCACACAGCCTGGGTCGATGGCTGCCCCTGGTGACAGGCTGAAATCGGCATGAGCGGCCAGGCGCAGTAGACTCGAGCAAAACGAATCGAGTAGTGTTTAAGCTGATTTTGCTCGTGTATCTGCGGGAGTAACCGTAGCGTTCCAGCCATGGTGTAAGCTCCTTTACGTGGCCATCGGCTCCCCTGCAAAACCCAGACTAGACAGGAAACAAGGAATGTTATCCATCAAGTCCACGAAAGTACTTTTCCCCATTCAGGGCCTGTTCGTCGTTATACCGGATCTAAAAACATGAAACTCAAGCATCTAAAGATAGTTTTAATTTCACTTTCAGCAATTACTCACAACGTGTCAGCGGATCAAAAAGGCTTGAATCTTGAACCGCTTGCGATGGCTAACACAAGCTGTGCTGCATTTTATGTTGCAGCACAAGTATTGATCAAGCCAGAAGCCAAGAAAGAGTATGAATCTAAATTCGGCACACATTACGCTCTATCACACCAATTCAGTTCTTCATATGAAACGCTAGCAGAGAACTTGAACAAAGAAATCCAACGCCAAGCCACTGATGCTTCATCTTTAAAAGAGAAAGCGCAGATTGTAGACTTCCTATCCAAAAATCTAATTAAGTGCAGCGCAATCGAAATCCAATCCACTGCAATAATTAAAAATAACACCACTTACCTAAAATAATTCACTGAATAACTCCTCAACCACAACAACTCTATGAGTCGCTCCCATTTTCGTAGACGAATCGAATGGCCTTTTCTGGGCAAGATCGGCAGGGTAACCACCGTCTGCTTCGGGTCCAGGCTGTGTGAAAACACACTGGTTACGCTGAAGTCTGGGAGTTGCTTGGGTTGCTAACGCCATTGATAGGAGGCTCCCTTGACCAGTTGCCGTCGGGCCTTGGCAGAAAGCCAAGGAAAACCTAACTCAAGACGAGCATCTACGAGCGAGCAACCATCAGCAAAGTCTTTGCTCAGTAGCCAGCTTGAGCCGTCAATTGCTGTAGCCCATACGCTTTGCTGCTTTTCACGGGCATTTATATCCAGAGAAGGTGACGTTGATAAAGCCTCATAAAAACTCCAAGGCTGTTCCCATCTATCGAATTTTTCTATCTCTGAAACTAGTATGCGATACGGGCCCATTTAGGTACCTAATGACTTGATTACGCGGGAGCCACAGGGTGGCATTCCGTCGAACGGCGCTAATTAATCGAGTACTTGGTCAGGCATTTAACGAGCGCCTTTTTGTCACCCGAAATATCAGCGTTATCACTCGATTGCAGCAGTGCAAATTGAGTTCTGCTGCTGGCTGCAATCGCTCCTGACTGTGTGAAAGCGCCTGTGATTGTCTAACCTTGTGATCGTCGAGATCGTATCGGGGACGATCATGAAACGATTCATTGAAGGTGAGGCACGCACTCAAGTCACGTTGCTGCCCGAGTGCTTGGATGATTACATAGCTGAAGAAAACTCAGTGAGAGTGGTCGACGTTTTTGTCGATGAACTCGATATGGGAGCACTTGGGTTTGAAGGTATCGATCCTGCTGCAACGGGCCGTCCGGCCTACCATCCTGCGATCTTGCTGAAGATCTACATCTACGGCTATCTCAATCGGATTCAGTCCAGCCGCCGGCTTGAGCGTGAGGCCCAGCGTAACGTCGAGTTGATGTGGCTGACGGGCCGCTTGGCTCCAGATTTCAAAACCATTGCCGACTTTCGCAAAGACAACGGCAAAGCCATTCGCAGCGTCTGCCGACAATTCGTAGTGCTTTGCCGCAACCTCAATCTCTTCTCCCAATCGATCATCGCCATCGACGGCAGCAAATTCAAAGCCGTCAACAACCGCGACCGTAACTTCACCCAGGGCAAAGTGAAGGCGCGCATGCAACAGATCGAGCAGAGCATTGACCGTTATCTTGCGGCGATGGATTCGGCGGATCGGGCAACGCCAGAAGTGGCCGAGGCCAAGGCCGAGCGACTGAAAGAAAAAATCGAAACGCTGAAACAGCAGATGCAGAAACTCAAGGAAATCGAGGCGCAGCTCCACGAAAGTCCAGACCAGCAGATCTCCCTCACAGACCCAGATGCACGCTCAATGGCCACGAGCGGCCGAGGCACCGGAACGGTTGGTTACAACGTACAAACAGCTGTCGACGACAAACACCATCTGATCATTTCCCATGAGGTGACCAACGTTGGTAATGATCGTGGGCAACTGAGCAATATGGCGCACCAAGCGCGTGAAGAAATCAGGGCCGAATCGCTAACGGTGGTGGATGACCGAGGCTATTACAAAGGTCTGGAAATCCTTGCATGCGAGCAAACCGGCATCACTACCTTCGTACCGAAACCCCTGACATCTGGCAGCAAAGCCGAAGGCCGATTTGGTAAGCAGGACTTCATCTATCTTGCGGCGTCGGACGAGTATCGATGCCCTGCGGGACAGTTACTGACCCGGCGGCATTCGTCGATGGAAGACGGCATGTTATTGCATTGTTACTACTTCTCGGGTTGCCAGTCCTGTGCAATGCAAAAGCAATGTACGACGGGTAAGGAGCGCCGTGTGAAGCGCTGGGAACATGAGGCGGTAATCGACGCGATGCAGGTACGGCTGGAAAATGATCCAACGATGATGAGGCGTCGCCGACAGACCGTTGAACATCCTTTTGGAACGCTCAAATACTGGATGGGAAGTACCCACTTCCTGACCAAAACCCTACCAAGGGTAAGCACCGAGATGAGCCTTCATGTGCTCGCCTACAACCTCAAACGAATGATGAGCATCTTCGGCATCGCAGGACTGCTTGAAGCGATGAGGGCGTGAATCCAGCCGCTTGATCGTCCGTGAGTGGCTGTTTGGGCCGCTGACGCGGCCCAAACGGCAATACGAACGTCTATGCAACTGATCAAGGCAATTCGCGCTTCCGTCCGCTCCTTCCACAGGCAACCTTCGCAACTTTCAGTTTTCTACGTATTTAGTGCGTTTTCACACAGCCTGGGTCGATTGCTGCCCTTCGCAACCGGTAGCTATCGGCCAGAAGGGACATCGAGATAGCAAACCTCAAAGAAGGCCGAACACTGAGGCCGTTGGCTATTTATGCAGCGGCGCCCTAGAACTTTTCCCTTTTTATCTGTCTATGTGGATAGGCACATCCGCTCGGTAAGCGCGAACCCGCAGGCGTCCCGCAGCCAGATGGCCACACGTCCAATTGTCAATCAGAGGTTGTCTTCGCTCATGAAATTCCATGACCCACGGATGGTGCTCTTCGGCCTGTTCGCGTTCGCGGCAGTGGGCTCGGCATCAGCAACACAGATGAAGACCTCAACCCCTGTTTTCGCAACTGAAGTCGCAGCCGTTCAGGCTCCTGTCCAGGCCGCCGGCAACCCTTGGCCGACCTTGGCCAATATGGCCGGCAAGCAGCCAGGGCCGTTGCTTGCCCATGACGACCGGTACTGGCATGACGGCCGTTGGCACGATCGTAGAGACGATTGGCGCCGAGACGACTGGCGTAGAGATAAGTGGCGTAGAGAGCAAGCCCGCCGAGAAGCTGAACGCCGTCGTGATTGGGAGCGCCATCAAGATCGGGCCATGCGGCACCGCTACGAGGACGATCACCGCTACTATCGTCGCTAGTGCGAAGCCACGGGATCAGTCCGCCGGGATCAAGCCAGCAGCTTGGTGATCCACCGGGCCTGCCGGGCGATGTCTTGCACTTTCTCCTCGGGCACGGCCTGCCGCGCACGGGCGAAGTGGGTCAGGGTCTTCTGCTTCTCGCGCAGCATGCGCTGCCACTTGATCAGGAACGCCGGGCTGCGTGCCTGCATCTGCAGCGGGCCAAAGTAAAGCTCCTCGGCGGTGTACATCACCGGCCCGGCGCGCTCGGCGACGATGATTTCGTAGTCGAAGCGATTCTCCCGCAGCAGTTCCTCGCAGAGGATGCGGTAGCCATTTTCCATCAGCCATTGGCGCAGTGGCTGCTCGCCGCCGTTGGGCTGCAGAATCAGGCGCTCCTGACCGCTCAGGCGCGCCTTGCCGCTGTCGAGGATGTCGCGGATCGTCTCGCCGCCCATGCCGCAGATGCTGATCGCCGTGATCCCGTCTCCCGGCTCGATCGCCGCCAGACCCTTGGCCAGGCGCACGGTGATCCGCTGCTCCAGGCCGTTCTCGCGCACGGTGCGTTCGGCCGAGCGGAACGGCGTCAAGGCCACCTCGCCGGCCACCGCCGCCGCGATGGCGCCACGGCGCATCAACGCCACCGGCAGGTAGCCGTGATCCGAACCGATATCGGCCAGGCGCGCATCTGCTGGCACATGCGCCGCCACGCGCTCCAGGCGCTGGGACAATGTGTGTTCGTTCAACTGCAGTTCCTTTTTCAGTGTCCGCATCAGGTCGATATCAGCAGGTTGCGGAAGGCGCAAGCACCTGTGGTATTGCCGTACCCACATTGTGAGAGATCCCCCATAAATGGGCTGTATTACCCGCTTCCTGTTTCAACTTTTTTGATGGAGAACTGGCCACAGAATCAGGCAGCCCCGACGGCGGGGAATTATAGGCTGTTAAATTTTTTGGCATAGAGAATGCTGTGAGTTCACTAGCGCATTAATTGAGAGTTTGAAGCTGTTACCACTGGAAAACAACTTTCCTGAGGCACTCCCTATACATGCAACCGTTGCCTTGAAAAACACCTGCGCCGCAGATCAGGCGCGCATTGCTAGCCCTTCTGAGGAGTCACTTTCATGCGCGTCGAACCGCTAATCCTCACGCTGGTACTCATTCTTTTCATTTTTGCGATAGGGGCAGCCTGGAGTCTTATCAGCTTGTTCAGCAGTTAAGAGTCAGAGGGAAGCACTCAGGTTCGCAGGCAAGTCCTATTGAGTTGCGCGACAGTCATTCGCTGAAAATCCGTCAAAGACCGCATTTATCCAATTTGGATCGCTGCCTGCTGCTCTGGATCCAACGCCTGATTCCAGAGCATTGACGGTCCTTCTTTTTCCACTCCCCAGTCAAATGTTGATCGAGCGTTTCCTACGGTCCGACATACCGACCTGCCAGGGTGGTTCACCCATTTTCAGCTCAACAAACAGCCAGTTTTTCAAAGAAAAAAGGGAGGGCATCCATGCCTTCCCCTCCTCTTTTTACGCGTCTGCGACAGTACTGATCAGGACCTCAAGTGGCGAGAATGAAGTCTGCGGCAGTGACAGTTGTTGCATCGGCCACACCGACCAGGCGGATGGAGTCAGCTATTCCTGCGGAGCTGATCAAGGTATCCGCACCGAGATCGGTGATGATGACGCTGCCGGCAAAGGTCGCAGCAGTGACGCCGAACGCGGAAATATCGAGCCGGTCCTGGCCTCCCACCGCGTTGGCATCGAAGCCGATGATCTGATCGGCCCCGAAGCCCGCTGCGAACATGAAGATATCGTTGCCACTGCTGGCAACCATCACGTCGTTGCCGGCACCGCCAGTGACCGTATCGTTGCCATCACCGCCGTCGAGGCTGTCATCGCCAGTGCCGCCGTTCAGGTTATCCGTGCCAATGCCACCGAACAGTTGGTCGTTGCCGCCGCCACCATTGAGGGTGTCATTACCCACCCCGCCGGTGATGACGTTACTCAACCCGTTACCGTTGCCGACGAAGTTGCCGACTCCGGTGTAGGTCAGATTCTCGACATTAGCGCCCAGCGTGTGGCTGGCCAGCGAAGTCTGCACGGTGTCCGTACCGCCACCCGCCACCTCGACCACCACGTCCAAGGCTGCATCGACGACGTAGGTATCGTTGCCCGCCCCCCCCACCAACCGGTCAGCACCTGCACCGCCATTGAGGAAGTCGTTACCCACCCCGCCGGTGATGGTGTTGGCTAGCGCGTTACCGGTACCGGTGAAGTTACCGGCGCCCGTATAGGTCAGGTTCTCGACGTTGGCACCGAGCAGGTAGTTCGTCAGGCTGGTTTGCACCAGATCGGTACCACCACCCAGCGCCTCGGTGACAAGGTCACCGACGTTGTCGACCACAAACGTGTCGTTGCCGGCACCGCCGCTCATGGCATCCTCGCCGAGCCCACCGTTGAGGGTGTCGTTGCCGTCCTCGCCATTGAGGACGTCGTTGTCGCCTCCGCCGTTGAGGATGTCGTTGCCAGTGCCGCCAAACAGCTGGTCGATACCGGCGAGGCCATTCAGCGTATCGTTCCCGCCCAGGCCAAACAGCACATCGTTACCCGCGGTGCCGGTGAGGGTGTTCGCCAAAGCATTGCCCTGCAGTACCACACCAGCTATTACCGTAACCGCCGCCGTCGCCGCCGAGGTCACCGACTCCAGCGTGCCGAAGCCATCGGTGTAGCGCACGATCACTCGCAGTTGCAGATTGCCCTGCGCCGCACCAGGGGTGAAGGTCGCAGCAGTCGCGCCGTTGATGTCGGTGAAGGAAGCGCCGACACCTTGCTGCCATTGGAAGCTGAATGTGCCCAGCCCATCCGCATCGGCGATCCCACCCGTCAGCGCGGTCAGCACCTGCCCTTGATCCGGTGTCGTATCGCTGATCAGCAACGCGCCTGTCGGTGCATCGTTGACGTTGGTCACCGGTCCCAGGATGTTGGACGAAGCGCTTTCGGCCGCACCGAAGTCATCCACGTAACCGATCACCACGCGAACTGCCTGGCCGACCTGAGCCTGGCCAAGCGCGAACGTGCTACCGGTAGCTCCGGCGATGTTGACGAAGCCAGGCCCGTTGTTCGCCTGCCATTGGTAGGTGAACTGCGGATTGCTGAGGCCATCAACGTCGATGATGCTCGCCGGGTTAGCAGTCAACACCTGGTTCTGCACTGCAAGCCCGGTTACGGTCGGCCCTGCAGTCGGTGCATCGTTGACGTTGTCCACCGGACCCACGATGTTGGACGAAACGCTTTCGGCCACACCGAAGTCATCCACGTAACCGATCACCACGCGCACTTCCATGTCGACCTGAGCCTGACCAAGCGCGAACGTGCTACCGGTAGCGCCGGCGATGTTGTCGAAGCCAAGCCCGTCGTTCACCTGCCACTGGTAGGTGAACTGCGGATTGCTCAGGCCATCGAGGTCGATGATGCTCGACGTGTCAGCGGTCAACACCTGGTTCTGCGCGGCAAGCCCGGTAACGGTCGCCCCTTCGGTCGGTGCACTGTTCCCGGACGAGTCGACGATCTCCAGCGTGCCCTTGGCATCCTGGTACACCGCCCGGACGCGGATGTTCAGACCCGCCTCATCGGCCCCCACCCGGAAGGTGGTGCCACTCGCCCGCGATGCCTCGCCAGCGGCGATAACGGTGATGTCGTCAAAGATGCCCGACCCGGGAATGTTTTCAACCTGCCAGTAGTAAGCCACCCCACCGGTCACCGCACCGGTCGGGTTGGCCACGCTTTGGTTGTCCGCGTCGTGTACCCCCCGATCACTGACGCGCAGCAACTGGCCCGCGACAGGCGTATCGTCACGCATACCGGTAGCAGCATCGAGGATTGCCAGATGACCCGACGGGTCGTTGTTTTGAGCGGTGCCCACTCCGGACGATTGCGCCACGTCAGCGAACTGCAGACGCTCGATGCCCGTCAAGCGATCGACGCCATCACGCCCCGCCACCGAGTCGGTCACAATGACAGTGTCGCCATCGATCTCGATGCCGTATTCCCCCAAATTACCGGAGAACAGCGCGGTGTCGAAGCTGTCATTGCCGGTCAGAATCTCCCGCACAATGACCAACTGGCCCGGGTTGTAAGTACCGTTCAGCATCAACTGCACCATCGGCTCCATGCTGTCGAACGTGGCGATTTCCGCGCCAGTGCCATCAACGTTTTCCCGTACGCTGATGCGTACGTTCAGCCACTTGTCACCATCGATGATGTCATCACCACCGCGACCTTCGATCAGGTCGCTACCGCTACCGCCGAGGATGATGTTGCCGCCATCGAAGTACGTCGCTCCGTCTGGCAGCAAATCAGCCAGGCCGTTGATCAGGTTGATGTTGGTCAGCACACTGCCGGTTGCACCCGCAGTAGGCAGCGAAGTGGCATCTTGGTTATCACCGCGCAGGAAGTCACCGTGCGATGAACCCGATAGACCTTCCATGATGTCGAAACGTACCAGCGCCGAAGCACCCGAACCTGGCATCGGTGGAACATCGAAAAAGCGGTCGGTGTAATCGATGGTCACGCCTTGGGCGAGCCCCTTGAAGGTCGCCCAGTCATAGCCGGAGCCGCCGATGTAGCGGTCACCCATGCCGAGACTGCCGACCATGATGTCGTCGCCGCCCTCGCCGTTGAACTTATCGTTTTCGTTACCGCCGATGAACACATCGTGGCCAATCACCGGGTCATTGCCCGCCGGGTCGAAGTTGTCGCCAGGTGCACCGTCCGAAGTGCCCTTCTCGATCCAGTCGTCGCCTTCGTTACCCATGTCCTGTTCGTTGGCTTTGCTGCCCAGGATGAAGTCGTTACCCTGGCCACCAATGGCCTCGGAAGCGTCCTCACCGGTCACGATGAAGTCATTGCCGAACCCGCCAATGATCAGGTTGACGCCGTTGCCACCGTGCAGCACGTCGTTGCCGTCGCCACCCTGGATATTATCGTCGCCGCCGCGGTCGGTGATGATGTCGTCGCCGGCGCCACCGCGCAGTTGGTCGTTGCCGTCACCGCCTTCGATGAGATCGTTGCCGCCATCACCCCAGACCGTGTCATCTCCTTCACTTGCGATGAGGATGTCTGCGTTGTTGGTGCCGCCCAGCACGATGTGCTCTTCACCGGTGTATTTGATGTAGTTGGTGTCCGGCCCTGCGGTCAGCGGATTGTCGCGGAACACCACCTGTTCGCCGTCCCCGCCAAGCGGATCGGCGTTACCCAGGCCATCGTTGTACTGCTTGCTCTGGTCCCTTTCCAGATAGAGTCCAGGGTCCGAGAACACCAGACCCGGCAAGTGCGTGGCCGAGGTGTTGGCCATGATCAGCTTGGCGAACGAGTTGCTTTCCAGTTCGGCGTTCATCGACAGGCCAGCGGTACGTTCCAGGTAGTAGAAGCGGTCACCGTCCTGCAGTTTTTCCAGCTGGTTCTCGAACACGAAGTTGAAGGTCGAGCCGAGCATGCCGCCGAACGGGGTTTTCTCTTCGGCCAGGCCGCCGATCCAGAGGTCGATGGCATCGACGCCCGTGACAGTCACCCCCTTCAGATCGTCGGCAGTACCCAGTAACCCATCCTTGCCGGCCAGCGTTACGTTGGCCCAGGTACCGGTGCCGTTGAGGAAGTCCAAGCGGTCAGCCGGCGCATCATCACCACCCAATACCAGCGCCAGGGCTGCGGCACGTTTACCTTCAAGCGTGGTCGCCGCGGTGATCGTGTCATGCGTGCCATAGGCCGCGATGAAGTTGATCAACGACTCTGGATGTTTGAGGTGCTGCACCAGGTCGACCCAGCTGATGTAAGGCTTGAGTTGGGTATCACCGGTTTGGCTGTAGATATCGCGGCGGACCGCATTGAGCGAAGGAATCCCCACGTCGCGGCCACGGGCGATGTTCATCGCCGGCAGGTCGAGCGGCAGGCCCAGCAGGTTGTTGCGCAGCGCCTCGGTGACGAACTCGTCGATTTCGTTACCGGCTTGCCGTGTCATCCCACGCACGATCGCACTGGTCGCATCCTCGGGCGTCACGCCACTGGCGGCGTACGCCAACGGGTTGAGGAACGCCGCGATCAGGCCGAGTTGCTGATCAGGATCAGCGCTGTTCGGATCGCCGACCACGTTGAAGTCGACGTCGAAGCGATCGACGGTCTCGGTCAGCATCGAGTGGCCAAACCGGTACACGGTGTGGGCGAACTCGGCGACGATCGAGGCATCGAGGTCAACGTCATAGACCTGGGTCGGTGCAAAGAACAGGTCGACCCTGGGCTGGATGGCCCGCGCAAACTCCTCGAATACCAGGTGCTGATACTGCATCTCGGTGCCGAACTTGGCAGCCTGGAACAAGCGCTCGCCATTCCACACCAGCGCATCGATCTCAGCCTGGTTGGTTGGCAACGCGCTCACCGGAGCGAGCAGCCACTCATTGAGGAAGGCCACGTCACCCGAATCGAGCACGGTGTCCTTGGTCTGCACAACCAGCCGATTGTGCTCGGCGTGGAAGATCGCATGCACCGCGGTCAAGCCAATGTTCTCGTTGACCCGGCCGTCGCCAGCGATGTAGTGCGCATCGAGCAACTCGTTGTCGTAGGCCAGATTGGCCCCGGTCTGCGGATTGAACGGCACTGCGTTGCCAATGTCGGTATCCGCGTCAGGCACGAGTACACCACCGCTGAACACCGGCGCTGCATTGTGGGCGATGTCGGCGAGGAACTGGTGACCGGTGCGCACAGCATTGGTCAGGCTAATGGGAGAAAGTGGATTGCCTTCGACAAGCACGTCATCAGCCGTGCCACCAAGACCGTCAGCCCCCTTCATCACGACCATCGGGAAGCCATTCGGCCCCTTGATGAAATTGCCATAGGCGTCAGTCGCCAACAGCGGGCCGTTTTCGACGTCGGCATCGGTAAGGTGAATCCCCAGAATGTCGTTGGCCTGCGCCTTGACCACTTTCCAGGTCGCCATACCACCGATTTCGCTGTCGTCTGAGGTACCAAACTTGCCGTCCACCCCCAGGTCTCGATTAGTGATCAGCCTGCCGGTTGCGATCGGGCCATTGTCGGTAAGCTCATAACCGCGCAGGAACACCTGGTGTGATGGGTGCGAGCTGTAGGTCTGGTTTTGATCCACGAACGGCGAGGTGGTGTTGGTGTGCTCATGAATGTCGTCGGCCGTGCCCAGAACGCCATCCGCCCCTGGCTGGTTGGTCGCGCGGGTCAGCACCATGAAGTTAGTGTGGCCGCCTGGCACATACAGCGGATCATCCGGTTGCAGCGGGATGAAGATGGTGCCCGAACCGCCTTTGGTAAGCAGATCCAGCCCATGATCGAAGAACTGCCCGAAGAAGGTCATCCAGGCGTTGAACGGCGCGGACAACCCTGCGTCCGCCGCGGTGTTCTCGAACAGGTACACATCGTGGTCGTCGGCAGTACCGAACTGACCATCCATGCCGGGGCTGGCGACTATCCGTACGCCATCCTTGAGCACGTCGTCATTATCCACCGTGCCGAAGTTGAGCATACCGTCCGCACCCGGGTCGTAAGCCGTGGCATAGGCCGCCGGGTTGTTCGACGTCTGGTCGACGATCAGGTTACTGATGGTGCGCGGTTGCGAGTCAAACACTGAGCCGCTGGTCTGCTGATACGACGATCCCGGAATGGCCGGCGAGCCGGGGCCGAAGAAGCCGGCAGGAGCACCTTCCGCCGGATTGAAGACCGGATCGGTCAAGCGCGGGAAGGTGTTATCCGCAGCACCAAACTCGGTGTTGTTAATGCCGTTGAGGTTCATCAGGTTGTTGTTCGAGCCATCGACCGCACGCAGGCCCAACGGCGCGCGGATATTCGGGATCAGCGAGAGGATGTCCTGACCGGCCGCATCAGCCTCGGCAATCTTGATCTGATCAAGGATGAAGTTGAGGTCGGAGCGGACCATGTGAAGGCCCTCGCCACCCGCGGTGGCATCGACTACCGGTGTCGACGCCGTCGGCACGACCGGCGCGCCGGGAGCCACCACGTCAGTCGGCTGCGAGAACACCACTTCAGTCGTGCCATGACCATCCTGGTAGATCGCCTTGACCCGCAGTGACAGCCCGGCAAGATCCGGGGAGACCTTGAACGTGGTGCCGTCGGCGCTTTGGAACGCCAGGTCACCCGCAGGCAGCAGGATGATGTCTTCGAACACGCCAGTGCCGGGGTCGGCTTCGAACTGCCAATAGTAGGACACTGAGGCGTTATTGACGAAACCCTGCAGGTTACCCGCCGCGATGTTGTTGGCATCGCGCACATTGGCCATGCTGACGGTCAGTGTGTCGCCCACTGTGATCGCGCCGCCGTTTCCATCCGCGACAGTCGGCCTGCCCGTCGGTTGTGCATTCAGCCCCGTCACCAGCACTCGCTGGGTATCGGCAAACTGCAGGCGTTCGATATGCAGCAAGGTATCGGTACCGTCGCGACCCACTTCGGTATCGGTCACCGTCCAGACATCGTCCGCCACATTGGCTGTGCCGCGAGTGTCCTGCGTCACCACATACTCGGACTGAAGCCCGGAGAAAATGGCGGTGTCAAAGGCCGCCCCGCCCGTCGAGGTGCCGGGCAGGATTTCTCGCACGGCCTTGAGCTGACCCGGGTTATAGGTGCCGTCGAGCATGAACGGGATCATATCGACCATGCTGTCGAAGGTGGCGATCTCGGGGCCGGTATGGTTGACGTCGTTGGGGCCATAAACCGCAATTCTGACGTTGATCCATTTGTCACCATCGATCAGATCATCGCCCCCGCGGCCCTCGATCAGGTCACTGCCATTACCACCGAGGATGATGTTGCCCGTGGCAAAGCCGGTGGTCGGCAAGCCGGCATCGGCCAGAAACTGCTCCAGTCCGCGGATCAACGCCACATTGGTCAGTGCACCGCCCGTGGCACCACCGTGGTTGATGATAGTGTCCGCATCAACATTATCGCCCATGAGCACATCGGCGAATTTCGAACCGGACAAGCCTTCGACCTCGGCAAAACGGTCGAGGATCGAGGCCGGCGAGGCGCCGACCGGATTGAACGGCCCGTTGTTCTGGTTTGGCGCGTTGCCGTGTGGCTGCGCCAGCGTGGCCATGGTCAGGTCAACGGTCACGCCGGCCTTGTCATTTTTGTAGGTCACCCAGTCGAAACCGGACATGCCGTCCATATTGTCCTGGGCATCGCTGCCGACAAAGATGTCATCGCCACCCTCGCCGATCATTTCGTCGAAGCCACCACCGCCAACAAAGATGTCATTGCCGATCGTATCGTCATTGAGCAACGGCGAGGCGTTATCGCCAGGCGCGCCGTCCTGGGTACCTTTCTCGATCCAGTCATCGCCTTCGTTGCCAGTAGCTGGCAGGTTGGTCTTGGCACCGAGGATGAAATCGTCACCCTGACCGCCGAAGGTGGTGCTGACGTCTTCGGTGGTGATGATGAAGTCCTGGCCATCGCCCCCCAGGATCAGGTTGCCGCCAACCAGCATGCTACCGGCGATGATCACATCGTTACCGGCATTACCTTCCAGACGGTTGTCGCCGAACGAGTCGGTGATGATGTCATCGCCCGCGCCGCCCAGTACCGCATCGTTCCCGGCGCCGCCTTCGAGGCGGTCGTTACCGCCGTCGCCGTAAAGGGTGTCATCGCCCTCACCGGAGACGATGATGTCATTGCCGGCGGTGCCGCCCAGGACGACATGGTCTTCACCGGTGTATTGCAGATAATTACTGTCCGAGCCAACGGTGTTGGGGTTGTCGCGGATAACCAGCGGCACGATTTCCACGCCGTTGATCATGAGGCCGCCCGTCGGATCGGCGCTGCCGTCCACGCCAAGGTTAGTGAACTGATTGGCCTGATTCACTTCGAGGGTGAATGTCGGCGTCAGGAACACGGTGTTCGACAGGTGGGTGACATCGGTGTTGAGCATCATCAGCTTGGCAAAGGAGTTGTTCTCCAACTCGGTGCCGAAGTTCAGGCCCGCGGTACGCGACAGGTAGTAGAAGCGGTCGCCGTCCTGCAACGCCTCCATCTGAGTTTCAAACACGAAGTTGAACGTCGAGCCGAGCATGCCGCCGAACGGCATTTTCTGCTCGGCGAGGCCACCGACCCAGAAGTCGATGTCGTCGAGACCCGTGATCGTCACACCCGTCACGTCGTCGGCAGTACCCAGCAGCCCATCCTTGCCGGCCAGCGTTACGTTGGCATAGGCACCGGTGCTGTTGAGGAAGTCCAGGCGATCAGCCGGTGAACCACCACCGCCGAATACCAGCGCCAAGGCTGCAGCGCGTTTGTCTGCCAGTGTGGTCGCTGCCGTAATCGTGTCATGCGTGCCATAGGCAGCGATGAAGTTGACCAACGACTCGGGGTGCTTGAGGTTGTCCGCAAAGTCAGCCCAACTGATGTACGGCTTGAGTTGGCTGTCGCCGGTTGATGCGTACATCTCACGGCGCGCTTCATTCAACGTGGGGATGCCAGTGTCGCGACCGCGCGCCAGGTTCAGGGCCGGCAAATCGAGCGGCAGACCGAGCAGATTGTTGCGCAACGCTTCGGTGACGAACTCGTCGATCTCGTTGCCGAGCTGGCGGGTCACACCGCGAATGATCGCCCCTGCCGCTTCGTCCGCAGTCGCCCCGCTGCCGACAAACGCCAGCGGGTTGAGGAAGGCCGCGATCAGACCGAGTTGCGAGTCCGGGTTGTTCGGGTCAGTGAGGAGCGGATTGAACTCGGGGTCAAAGCGATCGACGGTCTCGGTCAACATCGAGTGACCGAAGCGATACACCACGTGGGCAAACTCGGCGAGGATTGCCGGGTTGATCGAGGTGTCATACCCGTTAGGTGCGAGGAATGCGTCGACCTGCGGTTGAATGGTCCGCGCGAACTCCTCGAACACCAGGTGCTGGTACTGCATCTCGGTGCCGAACTTGGCGGCCTGAAACAAGCGTTCGCCGTCCCACACCAACGCCGCGATTCCGGCGGGTGTAGTCGGAATCGCGGCCACGTCGTCCACCAGCCACTCATTAAGGAAGGCCAGATCGCCGGCGGCAAGGAGGGTGTCCTTGGTTTGCTGGACCAGGCGGTTGTGTTCGGAGTGGAACACATGGTGCACGGTGGTCAGGCCAATGTTCTCGTTCACCCGGCCGTCGCCGGCAATGTAGTGAGCGTCGAGCAGTTCGTTGTCGTAGGTCAGGTTGTTGCCGCCTGCGCCAACCGGCTGCGAATTACCGATATCAGTGTCAGCATCCGCCTGCAGAACCCCGCCGACGACTACCGGCGCGGCATTGTGGGCGATGTCGTCGAGGAAGCCATGCCCGGCGCTCACGGCGCTGGCCAGGCTGATCGGAGCATCCCGGTTGCCTTCGACCAGTTGAGTGACGTCATCAGCTGTTCCGGCGATCCCGTCAGCACCGTTACTGACGCGCATCACCACCTGCGGCATGCCGCTTGCCCCCCGGATGAAGTTGCCATACGCATCGGTTGCCAGCAGCGGCACGCTGTGCACATCGGCGTCGGTCAGGTTGATGCCGAGAATGTCACGGGCCTGGGCCTTGACCACTGCCCAGGTCGCCATACCGCCATTTTCGCCGTCGCCATCATCGGCAGTGCCGAACTTGCCGTCAGCGCCAAGATCGCGGTTGGTAATCAAGCGCCCCGTTGTAACAGGGTCACCTGCCGCGTTGAGGACGTACTCGCGCAGGAACACCTGATGCGAGGGGTGCGAGCTGTAAGTTTGGCTTTGGTCCACGAACGGCGAGGTGGTGTTGGGCTGGTCATCATCGCTAGTGCCGAGAATTCCGTCCGCGCCGGCCGTACGCACTGCACGTGACAGCACCATGAAGTTGGTCGGGCTGCCCGGTACGAACAACGGATCGTCCGGCTGCAGCGGAATAAACACGATGTCGGTACTGCTCTTGGTGAGCAGGTCGAGGCCGTGGTCGAAGAACTGGCCAAAGAAGGTCATCCACGAGTTGAAGCCGGCGGTCAGACCAACGTCCGGCGACTCGTTGGGGATAAAGAACACTTCCTTGTCGTCGGCCGTGCCGAACACGCCATCCAGACCGGGGCTGATCACCGGGTCTGCACCGCCGTTCGCCGCTACTGCGGCCGGGTTGTTGGCGGTCTGGTCGACGATCAGGTTACTGATAGTCCGTGGCTGCGAGTCGGACACCGTCCCTGACGCGGCATAGGCCGCTCGATATTGGGCATCAAGCAGGCGCAGGAAGGAATTGTCCGCAGCGCCAAACTCGCTTTGCCCGGCGACCAGGTTGTTGTAGCTGCCATCGACGGTGCGCAGGCCGAATGGCACCTGACTGTTGGGTAGCAAATCACTGAGGCTGGCGCCGTCGGCATGCGCTTCTGCGATGAAGATTTGCTTGAGGATGAATTCCAGGTCCGACTTGTTGAAATTGGCCATTTTGATTGCCCTCGATCTCTTTGAGGAAGGGCGTGGGACGATAAGAATCCTCCCACGCCCAGTCCGGTGCTGGCTTGCGCAGTGTGTTAGTTCTTTTTTATGGGCGAGCGCTGGCGCGGGAAGGCAGAGCCGTTACACGGCCCCTCCGGGATGCGCGCCTGGAATTCGCGAAAGAATGGCTCGCTGAGCGATTAGGCAGAGCGAGTCCGAGCCCTGGGTGGGCCATGGAAACTTGAAGTAACGGCGAACTTCCTGAACAGCCCCTTCACTCCGCAGTAGAACGAAATCATCGACATGGTGTGCTCCATCGGGAAAATCATCACACCTTGTGCTGCCAAAAAGTTGACAGGCTCCAGGTGCGCGGTTCCCTCATTGACTGAGACTAAAGTTGCATAGCGAAAAATTGTCAATTTTACGACGCGCAAAACGGACGACTGGTAATTGACCTGTCAACTAGCTGTTTTTAAAAGACTTATAGATAGTTCATTGCAGCATTAGAGCGAAACGTTATTTCAGATTGTTTCGACGCCACCTACGCTGCTGGCTATGGAAGCAACGCAGAGATTTGCAGGAGATTCGCCCTAGAGCGACCACCCTGCGTATCGACAAACTGCCTGCGGACTACATCTGTTAGCTGTTGCGCCGCAAGGGCTAACGGCTTTTCGAAGAGGGGTCACCCAAATGCACAAACAATCGAGCACTCGATCAGAACTGGCTGACGCGCTTTTTCGACTTCGCCGCAGTTTTTACTCGCTGGCAGGGTTCAGCGGCGTCATCAACGTCATGATGTTGACGCCAGCTATTTATATGCTGCAGGTCTATGATCGGGCCTTGGTCAGTCGCAACGTCACAACGTTGACGATGTTGACCATTCTGGTGATAGGCCTGTTCTTGCTGATGGCCACGCTGGAAATGTTCCGCACCCGCGTGCTGATCCGGGTCGGCAACTGCCTCGACATGGACCTCAATCGACGCATTTTCACCGCAGCATTCGAGCGCAACCTGAGCCGCGCCGGTGGTAATCCGGCCCAGGCCCTGCAGGATCTCGCGCAGGTGCGTCAGTTCCTCACCGGCAATGGCCTGTTCGCTTTCTTTGATGCGCCATGGACGCCGATCTACCTGCTGGTCGCCTATCTGATCCACCCGCTGCTCGGACTGATCACGCTGATCGGCTCGCTGATTCTGGTGGGCCTGGCTTATCTCACCGAGAAGGCGACGCAAAAGCCGCTGGCCGAAGCCAATCAGGCCGCCCTCTCCTCCGCCAGCTACGCCAACAACAACCTGCGCAACGCCGAGGTCATCGAGGCCATGGGCATGCTGCCGTCGATCGGCAAGCGCTGGTACCAAAGCCATTTGCGCATACTGGAAATGCAGACCCTGGCCTCCGACCGTGCCGCCCTGATCAGCAGCACCGGGCGCTTCGTGCGTATCACTTTGCAGTCGCTGATCCTCGGTGCCGGCGCGCTGCTGGCGATCGAAGGCAAGATCACTCCCGGGATGATGATTGCTTGCTCGATCCTCACCGGCCGCGCGCTGGGCCCGGTGGAACAAGTCATCGCGTCGTGGAAGCAGCTGCTTGGCTGCCGTTCGGCTTGGGGCCGGTTGAACGAGATGCTGAACGACTATCCGCGCCGGCCACCGAGCATGTCGCTGCAGCGACCGCTGGGCATGCTGGCGGTGGAGAATGTGTATGCCGGTGCCCCCGGCACCGGCAACACGATTCTGCGCGGGGTGAGCTTCAACCTTTCCCCCGGCGAAAGCCTTGGCATTATCGGTCCATCCGCCTCGGGCAAATCCACCCTCGCCCGCCTGTTGGTCGGCGTCTGGCCGGCACAGGCCGGCAAGGTGCGCCTGGACGGCGCGGACATATTCACCTGGAACAAGGGCGAACTTGGCCCCTGGCTCGGTTACCTGCCACAGGACGTGGAGCTGTTCGAGGGCACCATCGCCGACAACATTGCGCGCTTTGGCGAAGTGGACAGCGACGCGGTCATCCGCGCCGCCAGGACGACTGGAGTGCACGAGATGATCCTGCGTCTTGCACAGGGTTATGAGACCCGTCTGGGCACCGATGGCAGCCCGCTTTCCGGAGGCCAGAAGCAACGCATCGCCTTGGCCCGCGCGCTGTATGGAGAACCCAATCTGATTGTGCTGGATGAGCCGAACGCCAACCTCGACGACGTCGGTGAAAAGGCCTTGGTCGATGCGCTGGCCCAACTCAAAAACCGCGGCGCCACCGTCATTCTGATTTCCCACCGTCCCAATGTGCTCTGCGCCGTCGATAAGGTGCTGATGCTGCGCGACGGCGGCGTGCAGATGCTCGGCACCCGCGACGAAGTATTCGCAGCGCTGCGCAAGGCCAGTGTGATGCCTGCAGGCGCGTCAACTCCGCTGGCCTCCGTCAAAGCACGGGAGTAACCGATCATGCAAATGAGCCAAACCACCGAGATGATTCACGCCGATCCCAGGAACGAGGTGGATCTGGACGTCGGCAAACCCATGCGCTGGGGCATGTGGCTGGTGCTCGCCGGCTTCGGCGGCTTCCTTCTGTGGTCCTGGCTGGCGCCGCTGGATGCCGGCGTGGTCGCGACAGGCACGGTCAAAGTCACCAGCAATCGCAAAGCCGTACAGCATCTGAGCGGCGGCACCGTGGAGGCCATTCTTGTTCGCGAAGGCGATGCAGTGAAAAAAGGCCAGGAGGTGGTCCGCCTCGACTCGCTGCGTGCACTTGCCGAACAGGGTGCAATCAGCGCCCAGTACATCGTCAGCAAGACGGTGGAAAACCGCCTGGAAGCAGAACGTGACGGCCTCGATGTGGTGAACTACGATCCCGAATTGCTCAAGCGCTTCGGGAATGACCACCGCCTGGTGGCCGCCATGAATCTGCAACAACGTCTGCTGGACACCCGGCGCGCCGGCCTCGCTGGTGAAATCAGCATCCTGCAGGAAAACCTTGCGGCGTCGGCGGTGCAGCTCAAGGGACTGCAGCAGGTCTATGGCGCCCGCGCCTCGCAGATTAACTTCCTCGACCAGGAACTAAAAGGCACCCGCGTGCTGGCGGCCGAAGGCTATGTGCCGCGCAACCGTCTGCTTGAGCTGGAACGCAGCAATGCCGACCTCTCCGCCGGCCAGGCCGAGAACCTCAATAACATCGCTCGCATACGTAGCCAGACCACCGAAATCAAGCTGCGCATCCTGCAGCGCCAGCACGATTACCAGAAGGAAGTCGAATCGCAGCTCACCGACACCGCCAAGGAAAACACCACCCTGGCCGACCGCTTGCGTGCGCTGGACTATGAAGTGACCCACACGATAATTCGCTCGCCGATCGATGGCATGGTCCAGTCCCTGAGCATTGCGACCATCGGCGGGATCATTCAGCCCGGTTTCAAGATCATGGAAATCGTTCCGGACAACGAACCGCTGCAGGTCGACGCGATGATTCCCGTGCAGGCGATCGACAAGATGGCCCCCGGCCTGGCCGTAGACATTGCCTTCCCGGCCTTCAACCACGCCCAGACGCCCAACATCCCCGGCCGCGTGAAGACCATCTCCGCCGACCGCCTGCTCGACGAGGAAAGCAAGCAGCCGTTCTACCTGGCTCAGGTAGAAGTCACGCCCGATGGCATGAGCCTGCTTGGCAGCAATCACATTCGTCCGGGTATGCCCGCCAGCGTCACTATCAAGACGGGCGAGCGCAACCTGATGAGCTACCTTCTCAAACCAATGCTCGAGCGTGTTGACAGCTCCTTCAAGGAACAATGAAATGGACCGTCATTGCCTGATCTTCTGCCTGCTAGCGCTGTCCCTCCCGGCCAGCGCCATGGACCTCAAACAAGCCTGGGATCTGTTGCAATACCAAGGCCCCGTCTATCGCGCCGCCGTGCATGAAAAGGAGGCCGGTGTGGAAAACCGCGCCATCGGCATGGCCGGCCTGCTACCACAGGTCAATGCCTCGGCCTACGACAACAAGGTCAATGGCACCCAGCGTCAGAGCGGCATCGAAAGGGATCTCGACTACGACTCCAAGGGCGCTAACGTGCGCTTGCGCCAGCCGCTGTTCAACAAACAGAAAATGGCCGAGTACCGCCAAGGTAAACAGCGTGCCGACTACAGCGTCGCGGTGTTCGATGCCAAGAGTCAGGACGCCGCAGTGCGACTGGCTGAAAGCTATTTCGACGTGCTCCTGGCCAGCGAAACCATCACCCTTGCCAAGTCCAAGCTGAGCGCCTTCGATGAACAACTCGCCTCGGCGAAACGGCGCATGGAGTTGGGGGCCGGCACCGTCACCGACATCGACGAGTCGGCCGCTCGCCACGATCTCGCCGCGGTTGAGCTGATCGAAGCGCAGGACAACCTGGTCAACGCGCGCCGCAAGCTTGAGGAATTTATCGGTGATACCCCCGAATCGCTCACCACCTTGCGTCCGAGCTTCGATACGCCACCGCTGCTACCGAGCAACCTGCAAGACTGGTTGGTCAAAGCCCAGAGCGACAGCCCGCTGATCCATGCGCGCCGTCATAGCAGCGACCTCGCCGAAGAAGAAGTAAAGCGCGCCAGGGCCGGCCACTGGCCAACACTGGACTTCGTGGCCGGTTACACCGCGGGCGAGAGCCAATCAATCTCCGAGCTGAATCAACGCAACCGCTACGCCTCAATCGGGCTGGAAGTAAACTTCCCGTTGTACAGCGGTGGCGGCACCAGCGCGTTGACACGCCAGGCCAGTGCCAATAGCTATAAGGCCCTGGACGAACTCGACGCCACGCGCCAGGAAGTCATCACCGGTACCACCCGTGAGTATCGCGGCGTAGAGAGCGGCGCCCAACGTATACGCGCGCTGGAGAGGGCAGTGGAGTCCAACGAACGCTCACTGAACTCGACACGCAAGGGCTTCAAAGAGGGGGGCACCAGCACCAATGCGGACGTCCTCAATGCCGAAGAGCTGCTCTTCGTTGCGCGCCACGACCTGTTCGAGGCCAAGCTGCGCTACTTGATGTCGCGCCTGCGCCTGGCCTCTTCGGTAGGCAGTCTGGGCGACGACGATATCGACCACATCAACGACTACCTCGGCCCGGAACTGTTGGTCACCAACTGACGTTCACCTGCGCGGCACTTTTACCAGGCAGGGAACCCGACACGAGACCCGGGATGTCATTTCCGGGTTCTCTACCTGCTGAGGGACTCTGCATTTCTGAGCGGATGTTAATCGTAGAACGGCGCAACCAACGCCCGACTGCCGACGAAAAAGCTGTCGGCAACCAGTCGCAGCGGCTGGAGGTCCAGGTCACTGGCTTTGTCGCCAATCAGCTGTTGAAAATGTCGATACACCGCCGCGTACTCGCCTTCCTCCGATACGGCTTGGCTCACGCCGTCGATACTCAACAGCGCGCCACCGTTGTCCAGTCTCAGGATGCCTTCGGTGCAGCGAATCTCGATGCTCCAAAGTTCTTCGTGACCGTGGTCGAAATCGAATTCCGCGCGAACATCGAGGTGGTGCGCGTCAGACATTTTAATGGAGGCGGCGATAGGCGACTGGCAGTTGCTGGGGACTCGCAGTTCGGCAGACTCAACAAACAGCGGCAGCGCCAGCAGATGGGTTGCAATCGACAAGGCATTGATACCGGGATCGAAGACGCCCAGGCCTCCGGGTTGCCAGATCCATGCCTGGCCTGGGTGCCACTTGCGCACGTCTTCCTTCCAGTCGATCTGTACGCGTTGCAGGGTGCGGGTGGCCAGCCAGTTGCGGGCGGCTTCGATGCCGGGCGCGTAGCGTGAATGCCAGGCGAACAGACCGCTGACGCCTTGCTCATCTGCCTGATTCACCAACGCCATCGCTTCACCCAACGTGGCGCACGGCGGTTTTTCCACCAGCACGTGTTTGCCAGCGGCCAGCGCTTGTTGCACCAGAACGAATCGTCCTTGCGGCGGCGTGCAAAACGCAATCGCATCGACGGACGGGCCGTTTTCGAGCAGCTCGCTCAGAGACTGAAAGTTCGCTACCCCGTCGCAGGGCTGCCCTTGCGTTGCGACAGATACCAACTGGAACGCGGGGTTGGCGTTGATAGCGGGGACGTGTTGATCCTGGGCAATTTTGCCGTAGCCCACCAGACCGAGACGGATCGGTTGCATCAATGACTCCTGGCTTTTTTTCTTGTCTTGGAAGCGAACGGGCAAGGTTACGTTTGTAGAGCGGGGAAGTCATTGATGATGTGCTTTCGGATGCGCAGCTGTCAGCAAGCCCCCGCCGCTGTCCACCAGAGCATGACCAGACTGGCACCCTAGCGACCGATCAGCGAACTCGCCAACAACGCCTCCAACCCCATCGGTTTGGCAAAATAATAACCCTGGGCCTGCCCTGCGCCCATTTCGCGCAGCAAGATCAACGTTGCTTCATCCTCGACACCTTCGGCCACCACGCTGAGGTCCAGCGATTCGGCCATACGCACAATCGCCCGGACAATCGCGCGACTGCGGGAACTGGTGGTCAATTCGAGGATGAACGACTTGTCGATCTTCAAGCCGCTGAAACGGTATTGATGCACATAGCTCAGGGATGAAAACCCTGCACCGAAGTCATCGAGCACCACCGACATGCCGTTGTCGGCCAATTGCTGCATGGTGAGTCGGGCAATCGCCGGCTCAGCGACCAGCGCACCTTCGGTCAACTCCAGGCAGATCCGCGACGGCGAGACCCCGTGCCGCGCCAACAGTGCGAGCACATCACTGGCGAAGTCCGGGCGCGTCATGCTGTAGCTGGAGCAATTGACGTGCACCGGCGGCCAATTGGCGTGCTCGGGCTGTGCGAGGATTACTGCGATGCTGGTAAGCATGTACAGGTCCAGTCGACCGATCAGGCGCAGACCCTCGACGTCCGGTAAAAACTCGCCCGGCGCGATCACCCGGCCGCCCGGCTGATGCCAGCGGATCAGCGCTTCAAGGGCCAACAATTCGCCGGTTTCGACGCTGACAATCGGCTGGAAATACGGTAGCAGTTCGTCAGTGCGTTTGAGCGCATTGCGCAAGGCACCTTCACGCTCGACCTGGTCCGAGACTTCACGGCGCACTTCCTGGTTGAACACCGCGTAGCTGTCGCGCCCGGCACTTTTGACCCGGTACATCGCCGCATCGGCATCGCGCAACAAGTCGGCTGGCTCGTGATGGAACTGACTGTCGGCGCTGACAATGCCGATACTGCAGGACGAAAAAACCTGATGGCCATTGATGACAAACGGCAGGTCGAACGCCACCAGGATCCGTTCGGCGATGTCGATCACCACGTCCAGCGGTGCCTCGGGAGCGAGCACCGAAAACTCATCGCCCCCCAGGCGCGCCAGCATGTCGGTATCGCGCAGACAGCCGCGCAGACGATGGGCAGCCTGCCTCAACAGCAGGTCGCCAAAATGGTGGCCAAGGCTGTCGTTGACCATCTTGAAACGGTCGAGGTCGATGAACATCACAGCCAGGTGCCCGCCTGCGCAACCGAACTGCGACCAGGCCAGATTGAGGCGCTGTTGCAGGTAGGTGCGATTCGGTAGCCCGGTCAGCGCATCATGGGAGTTTTCGTGTTGCAACTTGGCATTGGCGTGATCGAGTTCGCGGGTGCGGTTCTGCACCCGGGCTTCCAGCATGAGGTTGGCAGCATGGATCGCTTCGGCGGCGGTGCGTCGCGACAACGCGGTGTCGATGTGCCGCGACACGAACGTCAGCAATTCCTGATCACGCAGGGTATAGCGCACCTGCGAGGTATAGCTTTGCACCGCCAGCACGCCACGCACCACATCGCCATCGAACAAGGGGATGCCCAGCCAGGAATAGGATTGGAAATACGCATCGGCAACTTCGATTTCACCGTGCGCAGTCAATCGCTCAGCTTCGTCGGCGTCAATCAGGCAAGGTCGACGCTGACGGATAACGTACTCGGTCAAGCCCCGGCTCCCACGCCGTGCCACCGGGCAGGTCGTTTGCCGCTCATCAACATAATACGGAAAGGTCACTTCACTGGTCGCGTCGTCGAACAGCGCAATGTAGAAGTTCCGCGCGAAGAGCAGATCACCGACGATGCCATGCAAGGTTTGAAACAACTCAGCCATGTCGCCAGGCTGGCTCGACAGCTCAGCAATCTGGAACAGTGCACTCTGCAGATGTTCGGCGCGCTCTCGTTCTGCCACTTCCTGCCGCAATGCGTTGTTGAGTGCCGAAAGCTCCAGAGTGCGACGCATCACCGTCGCTTCCAGGTCCTCTCGGTGCAGAATCCGGTCCAGCGCCATGGCCACGTGGCGGGCCACCACCAGAAACAGCGCGCGGTCTTCGGCGCTGTAGGTACGCGAAACGTCGTAGACCTGCATGGCCAGCATGCCGAACACGTCATCCGAGGCATTTTTCAACGGTGCGCCCATCCAGAATTCGGGACGATCACCCACGCAGTAAAAACGGTCCTCGGCCTGAGCCGCGAGAATGCCGGCGGCGTCGATCAGCAACGGCTGGCCGGTGGTCAACACCTGGCCGGTCAACGACAGGTGCGAAGGGTCAAGGTATTCGTAGTGCGAGGACTCCACGGCATCAACGTCGATGATGTCGACGTAATACGGGTAGTCAATCTTGCCGCTGTGCGGGTCATACAGCGCCAGATAGAAATTCTCGGCGTCGATCAGGCTAGCCAGCAGTCGGTGAACCCCCACCAGAAACACTGACCGGTCGCGGGTCGAACTGGCCAGGTAGGTAATTTCATACAGCACTCGCTGAGTAATCTGCGCACGGGCAAGGGTACTGGTCTGTACCTCAATGCCCAGGCGCTGGGCAAACTCGGCGAGCGCCGGTTCCGCGGCATCGTTGACTGGCGCCA
Organism: Pseudomonas sp. LBUM1666; assembly: GCF_059695775.1. Lineage (NCBI taxonomy): Bacteria > Pseudomonadati > Pseudomonadota > Gammaproteobacteria > Pseudomonadales > Pseudomonadaceae > Pseudomonas > Pseudomonas sp. LBUM1666. The sequence goes on along the minus strand of NZ_CP166789.1, from coordinate 2,330,575 downwards.
GTAGCCAACCCAGCACACTTTCGCCTCTACCGGTCGGCCAGCGGTGCAAGTGCATGGACAGGCAAAAGGCTTCAAACTCGTCATTCGCAACGCTTGACGGCCACTGCTCCAGCGGGTTGCCCTGCCCGACCCAATGCATTTGTTCACCGGTGCGGTAAACGACCCAGCCAGTGGTGTGGGCCCAGTTGCGCGCGGAGTCCAGCAATTGTTCGATCGTGTCCTCGTTGCCAGCGTAGGCCAGGGCGACAGTATCCAAACTCCCTTTTTGTTGAGAGGCAAAAACGTCGCAATCGTTCGATTGCCGTGGGGAGTCGGTCAATGGACGAAAACTCATCAGCGCTCCCTGAGCCAGAAACTGGCGATACTCACGTACTGTTTGCCAGCAATGTGCCGGCGAGCTTTCCGTTTAAAGCTTATAGAGGTTTTTTTCAATCGTTTTATTCGCTTTAGTGCCATGTCGACACGCTACAGCCCACAAGTTTCTGAATGATCGCCTCGCGGTCGAAGCCGTCCTCCAGCCTTAAAGCTTGAATTGAGTGACCAGTGCATTGAAGGAGACGGCCAGCCGCGACAGTTCCTGGCTGGAAGCGCTGGTCTGATTGGCACCCGCAGCGGTCTGGGTCGACAGGTCCTGAATGTTCAGCAAATTACGGTCCACCTCACGGGCGACCTGGGCCTGCTCTTCGGACGCCGAAGCGATCACCAGATTGCGCTCGTTTATGGTGACGACCCTGTCTGTAATCTTCTCCAGCGCCGCCCCGGCGCTCTGGGCCAGTTCCTGAGTGTTGATGGCCAGCGACAGGCTCTTGCCCATGGCAGTGACGGCCCCATTAGCGCCCGATTGCACGGTACTGATCATGCCTTCGATTTCTACGGTCGAGGCTTGGGTGCGGTGGGCGAGCGCGCGCACTTCATCGGCCACCACCGCAAATCCGCGTCCCTGTTCGCCAGCACGGGCGGCTTCGATAGCAGCGTTGAGCGCCAGCAGGTTGGTCTGTTCGGCAATGCTGCGGATCACGTCCAGTACCTTGCTGACTTCCCGAATGTGCCCGGCCAGTTCAGTCACCGTTTCGGTCGACTCGGTGATCTCTTCCACCATGGTGCTGATGCCCATGAGCGTTTGGTCGACCTGACTGCGGCCATGAGCAGCGTCTTCGGCCGCGGCTTTAGAGGCCTTGGAGGTCGACACGGCGTTGTGCGCCACGGCCTCGACGGCCGCAGTCATTTCATTGACAGCGGTGGCCGCCTGCTGGATTTCGTTATTCTGCCGCGTCAGGCCCCGGGTACTTTCCTCGGTCACAGCGCTCAGCTCTTCGGCGGCCGAGGCCAACTGGTTCGAGGCGCTGGCGATCTGCGCAATGGTGTGTTTCAAGCCGCCCTGCATGTCCGCCAAAGCATTGAGCAGTTGCCCCGCTTCATCGCCACGGGTAGTGGAAATGCTCTGGGTCAGATCGCCACCGGCAATGCGCTGGGCACTCGCGACTGCCACCGCCAACGGGCGGGTGATCATGCGCGTAATGAGAATGCCCAGAGCGACAGCCACCAGAAAGGCGATCACGATCCCGACCAACAGGATCAGCATTGAGCTGGCTTCGAGTTCCTGCGCACCCTCGGCACTTTCTTTGATCTGCCGCTTGTTCGAATCGATCATGGCCCGTAGGTGATCGCGGGCATGAATGAACACGTCAACCGACAGCGCGTTCAGGCGATTGCGTGCCTGCGCAAGATCGCCGACGTCCACCGACTCAATGACCTTCTGTGCACCTGCCACATAACCGGGCCACAGTGCTTTGTACTTGTCCCCGGCTGCCCGCTCGTCAACCGCCAGAGGTGTGGCACGGTAGGTCGCGAAGGCATCTTCTGCCCGAGCCAGATCCGTCGCCAGGTTCTGGCGAACACGCGCCTTGTCCGCTTCGGACACATCGCCGGCGTGAGCGTCAAGCAACCGGTAAAGCCCGCGGTTGTGAGCGACCAGGCTGGTCATGGTCTCGTTGATGTTGCCCACTGAGACCAGGCTGTTGGAAAAGGTCAAAGACAGCGCAGTGGCCAAACGATTGATTCCCACCATTCCCAACCCACCCACGGCCAGGGTAATCAGGGCGCAAATGACGAACGAGGTCAAAAGCTTGGTCGAGAATTTGGACTGATTCAGAAGGTTCACGTGGCAAACTCGATGGATTGGAGGTAATGAAATGGAAAACGACCACTACCGCGAAAGTATTCGCGGTAGTGGGTACTGATAGACAAACAGAACTGCATCCCCCGTTGGGAAAGTTGATGAACGATTAAAGGTGAACCTTAAAGAAGGCCGCGAAAATCCACTCTATTAAAAATGGAATCGTGTCGATCAGTACCGATAGGTTGCCTGCACTGAAAGTCCATTCGCACTGTTGTCATAGTTGGCACTGTATTCCGGTTGAAGACCGGAGTTGTTCGCCTGCTTTACCGAGACTTTGGAATCCCAGAGATAACCATAAGCAAAGTCTATGGTCAGATCGGAATTCGGCGAATAAGCACCGCCCAAAGTCACGGCCTGGCGATTCCCAACGGGAATGCGCACGCTGCGATCGGCATTTCTGATTGGCGACGGATCATAGGCGTAGCCTGCACGCAGCAGCCATTGTTGGTTCAATTGATAGGAGGCACCCACTGCGGTGCTCCAAGTGTCGCGCCAGTTCATTTCTTCGATCACATGTCCCATGCCAGCCGCCTGGCCCACGGGAGAAAGTCCGCTGTTGACGGCCTCGACCTTCTGGATCCGGCTCCAACGTTTCCAGGTGGTCCCCAGGTACCCCGTCCAGCGACTATTGAAATGATGGGTGATAGACGTGTCCACGGATTCGGGCATGGTGAGGTCTATCTTGTTGTCATATTTTCCGTCCAGCGGGATAACGCTCGGGGAGCCGGAAACTTCAGTATGCCCTTCAAGTTCATAGTCCACCTTCGAGTGATAGTTAATCCCCCAACTGGTTGACTCAGTAAAGTCAACCAGGATGCCTAGGTTGTAGCCAAGTGCCGTGTCATCGCCTTTGATGGTGACCAATGTGTCCTCGCCGTTGTTCAGGGCGCCGGTGGCCAGGTAATTCTGAAGCTTTGCATTGAAACGGTTTATGGTCGGTCCGCCACCAATGGACACGTAGTCATTGATCCGATAGGCAATGGTGGGCTGAAGGGTGATCTCCTTGGTCGTACTATAGGAGCCATGGTAGCGGCCCTGAAAAGTGCTCTCGTAATCATTGATCAGACCACTCGGAGCATAGAGACCCAGGCCAATCGAGAAACGATCATCAAGTGGCGTCGACATATAAGCGAAGGGCACAACCCCCAACGGTACCGAGTCCCCTTTATTCGTTCCCGGGGCACTGCTCTGTGCATCACTGATGTCATCGCTCACCGAGACGACTGCAGCTCCGCCGGAAATCTCAGTACGTTTCAATTTGGTCAAACCTGCGGGATTTCCAAAGATAGTGCTGGCGTCCAGCGCAGAAGACGACCTCCCCGCATAAGCAGTACCCGCACTACTTGCACTTTGCTCGTTCAAGGCAATGCCATTGGCGCCCGCGTTTGTTGAAACGCTGAGTATTGCCGCGACACCTGTGAATTTAATCCAGGAAGACATTTCTCGCACAGCCGAGAGACACGGGGTTGCACGGTTGCTCAGTTTCATTTCCCACCTCGTATTGTTTTTATTGATTGGTGCGCAGGCAAAGCTTCGCCTTCCGGTGCACTTGGTAGTGCCGGTTGGCGTTGATCGAAGTTGTGAAACAGGCCCTGGTTGACTATTACCAGGGCCGGGGTGCCGAACTTACGAAGTCAGGTTCATTTGAGCCACTCCACCTGAAAGCTATAGAGACCAAGAAGGAGGGCCAGGGACTCTTTATCTCTCCCGGCCCGGATGCACGCGACTAATCCACGTTGTTCATGCTGTATAACCTCGACCTCGATGCCCTTCAGACACATACGTTCCACTTCCTGCCAAATTACTCGGGTCACCTCGCGCTGCTGCAAGGCGGGCTTGAAGATTTTGCCAACCGCCGTCAATGGCAGTGCTTCGAGGATTTCGATCCGCTTGGGAATAGCCGCCCGCTCACTGATGTGTCGCTGAGCAAACTGCTCAAGTTCTTCGACGGTACAGTCATGATTTGGTCGCAGTTGCACGAAGGCGACCGGCACTTCACCCGAATAGGCGTCCGGGCTGCCGATGGCAGCCGCCAACGCCACCGCTGGGTGGGCCTGTAAAGCCTCCTCGATTTGTTTTGGATCGATATTGTGACCGCCGCGGATGATCAGTTCCTTTTTGCGCCCGGTCAGCCAGAAATAGCCATTTTCATCCTGGCGCCCCAGATCGCCCGTATTCAGCCAACGCTGACCATTGATCTCAATCCACAGGCCCCGGTTATGGCTATCTTCAACGTAACCCTCGAACAGGTTCGGACCCGTGATGGCGATCAGGCCAATTTCATCGATGTCGGCGTCGCGCAGATAAACTCCAGCGTCATCGAGCATGACTGCGCGCATGTCCTGGTAAGCAATTCGTATACCGATAGAGCCGATATAGCGCTCGCCATGGGGCGGATTAACCGAGGAGACGCACGCGCCTTCCGTGAGTCCATAGCCTTCGAGGATCTTTACCCCGGTCCGGCCTTCGAACTCCCGGAAAAGCTCGACCGGCATCGGCGCGGCACCACACATGGCATAACGAAGGCTGGACAGGTCGCGGCCTTCCAGCTCGTTTTGCAACAGTGCGGAATAGACGGTTGGAACGCCGGAAAAGAAGTTGATGCCGAAGTGCTCAACCATCTCCCAGAAGCGTGTGATCACACCCTCACCGCGATAACCGTGCGGTGTGCCGAGGATGACATGATCACCTTGGGTCCAAGGCATCAGGCCTGTCACCAGCTGTGCATTTACGTGGAACAGCGGTAATCCACAAAAAATGACCTGGCGGCTCCCCTGTGGTTGCATGTGCGTAGCCATGGCCCATGCATTGAAGACCTCCGCCCCATGGGTTCGCATTGCTATCTTGGGTAGCCCGGTGGTACCGCCGGTGCAGAAGTAAGAGGAACGATCCTCAGGGCGGAATTGCCGGTCGCTTTTCAGGTGCGTGCCTGGTTGAGCATCCATCAGCGTCCGTAATTCGTGAATCGTGGCCCCCCTGTGCAACTCATGTTCTTTCTCTGCCAGGGATTCAAGCGATTCACGCTGAGCTACATCAACATAGGGGCCCATGCCAACCCAAATGACGTGCTTGATCTCGGGAAGTTGATCCAGCTGCGAGGCCAGCTTAGGCCAAAGGTCACTGCCCGGCGTCGGTGCGAGCGTTACCACCACGCTGGCCTTGGCGGCCCGTAGCAAGGCAGCCATCTGTTTGGCCTCTTGCAGCGGATTGATCGCCATGACGACACCGGCCGCTTCACCCCCCCAGATGGTGAAATGGGTTTCCGGCAGGTTGGGCAGGATGAAGGCCAGCACTTCACCCGGGGTAATGCCCAGGTCGTGAAAGGCATTCGCCGCGCGAGTGATATCTTCGACGAGTTCGGCATAGCTCCAGTGGTGGGTGTTCCTGAAGCTGGTAGCGTCGACGAAGAAACTCAGTGCAGGCGCGTTGGGGCTAAGCTCGGCGGTACGTTTCAGCGCTTCATAGGTGCTGGAATCCAAGCCACGTTCCGCCAACGGGACCTGCTCGATATTTTCAATGTCATTCAGCGATCGCACCATCATCGTCAGGCTTCCTCTACGACTCGGTTACGTTGCACGCCCAGGTCGATCACACCATCCGCGCTGCTAATGCGCGCTTCGACTACGTCTCCTGGCTTGAGATACTGAGACCGACCCTCTTGTGCCTTGAGGAAAAGCTTCCACTTGGTGGCTTCTGGCAAAAGGGCTGCAATGCGCATTTTACCGGGCGAAGGGATCGTTAGAGCGCAGCCGGCAGGCGTACCAGTGGCGATCAAGTCTCCAACGGCGAGATCTTGCAAGGAGGAAAGTTCGGTCAAGGTTTCAGCGGGGCCGTAAACCAGATTTGCTGTGCTGTCGTTCTGTCGTACCTGGTCGTTGACTGTCAGGCGCAGCTGCAGTTCTTTCAGGTAATGCATGTTCTTGGCATCCAGAAGGCACAGGTACGGGCCGACCGGGCCGAAAGTGCGGTAGCTCTTGCCCTTGTAGAACTGCATCTGGGGAATCTGAATGTCACGAGCCGAGTAGTCATTGACGATGACAACGCCTGCAATGAACTCATGCAGATTGGCGTCGGTGACAGCAATAGCGCCGGTGATCGAGCGCTTCATCACAAGGCCTAGCTCGATCTCGTAGTCAAGGAAGCGCACGTGGCGCGGTTTGATCAGGTCGCTGTCTGCCGCCACCAGGCAACTCGTCGCCTTGGTGAAGATCATGTTGAATTTCTTCGCATCCGGGTCCATGCCCGACTCGATCATGTGCTGACGGTAATTGGCACCCTGGCAGACGAATTGCTGGTTGCGGGTTACCGGCGACAGCAGTTTTACTTCGCCCTCCTCCAACTCCGAACCTTTTAGCTGAGCGAGGTCGTCGATACTGTTCTGGCTAATAAAGTCACCGGTGGTTTCAAAAACACCGGGGACAACTGTGATACGGCCCTGGCGTAGCACGCCCCAGTGGATACCGTTCTGAAATTCAAAGCGGACTACGTGTACAGCAGACATTGAAGGTACTCCTGGAGCGGCGTTTGTCCCGCGTTCGGTGGCGCGAGAACTGTGATGTTGTTCTGAAAAGGGGCTGGCAACGGTGTAGACCCACGCACCGCCAGCAATCAAAGCGCCGGCTTTAAGCACGTCCCGCCGGCGAAACCGGGCTGAGTTGTCCGACATGGCGGCAGCTCTACCCGAACATCCGCATGAGTGTTACCAACTTTCGAATGGTCAGGTCCGGGCTGCGTCGCAGGTTGCGGATCAGCAGAAGCAGATTGGCCAGGCTCATCTTGGGTTTGGTAAAACTCTTGGGCATGCGCTGCCCCCACTGCGCCATTGCCTCAGGACTCACCGGATGAATGCCCGTAGGCCGAGTGGCCGTGAAAAGATCCCCGTCGCAATAATGCTCGTGCTTATCACCCCAAGGGTCTTGCCAGTAATCGAAGATCTGACTGCCCAGAATATGCCGGCCGATGCCCCATGAGTGCTCCCACCCGCGCTCGCGCAGGACGCGCTGCCCCATACCCACGGCATCTGCATCGACGACTTCATAGGCGCTATGGCTGTAGGCGGCCATGAACCCTTGCGCAATCGCGAGCGTATGGTGATCCGCGGGAATGTCACCGAGATCAAGGCGCATGAAAGTGACAATAGGCGTGCCGTCGGGGAGAACCTGCACATCGCTGGGAATAAACCCGAAATGCTGCGTATACCAGGCACAGGTCGCTTGATAGTCGGCCACTTCAATGACGATGTGACCCAGTTTGAGTACTTCAGGGGGAGCAATCGGCGGGCGCTGCGTGGCGTTTATTCGCGGTTGTTCCTGCGCCAGATTCCAGTTGAGAGGAGCTCTATGGGCCAGCGTCTTGCAAGGCGTCTGATCGCAGACAGCTTCCACAATGAAACCGGAAGGATCCGTCAGTCTGACGTAATACCCTTTACCAGGATGATCCGATTTCTCGATCGATGATGCACCCGGGATCCGAGTGAGCTTTTCCAGATCTTCCAGGGACTGCACGGCAAGTCCGAACCCGATAAAACGTGCATGTTCGGCCCGTTGGACACGGTAACAATAGGCAGTGGCGTCGGTGGCCCGCATATAGAGCGTATCGGAGTCCTGCCGACTTACCGTCAGGCCGAAGTCAGTCAGAAAACGCGCCGCCTCATTCAAGTCCGGCCGTTGGAAAATCAGGTGAGTCAGATCCTGGGCCTTTACCGTCGGCTGCGGATGCCGGGCGGGCTGTTGCGTCGCCAACCGGTGCAGTTCGATTTTGTTGTTCATTGTTATTGTTTTCCGGTTTTTTTGGGCAAAGCTGTCCCGAACCCCTGAAAATCCAGGGGTTTAGCCAATTAAGTCAGTTACGAACTCAGTCGAGAGATGGAAGTGCCGGCAACTCTTTGGTCGCCAACGCACGAGCCTCCTCTGACGGCACACCCAATGCCCGCAGTACCAGCTCGGCGGTATCAGAGCCCGCCTCGCGCCACGTTCGGTGACCTTCCAGCACCAGGAAAATCGAGCCAAGCACGCTGCTCGATATCAACGTCAGTACCGAGAGCAATTGCTCCTGCGCAAACGTGTAGCGCCCAGTGGTAAGCCCGCTCAGAAGATCCTGGGTCGCTTGGCTGCTGAACATTTCGCGCAACGCCGAATTGCTCATGGCGAATTTATGGATGAACGCGCCCCACTGGGAGTCTTCGTGCGCTCGGCGAATGAAGAATCGAATGCCATTTGCAAGGCGATGAGCGGGATCCGAGAGGGAGTCGAAGCTCTTGTTGACGCGCTCATGCATCTCCCTCGCGAGATGACTGGCGACCGCCTCGAACAGGCTTTCCATGCTGTCGATGTTGCTATAGACCGTTCCGCGCGCCACGCCTGCCTCTTGGGCGAGGTCGAGGATGTTCACGTGTGAGGTGCCTCTCTCGGCAAACAGGCGAAAGGCAGCTTGATGGATGCGACGCTGTGTTGGATTCAGGGATTCCACGGTTCTCTCTCCAGGATTACCTTATGGACCGATTGAACACTCGTGTTCATTTTACGTCAACACTATTTTTTAGCATGTTGGATTTTCTGTCCGAAACCGACCTTATAAACCAAACAATCTGGACGCCATGATCGATGCCATCGGGTCAATAAAAGTCCTGCACATTGACATAACTGAACACGCGTGTTCAATTATGTTGGCCGACTTTTTATCAGCTGAAGGACAGAACATGACCGGCTCAAATCTCTTCAAACCGCTTCGATTGCCCAACGGCACGGTGATTCCAAACCGAATCGCCAAGGCTGCCATGGAGGAGAACCTTGCCAATGAGGATCACGCTCCAGGGGAAGCGCTGGTTAAGCTCTACCAGCGTTGGGCGGAGGGTGGTGCCGGTCTGATCATCACTGGCAACGTCATGGTTGACCGTCACGCCTTGACCGGACCCGCTGGTGTCGTACTTGAGGATGATCGGAACCTGGGCAAATTCAAGCTATGGGCCGATGCTTGCCGCAGTCGTGGAGCCCAGGCCTGGATGCAAATCAATCATCCCGGACGGCAGCTGTTGGCTTCAATGGGGCAATCGGCAAGGGGCCCCTCCGCAGTGGCGGTCGATATCCCCGGACTTTCAAAAGCGTTTGTGCCGCCCAGGGCTTTGGAGGAGCAGGAGATCGAAGAGCTGATCGGGCGCTATACCCAAGCGGCGGTGCTGGCCGAGAGCGCCGGATTCACCGGCGTGGAGATTCATGCCGCGCATGGCTACCTGTTCAGCCAATTCCTTTCGCCCCTGACCAATCGGCGTGACGACCGCTGGGGCGGTAGCCTGGAAAATCGTGCGCAAATTCTCCTGAAAACCATCGACGCAATACGTCAGCGAGTGGCACCGATCTTTTGCGTCGCTGTGAAGCTCAACTCCGCGGACTTTCAGCGCGGCGGGTTCGATGCCGCGGATGCGGCCCGGGTAGTGGAAATGCTTAACAGCAAGGCGGTCGATCTGGTCGAGTTGTCGGGTGGCAGCTACGAAAGCCCGGCCATGCAGGGGCAGACACGCGATGGCAGCAGCCTGGCTCGAGAAGCCTACTTTCTCGAGTTCGCAGAGAAAATAGGAGAAATAGCGCGCATGCCGCTGATGGTCACCGGTGGCGTGCGTAGAAAGGAGGTGGCAGAGCGCGTGGTGAGCGGCTCGGTGTCGATGGTCGGACTTGCCACTGCACTGGCAATCGAGCCAGCCCTGCCGAAACAGTGGATGGCAGGTCAGGACACCGAAGTGGAGCCCATCGTCGTCCGCTGGAAGAACAAGGCGCTGGCATCGCTTGCAGTGGCGTCGGTGATCAAGAAGCAGCTCGGCTTGCTGAGTCAAGGGAAACGGACAAAACCCGGGACGTCGCCTCTCATGGCATTGATCGGCAATCAGCTGAAGTCTCGTCGCCAGGCGAAGAGCTATCGGCAATGGATTGATCAAGCCTGGCGGATCAAGGATGACATCAAATCAGGTGGGTAGCGGCTTGCCGGCGATTCTCCTGGCTCTGGCAGGTGTTACGCCCAGAGCCTGGAGAACCATTTCGGCGACCCGCAGATCGTGCTCTGCCACTGCGCGCCCCTCGACAACTGAGCGCATTGCTCCGGTTGTGCATGATAAGACGATGTCCAGGGCGACCCCTTCGTCCACGTAAACAAAAGTACCCGCACGCAGCCCCTCACGCAGATCGCCCAGTACATGGTCCGCCAAACGCGTGCGCATTGCCTGGTCGAAATGGATGATGCGCAGCAGCGCATTCGCCCATTGATGGTCGTCGGCGGCCCGACATACAAACATGCGAACGCCAATCGAAAGCCGCTGCGCACCGCACTGCACGTCAGAGTTCAAGACGGAAATGGCGTCAGAAAACTCGGCGGCCATGGCGATGCCCACCGCCTCGAGTACTTCGTCGCGCGTTCGAAAATAGTTGTAGATGGTGCCGTTGGATACCGCTGCTTCCGCGGCGACCTCGAGCAGCGCGATCTCCCCCACCTCCTTACGTGCGACAAGACGCAATGCCGCGTCCACCAGGCCGCGACGGGTGCGCTCACGCTTCTTGTGACCTCTCGTGAGAGGTTCTGGCGCATCAGCTTCTAAAGGAAGTGTGGGGGAATGCATGATCAAGCTCGCAATCTAATGGGCTCGTTGATGGTAATGGAAACGCTGTCCGGAGTGGCGCCTTCGCTAGCCAGCAGGTTCCTGCAGTCTTGAAGAAGGCTGTCGGCCTCTGAGCCAGGGGCGTGGTGCATGATGATCCGGTCGGGACGAACCGCGACGAGCGTTCCTTTGGGGGCTAGCGGCAGGATGTCATGATTCATGTCTTCGATGAAGTCACAGCTGCCGCCGGAGCGTTGGCCGCGTGTTCTGACCTCTAAGAAGTGGCCTCCCATTTTTTCCCAGGAAACGATCTGCTCAGTGGTGAGCAGGGACAACGGGTCAACACCGAATCCAACCAGGGTCAGGTTGTCTCCAAGAGCATCGTCGCTCAGTTTGATCTGCTTTTGCATGGTGCGAATCCAGGTTTGGGGAAACAGGCTGCCACGTACCAGTTTGTCGCCCCGGCGATGCTGCACGAACAGACCGTGTTTGAAGGTGTTCTTCGGCTTGATGTCCAACTGTTCGAAGTATTTCCTGGTAGCGGGAGTCAACGCCAGCATGCGCATCAGGCCGTGGATAAAGAAAGCTGCGATCTTGTTCTTGGGCATCACCATGCGGCCCATGAGTTTCGCCAGATTGATCATCGCCTGGGCATGGGGGCGGCGCTCTACGTCATAGGTATCGAGTATTGCAGGCGCGGCATGGCCGCGAAGGACCCAGGCCAGTTTCCAGGCAAGGTTGGCGCCATCTCGAAGTCCCGCTACGAGGCCTTGCCCGACAAAAGGAGGGGTGATGTGCGCTGCGTCGCCGGCGAGGAAGATGCGTCCCTTGCTGAATCTGTTGCAGCAGCGCGCGTGGAATCGATACACCGCCTTGCGCTCGATTTGCAACTCCTGCGGGTTGATCCATGGTGCGATCAGCCGCGCTATGCTTTCCGGGCTTTCCAGCTCTTCCCGGGATTCACCGGGTTGCAGCATGAACTCCCAACGCTCCCTGCCGCCGGGTGCGGGCATGTGCGGCGTTGGGCGCTGCGGATTACAGAGAAACTCAATGTGATCAATCGCTGACTTATGCCGGTTCATGACATCGACAATCAGCCAATCCTCCGCATAGGTCTGCCCTTCGAACTCCTGGCCAATCAGTGCCCTGACCCTGGAGCTTGCGCCATCCGCACCGACCAGGTACTGGGCGCGAACGGAATGCGATTGCCCATTCTGATCCCGTACGGAGGCGACGACGCAATCCGACTCCTCAACCAGACTCTCAAGCTCGAAGCCACCAAGACTGGTCACTGACTTCAGCCGGGAGACCTGGCTGCGCATCGCGTGTTCGAGGTCGGGTTGATAGAACGTCACAAGTTTCGGATGGCCGTCGATGCACCCCTCAGTATTGGCTCGGCCGAATTGCCCGAGTACCGGGGAGTGCATCTTCACTTCGGGGATAACGATCTTCTCGAAAGCGTCTTCCGACAAACCGGCAAGTTGCAGGATGCGCAGCGCCTCGTTGTCCAGAGCAATGGCACGCGGCATCAGTACGACGTCATGGACCTTGTCCAGTACCAGGGTCGTGACCCCATAGCGGCCGAGCAGCGCAGCGATGGTCGCACCTACCGGACCATAACCGATAACCAGCACGTCGACGGCGGCGGGAGGCAATTCGCAAACTTTCTTGTTGTTGTTCATCTCGGGCCCTTGTTGTGATTGAAGTCGTGAGACGCGAGGTCTCATCGTCAGGCAAGGTCAAGGTATTCAATATTGAGAGATATTTCAATATTGATGTTTTTGTCATTAGTTTTTTGGGATCATGCTCAACCCGCGATGAGCCAAGGGCCGAGCCGAAGTGCGCGGCGTGAACCGAGTTTGCGCGTGTGCCAGTTTCCGACCGGCGACGCTTGGCTTCAGCGCCGATCAGCGTTGTCATTGGAGCAATGGCTCAAGACTGCCGAGGCTGGAGAGCCGTTGATTCAAATGGCTGGTCGACAGGGAAGTCGGGCACACCGGTTTTCAGCATCGAACCCCCTGTGAAGCTTCGCGGCGCACAACCCTGTTTTAGTCTTTAGGAATCAACCGTGGCACGTCCGCAGCCCCACCCAGATCCAGTCTTGCTCTGCTTCTTCGAATTCGAGCTCGACGAGTCCAACGCCTGCTTGTTGCGTAATGGGGAACCCGTTGCAGTGGCACCAACGCCTTTCACGTTGTTATGCGTGCTGGCACGCCAGCCAGGGTCGCTGGTAACCAAGGATGCCTTGCTTGATGCCGTGTGGGGGCATCGGTTCGTCAGCGATTCAGTACTGAAAACGGCCATCAGCGATCTGCGCAAGGTGCTGGGCGACGACCCCAGGCATCCTCGTTTCATCGAGACGGTGTCGCGGCGCGGCTATCGCTTCATCGCCCCACCCTCCTCCACACTTTCGATGCCGCCTGCATCCGCGACGGTTACAGCGACCGGCACACCTTCGTCACCGTCATTCATCGGTCGCACGGACGAGGTCGCGAGGCTGCAAAGGGCCTGGGAGCGGGCCAATGGCGGCCAGCGCGCCGTGGTCTGGCTCGCCGGCGAGCCGGGAATTGGCAAGACGACGGTGATCGAACATTTCCTCGCAAACCTTGGCGATATCGCCTGCGCACGCGGCCATTGCGTGGAGCACTACGGCGCCGGCGAGCCATATCTGCCGGTGCTGGAGGCGTTAGCCGATCTGTGCCGCACCGACCCCACCCTGCCGGCGCTGATGCGCGCCGTGGCACCGACCTGGCTGCTTCAACTCCCGTGGCTGAGTACCACGCAGGAGAAAGACGCATTGAGGCGCGAGCTTGCCGGTGTCGGCCCGGACCGCATGCTCCGGGAAATGGGCGAATTGCTGGACCGCTACACGGAGCAGCGCCCGCTGATGCTGGTGACCGAAGACCTGCACTGGAGCGATCGGGCGACGGTCCAGCTCATCAACTATGTGGCACGGCGACGTGGCCGTACGCGGCTGATGTGGCTGTCGAGCTTCCGCCTCGCCGAGGTGGTTGCGCTCGATCATCCCCTGAGCTCCTTGCGCCACGAACTGCGCCTGCAACGTCTGTGCGAGGAAGTGGTGCTCGACCCGTTCTCGGAAACCGAGGTCGCTGCCTATATTGCGTTGCGTTCGACCTCGCTGGCACGCGATGAAACCTTCGTGCGCGCCCTGCACGAGCGCACTGACGGTGTGCCGTTGTTCGTGTCGTCAATCACCAGTGAAGTGATGGACCCAAAGGACGACAAAGTCACCATCGAAGCAAGGCTTGCGGATCTGGCGGTTCCCGAAAACCTCGCAGCCATCATTGATCACTACATCGCCAGGCTGGGTCCGGAACAACGTACCCTCCTCTCGGCCGCAGCGGTATGCGGAGTTGAATTCCGAATCGAGACGGTTTCACTGGCCCTCGAGCGAGACCTCGCTTCGGTGGCCCACGCCTGTGAAGACCTGATACGCGAGCAGGTATGGCTCATACGATCGCGGGCCACAGAAGTTGAGGAGACGCTAGAGCCACCCCACTCCTTCCGACATGCTCTCTTCCGCCAAGTGCTGTACGACCGCACGCCGCGCTCATTGCGCACCCAACTCCATCGCCAGGTCGGCGCTGCCCTCGAACGCGAGCGCACGACCGGCGTGCCGGTTGCTGCCTCGGAGCTGGCAATGCACTTCGACCGGGCTCGGCAGCCGATGATTGCGCTGCGTTATTACGCCGAGGCCGCGGAAGCCGCACTACTGCACTTCAGCCCGGACTTGTGCATCGGCCTCACTGAGCGTGCCTTGGTCCTGTTGATGCAGGCTCCCGAAGGGACGGAGCGCAATGCGCTCGAAATCACCCTGGCCACGCTGCAAGGAGTTTCGGCTTTCCACATGTTCGGTGTCGGCAGCGAAGCAAAAAGCGCCTTCGAACGTGCATACAGGCTGTTGGCGGATGTCCCCGAACACCCCATGCGCGGTCGTCTGCTGCACGGGTTCGGCTATCTGCTTGGTCTGCGCGGCGACTATGCGTTGGCGCTCGAAGTGGCTGAGCGTGCCGAAGCCCTCTCCTGCGAGGCAAATGATCAAGAGCTCATGCTGGCGGCGTGCATCGTCCAGGGCGAGGTGCATCACCTCCAGGGACGCACGAAAACGACTCGCCGCTGGCTGGAACGCGCCCTCGCGATCGCCGAACCGCTGGACATCGGGACGAACGAGGTTTTTGCGGCTGATCCTCAGGTCATGCTGCACGGCATGCTGGCTATAGAACTCGTGCGTTCTGGTCTGGTTGAGCAAGCCCGAGTCCACAGGCAGCAGGCGCGGGTACGCGCGCAGGCGTTGCGCCAACCCATGACCTGGCTGGTCGCCGCCTGGCAGGAGGTGTTGATCGAGGTGCGGATGGGAAACCACGTGCGTGTAGCCGCGCTGGCTGACGACATGCAGAAGTTGGTCGATGAGTATTCGCTCGCACTGGGGCGAACGGCTTGTCGCTGGTGGCGTGGCTGGGCCGACGCGCGCAACGGTGCACCGCGCGACGGCTACCGTCGCATCCGCGAGGCCTATGAAGAACACACCGGGCTTGGAATGCGCTCCGGTGCCAGCGAGGTGCTCGGCTACGCCACCGAAGCGCTGCTGCTCGCAGGTGATTGCAACGCAGCGCAAGTCGAGCTGCAGGAAGCATTTCGGGTGGGCGAGGAACTGGGCGAGCGCGTCTACCTGCCGCAGCTATTGCTGCTGGAGGCAGCGATCTCGCGAGCACAGGGTCAGCCCGACGCCGGCATCGCTGCGGTGCGGCGCGCGGTTGAAGAGGCTCGCGCCCAGGAAGCACCGTGGCTGGAGCTGCAAGCGCTGGTCGAACTGTGCGAGCACCCTGACGCTACGGCCGAGGACCAACAGGCATTGGCCACGCTGGTTGACCAGTCGCCGGAAACTGACGGAACCGAGCTGGCGAAACGTGCGCGCTTGCTGATTCACGCTGCCAAGCCGGCGTGAAGCGGCGCGATTTCTCTGCGGTAAGGATTACTGTCCCGACCGAAGTCTGACCTTTCGCTTACGACTCGCCCCAGGGGGACGCTTACGCTGTCGTCGAACTTTCTTGCCCCCTGGTCCGCGATGATCCTGAACCCTGAATCCAAATACCCGAGCCGCCGCTCTTACGTAGTGAAGCTGCGTAGCGACGCCGCGCCGGGGGCCCTGGTGGGCCGCCTCGAAAACCTGGTCACCGGACGACAACGCGAGTTTTCCTCCGCCGAAGAACTGCTGGAGTCGATTGCCTCAGACCTCGCGTCCGCGGCCGGTGAGCACGCGGCGGATGCCGACGGCGAGTGACGTCTCCAACCTGAATGAGAGCCCGATATGGCGACCGAACGGCGACCCTTCGCTGACGACTTCGCGCACACCGAGCCCTACGCTGATGCCACCTCGAATCTTCACGAGTCCAATCCGATGTCGCGACTTCCAACTTCCCATCTGTTGACCCGCAACGGGCAGACGCCCCTGCAATATGCCGAACGCGTGGTCAGCGTCGTCATGGGGGCAGCGCTCGCCGCGTCTGTTGCCCTGGTCTTGAACGGTTGCTCCACGGAGGTGCTCACGCCGTCGGTAGAACTGCCGAGCAACTTCTCCACGAGCACGGCCTCCGAAATGGAACCCGAGGCGGCATGGTGGGAGGTCTACCACGACCCCGTGCTGACGGATCTGGTGCGCCGGGCAGCGCGCGAGAATCGCGACGTCAAGATTGCCGCCGAGCGCCTGCGCGCCGCGCGTGCAGGCGAAACGGTCAGCCGTTCATGGCTGTTCCCGAGTGTCGGCGCATCCGCCTCCGGCAGTGATCGCAGCAGCGGCTACAGCTCGGCCACGAAACAGGGTTATCCGGATACCAAGACCACCAGTGCGGGCCTGGACGTCTCGTGGGAGCTCGACCTGAGCGGCCGCCTGCGCGCCGGCGCAGCGGCGGCCGACGCCGATGCGCTGGCCGCGGAGCACAGCATGCGCGGCGTACGCCTGCTGGTGATGAGCGACGTCGTCAGCAACTACTTCACATTGGTCGGCGCGCAACGCCAGGTCGCGACGCTGCGCGCCATCTCAGCGATGCAGGACGAGACACTGCGTCTGGTTTCCGCTCGCCAGCAGGTGGGGCTGGCATCCGCCTTCGACGTCGAACGTGCGCAGACCGACGCCTTGTCGGCGCGGGCGCAGATTCCGCCGCTGGAAACGCAGGTGGCTGTGTCGCGCCATCGTATCGCGGTGCTGATTGCCGACCAGTCCTTCAATACCGCGAACATCCAGACTTCGGTTAGCGATGTGACAGTGGTGCCCGAGGCCAAGCCGGGCCAGCCCGCCGAGCTGCTGCAACGCCGACCTGACGTGCTGGCGCTGATGGCGCAGCTCGATGCAGCCAATGCGCGCCGCAAGCAGGCCGCGGCCGAGTGGTTTCCGCGGCTGTTCCTCGATGCCTCCTTCGGCCGCCAGGGCTTGAGCCTGAACGGCGCCGATCTCGGCGTTGCGCGCTTCACCAACGTGGCGGGCCTGCTGGCGATGCCGCTCTTTAACGCCGGGCGCACGCAAGCAATCAATGATGCTGCCGAAAGCGCTCAACAAGAGGCGCTGCTACGCGCCGAGGACGGCATCGTACGGGCGCTCGAGGATGTGGAAAACGCCCTTGTCACGCTTGCGCAGGAACGCCGCCGCTCCGGGTCGCTGCAATTGGCCGCCGCGTCCGCGGAGGCTGCGCAGAACCGCGCCCAGTCGCTCTATAACCGCGGGCAAATCGACCTGTTGCCACTGCTGGATTCGCAACGGGCGCGCCTGGCGGCACGCCTGAATTCCAACGAAAGCAACACCCGCCTGCTGCTCGACAGCGTGCAGCTCTACAAGGCACTGGGCGGGGGCTGGCAGGTGTTCGAACAACCCGCCAACTCAACCGCATCCGCCAAAGCCGACCGGCCACCACTTTCCTAAGTATCTGTCGTTTTCCAAAGAGGAACCGTCTTGAAGAATTCCCTTACTGCGGCCGGCGCCTTGGCCGTCGCCGTCATGCTGTCCGCGTGTAGCCCCGACCAGCCCACCGTGCAGGCGCCACGACCGGTGCGCACCGCTGCAATCAGCTACGACAATGCCCGCGACATCAGTCGCTATGTGGGCACCGTACAGTCGCGACATGAAGTCGACCAGGCCTTCCGCGTGGGCGGCAAGGTAGCCCAGCGCAAGGTCGATGTAGGCCAGTTTGTGCGTGAAGGCGACATCTTGGCTGTGCTGGATGACAGTGACTACCGCCTCGCTGAGGAAGCATCGCGACAACAGTGGTCGGTTGCCGTCGAGCAGACGCGCCAAGCCGACTCGGACCGCCAGCGCCTGACCGCGCTGAAGGCTGACGGCTCGGTCAGTGCGGCCGACGCCGAGCGCGCGCAGACCAATGCCCAAACCGCGCATGCGACCGCCGAGGCCGAGGCGCGAAAGCTCGAACTCGCGCGCAACCGGCTCAAGTACACCGTGCTGCGCGCCTCGCGCAGCGGCGTCGTCACGGCTGTCCGCTTTGAGACCGGACAGGTCGTACCGGAGGGGCAACCGGTTGTCTTGATCGCGAATCCGGGCGAATCCGAGATCGTCATCGACGTGCCCGAGGATCAACTGGCCGTCTTCAAGGACGCGCGTTTCAAGGCCTCGCTGGCCAGTGCGCCGAACGAGATCTTCGATGTCACGTTGCGTGAGCTGTCGCCACAGGCTGCAGCACAGACGCGCACCTATCGCGCGCGGCTCAAGCCGTTGCAGGCGCTGCCGCTGGGTGCCACCGCCACCGTGACGGCCGAGCGAGTCATGACAAGTGTCTCTGTGGCGGCAGTGCCAGCCACGGCATTGACGCAGATCGGCGGTCAGCCGGCGCTATGGGTGGTCACGCCCACGGGCAAGGATCCGGTAGGCATCGTCGATCTGGAGCGTGTGGCAGTTTGGGGTTACCGCAATGACGAGGTACTCGTCTCCGGGCCGCAAGCAGGCGTATTGGTCATCACCGCCGGCGTCCAAAAGATGACGTCCGGACTGAAGGTCGCGCTCCCCGGTGTTGCGATCGTTGACGCGAATACCACGCAGCAGGCCGCCCGATGAACAACTTCAACCTCACCGACTGGGCGCTGCGCCATCGCGCCATCGTCCTGTTCATGCTCCTCATTGTCGCGGCAGCCGGCGCCTTCAGCTTCACCAAGCTCGGCCAACTCGAGGATCCGAACTTTTCTGTTCCGTCCATGACCGCCATGGTCATCTGGCCGGGCGCCACTGCCCAGCAGTTGCAGGACCAGGTCCTCAACCGCATGGAGAAAAAATTCGAGCAGATCGACAACTTCGAGAAGGTGGTCACCTACGCGCGGCAAGGCTATGCAGGCATGACGCTCACCGTGCGCGGCGGCACTTCCAAGGCTGACCAGCGCGAAGCCTGGTATCAGGCGCGCAAGAAACTCAACGACCTGAGCCTCGAGATGCCTGACGGCGTGATCGGCCCGATCCTGAACGACGAGTACGGCGACGTGTACGGCCTGATGTACGCCATCAAGGGCGACGGCGTCGGTCACGCCGACCTGTCGCACGCGGCCGAGGACATCAAGCGCCAGATGTTGAAGGTGCCGATGGTCAAGAAGATCGATCTCATCGGCAAGCAGGCCGAGCGTGTCTACGTCGAGTTCTCGCACGAGCGCCTGGCCGCGCTGGGCATCACACCACTGGCCATTGCCGAAAGCCTCAAGAGCCAGAACGCGATGTTGCCCGCAGGCCAGATTGACACCCGCGGCGACCGCGTCATGGTGCGCGTGAGTGGCCAGTTCGCCAGCGAAGAGGCTATCCGCAATGTACCCATCTCCGCGGGCGGCCGGCTGATCAAGCTTGGCGACATTGCGACCGTTACACGTGGTTTCGAGGATCCGCCGACCTACACGGTACGCCACAACGGCCAGCCGGTGCTGATGCTCGGCATCACAATGACCAGCGACGGCAACATCGTGGACCTTGGCAAGGCGATGGACACGGCAGTCGCCAAGATCCAGTCAGAACTTCCGCACGGCGTGGAGCTGGAGCTGGTGGCTGACCAGCCAACCACGGTGAAAGATGCAATCCTGGACTTCGGGCGCGCGCTGGCCGAGGCGCTGATCATCGTAATCGCGGTGAGTCTGGCCAGCCTGGGCTGGCGCGCCGGCCTCGTGGTCGCGGCCACGGTGCCGCTGGTGCTGGGCGGCGTGGCGCTGGTGATGCTGGCGATGGGCTGGAACCTCGAGCGCATCTCGCTCGGCTCACTGATTATCGCGTTGGGACTGCTGGTGGATGACGCCATCATCGCCATCGAGATGATGGTGGCGAAGATGGAAACCGGCATGGACCGCGTGAAAGCGGCCGCCTTCTCCTATCAGTCCACCGCCATGCCGCGCCTGACCGGTGCACTCATCACGGTCGTGGGCTTCCTGCCGATCGGCCTCTCGAAGTCCACCACCGGCGAGTACGCAGGTGGCATTTTCTGGATCGTCGGCGCCGCAGTGCTGTTCTCATGGATCTGTTCCGGCATCTTCACGCCGTACCTGGCGGTCAAGATGCTGCCCAACGACTTGGGCAAGCACCAGCACGGTGATCAGCACGACACAAAGTTCTACCGCAACCTACGCCGCCTGATCGACGCCGCCATCGAGCACCGCTGGGTGGTCATCGGTGCGACGGTTGGCGCACTGGTGCTTGCCCTGGCTTGCATCAAGCTGGTGCCGCAGCAATTCTTCCCCAACAGTTCGCGTCCTGAACTGGTCATTGACCTGCGCGTCAAGGAAGGCTCCTCGTTCGCCGCGACGACCGAGCAGGTCAAGCACATGGAGGAGATCCTGGCGAAGGACGAAGACGTGCGTTTCTATACCGCCTACACCGGCGCCGGCGCGCCGCGCTTCTATCTCTCGCTCAACCCCGAGCTACCCAATCCTGGATTTGCCCAGTTCGTTGTGATGACTAAGGACCTGGATGCACGCGAGCGGGTACGTGCGCGGCTGGTGGCCTCGGCTGACCAACAATTCCCACAGGCGTGGGTGCGCGTGACCCGGCTCGAGTTGGGACCACCTGTCGGCTACCCGGTGCAGTTCCGCGTCGTAGGCCCCGATACCCAGGTGGTGCGTAAGATCGCCCGCGACGTGGAGAAGGTAGTTGCGTCCAACCCGAAGGTGCGCGACCTCCAGCTCGACTGGAACGACCCTGTGCGTACGCTGAAAGTGGAACTTGATCAGGACAAGGCGAGCGCGCTTGGCCTCACGCCGGCCGACGTGTCGCTGGCGACCCAGACCGTGATGAACGGCGCAACCCTGTCGCAACTGCGGGAGCGCGAGGACCTGATCGACATCGTGGCCCGTGCCGTGCCAGAGGAACGCTTGAATCTCGACACACTGAAAAACATCAACCTTTACACACGCCAGGGAACTGTGGTGCCGCTGTCGCAGGTCGCACAGGTGCGCTCAGAACTGGAAGAGCCGGTACTGTGGCGCCGCAACCGAGACATGGCGATCACCGTGCGTGCCGACGTGAAGGATGGAGAGCAGGGTGTATCGGTGACGCAGGAAATCCAGCCGTTGCTTAAGGACATCGAAGTCAAGCTGCCGACCGGTTACCGCATCGATGTGGGAGGAGCAGTTGAGGAAAGTGACAAGGCCAACAAGGCGTTACTCGCGGTGGCTCCGTTGATGTTAATCACCATCCTGCTGTTACTCATGCTGCAACTGCAGAACTTCTCCCGCATGTGGATGGTGATGCTGACCGCACCGCTGGGCCTGATCGGCGTGGTGCCGGCGCTGCTGGTGTTCCAGTCGCCGCTGGGCTTCGTTGCGATCCTGGGCATCATCGCACTGGGTGGCATGATCATGCGGAACGCGGTGATCCTGATCGATCAAGTACAAATCGAGATCGCCGAAGGGCGAGACCCGTGGAACGCAGTGCTGGATGCCGCCATTCACCGAGCCCGTCCGGTGATGCTGACGGCGCTGGCCACCGTGCTTGCAATGATCCCGCTAACGCGCAGTGTGTTCTGGGGTCCGATGGCAATTGCGATCATGGGCGGCCTTACCGTGGCGACGCTGCTGACGATTTTCTTCGTCCCGGCGTTGTACGCTGCATGGTTCAAGGTGGGTCGCCGGACGGCCGCTGACACCCAACCGGTCAGGAGTGACGCCGCGCTCGCCGCTGAGTGATGAGTGCCGTGGTGTTGTGACCCCGGACCTCGCTATTACAAAGGCTTGTTCAACGCCGTTTCTGAAAACATCCTAGGTCAGCCGCGAGGTCCTGCGAACGTTAATTTCTTTCGCTCCCTCGCGGCTTACAGGAAAGGCTGATGGTCAAAGAAGCTACTGACGACAGACTGCTATCGGCTGTCGAAAGCGGACGCCTGCTCTACCCCTCCGTCACAAAACGTCCGCCCCCATTACTCAACCAAACTACTCAACCCATACAACTGCGACCGCCGATCCCGATGCAAATCATTACGCGCACTGATTCGCTTGTTCCGCGCCTCGGCAAGGTTCAGCGTCGCCAACAAAATCTGCTCGCCACCCTGCTCCGCCGGACCTGCCACAGGGTAGCCATCGGCATCGACGATCACCGAGCCTTGCACCCAACTGACCCCACGTTCATGACCATGTCGATCACACGCGGCGATGAACATTCTGTTGACCGAGGCGTTGGCCTGGACTCGCACAACTTCGGCCGGACGCTCGGTTTGCGGCCGTGGCCCGTCGGGCCAATTGACCGGTGCGCAGAGCAGGTCCGCACCGGCCAGCGCCGGGAGTCGCACCCACTCGGGGAACTCCAGGTCGTAGCAAATCAGCATGCCGATCCGTCCATGAACGGTTTCTACAACCGGCGGCGCGTCGTTTCCGGCGCTGAAGATTTCGTTCTCGCCATCCCAGAGGTGCGCCTTGCGGTACACGGCGCGCAGGCCTTGGGCATCGATCATCGCCGCACTGTTGGCCAGTTCATCGCCGGCTAACCGCTCGCAGAATCCACCCACCACGACGATGTTCAATTCCCGGGCCAGTGCCGCCCACAGAAGCAAGGTCGGCCCTTCGGCGGTTTCCGCCAGGGACAGGGCTTCGCTGCGGTCGGCAAACAAGTAGCCGCTCTGGACCAGCTCAGGTAGCACCACCACCTGGGCGCCCTGGTGAGCCGCCGAACGAATCGCCCGTTCGGTCAGCTTCCGGTTGTAAGCGAGGTCGCCTATTTTCGGCGCCAGTTGGCAGCAGGCGACCACGGTACTTTTAGTGCTGTTCAACGCCCCTCCTCCACAGACTGATGAGCCATGGAAACAATGTCGCTCTCAGTAATCGAATCGATAATCCGGCGTTCGTACTCAAGGTCTATCGAACGGCTGAGGAGGTAATACGTCAGGCCCGAGACCACCAGGCCAACCAGCCAGGCGATATCCACGCCTTCCAGCATCCGCGCCAGCGGCCCGACGAACACCTCTTTGCCGGCCGCAGCATCAAAGATGTAGAAGAACGGCACCATGGCGGCGAAGCCAATCAGATAAGAGACGATGCCGCGAAATTGCCAGGCGCCGTAAATGCCCTTTGGCGTGAAGAAATGCGGGATCGCGTAGCGGCCTTTGCGCACGAAGAAGTAGTCCACCAGATTGACCGCGGTCCACGGTACGAGGAAGTACAGGAGCAGCACGAGGAAGGTATTCAACAGGGCGATGCCATCGCCTTTGATCGACAGCACACAGGTCAACAGAATGACGCTGATCGCGGAGATCGACATCACTCGGGCACGAGGTGTCGGTGTGATTTTTTTGATCGAATCCACACCCGTCAGCAACGTCAGCATGGCGCTGTAGGTGTTGAGCGCGATGATCGGCAGAAAGCCCGCCACCGAAACGATCACCAACACATTACCCAGGCCTGGAATCATCGAAGAGCCCACCTGATTCAGCGCCACCAGCGCATCCGCCGCTTTCAACTGCTGCGCAAGCCAGGCCCCGAGGCCGATCATCCAGCCGCCCGACAACGACGCGCCGATGAATACAGCGGCGATCAGTTTTGGTCGACTGGTGTTTTTCGGCAGATAACGGGAATAGTCAGAGACATAAGGCGCATAGGAAATGTTGTAGCTCGCGCCAATGGCAAACAGTGTGGCAAAGGCAATCCAGCTGAAACCCAGGTCGGTCGCCGGGGTGACACCCTCCTGCCCCGCACCGAACATCAAGGCGATGGTGACCAGCGCATACAGCGGCAACGTGGCCAGCAACGCCCACTTGAAGGCTTTGTGCATCAGGTCGTGGCCGTAAATCGACAGCAGCGCGCCGATCAGCACCACCGCAATGGCGACGATGGTCGGGTCGATGCCAAACACGTGTTCGAGGCCGTTCATGATCAGCGAGATGTTCACCACGTTGAAACCGACGAACACAAACATCGTCGCCATCAAGGCCAGGATCACCCCGCGATAACCAAACTGCGCACGCGACTGGATCATTTGCGGCAGACCCATTTCCGGACCCTGCGAGCCATGAAACGCCATGAAAATGGTGCCGAACATAATGCCCAGCGCACCGGCCAACATCGTCCACAGCGCCGACAAGCCTAGGCTTGGGCCGACAAAACCGATGGAGATGGTGAAGAAGTGGAAGTTGCCTAGAAACCAGAAAGGGCCCTGGCTGCTGAGCTTGGCGTGACGTTCGTTTTGCGGAATGTAATCGATCGAGTGGCCTTCGATGGCCAACCCGCTGCTCGCCTCGATGGCGTGCGCAGATTGAGGGGACCCTGACATATGCGTGTTCCTATGCTGGTAATTGTTGTTTTTATGGGCAAAGCGCCGGTTTCATTGCAATGTAGGGCGTTGGTCAGGGCTGTAAAATATCGCAGGCACACTGTTCACATAGATCCACGCCTATGTAAGTGAGTATCGGGAGCACGCATGCTGGGAACTGTATCGGAGCTGGATCTGCGTTTGATCAGGGTATTTCTGACCGTCGTTGAGGCGGGCGGGATCTCGGCCGCGCAAACGGCGCTCAATACCACTCAACCCACCATCAGTGCGCAATTGGCGACGCTGGAAGCGCGGGTGGGGTTTCGTCTTTGCGAACGCGGGCGCGGTGGATTTTCGGTGACGCCCAAGGGCAGCCAGTTTGTCGAGGCGGCCCGTCGGTTACTGGCGGCTGCCGAGGGGTTCCGGGTTGAAGTCCAGCACATCAATCGCAAGGTGTCGGGCAACATCAACATCGGCCTGCTCGGTCAAATCGATCCGGTGGCCAACAAGAAAATCGCCTTGGCCATTGCGCGGTTACGGTCCCGACATGAAGGGCTGTATTTCCATTTCACAGAGCTGTCGTCATCGCTGCTGGAAGAGAAAATCATCAACGGCCATATCGATCTGGCGATCGGCTATTTCTGGCACCGTTTGCCCAATATTGATTACTTTGCGTTATTCCAGGAAACCCAGATCGCCTACTGCGCCCCCACTCATCCGCTGTTCGAGCAAGTGGGCGAGCTGACCCGGGATGACGTCAGCGATTACGATTGGGTATGGCCCAGCCATCCTTTGCCGGAAATGCCGGCACCCACCTCGATAGAACGCCTGACGGTGCTCACGGACAGCATGGACGGCGCCGCCCTGCTCATTCTGTCGGGCCAGCATTTGGGGTTTCTGCCGCAGCACTATGCGGCGAAGCATGAACAACTGGGGCAGTTGCATCCGCTGAATCCTGAGCTGTTGCGCTATGAGGTCGGTTTTCATGCGGCGGTCAGGCATTCGGCGCGTCAGCGGGATTTGGTCAGTGCTTTTTTGACTGAGTTGATCGACATTTTCGGGGCCGTGTAAGACTCAACGCGGGCAAGCGCCTCACGCGTTTCATATCCGGATTTCGCTGGTCGGCATAACATCGATCCGCGCCACGGGCCCCGTCAAATGCGCCAGGTCTGCATTGTGCTCGGTGATGATGTCTTCGGCGGCGAGGTTGCCGTTGTCGACGGTGGAATGCGCATCGGCGGCGAGCACTACGTCATAGCCCAGGTTCAGGGCCTGGCGGACAGTGGCGTTGACGCAATAGTCGGTTTGCAGCCCGCAGATGATCAGGCGGTCGGTGCCAAAATCCTGCAATTGGGCTTGCAAGTGGGTCCGGTAGAACGAGTCTCGATTGGTTTTTCGCACGCGAAGGTCTTGCGGCGAAGTCTTCAGGCTTTCGGCCAGTTGCCAGCCTTCAGAACCGTGTTGGAGCAGGTCGCCCTTTTCTTCGTGCTGGATGAGGATGACCGGGATGCCTGCTTCGCGAGCCTTGGCACTGAGGTCGTTGATGTTCTCGATAACGCGCTTGATCTCAAAACATGCGTACTCGCCAGTGCACAAGGCGCGCTGGACGTCGATGATCAGCAGTGCGGTAGCCATGGTCCCTTCCTTGAAAAGTCAGTGGATCAGGGGACGAAAAATAGATCCGTCCCCTTTGAAAAACAACCCTCAATAACCGAGCGACAACCCGGTATTACGACGTGGATCGTTCGCCCCATAGAAGCGGTTTTTGCCCACCGGCTTGCCTTCCAGCGACGGTGCGCCCACCAGAATCGCCGCCACATGGTTGGCGTCCTGTGGCCCGGCAAACTTGTGTCCCCAACTTTCGAGCATCTTCACCGTATCAGGACTGGTAGTGAAGGTCTCAAGGTTGGTCTCTTCCGGCAACCACTGCTGGTGGAAACGCGGTGCATCGACCGCTTCCTGGATGTTCATCCCGTAGTCGATCACGTTGAGCATGGTCAGTAAGGCCGCGGTGATGATGCGACTGCCGCCGGGGGTGCCGACGACCATCACCACTTTGCCGTCCTTGGTGACGATGGTCGGGCTCATGGACGACAGCGGTGCCTTGCCGGGCGCGATGGCGTTGGCCTCCCCTTGCACCAGGCCGTACATGTTCGGCACACCGATTTTCGAGGTGAAGTCATCCATTTCGTCGTTGAGAATGACCCCGGTTTTGCTGGCCATGACGCCGGCGCCGAACCAGTCGTTCAGGGTGTACGTCACCGAGACCGCGTTGCCCCACTTGTCGACAATGGAGTAATGGGTGGTGTTGCTGCCTTCATGGGGCGCTACGCCGGGTTTGAGCTCGCGGGACACACCGGCCTTTTGCGGGTCGATGGCGGCTCGGATTTTGGTGGCGTAGTTTTTATCCAGCAGATGGGCGATCGGGTTCTTCACGAAATCCGGGTCGCCCAGGTAGCTGTTGCGGTCCACGTAGGCGTGACGCATCGCTTCGATCTGGTAGTGCATGCTCTGGGCCGAGTGATAGCCCAGGTCTTTCATCGGATAGCCTTCGAGAATGTTCATGATCTCGCAAATCACCACGCCGCCGGAGCTTGGCGGTGGCGCTGAAACCACGTGGTAGCCGCGGTAATCGCATTCGATCGGCGCCAATTCGCGGGTTTTGTACTTGTCGAGGTCGGCCTGGGCGATGATGCCTTTGTTGGCCTGACTGGAAGTGACGATAGCGTCGGCCACCCAGCCCTTATAGAAACCGTCGGCACCCTTCTCGGAGATTTCCCGCAGGGTTTTCGCCAGATCCTTCTGCACCAGTTTCTGACCAACCTGCATCGGCTCGCCGTTGCTCAGGAAGATCGCACCGGAATCCTTGATGTCCTTCTTGAACACGTCAGTGGCGTATTCCAGCAATTCGACATCGCCCTGCTCCAGCACAAAACCGTCTTCGGCGAGCTTGATAGCCGGGGCGATCACTTCCTTGCGCGGTTTGGTGCCGTATTTCTGCAGGGCCAGTTCCATGCCGGACACGGTGCCCGGCACGCCGACGGCCAGATGGCCACGGGTGCTGAGGTCAGGGACGACGTTGCCCTCCTTGTCCAGGTACATGTCGGCGGTGGCGGCCAGCGGCGCTTTTTCACGGAAGTCGAGGAACGTCTTGCGCCCGTCCGCCAACTGAATGGTCATGAAACCGCCGCCACCCAGGTTTCCCGCCGCGGGATAAACCACCGCCAGCGCATAACCGACCGCTACCGCGGCATCGACGGCGTTGCCACCATTCTTGAGCACATCGACGCCCACGTGACTGGCCAGATGCTGGGCGGTGACGACCATGCCGTTTTCGGCCGCGACCGGCGCCACGGAGGCCGCGTAAGCACTGAGGCAGCTGAGCGCCAATGAGGTCGCAATCAGCGATTTGGCAAAAGGTTCGAACTTCATGAGTCGGTCTCTTTTTGTTTTTAGGCTCTGTACACAAACAGAGGGAAGGCTTCAAGAGCACAGGCAAGTATGGCTGGGATTGCGTATTGCGCCTCCCCGTCGAGGCAGTATGCTTGGCCTCTGCTCAGCACTTTTACGGAGTCCACCGGCATGATTTACACCTTCATCACCCTCGCATCTCCGGTGGGCGAGTTGAAGCTGGTCGCGAACGGCTCACGACTGGCAGCCATCCTCTGGGAAAACGACAAACCCGACCGGGTGCGGCTTGGGCCGATGCGCGAGGCGCCGGATAATCCGATCCTGATGCGCACCGCTCAGCAGCTGCGGGAATACTTTGCGGGCACGCGCAATCGTTTCGACCTGGAACTGGATTTTGCCGGGACGGAATTTCAGAAGATGGTCTGGGCGGCGTTGCTGACCATTCCGTTTGGCGAGACCCGCAGCTATAGCGAGATTGCCCGGCAGATCGGCAATCCCAGTGCAGTGAGGGCGGTGGGTGCGGCGAATGGCAAGAACCCGATTTCGATTGTTGCGCCGTGTCATCGGGTGATTGGCGCTTCGGGGAAACTCACCGGGTTTGCCGGTGGACTTGAGGCGAAGGAGCAGCTGCTTACGCTGGAAGGTTGCGAATGGTCTGGGGCCGGCAGAACAGGCGATTTGTTCTGACGTGACAGGCCCCGCATTTGTGGCGAGGGGACACAGCTTAAGCGACGAAGATGTTTTTCATCGCCGCATACTGCAACAGCATGATGGTCTTCGCATCGCAGATCTCCCCGCGATAAAACGCCTCAAGTGCGTCGTCGAATTTCCATTCCAGCACTTCCAGCTCCTCGGTCTCCTCCTCCAGTCCGCCGCCATCACTGACCTTGGAAGCGGCGTCGTATTCGGCGATGAAGAAATGCAGTTTTTCAGTCACCGAACCGGGGCTCATGTAGGCCTCGAACACCTTGTGCACGTGGTGCACGCGATAACCGGTTTCTTCCTCCGCTTCTTCGCGGATGCGCTCTTCAGGCGCGGCACCTTCGAGCAGCCCCGCTGCCACTTCGATCAGCAACCCATCGTGACCGTTGACGAACACCGGCAATCGGAATTGCCGGGTCAACACCACGGTTTTCTTGTCACGGTTGAACAGCAGAATCGCCGCGCCGTTGCCACGGTCATAGACCTCGCGGGTCTGGCGTTGCCATTCGCCGTTGTTGCGCTGGTAATCGAAGGTGATTTTCTTCAGCAAGTACCAATCGTGGGACAACACCTGGGACTCGATGAGGTTGACCCGCTCGGCTGTGTTCGACATGACAATGCATTCCCTTTTTTCGTCAAAAGGCGCACATCTTAGGCGAAAACGAAAGCCTGGCGCTAAGACAGTTGAGCCTTGTATTCCTTCTCATACTGACCCGCCAGCGTCTCTTTCTGTTTGTCGTCGAGCAACTTGCCGGCCATCTGGAAGAATTTCTGCTCTTCCTCTTCCAGGTGGTGATTGACCTTCTCGGCGAGCTTCTTCGCGACCGTCAGCCAGGCCGGGCTGGACATCTCGGTCTCGTCCAGTTCCTTCATCATTTCGTCCATCTCGTGATGTTCGGCAATCGCATGACGGCTGAGGTCGACGCCGTTATCGAATTCCATCAGCGGGATGTAGAAATGCCGCTCTTCAGCGGTTTCGTGGGCCTGAAGTTCGGACTTGAGCTGCTTGTAAGCCTCAACCCGCTCGGGGGTGTCGCCGCTGGTCTGAATCAACGCTTCGGCGTAGGTGCGTTGGCGGTCGTGGCTTTCGCGCAAGGCTTCGAAAATATTCACGATGGGTCCTCATTGGCCGCGTTCTGGAATGACGCTGTTTAGGCTAGACAACTGCGCGATGACGACGGTTCCACTTGTTCTCAGGGGATGGAACAAGGCTTGCAACCAAGATAGGCTGCCACTTCACCGCCATAAGGATATAGCCATGACCCTGCGAATCGAGTTATCGCAAAACCCCACGAATGAAGACCGTGAGGCGATCCTCACTCCCTTGCGCGCCTATAACGCCGCGCAGGCGGGAGAAGCGAACTCGCAGCCGATCGCCTTGCTGGTACGCGACGACAGCGGCGAAATCCTCGGCGGGCTCTATGGCAGGTTTTTTTACCGGTGGTTATTCATCGAATTGCTGTCGGTACCGGAGCAAGCCCGGGGACAGGGCATGGGCACGAAGCTGATGCAGATGGCTGAAGACCTGGCACGGGAAAAGGAATGCATCGGAATCTGGCTCGACACCTTCGACTTCCAGGCGCCGAAGTTCTACAGGAAGCTCGGCTACAGCGAGTTAGGCCAGATCGCTGACTACCCGCCAGGCCACAAGCGCTTCTTTTTCCAGAAGCGCCTGATCAACGACGCATAACTTGTGGGAGCAGCCCCATTGATGTGATCAACACCGAACAATTGTGGGAGCGAGCTTGCTCGCGATGGCGGTTTTCCATTCAGCATTGATGTCGACTGACCCGCCGCTATCGCGAGCAAGCTCGCTCCCACAGGGGACTGTGTCAGCTCATCAGCCTGCTTACAAGCAGGTCGCCAACGCCGCCAGTCGGCGCTTGGCGACAAAGTCGTCATGCTGCGCGTAATAATTCAGCACGGTGCCGGAAGCATCGGTCTTCACGTCCACAAAGGATTCCGCCGAGCGCGTGTAAACGGTAGTGCCGCCCTTCTCGCCAGGCTGCAAATACGCGCCAGCATCGACACCGAACACAGCTTCATCCTGCCAGGAAAACTGCACACACTGGGCGACGACTTTTTCCGGCTTATCCGAAGTCAGGGTTTTGTACGGGGTTCCAGTCCGGGCGTCGTTCATCACCGAGCCCGCGCAACCGGCCAGCAACGTTACGGCCAGCGCCACCATCAGAATTCGCATTGCGTTCGCTCATCAAGAAAAAGCGGACTGTATCACCGCGGCACGGCGTATCGTTCTGCTTTACTTCATTTATACCGCGACACCGAGTGACGATTCGCGCACCCTATCGCGCCATTAACACCGCATCGCCCGTTTTCCGGGCTCATTTTTTGGAAAGGCCATGACACCCAACGCCGAATATTACAAACCGACCGCTGAATATGCCGACAAGCTGATCAGCCAGATCGGTCAGACGCCGTCCTGGATTGCCAAGCGAATTGGCGTCACCGACAAGCGGATTCGTTACATCCTCGACGGCGAAAGAACCGTCAAGGGTGAAACCACACCGATTCAAATGACCTACCCCGAGCAGTTTGCCCTCGAGTGCCTGGCAGCAGCGGCCAAGGCCAGCAAAAAGCAGTCTTCGTAATCCAGCCTCAAGGAGCGACCATGGCGGCAACCGAACAGCAACACGAGCAAGCGCTGAAGAAGTTTCTCGATGAGCGCCCTGAACTGCGCGTCGAACTCGACAACCTCAACCCGCTGTTGGCTCAAGCCAAGGGCGAGACCGCGGCGCAGTACCGCGACGAACGCTTGCATGAAGCCTTTGAAGCCGAGGCCGAGCGCCTGGGATTGTTTGCCTGGGAGCTGACGCTGCAACTGACCGCCGCGACGCCCGAGGACTATCAGGCACAGCGCCTGGAAGTGCACAAGGAAGTGGCCGAGATGGCCGGCATGGACTGGCTGGAGTATTGCGAGTTATATGGATTGAGTAAGTGACCCTTTCGGTCGCTGCCTGAGGACGACCTTCGCTGATGTTGCCATCCCTCTCAACTGACCGCGCCAGTCCTGGCCATCTGCATACCCGCAAATGGCGCGGACGCATTGGCATGTCGCTGGTGGCCAGCCTCTCGGTGCTCGCGGGCATGACCGACGCCATCGGCTTCATGGCCAGCGGCGATTTCGTCTCGTTCATGAGCGGCAACACTACCCGCCTCGCCGTCGCCATCAGCGACGGGGACCTGGGCCTGACCTTGCGCCTGGTGATCCTCGTCGGCACCTTCATCGTCGGCAACGCCTTGGGGATTGTCGTCAGCCGCCTCGGCGGCCGTCGGGCGCTGCCCTTGCTGCTGTGCATCGCCACGCTGCTCTGCGGCGCCGCTGCCTGGCCCTACGACGAACAATTGCCAGCGCTACTGGCGGCGATCATCGCCATGGGCATGCTCAATGCCGCGGTGGAAGAAGTGAACGGCCTACCGGTCGGCCTGACCTACGTCACCGGCGCCCTGTCGCGCTTCGGCCGAGGGCTGGGACGCTGGATGCTCGGCGAACGGCGCAACGGGTGGCGCGTGCAATTGATTCCTTGGACCGGGATGTTTGTCGGCGCGGTACTCGGCGCCTTGCTGGAACATCACTTGGGGCTCAGGGCCCTGTTTGTCAGCGGTCTGCTGGCCGGCGTGGTCGGGCTGCTGTCGCTGAAAATCCCGAAGCGCTGGCAGTTGGGTTATATGCCGCGCTGAATCTTGTGTGGCCTGTGCGGGCCCCATCGCGAGCAAGCTCGCTCCCACAGGTTTTGCGGTGAAGCTACAATCTTCGGCATCACACAACCCCCCTGTGGGAGCGAGCTTGCTCGCGATGGGGCCCGCACAGACAACATCGATTTAGCCCCCCCGGCGATAAAGCTTTATCATGGCCGCAGTTTTGCTGATCGAGTCCGTCATGAAGTTCGCCATCGCGCTGTTTTCCGCCGCCCATGCGCCCTCCTCGCGCCGCGCCCTGCTGTTTGCCCAGGCTGCGTTGGCCGGTGGGCATGAAATTGTCCGGCTGTTTTTCTATCAGGACGGCGTCTACAACGCCTCCGGCAGCGTGGTCACGCCGCAGGATGAGCAGGATTTGCCCAAGCAATGGCGCAACTTCATCACCGAGCATCAACTGGATGGTGTCGTGTGTATCGCGGCCGCTCTGCGTCGTGGCGTGTTGAATAAAGAAGAAGCCGGGCGCTATCAGCGTGAAGCCGTGGCGGTGGGCGCACCGTGGGAATTGTCCGGACTCGGCCAGTTGCATGACGCGGTGCAGGACGCCGGCCGCCTGATCTGTTTCGGAGGCGCGTGAGATGCCTAAATCCTTGCTGATTATCAGCCGTCAGGCGCCCTGGTCCGGGCCGAGTGCGCGGGAAGCGCTGGACATCGTGCTGTCCGGTGGCGCCTTCGATCTGCCGATCGGCCTGCTGTTTCTCGATGACGGGGTGTTCCAGCTCGCCGCGAAACAGGATGCCAAGGCCCTCCAGCAGAAGGACCTGAGCGCCAACCTGCAAGCCTTGCCGATGTTCGGTGTCGACGAGCTGTTCGTCTGTGGCGACAGCGCCGCTGAACGCGGCCTGGACCCGGCCGGCTTGTCGCTGGAAGAAGCGCAGGTGCTGGCCGCCCACGAAATCACCGCACTTATTGACCGTTACGACCAGGTGATCACCCTCTGATGTCGACTTTGCATGTGTTGTCTCATTCCCCGTTCGGCGACGATCGCCTGACCAGTTGCCTGCGCGTGATTGGCGATGACGATGCGCTGCTCCTGACTGGCGACGCGGTCTATGCCTTGCAACCAGGTACTGCACCGTTCAATGCGCTGACCGCTCGCAATCTGAAACTGTTCGTACTGGCCGAAGACGCCCAGGCTCGCGCGCTGGAGATTCCTGATACGGCCAAGGCTATCGACTATCCCGCCTTCGTCGAGCTGTCGATTCACTACGACAAGGTCAACAGTTGGCTATGAAATCCCTGATGGTCGGCGCACGCGCCATCGAGTTGGACAAGGACGGTTTCCTGGTAGAACTGAGCGACTGGTCCTCCGAGGTGGCCAGCGCCCTGGCAGCCGCCGAAGACATCGAGTTGAGCCCCGACCACTGGGAAATCCTCGAACTGCTGCGCAGTTTCTATGCCGAATTCCAGTTGTCGCCGGCCACTCGTCCGCTGATCAAGTACACCGCGCTGAAGCTGGGCCCGGACAAGGGCAACAGCCTGCACCTGAACCGATTGTTCAAAGGCACCCCTGCCAAACTCGCCGCGAAACTGGCGGGCCTGCCCAAACCGACGAATTGCTTATGACCGACTACCCAGCGCTGACCCTCGAAACACCCGCCGAACACCCGTTCGCCCAGTTCGTGCGCATCCTCGGCAAAGGCAAACGCGGCGCACGCGACCTGACCCGCGAGGAAGCCCGCGAAGCGATGGGCATGGTGCTCGACCACAAGGTCGAAGACACCCAGCTCGGCGCATTCCTGATGCTGTTACGGCACAAGGAAGAAAGCGCTGAGGAGATGGCAGGTTTTACCGAAGCATTGCGCGAACGTTTACAGGCACCGACGTTGAATGTGGATCTGGACTGGCCAACCTACGCCGGCAAGAAGCGTCATCTTCCGTGGTATCTGCTGGCAGCCAAATGCCTGGCGCAAAATGGTCTGCGCATTTTCATGCATGGCGGCGGCGCGCACACGGCGGGTCGGCTGTACAGCGAGCAACTGCTGAATGAGTTGAAGATCCCGTTGTGCCGCGACTGGCAGCAGGTGGGTGTGGCGCTCGATAACGGTGGTCTGGCCTTCATGCCGCTGGTGGATTGGGCACCGCCGCTGCAACGAATGATCGACCTGCGCAATACATTGGGTCTGCGTTCACCGATCCACTCCCTGGCGCGGATTCTCAACCCGTTGAATGCCCGCTGTGGTCTGCAAAGCATTTTCCACCCCGGTTACCAGGCTGTGCATCGCGATGCCAGCGGCTTGCTCGGCGACACCGCGATCGTGATCAAAGGCGACGGCGGCGAAATCGAGATCAACCCGGACGCCGACAGTCACCTGTACGGCACCACCGGTGGCGAAAGCTGGGACGAGGAATGGCCGCAGCGGTCGAGCCAGCGCCACGTCAAACCAGCCTCGCTTGAGCCCGAGCATCTGAAAGCCGTGTGGCGTGGCGACGTGGTCGACAGTTACCCGCAAATGGCGCTGATCTCAACCATGGCCCTGGCCTTGCGCGGCCTCGGCCAAACCCGCGAACACGCCTTCGAAACCGCCCAGCAGTATTGGGACGCTCGGGACAGATCGATTTAACCGATCATAAGCGCCCAACCTTTGCGCTTTTTTATCGAACCTATGCGAATAGACTCCTCTCCAACGCTTATTGGTTGAGGAGTCTTGAACATGGGTTTGTTAGTTGAAGGTCGCTGGCATGACCAGTGGTACGAAAGCGGCAAGGACGGCGCGTTCCAGCGTGAACAAGCGCAGCGTCGTAACTGGCTGACCGCCGACGGCAAGCCTGGCCCGACAGGTGTCGGTGGCTTTGCGGCCGAGGCCGGTCGTTATCACCTCTACGTGTCCCTCGCCTGTCCATGGGCTCACCGCACGCTGATCCTGCGCAAACTCAAAGGGCTCGAAAGCCTCATCGACGTCTCGGTGGTCAGTTGGCTGATGCTGGAAAACGGCTGGACCTTCGATCAGAACCTCGGATCGACCGGCGACAAACTCGATCACTTCAATTTCATGCACCAGCGCTACACCGCCGATACCGCCGACTACACCGGCCGCGTCACGGTGCCGGTGCTCTGGGATAAACAACAGAATCGCATCGTCAACAATGAATCGGCGGAGATCATTCGCATGTTCAATGGCGCCTTTGATGATTTGACGGGTAATGATCTGGACTTCTACCCGGCGCCGCTGCGGGGCGAGATCGATGCGCTGAATGAACGGATTTATCCGGCGGTGAACAATGGCGTGTACCGCGCAGGGTTTGCCACGTCGCAGCAGGCGTATGAAGAGGCGTTCGATGGGTTGTTCGAGGAGCTTGATCGGCTGGAACAGCTGTTGGGTGCCAATCGTTATCTGACCGGTGAGTACCTGACTGAAGCTGATATTCGGCTGTTCACCACGTTGATTCGCTTTGATGCCGTGTATCACGGGCACTTCAAGTGCAACCTGCGGCGGATTGCCGACTATCCGAACCTGTCGAATTGGCTAAGAGAGATTTATCAGTGGCCGGGGATTGCCGAGACGGTGGATTTCCAGCACATCAAGCATCACTACTACGGCAGCCACAAGACCATCAACCCGACGGGGGTTGTGCCGAAAGGGCCGGCGCAGGATTTCACAGCAACCCATGATCGGGCGCGGTTGAGTGGGAAAGGGGTTTGGCGCAGGGCCTGAGGTTTGTGCCGTTTTTGAGGACCCCAATCGCCAGCAGGCTAGCTCCCACAGGGGATTTGTGAACGACACAAATCCAGTGTAGGAGCTAGCCTGCTGGCGATGGGAACGACTCGGTGTTCAGACTTGCGCCTGAGCCCCTTCAAACCACGCCAGTTTCTCGCGCAATTGCACCACTTCCCCAACGATCACCAGCGTCGGCGCATGCACTTCATGCTCCGCCACCAGACTTGGCAAATCGGCCAACGTGCCGGTAAACACCCGCTGATTGACCGTCGTGCCCTGCTGGATCAACGCCGCCGGGGTATCCGCGCCGCGACCATGCTTGATCAACTGCTCGCAGATGATCGGCAAGCCCACCAGCCCCATGTAAAACACCAGGGTTTGCGCCGGCGCGACCAGATCGGCCCACGGTAAATCGGTGGAGCCATCCTTCAGATGCCCGGTGACAAAACGCACCGACTGCGCGTAATCGCGATGCGTCAGCGGAATCCCGGCATATGCCGCACACCCGCTGGCGGCCGTGATGCCCGGCACGACCTGGAACGGGATGCCATGGGCCGCCAATTCTTCGATCTCTTCACCGCCACGGCCGAAGATGAACGGGTCACCGCCCTTCAACCGCACCACGCGCTTGCCCTGCTTGGCCAGATCGACCAATTGCTGGTTGATCTGATCCTGAGGCACGGCGTGATCGGCGCGGCGCTTGCCGACATAAACCCGCTCGGCATCGCGACGGCACAAATCCAGAATGGCCGGCGCGACCAGGCGGTCGTACAGCACCACATCGGCTTGCTGCATCAGGCGCAAGGCGCGGAAGGTCAGCAGGTCGGGATCACCCGGCCCTGCGCCCACCAGATAGACTTCGCCAGTGGCAACAGGCGCTTCACCGTTGATTTTCGCCAGCATCAAGCGCTCGGCTTCAGCGCCCTGCCCGGCGAGTTGCCGATCGGCAATCGGGCCCTGGAACACATCTTCCCAGAACGCCCGGCGCTGCTGCACATCCGGAAACAGGCGTTTGACCTGGCTGCGGAAACGCGCCGCCAGAGCGGCCAATTGACCGTAGGTGGAAGGAATCCAGGTTTCCAGTTTGGCGCGGATCAACCGCGCCAGCACCGGCGCATCGCCGCCGCTGGAGACCGCAATAATCAAAGGAGAACGGTCGACGATCGCCGGGAAGATCACGCTGCACAAGGCTGGCGCGTCCACCACATTGACCGGCACACAGCGCCGATGGGCATCAGCAGAGACTTGAGCGTTCAGCGGTTCGTCGTCGGTGGCGGCAATGATCAGCCCGCAACCGTCCAGGTCTGCTTCAAGGTAGCCTCGCACCAGACACTCGCCACCGCTGCCGACAACCAGTTCGCGCAGTTGCGGTTCGATTTCAGGTGCGACCACCCGCAGCAGCGCACCGGCTTCGGCCAGCAGGCGGGATTTGCGCAAGGCAATTTCCCCCCCGCCGACGACCAAGACACGACTGCCGCGAAGATTATGGAACAGCGGCAGATAGTCCATTTAGCCGATGACCTCAAGGCCACCCATGTACGGTTTCAGCACGTCCGGCACACGGATCGAACCGTCGGCTTGCTGGTAGTTTTCCAGCACCGCCACCAAGGTACGACCGACCGCCAGGCCGGAACCGTTCAGGGTGTGAACCAGTTCAGGCTTGCCGGTTTCCGGGTTACGGAAACGCGCTTGCATGCGACGGGCCTGGAAGTCGCCGCAGTTGGAGCACGACGAAATTTCGCGGTATTTGTCCTGGCTCGGGATCCACACTTCCAGATCGTAGGTCTTGACCGCACTGAAGCCCATATCGCCGGTGCACAGCGCAATAGTGCGATAAGGCAGCTCGAGCAATTGCAGGACTTTTTCGGCGTTGGCAGTCAGGCCTTCCAGCGCTTCCATCGAGGTCGACGGCTCAACGATCTGGACCATTTCAACCTTGTCGAACTGGTGCTGACGGATCATGCCGCGCGTATCGCGACCCGACGCACCTGCTTCACTGCGGAAGCACGGAGTGTGGGCGACGAACTTGATCGGCAGCAGTTTCGAATCGACGATTTCGCCAGCGACGATGTTGGTCAGCGACACTTCGGCGGTCGGAATCAGGTACAGATCGGCTTCGCCTTCGCGAGCAATCTTGAACAGGTCTTCTTCGAACTTCGGCAGCTGACCCGTGCCTTGCAGCGCCGGCGCTTGAACCAGATAAGGCGTGTAGGCCTCTTCGTAACCGTGTTCGCTGGTGTGCAGATTGATCATGAACTGCGCCAGGGCGCGGTGCATTCGAGCAATCGGGCCGCGCAACAGTGCGAAACGGGCGCCGGACAACTTGGCGGCGGTTTCGAAGTCCAGCCAGCCGAACTTCTCGCCCAGGGCCACGTGATCCTGAACCGGGAAATCGAACGCGGTCGGGGTGCCCCAGCGGCGCACTTCGACGTTGCCGTCTTCGTCATCACCGATCGGCACGGATTCGTGCGGCAGGTTCGGGATGCCGAGCAGAATCGAATCCAGATCGGTCTGGATCGCGTCCAGCTCGACTTTACCGGCGCTCAATTCGTTCGCCATGCGCTCGACGTCGGCCATCAGCGGTGCGATGTCTTCGCCGCGCTGCTTGGCCTGGCCGATGGATTTGGAGCGCGCATTACGGTCAGCCTGCAGTGCTTCGGTGCGGGTCTGGACGGTCTTGCGCTGTTCTTCCAGCGCTTCGATGCGCGCAACATCCAGCGTGTAGCCACGGGATGCCAGGCGGTCCGCTACGTCCTGAAGGTTGCTACGTAACAGTTTGGAATCGAGCATGTCGGTCTCTCGTTATCAAAGTTTGGTCAAGGACAGGCCGGCCCAGGTAGCGAGCAGCCCGCCGAATACGCTGATGGCAGCATAGCCCAGGGCCAGCGGCATTTGCCCGGTTTCCATCAGGCGCACCGTATCCAGTGAAAAGGATGAAAAAGTCGTCAGCCCCCCGAGGAAGCCGACCATCAACCCGGCGCGTACCTCGATCGGCACTTCCGGGCGTATCAAAAACAGACCGTATAGAACGCCGATCAGCAAACAGCCGACGATATTAACGGCCAGCGTCGCGGTATAGAAGTGCCGCGGCCAATTAGCGTTGACCCAATTGCCGGTGGCAAAACGCAACAGAGTCCCGGCAATACCGCCGACGGATACCGCAATGACCAAAGGAATCACTATTTTCTCCGCTGCCGGGGGCTTAGACGGTCAAGTTGTGCAAGGTGATTGAGCTTCTCGCCAATCTTCAACTCCAGGCCTCGGGGTACGGGCTGATAGAACGGTTGTGGCTCAAGTTCTTCCGGGAAATAGTCTTCGCCAGCGGCGTAAGCGTCCGGCTCATCGTGCGCGTAACGGTATTCGTCGCCATAACCCAGTTGCTTCATCAATTTGGTCGGCGCATTGCGCAGGTGCAGCGGCACTTCCAGCGAACCGTGTTCGGTGGCGCTGCGCATCGCGGCTTTGAAGCCCATGTACACCGCGTTGCTTTTTGGCGCGCAGGCCAGATAAGTGATGGCCTGAGCCACCGCCAATTCGCCTTCGGGGCTGCCGAGGCGCTCTTGCACTTCCCACGCTGCCAGGCACAGGCTCAAGGCGCGGGGATCGGCGTTGCCGATGTCTTCGCTGGCCATACGCACCACGCGCCGGGCCAGGTACAACGGATCGCAACCGCCGTCGATCATCCGTGCAAACCAATACAGCGCACCATCGGGGTTGGAGCCGCGCACGGATTTATGCAGCGCAGAGATCTGGTCGTAAAACGCTTCGCCGCCCTTGTCGAAACGCCGACGGGTATCACCGAGCAGGCTTTGCAGCAGGTCGACGCCGATCTCGCTGTTGTCTTCAGCCAGGTCCGAGGCGTTTTCCAGCAGGTTGAGCAGACGACGGCCATCACCATCGGCGGCCGACAGCAGCATCTGGAAACCTTCATCGCTGAGGGTCAGTTGCCGCTTGCCCAAGCCACGCTCTTCAGTCAGCGCGCGATGCACCAGTTTGCGCAGTGCCGCTTCATCGAGGCTTTTTAGCACGTAGACGCGCGCCCGGGAGAGCAACGCGTTGTTGAGTTCAAACGAGGGATTTTCAGTGGTTGCGCCGATGAAAATCAGCGTGCCGTCTTCAACGTACGGCAGGAACGCATCCTGCTGAGACTTGTTGAAGCGATGCACTTCATCGACGAACAGGATGGTCCGCTTGCCATACTGGCCGGCCTGCTGCTTGGCGATTTCCACCGCCTGACGGATTTCCTTCACGCCGGCCAGTACCGCCGAAACCGTTTCGAAGTGCGCATCCGAGACTTCCGCCAGCAGCCGCGCCAGGGTGGTCTTGCCCACACCCGGCGGGCCCCAGAAAATCATCGAGTGCAAGGCACCCTGCTCCAGCGCCTCGCGCAAAGGCTTGCCGCGAGCGAGCACGTGTTCCTGACCGACGTACTCGTCCAGATTGGCCGCACGCAAACGGGCGGCCAAGGGCTGAGCAATCGGGGCACTGCGAAACAGGTCCATCACTACTTGCGAAACCTCACTGACTATCAGCCAATAACTTGAACACCGCCGGCCCCTGTGGGAGCGAGCTTGCTCGCGATAGCGGTGTGTCAGTCAACATTGATGCTGAATGTAATACCGCCATCGCGAGCAAGCTCGCTCCCACAGGTTATGTGTCTGCTTTTATTCCTGGATCACATCGGCACCCTTCGGGATGTCGAACTTGAACTTGGACGCCGGAATCGGCTCGTTGGCCTTCACGCCGGTGAACAGGATGTTGGTGCGCTGACCGACGCTGTCGATCATCTGCATGTCATTGACCAGGCCGTTACGGAACGACAGGCGCAGGCTGTCGAACAGGGTGTCCTTGGTTTTCGGCTTCAAGGTGAAGTCGATCACGCCACCGGCTTCCTTGGCGCTGATGTCGAAGCTCTGGCTGATCTTGGACACGTCACCGGACAGCAGCAACGCCGGAGTCTGAGTCAGGCGCTGATCGAGGTTCTTGATGGTGGCCTGCTCCAGGTCCGGATCCCACAACGTCACCTTTTTGCCATCGGAGACCATCGTTTGTTCGGCCGGCGCATTGGTGTGCCAGTAAAACAAGCCAGGACGCTGCAAGGACATTTCGCCCGCGGTTTCCTGCAACCGGGTGCCACTGCCGTCGAGGGTCAGCTGGGAGAAGCGCGCGGTCAGGGTCTGGGATTTTTCCAGCAGTTGGGTCAGACGTGCCACGTCCTTGTCATCGGCGTGGGCCGAGAGCGTGGTCAAAGCCAAAACCGGCAGCAACAGCATGCGGATAAGACGCATGGGAGTCCTCATA
Organism: Pseudomonas sp. LBUM1666; assembly: GCF_059695775.1. NCBI lineage: Bacteria > Pseudomonadati > Pseudomonadota > Gammaproteobacteria > Pseudomonadales > Pseudomonadaceae > Pseudomonas > Pseudomonas sp. LBUM1666. The sequence goes on along the minus strand of NZ_CP166789.1, from coordinate 2,289,308 downwards.
ACATTCGTGGGGGTGCGATGGCGCGTCATTACGCCACCGCGTTTCAATCAATTCAGTCGCGTACCGGGCCCGGAGCCAGGACTTCACGCGAACCGTTGGTGTTCATGGACGTCACGACCCCGGCCATTTCCATGGCTTCGATCATGCGCGCGGCGCGGTTGTAGCCGATTTTCAGCTTGCGCTGAACCGCAGAGATGGACGCACGACGACTTTCCAGTACGAACTGCACCGCTTCGTCGTAGAGCGCGTCGGATTCACTGTCTTCGTCGCCACCGCTGCCGCCTTCAAAGCCACTACCCGGCTCTTCGACACCGGCGAGAATCTCGTCGTTGTATTCCGGCGCGCCGCGCAGTTTCCAGGCTTCGACCACCCGGTGAACTTCGTCATCGGACACAAAGGCACCGTGGACACGAATCGGCAGACTGGTGCCCGGCGGCATGTAAAGCATGTCACCGTGGCCCAGCAGTTGTTCGGCACCGCCCTGGTCGATGATGGTCCGGGAGTCGATCTTGCTCGACACCTGGAACGCCATACGCGTCGGAATGTTGGCCTTGATCAGACCGGTGATCACATCAACCGACGGCCGCTGGGTCGCAAGGATCAAGTGGATACCGGCCGCACGCGCCTTCTGGGCGATACGGGCGATCAGTTCTTCAACCTTCTTGCCGACGATCATCATCATGTCGGCGAATTCGTCCACCACCACGACAATCGTCGGCAGCTTGGTCAGCAGCGGCGCTTCGTCGTGAATGCTTTCGCGCTTGTACAACGGATCGGTCAACGGCGTACCGGCGTCTTGGGCTTCCTTGACCTTGGCATTGAAGCCCGACAGGTTACGCACGCCCATTTTCGCCATCAGTTTATAGCGACGCTCCATCTCCGCCACGCTCCAGCGCAGGGCGTTGGCTGCGTCCTTCATGTCGGTGACCACCGGGCAGAGCAGATGCGGAATGCCTTCGTAGATCGACAGCTCAAGCATTTTCGGGTCGATCATGATCAGCTTGGCGTCTTCCGGGCCGGACTTGAACAGGATCGACAGGATCATCGCGTTCACGCCCACCGATTTACCGGAACCGGTCGTACCGGCTACCAGCAAGTGAGGCATTTTCGCCAGGTCGGTGATGACCGGCTTGCCACCAATGTCGTGGCCCAGGGCCAGGGTCACCGGGGATTTGAAATTGTCGTATTCCGGGGTCGACAGCACTTCGGAGAAGCGCACGATCTGGCGGTCTTCGTTAGGAATCTCGATACCGACGGTGGTCTTGCCCGGAATCACTTCCACCACGCGCACGCTGGTCACGGCCAGGGAACGTGCCAGGTCTTTCGCCAGGTTGGAGATGCGGCTGACCTTGACGCCGGCCGCTGGCTGGATTTCGTAACGGGTAATCACCGGGCCCGGGTGAATCGAATCCACCGAGACTTCGACGCCGAATTCCTTGAGCTTGATTTCCAGCAAGTGGCCGACCGCAGCCAGGGATTCAGGCGAGTAATTGAGTTGTTTCTTTTCTGCCGGGTCGAGAATCGAGATCGGCGGCAAGGTGCCTTCGACGGCACTGTCGACGAACAACGGCGCCTGTTTCTCTTTTTCCACGCGCTTGCTGGGCGCCGATGGCTTGGGCGGCGCAGGGGCAATCACCGGCGGCACCTGCTTCTCGCGGTCCGACATGTGTTTGCTCAGGGCCTGCTCACGCTCGATCAGGCGTTCCTTGACCTTGGCCTGCTCGCGTTTGTCGGTGACGGTCGGAGCCACCACGTCATGGACGCGGTCGTCGACTTCACGCAGCTGGGCGACCAGTTGCTTGCGTTCGCTGCGGGCGGCCCACCAGCGGTTGGCCGCGCCCTGGAACAATTCGAACAGGTCGAGGGTGATCTTGCCGGTGAGGTCCATCACTTTGAACCACGACAGGTCGGTGAACACCGTCAGGCCAAACAGGAACAACGCGATGAACAACAGCGTACTGCCCTGGATATTCAGGGCGTTCCTGGCCAGATCGCCGAGGCTTTCGCCTAACGCGCCGCCAGCGCCGGCCGGCAGACCGGTCGCAGCGTGGAAATGGATATGGGCCAGGGCCGCGCCCGACAGCACCAGGAACACCAGGCCGATCAGGCGCCAGGAGAACAGCCAGCCGCTCCACTCCCACTGCTCGTGGCGTTGACGGAAGATTTGATATGCCTTGATCGCCAGCAACAGCGGGAAGATGTAGGCGAAGTAACCCAACACCATGAACAGGATATCGGCGCTGTAGGAGCCGACCGGTCCGCCGAAGTTCTGCACATCGTCGATCTTGCTGTTATGGCTCCAGCCCGGATCGTCCTTGCCGTAAGTCAACAAGGCCATCATCAGGAACAGGCACAAGCCGCCGATGGCGATCAATGCACCTTCCTTGAGCCGGTAGTGCAATTGCTGGCGCCAGAGCGGAACGACTGTTTTTGGTGCTGCGGTGGATTTCTTCAAAACGCTTCTTTTCCTGCGCCTAAGGCGCGTCCATCTGTTGAATGACTATAAAAACTGCCCAATCCAGGCAGGTAAAAAAGTTAACGGGTGTAACTGGGACTACTTTTAACACTACGCTCCGGTTTTTATAAACACGGCGCGTGGCGCTTATTTTATTACAAACACTGTAACAGGCAGGCATTGTACGGGTTTGTTCGTCCGATGCCATGCTTGAAACCCAAGGTGTAGCATAGCCAACAGCACATTACGCGCGGTTCAATTTGAGCATGCATTCTCTTTTGTGACAAAGGCTTATGAGGTGTTTTTATGAGCGAAGCGAAGCATTCCCGCCTGATCATTCTGGGTTCCGGCCCTGCCGGTTACAGCGCTGCCGTTTATGCCGCCCGCGCCAACCTCAATCCCGTTGTCATTACCGGCATACAGGCAGGTGGCCAGCTCACCACCACCGTCGAAGTCGACAACTGGCCCGGTGATGTCGAAGGCCTCACCGGCCCGGTGCTGATGGAACGCATGCAAAAACACGCCGAGCGCTTTCACACAGAGATCGTCTACGACCACATCCATACCGCCAAGTTGCAACAGCGCCCGTTCGAACTCATCGGCGACAGCAGCACTTACACCTGTGATGCGCTGATTATCGCCACCGGCGCCTCGGCGCAATACCTGGGGCTGCCATCGGAAGAGACATTTGCCGGCAAAGGGGTGTCGGCCTGCGCGACGTGCGACGGTTTCTTCTACCGCAATCAGGTGGTTGCAGTCGTTGGCGGCGGCAACACGGCCGTTGAAGAAGCGCTGTACCTGTCAAACATCGCCAAGGAAGTCCACCTGATTCACCGGCGCGACAAGTTGCGCTCGGAAAAGATTCTTCAGGACAAGCTCTTCGAAAAAGCCGCCAAAGGCAATATCCGCCTGCACTGGAACCAGAATCTGGATGAAGTGCTGGGTGATGCCAGCGGTGTGACCGGCGCCCGCCTGCGGGACAGCCATAGTGGCGAAACCAGTGAATTGCCGCTAACTGGCGTGTTCATCGCTATTGGCCACAAACCCAACACCGACCTGTTCGAGGGTCAGCTGAAAATGCGTGACGGCTACTTGCTGGTCAAGGGCGGCAGCGAAGGCGATGCTACCAGCACCGAAATCCCGGGCGTGTTTGCCGCCGGCGACGTGGCCGATCACGTTTACCGCCAGGCCGTGACGTCTGCCGGGGCCGGCTGCATGGCCGCGCTGGACGCTGAGAAGTATCTCGACGACATTCCAGTCGTTTGACGGCACACTTCACGGTGGGCCCACCCGCCCACCACCGCCCTCCCCTTCTGCAAGCCCGGATGCCATGCTGACTTGGTTACAACGCAATACCCTGACCTTCCCGCCCCTGGAAAAAGCCATGCGCGATCCCAACGGGCTGCTGGCCGCGGGCGGCGATCTGTCCGCCGATCGTCTGATTCAGGCCTATCGCCACGGTTGTTTTCCGTGGTTCTCGGAAGGCCAGCCGATTCTCTGGTGGTCGCCGGATCCACGCACCGTACTGTTTCCCGACGAACTGCATGTCTCGCGCAGCCTGAACAAATTGCTGCGCCAGCAACGCTATCAAGTGACCTTTGATCAGGATTTTGCTGCGGTCATCCGCGCTTGCGCCGCGCCTAGGGATTACGCCGATGGCACCTGGATCACAGAAGCCATGCAGAATGCCTATCTCGAGCTGCACAGGCGTGGCTACGCCCATTCGGTGGAAGTCTGGGACCAGGACGAACTGGTCGGCGGGCTCTATGGCCTGGCGATGGGTCAACTGTTTTTCGGCGAGTCCATGTTCAGCCGCGCCGACAACGCCTCGAAATATGGCTTTGCCACACTGGTCCGACATCTGAAAGACTCAGGTTTTGTGCTGATCGACTGCCAGATGCCTACCGACCATCTGCACAGCCTCGGCGCCCGAGCGATTCCCCGCCGCGAGTTTGCCGACTACCTTGCGCAGCATCTGGACCGACCCAGCCGCGCAACCTGGGTTTGCTGAGCGACTTTGGCGAGCTTGGCTTACACTTAATTCAAAGCTAATTCCCGAGGGTTGATCATGACCGAGTTGGCGCGTTTGAAGTTTTATGCCACTCAGCCCCACTCTTGCAGTTATCTGCCCGAGGAGCAGGCCACAACCCTGTTTCTCGACCCTAGTCAGCCCATGGATGTGCATGTCTACGCAGACCTGTCTGAAATGGGTTTCCGCCGCAGCGGCGATCATCTCTACCGGCCCCATTGCCAGAATTGCAATGCGTGCGTACCGGCGCGTATCCCTGTGGCGCAATTTGAGCCTAACCGTCAGCAGAAACGCATCTTCAAACGCAACGTCGACCTGCAGGTGCGCCCTGCCAGGCCGCAATTCAGCGAAGAGTATTTCGACCTTTATCAGCGGTATATCGAACAGCGTCACGCCGATGGCGATATGTACCCGCCGAGTCGCGATCAGTTTGCGACGTTCCTGGTACGTGACCTGCCGTTTTCCCGATTTTACGAATTCCGCCTCGAAGGACGACTGGTAGCGGTGGCCGTCACCGACTTGCTGCCGAACGGTCTGTCGGCGGTCTACACCTTCTACGAGCCCGCTGAAGAACGCCGCAGCCTGGGGCGTTATGCGATTCTCTGGCAAATCGCCGAAGCTCAGCGTCTGGGGCTGGAAGCCGTCTATCTGGGCTATTGGATCAAAAACTGCAAAAAGATGAGTTACAAGACTCAATATCGCCCTATCGAACTGCTGATTAATCAGCGCTGGGTCATCCTGAACTAGAGCAAGCCGTAAACCCCTTGGCTTAAACCCCATTTTTCGGGCACAATGCACGCCGCTTTTGCCTGGCGCAGTTGCACCGGGCCATTCATTGGACACCGAGGGCTTTACTGCATGTCGAAAGAAGACAGCTTCGAAATGGAAGGCACTGTCGTCGACACCCTGCCCAACACCATGTTTCGTGTGGAGTTGGAAAATGGGCACGTCGTAACCGCGCATATCTCCGGCAAGATGCGCAAGAACTACATTCGTATTCTTACCGGTGACAAAGTGCGCGTCGAGCTGACGCCCTATGACTTGAGCAAAGGGCGCATCACTTACCGCGCTCGTTAATCAAGTCAATACAAAACGCCCGGTTTATGCCGGGCGTTTTTGTGTGTGCGGTTTTTTTGGGTTCGAGTGTATATCCGTTGTTGCGGTGATGGCTGATTAGGGTTTCGCTCTTACAGCGAGTCCCTTTTTCAAACGCCAAAAAGGAACCAAAAGGCTTCGCCCCGGCGTACGGCGCCTCGCTAAAGCTCCGCGTTCCCTCGCTACGGTGCCCTCAGATGAATGCCGGAACGAAGGAACGCCGAGCCTAGGCGAGGGGCCGGACGCTCGGGGCGAGCCTTTTTTGGCTTACTTTTTTTGGCGTTTCCCTCCGTGTCAGGCTACCTGTCGCCCTTGTTGATTGACTCGTTCATTCAAGAGGGCGAAGGTACATATCGATGTCCAAGCTAGGCAAACGCTACGACAACGACTTCAAAGATTGGGTCGTTTTGCAAATGATGCCGCCCCTCAATCGATCAGTGGCAGAACTTGCCGTTGCGCTCAATCTCACGCCACAGTCACTGCGAAATTGGAGACAAATGGCTAGAGATAAAGGCTTGATCGTTCCGGGAAACGGCAAGACCAGTGACCAATGGTCTAGCGCCGATAAATTCAATGCTGTCATGGAAACCGCGCCGTTGAGCGAGGTGGAGATCTCTCAGTATTGCCGAATCAAAGGCATTTACCCTGAGCAAATCCAACAGTGGCGAATGGCATGCCAAAACGCCAATCCGGTCGTTGATCTCAACTCTCGAACCTCTAAGACGGCCGAGCAACGGCGTATCAAAATACTTGAGCGTCAATTGATTCAGTCTGATGCCGGACGTGCGGAGGCGGTGGCCTTGCTGGATCTCAGAAAAAAAGCCAATGCGATCTGGGGCAAGGACAAGGAAGACTGATCGACGCCTCTGATCGTACGCAAGCCATGAAGTTGATTGCAGACGCGGTACTCAATGGCGCTCGTCGATATCGAGCCTGCAATGAGTTGGGGCTGAGCCTGCGCACAGTCCAACGCTGGCGACACGCTGACTGTGACGGACGACGGCTGGCTCAACGGGCAGCTCCGGCTAATAAGCTCAGTAAGACAGAACGCCAAGCGGTGCTTGATGCTGCCAATCAGGCTGGCTACGCCAGCCTCACCCCGCACCAAATCGTTCCAAAACTAGCGGATGAAGGCATTTATCTGGCTTCGGAGTCGACGTTTTACCGTGTGTTAAAAGCCGCCAATCAAAACGTGCGCCGTGGTCGTACCAAGACCCCGAAACGCAGAGTACTGACGACGCACCGTGCTGACGCACCCAATCAGGTGTGGTGCTGGGATATCACCTGGCTGCCCAGCACCGTCAAAGGCCGTTTTTTCTACTGGTACATGGTCAAGGATGTCTACAGCCGCAAGCTGGTCGCTAATGAAGTGCATGAGGTGGAATGTGCCGAACACGCGTGTGAGTTGCTCAGAAAGGGATGCTTGCGGGAGCACACAGCGGGTCGTCCGTTGGTGTTGCACTCGGATAACGGCCACGTTATGAGAGGCTCTTTATTACGTGAAAGCATGATCGCCCTGGGCGTCGAGCCGTCCTTCAGCCGGCCGAGGGTGAGCAATGACAACGCTTATGCCGAGGCGCTTTTCCGTACCGCCAAGTACTGCCCACTCTGGCCGGATCAACCATTTGATACGGTCACTGAAGCAAGGCTTTGGGTGCAGAAATTTATCGAGTGGTACAACGAAGATCACCGCCACAGCGCCTTGAAATACGTCACGCCGAACGAACGCCACGAAGGCAAGGCGACGGTTCTATTACAAGCTAGAGCAGTGCTTTATGAAGACGCCAGGGACGCTAATCCGAGCCGCTGGAGTACTCGGACACGCAACTGGAAGCTGGCAGATGCGGTGTATTTAAACCCAGAGCGCCCTGAGGTTAAGGGTGCAGCTGGCTAACAACAGTTGGAACAAGGTGACAGGTACCTTGACACGTACCGGTTTGAAAAAAAAGTGAGTCGCCGTAAGGGCGAAACCCTAAGTAGCCGTTACCGCAGCAACGGATATACACCCAATCTAATAGACAGCAAAAAGGCGCCTTTCGGCGCCTTTTGCTTTCTTGCGATAACTGTCAGGCCATTTCAGCCGTGGTCTCGAAGTCGAAGGTCAGCTCGCCGTCCTTGAGATCGATGTGAACCACACCACCATGGTCGGCCAATTCGCCAAAGAGAATCTCTTCCGCCAGCGGACGCTTGATCTTGTCCTGAATCAAACGCGCCATTGGTCGAGCGCCCATTGCCGTGTCGTAGCCGCTTTCTGCCAACCAGGTGCGCGCCGCGTCCGTCACTTCCAACTGCACGCGCTTGTCTTCCAGCTGCGCCTGAAGCTCGGTAAGGAACTTGTCCACCACGCTTTTGATGACCTCATGACTGAGGCGACCAAACTGGATAATGGTGTCCAGACGGTTGCGGAACTCCGGCGTGAAGCTCTTCTTGATCACTTCCATCGCATCGGACGAGTGGTCCTGATGGGTGAAACCGATCGAAGCGCGAGCTGCCGTTTCGGCACCGGCGTTGGTCGTCATGATGACGATCACGTTACGGAAGTCCGCCTTGCGCCCGTTGTTATCGGTCAGCGTACCGTGGTCCATCACCTGCAGCAGCAGGTTGAAGACTTCCGGATGCGCCTTCTCGATTTCATCGAGCAACAACACGCAGTGAGGCTGCTTGGTGATGGCTTCGGTCAGCAGACCGCCCTGATCGAACCCGACATAGCCTGGAGGTGCACCGATCAGACGCGATACGGTGTGGCGTTCCATGTACTCGGACATGTCGAAGCGAACCAGCTCGATGCCCAACGCCTTGGCCAGCTGACGCGCCGCTTCGGTTTTACCGACACCGGTAGGCCCTGCGAACAGGAACGAACCGACGGGCTTGTCAGGCGACTTGAGGCCGGCACGGGACAGTTTGATCGCAGTCGACAGCGAGTCGATCGCGGCATCCTGGCCAAATACTGTCAGCTTCAGGTCACGCTCAAGGTTACGCAGCAGCTCTTTGTCGGAGCTGGTGACGTGCTTAGGCGGAATCCGCGCGATTTTCGCGACGATGTCCTCGACTTGAGGCACTTCGATGCGTTTCACGCGCTTCTCGATTGGCTGCAGACGCTGGTAGGCGCCCGCCTCGTCGATGACGTCAATGGCCTTGTCCGGCATGTGCCGGTCATTGATATACCGCGAGGCCAGTTCAGCCGCCGCACGCAACGCTTCATCGCTGTATTCGATGTTGTGATGCGCTTCGAAACGACCTTTCAGGCCGCGCAGGATGCCAATGGTGTCTTCCACCGAAGGTTCCGACACGTCGACCTTCTGGAAGCGCCGGGCCAAAGCACGGTCCTTCTCGAAGATCCCGCGGAATTCCTGGAACGTGGTCGAGCCGATGCAACGGATATCACCCGACGACAGCAGCGGCTTGAGCAGGTTCGAGGCATCCATGACCCCACCGGACGCGGCACCCGCACCAATGATGGTGTGGATTTCGTCGATAAACAGGATCGCCTGCGGACGTTTTTTCAACTCATTGAGCAACGCCTTGAAGCGCTTCTCGAAATCGCCGCGGTATTTTGTCCCGGCCAGCAAGGCCCCCAGATCGAGGGAATACACCACGCTGTTGGCCAGCAAGTCCGGCACCTGGTTGTCGACAATGCGCTTGGCCAGGCCTTCGGCAATCGCGGTTTTACCCACGCCCGCCTCACCCACCAGCAACGGATTGTTTTTGCGACGACGCGCCAGGATCTGCGCAACGCGCTCGACTTCCAGCTCACGGCCTACCAATGGATCGATACGACCCTGGCGCGCGAGTTCGTTGAGATTGCTGGCATAAGCATCCAGAGGATTGCTTGAAGAAGAAGACTCACCGCCCTCGTCGTCCTGCATATCTTGCTCACCTTCAGAGTGATCGCCATGCCCCGGCACTTTGGAAATGCCATGAGCGATGTAATTGACGACATCGATGCGCGCAACGCTCTGCTGCTTCAGCAGGAACACTGCCTGACTCTCTTGCTCACTGAAGATTGCGACCAGCACGTTGGCGCCAGTCACTTCGCGTTTGCCCGAGCTCTGTACGTGAAAGACAGCACGCTGCAGAACACGCTGAAAGCCCAGGGTTGGTTGGGTCTCGCGATCCTCGTCATGGACGGGGATCAACGGCGTGGTGGAGTCGATGAACTCCTGCAGGTCATGCTTGAGTTTGTCGAGGTTTGCGCCGCAGGCACGCAAAACGGTGGCGGCAGCCTCATTGTCCAATAGGGCCAGAAGGAGGTGTTCGACGGTCATGAACTCATGACGCTTCGAACGTGCCTCCTTGAAGGCAAGATTGAGGGTGACTTCGAGCTCGCGGTTTAACATAGCTTCACCTCATACCCAAGTGGTCGGCGATTAACCGTCCTTCTCGATTTCACAGAGTAGCGGATGCTGGCTTTCCCTGGCGTACTGGTTGACCTGCATGGCCTTAGTCTCGGCGATGTCGCGGGTAAACACTCCACATACTGCCCGTCCTTCTGTGTGGACGGCCAGCATGACCTTGGTCGCCAGCTCGCGATTCAGGTTAAAAAACACCTCGAGCACTTCGACGACGAAATCCATCGGTGTGTAGTCATCATTGAACAAAACCACCTTGTACATCGGCGGCGCCTGTAAAGCAGGCTTTGCCTCCTGAACAGCAATGCCTGCGGAATCGTCCTCGTGTGCCCCCGGGTGATCTTTTTGGAGAGCCGGGCGATCCTGATTGAATGTTAGTCGAATCTGGCTGATTGCATGCATGGAAAGAAAGGTTCGTCAGTTGTGCGAATACAGTGGTGGGGGCGGCCATCGTCGATTTCAACTCCGACTGCCCGGTCACCTTGACTATCGGGAAAACGGTGTTACAAACAATAGAGCCCACAGTGGGTAAAAAAGGTCCGCGGAGTCAATCTTATTTCCAGGAAATGACTGCGGATGAACTGGATGATACTCCAGTGATGGAGTCTGTTGCAGAGGGATATGGGTATGTCAGGTGTCAAGGTCAGCGGCAAGGTCAAATGGTTCAACAATGCCAAGGGTTACGGCTTCATCAATGAGGAAGGCAAGAGCGAAGATCTGTTCGCCCACTACTCGGCCATCCAGATGGAAGGTTATAAAACCCTGAAAGCCGGGCAAGCCGTCGTCTTTGAGATCATTCAGGGCCCAAAAGGCCTGCATGCCGTGAACATCGGCGCGCCTGTTGATGCTCAGGCAGTCACCGCTCCCGCTGGTGAACATACTGTTACGGCCTGAGATCGCACTTACCATCCAGTCATAAAAAAGCCGCCCGACTCAATTACTTGAGTCGGGCGGTTTTTTTTAGGCTGGAGAACGTGTGGCCTGGATTTCGCTTACATATGCGAAATCAGCGCATCACCAAACGCGGACGAAGACAGCAGTTTCGCGCCTTCCATCAGACGTTCGAAGTCATAGGTCACTGTCTTGGCGGAAATCGCGCCGTTGGTGCCCTTGATGATCAGATCGGCAGCTTCGGTCCAGCCCATGTGGCGCAGCATCATCTCTGCGGACAGGATCAGGGAACCCGGGTTGACCTGGTCCTTGCCAGCGTACTTCGGCGCAGTGCCGTGGGTCGCTTCGAACATCGCAATGGTGTCAGACAGGTTGGCACCCGGTGCGATACCGATACCGCCCACTTCCGCCGCCAGGGCGTCGGAGAGGTAGTCGCCGTTCAGGTTCAGGGTCGCGATCACATCGTATTCGGCCGGGCGCAGCAGGATCTGCTGGAGCATGGCGTCAGCGATGGCGTCTTTGACGATAACGTTCTTGCCGGTTTTCGGGTTTTTGAACTGCATCCACGGACCGCCATCGAGCAGGGTCGCGCCGAATTCTTCAGCTGCCACTTCGTAGGCCCATTCCTTGAAGGCACCTTCGGTGAACTTCATGATGTTGCCTTTGTGCACGATGGTCAGCGAGTCGCGGTCGTTGTCGACCACATACTGCAGAGCTTTTCGCGCCAGACGCTTGGTGCCTTGCAGCGAAACCGGTTTGATGCCGATACCGCAGTTTTCGTCGAAACGGATCTTGGTGACGCCCATTTCATCTTTAAGGAACTTGATGACCTTGGTCGCTTCCGGCGAACCGGCTTTCCACTCGATACCGGCGTAAATGTCTTCCGAGTTCTCACGGAAGATCGTCATGTCGACGTCGCCTGGCTTCTTGACCGGGCTAGGCACGCCTTCGAACCAGCGCACAGGGCGCAGGCAGACATATAGGTCGAGTTGCTGACGCAGGGCCACGTTCAGGGAACGGATGCCGCCACCGACCGGGGTGGTCAGAGGGCCCTTGATGGAAACCACGTAATCCTTGACCGCGTCCAGGGTTTCCTGAGGTAGCCAGGTGTCCTGATCGTAAACCTGAGTCGCTTTCTCCCCGGCGTAGACTTCCATCCAGGAAATTTTGCGCTCGCCGCCGTAAGCCTTCTTAACAGCAGCATCGACAACCTTGATCATGACCGGGCTGATATCAACGCCAATACCATCACCTTCGATGAAGGGGATGATCGGGTTGTTAGGAACATTGAGAGAATGGTCCGCGTTGACGGTGATTTTGTCGCCGACTGCTGGAACCTGAATCTTCTTGTATCCCATGCTGAACTCCATTGTTTGGATTGAACATCTGGCTTCGTTCGAGCGTACCCCAGTTAAATCGGCACGCAAACCCTATGTTCCAACCATCTGCCGCAAAGCTGCACAGTTCGCGACGTACAAGCCTGAAAGCAAAGGGAAAAGCGCCAAACTCAAGCACGGTGCAAGACTCTACGCCCCACTCGCCCCTGCGACCTTTAGACCAATGGACGACAATCGTTGCATATGAACCATCGGCAGATTGCCAGCTACCTATGTATAATGCCGCCCGCTGACCACAGAGTCACGACGGCCGACCGCTCTATGACGAGACCTCGGCCCGAAAAAGCCGGACTGTTACCGCAGTCCACCCGCTTGACGCTCGACTGATGCACCCAACATCACCGCGAAGAAATCTCGACATTCGGCTCATGGATGACTTTGAACGAACGCGCTTACCCGGCGCCCCTCGAGTTTTTCTGCGCACGCTTTAGCAAAGAAGAGAGAGTTAATCCGAATATGCCCACCCGCTCGAAGATCATCTATACCTTCACCGACGAAGCTCCCGCCCTCGCCACCTATTCACTGTTGCCTATCGTAGAGGCCTTCACCGCCTCCGCTGATATCGCCGTGGAAACCCGCGATATCTCTCTTGCAGGGCGCATCCTGGCCAGCTTCCCCGAGCAACTGGGTGACAAAGCCGTAGCCGACCACCTCGCCGAACTGGGCGACCTGGCCGTTACGCCTGAAGCCAACATCATCAAGTTGCCGAACATCAGCGCCTCGGTTCCGCAACTGCAAGCCGCGATCAAGGAACTGCAAGCCCAGGGCTTCGCACTGCCTGACTACCCGGAAACCGTGACCAGCGACGCCGACAAGCTCGCCAAGTCGCGTTACGACAAAATCAAGGGCAGCGCCGTGAACCCGGTTCTGCGCGAAGGCAACTCTGATCGTCGTGCACCACTGTCGGTCAAGAACTACGCGCGCAAGCACCCGCACAAAATGGGCGCCTGGGCTGCGGACTCCAAGTCCCACGTTGCGCACATGAGCACCGGCGATTTCTACGGCAGCGAAAAAGCTGCCCTGATCGACGCCGCTGACGCCGTCAAAATCGAACTGATCGCTCAAGACGGCACCACCACCGTCCTGAAAGAAAAAACCACCGTGCAAGCCGGTGAGATCCTCGATTGCGCCGTACTGAGCAAAAACGCCCTGCGCAGCTTCATTGCTGCCGAGATCGACGACGCCAAAGCCAAAGGCGTGCTGCTGTCGGTTCACTTGAAAGCCACCATGATGAAGGTCTCCGACCCGATCATGTTCGGCCAGATCGTTGCCGAGTTCTATAAAGACGCACTGGCCAAGCACGCTGACGTGCTGGCGCAGATCGGCTTCAACCTGAACAACGGCATCGGCGACCTTTACGCTCGCATCAAGGCCCTGCCTAGCGATCAGCAAGCGCAGATAGAAGCGGACATCCAGGCGGTCTACGCCGATCGTCCGTCGTTGGCCATGGTCAACTCCGACAAAGGCATCACCAACCTGCACGTGCCGAGCGACGTTATCGTCGACGCCTCGATGCCGGCGATGATCCGTGACTCCGGCAAAATGTGGGGCACTGACGGTCAGCTGCACGACACCAAGGCTGTGATCCCGGATCGCTGCTACGCCACCATCTACCAGGCGGTAATCGAAGACTGCAAGCTGCACGGCGCTTTCGATCCAACCACCATGGGCAGCGTGCCAAACGTTGGCCTGATGGCGAAAAAAGCCGAAGAGTACGGTTCCCACGACAAGACTTTCCAGATCAAGGCAAACGGCGTAGTTCGGGTTTCCGATGGCGCTGGCCGCACCCTGCTGGAACAGTCGGTTGAAGCCGGCGACATCTTCCGCATGTGCCAGACCAAAGACGCGCCGATCCAGGACTGGGTCAAACTGGCCGTCAACCGTGCTCGCGCAAGCGCAACTCCAGCGATCTTCTGGCTGGACCCAATGCGCGCCCACGACGGTGTAGTGATCGAGAAAGTTCAGGCTTACCTGAAGGATCACGACACGTCCGGCCTGGACACCCGCATCATGTCGCCAGTCGACGCGATGGCCTTCACCCTGGGCCGCACTCGCGAAGGCAAGGACACCATCTCGGTGACCGGTAACGTACTGCGCGACTACCTGACTGACCTGTTCCCGATCATGGAGCTGGGCACCAGCGCCAAGATGCTGTCGATCGTTCCGCTGATGAACGGCGGCGGTCTGTTCGAAACCGGCGCCGGCGGTTCGGCACCGAAGCACGTTCAACAGTTGCTGGAAGAGAACTTCCTGCGCTGGGATTCTCTGGGCGAGTTCCTGGCCCTGGCCGCCTCCCTTGAGCACCTGGGTGTTACCTACAACAACCCCAAGGCGCTGGTACTGGCCAAGACCCTGGATCAGGCCACTGGCCAGTTCCTGGACAACAACAAGTCGCCATCGCGCAAAGTCGGCAACATCGACAACCGCGGCAGCCACTTCTACCTGGCGCTGTACTGGGCTCAAGCCCTGGCTGCCCAGACCGAAGACGCTGCACTGCAAGCGCAGTTCGGCGAACTGGCCAAGACCTTGACCGAGAACGAAGCAACCATCGTTGCCGAGCTCAACGCCGTACAGGGCAAGCCAGTGGACATCGGCGGTTACTACCACGCCAATGCCGAACTGATCAGCAAGGCCATGCGCCCGAGCAACACCTTCAACGCCGCGATCGCTGCGCTGGTTTAAGGTTGTAAGGGAACATCACAAACCCCGGCCCCGTGCCGGGGTTTGTGTTTGTGGCGTTCACACATATCTATCTGCCGAAACCGAACCCCGTGGGAGCGAGCTTGCTCGCGATAGCGATATATCATTCAGCATTGATGTCGACTGACCCGCCGCTATCGCGAGCAAGCTCGCTCCCACATTGATCTTTATTCCAACATTTGAAATTGAGGAAGCTTTATGGATTGGCTACCCCACATCACTGTCGCGACTATCGTCGAAGACAACGGCCGCTTCCTGATGGTCGAAGAATCCAAGGGCGGACGAACGGTGCTCAACCAGCCCGCCGGCCACCTCGACCCGGACGAAACCCTGATCGAAGCCGCCGTGCGCGAAACCCTCGAGGAAACCGGCTGGGACGTCGAGCCGACTGGCGTGGTGGGCATTTACCTCTACACCGCCCCGAGCAACGGCGTGACTTATCAGCGGGTCTGCTTCACTGCAAACCCGCTGAAACATCACCCCGACTATCAGCTGGACGACGGCATCGTCGGCGCAAAATGGCTGACGCGTGACGAACTGCTGGCACAGCGCGCAAACTGGCGCAGTGAGCTGATCATCCGCTGTATTGATGATTATCTGGACGGCAAACGCTTCGGCCTCGAACTGATCCGCCCTTCTCTTTAGCCTTGCGGGCTTCGGCCTGTTAGAATCGCGTCCTTTTTCAAGACACTCATTGAATCCCTATGCGTGATCCAGCCCCTTCTGACACACAAAAGAAGCGCGTCATTGTCGGCATGTCCGGCGGCGTGGACTCTTCCGTTTCCGCTCTCCTGCTGATCGAGCAGGGTTATGAGGTGGAAGGCCTGTTCATGAAGAACTGGGAAGAAGACGATGGAACGGAATACTGCACCGCCATGGATGACCTGGCAGACGCCCAGGCCGTGTGCGACAAGATTGGCATCAAGCTGCACACCGCCAACTTCGCCGCCGAGTACTGGGACAACGTGTTCGAGCATTTCCTGGCCGAGTACAAGGCCGGTCGCACGCCGAACCCGGACATCCTGTGTAACCGCGAGATCAAGTTCAAGGCGTTCCTCGACTACGCCATGATGCTTGGCGCCGACCTGATCGCCACCGGCCACTACGTGCGTCGCCGCGATATCGATGGCCGTACCGAATTGCTCAAGGGCCTGGACCCGAACAAGGACCAGAGCTACTTCCTGCACGCCGTCGGCGGCGAACAGATCGCCAAGACCCTGTTCCCGGTCGGCGAGCTGGAAAAACCCGAAGTGCGCGCGATTGCCGAGAAACACGAACTCGCCACCGCGAAGAAAAAGGATTCCACCGGAATCTGCTTTATCGGCGAACGCCGCTTCAGCGACTTCCTCAAGCAATATCTTCCGGCCCAGCCAGGCGAGATCAAGACCACCGAAGGCGAAGTCATCGGCCGTCACCACGGCTTGATGTACCACACCATCGGCCAGCGCCAGGGCCTGGGCATCGGCGGCCTGAAAGACGCCAGTGACGAGCCTTGGTACGTGCTGATCAAAGACCTGGAACACAACGAATTGATCGTTGGCCAGGGCAATGACCATCCGTATCTGTTCTCCCGCGCCCTGCTCGCTTCAGACATTTATTGGGTCAACCCGGTCGATTTGACCGAGCCGCGCAAGCTGACCGCCAAGGTCCGTTATCGCCAGAGCGATCAACCCTGCACACTGGAAAAAACCGCCACCGGCTACCGCGCAACCTTCGATGACCCGCAACGCGCGGTCACCCCAGGCCAGTCCGTGGTGTTCTACGACGGTGAAATCTGCCTCGGCGGCGGCGTGATTGAAGTCGCGGAGCCGTGGACCAGCAAAGTCACGGCTCAAGGCGAGCAGCAATGAACCCGACTCAGGAGCAACTGACGGCCCTGGGCGGCGTGTTCCTCGCCGCCGTGCTGGTCGACAAGATCGCCAAGACCGGCCAGACCGCCGAAGCCGGCCTGACGTGCATGCTCGGCAGCCTGCTGATTCGCGACCCCAAGGACACCCTGGAAGTGTACGGTGGCGACGACATCAATCTGCGTGAAGGCTATCGCGCATTGATCGGCGCCCTGGAGCGCGACCCGAGCACCCTTCAGCGCGAACCGCTGCGCTATGCGCTGGCGATGCTCGGCCTGGAGCGTCAATTGGCCAAGCGCGGCGACATGCTGGACGAGATCGGCAAGCGCCTGCCGCAGATTCAGTCCCAGGTCGAGCACTTCGGTCCGGCGCACGAAAACGTGATTGCCGCCTGCGGTGCGCTGTACCAGGACACCCTGAGCACCCTGCGCCAGCGAATTCAGGTCCATGGCGACATGCGCAACCTGCAGCAACCAAGCAACGCTTCGAAAATCCGCGCCCTGTTACTGGCTGGAATTCGTTCGGCACGCCTGTGGCGGCAGTTGGGCGGTCATCGCTGGCAGCTGGTGATCAGCCGTCGCAAGTTGCTGAAAGAGCTTTACCCGCTGATGCGCAGCAGCTGAACCGCGCCCGCAAGACCATTTGTAATTTGTAACGCGTAAGACGCTGGTCAGTTGGCAACGGACCGGCGGATTTTTTCATGTATGATACGCGCCCCATTTCGTTGCCCGACTGTCCGAGAACACCCCATGCAGCTTTCTTCGCTCACTGCGGTTTCCCCTGTTGACGGCCGCTACGCCGGCAAAACCCAGGCCCTGCGCCCAATTTTCAGCGAATACGGCCTGATCCGTGCTCGCGTTCTGGTTGAAGTGCGCTGGCTCCAGCGCCTGGCCGCTCACCCTGGCATCAGCGAAGTGCCGGCGTTCTCCGCCGAAGCCAACGCTGTGCTGAATACCCTGGCGGAAAATTTCGCTCTGGAGCACGCCGAGCGTGTCAAAGAGATCGAGCGCACCACCAACCACGACGTCAAAGCCATTGAGTACCTGCTCAAAGAGCAAGCGGCCAAGCTGCCGGAACTGGCCGCTGTCAGCGAATTCATCCACTTTGCCTGCACCAGCGAGGACATCAACAACCTGTCCCACGCCCTGATGCTGCGCGAAGGCCGTGATGACGTGATGCTGCCGCTGATGCGCCAGACCGCCGAAGCCATCCGCGAACTGGCCATCCGTTTCGCCGACGTGCCGATGCTGTCGCGCACCCACGGTCAACCGGCCTCGCCGACCACCCTGGGCAAAGAGCTGGCGAACGTGGTTTACCGTCTGGAGCGTCAAATCGCTCAAGTCGCTGCCGTTCCGCTGCTGGGCAAGATCAACGGCGCTGTCGGCAACTACAACGCTCACCTGTCGGCCTACCCTGAGATCGACTGGGAAGAGAACGCCCGCGCCTTCATCGAAGACGAGCTGGGCCTGGGCTTCAACCCG
This sequence comes from Pseudomonas sp. LBUM1666, assembly GCF_059695775.1. Classification (NCBI taxonomy): domain Bacteria; kingdom Pseudomonadati; phylum Pseudomonadota; class Gammaproteobacteria; order Pseudomonadales; family Pseudomonadaceae; genus Pseudomonas; species Pseudomonas sp. LBUM1666. The sequence continues at coordinate 2,271,064 of NZ_CP166789.1, read as the reverse complement.
TACACCACGCAGATCGAACCGCACGACTACATCGCCGAGCTGTTCGACGCGATCGCGCGCTTCAACACCATCCTGATCGACTTCGACCGCGACATCTGGGGCTACATCTCCCTGGGCTATTTCAAGCAGCGCACCATCGCTGGCGAAATCGGTTCGTCGACCATGCCGCACAAGGTCAACCCGATCGACTTCGAGAACTCCGAAGGCAACCTGGGTATCGCCAACGCACTGTTCCAGCACCTGGCGAGCAAGCTGCCGATCTCCCGCTGGCAACGCGACCTGACCGACTCCACCGTATTGCGCAACCTTGGTGTCGGCTTCGCCCACAGCGTGATCGCGTACGAAGCCAGCCTCAAGGGCATCAGCAAACTCGAGCTCAACGCTCAGAAGATTGCTGCCGACCTGGACGCATGCTGGGAAGTATTGGCTGAGCCAATCCAGACCGTGATGCGTCGCTACAACATCGAAAACCCGTACGAAAAGCTGAAAGAGTTGACCCGTGGCAAGGGCATCAGCCCCGAAGCACTGCAAACTTTCATCGACGGTCTGGACATGCCAGCAGCCGCGAAGGCCGAGCTGAAATTGCTCACCCCGGCGAACTACATCGGTAACGCTGTAGAGCAAGCCAAGCGCATCTGATCGACCGCTTTACCCTTTTGAGACGCCCGGCAGCGCCGGGCGTTTTTATTCCCGTCTGAAAAGTACTTTTTTTCAATAGGTTACACATGAATCCTGATATTCCTCTTCAACTTCTGGGCGGCATCACGGCGCGCGAATTCCTGCGCGACTACTGGCAGAAAAAACCGCTGCTGATCCGCCAGGCGATTCCTGACTTCGAAAGCCCGATCGATGCCGACGAACTGGCCGGCCTGGCGCTGGAAGAAGAAGTCGAATCGCGCTTGGTGATCGAGCACGGCGAGCGCCCTTGGGAATTGCGCCGCGGCCCGTTTGCCGAAGACGAATTCAGCAAACTGCCGGAACGCGACTGGACCCTGCTGGTTCAAGCCGTCGACCAATTCGTACCGGAAGTCGCCGAGCTGCTGGAAAACTTCCGCTTCCTGCCGAGCTGGCGTATCGACGATGTGATGATCAGCTTCGCCGCCCCGGGTGGCAGCGTCGGTCCGCACTTCGATAACTACGACGTGTTCCTGCTGCAAGGTCACGGCAAGCGCAACTGGAAAATTGGCCAGATGTGCGATTCCGAGAGCAAGCTGCTGCAACACGCCGACCTGCGCATCCTTGCCGACTTCGAAGCGACCGACGAATGGGTTCTGGAACCGGGCGACATGCTCTACCTGCCGCCGCGCCTGGCCCATTGCGGCGTTGCCGTTGATGACTGCCTGACTTACTCGGTCGGTTTCCGTGCGCCGAGCGCCGCTGAAGTGCTGACTCACTTCACCGACTTCCTCAGCCAGTTCCTGCCGGACGAAGAACGCTACACCGACGCCGACGCTCTGCCTGCTGTCGATCCGCATCAGATCCAGCACGACGCTCTTGATCGCTTGAAAGGCCTGCTGGCCGAACACATGAGCGACGAACGCCTGCTGCTGACCTGGTTTGGCCAGTTCATGACCGAACCGCGTTATCCGGAACTGGTGGCTGGCCCGGAAGAAATCGAAGAAGAAGACCTGCTCACCAGTCTTGAGCAAGGCGCGGTATTGATCCGCAACCCGAGCGCCCGCATGGCCTGGTCTGAAGTGGATGACGACCTGTTGCTGTTCGCCAGCGGTCAGAGCCGTTACCTGCCGGGCAAACTGCGCGAACTGCTGAAAATGATCTGCGCCGCCGACGCCCTGCACACCGACAACCTCGGTGACTGGCTGAGCGACGAAGACGGTCGCGGCCTGCTGTGTGAACTGATCAAGCAAGGAAGTCTGGGGTTTGCTGATGAATAAAATTCACGTACGTGTCGCAGACTGGCAAAAGGACAACGCCGAGATCCGGCGCATTCGTGAGACGGTGTTCATCGCCGAGCAATCCGTTCCGCCTGAGCTGGAATGGGATGCTGATGACGCAACGGCGGTGCATTTTCTGGCCTTCGAAGGCGACTTTCCGATTGGCACCGCCCGCCTGCTGCCCGATGGCCACGTCGGCCGGGTGTCGGTGCTGAAAGACTGGCGAGGCTTGAAAGTCGGCGATGCGCTGATGCAAGCGGTGATCGGTGAAGCCGAAAAGCGCGGACTGAAGCAGCAGATGTTGAGCGCGCAAGTGCAGGCCACCGCGTTCTATGAGCGCTTGGGCTTCAGCCTGGTCAGTGAGGAATTCCTGGAAGCAGGCATTCCGCATGTGGACATGGTGCGGCACTCAGCCTGACACCCTGTGGCAAGCCCCCTCGCCACAGAGAACACCACAAAATGCCCCGCCGTCTTCGGATGCCGGGGCGTTTTGCTGTCTACGATTCAACTTGCCCCACGCCGGGCCGACAAACTGGCAATATCAACACTTCAAGATGTCGGAGATAACGGATATGTCCCTACGCACCCTGCTCACCACGCTGCTGATGAGCTGCAGTTTTTCGGCCATGGCAGCCACCGAGATCGTGCCGCTGAACTACCGCACCAGCGACGACATGCTGCCGATGGCGCAGGATTTCATCGGCAAGGATGGCCAGGTCAGCGCCTACGGCAACCAGCTAATTGTCAATGCCGATCAGCGCAAGATCGACGAACTTAAGGCCTTGATCACGCAACTCGATGTGGCCGCCAAACGTCTGTTGATCACTGTCGACACCAACGAAAACAACTTTCAGGGTGATCAGGGTTACTCGGTAAACGGCGCAAAACCGAGTCAGACCCGCATCATCAACCGCAGCACCGACAGCCGTGACGGCGGGATTCAGCAGATCCAGGCCAGCGAAGGGGCGCCGGCACTGATCCAGGTCGGCCAGAGCGTTCCGCTCACCAGCACTCAGACCGATTCCTACGGCGATCTGCGAAGCCAGACCGAATACCGCAACGTCACCCAAGGTTTCTACGTCACGGCCAGCGTCACCGGCGACATCGTTCACCTGGCGATCAGTACTAATCGTGACCGCCTGAGCCAGGAACGTCCCGATGTAGTGAATGTGCAAAGTACCGACACAACTGTCACGGGGCGACTGGGTGAATGGATCACCCTGGCCGGCGTGAACCGCCAGACTCAGGCCGACAAACAGGGCCAGACCCGCAGCTACTCGACTCAGGGCCGTGACGACATGACCCTGCGGGTGAAAGTCGATACTTTGGACTAAACCACCAAAAACTGACTGATTAGTCGTATTAGACCAAAGATGTAGTGCCATAAAAAAAGCACTACAAAACGTTTGACGATACAAAAAAGCAAAGGCATGATGGCCTCGCTCCCGCTAATCAGGGGCCCTGGCAAGGGCCTTCGAGGCGACGCTCGCAAGTACCCCGCGAGCCGCTTCGTGTCTGTACCGCCCACAAGGTGTGTTTGACGAGGTTGCCGACTGGAACGAAGTTGTCCCGAGGGACGGAAGCGTAATTAGGTAACCCGGCTCCACACTGAAGTTCGCACCAAGGCCCACGACGCCCGAATGCGCTCGCCAGTTCGCCCTTACCTGCTCACTTCCCCTCGAGCCCATCGTTCATCCCGTCGCCATCCCCGCCGAATCCGACTTGACCACCTAAGCTTCTGGTCAGCGAGCAGCCTTTTACGCCCCCCCTTGAAAGGCGTACTTGGCACGCAGGAATTGTCCACCCAGAACCACTTTCGATTAAAGACGCGACGAGGTTTATCCCCATGGCACTGACACGCGAACAGCAAATTGCAGCCCTCGAAAAAGATTGGGCTGAAAACCCACGCTGGAAAGGCGTGACACGCGCTTACTCCGCTGCTGACGTCGTCCGCCTGCGTGGCTCGGTTCAACCTGAGCACACCTTTGCAAAATTGGGCGCCGAGAAGCTTTGGAACCTGGTGACCCAGGGCGCCAAGCCGTCCTTCCGTCCTGAGAAAGATTTCGTCAACTGCATGGGCGCCCTGACCGGCGGCCAGGCTGTACAACAAGTTAAAGCCGGTATCCAGGCGATCTACCTGTCGGGCTGGCAAGTCGCTGCGGACAACAACTCCGCAGAATCGATGTACCCGGACCAGTCGCTGTACCCGGTGGATTCGGTTCCAACCGTGGTCAAGCGCATCAACAACTCGTTCCGTCGTGCTGACCAGATCCAGTGGAAAGCCGGCAAAGGTCCGGGCGACGAAGGTTACATCGACTACTTCGCTCCAATCGTGGCGGACGCCGAAGCCGGTTTCGGCGGCGTACTGAACGCTTACGAGCTGATGAAGAGCATGATCGAAGCAGGCGCTGCCGGCGTTCACTTCGAAGACCAACTGGCTTCCGTGAAAAAATGTGGCCACATGGGCGGCAAAGTACTGGTTCCTACCCAGGAAGCTGTACAGAAGCTGACCGCTGCTCGTCTGGCGGCTGACGTTGCCGGTACTCCGACCATCATTCTGGCTCGTACCGACGCTAACGCGGCTGACCTGCTGACTTCCGATTGCGACCCGTACGACAAAGAGTTCGTGACTGGCGAACGTACTCAGGAAGGTTTCTACAAAGTGCGCGCTGGTCTCGACCAGGCCATCTCCCGCGGCTTGGCTTACGCTCCGTACGCCGACCTGATCTGGTGCGAAACCGCCAAGCCGGACCTGGACGAGGCTCGTCGCTTCGCTGAAGCGATCAAAAAGGAATACCCGGACCAACTGCTGTCGTACAACTGCTCGCCTTCCTTCAACTGGAAGAAAAACCTGGACGACGCGACCATCGCCAAGTTCCAGCGCGAACTGTCCGCCATGGGTTACAAGCACCAGTTCATCACCCTGGCCGGCATTCACAACATGTGGCACAGCATGTTCAACCTGGCGCACGACTACGCCCGCAACGACATGACTGCCTACGTGAAGCTGCAAGAGCAAGAGTTCGCTGACGCTGCCAAGGGTTACACCTTCGTGGCTCACCAGCAGGAAGTGGGCACCGGCTACTTCGACGACATGACCACCGTTATTCAAGGTGGCTCGTCTTCGGTAACCGCGCTGACCGGTTCGACTGAAGAAGAACAGTTCCACTGATCTGCTTCACCTGAGCAAACGGCCGTTGCGGACCGAATAGAAAGCTAACCGCAACGCCGCACATCTAACGCCCCGACTGGTTCGGGGCGTTTTTTTGTCCGCGTTTTTTCCATCACTTCGACGGATCATACTGAGGTCGCGTAGCGGTTCCTCCTGGCAGCAAGCAGTAGACAACCTCCCCCGAACAAGATGCCCAACAGCCCGTAGATACTCCAGCTCAGCTGGAAACCGATCCCGGTGATCAGCGAGGCACCAATACCTACGGACACCATCCTCGCCCCCGCCAGCAGGATAGGAATAAGGGAGAACAGACTGGCCTGGGTTTGTAATGTGGTTTTCTGCGCAATCAACGCAGTGACATAGGTAACGCCGAGAATCTCACCCAGCGTCCAGAAGAAAACAAACGAGAGGATCACAATGGTCTGCTCGAAAAAGGCATAGGCGCCAAATCCGATACCGTAAAAAACCGCCGCCAGGGACAGATTGGTCAGCGCCCCGAAACGCGACGTCACTGCAATCAGTGGTTGCGTCAACACGACTACTAGCAACGCATTGACGATACCTACCGCGCCGAACAGGCCGGCGGCCTTCCCCGCCGTCACCCCATCAAGCCATAGAGGCAACTGATACTCGCGCTGTGCATCCAGCACCGACAATGCAAAGAACATGGCGCCTGCAACGATCACGATCCTTGGCACATCGACTAATGCGCCGATGGAAGCCCTTCTGGCTTCAGCCACAGTGCTCTGGCGTTCCGGCAGCGCCAGAAAGACACTGGCTAAAAGGCACAACACACTGGCGACCATCGCAAACAGCATCAGATAGTGGCTATCGAGGCCGAGCAAGTACCCACCAATCACGAACAGCAACGCTCCCCCCAAATTGCTGGCCAGGTGCAGATAGCCAAAAGAGGCGATGCGATTACTTTCGTCCGCCGCCAGGGACGTAAGAACACTGAATACCGGCGTGATCAGGCCCGCGCACAGCATGAACAACAGCACCATCGCAATGGATGCAATCGATGAACTGAATACAGCAGCGAACAACAAAAACAGCGATGAACAGGACGAGGTACAGATCAAAAGTGTCCGGAAGGAACAACGACCGATCAGCGCCCCGCCCAACAGATTGCCCAGCAGATAAAACGCCGACATCAGCGTGATCACCCAAGCCACCGCAGAACTGTCGAGCTGGTAGTGCCACTGGAAAAACAAGGCAGCAAAAGGCCCCAACGCGTTGGCCATGACGAACAGCAATCGGAGAAAAACGATATTGCGCATCCCTGCCGCCAGACCAATCTTTTTCAGCCACACCGTCACTTGAGGATCACCTTGACGCTCCGCAAGTTCGAAACGCTGGCCCTTTCGGCCATCCGGCGCTTTATTTTCACATCGCTCAAGCAAGCCGCACTGCCGCGCTCTCGCAATATTGCCATCAGGAATGTTTTGAGATCCGACGCCGAAGGAACAACCACACGCAGCATATTGTGGAGCAGGCCGAAGCTGTGAGGGTACTGTGAACAGTTGCTGACGCGGATATTGGCCTGAGCGAAAGCGTCGGCCAGACGACCATCGTGCTCATCTTGCAGCAACAGAAAGTTCGTATCGCTCTCGTACACGACGATCGAGTTGGCCCGGCAGACTTCGATAATTTCACTCTTGATCTGCGCGAGATTGTCGTGCGCCTGCTGCAAGGTTTCCTGGTTCTGCAAGCAAAACAGCGCAGCTTTCACGGCCACATGGTTTACATCCCAGGGGCCGCGCACCTTCATCAATTCACGAATTGATTCCGGTCGCGTGACCACATACCCCAGGCGCAACCCGGCAAGACCGAAGTACTTGGAGAACGAACGAATGACAAATAGCTGCCTGACCGCGCTGAACGTATCCAGACATGATTGTTGCAGGTACTCAAAGTAGCATTCGTCAACGATCATCGGCTTGTCTTGCCTTACACAAGCCTCGACAAGAACTTTCAATTGCTCAGGATCGGTGCATACGCCCAGGGGATTGTTGGGATTACACAGGATCAGTCCCTGGCTGGTTCGCAAGGATTCGAGTACAGCCTCGGTGGGCAGCACGAATTTTTCGGCTTGTTTCTCGAAACCCACGATCACCGGCACCACGCCATTGACGTCGAGCATCTGGTAATAGAAGGAAAAAACCGGAGAGGGAACAACCACCCGATCCCCAGGCGAAAACAGTAACCGTATCACCAGATCGATTGCCTGATCCGCCCCATTGGTCAGCAGCAAACTGTCGGTCGAAACCTTGCAGTACTTTGCCAGCTCGTTAAGGAGCGGCTGATAATTGGGGTAGGTAAACAGATCCTGGGGCTTCAATTCGGTGGCAATAAACCCTGCCAGAAACTTATGTAAAAACTGGTTTTCATTCAGATCCAGCAATACCGATGAAAGATCGCGCTCCGGCGCCTTCCATAATCCGGAACACGAGATGTGATCGTGAAACTTCATTTGTGCATCCCTCCATAGATCACCTGTTCGCCAAGCTCATACATCTGCCTGACCTCTTCACCGCTGGCATACACCACCGACTTCCCCGTAGCCGCCGACAGGTATTGGCTGGTAATCAACCGGGTGATTTCCGCAGTGAATGCCACGGCACGATGAAACGCCTCGGACAGGTCGCGGCCAAAACAGGTAATGCCATGACTGGGCATGACAATGCAGTTGGTGTCATTGGCGCAGCGGCCAATCGCACTGACATCCAGCTCGACATTCATACCCGCGCCGAGAATGCACGGCGGCTTGCCCATTACCAGTGCCGTGTCGTTCGACACATACTCCATCTCACGCCACTGCATGACAGCGAAGAAGGAAATGACTTCATTGGGATGAAGATGCACCGTCGCATTGACATCGGCGCGACAACGCATGATTTCCCGGTGCATCTGGTGCCCCAGGCTGGGTCTGAAACAACCGTGCAAAAGCTCATCGGATTGCATATCCAACACAGACAGATGTTCAAGACCGCACTCTTCCAGGGAGATGCCGCGGTGTTTGGTGTAGATCACTTCGCGCTGCCAGTACGAGCAGTGGCTGCGTACAGCGACATTGCCCAGCGTATTGACCAGCAGTTGTCGCGCCGCCAGGCGCTGACCGTATTGAACAATGCTGTTGCCGATTTTCACGTCGAACCAGGCCGGCAACCCGGCTCGGGAAGATTCAAGTCCCGCCAGTTTCAATTCAGGCATATCCCTTTGCCTCCCCCGATACGCAATCGGGATTAACCACTGTTTTGGCTATTTTTCCCTGTATCAGACCCAGCATCGTTTCCAAGGCATTGGCCTTCAATTGGGCCAGAGAACGCTCGCTGTAAAATGCGGCATGCGGCGTCAATAACACACGCTCATGTTCGATCAGGGCCTGGGGAGGTGCCGGTTCCTCCTGTACGACATCCAGCAGTGCCATGGACACGACCCCGGCCTGCAAGGCCCGGAGCAGAGCATCGGTATCGACGATGCCTCCTCGCGCGGTATTGACCAGGGTCGCACCGTGCTTCATCCGTGAAAATCTCGCATCGTTCATTAAATGCACGGTGTCCGGGGTGAGAGGCAGATGCAGTGATATGACATTTGCCGTATCGAGCAACGAATCCAGCGTGCCACCCTGAGCAATACCTTCGACACAGCGCTCGACCCCGGGATCGTAAAAGCAGATCCGGTAACCCAGAGCCGCCGCTCTGCGCGCCAATGCTCGCCCTGTCGCGCCATAACCAATCAACCCCAGAACCGTGTCTGCACAGGCTTTCACCTCGCCGGTATGGGCTCGCCAGCTCCAGCCGCCTTGCCGAGTGTGCCTGGCGTAGTCGAAAAGCTTACGCTGGGCGAAGAGGATCAACGCCATGGCGTGCTCCGCGACTTCCTCCGCCCCCACAGAGCCGATGTTGGAGCAAAGAATGCCTTTCGCGCTCAATGCCTCGACATCCACATCATCGAGGCCGATGGTTGCCTTAACCAATGCGCGGCAACGATGCATCCTGGCAACCAGCGGCGCATCGACGACCACCGAATGAAAGGCGATGATCCCGTCGGCCCGGGCCAATTGCTCATCCGAGGGCCTGGATGTCACCTCTAGGCTATAGCGCTGATGCTCCGAACCCCGGACATACTCCCCAGGGTCGACATAATTCACTCTCTGCGAATCGATCATCAGAATATTCATAGGCATCTCTTCCTTCCCTAGTCGGTAGCATTCCCGATGCAAAATTTCGCGCCTGGCGACTTCAGGCGCTGAAGTAGTCGCACTGTTTGCCGATGTGCCCGGCCCTGGCCACGTCATATAGGCAGGCAGCAACGACCATGTCTTGACTGGCATGTCCAACGCTGCGGAAGTAACTCAGACCTTGTTTGCGGGTTACCGGCGAACGCTGCTCGACAGTCAAGGCACTGATCTCACGGACGTCCTTGCGATCAATCACCGACAACGCCAACGCCTGGGCAATTTCGCCCGACTCGCGGCACGCGGCGTCCAAATGATCGACATGAACCTGAGCATTGCCCAGCAACCGGGGATCGATTTCACACGCCTGCAGCGTACTGCCCCCAATGGCATTGATATGGGCATCGGGTTTGAGCTGATGCGCCCCAATCAAAGGCTGCGGGCTGTCATGGGAAGTTGTCGTGCAGACAATGTCCGCGTCAGCCAGCGCATCCTCCATGCGTTCGACAGCCTCGACCGGCTGCAAAAGCTCAATGGACAGGCGCTCGGCCAAAGCGACACTGCGGGCCAGACAACGGGAAAATATCCTGACCTGCCCAAGATCCCTGATAGCGGCCATCGCCTTGATATGCGTCGCGGCCTGAGCTCCGGCCCCTATCACCGCCAGATTGAGCCGCACCCGCAGGCAGAGCTTGTCCGTCGCCAGCGCACTCATGGCGCTGGTACGAATCGCCGTCAGGGCGGCACTGTCGAGCATCGCCAATAACCTCCCTCTTTCGATATCGATCAGCAAGACCGCGCCATTGACCGCCGAGAGCCCGTGCACTGCGTTGCCGGGATGAAACGACGACACTTTGATACCCAGCGTCTGGCTTGCGGGCAAAAAGGCCGGCATGAACAAAGAGAATGCTTTTTGTCGCTCGTGAGTGATGATCGAGCGTTGCGGAACCACGGGGGGCGAGAGTGAAAAGCCTTGGTGGGCTTTTTCGAGTGCGCGGACAAGCCTTGGCAACTCGACACAACGCCCGATATCTTCGCGATTAAGAAGCAGCATGGCTTTTCCTTTTCCATCAAAGCTTTTCGAAGGTACCGGCCATCCTCGGGCCGGCAGCACTCGTACTTGAGTGCCTCCAGTCACCGGCATCGCAATCCCGGTGGCTGAAACACCGCTGAAGACAGACGTCTAGCCGACGGGGTAGTCCTGGGAATATCCCTGCTTTGGAACCAGAAAGGTGCGCAAGTAAGTGATCACGGGAGTGGCATCCTGCTTACGACCAATGACCCTGATGGTGACGATGCCTTGGCCCGGACGCGATCGGGATTCACGCTTGGAGACAACCTCGCTCTCGGCGTACAAGGTGTCGCCGACATAGACCGGATTTGGCAGGCGAATTTCGTCCCAGCCCAGGTTGGCGATCGCCCGGGCGCTCATTGTCGCTACCGTCATGCCGCTGATAATCGACAAGGTCACCGAACTGTTGACCAGCAACTTTTTGAACTCGGTGCGCTGTGCATAAGCAACATCGATATGTGCCGGATGGTTGTTCATGTTCATCAGTGACTGCCAGATGTTGTCCAGCTCAGTCACAGTTCGGCCGGGGCGGTGTTCGAATACATCCCCCACCACAAACTCCTCGTAATGCAGCCCATAGGACTCACGGTAGCGGTTAGCACCGATCCGTTCGTGGGCCGGAATCATCGGCTCCATGGCGTTCTCCTCAAAGACCCAGTTCCTGGGCGCGCTGGATGAGTTTGCGGGCTTGCTTCACGAATGGCGGCCCCACCATCAGATTCTTCAACCGGGTGATTTTTTCACCACTGTTTTGCGCAGCCTGCACAACGGCCAGGGCATGTTCGTACTCCGCGATGGAAGGGGTGAACACCTCATTGATGATGGGGATCTGCCTTGGGTGAATGGAGGTCTTGCCACTGAATCCCAACTCCCGGGTGTCCTGGCATTCCTTCATTAGCCCTGATTCGTCATCGAGATTGAAGTAAGCGGTGTCGAACGCGGGAATACCCGCTGCGCTGGCAGCCGCGACGATGCTCCCACGCGCATGCAGGATGTTGCTCCAGCCACCAATCCGCACACCCAGGCTGGCCGCATAGTCGGCGGAACCAAAGATCAGTCCGTCGGCGCTGGATGCAATGGCGTAAATATCCCGCAGACAGGCCGGTGTTTCGACGGTGACCAGGATTTTCGGACTTTCTCCATGACGACTTAAATTGGCGCGCACTACCTCTATCTCGGCCGCCGCTTCGGTCATGGCCAAGACGATGAACTCGGGCCGCTGTTCAAGCGATTGCACCAGCAACAGATCTAGCAACCCTTGATTATCACGCAGAGGATTGATACGCAGTGCCGTACGCTGTGCAACTGAGGACCGATAGAACTGCTCGACACACAACCGGGCTTCAGCTTTCCTGGGGAGCGGAACACCGTCCTCCAGATCAATCACCATGACATCCGTCATAGCACTCTTTGCGTATTGCTCAGGGTGCAAGGCGGAGCAATACAATAAACTTCTTGGTATCGGATTAGTCATCGCAACCTCTCAACGCTGGACAGGTTTCAGGTTCAAGCGGGTCTCTTCGACCTCAGCCCTGACAGCGGAACAAAAACTCCGGACATCTTCTTGCGACATATCGGCACGCATCATCACGCGCAAACCGGATTTGTTCCTGGCCACGATGGGGAAGAATACTGCCGAGGTGTAATAACCTCGTTTGAAGACGCCCTCGGAAACAGCAATCGCCATATCCGGACTGTCCAATGGAATAACCCGAATCGGTAGACCCGACCCCGCGTGCTCCGTCTCAAACAAGCTGTCGAACAGACGAATATTGGAACTAAGTTTCTGCTGTAAAACGCCAAGCTCACTGGTCTTATGAATATCCAGGGAAGCCATGGCCGCGCCTATAGCCGCAGGATTCAGATATTGCGAATAGGACATCGGCCCGCCAAACCGACGAAAAATGCTCTGGTAGTTGGCCTTCTCTGACATGAATATGCCGCCACCATTGGCGCCAAATGCCTTGGCCAATGAATAAACAAGTATCGTCCGTGGATTGAGCTCAGGCATAAAAGTACGAATATAGCCCTCACCCCGCTCGCCGTAGGCACTTAATGAATGAGAGTCATCGAAATAGAGAAACAGTCCATACTTATCCTGCAACGCCAACAACCGCTCAATAGGTGCACTTCCTCCCATGCTGTATGCACCGTCAGCAACATACGCGACCAAGGAATGACGCTTGCACATATCCTCAATAAAATCGACATCATTGTGATTGCACGTGACAACCTGCGTTTCATCACCACAGATGGCCTTGACCTGGTTCAGTGCAAAATGGGCATATTTATCAAAGATCAAAACGGGGCGCTGGCCATCGGTGAACATGCCCGCTGCCAGCAGGGGCAGAGACGCGACGATGCCCGCGCTGCAGGAAGTCGCTGTGAAGGCTCGACAATTGAAATGGGCAGACAAGGCGTCTTCAAGCTCGTCGAGCTCTTTCAATCTTATTCTGATACGCGAGGTGGGCAGATTTACAGTACCGCTACTCAGCACATAATCCGCGGCGCGTCGCGCCAGACGCTCATCGACCTCAAGACCCAAATATGAACAAGAGCACATATTCATGAACAAATGGCCGTTCTGGTCCTGCATACGCCCCTGCTGAGTATGCTTGACACTCAAATCGGTCAACCCCGAATTTTGCGCCAGCGCCCAGGACGGATTACCAATTTCGACGGACCTGGCGGTATTAATATACTTATTTTGTTGCTCTGACATACACGACCTCAATATAAGCCTATATAACAGGAACACTTACAAACTGGCACTCATCACTAATTCAACGAAAAAACCATATATAGCGTTACACATTTTCTCGACGCCAAGGGCATAAACATCACAAGGGTGATTAATCAAGCACCTCCATGACACACCCATAAAACAAACACCCAATACAACACCACCTGACTGATCAGAGCTTACCTAACAACAGCTCACCACCAGCGTCACAATTTCAGCTTTTACTCGCACTAAAGAAATTTCCTTCATTTGCAAATGAATGGTCTGTAGGAACACTCTTAAAAGCCACCACATACCTGTCCGACCACATTAACCAGCTTTGACAGAGCCTCGAAAAAAACAAAACCAAACTTCAACTCACAACAAGAAAAAACAACCACAGGTACTATTATTAGATTTCACGCTAGCGAAAACCCATCACGACCTATGTTCAAGCATTGCGCCGCATTCAATTTTCAGGCGTACGCCCTACAGGCTTGTATTACGGAGAACGACTCATGAATGGAAGACTAAGAGGTAAACGAGCGCTTATAACAGGCGCATCGTCAGGTATTGGAAGGGCGATAGCCGAAGCCTTCATTGCCGAGGGCGCCGATGTTTTCATTACCGCTCGCACCGATGAAGCTGCGGCCCGTGAAGTCATTGAGTTAGCTGAGCACCTGGGTCAGCACGCCAGTTTCACCCTCATGGATGCCGCGAGCATCAGCACTGAGACACTCTTTGAGGAAGCCCACGCTGCCATCGGCCCCATAGATATACTCGTTAATAATCCCGCGTTTATCACCCGTACTCCATTTCTGGAACTGAGCGGCGACGAGTACGAACAAACCCTGGCAGTCAATCTGCGCTTTCCTTTTTTTGCGACTCAACGCTTCGCGAAAGACTGTATTGCACGCAGTCAGGGCGGCAGTGTCATTAACATTTCATCCGTCAGCGCTTTCAAGGCGGTCAGCCGAATGTCGGCTTATCAAGCAAGCAAGGCGGCGCTCTCGATGCTTACACGAAGCTGCGCGGTGGAACTGGCCCCCCATGGCATCAGAGTCAATACGATTTCACCCGGGCTGACCGCGACCAGTGGTAACGCCCACCAATGGCGGGACGCCCCAGCGATATGGCAGAACAGAAAAAAGGAGATTCCCATGCAGCGTGCTGGAATTCCTTCAGATATGGCAGGCGCGGCCATCCTCCTGGCATCTGACGAGTCATCCTGGATGACCGGTGCTGATCTGGTCATTGATGGGGGCCACAGCTCCATTTGAGCCCCGGAGGTCGGCCGGCCGTTGTGGACCGACTAAAAAGCTAATCGCAACGCCGCACATCTGACGCCCCGACGGGTTCGGGGCGTTTTTTGCCCGCTATTTCACGCGCACGCTCCCACAAAAAGCGCTGAAAATCATTGATCCAGAGCAGTTTTTCGACCAGGAAAAGAAGGTAAAACTACTCCGTGCGCTACTTGCAGTAACGCGCATATATGACAACTTCCCGGCCATCCACCCGTTAAACAGTTTAAAAACAGACCCAAACAATATTGATTATCATTTAGCCATGGCAATGTTCGTTACATTCCCAACAAAACAATATTGATGAAATCCCGGCTAATGCCCGAGCCGCATGGGCTGCGGGACTTTGGAGGTGCGCTATGTCCTTATTCCTATAAATAATTTCGCTATAGGAATTTTACTTGCACGGTGTTGTGCCATAAAATCAGCGGGATTGATTGCTGCGACATATCGTCACTGCTTTGTTTCTTTTCAAGCTCAGAGACCTTTGCTCTCTGTTAAGGATTACCAGCATGCCCGAAGCGACAGGACTCATGGCCCACAACTGGGGCTTTGCCATTTTCCTTCTGGGCGTCGTCGGCCTTTGTGCCTTCATGCTCGGCGTCTCCAGCCTCCTCGGGTCAAAAGCCTGGGGCCGCAGCAAAAACGAACCGTTCGAGTCCGGCATGCTACCTACAGGTGGCGCCCGCTTGCGGCTCTCAGCCAAATTCTATCTGGTCGCGATGCTCTTCGTGATCTTCGATATCGAAGCCCTCTTTCTCTTTGCCTGGTCTGTGTCCGTCCGCGAAAGCGGCTGGACCGGATTCGTCGAAGCTCTCGTTTTCATAGCAATTCTGTTGGCAGGTCTTGTCTACCTGTTCCGAGTGGGCGCCCTTGACTGGGCTCCGGAAGCTCGTCGCAAGCGGCAGGCGAAGCTGAAACAATGAGGCTTTGGCAATGCAATACAATCTCACCAGGATCGACCCCGATGCTCCTAACGAGCAGTATCCGATTGGCGAACGGGAAACCGTTTCCGATCCGTTAGAAGATCAAGTCCACAAAAACATTTTCATGGGCAAGCTCGAAGACGTGCTTAACGGCACGATCAACTGGGGGCGCAAGAACTCCCTGTGGCCGTACAACTTCGGTCTTTCGTGCTGCTACGTGGAAATGACCACCGCCTTCACGGCGCCCCACGACATCGCGCGCTTTGGCGCCGAGGTTATCCGGGCATCGCCGCGTCAGGCGGATTTCATGGTTATCGCCGGTACCTGCTTCATCAAGATGGCGCCGATCATTCAGCGTCTCTACGAGCAAATGCTCGAACCTAAATGGGTTATCTCCATGGGTTCGTGCGCCAACTCCGGTGGCATGTACGACATCTACTCCGTCGTTCAAGGGGTGGACAAGTTCCTGCCCGTGGACGTCTACGTGCCTGGCTGCCCGCCCCGTCCTGAAGCTTTTCTGCAAGGTTTGATGCTCTTGCAGGAGTCGATTGGACAGGAGCGTCGCCCGCTTTCCTGGGTCGTCGGCGATCAAGGCGTTTATCGCGCCGAGATGCCTTCGCAAAAGGAACAGCGCCGCGAACAGCGAATCGCAGTCACCAACCTGCGCAGCCCCGACGAAGTCTGATCCAGATCTGCTTCTTTTATAGAACGAGAAACTGGCTTCATTCTTTACGTTGACCGAAAGCGATAAATAACCATGACTACAGGCAGTGCTCTGTACATCCCGCCTTATAAGGCAGACGACCAGGATGTGGTCGTCGAACTGAATAACCGTTTTGGCCCCGAGGCGTTCACCGCCCAGCCTACCCGCACCGGCATGCCGGTGCTTTGGGTTGCCCGTGCCAAACTCGTCGAAGTCCTGACCTTCCTGCGCAACCTGCCCAAGCCGTACGTCATGCTCTATGACCTGCACGGCGTGGACGAGCGTCTGCGCACCAAGCGTCAAGGGCTGCCTAGCGGCGCCGACTTCACTGTGTTCTATCACTTGATGTCGATCGAACGTAATAGTGACGTAATGATCAAGGTCGCCTTGTCCGAGAGCGACCTCAGCGTGCCGACCGTGACCGGCATCTGGCCGAACGCCAACTGGTACGAGCGTGAAGTGTGGGACATGTACGGCATCAACTTTGCCGGTCACCCGCACCTGACCCGCATCATGATGCCGCCGACCTGGGAAGGTCACCCGCTGCGCAAGGACTTCCCGGCCCGTGCCACCGAGTTCGACCCGTTCAGCCTGACCCTGGCCAAGCAACAGCTTGAGGAAGAAGCCGCGCGCTTCAAGCCTGAAGACTGGGGCATGAAGCGTTCCGGTGCGAACGAGGACTACATGTTCCTCAACCTCGGTCCTAACCACCCTTCCGCGCACGGTGCATTCCGCATCATTCTGCAGCTGGACGGTGAAGAGATCGTCGATTGCGTACCGGACGTCGGTTACCACCACCGTGGTGCCGAGAAGATGGCCGAGCGTCAGTCCTGGCACAGCTTCATTCCGTACACCGACCGTATCGACTACCTCGGCGGCGTGATGAACAACCTGCCGTACGTGCTCTCGGTCGAGAAGCTGGCCGGCATCAAGGTGCCTGAGAAGGTCGACGTCATCCGCATCATGATGGCCGAGTTCTTCCGGATCACCAGCCACCTGCTGTTCCTGGGGACTTACATCCAGGACGTGGGCGCCATGACCCCGGTGTTCTTCACGTTCACCGACCGTCAGAAGGCGTACACGGTGATCGAAGCCATTACAGGCTTCCGTCTGCACCCGGCCTGGTACCGCATCGGTGGCGTCGCTCACGACCTGCCGCGCGGCTGGGAAAAACTGGTGAAAGACTTCATCGAGTGGATGCCAAAGCGTCTGGACGAGTACCAGAAAGCCGCACTGGACAACAGCATCCTGCGTGGCCGGACCATCGGCGTCGCCGCCTACAACACCAAAGAAGCCCTGGAATGGGGCGTCACCGGTTCCGGCCTGCGTTCGACCGGTTGCGATTTCGACCTGCGTAAAGCTCGACCGTACTCCGGTTACGAGAACTTCGAATTCGAAGTGCCGCTGGCGGCCAATGGCGATGCCTACGACCGTTGCATCGTGCGTGTCGAAGAAATGCGCCAGAGCCTGAAGATCATCGAGCAGTGCATGCGCAACATGCCGGAAGGCCCGTACAAGGCGGATCACCCGCTGACCACGCCGCCACCGAAAGAGCGCACCCTGCAGCACATCGAGACCCTGATCACGCACTTCCTGCAAGTTTCGTGGGGCCCGGTCATGCCGGCCAACGAATCCTTCCAGATGATCGAAGCGACCAAGGGCATCAACAGTTATTACCTGACGAGCGATGGCGGCACCATGAGCTACCGCACCCGGATTCGCACCCCAAGCTTCCCGCACTTGCAGCAGATCCCTTCGGTGATCAAAGGCAGCATGGTCGCGGACTTGATCGCGTACCTGGGTAGTATCGATTTCGTTATGGCCGACGTGGACCGCTAAGCATGAACAGCACGCTTATCCAGACAGACCGTTTCGCCCTGAGCGAAACCGAGCGCTCGGCCATCGAGCACGAGCTGCATCACTACGAAGACCCGCGCGCGGCGTCGATCGAAGCCCTGAAGATCGTCCAGAAGGAACGTGGCTGGGTGCCTGATGGCGCGCTCTACGCCATCGGCGAGATCCTCGGCATCCCGGCCAGCGACGTTGAAGGCGTGGCGACGTTCTATAGCCAGATTTTCCGCCAGCCGGTCGGCCGTCACATCATTCGCGTCTGCGACAGCATGGTCTGCTACATCGGCGGCCATGAATCCGTGGTCAGCGAAATCCAGAGCAATCTGGGCATCGGCCTGGGTCAGACCACCGCCGACGGTCGTTTCACCCTGCTGCCGGTCTGCTGCCTCGGCAACTGCGACAAGGCGCCGGCGTTGATGATCGACGACGACACATTCGGTGATGTGCAGCCTGCCGGCGTTGCCAAATTGCTCGAGGGCTACGTATGACCCTGACTTCCTTCGGTCCTGCCAACCGCATCAAGCGTTCGGCCGAGACTCATCCGCTCACCTGGCGTCTGCGTGACGACGGCGAAGCTGTCTGGCTCGACGAGTACCAGGCCAAGAACGGTTACGCGGCTGCGCGCAAAGCCTTCGCCGACATGGCTCAGGACGACATCGTCCAGACCGTGAAAGACTCCGGTCTTAAAGGTCGCGGCGGTGCAGGCTTCCCCACGGGTGTTAAGTGGGGCCTGATGCCCAAAGACGAATCCATCAACATCCGCTACCTGCTGTGCA
This sequence comes from Pseudomonas sp. LBUM1666, assembly GCF_059695775.1. NCBI lineage: Bacteria > Pseudomonadati > Pseudomonadota > Gammaproteobacteria > Pseudomonadales > Pseudomonadaceae > Pseudomonas > Pseudomonas sp. LBUM1666. Next base: position 2,252,466 of record NZ_CP166789.1, on the reverse strand, counting down.
ACGCGGACGAGATGGAACCGAACACCTGGAAAGACCGCATGCTGATGGAGCAACTGCCCCATCTGCTGATCGAAGGCATGCTGATCAGTGCTCGCGCGCTGAAAACCTACCGTGGCTACATCTTCCTGCGTGGCGAATACACCACCGCCGCCAAGCACCTGAACCGTGCGGTGGAAGAAGCCAAGGCAGCGGGCCTGCTGGGTAAAAACATTCTGGGCAGCGGCTTCGATTTCGAGCTGTTCGTCCACACCGGCGCCGGGCGTTACATCTGTGGTGAAGAAACCGCACTGATCAACTCCCTCGAAGGTCGCCGCGCCAACCCGCGCTCCAAGCCGCCCTTCCCTGCCGCCGTTGGCGTGTGGGGCAAGCCGACGTGCGTGAACAACGTTGAAACCCTGTGCAACGTGCCGGCGATCATTGCCGACGGCGTGGACTGGTACAAATCGTTGGCCCGCGAAGGCAGTGAAGACATGGGCACCAAGCTCATGGGCTTCTCCGGCAAGGTCAAGAACCCGGGCCTGTGGGAATTGCCGTTCGGCGTCACCGGTCGCGAGTTGTTCGAAGACTACGCCGGCGGTATGCGCGACGGTTACAAGCTCAAGTGCTGGCAGCCAGGCGGCGCCGGTACCGGTTTCCTGTTGCCGGAACACCTGGACGCACAAATGTACGCCGGCGGCATCGCCAAAGTGGGCACCCGTATGGGTACCGGCCTGGCCATGGCGGTGGACGACAGCGTCAACATGGTTTCCCTGCTGCGCAACATGGAAGAGTTCTTCTCCCGCGAATCCTGCGGCTTCTGCACCCCGTGCCGTGACGGTCTGCCGTGGAGCGTCAAGCTTCTGCGCGCGATCGAGAACGGTGAAGGGCAAGCCGGCGATATCGAGACCCTGCTGGGTCTGGTCGGTTTCCTCGGCCCAGGCAAGACCTTCTGTGCTCACGCACCGGGCGCCGTGGAGCCGTTGGGCAGCGCAATCAAATACTTCCGCCATGAGTTCGAAGCCGGCATCGCGCCTACCAGCGCCGTCGTCCCGCCTCTGGCAAGGCCGATCGTAGTCGGCGCGTAAACGCTTAAAAAAGCGAAGGGTCCGTGCCCGCAGCTTTTCGTGTGATGACGCCGCAAGCGGCTGTGTTGATTCACGCGAATAACAAGATTCCATTAGCCACGCCCGCTGACACCGGGCCAACGAAGAACTTTGAACCATGGCCACTATCCACGTAGACGGCAAAGAGCTCGAAGTCGATGGGGCAGACAACCTGTTACAGGCATGTCTGTCGCTAGGCCTCGATATCCCTTATTTCTGCTGGCACCCAGCCCTAGGCAGCGTTGGCGCTTGCCGCCAGTGCGCGGTCAAGCAGTACACCGACGAAAACGACAAGCGTGGTCGGATCGTCATGTCCTGCATGACCCCCGCCACCGACGGCAGCTGGATCTCCATCGACGACGACGAAGCGAAAGTGTTTCGCGCCAGCGTCGTTGAATGGCTGATGACCAACCACCCTCACGACTGCCCGGTCTGTGAGGAAGGCGGTCACTGCCACCTGCAAGACATGACCGTGATGACCGGCCACAACGAGCGCCGTTATCGCTTCACCAAGCGTACTCACCAGAACCAGCAACTGGGCCCGTTCATTTCCCACGAAATGAACCGCTGCATCGCTTGCTACCGCTGCGTGCGCTTCTATAAGGATTACGCCGGCGGCACCGACCTCGGTGTATTCGGCGCCCACGACAACGTGTACTTCGGTCGCGTTGAAGACGGCACCCTGGAAAGCGAATTCTCCGGCAACCTCACCGAGGTCTGCCCGACCGGTGTGTTCACCGACAAGACTCACTCCGAGCGCTACAACCGCAAGTGGGACATGCAATTCTCGCCGAGCATCTGCCATGGCTGCTCCAGCGGTTGCAACATCTCCCCGGGCGAACGCTACGGTGAACTGCGTCGCATCGAAAACCGCTTCAACGGTTCGGTCAACCAGTACTTCCTGTGCGACCGTGGCCGTTTCGGCTATGGCTACGTCAACCGCAAGGATCGCCCGCGTCAGGCATTGCTGGCCAACGGCGCCAAGCTGACCCTCGACGAAGCGCTGGATAAAGCCGCCGACCTGCTGCGCGGTCGCAACATCGTCGGTATCGGTTCGCCGCGTGCCAGCCTCGAAAGCAACTACGCGTTGCGCGAACTGGTCGGCGCCGAGCACTTCTACTCCGGTATCGAAGCCGCTGAGCTGGAACGCATTCGTCTGGTCATGCAGGTGCTTAAAGACAGCCCTCTGCCGATCCCGAACATGCGCGACATCGAAGACCACGACGCGATCTTCGTCCTCGGCGAAGACCTGACCCAGACCGCTGCGCGTATGGCCCTGTCCCTGCGTCAATCGGTCAAAGGCAAAGCCGAAGACATGGCCGACGCCATGCGCGTTCAGCCTTGGCTCGACGCCGCCGTGAAGAACATCGGTCAGAACGCTCTGAACCCGCTGTTTATCGCCAGCCTGGCTGAAACCAAGCTCGACGACATCGCAGAAGAATGCGTACACGCCGCGCCAGACGACCTGGCCCGCATCGGTTTCGCCGTGGCTCACGCCCTCGACGCCAGCGCGCCTGCCGTTGAAGGTCTGGACGCTGAAGCTCTTGAGCTGGCCAAGCGCATTGCCGACGCCCTGCTCGCCGCCAAGCGTCCATTGATCATTGCCGGTACCTCGTTGGGTTCCAAGGCGCTGATCGAAGCCGCGGCAAACATCGCCAAAGCCCTGAAGCTGCGCGAGAAGAACGGTTCCATCAGCCTGATCGTGCCAGAGGCCAACAGCCTCGGCCTGGCCATGCTTGGCGGCAACTCGGTTGACGAAGCGCTGCAAGCGGTGATCGACGGTAAGGCCGACGCCATCGTCGTGCTGGAAAACGATCTGTACACCCGTACCGACAAAACCCGTGTCGATGCTGCCCTGAACGCCGCGAAAGTGGTGATCGTGGCGGACCATCAGAAGACCGCCACCAGCGATCGCGCGCACCTGGTTCTGCCAGCCGCCAGCTTCGCGGAAGGCGACGGTACGCTGGTCAGCCAGGAAGGTCGCGCCCAGCGCTTCTTCCAGGTCTTCGACCCGACTTACCTCGACGCAAGCATCATGGTTCACGAAGGCTGGCGCTGGCTGCATGCCCTGCGCGCTACCTTGTTGAACCAGCCGATCGACTGGACCCAACTGGACCACGTCACCGCTGCCTGTGCCGCAAGCACTCCGCAACTGGCCGGCATTGTTAGCGCCGCTCCGTCCGCCGCGTTCCGCATCAAGGGCCTGAAACTGGCTCGCGAACCACTGCGTTACTCGGGTCGTACCGCCATGCGCGCCGACATCAGCGTGCACGAACCGCGTACTTCCCAGGATAACGACACCGCGTTCTCGTTCTCCATGGAAGGTTACTCGGGCTCGGTTGAACCGCGTCAGCAAGTGCCATTCGCCTGGTCGCCGGGCTGGAACTCGCCGCAAGCCTGGAACAAGTTCCAGGACGAAGTCGGTGGTCACATCCGCGCTGGCGACCCGGGCACTCGCCTGATCGAAAGCACCGGCGACTCGTTGAACTGGTTCGCCAGTGTTCCTCGCGCGTTCAACCCGGCTCCGGGCACCTGGCAGGTTGTGCCGTTCTTCCACCTGTTCGGCAGCGAAGAGAACTCTTCCAAAGCCGCGCCGGTTCAGGAACGCATCCCGGCCGCTTACGTGTCGCTGGCCAAATCCGAGGCCGACCGTTTGGGTGTCAATGACGGTGCACTGCTCAGTTTGAGCGTTGCTGGCCAGACCCTGCGTCTGCCGCTGCGCATCAACGAAGAGCTGGGTGCCGGCCTGGTCGCATTGCCGGCCGGTATCGCCGGCATTCCGCCAGCGATCTTTGGCAAATCCGTTGACGGTCTGCAGGAGGCAGCTCAATGACCTGGTTCACGCCTGAAGTGATTGACGTGATCATCGCGGTCCTCAAGGCCATCGTGATTCTGCTCGCCGTGGTGGTGTGCGGCGCGCTGCTGAGCTGGGTCGAGCGTCGTCTGCTCGCCCTCTGGCAGGACCGTTACGGTCCGAACCGCGTTGGCCCGTTCGGCGCGTTCCAGATCGCGGCCGACATGATCAAGATGTTCTTCAAGGAAGACTGGACCCCGCCGTTCGCCGACAAAGTGATCTTCACCTTGGCACCGGTCGTGGCCATGAGCGCCTTGCTGATTGCGTTCGCGATCATCCCGATCACCCCGACCTGGGGTGTGGCGGACATCAACATCGGCATCCTGTTCTTCTTCGCCATGGCCGGTCTGTCGGTCTACGCGGTGCTGTTCGCCGGCTGGTCGAGTAACAACAAGTTCGCCCTGTTGGGCAGCTTGCGGGCCTCGGCACAAACCGTGTCGTACGAAGTGTTCATGGGCCTGTCGCTGATGGGCATCGTGATCCAGGTTGGCTCGTTCAACATGCGCGACATCGTTGAATATCAAGCCCAGAACCTGTGGTTCGTCATTCCGCAGATTTTCGGTTTCCTGACCTTCTTCATCGCTGGCGTCGCCGTGACTCACCGTCACCCGTTCGACCAGCCGGAAGCGGAGCAGGAACTGGCCGACGGTTACCACATTGAATACGCCGGCATGAAATGGGGCATGTTCTTCGTCGGCGAGTACATCGGCATCGTGTTGATTTCGGCGCTGCTGGTGACCTTGTTCTTCGGTGGCTGGCACGGTCCGTTCGGCATTCTGCCGCAGATCCCGTTCATCTGGTTCGCACTGAAAACCGCGTTCTTCATCATGTTCTTCATCCTGCTGCGCGCCTCGATTCCGCGCCCACGGTATGACCAAGTGATGGATTTCAGCTGGAAGTTCTGCCTGCCGCTGACCCTCGTCAACATGCTGGTGACCGCTGCGATCGTGTTGCTCAACACGCCCGCCGTCGCGGCTCAGTGAGGATAGAGAATCATGAAGTACATATTTGACATCGTGCATGGCTTCTTCACCCAGCTTCGCAGCCTGGTGATGATCTTCGGCCACGCCTTCCGCAAGCGCGACACGCTGCAATACCCGGAAGAGGCGGTGTACCTGCCGCCGCGTTTCCGTGGCCGTATCGTGCTGACCCGCGACCCCGACGGCGAAGAGCGTTGCGTAGCCTGCAACCTGTGCGCCGTGGCGTGCCCGGTCGGTTGCATCTCGCTGCAGAAAGCTGAAACCGATGACGGTCGCTGGTACCCGGAGTTTTTCCGTATCAACTTCTCGCGCTGCATTTTCTGCGGCCTCTGCGAGGAAGCCTGCCCGACCACCGCAATCCAGCTGACACCGGATTTCGAGATGGCCGAGTTCAAACGTCAGGACCTGGTGTACGAGAAAGAAGATCTGTTGATCTCCGGCCCCGGCAAAAACCCTGATTACAACTTCTATCGTGTTGCAGGTATGGCGATTGCCGGTAAGCCAAAAGGCTCCGCGCAGAATGAAGCCGAACCGATCAACGTGAAGAGCTTGCTGCCTTAAGGAAGAAAGATGGAATTCGCTTTCTATTTCGCATCGGGTATCGCTGTTGTGTCCACGCTTCGCGTGATCACCAACACCAACCCCGTGCACGCCCTGCTCTACCTGATCATTTCGCTGATTGCCGTGGCGATGACGTTCTTCGCCCTCGGCGCACCGTTTGCCGGTGTGCTGGAAGTGATCGCCTACGCTGGCGCCATCATGGTGCTGTTCGTGTTCGTGGTGATGATGCTGAACCTGGGGCCCGCCTCGGTTCAGCAAGAGCGCGTCTGGCTCAAGCCTGGCATCTGGCTCGGCCCGGTCGCACTCGGGGCCCTGCTGCTGGTTGAACTGCTGTACGTGCTGTTCAGCGACGCCAGCGGCCAAGCCATCGGCCACACCACCGTAGACGCCAAGGCCGTGGGCATCAGCCTGTTCGGTCCTTATCTGCTGGTGGTCGAACTCGCCTCGATGCTGCTGCTTGCCGCAGCCGTCACGGCGTTCCACTTGGGCCGCAACGAAGCCAAGGAGCAATGACGATGCCTGCTATCCCTTTGGAGCATGGTCTGGCGGTCGCCGGCATCCTGTTCTGCCTCGGTCTGGTCGGCCTGATGGTCCGCCGCAACATTCTCTTCGTGCTGATGAGCCTGGAGATCATGATGAATGCCTCCGCTTTGGCCTTCATCGTCGCCGGTAGCCGCTGGGGCCAGCCGGATGGACAGATCATGTTCATCCTGGTGATCAGCCTGGCAGCCGCCGAGGCCAGTATTGGCCTGGCGATTCTGTTGCAGCTGTATCGCCGCTTCCACACTCTCGATATCGACGCTGCCAGCGAGATGCGCGGATGAATCTTCTCTATCTGACTTTCGTATTCCCTCTTATAGGTTTCCTGCTGCTGTCGTTCTCACGCGGCCGCTTCTCGGAAAACCTGTCGGCGCTGATTGGCGTCGGTTCCATCGGCCTGTCTGCCATCGTCACGGCTTACGTGATCTGGCAATTCAACGTCGCGCCACCTGAAGGCGGCCACTACACCCAGGTGTTGTGGCAGTGGATGGCGGTGGAAGGCTTCACGCCTAACTTCGCGCTGTACCTGGATGGTCTGTCCCTGACCATGCTCGGTGTAGTGGTCGGCGTCGGCTTCCTGATCCACCTGTTCGCGTCCTGGTACATGCGCGGTGAAGCCGGTTACTCGCGCTTCTTCGCCTACACCAACCTGTTTATCGCCAGCATGCTGTTCCTGGTCCTGGGCGATAACCTGTTGTTCCTGTACTTCGGTTGGGAAGGCGTGGGCCTGTGCTCGTACCTGTTGATCGGTTTCTACTACAGCAACCGCAACAACGGCAACGCGGCACTCAAAGCCTTCATCGTCACCCGTATCGGCGACGTGTTCATGGCTATCGGCCTGTTCATCCTGTTCGCGCAACTGGGCACGCTGAACATCCAGGAACTGCTGGTGCTGGCGCCACAGAAATTCCAGGCCGGCGACTTCTGGATGGTCATGGCGACCCTGATGCTGCTGGGCGGCGCTGTCGGTAAATCCGCGCAACTGCCGCTGCAAACCTGGCTGGCGGACGCGATGGCCGGTCCTACTCCGGTTTCGGCACTGATCCACGCCGCAACCATGGTGACCGCCGGTGTCTACCTGATCGCCCGAACCCACGGCCTGTTCACCCTGGCGCCGGATATCCTGCACCTGGTGGGCGTTGTCGGCGGCGTGACTCTGGTGTTGGCCGGTTTTGCCGCACTGGTTCAGACCGACATCAAACGTATCCTTGCCTACTCGACCATGAGCCAGATCGGCTACATGTTCCTGGCGCTGGGCGTTGGCGCATGGGATGGCGCGATTTTCCACCTGATGACCCACGCCTTCTTCAAGGCGCTGCTGTTCCTTGCGTCCGGTGCGGTGATCGTTGCCTGCCACCACGAGCAGAACATCTTCAAGATGGGCGGCCTGTGGAAGAAGCTGCCACTGGCCTACGCCAGCTTCATCGTCGGCGGCGCGGCTCTGTCGGCCCTGCCATTGGTGACCGCAGGCTTCTACTCCAAGGACGAAATCCTCTGGGAAGCGTTTGCCAGCGGCAACCACGGTCTGCTCTACGCAGGTCTGGTCGGTGCGTTCATGACGTCGCTGTACACCTTCCGCCTGATCTTCATCGCGTTCCACGGTGAAGTGAAGACCGAAGCGCACGCCGGTCACGGCATCGCTCACTGGCTGCCACTGTCGGTGCTGATCGTATTGTCTACCGCCATTGGCGCGATGATCGTTCCACCGCTGCACGGCGTGCTGCCGGAAAGCGTCGGCCATGCCGGCGGCGAAGCCAAGCACAGTCTGGAAATCGCCTCGGGCGCCATTGCCCTGGCCGGTATCCTGCTTGCCGCGCTGCTGTTCCTCGGCAAGCGCCGTTTCGTCACTGCAATCGCCAACAGCGGCATCGGCCGCTTCCTTTCGGCCTGGTGGTTCGCTGCCTGGGGCTTCGACTGGATCTACGACAAACTGTTCGTCAAGCCATACCTTGCGATCAGCCACGCACTGCGCAGAGACCCGCTAGACCAGACCATCGGTCTGATCCCGCGTATGGCCAAAGGCGGTCACACCGCCCTGAGCCGTACCGAAACCGGTCAACTGCGTTGGTACGCGGCATCGATGGCAGCCGGCTCCGTGCTGGTCATCGGCGCCATCGTGCTGGTAGCGGTCTGATATGAACCTTGCGAACTTGCGAAAGGAATTGAGCCCGTCATGATTCTGCCTTGGCTAATCCTGATCCCCTTCATCGGCGGCCTGCTGTGCTGGATGGGTGAGCGCTTCGGCGCTACCCTCCCCCGCTGGATTGCGCTGTTGACCATGACCCTGGAACTCGCGCTCGGCCTCTGGCTGTGGGCCCACGGTGATTATTCATTTGCTCCGGCCCCTGGCGCCGATCCGACCTGGGTACTTGAGTTCAAGCACATCTGGATCGAGCGCTTCGGCATCAGCGTGCACCTGGCCCTCGACGGCCTGTCGCTGTTGATGATCCTGCTGACCGGTCTGCTGGGTATCCTCTCGGTACTCTGCTCGTGGAAAGAAATCCAGCGTCACGTCGGCTTCTTCCACTTGAACCTGATGTGGATCCTGGGCGGTGTCGTCGGCGTGTTCCTCGCCCTCGACCTGTTCATGTTCTTCTTCTTCTGGGAAATGATGCTGGTGCCGATGTACTTCCTCATCGCGCTCTGGGGTCACAGTTCTTCGGACGGCAAGAAAACCCGGATCTACGCGGCGACCAAGTTCTTCATCTTCACTCAGGCGTCCGGCCTGATCATGTTGGTGGCGATCCTGGGCCTGGTACTGGTCAACTTCAACGACACCGGCGTGATTACCTTCAACTACGCCGACCTGTTGAAAACCAAGATGTCGCTGACCACCGAGTACATCCTGATGCTCGGCTTCTTCATCGCCTTCGCGGTGAAGCTGCCAGTGGTGCCGTTCCACTCCTGGTTGCCTGACGCTCACGCCCAGGCGCCAACCGCAGGTTCGGTCGACCTGGCCGGTATCTTGTTGAAAACGGCTGCTTACGGTCTGCTGCGTTTCGCCCTGCCGCTGTTCCCGAATGCCTCGGCCGAGTTTGCGCCGATCGCCATGACCCTCGGTCTGATCGGGATCTTCTACGGTGCGTTCCTGGCCTTCGCACAAACCGACATCAAGCGTCTGATTGCCTACTCCTCCGTTTCCCACATGGGCTTCGTGTTGATCGGCATCTACTCCGGCAGCCAACTGGCGCTGCAGGGCGCGGTGATGCAGATGCTGGCGCACGGTCTGTCGGCCGCGGCACTCTTTATCCTCAGTGGTCAGCTGTACGAGCGCACTCACACCCGCGATATGCGTGAGATGGGTGGATTGTGGTCGAAGATCGCTTACCTGCCGGCCATCAGCCTGTTCTTTGCAGCCGCGTCCTTGGGCTTGCCGGGGACCGGTAACTTTGTGGGTGAGTTCCTGATCCTGATCGGCACGTTCCCGAGCGCTCCATGGATCACTATCATCGCGACGTCCGGTCTGGTGTTCGGTTCGGTCTACTCGCTGATCATGATCCACCGTGCCTACTTCGGCCCGTCCAAATCGGACGCGGTGTTGCATGGCATGGATGGTCGCGAACTGATCATGGTGGTCGGTCTGGCGGCGCTGCTGATTTACATCGGCGTGTACCCGCAACCGTTCCTCGATACCTCTGCTGCGACGATGCATGGCGTGCAGCAATGGCTCGGCACCGCCTTCACTCAACTCGCTTCGGCCCGGTAAGAGCGCTATGGAATTCACGACTCAACACTTTATCGCGCTTGCGCCGTTGTTGATCACCAGCGCCACGATCATCGTGGTGATGCTGGCGATCGCCTGGCGCCGCAACCACTCGCAGACCTTCCTGATTTCCGTGGCGGGTCTGAACCTGGCGTTGCTGTCGATCCTGCCAGCCCTGAAAGTCGCGCCTCTGGCTGTGACTCCACTGCTGCAAATCGACACCTTCGCTTGCTTGTACATGGCGCTGATCCTGGTCGCCACCCTCGCTTGTGTGACCCTCGCCCACGCCTACCTCGGCGATGGCGGCTCGGGTTACCCGGGCAACCGTGAAGAACTTTACCTGCTGATCCTGATGGCCGCCGCCGGTGGCCTGGTGCTGGTCAGCGCGCAGCACCTGGCCGGGTTGTTCATCGGTCTGGAACTGCTCTCGGTACCGGTCTACGGTCTGGTGGCTTATGCCTTCTTCAACAAGCGTTCGCTGGAAGCCGGTATCAAGTACATGGTGCTGTCGGCCGCCGGTTCCGCGTTTCTGTTGTTCGGCATGGCCCTGCTCTACGCCGACTCCGGTAGCCTGAGCTTCGTTGGCATCGGCCAGGCCCTCGCGGCCACCGGTCTGCCAAGCTCGCTGGCGCAACTGGGCCTGGGCATGATGCTGATCGGTCTGGCGTTCAAGCTGTCGCTGGTACCGTTCCACCTCTGGACCCCGGACGTTTACGAAGGTGCTCCGGCACCGGTAGCTGCCTTCCTGGCCACCGCTTCGAAAGTCGCTGTGTTCGCAGTGATGGTGCGTCTGTTCCAGATCTCGCCAGCCGCAAGCAGCGGTGTACTGAGCGACGTACTGACCATCATCGCCATTGCGTCGATCCTGTTCGGTAACCTGCTGGCACTGGCCCAAAGCAACCTCAAGCGTCTGCTGGGTTACTCGTCCATCGCTCACTTCGGTTACCTGCTGATCGCTCTGGTGGCGAGCAAGGGTCTGGCCGTGGAAGCCATCGGCGTGTACCTGGTCACCTACGTGATCACCAGCCTCGGCGCGTTCGGCGTGATCACCCTGATGTCCTCGCCGTACAACGGCCGTGATGCGGATGCCCTGTACGAATACCGCGGCCTGTTCTGGCGACGTCCGTACCTGACCGCCGTACTGACCGTGATGATGCTGTCCCTGGCCGGTATCCCGCTGACCGCGGGCTTCATCGGCAAGTTCTACATCATCGCTACCGGTGTCGAGTCGCATCAATGGTGGCTGGTCGGTTCCCTGGTACTGGGCAGCGCCATCGGCGTCTTCTACTACCTGCGTGTGATGGTCACCCTGTACCTGATCGAGCCGAACCTGCGTCGCCACGATGCGCAACTGCACTGGGAACAACGTGCAGGCGGCGTGATGCTGCTGGCCATCGCTGCACTGGCGTTCTTCCTCGGGCTGTATCCGCAGCCGTTGCTGATCCTGGTTCAGCAGGCGGGGTTGGCGGGTTGATCGCTTAAGCGACACTCGGTAGAAAACAGAAACGGCACCTTCGGGTGCCGTTTTTGCATCTGGGATTTCAAGATCAAAAGATCGCAGCCTTCGGCAGCTCCTACATTGGGATGGCGTGCGCTCTGTAGGAGCTGCCGCAGGCTGCGATCTTTTGATCTTCAACGCCCTCTCCTTTCCAGGAATTTGCCTGCAAAGCGGTGAGCAATGGCTGACATTCCGCAGAAGGCATTTGCCGCTAAATTTGAAGATCACCTATCGAGTGGAGATCTGTCAGACAGTCAGCTAGATACCTACGAAAGGTAGAAGCCACATCTGCGTACATGGATCTATCAGACCCACACTGACCAATGTGGGAGCGAGCCTGCTCGCGAAGGCGTCGGCATGTTCAACATCGTCATTGCCTGACATTCCGCTATCGCGAGCAGGCTCACTCCTACAGGTTGTGTGCCGTTCGCTAATTCTGTGGCCACCCCGGATCACTGTGGGAGCGGGCTTGCTCGCGAAAGCGCCTGGTCAGTCGACATCATCATTGCCCGACACTCCGTTTCGCGAGCAAGCTCGCTCCCACAGGTTTCAGAGATGCACCCGCATGGCTTGGCGTTCCAGCCACATGACGAAATTGTAATTCCCGCATCACCTTGGCGTTATCCGCAGCTTGCAACGATGTCACCCGGCGACCATGCCGGCGGGCCTTCTCCGCCGAACAATAAAACCCACGCCGAAGCACGTTCCCGTTCTGCCGAACCCAAGGAGTGATTGATGGTTAACAATACAAAAATGTCGATGGCCGCTTTAGCGGTGGTGGTCGGCTCCGGGCCGTCCATGGTGATGGCGGATGATAAAGCCGAAGGGTTTATCGAGGGCAGCAGCCTGACGGCGCTCAACCGTAACTTCTACTTCAATCGTGATCACCGCGACGGCCAGTCCAGCCCCACCGGCAATGGTTATTCCGAAGCCTGGGCCCATGCGGTGATCAGCAAGTTCGAATCCGGGTTTACCCAAGGCACCGTCGGCGTCGGTGTCGATGCGTTTGCGATGATCGGCTTGAAGCTCGACACCGGTGACGGGCGCAACGGTGGCCGTAGTTCGTTTGATGTGCTGCCAGTCAACAGTGATGGCGAGGCGCGGAATGAGTACACCAAGATTGGTGGTGCCGCCAAAGTGCGAGCCTTCGATACGGTGGTCAAGGTCGGTGACGTGTTCCCGGCCAACCCGGTGGTGGCGGCAGGTGACTCGCGATTGCTGCCGGAGAGCTTTCGCGGTGTGACGGCGGTCAACACCAGCATCGAGGGTCTGTCGGTTCAGGGCGGTCGGTTGCATGCGATGAGCCAACCAGTGTCCAGCGACATGCGCGAGAACTTCGCCACGTTTTATGCCGGCCCGGTCAATTCGCCGTGGATCGCTTATGGCGGCGGCGACTATGTACTGAACAAGAACCTCAGTTTCAGCCTGTACTCCAGCCGTCTCAAGGATGCCTGGAATCAGTACTACGCCGGCACTGCCTGGACCTATCCGCTATCGGATGACCTGTCGCTGTTTGGCGGCCTGAACTATTACAAGGCTGTCGACGAAGGCAAACAACTGCTCGGCAAGTTCGACAACAACATCTGGAGCGGTCGGGTCGGGGTGAAACTCGGCGCGCACTCCGTTGCTCTTTCGCACCAGCGCAACAACGGCAATGACGACTTCGATTACCTGCGTCAATCCGACTCGATCTTCCTCGACAACTCCATCCAGTACAGCGACTTCAACTCGCCCAAGGAACGTTCGTGGATGGTGCGCTACGACCTCGACATGACCACTTACGGTGTGCCGGGGCTATCGTTCATGACTCGTTACGCCCGAGGCACCGACGCCGATTACTCCAACGCCAACGCCGTGTACATGCGCCGCGATGCTGACGGCAATCCACTGACCGACCAGAAGCGCTGGGAGCGTGATGTCGAAGTCAAATACGTGGTGCAGAGTGGTTCGATGAAAGACCTGTCGCTGCGTTTGCGCCAAGCCACGACTCGCGCCACGGCGTTTGAATCGGATCTGGATGAAGTGCGGGTGATTGTCGAGTACCCGTTGGCAATTCTCTGATCGAGCGGTTGATACCAATTCACCTTTAGAAGCTCCTTGCTCCTTTGGTAAGAGGTGAATCTTTGGCGTCCTTCGGGGCGCCTTTTTTATGTGCGCCTGAATAAAACCCGTAGGTGCTGCCGAAGGTTCGGCAGCACCTACGGGGAATCCGGTCCTGGCCATTAGGGCGGCGTCAGCCGCCGCGATTGCGGCAATCCCCCGCCACGGTGTATTTGATGGTGTTAAGTTGGCCCTTGGAGTCTTCGTAGGTCATGGCGGTGGGGACTACGGCACAGGCAACTGGCGGGCGCACAATGCTCACCACTTTCACCACGTCCAGCTTCATTCCGTATTCGTAGTCCTGGACCAACGGCGCCGGTTTGCCCTGGCTGGCCGCGTACTGCTCCATGGCTTTGGTATTGGCACTCAGCGCCCGCTCGAACGTCCGGTCACCACCCCCCTCGGCAAACACATTCAGGGACATCGCCAGCACGCCGGCGAACGTCATTAACTTAAGCACTTTCATATCCATTTCCTTCCAATCCTGGCTCATAAAAAAGCCCGGCATCGGGACTCGATGACGGGCTTGTTCAAGTGCGAAGCGCTTACAAGTCTTTGGTGTTGCCGTCTTTCTTTTCATTGACGACGACTGGGTCGCGAGCTTGTTCCTTGGCGACGAACAGCTCTACGGAGCGGTCATTGGCGGTCATCATTTTTTCGAAGGTCCGATCGCCGCCGCCTTCGGCCAAGGCCAGAGAAGACATCGCCAACGCTGCTGTAAAGGCACTGATTTGTGCGAATTTCATGTTTGATTCCTCGTTTAGTAGCTGACGGGATCAAGGTAACAATCCGAACCTTTCGTAACGGTGGCGGGGGAATTACATATCCGTTATGTAGGCGCAGCTCTGAGTCAGAAATAAAACCTGTGGGAGATCACCTATTGGGTCGGGATTGTGTCTTCATCTCGGCGATGGGCGAGCTGATACAGCGCCGGCAAGATCAGCAGCGTCAGGATGGTCGAGGACAGGATCCCGCCAATCACCACCGTCGCCAACGGTCGCTGCACTTCCGCGCCAGTACCGGTCGCCAACGCCATCGGAATAAAGCCCAGGGACGCCACCAGCGCCGTCATCAACACCGGGCGCAGACGTGTCAGCGCGCCTACGTTGATCGCATCAGACAGCGAACGCCCCTCCTCCCGCAGGTTGCGGATGAACGCGATCATCACCAGCCCGTTGAGCACCGCTACCCCCGACAGCGCGATAAAACCCACGCCCGCCGAAATCGACAGCGGAATGTCCCGCAGCCACAGCGCCATGACCCCGCCGGTCAACGCAAACGGAATCCCGGTGAACACCAGCAAGCCGTCCTTGAGGTTGTTGAACATCATGAACAGCAACCCGAACACCAGGAGCAACGCCACCGGCACCACGATCTGCAGGCGCTTGGCCGCCGATTGCAGTTGCTCGAACTGCCCGCCCCAACTTGTCCAGTAACCCGCAGGCACCTGCACATCTCGCTCGATCACCTCGCCCGCCTCTTCGACGAACGAACCGATATCGCGCCCGCGCACGTTGGCGCTGACGATCACCAGGCGCTTGCCGTTTTCGCGGCTGACTTGATTCGGCCCCAGCACCAGATCAAGGCTGGCGACTTCCTTCAAGGCAATAAAACCAATCTGATCAGCCGCGCCATTGAGCGGTGCCGGCACCGGAATCAACAGCGCCGACAGACCTTCGATGTCCTTGCGCATGGCATCGGACAACCGCACCACCATGTCGAAACGCCGGTCGCCTTCATACAATGTGCCGGCCTTACGCCCACCCACCGCGACGGCAATGGTGTCCTGCACATCGCCGACGTTGAGCCCGTAACGCGCCGCCTTGTCGCGGTCGATGTTGATGGTCAGCACCGGCAGGCCGGTGGTTTGTTCGACTTTGACCTCAGAGGCGCCATTGACCTTCTGCATGGCAGCGGCAATCTTCGCCGCGGTGGCGTTGAGCACGTCCATGTCATCGCCGAACACCTTGACCGCGACGTCACTGCGCACGCCGGAGATCAGTTCGTTGAAGCGCAACTGAATCGGCTGCGACAGTTCATAGTTGCTGCCCGGCAACATCGCGGCGGCCTGTTGCAGTTCCGCCATCAGGGTTTCGCGGGACTTGCCCGGGTCCGGCCATTGCTCTTTTGGCTTGAGCATCACGTAGCTGTCGGAGATGTTCGGCGGCATCGGGTCAGAGGCGATTTCCGCAGTGCCGGTGCGGGCGAACACGCGCTCGACTTCCGGTACTTTGCCGAGGATCAGGGTTTCCAGACGCTGCTGCATGTCCACCGATTGCGTGAGGCTGGTGCCCGGCACGCGCAAGGCTTGCAGGGCAAAATCGCCCTCGCTGAGGCTCGGCACGAACTCGCTGCCCATGCGGCTGGTCAGCACGCCGCTGAGCACAATCACGCCCAACGCCACGCCCACCGCCACTGCCCGATGGCTCATCACCCACGCCAGCGCCGGCGCATACACCCGGCGCGCACCGCGCATTACCATGCCCTCTTCTTCCTTGACCTTGCCAGTGACGAACAGCGCAATCGCGGCCGGCACAAAGGTCACCGACAGCAGCATGGCGCCGATCAAGGCGATGACCACGGTGAACGCCATCGGGTGGAACATTTTCCCTTCGACGCCGCTAAGGGCGAAGATCGGCAGGTACACGACCATGATGATCAACTGGCCGAAAATCAGCGGTCGCCGAGCCTCTTTGGCCGCCGCAAACACTTCATGGAAACGCTCGGAGCGGGTCAGCAAACGCCCGTGATGCTGCTGCGCATGGGCCAGCCGTCGCAGGGTGTTTTCGACGATCACCACCGCGCCGTCGACGATGATGCCGAAGTCGAGTGCGCCCAGGCTCATCAGGTTGGCGCTGACCTTGTTGCTGTACATGCCGGTGAAGGTGAACAGCATCGACAGCGGAATCACCATCGCGGTAATCAATGCCGCGCGAATGTTGCCGAGGAACAGGAACAGAATCGCGATCACCAGAATCGCGCCTTCGATCAGGTTCTTTTTCACCGTGGCAATGGCTTTGTCCACCAGGTGCGTGCGGTCGTACACCGGCACCGCGATCACGCCTTTGGGCAGCGAACGGTTGATCTGTTCCAGTTTGCTGGCGACGGCCTGGGACACGGTGCGGCTGTTTTCGCCGATCAGCATGAACACGGTGCCGAGCACCACTTCACGGCCGTTTTCCGTGGCCGCGCCGCTGCGCAGTTCGCGGCCAATGTCCACGGTGGCGACGTTCTTCACCCGGATCGGCGTGCCATCGACGTTGGCCATGACGATGTTGGCGATGTCCTCGGTGCTCGCCACTTGCCCCGGTGCACGAATCAACAACTGCTCGCCGCTGCGCTCGATGTACCCGGCGCCGACGTTGGCGTTGTTGCGCTCCAGCGCTGTGATCAGGTCAGTGAGGGTCAACTTGTAGGCTGCCAGCCGTTTCGGATCGGGGGCGATCTGGTATTCCTTGGCAAAGCCGCCGATGGTGTTGATCTCGGCCACACCAGGGACGTTGCGCAGTTGCGGCTTGATGATCCAGTCCTGAATCACCCGCAAATCCGTCGGCGTGTAGGCGCTACCGTCGTCCTTGAGCGCGCCGTCCCTGGCTTCCACAGTCCACAGGAAGATCTCGCCGAGGCCGGTGGAAATCGGCCCCATCACCGCTTCGGTGCCCTCGGGCAATTGCTCCTTGGCGATCTGTAACCGCTCGTTGACCAATTGCCGGGCGAAGAACAAGTCGGTGCCGTCCTTGAAAATCACCGTGACCTGCGACAACCCCGAACGCGACAGCGAACGGGTCTGCTCCAGCGCCGGCAGACCGGCCATGGCGGTTTCAATCGGGAAGGTGATGCGCTGTTCGGTTTCCAGCGGCGAGAACCCGGCGGCGCCGGTGTTGATTTGCACCTGGACGTTGGTGATGTCGGGCACGGCGTCAATCGGCAGTTTTTGATAACTGGCGATCCCGAGGCCGGCCATGAGCAGAACGGCGAGCAGCACGATGATGCGCTGCTCGATGGCAAACTGGATCAGGCGTTCGAACATGGGAACCTTCTCGTCGAGGGGGCGAATCGATGGGCGTCTTTAGTGGGAGTCTTCAACGACTTCTTCAATGAGAGTGCTCGGCCGAGGCCTTGCCCAGTTCCGATTTGAGAACGAAGCTGCCGGCCGCAGCGACTTGCGCACCGGCCTCCAGCCCCTGCGTGACTTCCACCTGCCCCGCTGCACGACTGCCCAGCTCCACGGCCCGCGCCTCGAAGCCGTCGTCGGTGCGCACGAACACCGTGGGTTTGTCCTCGACGGTCTGGATCGCAGCTTCCGGCACCGCCACTTTGACCTGACGGCTGTCGGTGGCGACCAGTGCGGTGACGAACAACCCGGGACGCCACGAACCTTGAGGGTTTTCCAAGGTGACGCGAACGGTGGCGGTGCGGGTCTGTTCGCCGAGCAAACTGCCGACGTAAGCCACCGTGCCGGCGACTTCCGCATTGAGTTCCGGGGCGCTGACGGTGACTGCTTTGCCCACTTGCACCTTGTTCAGATCCTTGGGCGAAACACCGAAGGTCACCCACACTCGCGACAAGTCCGAGAGCGTGAACGCCGCCGTGGTTTCGTCGACCACCTCCCCTGGCGTCAGGTGCTTTTCCACCACCATGCCGTCGAACGGCGCGCGCAGTTCATAGCGATTGCCGCCGGTGGCAACCACGCTGCCACTGAGCACGCTGATCTTTTGCCGGGCGTTGTTCACGGCGATTTCGGCTTCTTCCAGCGCCTGGCGCGCCTGCAACAAATCCTGCTCGGCGGAAATCTTGTCCTGCCACAACTGCTTCTCGCGCTCGTAGGTGGTGCGCGCCAAGGCCAAGCGCCGTTGCGCCGCAGCCTGTTCGCTGCGCTGATCGGAGATCTGCTGACTGGCGATCACCGCCAGCAGCTGGCCCTTCTTCACCCACTGCCCGAGATTGACCGACACCGACTCGACCACCCCTGGCACCCGCGGTACGACGTGGGCGGTGCGGTCTTCGTCGAAGCGCACTTCGCCCGGGAACGACAAACCAAGGCTGATGCTTTGCGCCCGCGCTTCGGCCAGTTGAATGCCCGCCGCCGCGATCTGCTCGACACTCAACGTCAGATGCCCCTCTTCGCCTTCGGCATGTTCGCCGTCGGCTGCAGCGCCTACTTCGGCGTGGTCCGCATGCTCCACCGCTTCATCGGCGTGGGCATCGATGGACCCGTTCCCCGCCCACATCGAGCCAATACCAATGCCCAGCGCCAACGTCGCCACCGCGACAACGATCAGTTTTTTATCCATGGAAACTCCTCTGCGCCATGTCATCGCGCAGTGATCTGAAAGGTGAAATTCAAGGGCTGACGGTGAGTGCGCCGAGGTCGCCGAAAATGCGTTCGATGCGCACCCGCGCGTCCGTCGCCTCGGCAACAGCCTGGATGTATTGGGTGCGGGCGCTGATCAGGGTGCGCTGGGCGTCGAGCACGTCGAGGAAACCGAACTTGCCCATTTCGAAGCCGCGCATGGCGCTGTCCACTGCACTTTGTGCGGCGGGCAGGATGGTCTGGTTGAACGCCTGGATTTCGCCGTTGGCGGTCTGCCATTGCTCAAGGGTGGTCTGGATTTCGGTGCGCAAGCGCAGCTCGGTGGCGTTGCGCAGATCCCGCGCCTGATCGGTACGGCGCGCTGCTGCCAGCACGTTGCCCTGATTGCGATTGAACAGCGGAATCGGCATCGACAGCCCGACCACGTTGACCCGCTCACGCTCCAGTTCGCTGTACTGACTGCCGATGCTGACGGTCAGGTCGGGAATCCGTTGCGCCTTCTCCAGCCCCAACGACGCCTCGCGCTGATCGATCTGCAACTTGGCCAGCCGCAGCTCGGCGGTCTCGTTCAGGCGCTCCAACAAGCGGGTCGGCGGCGGCACGGCGGGCATGCTTTGCGTGGCCGTCTGCACGGTGGTCGAAGTCGGTAACGGTGCGCCCATGACCTGCGCCAGTTGCTGATAGGCGTTGGCCTGATCGCGTTCGGCGCGGCTCAGTTCCAGTCGCACTTCGGAGCGTTGCACTTGCGCCCGTGTGCCTTCGACCGGCGACGACTTGCCCGCCTCGATCCGCCCCAGCGCCACGCGCAAACCGTGCTCGGCCAGTTGCAGCGACTGGCGAGACAACTGCAAGCGTTGCTGCGCAGTCTGGGCGCTGGTGAACGCCTGAATCACATCGGCGCGCAAGGCATTGCGCTTGCGCTCCAGTTCGATCCCGGCGGCGTCCTGGGCACGGCTGGCGACATCGATCCGCGCGCCGCGCTTGCCGCCCAGTTCAATCGGCTGGCTGAGCATCACTGTGGTGGTGCGCGAATCGCGGCGGGTGTCCTCGGCTTCCCAAGACACTTCGGGGTTGGGGATCAGACCCGCCTGCTGGCGGTCACCTTCGGCGATGCCGACTTCCCATTGCGCCGCTGCCAGATCCGGGTTGCCGGCGAATGCGGTTTGCAGGGCCTGATCGAGGGTCAGGGTCGATGCATTCGCAAGAGGCACGCCGGCCAGCAACAAACCGCCGCTGACCATGACCACCCACGCAGTTTTTTTCAGGCGTGACCGCGCCGTCAGTTCTCTTAAACCGGGCAATGGAGTACTTCCTTTAATCAAGAATCTTCGATGCCGCCACGGTAGGGTTTTGAACTTATCGACAAGGTGACTGAAACATTACAAATCCGTTATCCACGGTCGCGCCAAGTTGTTTTGCTCTAGCATGCAAAGTGCAAACACCTAACTAGCAATACATAGAAACAAATGATGTGCCGTCATCCGCCGAACAGTACTTGCCTCAATTCAACTCTCATGAGGCAGATGGACTTTTGTTCCTGCCTGCTGCGACAGGCTGTCGCAGGCTGCGGTTTTAAAGCCTCAACACCGAGTTATCGGTTGACTCTGTAGTCACTACAGCCTTTACCTTACACGCCTGCAAACGGAGAAAACGCTGTAGGGAAATAGTTAGTCGTTATTAAAACCCGTCCGGAAGCCTTTACAAAAACAACAACTTTCCCGGCCACCTTAATTAAATATCCATTCAATGAAAGTGGTGATTGATCATGCGAATCCTTGTCGTCGAGGACGAGCTTAAAGCTGCCGAATACTTACATCAGGGACTGACGGAAAGTGGCTATATCGTTGACCACGCCGCCAATGGCGCCGATGGATTGCATCTGGCGCAACAACAGGTTTATGACCTGATTATTCTGGATGTGAATCTGCCGGAACTGGACGGCTGGGGCGTGCTGGAACAACTGCGGCGCACTCACTCCACGCGGGTGATGATGCTCACCGCGCGCGGTCGCCTGGCTGACAAGATTCGTGGCCTCGATCTGGGCGCCGACGATTATCTGCTCAAGCCGTTCGAGTTTCCGGAATTGCTGGCACGGGTGCGCACTTTGATGCGCCGCAGCGAGAACATCCCGGTGCCGCAGGTACTGAAAGTCGCCGACATGGAACTCGACCCTGGCCGTCATCGTGCGTTTCGTGGCGAACATCGCATCGACCTGACCACCAAGGAGTTCGCCCTGCTGCATCTGTTGATGCGCCAGTCCGGCGACGTGCTGACCCGTACCCAGATCATTTCGCTGGTGTGGGACATGAACTTCGACTGCGACACCAACGTGGTCGAAGTGTCGATCAGGCGTTTGCGGGCGAAGATCGATGACCCGTTCGACAACAAGTTGATCCACACCCTGCGCGGTGTCGGCTACGTGCTGGAGTCGCGGGAATGAAGCCGGCCAGCCTGTCAATGCGGCTGGGGCTGACGGTCAGTATTCTCGGCGCGCTGCTGGTGGTGTTCCTGGCGATCCTGGCGTATTTCGCCCTGACCCATGAGCTGAACGCGTTATCCAGGGACAGTCTGGGAAAGAAGATGGAGCAGGTTGAACACAGCCTGTCGCTGTACACCGACACCGGCGAAATCAGCACGAAACCGCACATCCTGCTTGATCAGGTCATGGGGCATGACAACCTCACGCTAACGATTTACGACCACAGCAACCTGCGCACACCACTGCTCAAATCCGGCACCGGCATGGCCGATCCGCGACTTGAATTGAAGGCGGTGCGGGCAGTCAGCGACGAGTTGGCCTACACCACCAGCACTGACGCCAAGGGGGCGAAATTCCTCACGACGTCCAGGCTGATCAGCCTCAAGGACGGCACCCGCGTCCCGGTGCTGTTGTCGATGGACAACGCCCACGATGAGGCCTTGCTCAGCGCCTACCTGCGCTCGACCCTGATTGCCTTGCCGTTGTTGCTGATCTTTATCGGACTGAGTGCCTGGGGCGCGGTCCAGCGCGGTCTGGCGCCGATGCGCGAATTTCGCAAAGTGGCGGCGATGGTCTCGACCCAGGATCTGGATCATCGGCTGTCGGTGGTGAACATGCCCCAGGAGCTGAGCGAACTGGCGCAGGGCATCAACTTCATGCTGCACCGCCTCGACGCCGGTGTGCAGCAGCTGTCGCAGTTCTCTGATGATTTGGCGCATGAGCTGCGTACGCCGATCAACAATTTGATGGGCAAGGCACAGGTGACGTTGTCCCGCGAACGCAGCGTGGATGAGTACAAGGATGTGCTGGTTTGCTGCACTGAAGAGCTGGAGCGCGTGGCGCGGATTGTCTCGGACATGCTGTTTCTGGCACAGGTCAGTCACCCGTCGGCGCTCGCGCCGTTCGAGTCGGTTGCCCTGGAAGAAGAAGCCTGGAAAGTCGCCGAGATGTTTTCCCTGTCGGCGCAGGACAAGCAGATCCATCTGAACGTGGTCGGCAATGCGCGGGTGATGGGTGACCGGTTGATGATTCAACGGGCGATATCGAATTTGCTGTCCAACGCGCTGCGCCACTGCCCGGTCGGGAAAACCGTGACACTGCTGATTGAGCGGGGCGCGACCCAGGTTTCGTTGCTGGTCAGCAACCCTGGCGCGGGGATTGAGGCACAGCATCTGCCGCACCTGTTTGATCGGTTCTACCGGGTCGACAGCAGCCGCTCGCGTTCACAGGGCAGCACCGGGCTGGGGTTGGCGATTGTGCGGTCGATCATGAGCCTGCATCAGGGGGTGGCCGAGGTGAAGAGCTTGCCGGGGGCGATGACGGTGTTCAGGTTGGGATTTCCTGCGGTTGAGGGGGTGGCGCACTGAGGTGTCAGGCTCCAGACCTCCAATGTCCGGGTCGGCCCCCTCGCGGGCAAGCCCGGCTCCCACAGTGATCGGGTTTGCAAACACCACTGAAACCTGTGGGAGCGAGCTTGCTCGCGATTGCAATGGATCAGGCGCCAAAGAAAACGGCACCTTACGGTGCCGTTCGCGTTTCACATTACAGACGTTTACTTACGCGCCGCCTCCCACGATTTCAGCAGTTCGGCATAGCTCACGGTTTCACCCTTAGGCTTCTCGTTCGCCAGTTTCGGCTTCGGCGCACCCGGTTGGTCCAACCAGTACTGCGCGTCGCGCTCGGGGTTCATTTTCGGTGCGCAGGTGGCTTGCGCCTTCGAGCGTTCCAGACGGGTCATGATCGCGTCCTGATCCTTGGCCAAACCGTCCAGCGCCTGCTGCGGGGTTTTCTCGCCGCTGGCGGCTTCGGCGATGTGGCTCCACCACAATTGCGCCAAACGCGGATAGTCCGGCACGTTGGTCCCGGTCGGGGTCCATTGCACACGGGCCGGGCTGCGATAGAACTCGACCAGACCACCGAGTTTCGGTGCCAGGTCGGTCATGGCTTGCGAGTTGATGTCCGACTCGCGGATTGGCGTCAGGCCAACGATGGTTTTCTTCAGGGATACGGTTTTCGAGGTCACGAACTGCGCGTACAGCCAGGCCGCCAGTTTCTGCTTCTCAGGCGTGGACTTCATGAACGTCCAGGAACCCACGTCCTGATACCCCAGTTTCATGCCCTCCTCCCAGTACGGTCCGCGTGGTGATGGCGCCATGCGCCATTTCGGCGTGCCGTCGGCGTTCATCACGGGCAGGCCCGGTTTGGTCATGTCGGCGGTGAACGCGGTGTACCAGAAGATCTGCTGGGCGATGTTGCCTTGGGACGGCACCGGGCCGGACTCGGAGAAGGTCATGCCCGCTGCTTCCGGTGGCGCATATTTCTTCAGCCAGTCGACGTACTTGGTGGTTGCATAGACCGCCGCCGGGCCGTTGGTGTCGCCGCCGCGGGTCACGCTGGAACCGACCGGATGGCAGTCCTCGACGCGGATGCCCCACTCGTCCACCGGCAAACCGTTGGGAATGCCCTTGTCGCCAGCGCCAGCCATGGAGAACCAGGCATCGGTAAAGCGCCAACCGAGGGACGGGTCTTTCTTGCCGTAGTCCATGTGCCCGTAGATACGCTTGCCGTCGATTTCCTTGACGTCTTCGCTGAAGAATTTGGCGATGTCTTCATACGCCGACCAGTTCACCGGCACGCCCAGTTCATAACCGTATTTTTCTTTGAATTTTGCTTTCAGATCCGCCCGCTCGAACCAGTCGGCGCGGAACCAGTAGAGGTTGGCGAACTGCTGGTCGGGCAGTTGATAGATCTTGCCGTCCGGCGCGGTGGTGAACGAGATGCCGATGAAGTCTTTGATGTCCAGGGTCGGCGAGGTGTAGGCCTTGCCTTCGTTGGCCATCAGGTCGGTGATCGATTCGGTTTTGCCGTAGCGAAAGTGCGTGCCAATCAGGTCCGAGTCATTGACCCAGCCGTCATAGATGTTCTTGTCCGATTGCATCTGGGTCTGCAGCTTTTCCACCACGTCGCCTTCTTGCAGCAAGTCGTGGGTCAGCTTGATCCCGGTGATCTCGGTAAAGGCTTTGGCCAGCGTTTTGGATTCATATTCGTGGGTCGCGATGGTTTCCGAGACCACCTTGATGCTCATCCCGCGAAACGGCTCGGACGCCTTGATGAACCACTTCAACTCCGCGAGCTGCTCCTCCGGGGTGAGGGTGGACGGTTTGAATTCGCTGCCAATCCATTTCTTGGCCGCGTCTTCATAGGCATCGGCCCAGGCCGCAGCGCTCAACCCGCTGAGTGCCAGCATGGCTGCCAATGAAACGCTATGTCGCAGCTTATTGTTTTTGTCGAACATAGAGACCTCCTTTTAGGGTTTCGGAGCAACTTTGCCGAGCGATTCGACTAGCCCCAACGCATCACAGCCAACAGCCACACCAGGGACAACGCGAACGCCACCCAGATGCTCCAGTCGGTGACGCCGATTACCAGCAAATGCAGGTAGGCGCTGCCGAGAAGACCGATAAACAACCGATCGCCACGGGTGGTGGCAATCGGCAACAAACCACGCCGAAGAATGCTCGGCGAACGCAGTTCCCAGGTCGTCATGCCCACCAGGATCAAGGCAATGACGCTGAAGAATGCCGCCGTAGGGCCGGTCCAACTCATCCATTCCATCATCAGCTCCTCAGACCCGGCCCAGGGCAAAGCCCTTGGCCACGTGGTTGCGAACAAACCAGATCACCAGCATGCCTGGCAGGATAGTCAACACCCCCGCCGCCGCCAGCACGCCCCAGTCGATACCGGACGCCGAGACCGTGCGCGTCATCACCGCCGCAATCGGTTTGGCGTTGACCGAGGTCAGCGTTCGCGCCAGCAGCAGTTCGACCCAGGAAAACATGAAGCAGAAAAATGCCGTCACGCCGATCCCGGAGCCAATCAGCGGAACGAAAATCTTCACGAAGAACTTGGGGAAACTGTAGCCGTCGATGTAGGCGGTTTCGTCGATCTCCTTCGGAACGCCGGACATGAAGCCTTCAAGGATCCATACCGCCAACGGCACGTTAAACAGGCAATGAGCCAGCGCGACGGCGATGTGCGTATCGAACAAACCGATCGAGGAATACAGCTGGAAGAACGGGAGCAAGAATACTGCCGGTGGCGCCATACGATTGGTCAGGAGCCAGAAGAACAGGTGCTTGTCACCGAGGAACCGATAGCGCGAGAACGCATACGCGGCCGGCAATGCCACGCTCAGCGAAATCACCGTGTTCAGGCTCACGTAGTACAGCGAGTTGAGGTAACCGGTGTACCAGGCCGGATCGGTGAAGATCACCTTGTAGTTGGCGAAGGTGAAATCCTGCGGAAACAACGTCAGGCCGCTGAGGATTTCGGTGTTGCTCTTGAAGGACATGTTCAGCAGCCAGTAGATCGGCACCAGCAGGAACAGGATGTAAATCAACAACGGAATCAGCTTTCTCTTGCTCATGGCAGACCTCAGCGGTTGGCGTCAGAGTGAGTCATGGCGGTGTAAAACAGCCAGGACACCAACAAGATGATCAGGAAGTACACCAGCGAGAAAGCCGCCGCCGGGCCGAGGTCGAACTGCCCGATCGCCATTTGCGTCAGCGTCTGACTCAAGAACGTCGTGGCATTCCCCGGACCGCCACCGGTCAGCACAAACGGCTCGGTGTAAATCATGAAACTGTCCATGAACCGCAACATCACCGCGATCAACAGCACGCTCTTGAGCTTGGGCAGCTGGATGTGTCGGAACACCGCCCAGGCCGATGCCCGATCAATCCGCGCCGCCTGGTAGTAGACGTCCGGAATCGCCCGCAGTCCCGAGAAACACAACAGCGCCACCAACGACGTCCAGTGCCAGACGTCCATCACCAGCACTGTGACCCAGGCATCCATGGTGTTGGCCGCATAGTTGTAGTTCAGCCCCATGGCCTTGAGGCTGGCGCCCAGCAGACCAATGTCGGCCCGTCCGAAGATCTGCCAGATGGTGCCGACCACGTTCCACGGAATCAGCAATGGAATCGCCAGAATGATCAGCACCAGCGACGACCAGCGGCCCTTGGTCGGCATGGTCAGGGCGATAGCGATGCCCAGCGGGATTTCGATCAGCAGCACACACCCGGAGTAGATGAACTGACGCAGTAATGAGTCATGCAGGCGCGGATCGAGCAGCACTTGCTTGTACCAGTCGGCGCCGACGAAGTAGCGGCTGGACTGGTCGAAGATATCCTGCACCGAGTAGTTGACCACGGTCATCATCGGGATCACCGCACTGAACGCCACCAGCAAAAACACCGGCAACACCAGCCACCAGGCCTTGTTGTTCTGCACCTTGTTCATGGCTACGTCTCCAAGAGATATTCGTCGGCATACACCATCAACCATTGAGCCGGGAAGCTGATGTAGGCGGTTCCCTCAGGCACTGGCTTGTCTTCGGTCAGGCGCACTTTCAAAGGGGCGCCGTCGAGGTTCAGGGTCATGATCTTGTAGGTGCCAAGGTCTTCGACGTGTACGACCTGCGCCTGCATCGCCTCATCAAACGGCTCGTCCCACACGTGCACGAACTCCGGACGGATGCCGACCTTCAGGGTTTTCCACTCGGACTCGGCAATGCGTTTCTGCTGGGCATCGGACAGCGGCAAATGCGTCGAGGCAAACCCGACTCCACCCGGTTGTGTCTGAACCTCGATCAGGTTCATCCCCGGACTGCCGATGAAATAGCCGACAAAGGTGTGGCTCGGCCGCTCGAACAGTTCTCTCGGCGTACCGAATTGCACAATCTGCCCGCCGTACATCACCGCGATCTTGTCGGCGAAGGTTGAGGCTTCGAGCTGATCGTGGGTGACGTAGACCATGGTGATGTTGAACTGCTCGTGGATCTGCTTGAGCTTGCGCCGCAGCTTCCACTTCAGGTGCGGGTCGATCACGGTCAGCGGCTCATCGAACAGAATCGCCGACACGTCATCGCGCACCAGCCCACGGCCCATGGAGACTTTCTGCTTTTCATCGGCGGTGAGGTTGCGCGCCTTCTTGCTCAGCAACGCCTGGAGGTCGAGGACCTCGGCGATTTCCTGCACCTTGCTGTGAATTTTCGCCTCGGCCATGCCCTGATTACGCAGCGGGAAGGCCAGGTTGTCGAACACCGTCATGGTGTCGTAGACCACCGGAAACTGAAAAACCTGGGCGATGTTGCGCTTCTCCGGGGTCAGGTCGTTGACCACTTTGCTGTCGAACAGCACCTGACCCTGAGACGGACTGAGCAATCCGGAGATGATGTTGAGCAAGGTCGACTTGCCGCAGCCCGAAGGCCCGAGCAGCGCGTAAGCACCGCCCTGCTCCCAGACGTGGTCCATCTCACGAATCGCATAATCCTCGGGGCCGGTCGGCGTGCGGGTGTAACTGTGGGCGAGATGCTGCAAACGAATTTCGGCCATCAGGCAACCCTCGCGATACGGCGACCGGGCGCCTGGACCAGCCGCCCCTGCGTATCGAAGACAAACAGTTTATGGGTCGGGATATAGATACGAATCGGCGCATCGACGTCGTATTCGTGAACGCCGGGCAAGTGCAGCACCAGCAGGAAATGTTCGTTGCGCACGTGCAGGAAGGTTTCCGACCCGCTGATCTCGGCCACCTCGACGGTCACCGCCAGTTCCAGATCATCGTCGTTGCTCGGCACCAATGAGATGTGGCTCGGTCGCACGCCAAAGCGGAACTCGCCCTCGCCCACCGGCCGCAAATCGACGTTGAGCGGGAAGTGCACGAAATTGGCGAAGCTGACTTCGTTGCCGGCGATACGCCCCGGCATCAGGTTGATCGGCGGCTCGGAGAACAACTCCGCCGCCAGCACGGTTTGCGGCTGGTGATAAACCTCGGAAGACTTGCCGCTCTGGATCACCCGGCCTTCGTGAAGAATGGTGGTGGTGCCGCCCAGCGCCAGGGCTTCGTTGGGTTCGGTGGTGGCGTAGATGGCGATGGTGTGGCGGGCCTTGAACAGCTCGCGCATTTCCTGTCGCAGTTCTTCGCGCAGTTTGTAGTCGAGGTTCACCAGTGGCTCGTCGAACAGGATCAGCTCGGCATCCTTGACCAGCGCCCGGGCCATCGCCGTGCGCTGTTGCTGGCCGCCGGAAAGCTCAAGCGGATGGCGCTGGAGGAACTTCTCGATGCGCAACATCTTCGCGGTTTCCAGCACCTTGCTCTGGATCAGCTCATTGGAAACACCGCCCTGGCGCAATGGCGAGGCGATGTTCTCGAACACCGTCATGGTCGGGTAGTTGATGAACTGCTGATAGACCATCGACACATTGCGCAAACGCACCGGGCGCTGGGTGACGTCGACGCCGTTCATCAGGATGCGCCCGCTGTCGGGCTTGTCCAGACCGGCCATCAGGCGCATGAGACTGGTTTTGCCGGACAGCGTGCGCCCGAGCAAAACGTTGAAGGATCCGGCTTCGAAACTAAGGCACGCATCGTCGATCCAGGTCTGGCCCTCGACGGTGCGGCTGACGTGCTCCAGGGTTAATGACATGGCTCGGCCTTTTTATTATTGGAGTCAAGCGACCGGAGCTACAGAGCGACTTTCGTGCCAGAAATTGCAAGCCTTTGATCCGGCTTGAGAATCCTGTAAATGGAAGAAAAACCGCGTTCGTTGCTGAACAGAAATGAACAACCGCGACTGAACAATTGAACAACCCGGCGGTTGACAATGAACAATAGTGAACAACACTCTACGGATGCTTTTGGCTCGCAAAGACGAGCGCATAACAAAAACAACAAAGCATTTTCAGAGACTGCCGACCATGGCCGCACCCGCCTTGCCGCTCTCCCACGACGCCATCATCCAGGACTCCTGGTCCCGTTGCCGCGCGTACGGTCTCAATCATCAGAGTGCACCGGCGTTTGATCAGTTGCCGGCCGAGGGCATCGCGCAACTGCTGGAGAGCCAGCACTCACTGGTGCAAACCACTCACCAGGAAGTCCTGCCGTATTACGAGAACATCCTCAGCAACTCCAACTGCCTGATCATGCTCGCCGACAATCAGGGCCAGGTGCTGACGTCCTGGGGCACCCAGCGTTTTATCGAGCCGAACCTGACCCGCGGTTTCAGCGCCGGTGCCAGCTGGATAGAACGCTGCAGCGGCACCAATGCGATCGGCACCGCGCTGGCCTGCGAGCAGGCGGTGCACATCGAGCACGATGAACATTTCCTCAAGGCCAACCGTTTCATGACCGGTTCCGCCGCACCGATTTTCGATGCCGAACGCAAGGTCATCGCGGTGCTGGATGTGTCCAGCGACAGCTACCTGCCGCCGTCCCACACCCTCGGCATGGTCAAGATGATGAGTCAGACCGTGGAAAACCGGCTGATCCTCAACCTGTTCCATGGACAGCATTTCCAGCTGACCTTCAACACCGGGCTGAACAACCTCGACAGTCAATGGGCGGGCCTTCTTATCTTCGACGAGACTGGCCAGGTGCTGTCGGCCAACCGCAGGGCTGACAATCTGCTGGGCATCAGTCTGTCGCGGGTCAGTGTCGAAAGCCTGTTCAAGGTCTCGCTGCTGGAGTTGTTGAACCAGCCGGACGGCCTGCCCTTCGCCTTGCAAACCTCAGGACGCAACCGCTTTCAGTGCCTGTTGAAGCGGCCGAAACAGGCAGTGATTCAGGCGCGAGTGTTTGCCGAGGCCACGGTGGCGACGCCGGCAGCGATCAGCCTCAACACCCTGCATTTCGGTGACAGCCGCGTGGAAAAAGCCGTGCGCCAGGCCGAGCGGCTGCTGGAGAAAGACATTCCGCTGCTGATCCACGGCGAAACAGGGGTTGGCAAGGAAGTCTTCGTCAAAGCCCTGCATCAGGCCAGTTCCCGTAGCAAAAAACCCTTCATTGCCGTCAACTGTGCAGCGATCCCCGCCGAACTGGTGGAATCAGAGCTGTTTGGCTACGAGAAAGGCGCGTTCACCGGCGCCAACCAGAAAGGCAGCATCGGGCTGATCCGCAAGGCCGACAAAGGCACCCTCTTCCTTGATGAAATTGGTGACATGCCGTTGCCGACTCAGGCGCGACTATTAAGGGTTTTGCAGGAACGCTGCGTACAACCGGTGGGCAGCAGCGAGTTGTTCCCGGTAGATATCCGGATTATTTCCGCGACCAACCGCTCGTTGCGCGAACAGGTTCAGCTGGGTCGGTTTCGTGAGGATTTGTATTACCGCATCGGTGGCTTGACCTTGGAGCTGCCGCCGTTAAGAGAACGCAGTGATAAAGAGGCCTTGTTCAAACGTCTGTGGGAACAGCACCGCGAACCGAGCCAATGGGCCGGCTTGAGCAGAGAGGTATTGGAGTTGTTCGGGCGCCACCCGTGGCCGGGGAATTTGCGCCAGGTCAGCAGCGTGATGCAGGTGGCGCTGGTCATGGCCGAGGACCAACCGGTGCGGCCGGAGCATTTGCCGGATGATTTCTTTGTTGATATGGAGATGGAACCGGTGGATTTGCCGGAGCCGTTGGCGGTGGATTTGAATGATGCTAGGGCGTTGAATCGGGAGTTGCAGTTGGCGGGGGGGAATATTTCGCATCTGGCGCGCAGGTTGGGGGTTAGCCGGAATACGCTTTACAAGCGGTTGCGGCAGATTGGAGATTGAGTGAGGCGCTCTCCCCTCACCCCAGCCCTCTCCCCCTGGAGAGGGAGCCGACCGAGGTGTCTGGCGCTATACATCGA
This sequence comes from Pseudomonas sp. LBUM1666, assembly GCF_059695775.1. Classification (NCBI taxonomy): domain Bacteria; kingdom Pseudomonadati; phylum Pseudomonadota; class Gammaproteobacteria; order Pseudomonadales; family Pseudomonadaceae; genus Pseudomonas; species Pseudomonas sp. LBUM1666. The sequence continues at coordinate 2,221,682 of NZ_CP166789.1, read as the reverse complement.
CCTGAGCGACCGAGTTGATTATGGATTCAAAGCATGAATTCCAAGTTGCCGAGCATCTTGATGCATCCCCCAATCAGTCCCCTCTCCTGGGGGAGAGGGCTAGTGTGAGGGCGAAATTCCGGACAGTGCCAATTATTGAAAGGCTGGCTCAACATTCGCAGCTGAGACCGCACTCAATGTGCGCAGCCCAACCAGCACGACTACTACCATCACGCCCCCGGCGCCAATGGCCACCCCGAATCCTGCCCGCGCGCCATAAGAATCGATAACCAGACCCGAAATCATGCCACCGAGCGCTACGCCGATGCTGATGCCGGTGGTCATCCACGTCAGGCCTTCGGTAATCCTAGATGGCGGAACGATGATCGTACCCAGATTCATCACCACCACCATGGTTGGTGCAAATGACATGCCAGCGATAAACAGCATCCCTGAAAGGATATAAACGTCCGCTGAGAAAATCGGTAAAACACCTGTGAGTGCCGTGACCAATATCCCGATAAAGAACTGTTTTTCTATCGGCAGAGAAATCCTCAACGCACCAAACGTCAGACCCGCAATCATCGAGCCGAGCGCATAGGCTGCGAGGATGAATGTGGCGGACTCTGGCCAGCCTTGTGCGTTGGCGAAGGCCACGACTGCCACGTCGATCGATCCGCCAATCATCCCCATCGCCAGCAGCGCGAGGACGATGGTGCGTACGCCGGGAATAAGCAATGTGGAGCTGGTGCGGCTGATGTTGCCCACGACCACTTTCGGTTCTGTCTGGCGCTGCATAAGAAAAGCCGTCACCCCGACCGCCAGCATCACGACGGCAACCAGCGGCCCGGCTTCGGCGAAAAAACTCACGCTCAAACCAATCGCCAGGGGTGGGCCGATGATGTAGGCAAGTTCAGTCAGCACGGTGTCCAGAGAGAACGCCGTGTGCAATTGCGGTTTGCCACGGAACAGCTGCGACCAGCGTGCTCTGATCATCGAGGGCATGCTCGGCATCGTCCCCGCGAGTGCCGCCAGAACAAACAGCAGCGCGACCGGCGCCCGCAGGTACACAGCGATGATCAGCGCCAGCAACATGCCAATGCTGAAAGCAGTGACGACAGGCAGGACTCGACTCTGGCCACGCTGATCAACCAGTTTCGAGATGTGCGGGCCGATCAGCGCATTGGCCAAGGTAAACGTTCCGGCGACCGCGCCGGCCAGCCAGTAAACACCGGTCTGCTGCACCAACATGGTGATGATGCCAATGCCGATCATTGCCTGTGGCAGACGGGCAATGGCGCTCGCGAGTACCAACCCTGTGGCGCCGGGGGTCGTCAGAAGTTCGCGATAGGGATTAGCCATGATTTCTCCATTTTGTATTCGCCGCTGATGAGCATCCGGCTGCACGCGACGCAGCCAGGGTTAGCTGCGTCCGACATCAAGACGTATGCGAAAACCGAAAGCAACCCCTCACCCCAGCCCTCTCCCGGAGGTAGAGGGGGCCGACCGAGGTGTCTGGCGTCCTGAATCGACCTGAGCGACCGGGTTGATTATGGATTCGGCACATCAAGTTCAGGTCGATGTATGTCCAAAACATCCCCCAATCAGTCCCCTCTCCTGGGGGAGAGGGCTAGGGTGAGGGCGAAATCTCAGGACACCACTGCCCCCCCCAACCAGCAGAAAAACAAAAACCCGCACAAGGCGGGTTTTGTTTGTAACGAACGCAGCAATCAGTCAGCCAGACGCCAGGTCGTGCCGCCTTTACCGTCTTCCAGCACCACACCCATGGCGGTGAGCTGGTCGCGGATGCGGTCGGATTCGGCCCAGTCTTTACCAGCACGAGCTGCCAGACGCGCGGCAATCAGCGCATCAACCTCAGCCGCATCAACCCGCCCTTCAGCACCGGCCTGCAGGAAGTCATCAGCTTCGAGCTGCAACACACCCAGCACGCTAGCCAATTCCTTCAAGCGCGCTGCCAGACCTGCCGCCGCATCAAGATCGTTCTCACGCAGACGGTTGATCTCGCGAACCATCTCGAACAGCACCGCGCAGGCTTCCGGTGTACCGAAGTCGTCGTTCATCACCTGAGTGAAACGCTCGACAAAAGCTTCGCCGCCAGCAGGTGCCACGCTCGGCAGGCCTTTCAACGCATGGTAGAAACGCTCGAGTGCGCCTTTGGCGTCCTTGAGGTTGTCTTCCGAATAGTTGATCGCGCTGCGGTAGTGGCTCGACACCAGCAGGTAACGCACGACTTCCGGGTGGTACTTTTCCAGCACGTCGCGAATGGTGAAGAAGTTGTTCAAGGACTTGGACATCTTCTCGCCATTGATGCGAATCATGCCGCAATGCATCCACGCGTTGGCGTAGGTCTTGCCGGTGGCCGCTTCGCTCTGGGCGATTTCGTTTTCGTGGTGCGGGAACTCGAGGTCGCTGCCGCCGCCATGAATGTCGAAGGTCTCGCCCAGGCAGCAGGTCGACATCACCGAGCACTCGATGTGCCAGCCCGGACGACCGTCGCCCCACGGCGAAGGCCAGCTCGGCTCGCCCGGCTTGGCGCCTTTCCACAGCACGAAGTCCAGCGGATCCTGTTTCGACTCGTCGACTTCGATCCGCGCGCCGATGCGCAGGTCTTCGATCTTCTTGCGCGACAGCTTGCCGTAGCCCATGAACTTGGCGACGCGGTAATACACGTCGCCATTGCCCGGGGCGTAGGCGTAGCCCTTGTCGATCAGGGTCTGGATCATCGAGTGCATGCCGGGGATATGCCCGGTGGCACGCGGCTCCATGTCCGGTTTCTTGATGTTCAGGCGTGCTTCGTCTTCGTGCATCGCTGTGATCATGCGCTCGGTCAACGCTTCGAACGACTCGCCGTTTTCACGAGCGCGATTGATGATCTTGTCGTCGATGTCGGTGATGTTGCGCACGTAAGTCAGGTCGTAGCCGCTGAACCGCAACCAGCGGGTCACCAGGTCGAACGCGACCATGCTGCGGCCGTGGCCCAGGTGGCAGTAGTCGTACACAGTCATCCCGCAGACGTACATGCGCACCTTGTTGCCATCCAGCGGCTTGAAGACTTCTTTGCTCTTGGTGAGCGTGTTGTAGATCGTAAGCACTTTAGGTTCCTTGAATCACTGGCCCCACGAATCACGCAAGGTCACGGTACGGTTGAATACCGGAGCACCTGGTTTCGAGTCCTTGATATCTGCGACGAAGTAACCTTCGCGCTCGAACTGGAAACGGTCTTCCGGTTGTGCATTGCCCAGCGAGGGTTCAGCACGACAACCGGTGAGGACTTGCAGCGAATCAGGGTTGATGTTGTCCAGGAAACTGGCGCTGTCTTCGGCCTTCTCAGGGTTGGCCGAGCGGAACAGGCGATCGTACAGGCGCACTTCGCACTCGACGCTGGCCGCGGCCGGCACCCAGTGCACCACGCCTTTGACCTTGCGGCCTTCAGGGTTCTTGCCCAGGGTTTCCGGGTCGTAGGAGCAACGCAGTTCGACGATGTTGCCATCGGCGTCCTTGATCGCTTCGTCGGCACGGATCACGTAGCTGCCGCGCAGACGCACTTCGCCGTTCGGCTCCAGGCGTTTGTAGCCTTTTGGCGGCTCTTCCATGAAGTCATCGTGGTCGATGTAGATTTCACGGGCGAACGGCAGCTTGCGCACGCCCAGTTCTTCTTTCTGCGGATGACGCGGCAGTTCGAGGTTCTCGACCTGGTCTTCCGGGTAGTTGGTGATCACCACCTTCAACGGACGCAGCACGCACATGGCGCGCGGAGCGTTCTGGTCCAGATCCTGACGGATGCTGAACTCGAGCATACCGAAATCGACGACGCCGTCAGAACGGTTGGTGCCGACCATGTCGCAGAAATTGCGGATCGACGCAGGCGTGTAGCCACGGCGGCGGAAGCCCGACAGCGTGGACATGCGCGGATCGTCCCAGCCGAATACGTGCTTTTCATCGACCAGTTGCTTGAGCTTGCGCTTGCTGGTGATGGTGTAGTTCAGGTTCAGACGGCTGAATTCGTATTGACGCGGTTGCGCCGGCACGGGCAGATTCTCGAGGAACCACTCGTACAGCGGACGATGGCTTTCGAACTCCAGGGTGCAGATCGAGTGGGTGATGCCTTCGATGGCGTCCGACTGACCGTGGGTGAAGTCGTAGTTCGGGTAGATGCACCACTTGTCACCGGTCTGGTGGTGGTGAGCGTGACGGATGCGATACATGATCGGGTCGCGCAGGTTCATGTTCGGCGAGGCCATGTCGATCTTGGCCCGCAGCACGCGTGCGCCGTCCTTGAACTCGCCGGCCTTCATACGGGCGAACCAGTCGAGGTTTTCTTCCACGGAGCGATCGCGGAATGGGCTGTTCTTGCCCGGCTCGGTCAGGCTGCCACGGTATTCCTTGGCCTGTTCAGGGCTCAAGTCATCGACATAGGCCTTGCCGGCCTTGATCAGCTCAACGGCCCAGTCGTGCAACTGGTCGAAATACTGCGAGGCGTAGCGCACTTCACCGGACCATTCGAAGCCCAGCCATTTGACGTCGCTTTCGATCGCGTCGATGTATTCCTGGTCTTCCTTGGCCGGGTTGGTGTCGTCGAAACGCAGGTGCGTGACGCCGCCAAATTCCTGGGCCAGGCCGAAGTTCACGCAAATCGCCTTGGCGTGACCGATGTGCAGGTAGCCGTTGGGCTCTGGCGGGAAACGGGTGACGATCTGCGTGTGCTTACCCGAGTCCAGGTCCGCCTGGATGATCGGGCGCAGGAAATTGACCGGCACGGCAGGGCCGGTCTTGGAATTCGAGGTAGGGTCGACAGTGGGCTTGCTCATAGGATCCTTGAACGTACAAGTGCGCGGCCAGTTGGCCAAATCAAAGCGGCGGTTAAAACAAAGGGGCTTATCATAGCCGATGCCGTCAAGTCGCTGACAGCGCAGGGCAAAAAACGGCTGCATTTAATCGGATGCAAATGAAAAACAGCCTCGAAATTCGCGCCCGGCACGCTAAACTGCGCATCTTGGCCGATATTGGCCGGACCGGTGGAGGGCCGTAATGCCCCGAAACCCACGAATTCATATCAAGAGTACCGATCATGACCCAAGTCAAACTGACAACAAACCATGGCGACATCGTCCTGGAACTGAACGCTGAAAAGGCACCGCTGACCGTTGCCAACTTCATCGAATACGTTAATGCCGGTCACTACGAAAACACTGTTTTCCACCGCGTCATCGGTAACTTCATGATCCAGGGCGGCGGTTTCGAGCCAGGCATGAAAGAAAAGAAAGACAAGCGCCCAAGCATCCAGAACGAAGCCGACAACGGCCTGCCGAACGAGAAGTACACCGTTGCCATGGCGCGCACCATGGAGCCGCATTCGGCTTCCGCCCAGTTCTTCATCAACGTGGCTGACAACAGCTTCCTGAACCACAGCGCCAAGACCACTCAGGGCTGGGGCTACGCGGTATTCGCCAAAGTCGTTGCCGGCACCGACGTCGTGGACAAGATCAAAGGTGTTTCCACCACCATGAAATCCGGCCACCAGGACGTTCCAGCAGAAGACGTGATCATCGAGAAAGCCGAGATCATTGAGTGATACTGCTGATTTCAGACTTGCATCTGGAAGAGGAGCGCCCGGACATCAGCCGGGCGTTTCTGGATTTGCTCGCCGGACGCGCCCGCTCAGCGAGTGCGTTGTACATTCTGGGCGACTTTTTCGAGGCGTGGATTGGCGACGATGCCATGACAGCCTTCCAGCGTTCCATCTGCCAGGCCCTGCGCGAACTCAGCGACAGCGGCACGGCCATTTTTCTGATGCACGGCAATCGCGACTTCATGCTCGGCCAGGCCTTCTGCAAACAGGCCGGCTGTACATTGTTGAAAGACCCGAGTGTCGTGCAGTTATACGGCGAGCCGGTGCTATTGATGCACGGCGACAGCCTCTGCACCCGCGACGAGGCTTATATGAAGCTGCGTCGCTATCTGCGTAATCCGATCACCCTGTTCATCCTGCGGCACTTGCCTTTGCGGACTCGCCATAGACTGGCGCGCAAGCTGCGCAGTGAAAGCCGTGCGCAGACGCGGATGAAGGCCAATGACATTGTGGATGTCACGCCGGAAGAAGTGCCGCGGATCATGCAGGCCTATGGCGTGAAGACCTTGATTCATGGGCATACCCATCGCCCGGCCATTCACAAATTGCAGATTGGCGAGCAGGCGGCCAAGCGGATTGTGTTGGGGGATTGGGACCGTCAGGGGTGGGCGTTGCAGGTGGATGAGAATGGGTTTGCGTTGGCGCCGTTCGACTTTGCCGCACCGCTGGGTTTATCGAACGGCTGAAAACCACCCCTCACCCTAACCCTCTCCCCAGAGGGGCGAGGGGACTGACCGAGGCGTTCTTGGATTTACATCGACCTGAAAAATCGAGTCGAACTCAGGTTTGAAAAGCATGGAGATCGGCTCCCTTTCCCCTCTCCCCCGTGGGGAGAGGGCTGGGGTGAGGGGGCGATCCCAAGCCTAGCAACTCAATGCCCAGACGCCGCCGGCCCCGCCTTCGCCGCAAACGGCGGTTTCGCCAGCCACACCAGCACAATCAAGCCCATGAATGCCCACCCCAGCAACGTGAAGTAATCCACGGTGGAGAGCATGTACGCCTGACTGGTCAGCACATGATCCAGTTGCGCATACGCCGGATTGCTCGCCCCGCCCAGGCTGTTCAGCGCCTCGCGGGTAGCCGGCTCATAGGTGCTGATGCTTTCGCTCATATAGGCGTGGTGCTGATCGGCCCGGCGAATCCAGATCCAGGTCGTCAACGAAGCCGCAAAACTGCCGCCCAACGTCCGCAGGAACGTCGCCAGGCCCGCGCCGTCGGCGATCTGGCTCGGTGGCAGGTCCGACATCAGAATGCTCAAGGTCGGCATGAAGAACAGCGCCACACCAATGCCCATGAACAACTGGACCAAGGCGATGTGCTGGAAGTCCACTTCGTTGGTAAACCCGGCACGCATGAAGCAGCTCAGGCCAATCGCCAGGAACGCCAGCCCGGCCAGCAGTCGCAGGTCGAATTTGTGCGCGTACTTGCCGACAAACGGCGACATCAGCACCGGCAAAATACCGATCGGCGCCACCGCCAGCCCCGCCCAGGTCGCCGTGTAACCCATCTGGGTTTGCAGCCATTGCGGCAGAATCAGGTTGATCCCGAAGAACCCGGCGTAACCCAACACCAGCACGATGGTGCCGATGCGGAAGTTGCGATAAGCGAACAGCCGCAGATTGACCACCGGGTGTTTGTCAGTCATTTCCCAGATCACGAACACCGCCAGCGCAATCACCGAAATGGCCGCGCCGATGAGGATGAAGTTCGATTCGAACCAGTCCAGGTCATTGCCCTTGTCGAGGATCACCTGCAAGGCGCCGACGCCAATGATCAGGGTGATCAAACCGACGTAATCCATCGGCTGGTAGCTGGTTTCCACCGGCCGCGCCTTGAGTTGCTGGCGCACTACCATCACCGCAAAAACCCCGATCGGCACGTTGATGAAGAAGATCCACGGCCAGCTGTAACTGTCGGTGATCCAGCCGCCCAGAATCGGCCCGGCAATCGGCGCCACCACCGTGACCATCGCCAGCAATGCCAGGGCCATGCCACGCCTGGCCGGCGGATAGACGGCAATCAGCAGCGTTTGAGTCATCGGGTACAGGGGACCTGCCACCAGGCCTTGAAGCACCCGAAAGCCAATCAGTTCCGGCATCGAGGTCGAGATACCGCACAGAAACGAAGCCAGCACGAACAGAATCGTCGCCCAGAGAAACAGCTTCACCTCGCCGAAGCGCCGGCTGAGCCAACCGGTCAGCGGCAGCGCAATGGCGTTGCTCACGGCGAACGAAGTAATCACCCAAGTGCCCTGCTCCGAACTCACGCCCAGGTTGCCGGAAATCGTCGGCAGCGCCACGTTGGCGATGGTGGTGTCGAGCACTTGCATGAAGGTCGCCAGCGACAGGCCGATGGTGCTGAGCAACAGGCTGGGCGGTGTAAAAGAGGCGTTATTGCTCATCGCGAATCCTTTGAAACTTGGCTGGCGCGGCGCCTTTTAACGGGCGTCGCTGAGGGATTGGCGAATCAGCGTTGAACGGTTTTGCTGACCGCAGCGCTGTTGTCATGGATCAACTGAGTGATCATCGCGTCGGCCTCGGCCAACTGACGGTCATAGACGTTGGTGCTGAACGAGGCCTTTTGCGGCGGCTGTTGCGCCAGCACCGGGCCGCTCTGGTCACGCAGGTTCACATCGACCTGAGTCGACAGGCCAACGCGTAACGGGTGCTTGGCCAGTTCTTCGGCGTTGATGTGAATCCGCACCGGCACACGCTGGACGATCTTGATCCAGTTACCGGTGGCGTTCTGCGCGGGCAGCAAGGCAAACGCGCTGCCGGTACCGGCGCCGAGACTGTCGATGGTGCCGCTGAACTTCACATCGCTGCCGTAGAGGTCAGCTTCGATGTCCACCGGCTGACCGATGCGCATGTCACGCAGCTGGGTTTCCTTGAAGTTGGCGTCGATCCACAGCTGATCCAACGGAATGACCGCCATCAATGCGGTGCCCGGCTGGACGCGTTGACCCAGTTGCACGGAACGCTTGGCCACGTAACCGGTCACCGGCGCGATCAAGGTGCTGCGGGAGTTGTTCAAGTAAGCCTGACGCAATTGCGCGGCAGCGGACATCACGTCTGGATGGGACGACACCACGGTGTCGTCGACCAGCGCGCTGGTGGTTTTGAGTTGCTGTTTGGCGTTGGCCAAGGCGTTTTGCGCCGAGGTCAGGTCGTCGCGAGCATGGGACAGTTCTTCCTGGGAAATCGCGCCGCCCGCGGCGAGGTTTTTCCGGCGATTGAAGTTGTCCTGGGCCTTTTGCACTTCGGCCTGCTGGGCGTTGACCTGGGCTTTCATGCCGTCGACGTTGCTGTACAAGCCGCGCACTTGGCGCACGGTGCGGGCCAGGTTGGCCTGGGCACTTTGCAGCCCGACTTGGGCGTCATTCGGGTCGAAGTTGACCAACACCTGGCCTTCATGGACCAGATCGCCATCGTCGGCGCCGATGCTGACCACAGTGCCGGTGACCAGCGGCGTGATTTCCACCACGTTGCCGTTCACATAGGCGTCGTCGGTGCTTTCGTTCCAGCGACCGTAAAATTCGTGATAACCCCAGACGCCGACACCGGCGAGGATCACCACGATCGCGAGCACTACCAGCATGACTTTGCGTTTGCGCGAATTACTCGTGTCTTGAGTGTTGTCAGGGGTTTGTGTGTTTTCGGCAGTGGCCATGACAATTACCTTGAATTAGTTGTGCTGCGTGGCTGGGGTTGCGTTGGCTGCGGCCAGGGTTTCGCCCTGGAAGCCGCCGCCCAGCGCTTGCATGAGTTGGATCGACAGGTCGATCTGCTCGGCATTCAGGTTGGCCAGCTGACGCTGGGCCTGGAGCAATTGCTGCTCGATGCTGAGCACGTCCAGGTAGTTCCCGATGCCGGAACCGTAACGTTCCACCACCGTGTTGTAAGAATCCTGGGCAATGTCGGTGGCGCGCTGCTGCGCCCCGATCTGCCGGCCGATATCGCGCAACTGGTTGATGGTGTCGCTGACATCCCCCAGCGCTTTCACCAGGCTTTTGTTGTACTGCGCCACCGCGAGGTCGTAGTCGGCGTCGCGGGAATCGAGGTCGGCACGCAGACGGCCGCCGTCGAAAATCGGCACCGAGATCGTCGGCGCAATATTGAAGAAACGACTGGCGGAACCGAACATCGCATCGCCCAGCAACGACTCGGCACCGGCCGCAGCGCTAAGGTTCAAGTTTGGATAGAACCGGGTTTTGCCGGCGTCGATGTTCTTGCTCGCCGCCTCGACCCGCCAACGCGCGGCCACCAGGTCCGGACGACGCCCAAGCAACTCGGCCGGCAGCACCGATGGCAACGCTACAGCGCTGGCTTGAAGGATTTTCGGCCGGGCGATTTCATTGCCGCGATCCGGGCCTTTACCGAGCAGCACGGCCAAGGCGATTTTCGCGCTTTGCAGGTGTTTTTCGGCGTCGATCAGGCTGGCTTCGGACGTGGCTTCCAGACTCTCGGTTTGCTGGAACTGGTACTGACTGTCGATCCCCGAACTCAGGCGGCGCTGGCTCAGGTCGAGCATTTGTTTGGTGCGCTTGAGGTCTTCACTGGCCAGGTCATAGAGGATATGCGCCTGACCCAGATCGCTGTAGGCGCGAGCCACGTCGGCGGACAACGTCAGCTGAGCGGCCTGTTGATCGACTTCGGCAGCACGGGCCTGGCCCAGTGCGGCTTCCCAGGCATCACGCTGACCGCCCCAGAGGTCGAAGTTGTAATTGAAACTGGCACTGATATTACGCACGGTGGAGTAGGTATCACCCTGCCCGCTCGGGTCCTGATCCCGGGCCAGACGCGAACGGCTGACGCCAGCGCTGGCATCGAGGGTTGGCATACGAGCGGCGTCGGCGGCATAGGCGGCGGCACTGGCCTGATGGGCGCGGGCGTCGGCGATTTGCATGTCGGGGCTGTCGTGCAGGGCTTCGCGGATCAAGCCGTCGAGCTGTGGGTCGCCGAGGCTTTTCCACCAGTCGCTTTTCGGCCATGCCGCGGGCGACAGGGTCACACCGCTGAGGGATTGCCCGGCCTTGAGGGTTTTCGCATCGAGGCTTTTGCCTTCGGTGGTCAGGCCGCTGTAGCTGGCGCAACCCGCGAGGGTCATGGCCGCCAGCACCAGGCTCAGGCCGGTACGCAGGGTTTTACTGCTCATTTGTCACCTACCCGCAGCAGGGTGATCGAGTCACCGGCTGCCACCAAAATTTTCTTCAGGATCTGTTCGAGGGTTTTCAACTCCTCTGGGGTGATCGCGCCGGCCAGTTCATTCATGGCGTCGGCGCCGATCTCCGGCAGGCGGTCAGTCAACTGCTGGCCTTGCTCGGTCAGCACCAGCTGAACCTGACGGCGATCCGCTTCGGAGCGTTGGCGGGCGAGGAAGCCTTTCTGTTCCAGACGATCGAGCATGCGGGTCATCGATCCGCTGTCCAGCGACAGGTGACGACACAGCTCGGCCGGGGTATCGACGCCAAACTGGGCCATGATGATCAGCACTTTGAACTGCGCGGCGGTGATGCCGTGGGGTTCCATGTGCGTGTCGATGATCCGGTCCTTGAGCAGCGCAGCGCGCCCGAGCAGGAGGCCGAGATGGCAAGTGTGGAATGCGTCTGGGGTGAAATGTTTCATCTGACCACCAATTAGCTGCCTAGGCAGAGAATGTATGTCGAGATGTTACTGCCTAGGCAGCGAATGTCAACGTAATAGTTAGGTTGCTTGCTATTTGGCTGATAAATGGCGAGGAAAGTTGCTACTGATCGACGACCGCAGCGCGCCCTTCGCGAGCAGGCTCGCTCCCACAGGTTCGGTGTGATCTCTGTGGGAGCGAGCTTGCTCGCGATGGGAGCGCCTCGGTTTTTTGAAGGAGCGGGGTTTAGAAATCCCGCTTGTAGAAGATGTCCAGCGAACTGGCCACGCCGCCGGCGGCTTCGAGGTAAACCTTCTTGCTCAGCTTGTAACGCAAGGCGATGGTGTTGGCCGGCTCGAACACGCCAACGCCATAACGCAGGCTGAGCTTCTCGGAGATATTGCCGCTGGCCACTACGCTGGTTGCGTTGCCGCTGCCCTGGGTGTCGAGCTGGAAGTCCTGAATGCCCAGGTTCTTGGCCAACCCGCTGGTCACCCCCGAACTGCCCATCAAGCCCAACCCCAGCGCGGCTTGAGCCAGCATATTGTTGTCCTCACCGCTGGTGCTCAGCGGACGCCCCAGCACCAGATAGGACAACGCCTGCTCCTGACTCATCGCCGGCTCGGAGAAGATCTGGGTCGTCGGCTGCTCGGCGCTGCCGCTCAGGCGAATGCCGGCGATCACGTCTTCGGTCTGGCGAATCGCTTCGATGTCCAGATACGGCTGATCGATCGGGCCGGCAAACAGCAAACGTGCCCGGCGCACCGTCAATCGCTGACCGTAGGCGCGATAACGCCCATCGTTGAGCCAGAGCTCGCCGCGGGTGTCCATGTTGTCGCCGATGTGCACATGACCTTGCAGGTTGGCGGTCAGGCCAAACCCGGCAAAGCTGAGTTTGTCCTGCCCGACCACCACATCGATGTCCATCGCCATGGCCATCGGGGGTTTGCCCTCTTCGGTCTGCTGGCCGACGATCACCGTGTCATCGGACACCTTGACCGTCGATGGCGGCAACTCGCGCACGATGATCTCGCCTTTCGGCACGAGTACCTTGCCGGCAATCGCCAGTTTGTCGTCCTTCACCGAAATCTTCAGGTCCGGCGCCATTTCCAGCTTGGCGTAGGGCTCGACGGTGACTGGCAATTGCGTGCCTTTGAGCACCAGATCCACCACCAACGCCTGACCCCAAGCGATGTTGCCGTTCAAGGTGCCCTGCCCGCTCTTGCCGCTTTTCCAGCCGCCGTTCAATTGCACGGTTTCGCCAGCAATCACGGCTTGAAGTTGCAGCGCTTCGAGGTCCATCGGCAGTTCAGGCCCGGAAATCTCGCCGTCGCTGAGCAGCAGATTGCCGTTGACCTGCGGCGCCAGCAGCGTACCTGCGAGCGTGCCACTGCCATTCAAGCGTCCGGTCAGTTTCTCGACCATCGGCACGAATGGCCGCGCCACCGACAGGTCCAGCCCATTCAAACGGAATGAGCCGGTCAGTGGCTTGTCCTTCGGTAAAGGATTGATCTGCGCCTGGAGCATAAGCTCACCGAGCTTGCCGCCGACGAAATTGAGGTCAGTGTCGATGCGCTTGGGCGTAAGTTTGCTGTTGAGTTTCAGGGTCTGGTACGGGAAGTCCAGCCACTGGTCCTTTTCCTTGATGCGCAACGTGCCGCCGCTGGCATCGACGCTGATCTGGCCGTTCGGGCCGCTGGCCGGCAGGTCCAGTTGCAGGTCGGCGTTGAGCCGGCCCTTCCAGGCGAAATCCTTCGGCAACCACTGCGCCAGGCTGTCGATCGGGAACTGTTTGAGGTGATAACGCAGCTTCGGCTCAGGCATCAGGCGCTGATCCTCACCGCACAGACTGGCCGGGCCGGATGTCCAGCAATGAGCGCCAAAATTGATCTTGCCGTCCGCGAGCCGTTCAAGCTTTGCCGGACCTTGCAGCTTCCAGTCCTGCCCCCCGGCCTGGATATCGCCGCTGGCCAGGCGCCCACGCCAATTGCCTTTGTCCAGATTGCCGTCGAGGCCGAGCGCGAGTTTCAGCTTCGGCCCTTGCAGGTCGAGGCTGAGTTTCTGGTTTTTGATATCGCCCTGGCCGCTGGCGGTCAGCGTCCCCAGTGACGTCTCACCGGCCTGAATGCCGCTCCCTTTGAGGTCGATTTTGGCCCGTTGCGCGCTGTCGAGGGTGGCGTCCAGATTCAGGCTTTGCAGGCGATTGTCTTCGAAGGCCAGTTGCGTGCCTTGCAGCCCGAGCTTGCCTTGCGGGGCCTCGAGTGTCCCCGCGACATCGACGCGACCATTGAGCTGACCGCGCAGTTGCGGCCACAGCTGAGCCAGGCGCGGCAGCTTGATATCGATCTGGCCGGCAAGCTTCTGTTGCAGGCTGCCCTTGCCGTTGATGCTGTTGTCGCCGAGGCGAATTTGCAACGCGCTGAGATTCCATTGCTCGCCACCGCCATCGGCTTTGGCTTGGATCACTGCCGGTTGGCCGCGCAGTTTGCCTTTCAAGTCGAGATCAGCGGTCAGGCTGAGTTTTTCATTCTTCATCTCGCCTTTGCTGCGCAACGGTCCGGCCAGGATGCCTGGTAATTCCGCGACCCAGTACGCCGGGTTGATCGCCGACAGGTCCAGCGCCGTGTCCCAGGCAATGCCGTCGGTGAATTGCAGGTTCAGGTGCCCTTCGGCCTTGCCCTGCCCGGCTTCGACTTGAATTTGTTGCAGGTAGATTTTTGTCAGATCGCCGCTGAATGGGCTGGTCAGGCTGAACGCGCCGGCCGGACCGTCCAGTGCGGCTTTGAAATTACCGATGTATTTACCGTCGGTGTAGGAGACTTCACCGTTGAAGCTGCGCAACGCCACTTCGGGCTCGTCGATCAGCGGATAGAGGCGATGCCACGGGAAATCCAGCCAGTCGATTTTTGCGTCGGCGTTCAGGCCTTTGCTCCAATCGAGATTGCCGGTGAGTTTCAGGTTTTGCTTGTCGTTGGCCGTGAGGTCCAACCCGGCAATCTGAGCGCCGTTGGCGTCGACCTTGCCTTGCAGCAGCAATGCGACCGGGCCAAGTTCTGCGGGCAACGTGGCTTTGCCGAGCAACTGGTAACCGTTTTTCAGGTCGCCGTCGCCGGTCAGTTCCAGTTGGTTGAATTGCAGGGTGTCCGGCAGATCGGTGCTGGGTTTGAAGCCGTCAGCGGTGATCCGCACCTTGGCCGGCAGGTTTTCCACCAGTGGTTGCAGCTCGCCGGTCAGTTGACCGTTCAGGTAACCGCTGCTGTCGGCTTTCAGGTTCAGGGTTTTCAGCAGATCGCCGTCGACCTTCAGGGCCAGCGTCCAAGGCCCGGTGCCAGGGGCTGGCAGGGTCAGTTTGCCTTCCGCTTTGAGCGGCCAGTTACCGCTGGGTTGCAGCAGGCCTGAAAGATTCAGGCTCAGGTCATCCCTTTCCAAATGAACGGAGTCGATCTGCAAGCCGTTGACCGTCCAGTGCGCCGCCAGTTGCAGGCCCTTGAGTTCTTCGCTGCCGTTGAACAGCAAGCTGCCGACCTGGACATCACCCAATTCGATGGCCAACGGTAACTTCAGATCCGGCAGCTCGATATCGCCGCTGCTGTCTTCATCGGTGCCTGGCGGAAATTGCAGACTGACCTGATCGGCTTTCAATTGCTCGATGCACAGAGTCATGCGCGTCAGGCACAGCGGCGACCAGGCGAAAATCACCTTGTTCAGCTCAACCCGACTGCTGTCCTGCTGCCACAGCACATGGTCGGCACTCCACTGTCCGCCCAAACGGCCCTGGAAGTTCTCGACGGTCAAACCCGGCACAAAGCCGAGCGCCCAACGACTGCCCGTCGCCGTGCCAAGCACCGTGGCCACGGTCAAAACGACCAGCATCAGCAGCGCCAGAATCGCCAGCAGCGTTACTTTCAAACCACGCTTCACAGTTCAGGCCCCATGGAAAAGTGCAGTCGAATGCCGCCGTCGTCGTCCATCGCATGGGCCAGGTCGAGGCGTATCGGCCCTACCGGAGAAACCCAGCGCACACCGATACCGATGCCGGTCTTGAGGTCCGGCAGTTCGAGGGTATTGAAGGAGTTGCCTTGGTCGATGAAGGTCGCGACCCGCCATTTTTCGGCGATGGAGTACTGATACTCGACGCTGCCGGCAACCATGTAACGGCCACCGATGCGGTCACCCTCGGAGTTTTCCGGGGACAGGCTCTGATAGTCGTAACCGCGCACGCTCTGATCGCCACCGGCGAAGAAGCGCAACGACGGTGGTACCGATTTGTAGCCGTTGGTGGCGCTGCCGCCAACCTGCACCCGACCGAGGAAGCGGTGTTTGTCGAAGACCGTGGTCAAGCCTTTCACCAACGCGGTGCCGTAAAGCAGGTTGGTGTCGGAGCCCAAACCTTCCTTGGCCACTTTGGTCTCGAATTCCAGGCGATAGCCGTTGTGCGGGTCGATGCGGTTATCACTTTTAAGATAGGAATAGCTGACGCCAGGCATCAGCAACGTACTGAGCCCCGAGTCGTCGCCGAGCCTGTATTCTTCGCGCTGCCACTTGAGCGACACCACCCGCTGCCAACCGCTGGGCAGCTTGCTGTGCCACTCGGGGCCGATGGTCAGCAGTTTGCTGAGGGAGTCCTTGTCGGCGATTTCTTCATTTTGATAGCCACCGGCGAACCGCAGCTTATCGGTCAGCGGCGGGTCCAGGGGAATGTCGTAGAACACACCGACGTTCTGCCGAGGCGCCGAAACTTCGGTCTCCCAGCCATAGCTGTGCCCCTGAGGGTTGACCCAGTGTCGGGTCCAGTTGGCCTTGACCCGTGGGCCGACGTCGGTGGAATAACCCAGTCCCAGACCCATGGTCCGTGGTTTGCGCGTTTCGAGTTTGACGTCCACCGGGATCACGTCGTTCTTGGACGCCGTCGGCGCCGCATCCACCCGCACGCTTTCGAAATAGCCGCTCGATTGCATGGCTTGATTGAGCTCGGCGATCAGTTCGGAGTCATAAGGCGCGCCCGTTTTGAATGGCACCATGCGCCGCAGCAGGTCTTCGTCGAACGGCGTGTCACCTTCGAAACTGACCTTACCCAGTGAATAACGCGGGCCGCTGTTGTAGATCAGTTCGATGTCGGCAACGCCGGCTCGCGGGTCGACCGACAATTTCTGGCTGCTGAAGTAACCGCTGAAAAAACCGTAGCGCGAGGCCTGATTCTGAATCAGGCGCTTGGCGTCTTCGTAATGGCCATGGTTGAGCACGGCGCCGGTTTTCAGCGCATTGCTTTTGGGTACACGAAAGGATTTGAGGGCGGCGGCCGGGCCGTCGATGCGAACAGTGACGTTGCGCAAATGCACCGGCTCGCCGGGCTCGATATTCAGCACCAGACGCGGTGTTTTGCCGCCCTTCACATCCGTGTCTATCTGCGGCTGGTAATAACCCAAGGCCTGGGCAGCCTTGCGTGCCTGTTCTTCGGCGCCCCGACTGAAGCGCAGCAAGGCTTCTTCGTCACGATCGCCGAGGCTGCCGATATAGCCCTCTATATTGGCTTTCAGTTCATCGTTGGACGGTTTGATCCGCACATCCAATTCACTTTGCGCCAACGCCGCGCAGCTGGTAATCAGCATCAGCACGCCGCTGGTAATTCTTCCTGGAAACTTCATAGGCGCGGATGCTATCACGAGCTTGGGAGCGTGATAGAGCCTGGCGTGCGGTTAAAGTTCTACCTTTATGCCGTTGCTGTTTGTAACACCTGCGGATTGGCGTGGAAAAATACGTGCTCGCGAATCGGTCCTACGGCGACCTCACCAATTTCCTCATAGCCCTGACGCTTATAGAACTCCAGATAACGAGGATTCCCGGTATCAAGGATTACGCCCTCGGAGTGCTCATCCACCGCGCACCAGTTGTGCACCGCTTGCAGCAGTTGTTCGCCAAAGTGTTGGCCCTGAAATTGCGGATGAACCCCCAGCAATGGGAGCAGGTGTACCGAATCGGACGGCACGCAAGCCATCACCGCATCGTGATACTCGAGATAGCGTCGGGTGCAGCGAAACCCGGTGCTGAGCACCATGCGCAGACGCCAGGCCCAACTCTCTGTGATGCCAAGGCGACGTTGCGGCGGCGCGATCAGCGCGATGCCGATCAACCGGTCGTTGACCAGCAGGCCGATGGCCGGCAAGTCCTGAAGAAAGTGTTGTTTGACCAGTTCGCGCACGGTGGCGCGGACCCGCTGTTCATAACCGGGACGCTCCGCTTCGAACAGGTAGCCGAAGGTCGGCTCATGCCGGTAAGCCTGGTACAGCAACGAACGTGCTTCGCGGGAATAGCCGCTGTCGAGCATGTGAATATCGGCGATGACGGTCGAGGTTTCGGGCATAACGGTATTTCTCCCCGGGGCGCTGTTCAAATGACGGCGCTCTTCTGGTTACGAGCCTATAGCGCTGGCACAGTTCCTTGCTGATCCGAATCAGTGTTGCTGCTTAAGCCGTCTTCGCGAGCAGGTCGAATCGTCGCACCGTCGCTCCCACAGGTATAGACCAGACTCATAACCTGTGGGAGCGACGGTGCGACGATTCGACCTGCTCGCGAAGAGGCCCTAACTGCCAATATAGATCTGACAGAACACAGTGAATGCCCTCACCCCAGACTGGCCCCGATCCTACATGTCAGCTAGCATCGCCCTTTTGCCAGGACTGCCGACCATGAAGATCGTCTCCTTCAACATCAACGGGCTGCGCGCTCGCCCCCATCAGCTGGCGGCGCTGATCGAAAAGCATCAGCCAGATGTGATCGGACTGCAGGAAACCAAGGTTCACGACGACCAATTCCCGCTGGCCGAGGTTCAGGCGCTGGGCTATCACGTGTATTTCCACGGTCAAAAAGGTCACTACGGCGTGGCCCTACTCTCGCGTCAGGAACCTATCGCGCTGCACAAAGGCTTCGCCACCGATGAAGAAGACGCTCAGCGCCGCTTCATCTGGGGCACGTTCGCCGACGCCAATGGCGTGCCGGTGACCATCATGAACGGCTATTTCCCTCAGGGCGAAAGCCGCGATCACCCGACCAAGTTCCCGGCCAAGGAACGCTTTTACAGCGATCTGCAACAATTGCTGGAAAGCCAGTTCAGCAACGATCAGCCGGTGGTGGTGATGGGCGACGTGAACATTTCCCCCGAAGACTGCGACATCGGTATCGGCCCGGACAACATGAAACGCTGGCTGAAAACCGGCAAATGCAGCTTCCTGCCGGAAGAACGCGAGTGGATGGCCCGTTTGAAGAACTGGGGCCTGGTGGACAGCTTCCGTCACTTGAACCCGGAGGTGGCCGACCGTTTCAGCTGGTTCGACTACCGTAGCCGCGGTTTTGAGGATGAGCCCAAGCGTGGGCTGCGGATTGACTTGATCATGGCGTCCCACGGGTTGTTGCCACGCGTGAAGGATGCGGGTGTGGATTACGAATTGCGCGGGATGGAAAAGCCGTCGGATCACGCGCCTATCTGGCTTGAGCTGAGCTGATCTCTGCCCGTCGACATAGATCACCTGTGGGAGCGAGCCTGCTCGCGAAAGCGGTCTTACATTCAACATTTGCGTTGAATGTTACGCCCTCTTCGCGAGCAGGCTCGCTCCCACATTTGAAAACTGTCATCTTTCAGAAACCTTACTGACTTATTCTCCCGGCACTTCCTTTGGCTTATAAGGTGCTGGCATGACGCTGCGCGTGTTGTTCCTGTTGATGCTGTGCGCCTGCCTGCCGCTGACGGCTTCGGCTGGCGCGTTGCCGACGCCCGAGGCTGGCCCGGTGCTGCGCATCCAGGGTTCCAACACCATTGGCGCGGCATTGGGCCCGGCGCTGGTTGAGGGATTGATGCGCGAACAGGGCCTGCTCAAGATTCACAGCGAGGCCCCGGACAAAGCCAACGAACTGCGCGTCGTCGGCGAAACCGTTCAGGGCCGCCGGGTCGCGGTGGACGTCGCGGCCCACGGCTCCAGCACCGGTTTCACCGCCCTGAAAACCGCCACCGCCGACCTCGCCGCCTCCTCGCGCCCGATCAAGGACAGCGAACGGGCAGACCTTGCACGCTTGGGCGACTTTAAAAGCGCCGGCGCCGAGCAAGTCATCGCCATCGATGGTCTGGCGATCATTGTTCATCCGCAAAATCCGTTGCGCGAACTGAACACCGAACAACTGGCGCGAATCTTCAGCGGCGAGGCAAAAACCTGGGAAGAACTCGGCGGCACTGGTGGGACGATTCATCTCTATGCGCGGGATGACCAATCAGGCACCTATGACACGTTCAAGGAACTGGTTCTCAGCCGTCGTGGGAAAACGCTGAGCAGCGCTGCGAAACGTTTCGAATCCAGCGAACAATTGTCCGACGCGGTCAGCCTCGACCAGCAAGGTATCGGCTTCATCGGCTTGCCTTACGTGCGTCAGGCCAAAGCCGTGGCGATTGCCGATGGCCAATCCCAAGCCATGTTGCCGCTCAACAGCCTGATTGCTACGGAAGACTATCCGTTGTCCCGCCGGCTGTTCTTTTACCTGCCGCCCAATGGGAAAAATCCGTGGGCCGAAGCACTGGTGGCGTTCGCCCAAAGCAGCAAGGGTCAGGCGATTGTCGCGGCCAATGGTTTCATCGCCCAGACCATCCAGGCCATGACGGTCACGCCGAATGCATTGATGCCGGAGGGTTATCAGGCACTCAGCCGTCACGCCCAGCGCCTGACCGTGAATTTCCGTTTCGAAGAAGGCAGTGCGACGCTGGACAACAAGGCCCGACAGGACCTGTCGCGGGTACTCGACTATATAAAGCAGCGTGACAAGACCAATCGGCAGGTGACGCTGGTGGGGTTTGGCGACGCCAAGAGTGATCCGGCGCGGGCCGATCTGCTGTCGAAACTGCGCGCCATGGCGGTGCGGCGGGAACTGGTGAAAAGCGGCGTGGTGTTTCGCGAGATTCGTGGTTTTGGCGCCGAGATGCCAGTGGCGGCCAATAGCGCGGATGAGGGGCGAATCAAGAATCGGCGGGTTGAGGTTTGGGTGTATTGAGACCCGCCTGATTCAGGCCGACCACACTGTCGTCAGTGGATTTACCAGTGTGCAGGGGGATTATCTGTGGCGAGGGGATTTATCCCCGTTCGGCTGCGAAGCAGTCGTCAATCCGGATAACGCGGTCTTTTTGAGAAGCATAGGTGACTGGAATGGGGTGGCTGCGCCACCCAACGGGGATAAATCCCCTCGCCACAGGTTTTTCGTTTGCCTCAAGATTCCTTGAGCCGTTAGCCGAGGAGTTTCTGCAGCTGCGCCGTGGTGTCCACCGCGCCCATGGTCTTGGCGGCATCCAGCGCAGAGACGCCATTGGCGTCCTTGGCTTTCGGGTCGGCGCCTTTGCTGATCAGGTAGTCGACGATTTCCACGCGATTGAACATCGCCGCCATCATCAGCGCAGTGCGACCGTCGAAGGATGAACCTTCCACTTGTGCGCCGCCTTCAACCAGTGCCTTGACCACAGCCAGATCACCCTTGAACGCCGCGCCGGCAATCGGGCTCTGGCCGTTGTCGTTGCGGATTTCCGGGTCGGCCTTGTGTTCGAGCAGGACTTTTACCGTCTCCACATGGCCGTGGTAAGCGGCCAGCATCAGCAAGGTGTCGCCCTTGTGGTTACGCAGGTTCGGCGGTAGGCCCTTGGTCAACAGCGCAGCCATCATGGCCGCATCGCCCTCGCGCGCTTTGTTGAATACCTGTTCGGCAAATTCAGCGGCTTCTTCGGGGGACATCTGGCGGCTTTGGTCTGACATTGGGGACTCCACGTTCTGTTATTCGCAAAGCCGACAGTTTCCCGAGCAGCCCCGAGGCTGTCACTTCTTTTTTCTCATGGAAGGCCATAGCCACATTCAATAGCGCTGCATTCAATAACGAAAAGCGCCGCCGTGAATATCCGCCAGCAACTGCGGAGTGACCTGCACGTAAGTCTGGGTCCCCGGCAGCCAGGCATAGATCGGATCATCGCCGGTTTTGCCGGGGTCGAAGGCTTCATCCTTAAGCCGGGTCTTCTGATATTTGAAGGTGCCGGTGGTCTCCATTTTCACCTTCACCCGCAGGAACAACGGCACCGCATAGGCCGGCATTTGCTCGCGAGCGAAGGCCAGCAGTTCACTGAAATCCAGGGTCGCCAGGGACTCGGCCGGCGTAATCGCCGCCATCCCCGCACGCCCGTTGGTGTTGCGGACTTCCACGCCATAGGCCACGGCTTCGGAAATATTCGGGTGTTGCAAAAGGATGTTTTCGACCTCGGTGGTCGAGACGTTTTCGCCCTTCCAGCGGTAGGTGTCGCCCAAACGGTCAACAAACTGCGCGTGACCAAAACCGATGTTGCGCAGCAGGTCACCGGTATTGAAGTAACGGTCGCCCTTCTCGAACACGTCGTGCAGCACTACCTTTTCGGTCTTCTGCGGATCGGTGTAGCCGTCCAGCGGTGCCTTGTCGTCGATTTTCGCCAGCAACAGTCCCTGCTCGCCTTTGGCAACCTTGCGCATGAAGCCCTTGGCATCCCGAATCGGCGCGCCGCTGTCGTGGTCGTACGCCGCCAACTCCCATGACATCAGGGAAAAACCGACAGTGTTATCAAAGTTGAGGATGTTGGTGAAGCCGATGTTGCCGTCGCTGGCGGCGTAGAGCTCGCAGATGTGATTCACCGCAAAACGTGTCTTGAACTCGCCCCACGCGCCGGGGCGCAGGCCATTGCCGATCATCTTCGTCACGCTGTGCTTGCTGTCGTCGACGCTGGGCGGTTGATCCACCAGGTAGCGGCACAATTCACCGACGTAACCGAGGGTGGTCGCGCGGTACTTGCGCACATCGTTCCAGAATTGACTGGCGCTGAACTTGCGGCGAATGGCAAAGCCCGAGGCGCCACTGATTGCCGAGCCCCAGCACACGCACAGCCCGGTGGCGTGATAGAGCGGCAAGGTGCAATAGACGACATCCTCCGGGCGCATATCCAAGGCGATCAGCCCGAAGCTGGCGGAGCTGCGCATCCAGCGGCCGTGCTTGAACACCCCGGCCTTGGGCAAGCCGGTGGTGCCTGAGGTGTAGATATAGAAACAAGGGTCGTCGAAAAAAACCTGCTGACTGCTGACGGGGTTGGCGCTGGAGCTGTCGGCACTGGCGGTCATCAGGTTGATGAACCCGTCGGGCGCAATCCCCGGATGGCTGAAGGTGTCTCGATCAGCGACGAACCAGGTGCGCGCCGCGTCGATCGACACCCGTTCGCGCACCGCCGAAAACGTCGGCACCAGCTCTTCTCCGACAATGATCGCCGCGGGTGCCACCAGGTTCAGGCTGTGAGCCAGGGTATCGCGGGTCTGCGAAGTATTGAGCAAGGCACTGATCCCGCCGACCTTGGCCACTGCCAGAATCGTCACCAGCAATTCCGGGCGATTCTCGATAAAGACCGCCACCACATCGCCCTTGCGGATGCCTTGGGCAATCAGATGATGAGCAATGCGATTGGCCCATTGGTTGACCTGAGCATACGTCAGCGCCACCTCGCCCTGCAGCAATGCCGGGCCATCGGGATTGCGCAACGTCGCTTGCTCGAAGCTCCAGCCCAGGCCACACGGTTGGGTCGGGTCCTTGACGTTGGCGGCTTTCATACCTTTCACCACGCGAGGAATGGCTTTGGCAATGGAAGGCAGCTTGCGGAGCATCATGCCCCAGGTAATCGTGTCGTGCGGCGTGCGGCTCATGGTTGCTCCCGGTCGATCTTTTTATTGTTCGGGCGGCGTTGATTGAGGCCGAAAATACGTCAGCGGTTCCTGAGCTGTACACGCGGTTTTTGAAATGATTTGTATCCACGGCTGCGGCATTTGAAATCGTGAGCCTGCGCCGGGCAATTGGTTCCATCGAACCGATGTCGACCACGCAAAATGCAGGATGCACGATGGCCATTCATGCAGATTGCACGAAAGTGCAAAAGCACTGAAACAATAACCAATTGATATATAAGGACTTTTAAAAAATAAGATGCTGGCACAATCACTGCAACTACCTCTGCATGCTTGCCATTCAAGAGCTAACGGAGCTGATAGCCATGAACCTGATCCAAGAAAAATTTTCGTCCCTATTCTCCAACTTCGAAGTGAACACCCAGCCACGTCCGGACGGCGGCATTCTGCTGACCTTGAGCAGCACCGACGGCAAAGTCTTCAAACGTTCGATTTCGTACCAGCAATTACATGCCGGTGATCAGTTGTCCTGGGTGATCAGTGCCATTCGCCGTGACATCGCCGAACAGGCCAGCGAACTGCCGCAGATTTCCATGCTGCAAAGCCAGCAGCGGTTTGCCCTGCCGACGTATCACTCGGTATAAACCGTTCCAATGCTGTAAACAAACAGGCCGTGAGAGCTTTCGCTTCACGGCCTGAGTTGTTTATGGCGTCGGTTGTCGTTTAAAACGTCGCAGGATCGATCCGCGCAAAACTGTCCACCGTCACATGCCCCGCCAATTCCCCGCCCTCTCGGGCCAGCCCGCACGTAGCCATTCTCGCCGTACGCGCCGCGTCCAGTTCCTCGACGATGTCGGACAGAAACAGGATCTGCGAAGCGTCCAGGCCAATGGCCTGGGTAATGCGCTCGTAGGACTTCGCTTCACGCTTGGGCCCTGAGGTGGTGTCGAAATAGCCGCTGAACAGTGGTGACAGATCCCCTGCTTCCGAGCAGCCGAAGATCAGCTTTTGCGCCTGAATCGACCCCGAAGAGTAAACAAACAGTTTGAAGCCGTCCTGATGCCAGCGTTTGAGCGCTTCAACGGCGTCCGGGTAAACGTGGCCTTTCAACTCTCCGGCCAGATAGCCCTGTTCCCAGACCATACCTTGCAACGCTTTCAGCGGCGTGGCTTTGCGGTCTTCGGCGATCCAGTGCAGAAGAATGTCGATCACCCGCTCGACGTCGGCGTTCGGCTCGTTGGTATCCTGGCGAACCGCGTCCAGTTGCTCGGCAACATCCGCACGCGCGGCGTTATGGCGAACAAAATCCGGCAAATGTTTGGCGGCGTAGGGAAACAGCACGTCGAACACAAAACTCACCGCGCTGGTGGTGCCTTCGATGTCGGTGAGAATCGCCTTGATCGGCATCGCCTCAGTCCTCAAGACGCGGGAAGCGACTGGCGATGTCTTCGCCGGTGAAATTGGCCACCCAGCCTTCAGGGTTGTTGAACAGACGGATCGCGACGAAATGCGGATGCTCGCCCATGTCGAACCAGTGCGGGGTGCCGGCCGGTACCGAGATCAGGTCGTTTTTCTCACAAAGCACCGCGTAGACGTAATCGTCGATGTGCAGGGTGAACAAGCCACGGCCGGCGACGAAAAATCGTACTTCGTCTTCGCCATGCCGGTGTTCGTCGAGAAACTTGGCGCGCAATTCGGCTTTTTGCGGATGATCGCTGTTCAGGCTGATGACGTCGACGGTGATGTAACCGCGTTCGGTCATCAGCTGGTCGATTTGCTCCTGATACGCGGCGATCACTTCTTCCTGACTGGCGCCGGGCTGGATTTTCGCCGTGGCTTGCCAACGGTCGAAACGCACGCCCTGCTCGGCCAGGGTCGAGGCGATGTCTTCGAAATGCGTCAGCACCTTGTTTGGCAAGTCAGGGCTTGAGACGTGGTAAACGGACAGGCTGCTCATCAGGGCAACTCCTTAACGGTTCATGCTTTATGGTTCAAGAGTGAGCGCATCTTCAACTCGCACTCGAACAAAAATTCAAAGGCCTCGATCTGCCGCAGTGCATCGCTCATGCGCGCGCCCCAGGTGTAGAGACCGTGGCCGCGGATCAGGTAGCCAACGCAATCGGGATGCGCTTCAAGCCAAGGCTGCACCTTGGCGGCGAGGCACGCAATGTCCTGGTCGTTATCGAAAATCGGCACACGTACCCGGGATTCGTGGGTCGACACACCACTGAAGGCTTTTTGCAGTTCGTAGTCTTCGAACTCGATGAAGTCTTGCGGCGTCAGACGCGACAGCACCGTGGCGTTCACCGAATGCGTATGCAGCACCGCGCCGATCTCCGGGCGCCAGCTGTAGAGCTGGGTGTGCAGCAGGGTTTCGGCGGACGGTTTTTTGCCCGGTTCCAGGCTGTTGCCGGACAGATCGGTGGCCAGCACATCGTCGACGCCGAGTTGGCCGTTGTGCTTGCCGGACACCGTCAGCAGCGCTTCAGTCGGCGACAGGCGCGTCGAGTAGTTGCTGCTGGTGGCCGGCGACCAGCCGCGGCCATACAGAAAACGCCCGGCATCGATGATTTCCTGGGCGAGGTGCTCACGGGTAAGGCTCATGGCCTGTCCTCTTGCATACGTATGGCAATGATAACGGCTGCCGCGAAGGCTGCGAGGCTGGCAATACTAAAGGTCAATGCGGGGCCGAGGGCATTCCAGCTATAGCCGGAATACAACGCGCCCAGTGCGCCGCCGGTACCGGCCAGTGCGGCGTATAACGCCTGGCCCTGCCCTTGTTGGCGCGCACCGAAGCTACGTTGCACGAACTGGATGGCAGCCGCGTGAAAGCTGCCGAATGTCGCCGCGTGCAGCACCTGAGCGAACAACAGCACCCAAAGAAATTCTGCGAACGAACCCAGCAACAACCACCGTAACGCCGCCAGCAGAAAACTCGCCAGCAGCACCCGGCGCACAGAAAAACGCGCGAGGATCTTGCTCATGGCCAGAAACATCAAGACTTCGGCGACCACACCGACCGCCCAGAGCATGCCGATCAGCCCACGGCTGTACCCGAGTCGCTCCAGGTGCAAGGTCAAAAAGGTGTAATAAGGACCGTGGCTCATCTGCATCAGCGCCACGCAACCGTAAAACGCCAACACCCCAGGACTGCGCAACTGCTTGAGAAAACCGCCCCCCGCCGGCCGCTCACCCTGGACGGGTTGAGCGTTGGGCACCCACAGGCTGCTAACCACGATCCCGGCCATGATCAGCACCAGCGTCACCGGATAGATATCCAGGCTCAACCCTTCGAACAGCCGTCCGAGCGCGACCACGGTGATGATGAAACCGATGGAACCCCACAGGCGGATCTGACTGTAACGGTTAGTCTGGCCCTGCAAGTGCGCCAACGTGATGACTTCGAACTGCGGCAACACCGCGTGCCAGAAAAACGCGTGCAAGGCCATGACCATCGCCAGCCAGGCGTAGGTCTTGCTGACGAAGATCAGCGAGAACGTCAGTAGCGTGCAGACCGCACCGAAGCGCACGATGGCCAGGCGTCGGCCGGTGTAATCACCGAGCCAGCCCCAGATGTTCGGCGCCACGCAGCGCATCAGCATCGGGATCGCTACCAGCTCGCCGATGCGCGCGCTGGAAAAGCCCAGGTGATCGAAGTACAGCGCCAGAAACGGCGCTGTCGAACCGAGCAAGGCGAAATAGAACAAATAGAAACTGGAGAGCCGCCAGTACGGGAGCGCCGCCACCGCCATCAGGCCGCAGCGACTGAAAGGTCAGCCATTAAAGCTGACCCAGCACCGGCGTGCTCACGCGCACGTCCAGGTTCTGCCCACGGTGACGCAACAGGTGATCCATCAGCACGATGGCCATCATCGCTTCGGCAATCGGCGTGGCGCGGATGCCGACGCACGGGTCGTGGCGACCCTTGGTGACGACTTCCACCGGGTTGCCATGGATGTCGATGGAACGACCCGGCGTGGTGATGCTCGAGGTTGGCTTGAGCGCCAGGTGCGCGACAATCGGCTGACCCGACGAAATGCCACCTAAAATGCCGCCCGCGTTGTTGCTGAGGAATCCTTGCGGGGTCATTTCATCGCGGTGTTCGGTGCCGCGCTGGGCAACGCTGGCGAAACCGGCGCCGATTTCCACGCCTTTGACCGCGTTGATGCTCATCAGCGCGTGAGCGAGTTCGGCATCGAGACGGTCGAAGATCGGCTCGCCAAGACCCGGCATGACGCCTTCGGCGACGACAGTGATCTTCGCGCCAACCGAATCCTGGTCACGGCGCAACTGGTCCATATAGGCTTCCAGTTCCGGGACCTTGTCCGGATCAGGGCTGAAGAAGGCGTTTTCCTCCACCGAATCCCAGGTCTTGAACGGGATTTCGATCGGGCCGAGCTGGCTCATGTAGCCACGAATAACGATGCCCTGAGTGGCCAGGTATTTTTTCGCAATTGCCCCGGCAGCCACGCGCATGGCCGTTTCACGGGCCGAACTGCGACCGCCGCCACGGTAATCGCGCTCGCCGTATTTGTGGTGATAGGTGTAGTCGGCGTGGGCCGGACGGAACAGATCCTTGATCGCCGAGTAATCCTTGGACTTCTGGTCGGTGTTGCGGATCAACAGGCCGATGGAGCAACCGGTGGTGCGCCCTTCGAACACGCCGGAGAGGATTTCGACTTCGTCGGCTTCCTGGCGCTGGGTGGTATGGCGGCTGGTGCCGGGTTTGCGGCGATCCAGGTCACGCTGCAGATCCTCCAGAGAGATCTCCAGGCCCGGCGGGCAGCCGTCGACAATGGCGACCAACGCCGGACCATGGCTTTCGCCCGCGGTGGTGACAGTGAACAGCTTGCCGTAGGTATTGCCGGACATGCAGGACGCTCCGTGAAATCGAACCAAATACGTAATGCGCGCCAGTATACGCAGGCTACCCAACTAGTTCATCCTCGAACCTTATGGGTGCCTGCGAGTCCAACCGGCATCTTGTTCATGATGGCGTGATGATGCTGCGAGTTATAGCCTTGAGCCTTACCCTCTTTACCGGCTTTGTACAGGCCACTGTCCTGCAACGCCCGATCACGTTGGACACCGGCACCGGCGAGCTTTTCGGCTCGTTGTTGCTGCCCAAGTCCGACACGCCGGTACCGGTTGTCCTGATCATTTCCGGCTCCGGTCCTACAGATCGTGACGGAAACAACCCCGACGGCGGACGCAACGACAGCCTCAAGCGTCTCGCTTGGGTACTGGCCAAACACAACATCGCCAGCGTGCGTTATGACAAACGCGGCGTGGCGGCGAGCCTTGCGGCGACCCCGGATGAACGCAATCTTTCGGTTGAAGCCTACGTGGCCGACGCCGAGGCCTGGGGCCGGAAGCTCAAAACCGACCCGCGCTTTGGCCAACTGATCCTGCTGGGCCACAGCGAAGGCGCTTTGATCGCCAGCCTCGCGGCGCCGAGCCTGGACGCCGCCGCAGTCATCTCCATGTCCGGCAGCGCCCGGCCGATCGATCAGGTGCTGCGCCAGCAATTGAGCAATCGCCTGCCGCCACCGCTGATGCTGCGCAGCAATGAACTGCTCGACAGCCTCAAGGCCGGCCACACCGACGACAACGTGCCGCCGCAGTTGCAGGTGATTTTCCGCCCGAGCGTGCAGCCGTATCTGATTTCATTGTTCCGCCAGGACCCGGCGGCGGCGTTCGCCAAGTTGAAGATGCCGGCGCTGATTATCCAGGGCAGCAACGACATCCAGGTCGGCGTCGGTGACGCCAGGCTGTTGAAGGCCGCCAAACCGGACGCCGAACTGGCGCTGATCGAAGGCATGAACCACGTCATGCGCATCGTGCCCAACGATGTAAAACGGCAATTGGCCTCTTACAAAGATCCGCAATTGCCACTGGCGGCCGAACTAGGCACGCGAATCCTCGGGTTTATTGACGGACTTCGCACCAGTTAAGCGGTGTCAGGGGGCGTGAAAACTGGTTGAGAACGCCCCCTAACCCTCCAGTCCTGAAAAAAACGGCCGATAAGCCTTTGTCGCCAGCGCTATGACTGGCGGCAAGCAGAGCTTGGACAGGATCTCGCCGTTATGACTGATACCCAGACTTCACCCGACACCACTGCCGAAAAAGACGCACCACCAGTGGTCGAGCTGCCGTGGGCGGACGTCCACGCCGAGCACCACAAGATGCTCCGTCTGGCGCCATTGAAAACCGACCGCAACACCGGTGGACGGCCGCTGCGCTTTGTTGAGTTCGGTTACGCCGAGCGCAACAACAAGGAACACAGCCTGATGCGCATGAGCATTTCGCTGCCCGGCCAGCGCGTGCGCAAGGAACAGAATCATCTGGACGTGTGGGTCGATCACACCACCAAGCGCGTGCATTTCGGACCTGACAGCGGTTTGCAGATCGAACCAATGAACCGTGGCATCGGTCGTTTCATGGCCGCTCAGGGCATCACCTGGGCGAAAAAGAGATGGCCCGGCTACACCGTCGACGGCACCGACCTGAACAACAAGGATGCGCTGAACGAAGACACTCGCCTGCGCCGCGATCACTTTTTGCGGATGCATGGTTTTGATGTGATCTACGCCGACGCCCAGCATTTGAAGGGCAGCGTCAAAGAAGTGCAGGTCGGCGACCTGTTGGGTGACTGGAGCACGGAAAAATTGCAGGTCGTGGAAATTCTTGAGGCGGCGCAGATGCTCCAGCAAGCCGAGCAGAATCTGGCCGAGCAGGAAGTCAAACTCAAGAAACACGAAGAAAAGGTCAGCAAGTACAAGCGCGAAGACGCCGGGCTGCGCTTTACCATTACCTGTCTGGTGGCGTTTGCGGTGTTTCAGGCGGGGTTGTTGATCTGGATTGCGACGCACCGCTGACTGATCGTTCCCACACCGCGTGGGAACGATCATTGCGGGGTTAAACGCGGGAAGCGAACAGCGCCTGATGATCACGGCACTGTTCCGCCGTCAGCATGAATACACCATGCCCACCGCGCTCGAAATCGAGCCAGGCGAAATCGACTTCCGGGTACAGCGCCGAGACGTGAACCTGGCTGTTGCCCACTTCGACAATCAGCAAACCTTTCTCCGTCAGATGATCCGCCGCTTCGGCGAGCATGCGACGCACCAGGTTCAAACCATCATCACCGCAAGCCAGGCCCAGCTCCGGTTCATGCTGGTATTCGTCCGGCATGTCGGCGAAATCTTCCGCATCGACGTAAGGCGGGTTCGACACGATCAGGTCGAAACGCTGCCCCGGCAAACCATCAAAGCCATCGCCCTGTACCGTGTACACCCGCTCATCAACGCCGTGGCGCTCGATGTTCTGGTTGGCCACCTCCAGCGCTTCGAACGACAGATCGGCCAGCACCACTTCGGCATTCTGGAACTCGTAGGCACAGGCGATACCGATGCAGCCGGAACCGGTGCACAAGTCGAGAATTCGCGCAGGTTCGGCGCCCAGCCACGGTTCGAAACGCTTTTCGATCAGCTCGCCAATCGGCGAACGCGGGATCAATACGCGCTCATCGACAATGAACGACATGCCGCAAAACCACGCTTCACCCAACAGGTAGGCGGTAGGAATGCGTTCTTCGATACGGCGCTTGAGCATGCGTTGCAGCTTGACCAGCTCGTCTTCTTCAAGATTGCAGTCGAGGTAGCTGTCGGCGATTTCCCACGGCAAGTGCAAGGCACCCAACACCAACTGGCGCGCTTCGTCCCAGGCGTTGTCGGTCCCATGGCCGAAAAACAGATCCTCCCCATGGAAGCGGCTGACGGCCCAACGGATATGGTCACGCAGGGTACGAAGTCGGGAAGTGATCACGGGGCAAACTCCAAAAAAAACGACTGGCGATTCTAACAGCCAAAACGCGTCTCGACGACGCGGGAAAACTACCGGGGCAAATGTAGGACTATTCTATTTTTTCAGCTGGCTATTGAACAAAACGGGCCTATTGACAAGGCTGCGAGCCAGCAAAGACGGCGCCTACGATGGTAGCGATTCACAGAAGCGCTCAGCCAGAGGACAATGTCGCAAAAGCCCCACCCGAAGGAGCCCCAGAATGTCCGTTCCAAAAACGATGTTTCAACTCAGCGGCCGCGGTTATGCAGCTGCCGTTCTGAGCCATGCGACCCTTGTCATCATCGATGCCCAGAAAGAATACCTCAGCGGCCCGTTGGCCTTGAGCGGCATGGATGCTGCCGTCGCGAACATCAAGCAACTGGTGGCCGCTGCCCGTGCAGCCGGCCGGCCGATCGTCCATGTCCGCCACCTCGGCACCGTCGGCGGGCTGTTCGATCCACAAGGTGAGCGCGGTGAGTTCATCCCGGGCCTGGAACCACAGGGCGACGAAACCATCATCGGTAAATTGCTGCCGAGTGCGTTCCACGGCACCGAACTGCTGGAACGCCTGCAGAATCTCGGTTCGCTGGACCTGATCGTGTGCGGTTTCATGAGCCACTCCAGCGTCAGCACCACGGTGCGCGCCGCGAAGAACCTGGGCTTTCGTTGCACGCTGGTGGAAGACGCCTGCGCGACTCGCGACCTGCCTTACAAGGGCGGCGTATTGAGCGCAGACCACATTCAGCAGACCGAAATGGCGATCATGGCGGACAACTTTGCCACCCTCGCGCTGACTCATGAACTGATCTGATCGACGCTCGATGAGCGGTCCATGCCGCCGCTCATCCGCAAAAGCCTATCATTTGCTGTAATTGTCTTAGCCTCAGGAACATCCCGGTCAACTCCCGGTCGAAGGGCCGATACCCATTGAGGAAGGTCGGAATGAAGTTATCCGATGGTTTTGACGCTCGCCGCTTGCGGCCCAAAGGCCAACGCAACTGGCGTTTTCGAATCGGCGCGGCATTTGCTGCCTTGCTGTCGATGTGCGGTGTGTTGCTGGCGATGGCAGGCATAGCCAGCCTGCTTGGTCACGCGCCCGCCCTGGGCGAGTTGAATACCAACCGGGTCGGGTCGGCAGTGATTCTGGCGATTGGCCTGTTCGTGCTGTACATCGGCGTGTGGCTGTGGCGCCGCTGCCGTCGCCGCTCGCGGCAGTCGCAAGCGCTGAACATCTCCCCGCATTTGATGAAAAAGCACGACTGAGCCGAGCGTTGCGCGTTTTCTCGCGCCCCATTCGCCTCGAGTTGGGTAAACTGGCCGCCCTTCGCGGAGGCTGACATGCAAGACGACGATTTTTCCCTGTTCAAAAGCGCGATCCAAGGCGTCAAGCCGATCAAACACGATCGCGCCGAAACCGGCAAACCCAAAGCTGACCGCGCACAAATCGCCAAGTTGCGTCAGGCCGCCACCGTGCGCACCGATGCCACCACCGTAGACGGGCTGTCCGATCAGTTCGTCATCGATGTTGGCCCGGAAGACGAGCTGATGTGGGCGCGTGACGGTGTTCAGGAAAGCCAGATGCGCAAGCTCAAGATCGGACAGATCCCGTTCGAAGGCAGCCTCGACCTGCATGGCATGAACGTGGAAAAGGCTCGGGAAACCCTCTGGGCGTTTCTGGCCGAAGCGACCAAATTCGAAATCCGCTGCGTGCGTGTCACCCACGGCAAGGCCGTGCGTCTGGACGGCAAGCGGCCAATGATCAAAAGCCACGTCAACACCTGGCTGCGCCAACATTCACAAGTGCTCGGCTTCACCTCGTGCCAAGCGAAACACGGCGGCGCCGGAGCGGTTTATGTGATGCTTAAACGGACTATGATGGAAGGTCGCGACGAGTAAACCTGTCGCGCCACGCTTGCAGCGTCGTGTCCGCCACCGTACCCTTGCCCTTTGCGTAAAATCCCACAGGTAGTTTCATGTCCCTGGAACAGAATTACACCGCGATTCTCGGCCAATTGGGCGAGGACGTCTCCCGCGAGGGCCTGCTCGACACGCCAAAACGTGCCGCCAAAGCCATGCAGTACCTCTGCCGCGGTTATGAACAGACACTGGAAGAGGTCACCAACGGTGCCTTGTTCAGCTCCGACAACAGCGAAATGGTGCTGGTGAAGGACATCGAGCTCTACTCGTTGTGCGAACACCACCTGCTGCCGTTTATCGGCAAGGCTCACGTCGCCTACATCCCGAGCGGCAAGGTATTGGGCCTGTCGAAAGTCGCGCGGATCGTCGATATGTACGCCCGCCGCCTGCAGATCCAGGAAAATCTCAGCCGCCAGATCGCCGATGCGGTCCAGCAAGTCACCGGCGCCCTGGGCGTTGCGGTGGTGATCGAGGCCAAGCACATGTGCATGATGATGCGCGGTGTGGAGAAACAGAATTCGTCGATGATCACCTCGGTGATGCTGGGTGAGTTCCGCGAAAACGCGGCAACCCGCAGCGAGTTTCTCAGCCTGATCAAGTAATTCGCAGCACCAAGAAAACCGGCGTTCATCGCCGGTTTTTTTTCGCCTGCGAAAATCAGGTAAGCTGCGCGCCTTCTGTTCGCCCCCTGTGAGGCTTATCCCGTGTTCGTTAAAGCGCTTCGTGTCGGCCTCGGCCAACTGATCATCTTCATCGACTTCATCACCCGTCCGGGCAAAAAACAGCGCCCTGCCGAGGTTCAGGCTCAGATCAACACGGCGGCCAAGGACCTGACCCTGTATCAGTTCCACGCCTGCCCGTTCTGCGTGAAAACCCGCCGCACCCTGCGCCGCTTGAACGTGCCGGTGGCGTTGCGTGATGCGAAGAACAACGAACAGGATCGCCAAGCCTTGCTGGAACAGGGCGGCAAGATCAAGGTTCCGTGCCTGCGCATCGAAGAGAATGGCCAGACGACCTGGATGTATGAGTCCAAGGTGATTATCGATTATCTGGACAAGCGGTTTGCCGCCGCCTGAAGCCGTACAGATTTCGGATAAAAATAAACCGGCCCATTGGCCGGTTTATTTGTATTTGCACCCTTCGCACCAGCAGCCTCAAGCCGCTTTTGCCGCCAGGGCCTGACGCAGCACCGCTGCCAGCCTTTTGGGCCCTTCGTCCAGCCGTACCGGGAACGATCGTTTATAGCCGATATATCCCGATCAACAAACTTTTCGTCTACAAAATCAAAAACATTATTTGCTTTATTTGTATACAAAAGCATAATCCACTTCGTGCGAGTTCCTGACCAAGCGGTCAACAAATTCGCAAGTACCTCAAAAGGTCGCTGCCACCCTCATGGGTCCGGCCCTGGAAATAACAATAAAACTCTTGAGGAGTACTCGCTGTGGAAAGCCGCAAATCCGAAGCCCCGACGCTGGAACTCTCGCCGCCATTACGCAATGGCTGGCTGGAGCGCATCTTCAAACTCAGCTTGCATGGCACCACGGTGAAGACCGAGTTGATTGCCGGTCTGACAACCTTCATCACCATGGCCTACATCATCTTCGTCAACCCCAACATCATGGCCGACGCCGGGATCGATCACGGTGCCGCGTTCGTCGCCACCTGCATCGCCGCTGCGCTGGGCTGCCTGTTGATGGGCCTTTATGCCAACTGGCCGGTCGGCCTCGCGCCGGGCATGGGCCTCAACGCCTTCTTCACTTACACCGTGGTCGGCACCATGGGCTACAACTGGGAAACCGCGCTTGGCGCGGTGTTTGTTTCCGGTGTGTTGTTCATGTTTCTGACTTTTTCCCGGATCCGCGAATGGCTGCTCAATAGCATCCCGGTGAGTTTGCGCTTTGCCATGGGCGCCGGCGTGGGACTGTTTCTGGGGCTGATCGGCTTGAAAACCGCGGGCATCGTGGTCGACAGCCCGGCCACCCTGATCAAGCTCGGCTCCCTGCGCGAACCTGGCCCGCTGCTGGCCGCCATCTGCTTCCTGATGATCGCTGTACTCAGCTACCACAAAGTGTTCGGCGCGATTCTCATCAGCATCATCACCGTCACCCTGGCGGGTTGGGGCCTGGGCCTGGTGCACTACGAGGGCATCATGTCCGCCCCGCCGAGCCTGGCCCCGACCTGGATGGCCATGGACGTCGCCGGCGTATTCAACGTCAGCATGATCAGCGTGGTGCTGGCCTTCCTCTTCGTGCACATGTTCGACACTGCCGGCACCTTGATGGGCGTCGCCCAGCGCGCCGGCCTGGTGAACGCCGACGGCAAGATCGAAAACCTCTCCCGCGCCTTGAAAGCCGACAGTGCGTCCAGCGTATTCGGTGCGGTGGTCGGCGTTCCGCCGGTTACCAGTTACGTTGAAAGTGCCGCTGGTGTAGCAGCGGGTGGTCGGACTGGTCTTACCGCTGTGACCGTAGGTGTGCTATTTATTGCCGCAATGTTTTTCGCACCGCTGGCTGGGATGATCCCCGCTTACGCAACTGCCGGTGCGCTGATTTATGTGGCGATGCTGATGATGGGCGGGATGGCGCACATCGAATGGGACGAAGCGACCGACAGCATTCCGGCGATCGTAACCGCGATCATGATGCCCCTGACCTTCTCGGTCGCTGATGGCATTGCGCTGGGCTTTATCACGTATGTGGTGCTGAAGGCTTTCACCGGTAAGCACAAGGAAATTTCCGTCAGCCTGTGGGTGCTTTGCGCGATCTTCATCGCCAAGTTCATTTTCTTGTAAGCCGTCTACGTTTCAAAAACAGTGTTTCAAAACAGCCTCACCCCGTCGGGTGAGGCTTTTGTACAAATGGAGGAAAGTGATGAGTCTGGAAACCTGGCTGCTGTTCAGCGGCGCTGCGCTGGTGGTAATCCTGATCCCGGGGCCATTGTCTTTGCTGATGATCAGCAACAGTCTGAATTACGGTTTGCGTCGTTCTTACCCGGCGTTTCTGGGGGGAGTGATTGCATCGATCTGCTTGCTCAGTGCGTCGGCGCTGGGTTTGGGCGCCTTGCTGCTGGCATCGGAACAGCTGTTCAGTGCCCTGAAGATCGTCGGTGCGCTGTATCTGTTCTACCTGGCCTGGCAGAGCTGGCAGCAATCGCGCCTGCCCTCACACGGCGCTGAAGTGCCCCAGACTGCGCCAGTGCCACGCTTTCGCGCACTGTTCGGTCGCGCGTTTATGTTGGGCGCCAGCAACCCGAAAGACATTCTGTTCTTCGCCGCTTTCCTCCCGCAGTTCCTCAGCGCAGAGCAACCATTCCTGCCGCAGTTGCTGGTGATGATCGTGACCTGGACCGTGCTGGACCTGCTGTGCAAGTTGGCTTATGGGCTGGGTGCCCACGGCGCGGCGCGGTATCTGCGCAGTGGCAAAGGGCAGAACTGGTTTAACCGGGTGAGTGCGGGGTTGTTCAGTGGTGCCGGTGCTGCGTCGTTGTTGAGCCGCTAAAGAGCAAAAGCATCGCGAGCAGGCTCACTCCTACAGGGAATGTGTGATCAACACAAAACCAATGTGGGAGTGAGCCTGCTCGCGATGGCGTCAGCACAAGCGACACCTTTTCAGCAGGCAAAAAAAAGCCCGCAGTGTGAGCGGGCGAAAGACCAAAGAAGCTATATGCGCAGGATTTTTGGGGGGGAAAGTCCTAGCTTCCTCTGTAGGTCGAATAGCTGTACGGCGAAATCAGCAACGGCACGTGGTAGTGATCCTGTTCCGCAGAGATACCAAAACGCAGCACCACCACATCCAGGAACGCAGGTTCCGGTAGCTGAACGCCACGGGCGCGGTAGTAATCGCCCGCATGAAACTGAACCTGATAGACCCCGGTACGGTAGTCATCGCCTTGCAACAGCGGCGCATCGACTCGGCCGTCGCTGTTAGTGACTGCTGTGGCCACCAGTTCCAGCTGCGAACCTTCAACGCGGTACAACTCGACCTTGATCGAGCTGCCCGGGCAACCATGTGCAGCGTCTAAAACGTGAGTAGTCAAACGTCCCATTGATTATGCGCGCCTGCCTGCGTGGAGCAGTCAGACCGCGCGCCTCCCGAAGTCAGTTGAAAAGGAGACCGCACCGGTTCGGAGCACGAAACGCTGCGGCGAGCGACTGATTAAGACACTTTTCAAAAAAATTGTACACAATAAAAACGAGTTTTTTAGCCCCGCGCACGACACTCGGGGATTCATATTGAATATGACGCTGAACCATAGGCTAAAAGGACCTTCCATCCATTAGCTGACCAATCAGGCAGGTTTCTTGCAATAACATGTGAAGATGACAGTCAGTGAAAAATGCAAAAAAACAGGCTTACAAAGTGGATATAAAGTTGTATACAATCAGCCCATCGCTGTGACGCCAGCCTGTCATCTCATCGCCAGGCCGCCATACAACCCTGACCTTGAACAAGTCGAACGAATAAGAAGGAAGACTGCAGTGAGCGCTGACTACCCACGCGACCTGATCGGTTACGGCAGTAACCCTCCTCACCCACACTGGCCGGGCAATGCCCGCATCGCCTTGTCTTTCGTACTCAATTACGAAGAAGGCGGCGAGCGCAATATCCTGCACGGTGATAAAGAATCTGAAGCCTTCCTCTCGGAAATGGTCTCGGCGCAACCGCTGCAAGGCGCGCGCAACATGAGCATGGAATCCCTTTACGAGTATGGCAGCCGTGCCGGCGTCTGGCGGGTTCTGAAACTGTTCAAGGAATTCGACATCCCGCTGACCATCTTCGCCGTGGCCATGGCCGCCCAGCGTCACCCGGACGTGATCCGCGCGATGGTCGATGCCGGCCACGAGATCTGTAGCCACGGCTATCGCTGGATCGACTACCAGTACATGGACGAAGCGCAAGAACGCGAGCACATGCTCGAAGCGATCCGCGTCCTCACTGAAATCACCGGCGAGCGCCCGCTGGGTTGGTACACCGGCCGCACCGGTCCGAACACCCGTCGACTGGTGATGGAAGAAGGCGGTTTCCTCTACGACTGCGACACCTACGACGACGACCTGCCCTACTGGGAACCGAACAACCCGACCGGCAAGCCGCACCTGGTGATTCCGTACACGCTGGACACCAACGACATGCGCTTCACCCAGGTTCAGGGCTTCAACAAGGGCGACGACTTCTTTGAATACCTCAAAGACGCGTTCGACGTGCTTTACGCTGAAGGCGCCGAAGCACCGAAGATGTTGTCGATCGGCCTGCACTGCCGTCTGATTGGCCGTCCGGCGCGTCTGGCCTCGCTCAAACGCTTTATCGAATACGCTAAAAGTCATGAACAGGTGTGGTTCAGCCGTCGCGTCGACATCGCTCGCCACTGGCACGAAACCCACCCGTACCAAGGGGCCGCGAAATGAGCCACTTCCAAACCCTGAAGCCCTCGACCCTGAGCCGCGACGCATTTGTCGCCGCCTTCGCCGACATCTACGAACATTCGCCATGGGTGGCCGAGAAGGCCTTCGACCTGGGCCAGGACGCTTCGATCGACGAGATCGAAACCCTGCACCAGCGCATGAGCGACATCCTGTTGAGCGCCGATCACGCCAGCCAGCTTGAGCTGGTCGTCGCTCACCCGGACCTGGCCGGCAAAGCTGCCGTCCAGGGCCAACTGACCGAAGCCAGCACGAATGAACAGGCTGGCGCCGGTATTCACCAATGCTCGAGCGATGAGTTCCAGCGCTTCACCGAGCTGAACGACGCCTACAAGGCCAAGTTCAAGTTTCCCTTCATCATGGCGGTAAAAGGCAGCAACCGGCATCAGATCCTCGCGGCGTTCGAAACGCGCATTCACAACCCGGAAGACACCGAGTTCAGATGCGCGCTGGCGGAGATCAACAAGATCGCCCTGTTCCGATTACTGACCCTATAGCGAGCAGCCCTTGTGAAAAGCCCGGGCGTTAAAAACGCGAATAACCAAGGGCACTGCAAGCATCCCAAGCCAACTAATTAAAGGCAGACAAGAAGAATGAAAGCTTACGCCGTACCTTTCGAGAAGTTCGTCAACCTGGCCGACGCCCGTCTGGGCACCAAAATCATCTCGGTCACCGATGACTGGTTCGCTGATGCCAACCGCCTGTTCCAGCCGACCCCGGCTGTGTGGAAGGAGGGCGTGTTCGATGACAACGGCAAGTGGATGGACGGCTGGGAGTCGCGCCGCAAGCGCTTCGAAGGCTACGACAGCGCCGTGATCCGCCTGGGCGTACCGGGCTCGATCAAAGGCGTGGACATCGACACTTCATTCTTCACCGGCAACTTCCCGCCGTCGGCCTCCCTGGAAGCGTGCTTCCTGGCTTCGGGCGAGCCGGACGAAAACACTCAGTGGACTGAAGTGCTGTCCGCCGTCGAGCTGGAAGGCAACAGCCACCACTACCACGAAATCAGCAACGACCAGGCCTTCAGCCACCTGCGCTTCAACATCTATCCGGATGGTGGCGTGGCCCGTCTGCGTGTGTACGGTGTTCCGTTCCGCGACTGGTCCGCGGTGGGCGACAACGAGCAAGTAGATCTGGCTGCAGCCCTGAACGGTGGCCGCGCCCTCGCCTGCTCCGACGAACACTTCGGCCGCATGAGCAACATCCTCAACCCGGGCCGTGGCATCAACATGGGCGACGGCTGGGAAACCGCACGTCGTCGTACCCCAGGCAATGACTGGGTGATCGTCGCGCTGGGTCATGCCGGCGAAATCGAGAAAGTCATCGTCGACACCCTGCACTTCAAGGGCAACTACCCGGACACGTGCTCGATCCAGGGCGCGTTCGTGAAGGGCGGCACCGACAGCCAGATCGAAACCCAATCGCTGTTCTGGCGCGAATTGCTGCCGGCGCAGAAACTGGAAATGCACGCCGAACACACCTTCGCCGAGCAGATCAAGGCGCTGGGGCCGATCACCCACATCCGCCTCAATGTGTTCCCGGATGGTGGTGTGAGTCGCCTGCGGGTATTGGGCAAGGTCGCTAAATAAGCGCTGAACCCAATCGCGAGCAAGCTCGCTCCCACAGGGGTATGCATTCCAAATGTGGGAGCGAGCCTGCTCGCGAAAGCAATAGAACAAACAACACAGAACTCAAGGTAAGAAGACCAGCATGCGCACATTGACGATTGAACCGCTGACCAAAGAAGCCTTCGCCCCTTTCGGTGACGTGATCGAAACCGACGGCAGCGATCACTTCATGATCAACAACGGTTCGACCATGCGCTTTCACAAACTGGCGACGGTGCAAACCGCCACGCCAGAGGACAACGCGATCATCAGCATCTTCCGCGCCGACGCGCAGGACATGCCGCTGACCGTCAGCATGCTGGAGCGTCACCCGCTGGGCAGCCAGGCTTTCATTCCGCTGCTCGGCAACCCTTTTCTGATCGTGGTCGCGCCACTTGGCGATGAACCTGTATCAGGCTTGGTCCGCGCCTTCGTCACCAACGGCAGGCAGGGCATTAATTACCATCGCGGCGTTTGGCACCATCCGGTGCTGACGATCGAAAAGCGGGATGACTTCCTGGTGGTTGATCGCAGTGGCACAGGCAATAACTGCGATGAGCATTTTTTCAAAGAGGATGAGTGTTTGATCCTCGCCCCCCACCAATAAGAGAAGGTCTGATCACTCGACAACAGAGTGACAGGCGAGAGGTAAAGACTGTGGAAGCACATCTGTTGGAATGGCTGAACCTGAGCGTGCGCTGGGTTCACATGATTACTGGCGTAGCCTGGATCGGTGCGTCGTTCTATTTCGTCTGGCTGGAAAACAACCTCAATCGGGTCAACCCGAAAAGTGGTTTGGCGGGCGATTTGTGGGCGATCCACGGCGGCGGTATCTACCACCTTGAAAAATACAAACTGGCTCCACCGACCATGCCGGACAACCTGCACTGGTTCAAATGGGAAGCCTATTTCACCTGGCTGTCGGGGATCGCGCTGCTGTGCGTGGTGTTCTACTCCAATCCGACGCTGTACCTGCTGGCACCGGGCAGCAGCCTGACCGGCCCTGAAGGGGTCGCACTGGGCATCGCCTCGTTGTTCGTCGGCTGGTTCGTCTACTCCTTCCTTTGCGACTCGGCCCTGGGGAAACGCCCTGCCCTGCTCGGCTTCATCCTGTTCGTGCTGATCATTGGCGCTGCTTACGGCTTCAGCAAAGTGTTCAGCGGTCGTGGTGCGTACCTGCACGTCGGCGCGATCATCGGCACCATCATGGTCGGCAACGTGTTCCGCATCATCATGCCGGCACAGCGTGCACTGGTGGCGGCGATCGCCGAAAACCGCACGCCGGATCCGGCGCTGCCGGCCAAAGGCTTGCTGCGTTCGCGTCACAACAACTACTTCACCTTGCCGGTGCTGTTCATCATGATCAGCAACCACTTCCCGAGCACCTACGGCAGCCAATACAACTGGCTGATCCTGGCCGGGATCGCGGTGCTGGCGGTGTTGGTGCGTCACTACTTCAACACCCGTCATGACAGCCACAAATTTGCCTGGACCTTGCCCGTTGCGGCAGTGGGCATGATCTGCCTGGCGTACGTGACTGGTCCGGCGCAGATGCCCAGCGCGCCTGAAGTAGCCAAGGCGCCTGGCACCATCGAGTACCAGCCGTTGCCGGAAACTGCCCTCGGTGGTGGTGTGAAACCTGAAGCTGCGAAACCTGCTGCGCCTGCCGCTGCACCGGCTCAGGCGTCCAACGCCGGCCCCGGTTTCGACAAGGTTCACAGTGTGATCCAGGAGCGTTGCGCGGTTTGCCATTCGGCCAAACCGACCAGCCCGCTGTTCAGTGCCGCACCTGCCGGCGTGATGCTCGATACCCCTGAGCAGATCCGTCAGAACGCTGCACGCATCCAGGCTCAAGCCGTCACCACCCAGATCATGCCACTGGGCAACATCACCCAGATGACCCAGCAGGAACGTGACCTGATCGGCGCGTGGATTGTGCAGGGAGCTCCAACTAATTAACCGTTGAAAAGCATCGTCGGAGCGCCGCCCGGAGCAAGCTCGCTCCCACAGGGGATTACGCAGAACCTGTGGGAGCGAGCTTGCTCGCGATTGGCCGCACCGCGGTCCCCCTGATACAAAAATCACAAGAATAAAAAAAAAGATCCGAGGTGTTGCATGTCCGAGCTACCCAAAGCGCGCATCCCCGACGCACCCGCCATTCAGCGTTTACCCCTTTTGCAACTGATCCTGGTCGGCCTGCAACACGTTCTGCTGATGTACGGCGGAGCCATCGCGGTGCCGCTGATCATCGGACAGGCCGCCGGCCTGAGTCGTGAAGAAATCGCCTTCCTGATCAACGCCGACCTGCTGGTGGCCGGGATCGCTACCATCGTGCAGTCGCTGGGCATCGGCCCCATGGGCATCCGTATGCCGGTGATGATGGGCGCCAGTTTCGCCGCTGTCGGCAGCATGGTCGCCATGGCCGGCATGCCTGGCATCGGTCTGCAAGGGATCTTCGGTGCAACCATTGCCGCCGGATTCTTCGGCATGATCATCGCGCCATTCATGTCCAAAGTCGTACGCTTCTTCCCGCCTCTGGTGACCGGCACAGTCATCACCTCGATCGGTTTGTCGCTGTTCCCCGTGGCCGTGAACTGGGCCGGCGGCGGTGCAGGTGCCGCGCAATTCGGTTCGCCGATTTACCTGGCTATCGCCGCACTGGTGCTGGCAACCATTCTGCTGGTCCATCGCTTCATGCGCGGTTTCTGGGTCAACATTTCCGTGCTGATCGGCATGTGCCTGGGTTACGTGATCTGCGGCCTGATCGGTATGGTCGACCTGAGCGGCATGGCGCAGGCGCCGTGGCTGCAATTCGTGACCCCGCTGCATTTCGGCATGCCAAAGTTCGAGCTCGCACCGATCCTGTCCATGTGCCTGGTGGTGGTAATCATCTTCGTCGAGTCCACCGGTATGTTCCTGGCGCTGGGCAAAATCACCGGCCAGGACGTCTGCCCACG
This sequence comes from Pseudomonas sp. LBUM1666, assembly GCF_059695775.1. NCBI lineage: Bacteria > Pseudomonadati > Pseudomonadota > Gammaproteobacteria > Pseudomonadales > Pseudomonadaceae > Pseudomonas > Pseudomonas sp. LBUM1666. The sequence goes on along the minus strand of NZ_CP166789.1, from coordinate 2,178,975 downwards.
AATGCTCCGTCGCGGCTTGCTGTGTGATGCCGGCGCCTCGTTCTTCGCCGGTTTCTTCAACACCTTCACCCACTCCTCTTTCGCGCAAAACATCGGCCTCGTGCAGATGACTGGCGTGCGTTGCCGCTCGGTGACCATCGTTGCCGGCGGTTTGCTGGTGGTGTTGAGTTTGTTGCCGAAAGCGGCGTTTCTGGTGGCATCGATTCCGCCCGCCGTACTGGGTGGCGCAGCGATAGCGATGTTCGGCATGGTCGCCGCCACCGGCATCAAGATTCTTCAGGAAGCCGACATCGGTGACCGTCGCAACCAGTTGCTGGTGGCGGTGAGCATCGGCATGGGGCTGATCCCGGTGGTGCGTCCGGAATTCTTCGCCCACCTTCCGATGTGGATGAGTCCCATCACCCACAGCGGAATCGCCATGGCGACGTTGAGTGCTTTGTCGCTGAACCTGCTGTTCAACATCCTCGGCGGCGCCGAACGCGCGGCCATCAACGACTGCCCCGCTAACCCGCATTGATCCAGTAACGACACAGTACCTGTGGGAGCGAGCTTGCTCGCGATAGCCGTATCACATTCAACATCAATGTTGACTGAACCGACGCCATCGCGAGCAAGCTCGCTCCCACAGTGGAAACTCCTGCGCCTTGAAAAATAAAAACAAGAGGGAGCAACAGATGATTCGGACACAGACAAACATGCTGTTAGGCGGCGGTCTATTGGCCGCCAGCCAGGCCATGGCCGGCGATTTGTTGCTGTGGCAGACCAACAGCCTGAGCTATCTGTATGGCAAGGATTTCGCGGTCAATCCGTCGATCCAGCAGACGATAACCTTTGAGCACGCCGACCGCTGGAAGTACGGCGACAACTTCCTGTTCGTCGACAGCACTTACTACAACGGCGAGAAAGACCGGAACAAAGGCGTTCACGCCTATTACGGCGAGTTCAGTCCGCGCCTCTCCTTCGGCAAAATCCTCGACCGCCGTTTCGAATTCGGCCCGATCAAGGACGTGTTGCTGGCCATGACCTACGAGAATGGCGAAGACGACACCGAGGCCTATCTGATCGGCCCCGGTTTCGACCTCGCGGTACCGGGCTTCAATTTTTTCACCTTGAACTTCTACTATCGCCAGACCGAAGGCTCGCGTCCCGGCGACGATGTCTGGCAGATCACGCCGGCCTGGTCCTACACCCTGCCATTGGGCAACTCGAACCTGTTGATCGACGGCTACATCGACTGGGTCGTGGATAACGACCAGAACTCACAGGGCACCTACCACGCCAATCTGCACTTGAACCCGCAGATCAAATATGACCTGGGGAAGGCCTGGGGCTGGCGGGAGAAACAGGTGTACGTCGGCGTCGAATACAGCTACTGGAAAGACAAGTACGGCATCGAAAACAACGGCAACTTCGACACCAATGAAAACACCACCAGCCTGCTGGTGAAGGTGCACTTTTAAGATGGCCCGCAACCGTGCTCCAAACCTGTCGTCGGTGCGCTGTTGCGGGGCACTTGAGACCTGGCCAACGAGTCAGTATTCTCCGCGGCCGCCCGAATCTGGTCTAAAAAAAAGCCCGGATTTAATTCCTGACCAGAAAGCCAACTTATCCCGGCGCTGGACGGTACCAAGGCACTCCAAAACCACTCTCAATCGACTGCTCTTGAGCCGCCGAACGGGAGTTTTTTTGCTTTTAAAAAGCCTTGGCTCAGCTCTTGCTAACAGCACTTAAGCTGACCGAATGGATGATTTTTTACAGCTACAGAAAAAGGCGCCACACCAGAGCGCCGACCTTAGAAAAATAACGTGGAACCACCTACTTTTTGGGAGCAACTGAATGAAACGTACGTGCACTAGCCTGATGCTGGCGGGATCTTTGCTGGCCGGGGGCCAGGCCATGGCCGGCGACTTGCTGCAATGGCAGAACAACAGCCTGACCTACCTGTATGGCAAGGACTTCCAGGTCAACCCGCGCATTCAGCAGACGGTGACCTTCGAACACGTCGATGGCTGGAAATACGGCGACAACTTCATGTTCATCGACAAGATTTTCTACAACGGCAAGGAAGATTCCTTCGCCGGTGAGAACACCTATTACGGTGAAATCAGCCCGCGCCTTTCGTTCGGCAAGATCTTCGATCAGAAACTCGAGTTCGGCCCAATCAAAGACGTGTTGCTGGCCATGACTTACGAGTTCGGTGAAGACGACACCGAGTCCTACCTGATCGGTCCCGCTTTCGACCTGGCGATCCCGGGCTTCGACTACTTCCAGCTGAACTTCTACAACCGTCATACCGAAGGCGACCGCCCAGGTGACAATATCTGGCAGGTCACTCCGGTCTGGTCCTACACCATCCCGGTGGGCGATTCGAACATCCTGATCGACGGTTTCATGGACTGGGTGGTCGACAACGACGTCAACAAAAAAGGCGAATACCACGCCAACCTGCACTTCAATCCACAGGTCAAATACGACTTGGGCAAGGCGCTGAACCTTGGCGAAAAGCAGTTGTACGTCGGCGTCGAGTATGACTACTGGAAAAACAAGTACGGTATTGAAGACAGTCAGGGCTTCAAAACCGATCAGAGCGTAACCAGCTTCCTGGTCAAGGTTCACTTCTGATCCGGCGGCGTCTGTAAAGACGTCTTCGCGAGCAGGCTCGCTCCCACACTGCAATGCATTTCAACTGTGGGAGCGAGCCTGCTCGCGAATGGTCGCAACACAAAAAAACTCAAGCCGGAACCACCGGCTCCGCCAACCCGAGAAACCGACACAACTCATCCCGCTTGGCCAACGCATCCCGCCGTCCCAGATCAATCAATTCGCTGCAATACCCCGCCTCGAACAGCAGATAACTCAGCACCCCCGCCCCGCTCGTCTTGGTCGCCCCCGGCCCGCGCAGAAACAGGCGCAGCGCCGCCGGCAACTCCTGCCGATGCCGTGCCGCAATCTCATCGATCGGCTGACTCGGCGAAATCACCAGCACATCTACCGGCGCCACACCCAGCGCGCGCGCCGGCGTGCCATCGGGCAGCAGATGACTGAACTGATTGAGCCGCTGCAGCAACTCGATGTCACTTTCCAGGCTGTCAATGAACGTGCTGTTGAGCATGTGCCCACCGATCTGCGCCAGGCTCGGCTGCTGGCCGGTGTAGGCGCGTTGCAGCGGTTGTTCCGGGTCGACGCCGCGGGGGTTGCCGCTGACGCCCACCACCAGCACCCGGCTGGCGCCCAGGTGCAGCGCCGGGCTGATCGGTGCCGACTGACGTACCGCGCCGTCGCCGAAATACTCTTCACCGATTTTCACTGGCGCAAACAACAGCGGAATGGCGGAACTGGCCAGCAAGTGATCGACTGTCAATTGCGTGGGGACGCCGATTCGCCGATGGCGCAACCAGGCATTGATGGTGCCGCCGCCCTGATAAAAGGTCACCGCCTGACCGGACTCGTAACCGAACGCGGTCACCGCAACCGCCTGCAACTGCTTCTGTGCAATGGCCTCGGCAATCCCGCTCATCTGCAGTTTGTCGTCGAGCAATCCGCGCAGCGGCGAACTGTTAAGCAAAGCCACCGGCACCTGAGCGCCAATCCCGAGCAAACTGTGGCTGACAAAACGGCTGGCCTGGTGGATCACGCCCGGCCAGTCGCTGCGCAGCACCAGATGACTGCGAAAGCCCTGCCAAAAGGCTGTCAGACGTTGAATCGCACCACGAAAATCCATCGCCCCACTGGCGAGGCTGACCGCGTTGATTGCGCCGGCCGAGGTGCCGACGATCACCGGAAACGGATTGCTCGCACCCACCGGCAACAGTTCGGCAATCGCCGCCAGCACACCTACCTGATAAGCCGCCCGAGCCCCGCCGCCGGAAAGAATCAACCCTGTAACCGGTTCAGCAGGACTCATCGCAACACTCCATGGTGCTTATAAGGACGGTGGTTCAACCGCGTTTTGCGTACAGCTTCGGCTCACCCGGGGGACGGCTCTTGAAGCGACGATGAGCCCAAAGGTATTGCTCCGGACATTCGCGCAAGACGCCTTCGATCCATTGGTTGATCCGCAGGCAGTCGGCTTCTTCGGTTTCGCCGGGGAAACCTTCGAGCGGAGCATGAATCACCAGTCGATAACCGCTGCCATCCGCCAGACGTTCCTGAGTGAACGGCACCACCAGCGCCTTGCCCAACCGCGCAAACTTGCTGGTGGCAGTGACGGTCGCGGCCTGAATCCCGAACAGCGGCACGAAGATACTTTGCTTGGCGCCATAGTCCTGATCCGGTGCGTACCAGATTGCCCGGCCTGCGCGCAGCAATTTGAGCATGCCGCGCACGTCGTCGCGCTCCACCGCCAGCGAATCGACGTTGTGCCGCTCGCGCCCCAGGCGCTGGACGTAGTCGAACAACGCATTTTTGTGTTCGCGGTACATGCCATCAATGGTGTGCTGCTGGCCGAGCAACGCCGCGCCGATTTCCAGCGTGGTGAAATGAACGGCCATCAGGATCACGCCTTTGCCGTCACGCTGGGCTTTTTTCAGATGCTCCAACCCTTCGACATGGGCCAGCTTCGCCAGACGCTCCCGCGACCACCACCAGCTCATGGCCATTTCGAAAAACGCGATGCCCGTAGAGGCGAAGTTTTCCTTGAGCAGGCGCTTGCGTTCGGCAGCGGTTTTTTCAGGGAAACACAGTTCGAGATTGCGCTTGGCAATGCGCCGTCTGTCGCCCGCTACTCGATACATCAATGCACCCAGGGCGCGACCGATCGACAGCAACGCCGGATACGGCAGCTGCACAATCAGCCACAACAGCCCCAAGCCACACCACAGCGGCCAGAAACGTGGAGAAAGAAATGCTGTTCGAAAACGCGGGCGATCCATTAAAAGTTCCGGAAAGACAATGGCCGCGCATTCTACATCGTTCGACCCGGCTTGCGGCTCGCGGGCGTTCTCGTTATAAGTCTCGGCACTTTTAGTGACAAGTCGTTGTATGCCGACCATGAGCCAAACCGAACCGCTAGACCAAGATCCCGTGTTCCAGCTGAAGGGCAGCATGCTCGCCATTACGGTGCTGGAACTGGCCCGTAACGACCTCGAGAACCTCGATCGTCAACTGGCTGCCAAGGTCGCCCAGGCGCCTAACTTCTTCAGTAACGCGCCACTGGTGCTGGCCCTGGACAAACTCCCGGCCAGCGAAGGCGCAGTTGATCTGCCGGGCCTGATGCGCGTCTGCCGCCAGCATGGCCTGCGCACCCTGGCGATCCGTGCCAGCCGCATCGAAGACATCGCCGCGGCCATCGCGGTCGACCTGCCGGTGCTGCCACCGTCCGGCGCCCGTGAGCGCCCGCTGGACCCGCTCGAAGGCCAGGTCAAGAAAAAACCGGAAAAACCGCCGGAGCCGACTATCAAGCCAACGAAGATCATCACCTCGCCCGTACGCGGCGGGCAGCAGATTTATGCCCAGGGCTGCGATCTGGTGGTGATCTCGTCGGTCAGCCCGGGGGCGGAACTTCTCGCCGACGGGAACATCCATGTATACGGCCCGATGCGTGGTCGAGTGTTGGCCGGCGTCAAAGGCGACACGAAAGCCAGGATTTTCTGTCAGCAAATGAGCGCTGAACTGGTCTCCATCGCAGGCCACTACAAGGTTTCGGAGGATCTGCGTCGCGACCCTTTGTGGGGCGCGGGCGTACAGGTCAGCCTGTCGGGCGATGTGTTGAACATCATTCGGCTTTAACGGATACTGCCGCATTTTCCAAACATCTCTAAAACGTAGCGAAAACGGCTCAAACGAAGTAGGAAAAAGGCCATAAGCAGTGTTTACCCGAGGTAAGCGCCGTTCTGGACCGGATTCCAGCCAAGGCTGTCCGACTGCAGTAGTTTTTCTAGAGATGTTTTTCAGGGGCTAAATGTCCTTTTTCCTTAGGGGTGAAACACCTTGGCCAAGATTCTCGTGGTTACATCCGGCAAGGGTGGTGTGGGTAAGACCACCACCAGTGCTGCTATCGGTACCGGCCTCGCACTGCGCGGTCACAAAACAGTTATCGTCGACTTCGACGTCGGTTTGCGTAACCTCGACCTGATCATGGGTTGCGAGCGCCGCGTGGTGTATGACTTCGTCAACGTGGTAAACGGCGAAGCCAACCTGCAACAAGCCCTGATCAAAGACAAACGCTTGGAAAACCTCTACGTCTTGGCCGCCAGTCAGACCCGCGACAAAGACGCGCTGACCGTGGAAGGCGTGGAAAAAGTGTTGATGGCGCTGAAAGAAGACTTCGAATACGTGGTCTGCGACTCTCCGGCCGGCATCGAAAAAGGCGCCCACCTGGCCATGTACTTCGCAGACGAAGCGATTATCGTGACCAACCCGGAAGTGTCCTCGGTTCGTGACTCGGACCGGATGCTCGGCCTGCTGGCCAGCAAATCGCGCCGTGCGGAAAAGGGCGAAGAGCCGATCAAGGAACACCTGCTGCTGACCCGCTACAACCCGCAACGAGTCAGTGACGGCGAGATGCTCGGCGTCGAAGACGTCAAAGAGATTCTGGCAGTCGCCCTGTTGGGTGTCATTCCGGAATCCCAAGCGGTACTCAAAGCTTCCAACTCGGGCGTGCCGGTCATTCTCGACGACCAGAGCGATGCCGGTCAGGCATACAGCGATGCGGTCGATCGCCTACTGGGCAAAACCGTGGAGCATCGTTTTCTCGATGTAACGAAGAAGGGATTCTTCGAGCGCCTGTTTGGAGGTAGATAATGAATCTTTTTGACTTCTTTCGTGCCAGCAAAAAGGTCAGCACCGCGTCGGTAGCGAAAGAGCGTCTGCAGATCATCGTGGCGCACGAACGCGGCCAGCGCAGTACACCGGACTACCTGCCAGCCTTGCAGAAGGAATTGGTCGAGGTCATCCGCAAGTACGTCAATATCGGGTCCGATGACGTGCACGTCGCTCTGGAAAACCAGGGCAGCTGCTCGATTCTGGAACTCAATATCACCCTGCCTGACCGCTAGTCGATCCGGCTGGAGCCACGGCGGCTCAGGCCCCTTCTGTTAATGGAAGCGGCCTGATCCGCCGTTGGCGTTTGTTACGAGGCTGTTTTAATGCCGCTGTCCAACATCCGCATCATCCATCAGGACGCCGCCGTACTGGTGGTGAACAAACCGACCCTGCTGCTCTCCGTCCCTGGCCGGGCCGACGACAACAAGGACTGCCTGATTACCCGCCTGCAGGAAAACGGCTACCCGGAAGCGCGAATCGTCCATCGTCTGGATTGGGAAACCTCCGGTATTATTCTGTTGGCCCGTGATCCGGACACGCATCGCGAACTGTCTCGGCAATTTCACGACCGCGAAACCGAAAAGGCCTACACCGCCCTGTGCTGGGGACAACCGGAACTGGACAGTGGCAGCATCGATCTGCCCTTGCGCTACGACCCGCCGACCAAGCCACGCCACGTGGTAGACCATGAATTCGGCAAACATGCCCTGACCTTCTGGCGCGTACTGGAGCGTTGCGGCGACTGGTGTCGTGTCGAATTGACGCCGATCACCGGCCGCTCCCATCAGTTGCGCGTGCACATGCTTTCCATCGGCCACCCACTGCTGGGTGACGGGCTGTATGCCCACGAGCAAGCACTGGCCGCCTGGCCACGACTATGTTTGCACGCGAGCATGCTGAGCTTCACTCACCCGCAAAGCGGCGAACGCTTGCGCTTCGAGTGTCCTGCTCCCTTTTAAGCAACCGCTCAGCCCAAAAAACGCCCTTCCATTGAAGGGCGTTTTTTTATTTCTTGTTACAAATAGACGTGAAAATAGCGTGAAAACAGCGTGAAAATATTGTCACGAATTTGTAATAAAACGTAAAATGCCAGCACTTTGATACCAGGCAGGAAGCCCTCGTGCTTAGCAACAAGACACTCCAAGACGACTACCCGTTCACCTTCTGCCTATTCAACACCACGCTACACCTTAGCGAGCAGCCTTCAGCCGAAGCACAACTGGCGCTTGAACAGCTCATCCACAAACGACGCGCCCACAAGCTCACCCGTGCGAGTGCGCCGCTTGCCTCCGGCGATACCCCACTGTTTGCCAAGGTCCAGCCGCTGGATAGCCTGAAGGCAAAAGTACGCGTGACCTTTGGCAAACCGCAGCGCAATGGTCGATTCGACTGGCCGCTGGAAGAATTGATCAATACGCTCGAAGCGCAGCGCCGTGGCGCACAAATGTCGCCGCTGCAAGGATTCGGTTACACCAAGGACCGACTGGGGCTGACCCAGGAATATTTCATTATCACGCGCCTGCTCGACGATCATATCGACGGTGTGCAATGGCTTAAACGCAACCCGGACAACGTCGAAACATTCATTCTCGATGCCTTCGAATTGCTGAGCTCCTTGTCGCGCAAGAACATCACGCACATGGATTTCTGGGCCGGCAACATCATGATCCCGGAAACGCCGCGGACCCCACTCAAAGCCATCGACTTTGAGAACTGCTTTGCCGGGCAGACAAACCATCAAAGCGAAACCCTGGGCTTTCAACTGGGCTTCTTCTATCGCCGGGACATCTACAAGCTCATCACCGAAGCCGCCTATGACCGACTGGTGGACGAATACATTCGACAGATCCCGGGTATCTCGAAGGAAAAATTCAACGAGGTATACCTCGCGAGCAAACATGAATATGTGGGCCGCAAGCAGCGGCGCGAAGTGTTCCTCAATGGCAAGCTGATCACTGGTTGACTCATCCTCTTCGCCAATCGGCAGCCGGCGTAGGTCGAACGGCATTGTCTCTGCAATGCCGTGAGCCAATACGTTAAACTTGCGCCATTGCTGTCTGGAGCTACTTATGCGCGAAGAGTTGAACCAAGGCCTGATCGATTTCCTCAAGGCCTCCCCTACCCCATTCCATGCCACCGCCAGCCTTGTTCAGCGCCTGGAAGCGGCGGGCTATCAACGCCTTGACGAGCGCGAGCCATGGACCACCGAAGCCAACGGTCGTTACTACGTCACCCGTAACGACTCGTCGATCGTCGCGTTCAAGATGGGCCGTCATTCGCCTCTGCATGGCGGTATCCGCCTGGTCGGCGCGCACACCGACAGCCCGTGCCTGCGGGTCAAACCCCAGCCGGAACTGCAACGTCAGGGCTTCTGGCAGCTGGGTGTCGAAGTCTATGGTGGCGCACTGCTGGCGCCATGGTTCGACCGCGACCTGTCCCTGGCCGGCCGCGTGACCTTCCGCCGTGACGGCAAGGTCGAGAGCCAGCTGGTCGACTTCAAGGCGCCGATCGCCATCATCCCGAACCTGGCCATTCACCTGAACCGTGAAGCCAACATGGGCTGGGCGATCAACGCCCAGACCGAACTGCCGCCGATCCTTGCGCAATTTGCCGGTGACGAGCGCGTGGACTTCCGCGCCGTGCTCACCGATCAACTCGCCCGCGAACATGGCTTGAACGCCGACGTGGTGCTCGACTATGAACTGAGCTTCTACGACACCCAAAGCGCCGCGGTCATCGGCCTGCATGGCGACTTCATTGCCGGGGCGCGCCTGGACAACCTGCTGTCGTGCTATGCCGGTCTGCAAGCCTTGCTGACCACCGAAACCGACGAAACCTGCGTGCTGGTCTGCAACGATCACGAAGAAGTCGGTTCCTGCTCGGCCTGCGGCGCCGACGGCCCGATGCTGGAGCAGACGCTACGTCGCCTGCTGCCTGAAGGCGATGAATTCGTGCGCACCATTCAGAAATCCCTGCTGGTCTCGGCTGACAACGCCCACGGCGTGCACCCCAACTACGCCGACAAGCACGACGCCAATCACGGCCCGAAACTCAACGCCGGCCCGGTGATCAAGGTCAACAGCAACCAGCGCTACGCCACCAACAGCGAAACCGCCGGGTTCTTCCGCCACCTGTGCATGGCCGAAGAAGTGCCGGTACAGAGCTTCGTGGTGCGCAGCGACATGGGTTGCGGCTCGACTATCGGCCCGATCACCGCCAGCCACCTGGGCGTGCGCACCGTCGACATCGGCCTGCCAACCTTCGCCATGCACTCGATCCGTGAACTGTGCGGCAGCCATGATCTGGCGCACCTGGTCAAAGTGCTGAGCGCGTTTTACGCCTGCCGCGAGTTGCCGTAATCCCCAAAAACATCGCGAGCAAGCTCGCTCCCACATAGGAACGCGGTCAATGTGGGAGCGAGCTTGCTCGCGATGACGTCAGCACAAACAAAGCGGATTTCATCAGTGACTCATTTCTGATACACCTCACCACCGGTCGCCCAAAAGCCACCTAGACTTTAACTACCCCTTTCGACAAGGCAGTCGCTCATGATCTCGTTGTCTTCGTTCCACGCCATGCTGATCCCGATTCTTGCCGGGATGATCATGCTGGCTATCGGCTTCAATTTTCGCGACAAGAACGTCGGCGTGTTCGCGATGTGGATCGGCATGTTGATGATCCTCGCCACCGTGATTTTCAAGATCCTCGCCAAACTCAACGAATAAATCCTCACCCCTGGCTCGCATTGATTTTGACGGGCTCGTACACTCGGTCGATCCGCTCATCCCGAGGTTGACCGCCTAGTGTTCGCTCGTCTTTTTGCCCTGCCGTGTTTGTTCCTTGTCTGCCTCATGACGCTGCTGCCGATGGCGCCCGCCCAGGCAGTCGGCTTGCCTGGCCTGCTCAACAGCTCGGCAAAACAGCCAGAGGCGCAAGAGCCCTTGGGGCAATCCCTGGACGAAGTCATCAAGTCGCTGGAGAACGATCAGCAACGCAGCAAATTGCTGGCGGATTTGAAGAAGCTACGCGATGTCACCAAAAAGGCCCAGCCGGTCACCGATGTAGGCGTCCTGGGACTGATCGGTGGCACCCTGGCCAGTTTCGAAAAACAGTTTTCAGGCGCAGACAGCCCTCTCACTCGCTGGTCCGAAGAATTCAAACTGGCCGAGGATGAACTGACAGCGCTGGTGCTGCCGGCCGATGAATGGCTGCCGATCATCTTTGCCTTTGCCATGATCCTGATGCTCTGGAGTTTGCTGGCCGCCGCGCTGATTTGGGTCAGCCATCGGGTGCGGATGCGCTTCGGCCTGACCGAAGAACTGCCGCAGCACCCCAAGGCCCTGGACATGTTGCGCTTCGCCCTGCGCAAACTCGGGCCGTGGCTGATTGCTTTGGTCATGACGGTCTACATGAGCTACGCCCTGCCTTCGTCACTGGGCAAAAGCCTGGCGATGGTGCTGGCCTATGCGCTGGTGGTCGGCACCTGTTTTTCGGCGATCTGCGTGATCGCCTTTTCGGTGCTCGACGGCCCACACCGCCACCGCGCCTTGTACATCCTGCGGCATCAAGCCTTTCGACCGCTGTGGCTGATCGGCAGTTTCGCCGCCTTCGGTGAAGCCCTGAGCGATCCGCGACTGGTCGAAAGCCTTGGCAGTCATCTGGCGCACACCGCCGCGACGGTCGCCAACGTACTGGCGGCATTGTCCACGGGGCTGTTCATCCTGCGGTTCCGTCGCCCCATCGCCCACTTGATCCGCAACCAACCGCTGTCCCGGCGCCTGACCCGCCGCGCCCTCAGCGACACGATCGAAATTCTCGGGACTTTCTGGTACATGCCGGCGCTGGTGCTGGTGGGTATTTCGCTGTTCGCCACGTTCGTCTCGGCCGGCGATACCAGCACCGCGCTGCGCCAGTCGCTGATCTGCACCGTGCTGCTGGTGTTGTGCATGGTCATCAACGGCTTGGTGCGCCGCCATTCACTCAAACCACAGCGCGGCGTGAAGCGTCATGCGCTGTATTCGGAGCGCCTGAAAAGCTTCTTCTACACACTCGCCCACTTGGTGGTGTGGCTGGCGTTCATCGAACTCGGCCTGCGGGTCTGGGGCATGTCACTGATCCGCTTCACCGAAGGCGAAGGCCATGAAGTCAGCGTCAAACTGTTCAGCCTCGGCGGCACGCTGATTTTTGCCTGGCTGATCTGGATTCTCAGCGACACTGCCGTGCACCACGCCCTCACCCGCTCGCGCAAAGGCCTGGCAAATGCCCGCGCACAGACAATGATGCCGCTGATCCGCAACGTGTTGTTCGTGGCGATTTTCATCATTGCGCTGATCGTCGCCCTGGCGAACATGGGCATGAACGTCACACCATTGCTGGCCGGCGCCGGCGTGATCGGCCTGGCGATCGGCTTCGGTGCACAGTCACTGGTGGCGGACCTGATCACCGGGCTGTTCATCATCATCGAAGATTCGTTGGCCATCGACGACTACGTCGACGTTGGCGGCCACCTGGGCACCGTCGAAGGGCTGACCATTCGTACCGTGCGCCTGCGGGACATTGACGGCATCGTCCACACCATTCCGTTCAGCGAAATCAAAAGCATCAAGAACTACTCCCGGGAATTCGGCTACGCGATTTTCCGGGTGGCGATACCTTCCAACATGGACATCGATAACGCGATCAAACTAATGCGCGACGTCGGCCAGAAGATGCGCACCGACCCACTGCAACGGCGCAACATCTGGTCGCCACTGGAGATTCAGGGTGTCGAGAGTTTCGAGTCAGGCAACGCGATTCTCCGCGCCCGGTTCAAGACCGCGCCGATCAAGCAGTGGGAAGTGTCCCGAGCGTTCAACCTGTCACTCAAGCGGCACCTGGACGAAGCCGGGCTCGACCTGGCGACACCACGCATGAGTGTGCAAGTGATCACGGCAGGTGGCGGCCAGGTGCAGGAATAGCACTTAACTGCGACGCTCAAGTCATAGGCACTGAAGCCAAAAAACAATAGTCATGGAGAATCCCGATGCAGCTGACCCGCATTGCACAAACGTGTTTGCTGACCCTGTTCGGCGCACTGGCCGGCCACGCCAGCGCCGACACACTGGAAGACGCCCGCACGCACATCGCCGAACAGGCCAAGGCCCTGGAACCCGAACTGCTGGAAACCCGCCGCGACATCCACGCCCATCCGGAACTGGGCAACACCGAAAAACGCACGTCGGAACTGGTCGCCAAACAACTCCGCGCCATGGGCCTGGAAGTGAAAACCGGTGTAGCCCGCACTGGCGTCGTCGCCATCCTCAAAGGCGCGCTACCCGGACCGACCGTAGCGTTGCGCGCCGACATGGATGCGTTGCCGGTCAAGGAAGTCTTGGACTTGCCTTTCGCCTCGAAAGCCAAAGGCACCTACCTCGGTATAGAAGTCGACGTGATGCACGCTTGCGGTCACGACGCTCATACCGCAATCCTGCTAAGCACAGCGAAAATCCTTACCGGCATGCGCGACACCTTGCCCGGCACGGTGGTGTTCTATTTCCAACCGGCAGAAGAAGGCCCAAGCGATTTTATCCCCGATGGAAAAAACACTTGGGGAGCGAAAATGATGATTGAGGAAGGCGTGATGAAATCGCCGAAACCGGACGCGGTCTTCGGCCTGCACGTCTGGGCCGGCGTCCCCGCCGGCCGGATCGCCTATCGCCCAGGCCCGACCCTGGCCAGCTCCGATGACCTGCGCATTAAAATTCTCGGCAAGCAGACCCACGCCGGGCGCCCATGGGACGGCATCGACCCGATCACCGTCGGCGCGCAAACCATCGTCGGCCTGCAAACTGTGGTCAGCCGCCGGACGGACATCTCGTCTTATCCGTCGGTGGTCAGCATTGGCACGATCAACGGCGGCACGCGTTACAACATCATTCCCGAGTCCGTGGACATGAGCGGCACCATCCGCTCCTACGACTACGCCATCCGCCAGAAGCTGCACGCAGATGTACGCCAGACCGTCGAGAAAATCGCCGAAAGCGGCGGTGCCAAAGCTGAAGTGACGATCATCGAAAAGTATGACCCGACGATCAACAACCCGGCGCTGACCGAGAAAATGCTGCCGACCTTGCGCTGGGCGGCCAAGGACGACGTGGTGCAGGGGCCGTTGGTGGGTGGGGCGGAAGATTTTTCCTTCTACGCCAAAGAGGCGCCGGGGCTGTTTGTATTTTTGGGCGTCACACCCAAAGATCAGGACATGAGCAAGGCTGCGCCGAACCATAATCCGGGGTTCTTTGTGGATGAGGCGGCGCTGGTGGTGGGCGTGCGGACGCTGGCGTCATTGGCCACGGACTATCTCTACGCTAACGCCAAACCCTGAGTCAAAAACCTGACCCCCTAAAACGCAGACAAAAAAAATCCCCGAACCAGTCGGGGATTTTTTATGTTCGATCAATCAGCCCGAGAGCGGATCAATCTTCGCGATAGCGACGCAGCTTCAACTGCTTACCAGCAACGCGAGTGTCCTTCAGCTTGGTCAGCAGACGCTCCAGACCATCTTCCGGCAGCTCAACGAGGCTGAAGCTGTCACGCACCTGGATGCGACCGATTGCTTCGCGAGCCAGACCACCCTCATTGAGGATAGCGCCCAGCAGGTTCTTGGCAGCGATACCATCACGCGCACCCAGCGCGGTACGGCAACGAGCACGACCTTCGGCCAATGGAACCGGAGCACGACGCTCACGATCACCACGGTCCGGACGATCACCGGTACGCTCTGGACGATCGCCACGCGGTGCGTTGTTCGGCACCAGTGGACGTTCTTTCTCGATCGCAGCCAGGGTCAGCGCCTGAGCGTTGGTTGCCTTGCGCAGCAGAGCAGCGGCCAGGGCACGCGGGGTGCAACCGATGTCGGCGGTCAGGCGATCCAGCAGATCACCGTGGGTCGATTCGGCATCAGCCACCAGCGGCGACAGGCTGTTGGTCAGTTTCTTGATGCGGGCATCGAGAACAGCCTGAGCGTCCGGCAGGCGAACTTCGGCAACTTTCTGACCGGTTACACGCTCGATCACTTGCAGCATGCGGCGCTCACGCGGAGTCACCAGCAGCAGTGCACGACCTTCGCGACCGGCACGGCCGGTACGGCCGATACGGTGAACGTAGGACTCTGGATCGTACGGCATATCAACGTTGAACACGTGAGTGATACGCGGAACGTCCAGACCACGAGCAGCAACGTCGGTCGCCACAACGATGTCCAGACGGCCATCCTTGAGGGACTCGATCACGCGCTCACGTTGGTTCTGAGCAATGTCACCGTTCAGCGCAGCGGCTTTGTAGCCTTTGGCTTCCAGGGCACTGGCCAGGTCCAGGGTCGCTTGCTTGGTGCGCACGAACATGATCAGGGCATCGAAGTCTTCAACTTCCAGCAGGCTCAATACAGCCGAGGTCTTCTGGTCAGCGTGAACCAACAGGTGAGCCTGTTCGATCGCGGTAACGGTCTGAGTCTTGGTCTGGATCTTCACGTGTTGCGGATCGCGCAGATGGCGTTCGGCAATGGCACGGATCGACTGCGGCAAGGTGGCCGAGAACAATACGGTCTGACGGGTTGGAGGCAACGACTTGAAGATAACTTCGAGGTCGTCCATGAAACCCAGTTTGAGCATTTCGTCCGCTTCGTCGAGAACCAGGTGGTTCACGGTCGACAGAACTTTTTCGTCGCGACGCAGGTGGTCGCACAGACGGCCCGGAGTGGCGACAACGATCTGCGCGCCATTACGGATTGCTTTCAGTTGTGGACCCATAGGGGCGCCGCCGTAAACGGCCACAACGGTAACGCCTGGCATTTGCTTGGCGTAGGTTTCGAAAGCGGTTGCTACTTGCAGCGCCAACTCACGGGTTGGCGCCAGGATCAGGGCTTGCGGCTCGCGCTTAGCAGGATCGATGCGATGCAGGATCGGCAGGGCGAACGCAGCGGTTTTACCCGTACCGGTTTGCGCCTGACCAATCATGTCGTGACCGGCCATAATGATCGGGATCGATTGCTGCTGAATAGCCGAAGGTTCTTCGTAGCCAGTCGCGATGACGGCTGCAAGAATGTTCGGATTAAGATTAAAAGCGGCGAAGCCGCCGGTTTCCTGGGTCATGGGTCTGCCTCTAAGTGCATCCGCAAAGACCCATGCTCCAAAGCTGCGCATGCCGTGTAAGACTCAAGAGTCGCCCTGGCTGCTTTGTCGGCGGGGATTTGCGAAAACGAATGAATGAAAAAGATTCGTCAAGGGAGAGTCCGCTGTGCGGACGTGCAGCCGAAGCTGACTTCGGGGAATTGCGCTACCTAAACGCGGCCCGGTTAAAGGCCGGCGCGCACTATACCGGAATTCGCTCAAAAAGGGAGCTTTATTTGTCGGAAAACTGCCGTTTACAGCGTTCTGTCACACGCTTTGCGGATAATCGGGCAACGGTCTATTTTTCCAAGGCCCAGCCCTGCTGACGATCACGCTAAAACGGTTCACCCTTGTGACGCAGACCTGCCGTCTCACATACCCCTACCCACCCCTTCCCGCCCGAGGAAATGCACCATGAATCAGCCCTGCTCCAGTCGTGTGAGCCGTGAACGGCACGGTCATGTCCTGATGATTGGCCTGGATCGAGTGGCCAAACGCAACGCCTTCGATCTCGACCTGCTCAACGAACTGAGCCTGGCCTATGGCGAGTTCGAGGCCGACAGCGAAGCGCGGGTGGCGGTGGTGTTCGGCCATGGTGAGCATTTCACCGCAGGGCTGGATCTGGTCAGTGCCAGCGCGGCACTGGCTGAAGGCTGGCAGGCCCCACCCGGCGGCTGCGATCCATGGGGTGTATTCGCCGGCCCCAGAGTCAGCAAACCGGTGATTGTCGCCGCGCAAGGCTACTGCCTGACCATCGGTATCGAATTGATGCTGGCCGCCGATATCAACCTGTGCGCCAGCAACACCCGTTTCGCCCAGAAAGAAGTGCAACGGGGGATCTTCCCGTTCGGCGGCGCCACGTTGCGCCTGCATCAGGTCGCTGGTTGGGGCAATGCCATGCGCTGGTTGCTGACCGGCGATGAATTCGACGCCCATGAGGCGTTGCACCTGGGGTTGGTGCAGGAAGTCATGGCCAGCGAGGACCTGCTGCCACGGGCGATTGAACTGGCCGAGCGGATTGCCCGGCAAGCGCCGCTGGGGGTTCAAGCGACATTGATGTCTGCGAGGCAGGCGCGTTACGAAGGGGAAACAGCGGCGGCGCAGGGATTGCCGCCGCTGGTGAGGAAGTTGCTGGCCAGTGAAGACGCCAAGGAAGGGGTGCGGTCGATGATCGAGAAGCGGCCGGGGGTCTTTAAAGGACTTTAGTTTTGTATTGGCTTTGAGGGCCTCATCGCGAGCAAGCTCGCTCCCACAGGTTTCGTGTACGACGCAAATCACTGTGGGAGCGAGCTTGCTCGCGATGGGGTCATTGCAGACGACAACTTAGGTAGCCGGGCGGATGGCCTTGATCAATGACTGCAACGAATACCCCAAACGCGGCGCCAGCCCTTCGGCGCGGGCGATCAAGCCGTCCATGTCCAGTTCCTGATCCAGCTCCGAAGGCACGAGCAGAATCACATTGCCCTCCTTCACCGGCAGTTCCCAGTAATGCCGGTGATAGAGCCCGCGAAACAATGCGGCGCCCAACGGCTTGCCATCATCGGTGGCCCACTGATTGATCACCAGCCAACCACCCGGATTCAGGCGTTTCTGACAGTTTTCCAGGAAATTCCACGCCAGATGCCCGACACCCGGCCCGACATCGGTATAGAGGTCGACGAAAATCAGATCCGCCGGCTCAGCGGTATCGAGCAGTTCCAGCGCATCGCCCACCCGGATATACAGCCGCGGATCGTCATCCAGCCCAAGGAATTCAATAGCCAGGCGCGGCACGTCGGGACGCAGTTCGATGGCTTCGACGTCTTCCAGCGGCAAGAACTTGAGACAGGCCTGGGTCAAGGTGCCAGCACCGAGGCCGAGGAACAGAGCGCTTTCCGGCTGCTCGTGGCACAACGCGCCAATCAGCATCCCCCTTGTGTAATCGTATTCGAGCCAGCTCGGGTCAGCCGTGAACACGCAGCTCTGTTCGATGGCATCACCGAACTCGAGAAAACGGTAATCAGCCACTTCCAGCACGCGAATCACGCCGAACTCATCCTGTACCTCGGCGAGCAGATGCTCGACGCGCTCCTCAGTCATTTCGTCTCCTGATCGTTACCGGGCCCGGTAACGTAATAAACCGCAGGGTTGAAGCGGCAAAGGCGCGATTGTCCGCGAAGCGACGGGAACAGGTCACGCACTAATTGCTGATAACATGACAGTCCGAGCGTAAAACACTAGAGACCGTGATGAGCCAACCCTGGAGCCCTGACAGCTGGCGCGCCCTGCCGATCCAGCAACAACCCCATTACCCCGACGCAGCGCATTTGCTGCACGTCGAGCAAACGCTGGCCAGTTATCCGCCGCTGGTGTTTGCCGGTGAAGCCCGGGAGTTGCGCCGTCAGTTTGCCGAAGTGACCCAGGGCCGCGCGTTTCTGCTGCAGGGCGGCGATTGTGCCGAAAGTTTCGCCGAGTTCTCCGCCGCGAAAATCCGCGACACCTTTAAAGTCCTGCTGCAAATGGCGATTGTCATGACCTTCGCCGCCGGTTGCCCGGTGGTCAAGGTCGGGCGCATGGCCGGGCAGTTCGCCAAACCGCGTTCGGCCAACGACGAAACCATCGACGGCGTCACCCTGCCGGCCTACCGTGGCGACATCGTCAACGGCATCGGTTTCGACGAAAAAAGCCGCGTGCCGGACCCGGAACGCTTGCTCCAGTCCTACCACCAGTCCACCGCGACCCTGAATCTGCTGCGCGCCTTCGCCCAGGGCGGTTTTGCCGACCTGCATCAGGTACACAAGTGGAACCTGGACTTCATCGCCAACTCGGCGCTGGCCGAGAAGTACAGTCACCTGGCCGATCGCATCGATGAAACCCTGGCCTTCATGCGCGCCTGCGGCATGGACAGCTCGCCGCAACTGCGCGAAACCAGTTTCTTCACCGCCCACGAAGCGCTGTTGCTGAACTATGAAGAAGCCTTCGTGCGTCGTGACAGCCTGACCAACGATTACTACGATTGCTCGGCGCATATGCTGTGGATCGGCGACCGCACCCGTCAGCTCGACGGTGCTCACGTCGAGTTCCTGCGCGGCGTGAACAATCCGATCGGGGTCAAAGTCGGCCCGAGCATGAACCCCGAAGACCTGATTCGCCTGATCGACGTGCTCAACCCGGACAACGATCCGGGCCGTCTGAACCTGATTGCGCGGATGGGTGCGAACAAGGTCGGCGATCATTTGCCGGCACTGATCCGCGCGGTGCAGCGTGAAGGCAAGCAAGTGCTGTGGAGCTCCGACCCGATGCACGGCAACACCATCAAGGCCAGCAGCGGCTACAAGACCCGCGACTTTGCGCAGATTCTTGGTGAGGTGAAGCAGTTCTTCCAGGTTCACGAAGCGGAAGGCACGTATGCCGGCGGCATCCACATCGAGATGACCGGGCAGAATGTCACCGAATGCATTGGTGGTGCGCGGCCGATTACGGAAGACGGGTTGTCGGATCGGTATCACACCCATTGCGACCCGCGGATGAATGCTGATCAGTCGCTGGAGTTGGCGTTTCTTATTGCCGAGACGCTGAAACAAGTCCGGCGGTGAATCTGTAAATCTTGGGTTGCCTGATAGATTGCTTTCGCGAGCAGGCTCGCTCCCACACTGGATTTGTGAACAACACAGAACCAATGTGGGAGCGAGCCTGCTCGCGAAGGGGCCAGTTCAGTCACTATCAATCTGCGCCAACGCCACCCGCAACCGCGCCGCACTCGCCCGCGGGCAATTCAACTGAACCCGCTCAAGCCCCAACCAATCCGCCATTCGCCGCAGATTGACCGCCAACGCCAGCATCCCCTCGTCATCCAGCCCCGGCTCCTCCTCATGCACAGCGTGCACCGCCAGCCTGCCCTGCGCCCGCTCGGCGCGCAGATCCACCCGCGCGGCAATCCGTTCGTTGTGCAAAAACGGCAACACGTAGTAGCCGTAGATCCGCTTGTCCTGCGGCGTATAGATCTCCAACCGATAGCGAAAATCGAACAGGCGCTCGGTGCGACTGCGCTCCCAAATCAACGAGTCGAAGGGTGAAAGCAAGGCGCTGGTCTCAACCTTGCGCGGCACTTTCGGCTCAGACAGACAATAGGCCGGTTGCCGCCAGCCCTGGACTTCACAAGCCAGCAATTCACCCGCCTCCACCAGTTCCGCCAAGCGCGGACGGGCATCACCGGGACTCAGGCGAAAGTAATCTCGCAGGTCTTTTTCTGTTCCGACGCCCAACGCTGTCGCGGCATGCAGCAACAGGCCGCGCTGGGCCTCGGCCTCACTCAGCAGCGGTTGCGCAAGAATCGCCGAAGGAATCACCCGCTCCGGCAGATCATAAAGCCGCTCGAACCCGCGCCGCCCGGCCACGGTCACTTCACCGGCGGCGAACAACCATTCCAGCGCATGCTTTTCCGCGCTCCAGTCCCACCAGGGACCCGCCCGTTCCTGACGGGTCGACAGGCTTCCGGCACCCAGCGCGCCCAGTTCCTGAACTGAGGCCAGCACCCGGCGAATCGTGTCCTGCTGCTCCCGCCCGAAACGTGCCAATTGCTGATAGATATCTTCGCCACGGGTCGCGCGCAGCATGCGCCAGCGCATCAACGGGTACATCGACAAGGGCAGCAACGAGGCTTCATGCCCCCAATACTCGAAGAGCGTGCGTCGCCGGCCCGAACTCCAGGCAGCCTGGTCGAGCAAGTCGGATGAGTAATTGCCGAGGCGGGAAAACAAGGGAAGGTAGTGCGAACGCACCAACGCATTGACCGAATCGATCTGCAGAATGCCCAGCCGTTCAATCAGCCGATTGAGCTGAACCGGTTTGATCGCCGCCGGCGGCTGGCGCCCGTTGAACCCTTGGGCGGCCAGCGCCAGACGCCGAGCCTGTTTGATGGAAAAGGACAGTGTTGCGGGCATGAGCATCTCCTTGTCTGCTCGCAACCTACCTCACCGGGAGACGGTTTGTGTAGTTGTGTATGACTCATTTGTGCATCGGGTCATCCCAGAATGGGCGGATGGTTTCGTGCTCGACATCCGCACGACTGAGCCCGATGTCCTTCAACGCTTCATCACTCATGCCCGCCAACATTTCACGCTCACGGTGCAGTTCGTACCAGCGATTGAATTTGTGCAGCAAATCGGAGATCAGGTGCACCGAGTGTTTTTCTACGTCGACATAACCTTTTTGACCTTTCATCTTGTTGCCCTCCGTTTGGATGGCTCAAGTGTCGCGCCGGGGCTAAGATCAATCCAACGAATGTTTCTGATGTAACACATCTCGGAGATTGATGAATGTCTGCCTACCCGAGTATCGACACCGAAGTGCTGCGCACCTTTGTCGCCATCGCCGACCAGGGCGGTTTTACCCGTGCCGGCGAGTTGGTCAACCGCACTCAGTCCGCCGTGAGCATGCAGATGAAGCGCCTGGAAGAGGATGTGTTGCAGCGTCAATTGTTCCAGCGCGACGGACGGCAGGTGCGGCTGACGGCCGAGGGCCAGGTATTGCTCGGCTATGCCCGGCGCATCCTCAAGCTACACAGCGAGGTGTTCAATACGTTGCGCGAGCCGCACATGGTTGGCATGGTGCGCATCGGAACGCCGGACGATTACGTGATGCGTTTTTTGCCGGGGATTCTGCGGCGATTTGCCCAGACGTATCCGCTGATCCAGATCGAGGTGCATTGCGAATCATCAAAACAATTGCTGCTGCGCCAGGACCTGGACTTGACCATCGTCACCCGCGAGCCGGGCAACGAAATCGGCCAGTTATTGCGCAAGGAGCATTTTGTCTGGGCCGAGGCGCAATGCTTCAGCGCCCATGAGCAAACACCGCTGCCACTGGCGATGTTCAACAGTGATTGTTTCTGCCGCTTATGGGCCTGCAATGCGCTGGACGCCATGGGTCGCGATTACCGCGTGGCATACAACAGCGACAGCCTGTCGGCGATCATGGCGGTGGTCAGCGCCGGACTGGCCGTCACCGCGCAACTCGAAAGCCTGATCACGCCCGACATGCGCATTCTCGGTGAAGCTGAAGACCTGCCGATTTTGCCCGAAGCCAGCATCATGCTGGTGCGCAACCTGCACAATCCGTCGCCGATCACCGAGTGCCTGGCCGAACACATCGTCGAAGGCTTCAAACTTTAAGGGCGAGCATCACCGCGCAGAGCACCAGAAAACCACAGAACAACCCACGCAGCAGTCGCTCCGGCAGCGCGTGGGCGATTCTCACGCCCCAACTGATGCTCATCAGCCCGCCGACCGCCAAGGGCAGGCCGATCATCCAGTCCACCTGATGGTGCACCGCGTAAGTCACCAGCGTGACGCCAGTACTCGGCAACGCCAGCGCCAGCGACAAACCCTGCGCAACCACCTGACTGGTGCCGAACAGGCTGGTCAGCACCGGAGTTGCCACCACCGCCCCGCCCACGCCAAACAACCCGCCCATGGTCCCGGAGGCGGCACCGAGCACGCCCAGCCATGGCCATGAGTAATTCATCTGCGCCGACGCCGGCGCGTTGGCGCAGAACATTCGCACCAGGTTGTAGGCCGACAGAGCAATCAGGAACGCGACAAATCCGACGCGCATGGTTTGCGCATCAATGCCCACCGCCCAGATCGAACCGATCCAGGCGAAACAGAACCCCATCGAAGCCAATGGCAGCGCGTGGCGCAATTCAATGCGATTACGCTGGTGATAACGCCACAGCGCCAACATCACGTTGGGCACCACCATCACCAGCGCCGTGCCCTGGGCAATCTGCTGATCGAGGCCGAACAACACGCCCAGCAACGGGATCGCGATCAAACCACCGCCAATGCCGAATAATCCACCGAGGGTGCCTAGGGCAGCGCCAAACATCAGGTACATCAAAAACTCAATCACAGGCGATTTTCCCTTCACGTCAGGCTATTCATCCTACGCAGTCGGCGCTGGTGGGGAAACGCACAGCAACGCACAATGGCTGTGCCAACTTCGCATAAGCACCGACAACACCATGAACCCCAATCAATTAACCGAACAACTGGGTCTGTTCCTCGATGTGCTGGAAACCGGCAGTTTTTCCGCCGCGTCCCGCCGCCACCCGCTGACCCCGTCGGCGGTGGCGCGGCGCATCGACAGCCTAGAAAGTGCCGTCGGCAGCCAGTTGTTCATTCGCAGCACCCACGCAGTGCGCGCTACCCCGGCGGGTTTGGCGTTTGCCGAGCGCGCGCGGCGGATCGTTGCTGAACTGCGGCTAGCCAGGGCTGAGGCGGTATCCTTGAGCAGCGCACCGGAAGGCTTGATTCGGATCGATGCACCGGCAGCGTTCGGACGGCGACATCTGGCGCCGGTGATTGCCGACTTTCTAATGCTCTACCCCGGCCTCGACGTGCAGTTGCACTTGATCGACAGTTTCGTCGACATGCAGGGTTTGAATCTGGGCAAGGTCGATCTGGTGCTGCGCGCCGGGCAAATGGCCGATACCCGGTTGGTGGCCACGCCGCTGGCGAGCATGGTGCGCATCGCCTGCGCCAGCCCTGGGTATTTGCAGCGACGTGGTGTACCGACCGACCCGGCGCAGCTGATTGAGCATGATGGCCTCGACTGGGATGGCCTGGCCCCGCCGTTCGCCTGGCGTTTCGAGCGGGACGGGCAGATGCACTTGCACCGCCCGGCGCGCATCCGCATGAGTGCCAACAATGCCGAGGCTTTGGTCTGCGGCGCATTGGCCGGGCTGGGTATCGCGCACTTGCCAACCTGGCTGACCAGCGAATACCTGTTACGCGGTGAACTGCTTCCGCTGTTCTGCGAACACGGCCTGCCACCACCGGAAACGACCGGCATTTATGCCTTGCGTCTTGAGCAACAACCCAACCCCCGCAGCCGCTTATTGCTGGAATACCTGAAGACCCGCTTCAGCCCGATCCCGCCGTGGGATCTGGCCCTGCAAAGTACCCTCGACCGGCACTAGGCTAGAATTGTCTGGTGCATTAAAGATTCGCCCGCTAGATTTATGACGATCACTGATCAAGGCTTCGAAATGACCACCGAGCGCAACACCCCGGATAACTGCGACGACCTGCTGCTGGATAATCAGGCCTGCTTCGCCCTGCACTCCACCTCGCTGCTGATGACCAAGGTCTACAAGCCGCTGTTGCAAGCACTGGGCCTGACCTATCCGCAATACCTGGCGATGATGGTGTTGTGGGAACAGGACGGTTTGACCGTAGGCGAAATCAGCACACGCCTGCTGACCGATCCTGGCTCACTGACGCCGTTGCTCAAACGCCTGGAAGTCGAAGGTTTACTCAGCCGCACCCGCAGCCGTGAAGACGAGCGAGTAGTGATTGTCGAACTCACTGAACAGGGTCGTGCATTGCGGGAGCGCGCGCGCGGTATTCCCCAGTGCATCCTCGGCGCCAGCGGGATGACGCTGGAGAGACTGCAGAAACTGCAAGCGGAGCTGCAAGCGCTGCGCAGTAATCTGCAGGACAGTCTCTAATCTCCAAACCATCAAAAATCCCCTGTGGGAGCGAGCTTGCTCGCGATAGCGATCTGACATTCAACATTGATGTTGACTGACACATAGCTATCGCGAGCAAGCTCGCTCCCACATTTGTTTTGGGGTGTCCCTCCGACCTCGTTCCCTCCCGTCAAAAAAATCTTCCGCTGAAAATCCTGCCGCGACCGCTCTAACTCAATACATCCAATCAGCGCCCCCTCCTCAAACCAAAACCTTCTCAAAAAATTATCTTGCGCGCCAAATATTCGCGAGCTACATTTATCTCGCACTTACTTAGCGCGCAAACATTTAGCGCAAAACAACCAAACCCGAATGAGGCTCGCACCATGCAAACTCTCTACACCGCTATCGCAACTTCCACCGGCGGCCGTGACGGTCGTGCAGTTTCCAGCGACAACATCCTCGACGTGAAACTCGCCACACCCAAAGAACTCGGTGGTGCCGGCGGCGCAGCGACCAACCCTGAGCAACTGTTCGCAGCCGGCTACTCCGCCTGCTTCATCGGCGCACTGAAATTCGTCGCCAGCCAGACCAAACGCAAAATCCCGGACGACACCTCGATCACCGCTCATGTCGGCATCGGCCAGATCCCTGGCGGTTTCGGTCTGGACATCGACCTGCACGTCAGCTTGCCAGGGCTTGAACAAGCCGACGCACAAAGCCTGGTCGACGCCGCACACCAGGTCTGCCCGTACTCCAACGCCACCCGTGGCAACGTCGATGTGCGCCTGCACGTTACCGTCTAACCGCTGATTCCCAGGCCCGAACCAGGAAACGAACATGCGCACTTTCAGTAAAGTCTTGACCGGTACCCTTCTCGCCTTGTCCATTAACAGCGCGTTTGCAGGTGAGGGTGTTGAACACAACACCCAGGCGTTCCTCGACGTTCTGAATGCCGGCACCGGCAAACCGATGGAACAACTCACGCCTGAAGAAACCCGCGCCGTGCTGGTCGGCGCGCAGGCCGGGGTGAAACTGACGCTGCCAAAAGCCGATGTCAGCGAGAAGACCATTCAAGTCGACGGCCAACCGATCAACCTGACCATCGTTCGGCCGGCCGGGGTCAAAGGTCCGCTGCCAGTGTTCATGTTCTTTCACGGCGGTGGCTGGGTGCTGGGGGATTTCCCGACCCATGAACGTCTGGTTCGGGACCTGGTTACCGGTTCGGGGGCGGCGGCAGTGTTCGTCAATTACACCCCGTCGCCGGAAGCGCATTACCCGGTGGCGATCAACCAGGCTTACGCCGCAACCAAATGGGTGGCCGAGCACGGTAAAGAGATCAACGTCGACGGCAAACGTCTGGCCGTGGCCGGTAACAGCGTCGGTGGCAACATGGCGGCAGTGGTTGCGCTGATGGCCAAAGACAAGGGCACACCGGCGATCAGGTTCCAGGTGCTGCTGTGGCCGGTGACTGACGCCAGCTTCGAGACGGCGTCCTACAACCAGTTTGCCGAGGGGCACTTCCTCACCAAAAACATGATGAAGTGGTTCTGGGACAATTACACCACCGATGCCAAACAGCGGAACGAGATCTACGCGTCGCCGCTGCGGGCGACCACCGCGCAACTCAAGGGCCTGCCACCTGCCCTGGTGCAGACAGCCGGCGCCGACGTGTTGCGCGATGAAGGCGAAGCCTACGCCCGCAAACTCGACGAAGCCGGCGTGCCGATCACCGCAGTGCGCTATAACGGCATGATCCACGACTACGGGTTGCTCAACGTGGTGAGCCAGGTGCCAGCGGTGCGTTCGGCGATGCTTCAAGCCTCTGAAGAGCTCAAGCAACACCTGAAATAAGCGGTAAATCGCAGGTACAAAAAAGCCCGACTCAATGGTCGGGCTTTTTCATTCCTGAAGCAGTGCTTATTTAGCACGGCCTTTGTAGGAACCGCCTTCGCGGGTATCGATCTCGATTCTGTCACCGATTTCGATGAAGTCAGCAACTTGCAGCTCAGTACCGTTGCTCAGCTTGGCAGGCTTCATCACCTTGCCGGAAGTGTCGCCGCGAGCCGAACCTTCGGTGTAGTCAACTACGCGCACGATGGTGGTCGGCAGCTCTACGGAAACCAGACGCTCTTCGAAGAAGATCGCTTCGCAAACATCGGTCATGCCTTCTTCAACGAAAGGCAGAACGGCTTCGATGTCTTCAGCGTTCAACTCGTACATGGTGTAGTCGGTGGTGTCCATGAACGTGTAGGTGTCGCCGCTGATGAAGGACAGGGTCGCTTCTTTGCGGTCGAGGATTACGTCGTCCAGCTTGTCGTCGGCGCTGTAAACGATCTCGGTCTTGTAGCCGGTCAGCAGGTTTTTCAGCTTGGTCTTCATGATCGCGCTGTTACGACCAGACTTGGTGAATTCAGCTTTCTGAACCAGCCAAGGATCGTTTTCGAGACGGATCACGGTACCGGGTTTCAGTTCTTTACCAGTTTTCATTGCGAATATCCGAATTTGGATGGGATTTACAAAAATCTAGGCCGCGTATCATATCCAATTTACATAAAACTGTACCAGCGCTGCGGCAAGATCTGCCTGCAAAGCCTGTTCCAGACACCACGCTTCGGCGTGTTTTTGCAGTTCTGGCCAGTGTTTTCGGGTCGATTGCCAGTGCCCGGTCATATTGTCACCCGCATTCCACGCGCGCCAAAGACCGCTGATCGCCTCGCGGGCAGGCTCGGACAAGCCTTTGGTGTACAGCGCGAGGAAGGCGTCGAGCTTGTCCAGGTGGATGTCTTCGTCCTGCTGATAGATGTGCCAGAGCAGCGGCCGGCCCGCCCATTGCGCGCGGACAAAGGAATCTTCTCCGCGCACGGCGTTGAAATCGCAGCACCACAGCAACAGGTCATATTGGTCCTGTCGGACGAACGGCAGCACTTGCACGGTCAAGGCATCGCGCACATGCACCGCGCCGGCCACCAAACCGTCCACACCGAGCCAACATTCGACATCCCCAAGAATCCGACCTTCGGGCACCAGCAGATGCGTGGGCGTCGAGTCGGCAGCCATTGCCTCGAGCCAACTGGCCAGCCCATTATTTTCGTAGGCAAATAGCGAGATCAACTGCGCACCTTGCGCGCGATCAATCCCTAAACCTTGCAGGAATTCTCGCTGGGCCTCGGGGTTTTGCTGAAACTGCTGACGACGCTCAAGCAATCCGCTTTCACGCAGCAAGCCACCGGTGCCCTTCTGAAATCCCGGAAAGAAGAAGAATTTTTGTACGCTCTTATATTTCACCGACGGCAAGCCGTGGCAGCCGACGATCCAGTCCTCGGCACTCAGATAGTCGAGATTCATCCACAGCGGCGGTTTTTCCCGCTCGGCCATGGCCTCCATGTAAGCACTCGGCAATTGGCACGCGAACGCGGCGATCACCACATCAGCGGCTTCAGTGGGCTGCCAGTCGGCCGTCCACTGACGCACTTCGACGCCCTGCTGCCATTGCTGTGAGGCGTTGATGTCAATGTCCGGGCACAAGCGCTCGAAGGCCCGCAGATCATCGACCCACAAACGCACCGCCACCGAATGTTCGGCCACCAGTTGTCGCGCCAGACGCCAGGTCACGCCGATGTCACCAAAGTTGTCGACTACCGTGCAGAAAATATCCCAGCGCCAGCAGTTTTTTACTTGAGGCATTTCAGGCATTCCAGGCTCCCGTTGGCAAAGGCGCCGATTGTCCTCATAAATTACCCCGTGCAGAAGAGCCGACGGCGATTAATCTTCATGCGACAATCGCCACTTGCCCGCGACCACCCGCCAGGAGGCAGCCATGCCCTACCGTCCCAACCCGCGCCGCCCGTTGCCGATCCAGCTCAACGCCTTGCAACTGACCGGCAGCATTGCCCTGGGTATGTGGCTGGGGTTTATCGCGATCGCACTGACGTGCTGGCTCGCCTCCCGACTGTTGTTCAGCGAGCAGCTGGCGCCCGTGGCTGAAGCCGTGCAGCAACTGGTCAAGCCACCGGTGGTGGTGCAACCGGCACCGGATATCCCACCGCAGAGCCCGTTGTTCGAACAGTACGAAGAGAACCTGCGCAAGAACGAGCAGCAGCAAAGGCTTGATCAGGCGCGCAGCAACAACCGCAATTTATCGAACCCCAAATGCCAGTTCTGGTTGCAGCAGGACCAGACTGCACCGAGCGAAAAAAGCCGCGCCAACGTCCAGCAATTCTGCGATTGATCAAGAAGCTCTCTATGCACAAGCCGACCGTCCACCAACTGATTCTCGACAAACTGCGAATCGACCTTGACATCGCCGAGCGCGCCGCACAAACCGCTTACGAAACCGCGACCCACGAAGAAAACATCGCCGAGAACAAGTACGACACACTGGGTCTGGAGGCGTCTTATCTGGCAGCCGGGCAAGCCAAACGGGTGGAAGAAATCAGGCATTCACTGACGCTTTGCCAGAACCTGACGCTACGACCTTATGACGATCAGCGCGGCATCGAAGTTGGTGCCCTGCTCGGTCTGGAAGACGAAAAGGGTCGTGAGCAATGGTTGTTTCTGGCCCCCGACGCGGCGGGTTTGAAGGTCGATGTGGTGGGGCAATGGATTACCGTCATCACCCCTCGCTCGCCGCTGGGCAAGAGTCTGCTGGGCAAGTTCGAAGGGGACGAGGTGGAGATTCTGGTGGCAGGTGCTCGGCAACAGTTTTCTGTTACCGAGGTGGTCTAGCGCGGGAGATCAATGCACCGGCAGTTCGACGCCGTCGAACAGCTCTTCCAGTTCCTGCTTGTTGTGGCACTGGATGGCCTTGGCCATGACTTCGCGGGTCAGGTGCGGGGCGAACTTCTCGATGAAGTCGCACATGAAGCCACGCAGGAACGTACCGCGACGGAAACCGATTTTAGTAATGCTGGATTCGAACAAGTCGCTGGCATCAAGCATGACCAGATCGCTGTCGAGTTTGGCATCGACCGCCATTTTCGCCACGATACCCACGCCCAGACCCAGGCGAACGTACGTCTTGATCACGTCGGCGTCGGCGGCGGTAAACACCACTTTCGGCGTCAGGCCGCGATGGCTGAACGCTTCGTCGAGTTTCGAACGACCGGTGAAACCGAATACGTACGTCACGATCGGGTATTCGGCCAGGGCTTCGAGGGACAACTTCGACAGCTTGGTCAACGGGTGACCCTGAGGCACAACTACGCAGCGGTTCCAGCGATAGCACGGCATCATCACCAGATCACCGAACAGCTCCAGCGCTTCGGTGGCGATGGCGAAATCGACGGTGCCGTCAGCGGCCATTTCAGCGATCTGCATCGGCGAACCCTGGTGCATATGCAGGGCAACGTCCGGGTATTGCTTGATGAAATTGCTGATAACCGGTGGCAACGCATAACGCGCCTGGGTGTGCGTGGTGGCGATCGACAGGGTGCCTTTCTTCTCGTTGGAGAATTCCTGGGCGATCTGCTTGATGCTTTCAACCTTGCGCAGGATCTCGCCGGCGGTAGTGATAATGCGCTCGCCGGCCGGGGTGACGCGGGTCAGATGCTTGCCGCTACGGGCGAAAACCTCAACCCCCAATTCGTCTTCCAGCAGACGGATCTGCTTACTGATGCCCGGTTGCGACGTGTAAAGGCTTTGGGCTGTAGCGGAAACGTTGAGGTCGTGGTGCGCCACTTCCCAGATGTAGCGCAATTGTTGAAGCTTCATATGAATCCCTCAAAGCAGGTAGACGCCACGGGCATCAGCGACGGTATATAACTATATTAATGGTTTGAAGAATAAATCTAGAACTTTTTCATCGAACTGCCACTATTCGTGTTCTAGTGTCCTGCCTAGTGAATACGAGGCAGGACACTAACGATCCCCTTGGCGACGACGCTCCACCAGCGGCACCAGATAGACCGGTACCCGAGACAGTTGCAACACCCGCGCTGCAGTCCGGCCCAAAGGCGTTTCCGCGCCAGCACCATGGCTATGACTACCTACGATCAACAAATCCACGGAGAGTTTCTGCGCCTGGTCGAGAATCACCTGTGACGGATCACCCTGAAGCACCCGCACTGCTTTGATCCGCTCCAGGTCCTGCTCCCCTTCATCCCCCAATTCTTCACGAAAGCTGTCGAGCACCCGCTGCTCGATATTGGCAATCACCGTGTTCAAGCCCTGACTGTGAAACTCGTTCAACGACTGCTCATCGAGGTAACTCTGAAGCACCGACTCGGCAAACAGCCCCATCGGTTCAACGGCGTGCACCACGTAGAGATCGGCATTGAATGTGCGCGCCAGCGCCAAGGCATGCTGCATTACCAAAGGTGCGTACAGGCCGAGGTCAGTGGCGTACAGCATCGAATGAATCATATGACCTCCTTGAGTGCCAACATGGCGGAGATTGATTCAGCTTAGCAGTGCCTTGGCGAGTACGACGTCCCGCGTAACGCGTTGAACCGCGGGCTTAAACCTTTTGCTCGTTGCTTATGCCGTGCGGCACGTGGCCGGTGGCGACCACCTCGCGGGCCAACTCGCAATGACCCGCCTGATCGTCGAAAAACACGTCGGCGGCAAAGGCTTCGAGAAACGCCGACTTGGTCAGGCCGCCGAGAAACAGAGACTCGTCCAGACGAATGTCCCATTCGCGCAAGGTACGGATCACTCGCTCATGGGCGGGCGCCGATCGCGCGGTCACCAGCGCGGTGCGGATCGGACAGGCGTCTTCCGGGAACTCGCGTTGCAACAGATTGAGGGCGGCGAGGAAGCCTTTGAACGGCCCGCCGCGCAAAGGCTCGCGGGCGGCTTCACGCTCGCTGGCCTGAAACGCTTCCAGACCACCGGACTGATAGACGCGTTCCGATTCGTCAGAAAACAGCACCGCGTCACCATCGAAGGCAATACGCAATTCATCACTGGCCGCACGGCTGGCGCCACCCGACAGAATGGTCGCCGCGGCGAACCCGGCATCCAGTGCACTGCGCACGTCTTCGGCATGCGTCGAAAGAAACAGGTCACAGCCGAACGCCTTGAGGTACGGATAAGGACTGCGCCCGCCGACAAACGCCGCGCGGGAAATCGCCAGGCCATAGTGGTGGATCGAATTGAAAACCCGCAGGCCGGTGTCGGCACTGTTGCGCGACACCAGGATCACCTCGACCCGGGCGCGGCCCAGG
Source organism: Pseudomonas sp. LBUM1666 (assembly GCF_059695775.1). Taxonomy (NCBI): domain Bacteria; kingdom Pseudomonadati; phylum Pseudomonadota; class Gammaproteobacteria; order Pseudomonadales; family Pseudomonadaceae; genus Pseudomonas; species Pseudomonas sp. LBUM1666. The sequence continues at coordinate 2,147,452 of NZ_CP166789.1, read as the reverse complement.
CTGGTGTTCAAGTTGAGGAGTTTCTGCACCAACGGGAATGCATCACCGGGCTCGAGGATTTCGTCTTCGTGTTCGATCTGATATTGCCGATAGGCCTCGACACCGCCCGACAGATAGACCTTGTGGCTTTCGCTCAGGTCGAACAGCGCACGGGAAGAAATCGCCAGCACCAGTTTGTCGTCGATAGTTTTTGCCATGCCCTTCCCCCTCAGGATGATCGACTCAGGTGTTACGTCGATCGATAAAACTCAAACTTCGATACAAGGCTTCGATTCGCGGCAACTCGCACCCTGCGGCCTTGGCTGCCGCCAGTGGCCGGGCGTAAATCGCATCCAGCTCAAGCGGTCGTTTGTGCAGAAAATCGTGGTACATGCTCGGCCAATAGTCCGGCATTTTCTCGGTCACCATGAACAGATGATCGGCATAACCGGCCGGTACGTCGTGACCGCAGGCGATTGCTCCCTGAACCACTTCAGCCATCAGAGACTTGATCAATTCCCGACTGTCGGCATTGGCCATCAACGGCGTGGTGCTTGCCCCGAGCAGAACCGACAGACCGTTGTAAGGGATATTCCAGACCAGTTTTTGCCAGCGCGCCTGATGCAGGTTCGCCATGGCCTGGGAGTCGATGCCGGCGGCGCGGAACAGCCCGGCGCCCTCCTCGACAATCGCCATGCGCGCCTGCTCATCAGCTGCAGGGCCACTGTGATAGCCAACATTCACCACGCCAAGCGCCTGATGGGTGATGACGCCTGGTCCGTCGCGATGAACGCAGATATAGCAGAGCCCCCCGAGCACGTGCAGCGAATCAGGGAGCAAAGCTCGCAGACTGTCTTCAACGTCCAGGCCATTTTGCATCAGCAGCACTTTCGCATCGGGGGTGGCGGCTTGAATGATCGTCGGTGCAAGCTGCGCGTTACTGGTGGTTTTCGCGCCCACCAGCAACCAGTCACAGGGCGGCATGTCTTCGGCCGTCGAATACGCCTGAACCGGATTCAACGTCAGCGCGCCGTGCACCGCACTGTCGAGCTTCAACCCTCGCTCGGCCACCGCCGAAAACTCACTGCGTAACAGAAAATGCACATCGAAACCGGCACGCGCCAGCATCAACCCGTAGAAACCGCCGATCGCGCCGGTTCCGATAATACCGATTGTCGGTTTGGTCACTGCCCCCATCATGGCAACTCCTCTGCAATTCGACTCAACGCCTGACCCACGGCGTCATTGAGCTCGGTGCGGGTCAGGCGCGATTTTAGTGCCCCGAAGAATTCACCGTCGCGCACCACAAACAGCGCCGGCAAATAAAAAACCTGATAACGATCGACCACCCCGCCATTGTTCCCGGCATCGATCCAGCACAGCCGATCGACCTCCAGATCGAGTCGTGGCAATTGCTCACGGGCAAAACGGCAACTGGCGCAGCCGACGCTGGTGAAAATGACCAGCGACACACCGCTCATCGCCAGCAGCCGTTGGTCGGCGTCGAAATCAGTCAGTTCCAATTCGACCACTATACTGGGTGGAACAATGTCAGATGGCTGACACATGGAGTCCGTGTTCATGGGACGTTTTATTCCTCACCCTGACGATGTGCCCGTCGAATTAACGTTGCTCACACCTGAATGCATTTCGCGGCAACAGCTGCACACTATCAGCCTCGGGGGCATGGCTTGCAATTATCACCGGGCGTGGCGCCACGGTACGGCACTGGAAGTGCGCATGCCGACCTTAAACCCCGACTTGCGCTATCTGGGCTATGTGGCCTGGTGCCTGCGACGCAAGCGCGGCTATCTGGTAGGCATTGCCTTTGTTGACGAGCAGATGATGTTCAGTGCCCGGATGGGCGAGCAGGTTTGCCAGATCGAACGTTACTGTCGCCTGCATGACGCGCACGACGACCTGCAGGAAACTCAAGCCCTGGCCCTCGAATGGGTCCAGCAGCACGCCGACGAGTTCTCTCAAGACACGGTTCGCAAGGCATTTGCACAGGCCGTGCTGGATTAAACCGGTGTCTGCCCATTGTCGAGCCACGGTGTAACGCGCTAAGGTTCTGCTCCCCGACGCGCTTAATTTGCTGTGCTCCGCCGCGCGGGTTCGCTGGCGGCCGGCACCCGTGACCTGACGAGTAAACGATGGCTGATTTACCGATCAACGACCTAAACGTCGCCTCCAACGAGACGCTGATCACTCCCGATCAGCTCAAGCGTGATATCCCTCTGAGCGACGCTGCCCTGCGCACCGTCACCAAGGGCCGCGAAGTCATTCGCAACATTCTTGATGGCACCGACCACCGCCTGTTTGTTGTCATCGGGCCTTGCTCGATCCACGACATCAAGGCTGCCCACGAATACGCCGAGCGCCTGAAGGCGCTGGCGGCCGAAGTGTCCGATACCCTGTATCTGGTCATGCGAGTGTATTTCGAGAAGCCACGCACCACCGTCGGCTGGAAAGGCTTGATCAACGATCCGTACCTGGACGACTCCTTCAAGATTCAGGACGGTCTGCACATTGGTCGTCAATTGTTGCTGGACCTGGCCGAGATGGGCCTGCCGACCGCAACTGAAGCCCTCGACCCGATCTCCCCGCAGTACTTGCAGGACCTGATCAGCTGGTCGGCCATCGGTGCGCGCACCACCGAATCCCAGACTCACCGTGAAATGGCCTCCGGCCTGTCCTCGGCCGTCGGCTTCAAGAACGGCACCGACGGCGGCTTGACCGTCGCTATCAACGCCCTGCAATCGGTTTCAAGCCCTCACCGCTTCCTGGGTATCAACCAGGAAGGTGGCGTGTCGATCGTCACCACCAAGGGCAATGCCTACGGTCACGTGGTACTGCGCGGTGGCAACGGCAAGCCGAACTACGATTCGGTCAGCGTCGCGCTCTGCGAGCAAGCGCTGAACAAAGCGAAGATCAAGCCGAACATCATGGTCGATTGCAGCCACGCCAACTCCAACAAGGACCCGGCCCTGCAACCGCTGGTGATGGAGAACGTCGCCAACCAGATCCTCGAAGGCAACCAGTCGATCATCGGCCTGATGGTCGAAAGTCACCTGAACTGGGGCTGCCAGGCGATTCCGAAAGACCTCGCCGACCTGCAATACGGCGTGTCGATCACCGATGCCTGCATCGACTGGACCGCCACCGAAAACACCTTGCGCAGCATGCATGCCAAGCTCAAGGACGTGCTGCCGAAACGCGATCGCAGCTGATCACTTTTCGCCGCACAAAAAAAACGCCGGGCTTGACCCGGCGTTTTTTTATGCGTTCGATTCTTTGAAAGGTTACTGGCTCAGCTTGGCTGCATGCCGCTGGTGGCGCTCCATGTAGCGTTCCACGTAGGAACACGATGGAATGACGGTGTAACCCATTTCTTCAGCGTACTCCAACGCCTTCTCGGTCAAGGCTGCCGCAATACCGCGACCACGCAGTGCGTTGGGCACAAAGGTGCGATAGATATCCAGGGTCTGTTTCCCCAGATCCATATAGGTCAGGTAGGCACGATGACCGTCCACATTGGTCTCGAACTGATGACCAGCCTGGTCATGGTGGATGGACAACGCCTCGCTCATCACTACTCCTCGCGGGTCTGGAATTCTGACCCCTACCTTACCGATGTTTTTCCGGCGAAGGAACATCTACGCCACCCCGTGCCTGAATGGACACCGAGAAGAGCTGCACCAATCTCGCGCAACCGAGCACGTATCAAATAGTAGGCACTATTGGCAGAAATGCTCAAGGTACGCTCGTCATCACGCTGGTGGCGGGGGTGCTGCTCCGGGTTACGCAGAGACGGCTCGACCAAGATCTCTGAAGGTCGACAGCCTGAACATTGCCGGATGTTGAGACTTAAGACGAGCGCCCGTTGTTAAAGTCACCTGAACATGGAGAAAGATATGAGAGGCGCCACGCAAAATCCGAACAAAAGTGTGGACGAATCCATCTAGGCAGACTTTAGCCAATACGGAGAAAAGAGCCCTGCGCTCGCGGAACTTTTCTTTGGCGGCTCGCTCAGCTCGGGCCTCCCAGCTGGATATTTTTTAAACAATGCAGTTAAAAGTTGCTCGAAAAAGAATCAACGCCTACAATTTTTTTGGCTTCTTGCTTTACGTCAGTTTACTTACGACAAGTAATGGGTAGTATGTACGCCGGCTATTTCCTCACTCTGAGGAGACAGCTAACTTAATAGAAAGTCCTTGAAGGGGAACACGATGAACAACGTTCTGAAATTCTCTGCTCTGGCTCTGGCCGCAGTTCTGGCTACCGGTTGCAGCAGCGTATCGAAAGAAACCGAAGCACGTCTGACCGCTACTGAAGACGCAGCAGCTCGCTCCCAAGCTCGTGCAGACGAAGCTTACCGTAAAGCTGATGAAGCTCTGGCTGCTGCTCAAAAAGCACAACAGACTGCTGACGAAGCTAACGAGCGTGCTCTGCGCATGCTGGACAAAGCTAGCCGCAAGTAATAATCCTTCGGGATTGTTATCAAGCCGACCCATTTTTTGGGTCGGCTTTTTTATTGCCCGCTATTTCGTACCGGCAATAAAAAACCCGCCGATGCGGTCAGCATCGGCGGGTTCCTTTCAAGCATTACTGCAACGGGTCGATCGGTGCACTCGTCACCATCGGCGCCGAGGAGTTCGGCACTCCGATTTCCACCGGCAGACCATCTTCGGCGGCAACCACGTCGCGGACCACATCCCAGTTCATGCGCAGGTTGTTGGTGATGTCCTCACGCTTGAGCATCGCGTTGATCACCGCAGTGTGTTTGTCGACCACAGAAGGGTTGCCTTTGTCGTCCAGCGGAGTGTGCGCTTCCAGATACACCTTGCCGCCACTGACACCGAACTTGTACGGGTCGCTGATAATGCGCACCGACGTCCCTACCGGCACCATGCCCGCCATTTCCAGCACGTTGTTATTGAACATGCGGAAGCAACCATGACTGGTGCGCATGCCGATGCCGAACTTCTTGTTCGAACCGTGGATCAGGTAGCCCGGCGTGCCCAGCGTGAACTTGAACGGCCCCAGCGGGTTGTCAGGGCCGGCAGGCACCACGTTCGGAAGCGGATCGCCATCGGCAGCGTGTTCGGCCTTGATCGACGCTGGAGGGGTCCAGGTCGGGTTCGGCGTCTTGGCGATGATGCTGGTATGGGCAATCGGCGAGCCCCAGCCTTCACGGCCGATACCCAGCGGGAAGGTGTACACCACGTTCCGGCCTTTCGGGAAGTAATAGAGGCGGTACTCGGCCAGGTTGATGACGATGCCTTCACGCGGACCCGGCGGCAGGATGAAGCGTGTTGGAAGCACCACTTCGGTGCCAGCGCCCGGCAGCCATGGATCGACGCCTGGGTTGGCCGCGACCATTTCCGAATAGCCCAGATCGTAGGTGGTGCCAAGGTCAGCGAAGGTATCTTCGTACTTGGCCTTGATCACCTGGACCTGACCGATGATGTCTTCACCGGGCGGTGGCAGGGGCAGCTCCAATGCTGCTACGGGACCCGCCACACAGAGGGCGGCGAGAGACAGGTAGCGGGTGACGGCAGGAAAGCGCGGCAACATCCGGAAAATCCTTCGCATGATCGACAAGGGTATAAAAACGGGATTGTACACCGGCATCTGGAAAATCGGGGAGTTGACCGATAGCAAGCAATCTATCGAGATCTAAAGCTCGAAACGCAATTCCGGCCAGATCGGCGATGTGCCGCGTTTTTGCGATTCCAGAATGGCCCGGCACAGCGAGCACAGGCGCTGATCCTGGAACACACGGCGATCGACGCTCGACCAGCGCGGTTGTGCTGGCAACAGGCTGCCGCACAAGGTGCGGTCCGCCGAGCCGCCCAACTCCAGTTGACGGGTCACCAGATGTACCCGCACTTCCTGGCAGGCGAACAGATCCAGCTGTTCGTCAGGCTCGATCAGTTGGTAGGCAAAAAGTGACCAGGCGGGACGCGGCATCGGGGGCTCCAAATCGGGGGCGCCACCTTAGCCGAAACACCGCCGCTAGAAAAGCGTCAAAGCAGCGGTTTCAGTGTAGGCCAGACATTTTCCAGCAACTTGTCCTGAGCCCCGGCAGTCGGGTGCAGGCCATCGGCTTGCATCAAGTCCGGATGACCGCCTACGCCGTCGAGAAAAAACGGCACCAGGGGGATCTTTTTCTCCTCGGCCAGTGTGCTGTAGACCTTCGCGAAGGCCTCGGTATAACGAACGCCGTAGTTGGGTGGCAATTGCATGCCGAGCAGCAGCACCTTGGCGCCACTGGCGCGGGAGCTGTCGATCATTGCTGCAAGGTTTTGTTGCAATTGCGTTGGCAGCAATCCGCGCAGGCCATCGTTACCGCCCAACTCGAGGATTACCAGCTCAGGCTTATGCTCTGCAAGCAGCGCGGGCAGGCGCGCCCGGCCTCCGGCGCTGGTGTCGCCGCCAATGGACGCATTGACTACCTTATCGTCGAAACCTTCGCGCTTGAGCCGGTCCTCAAGTAGGGAGACCCATCCCAACCGGGTATCCAGCCCGAAACCCGCGCTGATACTATCGCCAACGATCAGGACTGTACCCGCCGCTGCGTTCTGGGCCATGCACATCAAGGCCAGGCCAGCACTCAAAAACCACACACGCATCGGATTCTCCATGGGCGCAAGCATTCTCACCGCGAAGAACCTCAGCAAAGTGGTTCCCAGCGCGGAAGGTGAACTGACTATCCTGCACGAACTCAGCCTGAAACTGAACAAGGGCGACAGTCTGGCCATCGTCGGCGCCTCCGGTTCCGGCAAATCCACCCTCCTGGGCCTGCTCGCCGGTCTCGATCTGCCGAGCAGCGGTGAAGTCACGCTCGCCGGGCAAGCCCTGAGCAATCTCGATGAAGACCAGCGCGCGCGCATCCGCGCCGAGCATGTGGGTTTTGTCTTTCAATCGTTCCAGTTGCTGGACAGTCTCAATGCCCTGGAAAACGTCATGCTGCCGCTGGAACTCGATGGCCGCAAGGACGCCCGTGAGCGCGCTACCGAACTGCTGCAACGCGTCGGGCTGGGCCAACGGCTGACCCATTCGCCCCGTCAGCTCTCCGGTGGTGAACAGCAGCGCGTAGCCATTGCCCGAGCCTTTGCCGCCGAGCCCGATGTGCTGTTTGCCGACGAACCCACCGGCAACCTCGATAGCCATACCGGCGAGCGCATCAGCGATCTGCTGTTCGAACTCAATCAGGAACGTGGCACGACTCTGGTGCTGGTGACCCACGATGAACGACTGGCACACCGCTGCCGGCGCCTGATCCGCCTTGACGCCGGCCTGCTCGTCCCGCCTCTGGAGGTTTAATGGCACGCCTGCCGCTGTTGCGCCTGTTCAGTCTTGCCATCCGCCAGCTGCTACGCGACGCCCGCGCCGGTGAGTTGCGCGTGTTGTTTTTTGCCTTGCTTGTGGCCGTTGCGGCAAGTACCGCCATCGGCTACTTCGGCGCCCGCCTGAACGGCGCCATGATGCTGCGCGCCACCGAGTTTCTCGGTGCCGACTTGCTGCTTGAAGGCAGCTCTCCCGCGCGACCCGAACAGATTAAAAGCGGCACGGAGCTTGGGCTCGAACACGCTCAGGTGGTGGAATTCTCCAGCGTCATCGCCACTGACAACGGCATTCAGCTGTCCAGCATCAAGGCGGCCGACGACGTTTATCCGCTGCGTGGCGAACTGAAAAGCGCCCCGGCGCCCTTCGCCCCGGAAGAACCCGGTGGCGGACCGAAACCCGGTGAAGCCTGGGTCGAAGCACGACTGCTGACCGCGCTGGACCTGAAGATCGGCGACAGCATCGACGTCGGCATTCGAACCCTCAAACTGGCGCGAGTGCTGACCTACGAACCGGACCGTGCCGGCAACTTCTACAGCCTCACGCCGCGCGTGCTGATCAACCTCAGCGACCTCGCCGCGACCGGCGTGGTGCAACCCGGCAGTCGGGTCAGTTACCGCGAACTCTGGCGCGGTAAAGCCGAGGCGCTGGAAACCTATCGTCAATTGATCAAACCCGGCCTGGCCGCCAACCAGCGTTTGCAGGATGCCCGCGATGGCAACCGACAGATCGGCGGCGCGTTGGGCAAGGCCGAGCGTTACTTGAACATGGCCAGTCTGGTGGCGGTGCTGCTGTCTGGTGTGGCGGTGGCGCTGTCGGCGACGCGCTTCGCCACCCGCCGGTTCGATGCCAGTGCATTGCTGCGTTGCCTGGGGCTGTCCCGACGGGAAACCATGGTGCTGTTCAGTTTGCAGCTGACGGTGCTCGGATTGCTCGCCAGTATCAGCGGCGCGCTGATCGGCTGGTTCGCGCAGTTGGGGCTGTTCGCGCTGCTGCATGATTTATTACCGACCGACGTTCCACCGGGCGGTCTGTTTCCTGCCATTGCCGGGATCGGCACCGGATTGGTGGCGTTGGCCGGTTTTGCCTTGCCGCCACTGGCGGCACTGGGCCGGGTTCCGCCATTGCGGGTATTGCGTCGGGACATGCTGCCGATTCCTTCCAGCACCTGGATGGTTTACGGCGCGGCATTGGGCGCCCTCGGGCTGATCATGTGGCGTCTGAGCCTGGATCTGGTGTTGACCTTCGCCCTGCTCGGTGGCGGTGTGATCGCAGCGCTGGTACTTGGCGGCTTGCTGTTACTACTTCTGAAGAGTCTGCGCCGAATGCTGGCGCGCGCCTCTTTGCCATGGCGCCTCGGGCTGGGCCAATTGCTGCGTCACCCACTGGCGGCCGCGGGGCAATCCCTGGCCTTCGGTTTGATTCTGCTGTCCATGGCGCTGATCGCATTGCTGCGCGGCGAGTTGCTGGACACCTGGCAGAACCAGCTACCGAAAAACGCGCCTAACTATTTCGCGCTTAACATTCTGCCGGCGGACAAACAGGCGTTCATCGATCGCCTGATCAAACTGTCGGCACAATCGGCGCCGCTATACCCGGTGGTACCTGGACGGCTGATCAGCGTCAACGGCGAGCCGGTACAGGAAATCGTCAGCAAGGATTCGGCCGGTGATCGAGCGATCCAGCGTGATCTGAGCCTGACCTGGGCGGCGGATTTGCCGGCGGGCAACAAACTCACTGCGGGTAACTGGTGGGCCGAACAGACGCCGGACGAGATTCCCGGCGTATCGGTGGAAGGCAAAGTCGCCGAAAGCCTGAAGCTCAAGCTCGGCGATCACATGGTGTTTACCGTGGGTGGCGTCAATCGCGAAGCGAAAGTCACCAGCCTGCGGGAGATCAACTGGGACAACTTCCAGCCTAACTTCTTCATGATCTTCCAGCCCGGCACGCTGAAGGATCTGCCGGCGACCTACCTGACCAGTTTTTATTTGGCGGCCGGTCATGATCAGCAGATCGTGGATCTGTCGCGAGCCTTCCCGGCGGTGACCATCTTGCAAGTCGAAGCCTTGCTCGAACAGCTGCGCAGCATCCTCGCCCAAGTCACCCTTGCGGTGGAATACGTGTTGTTGTTCGTGTTGGCGGCGGGGATGGCTGTGTTGTTTTCAGGCTTGCAAGCGACGCTCGATGAACGCATTCGCCAAGGTGCCTTGTTGCGAGCGCTGGGGGCCGAGCGGCAACTATTGGTCAAGGCCCGGCGGATCGAGTTCGGTTTGCTGGGGGCGGTCAGCGGATTGTTGGCAGCGCTGGGTTCGGAACTGGTGAGTATGGTGCTCTACCGCTACGCCTTCGACCTGCCGTGGCACCCGCATCCGTGGTTGTTGGTGCTGCCACTGATCGGTGCGGTGCTGATCGGGGGCGCCGGTGTGTTCGGTACTCGCCGTGCGCTGAACGCCAGCCCCCTGACAGTCTTGCGCGAGGGTTGATAGACTCAAGCTCTCTCTATCACAAGAAGTTGCCATGAGCCGTTATCGCCCTCCCCGCACCGCTGGCACCGCGCTGATCACCCCCGAAGGTGAAGCGCGGATGCGGGCCGAGTTTCATGAGCTCTGGCATGTTCGGCGGCCGCAGGTGACACAGTCAGTCAGCGAGGCCGCGGCACAGGGCGATCGCTCGGAAAACGCCGAATACACCTACGGTAAAAAGATGCTGCGCGAGATCGACAGTCGCGTACGTTTTCTCACCAAACGGCTGGAAGCGCTCAAAGTCGTCAGCGAAAAACCGAGCGATCCGAACAAAGTTTATTTCGGCGCCTGGGTCACGATTGAAGACGAGGACGGTAAAGAGTCGCGCTATCGCATTGTCGGGCCGGATGAGCTGGACCTGAAGCTGGGTCTGATCAGCATCGACTCACCGCTGGCCCGCGCCCTGATCGGCAAGGCGCTGGACGCCGAGGTTCGGGTCCAGACACCGACCGGTGAACAGTGCGTGTATATCGTGGCGATCGACTATCTTTGAACCGCAGCGTTTAAAGCCTCAACGGCGGGTAATCAGCCCCTGCCGGGCAACGCGAGTCAATTGCCTGATCACTTCGGGGGCATCCTCGAGGCTGGGCGATTGAATCACCGCCAGATCGAAACTGTCGCTGGCAAATCGAGCCAGCGATTCACCCTCTTCGACAAACTGGATCAGGAAGGCCGCAGGCCCACCGGTGCGACGTGGCCAGCCGTCGAGATAACGCAAGAGTGTCGGCTGATGTTTGCCGCCAAGCAGGATTTTTGGATTGCGCTGGGTGAGGTGTGCCGTGATCGGCGCGGGGCGTATAACAGGGCTTAGTGCATTCATTGTGTCGTGTCTCTGCCTCAAAAGTCTGCATGGCAGGTGAGAGGCAACACCGAACCAGCGCTTTAGCGGTATTTCGAAGCCTGCTTCAGGCTTCTATCGGCAACTGTATGAGTCACCTGGCGCCCCGCAAGTAGCTGTTTAAATCGGCGCATGGGCAGCATCCTAGAGAAGCTGACCGGACAGTGTCAAGAATGACGAGCAACAAAAAGGCCCGCGCAATGCGAGCCTTTTCATTGAGCCAGAGCGGTCAGCCAGCGATAGCGCGGTCAGCCGAGAGCTTGCCTGCGCCTTCGATCAGCACCGCGATGCTGCCGCCGAGCAGGGCCAGGGCGAATTCATAACCGTTGTTGGCCATGAACAGACCGTGGCTGATATGCACGGAAAAGATTGCGACCAACGAGAGAAAGGTCAGTCCCAGCGCCGCCGGGCGTGCCAGCAGACCGATGATCAAGGCCAGACCGCCGAAAAACTCAGTACCGCCCGCCAGCGTCGCCATCAGATAACCCGGTGCCAGACCGATACTTTCCATGTACTGCGCGGTGCCGGCCAGGCCGTAACCGCCGAACGCCCCAAAGAGTTTCTGCGAGCCGTGGGCAGCGAAGATGATGCCGACGAAAATCCGCAAGACAGTCAGGCCGTAGCCAGCGCGGGTAAACAGTACCTTGTTGATCAGTGTGCTCATGCTGTGTCATCCGTTGTCAGTGTGTGTTGGTTGGCCGCTATATTAATCAGTAAATCTCATGTTATAAGCGCAATATATTCGCCATAACAATCAGTTTATTCGATTACTTACGTGAGGCAACTTTCTGCCCCTGGGGCTCCAACGACTCCCGCTCCCGATCGAACGCCAGGTAATACTTGTTCACGCTATTAACATAGCTGACGGCGCCCATTCCCACCTGCTCCATGGCGATGCGTTCGACCTGGAAAAACCACTGATTGGGATTCAAACCGCGCCGACGAGCCTCGGCACGCATGCCCTGAACCCGCTCCGGCCCCATGTTGTAGGCCGCCAGCACGAACGCCATGCGCTCGCGCTCGTTGAGTTTGGGGCTGGCAAAGAACTTGCGACGAATCATCGCCAGATACTTCGCCCCGGCCTGCACATTGGCGTCGAGATTCTGAATGTTGTTGACCCCCACCCGCTGGGCGGCGGACGGGGTGATCTGCATCAGGCCGGTAGGGCCGCTGCCACTGCGGGCATTGGGTTGCAGGGCCGATTCCTTGAACGCCAGTGCCGCAAGGTTCAACCAGTCCATGCCTTGGGCTTCCGCGTGTTTCTGCAGCACCGGCCGAAGTTTCTCGAGGCGCTGCCGATCAGCCTTGGCCAATGGATAGTGCACTTGATACAGACGTCGATAGATCCGCAGGAACGCGGCATCCTGATCCGACGGTTTTTTGTAACCGGTCAGGAAGCGATCAATGCTCGCGCGCAACATTGAGGCGTCGCGGCGCACGAACCAGAACTCTTCGCCCGGTTCACTGATGAGCACCTGCCGATCGAAACGCAATTTAGGCAGAATCTTGCCCCAGCGTTCGGCAATGGGTTGTTCGACGATCGTCAGGTGAAAGATTCCGCCCTGGACCATCTCCAGCACATCCTCGACCGCCAGACTGGGATCAACCCACTCGATGATCACCGGTGGCAGTTTGAGCAACGCGAGCTTTTGATTGATCTGACTGACCGCGTCCCCGGCGGCACTGCCGGTGGGTAACGCCAGGGTTTTGCCGGAGAGTTGTTCGAGACGGGTGTAACGTCGCTCGCCTTTGATCCCGACCAATATCAACGGGATATTGCTGGCAAGCGGTGCACTGGTGCTGACCGCGTGACCCGGTTGCAGGTCCAGCAATTCCCCCGGTGCGACCAGATCACCCTCGCCGCGCTGCAAAGCGCCGATCAGTTGATCCTTGCCCTTGGGAATGATCTTGAGGGTAATTTCCTGACCGTCACGGGTGTGACCGTTGAGGTATTGCTCGAAGGCACGCAAGCGGTGGTACTCAACACCGATGGCCTGGCCCTGGACTTCGCCGGAACTGTTGCGGCTCTGGTTGACCAACACGCGCAGCACGCGACTGCTGCGGATTTCCGCCAAGTCGCGCGCTTTGGTCGAAGGCACGGCTTGCAGCGGCCCGGCGAGACGCGCAACCGCCGGCATCGGCAGCAGCAACGAGCAACACAGCAGTAGCAAAACCGAGGGACGTATCATCCACTCTCCAGAAAGAATACTGGGCCGATCTCAAGAATTTTCATGAAATCGAACGACAGAAACAGAGCGCCTTGAGCGCTGGCAAAGTGCGAAAGACTGGCACAGTGATGGCACCTTAGCCACCCTGACCTGTCTCGCGGCATCAAGAGACAGCTTTAACTCGTTGTAGTTCTTGGCTTTTCTTATAAATCTACAGCTCTGATATGCTTTCCGGCCTTTGGTCCGAGGTAGCACCATGCAACTCATCGATATCGGCGTCAACCTGACCAACCCCAGTTTTGCCGACAAACACCAGGCTGTACTCGACCGTGCCTACGCTGCCGGGGTCTGCCAATTGGTGCTCACCGGCACGAGTGTCGAGGGCAGCGAGCAGGCGCTGGAACTGTGCCGGCAACTGGACGAAACGGCTCAACGGCTGTTCGCCACAGCCGGCATTCACCCCCACAGCGCCAGCGACTGGAACGCCGACAGCGCCCAGCGTCTGCGCAGTTTGCTCAAGGAGCCGAACGTCGTGGCGGTGGGTGAATGCGGGCTGGATTTCAATCGTGATTTCTCGCCGCGCCCGCAGCAGGAAAAAGTCCTCGAAGAGCATCTGGCGATGGCGGTCGAGCTGCAATTGCCGGTGTTCCTCCACGAGCGCGATGCCAGTCAGCGCTTGCTGGAGATCCTTCGCGATTACCGTGATCAGTTGCCGGCCGCCGTGGTGCATTGCTTCACGGGCGAAAAGAAGGCGCTGTTCAGTTACCTCGATCTGGATTTGCACATCGGCATCACCGGCTGGATCTGCGATGAGCGCCGGGGCACGCACCTGCATCCGTTGGTGAAAGAGATCAAACCGGGACGGCTAATGCTGGAAAGCGATGCGCCGTATCTGTTGCCGCGCAGTCTGCGACCCAAGCCGAAGAATGGTCGCAACGAACCGGCGTATCTGACCGAAGTGTTGCGGGAATTGGCGTTGCATCGCGGGGAGAGCGAGGAAGATCTGGCTGCTCACAGCACGGCGTGTGCGCGAGCGTTCTACGGGTTGCCTTCTGTTGATTGATGCAGCCTCAACGCTATCGCGAGCCTGATCCAGGCCCGCGATACAAGCGTCGCGGTCTTAGTGACTGCTGCGCATCATCTCTTTAGGCACGTACTTGCCGATCTCGAACTTGCCGATCGCCGCGCGGTGCACTTCGTCCGGGCCGTCGGCCAGGCGCAGGGTGCGTTGCATCGCATACATGTAGGCCAGTGGGAAATCGTTGGACACCCCTGCCCCGCCATGGATCTGGATCGCCCGGTCGATCACCCGCAAGGCCACGTTCGGTGCGACAACCTTGATCTGAGCGATTTCGCTTTTCGCAATCTTGTTGCCGACGGTGTCCATCATGTACGCCGCTTTCAATGTCAGCAGCCGTGCCATGTCGATTTCCATCCGCGAATCGGCGATTTTGTCGATGTTGCCGCCCAGACGTGCCAAAGGTTTACCGAATGCAGTACGGGTTACCGCCCGTTTGCACATCAGTTCCAATGCACGTTCGGCCATGCCGATTGAGCGCATGCAGTGGTGAATCCGACCCGGGCCAAGGCGACCCTGAGCGATTTCGAAGCCGCGTCCTTCGCCCAACAGGACGTTTTCGTACGGCACGCGGACGTTTTCGAACAGCACTTCGGCGTGGCCGTGAGGTGCGTCGTCGTAACCGAACACTGGCAGCGGACGAACGATCTTCACCCCCGGGGCATCCGCCGGCACCAGAATCATCGAGTGCTGCGCATGACGCGGCGCATCAGGATCGCTCAGGCCCATGAAGATCAGAATCTTGCAGCGTGGATCGCAAGCGCCTGAGGTCCACCATTTTTTGCCATTGATCACCCACTCGTCGCCATCACGCACGGCGCGGGCGGCCATGTTGGTGGCGTCGGACGAGGCCACGTCCGGCTCGGTCATGGCGAACGCCGAGCGAATCTCGCCGCGCAGCAGCGGCTCGAGCCAGCGCTGCTTCTGCTCTTCGTTGGCGTAACGCACCAGCACTTCCATGTTCCCGGTGTCTGGCGCAGAGCAGTTGAACGGCTCGGGGCCCAGCAGCGAACGGCCCATGATTTCGGCCAATGGCGCGTATTCGAGGTTGGTCAGGCCGGCGCCGAGTTCGGACTCAGGCAGAAACAAATTCCACAAACCTTCAGCCTTGGCCTTGAGTTTGAGCTCCTCCATGATTGCGGTCGGCTGCCAGCGATCGCCCTCGGCGACCTGGCGCTCGAACACCGCTTCGGCGGGGTAAACGTAGGTGTCCATGAACGCGGTCACGCGCTCACGCAGTTCTTGCACCTTGGGCGAATAAGCGAAATCCATGGGCAGCTCTACCTTTTAACGGAGGGTTTTGATGAGTTGTTCAGGTCATGCAATCGATGCTAGAACAGCTACGAAAATTTACCTAGCCTATTCTCGGCGTGTATTAACATTCATCACCGATATATGATCGGCTGATCGAGAGCCCAACAATAAGAGTGCAGCGCAATGAATCTGAGCAAGGTCGACCTCAACCTTTTCATCGTCTTCGACGCGATCTACACCGAAGCCAACCTGACCCGTGCAGGGCAGATTGTCGGCATTACTCAACCGGCGGTCTCGAACGCTCTGGCCCGTCTGCGCGAGACCTTCAATGACCCGTTGTTCGTACGCACCGCTCAGGGCATGGTCCCGACGCCCATGGCGCAGAACATTATCGGGCCGGTGCGCAACGCCCTCTCCTTGCTGCGGGTGTCGGTGCAGGAAAGCCGTATTTTCAACCCGTTGCAGGCGGTCAAGACCTACCGCATCAGCATGACCGACCTCACCGAAGCGGTGATCCTGCCGCCACTGTTCCAACGTCTGCGGCGCCTGGCGCCGACGGTGATCATTGAAAGTTTTCTGTCCAAACGCCGCGAAACCACCAAGGAACTGGCGGCCGGGCGTCTCGATTTCGCCGTCGATGCGCCGCTCAACACTGACCCGCAAGTGCGCCACGTCAAGTTGATGGAAGACCGTTACGTGTGCGCCATGCGCAAAGGCCATCCGCTGGCCGGCAAAGAGAAATTCACCCTCGATGATTACCTGTCGCTGACCCACATCCACATCTCCAGCCGCCGCAGCGGTCTGGGGCATGTCGACCTGGCCCTGGGAAAAATGGGCATTCAACGCAAGATCGCCCTGCGATCCCAGCATTACTTGATGGCATCTCAGGTATTGCAGCAGACCGACATGGTCATGACCGTGCCGGAACGTTTCGCCCGTCGCCATGACCTGTACTCGGTGAATCTGCCGGTCAAGGATGTGCCGCCGGTGGAAACCCACCTCTATTGGCACGAAAGCACTGACCAGGACCCAGCCAACCGCTGGATGCGCGAGCAGATGATCGAGTTGTGCCAGCAGGTGACGGCACATGAGAAGAAACTCGATAAGGTGTAGGAAACACCTGGTAGACGAAGGATCAGGGCGCGACGCTTGACGTAAACGTCAACCTGCCATTAGCTTAGCGCCATGACCTTTTTCGAGCGCTTCCATGAGCAGCCAGACCTATAGCATTTCCGACCTCGCCCGCGAGCTCGACATCACCACCCGGGCCATTCGCTTTTATGAAGAGCAAGGCCTGCTCAGCCCCGAGCGACGCGGTCAGGAACGCATCTACTCACCCCGTGACAAGGTCAGCCTGAAGCTGATCCTGCGGGGCAAGCGCATTGGCTTCTCCCTGGCCGAATGCCGCGAGTTGATCGAACTCTACGACCCCACCGGCGGCAATCAAAAACAGCTGCAAACCATGCTGACCAAAATCGCCGAACGTCGTGAACAGCTCGAGCAGCAAATGCTCGACATCGAACAGATGAAGCTGGAACTGGACACCGCGCAGGAGCGTTGCACCCAGGCGCTGGAACAGACCATCAAGAGCGAGCAGACGGTTCAGTAGGTCAACACAATCCCCTGTGGGAGCGAGCTTGTTCCGGGCGGCGTTCCGACGATAGCGTCAGGTCAGTCGACATCCGTGTTGAAGTGCTACCGCCATCGCGAGCAAGCTCGCTCCCACAGGGCTCTCTGAGCATTCAGACAACCAGCACAGGTCGCATCCCATGTCCCTACCCACTCACGTACGCCTGGTCGAAGTCGGCCCGCGCGACGGTCTGCAAAACGAAGCCCAACCCATCAGCGTTGCGGACAAGGTGCAACTGGTCGACGCGCTGACCGCCGCCGGCCTCGGCTATATAGAAGTCGGCAGTTTTGTGTCGCCCAAATGGGTACCGCAAATGGCCGGTTCCGCCGACGTCTTCGCGCAGATCCAGCGCAAGCCTGGCGTGACTTATGGTGCACTCGCACCCAACCTGCGCGGGTTTGAAGACGCCATTGCAGCCGGGGTCAAGGAAGTCGCGGTGTTCGCTGCCGCGTCGGAATCGTTTTCCCAGCGCAACATCAATTGCTCGATCAGCGAAAGCCTGGAGCGCTTCGTGCCGATCATGGACGCCGCCAGGCAACACGGTGTCAGCGTGCGTGGTTACGTGTCCTGTGTGCTCGGCTGCCCTTACGAAGGTAACGTCGCGCCTGCGCAAGTCGCTCGGGTCGCTCGCGAGCTCTACGCGATGGGTTGCTATGAAGTTTCCCTGGGCGACACCATCGGCACCGGCACCGCTGGCGCGACCCGCAAGATGTTCGACTTGGTCTCGGCCGACGTACCCCGTGAAAAACTGGCCGGGCACTTCCACGACACTTATGGCCAGGCCATGGCCAACATCTACGCCAGCCTGCTGGAAGGCATCTCGGTATTCGACAGCTCCATCGCCGGCCTCGGCGGCTGCCCGTACGCCAAGGGCGCCAGCGGTAACGTTGCCACTGAAGACGTGGTTTACCTGCTCAATGGCCTGGGTATCGAGACCGGTATCGACTTGGACGCCTTGATTCGGGCCGGTCAGCAGATTTGCACGGTGCTGGGGCGACCGACTGGTTCGCGCGTGGCCAAGGCTCGTAGCGCACAGTGAGGCGTCCGGGTGTTACCGCTGCGTCTGAAACGTGGGGCGCAAGCGAGTAACACGGAAACAAATTGTCGGGTTTTGACTGAACGAAAAATCCGATAAAAACTTAAGCCATTGATTTTAAAGACTTTTTAAAAGTTGGCACGGCTTCTGCTATCTCTATTGCATAACAAGAACAAAAAAAGCGGCAAACCTAATAAAAATAAGACGTAACGACTCTGACATAACAAAAACAACACGGCAGAGACGCAGCTAACAGATTTTTTTGGAGAGGATGTGCTTTTCAGGGTGCTTTTCGGAGTAACCCGCAACCGGGCAGAGAACAATAAAACTACCTTCAGGTAGCTCCCGAACTGGTTGGATCGCTTAGCGAAAAAGTAGATCAGCGCTCAAAAAAATACGTTTGCTCTTGATCCCGGATGGGGATCGACAAAAACAGCGGTAAAGGGCCACGGTTTCCAAAAACAACAACAGACCGCCCCTCAATAATAAAAAAAGAGCACGCGCAACGACAAAATTAAAGGGGAGCTTCGGCTCCCCTTTGTGCTTTCTGGCGTTTGTAATTTGCAGCGCCATCCCATGTGGGAGCGAGTTCGCTCCCACATGGGATTTTCGTCAGATGTTATTGGTCTTCAACTCCTCGATACTGATCTCGCGCATCCGAAACTTCTGGATCTTCCCGGTTACGGTCATCGGAAACTCATCGACGAACTTAAAGTAACGCGGTGTCTTGAAGTGCGCGATGCGTTCCTTGCACCACGTTTGCAGCTCCTGCTCGGTAGCACTGTGGCCCGGATGGAATTTGATCCAGGCGACAATCTCTTCGCCATACCGCGAACACGGAATCCCGATCACTTGCACATCCGCCACCGCCGGATGGGTAAAGAAGAACTCTTCCAGCTCCCGTGGGTAAATGTTCTCACCACCGCGGATGATCATGTCCTTGTTACGTCCGGCAATGCATACGTAGCCTTCGTCGTTCATGCTCGCCAGATCACCGGTGTGCATCCAGCCAGCCTGGTCGATGGCTTCCGCGGTGCCTTGCGGGTTGTTCCAGTAACCGAGCATCACGCTGTAGCCGCGGGTGCACAACTCACCGATAGTGCCGCGCGGCACCAGGTTGCCTGCCTCGTCGATGATCTTGCTTTCCAGTTGTGGCTGGGTGCGACCGACGGTGGTGACCCGCAATTCCAGTTCGTCTGACGGACCGGTCTGCAACGACACCGGACTTGTTTCCGTCATGCCGTAGGCAATCTGCACTTCGCTCATGTGCATCTCACTGATGACCCGACGCATGACCTCAATCGGACAGGTCGCCCCGGCCATGATCCCGGTGCGCAGGCTCGACAGATCGAATTCAGCACGTTTGGGCTGATCGAGCATGGCAATGAACATGGTCGGTACGCCGTAAAGCGCGGTGGCCTTTTCTTCGGCGACGGTGGTCAGGGTCAGCAGTGGATCGAACGCATCGTTGGGGTAAATCATGGTGCTGCCGTGGGTCATGCAGCCAAGGTTGCCCATGACCATGCCGAAACAGTGATACAGCGGCACCGGGATGACCAGACGATCACTCGCGGTCAGGCCGAGGCTTTCGCCGACCATGTAACCGTTGTTCAGAATATTGTAATGACTAAGGGTCGCGCCCTTCGGGAAACCAGTGGTGCCGGAGGTGTACTGGATGTTCACCGCCTGGTCGAAATGCAGACTGTGCTGACGTTCGCTCAATTGCTCTGCCGACACGCTCCCCGCGAGATCGGTCAATTGCGACCACGGCAGGAAACCCGATGGCGGCTGAGCATCAAGGCTGATGACACCGCGCAGTTCCGGCAGTCGTTCGCTCTGCAACTTTCCGATGGATTGCTCAGCCAGCTCGGGAACGAGGCCTTGCAGCATCCCGTGATAGTCGGAGGTCTTGAAGGCACCGGCGCAGACCAGCCATTGGCAGCCAGACTGTTTCAACACGTATTCGAGTTCGGAGCTGCGGTAGGCCGGGTTGATGTTGACCAGAATCACGCCGACTTTCGCGCTGGCAAACTGGCTGATACACCACTGGGCGCAGTTCGGTGCCCAGATACCCAGACGATCACCGGCCTGCAAGCCCAGCGCCAACAGTGCTCTGGCGTGCAGATCCACGGCCTCGGCCAGTTGCTGCCAGGTGTAACGCAACTGTTGATGGCGCACGACCAGCGCCTCCCCGGTCGGATACTGCGCGACGGTGTTATCGAACGCCTGGCCGATGGTCATCGCCAGCAAGGCTTTGTCCTGTGAACCACGGGTATAGCTGCGCTGCGGGCTTGCACTGGGTTGATCCATGACGACCCCTATTGTCTTTATTAGTGGGTTGTTGGAACGAGGCATATGGCTAGCCCCGATCATTCAGAACTGGCTCTACTCTCGCTCAAGTTGACGTTAACGTAAAGGGTGATTGACAGCCATTCGTCACAGGCTTACGTTAACGTAAAGGTGAGAGCTAAATCACAGCCCTCCTTACCCTACAAAAAAGCCAAAAGGTGACCCATGAGCTACCCATCCCTGAACTTTGCCCTCGGTGAAACCATCGACATGCTGCGCGATCAGGTTCAGTCCTTCGTCGCCAAAGAGATCGCCCCACGCGCCGCTCAGATCGACATCGACAACCTGTTCCCCGCTGACCTGTGGCGCAAATTCGGCGACATGGGCCTGCTGGGCGTGACCGTCCCGGAAGAATACGGCGGTGCTGGCCTGGGTTACCTGGCCCACGTGGTCATCATGGAAGAGATCAGCCGCGGTTCGGCCTCGGTCGCCCTGTCCTACGGCGCGCACTCCAACCTCTGCGTCAACCAGATCAACCGCAACGGCAATCACGAACAAAAAACCAAATACCTACCGAAGCTGATCAGCGGCGAGCACATCGGCGCCCTGGCCATGAGCGAACCAAATGCCGGTTCCGACGTGGTGTCGATGAAACTGCGTGCCGACAAGCGCGGCGATCACTACGTCCTCAACGGCAGCAAGACCTGGATCACCAACGGTCCGGACGCCAACACCTACGTGATCTACGCCAAGACCGACCTGGAAAAAGGCCCTCACGGCATCACCGCGTTCATCGTTGAACGTGATTCCAAAGGCTTCAGCCGCAGCAACAAATTCGACAAGCTCGGCATGCGCGGCTCCAACACCTGCGAGCTGTTCTTCGATGACGTCGAAGTGCCGGAAGAAAACATCCTCGGCGTGCTCAACGGCGGCGTGAAAGTGCTGATGAGCGGCCTCGATTACGAACGCGTTGTCCTGTCCGGCGGCCCGACCGGGATCATGCAGGCCTGCATGGACTTGATCGTGCCGTACATCCACGACCGCAAGCAGTTCGGCCAAAGCATCGGCGAATTCCAGCTGATTCAGGGCAAGGTCGCCGACATGTACACCCAACTCAACGCCAGCCGCGCCTACCTCTATGCGGTAGCGCAAGCGTGCGAACGCGGCGAAACCGCCCGCAAGGATGCCGCCGGTGTGATCCTTTACAGCGCCGAATGCGCGACCCGAATGGCCCTCGACGCGATCCAGATTCTCGGTGGCAACGGCTACATCAACGAATTCCCAGCCGGTCGTCTGCTGCGTGACGCCAAGCTGTACGAAATCGGCGCCGGCACCAGCGAGATCCGTCGCATGCTGATCGGTCGCGAACTGTTCAACGAAACCCGCTAAACGGAGCTGTCCATGGCTATTCTGCATACCCAGCTCAACCCCCGTTCGGCGGAGTTCGCGGCCAACAGCGCGGCGATGCTCAAACAGGTCGACGACTTGCACACCCTGCTCGTTAAAGTGCAGCAAGGTGGCGGCCCGAAGGCGCAAGAGCGCCACACTTCGCGAGGCAAACTGCTGCCTCGTGAACGAATCAATCGTCTGCTCGATCCAGGTTCGCCGTTTCTCGAGATCAGCCAACTGGCGGCCTACGAGGTTTATGGCGAAGACGTTCCGGCCGCTGGCGTGATTGCCGGGATCGGCCGGGTCGAAGGTGTCGAATGCATGATCGTCGCCAACGACGCCACCGTAAAAGGTGGCTCGTATTACCCGCTGACCGTGAAAAAACACCTGCGCGCGCAGACCATTGCTCAACAGAACCGCTTGCCGTGTATCTACCTGGTGGACTCCGGCGGCGCCAACCTGCCGCGTCAGGATGAAGTGTTCCCGGACCGCGAGCACTTCGGACGGATCTTCTTCAACCAGGCGAACATGAGCGCCATGGGCATCCCGCAAATCGCGGTGGTCATGGGTTCCTGCACCGCCGGTGGCGCGTACGTGCCGGCCATGGCCGACGAAGCGATCATGGTGCGCGAGCAGGCAACCATATTCCTCGCCGGCCCGCCACTGGTGAAAGCCGCAACCGGTGAAGTGGTCAGCGCCGAAGACCTTGGTGGGGCCGATGTGCACTGCAAGATTTCCGGGGTGGCCGACCACTACGCCGAGAGCGACGAACACGCTCTGGCCATTGCGCGGCGCAGCATCGCCAACCTCAACTGGCGCAAACTCGGTGAGCTGCAACAGCGCACGCCAATCGCCCCGCTCTACAACAGCGACGAGTTGTACGGAGTGGTCTCGGCGGATGCCAAACAGCCGTTCGACGTGCGCGAAGTGATTGCGCGGTTGGTGGACGGTTCGGTGTTCGACGAATTCAAAGCGCTGTTCGGGACGACCTTGGTGTGCGGCTTTGCCCACTTGCACGGTTATCCGATCGCCATCCTCGCCAACAACGGCATTCTGTTCGCCGAAGCCGCGCAGAAAGGTGCGCACTTCATCGAGCTGGCCTGTCAGCGCGGCATTCCGTTGCTGTTCCTGCAAAACATCACCGGCTTCATGGTCGGCCAGAAATACGAGGCCGGCGGCATCGCCAAGCACGGCGCGAAACTGGTGACCGCCGTGGCGTGCGCGAAGGTGCCGAAATTTACCGTGATCATCGGCGGCAGTTTCGGTGCAGGTAACTACGGCATGTGCGGCCGGGCTTACGATCCGCGTTTCCTGTGGATGTGGCCAAACGCACGCATCGGAGTGATGGGCGCCGAGCAGGCGGCGGGTGTTTTGGTGCAGGTTAAACGCGAGCAGGCCGAGCGCAGTGGTCACGGTTTCAGCGCCGAGCAGGAAGCCGAGATCAAGCAACCGATCCTCGACCAGTATGAAGAACAGGGTCATCCCTACTACTCCAGCGCCCGGTTGTGGGACGACGGCGTCATCGACCCGGCGCAAACCCGCGATGTATTGGCCCTGGCCTTGTCGGCGTCGCTGAATGCGCCTGTCGAACAGAGCCGCTTCGGCGTGTTCCGGATGTGATCGGGAGAAAATCATGAGCGACTTCAATACCCTCGAACTGCTGAGCGACCCGCGTGGTTTTGCGACCCTGTGGCTCAGCCGTGAAGAAAAGAACAACGCGTTCAACGCCGAAATGATCCGCGAACTGATCCTCGCGCTGGACAAAGTGTCGAGCGATGCCAGTCTGCGTTTCTTGTTAGTGCGCGGACGCGGCAAGCATTTCAGCGCCGGTGCAGACCTGGCCTGGATGCAGCAATCGGCCGAACTCGATTACCACACCAACCTCGACGACGCCCGGGAACTGGCGGAGTTGATGTACAACCTCGCCAAGCTGAAAGTCCCGACGCTGGCGGTGGTGCAAGGCGCTGCATTCGGTGGCGCGCTGGGCCTGATCAGTTGCTGCGACATGGCCATCGGCGCCGATGACGCACAGTTCTGTCTGTCGGAAGTACGCATCGGCCTGGCCCCGGCGGTGATCAGTC
Source organism: Pseudomonas sp. LBUM1666 (assembly GCF_059695775.1). Classification (NCBI taxonomy): domain Bacteria; kingdom Pseudomonadati; phylum Pseudomonadota; class Gammaproteobacteria; order Pseudomonadales; family Pseudomonadaceae; genus Pseudomonas; species Pseudomonas sp. LBUM1666. The sequence continues at coordinate 2,123,838 of NZ_CP166789.1, read as the reverse complement.
CGTTCGTGGTGCAAGCCATCGGCGAACGCGCGGCACGTCGCTACGCGCTGACTGCCGAGCGTTTCGGCGGACAACGAGCGCGGGAAATCGGCTTGTTGTCGGAGAGTTATCCGATCGCTGAATTGGAACAGAAAGTCGAACAGTGGATCGATAACCTGCTGCTCAACAGCCCGGCCGCCATGCGCGCCAGCAAGGACTTGCTGCGCGAAGTCGGCCACGGCGCGCTGACCCCGGCGCTACGCCGCTACACCGAAAACGCCATCGCCCGAATTCGCGTCAGCCCCGAAGGTCAGGAAGGCCTGCGGGCCTTTCTGCAAAAACGTCCGCCGAGCTGGCAAGCCGAAACCACCACCAAGGAGCCGCGTTGATGAGCGCACCTGTTCTCACCACCCTGCTGGTGGCCAACCGCGGCGAAATCGCTTGCCGGGTGATGCGCACCGCCAAAGCCCTGGGCCTGACCACCGTGGCTGTTCACAGCGCCACTGACCGTGAAGCCCGACACAGCCGCGAAGCGGATATCCGCGTCGACCTCGGTGGCAGCAAAGCCGCTGACAGTTACCTGCAAATCGACAAACTGATCGCCGCGGCCAAGGCCAGCGGCGCTCAGGCGATTCATCCGGGTTATGGCTTTCTTTCCGAGAATGCCGGGTTCGCCCGTGCCATCGAAGAAGCTGGCCTGATTTTCCTCGGCCCGCCCGCCTCGGCCATCGACGCGATGGGCAGCAAATCTGCCGCCAAAGCCTTGATGGAAACTGCCGGTGTGCCGCTGGTGCCCGGCTATCACGGCGAAGCTCAGGACCTCGACACCTTCCGCGACGCCTGCGAACGCATCGGTTATCCGGTGCTGCTCAAGGCCACCGCGGGCGGTGGCGGCAAAGGCATGAAAGTGGTCGAGGATGTCAGCCAGTTGGCCGAAGCCTTGGCCTCGGCCCAACGTGAAGCGAAATCCTCGTTCGGTGATTCCCAGATGCTGGTGGAGAAGTACCTGCTCAAACCGCGCCACGTGGAAATCCAGGTTTTCGCCGACCAGCACGGCAACTGCCTGTACCTCAACGAACGTGATTGCTCGATCCAGCGTCGGCACCAAAAAGTCGTTGAAGAAGCACCCGCTCCAGGCTTGAGCCCGGAACTGCGTCGCGCCATGGGTGAGGCCGCCGTGCGTTCGGCACAGGCCATCGGCTATGTCGGCGCCGGCACCGTGGAATTTCTGTTGGATTCGCGGGGTGAGTTCTTCTTCATGGAGATGAACACGCGCCTGCAGGTCGAACACCCGGTCACCGAGGCCATCACCGGCCTCGATCTGGTGGCCTGGCAGATTCGTGTGGCTCGTGGCGAAGCGCTGCCGATGACTCAAGCCGAGGTTCCGCTGATCGGCCATGCCATCGAAGTGCGCTTGTATGCCGAAGACCCCAGCAATGATTTCCTGCCGGCTACCGGCCGACTGGAACTGTATCGCGAATCCGCGCAAGGTCCGGGACGGCGGGTGGACAGTGGCGTCGAAGAAGGCGATGAAGTTTCACCGTTCTACGACCCGATGCTCGGCAAACTGATTGCCTGGGGCGAGGATCGTGAACAGGCGCGACTGCGGCTGCTGAGCATGCTCGATGAGTTTGCCATTGGCGGGCTCAAGACCAACATCAACTTCCTGCGCCGGATCGTCGGCCATCCGGCGTTTGCTGCGGCCGAACTGGATACCGGGTTCATTCCGCGTTATCAGGAAGAACTGCTGCCAGTCGCCTCGGACCTCAGTGACGAATTCTGGCAAGCCGCCGCTCAGGCGTTTGCCCAGAGCCAGCCGAGTACGACCCGTGCCGATGACCCGGTTTCGCCTTGGGCCAACAGCAATGGTTTCCGTGCCGGACTGCCGACAGAAATCACGCTGCATTTGAGTTGTGAAGGCCAGGATCGCGCGCTGACGTTGGGTGACGCTGATGCCCACACCGCTCAACTCAAGGGCGAGCAACTGCTGACCGAGCACAACGGCCTGCGCCGCCAGCATCGGGCAATCCGCCGTGGCGACGTTCTGTATCTGCAATGGGAAGGTGAATTGCGCCGCATCGAGTCCTACGACCCGATCAGTGCCGTCGAAGCCAGTCACAGCCATCACGGCGGGCTGACCGCGCCCATGAATGGCAGCATCGTGCGGGTACTGGTGGAAGCCGGGCAAACGGTCGAAGCCGGGGCGCAGCTGGTGGTGCTGGAGGCGATGAAGATGGAGCACAGCATTCGTGCGCCACACGCCGGGGTGATCAAGGCGCTGTATTGCCAGGAAGGCGAAATGGTCAGTGAAGGCAGTGCGTTGGTCGAGTTTGAAGAAGCATGAAATGAAGATCGGTCCTACGCTTTGCGAGGACCGATCTGATTAGAATTTGGCGGTTGCCTGAACCACTACGCCGATAATTCGGCACTCGTCGGTGAAGATAGCCTTCGGATAGGTCGGATTGAGCGGGACCAGGTAACGCTGCCCGCCCTCTTCGATCAACTTGCGAAAGGTCGCCTCGGCGCTGTCCGGCCAGTGGGCAATCACCAACTTTCCGGGTTCCGGCACAATGGCCGGGTCCACCAGGATCATCATGCCCTCGGCAATGCTGATACCCGTGGGCGCGGTCATCGCATCGCCCACCACACTCAGCCAGAAGGCCGGGCCTTGGGCGTGGTAGTCGGTCAGCTCGAAGCGTTCCTCCTTGCGATACACCGTCAGCTCACCATCGCGCAGCTGCGCCGGCTCCTTCCAGTCACTGACCGGGTAGCGGAAGTACGGGTTGTACTTCAGCGCCAGAGGCATCTCCTCCTCTTCCAAGATGAGTGGTTCGCGGATCACCAGCGCCACTTCGAGAAAGTCCATGCCCAGCGCCTTCAACACACGGTTCATGTTGACGACGCCGGGGTCGCGGCGTTTGTTCAGCCAGTGGCCGACGCCGCCCTGGGACATCCCGAGGCGATCTGCGAGTTCTTCTTGAGTGACTTTGAGTTCACTCATCTTGGCCTTGACCAATTCAATCCATTTATCCATGTGCGGCACGATACGTGGGCGCCTCCGGCCGTCAAAACACAAATTGTAGTATTTAATCTCTCGTCATAAATACAGTACGTACTAGGATTAGTTCACGGATCTGAATCTATCACGGAGTTTGCCATCGCCATGTCCATCCCCTGCAACGACCTGCCTGACATGCAAATCGACACTTCTCTCACCTCGCCCAAAGGCTCTGCCGCCGCGCAACGAGCGCTGGACTATTACTTGAAACCAGCTGTTTCAGAGGAAGTGGTCGAAGAGCGTTTCTTTGACGTAAACCGCAACATCAGCTGCGAAGAGGCGCTGGTCCATGCCACGGATTTGCTACGTTGTGCCGCCGCCATCGCGTACGAGTCAGCCAGCAATTTGCAAGGCGCAAGTCGGGACCTGGCGTTTTCGGCGGTGCACATGATCGACATGGCCAGGGCGATGGTGGATCGATCCCTGGAGGGCGATCAGAACGGGTGAGACACGGGTGCTTGCTAGGAGGACGGGAAAGATTTTTCCAATCGCGCAGATAAAAGCATTTGACTTGCAAACGAGAATGATTATTATTGCATGCAGCTGGTCGCGAGATCAGTCGATTGTCCAAGTGACCTTAGGTCGGTCTCCTGGACTATCTCCTCATCAGGCTAATCACGGTTTTTGACCCGGCTTTTTGCCGGGTCTTTTTTTTGCCAGTTATTCTGGCTTACCTTCAGGCTAATGAAGTCTTTAGGTGCTGCAAATTCGAATGGCGCGGATGATATCAAAAGAATATCCGGTGGGAAGAGAAGCCGGCATCATTGGCCCAAACTAATCAAAAATAGCGCTTGAGAATCAATCGCACAGTCTCTAAGCTGCGTCGGCGTCAAGGAGGACGCCCCCCGCTTCAACCCAGAATTTCCCCCGGTTTTTCCCTTCCCACCGTGTAAAGTAACAGCCATAAAATCATATTCAGGAATCGACTATGACCGTGGCTAAATCCTCTTTCGACATCAGTGCCAACTTCGACAGTGGCAACATTGAAGTACTGGACATCAGCAATCCGTTGCAAGCTCTGCTGGCCATCAAGCCAGACACCCGCAGCCAGCACTTTCAGTGGTTCCACTTCAAGGCCAGCGGTCTGCATGTCGGTCAGGAACACTGGTTTCGTCTGAACAATGCCAGCAAGTCCTCCTACAACAAAGCCTGGGATGGTTATCAGGCGGTGGCGTCCTATGACCACGTCAACTGGTTCCGGGTGCCGACCATTTTCGAAGGTGACTGCCTGCGCTTCAGCCTTGAATCCACCGCCACCCACGCCTGGTTTGCTTACTTCGAACCCTACAGCCGTGGCCGTCACGACTGGCTGATCGAGCAAGCGCTGACCAAGGCCGGCACCGAACTGCTGGCCACCGGCAAGAGCGTCGAAGGTCGGGATATACAGTTGCTGCGTAAAGGCACGGGCGCCGAAGGTCAACGCAAGGTCTGGATCATCGCCCAGCAACACCCCGGCGAACACATGGCCGAGTGGTTCATGGAAGGTGTGATCGAACGTCTCGAAAAACACGACGATCCGGTATTGAACAAACTGCTGACCAGCGCCGATCTATATTTGGTGCCGAACATGAACCCGGACGGCGCTTTCCACGGTCACCTGCGCACCAACGCCATGGGCCAGGACCTGAACCGCGCCTGGCAGAGCGCCAGCCAGGAAATCAGCCCGGAAGTGCTGTTCGTTCAGCAGCAGATGGAAAAGTACGGCGTGGACCTGTTCCTCGATATCCATGGCGATGAAGAAATCCCCTACGTGTTCACCGCCGGTTGCGAAGGCAACCCGGGTTACACGCCACGGATCGAAAAACTCGAAGAGCACTTCCGCAGTCATCTGAAGCACCTGACCAAGGACTTCCAGACCAAGCACGGCTACACCCGTGACGAACCGGGCAAAGCCAACATGACCTTGGCGTGCAACAGCGTCGGCGAGAAATTCGACTGCCTGTCGCTGACCCTCGAAATGCCCTTCAAAGACAACAACGATGCGCCGAATGCGCTGACCGGCTGGTCTGGCAAACGCTCGAAGCAATTGGGCAAGGATGTACTGACGACCGTGGCTGACATGGTCGATACCTTGCGCTGATCACGCTCGATGGCTGCATGCCCGGCATGCAGCCATACCTTACTCGGCAGCGATCCGCACGCAATCCTCAGGTCCCAGCAAGCGCCCATCCTCGGCACGTAATTCCAGCGTCTGCACCGGTCGGCCGTTCTCTCGGTCAACAACCCGCGAGTGCGCCTCCCCTGCCTCATAGAAAAACGCCTCGCCCCATTGGCGTAATCCGATGATCAACGGGAACAGGCCTTTGCCCTTTTCGGTCAGCACATATTCCTGATACGCACTGCCGTCCGACGCCGGCACCAGGTCGAAAATGCCGTGGGCCACCAGGGTGCGCAGCCGCGCAGACAAAATATTCTTGGCCATGCCCAAATTGCGCTGAAACTCCCCGAACCGGCGTATGCCGTCAAATGCATCGCGCACGATCAGCAACGACCACCAATCACCAATGGCATCCAGGGAACGTGCAACCGGGCATTCGGCGTTTTCCATGCTTGTACGTTTAGCCATGAGCGCGCTCACATCCATCAAATGTAGTTGCAATATAAAACCAGCTTCCTTACCGTACAACTGGTTTCACTTTGAAACCACAAAAGGAAGCCCGTCATGAAACCTGATCAGCCATTGAGCGGCGCCGTGGTGCTGCTGTTTGCCATCGCCTGCGGCCTGGCCGTCGGCAATGTTTACTACGCACAACCTCTGCTCGATGCCATGGCCGAGGCCTTCGCCATGGACCCCGCAACCATCGGCATCGTCGTCACGCTGACGCAAGTCGGTTACGGCGCAGGCCTGGTGTTGCTGGTGCCGCTGGGTGACCTGTTCAATCGCCGACGCCTGATCGTTACGCAGACTGTGCTGTCGGCGCTGGCCTTGCTCACGATCGCACTGGCGCCTGACAACATCTGGCTGCTGATCGGCATGACATTGACCGGGTTATTGGCTGTCGTGACCCAAGTGTTGGTGGCCTACGCCGCGACATTGGCTATCCCGAAACAGCGAGGGCGTGTGGTCGGTGTGGTCACCAGCGGCATCGTCGTCGGTATTCTGCTCGCCCGGACAGTGGCCGGCGGCATGGCTGACCTCGCCGGTTGGCGTTCGATTTATCTGTTGTCAGCGGGTTTGACGCTGGTGATGGCATTGCTGCTGTTTCGTGTATTGCCCAAACATGAAGATGCGCAACCCGCCAGTTCCTACGGCGCCTTACTGGGCTCGGTATTCACGCTGTTCAAGGAAGAACCGGTGCTGCGCCAGCGGGCGGTGCTCGCGCTACTGACCTTCGCCAGCGCCATGGTGTTGTGGACGCCCATGGTGCTACCGCTGAGCGCCCCGCCGCTGTCGTTGTCCCACACACACATCGGACTATTCGGACTGGCAGGTGCCGCCGGTGCACTGGCCGCCGCTCGCGCCGGGCATCTGGCTGATCGTGGCCTGGGACAATGGACCAGCGGTTTGTCACTCTTGTTGATGCTGGTTTCCTGGCTGCCTATCGCCTTCACCCAGTCCTCATTGTGGGCATTGCTGCTTGGCGTGATTACCTTGGATCTGGGTTTGCAGGCCGTGCACGTCACCAGCCAGAGCATGATCTACAGCGTGCGCCCCGAAGCCCAAAGCCGACTCACCGCCGGCTACATGCTGTTCTATTCAATTGGCAGCGCCTTGGGGTCGTTCGGTTCGACGGCGATGTACGCGTGGGCCGGGTGGCTCGGCGTATGCCTGCTGGGCGCAGGCATCAATGCTGTGGCGTTGATCTATTGGTGGCGAACGCTGGCTTCGCCAGCCGCTACAGGGGATCAGCCGCGATCCTTGCCCCGCAACATGCTGTCCAGCACGTCATCGCGGCGCACCCAACCGTGAAATAGCGCCGCCGCCAAATGCAGCAGCACCGTCAGGAACAGCAAATACGCCAGATACCCGTGAGCCTTGCGCAGGAACGCAAACACCTGCGCATTCGCCGGTACGATCGACGGCAACTGGAATGAGCTGCTGAGCATCACCGGATCCCCCGCCGCCGAAATCATCGCCCAACCCAGCAGCGGCAGGATCAGCATCAACGCGTACAGCAAAACATGTGAAGCCTTGGCCGCCAGCGCTTGCCAACCCGGCAGATCCGCTGGCAGCGGTGGCTGTTGAGTGGAAAAGCGCACGGCCAGGCGCACGATCACCAACAGCAGAATCGCCACGCCCAAGGGTTTGTGCAGATGAATCAGCCACTCATGACGCTCGGACACCGAAGCGGCCATGCCCGCGCCGATAAACAGCATGGCAATGATCATCAGCGCCATCAGCCAGTGCAGCAATCGCGCTAAAGGCGCGAAATGGTTCGGTTGAGCGCTCATTGACGAGACTCCTGTTTATTAGCGGCGGGCAACTGGCTGACTTCGCTGGTACGACGTAAGTAGGAAGTGGCGTACCCCGCTGAACGAGCGGCGAGCAATGGGTCGTCGGAACCTTCTATGCCGGCGGGCAGTACCAGCGGGTCGTAGTTGATGTCCCGGCATTCGCCATTGAGTTGCGGCTGGGTGCTTTCGAGTACCAACGTGCCGGCGTTCAACACTTTGCGACCCTCGGGCCAGGCCTTGCTGGCGTCGTTGACCGGATCGCCAGGGTTGGCCAGCGTGATGTTCAACTGCCAACGCAGCGGTCCTGCGGAAATACGCTGCACCAGGTCTTTCTCCAGGAATTCACCCCCTTCAGGCGCCGTAGCACCCGCTGCATCCTGAGCGACTGGCACCATGCTCCAGCGCACCGCCTGCCGTTGTCCCGCAGCGTTCACCAGATAAAACGCATTGACGCTGTTGTAGGTTTCCGTCACGTAACTGGCCGATGGTTTGGCGGTTTTGATCCAGGCCAGGAACGGTGCTGCTTCCGGATGCGAACCGAAGAACGCTGGCACGGCAGCCGGGTTCGGCTTGCCGGTGGCCGGGTCCGGTGACTGGGCCTGCTGCAATTGATAGAACGCTTCGGGCGTACCCACCGGGAACACCGGCATGCTGTTCATCCCGGTCCGCCACTGCTGGCCGTTGGCCTGGGTGAATCGCAAGGCCAGGCTGCGGATCGGCACGCTGTTGTCCGGCGCATAAGGATTGCCGGCCGGCAATGCAAAACGCCCGACCACCGGGGTCCGCGCTACATTGAACACCTGAGCGCTGGAATAGCTGCGCGCCTCACCGCTGCTCTCGAAATGTCCGATCACGCACACGCCTTTGGAGTGGTTACGCCGAAACCCCGGGTGCACGCCGTTGTTGGTCTCCAGCACATTGATCAGTTTTTTCGGCGTCAGGCGCTGTGGGTCAAAGGTGCCGTTGACGTAGGCAAAAGCCCCGGCCACTGCGGCAACCACCACAGCAATACCGGCCAGACGTAATGTCAGGCTCGCGGCACTCAAGGGTGGCCGGGTTGGCGGTGATGAGCGATCTACCATGAAAGACTCCAGGGCCATCGGCCACAAGTGAGAAGGATCAAGCAGACGAACCCCACAGCGGTTTATTCCATCGTGCGGTATTTATTTTTTCAGGCGTGGAATAACCTCGAATGCCGGGCGTCTCTCTAGTCCACAGCGTAGTGACTAGCCAGAACTTCATGAACGATATCGACGAACAGCTGAGAGAAATCATTCCCAGATTGCGCCGGTTTGCCGTGTCGTTAACGCGCAATCCCAGCAGCGCCGACGACCTGGTGCAGTCTTGCCTTGAGCGCGCGCTGTCGAGTTGGGGCGATAAGCACCCCGAGGGCGACTTGCGCGCCTGGTTATTTTCGATTCTGTATCGACAGTTTCTCGATGCTCACCGGCGCTCCCGGCGTTATGCGCGGATGCTCGAATTCTTTACCGGGCGTGACGATTCACAGCCGTCGGTGGAACGCACCGTGATCGCCCAATCGACGCTGCAAGCGTTCGATCAACTCACCACCGAACAACGCGCCCTGCTGCTCTGGGTCTCGGTCGAAGGCTTGAGTTATAAAGAGGTCGCCGAGATTCTCGACGTCCCCACCGGCACCGTGATGTCCCGCTTGTCCCGGGCCCGCCAGGCCTTGCGCCAGCTCAGCGATGGCGAAATCACCCGCCCTTCTCTGCGGAGACTCAAATGATCAGCATGCCCCCAAGCGAGCGTGACCTGCACGCCTACGTCGACCAGCAACTCAGCGAGGCCGACCGACGTCTGGTGGACACTTTTCTGGCCAGCAACGCTGAAGTGGCTGCCCAGGTGCGTGCCTGGCAGCAGGACGCCCAGCAACTGCGCGCGGCATTGAGCGGCGCCCTGCAGCAACCAGCCAACCCGAACCTCGACCCGGCGCTGATTCGCCAACGCCTCAAACGACAATCTCGCCGTCACCTGGCCAGCGCCGCCGTGTTGCTGATCGCGGTCAGCGTCGGCGGGTTCAGCGGTTGGCAAGCCCGGGAGATGACGCTCCTCAGTGCTGCGCTGCCGATGGCCGATGCGATGCAGGCGTACCGTCTGTTTGCCCAGCAAGGGATGTTGCCGGCCGACTACAAAGTCAGTGACGACGGTGATATGCAGGGTTGGCTCGACCGCTATTTCACTCAGGCCAATCGCTTGCCTGACCTCTCGGGCGCAGGTTTCAAACCGGTCAGCGGGCGCCTGCTAAGTACCGAGCAAGGGCCAGCGGCGATGGTGGTCTACGAGGATCAAAGCGGCCATAAGGTCAGCTTCTACGTGCGCCCACCGGGTCCGAAAAACTATCTGTTGCCGAGGGGCAGTCGCAGCGATGGCGAGTTGCAGGCCGAGTACTGGTCGGGGGGCGGGTATAACTATGCGATGGTCAGCCCGAGTGATACGCCGGCGGCGCAGATGCTCAAGCAGACCGTCCAGTTCTGACCACACCGCCAATCCCCTGTGGGAGCGAGCTTGCTCGCGAATGCGGTGTGTCGGATAAATCAATGTCGCCTGACACTCCGCTTTCGCGAGCAAGCTCGCTCCCACAGTGGATTTATGGAGCCCTGTGGACCGTGTTCAGCCCTGCCCGAACACTTGCGAAGGCCGACGCAGTAACGGGTCGAACGGATTGATCCGCGGTCCGATCAGTGCCGCTTCGCGCTTGAGCATTTCGACCACTGTCGGCAAGCGATCCGGCCCCAACCGATCACTGACGGTGGCCACACTCAATGCCGCGACCGCCCGCCCTTCACGATCCAGAATCGGCACCGCCACCCCGGCCATGCCCTGCAACACGCCGGTGTTGCGCCCGGCATAACCCAGCTTGCGCACGTTCTCGACTTCCGAGCGCAGGAACACCTCGTCGTACAGGTGGAAATCCTTGAGCCTCGGCAAGTTGTAGTGAATCACCGTGTCGCGCTCCTCTTCCGGCAGGAACGCCAGAATCGCCAGGCTGCCCTGCCCCACCCCCAGCGCCACCCGCCCACCAATGTCACCGGTAAAGGTGCGGATCGGAAACGGCCCTTCGCTACGGTCCAGGCAGATCGCATCAAAACCACTGCGCGCCAGCAAGAACAACGAATCCCCCAACGACGCCGACAGCCGCAGCAGCGCCGGACGCACCAGTTCGCGCAGGTTCCCGGTGTTCCCGGCACGGGCCGCCAGGGCGAAAAACTCCAGACTCAAGCGATAGCGTTTGCTGCGCGCATCCTGCTCGACCATGCCCTCATCCATCAGGTTGCGCAGCAATCGGTGCGTGGTCGGTTGTGACAAACCGATGCGCTGGGCCAGTTGCGTCACCCGCTCCCCGCCCTCGACGGTGTCACCCAGACTGCGCAGCACGGCAAACAGTCTGGAGACCGCGCCAACACCGACATCACTTTTGTTTTCATTCCGCTCAATGGAATCTGTCATGAGTTTTCTCGAGTATTAATTTACTCACCGAATGAAACTGAAAATAGTCATCGCTTCAGTGAAATAGGCCATTGAGCCCATCGTATTCTTCGTCCTACTCTGCGTCCAGACAGGGGCGATTCGAACAACAGCGGCAGCCGACTGAAGTCGAGCGCCAACGCACCCAGCAAGACCTTTTCGTATCTGCCCATACAAAAAAGCGCGCCTTCGGGCGACGCATAACAATCTCAGGTGGAGCGCAGTTATGGCTTTTGTGCAACTTGAAGGACTCGGCAAACGTTACGGTGAGATCGACGCCGTCGTTGCTACCAACCTCTCGGTCGAGAAAGGCGAGTTTGTCTCGTTGCTCGGCCCCTCCGGATGCGGCAAAACCACCACCCTGCAAATGATCGCCGGCTTCGTCGAAGTCAGCAGCGGACGCATTGTGCTGGACGGTCGCGACATCACCCACGCCAAACCCGCCAGCCGTGGTCTGGGCGTGGTGTTCCAGAGTTACGCGCTGTTCCCGCACATGACCGTGAAAGACAACGTCGCCTTCGGCCTGCGCATGCGCAAAGTGGCCAACGGCGAGTTGCAGCAGCGAGTGGACCGGGTGCTGAAACTGGTGCGCCTCAACCAGCATGCCGAGCGTTACCCGCGAGAACTCTCCGGCGGCCAGCGTCAACGCGTTGCATTGGCTCGGGCCCTGGTGATCGAGCCGCCGGTGCTGTTGCTCGATGAGCCGCTGTCCAACCTCGACGCCAACCTGCGCGAAGAGATGCAATTCGAGATCCGCCGTATCCAGCGCGAAGTCGGGATCACCACGCTGATGGTCACCCATGACCAGTCCGAAGCGCTGTCCATCAGCGACCGCGTGGTGGTGATGCAGGCCGGGCGCATCACCCAGATCGACGCGCCTTATACCCTCTACGAACACCCGCGCACCGAGTTCATTTCCGGTTTCGTCGGCAAGGCCAATCTGTTGCCGGGCGAGCGGGATAGCGCCGGTGTCGTTCAGGTGTGCAGCCGTGGTGACGGCGAACTGACTTTGAGCCTGCGTCCGGAAAAAATCGACCTGCGGGACAAAGGTCAGGGCCGCCTGCAAGGCAACATCGTCAGTCGCTTCTTTCTCGGAAGCCAATGGTTGTACGGCGTATCGACGCCCCTGGGCGAACTCAGCGTGGTGCGCCGCAACGACGGTTCGGCACCGCTGATCGAAGGCACGGCGGTCGGCCTCGATTGGGACGCGACCTTGCTACGGGTACTGACCGTGGATGAGGTGCCGGCATGAGTACGCTTGCTGCCATTCGCCAGGGACGCCAGGGGTATTGGCTGTCGGCACCGGCCCTGGCGTTGTACCTCGGCCTGCTGATCATCCCGTTGTTGCTGACTCTGGTGCTGTCGTTCAACGTCTTCGACTACAGCTCGGGGATCAACGGCGACGCCTACACCCTCGACCACTACAGCAGCCTGCTGGGTGACCCGTACTTCTACGAAATCTTTCTGCGCACGATGTGGATCAGCGCCCTGACCACCCTGCTCTGCGTGGTGATCGGCGTGCCCGAGGCCTACATCCTCAGCCGCATGGGCGCGCCATGGCGCTCGATTTTCCTGATTCTGATCCTCACCCCGTTGCTGATTTCGGTGGTGGTGCGCGCCTTCGGCTGGAGCCTGTTGCTGGGCGCCGACGGCCTGGTCAACCAGACCCTGCAAGCCTTCGGCGGCTCGCCGATGAAGCTGCTGTACACGCCGTTCGCGGTGGTGATTGCGCTGGTCCATGTGATGCTGCCGTTCATGATCATTCCGGTCTGGACCTCGTTGCAAAAACTCGACCCGGCCGCCGAGCAGGCCGCGATGTCCCTCGGCGCCAGCCACTTCACCGTGATGCGCCAAGTGGTGCTGCCGCAGATCATGCCCGGCGTGCTCTCCGGCACGTTGATTGTGTTCGGTCTCGCCGCCAGCTCCTTCGCGATTCCCGGCCTGCTCGGCGGACGCCGGATAAAAATGGTCGCCACGCTGATCTACGACCAGTACCTGTCGGAACTCAACTGGCCGATGGGTGCAGCCATCGCCGTGGCCCTGCTGTTGCTCAACCTGCTGATCATGCTGTCGTGGAACCGGATGATCGAAGGCCGCTACAAGAAGTCATTGGGATAACTCGTCATGTCCAAGAACGGTCCTTTCGCCCTGCTGTTCCATACCCTGGTGGTGCTGTTCATGCTGGCGCCGCTGGTGGTGGTTTGCCTGGTGGCCTTCACCCCGGAAAACACCTTGAGCCTGCCCACTACGGAATTTTCCCTGCGCTGGTTTCGCGCAGTGTTTGAGCGTGCAGACTTTGTCGATGCGTTTTACAACAGCCTGATCCTGGCCTTTTGCGCTGCCAGTCTGGCGACGCTGATCGCGGTGCCTGCGGCGCTGGCGATCACCCGCTTCGAGTTCCCCGGACGCGACTTTCTCAACGGTCTGTTCCTGTCGCCGATCATCATTCCGCACCTGGTGCTGGGTGTGGCGTTGCTGCGTTTGTTTGCGCTGATGGGCGTCAACGGCAGCTTCGCCTGGCTGATCTTCGCTCATGTGCTGGTGATCACACCGTACGTGCTGCGACTGGTATTGGCGTCGGCCATCGGCCTGGATCGCAGCGCCGAACACGCCGCGCAATCGCTCGGTGCCGGGCGCTTCACGCTGTTCAGGGAAATTACCTTGCCTATGATTCTGCCGGGGGTGGCCGGTGGCTGGCTGCTGGCGTTCATCAACAGTTTTGATGAGGTCACGCTGTCGATTTTCGTCACCTCGCCGGCCACGCAAACCCTGCCGGTGCGGATGTACGTGTACGCCACCGAATCCATCGATCCGATGATGGCGGCGGTGTCGGCACTGGTGATTGGGCTGACGGCGCTGACGATGATTTTGCTCGACCGGGTTTACGGCCTGGATCGGGTTCTGGTGGGCAAACAATGAGGGCGCCATGGCTCTGCTGAAACGACTGGCCGAAGGCGACCGCCCGGCCCTGGACTTTACCCTCGACGGCACACCTGCCACCGGCCTGCTCGGCGACACCTTGCTGACGGCAGTGCTGACCTGCAGCGAGCACTTGCGCGGCAGCGACTTCAGCGCCGAACCCCGCGCCGGTTTTTGCATGATGGGTGCGTGTCAGGACTGCTGGGTTCGACTGGGCGATGGTCGACGCGTGCGCGCCTGCTCGACGCTGCTCGAAGCCGGGCAGCAGATCAACCGCGAACCGGGGCGGTCCCTATGAACACCTTTCCTACCAGCAGTAACCGTATCCCCTGTGGGAGCGAGCCTGCTCGCGATAGCGGTCTGTCAGCCAGCAGCAATGTTGAATGTGCCGCCCTCTTCGCGAGCAGGCTCGCTCCCACAGGGGTTCGGCGGCGTTCACGAAACCCGGGCGCAACCCCCATCAACTGTGGGAGCGAGCTTGCTCGCGATAGCGGTCTGTCTGCCACCACATCTGTTGAATGTTCCGCCGTCATCGCGAGCAAGCTCGCTCCCACAGGGGTTCGGCGGCGGTCACACATGAGGTGGGTATGAATTCGGTGGTCATCATCGGTGCCGGTCCGGCCGGCATTCGTGCCGCACAAACCCTGGTCGCCCACGGTGTTCGCCCGGTGCTACTGGACGAAGCAGCACGCGGTGGCGGGCAGATTTATCGTCGCCAACCGGCAAACTTCAAGCGCTCGCCAGTCAAGCTGTATGGCTTCGAAGCCGGCAAGGCCAGCGCGTTGCATCAGACGATTGATGAGCTGCGCGAGCAACTCGATTACCGTCCCGAGACGTTGGTATGGAACGCCGAGGATGGCGCGCTCGACACCGTGCATGAGGGCCGCGCCGCGCAGCTGGCGTTCTCCCGCGTGATCGTCGCCACGGGCGCCACCGACCGGATTCTGCCGGTGCCGGGCTGGACCCTGCCGGGGGTTTACAGCCTCGGCGCAGCGCAGATTGCCCTCAAGTTTCAAGGCTGCGCCATCGGTGAACGCGTGGTGTTCGCCGGCAGCGGGCCGTTGCTGTACCTGGTGGCGTATCAATACGCCAAGGCCGGCGCCAAGGTGGTCGCGGTGCTCGACAGTTCGCCCTTCAGCGCTCAGGCCCGGGCCCTGCCCGGCCTGCTCTCGCAACCGGCCACCCTGGCCAAAGGCATCTATTATCGCAGTTGGCTGACCGCCCACGGCATCCCGGTGCATCAGGGTGCCAGCCTCACAGGCATCAACGGCGAACAGCGTGTGCAATCGCTGACCTGGCGCAACGCCAAGGGCAATCAGTGTCTGGATTGCGACGCCGTCGCCTTCGCCCATGGCCTGCGCAGTGAAACCCAACTCGCCGATCTGCTCGGCTGTGAATTCGCCTGGAACCCGCTCAACCGCGCCTGGCTACCGCAGCGTGACAGCGCCGGTCGCAGCAGTGTCGCCGAGGTTTACCTGGCCGGTGACGGTGCCGGCATCATGGGCGCCGATGCGGCCGAAATGGCCGGCGAACGCGCGGCCCTGGCGTTGCTTGAAGACGTCGGTTACCTGATCCCACCGCAACGTGGGGCGCAATTGGAGCAGGCGCTGGGACGGATCGATACCTTCCGCCAAGGTCTGGAACGGGCCTTCATCTTTCCCGAGCATTGGGCCGCCGATGCCCCGAATGACGTGATGATCTGCCGCTGCGAAGAAGTGCGCGCCGGCGACATCCGTCAGGTCGTACGCGAAGGCCATTGGGAAATCAATCGGGTCAAGGCCCATTGCCGGGTCGGCATGGGTCGCTGTCAGGGACGGATGTGTGGCGCCGCCGCCGCGGAAATCATTGCCTGCGAAAGTCAGCGCTGCGTGTCCGACATCGGCAGGCTTCGGGCTCAGGCGCCGATAAAACCCCTGCCGTTTGGTCTGGAGGTCGAGTCATGATCGAAGTCGATGCCGTCATCATTGGCGGCGGTATTGTCGGTGCCTCCGCCGCGCTGTTTCTGAGCAAGGCCGGGCGTCGCGTGGCGCTACTGGAGCGTGACTTCTGTGGCTCGCATTCCAGCGGCGTGAACTACGGCGGCGTACGGCGTCAGGGGCGACCACTCTCGCAACTGCCGCTGTCGCAACGGGCACACGACATCTGGGGACAACTGCCGCAGCTGATTGGCATCGACGGTGAGTATCAGCGTAGCGGCCATCTGAAACTGGCCCGCAGCCTCAACGATCTGCACGCCTTGCAAGACTATGCCGCCAGCAGTCGGGGCTTTGGCCTCGATTTGCAGGTACTCGAGCGCAGTGAATTACGCGCACGTTTTCCGTGGGTCGGCGAGGTGGCGGTCGGTGCCTCGTTTTGCCCCGATGACGGTCACGCCAACCCGCGACTGGTCTCCCCGGCGTTTGCCCGGGCGGCGCGTCGGCACGGTGCGCAGGTTCATGAACAATGCGCGGTGACGGGGGTGGAACACGACGGTCAGCGCTTTCGCGTCAGCACGCAAACCGGTCTGGAGCTGCAGGCGCCCTGGCTGCTGAATTGCGCCGGGGCCTGGGCCGGCACTCTGGCAGAACAATTCGGTGAGGCGGTGCCGATGTACGCCGGGCACCCGGCGATGCTGGTCACCGAGCCGTTGCCGCTGGTGATGAATGCCAGCACCGGGGTCGAGGGTGGCGGTATCTATGCCCGCCAGGTCGCTCGCGGCAATTGCGTGTTGGGTGGCGGCCAGGGTTTTGCCCTCGACGGCGCCCGTGCCCGGCCCGGTCAACACGCCGTGATCGAGATTCTGCGTCAGGCGGTCGAGCTTTATCCGTTTCTTGAAGGCGCCCAGGCGATTCGCACCTGGAGCGGCACCGAAGGTTACCTGCCCGATCGCCAACCGGTGATCGGCCACAGTGGCACTCAACCCGGTCTACTGCACGCGTTCGGCTTTGCTGGCGCGGGCTTTCAGATCGGCCCCGCGGTGGGCCAGGCGCTCACCGAAATCATCTGCAGCGGCGCCTCAAAGACGCCACTGGATGCGTTTTCCATCACCCGGTTTCACTCCATCTCCGTTGCTTGATAGAGGAAGGTCGCGCCAATGAATAACGTCAAACGCAGTGCACTGCTCGGTTTCTCCTGTCTGACCACCCTGCTCACGGTCACCCAGGCCCAAGCCGAACCGACGCTTTACCTGGGCATGAACGGCGGGACC
Organism: Pseudomonas sp. LBUM1666; assembly: GCF_059695775.1. Taxonomy (NCBI): domain Bacteria; kingdom Pseudomonadati; phylum Pseudomonadota; class Gammaproteobacteria; order Pseudomonadales; family Pseudomonadaceae; genus Pseudomonas; species Pseudomonas sp. LBUM1666. The sequence continues at coordinate 2,106,814 of NZ_CP166789.1, read as the reverse complement.
ATGGAGCGGCTCTACGCCGACAAGGTGCTGCCGGTTTTCGAGAAGGCCAACAACGTCAAAGTGGTGATTGTGCCCGGCACCTCCGCCGATATTCTGGCCAAGGTCCAGGCCAGCAAAGGCAACCCGCAGATGCACGTGATGTTCCTCGACGACGGCATCATGTACCGCGCCATCGCCATGGGGCTGTGCGACAAACTCGAAGACAGCGCACCGCTGGCGCAGATTCCTGCCAAGGGCCGCATCAAGGATCAAGCCGTAGCGGTCAGCCTTGGCGTGACCGGGCTGGCGTACAACACGCGTCTGTTCAAGGAGAAAGGCTGGACCGCGCCGACCTCGTGGATGGACATGGCCGACCCGCGTTTCAAGGACAAACTGGTGTTCCAGTCGATGGCCTCCTCGACCTTTGGCCTGCACGGATTCCTGATGTTCAACCGGATCCAGGGCGGCAGCGAAACCGACGTCGAGCCAGGTTTCAAGGCTTGGCCGAATACCGTCGGGCGCAACGTGCTGGAGTACATTCCGAGCTCGGCGAAAATTTCCGAAATGCTTCAGACCGACGAAGCCGCGCTGTTCCCGCTCACGCCGACCCAGGTCACCGCCCTGAAACTCAAGGGCATGCCGGTGGAGTATGCGCAACCGAAGGAAGGCGCCGTGGTGCTCAACGTGGCCGAATGTGCCATCGCCAACAACACACAACCGGAACTGGCGCAGAAACTCGCCGCGTTCTTGCTGACGCCTGAAGCGCAGGCCGCCGCGCTTGAAGACGGCGACCAGATCCCGTCCAACCCGAATACCCCAACCACCGACAAGACTCGCGGACAGGTCGAGGCGATGAAGCAGTACCTGACCACTGCCATTGCGATCGATTGGGATCAGGTCAACGAACAGCGCCCGGCGTGGAATGCGCGGTGGAATCGCAGTATCGAGCGCTAGATAACTGACCCAACAAGATCTGGCGAACACCACAACACCTGTGGCGAGGGGGCTTGTCGGAACGCCGCATCGCCCCGTTGGGCTGCGAAGCGGCCCCAAAACGATACACCTCGGTTTATCAGAAATACCGGGGTGAATGGTTGTGCGACTGCTCCGCAGTCCAACGGGGGCAAGCCCCCTCGCCACAGGAGCTTCATCGACACAACTGGAATGAAAATCCCCCCTTTGGTTAGACTACGGCGCGGCAGCTCGGGGAGCTGCCTGACGATTACGGGGTAACCTCACAGTGGCCGTTCGACCGCCCAACCGTTCGCGACTCACACCACGCTGGCCTGCGCTACGCCGCTTGTTCGGCAAGTCATCGGCGGCATCCGCCGGTTCACACCGCGACCGGTCGAGTCATCCACGACTACTTCCACCGCAAGGCCCACACCCAGGGTTACACCCTCAACCATAGCCAACTGCGCGTCATCGACTGCATGGCGCAACACGTCGCAGCGCTGTCGGGCACCTCGACAAAAACGCTTCCCGGTCTTTACCTGCACGGCGCCGTGGGTCGCGGCAAGAGCTGGCTGCTCGACGGGTTTTTCCAGGCCCTTCCCATCGCGGAAAAACAGCGCCTGCATTTTCATGAGTTTTTTGCGCAACTACACCAAGGAATGTTCAGTCATCGCGATCAGCCCGATGCGCTGGAAACCACCCTGGATGAACAGCTGCGCGATTGCCGGGTGCTGTGTTTCGACGAGTTTCACGTCCATGACATCGGCGATGCGATGCTCATCACCCGGCTGTTCAAGGCATTGTTCCGCCGAGGCATCCTGCTGCTGGTCACCTCCAACTACCCACCGGAAGGCCTGCTGCCCAACCCGCTGTACCACGCGCGCTTCAAACCGGTGATCGACCTGATCAACGCGCACATGCAGGTCATGGAGGTCGGCGGCCCCCACGACTACCGCAGTCAGGCGAGAACCCACGCCCAGCAGCTATTTACCCAAGGCCAGTACGTCTGGCCAGCCACGTTGGCGCAGCGTCAGTCGTTGAACCTGCCCGAACGCGCCGCGCCGGCCATTCAACTGCCCGTCGGAACACGGAGCCTTCAAGCCCGACACTACGAAGGACGAACCATCGGTTTCACCTTTGGCGATCTGTGCGACCACCCCACAGCGGTCATGGATTACCTGGAGCTGTGCCGACGTTTCGATCATTGGTTCATCGATGAACTGCCCAACCTCGCCGAGTGTTCCATCGCCGCCCAACAGCGCTTCATCAACCTGGTCGACGTCCTGTACGACCAGGACAAGCACCTGATTCTGCTCGGGCAGCAGTCTTTGCGCGAAAGCCTGGGCGGCGATGCCATCGATCTGGCGCGCACGCGCAGCCGGTTGGGGCAGTTGGTGGAAGTCAGGGATCCGTAGGTTTTGTGGTGCAGCTCAGGCCGCTATCGTCGGAACGCCGCCCGGAGCAAGCTCGCTCCCACAGTTGACCGAGTTGTCTGGACGGATGCGATCTAATGTGGGAGCGAGCTTGCTCGCGATAGCGGTGTGACAGACACCACACCTTTGCCGGTATCATGTCGCCCATTTCCAGGCCCCACGCCTTCCCTTTGATCAATAGTGAATCTATTCATGGATACCCTTGCTCAACTGCGCGCCGGCCAACTGTCGGGCGTTACCCGCCTGGACCTCACTGGCGGCCTGACGGAGTTTCCGCGAGAAATCTTCGACCTGGCGGACTCGCTGGAAGTCCTCGACCTCAGCGGCAATGCCTTGAGCAGCCTGCCGGACGACTTGCACCGCCTGACCCGTTTGCGCGTGTTGTTCTGCTCGGACAATCTGTTCACCGAACTGCCCGACTGCCTGGGCCAATGCGCCGCACTGACGATGGTCGGCTTCAAGGCCAACCGCATTGAACGCGTACCAGGCGCGGCTCTGCCACCGTTGCTGCGCTGGCTGATCCTGACCGATAACTGCATCACTGAACTGCCCGCCGAGCTGGGTGAATGCCCGCACCTGCAAAAACTCATGCTTGCCGGCAACCGCTTGCAACGTTTGCCGGAGAGCTTGCGTCATTGCCATCGACTCGAACTGATCCGCATCGCCGCCAACCGGTTGACCGAGTTGCCCGAGTGGCTGCTGACCCTGCCGAGCCTGACCTGGCTGGCGTACGCCGGTAACCCGCTGGAGACCGAAGCCGATGCGGCCGCTCTCGAAGCCACGCCCCGCACTCCCTGGTCCGAACTGCGTCTGGACCAGCAACTGGGCGAAGGCGCGTCGGGGGTGATTCATCGGGCTAATTGGGATCGACCGGGCCAACCGGCCACACAGGTCGCCGTCAAACTCTACAAAGGCGAGATGACCAGCGATGGCTCGCCGTTGCACGAAATGAACGCCTGCATCACCGCCGGTAGTCACCCCAACCTGATCCGGGTTGAAGGGCGCATCGTCGGGCATCCAGAAGCCCAGGCCGGGCTGGTGATGCAATTGATCGATCCGAGCTATCGCAATTTGTCCGGGCTGCCGAGCCTGGCGTCCTGCACCCGCGACGTTTACGACAACCACACCCGGTTCAGCGCTGACGTGGCATTGCGCATCGCCTGTGGCATCGCCTCGGCAGCCGAGCATTTGCACCGGCATGGCATCACCCACGGCGACCTCTACGGCCACAACATTTTGTGGAACGAGCACGGTGATTGCCTGCTGGGGGATTTTGGCGCCGCGTCGTTCCATGCCATCTCGGACAGCCTTGAAAGCCGTGCGCTGCAACGGATCGAGGTACGGGCGTTTGGTGTTTTGCTGGGGGAGTTGTTGGAGCGGATCGACTCGGAGTTGAGCGATGAAGGTCGTGTGCAGCTGGAGCAATTGCAGCAGCGCTGCTATCAGTCGCAGGTGCTGGCGCGACCAGGGTTCAGCGAGCTTGTTCAGGCGCTGACGGTATTGGCCTCAACCACTGGAAGCCAACACAAACCTGTGGCGAGGAACCTCGCCACACGTCATCACACGCTCGAAGCGGTTTAACCCGCCAACCCGACAAACATGTCCTGCACGTCATCGTGGTTATCGAGGCCTTCGAGGAAGGCTTCGACTTCAGCCATCTGCTCATCGCTTAGACCGCTGACGGGGTTTTTCGGCTGATAGCCCAACTTGGCCGACAACACGGTGAAACCTTGCTCGGGCAGGGCTTTCTGCACAGCGTCCAGGTCCGCAGGCTCGGTCAGGAACAGGGTCGTGCCCTCTTCTTCGCCCGGCTCGAAATCCTGGGCGCCGGCTTCGATGGCGGCCATTTCCGGATCGGCGTCAGGGCTGTCCGGAGACGCCTCGATCATGCCGACATGGTTGAAGTCCCACGCTACCGAACCGGAAGCGCCCAATTGGCCCTTGCGGAACGCGACGCGGATTTCAGCGACGGTGCGGTTGATGTTGTCGGTCACGCATTCAACGATCAGCGGCACCTGGTGCGGTGCGAAGCCTTCATAGGTCACGCGATGGTATTGCACGGTTTCGCCCAACAGGCCCGCGCCTTTCTTGATCGCGCGATCCAGGGTTTCCTTGGGCATCGAGGCTTTCTTGGCCTGTTCAACCACCAGACGCAGGTGCGCGTTGGTGGCAGTATCGGCACCGTTACGGGCAGCGATGGTGATTTCTTTTACCAGTTTGCCGAAGATCTTGCCCTTGGCGTTAGATGCCGCTTCTTTGTGTTTAACCTTCCACTGTGCGCCCATTACTCACTCTCTTGATCTGTGGCGCCGAGACATCTATTGGCCGACGCATGGCGCAAGTTTATACGCCCTAAAGTTGGCAATCGACCAAAAAATCCACCCTGTTCACCCGCATGACGAATCGACATCTTCACCGGCAGTTGTAGGGCGATTCTGAAACTTCGATTTGCGGTGACCATAAAGGGCTGTGGTTTCGTACCCTCTGCGCCCGAATTCCATGGCAGAAGCGCGTTCGATGCACAACGACAAGGAAAGTCCCTTCACCCTGACACTCCTCGACGGTGATTTGAGTTTGCAGGTGTTGCAGTTCAATGGCCGAGAAACCCTCAACCAACCCTATCGATTCAACATCGAAGTGATCGGCCTCGCACCGGCCATGAACCTCGACCGATTGCTGCAACAGCCGGTGTTCCTCAGCCTGATGGAGGGCCAGGGTATTCACGGCGTCCTTCACAGTGCCAGTCGCGAGCATCGCGGCCCCCACCGGATCGGCTACAAACTGGTGCTGGTGCCCTACCTTCAATGGCTCGACCGGCAGCGTTCACGCCGCGTCTTTCATCACCTCAGCGTACCGATGATCCTGCGCCAACTGCTGGAGGAACATGATGTGCCCGAGGGGAGCTATCGCTTCGAATTGTCGAACGGGCACTATCCGCTCCGACCTTTTTGCATTCAGTACGAGGAGAGCGATCTGGCATTGCTGCAACGGCTGTGTGAAGAAGAAGGCATTCACTATCACTTCGAACATCAGCGCGACGGGCATGTGCTGGTCCTGGCGGATGACAGCCTGAGTTTTCCCCAGGAACCAGTCCTTACGCCTTTCCAGGGCAACGCGCCCGAAGACAGTGATGTGCCGGTGATCAGTGAGTTGTTCCAGCGCCATGACTCGCCGCCCTTTCCCTCACGACTGGAGGCCAGGAACCGTGGCTCGCAAAAACCCGACGAGGGAGCGGCCAACCATGCTTTCAGCAAACCATTGCCGGTGATGGTCCGCCCCGCTCCCGAGCACATCCATCGCGATCAAACTAGCCGTCGACATCTGGAACGTCTGCGTTGCCAGCACCTGCAGATCCACGGTCGAAGCACCCAGAGCGCACTGCGCAGCGCACGGATTGTGCAAGTGTCAGAACATCCACTGTCGAATTTCAACGATCAGTGGCTGCTCACCGAAACCCGGCATCAGGGGCAACAACCTTCGATTCTTGCCACCGACAAACCCGTTACTGTCCGCCATTACCGCAATCAGTTCACCGCCATTCCCTGGTCAACGGTCTTCAGGCCGGCGCTTAAACAGACCAGGCCGAGCATCCCGGGTTATCAGCCCGCCCGGGTGCTGGGCCCTGTCGGGCAACCGGCGGCGCTGGATGATCGAGGTCGAATACAGGTCAGGCTGTGGCCAACAGCGCAAGCGAATCCGCTTGAATCTGCCGGTCTCTGGTTACCGGTCGCCCTTGCAACGCCGGACGGTCGGATTGACCCGTCCAGCCTGCCAAAGGCCGGCAGCGACGTCCTGATCAGTTTTCTCGACAGCGACCCGGACCGGCCGGTGCTGTGTGTCGGTATGGGCCATCCCCCCCGCACTCGGCCCGTTCCCAAGCCACGTCGCGATAGCCACTTGCTGCTCGACTGGCTGGTCAATCGCTCGGACCTCACGCCCTGACACTCAGCCCTTGTCGGCCTTGCCTGCCGCCGCCGCGAACTTCGCCAGACGCACATCCAGATGCCGTGGCCGGCGCCCGTGATCCTCGGCGCGTTCCTTGCGGCGGATGGCGTTGCGCACCATCAATGAGCCGAGGTAACGAATCGGTTCCGGCGGAAACAAGCCCAACGGGCCGTTGACCAGAGGTGAACGGGTCCAGGCGTTGTCCAGTCCCTGGACCATCGAGGCGAGAATCTGCCCGCCCATGTGACACGGGCCGACCCCGCTGCCGGAGTATCCGAAGCCGTAAAACACGTTGCCGCTGGCACTCATCAGGCCGAAGAACGGCAAACCGGTGACGGAGCGATCAGAGGGACCGTTCCAGGTCGCCTCGACCTTGACCTGGGCAAACGCCGGAAAGAACTCGCTCAGGCTGTGCTGCAATAAACCGGCATAGGGCGATGGTTGATCGAACACCGGCAACATTCGCCCGCCGTAAGCAAAGGTATTGCCGCCCTTGCCGAGCATAATTCGGCCGTCCGGGGTGTTGTGGTAGTAGTGCACAAAAATCCGCGAATCGAGCACGGTGACGCCGCTGGTCAAACCGATCTCCTGGAGCAGATCAGGTCGCGGTTCGGTGATCAGCATGTCGCTGGAAACAATCGCCACACTGCGCTCGAACTGTGGAAACGCCCGGGCCATCCACGCGTTCATCGCCAGCACCACGCGATCCGCGCGAACGGTGCCGTTCGGGGTTTGTATCCCCGCAGGCTTGCCCTCCTGCAACCCGGTCATGGCGGTGTGCTCGTGAATCCTCACCCCGAGTTGCAAGGCGACCCGGCGCAAGCCGCGCACCAGTTTGCCCGGTTGCACGCTGGCCGCCGCCGGGGAAAACCAGCCTTCCAGATGTTTGCTGGAACCGGCCATGCGTTGCACATCGGCCACCGGCCGTTGGGTGAAAGAGTTGATGCCATTGCGTTCCAACGCCGCGATCACGGCGTCGGTCGAGCCGCATTGGGCGCGGTTGGTGGCGGTGTAGAGCGTGCCGTCGAGGCGGTAATCGGCATCCACCGCGTACTGCTCGCAAAAGGTGCCGATGGCATGGATGCTGTGCTCCGATTCCTTGACCAGTCGCACGGCTTCTTCGACGCCGAACAGCCGTTCAAGGGTGAAGTACTTGGCCGACCACGACAGTGCACAACCACCGTTTCGACCACTGGCGCCGGCACCGCAGATGTCGGCCTCGATCAGCAGCACATCCAGTTCGGGGTTCTGTTCCTTGAGCATGATCGCGGTCCACAGCCCGGTGTAGCCGCCGCCGACGATGCAGACGTCGGCGCGGGTGTCGCCCGCCAAGGGTTCGCATGGCGCGCAGGACTCGGCCGCCAGCGCCTGTTCCAGCCAGAAAGGTCTCATGGGTCAATCCTTAAGTACGCAGAGGTTTTACGGTGATCGGTTGATTAGGTCCGAAAACGCTTTCGGCACGCAGGCCAGCCGGGCGGCTGTTCCAGTGCGGGATCAGCACCAGGGCCGAAAACAATGCGCAGCCAGCGAAGACGATGAACACGGTGACCGAGTCGAAGTAGCCTGGCAGCAATCCGCCGAGAATCGCCCCGACGGAGCCGCAACCGTTGACGAAACCGGCCGCTGTGGCACCCGCCTTGGCGGTGCCGAAATCGATCGCGGCCGCGCCGCTGATCATCGAGTCCGGTCCGTACAGGGTCAGGCCCATGACGAACAGCAGCGCCACCACCAGCATCACGCTGCCGGTATGCAGGGCGCCCATGAACAAGGTCAAGGTCACGGTCAGCGCCAACAGGCTGAGCACACACGCCGGCATGCGTCGGGCGCCGAACAGTTTGTCCGAAGCGAGCCCCAGCAGAATCGGCCCGAGTAACCCGGCCAGTTCAAACGCGGTCGGAATGATTGCCGCGCCGACCTTGCCCACCGAGGGCATCTGCTCGAAGACGATCACCGGCCCCCAGAGCAGAATCGCGTAGCGCGCCGGTTTCAGCAGAAAATACGCGAGGCCCAGAACCAGCACGGTGCGGTTGCGCAGAATTTCTTTTAACGGTTCCAGCATGCTGATCTTGCTTTGCGCGTCGGCCTCTTGCGCCGTCAGTTGCGGCTCCGGCTCCACCGCCGGCAAGCCAACGTCTTCGGGTTTGTTGCGCTGAAAAATAAAAAACAGCACGGCGACCAGCCCAACCACCGCCGCACTGGAAAAGAACGCCGCATGCCAGGTGCCGATCAGCGTATACGCCCACCAGCCTGCAAACGGCGAAGCCACCAACCCGCCAAAGGCGTAGCAGGAACTCCACAACCCCAGCACCCGCCCGCGCTGTTCAGAGGGAAAGAAGCTACCGAGGTTCTTGCACAGCCCGGACCAGCCGGTGGACTGAGCAAACCCTTGAATCAACATGCAGGTGGCGAAGATTGGTAACGTCGCAAAACTGCCCATCACCAAAGCTGCTGCCGCTGAAATCAGCAACCCGCCAAACACTACGACCCTTGGGCCAAAGCGATCGGCCAGGATGCCCCAGGTGAATTGCCCGATGGCGTAAGCCGTCAGGTAGATGGCGTCGAGGTTGGCCATGGCCATTTTGTCGAGCATGAAGGTGGGGTCTTCGGCGATCCCCAGTTTTGCCACGGAAAAAGCTTTGCGGGTGAAGTAGAAAGCAGCGTAAGCGAGCCAGGTGATCGCGAAGATCTGCACGCGCCAACGCTTGATAGTGCCGATGTGCTTGTTCATTGTGGTTCTGACCTCAGGGTGTGAGTGTGCCGGCAGAAATTGAGAAATAACGCCTGTTTTTTTATTGTTGAGCACTTCGATATCGCAGCTTCCCTGAGGCGATATCGGTCAGATGAGTCCTGCTGTTGCACGTACAGGCTCATGGCCGCCAACGCTGTTCGACTGACCAGTCACCGGGGCTGAGGTCGATAAAAACAATTACTGATTAATAAGTGAAATCGATTTATCGTATTTCCAATATAAGCTCAGCTTGTTACTAGAGGTTTCGATGTCGGTTTCCCACGCCCAGCTCAAAGCCTTCCACGCCGTGGCCGTCCATGGAAGCTTCACCAAAGCCGCCGAGCGGCTATTTCTCACGCAACCGGCGATTTCCGACCAAGTGCGCAAGCTAGAAGAGCGTTTCGGTGTGCTGCTGTTCCACCGCAATAAACGCTCGGTACGCCTGACCGATCTGGGCGAGCGGTTGCTGAGCATTACTCAGCGGCTGTTCGTCATCGAGGCCGAGGCGCAGGAGCTCTTGCATGACTCCAGGGCCTTGCAGACCGGCAGCCTGATTCTCGCGGTGGATGCGCCAGTGCACGTGTTGCCGCAGATTGCTCGATTTTGCGAGCGCTACCCCGGCATCAGCGTGAAGATCGAAACCGGCAACACCGATGAATCGCTGTTTCGGCTGTTCAACTATCAGGCCGACCTGGCGTTGCTGGGTCGGGAGGTGAGTGACGAACGTCTGATCTCGTTGCCGCTGCGTAACGACCCGATGGTGGCGTTCGTTTCGCGCAATCATCCGTGGGCCGATCGTGAATCGATTTGCCTCGCGGACCTCGATGACACGCCGTTGGTGCTGCGGGAAATCGGCTCGGTGACGCGGCAAACGCTGGAAGAAGAAATGGCTCAGGCAGGCTTTCGCATTCGCCCGGCGATTCAGGTTGAAGGCCGGGAAGCGGCGCGTGAGGCGGTGGTGGTGGGGATTGGTGTAGGTGTGGTGTCGGCCGCTGAGTTCGGTGCAGATTCGAGGGTTTGCGCGTTGCCGATTACCGACTGCAAACGACGATTGACCGAGACACTGGTGTGCTTGCGCGAGCAGAGTTCGCGGCGGGTGGTGGCGACGTTTCTGGAGATGGTTCGCGAGAGTCTGGCATAAGCAGACCCGGCCCCATCGCGAGCAAGCTCGCTCCCACAGGGATTTTGTGAACACTGGAGATCCAATGTGGGAGCGAGCTTGCTCGCGATGCAGGCGCTGCGGTTTATCTAACTGGCGCCAAATCGAAAAACGCCTGAATCAAGCGCAAATCCCGCCGCCGTTCCATGCACCCGATCATGTGCCGATTGACCAACCCTTCGCCAAGAATCGGCACCGCCACCACCCTCGGGTCGTGGCTAACCTCCACCGACGACACCACGCCAACCCCCAACTCTGCGGCGACGGCTTCGGTCACTGCCTCGCGACTGTCCAGCTCCAGCAACACCCGTGGACTGACCAATGCCGTCGCGCACGCCTCGTCGAAGGTGCGCCGGGTGATCGAACTGGGCTCGCGCAACACCATGATCACCTGATCCAGCGCCTTGAGCGGCACCCCCTTGGACATCTGCGCCCACGGATGACCGTGGGGCACCAGCGCACAAATCCGTGATTCGCTTAAGTCTTGCAAATGCAGCCCCTTGCGCGGTTCGACTTCGGTCAGCACCGCCACGTCGGCATGCTCCGACAATAACGCCGCCAGGGTTTCCTGAGCATTGCCCAGCCGCAGGTTCACGGTAATGCCGGGATACCGCGCCCGCAAACTGGCGAGCATCGGCATGACCATGTGCGGCCCATCCGCCGCAACCTCCAGACGCCCGGTCAGCAACTGCCGGTTCGCTTCCAGCATCACCTGCGCTTCTTCGGCCAGACCGAACATTGCCCGGGTGATCGCGGCCAGTTTGGTGCCCTCCTCCGTCAGCTCCACCCGTCGCGCGGTGCGCCGCAACAATGTGATCTGGTAATGCTCCTCCAGCGCCTTAATGTGCCCGGTGACCGCCGGTTGGCTGATGAACAGGCGCGCGGCAGCCCGGGTGAAGCTGCCCTCACGGGCCACCGCATCGAATGCGCGGAGCTGGAACAGGTTCATGAATAACTCTCACTGATGGCTGGCATAACAACAAACAATTTGATTGATAGCTCGGCAAATTGCAATTTAAGCCCCGTAGCTTCATCCCATCGATTGCGAGGACACGAGAATGAGTACTGCCGAACCCATCCTGCTCACCCCCGGCCCACTGACCACATCGGCCCGCACCCGTCAGGCGATGATGGTCGACTGGGGTTCATGGGATGACCGCTTCAATCAACTGACCGCCAGCCTGTGCGAACAACTGCTGGCGATCATCAACGGCGGCGATAGCCACCACTGCGTGCCCCTGCAAGGCAGCGGCACGTTCGCGGTCGAAGCGGCGATCGGCACGCTGGTACCTCGTGACGGTAAAGTTTTGGTACTGATCAATGGCGCCTACGGCAAACGCCTGGCGAAAATCTGCGAAGTGCTCGGCCGCTCCTTCAGCACCTTCGAAACCGCCGAAGACGAACCGACCACCGCCGCCGACGTCGACCGTCTGCTGCGCGCCGATGCCAGCATCACCCACGTCGCGCTGATTCACTGCGAAACCAGCACCGGGATCCTCAACCCGCTGCCGGAAATCGCCCACGTCATCGCGCAACACGGCAAACGCCTGATCATCGACGCCATGAGCTCCTTTGGCGCCTTGCCGATCGACGCGCAACAGGTGCCATTCGACGCGCTGATCGCCGCCTCGGGCAAATGCCTGGAAGGCGTGCCGGGAATGGGCTTTGTCTTCGCTCGCAAAGAAGCACTGGCCAATGCCGCCGGTAACTCGCACTCGCTGGCGATGGACCTTTTCGATCAGCACTCCTACATGGCCAAGACCGGCCAATGGCGCTTCACCCCGCCAACCCACGTGGTCGCGGCGTTGCACGAAGCCCTGCTGCAATACAACGAAGAAGGTGGTTTGCCAGCCCGGCATCAGCGCTATGCCAACAACTGCCAGGTGCTGCTCGATGACATGGCCGAATTGGGGTTACGCAGTTTTCTACCCGCCGCGATTCAGGCGCCGATCATTGTCACTTTCCACGCGCCGAAAGACCCGCGTTACCAGTTCAAGGAATTCTACGAACGCGTCAAGGCCAAGGGCTTCATCCTCTACCCCGGCAAATTGACCCAGGTCGAAACCTTCCGCGTCGGCTGCATCGGCCACGTCAACCAGGACGAGATGCACGCGGCGGTAGCGGCGATCGCCGAAGTGCTGCGCGAGATGGAAGTCCTCGAAATCTAAACAACACCACCTTCCCCTTGTGGGAGCGAGCTTGCTCGCGATAGCGGACTGTCAGGCAACACATTTGCTGAATGTCAGACCCTCATCGCGAGCAAGCTCGCTCCCACAAAAGCCGCCCAAATACTGTTAGCTCTTACAGGACTCTGATCGCTATGAACTACGCAAACCCAACCAAACTGCAAGCCGCCATCCTCGACTGGGCCGGCACCGTGGTCGACTTCGGCTCTTTCGCGCCAACTCAAATTTTTGTCGAAGCCTTCGCCGAGTTCGACGTCCAGGTTTCCATCGAAGAAGCCCGCGGCCCGATGGGCATGGGCAAGTGGGACCACATCCGCACCCTGTGCGATCAGCCGGAAGTGGCCGAACGTTATCGCACAGTGTTCGGCCGTACGCCGACCGACGATGATGTCACCGCCATCTACAAACGCTTCATGCCACTGCAAATCGAGAAAATCGCCGAGCACTCGGCGCTGATTCCCGGCGCACTGGACACCATCGCCCACCTGCGCCAGCAAGGGATCAAGATCGGTTCCTGCTCCGGCTACCCGAAACAGGTCATGGACAAAGTTGTCGAACTGGCCGCCACCAACGGTTACGTCGCCGACCACGTGGTCGCCACCGACGAAGTGCCTAACGGTCGCCCATGGCCGGCCCAGGCACTGGCCAACGTGATTGCGCTGGGCATCGATGATGTCGCGGCCTGCGTGAAGATCGACGACACCGTGCCGGGCATTCTCGAAGGTCGTCGTGCCGGCATGTGGACCGTGGCATTGATCTGCTCGGGCAACGCGCTTGGCCTGGACTACGAAGGTTACCGCGCCCTCGGCAGCGACCAACTGGCCAGCGAACGCAAGCGCATCCACGGGATGTTCGAAGGTTCGCGCCCGCACTACATGATCGACACCATCACCGATTTGCCGGAAGTGATCGCCGATATCAACCAGCGTCTGGCCAAGGGTGAGATGCCGCAAACCAGCTGATTGCGCCTATCGCCGCATAAAAAAGCGCCAGTTCCTTAACAGAACTGGCGCTTTTTTTTTGGCCAACCTCCTGATCCAGAGCATTGAACGCCCAAATAGCCACAGGCAAATCCACCAAAGCGGATTACAGTTAAAGCACACCGTCGAACAAGAACGGTGGCTCGACCTGACCTGTGAGGAACACCGTATGCCCTGGAAGAATTCCGACTCTCGCTACAGCACCGTATCGATCACGCTGCATTGGTTGATGCTGGTCCTGCTGGCGCTGGTTTACGCCTGTATCGAATTTCGCGGGATCTTTCCAAAAGGCAGTGGCGGTCGGACGCTGATCACCGAATCGCACTTTATGCTCGGTCTGACAGTGTTCGTACTGGTGTGGTTGCGCTTGTTCGCGCGCAGCCTGGGCCCGGCACCGCAAATCTTCCCGGCCTCGCCTCACTGGCAGACCGTGTTGGCCAAACTGATGCACTGGGCGCTGTACATTTTCATGATCGCCATGCCGATTCTGGGCTGGCTGGTCACCAGCGCCAAGGGCCACCAAGTGATGTTCTACGGCTTCGACCTGCCGTTGCTGGTCGCGGAGGACAAGGCGTTGGCCAAGCAGATTGAGGGCTGGCATGAACTCGGCGGCACCATGGGTTACTGGCTGATAGGCCTGCACGCCCTGGCGGGGATTTATCACCACTATGTCGTGGGCGATAACACCTTGCTGCGGATGATGCCCAAGCGCGGGTGAATCCAGCCGTTCACTGGAAACCCCGGCGGCCCTGTAAACCGCCGGTGTGGATAAAGATCAGGCGCGTGCCGCTCTCGAATCTTCCCGCTTCGACTTGCTGCTTGAGCGCCAACAGGGCTTTGCCGGTGTACAGCGGTTCGAGGGGAATGCCGCTGGCCTGTTCGGTCTGATCGATGAATTCGAGCAACAGCGGATCGACTTTGGCAAAGCCGCCACGGCTGGCGTCGAACAACTCATAAGCGCGACTCTGTAAGCCCGCCTCTTGCATAATTGATGCGACTTGCTGCGCCACACCATGATCGTCGGGCACCGCCAGTGCGCCATATACCGGGTGTTCACCCGTCTCGGCCAGCACCAGACCAGCCAGGGTGGTGCCCGTTCCGCAGGCCAGCCACCAGCCGTCGTAGTCGCTCCAGCCAAGACCGTTCAGTTGCTCGCTGACCATTGTCCTCAACTGCAGGCATCCCTTGGCTCCCTGTAAACCGCCGCCACCTTCCGGCACCGGATGCAGATCGGGATACTGCGCCTGCCAGGGTTGCCAGAAACCCGGCTCGTGCCGCGCTCGATAACCGCCATAACCCAGCCAATGCAACTGCATGCCGAACGCCTGCAAGTCTTTTACCGTTGGCGTTTCTTGCGGATGACCGCGCAGCAGGCCAACGGTGCGAAAACCAAAACGCTTACCCGCCGCCGCCAGTGCATGCAGATGATTGGAGTGGGCACCGCCCAGACTGATGATGCCTTTGGCACCGATCTGGTCAGCAGCTTTCAGGTGCTCGATGAGTTTGAACCACTTGTTGCCGCTGATCAGAGGGTCGATCTGGTCGAGGCGCAGGATCGCGACTTCGATGCCGGCTGAGGTGAGCCAGTCGAGGTGCAGGGGTTGAAGCGGGGCTTGGGGTAGCCATTCGTTGGGCGGTAGAAGCATCGATGCCGGCTCTGGGGTGAAGAGCCAGCATTCTAGTCGCCCTGAGGACGCCTTCGCGAGCAGGCTCGCTCCCACACTCGATCCATGTCGCACCGAAGATCTACTGTGGGAGCGAGCCTGCTCGCGAAAGCCATTGGCACGCTGAGCCTGCTTATTACAACTCAGCAGCCAACCGGGACCCTTGGTTGATCGCGCGCTTGGCATCCAGCTCCGCCGCCACATCCGCGCCGCCAATCAAATGCACGTTCTGCCCGGCCGCCACCAGGCCATCCTGCAACTCACGCAGCGGATCCTGACCGGCGCAGATCACGATGTTGTCCACCGGCAGCACTTGCGGCTCGCCGGTTTCGCCGATGCGGATGTGCAAACCTTCGTCGTCGATCTTCAGGTACTCGACGCTGTTGAGCATCTGCACCTGCTTGTTTTTCAGGCCGGTGCGGTGAATCCAGCCGGTGGTTTTACCCAGACCATCACCGACCTTGGATTTCTTGCGCTGCAGCAGGAACACTTCACGCGCCGGTGCATGAGGCTCAGCCTTGATGCCGGCGACACCGCCGCGCGCTTGCAGATGCGTATCGATGCCCCACTCCTTCCAGAACGCCTCACGATTCTGGCTGGTGGCCACGCCCTGGTGAACCAGGAACTCCGAGACATCGAATCCGATACCACCGGCGCCGATCACTGCGACGCGCTTACCCACCGGTTTGCGCTCAAGGATCACGTCCAGGTAGCTCAGCACCTTGGCGTTCTCGACACCCGGAATCGCCGGAGTTCTTGGGGCGATGCCGGTGGCGAGAATGATCTCGTCGTAACCGCCTTCGACCAGTTGCGCCACATCGACGCGGGTGTTCAGGCACACCTCGACGTTAGTGGTCTGCAGTTTGCGGTTGAAGTAGCGCAAGTTTTCGAAGAACTCTTCCTTGCCCGGCACACGTTTGGCGATGTTGAACTGGCCGCCAATTTCGCTGGCCGAATCAAACAGTGTCACCTGATGACCACGTTCGGCTGCCACAGTGGCAGCCGACAGGCCGGCAGGACCGGCACCGACGACGGCGATTTTCTTGATCTGCTGCACCGGCAGGTAGTTGAGTTCGGTTTCATGACAGGCGCGCGGGTTCACCAGGCAACTGGTCAACTTGCCGCCGAAGGTGTGATCCAGACAGGCCTGGTTGCAACCGATGCAGGTGTTGATTTCATCGCCACGACCGGCCGCAGCCTTGTTGACGAAGTCCGGGTCGGCGAGGAACGGCCGCGCCATGGAGACCATGTCGGCATCGCCTTCGGCCAGAATCTGCTCGGCCACTTCCGGGGTGTTGATACGGTTGGTGGTGATCAGCGGAATGCTCACCGAGCCACGCAGCTTGGCGGTGACTTTGCTGAACGCACCGCGGGGCACTTTGGTGGCGATGGTCGGAATCCGCGCTTCGTGCCAGCCGATGCCGGTGTTGATGATGGTCGCACCGGCCTGCTCGATGGCCTTGGCCAGCGTTACGATTTCTTCCCAGCTGCTGCCGCCTTCCACCAGATCGAGCATCGACAGGCGGAAGATAATAATGAAATTCGGGCCTACCGCTTCGCGCACCCGGCGGACGATTTCCACCGGCAGGCGCATGCGGTTTTCATAGCTACCGCCCCAGCGGTCAGTACGGTGGTTGGTATGGGCGGCGAGGAACTGGTTAATGAAATAACCTTCGGAGCCCATGATCTCTACGCCGTCGTACTCGGCCTGTTGCGCCAGGGTCGAACAGGTGACGAAATCGCTGATCTGCTTCTCGATGCCTTCCTCGTCCAGCTCTTTAGGCTTGAACGGGTTGATCGGCGCCTGAATGGCACTCGGCGCAACTTGTTTCGGGCTATAGGCATAACGACCGGCATGAAGAATCTGCATGCAGATCTTGCCGCCCGCCTCGTGCACCGCGCGGGTGACGATGCGGTGTTTGAGCGCTTCTTCCTCGGTGGTCAGTTTGGCCGCGCCGGAGTACACCCCGCCCTCGTCGTTCGGGCCAATACCGCCAGTGACCATCAGGCCAACGCCGCCACGGGCACGTTCGGCAAAGTACGCCGCCATGCGCTCGAAACCGCCGGGCTTTTCCTCAAGACCGGTGTGCATCGAACCCATCAGGGTACGATTGCGCAGCGTGGTAAAACCCAGGTCCAGCGGGGCCAACAGGTGCGGGTAATGAGCGGCGGCCATCGGTAACTCCACATCGAGCGATCACGGAAAAAGTGCAGGAGCTCTTCGGCCCCCGTCAGTCATGTTGGACAGACTAAGAGTCGCGCCGCTGTCACTCAATGACCGTAACTGACAACTTATTGATCCAAATGTGCAGCGCCCCTTGGCAAGTGCCGGCATGCGCCCTACCCTAGTCGCGAACCCTGCACACGGCCGTTGACTGTTTCCCCATGCGCAAACTTCTGTACCTGACCTTCTCCATGGCATTGATTGCCGCCCTTACGACCTACGCCATGTGGGCCGCGGACCGTCCGGTGGGTCATTACCTGTCGGACCTGCGTATCAACCTCGCGGTCGACCAAGGCACACCCGCTGATCGCGGCAATTTGCTGGGCATCCAGCCCGAGCTGTTTCCCACCGACTATCAAAGCCCCGAGCGCCTGCACCGCAAGCTGGCGGCCTATTTGCAGAAGGCCCAGGACCAGGGCCTGCTGAATGAAAAAACCATCGTCGTCCTGCCCGAACATGTCGGCACCTGGTTGATGGTCAGCGGCGAGAAAGATGAGCTGTACCAGGCCACCACGCTCAAGGAGGCCATGAACTGGCTGGCGGTCAGCAACCCACTGAAGTTCGTCCGCGCACTGATCAGCGCCAAGGGCGACAAACGTCTGGACGACGCGCACCTGCGCATGAAGGCCAAAGGCATGGCCAAGGACTACCAGGCGCTGTTTGGTGGTCTGGCGAAAGAATTCCACGTGACATTGGTGGCGGGCTCCATCGTGCTACCCGAGCCCAGCATCATCGACGGCACCCTGAAAATCGGCCGCGGCGCGTTGTACAACAGCAGCGTGGTGTTCGGTCGCGATGGCCTGCCGATCGGCCAGCCCCAGCGCCAGATGCATCCGATTTTCGATGAACATGAAGTCATCGCCGCCAATGGCGAGCATACGCTCAACGTCGTCGACACCCCGGCCGGACGCCTGGGTGTGCTGATCGGCAGCGACAGCTGGTACCCGGACAATTACCGCAAGCTCGACGACCAGGGTGCGCAGTTCGTCGCGGTCCCGGCGTTTGTGGTCGGGCGCGGCACCTGGGACAAACCGTGGCGCGGTTACAAGGGGCTGTCGACGCCTGGCTCGGTCAGTCTCAAGGCCGGGGAGCTCAGCGAAGGCCAGGCGTGGCATCGTCTGACACTCACCGCTCAACCGCCCAGCAGCCAGGCAATCGCCGGCATGAGCGTGTTCCTGCGCGGTCAGTTCTGGGATCAGGGCAGCGCCGGTCAAAGCTTTCTCAGTAGCAACGGGCAGCAGTTCGCCGACGGCAATGCCCGTGGCGCGCGGTTGCTGAACCTCTGGTTGTAACCGATGAAACCGTTGCCGATGCGCCTCGGCGATCTGTCGGTGGGCTTTGTTCATAGCCTTGCCGACGCCGTGCGCAGCCACGGTGTAGACCCTCAGCCGTTGCTCGAACAATACGGTCTCGACGCGGCTCGCCTCAGCGAAGCGGGCGCCCGGCTCTCGATCCCGCGCTACATGCGCCTGGGCCACAGCGCTATTCAACTGACCGACAACCCGGCACTTGGCTTGCGCATGGGTCAGCTCAGTCGCCTGAGCCAGGTTGGCCTGGCCGGGGTCACGGCCGCTCAGGCGCCAACGGTGCGAGAAGCCGCACGGTGCCTGATTCGCTTCGAAGCCTTGTATGGCTCCAACTATCGCGGTCAATCGAGCTTTCACGAAGACGCCCAAGGTGCCTGGCTGCGGTTTTATTCCATCAGCCCTTACAACGCCTACAACCGCTTCGTGGTGGATTCGATCATCGCTGGCTGGTTGCAGCAATTGTCCAGCGTCAGCCCTGCCCCGTTGCGGGCCGAACGCATCGAGATCGAGTTTGAAGAGCCGGATTACCGCACGGCTTATGAAGTGCTGGGCGACTGCCCGATCCAGTTTGGCTGCGAGCACAATCAATTGCGCTTGAGCCTTGCCAGCCTCGCCCAGCGCAACCCGGATCACTGCCCGAGCACTTGGCGACACTTGCTGCAACTGTGTGAGCGGGAACTGGAGCAACTGACACGCACCCGCAGCCTGCGTGAACGCATCACTCAGTTACTGGGGCCATTGCTCAATGGTGGCCGGGAACCCGACCTGGAAGAAGTGGCGGCACGCCTGAAGCTGCCGACCTGGACCTTGCGCCGCAAACTCGCCGAGGAAGGCACGCAATTTCGCGCGATCCTCAATGACACGCGTCGCGACCTGGCCATGACCTACATCCGCGATACCGAACTGGCGTTCGGAGAAATCGCCTACCTGCTGGGCTTTGCCTCAGCCGAAGCCTTTCAGCGGGCCTTCAAACGCTGGAGCGGCCAGACACCCGGCGAGTTTCGCCGCAGTCATCGCCAATCCGCTTGACGCTTACAGCTCGGTAGCGTCTTCGGCCGGTTCCAGCGGGTCCAGTTCAAACGCCTGATACTCGAGCAGCTCTTCTTGATAATCGTCCATTTTGAATCCCCCACAGCTCGTTGAAAAAAACGCCTGAATAAATGACCAGCGCCCCGAGCATAAAGTGCCCATGTGAAAGAAAAATGACGCAGGCACGCCGCTCAGCAGCTACTTAATAAAACGTAGCAGGCCGTCAGGAATTTATCACAGGATTTTTTCGATACAGGCCGTAGGACAACGGCCTGGGTTGACGCGGATCAATTTAAAAGCGCCGCTGCGGGATCGGTGTCGTCTGACCTGATCCCGCAGCGTCAGAGCACGATTACTGGCCTGATACAGGAATGGCAGAAATAGGCTCGGTGGGTGGAGGCAGGCTTGATTGGGGCGGCGGAGTGACCGTTTCCGTGGTCGATGCCGGCTCGGCGTTCTCGGCCGGAGCAATCGGAGCGGCTTCAGGCGGCGGTGCAACCGGCTCAGAGGCTGCTGGAGCAGCTTCGGCAGGTGCCGGCGCAGGTTCTGCCGCAGGTGCCGGGGTCGGCGCCAACGGAGCCGGTGCGGCCTTGGCTTCGGGCACGCCGAGATCGGGTTTCGGCTTATCCTTGATGTGCGCGGCCTTTTTCGCTTCCGGCGGCAGGAACAACTCGACCAGGGTAAAGAAACGCTCGTAGAACTTGGGCGACGATACGGTTTCGCTGGCAACCTTGACCATCGAGTCGTCGGACGAGCCGATCGGCATCGACACAGAACCCAGCACGCCCACACCAACGCTGGCGGAGTTGTTGGTCTTCTTCAGCGCATAACGATCCTGCAGGGCGTTGGCGAACATGGTCGCGTGGAGCCCCTCACTGCCGTCATCGGCACAGACCACACTGAAGCTGATCTCCATGTGGGTCTCGCCGGTCTGCTGGAAGCTTTTGTGTCCGCTGACCAGTTTCGGGTCGGAGCTGGTAATGATGTAGCCCTGGCTGAGCAACGCCCGACGGGCGGCTTCGCACGTCTGCGCATCCGTCACCGGGTAGCTGCGCGAAAACGTTCCGGAGTCAGCGAAATTCTCATGCTCATAGATAGGGGCTTTCTTCGACGAGCAACCGGCCGCTGCGGCCAGCACCAACGCCAGCCCTGCAACACGCATGGGAAATGATTTAAACATTGAACATCCTGAGGAAAACGGTCCGGGGCGTATTGTGCAACAGATCGATGCTTAGCGGAGTATCGATTAGTGTCTTAAAACGGTTACAGAGTTACTGACCATCGCTTGCAGGAAAAAGTCGCGCGCATAAATGATCGATGAACGCCCGCAGCTTGGCGGCTGCGTGCCGACTGGAGGGCCAAAGGATCCAGAATGTGCCAGCGTGCTCCAAGTGATCGTCGAGCACCCGTTGCAGCCTGCCGTGTCTCACGTGATCATGGACCATAAAGTCCGGCAAACAGGCAATGCCCATCCCCTGAAGGGCCACAAAACTCACGGCTTCGATCGAGGTACTGACCATCCGCGTCGGCAGCACCGGCTCTGGGTCGCCAGCCTCGCGACGCAAAGGCCAAGGCTCCAGCTTGCCGGTGGCGTGAAAGGTGTGACGCAGGCAGGCATGACTTGCGAGATCCGTGGGTGTTTGCGGTACACCGTGGGCCTTGAAATACTCAGTCGTGGCGACCAGCACCATTCTAAATCCGCCGAGCGGCCGAGCCATCAGTCGGGAATCCTTGGGATTGCCGGTTCGCACCACCGCATCGAAGCCCTCCTCGACCACGTCGACCATACGGTCGGACAAATCGATATCCAGTTCGATGTCCGGAAACAGCGCCATGAACTCCGTGAGCACCGGCATTACCAGTCCGGGCACCAGAGGCAGGCTTATCCGCAGCTTGCCGTGAGGCGCCGACGCGGCATTACACATCTCGTATTCGGCGGCCTCGACCTCGGCCAGGATCTTGCGACAGCGCTCCAGGAACAGCGCACCTTCCGATGTCAGGGTAATGCTGCGGGTGCTGCGATGAAACAGGCGCACGCCCAACCGCGTCTCGGTGCGGGCGATGCTCTTGCCGATCGCCGATGACGATACCCCAATCAAACGCGCGGCTTGCGTGAAGCTGCGTGTCTCCGCCACCTGCACAAACACGGCAATACTGCCTAGGCTATCCAATCCGTTACCCTCGCGATTAACGACATCCATGTCCGATATGTTCGGAACCTTAACCTGTTTTTCCGGGAAGCGCAGCGCCCTACGCTCTGTCCTTGGCTACTCACTGACAGGGACCTGAGCGCATGAACGAACCCGAATTGACCGTGCAATCATTGCGCACCGAAGCACAAACCCGTGAACGCCTGCCCCTCAGTGGCCTGCTCGCCCTGGCCACCGCCGGTTTCATTACCGTACTGACGGAGGCGATGCCCGCCGGGCTGTTGCCGCAGATGAGCGCGGACCTGAATATCTCGCAAGCGTTGGTCGGGCAACTGGTGACGATGTACGCCATCGGCTCGCTGCTAGCGGCAATCCCGCTCATCATCGCCACTCGCGGATGGCGCCGCCGTCCTTTGCTGCTGACGGCGATTGGCGGCTTTGCCATCGTCAACAGCATCACCGCACTTTCCACTGACTATGCGCTGACACTGATCGCCAGATTGTTTGCCGGCATCTTCGCCGGGCTGCTCTGGGCACTGGTGGCCGGTTATGCCAGCCGCATGGTGGCATCGCACCTGCAAGGCCGGGCCATTGCCGTGGCGATGCTCGGTGCACCGCTGGCACTGTCGCTCGGAGTACCTGCCGGGACGTTGCTGGGCACGGTCGTGGGTTGGCGGCTGAGTTTTGCGATCATGACGGCACTGACCTTGATACTGATCATCTGGGTACGCTGGCAGGTTCCGGACTTTCCCGGCCAAATCGCCGAAAAACGCTTGCCGCTGCGCAAGGTGTTTGCCCTGCCGGGACTTCGCTCAGTACTGTTCGTGACCGTTTCCTACGTGCTGGCTCACAACATTCTCTACACCTACATCGCCCCTTTCCTGCAGCCGTCCGGACTTGCCGCAACCATTGATCGAGTACTGCTGGTCTTCGGCCTGGCGTCAGTGTTGAGCATCTGGATCGTTGGCAGCCTGATCGACCGCTGGTTGCGCGAGCTGGTGCTCATCAGCGGCGGGCTGTTCATTGTGTCGGCTCTGGTGCTCGGCTTTTGGGGCGAATCGGCGGCGGTGGTCTATGGCGCGGTGGCCGTCTGGGGATTGGCGTTCGGGGCGATGCCTTCGCTGTTGCAGACCGCTTCGGCGAAAACGGCCGGGGATGCGGCGGACACTGCGCAGTCCATGCTGGTGACGATGTGGAATATCGGGATTGCTGGCGGAGGCCTGGCGGGAGGATTGTTGCTCGATAGCCTGGGGGTGATGTCGTTCCCGTGGGTGGTCGCAGCGTTACTGGTACTGACGTTGCTGGCTACGGCGAATGCCCGGACCGACGGTTTCCCTTCCGCACGCTGAAACAAAAAACCCCAGCCTTTCGGCCGGGGTCTCTTTTGTAGCGCAAAACTCAGTCAGGCATCAGAAGCGTTTGATCTCAGCCTGGCTTTCCAGCAGTTTGCGGTAGGCCGCAAAGTCTTGCTGGCCAATGCGCGAAGCGAGGAAGCGACGGTATTGAGCCTTCTCTTCTTCGGTCGGCGCAGCCGCTTCGTTCACGCCGTTCAGACGCACAATCACCAGGCTACCATCGGCCAGGGTCACGCTGCTGAAAGTCGGCTTGTCCTTGGCGGCGGGCTTCGGCATGCGGAACAGCGCCTGCAGCACGGTTGGGTCAACCCCTTCCTGGCCACGAGTAGCTGCCTGGGTCACTTTCCAGCTCTGACCGTCGATCGCTTTGTCCAGTGGAGTCTTGCCATCGCGCAGGCTGACAATCAGCTCTTCAGCCTTGGTCTTGGCGGCAGCACTGGCGTGTTCCTTGGCCAATTGCACGCGAATACTGGCAGCTACGCTTTCCAGCGGCAGTTGCGCAGGCTTCAGGTGCTCCTTGGCGCGCAGCACGATCACGGTTTCCGGATCGAGCTCGATGGCGGTGCTGTTGGCACCCTCATCCAGCACTTCAGGGCTGAACGCAGCAGTGATCACGGCACGGTTGGCCGCAACACCTTCGCCACCTTCACGGCCGAACGGTTTGGACGTATGAACAGTGAGCTTCAGGTCCTGCGCCGGCTGAGCCAGATCGGAGGCTTCGAACGACGAGTCTTCCAGTTGCTTGGTTGCCTCAACGAAACGCTGCTCGACCTGCTGGGTTTTCAGCTCACGGGTCAGTTTGTCTTTCAGGCTGGCGAGCGTCGGCACTTCAGGAGCTTCGACACCCAACAGCTTGATCAGGTGGAAACCGAAGTCGGTGCGGACCGGTGCCGAGACCTGATCCTTGGCCAACGCATACAGCGCTGTTTCGAAGGCTGGATCGTAGACACCAGGACCTGCGTAGCCGAGGTCGCCGCCGTTGTTGGCCGAACCCGGGTCCTGGGAGAATTCCTTGGCCAGAGCTTCGAACTTCTCGCCTTTTGCCAGACGTGCCTGGATCTCCTCGATCTTGGCCTTGGCTTGCGCTTCAGTCACTTTGTCGTTCACTTCGATCAGAATGTGCGCGGCCCGGCGTTGTTCCGACAGGTTCGCGGTTTCTTTCTGATACGCCGCTTGCAGGTCTTCGTCCTTGACGCTGACCTGATCAAAGAAGGAAGCCTTCTTCAACTCGAGGTAATCAATGACCACCTGATCCGGCGTCATGAATTCCTTGGCGTGTTCGTCGTAGTAGGCTTTGACTTCATCGTCGGTCAGCTTCACAGCCGCCGGGTCAGTCTTGACGTTCAGCGAAGCGAAATCGCGGGTCTGTTTTTCCAGACGGGCGAATGCCAGAACCTGTGCGTCGGTGACGAAACCGCTACCTGCCAGACCAGCGCGCAGCTGACCGATCAGCATTTCCTGAGCCAGCATCTGGCGGAATTGCATGCGGCTGTAGCCGAGCTGGCGAATCACCTGGTCGAAACGCTCGGCGCTGAACTTGCCATCGACCTGGAATTCAGGCGTTTGCAAGATCACTTGGTCCAAAGCGGCTTCAGAAAAGGCGAATTTCGAATCTTCTGCGCCTTGCAGCAGCAGCTTGCGATCGATCAAGCCTTTGAGCGCAGATTCGCGCAGCATTTTTTCGTCGAGCAAGGAAGCATCGAAATCCTTGCCCAGCTGTTGCATGAGCTGACGGCGTTGCATATCGACCGCCTGGCTCAGCTCGTTCTGGCTGATTTCTTCACCATTGACCTTGGCCGCATCCTGGCTGTTGGTCGTCGCCTGGAAAATGGCCTCGATACCGGTGAAAGCCATCAGTACAACGATGATCCCGATAATGGTCTTGGCAATCCAGCCTTGTGAATTGTCCCTGATATTCTGCAGCATGCGTCCCCCAGAAACGGTTGAACTTCAAAATTAGGCAACCGTGGAGCGTGGGTAGAATCCGGATAGAAGAAAGGCGCATCCGAGGATGCGCCTTCTCGTAACTGGCGGAGCGGACCGATGACTCGAACTTGCGAGCCTCGGCGTCTCGGATCGGCGACTCGCCGACTGGACTACCGCTCCGCTGCCAGGTCAGGCATGACCCCGACCCGGATAGGCAAAAACCTGAATCGAACTTAGTTGACAGCTTCTTTCAGTGCTTTACCGGCTTTGAAACCTGGTTTTTTAGCAGCTGCGATTTCCAGCGTCTTACCGGTCTGTGGGTTACGACCAATGCGAGCTGGACGATCAGTTACGGAGAAAGTACCGAAACCAACCAGAACAACAGAGTCACCAGCCTTGAGAGCGCCAGTGACGGATTCGATTACAGCGTCCAGCGCACGGCCAGCAGCAGCTTTCGGGATATCAGCGGATGCAGCGATAGCATCAATCAGTTCCGACTTGTTCACTCTAAGTCCCCTTATATCTATTTGAGTATGATTCTAAGTTTTTTGGTGAAAGCAAAAACGAGTGCTGAATGGCCTACAGACACTTAAGAGCCGCTTTATAACAAGGGCTCTAAAAAGCTGTCAACAAGCCACCCAGGCAAATGCGTACTAATGCGTGCTAATTCTTTCCTTAGAGTCAGACTCGCGTTTTTCATCCTTTGCAACTATCTCTGGAGCTACATCTGGCAAGGGCTCCGGCGCGTATTGCAGCGCAATTTGCAGGACCTCGTCAATCCATTTAACCGGTTTAATCTGCAGATCTTGCTTGATATTGTCAGGAATTTCCTTCAGATCGCGTACGTTCTCTTCAGGAATGATCACCGTCTTGATTCCGCCACGGTGAGCAGCGAGCAGTTTTTCTTTCAAACCGCCAATCGCCAGCACCTGACCACGCAGCGTAATTTCGCCAGTCATGGCGACGTCCGCGCGCACAGGGATCCCGGTCAATGCCGACACCAGAGCCGTGCACATGCCCACGCCGGCGCTAGGGCCGTCCTTCGGGGTCGCCCCTTCCGGCATGTGGATATGCGTGTCGCGCTTCTCGTGGAAGTCCAGGGGAATCCCCAGGCTCTTCGCGCGACTGCGAACAACGGTCAAGGCCGCAGTGATCGATTCGACCATGACGTCACCCAAGGAACCGGTCTTGATCAACTGGCCTTTACCCGGTACGACTGCGGCTTCGATAGTCAGCAATTCGCCACCCACCTGAGTCCACGCCAGCCCGGTGACCTGACCGATCTGATCCTGCGATTCGGCCAGACCGTAGCGGAATTTGCGCACACCCAGGAAGTGTTCCAGCATCTCGGCAGTGACCTTCACCGAGAAGCGCTTTTCCATTGCATGCTCTTTGACCGCCTTGCGGCAAACCTTGGCAATCTGGCGCTCCAGCCCACGTACACCGGCTTCGCGGGTGTAGTAGCGGATGATGTCGCGGATCGCTTCGGCGTCGAATTCCAGCTCGCCTTTTTTCAAACCGTTAGCCGTAATCTGCTTTGGCGAAAGGTATTTGACGGCGATGTTGATCTTTTCGTCTTCGGTGTAACCCGGCAGACGAATCACTTCCATCCGGTCCAGCAAGGCTGGTGGAATGTTCATGGAGTTCGAGGTGCAAAGGAACATCACATCGGACAGGTCGTAGTCGACTTCCAGATAGTGATCGTTGAAGTTGTGGTTCTGCTCAGGGTCGAGCACTTCCAGCAACGCCGACGCCGGATCGCCACGCATGTCGCTGCCCATTTTGTCGATTTCATCGAGCAGGAACAGCGGGTTGCGGACGCCCACTTTTGTCATCTTTTGAATCAATCTTCCTGGCATCGAACCGATATAAGTACGGCGATGACCACGAATTTCCGCTTCATCACGCACGCCACCGAGGGCCATGCGCACGAATTTGCGGTTGGTGGCGTGAGCAATCGACTCCGCCAGAGAGGTTTTACCCACCCCAGGAGGGCCGACCAGGCACAACACCGGACCACGAATTTTCTTCACTCGCTTCTGCACGGCGAGGTATTCGAGGATCCGCTCTTTGACTTCTTCCAGACCATAGTGGTCTGCATCGAGAATGTCTTCAGCGCGCGCCAGATCCAGGCGCACTTTGCTCTGTGCCTTCCACGGCACCTGAACCAGCCAGTCAATATACGAGCGCACCACGGTCGCTTCCGCAGACATTGGCGACATTTGTTTCAACTTGTTCAGTTCACCCTGGGCTTTGGCCAAGGCGTCTTTCGGCAGGCCGGCGGCATCGATGCGCTTTTTCAGCTCTTCGATTTCGTTGTGGCCTTCGTCGCTGTCGCCGAGCTCTTTCTGAATGGCCTTCATCTGCTCATTCAGGTAGTACTCGCGCTGGCTGCGCTCCATTTGTTTTTTGACGCGACCGCGAATGCGTTTTTCGACTTGCAGCAGGTCGATCTCGGCATCCAGCAACGCCAAAACGTGCTCGACCCGGGCCGACAAATCGATGATTTCGAGGATTTCCTGCTTCTGCTCGATCTTCAGGGCCATGTGTGCGGCCATGGTGTCGACCAGGCGGCCTGGTTCGTCGATGCTGTTGAGCGACGACAGGACTTCAGCCGGGACTTTCTTGCCCAGCTGCACATATTGTTCGAACTGAGCCAGCAGGCTGCGTACGAACACTTCCGACTCGCGCTCTGGCGCGTCGACTTCGTCGATCAACGAGACTTCGGCACGGCAGTGGCCGTCCACTTCGCTGAAACGCTCAACGGCGCCCCGCTGCTCACCTTCAACCAAAACCTTGACCGTGCCGTCAGGCAGCTTGAGCAGCTGTAGAACGGTAGCAATGGTACCTACGCGATAAAGTGCATCTTCACCGGGATCGTCGTCAGCAGGGTTTCTCTGAGCCAGCAGAAGGATCTGCTTGTCGCCCGTCATCGCTGCCTCGAGGGCTTCGATGGATTTCTCGCGCCCCACGAACAGCGGGATAACCATGTGCGGATAAACCACAACATCACGCAATGGCAGGAGAGGCAATTCGATGGTTGTCTTCATGATTTCGCCTCTACGGCGGCCATAAGGCCGTAAACAGATGGAAGTGAGCTTGAAACCAAGATGGGGGCTACCTTCAAAAAAAACAAGCTTAAAGAAGGTGTTAAAACGCGCAAAAAGCAAAGGGGCCCGAAGGCCCCTTCTTTATTCCAGCAGCGTGACGCTTAGGCGTCTGGCGCTGCCTTGGCAGCCGGCTCACTGTTTTCGTAGATATACAGTGGCTTGGACTTGCCTTCTATAACGCTTTCGTCGATCACTACTTTACTCACCTCGGACTGCGAGGGAATTTCATACATAGTGTCGAGCAATACACCTTCGAGAATCGAACGCAGTCCACGGGCACCGGTTTTGCGTTCCAGGGCACGTTTGGCGACCGATTTCAGAGCGTCGGCCCGGAATTCCAGGTCCACACCTTCCATCTCGAACAGCTTGGCATACTGTTTGGTCAGAGCATTTTTCGGCTCGGTGAGAATCTGCATCAGCGCAGCCTCATCAAGCTCGTCCAGCGTGGCAAGTACCGGCAGACGACCGACGAATTCCGGGATCAGACCGAACTTGACCAGATCGTCAGGCTCGACTTCACGCAGGGACTCACCGACTTTCTTGCCTTCTTCCTTGCTGCGCACTTCCGCGTTGAAACCGATGCCGCCCTTGGTGGAACGGTTTTGAATAACCTTTTCCAGACCGGAGAACGCACCACCACAGATGAACAGGATGTTACGGGTGTCAACCTGAAGGAATTCCTGCTGCGGATGCTTGCGTCCACCTTGAGGCGGAACGGAAGCGACCGTACCTTCGATCAACTTGAGCAGGGCCTGCTGCACGCCTTCACCGGAAACGTCCCGGGTGATCGACGGGTTGTCAGACTTGCGCGAGATCTTGTCGATCTCATCGATGTAGACAATACCCATTTGGGCCTTTTCTACGTCGTAATCGCACTTCTGCAGCAGCTTCTGAATGATGTTTTCGACATCTTCACCCACGTAACCTGCCTCGGTGAGGGTGGTTGCGTCGGCGATGGTGAACGGAACGTTCAGCAAGCGGGCCAGTGTTTCGGCAAGCAGGGTTTTACCCGAGCCTGTCGGGCCGATCAGCAAGATGTTGCTCTTGCCAAGTTCGACATCGTCATTCTTTTTGTCACGCTGGTTCAGGCGCTTGTAGTGGTTGTACACCGCTACGGCCAGAACCTTTTTCGCACGTTCCTGACCAATCACGTACTGATCAAGGATGCCGCTGATTTCTTTAGGCGAAGGCAATTTATGCGCGCTGCTTTCGGCCTGGGCTTCCTGCACCTCCTCACGGATGATGTCATTGCACAGGTCGACGCACTCGTCGCAGATAAACACCGAGGGACCGGCAATCAATTTGCGCACTTCATGCTGGCTTTTGCCACAGAAGGAGCAATAGAGCAGCTTGCCGTTGTCCTCGCCGTTGCGGGTGTCAGTCATTCGTTCGATCCAAATCCGATAGGCTTGCAACACAAGATGAAGGCTATTGCGGGCTTTTTCAAGCCCGCAGGTGATCGGACGCGCCGACCAACCCTATTTTGAGCTGCTTATTTTAAGCGGGGCGCTGGCTGATCACTTCATCGATCAACCCGTATTCACGCGCAGCTTCTGCACTCATGAAATTATCGCGGTTGGTATCGCGCTCGATTTCTTCAAGAGTGTGCCCGCTATGCTTGGCCATCAGCGTGTTGAGACGCTCACGAATGAAGAGGATTTCCTTGGCATGGATTTCGATATCCGAAGCCTGGCCCTGGAAACCGCCCAGTGGCTGGTGAATCATCACACGCGAGTTCGGCAAGCAGTAACGCTTGCCGGGGGCACCGGCCGTCAGTAGAAACGCACCCATGCTGCACGCTTGACCGATACAGGTAGTCGACACGTTTGGCTTGATGAACTGCATGGTGTCATAGATCGACATGCCCGCCGTCACCGAACCGCCCGGGGAGTTGATATAGAGATGGATGTCCTTGTCCGGGTTTTCCGCTTCAAGGAACAGCAGTTGCGCACAGATCAGGTTGGCCATGTAGTCCTCTACCGGACCAACCAGAAAGATCACTCGCTCCTTGAGAAGGCGTGAGTAGATGTCATAGGCGCGCTCGCCACGAGCAGACTGCTCGACAACCATCGGGACCAGGCCGCCTGCGGCCTGGATATCAGAGTTCTGCTGAATATACGAATTACGGAACATGCTCTGCAGTCACTCCCAAATAGTTATGTCTTGAATACGCATAAGCCAGCACGAAGGCTGGCTTATGGTGTGTACTTCTTACCGCAAAAACGATCAGTCGGCTTGTGGAGCTTCTACCGGCTTGACTGCTTCTTCGTAAGAGACCGATTTGTCGGTCACGCTAGCTTTCTGCAGAACAGTATCCACAACTTGCTCTTCCAGCACAACCGAACGGACTTCGTTCAGTTGCTGGTCGTTCTTGTAGTACCAGGACACAACCTGCTCAGGCTCTTGGTAAGCCGAAGCCATTTCCTGAATCATTTCACGAACGCGGGCTTCGTCAGGCTTGAGGTCGAATTGCTTGACCACTTCAGCCACGATCAGACCCAGCACAACGCGACGCTTGGCTTGCTCTTCGAACAGCTCGGCCGGCAGTTGCTCAGGCTTGATGTTGCCACCGAACTGCTGAACAGCCTGCACGCGCAGACGGTCAACTTCGTTGGACAGCAGAGCCTTAGGCACTTCGATCGGGTTGGTGGCCAGCAGACCGTCCATTACCTGATTCTTGACCTTGGATTTGATCGCCTGACGCAGTTCACGCTCCATGTTCTTGCGAACTTCGGTGCGGAAGCCTTCCAGACCAGTTTCCTTGATGCCGAATTGAGCGAAGAATTCTTCGGTCAGCTCTGGCAGTTTTGGCTCGGAAACAGTGTTCACGGTCACGGTGAACTCAGCAGTTTTGCCTGCCAGGTCGAGGTTCTGATAGTCCTCTGGGAAGGTCAGGTTCAGAACGCGCTCTTCGCCGGCTTTAGCGCCAACCAGACCGTCTTCAAAACCAGGGATCATGCGGCCGGAACCCAGAACCAGCTGAGTACCTTTGGCGGAACCGCCAGCGAACACTTCGCCGTCGACCTTGCCAACGAAATCGATGTTCAGCTGGTCTTCGTTTTGAGCAGCGCGATCGGCCACTTCGAAACGGGTGTTCTGCTTGCGCAGCACTTCCAGCATTTTGTCCAGATCGGCATCAGCCACGTCAGCGCTCAGGCGCTCAACCGCGATACCTTCGAAACCGGAAACGGTGAACTCAGGGAACACTTCGAAAATCGCGACGTATTCCAGATCTTTGCCGGCTTCCAGCGATTTCGGCTCGATCGAAGGAGCGCCAGCCGGGTTCAGCTTCTGCTCAACGACAGCTTCGTAGAAAGAAGACTGGATCACGTCACCAACCGCTTCCTGACGTGCATCAGCACCAAAACGGCGCTTGATTTCACTCATTGGCACTTTGCCTGGACGGAAGCCAGCAATCTTGGCCTTTTGGGCAGTCTGCTGCAGACGCTTGTTGACCTGAGTCTCGATGCGCTCAGCCGGCACGGTGATGCTCATGCGGCGCTCAAGAGCAGAAGTATTTTCAACAGAAACTTGCATGGATATTCCTCGTTGCACAGACGTTAGCCGGCCGTTTCCGACCCCAGAATCAAGGGCATGCATTCTAGTGGGTCAAACTCAAGAAGTCACCCTACTGAAAACGGGTAAAAAAGCAGCAGGCAATTTATAGGCGGGGACAAACGGTTGTGCCTCGCCCTGTTAGCAAATACAACCAATCATGCCAAGGCTCTGCACCAATCCTTCTATATATAGAAGGCATCGGCAATCCATCCCTGACAGTCGACCCCACAAGGGGACCAACGGGCGAATCAGCATCATCGAGAAACATAAATCTGACGACCCGAGCCACCCTCTCGACCCAGAACCTGCGGCCGCTTTGAAAATTCAGACTTCTAAAACAAAAACGGCGCAGCCCTTTTCAGGTGCTGCGCCGTTTTCTGCTATTAAATAGCTACTTGTAATGGTGCGGACGGAGAGACTCGAACTCTCACACCTTGCGGCGCTGGAACCTAAATCCAGTGTGTCTACCAATTCCACCACATCCGCATCAAGCTTTTAAAGCAAAGGCGCCAGACTGTTAATCTGGCGCCTTTCTAAATATGGGGTGGACGAAGGGGATCGAACCCTCGACAACGGGAGTCACAATCCCGTGCTCTACCAACTGAGCTACGCCCACCATATTGCCATGTTGCGTTACTTGTGCCAAAGCTGCCTAATGGCGCACCCGGCAGGACTCGAACCTGCGACCATCCGCTTAGAAGGCGGATGCTCTATCCAGCTGAGCTACGGGCGCCTTGTTAATCTGTATTCTTGGACGATTACAAACTAAGTGCTTTCAGTCTCACCGAATTAAACATCAACTCTGCTTGACCTTCTTAACCAGTGCTAGGCTGTGCCCGACAAGTGCGACGAATGTTATAGGTGACCCTGAAGGTCGTCAACTCTTTTTTAAAAAAAATTCATTTAATTAAAGGGGTTAGGGGAATTTGCAGACCAAGCGCCTTTGCCCTCACCTCATGACATGCGAGAATGCGTTCTCTTTTTTTCCCCTCTCGATGGTTAATCACGCGCAATGACTGCACAACTAATCGACGGCAAATCGATCGCCGCCAGCCTGCGCCAGCAGATCGCCAAACGCGTCAACGAGCGTCGCCAGCAAGGTCTGCGCACGCCCGGTCTCGCGGTGATCCTGGTCGGCAGCGATCCCGCCTCTCAGGTTTATGTCTCGCACAAGCGTAAAGACTGTGAAGAGGTCGGCTTCATTTCCCAAGCCTACGACCTGCCTTCCGAAACCACTCAAGATGCGCTGACCGATCTGATCGATCGCCTGAACGACGACCCGGCGATTGATGGCGTTCTGCTTCAGCTTCCTTTACCTGAACATCTGGACGCCTCCAAATTGCTGGAACGCATTCGTCCAGACAAGGACGTCGACGGTTTCCACCCTTATAACGTCGGCCGCCTCGCCCAGCGTATTCCGCTGCTGCGTCCATGCACCCCTAAAGGCATCATGACGTTGCTGGAAAGCACCGGTGTCGATCTCTACGGGATGGACGCAGTGGTTGTCGGGGCCTCCAACATTGTTGGCCGCCCGATGGCAATGGAATTGCTGCTGGCCGGCTGCACCGTGACCGTCACCCACCGCTTCACCAAGGATCTGGCAGGCCACGTCGGTCGTGCCGATCTGGTGGTGGTCGCCGCCGGCAAGCCGGGGCTGGTAAAGGGTGAGTGGATCAAGGAAGGCGCGATCGTGATCGACGTCGGCATCAACCGCCAGGAGGACGGCAAACTGGTCGGTGACGTGATCTACGACACCGCCCTGCCCCGCGCTGGCTGGATCACTCCAGTCCCGGGTGGCGTTGGCCCGATGACCCGTGCTTGTCTGCTGGAAAACACGCTGTACGCAGCCGAAACACTGCACGGCTGAGTTCGCGTTTTCATTGCTGCGACGTACAAAGGAACCCCGCCATTGGCGGGGTTCTTTTTGCCTGAAAAAAAACGCTACCACTCGCCGGAAACCTACTGTTTGTAGGGGTTTTCAATGAGTTTCACCCGTTCATTGATCAACCATCGACAGTTCTTCAGCCATACTCCTAAAATGCGTCGTTTTTAAAGAAACAGTCCGTTACAAAACGGCTTATCCACACCTAACGAGTCTGCCAGCGTGAAAATCCGTCTTTCCATCCTGAGCCTATTTTTTGCATTTACAGGGACTTTCACCACGCCAACGGTCAACGCTGCCGATACCACTTCGGCGCCGCGAGATACGTCAACACTGAAGATCGCTTCTAGCAGCGCATTGCTGATGGATCTGCAGACCAACAAAGTCATCTATGCCAGCAATCCTGACGTGGTTGTGCCGATCGCATCCGTCAGCAAACTGATGACTGGGCTGATCGTGGTTGAAGCCAAACAGAACATGGACGAATACCTGTCCATCAACATCAGCGACACGCCGGAAATGAAAGGCGTGTTCTCCCGCGTGAAACTTAAAAGCGAATTGCCGCGCAAGGAAATGCTGCTGATTGCCCTGATGTCCTCGGAAAACCGCGCTGCCGCGAGCCTGGCCCATCATTATCCGGGTGGCTACGTCGCGTTCATTGCCGCAATGAATGCCAAAGCGAAAGCACTGGGCATGACCAGCACGCACTTCGTCGAACCCACCGGCCTCTCCCCTCGCAACGTGTCCACGGCCCGCGACCTGAGCAAACTGCTGATCGCTGCGCACAAGTACCCACTGCTGACTGAGCTGAGTACGACCAAGCAAAAAACCGTCTCGTTCCGTAAACCCAACTACAGCCTGGGTTTCCGTAATACCGACCATTTGGTCAACAAGCCGAACTGGGACATCAAGCTGACGAAAACCGGCTTTACCAACGAGGCCGGTCACTGCCTGGTGCTGGTTACCAGCATGGGCAATCGCCCGGTTGCGCTGGTCATCCTCGATGCCTTTGGCAAGTACACACACTTTGCCGATGCCAGTCGCATCCGCAGCTGGGTTGAAACCGGCAGGGGCACGAACGTGCCGTCTGTAGCCTTGCAGTACAAATCCGACAAGAATCTCAAGCATCGTCAGAGCGGCGTGGTTGAAGCGTCGAAATAAGTAAACGACAGGTAAAAGAAAGCCCCGACTATTCTCGGGGCTTTTTTTCGTCCAGCGTTAATCATTGGGCAACGGCATCTGGTCGTCATCTGGAATGCCGTCCCCGGCACTCGGATCTCTCGTGCCATGGGGATGCTCCGTTGGCGCTACCATCGGACGCGCCAAGGGATCCCTTAACGGATCGTTCGGATCCATCACGGGGTCGATGTCTTTTTCAGGGGTGGTTGGAACACTGTCCGGACGTTTGTCATTGAAACTCGAATCGGTAGACATACGCACCTCACTAAGGCTCAGGGTTTCAGATCGGCGAGTGGATCGTAAGGCTTCGCGGGGGCCTTGGGATTGTCGCCCGGCTTCACATCCCTGGGCGCCTTGGCAGGTCCGATGGGGTCGACCTGAGGATCGGCGAGGTCTGGCGAATCGGGATCGAAGCCCAACTCATCACCCGAGGAATGCTCAGACGAGTGCGGGCCAACGGGGGTAGTGGAATGTGCCATGGGCGCCTCCTTTGAGTCTGGCCCGGAGAAATTCGGGCCCTATTCCTTTGAAGTCGGCAAAGTGCAAGGGTGCCCGACAGATGACGAACGGACTTATTGCGCGTTCAGCGCTTTCTTCGCCCTGGCGGCCGCCTGCTCTTGACCTGCCTGGGCAAGGTCGCTCGCGGCCTTGAGCCATCGCTGTTGATCGACATTGGCCGGCAGTTGATTCGGTTTCTGAATCAGCACGGCCCAGCCACCGGCATCCTTGAGCGCCGATTCAAACGAACCGAAGCCCATCAACTCCCGACGATTCATGCCCGAGCGCAGCAGCACTGTCTGCTTCTGACGGTTGTACCCGGCAAGAATGGCGTAACGCGGTTCAGCCCAGAACGCCGAGCCTTCCGTGAAACGCACCATTACCGGGTAACCGGCCGCAACCTGGGTCAACAGTGCAGGCAGATTGCTGTCGAGGGGATAGACGACCATGCCGTACTCGCGTGCGAGGTTCTGCATGTTCTGCTGCAACTGGGCTTCGGCACCCGGCAAATGCAACGGTTTTTCGAGCAAACCTGGCGTAATCACAATGCCTTGCTGGGACAACATGCTGGCCAGCACTTGCGGCCCACTCTGATTCGCCACGCCACGGTAGAACGTACCACTGAGCTCGACTCGCTCCGGCAGGCGCTTGATTTCAGGTGCCACACTCCCCGCGCAGCCAGCCAGACCTGCAACGCAGCCAACGACCAGCACTAAAGATCGAATTCGAGAAAATACCCGCACCATCATCACTCTCTTGATTTGGACGCCAGGCATTCACGCTCCCGGCTTGGCCGTCGATCATAGGACGCCGCGCGGCAGCGGTATAGCCTTAACCGGCAGATGATGGCATTCGATAGAGCGAACTGATTGGTGACAGCCGACCTTTGGTCAACAGCCTGAAACACAGCAGCGACTAGACTGTCATGTGCAAAGAGTGTGTGCCCGCAGCAGGGCGAAGAGGAGGCACTGATGAGCCTGACAATGACCATTGTGATGTTGATTTCTGGCTGGCTGGCCGTTGCCGCCGCCATGTTATGGGGAGTGCTGCGAATTACCCGCCGTCACCATCATCCGGCTCAGTCGACGCCGGTGGCGAAACCCGACAAAACTGCTGAACAGCACGCTACCGCGCACTGACCGACACCCTTATTTATCCAGACAAAAACGGCCGCCTGGCTCTTTCGAGCACAGGCGGCCGTTTCGTTTAACGCGAGTTAAGCTTCAGTGGCTAAACGCTTCTGCTTCGACCGTCGCGACATCATGTTCAAACCCTCGATCGTCGCCGAGAACGCCATGGCCGCATACACATAGCCTTTCGGTACATGGGCGCCGAAGCCTTCGGCGATCAGCGTCATGCCGATCATGATCAGGAAGCCCAGCGCCAGCATCACCACCGTCGGGTTGTCGTTGATGAACTTGGCCAGAGGATCAGCCGCCAGCAACATCACCAGTACCGACACCACCACCGCGATGATCATGATCGGCAAATGCTCGGTCATGCCGACAGCGGTAATGATGCTGTCGATGGAGAACACCATGTCCAGCAGCAGGATCTGACCGATCGCGGCGGCAAAGCCCAGGGTCACGGTCGAGGTGGCCGACGTAGGATCATCCGGCGCCGGGTCCATGCTGTGATGGATCTCGGTGGTCGCCTTCCACAACAGGAACAGGCCGCCGGCAATCAGGATCATGTCCTTCCAGGAGAACGTCTGGCCGAAGATATCGATCACAGGCTCAGTCAACTGGACGATGAACGCGATAGTGCTCAACAGCGCCAGTCGCAGGATCAGCGCCATGCCGATACCAATGCGCCGCGCCTTCTGCCGGTGCTGCTCGGGCAGTTTATTGGTCAGGATCGAAATGAAGATCAGGTTATCGATGCCGAGCACGATTTCCATGACGATCAACGTAGCCAGGGCGACCCAGGCGGTGGGGCTTGCAGCAAGTTCTAAAAGGTATTCCATGGGTCAGTCCTGACTCTTTTAAGACGGTTTAGATTTCCTGGGACGTAGATTCGGTTTTGTCCGTTTCTTTGGCCGGTTGTTCTTTGTTGCTGATCAGCCCGCCAGTGGCGTCACTGATTGCCTGCTCTGCGGCTTTGTGGGTGTCATCGATCGCTTGTTTGGCGGTTTCGGCAGCCTTGCCCATCAGTTGCTGAGCGCTTTTTTCAGCCTGGTCGCAACCGGCCAATAACAGTAAAGACGTGATCAGCAGTGCCGTGGTTTTAAGCTTCATGATGCTTTCCTCGATAGAACAGACAGGGCGAAAAGGCCACCCGTCGATAGCGGGGCATTCTAGGGAGGCAAACACTTCAGGAAAATTCGTATTTTTAGCGGTTATACTTCGGTTTTTACGAACTGTAGGTCGCCATGCTCAACTATCGACAGCTGCATTACTTCTGGGTGGTGGCCAAGACCGGCAGCATCGTGCGCGCCTGCGAGCAACTGAACCTGACGCCGCAGACCATCAGCGGGCAGATTTCCCTGCTCGAACAAACTTATGGCATCGAGCTGTTTCGCCGGGTCGGCCGGCAGCTGGAACTCACCGAAGCCGGGCGTCAGACACTGCCCTACGCCGAGCAAATGTTTCAGCTGGGCGGCGAACTGGAGCTGATGCTGCGAGCACAGCCCAACGAACAGCAGATTCTGTTTCGGGTTGGCGTGGCAGATGTGGTGCCCAAATCCATCGTCTATCGCCTGATTGCGCCGACCATGGAATTGAGCGAGCCGCTGCGCATCACCTGTCGCGAAGACAAACTGGAACGCCTGCTCGCCGACCTGGCGATCCAGCGGCTCGACCTGGTGATCTCCGATAGCCCGATGCCCTCGCACCTGGACATCAAGGGCTACAGCCAGAAACTCGGAGAATGCGGGATCAGCTTCTTCGCCACTGCTGAACTGACGGCGCAATACGGTCAGGATTTCCCCCGCAGCCTGCACGGCGCACCGCTGCTGATTCCAGGGCCGGAGACCGTGGTGCGCAGTCGCTTGCAGCGCTGGTTTGCCGAGCAGCAGATCCAGCCGCGCATCGTCGGCGAGTTCGACGACAGCGCCTTGATGCAGGCTTTCGGCCAATCCGGCAGCGGGATTTTCATCGGCCCGAGCGTGATTGCCGATGAAGTGATACGCCAATACGGCGTGGAGTTGATTGGCCAGACCGACGCGGTGACCGAGTCGTTCTACGCCATTTCGGTGGAACGCAAGGTCAAGCACCCCGGCATTGTCGCCATTACCGAAGGTGCCCGACGCGAGCTGTTCACCGAGATGTGAGGTGTCAGGCGCAGACTTCGCGGGGCTTGAAGGTCATCAGCGCGATGGCCAAGAGGATCGAGGCGAGGATAAAAGCGGCCGCTGCGAAACCAAGACCTTGCAGGCCTACACCGTCGATGACTCTA
The DNA here is from genome assembly GCF_059695775.1 of Pseudomonas sp. LBUM1666. Lineage (NCBI taxonomy): Bacteria > Pseudomonadati > Pseudomonadota > Gammaproteobacteria > Pseudomonadales > Pseudomonadaceae > Pseudomonas > Pseudomonas sp. LBUM1666. Next base: position 2,068,172 of record NZ_CP166789.1, on the reverse strand, counting down.
CCGCCGATCATGGCGCCCAGGCCGATCCCGAGGTTAGCCCCGGCAATGTTCAGCGATGCCGCGAACGCCGGCGCTTCGGGTGCAGCCTTCATCAATCGCACATGGCTGACCAGGAACAGCGCCGCCTGAGTCACGCCCCAAATCCCCATCGCCGCTGCCAGACCCAGCGGCGAATGAATGTTCGGCACCAACGCCACCAGGCCGGCGATCATGAACGCGCAGAACATCATCGAGGCGATCAACGGATGACGATCCACCGCGCGGCCGCCCAATGAGTTGCCGATCAAGCCGACCGCGCCGAAGCCCATCAGGCACCAGCCGACCACCGTGCCGCTGAAACCGGCCAGGCGCTCAAGAATGTCCGCCAGATAGGTGTAAGCGGTAAACATGCCGCTAAACACCAGGATCGACAGCAGCACATGACCCAGCATCAGCGGGCTGCGCAGGATTCTGAACTGCGAGCGAAAGCTCACTTGATGCTGATGCAGATTGGTTTTCGGCAGGTAGATAAACAGCAGCAACGCCTTGGCAAACGCGATCACCGCCAGAATGCCGAAGGCACTGCGCCAGCCGAACGCATCGGAGATCAGTGTGCCCACCGGAATGCCGAACACCGTGGCGCAGACAATCCCGAATCCGATCTTGGCGATGGCGCGACCGGCGTAGTCCGGGCCGACAATGTCCACCGCGGTTTCACTGGCCAGCGCCCAGAACACTGGCAAGCCCAGCGCCGGAATCAACCGGGCAATGGCCATCACCCCGATGCTCGGCGCAAACGCCGCGAGGGTGTTGGCCAGGCCGAACATGATCAGCACCGAGATGAACAATTTGCGGCGCTCGAACCTTGCGAAATAGGCGGTCAGGAACGGCCCGAATGCGGCGACCGTGAAGGCGAACAAGGTCACCAGCAAACCCGCCTGGGGGATGCTGACTTCAAGGTCTCGAGCGATCGCCGGCAACAGGCCGACGATGATGAATTCCGTGGTCAGCACCGTGAAACCGGCGGCAGACAACAGAAGGATGGGCAACAGCATGCAGAACTCCAGAAAACGACGACACCAGCGATAGCCCGAAGGCCCACTGGCATGACTTGAAAATGAGGATGGCGAATCTTAACAGAGTGTTTCCGATCAGGGTTGCACGAACCTGCCGATCTCGTTGACCCCGCGGGCGGCAGATCGTCACAGGTCTGAAGGATGAAGACCACGCTGTGATAAAGTCCGCGCCCTGCGATACGTACACCCTGTTCATCGGCCATTGATTGGCATTGATGTCGCGATACCCCCGCACCTAATAAAATCAGAGATGCCGTTTTATGACCGCTCCATCCCCTTCGCTATGGTTACGCCTGAAACGCTTAAGCCTGGTCACACAAATCATCATCGGCCTGATCGCCGGGATTGCCCTGGCCCTGTTCGCGCCGGAGGTGGCGAAGTCCACCGCGTTCATCGGCAAAGTATTCGTATCGGCGCTTAAAGCTGTCGCGCCGATTCTGGTGTTCGTGCTGGTCATGGCCTCGATTGCCAACCACAAGCACGGCCAGGAAACCCACATCCGGCCGATTCTGTTTCTGTATCTGCTAGGGACCTTCGCAGCGGCGGTGGTGGCTGTTGTCGCCAGTACGTTGTTCCCCTCGAGCCTGGTATTGGCGACTCACAACGTTGCGGTCACCGCGCCGGGCGGTATCAGTGAAGTGCTGCAAAGTCTGCTGTTGAGCGTGGTCGACAACCCGGTCAGCGCGCTGATGAATGCCAACTTCATCGGCATTCTGGCGTGGGCGATTGGCATGGGCGTTGCCATTCGCCATGCCGGTGACACCACTCGAGAGGTGCTTGGCGACTTGTCCAACGGCGTGACCCTGATCGTGCGACTGGTGATCCGTTTTGCGCCGCTGGGCATTTTCGGCCTGGTGGCTTCGACCCTCGCCACCTCCGGTTTCGGTGCCTTGATCGGCTATGTGCATCTGCTGGCGGTTTTGCTGGGCTGCATGCTTTTTGTAGCGCTGGTGATGAACCCGGTCATCGTGTTCTGGAAACTGCGTCGCAACCCTTATCCGCTGGTGATCACGTGCTTGCGCGAAAGCGGCATCACTGCTTTTTTCACCCGCAGCTCAGCGGCGAACATTCCGGTCAATCTGGAACTGAGCAAGCGCCTGGGCCTGCACGAAGACACTTACTCGGTCTCGATCCCGCTGGGCGCAACCATCAACATGGCGGGCGCGGCGATCACCATTACCGTGCTGACCCTGGCCGCCGTGCATACGCTGGGCATCGCCGTGGACATTCCGACCGCCATCCTGCTGAGCATCGTCGCCGCGATCTGTGCCTGTGGCGCTTCGGGCGTGGCGGGCGGTTCGTTGCTGCTGATTCCACTGGCGTGCAGCCTGTTTGGCATCCCCAGTGAAATCGCCATGCAGGTGGTGGCCGTCGGGTTCATCATCGGTGTGCTGCAGGACTCGGCGGAAACCGCGCTGAACTCCTCCACTGACGTACTGTTCACCGCGGCGGCGTGTCTGGGCGAAGACGAAAAAGCCGAGCGTTTGGCGTAAAACCCGCGCACTAAAAAGCCCGCCAAGGTTCACACCTTGGCGGGCTTTTTTACGCTTGGAGGTTTAGAAAGCGCCCATGTAATCGCGCTTGCCTACTTCCACACCGTTGTGACGCAGCAGTGCGTAGGTGGTGGTGACGTGGAAGAAGAATTGCGGCAGACCGTAGCTCAGCAGGTAAGCCTGGCCGGTGAAGCGCTTCTCTTTTGGCGTGCCCTGACGGGTGATGATTTCGATGCCTTCCTTGCCGTCGATCTGTTCCGGTTTGATCTCGCCGATGAAGGCCAGCACCTTGGCGATCAGCGCTTGCAGCTCGGCGAAGGTGGTTTCGGTGTCGTCGTATTTAGGCAATTCAACTTCAGCCAGACGCGCGGAAACGCCCTTGGCGAAATCAACGACGATCTGCACCTGACGAACCAGCGGGAACATGTCTGGGTACAGACGGGCTTGCAGAAAAGCGTTTGGGTCGATGTTCTTGGCAGTGGCGTGGGCTTCGGCCTTGTTCAAAACGTCGCTCAGGGCGTTGAGCATTTGTTTGAAAACCGGGACGGAAGCGGCGTACAGGGAAATAGTCATGGCAGTCTCGTGTTGTGACAGGAGGGAAACGTGGGGCGATTATAGCGATGCGCGGTCCCAGGTGAAGCGATAGATATTGGCTGGCTGTCCGGGATGACAACGGCCGTTATCAGCATCGGCACCGACGATCGACCACTGTGCACGCGAAGTTTCCCCCAGTTCACGGGCGGCCTGCGGATTGAAACACCGGCTCAGCAGTTCATCCGGCACCAAGGCGTACGCCTGGCGGTGTTCGCGCAGCCATTGAGCGGCCTGCTCGACCGTGGAGCCGATCATCCCGAAATGCACGATCGGCTGTCGGGCGAACAACCAATGGCCCTCGCGCCAGTTGACCAGCACCAGATCCGCACCTTGGGTCATCGCCGCTGCTTGCGCCATCAGCGCCTCGTGGGGATTGGGTCCGTCCTTGACCGGGTCGATGAAACCGCGAGCGAACCACAGCGTGAACCACGTGACGGCCAACACCTGAAATACCCGCCGACCGCGCGGACGCTTGCCGAACCAGCGCTTGAGCAGCCACGGAATCAGCGGCGCTGCAACCAGCACCAGCCCTGGCAACGCCGGATAAATGTACAACTTGCGTTTGCCGCTGCTCAGGCAAAAGAACAGTACCACCAGTACAACCCAACCCAGCAGCACCAGCACTCGACCGTCGCGCTTGTGCAGCTGCCTGCGCCAGGCGGGCACGAGCCACGGTAAGGCCAGTACCAACGGCAACCAGTATTGCGGGATGACGTTGACGAAGAAGTACCAGAACGGTTCTCGATGATCCCACGCGGCGGCATAGCGCCCCGCTGTCTGGCGCAGCAGAATTTCCCGTGCGTAGGCGATTTCGTCAGCAGCGCCATTGAATGCGATGGACACCGCCAAGGGCAGCAGCCAGATCGCAACGGCGCCAAGCACCACCAAAAAACCCAGGCACCACTTGCGCACCTCGCCCGGCATGGCCACCACCCCAGGCCAGCCTTTGCGCACTGCGTAGGCATACGGAATCAGCATCAACGCCGGGACGAAGCCGACCCCTTTGGTGATCACGCCAATCCCCATGGCTGCGCAACCCGCGTAGAACCAACGCCAGGCGGGCCCGAGCAGCAGGTGACGGGCCAGGCCGTACATACCCAGAGAAGTGAACAGAATCAGAAAACTGTCGATCTGACCGGTCCGCAGAATGCTGTACGTCTGATACGTGGCCAGGTACAACAGCGCTGCTGTTCGTCCGGCCCGCTGATTCCATAACCGGCGACCCAGGTCATAAAGCATGGCCGTGACCGATGTGGCCGACAAAAGCCCCGGAATATAAAGGGCAATGGCGGGCATCCCGGTGAGCCAGGTGAAAAACGCCACCGTCCACATGAAAATCGGCGGTTTATCGCCGTAGATCTCCGCGGCTCGGTGCGGAATCAACCAAGAACCGTTGTGCAGCATCTCCAGCGCAACGCCGAGGAAACGCTCCTCGTCGACATTCTGCGGCTGACGCAGCCCAAACCCGGCGCCGACCAACAAAAGAGCAAGCAACATCAGCCCCAGGCATTCGACGCTGGGTGACAGGGTTCGGCGCACGGTTCAGTCCTTCAAGGTTTTGCTGCGGGCAATCAATTGCAGGTTGCGCAAATAGACGATGGAACCGAACGCCTGACCGGCGATGAAAACCGGGTCCTGTCGGTAGATGGCGTAAGCAAACAGCAGCGCGCTGCCGACGATGCTCAGGTACCAGAAGCTCACCGGAATCACGCTGCGTTTCTTGTATTCGCTGTACAACCACTGCAGGACAAAGCGACCGGTGAAGGCGATCTGGCCACTGAAACCGACCACCAGCCACAGGGTTTCGCGGGACAGATTCATCCTTCGATCTCCTGCGCATGGGCATGCAGACGCGTGCGCCTGATCAGCCACCAGACGCCGATCAGATCGAGAATGCCCACCAGGGCGCGGTCGAGGTTTCCGTATTTGGATACCCCGGCCGTGCGGGGCCGATGGTTGACCGGATGGGTGATCATCCGGCCGTTATGACGCTGGATCAGCGCAGGAATGAACCGGTGCATGTGATCGAAGTACGGCAAGCGCAGAAACGCCGCCCGCTGTATCAGTTTCAGCCCGCAGCCGGTGTCCGGCGTCTGGTCCTTGAGCATCCGGCTGCGCAACCCGTTGGCAAAACGCGAGGCCCAACGCTTGCTCGCGGTATCGCGACGGTTGACCCGGTGCCCGGCCACCAACTGAAGGTCAACGCGACCCTGCTCGCTGCGCACCAATGCCAGCATGCCGGGGATATCCGCCGGGTCGTTCTGACCGTCGCCATCGAGCGTGGCCAGCCATTGGCCCCGAGCGGCGAGCGCCGCATGGTAGAGCGAAGTGCTCTGCCCCAGCGAACGCTCATGGCGCAGGATACGCAACGTGCTCAGGCCGCTGTGCCGGGTTTGCCGCAGTTCCTGCAAGGAGGCGTCAGTACTGCCATCGTCCACGACGATGATTTCATACGCCTCATCGACCAGTGCGATACGGATTTCTTCGAGCAGCGATGTGAGATTGCTCGCCTCGTTCTTTGCCGGAATCAGGACGGATACAAATATGTCTTGGCTCATAGAGGCCCCTATTACCCTGGATTTTTATGATCAAGGGCCAACGTTTCATCTCTGATAAAAGTGGCGATACCACTTCACAAATTCCGCTACGCCGGCTTCAACTGTCACTTGAGGACGGAAATCGACCCACTGTGCCAATGCCGACACATCCGCCCAGGTCTTGACCACATCGCCAGCCTGCAGCGGCAGGAAGTTGCGCCGGGCTTCCCTGTCCAATGCCGACTCCAGACAATCGACGAAATCCAGCAGCGCCACCGGCGTGCCGCGCCCGATGTTGAAGATCCGATTGGTACCATCACCAGGTCCGTCCGATAACGGCGGCCTTGGGCGCAGGCGCGCAATGCTTTCGACGATGTCGTCGATGTAGGTGAAGTCGCGCGACATCTGGCCTTGGTTGTAGAGGTCAATCGGCCTGCCGTTGAGGATCGCTTCGGTAAATTTGAACAGCGCCATGTCGGGCCGCCCCCAAGGTCCGTAAACGGTAAAAAAACGCAGGCCGCTGGCCTTCAGTCCATACAGATGGCAATAGCTGTGGGCCATCAGCTCGTTGGCACGCTTACTGGCGGCATACAACGAAATCGGATGATCGACGGCGTCTTCGACGCTGAACGGCATTTTGCTGTTGGTGCCGTACACCGAGCTGCTCGATGCATAAATCAGATGCTCGGGTCGATAGTGCCGGCAGGCTTCGAGCACATTCAGAAACCCCACCAGGTTCGATTGCGCATACACGTCCGGGTTGTCCAGCGAGTAGCGAACGCCGGCCTGGGCAGCCAGATGGATAACCTCTGTGAAGCCGTGATCCTTGAACAATGCCATCAAGGCCGGTTTGTCGACGATATCCAGTGCCTGGAAATGAAAGCCCGAAAAGGGCTTCAGCTCTTTGAGCCGTGCGTGTTTGAGTTCCACGCTGTAGTAGTCGTTGAGATTATCGATACCGACCACCTCAAGACCTTCCTGACACAGGCGCTTGACCGTGTGATACCCGATGAAACCGGCGGCACCGGTGACCAGTACGGTCATAGCGGGCGCGCGCCGATCAGCGCATTATTGCGGGTCGATACCCACGTCAACTTCATGCCTTGCTCCACTGCACAATTAATAAGGCCGGTGACGTCGCCGATGGGAATTTTCGCCGTACCCGTGATGAACCGCAGTCATCTGCAGCCATGCATACGGTGCACGTCTGATTGTTAAGATGGCGTGACACGTTGATTTAGGTTTTGTGACCTTTGCCAAGGTACGGCGACGAATTCAGTTGCCATTGGCACACGTCAATCTAAAGTGCATGCCAGCAGGAGAAAATCATGAACCCGGGAAGGAATGCAGAATCATGAGTACTGAGCAAGAAACGACCTTCGACGAGCCGCGACTCAACAGCACGGAAATCCGCATTCTGGGTTCGTTGATCGAAAAACAGGCCACCAGCCCGGAAACCTATCCGCTGACCCTCAATGCGCTGGTGATTGCCTGCAATCAGAAAACCAGCCGCGAGCCGGTGATGAACCTGACCCAGGGTCAGGTCGGCCAAAGCCTGCGCGCCCTCGAAGGACGAGGCTTCACCAAACTGGTGATGGGCAGCCGTGCGGATCGCTGGGAACACAAGGTCGACAAGGCACTGGAACTGGTGCCGGCTCAAGTCATTCTTGCGGGGCTGCTGTTCCTGCGCGGTCCGCAAACGGTCAATGAGCTGCTGACCCGCAGCGGCCGCATGCATGATTTTGAAGATGCCGAGCAGGTGGTGCATCAGCTGGAACGCTTGATCGCTCGCGGTCTGGCGCTGTTGATTCCGCGCCAGGCCGGTCAGCGTGAAGACCGCTATATGCACGCCTTGGGCGACCCGGCGGACATCGAAGTGATCCTGGCGGCACGGCAGAACCCGACCGAGCGTGGCGCGGGTGGCGGCGTATCGGTTGAGCGGATTGAAGAGCTTGAGGCGCGAATTGCGGCGCTGGAAGAGCGTCTGGCCCGCCTCGAATAACCCTGCGTTACTCGCCGTCCCAATAATCCACGCCGTCCGCCGGCCTGGCGACGGCGACGAAGCCCGAGGCATTGCCCTCGGCGTCGACCTTGAAGTCGTCCATCACCGCATACTTGCCGGAATCCGGGTACTCGCAAATCTCGGGTGATTGTTGGGTGCTGACCGCCAGGTAGCGCAGTTCAGCGTTGCTGGTGTTGATGATCTGGTGCGCGGTTTCAGGGCCGCCCGGCGGGCAGGCAATGACATCTCCGGCGCGAACGGGAAAGCGCTCGGCGCCCAAGCGAATCTCCCCTTCCCCGGCCACGATGTAAAACATCTCCTCGTTGACCCGATGACTGTGAAACGGGCTGCCACGCATCCCCGGTTCCAGCGCGTACAGGCGATAACCCAGTTTCTGCGCGCCAAGTTGCTGGCCGATCCGCGCCTGCCGTTGCTGATAGCAGTCGGCGGTGTCTCCCGTCGGGGCAAACGCTTCGGGCAGCGGCTCAAGTTCGGCCTGATCCAGATTAAGAATGGCAGGATGCATGAGTCACCTCAGTCACGGTTTCGCTTGCTGGGCACCAGGATAGCCAAGGCCACTTCGGGCAAATTCCACGGCTTTGTGAAACTGCTCATCGGTCGGCCGCACGCCGGTGTACAGCACGAACTGCTCCAGCGCCTGGATCGCGATCACTTCCAGCCCGGTGATCACTCTCTTGCCTTCAGCACGAGCGCGCACAATCAAAGGTGTTTCCGAGGGGACTGCCACTACATCGAAGACAGTCTCGGCAGCAGCGATGGTTTCAACATCGAACGCTAGCTGATCGGCCTCGGGGCCGGACATGCCGATCGGTGTGACGTTGATCAGCATCTGCGGCCGCTCCGAACCCAGCTCCGCTTGCCATCGATAGCCCAGCGATTCGGCCAACGCCCGTCCGGAACGCTCGTTACGGGCAACGATCAGGCCATTTTTGTAGCCACCATCGCGCAAGGCACTGGCCACCGCCTTGGCCATGCCGCCGCTGCCGCGCAGGGCAAAGGTCAATTCCTTCGGCACCTGGTGGGTGTCAAGCAACTGGGCGATCGCGATGTAGTCGGTGTTGTAAGCCTTGAGATGGCCGTTAGTGTTAACGATGGTGTTGATCGATTGAATGGCCGCAGCGGAGGGGTCCAGTTCATCGACCAGCGCAATACACGCCTCCTTGAACGGCATCGACACGCCGCAACCGCGAATCCCCAGAGCGCGAATGCCGCCAACGGCGCCTGGCAGATCCTGACTGCTGAAGGCCTTGTAGTAAAAATTCAGGTCCAGTTGCTCATACAGATGATTGTGAAACCGCAGGCCGAAGTTCCCGGGGCGTGCGGAAAGCGACATGCACAGCTGGGTGTCTCTGTTGGGGTTCATCTGCATGAAAAATCTCCTTGAATAGCACTTTCAGATGGACGGGATTAGCCAATCCATCGGGTCTGATCGATCATAACGGTGTGTCTGCATGCGGCCTCACTGAACTGTAAAGAAGCTAGTACAGACCTTACACATAATTTACCCAACAGCTGTGCTGATTTTGAAAAAAACGCTGTCTTAGAAGTATCCCCGCGACAATCCTTGGGTCTATTGCAGACACAAGCGCCGGGGCGAAGAACCGAGGAACTATCATGATCCGTAAAATCCCCACAGTAGCCTTGCTGATCGGTGCTCTTGCTATCGCAGGGCAGGCAGAGGCTGGCGGCGGTCACGGCGGTCACGGTTGGGAAGGCCCGGCGGTATTTGGCGCGATCGTTGGCACGGCCATCGTCGGTTCGGCCATCATCAATAGCAACCGCCCGGTCTATGTACAGCAACCGGTTTACGCTCAGCCACAACCGGTTTACATGCAACCGCCACCGGTTTATTACCAGCCGGCACCGGTCTACGTGCAACAACCGGTCTATTACGGCCCGCCGCCGGTTTACTACGGTCCGCCACGTGGTTATTACGGTCCACCGCGCGGTTACTACGGCCCTCCCCACGGTTATGGCCGCTGGTAACGGAATCATCAGGCCCCGCCTCAACAGCGGGGCCTTTTTTGTGACCGTCCGTCGGCAGAGGTCTGGATAAATCTCGCCAAGGTCGCTGTCGGGACAGTCTTTGCGGTTCAAGTTGGCAAGATTGACTCGCCACCCTTTCCCCGCTTTGGGGAAAACGGTCATATTTATGTCATGTCGGGTCCGCAATCTTGGATCTGTCCGTTAACAACAGGTTGATAAAAACAAGGACGACCTCATGCCCACGCAAAACCCGCACCGAATTGTCGGCTTGTGCACTTCCAGCAAGGTGTACAACGCACTGACCGAACTCAAGCACCTGGAAGGCCATCGCAGCGCCAAGTTTCTTTCGCTGCTGGCAGAAAACCTGGTGCGAAAAGGCCTGCTCAACGAGCAGGAAGTGGTTCATATGCTGGATCTGGTGGTCGACTGAACCGATAACTCATTGGCATCAATGACGACTATCGAAAGCGTTGATTGTCCGTTCAGGCGTTCGGTCCGTAAGGTAGCTCCATAGATTGATGGAGGTACTTATGTCCCAGGTTCAGATCATGTCCGTTATCGGCAGCGCCGTTCCCGCACCGCTCAGAGAGCTAGGATTGCTCGCCTGTTGGTACCTGGTGCAGGACGGCGAACCGATCAGCGGTCCGCTCACCTCGCTGCCGGCCGCCCAGGCACTGTCGCAACGCATCGGCCAGGGCAAAATCAGCGCTTAAGGCAGCTGCACCCGCGGCTTGGTTTCAATGAAGATTGCCCAGCTCGACATGAACAGCGCGGCGATCAGCGGCCCGATCACAAAACCATTGAGGCCGAAGATCGCCAGACCGCCAAGGGTCGAGATCAGGATCAGATAGTCCGGCATCTTGGTATCCTTGCCCACCAGAATCGGCCGCAGCACGTTATCCACCAAGCCGATCACAAAAATCCCGAACAGCACCAGCACCACGCCCTGCCAGATCGCTCCGGCGAACAGGAAAAACGCCGCCACCGGCGCCCAGACAATCCCCGCCCCCACCGCTGGCAACAGCGACAGAAACGCCATCAGCACCGCCCAGAGCAACGCGCTCGGAATATCCAGAAACCAGAAAATCAAACCGCCCAATGCACCCTGCGTGATCGCCACCAGCAGGTTGCCCTTCACTGTCGCTCGAACCACACGATTGAACTTGAGTTGCAAACGGCGTTTCTGGTGCTCCTGCAGCGGCACCGCGGCGCGAACTTTACGTGCCAGTTCGGCGCCGTCCCGCAGAAAGAAGAACAACAGGTAGAGCATGATGAAAAAGCTCACCACAAACTCGAACGTGCCTTGGCCAAAACTGAAAGCCTTCGTGGCGATAAACTCATTGCCTGTCACCGCACTCTTTATGATTTTCTCCCGCAGCCCGTCCAGCTCGCCTACCCCGGCCCGATCGAGCAAGTGCTGGAAGTACGGCGGCAGGCTGAGTTTGAAATGCGTCACATACCCGGCGATGTCCAGCTCGCCGCTTTCGATGCTCTTGTACAGCGCAGCCCCTTCCTGGACCAGCAAGATACTGAGGACAATCACCGGCAGAATCGCGATCACCAGGCAGATGCTCAGGGTGAGCAACGCCGTCAGGTTGCGCTCCCAGCCGAACTTCAGTTGCAGTCGTCGCTGCAGGGGCGAGAAGAGGATGCCGAGGATAACCGCCCAGAACACCGCGCCGTAAAACGGCAGCAAAATCCAGACGAAAGCGGCGGTGACCAGCCCCAGCAAGATCACCAGTGATTTGTCTTGTAGCTTCTCTTCGTTCATGTCCGATCCATGTCAGTCCGCAAGGACACAATGTCGCGTCCTGATGCTTAGTCCGCCACGGTTCGCGCGAGTGCCATCCGTTTGTTCATCAAGCATAGATCCAGATCAATGAACCCTCGGGGCAAGCCGCTTACTCTTGGCGGCTTTTGTGACCGACTCTGCCATGACTCTCCTGCCTCCAGAACTGCTCGCCCCCGCCGGCACCCTGAAAAACATGCGATATGCCTTCGCCTACGGCGCCGATGCGGTGTACGCCGGTCAGCCGCGCTACAGCCTGCGGGTGCGTAACAACGAATTCGATCACGCCAATCTGGCCCTCGGCATTCACGAGGCCCAGGCTCAAGGCAAGCGCTTCTATGTGGTGGTGAACATCGCCCCGCACAACGCCAAGCTAAAAACCTTCCTCAAAGACCTGGCGCCGGTGATTGCCATGGCGCCGGACGCGCTGATCATGTCCGACCCGGGCTTGATCATGCTGGTCCGCCGGCATTATCCGCAGATGCCGATTCACCTTTCGGTACAGGCCAACACGGTGAACTGGGCCAGTGTCGCGTTCTGGCAGCAACAAGGCTTGAGCCGGATCATCCTGTCGCGGGAACTGTCCCTGGAAGAAATCGCCGAAATCCGCGAGCAAGTCCCGGCCATGGAGCTGGAGGTGTTCGTCCACGGCGCCTTGTGCATGGCCTATTCCGGTCGCTGCCTGTTGTCGGGTTACATGAACAAGCGCGACGCCAATCAGGGCAGCTGCACCAACGCCTGTCGTTGGAAATATTCAGCGCAAGAGGCCACGGAAAATCAGCTCGGCGAGATCGTTCAAACTTTCCAGCCCGAACCGACCCTGGGCATCGGCGCCCCGACCGATCAGGTGTTCCTGTTGCAGGAAGCCAATCGGCCCGACGAACTGATGCCGGCCTTCGAAGACGAACACGGCACTTACATCATGAACGCCAAGGACCTGCGCGCGGTGCAGCATGTCGAGCGCCTGACGCAAATGGGTGTGCACTCATTGAAAATCGAGGGTCGGACCAAATCCCACTTTTATTGCGCGCGGACCACTCAGGTTTACCGTCGGGCGATCGACGACGCGGTGGCCGGTCGTGAGTTCGACCGCAGCCTGATGACGGATCTGGAATCCCTCGCCCAGCGCGGCTACACCGAAGGCTTTCTGCGTCGGCATGTGCATGACGAATACCAGAACTATCAGCACGGCAGTTCGGTGTCGGAGCGGCAGCAGTTTGTCGGTGAGCTGACCGGCGAGCGGCGTGACCGGATGGCGGAAATCAAGGTGAAGAACCGATTTTGCCTGGGCGACCACATGGAACTGATGACGCCCAAGGGCAACTTCCAATTCGATTTGCATCAACTGCAAAACGTCAAAGGCGAGCCGATCGAGGTGGCGCCGGGGGATGGGCATACGGTGTATCTGCCGATACCGGATGCGGTGGATTTGAGGTTTGGGTTGTTGATGCGGGATGTGGGTGTGGCTTAGATCCACCCCTCACCCTAACCCTCTCCCCAGGGGGGCGAGGGGACTGACCGAGTTGTTCTTGGGGCGACATCGACCTGAAATTCCGAGTCGAACTCAGGTTTGAAAGGCTTGAAGATCGGCCCCCTTTCCCCCTCTCCCCGCTGGGGCGGTCCGACGTTTCGGGAGGGCTGGGGTGAGGGGTGGCTTTCAGACCCGACGCCTATTACGCCGTGAACTCCTCAAGCAACATCCCCACAAACGCCTCCCGCGCCGGGTGAACCCTGTCGTTTTCATGCCAGTAAAACAGGTTGTCGATCGCCGTCAGCTCGGGGAACTCATACCCCGCGCAACCCGCCCCTTTGGCGTACTGATCAAACACGCCTTTTGGCACCAGCGCGACACCCGCCCCGGCACTGACGCAGCCGACAATCGCCCCGTAACTGGCCAGGCTGACAATCGGCAACGCCTGCCCCTGCCGCAACAACCAATGCTCCAGCGCCGCCCGGTAGGGACAGCCCTGGGGCCACATGAACACGGTCTTGTCCTGCAAATCCGCGATGTCACGCACTGGCCCCAGGGACGTCGAGGCAATCAGCAGCAGCTCCTCGCGGTACATCGGTGTGCGCTTGAGGTGTGAGCGCTCGACGTCCACCGCGACGATCGCGCCGTCGAGCCGGTGATTGAGCGTGTCGTCGAGCAATTGGCTCCAGATGCCGGTGGTCAGCTCCAGCGCCACCGCCGGGAAACGCTTGTGGAATTTCGCCAGCAAACGCGGCAGTCGCCCGGTCGCCGACGATTCGATGGCGCCAATGCGTAACGGCCCGGATGGCTCGGCCGAAGGGTCCACCGCGCGTTTGGCTTCCGCCGTCAGGGCGAGAATTTTCGAGGCATAAGCCAGAAAAGTCTGCCCGGCCGGGCTGATTCGCAGCCCTCGGCCCTCGCGCAGAAACAGCGCGACACCCAGTTCCGCTTCCAGGGACTTGATCCGTGCCGTGATGTTCGACGGCACGCAATGCAACAACTCGGCCGCCCGGGCGATGCTGCCGACCTCGGCGACGGTCTTGAACATGCGTATCTGTGCCAGCTCCATACATCACCCAAAGTGAAGAGTTGACGCACTATAAGTCAGTTGTGGAGAAGAGTCAGGCTTCTGATACTGGGTGCATCCGCCTACAGGTGCCCGATCATGAAGCCACTCACGCCCTCCCCCGGTTCTCCCGTCAAAATCTTCCTGGCCATGGCATTTGTTGTCGGCTGCTGGGGTTACTCACCGACCGGCATTCACATTGGTTTGCAGGCCTATGAGCCTGGTCATCTGGCCTTGCTGCGGTTTCTATTAGCGTCGGCATTCATGGCGGTGGTCGCGGTGCTCCGGGGCATCAGCCTGCCGAACAGGCGTGACCTGCCGCTGCTGTTCGCGCTCGGTTTCTTTGCCGTGAGCCTGCACCATGTCGCGCTGAACTTCGGCCAGCAAAGTGTCAGTGCCGGAGCCTCCAGTGTGTTGGCGCAATCGACGCCGTTGTTCAGCACGCTGCTGGCGCGCTTCGTCTTCAAGGACCGGGTTAGCGCGTGGCGCTGGGGCTGCGTTTTTCTGGGGTTGATCGGCGTGGTGATTGTGGTGGCCGGTGATCATGGACTGGGGAGCATCGACGCCCATGGTTTGTTGATCCTGCTAGCGGCGGTGTCATGGAGTTTCTACTTTGCCTTGCAGAAGCATCACTCGCGGCGCTACGACGGACTGACGCTGGTGTGTTACACGGTTTGGTTCGGGACGCTGCTGCTGTTGGTTTATCTCCCGGGGCTGGTGAGCCAGGTCATTACCGCTCCAATTGAAGTGCAGCTTGCGGTCATCGGGTTGGGCATTTTTCCAAGTGCCCTTGCGTATCTCGCCTGGGCTTATGTGCTGGCTCATGTGGACCTGAGCCGCGCGACGATGACGCTGTATCTGATTCCACCGACCGCCATGGCGATTGCCTCTTTTGCGCTGGGCGAGCGGCCGACGTTGATGATCATTGGCGGAGCATTGGTGGTGCTGGTCAGCGTGTTGGCCTTGAATCTGGAGCGCAGGCAGGTCGTTGCTCAAGTAACCAGCGCTTGATCCAGACCGGCGCCAATGCGACTGACGCGGTAGAACTGCCGCCCACAAAATGTATGGTCAGCGATCGGCCGAAAACCGGTCGCGGCTGTTGGTCAGGTGCAGCCACATGGCCGCCCGCGCCGCGTCCGGATCCTGGCGTTTGATGGCGTTGAGAATCGCCTCGTGCTCAAGGTTGGCCAGGTGTCCGAGCTTGCTCAAGTCCACCGCGCCGCGCTCGGCGGCATTGACGCGGGTTCGCGGGATCATGGCGCTGCCCAGGTGCTGCATGATTTCGGTGAAGCACACGTTGCCGGTGGCTTCGGCGATCAGCAAGTGGAAGCGCTTGTCGGCTTCGACGCAGCTGTCGTTGTTGGCCAGCAGGCTTTGATAGTCGTCCAGCGCTTCGCGCATCTGCACCAATTGATGATCCGTGCGACGGGTTGCAGCGAGTGCGGCGGCCTGGGTTTCCAGGCCCATGCGCAACTCCAGAATGCTGCGCACCCCCAGCGCGGTATCGACGTTCAACCGCAGCCCCTGCTCCGGTGCTCGCTCAATAACAAAGGTGCCAATACCGTGCCGGGTCTCCACCAACCCGGACGCCTGCAATTTCGAGATCGCCTCGCGCACCACCGTGCGACTGACCCCGTGCTCCTGAACAATCGTGTTTTCGGACGGCAGCTTGTCCCCGGGCAGCATCTGACCGAGCAAGATGCTCTGGGTCAGTTTGGCGACCAGGTCATGGGCCAGGTTGTGGGTGCGCTTGCGGACAGGCGCGTCGAGGTCTTCTTGCATGGCGATCATCCGGAAGCAGGGCTACCGGAATCGTAGCACTGCGCTGGACGGGAGTCTCAGGAAAACGCAGAGCAACTTGTATGACAACACTCAACAATCATGACATCAGTGGCCACCATGAAGGCTCCTCGCAACCGTAAAAAGCATAACAAATCGCCTATCAAGCGCCATTTTGCTGGACGACGACGCTTGCAGGACAAAAACATGCAGTTGTATGATGTCTATCAACATCGCAGCACCTAGCCACACCCCGCATAAAAATAATCAGTGGGAGATAACGCAGTGAATACATCCATATCCGGGATGAACGATGGCGCCGATTCGGTCCTGAAATCCGCCATCTCGAAAGTGAAACGCCATGTACTGCCGCTGTTCGTGATCATGTTCATCGTCAACTACATTGACCGGGTGAACATCGGCTTCGTCCGTGCCCACATGGAGCACGACCTGGGCATTGGCGCTGCCGCCTACGGCCTCGGCGCCGGGCTGTTCTTCATCGGTTACGCGTTGTTCGAAGTCCCCTCCAACATCCTCCTGCAAAAAGTCGGCGCGCGAATCTGGCTGACCCGCATCATGCTGACCTGGGGCCTGGTCGCCGCTTGCATGGCCTTCATCCAGAACGAAACCCACTTCTACATCCTTCGATTCCTGCTGGGCGTGGCCGAAGCCGGGTTCTTCCCCGGAGTGATTTATTACTTCACCCGTTGGTTGCCTGGCGTTGAACGCGGCAAGGCGATTGCCATCTTCCTCAGCGGTTCGGCGATTGCTTCGCTGATCTCCGGCCCTTTGTCCGGGTTACTGCTGCAAATCAGCGGTTTCGGCATGCACGGCTGGCAATGGATGTACTTCATTGAAGGGATGTTCTCGGTCGGGCTGTGCGTGTTCGTCTGGTTCTGGCTGGACTCCAAACCCCACGACGCCAAATGGCTGAGCCGCGAAGAGCAAGACGCGCTGGTCAAGGCCATCGACGACGAACAACTGGCCCGCGAAGCCGCGACGCCGATCAAACCGTCGTTGGGCAAGCTGCTCAAGGATCGCCAGATCATCCTGTTCTGCCTGATCTATTTCTTCATCCAATTGACCATCTACGCCGCGACCTTCTGGCTGCCGAGAATCATTAAGAAGATGGGCGACCTCAGCGATATTCAAGTCGGGCTGTTCAACTCGATTCCGTGGTTGCTGTCGATCGTCGGCATGTACGCCTTCGCTTCGCTGTCGGCCAAATGGAAGCATCAACAAGCCTGGGTCGCCGCTGCCCTGCTGATCGCGGCGGCCGGGATGTTCATGTCCACCACCGGCGGGCCGATCTTCGCTTTCGTTGCGATCTGCTTTGCTGCATTGGGTTTCAAATCGGCGTCGTCGCTGTTCTGGCCGATTCCTCAGGCCTATCTGGATGCACGCATCGCGGCGGGTGTGATCGCGCTGATCAACTCGGTGGGCAACCTCGGCGGCTTCGTCGCGCCGACCACGTTCGGCCTGCTGGAAGAGCGCACCGGCTCGATTCAGGGCGGGCTGTACGGCCTTGCCGCGACCTCGATCATTGCCGCAATCATCGTCTTCGCCGCACGCAATAAACCGAAATCCGCAGCTGCCGTTGCACTGGCTAAACCAGCGTCCAACCACGCCTGAACATCTGTTTTGAAGGACATAACAATGAACGCACAAGAAACCGCCAAAGCCCCGATCATCACCAGCATGCAGGTTGTTCCGGTGGCCGGCCACGATGGCATGTTGCTCAACCTGAGTGGCGCCCACGGGCCGTTTTTCACCCGCAACATCGTGGTCCTGAAGGACAACGCCGGTCACACCGGCGTCGGTGAAGTACCGGGCGGCGAGCGCATTCGTCAGACCCTCGAAGACGCTCGCTCATTAGTGGTTGGCAGCCCGATCGGCACTTATCAGAAGATCCTCAATCAAGTGCGCCAGACCTTCGCCGATCGCGATGCCGGCGGTCGCGGGTTACAGACGTTCGATTTGCGCATCACCATCCACGCCGTCACCGGCCTGGAAGCCGCCCTGCTCGATCTGCTCGGTCAGCACCTGGACGTGCCGGTCGCGGCCTTGCTCGGTGAAGGCCAGCAGCGCGATGAAGTGAAGATGCTCGGTTATCTGTTTTATGTCGGTGATCGCAACGAAACCGATCTGGCCTACCGCAGCGAACCGGACGCCGACAATGACTGGTTCCGCGTGCGTCACGAAAAAGCCATGACCGCCGATGCCGTAGTGCGCCTGGCCGAAGCGGCCCACGCCCGATACGGTTTCAAAGACTTCAAGCTCAAGGGTGGCGTGCTCAGTGGCGATGAAGAAATCGAAGCCGTCACCGCGCTGGCCGAACGCTTCCCCGATGCGCGCATCACCCTCGATCCGAATGGCGCGTGGTCACTCAAGGAAGCCATTCGCCTGTGCCGGGATCAGCATCACGTCCTGGCTTACGCCGAAGACCCATGCGGCGCGGAAAACGGTTATTCGGGACGTGAAGTCATGGCTGAATTCCGTCGCGCCACGGGTCTGAAAACCGCCACCAACATGATCGCCACCGACTGGCGGGAAATGGGCCACGCGATCCAGTTGCAATCAGTGGACATTCCGCTGGCCGACCCGCACTTCTGGACGATGCAGGGTTCGGTCCGCGTGGCGCAGATGTGCCATGAATGGGGCCTGACCTGGGGTTCGCATTCCAACAACCACTTTGATATTTCCCTGGCGATGTTCACCCACGTCGCGGCCGCCGCGCCGGGTGAAATCACCGCCATCGACACCCACTGGATCTGGCAGGACGGTCAACGCCTGACCAAAGCGCCGCTGCAAATCGTCGGCGGCTGCGTGCAGGTGCCGAAGAAACCAGGGCTGGGCGTCGAGCTGGACATGGACCAGTTGGCCAAGGCCCATGAGCTGTACAAAGGCATGGGACTGGGCGCCCGGGATGACAGCGTGGCGATGCAGTTTCTGATTCCGGGATGGAAATTCGATAACAAGCGGCCGTGTCTGGTGCGCTGATTCAGCGGTCGCGCCTGGCCTGTTAACAATCAGCCCGGCCCGCCCATGGGCGGCCGGGTTTAAAAACCGCTCGGATCGTAGCGGTTAACCCCCTAAAATGGCGCGCAATCGAATCAATGACGGACCAAACCAACATGGATAGGCTGAAAACTCTCGCCGTTTGCATGGCGCTGCTCGCCACTGGCCAATGTGTCGCACAGGATCAAATCGAGACGGTGGTGAATGCCGCAATACGACCGGTCATGCAAGCCCAGGCCATTCCTGGAATCGCCGTGGCCGTGACCGTCAACGGAAAGCCGTATTACTTCAACTACGGGGTAGCATCGAAAGAGAGCGCACAACCCGTCACTGAAAACACCCTGTTCGAGATCGGTTCGGTGAGCAAAACCTTCACCGCCACCCTCGCCGCCTACGCTCAGGCCACCGGCAAACTGTCCCTGTCGGAGAAGGCCAGCAGCGTGCTGCCGGAACTGCGTGGCAGCGCGTTCGACAACATCAGCGTGCTGCAACTGGGCACCTACAGCGCCGGCGGGCTACCACTGCAATTTCCTAGCGATGCCGATGCACCGGACAAGATGTTCGGGTATTTCAAGCAGTGGAAACCGACCTATGCGGCGGGTACCCATCGGCAGTATTCGAACCCGAGCCTGGGGTTGTTCGGTTACCTCGCTGCCCAACGCATGGGCGCGCCGTTTGATGACGTGATGGAAAAAACCCTTCTGCCGAAACTCGGGCTGAAACACACCTACCTCACAGTGCCGCAGGCTCAAATGGGGCTTTACGCTCAGGGTTACAACAAGGATGACAAGCCTGTACGGGTTGGCCCGGGGGCACTGGATTCGGAGGCTTATGGCGTCAAAACCAGCGCTGCGGACCTGATTCGTTATGTTGAAGCGAACATGAAACCGTCGGGGCTTGAAACGCCGATGCAGCGGGCAGTCGCCATCACTCACACCGGGTATTACAAGGTCGGCGACATGACCCAAGGCCTGGGATGGGAGTTCTACAACTACCCGGTCACCCTCGATACGTTGCTTGCTGGCAATTCGACGCAGATGGTGATGGAGGCTCACGAAGTCCAGTGGCTGACCCCGCCGCAACCTCAACCAGAAAACATATTGATCAACAAAACCGGCTCAACAAGCGGCTTCGGTGCTTACGTGGCGTATGTGCCGTCGAAAGACATCGGCATCGTGATCCTGGCCAACAAAAACTACCCGAATCCTGAGCGGATCAAGATTGCTCATACGATATTGAGTGCTCTGAGCAAGTAATCTGGTACGCCTTACCTGGCGGTGACAAACAAAATGGGCGACCCCTTTGAGGTCGTCCATTGTCGTTACTGCGTCTGTTCAATGCAGAGTCGGCGGCTGAGCGTCAGGTGCATCGCTTCTCGGATCAAGATTTTCCCGTGCCTGATTCACCAACAACTCGGTGACCGCCGCCAATTGCTGAATCGACAGCAGCACTTTGCGGTTCGAGCCTTCCAGTTTCCCGGCAAAATTCGCAATCAGGACATTCAGGGAAGCAAGGTTTTCGCAGGCCTGATTTAGCAGGGTTAGTGTGTCGACACCAGGAGCAACAGTGAACATCTGCTGGGTCGTGGCACTACGCCTGGGACTTCGGGTGACTGCGCCTTTTGTGATTTCACACGGCTTCGCGGGATCGAGATGATCGGCGTCGGTCAGGGTTTGCGGTTGATGCTTGCTGAACTTTTTCACAGACGAGGCTCCTTTTTGTGCCATTGGTGTTTTTCGTCCCTGGATCCCTCAGTGTCGCGGACTCCCACGTCCGACCGCGATTTCGCGGTGGCTGACGAAGGCTAGCGGTGCGCTCCGACAGAAACCAGTTCATAAAAACCGACAGGACTTGCAGGAAACTTCCGAGACCAATAGAAGCCAGTACATCTCTCCCCGCAACACCCGTTTTTTTTAGCAGTTACCGAGCAAAAAAATGGGCGACCTCTTGAGGTCGCCCATTTTTCATTGTTGTAGCAGCTGGCGCCAGCTGCTACAAAAGTCTGCGTTTAATCATCCGGCATTTCAGGCGGCTTGGCGGGCTTCGCCGGTTTGCCTGGTTTTTCGCCCTTGGCGCCCTTTGCCCCTTTGACCGGTTCAGCCGCTTCAACAGGCGTCACGACCGTCGGCGCTGCGGCTTCTTTCTCGGTCGGTGGCAGTGCGTCGATCGTGTCGAAAATTTTCTTCAAGTCGACCGATTTTGATTCATCCCCCGAACTCTCAAACTTCTTCTCGCCGTCCTTGCCCACCAGGATGACTTTGGGCAACGCCCCCGCACCGAGTTTCAGCGAGCGGATCAGTGCCATGGTGTCCTGTTGGCCGAGATCCTTGCCGTCGAGCTGACCGAACATGTTCAGCACGGTATACACCCTGATATTGCGTTGGGCGACACCCTCCTTGTTGGCCGGATCGCCCAGCGACTTTTTCAGGCCAACCCACACCGGATCAACCGTGCTGGAAGCAATAACAATCAGTGGTCGCGCCCTGCCCTTGTCTATATCCAGCGGTGAGCCATCATCGGCAGCGAACAAGGGGCCGGCGAAAGCCAGCAGGGTAGTCAGGGTCAATGACCTGATGAGCATGCGCATCTCCTTTTGATATCCACGCTCTAATGATTGCGCATCGCGGCGTTCGTTCCGGGTGACGCACGCAATTATGTCTCGCCTTGCCCCAAGCTTAGGTCAGGGCAGTCATTGCGCAACAGGCTGAGCTAATCTCATAGCTCAACAACCAAGCCCTGATCCGCCGTGAGGACCTCTGCATGAGCGCTCAGTTGAACCACACCATCGTCTGGTGTCGCGACAAGCAGACATCAGCCAACTATCTGGCAGACATCCTCGGCCTGCCCTGCCCCGAACCCTTTGGCCCGATGCTGATCGTCAAGTTCGACAACGGTGTGTCGCTGGACTTCTACGACAATGACCCGCCGATTACCTCCCAGCACTACGCGTTTTTGATCGGTGACGACGATTTCGATGCGGCCTTCGCCCGCCTGCAAGCCCGACAGCAACCCTGGTGGGCCGACCCCGGCAAACAACGACCAAACGAGATCAACGATTACGGCGCTGGCAGGCGGGTTTATTTCGATGACCCGGACGGGCATCTGCTGGAGATTCTGACCCGGGCCTAAGGGCGCCTGCCAAGCTGGTTTGTTTCTGGAACCTCTACCCGATCAAAAGGCCAGTTTGTACCCGATCAGCACCAGCATCGTGGCCAGGCAAGGCCGCAGCACTTCATCGGAGATGCGGCCCGTCAGGTGGCTGCCCAGGTAAATCCCCGGCAGCGAACCGACCAGCAAGTAACCCAGCACGTGCCAATCCATGTTGCCCATGCTCGCATGGCCGAGGCCGGCAACCAGGGTCAGCGGTACGGCGTGCGCGATTTCCGTGCCCACCAGGCGGCGAGTAGGCAGCAGCGGATAGAGGATGAACAACGCGACGGTGCCCAAGGCGCCAGCACCGATGGAGGTCAGGGCAACCATGGTGCCGAGAACCAGGCCAGTGATCACGGTCAGTGCATTCAAGCGGTTGCCGCTGGGGTTGTAATGACCGCCCGCGCGTTTGTGGGCGAAATCGAGCAGGCGTTTCTTGAAGAAAATCGCCAGCGCCGTGGCAAACAGGACAAAGCCCAACGCCTGTTTAATGACCGCGTTCATCGCCTCAGGCGATGTTTGCAAGGTGCTCAGGAACCACAGCGTCAACGCCACCGCCGGCACACTGCCGAGGGTCAACCAACCGGTAATGGCCCAGTCGATGTTCTTGTTCTTTCGATGAACCAGCACGCCACTGGACTTGGTAATCGCCGCGTACAGCAAATCCGTCCCCACTGCGGTGGCCGGATTGACACCGAACCACAACAGAATGGGAGTCATCAACGAACCGCCACCGACCCCAGTCATCCCGACAATAAAGCCGACCACCAGACCTGCCACGACTAAACCGAAATTACCGAATTCCATTAACACGCCCACAAAAAACGCATGAAAAATCTGGTCCGCAGCATAGCGATTTTTCTTATAACAACTTATATCGATGCGATCTATCTTTATGCACTTCCTTGCTTATTGCACCGGCAAGAAATTCAAAAACAGCAAACTCTGCGCGTAATTCAAACCGATCCGACGGTAGCGCTCGTCCAGCATCTGCGTCAGCAGGTCCAGCCGCGCGACGATCTTGCCGAACTCCACGGCAAAACTCAGGTTGCTGCCCTCCTCCGAGATTTCATTGGAAAACAGCAAAGGCTCGCCGTTCTTGCTTTGCCGCTGGCTGAGTATCCAGGTGGCTTTCTCGATGTTGCGGGCAGCGTTGCTGACGAACGTCGGGTTGATCGCATCCGTCATGTAGAACTCGAGCCGATTGCCGTGGGCGGTGACGAGCATGCTGCCGATGGCATAGATGAAGGCACCGACCCGGTCGCCGAGAAATTCCGGGCTCATGGCATAACTGAGCGCTGCAAGGTCTTTTTTGCCCCCCTGGGTCGGCAGCGGTTGTTGCTGCTCGATGGCCATGCGCACTTGTTTGCCAGCGGTGCGGGCGTCGAGGAAACCGGATTTTTTCAGCTCGTCCGGGTTGCGCAGGTAAAGCTTACTCATCAGCAGGTAGAGGCTGTCGAGGTTGTCGCGCATCGCCAGGGTCGCCATGCGGTCGACGCTGGTCTGGAGGAATTCCTGGGGTTGGCCTTCGCGGAACTGGCTAACGATGTCGCTGCCCTGCTGCTGACTGCACCCGGAGGCGGCGAGCATCGACAAGCAGGCCAACAGCAGGCAACGGCGGCGGATTGACGGGGTGGTGAGGGGTAAAACTCGAGCCATGGGTTATTGAACTTGGGCATGGGCCGGCGGTGGGGATTCGCCGCAGGCTGGCCAAGGATAGAGCCGTGAATTCTGAAAAAGTGCAGTACCGACGGTCCGTAAGCGTTGGCAACCCGGGACACCTCCTTTCTGGTGCTCGACGGAACCACCGGGCTATTCTGCTGCCCACTGAAGTATCGATCGAAATTCAGAAAGGAGGTTTGAATGCGGACCCTCGAACTGGCCAGCGTCAACGTACCGGTCATCGGCCAAGGCACCTGGCGCATGGGAGAAGACCGTTCCCGGCACACCCAGGAAGTGGCGGCATTGCGCCTGGGCATCGAATTGGGCATGACCCTCATCGACACCGCTGAAATGTACGGCGAGGGCGGCGCTGAGGAAGTGGTCGGTGAAGCCATCGCCGGCAGACGTGACGAAGTGTTTCTGGTCAGCAAGGTTTACCCGCACAACGCCAGCCGCAAAGGCATCCCACAGGCGTGCGAACGCAGTCTGCGGAGGCTGAATACCGATTACATCGATCTCTACCTGCTGCACTGGCGCGGCCAGTACCCCCTCGAAGAAACGGTCGAAGCCTTCGAACGCCTGCGTGAAGAAGGCAAGATCGGTCGCTGGGGCGTCTCCAATTTTGATGTCGACGACCTGGAAGAACTGGCCTCACCGGCCTGTGCTACCAACCAGGTGCTCTACAACCTGGAAGAACGCGGCATCGAGTTTGATCTGTTGCCCTGGAGCCGTCAGCATCAAATGCCAGTCATGGCCTACTGTCCGATCGGTCAGGGTGGGCCTATGCTGAACCATACAATGCTCAAACAAATAGCCGCCCGTCACCGTGTGACACCGGCCCAGGTAGCGCTGGCATGGATGCTGCGTAAGGAAGGTGTGATCGCCATCCCCAAAGCGGTCCGACCCGAGCACCTGCAACTCAACGCGCAAGCGGCGCAATTGCAACTGGAGGCTGGGGATCTGGAGGCGCTGGACCAGGCGTTTCGCGCGCCACAACGCAAACAGCGGTTGGCCATGGTCTGAGCCATCGCAGTCTGTCAGAGGGCTTCGGCATGAGAAGCACTGATCAGGACGATTCCTTTAATCTGCAACGCTTTATCCAGGCACAGGACCCGGTGTTCAAACGGGTCCAGGCCGAGCTGAACGCCGGTCACAAGCGCAGTCACTGGATGTGGTTCATCTTTCCGCAACTCTCAGGATTAGGCGGCAGCGAGATGTCCCGCCACTTTGCCATTCGTTCCAAAGAGGAAGCCGCGGCGTACCTCAATCATCCGCTGCTGGGTTCACGGTTGCGCACCTGCACGCAATTGGTGCTGAACATCGAAAACAGCTCGATTGCCGGCATATTCGGCCATCCCGACGATCTCAAGTTTCACTCCTCCATGACGCTGTTCGCCCAGGTTGCCGGCACTAACAGCGACTTTCATCGAGCACTTGACCAGTATTTCCACGGCATCCTGGATGACTGGACGTTGTTGCTGCTCGACTCAAAACAGGCCCAACTGCCCACCAATCAAGGTTGAAAAGTCGTCGTCCACGAAGGGCAGAATGGCGTCCGCCACCGGTTGCAGTTGCCGGGTGACGTAGTGGTCGTAGTCGATGGGCGCGCTGCGGATTTCCAGCGGCTCGGGCCCGGCGACGGTGATCACGTAACTGATCCAGCCACCGTTCTGGTATTGCCGCGGACGGCCCTGCTGGTCGTTGTACTCATCGGCCATCCGCGCGGCCCGCACGTGAGGCGGCACGTTGCGCTGATAGTCATCGAGGGTGCGGCGCAGGCGCTTGCGATAGATCAGGCGATCGTCGAACTCCCCCGCCAACGTCTTGCGCACGTAGTCGCGCACATAATCCTGATAGGGTTTGCGATTGAAAATGCGCAGGTACAGCTCCTGCTGGAATTGCCGGGCCAGCGGCGACCAGTCGGTGCGCACGGTTTCCAGGCCTTTGTAGACCATTTCGTCGGTGCCATCGGCGCGGGTCACAAGCCCGGCATAGCGCTTCTTGCTGCCCTCCTCGGCGCCGCGAATGGTCGGCATCAGAAAGCGCTTGTAGTGGGTTTCGAACTGCAACTCCAGGGCACTTTCCAGACCGTATTCCTGCTGCACATGCTCGCGCCACCACTGGTTGACGTGATCCACCAGCGCGTGGCCGATCTGTGCTGCTTCTTGTTGACCATGGGCACGGCGCAGCCAGACGAAGGTCGAGTCGGTGTCGCCGTAAATCACCGTGTGGCCCTGGGCTTCGATCAGTTGTCGGGTGCGCAGCATGATCTCGTGGCCGCGCAGGGTGATGGACGATGCCAGGCGTGTATCGAAGAAACGGCAACCGCTGGAACCGAGCACGCCGTAAAAGGCGTTCATGATGATTTTCAGGGCCTGGGACAGCGGCGCATTGTGTTCGCGCTTGGCGGTTTCGCGACCTTCGGCGACTCGGGCGACGATGGCGGGCAGGCAATGCCGGATTCTGGAAAAACGCGCGCCGCGAAAGCCTGGGACCGACTCGCAGTCATCGGGATGTTTAAGCCCCTCGATCAAGCCCACCGGATCGATGAGAAAGGTACGGATGATCGACGGATAGAGGCTTTTGTAGTCGAGCACCAACACCGACTCGTACAGGCCCGGTTGCGAGTCCATGACAAAACCGCCGGGGCTGGCCTGCGCAGGCTTGTTCCCAAGGTTCGGTGCGACGAAACCCTGGCGGTGCATCAGCGGCATGTAAAGGTGCGTGAACGCCGCCACCGAGCCGCCGCTGCGATCCGCCGGCAAACCGGTGACGCTGGCCCGTTCCAGCAGAAAGGTCAGCAGCTCGGTCTTGGCGAAAATCCGCGTCACCAGCTCGCAGTCCTTGAGGTTGTACGTGGCCAGGGCCGGTTTGTCCTCGGCGAACATGCGGTTGATTTCGTCCATGCGCTGGTACGGATTGTCGATCGACTTGCCCTCGCCAAGCAGGGTTTGCGCGACGTTTTCCAGGCTGAACGAGGGGAAACTCCAGGTCGCCGAGCGCAGGGATTCGATGCCGTCGATGATCAGCCGGCCGGCGGCCGAGGCGAAGTAATGGTTGCGGCTACCGTGTTCGCGCCACTGCATTTCTTCGCCGCCACGCCCCAGTTTCAGCGGCACCGCCAGGCGCCGGGCGTGTTCGTGGAGCACGCGCAGGTCGAATTGCACGACGTTCCAGCCGATGATCGCGTCGGGGTCATGGCGGGCGAACCATTCGTTGAGTTTTTTCAGCAATAGGGTTCGGGAATCGCAGTATTCGAGCTGGAAATCCACCTCGCTGTCGTCGCCATTGGGCGGGCCGAGCATGTAGACCTGGCGCTCGCCACAGCCTTCCAGCGCGATGGAGTACAGCTCGCCCTGAGCGGTGGTTTCGATGTCCAGGGAGACCAGCCTGAGGCTCGGGCGATAGTCGGGGTCGGGTTTCATCTGCGCATCGAGTAGCAGGCCCTCGGCATTCGGCGTGCCACTGAACCAGACCGGCGCGGTGATGAAACGCTCCATCATGTAGCGTTCCGGGGGGCGCACGTCGGCTTCGAACATGTCAATACCGGCCTTGCGCAGCGCGGTTTCCAGGCGTATCAACTGACCGTGCTGCTGGCAATACAGACCGAGCACCGGGCGGTGCTCGAAATCCAGCAATGCCAAGGGTTTTAGCTCGACGTTTTTCTCGCCTTGCAGCACACGCTCGGCCTGCTCGCGCTGAACGGCGGGGATGAACGCCACCGACGGTTGATGAGGCAGGCGGATCCGCTGGGGACCGGTATCGGTCGCCAGCCAGAACTCGACTTCCGTACCGGCCGGGGTATCGCGCCAATGCCGGGTCAGGACGAAGCCCCGCTGTAAATCCACCACTGCAACCTCACATTTGATTCAGGTCGCAATTCTACGCGTCATTGCGGGGGATAGCGTGGAGGCTTATGGATTTGGCAGCCTTTAGAACCACCCCTCACCCTAACCCTCTCCCCACGGGGTAGAGGGGACTGACCGAGGTGTTCTTAGAGCTACATAGACCTGAATTACCGAGTTGAACTCAAGGTGAAGATCGGCTCCCTTTCCCCCTCTCCCCTGTGGGGAGAGGGCTGGGGTGAGGGGTGGCTCTTGAAGTCGCTGCCAGATTGCAGGTGTTTATCGACCTGCTACGGAGATATTCGAAAGAAAAACCGCTGAATGGCGTTTTTTGCGCGTTATCTGCCGTTTTCTGCCTTGCCCTCAGCGCCCGTGTCTACGATTCTTCAAGGACAACGACAACACCTGAGAAACTGCCATGAAAACCGTCGCCCAACTGCTGAAGTTAAAGGCTGAACAGAACCATGAGGTCCACACCATTGCGCCGCATCAAATGGTGCTGGAAGCGCTGATGGTCATGGCCGCCAAAAACGTCGGCGCCTTGCCGGTCTTGAGGAATGGCGAGGTCGTCGGCATCATCAGCGAGCGTGACTATGCGCGTAAACTCGTGCTCAAGGGCCGCTCCTCCGTCGGTACGCCGGTCGAAGACATCATGGTGTCGCCGGTGATCACCGTGGACACCCATCAAACCGTCGAAACCTGCATGGGCATCATGTCCGACAAACGCCTGCGCCACTTGCCGGTGGTGGAAAACGGCACATTGATCGGCTTGCTGTCGATCGGCGATCTGGTCAAGGAGGCCATCGCCGAACAGGCTGAGCTGATTCGCCAGTTGGAGCAGTACATCCGCGGCGAATAGATCAGTCCGGCCAATGCCGCGCGAAGACCGGTGCCAATGTCGGGTGCCGGTCGATGCGCGTCAGCCAAGCGAAAAACCCGGGCCTTGCACTGCGTAAATGCTCCCGGCTGCCCGCCCATCTGGAAACCACCGCCGCCAGCACATCCAGCGCCCCCGGCGTCTCATCACCCAGATACAAATCGCCCGAAAACTGATCGGCAAACACCTCCCAACTCCTGTGCAGTCGCGCGCGGGCGCCGGCCATGAGGTTTTGCCTGGACGATTCATCCGCCTCGGCCAACCAGCGTTCGGGGTAATCGATGATGCCAATCGCCGAATAGCAATTGCTGACGATGTACACCAGGCCGCGAATGGCCTGATCCCGCGCGGCGGTGTTTTTCGGCAGCAGGTTTGATTTGGGGAACGTGAGTCCCAGGTGAATCAGAATCGCCGCGCTCTCGGTGAGAATGCTGTCGTCGGGCAGTTGCAATGTTGGAATCTGCTTGAGCGGGTTGAGTTTCTCCAGGGCCTTGGCTGCTTCCGGAGATGATTCAACGTCGATGAAGCGATAAGGGATTTCGCAGAGCTCGAGTGCGGCTTCAATCGCGGCTGCGCCGGAGTTCTGGTGTCCGTAGAGCTGGTACATAAGCACCCCCCTTTTACGATTGTCTCTTTGTAGCAGCTGACTCTGACCATGCTGGAAAATTTCTTTTTATGCCACTGCATCCAAATCGCTTTCCGATGGGTAGTACCTGTAGCAGCCCCTGAGGCTGCCGAGCAGATTACTCATTTACGGAGAGCTAATTATGAACGCCAAACAGCTGATTTGCCTTGCCGGTTTGTTCGTCGCTGGCCCTATGGTTTACGCCCAGACGGGTCTGCCCGACAGCATCAAGGTCCCGGACGGGCACAAGGTCGCCTTGGAAACCACCGGGGTCGGTGAGATTACTTACGAATGCCGTGACAAGGTCAATGCCGCCGGCCAGACAGAATGGTTCTTTGTCGGGCCCAAAGCGGTACTCAATGATCGCAGCGGCAACCAGGTCGGCACCTATTTCGGGCCACCTGCCACCTGGCAAGCGAAGGATGGCTCGAAAGTCACCGGCACCCAGTTGGCTGTCGCACCTTCGAGCCCGGGCAACCTGCCCTATCAATTGGTCAAGGCCAATCCGGCTGAAGGCAAAGGCGCGATGACGGGCGTCAGCTACATACAGCGCGTAGCCCTCAAAGGTGGCGTGGCCCCGAGCGTTGAATGCTCGGCGGCCAATAAGGGCAAGCAAGAAGTGGTGAAGTACCAGGCGGATTATATTTTCTGGGCGGCCAACTGAAACCAGTCCTGCGGGAATTGGTCTACGCTGCTCCGCACATGCCCCGGTCCTATGGCCCGGGGCTGCTGCCCATTATTGACGGCTGAGATCAGTGTCCTTGCCCGAAACTCTTTTCGATTACGAAGCCCACATCGCAGCCTGCGCCCGCGGTGAACGTCAGGCCCTGCGTGATTTGTATGTGCAGGAGAGTCCGCGCCTGCTGGGCGTTGCCAAACGCCTGGTGCGTGACACTGCCCTGGCGGAAGACATCGTCCACGATGCCTTCATCAAGATATGGAATGGCGCCGCACAGTTCGACCCGGCGCGAGGCTCGGCGCGGGGCTGGATGTTCAGTTTGACGCGGCATCTGGCACTGAACTTCATCCGTGACAACAGCCGCGAGATTCAAGGCGATTTCGATGAGGTGGAGGACACCGCAACACTCGATGCTGAGGCTCATTCGGGGCGCATTCATCACTGCCTGGAACAACTGGACCCTGCAAGGCGCGTCTGTATCCTGCATGCATACGTCGACGGGTACTCTCAAGCTGAAATCTCACACAAACTCGGCACCCCGCTGGGCACCGTCAAAGCCTGGATAAAGCGGAGCCTGACGGCATTGCGGGAGTGCATGGGATGATCAGCAAACCGACGAATGAAACTCCGGAAGAACTCGACGAACTGGCCAGCGAATATGTGTTGGGCACACTGTCGGCAGAACTTCGCACCCAGGTCCAGCAGCGCCTGTGTGACGAACCTGAGTTACGGGCAGCCGTGGACGCCTGGGAGCGTCGCCTGCTCGGCCTGGCCGATCTGGCCGGACCTCACCCGCCGTCACCACACCTTTGGCAGCGCATCGAGCGCAGCGTGAACAGCGTGAGTCGGCAATCTTCGCTAATCGCGGCTCAGTCTTTATCCTGGTGGAATCTGTTGCCTCTCTGGCGCGGGCTCGCCGCTGCGGGACTGGTCGCCACGTTGCTGCTCGGTGCGTTGATGCTGACGCAAACCACCGTCAAGCCTACCTATCTGGTGGTGTTGGTCGGTCCACAAGACAAAGCGCCCGGCTGGGTGATTCAGGCCAGCAATCCGAGGGAAATCCAGCTGATCCCGCTGGGTATCTTTGAGGTTCCGGCCGACAAGGCACTCGAGTTCTGGACCAAGGCCGATGGCTGGCAAGGGCCGGTGTCACTGGGGTTGGTCAAACCGGGACAGACACTGTCCATCCCGCTCGACAAACTGCCGCCACTGCAACCTAACCAGCTGTTTGAACTGACCCTGGAAAATCCCAATGGCTCGCCGATCGGCAAGCCAACCGGGCCGATTCAATTCATCGGTCGGGCGGTGAAAGTCATCTGACCGCAATCAGCCGAACGCCGCGATCAACTCCATCGTCGTGACAATCGAGTGGGCATTCCCCGCCCCACGTCCCTGCCGCAAACACTTGCGCACCGCTGGCGCCTTGTTGGTAGGAACTGGCATTCATGATCGACTCCTCAAAGGCAAAGGCACCCGCCAGCTATCCAGAGTAGAAGCGTCGCTCGCCCCTACCGCGGCCACCCGACGACTGAAGCATCACGCCTACGCGGGGGGTATCGTTCGTCCTATCATTGCCGTCGATGTTCACCATCACCTCAATGAAGTTCTCATAAAAAATCCGCGGCGTAACATCGGCTCCATACCCAACAACTACACCCCGGAGCACACCATCATGAAACGCCAAACTATCCTCAGCATCGCTTTCTCGGTTTTTGCAGTTAACGCTTTCGCCGCTACCTCTGCTCACCCGGTTGTCGCTGAAGGCGGCTCGGATCGTCTGATTGAAAGTCGTGTGGCCGAAGGTGGTTCCGACCGTCTGATCGAAAACCGCGTCGCTGAAGGTGGCTCGGATCGTCTGATCGAAAACCGCGTTGCCGAAGGTGGCTCGGATCGCCTGATCGAAAACCGCGTCGCTGAAGGTGGTTCGGATCGCCTGATCGAAAACCGCGTCGCTGAAGGTGGTTCGGATCGTCTGATCGAAAACCGCGTTGCCGAAGGTGGCTCGGATCGCCTGATCGAAAACCGCGTTGCCGAAGGTGGCTCGGATCGCCTGATCGAAAACCGCGTTGCCGAAGGTGGCTCGGATCGCCTGATCGAAAACCGCGCTGCATAAATGAATGGTTTTACCGAGGTACTCAATGAAAAACCCGGCCTTATCAGCCGGGTTTTTTTACGCCTGTTTTTTGCGCTCGGTCACTTGCCGGCCCGCGCCATGCAGCGCTGATAACGCTCATCGACCCGCTTGGCAAACCACGCCGTCGTGAGTTTGCGGGTGATTTTCGGGCTTTGCAGCACGATCCCTGGCAACACCGCACGCGGTAATGGCCGACCTTCAGCCTTTTCGGCCAGGGCGAAAACCCGCGTATAGAGCTGGGTGTCTTCGAACTCGAAGTTTTTGCCCTCCTCCAATTGGTCCCGAATGGACGGATTGCGCATGCCCAGTTGCTTGCCGAGGGTGCGCACCGCCAATTCCGTGGTGCCCGGCATGATCGAATCGTAGCGGACCAGGTCACCATCCAGCGCCAGCGGTATGCCCGACGCGCGACTCGCCGCGTTCTGAAACGCGGCATTGCGACTGGCGTACCAACCGGCATTGAAATCGGCGAAGCGATACAACGGTTGTTTGTAGCTCACCGGATAACCGAGCAAGTGGGCGATACCGAAGTACAGGCCGCCGCGACGACTGAACACTTCATGACGGATCGAGCCATTCACCGGGTACGGATATGCCTTCGCCTGTTGCTCGGCGAAATCGATGCTGACCTGCATCGGCCCACCGGTGTGCACCGGGTTGAAGCCACCGAACAGCGTCCGGCCCATGGGCACCATGCCGATGAAGTCATCGAAAATCGCACTGAGCTCTTTTTCGCTGCGCGCCGCATTGAGTCGGTCGCTGTAGCTTTTGCCGTTGGATGAGCTCACCTGCAGCGCACCGCTCACCAGCAGGCCGGGAATGTGGACTTTGTCGGCACGGCGGTCGATCTCCTCGCGGGCGATTTTGCCCAGGCCCGGTACCGGTGGGTCCACCTGAAAAGTCGACTCCTGCTCGGTGACCGCCAGTACCGAACACAGGTTTTGGGTGGATGGATAAATGTTCTGGGCAGCAAATGCTGCGTAAATGTCCGTGGCCCAGCCTTGGCGATCGGTGGTTTTGGCCGGCAGCAGGCGCACGATCTCGGCCTTGACCTCGGCAGGCTTGCGCGCAGGAAGTTCCTGCGTTCGCTGAGTGCCGCAACCCGCCAGCACCAGCAGCGCGGCGACGCTCATCATCAATCGATTGGCTTGCATGTTGCTCCATCAAATCCGTTGAGCCGGGTTAACCATACGATCAATGGCATGGCGCAGGCTATGACTCTCGCCGCCCCCCACTGTTCCCCATAGCAGCGCGGGGCCTTTTTCCGTTTGGCAGACAACCTGCCCGTCCATCTCGGCTGAACCATACTTGAGCCACACACCGAGGAGGACAGCTCATGAACCGTAGCGACGTACTGATCATCGGCGCCGGCCCGACCGGGCTGGTGTTGGCGCTGTGGCTGAGCAAACTTGGCGTGCAAGTGCGCATCATCGACAAGACGTCGGCACCCGGAACCACTTCGCGGGCGCTGGCTGTCCAGGCGCGGACGCTGGAGCTGTATCGCCAGCTCGACCTCAGCGATGCGGTGGTGCAGAACGGTCATCGAGTGGCCGCGGCGAACTTCTGGGTCAAGGGCGAACCCGTGGCGCGCTTGCCGCTGAGCCGCATCGGCGAAGGTCTGACGCCTTACGCGTTCCTCGAAATTTATCCTCAGGACGAACACGAACGGCTGCTGATAGACCGCCTCGAAGCCTTTGGCATCAAGGTGGAGCGCAACACGGCGCTGGAAAGTTTCATGGAAACCGGTGACGGCATCACCGCCTATCTGCGTTTGGCCGATGGTCAGGAGGAAACCTGCCAGGCTTGCTATCTGGCAGGTTGTGACGGTGCGCGGTCGATCGTGCGCAAGACTCTGGACACCGGATTTCCCGGCGGCACTTACCAGCAGATCTTCTACGTCGCCGACGTGCAGGCCAGCGGGCCGACGTTCAACGGCGAACTGCACGTGGATCTTGATGAAGCGGATTTTCTCGCGGTGTTTCCCTTGGCCGGTGAAGGCCGCGCCCGTCTGATCGGGACCGTACGCGACGAGCGCGCGGACCAGGTCGACACCCTGCAATTTGAAGACGTCAGCAGCCGGGCCATCAAGCATATGAAAGTAAAGATCGAGCAACTGAACTGGTTCTCGACCTACCGCGTGCATCATCGTGTGGCGGATCATTTTCGCACCGGGCGCGCGTTTCTATTGGGTGACGCCGCCCACGTCCACAGCCCCGCCGGTGGACAGGGCATGAACACCGGCATTGGCGATGCCATCAACCTCGCCTGGAAACTCGCGGCAGTGTTGAGCGGCGGCGCTGAGGCCAAACTCCTCGACAGCTATGAAACCGAGCGCATCGCGTTTGCCCGTAAACTGGTCGCCACCACCGATCGGGTGTTCAGTTTTGTCACGGCCGAAGGGCGCATGGCCGATTTGCTGCGCACGCGTCTGGCGCCGTTCGTGATTCCGAAAATGGCATCGTTTGAGGCGTCTCGCGAGTTCCTGTTTCGCACGGTGTCGCAGATCACCCTGAATTATCGCGGGATGCCGTTGAGTACGGGCGTTGCCGGTCATGTTCACGGTGGCGACCGCCTGCCTTGGGCTCACGATGGTGAGGGGGACAATTTCGAATCGCTGAAGTGTCCGACCTGGCAGGTGCATGTGTATGGCGACACCAGTGACGAAATGATCGCCTGGTGCCACGAACATCATTTGCCATTGCACGTATTTTACTGGCGGCCGGCGTTTGAAGCGGCTGGCCTGGGGCGTAACGGGTTTTACCTGTTGCGGCCGGATACGTATGTGGCAATTGCCGACAATTCTGCCGACCCCAAGGTGATCGAGCGGTACTTCCAGGATCACGGGATCAGGCCCTACTTTGGAGGATCCTGAGACCACCACAAATCAAATGTGGGAGCGAGCTTGCTCGCGATAGCGGACTGTCAGGCATATCAACTTTGAATGTGCCGCCGCTATCGTCGGAACGCCGCCCGGACCAAGCTCGCTCCCACAGTGGTTTTGTGGTGTTTTTTAGATCCCGGCCAACGCCAGGTCCATCGCAAAGTAGGTAAAGATCAGATCCGCCCCGGCCCGCTTGATCGCGCCAAGACTCTCACGCACCACGCGATCCTCATCGATCGCCCCGGCCTGGGCGGCGAATTTGATCATCGCGTACTCGCCGCTCACCTGATACGCCGACAGCGGCAAACGCGAGGCTTCACGGATGTCGCGGATGATGTCCAGGTATGCGCCGGCCGGTTTGACCATTAGCGCGTCGGCGCCTTCCTGCTCGTCCATCAGTGATTCGCGCACGGCTTCGCGGCGGTTCATCGGGTTCATCTGATAGCTTTTGCGGTCGCCCTTGAGTGCGCTGCCGCCGGCTTCACGGAACGGACCGTAGAGCGCCGAGGCAAACTTGGTCGAATAGGCCATGATCGCGGTCTGGCTGAAACCTGCTTCATCGAGCGCCCGGCGAATGGCCTGAACCTGCCCGTCCATGGCCGCCGACGGGGCGATCACATCGGCGCCGGCACGGGCCGCGGCCACCGCTTGTTTGCCGAGGTTGAGCAGGGTCTGGTCGTTGTCGACTTCATGGTTGTGCAGCACGCCACAATGGCCGTGGTCGGTGTACTCACAGAAGCAGGTGTCGGACATCACGATCATGTCCGGCACGGCGTCCTTGGCGATGCGCGACATGCGCGACACCAGACCGTTGTCGCTCCAGGTGTCGCTGCCGTTGCCGTCCAAATGGTGCGACACGCCGAACGTCATCACCGACTTGATCCCGGCCCGGGCATAACGCTCGATCTCACCCGCCAGTTTCGACTCTGGAATACGCATCACGCCGGGCATGCTTTTGATCGGTACGAAGTCGTCGATCTCTTCCTCGACGAAAATCGGCAGCACCAGATCGTTCAAGCTGAACTCGGTTTCCTGGAACAGGCTGCGCAGGCTCGCATTGCGGCGCAGACGGCGTGGACGTGCTTCGGGGAACTGACTGGACATGAGGATTTCCTGAAAAACGGAGGACGAGACGAAAGTCGAAGGGGCCAAAGCTTATGCCCTGACCGGTCAGGCGCACAAACATCGATTGTGGAAGACTTTATTACGGACCCGGCAATAATCTGCCTTTGTTGCGTAGGCTAAAGACAACGCTCAGGATTGAGCAAAACCAACACAGGGAGTGACGCAGCATGTTTGATATCCAAAACTACGGCAGCTTCATTGCCGCGATTCTGATCTTCCAGTTAATGCCAGGGCCAGGCACCTTCGCCATTCTCAACGCCACCGCCCGCAATGGCCTGGGCGCCGGGTTCGGCGCCGTGGGTGGCACGTTGCTGGGGGATGCGACGTACATGATTGCGGCGGCCATCGGTCTGGCGGCCGTGATGCAAGCCAATCCCTTGCTGTTCCAGATGCTGCAGTGGTTCGGCGCCGCGTACTTGTGCTGGATCGGCGTGCAATTGCTGCGCGCGCCAGCGACTCGGGACGCGACGGGGCTGGAGCCGAAATGTTCGCCCCGGGTCTACTTTCGCACGGCCCTGGCGGTGAGCCTGACCAACCCCAAGGTCATTCTGTTTTTTTTGGCGTTTTTCCCGCTGTTCATTCTCCCTGATGCCTCCAGCCTGACCCTGGTCGCGATGATGCTGCATGTTTCGTTCATCAGCGCGCTGTACCAGGGTTTACTGGTGCTGCTGGGCAATGCTGCGGCCCGTCGTTTGAAAGCCATCCCCATGGCGCGAAAAATCGCGGCCCGCGTCGCCGGTATGGCGCTGGTCGGGTTCGGGATCAAACTGGCGGCGAGTAACCGTTAGTTAGCCGCGACGCTCAGCGCTACAGACTCAGGGTTGCGCTGATGCAGGTCCAAATCGAAGCGTCTTACTTGGGAATTTCCAGCCCGCGCATCACCGCCGGCCGCGCCAGAAAGCGCTCCAGCACTCGCGTGACGTTCGTGAATTCCTCGATGCCCACCAGCTCGCCAGCCTCATAGAAGCCGATCAGGTTACGCACCCAGGGGAAGGTCGCGATGTCCGCGATGGTGTAGCGCTCGCCCATGATCCAGTCGCGCCCTTCCAGGCGGTTGTTGAGCACATTAAGCAGGCGTTTGCTTTCATCGACGTAGCGGTCGCGGGGACGTTTGTCCTCGTAGTCCTTGCCGGCAAATCTGTTGAAAAAACCGAGCTGGCCAAACATCGGCCCGATGCCACCCATCTGAAACATCAGCCATTGAATAGTCTCGTATCGCGCCGCCGATTCCTGGGCCAGCAGTTGCCCGCTCTTGTCGGCCAGGTAGATCAGAATCGCCCCGGACTCGAACAGCGCCAGGGGTTGGTCCCCCGGACCGTGGGGGTCGAGGATTGCCGGGATCTTGTTGTTGGGGTTCAGCGACAGAAATTCGGGGGACATCTGATCATTAGTGTCGAAGCCCACACGATGCGGTTCGTAGGGCAGTCCGATCTCTTCGAGCATGATCGACACCTTGACGCCGTTGGGGGTCGGCAAGGAGTAAAGCTGGATCCACTCGGGGTATTGAGCCGGCCATTTTTGGGTAATCGGGAACGCGGACAGATCGGTCATGGGAAGCATCCACACGGAAAAAAGTAGACGCTGATCATAATGTAGGGGCTGGCGAAGGCTGCGATCTTTTGGCGTTATC
Organism: Pseudomonas sp. LBUM1666; assembly: GCF_059695775.1. Taxonomy (NCBI): domain Bacteria; kingdom Pseudomonadati; phylum Pseudomonadota; class Gammaproteobacteria; order Pseudomonadales; family Pseudomonadaceae; genus Pseudomonas; species Pseudomonas sp. LBUM1666. The sequence goes on along the minus strand of NZ_CP166789.1, from coordinate 2,030,753 downwards.
AATATTGCTGATGAGCAAGATCAAAAGATCGCAGCCTGTCAGTGGCGCCGACACGTGTACCGTGTCCATAAATCCGCAACATCCTGTCGATAACCTCTGCTCCAACCCATCTCAGGTTGCCGCTACAGTGCTGCACACTCGCTCGGATCGAACCAAATGGGCTTCAGAGGACTCTGAGCATTGCCTTTTCGGAAACGGACCGGCCCAACGACATGGAAAACACCCGAAGCAGGGAGCTCGCGGTGTAAAGGTTTGTCAGCCTTAACCGAATGCGCTGAAGATCACCTATTCAAATGATGAACCTTTTTAAATTCGCCAAACGCTTCAAACATCGCGCGTATGTTGTCCTGCCCACTCTGTTGGCGGTCAGCGCGTTGTTCCTGTCCCTTGAGTCCAGCGAAAGCCGCGCCCAACCGGCGGACGGCACCCAGACGCTGGTGTTCCTGCGCCACGCGGAAAAACCCGAAGGAGGCCTCGGCCAGCTCAACTGCCAGGGCCTGAACCGTGCCATCGACCTGGCCACCTTGCTGCCGGAAAAATTCGGCAAGGCCAACTACGTGTTTGCCGCCAACCCGACACGCAATGTCGAAGAAGGCGAACTAGACAATTCCTACAGTTACATCCGCCCCCTGATGACCATCAGCCCCAGCGCGATCAAGCTTGGTTTGCCGGTGAACATCAATTTTTCGGCCAACGACACCAGCGACCTGGCCGATGAATTGCTCCACGACAAGTATCACAACTCGGTCATCTATACCGCCTGGTCCTCCGGCTACCTGCCGGAGTTGATCAACAAGGTCGCTGGAGAAGCCGTCGGCAAGAAACAGAACATCACCGACGACTGGGAATCCAGCGACTACGACTCGCTGTACGTACTCACCCTGACCTGGCACAACGGCAAGGCCAGTGTGCAGAGCCACGCCTACAAGCAAGGTCTGGATAATGGGCGGGAGACCTGTCCGACGTAAGCTTTAAGAGATTTGGCGCCTGTCAGCCCCCCATCGTCGGAACGCCGCCCGGAGCAAGCTCGCTCCCACATTAGATTTTCAGTGAACACAGATTTTGTGTATCACCGAGATCCAATGTGGGAGCGAGCTTGCTCGCGATGGGGCCGGTAAAAACAACATCACCCTCGCTGGATAACACGCGCTCGCAAGTACTCAAGGACAGCAGTCCGCTCCCCGGCGAATTCAATGCGCCCCCCTTTCTTCTCCCGCTGAAACGCATACATCGGGTCGTAATACTCGCGAAGCAACCCTTCGATCCAGCCCCGGTGCAAGTCCACTGCGCCGCTGCTCGCCTGCTCCGCCAGCGCGTCTTCCATCAAGATCAACATCCGCCGATGGCGCTCACCGCCCAGACGTTTCTGCACATTGTTCAGGCTCTCCAGCAAGCGCTCGGAAAATAGCGCGAAGCCTTCATCGCCATGCACGCCGATGAACTCGGCACACAAGTCCACCACGTAATCGCGCAGGATCCGTTCGACCCGCCCTTCCAGGCTGTCTTCCAGCCAGACCATCGGGAACTGTTGCATGCCCTGAAACAGCGGCAACGGCAGCGCACAACTGCCAATCGCACGGCTCTCGTCTTCCAGTACAAACTGCTCGATGCCGTGGGCGCGCTTCTTCAGCACGTCCACCGCCAAGCGGTTTTCAAAATCGATGTTGGAGGGTTGGCCAGTCGCGCGTTTACCGAAACTGGAGCCGCGATGATGGGCGTGACCTTCAAGGTCCAGGCCGTTGCGCAACTGCGTGAGCACTTCGGTTTTACCGGTCCCGGTCATGCCGCCCAGCAAGACGAAATCACACTGGGCAACCGCCTGATCGAGCGTGTCGAGCAAGAAGGTGCGCATGGCCTTGTAGCCGCCACTCACTCGCGGATAGTCGATGCCCGCCTCGTCCTTGAGCCATTGCTGGACGATCTGCGAACGCAAACCGCCGCGAAAACAATACAAATACCCATCAGGATGAACCCGGGCAAAATCGGCCCAGGCCTGGATACGCTCGGCTTTTATCTCGCCGGACACCAACTGGTGTCCCAGCGTAATGGCCGCTTGCTGGCCTTGTTGCTTGTAACAAGTGCCGACCCGTTGCCGCTCATGGTCATTCATCAGCGGCAGGTTGATGACGCCGGGGAATGAGCCTTTGAGAAATTCGACCGGCGCACGGGCATCCATCATCGGTCGGTCGTTGAGGAAAATGTCGCGGTAATCGGTGAATTCGATTGACATCAAAACACCTCAACCGCGTTCGTCTGTCGCTCGATCAGTTCACCGATCGGCTCGAGGGTCAGGCCCAACTCGGCGGCTACTTTGAGGAAGTGTTCGTTGCCTTCCGGGGTGACCGCAACCAGCAGGCCACCGCTGGTCTGCGGATCGCAGAGCACGCGTTTGTGCATTTCCTGAAGACGCCCAAGCTTGCTGGCGTAGCTGTCGAAGTTGCGCAGTGTTCCGCCCGGCACACAGCCTTGGTCGAGGTAATACTCGACACCCGGGAGACGCGGCACGCGGTCGTACTCGATGCGAGCGGTCACGTTGCTGCCGTCGGCCATTTCCACCAAATGCCCCAGCAGGCCGAAACCGGTGACGTCGGTCATCGCGGTGACGCACTCGAGTTTGCCGAAACGGCTGCCGGGTTTGTTCAGGGTGCACATCCAGTCACGAGCCAGACCGATGTCGGCATGGCGCAATTTGCCCTTCTTCTCGGCGGTGGTGAGGATGCCGATGCCCAGCGGTTTGGTGAGGTAGAGCAGGCAACCGGCGGTGGCGGTGTCGTTGCGTTTCATATGGCGCTTTTCCACCAGACCGGTCACGGCGAGGCCGAAGATCGGCTCCGGCGCGTCGATGGAATGCCCACCGGCCAACGGAATACCGGCTTCATCGCAGACCGAACGCCCGCCGCGAATCACTTCCCGGGCAATCTCCGGCGCCAGTACGTTGACCGGCCAGCCGAGGATCGCAATCGCCATCAACGGATCGCCGCCCATGGCGTAGATGTCGCTGATGGCATTGGTGGCGGCGATGCGGCCGAAATCGAACGGATCGTCGACGATCGGCATAAAGAAGTCGGTGGTCGACACCACGCCGCGCTCTTCATCGATGGCATACACCGCCGCGTCATCGCGCGAGGCGTTGCCGACCCAGAGTTTCGGGTCAAGGTTCTGCGCCCCGCTGCCGGCCAGAATCACCTCCAGCACCTGGGGAGAAATCTTGCAACCGCATCCTGCGCCGTGGCTGTACTGGGTCAGACGAATCGGTTCGCTCATGGGGGGACACACCTCGTGAAGTCAGTGCCGAAGAGTCTACATCAACGTCATCGCCCCGAGGCCCCGCAAATCCTTGACCGAAGGGACAGTTAAACCCTCCATTTCCTAACCTTTTCCGCGCCTTCAGCAAAATTGGTATGCCTTGTGCAAACGTTTGCGTGTCGCTAATGCAGACGTTTTCGCTACATAACCGCGCAAGCCCGCAGAAGCGGGCTTTCGATCCGCACGAAAAGGGACTTTTAATGCACCGCACGTCCAGCCGCGTGACTTGCTCGCGCACTTTTGCTGTTTCCTTGCTGCTGGCCAGCGTTACAGGACTACTCAGCAGCACTGTTTTGGCGCAACCCGCTCCCGCCGAAGAATCCGCCCAAGGCGAAAGCCTCAGCCCCGAAGCCAGCCCACCGAAAAAAGGCGTGTACCTCTCGGACTGGTTCAATCAGGACCTGACCGTCATCGGCAGCAAAGACATCAGTTTCGGCCCGCAACCGGCCGACGATATCTACCTGGAATACGAGTACTTCGGGCGCAAAGGGCCCTTCGAGTTGTACGGCTACATCGACATCCCGAAAATCTTCGACATCGGCAACAGCCATGACAAAGGCGTGTGGGACCACGGCTCGCCGGTGTTCATGGAGCACGAACCGCGAATCTCCATCGACTACCTCGCCGGCCGCAGCCTGGCCATCGGGCCGTTCAAGGAATGGTACGTCGCCTTCGACTGGATCTACGACCACGGCAGTAACAGCGCCAACCGTGCCAATACGCTGTACAGCGGTTTGGGCACCGACATCGACACCCATTCGCGGGTCAATCTGTCGGCCAACTTCTATGGGCGCTACCAGTGGGAAAACTACGGTGCCAGCAACGAGTATTCGTGGGACGGCTATCGCGCCCAACTCAAATACATCGTGCCGATCAGCAGTTTCAGCAACGGCGCGTCACTGACCTACATCGGGTTCACCAACTTCGACTTCGGCTCGGACCTGCACAAGGACAACCCGGCTCGCACCGCCAACGCCACCGTCGCCACCAACGTCTTGCTGTACTCGTTCACCCACTTGCGTTTCACCCTGGTCGGCCGTTATTTCCACAACGGCGGCAACTGGGAGGATGGCAGCGAGTTGAATTTTGGCGACGGTAACTTCCGCGCCCGTTCCGACGGCTGGGGTTACTACGCCGGCGTTGGTTATCAGTTTTAAGACTTGTTTGAATCAGGAGGTTTTATGCATGCAATGACGCGTCTTTCCCTGGCCTGTGCCGCCCTGCTCTCCTCAACGGCCTGGGCGATTGAAGCGCCGATCCAGCCGAAAGTGATGTTGATCACCATGTTCGCCCCCGAGGCGCAAAACTGGATCGATCGGCTGGAACTCAAGCAGGAAGTGCGAGTGCCGGGGCTGTCCGCCGAGTACCCGACCGTTCGCTGCAACAGTCAGCAGGTGTGCCTGATGGTCACCGGCATGGGCCAGACCAACGCCGCAGCGTCGACCCTGGCCCTGGCGTTGTCGTCGAAATTCGACCTGCGCAAAAGTTACTTTCTGATCGCCGGGATTGCCGGCATCAGCCCGAAACACGGGACCATCGGCACCACCGCTTGGGCGCATTATCTGGTGGAATTCGGCACCCAATGGGAGCTGGACTCCCGGGACGCGCCGACAGACTGGCCGACCGGTTATATCGGCATCAACACCAAAGGCCCGAATGAAAAGCCGCCACTGGACTACAAGACCGAAGTCTTCGAACTCAATCCGAAATTGCAGGCCAAAGCGTTTGCCCTCAGCCACAAAGTCCAATTGAGCGAGAGCAAGGAATCGGCCGCGTGGCGGATGAAGTACCCGTCTGCCCCAGCGAATCAGCCGCCGGTGGTGACACAGTGCGACACGCTCGCGGGCAATACCTGGTTTTCCGGGACGCGGTTGGGTGAGCGCGCCGAAGTCTGGACCAAACTGCTGACCGATAACAAAGGTGAGTACTGCACGACGCAGCAGGAAGACAACTCCACTTATGAAGCGCTGCTGCGGGCGAGTCGAGAAGGTTTGGTGGATGTGCAGCGTTTGGCGGTGGTGCGTGCGGGTTCTGATTTTGATCGGCCGGCGCCGGGCCAGAGTGAGGTGGATAACCTGCTCAAGTATGCGGATCAAGGTGGGTTTGTACCGGCGCTGGAGAACCTGTACCGGACGGGGAATCCGTTGGTGCAGGAGATTTTGAAGAACTGGTCGGCGTGGGAGAACGGTGTTCCCGAGACCTGATCTGACAATACAAAACCTTGTGGGAGCGAGCTTGCTCGCGATGAGGGCATGACAGTCAACGGAAATATTGAATGTGATGGCCTCATCGTCGGAACGCCGCCCGGAGCAAGCTCGCTCCCACATTGTTTGTGTTATGGCAACAAAATCACCTTGTCACTACCACCCTGATTCACCTCGGCATACCGCGCCAGCCCTTCCTCCAACGGCGATTCAAACAAGCCCTCGGGCAACGGCAACAAGCCCTGATCGAAGAACGTGCCGAACTGATCAAGCATCGCCGCACACGCCTGGACGCCGTACAACAACGAATTGATCCCCACCACCGAGCCGCCCTTGCGATACAGCGCCAGAGCCGGCAATTGCACCAGGCCGTCCACCGGCGCGGCGATGATCGCGATGCGACCGAACGCGGCCAGCGCCGGGACCGAGGCCGGGAGCCAGAAACCGGTGGTGTCGAAAATCACATCGGCGCCGCCGGCATACACGGCGTTCACCTGCGCACCGAGATCCTCGGGCTTATCCAGTTGCAGCGTCTGATACCCCTGGGCCTGCAAATCCTTGACCTGCTCGGGCCGCCGCGCCGCTGCCAGTACTTGAGCGCCACGCACCTTGGCCAGCGCCAGCGCCGCGCTGCCAACCGCCCCGCCACCGATCACCAGCAACCGGGTTTCGGCCGTCACCCCACTGCGCTCCAAAGCATCCCACGCCGTGGTGTACGGCACACCGAGGCTGGCAGCCTGGGCAAAACTCAGATGGGTCGGCTTTTGCGCCACGCCATTGGCCGGCAGTTTGACGAATTGTGCGTGCGAGCCGTCGGCGAAAAAGCCCAGTTCACGACCGGTGCCCCAGACTTCCTGACCGATCAGCGCCTGCGGGCCTTCAACGACCACACCGGCGAAATCACGACCGGGAATCCGCGGCAGTGTGGTGTAAGGAAAGCGCCCCAGAACATTCTTCACATCGCTGGGGTTGAGGCCGGCCGCCTTGATCTGGACCAGCACTTCATCGGTGCCAGGGACGGGGGTGGACACCTCAACGTAGCGCAGGGCCGAGAGGTCACCGGTCTTGTCGAATTGCAGTGCTTTCATGAGCGTTTCCCTCGAATGAATAAACGGTTCAGGAGATCCAGCCAGTGACCAGTTGCCGGCCCATTGGCCACACCTTCTCACCGGCTAACATGCCGAGCAGCCCTACCAGCGCGATGGCCGGTGGTGCGGGGGAACGAAAATCCAGTGCGCCATAGAGCAAGCCGACGCCCAGACCGATGACCAATGAGATGAGGTAGCTCATGGCGGACTCCGTGGCTGATTAAGGTAGGCCCAGAGTCTAAAGATCGATAGCGACGAGCACCGGCCAAGTGCTTCTGAATATCGGCCAAAGCGCTTTCAATCCTGATGCTGGCTCGCCGAAAATTGCGAAGGCGCGACGCCCAGTTCCCGACGGAACATGTCGCTGAAACTGCTCGGCGAATAGCCCAACTCCCGGGCAATTGCACTGACCGGCACGCCCTGGATCAATTCTGCCACCGCCGTTGCCAGTTGCACCTGACGCCGCCATTCGGCGAAGCCCATGCCCAAACCGTCCTTGAACAACCGCGCCAGGGTGCGCACGCTGGCACCGGCGTTTTCAGCGTGTTGTTCGAAGGCAATGTCCAGCGATGGCGCGGCCATGACCGCCTGGCACAGGTTCATCAGGCGGCGGTCAGAATCATCCGGCAACGGGATTTTCAGCAGCGAGCGCCTGGCTCGCCTAAGCTCCAGCAGCGCCAGGCCGACCAGCGCTTCGTAATACTCGGGCGCGCCATCGTCGCCCTGCTCCACCAACCCGACGATCAGCTCACGCAGCAGTCCGCCGACTTCGATCACTTGAACCGTGTCGTCCAGCGTCGCCGCCAATGAGGGCCGCAAGTAGATGTTGCGCATCTGTAAATCCGAAACCACGCGAATCCCGTGGGGCACACCCGGCGGCAGCCACACCGCTCGTTGCGGCGGCACCACCAGCGCTTCATGGGGCGTCTCGACCCACATCACCCCGCTCATTGCATACAGCAACTGCCCCCTGACATGCTCATGCGGCTCGATGTACAAGCCGCGCGGATAGGCGCGCGCCAGCGGTTGCACGGGCACATCGGTGTCACTCAGGTCTGGGGGGGCGGCAAGGGCCATGGGCAGCAATCATTGGGGGTTTCAGAGATTGCATGGTAACGAGCCACCGGCCTCGTCGCCACTGGCGGCCTCCATCTGACAATTCGACTGAATTTTCCGTATCCCCAGCGATCTTTGTATTACCACAGGGAGGAATATGGGCTTTATGAACAACGCAAAACTTTTCGTCATTGAATACACCCTTCATGGCGCGCCCAAGTCTTTCATCATCCGCCTGGACAAGATGGATAACGCGGAGGCTTGGCATTGGGCAAGTTGCGACGCGGGGGTCGGACGAATCCCTCGCTTCGGCCGAGAGAAGGTGCAAAAAACCAGCAAGCCGATGGCGGAGAAGTTCGGCGTAGAAAACGTCAAGTGGCGGCCGGCAAATTGAAATGAAAGTGGAGCCCGATGAGGCTCCACTTTTTTTGGATGAGTGGTCAGCGCTGGGCGCACTTGCAGCCCTTGCTGGCGCATTTTTCGCCATGTTCGTGGTGCTTGGCACAGGCTTCACAGCAATAGTGCTTGCCGTGGCGCGCGATCGGATGTTCGCCCAGTTTGCAGGAGCATTTGGGGCAGTCGCAGATACTTTCACTGTCGATCATGAGTCTGACTCCATTGGTTGTGGTCGTCCGGGTTTCGCACATGCGACCCGTACCACCAGTGTAGGAGCTTGCGTCAGCCCTGCCGGGTACTGCTGCGATACATAAACACCAACGCCAGCCCCAGACACACCATCGCCAGTATCCGGCTGCTGGACAATTCGATCGCCGGGTTGCCCAGCCAGCCGAAGTTATCGATGAACATCCCCATCCCCAGTTGCCCGACGATCACCGCCACCGTCGCCACCGCCGTACCTACCCGCGGCACCGCGCCAACCATCACCATCATGTACACCACCCCGAACAGTGCGCCGCTGAGCTGCCATTTCGGCACGTCCAGCAAACTCACGGCATGGACCGGCTCGAAAAACAGGATCAGCAGCCCGGTGGTCACTGCACCGACCACGAAGGTCAACAAACTGCTGCGCAACACGCCAACCGTTTCGCCCAACCGCCCATTGATCGCCGCCTGGACACTCAACACCGCACCGGCCGCCACGACCACCGCCAACAAAATAATCAGATTCATCATCAACCCCGAGCGATCAGAACAAGTGCCGCGACAATCAGCAGCAAGGCCAGCCAACGTTCACCGTTGACCTTTTTGCGGGTGGCACCGAACCAGCCGAAGTGGTCGATCAACACGCTTTTGCCGACCTGCCCGGAGAGGATCGCGATCATGGTCATGGCAATGCCGATGTGCGGCGTGGCCAAGGTCAGCACGATCACGTACATCGGCCCCAGGAACCCGCCGATCAACTGCCAGCGCGGCAGCTCATTCAAGGCCGGTCCCTGTTGCGGACCGCTGAACAGCAACAGCAAAAACAGAATCGCCGAGCCGACACCGAAGATGCTCAAGGTCGCCCATAGGTGCCCGACCTGAACCCCGAGCGGCCCGAGCAAACCAGCCTCCACGGACAGGCCCATGCCGGCCAGAATCACCAGCGGCAGCAGCAACAGTCGCGGCCCGGGTTGAGTGGTCGGCGTGGCGACAACGTCCACGTCGTCGATTGAAGAAGTGTGCATAACGAAAACCTGCCAGTGAGAACAATGGCGCGCATTATCGGCTGGCGGTCCTTTGCGATAAATGGGAGCATCCTGACAACACTTTTGCGCAACTCGCACAGCAGGATTCCTCATGCATGGCCTCAACGAACTGGGATTCAAGGCACTTCGGCTGTTTGTAGCGGTGCTGGACCACGGCAGTTTTTCCGAAGTCGCCCGCCGCGAGGGCCTGGCACCCTCTTCGATTTCCCGGCAGATCCAATTGATGGAACAAGCCCTGAACCAGCAATTGCTGTATCGCCACACCCGCGCCGTCTCGCCCACCGAAGCCGGGCGCATGCTCGGTCATCACGCGCGGCTGGTGCTGGTGCAACTCGAGGAGGCCGAACAGGCGCTGCAGGAACAGCAAAGCGAACCGAGCGGACTGGTGCGGATCAACGCCCCAGTGGTGTTCGGTCAGCGACACCTGACGCCGTGGCTGGGGCAGCTCTGCGAGCGTTACCCGAAACTGCAACTGGATATCCAGCAGACCGACAGCTACGTCGACCCGCTGCAGGAAGGCGCCGACCTGCTGTTTCGCATCGGCCCGCTGCACGATTCGAGCATGCAGGCGCGCATTCTGGCGCCCCATCGTTTTCAAGTCGCCGCAAGCCCAGCCTATTTGGAACGTCACGGCACGCCGCAACATCCCGAAGAACTGGCCGCGCATCAGTGCCTGGCCTACAAGGGCGCGACCGGTCAGCAACGCTGGTTTTTTCGCAAGGATCAGCAGGACTGGACGCCCTGGTCGGTGAAGGGGCCGATCACCGGCAACCACGCCGACACCCTGACCCAAGCCGCCGAACAAGGCTTGGGGCTGGTGATGTTTCCGTCGTGGCTGATTGGTGAAGCGGTGCGCAACGGCACGCTGGTGCCGGTGCTCGGGGCGTATCAGGTGTCCAACAGCCTGGAGCCGCAGCAGATTGCGGTGCTGTGGCCCGGCAGCCGACGGTTGTCGGTGAAGGTTCGGACGGTGATTGATTTCTTCGTGGAATGCTTCGGCGCGGTGCCTTACTGGGACAGGCCGTAATGTCTGTTAATCAAGGATTGAACACCACAATCCCTGTGGGAGCGAGCCTGCTCGCGAAAGCGGCGGTACAGACTACATCTGTGTGACTGACAGACCGCTTTCGCGAGCAGGCTCGCTCCCACAGGTTCTTCGGGGTGTCAGATACGGAACTGCCCGACTAGTTTGCCCAAGCGCTGGCCAAGATCGGCGAGGCTGCGGGAAGTCTGGGCACCGAGTTGGGTTTCATCGGCAACGCTGTCCACGGCCACGGCAATCTGATGCACGCTGCGGTTGATCTCTTCGGCCACGGCGGTCTGCTCTTCGGCGGCGCTGGCGATCTGCGCGTTCATCGAATTGATGGTGCCGATCAGCTGGGCCATGGTGTCCAGCGATGCCCCCGCTTCGTTGGCCTGAGCCGACGTGCCGTCGCCGGCCTCGCTCGAACGGCGCATCGCTTCCACGGCCGATTGGGTGCCGGCCTGCAAGCGATCGATCATGCCCTGGATTTCCTGGGTGCTGATTTGCGTACGACTGGCCAGCGCTCGAACCTCGTCGGCCACCACGGCAAAACCACGACCGGCCTCACCGGCACGGGCGGCTTCGATGGCGGCGTTGAGTGCCAGCAGGTTGGTCTGCTCGGCAATCGAACGGATCACGCCGAGCACGCTGACAATCGACGACACGTCTTTTTGCAGGCTGTCCAGAGACACGCCACTGCTGCGAATGTCGTCCACCAACGCATGAATTTTCACAATGCTGCCGGCCACCACACGCTTGGCCGCCTGGCCTTCTTCGTCGGTCTGCTGGGCAGCCACTGCGGCGTTTTGCGCGCTTTTCGCCACTTCCTGAGCAGCGGCGGACATTTGGTTGATCGCCGTGGCGACCTGATCAGTCTCATGACGCTGACGCTCCATGGCCTGATCCGAGCGCTGGGCCTGATCGGAGACCTGATTCACCAGCCCGGTCAGTTGCGAGGTCATTTCGGTAATCTGGCGCACCAGGCCGTGGATCTTGTCGACGAAGCGGTTGAACGAGCCGGCCAGTTCGCCGAGTTCGTCCTGGCTGGTGATGGTCAGGCGACGCGTCAGGTCGCCCTCGCCCGCCGCGATGTCATCGAGGTTGGCTTTCATCAGGTTCAGCGGACGCAAGATGGTGTTGGCCAGCAGCATCCCGGCGGCGGCAATCACCAACAGCACCACCACGGCAATCCCGACGATGCTCAGCACCACGCCCTGCATGCGCTCCTGGACCTTGATTTCGACCAGTGCCACTTGGGCTTCGATGCCGTCGAGGTTGACCGAAGTACCGACCGCCATGTCCCACTTCGGCAGGTATTCGGTGTAGCCGAGTTTCGGCACCAGCACTTGGGTGTTGCCGGGCAACGTCGAGCTGTATTGCAGATAGTGGGTGCCGTCCTTGGCGACTTTCACCAGGTCGCGGTTGACGTAGACGCCGTTCGGATCGCGGTTGTCCTTGAAGCTCTGGCCCACGCCTTCGGGGCTGTTGGCCTTGAACAGGCGCACGGTGTTGGAGTCGTAGCCGAAGAAGTAGCCGTCCTTGCCGTAGGTGATGCTCGACAGCAGCTTGACCACCTGGGCCCGCGCCGCGTCATCACCGGGGGCGGCCGCATCGTAAAGAGGTTTGATCGTGGTCATGGCCACCGCGACGTAGCTTTGCAGCGTTGCCTTGGCATCGCTGAGCAAGCGCTGGCGAGTTTCCTCGACTTCCTTGCGGGCCTGCTCCTGCAGAATGAACAATGTGGTCAGGCTGATGACCAGCGCAAAGAGCAACACCGGGAGGACGGCAAGGGACAGGACTTTAGCCTTCAGGCTCATGCGCATGACGGTTCACTCTTTTGATTTTATTGGCGTGGTTAAAGGCTTTAACGGCACGCCGGATCAAAAGTTGAGCAAAGGTCACACTGATCTCCTGTGGGAGCGAGCTTGCTCGCGATAGCGGTCGGTCAGTCACATTAATATTGAATGGGCCACTGTCATCGCGAGCAAGCTCGCTCCCACAAGGGAGTGTGTGGTTACAAAACCATCGCCGCCACCCAGCCGAACGCCAGCAGTGGCAGGTTGTAGTGCAGGAAGGTCGGGACCACGGTGTCCCAGATGTGGTGATGCTGGCCGTCGATGTTCAGGCCCGAGGTCGGGCCGAGGGTCGAGTCAGAGGCTGGTGAACCGGCGTCACCCAAGGCGCCGGCAGTGCCGACGATGCACACGATCGCGATCGGGCTGAAACCCAACTGTACGCACAACGGCACAAAAATCGCGGCGAGTATCGGCACTGTGGAAAACGACGAACCGATGCCCATGGTCACCAACAGTCCGACCAACAACATCAGCAACGCGCCAATGCCTTTGCTGTGGCCGATCCACGAAGCCGAGGCTTCGACCAGTGTCTGCACCTCACCGGTGGCTTTCATCACCTCGGCAAAACCGGAGGCGGCGATCATGATGAAACCGATCATCGCCATCATCTTCATGCCTTCGGTGAACAGATCGTCGGTTTCACGCCACTTCACGATCCCCGACACCGAAAAAATCAGAAAGCCTGCCAGCGCACCGATGATCATCGAATCCAGCAACAGCTGAATGATGAACGCCACCGCGATGGCCAGACCGGCGACCATCAGGCTCAGCGGGTTGTACTGCACCGCGACCTGTTCGACTTGCTCGATCTTTTCCAGATCGTAGACACGCTTCTTGCGGTAACTGACAAACGCTGCCGCGAGCCCGACAACCATGCCCAAGGCCGGAATCCCCATGGCATGGGTGACGTTGATGCCGCTGATGTCCACCCCGCTTCGGGCGACGTTGGCCAGCAGGATTTCATTCAGGAAGATGTTGCCGAAACCCACGGGCAAGAACATGTACGGCGTAATCAGGCCGAAGGTCATGACACAGGCAATCAACCGGCGATCCAGTTGCAGCTTGGTCAGCACATATAAAAGCGGCGGAACCAGCAGCGGAATAAAGGCGATATGTATCGGCAGAATGTTTTGCGAAGCAATGGCCACCACCCACAGCAAACCGATCAACAGCCATTTGACCTGACGGCCACCGCTGGCGTGCTGGCGGTCAACCATCAGCAAGGCTTTGTCTGCCAGGGCATGCGCCAGGCCGGACTTGGCAATGGCCACTGCGAAAGCGCCGAGCAATGCGTAGGACAACGCGACCGTCGCGCCGCCACCGAGGCCACTGTTGAAGGCTTTGAGTGTCGCGTCGATGCCCAGGCCACCGGTCAAACCACCCACCAGGGCACCCACGATCAGCGCGATTACTACGTGCACGCGGGACAGGCTGAGAATCAGCATGACGCCGACCGCGGCAATTACAGCATTAATCATCGTTACCTCAAGGCAAACGGAAAGAGTCCGGCCGGCAGTCTGCAAAGAGCCGCCAGCGGTTTAAATGAGAGGGTTTTATTAGAGGGCGCGCACTGTGCCGCAGCATCAACGCCTTGTCAAAGCGATCACGATCCCTTGTTGCCGCTGGTGATGCCCTTGTGGGAGCGAGCTTGCTCGCGATAGCGGTGGATCAGGCAACACAAATGTCGACTGACACTCCGTCATCGCGAGCAAGCTCGCTCCCACAGGGGCTTCGGCAGCTGCTACAGGCTTGTGTGACTCGATATTCGGTGTACCGCATAAAGAAAGCCGAATGGCGGCCGTTACAGTGCAAAGTCTCAGATATTTATCGAATAAAGGACGTCTCCATGTCGCTCAGACAACTTTCCATTCAATGGAAAATCACCCTGCTGGCCGGGCTGTGCCTGGCCGGCATCGTGACCCTGCTGGTGGGTCTTTCGCTGTATCGCATGGAGCACAGCTCCGCGCTGGTGAAAGCATCCAGCATGGAGATGCTCACCGAAGCGGCCCAGGCCCGGATCGAATCCCAGGGTGAAAACCAGGCGCTGGGGATTCGCCAGCAGTTCATGGACGCCTATCAATATGGCCACGGCTTTTCGCGTCAAGTGCTGTTCCTGCGCGACCAGGCCGAGAAGCGCTTCCTCGATGCCTTTGACCTGCGTGAAGACCTGACGCGTCAGGTCAAGTCGGCCCTGCAAGCCAACCCGGACCTACTCGGTCTGTCCCTGGTGTTCGAAGCCAACGCGCTGGACGGCAAGGACGATCTGTTCGCCGGCCAGGCCGAACTGGGCAGCAACGACAAGGGTCGTTTCGCGCTCTATTGGTCGCAGCCGACACCGGGCAAGGTGACATCGATGGCGCTGCCTGAAAGCGACATGGCCGACACCAGCACCGGCCCTAGCGGTGAACCGGCCAACGCCTGGTTCACCTGCCCGCGCACGACCCTCAAGCCCTGCGTGATCGAACCCTACTTCTACGTGATCGACGGCCAGAACGTGCTGATGACCAGCATCGTTTTCCCGCTGATGGTCAACGGCAAGGTCATCGCTTCGCTGTCGGTGGACATCAACCTCAACAGCCTGCAAGCCGTCAGCCAGGGTGCGAGCAAGAAGCTCTATGACGGTCAGACCAACGTCAGCATCATCAGCCCGGTCGGTTTGCTGGCCGGTTACAGCCCGGACGCCAGCAAGCTCAGCCAGCGCCTGGACACCGTGGACAAAACCAACGGTGCCGAGCTGATCCGCATGCTCGCCGCCAGCAGCAAGACCGAAAGCCTGCACAACAATCAACAGCTCAAAGTGCTGTCACCGTTCCAGCCAATTCCCGGTGGCAAGTCTTGGGGTGTGTTGCTCGAGGTGCCGGAGAAAGTCCTGGTCGGCCCCGCCGAAGCGCTGAAAAAACAACTCGATGACAGCAACACCGCCGGCACCCTGGTCGAACTCGGCCTGGGTGTGCTGGCCGCGTTGATTGGCCTGTTGCTGGTGTGGCTGATGGCCCGCAGCGTGACCAAGCCGATCCTGGGTGTGGCGCACATGCTCGAAGACATTGCCAGCGGCGAAGGCGATCTGACCCGCCGCCTGGCCTATGACAAAAAGGACGAACTCGGCCAATTGGCCGGCTGGTTCAACCGCTTCCTCGACAAGCTGCAACCGATCATCGCCGAGGTCAAACGCTCGGTGCAGGACGCGCGCAGCACGGCGGATCAGTCGTCCGCCATCGCCACCCAGACCAGCGCCGGCATGGAGCAGCAATACCGTCAGGTGGATCAGGTCGCTACCGCTTCCCACGAAATGAGCGCCACAGCTCAAGACGTCGCTCGCAGCGCTGCGCAAGCGGCACAGGCAGCGCGGGATGCGGATCAGGCCACTCGTCGCGGTCTGACCGTGATCGACCGCACCACCGCCAGCATCGACAACCTCGCCGCTGACATGAGCGCGGCGATGGTTCAAGTCGAAGGCCTGGCGGCCAATAGCGAGAAGATCGGTTCAGTGCTGGAAGTGATTCGAGCCATCGCTGAGCAGACCAACCTGCTGGCGCTTAACGCCGCCATCGAGGCCGCTCGTGCCGGTGAAGCCGGGCGCGGTTTTGCCGTGGTGGCCGATGAAGTGCGCAACCTGGCACGCCGGACCCAGGAGTCTGTCGAAGAAACCCGTCTGGTGATCGAACAGTTGCAGAGTGGCACGCAGGACGTGGTCGGCTCGATGAACAACAGCCATCGTCAGGCTCAGGGCAGTGTCGAACAGGTGGGTCAGGCGGTGACGGCATTGCGGCAGATTGGTGAGGCGGTGACGGTGATCAGCGACATGAACCTGCAGATCGCCAGTGCCGCGGAAGAGCAAAGCGCCGTGGCAGAGGAGATCAACAACAACGTGGCGACGATTCGGGATGTGACGGAGTCGCTGTCGGGGCAGGCCAATGAATCGGCGCGGGTGAGTCAGTCACTCAATAGCCTGGCGAATCAGCAGCAGAGTTTGATGGATCAGTTTCGGGTTTGAGAACCACCCCTCACCCTAACCCTCTCCCCAAAGGGGCGAGGGGACTGACCGAGTTGTTTATAAGAAATACTGCGACCTGAAATATCGAGTCGAACTCAGGATCTGAAAGCGTTGGAGATCAGCTCCCTTTCCCCCTCTCCCCACTGGGGCGGTCCGACGTTTCGGGAGGGCTGGGGTGAGGGGTGACTTTCAGCCTCAACGCCGAGGTAGCTCAACAACCACCCTCAACCCACCCCACTCACTCTCCTCCAACCGCAACACCCCGCCCCACGTATCGACGATGTCCCGCACAATCCCCAATCCCAACCCATGCCCATCCGTTTGTTCATCAAGCCGAGTACCCCGGCTGAACACCTGATCGCGCTGGTCTTCGGGAATCCCCGGCCCATCGTCTTCCACACTTAACGCAAACCCTTCGGCCGTCTCGACCACGCTCAACCGAACTTCGGCATCCGCCCACTTGCAGGCGTTGTCCAGCAAGTTACCGAGCAGTTCGAGCAAGTCCTCGCGATCCCAAGGCAGTTGTAAACCGGCCGGGGCACGGTAGCTGAGGTCCAGATGCTCGCCATGAATCATGTTCAACGTCGCCAGTAACCCAGGCAATTCCGCATCGCAATCAAACAACGCCCCCGGCAACGCATCGCCGGATAACCGGGCGCGATTGAGTTCGCGATTGAGTCGCTGCTGGACCTGTTCCAGCTGCGCCTTAATGACCTTGCGCAGTTCCGGCTGCGCATCGAGCTTCTCGCTTGAGGCCAGGCTCAACAACACCGCCAGCGGGGTTTTCAAGGCGTGGCCGAGGTTGCCCAGCGCATTGCGCGAACGCTTGAGGCTGTCTTCGGTGTGAGCGAGCAAATGGTTGATCTGCGCCACCAGCGGTTCAAGCTCTACCGGCACCTGGTCATCGAGTTGCGAGCGCTGGCCCTGCTGCAACTGGGCGATCTGCTCACGCGCCTTTTCCAGCGGGCGCAAGGCGCGGCGCACGGTAATCCGTTGCAGCAGCAGAATCAGCAGCAGTCCCGCCAGCCCAAGGCCCAATCCGACTTGACGCATGCGCTGGAAACTCTCGCGCACCGGCGTGTAATCCTGGGCCACGCTGATGGAAATCGATTGGCCCAGGCGCCGATAGTCCGAACGCAGCACCAGCAGTTGCTGCCCTTCCGGCCCCAATTCCAGGTTGCTGTGCAGGCCGGGATGGTCAAGGCGCGGCAGTTCCTGATCCCACAGTGAACGGGAACGCCAATGACTGTCGGCAAAATCGATGCGAAAGTAATGCCCGGAAAACGGTCGCTGATAGGCCGGCGACAGGTGCCGCTCATCCAGCTGCAAACCCTGCGGTCCACGCACCAGCGCCACCAGCAGGTTTTCGCTGTCGTTGCGCAGCCCGGCTTCGAGGTAGCGCTGCAAACCCATTTCGAACAGCCACAGGCTGGTCTGCGCCAGCACCAGGCCGACGATCACCATCACGCTGATCAGCCCCAGACTCAAGCGGCGCTGGATCGACCTCACTGGGCTTGCCCGCCGAACAGGTAACCCTGGCCGCGACGGGTTTCGATGACGCTGCGCCCGAGTTTGCGCCGCAGGTGATTGACGTGGACTTCGAGCACGTTGGAGTCGCGCTCGGTTTCACCGTCGTAGAGGTGTTCGGCGAGGTGGCTTTTGGAAAGAATTTGCTCGGGGTGCAGCATGAAATAACGCAGCAGGCGGAATTCAGCGGCGGTGAGCTGGATGTCGGCGCCGTCGCGGGTCACGCATTGGCGGCCTTCGTCCAGGTGCAGTCCGGCAGCCTTGAGCGTTGGTTGGTTGGCATGGCCGTGGGAACGGCGCAATAGCGCCTGGACGCGCAAGTGCAGCTCTTCGGGGTGGAAGGGTTTCGTCAGGTAATCGTCGGCGCCGGCCTTGAGGCCTTCGATCCGTTCGGCCCAGGAATCACGGGCAGTGAGAATCAGCACTGGCGTCGACAGGCCAGCGGCCCGCCATTGCGTCAGCACCTCGAGCCCTGGCAAACCCGGCAGGCCGAGGTCGAGGATGATCAGGTCATAAGGCTCGCTGCTGCCCTGATACACCGCGTCGCGACCGTCGGCCAGCCAGTCCACAGCGTAGCCCTGCCGGTTGAGGCCGGCCATCAATTCATCGGCCAGCGGCACATGGTCTTCCACCAGAAGCAAACGCATCGATCAATCTTCCTTGTCTTTCAGTAACTGGCCGGTGGTGGCGTCAAGGTCCAGTTCGCGGACCACACCTTCGGTGGTCAGCAACTCGACTTCATAAACATAGACGTCGTGTTTCTCTTCAAGCTCGGCTTCCAGCAGTTTGGCCCCGGAATAGCGGTCCAGCGCTTGCTGCAACAGCTGCTCCAGCGGCAGGATCACGCCCTGCTGACGCAGGCGCAGAGCTTCGTCCTGATCCAGGTCGCGGGCCATGACCACCGAGCAAAAAGCCAGAAGCGCCAGAGCCATTCGACCTCTGGTGCATAGATTTACCTTCATTACGTATCCTGATGATCCTTGAGAATCTGCCCGCTGACAGCGTCCAATTCCAGATCCCACTCAATGCCCTGAGGGTCGCGCAATTCCACCTGATAGATGTACTTGCCGTACTCTTCTTCCAGCTCGGTTTCGGTGATGGTGGCACCCGGGTGTTTGGTCAGAGCGGTGGCGTTGAGCTTCTCGAAAGACACAATGGTACCAGCGTCGCGCAGCCTCAGGGCTTCGTCGGGACCGAGGTCGCGAGCGTGGGCGATGCTGGCGGTCATGCCGATGATGGACGCGGTGAACAGGGCAGTCAGGGTTTTCATGGGGTGTCTCCGTATTTTTTATGTGTTGCCTACGGAGCGCACCTTAACGGGGCGAACTTAATTGAAACTGAATTGCCATCATTGGATGATGGCAACACGACATCGCAGGACTGCACAAAACCCTGTGGGAGCGAGCTTGCTCGCGATGGCGGCGGCACATTCAACATTTAAGTCGACTGACACCCAGCTATCGCGAGCAAGCTCGCTCCCACAGGGTATCTGTGGGTCCTGCAGAACGCGTTTATAATCCCCCGCTTGCCTGCATTCGAGACCGGTATGACCGCTATCCACATCAAGTTCCCCTCGCTGACTCTCAAGGCCGGCCCTCGCGCCTTGGCGCGCATCCGTGAAAACGGTTTGAGCGCCGCCGATGTCGGCACACTGCCGGGTGCCGCCGGTGGTCCCAAGGCGCTGGGGATTCAAGGTCTGGACCTGGCGTTGTTCGGTGAATGGCTGCCGGCGGCACCGCGGGAGCGCTCGTTGATCGGAGCGTCGGTGGGTTCCTGGCGCTTCGCCAGCGCGTGTCTGCCGGATGCCGCCGAAGGCATCCGCCGCCTCGGTCACCTCTACACCGAGCAGAACTTCGCCAAGGGCGTGACCATGGCGCAGATCAGCCAGAGCTCCCGGCGCATGCTCGATGAGTTGCTAGACGGCCGCGATGCCTCGATTCTGGACAACGTCCATTACCGGCTGAACATCATGGTGGTCAAAAGCCACGGCCTGCTGGCGGACGATCATCGCGGCCGACTGGGGCTGGGCCTGTCATCGGTGATCGCCGACAACCTGCGCGGTCGCGCGCGGCTGTCGCGGCATTTCGAGCGTCTGATCATTCACGATCCGCGTCTGGCACCGCCGGTCAATGCACTCAACGATTTCCCCTCGCGCTTCGTTGCGCTGAATGCCGGCAACCTGCGCCAGGCCTTGCTCGCGTCGGGCTCGATCCCGATGGTGATGGAAGGCGTGCGTGATCTGCCGGGTGCCGGTGCCGGGACGTTTCGCGATGGCGGTCTGCTGGACTATCACCTCGACCTGCCCTACAGCGGCAACGACATCGTGCTCTATCCGCATTTCACCGACCGGGTCATTCCCGGCTGGTTCGACAAGACCCTGCCGTGGCGCCGCGCTTGCCCTGCGCGCTTGCAGGATGTCCTGTTGCTGGCGCCGTCAAAGGATTACCTGGCGCGCCTGCCCTACGGCAAACTCCCGGACCGCAACGACTTCAAACGCTTCATGGGCGATGCCCCGAGCCGGCAGAAATACTGGCGCACGACGATGGATGAAAGCCGTCGCATGGGCGATGAGTTCCTCGAACTGGCTGCCAGCGGTCGCCTCGGGGAGCGCTTGCTGACCCTTTAGTCAGTGTTTTCCCGCAACGCCAAACGCAAACTGTTAAACTCGCCGCCTGCCCACATCGCCGCGGCGATCGCCACCTGACAGAGCTGAAACCACTGTGGAAATCTTCAAAGAATTTACCTTCGAATCCGCCCACCGCCTGCCCCACGTACCGGAAGGCCACAAGTGCGGTCGCTTGCACGGCCACTCGTTCAAAGTGGCGATCCACCTGAGCGGCGACCTCGATCCGCACACGGGCTGGATCCGCGATTTCTCGGAAATCAAGGCGATCTTCAAGCCGCTCTATGAGCGCCTGGACCATAACTACCTGAACGACATTCCTGGCCTGGAAAATCCGACCAGTGAAGTGCTGGCCAAATTCATCTGGAAGGAATTGAAGCCTCTGTTGCCGGAACTCAGCGCGATCCGCATTCACGAGACGTGCACCAGCGGCTGCATCTATCACGGCGAGTAAACCGATAGATCAAAAAAACCACCGAGACCGGTGGTTTTTTTATGCCTATGCTTTTTGGCTCGAACACGCCAAGAGGACACCCCCAATGACTGACTGGCCGCTGCCTCAGACCTATCGCTTCAACGGGCGCTCCATTCGCTACGCCGTACGGGGTGACGGCCCGCCGTTGGTCTTCGTGCACGGCACGCCCTTCTCTTCTTACGTGTGGCACCGGATTGCGCCGCACTTCATCACCACGCATCGGGTGCATTACTTTGATCTGCTGGGTTATGGGCTATCGGAGAAAATCGACGGCGATGTGTCGCTGGGTGTGCAGAACGACCTGTTGGCTCACTTGCTCGATCACTGGGGTCTGGAGCGACCAGACGTCGTCGCTCACGACTTCGGCGGCGCCACCGCATTGCGGGCCCATCTGCTGAACGGCAAGGACTACCGCAGCCTGACGCTAATTGATCCCGTGGCGCTGACGCCCTGGGGTTCGCCGTTTGTGCAGCATGTGCGTCAGCATGAGGCGGCATTCAGTGGTCTGCCCGATTACATTCAGCGGGCGATTGTGCCGACCTATATTCGCGGGGCGATCAAGCGCGAGATTCCTGATCATGAACTCGCGCGTTACGTGCAGCCGTGGCTCGGCGATCCGGGGCAAGCGGCGTTCTATCGGCAGATCGCGCAGATGGATGAGCGTTATACACGTGAGGCCGAAGGGCTGTACCCGACGATTCGTTGCCCGGTGCAGATTCTGTGGGGGGAAGACGATCAGTGGATTCCCATTGAACGTGGGCAGGCGTTGCATCAGATGATTCCGGGGTCGCGGTTCCAGGCGATTCCGAATGCAGGGCATCTGGTTCAGGAAGATGCGCCGGAAGCGATCGTCGCGGCGCTCCTGCGATTTTTACCGCAACACAAATCCCCCTGAAAGAACCAACATCCCCTGTGGGAGCGAGCCTGCTCGCGAAAGCGCCGGGTCAGTCGACCTCAATGTTGAATGTTCAACCGCTTTCGCGAGCAGGCTCGCTCCCACATGGGTTCTGTGTTCCTTCAGGTGCACCTCTTTCGCGCCCTTCCTCAAGCCAAATCCCCCCGCTCGGCTATAAATAACTACACCTCCCCACGCTTGGCACGGCCACTGCAACACGCTCCCACGTCACCCATTGAGCAAGGAACGCCCCATGACGCAGAACGATCCCGGTAACGATTACCCCCTCAGCGAAGTCCCGATGCATGCCCGCAAAGGCCTGGCCTCAACGGCCATGGTGCTGCTGGGTTTCACCTTTTTTACCGCGACCATGTTTGCCGGCGGCAAGCTCGGTGTGGCGTTCAGTTTCGGCGAAATGATGGCGGTGATTATCGTCGGCAATCTGCTGCTGGGGATCTACGCCGCCGGCCTGGGTTACATCGCCTTCAAGAGCGGTCTGAACTCGGTACTGATGGGACGCTTTTGCTTCGGTGAAGTGGGCAGCAAGCTCAGCGACCTGATCCTCGGTTTTACCCAGATCGGCTGGTACGCCTGGGGCACGGCCACTGCCGCCGTGGTGCTGGGCAAGTATTTCGAATTGAGCGAGGGCACCGTTCTCGGGCTGATGGTGCTGTTCGGCCTGATGTTTTGCGCAACGGCGTATGTCGGTTATCGCGGCCTGGAGATTCTGTCGTACATCGCCGTACCGGCGATGATGTTGCTGCTGATGCTGTCGATGTGGGTCGCCACGGTGAAGGTCGGCGGACTCGACGGTTTGCTCGCGGTAGTCCCGACGGGAACACTGGACTGGTCGACAGCCATTACTTTGGTGTTCGGCACCTTTGTCAGCGGCGCAACCCAGGCGACCAACTGGACGCGTTTCTCCCGTTCAGCACGCGTCGCGGTGCTGGCGAGCCTGATCGGCTTCTTCATCGGCAACGGCCTGATGGTGTTGATCGGTGCCTATGGCGCAATCGTGTACCAACAACCGGACGTAGTCGAAGTGTTGCTGCTGCAAGGCTTCGCCATGGCGGCGATGGCGATGTTGCTGCTCAATATCTGGAGCACCCAGGACAACACCATCTACAACTTCGCCGTCGCCGGTTGCAACCTGCTGCGCACCGGCCGTCGCAAGACCGTGACCCTGGCTGGCGCGGTGATCGGCACGTTGCTGGCACTGCTGGGCATGTACGACATGCTGGTGCCCTACCTGATTCTGCTGGGCACCGTGATTCCGCCGATTGGCGGCGTGATCATGGCGGACTTCTTCTACCGCTATCGTGGTCAATACCCACGTCTGGCCGATGCCCGGTTGCCGGCGTTCAACTGGTCTGGTTTGGCCGCTTACGCAGTCGGCACCGTTGCTGCGTTCAGTTCACCGTGGGTCGCGCCGCTGGTAGGGATTGCCGCTGCCGCGTTAACGTATGTGTTACTGACCGGCGTGCTGGGTGCCCGTACTGCCAACGCACCATTACAAGATCTATAAAAGGATTCGCCTGATGCACATCATCAACGCCCGCCTGCGCAACCAAGATGGCCTGCATGAGTTGCACCTGGAAAACGGCCTGATCAGCAACATCGCCCGACAGACCGAAGCCCCGACCCTGGGCCCCGATGATCTGGACGCCGGCGGCAACCTGGTGGTGCCACCCTTCGTCGAGCCACACATCCACCTCGACGCCACGCTCACCGCCGGCGAACCGCGCTGGAACATGAGCGGCACACTGTTCGAAGGCATCGAGTGCTGGGGCGAGCGCAAGGTGACCATCACCGAAGAGGACACCAAAACCCGCGCCAAGAAAACCATCCAGACCCTCGCCGCCCACGGCATCCAGCACGTGCGCACCCACGTCGACGTCACCGACCCGCAGCTCACCGCGCTCAAGGCGATGCTCGAAGTGCGCGAGGAAAGCCGTCACCTGATCGATATGCAGATCGTTGCGTTCCCGCAGGAAGGCATCGAGTCGTACCGCAACGGTCGCGAGCTGATGGAAGAAGCGATCCGCATGGGTGCCGATGTGGTCGGCGGCATTCCGCATTTCGAGTACACACGCGATCAAGGCGTGAGTTCAGTGAAATTCCTGATGGACCTGGCCGAGCGCACCGGTTGCCTGGTGGACGTGCATTGCGATGAAACCGACGACCCGCACTCACGCTTTCTGGAGGTGCTGGCCGAAGAAGCCCGCAGCCGCGACATGGGCTCACGGGTTACCGCCAGCCACACCACGGCCATGGGCTCTTACGACAACGCTTACTGCGCCAAACTGTTTCGCCTGCTCGGCCATTCGGGGATCAGTTTTGTCTCCTGCCCCACCGAAAGCATTCACCTGCAAGGGCGCTTCGACAACTTCCCGAAACGCCGTGGCGTGACCCGTGTCAACGAGCTGCTCGAAGCCGGAATGAACGTGTGTTTCGGTCAGGATTCGATCGTCGACCCGTGGTATCCGCTGGGCAACGGCAATATCTTGCGGGTGCTCGAAGCCGGCCTGCACATCTGCCACATGCTCGGTTACCGCAACCTGCAAAGCGCGCTGGACCTGATTACCGACAACAGCGCCAAGGCCATGAACCTGGGTGATCGTTATGGGCTGGAACGCGGGCGGCCAGCGAATTTGCTGATTCTGTCGGCGGACAGTGATTACGAGGTGATCCGCAGCCAGGGCCTGCCGTTGTTTTCGGTGCGCGATGGCAAGGTGTTGATGAAGCGGCAGATGCCGGTGGTGGAGTTCTTCGGCGATCAGAGCTGAACTTTGCGTTGGCTGAGCTTGCCTCATCGCGAGCAAGCTCGCTCCCACATTGGATCTGTGTCGTTCACAAATCCCCTGTGGGAGCGAGCTTGCTCGCGATGGCGATCTAACAATCACCCCATCAACCGCGCCGTACCGAACAACCTGACTCGACTCAACTCGCCCTGCTCTTCTTCCAGAAGAATCGGCGCCGTGCCGCCAGGCATCACCACCTTCACTTCCCCTGCACTGACCCACCCCACCCGCCACGCCGCGCAAGCCACCGCACTGGCGCTGGTGCCCGACGACGCCGTCGGCCCCTCTCCGCGCTCGAATACCCGCGCAACGACTCGCCCTTCTGACTCAAGCATCGCCCATTGCAGATTCACGCCAGCTGCACACGGCGCCCCTGCCCCGGTCGGCACGGCGTAAGCGATACGCGTCAGCCCTTCGGACAGTCCCGGCTCGCGCATCTGCTCATTGCTTGGCAATGCATCGGCGCTTTCTAAAAGCGTCACACAATGTGGATTGCCGATGCGCACGAACTGGCTTCGAGACCAGGCGGAATCGAGCGCCGACAACGACTGCACTTGGCTGACGTCGCGACCGTTCAACAGCACGCTTTCAACCCCTTTAGCCCCCACCGCGTCCGCCCCGAACGAGGGTTTGCCCAAATCCAGCCAGAAGCCTTTCACACCCTCGATCTCGGCCGGTTTCACCGAAGTGCCCACCGGTGAAACCGCATCAGCCTTGTCGTGATGAACCCTGAGCACACAAGCCTGGTCCCTCGGCAGCAGCCCTTGCTCACTCAAGGCCTGAGAGAAAATCGTCAGCCCGTTGCCACTGCGCTCGGCCAGGGTGCCGTCGGTGTTGACGATCAGCAGGTCAAACGGTGGAGAGTCTTGAAACGGCCCGATCAGCAAGCCATCGCAGCGATGCGACTTGGCATTGGCCGGCCGCGAATGCGACGGCCATTCGCAGAATGCATCCACCGATTGCCGGCTCCAGGCCGTCCGGGATGACGCGGCGTGGCCAGCCGTTGTCGGCAGGTCGACACCGGCGCGACGCACCGCTGCGGGAGATACCACGCCATAAATATTGCCGCGTGCATCGTAGAACTGCGCCATGTACCGGTCCTTTTATATCTCTTGGGGCGGTGCCCACTCTAATGCTTCAGCAGGCCTGCCATCACGCTTCAAACCTGAAAAAACACCCTTTTCAGGGAGAAAGTGATAGCACTCCGCCAAGAAACATCTTGTATCAAAACCAGTATGAGCAGACAGGCCGGTCCTCTCAGCCCATGTGCGCAACTTTTTGCGCAACTTTTAACCTTTATGATCCCGCACGGTTCTGGCTCACGCCTTCGCGTGGACGCAGTACTTCATGGAACGAGCAACACCTCAAGGAGTCCGAGATGTTCAGCCCTGCCAACCAGACCCATTTCAGCCTGACTGTCGAAGACTACGTCGGCGACCTTCAAGTGCTGTCGTTCACCGGCACCGAAGGCATCAGCCAGCCATATCGCTTCGACCTGGAACTGGTCAGCGAAAACCCCGACCTCGACCTGGAAACCCTGCTGCACAAACAGGCGTTTCTCGCGATGGACGATAAAGGCAGTGGCATCCATGGCCAGATCTACCGCATCGCCCAAGGCGATGCCGGCAAACGCCTGACCCGCTACAAAATCTCCCTGGTGCCGCAACTGCAATACCTGCATCACCGCACCAACCAGCGCATCTACCAGCAGATGTCCGCGCCGAAAATCATCGCGCTGATCCTCGACGAGCATGGCATCAAAGGCAACGCCTACAACTTCCAGCTCAGCCAACCGTGCCCGGACCGCGACTACTGCGTGCAGTACGACGAAACCGACCTGCATTTCGTGCAGCGCCTGTGCGAAGAAGAAGGCATTCACTACCACTTCCAGCACAGCGAAAAAGCCCATCAGCTGGTGTTCGGCGACGACCAGACCGTGTTCCCGAAACTCGGCCAGCCCACGGCCTATGTGCAAGGCAGCGGCATGGTCGCCGACGAGCCGGTGATCAAAGGTTTCAAACTGCGCCTGGAAACCCGCACCGGCCGCGTCACCCGCCGCGACTACGACTTCGAAAAACCACGCCTGCAACTCGAGTCCGCCTACAAACCCGAGACGCAAAGCGACGCGCCGGACCTGGAAGACTACGACTACCCCGGCCGCTTCATCGACCGCGCACGCGGCAAATTCCTCAGCCAACGCGCCCTCGAACGCCACCGCGCCGACTACCGGCAAGCCGAAGGTAAAGGCGATCAGACGCGTTTGGTCAGCGGCCACTTCCTGGAACTCTCCGACCACCCGCGCAGCGAGTGGAACGACCTGTGGCTGCTCACTGAAATCTTCCACGAAGGCAAACAGCCGCAAGTCCTCGAAGAGTCGGTCACCAGCGACACCACCGCCCACAAGGACGACTTCCACCAGGGCTACCGCAACCGCTTCCTCGCCACGCCGTGGGACGTGTTCTACCGCCCGGCCCTGCAACACCCGAAACCCCGGGTCCTCGGCAGCCAGACCGCCATGGTCACCGGCCCCAAAGGTGAAGAGATTCACTGCGACCAGTACGGCCGCATCAAGGTGCAATTCCACTGGGACCGCGAAGGGTTGGCTGACGACAAAACCAGCTGCTGGATGCGCGTCTCTTCGAGTTGGGCCGGCGATCGTTATGGCGCCATCGCCGTCCCGCGCATCGGCATGGAAGTGCTGGTGACCTTCCTCGAAGGCGACCCCGATCAGCCCGTGGTGACCGGTTGCCTGTACCACAAGGAAAACCAGGTCCCCTACGACCTGCCGGCGAACAAAACCCGCAGCGTGTTCAAAACCCTCAGCTCACCGGGTGGCGGTGGGTACAACGAACTGCGGATTGAGGACAAGAAAGGGGCGGAGCAGATTTACATCCATGCCCAGCGGGATTGGGATGAAAACGTTGAGCATGATCAGAAGATTCGCGTCGGGAATGAACGCCATGACACGGTGGAGAAGAACACCTACACCGAACTGAAGGCTGAGGAACATCGGACCACGATTGCGGATCGTAAGGTTGAGGTCAAAGCGAACGATCACTTGGTGATTGGCCAAAACCAACACATCAAACTGGGTACCGCGCAATTGATGAAGGCCGGTAATGAAATCCATCTCAAGGCCGGGCAAAAGATGGTCATCGAAGCAGGCATGGAACTCACCGTGAAAGCCGGAGGGAGTTTCATCAAGCTGGATGCGGGTGGCATAACCGTGGTGGGGCCAGTCATCAAACTGAATGCCGGCGGAGCACCTGGTGTCGGGACTGGCAATGCCGCGCTCCTGCCACTGGTGCCGTTGCCGGCCGCCTCTGACAAGGCTGGTGAAGTACCCGAACGTGGCGAGTCGCAACCGGCACCGGAAGTCATTCACAAACTCAGCGCAGTGATCAGCGCGGTTCCCGGTCATCCTGGCTACGAGGACGAACCCTATACGCTGTTCGCCGATGGCGCAGTGATTCAGGAAGGCCTTACCGGCGAAGACGGCATGATCAAGTTTGATCACGTCCCCGGCACTCAGGCCTACGCGGTGGAACTGGTGAACGGTCATCGCTTCGAGATCGAACCCAAGGAAGAAAGCGCCGAAGCAGCCTCGCAAAGCCAGCAATTGGCGCGCCAGGGCTATCGCGATTACCACGCGCAAGCGGATCAACTTGAACCCTTGGGCTCAACGGATGACTACCGTTCCGCGGCCTTGAACCCGGCAAACAAGCCGAAGAGCCTTTGAGTGCAGGAAGCAATCGAATGACGACTGATTACAGCAAAGAAGTGATCCAGCTGACGCCTAAAGACCACAACTCCACCGCCTTGACCATGGACTGGTTCGCGACCAAAGCGATGTACCCACCGCGAGCCGGCATCAAGGTCACTCCGTTGATCAATGGTGATAAGGCGTTCGGTGCTGTTTACGATGCTATTCAGTCAGCACAGAAGAGTGTCGAAATCATCAGCTGGGGATTCGACCCGGCGATGCGTTTCAAGCCCGGTGGCGACCGCATCGGTGAGCTGCTGGATGTTCGAGGTCGCAGCGGCGTAAAAACCCGCGTGCTGATCTGGAAAAACCCGCTGGCCAACTTTGTGGAAAACACCATCATTGGCGATGGCCTGGCAGGCTCTGGTGGCACTGCCATGGGCTCCGGCCTGGCCAAGGGAAGCGCCGGCTCCAAGCGGACACTCGAAGATCGCCAGCGCCTGGAGTATCGCCGCACGATTCACCAACATGAATTGACCAAACTTCGCGCCGGGGAAATCCCCGCCTATGGCACCAGTGGTTATCGCTACGAGCAGCGCGAAAAGGAGCTGCAGGCAATTCTGCTCGATACGGAAAACCAGCTGAACGGGCAAGGTGGTTACAACAAACTCAGAGGCTCCGGAGCTCCAGGGTATTCACCTGAAGATGAGGAATACACCCAGGAGTGGTTCAGCCGCCTCCACGGTGGACGTATGCAGAACGTCGAGTTTCGTACCCGTGACTTCTCCACCGAAATACCACTGAATGCCGCCATTCGTGGTCCGCAGATGGCCAAGGAAAAAGGACGCCTCGCGACCCTTTATCGCTTGATGCAAGGCGAAGCGCCAGACACTAACTTCGCGCACATGCTGGCGTTGACCCTGTTCGCCAGCCACCACCAGAAAATGGTGTTGGTGGACTATGAAGATACCGCGGCCGCAGTTGGCTTCGTCATGGGCCACAACATGCATCGCAACTATTGGGACACCAGTGCGCATTTGTACAACGACAAGGCCGCACAGCGCAGTCCGGGTTTCGGGCCGTGGCAGGACTTGTCCACCAAGGTACAAGGCCCGGCCCTGCATGACTTGAACCACAACTTCACGACCGCCTGGGATCGAGAAACTTCCTGGGTCAAAAAATGGTTTGACGATGGTATGCAGGCGCAGCGCCAAGCCATTAAACCCGACAACTTCAAAGCCGCCGGTACGAGCATGGCGCAGATTTGCCGGACACAACCGCAAGAAGGGGCCGAGACTTCGATTCTGGAGCTTTACCACAAGGCGTTGGGCAACGTGCGCGACTACGTCTACTTTGAGAACCAGTACTTCCGCTACCCGCCGTTCTCCCGGCAGTTGCGCGAACTGGCAGCGGCTTACATTGCCAAAGGCCGGGACAAAGACTTGTACGTGTTCGTGGTGACCAACAATCCGAACTCCAAAGACTTTTCCAGTACCACCTATGCGAGCCTGCAGGAGCTGGGGCAGGAGCAACTGATGCCCCAGGCCCAGCGGAGCCTGGCAGAAGACATGCTGCGTAAACGCAGCCAATTGGCCTGGCTCGAAACCCACCCACACAATGACGCCTACGTGCAACGGAATCAGCTCAATCGCGCCGAAGTGCTGAAACGCGAGATCACCGAGCTGGAAAAAAAGGGCGTCACCCCTGAAGTGGAAGAACGCATGGGCGGCCTCAAACAAAAAGACATCCCCGAACTCAGCAAATCGAAATCGGAGGATGGGGATGATGCAAAACCCTATACCCTCAAGGATTTGCCTGGCCTCAAAGTCGCCATCGCGACGCTTACTGCCTGCACGCCAGAACCTGGGGGCACGCTAGCCAAAGGCGATCAGGCCTATTTTCGGGACATCTACGTGCACTCAAAACTGCTGGTGGTGGACGATGTCTTCAGCTTGCTGAGCTCAGCGAATATCAATACGCGGAGTCTGCATACCGACTCGGAGCTGGGGGTTGCTACGCCAGATCCGGAGTTGGCGAAGCATTGGCGGGAGGAGTTGTGGAAGTTGCATGTAGGGGAGTCAGTTAATGATGGTAAGGGGCGGTGTGATGCGGCAGCCAACTTCAAGAAATGGAATGAAATTATGGACAAAAACTGGGAAAACAAAGGCAGAAACGAACCTTTAACTGCTCATTTAACTCGCTTTTGGGATGTGGAGACGCCTTATGCCAAAGCCGTTGACTAAATCCATTTCTTTTTGTGCCCTCATTCTTTCTATTTTGTTGAGTGGAGCTCCAGCCATGGCCTATCCAACCTTTACCTGTGCCTATGAAAAAGATCACAACCCACCACTGGATGCAGAAGCCGAGCGCTGGTTTCAACAAGCTCGTGCTTTAGAGAAAGTGCGTGGTGTCAAAGACTGGGGAGCGATCGTTTCCCTATATGACAAAGCCATCGCCAAAGACCATTGGAAGGCTATGCACAACATGGCGGCTCTATATCGCACCGGCTGGCCTGGTCAGCCAGGTGTAGAACAAGACACTAACAAGATGCTAGATCTCTACGAACGTATGGTAAAGCTCAAGGTGCCACTGGGTTATTACAACTGGGCCGTAGTTGTTGAGAACGGACAAGGCGTTATGAAGTCAGACAGGATGGTCAGTTCCTATATGTTTCAGGCGGCACAACTAGGTAATCCAATGGCACAGGTGCAGCTGGGTCAGTACTTTGCTTTTGGGCTCCCTAGAGACAAGCAGGATGACGACATGGCTGAGCGTTATTATCGATGCGCAGGCGCTCAGGACAATCCCGATGCCATAGAAAAAACAGCTAGCTTTTATGATACTGCGAAGAAAAACAAACCACGTGCTCTATTCTATTATCAACGAGCCGCGGAACTAGGCAGCACTATCGGACTAAACAACCTACAAGGCGTATTTGCGGAACACCCTCAGCCGATATATAACTACGGCTACCAGCCAGATGAGAAACTCTACAAATTTTACTCCGATCTACGGGAGCAACTTAATGCCAACCCTCAACTACGTTTCCCTAACCTCATAAAAGAGCATCCACTTCCCGCGCACCCCAAACAAGGCTTCGACGCAGAACACCCAGAACGTAGACCGGAAATATGACTTACTTGTCATGTGGCACCCTTAATTCATGACACATCGACACTGGAAGGGACCTGTGGCTGCCGCTAAATCTGCTGTTTTATGCATCGTTCTTTACAGTTTGCTGGGCGGAACTCCAGCTATGGCCTATCCAACCTTTACCTGTGCCTATGAAAAAGACCACAACCCGCCGTTGGATGCGGAGGCCGAGAGTTGGTTTCAACAGGCACGCGTTCTGGAGAAAGTGCGAGGCGTCAAAGACTGGGTAGCAATTGTTGGTCTTTACGACAA
Organism: Pseudomonas sp. LBUM1666; assembly: GCF_059695775.1. Classification (NCBI taxonomy): domain Bacteria; kingdom Pseudomonadati; phylum Pseudomonadota; class Gammaproteobacteria; order Pseudomonadales; family Pseudomonadaceae; genus Pseudomonas; species Pseudomonas sp. LBUM1666. Next base: position 1,999,147 of record NZ_CP166789.1, on the reverse strand, counting down.
AGCCATCGCTAAAGATCACTGGAAGGCCATGCACAATATGGCGGCGCTCTATCGCACCGGGTGGCCAGGGCAACCCGGTGTTGAGCAGAACACCGGCAAGATGCTTGACCTCTACGAGCGCATGGTAAAGCTAAAAGTACCATTGGGTTATTACAACTGGGCCGTGGTGGCCGAGAACGGAAGAGGTATTTTTAAGTCGGATCGGATGGCGAGTTCCTATATGTTCCAGGCGGCGCAATTGGGTAGTCCGTTAGCACAGGTTCAAATCGGCCAATACTTCGCTTTTGGACTCCCAAGGGATAAGCAGGATGATGACATGGCTGAACCTTACTACCGATGCGCGGGTGCTCAGGACAATCCTGACGCCGTAGCAAAAACTGCAAGTTTTTATAAAAACGCCAAGCAGAACATGCCCCTTTCACTGTTTTACTACCAACGGGCGGCTTCACTGGGTAGTTCCACGGGATTAAGTTACCTCAGCGGAGTATTTTCGTCTCAACCGCAACCTATAGATAATTTTGGGTATCAGCCAAATCCTACACTTCATGAACTGTATGCCGGCCTATGGGAGCAACTAAATGCCAACCCTAACTTACGCTTCCCAAACCTCATGAAAGACCACCCACTACCCGCCCATCCCAAACAAGGCTTCGACGCCGAACACCCAGATCGGCGCCCAGCGCTATAACCCGAATCCCCCATGGAAGACCCAACAATTCAGGAGTTACATCATGCGTAAAACACTCGGAATACTCGCCGCCATATTGCTGGCCATCTCAATTTTCAGTGCACTGATCGGACTGGGCGGTATCGCTGGCGCAGCCTCCGGCGGAGGAAGGGTCTCCGGTGACGTGGATGTCGCGTTCATGGCGGCCAAAGTGCTCTTTTTCTTGAGCTTGGCCGGTGGCGTGGTTGCGATATGCTGGCCCAAAGACAACGTCCAATAAATATTTCAATAATCAATAATTCAACAACCTTCTTCTACGCCAAAAAGCTTTCGCAAGCTTCCAGGCGTAAAAGGAATCTCTGCCAATACGCAGGCGCGAGAATAGTAGAAACTATCTGGAGCGAAAAAGTGAAACACTTGAGAGATTTATCTATCGCACCAGGCATGCAGAAAACATGAGATCCAACATTGCCATATGGGCTATTTTCATAACCCTAACAACGACTAACTCATTCGCAGCCTCTACTCGCACCGAATGCTGGGCCGCATAACTTTTAACACCCCCGAAGATATAGCGTGGGCTACATTTCCAGTAAATGACTACCCAATAGGAAATACTGGGGGAAGCGCATTCACTAAAAATATAGTGGCGGTTGGCGACTCGACAATTTATCAGTACGACGAACTGATAGTTAAAGTCAGCAAAATAACAACCAGCGATGAATTTGATCGCCAGCGCAACTACATTCTTCATAAAGCTAAAAGTTATAAAAAAGAACTCGAAGATGGCATTTCAGAAAAGCAAGATATTATAAATGACCTAAGCACCATCAAAGATGACAATGATGTCAAAAACACCATAATTAGACTTAAAGAAAACATAAGAAAAACAGAATCAGAAATCCCTCAGGCCGTAATATATGAACACGACCTAGGCATTGCAGATGCCTACATTCTTGGAAGCAAGTCCACTCCTCACGATGTATTGCTTTATCGAAACAAGCGTATCTATTACTTCAGCATGAATAAACCCACCAACAATTCGGCACAACGCATCAAAGACTTGATCGCCCGCTTCGAACCGCGCGATCTCTATCAAGTCCCCGAAGGCCCCGGCGTCTGCATCCCCTACGGCTTTATCCACGACGACGGAAAAACCGGATTCAGCGTCAAAAATAGCCTGCGCTTCACCAGCACGCCTAACGTAATCATGAGCATCATCAACTCCTCGCAAGACGATCCAACCAAAGCCACCACCGGCACCTACGACGCCGATCACAGCCCTGGCTACGACGCAGAGAAATGGAAAAAATCGAAGATCATGGAGAAGTTCTTTTTCGGTGAGCGGATGACCACACTGGAAGGCTGGCGTCTGGACCCTCGCCCCGATTCCGGCGAGCAGGAACGCGCCTGGTTTGCTATTGCACATGTCGGTGGTCTTGCCAGTCCATTAATGGCCGTGCAGATGTTCACCTTCAAGCAAGGCACCGATGGACTGAAAGACCTGACGCCGCCACCCGAAGCGGTGGTTCCGCGATTCTTGAAATTGACTGAGAGCATCAAGTCTCAGTAATCACGCCGTACGATTTCAGTGGAAAAGGAGGATGGATTTATTTATGAGATGGATATCGCTTTTAACAAATAAATCCGCCTCCTTTTTTCTAGTTTTGGTTCTCTCTCCGACACCTTACGCTTTAGCTGAGCCCTCACGACCTGAATGCCTGGGCCGTATCACGTTCGATAGTCCCGAAGGGATGGAATGGGCGACCTTCACGTTCAGCCGCAGTCAAATCAGTGAAGGGGGAGGACATTCATTCAGCAAGGAAATTAGCGCTGTTGGCGACTCCATTGCATACGACTACGACGGGTTGGTCATCCGAGTCAGCCAAAAGGTAGACCGCGAGAAACTTGATCGGCAGCGCAACTACATTTTTCGAAAATCTGAAGACTTCAAGAAATCGCTGCAAAAGGATCTGGACTCGAACAAAAGAATTCTGAAAGACCTGGAAGATTCGAACTACGCGTCAGCGGACGTCACCAATCAGAAAAACGATATCAACAAGCTGGAACAGTCGATCACCCAAGCAACGATCCACGAACATGACTTGGGTATTCCCGATGCTTACGTTCTGGGCAGTAAATCAACACCGCACGAATTTTTGCTATGGCGCAATTCACGCATTTACTACTTCAGCATGAACAACCCTACTGCCGATTCGGCACAACGCATCAAAGAGTTGATCGCCCGCTTCGAAACGCGCGACCTCTATCAAGTCCCCAAAGGCCCCGGCGTCTGCATCCCCTACGGCTTTATCCACGACGATGGAAAAACCAGTTTTAGTGTCAAAAATAGCCTGCGCTTCACCAGTACGCCAAACGTAATCATGAGCATCATCAACTCCTCGCAAGACGATCCAACCAAAGCCACCACCGGCACCTACGACACCGATCACCACCCAGGCTACGACGCGGAAAAATGGAAAAAGTCGAAGATCATGGAGAAGTTTTATTTTGGTGAGCGGATGACCACCCTCGAAGGCTGGCGTCTGGACCCTCGCCCCGAGTCCGGCGAGAAGGAACGCGCCTGGTTTGCCATTGCACATGTCGGTGGTCTTGCCAGTCCATTAATGGCCGTGCAGATGTTCACCTTCAAGCAAGGCACTGATGGGCTGAAAGACCTGACGCCGCCCCCCGAAGCGGTGGTTCCGCGGTTCTTGAAATTGACTGAGAGTATCAAGCCTCAGTAGCGCTGTTTTTCAATGAGGCTCACTAAAATACCGCCCCGGCGTCACCCCAAACGTGCGCCGAAACATCGCAATAAACGCGCTGACGTTTTCATAACCCTGTTCCAACGCAATCATCGTCACCGTCTCCCCTGCCGCCAAAAGCTCCAGCGCGCGCAACAACCGCGCGCGCTGGCGCCATTGGCTGAAGGTGAAACCGGTTTCGCTGACGAAGCGTCGAGCCAGGGTTCGCGCCGACACACCGCCCCACTGCGCCCATTGTTCCAGTGAGCGGTTGTCTGCCAGGTCATCGACCAGCGCCTGAGTGATCCGGCGCAATCGCGGATCGTGGGGCAGCGGCAGGCCGAAAGGTTTGGCGGGCGATGCGGCGATTTCATCGAGAATGAGTTGGGCGATCCGTTCCTGTCGCTCATCAAGGGCGCCCTCCCCCCAAGTCGCAGCGCGGTCGACAGCCTCTCGGAGCAGGCCCGAGGTCGCGATGATGCACGGCTGCTCCGGTAACGCTGCACAATCCGGCGCCGCCACATAGACGCTCCAGCCATGGAACGGCCCGTGGGAACGCAGGCCGTGCAGGCAGTCCGGCGGAATCCAAACCGCGTGGGTGGCCGGCACCACCCAATGATGATCAGCCGCGTCCACAGACAGCAAACCGCGCCGTGCCCCCAGCAATTGGCCGCGGGCATGCTGGTGCAAGGCACTTTGGCGCTCGACCGGGCTGTCCTGAGTGACGGCGATCACCCGCGCCGCCGTGGAAGACTGCGCCAGTTCAGTGGATATCAGCGGTTTAACCATTGGCAGTTTTACGTTATCGAATGACCTGGATGACGCAGTTTAGCCATGAACAGCGTTTTAGGCTGAGCACTCATTCAAAAGAAGGGACACCCTTATGCGCGCTGAAGACCTGCTTCCCGATCATCTCGACCAAGGCCAATTCAACGGCATTGCTGTGCGCAAAGGCACAGTCGGGGCTTTTTTGATCAACGCGCGCAGGCTTGCCGATCCGGGTGCCAGCGAAGAACAACGGCGGCTGGCCGAGCACGACATCGTCGAGGCTTTGCCGGCGTTACGGGCGTTGGGTTTGTTCGAGATTCTGCAAGTGCGTGACGAACGCCTGCGTGGATTGTGCGAAGGGCACTGACAGCCGCGCTCGCGATGGAGGGGCAGGCTGTGCAAGGATGTCACCCTGCCTGACCGCGAATCTGTGCGGACGCTGATCGAACCCTCGCAGGTCGATCACTGTCCCTTGGGTACGCGACGTTTTTTGCCAAGGATTGATATGACCAACCTCAACACTCAAACCGCATTTGTTCCCGGACGCCTGGAACAGATGTCCACACGCATCGCCTTTTTCATTGCCGGTTTCGGCATTGCAGCATGGGCGCCACTGGTGCCCTACGCCAAGGCTCGGGCCGGGCTGGATGAAGGGACGCTCGGTTTGCTGCTGTTGTGCCTGGGGGTGGGGTCGATTCTGGCGATGCCGATGGCAGGGCTTCTGGCCACGCGTTTCGGCTGTCGCCGAGTAGTGAGCGCCGGGGTGTTGCTGATTTGCGCGGCCCTGCCGCTGTTGGCGACGGTGTCGTCGATTCCGGCCTTGATTGGCGCGTTGTTCATGTTCGGCGCGGGCCTTGGCACGGTGGATTCGACGGTTAACCTGCAAGCGGTCATCGTCGAACGGGCCAGCGGCAAGACCATGATGTCGGGTTTCCATGGGCTGTTCAGCCTCGGCGGGATTGTCGGTGCGGCGGGCGTCAGCGCCCTGCTCGGCTTCGGGGTTTCACCGCTGGGGGCGACGCTGGTGGTGATCGTGATGTTGCTGATCGCCCTGGCCAAGGCCGCGCCGCACCTATTGCCTTACGGCAGCGAAAGTTCGGGGCCGGCGTTTGCCGTTCCCCATGGCATCGTGCTGTTCATCGGCGGGATGTGTTTCATCGTGTTCCTCGCCGAAGGCGCGGCGCTCGACTGGAGCGCGGTGTTCCTGGCGCAGGAACGCGGGATCGACACCGCTTATGCGGGGCTGGGTTACGCGGCGTTTGCGTTGACCATGACCGTCGGACGTTTGACCGGTGATTCAATCGTGCGTCGTCTCGGCGCTACGCGGGTGATTGTATTCGGTGGGTTGACGGCCGCAGCGGGCCTGTTTGTGGCGACGTTCGCCCCGAGTTGGGAAGCGGCGCTGGTGGGTTATGCCTTTTTGGGGGCAGGTTGTTCGAACATTGTGCCGGTGCTGTACACCGCGGTGGGTAAACAGACGGTGATGCCCGAAAGTGTCGCCGTTCCGGCCATTACCACGCTGGGTTATGCGGGCATTCTTGCAGGGCCTGCGTTGATCGGGTTTATCGCCCACGGCAGCAGTTTGAGTTTTGCTTTCGGGTTGATGGCGGTGTTGCTGGTGGCGGTGGCCATTGGCGGGAAGGTGTTGAAGGTCTGAAAAGCATCGCGAGCAAGCTCGCTCCCACAGGGATCACACGAAACCTTGTGGGAGCGAGCCTGCTCGCGATGAGGGCAACTCGGTCTATCAGAACCCGACGCTAGCCTGCACAAAGAACGTGCGCGGTGCGCCAACGTACATCCCCGAGTTGTTGTCGCTGGAGCGGGTGAAGTACTGCTTGTCGAAAATGTTCTTCACCCCGGCGCCGACTTTCAGGTTCGAAAGCGTCGCGCCGAAGTCATAACCGCCGCGCACGTTCCAGGTGACGTAGCCCGGGATGTCGCCGTACTGACCGTCCGCGGTGCCTTCGGTGATGTAGTTGCCGCTGAAACTGCCATCAGCGTTCACAGCCACGCCCGGCGAACGCTGCTTGGACTGGGCAAACGCATCGAGGTTGTAGGTCCAACGGTTGATGTCGTAACGCAGACCGGCAGTCGCCACCTGACGCGAATAGAACGGCAGGTCACGACCCTTGAAGCCCGGGATCTCGCCTTCATAAACGGCGCGCGTGTAGGTGAAACCGGCATTGGCGGTCAGGCCGTCGAGCCGTGGGTCCAGTGCCGCCATGTCGTAGTGCACCGAGGCTTCGAGGCCCTGGTGCGTGGTCGCGCCGAGGTTGGTCCAGCCCGCATCGTTGCTGATGTATTGCAGCTCTTTATCGAAGTCGATGTAGAACAGCGTCACTTCCCCGCCCCACACATCATTGTTGTAGCGCGTGCCGACCTCGTAGGTCTTGGCCTTTTCCGGCTCCAGGCCATTGGCGGGTTCGTCACCCGCGCCACCCTGCCCGAGCTGGAAATACTGCAGGCTGCCAAACGAGGTTTCGTAGTTGGCGAACAGTTTCCAGGCATCGGACACGTGATACATCACGCTCAGGGCCGGCAGCGGCTCGTTGCTTTCGATGCTGCGGTTCTTTTCCAGCACCGGTTTGCCGGCGGTGTCGAGCACCGGGCGGTCGTGCCAGTCGGTGCTGATGTGTTCAAAGCGGATGCCGGGGGTGATGGTCCAGTTGCCGACGTCGATTTTGTTATCGACGTACACCGAGTTGGCTTCAGTGCCACCGGTGCGATCCTGATAGACATGGCCGTCCGAGCTCTTGGTCACGACCGGCTCGTTGTTGACCAGCGCCAGGCGGCTCGCCTCTTCGTGCATGCCTTCCTTGAGGTAGCGATAACCGACACTGACTTCCTGGGTGGTCGGGCCGACGTCGAACACACGGGACACCCGCGGTTCAATCCCGAAGGTGTAGTAAGTACGCGGAAACGAGCCGAGGGTTTTCTGATCGCGAGCGGCGATGTTGCTGCCACGGAAGCTGTCGGAATAGTAGGTCAGCACTTCGGCCTGGGTGCGGTCGTCGATCTGCCGTGCCCACTTGAACGAGACGTCCTTGCGACGGCCGCTGAAGTTGTCGTTGTTGCGGTCGGACTGGAACGGATTGGCGTCGTACTGCGCCTGGGTCAGGCCGCCGGGCATGTCGGCGCTGGCGTCGTAGTAGTGAAAGTTGAGGCTGAAATCGTCCACATCGGTGGGTGCCCAGTGGGTCTTGAGGATCACGTCGTCGATGTCGTTGCCGTTGTTGCGTTCACGGTAACCGTTGCCGTTCACGCCCGAGTACAGCAGCGCCATGCCGATGCCGTTGTCCGCGGTGCCGCCGAGAAACGCCGTGTCGATGTGCTTCCAGCCACCGTGCCGGGAGGTTTCCAGGGTCGAGCCGATTTCACCGGTGGCTTTTTCCGGGATCGCGCGAGTGACGAAGTTGATCACGCCACCGACGTTCTGCGGCCCATAGCGCACGGAGCCGGCGCCGCGAACCACGTCGATGCTGTCGAGGTTGCCGGAGGAAATCGGAGCCATGGACAACTGCGGCTGGCCGTACGGGGCGAACGCTGCCGGCACGCCGTCGATCAGCACGGTGGAGCGTGGCGACAGGCGTGAAGTCAGGCCGCGCACGCCGACGTTCAGGGAAATGTCGCTGCCGCCGGTGCCGTTGGCGTCCTGCACTTGCACCCCGGGCACGCGCTTCAACACGTCGCCGACGTTCATCGCGCCCTGCTCGACCATTGCCTCGCGGCGAATCACCGTACGCGCGCCGGGGTGGTTCTGCACCACGGCGGCATCGGCGTTACCGAGCCAGTCGCCGACCACCTTGATATCGGTTACGCCCAGCTCCAGCGGGCCGCTGGCAGCAGACGTCGGTGCAGGCATCAACGTGACCGAACCTTCGTCGATCTGGTATTGCAGACCGCTGCCTTGCAGCAGTTGGCGCAGCGCGTCTTCTGGCGAAAGGTTGCCGTCCACCGCCGGGGCCTGTTTGCCGGCGACCAGCTCAGGGCTGAAGAACACCTGCAGCGAGGTTTGCTGGCCCAGTTCACTCAGGGCCTGACCCAGGGGTTGCGCCGGGATGTGAATTGCGTCGGCGGCAAAGGCCTGGGGCAGCGCAATGTTGACCGCCAGCGCAAGGGCCAGCGGCAACCAAGGTGATTTGTTGTTTTTAGCGGTGGCTTTTTTCACGTCGAACGGAGTCCTGTGGATCGCAAGAGTGTGCGCTTGTTAATGCAAACCAGTTGCAGTTGGACAGGAAGACGATCAACTCGAAAAAAACCTGAATTTATTTTGAAATTATTTCCTGACTGCCGTCATCGAGGGTGCGCACGGCCACCGGCAGAATGCTCGGCAAGGCCTTGAGCAGCGCGTCGGTGTTGTCGGATTTGAACACGCTGGTCAGGCGCAGATTGCCCACTTTATCGTTGTCGACGGTGAGCGGTTTCTCCCGATAGCGCGAGACTTCCTCGGCGACGTCGCTGAGTCTCGCGTTGGTGAACACCAGTTTTCCGCAGCGCCAGGCGGTCAACTCGGCAGGGTTGACCGCGTAGGCAGCGGCCACTTTGCCTTGGCCATCGATGTGTGTACCGAGGCCGGCCGTGAGGCTGATGAAATCGCTGTCCGCCGCTGCGTGCCCCTGAACCTTGACGGTGCCCTGCTCCACCACGACCCGGGTTTGGGCGGTGTCGCGGCGCACATCAAAACGGGTGCCGGTGACCGTGACCTTGCCGCTGCCCGCCTCGACCACAAAGGGCCGACGGGTATCGTGCTCGACGCTGAACATCGCTTCGCCCTGCGCCAGCTCGATGACGCGGCGGTCGTTTTCATAGCGCACCTGAACGCGGCTGCGGCTGTTCAGGTCAATCACCGAACCGTCCGGCAACGCCACATGACGTCGATCACCCAAGGCCGTAGAAAATTCGGCGGTGTAGATCGCCGGGTGATTCAAACCGCTGAACAACCCCAAGCCGAGCGCGACGGCCAACACACTGGCGGCCACCGCATAACGCACCAGCGGGCGACGCTTGCTGCGGGCCGGCGGGGTTTCACACAAGGCTTGCAGGCGCGCCGCTGGCAGCAAATCCGCCGCCGACCACAAGCCCTGGAGCAACTGGAATTCGTCGCGATGCTGAGGGTGTTCGTCCAGCCAGGCTTCGAAATGCCGATACTCTTCGACATTCACCGCAGGTTCCTGCAAACGCACAAACCACCGCGCCGCCTCGTCGCGAACCGTTGTTTGCCCGCACGCACAATCACGAGTATCCATCATGGAAGTTCCTGTTTGGCTGGGGATGAGAAGGCACCGCCGATCATGGCTGCAATCCGTCAAGGCGGTCGCGCAGATGCCGCAGCGTGCGGATCATATACTTTTCCACCATGTTCTTGGACAGCCCCAGGCGTTCGGCGATTTCGGCCTGGGTCAGGCCTTCGATCTTCTGCCAGACAAACACCTTGCGGCAGTTGACCGGCAGCTCGGTGAGCGCCCGTTCGATGGAGTCAGCCAACTGGATCGCATGCATGAAATGCTCCGGGTCGCCGGACGACGACACACTGTGATCAACCGCCTCCGATTCCATGGCGCCCCGCCGATCCTCCCGCCGATAACCATCCACCGCGATGTTGCGTGCGGTCTGGTGCAAATACGCCCGAGGTTGTGCAACCAAAGCCGAATCGGACTCAAGCACCCTCACAAAGGTGTCGTGGGCCAGGTCCTCGGCCTGCTGACGATTTCTCAGGCGACGGGTCCAGGTCCCGACCAACTCTTCGTAATGCTCGAAAAAGCCGTGTCTGCGGGGCAGCTTGGGGGTCATTGCGGTGTGCTGTGAAGACGGGGCGTGAATAGTAATGCTTCCTATTAACTTGAAGCAATGGGATTAAAAATCCCGTAGGAGCCGACCCGTTAAGGAACAACACGGACCGTAGCAGCTGGCGAAGCCTGCGTTCGGCTGCGAAGCAGTCGTAAAACCTGAGTTTGCGGTCTTCCTGAAACACCGCATCGTCTGATTTCACGACTGCTGCGCAGCCGAACGCAGGCTTCGCCAGCTGCAGATTGCATTACGGCTTAACTGATTGGCATTAGCCCAAAGGCGCCTTTTTTCTACGCTGAAACCTGCCCCTGCAATCGTCGTCCGACGACATCCATCAAATCACAGCCATCGCGCAGTGAAGTCACCAACACCCGCGCCAGCTCACTGTGAACACCCTCGCCAAACGCAATGCTCTCCAGCAGTTGCGTTGCGGTACGAATGCGGTAGGCCGCGGTTTCATGCAACACGTCCAGTGGTGCTTCAGTGTCGATCAGCAATGATGGGATGTTGCAGTCGATGCCAGTGATAGGCATGTATCGATCCATGAATGAAAAACCTCCATTGGGTAAAGGCACACGATTATTCAGCGTTGGCAGTTGGACGACCTTCAGACGAACCCCGGGGCGGTTCCAGGTTGTCCAGCGCTCGATTGACCAGCAATTCGCCCAGCGCGGACAGTTGCTGAATACCCACAATGACATGGCGACGAGGGCCTTCCAGTTCACGGGCGAGATCGGTGGCCATGACACTGAGGGAGGCGAGGGTTTCAGAGGCGTGACAGAGCAGGGATTCCGTGTCGACATCCGGAACGACGGCGAAGAAATAGTTGGCAGATGCGGGACGTGTGTGATTGCGCAGGGGCACGCTGACGAGTTGTTCGGTGACTTTGGCGGGACTGGATGAATCGACGGTGTCGTCGGCCGGAAGGTCTGACGGTTCAATTGCGATTGAGGTGATCTTTTTCATGCCGGAGCTCCTTGCAAGGGTAAGAAAGCGTCCGTCTCTTGCCCTCAACCAGGATTGGGTGACGGCTATACAGGGCGGACCGGTAGATTTATTACCAGAAAATTCCATTTAATTAATCAAATAAATGAACATCTGTGTAATTAAATGATTCTCGCCAAATTAATATTTTTTGGCTCTTCCTAGTTACTGTAAGAAAATTCTATAGCCTGAGTAGGCGGCGTCCTACATGCAATATCAGAACTCAATCGCGGCAATAGAAAATATTCCACAGATGTTTAACCTGCGTGAAAAATTATCTTTTTTGTCCAGTGGCCAGGCGTGTAGGATGCTGCACTTAAAGCGAATCACCTCCATACGTGCAATCTATTGCAACGACAAGCAAATGGTAAATATCTAATGCACAAGAAAGATAGAACGGAAAAGTTAAAAAACAACATCAAGTATCTGATAAAGAGCCGTGGAGAGACTCGGCTTTCCTTGTGCAATGCTAGCGGATTGACCAGAACGACCATCTATAACATTTTGGAAGGAAGGGTTGTCCACGTACAACAATCTACCATTCAAAAAATATCGGACTTTTTTGGCGTGTCTTATAAGGAAATAGAGACACTAGATTTTGAAGAGAAAGAAATAATAGAGAGTAGCGTCTCACCACATGGGAACATGAATCCCGCAGCAGTCCCGGTCATTAGAGAGAGTTTGCTGATTGAAAGTCTGGACAAAAGAATTGGTGAGTTGGCCATCACGCATCCGCTGACATATTACTTCGGCACGGCCTGCAATTTAATAGGCGTGCTTCTGGAGAATGGAATTAGTGGAATGAACGAGCCCGGAGATATCTTGATAGTCAAGAAGGGTTTATCGAGTGGCGATGGAGAAAAATTGGCATACGATAAAACAACAAAAAAACTACGCATTACCACTGACGGCTTTGACACTGAAACTAGCTACATTATTGGAACAGTGATCGAGGAAAGATTTAATGGCAACTAACAACGAAGCCGAAAATAGCAAATACAAATTGTTGGGTTTTGAGAAAAATAAAAACCTTGTCGTTATCATGGTGATCTCTACAGGGAAAATTATAAAAGTAAAGCTAGGCGAGATACTGAAAAGCGAAATAATAGATAACCTCAGCAAGGTGGAAATCAAGGACATATACCGAAAATATTATTCTGGCGGTACTGCGTTAACCACCTACGAAATGAATGATCGCAATGAAAGGTCGTGGATGACTTACGTTGCCCTCAACCTGCTTCTTTTCGCACTTTACATCTTCACAAATGTTGCCTCGACGAAACTGGTATACATAAAACTATTTGACATCGTTGTTACGCCGGGTGTTTTTCTATACCCACTAACCTTTTTAGTTGTTGACATACTGAATGAATCTTACGGACTCAGACTCGCGAGACGAGCCATACTGTTCGCTTTTGCAAGTAATGCATTTATTATAATTTTGCTGAGCACCACCAGCTATCTTCCAGGCTTAACTGGTTGGAAACTTGACGAACCCTACAGCGAGGTGATTACACATGTGTCATCTGCATTAGTAGCATCCTGCATTTCTTTCCTTTTTTCTGAATACGTCAACTCTTATCTTCTGTGCAAAATAAAAAAAAATACAAACTCAAGATTTTTATTCTTGCGAGTATTTTTCAGCACTTTTTTTGCCGTAATAATAGACAGTTTCATTTTTTGCTTTATTGCGTTTTATGAAACCATGCAAAACAGCGATATCCTTAAGATAATTTATGTACAAATAGCCATAAAAATGTGCTTCGCCATTTTCAATATTCTGCCAGCCTATGTGGCAAGATCATTATTTAAAAGATACATATCTGAAGCTAAAACCGCATAAGACTTAGGGGAGTGTAAATTAGCGGCTAATCGCCCCTCCCCCGTTATGCGCTACATCCTATAGTTCTAATTTAACTTTTAGACTGTGAATAACCTCTGCTCTATCTTCCAAAAACTCACTCAACCCTTTTGAACGAAGACTACAAGCATCACAGTCACCACATCCACTCCCCATTATCCCGTTGTAGCAAGTCAATGTATGGTAACGAATCAAATCCAGCTGCTTATGGTAATCAGCCAAGGCCCATGTCTCTGCCTTATTCAACCGCATAAGCGGCGTCTCGATTCGTATCTTATAGTCCATGCCCAAGTGGATGGCGCTGTTCAACACCTTAACAAACTCATCACCACAATCAGGATAACCAGAGCTCTCTGTTTCACACACACCTGTAATGACAACTTCAGCGCCAACCTGATAGGCATAAATAGAAGCCAACGTTAAAAACAAAATATTCCTGCCAGGCACGAACGTATCAGGCACGCCGTTCCCCGTACTCCTTGCAATTGGAATGTGGTCGCGCGTCAAACTGCTAATGGCCAGTTCGCTCAACAATGAGGTGTCTAATACTTTGTGCACCTTCACGCCAAGCTGTTTTGATAGCTGTTGCGCCACTTCGATTTCCGCACGATGGCGCTGGCCATAATCAAACGTAATGCAATGAATTTCATCGTACATCGGCAATGCATGGATCAAGCAGGTGGTCGAGTCTTGTCCGCCGCTGAATACGATAACGGCCTTTCTGGTCATGGTTCGTTCTTCCTTGGAGGTGTCCCGGCAGGACGCCGGGGCCGTTGACCCTACCGGGAAGCTCAAATTCTGGATGTGGGAGGTTTCCGAAATGACCGTCTCCGATTTCCGTTTGTGTCATTTCTATGCTGGATTCCCGCGGGATTTTCAAAACAGTCATCACTGATGACCCGCTTCATACGGCAGTTACGCGGTCCCTGTGGGAGCGAACTTGCTCGCGATGAACGATTACACGGTGCCTCAGTGACTACTTGGGCGTTCGACAATGGCGGTTTCAAGCCTTTGGAATATCCATTCTGTAACCCGCCCCCGGCGCACCTTCATGCAACGCTGACTGAATGTTCGCATACAAGGCGTTCGCCTCGTGGGTAGTGATTGATCGCGAACAATCACGCAGTACAACGCGCAGAAGCACATTTTCCTGGCCCGGCAGCAGTCCGAGGCGTTCAATTGCCTGCACAGGTAAATCCGAGAATCCCCAACGTCCCTTGACCTGCATCTCCTCGATCCAGTCAGAGTTGTCGCCAGCAGCTTGTAACATCCTCTCGGTCAACACTTCCTCACTTAACCCCGGCGTTACCGCCAACGAAATATCACGAGCAATCGAAGGCAAACGTGATACAGCGCTCCAGGGATTCAAATCATGCATCTGCGCCTGTACTCGTACGTTCTGATCACGTAGCAAGCGAATATCCGGAATTCCCTTGCGCAGCATGGTCAGTCGATCCAACCCCATCCCGAGCGCCAGCCCTCCATGACGCTGCGGATCAATCTTCAAGCGCTCTAACAAAGACGTAGCAATACGACCGCACTCCAGCACCTCGACCGGAGCGCCGTCATTCAACACATTCACTTCGATTCCGCCCTCCGTGTAGTGATGCGGGCTATCGCTGTAGACCCAACGCTTGTCAGGAACTGCTGTTTTGAGGATATCGCTGACCAGACGCAACAAGTGGTCATGCGTCGACAGTTCCGAATCACCCAGCACCCAGATATCCATTTGATGTGGTTCTGCGCAATGCCAACGGTCCCGACTATCTCGACGAAAAGTGATACCTGGCGCGGCCAGCAATATCGTCTCCCCCGGTTGCCGCACATGAGCCGCACGCTGAAGTGCCGCCGGAATTTGACTGGTGGTTTGTGTACGCAAAAGGGAACACTCATCGACCCAACGGGTGTGTTCACTCCCAAGAGTGACTTCTGCTGGGTCATAACCCAGCAAACCGTAATTTTCTTCAGCGGACACAATTCGCGGACCGGTCTGAAGTTGCGCTTGGGGCCAGCCTTTTTCAGCAAGCCCCTGAAGAACTTCATTTAACAATAGTCGGACGGCGTGATCGGGAGCGCTTGCCTCGGTAAGATCAACCAGTAGCAGGGCTTGATGGACAGACGTATCTGTCAGGTATTTCTTTGATGCATGCACTATATAGCCCTCTATTAACTGTTGAACATTTGGCTTTAAAAAACAAACTCCACAAACAAACCTAACGACATCAGGTCATCAACCACAACCAAAAAAAATGGAAATATTAAATTTTCAGAACAGGATTACAGATACGCCCTACACAAATAACCTATTGAGCTTTACGAGAACTCCAACAGTCAAATTAATTCTAAAAACCCCCTAATAAACCATTTAACACATCAAAAAATTCTGTATTAATTAGTCCACTCCCAAACATTCCAGGGAGTACAAACCAACAAAATGAAAAAGGAAGATCAAATGAAAAAGAAAAATATCACCAAAGAAAAACTCAACCGAATCACTTCTGGCCCGGATAATTTTGGTTGGGCACCTCTGGCGTGGGCTCACACTGGAGAGTAAATAATACCAATGAGCGACAAGAACTCTCTTGCCGCTCATTGGAAATAAAGAGGAGGATTTTATGTCAACATCAAAAATGATATCGGCGCTCTTCGGTCAGGGGGAGTTATCTATAATTTCGGATTCAGAAGACTTTCTCAGAGAATGTGCGCACCTAGGTTTCAATACGGCAAATATTTCTGAGATTGAGAAACTACCAAAAAATAGTATTATTTTTTCCTTTAGCAATGACGCTGCAAAATTGACGTTTGATATCGCAAAAAACACAAAAAACAAAAAAAGCGTTTTTTGCGCAACGCAAGTGTTCGAGCCTTCCTTAGCTAGTGCACTCTACAGCCTGGAGCTCTTGCTGAGCAACAATTTTGAACATGCCTTATGCACACAGCGATCTGTGTTGAACATGCTCAATTCAAATGAATCCTTTTTCCTGTCTGGTAATGACGCTGATGCGCGCGTCACTATTTTCCCTCACGCACAACCATACGCACTACTTGCCGAAGACATCGAACACGACTTTGTTCAGTCCGTGGCAGAATTTTTTGAAGTTCATTATGCACATATGAACCCACAAGAATCTTGCCCGTTTTCTTTTAGCGGAACTTTGAAAATCGCAGGAATACTGACAGTACTGAGAAAACCTAACCCGACATTGCCAGAAGGATTGAAGATCTCATTAAAATGGCTGAGTGATCGCGTATCGGAAGCAGGGGCATTCTTATCAGTTGAAGACAACATCATCACCTCACTGAAAGTAAACAACGAGGAACATATAAAACTTCTGGATCTTGCGGCTGGTTCTCGCGGACTTACGCTGACCGAGTTCGCTATCGGGGTAAACGAGGCTATCGCGCCAAGTATTGACTACAAAATCAACTCACAGATGAATGAAGGTATCAGTGGGGTTCACTTAGCAATTGGTGATGGATCTTCCGGCTATCACATAGACTTCCTTAGCCCAGCCGTGAGCGTAAGCCCAATACACTAGCAGTTCTATTGGTAACTAATTACTGATAGCACAGAGCAATCGGACCGCGATTGGTTAATACGTCTGTTCCACAGCACCTGCCGCAAGGACGCCTGCGACAGTTCCTACATGGAACTGCATCCCCCAGTAGGAGCTGTCACGGCTGCTATCTTTTGATATCAGTGCTAGCGAAACCTCTCGATAAACAGGACAAACATCTCCGACTTTGAACCGACATTCAGCTTCAAATAGGGATTGGCGAAATGCTCATATGGCTGGCCGTTGACGCCACGGACCATCGGGCGAATTTTCCAGCGTGAAACTGGCACGAGTTATCAGCAATGGCGGCTGATGCGCGCCATCGAGCTGCTCGCTACCGGGCGGAACATTGGCTACAGCGCCTTCGACCTGGGGTTTGCCAGTGACAGTGCATTCATCGCCTTCTTCGAGGACATGACCGGCATCACCCCGGGCAAGTGGCTCAAATAACCACCTGACGACCGGCAACAGAAATCATTTGCCACAAAATATTACCTACGTCATATTACATGCGTAATAAAGACCCGATTCCCACAGGTAATCTCCATGACCAGCATGCCCAGCCTTGAACCCGACCTTGCTGTCCCGGTGAGCACACCCAAGCCTCCCTTGCTCAAACGGTTGATCTTGCTGGCTGCGGTCATCGCTGCCCTGGTGTTCGCCGGGCTGTACGCGACGCACTGGTGGACCGCCGGCCGTTTCATCGAAGAAACCGACGATGCCTACATCGGCGGCGATGTGACGGTGATCGGGCCGAAGGTGGCGGGTTACATCGAAGAGGTGCTGGTCACCGACAACCAGAAGGTCAAGGCCGGCGATGTGTTGATTCGTCTCGACTCCCGCGATTACCGCGCCAATCTCGCCAAGGCCGAAGGTGCGGTGGCCGCCGAAGAAGCGCTGCTCGCCAACCTTGATGCCACCGAACAATTGCAACACGCAGTGATCGGCCAGGCCCGCGCCGGGATCGATGCCGCCGGCGCCGAAACCGCCCGCTCACGGGATGACGATGCTCGCTACAAAAAACTGGTCGGCAGCAACGCCGTCTCGGTGGAAAGCGCCCAACGCGCCAACGCCACCTTCAAGACCGCCCAAGCCCTCAGCGCCCGGGCCCAGGCTGAACTGCTCGCGTCCCAGCGTCAGCTGAACGTGATCGAAACCCAGAAACAGCAAGCCCGCGCCGCGCTGATGCAGGCTCGTGCCGAACGTGATCTGGCGCAATTGAACGTGGGTTACACCGAACTGAAGGCCCCGGTGGACGGCGTGATCGGCAATCGTCGGGCGCGGGTCGGCGCGTATGCCCAGGCCGGTTCGCAACTGTTGTCGGTGGTACCGGCCAGCGGGCTGTGGGTCGATGCCAATTTCAAGGAAGATCAGCTATCGCGAATGACACCGGGGCAACGGGTGATCATTCATGCCGACGTGCTCTCGGGGCAGGAATTCCACGGTCATCTGGACAGCCTCGCGCCGGCCAGTGGTTCACAGTTCAGCGTGCTGCCACCGGAAAACGCCACCGGCAACTTCACCAAAATCGTTCAGCGGGTGCCGGTGCGCATCGTGCTTGATCCGGCCGATGGCGTGCTCGGCCATCTGCGTCCGGGCCTGTCGGTCACCGCTGAAGTGGACACGCGCAAGGAACCTGAAACGCCCGCCGTAGCCAGCGCACCATGAGCCGCGCCCTCGCCGTCCCCGCGCAACCGTTCAATGCCGCCGACATGGCAACGGCGACCAAGGTTTTCGCCTTCGCCACCATGTGCATCGGCATGTTCATTGCGCTGCTGGATATCCAGATCGTCTCGGCGTCGTTGCGTGACATCGGCGGCGGGCTCTCGGCGGGCACCGATGAAACGGCGTGGGTGCAAACCAGTTACCTGATTGCCGAAATCATCGTGATCCCGCTGTCCGGCTGGCTGTCCCGAGTGTTCTCAACGCGTTGGCTGTTCTGCGCATCCGCAGTGGGTTTCACCCTGGCCAGCCTGCTCTGCGGCGCGGCCTGGAACATTCAGAGCATGATCGCCTTCCGCGCCCTGCAAGGGTTTCTCGGTGGTTCGATGATTCCGCTGGTGTTCACCACGGCGTTCGTTTTCTTCACTGGCAAGCAACGGGTGATCGCCGCCGCGACCATCGGCGCGGTGGCCTCATTGGCGCCGACCCTGGGGCCGGTGATCGGTGGCTGGATTACTGACATTTCATCCTGGCACTGGCTGTTCTACATCAACCTGGTGCCGGGGATTTTCGTCGCGGTGGCGGTGCCGATGCTGGTGAAAATCGACCAGCCAGAATTGTCGCTGCTCAAAGGTGCCGACTACTTGAGCATGGTGTTCATGGCGCTGTTTCTCGGTTGCCTGGAATACACCCTCGAAGAAGGCCCGCGCTGGAACTGGTTCAGCGACAGCACGATTGTGACCACGGCGTGGATCAGCGGACTGGCCGGCCTGGCGTTCATTGGTCGAACCCTGCACGTCGCCAACCCGATCGTCGATTTGCGCGCCCTGAAAGACCGCAACTTTGCCCTTGGCTGTTTCTTTTCGTTCGTCACCGGCATCGGCCTGTTCGCCACCATTTACCTGACGCCGCTGTTTCTCGGCCGGGTGCGTGGCTACGGTGCGCTGGACATTGGTCTGGCGGTTTTCTCCACCGGGGTGTTCCAGATCATGGCGATTCCGCTGTACGCCTTTCTGGCCAACCGCATCGATCTGCGCTGGATCATGATGTTCGGCCTGGGGTTGTTCGCGTTGTCGATGTGGGATTTCAGCCCGATCACCCATGACTGGGGGGCTAAAGAATTGATGTTGCCGCAAGCCTTGCGCGGGATTGCCCAGCAATTGGCGGTGCCGCCGGCGGTGACGCTGACCTTGGGTGGGCTGGCACCGGCGCGGCTCAAACATGCTTCAGGGTTATTCAACCTGATGCGAAACCTGGGTGGCGCCATTGGCATTGCCGCGTGCGCGACCATTCTGAATGACCGCACCAACCTGCACTTCACCCGGTTGGCGGAAAACCTCAACAGCACCAATGAAGCACTGAATCAGTGGCTGTCCCAGGTCGGCAACAACTTCGCCGCCCTAGGCCAAAGCGGTGACGTGGGTGTCACCGCCAGCCTGCATCAGCTGTGGCTGCTGACCTACCGCGAAGCGCAGACGCAAACCTACGGCGATGCGTTCCTGATGATCATGGTCTGCTTCATCATCGCCACGGCGATGGTGCCCTTGATGCGCAAGGTGCAACCACCGGCCGCGCCGAGTGCGGATGCTCATTGAGCCCAGGTATCACTCCTGAGGCATTTTGCGGAAACCTACCGCCAGACGGTTCCAGCTGTTGATGGTGGAAATCGCCACGGTCAGGTCGACCATTTCCTTGGGGGTGAACTGCGCGGTGGCCAGTTCGTAGTCTTCGTCAGGGGCATGGGACTGGCTCAGCAGCGTCAGGGATTCGGTCCAGGCCAGCGCCGCACGTTCGCGGGGTGTGAAGAACGGCGTTTCCCGCCAGACCGACACCCCATACAGCCGACGCTCGGTTTCGCCGCCCTTGCGGGCATCGGCGGTGTGCATGTCGACGCAGAAGGCGCTGCCATTGATCTGGGAGGCGCGCAGCTTGACCAGTTCAATCAGGGATTTTTCCAGAGGCAGCTTCGAGACAGCGGTTTCCAGCGCGATCATGGCTTTGAGTGCATCTGGGGAAGCAGTGTAGAAATCGATACGCGGTTGCATGGTGGGCTCCAGTCAGGGGTGTGGAGCTAAGTTAATCCCGCACTGACAGGCAGCAAATAGCCAATTATTGGGAAGTTGAGGATGCCAATGGGCGGGCTTGAAAATAATCTAGATGGGTAATTGCCATCACCGCACCGACACCACTAGAATGCGATTCATTCCTGATAACGCGGCCGGGACGCCGGAATCGAGTACATCCTGCTCATGTCGTCCTCATCCGAAATGCCTTTGCCACCTTCTACTTCGCCGAATTCCGAATCGCGTTGGCACCTGGAATCCTTATTGTGGGAAATGCCGGAACAGGCACGCGAAGCCTTTCTGCTCGCCCAGATTCATGGACATGGCCGCGCCCGGATCGCAGCGCGGCGGTCGGCGAGCAAAAAACCGCTGACGCGTCGACAAACCCTGGTGTATCTAGCCTTGCTGTTGATCGCCGGCCCCGTCGGCATGATTTGGCAACATGCGCCGTTCGAGTACTGGAACAGTCATGACCGTACCCAGGTCGGCACACAGCTTGTTGGCCAGGCGCCTGCTGCCGACTCACTCGATTGCACCCGCGCCCATGACCTTCAAGCCCCTACGCTCGATTGCGCAGCCACTGCAAAAACCCCTTCTTCTGCACAACCCTAGGCGCTTCCTGAGTCAACGTCTGAGCCTTGTTCAAGCGGAAATCCAGTAACGCCTTCATCGCTTCGCTGATGTCATGTCGCGCATCCAGACACGGTTTGAGGTACTCCTTCTCGATCCGGTACAAGCTGCAGAACGTCTTGGCGCTGAAGTCCGCCGGTAGTGCCGTATCGGACAAAATCCCGCCCTCGCCGATCACCTCACCTGGCCCCATGCGCCCGGATTCGAACTTGACCCCACCACGGCTCAGCTCCACCGATACAACACCGGACTCGATGATGAACAAATGATCGCTGACCTCCCCCGCCGGCAGGATCATTTCACCGGCGCGGAAGGTTTGCAGGGTCATGTTCTGGCTGAAGGTTTCTTTCTCTTCCTGACGCAGGGTCGAGAAAATGTTCGACGCGTCCAGCAATGCCCGTGGCCGCGACAGGTTGGCAGGTGCATTGGGTTCGACGTTCGACAGCAGGCTGACACCGCTGGCCTGCAAGTGCCGGAATGCCAGGTCGAACAGCAGATTACGGACCATGCGTTTCTGGTCCATGGAGACCACGAAACCACTGATTTCGTATTCCACGCCGGTGGCGCTGGAACCTTTCAACGCGACACACGGCGCCGGTTTGCTCAACAGATAACGGCAACCCTCCATCGCCCGCTCCAGCGCTTCAATGACGGTTTGCGGACGCGCGTGCGGGCTCAATTGCAGGCTGATGGATACGCCGAAAATGTCACTGGGCCGACTGAAGTTGATGATCTTGGCCTTGGCCGCCAGGGAGTTGGGGATCACCGCCATGCTGCCTTGGGACGTTTGCAGGCGCGTCGCGCGCCAGTCGATATCGGTGACCCGGCCTTCAGTGCCGTCGATCGAGATCCAGTCATCCAGCTGATAGGGTTTGGTGGTGTTCAGGACGATCCCGGAGAACACGTCGCTGAGGGTACTTTGCAAGGCCAGGCCGACGATGATCGCCAACGCGCCGGAGGTCGCCAGCACACCCTTGACCGGCAGATCGAGTACGTACGCCAAAGCCGCGATGATCGCGATCAGGAAAATCACCGCGCCGAGCAAATCCTGGAGCAAGCGCCCTGTGTGCCCGACCCGTTGCATCATCACTGCGCCGATCAGCACCGTCAGGGTGCGCGCGCCGAACAACCACCAGCCGATCTGCAATCCGGTGGCCGCCAGGTGCAGCGGGACGTTGTCGGCCCAGGGCGCCGTCTCCATGGGGTTCAGGCCTTCGTTGAACAGCAGGACACTGAACAACGAGAAAATCACCAACCGCACGACCAGCTTCCAGTTGCTGCCATTGGCACTGAGCAGGCGCCACAGCCCAAGATCGATAAGGATCAAAGCCATCGCGCAGAGCAGCGGGTGATCGGTGAGCAGTGACAGCATCAAGCAACTCCAGCGAAGGCCAATGGCGCGAAGATCTCACACATTGGGCACAGTGTAGGAGTGTTTGATGTCTTCAGAACAATGCAAAACAATGTGGGAGCGAGCTTGCTCGCGATGAGGCCATGCCAGTCACCATTGATGGTGGCTGGCATACCGCTATCGCGAGCAAGCTCGCTCCCACAGGGGATCTATGTTGTCAGGGGTTACTTGCTGTTAGTCAGGGTGTTGTAGCTGGTCATCAGGTTGCGGTAATCCGGGATGTGATTGGAGAACAAAGTAGCCAAGCCTTCCACATCATTGCGCCAGTCGCGATGCAGCTCACAGGCCAGGCCGAACCAGGTCATCAACTGTGCGCCGGAGGCCGACATGCGGTCCCAGGCCGATTGACGGGTCAGTTCGTTGAAGGTGCCGGAAGCGTCAGTCACCACGAACACCTCGAAGCCTTCAGCCAGAGCCGACAGCGCCGGGAACGCCACGCATACTTCGGTCACCACGCCAGCGATGATCAGTTGTTTCTTGCCGGTGGCCTTGATCGCCTTGACGAAGTCTTCGTTGTCCCAGGCATTGATCTGGCCAGGACGGGCAATGTACGGCGCATCCGGGAACAGCGCCTTGAGCTCGGGCACCAGCGGGCCGTTGGGGCCGGTTTCGAAACTGGTGGTGAGAATCGTCGGCAACTTGAAGTACTTGGCCAGGTCAGCCAGGGCCAGCACGTTGTTCTTGAAACGGTCCGGCTCGATGTCGCGCACCAGAGAAAGCAGACCCGCCTGGTGATCGACCAACAGAACGGCGGCGTTATCCTTGTCGAGACGTTTGTAAGAGGTAGTCATGGGAGTAATCCTCGCTTTTTATCGATGCCGAACAGGCCGGCGTGAGAGAAACCTGAAAGTTGGTTAAAACGCGGCCAAGCAAGGGTAGTCGCCCACGCCCGACACGCCACAGCGTTACAACAATGAGTTCATCCGCTCATCCGACCGAACCGGCCTGACTGGAAGTCAGCAAAGGCCTGGTGGATTTCCTGCTCGCTGTTCATCACGAACGGGCCATGGCCGACGATGGGTTCGTCGATTGGCTCACCGCTGAGCAGCAGCACCACTGCGTCGTTATTGGCTTCCAGACTGAGCTGATTGCCATTGCGTTCGAACAACGCCAACTGCCCTTCGCGCACCAGTTCCACACCGTTGACCTGAACCGTGCCACGCAACACTACCAATGCTGTGTTACGACCTTCGTGCAGGTCCAGGGTCAGCAACTTGCCGCCGTTGAGGCGCAGGTCCCAGACGTCAATTGGGGTAAACGTGCGCGCCGGGCCGGTGCGGCCGTCGAACTCACCGGCGATCAAGCGCAGGCTGCCGGCCTTGTCCTTGAGCGGGATGCTCGGGATGTCGCCATCGAGAATCGTCTGGTAACCGGCGTCGGCCATTTTGTCCTTGGCCGGCAGGTTGACCCACAGCTGAACCATTTCCAGGGTGCCGCCGCGCTTGGCGAATCCTTCGGAGTGGAATTCTTCGTGGAGAATCCCGGAGGCTGCCGTCATCCATTGCACGTCGCCCGGCCCGATCTTGCCGCCGCTGCCGGTGGAGTCGCGGTGCTCCAGTTCGCCCTTGTAGACGATGGTCACCGTCTCGAAACCGCGGTGCGGGTGCTGGCCGACGCCACGACGCTCGGTGGTCGGGGTGAATTCAGCGGGACCGGCGTGATCGAGCAGCAAAAACGGGCTGATGTGTTTGCCCAGGTTGTCGTAGGAAAACAGCGTGCGAACCGGAAAACCGTCGCCGACCCAATGGGTCCGTGGGCTGGTGTAGATACCGATGATGTTTTTCATTCCGCCTCCGAATCTGGTGAGTGACGCGATGGACAAAGCTTAAAACTGAACCCTTTGATGCACTAGACTGCAAAAATCAGCCTTAGCGTTCTATATGGAGAACGATGGTGGAAGACCTCAACACCCTCTACTACTTCACCCAAGTGGTGGAACACCACGGTTTCGCCCCGGCTGGCCGGGCGCTGGACATGCCCAAGTCGAAGCTGAGCCGACGCATTGCCGAGCTCGAAGAGCGCCTCGGCGTACGCCTGCTGCACCGCACCAGCCGGCATTGTTCACTGACGGAAATTGGCCAGGCCTATTACCAGCGTTGCCTGGCGATGCGCGTGGAAGCGGAAAGCGCTGCCGAACTGATCGAACGCAACCGCTCCGAACCCCAGGGCCTGGTGCGCGTCAGTTGCCCGACCGCGCTGCTCAACTCCTGGGTCGGGCCGATGCTGACTCGCTACATGCTCAAGTACCCGCTGGTGGAGTTGTTCATCGAGAGCACCAACCGCCGGGTCGACCTGATCCACGAGGGTTTCGACATCGCCCTGCGGGTGCGCTTTCCGCCGCTGGAAAACACCGACATGGTGATGAAGGTGCTGGGCAACAGCACTCAGTGCCTGGTGGGCAGTCCGGCCTTCGTGCCGCGCCTGTCATCACCGGCCTCCCCGGCTGACCTCAGCGGGTTGCCGAGCCTGCACTGGGGCGCGGCGCAGCGTGAATATCAGTGGGAATTGTTTGGGGCGGACGGGGCCTGCGCGGTGATTCGGCATGCGCCACGAATGGTCACCGATGACCTGTTGGCATTGCGTCACGCCGTGGTGGCCGGGATCGGCATCGCTCACCTGCCCAGCGTGGTGGTGCGCGATGACATTGCCGCAGGACGCCTGGTGGAACTGGTGCCGGGCTGGGCCCCCAAGTGCGGAATCGTGCACGCGATTTTCCCGTCACGCCGTGGGCTGCTGCCGTCGGTGCGCGCATTGATCGACTTTCTGGGCGAGGAATTCAGCCACAGCGATATTGCTTGAGGGGCACGACACGCGGGGCTGGCGGAGTTTTTATTTCGGACATAATATCAATCCGGATTACAAGCATAATATTCACTCCGCCCGAGGACATCCCCATGCAAAGCCCGAACCGCGAAGCCACGCTCGCCCAATGGATCGCCCAGGAACAGGCCATGCGCGCCCGTCTCGCCGGCCCTGGCAGTCTGTCCATGGCCGAGGTCAGCGCCCTTTCACCCACCGAGTTTTTCGAAGGCATCGGCAACGGGGAACTTCCCTCGCCACCGATCGGCACACTGATGGACTTCATACCCATCGAATGGTCTGCCGGGGTGTTCATTTTTCAAGGCACGCCGGATTCGCGGCATTACAACCCGTTGGGCAGCGTGCATGGCGGCTATGCCGCGACGTTGCTGGATTCGTGCATGGGCTGTGCGATTCATACGCAGCTGAAAAAGGGTCAGGGTTATACGACGCTGGATTTGCGCATCAGCTATGTTCGTGCGCTGAACGGTGCCAGCGGACCGGTGCGGGCCGAGGGCAAGATTGTTCATCTGGGGCGCTCGACGGCGCTGGCCGAGGGGCGGATTTATGACGTGGATGGGCGGTTGTATGCGACGGGGTCGACCACCTGCATGATTCTTGAGGCGCGGGGGTAGAGCTTAAGATTTTGATTCATGACTTGCGGTAAACATTGCTTTGCCGATCCAGCGGTTTTTCTCATGGGTGCGGGCGCGGATACTCGTGCCCATTCCCACTGCAACCCTGGAGTCATTGATGTCTATTCCCGCATTCGGTCTTGGTACGTTTCGCTTGCAAGGCCAGGTGGTCATCGATTCGGTGAGCACTGGCCTGGAACTGGGCTATCGAGTCATCGATACCGCGCAAATCTACGAGAACGAAGCCGAGGTCGGCGAGGCCATCGCCGCCAGCGGCATTGCCCGTGACGAGTTGTTCATCACCAGCAAGATCTGGGTTGCCAACTTCGCCGGGGATCGCCTGATCGACAGCCTCAAGGAAAGCCTGCAAAAGCTGCAAACCGACTACCTGGACCTGACCCTGATCCATTGGCCGTCTCCGGAAGATCAGGTGCCGGTCGAGGAGTTCATGGGTGCCCTGCTCGAAGCCAAACAACTGGGCCTGACCCGGCAGATCGGCGTGTCCAACTTCACCGTCGACCTGATGGAACAGGCGATCGCCGCGGTCGGTGCCGAACACATCGCGACCAACCAGATTGAACTGCACCCCTACCTGCAAAACCGCAAAGTCGTTGAATTCGCACAGAGCCAGGGCATCCAGATCACCTCGTACATGACCCTCGCTTACGGCGAAGTGCTAAAAGACCCGGTCATCCAGCAGATCGCTGATCGTCTTCAGGCGACGCCGGCACAAGTCACCCTGGCCTGGGCCATGCAACTGGGTTACGCCGTGATCCCCTCGTCGACCAAACGCACCAACCTGCAAAGTAACCTGCACGCCCGCACACTGACCTTGAGCGACGCCGACATGGCGCTGATCGCGGGTCTGGATCGTGGCCATCGACTGACCAGCCCCAAAGGCATCGCGCCCCACTGGGATTAAGCGTCAGGCTCTCTTGAGGCTCTGATCCAGGCGTGCCATGGCGTGCTGCAATTGATCGACGGCCTCGTCGATCAACGTCGCGCGCCCTTCGGCGCAGGCACGCTCCAGATGTTCGCAACACTCGATCAAACGTTTTGCACGAACCATCCGCGCCCCCCCTTTGATGCGATGCGCCAGGTCTTGCAGCCGGTGACGATTGCCACTGACGTGCGCTGCAAGCAGATCATCGCGATCGTAGCGATTGGTCTCAGCCAGCTCGCGCAACAATTGATTGATCAGCGTCCGGTCTTCACCGACATAGAGCTCCAGGCCGGTCAAGTCGATCTCGAACGTTGCTTGCTCTTCAACCGGCGCTGGCGGCTCATTCACAAATCGGGACGCCAACCAGGCACTCAAATCTGCCAGCCGGATCGGTTTGAACAGACAGTCGTCCATGCCCGCTTCAAGGCAGCGGATCTTTTCCTCCGGCTGCGCATTGGCGCTAAACCCAAGAATCAGCGTGGGTGGCAAGCCATTAGCGCGCTCTTCATCGCGTATCGCACCCGCCAATTCATAACCATTGACCACCGGCATGTTGCAATCGGTGATGACCAAATCGAGCTCATGCTCGCGCCACTGCGCAAGACCACGCTCGCCATCCTCAACCTCCAGCACCCGATGCCCCAGGTAGCTCAGCTGCCGTGAGAGCAACAATCGATTGGCCCGGTAATCGTCGACCACCAGAATCGTCAGCAGCCGAGTGGCCACCTGCAATCCGCTATCCGCCCACTCGCCGCAGGTCAATGGTTGCAACGCAATCAGATCAAAACTGAAGTCGACCTGCGTACCCAGTCCGAGGACGCTGTCGAGCTGCAATCGGCCGCCCATCATTTCGCACAAAGTGCGGCTGATCACCAGTCCCAGGCCGGAGCCATTGTGGCCTGACTGCTGGCTGTTACCGGCCTGCACGAACGGGCTGAACAGTCGTTGCTGATCGACCACACTGACACCGATGCCGCTGTCCTCAATACGCACACTGACTGCCAGATGCCCCGACACACCGGGCTCTACTCGCAGTGTCAGACTCACCTCACCTTCACGGGTGAACTTGATCGCGTTGCTCAGCAGGTTGGACAGCACCTGCTTGAAGCGCGTGGGGTCGACTAACACGTCACGATCGCTGTGTTCGGCCAATTCGACCCGCCACTGCAAGTTCTTCTGCCGTGCCAGACCTTCGAAAACCCGGCACACCGACTCCACCAGCGTGCGTAGATTCGCCCGCTCAGGGGTCAGCGACAAATGCCCGGACTCGATGCGGGCGATGTCCAGGATGTCGCCGATCAACGCCAGCAATTGCTGCGCGGCATTGGATGCCACTTCGATGGCGGAGCGATCAGTGAAGCCCTCTTCCGCTCGCTTCAGCGCCAGTTCGAGCATGCCGATCAGGGCATTCATCGGCGTGCGGATTTCATGACTCATGGTCGCCAGAAAGGTAGTTTTGGCACGGTTGGCATCGTCGGCGGCGTCCTTGGCGTCCTGCAATTGCCCGAGCAGTTGTTGGCGTTGACTTATCTGCCGACGCTGCCAGGCAATCCAGGCCAGTGCGAGCAACAGCAAGGCGCCCGCAACGGCAAACGCCTGGAGAATGCCTTGGCGATGACGCAGCCAGTAGCTGTCATCGACCACCACATCATTGCTCCAGCGGGCTAACAGCTCATCCATCTCCCGGGGCGAAATGCTCAGCAGTGCCTTGTTCAGAATCGAGTGTAACTCCAGCGCTCCACGGCTGGTGGCCAGAGCGATACGCGCCGGTTCATCACCCACGGTGCTGCTGATCCGCAGACGCTCGCGGTATTGCCGGGTGATCAGATACCGAGCCACGATCAATGAGCTGACTGCCCCGTCGGCCTGGCCCTTGATCACCCACTCCATACCCTGCGCCGGACTCTGCACTTCGACCAGACGTACACTGGGCGCCCGAGCGCGGATGAACCCGAGCAACGGATGACCGCGATAAATCGCCAGGCGTTTACCGACCATGTCATCCAGGGTCCTGGGGCTTCCCGGGGTGGTCGCACTGACCAGTACAAACGGATTGTTCAAGTAGGCCCGAGTGAAACGCAGGTCGACTTCGCGTTCGATACCGGGCGTGACCACAGGTAACACGTCGATCTTGCCGTCCTTGAGTTGCTGGATCTGCTGATCGAGGGAGTTACCCCGCTGCACCTTGAAGGTCAAGCCGCTGCGCTGACTGATCAACGTCAGCAATTGCGCGGTCAACCCGCTGAGTTGTCCCTGTGCATCGTAAAAAGTCAGCGGTGCAAAGCTCTCGACGGCCCCCACTTCCACCGTCGGATGTTGATCCAGCCAACGTTGCTCACTGGCGCTCAAACGTACTCGCTCTTGACCCGCCATGTTGGCTCTTCCGGCACTCCAGCGCTGCTCGATGGCCGTGCGCTGATCCATGGGAATCGCCGCCAGAGCCTTATCGACAATGCTCTTCAGACGGGGGTTGCCCCGGCTGAAGGCAAAGCCAAACGGATTGGCGTCCAGGCCGGAAGGCCCCACCATGCGAACGTTACTGAGGTAGTTGTTATTGATGAGGTAATTGGCGCTGATGAAGTCCCCGAGGTACACATCATCCTGCCCGAACGCCACCGCCCCGATCGCGTCGAGTGCAGAGGGGTAGCGTTGCAAGCTCGCCTCGGGATAGAAGGCTTCGACAGTCTGCGCCTGCAGATAGTCATCGACCATGGCGATGCGTTTGCCCGCGAGGTCGACAGGCATCGAGTCGTCCAGGCGGGTAACCAGCATCGGCTGATCTTCGGCATAGGCACTGGACCGGGTCAACTCCGGGTCAGCCGCCTCAAAGTTGTTAGACGTGCCAAGCAGATCCAGATCATCGCGTTTGAGCGCATCCATGGCCGCTTCGCGTGTGCGATAACGAAGCACGTCGATTTTTACGTGCAGCAGTTGCCCCAACAGTGCGGCATAGTCTGCGGTGATGCCTTCCAGCTCATCAACGTTTCGCGTGATCTCGAACGGTGGGTAGTCCGGCCCCGACACCCCGAGGCGCAAGACTCGTTTGCCACGCAACCACTGCCAGTCTTTTTCATCCAGCTGGACCTGATAACCCTCCACCGCGGAACGCCCCAGCACATGCAAAAGCTTTGGCTCATCGGCCGCCGTCACCGGTGCTCCCAGTCCACAGAACAGCAACAGAGCCCACAAACAATCGCGCATGATCGGGCTCACTCAGATCAGATGATTACGCTTGGCAAAATCCCTCAGGTACACCGCCGATTCCACGTTGAGTTTTCCAACCAAACGGGTCTTGTAGGTGCTGACGGTTTTGTGACTCAAGTGCATGATTTCAGCGATCGCCTTGTTACTGATGCCCCGGGCCAGATGCTGAAAGATCGTCAGTTCCCGGTCGGAGAGTTTATCGATCATCTGCTTTTCACTGCGTTGCATCGAAGTCAGCGACACCGACGCCGAGGGTAGCTGGGCGAAATAGGTGTAACCGGCCATCACGGCGTGCACGGCGCGGTGCAAGTGCTGCAAGTCATTGGACTTGGCGATATAGCCTGCGGCGCCGGCGTGCATGCAACGATCCTGATAAAACATGGGTTCCAGGGACGTGAAGACCAGTACTCGGCTGGGCACCCCACTGGTCTTGATCCGCGCCAGTACATCCAGCCCGTCGAGCGAGGGCATCACCAGATCCAGTACCACCAGATCAGGCTTGTGTTCGCGGATCTTCGATAAGACCTCATTACCACTCGCCGCTTCGTGTATCTGCTTGAAACCCTCCTGCACCAGTACGATTTTGACTGCGGCGCGAACCACCGGATGATCGTCCACAATCAACACTGACTTCATGGCAACTTCCTGTGCAAAAAAACACGACGATTGAGCAATCAATGCCCATGAACCCGGCCCGGTTGAACGCACCGGCTGCGCATAGACTTTTGCATGGAAAACCGGGCACAACTACCTGACAGAAATGACAGTACCGACGAACGGTAGATGTGAATCGATGATCGCCATGAGCCGCCCAATGGACGCCAAATCAGGCAGCGTCGCGTGGCTCACCTCGACCGTCTGTTGGACGCAGGCAGGAATGGGCGGCAACTGCGCTTGCTGACCGTCGTAGATCAATGCGTGATGAACCTGTGGGTTATCGAGGAAAAAATCGAGCAGATTCAACGCTCCACCCGCCAGCGATGCATTGATGACCACCAGATCAAATGGCTCGCAACCGTACTCGACCAGGGTCAGCAGTTCTTCAAGGCTGTGCACCGGTGCTATCCGGTAGTAGTCGAGTTGATTGAACAGTCGCTCGACCTTCATGCGGTGAAAATGCAACTCGTCGGCGATCAGGATACGTAAGGCTTTGTTCAACAACGTGGGCCCCCAGGAGAGTGGCAGATTCGTGAGGGCGCAAGGCTACGGAAGACCCGCCGAGCTTTCTGTAGGACTTCCTAAAAACCAGGGCGCTTCCTCCGGTGGCAGAAGGAAAATCGAAAGAACGACTATTCCGTGGTACTCGGACTCCAGAACGCTTGCACCACCAACGTCGACGTCGAAATCCGCCCCACCAGTGCATCCAGTTCATCGCCATCGACCGACGTTGTCGCCAGCGTTGCTTCGATTTCGATCTCATCCGTGCCGAACGCGTGCACATCCATATCGCTCGCCGGGTAGTTGCTGCGCTCAAGCTCTGCCTCTAACAAGGCCAGTACCGCCTGTTGTTGCGAGCGCCGGGCGATCACGTACACGATGTTGGTGACTTCCGCCGAAATCACATCCAGCGGCTGACGGTTGATGTTGTTGACGATCGGCCGCAGCAAGGTATTGGCCGCCAGTACGAACAACGTGCCCAGCAGCGCTTCGAGCAGCAGGTCGGCGCCTGCGCAAGCCCCCACCGCCGCCGAAGCCCATAGGGTGGCAGCGGTGTTGAGCCCGCGGACATTGCCTTCCTCGCGCATGATCACCCCCGCACCGAGAAAGCCGATCCCGGAGACCACGTAGGCCACCACTCGCACGGCACCTTCGGCACCACCGAGGCGGTTAGCCATGTCGACAAAGATCGTCGCCCCCACAGCCACCAGCACATTGGTGCGCAGGCCGGCGGTGCGTTGGCGGTACTGGCGCTCGAAACCGATCAGGCCGCCGAGGATGAAGGCCGCGCTGAGGCTGACCAGGGTGTCGACCAAGGAGGTCAGGTTGATGTTGTTGAGCGCTTGCATAAAAAATCCTTGAGTAACACACGACTCCTGTGGCGAGGGGGCTTTCCTGTGGGAGCGAGCTTGCTCGCGATGACGGCGGCACATTCACTGTCTATGTGACTGTCAGACCGCTATCGCGAGCAAGCTCGCTCCCACAGGAAAGCTCCCTCGCCACAAAGGAACTGTTCGGCTTTATTGCCAGCCAAACCGGCGGATATAGAACCCCTTCACCGCCTGGGTCAGTGCCATGTACGCCAGCAGAATCACCGGCAGGAACACGAAGTACAGCGACGGTAGCGCCTGCAATTTGAAGTAGTGCGCCAGCGGTCCCATCGGCAAGAAGATGCCGACGGCCATGATGATTCCAGTCATCACCATCAGTGGCATCGCTGCGCGGCTTTGCAGGAAGGGGATTTTCGGCGTGCGGATCATGTGCACGATCAGGGTCTGGGTCAGCAGCCCGACCACGAACCAGCCGGACTGGAACAGGGTTTGATGGTCCGGGGTATTGGCGTCGAAGACGTACCACATCAAGGCAAACGTGCTGATGTCGAAGATCGAGCTGATCGGTCCGAAAAACAGCATGAAACGCCCGACGTCCACCGGCTGCCAGCGTTGTGGTGTTTTCAGCATGTCCTCGTCGACGTGATCGAACGGGATGGCGATCTGCGAAATGTCATAGAGCAGGTTCTGCACCAGCAGGTGCATCGGCAGCATCGGCAGGAACGGGATGAACGCACTGGCCACCAGCACCGAGAACACGTTGCCGAAGTTCGAGCTGGCGGTCATTTTTATGTACTTGAGCATGTTGGCGAAGGTCCGCCGCCCTTCCAGTACGCCCTCCTCCAGCACCATCAGGCTTTTCTCCAGCAGGATGATGTCCGCCGCTTCCTTGGCGATGTCGACGGCGCTGTCCACCGAAATGCCGATGTCTGCGGTGCGCAGCGCTGGCGCGTCGTTGATGCCGTCGCCCATGAAACCGACCACATGACCGTTCCCCTTAAGCAAACGCACGATGCGTTCCTTGTGCGACGGGGTGAGTTTGGCGAAGACGTTGGTGGTCTCCACCGCTACTGCCAGTTCGGCGTCGCTCATGCGCTCGATGTCGTTGCCCATCAGCAGGCCTTGCTGCTCCAGGCCGACTTCGCGACAGATCTTCGCGGTCACCAGATCGTTGTCGCCGGTCAGCACTTTTACGGCCACGCCGTGAGCGGCCAATGCCTTGAGGGCTGGCGCGGTGCTTTCCTTCGGTGGATCGAGAAACGCCACGTAACCGATCAGCGTCAGCGCCTGTTCATCCGCCAGGCTGTAGGTATCGCGCCCTTCAATCATTGGCCGTGCGGC
Source organism: Pseudomonas sp. LBUM1666 (assembly GCF_059695775.1). Lineage (NCBI taxonomy): Bacteria > Pseudomonadati > Pseudomonadota > Gammaproteobacteria > Pseudomonadales > Pseudomonadaceae > Pseudomonas > Pseudomonas sp. LBUM1666. Next base: position 1,966,100 of record NZ_CP166789.1, on the reverse strand, counting down.
GACGGCGACGACACGAAGTCCTTCGGCGTTGAACGATGCGGTGACCTGGCGAATCCGCACCAGCAATTCATCGCTCAGTGCTTCATCGACCTCGCCATGACGCACCCGCGTGCAGACCGCCAGTACTTCTTCCACCGCGCCTTTGCAGATCAGCAGGTGCGAGTAATCGCGCTCGGCGACCACCACCGACATGCGTCGGCGAGTGAAGTCGAACGGGATCTCGTCGACCTTGCGGAACGCCGTGCCGACTTTCAGTTCACGGTGGATTTCCACGTGCTCGAGCACCGCCACGTCCAGCAGGTTTTTCAGGCCGGTCTGGTAGTAGCTGTTGAGGTAGGCCATTTCCAATACGTCATCGGAATCGCTGCCCCAGACATCGACGTTACGCGCCAGGAAGATCTTGTCCTGAGTCAGGGTGCCGGTCTTGTCGGTGCACAGCACGTCCATGGCGCCAAAGTTCTGGATCGCATCGAGGCGTTTGACGATGACTTTTTTACGCGACAGGAACACCGCGCCCTTGGCCAGGGTCGAGGTGACGATCATCGGCAGCATTTCCGGGGTCAGGCCCACGGCAATCGACAGCGCGAACAGCAACGCCTGGGTCCAGTCGCCCTTGGTGAAGCCGTTGATGAACAACACCAGCGGCGCCATGACGAACATGAAGCGGATGAGCAGCCAGCTGACTTTGTTGACGCCCGTCTGGAATGAAGTGGGTGCGCGATTGGTAGCGCCAACCCGCTGGGCCAAGGCGCCGAAATAGGTGTTGTTGCCGGTGGTGAGAATCACCGCCATGGCCGTGCCGGACACCACGTTGGTGCCCATGAACAGAATGTTGTCGAGGTCCAGCGGGTTACGGGTGTCACTGTCTTGCTGACGGCGGAATTTTTCCACCGGCATCGATTCGCCGGTCATCGCGGCCTGGCTGACGAACAAGTCTTTGGCGCCGAGCACCCGGCAATCGGCGGGAATCATGTCGCCGGCCGAGAGCACGATCAGGTCGCCTGGCACCAATTGCTTGATCGGCAGCTCAGTGCGCGACGCATCCCGACGCAACACCGTAGCGGTGTTGCTGACCATTGCCTTGAGGGCATCGGCGGCTTTGTTGGATTTGGTTTCCTGCCAGAAGCGCAGCAAGGTCGAGAGCACCACCATGGAGAAAATCACGATGGCGGCTTTCATGTCTTCGGTCAGCCAGGAGATGACCGCGAGCAAGGTCAGCAGCAGGTTGAACGGATTTTTGTAGCAGTGCCACAGGTGCGTCCACCACGGTAGCGGCTGTTCGTGCTCGACTTCGTTGAGGCCGTATTGCACGCGCAGTGCATCGGCTTCGAGTTCGCTCAGGCCATCGGTGTGGCTGCCGAGATTGTCCAGCAGTCGGCCGGTGTCGCTGTTGGCAGCGCTCACCAGGGTTTGCGCCAGGGTGGGCGGCACCTCGCGGCTGACCGTGGTGTCGGTGAAGTTTTCCAGCAGCGCCAGTCGACGGAAGTGTCGGGCGATGTGGCGAGTGCGCAGGAATCCGGCGAAGAATTCTTTGAGCAGGGTCAGGTTCATGGCAGTTCCCCCAGGGTCAGCCGGGAAACCTTCAAGCAGGCGTGTCGATACGCCGCGATGACGACACAAAGTCGAACATCACGCACGGTTCAGCGTCGATGAGAGGGACGTCGGGATACGGACCAGGACTGGCCGCGATCGGGATGCCGCTGCTCGCTTTTCGGCGAGACAACGGCACAAAAGGTTGCGCGTTATCTTGCCGGGAAGGTGCCGGTTATCGAAACCGGCCGACTACTGTCACTCGAACAAGTACCCACTGTGGGTCTCCGCTATTGATTGAAAACGCGCGAAGCTTACGCCCCGATTTCTGGAGAGTAAACGAAGGAACGGTGGGTGGCGGGGGAATTGCGGGGTTCTTCAGGAAGGGTTCAGGATTCGGGATTTGTGGAGCTAGTGAGGGCCCCATCGCGAGCAAGCTCGCTTCCACAGTGGATCTTCAGTAAACACAGATTTTGTGTAAGACAGAGATCAAATGTGGGAGCGAGCTTGCTCCGGGCGGCGTTCCGACGATAGCGGCTTTACAGGCGCCGGAAATCTTAGCTGGCGGTGGCCAGCAACAAATCCATCACCGACCGACCATGCCCACGAGCCTTGCCATGGTCATACAACGAACCGGCAATCTCATCCGCCCGAATCGGCAGGATCGACAGCAAGGTATCGCTCAAACCGTGGCTCGCCTGGCAGAAGCCCTGCATGTAAATACCGGCCTTGCAGCGCTCGTCAGTGATCAGTTTGTAATTACGGTCAACCTCGAAATCGCCCAGATACTGCTCCAGCGGAGCCAGCAGTTTGCGGTGCATCTGGCGCTCGTAACCGGTGGCCAGCACCACGGCGTCGTAATGACGGACGGTGACTTCGCCAGTGGCGTTGTTGCGCACGGCCAACTCGATACCGCGCTCGGTGGCGGTGGCCTTTTCAATGGTGGTCAGGGTGCGGAACGCATGACGCGCGATGCCCGAGACTTTTTGGCGATAGAAGATGCCGTAGATGCGTTCGATCAGGTCGATGTCCACCACCGAATAGTTGGTGTTGTGGTACTCGTTGACCAGACGCTCGCGCTCGCTGCTCGCCTGCTGGAACACCAGATCAGTGAACTCCGGCGAGAACACTTCGTTGACGAACGGGCTGTCGTCCGCCGGCTTCAGGGCCGAGCCACGCAGGATCATGTCCACCTGCACCGACGGGAAGCTGTCGTTCAGATCGATGAACGCTTCTGCCGCGCTCTGCCCGCCGCCGATGATTGCGATGCTCATCGGTTGGTTGTTCACGCACGGCTGCTTGGCCATCTGCGCCAGGTACTGGGAGTGGTGGAACACGCGGCTGTCATCCTTGAGCGCCTTGAACGCTTCGGGAATGCGTGGCGTACCGCCAGCGCTGACCACCACCGAACGGGTGGTGCGAATATGCTGGTGCCCCAATGCATCACGGGAAATCACCCGCAATGCCTCGACCTGCTGCTGGTGCACCACCGGCTCGATGGTCAGCACTTCTTCACCGTAGCGGCTCTGTTCGTTGAACTGCCCGGCGACCCAGCGCAGGTAGTCGTTGTACTCCATGCGGCACGGATAGAAGGTGCCCAGGTTGATGAAGTCCACCAGGCGCCCGTGATGCTTGAGGTAATTGACGAACGAATATGGGCTGGTCGGGTTGCGCAGGGTCACCAGGTCCTTGAGGAAGGAAATCTGCAACTCGCTCTGGGTCACCAGGGTGTTGCCGTGCCAGCGGTAGTCGGCCTGCTTGTCGAGAAACAGAACATCCAGCTCGCCCTGACTCGGCCCGCGCTCTTGCAGAGCGATGGCCAGCGCCAGGTTCGAAGGGCCGAAACCGACGCCGATCAGGTCGTGAACGATGGGCGATGCAATTGCCTGTGTCATTTCCAGTGTCCTCTGGATGAACCCCTCAACAAGGGGAATAAGCCTAAGTAACCTGATGCAAGACAGCAGGTCGTCTGTTGAGTAGGAACGAGGACAATGAAAAAAAATTTAGAGCGAAGGGATCAATGGGCGTCCCACTGGCGCATCCGCACGCGGCAATGCTTCATGGCATTGACGATGTGCTTCTCCACCAGCGAGCGCGAGATACCGAGGTGCTCGGCAATTTCCGGGTGCGACAGGCCATCGATCTTGCGCAGCAGGAAACTCTCGCGGCACAGCCGTGGCAATTCCGCCAATGCACGCTGGAGCATCTCCAGGCGCTGGCCATGATCGAGGCAGTTGTGCGGGGACGGGGTGAAGTAGCGCTCTTCGTTGTCGAGCACGTCCAGCGATTCGACCTGGCGCAAGGCGTTGCGGCGATGATCGTCGATCACCAGGTTCAGCGCGGTGCGATAAAGGAAGGCCCGGGGCTGCTCGATCGGCGTGTCACTGGAACGCTCCAGCACCCGCAGATAAGCGTCATGCACCACATCTTCGGCCACCTGACGGTTGCCTAGCTTGGCGTTCAGGAAACACACCAGCTCGCGATAGTAGTTTTCCAACATGACTCCCGGCCGCACAGGGTGCGGTTTCTATCCTTGAGCCACTTCTGCGACCGCACAAATGGGCAGTGGCAAGATGGTGGCAGTTCGAGCCGCGTAATTTATAGTAATTCTCATATAGATTTAAAGTGTTGCTTTGACTTACCCGATAAATAGTCGTGCTACACCTATGTGGCGATGGGATTTATCCCCGTTTGTATCGACCTGTTTCCGCACCTAAATTCCCCGCGACTTTCCTCGTTTACAGGACAGCTCCCCGTGTCTGTCGGCTCCCCGACAGCGTTCACCTGCCGCCGTTTTTCGTGCGCAGGTTGAACGACGGGCCGATACCCATTGGCCGGAACCCTGCATGAAACGTCCCCGACAGACCCGACGCGCCCTGCTTGTAGCACTTTGTCTGATCCCCGTTATCGCCGTCGCCGCCTGGCAGATCATCCCGCCCGGTCGAGACCAGTTCGCCACCGTGCAGGTCACCCGCGCCGACATTGAAAGCAGCGTCACGGCCTTGGGCACCCTGCAACCTCGACGCTATGTCGACGTCGGCGCCCAAGCGTCCGGGCAGATCCACAAGATTCACGTGGAAGTCGGCGATGTGGTGAAGGAAGGTCAGTTGCTGGTGGAAATCGATCCGTCCACGCAACAGGCCAAACTCGACGCTGGGCGATTTTCCATCGAAAACCTCAAGGCGCAGCTGCAGGAACAACGGGCGCAGCACGACCTCGCCCGGCAGAAATTCCAGCGCCAGCAGAACCTCAAGGCCGGCGGCGCTACCCGCGAAGAAGACGTGCAGACCGCCCAGGCCGAACTGCGCGCCACCCAGGCCCGCATCGACATGTTCCAGGCGCAGATCCGCCAGGCCCAGGCCAGCCTGCGCAGCGATCAGGCAGAACTCGGTTACACCCGCATTTATGCGCCCATGAGCGGAACCGTCGTCGCACTCGACGCCCGAGAAGGCCAGACCCTCAACGCCCAACAACAAACGCCACTGATCCTGCGCATCGCCAAGTTGTCGCCGATGACCGTCTGGGCCGAGGTGTCGGAAGCCGACATCGGTCACGTCAAACCCGGCATGACGGCCTGGTTCACCACCCTCAGCGGTGGCAACCGTCGCTGGAACAGCACCGTGCGGCAGATTCTGCCGGTGCCGCCCAAACCGCTGGACCAGACCAGCCAGGGCGGCGGCAGCCCCGCCAGTTCGAGCAAAAGCGGCAGCGCTCGCGTGGTGCTGTACACCGTATTGCTCGACGTCGACAACACCGACAACACGCTGATGGCGGAAATGACCACGCAAGTCTTCTTCGTCGCCGAGCAGGCGAAAAACGTCCTCACCGCGCCCATCGCGGCCCTGCAAGCCGGCACTGGAACGGACAATCAGACCGCACAAGTCGTCACCAAAAACGGCCGCATCGAACAGCGCGACGTCCGCACCGGCATCAGCGATCGCCTGCGGGTGCAGGTTCTCGATGGCTTGCAGGAAGGCGATCACCTGCTGATCGGCCCGGCCGACGGGAGTGGCGGCTGAATGCTGACGCCCCTGATCGACCTGCACGACATCCGCAAAGCCTACGGCGGCGGCGATTCACCAGAAGTCCACGTGTTGCGCGGCATCGACCTGTCGATTCATGCCGGGGAGTTCGTGGCGATCGTCGGCGCGTCCGGCTCCGGTAAGTCGACACTGATGAACATCCTCGGCTGCCTCGACCGCCCGACCTCGGGCGAATACCGCTTCGCCGGGGAAAACGTCGCCGCACTCGACAGCGACGAACTGGCCTGGCTGCGCCGCGAAGCCTTTGGCTTTGTGTTCCAGGGTTATCACCTGATTCCGTCCGGCTCGGCCCAGGAAAACGTCGAGATGCCGGCCATCTACGCAGGCTTACCGGCCGCCGAACGCCACGCCCGCGCCGCCGCCCTGCTCGACCGCCTCGGCCTCGCTTCGCGCACCGGCAACCGTCCGCATCAACTTTCCGGCGGCCAACAACAACGGGTATCGATTGCCCGCGCCTTGATGAACGGCGGCCACATCATCCTCGCCGACGAACCCACCGGTGCCCTCGACAGCCACAGCGGCGCCGAGGTCATGACCCTGCTCGACGAACTGGCGAGCCAGGGCCACGTGGTGATCCTCATTACCCACGACCGCGAAGTCGCGGCTCGAGCCAAACGCATCATCGAAATTCGCGACGGGCTGATCATCAGCGACAGTGCCCGCGACAATCCCGAAGCGCAGACCTCGGCCAACCCTGGCGCGCTGCAAGCGGTGGATCTGCGCAAGCGCCTGACCGAAGGCGCCGAAGCCACCGGGGCCTGGAAAGGCGAACTGATCGATGCGGTGCAAGCCGCGTGGCGGGTGATGTGGATCAACCGCTTTCGCACCGCGCTGACGTTGCTCGGGATCATCATCGGCGTCGCGTCGGTGGTGGTCATGCTGGCCGTCGGTGAAGGCAGCAAGCGCCAGGTGATGGCGCAAATGGGCGCGTTCGGTTCCAACATCATTTACCTCAGCGGCTCGTCGCCAAACCCGCGAACACCGCTGGGCATCGTCACCCTGGATGACGTCGCGGCGGTGGCGAGCCTGCCGCAAGTGACGCGGATCATGCCGGTCAACGGCCAGGAGGCCGGGGTGCGTTTCGGCAACCTCGACCACTTGAGTTACGTCGGCGGCAACGACACCAACTTTCCGGCGATTTTCAACTGGCCGGTGGTAGAAGGCAGCTATTTCACCCAAGACGATGAACGCAACGCCGCGGCGGTCGCGGTGATTGGCCACAAGGTGCGGACCAAGTTGCTCAAGGACGTCGCTAACCCGATTGGCCAGTACATCCTGATCGAGAACGTGCCGTTCCAGGTGGTTGGCGTGCTCGCGGAAAAAGGTGCCAGCTCGGGCGACTCCGACAGCGACGACCGCATCGCCATCCCCTACTCCGCCGCCAGTGTCCGACTGTTTGGCACCCACAACCCCGAATACGTGGCCATCGCCGCCGCCGATGCGCGCAAGGTCAAAGAGACGGAAAAAGCCATCGAACAATTGATGCTGCGCCTGCACAACGGCAAGAAGGATTTCGAACTGACCAACAACGCGGCGATGATTCAGGCCGAGGCACGCACGCAAAATACGCTGTCGCTGATGCTCGGCTCGATTGCCGCGATTTCGTTGCTGGTGGGCGGGATCGGTGTGATGAACATCATGCTCATGACCGTGCGCGAACGCACCCGTGAAATTGGTATCCGCATGGCCACCGGCGCTCGCCAACGGGACATCCTGCGCCAGTTCCTCACCGAAGCGGTGATGCTCTCGGTGGTCGGCGGGCTCGCCGGGATCGCCCTGGCGATGATCGTCGGTGGCGTGCTGATCCTCAGCGAAGTCGCCGTCGCGTTCTCCTTGATAGCGGTGCTCGGCGCCTTCGGCTGCGCCCTGGTCACCGGTGTTGTCTTCGGCTTCATGCCGGCCCGCAAAGCTGCCCGACTCGACCCGGTCACGGCCCTTACCAGTGAATGATCGATCTATGAAGCCGCAACTCAGCCTGCTGACCCTATGCCTGTTGCTCGGCGCCTGCGGCAGTCCCGCCCAGCGCCCGGACAGCGGCCTCCAGCCGCCCGCCGCCTGGCAATCGCCACACACTCAAAGCGCTACCCGCAACCATCTGCAATGGTGGACGCAGTTCGGCAGCCCGGAGCTTGATCGCCTGATCGAGCAGGCCCGGGTCGGCAGTTACGACCTGGCCGCCGCTATCGCTCGGGTGCGTCAAGCGCAAGCCGACACGGTAATTGCCGGCGGCACGTTGCTGCCTGAAGTCACGGCTGCCCTGAACGCCAACCGCCAGAAACTGCTGCGCGGCAACGGCTACAGCCAATTGGATGCCGACAGCAGCAACAAGGCTGTGGACTACTTCGACGCCAACCTCAGCGCCACTTACGAAGTCGACTTCTGGGGCGGCCAACGCGCCTCCCGCGACAGTGCGCAATTCGGCTTGCAGGCCAGCGAATTCGATCAGGCGACAGTGGAGTTGACGCTGCTCAGCAGCGTCGCCAACAGTTACGCGCAAAGCTTGTCGTTGCGCGAGCAAAGTCGCATCGCTGAGTTGAATCTGGCGAACGCGCAAAATGTATTGAAACTGGTGCAGACGCGTTTTGACTCAGGCTCGGCGACGGCTTTGGAACTGGCGCAGCAGAAGAGCCTGGTCGCCGCGCAACAACGACAATTGCCGTTGGTGCAGCAACAGGCTCAGGACGCACAGATCAGCCTTGCCGCCCTGCTCGGCCGGCCGGTGCAGGAATTGTCTTTGGGTCAGGAACGCTTTGATCAACTGTCATGGCCGACCATTGGCGCCGGCCTGCCCAGCGAACTGATCAGCCGTCGCCCGGACATCGCCCGCGCCGAAGCGCAATTGGCTGCCGCACAAGCCAACGTCACCGTCGCCCGTGCCGCCATGCTGCCGGCCGTAACCCTGAGCGCAGAAATCGGCTCCGGTGCCGACCGCGCCGCCGACGTCCTGCGCAACCCCTTCTACAACCTCACCGCCGGACTGCTCGCACCGGTCTTCAACAATGGGCGCTTGAGCGCCGAGCGCGACAAGGCCACGGCCCGTCAGGAAGAACTGCTGGAGACGTATCGCGGGGCGATCATCAATGGCTTCGCCGATGTGGAAAAAGCGTTGAACAGCATTCGCGGACTGGACGAACAGCGGCAGTGGCAAGGTGAAGAACTGAACCAGGCGCAGACGGCATTCAACATTGCGCAAAGCCGTTATCAGGCCGGTGCCGAGGATTTGCTGACGGTGCTGGAGACACAGCGCACGCTGTATGCGGCGCAGGATTTGAACGTGCAACTGCGGTTGTCGCGGTTGCAGGCGAGCATTGCGTTGTACAAGGCGCTTGGCGGCGGGTGGCAGGCGTTGTGATTGGGGTGGCTGAGAGGCCGCTATCGCGAGCAAGCTCGCTCCCACAGGGGGTTGTGTTTGCCGCATGATTTGGGCACGACACATAACCTGTGGGAGCGAGCTTGCTCGCGATTGAACGATAACGCAGTCATCAAACCTGGCTTTGCTTAGCCTTCAAATGCCGCGCATACCAAGGCCGCTGCGGCACCTTGCGGAACAAGTCCGCCAGTTTCTTCTCGTCGTCACCAAAGGTAATCCGCAACGCCAGCTTCATGGTTTCCGGGTCCATCTCCACCGACTTGCCAGCCTGCAATCCCGGCGTAGTACTGCATCCATGGGTGCTCGGGCCGAGCCACGGGTCGTCGATCTCGACCCAACGCCCAGGTGCAAACCACGCCACGCCATTGACCTCAAGCCGACTGACCTCCCCCGGATGAAAGCGCTCGTGCGCACGGAACCAGTCTTCCAGTCGATCATCGATCCAGCCATGGAAATGCCAGAACACCGGGTTTACATGAGACGAAAACGGGTCGCCGAGAAAATCGTTTTCCGGCGCATACCAGCGCGCGGAAAAGTCCGCCGGATCCCGGGCAAACGGCACCGGCTGACCGTTGGACGGATCACGCGGCACCGAGGCCCAGCGCATGTGCAGCCAGTCGTGCAGCCCCAATTCGACCTCTGAACCGAACTGACCCAAGGTCAATTTCGACAGGTAACGCGGATCGCGGTACTGCGATTCCCAGACCTCGAAATTGCTGTGGTAGGTCTCGGCGGTCTTGATGTCGCTGACCCATTGCGAGTACTCGGCATCGTCGTCGGCCAGCCAGATCGGCGGCAGCGCGGTGCCGTCATGGTTGTCGAAATAATTAGCGAAGCCAACGCGATCCCGCGCCAGTTCCGGCTGTGGCAAGGGGAAGTGCGACCAGGACGGCAAGTCTTGCAGGGAGCGCGCCTTGCCGAGCATGTGCCGGTGCATGAAGAAGAAATCCACACCCGAGCCGTTACGATCCTTGCGCGCGCCACGGGCATCACGCTCCTTGTCCCGCGGGCCAGGCTGCCAGCCAATGCCGCGCAAGGCGCCGCGCTTGTCTTCGGACAGGGTGTGCCATTTGTCCCGGGAGGCATGCCAGAGCTGATGAAACAGCCGATGCTCGGGCGAAACCAGCCAGGCCAGCAACGTCGGATTGAGACCAGTGCGCTCGCGGGCTTCGGGGAACACGCGCTTGACGGCAATGAAGCAGTTGTCCTGGGCCGTCAACATCAGCGGACGATCCAGATTCACCACTCGGCCACTGAGAGTGCCGCTGCCAGCGTTGCCGAAACCGGCCCAGACTTCGTCCAGCGCCATGCTGAATTCATAATCCGCTGTGCCACTGGAGCTAAGCAGCCGCCAGCTCAGTTGCGCCGGTTTGGCGCCGGCCAGGTCGCCGAGCACCCGATAACGCGGCGCTTCGCTCGAACGCAAACGCTCGGCGGTGTCGAGGAACCCGCTCAGGCCGCGACCTTTGTGGCCGATGTCGAGAAACACCTCCAGCCCGTCCCGTGGCAGGCCTTCGATGCCGGCGTCATGACCTTCGAAACGAATCTGCCAGACACCGCGCAAAGTGTTCGCCAAGTGCTGGCCAGCGACATCCGCGACATCGAATGACGCTTCGCCGGGGGTGATCGTCGGATCCGGTTTCGTCCATTCACGATGCCCATAAAAAGCCGCAGGCACGGCGGCACCGGTCAGCGCCAGGCCTGCCATGAACCATCGTCGAGAAATCGTCATTGCCCTACCTGTGTCAGCCATGAAGCAGGCTTTATCCAAGCTAGAACGTTTGTTGTGCCGACAAATTTAAAAGCATCGCGAGCAAAGATTTGTGAACACTGAAGATCACCTGTGGGAGCGAGCTTGCTCGCGATGGCGTCAGCACAAACACTAAATTCCTTCGTCGGCCACTCGTTCTTCCCAGATAGCAAAGGCCCCTTGTGCCTGCACCCCAACGGCGAACCTGACTGAGACGGCAATGACAAAACCACGTTCGAAAAAGGCTCTTTACATCGGCCTGCCGCTGGCCCTGGCGATCAGCGCCGGTGCAGGCTTTGCGGCCTGGGATTACGGGTTCAAGGACAATCCCGGTTACCCGGTCAAGGTGATGAAACAGGCCGATGAGCTGCACGAGCGAATCCTCTCCTTCGACAGCCACGTCACCGTCCCGCTGGACTTCGGCACCGCCGGCAATGAAGCCGACAAGGACGGCACCGGGCAATTCGACCTGGTCAAGACCGGGCGCGGACGTTTGTCCGGCGCGGCGCTGACCATCTTTGGCTGGCCGGAAATCTGGAACGGCGCCAACGCCCCGCACCGCCCCACCGCCGGGTTCGTCGACGAAGCACGGTTCGAGCAGGAAACCCGCTACAAAATCATCAGCACACTGGTTCGCGACTTCCCCAATCAGGTTGCCATCGCCTACACCCCCGACGACTTCCGACGCCTGCATGGCGAAGGCAAGTTCGCGATCTTCATGAGCATGCTCAACGCCTATCCGCTGGGCAACGACCTGAACGCCCTGGACAAGTGGGCGGCGCGCGGCATGCGCATGTTCGGCTTCAGCTATGTGGGCAACAACGCCTGGGCTGATTCGTCCCGGCCGTTGCCTTTTTTCAACGATTCCCGCGACGCCCTCGGCGGCCTCTCGGAGATTGGCAAGCAAGCCGTGCACCGCCTCAACGACCTCGGCGTGATCATCGACGTTTCGCAGATGTCGACCAAGGCCCTGGAGCAAGTTGCCCAGCTGAGCCGTGCGCCGATGGTCGCGTCCCACTCGGCACCACGCGGATTGGTGGACATCCCGCGCAACCTCAGCGATCAGGAAATGCAGCTGATCAAAAACAGCGGCGGCGTGGTGCAGATCGTCGGTTTCCCGACCTACATCCGCCCACTCAGCCAGGCTACCCAGGACAAACTCAACGCCCTGCGCGCACGCTTCGACCTGCAACCGCTGCAAGGCCTGGAGATGGCGCTGATGCCGGGCGATCCGGTGATCACCGTCTGGTCCGAACAACGTTTCGGCGAGTACGCCAGCCAGCTCTACGCCATCGTCGACGAGGAACCCAAGGCCACCCTCAAGGACTACGGCGACGCGATCGACTACGCGGTGAAGAAAATCGGCATCGACCACGTCGGCATCAGTTCCGACTTCAACGACGGCGGCGGCCTGGACGGCTGGAAAGACGTCAGCGAGGCACGCAACGTAACGGCCGAGCTGATCAGTCGTGGCTACGGCGAAGCCGATATCGCCAAGCTCTGGGGCGGCAACTTCCTGCGGGTCTGGGACCAGGTGCAGAAGTCTTCCAAGCCTGTGGCGAAAAACTGATCCCCTCTGCAGAAGCGAACCGAGCTCATGACCAACCGTCGTTCATTCCTCAAGCAGGCCGGTATTCTCGCGGCCGGCCTGCCCTTGGGCGCTGCCGTGAACCTGCCGGCGCTTGCCGCCAATCCTGCGCCGCTGCCGAAGGATAAATGGGCGCAACTACGCCAGATGTTCGATCAGGACCCGGATTACCTGCACTTCGCCAACTTTCTGGTGACCTCACACCCCAAACCTGTGCGTGACGCCATCGACCTGCACCGCGCCAACCTCGACCGCAACCCTGGCCTGGCCATGGACTGGGACCTGGGGGAAACCGAAAAACGCGAGCAGGAAGTACGCGTCTGGGCCGGTCGTTACCTCAAGGCCAAGCCCGAGCAGATCGCCCTCACAGGCAGCACCACCGAAGGTCTTTCACTGATCTACGGCGGCATTCATGTGCGCCCCGACCAGGAAATCCTCACCAGCGAACACGAACACTACGCGACGAACTATGCGCTGGGGTATCGCCAGCAAAAGGACGGGGTCAAGGTTCGCAAGCTCAAGCTGTTCGAGAACAGTCAAAGCATTTCCGTGGATGAAGTGCTGGGCTCGATTGCCAAAGGCATTCGCCCCGAAACCCGAGTGCTCGGCATGACGTGGGTACAATCGGGCAGCGGCGTCAAACTGCCAATCGGCGAGATCGGCAAACTGGTGGACGAACAGAACCGCAACCGCGCAGAAAAGGACCGCATTCTGTATGTGGTCGACGGCGTCCATGGCTTCGGCGTCGAGGACCTCGACTTCCCCGACATGCATTGCGATTTCTTCATCGCCGGCACGCACAAATGGATGTTCGGCCCGCGCGGTACCGGGATCATCTGCGCGCGTTCGGCCGAGCTCAAGGACGTGACGCCGACCATCCCGACGTTCTCCGAAGCCACCACCTTCTCGACCATCATGACCCCCGGCGGCTATCACAGCTTCGAACATCGCTGGGCCCTGAACGAAGCCTTCAAGCTGCACCTGGACCTGGGCAAGGCCGAGGTGCAAGCGCGCATCCACGCGCTCAATACCTATGCGAAAAACCGCTTGCTGGAGCACCCGCAGATCGAACTGGTGACGCCAAAAAGCCCGGACCTGTCGGCCGGTTTTACCTTCTTCCGGATCAAGGATCGGGACTGTGAAAAAGTCGCCGTCCAACTGATGGAAAACCGCGTGGTCTGCGACTCGGTCGACCGCGACGTCGGCCCGGTGATCCGCATCGCCCCCGGCCTGCTCAACACCGAAAACGATATCGACCGTTTCATTGCCGTGCTGAACAAAACCGCCTGACGCCATGACGCAGAACCCTGTGGGAGCGAGCCTGCTCGCGATAGCGGTGGATCAGTCACCATCAATGTTGAATGTGATGGCCCAATCGCGAGCAGGCTCGCTCCCACATTGGACCTGGCCTGACACCCGTTTTTTTATATCGAGATGACTCATGAACCGAGATCAATTGACCTTGCCGCTCAAAGCCTTGGCCCTGACCGCATTCATGGTCGGACTTTTGCCGACCACCGCCCAGGCCGCGGCAACGGCGCAACCGGGCAAGGTGTTCAAGGACTGCCGAGACTGCCCGGAAATGGTCGTGCTGCCCGCCGGCACCTTCACCATGGGCACCCCCGATGACGAAGTCGGGCGAGAACCCGATGAAGGTCCGATGCACGAGGTGACCTTTGCCAAACCGTTCGCCATGAGCCGCTTCCAGGTCACTGCCGGTGAATGGGACAGCTACGTGCGCGAGAGTGGCGTGACCATCGCCAATGGCGACACCCGACCGGGTCGCGAGTGCGTCGCCAGCAAGCCGCGCTATCCGCAAAGCCCGCGTCAGCCGGCGGTATGCATGAACTTCGATGACGTAAAAAACTACGTCGCCTGGCTGTCGAAAAAAACCGGGCAGAAGTACCACATGGTCAGCGAAGCCCAACGCGAATATGCCGCGCGCGGCGGCAGCAAAGGGCCGTTCCCCTTCCCGTTCGATGAGGGCAAGGAATACAGCATCGCCAAGCACGCCAACACCTATGGCCCGGCGGACGGTTACAGCTACAGCTCGCCAGTGGGCAGCTACCCGCCGAACGCCTTTGGCATGTACGACATGCACGGCAACGTTTATGAATGGGTCGAAGACTGCGAACACCCGGACTACGTCGGTGCCCCCGCCGATGGCAGCGCCTGGGTCGAGTCCAAATGCGAAGCCGTGCGGATTCGCGGCAACGACTGGGGCGAAGCGCCGGTGTTCTCCCGCTCCGGCAACCGCAACAGCCAGTACCCGCAAGAACGCGGCGACTGGATGGGGTTCCGCATAGTGCGTGACCTTTAAGCCACACCCCTTACCCTGTGGGAGCGAGCTTGCTCGCGATAGCGGACTAACAGTCGACATATCTATCGACTGTGATGCAGTCATCGTCGGAACGCCGCCCGGACCAAGCTCGCTCCCACAGGGTTTTGTGGAGTCAGTGACCATTGCCTCGCCGCCAGTCGGCCCCCCGCTAAATTAAGCCTTCCACCAGACGTTCTACTGGGTATCTGCCTTTACGACCCAAGGAACTGTCTTCCATGACCCAGCCTACCCGTGGCGCCATCGGCGAGTTGTTCGCCCTGTTGAAACCGTTTCGGCTCATCGTCGCCGTGTCCATTTTCCTGGGCATGGTCGGCGGCCTGAGCGTCACGGTATTGCTGGCGACCATCAACAACGCCCTGCATTCGGACACCGGCCTGACCCAAGGCGTCGTCGCCCTGTTTGCCGGCCTGTGCCTGCTGGCACTGGCCAGTTCAATTTGCTCGGACATCGGTACAAACTATGTCGGCCAGCACATCATCGCCAAGCTGCGTAAACAGTTGGGTGAAAAAGTCCTGTCGGCACCGATCGAACAAATCGAGCGCTATCGCAGCCACCGCCTGATCCCGGTGCTGACCCACGACGTCGACACCATCAGCGACTTCGCTTTCGCCTTCGCCCCGCTGGCCATTTCCGTCACCGTGACCCTGGGTTGCATGGGCTACCTGGCCATTCTGTCGTGGCCAATGTTCCTGATCATGGTCGCCGCCATCCTGATCGGCACGGCCATTCAGGCTTACGCCCAAAGCAAGGGTGTTCAGGGTTTCATGGCCGCCCGTGAGGCCGAAGATGAACTGCAAAAGCACTACAACGCGATTGCCGAAGGCGCCAAGGAACTGCGCATTCATCGTCCACGCCGTCAGCGCATGTTCGTCTCGGGCATCAAGGCTACGGCCGAGTTCATCTGCAACACCCAGGTGCGTTCGATCAATACGTTCGTCATTGCCAAGACCTTCGGCTCGATGCTGTTCTTCGTGGTCATCGGCCTGGCCCTGGCCCTGCAAACCTTCTGGCCGAGTGCCGACAAAACCGTGATGAGCGGCTTTGTGCTGGTGCTGCTTTATATGAAAGGCCCGTTGGAGCATTTGATCAGCACCTTGCCTATCGTCAGCCGCGCGCAGATCGCTTTCCGCCGCATCGCCGAACTGTCGGAGCAGTTTTCCACCCCGGAACCTCATCTGCTGCTGAGCGATAAAGGCAACGTCAAGCAAGCGGTTCACGAACTGAAACTGGCCGATGTGCGTTTCAGCTTCCCGGCTGCCGAAGGCGCTGCACCTTTCCAGCTCGGGCCGGTGAACCTGACGATCAAGCAAGGCGACATCACCTTTATTGTCGGTGAGAACGGCTGCGGCAAGACCACGCTGATCAAACTGCTGCTGGGCCTGTATACGCCGCAGCAGGGTGCAATCCACGTCAACGGCGAAGTGATCGACGCCGCCAACCGCGATGACTATCGCCAGTTGTTCACCACCATTTTTGCCGACTATTACCTGTTCGATGACGTGGTCCAGGGCGATACGCACATCCCCGAAGACGCCAACAAATACCTGCAACGGCTGGAGATCGCGCACAAGGTCAGCGTCAAGGACGGCAACTTCACCACCACCGACCTCTCCACCGGCCAGCGCAAACGTCTGGCCCTGGTCAATGCCTGGCTGGAGGAACGTCCGGTGCTGGTGTTCGATGAATGGGCAGCCGACCAGGACCCGACCTTCCGGCGGATTTTCTACACCGAGCTGTTGCCGGACCTCAAGCGTCTGGGCAAGACCATCATCGTGATCTCCCACGATGACCGTTACTTCGACGTGGCGGACCAACTGGTGCGCATGGAAAGCGGACGGGTCGTCACTGAGCTGGCCCCTGCCTGATTACGCCATTTACCTGTGGGAGCGAGCTTGCTCGCGATGGGGCCATCACATTCAACATTGATGGCGACTGATCCAACGCCATCGTCGGATCGCCGCCCGGAGCAAGCTCGCTCCCACAGGTTCTGCGCTCTTTTACCTCTTCGAAATTTATTTTCCCGGTTTCTTTCCGGTTTCTCGTTCGTGCTGCGTCTAATAATCATTCCTATTAACAAAAACTCTGCACAACACTTTTTCAGGAGCTCAGGTAAGTAATGCGACCTCAAACACCCCGCACACCTCTCGCGCTGGCCGTACAGCGCCCGACTTTGCATCGCACCCTGTTCACTAGCGTACTGCTGACCGCCACCTTGCTGGGGAGCTCGATGGCCAATGCTGCACCTGTAAAAGTGAACATTGCAGGTCAATCGCTTTCCAACGCGCTGACCGAGCTGGGCATGCAGACCAACCTGCAAATCCTCTACAGCCCGGATCAGGTTGCAGGAATCAAGTCCCGCGCGGTGTCCGGTTCGCTGGAACCGTCCGACGCCCTCGCCGCCCTGCTGAAAGGCACTGGCATTTCGTTCCAGATCAGCGGCAATACCGTCACGCTGGTAACCGGCGGCGGCTCGAGCCTGCAACTGGGTGCGACCACCATTTCCGGCCAGGCCCTGGGCCTGACCACTGAAGACACCGGTTCCTACACCACCGGCGCCACCACCACCGCGACCAAGCTGCCGCTGACCCTTCGCGAAACCCCGCAATCGGTCACCGTGGTCACCCGTCAGCAGATGGACGACCGCGGTGTCACTAGCGTCGCCGACGCATTGCGCAACACCCCTGGCGTCACGTCGCAGAAGTACGACAGTGACCGTACCGAGTTTTCCGCTCGTGGTTTTGCCATCACCAACTTCCAGTACGACGGCGTCAACATTCCTTACGACGGCGTTTACGGTGAGAACCCGAACAACAGCGACGACGCAGCCAGCCTCGACCACATCGAAGTCACCAAGGGCGCTACCGGCCTGATGACTGGCGCTGGCGACCCGTCCGCCACGGTCAACCTGATCCGCAAGAAACCGACCAAGGACTTCAAGGCCTCGGTCAGCGCTACCGCAGGTTCCTGGGACAACTACCGCACCGAAGGCGACATCTCCGGTTCGCTGACCGACTCGGGCAACGTGCGCGGTCGCTTCGTTGGCGCCTACCAGGACAAAGGTTCGTACATCGACCACTACAGCCAGAAAAAAGACATCTACTACGGCATCCTTGAAGCCGACCTGACCGACGACACCCTGCTGACCTTTGGCGTCGACAAGTCCAGTGCAACGCCGCGCGGCAGTTCGTGGACCGGTAACGCGCCGTACTTCACCGATGGCAGCCGTACCGATTTCTCGCGCAGTTTCAACCCGGGTGCCGACTGGAGCCGTCGTGATTTCGACAGCGTCACCTACTTCTCGTCGCTGGAACAAGCGCTGGCCAATGACTGGAAGTTCAAGGCCAGTTTCGACCAGAAAACCACCGATCACGATACCCAACTGGCCTCGGCCAGCGGTGGCTCCGCTGACCCCGTTACTGGCGAAGGCAACTTCCTGTACTGGGGTCGCTGGGAAGGTCATCGCGTGCAGAACTCCGCTGACGTAAACGTCTCCGGTCCGTTCTCCCTGGGCGGTCGCGAACATGAACTGGTGGCTGGCTTCATGGCTTCCCACTCGCGCCAGACCGGTGCGACCTACGACACCAGCGCTTTCGAACTGGTGCCGGGCAGCATCTTTGACTGGAACGGTCACCTGCCGAAACAGGAATTCCCGAAAAACGGCAAATACGAACGTACCCAAAGCCAGAACGGTCTTTACCTGGCCACCCGCCTGCGTCCGACCGACGACCTGTCGTTCATCCTCGGCAGCCGTCTGAGCACCTTCAAGTACAACGAAGATTACTCGTACTATCCAGGCTCTACCCAGACCGACACCCACGCCAGCTACAAGGAGCACGGCGTCGTGACACCGTACGCCGGTGTGGTCTATGACCTGAACGATACGTACTCGGTCTACGCCAGCTACACCAAGATCTACCAGCCACAAATCTACAAGGACGTGACCGGTTCGACCCTCAAGCCAGTTGAAGGCGACAGTTACGAAACCGGCATCAAAGCGGCTTATTTCGACGGCAAGCTGAACGCCAGCTTCGCCTTGTTCCAGATCGAGCAGGACAACGTCGCGCAATACGTCACCACCGACGTCGGCACCGGCCAAGACGTTTACAAAGCCATCTCCGGCGCCACCACCAAGGGTGTGGAACTGGAACTGGCCGGCGAACTGGCGCAGGACTGGAACGTAACTGCCGGCTACACCTATGCCCGTACCCGTGACGACGACGAACAACGCATCTTCGGTTTCCCGCTGGCCTCCAGCAAACCGGAACACGTAGTGCGTACGTTCACCACTTACCGTCTGCCTGGCGCGCTGAACCAGTTCACCGTCGGTGGTGGTGTCAGCTGGCAGAGCGCTTTCTACGGCCAGAGCTACAGCCCGAACGTGGGTAACGGCGAAGGCGGCAGCACCATGCTCAAACAAGGCGGCTACACCCTTGTGGACCTGATGACCCGTTATCAGTACGACGAACACCTGAGCTTCACCGCCAATGCCTACAACGTCTTCGACAAGAAATACATGTCGGGCCTGGGCAACTTCGGCACCACGTTCTACGGCGAGCCACGTAACCTGCAGATCACCGCGAAGTATGATTTCTGAGTGGCTGAGCTGAAATGAAAAATGCCCGTATCGCGAGATACGGGCATTTTTTATGAGTGCAAACAATCAAAAGCCCCCTCACCCCAACCCTCCCGAAACGTCGGACCGCCCCAGAGGGGCGAGGGAGCTGACCGAGGCGTTCTTTTGAGGTACTGCGACCTGAGATATCAAGTCGAACTCAGGTTTTGATAAGCATAAAGATCTGCTCCCTTTCCCCCTCTCCCCTCTGGGGCGGTCCGACGTTTCGGGAGGGCTGGGGTGAGGGGTGGATTTCGAATTGAACTAGAATCCATCGGACAACAAAAAACCTGCCATCCCTTTCAACAGAGATGGCAGGCTTCTTCATTTCACCTCAAACCCGCGAACGCACCCACCCCGCCACTTCTGCATGAATCCCTTCCACCTCCCCCAACAACCCCGCCATGCGCAAAAAGTCATGGGTCATTCCAGGCTGTTCCAGCAACGTCACCTCATTCCCCGCCACACACAACCGATCCGCATACGCCAACCCTTCGTCATGCAACGGATCATGCCCGGCCAGGTACACCAGCGCCGGCGCCACACCCGACAGATCCTCCGCCAGCAACGGCGAACACCGCCAATCAGCCAGATCCTGCGGCGTACGCCCGTAATGCGCATAGAACCAATCCAGCGTCGGCGTCTCCAGCAAATAGCCCTCGGCGAAATCCCGATGGGATGCGCGCTTGGTCGTGGCATCCGTCACCGGGTACACCAACAATTGCGCCTTGGGTTTCAACGCCAGTTCCTGAGGTTCACGCACCGCCATGATCGACAACACCGTCGCCAGCGTCGCACCCACGCTGTCACCGGCCACAGCCACCCGCGTTGCATCCAGGCCATGTGCCGCGCCCTCACGCACCAGCCAGTTCCCCGCATCGCAAGCATCCTGCACCGGCGTCGGGAACCGCCATTCCGGCGCCAGGCGATAATCCACCGTCAACAAGGCAAAACCGCCCTGGGAGGCCAACCGCCGGCACAGCGCATCATGGGAATCGAGACTGCCGACCACGTAGCCACCACCATGGAAATACAACACCACCGGTTGCAGCCCTTCGACCGTTTGCCCATCGCGATACACCCTTGCCGACAGGCTGTGGCCATCTCGCGCGGCGATGGTGAAGTCCTCGCAGGCAACGCTGTCCAGCGGCACATCGAGATATCCCGACGACGCTTCGAAATCGATCCGCGCCTGTTGCGGCGACTGCTCATGCATTGCGCGACTTTTGCCGGTCATCCGGCCGAACTCGGCGAGTTCGAGAAATGCTTCAAGTTCTGGCAACACAGCCATGGGACAAATCCTTCTACACAAATAGGTCAATAATCAGGCAACAGAAAATCTTGATTCGAGTGAAGATCTTGTGGGAGCGAGCCTGCTCGCGAAGGCGGCGTGTCAGCAACATGAATGTCGTCTGAAACTCCCTCTTCGCGAGCAGGCTCGCTCCCACAGGGGTTATGCGATAGCCGGCCTGCGTTCCAACAGGTCTTCAAGCTCATCGAGCAACTCTTCACCGCGCAGCAATTCGTAGTGCCCACCTGCCAACAAGCGATCAACGCCATGGCTACCGACCTGAGCCTCAAACACCCGACGTTCGTCGTCCCGCCCGGCCACCCACCAACGATGCGCCGCGACCTGAATCGCCGGCAGTTGCCGATGCGCCAGCGCCAGTTGCTTGAGGCGTGAGCCGGTGGCGAAGATCTGCGTGAGTTCCCCCGCGCCCAACGCAGCTTGTTCATTGGAGCCGTGCATGGCCGCCTCGATCACCGCCGTGGAACCCTCGCGCTCATTCAAATCAGCGACTTTCAGCGCAATCAGCACCTGAGCCTCATCGGCCGGCAGACCGAGCACAAATTTCAGGAAGTCGCCCAGGTCCTCGCGCCAGTCCCCCGCTTCTGCGGTGCCCGCCACGTAACTGTCGACCAGCCCGGCAAATGCGACCGTCTCACCCTGGGTTTCCAGTTCGTGAGCGACCAGTTGCGTCAACGCCCCGCCCAATGACCAACCCAACAAGTAATACGGCCCCTTGGCCTGCTGACTGCGAATCCGTTGCGCATAGGCTTGAGCCATCGCCAACAGCGACTCGTCCTGCCAGTGCGGGTCGAGCAGCATCCGGCATTGCAGGCCGTACACCGTGCGCCGTCCTTCCAGTCGACGGGCCAGCGGTTCGTAGTCGAACACCGTGCCGAAACCGGCGTGCAGGCAGAACAGCGCCGGCACGTTCGGGATCCGCGCATTCAGCGCCAGCAACGGGTCCGGCGCAGACGCCGGTTCGGCAGCCTGATAGCCGCTGAGCTCGGCAATGCACGGTTTCTGCATCAGATCCCGCAGTTTCAATTCGAAGCCCAGTTGCGGCTGGCTGCGCACCCGCGAAATGACTTTTAGCACCTGCAACGAGTCGCCGCCGAGTTCGAAGAAGTTGTCGTCGATGCCCACTTGCGGCACGCCGAGCACCTCCTGCCAGATCGCGGTCAGCGCCGTTTCCAGTGCGTTGCGCGGCGCGCGATAACCGCCGAGCGCCCATTCAGGCGCAGGCAGTGCGCGACGGTCGAGCTTTCCGTTGGCCGACAGCGGGAAACGCTCCAGCACCAGGATTCGCGCCGGCACCATGTAGTCCGGCAATTGCGCTTGCAGTTCAGACTTCAAGCGACGGTCCAGCCCAACAACCCCGGCCGCCACCACATAACCCACCAATTGCTTGCCGGTCGGCGTGTCGTGCACCACTACGGCGGCATCCTGCACCCCGGCGCAATCACGCAGGCGCGCTTCGATTTCGCCCAGTTCGATGCGGAAACCACGAATCTTCACTTGCTGGTCGAGACGACCGAGGTAGTCGATCAACCCGCACTCACGCTGGCGCACCAGATCGCCGGTGCGGTACATGCGGCCACCGGCCTCGAACGGGTCTGGAATGAAACGCTCGGCACTCATGCCGGGGCGCTGGTGATAACCGCGCGCCAGGCATTCGCCGCCCAGGTACAACTCGCCGCTGACACCGACCGGCAACGGATTGAGATCGGCATCCAGCACGTACAACCCACGCCCGGCCACACCGCGACCAATCGGCGCATACGCCGCGTCGCAGGTTTCGCTGACTTCGGCACGCCACAACAAAGGCGTGACCACTGTTTCGGTCGGGCCGTAACCGTTGACCAGACGCTCCGGACGCAGAGCCCGTTTGACCTGCTCGAAACTGGCCTCCGGCACCGCATCACCGCCAAAGCAATACACCTCGACCGCCGGTGGATTGCCCAAACGTTCAGCCACCTCGGCCATCTGTTGCAGATACGCCGGCGGGAAGCAGGCCACGGTGACGGCGTGACGCCGCAGAACTTCCAGGGTTTGCTCCGGCGTCCACAAACTGTCATCGCGGATCACCAGGCTGCCGCCGGCCAACAGCACGCTCAGCCAGCGCTCCTGAGCACCGTCGAAGGCAAACGACATGAAGTGCAATTCGCGGCTGCGCGGTGCCAGTTCGTAGAGCTCGATGATACCGCGGCAATGCCGGGCAATCGGTCCGCGCGCCACGGCCACGCCTTTCGGTTGGCCAGTGGAACCGGAGGTGTAAATCAGATACGCCAGGTGTCCCGGCAGCGGATTGGCAACCGGACACTCGGTGTTGCCAGCAACGGCCAACTGATCGAGCAACAGACGTGGCGGGCTGTCGGCCAGGGTCAACCGTTCGCCCAGATCACTGTCGCAGAGCAACAGGCTGGCCGCCGAATCGCTGAGCATGTAGGCCAGTCGCTCGGCCGGGTACGCCAAGTCCAGCGGCAGATAAGCCGCCCCTGCTTTCAGCACCGCAAGGAACGCGACAATCGTGCGTTCGGAACGCGGCAGCGCCACCGCCACCAGACTTTCCGGGCCAATACCGCGACCGATCAATTGCTGCGCCAACCCATTGGCCTGCGCCTCAAGCTCGGCGTAGCTGACTTCCCGATCCTCGCAGATCAAGGCGACTTTCTGCGGTTGCGTGCGTACATGCTGATTGAACGCGTGCAGCAAATCGGCGTTGTCTTCAGAAACTTGCGGCAGGCTGATCAGTGCTTCAGGCAAGCCAATATTGCCAAGCAGACGCGTGGCATCCTCAGGTAACGCGCGCAGCAAACCTTCAAGCTGCGCACGAATCCGCTCAACTTCCACTTCACTGAAGCGATCACGCAGGAACAGGTATTCGACTTCCAGGCCTTCTTCATTGGCGCTGACCATCAAGTCCATCGGGAAGTTGGTGACCCCGCCGCTGCCGACTTCGGCAAAGCGCAACTCACCTTCCTCGCCCCCTTTCAAGGCGCGGTCCACCGGATGGTTTTCGAACACGATGATGCTGTCGAACAAGCCCTGGCCACCCTGTCCGGCCCAGCGCTGAATGTCCGACAACGGCGTGTGCTCGTAGTCGCGGACCATCAGGTTGTAATCCTGCAAGTCGCGCAGCCACTCACCCAACGGCTGTTGCGGGTCGAGGGTCTGGATCACCGGCAAGGTGTTGATGAACAGGCCGAGCATGTCTTGCGCCCCGGCCAGCCCGGTCGGACGCCCGGCCACCGTGGCGCCGAATGCGACACTGCGTTGGCCGCTGTGACGTTGCAACAGCAGGAGCCATGCACCTTGTACCAGCGTGTTCAACGTCACGCGCTGACGCTTGGCGAACGTGTGCAGTTTGCGCGTCGCGTCGGCGTCGAGGTTGCTGTACATCACGCCGTGGCCGGAACCTGCGGCACCGGAAGCCTTGGCCAGAATGGTCGGTTCCTCGAGCAACGCCAGTCGCTCACGCCAGAAGCCTTCGGCCTGCGCACCGTCCTGGCGTTGCAGCCAGGCGATGTAGTCGGCGTAGCGACCGGTCAGGGTCGGCAGAGTGTCGTTGTGGTACAGGCGCAGCATGTCGCCCAACAGGCGCGAAGCGCTCCAGCCGTCGAGCAGCAGGTGATGGTAGATCCAGATCATCTGGTATCGATCATCGCCCAGACGCACCAGGATGAAACGCATCAACGGCGGGCAGCTCAGGTCGAAGCCCTTGGCCTGTTCCGCCGCAGCCAATTCGCCCAACGCCTGCTCGGTGTCGGTACGCTCGCGCCAGTCGAGTTCTTCGATCGGCAACTCAACATCGGCGAACACCGCTTGCAACGGATCGGCCAAGCCATCGCGCCAGCGAAATGCGGCGCGCAGCACTTCATGCCGGTCCACCAGCGTCTGCCACGCCGCGCGGAAACGCGGCACCTGCAAACCGTCCACCGCCACGCTCAACTGGTTGACGTAGGGGTTGAGTTCCGGCGAATCGAGGCAATGGAACAACATGCCCTGCTGCATCGGCGACAGCGGATACAAGTCTTGCAGCCCTTCACGGGCGGCGATGTCGATGTGCGGCACCAGCGCAAAAGCAGGGATCTTCGGCGCTTCAACCAACGCTGCTTCACGGCTGGTCGCCACCGCCGCGAGTGCACGAATGGTTTGTTGTTCGAACAGTTGCTTCGGACTGAACACCAGCCCGCGCTGCCCGGCACGGCTCACCGCTTGCAGCGAGATAATCGAATCACCGCCCAGCTCGAAGAAGTTCTCCGTGACGCCCACCGACTCCAGCCCCAGCAGTTCCCGCCAGATCTCCAACAGCAACGCTTCGGCCGGTGATGCGGCGGCCACTTGATCGTGGTTCTGCCGAGTGGCTTCCGGCGCTGGCAGGCCTTGGCGGTCGAGCTTGCCGTTCGGCGTCAGCGGCAACGCGGCCAGGCACATCAAATGCGCCGGCAGCATGTGTGCCGGCAGACGGCTGCGCAGGTGAGCCGCCAGCGCTTCACGCAAATCCTGCTCATCGGCGAGCGGATCGCGTGGCACCACGTAACCGACCAACTGTCGGCTCACCGGGCCTTCGCGGTCGATCACGAACGCTTCACGCACGCCTTCGTATTCAAGCAGGCAGGCTTCGATTTCACCGAGTTCGATACGGAACCCGCGGATCTTCACTTGCTGGTCGATACGACCGAGGTATTCAACAACACCGTCAGCACGGAACCTTGCGAGGTCGCCACTGCGGTACAAACGCGCACCCGGCACAAACGGATCCGGCACGAAACGTTCAGCGGTCAGGTCCGGACGTTGATGGTAACCCCGGGCGACGCCCTCGCCGCCCAGGTACAACTCGCCCGCCACGCCAACCGGCAACGGCTGCAAACCGCCGTCCAGAATGTAGGCGCTGCGGTTGCCCACCGGCCGGCCAATCGGCATGAACGCCGAGTCGAATTCGGTATCCGGGTACGCCAGCCAGATCAGCGGCGTGATCACCGTTTCGGTCGGGCCGTAGCCGTTGATCAGGCGCTTGGGTTGCAACACCTGCTGGACCTCGTCGAACGCATGTTTTGCCATGCCTTCACCGCACGGGGTGTAGGAACGGATCGGCAAATCACGCCCCGCTTCGCCCATGAATTCGGCGATCTGCCCCAGATAGGTCGGGGTGAAGCAGGCGATGGTGATGCCGTGCTTTTCGATCTCGGCGCAGGTGCGCTCCACGCTCCACAACTCATCGTCGCGCGGCATCACCGCCGAACCGAACACCAGCGGCGTCAGCCAGCGCTCGTGGGCGCCGTCGAAGCTGATCGAGGCAAATTGCAGCTCGCGATCGTCCGGGGTCATGCCGTACAACTCGCCGATCGACAGGCAATGCATGGCCAGCGGACCGTGGGCCACGCTGACGCCTTTCGGCCGCCCGGTGGAGCCCGAGGTGTAAATCAGGTAGGCGAGGTTTTCGCCGCAGGTCAGGTTGACCGGATTGGTTTCCGACATTTGCTCCAGCGGCTCGCGGTCGATCTCCAGGACCGACAGGCCTTCCGGCAAGGGCAGTTTTTCCCGCAGCCACGATTGGCTGATCAGCAGCGAAATGCCGCTGTCTTCCATCAAATAACGCAGTCGCTCGGCCGGGTACGCCGGGTCCAGCGGCACGTACGCGCCGCCGGCCTTGAGGATCGCCAGCAGGCCAATGATCATTTCCGGCGAACGCTGCATGGCCAGGCCGACCCGCACTTCGGGGCCGATGCCCAAGTCGCGCAGGCGATGGGCCAATTGGTTGGCGCGGCGGTTGAGTTGGTCGAAGCTCAATTCCAGGTCGTTGAAGATCAGCGCGGTGGCGTCCGGTCGGATGACGGCCTGAGCCTCGATCAATTGATGCACGCAGAGCGGGTTTTCCGTCGCGGTGAATGCCGGGTTCCACTCCACTAACTGTTGCGCACGTTCCGGCGCGGTCAGCAGGTCCAGTTCACTCAATGCAGCCTGTGGCGCGGCGACCATCGCTGCCAGCAGCGCGGCCAAATGCTCGCTCATGCGGGCAATCGCCTCGGCGCTGAAGTGGGCGCACTGGTAGCTCCAGTTCAGGCTGAGCTGGCTTTCGGCGGTGGCCGCCAGCGTCAGCGGGAAGTTGGTGCGTTCATGGTTCTGCGGGATCGAGAAGCTCAACCCGGCCGGCGCGCCCTGTTGCAACGCTTCGGCCACCGGGAAGTTTTCGAACACCAGCAGGCTGTCGAACAGCGGCTCGCCGGCACGCCCGGCCCAGCGCTGAATGTCACCCAACGCAGTGAATTCATGCTCACGCAATTCCAGGTTCTGCGCCTGCAATCGGGTTAGCCATTGACCGACGCTTTCAACCGCGTCCGGGCTGCTGATCACCGGCAAGGTGTTGATGAACAGGCCGAGCTGGCTTTCAGCACCCGGCAAGTCCACCGGCCGCCCCGCCACGGTCGCGCCGAACGCGACGCTGCGTTGACCGCTGTAGCGTTGCAGCAAGAGTGCCCATGCGCCCTGGACCAAGGTGTTGAGCGTCACTTTTTGCTGACGGGCAAACTCGCTGAAGCGCTTGCTCGTGGCGACATCGAAGGTCTGGCGATGGTCGGCGAACTCTGCCGTCGACAGGTTTTTACTGTCGCCATGGGCCAAGCTCTGCGCCAACAGGGTCGGGTTGTCGAGGGTCGCCAGTTGCTCGCGCCAGAACAGCTCGTCGGCTTGCGCATCCTGACGTTGCAGCCAGCCAATGTAATCGGCGAAGCGCCCGGTCGGCGCCTGCACGTCTTGCCCGGCATAACGCTGCAGGACTTCGCTCAACAGCAGCGAGTTGCTCCAGCCATCGAGCAGCAAGTGATGGTGGGTGTAGATCAGTTGCTGACGCTCATCGTCGAGTCGCACCAGGGTCAAACGCATCAACGGCGCGCGAGTCGAATCGAGTTGCCGGCGTTCGCTGTCGATCAGTTGAACCAACGCTTCGGCCTGATCACTGCGGCCGCGCCAGTCGAGGCAGGTCATCGGCAATTGCAGGTGACGATGCACCAACTGCACCGGCGCTTCGAAGCCGTCGGGGAAGTGGAAACTGCTGCGCAGGATCGGATGAGTGTCGAGTACCGCTTGCCACGCACGGCCCAAACGTTCGGCATCGAGCCCACGGGCTTCGACGCTGAGTTGGTTCACGTAGGCGCCGGACTCCGACTCGTACAGGCTGTGGAACAACAAACCGGCCTGCATTGGCGACAGCGGATACAGGTCCTCGATTTGCGCCGGCGGCACCGGCAGGCCATCGAGTTGCGCCTGGGTCAGGCGCGCCAATGGGAAGTCCGCCGGGGTCACGCCGCCCGCGCCATCGCTAAGGCAATGGGCGATCAGTGCCAGCAACTCGCTGCGGAAATCCGCGGCCAGCGCTTCGATTTCACGTTGGTCGAAGCATTCGCGGCTGAAGGTCCAGTCCAGTTTCAGTTCACCGCCATAGACCTGGCCGTCCACCGACAGCCAATTCGGCAACGGCGCATCCGCCGATTGCGCGGCACCGCTGGATTCGCGAGCCGGGGTGAACAGTGCGTCTTCGGCGAAGCTCTGGTCGAACTGGCCAAGGTAGTTGAAGGTGACCCGCGCTTGCGGCAGCGCGGCCAACGTCGCTTGGGTCGTCGAATCGCCCATGTAACGCAACAGGCCGTAGCCCATGCCTTTGCCGGGAATCTCGCGCAGTTGCTGCTTGATTGCCTTAATCGAACCCGAAAGGTCGGAGGTCGGCGTCAGGCGCACCGGGAACAGACTGGAGAACCAGCCGACGGTGCGAGTCAGGTCGATGTCATCGAACAGCTCTTCGCGGCCATGGCCTTCGAGCTGGATCAGCGCCGAGGCGTCGCCGGTCCAGCGGCTGAGGGTGCGGGCCAGCGCGGTCAGCAGCAGGTCGTTGACTTGGGTGCGGTAGATCGCCGGTGCCTGTTGCAGCAATTGGCGGGTCTGTTCGCGGTCAAGGCCGATGCTGACGCCTTGGCGCAAATGCCCGGCCTGACTGGCCTGAGCGTTGGCGGCTGGCAGCGAATCATTGGCGACGCTCAGTTGCGCCTGCCACCAGTTCAGTTCGCTGGCGGCGGCTTCGGAGCGTGCATAAGTGTCGAGCTTGTCGGCCCAGGCCTGGAAAGCGCTGGTCTTCGGCGGCAGCTCTTGCCCTTGGTAAGCGGCCTGCAAATCCTCCAGCAACACCCGCCAGGACACACCGTCCACCGCCAAGTGGTGGATCACCAACAGCAAACGCTGCGAACCATCGGCCTGAGCGATCAACGCGACGCGCAGCAGCGGACCGTCTTGCAGGCTGAGGCTGCGCTGGGCTTCATCGCACACCGATTCCAGCGAGGCATCGCTGGCCACGCGAGCGGTCCAGAGCATGTCGATCACGTCAGCGCTGTCGGCCCCGACATAACGCGCCGACCATTGGCCGTCGACCTGACTGAAGCGCAAACGCAGGGCATCGTGCTGCTTGAGCAGGCGTTGCAGCGCCGCTTGCAGACGCGGTAACTCGAGGGTTTCGCGCGGCACAAGCAGCACCGCCTGGTTCCAGTGCGCGCGTTGCGGGATCGGTTCGTCGAAGAACCAGCGCTGGATCGGCGTGAGTGTTTGCACGCCGTCCACCGGCCCTTGTTGCGCCAGCGGTGCGGCCTGTTCTTTGACCACGGCGGCCAGCGCTTGCAAGGTTTGCTGCTGGAACAGGTCACGGGGTTGCAGGCTCAGACCGGCTCGACGAGCACGGCTGACCACTTGAATCGAAATGATCGAGTCGCCGCCCAGTTCGAAGAAATTGTCCTGACGCCCGACTTGTTCCACACCCAACACGTCCTGCCAGATCTGCGCCAGCACCTGTTCGTGTTCGCTGCGTGGCGCTTCGAACGCGCGTTGGCTGACCTGTGCGGTCGGCGCGGGCAGGCGTTTGCGGTCAAGCTTGCCGTTCGGACTCAGCGGCATTTGTTCGATCAGCACGGTCTGCGCCGGCACCATGTAGTCCGGCAGGCTCGCCAGCAAATGGCTTTTCAGGGTTTCACGCCACGCGCCTTGCTGCTCGGCATCGGCGCTGACCAAGGCTCGATCTTGCGGCACGAGGTACGCAACCAGTTGCTTGCCGCTCGGGCCATCAAGGGCCAGCACCACAGCTTCCTGCACGTCGGCATGTTCTTGCAGGCGCGCTTCGATTTCACCCAGTTCGATGCGCAAACCGCGAATCTTCACTTGGTGGTCGACACGGCCGCAGTAGTCGAT
Source organism: Pseudomonas sp. LBUM1666 (assembly GCF_059695775.1). Taxonomy (NCBI): domain Bacteria; kingdom Pseudomonadati; phylum Pseudomonadota; class Gammaproteobacteria; order Pseudomonadales; family Pseudomonadaceae; genus Pseudomonas; species Pseudomonas sp. LBUM1666. The sequence goes on along the minus strand of NZ_CP166789.1, from coordinate 1,936,350 downwards.
GGCGCCATCAGCGCGATAGCGCGCCAGATCACCAGTGCGGTACAGGCGCTCGCCACTGCCGAACGGATCAACGACAAAACGCTCGGCAGTCAGCGCGCCACGACGGTGATAACCGCGAGCCAGACCGACACCGCCCAGGTACAACTCGCCCACCGCGCCCAGTGGCAACGGTTGCAGTTCGCTGTCGAGGATGCAGGTGCGCAGGTTGGCGATTGGGCGGCCGATCGGCACGCTGTCGCGGCCTTCTTCCACGCAGGTCCAATGGGTCACGTCGATGGCCGCTTCGGTCGGGCCATACAGGTTGTACAAATTCGCTTGCGGCAGGCTGCGCAAGGTCTGGCGTTGCAGCTCCATCGGCAGCGCTTCACCGCTGCAGATGATCCGTTGCAAAGACGTGCAGGCCAGCGCCTCGTCGGCACCGATAAACGCCGAGAGCATCGACGGCACAAAGTGCAGCGTGGTGATCGCCTGTTCGACAATCAACGCGGCGAGGCGTTGCGGGTCGCGGTGCTCGCCGGGGGCGGCGATGACCAACGTGGCGCCCTTCATCAGCGGCCAGAAAAACTCCCACACCGACACGTCAAAACTGAACGGCGTTTTTTGCAGCACGCGGTCAGTCGGCAGCAGGTTGTAGGCTTGCTGCATCCACTCCAGACGGTTATGCAGCGCCACATGGCGGTTGCCCGCGCCTTTGGGTTTGCCGGTAGAACCGGAGGTGTAAATCACATAAGCGAGGTTTTCTGCGACGGCCAGGTTGGGCAGATCGGTGCCTGGCAAGTCGCTCAGCCAATCGGCCTCGGCGTGCAGGCACAGGGTGCGCACGTTGTCCGGGGTCGGCAGTTGCGCCAGAAGATGTTCCTGAGTCAGCAACAGCGAAATGCCGCTGTCTTCGATCATGTAGCTCAGGCGATCAATCGGGTATTCCGGGTCCAGCGGCACATACGCACCGCCAGCCTTGAGAATCGCCAGCAGGCCGACGACCATTTCAAACGAGCGGTCGCAGGCAATCCCCACCAGCACTTCCGGGCCGACACCCTGGGCGCGCAAGTGATGGGCCAGACGGTTGGCGCGCAGGTTCAGCTCGGCGTAACTCAGGCTCTGGCCCTGGAACACCAGCGCGGTCGCCTCACCGTTTTCAATCACGCGCGTTTCGAAATGCCGCTGCACGCAGACTTCGCCCGGATAGGCCTGAGCGGTGTCGTTGAGGTCATCCAGAATGCGCAGACGCTCGTCGGCATCCAGCAATGGCAACTCGGCGAGCGGGCATTGCGGATTCGCCAGCACCCCGGCCAACAGATTGCGCCAGTGACGAGCCAAATGCTCGATGCGCTCGGCGTCGAACAGATCGGTGGCGTAAGTCAGGCTGGCGAACAGCTTGTCGCCCTCCTCCTGCGTGTCCAGTTGCAAATCGAATTGCGTGGTGTGCGCCGTGGCGTTCAGCGCTTCGACGCGCAGGCCCGCGAGCAAGCCGCTGACCGCCGCCGGTTTGGCTTGCTGGTGGTTGAACATCACCTGGAACAGCGGGCTGTGGCTCAGGCTGCGTTCACCTTGCAGCGCCTGCACCAGACGCTCGAACGGCAAGTCCTGATAATCCTGGGCATCCAGCGACGCGGCGCGGGTCTGGTCGAGCAACTGGCTGAATGGCAGACGTCCGTCCAGTTCAGCACGCATCACCTGGGTGTTGACGAAGAAACCGATCAGGCCACGGGTTTCCGCGCGATTACGGTTGGCAATCGGCACGCCGACCCGCAGGTCGGACTGGCCGCTGTAGCGATAGAGCAAGGCCTGGAAGCTGGCCAGCAACAGCATGAACGGCGTGACGCCGCGTTGTTTGGCCAGACTCATCAGACTGCTGGCCAAGGTCGCGTCGAGGGCGAAATCCAGACGCGCACCGCGCTGGCTTGGTTGCGCCGGGCGTGGACGGTCAGTCGGTAACTCGAGCAACGGTTGCTCGCTGCCCAGGCAGTCGCGCCACCAGTTGAGTTGGCGCTCCAGCTCGCCCGCTTCCATCCAGCGGCGTTGCCACATCGCGTAGTCGGAATACTGGATCGGCAATGCTTCAAGCGCAGCGTTCTGGTCTTGGCAATGCGCGGCGTAGAGCCGGGAAAACTCTTCAACCAGCACACCCATCGACCAGCCATCGGTGACGATGTGGTGCAGCGTCAGCAGCAGCACATGGTCTTCGGTGTCGAGTTGCAACAAGGTGACCCGCAACAACGGACCGTGCTGAAGATCGAACGGCCGGGCAATTTCCTGTTCGACGCTGTTCATCGCCTGATCGAGGCGCTGTGCCTGAGGTTCGCCGCGCAGGTCGATTTGTTCGATGGGCAGCGAGGTGAACTCGGCCAGTGTCTGCACGACCTTCCCGTCGTCCTCGACGAAACGGCTACGCAGGCTCTGATGCCGCTCCAGCAGCACGTCGAAACTCTGCTGCAATGCCGCGACATTCAGCGGCCCGTGTAAACGCAGGGCGGCTGGAATGTTGTACGCAGAACTCTGCGGATCAAGCTGCCAGAGGAACCATTGGCGCTGCTGCGCGTACGACAGTTCAAACGTCGCTTGCGGCTCGGCAGCAGGCGGAATCGGCAGTTGGCCAAAACTCACGCCCTGCTCTTGCATGCGTTGCAGAAACTCGCGGCGCTTGTCAGCCGGCAGGCCGGCGAAGCGGGTGGCGATGCGCTGGGCAGTGGTGTGTTCCATCAGTTGATCTCCATCTCGTCGAGAAGCGACTCAAGCGCATCAAGACGTGCATCGTTGTCAGCCGGGGCGTGTTGCCCGGCCATGGCGGCATAAGCCTGAAGGTCGGTGGATTCGAACAGCGCGCGCAGCGGCAGCTCGATGCCCAGTTCCAGTTCCACACGGGCACTGGCCTGGGCGGCGAGCAGCGAATGCCCGCCCAATTCAAAGAAGTTGTCGCGCCGGCCGATCTGCGCCACGCCCAGCACGCTGGCCCAGATGTCTGCCAGTTGCCGTTCGAGATCGCCTTCGGGGGCTTCGAACGGGCGTTGCCATTCCTGAGCGTCGGGCACCGGCAAGGCCTTGCGGTCGAGCTTGCCGTTGCCGGTCAGTGGCAAGGCATCCAGCAGCAGCCAGTGGCTCGGCACCATGTAATCCGGCAGACCCACCTTGAGCGCGGCGCGCAGGTTGTCGCGCCAGGCGATTGGGTCGTGCGGGGTTTGCTCGGCCACGACGTAGGCGCACAGCTGCGGCCCGCTTTCGCCTGCATGCACGCTCAACACCGCTTGGCGCACGCCCGGTTGGGCCAGTAGCGCGGCTTCGATTTCACCCAATTCGATGCGGAAACCGCGAATTTTTACTTGCTGGTCGATCCGGCCGAGGTAATCGATGCTGCCGTCGGCACGCTGGCGGGCCAGGTCGCCGCTGCGATAGAGACGCTGGGATGCATCGAACGGACTCGGTACGAAACGCTCGGCAGTCAGGCCGAAACGACCGTGATAACCGCGCGCCAGACCAGCGCCGGCGATGTACAACTCGCCCGCCACACCCACCGGCACCGGTTGCAACTGGCTGTCGAGCAGGTACCAGCGCAGGTCGCGGATCGGCAGGCCAATCGGGCTTTGGGCCTTGCCGTCGAGGTCGGCCAGGCGGATGGCGCGGTAGGTCACGTGCACCGTGGTTTCGGTGATGCCGTACATGTTGACCAGGGTGGGCTGTTGGTCGCCGAAGCGCTCGAACCATGGACGCAGGCTCGCGACTTCCAGGGCTTCGCCGCCGAAAATCACCTGACGCAGCGCCAGGTTTCGCTCGCTGGCGCAGGCAATCGGCAACAACTGGCGGAACGCGGTCGGGGTCTGGTTCAACACCGTCACACCTTCATCACAGAGCAAGCGGTGAAACTCTTGCGGCTCGCGGCTGATGTAATACGGCACGATCACCAGACGCCCGCCGGTACACAGCGAGCCGAACAGCTCCCACACCGAGAAATCGAAGGCGTAGGAATGGAACAGCGTCCAGACATCGTCCGGGCCGAAATTGAACTCGGCAGCGGTGGCTGTGAGTAAACGCCCGACGTTGCCATGGCTGAGCAATGCACCTTTCGGGCGGCCGGTGGAACCGGAGGTGTAGATGACGTAGGCGAGGTTGTCCGGGGTCGCCAGTGCTGGCAGGTTGTCGTCGCTGAAGGCATCCAGTTGCAACGACTCCAGGCTCAGCACCTGCACGCCGTCGCGGGACGGCAAGCCATCGATCAAGTGTTGTTGGGTCAGCAGCAACGTGATGCCGCTGTCTTCGATCATGTAGCTCAGGCGCTCGGCCGGGTATTGCGGATCGAGCGGCACATAGGCGCCGCCGGCCTTGAGAATCGCCAGCAAGCCGATCACTAACGGCATCGCTCGCTCGGTGGCGATGCCGACGCGCACCTCTGGGCCGACTCCCTGTTCACGCAGTTTGCGCGCCAGTCGATTGGCCTGAGCGTTGAGCGCGGCGTAGGTCAGTTGCTCGCCTTCGTAGATCAGTGCGACAGCGTTCGGCCGTTGTGCGGCTTGCACTTCGAACAAGTGGTGCAAGGTCGGCGACGACGGTTGTGCCTGGAACGCAGGGTTCCAGTGCTGCACCAAGGCATCTTGTTGCGCCCCATCAATGAGCGGCAGTTCGGCGACGCGTTGCTGCGGATCGGCGACCACCGCTCGCAGCAGGTTCAGCCACTGCTCGGCGAGGCGGTTCATCGACGCCTCGTCGTACAGATCCGTGGCGTAGGTCAGGCTGGCGTCCAGCGTTTCGCCCTGCTCCTGAGTATCCAGCACCAGATCGAATTGCGTGGTGTGTTGCTGCCAGTGCAGACGCTTGACCTGCAAGTTGGCAACCGTGCGTTCGACGCTCGCACCCAACTGCTGCTGATGGTTGTAGAGCACCTGGAACAATGGACTGTGATTCAGGCTGCGATCCGGCTGCAAGGCATCGACCAGTTGCTCGAACGGCAAGTCCTGGTTCGACTGCGCGCCCAATGCAACCTGTTTGACCTGTTGCAGCAACGTGCTGAAGGACTGCTGCCCGTCGATCTCGGCACGCAGCACTTGGGTGTTGATGAAGAAGCCAATCAGGCCTTCGGTTTCCAGACGCGAACGCCCGGCGCTCGGTACGCCGACGCTGATGCTCGACTGCCCGCTCTGGCGGTGCAACAAGGTCTGGAAGCTCGCCAGCAACAGCATGAACAACGTCACTTGTTGTTCCTGGGCACGTTGACGCAAACCGGCGAGCAATTCGCGGTCAACGTTCAGCATCAGGCTGGCGCCGCGCTCGGTGCGACGGGCCGGACGGGTCAGTTCACTCGGTAACTCCAGCGGCGTTTGGCTGCCGGCTAGTTGCTCGCTCCACCATGTCAGTTGGCGTGCGCCCTCCCCGGCCTCCAGCCAGTCGCGCTGCCAGCGGGCGTAGTCGCTGTAGTTCACCGGCAGGCTCGACAGGTTCGCAACCTTGCCTTCAACGACAGCCTGATACAGCGCGCTGAATTCATCGACCATGACCTGCATTGACCAGCCATCGGCAGCGATGTGGTGCACGGTGAGCACCAGCACGTATTCGTCAGTGTTCACTTGCAGCAGCAACACGCGCCACAGCGGACCGTTGCGCAGGTCAAACGGACGGGCGATTTCTTCGGCTACGGCATTGTCGATCGAAGACTGATCGAGTGTGCGTTCATCCAGTTGCAACACCAGATTGTCGTGCAGCACCGGACGCGCCTGCTGGCCGTCCTGCTCGAAGGTTGTGCGCAGGGTTTGGTGACGGGCCTGCAATTGTGCAAAGGCTTCGCGCAGGGCTGCGCGATTCAGCGGGCCCTTGAGGCGCAGCGCGGCGGGAATGTTGTAGGCCGAGCTTTGAGGGTCCAGTTGCCAGAGAATCCATTGACGCTGTTGGGCGTACGACAGAATGTGTGGCTGATCGACCGCTGCACGTTGCAGGGACGGTTGGCCGCTGGCGTTCGCCAGTGCGGCACGCTCGGCAAATTCCGCCAGATTCGTCGCGGAGAACAGACTGCTCACGGACAGTTCGAGTTGCAACTGCTGACGCACCCGAGAGATCACCTGAAGCACCAGCAACGAGTGCCCGCCCAGCTCGAAGAAGTTGTCATCACGTCCCACGCGTTCGACCTGCAACACGTCCTGCCAGATCAGCGCGAGTTGCGTTTCCAGCCCTTCGGCCGGGGCCACGAAGTCACGTTGTGCATCGCCAGCTTCAGCACGCGGCAGGGCTTTGCGGTCGAGTTTGCCGTTGTTGTTGAGCGGCAGTTTCGGCAGCAGGACCAGGTGATTCGGCACCATGTATTCCGGCAGCGACTGACGCAAGACGGCTTTGAGACCTGCCAGATATTCCGTCTCTGAAACCACCGCGCCGTTGGCCACGACATACGCCACCAGTTGCGTGCCGTCCTGAGCAATGACCGCTGCTTCGCGCACGTCCTCACGGGCTTGCAGGCAGGCTTCGATCTCGCCCATTTCAATGCGGAAACCGCGAATCTTCACTTGATGGTCGATGCGGCCGACGTATTCCAGATTCCCTTCAGCGTTGTAGCGCGCCAGATCGCCGCTGCGGTACAGCCGCGCGCCCGGTTCACGGGCGAACGGGTCCGGCAGGAAGCGTTCGGCGGTCAGCGCCGGGCGGTCGAAGTAGCTTTGAGCCAGGCTGGCCGGGGCACCGATGCACAATTCGCCAACGCCACCGTTTGGCAGCAGTTGACCGGCAGCGTCCAGCACGTACAGTGCTCGACCCGCGATGGCTCGACCGATCGGAATGCCAAACGCGTCGCTGGCATCTTCGAGATGGCATTCATGAACACTGGACACCACGGTCGCCTCGGTCGGGCCGTAGGTGTTGAGCAAACGCACATGGCTCAAACCGGCCTGATGCCACAAACGCAGACCTTCGACCGACATGGCTTCGCCGCCGACGTGAACCTGGCGCAACTCACCGAGATTGCGCACCACACCGCTCGCGCATTCGCGGGCCAGCAAGTACCAATAAGCGGCCGGCAAGTCTGCAACGGTTACGCCTTGCTGAACGATTTCGGCGGCGAGGCGGCCGGCGTCCCACAGGTCATCGCCACGCATGATCAACGCCGCGCCGACGCACAACGCCGGGAAACATTGCTCGACGAAGCCATCGAAACTGAAGGTCGCGAACTGCAACACGCGGTCCGACGCCGACAGCAGCGAATAGTCGGCGGCGCTCTGGCAGAACTCGCGCAGCGCGGCATGGGCGATGGCCACGCCTTTGGGCTGGCCGGTGGAACCGGAGGTGTAGATGATGTAGGCCAGATTTTCCGCGACCGCATGATTTGGCGGATTGCTGTCGGAGTAGCCGGCGTTGTCTTCGAGGCTCAGACGCAGCACGCCTGGCACGTCTTCCAGCAGACCGGACTCGCACAGCAGCACGTCGAGGCGGCTGTCGTCGATCATATAGGCCAGGCGTTCGGCCGGGTATTTCGGGTCCAACGGCACATAGGCTGCGCCGGTTTTGAGCACCGCCAGCAGGCTGACGATCAGTTGCGGGCCACGCTTCAACGCCAGACCGACACGCGAGCCTGGACCGGCGCCGTTGTCGATCAGGCGATGGGCCAGGCGGTTGGCCTGAGCGTTCAATTGGCCGTAGCTCAAGGTCTGACCATCGACCTGCAATGCCAATGCTTGCGGAGTGGCGGCAGCCTGAGCCGCGATTTGTTCGTGGACCAAAAGCGTTGTGGATAACTCAACCGTCACCGGCTGACTGATCGCGAGCACCGCATTTTTGCCATCGACATCGAGCAGTTCCAGCGTGCCCAATGCCGCGTCCGGCAGCGCCACCAATTGCGCCAGCAGGTGCTGCAAATTGGCCGACAACTCAGCGACCTGCGCCGCACTGAACCGCGCCGCGTCGTAACTGAAGTCCAGGCTCAGGCCCTCGCCCAATTCGATGCCCAAGGTCAGGGGATAGTGCGTGCGCTCGTGGTTGTGCAGGTTGCCGAACGACAATCCGGCCGGTGCGCCCTGTTTCAGCGCCTCTGCCACCGGGAAGTTTTCGAACACCAGCAGGCTGTCGAACAGCGCAGATCCCTGCTGCCCCGCCCAACCCTGAATGTCATAAAGCGGCACATGCTCGAACTCGCGCATGGCCAGGTTCAGCCCTTGCAGTTCGCCCAGCCATTGGCTGACGGTTTGATCCGGCTTCATCGCGCACACCAGCGGCAGCGTGTTGATGAAGAGGCCGAGCTGCTCTTCGATGTCTGGCAGCGGCGCCGAACGCCCGGCGACCGTGGCGCCGAAAACGACGCAATCCTGACCGGTGTAGCGTTGCAGCAACAGGCTCCACGCCGCTTGAAGCAAGGTGTTGAGGGTGACCTTCTGCTGACGGGCGAACTCGGCCAGACGCTGGGTCGCACGGTTGTCGAGTGCGACGCGATATTCCTCACTGCCCTCAGCGTCGATCGGCGGCCGCAACGCTTCGGCCAGCAATGTCGGTGCTTCGAGCGGTGCCAATGCCGCTTTCCAAAACTGCTCGCCCGCAGCGGCCGATTGCTGTTGCAACCAGCCCAGGTAATCACGGTATTGCCCGGTCGGTGCCGGCAGCGATTGCCCGGCGGCGTAGTGCTGGATCACTTCGGCCAGCAACTGTGCGTTGCTCCAGCCGTCCATCAAAATGTGGTGGCTGGTGTAGACCAGGTGCCAGTCATTGGCGCCCGTGCGGACGAGCTTCAAGCGGAACAGCGGTGAGCTGCCCAGTTCGAAACCCTGGGCGCGTTCGGCGTCGGCCAGCGCATCGGTGTCGGTCGCTTCAAGCACTTCAAACGGCAACGCGACCTGACGGACAATCGCCTGGTGTGCGGTGTCGAGGCCTTGCCAGTGGAAACTGCTGCGCAGGATGTCGTGACGCTCCAGCGCGGTTTGCCAGGCCTGAGCGAATCGCACTGGATCGAGGCCCTGGATGTCCAGACGCATCTGACTGATGTAGGCGCCGACTTCGGGTTCGTACAGGGTATGAAACAGCATGCCCTGCTGCATCGGCGACAGTGGATAAAGGTCTTCGAGGGCCGAAACAGCGACCGGCAGTGCATCGAGTTGAGCCTGACTGATGCGCGCCAACGGGAAGTCCGACGGTGTGGCTTGCGACGCTTCAACGGCACTGCAGTGATCTATCAACGCGTTGAGTTCCAGCGCGTAATCGTCGGCCAAACGCTGGATGGTCGCGGTGTCGAACATCTCACGGCTGAAACCCCAGCTCAGCGACAACTCGCCGCCATAGACCTGACCTTCGACCGTCAACCAGTTGCCCAATGGAGCCGATGGATCCTGCGCCACGCCGTTGCCCTCGGTGGACGGCACAAACATCGCCGCGTCGTCGAACTGACGGTCGAACTGCCCCAGGTAGTTGAAGGTGATGCGCGGTTGCGGCAACGCCGCCAGTTCAGCGCGAATCGCTGGTGTGCCGAGGTAGCGCAGAGCGCCGTAGCCGAGGCCTTTGTCCGGCAAGGCGCGCAGTTGTTCTTTAATGGTTTTGATCGAAGCCGAGAGATCGGCGCACGGCATCAGATTGACCGGGAACAGGCTGGTGAACCAACCGACGGTGCGGGTCAGGTCGATGTCATCGAACAGGTCTTCGCGGCCATGGCCTTCGAGCTGGATCAGCGTGCTGCCCTGCCCGCTCCAGCGGCAAACCGCACGCGCCAGCGCGGTCAGCAGCAGGTCGTTGACCTGCGTGCGATACGCCGCCGGGGCCTGTTGCAGCAGTTTGCGGGTTTGCTCGGCGTCGAGTTTGAGTTCGAGTTTCTGTTCGAAGCGGTTTTCCAGCGCGCCGGTTGGGCGGTCGCACGGCAGATCGCTCGGCGCGTTTTTCAGTTGGGTCTGCCAGTGTCCGAGGCTGTTTTCAAAGACTGGCAGATGATCCTGCAAGCGAGCGACCCAGCGCTGATAGGTGCTGGTTTTCGCCAGCGACACATTACCGCCGCTGTAGAACTGCTGAAGGTCTTCCAGCAGCACGCGCCAGGAAACACCGTCCACCGCCAGGTGATGAATGACCAGCAGCAACCGTTGAGTCCCGTCGGCCATCGCTACCAGCAGCGCGCGCAGCAACGGGCCGTTCTGCAGGTCAAGACTGCGCTGGGCTTCGTCGCATAGGGCGTTGAGTTCTTCGACCGACTGGGCCGAACGCTGCCACAACACCGATTCAGTGGTCGGTGCGGCATAGGTTTGCTGCCAACCTTCGGCGGTGTGTTCGTATCGCAGACGCAAGCTGTCGTGATGGGTCAGCAATTTCATCAAGGCCTGATCCAGCGCCTCAACGTTCAACGCCTCGCGCGGCACCAGCAACAGCGACTGGTTCCAGTGCTGACGCTCAGGGATCGCTTGTTCGAAGAACCACTGTTGCACCGGCGCCAACGCCACCGCGCCAACCGCTGGACCTTGATCGATCAACGGCTGCTCGCCGCTGCGGGCGGCCTGGGCCAGGCTGCGGATGGTCTGGTGCTGGAACAGATCCTTGGGGCTCAACACGATGCCGGCCTGACGCGCACGACTGACGACTTGCATGGAAACGATGGAGTCGCCGCCCAGTTCGAAGAAGTTGTCTTCAAGACCCACATTTTCGATGGACAACACGTCCTGCCAAATCGCCGCGAGGGATTTTTCCATCGCAGTGCGCGGCGCGACGTGTTCGCGTTGTTGCTGCGAGCCGTCCACCGCAGGCAGAGCCTTGCGGTCGAGCTTGCCGTTGGGGGTCAGTGGCAGTTGATCGAGGAACAGCAGAAACGACGGGACCATGTAGTCCGGCAGGTGTTGGCGCAGCGCGGCTTTCAAAGTTTCACGCTGGGTCGCTTGAGCTTCGATGTCGTCCAGTAACGATGGATCGGCTGGCACGATGTACGCGACCAGTTGTTGGCCGTTGACACCGTCCTGCGCCAGCACCGCCAATTCACGCACGGCGTCCTGCTGCAACAGCCGCGCTTCGATTTCGCCGAGTTCGATGCGGAAGCCACGGACCTTGACCTGATGGTCGATGCGACCGACAAATTGCAACGTAGCGTCGGCCTGATAACGGGTCAGATCGCCAGTGCGGTACAGGCGTTCGCCATTGCTGGCGAACGGGTTCGGCACGTATTTTTCGGCGGTCATGCCCGGACGTGCCAGGTAACCGCGGGTGATGCCCGCGCCAGCCAGGTACAGCTCGGCGGATACACCTTGCGGCACCGGTTGCAGGTCAGCATCGAGCAAATAGCTGCCGGTGTGTTTGAGTGGCCGACCGATGTTTGCACGGCCACCGGCCTTGCGGCGGGTCCAGGTTGAGTAAGTGGTGTCTTCCGACGGACCGTACAAATCGTAGACATGCTCGACCGTCGACTGCTGATACAGCGCGTCCACCAGGCTCTGCTTCAGCGGCTCGCCGGCGAGGTTGATGATGCGCACGCTCGACGGGATCTGCCCGTCGCGCTGCAACGCATTGATCGCCGACGGCACGGTGTTGATCAGGCGCACCTGATCCCGGGCCGGCAGCTGCGGTAATTCCAGGGCATTGCGGGCGATGATCACCGAGCCGCCGTTTGCCAGGGTGACAAACAGTTCCCACACCGACAGGTCGAAGCACACCGACGTCGAGGCCAGCACCCCTTGAATGTCTTCGCGGCTGTAGACCGATTTCGACCAGTCGATCAGCGCGAGCACGTTGCGGTGGGCGATGGCCACGCCTTTGGGCTTGCCGGTGGAGCCGGAGGTGTAGATCACGTAGGCAAGGTTGTCCGGCGTGACTCGGGTCACCGGCGCGCTACTTGGGTAAGCGGCCCACGCCCTATCGTCCATCAGCAACACTTGGGTGTCGGCGTTGACGGTCAATGTTGCGGCGACAGCTTGCTCGGTCAGCAGCACCAGAGCGCGGCTATCTTCGAGCATGTAGGCAACGCGTTCGGCCGGGTAATCCGGGTCCAGCGGCACATAAGCGCCACCGGCCTTGAGTACCGCGAGCAACGCGACCAACAGGTTGTCGGAACGTTGCATCGCCACGCCAACGCGGATTTCCGGACCAACACCCAGCTCGATCAGCTTGTTAGCCAGCCGATTGGCCTGATTGTCGAGCTCGGTGTAAGTCAGCTGCTTCGTGGCAAAGGTCACCGCCAATGCCGTCGGGTTCGCGGCGACTTGCTGGCTGATCAGCTCATGAATGCACAGGTCCTGGGCGAAGCTTTCGTCAGCACTGTTCCAGTCATGCACGATGCGCTGGTATTCGGCGCTCTCCAGCAATGGCAAATCACTGATGCGCTGCTGCGAATCGTTGACCATGCCCTGCAACAAATGCGTCCAGTGCTGGGCCATGCGCGCGATGGTCGCCCCGTCGAACAGATCGTTGGCATACGTCAGCGCGGCGTGCAGCTTTCCGCCCTTTTCATAGGTGTCGAGAGTCAGATCGAACTGGGTGGTGCGCCCTTCCCACTCGACCACGCCCAGCGCCAGACCGGACGCGGTACTGACCGTGGAAATGTCCGCGACCTTCGGCTGGTGGTTGTACATCACCTGAAACAGCGGCGTGTGGCTGAGGCTGCGCTCCAGTTTCAGCGCTTCGACCAAACGCTCGAACGGCATGTCCTGATGAGCCTGGGCACCAAGGGCAGTTTCCTTGATGGCGCGCAGCAAATCATCGACGCGGGTCTGGCCGTCGAACTGGGTGCGCAGCACCTGGGTGTTGACGAAGAAGCCGATCAGGCCTTCGATTTCTGCGCGGTTGCGGTTGGCGATCGGCACGCCTACGCGGATATCGGTCTGCCCGGTGTAGCGATGCAGCAGCGCGTTGAAGGCACCGAGCAACAGCATGAACAGGGTGATGTTGTGTTTCTGCGCCGTGGCCCGCAGTTGCTCGGCCAACTGACCGTCGACAGCGAACTCGTAACGGGTGCCGCGATAGCTCGGCATCGCCGGGCGCGGATGATCGGTGGGCAGTTCCAGCACCGGGTGCTCGTCGCCCAGTTGCGCCTGCCAGTAGTCGAGTTGACGCGCCTGCTCGCCGGCCTCCAGCCAGCGGCGTTGCCACAACGCATAGTCGCTGTACTGGATCGGCAATGGCACGAGTTGCGGTTGTGCGCCTGCCTCAAAAGCGTCGTAGCAGCGGATGAATTCGTCGATCAGCACGTTCATCGACCAGCCGTCGGAAACGATGTGGTGCAGGGTCAGCAGCAGGACGTGTTCCTGCTCGGCGAGTTTGAGCAAGGTGACGCGCAGCAATGGGCCGGTTGCCAGATCAAACGGCAGCACGGATTGCTGCTCGGCCGCTTGGGCAACGGACTTTTCGCGCTCCGTGGCCGGTAATGCGCTGAAATCCACCTGATCGATAACCAACGGCGTGCTGGCCGGCACTTGCAGCAAAGTGTCATCGGCCTGGCGCTGGAACACGGTGCGCAGGGTTTCGTGACGTTCAACGAGGCTGGCGAACGCTTGCTCCAGCGCGGGCAGGTTCAACTGCCCGGTCAGACGCACCGCGCCCGGCAGGTTGTACGCGCCGCTTTGCGGGTCCAGTTGCCAGAGAAACCACATGCGCTGCTGGGCGTACGACAACGACTGGCGATCTTCGGCTTCGACACCGGCAGGAATCGGGAACCGGGCGAAATCAACGCCTTCCTTTTGCAAAGCCGCGAGGAACATCTGGCGCTTTTCCAGGGGCAACCCGATAAACCGGCGAGCAAGTTTCAAGGAGTCTTCAGCATTCATTTCTTAGCATCCGGATCAGTGGCGGGAAGCACAAAGGCACGTCGTCCCTATAAAACGAATGCAGACCGGAAAAATTAGCGAATGAGAACAAGTATCAGAAAGGAGGTAGAACGCGGAGTGTCAGGGTGTCAAAAATCATTGTGGGAGCGAGCTTGCTCGCGATAGCGGTCTGTCAGCCACATCCATATTGAATGTGCCGCCGCTATCGCGAGCAAGCTCGCTCCCACAGGTATTGCGTCAGGCGCTGACTGCCATGGCATGCCGCCGATGATGAACTTCCAGCTGATCCTTGATCACCCGCAATACCTTGGCTTCGTGCTCATGGATAAAGAAGTGTCCGCCAGCGAGCATGTCCACCGAGAAACTGCCGTGAGTTTCCTTGCTCCAGCCGATCAACTGCTCAGTAGTGGCGCGGTCAGCCTTGCCGCCGAGCACATGGATCGGGCACTTGAGCAACGGGCGCTGTTGCGGTTCGAAACGTCCGCACAACAGAAAGTCCGCGCGCAGCACCGGCAGCGTCAGGCTCATCAGCTCTTCGTTGGCCAGCACCTCTTCACTGGTGCCGTTGAGGGTGCGCAATTGCTCGATCAATTCGGCATCGGTTTTGGGCTCGGCGAAACCCCGGTCATACTCGGCACGCAGGGTCGGTGCGGCGGTGCCCGAAGCGAACAGCGCCACCGGTTCCGGGCAGCCCAGCGAGCGAAACGCATGGGCCATCTCACAGGCCAGCAACGCCCCAAGACTATGGCCGAACAGCGCGTACGGCGTCTTGAGCGTGGCTTTTTGTTCCTGCGCAAGCTGCAGCGCCAGGCGTCGCATGTCGGTGTGCAAGGGTTCGCCAAACCGGGCGCCTCGGCCCGGCAACTCCACCGGCTGCAGCTTGAGCCACTCCGGCAGTTTGCGCCGCCAGCGGCTGTAGACCATGGCACTCGCGCCCGAATAGGGCAGGCAGAGCAATGTCAGCTGGGTCACCGGGCTTACCTCGAAAGTTGTCTGTATAGAAGAACGGATGAGGCGCGGCTTGAATTAGTCGGAGATCTAAATGTGGGAGCGGGCTTGCTCGCGAAAGCGGTGGTTCAGCCAACATCAATGTTGAATGATGAACCGCATTCGCGAGCAAGCCCGCTCCCACATTTGTTCTTTATTTCAAGTGACGATAGCTTTGGATCGCCGAACCGAGCACCACGGCGCCAGCCGCAATCGCCACCCAAAATCCGCTGCGCGCGCCGAACGCATCCACCAGCCAGCCGGAACTGGCCGCGCCGATCGCCACACCAATGCTCAACCCGGTCACCAGCCAGGTCAGGCCTTCAGTGAGTTTGGCCGGCGGCACGATGCGCTCTACCAACGCCATCGCCACAATCAGCGTCGGCGCAAAGAACAACCCGGCGACGAACACCGCCAGCGACAGCCCGAGAATGTTCGTCGCCAGCAGCAACGGCAACGTGGTCACCGCCGTCGCCACTCCACCGTAAAGAAACAGTCGCGGCAGTGGCAGTTTCGAGCGCAACGCCCCGAACGCCAGTCCCGCCAGGCACGAGCCGATGGCATACACCGACAACACAATGCTCGCCGCCGCCGGCTGGCCCTGCTGCTGGGCGAACGCCACGCTGACCACATCCACCACACCGACGATGGTGCCCATGGCGACCATCAACAGCATCAGCAACTGAATTTCGCCGGAGCGAATGATCGAGCCTTGATGATGCTCTTCATGGGGATGAATCGCCGGCTCGGTGTCACGTTGCAGCA
Source organism: Pseudomonas sp. LBUM1666 (assembly GCF_059695775.1). NCBI lineage: Bacteria > Pseudomonadati > Pseudomonadota > Gammaproteobacteria > Pseudomonadales > Pseudomonadaceae > Pseudomonas > Pseudomonas sp. LBUM1666. Next base: position 1,920,925 of record NZ_CP166789.1, on the reverse strand, counting down.
CAAACGCCGTCACCCCGATCGCCAGCATCAGCAACGCCGCCAACGGCCCGGCCTCGGGGAACACCACCACGCACAACCCCACCGACAGCGGTGGTCCGACGATAAAGCAGACCTCGTCCAGCACCGACTCCAGCGCATAAGCGGTTTGCAGCGCTGGCTGGCCGCGATACACCTCGGTCCAGCGCGCCCGCACCATCGCCGACATGCTCGGCATGCAACCGGCCAGCGCGGCGAACACAAACAACGTCCACTGCGGCGCCTGCAAGCGAGTGCAAAGCAACACCAGCAACAACGCCCCGCCACCGATCAACGCCGACACAGGCAAGATCCGACGCTGCCCGAAACGGTCCACCAGCCGCGAGACCAGCGGCGCACAAAATGCCGTGGCCAAGGCAAACGTCGCCGCCACCGCACCGGCCAATCCATAACCGCCCTGCAACTGCGAGAGCATGGTGATCAGGCCGATGCCAGTCATGGAAATCGGCATGCGCGCGATCATGCCGGCCAGCACAAAAGCGCTGCTGCCTGGGGCTTTGAACAGCTCGCGGTAAGGGTTTGCCATGGGTGCCGGTCTCAACAAGGGCCTGCAAGTTGCCATAAACGCTGACAGAGGGGAAAGCGGCTAATTGTTGGTTGAATGTGAAGGCCCCTTCGCGAGCAGGCTCGCTCCCACAGTGGATCTACTGTGAACACACTATTTGTGGGCACTAGAGATCAAATGTGGGAGCGAGCCTGCTCGCGATGGCGCCAGCGCAGTCACCAAATGAACTCTCCCCCACCCAAACCAGTCAGCTAAATAAGCCCTCAGCTCAAGGCGCTGACGTTTATGCAAATTTCCCTCGACCAACAAGTCGCCCTCATCACCGGTGCCAGCTCCGGCATCGGCGCAGGAGCCGCCAAGGCCCTGGCCGCCGCCGGGGCCGCGGTGGTGATCAACTACAATTCCCAGGCCGCCCCCGCCGAGGAGCTCGCCCGCAAGATCAATGCCGAAGGCGGTCGCGCCATCGCCATCGGTGCCGATGTCTCCAAAGAAGCAGACGTCGAACGGTTATTTGCACAAACCCTCGAAGCCTTCGGTTTCCTGGACATTCTGGTCGCCAACTCCGGCATGCAGAAAGACGCACCGGCCGTGGACATGAGCCTCGACGATTGGAACCAAGTGATCGGCGTCAACCTTACCGGCCAGTTCCTCTGCGCCCGCGCCGCCCTGCGTATTTTCAACCGGCAAGGTGTTCGTGAAGGTGTGTCCCGGGCGGCCGGCAAGATCATTCACATGAGTTCGGTGCACCAGCGCATTCCGTGGGCCGGCCACGTCAATTACGCCGCATCCAAGGGTGGCGTGGACATGTTGATGCAAACCCTGGCCCAGGAAGTCAGCCTCCAGCGCATCCGCATCAACGGCATCGCGCCGGGCGCCATTCGCACGGCGATCAATCGCGCCGCCACCCACGGCGATCACGAGCAGGAGCTGCTCAAACTCATTCCTTACGGCCGGGTCGGCGAGGTCGAGGACATCGCCAACGCGGTGGTCTTCCTCGCCTCCGATGCCTCCGACTACATCGTCGGCACCACCCTGTTCATCGACGGCGGCATGAGCCTTTATCCGGAGTTTCGCGGCAATGGCTGATCATCATCCCGAACGACAAAGCGCTATCGATGCCCATGGCATCATCGGCGACATGCGCAGCGCAGCACTGGTCAACGACAAGGGCAGCGTGGACTTTTTCTGCTGGCCGGAATTCGACAGCCCGTCGATCTTCTGCTCGCTGCTGGACACACCCGACGCCGGGATTTTCCAACTGTCCCCGGATTTACCCGACGCTCGCCGCGAGCAGATTTACCTGCCCGACACCAATGTGCTGCAAACCCGTTGGCTCAGTGACCGCGCGGTCGTCGAAGTCACCGATCTGCTGCCCATTGGCGACAGCGAAGATGCCACGCCGGTGCTGATGCGCCGGGTTCGTGTGGTCAGCGGCCAGGCAACGTTTCACATGCGCTGCGCCGTGCGCCATGACTACGCTCGCGCCAAGACCCGCGCACGCATGGATGAAGAAGACGTGACCTTCGAGGCCACCGATCAGCCGTCCCTGCGCCTGTCTTCGGATCAGGTTTTGCGTATAGACGGCCATGCGGCAGTCGCCGAATTCACCCTCAAACAGGACCAGAGCGCCGAATTCATGCTGGGCGGAATCGACGATCCGCGGTTCAAGGAAGGCGTCGCCGCGATATGCCTGGAGCGCACCTTGAAGTTCTGGCGTGACTGGATCGGCCAGTCCAACTATCGCGGTCGCTGGCGGGAAATGGTCAATCGCTCGGCCCTGGCGTTGAAGCTGCTGACCTCGCGCAAGCATGGCGCAATCCTCGCCGCCGCGACCTTCGGCCTGCCGGAAACGCCGGGCGGCGAGCGCAACTGGGATTATCGCTACACGTGGATCCGCGACGCCTCGTTCACCGTCTACGCGTTCATGCGCCTGGGCTTCGTTCAGGAAGCCAATGATTACATGCGCTGGCTACGCGGAAGAGTCAGCGATTGCCACGGCAAGTCCAAGAAACTCAACATCCTCTACGCCATCGACGGTTGCCAGGAACTGCCGGAAACCGACCTCTCGCACCTGACCGGTCATGGCGGTGCAACACCGGTACGGATCGGCAATCAGGCTTACGACCAGGTCCAGCTCGACATCTTCGGCGAGTTGATGGACGCGGTGTACCTGGTCAACAAATACGGCGACGCCATCTCCCATGAAGGCTGGAAACACGTTGTGGAAGTGGTCGATCAGGTCTGCGAAACCTGGGAGCAAAAGGACGTCGGCATCTGGGAAATGCGCGGTGAGCAGCATCACTTCCTGCACTCGCGACTGATGTGCTGGGTCGCACTGGACCGAGCCATTCGCCTCGCCTCAAAACGCTCACTGCCCGCCCCGTTCGCCCGCTGGGACCAGACCCGACAGGCGATCCACGCCGACATCTGGGAAAACTTCTGGAACGAAGAACGCGGGCATTTCGTCCAGCACATCGGCGGCACCGCGCTTGATGGCTCGATGCTGCTGATGCCGCTGGTGCGCTTCGTCAGCGCTAAAGACCCGCGCTGGCTCGCGACCCTCGACGCCATCGAAAAGAATCTGGTGCGCGATGGCATGGTTTACCGCTATCGCAATGACGACACCCGGATCGACGGCCTCGACGGCACCGAAGGCGCCTTCGCCGCGTGCTCATTCTGGTACGTCGAATGCCTGGCCCGCGCCGGACGGGTGGAAAAGGCGCATCTAGAGTTCGAACAATTGCTGAGGTACGCCAACCCGTTGGGGTTGTACGCCGAAGAGTTCGACAGCCATGCCCGGCATCTGGGCAATACGCCGCAAGCGCTGACGCATTTGGCACTGATCAGTGCGGCCAGTTTTCTGGATCGGAAACTGAGTGGGGAAAAGACTTTCTGGCAGCCTTGAGACCGTGTTGCCCCTTTCGCGAGCAGGCTCGCTCCCACATTTGATCTTTAGTGGCCACGAAATTTGTGTTCGACCGAGATTAAATGTGGGAGCGAGCCTGCTCGCGATGGGGCCATCAGCCACAACACAAGGCAGACTGAATACCGGCAAAAGAAACGGTAGCCGGTATAGGCCAATCTCCTACAACCGCTAAACAGACCTGTTCAATCGCACGAAGCACCTCATTTCTATAGCCTGAAAACGTTTGTTGCCAGCCGTTACATCCCCACCTACCATCGACCACCAACGGGTACAGCGGAGCTGTCCAACAAAACCCGAATTCAAGGAACCAGAATGACCCAGCGCATCCACCGCAGCATCGACGCCCCACTCCGGTCAGGTCTGAACCGCGACGAATTGTGGGAAGGCCAGGACAAAGGCCTGATCAAATGCTGGGAGATCGGCCGCCAACGCGCCGCCCGTTTCCCCGAACTCGCCCAACGCTGCCTTGCCGGCGAACTCCCGGTGCTGGGCTGGAAAGGTGGGGTGAGTCGCAGTCTGAAGAAACTTGAAAAGTATGGATCCCTCAAATACCTCGCCCAATGGCAGGGTTTGCGCGGGGAGGATCTGGATATCGATTTGAGTGAAGAACGGGCGTTGACCTGTTCGCGGACCAAAATGGTGGTGACGTTTACGCCGGATCGGTCGAAGTACTTCAATCAGGTAGCGGAAGTGGAAGCCTAGGAAACAGGCGAAAAACAACCCTTTCTGGAGTGTCGAATGAACAATGAAGCGCTGATCCACTTCACCCAAACGCCAGGGTTGTCGCTCGCCTACGAAGAACACGGCCCCACCACCGGCGACCCGATCATCCTCCTCCACGGCTTCCCCTATTCCCCCCGCGCTTACGACGAAATCGCCCCAGTCCTCGCCACCAAGGGCTACCGCGTCATCGTCCCGTACCTGCGCGGTTACGGCCCAACCCGATTCAACCACCCCGACACCCTGCGCTCCGGCCAACAAGCCGCCCTCGCTCAGGATTTGCTGGATCTGATGGACGCGTTGGCCATTCAACAAGCCGCCTTGTGCGGTTACGACTGGGGCGGTCGGGCGGCGTGCATCGTGGCGGCGCTATGGCCGGAGCGGGTTCGTTGCCTGGTGACCGGCGATGGTTACAACCTTCAAAACATTCCCCTCTCCACCGAACCGTTGGACCCGGAAACCGAGCACCGCCTCTGGTATCAGTACTACTTCCACACGCCACGCGGGGTTGAAGGCCTGACGAAAAATCGCCGGGCTTTGTGCGAATTGCTCTGGACGTTGTGGTCACCGACCTGGGCCAAAGGCCCTGAGTTGTATCCGTCAAGCGCACCGGCCTTCGATAATCCGGATTTCGTCGAGGTGGTGATTCACTCCTACCGCCACCGGTTCATGTACACGCCCGGCGACCCGGCGCTGGAGTGGATCGAAGAAGCGCTGACCCGACAGCCGCCAATCAGCGTACCGACGATTTCCCTGTGCGGTGCTGACGATGGCGTCGGACCGGCACCGGAGATAGACGAAGACATCGCCCATTTCACCGGGCGTTATGAGCGGCAAGTGCTGGCGGGCGTCGGGCACAACATTCCCGAGGAAGCGCCCGAGGCAACGCTCAGAGCATTACTGGATCTGCTGGAGGGCTGACGCTGAAACGCTCGCGATAGGCTTGCGGGGTCACGCCCATGGCCCGCAGAAAACTGCGTCGAAGCGTCTCTTCGCTACCAAATCCGCATTGCACCGCCACCCGTTTGATCGGCACGCCGGTATCGCTGAGCAAACGTCGGGCAGTCTCGACCCGAATCAGTTCGATGGCCCGCGCGGGTGTCTGGCCGGTGTCGGCGCGGTAGTGGCGGACGAAGCTGCGTTCGCTCATGCCGGCCTGCAAGGCCAGGGTCGGGATGCCCAAATCCTTGGTGAGGTTTTCGCTGATCCAGGCGTGAAGTTCGTCGAAACGGTTGCCTTCCTTTTGCAAAGAGAGGGTTACGCTGAACTGCGACTGGCCGCCGGGTCGTTTCAGGAACACCACCAGTTGCCGGGCGACTTCCAGGGCCATCGTGCGGCCAAGGTCTTCTTCGACCATGGCCAGCGCCAGATCGATACCGGCGGTGACCCCGGCCGAGGTCCAGACCGGACCGTCATTGATGAAAATCGGATTGGGCTCAACCTGCAGCTGCGGATGCTGCTGCGCCAACTGCTCGCAACGGGTCCAGTGAGTGACCACCCGCCGGCCATCGAGCCAGCCGCTGGCCGCCAGCAAAAATGCCCCGGTGCACACCGACGATACCCGCCGACATCCCGTCGCATGTTCACGTACCCACGCCACCAGTGGTTGGTCTTCCGCCGCGTCGTAAACGCCCCAGCCACCGGCAATGATCAATGTGTCACTGCCGTCCTCGGGCAACGGTTCGGCCACCAGCGCCAACCCCGCCGACGACATTACCGCCCCGCCGCCGCGGGCAATCACCGTCGGCGCGTAAGGCGGCGGCAAGCCTTTCTGGCGAGCAATGTCATTGGCCGAGGCGAACACCTGCAACGGCCCAGTGACGTCGAGCAGTTGCACATTGGCAAAGGCGAGCACGTGAATGGTTTTCGGCATGATTGGCGTAATTCGTGGGGTTATTGGCGTATACGCCAAATCCTACGAGCCTAAAGTGAAGCCGTCTACCCACTTCATGAGAAAAATGCCATGACGTTGCAGATCGGTTTTCTGTTGTTTCCACAGGTTCAGCAACTGGACCTCACCGGCCCTTTCGACGTACTGGCCTCGCTGCCGGACGTGAAGGTGCATTTGATCTGGAAGGACCTGATGCCCGTTACCGCGAGCACGGGCCTGGTGCTGAAACCGACCACCACGTTCGACGACTGCCCGAAGCTGGATGTGATCTGCATTCCCGGCGGCAGTGGCGTCGGGCCGTTGATGGAGGATGAACAGACGCTGGCCTTCATCAAGACGCAAGCCGCCAACGCGCGTTACGTCACGTCGGTGTGTACCGGCGCGCTGGTGCTCGGTGCGGCGGGTCTGCTGAAGGGTAAACGCGCCACCACTCACTGGGCTTATCACGAATTACTCGCACCCTTGGGGGCGATCCCGGTTAAGGATCGGGTGGTGCGCGACGGCAATCTTCTAACCGGTGGCGGGATCACGGCGGGCATCGATTTTGCCCTGACCCTGGCCGCGGAGTTGTTCGATAAGGACACGGCAGAGTTGGTGCAGTTACAGCTCGAATACGCCCCGGCGCCGCCGTTTGCGTCGGGCAGTCCTGAGACGGCGCCGGTCAGTGTGCTGGAGGAGGCCCGCAAACGTGCTGCCGGGTCATTGAAACTGCGCTCGGAAATCACTGAACGTGTAGCGGCGAAACTGGATCAATTGTCAGCACGCTGATCCATCCTGATCGGCAGCCAGTGCCTGGCTGCCGTTTCCCCCGGCCAAAATGGCGCGCCGAGGATTTTCCATCGCCCATAAAAAAACCCGCGTAAGCGGGTTTCTCAAGACCATTTCGACATCCTGTCGGCAGCCATCCTGGCCAATGGTCGATCATCCGTGATCCTGAGCGCTTCCTGCGACTCAGTTGATGGATCCAGATTAAACACATCGGTGAAGCGTAAACAGAGGACATACCAGCGCTCTGGCGTAAGCCATTGACCATTCCAGCCATGAAGCCTCTCTTGTAGCAACTGCCGAAGCCTTTTCGACAGGCGAAAAAAAACCCGCCGAAGCGGGTTTTTCCCAAGACCATTACGACTCCCTGTCGGCAGCGATTCCTTGCTTATGGTCGATCATCCGTGATCCCGAGCACTTCCTGTGCTTCGGTTGATGAAGCTAGATTACGCTTCGGATCCAATGTGCAATAGACGACATAGCTACCATCGCGTGTAGGACATTCGCTATAGCCGCCCTTCCGAAACCCCTTAGACGGCTCAGGTATCGAGCATTGAAGCCGCGAGTTTAGCGGCCTGTAGCTGACCATCTGCCGCCAGGGTATCGTCATCCTCGAGAAACCAGGCTGCCGACAATCCGGCAAACGCCAATACCCATTGCAGTAACCGTCGACGCTCGAGGCCGGCGGCGTCAGCCACCACCGCTATCTGCCTGTGGAAACGCTGCGGATCCGTCGCCGTCGGCAAGTCGGGATTACAGATCAGGTTGGCGTAATCGAATCCGCGCTCACCGATCACCCGCTTGGGATCGATGGCCAGCCAGCCCCGCGGGCCGAAGTCCAGGACATTGTCGTGATGCATGTCGCCGTGCAGCACCACGACGTCCTGCGGTTTGGCCAACAAGGCTTCGGCAGCGGCGAGACTGAGGGAATAAGGGCCGCCAAACTGTTCAGCCGCCAAACGAAGCGACTTGAACCATGGCGCCAATGGAACCAGGGGCGGTGGTGACGATGGCCGCGGCGCGTGCAGCCGCGCCAACGTCGCACACAGTATCTGGCTGGCTTCGTCGTCCTGACCGGTGAGCGCCATGTGCATCAGCGATCGCTGGCCCATGGCACGCTCGATCAACAACCCGTCTCCGTCATGGGCATAGACGTGGGCAGCGCCCTCGCCGCCCCACCAGGTCATCAACAGATTGCCGAACTTTTCTTCGGCATCGACAGCAATCTTCAACATCGCCGGCACATCCCCCATGCGCACCGGCAACAAACGACTGCCGGGTGTGATGATCGGATCACCGTCCGGCACCAGCGCCCAGCGTTTCAGCCAAGGTTCGAACATTCAGCCATCACTCTTCCTGACGCTCGCGCGCCTTGGCACTGACTTTGAGAAACTCTTCGATGTTGTTCATCTGCTCATCCCAACCGCGGCTGTCCATGCGGAACGCCTTGAGTCGGCGCGTCTGAGGGATGTGATCGAAACCGGACTCGGTGACCTTGAGTAACGTGCCTTCATCCATGTCTTCGAGCTCGAACTTCACCAGCGTGGTGGGTTCCTGGGAGTAATCGAGCTCAGGCTCCACGGCATACGGGTGCCAGCGAAACGAAAACACCCGTTCCGGCTCGACCCGCTCCACCAGTACGTTCCACAGCAAGTGCTCATAACCCGGGTACGTAATCTGCCCCTGGGTCCACTCACCGGCGACAAAACGCTTGCCCTCCAGCGCCACGCCAAACCACTGTCCGAAGGCTTCGGCATTGGCCAGCACACGCCAGACCTGCGAGCGCGGCGTTTTAAGCAGGATCTTCCTTTCGATGCGATCTGATGCTGGATTCATAAGTCACCTCCTGTACTGAACAGTAGGCCTGTAAGACCACAAGACCAACCCTAAAGTTGTATCAATCGGGTATCTCAATCAACCCTGACGAAATATTCAGCTGCACTTCCAAGTGTAACTGCTGGTTTGAAAACAAAACGAGCAGACCGAAACTGCTAACGTTAAAAACGAAATTGACTCAGACAAGGACGATTCATGCAGCTTTCACTTACGGAGTGTTATCGCGGAGCCCTGCTGGGCCTGGCCAGCGGCACCCAAACACAATCAGGAGCAAGCGATGAATAGCCTGCATGGCAGCTGTTTGTGTAAAGCCATCGAGTACCAAGTCAATAGCCTCGACATGCCCATCAGTCATTGCCACTGCCAAACCTGTCGCAAGGCACACGCGGCGGCATTCGCCTCGACAGCGGGGGTCATGCGCGAACATTTTCGCTGGACCAAAGGCCAGGACCGCCTGAGCAGCTACGAATCGTCACCGGGCAAGCTTCGGCATTTCTGTTCGGTCTGCGGTTCACACTTGATGGCTGAACGCTTGGCCCAACCCCAGGTTATCGTTCGTGTGGCGACACTGGATGATGACCCGAAAATGACGCCTCAGGCGCATATCTGGACATCGCATGATGTGCCGTGGCTTGGCTATGATTCGATAAAAAAATGCCCTGAATGGCAAACATAAAGGGTCGAATACGGCACTAAACTGCCCCCCAACTTTCCTGTCACAGCGAGAATCCCCATGCACCCACGCTTTCTTCTGGCGTTGACGCCTCTGCTGTTCACTACCGGCGCTTATGCGGTGGACTGCGACAACGCCGCCGATCAGGCCACGATGAATCAGTGCGCGGCGCAGCAGCACAAGGCGGCGGACAAGGAGTTGAATGCGCTTTACCAGCAGATCAACGAGCGTTTGAAGAGCACCCCCGAAAGCAAAAAGCTGCTGATCGGGGCGCAGCGTTCGTGGATTGCGTTTCGGGATGCCGAGTGCAAGTTCTCGAGCGCCGGGGTAGAAGGCGGGAGTGTGTATCCGCTGATCTACAGCAACTGCGTGACTGAATTGACCAAGGCGCGGGTTGAGACTTTCAAGAATTACTTGAAGTGTCAGGAGGGGGATTTGAGTTGTCCGGTGCCTGGGGCTTGATGATTCTGTGTCTTCGAGGGCCTCTTCGCGAGCAGGCTCGCTCCCACAGGGTTCAATGATGTTCACACAATAGTGATCACGTTGAGATCCACTGTGGGAGCGAGCTTGCTCGCGATGGCGTCAGTTCAGACGCCGCATTTACCGAACAAATACCTGCGCCGTCGTGATCGCCATATCCCCACCCGGCAACTTGATGCTGCCGATCTGCTTCATGCTCTCGGGATCAAAGATGGCCACATCATTAAACGTCCCGGACAGGTAGATCTTGCTGCCGTCCTTACTGAACGAAATGCAGTAGTAGGAATGATCCAGCGTCGCCGCCTGGAGCATTTTCTTTTCCTTGATGTCGTACTTCGCCAAACGGTTCAGCACGCCAAACATCAAGTTCGGGTCCTTCGGCGAGCGCATGCCGCTGAAGTAGATTTCCGTCAGAGGACCGAAGTCGGTGGTTTCGGTCTTGCCGGTTTTCAGGTCGATGCTGAACAGCCCGTAGACGTACTCGGCGGTCAACGGATCCTGCTTCTTGTCCTTGAATTTCGCCGCGGTGTAGAACAGCGAGAAGTCATGGCGATAAGTCTGCTGGTTCCACACGTAAAGCACGTCCGGCGCGCTGTAGTTCGGGCGTTTCCAGTGGCGGCTGGGGATCAGCACGTCGAACTTGCCGGTCTTCACATCGACCTTGTAGACATCCGCCCCGGCCACGTACAGCGTGCCGTCGTCACCGCTCTGCATGATGGTCAACTGCCGTGGTGCCGGGAAACTGCGCACGGGTTTGGCGTTCAGGCCGGCGTCGGTGGCGTACACATCGAGCCGCGGTTGCTGCACTTCGTAGCGGTCGTTGAGCATCAACGTCGGGTTGGCAATGGTGAACAGTTCCTTGCCGTCGTGGCTGAGGGTGAAGGCGAACATCGACTTCGCTTTCTCCCCCGGTTTCTGGGTGATGCTGGCGTGGAACACCTGCTTGCAGCTGTCGAGTTCAACGCCGTAGACATCCGCGTAGTGATTGTTCAGCACGTAAGCGGTCTTGCGGTCCGGCGACAACTGAACGGTGCCGGGACCGAAGGCATCCGGCATTTTGCAGGTCTTGAACAGGGTGTCGGTGGCCAGGTCGATGACGTGCAGGTTGTTCGGGTAATTGGTGGTCACCATGTACTCGTGACCAGTTTCGAGAGTGGTGTTTTCATCGGCCAGAACAGTGAGCGAACAGACGCTCAGGACGGCGAATGCGGCCAGGCCGCAGGCTTTGATGCTAGGCATGCTGGAATCCTTCTTCTCTGTCCGATCACTTGTCTTTAGGGAAGACAGTGCCAAGGTTGCGCCAGTTGTCGTTGGACGCCTGGGCATCCTTGTTCCAGTCCGGGTAGGTGCTCATCATGTCGGGCACCTGGGCCGGCCACCAGCAAGGGTCGGAGCAGCCGTAAAGGTCCGCTTCCATCGGCTGGCACAGCGACGACACACCGCCAAATGCATCGATTTCCCAACCCGGGTCGGTGGTCGAGGCGCAGCCGGCGACGGAGCTCATCGCCACCACCTCTTCAATACGGTTTTCGGCCGCGGCCTCATTCAGTTTCAGCGCTTTATTATTGATTGCCTTGAGATGTTTCATATCAGTGAGCCTTGCGCGGAGTGATGTAGCTGCTGATAAACGCAGGGTTGTGGGCCATGATCCGGGTGTAGACCTCGATGCCGAAGTCGACCCAGTCACGCATCAGTTCGCAGTAGTGATAGGTCGGGTGGGTCGGGTCGCCGTAGCGGGCGTAGCTCTCGTGGTAGCAGCCGCCGGAGCAGAGATTGCGGATCTGGCAGTCCTCGCAACCGGTGTTGGTGCGGTCCAGTCGCTGGGACAGAAAGTCGTTCAACTCCACCTGCTTCACACCGCTGTGGACGTTGCCGAACGTCGGCAGACTCGAACCGGTAAACCGGTGGCACAGGTTCAGCTCACCCTTGTGATCCACTGCCAGCATCTTCAGGCCCGCGCCGCAGGGCAGGGCTTTTTTGTGGCCTTCGTGGATGTCGGTGATCAACTGGTGCAGGTTGGAGAAACCGATATTGCGGTGCTCCAGCGCCGCTTCCAGATAGCGTCGACCGAGCTTCTTCATGTTGGCGAAGACTTCGATCAGCTCGTCGCTGGACAGGTTGAAGGTGCTGATGTCGCCAGAGGTCACCGGGGCAAACCCGACTTCGGCAAAACCCAGTTCGTTGAACAGGTGATCCCAGATGGTTTCGACGTCGGTGACGCCGGTGGTCAGGGTTACGCGGGCGCCGACCGGACGACTGTTGTAGCGCGACAGCAGCATCTCGGCCTTGCGCCGCACCACGTCGTAAGTACCCTGCCCGCCCACGGTGATGCGGTTGCGGTCGTGCACGGTTTTCGGTCCGTCGATACTGACTGACAGGCCGAAACGGTGGGCGTTGAGGTAGTCCACGGTTTCTTCGGTGAGCAGCGTGGCGTTGGTGGTCATGACGAACTCGACGAACTTGCCGGCTTCGCGGAAACGCTTCTCGCAATAGTCGACCATGTACTCGATGAGCTTGCGATTGCTCAGCGGCTCACCGCCGAAAAACACCACGGTGAAACGCTCTTCGTCAGGGGACTCGCGCAGCAACATTTCCACCGAGGCAACCGCCGTTTCGACGTCCATTTTCTTGCCGGCCGACGGCTTGTCCAGGTCTTCCTTGTAGCAGTAGGTGCAGCTCAGATTGCAGCCGGTGTTGACGTTGAGCACCACAGTGTTGATCGCCGTGCGCTCGACCCGTTTGGTGCCGATGTCCGGGGTCAGCGGCGAGCCGTCGCTGACCAGTTCCAGGGCCATCAGCTCACGCAGGGTCTCGGTGATTTCTTCGCCGTTGAAGCGTGACGCCAAACGCTGGATCAAGTCATCGGATGAACAGCCGGGACCGCGCAAGGTGTCGATGATGGTTCCCGTCAGCTCATCGCTGGCGAACAGCGAACTGCTGGGGATGTGAAACAGCATGCGGTCGGCATCGACGTGCACTTCGTGCAGATTCCGCTCAACCAGATTCAAAATAGCGCCCATTGCAACCTCCTGTGCAAACCCCGTTCTACGGGGCCTGCGGTCATTCCGAAAAAGTGTCTGAATCGTTTGAGATCAGCCAACTCATGGAATGGGTGGATTGTTCCAGCGTTGCACGGTGACGATCATGTGGCCTTCGCCGGTCAGGGATTTCCCTGCGTCGTCGACCGCGGCGATCACCTTGAGGTTGCCGGCATTGTTGGTGGACATTTTGCGCTGCGGGTTCGGCCCGGCATCGCCCGGTGTGAACACGCCGCTGTCAGCCTGCATGGTGCCGGCGAACTTGACGTCCTCGTCTTCCTTGGCGCGGTCGTCGAAGGCTTCGACCGACCACTGCGCCGGGAACACGCCGATGCGATACGGCTTGCCGTCAGCGCCCTTGCCCCAGGCTTCGGCATCAAAACGGCCCTGAACTTTCGGCGTCGAACCACCGCCCTCGCCGATCCGCGCCACCGAGAACTCGGGCACGACTTTGACTTCAGCGATTTTGCTGTAGACCGACAGGGTCGGGCCTTTCAGCGTGCCGACGGTGACGTTGCGCAGACCCGGTTGGGCATTCGCAGCGGCCTTGAGTTTGACGCGCAGGCGCTCTGGCGTTTGCTCCAGCACTTCGACCACTTCCACGCCTTTGCCGAAGTTCGGTTTACCAGTGAGACCGCTGCCGACAAGGGTCACTTCAGTTTCGGCGCCAGCCTTCAGGTAACCTGGCTGCACCGCCAGCAAACGGCTGCTGCCCTGTTTGGCGGCGACGAAGTCCAGACCACGCTCATCGTGCTCCGCCTCGAACATCCGGCCCTGCATCGCGTTGCCTTGGGCAGCGAACACTTGGCGCATGGTCACGCCGTCGATGGTCACGTTGCCGCGCCATTCGTAGCCGGTGTAGAGAATCGCGCTGCCGTCGCCGTTGAACGGGCTGCCGTCGGCGTATTGGCCTTTGACGCTGACCTTGAACGTGTCGCTGCCATCGGCCGTGACGCTCATCACACCGGCCAATTCACCCTTGCCGGGCAAGTGGCCGCTGAAGCTCCAGTCACCCACCAGCGCTTCGGCTTTTGGCGCGGTGCTCAGCCATTTTTTCCAGGCCGGGTTGTCCAGCGGATAACGCTTGGCCAACAGCGGCACCATGTCTTTTCGAGCAAGGTCGAACCAGTCGCGGTCGCGAGACAGCGCCTGGTATTCCAGGGACGGCCATTGGCCGAGGTGGAAGTTCACCAGACGCTCCCATTCCTGGGCCGGGCGCCGTTGCAGCGCGACCCGCGCACCGGAGTGGCAGCGGCCGCACATCTGGCTGGTCTGGTCGTCGAACTTCTCAACGGTATTGAGTCGACGTTCCAGCGCATAACGCACGCCATCGGTTTCGCTTGGGGCCAGGCCTTGGGTGTCGGCCAGGTATTTGACCAGGGTTCGGCGGTCGTCATCGCTGATCTGCAAACCGTGCATGATTTGCATGCGGGCGATGCTCATCAGCCAGCCTTCAGGGGTTTTGCGCTGGTGGCTGATGCGGCTCAGGGCATTATCGGCTTCGGGGGTATGACAGCCCTGACAGGTTTCCTTGAGGATGGTCTGAGCGTCGCGGGCTGCCAGGCTGTAAGGCGAATGCAGCGCCACACAAGCGGCCACGGCCAGCAGACTGGCACTCAGGCCTGATCGGAGTTTTCTCTTCATCAACGTCGAACCTCGCACGGTGCTTTCTTATTTTTGTGGCTTATCGTTTTTATGGTTTCTGCCGTCGGCGGCGCACCGCTGACGGAGGCAAGAGAAACGTCTGCGATGAGCAATACACGGAGCGTGCCAGCTTGCCGATTAGCTTTTTAATCAAGGAGTTGCGAGAAAATCAACACGTTGCGGCATCGCTGAACGAGATCACCTGCGTCTAATATCGCGACACGTGTTGCAGTCTGAGACAAGCATAGATGGCCTGACCGGAACAGCTCATCGGCCGGCGATTGACGCCGATCCTCTGCAAGCGCGAAATGGTTGTTCACCGATTGCCACCAGGGGATAAAAAAATGGCAAGCATCACTGTCCTGGCGGGGGACTTTCTGCAGGGTGATGGAGAGTACAGAGACGGCGTTTTCACCCTCAGAACGTCGCTTCACCCATGGCCCGGCATTACCCTGCCGCTCTCATCGTTCAAGTGCGTGGAAGTGGCCAACGAGGATTCGATCAACAACATCAAGGATGCCATCGGCTTTGGCGTGGCCGGGGCCATGCTGTTGGGGCCCATCGGCGCAATCGCCGGGTTCATGCTGGCTGGCAAGGAAACCGAAGTGACCTTTCTGGCGACACTCAAGGACGACAGAAAACTGTTGGCTGCCGTGGATGGCAACACGTTCGAAGAAATATCCCGTAATTTTGCAGCCTGAATAATCGGCGCGGGCCGCACCGCTTCCACGGTGCGGCGTGACGCCGGTTCAGATGTCATAGGTGGGGGGAACGCTTTTGTGTACGTCGATCTCGTGCTGCATGTCCGCCACCAGCGACGCGATCGCATGGGGACTGTCCAGTGTCCACAGGGGAACGTGGGTGGCCACTATATCCACTTTGCCGGTCATGCAGTCGCAGACCCGAATCGTCAGGGACTGGTCCGCCGCCATGGTGCAGGTGCACACGGACGGCAGAAAGCTGTGTTCAATGATGTTTTGAATTTCCAGGGTTGAAAGGAACATCGTTACCTCCCTCACGCCAGATGCATTGCCGGATGAACGGTCCGTCACTTCACCCACCTATCCTGAAAATTCTAGTCCTCAATAATGGGTACCTCAAGGTCGCAACCCGGTTGCTCGTCGTCTCATAGCTGTCGCAATTTGCAACAATCTCACAGCGCCCGCGATTCCCTTGAGTGCCCCAAAACCCCGCCGATCAAGGGCGGTTCTGCCTTTTCGGGCACTTGGCACAGCCATTGCGAAAGCCCTGTTCTCACGAACAACAAGAGGCCTCGCCATGTCGCTCCCTTATCTGCTTCCCGCTACGTCGGCATTCATCCAGCGCGCCCCACGCATGCTCATCGGCGGCGACTGGGTCGAGGCCGCCGACGGCCAGACCATGCCCCTGCACAACCCGGCCACCGGCGAAGTGCTGTGCGTAGTGCCACGGGCTACGCCTGAGGATGTCGACCGCGCCGTGCTCGCTGCGCGTCAGGCCTTTGATGATTCGGCCTGGACCCGCACCCGACCTCGAGAGCGGCAGAACCTGCTGTGGAAACTCGCCGATCTGATGGAACGCGACGCCGAACCACTCGCGCAACTGGAATGCCTGAACAACGGCAAAAGCGCGGCCGTGGCCCAGGTGATGGACGTGCAACTGTCCATCGACTTCCTGCGCTACATGGCCGGTTGGGCGACCAAGATCGAAGGCTCCAGCGTTGAAGTGTCGTTGCCGTTGATGCCCAACGATCAGTTCCACAGTTTCATCCGCCGCGAAGCAGTGGGCGTGGTTGGCGCCATCGTTGCCTGGAATTTCCCGCTGCTGCTGGCCTGCTGGAAACTCGGTCCGGCCCTGGCCACCGGTTGCACCGTGGTGCTCAAACCCGCCGACGAAACCCCGCTGACCGCGCTGAAACTTGCCGAATTGGTGCTGGAAGCCGGTTACCCCGAAGGCGTGTTCAACGTGGTCACCGGCACCGGCATCACCGCCGGTTCCGCCCTGACCCACAATCCGCTGGTGGACAAGCTGACCTTCACCGGCTCCACCGCCGTGGGCAAGCAGATCGGCAAGATCGCCATGGATTCCATGACCCGGGTGACCCTGGAACTGGGCGGCAAATCGCCCACCATCGTCATGGCCGACGCCGACCTGAAGAGTGCCGCAGCCGGCGCCGCCAGCGCGATTTTCTTCAATCAGGGCCAGGTGTGCTGCGCAGGCTCCAGGCTGTATGTGCAGCGTAAGCATTTCGACAATGTGGTGGCGGACATCGCCGACATCGCCAACGCCATGAAACTCGGTAACGGCATGGACCCGAGTGTCGACATGGGCCCGCTGATCTCCGCACGCCAACAGGAACGGGTTTACGGTTACATCGAAAAGGGACGGGAAAGTGGCGCGACGATCGCCTGTGGGGGTGAGCAGTTCGGGCCGGGCTTTTTCGTCAAACCGACGGTGATCGTCGATGTCGATCAGAAACATTCGCTGGTGCAGGAAGAGATTTTCGGACCGGTGCTGGTGGCGATTCCGTTCGATGATGAAGCCGATGCGTTGCGCATGGCCAATGACAGTCCGTATGGGCTTGGGGCTAGCATTTGGTCGAACGATCTGGCGGCGGTGCACCGGATGATTCCGCGGATCAAGTCGGGTTCGGTGTGGGTCAACTGCCACAGCGCCCTGGACCCGGCGTTGCCGTTTGGTGGGTACAAGATGTCGGGGGTTGGGCGGGAGATGGGGTATGCGGCGATCGAGCATTACACCGAGTTGAAGTCGGTGTTGATAAAGCTGTAGGTTTTTTTGGAGGGAGATGGATCGGTGTCGGACCCAAGATCCACCCCTCACCCCAGCCCTCTCCCCAATGGGGAGAGGGGGAAAGGGAGTCGATCTTCATGCTGTTCAAAGCCTGAGCTCGACTCGGACTTTCAGGTCGCAGTACCTCAATAGAAACCCACGGTCAGTCCCCTCTACCCTTTGGGGAGAGGGTTAGGGTGAGGGGTCGATATCCCTGACTCAACAACCAACTCCTGACCACTCGCCCCTGCTCCACCGTCAACCCCGCCAACGCCTGCTCGGCCGGTTCGATCCGCAACCGCCGCACCAACGGCGCCAGCTCAACCCCTTGCACATGCCAGATCCCCAGCGGCTGATCCGCCGTGATCACCACCTCGGCCTCATCCACAAATCCATCGCGCAGCACCGGCGCGCGCTCAATCCTCAACGAGGAAAAGTCCGCCTCGGCATGCGCCACTTCAGCATCCGGCCATTGCCGCCGCGCCTGCCAAAAAGGCTGATCCAGCCAACGCTGCTCATCGGCATAAAAATCCCGCCCGATCCGCGCAAAACGCAAAAACAACTGTTCCACCCGTTGCTGATGAAAGCGCTGGGCCAGCGCCGCTCGCTCGGGTTTACGCAACAACGTGTTGATCACCGTCGGCGCCTGTAACGCCGAGGACAAGGACTGAAAAATCCCGTTGCCCGACAGCGGATCCACCGCCATCGCCGCATCGCCTACCCGAATCCAGTTATCGCCACACACCTGCGGGCAAAGAATCGCCGTGCTGCTGCGGGCATGCAGCTGTAGATCGATCTCAGGCTCGGCACCGAAAAACGCCCGCGTCAACACCGAGCCTTGGCGGCGTTGACGACAGTATTCGAGCAAATTCGCCTTGCCCGGCAATTCAGCACTGGCCACGTCCACCGTCCATTGCCAGTAACACTGACCGTCGGCTCGCCGGGCCATCCAGGCCCAGCCGTCCTTAAGGCTTTCCACCGCGCTGGCGGTGCTGCCCGGCGTGCCTTGCCAGCGATTGAGCAGGCTGACCGTCTTCGGCCCGCGCAGGCCTTTGCCGAGCGCAGGGGCCTGACGCCCACGCGCCTCAACCAGAAAATCCGCCAGCAGCGCCTCGCGCCCTTCGACCTCGATCCGATGCCCCGAAACCGATGACTGCACCGTCAGCACACGGCCTTCGATCAGCTCAACGCCAGCCAGGCGCAGATCCTCGCGCAGGCCTCGATCAAAGCTCGGACGATCCAGTAAAAATTCGATGTTCTGCGCATGCTGCTGACCGTTCCATGACACCTGTCTTTGCGACGGCAGCGCTGCATCTGCCAGCGCCTGATGAAGCCCCGCACCACGCAAGGCCTCCAGCACCCGAATGGAAACGCCCTCCAGCGCCGCAAACCGCCGCCATTCGCTGATCAGCGTCACGGGATAACCGAGCCGACGCAAACCCAAGGCAACCGCCGCTCCTGCTGGCCCTGCGCCAAGAATCAAAATCATGGTCCGAAGCGCCGTTCAGGGCCGCGATAGCGGGCATTCTCCCGCAGCCATTCGATGACGTGTTCGTTGCTCGCCTCGGGATGTGCCACCAGGAAACCCGCGATGTGCCCGCTCAACGCCGCACAGCCGAGGCTGGCGCCGGACTGCCCCGGATAGGTGCCATGCACACACGCGGCAAAATCTGCCTGAGCACTGTTGAGCCACGACCATTCCTGTTCGGCGCAACGCGCATCGCCGGTGACTCGCAGCACCTGTGGATAATTCGCCGGGAACACGCCCTCGCCCTGCGCCGGGCTGGACGCACAGAGCAAAACACCTCGCGCTACCGCCGCGGCACAGGCTTCACGCAACAGGCTGCGATCCTGACGCAGACCGAGGCTCAAATTGATCAGCCGAACGTCCTGCGCCACCAGCCAGTCAATCGCCGTGGCGATCTGCAACGCGCTGGTGACCCCACGCTGGTCGAACACCTGAGCCACGCAAAACACCGCCGACGGCGCCCGTCGACCGATGGCCTCGACCACCGCGCTGCCGTGGCCCAGCGGATCGTCGCGCAAGTCGCTTTCGGCCAGGCCATCCTCCAGCAACGAGAAGCGCCGCCCGGCGACCACCTGCACCCGCTGTGCCGCCGAGTGACCGCTGTCCACCACGCCAATCCGCAGCTCAGGCTTCATGCAGCACCGTTTTTGAAGTGAGTACGCCGTCGAGCAATTCGAAGCGCAAATCGGCATCGGCCAAGGTTGAAGGACGGTGGCTGATGAGGATCCGCGTGCGCCCGGCAAACAGTCGATCGATGGCTTCGATGACTTCGCGCTCGGTGGCTTCATCCACCGCCGAGGTCGCTTCGTCCAGCACCAGAATCAACGGATCCTGCAACAGCGCCCGGGCGATGGCGATGCGTTGTTTCTGCCCGCCGGACAACTGCTGACCGCGTTCGCCCAACGGACTGTCGAGGCCTTCGGGCAAAGACTCGATCAGGCTGTCGAGTTGCGCCAGCCGTGCGACTTCGGTAATCGCTTCACGGCTGGCGTCCGGCACCGCGTAGGCCAGGTTGTCGGCGAGGCTGCCGCGAAACAGCACGATGTCCTGACTGACCACGGCAATCCGCCGACGCAACTGGAACAGGTCCAGTTCCCGCAGATCGACCTCTCCCAGCAACACCCGGCCGGACTGCGGATCGTGGTGCCGTTGCAGCAGGTCGATCAGGGTCGATTTGCCGACCCCGGAGCCGCCGCTCAGGGCGACTTTCAAACCGTAAGGAATTCGCGCTTCGATGCCGCGCAGGGTGGTCGGGCGACCGGGATGGCTGAAGTGCACGTTGTCGAAACGCAATTCGCCGGAGGTCGGCATCGGCTGAGGCGTGACCGGCGTGAGAACGGTCGGTTCTTCGCCGCGCAATTCCATCACGCGCCCGAGGCTGACGGTCATTCGTTGGACCGCGACATAGAGCCCCAGCAGGCTCTGCACCGGTCCGACGGCCATGCCCAGATAGGTGGAAAACGCGATCAGCGCGCCCAGTTGCCAGGTCCCCTGCACCACCCAATATCCACCGATCAGGAACGCGCAGGCACGGGACAGCGAGGTCAGTGTGCCCGGTACCGCCTGGGTGAAAAACTCGGTGACTTGCAGGCGCAGCAACTGGCTCATGTAGCCTTGGCCCAACGTCTCCAGGCGCCGCGATTCACGCTGTTGCTGGCCGGCAGACTGGATGAATTTCATCACTGGCAAGGTCTCGACCATGAACGAGGACATGTCCGCCGAGCGCTCGCGCAATTGCCGCACATCACGCTCGACCTTGCGCCGCATCCAGCGCAACCAGAGCACGTCGAGGGGAATCAGCACCAGTGCCAGCAGCGAGAGTTTCCATGACAGGGTCAGCAGCATCGCCACGGCGCAGACCAGGCCGATCACGCTCGACACCGCTGAGAACAAGGAGTCCACGGCAAAGCGCTGGATCTCCGCGACGTCACCATCGAGACGTGACATCAGGTCACCGATGCGCCGCTGTCCGTAGAAACTCGGCGAGAGGGTTTGCAGGTGTCGATAGAGGTCGTCGCGCAGGGCGAACAGAATCCGCCCGGACAGCCGCGTGTGCAGGTAACGGTTGATCCCCGACAACCCCGTTCCGAGCAGCCCGGCCACGATCATCAACCCGGCGATCAGCACCAGCATCGGAAAGTTGCGCGCCAGCAGGCCATCGTCGATCAGCAGTTTGGTCAGCCAAGGCTGGACCAGCACCAGCAACGAGGCGCAGACCGATAACCCGAGCAACCCGGCAATCGCCAGACGATGGGGCCGCACGAAGCTATAGAGCCAGCGCAACGCCGCTTGCAGGGCTTCGGGGTTCTGGCTGTCGATCAGCCGAACGATCAAGCGCTGCATCACGAGCGCAACTGTTTGAGCTTGCGATACAAGGTCGCGCGACTGATGCCCAAGGCGTCGGCGGCGGCCGAGACGTTGCCCTGGTGAGTGTCCAGGGACTGGCGAATCAGCTCCAGTTCATTTTCGCGAATGCTGCCGGCCTGAGGACGTTCGGTGGCGGTCAACTCGTCGAGCATGCTGTCGGGCAAGTGGTCGAGGGTGAGTACGGTGTCCCCCGGCTCGCGCATGGCCAGCGCCGTGCGTAAAACCATTTCCAGTTGGCGGATGTTGCCCGGCCAGTGATAGCCGCCGAGCAAGCGGTTCAAATCGTCATGCAGGACCATCGTCGGCGCATCCAGCTTGGCCAGCAGTCGAGTGACCAGACCGCTGAAATCCTCACGTTCGCGCAGAGCCGGGAGCATCACGCTGATGCCGTTGACCCGATAAAACAGATCCTCGCGGAAGTGTTTTTCTTCGACCAGTCGCTTGAGGTCACGGTGGGTGGCGCAGATCAGTGCGACGTCGATGTCTTGCTCTTCGCCAGCACCCAACGGTGCCACTTTGCGGTCCTGCAACACCCGCAACAGACGGGCCTGCAAGGCCAACGGCATGTCGCCGATTTCGTCGAGAAACAAGGTGCCGCCATGGGCCTGTTGCAGACGACCGATCATGCCGCCGCGACGCGAGCCCGTGAACGCGCCTTCGCGGTAGCCGAACAATTCCGACTCGATCAGGCCTTCAGGGATCGCCGCGCAGTTCACCGCGACGAAGGGTTTGTCGCAGCGGGTTCCGGCCAAGTGCAGGGCGCGGGCAATGACTTCCTTACCGGTGCCGGTTTCACCCAGCAGCAACACCGGCAGTTCATTGGCCAGGCCTTGCCGGGCCATGCGCAAGGCTCGGGCATAACGGACATTGCTGCCGGCCAGGGATTCGAGATCCGGTTGTGGCTTGGCCGTTTTGGCGACGCTGCGCGGTGGTGTGCTGACGTTGATCGAACGCTGCGGCGCACGCAGGGTTTTGTAGAAGAACTCGCCTTTGGCCGTTTGCAGACTGCCAACACCGCCCTGATGCAAACGCGACAGCAGTTGCAAGCCGTCGACACCCAGAAACTCTTCACAACGTCGACCGACCAACGCCGAACGCTCGGCATGCAGCAACTGACAGGCCTGGGCGCTGACCGCGAGGATTTGCCCGCCGAGGCTCACCGCCAACAGACCTTGCCAAGGGGATTCGAGGTACTGCCGACGGCTGTGGAAGGCCAGGACGATCTCGTCCGGATAACTGGCATTGAACACCCGGCTTTCGATCTGGCTGACGGCCATGGCCAACAATGCGGTGCTGTCATGCACGCGGCCAAGCGGGCCTTCGCGGGTCAGGTCGAGTACGCCGAGAATGTCGCCTTGGGGGCAGTAAATCGGCACCGAGGTGCAGGAGAAATCGGTCAGGCGATCGAGGTAATGTTCGCCGCAATCGATCATCGTTGGCCGGGCTTCCACCAGCGCGGTGCCCAACGCGTTGGTGCCGCGAGCGGCTTCGCTCCAGCAGGCGCCGAGGGTGATGTCTTGCAGGCCGCTGCCCTTGAGGCGATCGGCGCGGCCTTCGACAGCGAGAATGGTGGCGTCGGAATTGGCGAGGATGATCAGCCCTTCCTTGCCCTGGCGTTCGGCCAGGTAATCGATGGCCGGCAATGCCGCGTCGATCAGCAGCCGATTGCTCGCCAACAGCACGTCGAGGCTCGCGCTGGATTCCAGCGCCAGCTCGTGCTTGGCATTGAAATGCACGCCATGGCTCAGGCTACGCCGCCACGACGCATCGATTTCCGCCCGCAACACGCCATCGGGGACTTCGCCCTCGAGATGGAGCTTTTCCCGGGCCAGCCGGGCTTCATGGTGCAGCTTGGGAGGAGTTGTTTTTATTAGCGTCATCAAGCGCTCCGGATCGGTCCGCCCTGCGCTTTTTTAAGATCAGCGCCCTGCCGCAATCTTTACGTTAACGTCAGGGCGATGGCAAGTGCCTTACGGCGCTTGTGTTTCATCAGGTGGACCGCGTTATCGTTCATCGCGAGCAGGCTCGCTCCCACAGTTGATGGCGTTGAACCACAAATTTGCATTCAACACCGACTACTGTGGGAGCGAGCTTGCTCGCGATAGCTATTTCCCGGGCAACCATAAACTCAGATCTGCCACACCTCGGCATTCACAAAAAACGCCCGGGCATTATCCTCCAGACTCTCCAGGTGATACCCACCCTCCTGCACGATCAGACACGGCAACCCAAGGCTACGAATCCGCTCGCCCAGCCGCGCAAACCCTTCACGGGTCACCGCCACTTTGCTCTGCGGATCCAGCTCGAAAATATCGAACCCCAGGGACAGCACCAGCACCTCGGCGCCGAAATCTTTCACCGCCGCCAATGCCACGTCCAATTGCCCCAGGAAATCCGCCTCACTGGCGCCATGCGCCATCGGCAAGTTGAGGTTGAAGCCCTCGCCCTTCCCTACACCCCGCTCATCACCGAACCCGGCAACCCCCGGATAGAAGTTGGTCGGATCGCCATGCACCGAGACGTAGAGCACGTCATCACGGTCGTAGAAAATCTCCTGAATCCCCTGACCGTGGTGCATGTCGGTGTCGAGCACCGCGACGCGCTCAAATCCGCCACGCAGAACCTGCGCCGCCACCGCTGCATTGTTCACATAGCAGAACCCCCCGGCCGCCTCGGCCCGGGCGTGGTGACCGGGTGGACGGCACAAGGCGTAAGCGGCCGACTCGCCATCGAGCAACGCCTGAGCGCCGGCAATGGCGCTTTGCGCCGACCAATAGGCCGAACGCCAGGTCTGCTCGCCCACCGGGCAACTGCCATCGGCCAGATAGCGTGCAGCCTGGGCGAGAATCCCGCGCAGGGCATTGGGCTCGCGGACGAAGATGTTCGACATCACCTCGTCGCCCCAATCCTCGGGAATCTCTTTCCAGCGCTGATGGGCTTCCTGCAAAAACGTCAGGTACGGCGCGCCGTGGACCGCCAACAGCGGATCGAGCCCGGCATCGACCGGTTGCTCGACGTTAAAGCCCAGCGAGTGCGACGCCTGGACCAACCGCTGAGCCCTCTCCGGCACTTCCTGTGGTGTGCGCATCTGCCCACGGGAGTAGTAGCTGCGTGGATGGTGAAGCAATTGTTCGGGGTGGAAAAAACTGCGCATGGGGTTGATACCTGTCAGTTAACGTAGATCTTGAAACCGGGTGCGTTCAACTGTGGGAGCGAGCTTGCTCGCGATGAGGTCAGCACATTCAACATTGATAACGACTGATCCACCGCTATCGCGAGCAAGCTCGCTCCCACATGGATCGTGGTTATTCAACTTTACCGGCGCGAGACAGCACAGCGTTGAGCAACACATCGGTGCCCTGACGCACGTCTTCGGGCAACACATCTTCGGCTTCGTTATGGCTCAAGCCGCCGACACAAGGAATGAACACCATCGCCGTAGGGCAGAACCGCGCCAGGTGAATTGCATCATGCCCGGCGCCGCTGACAATCGATTGCTGAGCGTAGCCCAGCGCGTCCACCGCCTGCTGCACGGCCGCCACGCAATCGGCATCGAACGGTGTTGCCGGGCTGATCCAGTGAGGCGTAATCGTCAGGCTCAAGCCTCGGCTATCGGCAATCGCCTGAAGCCGCGCGCGGACCTGCTGCTCCATGGCCTCAATCGCTTCGTCGCGGTGATGACGCAGGTCGACGGTGAAGTTCACCAGCCCCGGAATGGTGTTGCGCGAGGACTTGTTGATGCTCAACTCGCCGACGGTGGTCAGGCCTTCGGGGGTGAAATCGGTAGCAAGACCTTCGATGGCCTGGATCATCCGCGCCACGCCATACAAGGCGTCTTTGCGCAGCGGCATCGGCGTGGTGCCGGCGTGCGCGGCCATACCTTCGACGCGTACATCTAGCCAGCGAATCGCCTGCCCGCCGCTGACCACGCCGATGCTTTTGGCGTTGTCTTCGAGGATCGGCCCTTGTTCGATGTGCGCTTCAAAGTACGCATCCACCGCGCCACCCAATGGGCGTTCGCCGGCATAACCGGTGCGCTGCAACGCCTCGGCAACGCTGATGCCGTCGATGTCACACACCGCCAGCGCCGTGTCCAGTTGCATGATCCCGGTGAACACCGCCGAGCCGAACATCGCAGGGGTGAAGCGTGCGCCTTCTTCGTTGGTCCAGACCGCCACTTCCAGCGGCTTGCGGGTCTGGATGCCGAGGTCGTTCAGGCAACGCACCACTTCCAGGCCGGCGAGTACGCCGTAGACGCCATCGAAACGCCCGCCTTCAGGTTGGGTGTCGAGGTGGCTGCCCATCATCACGGGCGCGGCATCGGGGTCGGTGCCGGCGCGGCGGGCGAACAGGTTGCCGATGGCGTCCACGCTCAGGATCATGCCGGCTTCGCGGCACCAGTGGGAAAACAGTTCGCGACCGGCCTTGTCTTCATCGCTCAGCGCCAGGCGGCAGCTGCCGCCACGTGCGGTGGCGCCGATTTCGGCCATGGCCATCAGACTCGCCCACAGGCGTTCACCGTTAATTTTCAACATAAGTTACTCCTGGGAAATTGTGATTAAGCGTTGGCCATTTCGAGGCGTTCAGCGCTGGCATGGCGACGGGCAAGGGACAGGACACAGATCAGCGAAGTCGCGGCAATCAGGCTGTAGAACACCGCCATCGGCCACCATTGGCCGGCGAACTTGTGCGCCAGCAAGGTGCCGATCAGCGGCGTCAGGCCACCGGCCACGGCACCGCAAATCTGATAGGCCAGCGAGATCGCGGTGTAGCGCACGCGGATCTCGAACATGCCGCTGACGTAACCGGCGATCACCGCGTAGAACGACGCCATGCACACCACCGCCAGGGCGATGCCGAGGATGATCAGCGGCGCCTGGGCCGAGCTGACCAGCACGAACATCGGGTACGGCGAGGCGATGGCCAACAACGACACCAGGCACAGGAATCGCGTGGCGCCCATTTTCTCGGCGACCCACGCGGCCAGTGGTTGAATGCAGAACTGAATGATCGCCACCACAAACAGGCACTCAAGAATCAGTGAGCGCGGCAGTTCGAGTTGCTGGGTGGTGTAGGCGATCATGAAGGTATTGGTGAAATACACCCCGGCGATCCCGAGGGTATTGGCGCCGATGCACAGCAGCAGCGGGCGCCATGCGGTACGCAGGACTTCCATGACCGGAGCCTGTTCTTTACGAGTACTTTTTGCAGCCAGTTCGCGGCTGGCGAGAAATTCCGGCGACTCATTCACGCCCAGGCGAATCGCCAGGCCCACCAGCAGCAGCAACGAACTGGCGAGGAACGGCAGGCGCCAGCCCCAGCTCATCAGTTCTTCTTCCGGCAGACGGGTGACTGCGCTGAAGGCCAGCAACGACAGGATCAAACCGGCCGGGCTGCCCAGTTGCGCAAAGGAGGCGAAGAAATTTCGTCGACCTTTCGGCGCATGCTCGCCGGCCATCAGCACGGCCCCGCCCCACTCGCCACCGACGGCGATGCCCTGGACGATGCGCAGCAGAATCAGCAGCACCGGCGCTGCTGCGCCGATTTGTGCGTAGGTCGGCAGCAAGCCGATGCAGACCGTGACCACGCCCATCATCAGCAACGTGATGATCAGCGACTTCTTGCGGCCGATGCGGTCGCCGATATGGCCGAAGATAATCCCGCCCAACGGCCGCGCAAAAAAACCCACGGCGAAGGTGCCAAAGGCGGCCATGGTGCTGAACAGTTTGTCGTCGGAGGGGAAGAACAGCGCGCCGAATACCAGCGCGGCGGCGGTGGCATAAATGTAAAAGTCGTACCACTCGATCATGGTGCCAATAAAGGCTGCGGCTGCCGCACGGCGCGGCTGAGGAGAAGCTTGGGGCTTCATGGGTCGGTCTCCTTTGGTTATTTTTTTGGCAGGAGTGAAACGGCTAAATCAAGGCGCTCTGACGGCGCCTGTCTGGAGATGATTTATCGTCTCGGGGCTATGATTAGTCAATTTTCTATTTATTATGCTGACTATTACGACAGCTTATAATCGAGAGCCGCCATGGCCGAACGCGATGTACAACGCCTGCTCAATGACCGTCTGGACTGGAACCTGCTGCGCACTTTTCGGGTGATCGGCCAGGAGCTGAGCATCAGCCGCGCCGCCGCCCGCCTGCACCTGACGCAACCGGCGGTGAGCCAGGCGCTGAAACGTCTGGAGGAGCAACTGGGCCGACAACTGATCGCCCGGCGCGGGCCACGATTTGCCCTGACCGAAGTCGGTGAGCAGATCTTCGAACTGGCCGGGGAAATCTACGGGCAGATGTCCCAGGTCAGCAGCGTGCTGGAGCAACCGGCCGACGAAGTGATCGGTAAGGTTCGCTTGCTGATCATCAGCCGGATCTTTTCGGAGCGCTTCGATGACTTCCTCGCGGACTTCCATCGCCAGCATCCGCGAGTGGATCTGGAAGTCGACGTGATGCGCAGCTCCGACATCGTCAGCGCCCTCCAGGAAAAAACCGCGACCCTGGGCCTGAGCCTCAATCGCCGCCCACAACCGCGCCTGGAACAACGGCTGTTCCTGCGTCAACGCTATGCGTTTTTCTGCGGCAAGCACCATGCACTGTTCGGCCAACAGAACGTTGCCGAAGGGGATTTGCAGCGGGAGAACTTCGTCAGTTTCACCAGCGACCAAATCGGCGGCATGCTGTCGCCGCTGACGATTTTCCGTGATCAGCAAGGCTTCAGCGGACGGATCGTCGCCTCATCACCGAGCCTGGAGGAAGTCCGGCGACTGGTGATCGCCGGGTACGGGATCGGCTGTTTGCCCGAGCACGTGGTGGCGGCGGACGTCGACGCCGGATTGCTCTGGCGCCTGCCGCCCCACGAAGGGATTGCCGATGTGGACATTCATTTGCTGTGGAACCGCGAGCAGCGCATGAGCCGGGCCGAGACGATTTTCATCGAAAGCCTGCAACGCTGCCTGACGGCCTAAACGCGCAATACCTGCGCCACCGGCTCGCCCGCACGCAAGCGCGCAAGCAACTGCGGTTCGGCTTGATCGGAAGCCAACGCCTGGTCGATGACACCGGCTGCGGTTTGCCAATCGAGAAACAGCACGCCGTTGTCGTCCGCCAGCACCAGATCCCCGGGATGTACCGTGACGCCAGCACAGTGAATCGGCTGATTGATCTGGCTGTCGCCGCGGCCATGCAGCTTGGTGGTCAGCAGACTGGTGCCGCGAGCGAAGACCGGCAGCCCGCCTTCGCGCAGTTCCAACAGGTCGGTCACTGCACCGTCCACTACGATTCCCACTGCACCGGCGCAGCGTGCCGCGCAACTGGTCACCGCACCAACCGGGGCGTGTTGCCAATCACCGCCGGTGTCGATCACCAGCACATCGCCCGGTTTTATCAGCGCCAATGCCTGGTTGACGGCAATCGCGTCAGCACCGACCAGTTTCAGGGTCAGCGCGCGGCCGACCAGTTTCACATTGGGCACCATGGCTCGCAGTTGCGAGTCGGCAAAGCCTTCCTCGAGAAAATGCCCCAGGGTCGGAAAGCTCACCGCGTTGAGCTGCTCGATCAGCTGCAATTCATCCATGCTGCAGCTCCTTGGCGATCAACTCGGCAACACAATCGATTTCCAGCGACACGCCCCACAGCGCCACACACACCGTGGTCCGGGCCGGCGGCGCATGGCCGAGGAACTCGCGATACACCGCGTTGAACGGCTCCAATTGCGCGGGGTCGGTGAGGTACGCATTAACCTTGATCACGTGGCTGAAGTCGGACCCGGCTTCAATCAGGATCGCCTGCAGATTGCGCAAAGTTTGTCGCATTTGTTCGGTGAAATGAGCGGGCTGGTCATCGAGCCCGCTCTGGGCCGGAATCTGCCCGGCGGTGAACACAAGGTGGCCGCTGACCACCGCTTGGGAGTAAGGGCCGACCGGGCCGATGAAGCCCGGGGCTGACTGGATTCTGCGCATGGTGTTGAACTCCATTAATCAGGCGGCGGCCGATTTGACAGGTTTG
This sequence comes from Pseudomonas sp. LBUM1666, assembly GCF_059695775.1. NCBI lineage: Bacteria > Pseudomonadati > Pseudomonadota > Gammaproteobacteria > Pseudomonadales > Pseudomonadaceae > Pseudomonas > Pseudomonas sp. LBUM1666. The sequence continues at coordinate 1,891,744 of NZ_CP166789.1, read as the reverse complement.
CCGAGGGCTGGCTCGTTGGCCGGCACTGCCACTGGGACTTCACTGATGTCCCGCTTGAAGGTCTCGGTCAGCAACAACAAGGCCACCAACGAAATCAATGCGGCACCGATCATGTACCAGGCCACCGAAGAGCCTTTGCCGGTCGCCGCCAGTAGTGCGGTGGTGACGATGGGCGTCGCCGCACTGCCGAGCAGACCGGACAACATGTAGCTGATGGACAGTCCCGAATAACGCACACGTGTGCCGAACAGTTCAGCGAGGAAGGTCGCAATCGGCCCGTAATTGGCCGCGAAGGCAGTCATCAACAGCAGGTAGCCGAAGATCACACAGGGCAACTCTTTAGTGTCCATCAACCAGAACATCGGGAACGCCACCAACGCTTCGGCCACGATGCCGGCAACGATGATCGGCTTGCGTCCGTAGCGGTCCGACAGCGCGCCGAACACCGGCAACATGACGATGCACCAGGCGCAGGACAGCAACACCACGCCGAGCATCACGCTGCGGCTGAACCCGAGATTCTGCGTGCCGTAGGTCAGGCCGAAGGCAACGATGATGTTGAACGACGCCCCGGTCGACATGGTGGCGATCCCGCCCAGCACCACTTGTTTCCAGTACTTGCGGAAGACTTCCGCCAGCGGCATTTTCACTTGCACCTCGGCTTCCTTGACCTTGTTGAAGGCCGGGGTTTCAGAGATGTTCAAACGGATGTACAAGCCCACGGCGATCAGCAGCACGCTAGCCAGGAACGGAATACGCCAGCCCCAGGCCAACAGGTCTTCAGGGGACAGCCATGCGGCAATCAGCAGGAAGGCCAGGTTGGCAATCATGGTCCCGGCCGGGACGCCGATCTGTACCCACGAGCCGTACAAGCCGCGTTTGTTGGCGGGAGCGTGTTCCACCGCCATCAACACCGCCCCGCCCCACTCGCCACCCAACGCCAGGCCTTGAATCACCCTCAGCAGCAACAACAGGATCGGCGCCCAGATACCAATGGCCGCGTAGTTAGGTAATAACCCGATGGCAAAAGTAGCGGCACCCATGGTCAACAGCGAAACCAACAACATCGACTTGCGTCCCAAACGGTCACCGAAATGACCGAACAGTGCCGCACCGACAATCCGGGCCAGGTAGGCCGAAGCAAACGTACCGAAAGCCAGTAATGTTCCGATCAACGGATCGAAATCCGGAAAGAACACTTTGTTGAACACCAGCGCCGAAGCCGTGGCGAAAACAAACAGGTCGTACCATTCCACCGTGGTGCCAATCACGCTGGCCACGGCAACTTTTTTCATGCTGACTGCAACTTCCGGAGGTGCGCCGGACTTTTCTACAGGCGATAGATCGCTCATTACTGTCTCCAGGAGTTCATCAAGAACTCGTATTTAATTGTTTTAACTGGCAGTAAAACGTTCGATGTGAGGGATTATTGTTATTCCTCGCCCAACTAAATGAGCGAGTTTTTCAAAGCACTTGTTTATTAATAACCGAGTGTTCGGTCCGCACAATTCAATAACGATTTTCCGGTATTTAAACGGCGAAAGTTCTCTGCTACTTGTTCGGCGATACAGTCATGGGAGGCCGCGGACGCCATGTGCGGGGTGATGGTGACGCCGGGCATTGTCCAGAGACGGTGATCGACCGGCAGCGGTTCTTGTTCGAAAACATCCAGCAACGCGCCGCGTAGTTTTCCTCGCGCCAGGGCCTGTTCGAGGTCGTCGATATTCAGATGACCGCCGCGACCACAATTGACCAGCGCGGCGCCATTGGCGAGCCGCTCGAACGTTGCGCTGCCGAGGATGCCGCGGGTTTCGCTGGTCAGCGGCAACAGGTTGATCAGCAACTCCAATCCATCGAGAAACGGGTTCAGTTTTTCCGCACCGGCGAAAGTCTTCACGCCTGGCAAGTCCTTGCTGCGACGCGCCCAACCACGCACGTCGTAACCGGCGGCGGCCAGGTCCTGGGCAATGGCGCTGCCCAACGACCCAAGCCCCATCACCCCGACCTTGAACTGTCCCGCTGCCCGTTGCAGCGGCCGCTCCCAACGCTGGTCCTGTTGCTGCAACAGCACCTGATCGAAGCCGCGGTGATAGTGAATCGCCGCCCAGCGCACGTACTCGGTCATGCCCTGGCGGTGACCGGGATCAACCACTCGGCAGATTGGCAGATCCGGGCACGACGGGTCGTGATCGAGGTGATCGATGCCAGCGGCCACCGAGTGAATGACTTGCAGGTTCGGCAACGCGGCGAGGCTGCCCGGCAAGGGAAACCAGCACGCGGCAATCTGCGCGTTGGCAGCCTGCGGATCATCGACCAGGACTGCTTTGAGTTGCGGCGCACTGCGGGCAAACGCGGCCTGCAGTTGCTTGAGCAGCAAGGTGTCGCGGGACAGCAGAACCACAGTGTTCATGACAGATAGGACTCACGCTGGGATTCGATCAGGGTCAGGGCGGCCTCCCAGGCCAGGTCGATGATGTTGTCCTGCTCATCGCGGTCAAACTGCTCGGCGGTGTGCGCACAGACCTCCGGGGACGGGTAATGCAACGCCGAACCACCGGACAACGCCGCAACTTGCGCCTGACAGGCACGCTCCAGAAAGTGAATTTCCTGGAACGCCTGCGCCACGCCAGAACCGCCGACCAACAGTCCATGATTGCGCAGGATCATCGCCCGGTGCGGCCCCAGATCGGCAATCAAACGCTCGCGCTCATCCAGCGACAGCGCGATGCCTTCATAGGTGTGATACGCCAATTTGCCGTAGAACTTCAGCGCATGCTGACTGATCGGCAGCAAACCTTGTTTCTGCGCGGCGACCGCCATGCCAGCCGCAGTGTGGGTGTGAATCACGCAGTTGAGATCCGGGCGGGCCATGTGGATCGCCGAGTGAATGACGAAGCCGGCAGCGTTGACCCGATGACCTTCATATTCCGGGTCGACGACTCGCCCGTCCTGATCGATACGTACCAGGTCCGAAGCGCGCATGCGGTCGAAAATCACCCCGTAGCGGTTGATCAGGAAGTGGTGCTCAGGCCCTGGAATACGCAGGGTAATGTGGGTATCGATCAGGTCGGTCATGCGAAAGTGCGCGACCAGGCGATACAGCGCAGCCAGTTCGCAACGGGCTTGCCATTCAACCGGGCCGATGTGTTCAGGTTTACTCACGAATACACCTCTTTAGCAGCGTGGGTGACGACCGGGTTGGCGCGCAGGCGGGCCAGGCCGCAAACACCGATCAAGGACACGACCGATAGCAAGGTGAAGAACACCGCCAACGGCAACCATTGTCCGGAAAACTTGCTCGCCAGCAGCGTGCCAATCAGCGGCGTAGTACCGCCGGCCAGCGCGCAGCTGAGTTGGTAGGCGATAGAAATGCCCGAGTAGCGCAGGTGCACCGGGAACGCCTGGGTCATGTAGCCGGCGATCACCGCGTACAGCGCCGAGAGAATCACCACCGCCAGAGCAATGCCGACAGTCATCAGCACAATGTTCTGTGTGCCCACCAGCATGAACATCGGGTACGGCGTGACCATGCACAGCAGCGCGACCAGTTTGAGGAAGCGGCCTTCGCCGATACGCTCGGCCAGCAACGCGGAGAGCGGTTGCGAGAGCAGCTGAATGACGGTTACCAGGAACAGGCAATCGAGAATCGTCGAGCGCGCGATGCCCTGATACTGGGTGACGTAGGTGATCATGAACGTATTGGTAAAGAAGAACCCGGCCGAACCGATGGTCACGGCGGCGGCGGCAAACAGGATCTGCCGCCAGCAGGTGCGGATCACGTCCTTCACCGGGTACTTGGAAGTCTCGTTGTTGTCCCGGGCCTTGGCGAACTCCGGCGACTCGTGGACGCCGGAACGGATCATCAGGCCGACCATCATCAACACACCGCTGGCGAGAAACGGCAGACGCCAGCCCCAGGCGAGGAAGTCCTCTGGTTCGAGGGAGGTGACCAGGCGAAAGGCGATCAACGCCAGCAGCAAACCGGCCGGGCTACCGAGTTGCGCGAACGATGCATAGAAAGTCTTGCGCTTGGCCGGTGCGTGCTCGCTGGCCATCAGCACCGCCCCGCCCCACTCGCCACCGACCGAAATGCCCTGGATCAAACGCAGCACAATCAGACCGACCGGTGCCCAGATGCCGACGCTGGCGTAGCTGGGCAACAGACCGATGCCGGCGGTCGCCAAACCCATCAGGGCCATGGTCACCAGCAGCATTTTCTTGCGACCGAGGCGATCGCCCAGATGACCGAAAACCATGCCGGCCATTGGGCGAGCGATGAAGCCGACGGCGAAACTGCCGAACGCTGCCAGGGTGCTCATCACCGGGTCGTGGCTGGGGAAAAAAACTTGCCCAAGCACCAGCGCTGCCGCCGTGGCATAGATGTAGAAGTCGTAGAACTCGATGGTCGTGCCAATGAAGGCTGCCGCCGCCGCTCGACGCGGTTGAGGGGTAGTGTGCATGCAAGGACCCTGTGTATTTATAGTTTTGGGCAGGTACTGAAGGCTGTTTACGGATTGCACTCTGTGGCGCTTGTTAGCTTTATCGCTTCCGTGCCAGGATTAGTCAATTTTCAAATTCTTATCTTTACTATTAGCCTTGCTACTACTAGGAGCTTTATGCCCTCCACCTCTAACCCTTGGGTCGGTCGCCGCTTTCTGAATGACCGCCTCGACTGGAACCTGCTACGCACCTATTTGGTGATCGGCCAGGAAGGCAGCATGAGCCGGGCCGCCGCGCGATTGCACATCACGCAGTCAGCCGTCAGCCAGGCGCTTAAACGACTGGAGGAACAGTTGGAATGTGTGTTGATTGCCCGTAGCGGGCGACGGTTTGATCTGACGGAAACCGGGGAAGAAGTCCTGCGTATTGCGGCGGATATTTACGGCGATATTTCGCGATTGGGAACGGTGGTAGAAAGTCGTAACGACGACGTGGTCGGCAAGATTCGCATCCTTACCGTCAGCGGCGTGCAAGCACGACATTACGACGAGTTCCTCGCCGATTTCCACGAAACCCATCCGAAAATCGAGTTTGAAGTCGAAGTGATGGGCAGCTCGAACATCATCAGTTCACTGCTGCAAAAGACGGCGACCATTGGCGTCGGCCTGTGCCGTTTACCGCAGCCGCGGCTGGAGCAGCGAGTACTGTTTCGTGAGACTTATGCGTACTTTTGTGGGCAGCGTCATCGACTGTTCGGGCAAGAGAATCTGACCCTGGAACAGCTCGCAGCGGAGAACTTTGTCAGCTTCACCAGTGACCAACTCGGGGGCAATCTTTCACCCCTGACATTGTTCCGCGACCAGCAAGGCTTTACCGGCAAGATCGTCGCTTCATCGACGAGTTTCGAAGAAATTTATCGTTTGATCTGTTCAGGGTTCGGTATTGGCTGCCTGCCGACGCACCTGGTGCGTCGGGATGTCGAGCAAGGTTTGCTCTGGCGTTTGCCGCCGGAAGATGGGGTGGTGGATTTCGATATCCAGCTGCTGTGGAATCGCGAACAGAAGATGAGTCAGGCCGAAACTGTGTTCCTCGAAAGCTTCCAGCACATGCTCAGTATTCGTGAGCCTGTGCTGTGAAGCCTTGATCGCTTAGACGTGAGGGGCGCCCGGTGCTTTGCTGGGTGTGGCGTATTGCGGCTTCAAGTGACCGTCCTGATCGAGTAGCCAGGCATCCATGATCTGCCGCACCACGGGACCTGCGACTCGACCACCGGCCTCGCCGTTTTCGATCATCACCGAGATGACAATCTTCGGATGTTCGGCCGGGGCGAAACCGACGAACAAGGCGTTGTCGCGGTTGCGCTCAAGGGTTTTCGCCCGGTTGTAACGCTCGCCCTGCTTGATCGCCACCACTTGCGCGGTACCACTCTTGCCAGCGATACGGTACTGGGCACCCGCCGCTGCCGCCCGGGCAATCCCGCGAGCGTCGTGCATTACCATTTGCATGCCGTGGTTGACCTGCTCCCAGTCACGCGGGTCTTTCAACAGGATGTTTGGCATCGGATGCTCATCCACTGGCGTAACACCGTCCACGGTTTTGGCCAAGTGCGGCCGATTCCAGACACCTTTGTTGGCGATCAGTGCAGTGGCCTGGGCGAGCTGCAGTGGTGTGACCTGCATGTAACCCTGGCCGATGCCGAGGATCACGGTCTCTCCCGGGAACCATGCCTGACGGCGCGTGGCGCGCTTCCAGGCTTGCGATGGCATCAAACCGGCAGACTCTTCGAACATGTCCAGCGAGACTTTCTCGCCGAGACCGAACATGGCCATGTAGTCATGCAGTCGGTCGATGCCCAGCTTGTGGGCCAGGTCGTAGAAATAGGTGTCGTTGGAGCGCATGATCGCCGCGTCCATGTCTACCCAGCCATCGCCACTGTGGTTCCAGTTACGGTATTTGTGATCGAAGTCCGGGAGCTGGTAATAACCGGGGTCGAAGACGCGGGTCTGCGGGGTAACGACGCCGGCGTCGAGGCCGGCAATGGCCACTTCCGGTTTGATGGTCGAACCCGGTGCGTAGAGGCCGCGCAGTACGCGGTTGAACAGCGGCCGGTCGATGGAGTCGTGGAGCGCTGCGTATTCCTTGAAGCTGATTCCGGTGACGAACAGGTTCGGGTCGAAGCTCGGCTTGCTGACCATCGCGAGTACTTCGCCTGTCGACGGATCGAGAGCGACCACCGAACCGCGACGATCGCCCAAGGCTTCCTCGGCGGCTTCCTGAAGTTTGACGTCGAGGCTCAATACGATGTTTTTGCCTGGGATCGGATCGGTGTGCTTGAGCACTCGCAGGACCCGGCCCTGTGCGTTGGTTTCGACTTCTTCGTAACCCACTTGGCCATGCAACTGCGACTCGTAGAATTTTTCGATGCCGGTCTTGCCGATGGATTGAGTGCCACGGTATTCCACCGTGTCCAGGGCTTTGGACTCTTTCTCGTTGATGCGGCCGACGTAGCCGATTGAATGCGCAAAGTGCGCACCCATCGGGTAGTGACGAACGAATTGTGGCTCTACGTCGATCCCTGGCAGACGGAACTCGTTGACCGCCAACACGGCGATCTGTTCTTCGCTGAGCTCGTAGAACAAGGTGACCGGCACGAATGGATGCCGGGTCTGCTTCATTGCCTTGTCAAACAACGAGCGGTTTTCGGTCGGCAAGTGCAGGAGGCTGACCACTTCATCCAGCTCCTCTTTTACATCGGAGGCGCGTTCGCGGGTGATGGTCAGGTTGAAGCTGGGACGGTTGTCCGCCAGAACCACGCCGTTGCGGTCGTAGATCAAACCGCGCGTAGGGGTGATCGGCAGGACATGGACGCGATTGTTTTCTGAGATCGTCGAGTGATAGTCAAATTCGACCACCTGCAGGACATACATGCGCACGACCAGCGCGCAGGTAATGGCAACAACGAACAGGGCGCAAGCCATCAGTCTTTTGTTGACCAGGCGCGTCTCTTTTTCGTGGTCCTTGATCGGTATCGGTTGGGGCATTTCTGCAGCAGCTCTTTGACTGTAAAGGGGGGCCAATCCGTAGGCTTGAAATCAGTCCGTTAAAAAACGAGCTGCACCATACCAAAAACCGGACGGTCACTTTAGTGCGATTTCCTCTAACGGTTGTCCTTGAAGACTAAAACGACGTTCGGTTTCTTTATGACTCGTGCGTTTTTCTCAAGATTGATATTCCCATTCATGCATTTTTCTTGAAGGAAGGCCTGTAGATACTGGGTGCATGTCATTCCGTTTGGTTTTTTTGGAGTCTTTCATGCATCCACGATTTCAACGTTTACTTGGCTCGACTGGATTTTCCATTGGGTTGGAACTGCCGCTGGATAACGATTGGTCCAGCGATGGGCAGCGGCTGCGGATTGCCGAGGAGCGGCCGTTTGGTGTTCCGGACCTGAAGCAGCACGCCGCTATAGCGCGCCTCGCAGACAAGGCTGGTTTCCGCGCCCTGTGGGTGCGCGATGTGCCGGTTTATGATCCCAATTTTGGTGATGCGGCACAGGTGTTCGAAACCTTTTCCTACCTTGGCTACCTGGCCGGGATCACCGACAACATCATGCTGGGTACGGCGGCGGTTGTATTGCCGCTACGTCAGCCTTGGCTAACGCTCAAGGCAGCCAACAGTGTTGATGAACTGAGTGATGGACGTCTGCTACTGGGTGTGGCCAGTGGCGACCGACCTATGGAGTATCCGTTATTTGGTGTGGACTATGATCAGCGGGGAGAGATCTTTCGCGATACGGTCGAGTTGTTGCGCAGCCAAGGTGAAGGACGCTTGCCGGAAGGTGCTCGCCTGTTACCGGAGCGAGATCAGCCGGTGCCATTGCTGGTTGCAGGTCTTGGTCAGCAATCCCCAGCGTGGATCGGCCAACACATGGACGGCTGGCTCGCCTACCCCGGTACTCCGGATGAGCATCGGCGCCGAGTGGGACTGTGGCGGGAGGTCGGTGGCGATAAACCCTACATCAGCTTCGTTCACCTGGATCTGGCGGCTAATCCTCATGCACCGATGCGACGTGTACGTTTTGGCGGCAGCTGCGGGAGGCTGGCATTGATCGATGAGCTTCAAGCTTTGCGTGAAGCAGGTGTGCAGCACGTTGGCTTGCATCTGCGCCGTAGCGAGCGCCCGGTTGCCGAGGTTATGGAAGAAATCGCTGAATACGTTCTTCCGAAGTTTCACTAACGATGCTGCTGGAACCAGGGATAGCCGATGGGCTGTCCCTTTTTCGCCACGCCACTTTTCTGCGGACAAAACAAAACCCCTACCTGCATACGCAGATAGGGGTTTCGGAATTTAATCTTGACGATGACCTACTCTCACATGGGGAAACCCCACACTACCATCGGCGATGCATCGTTTCACTGCTGAGTTCGGGATGGGATCAGGTGGTTCCAATGCTCTATGGTCGTCAAGAAATTCGGGAGCCAGGTCGTGGGCCTTTTCAGGTTCACGCTCCAGCGAATGGGTATGTAATAGATTTGTGTGTTGCGTTGCGAATTTTCGACTCGTGTCGTCTTCACACACCGCAATCTGGTGCCTCTTCAGGTCAGCAAATTGCTTGGGTGTTATATGGTCAAGCCTCACGGGCAATTAGTATTGGTTAGCTCAACGCCTCACAGCGCTTACACACCCAACCTATCAACGTCGTAGTCTTCGACGGCCCTTCAGGGGACTCAAGGTCCCAGTGAGATCTCATCTTGAGGCTAGTTTCCCGCTTAGATGCTTTCAGCGGTTATCTATTCCGAACATAGCTACCCGGCAATGCCACTGGCGTGACAACCGGAACACCAGAGGTTCGTCCACTCCGGTCCTCTCGTACTAGGAGCAGCCCCTCTCAAATCTCAAACGTCCACGGCAGATAGGGACCGAACTGTCTCACGACGTTCTAAACCCAGCTCGCGTACCACTTTAAATGGCGAACAGCCATACCCTTGGGACCGGCTTCAGCCCCAGGATGTGATGAGCCGACATCGAGGTGCCAAACACCGCCGTCGATATGAACTCTTGGGCGGTATCAGCCTGTTATCCCCGGAGTACCTTTTATCCGTTGAGCGATGGCCCTTCCATACAGAACCACCGGATCACTAAGACCTACTTTCGTACCTGCTCGACGTGTCTGTCTCGCAGTCAAGCGCGCTTTTGCCTTTATACTCTACGACCGATTTCCGACCGGTCTGAGCGCACCTTCGTACTCCTCCGTTACTCTTTAGGAGGAGACCGCCCCAGTCAAACTACCCACCATACACTGTCCTCGATCCGGATAACGGACCTGAGTTAGAACCTCAAAGTTGCCAGGGTGGTATTTCAAGGTTGGCTCCACGCGAACTGGCGTCCACGCTTCAAAGCCTCCCACCTATCCTACACAAGCAAATTCAAAGTCCAGTGCAAAGCTATAGTAAAGGTTCACGGGGTCTTTCCGTCTAGCCGCGGATACACTGCATCTTCACAGCGATTTCAATTTCACTGAGTCTCGGGTGGAGACAGCGCCGCCATCGTTACGCCATTCGTGCAGGTCGGAACTTACCCGACAAGGAATTTCGCTACCTTAGGACCGTTATAGTTACGGCCGCCGTTTACCGGGGCTTCGATCAAGAGCTTCGCGTTAGCTAACCCCATCAATTAACCTTCCGGCACCGGGCAGGCGTCACACCCTATACGTCCACTTTCGTGTTTGCAGAGTGCTGTGTTTTTAATAAACAGTCGCAGCGGCCTGGTATCTTCGACCGGCATGGGCTTACGCAGTAAATGCTTCACCCTCACCGGCGCACCTTCTCCCGAAGTTACGGTGCCATTTTGCCTAGTTCCTTCACCCGAGTTCTCTCAAGCGCCTTGGTATTCTCTACCCAACCACCTGTGTCGGTTTGGGGTACGGTTCCTGGTTACCTGAAGCTTAGAAGCTTTTCTTGGAAGCATGGCATCAACCACTTCGTCACCCAAAGGGTAACTCGTCATCAGCTCTCGGCCTTAGAATCCCGGATTTACCTAAGATTCCAGCCTACCACCTTAAACTTGGACAACCAACGCCAAGCTGGCCTAGCCTTCTCCGTCCCTCCATCGCAATAACCAGAAGTACAGGAATATTAACCTGTTTTCCATCGACTACGCTTTTCAGCCTCGCCTTAGGGACCGACTAACCCTGCGTCGATTAACGTTGCGCAGGAAACCTTGGTCTTTCGGCGTGGGTGTTTTTCACACCCATTGTCGTTACTCATGTCAGCATTCGCACTTCTGATACCTCCAGCAAGCTTCTCAACTCACCTTCACAGGCTTACAGAACGCTCCTCTACCGCATCACCTAAGTGATACCCGTAGCTTCGGTGTATGGTTTGAGCCCCGTTACATCTTCCGCGCAGGCCGACTCGACTAGTGAGCTATTACGCTTTCTTTAAAGGGTGGCTGCTTCTAAGCCAACCTCCTAGCTGTCTAAGCCTTCCCACATCGTTTCCCACTTAACCATAACTTTGGGACCTTAGCTGACGGTCTGGGTTGTTTCCCTTTTCACGACGGACGTTAGCACCCGCCGTGTGTCTCCCATGCTCGGCACTTGTAGGTATTCGGAGTTTGCATCGGTTTGGTAAGTCGGGATGACCCCCTAGCCGAAACAGTGCTCTACCCCCTACAGTGATACATGAGGCGCTACCTAAATAGCTTTCGAGGAGAACCAGCTATCTCCGAGCTTGATTAGCCTTTCACTCCGATCCACAGGTCATCCGCTAACTTTTCAACGGTAGTCGGTTCGGTCCTCCAGTTAGTGTTACCCAACCTTCAACCTGCCCATGGATAGATCGCCCGGTTTCGGGTCTATTCCCAGCGACTAGACGCCCTATTAAGACTCGCTTTCGCTACGCCTCCCCTATTCGGTTAAGCTCGCCACTGAAAATAAGTCGCTGACCCATTATACAAAAGGTACGCAGTCACCCAACAAAGTGGGCTCCCACTGCTTGTACGCATACGGTTTCAGGATCTATTTCACTCCCCTCTCCGGGGTTCTTTTCGCCTTTCCCTCACGGTACTAGTTCACTATCGGTCAGTCAGTAGTATTTAGCCTTGGAGGATGGTCCCCCCATATTCAGACAAAGTTTCTCGTGCTCCGTCCTACTCGATTTCATGACTAAGAGATTTTCGCGTACAGGGCTATCACCCACTATGGCCGCACTTTCCAGAGCGTTCCGCTAATCTCAAAGCCACTTAAGGGCTAGTCCCCGTTCGCTCGCCACTACTAAGGGAATCTCGGTTGATTTCTTTTCCTCAGGGTACTTAGATGTTTCAGTTCCCCTGGTTCGCCTCTTAAGCCTATGTATTCAGCTTAAGATAACCATCTTATGATGGCTGGGTTCCCCCATTCAGACATCTCCGGATCAAAGTCTGTTTGCCGACTCCCCGAAGCTTTTCGCAGGCTACCACGTCTTTCATCGCCTCTGACTGCCAAGGCATCCACCGTATGCGCTTCTTCACTTGACCATATAACCCCAAGCAATCTGGTTATACTGTGAAGACGACATTCGCCGAAAATTCGCAATTTAACTCACAAATTTTACCTTAGCCTGATCCCACACCAGTGAAAGTGTGGTCCAGTCTATCTTTCTATCACATACCCAAATTTTTAAAGAACGATCTAATCCAAAGACTAGAAATCAACATTCACCATCGTGCGATGGAATGCTCATTTCTAAGCTTTCAACAAACAGAAGCAGTAGTGGTGGAGCCAAACGGGATCGAACCGTTGACCTCCTGCGTGCAAGGCAGGCGCTCTCCCAGCTGAGCTATGGCCCCGTATTTCTACAGGTTCCCACACAAAATTGGTGGGTCTGGGCAGATTCGAACTGCCGACCTCACCCTTATCAGGGGTGCGCTCTAACCAACTGAGCTACAGACCCAATTTCGGGCTGCTTCTTATCGTCTTCTTCAATGAATCAAGCAATTCGTGTGGGAACTTATGGAGCAGCTGATGTCGTCGATTAAGGAGGTGATCCAGCCGCAGGTTCCCCTACGGCTACCTTGTTACGACTTCACCCCAGTCATGAATCACACCGTGGTAACCGTCCTCCCGAAGGTTAGACTAGCTACTTCTGGTGCAACCCACTCCCATGGTGTGACGGGCGGTGTGTACAAGGCCCGGGAACGTATTCACCGCGACATTCTGATTCGCGATTACTAGCGATTCCGACTTCACGCAGTCGAGTTGCAGACTGCGATCCGGACTACGATCGGTTTTCTGGGATTAGCTCCACCTCGCGGCTTGGCAACCCTCTGTACCGACCATTGTAGCACGTGTGTAGCCCAGGCCGTAAGGGCCATGATGACTTGACGTCATCCCCACCTTCCTCCGGTTTGTCACCGGCAGTCTCCTTAGAGTGCCCACCTTAACGTGCTGGTAACTAAGGACAAGGGTTGCGCTCGTTACGGGACTTAACCCAACATCTCACGACACGAGCTGACGACAGCCATGCAGCACCTGTCTCAATGTTCCCGAAGGCACCAATCCATCTCTGGAAAGTTCATTGGATGTCAAGGCCTGGTAAGGTTCTTCGCGTTGCTTCGAATTAAACCACATGCTCCACCGCTTGTGCGGGCCCCCGTCAATTCATTTGAGTTTTAACCTTGCGGCCGTACTCCCCAGGCGGTCAACTTAATGCGTTAGCTGCGCCACTAAGAGCTCAAGGCTCCCAACGGCTAGTTGACATCGTTTACGGCGTGGACTACCAGGGTATCTAATCCTGTTTGCTCCCCACGCTTTCGCACCTCAGTGTCAGTATCAGTCCAGGTGGTCGCCTTCGCCACTGGTGTTCCTTCCTATATCTACGCATTTCACCGCTACACAGGAAATTCCACCACCCTCTACCATACTCTAGCTTGTCAGTTTTGAATGCAGTTCCCAGGTTGAGCCCGGGGATTTCACATCCAACTTAACAAACCACCTACGCGCGCTTTACGCCCAGTAATTCCGATTAACGCTTGCACCCTCTGTATTACCGCGGCTGCTGGCACAGAGTTAGCCGGTGCTTATTCTGTCGGTAACGTCAAAACACTTACGTATTAGGTAAATGCCCTTCCTCCCAACTTAAAGTGCTTTACAATCCGAAGACCTTCTTCACACACGCGGCATGGCTGGATCAGGCTTTCGCCCATTGTCCAATATTCCCCACTGCTGCCTCCCGTAGGAGTCTGGACCGTGTCTCAGTTCCAGTGTGACTGATCATCCTCTCAGACCAGTTACGGATCGTCGCCTTGGTGAGCCATTACCTCACCAACTAGCTAATCCGACCTAGGCTCATCTGATAGCGCAAGGCCCGAAGGTCCCCTGCTTTCTCCCGTAGGACGTATGCGGTATTAGCGTCCGTTTCCGAGCGTTATCCCCCACTACCAGGCAGATTCCTAGGCATTACTCACCCGTCCGCCGCTCGCCACCAGGTACAAGTACCCGTGCTGCCGCTCGACTTGCATGTGTTAGGCCTGCCGCCAGCGTTCAATCTGAGCCATGATCAAACTCTTCAGTTCAAACATCTTTGGGTTTTTAAGAAACCCTAAACTTGGCTCAGCAATCGTTGGTTACATCTTTGATTTCTCGCGGAGTAACTTGTGATGCTGATAATCTTGTTGACTATCAGTCTGACTCCACAAGCACCCACACGAATTGCTTGATTCAGTTGTTAAAGAGCGGTTGGTTAAGATCTTTCGTCTCAACCGAGGCGCGCATTCTACAGCAGCCTCTGTTGCTGTCAAGCGGTTATTTTTCGAAGTTTTCTTTGTAACTTCAACCACTTGCGCTTCCGATCTCTCGTCAGCGGGAGGCGAATTCTACAGCGTTACTCGCTGCTGTCAACACCTCTTTTACACCGCTTTCGACCGAGAAGATCGAATCGTTAAAAGAGCCAAACAACCTCGCTCTTTCAACTCCTTCTGGGCTTCGATGATCTGAAGCAACTCGCTGTCGAAAACTGCGTAACTCATTGTTTGCAAAGGAGTTTTCCGTTTCGACTGCGCCGGAAGTGGGGCGAATTATAGACTTCCAGAATCTGCCGTCAACCCTTAATTACGCTTTTCTATAAGGATGCTCAAAATAGCTGCTTATATATAGACGCGCCCGACATGAATGCGCAGTATATTGCCCAATAACACTCTCGCTTCCTACTTCGGACGATGCCACGCCATGAATGACCAACCTCGCAGCCTTGCCTCGACCCTGTTTTCGGTTGGTCTGCTATTGATAGCCATGGCATCAATCCAGTCAGGAGCCTCCCTTGCTAAAAGCATGTTCCCCATTATCGGTGCGCAAGGGACCACCACCCTACGGCTGATCTTCGCCAGCGTGATCATGATGTTGATACTGCGCCCCTGGCGAGCGAAGCTCACCGCAAAATCCCTGCGCACCGTCATCGTCTACGGAATGGCGTTGGGCGGCATGAACTTCCTCTTCTATATGTCCTTGCAAACCGTCCCTCTCGGTATCGCGGTTGCGCTGGAATTCACCGGCCCACTGGCGGTAGCCATCTACACCTCACGTCGCGCGATCGACTTTTTGTGGATCGCCCTGGCAGCCGTCGGCTTGCTGCTGTTAATACCTATGGGCGAAACGACCGCGGGAATCGATCTGGTAGGCGCCGGCTATGCATTGGGCGCAGGTGTCTGCTGGGCGCTGTACATTCTGTTCGGCCACAAGGCCGGCGCCGACAATGGCGTGCAGACCGCGGCACTGGGGGTGATGATTGCGGCACTTTTTGTAGCCCCTATCGGCATCGTCCATGCTGGCGCCGCGCTGCTCACTCCCTCACTGATCCCCGTGGCCATCGTTGTCGCCATTCTGTCCACCGCCGTGCCCTACACGCTGGAGATGGTCGCCCTCACCCGAATCCCGACCCGGACATTCGGCACATTGATGAGCATTGAACCTGCGATCGGCGCACTATCAGGCCTGTTGTTTCTCCATGAGTACCTTTCACTGTCACAATGGATGGCCATCATGTGCATCATTCTGGCTTCCATAGGCGCGACCATGACCATGGGGAGTGCAACCAAGCCTGCTGTCGCTGCAGATTGAGACAGGATTTGACGAGGGTCTGGTATTTGCCGCGCAATTAGGCCATGTTTAGGCCCGTAACCCAGTGTCAGACATGGATTTTTCAGATAGGGATATCAGAACGCTTCAAGCGAAAGCGAATGCAGCCAAACCGGGCGCAAAGATCCGGGGACGCTATAAGGACAGTAATGAAACGAATTTTGATACTGATCGCCGTACTTGCGGTTGCGGGCTGCGCGGCGACATCGAAAACCCAGATTAAACACGGCAAGAGAGGGCTGCATATCAACTGTTCCGGGCTCTCGTCATCCTGGGACAAGTGCTACGCCAGCGCTGCCAACTCGTGCGCTCCCAAAGGTTACAAGGTCATCGCCAAGTCAGGGGACGCCGTGGAAGAACCAGGCGATTACCCGTTCGGCCTCAACCCTGCAGGCTATACCAGCCGCAGCATGATCGTCATCTGCAAATAGGTTGATGCTGCCTTGTCAGGTTCGTGGACCTGCGATCTGGCGGCCAATCTCATCGTAACTGGACTTCAGTACCGTGCGCTGGATGTCTGGTGTGGCCAGCATTCGTGCCACAACCAACGCACCGATACATTGCGACAGAATCGCCCAGGCCAGGCTGTCGCTTTCCAGAACCTGCGCCCAACTCTTCTGAAGCCGGCAAATCCAGTTCTCCGCCTGCTGGCGAATCAGCACGTCTGAACGTGCAATCTCAGCCCCCAATGCCGGCAAAGCACAACCGGATTCAGGGTGCTCGACATGAGCCATGCTCAGGTATTGTTTCAGGCAGCGATGGAGCCTCTCAGGATTCTGGTCCGCCCCTAAACGCTCCAGGCTTTGACACAGCTCACGCTCGACGATTGAAGCGAACAGCTCATCCTTCGACGAAAAGTGACTGTAGAACGCCCCGCCACTCAAACCGATCGCTTTCATCAACCCGTCGACACCAACTGTTGAAAAACCAGACTTCTTGGCCGACACCGCACTGCTTTCAAGTAGTTTCTCTTTGGTTTCCAGTTTGTGATTGGCCGAGTAACGCATTGCCTTGCCCTCAGGATTGATCGCCTTGACGCTTGCCGAATCGTAGCATAACGTTCGTTTAGTTAACGATCGTTTAGCAAAGGGATCTACCCATGAATAACAAGAAGGTCGTACTGGTTGTAGGTGCTGGGGATGCCACCGGCGGCGCCATTGCAAAACGCTTTGCGCAGGAAGGATTTGTGGCTTGTGTCACCCGCCGCAGCGCGGACAAACTCCAGCCGTTGGTGGACGCCATAAAGGCCGATGGCGGTGAAGCCCACGGGTTTGCCTGCGATGCGCGCAAGGAAGAGGACGTGATTGCGTTAGTCGAACAGATCGAAAGCCAGATCGGCCCAATCGAAGCGTTCGTTTTCAACATCGGCGCGAATGTGCCTTGCAGCATTCTCGAAGAAACCGCGCGCAAATATTTCAAGATATGGGAAATGGCCTGCTTCTCGGGTTTTCTCAACGCTCGTGAAGTGGCCAAGCGCATGGCCAAGCGTCAACGGGGTACGATCTTGTTCACCGGCGCTACCGCCGGTCTACGTGGGGCCTCAGGATTTGCGGCGTTCGCCGGCGCCAAGCACGGGATTCGTGCCCTGGCGCAAAGCATGGCGCGTGAACTGGGGCCGATGAACATTCACGTCGCCCATGTTGTAGTCGACGGTGCTATCGATACCGATTTTATCCGCGAGAGTTTCCCCGAAAAGTACGCGACCAAGGACCAGGACGGCATTCTCAATCCAGAGCACATTGCCGAGAACTATTGGTACCTGCACAGCCAGCCCCGTGACGCATGGACCTTCGAGCTGGACCTGCGCCCCTGGAACGAACGCTGGTAACCCCCCCCTAAAAATAATAAGCAGAGCACATTGACCATGAGCAAAACCGTGGACTTCTATTTCGACCTCGGCAGCCCCGCCACCTACCTGGCCTATACCCAACTACCGAAGATCTGCGAGCAGACCGACAGCCAGTTGATCTACATACCCGTCTTGCTGGGTGGCGTCTTCAAAGCCACAGGTAACGCCTCCCCCGCGACCATCCCCGCCAAGGGCCGCTACATGTTTCAAGACCTGGACCGCTACGCCAAGCGCTATGGCGTGCCACTGAAGTTCAATCCCCACTTTCCTATCAACACCCTGATGCTGATGCGCGCTGTCACCGGCATGCAGTTGCGCCATCCCGAACGCTTTCAGGCGTTCATCGATTGCCTGTTTCATGCTCTCTGGGTTGAAGGCCGCAGCCTCGATGACCTGGCGACCGTCACTTCAGTGTTGTCTCAGAACGGTTTCGATCCAAATGAGGTGCTGGCCCTGACCACCGACGAGGAAGTCAAAGCCACTCTCAAGGACAACACAGAGAAAGCAGTGCAACGGGGCGTATTCGGTGCCCCGAGCATGTTTGTCGATAATCAGCTGTTCTTCGGCCAGGATCGCCTGGACTTTATCCTTGAAGCCCTGAGTTAAATCTCGACAACCAACCGCCCCTGCGCCGCTCCCGAAACGAGCAGCTCATGGGCGGCCTCGGCGGTTTGCAGCGTAAACTGCCGAGGGTCGAGCAACGGTTTCAACTGACCCGCCTCGATCAACTGCGCAGCCTCCCGAAGTATCTCCCCATGGTGCTCACGCCCTTCGCCGGTCAGCAACGGCAACAAGGTAAACACTCCAGAATAAGTCGCCCCACGAAAAGAGAGCGGCGCAAGACTGTGCTGCCCCCATCCAAGACAACTCACCACATGCCCCTCGTAGACGCGAGCAGCCTTGAATGAAGCGTCCAGCGTCTCACCACCCACCGTGTCGTAGACAATGTCGAAGCCCTCCCCCGCCGTGTGCTCAGCCACATACTCCTCAACCGAAGATTTACGGTAATCAATAAACGTCGCACCGACCCCTTCAATGAATGCCTGCTGCCCGGCCGACCCGGTAGCAAACACGTCAGCACCGAAAGCCCGGGCAATTTGCAAAGCCACATGCCCGACACCACCCGCACCACCGTGAATCAGCACTTTCTGACCCGCCCGCACCCGCGCACGATCCACCAATCCTTCCCACGCCGTAATCAGTACCAACGGCAACCCTGCGGCCTCGCGCATGCTCAGATTGCCTGGCTTGCGCGCCAGCAGTCGTGCATCGACGGTGGCGTATTCAGCCAGTGAACCCTGCGCACCGCCAATGCCGGTGGCCATTGCATAGACCTCATCACCCGGCAGCCATCCACTGACACCTTCTCCCAATACCGCCACTGTTCCCGCGAGATCAATACCCAACACCGCCGGCAACGGCTGGCGCGCATGAGCAGCCTGACCCGACCGAATCTTTCCATCCAAAGGGTTCACCCCACTGGCCTTGATCCTGACCAACACCTGACCGGCTCCAGGCACGGGTCGTGCTATGGAAGCCAAGCGTAAAGGCCCGTTGGCCGAATCAACAATCAGAGCGCGCATTTCAAGTGAGTCAGTCATTTCGCAATTTCCCGTCAGAGGTGGCTGTGGGATTAATCTTCCTCCCCCTCACTCATGCCGATAAGACGCTATATAGCTATAGTGACCATGCCCATTTGGCATCAATGAGAAACCCCGTGGACAAACTCAATGCAATGGCGATCTTCGTCCGCGTTGTCGAACGTGGCAGCTTTTCTGCCGTCGCCCGGGAATTGCAGACCAGTCAGCCGACCATCAGCAAAGTGCTGCGAACACTGGAAACAGAGCTGGGTGGAAAGCTGATTTCCCGCAGCACCCGACAACTGTCCCTGACCGATGAAGGTCAGCGGTACTACAGCGAATGTCGACAAATTCTGGCGGCCGTAGACGCCGCAGAACACAGTTTTCACTCCGGCCGCGAAGCTGTTGCCGGAAACCTGAAAATCGGATCTTCCGTGAGTTTCGGGCGCTTGCAGATTGCTCCGCGACTGCCGGAATTCCTCAAAAAACATCCCCAGGTGCAAATTGATCTGCAACTAAGCGATCAAAACCAGGACCTGGTCAGTGAAGGACTGGACGTCACGTTCAGGATCGGCGAGTTGAACAACAGCGGGTTGATTGCCCGCCGCATCGGCGCCACCCACCGAGTGACCGTCGCAACGCCCGACTACCTTGCGCAACACGGCCACCCACAAACACCGCAAGAACTGAGCGAGCACAACTGTCTGCTGTTCAACCTGCTGAACAGTCAGAACCTATGGGTTTACGAGAGAGATGGCCAACGTCACGAAGTGCGAATCAAGGGAAACGCACAAAGCAACAACTCTGAAGCAATCCGCGAGATGGTACTGGGGGGATTGGGGATTTCGTTGTCGCCGGTTTGGCTGTTCGGCGAGGACTTGAAGGCGGGACGCGTGACCGCGATTCTGCTGGAATACAGCGCGCAGTCGCTGCCGATTCATGCCGTGTCCCCGGCGAATCGTCGCCAATCCGCCAGGGTCAAAGCCTTTGTCGACTACATGAGCCAGGCGCTCGAAGAAGCGCCTGAACTCAAACCAATCAAATAGCCGCAGTCCGGGTGTTCAACCACTCAAGGGCTGCGCCGTCGAGCAACGGGCTCAAGCGCTGGCGCACCTCGGCGTGGTAGCCGTTGAACCACTGTTTTTCGTCATCGGTCAGCAGCGACGGTTCCAGGCATCGAGTGTCGATCGGGCACAAGGTCAGGGTTTCGAACTTCAGGAACTCACCGAACTCGCTTTTGCCCGCCTCACGGTTCAACACCAGGTTCTCGATCCGCACACCCCAGCGGCCCGGACGGTAAGTGCCCGGTTCGATGGACGTGATCATGCCCGGCTGCATCGCGGTTTGCGGTGCCGCGGCGGCCTGATAGGCGATGACCTGCGGGCCTTCGTGCACGTTGAGGAAGTAGCCGACGCCATGACCGGTGCCGTGGCCGTAATCAACGCTTTCAGCCCAGATCGGCGCGCGGGCAATCGAATCGAGCAACGGCGAGAGAATGCCACGAGGGAATTGCGCACGGGACAACGCAATCACGCCTTTGAGCACCCGCGTGCAATCGCGCTTCTGCTCATCGGTCGGCGTACCGACCGGCACCATCCGCGTGATGTCAGTGGTGCCGCCCAAGTACTGGCCGCCGGAGTCGATCAACAACAAACCGTCGCCTTCGATCACCGCGTGTTCTTCTTCGGTGGCGTGGTAGTGCGGCATCGCGCCATTGGCGTTGAACGCGGCAATGGTGTTGAAGCTCAGCGATACATAACCCGGACGTCGGGTACGCGCGGCCGTCAGGTGTTCGTCAATAGTCAGTTCGGTGATGCGCTCACGACCCAACGCAGTGTCCAGCCAGGTGAAGAATTCGCACAGCGCCGCGCCGTCCTGCTCCATGGCCTGACGAATGTGCTCGGCATCGGCCAGGCTTTTCTGCGACTTGGCCAACGTCGTCGGGTTCAGGCCTTCGACCAGTTTCACGCCGCTATCCAGGTTATCCAGCAAGCCGGCGGTGACGCGCGCCGGATCGACGTGCAGGCTCGCCCCGCTCGGCACAGCGCGCAAGGCGGCGGCCACTTCGCTGTAATCGCGCAGGGTCACGCCGTCCTTTTCGAGGATCGCGCGCAGTTCGGCATCGACCTTGCTCAACGCAACGAACAAAGTTGCTTGCTGCTGGCTGATCAAGGCAAAGGAAACAAATACCGGGTTGAACGACACGTCACCGCCGCGCAAGTTGAACAGCCAGGCGATGTCATCGAGGGTGGCGATGAAGTGCCAGTCGGCACCGCGATCTTTCAAAACCTCACGCAGCTTGGCCAGTTTCTCGCCACGGCTGACCGTCGCCTGAGGCGGCATGTGTTGATAGATCGGTTCATTTGGCAGCGTCGGACGGTCGCTCCAGACTTCGCTCAACACATCGATGTCGGTGCGCAGACGTGCGCCGCGTTCTTCGAGCTTGCCACCCAACGTACGCGCCGAAGCCACGGCCATTACCGCACCATCTACCGCGACGACGCCGCCTTCAGGGGTTTGCTCGGCCAGCCAGTCCAGCGGGCCGGGCTGACCCGGTTGCAGCTTGACCAGTTCGATCCCGCTGCCCTTGAGTTCCTTGGTCGCTTGTTCCCAGTAACGGCTGTCGGCCCAGACGCCGGCAAAGTCCGGCGTAACGATCAGCGTGCCGACCGAGCCATGGAAGCCCGACAACCACTGCCGCCCTTGCCAGTAACCCGGCAGGTATTCCGAAAGATGCGGATCGGCCGACGGCACCAGCAGAGCGTGAATGCCCTCCCGGCTCATCAGTTCGCGGGTTTGCGCCAGGCGTTGGGGCACCGATTCATTAATCGAAGGCTGCGTACTCATCATGTCTCCTGCTAATCACTTCATCATTATTGTTGAGTGCCGATCAACGCCGACACTTTCAGACCTTATTGCCAAAATGCCGGAGCACTGGCGCAGGCCGCTTTAATCAGGTGTACCGCTTGGTCGATGTCTTGCTCGGTGGTGAACCGGCCGAGACTCAAGCGAATGGTGCGACTCGCCGAGCGAGCGTCATGCCCGAGGGCCAGCAGCACATGGGAGGGCGCGTTGCTGGCGGAGTTGCAGGCCGAGGTCGCGGAAAACGCGATCGAGGCGCTCAACGCCGCGGAATTGAACTCGCCTTCGTTGAAGGTCAGGCTCAAGGTATGAGGGATGCGCTGAGTCGGACTGCCATTGAGGCGAACCCCGGGAATACTCAGCAGCTGTTCAAGCAAGCGCTCGCGCAACCGGACGATCGTGGCTTTCTCTTCATCAAACGAAGAGGCCGCCAAGGCGAACGCCACACCCATGGCAGCGATCTGGTGAGTCGCCAGGGTGCCGGAACGCAAACCGCCCTCATGACCACCGCCGTGAATCTGCGCCTGCACACGCTGCTGCGCGCGCGGCCCGACGTACAGCGCGCCGATGCCTTTGGGACCGTAAATCTTGTGGGCGGAAAATGACATCAAATCCACCGGCAACCGGGACAGGTCGATCACCACTTTGCCTGCACCTTGAGCCGCGTCGACATGGAACAACGCATCGCGAGCACGCACTACTTCGCCGATGGCCGAGATGTCGTTGACGGTGCCCAGCTCGTTGTTGACCAGCATCAACGACACCAGAAAGGTGTCTTCGCGCATCGCTTCGCTGACCGCTTGCGGGGTAATCAGACCCTCGGCGTCAGGCACCAGATAAGTCACCGCAACACCGCCATCCTGTAACTGCTTCGCCGTGTCGAGAATCGCTTTGTGTTCGATCTGGCTGGTGATGATGTGGCCGCCAGAAACGCCGCGAGCCTGGGCCACGCCCTTGAGGGCAAGGTTGTTCGATTCGGTGGCGCCGGAGGTCCAGACGATCTGCTCCGCCTGGGCGCCGACCAGTTCGGCGACCTGCCGCCGCGCCTGCTCGACCGCTTGCCGGGCCTGTTGACCGAACGCATGGGAGCTGGACGCGGGATTGCCGAAGTTGCCGGTAAAACCCAGACACTCGACCATGACCTTGATGACTCGCTCATCCACCGGCGTGGTGGCGGCGTAGTCGAAATACAGTGGACGTTTATTCATAGAAGACTCGCAGAGCATGTTCCGGGATCAGGAGGCTCGTCACTGAAACGTCAAAGCGCAGCCTCGTGAGCTGCGCCGATCATTCAGAGCGTTAGAAATACCTGATCGGAGGCCGTTAAAGAAGGACAACTTCATTTAAAAGTGCGTAGGAACGCTCCTGAAGTCGAGCTTAACAGGCATCGGGCAACCGGTTGAAGCAATGCGTCAGCTAAAGCTTTCGAGCAACAACGGATACAGCGAAGCCACCAGCAGCAAGGCCATGCCCCAGTTGAACAGCCGCAACCAGCGGCGATCCTTCAGCACGTTGCGCAACAACGCGCCACAGCCCGCCCAGACACTGACGCTCGGCAAGTTGATCAAGGCGAACACGGCCGCAATCACGATCACGTTGGTGAAATAACCCTGCATTGGCGTGTAGGTGCTGATGGCACCGATGGCCATGATCCAGGCCTTGGGATTAACCCACTGAAACGCTGCGGCGCCCAAATAGCTGATCGGCTTACTCTCGCCTTTTTCACTCTCGGAAACCGGTCCCGAATGGGCGATTTTCCACGCCAGATACAACAAATACGCCGCGCCGACGTAACGCAAAACGCTATAGAGCAAAGGATAGGTTTGAAACACTGCGCCCAAGCCAAAACCTACCGCGACGACGAGTACAAAGAAGCCGCAGGTGATGCCAAGCATGTGGGGGATGGTGCGGTTAAAGCCGAAGTTCACGCCCGATGCCAGCAACATCGTGTTGTTGGGGCCGGGAGTAATCGAGGTGACAAGCGCAAACAGGGCAAAGCCCAGCAGCAAATCGAGCGAGAGCGTCATGGGTGGCAGTCCATTGGGGTCAGTCAGGTGTTGACCCTATCGCAGGTCTTCAGGGAAACCCATGGACAGTTGCGTGAAACTTCAAGCGGTACAGTTTTCGATCAGCTAGGACGACCGTGAAGCTGTACAGCACGTTCGGCGTTCATCTCGCCTTGTTTGTCGAAACTGAATGATTTTTGCGGTTGGCCGAGCAATTCGGCTTTCTTCGCGTGGTACTCGTCGAAGGACAAACCTCGACGATTCAGCTCCTCAAGCGCCAATTCCCTGGTTTCTTCCGCGGTGTAGGGCCGTAATTCCGGGGAAACATGGCTGGCACATCCGGCGAGCACGGAGACCGCAAGCAGCAAGAAAGTAGCGATTAGAGGTTTCATTGTGAGCGTCCTGACATCTGGGTTCGAGGCAATGAACACAGGCTACGCCGGGCATCCGATCAGCAGAAATCAACGCTCTCGATAGTGGCTATCGACTTTGACTAATGCCGCTCCGGCAGACCGCCTTATATCTCTAAATGATCTATAAATATTAATTTAAGGTCTTTTACGGAATAACACCGAGCCTTTATAAACAACCGTCATCGCTTCATGCACTGTTGCCCAAGCAACTGTTTGCCGAGCAACAGTCATTCAACAAACAGCTCTGCCATTCGAACAGCGTCTACCGGCCAACGCGCTGAAAGCCCCGTAAATAGGGGATCCGAGGGATTGGTACAGCTCTTGCTCACTGTCAGTGACTACTCACTGCTCCCTGAGCAACTGTTTAAAAAGGAACTGATCATGTCGCGTCCATTGAAAGTCGTTGCCCTCTCCGGCGGTACCTGGCGTCCGTCCCGCACGTTGGTGCTGACCCAAGCGCTGTTGGCGCAACTGGCCGAGCAATTGCCGATTGAAAGCAAGCTGATCGAACTGGGCGATATCGCCCGACCGTTGGGTGCCGCGCTGTCCCGTCAGGAGTTGAGCGCCGAGATCGAAGCCGAGCTGCAAGCGATCGAGAATGCCGACCTGCTGATCGTCGCCGCGCCGGTTTATCGCGGTTCCTACCCTGGACTGCTCAAGCATCTGTTCGACCTGATCGACCTCAATGCATTGATCGACACGCCGGTATTGCTGGCCGCCACCGGTGGCAGCGAACGCCATGCACTGGTGCTGGATCACCAGTTGCGCCCGCTGTTCAGTTTTTTCCAGGCCCTGACCTTGCCGATTGGCGTTTATGCCACCGAAGCCGATTTCTCCAATTATCAAATAACCAGTGAGCCCTTGAAGGCCCGCATACGCCTTGCTGCAGAACGCGCCGCGCCGTTGTTTGGCGTGCACCCCAAAAATCTGCTGAAAATCGCTTAAGGATTTCTTCATGGATGTTTTCTGGTTTCTGCCGACTCACGGCGACGGCCATTACCTGGGCACCACTCAGGGCGCTCGCCCGGTGACACTCAACTACCTGAAACAAGTGGCTCAGGCAGCCGACAGCCTCGGCTACCACGGTGTACTGATTCCTACCGGGCGCTCCTGCGAAGATTCGTGGGTGATTGCTTCGGCGCTGGTGCCGCTGACCGAACGCCTGCGTTATCTGGTAGCGATCCGGCCGGGGATCATCTCGCCGACGGTCTCGGCGCGCATGGCTGCGACACTGGATCGACTGTCCAATGGCCGCTTGCTGATCAACGTGGTCACGGGCGGTGACCCGGATGAAAACCGTGGCGACGGCATCTTCCTCGATCACAGCGAACGCTACGAAGTGACCGACGAATTCCTGAAAATCTGGCGCCGGGTGCTGCAAGGCGAATCGGTGGATTTCGAAGGCAAACACCTGCAAGTGCAGAACGCCAAGGCGCTGTATCCGCCGGTGCAAAAACCCTATCCGCCGCTGTACTTCGGCGGCTCTTCCGAAGCCGCCCATGAACTGGCCGCCGAGCAGGTTGATGTCTATCTGACCTGGGGCGAACCACCGGCCGCGGTGGCGGAAAAACTGGCCGATGTGCGTGAGCGTGCAGCGCGAAACGGTCGCACAGTGAAGTTCGGGATTCGCCTGCATGTGATCGTTCGCGAGACCGCTGAAGAGGCCTGGAAAGCCGCGGATAAACTCATCGAACACATCAGCGACGAGACCATCGCGGCCGCGCAGAAGTCGTTCTCGCGTTTTGATTCAGAAGGTCAGCGGCGCATGGCGGCGTTGCATGACGGGCGTCGTGACAACCTGGAAATCGCCCCCAACCTGTGGGCCGGCGTCGGTCTGGTGCGCGGCGGTGCCGGGACGGCGTTGGTGGGCGATCCGCAGCAAGTGGCGGCGCGAATCAAGGAGTACGCGGACCTGGGAATCGAGAGTTTTATCTTCTCCGGCTATCCGCACCTCGAAGAAGCTTATCGCTTTGCCGAGCTGGTGTTCCCGCTGTTGCCTGAGCCGTACGCCAGCCTGGCCGGGCGCGGCGTCACTAATCTCACCGGGCCGTTTGGCGAAATGATCGCCAATGATGTGCTGCCCACCAAAGCCACGGCCTGACATGCAATCCCTGTGGGAGCGAGCCGGCTCCGGGCGGCGTTCCGACGAAGGCGTCCGTACAGTCGACATTTATTTTGACTGTTATGGCGCCATCGCGAGCAAGCTCGCTCCCACAGGGGATCGGTGTCGATTTCAAGAAGGAACCCCCGCGTGACTGCCAAACCGCAAAGCGCCCTGATATCCCCCTTGCAGACCGCCCGCCGATTGGCCGCCGAGTTTGCCCTGACCGCTGTCGAGCGCGATGAACGTGGCGGTACGCCCAAAGCCGAACGTGATGCCTTGCGCCACAGCGGTCTGCTCGCCTTGAGCATTCCCACCCAGTACGGAGGCCTCGGCGCCAGCTGGAGTGACACCCTGACCATCGTGCGCGAGTTCGCCAAGGTCGACAGTTCAATTGCCCACGTCTTCGGCTTCCATCACCTGATGCTCGCCACCGTGCGCCTGTTCGCCCGACCCGAGCAGTGGCAGCCATGGTTCGAACAGACCGCGCGCAAGAACTGGTTCTGGGGCAATGCCCTCAACCCGCTGGACACCCGCACCGTGGTGAAAAACCTCGGCGGCTGGCGTGAGTTTTCCGGCAAGAAAAGTTTCTGCTCGGGTGCCAGCGATTCGGAAATGCTGATCGCCTCGGCCGTCGACGAAAGCGCTGGCGGCAAGCTGTTGATCGCCGCGATTCCCAGCGGTCGCAGCGGCATCACCCTGCACAACGACTGGAACAACATGGGCCAGCGCCAGACCGACAGCGGCAGCGCGACATTCGAACGGGTACGGGTCGAAGAGTCGGAGTTGCTGCTCGACCCGGGTCCGCTGAGTACGCCATTCGCCTGCCTCCGGCCGTTGATTGCCCAGCTGACATTCACCCACATGTTTCTCGGCATCGCCGAAGGTGCCTTCGAAGAGGCGCGGCAATACACCCTCACCGAAACCCGTCCGTGGCACAAATCCAGTGCTCAGGATGTACGTCAGGACCCTTATGTACTCGGCCACTACGGCGAATTCTGGGTCGCCCTTGAAAGTGTTCGACTGCTGGTGGAGCGCGCTGCCGGACTGCTCGACAAGGCCTGGGCCAAAGGCCCGAACCTCAGCGCCGAAGAACGTGGACACCTGGCTAACGCCATCGCCACGGCCAAGGTCGCTGCCACCCGCAACGGTCTGGAACTCTGTAGCCGGTTGTTCGAAGTGACCGGCGCCCGCTCAACTCATGCCTCACTGCGACTGGACCGCCATTGGCGCAACCTGCGCACGCAAACCCTGCACGACCCGGTGGATTACAAACTCCATGAATTGGGTGACTGGGCGCTCAACCAGTCCCTGCCGATTCCGACTTTCTATTCATAGCCTTCTATTCATGGAGCCTACCCATGCAACTGCTGACCTTACCGCCCTCGCCCGCTCTGGCCACCTCGATCCGCGCCACGGCGCAGGTGTTCGAAGACCCCAAATCCCAGGCCTTGCTCGCCCACATTCAACAAGTCGCACCGAGTGAAGCCAGCGTGCTGATCATCGGCGAAACCGGCACCGGCAAGGAACTGGTGGCGCGGCATATCCACAACCTCAGCGCCCGCCGTAACCGACCATTCGTGGCGGTGAACTGCGGCGCGTTCTCCGAATCCCTGGTGGAGGCCGAGTTGTTCGGCCATGAAAAAGGCGCCTTTACCGGTGCGCTGAGCGCCAAGGCCGGATGGTTCGAGGAGGCCGATGGCGGCACGTTGTTCCTCGATGAAATCGGCGATTTGCCGATGGCGATTCAGGTCAAGTTGTTGCGGGTGTTGCAGGAGCGCGAAGTGGTGCGACTGGGTTCGCGCAAGAGCATTCCTATCAATGTGCGCGTGCTGGCGGCGACCAACGTGCAATTGGAGAAAGCCATCAACGCCGGGCATTTCCGTGAGGATTTGTACTACCGCCTCGACGTGGTCAGCCTGGAATTGAGCCCGCTGCGCGACCGCCCCGGCGACATCCTGCCGCTAACCCGACACTTCGTCGAAGCCTACAGCCAGCGCCTCGGCTACGGCACCATCACCATCAGCAAAGAGGCCGAATTGAAACTGCGTGGCTACAGCTGGCCGGGCAACATTCGCGAACTGGAAAACGTCATTCACCACACCCTGCTGATCTGCCGTAACGGCGTGATCGAACGCGACGACCTGCGCCTGTCGAACATGCGCATCGAGCGTCAGGACGATTACCACAGCAATGTCGACGACTCACCGGAAGCCCTGCTCGATCGGGCCTTTCAAAAGCTCTTCGAAGAACAGGCCGGAGCACTGCACGAGAAAGTCGAAGACTCCTTGTTGCGAGCGGCTTATCGCTTCAGCCATTACAACCAGGTGCACACCGCTGCCCTGCTGGGCTTGAGCCGCAACGTCACGCGCACGCGGCTGATCAAGATTGGCGAACTGGCGGTAAACAAGCGCCGGCCCACGGAAAACGTTCAGGGTGAGCGCTTGATGCAGTTGTCGATCTAACCCACCAGGTTGCAGTGCAGTGCGTTGTCGTGGCTGCGTTCCAGGCTGTGCAGCACCTGGAACGAGCCGAAGGTCACGGTTTTCGCCTGATGGGCGCAGATCAGCTGCCAGAAATCCTGCTCGCCGCTTTCAAAGCTTTGAAACGCGGCCTCTCCCGCCTCGCGTGTTTGCCATTGCAGGTAGTTGAGCACTCGCCGGCCATCGGCGCTGGCCTGGATGCTGGCGCTCATAAAACCTGTGAAGTCCTGAGCCAGGCGTTCGGTCTGCTTCGACAGCGCCGACACCAATGCAGGCTGTTGATGAGGTTCGATCTCGAATTCGATCAATTGGGTGAAGCTGCGATTTTTCTCTGAAGGTTGCATGAATAGTCCCCACTCACCTGTAAGCCGGATCTTGCGATCCGAAGGCCTGCAGGGTAAAACCTCGAGTTAACTAGAGGTCAAGGGGCATTTTTAAATGATCACCTCGGAAAATCTGCACAAGGAACTCACCGTCGGCCAATTGGCTGCGCGCAGCGGCGTCGCGGTCACGGCACTGCACTTTTACGAATCCAAGGGTTTGATCAAAAGTAATCGCAACCAGGGCAACCAGCGGCGTTATCCACGGGAAGTGTTGCGACGGGTGGCGTTGATCAAAGTGGCCCAGCGATTGGGTATTCCGTTGGCGGAGATTGGCGAGGCGCTCAAGTCCCTGCCGGATAACCGCGCCCCGACGGCAGCGGACTGGAAGGTGTTGTCGGCGCAGTGGAGTCGGGATCTGGATGAGCGGATCAATCAACTGACCTTGCTGCGGGACAAGCTCAATGGCTGCATTGGCTGTGGGTGTCTGTCGATGGAGGCGTGTCCGTTGCGTAACTTTGGCGATGTGCTGGGGGAGCGAGGGCCCGGGGCGCAGTTGCTGGAATCCGGGACAGATCCGAAATAGCGGTGCGGCCATCGCGGGCAAGCCACGCTCCCACGGGTTTTGTGTAGTTCACAATTTTTGCACATGACACAAGATCCTGTGGGAGCGTGGCTTGCCCGCGATGGCGCCCTCAAGGCCAACGAAGCTTAGAACCCCGGCGCAATCTGTCCCTTGTAGCGGGTCAAAATGAACTGCCGAACCTCATCGGAATTCAGCGCCTTGGCCAGTTTCTGCAAGCCTGGATCATTGATGTTGTCCGGCCGCGCAACCAGAAACTCGATGTACAGACTCTTGCCCTTCTCGACGATCAGCGCGCTGTTGGTGTCGATCCCCGCTTCCAGTGCGTAGTTGGCAAAGACAAACGCCAGGTCCACCTGGCTCACCGAACGGGCCAGCAGTGCTCCCTCCAGTTCACGGATTTTCAGGTGCTTGGGGTTTTCGATGATGTCCCGTTGAGTCGCCAGGGTGTTGCTCGGGTCCTTGAGCTTGATCAGGCCGGCTTCGTGCAGCAGCACCAGTGCGCGACCGGTGTTTACCGGATCGTTGGGTATTGACACCGTGGCGCCATCCTTCAGTTCGGCGATGTTTTTGATCCTGGTCGAGTAAGCGCCAAACGGTTCGATGTGCACGCCGACCACCGGCACCAGATCGGTATGGCGGGTTTTGTTGAAGTCATCAAGAAATGGCCGGTACTGGTAATAGTTGGCGTCGAGGTTCTTCAACGCCAGTTGCTGGTTGGGCTGGATGAAGTCGGTGAAGACCTTGATGTCCAGGTCCACGCCTTCCTTGGCCAGGGTCGGTTTGACGAATTCGAGGATTTCCGCGTGCGGCACGGGGGTGGCGCCGACGATGAGTTTTTCGTTGGCGTGAGCGTTGAACGACAGGACGGCAGCCAGAATGGCCAGGGTCTTTTTCATGGTGTGCTCCTAGGCAGATTGAGTGGCCGTCGTGGGGTGGACGTTGGGCCGATTTTTAATGATTGAATCGAGTTTTTATCGTCGGCTGTAGCGCGCCACCAGTCGGTCGCCGGTCATTTGCAGGGCCTGGACCAAGATCAGCAAAAGCACCACGGTGACCACCATCACGTCGGTCTGAAAACGCTGATAGCCGTAGCGGATCGCCAGGTCGCCAAGACCGCCGCCACCGATCACTCCGGCCATCGCCGTGTAATCCACCAGCACAATGGCGGTCACCGTGACCGCCGCCAGCAACCCTCCCCGCGCTTCGGGCAACAAGGTGTGGCGGATGATCTGCCACGTGTTGGCGCCCATGGCCTGAGTCGCTTCCACAACCCCGCGATCGACTTCGCGCAAGGCGGTTTCCACCAGGCGCGCGAAGAACGGCGTACACCCCACCACCAGCGGCGGGATCGTCCCCGGCACGCCAAGTGAAGTGCCTACCAGCAACGTGGTCAGGGGAATCAGCACGATCAGCAAAATGATGAACGGCAGCGAACGCAACATGTTCACGATCACCGACAACACCCGATAAACACCGACCGCTTCATGCAATTGGCGTTTGCCGGTGAGGAACAGCACCACGCCCAGCGGCAGCCCCAGCAGCACGGTAAAACCGAGGGCGGCACCGAGCATGCTCAGGGTGTCGAGACAGGCCTGGGCAATGTCGGCCCAATAGATGTTTTTCAACCACTCGGCCATGGTCACGACCAATCGTGACGTGGTGGTTTGACGCCATTGAGCAGCCAGTTGCCGACCACGTGATACTTCCAGCGCACCGGGTCGTGCAGGGTATGGACCCGGGCGTTGCGCCAGTGGCGGTCGAAGTTATGTTTCCTCAGGGTCGAGCGGGTGCCGCCGAGTTCGAAGAGCTTGTTGCTGGCTTCGATGGCGATTTCGGTGGTCAGCACCTTGGCTTTGGCGACTGCCAAGGAGGCTAGCGCGACGTTGTCTTCGTCAGGTGCCGATCGTGCAGCATCCAGTGCCCAACCGGCGCGTTCCAGCAAGGCTTCGGCCGCGTCCAGACGAATCTCCAGGCCGCCGACTTGAATGATGGTCAGCGGATCTTCGGTGGCCTTTTCCACTCCGGCGTCGATCCACGGTCGAGCGAATTGCTGAACAAAGGTGATGGTGTCGCGCAGGGCCGCACGGGCGATGCCGGCATCGATGGCGGCGGTGGTCAACTGCGCGAACGGTCCCGCCAGGGTGGGTGTTTCATAAGAGCGATACGTCGGGAACAGATTGAACGCCGAGACGTGCAGGTCCTCAGCCAGCACCGTGCCGCTGGAGGTGGTGCGCTGACCGATGCTGTCCCAATCGTCGATGATCACCAGCCCTGTGGTGCCGCGCTCGACGAAGGCCAACTGGCCCTTCTGCTCTTCATCCAGCGCCAGCACCGCCAGCCAGTGGGCGTAGAGCGAACCGGTGCAATAGCCCTTGCGACCGTTGATCACATGGCCGTCGCCGTAACGGCGAATGGTCGCCTGAATGTCCTGCACGTTCTTGCCGCCGGTTTCCGACAAGGCATTGGCAAAGCGGTGACCTTGCAGCGCCAGACCGAAGAAGTGCGTTTGCTGTTCAGGCGTGCCTTGCAAGCGAATGTCTTCCAGCAGGCAATAGTGGTTTTGCGGGATTTGCCCCAGGGACGGATCGGCCGCCGAGATGATCGCGATGACCTGCGCCAGCACCGCATAGGACACCTGCGCGCCGCCGAACTCCTTCGGCACGCTGATGCCCCACAAACCGCTGTTGGAATACAGATCGACGATCTCCGCGGGCACTTGGCGGGTGCGGTCGCGTTCGGCGTCTTGTTCCAGCAGGATCGCGGCGATCTGTTCGGCGACCCGCAAGGCTTCGGCTTCGTTGGCGATCCGATGGGCGGCCGGTGGGTGGATCGGATAAACGGCAGATTCAGGCATACAAGGCTCTCGGCACCAATGTTTACCAGAGGGCATTGCAGCTTCTGTGCCTGA
Organism: Pseudomonas sp. LBUM1666; assembly: GCF_059695775.1. NCBI lineage: Bacteria > Pseudomonadati > Pseudomonadota > Gammaproteobacteria > Pseudomonadales > Pseudomonadaceae > Pseudomonas > Pseudomonas sp. LBUM1666. Next base: position 1,859,086 of record NZ_CP166789.1, on the reverse strand, counting down.
CCGTCCGAGCCAATGATTTCGGGGAGTTCTCGGCCGCTCAGAGGTTTTTTTCATGAGCAACCCGAGCAATCTGCTGCTTCGCTGTTGATGGCTGAACAGCGGTGCTGCTGCTCGTCGGACACTCGGTTGCAGAAAAGAGGCCGACCTATAGTTATCCGGCCGGATAACGGCACAGGATCTTTCTCGACTGACAACAAAAACAGGGAGAACAGCCATGAGCGTCAAACCCATTCCAGAGGGTTATCACAGCATCACCCCGTATCTGGGCATTCAAAAAGCGGCCGAAGCCATCGAGTTCTACAAGAAAGCCTTTGGCGCCACCGAAGTCATGCGCCTGTCCATGCCCGATGGCGGCATCGGCCACGCCGAACTGCGTATCGGCGATTGCCCGATCATGCTTGGCACGCCGTGCGATCAGGGGCCATTGAGCAATCCGGACAAATCGCCGTCCGTGGGGCTGCATCTGTATGTGAACGATGTGGACAAGTCTTATAAACAGGCGATTGCGGCTGGCGGCACGGTGGTGTCCGAGGTCAAGGATCAGTTTTATGGCGACCGCTCGGGGACCTTGAAGGATCCCTATGGGCATCTGTGGTTTCTGGCCACGCGCAAGGAAGATCTGACTCAGGAGCAGATCGAGCAGCGGGCGAAGGAGATGTTCAAACAGGGTTGAGTTTTGCAGTGAATGTTAAGGCCTCATCGCGAGCAGGCCCGCTCCCACAATGGATTTGTGTACACGGTTCAATGTGGGAGCGAGCCTGCTCGCGATGGGGCCATCAGCAACACCACACATCCCTCGAACACACTTCATGAACAAGCGCACCACGCTTTGCGCCTTGCCGTAAGGACTCAACGATCTCAGGATGCTGGCAACTATTACAAGGAGTCACCCATGTTCGCCGGATTCCTGAAAGACCAGCGCCACGTCAACGGAGTGGACATTACCTACCGCATCGGCGGCAGCGGGCCGGGCCTGTTGTTGCTGCACGGTCACCCGCAGACCCACGTCATCTGGCACAAGATCGCCGAACAACTGGCCGGGCACTTCACCGTGATCGCCGCCGACCTGCGCGGTTACGGCGACAGCGGCAAACCGCCGGCCAACGATCACCACACCAATTATTCCAAACGCGAAATGGCCAAGGATGGCGTCGAGCTGATGAAGTCCCTGGGCTTCGAACAGTTCTCGGTGCTGGCCCACGACCGAGGCGCCCGCGTTGCCCATCGCCTGGCCCTCGATCATCCCGCTGCCGTGCAACGCATGGTGCTGCTCGATATCGCGCCCACCCTGTCGATGTATGCGCAAACCAATGAAGCCTTTGCCCGCGCCTACTGGCACTGGTTCTTCCTGATCCGCCCGGCACCGTTGCCGGAAACATTGATTGAAGCTGATCCAGAGTCTTATCTGCGCAGCGTGATGGGCAGTCGCAGCGCCGGGCTCAAACCGTTCACGCCTGAAGCATTCGCTGAGTACCTGCGCTGCCTGAAACTGTCGGGTACCGCACGTGGCATCTGCGAGGACTACCGCGCCAGCGCCAGCACGGATCTGGAGCATGACCGCGCCGATATCGCCGCCGGCCGGCATTTGAACCTGCCATTGCTGGTTCTATGGGGCGCAGAAGGTACGGTCGGGCGCTGCTTCGAACCGCTCAAGGAATGGCAACACGTCGCCACTGACGTGCGTGGCAAAGCGTTGCCCGCCGGCCATTACATCGCCGAAGAAGCCCCCGAGTTGCTGCTCGCTGAAGTGCTGGGCTTCCTGCGCTGATCGCTGCGCCCCGCTGCTATGCTGGCGGCTCATGCCGCCAGTGTTCGTTTTGTCATGACCACCAAGAAAGACACCGTGCCCCTACCCGAAGACCTGCGTGTACTCCTCACCGTGATCCGCAAGAGCGGTTTCGCCGCGGCTGCCGATGAGCTGGGCCTGTCGCCCGCCTACGTCAGCAAGCGCATCCAGATTCTCGAAACCACCCTCGGCACTCGCCTGCTGCACCGCACCAGTCGCCGCATCGCCCTGACCGAAGACGGCGAGCGGGTACAGCGCTGGGCCTTGCGCATTCTCGATGACTTCCAGCGACTGCACGACGAACTCTCCGACGCCCACGACAGCCCTCGGGGGCGTCTGCATTTGTGCAGCAGTTTCGGTTTCGGACGCAACCATGTGGCGCCGGCCCTGTCGTTGTTGGCTGAACGCTATCCGGACCTGGAGATTCGCCTGGACCTGTTTGACCGGGTGGTGGATATCGTCAGCGAGGGCTTCGATCTGGAGATCCGTGTCGGTGACGATATTTCCGGCCAGCACATCGGCCGACGACTGGTGACCAATCGGCGGGTGCTCTGCGCGTCGCCGGCCTATCTGCAACGCCGGGGTACGCCTGAATCGTTGAGCGATCTGGAGCAGCACGACTGTCTGGTGCTCAAGGAGCGCGACAACGCCTTCGGGGTGTGGAACCTGGAACGCGATGGCATTCAGGACAACGTGCGGGTCAGCGGGCCGTTGTCGTCCAACAGCGGGGAGATTGTTTTGCAGTGGGCGCTGGATGGGCGCGGGGTGCTGTTGCGTTCACTGTGGGACGTGAAGCCGTTGCTGGAACAGGGACGATTGGTGCAGTTGCTGCCCGAGTACACCCAGAGCGCGAACGTCTGGGCGGTATACCCAACGCGGCTGGCGTATTCCGGGAAGTTGCGGGCGTGCGTGGAGTTTTTGCAGGAGCATTTCAAGGGGTTGTCGGTTTAGCCCGGATCAACGAAAGCTGCTACTGGAATCTGTGTCTGATGAAGATCAAATGTGGGAGCGGGCTTGCTCGCGAAAGCGGTGTGTCGTCAACGTTGATGTCGACTGACAGGACGCCTTCGCGAGCAGGCTCGCTCCCACATTTTGGTTCTGCGTTTAGCTTAGCCAGGGGTTGGCCGCCAGATGATTGCGCTCGAAGGCTTTGATTTGGTCGCTGCGCTGCAAGGTGCTGCCGATGGCGTCGAGGCCCAGCAACAGCGCGGTCTTGCGTAAGGTATCGATCTCGAACGGGATGACTTGACCCTCCTGCAAACAAATCTCCTGCGTTTCGAGATCAACGCTGATTTGCGCACTGTCAGGCTGACTGACCACCTGCCCAAGCCGCTGTAACACCGGCTCGTCGAGGGTAATCAGCAGCACGCCATTACGCTGGCAATTGTCATAGAAAATCCCGGCAAAACTGCTGCCGATCAGCGCCCGAATCCCCATCTGCTTCAACCCCCAGACCGCATGCTCACGGCTCGATCCGCAACCAAAATTCGGCCCGACCACCAAGAAGCTCGCGCCTTGCCACGCCGGTTGGTTCAGCACGAACTCGGGGTTCAGCGAACCGTCCGGCAAAAACCGCACATCAAAAAACAAGCCCCGATCCAGCCCCGCGCGGTCGATGCCCTTGAGAAACTGCTTGGGCATGATCACGTCGGTGTCGATATTGGCCGCCAGCATCGGCGCGGCCTTGCCGCTGACCTGGGTGAAGGGTTGCAGGCTCATGCGCGGTCTCCAAAGTAACGGATGTCGGTCAAGCGGCCGGTGATCGCCGCAGCAGCGACCATCGCCGGGCTCATCAGATGCGTGCGCGCGCCGGCGCCCTGACGACCTTCGAAATTGCGGTTGGTGCTGGAAGCGCAGCGGTCACCCGGCGCCAGCACGTCGTCGTTCATCGCCAGGCACATCGAACAGCCGGACTGCCGCCACTCGAATCCGGCCGCGATAAAGATCGCCGCCAGGCCTTCGGCTTCGGCCTGGTCACGGACTTCGGTGGAGCCCGGCACGATCATCGCCCGTACATGCCCGGCCACGTGTTTGCCGCTCACCACGCTGGCGGCGTCGCGCAGGTCTTCGATACGGGCGTTGGTGCAAGAACCGATGAAGGCGTGGCTGATGACGATGTCGCTGAGCGGCATCCCGGCTTCCAGGCCCATGTAATTCAGAGCGCGACGCATGTCCTGACGCAGGATCAAGTCGCTGACGTCTTGCGGGTCGGGCACGCGGGCGCCGATCGGCGAGGTCTGATCCGGGCTGGTGCCCCAGGTGACCATGGGTTCAAGGGCGCTGGCGTCCACATGAACTTCACGGTCGAATTGCGCGTGCGCATCGCTGTGCAAGGCGCGCCACTTTTCCACGGCTTGCTCCCACAACGAGCCTTTCGGCGCGCGGGGTTTGTCCTTGAGATAGGCAAACACCTTCTCGTCCGGCGCCATGAACGCACCTCGCGCCCCGGCTTCGACCGCCATGTTGCAGATAGTCATGCGCGCTTCGACACTCAGCGCATCGATGGTCGAGCCACGAAACTCGATGGCGTACCCGGTGGCGCCCGACGCGCCGATGTGGCCGATCAGCGCCATGATCACGTCCTTGGACGTCAGCCCTGGCGCCAAACCCCCCTCCACCGTCACGCGCATGCTTTTCAGGCGTTTGTAAACCAGCGTCTGGGACGCCAGCAGGTGTTCGATTTCAGAGGTACCGATGCCGAAACCGAATGCACCGAGCGCGCCGTACGTGGTGGTGTGGCTGTCGCCAGCAGCGATCACCATGCCCGGCAGGATGAAACCCTGCTCCGGGGCGATGACGTGTTCGATGCCCTGGCGTTTGTTGAGGATGTCGAGCAGCTCAATGCCAAAGTCCCGGCAGTTTTCCGCCAGATACGACACCTGCCGCGCGCCGCCGGGATCCGGCATGGCGGCGATCCGCACCGGTGCCGTGGGGTTGACGTGATCGACCACCGCCAGAGCGGTTTCCGCGCGCCAGACTCCGCGCCCGGCCTCGCGCAAACCGCTGAATGCCTGGGGGCTGGTGTATTCGTTGATGACCTGGCGATCGATGTACAACAGGACGTGGCCCTGGTCATCAAGGCGACACACCGTGTGGGCGTCGATGTGTTTGTCGTAGAGGGTTCTTGCTGGAGTCATGGAAGTACTCGCTCAGGCTCGCGGGTGACAGGCGTCTGGGCTCCATCTTAGGCAGTCGCCCCTCCCCATCAATGGCCGGACAGTGATCCCGTGAACCATGCTTCGTGTTGGATCAACCGTTGCGCGCCTGAACACGAAACATTTTCTTTCATATCCCCCTTCGGGATTTTCGATGCTCATCCGTCTTATTTAGATGCAGTCGGCCCGCGTAGGCAAAAGCCACGGCCGGCCTTTCATGGACCTCATCGCTGGGAAGCCCTTAGCGGAGGCCCTCTCATCGAAACAAGACCTTTAATCATGTCGAAGAAATCCCGTTCAAAACTCTGGTTTCTGGTCCATAGCTGGCTGGCATTGCCGATCTGGTTTTTCGTACTGATCGTGTGCGTGACCGGCACCCTGGCGGTGGTCAGCCAGGAAATCGTCTGGCTGGCCAACCCGCAAATGCGCGCCAGCCAACCTTCGAACGATGCGCCGCTGCTCAGCTATGACCAGATCATTGCCGCCATCAAGACGGCTGAGCCCAACACTCTGGTTGAGGCCATCAGCCGACCCGATGAATCGCACTTCGCCCTCGACGTGGAGGTCAGCTACCCCGACGGTCGCTCCGTGACGGTCTACGTCAACCCCTACAGCGGCGTCATTCAGGGCACTGCCCCACAATTCAACTTCAAGGCGTTTACCCGCGCCCTGCATGGCTGGTGGCTGGTGCCGTTCACCAACGGTTACAGCTGGGGCTGGTACCTGGTGTCATTCCTGAGCTTGCCGTTGCTGGCGTCGTTGGTCACCGGGCTGGTGGTCTACAAACGCTTCTGGAAAGGATTCTTTCGACCGACATTGCGCATTCGTCACGGCGCGCGGATTTTCTGGGGCGACTTTCACCGCCTCAGCGGCATTTGGTCGATCTGGTTCATCGCGGTGATTTCCATCACCAGCACCTGGTTCCTGATTCAGGCGTTCATGTTCGATAACCAGATTTCGATTTCCACCGCGCCGGTGGCGGCCGTGGTTCCGCGTGAAAGTGTCCCGCTGACTGCCGATGGTTCGCCGGCGCCGATGATCAGCCTGGAGACGGCGATCCGCGAAGCCAAGGAACGTATTCCCGGCCTGGACGACAGCTTTGTCAGCCTGCCCGCCAATGCCTATAGCTACCTCTCGGTGGGCGGGCGCAGTTGGTATCCGCTGATGTTCCAGACCGCCGACATCAACCCGTATACCGGCGACATCGCGGCCACCCGCCTGTTGTCGGACCGCTCCGGCCTGGAACTGGTGACCGAATCCATGCGTCCGCTGCACACCGGCGATTTCGGCGGCATCTGGATCAAGCTGATCTGGTTCTTCTTCGGCCTGATCCTGAGCATGATGGTCCTCAGCGGCCTGTTGATCTGGACCAAACGCACCGCCCTCGCCACGGCCAACGCCCTCAAGCGCAGCCATAAACGCCCACGCAGTCAGACGGCTCCGGCCGCGAGCCATGAAGCCACGGAGGTCAGCCAATGAGTCTGTTCATCGCTGATAAACCGGCTTCGAAACTGAGCCGTTTCTGGCACAAATGGCGCTTCCACATCAACGTTCTGCTGTTGCTGGTGCCGCTGGGTTTTATGCCCAAGTACTTCGCCGACGCCGCGCTGTTTCGCGGTGACACCGGCCTGGGTGAGCGGGAAATCGGTGAGGTTCAGGTGGGCCCCTGGAGCCTGCGTCTGGCCGAGTTGCGCAACGACGCCCCGACCCTCGATGGTCCGGCCGGCTACATGAAGAGCTTCAACGCGGCGCTGTGCGACAGCTGCCGCGATCAGGTCAAGGCGACGTACCTGCGCATTGGCAAACCGCGCAGCCTGCGTGCTGCCGGGGTGATTTTCTTCGGCACTCCGTACCGCATGGGCGCGATGTTGCCGATCCCCGAGAAGACCAAAGCCGACGCCGAGCTGTGGATCACCATGGAAGGCTGGGACGGCGCCATGCATCAGGCCTCCGTCCCGCTGAGCCAGGCATCCCCGGCCACCCTCGCCTGGCTGAACCAACAAGGAGGCAAACCATGATCAACGTTATACGTCCTCTAAGCGCCGCGCTGCTGGTGCTCTGCGCCGGTTTCAGCGCCAGCGCCCTGGCCCACAACCCGATGTGCGAATGCAAAGCCATCGACGCCGAGCAGATCAAATGCACCGGCGGTTTCTCCGACGGCAGCGGCGCGCCGGGGGTGACCCTGGACGTGATCGGCTACGACGAAACCATCCTGGTGCCGGGCAAGCTCGGCGCCGATTCGACCCTGACCTTCAAGAAGCCCGGCGCCGAGTTCTACGTGCTGTTCGACGCAGGTCCCGGCCACGTCGTCGAGATTGACCAAGCGGACATCGAAGCCCCATGAGTACGCCGACTACGCAAATCGTCCGCCCGGCCGGTGCCGGCCATGAAACCCTCTATGTGCTGTTGTTGTGCCTGATGATCCTCGCGGTTGCCGGCTCGGTGGTCGCCTGGCGCGGTGAATCTCAGGAAGTCAGCAGCGTGGGCAGCCATCAACTGGATGCCCGCCGTGACTTGAGCGCGTCCGAGCAAGGCATCTACGCCGACCTGCGGGTGACGCTCGACGAAATTCATCTGCTGCGTCAGGAGCAACAGGCGCTACCCGCCCCCGCAGCCCTCGCCGATGAAGGTTTTGCGCCGTTCGCCCAGGACGCCAGTTCCGTCAGTCGCGGCGCTCATGCCTGGCAATTGCTCGACACCAAGGCTTACTTCGGCCAGAGCCAGACGCCCACCGTGGCGGGTTCGTTTCTGATGCGCTTGACCGCTGACGACGATGCTCCGGACGTCTGGCTCAACCGCGGCAACGCCCTCGCTACCCCGACCGACCTCACCGACGCTGCGCTGGAAAGCGCCGGCTGGCAGCAGATCGTCGCGCAATTCGATGCCGGCGTGACCCGCCAGCACCGGCACTGAACCCTCGCCTTCACCCGAGAGAAGACCGCTTTCCCATGCCTATTTCATCTCAACGTTCTTTCTTGCGCCTGATGTTGGTCGGTTTACTGGCTTGTCTGCTGGCCCCGCTGGCCAGTGCTGACGAGGCCAAGCGCCTGCGCATCGGCATCACCCTGCACCCTTATTACAGCTACGTGGCGAACATCGTCGGTGACAAGGCCGAGGTGGTGCCGCTGATTCCGGCCGGTTTCAACCCGCATGCCTACGAGCCGCGCGCCGAAGACATCAAGCGCATCAGCGGTCTTGACGTGGTCGTGCTCAACGGAGTCGGCCATGACGACTTTGCCGACCGCATGATCGCCGCCAGCGAAACGCCGAACGTCCCGGTGATCGAAGCCAACGAAAACGTACCGTTGCTGGCCGCCACCGGCGTCGCCGCTCGCGGCGCTGGCAAGGTCGTAAACCCGCACACCTTCCTGTCGATCAGTGCCTCGATTGCCCAGGTCAACAACATCGCCCGGGAACTGGGCAAGCTCGACCCGGCCAACGCCAAGACCTACACCCAGAACGCCCGCGCCTACGGCAAACGCCTGCGGCAGATGCGCGCCGACGCCCTGGCGAAACTGACCCAGGCGCCGAACGCCGAACTGCGAGTGGCCACGGTTCACGCGGCTTACGACTATTTGCTGCGCGAATTCGGCCTGGAAGTGACCGCTGTGGTCGAACCAGCGCACGGCATCGAACCGAGCCCGAGTCAGCTGAAAAAGACCATCGATCAACTGCGCGAACTGGACGTGAAAGTGATCTTCTCGGAGATGGATTTCCCGTCCACCTACGTCGAGACCATCCAGCGTGAATCCGGGGTGAAGCTGTACCCGCTGTCGCACATTTCCTATGGCGAATACACCGCCGACAAGTATGAAAAAGAAATGACCGGCAACCTCAACACCGTGGTCCGGGCGATTCAGGAGTCCGGCCAATGACTGCCAAAGAAACCATCAGCGCACAAAACCCCGGTCCGATCGACTCCGAATCCCCTGTGGGAGCGAGCCTGCTCGCGAAAGCGGTGGGTCAATCAACGTTGATGTCGACTGACACTCCCTCTTCGCGGGCAGGCTCGCTCCCACAGGTTTCGGGTCCAACGCTGGATTTTGCGGAGGTCAGCCTGACGCTGGGTCGCACGACGATCCTCGATAACGTCACGTTTCAGGTCCAGCCCGGCAGCGTGCATGCGCTGGTCGGCCCCAACGGCGGCGGCAAAAGTTCGCTGATCAAGACTCTGCTCGGGCAGATGCCCCATCAGGGTCGTCTGAGCCTGCAATGGCCCGGCACACCAGGGACCATCGGCTACGTGCCTCAAGCCCTGGAGTTCGATCGGGGTTTGCCGATGACCGTCGACGACTTCATGGCCGCGATGTGCCAGCGGCGTCCGGCGTTCCTCGGCTTGAGCAAGCATTACGCCGCCGCGATTGGCGAAGCGCTGGAACGGGTCGGCATGCAGGACAAACGCAAGCGGCGCATGGGCGCATTGTCCGGCGGTGAACGCCAGCGGGTGTTGCTGGCTCAAGGGTTGATTCCGGTGCCGCAATTGTTGGTGTTGGATGAACCGATGTCGGCTTTGGATGAGGCCGGAATTCAGGTGTTCGAACGGCTGCTCGGCGAATGGCGTCAGAGCGGAATCACCGTGCTGTGGATCGAGCATGATCTGGAAGCGGTCGGACGGCTGGCGGATCGGGTCACGGGGCTCCATCGCCGGGTGCTGTTCGATGCCGCGCCGAAACAGGCACTGACTCCGGAACGCCTGCTGACCCTGTTTTCGACCCATCCACGGAGCGCTGCCTGATGAGTTACGAAGCCTTTCGTTTGATGGTCCAGGGTTGGGCCTCGTCGGGTTATCTGCCCGAGGCGCTGGCCTATGGATTTGTGGTCAACGCGCTGCTCGCCGGCTTGCTGATCGGCCCGGTGCTGGGCGGTTTGGGCACGTTGGTGGTGGTCAAGCGTTTCGCGTTTTTCTCTGAAGCGGTGGGCCACGCGGCGCTGACCGGCGTGGCCATCGGCATTCTGCTGGGCGAACCGTACACCGGGCCTTACGGCAGTCTGTTCGGCTACTGCTTGTTGTTCGGCATTTTGCTGAACTACCTGCGCAACCGCACGGGTCTGGCGCCGGATACGTTGATCGGTGTGTTTCTGTCGGTGTCGTTGGCGCTGGGTGCCAGTCTGCTGCTGATTCTGGCGGGCAAGATCAACGTACACATCCTCGAAAACGTACTGTTCGGTTCGGTGCTGACCGTCAACGGCAATGACCTGCTGGTGTTGGCCATCGTCAGTTCGCTGGTCATGGCCCTGGCCTTGCCGCTGTACAACCGCATTATGTTGGCCAGCTTCAATCCGCAACTGGCGGCGGTCCGTGGCGTGGCAGTGAAGACGCTGGATTATCTGTTTGTGATTCTGGTGACCCTGATCACCGTGGCGGCGGTAAAAGTCATCGGCGCGATTCTGGTCGGTGCTCTGCTGGTGATTCCAGCGGCGGCAGCGCGATTGCTCAGCCAGTCGCTGAAGGGCTTCTTCTGGTGTTCGGTGCTGATCGCTACGGTCAGCACGCTGTGCGGGATTCTCGCGCCGATTGTCTTCGACCTGCCTATCCCGTCTGGCGCCGCGATCATTCTGGTGGCCGGTATCGCCTTCGCTCTCGCCGCCATTGCGCGTGGCGTTGTCCCCAGTCTGAAAGGGAATCTCGGATAAATGTCTTTCTCTCTGCGTCAACTGACCCTGGCCGTAGCCCTGTGCGGGCTGGTCAACACAACTTTTGCGGCTGACAGCGCCAAACCGCTGCGCGTGCTGGCGTCCTTGCCGATCACTTATGGTCTGGGCGAAGTCTTGCTCAAAGGCACCGACGTCAACCTTGAACGTGCCGCGCCGGCGAACCTGCCCGGCAGCCGTCAGACCGCGTACTTCACAGGTCGTGGCGCTCCGGCGCTGGCCAAACTGGCGACCGACGCCGATGCAGTGATCGGCCTGCGCTCGCTGTGGGCGGATGACCCGCTGTACCCGATCTCCCGGCGCAGCAACATCCGTATCATCGAAGTCGACGCCGCCCGCCCGGTGGACGGCGCCCTGCCCGGCATCGCCGTGCAACCTGGCAACAAAGTCGACGGGCTGAACAGTCAGCCGTGGTTTTCAAGCAACAACATGGGGCGGATGGCGGACGTCATGGCGGCGGACCTGGTGCGCCTGGCGCCCGAGGCCAAGCCGAAGATCGAGGCCAATCTGGCAGCGCTCAAACAGCGCTTGCTCAAGTTCAGCGCCGACAGCGAAGCGCGGCTGGCGAGTGCCGACAACCTCGGCGTGATGAGCCTGAGTGATCACTTTGGCTATCTGATCGGCGGTCTCAACCTGGAGCTGATCGGCCTCGATGCGCGGCCGGATGCCGAGTGGACACCTGAAGCGCTCAAGCAATTGGGTGCGACGCTCAAGGACAATGACGTGGCGGTGGTGTTGCACCATCGACAACCGTCGGAAGCGGTGAAAGCGGTGATTGCCGAGGCTGGGAGTCGGTTGGTGGTGTTGAGTGTGGATGCGGCGGATCCGGTGGCTGAACTGGAAGGGAATGTGGATTTGGTGATCAAGGGGTTGAGCGGTAAGCCAACGGCCTAAGATCAAAAGATCGCAGCCTCGTTTCACTCGACAGCTCCTTGTATGTTGACCTTGATTCCAACGAGAGAGGTTACGCTCAAGGATTCATACAACAGCAAGTGCGTTTCTGGGGGAGGCCGATAGCTCCTGAAGGCAGGATTTGCTCCTGACCTTGTCTGTAGAGAGGCCCCCCCGCCTCATTGCCCACCACGAAGAGTATCGAGAAGCCGACAAGTCGGACTTCGCATTACAAGGTTGCAGTGGCATGAAATTCGAGGTCGGGGGAACCAGGGGCAATCTTACCGAAAGTCAGGGAAGTGAAAAGCATGAATACTCATGTCGGCATAGACATTGGTGCGCGCACGTCTGTCATGGGATGGCGGCAGAGCGGTAAAACATCAGGCCAGTGGGACGTTCAGCACACGCCCAAAGGACGTAAGGCTGCCGTGACAAAGATGTTAGGTCTCAAACCGCTGAGTGTGGTCATGGAGGCCACTGGCATTTACTACCTGGATCTTGCATTGGAGTTGCACGCTGCCGGCCTGCCGGTCTCGGTGATCAACCCCAAAAGCTTCCACAATTTTGCAAAAGTGATGCTGCAAAACAGCAAAACTGACCAGATAGACGCTCAATTGCTGGCTGAATATGGCGAGCGCATGACTCCCAGGCTTTGGGTTCCGCCTACTACCGATCAAATGACGCTGCGTGCGATTGGCCGCCATATCAATCGGCTGATTGGTCATCGAACACGAGCCAAAAACGAATTACACGCGCTACAAGCGACAGAAACGAGTGTGGAGCTGCTGATCGAGGATGAGAAAGAGGCGATTGCAGGGCTGGACACACGGATTGATCGCTTGAAGAAAGCCGCACGTGATGCCATCGCCAAATGCCCGGATCTGAGTTTACAGTTTCGCTGCATGATGGCGGCCCCCGGCGTTGGAGAAGCCTCAGCCATCGCCGCACTGGCTGAGCTGACAACCCTTCCGGTAACGCTTAAATCGGCGCAGGTAAGCCGCTATGCAGGCCTGGATGTCAGGTTGACCCAGTCAGGCACCAGCGTGAACCGGCCAGGGCGAATGTCCAAATGCGGTAATGCTTACTTGCGCGCAGCGATGTTCATGCCGGCGATGACGGCAATCCGTTGTGATGAGAGTGTGAAGGCCTTCTACGAGGCTCTGGTAGCGCGCGGCAAGAAGAAAATGCAGGCCATCGGTGCGGTCATGCGCAAATACCTAACCGGGTTATGGGCATGCATGCGTTCCGGAGAAGAATTTAATACGGCCAAGCTTTTTAGCGAAAAACATCTCGCGAAAGCTTGACCGTGAACAGAGTATCTACAGGTTTCCACGGATTCTTTGTAGGAGCTGTCGAGTGAAACGAGGCTGCGATCTTTTGATGTTCAACCCTAACAAAAAGCCCGCTGACCGTTACCGGTTCAGCGGGCTTCTTTTTGCGCGGTGACTCAGTGAGCCACAGCCGCCTGTTCTTCCATTTTCTGGCGCAAGCTCAGCGGACGCATGTCAGTCCAGACTTCTTCGATGTAGGCCAGGCATTCCTTTTTCAGGCCGCTCTTGCCCACGGTGCGCCAGCCTGCAGGCACGGCTTTGTAGTCGGGCCAGATCGAGTACTGCTCTTCGTGGTTGACCACGACCTGAAAGAGGATGTCCTCGCGGTCGAATACTGAAGTCATGGTGTTTCTCCATCGCTGTAGGGTGGGCGGCACTGCGTGCGCAGCCGTTATGTAGAAGGAACGTGTCAGAGGCTGAGAAATTTAGAGGCTGGCGGTGGCAGCAGCCATGGCCCTGCCGAAAATCTCGGCCACCCGATCGATTTCCGAAGCGGTAATCACCAGTGGCGGCAGGAAACGCACCACGCCGCCATGACGGCCGCCCAGTTCAAGAATCAAACCGCGCTTGAGGCATTCACGCTGCACCAGCGGCGCCAGTCGACCGAAGATCGGCGGATGACCCAGCGAATCCAGCTCGCCAGTCGGATCGACCAGTTCAACGCCCAGCATCAAGCCGCGACCGCGGATATCGCCTAGTTGCGGGAAGTCCCGCTGCAGGATGTGCAAGTGTTCGCTCAGGCGTTCGCCCATGGCGGCAGCGTGCTCGCAGACCTTGTGTTCGGTCAGGTAACGCATCACCGCAGAACCTGCGGCCATGGCCATTTGATTGCCGCGGAAGGTCCCGGCATGGGCGCCCGGCAGCCAGGTGTCGAGCCAGTCTCGATAGACCACCACGGCCAGCGGCAAACTGCCGCCGATGGCTTTGGACATGACCACCACGTCCGGAATGATCCCGGCGTGTTCGAAGGCGAACATCTTGCCGGTGCGGGCAAAACCGCTCTGAATTTCATCGACGATCAGCGCAACACCGGCCTTTTCGGTTATCCGCCGCAGGCCGCGCAGCCAGTCGAGATCAGCCGGGATCACCCCGCCCTCGCCCTGCACCGCTTCGACGATCACTGCGGCCGGCAATTGCACGCCAGCCTCGGGATCATTCAGCAGATTTTCCAGGTAGTTGAGATTGACCTTCACTCCTTGCGCGCCGCCGAGACCGAACGGGCAGCGGTAATCGTAGGGATACGGCATGAACTGCACACCGTTGCTGAGCAAGGCGGCCAAGGGTTTTTTCGGCCCCAGACTGCCCATCAGGCTCAGCGCACCCTGACTCATGCCGTGATAACCACCCTGAAACGACAGCACGGTGCTGCGTCCGGTGGCAGTGCGTACCAGTTTCAGCGCGGCTTCCACCGCATCGGTGCCGGTCGGGCCGCAGAACTGGATCCTGGCTTCAGCGGCCAATGCCGGCGGCAGCAGACCGAACAGGTCCTGGACAAATTGATCCTTGACCGGGGTGGTCAGGTCGAGGGTGTGCAGCGGCAGTTCATCGGTCAGCACTTGCTGGATCGCTTCGATCACCACCGGATGGTTGTGCCCAAGGGCCAACGTCCCTGCGCCCGCCAGGCAGTCAATGAAACGGCGGCCTTCGACGTCTTCGACATAAATGCCCTTGGCACGCTTGAGGGCCAGGGGAATGCGTCGCGGATAGCTGCGGGCATTCGATTCCTGCTGATTTTGACGGGCCAGCAGCGGCGATTCATTGAACTGATAAAGCATCTCGGTCGGCGCCGGAGTGATCCGGGCCGACTGATCTTCCATAAGGCTGGTAGCGACTGACATCTCTCGACCCCTCAATAAGGTTTTCCTGTTCTGGAAACGCATCAGGGCGCCGAGGATTTAGACCCTCGATCAGCTTTCTATGAAGGGGGTGTCAGCGCTTTGTACATGGGAATGGCGTGGAGCCCGGCTACGGCGAAGGTTTCGGCGCAAGGCTGGTAACCCAGATGACGGTAAAACGCTTCACTGGTGCGGGTGCTGTTGAGTCGTGCCAGGCGCAAACCCTGATCGGTCAACCAGCCTTCGAGGTCGCGCACCAGCGCTTGCCCGGCCCCGCGACGAAACCATTCCGGTTGCACATAACAGAACGCAACCTTGCCGCTGATCGCAGCCATCGCGACGCCGACCGGTTTGTCCTGCAACAGGGCGATGCTCAGGTACAACCGTGGGTCGGTCAGCCAGGGCTGCACGTGTTCGATGGTTTTGTTGTGGGTCCAGGTGGCGACGGTGAGCGGATCGTTGCGATGGTCGAGCGCGCAACCCACGCGAATGGAGCGCTCGACGATCCGGCTGATGATGCCGGCGTCGGCGGGGGTTGCCTTGCAAATGTGTAGGGGTGCATCCATGGCGCTGTTACCTCAATCCATTGAGAAAAAGCTGCCGGGGACGATAGCGCTGTAGCGAGTGGATGGCTAATGGAGAGACGTTACATTTGGTGTGCTTGCACAATCCCCCTCACCCTAACCCTCTCCCGGAGGGAGAGGGGACTGACCGAGTTGTTCTTAGAGCTACATCGACCTGAAAGTCCGAGTCGAACTCAGTTTTTGAAAAGCATGAAAATCGGCTCCCTTTCCCCCTCTCCCCCATGGGGAGAGGGCTGGGGTGAGGGGTGGCTCTCAAGATTCACACCGATTGCAACGGCATCGTCAACTCAACCCGCAACCCATCCGGCCGACTGTCGAAATGCAACGTACAACCGCAGCGCTGGACGATTGCCTGAACAATCGCCAGACCCAGGCCGCAGCCGGTGCTCTGGCCGTTACGCCAGAAGCGTTGGGTCAGATGTTGCAGATCGTCTTCGGCAATGCCGGGCCCATGGTCGCGAACCACAAACTGCACGCGGTTGCCGGTGGTTTGCAGGCTCAACTCCACCGCGCCGTCGCCCGGGGTATGCCGCAGCGCGTTGTCCAGCAGGTTGCGCAGCGCGGCAATCGACAGCACGGCGGGCATTTGCACCGGGGCGTGAGAGATTTTCGGCGGCATCTGAAATTTGATCCGCTGACGATCACCGCTGGCGGCGTCCTGAATCGCCAGTTTCGCCACCTGCTCGGCGCTGCATTGCACGCCGTCATCGAACGACAGACTGCCCTCGACCCGCGCCAGCAACAGCAATTGCTCAAGGGTCCGGTGCAAGCGATCGGCGCCCTCTTCGGCCCGGGCCAGGGATTGATCCCGAGCCGCACCTTCGGTCATGCGCGCGACTTGCAGGTGGGTCTTGATCGCCGTCAGCGGGCTGCGCAGTTCATGGGCGGCGTCACCGGTCAGGCGGCGCTCGCGTTCGATGGTCTTGCCGATCCGTTGGAACAGCTGATTCTGGGTGTCGAGCAACGGTTGCAGTTCGCTGGGCAACGGCTGGATTTGCAAGGGTTCGAGAGAGTCGGCGCTGCGGCGCATCAAGGCATCGCGCATGCGGTTGAGTGGCGCCAGCCCCTGGCCGATCCCCAGCCAGAGCAGGCACAGGCAGCCGAGCAAGGCCACGCCCACCGGCACCGAAGCGGCCAGCAGGATCGACATGTTCAGCGCCTCACGCTCGATCTGCCGATCAGCGGTGGTGATGCGCAGATCGCCGCGGGCCAGGGTGAAACTGCGCCACGGTGCGCCGTCGATCATCTGGTCGTGAAAGCCCATCTTCTCGGCTTCGAGGGTTTGTTGCGGATCGGTGTGACTGCGGGCAAGGATTTCGCCGCGCAATGAGCTGACCTGACAGGCCATGCCACCGGGGATATTCAGTTGTTCTGCGCTGAAATGGGTGCCCTCGCCCTTGCTCGGCAATGGCGGCAATTGCTCCATCAGGCCGGCGACCATCCGTGCCGACGCCACCAGCCGCTGGTCGAGGGAAAACATCATCTGGTTGCGCAGGTCGCTGAGCATCCAGGCCGCAGCCAAGGCCCAGATCAGGGCAAAAGCGGCGCCGAGTGTCAGGCTCAGGCGCAAACGCAGGCTCATCACTTTTTCAATTCCTCTCCGCCATCGGCCGGCCCCAGGCGATAGCCCAGGCCGCGCACCGTCTCGACAATGCCATTGCCGAGTTTGCGCCGCAGGTGATGGATATGCACATTGAGAGCGTTGCTTTCCAGCTCATCGTTAAAACCATAAACGCTGTCTTTCAGTTGCTCGGTGGACAGCACCCGGCCCCGGTTATGCAGCAAGGCCTGCAATAGCGACTGCTCACGACGGGAAAGGTCCACCGGCTGGCCGCCGAGCATGGTTTCGCGGCTGCTCGGGTCGTAAGTCAGGCGACCGTGCTCGATCAGGTTGACGCTGCGGCCCGCCACCCGTCGTAGCAACGTGTGTAGACGCGCGGCAAGTTCGCGCAGGTCGAAAGGCTTGAGCAAGTAATCGTCGGCGCCGGCTTGCAAGCCGTCGACGCGGTCAGTGACTGAGTCCCGGGCGGTGAGGATTAACACCGGGATTTCCAGACCGCTGTGTCGCAACTGCTGTAGCAGCTTCAAACCGTCTTCATCGGGCAGACCGAGGTCGAGCACCATCACATCGAACTCGGCGACCTTGAGCATCGCCCGGGCAGACGATGCGGTGGCGACATGCTCTACCGTCAGGCCCTGAGCGGTGAGGCCAGCGACAATGCCGCTGGCAATCAACTCGTCGTCTTCGCAAACCAGTACGTGCATGGTGAGACCTGTTGAAAAAAGGTGATTAGGCCGGTGGCCGATTAAGCGGACATTATGCCGCAAGCGCCATTGCCACAAGGCAACTGTGGTTAATCATCGGTTAATCGCGGCCTCCCATTGTGCACCTCACTTGCACAGGGATAAGGCTTACCCATGCGTCGACTGTTTGTATTTTTTGTTCTCTTGATCTCGGGTGTGGCCCAGGCAGGGACTAATCCGTTCGAGACCAAACCTGAATTTTTGCCCGTGGAAAAGGCATTCGTTTTCACTTCCGAACGCCTTGAATCGGGCGAAACACAGCTCTACTGGCAGATCAGCGACGGGTATTACCTTTATCAGAAACGCCTGAAATTCGATGGTTTGCCCGCTGAGCAGCATCCCGTATTACCTGAAGGCGAAGCGCACAGCGATGAGTTTTTTGGCGAACAGCAAGTTTATCGCCAAGGCCTGGAACTGAAGATTCCGGCAGGTGCGACCGGCCAGATCAAGGTCGGATTCCAGGGCTGCGCCGATGCCGGTTTGTGTTACCCACCGCAAACTCAGGTCGTGGATCTGGGCGGCAAATCCGCTATCGCCGCGACAAACGAAGCGCCGGATCAAGCCTTGGCCAGCGACCTGCAACAGCGGGCGCTAGGTTGGAGCTTGCTGGTGTTCTTCGGTCTGGGGCTGTTGCTGGCCTTCACGCCTTGCTCGCTGCCGATGCTGCCGATTCTGGGCGGTTTGATCGTCGGCAGTGGCGCCACGCCCAAGCGCGGTTTCGCCTTGGCCACCAGCTACGTCGTGAGCATGGCGCTGGTGTATGCGGCGATGGGCGTTCTGGCCGCGCTGCTTGGGGCGAATCTGCAGGCGTTGTTGCAGAACCCTTGGTTGCTGAGCAGTTTCGCTGCTGTGTTTGTGTTGCTGGCGTTGCCGATGTTCGGCTTCTTCGAGTTGCAACTGCCGGTGGCCGTGCGCGATCGATTGGAAAATGTCTCGCGCAATCAGCGCGGCGGTAGCCTGTTCGGTGCAGGTGTGTTGGGAGCCCTGTCCGGTTTGCTGGTGGGTCCGTGCATGACCGCTCCGCTGGCGGGCGCCTTGCTCTACATCGCGCAAAGCGGCAATGCGCTGCATGGCGGGCTGATTCTGTTCGCCATGGGCATCGGCATCGGTGTGCCTCTGTTGTTGCTGGTGACCGTCGGCAATCGCTTCCTGCCCAAACCCGGCGCCTGGATGAACCTGCTAAAGGGCGTATTCGGCTTCCTGTTTCTCGCTACCGCGTTGCTGATGCTGCGTCCGGTGCTGGATGAATCACTGTGGATTGGTTTGTGCGGTGCGTTACTGTTGATTGCCGCGTACAGCGCCTGGAAGCAGTCGGAAGGTTTCAGTCGCGTCGCCCATGTGTTCGGCGCCAGTTCACTATTGCTGGGTGTGTGGGGCAGCCTGCTGCTGATCGGTGCCGCCGGCGGCAGTGATGACTTGGTGAAGCCTTTGCAGGTCTACAGCGCTTCAAACTCGAGCAGCGCCGCAAACCCGGCCGGCCACGACGCATTCACCTCGATCAAGGACCCGGCAGCTCTGCAGCGGGAGCTCGACGCGGCACAGGCTCAGGGCCAGTGGGTGCTGCTGGACTACTACGCCGACTGGTGCGTGTCGTGCAAGGTCATGGAAAAACAGGTGTTCGGCAAAGCTCACGTACTGGAAGCCTTGAGTGATGTGCGCTTGCTACGGCTGGACGTCACCGCCGACAATGCCGCCAGCCGCGAACTGCTCGGCCGTTATAAAGTGCCGGGGCCACCGAGCCTGCTGTGGATCGGCGCCGACGGCATCGAGCGTCGCAGCCAGCGCATCACCGGCGAAGTCGATGCCGACACTTTCCTGCAACGCTGGACCACCACCCGAGACGCCCGTTAATGCTGACCTTTACCCTCGGCACTTTTGCCATCGCGCTTAATCACCTGCTGCTGATCAGTGCCCTGGCGCTGGCGACCTTCGTCGGTTGGCGGGTGGCCAAGCGCGGCGGCGAGAATCCGGAGTCGGTGCTGTTCAGCCTGTTCCTGCTGGGCATGCTGGCCGCCCGGATCGGTTTCGTGGCCGTTTACTGGGCCCATTATCGCGATGACCTTTGGCAGATCATCGACCTGCGCGACGGCGGTTTCCTCGCCTGGCCGGGCGTAATCGTACTGCTGCTTGCCGCGTTGTATCGAGGCTGGCGCCGTCCGGGCTTGCGCCGGCCGTTGGGCTTTGGCGTGGCCAGCGGCCTGGCGTTCTGGCTGCTGGCGACCTTCTCACTGACCATTTACGAACAAGGCACGCGCCTGCCGGAAATCACCCTGCGCAATGCCGCCGGTGAAACTGTGCAACTGGCTGATTACAAGGGCGGCCCGTTGGTGATCAATCTCTGGGCCACCTGGTGTCCGCCGTGCCGAAGGGAAATGCCGGTGCTGGAAAACGCCCAACAACACCGCCCGGACCTGACGTTCCTGTTCGTCAATCAGGCTGAAAGCATGCAAAGCGTCAGTACTTTTCTGGAAACCCAGGGCCTGAGCCTGTCCAACGTGCTGTTCGACGGCAGTGGCCGATTGGGCCAGGCCGTCGGCTCCATGGCGTTGCCGACTACGCTGTTCTATAGCCCCGACGGTCGCCTGCTGGGCAGCCATCTGGG
This sequence comes from Pseudomonas sp. LBUM1666, assembly GCF_059695775.1. Lineage (NCBI taxonomy): Bacteria > Pseudomonadati > Pseudomonadota > Gammaproteobacteria > Pseudomonadales > Pseudomonadaceae > Pseudomonas > Pseudomonas sp. LBUM1666. Next base: position 1,838,946 of record NZ_CP166789.1, on the reverse strand, counting down.
TGAGCTGTCGGAAGCCAGCCTGGCCCGCGCCCTGGAAAACTTCGACACCCCGAATCCTGCCGTACCGGCCACCTCTTCAAGGAAATTGCCATGCCCCGCCTCCGCCACCTGCTGACGTTGAGCCTCGGCGCTGCCTTACTGCATTTACCGTCAGTGCAGGCCGCCGAAGAATTGCCCGAAGCGATCAAGAAAATCGAAGCCAAGGGCGCGAAAATCGTCGGCCAATTCGACGCTCCCGACGGCTTGCGCGGTTATGCGGCGCAGTACCAGAACCGTGGCTTAGCGCTGTACCTGACCCCGGATGGCAAGCACGTGCTGCTCGGCAATCTGTACGATGCCGACGGCAACGACCTGAGCAGCGCACCGTTGCAGAAGCTGGTTTACGCGCCGATGGCCAAGGAAGTTTGGGGCAAAATGGAAACCAGCAACTGGATCGGCGACGGGAAGAAAGATGCCCCACGGGTCGTCTACCTGTTCAGCGATCCGAACTGCCCTTATTGCAACGTGTTCTGGGAACAGGCACGACCATGGGTCAAGGCGGGCAAGGTGCAACTGCGGCACATCATGGTTGGCATCATTCGCGAAGACAGCCCGGGGAAATCGGCTGCACTGCTGGCCGCCAAGGATCCGCAGAAAGCCCTGGAAGACCATGAGAAGTCCGGTAAGAAAAGCTCGCTAAAAGCCCTGAAAAACGTGCCACCGGCGATTCAGGCGAAGCTGGCGGCCAACATGCAGTTGATGGAAGACCTGGAGCTGCAGGCCACCCCGGCGATTTTCTACATGGACGACAAGGGCGAGCTGCAACAACAGCAAGGCGCGCCGTCGCCGGACAAGTTGGTGCAAATTCTCGGGCCTAAGTGACCCCACCGGCCCTTTCGCGAGCAGGCTCGCTCCCACATTGGAATGCATTCCCCTGTGGGAGCGAGCCTGCTCGCGATAGCGTCCGAATGAACGACTAACTTCTTTCAGCCAAAAACTCCAACAAAGCCTCTATCACAAATTCAGGATTCTCCAGATTGGAGATATGCCCCGCCTCCGGCACCAGCACAAATGGGCAACCGATCAGCTCGGCCATTTCCCTTGTCTCTGACGGCGGCCGCGGTTTGTCCTGATCGCCACACATCAGCAGCGTGGTGTCAGGATTCAATTCGCCCAGTCGCGGCAACAGATCATCGCGCCCAAACGTAATCCGCCCCATCGGCACGATGCTCTCGCGCAGACGCTCCGCCGGCAGTGCGGCCAGTTTGGCGCGGAAGTCCTGATACAGCGCCGACTGTGGATCAATGCCCGGACGGAAGAAAATCGGCACGACGATATCGAGCAGCTGCGGCGCAATCACGCCGGTGTCTTCGATCTGTTTGAACAGTGAGAAATAGTACTGGCGAGTCGGTTCCGGCTCGACGCCGACGTAGGTGTCCATCAGCACCAGACCATTGATCCGCTGCGGCGCCGACAGCGCCAGACGCACGCCCCACATGCCGCCGACCGAGAGACCGACCAGCGTGACACGGTCGATGTCCAGATGATCGAGCAGCGCCAGTGCCTGGCGCGCTACGTCATCCAGCGACCTTGTGCACTCGGGCATCCGCCCGGAATCACCATGGCCCCACAGGTCCAGAGCAATTACCCGGTATTGCTGCGACAGGGCGGCGATCTGCGGCGCCCACATGGCCTGGTCCCACAGATAACTGCCGGCCAGCAGAACGGCAGGGCCGGTGCCTTGATCAATGTAGTGAAGGGGTTGTCCGTCTATTGTTGCGAAGGGCATCAGCTGTCTCCTCACCAAAAATGGAGCAGGCAGACTGGGCTGCTGTGGCTCTACAGTCAACCTTGTGGAGTTTGTGCCGGCCTCATCGCGAGCAAGCTCGCTCCCACAATGGGACTGTGTTCACAGAACCACTGTGGGAGCGAGCTTGCTCCGGGCGGCGTTCCGACGATGGGGCCAGAACAGACGCTAGAGCATCAAAGCCCCTCCAACTCCGCCATCAGGTCATTGAGGCGATCCACCTTCTCCTCAGTTATGTCGCTCGCCGCCAATCCGTCGATGTACTCGGCCAACTCCGCCACCGTGCTGCATTCAAACATCGCCCGCAGCGGCACATCACGTTGCAGGGCTTTCTGCACCCGCGAAGCGATCTGCGTCGCCAGCAATGAATGTCCGCCCAGCTCGAAGAAGTTGTCGCAAATACCAACCTTCTCGATCTTCAGCACCTCGGCCCAGATATCCGCCAGCGTCTGCTCCAGTTCATTGCGCGGCGCCTGGTAGTCCTGACTCTGCAACTGGCCGATTTCCAGCACTGGCAGTGCGTTGCGATCAAGCTTGCCGTTGGCGTTGAGCGGCATGCGATCCAGCCATAGCCAGTGCAGCGGCACCATGTATTCCGGCAGTTCAGCGCGCAGGCGTTGTTTGATGCGTTCCAGTCGCTCCGTTGGATTGATCAAAGAATCAGCCGCTACCAAATAGCCGACCAGATGTTTGCCGTTGACGCCTTCCTGCACGCCGACTGCGGCTTCACGCACTTCCGGTTGCTCATGCAAACGCGCTTCGATTTCACCTAGTTCGATGCGGTAGCCGCGAATCTTCACTTGATGGTCGATCCGCCCGACGTATTCCAGCACGCCGTCACTGCGCCGGCGGGCCAGGTCGCCAGTGCGATACAGACGATCCCCCGGCGCGCCAAACGGGTTGGGCACAAACACTTGAGCCGTGCGCAACGGATCACTGACGTAGCCACGGCCGACACCGGTACCCGCGACGCACAACTCACCCACCGTACCCAACGGCACCAACTCCAAGGCACCGTCAAGCAAGTACAAACGGTTGTTGTCGGTCGGCGTACCAATCGGCAGGTAACTGCCACGGGTCGACGCCATGTCAACGCGGAAGAATGCTACGTCGTCCGAGCATTCCGCCGGACCGTAAGCATTCACCAGCCCGATCTCCGGGTAGCGCAGCAGCCACTGGTGCGCCAGCTCCGGCGGCATCGCTTCACCGGTCGGCAGCATCCAGCGCAGGCCGTCAAGGCTCATGCGTTCCTGGGCGAACATGCCCTGAATCAGCGACGGCACGCTTTCCAGCACGGTAATGCCCTGGGTCGACACATGTGCCAGCAACCCTTGCGGATCATGGGCGATGGTGTTCGGCACGATGTCCACCCGAGCGCCGAACAGCGGTGCGGCGAGGAACTGCCAGACAGAAATATCGAAACTTTGCGAGGCAGTCTGGGCGATCACATCAGCATCGCTCAAGTTCAGGTAAGGCACCTTGCTCAACTGGTTATTGAGCATGCCGCGCTGTTCGACCATCACGCCTTTCGGCAGGCCGGTCGAGCCCGAGGTGTAGATCACGTAGGCGAGGTTGTCCGGGGCGCTGTAGATGCCCGGGTTGGCAACCGAAATATCGCTGGCTTGCACCTCGTCCCAGACCAACAACTTCGGCCGGTTGGCGCAACCGAACTCATCCAGCAGCGCCAGCGCTTGCTCGCGGCAGGCCTGAGAACACACCAGCAACGGCGTGCGGCTCAGGTCGATGATCCGGCTCAGACGCTGACTCGGCAGGCCCGGATCCAGAGGCAAGTAACCGGCGCCAGCCTTGAAGCTGCCGATGATCATGCCCAGCAGATCGAGGTTGCGTTCAGCCAGCAACGCCACCGGTTGATCCAGCCTCACGCCAGCGGCGATCAAGGCATGACCGAGACGGTTACTGCGCTCATTCAGCTCAAGGTAACTGTGCTGCTGATCCAGGCAACTGGCGGCAATGCGCTGTGGATGCTCGGCGACCTGCGCTTCAAACAATGAGACATAACTCTGCTCCAGCGGGTAATCGTGTTCGCTCTGGTTGCAGCCGTGGAGCAGAAAGTCTTGCTCATCAAAGCCCAACAGCGGCAGATCGGCCATATCACCGTGGAAACCTTCGACCAGTGCCAGCAGCAACCGCTTGAACTCGCCGAGCATGCGCTCGACGGTCGACTCATCGAAATAACGCTGGTCGTAAGACAGGTGCAAGCCCAGGTCATCGCCCGGATAGCAGACCGCCGTCAGCGGGAAGTTGGTGTGGGTGCGGCCCGAATCCGAGGTCGCGTTGAGGCTCTGCGCACGGTCCAGCACCGAGACTTCCACCGGGGCGTTTTCGAACACGAACAGGCTGTCGAACAACGGCTGGCCCTTGGGCAGTTCACTGTTTTCCTGAATGCTCACCAGCGGCAGGTATTCGTACTCGCGCAGTTGCATGTTGCTGTCGAGCAAACCGCTCAGCCATTGACGAACGCTGCAGCGCTGATCGTCTTCCGGCATTTTCACCCGCAGCGCGATGCTGTTGATAAACAGCCCGACGGTGCGCTGCATCTCCGGCATTTCTACCGGACGCCCGGCCACCGTGACGCCGAATAGCACGTCGCGATCACCGCTCAAACGGCGCAACACCAACGCCCACGTTGCTTGGGCAAAGGTGTTGATGGTCAGTTGATGGGCTTGAGCCAATTCTCGCAGTTGTGCACCGTCACGGGCATCGAGCCTTGTGTAGCGGTCGCCGACGATCATGCCGCCGCTTTCGCCAGCATGTTCGCGCAGGAATGGCCGGTCGCTCGGAATCGGCGTGGTCCGCTCGAAGCCTTGCAGATTGGTTTTCCACCACTGCAGCGCCTCGGCCAGGCTCTGGCGTTGCAGCCAGCCGATGTAGTCGCGATAACGCGGTGGCAAGGCCAGCTGCGCGTCCCGGCCTTCGCCCAGCGCGGTGTAGATTTCGAAGAAATCGTTCATCAGCAGCGAACGGCACCAGGCATCGATGAGGATGTGGTGGTTGCTCATCATGAACCAGTAGCGCGCCGCGCCGACCTTGATCAGGCGCAGGTGGAACGGTGCCTGATTGAGCAGATCGAACCCGGCCTCGCGCTCGCTTTTGAGCAGCGCCTGCAACGTCGGCTCCTGCTCGGCTTCGGCGATTGCCGTCCAGTCCAGATACTCGATCGGCGTGGTGCCCGGCTTGTGGATAACTTGCAGCATGTCTTCACCGACGTTCCAGCAGAACGACGCGCGCAGGGCTTCGTGACGGGCGATCACCGCTTGCCAGGCCTGGGCGAAACGTTGCGGGTCGAGCTCGCTGTTGATGCGGTAGCGATCCTGCATGTAGTAGAGGCCGGTGCCCGGTTCCAGCAAGGTGTGCAGCAGCATGCCTTCCTGCATCGGCGTCAGCGGGTAGACGTCTTCGATGACGGCGGCCGGGATGGGCAACGCGTCGAGTTGCGGCTGAGTCAGTTTCGCCAACGGGAAGTCCGACGGCGTCAGGCCTCCCGCATCGTCGCGCAGGCAATGTTCGATCAGGCTTTGCAATTCGCCGAGGTAAGCGTCTGCCAGCTCAGTGATGGTCTGCAGATCGTGGCGTTCGGCGCTGAAGGTCCAACGCAGCACCAGCTCACCGCCATAGACCTGACTGTCGACGCTCAGCTCATTGGGCAACGGCGCGCGAGGATCATGGGCCGCGCCGATCGCTTCATCGAGAGGACGGAACAAGGCGTCCGCGCCGAAGCTCTGGTCGAACTGGCCGAGGTAGTTGAAGGTGATCGGTGCCACCGGCAAGGCTGCCATGGCCTGCCGGCTCGAGTCATCGGCGAGATAGCGCAACACACCATAACCCAGACCTTTGTGAGGCACCGCGCGCAGTTGTTCCTTGATCGCCTTGATCGAAGCGCCCTGCCCGTCCGCTGGCGTCAGCCGCAGCGGATAAGCGCTGGTGAACCAGCCGACGGTGCGGGTCAGGTCGATCTCGTCGAAGAGCGTTTCGCGGCCGTGACCTTCGAGTTGAATCAGCGCCGATTCGTGACCGCTCCAGCGGCATAGCACCCGGGCCAATGCAGTCAGCAGCAAGTCGTTGACCTGAGTGCGATAGGCGCTCGGTGCCTGTTGCAACAATTGGCGAGTGCGCTCGCTGTCGAGGCGCACGCTGACGGTTTGCGCATGACAATTCTGCCGGCCACCCTCAGGGCGATCACACGGCAATTCGGCGTTTTCACCCGCCAATTGCGACTGCCACCAGCTCAATTCTTCGCGCAGGGATTCACTGCCGGCATACGCTTGCAAACGTGCCGCCCAGTCCTTGAAGGCGCTGGTTTTTGCTGGCAGTTTCACGGACTGTTGAGCGTCCAGTTGGCGATACACCGTTTGCAAATCGTCCAGCAACACCCGCCACGAAACCCCATCCACGACCAAGTGGTGAATGGCAATGAACAGCCGCTGTTGCCCCTCGGGACCATCGACCAGCAGCGCGCGCATCAGCGGCCCTTCCTCAAGGTCGAGGCTGCGCTGGGCATCGGCGAACAACGCCGCGCATTTGTCCATGGATGAAACGCGCACTTGCCACAGCACCGGCGCGTCGGAAACCGTTTGGTGCTCGGCCTGCCATTGCCCTGCAATTTCAGAGAAGCGCAAACGCAAGGCGTCGTGCTGCTCGATCACTGCCAGCAGTGCTTGCTCCAGGCGATGAGGTTCCAGCACCACGGTGGTTTCCAGCAGCAATGCCTGGTTCCAGTGTTGGCGCTGGGGGATGTCGGCGTCGAAGAACCAGTGCTGGATCGGCGTCAAACGTGATTCGCCGGTCAGCAAACCTTGTTCGGCGGTGATCTGCTCGGTGCGGGTCGCCACGGCGGCCAGGGTCTGCACGGTCTGGTGCTGGAACAGGTCACGCGGGCTGAAGTGAATGCCCTGCTGCCGCGCACGGCTGACCACTTGGATCGACAGAATCGAGTCGCCGCCCAGTTCAAAGAAGTTGTCGTTGAGGCCGACCTGCAGAACGTTCAGCACTTCGCACCAGATACCGGCCAACGTCAGTTCAAGCTCATTGCTCGGTGCCACGTACTGCTGACGGTTCAGCTCCGGGTCCGGTGCCGGCAATGCGCGGCGGTCGAGTTTGCCGTTGGCGGTCAGCGGCATGCTGGCCAGCAGGATTAAATGATTTGGCACCATGTAATCCGGCAGTTGCGATTTGAGGTGCGCCTTCAACGCCTCACGCAGTGTGTGTTGTTGCGCTTCGTCTTGCTCGGCGACTTCAGTCACCAGATAGCCGACCAGTTGTTTACCGCTTGGGGCATCCAGCGCCAGCACCACGGCTTCACGGATCGATTCATGTTCCAGCAGACGGGTTTCGATTTCGCCCAGTTCGATGCGGAAACCTCGAATCTTCACTTGATGGTCAATACGTCCGAGGTATTCCACCAGACCATCGGCGCGCTGGCGCACCAGGTCGCCAGTGCGGTACAGACGCCCGCCATTGGCGGCGAACGGATCAGCTACAAAACGTTCCGCTGTCATGCCCGGACGCTGGTGATAACCCTGCGCCAGACCGGCGCCGCCGACGTACAACTCGCCCGTTGCCCCTTGCGGCACCAACGCCAGATCAGCGTCGAGGATGTAGGCCGCGCGCGCGCCGATCACGCTGCCGATCGGCACACTGCCCAAGCCTTCTTCCAATTGCTCGGGCGCCAGACTGGCCAGGGGCATGACCACGGTTTCAGTCGGGCCGTAGGCGTTGAAAAACAGACTCGGCTTGAACGCCGCGCGAATTCGCGTCAGGTGTTCGCCGGTCAAGGCTTCACCGCCGGTGATGCACATGCGCACTGGCAGGATTTCGCCCTGAGTCGCCAGCCACTGCGCCAATTGGCTGCCGTAGCTCGGGGTGAAGCCGAGGATATTGATGTTGTGACGGCGAATCAGACCGCAGATTTCTTCCGCGTCCCACTGGCCTTGAGCGCGCAACACAACTTGAGCACCACTCAACAGCGGCACCAGCAAACGCTCGGTGGCCGCATCGAAGTTGATGGAATAGAAGTGCAGCTCGCAGTCGTCCGGGCGCATGCCGAAACGCTCGATCACGGCGCGGCAGTGCATGGCGATTTCACCGTGGGACACCACCACGCCTTTCGGTTTTCCGGTGGAGCCCGAGGTGTAAATCAGGTACGCCTGATGCTGCGGCAGGCTGATAAACGGCAGCTCGGTGGCCGGGTAGTTGGCCAGTTCTGCTGCGTCCTCCTCCAGGCACCAACGTGCGACAGTTACCGGCAGGTCGCCGAGCGCGTCGAACATTGCTGCATCGCTGAGCAGCAAACCGATGCCGCTGTCTTCGATCATGTAGTGCAAACGATCCAGCGGGTATTCCGGGTCCAGCGGCACGTAGGCGCCGCCCGCCTTGAGGATCGCCAGTAGGCCGACGACCATTTCCAGCGAACGCTCAAGCGCCAGCCCCACCCGAACCTGCGGCCCGACGCCACGCTCGCGGAGCATCCAGGCCAGGCGATTGGCACGGCTGTCGAGTTCGGCATAGCTCAGGGTTTGCCCGGCGAAGGTCAGGGCCGGCGCGTCTTTGCGGGCCAGGGCCTGCTCGCTGAACAGGTGATGAATGCACTGGTCGAGGCGATGTTCGCCCGGCTCGGCGCCGAGGCTGTCGAGCAGGTTTTGCTGTTCGGTGGCTTCCAGCAGCGGCAGTTCACTGAGGCGCTGTTGCGGATCGGCCAGCAGCGCTTCCAGCAGGTTGCGCCAATGCCCGGCCATGCGTGCAATGCGCGGTTCATCGAACAGATCGGTGCTGTAGGTCAGGCAGCAACCCAGGCGATGGTCGAGGTCGGTGACTTCCAGGTTGAGGTCGAACTTGGTCGCCCGCGCATCGTTGGCCAGGTATTCGACGGTCATACCGGCGAGTGTGCGGCTCTGCTGGAATTCCCAGCGCTGCACGTTGCACATCACCTGGAACAACGGGTTGTACGCCGCGCTGCGCGGTGGCTGCAAGGCTTCCACCAAGTGATCGAACGGCAGGTCCTGGTGGGACTGGCCTTCGATCACGGTGTGGCGAACCTGCTCGAACAACTCACCCACGGACATCTGCCCGTCGAGCTGGCAACGCAGCACCTGAGTGTTGAGGAACGCACCGATCAGCCCTTCGCTTTCCGGACGAATCCGGTTGGCCACCGGCGCGCCGATGCGCAGGTCGGTCTGGCCGCTGTAGCGGTAAAGCAGCACCGCCAGCGCGGCGGTCATGGTCATGAACAGGGTCAGACCGTTTTGTGCGTTGAAGGCACGAACGCGCGCGGCAAGATCATCGCTCAGGTCGAAACGGAACAGTTCGCCCTGATGGCTTTGCACCGGTGGACGCGGACGGTCGCCCGGCAATTCCAGCAGCGGATGTTCGCGGCCCAGTTGCGCGGTCCAGTAGTCGAGTTGGCGCTGACGTTCACCGGACTCCAGCCACTGGCGCTGCCAGACGCTGTAATCCAGGTATTGCACCGGCAGCGGTTCCAGCGGCGATTCGCGGTCATCGACGAAGGCCTCGTAGAGCGCGCTCAGTTCCCGGGCGAAGATGTCCATCGCCCAGCCTTCGGTGACGATATGGTGCAGGGTCAGTACCAGGTAATGCTCCTGCTCGGCGGTCTTGACCATGCAGGCGCGCAGCAGGGGTCCGGTTTCCAGATCGAACGATGTATGGGCTTCGTCGTCGGCCAGTTGCTGCACCGCCCACTCGCGGCCATCGGCATCCAGCGCGGTGAAATCCTTCCAGTCCATGCGCATCCCGGTTTGCGGGTGAACTTGCTGCCGGGCCACGCCATTGATGCTCGGGAACGTGGTACGCAGGGTTTCATGACGCATGATCAGTGCTTGCAGCGCGGCTTCGAAGCGCCCGACATCGAGTACCCCGCGCAGCCGCGCCATGCCGCCGACGTTGTAGGCCGGGCTGTCCGGTTCCATCTGCCAGAGGAACCACATGCGCTGCTGGGAATAGGACAACGGCACCGGTTGGCTGCGGTCGACCTTTTCGATCGGCGGCTGCTGGTTGGTTTTGCCGCTGGCCTGGATCAGTTGAACCTGCCCGGCAAACGCGCCCAGCTCACTGTTTTCGAACAGCGCGCGCAGCGGCAACTCCACGTCGCAGGACTGACGAGTGCGGGAGATGATTTGCGTGGCCAGCAAGGAATGGCCACCGAGAGCAAAAAAGTCGTCGCGAAGACCGATCTGTGTTTGGCCCAGCACTTCGCGCCAGATGCCGGCGATTTGTTGCTCGAGGGCAGTGACTGGTTCGACGTGCTCGCGGACTTGCCATTGGGGTTCCGGCAAGGCGCGACGATCGAGTTTGCCGCTTGGGCTCAGGGGCATTTCGTCCAGGCGCATGAGTTGCGCTGGAACCATGTACTCCGGCAGCTCAGCCGCCAGCGCGGTTTTCAGGCGTGCGGTTTGAGCATCAACCTCTTCTGTGGAATCGGTTGCGGTGTAGTAACCGATCAACTGTCCGCCGGCCGCCGTTTCGCGCACCAGCACCACGGCTTGAGCGACGCCGTCCTGAGCCAGCAATCGTGCTTCGATTTCTTCCGGTTCAACGCGGAAGCCACGCAGTTTGACCTGCTGATCGAGACGACCGAGGTATTCGATCACGCCGTCGGCGGTCCAGCGCGCGCGGTCGCCGGTACGGTATAAACGCGCGCCCTGCTCGCCCAATGGATCAACGACAAAACGTTCTGCAGTCAGGCCCGGACGGCCCAAATAGCCACGGGCCAGACCGATACCGCTGATGCACAGTTCACCCGGCACACCGGCAGGCACGGGATTGAGTGCCTCATCGAGCACGCGGCACAGCACATTGCCCAGCGGACGACCAATCGGCGAGCGTTCGCCATCGGCGCTGGTGCAGTGCCAATGAGTGACGTTGATCGCGGTTTCGGTCGGGCCGTAGCGGTTGTGCAATTGCACGGCTGGCAGTTGTTCCAGCACGCGGTTGCGCAGTTCGGCAGGCAAAGCTTCGCCACCGGAGAATACGCGGCGCAGGCGGGTGCATTCAGCGGTGAGCGGTTCGTCGATGAACAACGAAAGCAGCGGCGGCACAAAGTGCAGCGTGGTCACGCCGAACTGTTGAACCAATTGCGCAATACGATGCGGATCACGGTGTTCGCCGGGACCGGCAATCAACAAACGTGCACCAGTAATCAGCGGCCAGAAGCACTCCCACACCGACACGTCGAAGCTGATCGGTGCCTTTTGCATCAGCACGTCGGTGTCGTTCAAACGATAGGTGTTCTGCATCCATTGCAGGCGTTCGGCGAGGGCTGCGTGGGTGTTGCCGACGCCCTTCGGCTGGCCGGTGGAACCGGAGGTGTAAATCACGTACGCCAGGTTGTCGCCGTGCAAGTGCAGGCCCGGTGCGTGGCTCGGCCAGCTCTCCAGATGCAAGGCGTCCATGGCGATCACGCTGACGCCATCGGTGGCCGGCAAGCGCTCAAGCAATTGGGTTTGGGTCAGCAGCAATTCGACGCCGCTGTCGCTGAGCATGTAGGCCAGGCGTTCAGCCGGGTAATCCGGGTCCAGCGACACGTAGGCGCCACCGGCCTTGATGATCGCCAGCAGGCCGATCAGCAACTGTGGCGAACGCTCGGCGGCAATGGCCACGCAGACGTCCGGACCGACGCCTTTGTCGCGCAGGTAATGGGCCAGGCGATTGGATTGGGTGTGCAGTTCGGCAAAGTCCATGGCGCCACCGTCCCACATCAGGGCGGTGCGCTCCGGGGTCAGGCGAGCCTGTTCGTTGAGCAATTCCGGCAGCCAAACGCTGGCCGGTGTGCACGGCGCGGTGCTCCACGATGTTTGCTGATCGTGTTCGCTCGGGGTCAGCAGTTGCAAATCGCCGATCGTGGTTTTCGGTTGCTCGCAGATCGCTCGCAGCAGGTTGCTGAAATGCTCGGCCAGGCGCTCGATGGTCGCGGTGTCGAACAGTTCGCTGGCGTAGTCGAAGGACAGGCTCAGGCGACCCTTTTGGTCTTCCTCGCTGTGCAATTGCAGGTCGAACTTGGCTTCGCGGCTGTGCCACGGCAGCTCTTCGGCCAGCAACCCAGGCAGGCGACGCAGTGCGCTCAAGTCCCGTTGCTGATGGTTGAACATGACCTGGAACAAACCTTGCTCGCGGGCTTGCGGGAAGGCTTCGAGCAATTGTTCGAACGGCAGATCCTGATGCGCTTGTGCGCCCAACGCGGCCTGACGGGTTTGCGCCAGCAGCTCCACGAATGGCAGCTGCGAATCCAGTTCGGCGCGCAGCACCTGGGTGTTGATGAAGAAGCCGATCAGTCCTTGGGTTTCCAGGCGCGGACGGTTGGCGTTCGGCACGCCGATGCGGATGTCGCATTGGCCGCTGTAGCGGTGCAGCAGGCTCTGGAACGCGGCGAGCAACAGCATGAACGAGGTGGATTCATGGGCCTGGGCGGTCTGGCGGATGGCATCGCTCAGGGTCGCGCCCAGCTTCACAGAATGGCGGGCAGCCGTGTGAATGTGGTGCGCCGAACGCGGATGATCAGTGGCCAGGCTCAGGGTCGGATGATCAAAGCCCAATTGCGCTTTCCAGTAAGCCAGCTGACGCTCGCCCTCCCCTTGCGCCAGCCATTGACGCTGCCAGCTGCCGTAATCGGCGTACTGGGTCGGCAATACCGGAAGTGTCGCCTTTTGTCCTTGTGACGCGGCGGCATACAGGCGCGAGAACTCGTCGATCAGCACGTTCAGCGACCAGCCGTCGGCGATGATGTGATGCAGCGTCACCAACAGTTGATGGTCCTCTTCATCGAGGCGCACCAGGGTCACCCACAGCAGTGGGCCTTTCTCCAGGTCGAATTGAGTACGGGCTTCGTCTTCACGGATTTGCTGCGCACGGACTTCACGCTCGGCAACTGGCAGGTCACTGATATCGATGAGTTGCAGGTTGAATTCGCTCACTGCATCGACCTGTTGCAGCGCCACACCATCACGTTCGAAGAACCGCGTACGCAGGGATTCGTGACGTTCGATCATCTGCTGGAAACTGGCGCGCAAGGCGTCTTCATCCAGTTCGCCGCGCAGGCGCAAGGCGCCGGGAATGTTGTAGGCGCTGCTTTGCGGGTCGAGCTGCCAGGTAATCCACAGGCGGTTTTGCGCAAGCGATTGCGGCATGGCATCGGTGCGCGACAGCGGGGTGATCGCGCCTTGGGCGAGTCCGCCGTCCTGCTGTTGCTGAGCGACTGCGGCGGTAAACGCGCCAAGGGTCGGCGCTTCGAACAGCAGGCGCAGGTTCAGCTCCAGACCGAGTGCTTCGCGCAGACGCGCGACTACCTGAGTGGCGGCAATGGAGTTACCACCGAGCAGGAAGAAGTGATCGTCGGCGCTGATCTGTTTGACCTGCAGTTGCTCGCACCAGATCTGGCCGATCAAGGTTTGCAGTTCAGAAGCCGTTTCGGTTTTCCCTACGCTGTCGGTGACCGCCGACGGGAACAGCGCATAGCTGTCGAGGCTGCCGTCCGCCAGGCGATTGCGGCATGCCGAGCGTTGCAGTTTGCCGCTGGAGGTTTTGGGCAACGCGCCCGGATTGAGCAGCACCACCACACTTGGCGCTTCCTGATACGCCTCCGCCACGGCTTGGCGGATGGCTTTGATCAGGGCGTCGGGCGGGAGGATTTTCTGCACGCTGCGGCTGATTTCCGCCGCAATGCCGATGCCTTCCTGACCCTCGATGTTCACGGTAAAAGCGGCGACACGACCTTTGCGCACCACTTCCACTTCGCGCTCGATGGTTTGCTCGATGTCCTGTGGATAAAGGTTGTGGCCACGGACGATCAACATGTCTTTCAGGCGACCGGTGATGAACAGTTCACCGTTGCGCATAAAGCCCAGGTCGCCGGTACGCAGCCAGGTACGGCCAGCGTGCTGAACGAAGGTTGTGGCGCTGGCTTCGGGGTTGCGCCAATAGCCGTGGGCGATGCTCGGCCCGGCGGCCCAGACTTCGCCGACCGTGTTGTCAGTCAACTCGTTGAGGGCTGTCGGATCGACAATCAGCACCGCGTGATCCGGCTGACTGATGCCGCAACTCATGACCGCGCTGCCCTCACCTGGCTCCGCACGGTTTTGTGCCAGGGCTTGATCGTCCACGCGCAGGTTGCCAATGCCCTGACCGCGAGGGCTGCCGGCCACGAACAGCGTCGCTTCGGCCAACCCGTAGGACGCCATGAAACTGTCTTGGGTGAAACCGCAGGCCGCGAACTTCTCGGCGAAGCGATCCAGCGTATCGAGGCGAATCGGTTCGGAACCGGAATACGCCACGCGCCAGCCGCTCAGGTCGAGGCGTTCCAGGGCCGATTCACTGACCCGCTCGCTGCACAACCGATAGGCAAAATCCGGCCCGCCGCTGATGGTGCCGCCGTACTCGCTGATCGCTTCCAGCCAGCGCAACGGTCGGCCGAGGAAATACGCCGGTGACATCAACACGCACGGCACGCCACTGAAAATCGGCTGCAACAGACCGCCGATCAGGCCCATGTCGTGGTACAGCGGCAACCAGCTGACGATCACGTCGTCAGGATTCAGATCGATGCCGAAGCCTTGGCGAATCAGCAGCTCGTTCGCCACCAGGTTGCCGTGGCTGACTTGCACCCCTTTAGGCAACGCGGTGGAGCCGGAGGTGTATTGCAGAAACGCGATATCGTCGTCTGCAAGGTTCGGCGCCACCCAATGTTCGGCCAATGCACTGTCGAGCGTATCGACACACAGCAACGGCGGCGCGCCTTCAATTTGCTGCAACGCATCGCGCAGGCCGGCGCTGGTCAGCAGCAGACGCGGTTCGGCATCGCTAATGATCGACAACAAACGTTCCTGATGATGACGACGCGCCGACTCCGGTGGATAGGCCGGCACCGCGATCACACCGGCGTACAGGCAGCCAAAGAACGCCGCGACGTAATCCGGGCCACTGGGGAACAGCAGCACCGCGCGATCGCCAAACGCAGCCTCGGCCTGCAACGCGCCAGCAATGGTCCGCGCGCGCTGATCCAGTTCGCGATAACTGAGCACCACAGCCTGATCCTGGGTTTCGGCGAGAAAACGCAAGGCCACCCGGTCCGGCGTCAGGGCCGCTCGGCGCTGAAGGGCTTGGACCAGTGTGCTGGGGAGTTCGAACGCGTCGGTCATGAGGTTTCCTGCCTGAATTCGGCTTGCAAGTGGAATCGGTTTTCTAACGTCACGCCCCTTCGAGGGCGTGCAGGGCGCGGTCTTCGCCGACCGCGCAAGGCTTGGGAATGCTGTTTTGGCCGCAGCCGCTACCCGGAACCATTCACCAATGAGAACGGTTGACGTCTTGAAATAATTAGTCCGCAGGCTTGAAACCCAATAGGGCCGGCTGCGTCAGCGTGTCGCAGTTCTCACTCTGCACCTTTGCAGAGCATTAGTTCTCTTTCTCATTTGACAATCATTATCATTCAGAATAATTTGTCGCTCGATGTGTTGGACGGCTCAGCCCCCGCTTGCGGTCCCACGAACCTATTTGCAGCAAGGTGATTTCCAATGACGGAACAAGTGTCCACAAGCAGGTGCGATTCACCGCTACTTCAGGCATTCGTCGACAATCGACTGATTCTGGTCAAGATTGCAGCCCGCATTACCGGCTGCCGGTCGCGTGCTGAAGACGTGGTGCAGGATGCGTTCTTCCGGCTGCAATCCGCGCCGCAGATCACGTCTTCGTTCAAGGCTCAGCTCAGCTACCTGTTCCAGATCGTGCGCAACCTGGCGATCGATCACTACCGCAAACAGGCGCTGGAGCAGAAGTACTCGGGCCCTGAAGAGGAAGGCCTGAACGTGGTGATTCAAGGCGCTTCGCCGGAAACCTCGCACATCAACTTTTCGACGCTGGAACACATCGCGGATGCGCTGACCGAGCTGCCCAGCCGCACCCGCTACGCCTTCGAGATGTATCGCCTGCACGGCGTGCCGCAAAAGGACATCGCCAAGGAGCTTGGCGTCTCGCCGACCCTGGTGAACTTCATGATTCGCGATGCGCTGGTGCACTGCCGCAAGGTGTCGGGCAGTCGTGTGGATACCTTTGCCCGTCGCTAAGATCTGAAATCTGCGTCGCCCCCATCGCGAGCAAGCTCGCTCCCACATTTGATCTGTGTTCACAGGACCAATGTGGGAGCGAGCCTGCTCGCGAAGACGGACTCAAGATCAACATAGACCTTGAGTCCTCAAGCTTCACGCCAACACACACCGATCAAAAAACCGCTCACGCCCCAACACCATCAGCGCCGCACGCTTGTGCGGGAAGTCGAACGCTTTCTCGCAGTAAAAACCTTGGCCCTGCATGTGCCCGATCATCTTCGCGTTGTCGGCGCGAGGCTCGGCAACCACTCGCTGAGTGCGTGGATCGTCGAGAAACAGGTAATGCGTCAACGCCGATAACCAGCTCGCCACCTTGTGCGGGCCACGGTGATTTTCCTCACCCACCAGCATGTGAATACCGCGGTCGTAATCGCCGGCGTCATAGAACGGCGCGATGCGATCTTCCTTGGCCCAATAGGCTTCAAAGTAGGCGAACGGCTGATCATCGAAACAACCGATCAGCGTCAAAGTGTGGGGATCAGCTTCAAGTTTGCTCAGGTACTCGTGATGCTGTTCAAGACTGCCTTCCTCCTGCCAGAAACTCGCCACGCGCGGGCTGTTCTGCCAACGATTGAAACGCGCCAGGTCCAGGTCGATGTCCACCGTACGCAGGGAAATCCAGGCACCGAGTCGCGCATCGAAGCGCCGATAGACTTCACCCCGCGGTTTTAGCAGGCGCAGCGGATGACGCTTGCCGCCACTGATGACCATTTGTTGCGGATAACTCGATGCCAGTGACACGCCCAGCCAAGGCAGAGGCAACTGCCAAAACAGCGTGCGCTCGCAGCGATACCGGCCGACGATTTCGGTGGGGATCAGCAACCCGCTGAGCAATGCTTCGGAGGGAGCTTCATCGAGTTGCCAAGTCAGGCGCTGGCAGGCCGGGTCACGGGCAAACAGCCAATAACAGGCCGCCCAGACGGCCTGACTGTCGACGCGATCGAAGCGCTCTTCTACTTGCACTTGCAACTCGGGCTCGCGAGTCAGGCGCAGCTGGATCAGCGGCTGCCCTTCAAGGCTGAGACACAGGCGGCTTTCGGTTTCATCAGCTACAAGTCGGCTTCCTGTCGGCAAGGCCAGGGCAGTCAGGTCATTCAGAGTGGACATGGGTCGGGCTCACGTTAATCGTCGACAGTTCAACGAGGTGACGTGAGCCAGTGCGGGAAATTTAAGAGAAGTCGGCAAATACGCGACCTGCGGCGCAATCTCAGCTACCCGGCACCGACACCACGGCGATCTTGTAGGGATCGAAGATCTTCAACATCTGGCCATTGTCCCGCAACCCTTGCAGCAACTTGCCAAATGCCTCGCCACTGATCGGTGCGGCCGGCCGGAGGATGGCGTAGTGGTGATAGACCTGATCGATACGCTGGGAAACCAGCAATTGATCAGCGACTTCCTTGTTGCGTAATAGGTAATCGCTCAGGTAAGAGCGTGTCACCAGGGCAACGTCGGCACGCCCGCGCAGCACCATCAGCAGGTTACTGTCATGGGAATATGTCAGCGTTGCGCCGTAGTTTTGCGCGAGGAATTTTGGATCGGCATTGAAGTTGGCGAATTCGTAGTGATAGCCGCTGAACAGCGCCAGACGCTTGCCGGCGAGGTCGGCAAAATAATTCTGCTGACGAACCGGCTGGCCATCGGGCTGGCGTTGCGCGACAAAAATCTCGGCGTCTTCCAGCCCCATGTCAACGGTGGTGTGCGCAATGTCCTTCCAGCCCCAGTCCGGGTTCTCGAAAATTGCCATATCCACCCGGCCTTGCTTGAAGTCACCGAAACGCCGGGGAATAGAAGTGGGCACCAACACAAACTGATAGTCGTTCTGCAAGGCATTGAGTGCCTCGACCAGCTGCGGCAGCAAACCGGTGTCAGCCCCGGTTTCCGGGCGCACGGTGTAAGGAGGAAAATGTGCGGCACCGACCCGCACCAGCTGTGCTGCCTGGGACGGAACCATGCATAAAGCCGCAAGCGTCGCCAGCAAAAGCCGCGAAGCCATCCGAATTGGCGAAGACATCAAAACAACCCACTCCCCAAAAAAATACGCTTCAATGCATTCAAGCTAGGTGGTTTCGGCCACTTAGCCAGTTTCCTTCTGACTTGGAAAGCTATTGTTTCTCTTCCAGCACCAGAATCAACGCCTCATCGGCCAATTGATCGAGGCTCATGCTGCCGCTGGCGCGATACCAGGTCGTGGTCCAGGACAACGCACCGGTCAGAAAACGGCGGGTGATGAACACATCCCCGCGAATAAAACCGGCCTCCTTGGCCTCGCCCAGCACCTGAAGCCAGAGTTCTTCATAAATGTCGCGCAGCGCCAGCACCTGCGCCTGCCCGTCTGCGGACAGCGAGCGCCACTCATACACCAACACCGCCATGGCCTCGCCGCTGCCGCCCATGATCGACTGCAATTCACAACGAATCAGCGCCAGTACCCGCTCGCGCACACTGCCGGCTTCCGCCAGGGCTGCACGCATCAACGCGGTGTTGTAGCGAATGGTTTCTTCCATCACCGCCCGCAGGATCTCGTCCTTGCTTTTGAAGTGATGAAAAATACTGCCTGACTGAATCCCCACGGCGCCGGCCAGATCGCGCACGGTGGTGCGTTCGTAACCTTTGTTGCGGAACAGGTGAGCCGCCACTTGCAGCAGTTTGCCGCGGGCACTGTCCGGGTCGGTCAATTGGCCGCTGTCGACCAATTCGCGCATCACCCTCAGGGCTTTTTGCTCGTCCACCCGTTCTCTCCTACAGTCGATCAATCAAATACGCCGCTCGCCGCTAAAACTGCGGGGTTGCGCGGGCAATTTAAGCTGGCCGGGGCAACCAAGCAAGCGCTCGGGCAGAAGATAGTTAAGCCGTTTACAAACCAAGCGCTTGCTTGGTAGTCTCGATGCACTTCTGTCGGAGGTCGCTATGGAGTTGACTGTGCCTAAAACGATCCGCATCGGTTGCGCCAGCGCCTTCTGGGGCGACACCTCGACCGCCGCCGCGCAACTGGTAGAAGGTGGGCGTCTGGACTATCTGGTCTTCGATTATCTGGCCGAAATTACGATGTCGATCATGGCCGGCGCGCGGATGAAAGATCCCCAGGCCGGTTACGCCAGCGACTTCATCGAAGTCCTCAGCCCGCTGTTGGGTCAACTCGCCGAACAGAAAATCCGCGTCATCAGTAACGCCGGCGGGGTCAACCCGCAAGCCTGCGCCGCCGCCCTGCAAGCGGCCTGCGACAAAGTCGGGGTAACGCTGAAAATCGCCGTGCTACTGGGCGATGACCTGCAGCCGCAACTCAAACAGCTGAGCGGCAGCGCAATCCATGAAATGTTCAGCGGCGCGCCCTTGCCGCCGATGTGTGTCTCGACCAACGCCTACCTCGGCGCACCGGGCATCGTCGAAGCCCTGCGTCTGGGCGCCGACATCGTCATCACCGGGCGCGTGGTCGACAGCGCCGTGGTCAGCGCCGCGCTGGTGCATGAGTTCGGCTGGTCGTGGCACGACTACGACAAACTCGCCCAGGCCGCATTGGCCGGGCACATCATCGAATGCGGCGCCCAGTGCACCGGCGGCAACTTCACCGATTGGCGCGAGGTGCCCGACTACGAACACATCGGCTTCCCCATCGTCGAAGTCAGCGCCGACAGCCAGTTCATCGTCAGCAAACCCGAAGGCTCCGGCGGGCTGGTCACACCCCTGACGGTCGGCGAGCAGATGCTGTATGAAATCGGTAACCCGCAGGCGTATCTACTGCCGGACGTGGTCTGCGATTTCACTGAAGTCAAACTCGTGCAACAAGGCAAAAACGCGGTTCGGGTGCACGGCGCAAAAGGCTTGCCGCCGACCGATCAGTACAAGGTCAGCGCGACGTACCCGGACGGTTTCCGCTGCACCGCCAGTTGCCTGATCGCCGGAATCGATGCGGTCGACAAGGCGCGTCGAGTCAGCGAAGCCATCATCAACAAGACCTCGGAAATCTTCAGTCAGCGCGGTTGGCCACCCTACAGCGAAGTGAACATCGAACTGCTCGGCAGCGAAGCCACTTACGGCCCCCACGGTCAGCGCCATGACAGCCGCGAAGTGGTGATCAAACTCGCGGTGCGCCATCCGGGTAAACAGGCGTTGATTGTGTTCTCCCGTGAGATCGCTCAGGCCGCCACCGGCATGGCGCCGGGACTGACCGGGATTGTCGGTGGACGGCCGACGGTGTATCCGCTGATCCGGCTGTTCTCGTTCCTTATCGACAAAACCGCCTGCACGCTGGAAATTGATCTCAAGGGCCACCGCCACCCCTGCGCCCTGCCCGCCGTTGATGTGCTCGACACCGCCGACCTGCCCGTGGCGTGCGCCCCACCGAAACCCTCAGGCCGGGCCGATGCCAGCGTGGCCCTGGTCAAACTCGCCGTGGCGCGCTCCGGTGACAAGGGCAATCACAGCAACATCGGCGTCATGGCCCGCGAGCCGGAGTACCTGCCGTGGATTGCCGAAGCCTTGACGCCGGAAGTGATCGTCGACTGGATGAGTCATGTCCTCGATCCGATCCACGGACGTGTCGAACGCTGGTACCTGCCGGGCACCCACAGCCTTAATTTTCTGCTGGAAAACGCCCTGGGAGGCGGTGGCGTGGCCAGCCTGCGGATCGATCCGCAAGGCAAAGCCTTCGCCCAGCAACTGCTGGAAATCCAGATACCGGTGCCTCAGCGCATCGCCGACCAGGTCAACTAGAGGACTGTCGCCATGGCATACGATTCGATTTTCAAAGCCGATTTGTTTGCGGGCCAAAACATCATCGTCACCGGTGGTGGCAGCGGCATCGGCCGTTGCACCGCTCACGAACTGGCAGCCCTCGGCGCCCATGTGCTGCTGCTTGGGCGCAAGGTCGACAAGCTGAAAAACGTCGCGGCCGAGATCGCCGAAGATGGCGGCAAGGCGGATTGGATGGCCTGCGATATTCGTGAGGAAGAAGCGGTCAAGCATGTGGTCAGCGAGTTGATCCGCAAGCACGGACCGATTCATGGCCTGGTCAACAATGCCGGCGGGCAGTACCCGTCGCCGCTGGCGTCGATCAATCAAAAAGGCTTCGATACGGTGTTGCGCACCAACCTGATGGGCGGCTTCCTGATGGCCCGGGAAGTGTTCAACCAGTCCATGAGCACGCACGGTGGCGCCATCGTCAACATGCTCGCCGACATGTGGGGCGGCATGCCCGGCATGGGCCACTCGGGTGCGGCGCGTTCAGGCATGGACAACCTCACCAAGACCGCCGCATTCGAATGGGGTTATGCCGGGGTGCGGGTCAACGCCGTGGCGCCGGGCTGGATCGCGTCCAGTGGCATGGACACCTACGAAGGCGCGTTCAAAGCGGTGATCCCGACCTTGCGCGAGCACGTTCCGCTGAAACGCATCGGCACCGAATCGGAAGTCAGCGCGGCGATCGTTTTCCTGCTCAGCCCGGCAGCGGCATTTATCAGTGGCAGCACCTTGCGCATCGACGGCGCCGCCAGTCTGGGCGGGCGCGCCTGGCCGATACACAAGGCGCAGATCAGCGAGTCGTATAACGGTTTCCATCGCGCCTACTTGCCGGACGTTCTCAAGGATAAGGAATAAGCCATGCCGGTGATTCAGTCGCAAGTGGACCCGTTCAGCGAACAGTTCGAGCGCAATCGCGAGGCGATGCTGGTCGGCATCGAGCACGTCCGCCAGCTCGAACAGAACCTGCTGGACAAGGCGGCCGAAGCCAAACCCAGGTTCGACAAACGCGGCCAGCTGTTACCCCGCGAACGCCTCAACCTGCTGCTGGACCCCGGCGCCCCGTTCCTCGAACTGGCCAGCCTGGCGGGCTACAAGCTGCACGATGACAAGGATGGCAGCTCGGCAGGCGGTGGGTTGATCGCCGGGATCGGCTACGTGTCCGGTGTGCGCGTGCTGGTGGTGGCGAACAACAGTGCGATCAAGGGCGGGACCATTTCCCCCAGCGGTTTGAAAAAATCCCTGCGCCTGCAACAGATCGCCATGGAGAACAAACTGCCGGTCATTACCCTGGCTGAAAGCGGTGGAGCCAACCTCAATTACGCGGCGGAGATTTTCGTCGAAGGCGCCCGCAGCTTTGCCAATCAGGCGCGGATGTCGGCCATGGGCCTGCCGCAAATCACCGTGGTCCATGGCTCGGCCACGGCGGGCGGCGCCTATCAGCCAGGGTTGTCGGATTACGTGGTGGTGGTGCGTGGCAAGGCCAAGCTATTTCTGGCAGGCCCGCCGCTGCTCAAGGCTGCCACCGGCGAAGTCGCCACCGATGAAGCGCTGGGCGGCGCCGAGATGCACGCGCAAATCGCCGGTACCGCGGAGTACCTGGCCGAGAACGATGCCGATGGCGTGCGCCAGGTGCGCGAAATTATCAGCCTGTTGCCGTGGAATGATCAGTTGCCCTGGGTACCCGAACGTCGGTGGGAAGAACCGCTCTACCCCATCGACGAGTTGCTCGGGCTGATTCCGGACGACGCGAAAAAACCTTACGACGTGCGCGAAATCATCGCGCGGATTGCCGACGGCTCGAACTTTCTCGAATTCAAGGGTGAGTTCGATCAGCAAACCGTCTGCGGCCATTTGCAGATTCAAGGCCGCGCCTGTGGGTTCATCGGCAACAACGGACCGATCACGCCCAAGGGTGCGAGCAAGGCGGCGCAGTTCATTCAGCTCTGTGACCAGAGCCAGACGCCGCTGCTGTTTTTCCACAACACCACCGGGTTCATGGTCGGCACCGAGTCGGAGCAGCAAGGCGTGATCAAACACGGCGCGAAAATGATTCAAGCGGTGGCCAACGCCCGGGTGCCTAAACTGACCATCGTCGTCGGCGGTTCCTATGGTGCCGGCAACTACGCGATGTGTGGCCGCGGCCTCGACCCGCGCTTCATTTTCGCCTGGCCCAACAGCCGCACGGCGGTGATGGGTGGCGCCCAGGCCGGCAAAGTACTGCGGATCGTCACCGAGGCCAAACAGGCCAAGGACGGTCTGGTGCCCGACCCGAAAATGCTCGACATGCTGGAACAGGTCACCGCGCAGAAACTCGACAGCCAGTCCACCGCACTCTATGGCAGCGCCAGTTTGTGGGACGACGGGTTGATCGATCCGCGGGAGACCCGGACCTTGCTCGGGTACTTGCTGGATATCTGCCATGAGGCTGAAGTGCGGCCGCTGCAATCCAACAGTTTTGGCGTAGCCCGCTTCTAAGGGCGCTCAGGAGAACAATAAAAATGATCTTCACCCAGGAACACGAAGCACTGCGCCGCACCGTCCGCCAATTCGTCGAGCACGAGATCAATCCTCACGTCGAGGAATGGGAAAAAGCCGGACGCTTTCCGATCCACGAGATCTTCCGCAAGGCCGGCGACCTCGGCCTGCTGGGGATCTCCAAACCGGAAAAGTTTGGCGGCATGGGGCTGGATTACAGCTATTCGATCGTTGCCGCTGAAGAGTTCGGCACCATCCACTGCGGCGGCATTCCGATGTCCATCGGCGTGCAGACCGACATGTGCACCCCGGCACTGGCGCGTTTCGGCTCCGATGAACTGCGCGAAGAGTTTCTCCGTCCAGCCATCACTGGCGAGCAGGTCGGCTGCATCGGTGTTTCCGAAGTCGGCGCCGGTTCCGACGTGGCCGGTTTGAAAACCACCGCCCGCAAGGACGGCGACGACTACGTGATCAACGGCAGCAAGATGTGGATCACCAACTCACCGGGCGCCGATTTCATCTGTCTGCTGGCCAACACCTCGGACGACAAACCGCACATCAACAAGTCGCTGATCATGGTGCCGATGAACACCCCCGGCATCAGCCTCAGCTCGCACCTGGACAAGCTCGGCATGCGTAGCTCGGAAACCGCCCAGGTGTTTTTCGACAACGTGCGCGTGCCGCAACGCAACCGCATCGGCCATGAAGGCGCGGGGTTCATGATGCAGATGCTGCAGTTTCAGGAGGAACGGCTGTTCGGCGCGGCGAACATGATCAAGGGCCTGGAGTACTGCGTCGACAGCACCATCGAGTACTGCAAGGAGCGCAAAACCTTCGGCAATGCGCTGATCGACAATCAGGTCATCCACTTCCGCCTGGCTGAACTGCAAACCGAAATCGAATGCCTGCGGGCGTTGGTCTATCAGGCCACCGAGCAGTACATCAAAGGCCAGGACGTCACCCGTCTGGCGTCAATGGCCAAACTCAAGGCCGGGCGTCTGGGCCGGGAAGTCAGCGACAGCTGCCTGCAATACTGGGGCGGCATGGGCTTCATGTGGGACAACCCGGTGGCCCGCGCTTACCGTGACGTGCGGCTGGTGTCGATCGGCGGCGGTGCCGACGAAATCATGCTGGGGATCATCTGCAAACTCATGGGCATCCTGCCGGGGAAAAAGAAATGAGCACCTTGCCCGCTTGCCAGACCTTGCTGCTGGAATCGCATAACGGCGTCCTGCACATCACCCTCAACCGCCCGGAAAGCCGCAATGCCATGAGCCTGTTGATGGTCGCGGAACTGCGTGCCGTGCTGTTGGCCGTGCGCGATGACCGTGAGATTCGTGCCTTGGTGATCGGTGGTGCCGGCGGGCATTTTTGCGCCGGTGGCGACATCAAGGACATGGCCAACGCACGTGCTCAAGGCCCGAGCGCCTATCGCGACTTGAATCGCGCGTTCGGTGCGCTGCTGCAAGAGGTGCAACACGCACCACAAGTGGTGATCACGGTGCTGCAAGGCGCGGTGCTCGGCGGTGGTTTTGGTCTGGCCTGCGTCAGCGATGTCGCCTTGGCCGATCATCAGGCGCAATTCGGTCTGCCGGAAACCAGCCTCGGTCTGCTGCCGGCGCAAATCGCGCCGTTCGTGGTGCAGCGCATCGGCCTGACTCAGACTCGCCGACTGGCGCTGACCGCGGCACGCTTCGATGGCACGCAGGCGCGGCGCATGGGGTTGGTGCATTTTGTCGAGCATGACGCGCAAGCGTTGGCCGAGCGTCTCGATGAAATTCTGGCCCATGTGTTGTGCTGCGCGCCGGAGGCCAATGCGACGACCAAAAAGCTGTTGCTGGCGAGTGCCGGACAGCCATCGAATGCATTGCTGGATGAAGCGGCCGATTGGTTCAGCGAGGCGGTGACCGGGGCTGAAGGTATTGAGGGGACCATGGCCTTCGTGCAGAAACGCAAACCGGGTTGGGCCCTTTAAAAGCATCGCGAGCAGGCTCGCTCCCACAGGGGAATGCATTTCAAATGTGGGAGCGAGCCTGCTCGCGATGAGGCCCTGACATTCACCGCAATACCATGGGAATAAAACATGCCCGGACTCAGAAAAATCCTGATCGCCAACCGCGGTGAAATCGCCTGCCGCATCCAGCGCACAGCCCAGGCCCTGGGCTATCGCACGGTCGCGGTGTTCAGTGATGCCGACGCCGATGCGCTGCATGTGCAAATGGCCGACGAAGCCGTGAACGTCGGCCCGGCCCCGGTGCAGCAGTCCTATCTGAATATCCCGGCCATTCTCGATGCCGCCCGGCGGACCGGGGCCGACGCGATCCATCCGGGCTATGGCTTCCTCTCGGAAAACGCCGGGTTCGCCCGCGCTTGCCAGGATGCCGGCATCACCTTCATCGGCCCCAGTCCCGAAGCCATCGAACTGATGGGTAGCAAACGCCTGTCGAAACTCGCCATGCTCGATGCAGGTGTACCGTGCATCAAGGGTTATCAGGGCGCAGAACAGGACGACACGACCCTGAGCCGCGAAGCCGCGCGCATCGGCTATCCATTGATGATCAAGGCCAGTGCCGGCGGTGGCGGGCGGGGCATGCGCCTGGTGCACGAGGCCAATGATTTGCTCGAGCAACTGCGCACCGCCCGCTCCGAAGCGCTGCATGGGTTTGGCAGCGACGAACTGATTCTCGAGCAAGCGCTGATTGACCCGCGTCACGTCGAAATTCAACTGTTCGGCGACCAGCACGGCAACCTGATCTACCTTGGCGAGCGCGACTGTTCGATCCAGCGTCGCCATCAAAAAGTCATCGAAGAAGCACCCTGCCCGGTGATGACCGCCGAACTGCGTCAGTCCATGGGCGAAGCGGCGCTCAAGGCGGGTCGCGCAGTAAATTATGTCGGCGCTGGCACCGTCGAGTTTCTGTTGGATGTGCGCGGGGAGTTTTACTTTCTGGAGATGAACACCCGACTTCAGGTGGAACACCCGGTGACCGAATTGATCACCGGCCTCGATCTGGTGGCCTGGCAGTTGCACGTCGCCGAAGGACTGCCTCTGCCGTTGCGCCAGGAGCAAGTGCAGCTCAACGGCCATGCCATGGAAGTCCGTTTGTACGCCGAAGATCCGGCACAGGGTTTTCTGCCACAAACCGGTCGCATCACCGCCTGGGAGCCTGCGTTGCAGCGCGGCGTGCGGATCGATCATGGCCTGATCGAAGGCCAGACAGTCAGCCCGTTTTATGACCCGATGCTGGGCAAGATCATCGCCCACGGCGCCACCCGCGAAGAAGCCCGGCGCCAGTTGCTGCGGGCGGTGCAGGACTGTGTGCTGCTCGGCGTGCAAAGCAATCAGCGCTTGCTCGCCAGCCTGCTGGAACACCCGCAGTTCATCAGTGGCGAGTTCAGCACCGGGTTCATCCAGACTCACTTTGCCGAGCATCCCTGCCTGCATGCGCATGTGCCGAGTACCGAAGAATTGGCCATCGCTGCTGCGCTGTTCTATCAGGCCTCGGCGCAGGTTCATCCCGCGCCACTGGCCGGTTGGCGCAACAACGCCAGCGTGCCGTTGCACTATCGAATCGGCCTCGAGGATCAGGATTGGCCGGTGGAATTGAACGCTGTGCCGGGTGAACCGTATCGGATTCAAGTTGCCACAACGCCCTTTGAATTGAAGATCATCCAGTGCGATGGACGCTGGGCCAGCCTGGAAATCAACGGTATCCGGCGACGCCATGCTTATCGTCTTGAAGCCGGGCAACTCTGGCTGTTCACCCGTCCCGGCAGCCTGCGGCTGGTGGACCGGACGCAGGCCTTGGTCAGCAGCCAGGCCAGCGTCAGCACCGGCACCCTCAAGGCTCCGATGGACGGGGCGATCGTCGACGTGCTGGTGACTGAGGGCAGCCCGGTCAGCAAAGGCCAGTTGTTGGTCGTGCTGGAGGCCATGAAAATGGAGCATCCGCTCAAGTCGGGCATCGACGGCGTGCTCAAACGCTTGCAGGTCAGGGTCGGTGACCAGGTGAAAAATCGGCAGATTTTGTTGGAGGTCGAATAAGCCGCTAGGCGGATCCGCCGGGTTTGGCTACGCTCAAGCCCTATCAGGACGCGGATACCAGGAACCCTGCGATGCCTCACTGGCTGGTCATTGATCTAGAAGCCACCACCGATGAGGGTGGTTGGCCAGTAACGGAAATGGAAATCATCGAAATCGGCGCCACCCTGGTGGACCGCAAGGGTCGCGAGCTGGATGCGTTCCAGCGTTTCGTCCGGCCGCTGCATCGGCCCTTGCTGACGCCGTTTTGCCGGCAACTGACCCACATCACCCAGGCCAACATCGATGCCGCGCAGCCTCTTGGCGAGGTCTGGGCCTCGTTCGAGCACTGGCTCGGTCTGCATCGCTCGCGCCTCGAAGGCTGGGCCAGTTGGGGCGATTACGATCGCAAACAGTTGGTTCAGGAGTGGGATCGCCTGCAACTCGATAGCGCCCTGAGCCGAGTGCCGCACATGAACCTCAAACAGCGCTTTGCCAAGGCTCGCCGACTGGAGCGCCCGCTGGGGCTTAACGGCGCGCTGCAACTGGCGGGCATGCAGTTCAATGGCCAACAACACCGGGCGCTGGAAGATGCGCGCAATACCGCACGATTATTGCCACTGGTTCTTCCGTCTTAGAGAGGTGACGCCGGCATGGGCCTTGTGCATACTGGCCGGCCCTTTTCAGCCCTTTTCGAGGAATCGCCCATGTTTAAAGTCAACGAGTACTTCGACGGCACCGTCAAGTCGATCGCCTTTGGCACCGCTGAAGGTCCTGCGACCATCGGCGTCATGGCACCGGGCGAATACGAATTCGGCACCAGCCAGCGTGAAATCATGCACGTGGTGTCCGGCGCTCTGACCGTCAAACTGCCGGATAGCAGCGACTGGGAAACCTTCGCCGCCGGCAGCCAGTTCAACGTGCCCGCCAACAGCAAGTTCCAGCTGAAAGTGGCCGTCGACACCGCTTACCTGTGCGAATACCGCGGCTAAACCCCTGGGTTTTCACAGCGACAAGAAAATGCCCGCGTCCTTGGACACGGGCATTTTTTGTTCAAGGGCAGTCATTCAAATTGTCTTATTCCAGTACCGTCACCGGCATACCGACTTCAAGCCGGCCATCGCTGTCGTTGACCAGGTTCTGTCCGAACATCGCGCCGTCGGCTTCGGCACGGTATTTTTGCAACGTCGCCAGAGGTTCACGATCTTCGCTGCGCTCACCGGTTTGCGGGTCGATGGTGGTCAGAATGCAGCGTGAACACGACTTGACC
This sequence comes from Pseudomonas sp. LBUM1666, assembly GCF_059695775.1. Taxonomy (NCBI): domain Bacteria; kingdom Pseudomonadati; phylum Pseudomonadota; class Gammaproteobacteria; order Pseudomonadales; family Pseudomonadaceae; genus Pseudomonas; species Pseudomonas sp. LBUM1666. The sequence continues at coordinate 1,810,531 of NZ_CP166789.1, read as the reverse complement.
ACGCGGAACTCGACCTCGCCGATGCGGATGCGCTTCCAGCCATCTTCGGCATACGCCTCGCTGCCCTCGATCACCAGGTTGGGCCGAAAGCGCAGCATTTCCAGCGGGCGGCCGACTTTTTGCGACAAGTCCTCCAGTGAGGCCTGTCCGATCAGCAACAGCGGAAAGCCATCGGCGAAGGCCACCTGATCATCGTCCTTGCCGTAGCCGGCCTGGGTGGTCCGTGCGCGATCAAGAGGTACTTGTACCAGGCGAGTCGGTTTGCCAATGAATTCACTGACCCAGGCACCCGCCTCGTCACCGGCATCCGGCACACGCAACGTATCGCGCCAAATGGTCACGCCACGCAGTTCCGCGTCGCTGGCAGGCAAGGCGATATCGATCGGTGAGCGGCCCGGCGCACTGAGGGTCAAGCCACCATCGGCATTCCACAACGCCGACAGCTGACTCATCTGTGCCACCGCACGCTGGGTCAGAAAGCGCCCGCTGGCCTCGTCCACCAGCATCCAGCGTCGATCACCGTCCAGGCCCAGCTTGTCGAGGCTGACCTGCTGCAGGATCTCACCCTTGCCGGATTTCAACGGATAACGATAAAGCGCGCTCAGACGCAACATGGCCAGCTCCCTGGTGGGCAAAAAACGCCACCCTATACGAGCTTGATCGCCGAATCAAAGGCCTGTGGCGAGGGGGCTTGCCCCCGTTGGGCTGCGCAGCGGCCCCAAACACTGCCACCGCACACTTCAAGATCGTTATCAGGCAGGCACTTCATCAAGCATCAGACGCTGGCGCACCACATCGACGAGTTTGTCCGGCTGGAATTTGGAGAGGAAGTTGTCGCAGCCGACCTTCTTCACCATCGAGTCGTTGAAGCTGCCGGACAACGAGGTATGCAGAACCACATAAAGGCCACGCAGACGCGGGTCGTTGCGGATTTCCGTGGTCAGGCGATAGCCGTCCATCTCCGGCATTTCCGCGTCGGTGAAGATCATCAGCAGTTTGTCGGTCATGTTCACACCGGTATCGGCCCAGGCCTTGAGCATGTTCAGTGCCTTCAAGCCATCGCTGGCGATGTGCATCTTCACGCCCAACTGACCCAGGGTGTCGCGCAATTGCGACAGGGCCACGTTCGAGTCGTCCACCAGCAGCACTTCACGGCCACGGGCACGTTCCAGAACCGGATCGTCGAGTTTGTCGCGCGAGACCTTGGCGTTGTACGGGACGATTTCCGCGAGGACTTTTTCGACGTCGATGATTTCCACCAACTGGTCGTCGACCTTGCTGATGGCCGTCAGGTAATGCTGACGACCGGCGCTGGCCGGCGGCGGCAGAATGGCTTCCCAGTTCATGTTGACGATACGGTCCACACCACCGACCAGGAACGCCTGCACCGAACGGTTGTACTCGGTAACGATGATCGTACTGGTCGGGCTTGGCACCAGCGGACGCATGCCGATGGCCTGGGACAGGTCGATCACCGGCAGGGTCTGGCCACGCAAGTTAACCACACCGCAGACAAACGGATGACGCTGGGGCATCAGGGTCAGCTTCGGCAGTTGCAGCACTTCCTGCACTTTGAACACGTTGATCGCGAACAATTGCCGTCCGGCCAGCCGGAACATGAGAATTTCCAGGCGATTCTCACCCACCAGTTGCGTGCGTTGGTCTACCGTGTCGAGAATGCCGGCCATCAATGACTCCTGGGCTTGTTCTGATGAATTCACTAAAGGGGGTTATCGGCTGTTTTTGCCGGACCTTGACCCCCGTGTAAAATGCCACGACCAAACATTGATGTCACATTAACATCATGCTTTACTGGCCAGGTGATTTCATCTGCCTTATTGCCTGCCGCGAGACCTCGTTTCGTTCGGTTGGTTCCCCCGTGTAAGGGATTCCCCTAGTAGCAATCAGGCCCGACCTGATATTCGCAATATCCAATAGCCATTAATGTGACGCCATTCTCATTGCATGAACGGAGTCAGGCTTTTGTGTGCGATCGCAGGTAAGTGGCCATCCACCCTATCGAGTTCCCCAGCCTGCAGCCAGACAGGCCGGCGCGCGATCTCACGACGGCATGACAATGCGGGGACTCTGATCGTCCCCGTCGACACACACGACATTCCCGCATTTGACATGACGTTGTGGAGATAAGCATGCCGAACGATCGTAAAGAGTGGGCTCAGCGGCTCCCGGAGTTTCTCGTTGAAGCTGAGACACTCCTGGTTAAAACCGAGGAATGCCTGAGTCATTTGCAACTGATCAGCAATGACAAGGATGCCATCGACTGCATGCTTAGCACCCTGCTCAAACTGGCCAACAAGGCTGATGCGCTGGCGCTGGCAGCCGTTTCGGAGTTTTCGTTGCACATTCATGGTTTGCTGAGCCACGCCCAGAACCACATGGATTTACACGACCAGGCCTTGGGTGCACTGAAAGACTGCCTGACGTTGATCGCCTGGCAACTCGAGCTTATCGATCAGAAGACCGGCCAACTCAGCCTTGATGACAGCGAACAGACATCCCTGATCGAAGCCTTCGCCTTTCAGGTCGGACACAGTCAGTTTCAGTCCCCCGCTAATTCCAAACCGTTCACACTCGTTTCCTTTGCAGGTCGGCAAGCCTGAATTATCGGGCCCCTATGGTGTGCTGCGAATTTCTATTGCGATGATTGCCTCTCTAACTTTAGCGGGCTCATGTCGCAATTGAATATCCCATACCTGTTTACGACAACTCGAAACAAATAAACCATTCTTGCCAGCCAACTTTTTCCATTATGGAACTGCTGTCCATAAATGCTTATTTCCTGACTCTGCAGACATATATACCAAACGCGACCAACGGTATCTTAAGTGGTATTATGCCGCCCATTAGTTGACGTCAATTAATGGCAGAGTGACTCAAGACAGAGACCCGTCATCCTCGATGCCCGGTCTTCCCGCAGCGAACATCCATTGGCTCCATCCGCTATGTACGCCAGCCTCAAGTCAATCACCCTAAGGCCACCCTTCCCAAAAAACGCGCGTCTGGTCACGCTTGTGTTGTGTACCTGCTCGGCGCTTGGCTGCCTGCTGGTTTATAGCCTGTCCACTCCCCTGCCGCTGAGTCTGCTGGTACTCAATATCGCCGCATTGGCCTGCGTCTGGTTGCAGTATTGTCTTTCGCGCAAGTCGATAAAGTTTCAACCCCAGGAGTTGGCTGACCGACTGTTGGAGGTTCAGGAAAACGAACGTCACCGGCTCAGTCGGGAACTGCATGACGACATCGGCCAATTGCTGACCGCGGCAAAACTTCAAAGCGACTGGCTCAAACGCCGAATGCCCGAAGAACTTCAGGGCCAGTGTTCGGTGCTCTGCGACACGCTGGAAGAAACCCTGGCCAAAGTGCGAGACGTATCGGCCATTCTCAATCCGAGGCAACTGACCAGTCTCGGGCTGGAAGCCAGTCTGCGTGCGCATTTACTCAAGACGCTGGCCAACACGCCGGTGCACTGGAGCCTGGAATGCCATCAGCGTTTGGCCGGTATACCGGAGGAAATGACCCTGGCCGCCTTTCGAATCACTCAGGAAGCGGTGACCAATATATTGCGTCATGCCGAAGCGAAAAACCTGTTGGTCCGCCTGCAACGCCTGCCTCAGGGCCTGACACTGTTGATCAGTGACGATGGCCTGGGATTCGCGCCAGCGACCGATCCAGGTCGTGAGGGGCAACGTGGAATGGCAGGGATGTCGGAACGGATCAATCAGTTGGGAGGCACACTGAGCGTGACCAGCGAGCCGGGCAAAGGCACTCAAATCGAAGCCCTCTTCCCCTGGGCGCCCCGTGCGCTCGAACGGGCCAGTACGAATAAGGTTATGCGTTGACTTGTAACTTACTTCTGGTGGATGACCACTCGCTTATCAGGGCCGGCGTGCGCGCTCTGGTGCTGGATATTCCCGGCTATGCGGTAATCGGTGAGGCCAATGACGGCTCGCAGTTGCTCGAGATGGTCGAGCAACTATCCCCCGACATCATCCTGCTGGATATTTCCATGAAGGAAACCAGTGGCCTTGACGCATTGCAGCGACTCAAGCGAGTACGCCCGCAGAGCAAGGTGCTGATCCTGTCGATGCACACCGATCCTGCACTCATCATGCAGGCACTGGAATCCGGTGCACATGGCTACCTGCTCAAGGACACCACGGCTACCGAGCTCGAACATGCCCTGGATGCCTTGCGTAACAACGAACGCTACCTCAGCCCGGCCATCGCCCACACCGTCATCAACCAGGCGCTGACCCGAACTCAGAAAAACCAGCCGGAAACTGCCGACTCGCACAACCTGACGGCGCGTCAGCTGGAAATCCTTCGGCTGATCGTTCGCGGAAAATCCACCCGGGAAATCGCCAATGGCCTGGGCCTCAGCATCAAGACCGTTGAAACCCACCGCTCGCAGATCATGAAGCGCTTGCAGATCTACGATGTGGCGGGCCTGGTGCTGTTCGCCGTGCGCGAGCAGATCATCAGCCTGGATGATTGATCAATTGCGATGAGCCCAGCAGCGGCGAGTTTTCAGGTAAATGCACGCGCAGTGCCGCTGGACGTGTCGAGAAACGCAAGTTGTCACCTTCCAGAGGTTCGCCATCGAGGTTGATGTAGAGGCCTTCCGAGACTTTGATTTCGACCCATGGCAACCGGACTCGCACAAACATGTTGTCGATGCCGAAGCCATCGGCGAGCAGGGTTTTCAAGGTGCCTACGACTTCCTGCGGCGCAGGCAGAATACTGATGTCCAGCAGACCGTCGTCAGCCAGCGCTTCTGGACACAACACATGTCCACCGCCGGCCTGCCGGCCATTGCCGATGCCCAATGCCAACAGCTCGCCACTCCACTGGAAATCAGGCCCCTGCAACTCGCCATAGGCTGCGTGCAATTCACTGAAGCGCGATAAACCGGTGAACAGGTAAGCCGCACCCCCGAGGATTTTTTTCAAGTCCTCCGAGGTGCTTGCCGTGACCTGACTGCCAAAACCGCCCGTGGCCATATTCAGGAACACCTGCCCGCCGACCTCCCCCAGATCAATGGCGCTCGGTGCAATGTCGAGAAGCTCCAGCGCCTGCGCGGGCTCCAGAGGTACGCCGGCGGCACGCGCAAAATCATTGGCGGTCCCCAAGGGCATCAGTACCAGACTGGCCTGCGTCGAATGCGCCGCCAAGGCTTCGGCAATATCACGCAAGGTACCGTCACCGCCACCGGCGATGATCTGCATGTAGCCTGCCGCCAGTGCTTCATCTACCAGACGCTGTGCGTCGCCCGCTTCCCAGGTCACTCGAACGGCCAGCTCCCAACCCTGTTTGCGCTTGTCCGCAACGGCAGAACGAACCGCCTCGTTGAGCGCTTGCTTGCCATGCAGAATCAACAGCGCCTTGCGTTCGCTCATTAGTTGTCACTCCCATGATTGAATTCCGTATGGGAGATGTTGACCTCATCTCGCCACATAAAAGTCGCAAGAATTTGAATTATTTGAAGTCGAGCCGTATGGCGTCCTACAAGGCGGGACTTTTTCTTACAAGATGTGAGGAATCGGCTCAATTGACCGACGAATGCGATTGGTACACCTTGGCACCTGCAGTTATCAAACATCAGCAGGAACTACACAAGGACGTGCCATGCAAAGCCAAGAGATCAGGTCACCGGCCATTCCGGTTGCACCGTTCGCAGAAAAACGCGCCAATCATCAAGCTGAATTCAAAAACAGCGCAAAGCCCATTGGAGAGGCTGCTATGGAATCTCGCGTCGTTGAATTGGAGACACACCTCAAATACATCCGACGAGACATGGATGAAGTCCGTAGTGACGTCAAATCCATAAAACACAGGCTTGCCTATTCGGCTATCGGAACAGCCGTCGTCATCGGGGTTCTGGCCTGGATCGCCAATAGCCGTTTCGACCAGGTCGTGACACTCCTGGCTCACCAAGGGTAAGCCATGAACGCAAAACCCGGTTCGATCAACCGGGTTTGCGCAGTAAGCCAGCGGCAGGAGTCAGCTCAGGACTTCGCTCAGCGGGATGAAGCTCACGTAGTCACCTTCGATCAGCGTGCGATCCTCCAGCACCTCAACCAGACCATCAGCCCAGGCAGCGCTACGCAGTACACCCGAACTCTGATTCCTGTAGATAATTGCCCGGCCATTCTCCAGACGTCCGCGCAAGTACTCGCGCCGATTGCCTGCTTTTGGCCATGCAAACCCTGCAGGCACCTGAAACTTCAGGGGCTCAATCTCTTTTACACCCTGTCGGCGCAAGAGATAGGGCCTTGCCAACAAAGCAAAGGTCACCAGCGTTGAAGCCGGATTGCCAGGCAAACCAATCACAGGTACGCCGCGAAAATGCCCGAATGTCAGCGGTTTGCCGGGTTTGATGGCGAGTTTCCACAACGTCAACTCGCCCTCTTCACGCAAGGCAATGCCCAGAAAGTCAGCCTCTCCCACCGAGACACCACCGGTGGAAAGGATCAGATCGACATCCTTCAATTCACCCAGTTGAGTGCGGGTGGTCGCTAAATCATCTGGAAGAATTCCGGCATCGATCACCTCACAGCCCAGGCGCTGCAACCAACTGCACAGCAACACTCGATTGCTGTTGTAGATCTGTCCCGGCCCCAGAGCCTGACCCGGTTCAATCAGTTCATCCCCGGTGGACAGAACAGCAACGCGAACCTTGCGAATCACGTCCAGCTCTGCGCATCCCAGCGATGCAGCCAACCCCTGTTCGATCGGCCCGAGGCGCGTGCCGGCTAGCAGAATCAATTCACCAACAGTAGCTTCCTGGCCTTGAGGACGAATGTTTTGTCCTCGGGCCATGGTTTCGGTGAAACGTACTCGCTCATCCGCCTGAACCTCGGTGTTTTCCTGCATCTCGACGCAATCTGCACCAGCGGGCACTGGCGCACCGGTGAAGATTCGTGCACAGGTGCCAGGCTTCAAGGGCTCCGGAGTCTGACCGGCAAAAATCTTCTGGCTGACCACCAGTGGCTCTCCGGTCCAGTCGGACACGCGCAAGGCATAACCGTCCATGGCACTGTTGGGCCAAGGTGGCAGATCAAGCGTCGAGACCAGGTCATCGGCCAGCACCCGGCCCTGAACCTGCGCCAATGGCAAGCGTTCACGCTCACGAATCGGTGAGGCTTCGGCCATTGCCAGCAAGCGTGCCAGCGCCACCTCGACAGCCATCAGACTGCCAGTCTTGCCTGGCTTACCCGCGGGATTCACAGGGTGCCGCCTGTTTGAGATGAGCGACGAAGTTGCACGGGCGGTGCCGCGAATCCAGCTGCTCGGCGAGAATGCCATCCCAACCGGTGCGCACGGCATTCGTCGAACCTGGCAAGCAGCAGACCAGCGTGCCATTAGCCAGGCCAGCCAAGGCACGGGACTGAACAGTAGAGGTGCCAATATCCGCCACCGATATCTGCCTGAACAGCTCACCAAAACCGTCGACCTGTTTATCCAGCAGGCAACTCACCGCTTCCGGAGTGCTGTCGCGTCCTGTGAAACCGGTACCGCCAGTGATCAGCACCACCTGCACGACATCGTCGGCAATCCAGTTGGCGACTTGCGCGCGAATTTTGTAGAGATCATCTTTGAGCAGAACCCGGGCCGCCAGGTTATGGCCGGCAGCGCTCAAACCGTCGACGAAGACCTGGCCTGAGGTATCGGTTTCCAGGGTACGGGTATCGCTGACCGTCAGCACCGCGATGTTGAGCGGTGCGAAAGGTACATCAGCCTTGGCTTTCATAGGCTCATCCAGTTGTAGGAGAAACAGCCCGGTGTTATATCACAGCGCCTCATTTTTTCGCCGCCCCCATGGAGACCTGCCATGACCTCGAATACACATTTGCCGCCCTGCTCCATTCTGCTCCTGGCAGGTGGTCGTGGCCAACGCATGGGCGGTCAGGACAAAGGGCTGCTGGAATGGCACGGCGAGCCATTGATTGCCCACTTGCACCGCAAGACCCGTTCACTGAGCGATGACCTGATCATCTCCTGCAACAGAAACCTGGAAAAGTACGCGCCCTACGCCGACCAGCTGGTTCATGACGATGAAGGCGACTTTCCTGGCCCCCTGGCCGGTATTCGCGCAGGCCTGAAGGCCGCCCGCCATGCGCATTTGCTGGTGCTGCCTTGTGACGTACCACGCATAGACGCCGCGCTGCTCAATAGCATGCGCGACTCCGCCAGCCAGCACCCGGACCAACCGCTGATGCTTCGCCATGGCGAACACTGGGAACCTCTGCTGTGCATCATCCCCGTGGCACTCTCGGCCGATTTCGACAGTGCCTGGAACGACGGCGAACGCAGCCCGGGTCGCCTCATGCGCAAACTGGGCGCTACGGCCCTGCAATGTCCCGACAATGATCCTCGCCTGGCCAACCTCAACACACCAGAACTGTTAAGTGCCCACAACTCTGTGTCAGACTGACAGGAGAAGGAACTTGCACGCGCTGTACACGTCTCAAGCTCAGTAACCAAAAGAATTCATATTCGGAGACACACTCATGACTCAACGGACCCTCGCCACTTTCATGCTCGCACTGGGCCTCGCTACCCTCGCCGGTTGCGCATCGCCTACAGTGATCACCTTGAATGACGGTCGAGAAATCCAGGCTGTCGACGCGCCAAAGTTCGATAAGGATTCGGGTTTCTACGAATTCGAACAACTGGATGGCAAGCAGACCCGCATCAACAAGGATCAGGTTCGTACCGTTAAAGAGCTGTAATTTTTGCGGTGACAACCGGATATGGAAAAGCCCGCTTTATGCGGGCTTTTTCGTGGCTAAAGATCAGCAGATTCGCTGAACCTCGTGATCACCACTCCAGGGTGATGGAGCTTTCGAATGTTCTTTCCTGGCCGGTGACCGGGTCCACAAACCGTAATCCCTGAGCGAGTAGTTTCAAAGGATTGGCATAGTCATCCTCAACATCCTTGAGTACCTGCGGATAAAACGGGTCGTTGCAGATGCTGGCGCCCAAGGCTGTCATGTGCACCCGCAACTGATGCTTCTTTCCCGTCACCGGGTAAAGCGCATAACGCCAGAGGTCACCGTTCTTCTCCCTGACGTCGACTGCCGTCTCGGTATTGCTGACGCCGGGACCTTCTTGCATGCGGAAGAAAGGCTCGCCATCGATGAGCCGACTCTTGTGGACCAATGGAAAAGAGAGTTCAGGCAACCCTCGGGCAATTGCCTCGTAGCGCTTTTCGATCTGCCGCGTAGGAAACAACGACTGATAGGCAGAACGGCTCTGAGGGTTGGCGGAAAACAGCACCAACCCCGCTGTGTGCCGGTCAATGCGATGTAAAGGCACCAGATGCGGGTTATCGAGTCGACGGATCAGCCGTCGCAACAGGGTCTGCTCCACGTATTCACCCGCCGGGGTCACTGGCAGAAAATGCGGCTTGTCCGCCACGACCAGATGCTCATCCGCGTACAGAATCGACTCAACCACCGGGATCGGCTTTTCGTCCGGCACCTCACGGAAATAATGAATCCGCAAGCCTTCCTTGTAAGGCAGATCAAGGGCGATCGGCATGCCGTGACCGTCGAGGACACGTCCGCGAGCGATTCTGTCCAGCCATTGTTCACGACCGATGGCGCTGAAGTGTTCGCACAGACAATCGAGTACGGTCTGCCACGGGCCAGGCGGCAAGTAGAGCGTGCTGGCCTGGTTGTGTGCAGCAGAAAAAGATGAAGTGGACATACGAAAGTTCTTACCCTCAATACAGGGCGGCATTATCCAACAGCGGCCGGAACGAACCTAGAAGAGAATCCTCAAGCCGGTATCTGCGTGCGCGCGGCCGCTTCGGTGAACTCCTTGAGCCAGCGAAGCACATCGACTGCCTCCCAGCGACCAGGATCATAAAGCGCATACAACAATCCCTGATAGCCCACGACATCCAGCTGCCGGTGATAACCCGCGCGCTGGAACAAGGCTTCGATTTCGGCGAAACAGGTATTGAAGTGCAGTTTATTGAAGGGGGTTTTTCCTTCTGTCACCAGGCCATCCAGACGTAACTCGAGGACAGCCTCGCGCACCACGTCCGCCGACATCCGGTTCACGCTGTTCTTCAATTGTTCGACATTGACCACGATTCATCCCTCTCACGCCCGGACCGCTTGCCCAAACCCGAAAACCAAGGGTGCAAGGCAGGCATCACGAATTACTGTATACGCATACAGTATCCGATCAGCACCGGTAAAGCCAAGAGGATCCATCGCAAAGTTCGACAGGCGGGAACACCACCACCGCAACCACCGCTTAACGCAGGAACGCCACTACCTGATCGGCACTGAACGGCCAGCCCAGCTCAGCGCCAGTATCGACCCGCCGTAATACCGGAATACGCAGACTGTAAGCTTCGAACCATGTTTCGTCGTCCGCGATATCCACCAGTTCCACCAGCAGACCGCGCTCGACAAATTCCATCAGCATGGCTTCGGCGACTTCACAGAGATGACACCCAAGGGTGCCGAACAGCTGACATTCAGGAAGCATGAGCGCTCAACCGAAAAAATTAAGTTTCCATTCTAGGCCTGCCCCGAAAAGCCGTCGAGCCATTGAATACTCTACCCTTGAGCCATGAACGGCAACGGATCGCGGCAATACGCTGATGCACATCAGTCGCCTTCAATACCCTTTGCAACATGCTCACGGTTTTTTTTGCCTCTACGCTTGAGTTGCCAGCGTCCACCACCGGAGTTTTTTGTGTTCGCCAACCTGTTGATCATCCTCGCCTCCTCCCTGGTGGTGATCGCACTGTTCCAGCGCCTGCGATTGCCACCGGTGCTGGGCTACCTGTGCGTGGGGCTGATGATTGGGCCAACCGCTTTCAACTGGGTGAATGAAAGCGAAGAGCTGCCGGACCTCGCCGAGTTGGGCGTGGTGTTTCTGCTGTTCTCCCTTGGTCTGGAGTTTTCCCTGTCGAAAATGCTCGTGTTGCGCCGAGTGGTGTTCGGGCTTGGCAGTCTGCAGGTGCTGTGTTCCGGGATGCTGCTAGGGGGTTTGCTGATGCTGCTCGGCATGTCGATCACGCCTGCGCTGTTACTCGGCGCCGGCCTGTCGCTGTCTTCCACGGCCATTGTCAGTAAAGAGCTGAGCAGTCTCGGAGAGATTTTCAGCAGCCACGGCCAGAATGCCATCGCCGTGTTGCTGTTCCAGGACGTCGTGGCTGTATTGCTGCTGACCCTGGTGCCCGTGTTCGCTGGCAGCAGCGACCAGGCCTGGTATTGGGCGCTGCCGCTGACGCTGGGTAAAACCGTCGTATTGTTCGTCGGCCTGCTGCTGGCCAGTCGCTGGTTGCTGCCACGGCTGTTCCATGAAGTGGCGGCTGCCCGTTCCCCGGAACTGTTCGTGCTACTGGCGCTGGTGATTGTTCTGCTGACGGCATGGCTGACGCACCTGCTCGGTCTCTCCCCGGCCCTGGGTGCGTTTCTCGCCGGCATGCTGCTGGGCGAAAGCCACTACCGCCATCAGATCGAGGCGGACATCCGACCGTTCCGCGACATCCTGCTCGGGCTGTTCTTCGTCAGTATCGGCATGCTGATCGACTTGCAGTTGTTCGCCAGCCACGGCCTGCTGATTCTCGGCCTGACCCTGGGGTTGTTGCTGCTCAAGGGCAGCGTCGTTGCGCTGCTGGTCAAATGGCGTGGCAGCGATGGCGAAACCGCCTGGCGCAGCGGCCTGGCATTGGCCCAGGGCGGTGAGTTCTGCTTTGCGCTGATGGCACAGATGCAGCAGAACAAATTGATGCCCGCGGATTTTGGCGGCCTGTTGCTGGCGGCGACCTTTTGCTCGATGCTCGTCACGCCGTTGTTGCTGCGCGCCGCACCCCACATCGCCACACGCCTGCACCGCAAACCCAACGAAGAAGCAAAACTCGAAGAAATCAGCGCGCTCAATGCCGGGTTACACAACCATGTCGTTATATGCGGCTACGGTCGTGTAGGTCAGTCAATCGGACGCGCACTACGCAACGCGCAGCAACCCTACATCGCACTGGATACTGATCCGGTGCGTGTCCACGAAGCCGCCGTTGGTGAAACCTGTGTGCACTATGGCGACTCACGCCGCGGTGAACTGCTGGTCGCGATAGGGCTGGAGCGCGCCAGGCTGTTGGTGATCGCCGTGGATCAGGCCGACATCGCGTTGCTGATCCTCAAGGAGGCGCGGCGACTCAACGCGACCGTGCCGATTCTGGTGCGCACGCGCGACGACAGCCAGCTGGCCGAGTTGAAGGCAGCCGGCGCCAGCGAAGTCGTGCCCGAACTGCTGGAGTCGAGCCTGATGCTCGCCTCCCATGCGCTGATCATGCTGGGATTACCTGCGCATCAAGTGCAGGAGCGGGCCGACCAGATACGGCACGACCGCTATCGTCTGCTGCACGGTTTCTATCCTGGCGCTGACGACGAAGAGACCTAGTCCTGGCTGACAGCGCCGATCTTGTGCACCGACAAGTCCGCACCGTAATACTCTTCTTCCTGACTCAGGCGCAGACCATGGAACGCCTTGATCACGCCATACACGGTAAAGCCGCCGGCCAGCGCCACGACCACCCCCAGCGCGGTGCCGATCAACTGGCTGATCAGACTCACGCCGCCCAAACCGCCCAAAGCACTTTGACCGAAGATGCCGCAGGCGATTCCGCCCCAGACGCCACACAAGCCATGCAACGGCCAAACCCCCAGCACATCGTCGATGCGCCATTTGACTTGAGCCGCAGTGAAGCACCAGACAAACAATGCGCCGGCGATGACACCAGTGATCAGCGCACCCACCGGGTGCATCAGATCGGAACCGGCGCAGATCGCCACCAGCCCGGCCAACGGGCCGTTATGCAGAAAGCCAGGGTCATTGCGCCCGACGATCAGCGCCGCCACGGTACCGCCGACCATGGCCATCAGCGAGTTCACCGCCACCAGTCCGCTGACACCTTGCAGGGTTTGCGCGCTCATCACGTTGAAACCGAACCAGCCAACGATAAGGATCCACGACCCCAGCGCCAAAAAGGGAATGCTCGAGGGCGCGAACGCCACCAGTCGCCCTTCGCGATAACGACCATTGCGCGGCCCGAGCAACAACACCGCCGCCAGAGCCAGCCAACCACCCATGGCATGGACCACCACCGAGCCGGCGAAATCATGGAAGCTGGCGCCAAAGTGCTCCAGCAACCAGGCTTGCAGACCAAAGTTGCCGTTCCAGATCATGCCCTCGAAGAACGGATAGATGAACGCCACGATCAGTGCCGTCGCGCACAACTGCGGGACAAACCGGGCACGCTCGGCAATGCCGCCGGAAATGATCGCGGGTATCGCCGCAGCAAAGGTCAGCAGGAAGAAAAACTTCACCAGCCCATAGCCATGATCAGCACTGATCACAGCCGCCGGTTGCATGAAGGTCACCCCATAGGAAATCCAATAGCCTATAAAGAAGTAGGCCAGGGTCGAAATGGCGAAGTCGCTGAGGATCTTCGACAAGGCATTGACCTGGTTCTTTTGTCGAACCGTGCCGACTTCAAGAAAGGCAAAACCGGCGTGCATCGCCAGCACCATGACCGCGCCGATCAGAATGAACAACGTATTGGAGCTATGGACCAGACTGTCCACAGCGCTTTGCAGATTTTCCATGGGGTTGGCAGACCTGAAGGCTAAAAAAGCACCAAAGCAGTTCGCGCAGACAATTCATGCACCAAGTTGCACCTTGTCAGGATCAGCAGATTGATCCCGATGAGCCGCTTTGGCGCACAAGGTTGGAACCTTTGCGCGAGTTTTCATTATTTGAGATAAGGTTTTGCTCGAATCCTGCCCAGCAACAGCGCAACGGCGCAGGCAGACGCACCACGACGTAGCAAAAGTTGTACCAGTCATTTGTACTGAACCTTCGCGCAAGGCTCATACTCGAACGTTTCAGAAGCCACTTACGGAGATCCACCCATGGCCAGCATCAAGGCAAAGACTGCTCAAGAAATCCTGATGAACGATTTTCAGACTCTGGTCAACGACACCGAACGGTTGCTGGAACACACCGCAACATTGGCCGGCGATCAGGCTGATGAGTTGCGCGAGCAAATCCACGACAGTCTGCTGCGTGCGCGCGAAACCTTGAAATTGACTGAAGACTCCCTGCGCGAACGCAGCAAGGCCGCCGTTACCGCCACCGAAGACTATGTCCAGGCCAACCCTTGGCAATCAGTCGGGATCGCGGCGGGTGTGGGTTTCCTGATTGGCTTGCTGGCCACTCGGCGCTGATATGGCGATCGGCGAATCCGGCTCGTCCGCGACGGGCCCAAGCTCCTCAACGCGGCGCCTGGGTGCTGCTTTTCTTGGACTGCTGCACAGCCATGTCGAACTGTTCGGCATCGAATTGCAGGAACAAAAAGCCCGCACGGTAAGCCTGTTGCTATTCGCAGGCCTGGCGCTGGTTTTTGCCTTGCTGTTGCTAGTGGGGTTGTCGACGCTGGTGATGATCCTGTTTTGGGACACCTATCGCCTGGCGGCCATCATCGGGCTCTGTGTTTTCTACACACTTGCGGCTATTTTCTGTGCGATGCGCTTGAGAGCGGCGATTTTCGATGAATCCTCGCCCTTCCATGGCACCCTGGAAGAGTTGGCCAACGATCGGGAGCGTCTGCTGCCATGAGCCTGCCTGAACTGCCTCACAACAGCTCGCGCACCGAAATGCGCAAGGCGCTGATCCGCCTGCGCATGGAAATGCATCGCCAGGAAATCCGCCACGAATCCGCGCAACTGCTGCAACCCTTGCAGCGCGTACGCGGGATGACGCAAAACCTGCAAGATGGCTTCGGCATCAAGCACGCTCCACTCTGGGGCGTGGCAGCCGTCACCTTGCTGGGCTTTCTGACAGGTAAGGGCGCCAAGAGCGGTGGCGTCAGCAGCCTCACTCGACTGGTTCGTCTGGGCACCACGTTGGGGCCATTGATCAAGCTGGTCATGCAAGGCTCTTCGCGTAACCACTAAGGCCGTTATCTGGCTGCATTCTTGCAACATCTGGATTGAACCTCTTTATCGAGGGGTTCAATCCTGCGTGCCTGCCCGGTGAACAGGTTTTATCCAATAACAAGACCTGACCAAGGAGGCCTCGTGATCGACGGGCAACCGCTCGCCTGTTTTCAGCCGTTCATCGATACCGCCACCGGCCGTATCGCTGGTGTCGAGGCACTGGGAAGATTGTTCCAGGCCGACGGTCAATTGACCTCGGTGGGGCCGCTGTTCGCCGACCCGCGAACGCCCGCCATCGCGCTGCGTCGCCTGGATCGCCAGATCCGCGATAACGCGCTGAGCCGTCTACATGAAGCGCCCTCGGACTGGTTTCTGAGCCTGAACATATCGCCACGCTGGATCAACCGCTTGCGCCCGGGCCAGGCTCTACCGAGCCTCAAGCAATTGAGCAAGCACAACGTCGACCCGCAACGCATTGTCTTTGAGATCACCGAACTGGGGGGCGATATTCAGCGCCTGGCCGACGTCGTCGCACGCTACCGACAGGCCGGCGCGAGGATCGCCATCGATGATTTCGGTGCCGGATACTCTCAACTTGATCGCGTACTCGCGCTGCAACCGGACATTCTCAAACTCGACATGCGCCTGTTCCAGGCCGCTGCGTTGGGTGGACCGAGCAGCGACGTGGTCAAGGCTCTGGCGCAAATGGCGGAAAAAACCGGTTGCTGGATCATCGCCGAAGGGGTGGAAACCGAGGCTCAACTGAGTTTTGCCCTGGAGTGCGGTTCACGCTACGTTCAGGGTTTTCTGTTCGCCCGGGCACAAGCCGGTTTCTTTGCCACGGACGCCTTTGTCGAGCGCTTCGCGCAACTGCGTCAGCGCTATGTTCAGCAGAAGCTGGATGAGCGCGGTCGTCTGATGATCATGCGCCAGCAACTCGGCGAGCTGATGACCATCCTGCAAGCATGGGCTCAGGCCCGCGCGCCGCTCTGCGCCTTGCCACAACTGGATGCGTTTCCCTGGTTGCTGCGCTTCTACCAATGCGACCGCCACGGCACGCAGCTGACGCCCAACCTTGAATGGCGCAACAATGGCTGGGAGGCCGACAATCGCTACCTGGGCCACAACTGGTCATGGCGCCCCTACTTCTATCACCTGCTGGCAGAGGGTTGGGATGAGCGCAGGTTGACGCTCTCCAGTACTTACCGCGATGCCACCAGCAACCAGTACTGCCTCACCGCCGGGCAATTTTTCGACCACGGCGAGCGACTGCTGCTCATCGATATCGACGCCGCCGGGCTGTAGTTCCGCTTGCAGGTCCGGACGCGAACCCGGAAGCTTAAGCAATCAAACACCTGACGGAGAGAACCCGCCTTGGATTGGCAAACCCTGCTTACTCGCGAACGCCTCGGAAAGCCTCTGCACAGCCCGGAAGAACTCGGCCGCAGTCCTTTCCACAAAGACCACGACCGGATCATTTTCTCGGGCGCGTTTCGCCGCCTCGGGCGTAAGACCCAGGTCCATCCGGTCACCAGCAACGATCATATCCACACGCGCCTGACCCACTCGCTGGAAGTCAGCTGCGTCGGCCGTTCGCTGGGCATGCGCGTCGGAGAAACCATCCGCAGCGCCCTGCCCGACTGGTGCGAGCCCAGCGACCTGGGCATGGTGGTGCAATCGGCTTGCCTGGCCCATGACATCGGCAATCCGCCCTTCGGCCATTCCGGCGAAGACGCAATTCGCCACTGGTTCCAGCAAGCCGCCGGCCGTGGCTGGCTGGATGCAATGAGCGAAGTCGAACGCAATGACTTCCTCAATTTCGAAGGCAATGCCCAAGGCTTCCGGGTACTCACCCAGCTGGAATATCACCAGTTCGACGGCGGCACCCGGCTGACCTATGCCACGCTGGGTACTTATCTGAAGTATCCATGGACGGCAAAACACGCGGATTCACTGGGCTACAAGAAGCACAAGTTCGGCTGCTATCAGAGCGAATTACCGCTTCTGGAACAAATCGCCAATAAACTCGGCCTGCCGCAACTCGAGGAACAGCGTTGGGCGCGCCATCCGCTCGTGTATCTGATGGAAGCTGCCGATGACATCTGTTACGCGCTGATCGATCTGGAAGACGGTCTGGAAATGGAGTTGCTGGAGTACGCCGAAGTCGAGTCTCTGTTGCTGGACCTTGTGGGTGACGATCTGCCGGAAACCTATCGCCAGCTCGGTCCACAGGATTCTCGCCGGCGCAAACTGGCGATCCTGCGAGGCAAAGCCATTGAACACCTGACCAACGCCGCAGCCCGGGCCTTTGTCGAGCAACAGGATGCGTTGCTGGCCGGCACGCTACCCGGTGATCTGGTGGAGCACATGCATGGCCCTGCCAAGCGTTGCGTCCTGAATGCGAAGGACATGGCGCGGAAAAAAATCTTCCAGGACAAGCGCAAGACCCTGCATGAAATCGGCGCCTACACCACGCTGGAAATCCTGCTCAACGCCTTCTGCGGCGCGGCACTGGAACAGCATAACGGTCGAACGCCGTCCTTCAAGAGTCGCCGAGTCCTCGACCTGTTGGGCAACAATGCGCCCGATCCTCACGGCCCATTGCACGCCTCGTTTCTACGGATGATTGATTTCATCGCCGGCATGACCGACAGCTATGCCAGCGAAATGGCGCTGGAGATGACCGGTCGTTCGAGCCACTGATGAGACCCGGGTGATCAGCCATTACGTCGCCCGCAATGGTTGATTGACCTCTCAAACCCCCAAGTGCACTCAACGTTCGCCGAATCCCCCTACAACATGCGCTGAGCTAACTGATCGATTATTCGGTAACCTCGCGAAATAATCTCGCTTCCTTCAGTTCAACAGAAGAAGCGTGAATACTCCTATGTTCAAAGACGATCTGCGCATCTTGCTGGTGGAAGATCATCCCTTCCAACTCCGGGCGACTCAATACCTGCTTGAGAGTTACGGTTTCACCCAACTGACCACCACCGACAGTGCCGATGGCGCCTTGCAACAAATGCTCAAGGCTGTGCAACCGTTTGATATTCTTTTGTGCGATCAATGTCTGCCCGACCTCTGCGGGCTTGATCTGGTCGAATTCGCCAGCCGCCGGGGGATGATTAGACAGGCAATACTGTTAAGCAGCCTGACATCCGCTGAACTGGATGAACTTGAAAAAAAGGCCAGCGAACACGGACTGCCATTGTTGGGGTACTTGATCAAACCGCTGAAACAATCCGAATTTAGAAACTTGTTGACCTTGGCCTCACTGTAAAAAATCACATAACAAACGCATTAAAAATTCAACCCAAACACAACTCAAAACTTACAAGTAAATACTTCCAACCCCTCGACTAACTATCAACAACCTTTACCCTTCTTCATAAAAAACCTAGTTGATACGTAGTCCTATTCTTCTTCAGCTGTAGGATTGTTCCTATATTGCCGCTGCAGGTCCGTCAGCTCATGCGTCGCCTCAACTATCTGAGCTAAGGTGCGCGCTTTATTAGAGCTCGTATGGGATTTGATTATGAACTCCGTTTTTATTGTCGACGATCACCCGGTCATCCGCCTTGCCGTCAGAATGTTGCTTGAACATGAAGGTTACAAAGTCGTCGGCGAAACTGATAATGGGGTCGACGCCATGCAGATGGTTCGCGAATGCATGCCTGATCTGGTCATTCTCGACATCAGCATTCCCAAGCTGGATGGACTGGAAGTTCTCGCCCGTTTCAACGCAATGAGTACCCGCCTGAAAACATTGGTATTAACAGCACAGAGCCCAACACTTTTTGGTATTCGCTGCATGCAATCCGGCGCATCGGGATATGTGTGTAAACAGGAAGATCTGAGTGAACTGGTCAGCGCTATAAAGGCCGTATTGTCAGGTTACAACTATTTCCCAAGCCAGGCCTTGAATCCTGTTCGCTGTGATGACGCGCGTTTCGCCGACCTGGAACTGTTCAAATCAGTCAATGACCGGGAATTGATGGTATTGCAACTCTTTGCCCAAGGCCGCACCAACAAGGAAATTGCCAAAGGTATGTTTCTGAGCAACAAGACTGTCAGCACTTATAAAAAACGCCTCATGCAGAAACTCAAAGCCAAATCCCTGGTTGAACTCATCGATATGGCAAAACGTAACGCGTTAGTGTGAGAAACAGGATGCCCAGTCGTATAAAGGATTATCTGACACTCATGGCCGCAGGTTTATGCCTGACCGCCTCAGTGGCCGCTGCGCAGACCGTCAGCAAGAACTACACCCTGATGAGTCGCTCGATGGCCGGACACCAGAAAGTCCAACTGGATAAATCACAACGACAATGGATTGAGAATAAACGGGAACTGATCCTTGGCACGTCAGCCCCGGACTACCCCCCTTTCGACCTGACCATCAGTGGTCACGACTACGAAGGTTTTACCGCCGATTACGCAGGTATCCTTGGCAAAACAACCGGTTTGCCAATCAAGGTTATGCGCTTTGCGTCCCGGGAGGCCGCGATCGAAGCACTCGAAAGCGGCGAGATCGATTTGCTGGGTACCGCCAATGGATTCGAAGCTCACAACGCTGACATCGTACTTTCCACCCCCTACGCCGTAGATCAGCCGGTTCTGGTTACACGCGAAGGTGAAACCAGATCCTTGACCGATGGCCTGGCCGGTCTACGGCTGAGCATGGTGTATCACTATTTGCCGCTGGAGGAGGTCAAGGCAATGTATCCGGGGGCGATCATCACGTCCTTTCCGTCCTACCAGAATGCGATCAATGCCGTTGCCTTCGACCAGGCTGACGTGTTTCTGGGTGACACCATCTCCACCCATTACATGATCAACAAGGGCTATCTGAACAACATTCGCATGGCCAACTTCGGCAAACACGAAGCACACGGCTTCAGCTTCGCCGTGCATAAGGACAACCCGCAGCTGCTCGGGATCATCAACGCAATGCTCATGGCCATCCCCACCAGCGAACGAGACAACATCGCCAAACGCTGGAGTGCCGGCAGTGACATGCTGCTCACTGATCAAAAACTGCAGCTCACCCACAACGAGGAGCGCTGGCTGGCACAACACCCGGTAGTGCGTGTGGTGGTCAATGAGGCTTTTGCGCCGCTGACGTTTTTCGACAGTGATGGCAACTTTCGTGGGGTTACCGCCGACTTGCTCGAGCTGATCAGATTGCGCACCGGCTTGCGCTTCGACGTCCGTCGCAGCCGCAGTGATGACGAGATGATCGAGCAGATCAGGGACAACAACGCCGACTTGATCGCCGCCCTGCTCCCCAGTGCCCAACGTGAAACGACGTTGAACTTCACCCGCCCCTATCTGCAAAACTCCTTTGTCCTGCTGACTCGCAAAGCCGCCGACAGCCCTGCAAACCTTGCGCAGTTGCAGGACAAACGCCTGGCAATTGCCCAAGGCAATCCCCTGGTGGATTACTTGCGCAGCGAGTTCCCGCGGATCAGGCTGATTGAAACCCCGGACACGTTCAGCGCCGTGGAGTTGCTGGCCGAGGGCAAGGCAGAAGGTGCGGTGAACTCACTGGTGATTGCCAACTACTTCATCTCATCGCGACTCTTCGAGCAAACACTTCAAATCAGTACCACCATCGGTACCCAACAGGCCGCGTTCTCCCTGGCCACAGGCCGGGAAGCCAAAGAACTGAACGCCATCCTCAACAAGGCACTGCTGAGTATTGCGCCGGAAGAACTGGGCATCATCAACAGCCGCTGGCGCGGCTATTCGGCGTCCTCGCAGAGTGCCTGGCGCAACTATCACCGTCTGTTCTACCAAATCGTCATCGGTGCCGGGGTGCTGCTGCTGATTTCCGTTGCCTGGAACGCTTACATGCGTCGCCAGATAAAGCAGCGTCAGGCAGCCGAGCGTGCATTGAACGATCAACTCGAATTCATGCGATCACTGGTCAACGGGACGCCTCATCCCATCTACGTGCGCGATCGCCAGGGACTGCTGCAAAGCTGCAACGACAGTTACCTGGAAGCCTTCTGCGCGAGACGTGAAGACGTCATCGGCAAAGGCGTCATGCAAGCCAACATGAGCAATGCGTTCGAGGCCCGGGAGTATCAGGCCGATTACCAGCACGTCGTGGCCGAGGGCAAACCGCTGATTCTCGATCGCGCGCTGCACATTGGCGACCGCAGGCTGACGATTTACCACTGGATTCTTCCCTACCGTGATTCGAGCGGTGAAGTACAAGGCATCATCGGCGGCTGGATCGACATCAGCGAACGGCGGCAACTGTTCGATGATCTGCGCTATGCCAAAGAGCGCGCCGATGAAGCCAACCGAGCCAAAACCACATTTCTGGCGACCATGAGCCATGAGATCCGCACCCCGATGAATGCGGTCATCGGCATGCTCGAACTCACGCTGAAACGCATCGATCATGAGCACCCGGATCGCCCGGCCATCGATGTGGCGTACAACTCGGCGAAGGACCTGCTGGAGCTGATCGGGGACATTCTCGATATTGCACGGATTGAATCCGGACGACTGAGCCTGAGCCCTGAACGGGTCAATCCAAGTGAAATCGTGGCCTCGGTGGTGCGGGTCTTCGATGGACTGGCGCGCCAGAAAAATATCCGGCTGCTGGTGGAGTTCCGCTCTGCCAAGCCGGAGTTTGATGTCCTGTTGGACCCGATGCGCTTCAAGCAGGTCTTGTCCAATCTGGTCAGCAATGCCATCAAGTTCACGGAGGAAGGCCAAGTCAGGATCATCGTCGAACTGCACCCGACCGCCGAGCCTGAGCGGGTCCGGATGCTGTTGCAGGTTCACGACAGCGGCATAGGGATCAACGAACAGGATCAGCGACGGCTGTTCGAACCTTTCGCCCAGGCCGATCACTCCGGGCAGTCAGCCAGAGGCGGCGCGGGGCTTGGGCTGGTGATCAGCCGCAGCCTGTGCGAAATGATGGGCGGCAGCCTGCAATTGAGCAGCCAGCCGGGTGTCGGCACTCAAGTCGAGGTGTCGTTGCACTTGGCGACACTGCCACTCGAACGGGTAGCAGAGAGCCCTGAAGCCAACATCTCCACCACGACTACCCTCTTGAACATTCTGGTGGTCGACGATCACCCTGCCAATCGCTTGCTCATGTGCCAGCAACTAGAGTTTCTGGGCGTAGAGATTCATTAGATATTGAACCAGGGTCATTAAAAGCTGAATCGGCCCGCAGGAGCCCTACCCCTCAACGACATTTACTTTGACTGAAGCTACCATTGCAGAAGCTGCTCTTGATCGATTACAACCCTTGCTAACGGGCAGAAATCGGCTATAGCTGCCGTTCGCGAGCGGCAGCTTCGAACTCAGCTCGACTGAGGAACGCAAACCTTCGCCTCCGAGCGGAGCACGCTGCAATGGCGGCACTGACCGGGGTATACGACGAAGGTAAAAGCTCCAAGTAAATTCCTTGTCGAAGGACAGGCCTGAGAGATAGCATCGCGCCATCACTCTCAAGGATGCTCGACGTGTCAGGACCGCCGCCGGTGCAATGGCTAAGCGACAACGGCTCGGCGTACACCGCCGAACAGACGCGTCTGTTTGCTCGGCAGATCGGCTTGCAGCCGGTGACCACACCGGTGCGTAGCCCGCAGAGCAACGGCATGGCCGAGAGCTTCGTGAAGACGATCAAGCGTGACTACGTGGCGCACATGCCCAAACCGGATCGGGAAACGGCGCTGCGTAACCTGGCAATTGCCTTCGAGCATTACAACGAGCAGCATCCGCACAGTGCCTTGAACTATCGCTCGCCGAGGGAGTTCAGGCGCTTGGCAGCTGCATCAATTTAACGGGGAGTTGGTGTCCGGTTTTGTAGGGGCAAGTCCACATTGCCCGAAGCAGACACCAAAAACAGCCCTTAAATCACTGTACAAGGGGCGATGGCATGTCGAGTTAGATTTGCGAAACCTCAAAGCTACGCTAGGACTTGGAAAGTTAAGCTGCAAAACCCCAGGCATGGCAGTCAAGGAGTTATGGGTCTATCTGTTGGCACACAATCTGATCCGAATGCTGATGGCACAATCGGCTCTATTAGCTGACTGCCTACCTCGCGAACTGAGCTTCAAACACAGCCTTCAGCTATGGCTGGCGCTGCGACAATATGGCAGCCCTGAAGAAGAGGATGGCCTTTCAAATTTATTGGCGCTGATCGCTCAAAGGCGCGTTGGAAACCGGCCTGGTCGTATCGAGCCGCGAGCCATAAAACGAAGACCTCAAGCCTACCCCTTGCTGACCAAATCACGTCGGTCAGCAAGGGCTGATGTCAGGAAAAATGGGCACGCTAAACA
The DNA here is from genome assembly GCF_059695775.1 of Pseudomonas sp. LBUM1666. Lineage (NCBI taxonomy): Bacteria > Pseudomonadati > Pseudomonadota > Gammaproteobacteria > Pseudomonadales > Pseudomonadaceae > Pseudomonas > Pseudomonas sp. LBUM1666. Next base: position 1,787,238 of record NZ_CP166789.1, on the reverse strand, counting down.
TGTTAAGTAAGTGCCATTCGGGACGGGTTTATTTTTACAGCGCTTTTGGCGCCCAGGTCATAAATAAATTAGTCCTCTTTTATACGGTGATTGGTTCGTCAGGTCGCTTGCGTTAGCATGTTTTTTCAGAACGAAGCTCTTACACTCTAAGGCGGATTTTAAGTGACCGACATCGACAATGATTTTTCTAGCTGGCCAACACACTTGCGAAAAATCTACGAATCAAAAGGTATGCGATTTATGAATGATCAAAAAATGCGATCATTCTCCCTTAATATTTTATACATGAATGCCACTACTCTTGTTGAGGAGTCGGAAAAGCTAAGCGATCCTGACATTGGTATAGAGCTGATGTTTGTGAGCAACAAAGATGCTGGCGACCAAGCTCATAGAGAAATAAATAGACACATACATAACTTTGTGGCTGCGGCGAAGACTGTGGTGGACCATACCCGAGTAATGCTGAACGAAAGATACATTGAGACGCAAATACATCAAGAGACAAACAAGCGAATTATAGAAACCGTCGGTGCTTCACCAGTTTGTAAGTTTGTTCATGATCTTAGAAATTTCATGGTGCACAAGGGGCTACCAAACTCTGAAATGTATATGCAGGGCACGAATGTTGGGCCCGATGGAGCTATGCATTTTAAAACGGGGGTCCGTATCAAAGCTACCTCCCTATTGGAGTTCAAAAGCTGGACAGCGCCGGCACTAAAGTATATTCAACAAGCCGGCGATTATGTTGAAATAGATACTTTCACCAAGCAGTACGTTGATGAAATTAAGGCGTTGCATAGTTGGTTGGATATCGCACTAACCCAACATCACGCTGCAGACCTAGCTGAGTTGGCGGAACTGCAGGCGGCAAAGTCTGAACACGGTGCCGAGAGAGTCAACACGCCTATCAGCCTGGACGCAACGTCACCGATTGAAACGAATGTTGAGATATCAGAGAACCCTACAAAGGTTTTTGTAGACTCTTTGGCGTTGGAAATCTTCTCAAAAATTCGAATTCACGAAATATCGGTGCAGAAAGAAAGTTCGTTCAAAAGCATGCGCCCTGCAGTTGAGCTAAACGATCAAAACGCGATGAATACGGCCATTGTGACCTCGCACAATCATCAGGGTGAACTAGTTACTTGCTTTATCCACGAAAAACAGGGGTCATTTGGACTGCTCGAAGCCGAGTTTGACATGCTTAACGAAGCTTATCAAAGAATTGCACAAGAGGCTTGGGTGGTAGACAGATTTGATCTTGAGTTTGTTAACGATATATTCATATTTTGGGCTCGGGAGTCATTCGTGAGTCTGGAGAAATTGTCCTTCTATGATTATCTTCAAAGCAGAAGTGCAACTGACATAACTCAACTGGATGTCATATTTCCGATCGCACATTTGGAAGTGGAATCATCGTTCGAGTTTGGACCAGTAACTATAACTCCGATCGGGTTGGATTTCTTCGGTGGAATAGAGAAGATGATGCCATCCGAGCCTCAGGAAGCAGTAGAACAGTCCAAGCGGTTGGTGGACGACCTGAAAAAAAGATATTTAGGTTTGGCTGCGGTAAAAGTTTCCATGGAAGTACATGAGTCGCTTATCTCGACAACCGCATTCGCCCTGGCAGGTGACGCTGTAGATCTATTACGGTTTTTCGCGCCCAACGCATTCATGGGCGCCGCAAGATATCCCACGGCTCTAAGCGGTACAGAGTATCTTCCGAGGAAACAAATCTTAACACTATCCGGAAGTCGGTTCTCTGTTCAAGACGGTCTGATGCCAGAGTTTTATGGCAATTGGCGGCTATCCAACAATCAGTTATCCGAGTTGCGAGAGCGTAATCTAGAAAAAGCTGGCACGCTTCTTATTTCGGGCGTGCTCAACAATTTTGCGAAGTCAATCCGAACAGCCATCATTATGTTCAGCAAAGGCTCGACAATGATTAGCCTGGTTGATCGCTTACACTACACGATATCCGCTGCAGAGGAGATCCTTCTGCAGCACCGCGTAGAAGCAGTAGAGTCCTGTCTTTCCAGCCGCATCAGCTTCTTGATTGCAAAGGATGCGGGCGAAAGAGCCAGAATCCAAGAGAGCATCAGAAAGGCTTACGGTTTAAAGAACCAATACAAATCAATTCACCTGAGTAGCGAAATCCATGCTATCAACCTATGCATTGCCGGCGTTTACGACTCTATTTTAACGGCACTTGCCAATATCGAAAATTTTGAAACGAGAAAGGCTTTTGTAATTGCAGTAGACCAACAAGGTGGACATTCACATCCTTGATGCTTCTAGTATCTGGAATATTTGTGAGTTGCGCTGCCTTTCCCAAGTCTGTTTTCTCTATACGGCGAGTGGCAGCAGTTGGCCGATAGCTGCTTGTCATGAAGGGCTACTTTCGACCAAAACAGACTATAACTTTCTATTTGGGCTCAACGCTGGGCTAGGATTAGTGTTTGAATCCCTGCTGACTCCCAAAAAAATATCAACAGAGCTTCAATCCCTAGTTTTTCCCTCTACTCATGTTCATCATTAAGCGTTTGAAAACGACGTGGACGGGGTATCAAGCCAGATTTCCCGCGTAGTGCTGCCTTTATGAGATCCGCCGCAAGCTCTAGATCTGCAGCGGATGCTGCATACACAGCTGCTATCTGTTTGTTGCGAGCGTGATTTTTTGCCTCCAGTAATTGTAACCAGTCTCGACGTTCACCCAAAAGGCGGAATTTTTGTTTTATTTAACAAAAAGCGCGGTTATCGCAGTCTCATTCGCTTACCTTGGCTCGACTTACTGGTCGCTTTCGTCGAGTGCTTTCCCTCACCGCAAACGGCAATTCACTAAAAGGAGACAGTCTTGAAACCGTGAACCGTGACAGGTCCATGAGTTTGAACCGCCCTCCGCCGTCTTTAAATGATGCAGATATGGCACTTACTAATATTTTTGTAAAAAACATCAGCATTAAAAAACCGGCATTAAGCCGGTTTTGTTGTTTCTTAAAGATCAGTACTTGCTGGTAGAGAAGTTGCCGGAAGGTTTGTAGTCAGTTTTTTCGCAACCGCAGCCGAACTTTTTCCAGGCTTGCTCATCGTTCAGGGCCAGGATTTCATCCCGCGACTTGGTGTACATGTCGATGCGCGCTTTGGTTTTAGCAATACCGATGTATTTCATGTTAGTTTCTTCAGCGGCTTCGAAACTGGCCAGCTTGACCTGCAGCTTGTCAATTTCTTCCTGCTCGGTGGCCGCATGCCGGTCACGGTTGATTTTGATGAAGTACGTCTTGGTCTCTGCAATGTCTGGCTTCAAATCTTCCAACGTTTTGCCGTCGAAACGCTTGGCAAACTCTTCGCCTTCGTAACGGCTCGTCAGCATCTTCTTATCGATTTCCCAATCGAGGGAATCCGGCAGGCCGTAAATCATTTTTTGGAACGAGCGATCGGCAGTAGCACTAGAGGTGCCATCAATCTTGGTGACTTTGGATTCACCACCGCAAGCAGCTAAGACTAAGATTGAAGCGATTAAAACAGCTTTTTTCACTGACGGACTTCCACGAATTATTGTTGCTGCTCTTATTAACAGATTGGTTATCGGAAATCAATGGCTTATGGCCATCATGCAGAGTTTTTAGCCTTCATTTTTTATCGAGTCATTTGTTAAATCGCACACACAAAAAAGCCCGCTATCAGCGGGCTTTTTCAGCAGCGATGCTTACGCCGGCTAATCTTTTTTCAATGAGGCCAGGCCAGAGCCAAACGCCGGCTTAACGGCAGTGGTGTAGGCACTCACATCGCCGGCTGGCCAGGGATCGAGATTCGCGTAGTTTTTGATCATGCGCACCCCGGAGAGAAACATCCACCCGCCTGCGGCAAAGCCCGCGTACAGCGACAGTTGCTGGGTTAAATGAGCGGAATATATATCAAAGCCCATGATCATTCCGACCGGAATATACAGGACACCCCAGGTCAAGAACCCGACCAATAAGCCCAGGGCCGGTGGCTTAACGAAGAGGTCGTGGAAAACGTGACTGTTTTTAACACGGGTCTTGAACCGTTCACCGGCGGCATTTTCAATCGCCTGCAAAAGCAAGCCTTTTTTAGAACCGAACAAACTCAACCCGAGAAACCAGAGGCGGTTTTTAGTCCCGGCGCCGATGCCGGTGAAGTAGTTGTACATCTCCTTGTCCATCACCAGGCGCTTCGCAGCTCGCCCGTCAATTTTCGCGCTGACCACGTAGGTAAATTGGTTATTGCCAGGTTTGATGATCTGCAGGTCGGAAAGCACGCTGTCAGAGTAAAAAAAGTTGAACATGCCAAAATCCTTGGACATTTAATCGGGGCCATTACCCGGTGGCAAAATCATAGCAACTGGCCATAAAAAGAGCGAGCCAGCACCGGTGACAAATCCGCCAAAGGCCAAGCATGCACTGCGAAAACGCCGTTTATGTTCAACAGGCCCCCACAGCAAAGCCCACGCCGGTGGGCTTTTTTGTGCCTGCTGGACGCCAGTAGGTGGGAGAGTGGCCTACCATCCTTGTAGTGGGTGGTTTTATGCGCACCTAATCCCCTTGAGGACTCGTCATGGCCCGATTGCTACGGTATGCCCCTGTTTTTATCGTTCTCCTTGTTGGATTTGGAGTGTTTTCTATCGCGTCATCATTTAAACGTGCAAGTCCAAGGGATGGGGGCTTACTCAGTGCTGACCCGATGGGCTTGGCTATCGGTTGCGCAGCTATCGTTGCCGCTCTGTGTTTCTACAAGCTCTGGACTCGAAAATTATTCATACCAAGCAGTGTTTAGAGTGTTCTGGTGATGCGTGAAGGTATTCACGAAGACGCGCTGCGCGTCATGCTCGAGGGCGGCGCGGTGCGTGAGGTGCTGGTCAGCCGGTACGGCGAAAAGTGGACGCTGGCCATTCGCCTGGGTGGTGCCGGCAGTCGCTGGCTGCCGATACGCTCGCGGCGCGAAGCGCTGCGCACCTGGGCCAGCCTCACCGCCGTCGGGCGGTTTGCCGAGGCCCAGGGCATTAAGGGCTTTGCCGTGGAGCTATGACCGGTGACAGCTTCAATGCCATTTGCAACATCCCAACCGCATCCGGTCCGTCCTCATTGATCCACGTCCCATAGTGCTGGCGGATCACGTTGCCGTGGGCATGGCCTATATATTCGTCGATCCAGTCATAATTGAGTTTTAAAAACTTAATCACGCAAGACGGTGCGGCTGTCGGGGTATTGCACAAGGTCACTCAGCAAAGGTTGGAGCGTCTGCAATTGGCCGATTGCTGCCTGTGGCGAAGAGCTGCTTCGACCCATGGACCGAAATAGAGGTATCACTTGTTCGTTAGATGGGCGCTCCGGCAGCGCGTAAAAGTCCGGTCTCGGGAGACTTTCAATTCAAACTCGTCATTCAAAATAATTAGTGTTGGTAGTAAAGTTCTCGAGCCTCCTCTCTCAGACGCATCGATTTTTCGTAATTGGTTTCGCTACCCTTATTCTTGATCACCGTCACGCCCGGAATTTTCGGTTTCAGGCTGTCGAGGTACTCCTCCTGAGCCCTTAATCGTCGCTTGATACGACCATCCCTTGTATCTTCATCGGCGGAATCCTGGACTACGGTTGGCGAGTTATGAGACGAATCCGGATCCACGCTTTGGGTTTTCCGTTGCCCGGATGATGATGGTTTGATGGGCTCCCCCATGTTGTTGATTTTCAGTTCTTGTAGTTCTGCGCTCCCGCTTGCGGTTCCGCACCCGGAGTTTGAGAAAACCACACGACCATCTGGGGTGGTGCATTTGTACACGTCCGCAGCTTGAACGATGGTCGTACAAAAGGCCGCTAGTGCCAGATACGAAGTCCATTTCATGATGCAACCCCCAAGAAGGCTGGACGACACCGCAAACTGCTGTGACGCTTCCTATTCGTGAACTTACTCGTAAAAAGTACAGTGGCATTGATGATAGCTGCAAAGGTCAAGATTGCTGCCGGCCGCGCGCTCTATTATCGGAAAGGGGGAGACGGCCTATCGAAGACTGATCGCCCCCTTGGCTGGTAGCTGCCTATCAGAGAGGGCTGCAATCGACCCAAAGCCGCCGGCCGTGGTGCCTAAAAATCTACGGCCGCTTTATAAAAAACAGTGCCGAAACTAAACGCGGATAGAATCCAGAAATTCGTTTCGTGGGGATCTGCCCACGCTCAGGGCGGGATACTCTCTGTTATTCAGGTTCTTGATTCCTGCGAAAGGGATTCTCACCAACCAAGGAGGTAGGCTACATGTTGACTAGATACCTAATCGTACAGCTATGTGTTGCGATTGCGTTTGGATTGAACATACCAGCGGTAGCTCTTGCACAATCAGATCAACAGAAAGCTCAGAATCTTGCTACCTGTCTCGGGGGGCAATTTCCAAGTCTTTGCAAGCATGAATGGCTCACATCTGAAGAGCGCTTGAAGGTCGATGCCGCAGAGCGGCAAGCTAACCTCCGAACATGTATGACAGGGAAATTTCCCAGCTTATGCCATCACGAACGGCTCACGTCGAATGAGCTTGTGAAAGTAAGTGCTGCTGAGCGTCAGGAGAACCTTCGGACCTGTATGACTGGCCAGTTTCCTAGCCTATGCAATAAATCTCGTTTGACCGAAATCGAACGTTCGCAGGTAAACCGGGCCGAGCACGATGAAAATTTACGAAAATGCATATCTGGAAGAACACCAGCGATCTGTAATCACTCACTTCTGACGAGCGAGCAGCAATCTCAGGTTCAGGCTGTCGAACGTCGATTCCAGTCGTCAACCCCATCGGTCCAAGCACCTCCCTATGGCTCAGTAAAAAGCACCAGGTATACGTCTGCTTGCGAAGACGGTCATTGGGTCGAGTCTGTATCCAGCGATGGGACAATCGTGAAATTAGAGGACGGGTCCATATGGGAGGTCGATGCTTCAGATGCAATTGATTCAGCCTTATGGTTACCTACCACCGAAATCATCGCTTGCAACGGCCAACTGATTAACACCGACGACAACGAGAAAGTATCAGCCGAACGCTTGCGGTAGCCCACTGATCGCTCATGGTTTCGTAGACACACCCAAAGAGTGCAATTGGCCGGTTTCAGCCCTTCGCGACGTGCAGAGATCGGCCAATAGCCGCCTGTGAGGTGAACTGGACTGGCTAACCGAATTCACCTCGACATGACTGTTGACGGGCCCTTGGTGTGAGTCGGTTAGCCAATGTCCAATTTCTTCAATCGAGCCAGGCCTTGTTTGATATGACCGGCGTTTTCACCCATGGTCCACAGTGCGCCACGGACATTTCCGCCCACTTCCTGTGCCCCTTGCTCCTCGATCAGCAGGGTCAACTCCATAATGGCCGCCTCCAGGGCCTGCTGGTTTTCGAACAGCCTTTCCAGTACATCCGACAGTGAATCGCTTGGCATGGTGTCGATTCCTTTCGAGAAAGCCCAAGCATAGCAGCGACAGTGCCCCCACTTGGAACCTGCAATAGGTTGATTGGAGTATGGGGCAACTGATGAAGCTGTCACCGGCTACTTTCGACCCAAGCCGACGGTGGCGACGGGCTGAGATCGGCCAAAATCGGACATCGGGTGTCTACAGATTTAGGGGCGAATCAGTCGGCCATAATCTCGCCACGCGGGTAAGGGCCCGTGATTTACGATGGGAAGACGGGCAAGGAGCAATCAACAGCTGGCGCAAACCCAGCGGGTACTCCGTACCAGTCTCCGTATGTTTTTTCGAGGACAAACAAAACCCCTACCTGCATACGCAGATAGGGGTTTCGGAATTTAATCTTGACGATGACCTACTCTCACATGGGGAAACCCCACACTACCATCGGCGATGCATCGTTTCACTGCTGAGTTCGGGATGGGATCAGGTGGTTCCAATGCTCTATGGTCGTCAAGAAATTCGGGTACTGAGTCGTGGCCAGCTGGCCTCGCTTCAGCAAATTGGGTATGTGATAGCTTTCGGTGTTTTGTGAGTATCTCGAACTTTCGGTTCGTTTCGTCTTCACACACCGCAATCTGGCCTCTTTCGAGTTCACAAATTGCTTGGGTGTTATATGGTCAAGCCTCACGGGCAATTAGTATTGGTTAGCTCAACGCCTCACAGCGCTTACACACCCAACCTATCAACGTCGTAGTCTTCGACGGCCCTTCAGGGGACTCAAGGTCCCAGTGAGATCTCATCTTGAGGCTAGTTTCCCGCTTAGATGCTTTCAGCGGTTATCTATTCCGAACATAGCTACCCGGCAATGCCACTGGCGTGACAACCGGAACACCAGAGGTTCGTCCACTCCGGTCCTCTCGTACTAGGAGCAGCCCCTCTCAAATCTCAAACGTCCACGGCAGATAGGGACCGAACTGTCTCACGACGTTCTAAACCCAGCTCGCGTACCACTTTAAATGGCGAACAGCCATACCCTTGGGACCGGCTTCAGCCCCAGGATGTGATGAGCCGACATCGAGGTGCCAAACACCGCCGTCGATATGAACTCTTGGGCGGTATCAGCCTGTTATCCCCGGAGTACCTTTTATCCGTTGAGCGATGGCCCTTCCATACAGAACCACCGGATCACTAAGACCTACTTTCGTACCTGCTCGACGTGTCTGTCTCGCAGTCAAGCGCGCTTTTGCCTTTATACTCTACGACCGATTTCCGACCGGTCTGAGCGCACCTTCGTACTCCTCCGTTACTCTTTAGGAGGAGACCGCCCCAGTCAAACTACCCACCATACACTGTCCTCGATCCGGATAACGGACCTGAGTTAGAACCTCAAAGTTGCCAGGGTGGTATTTCAAGGTTGGCTCCACGCGAACTGGCGTCCACGCTTCAAAGCCTCCCACCTATCCTACACAAGCAAATTCAAAGTCCAGTGCAAAGCTATAGTAAAGGTTCACGGGGTCTTTCCGTCTAGCCGCGGATACACTGCATCTTCACAGCGATTTCAATTTCACTGAGTCTCGGGTGGAGACAGCGCCGCCATCGTTACGCCATTCGTGCAGGTCGGAACTTACCCGACAAGGAATTTCGCTACCTTAGGACCGTTATAGTTACGGCCGCCGTTTACCGGGGCTTCGATCAAGAGCTTCGCGTTAGCTAACCCCATCAATTAACCTTCCGGCACCGGGCAGGCGTCACACCCTATACGTCCACTTTCGTGTTTGCAGAGTGCTGTGTTTTTAATAAACAGTCGCAGCGGCCTGGTATCTTCGACCGGCATGGGCTTACGCAGTAAATGCTTCACCCTCACCGGCGCACCTTCTCCCGAAGTTACGGTGCCATTTTGCCTAGTTCCTTCACCCGAGTTCTCTCAAGCGCCTTGGTATTCTCTACCCAACCACCTGTGTCGGTTTGGGGTACGGTTCCTGGTTACCTGAAGCTTAGAAGCTTTTCTTGGAAGCATGGCATCAACCACTTCGTCACCCAAAGGGTAACTCGTCATCAGCTCTCGGCCTTAGAATCCCGGATTTACCTAAGATTCCAGCCTACCACCTTAAACTTGGACAACCAACGCCAAGCTGGCCTAGCCTTCTCCGTCCCTCCATCGCAATAACCAGAAGTACAGGAATATTAACCTGTTTTCCATCGACTACGCTTTTCAGCCTCGCCTTAGGGACCGACTAACCCTGCGTCGATTAACGTTGCGCAGGAAACCTTGGTCTTTCGGCGTGGGTGTTTTTCACACCCATTGTCGTTACTCATGTCAGCATTCGCACTTCTGATACCTCCAGCA
>NZ_CP166789.1:760000-1775000 GCF_059695775.1 Pseudomonas sp. LBUM1666 | reverse complement strand
AACTTAACAAACCACCTACGCGCGCTTTACGCCCAGTAATTCCGATTAACGCTTGCACCCTCTGTATTACCGCGGCTGCTGGCACAGAGTTAGCCGGTGCTTATTCTGTCGGTAACGTCAAAACACTTACGTATTAGGTAAATGCCCTTCCTCCCAACTTAAAGTGCTTTACAATCCGAAGACCTTCTTCACACACGCGGCATGGCTGGATCAGGCTTTCGCCCATTGTCCAATATTCCCCACTGCTGCCTCCCGTAGGAGTCTGGACCGTGTCTCAGTTCCAGTGTGACTGATCATCCTCTCAGACCAGTTACGGATCGTCGCCTTGGTGAGCCATTACCTCACCAACTAGCTAATCCGACCTAGGCTCATCTGATAGCGCAAGGCCCGAAGGTCCCCTGCTTTCTCCCGTAGGACGTATGCGGTATTAGCGTCCGTTTCCGAGCGTTATCCCCCACTACCAGGCAGATTCCTAGGCATTACTCACCCGTCCGCCGCTCGCCACCAGGTACAAGTACCCGTGCTGCCGCTCGACTTGCATGTGTTAGGCCTGCCGCCAGCGTTCAATCTGAGCCATGATCAAACTCTTCAGTTCAAACATCTTTGGGTTTTTAAGAAACCCTAAACTTGGCTCAGCAATCGTTGGTTACATCTTTGATTTCTCGCGGAGTAACTTGTGATGCTGATAATCTTGTTGACTATCAGTCTGACTCCACAAGCACCCACACGAATTGCTTGATTCAGTTGTTAAAGAGCAGTTGGTTAAGATCTTTCGTCTCAACCGAGGCGTGCACTTTACAGCACACACCCTCAAGTAGCACCCTTAAAAGCTCCTGATTTTATTAATAAAATCAATTACTTAGGCCAAAACCAGCATCAAGCTGCTCGTTAGCGGGAGGCGAATACTACAGGATTAAAATACGTGGTCAACCCCCGCCTAAAAATTCTTTTCCTTACCAAAGAGCCTAGGTTGCCACTATGAAAATTTCCAAGGTCCGTACAAAGCATCAGGACAGCAGAGAACCCAGACCACATCGTCACTGAAGCACCCCTTGTTTCGTGGACGCTGACTAACCGCTTTTGGCCGACTGCTGCCCTTTACGAAGGGCCGCTTTGGGTCGATATCAGCCCTCTGTGAACGTCTGCTTATCATCGGCAAGCCGTATGGGCTGCACAAACGAACCAAATTGACCGGTCCTACCGTCATTGGTTCAGGGCTGATTCAGGGTTTTGTCCCAGAGATTCACAGCTGTTGAGACCGGTCATGCTGATAGAATCAGGACGTTTGGAGATAACACCCTTCTGAGAAATTGCATGAACGAAGAACTGACTGAAGAAGAGATGCGCCGCGCGCTGTTCGGCGGTGCAGAGCCCCTTGCGCAGACTACTGCCTTACCTGTGCAAGACACCCTTTCGGGTGTCGCGATCATACCGCCGACAAAGGCCGCGGAGAAAAGGAAGGTCGTCAAAGCTTTCACGCCCAGGTTGAGGGTAACACTGCGGGTGGGCAATGAATTTGAGGGCAAGACTCACGAAATGGTCCATGAGGCGGATACGCTGAGCACCCTTCTAGCAGAGCAGGAAGCTACCAAGGCGGCCAAGAAGAAATTCAAGTTTGTGGAAGTGGTTTCGGTAAAAGCTATGTAGGGGGACTTTACAAAACTCGCGGGCCAGGAATTGAATCGCCTCTGATGTCATCACTAACCCGCGCCCCCCTAACTGACACTTGTGGATGGCAACTCCGGGATTAGCTGCAGAGTAATGCCTTTACACTTCAACTTTGTCAACCCCGCGGCTAGTGACTACTCGCCAGCGACACATGAGCCCGACACCCAGACTCATTGCCCTGTATAAAATTGTTCCGGCTGGTTTTATTTTTAAGATAAGTACCAAGTAAGAAACTCAAAAAAGCCGCTCCATTTTAGCTGCTGTTTTCCAGCTAAAAAATCATCTCGGTTAGCAAGGCTAAAATCTAAAACCTCCCCGCTATTTTTGTCATATAGATAGCACCCCTCACTTTGAAAACTTGTGAGACAAATGAAGTTTTCTGGTAGCTCCCATACCTCATGAATAAAGTTGGTGCCAACTTCTATCTCATTGCTTGGGTCGGCGATGTCACATAGCTCTTCATCCGAAGAGTTGCTTCTGAAAAAAGTTATGGTGTGATTTAAAAAAAACTCTGATAGTTCACAGTCTAAACCTATATTCAGTGCTGTTAGTGCTTCGGTAACGGAGCGCTTATCTGTTCGGCGGATATCGCCAGGTTGTTTTTCAATAAGTTGAGTCAGCTCGTTCGGGATCATTTTGCGGTCTCTACTGCTCGGTCTTTCCAATACTGTGGAACTTCTTTCTTAAAGAGCTCCATATCTACAGGCGCATCTGGGTGTTGGCTATGTCCGTAGGAGTTTACTGCTTCTCGGCCCTTGCCTTTTAAGGTTGAAAGGTGAGTCTTATGACTTAGCGGCCATTTCTATTTTGCCTTGAGTGTTGCAGCTGAAGCTGTTGAGGAACCCCATACAGGTTTTCATAGAACACGAAGGTCATTCATTTGAAGCTTCACTTTGGTTTCGTCATATATCAACACAAGGGAAAGAGTCAGGTCGCTCATTCCTTCCTCCTTTGTCCACAGTGGTATATCGAGGGCTAAGCCAGAGCCATCCTTGTACTCATAAGTATCTTTCTTTTCTACGAAAGACGCTGGAGGTAATGCCAATGTATTGCCGTACTCGGAGATTCTTGCATTAATATCCGGTTCGTTGAGTCTTCCATACCAGTTTTTGCCGGAAATTTTATCAAAATCACCAATAACCAGTGCGACAATAAGATCTTTTACTTCTAGTTAGAGGCTCTTATCAATTTTCACTTTCATCGGTTTCCTGGTATACGAGTCGAAGTCTCCGGATTAACATCAATGGGATTTCCCAGGGACAGATTTATTTTAGAATGCAGAAATATATCTATCCCTTACTCTCTATTCTCTGAGAGTTTAGTCTTGGTATTCAAAGCTTCCTCGGTATGTAAATAGATTATTTCTGATTTTAGTGTTTTGGGGAGTGCCCGAGAAGGAGTAGTCGTAGATTGCAACTATGGTGTCTATAGGCACGTCGGTCAGAGGAGTGTTTTTATTTTTCATGTCAGACGCGATGTCAAGGTCGTATGAGCATCCGTCAATTGCATTAATTAGAGAATTGGTTGGCTCGATTTTATCTGCTTCGACAGCGTCATCGTCAACAAAACCAAGTGAGAAAGCCTTGCTGAACTCAGAGCCAAGAAAGTCTCCGTCGTCAGAATACTCTGGGCTCATCACATCTCGAAGAGTAGACGGTTCCCAATCGGTGTTTGCCGTCCAAATAGAAACGATTTTTTTCGAGCCCATTTTTTGTTTCCTCAATTTTTTAGTCCTGAAGGTAGAGCATCGGCACCGCCTTCCAATCGCCGTCCAGCCCACTCCTTTAGGCCTTTTCGGAATTCACTGTGATCTTTGGAGTTGTCGATAATGTCTAGGATTTCATTATGCGCTTTCGTCGAGCCTTTACCGCCATGGTGCCCAGCAGGATTGACAAATTTCACATCTGAAATTGCGGACCGTAGCTCATAAATTTGTTCTGCATTCACTCCCCAGCGCTTGAATGTATCCGCTCTCGAAACCATGTGCCATTCGTGCATTCCACCTGGGTACCTCAACCTGGCTTTAATGGAGTCCTGATAGGTTTTGTTGGACCAAACCGTATCAAATTCGTCTGGAGTCAACTCATTGAACCACTTATTAAATGCGCCATCTTTGACACTTGGAATGCTACCGCCGGGAACCAATTCCTCTAAGGACTTTGTTTTAGGAGTACAGTTTGGGCCGCCGGGACAGACTACTGGTATTGTTTCCAAACCTAAAGGATCGACCCAACCTGTTGGATTGGGTACATATCTGTAGTTGTTCAATCCACCCGCTAGCTTGATTGGATCTGGCGTCAGATACCGCCCAGTGCCAGGATTGTAGTAGCGATGCCGGTTGTAATGTAAGCCCGTTTCCGCATCGAAGTACTGGCCCTGAAAGCGCAGCGGGTTGTCGATTTCTGCAACGTCGAGCGTGGCGAGGTTGCCATAGGCGCGGTATTTCGCCGACCACATGATCTCGCCGCTGTAATCGGTGAGTTCCTGCGGCGTGCCGAGGTGGTCGAGTTGGTAGTAGAACGGCTCAGCTTTGAGCGGGCCTTCACCGTCGAGCATCGCCAAAGGCCGGAAGGAGCCCGGCTCGTAGATGTAGCTGCGATAGCGGTTATTGGCGCTTTCTGCGATGAGGCGTTCGCCTTGCCACAGGAACTCTGTGGTTTGGTCGTTGACGGTTTTGGCGATACGGCGGCCGAAGGCGTCGTACTTGTAGCTTGCGATGCTGCCGCTGGGGAGGCTGACACCGATGAGGCGGTGTTGGCAGTCGTAGCGGTATTCGGTGACGAGCTTTTGCTCGGTTCCGCGGCGCTCACGGCTCAAATTGCCAAAGGCGTCGTAGTCGTAATGTCGATCGCCCTGCATCAGCAAACGGTTGCCTTTGACATTGGCCAAGTTCGCGGTGGGTTGGTCACCTTGACCTAGAAGGTTGCCCGCCGGGTCGTGGGCAAAACTTTCCGGGGTGGCGCCTCGAACGTTGATCAAACGGTCGAGCGGGTCGTAGTGATAACTACGATTGCCTTTCCGGCTGTCATTGATGCCGGCGAGGTTGCCGTTTGCATCGTAAGCGTAGCGACGCTGGAACAGGTTGCGATCCTGCTGGCTAACGCTGTGAGCTTGCAGGCGGCCTTGTTCGTCGTATTGGTATTGGCTGAGCAACAAACCCTGTTGACGCTGCTGTTCGCGACCTGCGCTGAACTGGTGAGTGGTCAGGCGTGAACCGTTGAGGTCGATACTGCTCAGTTGACCGCCTCGTTGGTGGCGATAATCAAGCTTGCTGCCGTCGGGTAAGCGGCAGTGGCTGAGTTGGCCGAGTTGGTCGTACTCGTAACGCAGGGTCCCCCAGCCTTGGTGCTCGGTGATCAGGCGGTCTTGCAGGTCGTATTCGTAGGCCAGCGGCCAGTTTCCGTCATCGACGTTCACCAGGCGCCCGAGGGCGTCGTAGCTGTAGTGAATTTCCTCGCCATCGGCCAGGGTTTTCACCAGCAGGCGGCCAGCGGCATCGCGCTGGTACTCGGTAATCAGTTCGTTACCGTCGTCGCCGAACTCGGTTTTCTTCAGCAACTGACCATTAAGGTCGTATTCATAAGCGGTACGACGACCGTCGAAGCCGGTTTCCTGCTGGATGAGGCCGTTCGGGTAGTAATCGAGGTGGTAGTGCTCGCCACGTTCGTTTTCGATCTCGCTGAGCAGCAGACGTGCGTTGTCGTAGCGATAGCGCAGTTGGCTGCCATCCGGGTTGATGCGGCGGCTGACCAAGTGCAGGTTATCGGCATATTCGTAGCGGGTGACTCGGCCCAACTCATCGCGCTCGGCGGTGACGCGGCCGTATGGGTTGTAAGTGAACGCGCGCGTAGCGCCACCGGGCAGGGTGATTTGCGCGAGCCGGTTGGCAGCATCCCATTGGTATTGGGTGATCGCGCCGCTTTCGTCCTGACGGGTGATCTGCCGGCCCAACGCGTCGTAGCGATACTTGCGCTGACCACCATCGGGCAACTGTTCTTCGAGCAGTTGGCCGAGATTGTTCCATCCCAGTTGATGACGGCTGCCATCCGGATGACGGATTTCTAGAAGACGGCCCTGGCGGTCATAGTTGTAGTGGGTTGAATTGCCGTCCGGGTCGATTTGTTCGGTGATATCGCCTTGGTCGTTGCGCCAATATATCCACTTCGCCGGGCCACGATTCACCACACGGACGTAGCCGTGGTAATACTCATAAGAGGTCGGGGTGTCTTCGGGTGGAATAACCGCGATCAGTCGGCCTGCTTCGTTGTATTGGTATTCGGTGACGGCGCCGAGTGGATCTTTCTCGGCGATCAGGCGGCCCTTGTCGTCGTAGGCCTTGAGGTGCTCCGCACCGTCCGGATCAACCTTGGCAACCAGTCGCGCCTTATCGTCGTGGGTATAGACCTCTTCGCTGCCGTCAGCATTGGTAACTGTGACGCTGCCTTTGTCATCCCAGGCGTAATGCGCGTCCATCTGCGAGAAGCTAGCCCAGTGATGGATGCAGCGCGCCGATTTACCTTCTTTTTCCCATTCCCAGTAAAAACTGGTGCCGCCGGCGAGTTGCCGCTCAAGAATGACGTTCTGGTCGTTGTAGGCATAACGCTCGGCTTCGCCGGCGGCGTTTTTGGCTTCGATCAGGCGGTGTTGGGCGTCGTAACTGTAGGTGACCAGGGTCTGGATGGTGCTCCAGGCGTCTTCCAGATTGTCGGCCGGGATGAACTGCTGGTAGTCGATGGCGACGATGTGCTTGCGGTCGTATCGCACGAGAAGGGCACGACCGGCGCCGTTATCGACGCGCTTGATTCGCCCGTGAATGTCACGGGTGATGTGCAGCCGATTGCCGTAGTTGTCGCTGATGGCGATCAGCGTGGCGCCCTTGCTGTTGTAGCGAAAGTGGTAGAACTGGGCACGTTCTCCGGCCTGGGTGAGGATCAGTTCAGAGGGATCATCACCCAGGAAAATCGCTGCTTCTGACAGGCTGTTGGTGATCGCCGGACGCTGCACACTCGGTAACGGGAACGTGGTGATACGGTTTTCGTGGTCGGTCCAGACTACCTCGTCGCCCTGTATATCGACCCGTTGTGCCAAGGCGTGGCTCCAGCCGTAGCCGAGGCCGCAATCAATTTCCGCAGCGCTGGTGCGGTAAAGGCGAGTCCACTCGAAAGGTAGTAGCCCGTCGAGCTGACCATCGGTCAGCGTCAGTAGCTCTTCACCGGTAACCATGGAAACCGGGCAATTGTTGGTGCAGGTTTTCTTGGCGCAGGTTGAGCTCTTTTCGTCGGGCGTTTTTGACTGGGCCGGAGCATCGCTGACTTTTTCCTTTGGCTCCAGGACGAATTGTTTTTCTGCTTTTTTTCGAGCAAATGCCGAGGCGTTTTTTTCCAGTAGTGTTGGGGTGTCGCTGGTGATCGGCAAAGGACCTTTTGCTCTTGCTGCGGTGGCTTGCTCGATTTTCAATGCAGCCTTTTTGGCGGCGTCCATCGGTACGCCTTGCGCACTGGCCAACAGTGGTTTCACGGTTTCGCCGTGAGCCTTCAAGGCGTGTCCCTTACTCGCGGCCAAGAGTTTTTCCGCGAGCTCCTCTAGCATTTTTACCGCTGTACCGGATTTGACCTTGGCCAAGGTTTTTGTGCCAACACGTATAGCCAGCCCGAGGCCGCCAGACAGACAGATCCCTAGTATCACGTTGATCAGAAAGGAAGCGCCGATGGCAGTAATCACTTCCACACAGACTTGCGGTGGCAACATGCCAACCCACGCGATAATGGCGGATAGATAGATGTACATCAGCGGTTCGTCGCTGAGGATCAACAATCCAGTGGCTATGGCTTCTTTCGATGCTGAGTAGAGTTTCTCAACTTCCTCTTTACTCAGGTAATGAAGAAGTTTCTCCACATTTTTAAAGGGGTCGGCTAATAGTTCGAACAGGCTTTTGATGTCATCCCACAGACCTAGAAGCGCTTTCTCAAGACTATCGAGTGCAGACTGCATCAATATGAGCGAGCGACCCGCCCGGTCTGTCGCCGAGTAGCTCGCCCACTGTGGCTGGAACTTACTCGACCATTCGCTTTTCAACCAGCCGTCAAGATTGCCGATGACACCCTGGTATGAGTCGTACAGCGCTTTGACGTTGCTTTCAGAAACGTTGGGAAAAAAAGTGATGCGGTACATCTGGCCCGGCTTACAGCCTTTGATGACTTCAATGCCGCTCGGGCCGATATTCGCAGGAATTACCGGACCGACAACGTCGTATCCGCCGAACATCGCTTTTTTGACG
Organism: Pseudomonas sp. LBUM1666; assembly: GCF_059695775.1. Lineage (NCBI taxonomy): Bacteria > Pseudomonadati > Pseudomonadota > Gammaproteobacteria > Pseudomonadales > Pseudomonadaceae > Pseudomonas > Pseudomonas sp. LBUM1666. The sequence goes on along the minus strand of NZ_CP166789.1, from coordinate 1,767,055 downwards.
GGTTCGAGCCTGACCGGTGTATTGCCGATCGGCACGTAGCGCGCACTCTCAAACATATGGATCAGCGTGAAATCGCCCATCAACGGACAGGTTGCGTAGGTTTCAACCGGTCCCGTCTTAGTTTTGCGCTCAGTGACGCTGACTTCGTTACCCACCTTGAACTTCTGGTCGACATCCATGGCCCAGCCAGTCCAGAAGCCGTCAGCCCAGGTTTTGTAGTCGGTCAGGCAATTATTGAAGTCTTTGAGAATGACATTCACGTCTGGGGTCTTGGCGTCGAGAACTCGAATAACCAAATTACCGATGGGATCAATCATGACGTGACTTCCTTTGTCAGCTCAGCAGCCAGACGCTCTGCCATATCTTCTGTATTGGATTGTTGGCGCACGAAGCGCTCGACTTTGTGGCGCAGATTTCTTTCGGGGAAGGAGAAGAAGAGTTCTGGGCAATCCTCTCCCAACCACTGCATTAGGTTGTCGACGACGGTGGTGTGGTCTTTTTCCGCCAGCGTGTCGACTAACTTCTGCGGCACCTCCCACCACGGCCAGGCCTTGGCCGGTGGCACTCCCCTCGGTCCCACTTCCAGTTTCTGGCCATTGATCAGGTAGCGGTCGAACACTGGCAAAACTTCACCCGCGCCAGCACCCAATCCTTCAAGAATCGGGAAAATATGCCGCCCATCCCAAAACCGAAAGAACACCTCGGTCCCATCCGGCATCCGCACTTGAGTCAAACTGCGAAGATGTTCGAACACCACGTCCGGGGTGCTGGTGGACACCGCCAGCCAGCCCCAATCCTGAGCGTCGGTTTCAGCAATCCACTGAAGGAAACCGGCGTTGGGTTTCAGCTCGGCGAGGTAGGGCATCACTGGCTGCCAATCGGCGTACGGCGTGCCGCTCCAGATCGGGATCAGCTCCGGCGCCATCTCCTGCTGGTAGAAGGCCTTCAGTGGCTCGGCATCGCTCGCCGCACTGACAATCAGGTACAGGCGTTCACCTGCCTGCAATGGCTTGTCCGCCAACCACGCTTGCGGAGTCAACAGATCAGATCGCACAAGCACCTGCCTTGCACTTCTCGCACTCTTCACAAAACGGCGCATTGCGTTTCAACGTATTGATCTGCGCCGGGGTCAACACCGCACCAGCCTTGTCCGCATCCGCCTGCTTCAACACCCCCGGCAACAACGGCGCAGCCCCCGTCCCGCTTCCCGGCCCACCCCCGGAGTTCATGTTGATCACCGGCCCGCTCAGGGTCACGCCGCCGGCATCGATCTTGATGAAGCTGCCGCCACCGATCAGGGTCAGTTCGCTGCCCGCTTCGAGCACGACTTTCATGCCGCTGCTCAGGTGAATCTCCTGACCCGCGTCGATGAATTGCCCGGTGCCGATCTTGATGTGCTGATTGACGCCGACGGTCAGGTGGTCGTTGGCGCGGGCCTCGACTTTGCGGTCGGCGTAGACGGTGTGGTGTTCTTCGGCCTTGAATTCGCTGTAACTGTTTTTCTCGACGGTGTCGTGGCGTTCGTTGCCGACGCGGATTTTCTGGTCGTGTTCGACGTTTTCGTCCCAGTCGCGCTGGGCGTGCAGGAAGATTTGTTCCTGGCCTTTCTTGTCTTCGATGCGCAGTTCGTTGAAGCCGCCGCCGCCCTTGGAGCTGAGGGTTTTGAAGGTGCTGCGGGTTTTGTTCGCCGGCAGCGGGTACGGGACGACGTTTTCCTTGTGGTACAGGCAGCCGCTGATCAGCGGTTGGTCGGGGTCGCCTTCGAGGAAGGTGACGAGCACTTCCATGCCGATCCGCGGGATGGCGATGCCGCCGTAGTGGGCGCCGGCCCAGGCGGAGGAGACGCGCAGCCAGCAGCTGGTCTTGTCGTCGGCCTGGCCTTCGCGGTCCCAGTGGAATTGCACTTTGACGCGGCCGTACTGGTCGCAGTGGATCTCTTCACCTTTTGGCCCGGTGACCACGGCGCTTTGGCTGCCGAGGATGCGCGGCTTCTTCTGCGTCAGCGGCGGTCGGTTCGGCACGTCCCACGGCGTGGCCTGGAAGCGGTTGCGGTAACCCTGGTGGAAATCGCCCTTGAGGCTGGTGGTGTCGCTGGTCACTGACTCTTCCAGCACTTGCGGCTGTTTGCCTTCGTGCAGGACTTCGGTCAGCAGCCACAGGTCGTTCCATTTGGCTTTCGGGTGTTGGGTCAGGGCCAGGAAATGGCCGCTGACCAGCAACGGCTGATCGCTTTTGCCTTCGGCCAGTTGGAAGTCGCTGCGGTGACGTTCCAGGTTGCGCTTGGCGAGGTGTTTGCCGCGCTCGCGGTCGATGAAACGACCGGGGTAGTCGTAGTCTTCGAGGTCGGGCAGGGCGTCGCCGCGGTTTTCGCTTTCGAGGGTGATGCGTGGTTTTTCGAAGTCGTAGTCGCGGCGGGTGGTGCGGCTGGTGCGGGTTTCCAGGCGCAGGTCGAAGCGCTTGATCACCGGGTTGTTGGCGACCATGCCGGAGTCTTGCTGGTAGGCCACGGGTGCGAGTTTCGGGAACACCGTCTGGTCATCGCCGAACACCAGTTTGTGAGCCGTGGCGCTGTGCTGGAAGTGGTAGTGAATACCTTCTTCCTCGCACAGGCGCTGGATGAATTGCAGGTCCGATTCATCGTACTGAACGCAGTAGATGCGCTCGGGATAAATCGCCCCGACTTTGAATTCGTAGGCATTGCTTTGGATGCCGTGCTCTTCAAGGACCATGCCGATGATTTTCGGCACGCTGAGGTTCTGGAAGATGCGTTGGTTGATGCGGTGCGCGAGGTAGGACAGTTGCGGGCGCAGGGTCACCGCGTAGCGGGTCAGGCGTTTGCCGGAATCACCCTGGGCGGCGCGATAGATCTGGCCATGGATGCCGCTGCCGTCAGGCGAGAGCTGCAAGAAGGCCGGTTTGTGCAGCAGGGTCTCGAGGTCCAGGGACGGCTGTTCACTGACCAGCTCCACCTCAAACACAAAAGGCTGGCTGATGGCTTCCCGACCTTGCAGGGCAAGCACCTGGAGATCGTTATCCAGACCTTCGATAGTCAGGGCAAAGTGAGTCTGATTGGCCGGCGCGAACATCCCTTGTTCCTCTTGCAGTGCTGCGGCGTAAACCAATACCCGATCAAAGGATCAGCAGACGCAAATTCTGGAAAGGCGGAAACAACATCGACCAGCAGAGCTGGCCGATGCGTGAAGCGGTCAGCCGCGATTAAGCGACTGGCTGACGCCAGTCATCGGAACCCGAAGTACCGGATACTTCGTGGGTCCAGGTGATTTTGCGGTAGGTGAACTGTACTTCTTCCAGGTGCGTGAAGTGGGAGTTCGACGGATCCTGGCAGTTGTGCATTTTGTTGTTGATGGCGACGATGATCGCGTCTTCCAGTTTGGTGGTGTAGTAGTGCTCTTGGGTCCCTTGGGCCGAAGTACGGAACCACTGGATAACGATTTCGCTCATGCGCTCGCCCGAGGTCAGAGCCGCTTGCAGCAGTGGCGAAGACTTGTCGTAGACCTTGGTGATCACAACTGGTTTGTGTACGCGCTGACCGGTCGGTTGGCCGGACTGCGGGTCACGCGGGATGATTACGTCGTGGTTGAAAGCCTGAACCATGACCTGGTCTTCGTGACCTTCCTGGTAGGTGTTGCCAACCGAGTCGGCGGTGAACGCACCGGCAGTGATCAGACCTTGTTTTTCGCCAGTGACGGACATGTACGCTGGAGTAGCCATGGATGTGCTCCTTGCTGAATAAAGTAAGAGTGCCCGGGAGGCGGTATCGCCCGGTGGGTGCCTGACTGTTATCAAGGTCCGTGCCAGAAATGTTGAGGGCTATGTAAACCGGGGGGATGGCCGAGGTTTTCAATCGCTTAAGTGATTTTGAAGGGAAAAGCCCCCTCAAAGTGCGCAAGAAGTTGCGCAGTAGTGCGCAACTTCTTGCGCACCTGGCTACAGGCCACGGCGGGCATGGCTCTCAACGATGTTGGAGGGGTTTTTCGTGGAATAGTGCGCAACTTCTTGCGCATAATGGCTATTAGGCATCAGTGGGTGATGATGGCGTAGCCAAGTTGTCGCCGCTGAACGATTTAGCCAATCTGTTGCATCGACCGGTTGAATCCACAACCCATAGCGGACGTTCAGCAGCACATCTGGCAGTATGTTTTCTAACAGGCTTGTCCTGAATCCATCGCACTACTCAATTCACGAGTATTTTGATCCCATGACCACAGGTCTGAGTGATGCCAACCTTCATTACGTACTTGGGGTCATTGAAAAAGCCCCCAACACGGAATTAAGTGTCATTTGTGAGCACCTACAGATCGACAGTCGCGATCTTTTGAATCAATTGGCGATCTCAATGGCCAGACTGTTTATTACGGGCACCCGCGATTTTCACTACTGTGATGAGGTGATGAATATTGTAATCAGCGATATCGTCGATTTGTCCATGCACGCGGAGATGCCCGAGCCGGCATTTTCTATCTACCAGGCATTTGATGCGGGCGAGCATTGGCACAGCGGCGATCAACGGGATGTATTTCCTTGGGAGAAGTGGACGCGGCCTGAGCTAGAGAGGATTTTGTGTGGGATAGACGAGGGCGCACCCGGGCTTTCGAAGTAGGGCGGATTTCGAGCGCCCAAATGACCGCTATTGGCCGATTGCTGTCTGTGGTGAGGGGCTCGGCACGGATTGAAAACTGACCGACCCTGTCGATCGTGATTTGATCTAGGGCAGGTTGCTGATTTCGAGTCCGGCGAGCCCTGTCCTCCTACTCGAAAGCTAATGGGCGCAAATTGAATACCTGGGGACAGTTTTCAGCCGGCAGGACAGCCGTTATCAAGTCAATGCTCGGCCAGCGGCAACAGCTTGGCTACACCATCATCACCCACTGATACCTCATAGCCATTATGCGCAAGAAGTTGCGCAGTTATTTCGCAAAAAACACCTCCGACATCGCTGAGAGTCAGGCCCGCCGCGGCCTCCAGCCGAGTGCGCAAGAAGTTGCGCAGTACTGCGCAAGAAGTTGCGCACTTTGTGGGGTGTTTTCCCTTGAAAATCACTCAAGCGATTGAAAAACCTCGGCTATCCCCCCGATTTGATTGGTCCTCAACATTTCTGGCACGGACCTTGATAACAGTCAGGCACCCACCGGGCGATACCGCCTCCCGGGCACTCTTACTTTATTCAGCAAGGAGCACATCCATGGCTACTCCAGCGTACATGTCCGTCACTGGCGAAAAACAAGGTCTGATCACTGCCGGTGCGTTCACCGCCGACTCGGTTGGCAACACCTACCAGGAAGGTCACGAAGACCAGGTCATGGTTCAGGCTTTCAACCACGACGTAATCATCCCGCGTGACCCGCAGTCCGGCCAACCGACCGGTCAGCGCGTACACAAACCAGTTGTGATCACCAAGGTCTACGACAAGTCTTCGCCACTGCTGCAAGCGGCTCTGACCTCGGGCGAGCGCATGAGCGAAATCGTTATCCAGTGGTTCCGTACTTCGGCCCAAGGGACCCAAGAGCACTACTACACCACCAAACTGGAAGACGCGATCATCGTCGCCATCAACAACAAAATGCACAACTGCCAGGATCCGTCGAACTCCCACTTCACGCACCTGGAAGAAGTACAGTTCACCTACCGCAAAATCACCTGGACCCACGAAGTATCCGGTACTTCGGGTTCCGATGACTGGCGTCAGCCAGTCGCTTAATCGCGGCTGACCGCTTCACGCATCGGCCAGCTCTGCTGGTCGATGTTGTTTCCGCCTTTCCAGAATTTGCGTCTGCTGATCCTTTGATCGGGTATTGGTTTACGCCGCAGCACTGCAAGAGGAACAAGGGATGTTCGCGCCGGCCAATCAGACTCACTTTGCCCTGACTATCGAAGGTCTGGATAACGATCTCCAGGTGCTTGCCCTGCAAGGTCGGGAAGCCATCAGCCAGCCTTTTGTGTTTGAGGTGGAGCTGGTCAGTGAACAGCCGTCCCTGGACCTCGAGACCCTGCTGCACAAACCGGCCTTCTTGCAGCTCTCGCCTGACGGCAGCGGCATCCATGGCCAGATCTATCGCGCCGCCCAGGGTGATTCCGGCAAACGCCTGACCCGCTACGCGGTGACCCTGCGCCCGCAACTGTCCTACCTCGCGCACCGCATCAACCAACGCATCTTCCAGAACCTCAGCGTGCCGAAAATCATCGGCATGGTCCTTGAAGAGCACGGCATCCAAAGCAATGCCTACGAATTCAAAGTCGGGGCGATCTATCCCGAGCGCATTTACTGCGTTCAATACGATGAGTCGGACCTGCAATTCATCCAGCGCCTGTGCGAGGAGGAAGGTATCCACTACCACTTCCAGCACAGCGCCACGGCCCACAAGCTGGTGTTCGGCGATGACCAGACGGTGTTCCCGAAACTCGCCCCCGTGGCCTATCAGCAAGACTCCGGCATGGTCGCCAACAACCCGGTAATCAAGCGTTTCGACCTGCGCCTGGAAACCCGCACCAGCCGCACCACCCGCCGCGACTACGACTTCGAAAAACCACGCCTGACCCTGGAAAGCGAAAACCGTGGCGACGCCCTGCCCGACCTCGAAGACTACGACTACCCCGGTCGTTTTATCGACCGCGAACGTGGCAAGCACCTGGCCAAACGCGCCCTCGAACGTCACCGCAGCGACTTCCAGCTCGCCGAAGGCAAAAGCGATCAGCCGTTGCTGGTCAGCGGCCATTTCCTGGCCCTGACCCAACACCCGAAAGCCAAATGGAACGATCTGTGGCTGCTGACCGAAATCCTCCACGAAGGCAAACAGCCGCAAGTGCTGGAAGAGTCAGTCACCAGCGACACCACCAAGCTGAAAGACGATTTCCACCAGGGCTACCGCAACCGCTTCCAGGCCACCCCGTGGGACGTGCCGAACCGCCCACCGCTGACCCAGAAAAAGCCGCGCATCCTCGGCAGCCAAAGCGCCGTGGTCACCGGGCCCAAGGGTGAAGAGATCCACTGCGACCAATACGGCCGCGTCAAAGTGCAATTCCACTGGGACCGCGAAGGCCAGGCCGACGACAAGACCAGCTGCTGGCTGCGCGTCTCCTCCGCCTGGGCCGGCGCCCATTACGGCGGCATCGCCATCCCGCGGATCGGCATGGAAGTGCTGGTTTCGTTTTTGGAAGGCGACCCCGACCAACCGTTGATCAGCGGCTGCCTGTACCACAAGGAAAACGTCGTCCCGTACGCCCTGCCGGCGAACAAAACCCGCAGCACCTTCAAAACCCTGAGCTCCCCCGGCGGCGGCGGTTACAACGAACTGCGCATCGAAGACAAAAAGGGCCAGGAACAAATCTTCCTGCACGCCCAACGCGACTGGGACGAAAACGTCGAGCACGACCAGAAAATCCGCGTCGGCAACGAACGCCACGACACCGTCGAGCAAAACAGCTACAGCGAATTCAAGGCCGAAGAACACCACACCGTCTACGCCGACCGCAAAGTCGAAACCCGCGCCAACGACCACCTCACGGTGGGTGTCAACCAACACATCAAAGTCGGCACCGGCCAATTCATCGAAGCCGGCCAGGAAATCCACCTGAGCAGCGGCATGAAAGTCGTGCTCGAAGCCGGCAGCGAACTGACCCTCAAGGGCGGCGGCAGCTTCATCAAGATCGACGGCAACGGCGTCACCCTGAGCGGGCCGGTGATCAACATGAACTCCGGTGGCAGCCCCGGCAACGGCACTGGCGCCGCGCCACTGATGCCCGGCGTGCTGAAACAGGCGGATGCCGACAAGGCCGGCGCGGTCCTGACCCCGGCGCAGATCAATACGCTAAAACGCAACGCCCCGTTCTGTGAAGAGTGCGAAAAATGCAAGGCAGGTGCTTGTGCGATCTGATCTTTTGACCCCGCAGGATTGGCTGGCTGAACGGCCGTTGCAGGCTAATGAACGTCTTTATTTGATTGTCAGTGCGGCGAGCGATGCCGAGCCACTGAAGGCCTTCTACCAGCAGGAGATGGCGCCGGAGCTGATCCCGATCTGGAGCGGCACGCCGTACGCCGATTGGCAGCCAGTGATGCCCTACCTCGCCGAGCTGAAACCCAACGCCGGTTTCCTTCAGTGGATTGCTGAAACCGACGCTCAGGATTGGGGCTGGCTGGCGGTGTCCACCAGCACCCCGGACGTGGTGTTCGAACATCTTCGCAGTTTGACTCAAGTGCGGATGCCGGATGGGACCGAGGTGTTCTTTCGGTTTTGGGATGGGCGGCATATTTTCCCGATTCTTGAAGGATTGGGTGCTGGCGCGGGTGAAGTTTTGCCAGTGTTCGACCGCTACCTGATCAATGGCCAGAAACTGGAAGTGGGACCGAGGGGAGTGCCACCGGCCAAGGCCTGGCCGTGGTGGGAGGTGCCGCAGAAGTTAGTCGACACGCTGGCGGAAAAAGACCACACCACCGTCGTCGACAACCTAATGCAGTGGTTGGGAGAGGATTGCCCAGAACTCTTCTTCTCCTTCCCCGAAAGAAATCTGCGCCACAAAGTCGAGCGCTTCGTGCGCCAACAATCCAATACAGAAGATATGGCAGAGCGTCTGGCTGCTGAGCTGACAAAGGAAGTCACGTCATGATTGATCCCATCGGTAATTTGGTTATTCGAGTTCTCGACGCCAAGACCCCAGACGTGAATGTCATTCTCAAAGACTTCAATAATTGCCTGACCGACTACAAAACCTGGGCTGACGGCTTCTGGACTGGCTGGGCCATGGATGTCGACCAGAAGTTCAAGGTGGGTAACGAAGTCAGCGTCACTGAGCGCAAAACTAAGACGGGACCGGTTGAAACCTACGCAACCTGTCCGTTGATGGGCGATTTCACGCTGATCCATATGTTTGAGAGTGCGCGCTACGTGCCGATCGGCAATACACCGGTCAGGCTCGAACCCGTCAAAAAAGCGATGTTCGGCGGATACGACGTTGTCGGTCCGGTAATTCCTGCGAATATCGGCCCGAGCGGCATTGAAGTCATCAAAGGCTGTAAGCCGGGCCAGATGTACCGCATCACTTTTTTTCCCAACGTTTCTGAAAGCAACGTCAAAGCGCTGTACGACTCATACCAGGGTGTCATCGGCAATCTTGACGGCTGGTTGAAAAGCGAATGGTCGAGTAAGTTCCAGCCACAGTGGGCGAGCTACTCGGCGACAGACCGGGCGGGTCGCTCGCTCATATTGATGCAGTCTGCACTCGATAGTCTTGAGAAAGCGCTTCTAGGTCTGTGGGATGACATCAAAAGCCTGTTCGAACTATTAGCCGACCCCTTTAAAAATGTGGAGAAACTTCTTCATTACCTGAGTAAAGAGGAAGTTGAGAAACTCTACTCAGCATCGAAAGAAGCCATAGCCACTGGATTGTTGATCCTCAGCGACGAACCGCTGATGTACATCTATCTATCCGCCATTATCGCGTGGGTTGGCATGTTGCCACCGCAAGTCTGTGTGGAAGTGATTACTGCCATCGGCGCTTCCTTTCTGATCAACGTGATACTAGGGATCTGTCTGTCTGGCGGCCTCGGGCTGGCTATACGTGTTGGCACAAAAACCTTGGCCAAGGTCAAATCCGGTACAGCGGTAAAAATGCTAGAGGAGCTCGCGGAAAAACTCTTGGCCGCGAGTAAGGGACACGCCTTGAAGGCTCACGGCGAAACCGTGAAACCACTGTTGGCCAGTGCGCAAGGCGTACCGATGGACGCCGCCAAAAAGGCTGCATTGAAAATCGAGCAAGCCACCGCAGCAAGAGCAAAAGGTCCTTTGCCGATCACCAGCGACACCCCAACACTACTGGAAAAAAACGCCTCGGCATTTGCTCGAAAAAAAGCAGAAAAACAATTCGTCCTGGAGCCAAAGGAAAAAGTCAGCGATGCTCCGGCCCAGTCAAAAACGCCCGACGAAAAGAGCTCAACCTGCGCCAAGAAAACCTGCACCAACAATTGCCCGGTTTCCATGGTTACCGGTGAAGAGCTACTGACGCTGACCGATGGTCAGCTCGACGGGCTACTACCTTTCGAGTGGACTCGCCTTTACCGCACCAGCGCTGCGGAAATTGATTGCGGCCTCGGCTACGGCTGGAGCCACGCCTTGGCACAACGGGTCGATATACAGGGCGACGAGGTAGTCTGGACCGACCACGAAAACCGTATCACCACGTTCCCGTTACCGAGTGTGCAGCGTCCGGCGATCACCAACAGCCTGTCAGAAGCAGCGATTTTCCTGGGTGATGATCCCTCTGAACTGATCCTCACCCAGGCCGGAGAACGTGCCCAGTTCTACCACTTTCGCTACAACAGCAAGGGCGCCACGCTGATCGCCATCAGCGACAACTACGGCAATCGGCTGCACATCACCCGTGACATTCACGGGCGAATCAAGCGCGTCGATAACGGCGCCGGTCGTGCCCTTCTCGTGCGATACGACCGCAAGCACATCGTCGCCATCGACTACCAGCAGTTCATCCCGGCCGACAATCTGGAAGACGCCTGGAGCACCATCCAGACCCTGGTCACCTACAGTTACGACGCCCAACACCGCCTGATCGAAGCCAAAAACGCCGCCGGCGAAGCCGAGCGTTATGCCTACAACGACCAGAACGTCATTCTTGAGCGGCAACTCGCCGGCGGCACCAGTTTTTACTGGGAATGGGAAAAAGAAGGTAAATCGGCGCGCTGCATCCATCACTGGGCTAGCTTCTCGCAGATGGACGCGCATTACGCCTGGGATGACAAAGGCAGCGTCACAGTTACCAATGCTGACGGCAGCGAAGAGGTCTATACCCACGACGATAAGGCGCGACTGGTTGCCAAGGTTGATCCGGACGGTGCGGAGCACCTCAAGGCCTACGACGACAAGGGCCGCCTGATCGCCGAGAAAGATCCACTCGGCGCCGTCACCGAATACCAATACAACGAAGCAGGCCGACTGATCGCGGTTATTCCACCCGAAGACACCCCGACCTCTTATGAGTATTACCACGGCTACGTCCGTGTGGTGAATCGTGGCCCGGCGAAGTGGATATATTGGCGCAACGACCAAGGCGATATCACCGAACAAATCGACCCGGACGGCAATTCAACCCACTACAACTATGACCGCCAGGGCCGTCTTCTAGAAATCCGTCATCCGGATGGCAGCCGTCATCAACTGGGATGGAACAATCTCGGCCAACTGCTCGAAGAACAGTTGCCCGATGGTGGTCAGCGCAAGTATCGCTACGACGCGTTGGGCCGGCAGATCACCCGTCAGGACGAAAGCGGCGCGATCACCCAATACCAATGGGATGCTGCCAACCGGCTCGCGCAAATCACCCTGCCCGGTGGCGCTACGCGCGCGTTCACTTACAACCCATACGGCCGCGTCACCGCCGAGCGCGATGAGTTGGGCCGAGTCACCCGCTACGAATATGCCGATAACCTGCACTTGGTCAGCCGCCGCATCAACCCGGATGGCAGCCAACTGCGCTATCGCTACGACAACGCACGTCTGCTGCTCAGCGAGATCGAAAACGAACGTGGCGAGCACTACCACCTCGATTACTACCCGAACGGCCTCATCCAGCAGGAAACCGGCTTCGACGGTCGTCGTACCGCTTATGAATACGACCTTAATGGTCAGTTGCTGAAGAAAACCGAGTTCGGCGACGACGGTAACGAACTGATTACCGAGTACCAGCGCGATGCCGCTGGCCGCCTGCTGGTGAAAACCCTGGCCGATGGCGAGGAAATTCACTACAGCTACGACGCCCTCGGGCGCCTGGTGAACGTCGATGACGGAAACTGGCCGCTGGCCTACGAATACGACCTGCAAGACCGCCTGATCACCGAGCACCAAGGCTGGGGGACCCTGCGTTACGAGTACGACCAACTCGGCCAACTCAGCCACTGCCGCTTACCCGACGGCAGCAAGCTTGATTATCGCCACCAACGAGGCGGTCAACTGAGCAGTATCGACCTCAACGGTTCACGCCTGACCACTCACCAGTTCAGCGCAGGTCGCGAACAGCAGCGTCAACAGGGTTTGTTGCTCAGCCAATACCAATACGACGAACAAGGCCGCCTGCAAGCTCACAGCGTTAGCCAGCAGGATCGCAACCTGTTCCAGCGTCGCTACGCTTACGATGCAAACGGCAACCTCGCCGGCATCAATGACAGCCGGAAAGGCAATCGTAGTTATCACTACGACCCGCTCGACCGTTTGATCAACGTTCGAGGCGCCACCCCGGAAAGTTTTGCCCACGACCCGGCGGGCAACCTTCTAGGTCAAGGTGACCAACCCACCGCGAACTTGGCCAATGTCAAAGGCAACCGTTTGCTGATGCAGGGCGATCGACATTACGACTACGACGCCTTTGGCAATTTGAGCCGTGAGCGCCGCGGAACCGAGCAAAAGCTCGTCACCGAATACCGCTACGACTGCCAACACCGCCTCATCGGTGTCAGCCTCCCCAGCGGCAGCATCGCAAGCTACAAGTACGACGCCTTCGGCCGCCGTATCGCCAAAACCGTCAACGACCAAACCACAGAGTTCCTGTGGCAAGGCGAACGCCTCATCGCAGAAAGCGCCAATAACCGCTATCGCAGCTACATCTACGAGCCGGGCTCCTTCCGGCCTTTGGCGATGCTCGACGGTGAAGGCCCGCTCAAAGCTGAGCCGTTCTACTACCAACTCGACCACCTCGGCACGCCGCAGGAACTCACCGATTACAGCGGCGAGATCATGTGGTCGGCGAAATACCGCGCCTATGGCAACCTCGCCACGCTCGACGTTGCAGAAATCGACAACCCGCTGCGCTTTCAGGGCCAGTACTTCGATGCGGAAACGGGCTTACATTACAACCGGCATCGCTACTACAATCCGGGGACTGGACGGTATCTGACGCCGGATCCGATCAAGCTTGCAGGCGGGCTGAACAATTACCAGTACGTGCCTAACCCTACAGGATGGGTGGATCCATTAGGGTTGAGCTGCGAACCGTGCGACGGTCCTGATGAGAAGCAATCAAACCAATCTCGCGAAACGGACTACGAGAATCTTCCTCGTCTCCCAAGCACTCCAGAGGAAGGATATCTGTATCGCGGTGTTCATAAGGGCCATCCTGCCGAAAATGACGCATTTTCCGGAAAGGTAACTCCCGGAAAAATTGATGGCGTAGTAAATCCTGACGATCACAATTATGGAGGACACTCGGGAGACAGCCCCTATACTTCATGGACAAGATCACCTGATATCGCCAGGCAATTTGCGAAAGAGGATGGACTTATTCTGAGAGTTAAAATTGGCGCCCCAAAAGAAGGAGATAAGTGGTCATGGCAGTATTCGGAAGATCGTTGGGGGGAGCAAGAAGTTCTCTTGAAAGGACCCCGCAGCGGGGATATCGAGGTGTTTAAGCCATGAATATATTAGATTTGTTACAGCAGAATTTTCATCTCGCAGACGGCGGGATAAAATCGGCCCAACTATTAAAAAAATCAACTGAAGAAAGTTTCATTTTTAAAAACGATTACATTATAAAAAAAACTAGCGATGCGTATAAAAAAGAACTCACCACTCAAAAAGAAATTGCAAACACAACTTCATCGGTAATACCAGGATTTGAAGAGCTTATAAATGCGCTTTCAAGTATGGCGCCTGACGCAATACTATCAATGCGTTTCATTGACAGTACAAGTTGGGACGGTCGCATTTTTTATGATGAAAAAAATACATTTATTGGCGCAATAATTGGACAAAAGAAAAATAAAAATTGGGAGACGCCCCCGAACTGGGACGGTTCAGAGGAAATGCTACGAACCTACAACGCCCAAAAAGACAACTAAAAACCCTAATGAAACGGGACACCCATTAGCCGGTCTCCAGTCAAGGCTAAAGGGTTTCTTCTTTCGTTTAAAGGCATGTCGAATTTGGATAGAGCGAAAGAAGGCGGCGCATCATTACATAATGAAGGATGCGGTTCCTCAACAGCTTCAGTTGCACTACTTAAGACAAAATGGAAAGGGACCGCTTTTTGAGCTAAGTCGTAAACCTGCATCTAGTCAGCCGTCGTATCAATCCGGATAGTAGCCAACTGCGCTATCGCTACGACAATGCGCGCCTACTGCTCAGTGAGATCGAAAACGAACGTCGCGAACACTACCAACTCGATTACTACTCTAACGGCCTAATCCAGCAGGAAACCGGCTTCGACGGTCGTCGTACCGCTTATGAATACGACCTCAAAGGCCAGTTGCTAAAGAAAACGGAGTTCGGCGACGAAATACCGAGCTGCCGGCAACGATTGGCGGGTGCTAAATAGCGAGCTAAACCTTGGCGCAAAAACTCTAGAGGGCGAGGGCATATATATCGTTAAAATCAAGCCTGACGACCCAAGATTCCGCTATGAAATGCCTAATGGAAAAGAAAATGGTGCGTACCCGAACGAATGGGTTCCTGGCGGGGCAACCAAAAGTGGGACAAAAGAAGCTGCTCTGATCGGATCAGAGAGCGTTTCCCATAATAGTGACGTGGGAACGCTGTTGAAAAATTTTGATGACTGGGAAAAGCTTCAATGAAAACCACTTTCGAAACGGCTCTAGATCAGCATGAAATCGCCGATTTTTTCAAGGGAAACGGCATTTACTTCGCGAGGGGATCTGATTGGGGCGATCATCTTTATGTCAGCAACTGGCAGGAAATGTGCGGCGTACTTAAAACGCAGCACGAAGCTTACTGACAAACATATTTGAAGAGTATGCAAAGTACCTCGGAGAAAATTACGAAGACGCGGCAGGATTACTTTCGAACATTACAGCCTATTACGTAATAAAGCACAAGTTTGAGTTTTTATCTGCCGACAACTATGACCTTATTAACAGCCTCAACAGCAAAACAAAAGAAAAAACAGGCAAGCTATTTAGACTTCTCAGGAACGAGTATGACAAACAAAATAAAGACCTGCCAAACTACACATTCGAACAAGAAATCCAAAGGCTGAAAAAACTTGGTTGCACTACCGAGTTCGAATCCCTTTAAAGATTTAAATAAATAAAAACAAATAAAATAGGACAGGGCTAACCACGCTCCGCGTGCGCGACGTCGCCGATGAACACCTCTACAGGTGGCACGATGGTAACTACCAGAAAGACACCATGGGCAAACCACTTAACCCTCTGATCTCTGAGGGCTTTTAAACCATGACCAAAATAAGCATTGCAGCGGCATCACCGACGAGTTATGTGGAAGCCACGAAATTTCTTCACCAACGCTTCAAAATGTCCCTTATTGGCTCTCAGAAGAAACTTGCCATGGGTGATAAGGGCTTCTTCTATGCCGGTGGGCTCTATGGAAATGATCACGTGCAACGCGAGAAAGAGATTCGCGACATCATCAGTTTCTTCCAGCTCAAAAAAATCGATTTGCTGATATTGGAAATTGATGATGATCAAGACTGGGGGGATCTGGATATGGCGAACCTCGGTCAGTACGCTATTCCAGCTCAGGAATTGTTGAACGCCCTGGATTCTTCTGCGGGACTTTATCAGTAGCTCCTAGCTTATGGAAAGTAATCCCCGCAGCACACGCGGGGATTGAAACCATCTCACAGACCGGAATGGCTCCCTACATTTACCCTATTATTCAGAGTTTTCTGCAACCACTGAATCGCCACATGGATACCAAATCTGCTTGATGGCCGTAGTGCTGCCCCCGCCCCTGCATGGAGTGATGGTTGCCTGCGATTGAAGTTCGACACGCTGCAACTCTATAAGGACGACGTGCCAACCGTAAAAGTCCCATATTAGCTTGATGGTAAAAGTCCGAACCTGGAACGCTTCACGAAAGCGTATGCTGGCTAAGGTACAGGTGGTGGGCGATAACTCGTTCCGAAACCAGGTACTACCACTATCATCAAAGTGGATGAGGTCACTGTCTTGCCGGAGAAGTAACAGTGCTAACCGATCTAGAGGCGCGCGTAGCGCTCAAAGAACTGATTGAAAAATACCTCAAGGGAAACGATCCCGATTACGACCGTTTGATCGAAATTGTTCAGGATCCTTCGCGGCAGGTTCCGATCAGAGGTGTGCTTCAGAACATTAGACGGTACAACAAGGTCCAGTACACGCAGCAGGAGCTAGAGCTGATCGACGACCTTTTGTACATGTATGGGTGAGACGAAGCGTGTTGGTAGCGAGCGAATGGTTGAAATATGCACGCCTTCGATCAGCGTCTGCTCAAGCTTGGCGAGATCAACGCAAGCCGTTCGGCTCATTCTAGCCCCCATTCTGATATCTAGCATTACCCGATAGCTACCACTGATGACGGGCAGCTATCGGCCAGGAGCGGTCATTCGGGTTAGACGCTATCCGGAATAACGTTAGGCCCTGACGTTAAATCTGCTCAATAACGCGGCACCATCCGTGACATCAAGACCTGATCGATCGCAGCGATTTTCTGAGTTGCGTGGCCGAGCGGAGAGTCGGCGTTGCTGTACGCAACCTCTGCCTCATTGTGGAGTGCATAGGCCATGTGCGCCGCGATGCGGACGCTCATTGGCTGCTGGGAGAGGTCGATGCCGAACGGGTCGCCACTGTCGTGCTGCGCCTGGTTGTCGAGAACAATAGCAAGTTCGTGCGCAGCAGAAAGCGAGCCGGGGAAAACATCGAGCACTACTACCTGGAACCCTACGGGATGAAGCGGCTGGGGTCGGGCAATTACGAGCTGGCCACACCTATTGGAGCGACGAAGAGCTGGATAAGGCTGTTCACGATCGGCTGGCAAAAATCTGCCAAGAAGCCGATATGCGCAATTGCTTCATCGAGGCTGACGCTTGAGAAGTGAGCGCTTTACTAAGCCCGTGTTAAATAGCTACCTTGTCGGAAAGCTGAATTAAAAGCTGTCTGGACGCTTTCAATCAACTGTTCCTCTAACAGCGTTGTGGCTGATGGTAGCTTGCTCGGTGCTCGATGCAAAACGATCTCGATCTCGGGCAATTGAGGAAAATCATCCTCGACCCCGAAGATCCGCCACTCAACCGGCACCATGCTCTGGGCCATTACAGTCACTGCTAAACCTCCGTTTACAGCGATTGTTCCTCCAGCAAAGCTCCGACTGGAATAGGCAATTCGCCAAGGCCGTCCATGGGCGTTAAGAGCAGCTATGGCATGCTCACGGAACACACACCCTTCGGGGAAAAACGCCAGCGGAACCGGCTCCATGCTCTGAGCCATATGTTGGCGCGAACCTACCCAGACTAACCGTTCTTTGCGCAAAATTTTTCCGCAGCTTCGATTTGGCTGTCGCGTGATCAGAGCCACGTCAAGATCTCCCGCCTCAAGTAGGTCAAGCAGCTCCCCACTCAAAGCCCCAGTTACTTCAAGCTGCACTCGTGGGTATGCATGTGCAAAACGGGTCAACACAGAAGGTAAAAAAAACTGAGCGTAATCATCAGGTATGCCTAGTCTGAGGTGCCCCTCAGTGTATGGCTTTCCAACGGCCGCAAAGGCGCTTTCATTTAGATGGATCATACGACGCGCATAACCGAGAAGTATCTCACCGTCTTCCGTCAACCTTATTTGCCGATTATCCCGTCGAATCAACTGTTTGCCCATCTGCTCTTCAAGCTTTTGCAACTGCATGCTTACGGCTGACTGAGTACGGCATAAAAAGTGAGCAGCACGCGTGAAACCTCCACTGTCGACGATGGCTATAAAAGCCTGGAGCAGGTTCAAATCAAGGTTTTTCAATCGCTCACCTCTTACTATCACGTTTCATGATCGATATCATAATAATATTTCATTTGTTTATAGCCAACAAGCATTTTATGTTGCTCGTAGCTTCCAATCGCCCCATCAATAAAAACGAGAAACATTATGAAAATTGGATTTGTTGGTTTAGGAACAATGGGACTTCCCGCGGCTCGGAACATTCAGGCTTTAGGCTTTGACTTGGTTGTATATGACCTGCGGAGGGAAGTGGCAGAGTCTTTGTTAGCCAATGGTGCTGTGTGGGCTGACAGCCCTCGAGAAGTGATTGAGAATGTAGATGTCGTAGTTAGCATGGTCTTCGGACCAGTGCAAATTGATCAAGTTGTACGTGGTGCCGGTGGTTTTTTTGAAGCCGATATTACTGGCAAATACTGGATCGACCTGACAACCAGCAGTCCGTTTATGATGCGCAAGCTCGCCGACGAGTTCGTCGCGCGGGGCGGATTTCCTATTGATGCACCTGTTACCGGGTCAGTTGATTCCTCCATACGTGGTGACATGATTTTGTTTGTAGGTGGGCAGGATGCTCATATCGAAAAAACGCGTCCTGTTCTTGAAGCGATGGGTGTAATTCGAAAAGTTGGCCGCTATGGCAACGGTTACGTCGCCAAGCTGGTTAACAACCAGCTTTGGAAAATCCACGCTGCCGCTATAGGCGAAGCTATGGTAGCCGCTAAGGTTGCAGGTTTGGAGCCAGATGTATGGTGGGAAGCAATGAAGGGAGGGGCCGCCGATAGCTTCGTAATGCAACACGATGTACCGTCGATATTTGCCGGTCACTACGACCCATCCTTCCCGCTTGCGCTGTGCCTGAAAGATCTTGGCCTGATAGAAGAATTGTTAAATGAAACCGGAACACGCTGCGAGCTAACCCGTGCAACTCATGCGCGCTTCGAAGAAGCGAAGCAGCGTTACGGAGAGCGTTCCGGTGAAATGAGTGTCTGCCGGCTCATTGAAGATGATGCAAAGATAGCGTTGCGAGTGGCGGGCGACTGGGTAGCACCGTGGGAAGTCCTACCCGTACACGCATAGGTAGCCGCTTAATTAGGATCTCCTCTGAATTCAGGAACTCCAAGAGCTTGCGCTGGCGTAAATTGATCTTCCATACACCACCCAAAAGCTAAAATAATAGGATGATTAAAATGAAGCTTGATTTTATGTATGTATTCAAGTGTGCGACGTTGGCAGTGGTACCTTTAATGTCATTAGGCGTTCAAGCGGCGGAGTCTGAATTCAGGGAAGATCAAGCCTTGCGATTGAGTTTTATTTCAGAGCCGGACTCTGAAATCGTTACAAATATGGCCAAGAAAATCCTAGAGCAACAACTCGATTATAAAGTAAAACTCTCACTGCTAGCACTTGGCGTGCAATATCAAAGCATCTCAACTAAAAAGCTTGATGCTATGCTCATGGCTTGGCTACCGAACACCCAAGCTGCTTATTGGGATAAGTACAAAAATAGTGTTGATGATTTAGGCATAATCTATGGCGGGAAGCTTGGATGGGTGGTGCCAGACTATGTACCGGTTAACGAAGTAAGAACAATCGCTGATTTGGAAAATCCCGAAGTTGCAAAGAAATTTAAAGGAATAATACAAGGCATCGACCCTGGTGCAGGCCTAATGAGAAAATCCGAAGAAACAATAAAAAATTACAACTTAGTCGATTACAAACTCTCCGCTAGCAGCGCAACTGCAATGACTATTGCGATGGATCGAGCCATTCTTAAAAAAGACTGGATCGTTGCCACAGCCTGGACCCCTCATTGGATGTTTGGAAAGTGGAACCTACGCTATTTGGAAGATCCAAAAGGCTCTTTAGGTGGTGCTGAGGGCGTACATGCCCTTTCTCGCAAAGGGTTCGGTGAAGATTTTCCTCGAGCTGCGAACTTCCTTCAAAACTACAAAATCCCCCTTGCCGACTTGCAGGGAATTATGGCCGAGGCTCATGAGACTTCAAACCCCGATGGGGCTATCACTCATTATCTTGACTCACACCCAGAGAAAATTACTGAATGGACCGAAAGTGCAAAAAAACTTCCACTCTACAAAAACTAACATAGCCCTTGGCGTGTCAAGTAGCCAAAGTACACTTCCTGTAGTGGATCTAATGAAACCGGACACCATTTAGACGAGAATGCTCGCCAGATAGAGGTGTCTGAAGACCAAGCAACGTCGTTCCTTTTCCGCTGAATTCAAACGCGAGGCCGCAGGCCTCGTGCTTGATGAAGGCTTCAGCCATATCGAAGCCTAACGTTCGCTCGGGGTTGTTGAGTTCGCGTTACACGCTGGATTAATCAGCTTCAGTAGGAGAGCAAAGGTGTTACTCCGCAGCAAGGCTGCTAATGCCAGAGCAACAGAAAATCCAGGAACTGGAAGCTCGAATCGCTCACCTTGAACGGGAGAAATCCATTTTAAATGGCTACCGCGCTCTTGATGTCGAAGGAGCAAACGTGCACTCGCTGATTGATCTGTTGAGTGCCAAGAGCCAGTTTATTGGTTTTACACGGTCTTTGATGTCACTCGCTCATCTACTACGCCCATCCCGGTGCAGAGGCAGATAAGCTGAACAGGCAATGCATTCGTGCGGCTAGATACTCGGAACTCCAGCGCCTCCACCTCACGTTCGATCGCCCCAGATGCTGTGGGAGATTGCGGTAATCCATGGCGATGATGACGCAATTGTCGCCGTCCAACAGAATGTGCATTGCAATAATTTATTGAAGTGCGCCCAGCGATAGGGTTGACGCTAGCCGGTCTGTTGCATCGATTAGTTGATTTCACAGTCGATTGCAGCCTTCGCGACAGACAGCAATCGGCACAGAGTGTGTAAAAACGCTTTGCCAAAATTGAAGTGTGCGCGTCTACGTTAAATCTGAAATTTATCGGCACGTCAGCAGATGTGGATTTCGCGTAGAAGCGCGATTTGCAGTCCGTTTTTGAGTACCTGTCGCGCTGAAAAACGTTTTCACACAGCCTCGGCCAAAAGCAGCCGCTGTTGAAGGCTGCCCTATTGAAGCTTGGATTTCACTTGGTCGCGGCTAACATGCGCCATGGTGCAGGAGAGGTGCGGCAGCAGCTTTCAATCGAGCTTATAGAGGTGTCAGACTACCGGCCAAGGTTGCGAACCAACAAGGACAGTTATGAAAACATTCAAACAGATAATCTTGGAGTTCTGGTTCCCGCTCACGTTTGCCGTGCTGTGGACAATATTGCGCATGCTATCAGTGCCTGATCCGAGTACAGGGTGGCAGCAGACAGTATTGAATTGCATCGGCACCTTTGCGCCCGCATTTTTTTTCTTGAGTTTTTTATCCGGGCAATGGTTCAGGGTACGAAAGCAGCTCAAGGTTGAGGGGGGATTAACATCTGTTGAGCAACGGCTAACTGCCCTAGTGGGACATATGGAGCAGCAGGCCAATCATCTGGAAAATCAAGCCAAAGACATTGTTGGCTATACAACGGGGGGAGAAAGCTATTGTCGCGTACTGTGCGCGTTTGATGGCACAAATCCGGGTTCTCTGATGCTGATGGCGATTCATTGCGGCGAGTACCCGCTCACAAACATCGAAATTAGGGTTTGTGACTTGGACCTTTTGAAAGAAGGCACTGCACTGATTAATGATCGTTTCTTCAACATTGAGCGACTGCTGCCGGGTATCAATTCAATGTTCGGGAGCTTCCCTATGGACGGTAGGGATAGCCGGAGCTTCAACATCTTTATGTATGCGCAGAACGGCCGGACAGTACAAGAGGTTCGTATGGTAAAAAGCGAAGCCGGATGGCACCAGGCTCAGAGGGTTACAAGGGGCTACGATACTTTGTATGTGGATCTAGCGGAGGATTCTCCTCTTGGTACAAACCCATGGGATTAGTGGCCGTGAAGGGTTAGCCGATTCGAAGAACTTCTAATGGCCGTTTGCTGCCTATCGAGAAGGGCAGCAAGCGGCCAGAGTCTGACCGTCAGCTTTTGGCCGGTTACTGCCTGTCGTCACCGGCAGTGAACGACCCATTGCAGGCATTGGCAATGGCCGAAGTTGACCGCCCATATCGTGGCATAGCAGCATGCCGGTCAGTATTATCTCGCCATTACGTTGATGCCAGGATGCCTATGTCTGCCGATCTTCATGAGTTGCTGGAAAGCGTAAACGACGAGCAATCCTTCATTGGATTTATGGCGGCTCTCGGTAATGATTTCTCCCGGGAACGTTTGTTGGAGGAGACTTCTCCATCATCTCCCTTTGGGCCCGGCGCCTTGGGGTGGGAGAACGGTTCTGTTGACACCTTTCTTGATGCTGCAGCTTCGTGGGCAACCGCTAGCACCAGGTGTTCTCTGACGGACGCTTCTGTATTGAACGTATGGCAGCGCTGTGCGGCAATTTTGCTCGCTGGTAAATTTTATGAGTGAACGCTAGCAGGAGTGGAATGTGCTAAACGACAAATTATTGGGTTTGAACCAGCAAATCGAAAAAGCTACCGCTGCTATGCAAGACAAACTCGTGGCGTCTGATGAGGTCGTTGTGGCTGATTTCATGAGGCGGTACGAATTGACCTTGGCATTGTTCGGTACTGGCTCAGAGCAAAAGCTGGAGGCGAGCTTGAAGGGACTGTTAAATTGCACAAGAGGTTACCTGGAAACCTCCAGTCATTATGATCAGAAATTTCTAGATGAAATGTGTGCGACAGAAAGACTGATCGAGGAATTGCTGAAGGATAAATAACTGCGAATTCGAGAGTATGTTTCCGACTTGTAAAAGCGCAGGTCACGGACGTCCGCTTCTGGCCGACTACTGCCGGTCACGACAGGCATAAATCGGCCAATAGCGACGTAGGTTCAAGAGTGAATTGGCCTAGGTGCATCACCTCACCGGGGACTGCCAGCGCCTACGGTGGCTTGTCATACATGAAAGTTCCCTGACACCTCTTCCTTCGCGGCTGTGAGAACGCATGAGGGATTGGCCGGAAGCACTTCCTTTGGCGGCTTCCCGCCGAGGAAGGTATTTGGCGACGCAAACCAGAATGCCATGCCCCACCCATCTTTCGTCGTAACCAACGTCGAAATTACCCTCTCTAACGCTAAAAATGGCCGAAAGCCTTGTTCCGGATCGAGTCCGTAGATGGGGAAATAATCGACGCCTTGATGGCGCACAGCAAATATCTTCCCGGTCTGCTTCCATTTGTTGGGCTGCAAGCTGGGGTTGCTAGAGCTGAAGCGTGCGAGATCCGTGATCTCGTTGGCCGTCACCCAATCGGTGCTTTGAAGGATCTCGGCTTTCGCCTGTACGAGCATCCTAGCCTCGCGCAGTAGCGTCGACGGCACCGGTTTCTTAGGCACCATGAGGGAGACGATGGAAGAAATAGTATCGGCAGGGAGGGGGTTAATGTGGTCGAGGAACGCCTGGGTGAGCATTTCTACGGAGCGTACATAGTCGTCGACCAAGTCCCGAGGCTCCGCATCCACGGTAATAATAATTTTATGCCTAGAGCCCTCGCTATCTTGAGACGAGGTTTCAGTCTCGACCACCGACGATTCCCGAACAATTTCAATGATGTCGATACTGAAAGTCATACCAACCTCCCAGAGGTCATCGGTGCTGTGCCAAATTGCTAATAAGCAATCTATCCCTGATGGCTGGTTACAGGATGACCGTCCGGCGCCGGTTTCATTTCGTCCCCTCGTCCCGAGGCTACCCTACAGCGGGACCTATCTCCCCAAGTCCCCGTGAATGGTGATACTCACAACCGCATTCACCCGCGACACCATTAAAATGCCAACCCTTCTGCTACTTCAATCAGCATCTCTTCCACCAGGCGAGTACCCTGGCTGGTGGAGAGTAGCGCATTGGGAGTTTCACCCGAAAAGCGCCGCTTGGATTTGTTGAGCCAGCGCCTCGCTTTTTTGCTATCCCCAAAGAGCACCTCGGCCATGGCCGTGATGTGCGCATGCCGAAATAGGCGGTCACTCTCACTCACGCTCAGGCGCTGACCGCGAGCCAACCGGATGTTAAGGGCGTTGAGCGCAATGATGTGGTTGCGCGTTGCCGGGCTGAGTGCACCGATATCGTAGAGCATCTTGACTCTCGCGGCCCAGAAACCCGCAGTGATGAACTCGTGGATGTCCTGATCTGAAGCGTCAATAGGGATCCGCAGCAACGTTTCCAGCCGGACCCGGTAAGCCCGGTAAGCCTTTTCGTGCATCACTTCAGCCAACATGGGTCGCCTATCCGGTGCGTCGTCGTGCAGGAAGCATCCGGCCATTTCCGCCGCCAGGGAAGGTGGCTTGGTCGGAAACCCCGTCAGCCACGCCCCAAGAATGCACCGCACTCCTCGCTCCGGTTAAGTCGATCCATCGGTCCCCACGCTGGTTGCGGGTCGGCGGCGATGTTGAAAGTCAACCAATGTCGCAGGCCGGGCCCCCGCCAGTGATCCGACTGGCTCCAGGTCTCTACCTTCTACTAGCGCGGCATCCAAGAATCGATGCGCGCGTGCCGAGCGCGCCCTTAACAGACGCTGAGCCTCGGCCTTGAATTGCTCAGCGAGCTGCCACTTGCTCGTTTCGACTTTGCGTTTACCTTTCATCACGGTGCTCGAGGTGAGTCACGAACGTCTATTCCCTGACCACTGTTGAGGAATGAGCAAAACGTCCGGGGCTCCTGCCGACCCGCTCGGCCGGCTGCTCACCCCAAAAGTACCACGCCCTTCGTTGATCAAGGTGGGCGCCCGTCAAAGGAAGGCGGCACGATGCTCTCGAGGGGATCAGGGCTCCCCCTTCCCCGCAGCCCACAACTCCGTATGTATCGCTGCCGGCCCAGTCCTTTATCTGATCGCAAGCGCCCCGTCCACCCTGCGAGCGCCGCCAAAAGCGAACTAAGCTGAAAAGGAGGTGGCCGCCGTGGACCCCGCGTCCGCCAAAGTGTGGGGGTGAATCGCACGGTGTAAGGAAAAACAAACCGAAACCGGGACAAAACGATGCTGACACGGGGTAAGTCCGGCTTATCCCGTGCCAGACCCGTCTCCATCAAACACCTTATGCATACCGTTTGTAGCCTGTAATTACAGGTCACGTAACACGTTACGAAATCGTCTGGAGGTAACCCATGGCTCGCGGTGGAATCAACCTGGCGCTGGTGCGTGAAGCCCGTGCCGCCTTGCTCAGGCGGGGCCGGCGGCCGAGCATCGATGCGGTGCGTATTGAGCTCGGCAACACCGGCTCGAAAAGCACGATCTCGCGCTACCTGAAAGAACTCGATGCCGCCGCGCCGCCCGCCAACGAGTCTCCCCCCGCCACAGTGATCGACCAGCGCCTGATGAGCGTGGTGCAGGCGATTCGCACCCAGTTGCTGGAGCAGGCGCAAGCGACCGTGCAACAGGAACAGGCACGCGGCGCCGGACGGGAACAGCAGCTGCTGGCCCAGGTGCAGGCCCTGGAGGCGCAGCAGCGGGTGGCTCAGGAGCAGCTGACGCAGCTGAAAAGCCAGCTGCGCGACGAGCTGCAGCAGCGCCAACAGCAGGCCGTGGCCATGGAGACGAAGGACGAGGCGCTGCGGCTGGCGCGCCAGGACGCCCACGGTCTGAATGTCACGCTCAATGAACGCGCCGCGCTGATCGCCCAACTGCAAGCCTCGCACCAGCACACGCGGGAAAATCTCGAACATTTTCGCCAGCAAAGTCACGAGCAGTACGCGGCGCAGCAGCGGCAGCACGAGCAGTTTCGCCAAGACAGCCACCAGCAGCAGCGCAAACTGGAACTGCTGCTGCAGCAGGCGCAACAGCGGGCTTCGCAACTGAACGAGGAGCTGGCCGCCCTCAAGTTGAGCGTGTCCCTGGAGCGGCAAAAGTTGCGTGACCAGCACCAGCACAATGCGCAGCTCGAACGCCGCGTCGAACGACTCACCCATGAAGAACAACAACTGCTGGCCGCGCGGCTGTCGCTGAGTGAGCAACTGCGCCAGACCAGCGTCGCGCTCAGCGAACTCAGCGGTCAACGCGAACAACTCAACATCGACCTGGCGGTGTGCCACAGTCGTCTCGCGGCACACGACCTGACCGCCCCCGGCAAGCGACGCACCGGCTTGAGTCCGTCCGTTTTCGGCGCTGACAGATCTAGAGCGGCGCGGCGCAACCGGTAGAGCTTTTGATACAGCCAGCGCAGGGTATGCACCTCGAACACCGACTCGCGTTCCCGATCAAACACCGACAGCTGGAGGAATACCGTGCGCAACTGTTCAGTGGACAATCGGTCACAGACGTCACAGAACTGGCACCACTGGGCTTCATCCTGAAACAGCGGGGTGCCCATGCCCCACGCCCGCAACAACGACCAAAAACGCACACTGTCATCCAGCGCTTGCTCGGTGTCATACCAGACCGCGGCCTGGTCGCCAAGCGGGGCGGGCAGACGTGCTCTCAACAACCGGCTGAGCCCGTAGCATCGTGCATTCCACAACGGTGCATGCAACAGGCGCGGCAACTCACGTTTCAGCGCACGGCTGAGTAACAACCGCAGCAGGAGATGGACCGGCGGGGTCGCCCTGAGCCAGAGGAGCAACCACGTCATGCGCACCAGCGGTGTGGTGCAGGGCAACCCCACCAAGCGCCGGGCCCTCATGGCCGGCACCGCCGTCAATGGCAACCAGCGCCGAATGTCCTCATGGGTGACGCGGGCAAAACCCAGCGCCCACCACAGCGGGTGCTCGATCAAGGCCGTTAATGCCGGGCTCTGCTTGCCCAGTAAACGTAACACCGCATTGGAATGGGCCAGCCCCTGCAGCATGGCGCACCAGCGCACCTCACGTTGACTTCCCCGGACCTCCCCCGCAGCCGCCTCGGCCCAGCGCGCCATGATCCCGGCACTGGGCTCCAGTCCAAGGTGCGCAGCGGTCGCCTGCAAGGCCATCGCCATGCGCAGATTTTGCCACGTGAGGTGCTCGACGCAGGCCATGATTCGATACCCAGAACGGGAACGCGAAAATCAGTGTACGCCTCTTACACCGGTACAGCTGACTTGCCCGTGACACTGATCAAGTTCCACATTTTTCATTTGCGAAAACTCTCGACACTGGAAGAGAAACAAACTGCAAGCGTTTGAATGATTACCTATATAACCAGAAAAAAAACAGGAAAAATCCCCTCATCGCACTCTTACCCTTTCAGCAACTATGGTCGGCGGTACACACCCCACAGGTGTACGGTGAACTTAGCGCCCGTGGCTGCCGCGGTCCGGCCCCCCCCCGCGCCGACGGCGTCCGGCCGCCACCGAGGCGAGCGTCTTATGCCCTGCACGTCATGACTCGCCGCCCACGCGCCCAGTAGCGCAAACGCCAGTCCCGCGCCGTCGGCCACCGTGCGCCGTGCCTTCGCCGTCAGCTGCCGCTAAGCCCGCACGGTGGGTTACGACGCACCCAGGATGGGCGAGGCACGGCCGCCCCCCAGGGGCCACCCCGCTCGCGCCTATTGTCCAGGTATCTCAGCGCAGGATCTTCTGCCCTGACCCGCCCCTCTCAGATTAGCAAGGAGACAGCTATGAACCGCTTGAACGCCCCCTCCCCGCATGCGCTGTATCGCGTCGGCGGTCGACTGTACAAGACGACTGGCCTCACCCCGACCAGCCTGCGTCTGGAAGACCTGCTGGACGGACATTGTTTATTGTTCACGCGGGACCAAGCGTGGCAGATGATCCAGCAGCAGGACCTGATCAAGGTCAAGCACTCGACATACCGGCGCCTGTGTCAATTGGACCCTCGCTACCGACCTTACCTGCCCGCTGGGGCGCCGCTGGACGACCACGAGCCATTGACCGGACCGGCGGTTCAGCGGACGGCGACAACGCCGTGGCCACCGATGAACCCGCGTGAAGCACCGGCTGACTCTGGCCCATGGCGCAACGGCGCTGAAGAACGCGAGTTGCGTTGCACCCGGCTGTTCCAGGGCCTGAATGATGGCTTAGCCCACCACCCGGCGGAACGCGTGCGAGTGCTCATCGTGGATGAGTTCAGTTGCTATCACGGTTATTCCTCGGTGATTCTGGCGGAAATACAGGCGCTGTTTGAGCACTATGCGCAGATGCAAATGCTGAAACCCGATCCTGGCCGAGGTGCCATCAGGACGCGCACGCAACACCGACTTCCGGCCGAGACCATGACAGCGAGCGAGGATCGCTGGCTGGCCAAGCGCCAGGTGCGCCCGGCCCCAACGGCCCCTAGCGGGCCTCGTCTGAAGACGCTGCCCTCCATGATGGGCAGCCCGGCCCTGACGGTGGCGCCCTGTGCGATCGCCCGGCTGCGACCAACCCAGCCCGAGCAACAGCCAGCCGGTGCCAGGCCGCCGTACGTCATCGGCGCAGCGCTTGACCGTATTGAGTTGCCGTCTGCGCAAGCTGGCAGCCGGATACCACTGCCGCCTGTTGGAGGAAAAGATGATGTGGAATGAACAAGCGTGGCTGGCCGGCGATCGCGCGCCGGTGCGTGACCTTCATCGCGGACTGCCGGGCTACTACACGATCTTTTTCCCCTCCCTGAAAAACAACAAGGCCGTGCTCTGCGAAGGGTCTGTGGAGGCGGCGTATTGTGTCTGGCTGGAATGGGACTGCGATGTCATCGCCTACTACCCCCAACCCCATACTTTCACCTGGGAAACGGAACGGGGCTCGATGCGCTACACCCCCGATTTTTTTGTCCTGCGCGAGCAATCGGCTAACCATTTCACCGAGGTCAAATCCGACTTTCATCAAATAAAGGAACTCACTCGGTTCAAGCTGGACAGTTTCGCGACGCAGTGTCAGGCGTGGCAGATCGAATGGCGGCGGGTCGACAAACAGCAATTAATGCCACCACAGCTCTTTGCCAACCTGCGCTACTTGTACTTTCAAGGGTTCAGGATCAGCGCCCGCGAGCAGGCTTACCTCATCGACTTCCTGGCCCGCTATAAAACGTGTTTCACCCTGGGTGAGCTCCTCAACAGTGCTTATCCCCCGAGTCTCAGGGGCATCTACCGCTGGTTATTTCGGGGCGAGCTCAGCATTGATTTAAGCCTACCCCTGAACCGGCAGTCGCGCATCGAGCAGAGGCTTTTGTGAAGTCCGTTAACGTGCCGCCGCCTGGCGTGGGCGGACGGTACCTGATGGACGGCCGGCTGTACGAAGTCATCAATATCACCAGCGAACTCATTTCCTTCCGCGATGCCAACGGTACACGCACGCTGTTCCTCACGCCCGACGATCTGGACGGCCTGTTATTGAAAAAACAGATTGTGCTGGCCGAGTGCCCGCCCATCGAAATCTCCGCCGCCGCACGATTTGTGAATTCGACTGACCCCGCCGTCATCCGAGCCAAAGGCCAACACTTTATCGTCATGGCCATCCGCAAAGCGTTTCAAGGGGCATTACCCCGCAATGCCTGCGTCGAAAAGTTGAAGGCACTCGCCATCGAACGCGGTGAAACCAAAGCACCGAGTTACACCAGCCTGTGGCGATGGACAGCGTTGTGCAAACAAGGCAACTGGTCACCCTGGTCCTTGCTCAAGCAGAAAAGCGACCGCCCTCGTGGCAAACAAACCCCGGAAGCCGTACGCAAAGTGATGCTGCGCTTCATCAACGAGTCCTACCTCAGTGAACAGAAAAACAGTATTGCGATAGTCCACCAGTGGATCAAAGGACAAATCACAGAGGACAACATCGTTCGCCGCAGCACCAATGCTCGCTTGTTGCCCAAGCCCTCCCTCAGCACCGTGCGCCGCGAGATCAAGCGCCTGTGTCACTATCAAACTGACAAGGCGCGCTTGGGCGCCAAAGCGGCTGCGGACAACAACAAATACGGGCCGGCCTGGGACGAACCCGAGTACTTGTTGGAACAAGGTGAAATCGACTGTCAAACGCCGTGCGACATCATGCTCGTCGATGACCAGGGCGAGTTGTTGGGCAAGGTGGCCCACTTGCAGGCAATTATTGAAGTGAAGAGCGGAAAAATCATCGGCCACGACCTCTCCTTGATGCCACCCTGCGCTGGAAAAACCTTGAAAAGTTTACGGATGTCCCTACAGGCCGTGCCTGGCGAAGAATTTGAACGGGGCAAGCTCGTGACACTCGCCGGTGATCGGGGCATCGAAAACAACAACATCAATGTTAAGACAGCCACCAATACGCTAGGCATACAACTGTTGTTACCCCCACCCGGTATGCCCGATGCCCGCCCGCACATCGAAGCTTTTTTCGCGACGGTCATTACCTTCATCCATTCGTTACCGGGCACCACGTTTTCCAATCCCAAGGCCTGTGGCCGCTACAACTCCGCGGCACACGCATGCCTAACCATTGAACAACTGCAAGAGGAATTTGAATACTGGTTGGAGAATGTCTACCACAACCACCCGCTCAAACGTGGCCGTACAAAACTGTCGCCAAACGCGCGCTGGGCCAAGGCCATGTCTCAACAACTACCACCGGAAAAGTATTCAGAGGAGGATCTAAACGCTGCGCTACGATCGACGAAGCGTTGCAGGATCAATAACGGCATTGTCGGTTTCGATCACTTGCAGTGGAGCGGCGCGGGCTTAGCCGAAATCGAGCACGATTTTAAACCGCGTCAGAAGGCAATCGTCCTTTACGACATCGCGGACCTGGGTCAGGTCTGGGTGCACCATCCGGACCGCCCCCTTCCATTAATCCGCGCCGAGGCCCGCGACTCCCGCTATCAGACCGGGTTGAGCATGTACGAACACCGATTGGTGATGGATGCGATTGCTGCTGAAGAGGCGAAATTCACCGGCGACGAGGTATGTTTAGCCTTGCTGCACATTCGCCAGAACATCAAGCAGATCGAGAAGGAGTACCACCAGCGGAAAAAAACCAAGGCACAGGAACAGCGCAAAGCTGACAAGAAAGCCGCGAAATCCTCGAATAAAGCTATCCCAGCCCCGGCAATAATACCGCCCGTAACCAATCCCCCCCTACTCCCTCCCGGGGTTAGCATCAAATCGGTGTACATCGAGGATCATTGATGTGGACATTACTACCACGTTAAAAACATTTAGCGAGTTCACAATTCTGCATTCTCAATACCAGCATGCGATTGATACGATCATGACCAGTATGCAGACTACCATTGAATGCGGGGAGCCCTCCTGCCCAATGTTAATGGGCGAGAGCGGGACTGGAAAATCCAGTATCTGCACTCGATTAGTGCAGCTCTTGGGCCCCCCTACGCCGTTGTTGAGAGCCGAAGGATGGGTCACCACCTTACCTTGCCTCTACTTGGAATTGCCTCCTCGCCCGACCATAAACTCAGTGGCGGTTGCCATTCTAGAGGAATTCAAGGTTTCGACGGGCGGCACAGTGTCATCCCTCCAACAACGGATCCTGACAGCTTTAAAATCCCGGGAAACGCAATTGGTCATATTGGATGAATTTCAAAACTTCGCCGAGAAAGGGGCTGAGAAAACCAAGGCGGAAACCTGCAACTGGATTAAATACATGTTAAATCAGAGCAGAATCACGTTTCTGCTGTCAGGTGAACCCACCAACGACAAGATCATCACGCCACTGGCGCAACTTTCAGCCCGTTATCCGTACCGTATCAACTTGTCTCACCTGGCCTACAGCGCCGACCCTCACTCCGAATTCAGAACCATCTTGGCTATGTTTTCAGCGGAAATCGTCAAGTTGGGAAACCTCCAGTCTGATCTGTATCTGGCGGACCAACATATGTCCGACGCCATCTATATGGCTAGCGGCGGCAATATGCGCTGCATCCGTCGCCTTTTACATGGAGCATTCAAACGGGCACTGATACGAGGCGATGGGGTGCTAAACATTCTGGATTTCTCCAGTACGGTAGAGGTGCTGGACCTTCCCGAGCGGATTGAGAAAACGCTCAACCCGTTTTTGATCAGCACTAAACGGGTTATCAAGGCGATCAGCAAATGAACGTGCTGTCTTTTGTCGCACGTCCATTTTACCTGGAAAGTCCGACGAGCATTCTTATACGCACCGCGAAACGCAACGGGTATCAGAACGTGTGCGACATGTGCAAAACCTTGGACATATCCTTATCCTCGCGCGTGCTGGACCTTCGGCTCAGGGATCAACCGCTGTTCGACCTTTTGTGCAACGAAGCACCGTGCCTGACAGACGATTTACGCGAAATCTTTTACGTACTTCCGGCACAACAACGTTTGCGCGGATGCCATATAAAAGTACACAACCATGATGTGTCTACACGGTCTTTGAGACGCCAGTTTCTCTCGTGTCCGGTGTGCCTCAAATTGGGCTACTCAAGGGATCCCCAAGATTTCGTATTTTTTGATTTTTGCCCAGCACACAATGTGCTACTGACACCGTCTTGCCCCCATTGCGGCCGAGTCAATGAGTGGAAAAAAATCTGTGGTTTTACTTGCGAATGCGGGTTTAACCTGGCAGAAGCAGAGATCACTCCATACCGGCAAAGACTCCAGATAACTATTCCCTCGAGCTTCGGCGTTCAGGACGCCAGCAGCACGATCAACGGTTATTTTTTTGATGAAGTACAAAAAATTAAAATAGCTGAGCCTTATCACATCGAATGTGCGCCGCTTGAGCAGTTCTATGCGCAAATCCAGCATGCCATTCAAGTCGACTTGAGCACCTACCGCCAACTTCCGGTCAGCGCGTTTCAGTCCGTTTGGGCAACAGTCAATGACCCTGCACTTCGGCAGCATGCAATCGATTATCTGATGACAAATCTCGGTCTCTCCGGTCCCTGCCAAAGGAAAAACTGTTGCAGTTCGATCAAGCTCTCGTTCCGTCAATTGCAATACGCCATCGGCGCAGGTGTAGCACGCACCCGAGCATTGATTACTGAAATGTCGATACTGAACGAACGTTTTCCAACTCAAAATACAATCGCCTATAGCCACCCCAATCTGTGCGCAGTCATTCGAGCAGGACTGGAACCCACCCGCCGGCATCGCATCTCGCAGCGTACAGAAGAACACAGTTCGCTTGGCACGGCAGCCGTTCTACTCAAGACCACGACAACCTCGATGGCTGCCGCTGTTAAACGAGGTTTTTTCCCCAACACAATCATCGGCGACCGTGTGTACTTTATACCTAATACATCGATTACCGATTTCAGAACGCGCTTCGTGTTTTACAGCGAAGTCTCCGATTTGCTCAACATCTCCAGAAGAACCTTGAATAGAATAAGCGGCCATCTCAATTTGATACACGCTTATGACCGTCACCTCGAAGAACCAGCCATCTACCTTAGAGATAGCATGGACCTCGATCGAATGAGAGAGATACTGAAAAACTTTAAAATCAAAAAAAGTAAATGTTCTCCAGCCATTCAACAGCTGAGAATCATAGCTGACCAACTCGATATCAGCGTTACAGTTTTGTACCACATCCTGAAAGCGTATTGCGAATGCAGTACCCCTTCGAAGGAACTTTCCCTACTCCAGCGATCAAAACTCCAGCAGTGGCTCGCCGTCCATATCACACTAAAAGCGGCTGCAAATCGACTTAATACCCATCAGCATGCGCTTAACCTCCGCTTTATCAGATCAAACCTTATCGAAAAGATCGACATTTGCAGAGTGAGATTTGTTACTGTCAAGAGCTTGGATTTTATGGGCGCTCATTTAAAAAAATACATGTCGTGCTTGGAAGCAGGCAAGCTTTTGAATATTTCAGAAAGTCTCGTTATAGATCTGGTAAAACAAGAGAAACTGAAATACACCACCATCTACACTTCCGCAAAGCGCCCGCAAATTCTGGTCGAGATTTAGCTATAAAGATTGAACCTCCCTCGAGCACCCCCTACTCGCCTCCAAAAAACACCCTATTTTTAAAACTATTGAACCACCGTATGCATAATTCCATATCTAATGATTTTTTCCATTCCATTTTTAATGGTAGACCGATATTAAGTCATTGATTATGTTCAAGAGCATTTCCATTTCTAATGAATTCAAGCGCTGGGTCACCGATTCAGCGTCGCGCCGGATGGCCAGGCGGGATTTCAGGCATGGGAAGTTGAGCCGTTCGATCTGGTGATTGTCGATTGCAACATGCCGATCATGAACGGATACGAACTGGCCCGCGCCATTCGCCGACATGAACAGCAAACGCACCGCCCGCCCTGTACCGTGCTGGGTTTTACCGCCAACGCACAGCCGGAAGAAATACAACGCTGCAAACAAGCCGGGATGGACGACTGCCTGTTCAAGCCCCTTACCCTGACAGCCTTGAGTCAGTGGGTTGAAGGTATCAGGCCAACCGTCCGCGATCCCGCGTTCAGCCTGCAAGGACTGCGTCTTTTGACCGGCGGAGATCCGGTATTGGACCAGCGATTGTTGACCGAACTGTTGAACAGCAACCGTCTGGACCGACAAGAACTGCTGGCGCTTTCCCCCTCCAAAGAGCCTCAGTCATTTCTCGACGTCGCCCACAAAATCAAGGGCGCCGCCCGAATCGTCCAGGCGTCCAGGGTGATCGACAGCTGCGAGGCTCTGGAAAAGGCCTGCCATGAAGTGTTCCATCACGACGAAGTGGCCGATTGCAGCAAGGCTATAGAGCGCGCCATGCTCGAACTGGAGCAAGCATTGCAGCAACAGATCGGCCAAAACGCCAAAAGCAGAATGACAGAGCCTTAACTATGCTTGGACGCTGAGCAGTGCGTTAACCATCATGGAGAGACCTGCAATGCCCAGCCCACTGCGCCCGGATCAACGACGGTTTCCCCTGCACGTCCATATCAGTGTGATGTTCACTCTCCTGCTGTTGCTGACGGGCGTGGTGCTGGGCGTTTTCAACTACCGGCAAACCACGCAAATCATTCTTTCCAGCAGTGAAAAGCTCTTCAACCGCATCGAGCAGGACGTCCGTCTCGACCTGCACGCTACCTATGAGCCGATTCGCCATCTGCTGACCCTGCTGACGGAATACCCCGCGACCCAGGCACCTGACCTTGCGCAACGCCTGGCGCTGCTCAAACCCTTCAGCCAGTCGCTCAAGGACAACCCTGACCTGGCCTCGTTGTATCTGGGCTATGGCAATGGTGATTTCTTCATGGTTCGGCCCTTGCGAACCCCCGACCTGAAAACGCTCCTCAAGGCACCGGACACTGCGGCTTATCAGGTGTGGAGCATTGAGCGAACAGGCAACAGCGGTCAGGTCCGCTCCCAATCATTGTTTTTCGATCAGGATCTGGCCCTCATCAGCCGCCAGGACAACCCCGACGAAACCTACGATCCGCGAACCCGCGCCTGGTATGCCAACGCCCGCAGCAACAGCGATCAGATCACTACCGAACCCTACATCTTTTTCTCCACCCACAATGTCGGCACTACCCTGGCTCGGCGCAATGGCGAACAGGCTGTCATGGGTGCCGATCTGACCCTGGTGGAACTCTCCGCAACCCTGGCCAAACATGTTGTGACCCCCAGTACCGAAATAGTGCTGTTCGATGCTGAAGGGAATGCCATCGCGTATCCCGACAGCAGCAAACTGATCATCGACGATCAGACTGCCCGCCTGATCAAAGCCGCCGACCTGAGCCCCAGCCTCGGCGCATTGCTCAACAATCCCCCCGCAGGTAATCGCCTGGATGTCGCCGGTCGTCAATGGATCGTTGCCCGCAGCCGCATGCAAGAGGGCGGCCCTCAGGGGCTGCAACTGGCGCTGCTGGTGCCGGAAGATGAGTTACTCGCCGATGCCTACCGCATGCGCTGGCAAGGCGCGCTGATTACCCTGGCCACGCTGTTGCTGTGCCTGCCGCTGGGTTGGCTGACCTCGCGGATTCTGGTCAAACCCCTGCGCGCGCTGGTAAGGGAGGCCGATGCGGTTCGCAGTTTCGACTTCAACTTTCCGGCCTCACGTCGCTCTCCCGTGCTCGAAGTCGACCAACTGAGCGTGTCGATGACGCGCATGAAAAACACCCTGGCGAGTTTTTTCCAGATCACCGACAGCCTGAGCGCCGAGACCCGCTTCGCCCCCTTGCTGGAACGGGTATTGTTTGAAACCGTGAAAATCGGCCAGGCCCAGGCCGGTCTGATCTACCTGCGCGAAAGTGATGGCGATCGCATGGAGCCCCATGGCCTGGTCGTCAACGGCACCTCACGGGCATTGCCGTCGTTTGATCTTCGAGGACACGAACTCCAGGCTCCGCAAAGCCCTGCATGGCTACAACAGCTGTCGAATGCCGACAACGTCGTCACCACGCTGGGTTTCGAAGAGGCCGGGGATTTGCAGAAGGTGTTGCATGCGCTGGAGTGTCCCCGCGTTCATCTGATCGGTATTCGGCTGCACAATCGTCATAACGAAACCGTGGGCTTGCTGATCCTCCTGTTGGCCGATACCGGCAACCAGAGCGATCTGGAGAAACTTCGCCCGGACCGCATCGCGTTCCTCCAGGCTGTGTCCGGCGCGGCCGCCGTGAGTATTGAAAGTCAGCGTCTGCAAGCCAAACAAAAACAACTGCTGGATTCCTTCATTCAACTGCTGGCGGGGGCGATTGACGCCAAAAGCCCCTATACCGGCGGTCACTGCCAGCGAGTGCCAGCGCTGACCCTGATGCTCGCCCAAGCCGCCGCTGCCAGCCAAGACCCGGCCTTCAGTGGCTATCAACCCACCGAAGATGAATGGGAAGCGCTGCACATCGCCGCCTGGCTGCATGACTGCGGCAAGGTCACCACGCCGGAATATGTGGTCGATAAAGCCACGAAGCTGGAAACCCTTAACGACCGTATTCACGAAATCCGCACCCGCTTTGAAGTGCTCAAGCGCGATGCCTGGATCAGCTATTGGCAAGCCATGGCCCTGGGCGGTGACGAGCAGCACTTGGCCGAACTGCGCAACACCACGCTGGCGGGGCTGGACGATGATTTCGCGTTCGTTGCCCGCTGCAACCTGGGTGGCGAGGCGATGGCCGAGTCCGACCTGCAACGCCTGCGCAGCATCGCCCAACGCACCTGGACCCGAACCCTGGATGACCGGCTGGGCGTTTCCTGGGAAGAGAACCGGCGTCAGGCGCGGACCCCGGCACCGACACTGCCGGTCAGCGAGCCATTGCTGGCGGACAAACCCGAGCACCTGTTCGAACGGGCCGAAGCCGAACTGATTCCGGAGGATAATCCCTGGGGGTTCAAACTCGATGTGCCGCCCTACAAGTACAACCGGGGCGAGCTCTACAACCTGAGCGTTGCCCGAGGCACCCTGACCCGCGAGGAGCGTTACATCATCAATCACCACATGGTGCAGACGATTCTGATGCTCAGCCACCTGCCCTTCCCCGGCCACCTCACTAACGTCGCGGAGATCGCCGGCGGCCACCACGAGAAAATGGACGGCACCGGGTATCCCAAACAGTTGAAGCGCGAAGAAATGAGCCTGCCGGCGCGAATGATGGCGATTGCCGATATTTTCGAAGCACTGACCGCCGCCGATCGCCCCTACAAGAAAGCCAAGTCCTTGAGCGAAGCGCTGGGCATCATGGCCACCATGTGCCGGGATGCCCACATCGATCCTGAGTTGTTCGGGCTGTTCATCAACGCGCAAATCTACTTGCAGTACGCCGATCGATTCCTCGATCCCCAACAGATCGATGCGGTTGATCCGACAAGCCTGCTGGTCAAGGCAGGCTTGCGGGCATGATCAGCAGTCGGTCAGGCGCAGGAAAATCGCCGCCAATTGCTCGATACCGGCCTGATCTTCAGCGGTAAAACGCGCCAGTTTCGGGCTGTCGAGGTCCAGCACGCCGATCAGGCGACCGTCCTTGACCAGTGGCACGACCAGCTCGCTGTTCGACGCGCTGTCGCAAGCGATGTGTCCGGGAAACGCGTGCACATCCTCGACCAACTGGGTCTGCAAGGTGGCCGCCGCCGCTCCGCACACGCCCCGGCCGAACGGAATCCGCACGCAGGCGATTTGTCCCTGAAACGGGCCAAGCACCAGCTCTTCGTTGCGATTGAGGTAGAACCCGGCCCAGTTCAGGTCATCGAGCTGGTTGAACAGGAACGCCGAGAACTGCGCGGCGTTGGCAATGAAATCCCGCTCGTCCGCCAGCAATGACTCCAATTGCGCCCACAGCATGCCATAGCCTTCGAGGCCCTGGCCGCTCTTTTGTAAATCGATCATGCCTTGTGCTCCAACAACTTCAGCCCGACCCAATAGCGGGCAAATTGATACGCGCAACGTCCGTTGCGATTACCGCGGCCCGTGGCCCAGCGTACCGCGAGGATGTCCAGTTCTTCGTCTCGCTGCCACTTTAGGCCCGCCTTGTCGGCCAGTTGACCGATCCAGTGTTCGACGACGTTGAGGAAGTGTTCCTGGGTAAACGGATAGAACGACAGCCACAATCCAAAACGATCCGACAGCGCAATCTTGTCTTCCACCGCCTCGCTGGGGTGGAGTTCGCCATCGACCCTTTTCCAGTTTTCGTTATCGCTTTCCTTTTCCGGGACCAAATGGCGACGGTTGGACGTGGCGTACAACAAAACGTTATCCGGCGCCTGTTCGAGAGAGCCGTCGAGCACGCTTTTGAGCACGCGATAATCGCCCTCGCCCGACTCGAACGACAGGTCATCGCAGAACAGCACGAAACGCTGGGGCAGCTTGGCGATCTGTTCGACCACTCGCGGCAAGTCCGCCAGGTGATCGCGTTCGATCTCGATCAGCCGCAGACCGGCCTTCGCGTGTTCGGCCAGCAAGGCACGAACCAGCGATGATTTACCGGTGCCGCGCGAGCCCCAGAGCAAAGCGTGGTTGGCCGGCATGCCATCGAGGAACTGTTGGGTATTCCGCCCCAGTTGCTC
Source organism: Pseudomonas sp. LBUM1666 (assembly GCF_059695775.1). Classification (NCBI taxonomy): domain Bacteria; kingdom Pseudomonadati; phylum Pseudomonadota; class Gammaproteobacteria; order Pseudomonadales; family Pseudomonadaceae; genus Pseudomonas; species Pseudomonas sp. LBUM1666. Next base: position 1,728,496 of record NZ_CP166789.1, on the reverse strand, counting down.
CAGTTGCCGGTCGACACCGATCAGGTCGGACAAACGCATGTCGAGGCTGACTTCCAGCGGCAACAGAAATCCGCTGCGACCCTCGCGCTGCCAGCGCGCGGCAAGGCAATGATTCCAGTCGATAGCTTGCCGAGGGGCGGGCAGCAGTGGTTCGATACGGGCCAAAACGGCATCGGCGCGTTCAAGAAAAGCATTTAATCGGGAATCCACGTCTTCTCCTCGGGCACGTTCACAGTAATGATGGCGATACAGCGACGAAACACAGCGTCCGGTGTCCGCTTCATCCCTTTGTACAAGGGCTCGCGAGAACATCGGTATCCATGCATGATCGACTATGCTTGAGCAGCGAAGGGAAACGGAAGTGGTTCAACACCCCATGGATATCAAGTTCACCAACCGGCTGTCCTATAAGCAAGCCCGGCTTACCGTGCTGGTCGGTTTCATTCTGGGCACGCTGCTCAGTCTGCTGCAAATAGGCATCGATTATGCCAGTGAAGACGCCTCCATCAACCGCGAAATCCTGTCTTTGCTGGAAATCAGCCATAACCCCGCGTCTCGTATCGCCTACAACATCGACGCCGAACTTGCTCAGGAACTGACCCTGGGCCTGTTGCGCTCGCCGGCGATCATCGGTGCGCAATTGACCGACAACAACAATACCGTGCTGGCCAACGTCAAACGCCCAGGCGTGCAAAGCGGTTATCGGGTGATCAGTGACTTCCTGTTCGGCGCCAACCGACAGTTCGAAGACCGTCTCTACCTGGATCACTTGCCGACCGAATCCCTCGGCACCCTGCGTCTGGACGTCGACACCTATTCATTCGGCAACCGGTTCCTGCGTCGGGCCGAGGTGACCCTGCTCAATGGTTTCGCTCGCAGCCTGCTGCTGACCGGCATCCTGCTGGCGCTGTTCTATGTGATGCTGACCAAGCCGTTGGTGCGGGTCATCCGTGAACTCAGCAGTCGCGACCCGCGCAGCGCGGAGTCGACGTCGCTGGAGTGTCCGACGGACCATGAAAACGATGAAATCGGTGTACTGGTCAAAGTTACCAATCAACAATTCGAAAACATCGCCACCGAAATCCAGCAGCGACGCAACGCCGAAAACCGCCTGACCGACTACCTCGGGCAACTGGAGAACATCGTCTCGGCCCGCACCGCGGAACTCAAGGCGATCAACTCCCGGCTCAGCCAATCCAATCAGGAGCTGGAAGTCGCCCGCAGCACCGCCCTGGACATGGCCGAAGCGCGCTCGGTGTTCCTGGCCAACATGAGCCACGAGATCCGCACACCGCTCAATGGCCTGCTGGGGATGATCGCGCTGTCCCTGGACGGCCCGCTCAATGCCGAGCAACAGCAACAGCTGTCCATCGCCCATGACTCGGGCAAAGTACTGGTGGAACTGCTCAACGATATTCTCGATTTGTCGAAGTTCGATGCCGGCCAGCTGGAGCTCGAACATATTCCGTTCGACCTCGGTTCGCTGATCGAGGACACCGCCAACCTGCTATCGCAAAACGCCGCGCCGAGTGTCGAGCTGAGCTGCCTGATCGACCCGCACTTTCCGGCCCTGGTGGTCGGGGATCCGACCCGGGTCCGACAGATCGTCAGCAATCTCTTGTCCAACGCCCTCAAGTTCACCCGTTTCGGTCGGGTCGATGTGCGCCTGTCGACATTCGAGGACGGCGTCAGAATCGAAGTCTGCGACACCGGCATCGGTATCGCCCAGGACGCCCAGGTCAAGATCTTCCAGCCCTTCACGCAAGCGGGTGCTGGCATTACCCGGCAATTCGGCGGGACCGGGTTGGGCCTGGCACTGACCTACAACCTGTGCGAAGCCATGCAAGGGCGCCTCACCATCAGCTCGGAAGCAGGCTTCGGCAGCCAGTTCTGTGCGGATCTGCCGCTGCCCAGCCACACCCGCGCCCTTGCCCCGGCCTATTTACAGGGCAAGGTCATCGCCATCACCGCCGCCAGCAGTGGTCTGGCAGAACTGTTGAACAGTGTGTTGCCCGGCTGGGGGCTCGACTATGAGCAGCGTTCCATCGATGACTCGTTGCTGGGCCTGAACCCGGATGTACTGATTACCGATTGCCCCGAATGCCTGTTTGGCCTGCGCCCCTCGTGTACAGCCCCCATTCTGCTGGTCACCGCTTACGGCAGTTTCATGCCCAGCGAAGAAGCCCTCGCCCTCGCCCCCTTACAGCAACAGGCGCGGCCTCTGGCACGCAACGCGCTGTACCAGACACTACGGCGAATCCTGCAACCGGAACTCAACACGATCAACGGTGCCCGGCTCGACGCCCTCTCCCCACAACGACGCGGACGCGTGCTGCTGGTGGAGGACAATCCGGTCAACCAACTGGTGGCCAAGGGGATGCTCGGAAAACTCGGTTGCGAGGTGATTGTCGCCGGTCACGGTGGCGAGGCGCTGGATCAGCTGGAGCAGAGCGAATTCGATCTGGTGCTGATGGACTGCAACATGCCGGTGATGGACGGCTACGAGGCCAGTCGGCAAATCCGTCGCAGCGGACGCTGGCCGCAGCTGCCCATCGTCGCCCTGACCGCCAACGCCATGTCCGAAGAGCGCGAACGCTGTCGTGCGGCAGGCATGAGCGATTACCTGGCAAAACCCTTCCGCCGGGAAGAGTTGGCTGCCCTGCTGGACTTGTGGGTCCCTACTACGACAGTGCTTTGATTTGCCCCAAAAGGTGATCAAGACCATCGCGCAGATCATTCAGGCGATCCAGATCCACACCGCTGTCACACAACAGACGGGCCTTGAGCGGCCCGACCTGATCGCGCAAGGCCTTGCCGGTTGGCGACAGGCTCAAGTGCACTTCACGCTCGTCCCGCGCCGAGCGCTGACGCTGAACCAGTTGCAGTTGCTCAAGACGCTTGAGCAACGGCGTCAGCGTGCCGGAATCCAGCGCCAGGCGTTCGCCCAATGCCTTGACCGTCGGCTGCTCCGGGGCTGCCTCCTGCCATTCCCACAACACCAGCATCGCCAGGTATTGCGGGTAGGTCAGGCCGAGCTGATCGAGCATAGGCTTGTAGGCGCGGATCACCGCCCGGGAAGCGGCGTACAGCTTGAAGCACAGTTGACTGTCAAGCTTCAGGGAATCGACTGACAAGGTGTTCATTTGAGCAGGGCTTCGATCTCGCGGGTCAGGTCCTGCGGCTTGGTCGCCGGGGCGAAGCGCTTGACCAACTGGCCATCCTTGCCAATCAGAAACTTGGTGAAGTTCCACTTGATGCCCTGAGAACCCAGCACACCCGGCGCGCGCTTTTTCAGTTGAACGAACAGCGGATGGGCGCCGGCGCCATTGACTTCAATCTTTTTGAACAGCGGAAAACTGACGCCGAAGTTCAACTCGCAGAACTCGGAAATAGCCCCTTCGTTGCCTGGCTCTTGCTTGCCGAACTGGTTACACGGAAAGCCCAGCACCACCAGACCTTGATCCTTGTAGGTCTGCCACAACTCTTCGAGGCCTTTGTACTGCGGGGTGAAGCCGCATTTGCTCGCGGTATTGACCACCAACACGGCCTTGCCGGCGAAATCAGCCAGGGTCTTTTGCTCACCCTTGATGGTGGTGCAAGGGATGCTCAGCAGGTTGTCGCTCATGGTTCGGACTCTAAATGAGGGAAGATGAGACAAACATAGCGAGCAATTGAATTGTGTGCAATTTAAATATCCGAAGGGCGATCATCGGATCGCCCCCTGGCTTATTACCTGCGGGGTACCAGGTCCAGGCACACCGAGTTGATGCAATAACGCAGGCCGGTCGGCGGCGGGCCGTCCGGGAACACGTGCCCCAGATGCGCATCGCATTTGGCACAGACCACTTCGGTGCGGATCATGCCGTGGCTGACGTCACGGATCTCGACCATGGCGCTGTCACCGATCGGCGCATAGAAGCTCGGCCAGCCGCAGCCGGAGTCGAATTTGGTTTTGGAGTCGAACAGCGGCTCGTTGCAGCAGATGCAGTGGTAAATGCCGTCGACCTTGCTGTCGTTGTATTTGCCGGAGAACGGCCGTTCGGTGCCTTTGAGGCGGCAAACGTTGTACTGCTCCGGATCGAGCATCGCCCGCCATTCTTCCAGGGTTTTTTCCAACTTTTCCATCATCACACCTCAGCAGCTGAAAAAGCCCGATCTGAACCTTTTCCACGGATCGGGCGGCACGTATGATTGCGCCTCGTCATACGCCAGTCTGGCAGCCAGACCACGCGCATTCAAACGGATTTATGGGTGCTGCCTCTCAAGGCGTCAGGCCTGTGTGAATACGCAGGATTCCCAGTGCGGTTGTTCATACGCCGCCTGGATCGTTCATTTTCGGGAACACATCGCCATGCAGGTCAGCAAATCGAACAAGCTCGCCAACGTCTGCTACGACATTCGCGGCCCAGTGCTCAAGCACGCCAAACGCCTGGAAGAGGAAGGCCATCGCATCCTCAAGCTGAACATCGGCAACCCGGCGCCTTTTGGTTTCGAAGCGCCGGATGAAATCCTTCAGGACGTCATCCGCAACCTGCCGACTGCTCAGGGCTACAGCGATTCCAAAGGCCTGTTCAGCGCCCGCAAGGCCGTGATGCAGTACTACCAGCAAAAGCAGGTAGAAGGCGTCGGCATTGAAGACATCTATTTGGGCAACGGTGTTTCCGAGCTGATCGTGATGTCGCTGCAGGCCCTGCTCAACAACGGCGACGAAGTGCTGGTGCCGGCCCCGGACTACCCGCTGTGGACCGCCGCGGTGAGCCTCTCGGGCGGCAACCCGGTGCATTACCTGTGCGACGAGCAGGCTAACTGGTGGCCGGACCTGGCCGACATCAAGGCCAAGATCACCCCGAACACCAAGGCACTGGTGATCATCAACCCGAACAACCCGACGGGCGCGGTGTATTCGAAAGAAGTCCTGTTGGGCATGCTGGAACTCGCCCGTCAGCACAACCTGGTGGTTTTTTCCGACGAGATCTACGACAAGATTCTGTACGACGATGCCGTGCACATCTGCACGGCGTCCCTGGCGCCAGACCTGCTGTGCCTGACGTTCAACGGTCTGTCCAAGTCTTATCGCGTGGCGGGTTTCCGTTCCGGCTGGATTGCCATTTCCGGCCCGAAACACCATGCCCAGAGCTATATCGAAGGCATCGACATGCTGGCGAACATGCGCCTGTGTGCCAACGTGCCGAGCCAGCATGCGATCCAGACCGCCCTCGGCGGCTACCAGAGCATCAATGATCTGGTATTGCCCAACGGACGACTGTTGGAACAGCGCAATCGCACCTGGGAACTGCTCAACGACATTCCCGGCGTGAGCTGCGTCAAGCCAATGGGCGCGCTGTATGCGTTCCCACGGATCGACCCGAAAGTCTGCCCGATCCATAACGACGAGAAATTCGTGCTCGACCTGCTGCTGTCAGAGAAGCTGCTGGTGGTACAAGGCACCGCCTTCAACTGGCCATGGCCGGACCACTTCCGTGTGGTGACCCTGCCGCGCGTGGACGAGCTGGATATGGCCATCGGACGTATCGGCAACTTCCTCAAGTCCTATCGCCAGTAACCTGCCTGTCACCGTGCGACGCTTGTGCAAGTCGCACGGTGATTGATTCAGCAACATTTCTTTGCGCCCTGCCGAACATCGCTTCTTCAATCACTGACTGATGACTCGTGCGTGCTCGCGTCTAACAACGGCGGGGCTTACGACGTTAATTGGCTGACAAACGCTTCCCGCATCGACGTCGGAAATGCCCTTCAAACAGCTAGACTGTTGCCGTAGGACACAGTTTGAAATAGTCACCCGGTTGAATAGCCCGGGTCAGCACCTTATATACCCCGCAGTACGCTACATCTTTAGCATGAGGAGATTTCTACAACCATGATGCGCATCCTGCTGTTTTTGGCCACTAACCTGGCGGTCGTGCTGATTGCCAGCATCACCCTGAGCCTTTTCGGCTTCAACGGGTTCATGGCGGCCAATGGGGTTGATCTCAACCTCAATCAGCTGCTGATTTTCTGTGCGGTCTTTGGTTTCGCCGGTTCGCTGTTCTCGCTGTTCATCTCCAAGTGGATGGCGAAGATGAGCACCAGCACCCAAATCATCAGCCAGCCGCGCACACGTCACGAGCAATGGCTGCTGCAAACCGTCGAGCAATTGTCCCGGGAAGCCGGGATCAAGATGCCCGAAGTCGGTATTTTCCCGGCCTACGAGGCGAACGCCTTTGCCACCGGCTGGAACAAGAACGACGCGTTGGTCGCGGTCAGCCAGGGGTTGCTCGAGCGTTTCTCGCCAGATGAAGTCAAGGCCGTTCTGGCCCACGAAATCGGCCACGTAGCCAATGGCGACATGGTCACCCTGGCATTGGTCCAGGGCGTGGTGAACACCTTCGTGATGTTCTTCGCACGGATCATCGGCAACTTTGTCGACAAAGTGATCTTCAAGAACGAAGAAGGCCAGGGCATCGCCTACTACGTGGCGACCATCTTCGCCGAGCTGGTTCTGGGCATTCTGGCCAGCGCCATCGTCATGTGGTTCTCGCGTAAACGCGAATTCCGTGCAGACGAAGCCGGTGCACGTCTGGCCGGCACCGCCGCAATGATCGGCGCCCTGCAACGCCTGCGTGCCGAACAGGGGCTGCCGGTGCACATGCCGGACACCCTGACGGCTTTCGGCATCAACGGTGGCATCAAACAAGGGTTCGCCCGCATGTTCATGAGCCACCCGCCGCTGGAAGAGCGTATCGACGCACTGCGTCGTCGGGGCTGAGAGGTTCCGCACTAAAAGAAAAGGCCCGCAGTGATGCGGGCCTTTTTTTGTCTGCTGATTTTTGCAGTGTCCATTCGGGCCCCATCGCGAGCAAGCTCGCGAAGAGGCCAGCAAACTCAACACACCTTACCGGCTGGAAACCCGATAAATCCGCTCTTCAAGCCGCGTAACACCGCTTTCCAGGAACTTCCAGCTCTCGCCCAGAACGTCCTGGTCCTCCAGAATCTTCAACGCCCACGACGCACCGAACAACCGTTGCACTTCGTCATCCAACACTGAAAAGGGTGGTCCCTCCATTTGCGTCTGGTCGTAATCCAGGGTAATCAGCAGCCCCAGTGAATCCTTCGGCACAATCCGCTTCAGATGCTCGGCGTATTGCTCCCGCATCTTTGGTGGCAAGGCGATCAACGCAGCGCGGTCGTACAGCGCACTGCAATCGGCGACATCGCCGGCCGTCAGCGCGAAGAAATCACCACACCAGATCTCGATCGAGCCCGCCCGATAGACAGTGAAGGGGCCTTGGTCGCTGACGTCTGGATCAAATTGATGCTCGTGGAAAAAGTCTTCCACCGCTTTTTCAGACAACTCGACGCCCAACACCTCGTGACCGCATTTCGCCAGCCACAGCAAATCCAGGCTTTTCCCACATAACGGCACCAGTACGCGTGTGCCCTCTTCCAGGCCCAGCTGCGGCCAGTACCGTTGCAGATATGGATTCACTTCCGGCAGGTGGAAGCCGATCTGATTCGACGTCCACCGCTTGTGCCAAAACTCCGGCTGCATAATTAATCCCGAAAATTCGATCAAAAGACCCTAAAACTTATATTAGATTTAGATCAATGATCTGACTGAAGATGATGCCATCTTACCCCTCAGGAGCTCATTCATGTTCCCCAGCCTGTACATATCCCATGGCTCGCCCATGTTGGCACTGGAACCGGGCGCCAGCGGGCCCGCCCTCGCTCGCCTGGCCGCAGAATTGCCGAAACCCAAAGCCATCGTAATTGTTTCTGCGCACTGGGAAAGCAATGAGTTGCTCGTCAGCGGCAATCCCCAGCCTGAAACCTGGCATGACTTCGGCGGGTTTCCGCAGGCGTTATTCGACGTGCAATACCCGGCACCCGGCAATCCACAATTGGCCGCAGAGGTTGTCGAACTGCTGAAGAGCGATGGCCTGCCCGCACGCATCGATGCAAAACGGCCGTTCGACCATGGTGTCTGGGTGCCCTTGTCATTGATGTATCCACAAGCCGATATCCCCGTGGTGCAAGTCTCGCTGCCCACCCGCGGCGGCCCGGCCCTGCAGACCCGCGTCGGTCATGCCCTGGCCAGTCTGCGCGAACACGGCGTGCTGCTGATCGGTTCCGGGAGCATCACCCACAACCTGCGCGAACTGGACTGGCACGCCGGCCCGGAAAGCGTCGAACCCTGGGCCCAGGCATTTCGTGACTGGATGATCGAAAAACTCGCTGCCAACGACGAAATCGCGTTGCACGACTACCGTCAGCAAGCACCGAATGCGGTGCGCAACCATCCCAGTGATGAACATTTGCTGCCGTTGTATTTTGCCCGCGGCGCCGGAGGAAACTTCAGCGTGACCCACAAGGGATTCACCATGGGGGCCTTGGGCATGGACATTTACCGCTTCGGATAAGCTCAACCTGTGGCGGCCAGGCTCAGACCACATCAACCCCGACATGAATCGCATCGTGCCGCCAAAACTCCAGATCACAATCAATCAACCGCTCATGCTGATCGTAATTGACCCGAGCGATGCGCAACCCCGGGCTCCCCACCGACACCCGTAAAGCGGCGGCCGCATCGACCGACAACGCCGTCGGCACAATCTCGAAACGCACCCGTCCGTAATGCAAATCGTAATGCCGCGCGTACAACTCGGTAATCGACTGATTCAAATCGAAATCCAGAATCCCCGGGAAAAACTGCGGATTCAAATAGTGCTCCACATACAACACCAGCCGCTCATCAATCCGTCGTGCCCGGCAAATCTGAATCACGCTCGACAACGCCGGCAACTGCAACCAGGCACAGACCGCCGCCGACGCCGGTTGCAACCGCGCCGAAATCACCTCGGTGGACGGCTCCCGCCCCTGCGCACTGACCATCGCGTGAAAGTGACTGCGCTGCATCAGGTTGTAGGCCAGGCGCGGTGGCGACACGAACCAGCCACGGCGCTCCTCCCGATAAATCTGCCCCTGAGCCTCCAGTTGCAACAACGCTTCCCGCACGGTGATCCGGGTGGTCCCGAACAACTCACTGAGTTTGCGCTCGGCCGGCAGTTTGCTCCCGGGCGCCAACAGGCCATGGTCGAGCTGTTCCTGCAGAACCTGCCCGATGGCTGTCACCGCTTTGGTTGTCTCGATGCGCATCAACGTTACCTATCTGGACTAGACCAGCACTGTTTCGGGGCGGAACCGCGACTCAAATCAGTTCCCTCAACTCCCGACAAGCCTAGGCACTGCACATGACTGACAGATGACAAAGCCGCCGAACGGTTGATCCAGACGCCTGCAATTTCACGGCCAAGTCCTTTTATATCAGCCTATTAGCCATGGTCTACGCTTACTCCGAAGCCTGAGCATTGCCGATCGAAAAATATAGGCCGACCGGTCGTCGACATCAAAATGTCATCAGAGGCGCCTAAATTGGCTCAGGTATTGCTGACCTAGACCAACACAACCGCAATCGCAGCGTTGAAAACGCCCAAAGGAGCTTCGGATGAAAAAACTTTTCCTGGCATCACTGTTAGGCTCGACCATTGCCGTGTGCACCGCAGCCATGGCCGCTGATGATTTGAAAACCCTGGAAGCCGCTGCGAAAGCGGAAGGCGCGGTCAATAGCGTCGGCATGCCCGATGACTGGGCCAACTGGAAAGGCACCTGGGAAGACCTGGCCAAGACTTACGGCCTGAAACACATCGACACTGACATGAGCTCGGCACAGGAAATCGCCAAGTTCGCCGCCGAGAAAGATAACGCCAGCGCTGACATCGGCGACGTTGGCGCAGCCTTCGGCCCGATCGCGGTCAAACAAGGCGTGGTGCAACCTTACAAGCCAAGTACCTGGGAGCAAGTCCCGGACTGGGCCAAAGACAAGGACGGCAACTGGGCACTGGCGTACACCGGCACCATCGCGTTCATCGTCAACAAGAAGCTGCTCCACGGTTCCGAAGCCCCGACCAAGTGGGCTGACCTGAAAACCGGTAAGTACAAGGTTTCCATCGGTGACGTGAGCACCGCCGCCCAGGCCGCCAACGGTGTACTGGCCGCGGCACTGGCCAACGGTGGTGACGAGAAGAACCTGCAGCCAGCGCTGTTGCTGTTCGCAGACATTGCCAAACAGGGTCGCCTGTCCATGGCCAACCCGACCATCGCCACGATGGAAAAGGGTGAAATCGAAGTCGGCGTGGTCTGGGACTTCAACGGCCTGAGCTACAAGGCCAAGATGGCGAATCCGGATGATTACGTGGTGCTGATTCCATCCGATGGCTCGGTGATTTCCGGTTACACCACCATCATCAACAAATACGCGAAAAACCCGAACGCAGCCAAGCTGACCCGCGAATACATCTTCAGCGATGCCGGCCAGATCAACCTGGCGAAAGGCAACGCCCGTCCTATCCGTGCCGAGCACATCAAGCTGCCGGCTGACGTCCAGGCCAAGCTGCTGCCTAACGAGCAGTATAAAAAGGTCACGCCGATCAAAGACGCGGATGCGTGGGAAAAGACTTCCAAGGCTTTGCCGCAGAAGTGGAACGAAGAAGTCCTCGTCGAAATGAAGTGATGCTGCACTTGTAGGAGTGAAGCTTGCTCGCGAAGGCGGACTGACATTCAACATTAATGTTGGCTGGAAGACCGCTTTCGCTCCTACAGGTTTCGAAGATATCTCTGTATTGCGGAGTCCCGCCCCTATGAAGCACAACGTCATCCTTGTCGTGCTCGACGGCCTCAATTTTGAGGTCGCACGCCACGCCATGGGGCACCTGCAGGCTTATGTTGGCGCAGGACGCGCATCGCTCTACAAACTGGAGTGCGAACTGCCGGCCCTGTCCCGACCGCTTTACGAATGCATCCTCACCGGCGTCCCGCCCATCGAGAGCGGCATCGTCCACAACAACGTCTCGCGCCTGTCCAACCAGCGCAGCATTTATCACTACGCCAAGGATGCCGGCCTGACGACCGCCGCCGCGGCTTATCACTGGGTCAGCGAGCTGTATAACCGCTCGCCCTTCGTGGCGGCACGGGATCGTCACACCGACAACCCCGACCTGCCGATCCAGCACGGACACTTCTACTGGAGCGATCACTACCCGGATTCGCACCTGTTCACCGACGCTGAAAACCTGCGTCTGCGCCACGCACCGAACTTCTTGTTGATCCACCCCATGAACATCGACGACGCCGGGCACAAGCACGGTCTCGACACCCCGCAATACCGCAACAGCGCCCGCTCGGCGGACATTATTCTGGCCGACTACCTGCAAACCTGGCTCGACGCCGGCTATCAGGTGCTGGTGACCGCCGACCACGGCATGAACAACGACCGTTCGCACAACGGCCTGCTGCCGGAAGAACGCGAAGTGCCGCTGTTCGTCCTTGGCGACGCCTTTAGCTTCAACACCAGCGCCGCACCGAAACAGACTGACATCTGCGGCACCGTCTGCGAACTGCTGGGCGTGGCCCACGACAAACCTGTCTGCCGGGAGCTGCTCAAGTGAACTCCATTGCCCGTGGTAAATGGCTGGCGGCACTGTGCGTGGTGCCCTTCGCGCTGTTCTTTATCGTATTCGAGATCGCCCCGCTGACCTGGGTAATGATCAATAGCCTGCAATCGGAAGAGTTCGGTTGGGGCATCGCCAACTTCAGCAAAATCTTCAACTCGAAGTTCTATCTGCAAGCGATCCAGCTCAGTCTCGAGATCAGCTTCTGGTCCAGCGTATTCGGAATCGTCATCGCGGTGCTCGGCGCCTATTCCCTGCGCCGGGTCGACTCGAAACTGCGCAACTTCGTCAACGCCTTCGCCAACATGACCAGCAACTTCTCCGGCGTGCCCCTGGCCTTCGCGTTCATCATTTTGCTGGGGTTCAACGGCAGCTTCACGATCATGCTGAAACAAGCCGGGATCATTCAGGATTTCAACCTGTATTCCAAAACCGGGCTGATCATTCTCTACACCTACTTCCAGATTCCATTGGGCGTGCTGCTGCTTTACCCGGCCTTCGATGCCTTGCGCGAAGACTGGCGTGAGTCTGCCGAGCTGCTCGGCGCCAACGGCTGGCAGTTCTGGCGCCACATCGGTTTGCCGGTGCTGACGCCTGCGCTACTCGGCACCTTCGTGATCCTGCTGGCCAACGCCCTTGGCGCCTACGCTACGGTCTACGCGTTGACCACTGGCAACTTCAACGTGCTGCCGATCCGCATCGCGGCGATGGTATCCGGTGACATTTCCCTTGATCCGAACCTGGCCAGCGCACTGGCCGTGGTGCTCGTGGCGCTGATGACCCTGGTAACCATCGTGCATCAGCTGCTGTTGAAGAGGAGCTACCATGTCTCGCGCTGAATTGGGCCCCGTCGGTGTCTATCACCGGGTGGTGGTGTACTTGCTGTTGGCCATTCTGTTGTTGCCGCTGGTCGGGACGTTAATCTACTCGATCGCCAGCAGCTGGTCGGCGACCATTCTGCCTAGCGGCTTTACCTTCAAGTGGTACATCCAGCTGTGGAGCGATCCGCGCTTTCTGCATGCCTTCGGGCAGTCGTTGCTGGTGTGCGTCGGCGCGTTGATTCTCTCGGTGGTGCTGATTCTGCCGCTGCTGTTCGTGGTGCATTACCACTTCCCCAGACTCGATGCGCTGATGAACATCCTGATCCTGCTGCCCTTCGCGGTGCCGCCGGTGGTGTCCTCGGTAGGGCTGTTGCAGCTCTATGGCTCCGGGCCGTTTGCGATGGTCGGTACGCCATGGATTCTGATTGGCTGCTACTTCACCATCGCACTGCCATTCATGTACCGGGCGATCACCAACAACCTGCAAGCGATCAACCTGCGCGACCTGATGGACGCCGCGCAATTGCTCGGCGCCAGCACCTGGCAAGCGGCATTCCTGGTGGTGCTACCGAACCTGCGCAAGGGTTTGATGGTGGCGTTGCTGCTGTCGTTCTCGTTCCTGTTCGGTGAATTCGTGTTCGCCAACATCCTCGTCGGGACCCGCTACGAAACCCTGCAGGTCTACCTCAACAACATGCGCAATACCAGCGGCCACTTCACCAGTGCGCTGGTGATTTCCTACTTCTTCTTTGTGCTGGTTCTGACCTGGGCGGCCAATATCTTGAACAAGGACAAAAGCGAATGAGCTATGTCAGCGTCCAACACCTGCAAAAAAACTATTCAGGCACCACCGTATTCAGCGACATCAACTGCGAGATCCAGAAGGGTGAGTTCGTCACCCTCCTCGGCCCGTCCGGTTGCGGCAAGTCCACACTGCTACGCTGCATCGCCGGGCTGACCTCGGTGGATGGCGGCAAAATCCTGCTCGATGGTCAGGACCTCGTTCCGTTGAGCCCGCAGAAACGCGGGATCGGCATGGTGTTCCAGAGCTACGCGCTGTTTCCGAACATGACCGTCGAGCAGAACGTCGCCTTTGGTTTGCGCATGCAGAAGGTAAACGCCGACGACAGCCATAGGCGTGTTGCCGAAGTACTGAAACTGGTAGAACTCAACGACTTCGCCGCGCGTTATCCGCATCAACTGTCCGGCGGACAATGCCAGCGAGTCGCCCTCGCCCGCTCATTGGTCACTCGGCCACGGCTGCTGTTGCTGGATGAACCGCTGTCGGCCCTCGATGCGCGGATTCGCAAGCACCTGCGCGAACAGATCCGTCAGATCCAGCGCGAACTCGGCCTGACCACGATCTTCGTCACACACGATCAGGAAGAAGCACTGACCATGTCTGACCGGATTTTCCTGATGAATCAGGGGAAAATCGTACAGAGCGGCGATGCCGAAACCCTCTACACCGCGCCAGTGGATGTGTTTGCCGCTGGTTTCATCGGCAACTACAACCTGCTGGACGCCGACAGCGCCACAAAACTGCTGCAGCGACCGATTACCCACCGCATCGCGATTCGCCCGGAAGCCATCGAGCTGAGCCTCAACGGCGAACTCGACGCGCAAATCCGCAGTCACAGCCTGTTGGGCAACGTGATTCGCTACCGGGTCGAAGCCCGGGGCGTGGAATTGGTGGTGGATGTGCTGAACCGCTCGGCGGCCGATCTGCATCCCGATGGTCAGCGTCTGGCGCTTTCCATCGATCCGACGGCCCTGTGTGAGGTAGCCTGATGCCTTTGCTGATGTTGAAGAGAGAACCGCACTGATGGCCCTGGCAATTTTTGATCTGGACGAAACCCTGATCCACGGCGACTGCGCCACCCTTTGGAGCGAGCAAATGGGCCGCCTGGGATGGGTCGATCCCGAGTCGTTCATGCGTCAGAACAACGAACTGATGGACGCTTACAGCCACGGCAAGCTGCGCATGGAGGAGTACATGACCTTCAGCCTGGAGCCGATGATCGGGCGCACGCCGGAAGAGGTCGACCATTTGGTCGGGCCTTGGGTGGAAGACTTCATCGAGCCGATCATTTTCAGTGACGCCACCAAAGCCATTGCGGCCCATCGTAAGGCCGGCGACCGGATTTTGGTGGTTTCGGCATCCGGCACGCATCTGGTGAGGCCGATTGCCGATCGCTTGGGCATCGACGAGATTCTCGGCATCGAGCTGGAAGTGACGCATGGGGTTTATAGCGGCAACACCGTTGGCACGCTGACCTACCGCGAAGGCAAGATCACGCGTTTGCTGGAGTGGCTGGATGCGGAAGAGGAAAACCTGGAAGGCGCGAGTTTCTACTCCGACTCACGTAATGATTTGCCGTTGCTGCTGAAGGTGGATTTCCCACACGTGGTAAACCCGGATCCGGTGCTGCTTGAACACGCAGAAAAGGCCGGCTGGCCGATCCATCTCTGGAAGTAACCCCAATTCCCTGTGGGAGCGAGCCATATGGCGAGGGGATTTATCTCCTCGCCATATGGCTCGCTCCCACAGGTTCGGCGTTCTCAGGTCAGGCTTTCGTCAATCACCAACACCAGCTTTCCCGACACCTTATTAGTCGCCAACTCCGCAAACGCCGCTTCGGCGTCCTTGATCGGAAAGGTCTTGGCCAATTGCGGGCTCAAACGCCCTTCGGCAAACAGCGGCCAGACATGTTGGCTGAGATCACTGAACAGATCCGCCTTGAACTGTTCGTCGCGACTGCGCAAGGTAGAACCCAGCAACTGCACGCGCTTGGCCAGTACCTGCGCCAGATCCAGCTGCGCCTCACGACCGCCCATCAGGCCGATCAGCACCCAACGACCATCGAGCGCCATCAGTTTCAGATTCAGCGCGGCGTAGTTGCCGCCCACCGGGTCGAGAATCACATCGAACGGCCCCAGGTCGCTCAAGCTGTCCAGATCCCCGTTGCGCACGACCCCACCTTGGGCCCCCAACGCTTCGCAGTAGGCCAGACGCTCGGCGGAACCGACGCTGACCCAGCACGGATTACCAAACGCCTTGCACAGCTGAATGGCAGCTGAACCGATTCCACTTGCTCCGGCGTGCAGCAGAACTTTCTCACCCGGCTTGAGCGCAGCCAGTTGAAACAAATTCAGCCAAACGGTCGCATACACTTCCGGCAGCGCTGCCGCCTCAGCCAGGGACAAACCTTCGGGAACCGGCAACACATGCCGTCCGTCGACAACTACCTCCTCGGCCATCCCGCCCCCGGCCAGCAAGGCGCAAACCCGATCCCCAACTTGCCAGGACGAGCCCGCCCCCACCTCGCTGATTACCCCCGAACACTCAAGACCCAGTACCTGACTGGCTCCCGGCGGTGGCGGATAAAGACCCGCCTTCTGTAACAAATCGGCGCGATTGAGACCCGCAGCCGCCACTCGAATCCGAACTTGTCCTACATCGCATGTAGGACTGGGCTCTTCAACCCACTCCACTTGACCTTCAACGCCTTGCAATGCTTTCACAGTGCCTCCATAGTGAGTCTGGACTGAGCCCGTAGCTGTAGCGCCGGGCTTTCTTGCATTATGCGACCGGCCCTGGGGCCTATACGAAAGCTAGCAGGCAGTTTTCGTACAGAGCCTAGTGGTACCGGCGACTTCAAAGACGGCCTAATATGCGTGATCAATTGTCCCCGCGTCGAATCAGCATGAAGCATTTTTTCCCCAGCACCGCCCTAGCCCTATTCATTGGTATCGGTCTGTTGCCGATGTCGACCAATTCGTTTGCAGCCAATAGCTGGGACAAGCTTCAGCCTGATCGTGACGAAGTGATCGCCAGCCTGAACGTCGTCGAGTTGCTCAAGCGCCATCACTACAGCAAGCCGCCGCTCGATGACGCGCGCTCCGTGATCATCTATGACAGCTACCTCAAGCTGCTGGACCCGTCGCGCAGCTACTTCATGGCCAGCGACATTGCCGAATTCGACAAGTGGAAAACCCAGTTTGACGACTTCCTCAAAAGCGGCGACCTGAATGCCGGGTTCACCATCTACAAGCGCTACCTGGACCGCGTCAAAGCGCGTCTGGACTTCGCCCTTGCCGAGTTGAACAAAGGCGTCGACAAGATCGACTTCACCGCCAAGGAAACCTTGCTGGTCGATCGCAAGGACGCCCCTTGGCTCAAGTCCACCGCAGAGCTCGACGACCTGTGGCGCAAACGCGTCAAGGACGAAGTCTTGCGGCAGAAGATCGCGGGCAAGGACTCCAAGCAGATTCAGGAAACCTTGACCAAGCGCTACAAGAACCAATTGGCGCGCCTGGACCAGACCCGTCCGGAAGACATCTTCCAGGCGTACATCAATACCTTCGCCATGTCCTACGACCCGCACACCAACTATCTGTCGCCGGATAACGCGGAAAACTTCGACATCAACATGAGCCTGTCCCTCGAAGGCATTGGCGCCGTGTTGCAGAGCGACAACGACCAGGTGAAAGTCGTGCGTCTGGTGCCTGCAGGCCCGGCCGACAAGACCAAACAAGTCGCACCGGCCGACAAGATCATCGGCGTTGCCCAGGGCAACAAAGAAATGGTCGACGTGGTCGGCTGGCGCCTGGACGAAGTGGTCAAGTTGATCCGTGGGCCGAAAGGCACCGTGGTGCGCCTGGAAGTGATCCCGGCCAACAATGCGCCGAACGACCAGACCAGCAAGATCGTCCCGATCACCCGCGAAGCGGTGAAGCTTGAAGACCAGGCGGTGAAGAAGTCGGTCCTCAACCTGAAACAGGACGGCAAGGACTACAAGCTCGGCGTCATCGAGATCCCGGCCTTCTACCTGGACTTCAAGGCTTTCCGTGCAGGCGATCCGGATTACAAGAGCACCACTCGCGACGTCAAGAAACTGCTGACCGAGTTGCAGAAAGACAAGGTCGACGGCGTGGTCATCGACCTGCGCAACAACGGCGGCGGTTCCCTGCAGGAAGCCACCGAGCTGACCAGTCTGTTCATCGACAAAGGTCCGACCGTTCTCGTGCGTAATGCCGATGGCCGGGTCGATGTGCTGGAAGATGAAAACCCGGGTGCCTTCTACAAAGGGCCGATGGCGTTGCTGGTCAACCGCTTGTCTGCCTCGGCTTCGGAGATTTTTGCCGGCGCCATGCAGGACTATCACCGCGCGTTGATCATCGGCGGCCAGACCTTCGGTAAAGGCACCGTGCAGACCATTCAGCCGCTGAACCATGGCGAACTGAAACTGACCCTGGCCAAGTTCTACCGGGTTTCCGGCCAGAGCACCCAGCATCAGGGCGTACTGCCGGACATCGATTACCCGTCGATCATCGACACCAAGGAAATCGGTGAAAGCGCACTGCCTGAAGCCATGCCGTGGGACACCATCCGCGCGGCCATCAAGCCTGCGGTCGACCCGTTCAAGCCGTACATCTCGCAGCTCAAGTCCGAGCATGACGTACGCTCGGCCAAAGACGCGGAGTTCGTGTTCATCCGCGACAAACTGGCCCTGGCGCAGAAACTGATGGCGGAAAAAACCGTCAGCCTCAATGAAGCCGATCGTCGTGCACAACACGCCGATATCGAAGCCAAGCAACTTGCCATGGAAAACATCCGTCGCAAGGCCAAGGGTGAAGAGCCGCTCAAAGAGCTGAAGAAAGAAGACGAAGACGCGATCGCGGCCGAGCCAGACAAGACCAAACCAGAAGACGATGCCTACCTGAGCGAGACCGGGCGGATTCTGTTGGACTACCTGAAACTCAATACCGCGGTAGCCAAGCACTAAGTGGTTACAAGCAAGATGATGGCAATTTAATGCTGACGCTCTCCGGAGCGTCATCATACAGTCATCATTCTGTCGTGAAATAAAGGACTGGGAGCCCCTCTTTATCCAAGAGAGTGCTCCCAGTCCTTTTTTTATCGCCAGAGAAAGCCATGACCACCACAGAACAGCTGAGTGCCTTGAGTTCCATACTGGCTCAAAGCGGTTTGCACAGCTTGTTCCAGCCGATCATTTCCCTCTCTGAGCGACGTATTGTCGGTTACGAAGCCCTCAGTCGCGGGCCCTCCAACAGTCCGCTGCACTCCCCTCTCGCACTGTTCGCCGTCGCCCGTCAGGCCGGCCGCCTGAGCGAGCTGGAAATCGCTTGCCGTCAAAGCGCCTGCCGACGCTTCAATGAGCAGCAACTGCCCGGCAAACTGTTCCTCAACGTTTCCCCTGAATCCCTGCTCGAAGCCGCCCACCAACCCGGGCGCACCCTGCAACTGCTGCAGGATTTCGGCATACCGCCGAGTCAGGTGGTGATCGAACTGACTGAACAGACCCCGACCGACGATTTCGAGCTGCTGCAAGCCGCGCTGCATCACTATCGAGCGATGGGATTTTCCATTGCTCTGGATGATCTGGGCGCAGGCTACTCGAGTTTGCGGCTGTGGTCCGAATTGCGTCCGGACTACGTGAAGATTGATCGACACTTCATCGACGGTATTCACCAGGATGCCCTCAAGCGCGAATTTGTCGGCTCGATCCTGCAAATCGCCAAGGCCTCACGAGCACAAGTGATCGCAGAAGGTATCGAGTTACCGGAAGAACTCGCAGTGTTGACCGAGATGGGCGTCGATCTGGTCCAGGGTTATCTGCTCTGCCGCCCCCAGGAACATCCACCTCGTGATGCCCGAGCCCTGATGCCCAAACGTGAAAGCACAGTGGTGGCGTTGAATGATGAAGTCAGCGACCTCAGCGCCCTGCTCAACGACCAACCGGCAGTGGGTCGCGATACCCCGACCGCCTCCGTCCTGGAAGCCTTTCGCCGCCAGGCCAACCTGAACTCCCTGGCGGTGCTCGACGGGCAAGGTCAGCCCTGCGGCATCGTCCACCGACATTCACTCTCCGATGTACTGCTCAAACCTTTTGCCACCGACCTGTTCGCCCGCAAGCCGATCAGCCGTTTAATGAGTGATGACTTCCTCGCCGTTGAGATAAGCCAGTCGTTGCAACAAGTGAGTCGCTTGATTACCAGTCGCGCGCGGCAACGCATCGAGGAAGACTTCATCATCACCCTCAACGGCGGTTACCTGGGACTGGGCCGAGTGATCGACGTACTCAAACTGATTACCGAACTGAAGATCCAGCAAGCCCGTTACGCCAACCCGCTGACCCTGCTGCCGGGCAACGTGCCGATCCAGCAGTGCCTGTCGCGACTGCTGCAACAGCAACGGGAGTCGGTGATCTGCTACGTCGACATCGACAGTTTCAAACCCTTCAACGACATCTACGGCTACGGCCGTGGGGACGAAGTCCTGCTGTGCCTGGCGCAATGCCTGAATGATCGCGTCGACCCTTCCCGCGACTTTGTCGGCCATATCGGCGGCGATGACTTCCTGCTGGTACTCGGCCCGGAAGACTGGCGCAAACGCTTGAACCAGTTGCTGGACGACTTCCAAAGCCAATGCCGACGCTTTTATCGCAGCGAACACCTGGAAGCCGGCTGCTTCATTGCTCCAAACCGTCAGGGTGTGCGCCAGGAGTTTGCATTGCTGTCACTGTCGATTGGGGTGGTGCATTTACATCCACAGGCCTGTGGACAACTCGATGCAAGCCAGTTGGCGGAGATGGCATCGCAGGCCAAGCATCACGCGAAGAATGTGCCGGGGTATAGCGTGCATGTGATTGATAGCCTGGCGGTGCCTGGAGTCGAAGAAGAATTGCTCGTCGGGCAGCGGTGATTACTGATCTTGATCGTTCCCACGCAGACCAGAGCGTGGGAACGATCATTCAACTCAGATTGAGGGCGGCGCCTCGGAACCGCGAGACGCCAACTCTTTCAGTTTAAGCTCGGCCAACGGATGCCCTGCTTTGGCGGCCATCTCCCAAAACCGCGCAGCTTCAACCGCATCCGGCGCCTTGCTCGGCGTTCCGGCGAGACTGATCACGCCAACTTGATACGCCGCTTTGCCGTCCCCCGCCAACGCCGCCAGGCGCAGCAATCGCACGCCCTCCTCGCGAGCCCCAAGGCCGACGCCGCGAAAGGTCAGGATGTGGCCATAGAAGCTCTGGGCGCCAACATCACCCAGGTTCGCCATGCGCGCGAACTGGCCTTCGAGCCAGCTCCAGCCACGCGGTTGGTGCATAAACCATGACCAGTGAAACAAGCGGCGAGCCAAACAGTAGCTGGCCCGCGCTTTGAGTTTTAAAAACACTCAGGCCTCCGCCGATTCCGGGTACTCGTATTCGAACACACGCACCACTTCAGAGGCATGCCAGGACGCTGCGGCCACCCCATCGGACGGCCCGGAGAATCGCCCCAGACGTTCGACACACTCAAAGAACCCGGTACGCGGCAGGCGACTGGCGCCCTGGCTGATCACCAGCGAGCTGCGCAGCGGCTGCTCGGCCTTGGCGTCCAGCGCGGCCAGATGCTCCAGGGCCGCCGTCAGGGTTTGCATGGCCGGCGTCGGCAATTGCAAACGCTCCAGCAGCGCCCGATAGGTCAAAAGATGTCGCTGACGGCGCGCCTGATCCAGCTCACCCAGCAACCCGTCCCAATGTTGACGACTGATGCGTACGCTCACGATTCATCCCTCCACCCGGGCACCGTCAATTCCCAGGCCAGGCTGCGGCGAATCGCAGCGTCGGGTAAACGCTCGCCACTTTCGATCAAGGCCAGATAAGACGGGCTGATGCCTACCGTGCGGGCCAACGCCTCGATGGCGATACCCTTCCCTTCGCGCAAACTGCGTAGTTGATCCAGACCCGGAAGAATCTGGTCTGGTGTTGCTGCGTGACGCTCTGGGGCGACCCGCGGCGGTTGTTCATTGATGCCTGCTGCTTTTAGTAGAGCCTGATACTGAGCCCATGGCAGAACCGCATACTCGGGCTCTCCTTCGCGTGTAATTATCTGAATATCCATGACTACCCCGTAGGACAACAACACTTAGCGAGTCGGCACTTTTCCCTAGAAGTGTAATCCTAACAGCGGCCAAGGTCGCGGGGGTATCAATCTATGGATGAGACTGAATCAGTTCAGTTTTTTTTCGGACCCAGAAGTTGAAGTTGTTCCGGGGTATCGGGCAGGCGTTCAACCACTGCAAGCTTTTCCGGCAACTGACGCTTGCGCCAGGCGCGGAAGGCGTTGAGCTCATCGTCGAGAACTTTCATCAGCCAAGCCAGCACCGCGATGTCATCGAGCATGCCGAACACCGGGATGAAATCAGGAATGGCATCCAGCGGACTGAGGAAGTACATCAGGCCAGCCACGACCGATATCAGGGCTTTGGGGCTGATGGCCCGATACTCACCGCGCCAGTAAGCCAGGCAGAGTGCCTGCAACAGACGCAGATCATCCTTGAGTTTGCCCAGCCGGTTACCCTGGCTGGCACCTTTGCTGGCCACCGCGAAGAGCAAGGTCGGCAAACGTCCACGCGCGAGCAGGCGTCCGGCCAGAGGCAGGAAACGAGCGAAACTCCAGGGTGTTTTCATTTTTCCTCCCACTGAAATGTTATCCACACAAATTGTGGATAACCTTGTGAACAGAGCTGCTTTTCATGGCTGAAAGCCCCGTTTCATAAGGGCCCAACTCAGATCGGGCGTTTTTTACTCACATAAAAAAACCCAAGATTTCATTGACTTGGCGCTCTGGCGCGGCTAGCACGGGCGTCCTCAATGGCTATGACTCCAGCCTACAGCATCCGTTCGCTTTGTTTACCTTTGCTGAACGCCAGATGCAACAACGCCCCGCATAAGCGAGGCGTGGTTTTTAGAGCAGACGCTGATTACTTGGTAGCGGCGTCTTGTTTTGCTGGATCCTTGATTGCCAGCAGTTCCAGATCGAATACCAGCACCGAGTTGGCTGGAATCGCCGGGCTTGGGCTTTGGGCGCCGTAAGCCAGTTCGCTAGGGATGTACAGTTTGTACTTCTCGCCAACGTGCATCAGTTGCAGGCCTTCGACCCAACCCGGAATCACACCACTGACCGGCAGATCGATCGGGCTGCCACGCTCGACGGAACTGTCGAAAACGGTGCCGTTGGTCAGGGTGCCGGTGTAGTGAACGGTCACTACGTCGGTCGGCTTAGGCTGTGCGCCATCGGCTTTCTTGACCACTTCATACTGCAGGCCCGAAGCGGTGGTGGTTACACCGGCTTTCTTGGCGTTGTCTTCGAGGAATTTCTTGCCGGCAGCTGCCGACTCTTCGCTCATTTTGGCCATACGCTCTTCAGCACGCTTTTGCAGTGCTGCGAAGGCTTCGACCAGTTCGTCATCCTTCAGCTTCTGTTCTTTCTTGCCGACGGCATCTTCGATGCCTTGGGCTACGGCTTTGGAATCCAGATCATCCATGCCTTCCTGAGCCAGGCTCTTGCCCATGTTCAGGCCAATCCCGTAGGAAGCTTTTTGCGCCGGGGTTTTCAGCTCTACGCTGGTCTGCGAATCACAACCCGCAAGTACCAGGCTTACCAGGGCCACCGCCGCCGCCAACCGATGCTGTTTCATGCTATTTCCTTGTTCATGCGCCTAAAGGGCAATCGAATAAAGCCGCGAGCTTATCAGGCGGCCACGACCAATGGCTACCGGCATGAGAGCAGGAAACTTCTGATAAGTTCAGGTGTTTTAACGCATTTCGGGAATGGGCTGATGAAGCTTCTGTCATCTTGCGCCCACAGAGACCGATAGCAGAACCCCAGCATCTGGCGTAATGGCCACTTGCCGCACCTCAGGTGCTGAGGCATAAGGGAGCTATAAATCGACAAGGACGTTTATCTTGCACCTCTTCTTTCGCTTGCTGGTTCTGTTCGCAGTCCTGCTGGGGCTGGGCCTCACCGTGGTTCTGTACTACGTCGCCAACCCGAAACTGCCGGCCTGGTCACCCATGCAGCAAGTGCATTACCTGGAGCAATGGAGCGCCAGCGACCGCGAGATTTACTACTTCACACCTCAGGGTACTCAGGTCAAAGGCTTGCGCTACGACTGGTTCAAGGCCCTCGAATTACCGTTCTCGCAACAGCGATTCGCCGCTCCCGAATACCTCGCTCGCTTCGGTTTTCTGATCGACCCCAGCCAGAGACCCACGCCGAACAACCCCGGCAATCTGCCAGTGGGCTTTGCCCGTCATCAGAACCCTGGAAGCCAGGACGAGTTTCTGGACATCACCTGCGCCGCCTGCCACACCGGCGAACTGCGCTTTAACGGACAGGCCATGCGCATCGATGGCGGTTCGGCGCAGCACGTTCTGCCATCCAGCGTTCCTACGTTGCGCGGCGGTAGTTTCGGACAAGCGCTGGTAGCGAGTCTGACATCGACTTACTACAACCCGTGGAAATTCGAACGTTTCGCACGCAACGTATTGGGCCAGGACTACGATGCCCGGCATCAACAACTGCGCAAAGACGTCAAAGTCTCTCTCGACACCTTCTTGAAGGTGGCCTGGAACGACACCCATCGCGGGCTCTATCCCACCGAAGAAGGCCCCGGCCGCACCGACGCTTTCGGGCGCATTGCCAACGCCAGTTTCGGCGATGCGATTTCCCCCGCCAACTACCGCGTGGCCAACGCTCCGGTCGACTATCCGCAACTGTGGGACATGTGGACCTTCGACTGGGTGCAATGGAACGGTTCGGCGCAGCAACCGATGGCCCGCAACATCGGTGAGGCCTTGGGTGTGGGTGCCACGCTGAACTTCTTCGACGCTAACGGCCAACCGCTTAAAGGTGACGCTCGTTATCCATCCAGTGTCCGCTTGCGCGATCTGCACCTGATCGAACAAACCTTGCAACGGCTCAAACCGCCAGTCTGGCCGGAAGAACTGCTGGGCGCCATTGACAAAACCCAGGCCGCAAAAGGTCGCGAATTATTCACCGAGAACTGCGCCGGCTGCCATGTACCTCGATCGGTCCAAAGCGGCGGGCGCTGGGTGCAACATCTGAAAATGCTGCCCGTGGAGTTCATCGGCACAGACCCGGGCGCTGCCAATAACATCGCCGACCATCGCTTCGACCTCACAGCCTTGAAATGGGACCCGGCAGAGCTGGCGCAGCTGGATGTGCAATTGCAGCCGATGCCCACTGAATCGCTGGATTTGAGCAAGCTCTCATCAGCTAAAGGGTTGGCCTACATCACCGCTTTCGTCGGAAACCGGGCCTTCCGTGAAGCAAACATTCCTACGGCAGAACGACCGGGCATGGATGGCTTCGGCCTGCCAATTGGCGTGCGCGAATTGCGCGCCTACAAGGCGCGGCCATTGGCGGGAATCTGGGCCACCGCACCGTTTCTGCATAACGGTTCGGTGCCGAGCATTTATCAGTTGCTCTCGCCCCAGGATGAACGCGTAACCACCTTCTACAAAGGCACTTTCGAGTACGACCCCACGCACCTGGGTTATCGCACCGAGGCCTTCACCAATGGCTTCATGTTCGACACACGCATCACCGGCAATCACAACAGCGGCCACGAATTCCGGGCAGGCAAGCGTGGCAACGGCGTCATCGGTCGCCTGCTGCAACCAGAAGAGCGCTGGGCGCTGCTGGAGTATCTGAAAGTGTTGGGCGGTCCGTTAGAGGCACAATTGCCATGAGCAGACTCTGGATGCGTTTTGGCGCCTTTCTCGGCAAAACCCTGCTGTGGTCGCTAGGCCTTGGATTGCTCGGCTGGGCGCTGGCCACGGCGTGGTTCGCCTGGCAGCACAGCGGCCCGGTTTCGGCTGAAGAACTGATTCCGGATGGCGAATCAGCGATGACCCAAGACATCATCCAGACGGCCGTGCGCATCGTCGATCAGCACCGTGAAAGCACCCGCTACCTGCGCGACGCCCATGCCAAGGCCCATGGCTGCGTGAAGGCCGAGGTTGAGGTGCTGCCGGATCTGGCGGGGGAACTGCGTCAGGGTGTGTTCAGCGAACCCGGCAAAACCTGGCAAGCGACGATGCGGCTATCCAACGGCAATGCCTACCCGCAGTTCGACAGCATTCGCGATGCACGGGGCATGGCAATCAAGTTGCTCAATGTGCCCGGTAAACAACTGCTGCATGACCAACAGAGTCGTGGCGAACAGGACTTCGTGATGTTCAGCCATCCGAATTTCTTCGTCAGCGATGTCGCCGAGTACCGTCAGAATGTAGCCGCACAGGCTGACGGCATGAAACTGATGGCGTTCTTTCCGGGTTGGGACCCGCGGACCTGGCAGGTTCGCCATCTGTTTATCGCGCTGGCGACACTGTCACCCGCCCCGGAAAGCCCGACCCAGGCGACTTACTTTTCGGTTTCGCCCTACAAATTCGGCGAAGCCAATGCCAAGTTCCGTGTCATGCCCGATCTGGCACGCTGCCCGACCTACACCCTGCCCGCGCAAAACCAGAAGTTGCCGAACTTCCTGCGCAATGCGCTGAACCAGCAACTGTCGACCGACCGGATGCCGGCCTGTTTCGTCCTGCAGGTACAGCGCCAGGACCCGGCCAAGTACATGCCGATTGAAGACACGAGCATTGAGTGGCAGCAAAGCGATGCTCCATTCGAGACCGTGGCGCGGATCAAAGTACCCGCCCAGGACTTCGATACGCCTGCGCTGAACGTGCAATGCGATAACCAGTCGTTCAACCCGTGGTTTGGCCTTGAGGCTCATCGCCCCATTGGCGGTATCAACCGGTTGCGCAAAGCCGTGTACGAAGCCGTGAGCGACTACCGACACAGCCGCAACGCCGAACGATAAGAAGGAAGAAGCCAAACCCCAGACAGCAAAAAGCCCGCATTAAGCGGGCTTTCTGTGGTGACCTGGCGTTCAGCGTTCCAGGTGACCGAATATGGCGCAGCGGACGGGACTCGAACCCGCGACCCCCGGCGTGACAGGCCGGTATTCTAACCGACTGAACTACCGCTGCGCGTAACATTGAAAGTAGTGGTGGGTGATGACGGGATCGAACCGCCGACATTCTGCTTGTAAGGCAGACGCTCTCCCAGCTGAGCTAATCACCCTTTACCTTCGTTGCGGGGCGCATTGTGCCACAGATTTTCATAAAGTGTTGATTTAATTGAATAATTTTTCAAAAAAATCTGAAAACCCATAAAACGACGCGACCTGCAGGAACAACTTACAAACGTTGGACAGAAAAAAACCCGCGTTAAGCGGGCTTTTCCGTGGTGACCTGGCGTTCAGCGTTCCAGATAACCGAATATGGCGCAGCGGACGGGACTCGAACCCGCGACCCCCGGCGTGACAGGCCGGTATTCTAACCGACTGAACTACCGCTGCGCGTAACACTGGAAGCGAATGGTGGGTGATGACGGGATCGAACCGCCGACATTCTGCTTGTAAGGCAGACGCTCTCCCAGCTGAGCTAATCACCCTTCACTTTCGGTGTGGCGCGCATTCTACGGAGCGACCACATCTCTGGCAAGCACTTTTTAAATTAATTTTTTCAGGCCTTCCAAAGGCTTAGAGAAGGGTTGGCCTATGGCGCTGCGAAGAGAATAATGCCCCCCTTTGTATAAAGGAGAGACTCGCCCCATGTGGTTCAAAAACCTGCTTATCTATCGCCTGACCCAAGATCTGCCTTTTGATGCCGAGGCGTTGGAAACTGCACTGGCCACCAAACTGGCGCGTCCATGTGCAAGCCAGGAGTTGACCACCTACGGTTTCGTCGCGCCATTTGGCAAGGGCGAAGATGCTCCGCTGGCGCACATCAGTGGCGACTTCCTGCTGATCGCCGCCCGTAAAGAAGAACGCATTCTGCCGGGCAGCGTCGTGCGCGACGCGGTGAAGGAAAAGGTCGAAGAGATCGAAGCCGAACAAATGCGCAAGGTCTACAAAAAGGAACGCGATCAGATCAAGGATGAAATCATCCAGGCCTTCTTGCCGCGCGCCTTTATTCGTCGTTCGTCGACTTTCGCTGCCATCGCACCGAAACAGGGCCTGATCCTGGTCAACTCGGCCAGCCCGAAACGTGCCGAAGACCTGTTGTCCACCCTGCGTGAAGTCATCGGCACGCTGCCGGTACGTCCGCTGACCGTGAAGATGTCCCCGACCGCGACCATGACTGAATGGGTCACCACCCAGAAAGCTGCGGACGATTTCTTCGTGCTGGACGAGTGCGAGCTGCGCGATACCCACGAAGACGGCGGCATCGTGCGTTGCAAGCGCCAGGACCTGACCAGCGAAGAAATCCAGCTGCACCTGAGCACCGGCAAAGTGGTCACTCAGCTGTCGCTGGCCTGGCAAGACAAGCTGTCTTTCGTGCTTGACGACAAGATGGTGGTCAAACGCCTGAAGTTCGAAGACCTGCTGCAAGACCAGGCGGAACAGGACGGTGGCGAAGAAGCCCTCGGCCAACTGGACGCCAGCTTCACCCTGATGATGCTGACCTTCGGTGACTTCCTGCCGGCGCTGGTTGAAGCGTTGGGCGGCGAAGAGACTCCGCAGGGGATCTAAATACCTGTGATAACTACTGTGGGAGCGAGCTTGCTCGCGATAGCGGACTGTCAGTCGACATTAATGTCGACTGTTTTGACGCCATCGCGAGCAAGCTCGCTCCCACATTGGTTTTGTGGTGTTACTTAATAACAAGGATCAGACCATGCGTGCACTGGCTGCATTGAGTCGTTTTGTCGGCAACACCTTCGCTTACTGGGTACTGATTTTCGCCGTCGTGGCGTTCCTGCAACCGACCTGGTTCATCGGCCTGAAAGGCGCGATCGTGCCGCTGCTGGGACTGGTGATGTTCGGCATGGGCCTGACCCTCAAACTCGAAGACTTCGCCGAAGTCGCTCGCCATCCATGGCGCGTGGCCCTGGGCGTGGTTGCGCATTTCGTGATCATGCCCGGTGTGGCGTGGTTACTTTGCCAGGCGTTCCACTTGCCGCCGGAGATCGCTGTCGGCGTCATCCTGGTCGGCTGCTGCCCAAGTGGCACCTCGTCGAACGTGATGACCTGGCTGGCCCGCGGCGATCTGGCGCTGTCGGTGGCCATCGCCGCTGTCACCACCCTCCTTGCCCCACTGCTAACCCCGGCGCTGATCTGGCTGCTGGCCTCAGCCTGGTTGCCGGTGTCGTTCATGGAGCTGTTCTGGTCGATCCTGCAAGTGGTGCTGTTGCCGATCGTGCTTGGCGTGGTTGCCCAGCGCCTGCTGGGTGATCGGGTTCGTCACGCGGTGGAAGTACTGCCGCTGATCTCGGTGGTGAGCATCGTCATTATCGTCACAGCCGTGGTGGCCGCCAGCCAGGCGAAAATTGCCGAATCCGGCCTGCTGATCATGGCCGTAGTGATGCTGCACAACAGCTTTGGTTATCTGCTGGGTTACTTCACCGGTAGGCTGTTCAAGTTGCCACTGGCCCAGCGTAAATCCCTGGCGCTGGAAGTCGGGATGCAGAACTCCGGGTTGGGTGCGGCCCTGGCCAGTGCGCACTTCTCACCGCTGGCGGCGGTGCCGAGTGCGTTGTTCAGCGTCTGGCACAACATCTCCGGGGCGCTGCTCTCGACGTATTTCCGCCGGATGAGCGAGAAAGAAGATCGGGAAACTGCGGCGCAGCAGGCTATCGACTGATCCGAAAACTTGATCCCCGGGTTAATGATGGGCACTCTATTGCAAAACGCGAGGACGACCTCGCGGCTCGATCGAGTCATTAATCTGGGGACGACCCCGTCAATCGATGGAGGTCTCCCATGTCCTGGATCATTCTGTTTTTCGCCGGCCTGTTCGAAGTTGGCTGGGCCGTCGGCCTGAAATACACCGATGGCTTCAGCCGCCCTCTCCCCACCGCATTGACCGTTGCCGCCATGGCCATCAGCCTTGGCTTGCTGGGCCTTGCCATGAAGGAATTGCCGCTGGGCACGGCCTACGCGATCTGGACGGGTGTCGGTGCGGTCGGGACGGTAATTGCCGGGATCATTCTGTTCGGTGAATCCATGGCGCTGTTCAGGCTGGCCAGTGTGGCGCTGATCATTTCCGGGCTGGTCGGACTGAAGATCAGCGCCTGACTGTTTGCTGCCATTACGAAAAAGCCCGCCCCCCTTCGATACAGGGGGAGCGGGCTTTTTCAATGGCGTGTATTAAACGATCAGCTCTCGGCCAGCTCCATGCGTCCACGCGCGACAGGAGCCTTTTCCGCATGCTCGAGCTGCATGCAGCGCTCCAGGAATAGGAACATGTAGTCGTAGCTCTTGCAGACTGCGTGACGCAATTCCACTTGCAGGGATTTGCTTGGGTTCATGCCCGCCAGCGTGCAGATGATTTCCAGGGCTTCCCACGGATGGGCATCATCGTACTGGGCATGCATCTTCAACCACTTCATGGCCCGCTTGCGATCTTCCTCGGGGAATGATGCCGCGTAGACGCCACTGGAACAGACCAGCGCCGACCACTCCCCGGTCGCACCTTCAATGGCGTAGTTGGTGGCGGCAATGGCGACGATCAGCGAATCCGCTGAACTGGTGTGCCAGCACCAGTGGCTCAACGCGTGAAGTTCAGGCGTAACCTGTTGCGCTTGCAGATCTTCCAGGCTGACACCATGAGCTCGGCTCCAGTGCACCCAGTAATCGGCATGGTTCAATTCGACGCGTATGTTACGCATTAGCCAGCGACGCGCCATGTCTTCACCTGGATGGCGGGCAAAGCGAGTCTTGGTCAGGTTCTGTGCCATATATAACGCGAACTGTTCGACTACCGGCCAGCCACCAATCAGGTACTGACGCATGGTCTTTGCACTGAGTTTGTTATCACGCAGACGCTTATACAGTTCGTGTTCGACAACTCGGCGTTTGCTCTCGCTGCAATCCTGGATCAGGCGTTGAGCCCAGGCGGGATAACTTGCAGCTTCCATGAGTGGTCCGGTTCGGTTGAATGTATCGATCACTGTCGAGCTCCTTTTGATTGTGATTATAAGGATCAGCAAGAGATTTCAACGGAACGTGCCAGGGGCCTTGAATAACAAAGGCTGAGGCCTGGCTGGACGACTTTGTAAACTGTCGCAGGTAAACAAATGCGGGCGTTCAATAACATACCCTTGAGCGTAATCCACCCCGATCTCCAGCAATGCCTGCTCGATCTGGGGTGTTTCAACAAACTCGGCAATCGTACGCTTACCCATTACATGACCGATGTGATTGATCACTTCGACCATTGCGCGGTTAATCGGGTCGTCCAGCATATCCTTTACGAAACTCCCGTCGATCTTCAGGAAGTCTACAGGTAAATGTTTCAAGTATGCGAATGAGGACATTCCGGCGCAAAAGTCATCCAGTGAAAAGTGGCAACCTAAACCTTTGAGTTCATTAATAAATCTGATTGCACTTCCGAGATTGGAAATAGCACTGGTTTCAGTAATTTCAAAACAAATCATTTCAGGCGGTATGGAGTAAGTAACAAACTGTTCACGCAGGAAGTGCAGAAACGCCTCATCTCCGATAGTTGTGCCTGACAGATTAATCGCACACATGGCCAACGGCCCTTTGTGCTGTTCGGCTATACATTGGGCAATGATCTTGAAAACGTTCTGTACAACCCAGCGGTCAAGGGACGTCATCAGACCATAACGCTCAGCAGCCGGAATAAAACTGTCGGGCAAAATCATGCGTCCGGCTTCGTCATGCAGACGCAACAGAATTTCGATATGTCCACCGCCCTTCTCGATATGACCAAGGGGGACGATTTCCTGTGCATATAGACAGAAGCGGTCCTCTTCCAGCGCCATGTGCAAGCGCTGCACCCAAGCCATCTCGCCGAAGCGCAGGGACAGTTCCGAATCATCGGCGTGATAGACCTGAACCCGATTGCGGCCCTTTTCCTTGGCCATGTAGCAGGCCATGTCGGCAGCGCGTAGCGAGGCTTCGAGAGTCATCGGATTCTGAGCGACGTGAACCAGCCCGATGCTCACAGTGGTCACGAATGGTCGGCCTTTCCAGACGAAGTGCAGGTTCTGCACGGTCTGACGCAGGCCCTCGGCGATTTTTTCTGCGGCTTCCGGGGCGCAGTTCTCCAGCAGGATGCCAAACTCGTCGCCACCCAGGCGGGCCAGGGTATCGCCTTCGCGCAAACCGGATTGCAACAGAGCGCAGATATGCCGCAGCAACTCGTCACCCGCCGCATGGCCGCAGGTATCGTTGACCAGTTTGAACTGATCCAGATCGAGGAACATCAAGGCATGGCGCCCCGACTGCCGCGCCAGGATGTGCAGCGCCTGCTCCAGGCGATATTCGAACTCGCGGCGGTTGGCGAGCCCGGTCAAGGCGTCATGGGTCGCCTGCCAGGACAGATTGGCAATGTACTGTCGCTCCTGGGTCATGTCGTGCAGCACCAGCACCGTGCCGCTGACCTTCCCGGCGTTGCGGATCGGCGCACCGACCAGGGTGACCGAAACCGTGCTGCCATCCAGGCGCTGGATCAGTTTTGAGTGTTCACTGCCACCGCTCAGCTGTCCGCTCAAAATGTGCTCGATCAACGTGAAGCCATCGGCCTGAGCGTTCTCGTCCAACAGATTGAACAGCGCCGCCAGCGGCAAACCCGTCGCCTGTTCGGCCTTCCAGTGGGTCAGTGCCTCGGCGGCCGGGTTCATATAGGCGATCGCGCCGTCGACATTCGTGGTGATCACGCCATCGCCAATCGATTGCAGGGTGATCTGCGCCCGATCCTTCTCCAACTGCAGGGCTTCAGCGAACGCATGGCGCTGCTTGAGCAGTTTGTGAGTACGCATCAGTGCTAATGCAATCAAGCCCAGGGCGGTGGCGAGGTTGGTCACCAGCAACACCCGCAGGATCATCCGCGAACCTTCGCCCAAGGCATCGCTAAAGGCTTTCGCCGCCGGTGTCACACTTTCGTTGATGACGAATATCTGGTCTTTCCAGCGCTTGATGTCGGCCTCGGAGGCCTGATTGGCGGTGATGTACTGATGCATTTCCTTTGCAACGTCATCGAGTTGCACCAGATACGCGTCACCCACCGTCCAAAGGTCGATGGCTTTCTCGTGGTAACTGAAGTGCCGGAAATTCAGGTACAGCCAGATCACACTATTGATGTCATCCGGGTGGTTGCCGCCCTTGAGGATCGCCACCCGTGCCGCTTCGATATTAGGTGGCCGATGATCCAGCGCCACACGCAACTCGTGGCCACCCTGAGGTACGGCAATGGCGTTCTGGTATTTGAGGAAAATTGTCTCGTCGCGGCTGTCGGCGTAGAGATTGAGGTAATAGATGGCGTCTTTTTGGCCTTTGGACCACAGGCTTTCACCGGCAACGTAGCCGCGAACCGCCGACAGAACATACAGGCTGACACCGCCCAGCAAGGCTTGAAATAACACGACGGCAATAAATGGCCAGACGATGCCCAACAACCGTGGCGTTCCGAGAGTCCGCGCTTGATTCATGAGGTCCCTTGTTTTAGCACTGCCAGATCATCATCCACCGTGATCGCTACAGCTAGACTAGGGTGCGTTCCGGGTTCCGGCAAGCGGAGGATCAGCCTCGATACACTCTAAACACAGCCATATATATGTACAGCCACAGCAGATTTCGAGATCGATTTACTGGGCACTCCAGGATTCCCCTACTTGTTGGGGGAATTACTTTCATGAGGAGTGCGACATGACATCGACACCTTTAGCTGCACCCGACACATCGGCCACCGAAGAATTTCGCGCCAGACAAGCGCTGGGACTTGATGACGGCCCTGATATCGAATCTTTTATTACCCAACCCACCGCTCAGGATCGACAACGGTTCAAGGCTTTGCAACGCGCGACACCCACCCTCGCGCAATCCCTGACCATCAACATGTACAAGGCAAAACTCATCAATGTTCAAATCGTCGACACCGTAAAAAGCTTCATGACCGGCAAGTCCTCGTTGATCCGTCATCTGGGCGGCGATGTACTGCGTCTCGCGTCCGAAGAGGAATTGCGTGCGACGCCCTCGGTATTTCTCCAGCGGATATTGAACGCGACCCAAGCACAGGATCTGGCAGACCGGCTGCTCAAGAAACTCAAGTGGTATGGCGCACACCCCGGCGAACAGACGCCGACATCCGTACGCAATCAACTGATTTGCAAAGCCATATGCCTCTACTTTCATGAGTCGTCGGCTGACGATTCGCAAGAACTCGCCGGATTCCGCTGGCAAGACCCGGCTCACTGGGGCAAAAGCTACCAGACCCTGCGCAGCGATTTTGAACAGCACTTGCTGCGCACCAAACGGGTCGCTGATGCAAAAGAAGCGACCTTTCTCGCTCGGGTGTTCGAGACCCGCCTCTCAAAGGACTTCGCTGTGCGCGATATCCCGCCCGACCTTCCTTACAAAAGCTCGGTGGTGTGGGTGAACTTCGTACACGGCGTGCTGCTGGCAGATGAACTCGGCCTTGATCGATTGCAAGCGCTGTCCTTTCAACAACTCGTCGACTTACCCCTGGCTCGGAGCGCCGACGCCTCGTCCGAACAACTTGAGCAGATTACTCGACTGAGGATGGGTCCAGCACTGGAATGGGCGGTCTGCTGCGGCATCGTTCAATCGCGAACAAAATCCGATTACGACGAGGACGATATAAAACGGGCGATGACGGCTCTGGAAAGCCACAGCGAGAGCCTGAACAACGCCGTCTTGACACTCGATTTGCCGCCCCCTGAAAGACTGAAGATGGCCAAGCAGGTAAAGGATGATCTGTTTGGCGATGCAATGTTCGAATCGGACGGGCGCAAGTTGCTGCGTGATGAGCCACCGAGCAGCTTGGGGTTCAGAGATATGCCCTCATTGAAGCTGCCAGGCAATGCATTCCTCGATGTCTATGCCGACGGCCAATTCGATGACGGAAGCAAATGGTTTGTAACCCCATCCGATGGAAAAACACGAACCAGTCACTGGATCAAGATCGATGACAAGCGAACCCTGCATCATGAGGAATTTCTCAAGGATCATCGGGGGATCGAAAGGCGTGTGTTTACCAGATATGAGGGCAAGACGCTGCCTGATATCAACGCGCAGTTTGAAACAGACTTCACAAACTACCTCTCGAAAATCAGGACGGCCTACCAGACCCTGATCGCCAGTCTACTGACCTCACTGCCACTGGCCGACCGCCATGCCCTAGAACGCGGTGACGTCCGCTTGCTGAGCCTGCACCTGGAACAAACACACATCCAATTAATGGGGGACATCCGGCCAAGAAAAGGTTTCGTTCTACAGGTGACCCACAATCATGAAATCACCTATTACGAACTGATCCCAAGTGCTGGCGTCATTCGTTGCCGACCCCACTTGAGAGTTTCAACAGTCAACGGGGTTCGCACCACGTTTGCGTTGCACGCCTCGATCCCCGGACAAACATATTCTGCTGAAATCAGCACTACGCTGCTTCTTGATTGGGCAGCTCACTTAAATGGCACGCGCCCTGCTGACAAGGCGTACTGCATAGCGATCCTCGGCGTGGTCGGTGACGTGCCCGCGGCTGTATTGCCAAACGCAGCCGTTAGCCATAGCGAAGGAACGGCGCGGGTATTCCCCCGTTTGAATGCAGTGGCCCACTACATTGCAACGAATTTTCTGTTCGTAGATGAACCGCAGTTGCATACCCAAGCCCGCGGCATGACGGCATTCGACACCATCAGGGCTAGAAACGAACAACGGCGGAATACGTTCGTAGAGTTGGCCAAAGAGTTTGTGCCCTTCTGGGGCAGTATTGAGGACCTTTTGTCGGGCAAAAATGACCGGATACTCACAGGCGTGATCGGACTCGTATTGGACCTGGCTTCATTCATCTGTCCTGTCGGGAAATTCATGTCGGGTTCGGTGCGTTTGATCAGGGCCGGGGCCACGGCCTCACGCATGACCGTCAAAGCAAGTCTGCCCTCCTTTTCAACGTTGACCCGAAAACTACTGACCGCTTCGCTGAGAAACCTGAACCCGCTGGACGGGGTTCCGACACTGATCAAGACAATGGGAAGCGGTGCGTGGAAAGGACTGTACACGGTGGGCCGCATGGGTGTTAGCGGGTTCAAAAAACTGGCAAGACACGTCGACAACTACCGACTGGTCCACAACCTGCCCCAGACAACCGATCCGGGGCGCTGGAAACCGCTGACAAACAACGATCGACTGGCAACGGTCAACGGTGTCGATGATGTACTTGTGCGCAATACCAGCCCGTCGGACCTGACCCGATTCCACCCCATCGACCCGGTGACGTCCTTGCCCTATGGCCCGCGCCTGCCCAATCACAGCGAAAACCTCATACAGGGCCGGTCAACCTTCAAAACGTTACCTCCGGCCGAATCCCACGCCCTGGTAGAACTCCCGGAACACGCCCATATCCGTGAAGTACTTGAGGTCGATGGTCGAACCACACTGTTCGTTGATGACATTCCCTATCGTCTGGACGGCAACCAATTGCGCCGTGCCGACTTGATTGATGATCAGGCGATGTTCAAATCCTTGCCTTGCCGCGTCCGACGTAGCCCGGGTGCCGATGTATGCACGACCACACTCGTCACCCGTGATCCGGCACCGACGCCAGCCATTGGCAGTTTCGACGAAAACAAAGGCTGGGCGCCGTGGTTCGGAGACAGTCTCTATACGCCGGCCACTGCGGATCGGGCGATGTTGCTTAAAACCCTGAAGAAAAAAAGCCGGTTCCCGGCTACGTTGGAGTTCAAAAAAGGGATTTATGGGAGGATCAAGGTGAGTATTCCCTACGGGACCCAAAATCAATTTGATACCTTCGAGGCCGGTGCCACCATCATCCCGGCGATAGACAATTCGAAGCACTATGTGTTCACCCGGCTGGATGGTGGAGCTTTTTACGTCGCCGAACTGGCACAAGGTCAAAGCCTAAGAGACACGCTGAATTTCAAGAAAGCTTCCACATTGCCGGAAGATCTCAAAGCAGAATTGCTGACTGTCTACACCGGATCGTTGAATGCCAACAATATGGCAAGGATTCACGGTACGGAAGCGGTGGAACGTGCATTGAAAACCATGGAAGAAATTGCCATTCCGATTGGCGGCCACGTGAACCCGCCCGATACGCTCAAGCTGCTCAAGGTCGATACCAGTCCAGGCGAAGCGGTGCTGTTCGATCACTCGACGCGAATGATTGTCGCTGAGCTGCCGAAAGGTGCGACAAGCTGGTCGCGCAGCAAGGTCGCATCAGAAGCCTTCCGTCAAAGAACAGTGGAGGTTTTCGATACATTGTTCCTTGAACCGAGCATCGTGCTGAAGAATACCGACAGCGCATTGAGGATCGATAGCACGATGAAAAAGCTTCACAACCTTATCCCTCGTCACCAGCGCCCGTTCAATCCTAGAAACATCGCCTATGCCGAAGTAGTCACCGCCACCGGGAAGCGGGAGGTTTATGTAAGCGTTTCGGGAGCGCAGGGGGCGACCGGACATCTGCCTTTGTTCAAACAAAATCTTGGCGCAGATCAGGTCAAGATAGGTGAAACGACCTACTTCAATGTTGATGTGAACGAAGTTTTTCCCAGCACATCACTCCTTGTGTCTGATAAAGGCAAATTACTCGCTGTGCCGGCGACAATAAAAGATATTGAAAACTATAGTCCGACACTGACTCGCAAGCCCACGTCACTGGACAGCGAAAGCAAGTTGATCCGCGTAATTCGCGAAAAATACCCCGATCCCAGATCGATCGAAACGGTTAACGTCGCCACCACCATGCCACCCTGCGAATCCTGTTCGGTTGTTATCAAGGAATTCGGTTTCGACGGCGGGAAAAATGCGCTGAACGTCCTGTGGCACTGATCTAATGTTGCTGCAAATGCCCATACAGCTTGGCGTACAACCCACCATCAGCAATCAACTGTTGATGGTCGCCATCCTCGGCAATCTTCCCGCCATCAAACACCAGCACCCGGTCGGCCTGTTTCACTGCCGATAACCGGTGCGCAATGATCAGCGTGGTGCGGTTGCTCAAGAACCGCGCCAACGCCTGGTGCAGGTTGTACTCGGTGGCGGCATCCAGTGCCGAGGTGGCCTCGTCGAGGATCACCACCTTGGGCTCGGCCAACACCATCCGCGCAATCGCCAGGCGTTGGCGCTGGCCGCCAGACAAGCGCACGCCGGAACGTCCGACGATGCTGTCCAGGCCGTTGGGCAACCCCCTGACCGTGTTGTGCAATTGTGCAATTTCCAGCGCCTGCCAGCAGGCCTCGTCACTGCGTTCACGGCCCATCGTCAGGTTGGCGCGGACGGTATCGTTGAACAGCGCCGGATGTTGCAGGACCACGGCGACGTTCTCCCGCACGGTTTCCAGGCCGATCTCTTGCTGGGTCGAGCCGCCGAAACGGATGGTCCCGGCGAGCGGCGTGTACAAGCCCAGCAGCAATTGCACCAGGGTACTTTTGCCGCCACCGCTGGCGCCGACAATCGCGACCTTTTCGCCGGGGGCGATCGACAGGTTCATCTGGTTCAACACCAGCTCGTCGCCGTAACCGAAACTCAATCCCTGGACTTCGATGCCCACGGTTTCGCGACCGTTGAACGGGTCGACACCGCCCGGGTATTCAGGCTCATCGGCCCGGGCCAGCAACTCGTTGATCCGCGACAGCGCGCCGCCGGCCGCGTAATAGGCGTACTGCAGATTCAGCAGCTGTTCCACCGGACCGATCATGAACCACAGGTAGCTGAACACCGCGAGCATCTGGCCGATGGACAGGTCGGAAAACAGCACGGTGAGCATCGCCGCCGCACGGAAAATATCGATGCCGAACTGGAACAGCAAGCCGCTGGCACGGTTCGAGGCATCGGTTTTCCACTGCGAGTTCACCGCGTAATCGCGCACTTCCCGGGCTCGCTGTCCCAAGCGACCGAGGAAAAAGCCCTGACGGTTGCCGGCACGTACTTCCTGGATCGAGTCGAGGGTTTCGGTCAGCGCCTGGGTGAAGCGCGAGGTGCTGTCGTTCTCGAGTTTCTTCAGATGCTTGACCCGCTTGCCCAGCAGTACCGTGGCGTAGATCACCAGCGGGTTGAACAGCATGATCAGCAGCGCCAGCTTCCAGTGCATCCAGATCAGAATGCTCGCGGTGCCGACCAGGGTCAGCATGGCGACGAGGAAGCGGCTGAGGGTTTCGCCGACGAATTTGTCCACAGTGTCCAGGTCGGTGACCAGGTGCGTGGTCACCGTGCCGCTGCCCAGGCTTTCGTATTCGCCCAGGGAAATGCGCTTCAGCCGTTCGATCAGCCGCGTGCGAATGCGATACACGATGTCCTTGGCCAGTGCCGCAAACAACTTTGCCTGAACCACGTTGAAGAACAAGGCGCCACAGCGTAGCAACAAGGTCACCAGCAGCATCAGGCCGATGTAGCCCGCCGCTTTCTGCCAGTCG
The DNA here is from genome assembly GCF_059695775.1 of Pseudomonas sp. LBUM1666. NCBI lineage: Bacteria > Pseudomonadati > Pseudomonadota > Gammaproteobacteria > Pseudomonadales > Pseudomonadaceae > Pseudomonas > Pseudomonas sp. LBUM1666. Next base: position 1,689,864 of record NZ_CP166789.1, on the reverse strand, counting down.
TCGGGCAGCGCGTGGTTCATGACTTTCAGTGCGGCGTCACCGTGGCCCAGCAGCACTTCGTCGACCAGCAACGGGAGGAGCAAGGGAATTGGCACGCTACACAGGGTTGCCAGCACAGCCACGCCGTTGGCGATCCACAGGGATTTTTTGTGATGCAGCGCCAGGCGACGGATTTCCGCCCAGCTCAGACGGTCGACACGTGAAGCAGCTGGCGCGTCGTCGGGCAGATCATGCACAGGCAGCGCGCTCCAGCCAGCGGCCGAGCAACGGAGACAATACGCTGAGCGGCTGATAGCCATTGGTCAACAGCGCCAATTGACCATTACGCTCAGCCAGTAAGGTAGGGAAACCGGCAATACCCAGGTCCTGGACCCAGGTGAAATCGGCCGCCGTCGCGGCGTGCTGATCGGCACGGTCGAACGCGGCGGCGAACTCGATGCGCGGCAGACCGGCCTGCTCCGCCAGCTCCACCAGAACACTGGCATGAGTGACATCGCGACCTTCGGCGTAAAACGCGTGCTGAATCAGCCCCAGCAGTTTCCACGCGCAATCCGGCGCCAGGCTGCGCGCGGTCACCAGCGCCCGACAGGCAGGTTCGGTGTCGTAGACAAACCCGTCGGGCAACGCGCCTTCCAGCTTGAACGGTTGACCCGTGGCCTCGGTAACCGCCTGCCAATGCTCAAGGATGTAGCGCCGGGTGGTCGGCTCCAGCGCGGAACCGCTGCCGGTACGCAAACCGCCCACCACCAGGTGCACGTCCACCCCCGCTGCTTGCGCCTGCTCGACCAGCGCGTTGGCCACCGGCGCAAAGCCCCAGCACCAGGAACACATCGGGTCCATCACATAGAGCAGGCGTTGCGCAGACATGGTTCAAGCCTCGGAAGGAGTTTGCTTGTAGTTGTAGCCGATCGGGTGAGGCAGGTTGCGAGCCTTGGCCAGTTCGATCTGCTTTTGCCGGTCGATGGCACTGCGACGGGTCTTCTCGCTCAGCTTATCCCAGCAATGCGGGCAACTGATGCCGGCCACGTAGTGCTCGGATGTGCGGTCTTCGATGCTGACCGGTGTACGACAGGCATGACATTGATCGTAGTCGCCTTCGCTGAGGTCGTGGCGCACGGTCACGCGGTTGTCGAACACGAAGCAGTCGCCCTGCCATTTGGTTTCTTCCAGCGGCACCTCTTCGAGGTACTTCAGAATGCCGCCCTTGAGGTGATAAACCTCGTCGAAGCCCTGGCTGAGCATATAGCTCGAAGCCTTTTCACAACGAATGCCGCCGGTGCAGAACATCGCGACTTTCTTGTGCACGGCCGGGTCGAAATTGGCTTTGATGTAGTCGGGGAATTCGCGAAAACTGGTGGTCTTCGGGTCAATGGCGCCTTCGAAGGTGCCGATCGAGACTTCGTAGTCGTTGCGGGTGTCGATCAACAGTACTTCCGGATCGCTGATCAACGCGTTCCAGTTCTCTGGATCGACGTAGGTGCCGACCTTCTTGTTCGGGTCCACGCCTTCGACGCCGAGGGTAACGATTTCTTTCTTGAGTTTGACTTTGGTGCGATAGAACGGCTGGTCGTCGCAGTACGACTCTTTGTGGTCGATGTCGTCCATGCGCGGATCGTTCTTGAGCCAGGCCATCAGCCCGTCAATGCCTTCGCGGCTGCCGGACACGGTGCCGTTGATGCCTTCGTCGGCGATCAGCAGCGTGCCTTTGATGCCGTTTTCGACCATCGCTTGCAGCAGTGGCTCGCGCAGGGCGACGTAATCTTCCAGGGTGACGAACTTATACAGTGCCGCCACGACAATCTGTTGTGTCATGGGTGATTCTCCAGGTGGCTACCCTCGTAAGGGGTGAACCGGATGCGAAAAAAAACGCGCCGGGTGAGCGGCGCGTTGCGGATTCTAGCAAAAAACCGATGCTTAATGCTTGCTGCCGCCAGCACAGGTCGGCGAGGCCGGAGCCGCGTCGATCTGTGCCCATTCCTCTGGTGTGTAGGTATGCAGCGCCAACGCATGGAACTCGCCCATCAGCTCGCCGAGCGTGCCGTAGACTTTCTGGTGACGCTTGACGCGGTTGAGCCCTTCGAACTGCTGGCTGACCACCACGGCCTTGAAGTGGGTCTGCAACCCACGGCTGTGCATGTGGCTTTCATCCAGCACTTGCAGATGCTGCGGCTGCAACAGGCCCAGCGTCGATTCGATGCGTTGTTGCATGGTCATACCGAACTCCGCTTAAGGCTTTTTCTTGGCTGGAGCGGCGGCGCCTTTAGGCTCCAGCTCGGCTGTCATGTCAGCCAACAGTTTGTTGACCACAGGCACGGCGCTTTCCAGCTTGGCTTGAGTCATCTGGGCCGATTGCTGAGTCAGCTGCGGCATTTTTTCCAGGACTTTCTTGCCCAGTGGCGACTGGTAGAACGCGACCAGGTCTTTCAGCTCGGATTCGCTGAAGTTGGTGGTGTAGAGCTTGACCATGTCCGGCTTCAGCTTGTTCCAGCCAATGGCTTGGTCCAGCGCGGCGTTGGCCTTGGCCTGGTAGGTTTCCAGCAAGGCTTTTTTCGACGCAGGGGCTTTGGTTTGTTCAAAGCGCTGAGCGAACATTTGCTGCACTTGCATGTACACCGGAGTGCCCAATTTGTCAGCGTGCGCCAGGGTCAGGAAAGCTTCGGCACTGGCGTTGTGGCTGGCGGTATCGGCAAAAACAGGGCCGCTGGCGCAAACCAGTGCAACCGCGGTACAGATGGCACGAAGACGAGTCATCGAGTTTCCTTTTCTAGCAGGCGAGGTAAAACCCCAAGGGCGTCCATTCTGCGCCTAAAAAACTGTGTGGCTCAACCCCAAGCCTTGTCGGGCCTGATTTAGAGGGGTTGAACGGTCAAAAACCAGACTGATGGAACCACGGCCGGCGATCACGGCCTAAACTGCGCTATCAGACCTACAGGAGTGTGCATGATGAGCCGTATCGAAACCGACAGCCTTGGCCAGGTTGAAGTCCCGGATGAAGCCTACTGGGGCGCTCAGACGCAACGCTCGCTGATTAACTTCGCGATCGGCAACGAACGCATGCCGCTGGCGGTGCTGCATGCCCTGGCGCTGATCAAGAAAGCCGCGGCGCGGGTCAATGACCGCAACGGTGACCTGCCCGCCGACATCGCCCGGCTGATCGAACAGGCTGCCGACGAAGTACTCGACGGCAGCCATGACGACCAGTTCCCGCTGGTGGTCTGGCAGACCGGCAGCGGCACCCAGAGCAACATGAACGTCAACGAAGTGATCGCCGGACGCGCCAACGAACTGGCCGGTAATGCTCGCGGCGGCAAGTCGCCGGTTCACCCCAACGATCACGTCAATCGCTCCCAAAGCTCCAACGACTGTTTCCCGACCGCCATGCACATCGCGGCAGCCCAGGCAGTGCAACAGCAATTGCTGCCGGCGATCAGCGAACTGTCAGGCGGATTGGCCGAGCTGTCCGCGCGGCATATGAAACTGGTCAAGACCGGCCGCACCCACATGATGGACGCGACGCCGATCACCTTCGGTCAGGAACTGTCGGCGTTCATCGCGCAACTGGATTACGCCGAGCGGGCGATCCGCAGCGCGCTGCCGGCCGTCTGTGAACTGGCCCAGGGCGGCACCGCGGTCGGCACAGGGCTGAATTCACCCCACGGTTTTGGCGAAGCGATCGCTGCCGAGCTGGCCGCCCTCTCCGGCCTGCCGTTCGTCACCGCACCCAACAAATTCGCCGCCCTGGCTGGCCATGAGCCGCTGACCACGCTGTCCGGCGCGCTGAAAACCCTCGCCGTGACCCTGATGAAAATCGCCAACGACCTGCGCCTGCTGGGCTCCGGGCCGCGAGCAGGTTTCGCCGAAGTGAAACTGCCGGCCAACGAACCAGGCAGCTCGATCATGCCGGGCAAGGTCAATCCGACTCAGTGCGAAGCGCTATCGATGCTTGCTTGTCAGGTATTGGGTAACGACGTCGCCATTGGGTTTGCCGCGAGTCAGGGGCACCTGCAACTGAACGTGTTCAAACCGGTGATCATCCACAACCTGCTGCAATCGATCCGCCTGCTCGGCGATGGCTGCAGCAACTTCCAGCAGCATTGCATCGCCGGTCTGGAACCGGATGCAGAGAAAATGGCTGAGCATCTGGAGCGTGGGTTGATGTTGGTGACAGCGCTGAATCCGCACATTGGTTACGACAAATCGGCGGAAATCGCCAAAAAGGCTTACGCCGAAGGGCTGACCTTGCGTGAGGCGGCGTTGCAACTTGGGTATCTGACGGATGAAGAGTTTGATGCGTGGGTAAGGCCGGAGAATATGCTTGAGGCTGGCGCCAAGGGGTGAGATCTGCGTTGACAGTAAGTCCGCCATCGTCGGATCGCCGCCCGGAGCAAGCTCGCTCCCACAGTTGACCGCATTCTTCTGAAAGAACCCGGTTAATGTGGGAGCGAGCTCGCTCGCGATTGGCAGCGCTGAAGATCCTCAGCCGACCGCTACTCGGGCCTTTCGAGCCCTGAGCCCCGCAATCAACGACGGCCCCAACGCCACCAGCGCCGACCCCAGCACCACCAGCACTGCCCCGCCATAACCCAGACCATTGATCGTCTCGGCATGCACATAGTCCGGCCACATCCACGCGGCCACAGCCACCGCGGCGAACGTCACCAACGGCGTAATCGCCAGCGTCGCACTGACCCGCGACGCCTCCCAATGGGCCAGAGCCTCGGCAAACGCGCCATAAGCAATCAGGGTGTTCATGCAGCACGCCAGCAGTAGCCAGCCTTGCAGCGGACTCAGTTGCAGCGCTTCCAGCGGATGCACCCACGGCGTCAGCAACATCGCGCAGAACAGGTAGATCACCATCATCACCTGCAGCGAATTCCACACCGTGAGCAATTGCTTCTGGCCCAAGGCGTAGAACGTCCAGACCGTGGACGCCAACAGCACCAACAGCACGCCGGCGGTGTAATCGGTCAGCGAGGTCAGTAACTCGGCCAGCCGCTGATTGAAAAACAGGGCAAAGCCGATCAACAGCACCAGCAGGCCAATCCCCTGCCCCACGCTGAACCGTTCCTTGAATACAAACAGACTGGCGATCAGCAACATGATCGGGCCCATCTGCACCACCAGTTGCGCGGTGCCTGGGCTAAGCAGGTTCAGACCCATCAGGTACAGCACGTAGTTGCCCACCAGGCCGAGCACCGCCATCAACACCAACCATCCACCCCGCGGGCCGAGCACCTTGCGGCTCGGCAGGCGTTTGGTCGCCGCCAGATAAATGAACAGGCACCCGCCGGATACGATCAGGCGAAACCAGGTCACCGTCACCGGGTCCATCACCAGGAGCACTTGCTTGAGTTTGATCGGCAGGATTCCCCACAGCAGCGCGGTCACCAAGGCCAGGAACAGACCGTAAACCCAGCGACCCGATGAAATGTGCATTGCGAACCCCGAAGCCAAGTGGCGAGAACGGTCATTCTAGGCTTAGACCTGTTCGGCACACAGGGACAGTTGGGTGTTGGCCGCGAATGAAACTGTGCAGGTCGCACCATTAAATTGGCGATATGCCGTCGATCGGCTGGCCAGGCGTTGCAAGTGGTTCATGCATAAGCTCATGGGATTCGCCAACAGGAACATTCCTCAGGAGATCGCCATGTACGGCAAACGCGCCCAGGACAATGCCCCCGCCACTCACTTTCGCTGCGACCGAGTGTGTCGCGTGAATGGGGATTTGTATTTCAGCACCCGGGAAAACACCCTGGAGGGGCCGTTTGAAAACCCGGAGAAGTTGGCGCGGGAGGTACAGGCTTACATTGAGCGGATGCTGCTTTTGCGTATGAGCTTATAGACCGCGGCGCCTGCATCGCGAGCAAGCTCGCTCCCACAGGGATCTATGTCGCACATCAGATCACTGTGGGAGCGAGCTTGCTCGCGATAGCGGTTAACCAGGCAAAACAAGTCTTCCGGACTTAACGCACTGCTTCAAACAACCCGGTCGCACCCATCCCGCCACCCACACACATGGTGACGATGCCGTAACGCACGTTGCGGCGCTGCAATTCACGCACGAGATGCCCGACCTGACGCGAGCCGGTCATGCCGAACGGATGGCCGATGGAAATCGAACCGCCATTGACGTTGTACTTGTCGTTATCGATCTCCAGCCGAATGCGGCTGTACAGGCATTGGGAGGCGAACGCTTCGTTGAGTTCCCACAGATCAATGTCGGCAACCTGCAAACCCTTGGCTTTGAGCAACTTCGGCACCGAGAACACCGGGCCGATACCCATTTCATCCGGCTCGCAACCGGCCACGGTGAAACCACGGAAGAACGCCTTGGGCTTCAACCCCAGTTGCAGTGCTTTTTCCAGGCTCATCACCAGCGTCATCGACGCGCCATCGGACAGCTGCGAAGAATTGCCCGCCGTCACCGAACCGTCTTCGGCAAACACCGGTTTCAATCCCGCCAGGCTTTCCAGAGTGGTGCCCGGGCGATTGCAGTCATCGTGATCGACAATGCCGTCAAGGATCTGCACCTGACCGGTGGCCTTGTCTTCAACCCGATACTTCACCGCCATCGGCACGATTTCATCGTCAAACAATCCAGCAGCCTGAGCCTGAGCGGTACGTTGCTGACTTTGCAGCGCGTACAGATCCTGTTCTTCGCGGCTGACGCTGTAACGACGAGCGACGATTTCGGCCGTCTGGCCCATCGGGAAATAGATGCCGGGCACCTGCTCTTTTAACAGCGGATTGATCAGGTTGTCGGTGTTGATGCTTTTCATGGTCAGGCTGATGGACTCGACGCCACCGGCGACGATGATGTCGCTGCAACCCGAAGCAATCTGGTTGGCGGCGATGGCGATCGCCTGCAGGCCCGACGAGCAAAACCGGTTGAGGGTCATGCCGGCAGTGCCGGTGCCCAGGCGCGACAGCACCGCGATGTTGCGACCGATGTTGAAGCCCTGGCCACCTTCGTTGGAACCGGCACCGACGATGCAGTCCTCGACGCTGGCCGGATCGATACCCGAGCGCGCCAGCAGTGCATTGACGCAGTGAGCCGCCATGTCGTCCGGGCGGGTCTGGTTGAACTTGCCGCGAAAGGATTTGGCCAGGCCGGTCCGCACGCTGTCGACGATCACCACTTCACGCATGGCATACCTCATTGTTGTTGTCGGTTGGGAGTGGACCGAGCATAAGTCCACTGCATTACCGACCGCGACAATCATTCACCCCGCGTATGCGCAACCATCGCTCACTTCTTGTGCTGTTTCACTTTCCTGTTGTGCTTGTCGGACTTTTCGAAAGCCTCTTCCAGCGCCAGATTGATGGTGCGCAGGACTTTGACCCGCGCCCAGCGCTTGTCATTGGCTTCCACCAGCGTCCAGGGCGATATCTCGGTGCTGGTGCGATCAACCATGTCTCCGACCGCCGCGCGGTAGGCGTCCCATTTATCACGATTGCGCCAGTCATCTTCGGTGATCTTGAAACGCTTGAAGGGAATCTCTTCCCGCGCCTGGAAACGCTCCAGTTGCGTCTGCTTGTCGATGGCCAGCCAGAACTTGACCACAATCACCCCAGCCTCGGCGATCAGCTCTTCAAAATCATTGATTTCACTGTAGGCCCGCAACCAGTCCGCCGGCGGGCAGAAGCCTTCGACGCGCTCCACCAGCACCCGCCCGTACCACGAACGATCGAACACCGTGAACATGCCCTTGGCCGGGATGTGTCGCCAGAACCGCCACAGATAAGGCTGTGCCCGTTCCTCGTCGGTGGGCGCGGCAATCGGCACGATGCTGTACTGGCGTGGATCGAGGGCCGCCGCGACCCGGCGGATCGCCCCGCCCTTGCCTGCCGCATCATTGCCCTCGAACACCGCCACCAAGGCGTGCCGACGCATGCGTTTGTCGCGCATCAGGCCGGAGAATCGTGCCTGTTCGGTAATCAATTGTTCTTCGTAATCGTCCTTGTCCAGGCGCTGGGTCAAATCCAGGCTGTCGAGCAGGTTCAACTGATCGACATGAATGGGCAACGGCGCGGCATTGACTTTGGAAGGATGGACCTTGTGTCGCTTCAGGGCACTTTGCAGGCCTTCGAGCAGGATCTTGCCCACCGCCAGGCTGCGGTAATGAGGGTCCACCCCTTCGATCACATGCCAAGGCGCGTAGTCACGGCTGGTGCGGCGCAACACGTGTTCGCCGTACTTCACGAATTTGTCGTAGGTTTGCGATTGTTGCCAATCCAGTGGACTGATGCGCCAGCTGTGCAGCGGGTCATCCGCCAGGGCCTTGAGCCGCGCCTTCATTTGCTTCTTGGAGAGATGGAACCAGAACTTGAAGATCAGCGCGCCTTCGTCGCAGAGCATTTTTTCAAAGCGCTCGGACTGGTTGATTGACTGATCCAGCACCGGGTCCTTGAACAAGCCATGAACCCGGCCTTGCAGCATCTGGCTGTACCAGTTGCCGAAGAAAATCCCCATGCGGCCCTTGGCCGGAAGCATCCGCCAGTAGCGCCAGGCCGGTGGCCGCGCCAGCTCTTCGTCGGTCTGCTGATCGAACGTGCGGACCTCGATCAAGCGTGGGTCCATCCATTCGTTAAGCAACTTGACCGTCTCGCCCTTGCCGGCGCCTTCGATGCCATTGATCAGAATGATCACCGGAAAGCGGCGCTGCTGGTGCAGTTCGAACTGCGCTTCGAGCAAGGCTTCACGCAGGGCAGGTTCTTCGGCGTCGTAGGTTTCTTTGTCGATGGCGTGACCGATTTCGGCAGATTCGAACATGGGACGGCTCCTTCCAGGATTGAGCAAGACTAGCGGATTGGGCCGATAGTCAGCAGAGAAAATTCCCTGTGGTTTGGGCTTTTGTGGCGAGGGGGCTCGTCGGAACGCCGCACCGCCCCGTTCGGCTGCGCAGCAGTCGTGAAATCAGCAAACGCGGTTTACCAGACAGACTGAGTCGCCTGGCTTCAGGGCCGCTTCGCGCCCCAACGGGGCGGTGCGGCGTTCCGACAAGCCCCCTCGCCACAGAAAGCGCTCTCTCTTCACAAAAGTGACGATTGTCCCTGACGCCCCCAACCTGACACTTGCCATGGATCAAGCACCGCTCCGGCGATCGGCTAGAATGGCCGCCTTGCCGTTGCCGAGCCTGCCATGAAACCTGTATTGCCCCACGCCCAGCTCGACTGGGACGACCAAGGGCTCCCGCGCTCGCGGGTGTTCGATGATGTGTATTTTTCCGATCTGTCAGGGTTGGACGAAACCCGCTACGTATTCCTCGAACAGAACGCGTTGCGTGAACGCTTCGCTGCGTTGCCAGCCGGCGGTCGACTGGTGATTGGCGAAACCGGTTTCGGCACCGGGCTGAATTTCCTTTGCGCCTGGCAGTTGTTCGAGCAGCACGCGGTGGCCGGGGCGCGGCTGCATTTTGTCAGTGTCGAAAAGTACCCGCTGAGCCTGCCCGATCTGCAGCGTGCCTTGGCCCTGTGGCCGGAGCTCAAACCGTTTGCCGATCAATTGCTGGCGCAATACGTCGCAATCCACCAAGGCTTCCAGCGTCTGGTGCTGGACAACGGCCGCGTGACCCTGACCCTGCTGATCGGCGATGCGCTGGAGCAATTGCCGCAACTGGACGCGCAGATCGATGCCTGGTTTCTCGACGGTTTCGCCCCGGCGAAAAACCCTGACATGTGGACCGCCGAACTGTTCGCCGAACTGGCGCGTCTGGCAGCCCCCGGCTCGACCATCAGCACCTTCACCAGCACCGGTTGGGTGCGTCGCCTGCTGAATGCGGCGGGTTTCAAGATGAAGCGCACGCCAGGCATCGGCCACAAATGGGAAATCCTGCGGGGCGTGTTTCTCGGCTGGCCTGAAGAAGTCCCGGCGCCCGCCGCGGCCAAACCATGGTTTGCGCGTCCGACGCCACTGAACGGCGAGCGTCGTGCCTTGGTGATCGGCGCCGGACTGGCCGGTTGCGCCAGCGCCGCCAGCCTGGCGGCGCGGGGTTGGCAAGTGAGTCTGCTGGAGCGTCACAACGCATTGGCGCAGGAAGCCTCGGGCAATCCTCAGGGCGTGCTGTACCTCAAGCTGTCGGCCCATGGCACCGCGTTGTCGCAGTTGATCGTCAGTGGTTTCGGTCACACCCGGCGCTTGCTCGAACATCTGCAACGGGGCGTCGACTGGGACGATTGCGGGGTCTTGCAACTGGCCTTCAACGCCAAGGAAGCCGAGCGTCAGGCGCAATTGGCCGCCGCCTTTTCGCCAGACCTGGTGCACTTGCTCGATCAACCGCAAGCCCAGACTCAGGCCGGCATCGCCCTGGAGCACGGCGGATTATTCTTCCCGGAGGGCGGCTGGGTTCATCCGCCAGCGTTGTGCCATTGGCAGGCGTCTTCGACGAACATTCAGTGGATGCCCCATCGCGACGTACTGGAACTGCGCAAGGTTGATGATCAGTGGCAGGCCTGGGACGGTGATGATTTGCTGGCCAGTGCCCCCGTGGTGATCCTGGCCGGCGCGGCCGAGATCAAGCGTTTCCCGCACAGCGCCGAGCTGCCCCTCAAACGCATTCGTGGCCAGATCACCCGACTGGCGCAAACACCTGAAAGCCAGAGCCTGGCCACCGTCGTCTGCGCCGAAGGCTATGTGGCGCCGGCTCGACTGGGCGAACACACACTCGGTGCCAGCTTCGACTTCAAGAGCGATGACCTGACCCCGACCCTCGCCGAACACCTCGGCAACCTGGCCTTGCTCGAGGAAATCTCCCCCGACCTGGCCACTCGACTGCATGCTCAGGCACTGGACCCGCAACAGCTTGAAGGACGCGCCGCGTTCCGCTGCACCAGTCCGGACTACCTGCCGATCGTTGGCCCGTTGGCCGAGCAAGTGGCCTTCGCCGATGCCTACGCGGTACTGAGCAAGGACGCCCGGCAAGTACCGGACATTCCCTGCCCCTGGCTTGAGGGTTTTTACGTCAACAGCGGGCACGGCTCTCGCGGTCTGATCACCGCGCCACTGTCGGGTGAATTGCTCGCGGCATGGATCGAAAACGAACCGCTGCCCCTGCCCAGAACGGTCGCCGAGGCTTGCCATCCCAACCGTTTCGCCGTGCGCCAGTTGATCCGCGGAAAAGTCTGACGGCACGCCTTATAACTTATCGGTCTAAAACTCCAGGGATTCAGCCGGGTCAGTTTCTGAGTACCCGCCGTTTTTGGCGCGGTATCGATTGACCCTCCCCAACGGAAAAACCGGTAAGGAATTTATGTGCGGATTAGCTGGCGAGTTACGTTTTGATCATCAACCTGCAGACCTTGCAGCCATTGAGCGAATCACCCATCACCTGGCCCCTCGCGGCCCTGACGCATGGGGTTTTCACAGCCAGGGGCCGATTGCCCTGGGCCATCGTCGCCTGAAAATCATGGACCTGTCGGACGGCTCGGCGCAGCCGATGGTCGACAACCAATTGGGCTTGTCCCTGGCCTTCAACGGCGCGATCTACAACTTCCCGGAACTGCGCACCGAGCTTGAAAGCCTTGGTTACGCCTTCTATTCCGGTGGTGACACCGAAGTGCTGCTCAAGGGTTATCACGCCTGGGGCGAAGCACTGCTGCCCAAGCTCAACGGCATGTTCGCGTTTGCCATTTGGGAGCGCGACGCCAAACGCCTGTTTATCGCCCGCGACCGTCTCGGCGTGAAGCCGCTGTACCTGTCGCGCACCGGTCAGCGCCTGCGCTTTGCCTCGACGCTGCCGGCGTTGCTCAAGGGCGGCGACATCAACCCGATCCTCGATCCGGTGGCACTCAATCATTATCTGAATTTCCACGCGGTGGTCCCAGCGCCGCGCACCTTGCTGGCCGGCATTGAAAAACTGCCACCGGCGACCTGGATGCGCGTCGAAGCAGACGGCACCACCGAACATAAAACCTGGTGGACTCTGCCCTACGGCCCACACGCCGATGAGATGAATCTGACACTCGAAGACTGGCGTGACCGTGTACTCGACAGCACCCGTGACGCGGTGGCGATCCGTCAACGTGCGGCGGTCGACGTCGGTGTTCTGCTGTCGGGCGGTGTCGATTCGAGCATGCTGGTCGGCCTGTTGCGTGAAGTCGGTGTTGAAAACCTGTCGACCTTCTCCATCGGTTTCCAGGATGCTGGCGGCGAGCGCGGTGACGAGTTCCAGTATTCGGACCTGATCGCCAAGCACTACAACACCCAGCATCACCAATTGCGCATCGACGAAAAAGAAATCATCGAGCAACTGCCCGCAGCGTTCCGCGCCATGAGCGAACCGATGGTCAGTCATGACTGTATCGCCTTCTATTTGCTGTCCCGCGAAGTGGCCAAGCATTGCAAAGTGGTGCAAAGCGGCCAGGGTGCCGACGAGCTGTTTGCGGGTTATCACTGGTACCCACAAGTCGACGGTGCCGCCGATCCCTACGCCGCCTATCGCGATGCGTTTTTCGACCGCAGTTACGACGACTACGCCGCCACCGTGCAGCCGAAATGGCTGACAGCGAATGACGCCGCTGGTGACTTCGTCAAAGAACATTTCGCACAGCCCGGCGCCGATGCCGCGGTGGACAAAGCCCTGCGTCTGGACAGCACGATCATGTTGGTGGACGACCCGGTCAAACGCGTCGACAACATGACCATGGCCTGGGGCCTTGAAGCGCGCACACCGTTTCTCGACTACCGCCTGGTGGAGTTGTCGGCGCGCGTGCCGGGCAAATTCAAACTGCCGGATGGCGGCAAGCAAGTCTTGAAAGAAGCTGCGCGACTGGTCATTCCGAGTGAAGTGATCGATCGCAAGAAAGGTTATTTCCCGGTCCCCGGCCTGAAGCATTTGCAGGGCGACACGCTGAACTGGGTGCGTGAACTGCTGCTCGATCCGAGCCAGGATCGCGGACTGTTCAAGCCAGAGATGCTCGATCGCCTGCTGACCGATCCACAAGGCCAGTTGACCCCGTTGCGCGGCTCCAAGCTGTGGCAATTGGCGGCCCTGAACCTGTGGCTCAGTGAACAAGGAATCTGATCGATGAAACCCCACGCCACGGCCTACAACCAACGCTTGTTGCGCGGTCAGGCGCCCTCGTACGAACGCTTGCAGGCACGCCTGGCCGAAGACGGCAGTGAATTGGGCGCCGCACCGATCGCCGTGCATTGCGGTTGGGGCCGGTTGCTGATCGGCCACACCTTTCCGGATGCGGCGAGCCTGGCCCAAGAGCTGCTCAACGAGCACACCGGTGAACGCGACATCGCCCTGTACGTGGCTGCACCTCAGCAAGTGCTGGGGCTGGAGCCGGCCCAGTTGTTTCTCGACCCGTCCGACACCTTGCGCCTGTGGTTCAGCGACTACCGTCAATCCACCCGGGTGTTTCGCGGCTTTCGCATCCGCCGGGCCCAGAGCGATGCGGACTGGCAGGCGATCAATCAGCTGTACCATTTGCGCGGCATGTTGCCGATCGACGCCAACTTGCTGACCCCGCGCCATCAGGGTGGTCCGGTGTATTGGCTGGCCGAAGATGAGGACAGCGGCGCGATCATCGGCAGCGTCATGGGCCTCAATCACCACAAGGCGTTCAACGATCCAGAGAACGGCAGCAGCCTGTGGTGCCTGGCGGTCGATCCGCAATGTTCGCGTCCGGGTGTCGGTGAAGTGCTGGTGCGGCATTTGATCGAGCACTTCATGAGCCGTGGGCTGAGTTACCTGGACCTGTCGGTGCTGCACGATAACCGGCAGGCGAAAAGTCTTTACGCCAAGCTCGGGTTTCGCAACCTGTCGACCTTCGCGATCAAGCGCAAGAACTGCATCAATCAGCCGTTGTTTCTTGGCCCGGGTCCCGAAGCCGAATTCAATCCTTATGCACGGATCATCGTCGAGGAAGCGCACCGTCGCGGCATCGAAGTACAAGTCGATGACGCCGATGCCGGCCTGTTCACCTTGGTCCATGGCGGTCGCCGCGTACGTTGCCGTGAATCCCTCAGCGATCTGACAAGCGCCATCAGCATGACGTTGTGCCAGGACAAAAGCCTGACACACAAAGTGCTCAAGGCCGCCGGTTTGAACCTGCCGTCGCAGCAACTGGCCGGCAACGCCGATGACAACCTGGCGTTTCTCGACGAGCACGAACGGGTGGTGGTCAAACCGCTGGATGGCGAACAGGGCCAAGGCGTCGCGGTGGATCTGCGGACTATCGAAGAGGTCCAGCAAGCCATCGAATCCGCCCGCCAGTTCGACAGCCGCGTGCTGCTGGAGAGTTTCCACGAAGGCCTCGATTTGCGAATTGTGGTGATCGGTTTTGAGGTGGTTGCCGCGGCGATTCGTCGTCCGGCAGAAGTGGTCGGTGATGGACAGCATTCCATTGGTGCGCTGATTGAAGCCCAGAGCCGGCGTCGTCAGGCGGCGACCAGCGGTGAAAGCAAAATCCCTCTGGATCATGAGACCGAGCGCACCTTGCACGCAGCGGGTTATGACTACAGCAGCATTCTGCCGGCCGGTGAGCATCTGTTCGTACGGCGTACGGCGAATCTTCATACCGGCGGAATTCTTGAGGATGTCACGGCGATCCTGCATCCGACCCTGGTGGACGCAGCAGTGCGGGCGGCGCGGGCGCTGGACATTCCAATGGTCGGGCTCGACCTGATGGTGCCCGCTGCCGATCAACCGGACTATGTGTTTATCGAAGCCAATGAACGCGCCGGCCTGGCCAACCATGAACCGCAACCGACGGCCGAGCGGTTTGTGGACTTGTTGTTTCCGCATAGTCAGCCGGCGGCCTGACATTGATGTGTTGCCTGTTCCATCGCCATCGCGAGCAAGCTCGCTCCCACAGGGGAATGCGGTCAAATGTGGGAGCGAGCTTGCTCGCGATGGGGGCCTAGCAGACAAAAATATTTTTTCTCCTCATCGAAACCATCGATGTCGTCAACTCATCAGGAGTTTCCATGACCAGCAAAATTCCGGAACCGGATCTGATCTACCTGCAAAAAGTCCTGCTGGAGATGCTCGCCATTCCCAGCCCGACCGGGTTCACCGACACCATCGTGCGTTACGTCGCCGAACGGCTTGAAGAACTGGGCATTCCCTTTGAAATGACCCGCCGCGGCACCATCCGCGCGACCCTCAAGGGTAGAAAGAACAGCCCCGACCGTGCCGTCTCCGCTCACCTCGACACCATCGGCGCGGCGGTTCGCGCGATCAAGGACAACGGCCGTCTGACCTTGGCGCCTGTCGGCTGCTGGTCCAGCCGTTTTGCCGAGGGCAGCCGGGTCAGCCTGTTTACCGACAACGGCGTGATCCGTGGCAGCGTGCTGCCGCTGATGGCTTCCGGGCATGCGTTCAATACCGCCGTGGATGAAATGCCGATCAGTTGGGATCACATCGAGCTGCGCCTGGACGCCTATTGCGCTACGCGTGCCGATTGCGACTCGCTGGGCATCAGCGTCGGTGACTTTGTCGCCTTCGACCCTTTACCGGAATTCACCGAAAGCGGCCACATCAGCGCCCGTCATCTCGATGACAAGGCCGGCGTTGCCGCATTGCTGGCGGCGCTGAAAGCGATCGTCGACAGCGGCGAAGAGCTGATGATCGACTGTCATCCGTTGTTCACCATTACCGAGGAAACCGGCAGTGGCGCCGCGGCGGCGTTACCGTGGGACGTGAGCGAATTCGTCGGCATCGACATTGCCCCGGTCGCGCCGGGTCAGCATTCCAGCGAACACGCGGTGAGTGTGGCAATGCAGGATTCCGGTGGACCTTACGACTATCACCTGTCGCGGCATCTGCTGCGCCTGGCCAGTGACAACGAATTGCCGGTGCGTCGCGACCTGTTCCGCTACTACTTCAGCGATGCCCACTCCGCGGTCACCGCCGGCCATGACATTCGCACCGCCCTGCTCGCCTTCGGCTGCGACGCCACTCACGGCTACGAACGCACCCACATCGACAGCCTCGCTGCGCTCAGTCGATTGCTCGGCGCCTACATTCTCAGCCCGCCGGTGTTTGCCAGCGATGCACAACCGGCCAAGGGGTCGCTGGACCGGTTCAGTCATCAGATCGAACATGACACGCAGATGGAAAGCGATACGCGGGTGCCGTCGGTGGATAGTCTGGTGGGGCAGCGCTCCGAAAGCTGAGTCGTGCTTGAGATAGGCGGTGATTGAAAGATTGCCATCGCGAGCAGGCTCGCTCCCACAGGAGTACGCGGTCACCTGTGGGAGCGAGCCTGCTCGCGAATACGCCAGATCAGACAACACAGATTCCCAGGCTAGCCGCCGTTGGACATTCGCCGTAGCATCGCGCCATTGTTTAGCCGAGGTGCCTATGCTGATCCCCCACGACCAACTTGAAGTCGACACCCTCACCCGCCTGATCGAGGATTTCGTGACCCGTGACGGTACGGACAATGGCGATGACACGCCGCTGGAAACCCGTGTATTGCGGGTTCGCCAGGCATTGACCAAGGGCCAGGCGCTGATTGTCTTCGACCCGGAAAGCGAGCAATGCCAGTTGATGCTCAAACACGATGTGCCCAAGCACCTGTTCGACTGAGACCTCAGCGTCCTTTGTTTTTCGCCAGTTTGACCTGGATGCGGTCGTAGACCTCGGAACGGTGCACGTTAACGTTTTGCGGCGCTTCGACACCGAAGCGCACACTGCCTCCGTTGACGGCAAGAATGCGCACGGAAATGTTGTCACCGATGGAAATCAACTCGCCCACAACGCGACTGAGTACAAGCATGGCATTCGTCCTTCAGGGTTATCGAACCCTGAAGATGCCCTGCACTGAGTGGGGCTTCAATGCGACGTCAGCAAATCAGTCCCGCCCTACAGCGCCATCCGAACAGATCCTATGGAAACGTCCTACAAACCCATTGAATGAAGGACCGATCCTTCAGGAAGCGGAGAAGCGCGGGCCGAAAAGGATGACGCTGGCCCCGATCACACACAGCGCCACACCGATCCAGTCCGAACCCAGCGGACGAATACGCTCGACCACCGCCAGCCAGCCGATCGACGCGATGATGTAGATGCCACCGTAAGCGGCGTAGGCGCGGCCGGCGTAGGTCGCTTCGATGCGGGTCAGCAGCAGCGCAAACAAGGTCAGACTGAGCAGAGCCGGCACGACCCACCAGGCGCTTTTACCCTGGCGCAGCCACATCCAGAAGGCGAAACAGCCAGCGATTTCAAACAGCGCGGCGAGGAAAAACCACAGGTAATTGAGCATGCAAACGTCTCGCGAGGATGGCCGATGGCGGCCACCCTAACGACGGTGTTGTGCACAGGGCAAGCTCAACCTGCGGTTTGTTTGGCCTTGGCGCGCATTTTGTCGGCCATGACAGTCATTTCGTCGTAGAGCAGTTGCGGGCTCTTCTGCTTGAGCGCCCAGGCCATGCGGCCCTGTTCGTGGGGCAGAATCATGAATTCGCCGGCGGCAACGTGCTGATAGATGTAATCGGCAATGTCGGCCGCGCTGATCGGCGAGCTTTCCAGCAACTTGCCGACCTGGGCTTTCATGGCCGGCGTCGGGCCACGGAAGGAGTCCAGCAGGTTGGTCTGGAAGAACGACGGGCACACCACATGCACGCCGATTTCCTGCTGCGCCAGCTCGACCAGCAGGCTTTCGGACAACGCCACCACACCCGCCTTGGCCACGTTGTAGTTGCTCATGGCCGGGCCTTGCATCAGGGCGGCCATCGACGCGATGTTGATGATTTTGCCTTTGCTTTTTTCCAGCAGCGGCAGGAAGGCCTTGCAGCCCTTGACCACGCCCATCAGGTTGATCGCGATCTGCCAGTCCCAGTCTTCCAGGGACAGTTCACTGAAGAACCCGCCCGAGGCAACGCCGGCGTTGTTGACGATGACATCAATGCCACCGAGTTTCTCGTCGCAGGCTTGGGCGAAAGCGGTCAGCTGGCTGTAATCGCGCACGTCGCAACGCTGGATAAAACCGTCGCCGCCGGCGTCGCGAACCAATTTCAGGGTTTCCTGCAGACCGGGTTCGCTGACATCCGACAAGGCCATCTGCCAGCCTTCACGCGCCCAGCGCAGCGCGATTTCGCGACCCAGGCCGGAGCCCGCGCCAGTGATCATCATGCGATTTTGCATAGCAAACAGCCTTGTTGTTCCGGGGAAGATGCGTCGAGTGTAGCGAAGGACAATGCCCGACCCACGCTCCATCAGATTGCTGAATGGCCCGAGCAAACCGTGGCAGCGCCTGAACCAACTAGACTTATTAAAAACGAAATAAGCCTTTCTTCGAAAAACATTAAAAAAACTTGGAATTTTCTTTCATTCGCGACAGTCGGATTTTGTAAGCAGCCTGGTTTTTTTAGCATCCCGGTTGACAGTTAAAGGTCAGGTAATTCCAGAACACTTCCAACAAGGAAATAGACATGGGCACAATTCTTATCGTTATTCTGATCCTCCTGCTGGTAGGTGGTTTACCGGTCTTCCCGCACTCCAGAAGTTGGGGTTATGGCCCGTCGGGTATCATCGGCGTGGTGTTGGTGGTGCTGTTGATCCTGCTGTTGCTCGGCAAGATATAAAGGTTTAACAGGCAAAAAAAAGAGGCCCTTTTCAAGGGCCTCTTTTTATTACATCAAGACTTAGTCCGGCTTGCCGTCAACCACACCGGCGGTGTTGTCGATCAGGCTCTTTGTCGCCGTTTGCAGGAACGCTTCGAGCTTGAGCTTCAGCTCAGCGGTACGCGGTGCATCCGGAACGATCTCGGCGTGAGGTGTCGCGCCCAGTTCGTACTGGTACATCTTCGGCGCCATTTCCTTTTCCTTCGGCAGCACCAGGATCTGATCAGCCGTGATGATGGCGGTGGTCTGCTCGCTACCCGACGGCTTGATCACGCCGAAACCGGTGTCGCCTTCAGGCAGGTTGAGCAAATCGCGCCCCCAGCACTGCTGACGCACTTCACCACCAATACGACCCATGATGGTCGGCACGATGTCGATCTGCGTGCCCACGGTATGGTCACGCTCGCCAAACTTTTCCTGGATGCCCGGTGCGATCATCAGCATCGGCACGTTGAAGCGGCCCAGGTCCATTTCAGTGATCTGACGCTCGTTACCAAAACCGTGGTCGCCGACGATTACAAACAGGGTTTCTTTGAAATACGGCTCCTTGCGGGCCTTTTCAAAGAACTGGCCCAGCGCCCAGTCCGCATAGCGCATGGCGGTCAAATGCTCGTTCAGGCTACCGCGATCGGTCACGCGCTCAACCGGCAATGGGGTCGGCAAGGCGTAAGGCGTGTGGTTGGACAGGGTTTGCAGCAACGCATAGAACGGCTTGCCGTTTTCCCGTGCCTTGAGCTCGACCAGACCACGGTCGAACATGTCCTGATCGGACACACCCCAGGTCGGATCGGAGAACACCGGGTTCACGAAGTCGTTACGACCAATGAAGTTGGTCATGCCCTGGTTGCTGAAGAAACCCGACTGGTTATCCCAGGCGAAGTCGCCGTTGTAGACGTACACGTCGTCATAGTCACGGGCACTGAGCAATTGCGGCAGGCCGGACAACTTGTGGCCGCCTTCCGGCGTCTGCATCAGGTATTCGAAACCCGGCAGGTTCGGGAAGCACGCCATGGTGGCGAACATACCCTGGTGGGTATGGGTGCCGTTGGAGAAGAAGCGGTCGAACATCAGGCCTTCCTTCGACAATTTGTCGAGGTACGGCGTGATGTTGCCCGGTGCGCCCAAGGCCCCCACCGAGTGACCGGCCATGCTTTCCATCAGGATCACGACGACGTTCTTGATCGGCAGGGTCTTGTCGGCCGGCGGCATGTAATCGCGACGCACCGCGGCAGTCTCGCCATCCACCAGTTTGTCGTCCGGCATCACCAGCATGTCACGCACGATTTGCTGGGCTTGCGCCTGTGGCAGCGTGGCTTTCCAGATGTTGTCGCGATCTTCGGACATCCGGCTCTTGGCCGCTTCGACCAGCGACAACGTGCCGTTAAGGCCCAGCTGGTTGGCGAAGTTCGAATCGGTGGTGTAGACGTCACCCCAACGCATTGGCGGGCCCTGACGCAGGGTGCCGCGAGCGGCGACCACACAGACCAGCAGGCAGATCACGAACACCGCGATGCGCGAATACCACGGGGCGATCTGGCGGGTGCCGATACTGCCGCCGCTGAATGGACCACGTGGACGGGTGGCGCGGTCGGCGCCCTTGAACGCCAGGGTCAGGATCAAGGTGCCTACGGCCCAGGCCAGCAGGTAACGAACCACCGGGAAACCGTACCAGAGCATGCTCATCACGGTTTTCGGGTCTTCTTTCACATACTGGAAGACCAGGCCGTTGAGGCGCTGGTGGAACTCGCGGTAGAAGTCCATCTCCATCAGGCCGAGGAACAGCGCGATGCTCGAGGCAATGGTCAACCAGAAACGGAAGAACCCGCGTGCGGCCATCGCACGGGCGCTGAACAGCGCCAGCACCAACGGAATGCTGAGATAGACCACTAGACGCAGGTCGAAACGCAGACCGTTGACGAACGCTTCGAAAAAGGTCGAGGCCGGGGTGTCGAGGATCATCTCGCGGTTGTAAACCAGCAGCGCAACGCGCAGCAGGCTGAACATGACCATCATGACCAGGGCACACAGCAGCGTGTAGGCCAGATGCGATTTGACGGTCGGTTGCAGCAGGCGACTAGAAGCTCGCTGCTGACTCAGGGCGTCCGGGTTTGCCATGTCGTTTTAGGACCCATTGGAAGTTGAAGTTTCAAAAATACAGCTGCGCCTTGCCCTCTGTTGGCCAGTACTCGGCCCCGGGGCTTGCGCGGTGCGCAAATGTTGCACGATCAACCGCGGCATTGCCATTGATTACTGCCCGCATGTTGGCGCGGGCGAATTGTCTTGGAGGCTTTGTGAAAATTTCGTGCAACGTATATTCGGAAACAAAATAAAGTCCCCCTGCTTCTGATGCCGGTTAGTTCGGGGGCGTATTTGTTTCGGCAGTGCTCTTTGATCGGGGGCATATCCGTTTCTGCGGTTACGGCGGCTGGCGGTTTCGCTTTTACAGCGAGTCACTTGGAAAAGCCCCAAGTAACCAAGGGCTCCTGCCCCGCCATTCGGTGCCTCGCTTAGGCTCGGCATGCCCTCACTCCGGCATTGCTCCGGGGGCCCGCCGCCATCGGCCATCCATGGCCGGGGGCGGCTACCGCGGCATCCTTGCCGCGGTGCCCCCTGCGCAATACCTGCGTTCGGCCTCTGGGAAAGGGGCAGTAGATCAAAATCAAAAACCACAGCCACAGCCACAGCCACAGCCACAGCAAGAGATCGCAGCCTCGTTTCACTCGACAGCTCCTACAGGGGGAGGCGGTGTACGCACGCCCCTCACCACTCAACAGGCCGAGCGTTAGCTCGCCTGCAGCTTTTGATCTTGATGCACCGCCCCCTCGAGAGGCCGAGTGGAGGTTCTGCGCAGTGGGCAACCCGGCATGGATGCCGGGTTAGCCGCCCCCGGCCATGGATGGCCGATGGCGGCGGGCCCACGGAGCAGGACCGGAGCGAGGGCATGCCGAGCCTGGGCGAGGCACCGAACGAATGGGGCAAGAACCCTTTGGTTACTTTGGGCTGGGCCGGCATTCCGGTTCTTTTCCAAAGTGACTCGCTGTAAGAGCGAAACCGCCAGTCGCCATGACCGAAAAAACGGATATGCCCCCGATCAAATAACCCGCCCTACCCAATAGAAAACGCCCCGAACGAAGTCAGGGCGTTTTATCAAAAAGAGCGATTACTTCTCAGCGCGTTCTTTCAGGGCTTTCAGGGTATTGAACGGCGCATCAACCACAAACTTATTGGCCACCATCGACGGTATGCTACCGCCCGGCTCAGTGTGCACCTGATAAGTCACTTCAATCTGATCGCCCTTGGGCACGAACTTCCAGAAACCGTCGACCTTGGTAACCCGCACAAAGCCTTTTTCTTCAGGAATGTACTTCGGCACACCTTCAAGCTTACGGGTCAGGCTGCCATCAGCCCCTTCGACAGTGGTCACATGCAACACCGAATCACGCGCGGTAACCGGCCAAGGCGTATTGAACTGGGTGTAGGTCCAGCTTTGATCGCCTTCGTGTTTGAGCAATTTCTGGGTTTTGCAGTCGTGAATCCAGGCGCAAGCGCCTGGCACGTCTTCCTGCAACGCGCGCAGTTTGGCGATGGTGGTCTTCATCAGGGTGACGCCCTGGTAGGCCTTGTAATCGGAGCCAGCCACTTCACTCAAGGAAACCTTGATGCCGTCTTCGTTCTTGGCAACTTTCCAGTCTTCTGCCTGAGCGGCCGTGGAAGCCAGCAAAACAGTCAAACCACACAGCACAGCCGTACGTTGCAGCGAACCCATAGTCTTATTCCTTATTGTTGAAGATCCGTTCGTTGAACACATCACGCCGCCGTCATTTGCTCCCACCAACCCAACAATTTGATCGCTTCGTCACTGCTGCTTCCGCAGACGTCGATGTCGGCTTCGAATGCCGAGCAAACGGCTGGTCGTTCGGGATTGCCGAAAATACTGCACAGGTTTTCGACAGAGAGTTGTACGCAACGTTCTCCGGCGGGCTTGCCATTGGGCATGCCGGGAATCGGTGAACTGATGGAAGGGGCAATGCAACAGGCGCCACAGCCTTCACGGCATTTCATGACGACGAGCTCCTCGACGGACGATGTATTAAAGGACGTGGCACAGAGTAACCGCTAAAACGCTTGTTTAAAATTGTCTGGACCCGGGTTTTTTCGCTTAAACGAGCGTGACTGACCAGTCTCCGACAAAGCGTCTGGCCAGCGGGTCACGGACGGGAAGAAATTATCGTTTGAACTCGAATTCCAGGGCTGCGCCTTCGACTTCATGGCGCTCTTCGTTGCGCAGTTGCAACTGCATTTCGTTGCTGATCAGCCTCCCGTTGAGCTGAAACGGACCAGCCTTGTCACCAAACATTTGCGGCAATACTGCATCGTGCCGTGGCAACGCTACCGTACCGATCGGTTTCAACTCCTCGGCCAAGTCTTGGGGCAGGCTCAAATCCAGGTCGGCCGAAGGAAGCTTGGTTTTCGCGATCTCACTGGCGGATTTGGACTTGGAGGCAATCGGCGGTCGCTTTTTAACCTTGGCCACTTTCTTTTTGACCGGCGCGGCTTTCTTGACCGGTGCCGGTTTTTTCGCGGTGGTGCTGGCTGCCGGTTTTTCTTGAACGGAAGCCGCCAATACGCCTTCGGCCTGGAAGGTCATCAGCAGGCAGATCGATAGCCAGACGGCGGGAAAAATCGGCTTCATGGACCCAACAGTACAAACGGCAGGAGCCATATGCTCGCCTGTTGCACGCGACATGACAAGCTCAGGCAGGAATATCCTGCCCGCCCCCTCAAAAGCCGCCGACCATCTCCTGACAGAGCTGGGTGGCGAGCATGCCCAGGGTCATCAATGCACGCTCGGCTTCACGGTTCCAGGGTGTGCCGCAGTTCAACCGAATGCAGTGGTTGAACTGCTCGGTGTTACTGAAAATCAGCCCCGGCGCGATACTGATGCCCTGCTGCAACGCACGAACGTGCAGCTCCTGCGTGTTAACCCGCCCCGGCAGGCTGACCCACAGAATGAAGCCGCCGGTCGGCCGGGTCATCTGCGTGCCTTCCGGGAAGTATTGCTGCACCGCCAGCTGGAAAGCGCTGAGGTTCTTGCGGTACTCCTGACGGATGTAGCGCAAATGCCGGTCATAACCACCGTTCTCCAGGTACGCCGCAATGCCCATCTGCGTGACGCTGCAGGCCGAATGGGTGCTGAAGGTCTGCAAACGCTGGATTTCCTGCTGGTACTTGCCGGCAATCATCCAGCCGATCCGCACGCCAGGCGACAGGGTTTTGGAGAAGCTTGAGCAATAGATCACCCGATCCAGCCGATCGTAGGCTTTAAGTGATTTGGTGCGCCCCTGCTCGAACATCAGTTCGCCGTAGATATCGTCTTCGACAATCTGGATATCGAAATCCGAGGCCAGGCGCAGCAGTTGCTTCTGCCGTTCTTCGGGCATCGTGCCGCCCAATGGATTGCTCAGACGAGTGGTCAGCACCAATGCCTTGATCGACCACTGATTGGCCGCCAGCTGCAAAGCTTCGAGGCTCATACCGGTGGCCGGATCGCTCGGGATCTCGATGACCTTGAGGCCCAGCAGGTCAGCCAGTTGCAGCAAACCGTAGTAGGTCGGCGACTCGGCGGCGATCAGGTCGCCCGGGCGGGTCAGCACTCGCAGGGACATTTGCAAGGCATCAACGCAGCCGTGGGTAATGACCACTTCCGAAGGATCGACCACCACGCCGGCATCGCGCATGCGGATCGCCACTTGTCGGCGCAACGGTTCGAAACCCGGGCTGAACATGTAGCTGAACGCCCGCGGGCTATGGAAACGGGTGACTTTGGCCAGTTGCTGATGCAGCGCCCGCACCGGTAGATAATCAACGCTCGGCACGGCCGCGCCCAAGGGAAACACACCCTCGCGGCGGGATTCGACCAGGACTTGTTGGATGATGCTGCTGCGAGTGACCAGACCTGGACGCTCGACCCGGGCGATGTCCGGTGTCGGCGCGGTCAGGGCCGGGGTCTGGTGTACGTAGTAACCGGACTGCGGCCGGGCGCGGATCAGCCCCTGATCCTCGAGGTTGGCGTAAGCCTGTAACACCGTCGCATGGCTGACGTTGAGCTGCGAGCTCATCTTGCGCACCGAAGGCACGCGCTCCCCCGGTTGGTAGACGCCACGGCGGATGTCTTCGGCCAGTTGTTGAGCAATACGTTGGTAGAGCAAGAGATTGGTCATGACGCAGCACTCGATTTCACGGGCATTTTATTCTTGTGTGAAACAATACCGGAACAGTTTAGAAGTGTACTGGGACAGTTGCCACAATAGTCGACCGTACAGTGCAGTGTCAGCAAAAACTGTACTGTTTCGCGAGTTGATTAGCAGGCGTAAAAAAACCCGGCGCTGACGGGCAGGCCGGGTTTTCCAGTGACGCTGCCCTTAGCGGGCTGCGCCGAGCTGGCCTTTTTCGTCAGAGAACACAATTTCCACCCGACGGTTCTGCGCACGACCCCGTTGGGAGGCGTTCACGTCGACCGGATATTCATCACCGTAGCCTTCGACCTGAATACGTTTATCGTCGATGCCCAAATCCATCAGCACGTCCGCCACCGATTGCGCACGGTCACGGGACAGCTTGAGGTTTTCCTGCTTGCCGCCGGTACTGTCGGCGTAGCCTTCGATGCGCACCACGCGCTTGGGGTTGAGCTGCAGAAACTGCACGATCTTCAACACCACGCGGTTCGCCGAGTTTTTCAACTCCGCTTCGCCCGTGTCGAACAGCACGTCGCCCAAGGTCATCACCAGGCCGCGGTCGGTCTGGGTGGTCGCCAACGCGACAATCTGTTCTTCGAGCCACTTGCCCTGCTGCTGCACGCTGAGCAGTTTGGATTCGCGCAGGGCCAGCTGCAGGCGCTGACGCTCCAGTTCGAGCTTCGCCGCACGTTCTTCGTTGAGCACCTGATTGGTGTGTTCGCGCGCGATTTCGCTATAGCGCTCACTCAGGTAAGCGTAATGCAGCACGTCCGATCCGCTCCCCCAGTAACTGGACAAACGATCGGCACGGGCCAGCGACTCACCGGCGCGAATCACGTCCTTGGGCGCGATTCGCAGCACGTTGGAATCTTCCTTGACCTTCTGGAAGTCAGTACTGGCCTGCTGCAACGCGGCGTCGCTGTGCTGACCGGCACAACCATAGAGGCTGGCGCAGCCTGCCAGGATCAAACCGCCCAGGGCTTTGGTCTTGAGGCTCATTGGGCATCTCCCAGTTGCTTGCGCAGGCGAGTGATGCGGGTATTGAGCACGTTCAACTGCTCCTCGCTCTTGAGGGTCAGAACCCGGGCTTCGGCCAGACGCGCGTCCAGCTCAGCCTGCTCGGCCCGCATGCGCGCGTTCTTGAAGGATTGGTCGTTCATGCTGCCCTTGGAACGGTTGAACTTGTCTTCGGCCAGTTTCATTTCCGGCACGTCGGCGGCGGTGGCGCCAACGGCTCTGGCCTGTTCGAGTGCCTGTTCGGTCAGGCGCAATTGTTCATTCGGCGCAGGATCGGCTGCACAACCCGCCAGAGCCAGAACGGCCAGGGCAGCAAAAAGAGGTCGAATACTCACTAAAAATCCCTACTGTTTTGGGGTACTGACAGGTTGTTGCTGCGGTTGTGAGAGCTGCGTCTTCCAGCGCTCGATATTGCGTTGCAGCACGGCTTCCGTCAGTCCGGACGCGGGCAATTCTGTCATCTTTTTGGCCAGCTGTCCGCGCAACCACGGATCGTTGCAGGCGGAGTTGTGGGAAACCGCGAGGAACAGGCCGGGTTTGTCGATCGGTTGTGCACGGGCGATCAGGTCATTGGCCAGATTAAGTGTCTGCGCAGCCGCCATGCCCGAGTAGCGTCCGGCAAGGACAAATTCCACCTCGCCCAGCAGCAATTTCTGAAAGGCCTGGGTCAGGTTAGGCGTACGTGCGAGGGTCAAATGCTGCTCGGCGAACGTGCCAAATGCCGGGGTCATACGAGACTTTTCCGACAATGCGCCGGGATGACCGTGAAGGTCCTGCGCTTCGTTGTAGACCAGCGTCGAGTCTTTGCGGGCCCAGACCAGGTAATCGTTTTCCAGTAACGGCGGATGAATGTAATCCAGAGTGTCCAGCTCACTGACCGTTAATGACGCATCCGCCAGCATGTCCATTCGCCCGCTGCGCACTTCGTCCAGGGCCTGGGAGCGTTTGCCGGCGTAAAGCAGTTCGACCTTGATCCCCAGCTCCCCCGCCACTTGCTGCAACAAATCTGCACTGGCGCCGATCAGGTGCTTGGGGTTTTGCGGGTCTTGCCACAGGTACGGCGGCGCATCCGGGCTGCCGGTCACCACCAGGCGTTCGCACTTGCCCGCGGCGACGGACAGCGCCGGCAACACCGTCAGCCCCATTAGCAATGACCAGCCGTAAACGCGGCGCAGATCCATGGCGACACTCTCCCACTCAAATCCGGAACAAAAAAAAGCCCGACCAAAAGGTCGGGCTCTTTATAAGTCAGGCCGCTGGATTAGACCAGCTTCTCGAACTCAGGGATGGCTTCGAACAGGTCCGCCACCAGGCCGTAATCGGCCACCTGGAAGATCGGCGCTTCTTCGTCCTTGTTGATCGCGACGATCACTTTGGAGTCTTTCATGCCGGCCAGGTGCTGGATCGCGCCGGAGATACCGACGGCGATGTACAGCTGTGGAGCAACGATCTTGCCGGTTTGACCGACCTGCATGTCGTTGGGTACGAAACCTGCGTCGACCGCAGCGCGGGAAGCGCCGACGGCAGCGCCCAGCTTGTCGGCCAGGGCGTACAGGTGTTTGAAGTTGTCGCCGTTCTGCATGCCGCGACCGCCGGAAACGACGATCTTGGCAGCGGTCAGTTCCGGACGATCGGACTTGGCCAGTTCTTCGCCGACGAAGCTGGAAATACCAGCATCGTGAGCAGCTGCAACGGCTTCAACAGCCGCCGAACCACCTTCAGCAGAAACCGGGTCGAACCCGGTGGCGCGAACGGTGATGACTTTGACCGCAGCGTTCGATTGAACGGTTGCGATGGCGTTACCGGCGTAGATCGGGCGCTTGAAGGTGTCAGCGCTTTCGACCGAGATGATCTCGGAGATCTGGTCAACGTCCAGCTGAGCGGCAACGCGCGGCAGGATGTTTTTACCGTTGGAAGTGGCGGCAGCCAGGATGTGGCTGTAGCCCTTGCCCAACTCGGCAACCAGAGGAGCAACGTTTTCCGGCAGTTGGTGAGTGTAGGCGGCGTTATCGGCCACCAGCACTTTAGCCACGCCAGCGATTTTCGCAGCAGCTTCAGCCACGGCGCCAGCGCCCTGACCTGCTACCAGAACGTGGATGTCACCACCGATTTTAACGGCGGCAGCCACGGTGTTCAGCGTGGCCGGGGCCAGCACTTTGTTGTCGTGTTCAGCAATAACCAAGATAGTCATTTAGATTACCTTCGCTTCGTTTTTCAGTTTCTCGACCAGTTCAGCCACCGACTTGACCTTGATACCCGCGCTGCGTGCAGCCGGCGCTTCGACTTTCACGGTCTTGTTGGTGGAGGCGGTGGAAACGCCCAAAGCGTCCGGAGTCAGCACTTCGAGAGGCTTCTTCTTGGCTTTCATGATGTTTGGCAGGGACGCATAGCGCGGCTCGTTCAAACGCAGGTCGGTGGTGACGATGGCCGGCAGTTTCAGGGAAACTGTCTGCGCGCCGCCGTCGACTTCACGAGTCACGGCAACGGTGTCGCCGCTGATTTCGACTTTGGACGCGAAGGTGCCCTGACCGTAGCCACTCAATGCCGCAAGCATCTGGCCAGTCTGGTTGTTGTCGCTGTCGATGGCTTGTTTGCCAAGGATCACCAGCTGAGGCTGTTCCTTGTCGACAACAGCCTTGAGCAGCTTGGCAACGGCCAGCGAAGTCAGGTCTTCAGCGGATTCGACGAGGATGGCGCGGTCGGCACCCAGAGCCAGCGCGGTGCGCAGTTGCTCTTGAGCGGTGGACGGGCCGATGGAGACGACGACGATTTCAGTCGCAACACCTTTCTCTTTCAGGCGTACGGCTTCTTCCACTGCGATTTCGCAGAACGGGTTCATCGACATCTTGACGTTGGCGAGGTCGACGCCGGAATTGTCCGCCTTGACGCGAACCTTGACGTTGTAATCCACAACGCGTTTGACAGCTACAAGAACCTTCATGGATTCCTCGTTACTCTCCGGTGAAAAGAAAGTCGCCTAGGCGAACCTGGCGGTTTGATGCTCATCGGCGCAAGGGCACCTCTAAAAACGCTGGCAAAGGTGTCAAGTGACAAGCGCTCACGATGAAGATGACCGTTCGTCAGTGGTGACTGACGAGTCATTCATTATCGCGGCGTGTAAACTGCGCGCCAGAACCTGCGCTACGCATCACCTTGTACTGCCATCGCCCTGTCTTTAGAGGTGCTCTTGAAACCAACAGTCAGCCTACGGCGAGCGCAAAACCGACCGTATCTTGACCGGAACGCCTATTCCGGTCAATACGGCAAAATGGCCAGTCATAAGCCGCGTGACTTTGATTTCTCTGGCTTTGAGCCGATTCAAACAAACGTTTGTATTGGACGCTAGGAGTGGTGTAGATATAATGCGCCACCTTAGAGAGAAAGGTGGCTCATCGATTGTCCTCTTCCTGCATTGCGCAGGAATTCATGGATGCGACACCAAACCTCCAATTAGAAAAAAAACTGTTGAGCCTTGAGTAGGAGATAACCTGTGGAACGCGAATACATGGAATTCGACGTGGTCATCGTCGGTGCCGGCCCCGCTGGTCTTTCTGCCGCCTGCCGATTGAAGCAGAAGGCCGCCGAAGCCGGTAAGGAAATCAGCGTCTGCGTGGTCGAAAAAGGCTCCGAAGTCGGTGCTCACATCCTGTCCGGCGCCGTGTTCGAACCACGCGCCCTGAACGAATTGTTCCCGGACTGGAAAGAACTCGGCGCCCCGCTGAACACGCCAGTCACCCGCGATGACATCTTCGTTCTCAAGAACGCCGACAGCGCGCAGAAGATTCCTGACCTCTTTGTGCCCAAGACCATGCACAACGAAGGCAACTACATCATCTCCCTGGGTAACCTGTGCCGCTGGCTCGCCCAGCAGGCCGAGAACCTGGGCGTGGAAATCTACCCAGGCTTCGCCGCTCAGGAAGCGCTGTTCGACGAGAACGGCGTGGTTCGCGGGATCATCACTGGCGATCTGGGCGTTGACCGCGAAGGTCAACCGAAAGAAGGCCTGTACACCCCGGGCATGGAACTGCGTGGCAAGTACACGCTGTTCGCCGAAGGTTGCCGTGGTCACATCGGCAAGCAACTGATCAAGCGCTTCAACCTCGACAGCGATGCCGACGCCCAGCACTACGGCATCGGCCTGAAAGAAATCTGGGAAATCGACCCGGCCAAGCATCAACCAGGCCTGGTGGTCCACACCGCCGGCTGGCCGCTGGACATCATGGGCACCGAGAACACCGGTGGCTCGTTCCTCTATCACCTGGAAAACAACCAGGTCGTAGTCGGTCTGATCGTCGACCTGTCCTACAGCAACACTTATCTGTCGCCGTTCGACGAGTTCCAGCGCCTCAAGCATCACCCGGTGCTCAAGCAGTACCTGGAAGGCGGCAAGCGCATCAGCTACGGCGCTCGCGCCATCAGCAAAGGCGGCTTGAACTCGCTGCCGAAAATGGTCTTCAAGGGCGGCGCACTGATCGGTTGCGACCTCGGCACCCTGAACTTCGCCAAGATCAAAGGCAGCCACACCGCGATGAAGTCCGGCATGCTCGCTGCTGAATCCGTGGCCGAGGCGCTGTTCGCTGAAAAGGACGGCACCGAAGAGCTGACCACTTACGTCGATGCGTTCAAGAAGAGCTGGCTCTACGACGAACTGTTCGCCAGCCGCAACTTCGGCCCGGCGATCCACAAGTTCGGCGCCATCGTGGGCGGCGGTTTCAACTGGCTCGATCAGAACGTCTTCGGCGGTAAACTGCCGTTCACCCTGCACGACACCAAGCCGGATTACGCATGCCTCAAGCTTGCGGCCGACTGCAAGAAGATCGACTACCCGAAACCGGACGGCAAGATCAGCTTCGACAAGCTCAGCTCGGTGTTCATCTCGGGTACCAACCATGAAGAAGAGCAGCCGTGCCACCTGAAACTGACCGATCCGAGCATCCCGATCGCCAAGAACCTGCCGCTGTACGATGAGCCTGCCCAGCGTTACTGCCCGGCCGGCGTGTACGAAGTGGTGACCATGGAAGACGGCGAGAAGCGCTTCCAGATCAACGCCCAGAACTGCGTTCACTGCAAGACCTGCGACATCAAGGACCCTGCACAGAACATCACCTGGGTGGCGCCGGAAGGCTCTGGCGGCCCGACTTACCCGAACATGTAAGTCGAAGGCTTGAACATCAAGGCTCCCGAACGGGGGCCTTTTTGTTGCCCGCGATTCCTGTCAGGCCGCGCGTTCATCCCCGGGATTACGCTCGAAGTAGCGCTTGTACTCGCGACTGAACTGCGACGTACTTTGATACCCGACCCGATGCGCCACCTGCGCCACGCCCAATCCCTCGCCCAGCAATAACTGCTGGGCTCTGAGCAAACGCAAACGCTTCAAATACTGCACCGGCGACAACAAGGTGCTGCGTTTGAAATGCTCGTGAAAGGTCGACGCACTCATGTTCGCGCAACTGGCCAGGGTTTCGACGTTCAGCGGCTCGGTGTAATGCGCATGCAGATGGCTGAGCGACGCCGCGATCCGGGCGAACTGCCCCTGCTGTTCCACCAACGCACGCAACACATCAGCTTGCGGACCACGCAAAGCAACGAACAACAATTCCCTCAACCGTGCCGGCCCCATGATCTGGCATTCCAGCGGATCGTGCAGGCAACGCAGCAGCCGTTCAACACAACCACGCATCGCATCGTCGAGCACCGCCAAGGTCATGGACTCTGGCGTTTGCGCCGCAATACTTCGCCCCGGCGCCAGCCCCATGGCCAAGACCAACTCACCGAGCAACACCCGGTCAATGGCGATGGAAACGCCCAGCATCGGGCCATCGGGTGCTGAAAACGTCTCGCATTCGAACGGCACCGGCAATGCCTGAATCAAATAATGCCCGGCGCCGTACTCCAGCGTACGCGGCCCCAGATACGCCAACTTACTGCCCTGGGCGATGATGACCAGACTCGGCTCGTAA
This sequence comes from Pseudomonas sp. LBUM1666, assembly GCF_059695775.1. Lineage (NCBI taxonomy): Bacteria > Pseudomonadati > Pseudomonadota > Gammaproteobacteria > Pseudomonadales > Pseudomonadaceae > Pseudomonas > Pseudomonas sp. LBUM1666. Next base: position 1,658,074 of record NZ_CP166789.1, on the reverse strand, counting down.
ATCTGCGGGCCGCGAGCCACATCACAACTGGCCCGCAAAACCTGCACACCCGGCAACGCCGTGGGCGCGAAACCATCGCGATTAGTCAAAGGCTGAATCAGCGAAACCAGCGTGGCATTGGCATCGAGATGACGGGTCAACAACATGAGGGCTCTTCACAAAAAAGTCGCAGAAATAGGGATGAAAACATCATCGCAGGTCTGATGGCCAATGCGACCCATCCGAGGCACATGCCGGAGGATTAGGCATGACACCCGGAGGAATCGCCATGGCCGGTGGCCGGTGCGGCGCCCAGAATGCGCCACCTCACCCGTCACAGCTTTTGCGAGGTTCCTCATGTACACCGCCATCGGTTATGCGGCCCAGTCGGCCACCACTCCCCTCGCCCCCGTAAAATTCGAACGCCGTAGCCCACGTGCTGACGACGTTGCGATCGATATTCTCTACTGCGGCGTCTGCCATTCCGACATCCATCAGGCACGCAACGAGTGGGGCATTGCCGTTTACCCACTGATGCCCGGTCACGAGATCGTAGGCAAAGTTACCGCCGTCGGTGCGAACGTCACCCAACATAAAGTCGGCGATCTGGTCGGCGTCGGCTGCATGGTCGATTCGTGCCGCAGCTGCGAAGCCTGCCAATCGAACCTCGAGCAATACTGCCTCGAAGGTCCGACCATGACCTACGCCACCCCGGACCGGGTTGATGGCAGCAACACCATGGGCGGCTATTCCGACAGCATCGTGGTCAGCGAACATTTCGTTGTGCGCATTCCCGAGAAACTCGACCTGGCCAGCGCTGCGCCGATCCTGTGTGCTGGCATCACCACCTACTCGCCGCTCAAGCACTACGGCGTGAAGGCGGGCGACAAGGTCGGGATTCTCGGCATGGGCGGCCTCGGCCACATGGGCATCAAGTTCGCCAAGGCGATGGGCGCTGAAGTCACATTATTCACCCGCTCGGCGAGCAAGGCTGAAGAAGGTTGTCGCCAAGGTGCGGACCACGTGATCGTGTCGACCGATGCCGAACAGATGAGGGCCGCGGCAGGACATTTCGACTTCCTGCTGGACACCATTCCGGTGCAGCACGACCTCAATCCCTACCTCGATACGCTACGTTTCGACGGCGTGCACATTCTGGTGGGCTTGATCGAACCGGTCGATCCACCGGTCCACGCCGGCAAACTGGTGATGAGCCGTCGCGTATTGGCTGGCTCGCTGATCGGCGGCATCGCCGAAACCCAGGAAGTGCTGGATTTCTGCGCCGAGCACAACATTACCTGCGACATTGAAATGCTCGACATCCGCCAGATCAACGAGGCTTACGCCCGCATGATTGCCGGTGACGTGAAGTACCGTTTCGTCATCGACATGGCAACGCTGAAGGTCTAAACCTTCGCACCGAGTTCTGCCGACAGCCGGGCTGTGACTCCTTTGATCAGGGGAATCAGCTCGGCCATTTTCTCCAGCGGCATGTACGGCACGGTGCTGGCGATGCTGATGCCGGCGACGATGCGTTTGCTGGCATCGCGGATTGGCGCCGCCACACAGCGTATCGACGGTTCGTTATCTTCCAGATCGAACGCATAACCGCCCGCCACGTACTCGACCATGCGCTGCTGAAACTGCTCCCAGGACTGCTCCGGGTGCTGCGGCCAGAACTGATTCTTCCCACCCGCCGGCAAGCTGACTTCGTACAGCCGCTGCCATTCTTCCTGCGTGTCATCGAGCATCAACGCCTTGCCGATCCCGGTGCGCGCCAACGGCATGCGATGGCCAACCCGCGAACGCATTTCCGGGCCATTGCGTCCCGGATTCTTGTGCAGGTACAGCACTTCGTCGCCTTCACGAATCGCAAGGTGAATGGTGTCACCCGTCAACGCCGACAACTCATCCAGATACGGCCCGGCCAATGTGACCAGGGGCAATTCTTCACGCGCCTGAAAGCCCAGCTCGATTAACTTCGGCCCCAACAGATAACCGACTTGCGGCACCACACGCAGGTAACGCTCGTCCACCAGGCAACTGGCCAGACGATGGGTGGTGCTGCGCGTGGTGCCGATCAGCCGGGCGATCTCCTTGAGATCGCGGGCGCCACTGGCCACGGCCTGAACCACACCCAATCCACGAAGCAGTGTCTGGGTGCCGGTCGGTGCGGCGTCCTTGGCGATTTTTGGGGCGTCTTCCTGCATATCCAGCCTTTACCGTTGAGCGAGTGAACGGGCGGCATTATGGTCGCCCGAATGCCGCAACTACAACTTGATACGCTCGACTTTGCCGACCAGCAAGATGTAGGAAAGCGCACCAATCAACGCCAGAACCGAGATATAGGTGATCGCGGGAGCGAACGAATCACCGGTAGCAAGGAAACCGATGACGATCGGCGTGGTAATCGCCGACAGGTTGCCGATGAAGTTGAACACCCCACCGGTCAACCCGAGCAATCGCGCCGGGGCCAACGTTGACACCAGCGACCAGGTGATCGAAGCCAGCCCGTTGCCGAAGAACGCCAACGCGAGGAAGGCAATCACCAGTGGTGTCGACTCAACGAAGTTGGCGCCGATGATCGAAGTGGAAATCAGCAGGCCGCCAATGATCGGCAACTTGCGGGCGAAACCCACGGTGTAGCCGCGGCGGATCAGCCAGTCGGAGAAGAACCCCGAACAGAGCACACCGACGAAAGCGGCGAGAAACGGCAGCGACGCCAACAGGCCGGACTTGATGAAGTCCATGCCGCGATATTTCACCAGGTAGGTCGGGAACCACGTCAGAAAAAACCACAACGTCGAGTTGAGGCAGAACTGGCCGAGGTAGATACCCCATAACTTACGTTTGGTCAGAACGATGCCGAGGTCGATCCAGCTGAATTTGGCTTTGACTTTGGCTTGTTCAGCCTGGATATCCACCAGCCCGCCACCTTCGCGGATCAGTTCGATTTCGGCGTCATTGGCGCCTTTGAAATCCCGTGGCTCGCGATACACCGCGTACCAGATGACCGCCCAGAGAATGCCCACCGCACCGGTGCTGACAAACACCATGTGCCAGCCATATTGATGCTGCAGCCAGGCCAATACCGGCGTCAGGAACGCCAGACCGACGAACTGCCCGGAGGTATAGAAACCAATGGCCGTGGCGCGTTCACGCTCGGGGAACCAAGTGGTGACCACACGGCTGTTGATCGGGTATGCCGGCGCTTCCAGTGCACCGACTGCCATGCGCAACACGAACAGTGCGATGAAGCTGGCGGCGAAGCCGAGCATGACGGTGGCGATCGACCACAGGAGCAGCGCGACGCTATAAAGAATCCGCGGCGGAACCCGATCCACCAGCCAGCCGCCGGGGATTTGCATGGCAGCGTAGGTCCAGCCGAATGCCGAGAAAATCAGCCCGACGTGGATCGGGTCGATGCCCAGTTCGCTGGTGAGTGCCGGGGCGGCGATGGACAGGTTGCTACGGTCCAGGTAGTTGATCACCACGGTGATAAACAGCAGGACCATGATGAAAAAACGCTTGCGACTGGGCGTCACCAACGACGCCTGCCCGGTGAGGGTTTGCGGTTGCATGGGGAATGCCTCTTCTTATGTTTATTGAGGTCGATGTGAAACGCAGATCTCACTAACCATGGAGATCAAACTGTGGGAGCCAGCCTGCTGGCGATAGCGGTGTGTCCGTCACCCTAAATGCTGGGTGTGCCGGCCAAATCGCCAGCAGGCTGGCTCCCACAGGGATTTGCGGTGGGTCAGGAGGAACTCACCACTCAGCAAAACTGCCATCGGCATGGCGCCAGATCGGGTTACGCCAGCGGTGGCCGACGGCCGCGCGTTCGATCACATACTCCTCGTTGATCTCGATCCCCAGGCCCGGGCCATTCGGGATTTTCACAAAGCCTTTGTCGTAGTCGAACACCCGCGGATCCTTGACGTAATCCAGCAGGTCATTGCTCTCGTTGTAATGAATGCCCAGGCTCTGTTCCTGGATGAACGCGTTGTAGCAAACCGCATCCAGCTGCAAACACGCCGCCAGTGCAATCGGGCCCAACGGGCAGTGCAGCGCCAGCGCCACGTCGTAGGCTTCGGCCATGTTGGCGATCTTGCGGGTTTCGGTGATACCGCCGGCGTGAGACGCGTCCGGCTGGATGATGTCGACGTAACCTTCGCTGAGCACACGCTTGAAATCCCAGCGCGAGAACAGCCGCTCACCGAGGGCAATCGGGGTGCTGGTCAGCGGCGCCAATTCTTTCAGCGCTTCGTAGTTTTCGCTGAGCACTGGCTCTTCGATGAACATCAGTTTGTACGGGTCGAGTTCCTTCATCAGCACCTTGGCCATAGGCTTGTGCACCCGGCCATGGAAGTCCACGCCGATGCCGACGTTTGGGCCCACCGCATCGCGCACGGCGGCGACGTTGGCCAGGGCCAGGTCGACTTTCTCGAAGGAATCGAGGAATTGCAGCTCTTCGGTGCCGTTCATTTTCACCGCAGTGAAACCACGCTCGACGGCTTCTTTTGCAGCGCGAGCAGTGTCCGCCGGCCGATCGCCGCCGATCCACGAATACACACGAATCTTGTCCCGTACCTGGCCGCCCAGCAGATCGCTGACCGACACACCCAGGGCCTTGCCCTTGATGTCCCACAACGCCTGGTCGATACCGGCCAGCGCGCTCATGTGGATCGCGCCGCCCCGGTAGAAGCCGCCGCGGTAAAGCACGGTCCAGATGTCTTCGATATTGCGTGGGTCTTTGCCGATCAGGTAGTCGGACAATTCTTCAACGGCGGCGGCGACAGTGTGAGCGCGGCCTTCGACTACGGGTTCGCCCCAGCCGGTCACGCCCTCGTCGGTTTCAACCTTGAGGAAGCACCAGCGTGGCGGAACGATGAAGGTGGTCAGTTTGGTGATTTTCATCTTTTTGTCTCTCTTATAGATGCAGCGCTCGCAGCGCCAAAAAGTCTTAGCGAAGGGCTTTCCAGGCAGCCACGTAGGCCTTGGCGTTCACCGCCACATCCTCTGGCGTCATGCCCGGTTTGAACAACCCGGAACCCAGTCCGAAGCCTTTGACGCCAGCGTCGATAAACACCTGCATGTTGTCCGGTGTAATACCGCCGACCGGCGCCAGAATCGTTCCCGCAGGCAGCACCGCGAGCCAGGCTTTGACGACTGCCGGGCCCATCTGCTCGGCCGGGAACATCTTCAGCACGTCCGCCCCTTCGGCCAGTGCGGCGAAGGCCTCAGTCGGCGTGGCCACACCCGGCGACAGGAACAACCCCGCCGCTTTCGCTGCGCGCAACACCTTGGCATCGCTGTGAGGCATGACGATCACCTGACCGCCCGCCGCTTTCACTTGCTCGACCTGCTCCGGCGTCAACACCGTGCCGGCACCGATCAGGCAATCGGCGGGCAAGGTACTGCGCAGGATGCGGATGCTTTCGTACGGCTCAGGGGAATTGAGCGGCACTTCGATGACGCGAAATCCGGCGGCGTAAAGGACTTCGCCGATGGCCGCCGCTTCTTGCGGGCGCAGGCCACGCAAAATCGCGATCAGACCGTTTTGCGCCAATGCTTGCTTGAGCATGTCAGACCTCCAGTCAGGTTTAACGGGATGAGTGTGGTGTGATCAGTCCGGCGGCGACCGCCAACTGCCACAAGCCGCGTTCGGTGGCCTGTTCGGCCAGGGTCACCCGGGCAAAACCACAGGCGTCGAGCGCCCGGCTGTAGCGGGCACAGAGTTGGGTGTTACCAATGAGGATGATCGAAGGCAGATGAACGCTGTTGCGTCGGCGTCGCTGAACACTCGCCAACGCAGACAGCTCATGACCAATCAACAAGCCGGACAAGTAATCCGGTTGGGCGGTGGCACTGAGTTCGCCAGTCAACCCGAGGCTGCGGGCACTGAACAATGTCGACAACGGCCCGATCTCGCCATCCGCCGACAGGGCCACTTGCACACCACGATCAAAGGCATGGCCATCGAAGGACGCGCCCTTTTGCTGGGTGCGCCCCAGAATGCTGTGTTCGCTGAGCACGGCGAAGACTTCGCCGGTCATGAAGGTATCGAATTGCACGATGCAGCCGTCGGCCACTTCCACCCATTTCGAATGACTGCCCGGCAGGCCGATCAACAGATCACCACCCGCCTCGGCCGGTAGATTCTGCAGCACGCCGAGCACTTGGGTTTCTTCGCCGCGCATCACGTTTGGCAAACGAGACCGCTGAATCACGCCCGGCACAATGTGCACATCGACACCGCGAAGACTGCGAACCGTTTGTAGGGAAGTTCCGAGATTGGCGACGTTCGCCGGCGTATCGCGGTAAGCCGCTTCACGCCAGCCTTGTGCGCTGCCAACCATGCCGCAAGCAATCACAGGCAAATCGGGCTGCGCGTCGAGCCAGTCACCGCAGGCCTCATCGAAGGCCAGTTCAAAACCGTCGGTACATTCCTGACCCGCGATCATTCGCGGCGTCCTGGGCAGCTGCATGATCCCCGACGACAGCGAACGCTGTTCGAGCACCTGGCCACCCGCGGCGAGTTTGTAAGCACGTAATGAGGTTGTCCCCCAATCGAGCGCGATCAATTGCGCCAGCATCGCTTCACCTGTTTTGTTTATTGGCAGTGAGTGAGCTGGACTATAAACCCGGACGCATAAAAATCTCAATATATAAATATCACTCCCATATTGTGGGATTTACAAGTGTGACAAGTTTTTCTACGGCGACGCTCTAAAATGCCGGGCCATTGCAGCCATACACCCACTCAAGGAAGAAAAATGAAGATTGCTTCAAAGGCTCTGCTGTTATGCGGCGTGCTCTGGTCCATGGCGGCATTCAGTGCATCGAAAGACTTGAAGGTGGGCGATATCTGGGCCTACAAAAACCGGCCGGGCGAGGATGGATCGACACTGACGATCCTGAAAATCGAAAATTATCCGAAACTGGGCAAGGTCGTTCACATCAGAGTGGACGGTTTTCGGATGATCAACCCGGTGACAGGCAGTGAGTTCAACGACATGCCTCACCTGCCCTTCCAGGCAAAAGCACTTGAACGCAGCATCACCCACCGTGTGGGGGAAACTGCAGAGATTCCGGATTTCAATCAGGGATACGCGGCGTGGAGAGCGGCCTTCGATGAGGAGAAGGCCGGGGTTTTCAAGATCAGCGTCAGTAAAACACTCGACGGCATGATCAATGGCAACTGGGAGGACAGTGAATAACATTCACTTCAAAGCATTGGCTACAGTGACCGCCATATTTCATTGCCGACAAAAACGTATTGGCTTATCGCCTTTTCTCCATCCGAGTACTCACCGTAGTGCAGCACTGGATAGTTGAAGGATATTGCAGCGGAAAACTTCGTCACCTCAAAATAAACTGCTCGCTCGACGCAATACACAATCAACCTGGAGTGAGAGCCCATGTACTGCTCAAAGGTCAGGTATCGCAGGCATGATGACCAACAATGACCACGCCCCCACATGGTGCCTTTCAGACGCTCGCCGTTGACTGACACCTCATTCCAGCTATCACCGAATCGTGCCTCGTCTTGATAAGACCACTCAACGATCAAAGAGCGATCAGGCGATGAAATGGTTGCACCGTTGTAGCCAATGTATAAAGGAACGCCCGTACCGCTCTCAGTCATTTCATTCTTGATTGGGACCTGCACAGGCACTTCCACGCACGCACTAACGTTATCCGTCAATGGTGGTGAGTCGGTGCCTTTATCCAACACACGGTTATAGAACCTCACACCCAGCAAAAACACTGCGACCACCACGATCAGGTACAGCATAAAATTCCTTTCCAAGTGTCACGCAAGGCAAAAGCGATCTTCATGATCGCCGGTAACGCTGGTGTCCAGATCGATCAACGACCCTCGGCAAACTCCCGCAACACCGCCCCATCCATCCGATACCGCACCCACTCTTCCTGCGGCTGCGCACCCAACGACTTGTAGAACTCGATTGCCGGTTTGTTCCAGTCCAGTACGCTCCACTCAAATCGACCGCAATCATTGGCACAGGCGATTTTCGCCAGGTGGCGCAGCAAGGTTTTACCCGCACCGCCGCCACGCTGATCGGGGGTGATGTAGAGGTCTTCGAGGTACAGGCAGTTGCTGCCGAGCCACGTGGAATAGCTGAAGAAAAACACCGCGAAGCCGATTGGCGAACCGTCGCGCAGACAGATCAGGCCGTGGGCGGTGGCGCCTTCGCTAAACAGGCTGCGCTCGATGTCGGCGACGCTGGCGATGACTTCGTGGCGGGCACGTTCGTAGTCGGCCAGTTCAGTGATGAACCCGAGGATTTGCGGTGCATCGCTCGGGGTCGCCGGGCGGATCTCGATCGTCATGGACGTGCCTTCGTCAAAAGTGGAAAACGCCATACTAAGTCGGCGCGCGGCGCTCGTCACACTGGAAATTCAAAGCTGATCCATGGAGCATGTGTAGCTGGGCTATGTCTCTGCAACAGACGTTTTCACTTAACAGGATGTTTATGAACATTGATGCTTTCGCGCCACTGCAACTCCTCGCTGCGCAATTGCTGCCTCACGCGCTGGAACCCTCAGAGGACGGTGCCCATGATCTGTCGCACTTGCAGCGGGTCTGGCACAACGTGCGTACGCTTCATGCTGAAGAAGGTGGCGATCTTGAGGTGCTGCTCGCAGCGGTGCTTTTGCACGATTGCGTGGCGGTGGAGAAGAACTCGCCGCTGCGTTCTCAGGCGTCGCGACTGGCCGCCGAGAAAGCATCGAAATTGTTGGCGGACATGGCCTGGCGAGACGCAAAAATCAGCGCTGTTGCCCATGCCATCGAAGCACACAGTTTTTCCGCCAACATCGCGCCCACCACGCTCGAAGCGAAAATCATGCAGGACGCCGACCGCCTCGATTCCCTCGGCATGCTCGGTGTGGCGCGCACCTTTTACATCGCCGGACGTATGGGCAGCGCGTTGTACGACCCAGAGGATCCCGAGGCGAAGGACCGGGAGTACGATGACAAACGTTTTTGCCTCGACCATTTCCAGACCAAACTGCTGCACCTGGCGGACGGATTCAAAACGACCACAGGCCAGCGTATGGCACAGACTCGCCACGAACGGTTGAAGGGCTTCATGGAGCTGTTCAAGGAAGAAATAGGCGCCTGCTGAAGGCTTTACTCCTGCCAGTGCTAACCCTGAAATCAAAAACCTCAGACCTAACATCGACGCCTTGCGTGATAGATAGATGAAGCTCTCTTCTATCGGGTCAAGGAACCGCGTCATGTCTAGCGCAACACCCCCTGTTTCAAGCAGATTGTTCGGCCTGTTTTGCCTGGCCAGCTATTTGCTGTCGCTGTCCTATGGCTCGACCTTTTTGCTGTCGCTGTTGATCGGCTCCCGCGGCGGCAACGAGCATGATGCCGGCGGTGTGATTTCAGCGGCGATGCTCAGCACCTTTGCCGCCGTTATTGTTTCCGGGCACTTGTCCGACCTGCTCGGTGCTGCCCGCTCGATAGCGCTGTTCGGCATTCTGCTGGTGGCCGCCAGCCTGGGCTTCGCCTTGGCGCCGGGCTTCGGCAGTTTGCTGTTGTTTTTCGGACTATTGCTGGGGCTGGGTTGGGGCGTGTTCTATACCCTTGGCCCGATCATTGTGGCGAGTCTGGTAACGCCTGCCCAACGCGCGAAGTACTTCGCGCTGCTGTCGGGCAGCATGATGACCGGGATCGGCAGCGGTCCCTTGTTAGGCCGCGCTGCCAGTGCCCTTGGCTATCCGATCACCGCGGCGTTTTACCTTGCGGCGCTGGCCAGCCTGATGGGTGTATTGCTGTTCTGGCGGTTGGATGTGCGGTTGAAAAAAGCGCCGGCCCACGCCACAGCGGTGTCACGAATTTCCTGGCGTGCAGCGGCGCAAGTGCTGTCGTCCAAAGCGGTATTCCCGATCATCATGGTCGGCCTCGGCGGTTGCGTTTTCGGCGGTCTGTCGAGTTTTCAAACAAGTTACGCGGCGGCGCGTTCACTCGACTATTCATTGTTCTTCCTCGGCTTCATGAGCGCAGCGATCAGCAGCCGCATGCTGATCGCCGGTTTCGTGGTCAAGCGCGACCCGTTCCGGGCGTCCTGCCTGTTGTCGGGCTTGATGATGGGCTCGATCCTGATGTTCGGGTTTGTCGTCGACAACGGGTTCAGCTACGTGCTGGCGGCGGTGATGCTCGGGGTCGGTTACGGGCTGACCTATTCGGTGATCAATGGCCTGGCGGCCAACGAGGCGCCAAACGGTACCACCGCGCAATCCTTGCTGCTGTTCAGCCTGTCCTACTTTATCGGCGTGTTCGGGTTTCCGTTGCTGGCCGGAAAAATCATCGTGGAACAGGGGATGGCTACGCTGTTGCTCACGGTGTTGGCGGTTGCTGTACTGAATTGGCTGATCAGCGTCGGCCGGCTGATCTGGCGCCGAGCCGTTACCCGCAAAACGTTGCAGCAGGCCTAGACCGTTCGTCGTTCATCAGGCACCAATCCAAATCGGGGGCGGACCAACATCAGGTAAGGACTCTAATTAAATGGACCTATCCACATCCATGAAGAGGTAACCATGAACGTCGACAAAAACCTTGAGAAAGAAGTCCTGACCCGTCTGCTGCATGCCCATCCAAGCGGTTTGGGCAAAGAGGTCCTGGACAATTACCGGGGGGAGAAAGTCGTGGCCAGCACCCTTGCCACGCTGCAGGATCGCGGATTGATCCAGCATGGTCATGTGATCTGCAACGAGGCCGGTGAGCACTCGTTGAACTTGCCGATCAAACTCAGTGCCGCAGGGGTTGAGGCGGCGCGTAAGCTGGACGTTTAGCAAAGACTCAGGTCGCAGTCGTGCGCGGCTGCGACCGTTTGACAGACTCTACAAGCAGCAGGAGAAATCCCATGCCTCGTGGAAGCAAAGACAAATACACCGCCGAGCAGAAACGCAAGGCCGAACACATCGAAGAGAGCTACGAGCACAAAGGTGTCTCGAAGGATGAAGCAGAAGCGCGAGCTTGGGCGACCGTGAACAAGCAGTCGGGTGGCGGTGAGCGCAAAGGGGGTTCCGGACGCAAGAAACCGGCGAGGGCCAAGTCAGAGGATCGCCAGGAATCAGCTCGACGTGCGGTGGCCAGCCGTGAAGGTCATTCGCGTAAAAGCAAGGCTTCGCGCGAAACCCAGACCGTCGATAGTTTGATGAAAGAGGCTCGGGCGAAGAAGATTCCGGGGCGGTCGAGCATGCGCAAGCAGGCGTTGATCGAGGCGTTGCGCAAGGCCGGGTAAGGCCGACTCATGTGTCGAGTTTGAAGGCCCCTTCGCGAGCAGGCTCGCTCCCACACTGAGTCTATGTACGACACAAATCCCCTGTGGGAGCGAGCCTGCTCGCGAAGGCGATAGATCAGGCGCCAAAGGTTTTGCCGATTAACTCATCCACCTCGGCAGTCCCCGGCGAAGTCGCCGGCCCCCATCGAGTCACCGCCAACGCAGCCGCCGCATTAGCCCGCCGCGCCGCCTCACTCGCCGACAATCCTTGCGCCAACCCGGCCACAAATACCCCGGCATGCGCATCCCCCGCGCCGTTGCTGTCCACCGCCTCAACCTTGAAACCCGGCACATGCTGGCGGTCTCCACGCTGGCTGATCCAGCACCCTTGCGGGCCGTCACGAACCACCATCAACACGTCGGCCGGCAGATGATCGGCCAACCGGTTCAACGCCTCGGCAATGTCCGACGCACCGGTAAACTTCACCGCCTCGACACTGTTGCTGGTCCACAAATCAATGCGCGCCAGCAAGGCTTGCATCAACGGCTCATCCGGCGAATCCACCAGCGGGCCCGGATCGAACACCACGTTGATCCCCGTCGGTAATTCCAGCACCCATTCCACCAGCGCCTGGGCTTTGCCGCCATGCAGCAGGCTGTAGCCGCTGACGTAGACATAGTCACCCGCCTCGGCCGGCACGCTGGCCAAATCCTCGGCCGTCAGCTCACCTTCGGCACCGATATAGGAAATGAAACTGCGCTCGGCCGACGCTTCGGTCAACGCGACGCACAATCCCGTATCCCGTTCGGCGCGGTGAGTGATGCCGATCCGAATGCCTTCAGCCTTCATCGCCTCGCGCGCCAGATCCCCGAAGCGCCCGGTGCCGTGGCGCCCGAGGTAGACCACCGGCAAACCATTGCGCTGGGCGGCAGCCATCACATTGAAGCCACCGCCGGCCTCGAAACTGGCGGATTGCGCCAGCACGTCGCCGCCCGAATGCGGCAGTTTATCCACGGCCATGACCAGGTCGATCATGACCTGGCCGGTGTGCAGCAATCTAGGCATGAGCATTCTCGGTCAACGCGGCGCGGCGATCCTTGGCGCCACCGAGTACAAAATAAATGCCACCGGCCACCAGGAACGTCACGATCCAGCCCAGGCCGTTATGGCCCAGCCAGGAGTCGGACAGGAAGCCGCGGAACCACACGGTTTGTTCGGTCGTACCGATGGTGGTGAAGCTGAAGCCCAACACGATCGCTACCGCCCACGCACCAAAGGCGCGCCACTCGATACCGCCGCTGTACCAGTAAGCGCTACTCGGGCTGACGTCCAGCAGGTCTTTGGGGCTGTAGTAATGACGGTGAATCAGGTCGACGACGAAGATCCCGACCCACGCGGTGATCGGCACCGCCAGCAGCGAAATGAAGGTAATGAACGGGCCGTAGAAACTGTCGGCGATCAGCATGAAATAGATCGAACCGGCGAAAATCGCGACGATGTCCACCACCACCGCGTAAACGCGTTTGACCTTCAAACCGAGTGTCAGCGTGGTCAAACCGGCGGAGTACACCGACAGGTTGTTCGACAGCAGCAACCCGCCGAACGCGGTGATCAGGTACGGCACGGCCATCCAGGTCGGCAGCATGTCGCGGATCGCGATGATCGGGTCGGTGGCCGAGGCCAGGTCATTGTTGCCCACCGACAGCAGGCCGCCGAGGGTGATCAGCAGCACCAGCGGAATTCCCGCACCGAACGCTGCCGACGCCACCAGGCGCACGGCTTTGACGCTGCGGTGCTGGTAGCGCGACATGTCGGCACCGGCGTTGGCCCAACCAATCCCGGTGCCGGCAGCCATGGTGCCGACGCCGATGATCATTGCGCTCAGCGGTGCCGGCGTGGCATTGAACACCGCGCTCCAGTCGATGGTGGCGCAGAGGAAACCACCGACCAGAATGTTCAGCGCACCGAACACGTAGGTGGCCCACTTCTGGATCACCAGCAAGGTGGCGTGACCAAGGCCCGACACCGACAGGGTCAGCAGTACGAAAATCGCAATGAAGATCAACGTCAGCACAGGTGCGCTTTTGGCTTCCACCGGCGAGCCGAACAGGATTGAGCACAGTGACAACAACACGAATGCGGCGGTGGTGGTGTTGACGGTTTCCCAGCCCAGACGCGACATCAGCGAGACCAGGGTCGGACCGATGTTGCCGCGTACACCGAAGATCGCTCGCGACAACGTCAGGCTCGGGGCGCGACCACGGCGACCGGCAATGGAAATGATCCCGACCACCGCAAAGGAACCGGCGGCGCCGAGGATCGCGACGATGATCGCCTGCCAGATCGCTAACCCGCGAAAGGCTACAAGGGTCGCACCCAGTGGCAGGCCGAGGATGGAGATGTTGGCCGCAAACCAGACCCAGAACAGCTGCAGCGGATGACCGTTGCACTCCGCTTCCGGCACGGGCTCGATGCCACGGGTTTCCAGTTGCCCGGCGCTTGGCCCGGCGTTTGTTGAACTCATGTGAAATGCTCCTGTTGCCTTTGTTGTGGTTGTGGGCAATTGCGGAAGTCGACATAACATCCCGGCAGTCCTGGCCGTGTTTGTGCTTTCCGTTGCGGGTTATCAAATCAAGTATGCGGCGCGCCTATCGCGAGCAAGCTCGCTCCCACAGGTACGGCGTATACCTTAAGGTTTGCACTACCCCTGTGGGAGCGGGCTTGCCCGCGATGGCGTCAGTCCAGTCAGCGCAAAGCTAAAAGCCCTTTTACCAACGGTTGCAGCTCCAGATCGTTAACGGTTTTGACCTTGTCGATCATCGCCGCCGGCCAACTCTCAAGGCCCAGGCAGGCCCCGAGCATGGCGCCGAGAATCGCCGCGATGGTGTCAGTGTCGCCGCCAAGGCTGGCGGCCATGCACAGCGCTTCGAAAGCGTTCATTTCGCCTATGGCCACTTGCTGGGCCAGGGCAAACGAGACCACCACCGATTCCTGTGAAGCCACCGAAGTGCCGATCACGTCGTACATCAAATCCGCCAGCAACGCCTTGTCGCTGTCGACACTGATGGTCCGCGCCCAGCTGATGCGCGAGGCGATGCGTCCGCCAGCCACCCAGTAACCGTGGCTTTCAGCTTGCTGAGCGATTTGCTGGCCGAGGTTCAACGCCTCGCCCAGGTCCATGCCGTTGATACCGGCCGAGACCACCGCCGCCACCGCCGCCGCACTGGAAATGCCCAGCGTGGTGTTGTGGGTGACCTGGCAAGCCTGCACGACAGCGTTGATGAATCGCTCAGGGTTGGCGACATCCGCCGCGATCCCGACCGGCGTGATGCGCATCGCCGCGCCATTGGTGGTGCCGTAGCGCCCCGCTTCTTCCGGCGAGTGGCCGGCGAGGATCATTTCGATGGCACGTTTGGTCGAAGGGCCGAGCAAGTCTTGCGAGCCCTTGGCCTGCATCGCGGCTTCCCATTCGATCAACCGTTGGGCGAGCAGCGACGGTTCGATCCGGCCCTCGCCTTCAACCAGCAATTGGCCGACCAGAATCGCCTGTTCGGTGTCATCGGTGATCGAGCCTTTGAGCATGTTGGCTGCGATCGGTTGATCGGGGCCTGCGTCTTCCAGGTCAGTGATTTCGCCGAAGCGCACCTTGATCTCGGCACGGCTCAGGGATTGGGTCGGCATGCCCAGCGCATCGCCCAGGGCCAGTCCGTAGAACGCGCCCAATGCACGATTGAGCGCGGTCATTTTGACTCTCCAAACTGCAGGTGCAGGCGAAAATGCACCGGGTCGAGCAAGCTGTCGACCTGCTCCATGAATCTGTTTTGCCGGTCGTAGGTGGTGCGCAAGGCCTTGAGGAACACCGTGCCTTCCGGACGGCCGAGCAGTTCGGCGTCTTCGGCGTTCAAGGGTTCGGCGCCGATCCATTGATCGCCGCGCTCGCCGATATAGCCGTAGGCGGCCAGGGTAATGGTCAGGGAATTGTCGATAAGGCCGACCCGCGGCAGGCTTTCCAGGCCTCCGGTGGCGGGCATCAATGAGCGTTCAAGGGAGACCAGTTTGCCTTCGTTGGAACGACGGCGACGGTCGAGGGTGATGAATTGGTCGGTGCCGAAACGCGACAACAGGTCAGGACGGGTGACCGCCTCCAGCCGCAGCACTTCGGTATTGATCAGCGCCCCGCTGTCGGCCAGGGCCTGGGCCCAGCCGCTGCGTTGATCGAGCACCACACCGTCGAAGGTGACGATAGAGCCCACCCCGCTTTGCGTCGCGATGTAGTTGCGCCGTTTCAACTCAGCCAGGGCTTCGCGCAGCGTGCCGCGGCTGACTTTGAATTCTTGAGCCAATTGATGCTCGCCCGGCAACAGAAAGCCGTCCTCCATGAGGCCGCTTTCGATGCGCCGGATGAGTTCGTCGACCACCCGTTGTTTCTTGTCAAATCGTACCTGTCTAATCATGTACAAAGAGATACCCGAAACGGGGTTGGGCGGGCAAGGGATATTTTGGGTAGGTGACGGGAGGCGGGATGTTCGGAGGCGTGTGGTGTCAGGTGAATCCACCCCTCACCCCAACCCTCCCGAAACGTCGGACCGCCCCAGAGGGGCGAGGGGGCTGACCGAGGGGAATTTTAGATTTACTGCGACCTGAAAGTTCGGGTCGAACTCAGGTTTTAGAAGCGACGTAGATCTGCTCCCTTTCCCCCTCTCCCCTATGGGGAGAGGGCTGGGGTGAGGGGTGGCTTTAGAGTCCACCCCAAATCTCAGCGTTGTTTGAGGCGGTCGATGACCACCGCCAACAACAGTATCGAACCCCGAATCACATACTGGTAAAACGTATCGATGTTCTTCAGGTTCATCGCATTCTCGATGATCGCCAGAATCAACACCCCGGCAATCACATGCCGGATCATGCCGATCCCGCCGCTCAACGACACCCCGCCCAACACACAGGCAGAAATCACCGTCAGCTCAAAACCCTGGCCAATCATCGGCTGGCCGGATGTCATGCGCGACGCCAGGATCACCCCGGCCAACGCCCCGATCAACCCGTGCACGGCAAAGATAATGATCTTGGTCCGGTCAACGTTCACCCCGGCCAGCAGCGCCGCTTCCTGGTTACCGCCAATGGCCATGGTGTTGCGCCCGTAGGTGGTGTAATTCAGCAACCAGCCGAAAAACAGGAAGCAAACGATGGTGATCAGAATCGGCACCGGCACACCCAGCAACTGGCCGTTACCGAAGACGAAGAACTGCTCTTGGGACACGCCCACCGCTTTGCCGTTGGCAAAGATGTAAGCCAGGCCACGAACAATCTGCATGGTCGCCAGTGTGGTAATCAACGCATTGACCCGCAGCTTGGCGATCACGATGCCGTTGATCAACCCGACGATCAGCCCCATGAACAGCGCCGCCACCACACCGAGAAACACGCTGTCGGTGTCGCGCATCACCACCGCTGCGACCACGCCGGCGCAGGCAATCACCGAGCCCACCGACAAATCGAAATGCCCGGACGCCAGGCAATACAACATGGTGCAAGCGGCAATCCCCGTCGTGGAAATCGCCAGGCCCAGGCCGCGCATGTTCAGCGGCGAGAGGAAGTTGTCGATCAGTAAGGTGCAGAGCACGAAGATCCCGACGGCCGCCAGCAGCATCACCCAGTCATCGAGAAAGCGCCGCAGGTCCAGAGGTTTGCGCTGGGTGGGCAAAGCGTTGTTTTGAATTGTCATAGTCACCTCTCAGTTCGCCACGCCGTCAGCGCGTTGGCGCGGCAAAGCCAGTTGCAGCAGGTTGGATTCATTGGCCTCTGCGCGAGATAACTCGCCGCGCATGGCGCCTTCGCAGAGCACCAGGATGCGGTCGGAAATACCCATCACTTCCATCAGGTCGCTGGAGACCACGATCACCGCGATGCCGCTGGCGGCCAGGTTGTGGATGATCTGGTAGATCTCGGCTTTGGCGCCGATGTCGATGCCGCGAGTCGGCTCGTCGAGCAGCAGGACTTTCATCGGCATCGACAGCCAGCGGCCGAGAATGGCTTTCTGCTGATTGCCGCCAGACAGGTACATGATTTTCTGCGCCGCGTTGGGCGTCTTCACTTTCAGCGCCTTGATCTGCTTGTCGG
The DNA here is from genome assembly GCF_059695775.1 of Pseudomonas sp. LBUM1666. Classification (NCBI taxonomy): domain Bacteria; kingdom Pseudomonadati; phylum Pseudomonadota; class Gammaproteobacteria; order Pseudomonadales; family Pseudomonadaceae; genus Pseudomonas; species Pseudomonas sp. LBUM1666. The sequence goes on along the minus strand of NZ_CP166789.1, from coordinate 1,640,716 downwards.
CGTTGTCCTTCTCCCACAGGCCACGCAACAGGCAGCCGAAGGTGGAGTGGGCGCCGCGGGCGCTGATGTTGATGTTCTCGGCGACGCTGGCGAGCGGCAGGATCCCCTCTTTCTTGCGGTCCTCGGGGCACAACAGAATCCCGGCGGCAATCGCATCGCGGGGTGAACGCAACTTCAGTTCATGACCGCGCAATTCCAGGCGTCCGGCAGTGTTTCGTTCAAGGCCACTGAGCATGCGAAACAGCTCGGTACGACCGGCGCCGACCAAACCGAACAGCCCGAGAATCTCGCCTTTGTGCACCTCGAAACTCACCGGCTCACGCAAACCCGGTCCCAGCAAACCGTCGACCTTGAGCGCCACCGCGCCACGCTGACGGTGGCGGTAATCGTAGATGTCCTGAATGTCGCGCCCGACCATGCAGGTCACCAACTGATCGTGAGTCAGTTCGCTCATATTCTCGAACGTGCGCACAAAGCGACCGTCCTTGAACACCGTCACCGCGTTGCAGATGCGGAACACTTCTTCCATGCGATGGGAGACGTAAAGCACCACTTTGCCTTCGTCGCGCAGGCGACCGATGATCGCCATCAAACGATCAATCTCCCGCGCCGACAGGCTGCTGGTCGGTTCGTCAAACGCAATCACATGCGCACCACGAGACAAGGCCTTGGCGATTTCCACCAGTTGCCGCTGACCGAGGGACAGACGCCCGACTTTCTCCTGCGGATCGATTTCATCGGCCAGGCCCTTGAGGCAGGCCAATGCCTGTTGCCGCAACGCACCGCGATTGATCAGGCCGAAACTGGCTGGCAGATGACCGAGGAACAGGTTCTCTGCCACGGTCATTTCCGGGACCAGGTGCAGCTCTTGATGGATCACGGCGACGCCACTGCCGATGCTGTCGGCGGTGGACTTGAAGACCCTCGTCTGCTCGCCGATCTGCAGGTCGCCGCTGCTCGGGGTGTAAGCACCGCCGAGGATTTTCAGCAAGGTCGATTTGCCGGCGCCGTTTTCGCCCATCAAGGCGTGAACCTGCCCCGGGTGGGCGACGAAGCTGATGCTATCCAGCGCCTTCACCCCGGGAAAGGTCTTGCCGATCCCGTTGAAGCGCAAGCTGCCACTAAAAGAACAGCCGCTGTGTTGTTGTGTTTTTGTTTGCGCCATAACCACCTCTTCACACAGATCAGGCAGCCCCGTCGCCAGGGCCACCGATGAAATCAACCGGCCCTCAGTTCCAGAGGCCGATCTTTTCCAGTTCCTGCTTGAAGTTCTCGCGAGTGATCAGCGTCACGTCGTCCATCGCGGTGTATTTCGGCGGTTCTTTGCCGGTGGTGACCCACTCGTACATCATGCTCGCGGTGTTGTAGCCCTCGATGTGCGGGCTCGGCAGCATCGAGCCGAAGAAGCCGCTGTTGGCCTTCTTCAATTCGCCGATGGCGTCAGTGCCGTTGATGCCGATGCCGATCACATTGGCCGCGGCAAAACCGGCGCTCTCGGTGGCGCGCACGCCGCCCAGCACGGTGTTGTCGTTCATGCCGCCGATGATCAGGTTTTTCGCCGCACTTGGCAGTTTCACCAGCGCCGAGTTGGTGGCGTCCATGCTGCCCGGTACGTCGAGGGTTTTCAGCGCCGAGAACAGAATGTGGTCTTTCGGCATGCCGGCGTCTTCCAGCGCTTTGACCGAACCGTCGGTGCGTTTCTTGCCGGTGTCGAGTTCGTTAAAGGTGTTGATCACCGCGTAGGTATCTTTCCAGTCCCAGCCACGTTTCTTCGCTTCGGTGGCCATGGCGCTGCCCTGCTTCTGGCCGACTTCGAACGCAGCCATGCCGAGGTACGGAACGTCTTCCATGAACTTGCCGCCAGCATCAACGAAGCGGTCATCAACTGCGATGACTTTCAAACCATTGAGCTTGGCCTTGGCCATGATCGCCGGGCCGAGGGACACGTCTGGCGGGCAGATCACGAAGCCCTTGGCGCCGTTGGCGGCGAGGCTGTCGATGGCCGAGAGGGTTTTCTCGCCGTCCGGCACGGCGATCTTGATGACGGTGAAGCCCTTCTCTTTCCCGGCCTTTTCGGCAAATGCCCATTCGGTCTGGAACCAGGGCTCTTCCGCCTGCTTGACCAGAAAACCGATTTTCACTTCCTCGGCCGCCAGCAATGAACTGCTCAGGCTGACCGCGGTGACCGCCAAAGCGGCACAGCACAGGGAACGGATCCCACGACGACGATTCATAAGCTGACTCCTTGTTATTTTTTTTGAGCGTTATTTGAAAGCCAATCAAACCGCACAGCTAATAGTCATATCGTATGATGATTGGATCTCAGACGGAGTTCCGCGCCTGAAAGCCGTTTTGCTCAGTCGTGATACATGACCGAGCGACCGCCATCGATGGTGATGCACGAAGCATTGATGAACGGCGCTTCATCGCTGGCCAGGAAAACAGCGGTCATGGCCACTTCGATCGGCTGCCCGATACGGCGCGGCGGGTGCAAGTCAAACGCCCGTTGACGTTCGGCATGCGGGTCGGCAAAACCGTTCCAGTAATCGACGTTCAGTTGGGTTTCGATGTAACCCGGCGCAATGGCGTTGACGCGAATGCCTTTTGGCGCGTACTCGATGCCCAGGGCGCGGGTCAGGCCGAGCAGGCCATGTTTGGCCACCGGGTACGGAAAGCAGCCGGGAATGATATGAGTGGAATGGGTCGAGGCGATGTTGATGATGCTGCCGATGCCCTGCTCAATCATCTGCGGCAGCACCGCTTTGCAGCCATACCAGGCGCCGTCCAGGTCGATGGCGAAGCAGCGACGCCAGTCTTCCTCGGTCATTTCAAGCGGATCGCGGAACACATTGACCCCGGCGCAATTGACCAGCACGTCGATCCGTCCGTGCAGCTCGATCGCCAGTCTGGCCATGGCGTGCAGGTCTTGCTGGTTGGAAACGTCAGCCTTGATCGCCTGAACGTCAAAGCCTTTGTCCCGCCAGTGCGCCGCGACTCTTTCGACTTTCTCACCCTGGATATCGCTGATGACCAGCTTGGCCTGCTGGGAAGCGAAGGTCGCGACAATCGCCTCGCCAATACCCTGAGCAGCACCGGTCAGCAGCACGACCTTGTTTTTCAGGCGCTCACCCTTCGGCGGTTCGGGCACCAGTGGCAAGGAAAGAGGCTCAGCCATGGATCAAGATTCCTTTTTGAACGCACGACAAAAACCGGGCATCTGTCGATGTCCGGTCAAAAGGCTTTTTGGAAAATCGCTGCATCACTTCACCTGTTTTGTTTTTTTAAGTGTGAGTGCGTGTAACTGATGGAGCCGACTATAAACCCGACCGCCAAATAATCTCAATATATAATTTTACATCCCATATTATGGGACTCACCCGGCAAACCGAGTACAGGTTTTCCCGGGCACATCCATTCGAATCGACAGCAACGCGCCGTCCAGCGGATGGTCGAGCGGGCTCGCGGCACTGGTGATGTAAAGGGTTTTCAGGTCTTCACCTCCGAAAACGCAACTGGTGGGGCGGCTGATTGGCAGCTCGATCACGCGATCAACCTGCCCGTCCGGGGTCAGCCTGAGCAGACAGCTGCCATCCCAACGGGCGTTCCATATGTAACCTTCGGCATCCATCGCCGAGCCATCAGGGCCGCCACGTTCATGCAGCCCGAACCAGACCCGGGCCGGGTCGAGGTTGCCGTCGGTGCGGATGAAATGCTGGTAGAGCGTGCGATCGAGGCTGTCGGCGAAATACACGGTGGTCGCGTCGTCACTCCACAGCAACGTGTTAGGAATGCCCAACCCGCGAAGCAACGGTGTGACCCGAGCATCGCGATCGATGCGAAACAGACCACCGGAACGCCGGACGATGGGCACGTCTTCGCCCTGCTCGCCGATGTTGTTCTGCATGGTGCCGAGCCAGAGGCGGCCCTGAGCATCGCAGCGGGCTTCATTGGCGCGATTGCCGGGTTGCGGATCGGCGACGCAGAACAAGGTCAGTCGCGGCTCCAGGCCCGGGGAATCCAGATCGAGTCGATACACGCCGCTGTTCAACGTCACCAGCGCATCACCGCTTTCGCAGGGGATGAAGGCAGACACGTGCTCGGGCATCTGCCAGATCTGCACGTTGGCGCCAATCAGCCGCAGCGCCTGTTGACCGGCGATATCAACCCAGTACAGCGCCTGGGTCGGCGCATCCCAGAACGGGCCTTCGCCCAGTCTCGCCCGGTGTTCGGTCACCGCAGTCCACGTCATGAAACCTCCTGCTTTTTTAGGGTTGTCAGCTGGCCTTCTTGTCGGCCATGACTTGCGGGTAGAAGCGCTTGATGGCCAGGTCGGCGTTATCGATCAGGGTCATGCAGGCCCAGACACCCCGCGCGGCATCCCGGGCGGCGATGGCCTCGGCCATGTCTTTGTGAATCGGTAGCGTGCGGCGCAGTTCGTCCGGGTCGGCGGCGGACACTTCGAAAGACACCGCCAGCAGCGCGCCGAGGGCCGGGACCATTTGTTCGATGAATTGATTGTGGCTGGCAGCGAGGATGCACTCGTGGAAGAACTGGTCGGCGCGGTTGTAATCAATGCCGCTGTCCACTGCCCGCTCCAATGCGTTGTAAGCCTGAAGGATGGCGTGAACCTGCTCGACGGTAGCGCGCTCGCAAGCCCAGCGTACGGCCATTGGTTCGATGGTGCGGCGCAGGTCGAGCAAGTCGTCGACGAAGTTTTCCGGCAAGCCGCTGCGCGACAGCCAGCCTACGACTTGCGGATCGAAAAGGTTCCAGCGGCGCACCGGCAGCACCCGCGTGCCGACCTTCGGCCCGACTTCGAGCATGCCTTTGGCGACCAGGGTTTTGATGGCTTCGCGGATAACGGTGCGGCTGACACCGAGTTGCTCGCCCAGGTCGGCTTCGACCTTGAGCGTCTCACCTGGCTTGACCTGCCCCGTGGCGATCCAGCAACCCAGCCAATCGACCGTCGACGCATGAAAACTGCTGGACATGGACACCTCGATTCAGGGACGGCACAAAGCCGCTCGCGATGGGTGCCCACGCTAATCATCATACGATTGAGTGTCAATTTGAATTTTTAGAGCCTATACAAAACCGATTACGGCTCAAGCCCGATAGGGAAAAACTCGCCGCCGCTCCACACACCCAGCCAGCGCTGCCCGTCGATCTCGCGGGTGACGGCCAGCTCCACCAGTTGGTAGAACACGTTGCGGTGGATCAGGGCTTCGAGGTTGGTGCGCACATGCACGTAGGGCGCAGGCTCCTGCGTAACCGGGTCGATCACCACGCGCATGGGGTGTTCGGTGCCGGCCTCGGCGGTCTCGTCAACATTGGTGGTGAAGCGCAAGACCTGGGTTTCACCCTCGCCTTCGACCTCCACGGCAATCGCCACGAAGGGCGCGTCGTCGACCTTGATGCCAACCTTCTCGACCGGGGTGATGAGGAAGTAATCGTCACCATCGCGACGAATGATGGTGGAGAACAGCTTGACCATCGGCTTGCGCCCGATCGGCGTGCCCAGGTAATACCAGGTGCCGTCACGGGCGATACGCATGTCGATGTCGCCGCAGAAATCGGGATTCCACAGGTGGACCGGCGGCAAGCCTTTGGTTTTGGGGATTTGCCCCAACAGATCGTTGGCTTTTTGCGGGCCACTCATGGCGTTCTCCTTTTGAATTACTGGTCGCTGAGCCCCAGCAGGCTGCGCGCGTATTGTTCCAGCGGCGGGCCCATCAGGTCTTCTGGCTTTTTGTCGTGGAACGTCAGTAAACCGCCACGACTCTTGATGCGTGCAGTATCAATCAAATACTGGGTGCTGGTCTCGATCAACATGATTTGAATGACACCACCGTCGATACCGAGGCGATCCAGGGCTTCCTGATCGAGCCACTCGTCCGAGTTGCCGATACGGTCGTCAGACTTGGCGAACCGGGTATAGAGCAGGTAATGGGCACCGGCGGCACGGGCTTCGCCCATGGCTTGATCAAGACCTTCCGGGGCACGGGCGCGGCGGACCATAGGGAAGTATTCGACAAAGCCATCGAAGGCGACTTCGGCTATCACGTTAGGTCGTGGGTAGACAGTACTGCCTGGCGGCACAAAGGCGCCCTGGGCGATATAGACGAATGAGTCCGGTTGAATGCGCAGGTTATTCACACGGCGGCTGTCGCTATGGTCGAGCAACCCCGCGTCGCTCATGTGGTAGCGAGTCCCTTCAGCCAGATCGCTGACATTCATGCAGCCACCAAGCGCCAAAACGGCCAGCAGCAAAACCAGGCTACGCATCCTACCCTCCAGAGGCCGGTGACGGAAAACCGGCGAATGGCCATTGGATGCAGCTTCCGCGCCAGCTCGGGATCAGCAGCGCCTCACAGATCGCATCGCGAGCAGGCTCGCTCCCACAGGGTTGGCACAGGACCTGTGGGAGCGAGCTTGCTCGCGATGAGGCTCGATCAGCCGCCGATGATTTTCATGATGGTCGCGCCACCGGAAAATGCCACTTCCTGCTTATCACCCAAGGCTTTCACCAAGAGTCTCTGCAAGGCGGGCAAAGCTTGATGACGGGGCTTGTCCAGCAGGTCGCCGACATAGTGGCGGTTGCTCGACGACAGGCAGCCGTGCAGCCAGCCCGTGGAGGACAGACGCAGCCGCGAACAGGTGCGGCAGAATGGAACGCTTTCGTTGGCGATAACGCCGAAGTAACCCTGCCCCGGAATTTCATAACGCACGGCGGTGGCATCTACCGGCGCATCGGCCTGAAGGTATTCGTAGCGCTCGCCGATCAGGCTGAGCAACTGCTGCAGGCTGACAAACTGTTGCAGGAAAGCATTGGAGTCGCTGGCCAGGTGGCCCATGCGCATCAACTCGATGAAGCGAAGCTCATAGCCGCGCTCCAGACAGTAATCGAGTAGCGGCATCACTTGATCGAGGTTCTGCCCACGCAGCGGCACCATATTGACCTTGATCTTCAGGCCGGCGGCGCTGGCCTGATCCATGCCGTCGAGCACAGTCGCCAGATCGCCGCCACGGGCAATGCTGCGGAAGGCGCTGGCATCCAGGGTATCGAGGGAAACGTTGATGCGACGAATGCCGGCATCCACCAGCAGTGGCAGCTTCTTCGCCAGCAGCTGACCGTTGGTAGTCAGGCTGATGTCCGCCAGGCCCATCTGCCCGACGGCGGTCATGAAGGTTTCGAGTTTAGGACTGACCAACGGCTCGCCGCCGGTGATGCGCAAACGCTCAATGCCCGCCGCTTCAATCAGATAGGCGACGCCGCGCGCCATGGCCTCGGCCGACAATTCATCCTGCGCAGCGACCAACCGCTTGCCATTGGGTACGCAGTAGGTACAAGCGTAATTGCAGGCTGAAGTCAGGCTGATTCGCAAATTGCGAAAACGCCTGCCTTGACGGTCAACGATCATGGACTACTCCGGCGGAAGAATATTCGGACCGCTAAAACTTGACTCACAAATCAAGTTTTAGCAAGTCCTATGCCTGAGTATATTCCTGCGGTACTGCACCACGTAGCGAAATCATGGCGCAATAAGGCAACTGAATGGTTCAGCTGCTCGGGGTGTCGGTATCGCGCTTGCGCTTGTTGCCCATGCGCACGCCGATGTCCATCAGGAACTGGAAGAAACCTTCCTGATCTTCCAGCACATTGCTCCAGAACGGCGAGTGATACAGCGCCACGGCGCCGTGCACCAGCGCCCAGGATGCGCAGTAATGGAAGTAAGGCGGCACGTCTTCAAGCTTGCCTTCGCTGATCCGGCCTTTGATCAGCTGGGTCAGGCGTTCGAAGTTCGAGGCGCGAATCTTGTGCAGCTCCTCGACCATCTCCGGCACCTGATTGCCCTTGACCACCTTTTCTTCCAGGCGATCGAACAACCGATAGCGTTGAGGATCGCGCATGCGGAATTCGAAGTAGGCCCGGGACAGGGCTTCCTTGTCCTTGTCGACATCGGCCGAATGCAACAGCTCGTTCAAATCGCGCTCGTAATCAAGCATCAGGCGCAGATAGATCTCCGCCTTGGATTTGAAGTGCTTGTAGATCGTGCCTTTGCCGATACCGACGGCATCAGCAATCATCTCGACGGTGACACTGTCTTCACCTTGGTCGAGGAACAGCTTGAGCGCGGTATCGAGAATTTCTTGCTCGCGGCGACGAAACTCACGGACCTTACGAGGTTCTTTATGCATAAGAAAAGGTCTGTAGGGGTCAAAATTCGAAGCCGCGTATTATGCCTAACTTGCGCAAAAATGCACGGATCATCCGACCATATATGTGTTTCTTGATGAATTCCGGCAGCCTCGCAGATTAATGAGAACTCAACCGAAGCGCCCGTATTCCAAATTTGTTTAAAAACCGGCGCCGGTAAACTGGACTCGGCGCAATACTGATCAATACTTCAACTGTCGGCGGGACATCTCCCCCAAGTGTTGCGCCGATATAGGTACCAACGGACCGCGTGCCTTTGTTTTACTCCTAATGGTCTTAACCCGGATTCACCCCCCAGAACCCGGGTTTTTTTTGCCTGCGATTTAACCTTTCACGTGCGCCAGCGGAAACAGCCGCTTGAAATTCTCGGTGGTTTGCTCGGCAAACCGCTCGTAGGGCTCACCTCGCAACATTGCCAGAAATTCCGCTACGTCGCGCACGTACTGCGGCAGGTTCGGCTTGCCGCGATGAGGGATCGGCGCCAGGTAAGGCGAGTCGGTTTCCACCAGCAATCGATCAGCCGGCACTTTACTGGCTACGTCACGCAGAGCGTCGGCATTGCGGAAAGTGACAATTCCGGACAAGGAAATGTAGTACCCCATGTCCAATGCTGCTTTGGCCATGTCCCAGTCTTCGGTAAAACAATGCAGCACACCAGCCTGGGGCAGCGCTGCTTCGCGCAACAGGCTCAACGTATCGGCGCGGGCACCCCGGGTGTGAATGATCACCGGTTTGCCCGTCTGCTGCGCCGCTTGCAGATGCAGGCGAAACGACTCCTGCTGCAACTCCGCCGCTTCCGGCTCGTAGTGGTAATCCAGACCGGTTTCACCGATCGCCACCACACGCGGGTGGTTGAGCTCGCGCAACAGCCAATCCAGCGCCGGCGCGGCACCCGGCTGCACATCCAGCGGATGCACGCCAACCGAACAGTCGACGTCGTCGTAACGTTCGGCCAGGGCTTTGACGTCGGCGGCGTTCTCGACGCTGACACCGATACACAGAAAGTGCCCTACCCCGCGCTGACGGGCCGCATCGAGTGCGGCATCCAGCGAGCCGTTGTGAGCGGCGAGGTCGAGGCGATCAAGGTGGCAATGGGAATCTACGAGCATAAAAGGGCTGCAACTTACATCGTATGAGTGGGACGGTCGGACTTCAGGGCTCCGGCCAGATGGGTTTCGATTCGACTGCGCGCGGTATTGTCGCCTTCGTTGAATTGTACGCCGACCCCGGCGGCCCGGTTGCCCTGCGCACCTTTGGGGGTGATCCAGGTGACCTTGCCGGCGACCGGAATCTTCTCCGGCTCGTCCATCAGGTTCAACAGCATGAATACCTCATCGCCCAACTTGTAGCTCTTGTTGGTCGGGATAAACAGGCCACCGTTCTTGATGAACGGCATATAGGCCGCGTAAAGCACGGACCTGTCCTTGATCGTCAGGGACAAAATGCCGTTGCGCGGCCCCGGATTGACGAGTTCATTCATGCTGACCTCCGTTGCTGATGCTCGGAGTCTAGGCTTAGTCGGTCACTTCTGGGTAGGCAAACCCACCCATTGCACCAACAGCGCCTCCAGCAACAACACCCGATTGAGGTTGGCTTTGCTCATCACTTTCTGGCGCTGGGCGAGGATCCAGTCCTGAATATTCAGGACTTTGTCCTGGCCGGCTTTCTGCGCCAGGTACTGAATCACCTTGCGCATGTCCGTCAGTCCGAGCCCTTCTTCATCCTGAGTCAGTTGATAGCGCAGGATCAGGCTCGACCAGTCGCAGAACCAGTCGAACAACAGCAACAGCGGAATCGCATTCCAGCCTTCGGCCAGTTGCGTCGGTGACTGTTGCTGCTTGAGCAACTTCTTCACGCCATCGACCACCAGCGCCCGCTGCTCGCGCACGCCCTGGGCCTGCAAGTTGACGGCGGCCAGTGGCGAACCAGCGGCCAGGGTCAGCAACTCGATACGCTCTTCTTCCGAGCAGTCCGGCAAGGCCTTCGCCAGCCATGCAAGACTCATCGCCTCGCTCGGCAGCGGACAAGCCTGTTGCTGGCAGCGGCTCTTGATCGTCGGCAGTAAACGACTGGTCTGGTGACTGACCAGCAGCAACACGGTATCGCCGGAAGGTTCTTCAAGACTTTTGAGCAAAGCGTTGGCGGCGTTGATGTTCATCGACTCGGCCGGCTCGATCAGCACCACTTTGCGGCCGCCCATCTGCGCGGTCTGAACCACGAAGCTGACCAGATCACGAACCTGATCGACCTTGATCGCCTTATCGGCTTCTTCCGGTTCCAGAATGTAGTTATCAGGGTGACTGCCGGCCTTGAGCAACAGACAGGATTTGCAATCGCCGCAAGCATCGTGGGCGGCGCTCGGACGCTGGCACAGCAAACTGGCCATCAAGCGCTCGGCCAGTGCACGCTTGCCGATCCCGGCCGGGCCATGCAACAGATAGGCATGCGCATGCTGCTTACGACCGGCCAACTGCTGCCAGAGACTGTCCTGCCACGGATAGGCTTCAGCCACGGGTCAACTCCAGCAGACGCGGCAACAAGGCATCCAGTGCCTGCTGAACCTGCGCCAGCGGCTGGGCGGCATCGACCAGGACATAACGCGCAGGATCCGCTTCAGCACGCTTGAGGAAAGCACTGCGTACCGCATCAAAAAAGGTTCGGCCTTCGAGTTCGAAACGATCCAGACGACCGCGAGCGCTGGCGCGGGCCAGGCCCACTTCCACCGGCAGATCGAAAATCAACGTCAGGTCCGGGCGCAGATCGCCCTGGACGAAGGCTTCCAGGGTCGCGATGCGCTCCAGCGACAGGCCGCGACCGCCACCCTGATAGGCATAGGTGGAATCGGTAAAGCGATCACACAAAACGACTGCACCGCGGGCCAGCGCCGGGCGAATCACCTCGGCCAGATGCTGGGCTCGCGCGGCGAACACCAACAGCAACTCGGTGTCGGGGTTCATGGCTTCGTCAACCGGCGCCAGCAACACTTCGCGGATCCGCTCGGCCAACGGCGTGCCGCCTGGTTCGCGAGTCAGCACGACCTCGATACCCGCGGCGCGCAGGCGCTCGGCCAGGTATTCGCGATTGGTGCTCTTGCCAGCCCCTTCCGGGCCTTCCAGGGTAATAAACAAGCCAGTCACAGGCAGTCCTTAGTCAGAGTCATTGCGGGCTTTGCGGCGCGGCTGCATCCGGTTCGGGCGCGGGTGCGGCTGCGGGTTCTTGAGCGGGTTCTTGTGCCGGCTCCGGTGATGGCGACTGGTCAGGTGGCGCCGCCTGAGCAGGCTCTTGCGGCGGCACTTGCGGCAAATCCTCGGGGGCTGTGTCGGGCGAAGCAGCCGGAATCGGTGCCTGCTCATCCGTCGCCTCTGGCACCATGGTCGGCGCGGGGCTGGAGCGGTAGTCGGCACGGCGCTTGATCTGGAACTCACGCACAGCGTTATTGTGCGCATCCAGATCGTCGGAGAACACGTGGCTGCCATCACCACGAGCAACGAAATAGAGGCTATTACCAGCCACCGGATTCAGCGCTGCATGAATCGCTTCGCGGCCGACCATGGCGATCGGGGTCGGCGGCAGTCCCGAAATCATGTAGGTGTTGTACGGCGTCGCTTCCTTGAGATGGGCGCGAGTCAATTTGCCGGTGTAACGATCACCGAGGCCGTAGATCACGGTCGGATCAGTCTGCAACAACATGCCCATTTCCATGCGCCGCACAAACACGCCAGCGATTTGCCCGCGCTCCTGCGGCACGCCGGTTTCCTTCTCCACCAGCGAGGCCATGATCAGCGCCTGATAGGGTTCGGTGTACGGCACGTCAGCAGCGCGCTGGCTCCACTCCTTGGCCAGGACTTCGTCGAGGCGGTCGTAGGCTTTTTTCAGCAGCTCGACATCGGTCATGCCGCGCACGAAGCGATAGGTGTCAGGGAAGAATCGCCCTTCCGGAAATATCCCGGCGTGGCCGAGTTTGTCCATCACCTCGCTATCACTCAAACCGTCGAGGGTCTTTTCGAGTTTTTCATCCTTGGCCAGTGCAGCGCGGACCTGATGGAAATTCCAGCCTTCGACCAGGGTCAGGCTGTACTGAACCATTTCCCCGCGTTTCCACAGGTCAATCAGCCCTTCGACGGTCATGCCGGGCTGCATGCGGTATTCGCCTTTGTGCAACGGTTGTTTGGCGAGATTGAAGCGCCAATACACCCGCAGCCAGAAAGCGTCCTTGATGACGCCATCGGCTTCGAGTCGATAGAAGGTGCGGGTCGGTGTCGTGCCTTTCGGCACTTCCAGCAGCTCTTCCTGCGTGATGTTCAGCGGTTGTTCCAGCGCCGAATGGATTTTCCAGGCAGAAGCGCCCAGACACAGCCCTGCCAGAACCAATCCGGTTTCCAGCAGCAGCAAGAATTTACGTCTCACGTATCAAGCATCCAGTAGCGCGCGGGCAATGGTTTGGAGTTTACGGGTGAGCGGACCAACCGGCCAGCTCAGTGCGGCATAGGCGCGCACCGGCCAAACGCCATACACGCTGTTGCAGACAAAGACTTCATCAGCCCATTGCAGCTGATCGAGGGTGATGTCGGTGATTTGCGTGGGGATCCCCAACGACTCGGCTTGAAACAATAATTCGGCACGCATCACGCCGGCAACACCACAGCGCTTCAAATCAGCCGTGATCAGCACGCCATCGCGGATCAGGAACAGATTGCTGAACACGCCTTCAACGACGCGCCCGGCCTGATCGAGCATCAAGCCTTCGGCATGATCGGTGTCTTGCCATTCGGAGCGGGCGATGACTTGCTCAAGACGGTTGAGGTGTTTGAGTCCGGCGAGCAGAGGCTGCCTGGAAAGCCGAGTCGCACAGGGAAACAGGCGAACGCCCTGCTCCGCATTGGCAGCAGGATAAACCGCGGGTGGGTTGCCCAGCATGATGCGGCGCGCCTGAGCCGAAGGATCGGGCGCATAGCCGCGCGCGCTTTCGCCACGCGTGACGATGAGTTTGAGCACACCTTCGCCCAACGCTTGGGCATAGGCCAGTAACTCTGTGCAGACAGCCGCATGATCGAAATTAATTGCCAACCGCTGGCAACCTTTGACCAAACGCACCAGATGCCGATCCAGCAACACCGGAGTACCGTTGCGCACGGCAATGGTCTCGAACAGACCATCACCGTAAGCCAGGCCGCGATCCTTCAGCGACAAAGCGTCAGCCGGCTGACCGTCGACCCAGCTGTCCATCAGTCAGCGAACCGGCGGAACACCAGCGAGCCGTTGGTGCCACCAAACCCGAAGGAGTTGGACAACACCACATCGATATTCATATTGCGCGCGGTATGCGGTACGAAATCGAGGTCGCAACCTTCGTCCGGCTCATCAAGGTTGATGGTCGGCGGCGCTACCTGGCTGTTGATCGCCAGCACGCTGAAGATCGCCTCGACCGCGCCCGCCGCACCCAACAGGTGACCGGTCATGGACTTGGTCGAACTGACCGCCAGCTTGTAAGCGTGATCGCCGAATACCGACTTGATCGCACAGGCTTCGGCAAGGTCGCCCGCCGACGTCGAGGTGCCGTGGGCATTGACGTACTGAACCTGATCGCCATTGATCCTGGCATCGCGCAGCGCATTGGTAATGCAACGTGCAGCACCCGCGCCATCGGCCGGAGGCGAAGTCATGTGGTAAGCATCGCCACTGGTGCCAAAGCCGATCAGCTCGGCGTAGATCGTCGCACCACGGGCCTTGGCGTGTTCCAGCTCTTCGAGAACCAGAGCGCCGGCACCGTCGGACAGCACGAAGCCATCACGACCCTTGTCCCATGGACGGCTGGCACGTGTCGGTTCGTCGTTGCGGGTCGACAGTGCGCGGGAGGCACCGAAGCCGCCCATGCCCAGACCGCAAGCCGCCATTTCAGCGCCTCCGGCAATCATCACGTCGGCTTCGTCGTACATGATGTTGCGTGCCGCCATGCCAATACAGTGCGTACCGGTGGTACACGCGGTGGCGATGGCGTAGTTAGGTCCCTGTGCGCCCAGATGGATGGACAGGAAACCGGAAATCATATTGATGATCGAGCCAGGCACGAAAAACGGAGAAATCCGTCGTGGGCCGGAATCATGCAGCGTGCGGCTGGTTTCTTCGATATTGGTCAGTCCGCCAATACCCGACCCCATGGCCACGCCGATGCGCTCACGGTTGGCGTCGGTGACTTCCAGACCGGCGTTACGAACTGCCTGAAAACCTGCGGCCAGACCGTATTGAATGAACAGGTCGAGCTTGCGAGCTTCCTTGACCGACAGGTATTCCTCGACATTGAAGCCCTTTACCGAGCCGCCAAAACGGGTGGAATAGGCAGAAAGGTCGGTGTGTTCGATCAGACCAATGCCACTGCGGCCAGCCAGAATGCCCTGCCAACTGCTCGGCACATCCGTGCCCAGTGGCGACAACATACCCATACCGGTGACTACGACGCGTCTACGCGACACAGCACTCTCCTTTTTCAAATGACGACTTTGCATCAGGCCTAAAGAAAAAACCGCACGCCGTGATGGCAGTGCGGTTTTTCCATGACAGCAAGCAACGATTACAAGCTATTAAGCCTGGTGGTTAGTAACGTAATCGATTGCAGCTTGTACAGTAGTGATCTTCTCAGCTTCTTCGTCAGGGATTTCGGTCTCGAATTCCTCTTCCAGAGCCATCACCAGCTCAACGGTGTCAAGGGAGTCGGCACCCAGGTCTTCAACGAAGGAAGCAGTGTTGACCACTTCTTCTTCTTTAACGCCCAGTTGCTCAGCAACGATTTTCTTGACGCGCTCTTCGATGGTGCTCATACCTTGTTTTCACTCCTAATGGACAAATTCAGGCAGCTGGCCAGTGGGTAAGTGTATAGAAAGACTTTTCAGTTTTTCAACTGAAAGCTTCACTCCTCAAACCCGACGACCCTCTGCCTATAAATAGATTGCAGCTTTATAACGGATTTTAGACAGCTCGTATGACATTTTTTTGAAGCAATCCGTCACATTTAACTCATGTACATCCCGCCGTTCACCGGGATTGTAGCCCCAGTAACGTAAGCCGCACCGTCGGATGCAAGAAAAGCGACCACAGACGCGATCTCTTGAGCTTGCCCCAGACGGCCCAGCGGAATCTGCGTCTGCAAGGCTTCACGCTGTGCCTCGGGCAGTTCGCGGGTCATATCGGTGTCGATGAACCCAGGGGCCACCGAGTTTACCGTAATCGAACGCGAACCGACTTCACGCGCCAGTGAACGGCTGAAACCTTCCAGACCGGCCTTGGCGGCTGCGTAGTTTACTTGGCCTGCGTTGCCCATGGCACCCACAACCGAGCCAATACTGATAATTCGTCCCCAACGTGCTTTTGTCATACCGCGCAAAACGCCCTTGGACAGGCGGAACAGACTGTTCAGGTTGGTATCGACGACGTCATGCCATTCGTCATTTTTCATGCGCATCATCAGATTATCGCGGGTGATACCGGCATTATTGACCAAGATCGCCGGCGCACCGAACTGCGATGTAATGCTCGCCAGTACTGCAGCAACGGATTCGTCGCTGGTGACATTGAGTTCCAGACCAGTGCCTTGAATCCCGTTTTCCTTCAAGGTAGCGGCAATGCGCTCGGCACCCGAGGCAGACGTCGCGGTGCCGATAACGATGGCGCCCTGACGACCCAGTTCCAGGGCGATAGCCTGGCCGATACCGCGGCTCGCGCCAGTGACCAGTGCAACTTTACCTTGCAGACTCATGCAGGCTTCTCCTGATTCAGGCCAACGCTGCGCGGGCGGCAGCGAAGGCGTCGGGGGTATTGAGGTTGGATGTCGACACGCCTTCGGCGCAACGCTTGTTCAAGCCAGCCAGCACTTTACCAGGGCCGCATTCGACCAACTGGGTAGCACCTTTGGCAGCCAGCGCCTGAACCGATTCGACCCAGCGTACAGGCTTGTAAAGCTGCTCAAGCAGATCGCGCTTGAGGGTTTCCAGATCGGCCGGCACAGTGGCGCTGACGTTCTGAACCACCGGGATCTGCGGCGCCTGCCAGTCGATCGCTGCGATCGACTCGGCGAAACGCTCGGCCGCCGGACGCATCAACTCGCAATGGGACGGCACGCTGACCGGCAATGGCATGGCGCGCTTGGCACCACGGGCCTTGCAGCCTTCGATGGCGCGCTCGACCGCGGCCTTGGCACCGGCGATGACCACTTGGCCAGGGGAGTTGAAGTTGACCGCACTGACCACTTCGCCTTGCGCCGCTTCAGCACAGGCTGCCAGCACATCAGCATCGTCCAGACCGAGAATGGCGGCCATGCCACCTTGCCCGGCCGGAACGGCTTCCTGCATCAGCTGACCACGGCGCTCAACCAGCTTCACCGCGTCGCCCAGGCTCAGACTACCCGCGGCAACCAGAGCACTGTATTCGCCCAGGCTGTGCCCGGCAACATAAGCCGGACGCACGCCGCCTTCAGCCAGCCACAGACGCCACAAGGCAATCGAGGCGGTCAGAATGGCCGGCTGGGTTTTATCGGTTTGATTGAGTTGCTCTTCCGGCCCTTGCTGGGTCAGTGCCCACAGGTCGTAACCCAGAGCATCGGAAGCTTCTTTGAATGTTTCGAGGACAACCGGATGTTGCGCGCCCAACTCGGCCAGCATGCCGAGGGACTGCGAACCCTGTCCCGGAAAGACGAATGCGAGGGAAGCAGACATGTAACAAGCCCCTAATGATCTTGTCGTCGGAGAATTGACGTCCCGCTTGGGGGACGCAAGAAACTGACAGTTGGATGGCAAATTGAACTGAGCGGTCACATTTAAGCATTGTCCGACGAAAACGCCTAAAGCAACAAATCCTCAAGACGACCGTGAATGCGTTCCGGCAGGTTTTCCTGGATCTCGATCAAGGCGCGCTGAATCGCACTCTGGAAGCCCTGAACCCCCGCCGAACCATGGCTTTTCACCACAATCCCCTGCAACCCGAGGAAGCTTGCGCCGTTATGCCGCGCAGGCGCCAGATCAGCTTGCAAGCGCTTCATCAGCGGCAATGCCAGAGCACCGACCACTTTCGACGCAAGGTTTTTCTTGAACAAGGCTTCGATGCGCGCGGCAATCATGGTCGCCAGGCCTTCGCTGGATTTGAGCAGGATATTGCCGACAAAACCGTCACAGACCACCACATCCGCCTCGCCACGGTACACACCGTCACCTTCGACAAAACCGATGTAGTTGATACCACGGGCACTTTGCAACAATGTTGCAGCGAGCTTGACCTGCTGATTGCCCTTGATGTCTTCGGTACCGATGTTCAGCAGCGCTACTCGCGGACGCACGATGCCCAGTGTTTCCGCCGCCACTGACCCCATGACGGCGAACTGCAACAGGTGCTCGGCACTGCAATCGACATTGGCACCGAGGTCGAGCAACTGGCAATAACCCTTCTGCGTCGGAATCGCCGCCACCATCGCCGGCCGATCAATACCCGGCAAGGTCTTGAGCACGAAGCGCGACAACGCCATCAGCGCACCGGTATTGCCGGCACTGACACAGGCTTGGACCTTACCATCGCGCAGCAACTCCAGCGCCACGCGCATCGACGAGTCGGGCTTGCCGCGCAGGGCCTGGGCAGGTTTTTCGTCCATGGTGATGACTTCGGACGCCGGAGCAATCGACAGACGCGAGCGATCCACAGCCGATTGGCCAGAGAGCAATTCTTCAAGAAGGGAGGGTTGACCGACGAGGGTCAGGTGTAGCGAGGGCGTAGCAGACAGACAAGCAAGGCTGGCCTGAACAATGCTGCGGGGACCGAAGTCCCCGCCCATTGCGTCAATCGCGATGACTTGAGCAGACAAGTGATTACTCGTCAGCGCCCTTGTCGATCACTTTACGGCCACGGTATACGCCTTCTGGCGATACGTGGTGACGCAGGTGAATTTCACCGGTGGTTTTTTCTACAGACAGAGTGCTTGCCGTCAGGGCGTCGTGCGAACGACGCATGTCACGGGCAGAGCGGGATTTTTTGTTCTGCTGAACAGCCATAATTGATTAACTCCTAAACGTTTGGGTCACGCTTTAACTGCGCCAATACACTGAACGGGTTGGACCGCGTTACCTCGTCCTCGCTCGGTTCGGGCTCATCGAGACCCGCCGGCTGCTGGCATTCTTCCGGATGATGAGCAGGCACAATGGGCAAGGCGAGCAGAAGCTCCTCCTCGATCAGTGACTGCAGATCCAAAGGATCTTCGCCCAGTTCCAGCACGTCATAACCTTTCGGCAACGACTGGGTATTCGCACCCTCCTTCACCACAGCATAACTGCATTCGCTATGGATCGGCAGGGTGACCAGCTCAAGACAACGCTGGCAAACCATTTTGACTTCGGTGTCGATAAAACTGTGGATTACCACAGACTTACGTTCATCTCGTTCAAAAACGAATTTAGCCTGCACCGTACCGACAGTATCGGAAAGCGGGTCGCAGAGTCTCTCCAAATCGGCCAGCAGCATTTCACCTTGAAGGGTGGTGCCACGATCAGCCAATTTGCGCGGGTCAACGTGAGGTGGAATCGGGTCATTCAACATAGGCGCAGCATTATAGGGATGCCCCCAGCCATGTCAAAGGAAATTCAGCCCTGTCCGTCACTTGCAAGCCTCCGCTAGAATTCGCGCCTGTCTTCTGGAGATGCGCATGCTGCCCTTATTACTCGCTTCAAGCTCGGTTTATCGCCGGGAATTGCTGGCCCGCTTGCAGCTACCATTTACCTGCAGCTCGCCGGATATCGACGAAAGCCATCGTCCGGGCGAGTCCGCCATCGAGCTGGTCAAGCGCCTCGCCGAGGAAAAAGCACGTGCGCTGGCCAGCAGCCATCCCGCTCATCTGATCATCGGCTCTGATCAGGTCGCGGTGCTTGGCGAGCGGATCATCGGCAAACCCCACACCTTCGAAAAGGCCCGCGAACAATTGCTGGCATCGAGCGGTGCCAGCGTGACCTTCCTCACCGGCCTCGCCCTGCTCAACAGCCAGACTGGTGAATGCCAGGTCGACTGCGTGCCGTTCACCGTGAACATGCGCACACTCGACACCGCACGCATCGAACGCTACCTGCGCGCCGAACAGCCCTACGACTGCGCTGGCAGCTTCAAAGCCGAAGGTTTGGGGGTGAGCCTGTTTCAAAGCACCGAAGGCCCTGACGCCACCAGCCTGATCGGCCTGCCATTGATTCTCCTGGTGGACATGTTGCTGGCCGAAGGCGTGCAAATCCCCTGAAGACAAAAAACCGGCCACGAAGGCCGGTTTCCGATACAACCAGGAGAATCAGCGCAACGAAGGCCCCTGGAAGCCCATCCACATCGCCAGATGCTCAGCCACACTGGCACCGAGTTTTTTCGAGAAGCGATCGAAAGGCGATTCCTGAACAGTGAAATCCACCAACTCTTTCTCGCCAATCACGTCACGCGCCACTGAACTGGCATTTCCCAGACCATCGATCAAGCCCAGCGGCAGCGCCTGCTCGCCCGACCAGACCAACCCGGAGAACAACTCCGGATGTTCCTTGTCCTTGAGGCGGTCGCCACGACCTTTCTTGACGCTGCTGATGAATTGCTGATGAGTGGTATCGAGCACACCTTGCCAGAATTGAGTTTCTTCAGGCTTCTGCGGCTGGAACGGATCGAGGAACGATTTGTGCTCGCCGGAAGTGTAAGTGCGACGCTCGACACCCAGCTTCTCCATTGTCCCGACAAAGCCATAACCGGCTGCCGTCACACCAATGGAACCCACCAGGCTCGCCTTGTCGGCGTAGATCTGATCCGCCGCACTGGCGATGTAGTAAGCACCGGAAGCGCCCAAATCAGAGATCACCGCGTAAAGCTTGGTATCCGGATGCAGGCCGCGCAAACGGCGGATCTCGTCATAGACGTAACCCGACTGCACCGGACTGCCGCCCGGACTGTTGATTCGCAGGATGACACCTTTGACCTTCTTGTCCTCGAACGCTGCACGCAGGCTGCCGACGATGTTGTCAGCGCTGGCTGGCTCCTTGTCGGCGATCATGCCGGTCACGTCGATCAGCGCGGTGTAGTTACCACTGAGGGTGGCAGCTTTTTCCATGTCCATCAGCGGCGTGAACAGGATCAACGCACCGAACAGGTACACAAAGGTCAGTAGCTTGAAGAAAATCCCCCAGCGACGGGACCGGCGCTGCTCCTGCACACTAGCCAGCAGGGTCTTTTCCAGCAGCTTCCAGCTTTTCTCGTCACCGCTCTCCGCGCTCGCCTTGGCGGGCGCCTTCCATTCGTCGGTCATGACATCTACCCCAGCAAAAACCTATTAAGCCCGCTGACTCAGCCAGGCATGCAATTCTGAAAAACGATCAATGGCCAGTGCCGGCTCGAATAATTTCAACGCTTCGATCGATTGCGCGCCATAGCTGACGGCCACCGAATCCATGCCGGCGTTGCGCGCCATCTGCAAATCAAAGGACGAATCGCCCACCATCAGCGCTTGCTCCGGGCGAGCCTCGCAGTGAGCGAGGATCTGCTCAAGCATCAGCGGATGGGGTTTGCTGGCGGTTTCGTCGGCCGCGCGGGTGATATCGAAATAATCTTCCCAGCCGTGAGACTTCAGCACCCGATCCAGCCCGCGACGGGCCTTGCCGGTCGCGACCGCCAAGTGATAACCCTCAGCACGAAACGCTTCCATCGACTCGACCACACCTTCGAACAACGGCGAAGGCACGGCTTCCGAGGCGATGTAGTGATCAGCATAGTGCTGACGGAAGACTACCAATTCGTCGTCGCCGATTTCCGGATACAACGTGCGAATCGCTTCCGGCAGACCCAGACCGATGATGCCCTTGACGGCAAAATCATCGCGCAACTGAAATCCGGATCGCTCGGATGCGACATGCATCGACTCGACAATCCGACCAATGGAGTCGGCAAGAGTGCCGTCCCAATCGAAAATCAGCAGCTTGTAATCAGATGGGTGCACTCAGGCGCTCCACGGTTTTGGCCCACATCTCGTCGACCGGCGCCTGCAACTTCAGCTCACCACCATCAGGCAGCGGCACGGTCAGCATGTAGGCGTGCAGGAACAGGCGCTTGCCGCCCAGGTCACGAATCTCTTTGCTGAAGCCTTCATCGCCGTACTTGGTGTCACCGGCAATGCAATGCCCGGCGTGCAAGGTGTGGACGCGGATCTGGTGAGTCCGACCGGTAATCGGTTTGGCCTCGATCAGGGTGGCAAAGTCACCAAAACGACGCAGGACCTTGAACACGGTCACGGACTCCTTGCCCTCCTCCTCGTCGACCTCGACCATACGCTCGCCGGAGCGCAGGTTGCTCTTGCCGAGCGACGCCCGGACTTGCTTGATCGAGGCCGCCCAGTTGCCGCGAACCAGCGCCATGTAGCGCTTATCGACGCCATCGCCGCGCAATGCCGTGTGCAAGTGGCGCAGCATGCTGCGCTTCTTGGCGATCATCAGCAGGCCGGAGGTGTCACGGTCGAGACGGTGAACCAGTTCGAGCTCCTTGCAATCGGGACGCAACTGACGAAAGGCTTCGATCACCCCGTAAGTCAAGCCGCTGCCACCGTGAACCGCAATGCCGCAAGGCTTGTTGATCACGATCAACGCCTTGTCCTCGAAGACAATCGAGGCTTCGAGGCGCTGGAGCAGGCCTTGTGCCAGCGGCACCGGCTCGTCGCGCTCAGGCACGCGAACCGGCGGCACGCGCACGATATCGCCCGCCTGCAGCTTGTATTCGGGCTTGATCCGACCTTTGTTCACTCGCACTTCGCCTTTGCGCAAAATGCGGTAAATCAAAGTCTTGGGCACGCCTTTGAGCCGAGCGAGAAGGAAGTTATCAATACGTTGGCCGGCATATTCCGGCGAGACCTCCAGCAGTTGTACGGCTGGGGTCGAAGGGGCAGTAGTCGTCATGGCGCGGATGATAACAATTTTTTATGGAATTGAAGCACTTAATCATTGCTGCTATAGTCGCGAACGCCGCCAAAAGTGGCCTGGACAGCGGACTAACGGTCAAAAACCGGCCCTGACCAACGCAATTCACGAGGACGAGAGGCCGTCCTACGGGGCTTTCGCTACGAAACGGTAGAGTTTGCAGTTGTAACGAGCGCAGGTGACATGAGGCCTGAAGCATGCCGCAAAGCAGAGTTTTCACTCGCCTTGCGAGCAAATATTCACGGCCAGTTCACAAAGTGCAGTCAGCTACGAACAACCCCGAGCGAACGCTTCGGAAACAACGCCTAAATTAGCCATGATGCGTGACCTCCCCTTTCGGAGCTCACGGTAAATGCCAACCCGCTGCGGATTCTGCGCGCGGCAGCACCCGAATTATCAGGGATACGTGTAGGGTGGAGATGCACAACCGCTGGACTGTGTAGCAATAGGCTTTATCAAGACGCTTCATCTCGTCCACAGCCGCTGGTTGATTCCTCCTCCTGACTGAGTGCTTAAGTAGCCACAGCAAGCAGGACGCGTACGTCGCGACGCCGGCCCAATTGGTCGGGGTTCGCTAGACACTGGAGTGTCCAACCACTCCTGACGCACCTGACACCGACCATGAGAAGTCGTGTGTGCCGAACGCCGTTTCCGGCAGCCCGGAAACCGACGGTACTACATGAAAAGAATGCTGATTAACGCAACTCAACCCGAAGAGTTGCGTGTTGCACTGGTAGATGGCCAACGCCTCTACGACCTGGACATCGAATCCGGTGCACGCGAGCAGAAAAAGGCCAACATCTATAAAGGCCGGATTACTCGCATCGAACCAAGCCTTGAGGCTGCCTTTGTCGATTTCGGCTCTGAGCGCCACGGCTTCCTGCCCCTCAAAGAAATCTCCCGCGAATACTTCAAGAAAGCCCCCGAAGGCCGCGTCAACATCAAGGACGTCCTGAGCGAAGGCCAGGAAGTCATCGTTCAGGTCGAAAAAGAAGAACGTGGCAACAAGGGCGCAGCCCTGACCACCTTCATCAGCCTGGCCGGTCGTTACCTGGTTCTGATGCCGAATAACCCGCGTGCCGGCGGTATTTCCCGTCGCATCGAAGGTGAAGAGCGCAACGAACTGCGTGAAGCCCTGAACGGCCTGGTTGCCCCAGCCGACATGGGGCTGATCGTTCGCACTGCCGGCCTGGGCCGCAGCAGCGAAGAAATGCAGTGGGACCTCGACTACCTGCTGCAACTCTGGACCGCCATCAAAGAAGCTTCGCTGGATCGTTCCGCGCCGTTCCTGATCTACCAGGAAAGCAACGTGATCATCCGCGCCATCCGCGATTACCTGCGCCAGGACATCGGCGAAGTGCTGATCGACAGCGTTGAAGCCCAGGACGAAGCCCTGACCTTCATCCGCCAGGTGATGCCGCAGTACGCCAGCAAGATCAAGCTGTACGAAGACAGCGTTCCGCTGTTCAACCGTTTCCAGATCGAAAGCCAGATCGAGACCGCTTTCCAGCGCGTCGTTGAACTGCCTTCCGGCGGCTCCATCGTTATCGATCCGACCGAAGCCCTGGTGTCCATCGACATCAACTCGGCGCGCGCCACCAAAGGCAGCGACATCGAAGAAACCGCTCTGCAGACCAACCTTGAAGCCGCCGAAGAAATCGCCCGTCAGTTGCGCTTGCGCGACATCGGCGGCCTGATCGTCATCGACTTCATCGACATGACCCCTGCCAAGAACCAGCGCGCCGTGGAAGAGAAAGTCCGCGAATGCCTGGAAGCCGACCGCGCTCGCGTGCAAGTCGGTCGCATCTCGCGCTTCGGCCTGCTGGAAATGTCCCGTCAGCGCCTGCGTCCATCGCTGGGCGAAAGCAGCGGCATCGTTTGCCCGCGTTGCAACGGCACCGGCATCATCCGTGACGTTGAATCGCTGTCGCTGGCGATCCTGCGCCTGATCGAAGAAGAAGCCCTGAAAGACCGCACTGCCGAAGTTCGCGCACAAGTGCCGATCCCGGTCGCCGCGTTCCTGCTCAACGAAAAACGCAACTCGATCACCAAGATCGAACTGCGCACCCGTGCCCGCATCGTCATTCTGCCGAACGATCATCTCGAAACGCCGCACTTCGAAGTTCAGCGTCTGCGCGATGACAGCCCGGAAGCCGCGGTCGGCCAGTCCAGCTACGAAATCGCCGCTGCCGCTGCCGAAGTCGAAGAAGTCCAGCCAGCCGCTGCGACCCGCACCCTGGTTCGCCAGGAAGCTGCGGTCAAGACGGCTCCGGCCCGCGCCAACGCCCCGGTTCCGACCGAAGTCGTCGCTGCCGCACCTGTTGCCGCACCGGCCGCCGCGCCAGAGCCAAGCCTGTTCAAAGGCCTGGTGAAGTCGCTGGTCAGCCTGTTCGCGACCAAAGAAGAGCCTGCTGCTCCGGTTGTGGTTGAAAAACCAGCGACCACCGAGCGTCCGGCCCGCAACGAAGAGCGTCGCAACGGTCGTCAGCAGAGCCGCAACCGTAACGGTCGCCGCGATGAAGAACGCAAGCCTCGTGAGGAACGTGCACCGCGTGAAGAGCGTGCACCGCGTGAGCCACGTGAAGCCCGCGAAGAAACTCCAGCAGTAGCGGTAGCCCGCGAAGAACGCGCTCCGCGTGAAGAGCGCGCACCACGCGCACCTCGTGAAGAACGTGCTCCGCGCGCTCCTCGCGAAGATCGCAAGCCACGTGGCGATCGTGAAGAGCGTCCGGTTCGTGAACTGCGTGAGCCTCTGGATGCCGCTCCGGCCGCCGCTGCTACCGCTGAAGAGCGTCCAGCCCGTCAGCCACGTGAAGAACGTGCTCCGCGCCCACCGCGTGAAGAACGTCAGCCACGTGCCGAGCAAGCCGCTGCTGCCGTTGCCGAAGAAGAGTTGGTTACCAACGAAGAGCAACTGCAGGAAGACGGTCAGGACGGCGCCGAAGGCGATCGCCCACGCCGCCGCTCCCGTGGTCAGCGCCGTCGCAGCAACCGTCGTGAGCGTCAGCGCGATGCCAACGGTAATGTGATCGAAGGTTCGGAAGAATCCGAGTCCGCCGAAGGTAACGAAGCTGCCGAAACCAACGAAGCGCCAAGCGCTGCCGATCTGGCCGCCGGCCTGGCTGTTACCGCAGCCGTTGCCAGCACCGTGATCAGCGCTCCAGCCGAAGCACAGGCTAACGAGCAAGCCGAACTCGCGACTGCCGCCACCCTGGAAACTGCTCCAGTGGAAGCGCCAGTGGTTGAAGCAACGACTCCGGTCGAAGCCACCGCTGCTCCGGAAATCGAAGTGGCCCCGGTTCGTGAAGCACAGCCTGTATTTGAAGCTGCCGCCGAGCCAGTGGTTGCCGCAGAACCGGTTGTCGAAACAGCCACCGAAACAGTGACTGAAGCTGTCCGTGAAGTTCGCGAAGAGCAAACCGCGTTCAACTGGGTTGCCGAGCCAGCCGCCGCCGAAGCGCCAGAAGCCGAGGCCATGGTGTCCGAGCCAGTGGTTGCTGCTGCCGAGCCTGCTCCGGTGGTTGAAGCGCCGGTTGTTGCCGAAGTGGCCGCACCGGAAGTCGAAGCCGCCCCTGTCAGCGCCCTGACGCCAAGTGGCCGTGCGCCGAACGACCCACGTGAAGTGCGTCGTCGCAAGCGTGAAGAGGAGCGTCTGCAGAAGGAAGCCGAACTGGCTGCCGCTGCTGCACCCGCTGCTGTCGAACCAGCACCGGTTGTCGCTGAAGTCGTCGAGGCAGCACCTGCCCCGGCTGCTGAAGTCGCTGCTGCCGAACCCGCTGAATCGGTGATCGACGAAGCACCGCGCTCCGTTCAGGAAGCGGTAGAGCACCACGAGCAAGCCCTGGAAAAAGAACACGAGCCTAAACCTCTCGTCTGATTCCATCGGCCACTAAAAAGCCCCGCCTGGTGATCCAGGCGGGGCTTTTTTATGCCACATCACATCACACCGATTCCCTGTGGGAGTGAGCTTGCTCGCGATAGCGGTGGATCAGCTTGCATTAATATCGAATGTTAAACCGTCATCGCGAGCAAGCTCGCTCCCACAGGGATATGCGCCGAGGCTACTTGAAGACCAAGGCCTCAGGCTCATCGACATCCCACAGAACCCCGGGATCATCCACCGCAACTTCGACAACCCTCGCCTGCGCAAACAACGGCTTGGCCCCATGATCACCGGATAACGCCATCAACCCCGGACCAAACGTTCGGCCGAACCCCACAGGATGCCCATAGTTACCCTCATGAGCCGGCACACTGATGGAGTCATCAGCGATCCCTGCCAGCACCTGTTCGATACTCGACGGCAGGATGAACGGCATATCCCCCAGCACAATCAGCCAGCCACTAAGCTGCGGACACGCCGCCACCCCGGCCGCGATGCTGTCGCCCATGCCGGTCGATTCGATCAGCACAATCTCGCAACCATAAGCCTTGGCCATGCGGATCACTTGCGGTCGATCCACGGTGGTCACCAGAACGCGTTTCTCAAGGGAAGCTGGCAAATTCACCAGCACTTGCTCGATCATCGAATGAACAGCACCCTCGCGCCCCGTGCAATCCGCCACCAGCTTGTCCTTCTCGGCACCAGCCTCCTGTCGAAACCGACTGCCCTGCCCCGCTGCCAGCACGATGACGCCGATGGGCTCGCTCATACCACCTCCTGCAACAGCTTCTTCTGCTTGAGCTCGACGCCGTTCTTGATCGCGACAATTTCGGCCAGCAGCGACAAGGCGATTTCCGCCGGTGTGTGGCTGCCAATGTGCAAACCGATCGGGCCATGCAGCCGCTCGATTGCCTCTTGTGACAAGCCTAGCTGAGCGAGGTTTTCCCGGCGCTTCAAGCTATTGACCCGCGAGCCCAGCGCACCGACATAAAACGCCCTGGAATCCAGCGCCGTGAGCAGCGCCATGTCATCGAGTCGAGGATCGTGGGTCAGGGCAACGATGGCCGTACGCTCGTCGGGCTGGATGCTGAGCACCGCGTCATCGGGCATGCCCGAGACAAATCGCCCGTGTTGCTCCTCCCAGCCGTAGACGAACTCGGTGCGTGGGTCGCAGATCAGCACTTCAAAATCCAGCAGCCGCGCCATCTCGGCGACATACCGGGACAACTGCCCCGCACCGATCAGCAACAGCCGCCAACGCGGACCGTAAATGGCCCGCAAGGTTTTGCCGTCAAATCTCAGCGCATCGGTCTTGTCTGCCGGTTGCAAAACCACTTCACCGGTCGCGAGATCAAGCGCTCGAGCGACAATCTCATGCGCCTCGCAGCGCGCCAGCAACTCAGCGACCCAAGCCGGATCGCCGACCCGCTCCTCGGTCAGGCGCAAGGTGCCGCCGCACGGCAAACCGAAGCGTGCCGCCTCCTCACGGGTGACGCCGTAAGTGATCAACTGCACCGGCGGCCCATCGGCGGGAATACGACCGTCGTGCAGCCGGGCAATCAAATCGTCTTCGACACATCCACCGGACACCGAGCCAATCACCACGCCATCTTCACGCAAGGCCAGCATGGCGCCAGGTGCCCGAGGCGCGGTGCCCCAGGTCTGGACCACGCTGTACAACACCACCCGCTGACCGGCGCGGCGCCATTCGAGCACGCTGCGCAGGACGTTCAGATCGACGCTGTCCATCAGGCTTGCGCCTTCTGCCAACCTTGCAGCTGATAGCGAACCGGCAAGTTGCGGATGCGCTTGCCGGTGGCGGCAAAGATTGCGTTGCACAGCGCTGGCGCAATCGGTGGCACGCCCGGTTCACCGACACCGCCTAACGGCACATCGCCCGGTGGTGTGACCAGATGAATCGCGACTTCCTTCGGCGCCAGGGACATGCGCGCCACTTCGTACATATGGAAGTTGTCCTGCTGGACCTTGCCGTCCTTGAAGCTGATTTCCCCCAGCACCGCGTTGCCCAGGCCCATGACACAGGCGCCTTCGAACTGCGCACGAATCCGCTCGGGATTGATCTGCGGACCGCAATCCACCGCGATGTCGGCCTTGTGCACAATCAGCGTGCCATCGTCTTTGACTTCGACCTCAATCACCGCCGCCACATAGGTCACGAAGCTGTAATGCACCGCCAGCCCCAGGCCTCGGCCCTTCGGCAACTCACGTCCCCAACCCGCCGCTTTGGCTGCGGTTTCCAGCACCGTGCGCATCCGTCCGGTGTCGATCGGATAGCGCTCGGGCGACTCGCCGTAGTTCCACTCTTCACTCAAGGTGCGCGGATCGATCTGACGGTCCGGGCCGAGCAATTTGATTTGGTACTTGAGCGGATCCTGTTTGGTCTTGTGCGCCAATTCATCGACAAAGCTCTGGATCGCAAAGCCGTGAGGAATGTTCGACACTGAGCGATACCAGCCGACCCGCGTATGAATCGCCGCTTCCGGGTTCTCCAGGCGCACGTTGGGAATCGCGTAGGCCATGTTGGTAAAGCCCATGCCCAGCTCGAAAGCGGCCTCGTGGTTCATGCCCGGCGCGAACAACGCGGTGATGCTCGGCGCCACGGTGCGATGCAACCAGCCGGACGGCAGACCGTCCTTGTTCAGGCTGGCTTTCAGGTACTCGGCCGACACCGTGTGGAAATAGGAGCAGTGGATGTCGTCTTCACGCGTCCATTGCACCCGCACTGCCTTGCCGGGGAATTCCTTGGCAAGGATGGCCGCTTCGATGATGAAGTCCGGTTTGGATTTACGCCCGAAACCGCCACCGAGCAAGGTGACATTGAAGGTGACGTTATCGAACGGAATGCCGAGGCGTTCGCCAATTCGTTCGCGGGAGACTTGGGGTGCCTGGCTTGGCGCCCAGGCTTCGCACACACCGTCCTTGAAGCGGGCGATGGCGACCATCGGTTCCATCGGCGCCTGCGTCAGGTGCGGCAGGTAATAGGACGCTTCGAGCGTGCTGTCGGCGCTGCCCATGGCTTCGTCGATGTTGCCGGTATTGCGCACCACTTTGCCGGGTTTGAGGGATGCAGCCTCAATTTCCTTGCGGTAGGCGATCGAGTCATAACTGGCGTTAGGGCCGTCATCCCACTCGATTTTCAACGCCTCGCGGCCCTTGATCGCGGCCCAGGTATTGCTGGCCACTACGGCCACGCCACCCAACGGCTGAAACTCCGACGGCAGCGCATGACCTTCAATCTGCACGACCTTGATCACGCCCGGGACTTTCATCGCGGCGCTGGAGTCGACGGACTTGACCTTGCCGCCGTACACCGCAGGGCGTGCAATGGTGGCGTAGAGCATGCCGTCGAAATGTACGTCTGCACCGTAAATGGCGCGGCCATTGACGATGTCGGCACCGTCGATAGCCTTGGTGCCTTCCTTGCCGATGTAGCGGAATTCCGACGGCTGCTTGAGTCGCAGGCTGTCACGCGCCGGCACTGGCAACGCACCGGCAGCGGCGGCCAATGCGCCGTAACCCAGTTCACGACCGGTCGGTTGGTGAATGACTTTATGCAGTTTCGCGTGGCATTCGCTGACCGGCACTTTCCACTGTTCGGCAGCGGCTTGTTCAAGCATGGTCCGCGCGGCAGCACCGCAGCGGCGCATCGGCTCGTACCAGTGGCGCATGCTGCGCGAACCATCGGTGTCCTGATTGCCGAAGCGCACTTCGTCGCCCGGCGCCTGTTGCACCTTCATCATCGCCCAGTCGGCTTCCAGTTCATCAGCCACCACCATCGTCAGGCTGGTGCGCACACCCTGGCCCATTTCCGAACGGTTGCAGACCACGGTCACCGTGCCGTCAGCGGCGATGCTGACGTAAATCTTCGGATCATCGATCCAGCCGTTGGGCATGCCATCAGCGCCGAATTTCTTCTCTTTCTCGGCAGCGAAAGCGTCTTGCCAGCCCCAGCTCGCCACCAGTACCAGCGCACTGGTGGCGCCAACGCCTTTGAGGAAACCACGGCGACTGAGGTTGCTCAGCGCGAAATCATTCGGTAACTGGCTCATGCCTTGGCCTCCTTCAGGTGAGTGGATGCCTGGCGGATGGCGGTCTTGATGCGGTTGTAAGTGCCGCAGCGGCAAATATTGCCGACCATCGCCTCTTCGATCTGTTCGTCGCTGGGGTTCGGGTTGGTCTTGAGCAACGCCGTCGCCGACATGATCTGCCCGCCCTGGCAGAAACCGCACTGGGCCACGGCGGTATCGAGCCAGGCTTGCTGGACGACTTGCCCGACCGGATCGGCGTGCAGGTTATCGATGGTGGTAACGTTCTGGCCGACCACCGAACCGATCGGCGTGATGCAACTGCGCGCCGGGGCGCCTTCAATATGGATGGTGCAGGCGCCGCACAGGCCCATGCCGCAGCCGAATTTGGTGCCGTTGTAACCGGCCACGTCGCGGATCGCCCAGAGCAGCGGCATGTCCTCGGTGACATCGAGTTGATGGTCTTGACCATTGAGCTTCAGGGTAATCATGGGCACGCCCGCATAGTTATTGGTTATGGGGTCGAGCAATCTGCCGCCAGGGGTTGGCGGTTGGCATCACGCAGATCGGCTCAGGCTAATGAGGCTCTCTATATGCGGACGGTAGCGTCTGCATCGGGCCTTTGATGGAGCAAACGTTTGCATCGTTAGGTGGCTAAGTTAACCCAGCATTAACAAAAAAGCCCTGAACCGTTAAACGTTTGCAGGGCTTTGAGATCAGTCTTGAAAGCTTAGCCTCAATACCGATTGGGCTCCATTTCCAGGTCAACATGAAAACGTTCTGAAATGTCTTTCTGGATGCGTTGCGCCAGGTTCAGCAATTGCAGACCTGTCGCGTTGCCGTAGTTGACCAGCACCAATGCCTGCAATTTATGCACGCCGGCATCGGCGTCACGGAAACCTTTCCAGCCGGCCCGCTCGATCAGCCAGCCCGCCGCCAGTTTCATCTGCCCGTCGGGTTGCGCGTAGGCCACCAGATCCGGGTATTCACCTTTGAGTTGTGCGACAAGCGCCGCTGACACCAAAGGATTCTTGAAGAAGCTGCCGGCATTGCCGAGTACTGCCGGGTCCGGAAGCTTTTCGTTGCGGATGCTGCAAATCGCCTGGCTGACATCGGTGGCGGTCGGATGATCGATACCTTGCTCGGTCAGGCGCTGACGCACCGGGCCGTACTCCAGATGCAGGTGCGCGGCGCGGTCCAGGATGAAACGAACCCGCAGGATCAACCAACGCCCCGGTTCCTGTTTGAACAGGCTGTCGCGGTAGGCGAAGTTGCATTCTTCCAGGGTGAAGTCCCGCAGGTTGCCGGTCTGGCGATCCAGCGCGGTCAGGCCGGCGAACACGTCTTTGATCTCCACACCATAGGCGCCGATGTTCTGCATCGGTGCCGCACCGACGGTGCCGGGAATCAGGCTGAGGTTCTCCAGGCCCGACAAACCCTGCGCCAGGGTGTGCTGCACGAACGGATGCCAAGGCTCGCCGGCCTCGGCTTCGATCACGACCTTGCTGCCGTCATCGCTCAGGATGCGAATCCCGCGCGTGGCCATGCGCAGCACCAGCGACTGGATATCGGCCGTCAGCAGCAAATTGCTGCCACCGCCAATCACCAGCAGCGGCACGTCATGTTCCACCGCATAGGCCAGGGCTTCACGCACGTCGGCATCGTTATGGGCCTCGGCAAACAGCCGGGCTTGAACGTCGACACCAAAGCTGTTGAACGGTTTGAGCGAAACCTGGGCGCGCACCTGCAAACTCATAACCGTCCCTTCAATTCGATCACCAGCAAATCACTGGCGCGCTCGATCAGGTCCAGCACCTGCTCAAAGCCTTGGTCGCCGTCGTAGTACGGATCCGGCACTTCATCGATTTCCGATTGATAGCGACGCAGGAACAGGTCCAGCTCGGCTTTGCCCTTGGCCGGTTGCAAGGCCTCGAGGTTGCGCAGGTTACTGTTGTCCATCGCCAGAATCAGGTCGTAGGTGGCGAAATCGGCCCGGGACACTTGCTGGGCGCGCTGAGCGGACAGGTCATAACCGCGCAGCTTGGCCGCCGCCTGACTGCGCTTGTCCGGGGCCTTGCCGACGTGCCAGTCACCGGTACCGGCGGAGGCGACTTCGATGTGATCGGCCAGCCCCGCTTCGCGCAGTTTATGCCGCAACACGCCTTCGGCCGTGGGTGAACGGCAGATGTTGCCCAGGCAGACGAACAAAACCCGCATCAGGCCTCCAGCAGGCGACGAACGCGCTCAAGGTCTTCGACGGTATCGACGCCGGTAGGCGGTGCGATCAGCGCGTCGGCGACGTGAATCCGCACGCCGTGCCACAGGGCACGCAGTTGTTCCAGGGATTCGGTATTTTCCAACCAGCACGGGCCCCAGCTGACGAAGTCATGCAGGAAACCGGCGCGGTAGGCATAGATGCCGATATGCCGACGATACGGCACGCCTTCCGGTAATTGCTCGCGGCTTTTGGCGAACGCGTCCCGGGCCCACGGCAACGTGGCACGACTGAAGGTCAGCGCCAGGCCATTAAGGTCGCTGACAACCTTGACGACGTTGGGATTGAACAGGGTTTCCACGTCTTCGATCGGCTCGGCCAATGTAGCCATGCGCGCTTCGGTGTGGGCGGCCAGGTTGGCGGCAACCTGATCGATCACGCTCGGCGGGATCAACGGTTCGTCACCCTGGACGTTGACCACAATGGCGTCGGGCGCAAGGCCCAGCTTCGCGGCGACTTCGGCCAAACGGTCGGTGCCGGAATTGTGATCTTCGCGGGTCAGCACCACTTCAGCGCCAAACCCGTTGCAGGCCTCGACGATGCGCGCATCGTCAGTGGCAACCACCACGCGCTGAGCACTGCTTTTGCTCGCCTGTTCCCAGACGTGCTGGATCATCGGCTTGCCGGCGATCAGCAGCAGCGGTTTGCCCGGCAAGCGGGTGGAGGCGTAACGCGATGGAATGACAACGGTAAAGGCTGTGGTCATTTATCCAGACGCTCGTCGGTGGTCAGGGTGCGGGCTTCGGTTTCGAGCATCACCGGGATGCCGTCGCGAATCGGGTAAGCCAGGCCTGCGCCCTTGCTGATCAGCTCGGTTTTGTCGGCACTGAGCTTGAGCGGGCCTTTGCAGACCGGGCAAGCGAGGATATCGAGCAATTTGGTGTCCATGAGCATTCCCTGGATAAAAATGGATTTAAGGCAAAAGACGAGCCGGCAACAGGCGCATCAGCTGCGTATCGAACCAGGCCACGAAGGCCGGCGATGGCGCAGCATCGACCGCCAGGTACCACCAATCGGCAGCGGCGAAGGCACGGCACTTCACCGCGTCCTTTTCGGTCATCACCAGCGGCAATGACGGTGTGAAATTCAAGGCCTGCACGCTGTATTCGGCGTGGTCGGCAAACGCATGCGGGACTGGCTGCCAGTGTAGCGTTTCGAGGGTTGTGAAGAAACGCTGCGGATTGCCGATCCCGGCCACGGCGTGCAGCGCTTGGCCAGCGGGAAAGTGGTCGAGGGGACGCCGCTCGCCGCTGTGCAGATTGATCAATTCGGTGGGTCGAAGCTGGAAGGCAAAACCGCCGTCGCGATCGGCATCGGCGCCGTTGTAGAGCACCGCGTCGACGCTTTGCAGGCGCTCCACCGGTTCGCGCAACGGCCCGGCGGGCAGGCAACGCTGGTTGCCCAGGCCTCGGGCGGCGTCGATCAGCACCAGTTCAAGGTGGCGAGCCAGACGGTAATGCTGCATGCCGTCGTCGGACAGGATCAGGTCCAGGGGCTCACTCGCCAGCAGGGCTTTGACGGCGCTGCTGCGGTCCGGGTCGATCATCAACGGAACGCCGGTGCGCTGGACGATCAACAGCGGTTCGTCGCCTGCGATATCGGCACTTTGATCCGCCTCAACCCGCCACGGCAATTGCGGCGGCTTGGCGCCATAACCCCGACTGACCACGCCGACCCGCAAACCACTGCGCTGGCAGTGCTGGATCATCCAGAGAATCAGCGGCGTCTTGCCGGTGCCGCCAACGGTGATGTTACCGACTACGATCAGCGGCACCGGCGGTTGATAGATCTCGCCCTCACCCGCCAGAAAACGCTTGCGCTTGTTCATGACCACGCGCCGATACAGCCACTCCAGTGGCTGTAACAACTTCAGGGCCGGATGACCTTGGTACCACGCGGCGAGCAAGCGATCGGACATGGCCATCAGGGCGCGGGCGGCGCCGCCTCGACAGTGGTCATGCGCAGGTGGCTGAAACCGAGTTTACCGGCAGCGTCCATGGCGGTGATGACGGACTGATGCTGAGTCTTGCCATCAGCGCTGATGGACAGCGGCAGATTGGTGTCGCCACTGGATTCTTTCTGCAGTGCATCCATCAGCGTTGCCAGGTCGTTCTTGGGCAAGACCTGATTATTCACCGAGAACGCGCCTTCGGCACTGATGGCAACGTCCAGGTGTTTGACCTGCTGGTCTTCGGCAGGTGAACCGCTGACCGCTTCCGGCAGATCAACGCGCAACTGGGTTTCACGGGTAAACGTGGTCGTGACAACGAAAAACAGCAGCAGGATAAACACCACGTCAATCAGCGACGCGAGGTTGATGTCTACCGTTTCCCGCGGTTTGCGGCGGAATTTCACGCTTTGCCCCCATTAAGGTCGACATCACGGTCACCCTGTACCACCTCGACCAGTTTGATCGCTTCCTGCTCCATGCCCACCACCAGTTCATCGATCCGGCGTTGCAGGAACCGGTGGAAGAATACCGCCGGAATGCCGACCATCAGGCCTGCGGCCGTAGTAATCAGGGCCTTGGAGATACCACCGGCCAACACCGCAGCGTTAGTGCCCATACCCGAGCCCATGAACGCGCTGAAAATGTCGATCATGCCGAGCACCGTACCCAGCAGACCCAGTAACGGGGCCATGGCGGCGATGGTGCCCAACGCGTTGATGTAGCGTTCGAGCTCGTGGATGACCCGCGCAGCAGCCTCTTCGATGCACTCTTTCATGATCTCGCGACCATGCCTGGAGTTGGCCAGGCCGGCAGCCAGGATCTCGCCCAACGGCGAGTTGGCGCGCAGTTCCTTGAGTTTGTCTTTATTGAGTTGTTTGTCCTTGATCCAGACCCAGACCTGCCCGAGCAAATGCTCCGGGGTCACACGGCTGGCTCGCAGGGTCCAGAGACGTTCGGCGACGATCGCCATGGCTGCGATGGAACTCAGAATGATCGGTATCATCATCCATCCGCCGGATTTGACCAATTCCCACACAGTGACAGTCCCCTCGAAAAAGTGCGCCACTCTAACATAGGGGGTGAGCGCACCGAAGACCGTGATGTCGCATCCAGTCGGTCTTTAATCACTCCGGGTTACTGCGCAGAGCGCCAGAAACGCCGTTCTTGACGCATCGCCCATGGCGGCTTGAAGCGTCCCAGTTGCAGACGGATGGCACCCTGTTCGGCGCTGTCATGGATCGATATGCCGCGCTTTCGATAGCGCGCCATGATCGTGGGATGGGGATGACCGAATGAATTTCCCTGACCGCGGGAGATCAACACCGCTTGGGGCTGCAACGCGGCAAGCAACGCCATCGATGACGAACTGCGACTGCCATGGTGCGGCGCCTGCAACCAATCGGTGGAGACGGCCAGTGGACTGTCAAGCAGCGCCCGCTCGGCTGCGGCGTCTATATCACCGGTCAATAACAGACGCTCACCGTTGGCTTCTATCTGCAGGACGCAGGATTTTTGATTGCTGTCGCTGGCCGAAGACCATTGCCAGAGCTGGAACCTCACATCATCCCAGACCCATTGCTTGCCGCTCTCGCAGCCCTGCGCCTGCAACTCGGCAGGCAACGCCAGGGGATCACCACTGACCACCCGTTTCACCGGCAGGCCATTGGCAACGGCCCGGGCGCCGCCCGCATGATCGGCGTCGGCATGACTGATCAGCATCAAATCGAGTCCATCCACGCCCAATTTGCGTAATGTCGGCAGCACCACCCGTTCGCCCAGGTCGAAATCGCCGAAACGTGGCCCGGTGTCATACAACAGTGTGTGATGGCGGGTGCGCACCAGGATTGCCAAACCCTGGCCGACATCCAGCTGCCAGACTTCGGCGATGCCTTCAGGCAAGACCTGCCGGGGTGGAAAAACCAGCAACAACAGCATCGGCCAACCCAACGAGCGAAACGGCACACCCCGAGGCATCAATAGTAGAAAGGCACCGAGTGTGCCGAGTGCCCATATCCACAACGGGATGGCCACCGGCACCCACGCGGGCAAGTACCCGGCCATCCACGCCAGGCCCTTGAACAAAAGGTCGATCAAACCTCCTGCCAACCACAGCAACCCTTCGCCCACGTAAGGAAGGGGTAAAAACAACGTACCCAGCAATGCAGGAGGCAGCACGACCAGGCTGATCCACGGCACCGCGAGCAAATTGGCCACCGGTCCGCTGAGACTGATCGGCAACCCGAGCACCAGCAGCAACGGGCACAGACCAATCGCGATCAGCCATTGGGCGCGGGTCCACGTTTGCCACCAACGCCACGGGCCCAGCCGACCACCGAAGGTGAAGATCAACACCGCCACCGCCGCGAACGATAGCCAGAAACCCGGTTGCAGACTCGCCAGCGGATCCAGCAGCAAAACACCCTCGAGCGCCAGCAACAGCGGCCACCAGGCGCCGAGGTGACGAAATCACAGGCGCCACAACAGCACCAGACCGATCATCACGCAGGCCCGCCGCACCGGCACCTCGAAACCGGCCAGCAGCCCGTAACCGAGAGCGGCCGCGAACGCCAGTCCACAGGCCCACGGCAGCCAAGGCAAGCGTTTCGGCCATAGGCCATAACGGGCCAGCCCGGCGATCAACAGATACACCAGCCCTGCCAACAACCCGATGTGTTGTCCGGAAATCACTAACAGATGGACGGTACCGGTGTCTTGCAGCACCTGCCAGTCTTCGCGACTCAGTCCGGCGCCATCCCCCAGCACCAACGCCGTCAGCGCTCCCGTTCGCCCCTGGGCATCCACGGACTGCAAGCGCTGACGGATGCCGTCGCGCCAGGCCCATTGGGCTTCCTTGAGCCGCTCGCCAGCCTTGACCGTCCCGGTAGCGCCGATGCGTTGCGCCAACAGCCAGGCGTCGTAATCGAAGGCATGGGGATTGAGCAGCCCCGCAGGACGCTTCAACTTGACCGCCAGTCGCCAATGTTCACCGCTGTTGACCGGCGGCCCGTCATACCAGGCCAGACGCATCAGTTGCGGCACCTTGCCGTGTCGCGACCGGGCGTCCGCCAACTCGAAACGCACGACGGCCTCATTGTTCTGGGGCAATCCCGTCACCCGACCTTCGACCCAACGGGTTTCGCCATCGAGGCTCATCGGCAGCCGATCATCCAGCGCCCACTGTGCATTCGCGCACGCCCAACTGAAGCCGAACAGGAAAAACGCCAACGGATAAGTCCTGAACGGCAGCGCCATCAATCCCATGACTGGCAACAACAGCCACAACCAGACCGGCGGTAATACCGGTAAAAAAAGCAGGATCAACAGACCCAACGCCAGCGCCATCATCCCTGTGCGCATACGCCCGTCCTTGAGAGTCCCCTCCTAGGCATAGCCGGCTAATCGCACAGGCATCGTTATTAATTGTCACAAAGTCTGAATGGGCGGTTCATAGAATCCAGACATACTTGCCGCCTTAACCGACCGAGAAGCCTTATGCCCCGGCGCTTATTCAAACGTTACATGCCAGACCCGACCAGCATCAGGGAACACAAGTCCTTACGCTTTCTCGGCACCCTGCTGCATGACCCGAACCTCTGGCACCTCAACCGCCATTCCGTCGCACGGGCCATGGCGGTTGGTCTGTTCGCGGCGTTCTTGCCAATTCCGCTGCAGATGCTGGTCGCCGCCATTCTCGCCATCATGGTGCGCGGCAACATGCCGATTGCGGTCAGCCTGGTCTGGCTGACCAATCCGATCACCATGCCGGCGGTGTTCTTCTGCACTTACCAGACCGGTGCCTGGCTGATGGACGTTCCCACCCGCCATTTGCCGGACGAGCTGACCTGGGAATGGATCAGCGGCGAACTCTCGACTCTTTGGCAGCCGTTTTTACTCGGCTCGGTGGTGACGGGACTGGTGCTCGGCGCGCTCGCCTATTGCCTGACTATGATGTACTGGCGCTGGTGGGTGGGGCGGCAGTGGCGGCGGCGCCAGAAACGACGGATGCAAGAATAAAAAACGGCACCCTGAGGTGCCGTTTCTGATTGAGCAGTGCGCGATTACGTGCGCATCCCGCGACCACTGACCAGCAGCCGTGCGCAACCGATATACAACACCACGGTCGCCACCAGCATGAAGGTGATCGCCACGCTGATCCTGATGTCCGAAACGCCAAGAATGCCGTAACGGAAGGCGTTGACCATGTGCAGCACCGGGTTGGCCAGGGACACGGTCTGCCAGAACGGTGGCAGCAAGGAGATCGAGTAGAACACCCCACCCAGGTACGTCAGCGGTGTCAGCACGAACGTCGGGATGATCGAGATGTCATCGAAGTTGCGCGCAAACACGGCGTTGATGAAGCCTAGCAGCGAGAAGATCGTCGCCGTCAGCACCACCACCAGAATGGTCACGCCCAGGTGATGCACCTGCAACTCGGTGAAGAACAGCGACAGCAGGGTCACGATGAGCCCGACCATCAAGCCGCGCAGCACGCCGCCCAGGGTGTAGCCGATCAGAATCGTATGCGGCGACACCGGCGACACCATCAATTCTTCGATGGAACGCTGGAACTTGCTGCCGAAGAAGCTCGAGACCACGTTGCCGTAGGAGTTGGTAATCACCGACATCATGATCAGCCCCGGCACGATGTACTCCATGTAGGTGAAACCACCCATGTCACCGATCTGCCGGCCGATCAGATTGCCGAAGATGACGAAGTACAGAACCATGGTGATGGCCGGCGGCAGCAGCGTCTGCGGCCAGATCCGGGTAAAGCGTTTGACCTCACGGTAAACAATGGTGTTGAGGGCAACGAGGTTGGGTTGCAGCTCGGAACTCATACCGCCACCTTCGACAGATTTTTCTCCACCAGGGACACGAACAACTCCTCGAGGCGATTGGTTTTGTTACGCAGGCTCAACACTTCGATGTTCTGCTGCGCCAATTGGGTGAACAGCGCGGTGATGCCCATGGCCTTGTCGACCTGAACTTCAATGGTGTGGCTGTCGAGCAGCTTGGTCGGGTAACCGAGCAACTGCGGCGCGGTTTGCACAGTGTTTTTGAGGTCGAGCAGGAACGTTTCCACATGCAGTTGGCCGAGCAACTGTTTCATGCTGGTGTTCTCGACGATGGTGCCGTGATCGATGATGCCGATGTTGCGGCACAACTGCTCAGCCTCTTCCAGGTAGTGGGTGGTGAGGATGATGGTGATGCCTTGCTTGTTCAGCTCGGTGAGGAAGGTCCACATCGAGCGACGCAGTTCGATGTCCACACCCGCTGTCGGTTCGTCGAGGATCAGCAGGCGCGGTTCGTGAACCAGCGCACGGGCGATCATCAGTCGACGCTTCATGCCGCCGGACAGTGAACGCGACGGCGTATCGCGCTTGTCCCACAGGCCCAGTTGGGTCAGGTACTGCTCGGCGCGTTCCTTGGCGATTTTCGGCGGGATGCCGTAATAACCGGCCTGGGTCACGACGATATCGAAGGTTTTTTCGAACTGGTTGAAGTTGAATTCCTGAGGCACCACACCGATGGAGCGCTTGAGCTGCGCAGGATTCTTGTCCAGGTCGTGACCGAAGATATTCACCGTCCCGCTGGTCTTGTTCACCAGGGTCGAGAGAATACCGATGGTCGTGGATTTGCCGGCGCCGTTGGGGCCGAGCAAGGCGAAAAAGTCACCTTCGGCGACGTCCAGATCGATACCACTCAGGGCCTGGAAACCGTTGCCGTAGGTTTTGGTTAGCTGCCGGATGGACAGAGCGGAACTCATATCGGATTTACGTACCAAGAAGGGAAGAAAGGGACAAATAAGGGCGGGCGGCGACTAATACCACCGCGGCGCACGAGCGCAATGGTGCTTGTCGCCGCCACACAAGTACAGTCAAGTGTGTCGATAGTGAGTATTAAGTCAACGCGGTCATAACCGCTTTCTGATACGCCGGACGCTGTTTCAGACGTGCATACCAGGCTTGCAAATGAGGCTGCGGCGCGCGCTCGATCGGCATCTCGAACCAGGCATAAATGAAACTGCCCAGAGGAATGTCGCCCATGCCGATCTCATCGCCGGACAGGTAGGGTTGGGTCGCCAGCGCCTTATCGGCCATGGACAGCAGGCCATCGCACTCCTTGATCGCGGCGTTGATGGCCGGCCAGTCCTGTTGGCTTTCCGGTGTACGTAACACACCCCAGAACACCGTGCGGAACGGCCCGGCAAAACTTGAAGTGGTCCAGTCCATCCACTTGTCGGCAGAAGCCCGGGACTGCAGATCCTCTGGATACCAGGCCGTGCCGTTGGCGTGGCGAGCCATCAGGTAACGCACAATGGTGTTGGATTCCCACAGCACGAAACCCTCGTCTTCAATCACCGGCACGCGGCCATTGGGGTTCATCGCGCGGTACTGCGGCGTATCGACTACACCAAAGGCGCCGCCCGCATCGATGGCTTCATAAGCCAGGCCCAGCTCCTCGGCGGCCCACAAAGGTTTTCTGACATTCGACGAGTTTTTCCGCCCCCAGATCTTCAGCATGACCGCCTCTTTATGGATGAATGCGCAGGCAGCATACGCCGGATCAGGCGCGACTCAAATCGCTCTGCATGTCACCCAGCAGCACGGGCAATGTGTCGCTGAACAGATGCGGATAGCACTTCTCCAGGTGCTCGAAAAAGAACGCCTCAGGCACGTCGGTGAACTGGCCGTGGTCGATCAGGTATTCCATCAATTGCTCGCCGTCGCGATTGAACGGATGGAAAACACTGTCGTTGATTCCGTCGAACTCCAGTGGTGCGACATTGAACAGTTCGCACAAGCCTTGGTTGAACGCTGGCGTGGCTTTTACCCAGCGGCCATTCAGATACAGCTCCGTATAGCCGTGCATGGCGAACACATCGCTCTTGAGCAACTCGAGCAACCGCGGCGTCGATAAATGATTGCGTACATCCGCCAGGCCGATACGCGCAGGGATCGCGCAATGTCGGGCGCACCCGGCCAGCAGCGTGGCTTTGGGCACGCAATAACTCTCCCCCGCTGCCAGCGCATAACTGCCGCGCAAGGTATCCGGGTCGCGACTGAAGGTGTAAGGGTTGTAACGCACGGCTTCACGCACGGCGTAATAGAGATTGATCGACTGTTCGAGCGGATCGCGACTACTGCCGCGATGTTTTTCGGCGAACTCCACCACCGACGAGTGGTCACTATCGATGAAGCGGCCGGGTCTCAGATACTCGTGCATGAGAACAATCTCCTGGGGAAGCGTCGAGTCTAGCGACACGTTCAGCACAGAGATAACGACGTTTCGGCCAAACATGGACGCTTTGCCGCCCGCCCAACGAACGATTTCCCCGGCCCGTTGCCCACTGGGCCTACAAAACTCATCCATGGTTTCCCACGAATTCAATCACATCGCTCTGACCACCCTGTTTTGCGGATGCCGTCTAAGCTCTGAAAGTTGGTTTTGCCTTGGTTTCACGGAGGATTAAATATGCTGCTGTTGTGGATACTGGTTCTGGTTGTCGGGATTGCTTATTTAGCCCACCGTCGTGTCGCCCCGCTGCCCGCCCTGTGCGTCGTTGCCGTTTACGTGGTTGCGATGGGCGCTTTCAGCCGCGCGCCAGGCTGGTTGCTGCTGGTTCTCTGGGTATTGATCGCGGCTGTCGCAGCGCCCTTGTTGCTGCCCGATCTACGCCGTAAATATTTCAGTGCGCCGCTGTTCAGCTGGTTCCAGAAAACCCTGCCGCCGATGTCGCAAACCGAACGCGATGCGATCGATGCCGGCACGGTGTGGTGGGACGGTGAACTGTTCAGCGGTCGCCCGGACTGGAACAAACTGCTGTCCTATCCAAAAGCACAGCTGAGCGAAGAGGAACAGGCCTTTATCGACGGCCCGACGGAAGAGCTCTGCGCCATGGTCAGCGACTGGCAGATCGGTCAAACCATGGACCTGCCTCCCGAAGCCTGGGCCTACATCAAGGAAAACGGCTTCTTCGCCCTGATCATTCCCAAGGAGTTTGGCGGCAAAGGTTTCTCCGCCTATGCCCACTCCCAGGTGGCGATGAAACTGGCGACCCGCAGCGGCGACCTCGCGTCCACCGTGATGGTCCCCAACTCCCTCGGCCCGGCCGAACTGCTGCTGCATTACGGCACCGACGAGCAACGCAACCACTACCTGCCACGACTGGCGCGCGGCGATGACATCCCATGCTTCGCACTGACCGGCCCACTGGCCGGCTCTGATGCCGGCGCCATGCCCGACACCGGGGTGATCTGCAAAGGTGAATGGGAAGGCAAGGAAACCTTGGGCCTGCGTCTGAACTGGGAAAAGCGTTACATCACACTTGGCCCGGTCGCCACACTGCTCGGCCTCGCGTTCAAGGCCTACGACCCGGATCACCTGCTGGGTGAGGTGGAAGACCTGGGGATCAGTCTGGCGTTGATCCCGACCGATACCGCCGGTGTTGAAATCGGTCGCCGCCACTTGCCGTTGGGCGCGTCATTCATGAACGGCCCGAACTCCGGCAAAGATGTCTTCGTACCGTTGGAGTTCCTCATCGGCGGCCAGGAAATGATCGGCAAAGGCTGGATGATGCTGATGAACTGCCTGTCGGTCGGGCGTTCGATTTCGTTGCCAGCGGTCGGCACCGGCGCCGCCAAGTTCACCAGTCTGGTGACCGGCCAATACGCTCAGGTCCGTGAACAATTCAACGTTCCACTGTCGGCCTTCGAAGGTATTCAGGAAGCGATGGCCCGCATCGGCGGCAACGCCTGGATGATGGACGCGGCGCGGATGCTCACGGCCAATGCGGTGGATTTGGGCGAGAAGCCTTCGGTGCTGTCGGCGATTCTCAAGTACCACCTCACTGAACGCGGCCGCGAGTGCATCAGCCACGCCATGGATGTTCATGGCGGCAAGGCAATCATCATGGGGCCGAACAACTACCTCGGTCGTAGCTGGAATGGCGCACCGATCTTCATCACCGTGGAGGGCGCGAACATTCTCTCACGCAACCTGATGATCTTCGGTCAGGGTGCGATTCGCTGCCATCCATTCGTACTTAAGGAAATGGCCCTCGCCGGTCGTGAAGACAAGGATCAGGCCCTCACCGAATTTGATGGCCTGCTGCTCAAACACATCGGTTTCGCCGTGAGTAACGCCGCCAGCACGCTGGTGCTGAACCTTGGTTTCGGTCACTTCGAACACGCGCCAGGCAACAAGCTCAGCCAGGGTTACTTCCGCGCCCTCAATCGCCAGGCGGCTGCGTTCGCCATGCTCGCCGACCTGAGCATGATGCTGCTGGGCGGCGAATTGAAACGACGCGAACGTCTGTCGGCACGTCTGGGGGACGTGCTCAGCAACATGTACCTCGCCTCCGCCGCACTCAAGCGTTACCACGACCTCGATTCACCGGAGCACATGGC
The DNA here is from genome assembly GCF_059695775.1 of Pseudomonas sp. LBUM1666. Classification (NCBI taxonomy): domain Bacteria; kingdom Pseudomonadati; phylum Pseudomonadota; class Gammaproteobacteria; order Pseudomonadales; family Pseudomonadaceae; genus Pseudomonas; species Pseudomonas sp. LBUM1666. The sequence continues at coordinate 1,596,984 of NZ_CP166789.1, read as the reverse complement.
ACCGCTGTTTACCTGGGCCATGGAAGAAAGCCTGGGTCAGTCGGAACGAGCGCTGGATGAACTGCTGACCAACTTCCCGAACAAGGTGTTGGGTTGCCTGTTGCGGGTGATCGTGTTCCCGTTCGGTCGTCGTCACAAAGGGCCATCGGACAAACTCGGCGCGGAAGTGGCGGCGGTGATCGGCCGCGCCAAAGGCGATCCAACCCTGGAAGAGTTGCTCGGCGGTTGCTACCGGCCGCAATCCACTGATGACCCGGTTGGCGCCCTGCAACATGCGTGTAACCTGCTGAGTGCCGCGCAACCGCTGCGGAAAAAACTTCATATCGCACTCAAAAGCGGCCAGGTCAAACCGGTCGCCGGGGAACACGTCATCGATGCAGCGCTTGAAGCTGGCGTGTTGCAGCCCGTTGAAGCGCAGACCTTGCGTGACGCCGAAGCGGCGCGGCGCAAGGTGATTGATGTCGATGATTTCGACAAAGAGGAGCTGGCGCTGGCGCAAGGAAAGGTCCGCTGATCCAGCAAGTCATGTGCCTTCTACCTGTAAAAATGGGCGCAGGAGCTTTATACTCCCGCGCCCGTTTTGCTCTTGAGGACTTATCTCGTGTCCAATGTCGTTGCCGATCATCTTGTCTTGCTCGACCACCTGCGCAGCATCCTGGTCGCCGTAGGTGAGGCCGAACAGGTTCCCGAAGAAAGCCATGCCTTGTTCCTGGAGCGCTTCGACGAACTGCGTGCGTTGCTGCCGGTCGACCCGATCGAAAGCCAATACCTGGGCCAGGACATTCTGTGCCAGGTGATCACCCGCTACCCGCAAATCGCCCACCTGGTCCCGCGCGACCTGCTGTGGTACTTCGCCGGTGACTGCCTGCATTACATGCCCGACGATGAAATCGACTTGTACCAGGCGCTGGAAGAACGTCGTTTCGAAGCTGAACAAAACGACGAACCGTTCGACTGGAACCAGGAAAAACAACTGCTGGCGATGTCGAAAGACGACAGCAAGCACTGATCCTCGGTCAGAAATTCAAAAGGCCCGCATGGTTGAACATGCGGGCCTTTTTTTGATCTTTGCTTCAGAGCAACCCATCACTCTCCGGCAACTCATACTCCGCCGCGACCTTGCCCGCACTACTCAACTTGCCCGGTTTGCTCAGCGTTGGTTCCTTCTCCAGGCACTCCACCAGATAGTCGATCAACACCCGTAACTTCGGTGGCAAATAACGGGTTGGCGAATGCAGCAGCCAGGCTCCGCCGTGGTAAGAAGCCAGAAAGGTCCAGTCCGGCAGCACCTGCACGATCAGCCCTTGCTCCAGCGCATAGCGTGCGGTGAAGTACGGCAGGCTGCCAATCCCGATGTGCTGCAACACTGCGCCCAACCGCACGCCAGTGTGATTGGCCGCGTACCGTCCGCGCACGCCAACGGTTACAGCCTGGGTGCCTTTCTTGAATTTCCAGCGTGCATCGCTCGGGGTTTCGCCCAGGTAGATGCAGCTGTGGTTGAGCAGGTCGTGAGGGTGGGTCGGTGTGCCGTGTTCGGCCAGGTATTGCGGCGTTGCACAGAGCAAATGATCGATGGTCAGCAATTGCCGCCCGACCAGTCCTGCAGGTGGCCGATCTGTAATACGAATCGCCAGATCAACGTTGTCGTCGATCAAATCCACCTGGCGGTCCTCAAGCAACAGCTCCACATCCACTTTGGGATAGCGACGTAAAAATTCCGGCATATGCGGATGAATCACGAAACGCCCCACCGCCTTCGGCACACTGACGCGCACCAGTCCTTCCGCTTCATGGGTGAACTGGCCGCTGATTTCCATCACCGACTTGGCTGCGCTGACCATCTCCTGGCAGCGCTTGAACACCTCTTCGCCGCCGTCGCTCAAGCGCAACTTGCGCGTGGTTCTCTGCAGCAAACGGGTGGCGAGCGCCTTCTCCAGGCGCGAAATGCTGCGACTGACCGCCGAGGGTGAAGAACCCAACTGTCGAGCAGCTTCGGAGAAACTGCCAGTCTCGACAACCTTGACGAAGATCGCCATTTCACCGAGCAGCGGTAGTGGAAGATTTATGCTCACAGCGCAACAGTCCTTTGATGTTTGAACGGATTATCACGCAATTCCACGCTTCATATAATAAAAAATAGAATTGTTAATAAGGGCATGGAATATGACGCTTCGCCTCTTTTTCCATAGTGATGACCTCAAGGCCAATGTGGAAGTCCTGGATTGCACGCCCCACGAGAACGAATTTGCCGTGACGCTGCGCGCCACGTTGTTTCATCCCCAAGGCGGTGGACAGCCCTTTGACACCGGCTGGATCGGCGAAAGCCGAGTGCTGCGGGTTGTTCAGGATCCGGACCGGATCACTCATTTCGTCGACCATCCGGTAAAACCGGGCATGACTCAGATTCGTGTCGATGAACAACGCCGCCAGTTCAATTCACGCATGCATTCCGCCGGCCACCTGATCGGCCACTTCGTCCAGGCCATGGGCTGGATGCCGATCAAGGCTCATCACTGGCCGGGTGAAGGACGCGTGCAATTCAAACCGGCAGAGTCGGCAAAAGAGGTTGATGCCGAGATGATTCAGCACGGCATCTCGCAGTGGATCGCCAATGATCTGCCGCGCCTGACGTCGATGCGTGAAGGCGCCCGGGAAATCGGCTTCGGTGAACTGCCCGCCTACGGCTGCGGCGGCACCCATGTACGCAGCCTGAAGGATTTGGGCACCGTCACGATCGCGTCCCTTTCACTGAAGAAGGGAACGCTGTCAGTCCACTACAGCGTGGATTGAGCATTTGGGCGATGCCGTTCCTGCCATCGCCTGACGCCGGGGGAACCTGCGGTCGCGGGTTCTGTTGACTATCTGATAGATGGACCTAAGACATGATGCTTGACGTCGAGCGTCTCGATGAGACGTGCATAAAAAAACTGGCCAACCAAGAAGTCCTCGCCATCCGCGTCAAAGGCTTGTTGCCCAAGCCGCTGGCGATTCAGATTGGCGACAAGATCCTCGCCCCGGGCTTCGAAGGCTATATCAATGCGCCGAGCATCGGTCGCATCGGCATGGCGTTTTATGAAGCGGAAAACCAGCCGCTGCTGATCGAAGATTATTTCGAACGCGCCACCCGCAACATTGCGGAATTACGCAACCGGTGTGCGCCCTATTCGTCCCCTGTCGACACCCTGCGCTGCATGCTCGACGAGTCCTGGCCGGCGGGTGCGCACCTGGAAAATCTCTACGGTCGCAAGATGTATGTCGGGCTGTCCCGGGTGGTGAAACCCGGGATCTGCTTTCTGGCCCACCACGACATTTTCGCCAAGGACGCCCCGGACAGTTACCAGGCCAAAAGTCTGGAAGCGCAGTTCGCCTGCAATGTTTACCTGAACATGCCCGCCGAGGGCGGTGCGCTGCAGATGTGGGACCACGACATCTCCCCGGACCAGTTCGACGAAATGCGTGGCGACAGCTACGGAATCGATCCGGCTCTGCTCGGGACTCCGACCCTGGAGATTCTTCCCGAGCCGGGTGATTTCATCATGTTCAATTCGCGCTGCATGCACTCGGTGACACCGGGTGTGGCTGATCCGCGCTTGAGCCTTTCGTTCTTTGTCGGCTATCGCGGCAATGCTTCACCCCTTACTTTCTGGAGTTGAAATGCTTTCGAATTACCTGGGCGAGTTTCTGGCGCTGGCAACTATCCACTTTCTTGCCGTGGTTGCACCCGGACCGGACTTCGCAGTGACCATCCGTCAGAGCGTGCGCTTTGGTCGACTGGTCGGGATTTGCACGGCGCTGGGCATCGGCGCGGGCATTTCCGTGCATGTGCTTTATACCTTGCTCGGCGTCGGCGCGCTGATGCACACGACACCTTGGCTGCTGACGGTGGCCAAGGTTGTGGGTGGCGCTTACATTTTGTACCTCGGTGTCAGCCTGTTGCGCAGCAAGCCCAAGACCGTACTGGAAGGCGACAAGCCTGACGAACCGGTCGTAGAACAAACGTTGCTGAAGGCATTTACCACCGGTTTTCTGACCAACGCGACCAACCCGAAAGCAACATTGTTTTTCCTGGCGATCTTCACCACCATCATCAGCGCCACAACGCCACTGAAGATCCAGGCGCTTTACGGAATCTGGATGTGTTTTGTGAATGCGCTGTGGTTTGTGATCGTCGCGCTGTTCTTTTCCAGTGCTCGGGTACGGCTGCTGTTTATGCGCATGGGGCACTGGTTCGAACGCACCATGGGGGTGATTCTGATCCTGTTCGCCGGGCGCCTGATTCTGTCGATGTAAAACCTGCGCCCATGCAAAAGGCCCGCTCAGTCGACTGGCGGGCCTTTTTCGTTTCTGTGTCGCATTTGCATTTCTGTGCGACAGATCTCACTTCAGGGACTCCCGTACTGCTCACTCGTGGTGTTAGCTTGGGAACGTTTTCTTGCCCCATCGATCAGAAACTTCTCACAAACGCCTGCAAAGGAATGCCCCCTGCAATGAATTTCTCACTCAAGCACCTGGCCGCGTCGACCCTGATACTGGCCAGCCTTTCGTCGTTCACCCTGACAGCGCACGCTAACATCAGCCCGCAACAGAGCGCGGCCATCCTCAAGACGTTCAGCGACGCATCGGTAACGGATTTCAGGCAGTTCCTGGGAGGCCTGGCCAAAAGCGACCTTGGCAAAACCGACGACCTCGGCCCGGCCATCAGCGCCTTTCTCGACAACAAGACCCTTTCTTCAGAACAGCAGAACGAGATCCATCGCCTGCTCGGCCTCTATGCACGCGTGAAGTACGGCAGCGCCGCCACCGAGACCCTGCGAGAGTTGGTGGCCATCCCGACCTTCCGCGTCGACGGTGTTGACCAGCACGACAATCCCGAATTCATCAAAATCGCCGACAAGATCAAGGGCCTTGCACAGGCCTTCAACCTGAGCTTTCGAAACATCGACAATCGCGTCTATGAGATCTCCCTGGAAGGCAGCGGCGATGAAGTCGTGGGCATTCACGCGCATGCCGACGTGGTGCCCGTGACGCCGGAGAACTGGGTCCTGAAGGACGGCACCCGACTTGATCCGTTCAATGTCACTCTGATCGGCGACCGCATGTATGGCCGGGGCACCGAGGATGACAAGAACGGCATCGTGGTGGCGCTCTATGCCATGAAGGTCATCAAGGAAGAGAAGTTGCCGCTGGCCAGGAATTTCAAGCTGCTGGTCGACACCACCGAAGAAACCACCGGCGACGCCATCCCCTATTACTTCGAAAACAACCCGACACCCAACTACAACCTCGCGCTGGATGGCGGCTATCCGGTGGTGATTGCCGAGAAAGGCTACGGCACTGTCATGGCGAACTTTGCCAAGCGCAAGGCAGAGGGCAAGGGCGCTGAAATCATCTCGATGACGGGCGGCATGGCCACCAACCAGATTCCGTCGACATCGGTCGCCACCCTTTTGAGCGACAAGCCCGCCGAACTGGCCGCCAGCCTGCAGAAGGCCGGTAGCGATTATGCCAAGCGCAATGGCGGCAACTTCGAGGTAACCGCCAAGGTCGTCGGCAAGGACGTCAAGCTGACGGTCACCGGCGTTTCGGCCCACTCCTCCGAGCCCGAGTCAGGTGTTAACCCGGTGGCCAGGATGCTGGACTTCATCAACAGCCTTGACGGAAAAGTCGCGCTCAAGCACAACCACATTACCGACGCCGCCCGCTACGCGGCCGACAACTGGGGGCTGGACTACCTGGGTGGCAAATTGGCGGTCGGCTTTTCCGATGCCTTCATGGGACCGTTGACCACTTCCCTGACCTTTGTCGGGATGGATGACAAAGCCTTCAAGCTCGCGGTCAACCTGCGCGTGCCAAAGGGTAAGTCGCCGGAAACGCTCAAGACCGAAATCGCCGACAAGCTTGATGCCTGGAGCAAGAAGACCCACGTCGCGGTAGCCATCGACTACTCAATCGCCGAGCCGATGTACCGCAATCCTGAGGGTGAATGGGTCAAGGCGTTGCTGGCTGTGTCCACTGAAAACCTGGGCATGGAGCATAAGTTCGGCTCTTCCGCCGGCGCCACCTCGGTGCATGAGCTGCCCAATGGCGTGCAATTCGGCCTGGCCAGGCCCGAGGTCAAGTACACCGGCCACACTGACAACGAGTTCAAGACCGTCGACCAGTTTCTGCTGGATCTGCAGATCGTGACCGAGATGATGGGGCGCATCGGGCAGTTGCCGAAGCTCTGATGCTCTTTCGGACCCGCTGTTATGGCGGGTTCGACGCAAACAAAAAAAGGACCTTGAGGTCCTTTTTTATGGGTGACGCGCAAACAAAAACGCCGCTCATTGCTGAGCGGCGTTTTTGTTAAATATGGAGCGGGAAACGAGACTCGAACTCGCGACCCCGACCTTGGCAAGGTCGTGCTCTACCAACTGAGCTATTCCCGCAAATGGCGTCCCCTAGGGGACTCGAACCCCTGTTACCGCCGTGAAAGGGCGGTGTCCTAGGCCACTAGACGAAGGGGACACGCTAACTGAAACACATGGTGTGTATTTCAGTGCCCAAATCCGCATCCGAAGATACCGGTTCTGGTTTCACTCAGCCCTGCCCGAAAGCAACGCTGTTTAAAATTGGAGCGGGAAACGAGACTCGAACTCGCGACCCCGACCTTGGCAAGGTCGTGCTCTACCAACTGAGCTATTCCCGCAATGGCGTCCCCTAGGGGACTCGAACCCCTGTTACCGCCGTGAAAGGGCGGTGTCCTAGGCCACTAGACGAAGGGGACACACGTACAACATTCACTCCCTACCGCGTTTCGCTGTGTGCTTTACGCTGTAAGTGGCGCGCATTCTATGGATGGATTGAGGGGTCGTCAACCCCCAGATATAAATTTATTTAAATCAATGACTTCGCCCTGCTTTGAGACACTAATCGAGCTTTTCCGTCGCCCGGGGTTTGACGCCTATATTCTGACACCCGCCAAGACGTTATAGTCCACCCACGCCCAAGATGATGGCAATGTGCACCTCGCACGCTATTACTTATATAAGCAGGAACGCGGCCGATACAGGCAGTGCAGTAGCCGATTCAACTCGCTGAGCGGCGCTATGCGTCCCAATGCCAAGCCACTACACTCGCACGCGAACCCCATAAAGAGGTCTTACCGGTGACACCACTCATGATCACCCTGCTAGTCGTAGCCGGGATCGCACTATTGATCGCCATTGGCTACATGAACCATGTGGTGGAAAACAATAAGCTGGAAAAGGCCCGCGCCAAGGTTGAGCTCAACGATCGTCTGCGTCGTTGCGGCGAAATCACCGAGACCTTCCCCGGCCAGTTGATGACACCGGCGCTCAAGCTGCTGCTGACTCGCCTGGAACTGAACGTCTGCCAACGCCTGCTTAACCTGGAAAAAACCAGCTCCAACCTCAAGGCACGGATTGGCGAACTGAGCGCCCTGGTTGGCCAGGGCGAATCGATCCCGGTCAATAACCCGCCAGCACCGATCCAGACCGAAGCCAAAGCCAAAGACGTACGCTTCCTGCTCGAAGCCCTGCATGGTCAAATCACCCGCGCCGCACAGGACGGCTTCCTGCCAACCAACGAAGCCAAACGCTGGATCCGCGAAGTTCGCCACATCCTGGTCCTGCTGCACATCGAATTCTTCAACAACCTCGGCCAACACGCCCTGCAACAGAACCAGCCCGGCCAGGCCCGCCTGGCATTCGAACGCGGCGTGCAATACCTGCGCAAACAACAGGAACCCCAGGTCTACGCCGAACAACTGGAATACCTGGAAAAACTCCTGGCTCGCGCCAACGCACAAGTCATGGACAACTTCACCCCGGTAGAAGGCGAAGTGAACCAACTGACCGAAGGCCTCAAAGACGTCGAGGCCGATGCAGACTGGAAGAAAAAAGTGATCTACGACTGATCAAAGAAAGCAGAAAAGAGAGCCACCTGAACAGGTGGCTTTTTTTTGCGTTGAGTTTGATGGCCGGGTACAGCCAGGATAGAAAGGTCGGCTACCAGGCCGCCATCGCGAGCAAGCTCGCTCCCACAATGGAGCGGCGTACAACCGGACAAACAGGCCGGCCGGTAGGCCGCCTCGGGCCGCTTTTGATCTACCCGCCCCTTCGGGAGGCTGAGTGGAGGTGTGCATCCGGGGAGTGGCGCGAAGCGCCGTTCGACGCAGTCGAACACGCTGCATGTAGGTCGTCGCGAAGCAGACCGGAGGGCAGTGTCCCCGGATGGATACCGGAACGAAGGAACGCCGAGCCTAAGCGAGGGGCCGGACGCTCGGGGCGAGACTTTTTGCTTACTTTTTTTAGGCGTTTCGGTACGTGTCAAGGTACCTGTCACCTTGTTCCAACTGTTGTTAGCCAGCTGCACCCTTAACCTCAGGGCGCTCTGGGTTTAAATACACCGCATCTGCCAGCTTCCAGTTGCGTGTCCGAGTACTCCAGCGGCTCGGATTAGCGTCCCTGGCGTCTTCATAAAGCACTGCTCTAGCTTGTAATAGAACCGTCGCCTTGCCTTCGTGGCGTTCGTTCGGCGTGACGTATTTCAAGGCGCTGTGGCGGTGATCTTCGTTGTACCACTCGATAAATTTCTGCACCCAAAGCCTTGCTTCAGTGACCGTATCAAATGGTTGATCCGGCCAGAGTGGGCAGTACTTGGCGGTACGGAAAAGCGCCTCGGCATAAGCGTTGTCATTGCTCACCCTCGGCCGGCTGAAGGACGGCTCGACGCCCAGGGCGATCATGCTTTCACGTAATAAAGAGCCTCTCATAACGTGGCCGTTATCCGAGTGCAACACCAACGGACGACCCGCTGTGTGCTCCCGCAAGCATCCCTTTCTGAGCAACTCACACGCGTGTTCGGCACATTCCACCTCATGCACTTCATTAGCGACCAGCTTGCGGCTGTAGACATCCTTGACCATGTACCAGTAGAAAAAACGGCCTTTGACGGTGCTGGGCAGCCAGGTGATATCCCAGCACCACACCTGATTGGGTGCGTCAGCACGGTGCGTCGTCAGTACTCTGCGTTTCGGGGTCTTGGTACGACCACGGCGCACGTTTTGATTGGCGGCTTTTAACACACGGTAAAACGTCGACTCCGAAGCCAGATAAATGCCTTCATCCGCTAGTTTTGGAACGATTTGGTGCGGGGTGAGGCTGGCGTAGCCAGCCTGATTGGCAGCATCAAGCACCGCTTGGCGTTCTGTCTCACTGAGCTTATTAGCCGGAGCTGCCCGTTGAGCCAGCCGTCGTCCGTCACAGTCAGCGTGTCGCCAGCGCTGGACTGTGCGCAGGCTCAGCCCCAACTCATTGCAGGCTCGATATCGACGAGCGCCATTGAGTACCGCGTCTGCAATCAACTTCATGGCTTGCGTACGATCAGAGGCGTCGATCAGTCTTCCTTGTCCTTGCCCCAGATCGCATTGGCTTTTTTTCTGAGATCCAGCAAGGCCACCGCCTCCGCACGTCCGGCATCAGACTGAATCAATTGACGCTCAAGTATTTTGATACGCCGTTGCTCGGCCGTCTTAGAGGTTCGAGAGTTGAGATCAACGACCGGATTGGCGTTTTGGCATGCCATTCGCCACTGTTGGATTTGCTCAGGGTAAATGCCTTTGATTCGGCAATACTGAGAGATCTCCACCTCGCTCAACGGCGCGGTTTCCATGACAGCATTGAATTTATCGGCGCTAGACCATTGGTCACTGGTCTTGCCGTTTCCCGGAACGATCAAGCCTTTATCTCTAGCCATTTGTCTCCAATTTCGCAGTGACTGTGGCGTGAGATTGAGCGCAACGGCAAGTTCTGCCACTGATCGATTGAGGGGCGGCATCATTTGCAAAACGACCCAGTCTTTGAAGTCGTTGTCGTAGCGTTTGCCTAGCTTGGACATCGATATGTACCTTCGCCCTCTTGAATGAACGAGTCAATCAACAAGGGCGACAGGTAGCCTGACACGGAGGGCGTTTGTCAAAAGTGACTCGCCGTAAGGGCGAAACCCTAAGTGGCCGTTACCGCAGGAACGGATATGTACTCAGTCAACAAAACATAGCTCCCACCTCAGAGCCGAAAGTGCCCCACCATCCCCTTCAACTCAACCCCCAACTGCGCCAACTCAATACTGGAAGCCGCATTCCCCTGCATCGCCAACGAAGACTGATCCGCACTGGCCCGAATACTCGTGACACTGCGATTAATCTCCTCAGCTACTGAACTCTGCTCCTCGGCAGCCGCTGCAATCTGCTGGTTCATCTGCTGAATCAAAGACACTGCCGCCGCGATACTCCCCAGCGCACTCTCAGTCTGCAACGCATCACTCACCGCCAGCTTCACCAGCTCACCACTGTTCTGAATCTGCTGAACAGAAGACTGAGCCGCCGAGCGCAAGGCGCTCACCAGTCGTTCAATCTCCTCGGTCGATTGCTGAGTGCGCTTGGCCAGTGCCCGCACTTCATCGGCCACCACCGCAAAGCCCCTGCCCTGCTCGCCGGCTCGAGCCGCCTCGATCGCGGCGTTGAGGGCCAATAGATTGGTCTGCTCGGCCACACTCTTGATGACGCTCAGCACCGTACCGATGTTCTGGATTTCCGCACTCAAACTTTCGATGCTCGAACTGGCCGAGGTGGCTGAATCCGCCAACTGTTCGATCCGCGCCATGCTCTGGCGCACCACCTGCTGACCACTTTCAACCTTGCCGTCCGCTGTCTGCGCCGCCTGAGCGGCCTCCTCCGCGTTACGCGCAACGTCGTGCACGGTGGCGGTCATCTGATTCATCGCGGTAGCGACCTGCTCGGTTTCTTCCTTCTGGCTGCTGACTTCAAGATTGGTCTGCTCGGTCACCGCCGACAGTGACTGCGCTGAACTGGCCAACTGTTCGATACCCGCCTGCAAACCGCTGACAATGCTGCTAAGCCCCGCGCCCATCTGCTGCATGGCCTGCATCAGCTGCCCTATCTCATCACGACGGGTCACTTCAACCGTCGCACTCAAATCGCCAGAGGCAATCTGTTGAGCAACACGGATCACACTGCGCAACGGTGCCACAATCAACCGGGTAATCACCCAGGCCGCAATCAGCCCGACCAGCAGCGCCAGCGCCGAGGAACCGATGATCAGCAGCGAGTTCTTTTTCAGCTCCGCCTGCATCGACTGGTCTTCGGCGACATAGGCCTGATCCACCCGCTCCACCACCTGAGCGGCGCGCTGATGCAACTGTTGATAAACGGTTTTTTCCTGCGCCAGCAGGCCGGTGTACTCAGCGAGTTTTTCGCTGAATCCGCCGATGTGCCCGACCACTTCGTTGAGGACAGTCTGATAACCCTCATCCTTGACCGTGGTTTTCAGCTGCTCAGCCTGGGTCAGTGCCTGGTCGGCCTGCTCGATCTTGCCCTGCCCTGCGCTGTCGTCGCCCTTGCGGCTCAGGTCCAGGCGCACGCGCGCTTCGTTCATGGCTTGCAACATCAACCGCGACACCTGGCTGACCTGATTGGCCTGTTCGATAAACTGCCCACCGTCCTTGCCTTCGGATTCCTTCAAGGTATAAGCGCCGTCATCGGCCAGCCCGGCCTGCAGCACGTCGAGATTATTGGCCACGCTGGACACCGACCAACTGGCCATCTCCAGTGCCAGGTCCTTGGCCTGGCTGAGCGAGACGAACTCGTCAAAGGCCTTGCGGTAGGCCCCCAGGGACTGCTCGACGTCATTCATCACCGGCACGTTGGCCGCAGACGCCGCTTTCAGTTGGGTTGCCAGGGCGATCAGGCCGTCAACGCCCTCGCGCAACGCATCAGCGGTTTTCGGGTTGCCGTGCAAGGCGTATTCCTGCTCGAGCAGTCTCACCTTGAGCAAACCGCTGTTGAGCGACGACATCTGCTTGAGCCCGTCGAAGCGCTGGCTGATGGTTTGCAGGGACCATACGCCGATGGCTGCCACCAAGGCGGTCAACAGCAGCACCAGTACAAACCCGACACCCAGTTTTTTCGCCATACCGAGGTTGGCAAAACGTCCTTGCACGGCCGAAATCATTGCACTTAGTCCCCTGACATAGTCTGTTGACGCAGATTCGCAACGGGCCTGTATCAACACAAGTCTCTGGCGTCTGAATAATGGCAAAAAGCTACGCTCACGTCGTTTTCAGAACGCTTGAGGTCGATCCCGAGCGGTGGCCTGAAAAAACGCCCGGGCTCGCGGATCACAGGCATAGGCCACATTGATACGCTGCCAGTCACTGGCCTCTGCGGTGGGACTGAATGCCGTCGCAGAAGACAACAGGACACCGAAGCGCTGGGCTTGTTTGCGCACCTCAGCGTAGTCGGACATCCGCGATCGCGCCCAGATGAACAGGCCTCCGACCGGCTTGCCGAACACCTCCCACTCGGCGTCTTCAAGCACTTGCAACGCCGCCTCCCTGTCACTGCTCAAACGCTGGCGCTGGCGCTGGACCAATTTGCGATAGGCGCCGCTGGCCAACAGGCTGGCCAACACCGACTCGCAAAACCGTGAGGCGCCCATGCTGCTGATCATCTTGACCTCGGCCAGCCGCGAAATAACCTCGGCGCCGGCCACTACAAAACCGACCCGCAACGAGCTGCTGAGGGTTTTGGAGTAGCTGCCGACATAGATCACGTTGTCATCGATACCCAATGCAGCGAGGCGCGTACCGGGGCCGCTGTGAAAATCCGCATAGACGTCGTCTTCGATCACCAGTAGGCCATAGGTTTTGGCCAGTTGCAGAACCCGCTGCGCCACCGCCGGCGCCAGGCTGCTGCCAGTGGGATTGTGATAGAAGCTATTGATGAAGATCCCGCAGGGCCTGTACTTCACCAGCAGCGCCTCAAGCGCTTCAATGTCCGGCCCGCGTGGGGTTCGCGACACCTCGATCATGCTGACCCCGTGCAACCTGAGCAAATCGAACAGCAAGGAATAACCGGGATTCTCCACCACTACGCAATCACCCGGTTTGAACAAGGTCCGCACGATCAGGTCCAGCCCCTGACTGGCCCCCGCCGTTGTCAGAATCCGGCTTTCCTCCACCACGATATTCAGATGTTTCAGGCGTTTGTGGATCTGCTGACGTAAGGCTGGCAGGCCCAGCGGTGTGCTGTAGTTGAACAGGCCGGCCATGTCGGTGCGGCTGACCTGACGGATCGCGTAGCTCAGGTCGTCAGTTTCGCGCCAGCTCTCGGGCAGTCCGCCACACCCCAGTTTGAGTTCGCCCGAGGTGCCGCCCTGCTTCACTTCTGCCCCCTCGAACCAGGGACAATCCTGTTGTCCCTGAGCGGTCAGCGCTGGAATGGCGACAATGAAACCGGCGCCATGACGCGATGCCAGCACCCCTTGAGCCACCAGACGCTCACAGGCTTCAACGACGCTGGATTGACTGAGCAAATTGATACGGGCGATTTGCCGCACAGAAGGCAAACGCGTCCCCGGCGGCACCTCGCCACGGCGAAGCCAGCAGGCTAGCGCGTCGACGATTTGCTGTACGACCGGCACCAATGCCTGTCGATCGATTCTCAACTCCATGAGCAAGCAAACTCCTGTCCGTTTTGCGGGAAACAGTTAATCACAAGATCGGTCGATCAGAGGTGTGACATCGCCGCAAAAACCCTCGGTTCTAACCATTTGAAACACATTGTCCGACCCCTTTAGGGAACCGAAAAAAAACCCGCACAAGTGCGGGTTTTTTCCTACGTTGCAGTGCCTGGTTTCAGAACGCCGTGACGCCACCGTCCACCGCCAGTGAATGCCCCGTGGTGAACGCTGCGCCGTCGCTGCACAGGTACAGCACCGCACTGGCAATTTCCTCGACCTTGCCGATGCGCCCGACCGGGTGCATGGCATTGGCGAACTCGCCTTTCTTCGGATCGGCTTCATAGGCACGGCGGAACATGTCGGTGTCGATCACCGCCGGGCACACCGCGTTCACCCGAATCTTTTTCTTGGCGTATTCGATGGCCGCCGATTTGGTCAGGCCGATCACCGCATGTTTCGACGCTGCGTAAATGCTCATCTTCGGCGCAGCCCCAAGGCCGGCTACCGATGCGGTATTGACGATTGCACCGCCGCCCTGGGCCAGCAGTAAGGGCAACTGGTACTTCATGCACAACCAGACGCCTTTGACGTTGACGCCCATGATCGCGTCGAACTCATCGACCGTGCCTTCGGCCAACTTGCCTTTCTCGATTTCGATGCCGGCATTGTTGAAGGCATAGTCGAGACGGCCGTAGGTATTGACCACCTCGTCCATCAGATTTTTTACATCGCTTTCCAGCGTGACGTTGCAGCGCACGAAGGTGGCTTCACCACCAGCGGTACGAATCAGCGCCACCGTGTCCTCACCCCCTGTCACATCCAGGTCGGCCACTACCACTTTCAAGCCTTCAGCGGCGAATGCCTGGGCGGTCGCGCGGCCAATGCCATTGGCGGCGCCCGTCACCACAGCGACCTGGCCAGAAAACGTCATGCTCATTGTTATGTCCTCGAAGAGAAGATGCGGGGGATCGCGTGTTCGCAATCTAGCCACAAGGGCCTGAGGCGCGGCAGCACTATCAGAAGGCCAGTTGGGTGCCCATGAGTGACAGTGATAAAACCGCCGGTTCGACTATCACTGCACTGGATCGATATGCATTCGCGGCGTCAGCCAAACTTGCGGCATCGTTCATGAAGGTCTATCAACAAGTCTTCATTCATCTTGAGTGCCTGTCATGACTACCCAGACCAATCGCCAGTTCCTGCTCGCCAAACGTCCGGTGGGCGCGGCAACCCGCGAGACCTTTACCTATCAAGAAGTGCCAGTCGGCGAACCGGCTGCGGGTCAGATCCTGGTCAAAAACGAATACCTGTCCCTGGACCCGGCCATGCGTGGCTGGATGAACGAGGGCAAGTCCTACATCCCGCCGGTCGGTATCGGCGAAGTGATGCGCGCATTGGGCGTAGGCAAAGTCGTTGCCTCGAGTAATCCGGGCTTCGCGGTCGGGGACTACGTCAATGGTGCCTTGGGTGTGCAGGATTACTTCCTCGGCGAGCCACGAGGTTTCTACAAGGTCGATCCGAAACTGGCGCCACTGCCGCGTTATCTGTCGGCGCTGGGCATGACCGGGATGACCGCTTATTTCGCCCTGCTCGATGTCGGCGCGCCGAAGGCGGGTGACACCGTGGTGTTGTCAGGTGCTGCGGGCGCGGTGGGCAGCATTGCCGGGCAGATCGCCAAGATCAAAGGTTGCCGCGTAGTCGGTATTGCCGGCGGCGCGGACAAGTGCCAGTTCCTGATCGACGAACTGGGTTTTGACGGTGCCATCGATTACAAAAACGAAGACGTCCACGCCGGCCTCAAGCGCGAATGCCCGAAAGGTGTCGATGTGTATTTCGATAACGTCGGCGGCGATATCCTCGACGCGGTGCTGAGCCGTCTGAACATGAAGGCGCGGGTGGTGATCTGTGGCGCCATCAGCCAGTACAACAACAAGGAAGCGGTCAAAGGCCCGGCCAACTACCTGGCGCTGCTGGTCAACCGCGCACGGATGGAAGGCTTTGTGGTGATGGACTATGCCGCGCAGTTCGCCGCCGCCGGACAGGAAATGGCCGGCTGGATGGCCAAGGGGCAGCTCAAGAGCAAGGAAGATATTGTTGAAGGACTGGAGACATTCCCGGAGACGCTGATGAAATTGTTCAGCGGCGAGAATTTCGGGAAGTTGGTGCTGAAGGTTTAACCCGATATTTCAATGCACCACAAACCAATGTGGGAGCGAGCTTGCTCGCGAAAGCGGTGTATCAGTCAACATTGATGTCGGCTGACTCTCCGCCTTCGCGAGCAGGCTCGCTCCCACATTTTGATTTTCAGCGTTTGGTTAAGCGAGTTCGGCGACTACGGCTGCCAAAGCCTTGGCCGGATCCGCGGCCTGGCTGATCGGACGGCCGATCACCAGATAATCGGAACCGGCATCCAGCGCCTGACGCGGGGTCAGAATGCGGCGCTGATCGTCCTGGGCGCTGCCCGCCGGACGAATCCCCGGGGTCACCAGTTGCAGCGACGGGTGCGCCGATTTCAGGGCCTGAGCTTCCATAGCCGAGCACACCAGACCGTCCATCCCGGCTTTTTCCGCCAACGCGGCCAGGCGCAACACTTGCTCCTGCGGCTCGATATCCAGACCGATACCCGCCAGGTCTTCACGCTCCATGCTGGTCAGCACGGTCACGCCGATCAGCAGTGGTTTCGGACCGGTGCGCTGGTCAAGCACTTCGCGGCACGCGGCCATCATGCGCAAACCACCAGAGCAGTGCACATTGACCATCCACACGCCCATCTCCGCAGCCGCCTTGACGGCCATGGCGGTGGTGTTCGGAATGTCATGGAACTTGAGGTCCAGGAACACTTCGAACCCCTTGTCACGCAGGGTGCCAACGATTTCCGAAGCGCAGCTGGTGAACAGTTCTTTACCGACTTTGACCCGGCACAGCTTCGGGTCCAACTGATCGGCCAGCTTCAGTGCGGCGTCACGGGTGGGAAAATCCAGGGCGACGATGATAGGAGTCTGGCAGGCGGACATGAGTGGGCTCTCAGGCAGGTCGAAATCGGCGCGCATTGTAGCGGAACCAGCGCCTCTGCGGGACCCGATGATCGGTAATTCGTCGAGGCGGCTCAAGCAAGACTAGCCCTTGCACCAATTGTGTCGAGTCAGATACACACATGACACGCCTGCAACACCCTTCAACGTTACCTTCGGCAGCCGCAACACGTCCTTACAGCACTTCCCGCCTCCGGGCCGGACGCCTATGCTGAAACCACAACCTCGCAGCCCATCTTTGTGGTTGGCAGCCTACCTGGCAGATGAACGCACGCATGCACAAGCTCCACGCACCTGTGAACGACGATCAAAAAGCGCCCGGCCATGACAAACGCTGGAGCATTCGCGCCCTGATCGTCGACGATGACGTCCCGATCCGCGAACTGATGATCGACTATCTGGCCCGGTTCAACATTCACGCCAGCGGCGTCACCGATGGCGCCGCGATGCGCCTGGCGCTGCAAGCGGAGCATTTCGACGTGGTGGTGCTCGACCTGATGCTGCCTGGCGAAGACGGTTTGTCGCTGTGCCGCTGGCTACGCGCCGAATCGGACATCCCGATTCTGATGCTCACTGCCCGCTGCGAACCCACCGACCGGATCATCGGCCTGGAACTGGGCGCCGACGACTACATGGCCAAGCCGTTCGAACCGCGAGAATTGGTGGCGCGCATCCAGACGATCCTGCGCCGGGTACGCGACGATCGCACCGAACAACGGGCCAACATCCGTTTCGACAACTGGCGCCTGAACAGCGTGCTGCGCCAATTGATCGCCGCTGATGGCCTGGTGGTGCCGCTGTCCAACGCCGAGTTCCGTTTGCTCTGGGTATTCATCGAACGTCCGCGCCGGGTACTCAGCCGCGAACAACTGCTGGATGCCGCTCGCGGTCGCTCGATCGAAGCCTTTGATCGCAGCATCGACTTGCTGGTCTCGCGCCTGCGCCAGAAACTCGGTGATGACCCGAAAGCCCCGCAACTGATCAAGACCGTTCGCGGTGAGGGTTATCTGTTCGACGCCAGAGACATCGGCTGATGCGTGCGCGCTTCGATACGCTCTTCGGCCGCCTGTTTGGCATGCTGCTGGTGGCGATCATCCTGGCGCACTTGTTGGCGTTTTTCTGGTTTCACTATTACGGCCCGCCGCCGCCGCCACCGCCGCCAGGGTTTTCCGAAAACTTCGACGGACAGCGCCCGCCGATGGACCCGCGCTTCGGAAATCGGCCACCGCGCCCGTGGTTCGGCGGCCCCTTGGTGCCGCTGACTTTTCAGCTGGTCTCGCTGATCATCGCCGCCTGGTACGGTGCCAAACTGCTGAGCCGGCCGATCCAGCGCCTGAGCGATGCGGCCGAGCGACTGAGCGAAAACCTTGATAGCCCGCCGCTGGATGAGTCCGGCCCACGGGAAGCCCGGCAAGCGGCACACACTTTCAACAAGATGCAGCAACGCATTCGAGAACAAGTGCAACAACGCTCGCGGATGCTTGGCGCCGTCTCCCACGACCTGCGCACGCCGCTGTCGCGACTCAAGCTGCGGCTGGAGCAGATCGACGACAACAAACTGCAAGGCCAGATGCGTCAGGATCTGGACGACATGATCAGCATGCTCGACGCCACCCTCACTTACCTGCATGAACAGCGGACCAGTGAAGTTGTGCAATGGATGGACGTGCAGGCGCTGGTCGAATCCCTGAGTGAAAACGCCCAGGACCAGGGCGCCGATGTTCTGACCAGCGGCCACTGCGTACCGTTGCAAGTGCAGCCGATGGCCTTGCGCTCGTGCATCAACAACCTGCTGGACAATGCCCTGCGTTATGCCGGGCAGGCCATGATTACGCTTGAAGACACGCGCGAAACCCTGGTGATCCGGGTCATCGACCATGGGCCGGGTATCGCCGCGGATAAACGTGAAGCGGTGTTCGAGCCGTTCTTTCGCCTGGAAGGTTCGCGCAACCGCAACTCCGGCGGGGTCGGGCTGGGCATGACCATCGCCCGAGAGGCGGCCGAACGCCTGGGTGGGCAGTTGAGCCTGGAAGAAACGCCCGGTGGTGGCCTGACAGCAGTGATTCGCCTACCCCGAACCTGATTACCCGTTCTGTGTACCGTTCGGTACAAACCTCATATACCCACGACAACTTGCCCCTTGAGGCTGCATAAGCCGGTGCACCCACCGGTTATCCATTCCAAGGAGTGAGCGCAATGATCGGTAGCGTCAGCAGTTATACGAGCTATACCAGCACCAACAGCACCACAACCAGCACCGCCCGCAGTCAGCAATTTCAGAAAGAGCTGCTTGCCAAACTCGACAGCAACAGCGACGGTGCGGTGGATCAGGATGAACTCAAGAGCGCCCTGTCGCAGAAAACCGACGACGGTCTGCTGGTCAGCCTGAGCAAGAATTTCGCCGACCTGGACAGCGACGAAAGCGGCAGCCTCAGCAGTGAAGAAATGGCCGCGATGGCCCCTCCGCCGCCACCGCCACGGGACCAGGCACCGAACACCGAACTGGCTGACGCGCTGATCAGCGCCCTGGACGCCGACGGTGACGGCGCCATCAGCAGCGATGAACTGAGCAACGGCCTGGCCAACGCCGGCAGCAGCGCCGACAGCACAGAAATCTTCTCGGCCCTGGACAAGAACGAAGACGGCTCCGTCAGCCAGGACGAACTCGCCGCCAGCCTCGCCCCGCCTCCGCCGCCCCCTCAACAAGTGTCCAGCGAAGAACTGTTCAGCCAGCTCGATGCGGACAGCGACGGCAGTGTCAGCGCCACCGAACTGACCAGCGCGTTACAGACCAGCAGCACCTCATCGACCAGCACCGACACCAGCGCCGCATTGCTCAAAGTGCTGGATAGCGACAGCAGTGGCGGCGTCAGCAGCGACGAGTTGAACGCGGCGTTGCAAGCCGGCCGCGAGCGAAGCACCAACAGTTCTACCGATCAGTCGAACGTGACCGAAGCCCTGAACAAAATGATCGCCAACCTGAGCAAGCAGTACTCGCTCGACAACGTGGCGACCGTGGGCAAATACCTGAACGTCGCCACCTGAGTCAAAAGCATCGCGAGCAGGCTCGCTCCCACAGTTGATCTGCATTGATCACATAATTTGTTATCGATACAAAATCAATGTGGGAGCGAGCTTGCTCCGGGCGGCGTTCCGACGAAGGGGCCCTAAGCTCCAACAAAAATCTCAGGGCCGGCGATCCTCAACCCGAGCCTGACTCTTGCTCCAGTCGTTCAGCAGGCTGTAGGCCACCGCCAACAACGTCGGGCCGATGAACAAGCCAATAAAACCAAAGGCAATCAACCCGCCAAACACCCCGAGCAGGACAATCACCAACGGCAAATTACCGCCCCGGCTGATCAGGTACGGTTTGAGCACGTTGTCGACGCCACTGATGATGAACATCCCCCAAATTCCGAGAAACACCGCCATCCCGTACTCGCCCTTCCAGGCCAGCCAGGCCGTTGCCGGAATCCACACCAGCGGCGGCCCCATCGGAATCAGGCTCAACAAAAACGTGACGATCCCCAGCACTAGCGCCCCGGGTACCCCGGCAATCAAAAACCCGATCAACGCCAGAACCGCCTGGGCCGCCGCCGTCCCGATCACGCCGTTCACCACCCGCTGCACCGTGCCCGCCACCAATTCAATGTAATACCCGGCACGGTCACCAATCAGACGTTCCAGCAAACCATGAACAAACGCCGCCAGACGCGGCCCGTCACGGTAGAAAAAGAACACGAAGACGATACTCAACGTCAGCTCGAGTATCCCGCCGCCAATCTGCGCGCTGCGCGCCAGCAGCCAATTGCCGACCTGGCCCAGATAAGGTTTGACCGCCAGCATCATCGCCGCGCCCTGCTGATCGATGCTGTTCCAGACCCCCACCAGCCGCTCGCCCACCAAGGGAATACTGCCCAGCCAGGTCGGCGCTTCCGGCAGCCCGTCGACCTGCACATCCTTGATGAACGCCGTGGCATCGCGCACATGGTCCGCGAGGTTGAACCCCAGCCAGACCAACGGCAACGCCACCAGCAACATCCAGCCCAGCGTCAGCACTGCGGCCGCCAGAGATTCGCGACCATTGAGCAAACGCGTCAGCAAACGCATCAGTGGCCAGCTGGCAAACGCCAGCACCGCGCCCCAGAACAGCGCCGACCAGAACGGCGCCATCACCCAGAAGCTCGCGCCAAACAGCACCAGGAGCAGGATCTGCACCAACAGCCGATCGTTATTGATCATCTAAATCTCGAAAAAAATCAGTCCGCAAAAGAGTAGGCGAACGCAGCGTGTACGTTCGCCTGATAAAGCTTATCGCAACAGTTGGATGTGCAAGCCAGCAACTTCGACGCTACCCGCTTCCATCCTGGCGGTACGCACACCCTGCCCGATCAGTGCCTGTCGCCAGGCTTCGGCCTTCGGCCCGGAAACACTGACCCGCAACGTGGTGTCCAGATTCAGCCCACGAGAAATCAGGCGTAGCCAGGTATCGTCAGGATCGCCGGTCAATTTGGGTAAATCGAGCTCACCGGTGCTTTTGAGTTCTCGAAGCAAGGTTGCAGAAGTCGGCAGCAAATCACCCAGCGGCGCGGCGGCGTCAAACTGTTCGACGTGCAGATAAGCTTTGCGATTGCCGCGCGTGATGCTGTAAAGCGCCACCAGTGTGTTGTCCTGCGGGGCCGCCAGGCGCAACAGCAAATACGCTTGCTGATCATCAGCGCCATAAAGCTTGGCATTGCCGAAGACATCATTGGCCCACAGGCTGCTTTCGCCGCAATCACGGGCCTGGCACCAGAACAGCAACTGGGCGTCCTGCTTCTGCAAGGCTTCACGAGCGGCGGTGAAGGCCTCGGTGGAGGAATGCTCCGGTGGCAACTCGTAGGTTACCGAAGTGGTTTGCCCTCGGGCAGCAACCTGGCCATCAAAGCGCAACTGGCCGCTGATTTTGCGGATCGAGCCCAGTGGATAGATCCGCTCAAGCTCGGCGACCGGACGATAGTCAACGATCTGCGCATCGGCCATACGCGGCACGATCGGCAGGTCCTGACTGCCCGGGACATCGGCGGCAAATAACAGCGGACTGAAACAACACAGCGACAGCAGACTGAGTGAACGCATGGATAGACTCATCGGATCAGCATGGCCTGGGCGCCCTTGATGATACTGGCGTCATCGATACGCTCAGGCACCAGCAAACCGCGCTGTACCGCCGGGCGCGCCTCCATGGTTGCCATCCAGCGCTGCAGGGCCGGCAAACCGTCGACCTCGACGCCCGACCACTCATGGCCACGGACCCACGGATAAGTGGCGATGTCGGCAATGCTGTACTCACCGGCCAGAAACTCCACGGCTTGCAGGCGCGTGTCGAGCACTTCATAGAGGCGGCGGGTTTCATGTTGATAGCGATCGATGGCGCCCTGGAGCTTCTCCGGGAAATAACGGAAAAACACGTTGGCCTGGCCTTGCATCGGGCCGATCCCACCCATCTGGAACATCAGCCATTGCAGGACCACTGAACGCCCCTTGGGGTCTTTTGGCAGCAGTTTGCCGCTCAGTTCAGCCAGGTAAATCAGGATCGCGCCGGATTCAAACACGGCGAAATCGCCGTTGGCGCGGTCGACAATCGCCGGAATCCGGCCATTGGGATTGATCTTGAGGAAGCCCTCGGACTTCTGTTCCTTTTTGTCGAAACTCAAGGCGTGCACCGTGTAGGGCAGGCCGAGTTCCTCGAGCACGATAGAGACCTTGTGGCCATTCGGGGTCGCAGCGGTGTAGAGATCTATCATGGTTGTCTCCCATTTCAACCCGCCCAGCCTCGACAGTTGCCCGGCGCAAGTCAAGGAACGGCGAAAAACCGATTGAAACAGTCTGCGACAAGGTCGGCACCGGGTTCGTCATTCAGGTGCAAATGATGACCGCCAGGCAGCTGTTCACGGCTAAAGGGTAGACGCTCCAGCAACTCGGGATGTTTGGCGAGCATACCGTCGGCAGCCACCACCAGTTTTGCAGGACAACTGACTCGCTGGACGAAGGCCATCGCTTGTTCGGTGGTCAGACGCAGCGGCGACGGTAACGTCAGGCGGTTATCGGTGCGCCAGGTATAACCGCCCGGCACCGGCATCAATCCACGTTGGGCCAGCAGTTCTGCGGCTTCGCGACTGACAGCGACCAAACCTTTCATGCGCGCCTCGATAGCCCGGTCGAGGGTGTTGTAGACCGGTTTGCGCTTCTCCCGCAAATCCAGCTGCGCTTGCAGGGCCATGCCCATCCGTTCGGCAGCGTTTTCGCCTTTGTCTGTAGGAGGAATGATGCCGTCGATCAACGCCAGATGGGTCACCCGCTCCGGCAACGAACCGGCCAGCACCAGCGAAACGATCGCGCCCATGGAATGCCCCAGCAGCCCAAAGCGCTTCCAACCCAATTGCTCGGCCACTTGCAGCACGTCATGGGCGTAGTCCCACAGCGCGTAACCGGCACCGGTCGGCCGATGCCCGGAATGACCGTGACCGGCCAGGTCCAGCGCAATGATGCGCAAGCCTTTGAGCTTCGGCGCCAGCCGGGCGAAGCTGTTGGCGTTGTCCAGCCAGCCATGCAAGGCGATCACCGGCATGCCGTCTTCGGGGCCGAACAAGTGCGCTGCCAGCTCGATGTGCGGCAAGCTCAGGCGAACTTCTTCAACGACGTTGCTCATGCGCAATCCTGTTGGCGGCGACCTTCCCAACGGCTGAGCAGGTTCTTCAGCAGCGTGGCGGTGTCCTGGGGACGTTCGAGGGGAAACATGTGGCCGCCAGGCATGGTCAGGGACTCGCCCAGCGGCAAGCGCCCCACGAGGCTTGCGTGATGACGCATTACCACCCGGCTCTTGTGCCCCCGAACCACCGCCAGCGGCACTTTCAGTTGCCGCGTGCGGCCGGGACTGGTGTGCGGCACGCCACGGTAAATACTGATTTCCGTGGCCGGGTCGAAGCGCAGGCGCAACCTGTCGCCCACCTTGTGCAAGCCGTGTTGCAGGTAAGCGTCGAAGCATTCCGGGTCGAAACTGCGAAACAGGGTTTTGCCAGCGAAATAGAGTCGGGCCGCTTCCAGATCGGTGAACTCTTCCCGACGTCCCAACGTACGGCCGGCCGGGGTCAGGCGATCGATGAAACCGAAGCGTTTGGCGGCGCGGATCACCCATTGATCAGCGCGGGTCAGCACCGGCGAATCAAGCATCACCACGCCGCGATAGAGCTCGGGGCACCGCAACGCCGCGTGCAGATGCAGCACGCCACCGAAGGAATGACCGACGCCCCACACCGGTTCCGGTTGCTGCCTGAGGTGATGAATCAGCTCGTCAACCAGGTTGTACCAGTTGTCGTCCGCCGGAAAACGCGGGTCGTGGGCGTGCTGCTGCAGATGCGTCACCTGATACTCGGGCGCCAGCGCCGCGAACAACTTGCCGTAGGTGCCCGAGGGGAAACCGTTGGCGTGGGCGAAAAATATCTGTTGCGACATACCGGTGATCCATCAACGAAAACAAGGGTTGATTGTCCGTAACACTGGCGGCTACAGCAATGACTGTAAGTGACAGGAGTGATGACAGTCCGGTCAAGGCTATGGGGTGTCAGTTAGATCGCCCCCTCACCCTAACCCTCTCCCCAAAGGGGCGAGGGGACTGACCGTGGGTTTCTCTCGAAATACTGCGACCTGATCAATTGCGTCTAACTCAGGATTTGAAAAGCTTGAAGATCGGCTCCCTTTCCCCCTCTACCCTCTGGGGAGAGGGTTGGGGTGAGGGGTGGATTCATCTGAACACACCCTCAACGACCTGGCGGATTCTCACCCAACGGCACCACCGCCATGGTCAACCGCGACACACAACTGGCCTTCCCCTCATCACTGGTCAAACGGATGTCCCAGACATGCGTCGTGCGGCCAATGTGAATCGGCTTGGCCACCGCCGTGACCCGTCCGCTGCGCAAGCCGCGCAAATGGTTGGCGTTGATTTCCAGGCCCACGCAATAAAACTTGCTGGCGTCGATGCACAGGTAACTGGCCATCGAGCCGACCGTTTCGGCCAGCACCACCGAGGCGCCGCCGTGCAGCAAGCCGTAAGGCTGGTGAGTACGATGGTCGATGACCATGCTCGCGGTCAGGGACTCTTCGTCGAAGGCTTCGAAGCGAATATCCAGCACTTCGCCGATGGTGTTTTTCTGGATTGCGTTCAACTGCTCGACCTTGGGAGTGGTACGCCACAGACTCATCGTTGCTTTCCTTGATTGGTGTTATTCGTGACTCAATCCTGCCACAGCACCGCTTCGCTGCGCTCGCTCCATTCCTCGAATCGGGCGCCGTAAGCCGCTTCGATCACATTGCGTTTGATCTTCAGGGTCGGCGTCAGAAAGCCGTTTTCCACCGCCCAGCTGTCCTTGACCACCACCAATCGATGCAAGCGTTCGTGTTTGTCGAGGACGCCGTTGACCTCCTCCAACAGTTTTTCCAGGCTTGAATGCAGGCCCGCCCGCGCCGTTCCGCTGGCGTCCTGCTGACCGACGGCCGAGAGCACGCACAATCCCAGCGGCGCACTCAGGCCATCACCCACTACACACACCTGCTCGATGCGCGAATGCTCCGCCAGACGATTCTCGATCGGTGCCGGGGCGACGTATTTGCCTTTGCTGGTCTTGAATATTTCTTTCAGGCGCCCGGTCAGGCGCAGGTTGCCTTCGGCGTCTTCCTCGCCCTTGTCGCCAGTGCGCAGGAAGCCGTCCTCGGTAATGGTTTCGGCGGTTTTCTCAGGCTCCTTGAAATACCCGAGCATGGTCGCGCCGCTACGCACCATGACCTCGCCCGACTCGGCGATCCGCACCTCGACCTCCGGGCATGGCTTGCCGATCCAGCCGGGTTTGTTCTGGCCCGGTCGGCAAACGTGCGAATAGCCGCAACTTTCGGTCATGCCGTAGACCTCCAGTACATCCAGCCCCAGTTTGCGGTACCACAGCAGCAAGGTCTGCGGCACTGGCGCGGCGCCGGACAACGCGATGCGCAAGGCATCCAGCCCAAGCCCGGCCAGGACTTTGTGGCCAACCCGCTTGCCGATGATCGGCAGACCGAGCAGGAAGTCGAGGCGTTTTGCCGGGATCTTGCTGTACACGCCCATCTGGAATTTGGTCCAGATCCTTGGCACACCGAACAGCGCGGTCGGTCGTGCACGGCGCAAATCGCTCAGGAAGGTGTCGAGGCTTTCGGCAAAAAACACCGTTTGCCCGGTGTAGATCGACGCCAGCTCGACGAACATTCTCTCGGCGACATGGCACAGCGGCAGGTAGGACAGCAGCCGATCCGACTCATTCAAGCCAAACAACTGCGTGCCGCGAGTGGTGGCAAACCCCAGATTGGCGAAACTGTGCATCACGCCTTTGGGCATGCCGGTGGTACCGGAGGTGTAAATGATGGTCGCCAACTGGTCGGCGGACGGCTTGGGATCGTCCTGGATCGGTGAGCTCTTTTGCAGGTCGGCCCAGCTGAAATCGAACGTGCCGGACGGATGCAACGGCAGGCTGATTGTCGGCAGATCGGCGCTGACCCCGAGAGACATGCCTGGCCAGTCATCGAGTTTGCCGATGAACACCAGCGCCGCTTCGGAGTGTTCAAGGACCTGGGCCACGGTCTCGGCGGTGAGGTTCGGGTAGAGCGGCACCGATACGTGGCCCGCCATCCAGATCGCCAGGTCGGCGATGATCCAGTGCGCGCAGTTTTTCGAGATCAGGGCGATGTGGCTGCCTTGGGGCAGTTCGCGTGCGCGCAGCCAATGCGCGGCGCAGCGCGCCTGATGACCGACGTCGGCCCAGCTCAGGGTCTCGACCTGTCCGTCGCCCACGGGCTGGACCAGAAAGCGCTGGCGGGGATGACGGGCCTCACGCTCGTAGAAGACGTCCAGCGGCAAACGAAAAGCAGCAGGCATGCGACTCGCTCCTTTATTTTTGGTCTGGAGCAAGCGTAGTCAACCAAGCAGTTGCTCGGTTGACTATTTTACGGGTGCTTGATGCCTTTGAGCTTCATCGCGCCGGCCAGCGGCAAATCACCTTCAAGTTCTGCAAGGCCGGCGGTTTTCACCGCTTCCGGGTCTTGCACATGGCCGTGCTGCAAGTAACCCAACAGGTTGCCCACCAGCGGGTTATGACTGACCAGCAACGCGTGATCCACAGACACCAACTGCTCCGCCACCGCTTGCGGGCGGTTGTCGGGGGTCAGCCAGTCGACGGTACGAATCTCCGGCGCGAAATTCAGCGCTGTACGCACAATTTCTGCGGTCTCCTGCGCTCGCAGGTAAGGACTGGCATAGATCGCGGTCAGCGGCTTGCCGGCCAACTCGGCGGCAGTGCGCAGCACTTCTTCACGACCATGGGCAGTCAGTGCCCGCTCCGAATCAGGACGCTTGCCGTGTGGCTCGGCTTCACCATGACGCAGTATCCAGAGTTTCATAGCTTGGGCTCCTCATCTCGGACCGGGTGTGGTGCCGGCGCCACAGCGTGCGGCGCTTCACCTTCCGGTGTACGCGGCGTCGGCCAGTCGGCGAACGGCCAGGGCTTCTGGTCACTGTGGAAACTGCCGAATCGACCGATCTGCGCCAGAAACTGGCTCAGGCTGTCGCCGAAGTTCATCAGGCTGGCGCTTGGGGCGCCATAGATCAAACGATAGATCAGTTGAACCAACACCACGGCGCCGAGGATGAATTGCGCCACTTGCCATACCAGCACGTAGACGATCATCCACAACACGCGCAGCAGGATGGATTCGTACTTGGCTTCTGTTTTCGGATCGTTCATGTCTCGCTCCCTGCCCCTGTCAATTGAGTGCTCAGTTGAAACCGCTGGTGGAAATAAAGTCGACGTCGGTTTTCGGCTCGGCACGCATCAATAGACCGATCACCTGCTCCAGCGTGCGCCCTTCGAACAGAATGGCATGCAGCCCGGCGACCAGCGGCATGTACACGCCCACCTCCTGAGCCTTGGCCTTGAGCACCTTGAGGGTGTTCACGCCTTCGGCGACTTCGCCCAGGCGCGTCACTGCATCTTCCAGGCTCAAGCCCTGGCCGAGGGCGAATCCGACCTGGTAGTTACGGCTTTTTGGCGACGAGCAGGTGACGATCAAATCGCCGACGCCCGCCAAACCGAGGAAGGTCATCGGGTTGGCGCCCTGATTCACCGCAAAGCGGGTCATTTCCGCCAGCGCCCGGGTGATCAGCATGCTCTTGGTGTTTTCACCCATGCCCAACGCCACCGCCATGCCGGCGATGATCGCGTAAACGTTTTTCAGCGCCCCGCCCAACTCCACGCCGAAGCGGTCGGCGCTGGCGTACACGCGAAAGGTCCGCCCATGCAACGCCTCCTGGACCCGCTGGCAGAGTTCTTCGTCTTCGCTGGCGACCACCGTGGCAGTCAGCGCGTGTTCGGCGATTTCACGGGCCAGGTTCGGCCCGGACAGCACGCCGATGCGCGCTTGCGGGGCGATCTCTTCGAGGATTTCGCTCATTAACTTGAAGGTGTGGGCTTCGATGCCTTTGGTCAGGCTCACCAACAATTTGCCGCTCAAACGTTCGGCGTGCGGCATCAATACCGAGCGCAGCGCGCTGGACGGCAGTGCGACGAAGCACAGGTCGCAGGCTTGCAGAGTGGCCAGCAGGTCGGTGACCGCTTCCACGGCCGGCAGAATCTTGATGCCCTTGAGGTAACGCGGGTTCTCGCGATTGACCCGAATGGCCTCCGCCTGCTCGGGGTCACGCATCCACAGCCGGACCTGATGCCCGTTCTCGGCCAGCAGGTTAGCCACGGCGGTACCAAAACTTCCGCCTCCCAGGACCGCAATTGGGCGCTGTTCAGTCATATGCAATCCGTTAATCCATACCAGTGGCGATGTCGGCATTATACGGAGCGGCCCAGTGGCGGCCAGCCCCCGCATCAATTACCGACACTTGTAGGAAGAAGACCAAGAAAACCGAGGAAAATGCCCACAACGTGACTGGAAAAGTCATTGCGCTCGGTTAACATGCGCGCCAATTGCTCGCTATCAAGGATGTGTTGTGTCGTTTGGCTCTCCATCACCTCGCTCGCCGCTGGTACTGGCGCTGATCTTCAGCTCGCCATTACTTGCCGACGACTTGTTCCTCGACAGCGAGCCGCTGCCGCAAGTATTGACCGCGACACGGCTCAAGCAGTCGCCGGCCGCGGTACCGGGAAGCATGACGGTGATCGACAGCGAACTGATCAACGCCAGTGGCGCCCGGGACATCAGTGAGTTGCTGCGACTGGTGCCGGGAATGATGGTCGGCAACATCAACGGCAACCAGGCGGCGGTGAACTATCACGGTACCAATGCGACCGAAGCGCGACGCCTGCAAGTCTTGATCGACGGCCGTTCGGTGTATCGCGCAGGCCTGGCCACCGTGGACTGGAGTGACATTCCGGTGGCCCTGAAAGACATCGAGCGCATCGAAGTTTTTCGCGGCCCGAACACCGTCAGCTATGGCGCCAATGCGCTGATGGCGGTGGTCAACATCATCACGCGTAACCCGGCTGACAGCCACGGCACGCGGATGAAAGTCACCCGTGGGCAGCGCGGCATCGACGACTTTTACGCCAGCCAGGGCGTGGGTTGGGACGGCGGCGACCTGCGCCTGTCACTGTCCGGCCAGCAAGACGACGGCTTCGACTCGGACCGTAACGGCGCCGATTACCGCGACAGCCGCCGCTTGAACCGCTTCAACCTCGCCGTCAGCCAGACGCTCACTGAAAACCAGAGCATCGACTGGCAATTGAATGCCAAGGACGGGAGCAACCAGCGGCCGTATACCTACCGCCCGGTCTTCTCGGGGATTACCGCTGCGGGGAACAATTCCGACGTCATCGCCAAGGACTACGCCGGCTCGCTGCGCTGGAACCTCGACATCAGTCCCGATCACAGCCTTTACATCCAGGGCTCGGCGCAGCACTGGGATCGTCAGCAGACCTGGCGTGCCTGCGATGCCGAGGTTTCGTTCAGCCCACAGTTGACCGAACTCTGGCAGCTCAACCCGAATTACACCGAACGCCTGGCGCGTAACATGGAGCGCTACACCGGCCCCGGCGCGCCCGCAGGTGACCCGGCCCAGCGCGCACTGGCCAATCAAGTGCTGGACCAATGGCGAAACGGCGCCCGGCAAACCCTCTGTGGCGATATTGACCAGAGCACCCGGGAATCGCGCTACGACCTTGAATTGCAGGACACCCTCAGCCTGTCCGACAGTCTGCGGCTGGTCAGCGGCATGAACTATCGTTACGACCGGGCAGATTCCGAGACCTACTTCAATGGCACCCTCGACGACACCACCTGGCGGGCGTTCGGCCAACTCGAGTGGCGCGCCACCGAGCATTGGTTGCTGCAGGGCGGTGCGATGTTCGAAGACACGCAATTGATCGGCAGCTCGCTCACCCCCCGGGTGGCGGTCAACTACCTGATCAACCCGCGCCATGGCCTGCGGGCGGTGTACTCGGAAGCCATCCGCTCGCCGGACATGTTCGAGAACAACGTCAACTGGAGCTATCAGGTAAAGAACCTGCGGCCCAGCGCCTATGGCCAGTCCAGTGCGCGTTATTTCGTCAAGACCCGTGGCCCCGGCAACCTCGAACAGGAACACATGCGCTCCCGGGAGCTGGGCTACAACGGCTACTTTGCCGAAGTGGGACTGGCGGTCGATGTGAAGCTGTTCTACGACGAAATCACCGGGATGATCAGCTAACCGCTGCGCAACAATCAGTACATCGCCAGCAACTCAAACAGCGCGCGCTTCTCCGGGGCAGAAACCCAGCTCGACTGGAGAATCAGCAGCGCCGATCGCCTGCGTCTGACGTATGCCTACGTCGATACCGAGGCGAGCAACCCTCAGGATGCACAACAGACCGCTCGAAACAGCGGTTCCGCCGGTTGGCTGCACAACTGGGGCCACGGCTGGAACAGCGCGCTCTTCTACTATGGTGACGATGCCCTGAACGGCTACCGCTTCGAACGGGTCGACACGCGCATCGCCAAACGCATCGGCCTGGGCAAGGCCAGCCTGGAACTGGCCGGTGTGCTCCAGCAACGCCTCGACAGCCAGCCCACAACCTTCGTCGACAACAACTACGACGAGCGCCGAGTGCTTTACTTCAGCGCAGAGCTGGCGTTCTAAGGTGCTCTATAGCCCGTCACGCAAGACGCCAATCCTTGGCCGCCTGCTGGCCGGGTTGTGCCTGGTGTTTGCCGGACTGCTGAGCAGCCTGGCGGCCAGCGCCGCGGACATTTTGCTGACCGGCGCCGAGGACAGCCCGGGCATGCAATCCTTCACCCAGGCCCTGAGCGCCCTGCGGCCTGCCGATAACGTGCGCTTCCAGCCACTGGCCAGTCTGCCGGCGCCAGGCAAACTGCCCGCCGGCACCCGTTTGATTCTGCTCGACCTGCCGAGCCTCGACTGGCGCCTGCAAGACACCCAGGGCCCGGCAACGCTGGTGCTACGCATCAGCCGCCTGCAAGCCCGTCAGCATCTGGGGGCCACCCTGCCCCCGCATCTCAGCCTGCTCTGGAGCGACCCGCCCCTGGACCGACAATTGCGCCTGACCCGACTGCTGCTGCCGCAGGCCAAACGGGTCGGCGTGCTCTTCGACAGCCACAGCGAATTCCTTTTGAAAGAATTGCATCAGGCCGCCCACTCCCTGGGCCTTGAAGTAGTCACCGAGCGCTGGGATAACACGAACGACAGCCGGCCGCTGCAGACCTTGCTGAAAAACAGCGACGTGTTGCTGGGCCTCGACGACCCCGATCTGTACAACCCGAAAACCGCGAAGAACCTGTTGCTCAGCAGCTATGCACGGCAACTGGCGCTGATCGGCCCTAACGCCGGGTTCGTCAGGGCCGGGAGCCTGGCCAGCACCTACAGCGATCAGAGCGATTGGCTGGCGATACTCGACGAATTGCTCGACCGGCCACCGGCCACGTGGCCACGCACGCACTACCCGCAACGCTTCAAAGTCTTAAGCAACCCGCAAGTGGCTCGTTCATTAGGTATTGAACAGATGAACGAAGCGTCTGTCGCAACACAGTTGGCCGAAGGAGAAAATCGCCCATGACCTTCCGTCGCCGTTGGGACATCAACACTCGCACACAGATCATCAGCCTCGGCCCTGCCCTGTTGCTGACGTTGCTGTTGATCAGCTTCTTTACCTTCGTGCGGATCCAGGACCTGCGTCAGGAGCTCAATCACACCGGGCAACTGATCGCCAACCAACTGGCGCCGGCCACCGAGTACGGGGTGATCTCGGGCAACAACGAGGTGCTCGACAGTTTGCTCAAGGCCACCCTCGCCACGCCCAATGTGCGCTTTCTGGAAGTCCAGGACAGCGCCAACCGGATTCTGGTGTACGTCGAGCAACCGTCGGAAACCCACAACCGCTCGCACCAGGTCGAAGTGTTCCAGGCCCCGGTGCGGCTGCAACGAATCCAGCTGCACAATGATTTCCTGCAGGGCAGCCGCGTCGCCAACACAGCGCCCACCGAGGATTATCTGGGTCGGGTGATCGTCGGCCTGTCCAATGACGCCTTCAGCCAGCGTCAGCAGGAAATCCTGCTCAAGGCCGGGATCCTGGCGCTGTTCGCCCTGCTGTTTACTTTTCTGGTCGCCCGGCGACTGGCCGGCAGCCTGTCGCAACCGATCCGCGACATCGGCAACGCGGTCAAGGCAATTCAGGACGGCGACTACAAAACGCCGCTGCCGATCGTCGACGACACTGAACTGGGCGCGCTATCGCAACACATCAACAACCTCGCCAACGGGCTCGAACAAGCCAGTCGCGAACAGCATCAAGCGATGGCGCAGTTGATTCAGACTCGCGAGGAAGCGGAAAAGGCCAACAACGCCAAATCCGATTTCCTTGCGATGATGAGCCACGAACTGCGCACGCCGATGAATGGCGTGCTGGGCATGCTGCAACTGCTGGAAACCACCGAGATGACCGAGGAGCAGGTCGAATACGCGGCGCTCGCCTCGGAGTCCACCGAACACCTGCTCAAAGTCATCAACGACATTCTGGATTTCTCGCGCATCGAGCGTTCGGAACTGGAGCTGGAGCACATTCCGTTCAACCTTGCGGACCTGATCGGCAGTTGCGCCCAGTCGTTCTCCCACAGCGCCGTGCAACGCGGGCTCGACCTGGCGCTGTCGATCCCGGACGACATGCGCGCGTTGCAGGTGCAGGGCGACCCGACGCGGATCCGGCAGATCCTGGTCAACCTGATTGGCAATGCGCTGAAATTCACCGAACAGGGCCGCGTCAGCATCGAACCGCAATGGCAGTCGCTGGATCACGAACTGCTGTGGTTCACCTGCACTGTGCGCGACAGCGGGATTGGTATCTCGGCTGAACGCCTGGAATTGATGTTCAACGCCTTCCAGCAGGCCGACAGTTCTATTTCGAGGCGATACGGTGGCACCGGGCTGGGCCTGCCGATTGCTCGCACACTGGCTGAACGCATGGGCGGCACGTTGCGCGCCCAAAGCGAGGAAGGTCGCGGCTCGGTGTTCACCCTGGAAATCCCGCTGGCGCTCTATAAACAGACGCTGCCCATGCTGGTGCCGCGCACACCGACCGGCAGCGGTGATGGCGAAGGGCGCAACGTGTTGCTGGTGGAAGACAATCCGGTCAATCAGACGGTCATCGAAGCAATGTTGCGCAGTCTGGGCTTTACTGTCAGCGTCGTCACCGATGGCGCCCAGGCAGTGCGCAGTGCGGAGAGTCTGATTTTCGAAGCCATTTTGATGGACTGCCGGCTACCGATCATCGACGGCTACGAGGCCACCCGACAGATTCGCCAATTACCCGGCTGCACAGACTTGCCGATCATCGCACTGACCGCCAACGCCTTGCAGGGTGACCGCGAAGCCTGTTTATCGGCGGGAATGAACGATTACCTGGCCAAGCCCTTCAAACGCACTGATCTGCAGCAAATTCTGCAGCGCTGGGTGCAGTAGTGCAGGCCTTTCGGCTATCTGCGACTGGCGTGAAAGGCGAAAGTGCGGCAGTCTTAGGCACCCGAACAGGCCCGAAAAGGGGCTTGAATAATAATTTCAGTGCACAAGTGTACATTCATGTCCTTGGTGCTGTGACTTTCACCACAACGCAATAGTCTATGAGTAGGCTGCTGACTCGAGGCATGAACGCTTCGATCGGCCGGGAAGATTTGCCCCACCTGCCGCATGGGACTATTGAGGAGCTCGCATGACCAAACAAAACGCCTTTACTCGGGAAGACCTGCTGCGCTGCAGTCGCGGTGAGCTGTTCGGCCAAGGTAACGCGCAACTGCCCGCCCCCAACATGCTGATGGTGGATCGCATCACCCATATCAGCGAAGAGGGCGGCAAGTACGGCAAGGGTGAATTGGTCGCCGAGCTGGATATCACTCCGGACCTGTGGTTCTTCGCCTGCCACTTCGAAGGTGATCCGGTGATGCCAGGCTGCCTGGGCCTCGACGCCATGTGGCAACTGGTCGGCTTCTTCCTCGGCTGGCAAGGTCTGCCGGGCCGTGGCCGTGCCCTGGGTTCGGGCGAAGTGAAATTCTTTGGTCAGGTTCTGCCGACCGCCAAGAAAGTAACCTATAACATTCAGATCAAGCGCGTACTGAAGGGCAAGCTGAACCTGGCCATCGCCGATGGTTCGGTCAGCGTCGACGGCCGCGAGATCTACACCGCCGAAGGCCTTCGGGTCGGCGTTTTCACCTCCACTGACAACTTCTAAGGGTTATCCGCATGCGCCGCGTCGTTATCACTGGTCTGGGCATCGTTTCGTGCCTGGGCAATGACAAAGAGACCGTCTCCGCTAACCTGCGTGCAAGCCGCCCTGGCATCCGGTTCAACCCGGAATATGCCGAAATGGGTCTGCGTAGCCAGGTTTCCGGCTCCATTGACCTTCCCCTCGAAGAGCTGATCGATCGCAAGATCTATCGCTTCGTCGGCCACGCGGCGGCTTACGCCTACCTGGCCATGAAAGACGCCATCGCCGACTCCGGTCTGACCGATGAGCAAGTCTCCAACCCGCGTACCGGCCTGATCGCCGGCTCCGGTGGCGCCTCCACGCTGAACCAGATGGAAGCGCTGGACATCCTGCGCGAGAAAGGCGTCAAGCGCGTTGGCCCATACCGTGTAACTCGGACCATGAGCAGCACCGTTTCCGCTTGCCTGGCCACGCCGTTCAAGATCAAGGGCCTGAACTACTCCATCGCTTCTGCCTGCGCCACCAGTGCTCACTGCATCGGTACCGCCATGGAACAGATCCAGATGGGCAAGCAGGACATCGTGTTCGCCGGCGGCGGTGAAGAAGAACACTGGAGCCAATCGTTCCTGTTCGACGCCATGGGCGCACTGTCCAGCCAGTACAACGAAACCCCGGAAAAGGCTTCCCGTGCCTACGACGCCAAGCGTGACGGTTTCGTCATCGCCGGCGGTGGCGGCATGGTCGTGGTCGAAGAGCTGGAACACGCTCTGGCCCGCGGCGCGAAGATCTACGCGGAAATCGTTGGCTACGGCGCGACCTCCGACGGCTACGACATGGTCGCCCCAAGCGGCGAAGGCGCCATCCGCTGCATGCAGATGGCCATGTCCACCGTTGACGCTCCGATCGACTACCTGAACACCCACGGCACCTCGACTCCGGTCGGCGACGTCATGGAAATGAAAGGTGTGCGTGAAGTGTTCGGCGACAAGGCCCCGGCCATCAGCTCCACCAAGAGCCTGTCGGGTCACTCCCTGGGCGCCGCCGGCGTTCACGAAGCGATCTACTGCATGCTGATGATGGAAGGCAACTTCATGGCGGGTTCCGCCAACATCGACGAACTGGACCCGGAAGTGGCTGACATGCCGATCCTGACCAAGACTCGTGAAGACGCCACCATCAACACCGTGATGAGCAACAGCTTCGGCTTCGGTGGCACCAACGCTACGCTGGTACTGAAGCGCTGGCAGGGCAAGTAATACCCCGCCACTACGCTGTACATAAAAACGCCCCGACTGGTTCGGGGCGTTTTTTTTGTGCCTTTAAAACAGATAGCCCTGGCCAGGCACAAAACCTGTGGGAGCGAGCTTGCTCGCGATGAGGCCATTACATTCACCATCATCATTGACTGTGAGGCCGCCATCGCGAGCAAGCTCGCTCCCACAAGGATTGCGGTGAACATGAAGCTTTTGTCATGAAACTCAACGTCCTGCGACCGAATGTCGCGTGTTTAGCGGGCTGCAGGACTTTTGCCGATTCTGCAAAAATTAGTTGCCGAACTCTACCGTTTACTTAGCAGGCTAACCAAACATATAACGGAGTCCTGCACACGCCTTGCTGCAGATAACAGAGATTGGAGCTAGCAGATGACTGTAAAAGTAACTGAGCGCGACGATTCACATAAATCCCACGAAGGCATCGCCGCCGGTATCCGCATCTGGGACGTACATCAACAAGACATGCTGGTGGGGATGTTCCACTCCGAAACCGATGCCCACAGCTACAAGGCCGAACTGGAAAAACTGGAGCAACAACGAGAGCTCCAATCCGCATAAGCAATGACAGCATTGAAAACGACAAACCCCGCCATGAGCGGGGTTTGTCGTTATTGCAGCCTTTAACGGCTTACCACATCAGATCATCAGGAATCTGATAGGCGGCGTACGGATCGTCTTCGGCAATGACTTCTTCGGTCTTCACATTCAGCTGCACGATGCGCTGTGGATCGCGCTCCTGGATCTTCAGGGCCGCTTCACGCGGGATCACTTCGTAGCCGCCGGCATGGTGCACGATGGCCAGCGAACCGCTGCTGAGCTTGTTGCGCATCAGGGTGTTGACGCAGATGCGCTTGACCTTCTTGTCGTCAACGAAGTTGTAGTAGTCCTCGGTCGTCAGCTTCGGCAGGCGCGAGACTTCGATCAACTGTTTGACCTGAGCAGCGCGAGCCTTGGCCTCGGCCTTCTCCTGTTGCTGACGGTTCAGCTCCTGATCGCGCTTGACCTTCTCGGCCATGGCTTCCTGAGCCGCCCGCTGCTGCGAGTCATCAAGTTCGATCTGACCTTTGTGGGCCAGACGCTGCTGTTTCTGCTTCTCTTTGCCGACCTGTTTGGCCTGCTTCTGGTTGACCAGCCCTGCTTTGAGCAACTGGTCGCGAAGGGAAATGCTCATGGTGCTTATTACTCACTTAGGCAACTGCTCAACCGCAGCTGGGCAAATTCTTTTCCTGACGTTTGGCTTCGCCCCACAAGGCGTCCAACTCTTCGAGGGTGCAATCTTCTATGGGACGGTGGGTGTCGCGCAATGCCTGTTCGATAAAACGGAAGCGTCTTTCGAACTTGCTGTTGGCGCCACGCAGTGCAGTTTCGGGATCGACCTTGAGATGACGCGCCAGATTGACCACGGAAAACAACAAATCACCGACTTCATCGGCAATCGCTACCGAGTCATTGTCGGCCATGGCTTCGAGCACTTCATCGAGCTCTTCGCGCACTTTGTCGAGCACCGGCAAGGCGTCAGGCCAGTCGAACCCGACCTGCCCTGCGCGCTTCTGCAACTTCGCCGAACGGGACAATGCCGGCAGTGCTGCGGGCACGTCGTCGAGCAAAGACAGTTGTTCGGGCGCCGAAGATTTCTCCGCCCGTTCTTCAGCCTTGATCTCTTCCCAGCGCTGTTTGACCTGCTCTTCACTCAGGCGCGGTACATCCAGCGGCGCGTACAAATCACCAGTGGGAAACACGTGAGGATGACGGCGGATCAGCTTGCGAGTGATGCTGTCGATGACACCGGCGAATTCGAAGCGCCCTTCTTCCCGGGCCAACTGGCTGTAATAAACCACCTGGAACAGCAAATCCCCCAACTCACCCTGCAAGTGATCGAAGTCACCGCGCTCGATGGCGTCGGCGACTTCGTAGGCTTCCTCAAGGGTGTGCGGGACGATGGTTTCGTAGGTTTGCC
The DNA here is from genome assembly GCF_059695775.1 of Pseudomonas sp. LBUM1666. Classification (NCBI taxonomy): domain Bacteria; kingdom Pseudomonadati; phylum Pseudomonadota; class Gammaproteobacteria; order Pseudomonadales; family Pseudomonadaceae; genus Pseudomonas; species Pseudomonas sp. LBUM1666. The sequence goes on along the minus strand of NZ_CP166789.1, from coordinate 1,559,424 downwards.
TTATGTCCCACGGGCAGCCGAACTGCGGGTCGCGCAGACGGCTCATCAGGTGCAGCAAGTCTTCAAGGCTGTACATCGGTTTCACGGAGTCCGGTTACGACGGGTTTCGATGATGTTTGGCAACTGGGAAATCCGCCCCAGCAACCGCCCCAGTGCATCCAGCCCCGGAATCTCGATGGTCAGGGACATCAACGCGGTGTTGTCCTCTTTGTTCGAGCGGGTGTTGACCGCCAGCACATTGATCCGCTCGTTGAGCAGCACTTGCGAAACGTCACGCAGCAGGCCGGACCGGTCGTAGGCGCGGATGATGATGTCCACCGGATAGGTGAGCACCGGCACCGGCCCCCAGCTGACCTGGATGATCCGCTCGGGCTCGCGCCCGCCCAGTTGCAGCACCGAGGCGCAGTCCTGACGGTGAATGCTCACGCCACGACCCTGGGTGATGTAACCGACGATCGCATCCCCCGGCAGCGGCTGGCAGCAGCCGGCCATCTGGGTCATCAGGTTGCCGACGCCCTGGATCTGGATGTCGCCGCGCTTGCCTGGTTTGTAACCGGTGGCCTTGCGCGGAATCAGTTCCAGCTGTTCGTTGCCGCGCTCCGGCTCGACCAGTTGCTGCGCCAGGTTCACCAGTTGTGCCAGACGCAAATCGCCTGCGCCCAACGCGGCGAACATGTCTTCGGCCATTTTCATGTTGGCCTTTTCGGCCAGCTTGTCGAAATCCACCGCTGGCAGACCGAGACGACTGAGTTCGCGCTCCAGCAAGGTTTTACCGGCGGCGACGTTCTGATCGCGCGCCTGCAATTTGAACCAGTGAACGATCTTCGCCCGTGCCCGCGAGGTGGTGATGTAACCCAGGTTCGGGTTCAGCCAGTCGCGGCTCGGGGTGCCGTGCTTGCTGGTGATGATCTCGACCTGTTCACCGGTTTGCAGGCTGTAGTTGAGCGGCACGATGCGCCCGTTGATCTTCGCGCCACGGCAGTTGTGACCGATTTCGGTGTGCACGCGGTAGGCGAAGTCCAGTGGCGTCGAGCCTTTCGGCAAGTCGATGGCGTGACCGTCCGGGGTGAAGATGTAGACCCGATCCGGCTCGATATCGACCCGCAGCTGTTCGGCCAAACCACCAATGTCGCCCAGCTCTTCGTGCCACTCGAGGACCTGACGCAGCCAGGAGATTTTCTCTTCGTAGTGGTTCGAGCCGGATTTGACGTCGGTGCCCTTGTACTTCCAGTGCGCGCAAACGCCCAGCTCGGCTTCTTCGTGCATGGCGTGGGTGCGGATCTGCACTTCCAGCACCTTGCCCTCGGGGCCGATCACCGCAGTGTGCAGCGAGCGGTAGCCGTTCTCTTTTGGGTTGGCGATGTAGTCGTCGAATTCTTTCGGGATGTGCCGCCACAGGGTGTGGACGATACCGAGCGCGGTGTAGCAGTCGCGCATTTCCGGCACCAGCACGCGAACGGCGCGCACGTCGTAGATCTGGCTGAATTCCAGACCCTTGCGCTGCATTTTGCGCCAGATCGAATAGATGTGTTTGGCCCGGCCGCTGATGTCGGCATCGACGCCGGTGGCCTGCAGCTCTTCTTTGAGCTGGGTCATCACGTCGGCGATGAAACGCTCGCGATCCAGTCGCCGCTCATGGAGCAACTTGGCGATCTGCTTGTACTGATCGGGCTCGAGGTAACGGAAGGACAAATCCTCCAGTTCCCATTTGATATGACCGATACCGAGACGGTGAGCCAGCGGCGCGTAGATGTCGAATACTTCACGGGCGACGCGGTTGCGTTTTTCGTCATCGGCGGTTTTCACCGCACGGATCGCACAGGTGCGTTCGGCCAGTTTGATCAGCGCGACGCGAACGTCGTCGACCATGGCGACCAGCATCTTGCGCAGGTTTTCGACCTGGCCCTGCGTGCCCAACACCAGGGATTGACGGGGGCTGAGGCTGGCGCTGATCGCCGCCATGCGCAACACTCCGTCGATGAGTTTGGCGACCACCGGACCGAAGCGCTGGCTGATCGCCGGCAATTCAATCTGGCCTTCGCGCACACCGCGATACAGGATCGCGGCCACCAACGAATCCTGATCGAGTTTGAGGTCGGCGAGAATCTCGGCGATCTCAAGGCCCGTGCGGAAACTCGAGGTCCCTTCAGACCACAGGTTTTTCGCCGCATTGGCTTGTTGTTCAGACGCACGAGCAAACTCGCACGCTTCCTTCAAGGCTTCGCGATCCAGTGCCGGATCGACACTGACCGCGTGATCGAGCCAAGCCTCGAGATTGATACTGCCGTCGGTGTTGATCGGCTGGTGTGCTCTCACCTGTACCATCTTGCTTACCTTCCCTACGACGCACATTCAATGCGTCAAATCGCTGACCTTCGTTGCCCGTGCGCCCACATCAGGGCCGGTACGCGGCTGCACGGGCGGGCCAGTCGGACCAGACGAGCCTTCCTAGCTCGCTTCAAATAACGCCATGGCCTCGACATGTGCCGTCTGAGGAAACATATCGAGAATCCCGGCACGTTTTAACCGGTAGCCCTGCTTGATCAATTCGACCGTATCGCGCGCCAGCGTTGCCGGATTGCACGACACATACACCAACCGTTTGGCGCCCAGGGACGCCAGCTTGCGCACTGCCTCGAAAGCACCGTCACGCGGTGGGTCCAAGAGTACCGCACAAAAGCCTTCGCGCGCCCATTCGGCATCGGTCAAAGGCTGGGATAAATCGGCCTGAAAAAACTTCGCATTATGAAGATTGTTGCTAGCAGCGTTCGCGGCTGCTCGCTCGACCATCGCCTGCACACCTTCCACCGCCACCACTTCGCGAACGACCTTGGCCAGCGGCAAGGCAAAGTTACCCAAACCACAGAATAGATCGAGAACTCGTTCCTCCGCCGTCGGCTTCAGCCACTCCAGCGCCTGGGCGATCATCGCTTCGTTGACCCCGGCGTTGACCTGGATGAAATCTCCCGGTCGGTACGCCAGGTTCAAGTCCCACTGTTCAAGTCGATAACCCAACGACTGGTCAGCCTCGACCGGTTGCGGTTCGCCGTCACCGTGCAGCCACAATTGGGCTTCATGGAACGCGCAGAAATCCTTGAGGATCGTCATGTCGGCGTCGGACAGCGGCGCCATGTGCCGCAGCAACACCGCCAACTTCGATCCGGCAAATAATTCCACATGCCCCAGCGCCTGAGGTTTGCTCAAGCGCCGCAACATCTCCGGCAAGCGGGTCATGATCGGTTGCAAGGGTTGTACCAGCACCATGCATTCGTTGATCGCAACGATGTCCTGACTGCCCGCCGCGCGGAAACCGACTTCGAGCTTTTTCGCCTTCATGTCCCAGCGCACCGCCACTCGGGCGCGACGCCGGTAACCGAATTCCGGACCGCTTAACGGTGCTGCCCATTCTTGGGGTTCAACACCGGCGACCTTGGACAATTGCTCGGCGAGCATGCGCTGTTTCAGGGCGAGTTGTTCGTTGTGCGGCAGATGTTGCACGCTGCAACCGCCACAGCGACCGGCATGCGGACACGGTGCCGGGCGGCGCAGTTCACTGGCCTGGAACACCCGTTCGGTGCGCGCCTCGACCACTTTCCCGTGGGCGCCCAATACGCGTGCTTCGACTTCTTCACCGGCCAATGCGCCGATGACGAACCAGGTGCGACCTTCAAAAAACGCGATACCGCGACCGTCATTAGCCAGGCGCTCAATACTCAAGCGCTGCTTTTTGCCGGTCGGAATTTGCGGGGCCTTGCTGCCGCCGGTGGGCTGGAAGCGCAGGCCTCTCTCTTGCTTGGCCATCAGTTGGGCGCGTCGAAAATGCCGGTCGACAAGTAACGGTCGCCACGGTCGCAGATGATCGCGACGATCACCGCGTTTTCAACTTCTTTGGACAGTCGCAGCATGGCTGCTACGGCACCGCCCGAGGACACGCCACAGAAGATGCCTTCTTCGCGGGCCAGACGACGGGTCACGTCTTCGGCTTCGCTTTGCGCCATGTCGACGATCCGGTCCACGCGCTCGGCCTGGTAGATCTTCGGCAGGTATTCCTGCGGCCAGCGACGGATGCCCGGAATCGCCGAGCCTTCCATCGGTTGCAGACCGATGATCTGCACGTTCTCGTTCTGCTCTTTCAAGTAGCGCGAGACGCCCATGATGGTACCGGTGGTGCCCATGGAACTGACGAAATGGGTGATGGTGCCTTCGGTCTGACGCCAGATTTCCGGGCCGGTGGTGGTGTAGTGCGCTTCGGGATTGTCGCCGTTGGCGAACTGATCCAGCACCTTGCCGCGGCCTTCGGCTTCCATTCGCTGGGCCAGGTCGCGGGCGCCTTCCATGCCCTCTTCCTGAGTGACCAGAATCAGCTCGGCGCCATACGCCGTCATGGCGGCTTTACGTTCGGCGCTGGAGTTGTCCGGCATGATCAGGATCATCTTGTAACCCTTGATCGCGGCGGCCATCGCCAAGGCGATCCCGGTGTTACCCGAGGTCGCTTCGATCAGCGTATCGCCGACGTGGATCTGCCCGCGCAATTCAGCGCGGGTGATCATCGACAACGCCGGACGGTCCTTGACCGAACCCGCCGGGTTATTCCCTTCGAGCTTGAGCAAAAGGGTATTGCTGGTGGCGCCAGGCAGGCGCTGCAAACGGACCAGCGGAGTGTTGCCGACGCAATCGGCGATGGTTGGGTACTGCAAGGTCATGGCGTAATTCGCAATCCAGACTGCGGGGGCGCCTATCATACCGGCAAACTTCGGCAGGCCATATCACGCAAAGTGCGGTGCTTATGGTTTATGGGAATAAGGGGCTGGATCAGTACTCTTCGCCTTGCGCGACATTCAATGCATAGAACTCATGCAACTTGGCCTGCAACAACTGTTTGTCCGGTAGCTGCACCTGATATTCAGCGATCAGCGCTGGCGACAGGCTGCGGTTAAGGGCGTACTCGACCACCTCGTCATCCTTGCTGGCACACAGCAACACACCAATGGCAGGGTTTTCGTGAGGTTTGCGCTCCTTGCGATCCAGCGCTTCCAGATAGAAGTTCAGTTTGCCCAAATACTCCGGTTCGAAGCGGCCGACCTTAAGCTCAATGGCCACCAGACAGTTGAGCCCACGGTGGAAGAACAGCAGATCCAGGGCGAAATCACGCCCGCCGACTTGCAGCGGGTGTTCAGAGCCAACAAAACAAAAGTCGCGACCCAGCTCGATCAGAAATTCCTTGAGGCGAGCCAGCAAACCTTTATGCAGATCGGTTTCGGCATGGCCGCCGGGCAGGTCGAGAAATTCGAGCATGTAGGCGTCGCGGAATATCTCAAGCGCTGCCGGGTGAGTTTGTTTCAGCACTGCTGAGACTTTTGCTGGTTGGGTAATGCTGCGCTCGAACAGTGCGGCTTTTAGCTGGCGTTCCAACTCACGCGTCGACCACTTTTCCTGGACGGCCAGACGCAGATAGAACTCACGCTCCTGCGGGAGTTTGCTCTGACTTAGTATGAGCAGGTTGTGGGTCCAGGGTAATTGTGTCAGCAGTGCTGACACTTTTTCATTGTCCCGATAAGCCTCGTAAAACTGGCGCATACGGAACAGATTGCGCCGGGTAAACCCGCGCAACCCTGGTTGAGTCTGAGCCAGATGTTCAGCCAGTTGGCTGACCACAGAATCGCCCCACTCAGCCTGTTCCAGCTTGCGACTGATGTAAGCACCCACCTGCCAATACAGCTGGATCAACTGGGTATTCACCGCCTGCATGGCCTGCTGCTTGGCACTTTGAATCAGCGCAAGCACTTCATTGAAACGGTCGTCGGTTGTGCTGCCGGGGACGCTGGATGCATTCATGCCGAACTCCTGGAGGACGAGGGAAACGCGAGTCTATTCCGTCAAGTCAGGCTTTAGGTGTCGGCGATACCCTTTAGGAAAGGTCGTACAAAATAACGGGAACGCTCCGGTAAAATCAGGACGGTGGAGGCTGGGACGCCCTCATCGCGAGCAGGCTCGCTCCCACAGGGTTAGGGGTTGATCACACCATTTGTGGCCGACACACCTCCACTGTGGCAGCGAGCTTGCTCGCGATGGCGTCGTCACTGACACCACCATCATCAGCCACTAATCGAATATTTAGCCGCAACCCTACCTCGGTGTTCTCAGCCCAAAGACTCCCGCCCTGCCGCTGCACCGCATTCCTCGCAATGCTCAACCCCAACCCGAACCCACCATCCCCCGGCCGCGAACCGTCGAGCCGAATGAACGGCGAGAAGATCCGTTCCAGGTCTTCATCAGCCACCCCGCCACCCTCATCCTCCAGCCACACATGCCAGAAGTCACCATCGCGCTGCCCACCCAGACGCACAACGCCGCCCTGCGGTGAATGACGAATGGCATTGCGCAGGATGTTTTCCAGCGCTTGAGCCAACGTATTGAGATGGCCGCGCACCCAGCAGGACGATTCCACCGCACACTGCAACTGGCTCGCCGGCCAGCCACTCTCATAGCAGGCATTTTCCGTGAGCATTTCCCACAACGCTTGAACCTGGATCGATTCGTCGGGCAACCGAGTGCGTTCGGTGTCGAGCCAGGCCAGTTGCAGCGTGTCTTCCACCAGACGCTGCATGCCATCGACCTCTCGGCCAATGCGCTCGCGCAATTGCGTCAACCCCTGCTCGCTTTCGCTGGCCACCCGCAGACGACTCAGTGGCGTGCGCAATTCGTGGGACAGGTCGCGCAACAGTTGTTGTTGCAGGGCCACCGTGCTTTGCAGGCGCTCGGACATGTGATCGAAGGCCCGGCCCAGTTCACCCAGCTCATCCGGGCGATTGGTGATGCGGCTCGACAACCGCACGTTCAACGGGTCGGCACGCCAGGCATTGGCCTGTTCGCGCAGACTGTTCAAAGGCACGACCAGCAACCGATACAGACCGACGCACAGCAGCAAGGTGAATAGTCCGGGAATCACCCCATTGGTGATCACCCGCCAGAACACCCGGTAGTGCCCGGGCACGAAACGCCGGGGCAGTTCGATCACCAGACTGCCGGCGGACGGATCGTTGGGAAAAGGCACTCTCAACCACGGCAGGCCTTTGGTATGGCGACTCGTCGGCCAATCCAGACCGCGTAAAAAGGTCAGGCGCTGGATTTCTCTTTCCGTCAGCGGGTAACTGCTCAATGACTGCAAATCGCCGCCAATCACACCGACCCATGTCGACTCGCGATGGCCGACGCTCTGCAACCAGGCATCGATGCCCGCACTATGGCGCTCATTCCATACCTGCTCGGCCTCGGCGGCGTAGCGCGTGAGCGTGCCCCTTGCCTCGTCGGACAGGAACAGGTTTTTCTTTTCCATGTAGCGCCCCCAGGACCAACTGAGCCAGATCATCAGCAGACAGAACGCCACCAACAAACACGCCAGTTTCCAGAACAGCGAATGCCTGCCCGGCAGGTCAGTCCATTTCATCGACAGCACTCAATACGTAGCCCTTGCCCCACACCGTGCGCACTTCGCGCTCGAGGTAACCGACGGCCTTGAGCTTGCGACGGATCTGGCTGATGTGCATGTCGAGGCTGCGGTCATGGGGCGCATAACCGCGCTGCAGTACATGCTGATAAAGGAAGGCTTTGCTCAGGACTTCATCGCCATTGCGATTCAGCGTTTCCAGCAACCGGTACTCACTGCGGGTCAGGCCGGCAGCGTGTTCGCCAAAAAAGACATCACAGCCTTCATCGTCGAAACGCAGGCTGTCCGCCGCAGGGGCAATCGGTGCTGGCGCTGGCCGGCGGTCGAGCGCGACCCGCCGCAGGATCGCTTCGATGCGCACCCGCAACTCGACCATGCTGAAGGGTTTGGGCAGGTAATCATCGGCGCCCAGCCGAAAACCACTGATGCGATCCGCCTCGGCACCGAGCGCCGACATCAGCACCACCGGGGTGGAGTGGCTCTGGCGCAACTGCGTCAGTACGTTCAGCCCGTCCAGGCCCGGCAGCAGAATATCCATCAGCACCACATCGAAGGCTTGCTGGCGGGCAATGGTCAAGCCTTCCAGACCGTTTTGGCACCAGGTCACCTGAAAACCGCAGCGTCCCAGGTGCTCATGAACATAAGCACCGAGTACGAGGTCGTCTTCTATAGACAGGATACGAGGATGGCCAGCAGTGATGGGAGTCATGACTATCTGCAAATAATTCTCAGTCGCTGATTATTCAAGATTGCCTCGCTGCGGGCAACACAAGGTTTGCCCGTGACGTAAAAGTGGTGATCCAGCCGACGAATGCCGACATCAATTTTACGAAGATTGCCCGCCTGCAAATCGCTACACTGCGCAGGTGGCGCGTGCTGGACGTACGTGCAGGTCATTAAATCGCTGGATGCAGGAGAGATGCGTGCTCAAGAAACTGGGAATTAAAGGCCGCGTGCTATTGCTGACCCTGTTGCCGACCAGCCTGATGGCCTTGGTTCTGGGCGGCTATTTCACCTGGATGCAGCAATCCGACCTGCAAACCCAGCTTATGCAGCGTGGCGAGATGATCGCCGAACAACTGGCGCCCCTGGTGGCCCCGGCCATGGGCCACAAGAACACCGAGCTGCTGGAACGCATTGCCACCCAATCCCTCGAACAACCGGACGTTCGCGCCGTTTCGTTCCTCGCGCCCGACCGCTCCCTGCTGGCCCATGCCGGCCCGACCATGCTCAATCAGGCGCCGGTCGGCAACAGTTCGCAGATGCTGCGCCGCAGCGGCAATGACGCGACGCGTTACTTGCTGCCGGTGTTCGGCAAGCACCGCAATCTGGCCGGTGACTTGATTCCCGAAGAAGCCGACCGCCTGCTGGGCTGGGTCGAACTCGAACTGTCCCACAACGGCATGCTGCTGCGCGGTTACCGCAGCCTGTTCGCCAGCCTGCTGCTGATCGGCGCAGGCCTGGCCGGTGCGGCGTTGCTGGCGTTGCGCATGGGCCGGGCCATCAATCGGCCGCTGAGCCAGATCAAGCAAGCGGTGGCGCAACTCAAGGACGGTCATCTGGAAACCCGTCTGCCGCCCCTCGGCAGCCAGGAGCTGGACACACTGGCGTCCGGCATCAACCGCATGGCCGGCACCCTGCAGAACGCGCAGGAAGAATTGCAACACAGCATCGACCAGGCCACCGAAGACGTGCGTCAGAACCTGGAAACCATCGAGATCCAGAACATCGAACTGGACCTGGCGCGCAAGGAAGCCCTTGAAGCCAGCCGGATCAAATCCGAGTTCCTGGCCAACATGAGCCATGAAATCCGCACGCCGCTCAACGGCATTCTCGGCTTCACGCATCTGCTGCAAAAAAGCGAGCTGACCCCACGCCAGCTCGACTATCTGGGCACCATCGAAAAGTCCGCCGACAGCCTGCTGGGGATCATCAACGAGATTCTCGACTTCTCGAAAATCGAGGCCGGCAAACTGGTGCTCGACCATATTCCGTTCAACTTGCGCGACCTGCTCCAGGACACGCTGACCATCCTCGCCCCGGCCGCCCATGCCAAGCAACTGGAGCTGGTGAGCCTGGTTTATCGCGATACGCCGCTGTCGCTGGTGGGTGACCCGCTGCGGCTCAAGCAGATTCTCACCAACCTGGTCAGCAATGCGATCAAGTTCACCCGCGAAGGCACCATCGTCGCCCGGGCCATGCTTGAGGAAGAGCACGAAGACAGCGTGCAACTGCGCATCAGCATTCAGGACACCGGCATCGGATTGTCGAACCAGGACGTGCGCGCCTTGTTCCAGGCTTTCAGCCAGGCTGACAATTCGCTGTCCCGGCAACCGGGCGGCACCGGTCTGGGGTTGGTAATTTCCAAACGCCTGATCGAACAGATGGGCGGCGAGATCGGTGTCGACAGTACGCCCGGCGAAGGCTCGGAATTCTGGATCAGCCTGAGCCTGCCCAAAACCCGCGACGACGCCGAAGACCTGCCCGGCCCGCCGTTGCTCGGGCGTCGGGTGGCGGTGCTGGAAAACCACGAACTGGCCCGCCAGGCATTGCAGCATCAACTGGAAGACTGCGGCCTCGAAGTCACCCCGTTCAATACCCTTGAAAGCCTGACCAATGGCGTGACCGGCGCGCATCAGACCGATCAGGCGATCGACCTGGCGGTGCTCGGCATCACCAGCAACGACATGCCGCCAGAGCGACTCAACCAACACATCTGGGACCTCGAACACCTGGGCTGCAAGGTGCTGGTGTTGTGCCCGACCACCGAACAAACGCTGTTCCACCTCTCGGTGCCCAACCCACACAGCCAGCTCCAGGCCAAACCGGCCTGCACCCGCAAGCTGCGACGGGCCTTGTCCGACCTGGTCAACCCGCGTCAGCACCGCAGCGAGCCCGGCGAACCGGTGTCCAGCCGTGCGCCAAAAGTGCTGTGTGTCGACGACAACCCGGCCAACTTGCTGCTGGTGCAAACCCTGCTCGAAGACATGGGCGCCAAAGTCCTCGCGGTGGAAAGCGGTTACGCGGCGGTCAAGGCGGTGCAGACCGAAACTTTCGACCTGGTGCTGATGGACGTTCAGATGCCCGGCATGGACGGGCGGCAAAGCACTGAAGCGATTCGCCAGTGGGAAAGTGAGCGGCATTGCACACCACTGCCAATCGTTGCCCTCACCGCTCACGCCATGGCCAACGAAAAACGCGCGCTGCTGCAAAGCGGCATGGACGATTACCTGACCAAACCGATCAGCGAACGGCAATTGGCCCAAGTGGTGCTGAAGTGGACCGGCCTGGCGCTGCGCAATCATGGGCCGGAGCGCGCCAGCGACAGCCACGGTGGCGGTCATGAGTTGCAGGTGCTCGATCACGAAGAAGGTTTGCGTCTGGCTGCCGGCAAGGCCGATCTGGCGGCGGACATGCTGGCAATGCTGCTGGCGTCGCTCGAAGCCGACCGCGAGGCGATTCGCTTCGCCCGGGAAAACAACGACCAGAACGCCCTGATCGAGCGCGTCCATCGCCTGCACGGCGCGACGCGCTATTGCGGCGTCCCGCAACTGCGCGCCGCCTGCCAGCGTAGCGAAACCCTGCTCAAGCAACAGGACCCCAAAGCCCCCAGCGCGCTGGAAGACCTCGACCGGGCCATCAATCGCCTGGCTGCCCATGCCCGTATAAATGCTTGATGTACATTCCAGGAGGACCGCATGCGCACGATTCTTTTCAGCAGCCAGACCTACGACCGCGACAGTTTTCTCAGTGCCGAGCTACCGGCCGGCATTGAACTGCACTTTCAATCGGCGCGGCTGAGCCTTGATACGGTGGCGCTGGCGGAGCATCACGAAGTGGTCTGTGCCTTCATCAATGACGACCTCAGCGCGCCGCTGCTCGAACGCCTGGCCGCGGGCGGCACACGCCTGATCGCCCTGCGCTCGGCCGGTTACAACCATGTCGATCTGGCAGTGGCAAAGCGTCTGGGGCTGGCGATTGTGCGCGTCCCGGCCTACTCGCCCCACGCGGTGGCGGAACATGCGGTGGCGCTGATCCTGGCGCTCAACCGACGCCTGCACCGCGCCTACAACCGCACGCGCGAAGGGGATTTCAGCCTGCACGGGCTGACCGGCTTCGACCTGGTGGGCAAGACCGTCGGCGTGGTCGGCACCGGGCAGATCGGCGCGACCTTCGCGAAAATCATGAACGGCTTTGGCTGCCAATTGCTGGCGTACGACCCCTTCCCCAACCCGCAAGTCGAAGTCCTCGGTGCTCGTTACCTGAGCCTGCCAGAACTGCTGGCCGAGTCGCAGATCATCAGCCTGCACTGCCCGCTCAACGCACAAAGCAAACACTTGATCAATCGCGAGTCACTGTCGCACATGCAAGCGGGTGCGATGCTGATCAACACCGGCCGCGGTGGTCTGGTGGACACACCTGCGCTGATCGACGCGTTAAAGGACGGTCAACTGGGTTATCTGGGGCTGGATGTGTATGAAGAGGAGGCACAGCTGTTCTTCGAGGACCGTTCCGACCTGCCGCTGCAGGACGACGTGCTGGCGCGGCTGCTGACCTTTCCGAACGTGATCATCACCGCTCACCAGGCCTTCCTGACCCGCGAAGCCCTGGGCGCGATTGCCGCGACCACCCTGCAGAACATCGCCGCCTGGGCGGCGGGCGCGCCAACGAATCTGGTGAAGGGTGACTGAACCAGATCGAAGGTCATACGCCCGCGCCATGCTGCGCTGATGTCCGTGCTAGCATGCCGCGCATATTTGGAGGACCCATGGTCGAACACGATTTCCGCTATAGCCTGATGAACCCGCAACACACCCTCACCGAATGCCGCGCCCTTGTGCCGGGGCGTTATCAAGTCACCGGCAACGGCGGCTCGATTCGTAACAACGACGTGCTGGTAGTGACCCTCAAAGGCGCCAAGGACTTGTCCATGCGCCTGACCGTCGAAACGGTTCGCCACTTGATCAATCCGCCCGGCCAATGGGTCGCGGTGGCCAGTGGTCCGGTGTTCGGTGAACTGGCGATCCACACCTGGAAAGTGAACTGCGACAGCTGCGCCAAAGAGCTGAACTTCGAGTTCGCGGTCGACGCCAAGCTGGGCAACAAGGCTGAAAAGCCTGCTGCTACCGCACGGATCGCCGAGCTGGGCTGGACCACGGTTGGCGAAAAGCACCTGTGCCCGAAATGCCAGGAGCCCGCGTGATGAAACGCCTTGCTCTGACCGCAATGGTTGGCGCCAGCCTGCTGGGCTGCGCCGCCGAGCCGGTGCAATTGCAACAGAACCGCAGCTACATTCTGGAGTGGATTGGCGAACGTCCGTTGATGGATTACAGCCACCTGACCGTCACCCTCGGTGAAGACGGTCGGGCCTACGGCAATGGCGGCTGCAACCACTGGTTCGCGCCGTATACCCTGGAAGGCGACAAGCTGAGCTTCGGCAAGGTTGGCAGCACGCGCAAACTGTGTGCGCCGGCGTTGATGGAGCAGGAAAAGCGTTTCCTCCAGGCGTTGGAAAACGTTCAGCGCTGGGATATCTCGCCGATCGACCAGATGCGTTTCTGGCCGGCCGAAGGCAAGCCGTTGCGTTGGTGGCTTGAAGAGGGTTGAGCAGTTAGATCGCCAGCCCTCACCCTAACCCTCTCCCAGAGGTAGAGGGGACTGATCGGGGATATCTCGAGAAATTATGCGACCTGAGATATCGAGTCGAACTCAGGTTTTGGAAAGCCCCTGATCGGCTCCCTTTCCCCCTCTCCCCCGTGGGGAGAGGGCTGGGGTGAGGGGTGGATCTGAAGCTCAACACAGAATCCTCCCTCGCCCCTTCAATTCTTCGCCTGCAACGCCTCAAGCTTCGCCATCACCCCCGCCGCCGTCTGCTCCCCCATCAGCTGTTCCCTTACCTTGCCCTTGTTATCGATGATGTAAGTCACCGGCAACGCCTCACTGCGCGGCAACTCAAAAAGATCGGCCGGATCAGAAGCCAGCACGGTGAACTTGATGCCCAGTTTTTCACTGGCGCTTTTCAGCTCTTCACCCTGCACATTGTCGAAGTTGACCCCGAACACACCAATCTTCTTGTCCTTGAGCTGATCGGCCAGGGCGTTCAATTCCGGGATCTCGGTCCGGCACGGCCCGCACCATTCAGCCCAGTAATTGAGCACCAGCCATTGTTTGTCCAGACGTTCGGCGGCGACTTTCTGGCCATTCTGGTCGATGCCATAGTCGTTACCACAGCCCCCCAGCAATAACGTACCGATGATCGCCAATGCCGCTACCAGTCGCCTAGTCATATCGTATTCCTTGTTCAAAATTGAATGCGCCTACGACCCATCGCCTCCCAAGGTTCTGGATTACGCGCTGCACAGTTAGAATAGCCGTCACCTTACGCAAGATGCGAACCGCACATGACCGATCTGACGCTTTATCACAACCCGCGCTGCTCGAAATCCCGCGGTGCGCTCGAACTGCTCGAAGCCCGTGGCCTGACCCCGACGGTAGTCCGCTACCTGGACACCCCGCTGGACGCTGCGCAAATCCAGAGCCTGCTGACCAAGCTCGGCATCAGCGCCCGGCAACTGCTGCGCACCGGTGAGGACGAATACAAAACCCTCAACCTGGCCGACAGCAGCCTGAGCGAGGCGCAATTGATCGCAGCCATCGCCGCCAACCCGAAACTGATGGAGCGACCAATTCTCGAAGTCGGCGACAAAGCCATCATCGGCCGTCCGCCGGAGAATGTGCTGGAGTTGCTGCCGTGAGTGCGCCGTACATTCTGGTTCTGTATTACAGCCGCAGCGGCTCGACCAATGAAATGGCCCGGCAGATCGCCCGGGGTGTCGAGCAGTCCGGCCTTGAAGCCCGGTTGCGCACGGTCCCGCCGATCTCGACCGAATGCGAAGCCGTGTCGCCGGATATCCCGGACGAAGGCGCGCTGTACGCCAGCCTCGACGACCTGAAGAACTGCGCGGGCCTGGCCATGGGTAGTCCGACCCGGTTCGGCAACATGGCGGCGCCGCTCAAGTACTTCCTCGACGGCACCAGCAACCTGTGGCTGACCGGCGCTCTGGTGGGCAAACCGGCTGGCGTTTTCACCTCCACCGCGAGCCTGCACGGCGGCCAGGAAACCACGCTGCTGTCGATGATGTTGCCGTTGCTGCACCACGGCATGCTGATCACCGGCCTGCCTTACAGCGAATCGGCCTTGCTGGAAACCCGTGGTGGCGGCACGCCTTACGGCGCCAGCCATCACGCCGGGGCCGATGGCAAAAGCGGCTTGAATGAACATGAAGTCGCGCTGTGTCGGGCCTTGGGCCTGCGCTTGGCGAAGACTGCACAGAAACTGGGGAACTGACGTGGCCAAAAAGCCGAAGATTTTGCCCTCCATCGAATGGCTCGAACCGCGGGTCCGAGCGATGCGTGTCATCAGCCTGCTGTGTTACTTCGGTTTGGTGGGCTTGCTGTGCGCTTACTACCTGGTGATCGCGGACCTGCACGGCGCCCGGCCGTGGGTGATTCTGCTGATCGAACTGGTGCCGCTGCTGTTGCTGGCGCCGGGGATGATTATCGGCAGTGCGCGCGGGCATTCATGGATGTGTTTTGTGGTGAACCTGTATTTCATCAAGGGCGCATTGGCCGCGTATGACCCGAACCGGCAGCTGTTTGGTTTGCTGGAAATGGGCGCGAGCCTGGCGGTGTTCTGCTCGGCGCTGCTGTATGTGCGGTGGCGGTTTCAGTTGAACCGCAAGTTGGCTGGCGAGGGCGAAACCTCCGTCGCCTGACACACCGCTTTCGCGAGCAGGCTCGCTCCCACAAGGACAGCGTGAACCCTGTGGGAGCGAGCTTGCTCGCGATGGGCGCGCCTCGGTTTTAATGATTCACTGTGTAGGCGAGCATCATCGAAATCTGGCTCATCGCCCGCCCGCCACTCTGTTCATGCCACTGGTTAAACACATCCTGCACCGTGGCCAGATCCCGCAGGCTGGTCGGCACCTTGTCGACAATCTTCTGCGCATTCAACGCCGCGACCACGTCGTAGCTCGGCACAAACGTATCCTTGCCCACCATCCGCAAGAACCGCGGTGCCGACAACCCGCCCAACTGATGACCGCGCTTTTTCAGGTAGGTCCACAACCCGACGATATCCGTGACCGGCCAATCGGCGATCAACGCGCCGAAGCTGCCCTTCTCATGCGCCACATCCAGAATGAACTGCGCATTGCGCGGCACGCTCTTGAGTTTGCCCAGGTGACGAATGATCCGCGCGTCCTGCATCAAACGCTCAAGGTGTTCGGCACTCATCAGCACGACTTTCTCAGGGTCGAACTTGAAGAACACTTCTTCGAACGCCGGCCATTTGGCGTCCACCAGGCTGTGCTTGAGCCCGGCGCGGAAGACGCGCAGCGCCATGGTCGAGAGGTAGCGGTCGTCGCTGATCTTGCGCAATTGCGCCGGGGTTTTCGGAACGGGCAGATGGGCTTCCAGTTCAGCCGCTGAACCGAAGCGGTTCAGACAGTATTCGTGCAGCCACTTGTAATCGCGCATGCCCTTTCCTGATGAGTAAGTGAATAGACTCATGTGGGAGCCAGCCTGCTGGCGATAGAGGCGGGTCAGTCAACAATGATGTGTCTGACCCACCGCAATCGCCAGCAGGCTGGCTCCCACAATGATTGTGTTTAGAGGTTGACGACGTTGACGAAGCGCGAGGCCGCAGTCTCGTCGATACGCAGATTGGTGAAGTCGAACAGATTGCGGTCCGCCAGCTGCGACGGGATCACGTTCTGCAAGCTTCTGAAGATGCTTTCGGTCCGGCCTGGCGTCTTGCGTTCCCACTCCTGAAGCATGTCCTTGACCACCTGGCGTTGCAGGTTTTCCTGGGAACCACAGAGGTTGCACGGGATGATCGGGAATTGCTTGAAGTCCGAGTAGGCCTGGATGTCTTTTTCGTTGCAGTAGGCCAGCGGCCGGATCACCACGTTGCGGCCATCGTCGGCGCGCAACTTCGGCGGCATGGCTTTGAGCGAACCGTTGAAGAACATGTTCAGGAAAAAGGTCTCGACGATGTCGTCGCGGTGATGACCGAGGGCCATCTTGGTCGCACCGATTTTGTCGGCGAAGGTGTAGAGCGTGCCGCGACGCAGGCGCGAGCACAGCGAACAGGTGGTCTTGCCTTCCGGGATCAGCTCCTTGACCACCGAATAGGTGTCTTTCTCGACGATGTGGTACTCGATGCCCAGCTCTTTGAGGTAGGCCGGCAGCACGTGTTCAGGGAAACCCGGCTGCTTTTGGTCCATGTTCACGGCCACGATCTCGAACTTGATCGGAGCGACCTTCTGAAAGTGCATCAGCACATCGAGCATGGTGTAGCTGTCCTTGCCACCGGACAGGCAGACCATGACCTTGTCGCCGTCTTCAATCATGTTGAAATCGGCAACAGCCTCACCGGCCTGGCGGCGAAGGCGCTTTTGCAGTTTGTTCTGGTTGACCGTAAGAGTGCCCATGACGCGAAATCCGTGAGGTGTGACGAAAGGCCGGCATTTTACGCAAAAACGCGTCGTCGGCGAAGTGCCCACCATCCCCTGTGGGAGCGAGCTTGCTCGCGATGGCGTAGTGTCAGTCAACATCAATGCAACCCGTCACACCGCAATCGCGAGCAAGCTCGCTCCCACAGGGGATTGTGGTGACAGACCCGCCCGCGATTAACAGGAGTGTTTACAGCGCAATTTGCTCTAAAGCCCTGCAACCTGCACCGTTAAGACCTTTCTATACTGCGACATAAGGTCGCACACATATCCAGACCTTTCCTTACTCGGCCACTTTGGCCCGTAGGCGCTCCACTGGGGGGCGACGGTAAAAACAAGAGGAGTGACTGGCATGATCCATCACGTAGTGGGGCTCTTCACCCACCCTGACCAAGAATGGAAAGAGATCCGTGGCGACCAGGAGGAAAGCATCAGCCACATGTATCTCACTCATACCCTGATTCTGGCGGCGATCCCTGCGGTGTCGGCGTTTATCGGCACCACTCAGGTCGGCTGGGTCATTGGCAGTCGCGCACCGGTGATGCTGACGGTGGAAAGCGCGATATGGATGACGGTCATGTCGTACCTGGCGATGCTCGGCGGTGTGGCGGTAATGGGCGCATTCATCCACTGGATGGCTCGCACCTATGACGCCAACCCGAGCCTGGCACGCTGCGTTGCTTTTGCGACCTACACCGCGACACCGCTGTTTATCGGCGGTCTGGCGGCGCTGTACCCACACATGTGGCTTGGGATGATCGTCGGCACCGCGGCCATCTGCTACACGGTGTACCTGCTGTATGTGGGGCTACCCACTTTCATGAACATTCCATCAGACGAGGGATTTCTGTTTTCAAGTTCGGTGCTTGCGGTAGGCCTGGTGGTGCTGGTGGCCATCATGGCGTTCACGGTAATTGTTTGGGGACTCGGCGTGGGGCCGGTCTATACGAACTAGCAACACATCACCCAAAAACAAGATCTGCCAACACAGGCCGCCGCAAGGCGGCCTTCTAATGCCCAAAGACAGCAAACGGTGACGACCATTCGGCGCCTTGGCGATTCGCAACTCTCGAGGGTTGCGGCATACTCGACGTCTCTGGAGATCCATCAAGCATGCCCGAGCAACTCAATACCCGCGTCGAAGACTGTTACCAACTAGCCGAATCCTTTTTCAAACGACCTTTCAAACGCCCCGTGGTGAGCCTCAAGCTGCGCGGGCAAAAAGCCGGTGTCGCGCATTTGCACGAGAACCTGCTGCGCTTCAATCCGCAGCTGTACCGGGAAAACACCGAAGACTTCCTCAAACAAACCGTGGCCCACGAGGTTGCACACCTGATCGCCCATCAACTGTTTGGCGACCGCATCCAGCCGCATGGCGAAGAGTGGCAACTGATCATGCGCGGCGTGTACGAGCTGCCGCCCAATCGCTGCCACACCTATGACATCAAACGCCGCAGCGTGACCCGCTACATCTACAAATGCCCGTGTGCGGACAGTGACTTTCCGTTTTCGGCCCAGCGCCATGGTTTGGTGCGGCAAGGGCGGCGTTATTTGTGTCGGCGGTGCAGGAGCACGTTGGTGTTTAGTGGGGAAATGCGGGTCGAGTAGTTAGATTTTCAGTGTTTGTGCTGGCCTCTTCGCGAGCAGGCTCGCTCCCACAGGGGATCTTTGGCGTGACATACATCCAGTGTGGGAGCGAGCTTGCTCGCGATGGCGTCCGATCTGACGCTACACAACCACCTTGGCACGGCGCAATTCCTCGATACGCTCAACGCTGTACCCCAACTCCCCCAACACCTGATCCGTATGCTGCCCGATGGCCGCGCCGATATACCGCGGCTCGGGCAACCCTTGCGAAAACTTCAACGGACAGGCCATCTGCGCCTGCGTCGAACCATCCCCTCGCGGCACGTCAGTGACCAGCTCCCGAGCCTTCAACTGTGGATGCCCCACCGCTTCGCTCAGGCTCAACACCGGCTCCACGCAAGCATCGACGCCGGCAAACAACTCGCACAACTCGGCAAAGTCATGCGTCTCGAATTCGGCTTTCAACTCATTCTTGAGCGCTTGTTGCTCAGCAGGCTTGGGCGACAATCCCTGCGCCGCGAGTTCCGGCCGTCCCAGCGCCGCACACAGTTGTTTCATGAACGCAGGCTCCAGACTGCCCACCGAGAACCAGCGCCCATCACGGGAACGGTAATAGTCATAGAAACTGCCACCGTTGAGCATCTGATCCTCCCTTCCCGGCTCCTCGCCACAGGCCAGATACCCGGCGCCAGCCATGGCGTTCAGGCTGAACACACAGTCGGTCATGCTCACATCCAGATGCTGCCCCTGTCCGGTTTGCTGCCGGGCGATGACCGCCGCCAGCAGCCCGATCACCCCGTGCAACGAGCCACCGGCGATATCCGCCACTTGCATGCCCAACGGCAGCGGCCCGCTGTCGGCGTGGCCGGTGTAGCTCGCCAGCCCCGCCAGCGCCAGGTAGTTGATGTCGTGGCCGGCGCGGTCCTTGTAGGGGCCGGTCTGGCCGTAACCGGTGATCGACACGTAAATCAGTTTCGGATTGATCGCCTTCAAGGCTTCATAACCCAGGCCCAAGCGTTCCATCACGCCGGGGCGGAACTGCTCCAGCACGATGTCGTAGTCCTGCAGCAACTGCTTGATCACCTCCAGCGCCTCAGGCCGCTTGAGGTCCAGCGCCAGGCTGCGCTTGTTGCGATTGAGGTAGGCGTGGCTGGCGGAGACGCCCTGATCGTGAGGCGGCAACACCCGCAGCAGGTCCATGCGCGTTGGCGATTCGATGCGCAGCACCTCGGCGCCCATGTCAGCCAGCAACAACGAGGCGAACGGCCCCGGCAGCAGTGTCGAGAAATCCAGAACCTTGAGTGATGCCAGTGGACCGAGCATGAGCGTTCTCCGTAAACGATGCCTCCAGACTAGGCAGCCGACGGCATTGCAGCAATCACCTTATGCATCAGTTGCGCTGACGGTTACGCTCAAATCGCAGGCATGAAAAAACCCGCCGAAGCGGGTTTTTTCAGTGCAGCCGTCTTATTTGACGTTGGTTGGGGTTGGGCCTTCGGCCACACCCAGGTCGTCTTCTTCACGCTCGTCGGAGATACCGCGACCGCCGGAAGCCAGCTCGACTTGCAGCTTGTCTTCGTCCAGCTCTTTCACCCACTTGGCCACGACCAGGGTCGCAACAGCATTACCAACAAGGTTGGTCAGCGCACGGGCTTCGGACATGAAGCGGTCGATACCGAGGATCAGCGCCAGGCCGGCCACCGGCAGAGTACCCACGGCCGACAGAGTGGCTGCCAGCACGATGAAACCACTACCGGTCACACCTGCCGCACCTTTGGAGGACAACAGCAGCACCAGCAGCAAGGTGATCTGGTGAGTGAGGTCCATCGGCGTATCAGTCGCCTGAGCGATAAACACAGCCGCCATGGTCAGGTAGATCGAAGTACCGTCGAGGTTGAAGGAGTAACCAGTCGGGATCACCAGACCCACTACCGATTTATCCGCACCCAGGCGTTCCATTTTGATCAGCATGCGCGGCAGAGCCGATTCCGACGAGGAAGTACCCAGTACGATCAGCAGTTCTTCACGGATGTAGCGGATCAGCTTGAGTACGCTGAAACCATGCGCACGGCAGATGGCGCCCAGTACGACGACCACAAACAGGATGCAGGTGATGTAGAAGCAGATCATCAGCTGACCGAGTTGCACCAGCGAGCCGACACCGTAGGCACCGATGGTGAAGGCCATCGCACCGAACGCGCCGACTGGAGCGAGCTTCATGATCATGTTGATGATGTTGAACATCACGTGAGCGAAGCGATCGATGAAGTCCAGCACCGGTTTGCCGTAGGCACCCAGGCGATGCAGGGCAAAACCGAAGATCACCGAGAACATCAGCACTTGCAGGATGTCGCCGTTGGCGAAGGCGCCGACGATGGTGTTCGGGATCACGTTGAGGACAAAGGCGATGATGCTCTGGTCTTTACCGGCCGAGATGAAGCCCGCGATTTTGCTGGTGTCCAGAGTCGTCACGTCGATGTGCATGCCGGCGCCCGGTTGCACGACGTTGACCACGACCAGACCGATCAGCAAGGCAATGGTGGACACAATTTCGAAGTACAGCAGCGCATAGCCGCCGGTCTTGCCGACCGATTTCATGTTCTGCATGCCGGCGATACCACTGACGACGGTACAGAAGATGATCGGCGCGATGACCATTTTGATCAGTTTGATGAACCCGTCACCCAGCGGCTTGAGGGCTACACCGGTCTGCGGGTAGAAGTGACCGAGCAGAATGCCGATAACGATGGCAACGATCACCTGGAAGTACAGGGATTTATACAGTGGCTGACGAGTCGTCATTGCAAAGTTCCTCAAGAGTGCCTCAGTAACAACATCCATCTGTTGTCCCTGACACCTCAATTGCGAACCCTCCTGCACTGGAGGGATTTGTTTTGTCGAGCTGCACGATGGCAGGCATCTGCGGGTTGTATCGCAAGGCCCGTGCCACGTTCGTCAAATCGCCATCAAGCCTTTTGACATCAAGGGTTGCAGGTGTTTCTTTGTCACCAAACGGTTACGGCAAAGTGGCGGATTTCCGCCCATCGACCAAACCTCGTCCTGCAAATTGGCGGATATCCGCCTTGTTCATCATCAGGTTCCACGGCTACCATCCGCCGTTCAATGGACGGACTTGCCTTCTATGCGCGAACGCACCATCGCCAGTCATTTCGCCCGTGCCGCCCTCGGTGGCGCGCGCCGGCTGGGTTATGACTATTCAAACCTGTTGCAACAACTGGGCATCAGCCCCGAATTGCTGGAGGAGCCGCGTGCGCGCATCGCGCCTGAGCAGTTCACCCGGTTGATCCAGGGTTTGTGGTTGGCACTGGACGACGAATACCTGGGCTTCGGGCCGGTCCCGAGCAAAACCGGCAGTTTCGCGATGATGTGTCATGCGGTGATCCACTGCCGCAATCTGGAGAAAGCACTCCATCGCGGCTTATTGTTTTATGGCTTATTCCCCGAGGGTCCGCGTCTGACCCTGACCCGCGAAGACGAAATGATCCGCCTGAGCCTCGATGATTCGAAGTTCCGCGACCCGGACCATTTCCTCACCGAGAGCCAGCTGATGGTGTGGCATCGACTTGGCAGCTGGCTGATCGGCCAGCGCATTCGGCTGGAACAGGCGACGTTCAGCTACCCGAAACCCGAGCACGGCGCCGAATACGATTTGCTGTTCCCCTGCCCAATGGAGTTTTCCACCGCCCAAAGCAGCCTGCTGTTTCACAGTCGCTACTTGGACATGCCGCTGTTACAGGACGAACGGACACTCAAACATTTCCTCGAACACTCCCCTGCTGACCTGTTATCGCGGCCGGATGATGGCGACAGTTTGAGCAGCCAGTTGCGACGGTTGCTCAGCCGCGACAGTTCACGCTGGCCAGACCTGGAAGCGGTGGCTGCGCATATGCACATCAGCCCGCAAACCTTGCGTCGGCATTTGCGGGAGGAAGGGTCGAGTTTTCAGGAATTGAAGGATCAACTGCGGCGGGACATTGCGATTTATCACCTGGGACGGGCGGATCTGTCGTTGCAGCAGATTGCCGAGCAACTGGGGTTTTCCGAGCCTTCAGCGTTTCACCGGGCGTTCAAGAAGTGGACGGGGCTGACGCCGGGGGCTTATCGGGCGCAGGAGATCCAGCCCTCACCCTAACCCTCTCCCGGAGGGAGAGGGGACTTATCGGGGGATGTTCGGCCTATCCTGCGACCTGAAAGTTCTGCATCGAATCCATAATCGACGAGGACTTTCAGGTCGCAGAATTTCTTAAAACAACTCGGTCAGTCCCCTCTCCCCCTGGGAGAGGGTTAGGGTGAGGGGTGGATCTCAAACCAGGCGATACTTGTCAGGCACCACACTTACCCACTCACCACCAGACCTTCGCTAGTATTGCGGATCGATGTTATCCAGCGCCCGATTCACCGCCAGCTCCCCCAGCATGATGATTTGCGCAATACCCAACAGCGAATTGCGACTCGACCCCTCCATATGATCCGCCAGGTCCATGGTCATGACATTGGCCGAGGCCAGCGATTCGCACGCGTGGGCCAGCAGGGTTTCGGTATCGAGTTCCGGGTCGACGATGAACATGGTGCCGGGCGTGCGCGGGGTGGCTTTGATGTGGGCAGCCGGGTTGAGGTAGTAATCGAGGGCGCGGTCGGCGGCTTCGTTGAGTTTTTTGGAATCGGGGGTTTCGTGCGGGGAAACGTCGTCGGTTTCCGGGGGATTCGGGGTGATCTTGAACATCTGAGCTCCTTGAGTGTTGGAGCCGCTACGCATCGCTGCTAAACGATAAAGGGGTGGCGGCTGTACGCGGGTTAGCAGACCAGGACTCTAGAACCCGGCGCACCGAAGTGCCCCACGCAAAGCCGCCATAACATCAACGGCGGACGCTGTACGTCTAGAGATGACCCGAGCTGCTAAACCCGATCGCTGATTCGTCAGCGACCCGCAAACGTTAGAGCCCACGCCCCAGGCGCACAAGCCGGCGGATTCTGGCGTAGTCGTAGGCTGCGGCGCAAGGATGTGTAGCCTGAGTGAGTGTCTGGAGATGTGTTTTAAACACCGCTGTTTATTGCAGAGAATCTGTGGGATTTGAGTTGTAGGGGCTGGCCTCATCGCGAGCAGGCTCGCTCCCACAGGGGATCTGCGGAGTAGCCACTTTTCGCGAACGACGCAGATCCAATTGTGGGAGCGAGCCTGCTCGCGATGAGGCCCGAAAGAACACAATCAACCTTTCGGTCAAACCACCGGAAAATGAATCCGGAACGCCGCCCCACCCATCGGCGAATCCCCCAGCGTCAGCTTCGCGCTGTAGCTTTCAATAATGTCCTTGACCACCGCCAGCCCAATCCCCTGCCCCGGATGCTGGCGATCCAGCCGCTCTCCCCTTTGCAGAATCCGCGCCCGCTGATCCGGTGGCACCCCCGGCCCGTCGTCCTCAACACACAACTCAACCCCGCCAAGGCTTTCCCTCACGCTGATACGCACTTCACCCAGGCACAGGCGATAAGCGTTTTCCAGCAGGTTGCCCATCATTTCCAGCAACGCGCCCTGCTCGATCGGCACGTAACACTGTTCCGGCATATCGAAAGCCACCCGCACGCGTTTGTCGCGGTAGACCTTATCCAGGGTGTCGCAGAGGCTTTGCAGCACCGGGCGCAGGCGAACCTGGTGGCGCACCAGACCGCTTTTGCGCAGGCTGGCGCGTTGCAGTTGATAGCTGATCTGCTGGCTCATGCGTTCGATCTGGTTTTGCAGCACCCAGGCCTGATCACGATCGGCCGGGCGCTGGGCCATGTCTTCGCTGACGCCTTGCAGCACGGTCAGCGGGGTTTTCAGGCTGTGGGCCAGGTCGTCGAGGGAATCGCGATAGCGGCTGCGTTGTTCGCGCTCGCTGTGCAGCAAACGGTTGAGGGAGCCGGTCAGGCGCAGCAGTTCGCGCGGGTGTTGTTCGCTGAGGCTTTCGCGGGTGCCGCTTTCGATTTCGTCCAGTTCCTGACTGAGCCGGCGCAATGCCTGCAAGCCCCAGGTCAGGCCGATCCACAGCAGCGCGAGCAACACCAGCAAGGCGGCACCGAATCCGAGGTAGAGATTTTCCCGCAGGCCTTCGAGAGTGTCTTCGTACTCACGCACCGGTTGCAGCGCGACGATGCTGAACGCCGCGCTCTTGCCGCCCAGCAGTTTCACCTCGACGTCATAGACGAAGAATTCCTGGCCGTTGGCTTCGCTGATTCTCGCGAACTCGTTACCGCGTCCGTCGTAACGCGGTTTGTAGTTGATGTGCTCTTCCTGGGTGCCCTTCGACCGCCAGACCAGATGCCCTTCGCGGTCATAGATGTAGCCAAGCAAACGGCCGTCAGTGAGGTTGAAACGCTCATCGGGCAACTGCGCCGGCATCTGCAAGCGGTTGTTCTCCACCCGGGCGGCGGAGATCAGCGTGGTGACGTCCGACGCCAGGCGCTGTTCGATCGAGTCCTGCAACGCCAGGCTGAACGCGCCCTGCATCGCCGGCAGCAACGCCAGCATGAAGAACACCGCCAGGATCGTGGCGGCGAGCATCAACCGGACACGAAGGGAACGAATCAAGTGCAGCGCTCATTGAACAGGTAGCCGAGGCCACGCACGGTATCGATCGGTTTGAAGCCGGCCGGGCCTTCAAGTTTGCGGCGCAGACGGCCGACCAACACTTCGATCACGTTCGGATCGCGCTCGTCGTCGTCCGGGTAGAGCTGCTCCATCAAGCGATCCTTGGCCACCACTTGCTGGTGATGCCGCATCAGGTACTCGAGGATCCGATACTCGTAAGCGGTCAGCGCCAGCGGTTGTTCATCGAGGGACGCCTGTTTGCGATTGAGGTCCAGCAGCAATGGCCCGGCGACGATGGTCGACTGGGTGAAACCGCTGGAACGGCGCAATAACGCGTTCAGCCGGGCATCGAGTTCTTCGAACTGGAACGGCTTGACCACGTAATCGTCGGCGCCGGCAGCGAGGCCTTCGACCTTGTCCTGCCAGTTGCCGCGGGCGGTGAGGATCAGGATCGGAAAAATCTTGCCGCGCGAGCGCAGTTGACGGATCAGGTCGAGCCCGCCCATGCCCGGCAGGCCGAGGTCGATCACCGCCAGGTCATGGTTGAACTGCTCGGTCTGGTACAGCGCCTCTTCGGCATTGGCCACGGACTCGACCACGTGGCCGCTGTCCGTCAGGCGGGTTTGCAGGTGATGGCGCAACAGCGCTTCATCTTCGACGACCAGCAGTTTCATAACGCTCTCCTACGCAAATCGTTATCTCCAGCAGCACGGTTTTCAGTCAGATCGCGGAACCTGTGGGAGTGAGCCTGCTCGCGATAGCGGTGCGTCAGTCGACATCAATGTCGAATGTGCAGGCCCCATCGCGAGCAAGCTCGCTCCCACAGGGATTGCGCAGCGCTTCTTAGAAAGCGTAGTTCGCCGACAGGTAGGTCTGGGCGCTGCTGGTCAGGTCCAGCGAACCCTGTTTGCTGCCACCGCGTTCGCTCATCTCGGTGCTGGCGTTGCTGCGTAGGTAACGGTAACCCAGTTCCACCGAGGTGTTTTGCGAAACCTGTTGCAGGACACCCACCTGGCCGCCGATGGCGTAACCGATGTCGCTGTCGCGGCTGAAACCTGGCGAATCCTGTGTCATTTTGGTTAAACCGGCCGTGGCGCCGCCGAACAGTTTGGTGCTGCCGCCCACCGGGTAGAACAGATCGTAGCTGCCCAGAAGGTTTTCCTGACGCAGTTTAATGCCATTGTGCGAGCCCGACACGTTGTCGTAAGTGGCGTAGTAGCGGCCCTGGCTGTTTTGCTGGCCCAGACGCACACCCCAAGTGTTGTCCTTGCCGATCACGCCGTCGGCGTTCGGGCTGTTGAGGTTGTCGTTCAGGGCGTGGGACTTTTTGACTTTGTCGCTGGTCTGTCCAAAAGTAAGGCTGGCGAAATTGTCGTCGGAAGCGAAAGCCGCGGTACTCGCGCTCAGGACAGTGAAAGCCAGAAGCAGTTTTTTGAAGCCAGTCATAGGAGAGTTCCTTATGCGCTATGTGCTATTTGGGTACGGGGCAAGGTTACTCACCCGGCCCTGAACTCCCCCTGAACGCACTCTGAACCTAAGCTGAACCAGATCGACCCAGTTGTTTTTGACGACTTTTCTGTCAGGAGATCCGACCATGCGCATGTTTCTCGCTTTCGTTTTGCTGGCCTTGAGCGGGCTGACTCAAGCAGCCATCAAGACTCAGGAAATTCCCTATCAGAGTCCCGACGGCACGAAGCTAATCGGCTATTACGCTTACGACGACGCTATTAAAGGCCAACGACCTGGCGTTGTGGTGGTGCACGAATGGTGGGGGCTCAACGAGTACACCAAGCGCCGCGCCCGTGACCTCGCCGGTCTGGGCTACAGCGCACTGGCCATCGACATGTATGGCGATGGCAAAAACACTGAGCATCCCAAGGACGCCATGGCCTTCATGCAGGCAGCGTTGAAAGACAGTGCCGCGTCCAGCGCCCGCTTCCAGGCCGGGCTCGATCTGTTGAAGAAACAGCCGCAAACCGATCCGGATAAACTCGCCGCCATCGGTTATTGCTTCGGCGGCGGCGTAGTGCTGAATGCGGCACGTCAGGGTTTGCCGTTGGCGGGCGTGGTGAGTTTTCACGGTGCGCTGGCGACCAAGACGCCTGCCACACCGGGTAGCGTGAAAGCAAAAATCCTCGTCGAACATGGCGCTCTGGATAGCATGATAACGGCGGATAGCGTTGCGGCCTTCAAGGCCGAGATGGACAAAGCTGGGGCTGATTACACGTTCGTCAGCCTGGAAGGTGCCAAGCATGGGTTCAGTAATCCTGATGCGGATCGTCTGAGCCATGGCGATCATGCCGGGCCGGATATTGGCTACAACAAAGCGGCGGATGAAAAATCCTGGGCGGATATGCAGGCGTTTTTCAAGAAGATTTTTGGTTGACCAGGTAGACCGCGGCGCGGCCTTCGCGAGCAGGCTCGCTCCCACAGGGGATCTTCGGTGTTGCATAGATCCAGTGTGGGAGCGAGCCTGCTCGCGAATGGCCACACCGCCAATCTAAAGCTTTGTACTACCCAGCCTGAGAGCAACCCGGCAAAATGCCCCACATGAATAGCGCCCCCGCCCTCCCCGTCTGCTGCACTCCACTCGATGCCCATTGGCCGCTGCCGTTTGCGCTGCCCGATACGGTGCTGTTGAGCACTCACTTCGATACCTCGCAACTGGCCAGCGATGATTTCCAGCGCAGCGCCATCGAGCCGCCGCCCACCATCCAGCGTTCGGTCGCCAAGCGTCAGGCCGAGTTCCTCGCCGGGCGGGTTTGCGCTCGAGCTGCGTTGCAACAGTTGGAAGGGCTGAACTTCATCCCGGCCATCGGCGAGGACCGGGCACCGGTATGGCCGACGCACATCACGGGCTCGATTACCCACAGCACCGGCCGGGCCTCGGCGATTGTCGCGAAGAAAACCCACTGGCGCGGCCTGGGAATGGACCTGGAAAACCTGCTCAACCCTGAACGGGCCGAGCGACTGGCCGGGGAAATCCTCACCCCGCCCGAGTTGCAACGCATGACCGCTGGCCGTCGCGATCAGTTGGCGATGCTGGTGACCCTGACGTTTTCGGTGAAGGAAAGCCTGTTCAAGGCGCTGTATCCGATCGTTCAGCAGCGCTTCTATTTCGAGCACGCTGAAGTGTTGGAGTGGACCGAGGGCGGTGAAGTGCGGCTGCGGTTGCTGACGGATCTGTCCAGCGAGTGGCGTAATGGCACTGAGTTGGATGCGCAGTTTGGGGTGGTGGATGGGCAGTTGTTGAGTCTGGTCAGCATCAAGGCCTGAGCTTTTTTAGCGCCTGTACTGACCTCATCGCGAGCAAGCTCGCTCCCACAGGGATTGGTGGGGTGCATAGAACCAATGAGGGAGCGAGCTTGCTCGCGATGGCGGCAGATCATTCAACACAGATCTCACCGCTTCTCTTGATTCCTCGGCCAACTCAAACTAAAACACGCCCCGCCCAGGCTTTTGCTCTTGCTGATCAACGCCCGGCCATCATGCCAATGGATGATTCGCCGCACGATGGACAACCCCAGCCCATGCCCACCGGAGGCGCGGGTGCGACTGTCATCGAGGCGCAGGAATGGCGTGAAAATCTTCTCCCAAGCCGTTTCCGGCACGCCCGGCCCGTCATCCTCAACATCCACTCGACAGCGCTGCTGCCCGACCTGATAGCTGACGGTCACCCGTGATTGAGCGTGGCGCATGGCGTTGCTCACCAGGTTCTGCAACGCCCGATGCAGGTAGCGCGGCTCGGCCTCGACCCAAGCGTCGTCGTTGTCAGCGGCGGACAAACACAAACCGCGCTGCACCGTGACCTCGGCGCGTAACGGCGCCAGTTCTTCGATCACCTGATTGACCAACGCATCCAGATCGATCCGCTGAAAATTCAGCGCCGGTGAACCCTGTTCCAGTCGTGCGTAGGTGAGCATCTCGTCCACCAGGCGATCGAGATCCTCGATGTCGTGGTCCATGCCTTCACAGTATTTTTCCAACGCCTGCGGCGTGGTGGCCGAGCCGATCATTTCCAGACCAAATCGCAACCGCGCCACGGGTGTGCGCAGCTCATGAGACACGGCGCGCACCAGCTCACGCTGGATCGCCAGCAACTGCTGCAAGTGCTCGGCCATGCCGTTGAACGCCGAGGCCAGCCGTCCCACCGAGTCCGCGCCGCGTGCCGGCACGCGGGTTTCCAGGCTGCCCTTGGCGATGCGCGTGGCGGCCGCTTCCAGGCCACGCAAACGGCGCTCAAGTTGCCGTACCAACAAATAGACGATCAAGCCGATCAGACTCAAACCCAGCGCGGCGATCAGCACCAGCCACTCCGGCGGATAAGGATTCATCTGATACAAAGGGCCGATTTCCAGCACCCACGGCGTACCGACCATGCCGGCAAACACCCGGATCGAATCGCCGCCCTTGCCCAGCGCCATCACCGTGTCACCCTCAGACACCCGGCGACTCTGATCCTCGTCCATGTCCGCCTGCTCGACCTTCACCAGCCGCAAGTCGAAACCAAACCCTTTATCGCGCTTCAACTGCGCCAGCCGCTCGGGTTGCTCGGCCACCGGGTAGCGCACCAGTTCATCGGCCAGCAGGTAAATAGTCGCCCGGGCCAGTTGTTCGCTGATCTGCTGAACTTCGCCGGTCAGCACCAGCTGTTCCTTGTCGCTGACCAACCGGTAAACCTTCGCCGCATGCGGACCGGTCTGTTCCACCAGCGCCTGACCGCGCAGCACGCGGGTGCGCTGGGTGAGGTCGAGGTCGGTTTGGGCAAAGGTCTTCAGTGCCAGAGGAATCCCCAACAACCGCTCCCACACCAGCAAGGCACGGTGGCGCTCGGTTTCATTCATCGGGTTCAGATTGTCGGCCATCAGCGAGAACGTGCCGTGGGCGAGGCGTTCGCGGTATTGCTCACCGCGCACCTGGTTGAGCAGGTGCAAGGCCAGCACGCCGAGTACCGCGACCAGAATCAGCGCCGCGCACATGCCGCCATAGATGCGCAGGAAGATCGAGTTCACAGCGTGCAGGCTTCCGGAACGAACAGATAACCTTTGCTGCGGATGGTCTTGATCAGCCGCGGATGCTCCGGGTCATCGCCGATTTTCGGGCGAATGCGCGAGATGCGCACGTCGATGGAACGGTCCTGGCCGTCATAGCCGATGCCGCGCAGTGCGGTGAAAATCTCTTCCCGGGACAGGATGCGTCCGGCGTTGGCGACCAACAGCCAGAGCAAGTCGAACTCGGCACTGGTCAACTCGATGCCGTTGTCGTTCAGCCAGGCTTCGCGCAATGCGTTGTCGACCACCAAGGGACCGAACTGCAGACGCCGTTGTTTTTCCGGCGCCACTTCTGGGGTTTCACTGCGTCGCAACAGGGCCTGGATGCGCGCCAGCAGCAGACGTGGGCGAACGGGTTTGCACACGTAGTCGTCGGCGCCCAGGTCCAGGCCAAGAATCTGATCGGTGTCGTCGGTGCGGGCGGTGAGCATCAGGATCGGGCCGTCATACTTGTCGCGGACCTTGCGGCAGATGCTCAGTCCGTCTTCGCCCGGCAACATGAGGTCGAGGATCACCAGGTCCGGTTTCTCCTTGATGATTCGGGCTGCGGCCAAGGCGCCATTGCCCTCGATCGAAACGCGCAGACCATTGGCTTCCAGGTAGTCACGGGTCAGTTCGGCCAGACGCTGGTCGTCCTCCACAATCAATACCTGCCAGGCTTCTTGCTCCACGGTGACCTCTGCTTGCCAACAACACTTAATAAGGAAGGATCCGCCCGTCTTTTTGTAATGATAGGGGAGGATAAGAATGCATCTGCATTGGCCGATTGTATAAACGCCGCTCGCCAAGAACACA
Source organism: Pseudomonas sp. LBUM1666 (assembly GCF_059695775.1). Taxonomy (NCBI): domain Bacteria; kingdom Pseudomonadati; phylum Pseudomonadota; class Gammaproteobacteria; order Pseudomonadales; family Pseudomonadaceae; genus Pseudomonas; species Pseudomonas sp. LBUM1666. Next base: position 1,528,443 of record NZ_CP166789.1, on the reverse strand, counting down.
AGCCGGTAAATGCGTTCGGACAACCCGGATTTTTGTGATAGGGTTCGCGCCCTTAAAAATCCAAATGACTGTTTTCAATCGCTGAAAATCAGTGAAAAACGGTCCGCTCCAGCTAGGTCGCGGCCTACACGCCGGTTCCACGTTTCACACACAATTTACGCACAGGTTTATCCACAGGTAGTACGTTGCAACACCCCCCAAAACGCATTATCTTGTACCCCGGCGCCAAAAAAACCCTACATGTAGGGTTTTAAGCCAAAAACCAAACACAAACCGGATACCGATTTCAAGCGCTTTTATTGCCTCCTTCCGGTTGAACCAAACGTATTTTCGAAAGACCAAACCGCGCGTGCGGATGGCTACTGTTTTTGAGCCGAAAACGGCGTTAACGGTACGGGTGTTGCAGTCAATTCTGTCACCCAAAAGGATCCCGGTTTCAGGTTCAAGGCCTGGGACCAAAGACTTCGGCATGGAAGCGGCGCCCCAATTGCCCCTTCCTGATCTGTCCCGAAGTTGGTATGCCCGGCCCCTCGCCGGTTGTAGTGCTTCAGGACGGAACGGTGGGCACCGTGATGGTGCCCAAACAAACATAGAGAATGTGGAGACAACCCCCCATGCAAACCGACACAACTCGCGAGAACCCGCAGGGCACCTTGCCGCAGGCCGCTGATTCGACTTCGGATCTGTCTGCCACCGCGCCTGGCCAGCTGCGCGTGATCAAGCGTAACGGCACTGTCGTTCCTTACACCGATGACAAGATTACCGTCGCCATCACCAAAGCGTTTCTCGCAGTTGAGGGCGGCACCGCTGCCGCTTCGTCGCGAATCCACGACACCGTTGCCCGTCTGACCGAACAAGTCACCGCGACCTTCAAGCGTCGCATGCCATCGGGCGGCACCATCCACATCGAAGAAATCCAGGACCAGGTCGAACTGGCCCTGATGCGTGCCGGCGAGCAGAAAGTGGCCCGCGACTACGTGATCTACCGTGACGGTCGTTCGAAAGAACGCGCCGCCCACGCACCGGCCGAAGAAGCAGTCAACGCTCACCCGTCGATCCGCATCACCCGCGCCGATGGCACCTTTGCTCCTCTGGACATGGGCCGCCTGAACACCATCGTTACCGAAGCGTGCGAAGGCCTTGCAGAAGTCGACGGCGACCTGATCCAGCGCGAAACCCTGAAAAACCTGTACGACGGCGTGGCCCTGACCGACGTCAACACCGCGTTGGTGATGACCGCCCGTACGCTGGTCGAGCGTGAGCCGAACTACTCGTTCGTGACCGCCCGCCTGCTGATGGACACCCTGCGTGCCGAAGGCTTGAGCTTCCTGGAAGTCGCCGAAAGCGCGACCCACCACGAAATGGTCGACCTGTACGCCAAGGCCCTGCCTTCGTACATCGCCAAGGGTATCGAATTCGAATTGCTGAACCCGGTCCTGGCCACCTTCGACCTGGAAAAACTCGGCAAGGCAATCAACCACGAGCGCGATCAGCAGTTCACGTACCTGGGCCTGCAAACCCTGTACGACCGTTACTTCATCCACAAGGATGGTATCCGCTTCGAACTGCCGCAAATCTTCTTCATGCGCGTGGCCATGGGTCTGGCGATCGAAGAGAAGAACAAAGAAGACCGTGCGATCGAGTTCTACAACCTGTTGTCGTCCTTCGACTACATGTCCTCGACCCCGACCCTGTTCAACGCCGGTACTCTGCGTCCACAGCTGTCGAGCTGCTACCTGACCACCGTGCCGGATGACCTGTCGGGCATCTACCACGCGATCCACGACAACGCCATGTTGTCTAAATTCGCTGGCGGCCTGGGCAACGACTGGACCCCGGTTCGTGCACTCGGTTCGTACATCAAGGGCACCAACGGCAAATCCCAGGGCGTTGTTCCGTTCCTGAAAGTCGTGAACGACACCGCCGTCGCCGTTAACCAGGGTGGCAAGCGCAAAGGCGCTGTCTGTGCCTACCTGGAAACCTGGCACATGGACATCGAAGAGTTCATCGAACTCCGTAAGAACACCGGTGATGATCGTCGTCGTACCCACGACATGAACACGGCCAACTGGATTCCTGACCTGTTCATGAAGCGCGTCTTCGATGACGGCAAGTGGACCCTGTTCTCGCCGTCCGAAGTGCCGGACCTGCACGACCTGACCGGCAAGGCCTTCGAAGAGCGTTACGAGTACTACGAAGCCCTGTCCGAGTACCCGGGCAAGATCAAGCTGTTCAAGACCATCCAGGCCAAAGACCTGTGGCGCAAAATGCTGTCCATGCTGTTTGAAACCGGCCACCCATGGCTGACCTTCAAAGACCCGTGCAACCTGCGCAGCCCGCAGCAGCACGTCGGCGTGGTTCACAGCTCGAACCTGTGCACCGAGATCACCTTGAACACCAACAAGGACGAGATCGCCGTTTGCAACCTGGGCTCGATCAACCTGCCGAACCACATCACCAACGGCAAGCTCGATACCGCCAAGCTGGAACGCACCGTGAACACCGCCGTTCGCATGCTCGATAACGTTATCGACATCAACTACTACTCGGTGCCACAAGCGAAGAACTCCAACTTCAAGCATCGTCCGGTCGGTCTGGGCATCATGGGCTTCCAGGACGCGCTGTACCTGCAGCACATTCCTTACGGTTCCGACGCGGCCGTCGAGTTCGCCGACAAGTCTATGGAAGCGGTCAGCTACTACGCGATCCAGGCTTCCTGCGACCTGGCCGACGAGCGCGGCGCCTACGAGACGTTCCAGGGTTCGCTGTGGTCCAAAGGCATCCTGCCGCTGGATTCGCAACAGATCCTGATCGAGCAACGTGGCCAGAAGTACATCGACGTTGACCTGAACGAATCCCTGGACTGGGCACCGGTTCGTGCCCGCGTTCAGAAAGGCATTCGTAACTCCAACATCATGGCCATCGCACCGACCGCGACCATCGCCAACATCACTGGCGTCTCGCAGTCGATCGAACCGACCTACCAGAACCTCTACGTGAAATCGAACCTGTCGGGCGAATTCACCGTGATCAACCCGTACCTGGTTCGCGACCTGAAAGCTCGCGGTCTGTGGGACTCGGTCATGATCAACGACCTGAAGTACTACGACGGTTCGGTGCAACAGATCGAGCGCATCCCGCAAGAACTCAAAGAGCTCTATGCAACCGCCTTCGAAGTGGACACCAAGTGGATCGTTGACGCGGCAAGCCGTCGTCAGAAGTGGATCGATCAGGCTCAGTCGCTGAACCTGTACATCGCTGGCGCATCGGGCAAGAAGCTGGACGTGACTTACCGCATGGCCTGGTACCGTGGCCTGAAAACCACTTACTACCTCCGTGCCCTGGCCGCGACCAGCACCGAGAAGTCGACCATCAACACCGGCAAGCTGAACGCTGTTTCCAGCGGCGGCAACCACGGTGAAGATTCGGTCCTGGCAGCGCCTGCCGGCCCTGCTCCAGTGCCGAAGGCTTGCGCCATCGACGAGCCGGATTGCGAAGCTTGCCAATGATGCCGATAAGCTGAGCCGGTAGGCGCCGCAAGGCGCTTACCTGGATAACCCCCGATCGGTCCTCTGGATTGTCGGGGGTTTTCTTTTGCCTGCTTTTCAAGATCAAAAGATCGCAGCCATAAAAAAGCCCCTCTTGCGAGGGGCTCTTTGTGCAGCGCTTTCAGCCAACCCGCATCAGGTCATCTGAATGATGGTCTGCATGATGGTGCTTTGAGTGGAAATGGTCTTGGCGTTCGCCTGGTAGTTGCTCTGCGCCTTGATCAGGTCGACCAGTTCATTGGTCAGGTTGACGTTGGACTCTTCCAGGGAGTTGGAGTTGATCTCACCCAGAGTACCGGTGTTCGGCGCATCGTAGCCCGGGATACCCGACGCATAGGTTTCTTTCCAACTGGTGCCGCCTATCGGTTGCAAACCTTGTTCGTTGGTGAAGCTGGCGAGCGAGATCTGGCCGATGGGCTTGGTCTGGCTGTTACTGAAGTTGGCGAGCATCACACCGCTGGTGTCGATGGTCAGGTTGGTGATCTGGCCGGTGGCGTAGCCGTTCTGCGAAGGAATCGAACGCGCGGTGTCAGCGTTGTACTGCGTGGTTTTGTCCATGGAGACCGTAACGACGCCGGAGGCAGCGCCGTTGGCTGTCCACGTGCCATTGGTCACGGTACCCGGAATCCAGCCGGTGACCTTCAGGTCAGGGCTGGTTACCACGGATGGCGGAACGGTCGCAGGAACAACCGGTGTGGTGACCGAAGTCAGCTTGCCGGCGCTGTCGAAGTTCATGGTCGAAGCGACTGGAAGGGAAGCGGCAAGAGTAGGATCGCTGCCATCCGGGTTGCGACCCTCGATCAGGGTGTAGGTCTTCCAGGTGTTGTCAGCAGTCTTGACCATGTATTGGTCCATGATGTGCTTGTTACCCTGGGTATCGTAAATCGGGGTACTGAACTGCTTGGTGAAGGACGCTTCCTTGGACGGGTCAAACGGATTGGTAGTCTGGTTGATGATGGGGGCTGTGGAGTTCAGGTTGATCGTCGACGAAACCGTGGAGGTGTTTTTTGGCGCCAGGTTCGACGTATCGATGCGCAGGTCAGTCAAAACGCCATTGAGGATCTTGCCATTGGCATCCACGCCATAACCCTGCAGACGCGCAGAGCCATCGCTATTGGTGACGTAACCGTCCTTGTCGACCTTGAACGTACCGGCACGGGTGTAGGACATCGAACCGTTCTCGCTCAGCACGAAGAAGCCGGAACCGTTGATGCCCATGTCCAGCACGTTGCCGGTGTTGTTGACGTCGCCCTGGGTGAACTGCTGGGAAACGTTGGCCAGGCGCACGCCGTTACCGATGGTTTTGCTGCCGGAACCCAGCTTGGTGGCCGAGTAAACGTCTTCGAATTCCGCACGGGACGATTTGAAACCGGTGGTCGCGACGTTGGCGATGTTGTTGCCAGTCACGTCCAGTTGTTTGTTGGCTGCATAGAGACCGCTAAGGCCGATATTGAAAGACATATTCCACTCCTTTGTGCCGTGTTAGTCGGCTCTACATACCAATAGTTTGTACTTTGGACAGGGCGATGCTGCCCAGCCCGGCCAGGTTCAGCATCAACTCACCGCCGGTCTGGCTGATGGTCACGCTGTTGACGGTGGCCGGCAGGTACGTCACCAGCGAGGTCGCCTTACCGTCGTAGGTCGCCGTAGCGTTGAAGGTATAGGGACCCGCCTTGGCCACTTCGCCTGCGTCGTTTTTGCCGTCCCAGATGAAAGTGGAAGTACCGGCGACCTGGCTGCCCAGGTCGATAGTGCGGACAACCTTGCCATCGGCATCGGTGATCTTGACCTTGACCGGGTCCACCGACGACGGTACGGCAATGGTGCCGGTGAAACTCTTGGAGGTATCGACCACCGCTTTGTCGGCCGGTGCAATAACCGAACGCCCGACCAGCGACGACGCCTGCAACGCCTGGGACGAGCTGTAATTGCTCGCCAGGCCACTGACGGTATCGTTGAGCGTAGTGATGCCTTCCAGGCTACTGAACTGGGCCAACTGGGCGACGAACTCGCCGTTGTCCTGCGGTTCCAGCGGGTTCTGGTTTTTCAGTTGCGTTACCAGCAACTGCAGGAACGCGTCCTTGCCCAGTGCCTTGTTGCCGGTGGCGCTGTTCGTCGCCGACGCCAGGCCGTCGGCACTGGTGTTGGTCTTGATCGAGGAGTTGGCCAGGATGTCCTTGAGGCTCAAACCACTGGTGGTATCAGTAACACTCATCTGAGTCGCCCCTTATCACTGACCTAGGGTCAGGACCTTTTGCATCATGGTTTTGGCGGTGTTCATCATTTCGGCGTTGGTCTGGAACGAACGGCTCGCGGAAATCATGTCAGCCATTTCTTCCACCACGTTGACGTTCGGGTAGTAGACGTAGCCCTTGGCGTCGGCCGCCGGATGGTTCGGCTCGTAGCGCGCGTCAAGGTTGCTCTGGTCTTCGACCACGCCCAGCACTTGCACGCCTTGACCGGCGGCGTCCTGGTTCTGGAACAGCGAGTCGCTCCCGCCGCTCTGGCCGCCCTGGAACATGGTGGCGAATACCGGGTGCCGTGCACGGTAGGTCTGGTCGATGCTCGACGAGACGGTCTCGGCGTTGGCGATGTTACTGGCGACGGTGTTCAAGCGAGTGGTCTGGGCACTCATGCCGCTACCGGCAATGTTGAAAACACTGGCTAGGGACATGACTTACTCTCCACGAAGGGCTGATACCAGCCCTTTGAATTTGCTGTTGAGCAGGGTGAAGCTGGCCTGGAAGTTGACCGCGTTTTCCGCGTAGTTCGACTGTTCCAGCTGGGCGTCCACGGTGTTCTGGTCGATCGACGGTTGCATCGGCGTGCGATACAGCAGCGACTCGTCACCATTGCCCAGGCCTTCGGCTTCGATATGACGGCTGTTGGTCTTGTTCAAGGCGAAAGTGCCGCCCTTGGTCTTCTCGTTCTGCTCGGCGAGCACTTTCGAGAAGTCCAGATCCCGAGCCTTGTAGTTCGGGGTGTCGGCGTTGGCGATGTTGTTGGCCAGGACTTCGGCACGCTGAGCGCGGAAGCCCAGGGCTTGTTCGTGGATACCGAGCGCTTTATCGAAGCTGATGCTCATGTCGGAAACCTTCGGGTGACCTGATTTTTCGTAACATGGACATAGCAAGCGCCGTGCCAATTGAAAAAAGCCCGTAAACCGGGGCTTTGCGGGCAGTGGCAACGTGGCAATGCCAGAAAAGCGGCAACCGATTTCCGCCGCCTGCCGCTTTTCTGCCGCTTATCACGGTCGAAAGAACACCACTTCCCCCTGTGGGAGCGGACTGTGGCGAGGGGGCTTGCCCCCGTTTGAGTGCGTAGCACTCACAGGATTTTTGCTACATCAGAGATTTTAGGTCTGCTTCGCAGCCCAACGGGGGCAAGCCCCCTCGCCACAGTTCGCTCCCACAGGGGGATGACGGTGGACTTGGGAAATCAGTGGGCAAAAAAAACGGGAGCCCCTGAGGACTCCCGTTTTTTGATGACGCCAACGAATCACTTCGCCTGGTAAATGATCCCCGGGCTGCACTGGACCATCTGGTAATGATCCGGCAAACCGTTCAGCGCCTCGGAAGCACCGAGGAACAGATAACCGCCTGGCTTCAACGTGCTGTGAATGCGCAACAGGATGTCCTTCTTAACCTCGGCGGAGAAGTAGATCAGCACGTTGCGGCAGAACACGATGTCGAACTTGCCGAGGCTCGCGTAGCTGTCCAGCAGGTTGAACGAGCGAAACTCCACCCGGCTCTTGATCGGCGCCTTGATTGCCCAGCGCCCCGGCCCTTTCGGGTCGAAGTAACGCTGCAGACGCTCGGGCGAAAGACCACGACCGATGGCCAGGCTGTCGTACTCGCCGGTCTTGCAGTTGGTTAGCATGGTGCCGGACAGGTCGGTGGCAACGATCTGCACGCCCATCTTCAACTGGCCCATGTTCACGCGCTCGAACTCATCGATCGACATCGACAGCGAATACGGTTCCTGACCCGACGAACACGCCGCCGACCAGATCCGCAGACGCTGGCCAGGGGCGGCCTTGATCGCGGCGGGCAGCACCTTGTTCTTCAAAACTTCAAACGGATAGGTGTCACGAAACCACAGGGTTTCGTTGGTGGTCATGGCATCCACCACCATCTCGCGCAAACCGCTGCGCGGCTGGGTCTGGATGCGCTGGACCAGCTCACCCAGGGACTTGATGCCTTGCTGTTCCATCAGTTTGTTGAGACGGCTCGAGACCAGGTACTGCTTGTTTTCACCGAGCAAAATGCCACAGGCTTTTTCCAGGAAGACCCGGAACTGTTCGAAATCCAAATTACCCGTAGACAAAGATGCCGCCTCTTAAATCGTGTTAACCGTTAGGGGCAGAAGGCCCCTAGCTGATATCTGCTGCTTTGATCCGGTCGACTACCCGGGATGCCAGGTCATCAGGACGGAATTTGGCAAGGAAGTCATCGGCACCGACCTTCTTGACCATCGCCTGATTGAATACACCCGACAACGAAGTATGCAGGATGATGTGAAGCTTTTGCATGCGAGGGTCGTTGCGGATCTCGGCCGTGAGGGTGTACCCGTCCATCTCCGGCATCTCGATGTCGGAAATCATCATCAGGAACTCTTCTTCCGGCTTCTTGCCCTCGTCGACCAGTTTGCGCAGGTAATCCAGCGCTTGCCGACCGTCGTTCAACGCCACCACTTCGACACCGACCGTCTGCAGGCAACGACTCACCTGCTTGCGCGCCACCGACGAGTCATCGACCGTCAGTACTCGCAAAGAGAGCGCCTTGTGCTGGGTTTCGACATCCACCACGCCGACGGAAATCGCTTCCGGTGTCGGCGCCACTTCTGCCAGCACTTTCTCGACGTCGATGATTTCGACTAACTGATTGTCGACCCGAGTCACAGCCGTCAGGTAATGATCGCGTCCCGTGCCCTTGGGTGGCGGATGAATCTCCTCCCAATTCATGTTGACGATGCGTTCCACCGACCGCACCAGGAAACCCTGGGTCTTGGTGTTGTACTCCGTGATGATCACGAAGGGATTGCTTTGATCTTTCAACGCACCGGAGCCGGTCGCCATGGCCAGATCAAGAATCGGAATGGTCGCCCCCCGAATATTTGCCACACCGCACACGACAGGACTGGATTTTGGCATCAGCGTCAGTTTGGGGCATTGCAGCACCTCCCGAACCTTGAACACGTTGATCCCATACAGCTGCTGGCCGTCGAGACGGAACAACAACAGCTCAAGGCGATTCTGCCCTACCAGTTGCGTGCGCTGGTTTACCGCATCCATTACACCAGCCATGCACAGACTCCTACACCAACGCTTAAGTGTGTTGCGACGCGCATTCATCACTAAACGGCACGGCGCTTGCTTTTTAACTCTTATGAACACAGAACCGACATTTTTCCGACGCCTGACATCAAACGCCCGCAAATTGCTTTGCGCGGTGTCGGCCGTCTGCCTGTTCAACGCTGGCAGCCCTGCCCTTGCTGACGCGGTTACCTTGCCTGACATGCTTATCGGCGTCACTCAGGGCTTTCTTGAATTCACCGTAGAAGACTATCTGGCCACCAGTCAAACGGAAGGCCGCTACGAGATCGAGGTCAAGCAGCTTGATCCGCGGCTGCGCATGCCCATGTGCGACAAGGAATTGACAGCGTCCCTGGAGAGCCCGGCCACGCCGCTGGGCCGGGTTACGGTCAAGGTCCGCTGCGAGGGCGCGTCGCCCTGGACGGTCTTCGTACCCGCTCAAGTGCGCCTGTTTCGCGACATTGTAACCACCACCCGCCCGCTGCGACGCGCCGGTATCGTCGAGCCCCAGGATGTGACCCTGCGCGAGCGTGACATCAGCCTGATCAGCCAGGGTTACCTGACTTCCGTCGACCAGGCGATCGGGCAGAAACTTACCCGACCAATGGTCGCCGACCAGGTCATGACCCTGGTGCACATGGAACAGGCAGAAGTCATCAGCAAGGGCGACCAGGTGGTGATTACCGCCCGTAGTGGAACGCTCAGCGTGCGCATGCCGGGTGAAGCGCTGTCCAACGGCGGCTTGCGCGAACAGATTCGGGTGAAAAACCTCAACTCCCAGCGGGTCATCAAGGCACAAGTCATCGCGCCCGGCCAGGTGGAAGTGGCCATGTAGAACACTGGCGCGCCACTCGACTGTTCCCTAGACTGTGCCCTATGCAGGGCAAGCGCTGACGCGCGCAAGCTCATTGATAATTGGGCCTAAAGTTTTTCCGGGTATGGCCGAAAACATGGCAAGCGTCCAAATACCCAGAGGTTTTTTGTCATGGTCATCGATTTCAGCCGTTTAAACAGTTCCTCGTCACTTACCGGTAGTACACGTACCAGCACCGCGAAGGAAACCGCCGAAGCCGGCAAACCCGCACCGCTGAATACCCCGGCCGAACAGGCCAGTACCGTTAAAAGCGGGGAATCGGTACATCTCAGCAATGAGGCTCAACAGTTGCAGAAGGTCACTGACAAGCTGCGCGATCAGCCTGCCGTCGACAACGCCCGCGTGGCCGAGTTGAAAGCAGCGATTGCCGATGGCAGCTACAAAGTCGACAGCAACCGTGTAGCCAGCAAACTGCTCAACTTCGAAGCCCAGCGCTAGGCCAAGGCCTGCGCCAGGCTTTTGGACGCTTAAAACCCAAGGCCAGCCATGCACGACACTAATTTACTGCAACTGATCACCGACGATTTCGCTCCAGCACAGCACTTGCTGGAGTTACTGCAAACCGAGTCCCTCGCCTTGCACGGTCGCGACATGCCACTGCTCGAAGAGATTCTGGCGCAGAAACAGGCATTGATCATTTTGCTCGATCAGCATGGCCGCAAGCGCAGTGAAATCCTCGACAGCCTCAACCTGCCGACCAATCGCGACGGCCTGGAGCAACTTGCCAGCCATTCGAGCATTGGCGCTCAGCTGTTGGAGCAGAGCGATGTATTGACCGATCTTCTGGCTCAGTGCCAGGCGGCCAACGTCAAGAATGGCCAGTCGATCCTGGTACAACAGGCCGCGACGGCCAATCAGCTGAAAATCCTCAACGGCGGTGAGCCGCCAGCGCTCTACGATGCGCGCGGATCAACCTCCATGCTTGCGAAGCCACGCCCGCTCAGTCAGGCTTGAGCCTGCTGAAAAGCGCGCACTATCAAGACGCGCAACATGCTGGCAATATGCTGGCCAGTCGTAGTCATATTTGTCTGGAGATTGATGAACCGTGTTCAATGCCTTAAGCGCGGAAGATGCTCCGCAGCCACCCAAGGTGCTCACCACGCCCCTTGAGATCTCCGGCAACCTGCGTCAGCTGCAAGACAGCCACGATCCGCTGATCATCACGTTCCATGAGCGCAGCCAGCGCTTCCAGAGTTATCTGGTGGACCTTGACCGTGAAAGCAACATGATGGCCCTGGATGAAATGATTCCCCGCGACGGTGAACGCTTCCTGCTGGCTGGCGAACCATTCAAGGTCGAAGGCTTTCATGACGGCGTGCGTATTGCCTGGGAAAGCAACGGCCCGTTGACCATCGACGAATCCGGTGGCGGTCGCTGCTACCGTGGCGCCCTGCCCGCCGAGGTGGTTTACCACCAGCGTCGTAATGCATTCCGCGCAGCGTTGAAGCTGGCACAACTGGTCAACGTCGATCTGGGTGGTGAAAAGCTCAAGTCGCCGATCAGCGGCAAGCTATTGGACATCTCCGCCACCGGCTGCAAGTTGCGCTTCGAAGGCGACATCACGGACAGCCTGCAACTGGGCCAGGTCTATGACCGCTTCGTCGCCGCCCTGCCCTTTGGCAACATGACGGCACCCGTCGAGCTGCGTTACCTGCACTTCGAAGAAAGGATCTCCATCACCTTCGCCGGCGTACGCTTTCACAACATGAGCGGGCTGGTGCAGCGGCAGGTCGAGCGGTTCGTCTATCAGCTTCAGCGCGAAGCGCGGCGCTTCGACAAAGACGACATGTAATAAGACACTTCAATAGAAAACGGGCAGTCCCTTGCGGTGACTGCCCGTTTTTTTATGCGTTGTTTTTATGCTTAAGGCCTGGCCTCGGTAAAACTTTGCTCGCGAGGTGCATCAGGGTCTTCGGGCGGCGGATCGGTTTCGGGCTCTGATTCAGGTTCCGGGTCCGGCTCTGGGTTGATCGGGTTCTGCATCTGGTCTTGCACCACCTGCTCATCGACCCGCGGATCAAGGCAAGCGACCAACGGCGAACTCGACATACTGTCCGGCATGGCGACGTGATGCAGCGGCGCATCGTCGACCTGATGCAGGTTGGTCACCGCTTTCGGGCGAATCCGCCACACCAGCACCAACGCGAAGAAACTGAAGAAGGCATAGAGCATGTGGCTGCCGAACAGCTTCATCAGCACCCCGGCCACCAGCGGTCCGATACTGGCGCCGACACCGTAGGTCACCAACAGCATCGCTGTCAGGGACACCCGACGATCACCCTCGACGTGGTCGTTGGAGAATGCCACCGCCAGCGGATACAGGCAGAACATCACCAGCGAACAGCAGAACCCGGTGATAAACAAAATCTCCAGCGGTACCTGTTGCATGATTGCCAGCGGCAACGCGGTAAGCGCCAGGACCAGGGCAAAACAGCGGATCAACAGCGCCCGGTCATAACGGTCGGACAGCCAGCCCAACGGCCATTGCACCAGCAACCCCGCAAAAATGCAGCTACCCATGAACAGGCCGACTTGCTCCGTGGACAACCCCTGCTGTGAGGCATACAGCGGTGCCAGACCGTAGAACGAACCGATGATCAGCCCTGCCCCCAGCACCGTGCTCAACGACTGCGGCACGCGCTTGATGAAGAACCGCGGCTCCATCGGTGCCGGGTGCAACGGCGCCGGGTGAATCCGCCGAGTCAGGGCCACCGGCACCAGGCACAGCGCGAAGCACAAGGCGACCAGCATCAACAGCTCAAGACCCAGACTCGGGTGCATGACCAGAATCAACTGACCCAGCACCAGCCCCAGGTACGAGGCGATCATGTAGCCGCTGAACACCGTTCCGCGCTGCGAGGCTTCGGCCTGCTCATTGAGCCAGCTTTCGATGACCATGTATTGGCACATCATGCCGAGGCCGACGATGACCCGCAGGAAGATCCAGGCCGGCAACCAGTCCACCAGGCCATGGCCCAGCACCGCCGCACCGACAATCCCGGCGCAGGCCGAATAGGCGCGAATATGCCCGACCCGGGCAATCAGCCGGTGGCCGATCTTGCCACCCAGCACCAGGCCGCAATAGTTGGCCGCCATCAACGCACCGACCCACAGGCTGTCGACGTGGTCGGCCGCCAGGCGCAAGGCCAGGTAAGTACTCAACAGGCCAGAGCCGATCAACATCATCAGCGAGGCAAAATAAAGCGCTCGAAAGGGTTTCCAGATTTGGCGCATCGGCGTTCCGAGCGGCTCCTTGCAGTGAGAATCGGGCTACCCGAAAGATAGCCCGAAGACGATGGATCGTCAGGCCTGGGCCGCTAAAACACGCCGCTCCCAGGGAGTAATTTCATCAAAGAAGCTGGTCAACTCCATGGTCTTCGAGGCGATGTAGCCTTCGATGAACTCCTTGCCAAACAGTTCCTTCGCCAATTGGCTACGTTTCAGACGCTCAAGAGCCGCATGCAAGGTACACGGCAACGAAAGATTGTCCGGCACTTTGAATTCACCCTGGATCGGTTCGCTCGGCTCCAGCTTGTGTTCAATGCCATACAACCCTGCGGCAAGGCTGGCGGCGATCGCCAGGTAAGGATTTGCATCAGCCCCCGGCAAGCGGTTCTCGACCCGACGAGCGGCGGGCGAACTGGCCGGAATACGCAATCCGGCCGCACGGTTGTCGTGGGACCAGCAGGCATTATTCGGTGATGCGAAGGGATGGCACAAGCGCTGATACGAGTTCACGTTCGGTGCGAATAACGCAGTGAAGTCCGCCATGCCGGCCTGCTGACCCGCGATGAAATGACGGAAGGTCGCGGTCGGCTCACCAGACTTGTCGCTGAACACGTTACGCCCGCTGCCGATCTCGATGATGCTCTGGTGAATATGCATCGAACTGCCCGGCGTGTGCGCCAGCGGCTTGGCCATGCAAACCACAGTCAGGCCATGCTTGAGCGCGACTTCTTTAAGCAGATGTTTGAACAGGAGTGTCTGGTCGGCCAGCAGCAGTGGGTCGCCGTGCAGCAAGTTGATCTCGAACTGGCTGACGCCCATCTCGTGCATGAAGGTATCGCGCGGCAAGCCCAGGGCCGCCATGCATTCGTAGACTTCATTGAAGAACGGCCGCAAACCATTATTGGAACTGATACTGAACGCCGAATGACCGTCCTCGCGACGACCGTCCAGGCCCAGCGGTGGCTGGAACGGCTGAGTCGGATCGGTGTTGGGCGCAAACACAAAAAATTCCAGCTCGGTCGCCACCACCGGCGCCAGGCCGAGGGCCGCGTAACGCGCGATCACGGCTTTGAGCTGGCCGCGGGTCGACAGAGACGAGCTTTCGCCAGTCAGCTCGTCCGCATCGCAAATGGCCAAGGCTCGCGGCTGCTGGCTCCACGGCAAGCGATGGACCTGTGCAGGGTCGGGCACCAGCGCCAGGTCGCCATCATCGCTGCCGTAAAAGCGCGCTGGCGGATATCCGCCCATGATGCATTGCAACAGCACTCCCCGCGCCATCTGCAAACGCCGCCCCTCGAGAAAGCCTTCGGCGGTCATTACCTTGCCACGGGGTACGCCATTCAAATCCGGCGTGACACATTCAATCTCATCAATGCCCGTCAATCGCTGTGCGAGTGAGCGATGGCCATCGGTTGTCATGACGCAATCCTTTGTTGTTGTGCGAGCCGCGAACGGCGACCCGTACAAAATAGGCTCCGCCTGTTCGGAATATCAAGCAGCGGCCAACAAAAAGAACCGGTCAGGGGAGGTAAAGGCTGAACACGCCGCCGCCCAGCGGGCCGCCATTGCTGATTTCGGTGCGTCCGCCCACGTCATTGCGTTGATGGAGTGCGGCAATCCGCCCGGCAAAATACAGGCCCAGGCCAGTGCTTCCGCTGCTGTGGTTGATGCCCTGCACATAATCGGCCTGACGCTCGATCATCTCGGGTGGATAACCCTCGCCATCGTCGTTGACGGTCAGCACCAGTTGCCCCGCTTCATCGCTGACGCTGATCAACACCGCGTGGCGGGCGTAACGAATGGCGTTGTTGATGCTGTTGCCCAGCACCGAAGCAATCAGCTCCCGGTCGAAGAAACCCAGCGGGCTCAACGGGTCCACTTCATAGGTCGCCATGATGCCGCGACTGGCGAACACGTCCTGGTGGCAGGCCAATTGCGCTTCGATGAAGTCATCCAGTTCATGGTAGGCCGGTTGCAGCGGCATCTGGTTGACCCCGAGTTTGTACAGCCCCAGCAACTGCACGAGCATGCCATTAAGGTGAGCGAACTCGAATTCGATCACGCCCTGCTCCGGGGTGTGGTGTTGCGGATCCGGCAAGCGCGCCAACCATTGGCTGTGGGCCTGCATCAGCATCGCCAGGGAGTTCTTCATGTCGTGCACGGTGGAGGCAATCACCGTGGAAAAATCGAGTGCCTGTTCGCTGTTGTTCATTCGCCAAACGCCTTGCTTCGCAACTTCTGATAACGGGGAAAACGCGCATCGGTGTCGGGCATCAGGCCGACCATTTTCAGGCACGTCCGACATTCCTCCAGCTCCGCCGAAGGGACACTGGTGTCGGTGCCGTGCAGCAGCGACTGCGCCATGTTCAGCGCGATACTGATGTTCTTGG
This sequence comes from Pseudomonas sp. LBUM1666, assembly GCF_059695775.1. Lineage (NCBI taxonomy): Bacteria > Pseudomonadati > Pseudomonadota > Gammaproteobacteria > Pseudomonadales > Pseudomonadaceae > Pseudomonas > Pseudomonas sp. LBUM1666. Next base: position 1,513,089 of record NZ_CP166789.1, on the reverse strand, counting down.
GTTGCAGCGCCAGGGCTTTGCGAAACACCTGCCGCGCCTCCACCAGGTTGCCGGTCTTGTACACCCGCACGCCCTGACGGTTGAGGTCGGCAGCGGCGTTGCCGGAGTTGAGAATGGTCGGATCGTCGGTCAACTTGGCGATGCCCTTCATCACAGTCGGGTCGTCGCCGTAGATTTCCGCGCAGTTTTTCAACATCGAGGCACCGGCGCTGGCCTGGCCGAGCATCTGCAGTTGCTTGGCCACCAGCAGCGCCGCTTCGGCGCTCATGAACTGTTCCATGCCATCGAGGCGCATCATCGCCTGCTCGGTGAGCTTCTCGGCGGTTTCGGCATCGTTGAGCAGCAGACTGGTGGCTTTCATCAATCGCGCACGAATCTGCAGACCCGGGTCGGAAGGGTTTTCCTTGGCCACCGCACTCAGCGTCGTGTTGATTTCCAGTCGAGTCCGGGTATCCAGACCTTTTTCGCTGCCTTTACTGATCAAGGCATGGGCCAGGCCAAGGTTGCTCTCCGCATCCTTGAAACGTGACTGCGCACCCTGCGCCACGGCCTGGCGATAGGCTTTGGAGGCGGTTTCAAAATCTTCGTTGGCCATCGCCAACTTGCCCAACAGCGCTTGCCGGCGCACCGCCAGCGGCGACAAGCGGATCGCCTCTTCCAGCACACGCTGGGCCGCCTTGGTGTCGCCTTCGGCGACCAGCACATCGGCCATGCCGTCGTAGAGCGCCGGCATCATCGGGAACACTTTCAGGGCTTTTTCGTAGACGCCTTTGGCCTGAGCGACCTGGCCACGCTTGAACAGCAGCTTACCCAACCCGGCAAACGCCCACGGCAAAGGTCGATCAGCAATGATGCTGTCGTAGAGACGCTCCAGCGCCTCGTTCTGATTCAGGTCGCGCAAGGCATCGGCGCGGTAGCGCAGGCACAACGGCGAGTAGCGGATGTCTTGTTTGCACAAGGCGATGCAGGCATTGAGCACTTCAACCGGTTTGCCCCGGTCAAGGGCCTGCAGAATCGGCTTGAGCAAGGTCTTGCGTTGCTCCAGCCGCTCCAGGCGTTGAGCCAGGCCGGAACGGTTGAACGGTTTGGTCAGGTACGCATCGGGTTCGTGTTCCAGCGCACTGAGCACCATTGCCTGACTGGTCTCGGCGGTAACCATGACGAACACGGCCTCATGGCTGATCAGCTTCTCGATCATCAGGTCTTCAAGCACCTGCTGACCGTTCTTCTTGCCATCGCCCAGGTGAAAGTCCTGCAGGATGAAATCGTAGGCCTTCTGCGAACACATACGCAGCGCCTGTTCACCGGTGTCGGCGGTGTCGACATCCTTGACGCCGAGTTCGCGCAGCATGGACCGGACGGAACTGCGGAAATCCGAGAAATCATCGACGATCAAAAAGCGCTTTTGGTGATACGACAGCATCGAAGATTTCCAGGCAATTTAAGAAGAAGACCATGACTGTTCGGGTTATCGGCCAGAAGAGGCGTTCCCTTAAGTAGTCATGCCCCTCAGTACGCGCTAAATATTTGAAGGTGTTATTGAAAAACGGGATTATTCTGATTTGTTACAGCGCACCTCACCCCACTTGAATTCGAGGCGTTTCCCCTTGCCAAAGGCAACGGTATGACCACCACTCCCAACCACTCGGCCCCTGCTCCTGAGCGAAAGGCCCTGAGCCCCAGCACCCTGGACTTTCCGGTGGTGGGCATCGGTGCTTCGGCGGGCGGGCTGCAAGCGATCAAACTGTTCTTTGAAAACATGCCTCAAGACAATGGCATGGCGTTCGTGATCATTCTCCATCTGTCGCCCGATCACCAGAGCATCGCTGACAAGATCATCCAGGAATCGACCAAGATGCCGGTTCTGCAGGTGACCGAAACGGTGGCCATCGAGAAAAACCGGGTGTACGTCATTTCACCGGCGCAACGGCTGGCAATGAACGATGGCTTTCTGGAGGTCAGCGCCACAGATCCGCGCGAAGGTCGCCACGCGTCCATCGATCTGTTCTTCCGTGACCTGGCCGATGTGCACCGCGAGCGCGCCTTCTGCCTGGTGCTGTCGGGCACCGGCTCGGACGGCGCGGTTGGCTTGTCACGAATCAAGGAACAAGGTGGCATCACGATGGCCCAGGCACCGGAAGATGCCGAATTCGATGGCATGCCTTGCGCCGCCATCGAAACCCACATGGTTGACCTGGTGCTGCCCGTGGTGGAAATGCCGCAAAAGCTTCTGGAGCTTTGGCGCAACTCCAGGGAAATCTGTTTGCCCACCGCCAACGATCCGGAACTGCAAACCATTGCAGCGGTGTCCGAACGTGACGCGGCACTGGCCGAACAAGTGCTGCGCGACGTCCTGATTCAGTTGCGCACCGGTACCGGCCATGACTTCAAACACTACAAACGCGCCACCGTGTTGCGCCGGATCGAACGCCGGATGCAGGTCACCGGCCAGCCGGACCTGAGTGCCTATTACCAGTATCTGCAAGCCAACCCCGAAGAAACCAAGGCACTGCTGGGCGACATGCTGATCGGCGTGACCAATTTCTTCCGTGACAGGGAGGCTTTCGAAGCCCTCGAACGGGATGTTGTGCCACAACTGGTCAGCGCTGTCGTGTCCGCTCAACCCGAGAAAGAAGAAATCCGCGTCTGGTCCGCGGGTTGCTCCACGGGCGAGGAAGCCTACAGCCTGGCCATGCTGCTCAACGATCAACTGCAACTGGACGCCAGCGCGGCGTCGATGCAGCTGTTCGCCACCGACATCGACGAACGCGCCATCAGCGTCGGCCGGGCCGGCCTGTATCCGCAAGCGATCATCACCGATGTGCCACCGTCGCGGCTACGCCACTACTTCATCAAGGAAGACGATCACTATCGGATCCGCAAGGAAATCCGCGAAAAGGTCTTGTTCGCCAAACACAGCCTATTGTCCGACCCGCCCTTCTCGCAGATCGACCTGATTGTTTGCCGCAACCTGCTGATCTATCTGGATCGCGAAGTGCAACGCGAAATCCTTCAGATGTTCCACTTCGCCCTGCGTCCCGGCGGCTTCCTGTTTCTCGGTTCCTCCGAGAGCGCGGATGCGTGCCACGAGTTGTTCGCCCCGGTGGATAAGCGCAACCGAATCTTCCGCGCCAAAACCGGCACGGCCAATAGTCGGCGCACACCGACCATGCCGCTCGGGGGTTGTGTGCGGACCAACATTTCCCAACAGGTCCCGCAGAGCAGCGTGCCGCGCAAACTGTCATTCGGCGATATCCATCAACGCGCCCTCGAACAGTCCGCACCACCGAGCGTGATCGTCGATGCGAACGCCGACATCCTGCACATGAGCGAGAGTGCCGGGCGTTTCCTGCGTCACGTTGGCGGTGAATTGTCGCGTAACCTGCTGATGCTGATTCTTCCGGAACTGCGCCTGGAAATCCGCACCACGCTGTTCCAGGTCCAGCAGAGCGGCCTGCCGGTCAAGTCCCGCGAAGTACCGATCAAGCGTGATGAGCGCAGTTACCTGATCGATCTGGTCGTGCATCCCTACAAGGATGAAGAATCGGACGGCGAATACGTCCTGGTGATTTTCGAGGAAGTCGAGGTCGACCCTTCAGAACGGGCGGCCACCACCCTGCTACAGACCGAAAGCCAGGTGCTGTCCAACCTTGAGCGCGAACTGCAACGCACCAAGCTGCACTTGCAGGACACCATCGAACAATCGGAAGTCTCCAGCGAAGAGCTCAAGGCTTCCAACGAAGAAATGCAGGCGATCAACGAAGAACTGCGCTCGGCCACCGAAGAACTGGAGACCAGCAAGGAAGAGCTGCAGTCGATCAACGAAGAGCTGTTGACGGTCAACTACGAGCTGAAAACCAAAGTCGAAGAAACCGACAAGATCAACGACTACCTGACCAACCTGATTGCCTCCACCGACATCGCCACGGTGTTTGTCGATCGCAGCATGCGCATCAAATGGTTCACCCCGCGCGCCACTGACATCTTCAGCATGTTGCCGGTGGATACCGGGCGCTCCTTGCTCGACATTACCCATCGCCTGCATTACGAGGATCTGGTGGGAGACGCGGCGCAAGTGTTCGAATCGCTGAACATGATCGAGCGCGAAGTCAGCAGCACCGACAACCGCTGGTACATCGCCCGCCTGCTGCCCTATCGCTCCAGCGAAGATCACATCGACGGCACCGTGCTGACGTTCATCGACATCACCAAACGTCGTGCCGCTGAAGAAGAGCTGCGACTGGGCGAAGAACGCATGCGCCTGGTCGCCGAAAGCACTCGCGACTACGCCATCATCACCCTCGATGAGCTGGGCGTGATCACCACCTGGAACAAAGGCGCCGAATTGATCTTCGGCTACAGCAAGGCCGAGGCCGAGTGCGCTTATTACGACTTCATTTTCTCGGCTGAAGATCGCGCATCCGGCGTGCCTGAAAACGAACTGCTGGCGGTGCGCACCCATGGCCGCAGCGAAGACGAGCGCTGGCATCTGCGCAAGGACGGTAGCCGCTTCTTTTGCAGTGGTGAGGTGACCTTGCTCAGCGGCGACAATCTCAAAGGCTACGTCAAAATCGCTCGCGACCTGACCGGCCATAAACGCCTGCATGAAGAACAGAGCCTACAACTGGCGGAAACGCGCAACACCAATTACCTCAAGGATGAATTCTTCGCGGTCATGTCCCACGAACTCAAGCATCCGTTGAACCTGATTCAGCTCAATGCAGAACTGCTGCGGCGTTTGCCGGTGACCAAGTCGGTGGCGCCGGCCGCCAAGGCCGTCAACACCATCTGCGACGCCGTCAACAGCCAGGCACGAATCATCGATGATCTGCTGGATGTCGCCCGGGTGCGTACCGGCAAACTCAAACTGAAACCCATCGCCGTGGATCTGGCCGGTGTGTTACGCGACATTCATGCCGTCGTGCTCAGCGACCGACATGACTCCACCGTCGAACTGCTCGTGCCTTCAGGCGCCTTGATGGTCCATGCAGACCCGACGCGCCTGGAGCAAATTATCTGGAACCTGGTGAATAACGCGCTGAAATTCACGCCCTCCAACGGCCACGTGCAATTGATCGCCAGCCAGGTTGGAAACATGGCGCGGCTGGACGTCAAAGACAACGGTGCCGGCATCGCACCCGAGAACCTCGATCACGTGTTCGACCTGTTCGGTCAGGCTGAAAAGCAGCACGTCAGCCACAACCGTGAAGGCCTGGGGATCGGTTTGTCCCTGGTCCGCCAGTTGGCCGAAGCCCAACGGGGAACGGTTGAGGTGAACTCTGCCGGGGAGGGAACAGGTTGTACCTTCACGGTTTACCTGCCCCTGGCCCACACCAAAGGTGAGCCGCACTCCCCGACTCAGGTCGAAGAATCCTCTGGCAGGCTGAGCGGTTTGACGATCCTTCTGGTCGACGACTCCGCCGATGTACTGGAAACCTTGAAAATGCTGCTGGAAATGGAAGACGCGCAAGTGATTGCCTTCGATCAACCGGTGGCGGCTTTGGACGCGGCAAAAAGCACCCGTTTCGACCTGATCATTTCTGACCTCGGCATGCCGGTCATGAACGGCCACGAGCTGATGAGCGCATTGCGTCAGTTGCCGCTGGTCAAGGATGTGCCGGCCATTGCACTGACCGGCTATGGCGCCCACAGCGACATTCAAAAATCACGGCAATCGGGCTTTGACCAGCACATTGGAAAACCGGTGTCCTACGATGAGCTGATCGACACCATTGAGAATCTGCGACGCTCCCAGACCTGAGACAGGGTCAGCGCAGATAGGCGCGTTGTACGCAGGCTCGTCGATCGATGGCCTGCCTGAGCCGCTCCTTGTGATCAGTCCAGACCCTGGGGTCGACTTTAGTTGAGCGCATCAGCGCCAGCATGGCTGCCTTGGCGGCCAGGTACTCCGACCAGGCATCGTCGGACTTGAGTTTCAAAGACTCGCGCTCGGTCATTTCCATCCGCCGCAGGGCCAGTTCCGACTCATCGGTAATCACCGGACTCAAGGTCAACTGCACCCGGTGCGGTGCGACGAACTCCAGGGTGTCCGCGACAATCTCCCTCGCCCGCTGAGCGCCCCACTTCAAGGCCTCGCAGTAATGCTCACCGGCGTGCCGGTCATGAACCTCCTCGCCAACAGCCCAGCCATTGGTGCCGTAGACGCCTATAAACACCTGGGTACCCCCCTCATGACTGACCCGTGCCTGCACCTCGATATGCAGGCCATTGTTGAGTACCTCTTCATGCGTATGGATGGGTAACTGCGTGTTGGTCCATAACCAGAATTTTGTGCCTCTACGCCGCATCGACGTCGCTCCATGAGTTGTGTCTGGAGTAAGGCACAGCAATGACAGACTTTCCATGTAGATCGTCGGGTGATGGCGCGTAAAAAAGCCCCGCCGGAGAACTGCCCGGCGGGGCTTTTTTTGCCACTTGGTGCTACCTGCTGACGAGGAGAACATGCCCTGTCAGAAGGTGACCGGAGAGGTACGAATTAATGGTGTCCCAGGGCAGGTTCGAACTGCCAACCTTCCCCTTAGGAGGGGGATGCTCTATCCAATTGAGCTACTGAGACACAAATCGACCACGAAGAAACGCAGTGCGATGGACGGCGTGCATGTTAACGGGCAGGCCCGCTTTTGTCATGTCGTCCGTTGGGCTTTTTAAGTGTAGGCAGACGCCTCGCAGGAGCGTGGCTTTGTTTACCGTGCAAATTGCATCGCCGCAAAAAGACATCATTGCAAAATGCAAGGCAGGCACTTCGGTAAAATATCTTAATTCATTGTTTTTAAAGGATTTAATTACCGTTAGACTCTTGGCATGCGGGCTGCTTTAGCTGTTCTCGAAGAACATCGGAGGCAAGCCTCATGTACAGCACCCTTTTACTCTCGAACGCGATCGCTCTGGCGATTTTGTTGGGCTTTCAATTTGTCCCCGAGAACGGTGTAGAACCGGTTGCTCAAAGCATGCCTCATTACCTTCAGGTGCAAAGAGCACCTCAACTGGCGGTTATGAGCGACCAGCGCAGCTTTGTCAGCCAAGAGGTGAGCCAGGAAGGCATTCTGCTGCCGGCTCAGTCTTCAGAACGTTTGGTATTTTGAATCACCCCATCAGGAGCACCGCATGTCCAGATCAGCCGCAGGGTTTTTCATCCTCACCTTACTGAGCGGCATTCTACATCTGTCAGTAGTCCAGGATACGGTCCTCACCCTGCCTTTGATCGCCAGCGGAGTGTTCGGTGCGCTGTTTGTGCTGGCGCTGATTGCCGGGCGCAAGATCAAGTTCGATCCGGTACTGCGTTAATCCTCAACAGGTCCAGCAGATGGGCAACTGTGGTGGTCAGTTCACCTGAATTGTCGAGTCGATGGATCTGCGTGTCACCGATTGAACCCTCCGCCGTGAACAACCCATTACGATGCAGCCTTGCTTCAATCTCCGCAAAACTCTCGCGACCACGGCGCAGCAGGCGCTCTCGCAGGACCTCATCCTTGACCGTCAAAAGAACCGGCAACAGCGTTGGATACCGGTGCAGCGCCTGAGCCAAATGGCCGCGAGAACCGTTGACCAAGACATGCCGACCGTCATTGAGCCATTGATCTATTTCGATCGGAATACCGTAATCCAGGCCATTGGCGGTCCAGCACAGCGCGAAATCGCCCTCGACCCTGTGCTGCTCAAACTCTTCCCGAGAAACGCCAATCGCATCCTCACCCACTGATTCGGCCGACCGCGTGATGACCCGACGCACCACTTCACAATTAAGCGTCTGCAACGGCTCTCGGGCGGCTTCGATGAGGCTGTCCTTGCCGGACCCAGAAGGCCCCATCAAGTAAATCAGCCTGCCATCCATCTTGAAATCACCTCGCACTGCACGCTTCCCCTAGTAAATCGGCCAATTGCCACTATCCTGTACTAGTAAGGAACACTGATCGAATCTGCACAGCATGCGCCTTCAGGCGTCCCAGGACATCACCTGCCGGGCAAGAGGATGCGGTCAGTAATACGGACCAGCGCAAACTTTTCAAACCAGTCCGCATTTCTGATAATTGGTGCTGGCATAACGCCTTTATCCAGTTCAATATTTGTCACAGAATTGACGCCAATGAACTGGCTACTTTGAGGCATGATGCGAGCCTCTATCAATTCAGGTTGAACATTTGGCCAGACCGCTTGTCCTATCAGACATCCTGCGGCCAATCCCGAGAACCGCTCCCCTGAACTAACCGGTTAAATATATGCGCCCATTGAAACAGGCAATTTATTCCAGCCGTACGGCTGACAAGTTCGTCGTACGTCTGCCAGACGGAATGCGTGAACGCATTGCCGAGGTGGCTCGCAATCATCATCGCAGCATGAACTCCGAAATCATCGCGCGCCTTGAGCAAAGCCTTATTCAGGAAGGCGCGTTGGGCGAAGAATTGAGCATGCGCCTGGACAGCCCGGAGCTGTCATTGCACGAACGTGAACTGCTGCAACGCTTCCGCCAACTCTCCCACCGTCAGCAGAACGCTCTTGTTTCGCTGATTGCGCATGATGCCGAAATGGCCGCAGACGCTTCCTGATTTCATCCGAAAGTTCAAGCCAGCTTAATCGCTGGCTTTTTTTTGCTTGAAATTCGGGCATAAAAAACCCGCCGATTGATTGGCGGGTTTTTAGTGTCGATAAGTCAGAGCAGGAAGATCGTCGCCAACCCGAGAAAGATGAAGAAGCCGCCACTGTCCGTCATGGCAGTGATCATCACACTGGCGCCCATCGCAGGATCGCGCCCAAGCCGCGCCAGGGTCATGGGAATCAATACTCCCGCCAATGCCGCCAGCAACAGGTTGAGCGTCATGGCAGCGGTCATCACTACCCCCAGAGACCAACTGCCATACAGCAGATAGGCGACGACGCCGATCACACCGCCCCACACCAGACCATTGATCAAACCTACCGCCAACTCCTTGCGCATCAGGCGCGAAGTATTGCCGGTGCTGACCTGATCCAGCGCCATGGCCCGAACGATCATGGTGATCGTCTGGTTACCCGAGTTACCACCGATACCCGCCACGATCGGCATCAGTGCCGCCAATGCCACCAATTTCTCGATGGAGCCTTCGAAAAGACCGATCACCCGGGATGCGATGAACGCGGTGATCAGGTTAACTGCCAGCCAGGCCCAACGGTTACGCAGGGATTTCCAGACTGACGCAAAAATATCTTCCTCTTCACGCAGACCCGCCATGTTGAGAACTTCGTTTTCGCTCTCTTCACGAATCAGGTCGACCATTTCATCGATGGTCAGACGGCCGATCAGCTTGCCGTTCTTGTCGACTACAGGCGCCGAGATCAAGTCGTAACGTTCGAAGGCCTGAGCAGCGTCATAGGCGTCTTCGTCCGGGTGAAAACTCACCGGGTCACTGGCCATGACTTCAGAAACCTGTTTTTCCGGGTCGTTTACCAGCAATCGCTTGATTGGCAACACGCCTTTGAGGACACCGTCATAATCGACCACGAACAATTTGTCCGTGTGGCTCGGCAGCTCCTTGAGGCGCCGCAGGTAACGCAAAACTACTTCGAGACTGACATCCTCACGGATCGTCACCATCTCGAAGTCCATCAGCGCACCGACCTGCTCCTCGTCGTAGGACAACGCAGAGCGGACGCGCTCACGCTGTTGACCATCGAGGGTTTCCATCAGCTCGTGGACGACGTCTCGCGGCAGCTCGGAGGCCAGGTCAGCAAGTTCGTCGGCGTCCATGTCCTTGGCCGCAGCCAGGAGCTCGTGATCGTCCATGTCGGCGATCAGCGTTTCACGAACCGAATCGGATACTTCGAGCAGAATGTCGCCGTCGCGATCGGCCTTGACCAATTGCCAGAGCGTCAGACGATCGTCCAGCGGCAAGGCTTCAAGGATGTAGGCGACGTCGGCGGAGTGCAGATCATCGAGCTTGCGTTGCAACTCGACGAGGTTTTGCCGGTGAACCAGGTTCTCGACCCGGTCGTGATGCGGACCTTCCTGGCGGTGAGTCAGGTCTTCGACCACCCGCTGACGCTGCAGCAGCTCAACAACTTGAGCGAGGCGGTCCTGCAAGCTTTCCTGCGTTTTCTTTACTTCAACTTCAGACATAGGCGAACTCCACTCCCAGCAGCGGGGCACGCCGGAAGGATCAATCAGTCAATTCATGATTGGAAAAACGGGGTACTGAGTAACTACTGGGTAAGTCCATGGAGGTATTCCACAAGCCCCGGCGGGGCTGATGGGCGCAATGATACACCGCCCGACAGTTTTAAACGTTAAAAAATCGTGGCTGAAACAAGCGCTTGCAAGACAAACCTGAGCGTTGCCTGATCCATCAAACTGCGACGACTCATCCTGAAAAGAAAACACACCACAGCCGAAAAATGTAACGACTACCCTTCAGATGGACCGTCATGGAGGACGTTTAATGCCATCAAATGCACATTATTTTTTGTTGATCACCCTGCTCTGCCCCTCGCCCTGGGCGCTTGCCACGACCGTTCACCGCTGCGAGGCGGCCGACGGGCGCATTACCTTCACTACGTTGAGCTGTGAGGCCGGAGACAGCCTTTCGCTGCAGGATGTCCGCACCTTCACACCGGGAAGCGTGACCGCCCTCATGCCGGAAGCCGAGAATCGCGAAACATCAAGTATGAAAATCAAAAGGAGAGATCCGACCGTCGTCGGCAAGACCGAGGACAAATGTGGAGACCTCATCAGCGCCAGAGAGCGCCGCGAAGCGATCATCAATCAGCGGGTTGTTGCCGGCATGAGTCAGCAGGATGTCGAGAGCGCTCTTGGCAAGCCAGACAAAATCAGTATTCGCAATTCAGCCACGAGCTACCGTTACGACACCCAGCGAGGTCGTAGCGCGCACGTCGAGTTCGATGAGAGAGGATGCACCAAAGGAAAAGCCAAATCCCAGACGGCAAAAAGCCCGCGTTAAACGCGGGCTTTTTGGTGTTTGGTGCACTCGACAGGATTCGAACCTGTGACCGCTCGGTTCGTAGCCGAGTACTCTATCCAGCTGAGCTACGAGTGCATTTGTGTTTTTATACCAGATCACAACTGGTTGAAGCCAAGTCATTCACATTACTGCAGATGACTCTTAAATGGTGCACTCGACAGGATTCGAACCTGTGACCGCTCGGTTCGTAGCCGAGTACTCTATCCAGCTGAGCTACGAGTGCATTTGTTGCCGCGCATTATAGACCGTTTAATCTCTATGTAAAGCACTTTTTCTAGTAATTTCAAACACTTACCGAAGAAGCTAGATTACAACGTACTACGCAAATAATGGCGGAGAACGGGGGATTCGAACCCCCGACACCCTTTTGAGGTGTACTCCCTTAGCAGGGGAGCGCCTTCGGCCACTCGGCCAGCTCTCCGCAACACGGGGCGTATATTAACCAGCTTCTTCCCCGTTTGCAAACATAAAAAACGATAAAAATTAATGGCTTGGTTCTTCGTCCTTCTCTTTCTTTATACGCAGGTAAATTTCCTCACGGTGGACCGCAACCTCTTTCGGGGCGTTGACACCGATACGCACTTGATTTCCTTTGACGCCGAGCACGGTCACAGTGATTTCGCCATCACCAATAATCAGGCTTTCTGCGCACCGACGAGTCAGAATCAGCATACCTTTCTCCTCACGCATTTCATTTCAGGGACAACAGTCTGCAAAAAAAAGGCACTCGACCTACAACCGGAACGATCGCAGCCTACATGCCTGAGTATTGACTAGCGCGAGCAAAAGAACAGCCTCGGGTCACGCCATTCAAAAAAAACAAAAGGGCGCGGTCAGACCGCGCCCTTCGGTTAACGCATCACTCGCCCTGACGGGCCGGTGCGTCCAGTTCGAAAGCCGTGTGCAGAGCGCGCACAGCCAGTTCCAGGTACTTCTCTTCGATCACTACGGAGACTTTGATTTCCGAGGTCGAGATCATCTGGATGTTGATGCTTTCCTTGGCCAGGGATTCGAACATGCGGCTGGCAACGCCTGCGTGGGAGCGCATGCCGACACCGACGATCGATACCTTGGCAATCTTGATGTCGCCAACGACTTCACGGGCACCGATCTCGCGAGCGGTGTTTTCCAGCACGGTTTGCGCTGCCTGGAAGTCATTGCGGTGTACGGTGAAGGTGAAGTCGGTGGTGTTATCGTGCGCAACGTTCTGCACGATCATGTCGACTTCGATGTTCGCGGCACTGATCGGGCCGAGAATCTTGAATGCAACGCCCGGGGTGTCTGGCACGCCACGGATGGTCAGCTTGGCTTCATCGCGATTGAAAGCGATGCCGGAAATGATCGGCTGTTCCATGGTTTCCTCTTCATCAATAGTAATGAGGGTGCCCGGACCCTCCTTGAAGCTGTGCAGTACGCGCAGCGGAACGTTGTACTTTCCGGCGAATTCCACCGCACGGATCTGCAACACCTTGGAACCGAGGCTGGCCATTTCCAGCATCTCTTCGAAGGTAATCTTGTCCAGGCGCTGAGCCACGGACACCACACGCGGGTCGGTGGTGTAGACGCCGTCGACATCGGTGTAGATCTGGCATTCGTCAGCCTTCAAGGCCGCCGCCAGCGCCACGCCGGTGGTGTCGGAACCGCCACGACCGAGGGTGGTGATGTTGCCGTGCTCGTCGACGCCCTGGAAACCGGCGACAACAACCACACGACCTGCCTTCAGATCGCCACGAATCTTCTGGTCATCAATCTGCAAGATACGCGCTTTATTGTGCGCACTGTCCGTCAGAATCCGCACCTGGTTGCCGGTATAGGACACCGCTGGCACGCCGCGCTTGATCAGCGCCATGGCCAACAGTGCAATCGTCACCTGCTCACCGGTGGAGACGATCACGTCCAGCTCACGAGGAACCGGTTGGCCGTCGCCACTGATTTGCTTGGCCAGATCGATCAGACGGTTGGTTTCGCCGCTCATTGCAGACAGCACAACCACCAGGTCATCGCCGGCCTCGCGGAATTTCTTAACCTTGTCGGCGACCTGCTCGATTCTCTCGACAGTGCCGACCGAGGTGCCTCCAAATTTCTGTACGATCAAAGCCATTTCAAAGCCGCCTCTGCCCATGAAGGGCGCCCAAATAATCACTCAAACAGCTTTCCAGCCCGCCACTAGACTGCGGGCCGGACACACTGCCTTATAAACCCTGCTCTACAAATGGAACAGTCAGGGCCAATGCCGCATCCAGTGCGCCAGCGTCAGTACCACCGCCTTGCGCCATGTCTGGACGACCACCGCCCTTCCCGCCCACTGCCGCAGCGGCTTGCTTCATCAAATCACCGGCTTTGAGTTGGCCAGTCAGGTCTTTGGTTACGCCTGCAACCAGAACGACCTTTTCCTCATGGACACTGCCGAGCAGGATCACTGCGCGGCCGAGTTTGTTTTTCAGTTGATCGACCAGCGCCAGCAGCGCCTTGCCGTCCTGACCGTCCAGACGCACGGCCAGCACTTTCACGCCTTTGACATCCAGGGCAGAAGCCGACAGATCGTCGCCCGCCGCGCTGGCAGCCTTGGCCTGCAACTGCTCGAGTTGCTTCTCCAGCAGACGGTTGCGCTCCAGCACAGCCGACAGCTTGTCGATCAGGTTGTCGCGGCTACCCTTGACCAGGTTGGCCGCTTCCTTGAGTTGTTCTTCAGCAGCGTTCAAGTATGCCAGCGCCGCGGCGCCAGTGACCGCTTCGATACGACGCACGCCGGAAGCCACGCCGCCTTCGCTGACAATCTTCAGCAGGCCGATGTCGCCAGTCCGGTTAGCGTGGATACCACCGCACAACTCGACGGAGAAATCACCGCCCATGCTCAATACGCGCACGCTGTCGCCGTATTTCTCACCGAACAGCGCCATGGCGCCCTTCTGCTTGGCGGTTTCGATATCGGTTTCTTCGGTTTCAACTTCGGAATTCTTGCGAATCTCGGCGTTGACGATGTCTTCCAGCGCCTTCAACTGCTCAGGTTTGATGGCTTCGAAGTGGCTGAAGTCAAAGCGCAGGCGCTGACTGTCGACCAACGAGCCTTTCTGCTGAACGTGATCGCCCAGCACCTGACGCAATGCCGCATGCAGCAAGTGAGTCGCCGAGTGGTTCAACGAAGTCGCGTGACGCACTTCGGCATCAACATGCGTTTCTACCGGTGCGCCGATGGTCAGGCTACCCGAAGCCAGCACGCCGTGATGCAAGAAGGCGCCACCGGTTTTGGTGGTATCGCGTACGTCAAAGCGCGCGTTGCCGACCTGAAGGAAACCGCAGTCGCCGATCTGACCCCCGGATTCAGCGTAGAACGGCGTCTGGTTCAGTACGACCACACCCTCTTCGCCTTCACTGAGTACGTCGACCGACTGGCCATCTTTATAGAGACCAACGACTTTCGCCGAACCTTTAGTCGCTTCATACCCGGTGAATTCGGTGGCCACATCAACCTTGACCAGGCTGTTGTAGTCCATGCCGAAGGAGCTGGCGGAACGGGCACGGACGCGCTGGGCTTCCATTTCGCGCTCGAAGCCTTCTTCGTCGATGGTCAGGCTGCGTTCGCGAGCGATGTCGCCGGTCAGGTCCATCGGGAAACCGTAGGTGTCGTAGAGTTTGAACACTACGTCGCCCGGCACCACGTCGCCTTTGAGCTCGGCCAGATCCTGCTCGAGGATTTTCAGGCCGTGCTCCAGGGTCTTGGAGAACTGCTCTTCTTCGGCTTTCAGTACGCGCTCGATGTGCGCTTGCTGGGATTTCAGCTCAGGGAAGGCTTCGCCCATCTCGGCGACCAGTGCCGCAACGATCTGGTAGAAGAAGCTGCCCTTGGCGCCCAGCTTGTTGCCGTGACGGCAGGCGCGACGAATGATCCGGCGCAGCACGTAGCCGCGGCCTTCATTAGACGGCAGCACGCCGTCGGCAATCAGGAAACCGCACGAGCGAATGTGGTCGGCGACGACTTTCAAGGAAGCCTGATTGTCGTTGGTGCAACCGATAGCCTTGGCCGATGCACTCAGCAGGCTCTGGAACAGGTCGATTTCATAGTTCGAGTGAACGTGCTGCAGCACGGCACTGATCCGCTCCAGGCCCATACCGGTATCAACCGAAGGCGCTGGCAGCGGGTGCAACACGCCATCGGCGGTGCGGTTGAACTGCATGAACACGTTGTTCCAGATTTCAATGTAACGATCGCCGTCTTCTTCCGGCGAGCCCGGTGGACCGCCCCAGATGTCGGCGCCGTGATCGTAGAAAATCTCGGTGCAAGGACCGCACGGGCCGGTATCGCCCATGGTCCAGAAGTTGTCGGAAGCGTACGGCGCGCCTTTGTTGTCACCGATACGAACCATGCGCTCGGCCGGAACACCGATTTCCTTGGTCCAGATGTCGTAGGCCTCGTCATCGCTGGCGTAGACGGTGACCCAGAGCTTTTCTTTCGGCAGGTTCAGCCACTTGTCGGACGTCAGGAAGTTCCAGGCGTAGGTGATCGCATCGCGCTTGAAGTAATCACCGAAGCTGAAGTTACCCAGCATTTCGAAGAATGTGTGGTGACGGGCGGTATAACCGACGTTTTCCAGGTCGTTGTGCTTGCCGCCCGCGCGCACGCATTTCTGGCTGGAAACCGCGCGGGTGTACGCACGTTTTTCCTGGCCCAGGAAGCAGTCCTTGAACTGGTTCATCCCCGCGTTAGTGAACAGCAGGGTTGGGTCGTTGCCCGGAATCAAAGAGCTGGAGGCTACACGGGTGTGGCCTTGTTCTTCGAAGAAGCGAAGGAAGGCTTCACGGATTTCTGCGCTTTTCATTAGGTTCTTCCACGGAGGCTGCGGCCAAAGGCCTGTGCGAAACGTCAACAGACGAAGCGACGGCAAAGGGCCGCATTATATCGGCCCTGCGCGCGGGGTACAGCGTGTTTATACGATAGAAACGGTCAATTGGACGGCTAACGCGGTCAGTTGCGCGAAAACTCGACGAATGTCGCGACGACCTGCTCGATTTGCGCGCGGCTGACATCCATATGCGTGACCATTCTAAGACGACCGGCAGCGCTGAGCTTGATACCGCGCTCAGCGGCAAAGGCCTTGATCGCTTCGGCCTTGTCACCCATTTGCACGTAAACCATGTTGGTCTGCACCGGCTCGACCTCGTAACCCGCCGCTCGCAAGCCTTCGGCCAGCAACTGCGAATTGGCGTGGTCATCAGCCAGACGCTGAACATGGTTATCCAGCGCGTACAAACCCGCCGCCGCCAGAATCCCGGCCTGGCGCATGCCGCCGCCGACCATCTTGCGCAGGCGTCGCGCCTTAGCGATCAATTCGACCGAGCCGCACAGCACCGAACCGATCGGCGCGCCGAGGCCTTTGGACAGGCAGACCGAGACGGAATCAAAGTGCTGAGTAATTTCCCGGGCATCGACACCCAATTTGACCGCCGCGTTGTATAGCCGCGCGCCGTCCAGGTGCAGCTGCAACCCATGCTCATGGGTAAAGCTTCGAGCCTGTGCCAGATACTCCAGCGGCAAAACCTTGCCCTGCATGGTGTTTTCCAGCGCCAGCAAACGGGTGCGGGCGAAGTGGAAGTCATCCGGTTTGATCGCCGCCGCAACGTGCGCCAGGTCCAGCGAGCCGTCGGCCTGCACTTCCAGCGGCTGTGGCTGGATCGAGCCGAGCACCGCCGCGCCGCCACCTTCGTACTTATACGTGTGCGCCTGCTGGCCGACGATGTATTCGTCACCCCGTTCGCAATGAGCCATCAGGCCCAGCAAGTTGCTCATGGTGCCCGTCGGCACGAACAACGCAGCGGCAAAACCCAACCGTTTTGCCAGTTCCGCTTCCAGACGATTGACCGTCGGATCTTCGCCATAGACGTCGTCACCGGTGGCCGCAGTGGCCATCGCGTCGAGCATCCCGGCGGTCGGTTGGGTGACGGTGTCGCTGCGTAGATCGATAACGCTCATGAATCGGGCCTCGGTAAGCAGGGGAAAATCCCTTTCAGGTAGGAATTACTGCGGTCATGACAACGATTAATCAACCCCAAGCGAATGAAAAGCCCCGTCAAGTGAGCAAAAAAATCGATAGCAATCATCAGATAGCAGCAATGCACGGCTCGGAAATATGTGTTAAAAACGCTTCGCCGCCAAACTAATCTGGCGGCAAAACGTTCTCAGGGCGGGGTGCAACTCCCCACCGGCGGTAATTGCGCGCAATGCGCATAGCCCGCGAGCGCTTGGCGACAGGCACGGCAATGGCTGTGATGGCGGCAAGGTCAGCAGACCCGGTGTGATCCCGGGGCCGACGGTCATAGTCCGGATGAAGAGAGAACGGGATTGGCGCCAAAGGGCCGTCCGCCGGCATTCGTGCGAGCGTGCGTACCCTTAAATCCCATTCGATTCATATGCCCTGTTTTTTACATAAACAGGAGTCAGAACATGCAACCCACCGCAATCGATAGCAAAAGCAAAAACCATCAGGGCGAGCGCGTTGCGTTCATCCAGGCCTGCTGGCACAAGGAAATCGTCGATCAGAGCCGTAAGGGCTTTGTGGCCGAAATGATTGCTCAGGGTTATCAGGAATCGGAGATCGATTTCTTCGAAGTCGGCGGCGCCTTTGAAATTCCGCTGCACGCCAAGCTGCTGGCCAAGTCCGGTCGTTATGCCGGCATCGTCGCGGCGGGCCTGGTGGTCGACGGCGGCATCTACCGTCACGAGTTCGTCGCCCAGTCGGTGATCAGCGGCCTGATGCAGGTTCAGCTGGAGACTGAAGTGCCGGTGTTCTCGGTGGTTTTAACCCCGCACCACTTCCATGCCGGCGAAGAGCATCAGAAATTCTTCTTCGAGCATTTCGTGCATAAAGGCCAGGAAGCGGCGAAGACGTGCGCGGATACGCTGCACAAAATGCGTGCGTTGCGTCGTAGTGAGCCTCGTGCGGTAGCAGTGTAAACACTGATAAACCTGTGGGAGCGAGCCTGCTCGCGATGACGGACTGTCAGCCAACGCCCCTGTTGACTGATACACCGCTATCGCGAGCAGGCTCGCTCCCACATGGGTTTTATGTCGAGCCTGATATCGCGGTCAGGCAAGGTTTTCGTCGGTGGTCGGCACAATCAGGATGCCGGCGCGCAGGCCGTTCTTGACCTTGGGGTTCGGGAAGATGATCCGGGCACCCTCCTCCTCAATGATCCATCGGGTCTGGGCGATGTCTTCGGCCAGCAGGTAACCCACTTCCAATTCCGAAAAATTCTCGATATCCACTGGCAGGTTCAGGCGGAAGCTATCGCTGTGCTTGATGATTTCCCGCGCCACGCTGAACAACTGCAAACCGTCCAGCGCCTCTTCGGTCTGGGCCGGCTCGTTGCCTTCGATAATCTGTTTGAGGCGAGTTTCCAGCAGATCGACGTTGACCCCATCGTTCTGCCCGAATGGTCGCGCCTTGCCCAACTCAAGCGTGAAAGCCTCGGCACCGAGTTTATCGTAGGTGTAGGAACTGAAAACGATGGACGGCTTGTTTTGCAGCAGCACCGCTTCCATGCCGGCGGCGCGTAGGCGCGCCAGCTCCAGGCGTGAATGCTGACGGCCTTCTTTCCAGGGATACAGTGCGAACTGCTCGATTTTCGAACCGCGAATGGCCGTGTGCAGGTCATAGTGCAGACGGTTACGATCCGGGAGGCTGAAGAAACTCGCCGCCAGCCGCTCCAGTTCACACGCGCGCAGGGCTTCGGAGCCGCTGCTTTGTTCGTGACGGCCGTTGAACAGCCGATTGACGTCCTGCTCGACGAAGCGCTCGCCTTTGCGAATCGCTTCCGGGTTGCCGAACAGGAACAGAATGCGTGCGCGCGGCTTCAAGTCGCCGCGGGCAATATCGTGCAACAGGCGATCAAGCAACTCGATCGGTGCTGTTTCGTTGCCATGGATACCGGCCGAAAGCAGCAGGTCCAGACCATTATCGCGAGCTTCAGGTGGCCGGACTTCCAGCGCACCTTCGCTCAACCAGCGCATGCGCACGCCTTCGACAGTCAGTTGAGTCTTCTCCGCCGGTTCGCGGCCGGCGAGGGTCAGTTCAAGCAATTTGCCGAGGGCGAGCATAAGCGGTTTCCTTAGTGGTCGTGCGCGCAATCCGGGCCGTGCACGTGGTCTTCGTCACCGACTTCAGCCGGTTCCATTTCCAGTTGCAGACTTACCAGATTAGTCGCCAATGGGCGCAGCAGCAGGTTTGCGTATTCAGCGTCACCTTCTTCGACGTCCACGCCGATCAGCAATTGGCCGCGGCCGTCTTGCTGAATCCACAGCTCTTTGCCTTGCCACATGACCGCGACGCGGGTGCAGGAAGTTTCCAGTTGCGTGCCGTCGGTGTCTTCAAGGATCAGCTGCAGGGTATCGCTCATGTTTTTTACGCTCTCGACGTTCAATTGATCTGGAATGGATAAACCGCGCCCAGTTTAAGGATTTGCGTCAGTTCATCCAGTGCCGTCCGGCACTCAAGCAGCAATTGCGGGTCCGCGAGATCGTTTTCGGTCATGCGGTCGCGGTAGTGCTTGTCGACCCATTCGGTCAGCGTGCCGTACAACGGTGCCGTCATGATAACCCCTGGGTTGACGGCCGCCAGTTCGGTTTCGTTGAGCGCGACGCGCAACCGCAGGCAAGCCGGGCCACCACCGTTTTGCATGCTCTGCTTCAGATCGAACACTTTCACTTCGCGGATCAGGCCGCCGGAGCTGGTCAAACCTTGCAGGTACTGCCAGACACGCTCGTTACCACGGCATTCTTCCGGCACGATCAACAGCATCGAGCCGTCAGGACGCGACAGCAGTTGGCTATTGAACAGGTAGGAACGAACGGCGTCTTCCACGGTTACCGCGGAACGCGGTACGCAGACCGACTGAAATTTCCCACCAACTTTGGCGAGCTTGCTTTGCAATTCGGCCAGCATCTGCTCGGTGTCGAGGAACGCGTCCTCGTGATAGAACAGCACCTCGCCGTTACCCACCGCGATCACATCGTTGTGGAACACGCCCTGATCGATCACCGAAGGGTTCTGCTGAGCGTAGACCACGCCGTCATCGCTCAAGCCGTGCAGGCGGGCAACCGCCTGGGAGGCTTCGAGGGTCTGGCGGGCCGGGTATTTCTGCGGTGCCGGGTAACGGGTGTCGAACGCACTGCGACCGAACACGAAGAACTCGACGCCCGCTTCGCCGTATTCACGGCAGAAACGGGTGTGGTTGGCTGCGCCTTCGTCCCCGAACTGTGCCACGGCCGGCAAGGCGGCGTGGTGAGCGAAGTGTTTCTGGTCAGCGAACATCGCCCCCAGCACGCGACTGGTGGTCGGGTGTTCAATGCTGCGGTGATATTTGCAGTTCAGGTTGGCCGCGGTGAAATGCACACGGCCATCCGCGGTGTCGGCGCTCGGGCTGACGGTGGCGGCGTTGGCCACCCACATGCTCGACGCCGAGCAACTGGCCACCAGCAACGGCATTGCATCTTTAGCCGCCTGCTCGATCACCTGAGCGTCGGTGCCGCTGAAACCCAAGCGACGCAGGGCTGCCACGTCCGGGCGTTCCTGTGGTGCCAGAACACCTTGCTGAAAGCCCATTTCCATCAGCGATTTCATCTTCGCCAGGCCTTGCAGCGCGGCTTCCTTCGGGTTCGAAGACTGCTGGCTGTTGCTCTGGGACGCGACGTTGCCGTAGGACAAACCGCCGTAGTTATGGGTCGGCCCCACTAGACCGTCAAAATTGACTTCATAGGATTTCATCAGCGAGGCTCCACGAGAATCTGTTGTTATAGGCATCTGGTAACTATTCAGTATGACCGAGGCGTGGCCATCGCCAGCAGGCTGGCTCCCACAGTGATGGCGTCGTACACAAAATGTGTGAACACCACCGAACCTGTGGGAGCCAGCCTGCTGGCGATGGGCATCACGCCATCTTAACGCCTGGCGTCAGGGTCGCTGGCAAGGTCAGGCTCGGGGTTTCCAGCGAAGCAACCGGGTAAGCGCAGTAATCTGCCGCGTAGTAGGCGCTGGCGCGGTGGTTGCCCGAAGCGCCGACACCGCCGAATGGCGCGCTGCTCGCAGCACCGGTCAGCTGTTTGTTCCAGTTGACGATACCCGCACGGCTTTCCAGCCAGAACTGCTGATAACGCGCTTCGGAATCCGAAAGCAGACCGGCCGCCAGGCCATAGTCGGTGTCGTTGGCTTCAGCGATCGCCGCCTCAAAATCAGCGTAGCGGATCACTTGCAGCAGCGGGCCGAACAGCTCTTCATCAGGGCGATCAGCCACTGCCGTTACGTCCAGAATGCCTGGGGTCAGCAAGGCGGCTTGAGCTTGAGGTTGAGTCATTTCCAGCAATGCTACTGCGCCGTTACCCAGCAAATGTTCCTGCGCATCCATCAGTGCTTTCGCAGCGCCGAGAGAAATCACCGAGCCCATGAACGGCGCCGGTTGCTGATCAAACGCGCCGACTTCAATCGTACGGCTGACCGCCACCAGACGCGCCAGCAGTGTGTCGCCCCAGGCGCCCTGCGGCACCAGCAAGCGGCGTGCACAGGTGCAACGCTGACCAGCGGAAATGAATGCCGACTGGATGATGGTGTAAACGGCAGCATCGAGGTCTGCGACCTGATCAACGACCAGCGGGTTGTTACCGCCCATTTCCAGCGCGAGGATCTTGTCCGGACGACCGGCAAACTGTTGATGCAGGTGATTGCCGGTGCGGCTGGAGCCGGTGAAAAACAAACCGTCGATGCCCGGGTTCGCCGCCAGGGCGATACCGGTCTCGCGAGCGCCTTGCAGCAGGTTCAACACGCCTGCCGGCAGACCGGCTTCGATCCAGCACTTGACCGTCAGCTCGGCGACTTTCGGCGTCAGCTCGCTGGGTTTGAACAGCACGCTATTACCGGCCAGCAGCGCCGGTACGATGTGACCGTTCGGCAGGTGACCAGGGAAGTTGTAAGGCCCGAACACCGCGACCACACCGTGTGGCTTGTGGCGCAACACGGCGGTGGCGTCGCCCAACGGGCCGCTCTTCTCGCCGGTACGTTCGCGGTAGCTCTGCACCGAGATCGCAATCTTGTTGACCATGCTGGTGACTTCGGTCGCCGCTTCCCACAAAGGCTTGCCGGTTTCCTCACCGATAGTGCGAGCCAGTTCGTCAGCGTTGTTCTTCAGCGCGGCGGCAAAAGCCTCCAGCACGGTGATGCGCTCCTCCAGGGTACGCCGGGCCCAGCTCGGGAATGCCTGGCGCGCGGCTTGCACGGCCGATTCAACCTGAGCAGTGGTAGCGCCTTCGCCGGCCCACAGCACTTGTTGGGTTACCGGGTTCAGCGACTGAAAGGCTTCACCTTGGCCGGCCAGCCATTCACCTGCGATGTATAGCGAATTCATTATTTCGACTCCCTGGCAGCGGACAACGGAACGGCGCGCACTTGATCGCCGGCGTTGAGTTGAAGACGTTTGGCGGTCAGTGGATCGACCACCAGCGTACCGGCGGCGAAACGTGCAGGAGCAGCAGTGATCCGGCAGTCTTCGCGCTTGCGGTTATGAATCAGGAACGGTGTGGCGTCGTCACCCGGCGTGCCGATGGCCAGCACCAGCGCCTGGCTGTCGCGCACTGCGCGGATCTTGCCGGTTTCGCACTCCACCGCAGGACCGGCGTCGAAGATGTCGACGTAGCCCTGATAGCTGAAGCCTTCGCTTTTAAGCATGGCTAACGCCGGCTCGGTGTCCGGATGAACCTGGCCGATCACGTTGCGCGCATCTTCCGACAGGAAGCAGGTGTAAAGCGGGAATTTCGGCATCAGTTCGGCGATGAACGCCTTGTTGCCCACGCCAGTCAGGTAGTCAGCCTGGCTGAATTCCATCTTGAAGAAGTGACGCCCCAGGCTTTCCCAGAACGGCGAACGCCCCGCTTCGTCGGACATGCCGCGCATCTCGGCGATGATCTTGTTGCCGAACAGCTGCGGGAACTCGGCGATGAACAGCATCCGCGCCTTGGCCAGCATGCGACCGTTGAGGCCAGTGCGGTAGTCGGCGTGCAGGAACAGCGAGCACAGCTCGGAGTTACCGGTCAGGTCGTTGGCCAGGAACAGCGTCGGGATTTCGCGGTAGATGTTCAACTCTTGCGAAGCGCTGACGGTCAGGCCAACCCGGAAGTTGTACCAAGGTTCACGCAGACCGACGGCACCGGCGATGGCGGAAATACCCACCACGCGACCGTCATCGTCTTCGAGCACGAACAGGTAGTCCGCATCGCCCCGCCCGGCTTCGCCGCGGAAGGTCTTCTCGGCCCAGCCGACCCGATGGGCCAGACGCTCTTCATTGGCCGGCAAGGTGGTCAGGCCGGTGCCGGTGCTACGGGCCAAGTCGATCAGAGCGGGTAAATCGCTGCTGCGTACGGGACGAACGATCATGCTATCTCCTCAAACGGGCCGCTTGCGCCACCCGTGAAACTCGCTGCTTTTTAGGCATTCTTTCTAGGCATACCAGCAGGTGTTAAACCGCCACCAGGCGCACGCTGGCACCTTCACCGACGCCCAAGGCTTCGGCCGCTTCGAGATCCAGGGTCACGGGTTTGCCCGGCGCGTAATCAAGCTCAAGCAAAACGGCGCGGTAATCCTGCAACTGGGCGTTGGCCACCAGGTACTGACGACCGGCGCCTTTGACCGGCTCGCCGATTTTCACCGGGACTACTCGGCTCTGGGCGATCGAACGGATCCCCGAGACACGGGCGTGCAGGGTCGGCCCACCGTCGAAAATGTCGATGTAGTGATCGGTCTCGAAGCCTTCGCGCATCAGTATGTCGAAGGTGATCTGCGCCCGTGGATGCACCTGGCCCATCGCCTCTTGAGCGGAGTCCGGCAGCAGCGGCACATAGATCGGGTAATGCGGCATCAACTCGGCCAGGAACGTCCGGCTCTTCAGACCGCACAGACGCTCGGCAGCGGCGTAGTTGAGGTCGAAGAAGTTACGGCCGATGGCGTCCCAGAACGGCGAATCACCATTTTCATCGCTGTAACCGACGATCTCGGTCACCACAGAATCGGCGAAACGCTCTGGATGGCTAGCCACGAACAGCAAGCGACCACGGGAGTTGAGTTCCGACCAGGCCGACCCCACCAGCTCCGGCAGCACGTAGAAACTGGTCAGCAAGCTGTTGCCGGTCAGGTCGTGGCACTGGGAGAGCACGTGGATCTTGTTATGAATCTTCAGCTCGCGAGAGGCGTGCACAAAAGTTTCATTACGGAAGCTGTAGAACGGTTCGGAATAACCGGCCGACGCAACGATGGCCGAGCAGCCCACCAGTTTGCCGGTGGCGGTGTCTTCGAGGACGAAGAAATAGCTCTCTTCACCGTTGAAGCTGACTTCGGCGGCGAACGAGGCTTCGCTTGCTGCGATCTTGTCGCTCAGGCGTTCAACGTCATCCGGCAAGGAAGTGACACCAATCGGGCTGTCCGCAGCCAGACGCTGTACCTCGCCCAGATCAGCCATTTGCGCGGGGCGCATCACCAGCATGGTGTCACTCCTTTCTCATAAAACTCTTTGAGGGAAATAGTCCAGACAGATCACTGAGACACTGTGGGAGCGAGCCTGCTCGCGATTGCGTCCTGTCAGTCAACAAAGATGTTGGCTGTCAGGCCCTCTTCGCGAGCAGGCTCGCTCCCACATTTGGTCCGGTCTGGAACAAAAATTGTTTCGACGCCTGAAACTCAGGCGCCGAAGGGCCTATCAGGCTTGAGTCAGTTTGGCCGCGGCGCGTTCGAAACGGTCCAGACCGGCATCGATATCGGCGTCTTCAACCACCAGGCTTGGCGCGAAACGAACCACGTCCGGGCCGGCTTGCAGAATCATCAGGCCTTCTTTTTCAGCGGCGTTGAAGATGTCCTTGGCCTTGCCTTTCCAGGCATCGTTCAGCACGCAACCGATCAACAAGCCCATACCACGGACCTGCGTGAACAGGCCGTACTTCTCGCCGATCTGCTCCAGGCGAGCCTTGAACTTGTCGTGCTTGGCGTTGACGCCGGCCAGCACTTCAGGGGTGTTCACCACGTCGATCACGGCTTCAGCGACAGCACACGCCAGCGGGTTGCCGCCGTAGGTGGTGCCGTGGGTGCCGACGACCAGGTGTTTGGCCAGGTCTTCGGTGGTCAGCATCGCGGCGATCGGGAAACCACCGCCCAGGCTCTTGGCGCTGGTCAGGATGTCCGGGGTCACGCCGTAATGCTGGTAGGCGAACAGCTTGCCGCTGCGGCCCATACCGGTTTGCACTTCGTCGAAAATCAGCAGCGCGTTGTGTGCGGTGCACAGTTCACGGGCGCCTTGCAGGTACTCGAGTTCGGCCGGGATCACGCCGCTCTCGCCCTGGATCGGTTCCAGAACCACAGCGCACGTCTTGTCGGAAATGGCGGCTTTCAGCGCGGCCAGATCGTTGAACGGCACGTGGGTGATACCGGTGATCTTCGGACCGAAGCCATCGGAATACTTCGACTGACCACCGACGTTCACGGTGAACAGGGTACGACCGTGGAAGCTGTTGAGCGCGGCGATGATTTCGTACTTCTCGCTGCCGAAACGATCGAAACCGACGCGACGGGCCAGCTTGAAGGCGGCCTCGTTGGCTTCGGCGCCGGAGTTGCAGAAGAACGCGCGATCGGCAAACGTGGCGTCGATCAGCTTATGGGCCAGGCGCAAGGCCGGCTCATTGGTGAAGACGTTGGACACGTGCCACAGCTTGTTCGCCTGCTCGGTCAAGGCACTGACCAGCGCCGGATGCGCATGGCCCAATACGTTAACGGCAATCCCGCCGGCGAAGTCGACCAGCTCGCGGCCAGACTGGTCCCAGACGCGGGAACCGGCGCCACGCACAGGGATGAAAGCGGCAGGCGCGTAGTTGGGAACCATTACCTGGTCGAAATCGGCGCGTTGTACCGCAGCGTGCTCAACGGACATCGGAGTCTCCTGATGAGGAACACTCGCCTGAAACTGGCGAGCGATGGGGGGATTGTAAGGACAGTTTTCAGCCCGGCCTTGCCGCCAAGCGACAACTTCTTATAGCGCAAACCCCGGTTTCAACCGGGTTTACGGCAATGCGACATATAGGGTCGCAAAGGCGCAGTTTAAACCGCCGGCACAGGTTATAGGCAGGCTTGTCGAACGGTGCGGTAAATATGTACCGCACGGAACCGATCATCGTCTGTTTTGCTGGCGGCTCATTCAAAACGCTAAGGGAATAGCGCATGAGCCGATACGAGAACGATCGCCTTTCCACTACTGGAGGCAGTGAATCCGCTACGCAACCGGACGATCACTACCATCACCTGTTCAACAATCTGCCAGTCTGGGTGTTAGAAGCATCGTCCAGTACACACCGAGCTCTCAAGAACGCCACGCTTATGACGCCAGACTGGCATGGCACCGCAACACCGCAGCAGCACCAGTCGCTGAAAAAGATCAGTCAGGAACACTGGACCCATCGAAATCGTCTGGACTCAATGCTGTCGAAGCTGCAAAGCGCACAAGCCTTTGCCGAACCGCTGCTGAGCGACGCCTTGAAAACCCGGTTTGACCTGGAACTGGACGCCAAAACCACCTTCCTGCGCCTGTACATCCCTCAAACCGTGCCGCTTTTCGGAATCAAGACTGGCGCCGCGCGCACCTGGACCGTGTCGATGCTCGACGCCGCCCTGCATAACTTTCAGGAATCGGAAACAGCGGCAGGGGCTTTCGAGTCAGCCTCGACGTTCATCACCAAACCTTCGCCCACAGGGCAGTTCGATACGCTGCCGGCGGTCAAGCAAAAGCTCACTATCCCGGCCTTTACCCGGTTATGCCGGGAACTGGATATCGGCGCCCGGTACAACGCTTACCTCAAAGACAATCTGGGACCGTCCAACCCGGTAGCCGGCGCGGTGTTGAAATCGAAGGTGATCGGCTCGCACAAAACAGCACTCAAATCTGCGCTGCAGATGGCGCAAATCCGAAAGGATGTTCCAGCGGATGCCCATCTCTCGATCCTGCGCATTCTGGAAGGGCGTTCGGGTGCTCGACTGGATGGGCAGCCGCTGTATGGTCACGACCTGACAATGATGTCCTCCTCGCTGACCGGCATTGTCATTTTCGCGGCGAGCCTGGAGCGCGCACGCACGGCAACACGGATCATTGCCTACATTCCCGATGATCCAGAGCATCCTCTCAAGGAATACCCGAATACATTGGCGTTCATGGCCGAGCTGACCCGCAAACTGCGCTCGCCCGCTTATCAAACGTTCTTCAGTCGCTTCGTCGACCACAAGGAAAGAGGACATTTTTTCGCGGACCTCAACCGTCGCCTCCAGACCGTGACCTGGCATCAACACCGACAGGGCGACCCACTGCCGAGCTGGCGCGAAACGCCCATCGACAAGCCTGATTTGCGGTTTTCGGCGATCCCGTTCAGAGCGGACCTGTGGAACCATCTCTATCAGCGACAGCTGAACAAGATCCTCAACGATGCAAGCACGCTCGCCGTCTCCACCGCCACTGCCGACAGCAACGCTCGATGGGCATTGTGGAATGCCTTCAGCAAAGTGGCCTCGACGCTCCTTGAAATCGCGACGTTCGTTGCGTTGCCTTTCGTCCCGTTTCTCGGCGAATTGATGCTGGGCTACATGGCCTACCAGTTACTCGACGAAACCTTCGAAGGCATAGTGGACCTGGCTGAAGGGCTGAAAACAGAAGCGTTCGGGCATCTGATGACGTTCGTCGAAACGGTGGTTCAGGTCGGGACATTTGCGGTGGGCGGCGCCATCGCTGCCCGGACCCTCAGCCGCCTGCTCTCTCGTGAAGCTATTGCGCTTGTCGACCCACTCAAACCCGTCACAACGCCCGAAGGAAAAACCCGCTACTGGAAGCCGGATCTCAAGCCTTACGAACAAGCACTCATTTGGCCGGAAGGAGCAAAACCCGATCATCTCGGCCTCTATCAAAACGAGGGCAAGACGCTGCTGCCACTGGAGGGAAAACTGTATGCCGTGAAGCCCGACCGCGTGCCAGGCACGTTTCAGATTGAGCATCCGAACCGAACCGATGCTTATCAGCCACCTCTGCTGCATAACAACCACGGCGCCTGGCACACAGAACTGGAGCAGCCGCTGAACTGGGACCGGGAAAAGGTCATGCGCCGCCTCGGCCATAGCGTCGAGTCGCTCACCAACGCCGAGCGCGAACAGATCCTGCGGGTCAGCGGTTACCACGACAACGTAGTGCGCGAAATGCATGTCGAACATTATCGCCCGCCTTCGCTGCTGACAGACACGATCAAGCGCTTCACGATCAACCGGGACATCGAAACCTTTATCGAACAGATCGGCAGCGACCAACCCGAGCGCTATCGCAAGGCCGATCTGACCCTGCAACATCAATTGCTGACCAGCTACGACGATTGGCCTGTCGACACGCCAATGCCGGCACCGGAAACCCAAACGCAAGGCTTCAGAAAACAAACGGCCGAACTTGCCCTGAAGCATCAAAAATCGCTGTTCGACACACGCTATCGCGCGCAGGAGAAAACCGACAACGTGCAGGTTCAGCGACTGCTCGACGACGTGCATGGATTGCCGACCGATGTCGCACAAGAGCTGGTGAGCAATGCAACCGGGACCGAGTTACGCCAGCTGCACAACGCTCGCGCGCCCCAACGGCTCAAGGAAGCAGCACTAAAAGCCATGGAGGCCGTACGCGCAGCCAGAGCCTGTGAGGGCCTTTATTCCGACGTTCTGGACAATACCGACACCCACCGACTGGCCTTGCAAAGCCTGAATTCGCTGCCCGGTTTTCCCGCCGAACTGCGTATTGAAGTGAGGGATTACGCCCATGACGGACTTGTGCGCGACAGCATTGGCCAGCCTGATGCACCGATCGTTAAAACACTGGTGCGCGCTGAAGACGGCACTTACCACGTTTATCAAGATAGCGAATCGGGGCCCGGTGATTTTTATCAGGGACTTTTTCAGGTGCTGCCGCAAGCACAGCGCAATGCGCTGAACCCATCTATAGCAAATGCTCAGTCACTCAAAGTACGCATCGCCGAACATGCATTGAACCAACCGGCACTACGCAAGTTGTTCGCAAAAAATCCCCATCGAAAACCGTTCTACGACCCGACGACCATGCGCTTGCCTGGCGGCTCGGGTGGATACAGGCGCAGCCCCTCCGAAACGCCGTCCCTCAACGACCGGGTTCGCGGGGTTTACCCCAGTCTTTCCGAGGAGGAACTCCAGACTGTTGTTCTCCAGTTACAAACGCATCCCGATGGCGTGCGGATGGAGCTCTCACGCCTGTCCAGCGAGCTCTCGCGACTGCATCAGGATCTGAACACCTGGCTAAACGATTCGCCCACTGTCCACCCGCAAACCCGAGTTCCCCTGAGCGAACTGGAACGACAGGCCGTTCAACACAATCGCAGGCTGCTGGCCCAGGAAATCCAGCGCAGCTGGCGTCGACAATCAGAGCGGGACTTCGATGGCCCGAATGACACGCCGCGCTACACACTCAGA
The DNA here is from genome assembly GCF_059695775.1 of Pseudomonas sp. LBUM1666. Lineage (NCBI taxonomy): Bacteria > Pseudomonadati > Pseudomonadota > Gammaproteobacteria > Pseudomonadales > Pseudomonadaceae > Pseudomonas > Pseudomonas sp. LBUM1666. The sequence goes on along the minus strand of NZ_CP166789.1, from coordinate 1,483,586 downwards.
TTTGCCGGGCCGATTCTTGGCGATCTACCCACGCTGACGGCCGATTTCCCCCATGTGTCATTGCTGTCCCTTGAAGGCAGTCATGCTGTGCAGGGTGTTCCCGAGTTTCTTCAGCGCTTCAATGGCTTGCGCCACCTCGATTTAAAACGCTTTTCCCTGACATCCCTCCCCGAGGCCATTCCTCGAATGACGGACCTTGATGCACTGGTGTTAAGCGATTGCGGAATCCGGTTCGATGCAGCCAGCTGGTCGAAGCTGTCTTCATTGAACAAACTGGTCATGCTGGACCTGTACCAGAACCCGTTCACAATGGTACCCAGTGTCGAATCTATGCCTGCACTTGTTCACCTGGACCTGAGCCGTACCGGCCTGACCGACATTCCCGACAGCGTACTTCGCCACCCCAAACTTGATACCGCCAAGCTGCTACACAACAGGATCAGTGAGCTGCCCTCGCAATTATTCGAAAGCCCGGTGTACACCAAACAAGCAATACACCTGACGCACAATCCGCTTTCGGATAACGCCCGACAACTGATCAAGCATCACTACTTCGACAGCTCATACGATTTGGGTATCCATGCCCCAGAAGCGGACATCAACCGAGTCAGGGCGCTGTACCCGAACCTGGAGGTCGAACAGGCGAGCGAGTTTGTCTATGAACTGGCAGGCACGCTGGCAGACGGTCGAATCGAGCTGACAAACCTTGAAGCGGAGTTGGCACAACTGAGCAACGACTTGGCGGCATGGACCGCCGACCTTCCGGCCCAACACCCGTTGACGGGCGAACCGTTCACCGCCCAACAACAGCTTTTCGAGCACATGAACCGCGACCAGTTCAAACAGACATTGGAGCAGTGCTGGCGGCATGAAAGCGAGCAGGATGATTTCAATGAGGCGCTGGAGCCGACTTTTGAACTCACTATTCGCCCGATCATTAACGGAGAACTACCGCCCCTGAGCGCTGATTTCAGCCATGTAACGGCGCTGGAGATTAATAGTACCGATGGCGTGACACGTATCGGACGATTCCTGGAAGGCTTCCCCAACCTCAAAAGCCTCAGGCTTCGCGCCTGTAATCTGGGCAACATTCCAGATGCGGTATTCAAGATGGGTCAACTGCGGGCGCTGTCGCTCCCTGAGTGCCGCGTCAGACTGTCAGCTGAATCGGCAAGTGCGCTGGCGGGAATGGAACAGCTCGAGTATCTCGATCTGGCCCGCAACCCCCTGGGGCAAACGCTTGACCTGAGCCAGATGAAGGAGCTCGCAACCGTACTGTTGAATGACACCGGTATCACCGAAATACCGCACGGCCTGCTGCAAATGACAGAGCTGGACTGGGCCAATCTCAGTGGCAACGCCATCACCGAAGTCCCCAGCGACGTGCTGGAACTGCCGGTGGAAATCGCTGAAAACATCAGTTTTCGAGGTAATCGGTTTTCCGGGGAAAGCCTGCTACGGCTGATCGATTACTTCGAACGGACGGGTATGGACTTTGGCGTGGAAGAGGTGATCAATCGAGGAGAGATGGATATCTCGACTTCTGAAGGCTCCGACATGGAGGAGTAAATCAGCCTCAGCAGGTGACGTGATTGCTCTGTCACCCACGCTCCGAGGGCACCGACGACAATTCGAACGGGCTGCTGCTGCGCCGCTGGTTGCGATCTTCCCGCGGCGTGGCACCGAAGAAGTTGCGGTAGGCGCTGGAGAAATGCGGCCCCGAGGAGAAGCCACACGACAGGCCGATCTGGATGATCGACTTGCTGGTTTGCATCAACATTTGCCGGGCCTTGTTCAGGCGCAGTTCCAGGTAGTACTGGCTCGGCACGCGGTTGAGGTATTGCTTGAAGATGCGCTCCAGCTGCCGACGGGACACGCACACATGCTGGGCGATTTCGTCAGTGGTCAGCGGCTCTTCGATGTTGGCTTCCATCAGCAGCACCGCTTGGGTGAGCTTCGGATGGCTGGAACCGAGACGGTTCTGCAATGGAATGCGCTGGCGCTCGCCGCCTTCACGGATGCGCTCGACCACCAGTTCTTCCGACACGGCACCGGCCAGTTCGGCGCCGTGATCACGGGCCAGCACCGCCAGCAGCAAGTCGAGTACCGACAGGCCGCCGCACGCAGTCAGACGATCGCGATCCCAGTCGAACAAATGACTGGTGGCGATGACTTTAGGGAAACGCTCAGTGAAATCGTCCTGCCAGCGCCAATGCACGGCAGCGCGGTAACCGTCGAGCAAACCCAGTTGGGCCAACGGGTAAACACCGGCAGACAAACCACCGATCACGCAGCCAGCACGCACCAGTTGTTTCAGCGAACTACTGAGTGCCGGTGCGAGTGTGGTTGGTGGCTCATCGGCGAGCAGGAACAGTTTCTGAAAGTTTTCGAGCTTGCCGGCCCAGGGTTCACCCGGCAATTGCCAAGCGCCTTCAGTCGGCGGTTCGGCCTGCAAAAACGACAGTTCGTAGACAACGTCCGGATGCACACGCTGGGCAACACGCAAGGCCTCCTCAGCCAGCGCAAGCGTCAGTGCTTTAGTGCTGGGCCAAATCAGGAAACCAATTCGATGGGCAGTCATGGCGAGCAATCCGAAACGAAAACAGTGATGAAGGCATGGGCCAATGCTAGCCCGTAAATGAACGCAAATCTCAAAACCGATGGAGATCAAACTGTGGGAGCTGGCCTGCCAGCGATGGCGGCGTGTCTGTGCCAGAGATGCAAACTGGCCCACCGCTATCGCTGGCAGGCCAGCTCCCACAGGGATCGGGGCCAGCCTTTAGGTTGCGAAGCATGCACTATCCCGGTGCGCAACGGGAGTTCGGTTTACTTCAGGCTACCCGAGAGGAATTGTTGCAGACGTTCGGACTGTGGATTGACCAGCACCTCACGCGGGTTGCCGCTTTCTTCGACGACACCTTTGTGCAGGAACACCAGCTGGTTCGACACTTCACGGGCGAAGCCCATTTCGTGCGTCACCACCACCATGGTCCGGCCTTCCAGCGCCAGGGCCTGCATGACTTTCAGTACGTCGCCCACCAGTTCCGGGTCGAGCGCCGACGTCGGTTCGTCGAACAGCATCACCTCAGGTTCCATCGCCAGCGCACGGGCAATCGCCACACGCTGCTGCTCGCCGCCGGACATGTGGCCCGGGTAAGCATCTTTACGATGGGCCACACCGACCTTGTTCAGGTAGTGCTCAGCCTTCTCGCGGGCTTCGGCCTTGGACATGCCGAGCACGTGGACCGGCGCTTCCATGATGTTTTCCAGCGCGGTCATGTGCGACCACAGGTTGAAATGCTGGAACACCATCGACAGGCGCGAACGCATGCGTTGCAGCTGTTTCGGGTCGGCCGCTTTCAGCGCGCCGTCCTTGTTGGCAACCAGTTTCAGCTCTTCGTTGTTGAGCAGAATCTTGCCCGCGTGCGGCTGCTCCAGCAGGTTGATGCAACGCAGGAAAGTACTTTTGCCGGAGCCACTGGAGCCGATGATGCTGATCACATCGCCAGCCGCCGCTTTCAGGGACACGCCCTTGAGCACTTCGTGACTGCCATAGCGTTTATGCAGGTCTTGGACTTCAAGTTTGTACATGCGGTCGGTTCTCACAAAAACAGTCAGTCAGTCGTTGAGCAAGCGCCCGTGACGCAGCGCTTCGCGCCCCGCCACCTTGGCCAGCCAGAAACCGGGTTGGGCATAACGCAGCCGTTCAATGGCAAACAGCACCCCGGACGTACCAGCACACACCGTGCTGACCCGATCCGATAACGGATCGATCACTTCAAAAATCTCATCGCCGGCTTCAATCCATTCACCGGGTTTACGCAAAAAACTGATCACGCCAGGGTGTGGCGCGAACAGCAATTCGGTGCCGTCGAACGGCAGGCCTTCGCACGCGTCTTGCGCAGGTTTCGGCCACTCACCGCTGATCAAGCCTTGCTCGGCGAGGAACGCCAGAATGCCTTCGGCGTATGCGCAGGCTTCAGCGCGACCGGTATCGGCCTGACCACCTAATTCAATGGTAGTCGCCAGGCAGGCCAAGGGAATCTGCGCATCAGGAAACAAACGCGACAGACGCAACCACGGCAGCGAGCAAGCTTCATCGAAGGAGCTGCCACCGGATTCTTCCGCCAGCAGACCGACCTTCACGTTCAGGTGTGCGGCGAGCGAACGCCATTGCGGCCAGTGTTGCGGCAAGGCGTACATGTGCAGTGCCGCTTCGCAATCGCAGTGCAGATCCAGCACGACATCGGCGGTGCAGGCATGACTGAGCAAAATGCGCTGCATGCCTTGCAACTGACTGGCGGCTGGCGGCAATGCGGCGAGCACATCGCTCATGGCCTGACGGATCAGCTGAATATTGGCGTGCGGATCATCACCCAGGTGCCCCTCCAGCGCAGCGGCCACTGGCGCGCTCAGCTCGACGAAATCCCGGTTGAAATTCTTGCCGCTGCCCGCTTCGAAACGCCCTTGATGATTGCCCTGAAGCAGTTGACCGAGGCCCAGTGGATTGGCCACCGGCACCAGCTCGATCACACCGTTGAGCAAGCCTTGGGCTTCAAGTTCGGTCAGGCGCTTTTTCAGCTCCCAAGCCGTACGCATGCCCGGCAATTCATCGGCGTGCAGGCTGGCCTGGATGTAGGCCTTGCGCTCGCCACTTCCGAAGCGGAACACCGAAATCTGGCGTTCGCAGCCCAAGTGGCTCCACGGCAATGAATGATCGATGCGTTCCATATCAGTGCTTCCGCGGGGCCAAATAGCCCAGCCAGCGGCGTTCGGCCAGTTTGAACAGCTTCACCAGAATGAACGTCAGGCACAGGTAGAACACGCCGGCGGTGATGTAGGCTTCGAACGGCAGGTAGAACTGAGCGTTGACCGTGCGCGCGGCACCGGTGATGTCGATCAGGGTCACGATGGACGCCAGACTGGTGGTCTGCAGCATCATGATCACTTCGTTGCTGTACTGCGGCAGCGCCCGGCGCAAGGCCGACGGCAGCAAGATGCGCTTGTACATCTTGTAGCGCGACATGCCCATCGCCTTGGCCGCTTCGATCTCACCATTCGGCGTGGCACGCAAGCTGCCGGCGATGATTTCAGCGGTGTAGGCGCTGGTGTTGATCGCGAAGGCCAGGCACGCACAGAACGTCGCGCTGGACAGCCACGGCCAGAGGAAGCTTTCACGTACCGCTTCGAACTGCGCCAGACCGTAGTAGATCAAAAACAGCTGCACCAGCATCGGTGTGCCGCGGATCACGTAGGTGAACAGCCAGGCACTCATGTTGACGGCCGCGTTCTTGGAGACGCGCATCAGCCCCAGCGGCAGGGCCGCCAACAGACCGAAAAACAGCGACAGCGCGAGCAATTTTAGGGTGGTCACCAGGCCGCCGAAGTACAGCGGCAGTGCCTCCCAAATGACGTTGTAGTCGAAGATCATAGATCAGCCGCCCTTACGCCTACCGAGTAGCGCTTCTCAAGGTGACGCAATGCCAGCAACGAGACGCTGGTGATCACCAGGTACATCGCCGCCACTGCGAGGAAGAAGGTGAAAGGCTCGCGGGTGGCATCTGCCGCCTGCTTGGCCTTGAACATCATGTCTTGCAGACCTACCACCGAAATCAGCGCGGTGGCCTTGGTCAACACCAGCCAGTTGTTGGTGAAACCCGGAATTGCCAGGCGAATCATCTGTGGCACCAACACCCGGAAGAACACCTGAAAACTGCTCATGCCGTACGCCATGCCGGCTTCTGCTTGACCCTTCGGGATCGCCATGAAGGCACCACGGAAGGTTTCCGACAGGTACGCACCGAAGATGAAGCCCAAGGTGCCGATACCGGCGGCCAACGGGTTCAGGTCGATGTAGTCGTCAAAACCGAGCATCGGCGCGACGCGATTGAGCAGGTCCTGACCACCGTAGAAAATCAGCAGGATCAGCACCAGGTCGGGAATCCCGCGGATCACCGTGGAATACAGGTCGCCCAGCCAGGCCAGCCAGCGAATCGGGGACAGACGCAGCGCAACGCCGATCAGACCCAGAACAATGGCCAAGACCATGGACGACAAGGCGAGCTGAAGCGTCAGCCATGCGCCATCGAGGATGACAGCCCCGTAGCCTTTCAACATGATTCAGGTCCTCGAAAAGGGGGATGAAAAAATGGCGCAAACCTCAGAGATCCTGTTGCTTGCGCCATTTCGGACTTGTCGCCGGGACGTATTACTTGCCGTAGATATCGAAGGCGAAGTACTTGTCCTGGATTTGCTTGTACTTGCCGTTCTCACGAATGGCGGTGATCGCGGTGTTGATCTTGTCTTTCAGCGCGTCACCCTTGCGAACCGCAATACCTACGCCGTCGCCGAAGTATTTGACGTCGGTGAAGGCCGGGCCAACGAAGGCGAAACCTTTGCCAGCGTCGGTTTTCAGGAAACCGTCATCCAGCAGCGTAGCGTCTGCCACGGTGCCGTCGAGGCGGCCAGCAGCCACGTCGAGGTAAATTTCATTCTGCGAACCGTAAGGCTTGATCTCGGCACCCAGCGGGGCCAGGACTTCGCGGGCGAAACGCTCGTGGATCGAACCACGTTGCACGCCAATGTTCTTGCCCTTGAGCTCAGCCAGACTGTCGCTGACTGGAGTGCCGGCCTTCATGACCAGGCGGGCCGGGGTGTTGTAGTACTTGTTGGTGAAGTCCACGGACTTCTTGCGGTCTTCAGTGATCGACATGGACGACAGGATCGCGTCGATCTTGCGCACTTTGAGTGCCGGGATCAGACCGTCGAACTCTTGCTCGACCCAAACGCACTTGACCTTCATCTCTTCGCACAGAGCGTTGCCGATGTCGTAGTCGAAACCAACGATGCTGCCGTCCGGCGCTTTGGAAGCGAACGGAGGGTAAGCCGCTTCGATACCAATTTTCAGAGGCTTTTCATCGGCGAAAGTCGGCAGGGACAGCACGGACAGTGCCAGGGCGCCAAGCAGCACGAGTTTCTTCATCTTGGGACTCCATCGGTAAAGGGCTAAAACGGCAGAGTGAGCGATAGCCCAATATGCGAATGAGTGGAACCGCAAAGCGGTGCTGCGTCGTAGGAATCGCGCGCTTTTTTCAACGCGAGCTACAACGAGCGAGTGATCGGCATTCTAACGACAGGCCCGAAGCCGATATTTCTTCAATGCGACAACTAATTACAGAAGCACCGAGAAAGCCGCTTGGGCGCGTTGACAGCCTTGCAAATTCATGCAAGAGCAAAAGACAGTGAACCGATCTATGCTGCAAATTGCGGGCCTATTATTGGCAAACCCTTCTAATCCGGCAAGCGTAGCGTTGTGTCTTATTTATTGCAGGGGCTGAGCAGGCCCGATGACCGGGCTTTGCGTTTCCCAATGCCCCGTATCGGAGCGAGAGGTTACACATTCAGTTACTTGAAGGGTGGCCGGTAACAATGGGAAATCGCCTACAGACGAAGCCGATAATTATTGGCCGTTGTTGATGTGGTGCCTGACAGATCGCCATCGCGAGCAGGCTCACTCCTACAGGGTTTTGGGGAGTGGCTCAGATTGCATGCACACCACAATTCCCTGTAGGAGTGAGCCTGCTCGCGAAGAGGCCAGAGCAGACAACATAAAACCATCAGGCAACAAAAAGCCCCACCAGGCTCAACACCTGACGGGGCTTCGATGACTCAGGTACGGCGGTTAAGCGACGTTCATGATCTTGTGCTCATCAATCAAATGCTGCACCACACCCGGATCCGCCAGGGTGGAGATATCCCCCAACCCATCGTATTCGGCCGTAGCAATCTTGCGCAGGATGCGGCGCATGATTTTGCCCGAACGGGTTTTCGGCAGACCCGGCGCCCACTGGATGACATCCGGCGAGGCAATCGGGCCAATCTCTTTACGGACCCAGTTTTTCAGCTCAAGTCGCAGCTGCTCGCTCGGCTCTTCGCCACCGATCAACGTGACATAGACATAGATGCCCTGCCCTTTGATGTCGTGCGGCACACCAACCACGGCCGCTTCGGCGACTTTCGGGTGGGCGACCATCGCGCTTTCAATCTCGGCAGTCCCCATGCGGTGGCCGGATACGTTGAGCACGTCATCCACGCGACCGGTAATCCAGTAGTAACCGTCTTCGTCACGACGCGCACCGTCACCGGTGAAGTACATGCCGCGGAACGTCTTGAAGTAGGTGTCGACGAAACGGTCATGGTCGCCATACAGCGTGCGCGCCTGGCCTGGCCACGAATCGAGAATCACCAGGTTGCCCTCGGCAACGCCTTCGATAATGTTACCCAGGTTATCCACCAACGCCGGCACTACACCGAAGAACGGACGTGCAGCAGAACCCGGCTTGAGCGCGTGCGCACCCGGCAGCGGGCTCATCATGTTGCCGCCCGTTTCGGTCTGCCACCAAGTGTCGACGATCGGGCAACGGGATTGGCCGACGTTCTTGTAGTACCAATCCCACGCTTCCGGATTGATCGGCTCACCCACCGAACCGAGCAGGCGCAGGCTGCTGCCATCAGCGCCTTCAACGGCGGCCTTGCCCGACGCCATCATCGCGCGGATCGCCGTGGGTGCGGTGTAGAGGATGTTGACCTTATGCTTGTCGACGATTTTCGCCACCCGGGTGATGTCCGGGTAGTTCGGCACACCTTCGAACAGCAGCGTGGTCGCGCCATTGGCCAGCGGGCCGTAGACGATGTAACTGTGGCCGGTGACCCAACCGACGTCTGCGGTGCACCAGTAGACTTCGCCCGGACGGTAATCGAACACGCGTTCGTGAGTCATCGCCGCGTACAACAGGTAGCCGGCGGTGGTGTGCTGTACACCCTTCGGCTTACCGGTCGAACCGGAGGTATAAAGGATGAACAGTGCTTCTTCAGCGCCCATCTCTTTCGGCGCGCAGACACTGCCCGCCACTTTCATCAGGTCTTCGTACCAGATGTCGCGATGCTGGTTCCACTTGATGTTGCCACCGGTGCGCTTGCACACGATAACTTTCTGAATGCTGCTGGTTTCCGGGTTGGTCAGCGCGTCGTCGACGTTGGTCTTGAGCGGGATCTTCTTGCCGGCACGAACACCTTCGTCAGCCGTGATCACCACTTTGGATTTGCAGTCGATGATCCGGCCAGCCAGGGCTTCCGGCGAGAAACCACCGAACACTACCGAGTGAATCGCGCCGATCCGGGTACACGCCAGCATGGCGACCACGGCTTCGGGGATCATCGGCATATAGATAGTCACCACGTCGCCGCGGTGCACATCCTGGCCGCGCAAGGCGTTGGCGAACTTGCAGACTTGTTCGTGCAGCTCGCGATAAGTGATGTTGCGGCTTTCGGCAGGGTCATCCCCCTCCCAAATAATCGCGATTTGATCGCCGCGCTCGGCCAGATGACGGTCGAGGCAGTTGTAGGAAACGTTCAGGGTGCCGTCGGCGAACCATTTGATGTCGACATGGTGATCGTCGAAGGAAGTCTGTTTCACCGTGGTGAAAGGCTTGATCCAGTCGAGGCGCTTGGCTTGCTCGCGCCAGAAGCCGTCCGGGTTAACGACGGACTGCTGGTACATGGCCTTGTAGGTCGCCTCATCAGTCAACGTGTTGGCCGCAACCTCGGGACGAACGGGATACAGAGAAGCCGCACTCATCTTTGTTACCTCGGTGGAATAGTTGTTTTTGTATGACCCAGTTGTAGCCGGGCCGAGCCTATAGAACCATTCGACGATGGTAGTAACAAGCCCCTACAAAATGTGGCTATACCTCGCCGAAGCGCTCAAGGGCGCTGATTTCAGGGGCTTTGGGCATTTATTAAATTGGCTTCATCAGCGAGCCAAAGGTCGCTTTTCGAGGATTGTTACAGGATCTGCCAATAGTGTTTATCAAAAGCACGCCTATATGAATGTAAACCCCACGCCTAAAATCAGCCTCGCCAACCAGGCAACGTGATTAACCAAGTTGCAGCCCCCACGAAGGCAGTTAATCCAAAACCAGTACTTAAGTTCTACACGCAACCCCAAAAAGGTTGCGTGACCCCACTCGACCTCTAAAAGGTAAATCTGAAATGAAAGCTTTATTAGTTCTGGCCCTCAGCAGCCTGTGCGCAACCGCCATGGCAGACGAGGTCCCGACTGATGTCGCACAGCAGCAACCCGCCGTTGAGGAATACACTTACTCCACTCACCTGGACATCGCCAAAGTTGTCTCCATGAGCGAAATCCCGAATGTGTGTGAAGTTGTTCCGGCGAAAATGGAATACGACGACTCCAAAGGCCAACGCCACATTCTGCGCTACAGCGTTATGGGTAACGGCTGCTCCAACGGCTAATCACCCGCTCTCACCCTCCCAAGGTTCGACCCACCCGCCCGCTATTAAGGCAGATGAAGCGCCGAACCTTATATATCGATTTATACGATTGATATAAGCGTTTATTTGCGCTTTTTAATCAAATTAGCTGGCGTAGTATGAATTCCACACCCAAGGCACAAAACACCAACGAACCTGGAGCCACTACCATGAAAACCAAACTGATCCTCGCCCTGACCCTCTCCGTCCTGGCCGCTAACACCTTCGCCGCTGACGGCTTCGATCGCACTGGCTCGGGTGCTTACAGCACGCAAGCGGCTGTCGCTTCTGATGGTTACGACCATACCGGTTCGGCGTCTCTCGCCTCCGATGGCTCCGATCACACGGGCGCTGCCAAACTCGCTTCTGACGGTTTTGATCACACCGGCGCTGCTAAAGTGGCTGCCGATGGCGCAGATCACGTTGGCGCCGCCCGCTTCAGCTGATCATCTAGCGTGACGTTACAGCCCGACCTCGGTCGGGCTTAGTTGTGTCTGGAGCCATCGAAAACCGACTCAAAACACAACATGTAGTGAAAAAGGCAGTTTTCTGGCTGTTTTTTGAACAAAAAAATTGCCCGCTAAAATTTATGAAAAAAAATCTGCACCCGCGACATCCAGCCAAAGCCCTGTAAACCCTCGCTCCGACCGAAAAACCCTCCTTCTCGACCGCTCCATGCGCGGATTCGCCCCACCACGGCCGCAAAAATTTCCCTATAATGCCGCCTTAACGGGCCTGCAATATTCCCTTACAGGGATAACAGCCAGTCTGAAGCCCACGCCGAAGTCTTCACCGATTTCAGCGCCCGTCAGAGGCTCTCGGAACCCCGTACAAAATTATGTTTATTTGCCTGCGTGTACCGCTGCAAAAAACGCTATCCAACGCGGCCAGTACGGTCGTGTGAAAAACCAACCAATCAGTTTTCACACGGGCATCTGGCCCTCACGCAGGAGACGACACGTCATGCTGAGCTGGGACGAATTCGACAAAGAAGACAGCGGCGAAACCGTTGTAAAAGGCGCCAACGCCGGGCACGCCACTGAAGCCAACATGGACCGCCTCGACACCGCTGGTGGCGTCGCGGCTCAAGAAGCCCGCGCTGTAACCGCGTCCGACTCCGCCGCAATCGCCCGTGCCAAAGCTGCCCTGGACAACCTCGACATCGCCGAAGGCCTCGCCGAACTCGAAGGCGCCTCCGCCCGTGTGGCCGTCGACGAAAAGCGCATGATCAACTGCCGCGCCGACCTCAACCAACTCGTTCCCTTCAAGTACGACTGGGCCTGGCAGAAGTACCTGGACGGCTGCGCAAACCACTGGATGCCGCAAGAAGTCAATATGACCGCCGACATCGCCCTCTGGAAAGACCCGGAAGGCCTGACCGACGACGAACGCCGCATCGTCATGCGCAACCTCGGCTTCTTCTCCACCGCCGACTCCCTGGTTGCCAACAACCTGGTGCTGGCCGTGTACCGCCTGATCACCAACCCGGAATGCCGCCAGTACATCCTGCGCCAGGCATTCGAAGAGGCGATCCACACCCACGCCTACCAGTACTGCATCGAATCGTTGGCCATGGATGAAGGCGAGATCTTCAACATGTACCACGAGATCCCATCGGTCGCGAAAAAAGCCACCTGGGGCCTGAAATACACCCGCTCGATCTCCGATCCGAAGTTCGAAACCGGCACCGTCGAAACCGACAAAGAATTGCTGCGCAACCTGATCGCCTACTACTGCGTTCTGGAAGGCATCTTCTTCTACTGCGGCTTCACCCAGATCCTCTCCATGGGCCGCCGCAACAAAATGACCGGCGTCGCCGAGCAGTTCCAATACATCCTGCGCGACGAATCCATGCACCTGAACTTCGGTATCGACGTGATCAACCAGATCAAAATCGAAAACCCACACTTGTGGGATGCTGAAATGAAGGAAGAAGCTTCGCAGATGATTCTGCAAGGCACTCAGCTGGAGATTGAATACGCGCGTGACACCATGCCTCGCGGCGTGTTGGGCATGAACGCGGCGATGATGGAGGACTATCTGAAGTTCATTGCTAACCGTCGTTTGTCGCAGATTGGGTTGAAAGAAGAGTATCCGGGGACGACTAACCCGTTCCCTTGGATGAGCGAGATTATGGACTTGAAGAAAGAGAAGAATTTCTTTGAGACTCGGGTTATTGAGTATCAGACTGGTGGTGCGCTTAGCTGGGATTGATTCCCGAGCCACAATTTGACGATTGCAATCTGAATCGACAAATCGAAAAAGCAAAAGCCCCGATCTGATCGGGGCTTTTTTATTGAGCTGGAAAACCGTTTTCACCCCTACGCTAATCCGCTACAACTCCTACAACACTTACAGCCGCTTCCCCATTGATACCCATTCAAAGCACCTCTAAGCTCAATTGCAGGTGCCTAAGAAACGCCCAACGTAGAAAGCTACTCAATGACACAGTGATCGCGCATGTCTAAAAGACATACGACTTTGTGTTTGAAGAGAATGCTTGTTGGGATTTCCTTAAGTCCTCTACGTCGGGTTTTGGCCCTCTCAAAATTCACTCGTAGAGGTAATGGATATGCCGACACAAAGACCACTCCGCTCATCCTCCTTCTCGGAGATCGGTCATGCCTGATCCGATCATTCCAACACGCTTCGCACGCCACAACCTCCACCTCCATGCCATCCTTTTGGAAAACCAGCCATGGTTCTGCGCCCGCGATCTCGGTCGGCTAATGGGCTTCCATCTAAGTGATCGTGTGGTCAACAAATTGGACGAGGATCAGCGGCATACGTTGCTGATTGAGTACTACGGACAATCTGAGCAACGACTAATGCTCAGCGAATCCGGTGCTTATGCGTTGCTGGTGTATCACTACGCGCCCGGGAATCGGTTATTGCGTGAGTGGTTGACCCATCAAGTGGTTCCGGCCTTGCGCGATGCGGGGCAATCGAAGAATGCAGATCGGCCGATGTTAAGTTTGTTGGACTAGCCCGAGATGTCGTTGAGTCTGTTGCATTGGCAGAATGAGGGCTGGATTCGGCTGCGAGACATGCCCTACCTGTTGCACGATCAGCCGCAACAACGGGTGACCGTGGTTGAGCCTTGGTGGCGGAGGGTCGTACACATGTTTCATTCGTCAAAGGATTCGCTTAGGTTAAATCGTCGAAAACCCATCGACCATTGAGAAGACCTTTCAGTTGTTCAACGCTCAGCAACTGTTGGGGTTTCCTATGAACAATCGCGTGGCAATTTGCACAGAGTGGGATCAAGTCAGTCGCTGGATCGACAACCTGGTCCTCGTCAAGTTCGGAAATGGGCTTCACATGGTGTACATGAATAAAGCCTTTTGCATGCGCGCCATACGCTTTCTCGAAGTCAAAATCACAGGCTTTGCATCGAAGCCCATGAATAGCGATTGCCTGACGCCTGAGCTTTGGACAGCGCTCATACCTCACACCGTAATAGGTGATTTTTTTTCCTTCAGTCCCGATAACGCTAGTCTCAAACTCCTGCGCACTATCGACTAGGCTGAAATCGTCAATCTGCTCCAGCTTCAGCACCGCATGGGAACAGATGTCGTCAAACACCATCTGGTCAATTAACCGGACACCATTACGCCAGTAATTACTCGTCAGTTTTAGAGGAATCTGCTCAAGGTACTCCCCGTCGAACTTGATCGGAACTGCAGATTCAAAGGGTCTGAAGTGTAGTGGTCTAATGAAACCGGACACCCATTTAGGCGAGAATGCTCGCCAGATCGAGGTGTCAGATGACCAAACAACGCCGTTCCTTTTCCGCTGAGTTCAAACGCGAGGCTGCCGACCTCGTGCTCAAGCAAAACTACAGCTACATCGAAGCCAGCCGTTCACTCGGCGTCGGCGAGTCGGCCCTGCGCCGTTGGGTTGACCAGGTTCAGAAGGAACGCCAAGGCGTTACTCCGCAGAGCAAAGCGCTGACATCAGAGCAGCAGAAAATCCAGGAGCTGGAAGCCCGGATCGCCCGCCTTGAACGGGAGAAATCGATACTAAAAAGGCTACCGCGCTCTTGATGTCGGAAGATCACGAGCGTACGCGCTGATCAATCAGCTGAGCGTCCACGAGCCGGTTGATTGGCTGTGCCAAGTGTTTGAAATCAACCGCTCAAGTTACTACGCCCACCGCCTCAAGCGTCGAACGCCTGATGTCGAACGGCTTCGGCTACGCAGCCGGGTGAGCGAGTTGTTTTCGCAAAGTCGCAGTGCTGCCGGCAGCCGTAGCATTCTCTCGTTGATGCGTGACGATGGTGAGCAACTCGGTCGGTTCAAAGTACGCAGCTTGATGCGTGAGCTTGATCTCGTGAGCAAACAGCCAGGGTCTCATGCTTATAAACGGGCGACGGTTGAGCGGTTGGATATCCCGAACATCTTGAATCGGGAGTTCGATGTCCCGGCACCCAACCAAGTGTGGTGCGGCGACATCACCTACATTTGGGCTCAGGGGAAATGGCATTACCTGGCGGTCGTGATGGATCTTTGCGCGCGCCGGGTGGTGGGCTGGGCGTTGTCGGAAAAGCCGGACGCCGAGCTGGTTATCAAGGCGCTGGATATGGCCTACGAACAACGAGGAAGGCCTCAGGGCCTGCTGTTTCACTCTGATCAAGGGTCGCAGGGCGGATTCAACCGGTCGTCGCAACACCTTTGATCGAGGTGTTTATGGGACGGTCTGCAGGCTGGATGCAAAAGTTGACGGGGCGTGGAGCGATGCGTTCGCCAGGTGCGCCGTCACTTCGTAATGAAATCGAGCGGCTATTCTGGAAACAAATCGCAACCGGGATCACAAGCGAAAAGGCAGCGGAGGCGACTGGCGTATCATCAGCGGTAGGCACACGCTGGTTCCGTCATCGGGGCGGGATGCCATTGTTCATGTCTAACCAAATATCCGGAAGGTACTTATCGTTCGCAGAGCGAGAAGAGATTGGGCTGCTTCGGGCGAAAGGTGTTGGCGTACGTGAGATTGCGCGTCTCCTTGGACGAAGCCCGTCGACAGTTTCACGGGAACTGACACGTAATGCTGCAACTCGTTGCGGTCGGCTTGAGTATCGTGCTTCAGTCGCACAATGGAAGGCAGAACTGGTTGCCAAAAGACCGAAGCCAGCGAAACTGTTGACTAACCCGCGGCTGTGTCACTACGTGCAAGACCGTCTGGAGGGTAAAGTTCACGGCGCTAATGGTCGCGAGATTGTTGGGCCTCGACAAGCTCCCTTCAAAGGCCGAAATAAACCACATCGCAGTGACCGTAAATGGGTCAATGGCTGGTCGCCCGAACAGATTACCAACCGGTTAAAGATCGATTTTCCGGACGATGAATCCATGCGCATCTCTCACGAAGCCATATATCAGGCCCTCTATATTCAGGGGCGAGGAGCTCTTAAGCGCGAGCTAGTGAGCTGCCTGCGCACAGGGCGAGCATTGCGTGTGCCGAGAGCTAGGGCGCAGGCCAAAACATGGGCGCACGTCAGCGAGGATGTCATGATCTCCAGTCGCCCTGCTGAGGTGGAAGACCGGGCTGTACCAGGGCATTGGGAGGGAGACCTGATCATCGGTCTGAACCGATCTGCGATTGGAACCCTGGTCGAGCGCTCAACTCGATTCACCATGCTCGTCCACCTGCCTCGCGAGGAAGGTTATGGGCTAATTCCTCGAACGAAGAACGGCCCGGCGCTGGCCGGCTACGGGGCTGTCACTATGGCCAATGCACTGAAGAAGACGGTGACTGACCTACCCATCGAATTGTGGCAATCTTTGACTTGGGATCGTGGAAAGGAACTATCTGATCACGCTCGATTTACCATCGAATCCGGAGTGAAGGTCTTTTTTGCTGACCCTCATAGTCCATGGTAGCGCGGCACGAACGAGAATACGAACGGTCTTCTGCGCCAATACTTCCCGAAAGGTACCGACCTGTCTCGCTGGAGTGCCCAAGAGATCCAAGCCGTAGCCCATGCGCTGAACACAAGGCCTCGGAAAACACTCGGCTGGAAAACACCTGCCGAAGCACTAAACAAGTATCTAAAATCAATTCAACAATCCAGTGTTGCGACGACCGGTTGAATCCGCCCAGTATGCGAGTCGTTTATTTCGCCAGCGACTGTGGCGTTATCGAATGCGTCAGAGCATGAGTCGTCGGGGAAATTGCTGGGACAACGCGCCGATGGAGCGCGTGTTCCGCAGCTTGAAAACAGAATGGATACCGACCACGGGCTACAGGACTGCTCAAGAAGCCCAACGCGATATCAGTGATTTTTTGATGCATCGGTACAACTGGATTCGGCCCCATCAATTCAACGATGGACTGGCGCCAGCTCGGGCCGAAGAAAAACTTAACGTCGTGTCCGGGATTAGTTGACCACTACAGAAGCCCTCAATGAAAGCGAAAAAATCACCTTGCGTGCTGTTCTCATCCGCATAAACCTTTCCGATTCGAGCAACACCAAAATAATGGGGGTTGGTACTCAAACGCTGATCCGAAAAAGCCTTGTTTGTCATCTTCCCTTTGTAATACAGCACCGCCGTTCCTTCGGTCAGAATTGCTCGGTACTGTTTCGGGAAGTGGTATCGGACCCCGGTTTCATCGCTCCACTTCGATTCATCATTTTCGGCAATGACAGCTGGCATCCACTCATCCTCTTATCAGAGGATGAAGACTACCAAAATTAAAGAATTCTCCTACACGATTGGCAGAAAGATCTCTCGATCAGTTCGAACCAGAATCTCTAGAGCTGCGGTGGCGAGTAGGTCGCGCCTACAATTCTCACCAGGTTATGACATCGTTCGGAAAATGAAGATGTTGGCGAGACTGAGATGAATTAAAAGGTGCGCCATCACGCGCCTCCCGCTATTAATACCCTTCCCCCCTCAAGGACCCGAGCCCACCATGAAATTCGACCTCGCCTACTGCCTCAGCCTCGACGACAAGCTGTCGATCTATGACGTGCGCGATTTGAATTTCGACGAAACCATGGATTTCGACTCCGCCAAAGAACACTTCCAATGCCCCAACGACGCCTGTCGTTTGGCCTTCGATGCGGCAAACGTGTTGACGACGTTCAACGCCAAAAACGTGAACTACGTTCGCACCCCGCACTTCAAGAACACGCCCAGCACCCGGCATGTCGCGGATTGTCCTTATGTCAGTCTCAAGGCGTCGGCGTCTGGTGTGGACGCGGACGGTGCGGAAACGGATGACAGTCGCGAGGAGCATTTCCCGTCGGAGTTGTTGCTGACTCGGCGTGAGTATGTGCGTAAGCCGTCGAACCCGGCGGTGGCGGCAGATGTGATGCGGGACGATCCGAAACCCTCTTCAGCGGCCAGTAATGTCGAACACCCGAGCCGCGAGTCGGCACCGGACAAGACCAGTGTCTTCGCCCACCCGGTGGAGTGTTTTGTGTCGAACTTCGAGGACAAGGAGTTGCTCAAGCGCATGCCGCTGAAGATTGGTGAGCACACGGCGCCTTATGGGTCGTTCTTCAAGAAGATCGAGTATCTGCAGGACAACAAGGGGCTGATTTACTGGGGCAAGATCAAGGAGATCAAGGATTACACGCAGAGCTTTCGTATCGATTTCGAACAAAAGGTCTGGTTCAAGCAAGCGGACGAGGCGAAGAAGAAGCCTTATTCAGTCAACGTTTACTTGAGCAAAAAGCTGATCGACAACTACCGCAAGCGCAAAGCGTTTCTGGAAGAGATCAAGCATGCCAGTGAGAGCGGGAAAGAGTTGTTTTGCTTCTTTTATGGTGTGACGCCGGAGTTGAAGCAGGTGCCGAGCAAGAAAAACCCCGAGCAAACGTTCGGGGTGTTCAGTGCGAATATTGAGAATCTGGATCACTTCATCATTCGCGAAGCGCCGGGGTTGGCGGATAAGTAACTTGCTTCGTCAGCATTATTGCGGTGGCTGGCCCTGCTTCGCGTAGGCCGCTTCCAGCTCCCGTATTTCTCGTTTTACTTCATCACGTCGATTGCGTGCGGCCTGGATGCCAGGCTCGTCGAGTCCACAGTACTGACGCATCCAGTGAGCCATCATCTCCTCATCCGGCACTAAATAGCCTTTGGCGTTTTTGCTGCCTCTAATGAAGTGGTTCATCTTCGCGTCAAAGCGACCAGCCATGATCTCGTCAGGCGGCAAACAACCCCACTCTGCGGCGTAATCCTCAAAGATCCAGGCGATTTCGCCTATATGGCCTTGCGCACTGCGATGACCGCGTTTGTACAGCCTGTATTGGCGGCAGCTTCCATTGAATCGTTCAAGCATGGAGTCATGACCAACCCATTGCAGGACATCATGGTGCAGTGCATCACGCATCAGTCCGTTCATCCAACGATCAGAAAACCGCTGAATGAAACCTTTAACGTCGGCCTTCTTCGCATCCGCAAAAATCATGCAGTAGCGGGTTTGTATGTGAATGACGAACAGCACGTGTTTGCGTTGCACGGTGATGGCATGGACCAGCCACTGCTCGGCAAATTCAACCGGCTCATCGTCCTCGATAACGGGCGATGGCGGTTTCTCCATCGGGGTCATTTTCTTACCCTTGTGGACGCGGCTGAAGAAGTTACTTGCCGCTTCGGTGCAATTGAAGATCCACATCCATCGTTCTCTTATAAAGGGTTGGTGATAACCGTTTTCAGTCCTGCCGCACGATCTCTTCGACCCATTCGAGCTCATAAGGCCGGCGAACGACATCCGAGATGTAGTCCAGCGCATCTTCACTGAGCACTGATAACTCTGCGTCGGTCAGCAAGTCATGCATGACAAACAACCTTAAAGCGGTGAGAGCACTGGAGCGGGATTGGCTGTTATGGTCAAAGGCTCGGGCCATGTCCTTATTCCGATCATGGATCAAGCCGTAGAGCATTCCGTATCGAGCGTGAGCAGACAGCGCACCGTGCAGGGTAATGGCTTTTGCATCGGCAAGAACTCCCTGGCAAAACCGATCGAGCGCGATCTTGCGCAGTTCCTTGAATTTCTTCCAGTCACTTTCGAGGATCGACATGGCATTCTCCTGCGTGAAATCTTGAACAATGCGAAGGCGCATTGTTGCGAATAAGGCTACCGATTCCAACCCTACGTGGCGCACATGCTCAGCATCACCAAAACTAGCAAACCTACATATACCTGCGCATGCACCCGATCCGGAAACCGCCCAATCCACGGCGTGGCCAGCCGAATCCCCACCAGCGACCCCACCGTCAAAACCGCAAACGCCAGCACATCCACATAACCCACAAACCACGGCCCCAGATCAAACTCGGTAAGTCCAGCCATCGCGATGTAAGTCAGCGTCCCGGCCAACGCCACGGGCAAACTTAGCGGATTGGCCATGGACGTCGCCTGGGACATGCTCAACCCACAACGCCGCAACAACGGCACGGTCATGACGCTGCCGCCTACCCCGAGAAACGTGGCAATGGTGCCGATTCCTACGCCCCCGCCAGACACTTCTGCCCTTCCCAATCGCCGTGGGATGGCGGTGTCGGACGCTGTAAGAAAACCGCGTCGCAACAGGCAATCCGCGATGGTCACGCCCAGGTACGCGATGAAGGCATAGCGAATCACGTCGCCACTTGCCCACATCGCCGCTACGGCACCGACTACCGCGCCCACGCCGATAAACCCGCCCAACGGCCATAGGTAATGACGAATGAGATTACCGGCGCATCGGTGTTTTCCGGTGGCGATCGTTGCGTTGACGATCATCACGCAGGTCGAGGTTGCCACAGCAATGTGCATCGCCGATTGGCCGACGGGGTCGTCTGTGCCGTGGCTGGTCATGAGCATGCGATACAGCAATGGCACGACGACGAAGCCGCCGCCGAAACCGAACAGGACCGCGGTGATGCCGGTCATGCAGCCGAAGAGTGCCAGCAGGAGATAGAACATTGCGCGTCGTCCGTTGGTTGAGAGCGGTCGACGATAGAACGAGGCGCCTTGGCCTGCGTCAGCAAGTCAGCCAATAATGTTCGCGTTTACGCCAACTGCTGGGACTGCTCGATGCGCAATGTTTCGATTGATCTGCTGGACCACACGCCACGGCCGGTGGTGGCCATCGGTACGGATTATTCCCACGGCCATTTGTTGCCTCGTCATACGCATCGGCGGGCGCAATTGTTGTACGGCGCCACCGGGGTGATGCAGGTCAGCACGCACGACGGCAACTGGGTGGTGCCGCCACAGCGGGCGGTGTGGATTCCGGCGGGGGTGGTGCATGAAGTGCTGATGCTGGGGGTGAGTACTCGCAGTTTGTATATCGAGCCGGGGGCGGTGGATCTGAGGGATCGCTGCCAGGTGATCAGCGTTTCGCCATTGATGCGGCACTTGCTGATGGAGGCGGTGGAGATCCCGCTGGCGTATGACGAGCGCGGGCGCGACGGTATGCTGATCGGCTTGCTGTTGCATGAACTGGCGCGCAGTACTCACCTGCCGTTGCACATTCCCCTGCCCGTCGATGCGCGGCTACTCACGTTGTGCCAGGGCTTTGTGCAGCGGCCCGACGCTCATCAGTCGCCACAACAATGGGCCGATCAGTTGCACATCAGCCTGCGGACTTTCAATCGCCTGTTCCGCCAACAAACCGGTATGAGTTTCAGCCAATGGCGGCAGCGGGCCTGCGTGGTGCTGGCTCTGGCGCGGCTGGTGGTGGGCGAACCGGTGACGCGGATTGCCCTGGATTTTGGTTATGACAGCCCGGCGGCGTTCTCAACGATGTTTCGTCGCGTACTGGGGCAGGCGCCGTCCGTTTGGTTGGAGGGGGCGAGATAGAGAGGCAATTGCCGCTAATGCCAGTCAGTTAAGCGCAATCCATGTGGGAGCGGGCTTGCTCGCGAAGACAGCGGTACAGTCAACATTGATGTCGCCTGACACACCGCTTTCGCGAGCAAGCCCGCTCCCACAGGTCCGCACCTTAACTTACTGGCATTAGGGCAAGCCCCCTCGCCACAGGTCTTGTGTCTGACGCGCCTTCACTCTTACAGCAACTCAAAACTCTGCGCCTTCACATCCTGAGAATCCAGACCGATTTGCACCTGGAACTCGCCCGGCTCGGCGGCGTATTCCAACTGAGCGTTGAAGAACTTCAAGTCGTTCTCATCAATGCTGAAGTGGACCGCTTTCTCTTCTCCGGCCTTGAGCATGATTTTTTGAAAGTTCTTCAGTTCTTTGACCGGACGGCTGAGGGAGCCAACGACATCGCGGATATACAACTGAACCACCGTTTCGCCGTCGCGCTGGCCGGTATTTTTCACTATGACGCTGGCGATGAGCTTGTCGGTCTTGTTCAGTGTGGTCGAAGACAGGGCCATGTCGGTCAGGCTGAAATCGGTATAACTCAGCCCATAGCCGAAGGGATAAAGCGGACCATGGGATTGATCGAAATATTGAGACGTGTAGTTGCGAAGCCCACCCGGCAGGTAGGGGCGGCCGGTGTTCAAATGGCTGTAGTAATTAGGGATCTGCCCCACGGAGCGTGGAAAGGTGATGGGTAACTTGCCGGAGGGGTTGTAGTCACCAAACAATACATCGGCAACGGCGTTGCCTCCCTCAGAGCCGCTGTACCAGGTTTCCAGAATCGCATCGGACTGCTTCTGCTCCTTGCCGATGGACAGTGGCCGGCCATTCATCAATACCAGTACCAGCGGCTTGCCGGTGGCTTTCAGAGCGGTAATCAACTCACTCTGGCGTCCTGGCAGATCGAGGCTGGTTCGACTGGCCGCTTCATGAGACATACTGCGGGGCTCACCCACTACTGCAATCACAACATCGGCTTGCTGTGCAGCCTTGACCGCTTCGTCAATCATCTCTGCTGCCGGACGAGCGTCGTTCGCGATTTCGGACACTCCCTGATATTCCAGGTATTTAACAACCTCCTGATCCTCCTCGAGATTGGCGCCTCGGGCATAGATCAGCGAGCCCTGGTTCATGGCGCTTTTCAGGCCGTCGTAGATCGTCACCGATTGCGAGGGCACGCCGCTTGCGGACCAACTGCCCATGATGTCGACGGTACTTTTTGCCAACGGGCCTATGAGCGCGATCGCGCCCTCTTTTTTTAGCGGCAAGAGCCCGTTTTCATTCTTCAGCAGCACCAATGTCTTGCGTGCCACCTCACGGGCCTGCGCTCTGTGCAGACGGTTTTCGGCATTGTTATCAGCGGGGTCTTCACCGGCAACGCCGATGCGCCGGTAAGGATCTTCGAACAGCCCCATGTCGTACTTGGCCCCCAGGACTTCCCGCACAGCATTATCGATATTGCTCTGGGAAATAGCGCCAGACTCAAGCAGCCCGGGTAGCTCCGGACCATAGGAGAAGTCGTTCATGCTCATATCAACACCGGCCCTGATCGCGAGCCTGGCCGCTTCGCGGTGATTCTTCGCAACACCATGCTGAACCAGATCGTTTATCCCGTTATGGTCGCTGATGACCAGTCCCTTGAAGCCCCATGCTTTGCGAAGCAGGTCTTGCATCAACCATGCATTGGAAGCGGCTGGCACGCCATTTATCGAGTTAAGCGCCACCATCATCGCTCCCGCACCACCCTCAATCGCCGAACGATAAGGTGGCAGGTAGTCCTGGTGCATTCTGGCCAGGCCCATGTCGACGCTGTTGTAGTCGCGTCCACCCTCGACAGCACCATACAACGCGAAGTGTTTGGCGCTGGCCATGATGCTGTCGGGTGCATTCAGGCTTTTGCCCTGGTAGGCCTGAACCATCACTTTGGCAATGCGCGAAACCAGATAGGTGTCTTCACCGAAACCTTCGGATGTACGCCCCCAGCGAGGATCACGGGCGATATCTATCATCGGTGCAAAGGTCATATCGATACCGTCCGCACTGGCTTCTTTCGCCGCCGTTCGACCGCTCAACTCGATGGCGTCCATATCCCAGCTGGAGGCCAACGCCAGGCCAATGGGAAAAATGGTTCGATGGCCGTGTATCACATCCCAGCCGAAAAACATCGGTATTTTCAGGCGGCTTTGTTGAGCCGCGTCCTGCATGGGTCGGTTTACGTAACGGCTCACAGAGCCGTACGTACCCCCGATTCGCCCGGCGGTGATTTCTTGGTACATCCTTTCGGGAGTCATCTTTTCATCAATCGCGATCAGCCGCAGTTGGCCGACTTTTTCTTCCAGGGTCATTTGATTCATCAGGTTGGTCACAAAGGCATCTTTGTTTGACGATGCCATATCGGCCAGGACGGGCAGACTTGTAAAACCGATCAGGGTACATAGCAGACGTAGTCTTTTCATGATTCCCTTCCCTGCATAACGCTGTGGCGCACAGCCTCTGAAACGCCACCTTTCCTTGTATTGAAAATCAGAAAGCTGACGTTCAAACATTGCTGCTGACGGGTGTTGAAAACCCATTGAACTTTCAGCCCGCCTAAAAATAGCGTAGTCGGTCCAACGCTCCTGCCTGAGAGGAAAAATAGAACCGATCAAAAAATGAGTTTGATTCGGGCTTAAAACAACTGTACAAAAACACAGTATTTTTTGAATCAGCACTCTTGAGCCCGGAGAACACCATGGCCTCTCTTGCGATGAAAATCACCCTGGAACGTATCGCCCTTTTCCAATTCACCCCCGCGCATAGCATTCAGGCCCGAGCGATGCTGGGTTGGAGTGTGGAGGAACTGTCTCGGGAATCCGGGGTTTCGGTGGACGCTATTCAGCGATTTGAAGATGAACGCGATGTGCTGGATGTAACGCGGCTGGCGTTGGCTTATCGGTTTGAATCGGAGGGGTTGGTATTCTTCCCGGGGTTTGCGCCGGGGAGAGGGATGAATGTGAAAGGGTCGACGCCTGATCCGGTGGGGCGGGCGGATTATGCGATGGTTGAGTGAGGTGTCGGCCCGGGCCGCTTGCAGCGGTAAGCAGCCCGGCTTCACAACGCTATGCGTTCTGAGGCTCCACCTGATCGCCAACGTTTTCCATCTCCGACCACCAAGTGCTGCCCCGCTGCGGATACATCACATTGAACGCCTGACCCATCTGCGGCGTGGTGATCGAAACATTCCGCTCCCAGGCCAACGCCAGAATGCGGTCGAAAGGTTCGTACCAGGCGTGCATCGACAAATCGAACGTGCCGTTGTGAATCGGCAGTAACCAGCGACCTTTGAGGTCGATGTGCGCTTGCAGGGTTTGCTCCGGCTGCATGTGAACATGCGGCCACTCGACGTTGTAAGCACCGGTTTCCATGAGTGTCAGGTCGAACGGCCCGTACTGTTCGCCGATACGTTTGAAGCCATCGAAATAACCACTGTCGCCGCTGAAGAAGATTCGCGTGTCGCCATCGACCATCACCCAC
This sequence comes from Pseudomonas sp. LBUM1666, assembly GCF_059695775.1. Lineage (NCBI taxonomy): Bacteria > Pseudomonadati > Pseudomonadota > Gammaproteobacteria > Pseudomonadales > Pseudomonadaceae > Pseudomonas > Pseudomonas sp. LBUM1666. The sequence goes on along the minus strand of NZ_CP166789.1, from coordinate 1,458,926 downwards.
GAGGCCCACAGCGTGCTGTTGCCATCAAACAGACCGCGACCGGAAAAGTGCTGCGAAGGGGTGGCGATGAACTGAATACCGTCGACCTCAGTGCCTTGCCACCAGTCCAGCTGGCGCACTTTGCTGGCGTCGATGCCCCATTTGATCAGGGTGTCACCCACGCCCAGCGGCGTCAGAAAGTACTTGGCCTTGTCCGCCAGTTTGAGCACCGCTTGATAATCGAGGTGGTCGTAGTGATCGTGGGACAGGATCACCGCTTCAATCGGCGGCAGCTCTTCGAGGCTGATCGGCGGCTGGTGAAAGCGCTTCGGGCCGGCCCATTGCACGGGTGAGGCCCGTTCGGCGAAGACCGGGTCGGTGATCCAGAATTTGTCCCGCAGTTTCAGTAGTACGGTGGAATGGCCGAGGCGGTAAACGCTGTGGTTAGGTGCGGCGATCAATGCTGCCTGAGTGAGGGTTTGCACCGGGACAGGTGCGGTCGGGCGGGTGTTACGCGGCTTGTGGAAAATCATGCTCCACATGATGCGCAGGGTTTTGCGAAAGCCTTCGCGCTTTACCTGCGCATGGTTTCGAAAGAGCCCTTCTACATGACGGGAAGCTTCAGGCGTAGAGGCGTTATCCGATGGGGAAGTTGATATGGCCATGATGACTCCAGAAAAACCGCACAATTCGCGATTTCCGTTTGGGACGATAAATGGCCAAGGCACGCACGCATCAGCCGGAGATCTATTGTTCACTGCACAGGATTAACAAAACATTACACTGCACAGTGTAGTTTCTAGGTTGCATCAAAGCCGATCACAAGTAAACTGCCAAGTGTAGTTCTTACTTCTTCTTACCGAAGCGTACTTATGACAGCTCCACAGCGCCTCACCGACCGAAAACGCGAAGCCATCATTCAGGCGGCGATTGCCGAATTCCGTGCCAACGGTTTCGACATCACCAGCATGGACAAGATCGCCGCCACCGCCGGCGTGTCGAAGCGCACGGTGTACAACCATTTCCCCAGCAAGGAAGAGTTGTTCGCCGAAATCCTCAATCAATTGTGGGCGCGGGTGACCGCAGAGCAGGAAACGCCCTACCATCCCGACCTGCCGCTGCGTGACCAGATGCGCCTGATGCTGACGGCGAAACTGCAGATGCTGGGCGATGACAATTTTCTCGACCTGGCGCGGGTGGCCATCGCCGCCACCATCCATTCCCCTGAGCGTGCGCAGAACATGGTCGCCCGAATGGGGGAGCGCGAAGAAGGCCTGACTGTGTGGATCCGCGCCGCTCAGGCCGATGGCCGTTTGAAACCGGTCGACCCCGAATTCGCCGCACAACAGATTCAGGGAATGCTCAAATCCTTTGCGTTCTGGCCACAGATTTCCATGGGCCTGCCTGGCTTGTCAGCCGAGATGCAGAGCACCGTGGTGGAGTCGGCGCTGGACATGTTCCTGGCCTGCTATCAGCTGCAATAAATGACAATGTCCGCCGCTATAGCAGTGATCGATAGCGCGGAATAAAACACCGCAATGTGTTTCAGAATGAAACTGGCGCTGGGGCTATAGTGAGCCTCAGTCCCAGCGCCATGCAGAGAGCACCATGACCACCACGACTTCCGACACCAAACCCGCCCTTCCCGTCGATCATCTGCGTTTTCATCGCCCCCACGCCCACCTGGCGCCCACGTTCGGCAACGACAAATTTGCCCTGCGCGCCGAGGCCTTTGCGCGGTTCTTCGGCACGCCGACCTTTCTCGGCGCGCAGACGCTGATCGTGGTGGTATGGGTTTGCCTCAATCTGTTCGGCGTGGCTCACTTCGATCTCTACCCGTTCATCCTGCTCAACCTCGCTTTCAGCCTTCAAGCGGCTTATGCCGCACCGCTGATCCTGCTGGCCCAGACCCGCCAGGCGGCGCGGGACAAAGCCCAGTCTGAAGCCGACGCCCTGCACCGCGAATCCCTCGCCGTCGCCAACAGTGAACGTCAGGCGCAAGCGGCGCAGAACACCGCGCAACTGCTGGAACTGCTCGAGCAAAACACCCGGCTCACCGAAATGACCAAGGACCTCACCGAACGCATCGAAAGCCTGACCTCGGAAATGCATCAGCACTTCGTGAGCAAGGATCGGCCGAAGGTTTAGCGCTCGGTCAAGGCAATCGAAGCGCCCGCCCCAACTCATCGAACAACGTCACCACCGAGCGCAAGGCGCGGCAGTCCGGGCGGGTCAGCAACCAGAGCGCCGTGTCGTAACCGTGTAACGGCTCACTCAACGGTTGCAGCCCTTCACCGATGAGGAAGTCCGGCAAGGCCGCGACACCGAGCCCGGCCCTCACCAGTTCAGTCACCGACAACATGCTGTTGCAGCGATACCCCGGGGTGACGCCGGGCAACTGCTGACGGCGCCACACAACGGTGGGGTGATCGGGAAGGAAGTCATCCGGGGCAATCCAGGTCAGAGACGCCAAGTCTTCGGAATCGACCGATTTCAGATACGCCTCACTGGCACAGACTCGATAAGAAACCTCTGCCAATCGCCGGCCCACCAAGTGCTCGGGCGGTGTGCGGGTCAGGCGCAAGGCGATATCCGCGTCCCGCCGGCTGAGGTTGGCGAAGTCGTTGGAGGTACTCAACTCGATGGTCAGCGCCGGGTAGCCGGGCATGAACTTCGCCAACGCCGGCAGCAGCAAGCCTTGCAAGACCGAATCGGTGCAGGTCAGGCGCACCGTGCCGCTGATGACTTCACCGCCCTGCTCCACGCCAATGCGCGCCGCCTCCAGCGCCTGTTCGGCCCGCTCAGCCTGTTCGGCCAGGGTTTGCGCCAAGGTGGTGGGCAAGTAGCCGGCGCGGCTTTTTTCGAACAGTTGCTGGCCCAGCGCGGCTTCCAGTCGGCGCACGGCGCGAAATACGGTCGAGACGTCGACCTTCAACAACGTAGACGCCCGAGCCAGAGAGCCACCGCGCACCAGCGCGAGGATCAGGGACAGGTCGGGGTAATCCAGTCGATAGTGCGTCGGTGCATTGATCAATTGGGATAACGCCAATATTGAGTGCGTGAGCGCCAATCTATAGTGGGTGCCAGGAATCAACAAGCGTGGAGCGCACTCATGGAAACCCGCCCATTCCGCATCGCCCTGATCGGCGATTACGACCCGCATGTCACCGCTCACCAGGCCATCCCCATCGCCCTCGGCATGGCCGCTGAACATGCGAACACAGACGTGCAGTTCCAATGGTTGGCCACCGACCGCATCAGCGCCGATGCGCCATTGGCTGATTTCGACGGTTTCTGGTGCGTGCCCGCCAGCCCTTACCGCGATATGGACGGTGCGTTGCGGGCGATCCGTTTTGCCCGTGAACAGCAACGGCCGTTCCTTGGGACGTGCGGCGGTTTTCAACACGCCGTACTCGAATACGCCCGAAATGTTCTGGGCTGGGACGATGCCGAACACGGCGAGACTTCACCCGATGCGGCGCGAGCATTGCTCACACCACTGACCTGCTCGCTGGTGGAGGCCGTCGACAGCATTCATCTGGTTGAAGGCTCGTTGATCGCCCAGGCGTACGAAAGCGCTGAGATTGTCGAAGGCTATCGCTGCCGCTACGGCGTTAATCCAGCGTTCGAACGTGAGTTGTTGACCCAACAGCTGTGCGCCGTTGGACACGATTCTTCGGGCGACTTGCGGGCGGTGGAACTCAAAGGGCATCCGTTCTTCGTCGCCACGCTGTTCCAACCTGAACGCGCAGCGCTCAAGGGCAAGCTGCCGCCGCTGGTCCGTGCGTTAATCGCCGCCTGCAAGAGGCAGACATCATGATTGCCAAGACTCCGCCAGCGCCTTACTACGCGGTGATTTTTACCTCCCTGCGCACCGACGGTGATCACGGTTACGAGCAGGCCGCCACGCGCATGCTCGAACTGGCCCGTGAACAACCCGGTTTCCTGGGGGTGGAATCGGCTCGGGGTGAAGACGGGCTCGGGATTACGGTGTCCTACTGGGCCAGCGAAGCGGCGATTCTGGCGTGGAAACATCATCCCGAGCACAGTGAAATTCGCGAGCGTGGGCGCTCGACCTGGTATTCGTCTTGCCATACGCGGGTGTGCAAGGTTGAGCGGGCGTATGCGTTCAAGCAGTAAATGATGTGGTGTTCTCAGGGCCGCCATCGCGAGCAAGCTCGCTCCCACATGGGTTATGTGTCGATCACAAGACCAATGTGGGAGCGAGCCTGCTCCGGGCGGCGTTCCGACGATAGGGCCCGCACAGTCACCGCAAAACTCAGCTCTGCACCAGACTGCGAACCGCCAAAATCTCCGGCACTTCCCGCCGGTTCATGTACACCCGCAACGGCTCGGTGATGTTGATCCGGTCATCGATGTTCTGATCCAGCAACAACTGAATCAACTCACGCTTGAGCGTCATGGCCTGCGCGGAACCTGGGGCCCAGACGAATTCGCTGGTGGGAATAATGCCGTCGTCAGCCACGTCCATGCCGAAAGAGTCTTCGCTGAAACGAACGATGTACTGGCCGGTCTTGCGATTGAGGCCGACGAAGCCTTTGAGTTGGTCGGCGGCCTGGCAGATGAGCTCGGAAGTGATGCGCATGATAAACCTCACAGAAGGTCGCAAAGGACCGGTGATCGATGGTTTACACGCAGGGCAAGCGAATGGGCGTTCCCTCTGCCGGGGTAACTGCCGGGGCCAAGAGTACTGCAAAGAAGCGCACAAAAGCGCTGAAAAAATCAGCTTTAAACACGTTTATGTCGGTCTGGCGATAGCGCAAGCGGCGCTCAGTTGTTAAAAGATACGTCTTTGAAAATCTGCGAAAGGACCTCGACCATGCCTGTTCACTTCCCCAAGAGCGCCCTGCTGCTGAGTCTGATGCTGGGCCTCGGCCAGGCACAGGCCGCCAGCGAACCAAGCCCCACCGCACTGGCCACCCGCATGGGCATTCCGCATCCGGCCGTGATCGCCCACCGTGGCGCGTCGTTCGATGCACCGGAATCCACCGCCGCCGCCTACAAACTGGCCCGCGATCTGGGGGCCGACTACCTGGAAATGGACGTGCAACGCAGCAAGGATGGCGTGCTGTTCGCCCTGCACGACGACAACCTGCAACGCACCACCGACGTCGCCAGCAAATTCCCTGAACGCAAGGACCGCCCGGCCAACGAGTTCACTATCGCCGAGCTGAAAACCCTGGATGCCGGCAGCTGGTTCAACACCGCCTACCCGGATCGCGCGCGTCCTGCGTACGCTGGTCTGAAAATCCTGACCCTCGATGAAATCATCGATATTGCCCAAGGCAATCCACTGCACAAACCCGGCCTGTACATCGAAACCAAAGAGCCGAAGCAGTTTCCCGGGATCGAGCGCGACCTCAAGGAAAAATTGCAGGATCGCGGCTGGTTGAGCCCGGCCGGTTCGAAACTGGCGAAGAGTAATCTGGCGGTTGGCCAGGGCAAAGGTAAAGTCGTGCTGCAAACCTTCGAGAAGAGCAGCCTCGAACTGCTCGAGAAGGAAATGCCGAAAGTGCCGAAAATCCTCCTGCTGTGGGTCGGCGAAGGCAGCATCGAGCCGAAATCCAAAGTGACGTTTGCCGAGTCCGGCGACAAGGACAAAGCCACTTACTACGCCAAACAGCAACCAAAGGACAAAGCCGAATTCCAGCAATGGGTCGAGTACGCCAAAGCCCAGGGCGCGATCGGCACCGGCCCTTCTGCCGCGCTGACCAAGGGTGGTGATCAGAGTTACTCGGACCTGGTGCAACCGTGGATGAACCAATACACCCACGATCAGGGCTTGTTGGTGCACGTGTACACCATCGACGATGCCGTGGATTACCAGAAAGTCATGGACGCCGGCGTCGACGGCATCTTCACCAACCGCGCCAGCGAACTGCTCAAGTTCTACAAACGCCCGGCGGCTGCCAGTGTTGCGCAATTGCTGCAGAACAACGGTTATTGATGAACGTGGGAACGATCGCTACCCAGTCGTGTTCGGAGAATTAAGGGTGGATTAAGTTGCGCCGGTTAACTTGATCCCACTTAAACGAATCACCCAAGGAAAGAACTTCATGAAAAACCTGACTGCTCTGTTCGCCGCTGCTGCCCTGACCCTCACCGCTGGCTTGGCCCAGGCGGATGTTCGTCCTGACCTGATCCCGGGTCTGCTCAAGGCCGGCACCATCATGGACCTGGAAAAACTCAACCAGGCAGCGCTCGCCCAGCACCCAGGCAGCACCGCAGCGAACATCACCGATACCGAACTGGAACAGACTGCCACTGGCGCTTACGTCTACCAGGTGGAAATCCGTGACGCCAAAAACGTTGAGTGGGATGTGGATTTGGACGCCAAAACCGGCAAGGTCCTGAGCAACAAACAAGACACTTAATGGCCTCAAAAAAAAGCCGCACGATTTTCGGATCGTGCGGCTTTTTTGCACATCTGATTCAAACAACCAAGTACTTTGACGCAGTGAGCACAGCCTCTACGCCTTGATCTCGTTAGCGTAACTCACGGACGATTGGCTGTTAAACATCTCGACCCTGGCACGGAAAGAACTTGAGGTGGAAGTCGTTCCGTCCAGATGCTTGATCTCGTAGTAAACCTCCCCCCCACCCTGCACCTGACCCAGAGCCTCTTTGTCCAAAGGAAGATGTATTGGAAAGAAATCACCTGATCGATAGGTGTGAAAGCCCACCTCAGTGTCGCCACAAAACACAATGATTCTTTCATCGACATCAAAATCTTCTCGTGCCGGAATGACTACTTCCGGAATCAGTGGGTCTGCCTGATCCACGTACAAAACGACTACCTGACCACCGACAACTGTCATAGGGCTCAATAATTCGGCCATCGCAACGCTCCTTGTGAAAGTACTGGCGCAAGTTCGGGTCGAAAATGCGTGCCAGTGGTTATCTAGCGCTGCGAAAAAAACCTGTCTACTGTCAGAAATAACAGGTAGTGGCTAAATCAGATGCCTCAGGCAAGCGTATTCGATCAACGGTCGCCTGAGTGTTCAGACTCCGTCAATATCAGTGCTTAGGCGGACATGCTGACCAGCGCGCCGGACGTACTGGAACCGGAATCCTGCAATGCCTGCAACAACGCCGTCGTCGCGGTCTGCAACGAGCCCGAAGTCGTCGCAATCTGCGACTGCGCCGCCGCAACGTCCGCCGCTTTTGCTTCGGCGCTTTCCTGCCTGGCCTGGGCCGCTTGCAGTTGCTGCTGTTGTTCCTGCAATTGCTTTTGCAGCTCGGCGATCTGCTTGCGCAGCTCTTTCACCGTATCGGATTCTTCGCTGCTGCTGGAACTGCTACCGCTCGCCGCGGGGGCGCCGCCGGCGGATACCTTGGTGGCGTCGCTGGACGCCTCAGCGGTTGCCGTGACTGACGTGTCTTCGGTGCTGTCGCTGAGGGCAGTCTTGTTCGAAGCAGTCGTGGCCGTCGGGGTGATCGAAACGGAAGTGATGCTGACCATGGCGGTTTTCCATTGGAATTATGGGATTACCGTGGTCATCGACATCGACACTGCGGACTTGAGATCGACTGTGTACCGACTCGGTAAGCAAACCGGTACACAGCCCTTCCCGTTACGCGCTTAACCGCGCCGTCACTTCATTCAACTGCCCCGACAACCCGTGCAGGTTGTGGCTGGCCGCTTCGGTGCGTTGCACGTTGTCCAGGTTGGTACTGGCGATGCTGGTGATTTCCGTGAGGTTGCGCGAGATGTCTTCGGCCACCGACGTCTGCTCTTCCGCGGCGGTGGCGATCTGGCGGTTCATGTCGCGGATGGCTTCCACGGCAAGGGTGATGCGCTCCAGCATGGCGCCGGCCTGAGTCACTTGCTCGACACTTTCCTCACTGCGCGACTGACCGCTTTCAATCGCCTGAGCGGCGTCCACCGCACCGGTTTGCACCGTTTGAATGATCTGGTTGATCTCGATGATCGACGCCGCCGTGCGCTGGGCCAGGCTGCGGACTTCATCGGCCACCACCGCGAAACCGCGCCCGGCTTCACCGGCACGGGCGGCTTCGATGGCGGCGTTGAGCGCCAGCAGATTGGTCTGCTCGGCGATGCCGCGAATCACTTCCAGCACCTTGCCGATGCGCCCGCTGTCGGTTTCCAGACGACGGATGACCGTGGCGGTATTGGCGATTTCGCCGCGCATTTGGGTGATGGTGTGAATGGTGCCCTGCATGACTTTTTCGCCCTGCTGGGCGGACTGGTCGGCATCGTCGGCGGCACGTGCCGCATCGGCAGCGTGGCGTGCAACTTCTTGCGCAGTAGCGGACATTTCGTTCATCGCCGTGGCCACCTGATCGGTGCGGTTGAACTGCTCGTTAGTGCCGCTGGCCATCAGGGTGGCGATGGAGTTCAGTTCACCGCTGGCACTGTCCAAATCCGAGGCGCTGCGCTGCAAACGGCTGAAGGTTTCAGCAAGAAAATCGCGCAGGGTGTTGGCGGCCATTGCCAGTTTACCCAGCTCGTCCTGACGGGTGCTGGCCACGCGTTCGGCGAAACGACCCTGGCTGAGTTGCGCCACGTACTCGATCAGTTTGCGAATCGGTTCGACCAGATTGCGGTTGACCAGCCACAGGCTCAGCAACCCGATCAACAGACCCGAGGCGAGCATCACAATGATCCCCAGCAACACGGTGCGATCGGCATCGGCGCTGATCAGCTTCGATTGCTCGGCACCCTGCTTGCGCAATTCGCTGACCAACTCGCTCATCTGATCGCTGGTCGCGCGGTCCACACCTTTGACCGCCGTGTCGCCAACCGTTGGGTCGGCGTCTGCCGCCACGTAGGCGTCACGGCCTTTCTGATAAGCCGCGCCCAACAGACGATGTTCGTCCCGCAGGCGTTCGATGCGAGTCTTGAGTGACGGCTCGATACCCTTCTGCCCGGCCAGTTCACCGAGGATGCCCTGCACGTCGCGCTGACGGTCTTCGAATTGCTTCCAGTATTTGTCCAGATCCGCAGGCTGCTTGCCGCGTAGCAGGACGTTTTTCCACTCCTGCACCTGCACCTTGAATTGCAGGTTGGCTTCATCGATCAATTGCGATGTGTGCAGCGGGCCTTCGATCAGATTCGCGTAGCTCTGAACACCGCTGGACAGAAAGTGAAAGCAGGCCAGGGCGATCAGCAACATGGCCAACAGGCTGCCGCTCAACAAAGCAAGGATTTGTGCTCTCAGGGATTTTTGCAAAAACATCGAGTGATCTCATGGCAGGGATAAGGCACGCCCGACAGGCGTGCAAAGGTGTCCGGACATCCCTGTCTGCGACGCTGGCTGACGACCAGAATCGCAACTTCAACATCAGCCTCATCGGCGTGCCAGAGCCTTTCTTGAGCGCTTCCGACCATCGGTAGAAGGCACTTGGCCAGCGCCACGCACCTGTCACAAAACTGTCAAAGCTCCTTGCGATGATGCGGCTCAAGTGAACCTGTGAAACCCGCGACAGGCGCCTCCTCACAGCGAGACCTCATGAACCACAGCATCGACCAAAGCCATCGCGACACGGACCTGTTCGGTCTGCTGTACGGTTTCAGTTTTCGCCCCGGCGAGCGCGGTCGCGAGCTCGATTCGGCCAAGGCGTTGCAGTGCCTGCAACAACCCGGCGACAACGACGAATTTCTCTGGCTGCACCTGAATCTGGCCCACGCCGCATGCGAACGCTGGATGAAAAGCCATCTGGAATTGCCCGACGAATTTTTCGAAGCGCTGCATGAGGGCTCCCGTTCGACGCGCATCGAGCATGTGGATTCAGCGTTGCTGGCGGTGGTCAACGACGTGGTGTTCAACCTCAGCAGCATGGTTTCGTCCGATGTTTCGACGCTGTGGGTCTGCGCCCGCAGTCGGCTGATCGTCAGCGCACGCCTGCAACCGCTGCACTCGGTGGACAAGCTGCGTTCGTCGGTGAAGGCCGGTGAATGCTTTCGCTCGCCGCTGGAATTGCTGGTGCATCTGCTGCGAGATCAGGGTGAAGTGCTGACCCAGATCGTGCGCAAGACCAGCCTCAGCGTTGATCAGGTCGAAGATGAGTTGCTGTCCTCGCGGCTGTCGACCAACCGGGCTGAGCTGGGTGCCAACCGACGGGTGCTGGTGCGCCTGCAACGCTTGTTGGCACTGGAACCGGGCTCGTTGCTGCGCCTGCTCAATCGCCCGCCGCAGTGGTTGCAGAAGGAAGACGTCAAGGAGCTGCGCAAGTCCACCGAGGAGTTCGCGCTGATCATCAACGACCTCACGGCGCTGGGCGAACGGATCAAGCTGTTGCAGGAAGAAATCGCCGCCAACCTCAACGAACAGAGCAACCGCACGCTGTTCACCCTGACCGTGGTCACGGTGCTGGCGTTGCCGATCAACATCATCGCCGGGTTCTTTGGCATGAACGTCGGTGGGGTGCCGCTTTCCGGCGACCCGGAAGGGTTCTGGATCCTGGTGGCATTGGTCGCAACGTTTACCGTGATTGCGGGGCGTTGGGCGTTTCGTAAGCGCCAGGATTATTAAGATCTTTTGATTCTGCCTTTAAAAACCCAAACACTGATCCAACGCAGCCTCTCTGTAACATTCAGCAACGATCATGGGCGACACTCCTTCTCCCCTCAGGAATGTCCGTCATGGCTACTCCTTCCTTCACCGCCGCCCAGGCGCCCGCCAGTAACGCCAAACCGCAACTCGATAAAAAGCCCGGCCTGCTGACCATCGTGATTTTCTTCGCCGTGCTGGGCAGCGGGCTGTTGTTCACTGCCTACAGCCTGATGCACGACATGAACGAACTCGGCACCGTGGTGACCACCTGGACGCCGTTTCTGCTGTTGGGCGTGGCGCTGCTGATTGCCCTCGGCTTTGAGTTCGTCAACGGTTTTCACGACACCGCCAACGCCGTGGCCACGGTGATTTACACCAACTCTTTGCCGCCGAATTTCGCAGTGGCCTGGTCCGGGTTCTTCAACTTCCTCGGGGTGCTGTTGTCCAGCGGCGCGGTGGCGTTCGGCATCATCGCTCTGCTGCCGGTGGAGCTGATTCTGCAAGTCGGTTCCTCCGCCGGTTTCGCCATGATCTTCGCCCTGTTGATCGCCGCGATCCTGTGGAACCTCGGCACCTGGTGGCTGGGCTTGCCGGCGTCTTCGTCGCACACCCTGATCGGCTCGATCATCGGGGTCGGCGTGGCCAATGCCCTGATGCACGGCCGCGACGGCACCAGCGGTGTGGACTGGGCGCAGGCAACCAAAGTCGGTTACGCGCTGTTGCTGTCGCCGCTGATCGGCTTCGTGTTCGCCGCGCTATTGCTGCTGGCCTTGCGGGCTTTCGTCAAGAATCGTGCGCTGTATAAGGCACCGAAGGGCGACACTCCGCCACCGTGGTGGATTCGCGGCATGTTGATCCTGACTTGCACCGGCGTGTCCTTCGCCCACGGTTCCAACGACGGCCAGAAAGGCATGGGCCTGATCATGCTGATTCTGGTCGGCACGCTGCCGATGGCTTACGCGCTGAACCGCACTATGCCGGCGGACCAGGCGCTGCAGTTTGCCGCCGTGGCCGAAGTCACCCAGCAAGCGCTGGTCAAAAGTTCGCCGCTGCCAGCGCCCGCCGATCCTCGCGCGGTGTTGTCCGAATACATGCGCAGCAAGGAAGCCACACCACAACTGATCCCCGCCCTCGCCGCGTTAACCGGCAATATCGGGAACGAAGTGAAGGGCTACGGCTCGCTCTCAAAGGTCCCGGCCGAGGCCATGGGCAACGTGCGTAACGACATGTACCTGACCAGCGAAACCATTCGCCTGATGGACAAAAACAAGGTCGGCAACTTCGACGCCGACACCAGCGGCAAACTGCAACTGTTCAAGCAGCAGATCGACAACGCCACACGGTTCATTCCGCTGTGGGTGAAAATCGCGGTGGCCATCGCTCTGGGGCTGGGCACCATGGTCGGCTGGAAACGCATCGTGGTGACGGTCGGCGAGAAAATCGGCAAGACCCACCTGACTTACGCGCAAGGCGCCTCGGCGGAAACCGTCGCGATGCTGACCATCGGCGCGGCGGACATGTTCGGCCTGCCGGTCTCAACCACTCATGTACTGTCATCGGGCGTAGCCGGGACCATGGTCGCCAACGGCGGCGGCTTGCAGATGAAGACCGTCCGCAACCTGCTGATGGCCTGGGTGTTGACCTTGCCGGCGGCGATTCTGTTGTCGGGTAGTTTGTATTGGTTGTTCACCAAACTCTTCTGATACGCAGTAGTACCTGTGGGAGCGAGCTTGCTCCGGGCGGCGTTCCGACGATAGCGGACAGACAGTCGACATCTGCGTTGAATGTTAAGCCCCCATCGCGAGCAAGCTCGCTCCCACAGGTTATGTATTATTTTTCAAATGGTGGACTGGATCACTTGCCCGAGCCAGTCCATGAACGCTCTCACCCGCAACGGCAAATGCCGTTGCCGGGCGTAGAGCAGCGAAACCTCCATGGATGGCGCATTGAATTGCGGCAGCACCGCCACCAACTCGCCACTGAGCAGGTGGGGCTGCATGCCCATCAACGGCGCCTGGATCAAACCGAAACCGCCCAGACACGCCGACTCGTAGCAATCGGTGCTGTTGACCGTGACGCTGCCCGCCATCGGCACTCGATGCAGCTTGCCCTCTTGCTCGTACAAAAAACCCTCCGACCGCGAACCGAGTACGCCGACGTAATGGACCAGCCGATGCTGCGTCAGGTCTTCGAGCCGTTCAGGCACGCCATAACGCCGCAGATACTCGGGGCTGGCGCAGTTGACCATCGAAAAATCGCAGAGGTGGCGAGCGACCACCGATAGATCCGGCTGCGCGCCGACTCGCACCACGCAATCAAACCCTTCGCTGAGCAAATCGACCCGGCGGTCGGTGCTGCTGATTTCCAGCTCGAGATTGGGGTGCTGCGCCATGAACTCGGGCAAACGCGGCATCACCACCCGACGGGCCAGAATATTTGGCATGTCGATGCGAATCCGCCCAACGAGCGACGCCTCGTCCTGGCGAAACAGCCCTTCGATTTCATCCATGTGCGACAGCAAATCCTTGCTGCGCTCGTACAACACCAAGCCGTCCTGAGTCGCCTGAACCTTGCGCGTGGTGCGTTGCAGTAACCGCGTGCCGACCAGCATTTCGAGGGCCTGGACGTGCTCGGACACGGTGGACCTGGGCAAACCCAGGCTTTCACCGGCGAGGGTAAAACTCGACATCTCGGTGACGCGAACGAAGGTACGCAGCAGTTCCAGCTTGTTCATGGGCCGACCTTTATTGTTCGGATTAACCGACCAGTGATTCCGATTTAAGCCTGTTTATCACTTCAGGACGGATAAATAAACTTCCTCCACGTCATCACCCACTGCTCCTTGAGGAAGTCCCATGAACCGTAAAATCGCACTGATCACCGGCGCCAGCCGCGGCCTTGGCAAAAACGCAGCCCTGCATTTGGCAGCCCAAGGCATCGACATCATCGGCACTTACAACAGCCGCGCCGATGAGGCACAAGCACTGGTCACAGAAATAGAAAGCCTCGGCGCTCGTGCCGTCATGCTGCAACTGGACGTTGGCCAGAGTGAAGGCTTCGCAGATTTCGCCACGCAAGTCGCTGATGTATTGCGCAGTCGTTTTGATCGCGATCACTTCGACTTTTTGCTCAACAACGCCGGCATCGGCCTGAATGCAAACTTCGTTGACACCACCGTCGCCCAGTTCGATTTACTGATGAGCATCCATCTGAAGGGGCCGTTCTTCCTCACCCAGAACCTGCTGCCGCTGATGACTGACGGTGGCCGCATCCTCAACGTTTCCAGCGGTCTGACCCGCTTCAGCTTGCCGGGTTACGGCGCTTACGCGGCGATGAAAGGCGCAATGGAAGTGCTGACGCGTTATCAGGCGAAAGAACTCGGTGCGCGCGGCATTTCCGTGAACACCCTGGCGCCTGGCGCGATCGAAACCGATTTTGGCGGCGGCACGGTGCGAGATAACAGCGACGTGAACAGCTATGTCGCCGGCAATACCGCGTTGGGGCGCGTTGGTCAGCCGGACGATATCGGTGCTGCGATTGCGCTGCTGCTGGCGCCGGGAAGTCAGTGGATCAATGGGCAGCGCATCGAGGCGTCGGGCGGGATGTTTTTGTAACCTGAAACCTGTGGCGAGGAGGCAAGCCCCCTCGCCACAAAAATGACCACGTTCAACGAACTGCGCGAGGCATCAGGACCCGCTCCCGTACCACGTCATACGTCCAGTGGTAGACATAGGTGTACGGCAGGAAAAACAGCAGCACGCCGATATCCAGCACGAACGCTTGCCACAGGCTGACCTTCAGCCACCAGGCAATCAACGGCACACCCACTGCGACCAGACCGCCTTCGAACAACAGCGCATGGACAACACGTACCCACGCGTTGTGCACGATGTCGTAGTGTTTGAGCGCACGGTCGAACAATCCGTTGAAGACCACGTTCCAGGCCAGGGCAAGTGCCGCGATAGCCATGGTCACGACGCCCATGTCGAGCATCGGTTTGTCCATGATCCACGCCAGCAACGGGGTACAGATCAGGATCGCCAGCAATTCGAAACCAATGGCCTGGAAAATACGTTCAGTAATGGATTTGTTGGCGCTCATGGCCAGACTCCTCTGAGTGACTGTGGTTGCCATGATCCTTCTTCACACCGATACTTCATAACCAATAACCATCGATCAAGGCGATAGTTCATGGCCTCTCAAGAAGTGTTGCAGGCCTTCGTTCAGGCCGCGACTCAAGGCTCGTTTTCCGCCGCGGCGCGCAAACTGGGCCGCAGTCAGTCGACCATCAGCGCCGCCGTGGCCAGCCTTGAAATCGACTTGAACCTGACTCTGTTCGACCGCAGCAGCCGCAAACCGAGCCTGACCCCGGCCGGGCACGTGATGCTGCAACGGGCCGAGGACATTCTGGCCGCCACCAGCCGACTGGAAATGACCGCCAGCCAACTGTCCCAAGGGGTCGAGCCGAAGCTGACCGTGGCGATTTCCGACACGTATCAGTCGGACCGATTCGAAGCGGCGCTCAGCGCCTTCGAGCAGCGTTATCCGGATCTGGAACTTGAATGCCTGATCGCCGAGTGCGATGACCTGGTGGCCTTGGTGCAACGGGGTCGGGCGCATGTGGCCTTCGCCGAAAAACAAGACAGTTACCCGCCGGACCTGGTCAGTTCGACCGTGGAAGAACGGACCGAGATTGCCCTGTTCGTATCCCGCGAGCATCCGTTGGCTGCGCTGAGCCACATCGATCAGGACATGCTGCAACAACACCGGGAGCTGCGTCTGGCGACGATCGTCAATCCGTATGAAAGCCGGGCAAAGGGGCGCGTCTGGTCGGCGCCGAGTTATCTGATGCTGCTGGAAATGGCCCAGGGCGGGTTCGGCTGGGCGCCGTTGCCCCGATGGCTGGTGGAGCGGTTTGGGCCAGGGACGTTGCAGGAGCTGGACGTGCGCGGCTGGCCAAAACCGGTGTTCGTCGATGCACTGTGGTCGCGGCTGCATCCGCCAGGGCCGGCGGGGAGTTGGTTGTTAGGCAAGATGCTGGAATAGTGGTGGCGATTGTAAGGGCCACCCCTCACCCCAGCCCTCTCCCCAGAGGGGAGAGGGGGAAAGGGAGCAGATCTTCATGCTTTTCAAAACCTGAGTTCAACTTGGTATTTCAGGTCGATGTAGCTCCAAGAACACCTCGTTCAGTCCCCTCTACCCCCTGGGGAGAGGGTTAGGGTGAGGGGTCGATCTAACGCCTTAATCCGAGCCTCAATAAACCGCCGCTCCGGCACCTGCTGCGTCAACTCCAACGCCCGCTCATAAGCCGCCCGCGCCTCCTCAACCCTTCCCAGCTGCCGACAAAACTCCGCCCGCGCCGCGTGCGCCAAGTGGTAATCCTGCAAATCCCCCCGATTCAGAATCCCTTCAACCAATGTCAGCCCCGCCAACGGCCCATCCCGTTTGGAGATCGCCGCCGCACGGTTCAATTCGATCACTGGCGAAGGCGCCGCCCGCAACAGCACGTCATACAGACCCACAATCTCCAGCCAGTCCGTTTCCGCCGCCGTGGGCGCTTCGGCATGCGACGCCGCTATCGCCGCTTGCAGGCAGTAAGGCCCGAAGCGCCGGGTTGTCAGTGCACGCTCCACCAGTGCGCAACCTTCAGCAATCATCTCGGCGTCCCACAACGAACGGTCCTGCTCATCCAGCACGATCAACTCTCCGCTCGCCGACGTCCTGGCCGGGCGTCGGGATTCGTGCAGCAGCATCAGCGCCAGCAGCCCCATCACTTCGGGTTCGGGCAGCAGTTCCATCAACAAACGACCGAGCCGAATCGCCTCGCGGGTCAAATCCTCACGGGTCAGTTCCGCGCCCATGGACGCGGAATAGCCTTCGTTGAACACCAGGTAAATCACCCGCAGCACGCTGTCCAGGCGCTCGGGCAATTCCGCCAGGGTCGGCACTTGATAAGGAATTTTCGCGTCACGGATTTTGGCCTTGGCACGCACGATGCGCTGGGCGATGGTCGCTGGTGCCGACAGAAAGGCTCGGGCGATTTCTTCCGTGGTCAGGTCGCAGACTTCCCGCAGCGTCAACGGCACCTGGGCGTCCGCCGCGAGTGCCGGGTGGCAACAGGTGAAGATCAGGCGCAGGCGATCGTCTTCCACGTCTTCGTCACTCCAGTCGGCCTGCTCCAGCGCCTCCAGTTGAGCGATCAACATCGGTTGCGACGCGATGAAGCGTGCGCGCCGACGCAATACATCAATGGCCTTGAAACGCCCGGTGGACACAAGCCAGGTACGCGGATTGTCCGGTACACCGTCACGCTGCCAGCGCTCGACCGCGACGAAAAACGCCTCGTGCAAGGCTTCTTCGGCAAGATCGAAATCGCCGAGCAAACGGATCAGGGTCGCCAGAATCCGCCGTGACTCTTCGCGGTAAACCTGCTCGACCTGCGCCCGTACCGACTCGGCCGACATCAGGCGCCGGGATTCAACTGGCGAACGGGACGCACCTCGACACAACCGACCCGGGCCGCCGGGATGTTGCCGGCGACCTGGATGGCTTCATTGAGGTCCTTGGCATCGATCAGGTAAAAGCCGGCCAATTGCTCTTTGGTTTCGGCGAACGGGCCGTCGGTGATCGACATTTTCCCGTTGCGCATCCGCACCGTGGTCGCGGTCTGCACCGATTCCAGCGCCTCGGCGGCGACCATTCGGCCGCTGCCCTGGATCGCCTCGGCATAGGCCATGCATTCAGCGTCATTCGGGCTTTCGGGCAGCGAGTGCAACTCGTGCTCGTTGCTGTAGACCAGGCATAAATACTTCATGGGGCTCTCCTGAATCGAACGGATCAACTATGGCTGCAGATTGACGCTTTCGCGACATTCCCGACGAATCGGCCTGACACTCAGGGTTCCAGGTTGAACAGCACCGTGCCGCTCATCATGTCGAACGGGGCCGACCAGTGTTCGTGGACGATGCGCCATTGCCCATCGTCGCGCCGATAGCAGGCGGTCACGCGCATCCAGCAGGCCTGGGTTTCGCCCTTCTCGTTAGTGCCGCCGCAATGGGCCAGCCAATGGGCGAAGGCGATGTGCTCGTCCGCCACGATGTTCATATGGTCGAAATCAAACTTGTGCGCGCCCTGGCACATTTCCATGCATTCCTGCCAATGCGCGCGGTAGGCGGCCTTGCCCCGAAATTGCAGGGCCTTGACCGCGTCGTAGGAGACGATGTCCTCGGCATACAGGGGCATGAGTTTCTCGACATCCTTGGCGATGACCGCCTGACGATAGGTGTCGATCAGGGTCTGGATTTCGTGGGTAGCGTTCATGGTGGTTCTCCGTGGTTTTTGTTGTGAAGACACCCTTAGTCGTCTGGCGAAAAGCCAAATCGACAGCCGAAATAAAAATAATCCATGGACGCAAACTCGTTAGAATCCGAAACACATTTTGTTGGAAAAAGGACACTCCAGTGACAGCCCGACTCGTGCCTTACGACAGCCTGAACGCGCTCCAGCGCCAGCAGGTCGAGGCCATTGAAGTTCACAAAGAACAAATCAAATTCTCCGGCGACATTCACGGTGCGTTGCACACCTTGCTGTCCAAACCCGGCCCCGGCGTCAAAGGATTTACGCTACTGGTCGAGGAGGTTCCCGTGGCCTTTCTGCTGCTCAAGCGCCCGCCCGTGCTGCCGGCGTGGGCCGATGAACACAGCGCCACCCTTCACGCACTGCAAGTCGATCATCGGGCTCAGGGCAAAGGTTACGGCAAGGCCTGTCTGCAAGCCCTGCCCGACGTGGCGCGTCAGGCGTTTCCGGAAATAAAGGGGCTGGAGTTGTCGGTGGATGCGGACAACGCATCGGCCATCGCGCTTTACGCAAAATTCGGCTGGGTCGACAGCGGCGAAGCCTACAGAGGCCGGATCGGTTACGAACGGCGCATGGGTCTGATTTTCTGAGGTGGTCATGCTCAACAGCATCGAAGAACTGGAAGCCCTCTACGGCCAGCCCCACGACCGCGCCGTGCGCAAGCAAATCGCCTTTCTGAACGAGGATTATCAGGCGATGGTCCGCGCCTCGCCGCTGGTGATCGTCAGCTCGGTGGGGCCTGACGGGCTGGACGGTTCGCCGCGGGGCGACACGCCGGGTTTCGTGCGGATCATTGATGAACGCACCCTGGCGATCCCGGATCGGCCGGGCAACAACCGCATCGACACCCTGCGTAACGTCGTGCTCGATTCGCGGGTGTCGCTGTTGTTCATCATTCCCGGGATTGGCGAAACGTTGCGGGTTAACGGCACGGCAAAGATCAGCGCCGAACCTGGGTTGCTGGAGAGCTTCGCGGTGAATGGCAAACCGGCGCGCACGGTGATGCTGGTGACGGTCGAAGCAGCTTTTTTTCACTGTTCAAAAGCGATTGTGCGCTCAGACTTGTGGAACCCTGAGAAACATCTGGAGCGCTCGGCGCTGCCGACGGCGGGCGCCTTTCACAAGCGTTTGAACGAGGGGCAGTTCGATGCCGAGACGTATGACCGGGAAGCGCCGGCCAGGCTGCGCGAAAGCCTCTACTGACACGACGACTAACCAATGTGGGACCGAGCTTGCTCGCGATGACGATGGCACACACAACATTGATGTGACTGTCAGATTGCAATCGCGAGCAAGCTCGCTCCCACAGGGATCTTTGGTGTTCGGTAGATTTGTTACAACTCCAACACCATCTCATGCCACGCCATCCCGCCATGATCAGACGCTGAAGGCTTGATGTAGGCAAACCCAAACCCGGCATACAGCGGAATGTGCCGCTCCTTGCACATCAGATGGATGCTGGTCTTGCCCAGCGCGCGCATCCGCTCGATGAATTCGCCCATCAACCGTTTCGCCAGCCCCTGCCCCTGAAAATTCGGGTGCACCACCACCGACATGATGACCACGTGCGGGCCGGCCGGGTCGTGGCCGATGAGTTCCTTGAACGCCTCGTCCGACATTTCTACCTGAAACGCCGCACCGGAATTGATGAAACCGGCTACAACGCCATCGACTTCGGCCACGATGAAACCTTCGGGCCAGGTGGCAATGCGCGTGGCGATTTTTTCGCGGGTGGCGGCTTCGTCGCCTTCGTAGGCAACGGTTTCGATGGCGTAGCAGCGGTCCAGATCAGCAGGTGTGACGTGGCGGATGACGGTGGTCATGGCAGCTCGAATTCAGCGATGGAAAGGTGGGGGATCATAAATTAATAAGGTGTTCATATCGATCACCGCAGGCGCCGTAAAGCCTTCGTATAGGCGCTGTCATTGCTCGTCGGTGCGGATTATTGATGTGTCCTGTCTCTGGCCATCAATAGGGGGAACTCACCATGAGCAGCGTTCAGATCGGACTTCTTATGTTGTTGGGCATCAGCTCGTTTGGCTTTATCACGCTGACGATTGACCTGTTGCGGGCGCGACGGATGAAGCACGGCAAGTAACGAGATGGAGGCGGACGACTCGTCCGCCTCCCGCGGTAATCAAGGCTTGAGCGGCAGCCAGATTTCCAGCACGCCGGTGTTGAGCTTCGGGTTGAAATCTTCGCTGTAGCGTTCGAATTCCGGCGCGTCCGCCGCCTGATACCCGGACTGCGGCAGCCAGGTTTTCCAGATGTACTGAAACGTCTGCGGCAACTGATCGAGAGAGCCCTTGTGCTCGAACACGGCGTAGTGCTGAGGCTGGACCTCGACCCAACGGTATTTATCCGGCAGGTCGTCGAGTTTGTCGATTTCAACGCCGGCGATGTACTCGAAGCCGCCCTTGCCATCCGGATTGCAACAGATGCCGTAGGTCACTTCGTTTTTTTGACCAGGAATTTTGCCAATCTCGGGAATGAATTTCTCCCAGAGTGCGGGGATGCCGCTGGTCGTATCCGTGGTAAATCGTCCGCCAAGTCCTGCAATGAGCAGGAAGTGCCCGTGCTCGAAGCGTGGCTTGGCGATTTCGACGCCTGTTTGCTCATCCATGACTCAACTCCTGGAACAAAAAAGTGGGTTCGGCTGGGAGTATAGAAGCCAAACCCGATTCGCCCAGTTACAGTGTGTGCAACTGCTCGACGGCACCTGCGCCGACGAACTCGTTATACCCCGATAGGATCACGTAGACCGCGAAATAGCAGAAGATCGCCGCCGATGCCATGTAGGAGTAACGCAGCAGTTTGTCGCCCAGCAACTTGCCGCCGTGACTCGCTGCGAAGCACAAAGCGACGCACCAGAGCACCCCGGCGCAGAGAAACCCGCCGAGAAACAGCGCCGAGCTGAGGGCGTCACCGCCGCCGGAACGAGCGATTAATGTGCCACCCACCGCTGCGAACCAGAGAATGGCGCTGGGAGACGACATGGCGAGGAAGATCCCGCGGAAAAACTCCTTCCGGTGAGAGTTCTGCCCCACCTCTGCGGTCTGCGCCAGCACCGCTTCATGGTGGATCGCCGAGTAGATCATCTTCGCTGCGAAGTACAACAACAGCGCCGAACCGCCGATCCACAGCACCCAGCGCACGGATTCGTATTGCAGCAAAACGGTCATCCCGGCCAAGGCCAGTACGGCGTAGATCAGGTCGCCGACACAGGTCCCCAAACCCAGCGCGAAGCCTTGAAAATAGCCACGTTGCATCGCCAATGTGATCATCGCGATGTTGGCCACGCCGATGTCCAGGCACAGCGAAAGGCTCAGCAAGAAGCCACTGGTAAATTCCATCAACCGATTTCCTTCGGACAAATTTGTTTACATAGTCGCTGGACAGTTTGCCACATCAGCCCTTACATTCCGCCACAGGTCACCGCAGTGACCAGCGTCGCTCGGACGGTTCCGGGCGCTCACGTTATCCGAGGCAACAATGGCTAACCCAGGTTCGCCGCGCCGCTTTGCGCGCATAGATCGACTCCCCCCTTACGTATTCAACATCACTGCCGAGCTGAAGATGGCCGCCCGTCGTCGTGGCGAAGACATCATCGACTTCAGCATGGGCAACCCCGACGGCCCGACACCGCCGCACATCGTCGAAAAACTCGTCACCGTCGCCCAGCGCGAAGACACCCACGGTTATTCGACGTCCAAGGGCATTCCGCGTCTGCGTCGGGCGATTTCCAATTGGTACAAGGATCGCTACGAGGTCGACATCGACCCGGAAAGCGAAGCCATTGTCACCATCGGTTCCAAGGAAGGCCTGGCGCATTTGATGCTGGCCACCCTCGACCAGGGCGACACCGTTCTGGTGCCGAACCCGAGCTACCCGATTCACATCTACGGCGCGGTGATTGCCGGCGCTCAGGTGCGTTCGGTGCCGTTGATTCCGGGCGTGGACTTCTTCGCCGAACTGGAAAGCGCCATTCGTGGTTCGATTCCGAAACCGAAAATGATGATCCTCGGCTTCCCGTCGAATCCCACTGCTCAATGCGTGGAGCTGGATTTCTTCGAGCGAGTGATCGCCCTCGCCAAGCAATACGATGTGTTGGTGGTGCACGACCTGGCCTACGCCGACATCGTCTACGACGGCTGGAAAGCCCCGTCGATCATGCAAGTGCCGGGCGCCAAGGACATTGCGGTGGAGTTTTTCACCCTGTCCAAGAGCTACAACATGGCGGGCTGGCGCATCGGTTTCATGGTCGGCAACGCTGAACTGGTCAATGCCCTGGCGCGAATCAAGAGTTATCACGACTACGGCACGTTCACCCCGCTGCAAGTCGCGGCCATTGCGGCGCTGGAAGGTGATCAGCAGTGCGTCAAAGACATCGCCGAGCAGTATCGTCAGCGTCGCAACGTGCTGGTCAAAGGCCTGCATGAACTGGGCTGGATGGTCGAGAATCCGAAAGCGTCGATGTATGTCTGGGCGAAGATTCCCGAGGCGTATGCGCATTTGGGCTCGCTGGAGTTCGCTAAAAAACTGCTGGCCGAGGCCAAGGTTTGCGTCTCGCCGGGCGTGGGGTTTGGTGAGTATGGGGATGATCACGTGCGCTTCGCGCTGATCGAAAACCAGGACCGGATTCGTCAGGCCATACGCGGGATTCGCGGGATGTTCCGGGCGGATGGGTTGGTTCAGAAAACCAACGCCTGACACATAACACTGTGGGAGCGAGCTTGCTCGCGATGAGGACCTGACATTCAGCGAAGATGTTGAATGTTAGTCCGCCATCGCGAGCAAGCTCGCTCCCACATTTGTTTTGCGGTGTTACTTAGACGACCAGCGACAGCAGCAAGATAAAGATCAGCGCCACCACGGACAGGATGGTTTCCATCGCCGTCCAGGTCTTGAAGGTTTCTGCCACGGTCATGTTGAAGTATTGCTTCACCAGCCAGAAACCGGCGTCGTTGACGTGCGACAGCACCAGCGAACCGGCGCCGGTGGCCAGCACCAGCAGCTCACGGTTCACACCTGGAATCATCCCCACCACCGGTACTACGATGCCCGCGCCGGTAATGGTCGCCACGGTGGCCGAACCGGTGGCCACGCGAATTACCGCTGCGACCAGCCAGGCCAGCAGGATCGGCGAAATCTGCGCGTTCACCGCCATGTGGCCGATCACGTCACCCACACCGCTGGTCACCAGCATCTGCTTGAAGCCACCACCGGCACCGATGATCAGAATGATCGCGGCGGTCGGCGCCAGGCTGGCGTCGAGCAATTTCAGAATCGTGTTCGAGCCCATGCCCTGCTTGTAGCCAAAGGTGTACAGCGACAGCAGCAACGCCAGCAGCAGCGCGGAGATCGGGTGACCGATCAGGTCCATGAACGAGCGCGCGAAATTGCCTTCCGGCAGTACCACGTCGGCAAACGTCTTGAGCAACATCAGGAACACCGGCAGCAACACGGTGACCAGGGTGATGCCGAAGCTCGGCAACGTGGCGGCCTGAGGCTCGCGAGCCAGTTGATCCACCAGTTCCTGATTGGCATGGCCCGGAATGTACTTGGCAATGAACGTACCGAAGATCGGACCGGCAATAATGGCGGTCGGCAGCGCAACGATCAGGCCGTACAGAATGGTTTTTCCGATGTCGGCACCGAACACGCCGATGGCCAGCAACGGGCCCGGGTGCGGTGGCACCAGACCGTGGACCGCGGACAAACCAGCCAGCAGCGGGATACCGATCTTGATGATCGACACACCGGTGCGCCGGGCGACGATAAACACCAGCGGGATCAACAGCACGAAGCCGATTTCGAAGAACAGCGGAATGCCGACCAGGAAGGCCGCGAACATCATCGCCCACTGCACCTTGTCCTTGCCGAACGCGCGAATCAGGGTCTGGGCAATCTGATCCGCCCCGCCCGATTCGGCCATCATTTTGCCGAGCATCGTGCCCAGCGCGAGGATGATCCCGACGAAACCGAGCACCCCGCCGAAGCCATCCTGGAACGCCTTGATGACGGTGCCGATCGGCATGCCGGAGGTCAGCCCGAGAAAGGCTGCTGCAATGATCAGGGCAATGAACGGGTGGAACTTGAACTTGGTGATCAGGACGATAAGCCCGATCACCGTGACCACTGCATCGAGCAGCAGGAACGTCTCGTGGGACATGCCAAACATTAGGGGTGTCTCCTGGTTGTTGTTGTTATTAAAGCGGGTAATTCGCAAGCCAACAGGACAGCGCTATCTCTTCTGGCAAAACTCATACGGCGTGTTTCAGGCCATGAGCCTGCCACCAGTCATGAGCTTGCTTCGCCAATTGGTCGACGCTGTGGTTCGAAGCGTCCAGAGCCAGGGTCAGGGGCTCACCAACGGGCGATTCAAGGGTGGCGAACTGGCTGTCGATCAACGTCGACGGCATAAAGTGGCCCGGCCGATGGGAAACACGATCAGCGGCGACTTCAGGGGTCAGCTCAAGGAACACGAAGCCCAGGCCCGGCAAGGCGCTGCGCAGACGTTCGCGGTAAATGTGTTTGAGGGCCGAGCAGGTCAGCACCGGGCGTTCGCCCTTGGCGTCGATGCGGCGCAATTCATCGCACAGGCTATCGAGCCAGCCGGCACGGTCGTCGTCGTTCAGGGGGATACCTGCGCTCATCTTTTCGATATTGGCGGCAGGGTGGAAAGTGTCGCCTTCAATGGCGGTCGCGCCGCTTAGTTGGCACAAGGCCTCGCTGACGCAAGTCTTGCCGCAACCGGCAACGCCCATGATGACCAGGGCGGTGATGGGATGATTCATGTAACACCTCAGCGCGCAGACAGCGCTACCTTTGCCAGTTATGACACTAGAACAAAAGCAGAAGTTGCCGACGCCTTCTTGTCATTTTTGTGGGTTGCAGCATGTTCGGACCCAAGGCCAAAAAGCGAGGTTCAGGCAAACCCTGCTCACGCATTTGCAGCTGCATCGAGACAGCGCTACCTTAGTGCCTCGAATTTTGTTTGGCAAGCCGTCCGATGATCTCCCCTAAAAACGATAAAAATACGCGCACCACTGGCCGCCCCACTTTGAACGAAGTCGCACGCCTGGCCGGTGTCAGCCCGATCACCGCCTCTCGCGCCCTGCGCGGGGTCAGCACGGTGGCCACCGAGCTGGTGGAAAAGGTGCAGAAAGCGGCGCTTGAACTCAACTACGTGGTCAACCCTGCCGCCCGCGCGCTAGCCTCGGCCCAGAGCCATTCGGTGGTGGTTTTGGTGCCGTCGCTGTCCAACTTATTGTTCATCGACACGCTGGAAGCCATTCATCAGGTTTTGCGCCCAAAAGGCTTCGAAGTGCTGATCGGGAACTTTCATTACTCACGTGATGAAGAAGAAAACCTGCTGCGCAACTACATGGCGTATCAGCCTCGCGGTTTGCTGCTGACCGGTTTCGACCGCACCGAAAGTTCGCGCCGGATGATCGAGGCGAGCAACATTCCGTGCGTGTACATGATGGAACTGGACAGCGCCGCCGGGCTCAATTGCGTGGGCTTTTCGCAACTCGCTGCCGGCGAGACAGCGGCCGGGCATTTGCTGTCACGCGGTCGTAAGCGTCTGGCCTACATCGGCGCGCAACTGGATCAACGCACGTTGCTGCGCGGCGAAGGCTTCCGCAAAGCCCTGCAAAAGGCCGGTTTGTATGACCCGGACCTGGAAGTGCTGACACCTCGCTCTTCCTCCGTCGGTCTCGGTGGCGAACTGTTCCTGCAACTGCTCGCCAGTCATCCCGATGTCGATGCGATCTTCTTCGGCAACGACGACCTGGCCCAGGGCGCACTGCTCGAAGCCATGCGCTGCGGGATCAAAATCCCCGAACAAGTGGCGATCCTAGGCTTCAACGACCTGCCGGCCTCGGCCCACATGGTCCCGCGCCTGAGCAGTATCAGCACCCCGCGAGAAGCCATCGGCCGGCGCGCAGCGGAGCAGATGTTGACGTTGATGGCTGGCAACACGGTGGCCAAACCGGTGCAGGACATGGGGTTTGAGTTGAAGGTGCGCGAGAGTACCTGACCCGTGTGGGAGCGAGCCTGCTCGCGAAAGCGGTGTGTCATTCGACATCATAGGTGAATGACCCTCCGCTTTCGCGAGCAGGCTCGCTCCCACAGAGGATCACCGCTCAGCGCCCCATCAACTCCACAAACGCCAACGCCCCTTTCTGCAACGGCTGGCTCTTGAGCCAGACCGCATGCACCGGCAGCACCAACCCGTTCTCGATGTTGCGAAAGCTCAAACGCTTGAGCCTTCCGGCCTCCAGCAACGGCTGGACTACCGACAGCGGAAAATTGCCCCAGCCCAATCCGGCCTCGACCATTTCCAGCGCCATGGCCAAGGTGTCGGTACGCCAATAAGACTCGGCCACCAGCGGCCGGGTTTCGCTGATCGGCAGGTCGCGGCTGGCAACGATGATTTGCCGTACGTGGACCAAATCTTCGAGATACAAATCCTTGCCCTGAAACAGCGGATTATTCGCCGCCAACGTGGCGATCATCCGTTCGGTGCCAACGAACTGAAACCGCTCCAGCACGTTCACGCTCAGCCCGGCGAACGCCAGGCAAACGCTGACCCGGCCGCTGTGGAGCATCGCCAGCACATCATCCTGCGGTGCGCTGAGCATTTCGATTTCCAGTAGCGGATGACGCTCGGCGATGACCTTGATCGCCGCCATCACACGGCCCTTGTCGATGTCCGCCACGACCCCGATCGACAACTTGCTTTCCAGCCCCAGCGACAACTCGATTGCATGCACTTGCAGCTGTTTGAGCTGCTCGGCAATCAGTCGCGCATGCGGCACCAATGCGCTGGCCATCGCCGTCGGCACCGGCTCGCGATGGCTGCGGTCGAACAGTGGATAACCGAGCTCGGCTTCCAGGTTGGCGATGCCCATACTCACCGCCGACGGCACTTTACCCAGCGCCCGAGCGGCAGCGGAAAACGAGCCGCGCTCGATCACCGCGAGGAACAACTCGATGCTGTCGCTGTTGAAATTCATCCGTCGTCCTATCAATAAAACTGAAAGCTACTGACTTTTTCTGTCAGCCCTATTGAAGCTATCTTTCGCCGCCTTCGCCAGTGCTCCTGGCTTCAAGTTGGCAAGAAAGAGGCAAATCCCCATGCAAGGCGTTAAACGAAAACTGATCTACGTGTCGCTTTACGAGGTCATCGGCATGACCTTCTCGGCCCTGGGCCTGGCGTTGTTGTCCGGCACCTCGCCCGGCAGCACCGGCCCGTTGGCAGTGATCATTACCACCATCGCGGTGACCTGGAATTTCATCTACACCACGCTGTTCGAACGCTGGGAGAGCCGCCAGCCTTCTCGAACCCGCACCGTTAAACGGCGCATCGCCCATGCCGTGGGTTTTCAACTAACCTTGATAGTGTTCCTCATCCCGTTGATCGCTTGGTGGATGAAGATCAGCCTGGTGCAAGCTTTCTTGCTGGACTTGGCGCTGATCATTTTCATCCCGTGCTACACCTTCGCCTTCAACTGGTTGTTTGATCGCACGTTTGGTTTGCCAACTTCGGCGCTGCCGGATCCGGTCTGAAAACGCTGAATGTCTGTTAGATTCCTGAAGCGTCGAATCGCTAACGGAGTAGCTCAATGGAACATGCACTGAAGATTCTGGGAAAAGCCTCGTCCATCAACGTCAGAAAAGTCCTGTGGACCTGTGAGGAACTGGGTGTTGCCTACGAACGTGAAGACTGGGGCGGCGGTTATGCGTCGACTCACACGCCGGAGTTTCTCAGGCTCAACCCCAACGCACTGGTGCCGGTGATCATCGATGAGGCCGGCGTGCTGTGGGAGTCCAACACCATCTGCCGCTATCTGGCAGGCAAACACCACAACACCGATCTGCTACCCCACGAACCGGCTGCCCGCGCTAGGGTGGAACAGTGGATGGATTGGCAAGCGACTGAACTCAATGCCTCCTGGAGCTATGCGTTCACGGCGTTGGTACGCAAAGATCCGGAGTTCCAGGACCCGCATCACATTGCCGCCGGTGTACACGGCTGGAATCAGAAAATGGGCATCCTCGAACATCAGCTCGCGGCCACCAAAGCGTATGTCGCCGGGCCACACTTCACGCTGGCGGACATCGTCATCGGACTGTCGATTAACCGCTGGCTGATGACACCGATGGAGCGTCCCGACTACCCGGCCATCGACGAGTATTTCCAACGGTTGGCACAACGCCCGGGATTCCTCAAACACGGCTGTAACGGGCTGCCTTGAGCGGCTCCCGCGCTACAAATCGCTAAAATGTAAACATCAGCCCCGGCCTGATTCGCGACGGCATCTTCGCCACCGGCAACCAAGGCGTGTTCGGCTTTTCCGATCAGGCCGCCTTCGCCTCGGCGACGTTTCTCGGGTTGTTCCTTGGCGCGAGTCTGTTGAGCCCGTTGGCCGACCGCTTCGGTCGACGCGCGATCTTCACCTTCGCATTGATCTGGTACACCGTCGCGACGGTGGCGATGGGCGTTCAGAGTTCAGCCATCGGCATCATCTGCATGCGCCTTCTGGTGGGTATCGGACTGCGTATCGAACTGGTGACCATCGACGCCGACCTCTCGGAACTGGTGCCAAAGCGAATGCGCAGCTCGGCATTTGCCTTCGCGTTTTTCGTACAGTTTCTGTCGGTGGCGTTGATGTCGTGGTGGCTAGTGCCGCAAGCGCCATTCGGTGTGTCCGGCTGGCGTTGGGTGGTGTTGGCGAGCGCGGTGGGATTCTGTTATTCGTTCAGTCGATTGTCGACGGTGTTCAGCAGTTTGCTGATCGGGATTTTCCTCGAACACTTCGGCACGCCGGGTGTGCTGGCGTTCATTGTCAGCAGCATGTTGATCGTGATGATCACCATCGGCTGGTTCGGCCCGAAAACCCGAAACCTGGCACTGGAAAACATCGCCCATCGCTGATGCCCCTGCGGTCGACCTCTGCCGTCCGGCGGCAAAGGTTGACCGCAACCTTTCGGTTACCCGCCGGGCTGAATAACCACAACCAATTGATTTTGTTGGTATTTTTCATTAGGCACACTATTTGCTGAAAGCACTGCACCGCAAATACCTACAAGGTCTATTCATCATGTTGGTCAGTGCAAAACAAAACCTGGTGGCCCCCCTCCCCAAGCGGCCCGGCGACGAACCGATCACGGACGCCGCCGCCGGACTTCAGGGCGGCCTGCAAGCCGCCATGACCCAAGCCCTGCAAAACAATGTGCAGGCGCAGACCGCGCAGGTCACAAAGCAGGTCCAGGACTCCGCCACCCAAATCGCCACGCAACAGGTCAGCGAAGCGACCCGGATCAGCGATAACGTCGATGAGGCGTTCGCCAAAACCCGCGTGGGACTGCAAGCCTCATCCGCCCAACTACCGGCCGATGTTGAAACCGCCACGGACGCCTTCAAGGAGTACATGAGCAAAACGCCGGAACAGCGGTTGCGCGACAGCATCCTGGAAGAGATGGGGATGACGGAAGAAGAAGTAAAAGCCATGCCGCCGGAAAAACAACTGGCGATCGGTAAAGAGATTGCCGAGCGCATGCAAGACAAAATCAAACTGGCGCAAGCCGAGAAAGAAAACAGCAGCAGCGAAACAGGCAGCAGCCAGGTGGTCGACACGTTTCTCGCTTCGCTTTAACGGCGCGGGAATCAATAAAAAAGGGTCCCTTCGAGGGTAATGCCAGTCAGTTAAGGCGCAGAACCTGTGGGAGCGAGCTTGCTCGCGATAGCGGACTGGCAGACAACGTATGTGTTGAATGTCAGACCGCCATCGCGAGCAAGCTCGCTCCCACAAGGATAGCGGTGCTCAAATCCTTAACTGATCGGCATGACCCTTCGGGGGACCCTTTTCAATGTGCCGCTATCAACTTATCTGCAAGGTCGAGTTGAACTGACTGATCGCATCCATCACATGCCGCGACCCTTGTTGAATCTCCAGAATCACCGCTCCCGCCTCATTCGCCAGTTCCACCCCAAGCCCGGTTCGACTCAAACTGGACTGCATGCTCGACACCGCACTCAATGACAAATCGTGGTTCTTGCGCACCACTTCAACGATCTCCACCGTTGCCTGGCTCGTTCGTGCCGCAAGGCTGCGAACTTCATCGGCGACTACCGCGAACCCGCGCCCGTGCTCCCCGGCCCGGGCCGCTTCGATCGCGGCGTTGAGCGCCAACAGGTTGGTCTGATCGGCAATGCCGCGAATGGTCTGAACGATGGTGCCGATGATGTCGGACTGTTTGCTGACGGCATCAATGCTCAGCGCCGCTTCGTTCAAGTCTTTGGAAATGTCCTGGATGGTCTGCACCGTTTGCTGCACCACCTGAGAGCCTTTCTGCGCACAGACGTCGTTTTGAACCGAGGTGCTGTGGGCCGACTCCGCAGCGGTTTGCAGGGTGGTCACCTGATCGGTGATATCGCTGGCGAACTTGACCACTTTGTACAATCGACCCTTGGTGTCGAACAGCGGGTTGTAGGAGGCCTCCAGGAAAACCGTATGACCGTGCTTATCTTTGCGCTCGAAACGGTGCGAGTGATATTCGCCGCGATTGAGCGAGGCCCAGAACGCTTTGTAGGCCTGCGATTCGGCTTCGGCACGATGACAAAACAGGCTGTGGTGCTGGCCAACCACTTCGTTGAGCGAGTAATGCATCGTCTTCAAGAAGTTGTCGTTGGCCGTGATGACCTTGCCATCCGGGGTGAATTCGATCACAGCCATGGAACGACCGATCGCCGCGAGCATGCTTTCGTTTTCGTGCTCCTTGTAGGTCCTGGCTGAGATGTCAGTGGCGACTTTGATCACACTCCGGACCTGACGATCAGCGCCGAACACCGGCATATAGCTGGCTTCGAGCCAGATCTCCTTGCCGCTCCTGTTCAAGCGTAAAAAGGTCCCGCTCACCGGTTCGCCACGGGCCAGGTCACGCCACAACTTGGCGTAGGCTTCGCTTCGATAAAACGCTTCTTCGCAAAAGATCCGGTGATGCTTACCGCGCACTTCTTCGGCGCTGTATCCCATGGCACTGCAAAAGTTGTCGTTGGCATCAAGCACGATCCCCTCAGGGGTGAACTCAATCATTGCCATCGAGCGGCTGACTGCGGCCAACTTCGCGTTAGCCTCGGTCAGCGCGCAACTGAATCGTTCGATTTCCAGCAGGTCAGTCTTGTGACGTCGGTTAAACATGGTCGTATCACCTTCAGCGCGGTCTTTTGTTTGATGAAAGTTCTTTGGTCTTTCAACAGCTCCACCACTACGTTCCAAGGAACAGGCACACGCATCCCTCCACAGGAAGGACTTGGTCAGGTGATCAATGATGTTTAATCGGAGAGTCCATGCAGCAACGCTCTTATCAAGACATCCTTCTCTTGATAGCCCGGAATCGGGCCAGCCCTAACGATCTGATAAGACATTCCATTGACCGGACAGCTCCGTGTTGTTCAGAGTCGGTGCCTTGGGTTGCGCACACTTTTAACGTGTATGACGGCCTTCACATGGCGGTCGACATAGTTAGTCAGGAGTCAGCATAGACAGGCGAGGGAAGTAAGCAAGGCCACTAGTCGGCCAGTATTGAGGACAAAATCGGTTCAGCTTCGGTATGAGTCATTTCTCGCGGGTTGGTCAGCGGCCGGCGGTGAAAACTGCGTTGGCCGCGGAGTTGGTGTAAGTCTCAAGACAGGCACTACAAATTTACAAACTCGCACTCACCTTAGTGGCCACTTCACCGGGCACCCAGCCCTTCCAGATCTGCGGCTGATCACGCAAAAACGCTTCGGCCACCTGACGCGGTTGCAGGCGCTTTTCGCTCATCTGGCCGAGCGTCTGGTTCAGCAGATCGATCGGCAGGTCGACCTTTTCGAAGAACGCCACCAGGTCCGGGTACTGCGCCTTGAACGGCGCGGACACGCCGATCGCCAGGTTTGCCGGCATCGAACGCGTGCCTTTTGGATTCGGGTTGTTGGCGTCGGCCAGGGTCTTCCAGGCTTCGGCATCGAAGGCCGGCTCGTCGAGTTTCACCAGTTTGAAACGCCCCAACAGCGGCGTCGGCGACCAGTAGTAGAACAACACCGGTTTGCCACGACGGATCGACGAAGCCACCTCGGCATCCAGCGCGGCGCCAGACCCCGTGCGGAAGTTGACGAAGCTGTCGGTCAGGTCATAGGCCTTGAGTTTTTGACTGTTGACGATCTCCGAGGTCCAGCCGGTCGGGCTGTTGAGGAAGCGTCCACGGCTCGGGTCTTCCGGGTCGCGGAACACGTCCTTGTAGCGTGCCAGGTCGGCGACGGATTTCAGCTCCGGGGCCAGGGGTTTGATGCCCCGTTCGGGGTCGCCCTTGATCACGTATTCCGGCACCCACCAGCCTTCGGTGGCGCCTTTGACCGTGTCACCCAGCCCAAACACTTTGCCTTCCGAGGCGGCTTTGACCCACGCTGGACTGCGCCCGGCCCACTCTTCGCCGATCACTTGAATATCGTTTTTGGCCAACGCCGCTTCGAGGCTGACGGTGCTGCCCGGGAGGGTATCAGTCGGGTAGCCGTAACCTTTCTCGACAATCAAGCGCAGGATTTCGGTGATGAGGCTGCCACTTTCCCAGGTGATGTCACCGAAGTGAATCGGCGCGTTTTTTTCTGTCGCGGGAACGTGGGTTGCCACAAGGCTCAGAGCCAGCAGCGAACTGCCGAGCAGGGTTTTGATCGATCTCATGCGGACCTCTGGGTCAGGGAATTCAAGGGTTGGTTGGCGCTGTGCCGGGCGCACAGGGCTTGGGTGCGGGTCATGTAAACGCTGACCGAACGTTGGGAAATGCCCAGCTCGGCGGCGATTTGCGGGTAGGTCAGACCGTCGATTCGTGACAACAAAAAGGTTGCCCGAACCTTGCCCGGCAAGCGTTCGAGCGTGCGAGCCAGGCCATGCAACACCTGGGTCAATTGCACCCGTTCTTCGGGCGAGATCGCTTGCTGCTGATCGAGGCGTTGCAACTGATCGAGGTGTTGGCGTTCCAGGTCACGGCGGCGCCAGAGCTGATAGATCAACCGCTGGGCAATGGTGGTGAGCAAGGCGCGAGGCTCGCGGATCGGGGTCAGCCCCGGCGATTCGAGTACCTGTAAAAAGGTTTCGGCAGCGATGTCTTCGACGCTGGAACTGGAACCCAGATGCCGACGCAACCGTGTGCACAGCCAGGGGTAATGCGCGCGGAACAAGCCGCCCACGTCGTTGCGATGGGAAAGGTCGGTGCCGGACATAGAGGCTCCAAGGGTTAGGGGTCGCTGAATGTCCGGTGATCCGGTGACGCGATCCTAGCAAGGAGCCTTATTCATTAATAATACTTAAAAAGCATTTTTATATTCCATTAAGGAATTTCAGCGTAATCGTCCGAACCCTAAAGCTTCGGCCTCTTGCTGATAGTCGAGAACGATTTGATAGTCGCTTTCGCTGGCCGGCAGAACCTCGTGCAGGCCGAGGACTTCAGCGACGTCGGGCAACGCCTGCAACGTCTTGTTCATCACCTGCCGCAACTCCTCGGCCTGCTCATCGGTAACAGTCGCGGCGGTGATATACGGCAAGGTCGGACTGAACGCACTTCGCGCAATGACCCGCAGGCCGGCCACTTCTTCTTCGGCGTGCCGCGCCAGATAGGCGAAGGTGACGCTGTCGATGGCCGCCAGGTCCGCTGTCCCTTCACGCAACCCGCGCAGGCTTTCGCGGTGGCTGCCGCTGATACCGACACTGGCGAAGAACTGCCCGTCTCGATGCAACGGCGCCAGTCGGTGACGCAACAGGTTCATGCCGCTGTTGGAATCTTCGCCATTGATCACCCCGCGACTGTCGCGAAAGGCCGGCAGGCTGCGCCGTGGATCATCGGCGCGACTCAGCAACAGGCTGCAATGGTTGCCACCGTTGGCGTCCGGCAGTTCATAACGAGGACGACCGATGACCCGGACCCGACCGCGCAACGCGGTCATCAGCGGGTAGCCGCAGGTTTGGGTCAGCAGCAGATCCGGCGAGAGCCAGAGTTCGGGCAACGACAGGCCTTCGGCGTTGAGTCGAGTGGTGCCCAGTCGCTCAAGAATCTGCGCCAGCCAGCGCTCGTTGGCCTGGCGGATGGGTTCGGGGGCGACGTACATCAGTAATTCAGTGAGGTGTTGTGTCATCGAAATCTTCCAATACAACGAAGTTCCCCTGTAGGAGCGAGCTTGCTCGCGATGGGGCCATTACCTTCAACATTGAAGTTGCCTGACACACCGCTATCGCGAGCAAGCTCGCTCCCACAGGGGTTAGGTGTCGATCATAAAAAATCAGTGAAACGGATGCCGAGGGCTGTCGATGGCTTTCACTCCATTCTCCCGCCACAACTGGCCATAACCCTGCACCAGAAACCCGCCGCTACGCGTCAGCCATTGCTCGCGACGCGCGTGGTAGGCGCGGGGCAAGTCGTACCAGGGCAGCCCGGGCAAGTCGTGATGTACCAAATGCAGATTGAGGTTGAGGAACAGCCAGCGCCACGGCCAGGCGGCTTCATTGATGACTGTCCTTTGCTCGGGCTCGGCGTGGGGACGGTGTTCATAGTAGGAGCGAATCATGGCAATCGATAGCGCCGGAACGCTGATCAGCAACAGGTAATGCCACACCGGCAACACGCTATAGCGGGCGATAAACAGCAACATCAGCAGGGTCAACGTGCCGTGGGTCAACCACATCAACCAGGCCTGCCGCTCACCTGCTTTTAGACGCTGCAGTTCTTCCCGGGCCAGCGCCAGCAAGGCCAGCGGTGCACCGAGGGCGAAGCGTCCGAGCACAGTTTTGTTCAGCCAGTGCAGACTCTGTTCGAACAGTGAACTGCCCTGCCACTGCTCGGCGCTCAGGTAACGGCTTTCCGGATCGCGACCCGGGAGGGTCAGGTCTTCGTCGCGGTGATGCAGCAAATGGCTGTCGCGATAGAGGGTGTAGGGATACCAGACGGCGAACGGCGCGTAGCCGAGGATCTTGTTCAGGAATGTCCAGCGGGTGGGATGACCGTGAAGCAATTCGTGCTGCACCGACAACCAGAGCACCACCAGCGGAATCAGCAACACCGTGCTCCACCAGAGCCCCAGCCGATGGCTCCCCAAAACAATACTGAACCAACCCGCGTACACGCCGACCAGCAACAACCAGGTCGGCCACTCGGTGCGAGCGGTCAGGCGCTGGCGCAGGGTTTCGATTTCTTCTCGGTGGGCGGTATCGAAGTAATGGGGCATGGCGTTGCTCAGATCGGGAACCAATCCCCTTCTGTGCAATGGCGCAGGGAAATCTTGCAGATTATTGAGTTATCAGCTTAAGCCATCGCGGCGACCGTTCGTCGTCACTGTAATTTCTGACAGTAGCTAACACAACCTGTCTGAGCGCTTTATTTAAGTTCGGAGCTTCAACACTCCCCTTTCTAAATCGCCGTACTTCGACATGGAGCGTTACCATGACCCATTACATCGCTACCCCACTTGAAATAAGCACTTTAGCGCTGTCACCGTTGGTACTTCCTGATTGGAAAACGCCCATCGTCGACGGCAATGGTGCGTTGGGCCGCAGGCAAGTTGAAAACGATGTGCTCTGTGCAGTCGATCCTTATCTGCAAATGGAAGAAGGGGATTTCATCGAAGTTTTTTTCACTTCCGCAGACCGTGCCGATGCGTACAGACTGATCAAGCCGGCCGACAAGGACAAAAGGCTTTACTTCACCATTCCTCGATCGCAGCTCGTCACACGCTGGTATGACAACGTTTACTACCGTATTACCCGAGTCAGCGGCGGTACTGATGACTCGCCGAAACTGCGCATTCTGGTACTGCTTACCCAGCCCGGTGGCACAGACAAAGACCCTGGGACCATCGGCCATTCAGAGCTCCATCAGATCCTCGAGGCGGATGTGCTGGAACGAGGAATTGATGCCGAGCGTGCCAAATCAGGCACTTGGGTGACTATTCCGGCCTATCCGTATATGCGGGTGAACGATGCCATTACGCTTAAATGGGGCGGTGAAATTGTTCTGCATAAGGTCTCGAAAGCGGAGGCAGAAGCCCCTGATAGCAATCCCATCAAAATCTTCATCAGCCGGACTGTAATTGAAACGGCGGGCAGCTACATTCAATTGCCGGTCATGTTCCAGCCGGTAGATGAAGCGGGCAACTTCCCCGACGACAATGGCCGCTGGTCCACGCCCTCGTTTGTCGACGTCGATCTGGACGACTCCAAACTGGTTGAGCCCTATGTCGTTGAGGCCGATTTCGAGACTGGCGAAATCGATCTCAAAAAACTGAATGGAAAACCTGTGACCGTCGAGGTGCAAACCAACCGGACGAATTACAAACGAGGAAGTAAGGTCGCCCTGAAATGGGCGGGAAAGACTGTCGATAATCGTCCAATCGAGCAGCCCTTCAACTTTACCGTCGATGAACCGGGTCGCACCTATTCGTTCTCGGTGTTGCATGCCAACGTCAAAGCCATTGCCCGAGGCCAAGCGGTTGTTTCATATCAGGTCACTACCGACGGCAAGCTTCTGTTCTCGAAGAATGCCTATGTACGAGTATTTGGCGAACTTAATCCGCTGCTGGCACCGAGCATCGACAAAGCCAACGGCACCTATCTGCCGCCCAACTTGCCTAAAGCGACCGCCAGCATCCCTGATTATCCGGGGCGTTCCCCCAACGACTTGC
Source organism: Pseudomonas sp. LBUM1666 (assembly GCF_059695775.1). Taxonomy (NCBI): domain Bacteria; kingdom Pseudomonadati; phylum Pseudomonadota; class Gammaproteobacteria; order Pseudomonadales; family Pseudomonadaceae; genus Pseudomonas; species Pseudomonas sp. LBUM1666. The sequence goes on along the minus strand of NZ_CP166789.1, from coordinate 1,422,338 downwards.
TCATCCTTTACATCATTGGTGTTCGTCCAGGGGGTGGGACCGAATTGTATGAAGATGCCCGGCTGGTGGGCAATGTTCCCGAAGGCCAGCCCATTACTCGGGATCTTCTGACGGATACCCTCGCGCGTTTCGATGGATTGCAGATCACCGTGTTGTATGAAGTGCATACCGACTCGGTTCAAGAGTCCGAGCACTTGCTGTTGACTGTTGGAGAACCGAAAAAAGAGTTGCCGGCCCCCATTCTGGAGGGTGCTACCGAGGAGGATGTGTTCGATCCGGACCCGCCGGAGCGTGAAGCGATTTATCAAATCCCGCTGATTCTGACCACCAACAGGGATGAAGGCACTTGGCACTTTTTCGGGTTCAGCAAGGCGGGCAGTACCGAGGGCAAATTCACGCTGAGTACCGGCTCGGCTGCACGCCCAATCCGTATTCCGCTGGAGCGCAGGTTCATTGATTTGAACCAGGGGCATACCGTGCGGATGCTCTACAACCTGATGCGTAACGGGAAACTCGTGTACTCACAGGAGCGTGAGGTTCGCATTGGCAGCCCACTGCCAACGCTTTTGGAGCCGAGCGTACTTGAGGCACCGAATGCTGTACTTGATCCGAATCGTTATCAGGATGGGTTTACCGTCCGTGTGCAGACACCGGAACTTCAGGCAGGCGATGCGATTGAACTAACAGTCGACGGCCGGCCGGGGGAAGGTTCATCGATTCCCGACCGGCAATTTGTGGGTACACAGAAGTTTGTTGATTTCAAAGTTGCCGCCCTTATTACCGGTGCCAACCTGGGTCAAGTGGTGAACCTGAGTTACAAAGTCATTCGCCTGGGTCAGGAGTCTCCATCAAAAACATTGGCGTTGAACATTGGCACGCTGCAGCAACAGAGCATGCCGACGCCATTGTTCGAGGGTTTCAGTGAGGGCTTCCTCGACATAGGCAGACTTCAGGACGCTACAAAAGTGTTGTGTGACAAGTGGCCGTTCCAGCGGTTTGGTTTGCCGGTGTGGCTGAGTTATGTGGAAGCCAGGGCAGACAATACTTCTCGCCCCCGTGTTCAACTGGTGGGGGCGGCACATGACCAGACGTCGGGACTGAGTTATACGACCGAGGTGCAGTGGCTGCGTGAATGCAAGGCGGATTCGAAGCTGTCGATTGTTTTGAAGGTGGGGTTGTTTAAAGAGGCTACGGTGAGTGATGCGGTGGAGTGTCAGGCCAGGGTTTATACAGTCAGGACGGGGTTGGACAAACTAACAACTTTCGACAGATTCAATTGGGATGGCTGGGTTCCAAACGCTTCCTATCCGTCTCAAATCGTACTGGAGCAGGGTGAGTACTTTGTTCAATCGACCAATGGTTATAACTATTTGATATTCACTAAAAGCTACGACGACATCGAAATTGGTGAAGTTTACGAGTTGAGCTTCAAATACCAATACCCTGTTGCCACTTCGCTGTACGTCACCCGAGATGGCGTTGTCATTCACAACGCAACTATCCCAGCGTCAAGCACATGGAGAACTCATTCCATAACCTTCCCTTCAAAAAACACTTCCCCCGCCTCGCCTATGGCACTGTATTTCCAATTGGGTTATGCACAGGGGCATTCGAATGGCAGTTCAAAAATAGACGAGATTCGTCTGAGATACGTTCCATAACCGCAAAGTCATAAAACCGTTGACCCGATCATTCCGGACTCATCCGGAATGATCTACTCATTTCACCAGTACGCGGGATCAATGACCGAACACATCCACCTTCTTGGCCTTCTTGTCCGCGCGCTTTTCATCGGCAGTTTTCGCCGGTTTCTTCTTTGCCGCTTTTTTTGAATCCATGCCTTTGGCCATGATACGTACTCCACTCATACGGGATGTGAGATCAGGTATACACCTATCGCTGCGCGCGCGTTCTTTTATAATCGCCCGCTTTGCGCACTGACAGTCGAAGACCATGCCCAACACCCAATACACCTTGCTCGCCGAGCCTTTGTGGCCCTTGATGAACAAGTTTTATCGCGCTCACCAATCGTCGATGAAAGCGGTCCGCGACGCTCAACTGTGGGTGGCCAGGCGCGAGGAGATCATTGGTGCTCTGTGTTTGCGACCGGTGGCGGACGGGCATTGGCTGACGGGTTTGTTTGTCGATCCGGCCTGCCGTGAACAGGGAATCGCTGCGGCGTTGATCGCCGAGGCGCTCAAGGATCTAGAAGGTCCGGTGTGGCTGTTTTGTCATCCGGACTTGCGCGGGTTTTATGAACGTCGCGGTTTTACCTTCGACCCGCCGCTGCCCTACTCCATGGCCGAACGCTTGAGCCGTTATGCGCGGAGCAAACCGATGATTGCCATGGGTTTGGAACCGGCCAGATAGAGTTCTAAAGCCTTATGAAGATCAAATGTGGGAGCGAGCTTGCTCCGGGCGGCGTTCCGACGATGGCGGCGTGTCAGTCACCAAATATTTGACTGTGAGGGCCTCATCGCGAGCAAGCTCGCTCCCACAGGGGTTTTTGGTGTTTTCGAATCAGTCGTCGGCGTTGGGATCGAGTTCGGGGAACATCACTTCGGTAAACCCGAATTTGCTGAAGTCACTGATGCGCGAGGGGTACAGCCGGCCGATCAGGTGATCGCACTCATGCTGCACAACCCGCGCATGAAAGCCCTCGGCAACGCGCACGATCGGATTGCCCTTGGGATCGAAACCTTCGTACCGAATGTGCTGATAGCGATCCACCGCGCCACGCAGGCCGGGCACCGACAGGCAGCCTTCGAAACCCTCTTCCAGCGTCGGGCTCAACGGTGTGATCAGCGGGTTGATCAGAATCGTCTGCGGCACGGCTTCGGCGTCCGGATAGCGTTCGCTGTGCTCGAAACCGAAGATCACCAGTTGCAGGTCGACGCCGATTTGCGGTGCGGCCAAGCCAACGCCACCGACGCTTTCCATGGTCTGGAACATGTCGTCGATCAGTTGCCACAGCTCCGGGCTGTCGAACATTTCGGCGGGCACCGGTGGGGCAATGCGCAGCAGGCGTTCGTCGCCCATTTTCAGGATTTCACGGATCATTTGATGACTTCGTCAGTGGTCGGCTTGATCGAGTGATCCCGACCCAGTCCCGACACGTGTTGTTTGTGTTCGTGGTCGTGCTCGCCGGGGAATTTTTCGCCATCATCCTTGCCCTCGGTCGACATATGTTCGATCACGGCATTCATCTCCGCGCCGAGCAACAGCACTGCGGCGGAAATGTAGAAGTACAGCAGCAGCACGATGATCGCGCCGATACTGCCATACATGGCGTTGTAGTCGGCGAATGTTTTGACGTACAGACCGAAGCCCAGCGATGCAAGGATCCACACCACCACGGCCAGCACCGAGCCAGGGGTGATGAAGCGAAACTCTTGTTTGACGTCGGGCATGACGTAATAAATCAGCGCCACCGCCATCATCAACAGAATCACGACCACCGGCCAGCGCACGATGGTCCAGAGGGTCACGATGAAGTCTTCGAGGCCGACTTGCGAGGCGATCCAGCCCATCACCTGCGGCCCGAGCACCATCAACGCGGCGGCCACCAGCAGCATGCCGGCGATGCCGATGGTGTAGAAAATCGACAGAGGGAAACGCTTCCACGCCGGCCGGCCTTCGACCACGTCGTAGGCGGCGTTCATCGCGCTCATCATCAGCCGCACACCGGCGGACGCGGTCCACAGGGCAATCACGATACCGACCGACAGCAAGCCACCCTTGGATTGCTGGAGCTGGTCGATGACCGGGTTCACCTGTTCCAGCGCCTGGGGCGGCAGCACCAGTTCCGATTGCAGGCGCAGCCAGGAGAAGAAGTCCGGGAGGTGCAGGAAACCGATCAGGGCGATCAGGAACAGAATGAAGGGGAACAGCGAAAACAGCATCTGATAGGCCAACGCCGAGGCATAGGTCGACATTTCGTCGTCGACGAACTCGGTGATCGTGCGCACCATGACACGGTGCAGGCGCTGACCTTTCATGTGAGGGAAAAACATTAGCGTCTCCTTTCGCCGCAAAAAAGGTTGAAGTCGTGGCGACTCAGGGGCCGTTTTCTACATCAAAGTAGCCTACTTGGCGAGTTTGAAACAATTTCCTTGTGCAAGTTCAGGCTGACACAAAAACGGCCATCCGCGGATGGCCGTTTCTGTTGCTCATCAAAGGCCGGATCACGCCTTGTCGATGCCTTTCTTGATCGCGTCTTTGGCTTTGCCAACCGCTTGCTGGGCTTCGCCTTTCCTTTCCTGCACCACGCCTTCGGTGCGCATTTTGTCGTTGCCGGTTGCCTTGCCGACGCCTTGTTTGACGTTGCCGACTGCTTCGTTGGCCAAGCCTTTTGCTTTATCGCCAGTGCTGCTCATGGTGTTTCTCCTGTGAACAATTGAACGAGAAAAGTCGTTACACAAGGTTGACCGGGGGCGTTTGCGCGGAGTTTCATTTATTTTCAGCAGCACATTTCATCGTTCAGTGCAGGTTGGGCTTTATGTTTGCCGACCAACCCCCGAGAATGCGCAACGTATTCAGGCCATGGCGCTGAAGATCCAATCCCGTAGGAATGTTATGAAACTCGATAAAAAGCAGGCCATTGCCCGCAGAAACCAGGAACTTGGCGGTGCTGTGCTTGGCGTCAACAACTGCCATTTCACCGAATTGAACCGCAACCGCAACATCTGGTGGTTTGATATTCCGGTCGCGCGTCTGGCCATTGGTCAGTACGAATGGGTTCACCTGCTGATGCACACCCCCGATACCGACGAACTGCTGCACCTGAAAGTGCCGACGGTGTTCCTGCGCGAGAAGCTCGAAGGTCTGGTGGTGCGCAACGAAGGTAAACGCAAAGCGGCCTTGAGCCTGGAACTGAGCGCCGACAAGGATTCGTACCTCCAGGACATGCGCCCGGCGGGTACCAACGTCAATTTCGCGCAGTTCCGTCTGTAACACGCCCTCAAGCAATATAGAGACCCTGTGGCGAGGGGATTTATCCCCGTTCGGCTGCGCAGCAGTCGTAAACCCGGCGAACGCGGTGTTCCTGCTGAAATGCGGTTACAGGTTTTTGGGGCCGCTGCGCGACCCGACGGGGATAAATCCCCTCGCCACAGATAAATCCCCTCACCACAGAAGCCCACTCATATCAGTGCCAACAAAAAGCCCCGCATCTGCGGGGCTTTTGTTTGTTACGCGCTTACCTTCTTGACGCCGAGCTTCTTCAGCTCTTCGTCGCGCAACTCGCGGCGCAGGATCTTGCCGACGTTGGTGGTCGGCAGCGCATCGCGGAACTCCACGGAGCGCGGAACCTTGTAGCCGGTGACGTTGGCGCGCATGTGTTCCATCACCGTTTCCTTGGTCAGCGTCACTCCCGGTTTGGCGACGATGAAGATCTTGATCGCCTCGCCCGACTTCTCGTCCGGCACGCCGATGGCTGCGCATTGCAGCACGCCCGGCAGGGTCGCGAGCACGTCTTCCAGTTCATTCGGGTACACGTTGAAACCGGAGACCAGGATCATGTCTTTCTTGCGATCGACGATGCGCATATAACCGTCAGGCTGGATCAGCGCGATGTCACCGGTCTTCAACCAGCCTTCGCTGTCGAGGATTTCATCGGTGGCGTCCTGACGCTGCCAGTAGCCCTTCATCACTTGCGGGCCTTTCACACACAGCTCGCCGATTGCTCCCATTGGCTGTTCAACGCCGGCATCGTCGATGATTTTGCACAGGGTCGACGGAACCGGAATACCGATGGTGCCGATCTGGATGTGCTGAATCGGGTTGACGGTGGCCACCGGGCTGGTTTCGGTCATGCCGTAACCTTCGCAGATGGCGCAACCGGTGACCGCTTTCCAGCGCTCGGCCGCGGCCAGTTGCAGGGCCATGCCACCGGACAGGGTGACTTTCAGTGCCGAGAAATCCAGCTTGCGGAAACCTTCGTTGTTGCACAGGGCGACAAACAGCGTATTGAGCCCGACGAAACCGCTGAACTTCCACTTCGACAGTTCCTTGACCATCGCCGTCAAATCGCGCGGGTTGCTGATCAGGATGTTGTGGTTGCCGATCAGCATCATCGCCATGCAATGAAAGGTGAAGGCATAGATGTGGTACAGCGGCAGCGGCGTGATCAGGACCTCGCAACCTTCATTGAGGTTGGAACCCATCAGCGCCTTGCACTGCAGCATGTTCGCCACCAGGTTGCGGTGAGTCAGCATCGCGCCCTTGGCCACGCCGGTGGTGCCACCGGTGTATTGCAGCACGGCAACGTCGCTGCTGGCCGGGTTGGCTTCAGCGACTGGCTGGCCGTGGCCCTTGCTCAATACGTCGTTGAACTTGATGGCCTTGGGCAAGTGATACGCCGGGACCATCTTCTTCACGTACTTGATGACGCTGTTGACCAGCAGACGCTTGAGCGGCGGCAGCAGGTCGGCCACTTCGGTGACGATCACGTGCTTGACGCCGGTTTTCGGCACGACGAGCTGGGCCAGGTGCGCCATGTTGGCCAGGCAGACCAGGGCTTTGGCACCGGAGTCGTTGAATTGGTGTTCCATTTCCCGCGCGGTGTACAGCGGGTTGGTGTTGACCACGATCAGCCCGGCGCGGATGGCACCGAAGACGGCGACCGGGTACTGCAACACGTTGGGCAGCTGCACGGCGATTCGATCGCCCGGCTGCAAGTCGGTATGCTGTTGCAGGTAAGCGGCAAAGGCACCGGACAATTCGTACAGTTCACCGTAGGTGATTGTCTTGCCCAGGTTGCTGAATGCCGGTTTGTCGGCAAAGCGTTGGCAGGATTGCTTCAACACCGCCTGAATATTCGGATACTCGTCTGGATTGATGTCGGCAGCAATCCCGGCAGGGTACTTATCCTTCCAAAAGTCTTCGATCATGGAAGCCCACTCCTCAGCAACGCGAATTCATCACCGCATTTGATGCGATTATTATTGGTGTGTGTTTTTTATTGGTGTCTTTGTGGGTGAGTCTGGCTTTTTATATAGGCCGAGAAGTCACAAAGCGCGCCGAGAGTAGCAGCTTTGCCAAGGGTCGACCAGAGCCAAAAGCGGCCTCTACGGTCACTTTAATGACTCAAGAATAGCTAGCAGTCATTTTAGAGCAAAAATTCTATATAACCTTGAAAGCCCCTGAATCCGGGGGCTTATCAAAAAAAATCGCGAGCAGGCTCGCTCCCACAGGATCAACGATAACCTTGTGGGAGCGAGCCTGCTCGCGAACGCGCGAAGCGCGGCCATTCAATGATCAGGCAATATCCCGCAACTCCCGCCGCAATATCTTGCCCACCGGCGTCATCGGCAACGACTCACGCAAGACGATGTGCTTGGGCACTTTGTACGCCGTGAAGTTTTCCTTGCAGTAGGCCTTCAGCTCTTCAAGGCTGACACCCGTTTCACGGGCCACCACAAACAGCTTCACCGCCTCCCCCGAACGCTCGTCCGGCACACCGATCACCGCACAGTTGGCGACTTTCGGGTGAGCCATCACCACGTCTTCGATCTCGTTCGGGTACACGTTGAAACCCGAGACGATGATCATGTCTTTCTTGCGATCGACGATGCGCACAAAACCGTCCGGGTCGATCACCGCGATGTCACCGGACTTGAACCAGCCTTCGGCATCCAGCACTTCGGCGGTGGCTTCGGGTTTCTGCCAGTAGCCCTTCATGATCTGCGGACCCTTGATGCACAGTTCCCCGCGCTCGCCCAGCGCCTGCTCGACGCCTTCATCGTTGATGACTTTCAGCGTCGTGCCCGGCACCGGCAGGCCGACCGTGCCGAGGCGCGACTTGTCGCCGTACGGGTTGGTGCAGGCCACCGGCGAGGTTTCGGTAAGGCCGTAACCTTCGGTGATGCGGCAACCGGTGAGCTGTTCCCAGCGCTCGGCGGTGGCCTTGACCAGTGCGGTGCCGCCGGAGTTGGTGAGTTTGAGGCTGGAGAAATCCAGGGTCTTGAAATCCGGGTGATCCATCAGCGCGACGAACAGCGTGTTGAGTCCCAAAAGGGCCGAGAATCGCCAGTTCTTCAGCTCCTTGATGAAGCCCTTGATGTCCCGCGGATTGGTGATCAGCACGTTGTGGTTGCCCGACACCATCATGCACATGCAATTCGCGGTGAACGCATAGATGTGGTACAGCGGCAGCGGCGCGACCATGACCTCTTGCCCTTCGCGCAACAGCGGCTGACCGTCATTGCCGAACTGCTCCAGGCACGCCCGCACTTGCTGCATGTTGGCCACCAGGTTGCCGTGGGTCAGCATCGCGCCCTTGGCCAGGCCGGTGGTACCGCCGGTGTATTGCAGCACGGCGATGTCGTCGAGCCCGATCTTCAGCGGCTTGATGCCCAGGCCCCGGCCCAGACGCAGCGCGCTCTTGAAGGAAGTGGCCTGCGGCAAGGAGTACGCCGGCACCATCTTCTTGACCTTGCTCACCATCGTATTGACCAGCCAGCCCTTGGCGGCGGGCATCAGGTCGCCCATCTTCGCTTCGATCAGGTACTGGATGTCGGTGTCTGGCAGCACTTCCTGGACTTTTTGCCCGAACATGTTCAGGTAGACCAGCGCCCGGGCACCGGAGTCCTTGAACTGATGACGCATCTCCCGCGCGGTGTACAGCGGGTTGGTGTTGACCACGATCAGCCCGGCTCGCAGGGCTCCGAACACGGCAATCGGGTAATGCAGGACGTTGGGCATCTGCACCGCAATGCGATCCCCGGGCACCAGGTCGGTGTGGGCTTGCAGGTAACCGGCGAACGCTGCGCTGTAGCGTTCCAGTTCGGCGTAGGTCAGGGTTACGCCCATGTTGCTGAATGCCGGGCGGTCAGCAAATTTCTTGCAGGAACGCTCGAACACCTCGATCACCGACTTGTAGGCCCCTTGATCGATGTCCAGGGGCACGCCGGCCGGGCGTTTGTCATTCCAGAAATCAGGTTGCATTGTTCTTGTCCTCTTTACCTGAACCTATCCGGGGCCGCTTTTCTGTCCTTCCTGTAAAGCAAAAGCGAAAAGCGGAGCTTCACGGACACTAGCAGCTATGGCGAATCAGGCAAATATGCGCACGGTCGACATTGATCGTGTGAATCTTGCTGCCGTGGCATGGCCTGATCAGACGGCACGCTATGGATGCGCTATACAATGCAACGACGCCCATGCCACATGCAGCCCTATGCAAAGGAACCGCCATGATCCACGACACTTTCTGGCTGACCGCGAGTGACCGCAGCCGCCTCTTCGTCAACCAGTGGCTGCCCGCCGCGCCTTTAAAAGCAGTGATCCTGCTGGCCCACGGCATGGCGGAACACAGTGACCGCTACGCGCGTCTGGCGGAAAAACTCTGTGATCAGGGCTACGGTGTGTATGCGCCGGACCTGCGTGGACATGGCAAAACTGCCGAAAACGGGACACTCGGCCATTTCGCCGACGATGATGGTTGGTGCAAGGTGGTCGGCGACCTGGCGAGCCTCAACCAGCACATCGGCCAACAACATCCCGGCGCGCCGATCGTGCTGCTCGGTCACAGCATGGGCAGCTACATCGCCCAGGCTTATCTGCTGCACCACAGCGCCAGCCTGCACGGGGCCGTTCTCAGCGGGTCTAACTTCCAACCGGTGGCGCTCTATCGCGCGGCGCGGCAGATTGCGCGGTTAGAACGTTTGCGCCAGGGACCGAAGGGGCGCAGCGCGCTGATCGAATGGCTGTCGTTCGGTTCGTTCAACAAGAAATTCAAACCGGTACGCACCCAATTCGACTGGCTCAGCCGTGACCCGGCGGAAGTCGACCTGTACGCCAACGACCCGCTCTGCGGCTTTCGCTGCACCAATCAGCTGTGGATCGATTTGCTCGGTGGGTTGCAGCAAATCAGCAAAGCGTCCAATCTCGCTCAGATTGATCCGGGCCTGCCGTTGCTGGTGATTGGCGGTGAATGTGATCCGGTGAGCGAAGGCAAGCGTCTGAAAGATCTGGCCCATGCGCTGCGCGCTGCCGGCAGCCAGAGCCTGCAACTGACTATTTACCCGCAGGCACGGCATGAACTGTTCAACGAGAGCAACCGCGATGAAGTGATCAATGACGTGTTGAACTGGATCGCCCAGGCGCTGAGCCACCGCCGGCCACCCAGATCGGAATAGTTTTTTTTGAATTTATTTATTCGTGACAGGAATTGAAACAGATGACCCAGGTTACCAACACCCCTTACGAAGCCCTTGAAGTCGGCCAGACCGCTAGCTACAGCAAGACGGTCGAAGAGCGCGACATTCAGTTGTTCGCCGCGATGTCCGGCGATCACAACCCGGTGCACCTGGACGCTGAATTCGCCGCCGGCACCATGTTCAAGGAGCGCATCGCTCACGGTATGTTCAGCGGTGCGCTGATCAGCGCTGCCGTTGCCTGCGAGTTGCCTGGGCCGGGGACTATTTATATCGGTCAGCAAATGAGCTTTCAGAAGCCGGTGAAAATTGGCGACACGCTGACCGTGCGTCTGGAGATTCTCGAGAAGCTGCCGAAGTTTCGTGTGCGGATTGCCACTCGCGTGTTTAACCAGCGTGATGAGTTGGTAGTGGATGGCGAGGCGGAGATTCTGGCGCCGCGTAAGCAACAGACGGTGACGTTGCCTAAGCTGCCCGCAATCAGCATCGGCTGATTCGGGGAGGGGTGTCAGCTGAATCCACCCCTCACCCTAACCCTCCCGAAACGTCGGACCGCCCCAAAGGGGCGAGGGGACTGACCGAGGTGTTTGGACGAGCTACTGCGACCTGCAATTCCGAGTCGAACTCAGGCTCTGAAAACAACCGAGATCAGCTCCCTTTCCCCCTCTCCCCCTCTCCCCCCTGGGGAGAGGGCTGGGGTGAGGGGTGGTTCTAAAGTCAGATAAAGATCTGAAACTCACCGCGACCGCTCACCCTCCCCAACCTGCACACTCGCCGTCATCCCCGAACTCAAATTCATCCCTTCCGGTAACTTATCAATCTTGATCCGTACCGGAATCCGCTGCGCCAACCTCACCCAGTTAAACGTCGGCTCGACCTCTGCCAGCAACTGCCCATCCGGCGTGGTATTGCGATCAGTAATCCCTCGACTGATGCTTTCCACATGCCCCTGCAATGCCTCCCCCTGGCTCATCAACCAGACCTTCACCGGATCACCAACACGAATCCGTGGCAGCTTGGTTTCTTCGAAATACGCCTGCACATAAAAAGTCGAATCGTCGATCAACGCCATTACCGATTGCCCGGCATTTACGTAGTTGCCTTCGGCCAGACGCAGGTTGGTGATGTGACCGCTGCGGGGCGCATGGACCTGACTGCGGGCGAGATTGAGTTCCGCCACCTTGGCTTCGGCCTGGGCTTCACGCAGTTCGCCACGGGCGATGCCGGCGTTGATCTGTGCGTTTTCACGCAGCTCGGCACTGATTGCCTGCGGCCCGAGGGCAGCGCGGCGGCTGGCTTCGCGTTCACGCAGATTGAGTTGCTGCTGGCGGGTCTGCACCACCGCCTGGGCTTTCTCCAGCGCCGCTTCGAAACGGTCGCGGTCGATGCTCAGCAATAAATCGCCGGCCTTGACCTGCTGGTTATCAAAAGCCTTGAGTTCACGCACCCAACCCGAGACGTCCGGCGCGATCACCACCACGTCGGCGCGGATCCGCGCATCCCGAGTCCAAGGCGTGAGCATGTAGTACTGCCACAAATGGAAGCCGGCAAAAATCGCCGCCGCCACCAGGCATAAGGTCACCGCGACACGTATCGGTGTACGCATTTTCAACTCCTTATAAAGGTCCGAGGACGACGGTGATCAAGGTCAATACACAGACGTACAAGGCGCAATCAAACAACGCTTCGTGCCAAATCCAGCGGCCCACCGGTGTCAGGCGCAAGAGCATGCGCAAGGCTCCAGTGACGAGCAGCGCCAGCAGCACATAAATCAGAAACGGACTGAGCAGCACGCCACCCACCGACCACTCACGCAAGCCCATGGCTTTGCTCCTGTTGACGGCACCAAGCGCGCCAGCTGCTTTGCAATTGCAGCACCGCGCCTTGGGCCAGTTTCACCGCATCGCTGGGGGGCAATGCGTACAAGGTCTTCAAGAATTCTTCACTCGGCTGCGCCAACGCCTCGGCGCGACTGCCGGCCGGGCCTTGCTCGAGGATTTTTTCCAGCTGTTCGAGATAACGCCGCTGAGGCGCACTGACCGGCACCTGCGCCACCGCCAGACTCAAACGCAAATGCAGCAATTCGTCGCCGATGTCCAGGCCGAGCAAGCCATCGTCCCAGCGACTGCGCGCCGGTTCCGGCAACTCGGGATAGTGTCGCGCCAATTGCAGCAAGCGGTCGGCCATGCGCCCGCCAAACCAGCTTTCGGCACCGCGCAGATTGCGCCGGGTCAGACGCACCAGATCGTCGAGGGTCGCCGCCAGCAAACGTCGGCCATGCCACGTCGGGTTGCGCAGGATCAACAGATGGAACGCCAGCACGGCGGCGCCTACACCAATCACAATGGATTGAGCGCTGTTGAGGAACGTCGCGACATCGAATTTCATCGCATTGAGCGGCGAGACCAGCACGATGAAGTGCAGACAAAATGAGGTGGCGGTGGCGCCTATCTGCGGTTTGGCCATGCCCAGCGCACCGAGAAACAATGGCACGCCCATGCCCATGCACAGCAAGGCAAAACCACTCCATTGCGGCAGCAGAATCTGCCCGACGATAAACGCGGCCGGAATTGCCAGGAAGATCCCGCGCAGAAAACTCATGCCGATCTGAGCGCCGTTCTCGCGGCTGGCGAACAGACTACACACCACGCACGTCAACAGCAGCGCGCCGGAGGCAGCGGGCCAGGCGGTCGCCAACCAGAAGCACGAGACCACCAGAAACGCCAGGGCACTGCGGGTACCGAAAATCAGCGCCAATGACAGGTCGCGGTGCGGTGTCAGGGTTCGTGGCGGGTCGACCGTTTCCTTGCCCTCCTCAACGGCGTTCAACGCGGCGCTGGCCGCCATGGCGGTATCGAGCAACAAGGTGAAACGGGCCAGGCAGTAACTCTGTGCGGAGCTGATGTACGGGTCGTGGGAAGCGTCGAGCAACCTTGGACGCAGCGCTTGCCGGGTCGCGGTATCCGGGCTGTTGAGCGCCTCTTGAACCTCCGTCATCCAGGGCAACAGTTGCTCGGCTTCCAGGGGCTCCAATTGCTTCCACTGACGACGCGCCGAACGGGCGATGCGCAGCAGCATCAACAGCTTCTGGCTCAAGCCGCTGATGGCGCGTGCTCGTTGGCGCCCCAGGCTTCCTTCAAACCAGGCATGCTCGCGCTGGGCATCGACGGCGACGATTTTCCCGAGGATTTCCAGCAAGCCTTTACGCGCCTGACCATCTCCGGCCAGGGTTGCACGTGCGGCGTTCATACCGCTTTGCCACGCTGCTCGCGCCTGATCCGCCAGTTGCCGTTCGACCCGCATCGGCCAGAGCAGCGCACTGGCGGCGGTGGCGCAAAGAATGCCCAGGCAGATTTCCGTGCAGCGAGCCACGGCTTGATCGAACACCGTCAGCGGATGGGTAATGGCCGGCAGCGCGATGATCGCCACCGTATAACCGGCCAGCACGAACGAATAGGACCAGGCGCTGCGCAGCAAGGTCGAACTCGCCGTACACAGACCCAGCCATAACGCCAAGGCCAACAAGAACAGCCAAGGCGTCTGGGCAAACAACCCCATGAACACCACTGACATGATCGTCCCGACCAGAGTCCCCAGCAACCGCGCCAGGCCCTTCTGCACCACCATCCCCGACAAGGGCTGGGCGACGATGAACGCCGTCATCAATGCCCATGCCGGTTGTTCCAGACCCCAGCGTAATGCCAGCCACAGCGCCAGGCCGCCGCCGATCAAGGTTTTGATCGCGAACTGTAAGGCGCGGCGGTCAGGCGCAAACAAAGCCTGCAAGGTGATAGGCACGTAAAGGACTCTTGGAAAGGCGATTTAACGATAGTCGGGTTCGGTTCAGTCACTTGATAAACAAATTATTAGCTAGCTAACTAACATCCGTCCAGTGCTAATTCCCGGACACAAAAAAACGCCAGACTGGCTGGCGTTTTTGACAGACAACGAATGCTTACGAGCGTGCGCGTGCCTGATTACGCAGGGCTTTTACCTGATCGTGATTGCGTTGCACGCCGTGGTACTGACGCTCAACCAGGTCACGAATGCCCACCAGGTTGTGTTTGTTGATTTTTTCGATGGCTTCTTTGTAAGCCTTCAGTGCATGGTCTTCACCACGTTCGGCTTCGTTCAGCACGGCTTCTTCATCCTTGCCGGTGAACATCGCTTTCACGTCGACCCAACGGCGGTGCAGGTCACCGCTGACACTGGTGGACGTTTCCGGATCGCCTCCCATCGAACGTACGGCGCTCTGAAGTTCAGCAGCCGCGGTGGCGCAGTCGGCGGAACGCTGCATGAACAGCGATTTCAGTTCTGGATGTTTGATGTCTTCAGCGCAAGTCTTGAACCCTTCCTGACCGTCTTTGCTGGTTTCAATCAGGTCGTTGAGTACGGAGATGGCTTCTTTATTAATATCGGTCATTTTCAATTCCTCACGGGTTGATGAAAGATGCAATAGGTGTTGCATCCTGCATGCCAGCTTTGAATTGATCAGTTATTTCTTATATTTCAATTGCTTATCGATTAATGCGAAAACTGTATCCGCTTTATTTGCATGATCTGTCATTTGGCCTGCATGCAGAATGCCTGTATTTTCCAGACTGTTTGAATCAAGACGACTGATTGATGAACCCTGAAAAGCTCGAACTGTTGATTACCCGTGAAATGCCCTTCGGTAAATACAAGGGCCGGATCATTGCCGACCTCCCCGGCCAATACCTGAACTGGTTCGCCCGGGAAGGTTTCCCCCACGGCGAACTCGGTGGCTTGTTGGCCTTGATGCAGGAAATCGATCACAACGGCCTGTCGGAGCTGCTCGAACCGCTACGCGCCAAACATGGCAAACCTGCCCCCCGCCATTGATCCTGACCGAGTAGCCCATGCCCGATAACACCCGCCGTGCCCGTGATGAAGCCTTCTGGCGAACCTTTGCCGACCGATACGCGGTTGAACCCGGACCGGTCAACCTCGAAAACGGTTACTTCGGGCGCATGTCGCGCACGGTGGTCGAGGAGTATCAGCGCAACATCGAACTGATCAACCGCAGCAACTCGGTGCACGTGCGGCAACGCTTCGAACAGGGCGAAAGCCTGGAGATTCACAAACAGCTCGCCGAGCTGATGGGCGTAACCGCCGACACCGTCGCCCTCACCCGCAACGCTTCCGACGGTCTGCAATCGCTGATTCGCAACTATAACCGTCTGATGCCGGGCGATCAGGTGCTGATATGTGATCTGGAGTACGACACGGTCAAAGGTGCCATGCGCTGGCTGGCACGTAATCGCGGTGTCGAAGTGATCGAGATCGAACACTCGCACCCCGCCAGTTTCGACAGTTTGCTGGCCACTTACCGCGAAGCTTTCGTGCGTTATCCGCGACTCAAATTGATGGCCCTGACTCACGTCACCCATCGCACCGGGTTGGTCATGCCAGTACGGGCGATCGCTGCGGCCGCCAAAGAGCACGGCGTCGACGTGATCCTCGACGGTGCCCATGCACTCGGCCAGATCGAGTTCAACCTCGATGAACTGGGCATCGCCTTCGCTGGCTACAACCTGCACAAATGGATCGGTGCACCGCTGACGCTGGGCTTCATTTACATCGCCCCCGAGCGCCTGGCCGACATCGACCCGGACATGGGCGAGATGCATTTCCCGGTCACCGACATACGCGCCCGCACGCCGTACAGCACGCCCAACATTCCGGCGCTGCTGACCCTGCCGCTGGTGTTCGAGGAACATCGGGCCATGGGCGGTTCCGCCGCCAAGGGCGCTCGACTCAATTACCTGCGCAACCGCTGGGTAAGCGCGGTACGCGAGTTGCCGGGGATCGAAGTCATGACCCCGGACGACCCGCGACTGTATTGCGGCATCACTTCGATGCGCTTTACCCGGCATGCCGATCAACAGGCGATGGTCGAGCGGCTGCTCAAGGACTACAACCTGTTTACCGTGGCGCGCAGTGGTGCCGCGAGTGGTCCGTGCATTCGCATAACCCCGGGGCTTACCACCACGGGTGCAGACATGGATCTACTGGCCCGGGCGTTGACCGAACTGCGCTGACGTCAAACGGTGTGTTTGTCGAAGTCCTCAGGCTTGATCTGCGTCGATACCGCGAATGTGTCGATGCCGATGGTCGTGTGCCCGAAGTAGCCGTCTTTATTCGAGTCTCGACTCAGGGTGTGAACGTTCAAGGTCGAACTTTCGCCACCCATGTTTCCATAGAAAAAGTCTTGCTCGTTGTTCAGCGGCGAAACGGCTCGGCCGCGGTACTCCCTGGCGTTGAGTACCGAGCGCGACGCCACCTCGGGAAAGTAGAGCTGACCGACCCAGGCGACATGCCGTTCTTCCAGGTAGTTGTTGCCTTCCATAATGCGTACCACGACGTGAATGTGTAGGGCACGGCCGGCGTAGAACCCCGGATAGATCGTGGTAAAGCGCACGATGCCGTTCTTGTCCGTGAATTGCCCGCCACGCAAGTAAGTGTCGTCGTCGGTGCGCGGGATCGAGCCTATGTCGTCGACGTCGACTTCCTTGTCCGGATTGACTTTGCTCCAGCCCGAATACGCCCCGCGCGCGTTGCAGTGCCAGATATCCACTAACGCGTCAGTCACCGGTTGACCGGTCATGGCATCGACGATCGTCAGCCTCAGCACCAAGGGAATACCGTCCATGCCTTCGCTGATGTTTCTTCTGATCAATTTCGGATTTCGGAAATAAGGACCGGCGATCTGTTCGGGGGAAAGCAGGTAAACCGCTGGTGCAGGTGAAACTGGAGTGTTGTCGTCCATGACGTTCTCTCTTCCATAAGATGAACGCAGGTTAGGGCGGGACGAAACCTGATGTGCGGTAATTATTTATCGCACCGCACGGTTTTCACCGGGCAAAAAAAAACGGTGCACCGACCAAGCGCACCGTAAAGCCGTAGAACACACAACGAAGTGTTTGGTAAAGCCGATCAGTCCAGCAGCGCCAGTGCCTCGGCGGTGCATTCCTGAATGCGGGCCCAGTCGCCGTTCTTGATCCACTCGGGATCAAGCATCCAGCTACCGCCCACGCACATCACGTTTTTCAACGCCATGTAGCTCTTGATGTTGGCCGGGCTGACGCCGCCAGTCGGGCAGAATTTCACTTCGCCGAACGGGCCGCCGAGGGCTTTGATAGCCGCGACGCCGCCGCTGACTTCCGCCGGAAACAGCTTGAAGCGGCGATATCCCAGGCCATAGCCTTCCATGATGCCGGAGGCGTTGCTGATGCCTGGCAACAGCGGAATCGGGCTGTTGACGCTGGCTTCCAGCAGGTCACGGGTGATGCCCGGCGTGACGATGAACTGTGAACCGGCCGCTTCGGCAGCCGCCAGCATGTTGCGATCCAGCACAGTGCCGGCACCGGTCACCAACTCCGGGCGTTGCTCGCGCAGAATCTGGATAGCCTTGAGGCCGAACTGCGAACGCAGGGTCACTTCCAAGGCTGTCAGGCCACCGGCCGCGAGGGCGTCGGCCAGCGGCAGGATGTCCTGCTCGCGAGCGATGGTAATCACCGGCAGGATCCGCGCCTTGGCGCAGAGGCTGTCGATCAGGGCAACTTTGTCCGCCATGGAAACGGTCGGGGATGTGTTTTTCATAGCGGCTGATCCTTGGTTCATGGGCACCAGTAAATCTCTAACGTAGGTTGCAGAAACGCGCGAATCGGCATGGCGGCGACATCGTCACCGGCCAATGCGGCACTCAAGGTGGTCAGCTTGGACTGACCGGAAATCGATAGAACGGTGGTCTTGGCCGAGGCCAGAAGCGCGCGGCTCATGGTCAGGCGCTGATGCGGCACGGTCGGCGCCAGCATCGGCCAGCAGCGACGTGTGCCGTCGGCTTTCAAGGCATCGCTCAGGTTCGGGCTGTTGGGGAACAGCGAGGCGGTGTGACCGTCGTCGCCCATGCCGAGGATCAGCACGTCGATCGGCGGCAATTCCGCGAGCAAGCGATCCGCCTGCTCGGCCGCCAGTTCAAGGTTGGCAGTGGCGCTGTACAGACTCAGGAACTGAGCCTTGGCCGCCGGTCCTTGCAACAGGTAGCGCTTGAGCAGACCGGCATTGCTGTCGACATGCTCTACCGGCACCCAGCGCTCGTCGGCCAGGGTGACGACAACCTTGGACCAGTCCAGTTTCTGCTTGGCCAGGTTCTGGAAAAACGCCACCGGGCTGCGGCCACCGGACACTACCAGCGTCGCGGTGCCGCGAGCGTCGATGGCGTCACTCAGTTGCTTGGCCACATTCAGCGCCAAACCATCGGCCAGCAACACCGGGCTTTTGAACTCATGGGCGCTGACGCCCTGAGGCAGTTTCAATTCAGATATCGCCATACCACGACCTCCCATCCCGCGTGATCAATGCAATGGAGCTCATCGGCCCCCAGGACCCGGCCGCGTACGGCTTGGGCGCATCACCGGATTTTTTCCACCCGGCGATCAACTGGTCACACCACTTCCACGCGGCTTCGATTTCATCTTTACGGACAAACAGGTTCTGATTGCCGCGCATCACTTCCAGCAACAACCGCTCGTAGGCATCGGGAATCCGTGCGCTGCGATAAGTGTCGGAAAAATTCAGCTGCAACGGACCGCTGCGCAGCTGCATGCCCTTGTCCAGGCCTTGTTCTTTGGTCATCACGCGCAAGGAAATGCCTTCGTCCGGTTGCAGGCGGATAATCAGTTTGTTGCTGATCTGCAGGCGCTGCTCGGGAGCGAAGATGTAGTGGGACGGTTCCTTGAAGTGGATGACGATCTGCGACAGCTTCTGCGGCATGCGCTTGCCGGTACGCAGGTAAAACGGCACACCGGCCCAACGCCAGTTGCGGATATCGGCACGCAGCGCAACGAAGGTTTCGGTGTCGCTCTGGGTGTTGGAATTCGGCTCTTCCAGGTAACCGGGAACCGATTTGCCTTCGCTGTAACCGGCGATGTACTGACCGCGCACGACCTGAGTGGTCAGGCCTTCCGGGCTGATCGGCGCCAGGGCCTTGAGCACTTTGACTTTCTCGTCACGGATGCTGTCAGCGGACAGGTCGGCCGGCGGGTCCATGGCGATCAGGCAGAGCAGTTGCAGCAGGTGATTCTGGATCATGTCCCGCAGCTGGCCGGCCTTGTCGAAGTAACCCCAGCGACCTTCGATCCCGACCTTCTCGGCCACGGTGATTTCCACGTGGGAGATGTAATTCTGGTTCCACTGGGTTTCGAACAGGCTGTTGGCGAAACGCAGGGCGATCAGGTTCTGGACGGTTTCTTTGCCCAGGTAGTGGTCGATGCGGTAGGTGCGGTTCTCCGGGAAGAACTGCGCCACGGCGTCGTTAACCTTGCGCGAGGATTCCAGGTCCGAACCGATAGGTTTTTCCAGCACCACACGGGTGTTTTCGGTCAAACCGACCTTCGACAGGTTCTCGCAGATCGCGCCGTAAACGGCGGCCGGTGTCGCGAAGTAGGCAATCACCCGCTGGGCGCTGCCCGCCATTTCGGCCAGGGCGACGTAATCGTCAGCCTTGAGGAAGTCGACGTGCAGGTAACTCAGGCGGGCCAGGAAGCGTTCGACCACGGCTTCGTCCAGCTCTTTGGCGACGACGTAGCGGCTCAGCTCGGAGGCGATGAACGCCAAATGCTGCTGCTCGCTGCCAGGCTCACGGGCCAGCGCGATAATTCGCGTGTCCTCGTGCAAGAGGCCTGCACCATCGAGCTGATAAAGGGCAGGAAACAGCTTGCGCAGGGCCAGATCGCCGAGGGCGCCGAACAAGGCAAAGGTGCACGGTTCAACCGTAATCGAAGGCATGATGTTGGTTCTTTTATCAAGTTAAGCTACAAATACCTTTTTTCAAGGCATCACTCAAGGGAAAATGTAGTAATAACCACAACATTTTCGCAAAATACAGATTCCGAGTGGTGGACGGTCGGAGCCATCAGTAGGATAGGCCACCGTTATGGGCCCGATCAAAGTCCCAATTTGCATAGCCGGGGCCCTTATTTGCATTGCTCTCTTGTTTGCGGAGCTAAGGAACATATATGGACCGCGTGCGAAATTTACTGGAACAGATCCAGAATCGCCTTGAAGACCTGAACAAGGCAGAACGCAAAGTCGCCGAAGTGATCCTGCTCAACCCAGAGCAGGCCACCCGGTTCAGCATCGCCGCCCTCGCCCAGGCCTCGAAGGTCAGCGAGCCGACGGTCAACCGTTTCTGCCGTTCGTTCGGCGTCAGCGGCTACCCGGAACTCAAGCTTCAATTGGCCCAGAGCCTGGCCAGTGGCGCGGCGTATGTCAGCCGTGCGGTCGAGGCCGACGACAATCCCGAGGCGTACACCAAGAAGATTTTCGGCAGCGCCATCGCCTCGCTGGACAGTGCCTTGCAGGCGCTTGACCCGAACCTGATCAGCCGCGCCGTCGACCTGTTGATCCAGGCCCGGCAGATCCACTTCTTCGGCCTCGGCGCCTCGGCCCCGGTGGCTCTGGATGCACAGCACAAGTTCTTCCGCTTCAACCTGGCGGTCACCGCCCACGCGGACGTGCTGATGCAGCGCATGATTGCGTCGGTGGCGCACACCGGCGAGTTGTTCGTGATCATTTCCTACACCGGCCGTACCCGCGAACTGGTGGAAGTGGCGCGTATTGCCCGGGAAAACGGTGCTTCGGTACTGGGCCTGACGGCCGAGGGTTCGCCACTGGCCAAGGCCAGCACGTTGAGCCTGAACATTCCGCTGCCGGAAGACACCGACATCTATATGCCGATGACGTCGCGGATCATTCAGCTGACCGTGCTGGATGTGCTCGCCACCGGCATGACCTTGCGCCGAGGCGTGGACTTCCAGCCGCATTTGCGCAAGATCAAGGAAAGCCTGAATGCCAGTCGGTATCCGATTGGGGATGAGTTTAACTGAGCCAATAGCTGCATTGCCTGTTCCGGCCTCTTCGCGAGCAAGCTCGCTCCCACATTTGATTTTCAGTGGACACAGCATTCCTGTTCAAAGGAGATCCACTGTGGGAGCGAGCTTGCTCGCGATAGCGCCAGCCGCAACACCACAGCTCTTGAGTCAAACCCCAACCCTTGCCTGCAAACTCAAATGCGCCCTATCCCCCGGCGCCAGGCTCAGGCTATCGGTCCCACCACTCGCGGCTTCCACACAGACAAACTCCGAAATCTCATTCCAGCTCACTCCCAGCAACGGTCGTGAGCCCGGATGCCAGACCACCGTGTCCGCATGGTCACCGGTATCGATGCACAACTCGCGCTGCCAGGCGCGGTCCTTGAGCTGTAATTCGCCGTCATGCTGGAACACCCGCTGACAGCCACCCTCTACCCGCAATTCGCCTTCCTGATGACAAATCTGACGGTTCAACTGGTCGTAACCCTGCGCCCCGTCGAGCCCAGACAGCGCTATCTCGCCGACGTCGCCAATACGCCAATACGCATGCAACGCCTGACTCAATTGGCACGGCAGGCTGTCCTGATGCTCGGTACTCAGGCGTAAATCCATGCGTTCGCCCAAGTGCGCGTGCAGGTCCACTTGCCAGTCGCACAACTGAAGTTGCCAGTGCAAGCGCACGCCATCGTCATCAGTGCTGCTGTCCAGCAGCTTCCAGTCGATCAACCGTGCCCAGCCATGTGAAGGCCAGGCGTTTTCGCTCGGATGACGGCCATACCACGGCCAGCACACCGGAACGCCACCACGAATCGCGCCGACCTGCGGCCACTTCGCCGCGCACCAGAGCCAGGGTTTCTGGCCCTTTGGCTGGAAGTGCAGCAACTGCGCACCCTGCCGACTGAACACCGCCTGACACAGCGGATGGTCGATCACCAGCACGTCGCGCTTCTGATAGCGCTCCCACGCAAACACCGGACGTTCGCGCAAGGATTTGAAGAAGCGTTGTAGCGGATGCTCATGCATGTGCCACGGTCCTGAAAATCATGGGTGTACTCATTCTTTTGTGCCCAGTGAACCACTGTGGCGAGGGGGCTTGCCCCCGTTCGGCTGCGAAGCAGTCGTAAAACCATGGTATGCGGTTTACCTGATAAGCCGCGGTTGCACATTCTGGGGCCGCTTCGCGACCCAACGGGGGCAAGCCCCCTCGCCACACAAAAAAAAGCGGACAGCCTGGGCTGTCCGCAAAAATGCGCACATAGAGAGGAGCTTATCGCAACAACGTTAGAACACCGACTGAATTTTCAGACCGGCGACCAGCGCGTTGTCGACTTCATCAACACCACCCGGGTGAGTGATGTATTGCAGGTTAGGACGCACGGTCAGCCAGTTGGTAACGTGGAAGCCGTAGTTGATCTCGTAGTTGTACTCGGTGCTACGCAGCGGCGAGAACAGTGGATCCTCGTACTCGGTAACACCATTGGAGGCGTTGACCAGCTCGGCGTTTTTCTTCACGTCATCGTTGACATGGATACGGGCAAAACCGATACCCATGTCATCTTTTGGACGCGCATCGAACGGGCCCTTGTACACAAACATCAGCGACTGGTAGTTGTCGACGAAGTTGGTGTCCTTGTCGTGAAAAGTGGCGTTGGCTGCGATGTTCAGACCGCGGGACGCGTCACCGTCGTGGCTGGTGAGTTGTTGCTGTGCAACGAACCAGTAGCCGTGTTTGCTATCGTGGCTGCGATAGGCATTACCGCTGGTTGCTGCATCATTGCCGTCGGCATCCTTGCGGACGTCATCGGCGTTGGCCGTGCTTTTGTAGTAACCAACACGGTATTCGCCCGGCAGGTTGCCAGGGTTCGGCAACCAGACCAGTTCGACCGGCAAGACGGTGCCCTCGGTACCACTGCCGCTGAGCTTGAAGCCGTTACCGTGCTCCAGTTGCGACGGGTTCTGGTTGTACGCGCCGATCTGCGCATAGAACTCAGGCGAGATGTTGTACTTCACGCGAACCGCAGCCTGCATGACCGGCCAGTTGTACCAGATGTTGGTGGCCCAGTTACCCGCTTGGGAACCGCAGAACGCCAGGTTCTGGAACTCGCAAGGGAAGGTGTTGAAGTCCTCGCCTTCACCGAAGTAACCGGCTTTGACGTCCAGTTTACCGTCGAGGAACTGGTGCTTGATCCACAATTGGGTCAGACGGACCATATGGCCACGGCCGTAGACTTCCTGTGACGAACTCAAGGTGCCGGCACGCGGGTCGCCGACACGGTCATTGGAGATGTTCTCACCGTTACGGTTGGTGAACTGGATCTTGGCCTGGGTATTATCCCAGCCCCACAGTTTTTGCAGGTCCAGCGCCACGCCGAGACCAAACTGGTCGGCGTAACGCGCAGTCTTGTCGTTGTTGTAGCCGCCGTGGAGGTTGCCGCCCACTTCACCGACGTAGTCCATCTTGATGTCGATACCCTGCTCGATCAGCCTGGTCCGCTCGCCACCCCAATCACCGGTCATCCACTCGGAATCGGCGCTGAACGCGTCAGCCGCGTGCACGCTACCGGCCAGCATCATTGCCGCAATGGCTGACAACTGGCAGATAAGCTGAGCGTTGTTCTTCTTCTTCATCCCTACATCCTCGTTTTATTGTTATTAACTGTTTTTATTTAACGCGGTGACATCTAGACCCCCTGTGGGAGCGAGCTTGCTCCGGGCGGCGTTCCGACGATGAGGCCAGCACATCCAAAATCACTGCTGACTGTCACACCGCTATCGCGAGCAAGCTCGCTCCCACATTTTGTTCTTCAGCGGCCCTTGAATTGGGCGACGTTGGCACTGTGAGTCTCGGTTTTAGACTGACCGGCCACCCCCAGGCGCTCCCCGGTCTTGGCATCGAACAACAGCACTTTCGATGGATCGAATTGCAGGGTCAGGGTCTCGCCCACGGCCGGTGCAACGTCCGGCGCCAGACGGCAGCAGACTTTGGTTTCGTTGAGATTGACGAACACCAGGGTGTCGGGACCGGTGGGCTCGGTGACCTGGACTTCGGCGCGAATGATCGGCAAACCATTCGGCTCGCTGCCCGCCAAAACGATCTGCTCCGGACGCAAGCCGAGGATCACTTCGCGGTCTTCAAGACCGGCGTCCTGCATGCCCAGCGGCAATTCACAGCGCGCCTGGCCACTGTCGAGCAGTGCAACCAAACGGCCTTCCTTGCGCTGCAAACGCAGCGGGATGAAGTTCATCGGTGGCGAACCGATGAAGCTCGCCACGAACAGGTTGGCCGGGTTGTTGTAGATGTCTTTCGGCGTACCGAACTGCTGGATGATTCCGTCCTTCATCACCGCCACTTTGTCGCCCAGGGTCATCGCTTCGATCTGGTCGTGGGTCACGTAGACCGTGGTGGTTTTCAGGCGCTGGTGCATCAGTTTCATTTCGGTGCGCATCTCGACGCGCAGCTTGGCGTCGAGGTTGGACAGCGGTTCGTCGAACAGGTAAATCTTCGGCCGCCGCGCCAGAGCACGGCCCATCGCCACGCGCTGTTGCTGACCACCGGAGAGCTGGCCGGGTTTGCGGTTGAGCAAGTGTTCGATCTGCAGCAGCTTGGACACCCGCGCCACTTCCGCTTCGATGTCGGCGGCGGGCATTTTGCGGATCTTCAAGCCAAAGGCGATGTTCTCGCGCACGCTCATGGTCGGGTACAGCGCGTAGGACTGGAACACCATCGCGATGTCGCGGTCTTTGGGGCTCATGCCGCTGACGTCCTGGTCATCGATCATGATCGCGCCGCCGGTGATGGTCTCAAGGCCAGCGATGCAATTCATCAGGGTCGACTTGCCGCAGCCCGAAGGTCCGACAAGAATCAGGAACTCACCGTCCTTGATCGACAGATCGATGTCCTTGAGGGTGTCCGGCAGGCCGGGGCCATAGGTCTTGTTTACATTGCGAAGTTCGAGCGTAGCCATGATTACCCCTTGACTGCGCCGGCCGTCAGCCCGCGCACGAAATACTTGCCTGCGACCACATAGACCAGCAGGGTCGGCAGCCCGGCGATCATCGCCGCCGCCATATCAACGTTGTATTCCTTGGCCCCGGTACTGGTGTTGACCAAGTTGTTCAACGCCACCGTAATGGGTTGCGAATCACCGCTGGAGAACACCACGCCGAACAGGAAGTCGTTCCAGATCTGGGTGAACTGCCAGATCAGGCAGACCATGATGATCGGGGTGGACATCGGCAGGATGATCAAGCGGAAGATGGTGAAGAAACCCGCGCCATCGAGCCGCGCCGCCTTCACCAGCGCATCGGGAACGCTGACGTAGTAGTTGCGGAAAAACAGCGTGGTGAACGCCAGGCCGTAGACCACGTGCACGAACACCAGGCCCGTGGTGGTACTGGCCAGGCCCATCTTGCCGAGGGTGAACGAGGCTGGCAGCAGAACGGTCTGGAACGGCAGGAAGCACCCGAACAGCAGCAGACCGAAGAACAACTGCGACCCCCGAAAGCGCCACATCGACAGCACATAGCCGTTCAGCGCACCGATGGCGGTGGAGATCATTACCGCCGGGACGGTGATCTTGATCGAGTTCCAGAAATACCCGTCGACCGTGGCCCAGGCCTTGACCCAGCCAATGCCGCTGACCACGGTTGGCCAGCTCAGCAGGTTGCCGGTGTTGATGTCTTCCGGTGTCTTGAAACTGGTCAACAGCATGACCACCAGCGGTATCAGGTAAAGGAATACGGCCAGGATCAGCACGCCGTAGATCGCGATGCGACTCAGGCTGATGGAAGGTTTGGCAGCGAAACTAGTCATGACGCTTGGTCCTCAGCTCGGAGTACAGGTAAGGCACGATGATTGCGAGAATCGCACCGAGCATCAGAATCGCACTGGCCGAGCCCATGCCCATCTGGCCGCGACTGAAGGTGAAGGAATACATGAACATCGCAGGCAGGTCGGAGGAGTAACCCGGGCCACCGGCAGTCATTGCCGCTACCAGGTCAAAACTCTTGATCGCGATGTGAGCGAGGATCATCACGGCGCTGAAGAACACCGGGCGCAGGCTCGGCAACACCACTTTCAGGTAAATGCGCGGCATGCTCGCGCCATCGATCTGGGCGGCACGGATGATCGATTGATCAACGCCACGCAGGCCGGCGAGGAACATCGCCATGATAAAGCCCGAGGCTTGCCATACCGCAGCGATCACCAGGCAATACACCACGCGGTCCGGGTCGATCAGCCAGTCCAGGCGAAAGCCTTCCCAGCCCCAGTCACGCAGCAATTTGTCCAGGCCCATGCCCGGGTTGAGCAGCCACTTCCAGGCAGTACCGGTGACGATCATCGAGAGCGCCATCGGGTACAGGTAAATGGTGCGAATGAAACCCTCGCGACGAATGCGCTGATCAAGAAACACCGCCAGCAGCACACCGATCACCAGGGTGATGCCGATGAACATGCCGCCGAAAACCGCCAGGTTCTTGCTCGCTACCCACCAACGGTCGTTGTCGAACAGCCGCTGGTACTGCGCCAGGCCCGCCCATTTGTAAGTCGGCAGGAAAGTCGACGTGGTGAACGACAGGACTAAGGTCCACAGGATATAGCCATAGAAGCCCACCAGGACGATGAACATGCTGGGCGCCAGCACCAGTTTCGGGAGCCAGCGCTGCAGTGCATCGAACGGTGAGGCCTTGCTGAACACAGCAACAGAACTCATGGGAAGATCCCGTACGTGAGGAAAAATTACTTTGGAAATGCACCCCTTGTAGGAGTGAGCCTGCTCGCGATAGCTGAGTGTCAGACACTGGATGTATCAACTGATACACCGCTATCGCGAGCAGGCTCACTCCTACAGGGGCCAAGCATTACTTGGCAGCTTTGACGGCGGTGCCGAGTTGCTTGGCGGCTGTGGCCGGATCGGCTTTCGGGTCGTTGATGAAGTTGGTCACGACATCAAAGAATGCACCCTGTACCGCCAACGTGGTCGCCATGTTGTGCGCCATGCTCGGTTGCAGGCCGCCGGACTTGGCGTCTGCCAGGAAGTCCTTGGCAGCGGTCTGGGCGCAAGAGTCGAAACCGTACTTGCCCATGTCGCTCAGCATGTCGATTCGAACCGGGATCGAGCCCTTGTTGATGCTGAAGACTTTCTGGAAGTTCTCACCCAGCACGATCTTGGCAATGTCCTGCTGAGCAGCAGCAGTGCCTTTGTCTTTCTGCTTGAACACGGCAAGGGAGTCGATGTTGTAGGTGAAGGCCTTGTCGGTGCCCGGGAAGGCTACGCACTCGTAGTCCTTGCCGGCGACTTTCTTGGCCGCTGTCCACTCGCTCTTGGCCCAGTCACCCATGATCTGCATGCCGGCCTTGCCGTTGATGACCTTGGCCGCTTCAAGGTTCCAGTCCTGGCCTTTGCCGTCGGCGTCCATGTAGGTCGCGACCTTCTTCAGCTCGGTCAGCGCCTTGACCATTTCAGGGCCGGTCAGTGCACCGTTGTCCAGGTCGACCAGGGCTTTCTTGTAGCCGTCGACGCCCATGACCGAAAGGACCACCGCTTCGAACACGGTGCTGTCCTGCCAAGGCTGGCCGCCGTGGGCAAGTGCAATGAAGCCCGCAGCCTTGAGCTTGTCGCCGGCCGCATAGAATTCCTGAAGGGTGGTTGGGGCTTTTTCGATGCCGGCTTTCTTGAAGACTTCCGGGTTGATCCACAGCCAGTTAACGCGGTGAATGTTCACCGGCACGGCCACGTAGTCACCCTCGTACTTCACGGTATCGGAGACTTTCTTGTCGAGCAGGCTGTCCCACTTCTCTGTTTTGGCAGCGTCTTTCAAGACGTCGGTGTCGAGCAGACCGGTGGACGCCCATTCCTGGATGTCCGGGCCTTTGATCTGCGCTACGCCCGGCGGGTTACCGGCAACGGCGCGGCTTTTGAGTACGGTCATGGCCGTAGCACCGCCACCACCGGCGACTGCGCCGTCCTTCCAGGTAAAGCCGTCTTTTTCGACTTGGGCCTTGAGCACATCAACAGCCGCTTTTTCGCCACCGGACGTCCACCAGTGAACGACTTCTACCGAACCTTTGGAATCGGCGGCAAGCGCACTGAGGGGGAATGCAGAGATAGGAAGCAATGAGGCAAGAGAAATGACAGTAGCGAGGCGAGAAATCGCATTCATCTAGAATTACCTTTCTTGTTGTTATGCATGCAAGTCTGGTGCTTGCGCTGCATAGGATTTTAAACAGGAGTTGTCCCTTCGCAGGTAACGAAGGGACGCTTGAATGTCACCACATGGTTACACAGGAGCGCTCTGGGACAACTGCCCCAAGGCAGTCGCCATGCTCGGTGCCAGCGGTAGTCGCGGAATCAGAACGGCTTGCCAGGCGTGATACAGGTCCGGTTTGCCGGCCCAGATATCGGCGCTCGGGCGGTTTTGCGGGTCGAGTTCATGGTGCCAACTGCCATCACAGCGGTCGATGAAATGACTGTCACAAAATTCCCAGAACAGCCGGTACCAGGTTTCGTATTGCTCATCGCCTGTGCGTTTTAACAAGACACTGGCGGCAGCGCTGGCTTCGCAATGGGTCCAGTGCAAGCGATGGCGAACGACCGCGCGGTTGTCCCAATCGAGGGTGTAAACAATCCCCTGCGCCCCGTCGACATCCCAGCCGTGACGGCAATTGTGATCGAAGAGTTTTTGCGCGTCGGTGGCCAGCCAGCCGGGCGTGAGCATCCCGGCCTGCACCCGCGCCGCTTCGAGGTGCAGCATCAACCGCGCCCATTCAAAGCCGTGGCCCGGCGTGGTGCCGTAGGGACGGAAACCGTCGGCCGGGTTGTCGTGGTTGTAGTCGCGCAAGGGCTGCCAGTCGCGGTCGAAATGCTCGACCACCAGGTAATCGTTGGCGGCGGCGTGACCGTGGATCACTCGCTCGACGATCCGTTGCGCGCGGACCAGCCAGCGGTTGTCGTCGGTGACATCGGCCAACGCGAGGAAAGCTTCGGTGGCGTGCATGTTGCTGTTTGCGCCGCGATAGGCTTCCTCTTCGCTCCAGTCGCGGTTGAAGGACTCGCGCATCGCGCCCTCCTCCTCGCTCCAGAAGTGCGTGTCGATGATGTCGATGGCATCGTCGAGCAAGGCCTGCGCGCCGGGACGCTGAGCGACAACCGCAGAACTGGCGGCCAGAGCGACGAAGGCGTGCAGGTAAGCCGCCTTGCCGGTGTTGCCGTCACGATGCTCGGGGGCAGCGAACCAGCCGCCGTGTTCGGCGTCACGCAAAGGGCCGCTGAGGGCTTTGACACCGTGATCCACCAGCTCGGCGAAACCCGGCAAGCCCTGAATGTGGGCCATGGCGAAGCTGTGGGTCATGCGCGCGGTGTTCATGGTTTCGGCTTGAGCGTTGGCCGGGAGGCAGCCCTTTTCATCAAGATTGCCGAAACCTTCAGGAAGCTTTGATGCCTTGGCAAACGCCAGCAGGCGCAGGCCTTCGGCGGCGAGCCAGTGCTGATGGGCGGGTGCGTTCAGCCAACTGCTGAACGCGGGTTGGAAGGTGTCCATGGGGTGCCTTTTTTGTTGTTATGACTGGGGGCAGTCTAAACAACGGGCGGTGGCGGGCTTGTAACGAAGGGGGCAGGTTT
This sequence comes from Pseudomonas sp. LBUM1666, assembly GCF_059695775.1. Classification (NCBI taxonomy): domain Bacteria; kingdom Pseudomonadati; phylum Pseudomonadota; class Gammaproteobacteria; order Pseudomonadales; family Pseudomonadaceae; genus Pseudomonas; species Pseudomonas sp. LBUM1666. The sequence continues at coordinate 1,392,668 of NZ_CP166789.1, read as the reverse complement.
TGTCACTGGGTTGTGACAAATGATTTAGGGTCTGTGTCGGGCTCAAAAGCCACCCCTCACCCCAGCCCTCTCCCCACAGGGGAGAGGGGGAAAGGGAGCCGATCTCCATCGGCTTCTAAGCCTGAGTTCGACTCTATTTCCTCGGTCGCAGAATAACTAAAAACCAACTCGGTCAGTCCCCTCGCCCCTCTGGGGAGAGGGTTAGGGTGAGGGGTGGATCTAAAGGCAGAATCTCAATCCACCGAACGAGGAAGCTGCAACGTCACCCGCAACCCGCCTTCACGCAGGTTTTGCAGGCTGACCTCCCCCCCATGGCTATGCGCAATATTTCGCGCAATCCCCAACCCCAACCCATAACCCTGCTGCTGCCCGGCCAGGCGGAAGTGCGGTTCGAACACCTGTTCCATCCGCTGTTCCGGCACCCCTGGCCCCTCATCGTCCACATGCAGGATGAACGCACTCTGGTCGTCATCGATGTGCAAATGCGCTTTCTGCCCATACTTCAAGGCATTGTCGATCAGGTTGCCGATGCAACGCTTGAGCGCCAGCGGCTTCCCCGGATACGCCGCCAGCGCACGCCCTTGCTGGGTGACGCGACCATTGCCGTTGGGCGCCAGGTACGGTTCCACCAAACAATCGAGTACATGGTTGAGGTCCACCGGTTCGATGTTTTCGTGGATGTCGGTGTCTTTCACACATTGCAGCGCGCCTTTGACCAGCAGCTCCAGCTCATCCAGATCCCGCCCGAACTTGGCTTGCAGCGTTTCGTCTTCGAGCAACTCAACCCGCAACCGCAAGCGAGTAATCGGCGTGCGCAAGTCATGGGAAATCGCGCTGAACAACTGGCTGCGCTCGGTCAGGTAACGACTGATGCGTTCGCGCATCGCATTGAAGGCGCGGCCAACCTCGACCACTTCACTACCGCCGCCCTCGGCCACTGGCTCGACTTCCGCGCCCAGGGACATGTCCCGTGCTGCCCGCGCCAAACGCTTGAGCGGCCGGCTTTGCCAGTGCACCAGAAGACCAATGAACAACAGCAAGAAGCCGCTGGTGAGCACGATGAACCAGACTTGCTGCGCCGGCAGGCCTTGTTCTTCAAGGCTGGTGTAGGGCTCGGGCAACAGCGAGGCGATGTACAGCCACTCGCCCGGAGCCATCTGGATTTGCGTGACCAATACTGGCGGGTTTACGGGCTCCAGGGTCAGCGCGTAATGCGCCCAGGAGCGCGGCAACTCATCGAGTTTTAGCCCGCTGTTGAAGATCCGAAGGTCTTCGGGGCTGACGAAGGTCACCGAAATATCCGTGTCCTGGCCCAGGGACTGGCGCAGCACTTCGTCCACCGCTTTGAGCACGGCTTCTTTGCGCGGGGTGATCGGCAGCACTTCCATACCCAAGGGTTTGTCGTTAAGCGTCACCACGAACCGGGTGCCGCCCATGCTGCGCAATTGGTCGAGTACCAAGGGCCGAAACGCTACCGGCAGAGAACGGAAGTAACTGACGCTGGCCGTCATCGAATGAGCGAGGCTACGGGCGCTGGTGACCAGGCCTTCAAGTTGGGTGGCGCGCAGTTGCGAGACCCAGATCACGCTCGACAGCGTCTGGGCGAACAGCACCGCCAACAGCGTCAGCAGCAACATCCGCCCGAGCAACGAACGCGGTACGGGAATCCGTGCGGCGAGCTTGCGGAAAAACTCAGTGCCCATTGCTGGCAACCACATTGGCGGCCAGCTGGTAGCCGCTGCCGCGCACGGTACGGATCAGCCGTGGCGGTTTTTCGGTGTCGCGCAAGCGCTGGCGCAAACGGCTGACAGCCATGTCGACGATGCGATCCAGCGGCATCAAATCGCGGCCACGAGTGGCGTTGCCGATGGTGTCGCGATCGAGGATTTCCTGGGGGTGATCGAGGAACAGTTTCAGCAGCGCGAAATCGGCGCCGGAGAGAATCACTTCTTCGCCGTCGATGTGGAACAGGCGATGGCTGACCATGTCCAGCCGCCAGTCATCGAAGGCCAGCACTTCACTGCCGGAACGTTCCTGACCGAACTGCGCGCGACGCAACAGGGCTTTGATGCGCGCCTGTAATTCGCGTGGGCTGAAGGGTTTGCCGAGGTAATCGTCGGCACCCAATTCCAGGCCAATGACGCGGTCGGCCTCGTCGGAGCTGGCCGTGAGCATGATGATCGGCACCTGCGCCTGACGCGGGTGCTGGCGGATCCAGCGGCAGAGGCTGAAGCCGTCTTCATCCGGCAGCATCACATCAAGGATCACCAGATCGCTCGGCGCCTCGTTCATCGCCTGACGAAAGCCTGCACCGTCGGGCGTGGTTCGCACCTGAAAACCTGCGCGAGTCAGGTAGGTGTCCAGCAACTCGCGTATCTCTTGATCGTCATCGACCAACAAAATCGACTTGTTGACTGAGCTCACAGGGGCGGCATCCTTGTTGTTTGAATTGGGCGGATTATGCCTTAAGCGCGGAATCTACAAACACCGCGAACTACTGTGGGAGCGAGCTTGCTCCGGGCGGCGTTCCGACGATAGGGACATCACATTCAACATCCTCGTTGACCGACACACCGCTATCGCGAGCAAGCTCGCTCCCACATTTTTGATCGCATTTCAGACCGGTTCGGATTGCTCCAGCGCTACCCCCGCCCCCATCAGGCCGGAATACGGCGCCGTTACCAGCCACACCGGGATGCCTTTGAAGTAATCGCTCATGCAGCCCTTGTCGGCAAAGCACCGGGCAAAGCCGCTTTCGATGAAGAAATCGGCAAACCGCGGAATCACCCCGCCCACGATGTACACGCCACCCCGACCGCCCGTGGTCAGCACGTTGTTGCCGGCCACACGGCCCAGCCAGCAGCAGAACTGCTCAAGCACTTCCAGGGCAATCGGGTCGCCTGCCAGACCGGCAGCGGTAATCGACTCAGGGGAATCCAGCACCGGCTCATGACCGTCCACCGCACAAATCGCCCGATAGACTCGCGGCAAGCCGCTGCCGCTCAATGCCGTTTCAGCGCTGACATGGCCGATCTCATTGAAGATGTGCTGCCACAACTGAGTTTCCCGCGGACTGCTCAGCGGCAAATCGACGTGACCGCCCTCCCCCGGCAACGCGGCGAAACGACCTTCGCCCAGATCCAGCAACGTGCCAACACCGAGGCCAGTCCCCGGACCGATCACCACCGCCGGCCGCAACGGTTCCGGCGTGCCTTCGCAGACCACCCGAAACTCGTCCGGCTGCAAACGGGTCATGCCCAGCGCCATCGCCGAGAAGTCATTGACCAGCAACAGTTGATCCACCTGCAAGGTCTTGCAGAACCCCTTGCGGCTGAGTCGCCAGTGATTGTTGGTGAACTTGAATTCATCGCCGCTGACAGGGCCGGCCACCGACAGGCACACCGAACCGATCGAACCCGGCTCCAGGCCAAGCCCGCTCAGGTAGAGGCTGATCGCCTCTTCCGGGCTGGCGTGGCCGGCTGTCGCCAGCACCTGGATCGATTCCAGCTGCTGGTTTTTCCACAACGCGAAACGTGCGTTGGTCCCACCGATGTCACCGACCAAAGCCAGTTTCAATTAAGCGTCTCCAGGGCAGAAGTAAAGGCGCTGGCGCCCTGCTCTGCGGAGCTGAAGGCCATGCGCATGAAACCAAACAGTTCGCGACCGCTGCCAATGTTATTGCCCAACAGGCCCTTGGCAGGTTCGCGCGCTGCGAATTCTTCGGCGTCCACCTTAAGCTCCAGAGTGCCTTTGACGCCATCGACGCGGATGATATCGCCCTCCTGCACCCGCGCCAAAGCGCCGCCCACATACGCTTCGGGGCTGACGTGAATCGCCGCCGGGATTTTCCCCGACGCACCGGACATGCGTCCGTCGGTCACCAGCGCCACTTTGAAGCCGCGATCCTGCAGCACGCCGAGGAACGGCGTCATCTTGTGCAGCTCCGGCATGCCGTTGGAACGCGGCCCCTGGAAGCGCATCACTGCGACGAAATCCTTCTCGAGCAAACCGGCCTTGAATGCATCGGCCAGATCCTGCTGATCCTGGAACACCATGGCCGGTGCTTCGACGACCTGGTTCTCCAAAGCGACGGCGGACACTTTCATGACACCGCGGCCGAGGTTGCCTTCCATCACTCGCAAGCCACCCTCTGGCGAGAACGCCCGAGCGACCGGACGCAGGATGGTTTCGTCGAGGCTTTCGATCGGGCCTTCGCGCCAGACCAGTTCGCCGTTATCGAGGAACGGCTCCACGGTGTAGCGGCTCAGGCCATGACCGAGAACAGTATTGACGTTCTCGTGGAGCAGCCCGGCTTCCAGCAGTTCGCGGATCAGGAACGACATGCCGCCCGCCGCCTGGAAGTGGTTGATGTCGGCTTTGCCGTTCGGGTAGACGTGGCTCAGGGTCGGCACCACCTCGGAGAGGTCGGCCATGTCCTGCCAGGTCAGTTGAATGCCCGCCGCCATGGCGATCGCCGGCATGTGCAGCGTGTGGTTGGTCGAGCCGCCAGTGGCATGCAGGGCCACGATGGAGTTGACCAGCGAACGCTCGTCGACGATTTCGCCGATCGGCATGAAGTCGCCGCTCTGCTTGGTCAGACGCGTGACTTGATGCGCCGCTTCGCGGGTCAGGGCATCGCGCAACGGGGTGTTCGGGTTGACGAAAGAGGCGCCCGGCAAGTGCAGGCCCATGACTTCCATCAGCAACTGGTTGGTGTTGGCGGTGCCGTAAAAGGTGCAGGTACCCGGGCTGTGGTAGGACTTCATCTCCGATTCCAGCAGCTCTTCGCGGCTGGCCTTGCCTTCGGCGTAGCGCTGACGGACGTCGGCTTTCTGCTTGTTGGAAATACCCGAGACCATCGGCCCGCCCGGGACGAAGATCGTCGGTAAGTGACCAAAGCGCAGCGCGCCCATCATCAGGCCCGGCACGATCTTGTCGCAGATGCCGAGCATCAGCGCGCCGTCGAACATGTTGTGGGACAGCGCCACGGCGGTGGACAGCGCAATCACTTCGCGGCTCGGCAGGCTGAGTTCCATGCCCGGTTCGCCCTGGGTCACGCCATCGCACATGGCAGGCGTGCCACCGGCGAACTGACCGACGGAGCCGATTTCGCGCAAGGCTTTTTTGATCTGTTCGGGAAAGACTTCGTACGGCTGGTGCGCCGAGAGCATGTCGTTATAGGACGAAACAATCGCAATGTTCGCGGAGTTCATCATTCGCAGACTGTTCTTGTCGTCGGTGCCGCAACCGGCTACGCCGTGGGCGAAGTTGGCGCATTGCAGCTTGCCGCGCATCGGACCGTCGCTGGCAGCACCACGAATCAGTGCAAGGTAAGCCTCACGCGTGGCGCGGCTGCGGGCGATAAGCCGTTCGGTGACCTCAAGGACGCGGGGATGCATGTTTAGAACTCCAGGCTAACGGATGTGGCGACCTGATTGTCTATGCTGAACAAGAGCCGTTGTCGATGGGATGACAGACGGTTTTCTTGATCGGTCGGACCAGTTGATCAGGTCACTCGTTGTAGATTGAACAAAATATTGCCATTAAAAAGGCTTGTTTTCTATTTTTATGCGAATAATCTTGTAATTCCAACAACAAAACGACGGCGGCCCTGTTAAATGACTCTTCGAATCGCAATCAATGGTTTTGGCCGAATTGGCCGTAACGTTCTGCGCGCACTGTATACCCAAGGTTATCGCCAGGATCTGCAGATCGTTGCCATCAATGACCTGGGCGACAGCGCGATGAACGCTCATCTGCTCAAGTACGACACTGTTCACGGCACGTTCGATGCCGATGTCCAGCACGATCAGGAAAGCCTGACCGTCAACGGCGACCGTATTTCTGTCAGCGCCATTCGCAATCCGGCCGAACTGCCTTGGGCTGCCGAGAAGATTGACGTCGTATTCGAATGCACCGGTTTGTTCACCGACCGCGACAAAGCTGCCGCGCATATTACGGCCGGCGCACGCAAAGTGATCATCTCGGCCCCGGCCAAAGGCGCCGATGCCACGGTGGTGTATGGCGTTAACCACGACATTCTGCGCCAATCGCACCAGATCATTTCCAATGCTTCGTGCACCACCAACTGCCTGGCCCCGGTGGCCCAGGTGTTGCACCGCGAGCTGGGAATCGAAAGCGGTCTGATGACCACTATTCACGCCTACACCAACGATCAGCACCTGACCGACGTCTATCATGTCGATCCGTATCGTGCGCGTTCGGCCACCCAGAACATGATCCCGAGCAAAACCGGCGCGGCTGAAGCGGTCGGTCTGGTGCTGCCGGAACTGGCGGGCAAACTGACCGGTATGTCGGTACGCGTGCCGGTGATCAACGTGTCGCTGGTGGACCTGACCGTGCAACTCAAACGCGAAGCGTCGGCCGATGAAGTGAACGCGCTGCTCAAAGAAGCCAGCCAGCACTCGAAGATTCTCGGTTACAACACCCTGCCGCTGGTCTCCAGCGACTTCAACCACAACCCGCTGTCGTCGATCTTTGATGCCAACCACACCAAGTCCAGCGGCAAGCTGCTCAAGGTGCTGGCCTGGTACGACAACGAATGGGGCTTCTCCAACCGCATGCTCGATAACTGCCTGGCGCTGTGCAACGCAGAGTAAACCGGAGCAGCACTCGATGATCGGTATCAGCTTTACGCAGAAGACCATGGCAGCGCGCAAGCGTATTGCCTTGGTCGCCCATGACCACTGCAAGGTGTTTTTACTGGACTGGGCGGAGCGGCAGAAAGACAGGCTCGCACAGCATGAACTGGTCGCCACCGGCACGACGGGGTTGTTGTTGCAACAACGCCTGGATTTGCCTGTGGAGAGCATGATCAGCGGCCCATTGGGCGGCGACCAGCAACTCGGTGCGCGAATCGCCGAGCAGCGGGTCGACATGCTGGTGTTCTTCTGGGACCCGTTCGAACCACAGCCGCACGACCCGGACATCAAGGCGTTATTGCGCGTCGCGGCGGTCTGGAACATTCCAGTGGCCTGCAACGAATGCAGCGCCGACTACCTGCTCAGCAGCCCGATGATGGAGCAGGCGCACCCGCACCGCATCCCCGATTACGCGACCTATCTGCTGGGCCGCGCGTAGTCCTTAGCAAATCAGCTTCACAAATCAATACTTGACCATTCTAGCGGATGATAAGCATTATCATTCGCTCGAAATGGATCAGGTTCTCCCGTGAGTCAATCTCGCTTCAATCACGTCTTCATCGCCCAGCGAGTCTCTCTGCTGCGCACATTGGAGCGGATGGTCAACAATCACAGCACCGCCGAAGACCTTTTGCAGGAGACCTACCTGCGAGTGACCCGGGCGCTCAGTGAGCGGGCCATCGATCACCTTGAACCGTTCGTTTTCCAGACCGCCCGCAACCTGGCGCTGGACCATTTGCGTGCGCGGCGCATTCAGTCCCGCACGATGCTCGACGACGTGCCGCTGGACGTGGTGGAAAGCGTCGCCGCCCCCGCCAGCAGTGCCGAGGACGCCGCCCATGCCGAACAATTGCTTGAGCGTTTGAACGTGAGCCTCAATGAACTCAGCCCCCGTCAGCAGCAGATTTTCATCCTGAGCCGTCTGCACGGGCACAGCTATCTGGAGATCGCCGAGAAGCTTGGCGTGTCATTGAGCACGGTGCAAAAGGAGCTGAAATTGATCATGGCGATCTGCATCGGCGTGGCCGAACGGTTAAACGGCGACTGAATCTGTAGGCTAATTCTCTAGCTGTGAGGATGACCTGCACTGACTATCGGGCTTTGCTACCCTTGCCCACTTTCAAGCTCCACTAAAAAAACAGCGGTGCCAAGACACTGCCGAGGAAACACCGTGACGGACACGCTTCCAGTGCCTCCCCCCGCCCCCCCTCCGCCCTCCCCGGCGTGGGACCCCGCAAGCGCGATGGACCAGGCCCTGGACTGGCTGATCGTGCTGGACAGTCCGAGCGAGGAACAGACCCGACAGTTTCACGACTGGCTGGCCGCCGATCCGTTGCATGCCGAGGCGTTCGCCAAGGCTCAGGCGGTCTGGGAAGGCCCGCAGGTCGTGCAATGCGCGCAAAGCCTGGCCGCCCGGCCGCCGAAAGTGACCGTTCTGTCGCGCCTGCGTCCGCACTGGAAACCCTTGTCCACCGCCGCCGTGCTGATCCTCGGTTTGTTCAGCTTCAGCAATCTGCCAATGCGCCTGCAGGCTGATCACCTGACCGTGGTCGGTGAACGCCAGCGTCTGCAACTGGAGGACGGCTCGAAAGTCCTGCTCAATACCAATTCGGCCTTCTCCAGCACCATCAACGATCAACAACGCGTTGCCCGTTTGTATCAGGGCGAGGCGTTTTTCGAGGTCGCGGCCAATCGCGGCCAGCCGCTGGAAATCGACGCCGGGCCGGTCAAGGCCAGCGTTCGGGACACCGCGTTTGCGGTGCGTTATCTGGACGGTGTGGCACAGGTCCGGGTGCAGCGTGGGGACGTCGACTTGCGAGCAACCCGCGATGACGCGCGAATTCGATTGTCCGCCGGAGAAAGCGTCCGCATCGGCCCCAACGGTTTCGATCGCCCCGCCAAACTCGATGCCGCGACCGACCTGGCGTGGGTCCAGGGTCGACTGGTGTTCGAAAACTGCCCGCTGAGCCAGGTGCTGGCGGAGCTGCGTCGTTACTATCCAGGCTGGATCATCAACAACAACGAGCAGTTGGCCGACATCGCCGTCACCGGCAATTACCGCCTCGACCAGCCGTTGGACGTGGTCCGTTCGCTGGCCCATATCACCTCGGCGCGACTTCAGGAATTCCCGGCGCTGGTGATTTTGAACTAAATGAGAATTATTTTTACTCGATAGCTATCCCCCGTACGTCTCGTTATAGCCAATGCAATTGATTCGCATCTACAGGTGCCGATCAGCACCTATAAAGATTCGTGCGACACGGAGCGCTATCGATGTCCTCTCGCCTTACCCGCCAACCTTCTTCACCTTCTCGCGTGCTGTCGCTGCTGACCGCCGCCATCCTGATGGCCGGCAGCGCGCAGCTCTGCGCCGCCACCGCGGCAGAGCAACCGACCCGCAACATGGGTGATTACGCGTTCGCCATCCCTCAGCAGTCGTTGGTCTCGGCACTCAATGCCTTTACCGCCGTGACCGGTTGGCAGGTCGGCTTGCCGGCAGAACTGGCTGAAGGCGTGGCCTCGCCGGGCGTACGGGGTTCGCTGCCGCCAGAGAAAGCCCTCGATCGCCTGTTGGTGGGGACCAATCTGAGCTATCGCAAACTGGGCACCAACAACATCGTGCTGGAGAAACGCAGCAACAGCAGCGCGCTCAACCTGGACCAGGTGACCATCAGCGCCACTCGCCAGGAACAAAGCATCGACATCGTGCCGAGCACCGTCACCGTTCACACCCGTGAAGAGCTGGACCGCAACAACGTGAATACCATCAAGGATCTGGTGCGCTACGAACCGGGCGTATCGGTGGGCGGTACCGGGACCCGCGGCGGAATCAGCGGCTACAACATTCGCGGCATCGACGGCGACCGGATCCTGACCCAAATCGACGGCGTCGAGATTCCGAACGGTTTCTTCAACGGCCCGTATGCCAAAACCCAGCGTAACTACGTCGACCCGGAAATCATCAAGCGCGTCGAGATTCTGCGCGGCCCGGCCTCGGTGCTCTACGGCAGCAACGCCATCGGCGGCGCCGTCAGCTATTTCACCCTCGACCCGGACGACATCATCAAGCCCGGCCAAGACGTCGGCGCTCGCCTGAAGACCGGCTACAGCTCCGCTGACGAGAGCTGGCTGAAGTCCGCCACCGTCGCCGGCCGTGCCGATCAGTTCGATGGCTTGCTCCATTACAGCCAGCGCGATGGTCACGAAACCGATTCCTTTGGCAGCAACAACGGCACCGGTCTGGACCGTACCGCGGCCAACCCGGAAGACGTGCGAGCCACCAACGTATTGGCCAAGATTGGCTGGAACTACAATGAAGATTCACGCCTTGGCGTGACCTACGAGAAGTACAAGGACGATCGCGACACCGATCAGAAAAGCGCTTACGGCGGCCCGTACTTCAACGGCCAGCCGACTATCCCGAATAGCGTGCTGCCCGGCGGCATGTACCAGTGGCGCACCGGCAACGACACCATTACCCGTGAGCGTTTCGGCCTGGAACACAGCTTCGCACTCGACAGCCTGATGGCAGACAACGTCAAGTGGAGCCTGAATCACCAGACCGCCAAAACCGATCAGAGCACCGAAGAATTCTATTTCCCGATCACCCGTAGAGTGCTGCGAACCCGCGACACTCTTTACGAAGAGAAACAGTGGGTCTTCGATGCCCAACTGGATAAAGCCTTCAACATCGCTGACACCGAGCACTTGCTGACTTACGGCACCACCCTCAAGCAACAGAAAGTCACCGGCTCGCGCAGCGGCGACGGCAAGTGCCTGGCGGTCGGTCGCGGCTGTACGGCCATCGGCGCGACCAGCGCGGCCGATGTGCTGAAAAAATCCAGCGACTTCCCGGACCCGACCATCAATACCTACAGCCTGTTCGCCCAGGATGAGATCAGCTGGAACAAGTGGACCTTCCTGCCGGGCCTGCGCTACGACTACACCCAGCTCAAGCCGCACATCACCCAGGAATTCCTCAGTACCGTGGCCGCTGACGGTCGCGGCACCGTGAGCGATGAGAACAAAACCTGGCACAAAGTTTCACCCAAGTTCGGCCTGACCTATGCCCTGACCGATCAGTACACCTGGTATGGCCAGTACGCTGAAGGTTTCCGCACGCCAACCGCCAAGGCGTTGTACGGGCGCTTCGAGAACACCACCACCGGCTACAGCGTGGCACCGAACCCGGACCTGGAACCGGAAAAAAGCAAAAGCTACGAAACCGGTCTGCGCGGCAACTTCGAGTCCGGCTCGTTCGATGTGGCGGTGTTCTATAACAAGTACCGCGACTTCATTAACGAAGACGCGATCACCCCTGGTTACAGCGAGCTGACCTTCCAGAGCAACAACATCAAACACGCGACCATCAAGGGCGCAGAGATCAAGGGCCGTCTGAACCTCGACGCGCTCGGCGCACCACAAGGTCTCTACACCCAAGGCTCGGTGGCCTACGCCTACGGCCGCAACAACGACACCGGCGAGCCGATCAACAGCGTCAACCCGCTGACCGGTGTTTTCGGTCTCGGTTACGACCAGGACAACTACGGCGGTTTACTCAGCTGGACGCTGGTGAAGAAGAAGGATCGCGTCGACGACAGCAATTTCAAGTCGCCGGACGGTGTAAGCAGCCAGTTCAAGTCGCCGGGCTTCGGCGTGCTCGATCTGACCGGCTTCTACAAAGTCACCGACGATGTAACCGTCAGCGCTGGCGTCTACAACCTGACCGACAAAAAGTACTGGCTGTGGGATGACGTGCGCGGTTACGACAGCGTCGGCGAAGCGGCAGTGCTGAGCCCGGCCAACCTTGATCGCCTGACCCAACCGGGTCGCAACTTCGCGGTCAATCTGGTCTGGGATATCTGACCCTGCCACTTCACTGCGCTGCTTTTAGAGAAGTGGCGCAGTGAGGTTTTTTTTACTGTCTGGCGCCACGTCATTCGTCTCGCTACCAAGCGCCTCTTTTTCCCAAGGACTTCTCATGACCACTCAGGACACTGCTCAACGCCCTGCTCTGCGTTCGCAACGTTTGAACCAGATCACAAACGAGCCTCATACCAAGCTTGATGCCTTGGTCAAAGCCCACGCACCGTTTGAAACCCAGGCCAACTTCGCGCGTTTCGTGGTGGCTCAGTATTTGTTTCAGTCGGAACTGATGTCGCTGTACAACGATGCCGAATTGACCGCCATCGTCCCGGACCTGCCAGCTCGCTGCCGTGCTGAAGCAGCCAAGGCGGATCTGGCAGATCTGGACACTGAAGTTCCAGCACCCGTAGCCGGTGCCGTAAAAAACCCGACCAAAGCCGAGGCGCAGGGTTGGCTGTTCGTGTCGGAAGGTTCGAAACTCGGCGCAGCATTCCTGATCAAGCGCGCCGTGGGTCTCGGCTTGAGCGAAACCTTCGGCGCTCGTCATCTCGCTGAACCGGCCGGTGGCCGCGCTGAAGGCTGGAAGAGCTTCGTCAAAACCCTCGACGGGCTGGAACTCAACGCACAAGAAGAAGCCGAGTTGGATAAAGGCGCTATCGACGCGTTCAACCGCTTCACTGTGTTGCTGGAACAGGCTTATGCCAGCACCCCTGAACTCGCCTGACGGAATGCATTCCCTGTGGGAGCAGGTCTTCCAAATTCCGATCTTGCCTCTTACGACCTCCCTTGAGTCCATGCCTGCCTCCTCAAAACTCGCCCGAATCCTCTTCGGTCTGCTCGCCTACCTCAGCCTGGGCATCGGCATGATCGCCATCGTCATACCCGGCCTGCCGACCACCGAGTTCATCCTGCTGGCCGCCTGGGCCGCGACCAAGAGTTCGCCGCGCCTGAGCGCCTGGCTGGAAAACCATCGGCTGTTCGGTTCCATCCTGCGCAACTGGCGCAACGGCAAAATCATCGCCCGCCGAGCCAAGGTCAGCGCCACCGTCAGCATGCTGCTGTGCGCCGGGTTGATGCTGGCGATGCTCGATCATGGCTGGCCGATCTTTCTTGCGATTGCCGGCATGAGCCTGGGCAATCTGTGGATCTGGTCGCGGCCGGAATCGCTGCCGGAAATCTCCTGAATTTCTGCCCTTTTCAGGGCATTTCCCTGCGCAAACGGTCACCTCCTACCGTTCGTCGGCTTCGCGTTCATGCAACCTGCGCCCACGCCGATGTGCATTAAATAGCGCTGAATGGACTTGGCGAACCGGGTCGATCCCGACTCACAGCCAACACCTCATCCATTCGCGAGTTCGTCCCATGTTCGACTCTCTCTCCATCCGCCTGAAAATCGTCCTGCTGTCCGGTCTGTGCCTGCTGGGCGTGGTCGTCCTGATCGTTGGCATGAACATCTACCAGACCGATCAGAACGATGAACTGGTCAGTGCCTCCAGCAGCAAGATGCTCACCGCCAGCGTGCAGAACCTGCTCCAGGCCAAGGCCGCCGAGCAAGCGGTGCGGGTGCAGAAGACCTTCGGCGAAAGCCTGCTGGTGGTGACCGCCCTGGCCGATCAGATCGAGGACATGCGCAACATGGCGAGCACGCGCTCCCTTGACGCCGGCGCCCTGCGTGAAGAGTTGAACCAGAGCCTGAAAACCGCCTTCGAGCGCAACAGCAAAGTGCTCGGCATCTGGCTGGCATTCGAGCCCAATGGCCTCGACGGCAAGGACAGCGAATTCGCCGATGATGCGGCTCGCCAATCCAACGAAGCCGGTCGTTTCGCCAGCTACTGGAGCCGTGCCGGTGGTGTCGGGATCAACACGATCATGGTCGAAGAGGACATGACCAAAACCACCTTGAGCCTCAGCGGCACGCCCTATAACAGCTGGTACACCTGCCCTCGCGACAGCAAGCGCACCTGCCTGCTCGACCCGTATGCCGATACCGTCGCCGACAAGGAAATGCTGATGACCACCATTTCCGTACCGCTGCTGGTGGATGGCAAATCCATCGGCGTGGTCGGTGTGGACATTGCCCTCGACGCCCTGCAAGCAGCGGCGGTCGACTCCCAACGTGACCTGTTCAACAGCGCCGGGCACATGCTGATCGTCTCCGGCAGCGGCGTGCTCGCCGGTTACAGCGTGGACGCGAGCAAGGTCGGCAAAAGCATCGGCGACACCCTGGGCGCAGACGGCAAGGACGTCCTGCAACTGCTCAGCGGTGGGACGCCGAAGATTCTCGAACAGGGCGACCTGATCCGTGCGGTGTACCCGGTCAGTCCGATTGCCGAGTCCAAAGCCTGGGGCGTGGTGATCGACCTGCCAAAACAAGTGTTACTGGGCGACTCGGTGAAGTTGCAAGCCGTACTCGATGACGCCCAGCAAAGTGGCACGATCAAAGCCGTTTTGGTGGCGGTGATTGCCGGTCTGGTCGGACTGTTGCTGATCTGGTTCACGGCGTCCGGCGTGACCCGGCCGATCAACAGCGTAGCCGAGATGCTCAAGGCGATTGCCAGCGGCGACGGCGACCTGACGCAGCGTCTGCACTACAGCAAGAAAGACGAACTGGGCGAACTGGTGAGCTGGTTCAACCGCTTCCTCGACAAGCTGCAACCGACCATCGCGCAGATCAAACAAAGCATCACCGATGCGCGCGGCACGGCCGACCAGTCTTCGGAAATCGCCCGCCAGACCAGCGAAGGCATGCAAGTGCAGTTCCGCGAAATCGACCAGGTCGCCACCGCGTCCAACGAAATGAGCGCCACCGCCCACGACGTCGCCAACAGTGCCTCGAACGCGGCTAACGCGGCGAAGGGTGCCGACCAGTCGGCTCGCGACGGCATGCAGATCATCGAACGCAGCACCCGCGACATCAACCAACTGGCCGACGAAGTCAGCAAGGCCGTGACCGAAGTCGAAGCGTTGGCGGTCAACAGCGAGCAGATCGGCTCGGTGCTGGAGGTGATCCGCAGCATCGCCGAACAAACCAACCTGCTGGCGCTCAACGCGGCGATTGAAGCGGCGCGTGCCGGCGAGAGCGGTCGCGGGTTTGCCGTGGTCGCCGATGAAGTACGCAACCTGGCCAAACGCACCCAGGATTCGGTGGAAGAAATCCGCATTGTCATCGAGCGCATCCAGACCGGCACTCGCGGCGTGGTGGCCACGATGCATTCGAGCCAGACCCAGGCTCACAGCAACGCCGGGCAGATCCAGCAAGCCGTGCAGGCCTTGAGCAAAATCAGCGACGCGGTGACGGTCATCAGCGACATGAACCTGCAAATCGCCAGCGCCGCCGAACAGCAAAGCGCGGTAGCCGAAGAGGTCAACCGCAACGTCTCGGCGATCCGTACCGTCACCGAAACCCTGACCGGCCAGGCCACCGAATCGGCGCAGATCAGCAGCCACCTCAATTCGTTGACCTCGCATCAAATGAAATTGATGGATCAGTTTCGCGTATAACGATCCACCGCAGATCCCTTGTGGGAGCGAGCTTGCTCGCGATGACGGACTGACATTCACCATGGATGTCGACTGAAAAACCGCTATCGCGAGCAAGCTCGCTCCCACAGGTTTCTTCTGGCCTGTCTCCTGATTTGATCTATGCTCGGGCTCTCGTTCCGGAGGGCCTTCGATGACTGATTTACTCACGTCCATTCAAGCCGCACTCGGCTTGCCTCACACCCAGGTCAAGTTCACCTCGAGCGGCGCCTTGCCCTCGGCGTTTGCTGTCACCGACCTGGCGTGCGCCAGCATTGCCGCTGCCGGCCAGGCTGTCAGCGAATGGCTCCAGCAACAAACCGGTCGCTTACCCACCCTTGAGGTCGACCGTCGCCTCGCCTCTTTCTGGTTCGCCACGTCGATCCGCCCGGTAGGCTGGAGCGTCCCGCCGCTCTGGGACCCGGTCGCCGGTGACTACGCCACACAGGATGGCTGGATCCGCCTGCACACCAATGCGCCCCACCACCGTGCCGCCGCCGAAAAAGTGCTCGGCGCCTGTGCCGACCGTGCAGCGATGGCGAGCAAGGTTGCTCAATGGGCCAAAAGCGATCTGGAGCAAGCCGTGGTCGATGCTGGTGGCTGCGCCGCCGAGATGCGTAGCTGGGCGCAATGGCAGGCGCATCCCCAAGGTCAGGCGGTGAACGCCGAGCCGCTGATTCAGTTTGCTGACAACAGCCGCCAGAACGCGAAACCGTGGCAAGGTTCGGTGGCGCAACCGCTGGCCGGGATCAAGGTGCTCGATTTGACCCGAGTGCTCGCCGGACCGATCGCCAGCCGTTTTCTGGCCGGCCTCGGCGCCGACGTTTTGCGGATCGACCCACCGACCTGGAACGAACCGGGCGTGGTGCCGGAAGTCACCCTGGGTAAACGCTGCGCGCGCCTGGACCTGCACGACAAGACTGATCGCGCGGTGTTCGAAAGCCTGCTCAAGGACGCTGACATTCTGCTCCACGGCTACCGCGCCGACGCACTGGAGCGCCTGGGTTACGGCGTCGCCGAACGCCAGAAGCTGGCGCCCGGCCTGATCGATGTCAGCCTCAATGCCTACGGTTGGAGCGGCCCATGGCAGAACCGCCGCGGCTTCGACAGCCTGGTACAAATGAGCAGCGGGATCGCCGACGCCGGCACGCAGTGGAAACGCGCGGACAAGCCGACGCCATTACCCTTGCAAGCGCTCGATCACGCCACCGGGTATTTGATGGCGGCCAGTGCGATTCGATTGTTGGGGCGTAGTGGATCGGCGCGCTTATCGTTGGCGCGTACGGCGAAGTTGCTGATTGAAAATGGCCCGGGAACAGATGAGCCGTTGCGGGCGGAGGATGGCAACGATCAAGGGCTGTTGGTTGAACAGACGCCATGGGGACCGGCGCATCGACTTCATGTGCCGCTGAAGATTACGGGGACGCCATTGCAATGGACACTTGCAGCTTCGGAATTGGGCTCCCATCGCGCGCAGTGGTAGCCGACTGATCGTTCCCCCGCTCGGAAACGCCTCCGGATCGCGCAACTGCCGCAAAGCAATGTATTACGCCGTCCAGTCACCAATCCCGCCAATGAGACCACGCTGACCAAGATGAACCAAGTTCGCCCGACAGACTGGAAAAGTCGCGGTGATCGGTCCACTCTCGGACACGGCGACACCCGGATGAGCTATCAATAAAAGAAACTCCGAGGGCAAGCCTGAGGTCTGCCCTGATTCAATGCCTTTTTGAAGGAGAGATGCCAATGGCAACGTTCGAGCCCGGTCACCTGCACATCGAGCGCCAAGCGCTGAACAAGGACGATTACAGTTACAGCCTGAGCATCGACTATGAAGTCGCCCAGGATCCCAAGGAAGGCGAAGGTATGCTCTTCAAGATGCATGGCACGGTTGGGGACAAGGAGTTGAAGGAAGAATTCTTTCTGCCCAAGGATCAAGCGTTCGACTTCGCCCGGCATGCCACGCGCATCGCGCAGAAGTACGGGATGCCCAAAGAGGCCAGTATCGGCTCGATTCACAAGGAGTACGACGCCATGTTTGAAGATGTGCGGGCGCAGCTCGACGTCAAATCCGGCGACCCGGTCAAACCTGAGCATCTGGATCGAATCTGAAGGCCCCCTCACCCTAACCCTCTCCCCGAGGGGCGAGGGGCGAGGGGACTGACCGAGTTGCTCTTTCGATGAACATCGACCTGAAAGTCCAAGTTGAACTCAGGCTTTGAAAGCGACAAATATCTGCCCCCTTTCCCCCTCTCCCCACGGGGGAGAGGGCTGGGGTGAGGGGTGGCTTTTGAATCCACCATAAATCTCAAGATTTCACCCCAGCCCTCCTCCAAGGCATACTTGCCACCCTCCGCACTCCAGAACCCAACAACGCCCCATGCGTATCCACGTCAGCTTCATCGACCGCGTCGGCATTACCCAGGAAGTCCTGGCCCTGCTCGGTGGGCGCAATCTCAATCTGGATGCGGTGGAAATGGTCCCGCCCAACGTCTATATCGACGCCCCGACCCTGAGCCCGGAAGTCCTCGAAGAGCTGCGCGATGCGTTGTTCAGCGTGCGCGGCGTGCAAGCGGTGACGGTGGTCGACATTCTTCCCGGTCAGCGTCGGCATCTGCAGCTTGATGCGTTGCTCGCGGCCATGACTGACCCGGTTTTGGCGCTGGACAGTGCCGGCAAGGTGCTGCTGGCCAACCCGGCACTGATTGCGTTGTACGGTCGCGAGCCTGACGGCGAAAGCATCGCCGACCTGTTCGCCGACCCCGCACTGCTCGAAGCCCTGCTGGAAAACGGCTTCCGTCTGCCGCTGCGGGAAGTCACCGTCAACGGCCAGACGTTGCTGCTGGACGCTACACCGATTACCGACGCCGGCGCCCTGCTGACCCTGTATCAACCCAACCGCATCGGCGAACGCCTCTCGGCGCTGCACCATGACCATGCCGAAGGTTTCGATGCGCTGCTCGGTGAGTCCCCGGCGATTCGGACCCTCAAGGCCCGTGCCCAGCGCGTTGCAGCCCTCGATGCGCCGTTGCTGATCCAGGGCGAAACCGGCACCGGCAAAGAGCTGGTGGCGCGTGCCTGCCACGCCATCAGCGCTCGGCACAGTTCGCCATTTTTGGCGCTGAACTGCGCGGCATTGCCGGAGAACCTCGCCGAAAGCGAACTGTTCGGCTACGCCCCCGGCGCCTTCACCGGCGCGCAACGGGGTGGCAAACCGGGGCTAATGGAACTGGCCAACCAGGGCACGGTGTTTCTCGATGAGATCGGCGAGATGTCGCCGTATTTGCAGGCAAAATTGCTGCGCTTCTTGAACGACGGCAGCTTCCGCCGGGTGGGCGGGGATCGTGAGGTGAAGGTCAATGTACGGATCCTCAGCGCCACGCACCGCGATCTGGAAAAAATGGTCAGTGAAGGTTCGTTCCGTGAAGACCTCTTCTATCGCCTCAACGTCCTGAACGTCGAAGTCCCGCCGCTGCGCGAACGTGGCCAGGACATCCTGCTGCTGGCCCGCTACTTCATGCAGCAGGCCTGCGCGCAGATCCAGCGTCCGGTCTGTCGCCTGGCGCCAGGCACCTATCCGGCACTGCTGGGCAATCGCTGGCCGGGTAACGTGCGGCAACTGCAGAACGTGATCTTCCGCGCCGCTGCGATTTGCGAAAGCAGCCTGGTCGACATTGGCGACCTTGATATCGCCGGCACATCCGTGGCGCGTCAGAGTGACAGCGACGTCGATAGCCTCGAGCAGGCGATGGAAGAATTCGAGAAGACCCTGCTGGAAAAGCTCTACGTCAGCTACCCCTCGACCCGCCAACTGGCCAGCCGCCTGCAAACCTCCCACACGGCGATCGCCCATCGGTTGCGCAAGTACGGGATTCCTAACAAGCCGTAAGTCTTGCGGCTGAAACACAATCCTTCAAACACCACAGCCCACTGTGGGAGCCGAGCTTGCTCGCGATGGCGGTATCTCAGTCGAAATCAATGGTGACTGACCTACCGCCATCGCGAGCAAGCTCGGCTCCCACAGGGATCTATGTTGAACGTTAAACCGTGTTTAAAAGCGACCTCCACCTGTACTGAAAGCGCTACAGCGGAACGATATCGCTACACCCTCTCCTGATCACCGCTGTGCAAGGCTTTGATCCACTTAGGCTTTTTTCTCCGCCTTGGACTGTAGCGATTTCGCTACAGCCAACAAATCCTTGCGCCCCGAACAAACATATAAGTTATTGATTTTTAACAATAAAAAAACATTGGCCGCGATTTTGCTTAGTAACCATCCATAAAGCAGGGCTTTGCCCAGCATTCAATCGCGTCCACCAGACGAGTCTGGCCCCCTTAGGAGTTTCCATGAGCGAGTTGCGTTTTACTGAAGATCACGAATGGCTGCGTACCGAAGCTGACGGCACTGTCACAGTCGGCATCACCGCTTTCGCACAGAACGCCTTGGGCGACGTGGTTTTCGTACAACTGCCTGAGCTGCAGTCCTACGACAAAGGCGCTGAAGCCGCCACCGTGGAATCGGTAAAAGCCGCCAGCGGCGTGTACATGCCGCTGGACGGTGACGTGCTGGAAGTGAACCCGGCGCTGGACAGCAGCCCTGAACTGGTCAACGAAGACCCGCTGGGTGAAGGCTGGTTCTTCCGCTTCCAGCCAACCGATGCATCGGCTGTCGCCAAACTGCTGGATCAAGACGCTTACGACCGTCTGATCAAAGCCAACGCCGAAGCCTGAGGAGCGCCCAACATGACTCAAGTCAATCTGACCACTGCCAACGAATTCATCGCCCGCCATATCGGCCCGCGCTCCGGCGACGAGCAAGCCATGCTCAATAGCCTCGGCTTCGACTCGCTGGAAGCCCTGAGTGCCAGCGTCATCCCCGACAGCATCAAGGGCACCAGCGTCCTCGGCCTCGAAGACGGCCTGAGTGAAGCCGATGCCCTGGCCCTGATCAAGTCCATCGCCGGCAAAAACCAGCTGTTCAAGACCTACATCGGCCAGGGCTACTACGGCACGCACACGCCGTCGCCGATCCTGCGCAACCTGCTGGAAAACCCGGCCTGGTACACCGCGTACACCCCGTACCAACCGGAAATTTCCCAGGGCCGTCTCGAAGCGCTGCTGAACTTCCAGACCCTGATCAGCGACCTCACCGGCCTGCCGATCGCCAACGCGTCCTTGCTCGACGAAGCCACCGCCGCCGCCGAAGCCATGACCTTCTGCAAACGCCTGAGCAAGAACAAGGGCAGCCACGCGTTCTTCGCCTCCGTGCATTGCCACCCGCAAACCCTCGACGTGCTGCGCACCCGTGCCGAGCCGTTGGGCATCGACGTGGTGGTCGGCGACGAACTTGAACTGACCGACGTGACGCCGTTCTTCGGCGCCCTGCTGCAATACCCGGCGAGCAACGGTGATGTGTTCGACTACCGCGAACTGACCGAACGCTTCCACGCCGCCAACGCCTTGGTGGCCGTCGCCGCCGACCTGCTGGCCCTGACCGTGCTGACCCCGCCAGGCGAATTCGGCGCCGACGTGGCCATCGGCAGCGCGCAACGCTTTGGCGTACCGCTGGGCTTCGGTGGCCCGCACGCGGCCTATTTCTCCACCAAAGATGCGTTCAAGCGCGACATGCCGGGCCGTCTGGTCGGTGTCTCCGTCGACCGTTTCGGCAAGCCGGCGCTGCGCCTGGCGATGCAGACCCGCGAGCAACATATCCGCCGCGAGAAAGCCACCAGCAACATCTGCACCGCGCAAGTGCTGCTGGCCAACATCGCCAGCATGTACGCCGTGTATCACGGTCCGAAAGGCCTGACCCAGATCGCCAATCGCATTCATCACCTGACCGCCATTCTGGCCCAAGGCTTGAACGCAATCGGTCTGAACGTCGAACAAACCAGCTTCTTCGACACCTTGACGATCAAGACCGGCGCCAACACTGCCGCATTGCACGAAAAAGCACGTACAAAACAAATCAATCTGCGTGTGGTCGATGCTGAACGTCTGGGCCTGTCCCTCGACGAAACCACCTCGCAAGCTGACGTGGAAACCCTGTGGGCCCTGCTGGCCGACGGCAAGACTCTGCCGGACTTCGCCGCCCTCGCCGCCTCCGTGGTTAGCACCATCCCGGCCGCGCTGGTTCGCCAGTCGCCAATCCTCAGCCACCCGGTGTTCAACCGTTACCACTCGGAAACCGAGCTGATGCGCTACCTGCGCAAGCTCGCCGACAAGGACTTGGCGCTGGACCGCACCATGATCCCGCTGGGCTCGTGCACCATGAAACTCAACGCCGCCAGCGAAATGATCCCGGTGACCTGGGCCGAATTCGGTGCCCTGCACCCGTTCGCTCCGGCCGCGCAAAGCGCCGGCTATCAGCAGCTGACCGATGAACTGGAAGCGATGCTCTGCGCCGCCACCGGTTACGACGCGATCTCGCTGCAACCGAACGCCGGTTCCCAGGGTGAATACGCTGGCCTGCTGGCCATCCGCGCTTATCACCAGAGCCGTGGCGAAGACCGTCGCGACATCTGCCTGATCCCGTCCTCCGCCCACGGCACCAACCCGGCCACCGCCAACATGGCCGGCATGCGCGTGGTGGTCACCGCCTGCGATGCCCGTGGCAACGTCGACATCGAAGACCTGCGCGCCAAGGCCATCGAGCACCGCGAGCACCTCGCCGCGCTGATGATCACTTACCCGTCGACCCACGGCGTGTTCGAAGAAGGCATCCGCGAAATCTGCGGCATCATTCATGACCACGGCGGCCAGGTGTACATCGACGGCGCCAACATGAACGCGATGGTCGGCCTCTGCGCCCCAGGCAAGTTCGGCGGCGACGTGTCGCACCTGAACCTGCACAAAACCTTCTGCATCCCCCACGGCGGTGGCGGCCCGGGCGTCGGCCCGATTGGCGTCAAGTCGCACCTGACCCCGTTCCTGCCGGGGCACGGCACCATGGAGCGCAAGGAAGGCGCGGTCTGCGCGGCACCGTTCGGCAGCGCGAGCATTTTGCCGATCACCTGGATGTACATTCGGATGATGGGCGGCGCGGGTCTGAAGCGCGCTTCGCAGCTGGCGATCCTCAATGCCAACTACATTTCCCGTCGCCTCGAAGAGCACTATCCAGTGCTGTACACCGGCAGCAACGGCCTGGTGGCGCACGAATGCATCCTCGATCTGCGTCCGTTGAAAGACAGCAGCGGCATCAGCGTCGATGACGTGGCCAAGCGCCTGATCGACTTCGGCTTCCACGCCCCGACCATGTCGTTCCCGGTCGCCGGCACGCTGATGATCGAGCCGACCGAAAGCGAATCCAAGGAAGAACTGGACCGCTTCTGCGACGCCATGATCCGCATCCGCGAAGAAATCCGCGCAGTGGAAAACGGCACCCTGGACAAGGACGACAACCCGCTGAAAAACGCCCCGCACACCGCGGCGGAAATCGTCGGCGAGTGGACGCATCCGTACAGCCGTGAGCAAGCGGTGTATCCGGTTGCGTCGCTGATCGAAGGCAAGTACTGGCCACCGGTCGGTCGCGTCGACAACGTGTTTGGCGACCGCAACCTGATCTGCGCCTGCCCGTCGATCGAAAGCTACGCTTAAACGAATAGGGGGCGGGTTTACTCGCCCCACTTTCAAGAACACCACAAAACCCTGTGGGAGCGAGCTTGCTCCGGGCGGCGTTCCGACGATGACGGACTGACATTCACCATAAATGTCGACTGTAAGACCGCTATCGTCGGAACGCCGCCCGGAGCAAGCTCGCTCCCACAGGGTTCGGTGCCAGGCACCAGATTCCGCCCATACCTATAACAAGAAACCGGAGAACAACCATGTCTTTAAGCGTGTTCGACCTGTTCAAGATTGGCATCGGCCCCTCCAGCTCCCACACCGTCGGCCCGATGCGTGCTGCGGCACGATTCGCCGAAGGTTTGCGCCGTGAAGGGCTGCTGGCCGCGACCACCTGCGTCAAGGTCGAGCTCTACGGATCACTCGGCGCCACCGGTAAAGGCCACGGCAGCGACAAGGCTGTGTTGCTGGGCCTGGAAGGCGAACACCCGGACACCGTGAACACCGAAACCGTCGCCGCCCGTCTGCAAGAGATTCGTGGCAATGGTCGCTTGAACCTGCTCGGCGAACACAGCATTGCGTTCAATGAGAAAGAACATTTGGCGATGATTCGCAAACCGTTGGCCTATCACCCCAACGGCATGATCTTTCGCGCCTTCGATGCGGCGGGCATACAAATCCGCAGCCGCGAGTACTACTCGGTCGGCGGTGGTTTTGTGGTCGATGAAGACGCCGCCGGCGCCGACCGCATCGTCGAAGACGCCACGCCACTGACTTTCCCGTTCAAAAGCGCCAAGGACTTGCTCGGTCACTGCGCCACCTATGGCTTGTCCATCAGCCAGGTGATGCTGACCAACGAAAGTGCCTGGCGCCCGGAAGCAGAAACCCGCACCGGCCTGCTGAAAATCTGGCAAGTCATGCAGGACTGCGTCGCTGCCGGTTGCCGCAACGAAGGCATCCTGCCCGGTGGTTTGAAGGTCAAACGTCGGGCGGCAGCCCTGCATCGGCAACTGTGCAAGAACCCGGAGTCTTCACTGCGCGATCCGCTGTCGGTGCTGGACTGGGTCAACCTCTACGCACTGGCGGTCAACGAAGAAAACGCCAACGGCGGGCGCGTGGTGACTGCGCCTACGAACGGTGCGGCAGGGATCGTCCCCGCTGTTTTGCATTACTACATGCGCTTCATCCCCGGCGCCAACGAAGACGGCGTCGTGCGTTTTCTGCTGACCGCGGCCGCGATCGGCATTCTGTACAAGGAAAACGCGTCGATCTCCGGCGCTGAAGTCGGCTGTCAGGGTGAAGTCGGCGTGGCCTGTTCCATGGCAGCCGGCGCCCTGTGCGAAGTCCTCGGTGGCACCGTGCAGCAAGTGGAAAACGCCGCCGAAATCGGCATGGAACACAACCTCGGCCTGACCTGCGACCCGATTGGCGGGCTGGTGCAAGTGCCTTGCATCGAGCGCAACGCCATGGGCTCGGTAAAAGCCATCAACGCGGTACGCATGGCCTTGCGCGGCGACGGTCAACACTTCGTCTCACTCGACAAGGTCATCCGCACCATGCGCCAGACCGGCGCCGACATGAAAAGCAAATACAAGGAAACCGCCCGTGGCGGTTTGGCGGTCAACATTATCGAGTGCTGATACTTACGCGCATCTGCACACTTTTTCAGGAGCTGAATATGTCCACCGAACAACTGTCGAAAACCCCGCTGCACGCACTGCACATCGAACTCGGCGCCCGCATGGTGCCGTTTGCCGGCTATGACATGCCGGTGCAATACCCGCTCGGCGTGATGAAAGAACACCAGCACACCCGTGATCAGGCCGGGCTGTTCGATGTCTCGCACATGGGCCAGATCCGCCTGACCGGCGCCAATGCCGCCAAGGCGCTGGAAAGCCTGGTACCGGTCGACATCATCGACCTGCCGGTGGGCATGCAGCGTTACGCGATGTTCACCAACGAAACCGGTGGCATCCTCGACGACCTGATGGTCGCCAACCTGGGTAACGACGAACTGTTCCTGGTGGTCAACGCCGCCTGCAAGGACCAGGACCTGGCGCATCTGCGCCAACACATCGGCGACCAGTGCACTATCGAGCCGCTGTTTGAAGAACGCGCCCTGCTGGCGCTGCAAGGTCCGGCCGCCGTCACCGTGCTCGCGCGCCTGGCGCCTGAAGTGGCGAAGATGACCTTCATGCAGTTCGCCCGCGTAAAACTGCTGGGTGTGGACTGTTTTGTCAGCCGTTCGGGCTATACCGGTGAAGACGGTTACGAAATCTCTGTGCCGGCCGCCAACGCCGAAGCCCTGGCTCGCGCCCTGCTGGCCGAACCTGAAGTGGCAGCCATCGGCCTTGGCGCTCGCGACTCCCTGCGCCTGGAAGCCGGCCTGTGCCTCTACGGCCACGACATGAACACCGAGACCACCCCGATTGAAGCTAGCCTGCTGTGGGCCATCTCCAAGCCTCGTCGCGCTGATGGCGCACGTGCCGGCGGCTTCCCAGGCGCTGAAACCGTGTTCGGACAGCAACAAGCCGGTGTCAGCCGCAAACGCGTGGGCCTGTTGCCTCAGGAACGCACGCCGGTGCGCGAAGGTGCGGAGATCGTCAATGAAGCAGGCGACATCATTGGTGCGGTTTGCAGCGGTGGCTTCGGTCCGACCCTGGGCGGCCCTCTGGCGATGGGTTACGTCGACAGTGCTTACATCGCTCTCGAGACGCCGGTATGGGCGATTGTTCGTGGGAAAAAGGTGCCTTTGCTTGTAAGCAAAATGCCATTCGTTCCACAACGCTACTACCGTGGCTGATTGACTGTTTCTATAAGTAACGCGGTTGCGTTAACAGTGCACTAATGTGTAACGCAACCGCCATAAAACAGTGCATCACTTTACCTGTAAGCTTCGTTTATGAACGTTGCTTATATCGATCGAAAACAATTGAACACGGTGATTGCATAAGCCAACACTAGTTGCGGCATAAACGCCCCAGCGCGAGCAAATACGGGCTCTCCACAGGGCTTGTTTTTTCTCCCGTAGTTGGCGTAGAGTTTGTTCACTGTGTTTGCATGGGTCGCTTGGAATCGTGACCTGGGCAGTAGCCTACAAGTTAGCTACATCCCGTTCGACGTCTTCTTACTCTCCTGCAACCAGCCCCAGTACTCTTTCACAAGAAGGAGGCTGTCATTAATTTAGCGTCAAAGGAAATAAGAAATGGCTGATCGTCAGAGCGGTACCGTCAAGTGGTTTAACGACGAGAAAGGTTTTGGTTTTATCACTCCAGAAAGCGGTCCGGATCTGTTCGTGCACTTCCGCGCTATTCAGGGCAACGGCTTCAAGAGCCTGAAAGAAGGCCAGAAAGTGACTTTCGTTGCTGTGCAAGGCCAGAAAGGCATGCAGGCTGACGAGGTACAAGCAGAAGGTTAATCTTCTGTAACGAAAAAGCCCCTGATGCTGACATCAGGGGCTTTTTTGTGCGCGTAAATCCGTAAAATGGATTCTTTTTTCCGTCAAGAGGCTGCCATGTCGAAACACCTGCTCAAACCCCAGGGCGACTTTCCTGCCGTCACCCTGGGTCGTCGCCTGGCAGCGATGTTCTACGACTTCTTGTTGTGTACCGCCCTGCTGATCGTCACCAGCGGCATTTACAAGATGATCCAGATGGCGATCATCGGCGAAGACAAAATGCGCACCCTGACCGAAGCCGGCGCGCTGGACGGCGATCCATTGCTCTCAACGGTGCTGCTGTTTGTGCTGTTCGGCTTCTTCGCCAAATTCTGGACCTGGTCCGGTCAGACCCTGGGCATGCAGGTCTGGTGCATCCGCGTGCAAAACGCCGACGGCTCATCCATCAGTCTGTGGCAGGCGTTGCTGCGCTTTGTGGTGTCGATCGCGTCCTTGCTGTGCGTCGGGCTGGGGTTCTTCTGGTCGCTGTTTGATAAACAGAAACGCAGCTGGCATGACATCTACTCCAATACCCAGCTCGTGCGGATTCCAAAGAAAACCAAGTAATCCAGCAGATGCAAAAACGCCCCGATCAATCGGGGCGTTTTTTTTGGCTCACTGACGGCGAATCAGGCGTTTCCGGCTAATTTCATCCGCGCAGCCTGTGTGAAGTCGAGCATGCGCTTGAGCGGCCGAATCGCCTGTGGAATCAGCGCTGGATCGACAAATATCTCGTTAGTCCCCTCCTTCAAGCTCTTCAGCGTGCGCTCAAGGGTATTCATCGCCATCCACGGGCAATGTGCGCAACTGCGGCATGCTGCGCCGTTACCGGCCGTTGGCGCTTCGATGAAGACCTTGTCCGGGCACAGCTGCTGCATCTTGTAGAAGATGCCGCGATCAGTGGCGACGATAAAGGTCTTGTTCGGCAGGCTCTGCGCTGCCGCAATCAATTGACTGGTGGAGCCGACGGCATCCGCCAACTCGATCACCGACGTCGGCGACTCCGGGTGCACCAGAATCGCTGCGTCCGGGTACAGCGCCTTCATGTCTTCGAGCTGCTTGGACTTGAACTCTTCGTGAACGATGCAGGCACCGTCCCACAGCAGCATGTCCGCGCCGGTCTGACGCTGGATGTAAGTGCCCAAATGTTTATCCGGGCCCCAAATGATGGTTTCGCCGTTATCCATCAGGCTTTCGACGATCTCCAGCGCGCAGCTTGAAGTCACCACCCAATCCGCCCGGGCTTTGACCGCCGCCGACGTATTGGCATACACCACCACGGTACGTTCCGGGTGCTGATCACAGAACGCCGAGAACTCGTCCACCGGGCAACCCAGATCCAGCGAGCACGTCGCTTCCAGGGTTGGCATCAGGATGCGTTTTTCAGGGTTGAGGATTTTGGCGGTCTCGCCCATGAACTTCACACCGGCGACCACCACGGTCTTGGCCGGGTGAGCGCTACCGAAGCGGGCCATCTCCAGCGAGTCGGAGACGCAACCGCCGGTTTCTTCAGCCAGGGCCTGAATGACCGGATCGCAATAGAAGTGAGCAACCAGCACCGCATCCTGAGCCTTGAGCTCGGCAGCGATGGCGGCACGGTAATAGGCCTCCTCCTCGGCAGTCAGCGGTTTGGGCTGCTTGGCGTCGAGGTGGGCTTGAACCAGAAGGCGTTCGGAAATCTGCGTCATGTTCGCAAGACCTGCAGGCGCTTTCGCGCGAAAGTCGAGTATACACCCGGCTCCGGACCCTTCAGGGTACCGCCGGGAGAGTGAGTATCATCAGGCACGGACAACGTTGAAGCTGCGCAAGGCTACAGAATATCCCGTGGATGCAAAAGATGATTCTGACCTGTGTCACGGGTCGCAGCCCGGAATTGGGCGAGCTCAAATCGCAGGCAAAAAAAAATCCGGAAATCCTCACTTGCGTGGGCCTTCCAGACTTTTAAAACTGCTACAAAAAATGGTGGGTCGTGTGGGATTCGAACCTACGACCAATTGGTTAAAAGCCAACTGCTCTACCAACTGAGCTAACGACCCGCTGTGTGGTGGCGCGTATAATACTGATTTTTAAGGACTATTCAACACCTAATTTGAAATAAATCAAAAATAAGGTGTTGGGTCGCTGATTCCGGCTGCCGCAAAGCCTTCTGCACGCAGGCGGCAGCTGTCGCACTTGCCGCATGCGCGGCCATTATCGTCGGCCTGATAGCAGGAAACAGTCAGCCCATAATCAACACCCAGCTTCACGCCTGCCTGGACGATCTGCGCCTTGCTCAGGTTCTGCAGTGGCGCCTGAATACGGAAGCCCGGCCCTTCTACGCCGGCCTTGGTCGCCAGATTGGCCATGCGCTCGAAAGACTCGATGAACTCGGGACGGCAGTCCGGGTATCCGGAGTAATCCACGGCGTTCACACCAATAAAGATGTCACGCGCGCCCAGCACTTCAGCCCAGCCCAGAGCCAGGGACAGGAACACCGTGTTGCGCGCCGGCACGTAAGTTACCGGGATGCCTTCACCCGCCACTTCCGGCACATCAATGCTGCTATCTGTCAGTGCCGAACCGCCGATGCCATTCAGGTTCAGACCGATCACCTTGTGTTCGACCACACCCAGGTCGCGCGCAACACGTTCGGCGGCGTGCAATTCGGCGTGAGACCGCTGACCGTAGTCGAAGCTCATGGTGTAGCAGCTGTAGCCTTCATCGCGAGCCATGGCCACAACGGTCGCGGAGTCGAGGCCGCCGGACAGCAGGATGACCGCACGTTTTTCAGCAGTGTTCAGTTGTTCAGTCATTTCAGCGCCCCGGCTCGTCATTCCACAGATATTTATGCAACTGCAATTGCAGACGCACTGGCAGGTTGTCCGCCACCACCCAGTCAGCCAGGTCCCGAGCATTGAGGTCATGGTGACTTGGCGAAAACAGGACTTCACCGGCGCGCTGATCCAGACCGTACTGGATCAGCTTGGACACGGCCCAGTCATAGTCTTCCCGCGAGCAGATGACGAACTTCACCTGATCGTTGCGCGTGAGCAGTTCGATGTTCTCGTAGCGATTGCGATGGGCTTCTTTCGAACCCGGGGTTTTCAAGTCGACGACGCGACTGACCCGTGGATCGACCGCCGAGATATCCAAGGCACCGCTGGTTTCCAGCGAGACCTCGTAACCGGCGTCACACAACTGCTTGAGCAATGGGATGGCGTTGGGTTGTGCCAGCGGCTCGCCGCCGGTGACACAGACGTAACGCGGACGAAAACCGGCCACTTGCTCCAGGATGTCGTCGAGCGTGCGAATGGTGCCGCCAGTGAATGCATACGCGCTGTCGCAGTATTGGCAACGCAATGGGCAACCGGTCAGGCGCACAAAAACAGTGGGCAGCCCGGCAGTCCGCGTTTCACCCTGCAACGAGTAGAAAACTTCGGTGATTCTCAATGTGTCTTGCATAGTCGCCACGGGCATAACAGCTAAACAGGCTGTCCGCCTCCGTCAGGCACTTCAAGGAACCCCGCCACCGCGCAGATTCCAAAAAGCGTGTTTCATAAAAAGGGCGTGAATTCTAACGAAAAAACCCGCGACAAGCGCGGGTTTCTTCAAAACGGGTCAAGCAGCCCTTACATTTTTTGCAGATCACGCTGGGCCAGCTGAGCGGCGGAAGTGCCCGGATATTGGGACACAACCTGCTGCAGAATGCCTTTGACCTTGTCGGGATGACCGAGGCGGCGCTCTACATCAGCGAGCTTGTACAGCGAATCAGGCACTTTAGGGTGCTTTGGGTACAGCTGCGAAACCTTGGCAAATGCCTGACCTGCACCTTGCAGATCGCCTTTGGCCAGGTTCACTTCGCCCAACCAGTACTGGGCATTACCCGCGTACTGGCTGTTCGGGTACTTGCGCAGGAATGCGGCAAACGCCTGGCTGGCCTTGTCGAAATCCTTGGCTTTGATCAGGTCGAAGGCTGCATCGTAATACAGTTTTTCCTTCGCCGGATCAGCCGGTTCGCTACCCGCAGCTGGTGCTTGAGCAGCTGCCGCTCCTGCGGCTGCGCCCACTGCTGCACCGGGGGCATTCAAATTGCCACCGGCGGAAGAATTATCAGGAGTCGCGGCTGGTGCAACGCCGGTTCCTATGCGCCGATCAAGATCCTGATATCGCTCCAGGCTCTCTTGCTTCATGCGCGCTACATCATTTTGCAGAACTTCGATGATGCCTTGTTGGCGCGAGATCTGCTCCTGCATTGATTGCAGTTGGTTGAACAGCTCGCCCTGTGCCGAGACAGGGGCCGAAACCCCTCCCCCGGCATAGGCGCCGTTCGTACCGTAACCTGCAGGCGGATTACTAGTCCCGCTATTGGTATAGCCGGAGTCGTTATCGACCACAGGAACCGCAGCCCACACCGCAAGCGGTGCGAGGCTGAGAGCCAAAACAGTTACAGCACGACGGCACGTTCGCATGACGAATTACTTACGCAGTTCGACGCGACGGTTTTGAGCCCAGGACTGCTCGTCGTTGCCGGTAGCAACTGGACGCTCTTCGCCGTAGGAAACCAGTTCCAGCTGAGCTGGGGAAACACCTTGCAGTACCAGGTAACGCTGAACGGCTTTCGCACGACGCTCGCCCAGTGCCATGTTGTACTCACGAGTACCACGTTCGTCGGTGTTGCCTTCCAGAACAACGCGAGCGCCGTTTGCTTTCAGGTCCTTGGCGTGAACGTCCAGAGCGCGCATGGCTTCTGGCTTCAGGTCCGAACTGTCGTATTCGAAGTAGAAAGTGGTGATTGCGCGCAGAGCAGCTTCTTCGCTCAGGGAGCCGTCAACTGCACCAGTGTTTGCGCCGTAACCAGCGTTTGGATCTACAGCGCCTTCACCGGCATTGTCGCCGCCTTTGGACGAGCAACCTACAGCTACAGCCATGGCCAGAGCCAGCGCAGCAAATTTACCAAACTTCAGCATTTCCATCGTGAAACTCCTAATGAACCCCAGTGTGTTAAGTACAACGTGTAGCGCCGCGTCAGTTCAGGTAAGGGGACCAGGAAGGTTCTCTGACTTCGCCTTGTGCGGTAGGAAGCGGGAGCCTTACGCGTCCATTAATGGACACGAGCATCAAGACTCCCCGGCCCTGCTGGCGGGTGGCGTAGATTACCATGGTGCCGTTGGGCGCAACAGTAGGCGACTCGTCCAGAGTGCTATCAGTGAGGATTTTTACGCTTCCGCGCTGCAAATCCTGGGCCGCCACCTTGAAATTAGTGAAACCTTCCTGACGATGGATCATCACCAGGGTCTTTTCATCAGCCGAAAGCTTAGGGTTGGCGTTGTAGTTACCGATAAAGGTCACACGTTCCGCACCACCACCGCCTGCGCTGGTTTTGTAGATCTGCGGCTTGCCGCCACGGTCCGAAGTGAAGTAGATGGTCGAACCATCTTTACCCCAGAACGGTTCGGTGTTGATGCCAGGACCGTTAGTGACACGCGTGATCTGACGCGAACCCAGGTTCATCACGTAGATGTCCGGGTTGCCATCTTTCGACAGTACGAATGCCAGACGATTGCCATCAGGCGACCAGGCTGGCGCGCCATTCAGGCCTTCGAAGTTGGTGATCTGCTCACGGCGACCGGTGTCGATGTTCTGCATGAAGATACGCGGACGCTTCTGCTCGAACGACACATAAGCGATGCGCTTGCCGTCCGGTGCGAAACGCGGCGACAGGATCGGCTCGCGCGATTGCAGCAGGGTCACAGCACGGGCACCGTCATAGTCCGAACGTTGCAGCGTGTAGCGAGTGTTCTTCTCGGAGAAACGTTCGGCTGTCACGTACAACAGACGAGTCGAGAACGCACCTTTGATACCGGTAAGTTTTTCGAACGACTGGTCCGCAATATAGTGCGACATGTCGCGCAGTTGATCGACGCTGCCCGACACGCTGCCGGTCAGCACTTGCTGCTCGGTGGCGACGTTGAACAGTGCGTATTGGACCTGCAGACGACCGCCCGCAGGAGCAATGCTGCCGACCATGACGTACTGGGCACCCAGCGCCTTGAAGTCACGGAATATGATTTCGCTGGCCTGGCTTGGCTGGCTGATCATGTTCTGTTTAGGAATCGGCGAGTAGTAACCTGAGTTGCGCAGGTCGTTACCGATGATTTCGGCCATGTCGTCCGGCAGCACGCTGCCGCCCTGGTTGCCAAACGGAACGACTGCGATCGGGGTGGCCCGATCACTGCCGCTGGTGACCAGAATGTTTTTTTCATCGGCTGCCGCTATCCCTGCCATGCAGCAGATAACGACAAGCATTCCTCGAAGAAGGTTTCTCACAAGGCTAGATCCTCAGGTGTGAATGTCATCTTGAATGAACGATACGGAGCGAAATCGCTCGGCTTCATTCCCTGCATTTCTGTCAAACGTCCAATATTCTTCACCGCAGCTACAGCTGAAGCGTCAAACGGACCATCGCCACTGGACTTGGCCACGCTGACCGAAGTCAACGTACCGTCCGGCAACATGCCGATTTGCAACACGACTGTCATGCCTTTGCGGGCCGAAGGTGGACGAGCCCAACCTTCCGCTGCACGAGCACGGATCAGATCATCGAAACTACCGGCGACTTCGTCACCCTGCTCATCCGCCAAGGCCTGCTGACGCTGCGGCGTGTCGGAAAGCAAATCTGCCAGGGCCTGAGCCTTTTTGTCTTCGGCAGATTTACGTGCCGCTTCCTGCGATTTTTTCTTCGCAGCATCGGCAGCAGCTTTCTTCTTCGCGTCTTCGGCGACTTTCTTCTTCGCGTCTTCAGCTTCAGATTTCTTCTTGGCGTCTTCCGCGGCTTTCTTCTTCGCGTCTTCGACGATCTTTTTCTTCGCTTCTTCAGCGGCCGCTTTCTTGGCCTCTTCTTCAGCTGCTTTCTTGGCTTCTTCTTCAGATTTCTTCTTGGCTATATCAGCCAATTGTTTCTCTTCGGCCTTTTTGGCTTCGGCGGTCTTCTTCGCTTCATCGGCTTTCTTGGCTTCATCAGCCTTTTTTGCCTCTTCCGCTTTCTTCGTCTCGTCGGCCTTTTTGGATTCTTCGGCTTTTTGAGCCGCGTCTTCCTTCTTTTGTTCCGCGGCCTTGATCGCTTCCTGCTCGATCTTTTTCTGTTCCATCTGTTCGACTTCGGTCTGGCGCGCAGCGGATTTCTTCGCCTCACCCGCAATCTTCTGATTGGTCTGGGTGGTCGCCTGACTTTTCGATTTCAGTTGGTACAGGGTCGCCTGGACAATCGGCTTGGCCGGCGGCAGTTCGGGCGTGAAGGCGAAACTGACAAACAGCATGCCGAAAACCAGCACGTGCAAGACAAGCGCCCAGACACTAGGCCAGAAGTAGCTTTCCGAGGCGGACGGCTCTCGCATTTGCTGCATCAGGGTGCCTCGGTAATCAAGCCAACATTACCGACCCCGGCTTTCTGCAACCCGCCCATGGCGCCCATGACGGAACCGTAGTCGACGGTCTTGTCGCCGCGGATGAACACCTGGGTACGCTTGCCACCTTCAGTGCCGGCGCGAATGATTTTAGTCACGGCGTCAGTCATCTGCGGCAAGGTCATGGCCTTGTCCTGCTGCTTTTCGGTGTCGACTTCGCTGCCAAGGTTCCAGTAGTAGGTCTTGTCAGACTTGATCGAAATGGTCAGGACCTGGGTGTTGTTGTCCTGCGGCAAGGCTTCGCTGGAAACCTTGGGCAGATCAACTTTCACGCCCTGATTGAGCATCGGAGCGGTCACCATGAAGATGACCAGCAGCACCAACATCACGTCGATGTAAGGCACCACGTTCATCTCGGCAACCGGCTTGCGCTTTTTGCGAGCTCGAGCGATTAAAGCCATTGGAAATTACCTGCTTATTCTTCGCTGGTGTGCACTTTGCGGTGCAGGATCGCCTGGAATTCATCGGCGAAGGTGTAGTAACGGCCCAGCAGGGTTTCACTGCGAGCAGCAAAACGGTTGTAAGCGATAACGGCCGGGATGGCGGCGAACAGACCGATCGCAGTTGCAATCAGTGCCTCGGCGATACCAGGAGCCACAGTGGCCAGGGTTGCTTGTTGGGCAGTGGCCAGACCACGGAAGGAGTTCATGATCCCCCAGACGGTACCGAACAGACCGATGTACGGGCTGACGGAACCTACGGTCGCGAGGAACGGCAGGCTCTGCTCGAGCTTTTCTTCTTCGCGGGAAATGGCGACGCGCATGGCACGGGCCACGCCTTCCATGACCGCTTCCGGGTCAACGCCTGGCTGCTGGCGCAGACGGGAGAATTCCTTGAAACCGGCACGGAAGATCTGCTCGACGCCCGAATCCGGATCAGGGTTGCTGCCGGCCTGACGGTAGAGTTTTGACAGGTCGATACCCGACCAGAAGCGCTCTTCAAAGCTCTCCAGGGCACGTCGACCGGCGCGCAGCAGATTGCTGCGCTGAAAGATCATGATCCATGAGGTCACCGATGCGGCTACCAGGATCAGCATTACCAGTTGCACCACGATACTGGCATTGCTGACCAGGCTCCACATGGAGGAATGGTCGACGACGTTAGCTTCCACGCTTTATCTCCTGCTTTGAGTGTGTACCCGCGCCGCTCACGTCGGCAAAGGCCGCACGTAGAGCTTCGGGAATGGCCCGGGGTTTCAAACTGTTAGTGCGCACACAGGCCACCAAAAACTGCCCTTCGCAGAGCAGCGCATTATCCGTGGCTCGCCTGACCTGCTGTTTGAAGCGCAGGCTGACACGGTTCAATTCGATTACTTCAGCGCTTACCAGCAGCTCGTCATCCAGTCGCGCCGGCGCGTGGTAACGCGCTTCGCTGGAATGCACGACGAACAACAGGTCCTCACCTGCAAGCTGGGATTGGGCAAAGCCCAGCTCCCGGAGCCGCTCGGTTCGAGCCCGTTCCATAAACTTGAGGTAATTAACGTAATACACGATGCCGCCCGCATCGGTGTCCTCGTAATAAACGCGACAACGAAGTGCGAAAGGCTCAAGCCCGTTTTGCGCGCGCATACTCTAGTGCTTACTCCTCAGGTTGCCAATCCGACCAGGCAACTGTTTTTCATTGATTCACGGCTTTCTGGCGAAAGTACGGTCCTGGGACCGCACAAACCCCGAATAAATCAGCGCGCAAAGGTTATTAATCGTCCACGGCATCGAGGAACTCGTCTACCACGGGCATCTCACCCAATCGTGACGGGATGTTTAAACCGAAGTGCAGGTACGCATGCCGAGTCACCACTCGCCCCCGCGGCGTACGCATGATGTAGCCCTGCTGGATCAGGTACGGCTCCAGCACATCTTCAATAGTGTGGCGCTCTTCACTGATGGCTGCGGCGAGGCTATCGACCCCGACCGGCCCACCGTCGAACTTCTCGATCATGGTCAACAACAGACGTCGATCCTGATGATCGAAGCCGCGCTCGTCGACATCCAGCAGGTTCAGGGCCAGGTCGGCGATCGGTTTGGTGATGTGACCCTTGGCGCGAACTTCGGCAAAATCCCGAACCCGGCGCAACAAACGGTTGGCGATCCGCGGCGTACCACGGGCACGTCGGGCTATTTCGAAGGCGCCTTCCGGGTCCAGGGGCAAGCCGAGGATGTTAGCCGAACGACTGACAATCGTTGCCAGGTCAGCGGTGTTGTAGAACTCCAGGCGCTGGACGATCCCGAAACGGTCGCGCAGCGGATTGGTCAGCATCCCCGCGCGCGTCGTCGCACCGACCAGGGTGAACGGCGGCAGATCAAGCTTGATCGAGCGCGCGGCCGGCCCTTCGCCGATCATGATGTCGAGCTGGAAATCCTCCATGGCCGGGTACAGCACTTCTTCGACGATCGGTGAGAGCCGATGGATTTCGTCGATGAACAGCACGTCGTGTGGCTCAAGATTGGTCAGCAGCGCAGCCAGATCACCCGGGCGTTCAAGCACGGGGCCCGAGGTGCTCTTGATCGAGACCCCCATTTCCTGGGCGATGATGTTGGCCAGGGTAGTTTTACCCAGACCCGGCGGGCCGAAAATCAGCGTGTGATCCAGGGATTCATTGCGCCCACGGGCCGCCTGGATGAACAACTCCATTTGCTCGCGAACGGTCGGCTGGCCAATATACTCGGCCAGGCTGACAGGACGAATCGCCCGGTCCTGAACTTCCTCGCGATCACGAGGGCCAGGCGTGGCGGTAATCAGACGATCAGCTTCAATCACTTAAATCATTCCCTTCAGGGCACGACGAATCATGTCTTCACTGCTCAAACCTTTCTCCTTGATCGCAGAAATCGCCTTGCTGGCTTCCTGCGGCTTGTAGCCCAGAGAGATCAGCGCGCTGACCGCGTCATTTTCGGCGGTGGCGACCGGCGTCGTATCTGGCCCACCCGGCTGGTTTGGTACCAAAGCGAACATCGCCGGCACTGTTTCCCAGGCCTTGAAGCGATCCTTGAGTTCCACCAGCAAACGCTCGGCAGTCTTCTTGCCCACGCCCGGCACCTTGGTCAGCGCCGAGGTGTCCTGGGACTGCACGCAGCGGACCAGTTCATCGACTTCCAGGCTCGACATCAGGGCCAGGGCCAATTTCGGCCCCACACCATTGAGACGGATCAACTCGCGAAAAAAGTCTCGCTCGCGCTTGCCGAAGAAGCCATAGAGTAACTGCGCGTCTTCGCGTACGACCAAATGGGTGTGCAAGGTCAGCGGTTCACCGACCGACGGCAAGCGATACAGCGTGGTCATGGGCACTTCCAGCTCATACCCCAGACCGTTTACATCCAGAATCAGGTGCGGCGGCTGTTTCTCAGCCAGTGTGCCGCGCAAGCGTCCAATCACGTTTCAGATCCTTGAGCGTTGGCCAGATCAGTGCTGGCGACTGACAGAACAAGGGTTTTGCGCCGACGACACAGGCGCAAAACCCTCATTCCATAAAAAATGATTGCTGATGCTATCAGAGACGCAGGCGCCCGCCACGACTGCGTGCCGTACCCAGACCATGGGGCAACAGGCTGGAACGGGTGTGAGCATGGCAAATGGCAATGGCCAGGGCGTCCGAGGCATCGATTTGCGGCTTGCTGGTCAGTTTCAACATGTGCATGACCATCATCTGCACCTGCTCTTTATTCGCCGCGCCGGTCCCGGTCACCGCCTGCTTGACCTGGGTCGCGGTGTATTCAGCGATTTCCAGGCTTTCTTCCGCCCCGGCAACGATGGCTGCGCCGCGGGCCTGGCCAAGTTTCAGCGCAGAGTCGGCGTTGCGCGCCATGAAGACCTTTTCGATGCCCATGGTCACCGGGCCGTAGGTCTGGATGACTTCGCGCACGCCGCGATAGACGATTTGCAGGCGTTCATGCAGCTCGCCGGAACCTGTGCGAATGCAGCCCGACGCCACGTACACGCAACCACGCCCGGTATCACGCACCACGCCATAACCGGTAATGCGCGAACCGGGGTCGATACCAAGAATTAAAGTCATAACGCCTGCGGGTTCAGTAAAAGCACGGTATTCAATACACGAATAACAAATGTGGGAGCGAGCCTGCTCGCGAATGCGGTTTCATATTCAGCAACGATGTTGCCTGAAGATCCGCATTCGCGAGCAGGCTCGCTCCCACATTGAATCTTAGTCGCCCTTAACCGAGCTGTGCCGCTACCGCCTCTGGAATGTCCGCGTTGGAGTAGACGTTCTGCACGTCATCCAGGTCTTCAAGCATGTCGATCAGCTTGAGTACCTTCTCGGCGCCTTCCAGGTCGAGTTCGGCACTGGTGGTCGGCAGCATCACGATTTCCGCGTCATCACCTTTGAAACCGGCCGCTTCCAGCGCGTTACGCACGGAATAGAAACCGGCGAACGAGGTGAATACGTCGATGGAACCATCTTCGTGGGTCACCACGTCATCGGCATCGGCCTCCATCGCCGCTTCCATCAGCGCGTCTTCATCGACGCCCGGCGCGAAGGAAATTTGCCCTTTGCGCTCGAACAGATAGGCCACCGAACCGTCCGTACCGAGGTTGCCGCCGCACTTGCTGAACGCGTGGCGAACAGCGGCGGCGGTGCGATTGCGGTTGTCGGTCATGCACTCGACCATCACCGCCACGCCGCCCGGGCCGTAGCCTTCGTAGGTCAGCTCGACCATGTCGTCGGTGTCGGCGGCACCGGCGCCGCGGGCGACCGCGCGATCAATGATGTCACGGCTCATGTTTGCGCCAAGGGCCTTGTCCAGCGCCAGACGCAAACGCGGATTGGAACCGGGATCACTACCGCCCTGACGGGCAGCAACGGTCAGTTCACGAATCCACTTGGTGAAAATCTTGCCCTTCTTGGCATCCTGACGTTCTTTGCGGTGCTTGATGTTCGCCCACTTGGAATGACCCGCCATATCTCGCTCCGAATTCTCTTTGAAACATTGCCCGCCGCGCCATGACGCGCCAGCCGGCAAATAAAAATCTCGACCATTCTATAAAGAAAGGGCGCATCCGAAGATGCGCCCTTCTGGTCAGCCTTACTCAGCTTTAGGCGTTTCGCGCAGACGAATGTGCAGTTCGCGCAATGCCTTGGCATCTACCACACCTGGGGCCTGAGTCATGACGCAAGCGGCACTCTGGGTTTTCGGGAAGGCGATCACTTCACGGATCGACTGGGCGCCGGTCATCAGCATCACCAGACGGTCCAGACCGAAGGCCAGACCACCGTGCGGCGGCGCGCCGTATTTCAGGGCGTCGAGCAGGAAGCCGAATTTCTCTTCCTGTTCCGCTTCACTGATACCCAGCAGACGGAATACCGACTGTTGCATTTCCTTGCGGTGGATACGGATCGAACCGCCACCCAGCTCGGTGCCGTTCAGTACCATGTCGTAGGCACGGGACAGAGCGGTCGCCGGGTTGGCTTCCAGTTCTTCCGGGGTGCACTTCGGCGCGGTGAACGGGTGGTGCAAGGCGGTGAAGCTGCCGTCGTCGTTCTCTTCGAACATCGGGAAGTCGACAACCCACATCGGTGCCCACTCGCAGGTCAGCAGGTTCAGATCGTTACCGACCTTGATCCGCAGCGCGCCCAGGGCTTCGCTGACGATCTTGGCTTTGTCGGCACCGAAGAACACGATGTCGCCGTCAACCGCGCCAACGCGATCAAGGATCACATTGAGGTTGGCTTCAGGGATGTTCTTGACGATCGGCGATTGCAGACCTTCAACGCCTTTGGCGCGCTCGTTGACCTTGATGTACGCCAGGCCCTTGGCACCGTAGATGCCGACGAACTTGGTGTAGTCGTCGATCTGCTTGCGCGGCATGCTTGCCGCGCCTGGAACGCGTAGAGCGGCAACCCGGCATTTCGGGTCGTTGGCAGGGCCGCTGAACACCTTGAAGTCGACTTCCTTCAGTTGATCGGCAACGTCAACCAGTTCCAGCGGGTTACGCAGGTCCGGCTTGTCGGAACCGTAACGACGCATGGCCTCTTCGAAGGTCATGTGCGGGAAGTCGCCGAACTCCAGGTCCAGCACTTCCTTGAACAGGTTGCGGATCATTTGTTCGGTGATGCCCATGATCTCTTTTTCATCGAGGAAGCTGGTCTCGATGTCGATCTGGGTGAATTCCGGCTGACGGTCGGCACGCAGGTCTTCGTCGCGGAAACACTTGGCGATCTGGTAGTAACGGTCGAAGCCGGCGACCATCAGCAGCTGCTTGAACAGCTGTGGCGATTGCGGCAAGGCGAAGAAGCTACCTGCGTGAGTACGGCTCGGCACCAGATAGTCGCGAGCGCCTTCTGGCGTGGCGCGGGTCAGAATCGGCGTCTCGACATCGAGGAAGCCGTTCTCGTCCAGGAAGCGACGGATGCTGGTGGTCATGCGCGAACGCAGACGCAGCTTCTCGAGCATTTCCGGACGACGCAGGTCGATGAAGCGATAACGCAGGCGGGTTTCTTCGCCGACGTCGGAGAACTCGTTGAGCGGGAACGGCGGGGTTTCTGCTTCGTTCAATACTTCCAGCTCGTAGCCCAGCACTTCGATCATGCCCGACGCCATGTTGGCGTTGCCGGCACCGGCCGGACGCAGGCGGACCTTACCGGTGACCTTGACCACGTATTCGCTGCGCACGCGATC
The DNA here is from genome assembly GCF_059695775.1 of Pseudomonas sp. LBUM1666. Taxonomy (NCBI): domain Bacteria; kingdom Pseudomonadati; phylum Pseudomonadota; class Gammaproteobacteria; order Pseudomonadales; family Pseudomonadaceae; genus Pseudomonas; species Pseudomonas sp. LBUM1666. The sequence goes on along the minus strand of NZ_CP166789.1, from coordinate 1,352,548 downwards.
GGCGGCGGCGAAAGTTTCAGCGCGGTCCGGGTCGAACACCACCTGGGCCAGACCGTCACGATCACGGATATCGAGGAAAATCACCCCACCGTGGTCACGGCGACGGTGAACCCATCCGCAAAGGGTAATTTCCTGGCCTTCCAGGCTTTCGTTCAGTTGGCCGCAATAATGGCTGCGCATCATGGTAGTGGTTTCGCTTCTCGTAATTCGAAATTCGGTTGGAGACCTTGCTCATATCCGGCCCTTGTGAAAGGCGCCAGATGATGCAAAAGCTCGCACGTGTCGTTCAACTCAGGTTCAAGACCCTAGTCAGCTTTGTCGCCGCCGGCCAGATTCTTCTTGGAACCGGTCTTGAAATCGGTTTCGTACCAGCCGGTGCCGCTAAGGCGGAAGCCCGGCATGGACAGCATCTTCTTAAGCTCTGGCGCCTGGCAGGCAGGGCAGTCGACCAGCGGTGCTGCGCTGATCTTTTGAATGGCTTCCAACTGATGACCACAGGAAGCACATTGATAGTCGTACATCGGCATGGGGGTTGTCTCGGCGATCAGATTGCTACCGCACACGCTGGGTTTTGCGGCAAAGAGCGGGATTATATCCATTAAATGCGGCCTGTGCAGCCGTAAGACTGCACAGACCGACACTCTACCCATTCCACCCCTGTGGCGAAGGCATGGCGACGCAGCCGCCTTCCTTCAGGCTGTGCACGACACACACAACCCGCACCAGTCCGGTGAAGTTCTTGACCCCGCCGTGACGCAAATGCACCTCGCGGTCCACGTGGGACAACAGCGCACTGACCGTACAGCAGTTGACCTTGGCCATGTCCCCCAAAATATCCCAGTACACCTGTTCAAGCCGCAAGCAGGTGGCGAAGCCATTCAAACGCACCGACCGGGATAAAGGCTGCGCCAGGCCCATATCAAATTCGCTGACAAATGGATCAATCCTTATCTCCTTGACCGGACTGACCCTCCCCTCGCTTCTCCTGTCTTCGTAATCCATATCGTTGACACTCCTTTGCCATCCTTGCTTTTTTTATAAGAGCAACAAGCTGTTTCTCTATAAAAGCGCAGGCGCAAAGTTATATCCAGATGACTTTATGACCATCAACGTAGGATAAGCCAACAACTGAAGGGCGATCATGGAGACCGTCCTAGTCCAGTCAATTTCCTACACACCTAGGTGCAATATCATTCAATGGAAAGGTATTTAAAGTAACGAGAAGACAGGCCGCGAACAACACCCCAAGGGCGCCATCCGCGCACCAATTGTTACTGATCCAGTAGAGACCGCAGCATCCACGCGGTTTTCTCGTGGACCTGCATACGCTGGGTCAGAAGATCAGCCGTTGGCTCGTCACTGACCTTGTCGAGCAGTGGAAAAATCCCGCGCGCAGTACGCGTGACCGCCTCTTGCCCGTCGACCAGTTGCTTGATCATGTCTTCGGCGCTGGGCACGCCGACCTCTTCTTTAATAGAAGACAGTCGAGCATAAATGGAATAGGCGCCTGGCGCAGGAAACCCGAGGGCGCGAATGCGCTCGGCAATCGAATCGACGGCCAGGGCCAACTCGTTGTATTGCTCCTCGAACATCAGGTGCAAGGTCCGAAACATCGGACCGGTGACGTTCCAATGGAAGTTATGGGTTTTCAAATAAAGTACATAAGTGTCCGACAGCAGACGCGAAAGTCCGTCGACGATGGACTTGCGATCCTCTTCACTGATACCGATATCGATTGCCATGCGTTTCCCCTAAAGGTGATGAATTCATCCAACAGGTGCAGGAACACTCTAGCAAGCCTGCCGGTACCCCGCAGCCTCGGGTTCTCCGGTGACCTGCGACAAATCGACCCTCAGGGCACCGCTGGACTGGCTGATTTGAGTAGCCGCAGGCTTTGCTGTTAAATAGGCAGTGTGTCGCTACCGCCTATTTTCCGGGGGCTGCGCATAGGCTGATACCGGGTACGTGTCCAACGCCTCTTATTTGTTCTGAAGCGAACCGTGCTCACTCAGCTCTTCCTTGTGATCCGTCTTAACGTGAGTTATCAAAATGTTGAAAATTGTCCACCTGCTAATGGGCGCAGCAGCCTTGCTGCTGTCCTTCATCCCTAGCCTGCGATCCGAAGCCGTACCTTACCTGCAACAACCCGATGCGCTGTACCTGGCCTTTTTCGGCCTGCTCAACCTCACCCTCGCTCCTGTTATCCCCTACTGGAACAAAGGCCCGCGCCATCAACTGCAAAACCTGGTCAGCGCCCTGCTGGTTCTGACCGTCGTCCTGCAAACCCTGACGCTGATCGCGCCGATGCCTGTCATTGCCGGTCAACCTGCCGTTCTGTTCAGCCTGGTCGCTGCCCTGATTGCCGTTCTTCTGCACCTGGCCATCAGCTTCTACAAATCTTCACCGGCCGCCGCCTCGCCAAGCTACGACATGAGCAACCGTGATACCGGCACCGTCAAGTGGTTCAACACCTCCAAAGGCTTCGGCTTTATTTCCCGTGATTCCGGCGACGATATCTTCGTGCATTTCCGGGCCATTCGTGGCGAAGGGCATCGCGTCCTGGTCGAAGGCCAGCGTGTGGAGTTCTCTGTCATGAACCGTGACAAAGGCCTGCAAGCCGAAGATGTGATCGCCGCACTGCCGCGTCGCTGATCCAAGGCTAAAAAAAACCGCGAACAGCCTGGCTGTTCGCGGTTTTTTATTGCCCGTCTGTTGGTCACACTCAGTAATGCGGCGGTGGCGCTTCTTCTTCAAACGTCTCGAACTGGCCGGCCATTTCCTCTTGCCGCTTGAGCAATGCGGCCATTTGCAGTTGCAGACGTTCAACTGCGCGCTGCTGCGTCGCCAGCACATCACTCAATGCCTGGATGGTGTCATCCTGAAACGCCAACTGGCTCTCCAGATCGGTAACGCGTTCTTCCAGGCTCATGATTCAACCCTCCAGAAACTTAAAATCATCGGTCAATACCAGGCGCAACCGCTCGCGAATCAACGCGATCTGCTCTGAACCATAAGGCTTGGCTGGGTGTTTACCCCAGACCGGCGCCGGCCAGGCGGCGTCCTCGCGCTTGCGCACAATTACATGCATGTGTAACTGACTGACGACGTTACCCAAAGCCGCGACATTCAACTTGTCCGCGTCAAACGAGTCCTTGAGCATTTCCGCCAGTGCGGTTGTTTCCTGCCACAGCTGCTGTTGATCTGCGACATCCAACTGAAATATCTCACTGATATCGTCGCGACGTGGCACCAGAATAAACCAGGGGTAGTTCGAATCATTGGACAGCAGCAACCGGCAGAGTGGGAAATCCCCGATCGGTAACGTGTCTTGTTGAAGCCGTGGATCTAAAGCGAACACTGCGCGCACTCCCGCCTGGTCATCATTTTTCAGCTTAGCGTCCATCCCGAGAGACGGCGCACCAAGCGACAGGGCGGCAGCATACCTGCGAACGCCGCTGGCTTCACGACGAACCAGTGTCGAAGCCGTCCCAGGAACCTACAAACGACCGGACACGCGCCCCGACATGAGTCGTTTTCGATCAGGACGCACCATTACAGAACCAGCAGCCACACAAAAAACACCGAACTGACTGATAAACAATGACGCGTTCGAATTTGGCAAACGGCCGCACTGTATGAATTCAGTACAGAGATTAAAATTTTTTGCACCAAAACTGCACAGTGCGTCTACGCTGAGTCGGTCAGGCATCCGCCATTTACTCACTGGCGGGGTGAACCGGTAACGTTTTGGGTTGTCATGCAGTCGCACACAAGGGTGCAACACGATGCAAACCATGGCGTCAAGCCCGAACAAAACGTGCTTGAACACCCCGGTTTTATGAGGTTTTTACAGCGACAGGCAGGCTTTCAGAAAAAAAACCAGCAGGATTCTGATTTGTGCACGCTTGTTGCATTCACACCCATATCGCCTCTAAAGCGTCCGCTGGAAGTGGAAGCTTTAAGGCAAATAAAAACAGTGGCAGGGTTGCCCGATGGAGATTCAAACGTTTCACCAAGGACTCTTTTTACCGATGCCCAAGCCCTGAAAAACAACGCTAAAAGTTGTCAGCCCGCTTGCATCGATGCTGTAAATTTGCGACATCTACCAAGCCGTTTGCGACAGGGTCGTAAAGAAGCTGAAAGGTTAGATACGCAAGTATCGCCAACATGGTCGGCGTGATATAAGTTTGCGCCGACACAAAAAGAAAGAGCCGCCCAGATAATAAATCAGGTGGGACGGCAGTACTCTTCTAAAAACCAAAGGAGCAAATCACGATGCGCGTGATGAAGTGGAGCATGATCGCACTGGCTGTTTCGGCCAGTACTTCGCAGTTCGCAATGGCGTCCTCTCAAGAGGAATCCAAGGGCTTTTTTGAAGATCAGAGCCTGAATGTTCATAGCCGTATGCTGTACATGAACCGTGATTTCAAAAACAACCCTAGCACTTCGCAAAGTTATCGCGAAGAGACTGGCCTCGGCGTACGTACCACGTACGAGTCGGGCTTCACTCAGGGCACCGTAGGTTTCGGTGTGGATGCCTTGGTCAATGCCATGGTCAAACTGGACAGTGGCCGTGGCCGCACCGGTAATGGCATGTTCGGTCGTGATAGCGAAGGCCGGCCAGAAGACACCCAATCCAAGGCTGGCGGTGCAGTTAAGTTCCGTCTGTCCGACACTGTCCTGAAATATGGTAACCAATACGTTGCCAGCCCTGTCTTCTCCACAGACGACAGCCGGCTGCTGCCAGAAGTTGCTACCGGCACCATCATCACCAGTAAAGAAATCAAAGGGCTGGAGCTGAGCGCCGGTCGTTTCACCGCTCTGAGTTCGCAGACTGGCATGGGCCGCGACACCATCAACGGACCGCACAACCCAGGCCTGACCAGTGCCAATATTGCCGGCGCTACCTACCAGTTCACCGACAATTTTGTAGCTGGCGTGGCTGCTTCCGATGTAGATGACTACTTCAAGAAGCAATACGTCAACGCCAACTACACCCTGCCGATCAACGAAGATCAGTCCCTGAACTTCGACTTCAACGGCTATCGCTCCAAGAGCCAGGGTCAAGAACTGAGCGGCAATGTTGACAACCGCATCTGGTCCCTCGCAGCTGCCTATAGCATCGGCGCTCACAAGTTCACCGTGGCTCACCAGCGCTCTACCGGTGACACAGGTTATGTTTACGGCGTTGACGGCGGCGGCACTATCTTCCTCGCCAACTCCATCCAATACTCCGACTTCAACGGCCAAGATGAACGTTCCTGGCAGGCTCGCTACGACCTGAACATGAAAAGCTATGGCGTTCCTGGCCTGAGCTTCATGACTCGTTACGTCCGGGGTGACAACATCACCACTGGCGCCGAAGAAGGTAAAGAACACGAGTTCGACTTCGAAACCAAGTACGTTATGCAAAGCGGTCCAGCCAAAGACCTGTCTTTCCGCCTGCGTAGCGCGATCTACCGTACAAACTCCTCTTATAACGCCATCAACGGCAACGACAACAACGACTTCCGCTTCATCGTCGAATACCCACTGAGCATCTTGTAATTTCTCAGCGGTAGTTCGATAGCTTCAAATCTGCAATAACAAAAAACCGCTCACCTGATCCAGGTGAGCGGTTTTTTTTGCATCTGGTTCCCTAAAGACTTATTCGCCACTTAGTTGCATAGCAACCTAACAATAAAAAGCTGACCAAACCGCTAAGAAGCGTTATTGCGCAGCTCGTTCGTGGAGCATACGGATAACTCGCTGCGGAAACGGGATATCGATACCAGCCGTCTTCAAGCGATCACGGGACTGTTCGTTGAACATGAACATCACATCCCAGTAATCCGCTGTCTTGACCCACACCCGCAGAGAAACAGTGATCGAACTATCACCCAGTGTCGAAATCACTGCCTGAGGTGCCGGGTCAGCCAAAACGCGCTCATCTTTGGCCAGGTCCAGCAAAACTTGACGGGCCTTTTGCAGGTCCGCTTCGTAATCAACGCCCACATCAAACACAACCTTGCGCGTCGGTTGACGGTTAGTGTTGGTGATGATGCCGTTCGACAGGTTGCCGTTCGGCACGATGATGGTTTTGTTATCGCCGGTGCGCAGGACGGTGTGGAAGATCTGGATGCTGTCGACAGTACCGGCAACACCTTGGGCTTCGATCCAGTCACCAATGCGAAACGGGCGGAACAACAGAATCAGCACGCCACCGGCGAAGTTCGCCAGGCTGCCCTGCAACGCCAGACCGATAGCCAGACCTGCCGCACCGATGGCTGCGACGAACGAAGTGGTTTCCACCCCGATCATTGATGCCACGCTGACGATCAACAGAACCTTGAGAATAATGTTCGCCAGGCTACTGATGAATCCTTGCAGCGCGAGGTCGGCGTTACGCAGCGCCAACAGTCCACCGAGCTTCTGCGCCACCTTGTTGATCAGCCACCAGCCGATGGCCAGGGTGATCACCGCCAGCAGCACGCGGCTGCCGTACTCCATGATCATCGGAATCCAGGCTTGAGACGCCTTGACCAGGTTGTCCACTTCAGTATTCAAATCCATCTACATTCTCCTGGGTTAAGCACAATCCGGGTGGGAGCGAGACCGGCTTGCCGGCGAAGAGGGCATATCAGTCGAAATCACTATTGAATGACACACCGCTTTCGCGAGCAGGCTCGCTCCCACAGGGTTCCCGCCTGAAAGGTCAGTCGCGGAAGTTGTTGAACTGCAGCGGCATATCGAACGTCTTGGCGCGCAGGGCCGCGATGGCTTCCTGCAAATCGTCACGCTTCTTGCCGGTGATCCGCACTTGCTCGCCTTGAATGGCGGCCTGAACCTTTAGTTTGGCGTCTTTGACATGAGCGACGATTTTCTTCGCCAGCTCTTTGTCGATGCCTTCCTTGAGGACCGCTTCCTGCTTCATCAGCTTGCCCGACGCATAGGCATCCTTGACTTCAAGGCACTGCACGTCGATTTTGCGCTTGACCAGGGCCAGCTTGAGGATCTCAATCATCGCTTCGAGCTGGAAATCGGCTTCAGCGGTCAGGTTGACGGTCAGGTCCTTTTCCTTGAACTCGAAGGTGCCTTTGCCTTTCAGGTCATAACGACGATCGAGTTCCTTGACGGCGTTCTCGACCGCGTTGGTGACTTCGTGTTTGTCCAGTTCGGATACCACGTCGAACGACGGCATGTAATCTCTCCAATAAAAGGGCATGCTCGATCACGATGGAGCACGCCTGGCTTGCGGTTAAAATCCGCGCTGATTATAACGGGTCTTTCCCATCATTCACTGCGAGCCTCCCATGCGCGCGATAAACAGAGCAAAAAGCTGATGTCCACCACTTGGCATGTTCTGGGCGCCGGCAGCCTTGGCACCTTATGGGCTACTCGACTGGCGCGGGCCGGCGTGCCGGTCAAGCTGATCGTGCGGGACGCTGCCCGCTTGCAGGCGTATGAGGCGGCGGGTGGGCTGACGCTGGTCGAACACGGTAAAGCGAAGTGCTATCCGGTGCCCGCCGAGACACCCGACAACAGTGAACCGATCAACCGTCTGCTGGTGGCGTGTAAAGCCTACGATGCCGAGAAAGCCGTGGCCCAACTGGCACCGCGCCTGGCCCCCGACGCCGAACTGATCCTGTTGCAGAACGGTCTTGGCAGCCAGGACGCCGTCGCCACGCAGGTGCCGCAGGCACGCTGTATTTGCGCGTCGAGCACCGAAGGCGCCTTTCGCGATGGCGACTGGCGCGTGGTGTTCGCCGGTCACGGTTACACCTGGCTGGGGGATGCCGGACATCCCGTGGCGCCGATCTGGCTGGATGACGTGAGCGCCGCCGGTATTCCCCACGAGTGGAGCACCGACATTCTGACCCGGCTGTGGCGAAAACTGGCGCTCAACTGTGCGATCAATCCGCTGACCGTGCTGCACGATTGCCGTAATGGCGGTTTACAGGAACACCACTGCGAAGTCGCCACCCTTTGCGGCGAATTGACCGAGTTGCTTGAGCGGTGCGGTCAACCGGCAGCGGCCGAGGACCTTCAACAGGAAGTCGAGCGGGTGATTCACGCGACCGCCGCCAACTACTCTTCGATGTACCAGGACGTCGCGAACCAGCGCCGCACCGAAATCAGCTATCTATTGGGTCATGCCTGCAAAGTCGCCGCGAGGCATCAACTCAACCTGCCCCACCTCAATCAACTTGAGCAAAGGTTGATCACCCATCTGCACAGCCTTGGATTGCCCAGCGACTGAGCAGCGGCTACGCTGGCCACTTGTTCCTTTTCAGCGATGAACCTGATGCCATTGCGCCAGCGCCTTGAAAACCTTCCGGTCGGCCAGAAATTGCTGGCCGCCCTGTTGGTGCTGTTGACCACCGTCCTGCTGGTCGCCAACCTGACCTTTATCAGCGCCGCGTACTACATCTCCCAGGAAAGCATGGCACCTCAGGCCTTGCAGACCATCGGCCGCCTGGTGTCCAACCCCAGCCTGGTGTCCGAAGCCTTGCAGTCACCGCAAAGCGCCGAACGCCTGCTCAATGAGCTCAACAGCTATTCACCGTTGCGCGCGGCGGCCCTTTATGACGGCAAGGGCGAGCGTCTGGCGCAGTTGCAGCATGGCGAAAATCTGAACCTGCCAACGCGTTACCGGCACATTGAATCCTGGCAAGCCACGGAGTTTCGCAGCAATCAAATCATCACCCTGCCCCGCCCCGGCACCGCGCCCGGCCACCTGTTACTGGTCGCCAGCAGCGAACTGCCGATGGCGTTCTACACCGGGACCCTTACAGCCAGTCTCGGGATTCTGATCTTCAGTGTGTTGCTGTGGCTGGTGATTGCCCGGCAGATCAAACGCCTGATTACCCGACCGATCCACCAGCTCGAAGAACTGTCCCGGCAAGTGACCCGGGAAGAGAACTACGCCCTGCGCGCCTCCCGCGGCAACCATGACGAAATCGGCAGCCTCGCCGAGGCATTCAACACCATGCTCTCGCGGATCGAGGCCCGTGAGCAGCAACTCAAGCGGGCCCGGGACGACTCCCAGGCGGCGTATGACCAGGCTCAGGGCCTGGCCGAAGAAACCCGCCATACCAATCGCAAACTGGAACTCGAAGTTCAGGTGCGCAGCAAGATCGAGAAGAAGCTCACCGGTTTCCAGAACTACCTCAACAGCATCATCGATTCCATGCCCTCGGCGCTGATTGCCCTTGATGAACAGCTCTACGTGACGCAGTGGAATCAGGAGGCCAGCGCCCTGTCTGGCACGCGCCTCGACGAAGCCCTGAACCAGCCTATTTTTCTCGCTTTCGAACCGCTCAAGCCGTTTCTGCCGCAACTCAAGCAAACCGTCGAGCAGCATACGGTGGCCAAGATCGAGCGTGTCACCTGGTTCAAGGACGAAGAACCCAAGCACTACGCCCTGACGTTCTACCCGCTGATGGGCGGTGCCGGGCGCGGTGTGGTAATCCGGATCGACGACATCACTCAGCGCCTGTCCCTGGAAGAAATGATGGTGCAGTCGGAAAAAATGCTCTCGGTCGGTGGCCTTGCCGCGGGTATGGCCCACGAGATCAACAACCCGTTAGGCGCGATCCTGCACAACGTGCAGAACATTCGCCGACGCCTTTCGCCTGATCTGCCGAAGAATCTCGAACAAGCCGAGCAAACCGGGATCGCGCTGGAAACGGTCAACAAATACCTGCAAGCGCGCGAAGTGCCGCAGTTGCTCGACGGCATTCAACAGGCTGGCGCCCGGGCGGCAAAGATTGTCACGCACATGCTCAGTTTCAGTCGCCGCAGTACCCGGCAAATGGCCCCCTGCGACCTGCCGGCGCTGATCGATCAGGCGGTGGAAATCGCCGGCAACGACTTCGACCTGGCGATCGGTTTCGACTTCAAGGGTCAGGCGATCATTCGCCAGTTCGATCCAGCGTTGGGCCCGGTGCCCGGGACCGCCAACGAACTGGAGCAAGTGCTGCTCAATCTGCTGAAAAACGCCGCTCAGGCGATCCACCAACGTGAAGACGACCACGAGCCGGGACGGATCATTCTGCGCACCAAGCTGAATCCGCCGTGGGCGGAAATCCAGGTGGAGGACAACGGCATCGGCATGAGCGAGAGCGTGCGCAAACGCACCTTCGAGCCGTTCTTCACCACCAAGGAAATCGGTCAGGGCACCGGCCTTGGCCTGTCGGTCTCGTATTTCATCATTACCAACAACCACAAGGGTCAGATGGAAGTGCAATCGACCCTGGGCCAAGGCACGTGTTTCACCTTGCGCCTGCCCTTGGCGGGCACCCCGCTCGTCTCTCAAGAACTCAATCAGCTATCGAGGTAACCATGGGCTTTCGCTTGTCGAAGATTTACACCCGCACCGGCGACAAAGGCGAAACCGGGCTGGGCGACGGCCGCCGCGTGCCCAAGGACCATCCGCGGATCGAAGCCATTGGCGAAGTCGATACGCTGAACAGTCAGGTGGGTGTGCTATTGGCCGGGTTGGCGGCGGAAAGTGGTACCTATCCAGGATTGAACGAGGTGATCGAGGTTTTGGCGCCTTGCCAGCATCGGTTGTTCGACTTGGGTGGTGAACTGGCGATGCCGGTGTATCAGGCACTGAACACGGCAGAAGTCGAACGTCTGGAAGCGGCGATTGATGTGTGGAATGAAGAACTGGGGCCGCTGGAGAATTTCATTCTGCCGGGTGGTTCGGCATTGATTGCCCAGGCCCATGTGTGCAGAAGCCTGGCGCGCAGTGCCGAGCGACGGTGTCAGCATTTGAACGCTGTCGAACCGTTGGCCGGGGTTGGGTTGGCGTATATCAATCGGTTGTCGGACTTGTTGTTTGTGGTGGCGCGGTTGATTGCCAAGCGGCAAGGGATTGCCGAGATACTTTGGCAGCCGGCGGCGAAACCTGGGGTTTAACCTGGTAGAAAATTGTCGTCTGTCAGGCCCTCATCGTCGGAACGCCGCCCGGAGCCAGCTCGCTCCCACAGTGGATCTTCTGTGAACACAAGATTTGTGAACACCAAAGATCAATTGTGGGAGCGAGCTGGCTCCGGGCGGCGTTCCGACGATGAGGCCAGTAAACTCAACGCAGGATCAGGCTTCAGGCCAGAACGCCCGAATCCCCGCCGCACCCTGTGCGCCCGCGCCCCAGGCTTTCTGAAGATCCGCCGGGCCAACACCACCGAGCAGGAACACCGGTTTGCTGAAACCTTCGATCAACGCGCAAGCCTGTTCCCAACCCAGCGGCTGAGCCCCCGGATGAGTCAGGGTCGGTTGCACCGGTGACAGGGTCACAAAATCCACCCCCATCTGCTCGGCCAACGCAAGCTCTTCAGCGTTATGGCAGGACGCCGCCAGCCAGCGCGACGCCGGTAACGGGCGGCCAGCCGCCGCGTATTTGCGCAGTTGCGCGGAGGTGATGTGCCAACCGGCAGACGGGAAATCTCCCAGCCATTCGAACGGCCCCTTGATCATCAACTGCGCCTTGCCAGCACACAGCCCCGCCGCGTCCACCGCCAGATCGCGGTACTTCGGATCGTAGCCGTTGGGTGCCCGTAACTGGATCAGCTTGATGCCGCCAGCAATGGCTTTTTGAATACCGCGTAGCAAGGCCGGGGTTTCCAGGTCTTCGGGGGTGATTAGGTATTCAGCAGGCAAACGTGCTGCAGCGACAATCGGCTGGTTGGCCGCCGGGAACTCGTAGTTCAGCAGATCGCGGGGCGCGACCCATTCCAACGGCTGGCCTTCGGCGCCGTGTGGTTCGCCGGTAAAGGCCGACACTTCCCAAACGTCCAGCAACACTTGCTTGTCCGGGTAATCGTGCCGGACCTTGATCAGCGGGCGAGCCGCGTTGACCACGATGCCCAACTCTTCATGGAGCTCGCGAGCCAGGGCGGTTTCGACGGATTCGTCGGCCTCGACCTTGCCACCGGGAAATTCCCACAGGCCACCCTGATGCTGGGTGTCGGCACGGCGGGCAATGAGGATCTTGCCACTGCTATCACGGATAACAGCGGCGGCTACGTGGACTCGTTTCACCGCTCTACCTCCTCCAGACCTGCCTTCCGCCACGCCTTGAAGGCTGGCCATTGGTAGATGGTTTCGACGTAGGCCGCGTCCGCTGCGGGCAGCCTCACCTGATAGGTGCGCAGGCGCACGGCGATTGGTGCGAAGAAGGCATCGGCCAAGGTCGCGCCGCCAAACAGGAAGGGACCGGTTTCGGTGGCGGCGGCGCGGCACTCGGCCCACAACGCCAACATACGCTCAATGTCGGCCTGGACGTCAGCCGGTGTCGGCGACAGCGCAGCGTCGTGGCTCAGGTCGAATGGCATGTTGCCGCGCATGGCGAAGAAGCCGCTGTGCATCTGCGCGCAGGCCGAACGGGCCTGGGCGCGGGCGACGGTGTCTTTGGGCCAGAGGCCCGCGTCGGGGAACTGCTCTGCCAGATACTCGGCAATCGCCAGGGAGTCGGCGATGGTGCCGTGTTCGGTTTTCAACAGCGGGACTTTCGCGGTCGGCGAGTGCTTGAGCAGACGCTCACGCGTATCCGGCTGGTTCAGCTTGATCAGTTCTTCGGTGTAAGGGGCGCCGGCCAGGTCGAGGGCCAACGCGCCGCGCAGGGACCAGGAGGAAATCAGTTTGTCGCCGATGATCAGGTGAAGGCTCATGTTCGGGACCTTTTGGTGGAGGGAACAAGCCAGTCTATGCAGTGACTGACAGACCGTCATCGCAAGCAAGCTCGCTCCCACAGGGTTAGCGCAGGTCCTGTGGGAGCGGGCTTGCCCGCGATGGGGGCGACTCGGTCTTACGTGCGGTATTCGGCGTTGATCTTCACGTATTCGTGGGACAGGTCGGTGGTCCAGATGGTTTCGCTGCAATCACCGCGACCCAGCTCGATACGGATCGTGATTTCTTCTTGCTGCATCACGGCCGCGCCCTGGGCTTCGGTGTAGGTCGATGCGCGAGCGCCACGGCTGGCGATACAGACATCACCGAGGAACACGTCGATCTTGCTCACGTCCAGGTTCGGTACGCCGGCACGGCCCACGGCAGCCAGAATGCGACCCCAGTTCGGGTCGGAGGCGAACAGTGCGGTTTTGATCAGCGGCGAGTGGGCCACGGTATAACCGACGTCCAGGCATTCCTGGTGATTGCCGCCGCCGTTGACTTCAACGGTCACAAACTTGGTCGCGCCTTCGCCGTCACGAACGATGGCCTGGGCCACGTCCATGCACACTTCGAATACGGCCTGTTTCAGCTTGGCGAACAAATCACCGCTGGCTTCAGTGATTTCCGGCAGTGCTGCCTGACCGGTGGCGATCAGCATGCAGCAGTCGTTGGTCGAAGTGTCGCCGTCGATGGTGATGCGGTTGAACGATTTGTTGGCACCGTCCAACAGCAGGTTATGCAGCACGTCGCGGGAGACTTTGGCGTCGGTGGCGATGTAGCCGAGCATGGTCGCCATGTTCGGGCGGATCATACCCGCGCCTTTGCTGATACCGGTGACGGTGATGGTCACGCCGTCATGCTGGAACTGGCGGCTGGCACCTTTTGGCAGGGTGTCGGTGGTCATGATCCCGGTGGCGGCCGCTTCCCAGTTGTTGACCGACAGATCATCGAGCGCCGCTTGCAGCGCGCCTTCGATTTTCTCGACCGGCAGCGGCTCACCGATGACACCGGTGGAGTACGGCAGCACCAGGCTGGCGTCGACGCCGGTCAGCTCAGCCAGCTTGGCGCACGTGCGCTCGGCGGCGGCAAGGCCTGGTTCGCCAGTGCCGGCGTTGGCATTGCCGGTATTGGTCAACAGGTAACGCACCGGACCTTGCACACGCTGCTTGGCCAGGATCACGGGAGCCGCGCAAAAAGCGTTCAGGGTGAACACGCCTGCGACCGTGGAACCTTCGGCACAGCGCATGACCACAACATCCTTGCGCCCCGGGCGCTTGATGCCAGCCGAGGCGATACCGAGTTCAAAACCGGCAACCGGGTGCAACGTTGGCAAAGGACCAAGACCAACAGCCATGAATGCGCTCCTTAATAAATGATGTCAGCACCGCTTTCAGGAAGAACGGTGGTTTAAATGGCAAAACGCCGCGACGGCATAAGCCGGTCGCGGCGCGGGTATTTCAGCGTATGAAACGGGTTTTACTGGATCTGCCCGTGGCAATGCTTGAACTTCTTGCCCGAACCGCAGTAGCAAAGTTCGTTACGGCCCAGCTTCTGTTCATTGCGTACCGGCGCGGTGGCAAGGGCGACATCGACCTCTTCACCCAGCAGTTCCGGTTGCTCAAGCCCCGGTGCTTCGTCGTGCTGGAACTGCATGCGCGCAGCCAGCGCTTCGGCTTCCTGACGCAGGCGTTGCTCTTCTTCGATCGGATCTTCGCGACGAACCTGAACGTGGGACAGCACACGGATCGAGTCGCGCTTGATCGAATCCAGCAGCTCGGAGAACAGCGTGAAGGACTCGCGTTTGTACTCTTGCTTCGGGTTCTTCTGTGCATAACCACGCAAGTGGATGCCATGACGCAGGTGATCCATGGTCGACAGGTGGTCTTTCCACAGGTCGTCGAGCACACGCAGAACGATTTGCTTCTCGAAGGTGCGCAGCGCTTCGGCGCTCGCCTGCTCTTCTTTCTCGTTGTACGCGGCCAGCAGCTCGGTCATGAGCTTCTCGCGCAGGGTTTCTTCGTACAGGTGATCGTCTTCGTCGAGCCATTTCTGGATCGGCAGCGCCACACCGAAGTCACTCTGCAACGCCGCTTCCAGACCGGCCACGTCCCACTGCTCAGGCAGCGATTGCGGTGGAATGTGTGCGCTGACGGTTGCGTTGAGTACGTCCTGACGGAAGTCGGCGATGGTTTCACCGATGTTGTCGGCGGCCAACAAACTGTTACGCATGTGATAGATCACTTTACGTTGTTCGTTGTTGACGTCGTCGAACTCGAGCAGTTGCTTACGAATGTCGAAGTTGCGGCCTTCAACCTTGCGCTGAGCCTTCTCGATGGCGTTGGTCACCATGCGGTGCTCGATCGCCTCGCCAGGCTGCATGCCCAGGGCCTTCATGAAGTTCTTCACCCGATCAGAGGCGAAGATGCGCATCAGGCTGTCTTCCAGCGACAGGTAGAAACGGCTGGAACCAGCGTCACCCTGACGACCGGCACGACCACGCAGCTGGTTGTCGATACGGCGCGATTCGTGGCGCTCGGAAGCAATCACCTGCAAACCGCCCGACTCGAGCACTTGCTGGTGACGTTTCTGCCAGTCGGCCTTGATCTGGGCAATCTGCTCAGGGGTCGGGTCTTCCAGGGTTGCCACTTCCACTTCCCAGTTACCGCCCAACAGGATGTCGGTACCACGACCGGCCATGTTGGTGGCGATGGTCAGTGCGCCGGGGCGACCGGCCTGGGCAATGATCTCGGCTTCTTTTTCGTGGAACTTGGCGTTCAGAACCTTGTGTTCGATGCCTTCCTTCTCCAGCAGCGCAGACATGTGCTCGGAAGTTTCGATGGTTGCAGTACCCACCAGCACCGGACGGCCCTGGGTCATGCATTCCTTGATGTCATTGATGATCGCCGCGTATTTCTCTTCAGCGGTCAGGAACACCAGGTCGTTGTAGTCTTTACGCGCCAGCGGTTTGTTCGGTGGGATAACCATCACCGACAGACCGTAGATCTGGTGGAATTCGAACGCTTCGGTGTCAGCGGTACCGGTCATGCCGGACAGCTTGTTGTACAGACGGAAGTAGTTCTGGAACGTGGTCGAGGCCAGGGTCTGGCTTTCGGCCTGAATGTTCAGGTTTTCCTTGGCTTCGATGGCCTGGTGCAGGCCTTCGGACAGACGGCGACCCGGCATGGTGCGACCGGTGTGTTCGTCGACCAGAACGACCTGGCCATCCTGCACGATGTATTCGATGTTGCGATTGAACAGTTTATGAGCGCGCAGACCAGCATAAACGTGAGTCAGCAGACCTAGGTTGTGCGCCGAGTACAGGCTCTCGCCTTCAGCCAGCAGGCCAACGCGGGTCAGCATGTCTTCGATGAACTGGTGACCGGCTTCGTTGAGCTCGACCTGACGGGTCTTCTCGTCGACGGTGTAGTGGCCGGCCTTGGTGACTTCGCCTTCAACTTCTTCGATGTGCAACTCAAGCTGCGGGATCAGTTTGTTGATCTCGATGTACAGCTTGGAGCTGTCCTCGGCCTGACCGGAAATGATCAGCGGGGTACGGGCTTCGTCGATGAGGATGGAGTCGACTTCGTCGATCACGGCAAAATTGAGTTCGCGCTGGAATTTTTCTTCCATGCTGAACGCCATGTTGTCGCGCAGGTAGTCGAAACCGAATTCGTTGTTGGTGCCGTAGGTAATGTCGGCAGCGTAAGCCAGACGTTTCTCTTCCGGCGGCTGGAACGGCGTGACAACACCGACCGACATTCCGAGGAATTCGTAGAGCGGACGCATCCAGTTAGCGTCACGACGGGCCAGGTAGTCGTTCACCGTCACAACGTGCACGCCCTTGCCGGACAGTGCGTTGAGGTAAACGCCCAGTGTTGCCACCAGGGTCTTGCCTTCACCGGTACGCATTTCCGCGATCTGGCCTTCATGCAAGGTCATGCCGCCGATCAGCTGGACATCGAAGTGGCGCATACCCATGACGCGCTTACCGGCTTCGCGGGCGACCGCAAAGGCTTCTGGCAGCAGCTTGTCGAGGGTTTCCCCTTTGGCGATGCGGGCCTTGAACTCATCTGTCTTGGCACGCAATTGATCGTCCGAAAGGGCCACCATTTGCTCTTCGAAGGCATTGACGAGTTGCACCGTCTTGAGCATGCGTTTGACTTCACGCTCGTTCTTGCTTCCAAAAAGTTTCTTTAACAAAGGCGCAAACATATCGGCAGGATCTTCCACACTAAAGGGATGGAGGGCGGCCCCGTGAGTCGCCCGAGCAGCCCTCATGGCCGCATGCGAACGAGCATTCTACCCGGAAACGATGGTGAGGAAAGTGGCGTTATTCCACGATGCTGGCACAGCGCTGTGACGGGGCTCACTTAAAATAAGGGCTTTTTGCTGAACTTCAAGCCATTCACGGCACAAGTTACTTGTTGATTTAATGGGTAAAGCGCTCGTAAAGCAATGGCTCGGGTGCATCCGGTGCTTTCTGCTACCATGGCGGCTCTGTTACTTCAGGTGTCTGATCATGGCATTTCGCCCTCTTACGGCCAGAGCACCCGCCGTCCTGCTTCGCGAAGCCAAACCGCTGAAAGCCATCTTCGGCCACGCTCAACGCCTGGGTCATTTACAACGTCTGCTGGAAAGCCAATTGCAGCCCGCCGCCCGCGAGCATTGCCATGTGGCGTCGTGGCGCGAAGGCAGTTTGTTGCTGATAGTGACCGACGGTCATTGGGCAACCCGCCTGCGTTATCAGCAAAAGCGTCTGCAACGGCAATTACAGATGTTCGACGAATTCGCCAGTTTGACGCGGATTCTGTTCAAGGTTCAGCCGCCCACGGTTCAGCAAGGGGCGGCTGGGCATACCATCAGTTTGTCGACCGATGCAGGCGCGACCATTCAGGCCACAGCCGACGGGATCAGCGATCCGAATCTGCGGGCGGCGCTGGAACGGCTGGCGGCTCACGCCAAACCCAAGGCATGACATAGAACCCATGTGGGAGCGAGCCTGCTCGCGAAGGCGGCCTGACATTCAACATAGATGTTGTCTGATCTACCGCTTTCGCGAGCAGGCTCGCTCCCACATTGATTGCACCCAGCCAGATGTTTAGCGGCGCTTGCTGCCTCCGAGCAGAGAGCCCATTAGACCGCGCACCAACTGTCGGCCCAATTGATTGGCCGCCTGGCGCATCGCTGATTTCAGTGCCTGCCCCGCCGCGGTGCCGAGGAATTCCCCGGCCTTGTCGGTGAAGCTTGGCTCTTCGACTGCCGGTTTGCCCGGAACAGCGTCAGGCTCTGGCGCCAACCCTTTGCGCCCCATCAACACTTCATAAGCCGATTCGCGATCAACGGGTTTGTCATACCGCCCCTTGAATGGCGACCCCGAGATCAGCGCTGTGCGTTCAATCTCGCTCAGTGGCCCGATCCGCGACTGCGGTGGCGCGACCAAAACCCGCTGGACGATCTCCGGTGTGCCCTTGTCCTGCAACGTACCGACCAGCGCCTCGCCGATTCCAAGCTCGGTCAGCACCGACAAGGCATCGAACGCCGGATTCGGACGGAAGCCTTCAGCCACCGCTCGCAAGGATTTCTGTTCCTTGGCGGTGAACGCGCGCAGGCCATGCTGAACGCGCAGACCGAGCTGAGCCAGCACGTCATCCGGCAAGTCGCCCGGCGATTGCGTGACGAAATACACGCCAACGCCTTTCGAGCGTATCAGCCGCACCACTTGCTCAAGACGATCCTGCAACGCCTTTGGCGTACCGGCGAACAATAAATGCGCTTCGTCGAAAAACAACGCCAGCAGCGGTTTGTCCGAATCCCCGCGCTCTGGCAATTGCTCGAACAGTTCGGCCAGCAGCCACAACAGGAACGTCGCGTAGACCTTCGGCGCTTCGTGCACCAGACGGCTGGCATCGAGCAAATGAATGCGCCCACGGCCCTCGGCGGTCGGCTGCAGGATGTCTTCGAGTTGCAGCGCCGGCTCACCGAACAGCGCTTCGGCGCCCTGCTGTTCCAGGGTCGCCAGACGTCGCAACAGCGCCTGACTGGAACCGGTGGTCAGCAGCGCGGCGTCGTCCCCCAGCAATTCGGGGTTGTCACGCAGGTGATTGAGCAGTGCCTTCAGGTCCTTGAGGTCCAGCAGCAACAGCCCTTCACGGTCCGCCACCTTGAACGCGGCGTACAGCGCCGACTGTTGGCTGTCGGTCAGCTCCAGCAGGCTGCCAATCAATAACGGCCCCATTTCGCTCAAGGTTGTGCGCAATGGATGACCGGACTGACCATGAATGTCCCACAGGGTCACCGGATACGCCTGAGGCGTGTGGTTCAGCCAGGGCATCCCGGTGATCCGCTCGGCGATTTTGCCTTGAGGGTTGCCGGCGGCGCCCAGACCGCACAGGTCACCCTTGATATCCGCGGCAAACACCGCCACGCCGGCATCGCTGAAGGCTTCGGCCATCCGTTGCAAGGTGACGGTTTTGCCCGTCCCGGTAGCGCCCGCGACCAAACCATGACGGTTCGCCAGACGCATGGCCTGGGCAATGGGCTGCCCGGCGAGGTCGGCACCGATAACGAGTTGTAATGAGTCAGGCATTTTGTCACCCATGGTTAATCTTTGATCCTTCACGGCCGATAGAAATAAGCGAGAGACCCAATTGAAAGCAAGGTCCGACATTCCCCTATGGAGAGCAGGAATTACCGACTCGCTCCATTGCGCACTCATTTTGCGCGCATTAACAGCAACGCGCCCCGAACAATAAGACCTTAGCGGACCCCCCGAGCCATGAACAAAAATCTGCGCTTCAGCCATAAAATCCTGCTTGCCGCCGCCCTCATCGTCATTGCCGCCTTCGCCACGTTCACGCTGTACAACGACTATTTGCAGCGCAACGCCATTCGCGAAGACCTGGATAACTACCTCAATGAGATGGGAGACGTCACCGCCAACAACATCCAGACCTGGCTCGCCGGTCGTATCCTGCTGATCGACAACCTCGCCCAGAACATCGCCATCAATCCCGAACAGGCCACCGTTTCCAGCCTGCTTGAGCAGAAAGCTCTGACGTCGACCTTCATGGCGTCCTACCTGGGCGACGCCACCGGCCACTTCACCATCCGCCCGGATGCGAAGATGCCCGATGGCTTCGACCCACGGGTTCGCCCTTGGTACAAAGGCGCCGAAAGCAGCAGCACCGCCACCCTGACCGAACCCTACATCGACGCGGCGACCGGCCAAACCATCATCTCGATCGCCACCGCCTCGAAAAAGGCCGAGCAAAGCGTCGGTGTGGTGGGCGGCGACCTGAGCCTGCAAACCCTGATCGACACCCTCAGCGCCCGCGACTTCGACGGCATGGGCTACGCCTTTCTGGTGAGCGCCGACGGCAAGATTCTGGTCCACCCGGAAAAAGCCATGGTGATGAAGTCCCTGAGCGAGGCGTACCCGAAAAATACCCCGCGCCTGAGCAGCGACTTCAGTGAAGTGGAAGTCGACGGCAAAACCCGCATCGTCACCTTCACCCCAATTAAAGGCCTGCCATCGGTCAACTGGTACATCGGTCTGTCGGTGGATAAAGACAAAGCCTTCTCGATGCTCACCGAATTCCGCGCCTCGGCGGTCATTGCGACAGTCATTGCCGTGGCCATCATCATCGCTCTGCTGGGCATGCTGATCCGCATCCTGATCCAGCCGCTGCACGTCATGACCCGCGCCATGGCAGACATCGCCGACGGTGAAGGCGACCTGACCAAGCGCCTGACCATCGTGAACAACGACGAATTCGGTGTCCTCGGTACCGCGTTCAACCGCTTCGTGGAACGCATTCACGGTTCGATCCGCGAAGTGTCGTCGGCCACCGGGCAGGTTAACGAAGTGGCTTTGCGTGTAGTGGCCGCCTCGAACTCGTCGATGTTCAACTCCGACCAACAGGCTTCGCGCACCAGCAGCGTGGCCGCGGCGATCAACCAGCTCGGCGCCGCCGCTCAGGAAATCGCCCGCAACGCAGCGCAAGCATCGAGTCAGGCCAGCGATGCCCGCAGCCTGGCCGAAGATGGTCAGCAAGTGGTGGATCGCAGCATTGTCGCGATGAATCAGCTGTCGAGCATGCTCAGCGCCTCAAGCACCAACATCGAATCGCTGAACAGCAAGACGGTGAACATCGGGCAGATTCTCGAAGTGATCACCAGCATCTCCCAACAAACCAACCTGCTGGCGCTCAACGCGGCTATCGAAGCGGCGCGCGCCGGTGAAGCCGGACGTGGTTTTGCCGTGGTGGCCGATGAAGTGCGCAACCTGGCGCACCGCACTCAGGAATCAGCGCAACAAGTGCAGACCATGATCGAGGAGCTGCAAGTCGGCGCCCGCGAATCCGTCAGCACCATGAGCGACAGCCAGCGCCACAGCCAGGACAGCGTCGAAATCGCCAACCTGGCCGGCGAGCGTTTGAACAGCGTGACGTTGCGTATCGGCGAGATTGACGGGATGAACCAGTCGGTGGCGACGGCGACCGAGGAGCAGACGGCGGTGGTGGAATCGATCAACGTCGACATTACCGAGATCAACACACTGAATCAGGAAGGCGTGGAAAACCTGCAGTCGACGTTGCGGGCGTGTTCGGATCTTGAGCAGCAGGCGGCGCGGTTGAAACAGTTGGTAGGCAGTTTCCGGATCTGAGGGTTCGACGGTGGATTGGCGTTGAAGCGTAGATCCACCCCTCACCCCAACCCTCTCCCCATAGGGGAGAGGGGGAAAGGGAGCTGATCGCATGCTTTTCTAAACCTGAGTTCGACTCGGACGTTCAGGTCGATGTAACTCTAAAGAACACCTCGGTCGGTCCCCTCTCCCTCTGGGAGAGGGCTAGGGTGAGGGGTGACGATCGCCCTCACACCACAAAACCCCAACCGAACATCTATCCTTCATAAAGGTCAACCAAGGGAGCCCAACGGACCGGAGGGATGTTCATCGTGCATATCGCTGACATAACCATGTTCTACGCCCCTGCCAGCGGTGGCGTGCGCACTTATCTGGATGCCAAACACCGTCGCCTGAGCATCAAGCCGGGCATTCGCCACAGCCTGTTGATCCCCGGGGCTTACTTAAGTGAACAGGATGGCGTTTACACGGTTCCGGCCCCCGCCCTGCCCTTCGGCAAGGGTTATCGCTTCCCTCTCCGTCTCGCACCATGGCGCAATGTTCTGCAGGACTTACAGCCCGACCTGATCGAGGTCGGTGACCCCTACCTCACCGCATGGGCGGCCCTCGATGCCCGACGGCAACTCGATGTCCCGGTGATCGGCTTTTATCACTCGGACCTGCCGCTGCTGGTCAGCAATCGCATGGGCAACTGGGTCACTACCAACGTTGAAGCCTATGTCAGCAAGCTCTATGGCAACTTCGATCGGGTTCTGGCACCCAGCCAGGTCATGGCCGACAAACTGATCGGGCTGGGGGTGAAGAACGTTTTCGTGCAACCGCTGGGCGTCGATTTGCAAACCTTCAATCCCATGGCACGAGACACGGGCCTGCGGGCCGAATTGGGTATTGATGAAAACACGCATTTGCTGATCTTCGCCGGGCGCGGCTCCAAGGAAAAAAACCTGCCGGTGCTGCTCGACTGCATGAAATGCCTGGGCCGACGCTATCACCTGCTACTGGTAGGCTCGTCGATGCCGGCCGTGGTGCCGGACAACGTCACCGTGGTCGGTGAGTTCTGTCCGGCGGTACACGTGGCGCGATTGATGGCCAGCGCCGATGCACTGCTGCACGCCGGTGATCAGGAAACCTTCGGCCTGGTGGTTCTTGAAGCCATGGCCAGTGGCATTCCGGTGGTGGCGGTGGCGGCCGGGGCCTTTCAGGAAATCATCACCGATCAATGCGGCCTGCTCTGCCCGCCGAATAATCCATTGGCGATGGCCAACGCGGTCCGCGAGCTGTTCAGTTCGGGCAGCGTGGTTTTGGGCAAACAGGCCCGTAGCCATGTCGAACGGCATTACTCCTGGGACACGGTGGTCAACAGCCTGCTGGGGCACTATCACGCCGTGCTCGGCAGCCACTGGCCGCTGACGGCCAATGGTTGAGCCCATGAACCCGCCCAGCCTGTTACTCGTGCTGCACGACGTCGCACCGCAAACCTGGGCCGATTATCAACCCTTTGTCGAAGCCGTCGACGCTCTGGGCGAGGTGCCGATGACCTGGTTGGTGGTGCCGAATTTCCACAAACACAACGATCTGGAGGAGCATCCGGGATTTCGACGTTTGCTCACCCGTCGTATCGCCCGGGGTGACGAACTGGCATTGCACGGTTACTTTCATTGCGATGAAGCGCCCACTCCCACAACTCCACGAGACTGGTTCATGCGCAGGATCTACACCCACGAAGGCGAGTTTTACAGCCTGACTCAAGAAGTCGCCCTCGCCCGCCTGCGCGCCGGTATCGAAGTGTTCCACCGTTATCACTGGCCGCTGGAGGGCTTCGTCGCCCCGGCCTGGTTGATGAGCGAAGGGACGCGCCAGGCCTTGCGCCAGTTACCCCTGAGTTACACCAGCGATCCGCAGCATCTGTATCGTCTGCCAGACTTCACCGCGGTCGACGCGCAGGGACTGGTCTGGAGTGCGCGCAGTGCCTGGCGCCGAGGACTATCGAAGCTCGTCAGCGATCAACGCGAACAACGCTGGCAGCAAGCACCGGTGATTCGTCTCGGCCTGCACCCGGTGGATATGCGCCATGAGTTCTCGCGCACTTACTGGCTGCAAACCCTCAAGCGCTTGCTCGACGAAGGACGAGTGCCGATGACCAAGGCACGCTGGCTGGCACTGCAAAGCGACCGTATGGGTCGCGCCGCATGAGTCGCGGGATTCTGCTGCTCGTCGCGCTGCTCGCTGCGGTGTTGATTCCGTCGCTGCTGGGCGGCAACGAAACCTGGTATCGACTGCAAAGCTTTCCGCTGACATGGTTGCTGATCATGTTCGGCATGATCCTGCTGTGCTGGGTGCTGAACACGATGCGCTTGCGCCTGTTGCTCGGGGATCAGCGTGACAAGGTGGGCCCGCTAAAAAGTCTCGGGGTGGTGATGGCCGCCGAATTCGCCTATTGCGCTACCCCCGGCGGCAGCGGCGGGCCGCTGACCATCATGGCGCTGCTGGCGCGCAATGGCGTGCGTCCGGCCAGGGGCAGCGCCGTGTTTGCCATGGATCAGCTGAGCGATTTGCTGTTTTTTCTCTGCGCGCTGAGCGGGATCCTGATCTATGCGTTGTTCCAGCACCTCAGCCAACGCATGGAATGGCTGCTGACCGTCAGCGCCATTTCGATGTTCGGCGGGTTGTTCAGTTGCGTGGTGGTCGCCCGCTACCATCGAGTACTGATTCGTCTTAGCGGTCGATTGCTCGCTCGCCTGAATGTCAAAGCCACCACGCGCGTACGCTGGGCGCGAAAACTCCTGCACTTTCTGGCGGCGTTCACGGACACACTGAAGCTGCCCTTTCAGACGCTCATCACGGTGTTTGCCCTGACTTGCCTGCATTGGATCTTGCGCTATAGCGTGCTGTATCTGGCGTTGCGTGGGCTCGGGGCGGATTTGCAGTGGGCCTGGAGCTTTCTGATCCAGATGCTTTCACTGAGCGCGGGGCAGTTCAGCCTGTTGCCGGGCGGTGCCGGGGCGGCGGAGTTGACGTCGGCGGCGCTGCTGGCGCCGATGGTGGGAAAATCCACCGCGGCGGCGGCGATTCTGATCTGGCGGGCGGTGACTTATTACTTTTATCTGGTAGTCGGTGGGCCGGTATTTTTACTGATGCTTGGGCGGCCGCTGCTGAAGAAGTTGATGAAGTTCAAACAGGCTTAGTTTTATCGTCGGGCTCTTTCTGCAACTGCTCCCACAACTCGGCGGCACCGGGAAACTCCGTGCCGTCTTCAGGGCTCATGTCTTGCGGGTCGTAACGACTCAAACACCCTTCGCCCAACGTGGCGGGAGCCTTGGATGTAGCTTTATCGAGTGGATCGGCCATGGTCATGTCCTCAGTACAGAAAAGGCGAAGGGCCTGAAGCGATTGAACGCCCAGGCCCTTCGAATTTCAACTGTGTTGTATGGCTATCAGAACACGACGGTTTTGTTGCCGTGCACCAGCACCCGATCTTCCAGGTGATAACGCAGACCACGGGCCAGCACCATCTTCTCGACGTCCCGACCGAAACGCACCATGTCTTCGATGCTGTCACTGTGGCTGACGCGAACGACGTCCTGTTCGATGATCGGACCGGCATCCAGCTCTTCGGTCACGTAGTGGCAAGTAGCGCCGATCAACTTCACGCCACGCAAAGATGCCTGGTGATACGGCTTGGCACCGACGAACGACGGCAGAAAGCTGTGGTGAATGTTGATGACCTTGTGGGCATATTCGCTGCACAACTCGGGCGGCAGGATTTGCATGTAGCGGGCAAGTACGATCACTTCGGCATCGTGCTGTTTGACCAGGCGCGAGACCTCGGCGAATGCCGGCTCTTTGTCCTGCGGATTGACCGGTACGTGGTAATACGGAATCCCGTGCCACTCGACCATGCTGCGCAAGTCGTCATGGTTGGAAATCACGCAGGAAATTTCGCAATCGAGTTCATCACTGTGCCAACGGTGCAACAAGTCGGCGAGGCAGTGAGACTCGCGACTGGCCATCAGCACCACGCGCTTTTTCTGCTCGGTATCGGTGATGCGCCAGTTCATCGAGAACTCTTCGGCAATCGGTGCAAACGCTTCGCGAAAGGCATCGATACCGAAGGGCAGCGAATCGGCACGAATTTCGTGACGCATGAAGAACCAGCCACTGAGATTGTCCGAGTGATGGCTCGCTTCAGTGATCCAGCCGTTATGTGACGCCAGAAAGTTACTGACTTTAGCAACGATGCCGACGCGGTCCGGGCAAGCAATCACCAGCCGAAAAGTGCGCATGAGGGTCAAACTCCAGAACTTCGCAAAGGCGGCCATTCTAGCGATTGCGCAGCAAAACTGCAGTATTGATGACGTTTGGCCCGACACAAAGGTAAGCGGCACACGTTCTGGCAGCACCTGCAACCCGCGCGATGGTGTTCCTGTTGCCAATCTTCAAGTGCTCAATTGTGAATATTCGTGATGACTGCATCACACTATTTAACTACACCGGCAATTTATGCCTATTCACCGTAACTAATTTAAATAAAACTCCGGTTAAATGTTTACTTGGTGAAACACCCTGACTATTATTGCCGCACTGTCACCTGCCATCCAGCGCCCCAACATAAGGTAGTCCTCATGTCCTTGATCAACGAATATCGCGCCACCGAAGAAGCTATCAAAGAGCTGCAAGCCCGTTTGAAGAACCTGTCCCAAGACGACAAACTGCAAACCGAGCTGGAATTCGAAGGCAAACTGCGCACCCTGATGGGCGAGTACTCCAAGTCTCTGCGTGACATCATTGCGCTACTGGATCCAGAGTCCAAAACCAAAGCACCACGCGGCGGCGCAGTAAAAACTACTGGCACCAAGCGTGCTCGCAAAGTTAAACAATACAAAAACCCGCACAACGGCGAAGTCATCGAAACCAAAGGTGGCAACCACAAAACTCTGAAAGAGTGGAAAGCCAAGTGGGGCGGTGACGTGGTTGAAGGCTGGGCTACCCTGCTGGGCTAAGCCGCAGCGCTTGTCGCGGACTCATCCGCGAAAAAAAGAACGCCAGCATCTGCTGGCGTTTTTTTATGCCCGGTATTCAGCACCCGAACATTTTCGATTTCAAAGATTCAAACGTTTGCGTAATCCTTCGACATAATTCTGCCATTCATTCAGCACCTCTCGCTGAAACGATGTAGCCGTAATACTCCATTGAGCTGCGGCGTCTACAAAAGTTTCCAGCGTATTTGGCGCCCCCCACTCGGGGGCTGACAAACGTTGCTGACAGAATATTTTCCAGCGCTCTTGCTCTTCGAAATTCAACGTATCGGGGAAGTTGCGTGCGCGATATCGAAACAATAATTCAGGCAATCGTTCATCATCGAAAGGCCATTGTTGTTGCGCTAATTGAGCAGGGTCGGCAGACCTGACTTGCTCACAAAGACGCCGATCCCGATCACCGATAAAACCATCGTATAACTGTTGCTCAGGGTCTTGGCTCGAGGTGAAATCTTCGTTGGCATAAATCGCCTGAACTTTATCTCGCCAAACTGTTTGTGCGTCACTTAGCCGCAGCGCGCGCTCTTGGTAGAGCGACATATCCAGCCCCAAACGTTGCTGATCTTCAGAGCGAAGTACCGACAACGGCGCCACCACCGGGCATTTATTGATGTGGATAAGTTTGAGCGGCACCGGCAACTCGCCCTCGGCCAAGTCATCGCGGCGGGTATACAGCCGTTGGCGCAAGGTGTCGGCATCAAGATCGAGCAAGCCCTGAGGATCCAGGTGCAGGTCACAGACAATCAAGGCGTTCTTGTTGCGAGGGTGCCAGGCCAAAGGCAGTACCACACCGACATAATTGCGCGCCGCCGAAAAGCGCCCGGAGATGTGCACCATCGGCTGCAACAGACGAATCTGATCCATCACCTTTTGTTTACCGCGCAACTGAAACAACCAGTCATACAACTTTGGCTGCTTTTCCCGGATCAGACGCGCCAGGGCGATGGTAGCGCGAACGTCCGAAAGCGCTTCGTGAGCATTTCCGTGATCAATGCCATTGGCGGCGGTCAGGCGTTCGAGCTTGAGCGTTATCCGCCCCTCGTCGTCCGTCGGCCAAACGATGCCGTCAGGGCGCAAGGCATAGGCTGCACGCACCACATCGATCAGGTCCCAGCGGCTATTACCGCCCTGCCACTCGCGCGCATAAGGGTCGAAAAAGTTTCGGTAAAGACTGTAACGGGTCATCTCGTCATCGAAACGCAACGTGTTGTACCCCGCCCCGCACGTGCCGGGCGCAGCGAGTTGGGCATGCACCCGGGTCATGAAATCGGCTTCGCTCAAGCCTTGCTCGGCCAGCCGACCGGGCGTAATACCCGTGATCGCGCAGGCCGCCGGATGGGGCAGGATGTCTTCACTGGGCTGGCAGTAAAGGTTGACCGGCTCGTCTATTTCATTGAGATCGAAGTCAGTGCGAATCCCCGCCATTTGCAGCGGACGGTCGCAACGGGGGTTGATGCCAGTGGTTTCATAGTCGTACCAGAAGATAGAGGTCACGGGCTATTCCTGAACTGAAGATCGGCGAAGTCTAGGCGTTCACATCCCGCCCCGGCCAGTAATCTCGTCATTCAATCACCTCTGACCACTTACCGTGCAATACATAGTTATGTCGTTTTCCCCCGAGAGGCTGCTAGCATCGGACGGACATCGAATCCCGAACAGGCCACATCAAGGTTGCCCATGCTCGAGACCACAGCACTGCCAAGGAAAGCGACGCTGTCCCCGCCACTGGATACGCGGTATCAAGTCGAAACGCCGGAAGGCATCGACCTGCCACTGCGCCCGGCCGGGTTGATGGTTCGTGCGCTGGCGTTCGCCATCGATCTCGGGCTGCGCGGGTTGATCGTCGGCCTGCTGTTTATTGTCCTGGCGCTCCTCGGAAAACTCGGTGCAGGGCTCGGCTCGATTCTGTTGTTCGTGGTGAGCTGGTGGTACATGGTGCTGTTCGAAGTGCTCAATCAGGGGCGTTCGCCAGGCAAGCACTGGATGGGCCTGCGGGTGGTGCAGGACGATGGCACGCCGATCGGCTGGTCTGCTTCGCTGCTGCGCAACCTGCTGCGATTTGTCGACATGTTGCCGTTCGGCTATTTCCTCGGGGCCATCAGTTGCCTGCAACATCCCACCTTCAAACGCCTCGGCGATCTGGCCGCCGGCACGCTGGTGATCTACCGCGAACAACCGCTCACCCGACCACAACTGCCCACCGTCCAGCCCCGGCGCCCGGCCTTTGCGCTGACGTTGACCGAACAACGCGCCGTCCTCGGGTTTGCCGAGCGTCAGGGTGAACTCTCTGAAGCACGGGTCAAAGAGCTGGCGGCCATACTCGCGCATCCGTTGCAGGTGTCGGCGCCAGGGGCCGTGGACGAACTCAATGGCATCGCCCGCGGCTTGTTGGGCCCCACATGAAGCAAAGCCTTTTCGAAAGTCGCCACAAGGCCGAATGGGAGCAATTTGCTCTCGTGCTCGAACAGCTGGAGCAAGGCAAGGAAGCAGAACGAGTCGCCCGTTTCCCCAGCGATTATCGTCGTCTCTGCCAGCATCTGGCGCTGGCCCAGGAACGTTGTTACAGCAGTTTTCTGATCGACTCGTTACAGCAACAGGTCCTGCGCGGGCATCAACAGCTTTATCGCCACCGCAGTCGACTGGGTGCCAACGTGCTGGGCTTCATCCTGGCTGACTTCCCGCGACTGGTGCGCGAACAGTGGCGTTTCGTTCTCGCCGCCGGCCTGATGTTTTTTGGCAGCCTGATTGGCTTCGCGTTGCTGGTGTATCTGTTCCCGGACCTGGTCTACAACCTGATCCCGGCCGAGCAGGTCAGCGAGATGCAAGGCATGTACGACCCCGAGGCCGGTCACCTGGGACGTTCGGCAGAACGGGCGGCCAGTGAAGACTGGGTGATGTTCGGTTACTACATCATGCACAACATCGGCATCGCCTTTCAGACCTTCGCCAGCGGTTTGCTGTTTGGCCTGGGCAGCGCGTTTTTCCTGTTCTTCAACGGTTTGATGATTGGTGCGGTGGCCGGGCACCTGACGCACATCGGCTACGGGCAAACCTTCTGGTCATTCGTGGTTGGCCACGGCGCCTTCGAACTGAGTGCTATCGCCCTGGCCGGTGCCGCCGGCCTGCAACTGGGTTGGGCATTGATCGCGCCGGGGCGCCTGCCTCGCTCCGAAGCCCTGCGATTGGCGGCACGCAAGAGCGTGTTGCTGATTTGCGGGGTCATGCTGTTTCTGCTGATTGCTGCGTTTATCGAAGCTTACTGGTCGTCCACGATCGGAGTCGCGCCAATGACCAAATACCTGGTCGGTGCAGCGCTCTGGTTGTTGGTCGCGACTTATCTGCTGTTTGCCGGACGGACCCGCCATGCGCCTGAGTGACGCCACGGTTGTCATCCGCCCGCGCACGACCTGGGAAGCCATGGACCTGGGCGTCCTGCTGAGCCAGCGGCACCGACGCCTGCTGATGACCAGTTGGGCCATCGTGACCTTGCCGGTTTTCGCGCTGCTCAGTTGGGTGCTGTGGGATTCGCCCTCCCTCGCCGTGTTCATTTTCTGGTGGCTGAAACCGGCGTTCGACCGCCTGCCGCTGTACATACTGTCCAAAGCCATGTTCGGCGAAACGCCCACCCTGAAACAGGCGCTACGCCAATTTCCGCAGCTGCTCAAACCGCAACTGCTGGTGAGTCTGACCTGGCGGCGCCTGAGCCTGAGTCGCAGTTTCCTGATGCCGGTGATGCAACTCGAAGGACTGAGTGGGCAAGCACGACAACAGCGCTTGCAGGTGCTGTTGCAGCGTAACGCCGGTGCCGCGCGATGGCTGACCATCATCGGCGTACATCTGGAAAGCGCGTTATGGATCGGCCTGATGGTGCTGTTCTATATGTTCTTGCCGCAACAGGTCGAAATCGACTGGAGCTGGCAGACCTTAATCACCGCCGCCACACAAGACTGGCGATGGCTGGAACACCTGACCAACGCCTTTTACGCACTGGTGCTCATTGTCTGGGAACCGGTTTATGTCGCCTGCGGCTTCAGCCTTTATCTGAATCGGCGCACGGTGCTGGAGGCCTGGGATATCGAGCTGGTGTTCCGCCGCATGCGCCAACGCTTGACCAGCGCCGCCCTCACCCTGCTGCTGGCAGCATTCCTCTTGATGCCGACAGCACAAACCGTGTGGGCCGCCGAGCCAGTCATTTCACCCGACAGCCCACGCCTGCTGGACCAACCTCTGACCAGTCAGGCATCCCGGGACAGCATCAAGGCGATCCTCGATCAGCCTCCGTTCAAGAACAAGGAATCGGTCACGCGCTATCGGTTTGGCGAGGACAAACCAGCCGCCGACACGGCGGACGACGACAACGCCCCCGAATGGCTGGAGGCGCTGCTCAAGCTTCTGGGCAACCAACGCTTCGGCGCGGCGGCCACGCTGATTGAAGTTGTGTTGTGGGGTGTCGTGATCGGTGCCATTGGTTTATTGATCTGGCATTACCGTGACTGGTTGCAAGCCTTCGTCAGTCGTCGACCGGCCTTGAACAACAAAATCGCGCGACCATTACCGCAACAGGCTTTCGGCCTGGACCTCAACCGCGAAACCCTGCCTGCCGACATCGCCGCCAGCGCCGAACGCCTCTGGCAAACCCACCCTCGCGAGGCCCTCGGATTGCTCTATCGCGGTCTGCTCAGCCACTTGCTGCACGACTTCAACATGGCGCTCAAACCCGCCGACACCGAAGGCGAAGTTCTTCAGCGCATCGAACACCTGCAACAACCTGCCTTGCTGGCCTTCAGTAAAAACCTGACCGGGCACTGGCAGAACATGGCCTACGGGCATCGCCTGCCGCCCGCGCATTTGCAACAGGAACTCTGTGACGGCTGGCGCGCCCTGTTCGGCCCGGGAGCGGTGCGTTGAACCGCCAACGGTGGCTCGCGGTCGGCGTATTCATCGCCGCGCTATTAATCGCGCTGAGTATTTATCTGTACGTCAACGCGACGCCCTATCAGGCAGACATCGATCACGGCCCCTCGCCCGACGCCCAGGCCAATCCTTACCTCGCTGCCGAGCATTTCCTGCGCAAACAGGGCCTGTCAGTGAGCCACGCCAACAGCCTCGACATTCTGCCCACCCTGGAGCCGCATCAGCACAGTCTGTTATTGCTCGGGGATCGGTACAACATGACCCCGCGCCAGATCGATCAACTGTTGAACTGGACCCGGGCCGGCGGGCGTCTTTTGTTTGTTGCCCAGTCGTTGTGGGATGAAAAGACCGGCCAAAGCAATGACCTGTTACTCGACCGGGTGCAGATTCACCAGTCGCTGAGCAAGGACCTCAAGGACCCGCCGCCCGATAGCGACGACGACCCATACCCCAAACTGACCAAGCTGTACCTGGAAGACGAAAACGCGCCGGCCTACGCCAGTTTCGATACCGCGTTCCATCTCGAAGACCCGAAAAACCTCGCCCAGGCCTGGGCCAACAGCGGCAAGGCCACGCACATGATGCAGCTGAGCCACGGGCTCGGTTCGATCACCGTGGTCACCGACGCCGACCTATGGAAAACCCCGGCCATCGACCAGTACGACAACGCCTGGCTGCTCTGGTACCTGACCGCAGACACGAAGGTGACCCTGCTGTTCAATACCGATCACGACAGTCTTCTAACCTTGCTCCTGCGCTATTTCCCACAGGCTCTGGTCGCCCTTTTTGCCCTGATCGGTCTTGGCGTCTGGCACGTCGGCGTGCGCCAGGGTCCGCTGCTGGAACCGGCCCCAAGGGCCCGTCGTCAACTTCAGGAACACCTGCGCGCCAGCGCCGATTTCATGCTGCGCCGCAACGGTCAGGACCACCTGCTGCACGCCTTGCAGCAAGACATCCTGCGGCGCGTGCGGCGCCGTCATCAAGGTTATGAACAACTCGGCGTTGCCGAACAATGGCTGGTGCTCGCACGCCTGACCGGCCAACCCACACGCGCTATCAGCCAGGCCATGAGCCCGCGACCGAAGCAGCGGCTGTCCAGCGCTGAATTCAGCCGTCAGGTCGCCCACCTGCAAACCTTGAGGAACGCCTTATGAGTGAACAGATCGAGCCCGGCGCACCGAGCCACGCCGCGCAGCAACGCCAGCGCGCCAGTCAGTTGGCCCAAGCGGTCAGAACTGAATTGCAAAAAGCCGTGATCGGCCAGAACACCGTGATCGACGATGTCCTCACCGCGCTGATCGCCGGCGGCCACGTCCTGCTCGAAGGCGTGCCGGGGCTGGGCAAGACACTGTTGGTGCGCGCCCTCGCCCGCTGCTTCGGCGGCGAGTTCGCGCGCATCCAGTTCACCCCGGACTTGATGCCCAGCGACGTCACCGGGCACGCCGTTTACGACTTGCAGACCGAGCAATTCAAACTGCGCAAAGGTCCGTTGTTCACCAACCTTTTACTCGCCGACGAAATCAACCGCGCCCCGGCGAAAACCCAGGCGGCGCTGCTCGAAGCCATGCAGGAACGGCAAGTCACCCTCGAAGGCCGCGCCCTGCCCATCGTGCAACCGTTCATGGTGCTCGCCACTCAAAACCCCATCGAACAGGAAGGCACTTACCCCCTGCCCGAAGCCGAGCTCGACCGTTTCATGCTCAAGGTGCGCATGGACTATCCCGACGCCGATCAGGAGCTGAACATGGTCCGCCAGGTCAGCCGCTCGACCCGCGCCGACATGCTCGACGTGCAACCGCTGCGTACCGTGTTGCAAGCCAAAGACGTATTGGCCTTGCAACGCATCGCCAGCGATCTGCCGCTGGACGATCAGGTGCTCGACTATGCCGTGCGCCTGGCCCGCACCACCCGTAACTGGCCGGGCCTGATCCTCGGTGCCGGGCCTCGGGCCTCCATTGCCCTGGTGCGTTGCGCGCGGGCGCGAGCGTTGTTGCGTGGCGGCGAGTTTGTGATTCCGGATGACATCAAAGGCTGCGCGCTGGCGGTGTTGCGTCATCGCGTGCGGATTGCGCCGGAGCTGGACATCGAAGGGCTGGACGTCGATCAAGTACTCAAGCAACTGCTCGATCAAGTGCCGGCGCCACGCCTGTGAAACCCGCGCGCCTGCTGTTGATCTGGCTCGCAGTGCTGCTGGCCATCGGCATCGTGCTGGGCGCGTTGCGGGCATTGGAATTCGCGGTTCCCTCGAGCCTGTTATCGATCAACTGGGGATTGCTGCTGGCACTGCTGGCCCTGGCAATACTCGACGGCATCCGCCTCAAGCGCCTGCCCTCACCCCGCCTCCAGCGACAAATGCCCGGTAGCCTTGCACTCGGTCGATGGGGTGAAGTGCGACTGGAAATCGAGCATGATTTTGAACAACCACTGACCGTACAGATTTTCGACCATGTACCGGAAGGTCTGAGCTTCGAAAACCTGCCCCTGTCGGTCGAAGTGCAACCCGGCCAGTACAGCCAGATCGGCTATCGATTGCGCCCTCTCAAGCGCGGGCACTTCTGTTTCGAACTCTGCGAAATCAACCTGCCGAGCCCATTGGGTTTATGGTCCGACAAACGCCTGCTCAACGTGGTCGACAACACCCGTGTCTATCCCGACTTCGCCCGCCTCTACGGCGGCCAACTGTTGGCGGTGGACAACTGGCTCAGCCAACTCGGCGTACGCCAGCGGCAACGACGCGGGTTGGGTCTGGAGTTTCATCAGCTGCGTGAATTTCGTGAAGGCGACAGCCTGCGCCAGATCGACTGGAAAGCCACCGCCCGCCAACGCACGCCCATCGCACGGGAGTATCAGGATGAACGCGATCAACAAATCATCTTCATGCTCAATTGCGGCCGCCGGATGCGCAGCCAGGACGGTGAACTGGCGCATTTCGACCATGCGCTCAATGCCTGCCTGCTGCTCAGCTACGTGGCGTTGCGTCAGGGTGATGCGGTGGGCCTGAGTACCTTCGCCAGCGACCGGCCGCATTACCTCGCCCCGGTCAAAGGCACTGAGCAACTCAAGGTTCTGCTCAACAGCGTCTACGACCTCAACAGCACCCAACGCCCCGCCGATTACCAGGCCGCCGCCAACCAACTACTAGCCCGACAAAAACGTCGGGCGCTGGTGGTGCTGGTCACCAACCTGCGGGATGAAGATGACGAAGAATTGCTCACCGCGGTCAAACGCCTGAGCAAGCAGCATCGGGTGCTGGTGGCCAGTCTGCGCGAAGACTTGCTCGACACGCTGCGGCATGCGCCGGTGCAGACCTTTCCGGAGGCTCTGGCCTATTGCGGGACGGTGGATTATTTGAATGAGCGGGCGGAACTCCATGAGCGGTTGAGTGCTCATGGAGTTCCGGTGGTGGATGCTCGACCCTCAGAGTTGGGGGCCGAGCTGGTGACGCGGTATCTTGGTTGGAAAAAAGCGGGAATGATGTAACGGTACCCAGCATAGAAATAGCTGCTTCACGACCTCGATAGGAAGTGATAGTGGAACTACTTAAGGACGCGATGCAGTGGTCAATTCTTTCCCACAACAGTTTTGAGCATCGGTCATAACCAACAAGCGTTTAGCTCTACATCGAGGAATAAATCATGGATGAGAAAAATCTATTCACTGCAGTGCTAACCCAGATCTCTCAGAACCAGCTGGCAATGTGTGCGGCAATAGAGGAACTAACCAATTGGGTGGAGAAGCAAGGGGCTACTGAAGTCGCAAATAACATCCGAGGAACGCTCCAAACGCTAGATCGAAACCAAGAATTTATCTCTTTGGCACTTATCTCTGTTTCCACCGACTTTAAAGAAGTACAGCCCCCGAAAAAACCACATTCTGATGAGTGATAAACACTTTCAACTCTTGCAAATATCGCTCGACGATTTCTCAAAATTGTCGAGCGCTCTTTGATGAAGGGATAGCTTTGATGGCATGACAAATGTTCATCGTTGGACAGCTGCTCTTTCTCTTTTCCTACTCAAATATTCGAGCAAACGACAACGACTACAAAACCAAGCGCCTCTGCCTACAACTAGCAGCGGCCTTGACTGACTATTGAAGATGGCCGTTCAACCTTAAGGTTCTCCTGTCGCTACCCATCAGCGATCCAAAGGAGTTAACCCGATGCTCAAACCTCCACCCGAGAAATTTGAATCCATCCCCCATTCGCCCTACGCCACCCTCGACCCTAAAAAGCTCCACGCCGCCGCCAAAAAGGCTCTGAAACACTACCTAAAACAAAACAATACCCAAAACCGCTTTACCGAGGAATGTAGTGGTCAACTAATCCCGGACACGACGTTAAGTTTTTCTTCGGCCCGAGCTGGCGCCAGTCCATCGTTGAATTGATGGGGCCGAATCCAGTTGTACCGATGCATCAAGAAATCACTGATATCGCGTTGGGCTTCTTGAGCAGTCCTGTAGCCCGTGGTCGGTATCCATTCTGTTTTCAAGCTGCGGAACACGCGCTCCATCGGCGCGTTGTCCCAGCAATTTCCCCGACGACTCATGCTCTGACGCATTCGATAACGCCACAGTCGCTGGCGAAATAAACGACTCGCGTACTGGGCGGATTCAACCGGTCGTCGCAACACTGGATTGTTGAATTGATTTTAGATACTTGTTTAGTGCTTCGGCAGGTGTTTTCCAGCCGAGTGTTTTCCGAGGCCTTGTGTTCAGCGCATGGGCTACGGCTTGGATCTCTTGGGCACTCCAGCGAGACAGGTCGGTACCTTTCGGGAAGTATTGGCGCAGAAGACCGTTCGTATTCTCGTTCGTGCCGCGCTGCCATGGACTATGAGGGTCAGCAAAAAAGACCTTCACTCCGGATTCGATGGTAAATCGAGCGTGATCAGATAGTTCCTTTCCACGATCCCAAGTCAAAGATTGCCACAATTCGATGGGTAGGTCAGTCACCGTCTTCTTCAGTGCATTGGCCATAGTGACAGCCCCGTAGCCGGCCAGCGCCGGGCCGTTCTTCGTTCGAGGAATTAGCCCATAACCTTCCTCGCGAGGCAGGTGGACGAGCATGGTGAATCGAGTTGAGCGCTCGACCAGGGTTCCAATCGCAGATCGGTTCAGACCGATGATCAGGTCTCCCTCCCTATGCCCTGGTACAGCCCGGTCTTCCACCTCAGCAGGGCGACTGGAGATCATGACATCCTCGCTGACGTGCGCCCATGTTTTGGCCTGCGCCCTAGCTCTCGGCACACGCAATGCTCGCCCTGTGCGCAGGCAGCTCACTAGCTCGCGCTTAAGAGCTCCTCGCCCCTGAATATAGAGGGCCTGATATATGGCTTCGTGAGAGATGCGCATGGATTCATCGTCCGGAAAATCGATCTTTAACCGGTTGGTAATCTGTTCGGGCGACCAGCCATTGACCCATTTACGGTCACTGCGATGTGGTTTATTTCGGCCTTTGAAGGGAGCTTGTCGAGGCCCAACAATCTCGCGACCATTAGCGCCGTGAACTTTACCCTCCAGACGGTCTTGCACGTAGTGACACAGCCGCGGGTTAGTCAACAGTTTCGCTGGCTTCGGTCTTTTGGCAACCAGTTCTGCCTTCCATTGTGCGACTGAAGCACGATACTCAAGCCGACCGCAACGAGTTGCAGCATTACGTGTCAGTTCCCGTGAAACTGTCGACGGGCTTCGTCCAAGGAGACGCGCAATCTCACGTACGCCAACACCTTTCGCCCGAAGCAGCCCAATCTCTTCTCGCTCTGCGAACGATAAGTACCTTCCGGATATTTGGTTAGACATGAACAATGGCATCCCGCCCCGATGACGGAACCAGCGTGTGCCTACCGCTGATGATACGCCAGTCGCCTCCGCTGCCTTTTCGCTTGTGATCCCGGTTGCGATTTGTTTCCAGAATAGCCGCTCGATTTCATTACGAAGTGACGGCGCACCTGGCGAACGCATCGCTCCACGCCCCGTCAACTTTTGCATCCAGCCTGCAGACCGTCCCATAAACACCTCGATCAAAGGTGTTGCGACGACCGGTTGAATCCGCCCTGCGACCCTTGATCAGAGTGAAACAGCAGGCCCTGAGGCCTTCCTCGTTGTTCGTAGGCCATATCCAGCGCCTTGATAACCAGCTCGGCGTCCGGCTTTTCCGACAACGCCCAGCCCACCACCCGGCGCGCGCAAAGATCCATCACGACCGCCAGATAATGCCATTTCCCCTGAGCCCAAATGTAGGTGATGTCGCCGCACCACACTTGGTTGGGTGCCGGGACATCGAACTCCCGATTCAAGATGTTCGGGATATCCAACCGCTCAACCGTCGCCCGTTTATAAGCATGAGACCCTGGCTGTTTGCTCACGAGATCAAGCTCACGCATCAAGCTGCGTACTTTGAACCGACCGAGTTGCTCACCATCGTCACGCATCAACGAGAGAATGCTACGGCTGCCGGCAGCACTGCGACTTTGCGAAAACAACTCGCTCACCCGGCTGCGTAGCCGAAGCCGTTCGACATCAGGCGTTCGACGCTTGAGGCGGTGGGCGTAGTAACTTGAGCGGTTGATTTCAAACACTTGGCACAGCCAATCAACCGGCTCGTGGACGCTCAGCTGATTGATCAGCGCGTACGCTCGTGATCTTCCGACATCAAGAGCGCGGTAGCCTTTTTTAGTATCGATTTCTCCCGTTCAAGGCGGGCGATCCGGGCTTCCAGCTCCTGGATTTTCTGCTGCTCTGATGTCAGCGCTTTGCTCTGCGGAGTAACGCCTTGGCGTTCCTTCTGAACCTGGTCAACCCAACGGCGCAGGGCCGACTCGCCGACGCCGAGTGAACGGCTGGCTTCGATGTAGCTGTAGTTTTGCTTGAGCACGAGGTCGGCAGCCTCGCGTTTGAACTCAGCGGAAAAGGAACGGCGTTGTTTGGTCATCTGACACCTCGATCTGGCGAGCATTCTCGCCTAAATGGGTGTCCGGTTTCATTAGACCACTACAGAACGAGCCATGAAAATGTTCGCCGTTGTCCCTGATGCCAATCCCGAAGCCTTGACCATCGAGACCTACGAGGCCTTTTCGACAGTCAGCATTCTGCTGCTCGACCTGGCCGAAAGCCTGGACGACAAGCCGCGACATCTGGCAATGGCGATTTATCGGATGAGTGAGTTGGGGTTGATGCTGGTGGAGAGGTCGCTGGAGAACGAGCGGGCGATCAAGACGACGTAGCTTTTAGCCTTTCAATAGTTGTTGTCTGATCGGCCGCTTTCGCGAGCTCGCTCGCTCCCACATGGGTTCTGCGGTGGACACAAATTTTGTGCTCACCATCGATTCAACTGTGGGAGCGAGCCTGCTCGCGAAGCTGTTGACGATTTACTTCAAGCCGAAGCAGGCAACGGCTGAAAACTGAAGTATTGCTTCAAGGCGCTGACCAATTGCCCATATTCCGGCGGCGCCCGTTGCAGGCTGAACCCGGCGTCATAGTGGTGAGGGGTCGTGTCTTCATGGCACCACAAGCAACACGCCTGAAGATCAATAACCTGCATGCAGCCGTTGCTGGCGGGGATTTTCAGGCGCAAATCGAAATCGGCGCCGATCATCATCGGCAACTGACTGATCAGCATCAGCCCGTCTTCGGACACGTTGCCCAGAAAGCCGATGGGTTTGTCGGTGACGCTGTTGAACACTCTTAGAAAATACGGCAGTTGATGCCGCTCGATCCGGCGGTCAGTAAACATGCGCAAATGGCCCAGCAAGGCTCTTAAGCAGAGCCGCACTAATGCTTCGGAACGGGCCTGCTTCTTTTATACAGAGGCATGGGCGCGCTCTCCCAGATCCCGGTGCGACAGTCCATAAAGCCGCTGCCGCTTACTCCTGCCGATCACAGGTGTTGCGTCGATCAGAGGCAAGACTCTAAACCGATCTATTCGACTATAGCTCACCGCTGCCGGTGAGCCAGCCTTTGAACAACCAGGACAATCAGAACTGCGTCGGGCGCACGACCGCAGCAGCACTGCGCAGCGGATAGTGGCCCAGCGACTGCAAGGTTTCCAGGCGGGCGCGGGCGCGGAAGGCGTATTCACTTTGCGGGTACGAAGCGATGATGAACTGGTAGGTTTGCGCCGCATCGACAAATAGCTTCTGGCGCTCCAGGCACAGCCCGCGCAACATCGACACTTCCGGCCACACGTAAGGCCGCGCGCGGCTGGCGCGTTCGACTTTGGACAGTTCGAGCGTCACCTGCTCGCAATTGCCGCGGTCATAGGCGCTGTAGGCGTTATTCAAATGATGGTTCATCGACCAACGGGTGCAGCCCGCGACGCTGAGGGCACTGATGGCAAGGGCGGCAATGAGCACGAATCGCATGGGGGTTCTCCTGTCTTGAGCTCTGTATCGACCCGTTGGCGGAAATCTTCAGGAATGTTCGTTTCAATAAACAAACGAATAAGTAGTGCACATGAACAATGACTACACCCGCAGAGCATAGTAGCCTCACTCAGCGCTTGAACTCAGGAGTCTATGCATGTCCGTCCGTCGCACCAAAATCGTCGCTACCCTTGGCCCGGCCAGTAACTCGCCGGAAGTTCTCGAACAGCTGATTCTGGCTGGCCTGGACGTCGCCCGCCTGAACTTCTCCCACGGCACCCCCGACGAGCACAAGGCTCGCGCGAAGCTGGTGCGTGACCTCGCTGCCAAGCACGGCCGCTTCGTCGCCCTGCTGGGTGACCTGCAAGGCCCGAAAATCCGTATCGCCAAATTCGCCAACAAGAAGATCGAGCTGAAGATCGGTGATCAATTCACCTTCTCCACCAGCCATCCTCTGACCGAAGGCACCCAGACCATCGTCGGCATCGACTACCCGGATCTGGTCAAAGACTGCGGCGTGGGCGACGAGCTGCTGCTCGACGACGGACGCGTGGTGATGCGCGTTGATACCGCCAATGCCACCGAGCTGAATTGCACCGTACTGATCGGCGGTCCGCTGTCCGACCATAAAGGCATCAACCGTCGCGGTGGCGGCTTGACCGCTCCGGCCCTGACTGAAAAAGACAAGGCCGACATCAAGCTCGCTGCCGAGATGCAAGTCGACTACCTCGCGGTGTCCTTCCCGCGTGACGCCGCCGACATGGAATACGCACGCAAACTGCGCGACGAAGCCGGCGGTACCGCCTGGCTGGTGGCGAAGATCGAACGCGCCGAAGCCGTGGCTGACGACGAAACCCTCGACGCGCTGATCAATGCCTCCGACGCCGTCATGGTGGCCCGTGGTGACCTGGGTGTGGAAATCGGCGACGCCGAGCTGGTGGGCATTCAGAAGAAAATCATTCTGCACGCACGCCGCCACAACAAGGCTGTGATCGTGGCGACCCAGATGATGGAGTCGATGATCCAGAACCCGATGCCGACCCGCGCCGAAGTGTCCGACGTGGCCAACGCCGTGCTCGACTACACCGACGCCGTCATGCTGTCGGCTGAAAGTGCTGCCGGTCTGTACCCGCTGGAAGCGGTGCAAGCCATGGCGCGCATCTGCATCGGCGCTGAAAAGCACCCAACCAGCAAGACCTCCAGCCACCGCATCGGCAAGGTCTTCGAAAGCTGCGACCAGAGCATCGCCCTGGCGGCCATGTACACCGCCAACCACTTCCCGGGCGTAAAGGCGATCATCGCCCTGACCGAAAGTGGCTACACGCCGTTGATCATGTCGCGCATCCGTTCCTCGGTGCCGATCTACGCGTTCTCCCCACACCGCGAAACCCAGGCCCGCGCGGCCATGTTCCGTGGCGTCTACACCGTACCGTTCGACCCGGCATCGCTGCCGCCTGAGCAAGTCAGCCAGGCCGCGATCGACGAGTTGCTCAAACGCGGCGTAGTCGAAAAAGGCGACTGGGTCATCCTGACCAAGGGCGACAGCTACCACACCATCGGCGGCACCAACGGGATGAAAATCCTGCACGTTGGCGACCCGATGGTCTGAGTGACCGGCCGCTGAAAAACAAAAGCCCCGCCATGTGAATGGCGGGGCTTTTTGCTTTCCGATGATCGTTCCCACGCTCCGCGTGGGAATGCAGCCCGGGACTCTCTGCGTCCCATCTAGAGCCGAACGCAGAGCGTCCGTTGAGGCATTCCCACGCAGAGCGTGGGAACGATCGGCCGCAGACTCAATGCCGTTTGATGAACCCGGTCAACGCCGCAATCGCTTCCGGCGAGCGCAGCCGTTGGGTGAACTGTGCGCTCTCTTCTTCTATTGCCTTGCGCAGTTGTTCACGGTCCGGGGCTTTCATCAATTGCTTGCTGATACGCACCGCTTCCGGTGGTAGCGACTCGAAACGCAACGCCATCTCTCGCGCCTTGGCCAACGCCGCTTCGCCACTGTCCAAGGCTTCGGTCGCAATGCCCCACTGCGCGGCTTGTTCACCGCTGAAACCTTCGCCCAGCAGCAACAACTCGGCGGCTTTGGCCTGCCCGAGCAGTCGCGGCAGGATCAGGCTGGAACCAAACTCCGGGCATAACCCGAGATTAACGAACGGCATGCGGAGGCGCGCATCGCGGCTGACATACACCAGATCGCAATGCAGCAACATCGTCGTGCCAATGCCCACCGCAGCGCCGGCCACGGCGGCGATCACCGGTTTGCGGCATTCGAGCAGGGTGAGCATGAACTGAAACACCGGGCTGTCGAGGTTGCTCGGTGGTTGCTGGATGAAGTCGGCGATGTCGTTGCCGGCGGTGAAGCACTCGGCGCTGCCGGTGATCAGCACGGCGTTGATTTCAGGGTCGGTATCCGCCAGTTTCAGCGCTTCGGCCAAGTGGCTGTACATGGCGCGGGTCAGGGCGTTTTTCTTGTCAGGGCGGTTGAGGCGCAGGGTCAGCAGGCCGCGCTCACGTTCAAATTGGATGGCATCGCTCATGGTGGGTCTCGCGTCTGAAAATCAGCGCTCAACCGCGGAGAACAAAGACATCCGCCAGCAGTTGATTGCGCGGCAATCCCGCCAGGTACAAGCGCCGGGCAAAGGCATCGACGCTATCGGGGGCCCCGCAGAGTAAGGCCAGGGTTTGCCGTGAAACAAGCCGCAGTTGCGCCAAAGCGTCCGGCAACTCGGCCGCTGTCCACAGCTCAATGCTCAGGTTCGGGCGGCTGGCGGCCATGGCTTGCAGGGGTTTGGCCAGGTAATGCGCCTCGGCATCATGGGCCAGGTGAATGACGCGAATGGCACCTTGGTGATCTTGCCGCAGCGCTTCACGCAAGATACCGAACAACGGCCCCAAACCCGTGCCAGCGGCCAACAGCCAAAGCGGTCGGGTGTTCCAGTCCGGGTCGTAATGCAAGGCCCCGCCGCGCAACTCGCCGAGGCGGATCGAATCGCCGATTTTCAGCTGGCGGGCTGCGTCGCTGAATTCA
The DNA here is from genome assembly GCF_059695775.1 of Pseudomonas sp. LBUM1666. NCBI lineage: Bacteria > Pseudomonadati > Pseudomonadota > Gammaproteobacteria > Pseudomonadales > Pseudomonadaceae > Pseudomonas > Pseudomonas sp. LBUM1666. Next base: position 1,309,903 of record NZ_CP166789.1, on the reverse strand, counting down.
CCTGGCTGGTGACAATCGAGGTGGAACTCCAGAAAACGGTCTTCTTCCGGTAGGCTGGCCAATGAATACGGGCGCGCCACGTTGCCCGCCCACAACACCAGATGCTGCCCGGCGCTGTAGCGCAACGGGCTCTGAGGGGTCAGGCGCAAACGCAACACGCTGGCGCTTAACCAGTCGACAGCCGTCACCTCGGCCGGGCGGCCATCCTGTTGCGGATCGAAGGTGTGCACCTGCAAGTCCTCGACCACCTGACACTGACACGCCAGGCGCCAGCCTTGCTGTCGTTGGTCTGCGCTCAGGGCGTCGGGGCGGCTGTCACTCGGCAGCCCTTGGACACATTGCACCAGACAGGCATGGCAACTGCCGGCGCGACAGCTGTAGGGCACCGATACGCCGTTCTGATTCAACGCATCGAGCAAGTTGCTGCCCGCCGCCACCGACCATTGGCGTTCGCCGACCCGTAACTCAGGCATCGACGTTCTCCCACGCGGCCGCGCAACGATTGCGGCCGTCTCGCTTGGCGCGATAGAGCGCCTGATCGGCGCGCTGCAAAGCTTCATCGAGATCGTCGCCCAGTTCGAGCAACGTCATGCCCGCCGACAAGCTGAGATGGGCGACGTTGAGTCCGATCAGTTCTACATCGGTGAACGCAATGCGCAGCCGCTCGCAACAGGAGGTCAAGCGCTCGGCGTTGCAATCGGGCAACAGCACGACGAATTCTTCGCCACCGTAACGGGCCAGAACATCGCCATCGCGCAAGCAGGCAGTGGCCACGGCGGCAAAGGCTTGCAGCACCTGATCACCGGCGGCATGGCCGTGCACATCGTTGATCCGTTTGAAATGGTCGAGGTCGATCAGCGCCAGGCCATGCATGACACCGGCGTCCATGGCCTTCAGCTCACGGGAGGCCAGACGCAGGAAATGCCGGCGATTAAACAGCCCGGTCAGTTCGTCGGTAGCCACCAGGTCTTCGAGCTGACGCATCATCCCGCGCAGGGTGTCCTGATGCGCCTGCAAGGCAAATCGGCGCTGACGCATGCGTTGACGGGAGGCCTGGACGTGACGGGCATAAAGCTCCAGCCAGACCAACACGATGAGCAGCACGCACACCTGCAACGCGGCCAGCGCCGGGTCGGGTAACTGGAAGTGGTAACCCTCCCACAGCGTGATCGCGCTGAAACTGCCGAACACCAACAGCGTGCACCGCAGAAAGGCAAGGCGCGAAAGATGGAACAACCCGAACAGCAGAATCAGCACATAGAACACCAGGAACGCGCCGCGTGCCTCGTCCAGATGGGCTATCAGCCAGGTTTGCCAACCCAGCCCCAGCAACACTTGCGCTTCAGTCAGGCTGGGGTCGGAGAAACGCAGGTTGCAGCCACTGTAAAACACCGCGAACAACGCGGCTTGGCTGATGACCACCAGCGCACTGCCGATGGCCACATTGGAGAGGGATTCATCGTAATGACCGGTGAAAAACGCCAGCCACAACAGCAACAAAGCCAGGGCGTAGGTGCCGGCTGCGAGGGCGAAGCGTTTGAGCAACAAGCGCTGGATGGCGTTATGGGTCAATCGTTGACTCACCGTGCGAAGGAGGCTGCTTGAGTGTCCTACTCTACAGACCGAATGCCACTTTAGTAGCGTGCCTGATAAATGACCATTCAATTTTCGGGGCAGAAAACTGGCGTCAATGCCATGACTACGCGTGTACACCATTTCCCCTCACCCTAACCCTCTCCCCAGGGGGCGAGGGGACTGACCGAGGTGTTTATAAGAAATTCTGCGACCTGAAATATCGAGCCGAACTCAGATTTGAAACCAACACAAATCGGCCCCCTTTCCCCCTCTCCCCCTCTCCCCCTCTCCCCCGTGGGGAGAGGGTTGGGGTGAGGGGTGGATCTCCCCAACCACCCCCAATCCTATGCGACCAACGATTGACTACCGGCGGGTGTGCCTGGAACCGAGGCGCGTTATACTGCCGCGCCTTTTTAGCGTCGCGCCAGCAGCCCCGGCGTGCCTTGTAAAGGTGCTTGCAACCGACCGATGCACCCAAGCTGCAAGCACCTTATTGAATGTTCCCGTCTTTTAGAGGAGCGCGACTCATGACCGTGATCAAGCAAGACGACCTGATTCAGAGCGTTGCCGACGCCCTGCAGTTCATTTCCTATTACCACCCCGTTGACTTCATCCAGGCGATGCACGAAGCCTACCTGCGCGAAGAATCGCCAGCGGCCCGTGACTCCATGGCGCAAATCCTGATCAACTCGCGGATGTGCGCCACCGGCCACCGCCCGATTTGCCAGGACACCGGCATCGTTACCGTCTTCGTTCGCGTGGGCATGGACGTACGTTGGGATGGCGCCACCATGGGCCTGGACGACATGATCAACGAAGGCGTGCGCCGGGCTTACAACCTACCGGAAAACGTTCTGCGTGCCTCGATCCTCGCCGACCCGGCGGGCGCTCGTAAAAACACCAAGGACAACACCCCGGCTGTTATCCACTACTCCATCGTTCCGGGTAACACCGTGGAAGTGGACGTGGCGGCCAAGGGCGGCGGTTCCGAGAACAAGTCGAAAATGGCCATGCTCAACCCGTCCGATTCGATCGTCGACTGGGTTTTGAAAACCGTTCCGACCATGGGCGCCGGCTGGTGCCCACCGGGCATGCTCGGCATCGGCATCGGCGGCACCGCCGAGAAAGCCGCCGTCATGGCCAAGGAAGTGTTGATGGAGTCCATCGACATTCACGAGCTGAAAAAGCGCGGCCCGTCCAACCGTATCGAAGAGATGCGCCTGGAGCTGTTCGAGAAGGTCAACCAACTGGGCATCGGCGCCCAGGGCCTGGGTGGCCTGACCACCGTGCTCGACGTGAAGATCATGGATTACCCGACCCACGCCGCTTCGTTGCCGGTGTGCATGATCCCGAACTGCGCCGCCACCCGTCACGCGCACTTCGTGCTCGACGGTTCCGGCCCGGCCTCGCTGGAAGCGCCACCGCTGGACGCCTACCCGGAAATCGTCTGGGAAGCCGGCCCGTCGGCCCGTCGCGTCAACCTCGACACCCTGACCCCGGAAGACGTGCAGAGCTGGAAGCCGGGCGAAACCGTCCTGCTCAACGGCAAGATGCTCACCGGTCGCGACGCCGCGCACAAGCGCATGGTCGAGATGCTGAACAAGGGTGAAACCCTGCCAGTGGACCTGAAAGGTCGCTTCATCTACTACGTCGGCCCGGTTGATCCGGTGCGCGAAGAAGTGGTTGGTCCTGCCGGTCCGACCACCGCAACGCGGATGGACAAGTTCACCCGTCAGATCCTCGAGCAAACCGGTCTGCTGGGCATGATCGGAAAATCCGAACGCGGCCCGACCGCGATCGAAGCGATCAAGGACCACAAAGCCGTTTACCTGATGGCAGTCGGCGGCGCGGCTTACCTGGTGGCACAAGCCATCAAGAAATCCCGCGTGGTGGCTTTCGCCGAACTGGGCATGGAAGCGATCTACGAGTTCGACGTCAAAGACATGCCGGTTACCGTTGCGGTTGATAGCAAGGGTGAGTCGGTACACATCACCGGTCCTGCCATCTGGCAGAAAAAGATCAGTGAAAGCCTGGCGGTGGAAGTGCAGTAAGCGCTTCGACTGACAAATAAAAGGCGACATGAGCCATGCTCTTGTCGCCTTTTTTAATGGTCGTTTATATATATAGGCTGAGGGAGGTGGATTTGAGCGTGGGAATGCCTAACTTCGTCATGATATGGTGCCCCCCCGCACACTTGTGTAACGCCAAGCATGTTTGAGTCTTCTCGCTCCTTGCGCATAATGCTGTACACCCTTCTTATCCTCGTCGGCGCTGCGATCGCGGCCACCGTGTCAATACGTCACGCAGAACGCCAGGCCTTGGTCGAAGACGCCGCCCGCGCCAATCAGCAATTGTCGCTATACGCCAATTCCCTGCACACACTGATCGACCGCTACCGCGCTCTGCCCGCCGTATTGGCGCTAGACCCGGAATTGCGCGCCGCGCTCAAGGGTTCGGTATCCGCTGAACAGCAGGACGCACTGAACCGCAAACTGGAAAAGATCAACGGCGCGGCGCAATCATCGACTCTGGAACTGCTGGACCACACCGGTCTCGCGGTGGCCGCCAGCAACTGGCGCTTACCCAGCAGTTACGTCGGCCACAACTATGGCTTTCGCCCCTACTTCAGCCAGACCCGCACCCAGGGCACCGGGCGCTTTTACGCGGTGGGCGTGACCAGCGGCATTCCCGGTTACTTCCTGTCCAGCGCGGTCACCGGTGACGACGGCCAGTTCCTCGGCGCGATGGTGGTGAAACTCGAGTTTCCGGAACTGGAGCGCGAGTGGCGTCAGGGCAGCGACACGCTGCTGGTCAGCGATGCACGCGGGATTATCTTCATCGCCAATCAGCCGGGCTGGCGCTATCGCCTGTTGAAACCGTTGAGTGATAGCGATCACGCCGAACTCAAGGCCACCCGCCAATACGACAAACAACCGCTGACACCGCTCGAGTATCAATCGGTGCGGCGCTTCGACGACAACAGTGATCTGACGCGGGTCGTGGGTCCTGACGGGACGGCGAATTACCTGTGGGAATCGCTGCCGCTGAGCACTGAAGGCTGGACGTTGCACCTGCTGCGCCGCCCGCAAGTTGCGTTCGAAGACAGCCGCAACGCCGGGCTCGCTGCCGCCGGGTTGTGGCTGGCGGTGGTGTTTCTGTTGCTGTTTCTCAATCAGCGCTGGCGTCTGGCCAAGCTGCGCCAGCGCAGTCGTGAAGAGCTCGAACAACTGGTGGAAGAACGCACCCGCGACCTGCGCACCGCTCAGGACGGTCTGGTGCAATCGGCCAAACTCGCCGCGCTCGGCCAGATGTCTGCCGCGCTGGCTCATGAAATCAACCAGCCGCTGACCGCCCAGCGCATGCAGCTTGCTACTCTGAGGCTGCTGCTCGATCACGGTCGCGTCGACGACGCTTACAAGGCACTCAAACCGGTGGATGACATGCTGACACGCATGGCCGCCCTCACCGGCCACCTGAAAACCTTCGCCCGCAAAAGCCCCAGCGGTTTGCGCGAACGCCTGGACCTGGCGGCGGTGGTTGACCAATCATTGCAGTTGCTCGACACAAGGTTGCGCGATGAACAGGTCAGCACGGTGCTGCACCTGACGCGTCCGGCCTGGGTGCGTGGCGATGCGATTCGTCTGGAACAGGTGCTGATCAATTTGCTGCGCAATGCCCTGGACGCCATGCAGGACAAACCCTGCAAACGCCTGGAAATCCGTCTCGAAGCCGACGAACAACTCTGGCGCCTGACCGTCACCGACAACGGTGGTGGCATTGCCGAAGAGCATTTGGCCAACGTGTTTGATCCGTTCTTCACCACTAAACCGGTGGGTGATGGCCTGGGCCTCGGGCTGGCCGTATCCTTTGCCATCGTTCACGAATCGGGCGGACGACTGAGCGCCGACAATCATGCAAACGGCGCGGTGTTCACCGTGACTTTGCCCATCGACCTGGAGGCCCCTGGCTCATGCTGAATTCAGTGATGGTCGTCGACGACGAAAGCAGTATTCGCAGTGCCGTCGAACAATGGCTGAGCCTGTCCGGGTTCGAGGTGCAGCTGTTCAGCCGCGCCGATGAGTGCCTGGCGCAGTTGCCGAAGCATTTCCCCGGGGTGATCCTCAGCGACGTGCGCATGCCGGGCATGACCGGCCTGGAACTGCTGGCCGAGGTTCAGCGCCGCGATGCCGACTTGCCGGTGATTCTGCTGACCGGTCACGGCGATGTGCCGATGGCGGTCGAAGCGATGCGCGATGGCGCCTACGATTTCCTTGAGAAACCCTTCAGCCCCGAAACCCTGCTCGGCAGCCTGCGCCGTGCGCTGGACAAACGGCGGCTGGTACTGGAGAACCGCGCCCTGCACGAGCAGGCGGACAACCGCGCCAAACTCGATGCGACGCTGTTGGGCGTGTCCCGTGGTTTGCAGACGCTGCGTCGACAAGTGCTGGACCTAGCGACGCTGCCGGTCAATGTGTTGATTCGCGGTGAAACCGGCAGCGGCAAGGAATTGGTTGCCCGTTGCCTGCACGACTTCGGTCCGCGTGCCGACAAACCGTTTGTGGCATTGAACTGTGCGGCGATCCCCGAGCAGTTGTTCGAGGCCGAGCTGTTCGGCCACGAGAGCGGCGCGTTCACCGGCGCCTCGGGCAAACGCATCGGCAAGCTCGAATACGCCGATGGCGGCACGCTGTTTCTCGATGAAATCGAAAGCATGCCGCTGGCCCAGCAGGTGAAATTGCTGCGGGTTTTGCAGGAGCAGAAGCTGGAGCGGTTGGGCTCCAATCAGAGCATCCGCGTGGATTTGCGAATCATCGCCGCGACCAAACCCGACTTGCTGGACGAAGCCCGGGCCGGACGCTTTCGCGAGGATCTGGCCTATCGGTTGAACGTGGCCGAGTTGCGGCTACCACCGTTGCGCGAGCGGCGTGAAGACATTCCGTTATTGTTCGAGTCGTTTGCGCAAAATGCCGCAGAGCGTTTGGGGCGCACTTTTCCACCGCTGAGCGGCCCGCAGTTGAGCCACCTGCTGAGCCACGACTGGCCGGGCAATGTGCGCGAATTGGCGAACGTCGCCGAGCGCCAGGTGTTGGGACTGGGCGAGCCGGAACCGATGGGGATCGATCCTGGGCAATCGCTGGCGGCGCAGGCGGAAGCGTTTGAAGCGCATTGTCTGCGCGCAGCGTTGACCCGGTATAAAGGCGATGTGAAAGCGGTGCTTGAAGAGCTGCAACTGCCGCGTCGGACGTTCAATGAAAAGATGCAGCGGCATGGGTTGAGTCGGGAGATGTTTTTGGGGGAGTAATGTTCAGCCGTGAAATCCACCCCTCACCCCAGCCCTCTCCCCATGGGGGAGAGGGGGAAAGGGAGCAGATCTCCATGATTTCCAAGTCCTGAGTTCGACTCGACATTTCAGGTCGATGTACCTCGAGAGATCACCTCGGTCAGCCCCCTCTCCCCCCTGGGGAGAGGGTTAGGGTGAGGGGTGGCCCTCCCGCAATAAGCAAATTTCCGCCTACAACCAAGCCAGAACAAGCGGATTTCCGCTCACTCAAGTTTCAAAACCCCTCTAAACCGGCCCTCCTCCCCTTGGCACATCTCCTGCTATAGCCCAAGCAGGCTGCGTTTCAACGCGCTCCACAAAAACAATTAAACGAAGGATCCTTCAATGGATAACTCCAACGCCTTGCCTCTTGGGTCGGCAGCTTCGCCTGCCAAAGAAAGAACCACTGCCAGTCGCATCAAATCGATCTTCAGCGGCTCTGTCGGCAACATGGTCGAGTGGTACGACTGGTATGTCTACGCCGCCTTCTCCCTGTACTTCGCCAAGGCCTTTTTCCCGAAAGGCGACACCACCGCACAACTGCTGAACACCGCCGCGATCTTCGCCGTGGGCTTCCTGATGCGCCCGATCGGTGGCTGGTTGATGGGCCTCTACGCCGACAAGGCCGGTCGCAAGAAAGCACTGATGGCTTCGGTGTATCTGATGTGTTTCGGCTCGCTGCTGATTGCCCTGAGCCCTGGTTATGAAACCATTGGCATTGGCGCACCGATCCTGCTGATTTTCGCCCGCCTGCTGCAGGGCCTGTCGGTCGGTGGCGAGTACGGCACCTCGGCAACGTACCTCAGCGAGATGGCGACCAAAGATCGTCGCGGCTTCTACTCCAGCTTCCAGTACGTGACCCTGATCTCGGGTCAGCTCATCGCGTTGGCGGTGCTGATCGTGCTGCAACAGACCCTGACCACTGAAGAGCTGTACGCCTGGGGCTGGCGCATCCCGTTCGCCATCGGCGCGCTGTGTGCCGTGGTCGCGCTCTACCTGCGTCGTGGCATGGAAGAAACCGAGTCGTTCACCAAGAAAGAAAAGGCCAAGGAAAGCGCCATGCGCACCTTGATGCGCCATCCGAAGGAACTGATGACCGTGGTCGGCCTGACCATGGGCGGCACCCTGGCGTTCTACACTTACACCACGTACATGCAGAAATACCTGGTGAATACCGTCGGCATGAGCATCTCCGACTCCACCACTATTTCGGCCGCCACGCTGTTCCTGTTCATGTGCCTGCAACCGATCATTGGCGGGCTCTCGGATAAAGTCGGTCGCCGGCCAATCCTGATTGCCTTCGGTATTCTCGGGACGCTGTTCACCGTGCCGATCCTGACCACCCTGCACACCGTCCAGACCTGGTGGGGCGCGTTCTTCCTGATCATGGCAGCGCTAATCATCGTCAGCGGCTACACCTCGATCAACGCGGTGGTCAAAGCCGAACTGTTCCCGACCGAAATCCGCGCCCTGGGCGTCGGCCTGCCGTACGCGCTCACCGTGTCGATCTTCGGCGGCACCGCTGAATACATCGCACTGTGGTTCAAGAGCATCGGCATGGAAACCGGTTACTACTGGTATGTCACCGCGTGTATTGCCGTGTCGTTGGTGGTCTACGTGACCATGAAAGACACCCGCAAACATTCGCGGATCGAAACGGACTGAGTCAGCCCGCGCAATAAAAACAGGGGCAGACCTTAACGGGTCTGCCCCTTTTTAATTGCGTCGACACAGAACCTTGTGGGAGCGAGCCTGCTCGCGAAAGCGGTTTTTCAGTCAACATCAATGCTGAATGACACACCGCCTTCGCGAGCAGGCTCGCTCCCACATTTGGATCTCATCGCTGGAAATTATCCGTTCGTCCCAGCACTATGGCGCGATCTCCGAATATGCCCCAGGAACGCCATCCATGCCCGACGACATCCATTTCTACGAACCCGCCAACGGCCACGGCCTGCCGCATGACCCGTTCAACGCCATCGTCGGCCCGCGTCCCATTGGCTGGATTTCCTCCCAGGATGCCGATGGCCGCCTGAACCTGGCGCCTTACAGTTTCTTCAACGCGTTCAACTACATTCCGCCGATCATTGGTTTTTCCAGTGTCGGGCGCAAAGACAGCCTGAATAACATCGAGCGAACCGGCGAATTCGCCTGGAACCTGGCAACCCGTCCGCTGGCCGAGCAGATGAACCAGTGCTCTGCCATGGTCGGACCTGAGGTCAACGAGTTCGAGCTGTCCGGGCTAACCCCCGCAGCGTCGAAAATCATTCAGGTGCCGCGCGTCGCCGAAAGCCCGGTGTCCTTCGAGTGCAAGGTCACGCAGATCATTCAGTTGCAGCGGGCCGATGGCAACGTGGTGCCGAGCTGGCTGATTCTCGGCGAAGTGGTCGCCGTGCATATCGCCAAATGGCTGTTGATGGATGGGGTGTACGACACCGCCGCGGCAGAACCGATCCTGCGCGGCGGCGGGCCAGCGGATTATTTCCAGCTGGGGCCTGAGGCGTTGTTCAAGATGTATCGCCCGGGGGCGGTCAAGTAATCACCAGATCAGGTCGCCGTCTTCGCTGACGTCTTTGAGGTGTGTCAACTGCAGCGCAGCGGCTTCATCGGCCTCGCGGGCAGTTTTGAAGGTCTGTTCTTCGAGCAGCTTGTGAAAGCGCGGTGCACCCGAACCACCGATGGCCTTGGTGGCGATTGCGGCGTGATAACCGCCTTCACGGGGTACTACGGCAGATACGGCTTCGAAGGTTTCAAAGGCTTTGCGTGCCATGTCGTGGATCCTGGCTGAATGGAGAATTGAGCCATTAAACCCTCAACCCGCCATTTTGTGTACCCATGACTGGGACTGCCCCTGCGCCTGGGCGGCCGACACGTCCTTGAAGGTATGAAAATCCAGGCTGTTAACCACCAGGTCTTGCACCAACCCGGCAAAAATCTGCATGGCCGGGGTGCTGAAATAAGCGGTCATGGCCTGCTGGTTCATCCAGAAACCGGACACCAGCCACAACTCCGGATCGCACTGCGAATGTTGCAGGGCAAAATTCAGGCAACCCGGCGCGCTGCGGGACGGCTCGATCAAAGCGCTCAGGCGCGCACCGAGTTCCGCCGAACGCCCGGCGCGGGCGCGGACAAAGGCCATATGACTGACGGGGATCTGCGTAGACATGTTCAACCCTCCCAGGTAGTCGAGTAGCAGCCGTGGGACGGGCTGCGACAGGATCAAAGGTTAAGCGCGCAAGTAGAAGCACGGTTAGTCGATTCCTGCCGGCTTGTTGCACAATCCTGCGCGGCTTCTCGAAAAACCTGTAACAACCTGTAAAAGCCTTGGTGCCAATGAAACAGGCCTTTCAAGCAAGTTTTCCTTGGCCTGCCCTGTCATAGAGGTGCCGCTAATCCACTCCGTGCAGAATCAGGCAAGGTTGAGGCAGGATGTGTCTACCGCTTCGTCTTGCACAAACTTAAGCTCGCCTCATTACTGACGCCCCACCGAGGATGCCTTGCATGTCGTCGCTCGATCACTTTAAAGCCCCGCTGGATGCCGACATGGAGAAACAGCGCGCGGAACTGGCCGCTATCATTCGCCATAACACGGCGGAGGATGGCACTTATGCGACTGCCGTCGGCTCGCTGTTCATGTCGCGCCATAGCAAGTCCCATGAGTTTGCCCCGGTACTGGCGCAACCCGCGCTGTGCATCATGGCGCAGGGCCGTAAAGAGGTCAGGCTGGCCGATGAATACTTCAATTACGATCCGCTGAATTACCTGGTGGTGTCTGTCTCGATGCCATTGAGCGGACGAGTGGTGAACGTCACGTCTGAAGAACCGATCCTCGCGGTGCGGCTGGATATCGACCCGGCGGAAATCACTGCGCTGATTGCCGATGCCGGTCCTCTCGGTGTGCCCACCCGGCCGACGGGACGAGGTTTGTATGTCGAACGAATCGACACCGCAATGCTTGACGCGGTGTTGCGTTTGGCACGTTTGCTGGATGCGCCGAAAGACATCGCCATGCTCGCACCGCTGATTCGCCGGGAAATCCTGTATCGACTATTGCGCAGCCAGCAGGGTCATCGGCTGTACGAAATCGCTATCGCCAACAGCCAGAGCCATCGCATCAGCCAGGCGATCAAATGGCTCAACGGCAACTATGAACAGCCGTTGCGCATCGATGATCTGGCGAAGGAAGTGAACCTGAGTGTGTCGACGTTGCATCACCGGTTCAAGGCGATGACGGCGATGAGTCCGTTGCAGTATCAGAAGCAACTGCGCCTGCAAGAAGCGCGGCGGTTGATGCTGGCGGAAGGGTTGGAGGCTTCGGCGGCGGGGTATCGGGTGGGGTATGAAAGCCCTTCGCAATTCAGCCGTGAGTACAGCCGATTGTTCGGGGCTCCGCCGTTGCGGGATTTGGCGCGGTTGCGGTTGACGGTTTGAGGTTGTGTATTGCCGTCAAAATCCACCCCTCACCCCAGCCCTCTCCCCAGAGGGGAGAGGGGGAAAGGGAGCAGATCTTCATGCTTTTCATGGCCTGAGTTCGACTCGATACTTCAGGTCGATGTCACTCGAAAGAACACCTCGGCCAGCCCCCTCTACCCCTGGGGAGAGGGGGAAAGGGAGCCGATCTCCACGCTTTTCAAAGCCTGAGTTCGACTCGGATTTTCAGGTCGATGTCACTCGAAAGAACACCTCCGTCGGCTCCCTCTCCCCTCTGGGGAGAGGGCTGGGGTGAGGGGTGGTTCTAAAGGTAGGAAACAAAATCAGGCACCGAGTACGCGGCACGCCTCGGCCGGAAGGGTCACCGACACCGGATTGCCAATGCTCAACCCAAACCCCTGACACGGCGTACTCAACGCCGTAAACGACACCCCGGAACACTCCACGGTCGTTTCAATCGTCGCGCCAATATCACGCACGAACGTCACCTTACCGAGCAACCGATTCCCCGCCGTCGCCTGTGGATGAGACAGTTGCAGGTCCTCAGGGCGAATCAGCATCTTCACTTTCTCACCCACCACGATGCTGCTGCAGATCGGCACTTCCAGTGCATCGCCACCCGGCAAGCCAACTTTCCCGTTGCCCAGCGCGGTGGCCGGGAAGATGTTGCCCGAGCCGATAAAGTCCGCAACAAACTCGTTGGCCGGGTGACGATAGATTTCAATCGGCGTGCCCACTTGCTGCACCCGATGTTCACCCAATACCACAACGATATCCGCCATGGTCATGGCTTCACGCTGGTCGTGGGTCACCAGGATGGTGGTGATGTTCAAGCGTTGTTGCAGTTGACGGATTTCCACCTGCATCGATTCACGCAGCTTGGCGTCCAGCGCCGACAGTGGTTCGTCGAGCAGCAGAATTTTCGGGTGATTGGCAATCGCCCGGGCAATCGCCACGCGCTGACGTTGACCGCCAGAGAGTTTCGACACCGGACGGTCGATCATTTCCTGCAACTGAATCAGTTGCAGCAACTCCACCACCCGCGCCTGCTGAGCAGCCTTGCTGACGCCACGCAGTTTCAGCGGATAGGCGATGTTCTCCCCCACCGTCATGTGCGGGAACAGCGCCAGCGATTGAAACACCATGCCGAAATTACGTTGATGCGCCGGCGTGTGGCCGATGTCTTCACCGTCCAGGCGAATCTCGCCGCCGCTCAGGGTTTCAAGCCCTGCGATCATTCGCAGCAACGTGGTTTTGCCGCAACCCGAAGGGCCGAGAAAACACACCAGTTTGCCCTCAGGCAAATGCAGGTTTACATCCTTTACCGCGCAGGCCGAGCCGTAATGTTTCTCGACGTTTTCCAGAATCAGACCAGTCATGTTGCACCTCAAGAATCAGAACGAAACGCCACCTTCACCAACCAGCTTCTCCAACGCCCAGATCAGGACGAAGTCGATCAGCACGATCAGCACGGCAAACGAGAAAACGGTTGGGTCGAGCGAAGACACGGTGCGGCTGTACATCCAGATCGGCACGGTCATGACGTCGATGGTGTAGAGGAAGTAGGTCACGGTGAATTCGTTGAACGAGACGATGAACGCCAGCAGCATCCCCGCCAGAATCCCCGACTTCATCAGCGGCACCACCACATCGATAATCGCCCGGGTCGGTGAAGCGCCGAGCATCTGCGCGGCTTCTTCGACTTCGCTGCCGATGGAGAGCATCGCGGCGGTGCAGTTTTTCACCACGAATGGCAGCGCCAGAATCACGTGGGCAATTACCAATCGCGAGGTGGTGATGTGGAACGGCAGGCTGTCGAACACCAGCAATAGCGCCAGTCCCAACACCACCATCGGAAACACCAACGGCAGCGACATCAGTTGCAGCGCCACGGCTTTACCGCGGAACTCGCAACGGGTCAGGGCATAGGCTGCTGGCACCGCGATAATCGTGGCGAAAATCATGGTCAGGCAGGCCACCATCAGGCTGGTGGTCATGGCTTTGCCGAGGCTCAGCACATCGCTGGAATCCGGCGACACGAAGGTGTTCCAGGCGGCCTTGTACCATTGCAGGCTATAGCTGCTCGGCGGAAAGTCGAGGTTCGACGCACCGCTGAACGACATCACGATCATGGTCAGGATCGGCAACACCGCCAGCAGCAGGATGAAGCCCGACAGGATGCCGGCAAACTTGCCGGTCTCGCCGGGCAGCAGCCCATAACGCTTTTTGATCAGGGTGCTCATTGGGAAGCCTCCAGCATGCGCCGACGACGGCCAGTGATGTATTCGGACAAGGTCATGATCGCGAGCGTGGTGACAATCAGCACCACACCGGCAGCGGAAGCGGCGGGCCAGTTCATCAGCGGAGCGATCTGGTCATGGACCATCACGGCCAGCATCGGCACGCGTCGGCCACCGAGCAGCAAAGGCACCACGAAGCTGCTGGCGTTGTAGGCGAATACCAACGTCGCGCCAGTGATGATCCCCGGCATACTCATCGGCAGCACCACTTGGCGGAACACCTGCAAGCGACTCGCGCCCAACGTTGCGGCGGCTTCTTCGTAGGTACGGGCGACGCCGCGCATGGCGCTGGCAATCGGCAGCACGGCCAACGGGAACGCGGTTTGCACCAGGCCCATCAGTACGCCGTTCTGGTTGTAGAGCAGCATGATCGGGCGCTTGATCAGGCCCAGGCCCATCAGCGCCTGGTTGAGCATCCCGCCAGGGCCGAGAATCACCAGCCAGCCGTAGCTTTGCAGCAGCAGGTTGACCAGCAATGGCAGCAGCACCGCGGCGAGGAAGATCCGTCGCACAAACGGTGAGGTCAGCCGCGACATGGTGTAGGCCACCGGGATCGCCAGCACGACGGCGATCACCGCGCTGATCAAGGCCAGGCGCAGGGTCAGCAGCAAGGATTTGAGGTAATACGGTTCCAGCAATTGGGCGTAACTGGCCAGGCTGAACCCGGTCCATTCCGCGCCCTTGGTGCCCACGCTCATGCGCAGAACCAGGAGGCTGGCGGCGATCAATACGCCCAGAAACAGCATCGACGGCGACAGGAAAAACCAGGCACGCGTCGTCGGCGAAACACCCCGATTGGTGCGCACTGGAGCGACGGCGACCGGATGAGTCAGAGGTTGGTGTTCCATAGCAAGGGTCTCGTCAATGGAAAGCAGCTGACAAACACAAGTCCTGGAAACTACATCGACCCCATGTAGGAGTGAGCCTGCTCGCGATAGCGGTGTGTCAGCCAACATCATCGGTGAATGTCAGTCCGCAATCGCGAGCAGGCTCGCTCCCACAGGGGATCTTCAGTGGTTGAAGATCCTGTGTTCGTCACTCGATCAGGAAGAAAATATTTCCGTGTAACGACGAATCCATTGGTCATGCACGGAAGCCAGGAAGGCGTTGTCGTGCATGATCGCCTTCTCGGCAATCTGCTCAGGCGTGAGGATGTACGGGCTCTTGCGTGCTTCGGCAGAGATGATCGCCTTGGCGTTGACCGGGCCGTTGTAGATGTCCTCGGCCATCTTGCCCTGCACCAGTGGGTCCAGAGAGTGGTTGATGAAGGCGTAGGCCAGGTCGATATCGCCCGGACGACTCTTCGGCATCACCGAGAGCATCAGGTCGGTGTAGAAGCCTTCCTTCATGCCGAAGGTAGCGCCCAGACCGTAAGACGGATCGCGAATCTGTTTCGGGAAGAATGCCGGTGCGTACAAGCCGCCCATGTCCAGGGAGCCGGTACGGAACAGTTCGGCGATCTGGTTCGGGTTTTCACCCAGGGTCACTACGCGATCTTTCAGCTCGGCGAGTTTCTTGAAGCCCGGCTCGATGTTGTGTTCGTCACCACCGGCCAGTTTGGCGGCGATGATGATCAGGTCCATCGCTTCGGTCCAGTTCGGCGGCGGCAGGAAGATGTTCGGCGACAGCTCGGCGTCCCACAGGGCGGCGTAGCTGTCCGGCGCTTCTTTGATGGTGCGGGTGCTGTAAACCAGGCTGTTGCACCAGAGCAGGTAACCGATGCCGTGGCCATTGGCGCCGGTGCGGTATTTCTCCGGTACGTCAACCAGGTTGGGAATGCGGTTGAGGTCGGGCTTTTCCAGCAGGTTGGCCGCGGCCAGACCTTCGGCGCCGACGCCTGCCAGGGTGATGATGTCGTACTGCGGACGATCACCGCCGGCCTTGAGTTTGGCGACCATTTCCGAGGTGCTGCCGGTGCGGTCAGCGATGACCTTGCAGCCGTACTTGTCTTCGAAGGTTGCCGCGATGTTGCGCAGTGCTGCCAGGCCAGTGTCATCGGACCAGGTCAGCAGGCGCAGGGTTTTGCCCTGGAAGCGTGTGTCGCTGGCATTGGCCTTGACGAAGGGCAAACTCATGGCCGCCGCGGCTACGGACGCCACGCCCACGGTTTTGATGAATTGACGTCTGTTTAGATCATGCTCGCCCATGAAGGACTCCCTTTGTTTTTTTAAGTATGAGGTTGGTCGCAACCGTTGCATCCGCGCGGTCAGATCTGCTTAAAGCCCCCGGTTTCAAAGGACTTGCGCTGAGCCGACGGGTTCATCCTGAGGTCGTGTAAAACACCTGACTATCGATAAAAACTCATTGAAGCCATGACGCCAGTGCATGCCTCAACGCGAGGCATGCGCTGACCCTTTTCGAGCCGTCAGACCGCTCGAATCACGTGTTTGATTTCCTGGAAAGCCTGCAAGCCCCACGGCCCCAATTCGCGGCCGATGCTGCTCTGTTTGTAGCCACCCCAGGCGGTCTGCGGGAAGATCACTTGCGGCGCGTTGATCCACACAAGCCCCGCCTGCAAAGCGTTAGCGACCCGATCTGCCGCTTCGGCGTCGCGAGTGACCACGCTGGCCACCAGACCGAACTGGCTGTCATTAGCCAGGGCAATCGCCTCGGCTTCGGTGGCAAAACTGCGCACGCAAATCACCGGCCCGAAAATCTCCTCACACCACAGCGCACTGTCGAGGGGCACTTCAGTGAAAATCGTCGGCTGCAAAAAATAGCCGCGCGACAGGTCTGCCGGACGATTACCGCCGCAAACCAGCTTGGCACCAGCACTCAAACCTCGATCGATGTGACCGAGTACACGTTGGTATTGCGCTTGGTTGACCAGTGCGCCCATTTCCACGTTCGGGTCGAACGGGTCGGCCACGCGAATGGCTTCGGCGCGGGCCTTCAAACGGATGAGGAATTCGTCCGCCAGTTCATCGGCGACCAGCACGCGGCTGGTGGCCGAGCACATCTGCCCGGCGTTGAAGAACCCGCCACCACAGGCCACTTCCACGGCCAGTTCGATGTCAGCGTCTTTGAGCACCAGCAGCGAGGATTTACCGCCCAGTTCCAGGCTCACGCCCTTCACGGTTTCTGCGGCACGTTGCATGACTTGAACACCGACGGCGTTGCTGCCGGTGAAGGAAATTTTGGCGATGCGCGGATCAGCGGACAACGGCGCGCCGACCGCCAGGCCGGTGCCGCAGACCAGGTTGAACACGCCCTTGGGCAGACCGGCCTCAGCGATGATCGCGGCCAATTCCAATTCTGGCAGCGGCGTGACTTCGGACGGTTTGAGCACCACGCAGCAGCCGGCGGCCAGGGCCGGGGCGAGTTTCCAGGCGGTGGTAACCATCGGGAAGTTCCATGGCACGATCAGGCCGACAACACCTGCGGGTTCACGACGCAGACGAGCGCTGAAGTCGTCGGTTGGCAGCTCGACATTGCTGTCTTGCTTGGCATCGAGCCCTTCGGCCAGACCTGCGTAGTACTCGAAGGTGGCGATCACGTCGTCAACGTCGATGGCGGCTTCGAACAGCGGTTTGCCGTTGTTGCTCGATTGCAACTTCATCAAGTGGTCACGCCCGGCCTGCACGCCAGCGGCGATTCTTCGCAGGATCGCGCCGCGCTCGGCGCCGGTGGTTTTCGACCATTCCTTGAAGGCGTTGGTTGCGGCAGTGACGGCTTGCTCCACAGCCCGCTCATCGCCGCCGTTCACGGTGGTCAACAGGGCTTCGGTTGCCGGGTTGATCACGCGCAGGTGTTCGTTGCCAGCGGACCATTGGCCATCGATGAACAGGCCATCCAAAGTGGTTGGAAAAGTCATTTCGACACCGCCTTCATCCACACGGTCTGATCGATTTCAATCAGGGTCGGCCCCTGGCGATCGGCGGCGGCACGCAGTGCGCTGCGCAGTTGCTCAACACCGCAGACGGCTTCGGCTGCACAGCCCAGCGCTTTGGCGACACCGATGAAGTCCGGGGTGTAGATGTCCACGCCCACCGGCTCGATGGCGCGGTTGACCATGTATTTCTTGATCTCTTCGTAGCCCTGGTTATTCCACAGCAGGACGATCACCGGAGTGCGCGCTTCAACGGCGCTGGCCAGTTCCGGCAGGGTAAATTGCAGGCCGCCGTCGCCGATCAGGCACACCACCGGAGGACGCGCGCCGTTTTCAACGCTGCCACCGAGCCAGGCGCCAATGGCTGCCGGCAAGGCGTAACCGAGGGTGCCGTAACCGGTGGACGAGTTGAACCAGCGACGCGGGCGCTCCGGGTTGAACGTCAGATTGCCGGTGTACACCGGTTGGGTCGAATCGCCGACGAAGACTGCGTTTGGCAGTTCGTGCAAGACGGTTTCCAGGAAACGGGTCTGGGCCAGGGTCGGAGCGTCCCAGGTGGCGGCCAGTTCGTCGCGCAAGCGTGCGGCACGGACCTGGCCCCAATCGTTACGGCGCTCGGCCAGCGAGTGGTGGGACAATTCGCTCAGCAAGGCTTGAGCCGCGTTGCGCGAGTCGGCTACCAACGCGACTTTCGGCGGGTAGTTGCGCACGGTCTGGTCCGGGTCGATGTCCACACGCAGCAGCACGCCAGGAATCTCGAAACCGCCGGCGAAGGTGACGTCGTAATCGGTTTCGGCCAGTTCGGTGCCGATCGCCAACACCACGTCAGCTTCAGCCACCAAAGCGCGAGTCGCGACCAGGCTCTGGGTCGAGCCGATCAACAAAGGATGGTTGGATTCGAGCATGCCTTTGGCATTGATGGTCAGGGCCACCGGGGCGTCCAGCAACTCGGCCAGTTCAGTCAACTCGGCGGCGGCATCGATGGCGCCGCCACCGGCGAGAATCAATGGGCGCTTGGCACCGGCCAGCAACGCAGTCATGCGGCTGATTGCGCTCGGCGAGGCACCGGCGCGGTCGATGTTCACGGGTACGCTGGCGAGCAGGTCATCGGCCTCTTCGACCAATACATCCAAAGGAATTTCGATGTGAACCGGACGCGGACGGCCGGCCTGGAACAGAGCAAAGGCACGCGCCAAGACGCCCGGCAA
Source organism: Pseudomonas sp. LBUM1666 (assembly GCF_059695775.1). Lineage (NCBI taxonomy): Bacteria > Pseudomonadati > Pseudomonadota > Gammaproteobacteria > Pseudomonadales > Pseudomonadaceae > Pseudomonas > Pseudomonas sp. LBUM1666. The sequence continues at coordinate 1,291,240 of NZ_CP166789.1, read as the reverse complement.
TTCAGCCGCCGACATCAAGGTGTGGGAGAACGCCGCCACGCCACCGACCAATGCGCTCTGGTTTGGCAGCTCGTGCAGCTTGCCGCGACCGCCGCCCAACTGGCTGCGCGATTGCACGCTGGAGATCACCAGCATCGGGATCGAGTCGGCGTAGGCCTGGCCCATGGCGGTGGTGATGTTGGTCATGCCAGGGCCGGTGATGATGAAGCACACACCCGGTTTGCCGCTGGTGCGAGCGTAACCGTCGGCCATGAAACCGGCGCCCTGTTCGTGACGCGGAGTGACGTGGTTGATGCTCGAACGGGCCAGCCCGCGGTACAGCTCCACGGTGTGAACCCCGGGAATGCCGAACACCTGCTCAACTCCGTAATCTTCGAGTAACTTGACCAATACTTCGCCGCACGTCGCCATGTCTTTGCCCTTTTTGTTCGTTTGAGACGCCGGGCCTGCGCAGTGTTTATGATGCGTGGGCAGGTCCAGGGATGGCCTCATTGGAACGGGCGACACGTAGCCGCAACAATGGATAAAAAGTCATACTAGCCATGTCCTCACGTCATACCTTGGATCCCAATGAAACGATTGCCTCCCCTGCCGGCGCTGCACACTTTTCTGATTACCGCGCAGTGCTGCAACTTCACCCGTGCTGCTGAACAGCTGTACATCACCCAAGGTGCGGTGAGTCGGCAGATCGCCGGGCTGGAAGAACATCTGGGTTATGAACTGTTCATTCGCCAGGCTCGAGGCTTGAGCCTGACCGCTGAAGGACGGGAATGGCTGCCACGGGTCCAGCAGATTTTCGGTCTGATCGACGAGGCGGTGGAGCAGATCGGCGAGAAGCGCGAAACCCTGCAACTCAAGGCCCCGACGTGTGTCATGCGCTGGCTGTTGCCGCGGCTGTTGCAGTGGCAACGGGAGCGCCCGGATGTGCCGGTGGAATTGACCACCACGGTCAAACACGGCGTGGATTTTCATCGCGAACAGTTCGATGCAGCGGTGGTGTATGGCGCACCGCCGGACAGTTCATTGGTGTCTCAACATCTGTTTGATGAGCAGCTGACACCGGTCTGCTCCAAGCCGTTGCTCGAAGGTCCGGTGCCGCTGCTGACGCCGGAGGATCTGGAGCAACACATGCTGCTGCACCCGACCCGGGATGAACGGGACTGGAAGGCCTGGCTGGCCACTGCGGATATTCGCTTGAGCAATGTCGGCAAGGGTCAGCATTTCGAAACGCTGGACCTGGCGATGTCGATGGCGTCCCAAGGGACAGGCGTGGCGATCGGGGATTGGTCGCTGATTGGTGATGATTTGAGTGCCGGGCGGCTGGTCATGCCGTTTGAATTGAAGGTGAAGACCGGGTTGGCGTATTACCTGGTTTTCCCTGAAAAACCCGGGCCTTCGCCGAAGTTGCGCGAGTTGATGGGGTGGTTGGTGGAGCAGGCTCAGGCGCGGTGAATGTGTGTGGCGTGGTGTGTCAGTTAGATCCACCCCTCACCCCAGCCCTCCCGAAACGTCGGACCGCCCCAGAGGGGAGAGGGGGCCGATCTGCATGCTTTTCAGAACCTGAGCTCGACTCGGAATTTCAGGTCGATGTAACTCGAAAGAACACCTCGGTCAGTCCCCTCTCCCTCCGGGAGAGGGTTAGGGTGAGGGGTGGCTTTCAGCTCAATAACCGACGGTGAACCGCTGCCGAGAATGCTTCGGCGCTTCCACTTCATCGATCATCGCAATCGCATAATCAGCAAAAGTAACCCAGCTACGCCCTTCGCTACTCACCAGCAAATCATCTTTGCCGATCCGAAACGTCCCCGTGCGCTCACCTTCGACAAACTCTGCCGACGGCGACACAAAGCTCCAGTCCAGCTCTTTTTCCTGCCGCAGGTTTTCCAGAAACAGCGCACCGGCATTGGCCTCAGCCTTGTACGCCTGCGGAAAACCGTCGCTGTCGATCACGCGGGTTCCGTCCGGCAGCAACAGCGAACCGGCACCGCCCACCACCAGCAGACGTTGCACCCCCGCCTTCTTCACCGGCCCGATCACGGCGCTGGCAGGAAGGGTCGCGAAGTGCGCAGCGCTGATCACCACGTCATGACCCGCAACGGCCGCTTGCAACGCGTCGGCATCAAGGGCATCGACATTCTTGGTGACCACACCGGTACGCTGACCGATCTTCGAGGTGTCGCGGGCGATGGCGGTAACGCTGTGACCACGACGCAGGGCTTCTTCCAGCAGTTGGCTACCGGCGCGACCGGTAGCACCAATGATTGCGATCTTGCTCATGACGTTCTCCAGTGTGGATCAGTGTGAGTAGGTGAATCGGGTTACCACTTCATCTCGCCCTTGGCGACTTTGGCGCTCAGTTCAAGCGAGCTTTCTTCACCCAGCTTCGGGTAGCGTTTTTTCATCGCGGCGATCAGCGCGGCAGCGTCTTTTGCCTTGGCGGTTTCTTCATCGAACGCCTTGATGTAATCGGCGGTGAACTGCACGGCGGCCAGGGAGCGGGCGCTTTCACCGAGGTAATGACCCGGCACGATGGTTTTCGGTTTCAGGGTTTCGATGGCGTGCAGTGTGGTCATCCAATCGGCGTGGGACTGCGGCGTCTGGGTGTCGGCCATCCACACGTGGATGTTTTCTGCGACGACGACGCCACCGACCACGGCCTTGATCGACGGAATCCAGACAAAGGTGCGATCCGGCTGCTTGCCCTCCAGCCCCACCACCTGCAACTTCTGCCCTTCGAGCATCAGGCTGTCGCCTTTGAGTACATCCGGCACGATGGTTTTGGCAGGCACATCGGTGCCCATTTTCGGCCCCCAGAACGCCAGTTTGCCGTCGACGGTTTTCTGGATGTGATCCACAGTCGGCTGCGAGGCAAGCACTTTGGCGTTGGGGAATGCGGCAGTCAGGGTGTCGAGGCCGAAGTAGTAATCCGGGTCACCGTGGCTGATGTAAATGGTGGTCAGTTGCTTGCCGCTGGCGCGGATCTTCTCGACCACTTGCTTGGCCTGGGATTTGCCAAATTGTGCATCCACCAAAATCGCGTCTTTCTCGCCGCTGACCAGCACCGAGGTCACCGGGAAGATCGCCTTGTCACCCGGGTTGTAGACGTCCAGGGTCAGGGTCGATGCTGCCACTGCGTGGGCGGCAAAACCGAAAGTAGCGGTGGCCAGCAAAATACGTTTAAGCGAGGTGAAGCCGATCATCTGTTGCTCCGTTGTCCGAATGCCGTGCTTGGCGATGGGACAGAGCTTAGTTGCATGACTCAGTACAAAAAATGCGATGCTGGGACATAGTTTGTTTCTGAAAGTGAGCAAATGATGGATCGACTACAAGCAATGCGGGTGTTCGTCACGGTGGTTGACCTCAGCAGTCAGTCGGCCGCTGCCGATCACCTGGACCTGTCTCGGCCCGTGGTTTCACGCTATCTGGCGGAGCTGGAGGATTGGGTCGGCGCACGCCTGATGCACCGCACCACGCGCAAGCTGAGCCTGACCGCCGCCGGCAGCGAAATCCTGCCTCGATGTCGGCAAATGCTCGACCTGTCCACGGACATGCAAGCCGCCGTCAGCGAACCGGACGATGCGCCGCGCGGCCTGCTGCGCATCAGCGTCAGCACTTCGTTTGGTCAGGCACAACTGGCGGATGCCATGGCCGCTTACGTCAAACGCTACCCCGGCGTCAGCATCGACATGCAGATGCTCGACCGCACGGTGAACCTGGTGGATGAGCGCATCGATCTGGCGATCCGCACCAGCAATGACCTGGACCCGAACCTGATCGCGCGGCGGCTGACGGTCTGCCGCTCGGTGATCTGCGCCTCCCCCGCTTATCTGCTCGAACACCCGACACCGCGGCGGGTCGAGGACCTGAGCCTGCACAATTGCCTGACCCACTCCTACTTCGGCAAAAGCCTATGGCATTTCGAGGAGGACGGTGAGCAGGTGTCAGTGCCGGTGCAGGGCAACATCAGCGCCAACGAAGCCAGCACGTTGTTGCGCGCGGCGATGGCCGGCGCCGGGGTGGCGATGCTCCCCAGTTATCAGGCGGGCGTGCATATCCACAGCGGCGAACTGATCCGCCTGCTGCCCCTTGCCGAACCCCGGCAAATGAACGTTTACGCGGTGTATACCTCACGCAAACACATGCCGGCGACACTGCGCAGCATGCTGGATTTTCTGGTGCTCAGATTCCCGGAAGAACCGGCGTGGGATATCGGCCTGTAACCGAATCCCCTTGTGGGAGCGAGCTTGCTCGCGAATGCGGCGGGTCATTCAACATCATTGTTGAATGATTAACCGCATTCGCGAGCAGGCTCGCTCCCACAGGGGGCATCAGTGTTCTGAATGTCGGGTTACAAGCGCAGACCGCGCGGCTGGCAACTCACTGGCACTGACCTATGCTGAAAGTAGTACCGAAGGGTATTCGTTCAGAGGTCAACACCATGAACATCAAAACAAGAAGATACCTCGCGATTTTCATTACCTGCGCGGCCACGCTCGCGCTGTATGGCACCGCGGCCTGGCGCGTCGAGCAGTTGCGACAACTGCCCCGTGAATACGCGAGCTGCAACTTCGAACGCTGCATTCCCCACAACGCGACCCTTAACGCCCTCAAGTAACGAAGGGGATCAGGCCTCGTTGTCCTGATCGGCCTTCAAGCGGTCGCGAAAGGCCTTGGGCGAGATCCCCACTCGACGTCGGAACAAGCGCGTGAAGTTGGTCGGATCAGAGAACCCCAACACGTCGGACATTTCATAAATGGTCATGCTGGTGTAGGTCAGCAAGCGCTTGGCCTCCAGCAATTGACGCTCGTGCATGATCTGCAACGCCGGTTGTCCCGCCAGCTCACGGCAGGTGCCGTTGAGGTGGGACACGGAAATCCCCAGCCGATGCGCCAGGTCCTCGACCTTGACGTGCTGGCGATAGGTCTCTTCCACCAGTTGGATAAATCCGTTGAGGTATTCCCGGGCACGCTGCGGACGCTGGCTGGCGTTGCGGCGGGAAATCACTTGGCGGCTGACCCACACCATGATCACGCTGACCAGCGAATGCATGAGCATTTCGCGAGCCGGCTGGTGGCCGGTGTATTCGTCTTGCAGCGCTGAAAACAGGCTGTTGAGGTATTCGCCTTCCTTGCCCGCCGGATAACTTTCGGCCTGGGCCAGGGCATTCACCGAATTGCCCAGTTGCGCCTGAAGATGGGCGACCAGCGGCGCGGCAAGAGTTACGACAAACCCTTCGACGTCCTCGGAAAAACGATAGCCATGCACCGATAACGGCGGCAAAACCAGGATCGCCGGCTCGGTCAATTGCGTACGTTTGCCTTCGATTTCAAGCTCTGCCTGACCTTTGAACACGAAGAGCAACTGACACAAATCGGCGTGACGGTGGGGTTTGATTTCCCATTGGTGTTCGCGGCTGCGTTTGGAAATGGTTTCACAGTGCAGCAAGTCCGGGGTCGGCCAATCCAGGCTTTCACCGTAGAGCTTGAACACTGGAATCGAAGGTAGGTCAGGCTTGTTCATCACTTCAATCCAGGCCTCGGGGGTAGGCGGGCGATAATCGCACCGATTGGCAGAATGTACAGGTATCGGCTCAGTTTTCCCCTTCAATTGACAGACTCGCGAGGGAAAAATGCAAGCACTCGATCCATAAAAATTATTCACCGGCCCTGGTTGCGTGAAGCTTGCGAGTCATAAAAACAATGAAAACGCTGAAAACCCAAATCGCCATCATCGGCGCCGGTCCGTCCGGTTTATTGCTCGGCCAATTGCTGCACAACGCCGGCGTCGACACCCTCATTCTCGAACGCCAGACCCCGGACTATGTGCTCGGTCGAATCCGTGCCGGCGTCCTCGAACAAGGCATGGTAGAGCTGTTGCGTCAGGCCGGGGTGGGTCAGCGCATGGACGCCGAAGGGCTGGTTCATTCAGGTTTCGAATTGGCCCTCGACGGACGCCGGGTACACATCGATTTGCAAGCCCTGACCGGTGGCAAAACGGTGATGATCTACGGTCAAACCGAGGTCACCCGCGACCTGATGGCCGCTCGTCGGGAGGCCGGTGCGCAGACGATTTACGAGGCAAGCAACGTCGTTCCTCACGGGATGAAAACCGAAGAGCCGTTCGTGACTTTTGAGAAGGATGGCGAGCTGTATCGACTCGATTGCGACTACATCGCAGGGTGCGACGGTTTTCATGGCGTGGCCCGGCAGTCGATTCCTGCCGAGTGCCTGAAAGTGTTTGAGCGGGTCTATCCGTTTGGCTGGCTCGGCATCCTCGCTAACACACCGCCTGTTCACGAAGAGCTGGTTTACGCCCGGCATGAGCGCGGTTTTGCCCTGTGCAGCATGCGTTCGGCCACCCGCACTCGCTATTACCTTCAGGTACCTGCCGACGAGCACGTCGAGAACTGGTCTGATCAGCGCTTCTGGGATGAACTCAAATCCCGTCTGCCTTGCGCGTTGGCAGAATCGTTGGTCACTGGACCTTCCATCGAAAAAAGCATCGCGCCGTTACGCAGTTTTGTTGTCGAGCCGATGCAGTACGGGCGTATGTTTTTGGTCGGCGACGCCGCGCATATCGTCCCACCCACCGGCGCCAAGGGCCTGAACCTGGCGGCCAGTGACGTCAGTACGCTGTTCAACATTCTGCTGAAGGTTTACCGAGAAGGCCGTGTGGATTTGCTGGAGAAGTACTCCGAGGTCTGTTTGCGCCGGGTGTGGAAAGCCGAACGGTTTTCCTGGTGGATGACCTCGATGCTGCACCGCTTTGACGATAACGACGCCTTCAGCCAGCGGATTGCCGAGTCGGAACTGGGGTACTTCGTCGACTCCGAGGCCGGTCGAAAAACCATTGCAGAAAATTACGTCGGCCTTCCATACGAGGCTATCGAATAGCCTGCTATCGACTTACACTGGCGAGCATCCCCGCTCGCCTTGCTCCTTGCGGGTCAATCACTGTCCGCAGGTTCTAACCCGTGACCAATCTCAACCAGCCTGAAACGCCAAAACCGGCCATCCGCAGCGTGTTGATCGCCCTGATGCTGGCGATCTTTCTTGGCGCGCTGGACCAGACCATCGTCGCCGTGTCGATGCCGGCCATTTCCGCACAATTCAAGGACGTCAGCCTGCTGGCCTGGGTGATTTCCGGCTACATGGTGGCGATGACGGTGGCCGTGCCGATCTACGGCAAACTGGGCGATCTGTACGGTCGCCGCACGTTGATGCTGTTTGGCATGGGGTTGTTCACGGTTGCTTCGTTTTTCTGCGGCATGGCCCAGAGCATGGAGCAACTGGTGCTGGCGCGGATTCTTCAAGGCATCGGTGCTGGCGGGATGATTTCGGTCAGCCAGGCGATCATTGGCGACATCGTGCCGCCCCGGGAACGTGGCCGCTATCAAGGCTATTTCAGCAGCATGTACGCAGTGGCCAGCGTGGCCGGCCCGGTACTCGGCGGTTACATGACCGAGTACCTGTCATGGCGTTGGGTATTTTTGATCAATCTTCCGTTGGGCCTCGGTGCCTGGCTGGTGGCCAATCGAACGCTGGTGGGTTTGCCAGTGCCGCAACGCAAACCGATCATCGATTACCTCGGTACGTTGCTGATGATCATCGGCTTGACCGCCTTGTTGCTGGGCATCACCCAAGTCGGCCAGGGCCATTCGTGGCGCAGCGCCGAAGTGCTGGGCCTGCTCGGTTGTGCGGTGTTGGTACTGGCGCTGTTCGTCTGGCATGAACGCCGGGCGCGGGAGCCGCTGCTGCCCATGCATTTGTTTGCCAATCGCAATGCGATCCTGTGCTGGTGCACGATCTTCTTCACCAGTTTCCAAGCGATCTCGCTGATTGTGTTGATGCCGCTGCGCTTCCAGAGCGTTACCGGCGCCGGGGCCGACAGCGCCGCGCTGCACCTGTTGCCGCTGGCGATAGGTTTGCCGATCGGGGCGTATTTCGCCGGCCGCCGAACCTCGGTGACCGGGCGCTACAAACCTATGATCCTGACCGGCGCCGTGCTCATGCCGATATCGATTCTCGGTATGGCGTTCAGTCCTCCCCAAGCATTTGTGCTCAGTAGTGTGTTTATGTTGCTCAGCGGGATCGCTAGCGGCATGCAGTTCCCGACTTCCCTGGTCGGAACGCAGAACGCGGTGGCACAACGGGACATCGGTGTCGCCACCAGCACCACCAACCTGTTCCGCTCACTGGGCGGTGCGGTGGGTGTGGCCTTGATGTCAGCCCTGCTGCTGGCGTTGTTACAGGACTCAAGTTTTGCCCACCTGGCCGGCTCTTCGATGATTGCCGAGGGCAGTTCGGGGAACGTCTTGCTCGATGGTTTGAACGCCGCGCCGGGGGATGCGCAGAACGCCTTGCGCGCCGAACTGCTGCTGACCTTTCAACATTTGCTGATGGTCAGTGCGGCGGTGTCGCTGCTGGGGCTGGCGGCGGCGGTTGCCATGCCGAATATGGTGTTGCGGGGGCGTGAGGATAAGGTCCACTAAAAGCAAAAGATCGCAGCCTGCGGCAGCTCCTACAAGGGTGTACGCATTCCACTGTAGGAGCTGCCGCAGGCTGCGATCTTTTGATCTTCAAGGGCTGTAATACCCCACTGCCACCAGAAAATGCCCGACCTTTTTCAGGTAGGCATGCTTGTCCTCGACCTTGCCGGTCACCGGGTTTTTCCAGCGGTACTCGTATTCGCCGTAGTCCTGCTTGGCCATCAGCGCCAGGATCGGCTCCCCAACCGGCTTGCCTTCCGGGTCCTTGATCTTGCTGAAATCGGTATTGATCAACCGCAAGTTGGTGCCGTGGGCGACATAACGCTGGTTATTCAGGTCGACGACGAAGACGTACAGGTCATCCTGCAAGTAACCGCCCTTGAGGGAGTTGATGGCCGTGAGCGTGCCCTTCTCGTCCTTGGCCAGATCGGCCGCCGCTTTGTTCAGCAACGCCATCGCCTGTTCCGCTGAGGCCCGTGGCAAGTAGTAACCGACCGCCAGGATCCGCTGACCGATGCGCTGGTAGAACACATGCTGCGTTCGACCTTGCCGTCGGACCAGTTCTGCCAGCGATATTCGGCCTGCTGAATGCCATTGCCCTCCGGCACTTTCAAGGCGTCTTTGAAGGCTTTCTGCAAATCCGGCCCGAGCACATCGGACACATCACGGCCAATCAACGCCGAAGACGGCCCGCCGCTGGCGAGCATCACGCCCTTGGTGTCGACCACGAACACGTAACGATCCTTGTCGACAAACTCCCCCTGACGGCTGAAAGCAGCGAAGGCCTTGTCGCCATTGTCGTGGTAGTACGCCACGCTTTTTCCAGCAAGGCCTTGGCAGCCTGGCTGTCGTCCTTTTCCGTGCCGGCGGCTTGAACCTGGCCAAGACACAGCAAAAGCATCACGCCCAGCAAGGCCAACCTATGCAAAAACCCCATTGCGCATCCCTCGTTCTTGTCGGTGTTTCAAGAGCGTAGACGGCAATGGGGTATGTATGGATATTCAGCGAATGGCAGTGTGTAAGGAAATCATTCCCGGCGCATCCGGGAATGATTCATGGCTCAAGGCCTTGCGCGCAGCTGCTGCTGCAAATTCTGGATCTGTGCCTGAAGGGTGTTGATGTTGCGGGTGACCTGGCCACGGAAGGCGTCGAATTCGGCGGTATTGGTCCCGCCTGGCGTCGCGGCCGGGCGATTGTCCTGTTGGCTTTTGAGAATAATGACTTCCTGCTCCAGGCGCTCGATGGCGGCGCTCGGGTTGCCTTGTTTCTTCAGTGCAACGATGTCGGAGCCAAGGCTTTTAAGTTGCGCGTCGAATTTGTCTGTGTCCGCCGGGTTGCTTTTCAGCACGGCCACATCGCTGTTCAAGACTTTGACCTGAGCCTGCAATTGAATGGTGGCGGTCTGTTGTTCGGTGCCTTGTTCGGTTATCTGCGCCAAGCGCTTATCCAGCTCAGTGGTCTGGGCACTCATCTGCGCCAGGCGTTTGTCCAGATCGGTGGTCTGGCCGACAACGCCTTGCTGTTGTTTGCTTTGATCCTGGAGTTTGCTTTCCAGCTGCTTGATTTGCAGCTTCAAGGCTTCGCTGTCGCTGCTGACGTTGGTCTGACTGGCCACAACCTTGCCGGAAATGTCCTGCAAGCGCCCCGCCGCATCCTCACTGATACGCGCGAAACTTTCCTGGGTCGCCACCAATTGCTGTTCCATCAGCGAGAGCTGCTGGAAGCTCCACCAGGCAAGGCCTGCAAACGCAAAGAACAAGGCGCCAACCAGCGCCCACAGCGGGCCGGTGCTCGGGCTTTTGACTTTGACGACTGGCGCGGTCCGCGAATGCACGGAGTTGCGAGCGGTGGTCGGAAAATCATCGTCGTCGAGGCTGTCGGCACGCAGGCTCGGTACATCGTCGAAGTCGTCGTTGGCATCGTTACGCATGGACATTGAGTCAACCTTTGTGGAACGCGGTGATGGCTTGATGCGGCGCAGTATAACCCCCACTGCCGCATCGATTGACCCTCAACCCCGAACTCGGTTCAGTGTGGCGGCGCTAACCCGTGCGTCAGCGAATGTCCTGGGCCTTCCACCAGCCGCAGAATTCATCGAGGGCGGTCCAGAGACTGACTTTCGGATCGTAGTCCAGATAATGCCGGGCGCGGCTGATGTCCAGGGTGAAATTTTTGTTCATCACCTGCATGCCCAGACGCGACAGGGTCGGTTCGGGGCGACCCGGCCACAACTTGCACACCCCCTCGTTGAGCGCCGCCACGGTGTAGGCCAAACCGTAGGAACGGTAGCGCGTGACCTGTGGGACTTCCATCTTGCGCATCACGTAATTGACCACGTCCCACAATGGCACCGGCGTGCCGTTGCTGATGTTGTAGGCCTTGCCCAACGCAGAACCGCTGGCCAGCAAACTGCTGAGCAACGCTTCATTGAGGTTTTGCACGCTGGTGAAATCAACCTTGTTCAGGCCGTTGCCGATGATCGCGAGCCGTCCTTTACGCTGCATTTTCAGCAGCCGCGGGAAGATGCTCATGTCGCCAGCCCCCGTCACGAAACGCGGGCGCAGGGCCAGGGTTTCGAGGCCGAACTCCTGCGCGCCGAAAACTTTTTGCTCGGCCAGGTATTTGGTCGCGGCGTAGGGATGCTTGAAGCGCTTGGGCACCTGTTCTTCGGTCAGCCCCAGGTGATCGCGACCATCAAAGTAGATCGACGGCGACGACAAGTGAACCAGTCGCCGAACCCGCTGTTTCAGGCAGGCCTCAACCACGTTTTCGGTGACCTGCACGTTGCCTTGATGGAAGTCCTGATAACGCCCCCACAAACCGACCGCACCGGCGCAATGCACCACGGCTTCGACTTCTGAGCACAGATCGCGTGCCAATTCCGGGTCGCTCAAGTCCCCCTGAATGAACTCGGCGCCACGGCGCACCAGATGCTCCACACTTTCGGCCCGGCGACCGTTGACCCGCACGTCCAGGCCTTGCTCCAGGGCAAAACGCGCAAAGCGCCCGCCAATGAAGCCGCTTGCGCCGGTAACCAGAATCTTCATGAATTGCTCCGAATATTTCGTTTTGCGTTTTGCATATTGCGTGAGGTCTTGACGCTGCCCGTCAGTCCAACGGCACCAGCCATTGCTTCGACGAACGCACCAACTGATCGGTGAGTAACCCCAGCAACTGACCGCCATTGCGCCAATGATGCCAGTACAGCGGCACATCGATCGGCTTATCAGGCAAAAGCTCTACCAATACACCGCGCTCCAGTTGCTCGCGCACCTGCAGTTCAGGCACCAGGCCCCAACCGAGTCCCGCTTCGGTGAGGCGGATGAAGCCTTCGGACGAGGGGCATAGATGGTGTTCGAATCCGCCATCGACGCCGAGGGACGCGAGGTAGCGATGCTGTAGGAAATCGTCCGGGCCAAACACCAACGCCGGCGTTTTCGACAACAGATCGGCGCGCACACCTTCAGGAAAATGCCGGGCAATAAATGCCGGGCTGGCCAACGCACGGTAGCGCATGGCCCCCAGCAAAACGCTGCGCGCGCCGGCCACCGGGCGCTCGCTGGCGCAGACGCACGCCGCGACTTCACCGGCGCGCATGCGTTTGAGGCCAACGGTCTGGTCTTCAACCACCAGATCCAGCAGCAGATGCTGTTCCGCGCAAAAATCCCCGACCGCCACGGCCCACCACGTGGCGAGGCTGTCGGCATTCAAAGCAATGCGCAGACGTTCCGGCTGGCCTTCTTCGTCGAGTGCCGGCACCAATGTTTGCAAGTCCCGTTCAAGTAAACGCACCTGCTGCACATGGTTGAGCAGCCGTCGGCCAATTTCGGTCGGGGCCGGCGGTGTCACCCTCACCAGCACCGGTTGGCCGACTCGCGCCTCGAGCAATTTGATGCGCTGGGAGATCGCCGATTGCGACAAACCGAGCACCTGAGCCGCACGTTCGAACCCGGCCTGCTCAACCACGGCGGCCAAGGCAGAAAGCAATTTATAGTCGAACATCAGTTTTCCTAATGAGCGATCAGTAAGATTGGTTTTTCTTATACAGCTTTGCACCGGAGAATGGCCAGCAAGAACTCTTGAACAAGGATCATCGACATGGCTGGCGAAACTTCATTGGCAACCCTGCTGCGCAGCATGAGCCCGCAACTCAACGTCGGCGAATACGTGTTCTGCACCCTTCGCGACGGCAAGTTGCCGGCAGGCCTTGAGATTGTCGGCAGCTTTCGCGAGCAGGAAGGTCTGACAGTGATTCTGGAACGTTCCCACGCCGAGAAGGCCGGTTTCAGTTTCGATTACGTCGCGGCCTGGATCACCTTGAACGTGCATTCTGCCCTCGAAGCCGTCGGCCTGACCGCCGCATTCGCCACGGCATTAGGCCAGGCCGGCATCAGTTGCAACGTGATTGCCGGCTATTACCACGACCATTTATTCGTCGGCCAGGCCGATGCCGAACGCGCCCTGCACGTACTGCGGGATCTGGCGGCCAACGCGGAGTAAACATCTAATGTGGCAAAGCTATGTGAACGGCCTGTTGGTGGCCGCGGGGCTGATCATGGCGATCGGCACCCAGAATGCGTTTGTGCTGGCCCAGAGCCTGCGCCGCGAACATCACCTGCCGGTAGCGGCGCTGTGCGTCGTCTGCGATGCGCTGCTGGTGGCCGCTGGCGTATTCGGTCTGGCTACGGTGCTGGCGCACAACCCGACCCTGCTGGCGGTGGCCCGTTGGGGCGGCGCGGTGTTTCTGATTTGGTACGGCAGCCTGGCGTTGCGTCGAGCCTGCTCGAAACAGAGCCTGCAACAAGGTGAAAACCAGACCGTGCGCTCGCTGCGCGCGGTGATGCTCAGTGCTTTGGCTGTAACGCTGCTGAACCCGCACGTTTATCTGGACACTGTGTTGCTGATCGGCTCCCTCGGCGCACAACAAACAGAGCCTGGCGCTTATGTCGTGGGCGCGGCCAGTGCGTCATTGCTGTGGTTTTTCACCTTGGCGCTCGGCGCGGCGTGGTTGGCGCCATGGTTGGCTCGGCCAAGTACTTGGCGAATCCTTGATCTGTTGGTGGCGGTCATGATGTTCACCGTGGCCTTTCAATTAATCACCGCCGGCTGATTATTCCAAAAGGCTCTGGAACCTCTATCCCACACAGTTGTTGCGTGGTTATGCCGCCCCCCCGGTGCTATGATCCGGTCCGATGCGCCGCAAAGAGTACAAACTCCCCGGCGCTTGTCTGGCCGCCCGTGATCGGCCTTGCGCTCACCGCAACTGACCTGATTAGGAGAATCATCATGGCTTTCGAATTGCCGCCGCTGCCTTACGCACACGATGCCCTGCAGCCGCACATTTCCAAGGAAACTCTGGAATTTCACCACGACAAGCACCACAACACCTACGTCGTGAACCTGAACAACCTGGTGCCAGGCACCGAGTTCGAAGGCAAGACCCTGGAAGAAATCGTTAAATCTTCTTCGGGCGGTATCTTCAACAACGCCGCTCAGGTCTGGAACCACACTTTCTACTGGAACTGCCTGGCGCCAAACGCCGGCGGTCAACCAACCGGCGCACTGTCTGAAGCGATCAACGCAGCCTTCGGTTCGTTCGACAAGTTCAAGGAAGAGTTCAGCAAGACTTCCATCGGCACCTTCGGTTCCGGTTGGGGCTGGCTGGTGAAAAAGGCTGACGGTTCCCTGGCCCTGGCCAGCACCATCGGCGCCGGCAACCCGCTGACCAACGGCGACACCCCGCTGCTGACCTGCGACGTCTGGGAACACGCTTACTACATCGACTACCGCAACCTTCGTCCAAAATACGTCGAAGCGTTCTGGAACCTGGTCAACTGGAAATTCGTTGCTGAGCAGTTCGAAGGCAAAACCTTCACCGCTTAAGATCGATGCCAGTCAAAAAACCCGGCTTTTGCCGGGTTTTTTTATGCGCTCGGGAAAGTCTTGGGGCGGCAGTTTGACCGCCTTCGCGAGCAGGCTCGCTCCCACAAGGACACCACTGTACCTGTAGGAGCGAGCCTGCTCGCGAAGAACGATAACGCGGTAGAACTGACTGAACGCCTATTCCTGCGGGTCGACGATATCCAACGCCCGATTAACGGCTAAGTCCGCCAACATGACGATCTGCGCGATGGCCAACGCCGTACTGCGCTGGGAGCCGGTCAGGTAGGTGGCGAAGTCGCTGGCCATGACACTTGCCGAGGCCAATGACTCACAGGCGTGGGCCAGGAGAGTTTCGGTGTTCATGTCCGGGGAAATCATGAACATGGGATTGGGTTTGTAGGGTGGGTCTGGGATTAATTTATCCAAGGGAATGCCTATGCGTTGGGTGCCAATCCCTTGCCGTTTCTCACGCGACGAAGAGGTGGCAGCTATGTGCGAGGTGAGAAACCGGTCATAGACACCCGGCCGGACCGAAGTCCGCCCGCACACAGCCGCCATAACGCATTTGCAGCAGATAAGCAGGCGGCAATTATGCGGATACTGGCGCTGGATGACTATGACTAGCCGGGTTCTCACACCCGATCGCTGAGTTTTCAGCGACAGCCAAAGGTTATTGAACCCGCTTCCTACGGGCAACCTGAAAACCTCGTGGGAAGGTTCTACCGACTTCCTACACAACAAAAAACCCTGTGGGAGCGAGCCTGCTCGCGATGGCGGCAAGTCAGCCATATTGGTATTGGATGCGCCGCCATCTTCGCGAGCAGGCTCGCTCCCACAGTGAATTGATGTGTTACAGGAAGAAACAGGTCGGCTGTCAGGCCGCCATCGCGAGCAGGCTCGCTCCCACAATGGATCGGGCACGCCTTTCGCTCCTCACCACTCAACAGGCCGAGCGTTAGCTCGCCTGCAGCTCTTGATCTTGATCCACCCGCCCCATCGGGAGGCTGAGTGGAGGTGTTCATCTGGGGGGAGGCGCGCAGCGCCGTTCGACGAAGTCGAACACATCGAGAGGAGGTCGAAGCGAAGCCGACCGGAGGCGATGCCCCCAGATGAATGCCGGAACGAAGGAACGCCGAGCCTAAGCGAGGGGCCGGACGCTTGGGGCGAGCGTTTTTTTGCTTACTTTTTTTAGGCGCTTCCCTCCGTGTCAGGCTACCTGTCGCCCTTGTTGATTGACTCGTTCATTCAAGAGGGCGAAGGTACATATCGATGTCCAAGCTAGGCAAACGCTACGACAACGACAACGACTTCAAAGACTGGGTCGTTTTGCAAATGATGCCGCCCCTCAATCGATCAGTGGCAGAACTTGCCGTTGCGCTCAATCTCACGCCACAGTCACTGCGAAATTGGAGACAAATGGCTAGAGATAAAGGCTTGATCGTTCCGGGAAACGGCAAGACCAGTGACCAATGGTCTAGCGCCGATAAATTCAATGCTGTCATGGAAACCGCGCCGTTGAGCGAGGTGGAGATCTCTCAGTATTGCCGAATCAAAGGCATTTACCCTGAGCAAATCCAACAGTGGCGAATGGCATGCCAAAACGCCAATCCGGTCGTTGATCTCAACTCTCGAACCTCTAAGACGGCCGAGCAACGGCGTATCAAAATACTTGAGCGTCAATTGATTCAGTCTGATGCCGGACGTGCGGAGGCGGTGGCCTTGCTGGATCTCAGAAAAAAAGCCAATGCGATCTGGGGCAAGGACAAGGAAGACTGATCGACGCCTCTGATCGTACGCAAGCCATGAAGTTGATTGCAGACGCGGTACTCAATGGCGCTCGTCGATATCGAGCCTGCAATGAGTTGGGGCTGAGCCTGCGCACAGTCCAGCGCTGGCGACACGCTGACTGTGACGGACGACGGCTGGCTCAACGGGCAGCTCCGGCTAATAAGCTCAGTGAGACAGAACGCCAAGCGGTGCTTGATGCTGCCAATCAGGCTGGCTACGCCAGCCTCACCCCGCACCAAATCGTTCCAAAACTAGCGGATGAAGGCATTTATCTGGCTTCGGAGTCGACGTTTTACCGTGTGTTAAAAGCCGCCAATCAAAACGTGCGCCGTGGTCGTACCAAGACCCCGAAACGCAGAGTACTGACGACGCACCGTGCTGACGCACCCAATCAGGTGTGGTGCTGGGATATCACCTGGCTGCCCAGCACCGTCAAAGGCCGTTTTTTCTACTGGTACATGGTCAAGGATGTCTACAGCCGCAAGCTGGTCGCTAATGAAGTGCATGAGGTGGAATGTGCCGAACACGCGTGTGAGTTGCTCAGAAAGGGATGCTTGCGGGAGCACACAGCGGGTCGTCCGTTGGTGTTGCACTCGGATAACGGCCACGTTATGAGAGGCTCTTTATTACGTGAAAGCATGATCGCCCTGGGCGTCGAGCCGTCCTTCAGCCGGCCGAGGGTGAGCAATGACAACGCTTATGCCGAGGCGCTTTTCCGTACCGCCAAGTACTGCCCACTCTGGCCGGATCAACCATTTGATACGGTCACTGAAGCAAGGCTTTGGGTGCAGAAATTTATCGAGTGGTACAACGAAGATCACCGCCACAGCGCCTTGAAATACGTCACGCCGAACGAACGCCACGAAGGCAAGGCGACGGTTCTATTACAAGCTAGAGCAGTGCTTTATGAAGACGCCAGGGACGCTAATCCGAGCCGCTGGAGTACTCGGACACGCAACTGGAAGCTGGCAGATGCGGTGTATTTAAACCCAGAGCGCCCTGAGGTTAAGGGTGCAGCTGGCTAACAACAGTTGGAACAAGGTGACAGGTACCTTGACACGTACCGGCTTGTAAAAAAAGTGAGTCGCCGTAAGGGCGAAACCCTAAGTGGCCATTACCGCAGAAATGGATATGTACCCGATCAACCAACAGATTGGTCGGCTGACAGGCCGCCATCGCGAGCAAGCTCGCTCCCACATTCAAAACGTGTACATCCGAAGAAACCAGGACGATTTCCCACGATGAAACCAGCCTTCAGCCCCTTGCCCCAACGCCACAGCCGTCTAACATCAACCAAACGGAAAATATGTCCCAATCCCCCTCAAGTTGAAGGCCCCAACAACCGACACAGTACAAATAGCGCAAATAGTCCAAACGACAGTATTTCGGCCAAGCTACAGGCAAAACCCCATGTGATTGATTGTCCCTTTGACTGCCATCACCGGATTGCCAATACTCATGGCAACTTGACGCTACCCGCACGGAACAAGGAATGACTCTTTGAAGCTGGAACTCAAGAACAGCTTGTCGGTGAAGTTGCTTCGGGTCGTGCTCCTGTCGGCATTGATCGTCGGCGTGGTCTTGAGCTGCGCGCAGATCGTTTTCGATGCCTATAAAACACGCCAGGCCGTGGCCAGCGATGCCCAACGCATCCTCGACATGTTCCGCGACCCCTCGACCCAGGCCGTCTACAGCCTGGACCGGGAAATGGGCATGCAGGTGATCGAAGGCCTGTTTCAGGACGACGCTGTGCGCAAGGCCTCCATTGGCCATCCCAACGAAGCCATGCTCGCGCAAAAGTCTCGCGAGCTGCAGCATTCCGACAGTCGCTGGCTGACCGACCTGATCCTCGGCAAGGAACGCACCTTCACCACCCAGCTGGTGGGTCGCGGCCCTTACAGCGAGTATTACGGCGACTTGAGCATCACCCTCGACACCGCCACCTACGGCCAGGGATTCATCGTCAGTTCGGTGATCATCTTCATCTCCGGCGTGTTGCGTGCGATGGCCATGGGGCTGGTGCTGTACCTGGTCTATCACTGGCTGCTGACCAAACCGCTGTCGCGGATCATCGAACACCTCACGGAAATCAATCCGGATCGCCCCAGCGCACACAAAATCCCGCTGCTCAAGGGGCATGAAAAGAACGAATTGGGAATCTGGATCAACACCGCCAACCAGTTGCTCGAGTCCATCGAGCGCAATACCCATTTGCGCCACGAAGCGGAAAACAGCCTGCTACGCATGGCCCAGTACGACTTCCTCACCGGCCTGCCGAACCGCCAGCAATTACAGCAGCAACTGGACAAAATCCTGGTAGACGCCGGCAGGTTGCAACGTCGGGTCGCGGTATTGGTGGTCGGCCTGGACGACTTCAAGGGCATCAACGAACAATTCAGCTACCAGACCGGCGACCAACTGCTGCTGGCCCTGGCCGATCGCCTGCGAGCTCACAGCGGACGCCTCGGCGCCCTCGCCCGCCTCGGCGGCGACCAGTTCGCCCTGGTTCAGGCCGATATCGAACAACCCTACGAAGCGGCCGAACTGGCCCAAAGCATTCTCGATGACCTGGAAGCAGCATTTGCTCTCGATCATCAAGAGATTCGCCTGCGCGCCACCATCGGCATCACCCTGTTCCCCGAGGACGGTGACAGCACCGAGAAACTGCTGCAAAAAGCCGAGCAGACCATGACCCTGGCCAAGACTCGCTCGCGCAACCGTTATCAGTTCTATATCGCCAGCGTCGACACCGAGATGCGCCGCCGTCGCGAGCTGGAAAAAGACCTGCGCGAGGCCTTGGCCCGTGGCCAGTTCTACCTCGTCTACCAGCCGCAGATCAGCTATCGCGATCACCGGGTGGTGGGTGTCGAGGCGCTGATTCGCTGGCAGCATCCCGAGCACGGGCTGGTTCCGCCGGACTTGTTCATCCCCTTGGCCGAGCAGAACGGCACCATCATCGCCATCGGCGAATGGGTGCTGGATCAGTCGTGCAAGCAATTGCGCGACTGGCATGACCAGGGTTTCGTCGACTTGCGCATGGCGGTGAATCTGTCCACGGTGCAGCTGCACCACGCCGAGTTGCCACGGGTGGTCAACAACCTGCTGCAGATGTACCGCCTGCCACCGCGCAGCCTGGAGCTGGAAGTCACCGAAACCGGCCTGATGGAAGACATCAGCACGGCCGCCCAGCATCTGCTGAGCCTGCGCCGCTCCGGTGCGCTGATCGCGATTGACGACTTCGGCACCGGTTACTCGTCATTGAGTTATCTGAAAAGCCTGCCGCTGGACAAGATCAAGATCGACAAGAGCTTCGTTCAGGACCTGCTCGATGACGACGACGATGCGACCATCGTCCGGGCCATCATCCAGCTGGGCAAGAGCCTGGGCATGCAGGTGATTGCCGAAGGCGTGGAAACCGCCGAGCAAGAGGCCTACATCATCTCCGAGGGCTGTCACGAAGGTCAGGGCTATCTCTACAGCAAGCCGCTGCCGGCGCGGGAATTGAGCGCGTATCTGAAACAGGCCCAGCGCAGCAACGCGGCTATTTTGTAGAAAATCAAGAGATCGCAGCCTCGTTTCACTCGACAGCTGCTACAGAGTGAAACGAGGCTGCGATCTCTTGATCCACGACACAACTCCCGCCTGAATAAGAAATATTTCCAGGTACAACCCTTTACAGATAATGCGAAAGATTTGCATTATGTCGCAGTTTTGCGCGCTTGCTGCGCCTCCACCCCCTCTCGAAGCAGGATGTTCGCCATGATTCGTATGCCTCTGGCTACCGCCAGTCTGTTGGCCATCGCTATTTCCCTCGCCGGTTGTGGCGAAGGCAAAGACAAAGCTGTTGCTGCGCAAGCACCGACTCCGGCCGCCAGCACCACGGCCCCTGCGGTTGCACCTGCCGCAGCCAGTAAAGTCGACGAAGCCGCCGCCAAAGCCGTTGTCGCGCATTACGCCGACATCGTCTTCGCCGTTTACAGCGATGCCGAATCCACCGCGAAGACCCTGCAAGCCACCGTCGACGCCTTCCTCGCCAAGCCAAACGCCGACACCCTGAAAGCTGCCAAGGCTGCCTGGATCGCTTCCCGCGTTCCTTACCTGCAGAGCGAAGTGTTCCGCTTCGGCAACACCATCATCGACGACTGGGAAGGTCAGGTGAACGCCTGGCCACTGGACGAAGGCCTGATCGACTACGTCGACAAATCCTACGAGCACGCACTGGGTAACCCGGGCGCCACGGCCAACATCATCGCCAACACCCAGGTTCAGGTCGGCGAAGACAAGATCGACGTGAAAGACATCACCCCGGCCAAACTCGCCAGCCTGAACGAGCTGGGCGGTTCCGAGGCCAACGTTGCCACCGGCTACCACGCCATCGAATTCCTGCTCTGGGGCCAGGACTTGAACGGCACCGGCCCTGGCGCCGGTAACCGTCCAGCTTCCGACTACCTCGAAGGCAAAGGCGCAACCGGCGGTCACAACGATCGTCGTCGCGCTTACCTGAAGTCCGTGACCCAACTGCTGGTCAGCGACCTGGAAGAAATGGTCGGTAACTGGAAGCCGAACGTGGCCGACAACTACCGCGCCACTCTGGAAGCCGAGCCAGCTGAATCCGGTCTGCGCAAAATGCTGTTCGGCATGGGCAGCCTGTCCCTGGGCGAACTGGCGGGCGAGCGCATGAAGGTTTCCCTGGAAGCCAACTCGCCGGAAGACGAACACGACTGCTTCAGCGACAACACCCACAACTCGCAATTCTACGATGCCAAAGGCGTTCGTAACGTGTACCTGGGCGAGTACACCCGCGTCGACGGCACCAAAATGACCGGCGCCAGCCTGTCGTCCCTGGTGGCCAAGGCTGACCCGGCGGCCGACACCGCGCTGAAAGCCGACCTGGCTGCGACCGAAGCCAAGATGCAGGTCATCGTCGATCACGCCAACAAAGGTGAGCACTACGACCAGCTGATCGCCGCCGGCAACACTGCTGGCAACCAGATCGTCCGCGACGCTATCGCTTCCCTGGTCAAGCAGACCGGTTCGATCGAAGCCGCCGCTGGCAAACTGGGCATCAGTGACCTGAACCCGGACAACGCTGATCACGAATTCTGATCAACGCTGGCTGAATAAAAAGGCGATCTTCGGGTCGCCTTTTTCATGCCCGCCAACCACAGATCCATTGTAGGAGTGAGCCTGCTCGCGATGGCTGTGTGTCAGTCGAAATCGCTGGCGACTGACACACAGCCATCGCGAGCAGGCTCACTCCTACAGGGGATTGTGTTTACCAAATAATCCTTGCCCCACATCAACCAAACGATAATTCCTCTTATTCAATCTCCCCTGCCCTGTTAGACTTTGCGCCCCTTGTTTTGCTCGTCTTGCAGGATGTCTGATGCCCTCGCTGCCTCTTCGCTTGTCCGCACTGTTTCTGGCCTTGGGCCTGAGTGCCTGCGATGACGCCCCGCGTTTTACCAAAGCCGAACCCGGTGAAGCCCGGTCCGGTGGCAGCGCAACCGTGCGCAAGACCGATCAGAACTCATTTTCCCTGCCGTCCGCCAACCTGCCGCCGTCACGGCGCGTGGACTTCAGTGTCGGCAACAGCTTTTTCCGTAATCCCTGGGTGATCGCCCCGTCGACCACCACCGCCCGGGATGGCCTCGGGCCGTTGTTCAACACCAACGCCTGCCAGAACTGCCACATCAAGGACGGACGCGGTCATCCGCCCACGCCTGATGCGCAGAACGCCGTGTCGATGCTGGTGCGCCTGTCGATTCCCGATTCACCGGCCTATGCCAACGTCATCGAGCAACTCGGTGTCGTCCCGGAGCCGGTCTACGGCGGACAATTCCAGGACATGTCCGTGCCGGGTGTCGTGCCGGAAGGCAAAGTGCGCGTCGATTACACGCCCGTTCCGATTCGTTTCAAGGACGGCACCGAAGTCGAGTTGCGCAAACCGACGTTGCAGATCACCCAGCTCGGCTACGGTCCGATGCACCCTGACACGCGTTTCTCGGCCAGGGTTGCACCGCCAATGATTGGTCTGGGGCTGCTCGAAGCGATTCCTGACGAGGCGATCCTGGCCAATGCCGAGGCTCAGGCAAAAGACAAAAACGGCATTGCCGGACGTCCGAACCGGGTCTGGGACGATGCGCAGCAGAAGACCGTTCTCGGCCGGTTCGGCTGGAAAGCCGGGCAACCGAACCTCAATCAGCAGAACGTCCACGCGTTTTCCGGTGACATGGGCCTCACCACCAGTCTGAGACCCGTTGATGACTGCACCGATGCGCAAACCGCTTGCAAGCAAGCGCCCAACGGCAATGGCCCGGATGGCGAGCCGGAAGTCAGCGATAACATCCTGCGCCTGGTGCTGTTCTACAGCCGTAACCTCGCCGTACCGGCCCGCCGCGATGTCAGCGCCCCCGAGGTGCTGGCCGGCAAGACGCTGTTTTTCCAGGCCGGATGCCAGTCCTGCCACACACCGAAATACACCACCGCCGCCAACGCCGCCGAACCTGAACTGGCCAATCAAGTGATTCGCCCTTACAGCGATCTGCTGCTGCATGACATGGGCGACGGCCTGGCCGACAACCGTACTGAATTCCAGGCCAGTGGCCGCGATTGGCGCACCCCGCCGTTGTGGGGCATCGGCCTGACGCAGGCGGTCAGTGGGCACACCCAGTTTTTGCACGATGGCCGCGCCCGCAATCTGCTCGAAGCCGTGCTCTGGCATGGCGGCGAAGCCACGGCGGCGCAGCAACAGGTTTTGTCTTTCAATGCCGAGCAGCGCGCTGCGTTGCTGGCGTTCTTGAATTCCCTTTAATACGTATTCCATAGTGGGAGCCCGACATGTTCCGTCCCAAATTGTTGTTCACCAGCCTTGCCGCGCTAGCCTTGGGCGCCTGTTCGCCTCAGGATCCGCAGGCCGTCACGTCGGCGGCCATCGCCAAGTCGGTGATCCTGCCGACCTACACGCGCTGGGTTGAAGCCGACCGCCAACTGGCCGTCAGTGCGTTGGCCTACTGCGAAGGCAAGGAAAACCTCGACACCGCCCGCGCCGACTTCCTGCATGCGCAGAAAGCCTGGGCCGAGCTGCAGCCGCTGCTGATCGGGCCGTTGGCCGAAGGCAATCGCGCCTGGCAGGTACAGTTCTGGCCGGACAAGAAAAACCTCGTCGGCCGTCAGGTCGAGCAACTGGTCACCGCACAGCCGCAGATCGATGCCGCTGCATTGGCCACGTCCAGCGTTGTCGTTCAAGGCCTTTCCGCCTACGAATACATCCTGTTCGACAGCAAGCCTGATGTGGCCAACGCTGAACAGAAAGCCAAGTACTGCCCGCTGCTGATCGCGATTGGCGAGCGTCAGAAACAACTGGCCGAAGAGATTCTGAAAAGCTGGAACAACACCGACGGCATGCTCGCGCAGATGAGCAAATTCCCGAACCAGCGCTACGCCGATTCCCACGAAGCCATCGCCGATCTCCTGCGTGTGCAAGTCACCGCCCTCGACAGCCTGAAGAAAAAACTCGGCACGCCGATGGGTCGTCAGACGAAGGGTGTGCCGCAACCGTTCCAGGCCGATGCATGGCGCAGCCAGTCGTCCCTGACCGGCCTCGAAGCCAGCCTCGCCGCCGCCAAAACGGTGTGGGAAGGCGTCGACAACAAAGGCCTGCGTGGTCTGTTGCCGAACGAGCAGAAACCTTTGGCCGACAAGATCGACGCCGCTTACGCCGTGTCCCTGAAACTGTTCGCCAGCAACCAGCGTTCTCTGACCGAGATGCTCAACGACGATGCCGGGCGCCAGCAACTCAACAACATCTACGACAGCCTCAACGTCGTCCACCGCCTGCACGAAGGCGAACTGGCCAAGGCGCTGGGCATTCAACTGGGCTTCAACGCCAACGACGGTGACTGATGAGGGCAAGTTCCATGCTGCGACGCCAGGCTCTGACGTTAGGTAGTTTGCTGCTGGGTGCGGTGACACTGGGCGGCTGGACGCTGTTCAAGCAGAAGGACAAAAGTCCGCTGCTGCTGTCGGCGCGGGACGATACCGACGGCAAACACTACGCCGTCGGTTACCGGCTGGACGGCACCCGGGTGTTTGCCACCCAGGTCGGCCAGCGTTGCCACGACATCATCAACCATCCGACGCTGCCGATTGCGCTGTTCGTCGCCCGTCGTCCTGGCACCGAGAGTTACCTGATCGACCTGCGCGACGGCATGCTGCTGCAAACCGTGGTCTCACGGCCGAACCGGCACTTCTACGGTCACGCGGTGATTCACCAGAGCGGCGACTGGCTGTACGCCACCGAGAACGACACCTCCGATCCGGGTCGTGGCTTGCTCGGTGTGTATAAGTTCGAAGGCGAGCGGCTGGTGCACAGCGGTGAGATTCCGACCCACGGCGTCGGCCCGCATCAGGTGTCGTGGATGCCCGATGGCGAAACCCTGGTGGTGGCCAACGGCGGCATTCGCACCGAGGCCGAAAGCCGCGTCGAGATGAACCTCAACGCCATGGAACCGAGCCTGGTGCTGATGCAACGGGACGGCACCCTGCTGAGCAAGGAAACCCTGGCCCAGCAGATGAACAGCGTGCGTCATTTGGGGATTGCCAGCGACGGCACCATCGTCGCCGGTCAGCAGTTCATGGGGCCGTCTCACGAGTCGTCGGAACTGCTGGCGATCAAGCGTCCCGGCCAGCCGTTCGTGGCCTTCCCGGTGCCTGAACATCAGTTGCAGGCCATGGGGCATTACACCGCGAGCGTCGCGGTACACAGCGAACTGCGCCTGGTGGCGTTGACCGCACCACGGGGCAACCGCTTTTTCATCTGGGACCTGAACAGCGGTGAAGTGCGCCTGGACGCGCCGCTTCCCGATTGCGCCGGGGTCGGCGCGGTAGCCGATGGCTTTGTCGTGACCTCGGGTCAGGGGCGCTGCCGGTTCTACGATTGCCGCCAGACAAGCCTTGTTGCAAAACCTCTCGATCTACCCGCAGGGCTCTGGGACAACCACCTGCATTTGATCTGACTGTGGCGAGGGGGCTTGTCGGAACGCCGCACCGCCCCGTTCGGCTGCGAAGCAGTCGTAAAACCATTGCACGCGGTGTACCTGATACACCTCGATTGTAAGTTTTGGGGCCGCTTCGCGACTCAACGGGGGCAAGCCCCCTGGCCACAGGTTTTGTATTCGCCACATCTTTCCTTAACTGGCTGGCCTACCTGTAAGTTCTGCCAGTTGGAAACCCCCTCCCACTCGGAGTAATGTGCCCGACTGTCTCACCTGATTTTCTCCAAGGAAGTGGAAATATGCTGCGTCGCCGCATGCTGATCATGTTGGGTGTTGTTTTGCTGATCGTGCTGGTCCTGGCCGGTTACAAAGCCTTCTCCATCTATACGATGATTCAGGGCTTTGCTGCGCCGAAACCGGCGATCAGTGTCGCCGTGGCCACGGCCACCGAACGGCCGTGGCAAGCCCGCCTGCCCACCGTCGGCACGCTCAAGGCGCTGCAAGGCGTGGACCTGAGCCTGGAGACCGACGGCACCGTCATCGATTTGCAGTTCGAGTCAGGTCAGAAGGTCAAGGTCGGCCAACCGCTGCTGCAACTAGATAGCATTGTGGAAACCGCCCTGCTCGAAACCGCTCAGGCTGACCTGGGTCTGGCGCAGCTCGATTACGGTCGCGGCAGCCAATTGGTGGGCAGCCAGGCCATTTCCAAAGGCGAATTCGACCGGCTCTCGGCGGTGTTGAAAAAGAGCCGGGCCACGGTGAATCAGCTCAAGGCGGCGCTGGCCAAAAAACGCTTGCTCGCACCGTTCAGCGGGACCATCGGCATTCGTCAGGTGGACATCGGTGACTATCTCGCCAGCGGCACCATGATTGCCACCTTGCAAGACCTCAGCAGCCTCTATGTAGACTTCTTCGTGCCCGAGCAGTCGGTACCGAAGATCGCCCTTGGCCAACCGGTACAGATCATTGTCGCGGCCTACCCGACACAAACCTTCCCCGGCACCATCAGCGCGATCAACCCGAAAGTCGAAAACAGCACGCGCAACGTGCAGGTCCGCGCGACCCTGGCCAATCCCGACGGCACCTTGCTGCCGGGGATGTTCGCCAGCCTGCAAGTGTTGTTGCCCGACCCGCAGCCGCGCATCGTCGTGCCGGAAAGCGCGATCACTTACACGCTGTACGGCAACTCGCTCTATGTCGTCGCGCAGAAAAAAACCGAAGACGGCAGCCTGGAAAAAGACGACAAGGGCCAACCGATCCTGATCGCCGAACGGCGTTTCATCGAAACCGGCGAGCGCCGCGACGGGCAGGTGATGATCACCAAAGGCGTGCAGAACGGCGAAAAAGTGGTCACGGCCGGCCAGATCAAACTGGACAACGGCGCACACATTGCGATCAGCGACGACAAGACCTTAGCCGAGAAGAACAGCCCGCCGCGCGCGGACTGATCAAGGAATCCCCATGGCTTTTACCGACCCGTTCATCCGCCGCCCGGTGCTCGCCACCGTGGTCAGCCTGTTGATTGTGCTGCTGGGCTTCCAGGCCTGGAGCAAGTTGCCGCTGCGCCAGTATCCACAAATGGAAAACGCCCTGATCACGGTGACCACCGCTTATCCCGGGGCCAACGCCGAAACCATTCAGGGCTACATCACCCAACCGATGCAGCAAAGTCTGGCCAGTGCCGAGGGTATCGACTACATGACCTCGGTCAGTCGCCAGAACTTCTCGGTGATCTCTATCTACGCGCGCATCGGCTCCAACAGCGACCGCTTGTTCACCGAATTGCTGGCCAAGGCCAACGAGGTGAAGAACCAACTGCCCCAGGACGCCGAAGACCCGGTACTGAGCAAGGAAGCCGCCGACGCCTCGGCACTGATGTACATCAGCTTCTTCAGCAAGGAGCTGAGCAACCCGCAGATTACCGACTACCTGTCGCGGGTGATCCAGCCGAAACTGGCGACCCTGCCGGGCATGGCTGAAGCCGAGATTCTTGGCAACCAGGTATTTGCCATGCGTCTGTGGCTGGACCCGGTCAAGCTCGCCGGTTTCGGCCTGAGTGCCAGCGACGTGACCGATGCCGTGCGCAAATACAACTTTCTCTCCGCCGCCGGCGAAGTGAAAGGCGAGTACGTCGTCACCAGCATCAACGCCAATACCGAGCTCAAGTCCGCCGAAGCCTTTGCCGCGATTCCGCTCAAGGTCGAGGGCGACAGTCGCGTGCTGCTCAGCGATGTGGCGCGGGTTGAAATGGGTGCGGAAAACTACGACTCGATCAGCTCCTTCGGCGGCACACCCTCGGTGTACATCGGCATCAAGGCCACGCCCGGCGCCAACCCGCTGGACGTGATCAAGGAAGTGCGCAAGATCATGCCGGACCTGGAAGCCCAGCTGCCGCCGAACCTCAAAGGTGAAATCGCCTACGACGCCACGCTGTTCATCCAGGCCTCGATCGACGAAGTGGTGAAAACCCTGTTCGAAGCGGTGCTGATCGTCATTGTGGTGGTGTTCCTGTTCCTCGGCGCACTGCGTTCGGTGGTGATCCCGGTGGTCACCATCCCGTTGTCGATGATCGGCGTGATGTTCTTCATGCAGATGATGGGCTACTCGATCAACCTGCTGACGTTGCTGGCGATGGTATTGGCCATCGGCCTGGTGGTGGACGACGCCATCGTCGTGGTGGAAAACATCCACCGGCACATCGAAGAAGGCAAGACGCCGCTGGATGCGGCCATCGAAGGCGCCCGGGAAATCGCCATGCCGGTGGTCTCGATGACCATCACCCTGGCGGCGGTCTATGCGCCGATCGGCTTCCTGACGGGGCTCACGGGGGCGCTGTTCAAGGAGTTCGCCCTGACTCTGGCCGGCGCAGTGGTGATCTCCGGCATCGTCGCCCTGACCCTGTCGCCAATGATGTGCGCCTTCTTGCTGCGCCACGACGAAAATCCCAGCGGCCTGGCCCATCGCCTGGACCTGATTTTCGAAGGCCTCAAGCGCCGTTACCAAAGCATGCTCCACGGCACCCTCAACACCCGGCCGGTGGTGCTGGTGTTCGCGGTGATCGTGCTGTGCCTGATTCCGGTGCTGCTCATGTTCACCAAGTCGGAACTGGCGCCGGACGAGGACCAGGGCATCATTTTCATGATGGCCAACGCCCCGCAACCGGCCAACCTCGACTACCTGAGCGCGTACACCGACGAGTTCGTCACGATCTTCAAGACGTTTCCCGAGTACTACTCGTCGTTCCAGATCAATGGCTTCAACGGCGTGCAATCGGGCATCGGCGGCTTCCTGCTCAAGCCGTGGAACGAACGCAGCCGCACGCAAATGCAAATCCTGCCCGAGGTACAGGCCAAACTGGAGAGCATTTCCGGGCTGCAGATCTTCGGCTTCAACCTGCCTTCCCTGCCCGGTACCGGCGAGGGGCTGCCGTTTCAGTTCGTCATCAACTCCGCCAACGATTACGAGTCGCTGCTGCAAGTGGCCGACCGAGTCAAAAAGAGGGCAATGGAGTCCGGCAAGTTCGCCTTCGTCGACCTTGACCTGGCGTTCGACAAACCTGAAGTAGTGGTGGATATCGATCGCGCCAAGGCCGCACAGATGGGTGTTTCCATGCAGGACCTGGGCGGGACGCTCGCGACATTGCTGGGTGAGGCGGAGATCAACCGCTTCACTATTGAAGGTCGCAGCTACAAAGTCATCGCTCAGGTCGAACGGCCCTTCCGGGATAACCCCGACTGGCTGAACAATTATTACGTCAAGAACACCCAAGGCGAACTGCTGGCCCTGTCGACCCTGATCACCGTGACCGACCGGGCGCGTCCACGGCAGTTGAACCAGTTCCAGCAACTCAACTCGGCCATCCTGTCCGGGGTGCCGCTGGTCAGCATGGGTGAAGCCATCGACGCCGTGCGCCAGATCGCTCGGGAAGAGGCACCGGTGGGTTACGCCTTCGACTATGCCGGCGCATCACGGCAATACGTCCAGGAAGGCAGTGCGCTGTGGGTCACCTTCGCCCTGGCGCTGGCGATCATTTTCCTGGTACTGGCCGCCCAGTTCGAAAGCTTCCGCGATCCGCTGGTGATTCTGGTGACCGTGCCGCTGTCGATCTGTGGCGCGTTGATCCCGCTGTTCCTGGGTTGGTCGAGCATGAATATCTACACCCAGGTCGGCCTGGTGACGTTGATCGGGCTGATCAGCAAGCACGGAATCCTGATCGTCGAATTTGCCAACCAGTTACGCAAGGACAAAGGCCTGACACCGCGCGAGGCCGTGGAGGAAGCGGCGGCCATTCGTCTGCGTCCGGTGTTGATGACCACTGCCGCGATGGTGTTCGGCATGGTGCCGTTGATCATCGCCACGGGGGCGGGCGCCGTCAGCCGGTTCGACATCGGCATGGTGATCGCCACAGGGATGTCGATCGGAACGTTGTTTACGTTGTTTGTGCTGCCGTGCGTGTACACGTTGCTGGCTAAACCCGATAAACCCTAGGGAACGCAGCACAACCCTGTGGGAGTGAGCCTGTGTGGCGAGGGGATTTATCCCCGTTCGGCTGCGAAGCAGTCGTAAAACCATTAAGTGCGGTGTACCTAATACGCCGCGGTTTTCGATTTTGGGGCCGCTTCGCAGCCCAACGGGGATAAATCCCCTCGCCACACAGGCTCGCTCCCACATTGGTTCGGCATCACGACCTGAGCGTCAGGAACAAAAAAGGCCTCGCATTAGCGAGGCCTTTTATTTTGGCTTCAATCTGTTCAACTTTGTGGCCTCAATCCTTGAGAAAGTCCGAACATGAACAGCAATAAATCATGATCGGGTTGGGATGCCACGGATGCCTTCGCAACGCGTGGCAATGGACAGTGTGCGTCGCCGTTCACTGAACTGAGGACTTGCGTGCGGGGCTGCTCCCAAGCCGCCACCGCTAGTGAAGCAACTGCCAAGGCTCCTATTAAAAATACACCTCGTGCAATTTCGAGTTTCATTGCTATAAACCCTTGATAGCGCTGCCAAACGCCGTCTTATAAAAGTAGACGAGTTTCTGCCAGTCCGTCGTGCTGAACGACGAGTGGCGACGCAGTTGCTTCATGTCATGAGTAGCCGCTTGCCGGGCGGTCAAACGCTGCCGACATTTCTCCAGATCGATCAAGGCCACTTCAACTTTGGCAGCCTCGCCTTCGCCGGTGACGCGCACGAATACGTGCTTGATGTAGAGGCAGCTGTGCTGCCAGCGGCCCTTGTGCATCCGGGCCAGGTTCTCGGCCAGTTCCTTCAACACTCGATCATGCACGGCCTCACCGTGATGCTCTCGACCGCCGCCAGCGTACCAGTGTTCGATTTCCTCGAAGCCGTCCAGCGATTTGGTCACCAGCAATGCGCGCCATTTATGCACCGGATCGCGCTGTGCACCGCAGAAAACGATTTCCGGAACGCAAACGTCGAGCAGGTGCAGGCCGATGAGCGCATCGCGCTCGCGCAACACCGTCGGCCGACCGAACGGGTGCAGCAAGCTGCGATGGATATGCCCGGTCTGACGTTTAACGTAAAGCAACTGTCCATTGCTGCTCACGACGCGCTGCACGCCACTTTCTCCACCGCGACGAACGTTGGGTTCTTCTACCCACTCACCGCGCTGATTCCAGAAATAGTCGAAGCGTTCCTGAGGAGCGACGTCCGTTTCTGCTGCACATTGCACTGCCATTCTGTTACCTCTTGCGTAATACGTAGACCCGCCACATGGCATAGAGCGGTAAAAAGTCCAGTTGTTCCTGGATACGAAAACCCGCCTGCTCAAATTCCTTTTCAACCGTAGCAGCCGGTAACACAAATCGATTTTGGTAACCTTCCTGCTCACGGGTTTTCTCGAGGCGCTTGCGTTTCCACGCTTTGAAATTGCCGTCCACCCACAGAGAAAGGATCACGCTATCCCGCGTGACGCGCTCGAATTCACGCAAAATGGCCAGTCGATGCTCGGCTTCACCGATGTGATGGAGCAAACGCATGCAGAAAATGCTGTCGACGGCGTTATCAGGCAAGGCAATGTCGAATGCAGAAGTGTGCAAGGGTTGTACCCGTTTCACCACCTCGGCAGGTTGCGCCTGCATGGCAACTTTCAGCATTGATTCAGAGTTGTCGGCCCCGATGATGGCTCGATTGGTTTTTTCCGCCAGCAATGGCCAAAAGCGCCCCGCACCGCAGGGCAAATCGAGAATCAGCCCCGGCTCACCGACCAGTGCCAGCGCCTTGCGTGCCAGTTGCTCGTCACGCCAGTGAGACAGGCGGCGGCCAAGGCCATCCTTATGCTTGCGCAGGTATCGTTGAGCGTGTTGATCGTCATATTTTTCGGAAAAATCAAGTTTGATCGGGCCGGCCATCACCAAGGTCTCCTTAGCTGCTGATGGCACCCACGATAGGTAGCGCCGTGTCAGAGACAGGTCATTCCTTTGTGAAAAAAACGTCATGTAAACCCCAAATTATTTCGAGGCTTTGCAGGTTGCTAACAACTGCTCCGGGCTACGGCGCTGCAATAGGCCGATCAATTCATATGCGACGGATACAGCTCCACCTCAAAACGACAACCATTGGGCTCCATGTTCGTCAGGCTGACGTCCCACCCTTGGTTTTCACAGATCCGCTGCACCAGTGACAGCCCAAGCCCCAAGCCCTCACCGCGCTTCTCGTTGCCCCGCACGAACGGCTCGAACATCGCCTCGCGTTTTTCCTCGGGAATACCCACGCCGCTGTCCTCGACCATGAAACCCGTTGCCGTCAGGGTCAGGCGGATGAACCCGCGCTCGGTGTAATGCAGCGCGTTACGCAACAGGTTGCCCATGACCGCGTGCAGAAGGGTTGCGTTGTAGCACGTGTTGGCCGGATTGCCCGGTTCAAAGATCAGCGCCAGCCCCTTGGCCTCGATCGGCTCGCGCCACTGATTGAGCAGTCCATCGGCAACCTGGCTCAAGGTCTGCTGGGGTGACATGCTGGCGTCTTCGCGTTGTGCGCGGGCCAACATCAGGAAGGTTTGCACCAGCTCGCGCATCTCTTCACAGGCGCGGGCGATTCGCTGGACCTGTGCACGTCCACGCTGATCGATG
The DNA here is from genome assembly GCF_059695775.1 of Pseudomonas sp. LBUM1666. NCBI lineage: Bacteria > Pseudomonadati > Pseudomonadota > Gammaproteobacteria > Pseudomonadales > Pseudomonadaceae > Pseudomonas > Pseudomonas sp. LBUM1666. Next base: position 1,258,996 of record NZ_CP166789.1, on the reverse strand, counting down.
CCGGCGTTTTCCAGCAGCAGCTCGCAGGAACTGGCCAGCACCATCAATGGTGTACGCAGCTCGTGGCTGACGTCACTGGTGAACAACCGTTCGCGGGTCAACGCCTGGCGCAAGCGCCCGAGGGTGGCGTCGAAGGCCACGGCCAACTCGCCCACCTCATCAGCGGCGTAATCCGGCGCCAACGGTGGCGCGAGACCTAATAATTGATCACGGTGACGGACCTGGCGAGCCAGTCGCACCACGGGCGCCATCACTTTGCGCGCCAGTACCCAGCCAAGAAACACCGCCAACGCCAGACTCAGGACGAAGCCTACCAGCACCACGGCAAACAGCACCCGTTCACGCTCTTCGAAATCGCTCTGATCCTGCAACAGCACATAATGCCGACCGTCGACGACTTCGACCATCGCGTGATACGACAGCTGTTCGCGAAACACTTCGTGAAAACCCGGGTCCAGGTGCCGCAGGTCCTTGGGAAGCTCGAAGTCGCCCGGCCCGCCGCTGAAATAGAACAGCTGGTCCGGCTCGGGACGATGGCTCCAGTCCGTGACACTGTCCATCAGCAACAGCCGTTGTAAATCGCCGCCCAGACCTGCCGAAATCAGTTTTTCTTCCACCAGGTGCACGGTCGCCACAATGCCCATGGCGAAGGCTCCTGCCACCAATGCGCTCATCAGCGCAAAGGCGATGATGATCCGTTGAGCAAGGCTCTGTTTAAACTCCATCACGGCCCTCGGCCAAGCGGTAACCCACACCGTGCACGGTTTGCAGCAACGGTTTGGCGAACGGCTTGTCGATCACCTGGCGCAATTGATGGACGTGGCTGCGCAGGCTGTCGCTGTCCGGACAGTCATCCCCCCACAGCGCCTCTTCGAGAATTTCGCGGCGCAGTACGTGCGGACTTTTCTGCATCAACACGGCCAGCAACTTCAGGCCCACCGGGTTGAGCTTCAGCAGTCGCCCCTCGCGGGTCACTTCCAGGGTATCGAGGTCGTAGATCAGATCGCTGACCTGCAAGGTGCGACGGCCGCCCCCCTGAGAGCGACGCATGACCGCCTCGATGCGCGCCGCCAATTCAGATAGCGCAAAGGGTTTGATCAGGTAGTCATCGGCGCCGGATTTGAAGCCTTGCAGCCGGTCGTCCAATTGATCGCGAGCGGTGAGCATGATCACCGGCGTGTCGCGGCGCGCGTCTTCACGCAGACGTTTGCACAGTGTGTAACCGTCGATGCCAGGCAACATGATGTCGAGCACGATCAAGTCGTAATGCTCGGTGGCCGCCAGGTGCAAGCCTGACAAACCGTCCTGCGCGCAATCCACGGTATAACCTTTGAGCCCCAGGTAATCGGCCAGATTGGCCAGGATATCGCGGTTGTCTTCAACCAATAGAATTCGCATGGGTATCTCCTGCGTACACAGTAACGGCCGTCTCGGCCCGCGCAGCTTAAGGCCAAGTGTGGCTGAGGGCTAGGACTGCGTGCAGTTGTAAATCCACACCATAAACCCGGAGCGACTTTAACGACTTTTTCACTATCGATTCACACGCCGACGACAGGATCAGGCTCAAACTCCGCGCGGCTGCGCTTTCAGAACATTTCACCGACCAAGGAACTGCCATGGTTTCGACTGCTGTCCGCCCCGCCCCCCGCCCGCTCAATTTCTGGGTGTGCCTGGGCGTTCCCGCCATCGCGGCGATCACTCTGGTGTTGCTCGAACTGACGTCACTGGACATGGACCTTGCCAAACTATTCTATGACCCGATCGCGGGTGATTTCATCGGGCGGCACAGTTACTTCCTGGAAGAGATCCTGCATGACCGTGCCAAGCAAGTGGTCATCGCCTTCTCGGTGTTGGCCATTTTCGGCTTCATCGCCTCCTTTTTCATGGACAGGCTCAAACCGATCAAACGGGAACTGGGCTGCCTGGTGCTGTCTCTGGCGCTGGCAACATCCTTCGTCACCCCAGTCAAAGCGGTGACGGCCGTTCAATGCCCGTGGAGCCTTGAGCAGTTCGGCGGTCACGAAACCTATAGCGAACTGCTCAGCCCTCGCCCGCACACCGATAAACCTGGCCGTTGCTGGCCCGGCGGTCATGCGGCGACGGGTTTCACACTGTTTGCGCTGTTCTTTGTCCTGCGTGACCGTCGTCCGCGCCTGGCGCGCAAGGCGTTTGTGTTCGCTTTCGCGTTGGGCACGGTGTTTTCCATCAGCCGGATGATGCAGGGAGCGCACTTCTTTTCGCACAATGTGTGGACGGCGATTTTCTGCTGGCTGATTTGTCTGGGGTCGTATTACTACATCCTTTATCGGCCAGCCTCGAAGGCTGAGCGAGCGACCAAGGTGGAACCGGTCCGCGTCTGATACACAGATCCAAATGTGGGAGCGAGCCTGCTCGCGAAGGCGGAGTTTCAGCCAACATCTTTGTTGAATGTTAAAACGCTTTCGCGAGCAGGCTCGCTCCCACAATGGACCGATGTGACCCTCGAAATCCAGGCAATAAAAAACCCCGCCTGCTTAGCGCAGGCGGGGTTTTTTATAGGGGTAAGGCTGGCTTACATCATGCCGCCCATACCGCCCATACCACCCATGTCTGGCATGCCGCCGCCAGCTGGACCGTCTTCCTTGATCTCAGCGATCATGGCTTCGGTGGTGATCATCAGGCTGGCAATCGACGAAGCCGCTTGCAGAGCCGAACGAGTCACTTTGGCCGGGTCCAGGATACCCATTTCAATCATGTCGCCGTATTCGCCGGTAGCAGCGTTGTAACCGTAGTTACCCGAACCCTGCTTGACCTTGTCGACAACTACGCTTGGCTCGTCGCCGGAGTTGGCAACGATCTGACGCAGTGGTGCTTCAACAGCGCGACGCAGCAACTGGATGCCAACGTTCTGGTCATCGTTGTCGCCTTTCAGCTCGGAGATAGCCTGCAGAGCGCGAACCAGTGCCACGCCGCCGCCAGGTACCACGCCTTCTTCAACGGCTGCACGGGTAGCGTGCAGGGCGTCTTCAACGCGGGCTTTCTTCTCTTTCATTTCAACTTCGGAACCTGCGCCAACCTTGATCACTGCAACGCCGCCGGACAGTTTGGCCAGACGCTCTTGCAGTTTTTCACGGTCATAGTCGGACGAAGTGTCGGCCACTTGCTGACGGATCTGCAGAACGCGAGACTGGATATCAGCTTCAACGCCGGCACCGTCGATCACGGTGGTGTTTTCCTTGGTCACGGTGACGCGCTTGGCATTACCCAGGTGTTCCAGGGTAGCGCTTTCCAGGCTCAGACCGATCTCTTCGGAGATAACGGTACCGCCGGTCAGAACAGCGATGTCCTGCAGCATGGCCTTGCGACGATCGCCGAAACCTGGCGCCTTGACGGCAACCACTTTAACGATACCGCGCATGTTGTTCACAACCAGAGTCGCCAGGGCTTCGCCTTCAACGTCTTCGCTCACGATCAGCAGTGGGCGGCCGGCTTTGGCAACAGCTTCCAGCACTGGCAGCAGTTCGCGGATGTTCGAGATCTTTTTGTCGACCAGCAGGATCAGCGGACCGTCCAGCTCGGCAGTCATGGTCTCTGGCTTGTTGACGAAGTACGGGGACAGGTAGCCACGGTCGAACTGCATGCCTTCAACAACCGACAGTTCGTTTTCCAGGCCCGAGCCTTCTTCAACAGTGATCACGCCTTCTTTACCGACTTTTTCCATGGCTTCGGCAATGATGTCGCCGATGGAGCTGTCGGAGTTGGCCGAGATGGTGCCGACCTGAGCGATGGCCTTGGTGTCAGCGCAAGGCTTGGACAGGGCTTTCAGCTCTTTGACAATAGCGATGGTCGCTTTGTCGATACCGCGCTTGAGGTCCATCGGGTTCATGCCGGCAGCGACGGCTTTCAGGCCTTCGTTGACGATCGATTGAGCCAGAACGGTAGCGGTGGTTGTGCCGTCGCCTGCGTCATCGTTGGCACGGGAGGCAACGTCTTTGACCAGCTGCGCGCCCATGTTTTCGAAGCGATCTTTCAGCTCGATTTCTTTGGCAACGGACACGCCGTCCTTGGTGATGGTCGGAGCGCCGAAGCTCTTCTCGATGATCACGTTACGGCCTTTAGGGCCCAGGGTCGCTTTTACTGCGTCAGCCAGGACGTTGACACCGGCGAGCATTTTCTTGCGGGCGGAATCGCCGAATTTAACTTCTTTAGCAGCCATGATCGATATTCCTTAAATACTTTGTAGTAGCGGGAAAATGAGCGGGGAATCAGCCTTCGATAACAGCGAGGATTTCGTTCTCGCTCATTACCAGCAGGTCTTCGCCGTCGACTTTCACGGTGTTGCTGCCGGAGTACGGGCCGAACACAACCTTGTCACCCACTTTAACGGCCAGTGCACGCACTTCACCGTTGTCCAGCACGCGGCCGGTACCGACAGCGAGGATCTCGCCGCTGTTGGCTTTTTCAGCAGCCGAACCTGGCAGGACGATACCGCCAGCGGTTTTCTTTTCTTCTTCGCTGCGACGGATGACGACGCGGTCATGCAGAGGACGAAGCTTCATTGTCGATCTCTCCTAATTGTGGTTTTCATCGGCCGGTGTATTCCCGGCGGGTTTAACAAATCCGGCGGTGCCGGGTGCGGTTCGTCGAGCGAACCGCGGAAGTCTGTCTGGCGTGATCGCCAGAAACCTTGCGGTGACCGTTACATAAGGGCGCATAAGCTTATTACAAGGGTGGGGATCGAAATTTTTTACATCGATGACCCGAAAACGAACACGGCACCCGAAGGTGCCGTGCAGGTGAAACGATTTACTTGGAGTCGCGGTGTTCGAACTCGCCTTCGATCACGTTCGGCTCACGGCCCAAAGGCTCGCGGGGAACAGGACCGCCACGTGGCTGAAGGTCGTCGGCGAACGCACGCTGACGGATTGCCGCCTCTTCGGCACGCTGGCGCATTTTATTGGCCAACAGTCGACGAGAGATCGGCAGCAACATGATCAGACCCAGCACGTCAGTGACGAAGCCCGGCAGGATCAACAGACCACCCGCCAGCGCCAGCATCAAACCTTCGAGCATGGTCTGGGCCGGCAACTCGCCGCGGTTCAGGCTTTCACGAGCACGCAATGCGGTTGCCAGACCAGCGATACGCAGCACGAACACGCCGAGCATCGAGCCGAGAATGACCAGGAGCAGGGCCGGGAAAAACCCGATCGCCCCGCTGACCTTGACGAATACGAACAGCTCCAACACCGGAAACAGTACAAAGAGCAATAAAAAAGGGCGCATCAAATGGTTCCTCAACGCAAGAATGCCTTGCCAGTAATCCCTAGATGACGTCGCCGTTTCGTGAATTCAAGCGTCGGCCACTTCATTTTTCGGCCAATGTTCGGCGTGAGCCAGGAAAACCAAGGCTTCGCGCACTTGTGTCGGCGTATTACACGGCGCTTGAAACGGCAACCAATAGAGCCCCTGACCAATGCGTAGGTGCATGCCTTCGGTGTCGATACCCGCCAGTTGCGCCGGCTCGGTTTTCGGCAGGCCCGCCAGTTCGACGTAGTGGGCGATGGCTTTGGCGTGATCGGCATTCATGTGCTCGACCATGCTCGCTTCGGCCTTTCCGGCGAACGGGTTGGCCAGCGTTAACTGATCGACCCAGTGAATCGCACCGAAGCCGCCGATGTAACGGTGACGAACCGGTTTGAGCACCCAGAAATCGAAATCGTGGGCCTTGTGGTAGCTCTGCGAATCCGGGAAATAGCGGTAGTAACGCTCAGCCGCCGCTTCGATGGCAGCCTCGTCCTCGAGCTTTTCCGCTTCGGCGAGGTAGGTCAGGCGACCAACGGCTTGCACATCTTCGGCCCCGCGCTCGCCCACAAACAGTGAGCATTTTGGATCTTTCTGCAGGTTGTGGGTGTGCTGGGCGATGCGGCTGATAAGGATCAGCGGCCGGCCCTGTTCATCCAGACAGTACGGAACCACGGAGCCAAACGGGAAACCGGGCATCGCCTTGGAGTGTGTCGAGAGTACTCCACGGTATTCCTTGAGAAGCAATTCTCGGGCATTCTTGGCCGCTTCAACGCTCAATTTATGACTCCTTATATAGAATCCGTCAAAAAAACGGACAGGCGCCTGGGGATAAGTTCCAGTTCGCCATCGGGGGCAGCTCTCATGTGCAGCCAGGCCGCATCAGGTGCAGATCGAGAGGCTACTCTCTAAAAGGAAACCACTCCTCTGACCTGCTATTGGGGCATGCGAATGCAACTCACTGACAAAGTAATCATTATCACGGGCGGTTGCCAGGGTTTAGGCCGCTCCATGGCCGAGTATTTCGCCGGTAAAGGCGCGAAGCTGGCGCTGGTGGACCTGAACCAGGAAAAGCTCGACGACACCGTCGCCGCTTGCAAGGCTAAAGGCGTCGAGGCTCGCGCTTATCTGTGCAATGTTGCCAATGAAGAGCAAGTGACCCACATGGTCGCCCAGGTGGCCGAAGACTTCGGGGCGATCCATGGCCTGATCAACAACGCAGGGATCCTGCGCGATGGCTTGCTTATCAAGGTCAAGGACGGCGAGATGACCAAGATGAGCATGGCCCAGTGGCAGTCGGTCATCGACGTCAACCTGACCGGCGTATTCCTGTGCACCCGTGAAGTCGCGGCCAAAATGATCGAGCTGAACAACAGCGGCGCGATCATTAATATCTCGTCGATCTCCCGCGCTGGCAACGCCGGCCAGACCAACTACTCCGCCGCCAAGGCTGGTGTCGCCGCGGCGACCGTGACCTGGGCGAAGGAATTGGCACGCTACGGCATTCGTGTGGCAGGCATTGCACCGGGCTTTATCGAAACCGAAATGACGCTGAGCATGAAGCCTGAGGCGCTGGAGAAAATAACGTCCGCGATACCACTCAAGTGCATGGGCAAGCCTGAAGAGATCGCCCATTCGGCGGCGTACATTTTCGAGAACGACTACTTCACCGGTCGAATTCTGGAGTTGGATGGCGGGTTGCGGATCTAAAGCAACACACAAAACAAATGTGGGAGCGAGCCTGCTCGCGAAGGCTGTTTAACATTCAACAAATATGCTGACTGTTACACCGCTTTCGCGAGCAGGCTCGCTCCCACAGGGGATCGTATTTCAGGTCATTAATCGTCGCTGATCGTGATATTCGGCATAGCCGGTGTCGCCGCTTCCTGCAACACGATCCGCGCGCCGACATGGCGGGCCAGTTCCTGGTAAACCATCGCAATCGGGCTGTCAGGCTCGGCGATCACCGTTGGCTTGCCGCCGTCGGCCTGTTCGCGGATGGCCATCGCCAGCGGCAACGAAGCCAGCAGCTCGACGCCGTACTGGTTGGCCAGCTTCACACCACCGCCCTCACCGAACAGATGCTCGGCATGGCCACAGTTGGAGCAGATGTGCACGGCCATGTTTTCCACCACGCCCAGCACCGGAATGTTGACCTTGCGGAACATTTCCACACCCTTGCGCGCGTCCAGCAATGCCAGATCTTGTGGCGTGGTTACGATCACCGCACCGGCCACCGGCACTTTCTGCGCCAGGGTCAGCTGGATGTCGCCGGTGCCTGGTGGCATGTCGATGACCAGGTAATCCAGATCGCCCCAGGCAGTTTGAGTGACCAGTTGCAACAAGGCGCCGGAAACCATCGGTCCGCGCCAGACCATCGGCGTGTTGTCGTCGGTCAGGAACGCCATGGACATGACTTCGACACCGTGGGACTCGATCGGAATAAACCACTTCTGATCCTTGACCTTGGGTCGGGTGCCTTCGGGGATGCCAAACATGATGCCCTGGCTCGGTCCGTAAATGTCCGCGTCGAGAATCCCGACCTTGGCGCCTTCGCGGGCCAGAGCCAGAGCCAGGTTGGCGGCGGTGGTCGATTTGCCCACACCGCCCTTGCCGGACGCCACGGCCACCACGTTCTTGACGTTGGCCAGCCCCGGGATCTGCGCTTGAGCCTTGTGCGCGGCAATGACACTGGTGATCTCGACGCGGGCGATGGTCACGCCGTCCAGCCCTTCAATGGCCATTTGCAGCAACTGCGCCCAGCCACTCTTGAACAGACCGGCGGCGTAACCCAGCTCCAGCTGGACGCTGACGCGATCACCCTGAATGTCGATGCCGCGTACGCACCCGGCGCTGACCGGGTCCTGGTTCAGGTAAGGGTCGGTGTATTGGCGAAGGACGGCTTCCACCGCTGCGCGATTGACGGCGCTCATGGGCAACTCCGATAGCAAGACTGGAAAATCAGGCGGGTATCCTACGCCGGACACACATTTGTGGCGAGGGAGCCCGACGCCGGTTAGCAGTTGTCGTAGATCGAAACAGGCTCACGGGGTGAAAAATATGCGCCGGCGCTTTATAGTGGCCGACCTCCGTTTCATCAAGTAGCCGAGCCCCATGTCCGAGCCACGCAAGATCCTCGTCACCAGCGCCCTGCCCTATGCCAATGGTTCGATCCATCTTGGCCACATGCTGGAATATATCCAGACCGATATGTGGGTGCGCTTCCAGAAGCACCGCGGCAATCAATGCATTTATGTCTGCGCCGACGACGCCCACGGTTCGGCCATCATGCTGCGCGCGGAAAAGGAAGGCATCACCCCGGAACAATTGATCGCCAACGTCCAGGCTGAACACAGCGCCGACTTTGCCGAGTTCCTGGTGGACTTCGACAACTTCCACTCCACTCACGCCGAAGAAAACCGTGAGCTGTCGAGCCAGATCTACCTCAAGCTGCGCGACGCCGGGCACATTGCCCAGCGCTCGATCACTCAGTATTTCGACCCGGAAAAGAAAATGTTCCTGGCCGACCGCTTCATCAAGGGCACCTGCCCGAAATGCGGCACTGAAGACCAGTACGGCGACAACTGCGAAAAATGCGGTGCAACCTACGCACCGACCGACCTGAAGGATCCGAAGTCGGCGATCTCTGGCGCCACTCCGGTGCTCAAGGATTCCCAGCACTTCTTCTTCAAGCTGCCGGACTTCCAGGAAATGCTGCAAGCCTGGACCCGCAGTGGCACCCTGCAAGAAGCCGTGGCGAACAAGATCGCCGAATGGCTGGATGCTGGCCTGCAACAGTGGGACATCTCCCGCGATGCGCCGTACTTCGGCTTCGAAATTCCTGACGAGCCAGGCAAATACTTCTACGTCTGGCTCGACGCGCCGATCGGCTACATGGCCAGCTTCAAGAACCTCTGCGACCGCACGCCTACACTTGATTTCGACGCGTTCTGGGGCAAGGATTCCACCGCCGAGCTGTACCATTTCATCGGCAAGGACATCGTCAACTTCCACGCCCTGTTCTGGCCAGCCATGCTCGAAGGCGCCGGTTTCCGTAAACCGACCGGTATCAACGTGCACGGCTACCTGACCGTCAACGGTCAGAAAATGTCCAAATCCCGCGGCACCTTCATCAAGGCCCGGACCTATCTGGACCATCTGTCGCCGGAATACCTGCGCTATTACTACGCGGCGAAGCTGAGCCGTGGCGTCGATGACCTGGACCTGAACCTCGAAGACTTCGTGCAAAAGGTCAACTCCGACCTGGTCGGCAAAGTCGTCAACATCGCCAGCCGTTGCGCCGGTTTCATCCATAAAGGCAACGCCGGTGTACTGGTGGCGGGCAATGCCGCGCCGGAACTGACCGAAGCGTTCCTCGCCGCAGCGCCGAGCATCGCCGAAGCCTACGAGGCTCGCGACTTCGCCCGTGCCATGCGCGAGATCATGGGCCTGGCCGACCGTGCCAACGCCTGGATCGCCGACAAGGCGCCGTGGTCGCTGAACAAACAGGAAGGCAAGCAGGACGAAGTCCAGGCCATCTGCGCCTTGGGCGTGAACCTGTTCCGCCAACTGGTGATCTTCCTCAAACCGGTGCTGCCGCTGCTGGCCGCCGATGCCGAGGCGTTCCTTAACGTCGCGCCGCTGACCTGGAACGACCACGCGACCTTGCTCGCCAACCATCAGTTGAACGAGTTCAAGCCACTGATGACCCGTATCGACCCGGTAAAAGTGCAAGCCATGAGCGACGCGTCGAAAGAAGACCTGACCGCCAGCGCAACCGACACCGGCGATGCTGCGCCTGCCGGCAATGGCGAACTGGCCAAGGATCCGCTGTCGCCGGAAATCGAGTTCGATGCCTTTGCCGCTGTCGACCTGCGCGTCGCCCTGATCCTCAAGGCCGAACACGTGGAAGGCGCCGACAAACTGCTGCGCCTGACCCTGGACATCGGTGACGAGCAACGCAACGTGTTCTCCGGGATCAAGAGCGCTTATCCGGATCCATCCAAGCTCAATGGTCGTCTGACCATGATGATCGCCAACCTCAAGCCACGGAAAATGAAGTTCGGCATCTCCGAAGGCATGGTGATGGCGGCCGGCCCTGGCGGTGAAGAAATCTACCTGCTCAGCCCTGACAGCGGCGCCAAGCCAGGTCAGCGCATCAAGTAAGGCTCTGCTGTAAACCGATCCCACAGTCGTGCCAGGCGCGACTGTGGGATTTTCATGTCTGGCCCACCCTCCGTCCTTGCCGGATAATGCCTAACCTTGTTACACAGGCCTGCTCTTTCCGGCACGATCATGACCGAAATTGTTCTTACGCTTATCAGCACTGCCCTGATCAACAACCTCGTGTTGCACTGGCCGCTGGGCGTCGATCCACTGCTGGGCAACGAGCATCGGCAAGTCCACGCGTTGGGCCTTGCGACGACGTGTTTGATGCTGATCGTCGGCACGCTGGGCTATTCGGCCTACCGTTGGTTGCTGATTCCGCTGGAGCTGACGTCGCTACGCCTTTTCGTGTTCCTGCCATTAAGCGTTCTGCTGATTGGCCCGCTGCTGAAATTGCTTTCCCGGTCACTTCCAAAGCTTGCGTTCATTGGCCTCTGGCCCCTGCTGTTGGGCAATGCTGGCGTACTCGGCCTGACGCTGCTCAACGCTCAGGACGACAAAGGCTTCTTCCACGCCCTGGCCCTGAGCCTGGGTGCCGGGCTGGGTTTCTGGCTGGTACTGAGCCTGTTCAGCGACTTGCGCCAACGCACACTCGAAAATGATATCCCCCTGCCCTTTCGCGGCCTGCCCATCGACCTGATCGGCGCTGGACTGATTGCAGTGGCCTTTCTCGGATTCAGCGGACTGATCAAAACATGAGTCTGATTCAACGCATCGACGCCCTGTTGCCGCAGACCCAATGCGGCAAGTGCGGCCACCCCGGATGCAAACCGTACGCCGAAGGCATTGCCAGCGGCGAACCGATCAACAAATGTCCGCCGGGCGGCAGCGAGACCATCGCCGCCCTGGCCGAGCTGTTGAAAGTGCCGGTGCTGGAACTGGACGTCAGTCGCGGTACTGCCCCGGCGCAGATCGCCTATATTCGTGAAGCGGAGTGTATTGGTTGCACCAAGTGCATCCAGGCCTGCCCGGTGGATGCCATTGTCGGCGCGGCGAAATTGATGCACACGGTGATCGTCGATGAATGCACCGGTTGCGACCTGTGCGTAGCGCCCTGCCCGGTGGATTGCATCGAAATGCGGCCATTGCCGCTGGCCACGGTGCTGCCGATTGTCGGCGGCCTGGCGTTCAGCCTTGAAGAACAACGTGCCCGGACGGCCAAGCGCAATCACGCGCGACGCCGATTTGAACAGCGCAACGCTCGCCTGCATCGCGAAGAAGTACAGAAAATCGCCGAACGTCAGGCCCGAGCCCAGCGCGCCGTCCAGCACAGTGAGGTAGCGACGCTCGATCCGGTTCAGGCCGCTCTTGAGCGAGTCCGCGCACAGAAGGCAGCGAACGCGGATGCCGCGCTGAAAAAGGCCAAGATCGATCTGGCGATGAGTCGGGCGCAACTGAACAAGTCACTCAAGGCGTTCGGGCATCCGCCGACCTTCGAACAGCAGTCGCAACTGATCGTCTTGCAACAGCAGTTCGAGGTTGCCGAACAGGCTTTGGCGAAACTGGAAAGCACTGCACCGCCCGCCCCGACGCCCGTCGCTCCGGCGAAAAATGCGCAGCTGAATCGGGCAAAGATCCAGTTGGCCATGCGCCGCGCCGAACTCAAGAAAGCCCAAACCAGCGAAGCGCCGACTGAGCAGATCCAAGCCCTGGAACTCGCGGTGAATGAAGCCGAGCGTCAGGTGGATGCCTATGCCGCCCCTTGAATCGGTCGACGAGCGCCTTCAGCAGGCCATGAAGCTGGTATTGCTGGCCACCGTGCCGGGAATGCTGGTGTTTTTCTGGCTGTATGGCTGGGGCGTGTTGATCAACCTGATTCTGACGGGTGTTACCGCACTGGCCGTTGAAGCGACCGTGTTGCGCTTGCGCAAGCTTGCGCTCAAGCCGACCTTGAGCGACGGCAGTGCGCTGGTCAGCGCGACGCTGTTGGCGCTGGCCTTGCCGCCTTATTGCCCGTGGTGGCTGACGGTCTGTGCCGCGGCGTCCGCGATCGTGTTCGGCAAACACCTGTATGGCGGCGTTAGCAAGAACCCGTTCAACCCGGCAATGCTGGGCTTCGCCCTGGTGCTGGTGACCTTTCCCCAACAGATGACCCACTGGCCGTCATCCCATGGGCTGGATCTGATCGGCGGTTTGCAGCAGGTGTTCGGCTTCAGTCTCAGCCAGACGCCAGATGCCTGGGTCCAGGCCACGGCGCTGGACAGCCTGCGGATTAACAAAAGCCTAACCATGGATGAACTGTTTACCGCTAACCCAGCGTTCGGTCATTTCGGTGGCCGAGGCATGGAATGGGTCAACCTGGCCTTTCTGGCGGGCGGCGCGTTTCTGCTGCAAAGACGGGTGTTTAGCTGGCATGCGCCGGTCGGCATGCTCGCCAGCCTGTTCATCATCAGCCTGCTGTGCTGGAACGGCTCGGGCTCCGACTCCCATGGTTCGCCGCTGTTTCATCTGCTCACTGGCGCGAGCATGCTGGGTGCATTCTTCATCGTCACGGAACCGGTGTCCGGCGCAAAAAGCCCCGGCGCGCGACTGCTGTTCGGCGCGGGCGTCGGGCTGCTGACGTACCTGATTCGTACCTGGGGTGGTTATCCGGACGGCGTAGCCTTTGCCGTGCTGTTGATGAACCTCTGTGTGCCGGCGCTGGAGCGGTTTGCCGCCTCCAGACTGGAACGGGGTGCGCCATGAGCCAAGCGTCGAGCGTTGTGATCCTGGTGTTGTTGGCAGCCCTGGGGATTGGTGCGACTTACCTCGTGCAGCACACCAGCGCGCCGCGCATTGCGGCCGAACAGCGCCTGATCGACAGTCGTAACCTGCTGGACCTACTCCCTGCTGAAAGCTACGACAATCAGCCGCTGGAACAGCCGCTCATCCTGGAAAACACTGGGTTGGCCAACAGCACGCTGCTAGGTGGCTACCTGGCAACCAAGTCCGGCCAGACTAGCGCCGTGTTGCTGCGCAGCCAAACCCTGGGTTACGAGGGTTCCATCGAATTGCTGATCGCCATCGGCGCAAACGGCAAGGTGCTGGGCGTAAAAACGCTCAAGCAATCGGAAACTCCGGGGCTGGGCGGTCGACTCGCCGACTGGCCCAATGCCTGGCTTCAAGCTTTTTCCGGAAAGTCCCGAACCGAACCTGCCGACAATGGCTGGGCCTTGAAAAAGGATCAGGGGCAATTCGATCAAATGGCGGGGGCAACCATTACTTCGAGAGCGGTCATCAACGCCATCCATGACGCGTTGCGCTATTTCGACGAACATCAGCAACAGTTGATCGGGAGCAGCGCTCATGAATAAGTCATCGACGCTGCAGAATTCACTGATGCTTGCACCACTGATCGGTGCCACGGATTCATTGGTGTCCGCTCTGGGCTTGTGGCTGATGTTCATCGTGGTGATCAGTGCCTTTGGAATGAGCATGGGCGCCTTGCGGTCCCGACTTGTCCCTGCGACACGCTTGCTTGCCAGTGTCCTGCTGGCGGCCACACTGACCAGCTGCGCGGAACTCGCCGCGCAAGTCTGGTCGCTGCAATGGCACCAACATCTAGGGTTCTATGCAGGATTGATTGCCTTGCAATGCGTTGTGCTGGAACACACCGGTTTTTTCCAGAGCGCCTGGCGTGATCGCCTGCGCCTGTGTGGCCTGTTCGGCGCGTTGATGGCGGGCCTAGGCGTGCTGCGCGAATTCATCGGCAACGGAACATTTGGCAGCCATCTGCCATGGCTGACTGGCACTGCGCAAGCCGACTGGCAAGGCTGGTTACTGACCGCCGACGGTGGCTTGCACCTGGCCACCCTGGCCCCTGGCGGATTCATACTGCTGGGACTGCTGATCGCCGCACATCAGGCCTGGACCCGCTCGACGCCCCAACACTGACCGCCTTCGAGGAAACGCACTGCCCATGAATGCCGCAAAAAGACTGGAAATTTTCCGCCGATTTCACGAAGACAACCCGGAACCGAAGACCGAACTGGCCTATTCCTCCCCGTTCGAATTGCTGATATCCGTGATTCTCTCGGCGCAGTCGACCGATGTCGGCGTCAACAAGGCCACCGCCAAGCTCTACCCGGTGGCCAATACACCGGTGGCGATTTATGCCTTGGGTGTCGAAGGTTTGTCGGAATACATCAAGACCATCGGCCTGTTCAACAGCAAAGCGAAAAACGTGATCGAGACCTGTCGCTTACTGATGGAACGTCATGGAGGTGAAGTGCCGCAAACCCGTGAAGAACTGGAAGCGTTACCCGGCGTCGGCCGCAAGACCGCCAACGTAGTGCTCAATACCGCATTCCGTCAGCTGACCATGGCCGTGGATACGCATATTTTTCGGGTCAGCAACCGTACCGGCATTGCTCCAGGCAAAAATGTGGTCGAGGTTGAGCAAAAACTGATGAAGTTCGTGCCGAAGGAATATCTGCTGGATTCCCATCACTGGCTGATCCTCCACGGACGCTACGTTTGCCTGGCCCGTAAGCCTCGCTGCGGCAGTTGCCGGATCGAAGACTTGTGCGAATACAAGCAAAAGACTTCGGACGATTGAGGCGCTATTAGGTTTTTTGATTTATCGATTGAAAAAATCTTTTTTACCCGCCGGGAGATTATCGATATAAGGAGCGCCAAAGGCAGCCTTAGCCTGGAGTAACACTATGAGCACTGGCAAAGAGCAATTGGATGTAGAAGACGACTTCACCCCTGTTGAGGCTGATGATGCTGAACCGGTGGTTGAAGTGGCGAAGACCAACCTGAGCAAACGCCGTACCATCGACAATCTGCTGGAGGAGCGCCGACTGCAAAAGCAATTGGCCGATTACGATTTTGACCTATGACACCTAAAAGCCTCCCGAAACGGAGGCTTTTTACTAAGTGCCGACCCCTGATCCCCCCCCGCTCATCGCGCCTCGTCAAACGCTTGGGCAGTCACACCAGACCATTGCGTTGAGCCAATTCGATCAGGTCGACCAGGGAGCGGGCATTGAGTTTCAACAACAGACGAGTCTTGTAAGTACTGACAGTTTTATTGCTGAGGAACATTCCGTCGGCGATCTCCTTGTTGGTCTTTCCTCGGGCCAATTGTTGCAAGACCATCATTTCCCGTCCCGACAGTCGATCCACCATATCGGCTTCACTGGCGTTCCCCAAACTGGAACGTACGGTATGCAAGGCTTGATTCGGAAAGTAACTGTAGCCTGACAATACTGCCTTTATTGCACTGAGCAACTCAGTGAGATCCTGTTGTTTGCAGACATACCCTGCAGCACCCGATTGCATGCAACGCATAGAGAAATGCCCGGGCGCCTGGGAAGTTAGTATCAGTACTTTCATGGGCATTGCTGTCGATGTCAGACGCGCAATGACTTCCAGCCCATCAAGTTTTGGTATTCCAATATCCAGGATAACAATATCCGGCATATGCTCACGGGCAAGTTGCAACGCATCCACGCCATTATCTGTCTCTGCAATAACTTCGTAGCCGTGACGCTCCATTAGCATACGTACCGCAAGACGAATGACGGGGTGATCATCCACGATCAGCACTTTATTCATGGGCAAGTCCAATTTTCGCTGTTCGAATTTTTAGAGCCCGCACGATAGCCTAGTCGTTTCACCCATGGCATGCCGCCCCCCTCGGCCACCCACACCGAGAGACATTCCCTACAAACATTAAAGAATAGTCTTACAAAATCCCCAAAAATACCGTGGGGTTAAAAATTTTATCAACCTGAAAACATTTCGATTATTCGCAGTTTTTTTGTTTCTGTTTACAACCAGAAAACCAAATAACAGGGTTCGTCGCAAGACGATCCAACGAATACCGACTATTGAGCTACCCTTAAAAGTAACTGATATTTACCACTTTAAACCCCATACCACAAACACCGAATTTCAAGAATGTAACAAAAAATCACACCAGGCAACACTTCAACAACAAACTCAACCCAACACCGCCTAAAACCCAACAACAGAGGTACCCGCCGCACGTTCAATACCGTTACTATCAAACCTTCGAAATCCAAGACTTAAAAGGAGTGCTGCACCAATATAAACACCGACCACTTCGTTATTAAAATTAAAACCAAAAAAACCAATCAACCGAGAAAAGACAATATTCCAATGAGCAAAAAACATGACCAAATCAAAGAAAAAAATCATCAACCCCATGACAGTTATTGCAATATTTGCCGCTATTTCTGAAACATCAGCCGCCGTCTCACTGCCCTTTCTCGACAATAAGGAGCGGGAGCTCTATGTCTGGTTCCTGATCAGTTTCCCTTTTTATTTGCTTTTCCTTTTCTTTGCCACACTCAACTTCAACTACCGGTCGCTGTACGCGCCATCCGATTTCGGCAAGGGAAAGCATTTTATAAAAGTGATGGACAACGCTGAACGCGGTCAGCGGCCCGATAACCTGAAGGACCCTCCCGTCCGGATCGGTATTCAGACGGGCCTCTCGGCTCTACAGCACGTTTGCCTGGCCGAGCCGCTAAAAAACCTGCACATCGTCGATGCGCGGTGGCTAAACAAGAAAATGGAATTCGGTGCCTGGATTGAAAAAAACCGGCACCCACAGGGAAGCCCTGCACAAGTGATCGTATTTCTCACCTGTACCGATTCGGAGGCATTACTGAAGGAAAGCGCAAGCAAGCAATCAAAACAGGCAAAGAAACGCAGCGGCCCAACGCTTTGCATTGCTTACAATTTGAATTCACACGGTCTGACGATTCTTGATCACTCTTTTTACCTGACACACAGCAGGTAACGCTTGAAGAGCATTCAGAGAGAGGAAACAGAAGGAAGGTATTACAGATACAAAAAGAGCGCTGATAACACGATGTCCGGCAGGAAAACTCCCCCCTATTCTGAAAATTGTGGCCTTGTCACCGACAAGGCCACAACTCTCGTTCCACTACGGTCGTTCCACTACGGCTTCAAAAATCTCAGAAAAGCTTCCGGCCTTTGTTCGCCGCAATACGCATGCGCAACGCGTTGAGCTTGATGAAGCCCGCCGCGTCGGCCTGGTTGTAGGCGCCGCCATCTTCTTCGAAGGTCGCGATGTTGGCATCGAACAACGATTCGTCGGACTTGCGACCGGTGACGATCACGTTGCCCTTGTACAGCTTCAGGCGCACAACGCCGTTCACGTGGGCCTGGGACGCGTCGATCATCTGTTGCAGCATCAGACGCTCAGGGCTCCACCAGTAACCGGTGTAGATCAGGCTGGCGTATTTAGGCATCAGCTCGTCTTTGAGGTGAGCTACTTCGCGGTCCAGGGTGATCGATTCGATCGCACGGTGGGCGCGCAGCATGATGGTGCCGCCTGGGGTTTCGTAGCAGCCACGGGACTTCATGCCCACGTAACGGTTCTCGACGATGTCGAGACGGCCGATACCGTGTTCGCCACCGATACGGTTCAGGGTCGCCAGCACGGTAGCCGGGGTCATTTCGACGCCGTCCAGTGCAACGATGTCGCCGTTGCGGTAGGTCAGTTCCAGGTATTGCGCTTTATCTGGAGCCTTCTCCGGGGAGACGGTCCATTTCCACATGTCTTCTTCGTGCTCGGTCCAGGTGTCTTCCAGCACGCCGCCTTCATAGGAGATGTGCAGCAGGTTGGCATCCATCGAGTACGGGGATTTCTTCTTGCCGTGACGCTCGATCGGGATGTTGTGCTTTTCAGCATAATCCATCAGCTTTTCACGGGAGAGCAGGTCCCATTCGCGCCACGGAGCAATCACTTTTACGCCTGGCTTCAAGGCGTAGGCGCCCAGTTCGAAACGAACCTGGTCGTTGCCCTTGCCGGTGGCACCGTGGGAAATGGCGTCAGCGCCGGTTTCGTTGGCGATTTCGATCAGGCGTTTGGCGATCAACGGACGAGCGATGGAAGTACCCAGCAGGTACTCGCCTTCGTAAACGGTGTTGGCGCGGAACATCGGGAAAACGAAATCGCGCACGAACTCTTCGCGCAAGTCGTCGATGTAGATCTCTTTCACGCCCATGGCCTGTGCCTTGGCGCGTGCAGGTTCGACCTCTTCGCCCTGACCCAGGTCAGCGGTGAAGGTCACGACTTCACAGTTATAAGTATCCTGCAGCCACTTGAGGATCACCGAAGTGTCCAGGCCGCCGGAATACGCCAGAACGACCTTGTTTACGTCCGCCATGCCATCACTCCACGGGGTTCTACGGAAAGCCGTCAAGTCTACCGGTCATGCAGGATAATTTACAGAGGCGCGACAGCTTATGACGACGAAGCGACAGATTATGTCGAGTGAGCGACGATTACAGCGGGTTCAGGAGGTCGATGCGGCGCTCGCCGATGCAGTGGCCTGAGGGGCCGGCTTTTCGGTGGGCGCAACACGCGCGAGGTGCACATTGACCCGACGATTCTTCGCCCGGTTGGCGGAATTGGTATTGGGCGCCAACGGATAACGCTCGCCGTGAAAGCGCACAGTAATCTGCGATTCCTGAACGCCATTGGCCTTGAAGAACTCCATGACTGCCAGGGCCCGACGCCGCGACAGATCACGGTTCGTCAGGCGGTTGCCGCCGTTGTCAGAATGGCCATCGAGTTCAATGTGGTTGACCGTCGGGTCGGCCTTCATGAACTCCAGCATCACTTGTAATTGCGCCTTGGCCTGCGCGTCGAGATCGATGCCTTCGCCAGGGAAGCCGATCTGCGATTGCTTAACCTGCTCGAAATTCTTCGGCAGCAGCTTCGCCACGCAGCCCTGATAGTCGTTAAATGCCTTGCTGAACTTGACTGGCAACAGACGCACTTCCGATACCCGGCCATCGCCCGAGTATTGTCGAACGACCGGACTGCGGCCATCCATCAGGCCACTGATCAAGCGGCCAGCCTGAACTTGCGAACTGTTGAACAACACATTGCCGCTGCCGATTCGCACAGAACCGAGGTTGATGTCGCCACGCCCCGGCTGCCAGGGTGCAGCGGCCGCCAGCAAGGTGGCCGATCCGCCGCCGATCATCGAGTTATAGGCCTTCAGACGAAACGTCGCTTGCTCGCCAGCGCGTCGCACGAATTCGCCCGAACCAAAATCGGTGATCGGCTGAGTCAGGCGACATTCGAACTTGTCACCTTCGACCGTCCACTCGATGCTCTCCAGACGGGTCTGGAAAGTGAGCGCCATCGCAGGAAGGCTGGCAAACACGCTGAGCAAGGCTAAATAACGCTGGCGCACGGGAGGCTCCACTGGCTTCTACAACAAAAAGACCGACACACAGATGTTTACGGCATACCTGTTGGATATCGGAAGCTTCCTGCAAAACTTGATAGCGAGTGCCTGGAAGAGTCTTTTCCGGTAGCATTCCCCTCAGTTTGACCCGCCTGGAATCCCCTCATGTCCGACCGCCTGACCCTGCTGCGTCCCGACGACTGGCATATTCATCTTCGCGATGGTGCTGTGTTGCCCAATACAGTCGCGGATGTCGCGCGCACCTTTGGTCGCGCCATCATCATGCCCAACCTGGTACCTCCGGTGCGTAACACCGCTGAAGCCGACGGCTATCGCCAGCGGATTCTCGCTGCACGCCCGGCTGGCAGCCGCTTCGAACCGTTGATGGTGCTGTACCTGACCGACCGCACCCAGCCCGAAGAAATTCGCGAGGCCAAGGCCAGCGGCTTCATTCACGCCGCCAAGCTGTACCCGGCCGGCGCGACCACCAACTCGGACTCTGGTGTCACCAGCATCGATAAGATTTTCCCTGCACTTGAGGCAATGGCCGAAGTCGGGATGCCCTTGCTGGTTCACGGTGAAGTCACCCGTGGCGATGTCGACGTGTTCGATCGCGAAAAAATCTTCATCGATGAGCACATGCGTCGTGTGGTCGAGCGCTTCCCGAGCCTCAAAGTGGTGTTCGAGCACATCACTACCGCCGACGCCGTGCAGTTCGTCAACGAGGCTTCGGCCAATGTTGGCGCGACCATCACCGCGCATCACCTGCTGTACAACCGCAACCACATGCTGGTGGGCGGGATTCGGCCGCACTTCTATTGCCTGCCGATCCTGAAGCGCAACACCCATCAGGAAGCCCTGCTCGATGCCGCCACCAGCGGCAGCGACAAGTTCTTCCTCGGCACCGACTCGGCGCCTCATGCCCAGCACGCCAAAGAAGCCGCTTGCGGCTGTGCCGGTTGCTACACCGCTTATGCAGCGATCGAGATGTATGCCGAAGCCTTCGAACAGCGCAACGCGCTGGACAAACTCGAAGCCTTCGCCAGCCTGAACGGCCCGCGTTTCTACGGCCTGCCAGTGAACACCGATCGCATCACCCTGGTCCGCGAAGAGTGGACCGCCCCAACCAGCCTGCCATTTGGCGAGCTGACCGTAATCCCGCTGCGCGCCGGTGAAAAACTGCGCTGGCGCCTGCTGGAGGAACACGCGTGAGTGAAGACCATTTCGACGACGAACAGGACGGTCAAGGCGGCGGAGGTGGTTCGCGCCACCCGATGGCTGAGCGCTTCCGTGGATACCTGCCAGTCGTTGTCGACGTTGAAACCGGTGGTTTCAACTCTGCCACTGACGCCTTGCTGGAAATTGCCGCCACCACCATTGGCATGGACGAAAAAGGGTTTGTGTACCCCGACCACACCTACTTCTTTCGCGTAGAGCCTTTTGAAGGCGCGAACATCGAAGCGGCCGCTCTGGAATTTACCGGGATCAAACTCGATCACCCGCTGCGCATGGCAGTGAGTGAAGAAGCAGCGCTGACCGACATCTTCCGCGGCATCCGCAAGGCACTGAAAGCCAATGGCTGCAAACGGGCGATTCTGGTCGGGCACAACAGCAGCTTCGATCTGGGTTTCCTCAACGCCGCTGTCGCACGCCTGGACATGAAGCGTAACCCGTTTCATCCGTTCTCGAGCTTCGATACCGCGACCCTGGCCGGTCTGGCTTACGGCCAAACCGTACTGGCCAAGGCCTGTTCGGCAGCCGACATCGACTTCGACGGTCGTGAGGCCCACTCGGCTCGCTACGACACCGAGAAGACGGCCGAGCTGTTCTGCGGCATCGTCAATCGCTGGAAACAAATGGGCGGCTGGGAAGACTACAACGACTGAGCCGTCGTCAGGTTTACCCCGCCCATAAAAAAACCGGCCTCAACGGCCGGTTTTTTTATGCCTCAAACGTGCCTTACAGCGCAGCAGCGTTCTCGGTCAGGTAAGCCGCGACGCCTTCGGTCGAAGCGGTCATGCCTTTGTCGCCTTTTTTCCAGTTGGCAGGGCAAACTTCGCCGTGCTCTTCGTGGAATTGCAGAGCGTCGACCAGACGGATCAGCTCTTCAATGTTACGGCCCAGCGGCAGGTCGTTGATGATCTGCGAACGAACAACGCCCTTGTCGTCGATCAGGAACGCGCCACGGAAAGCCACGCCACCTTCGGACTCAACGTCGTAGGCCTTGGCGATTTCGTGCTTCAGGTCGGCAGCCATGGTGTAACGAACTTCGCCGATACCACCATTGTTGACCGGGGTGTTGCGCCAGGCGTTGTGGGTGAAGTGCGAGTCGATCGAAACGGCGATCACTTCAACGTTGCGTGCCTTGAAGTCAGACATGCGGTTGTCCAGAGCGATCAGCTCGGACGGGCAAACGAAGGTGAAGTCCAGTGGGTAGAAGAACACCAGGCCGTATTTGCCTTTGATGGCCGACGACAGGGTGAAGCTGTCTACGATTTCGCCATTGCCGAGTACGGCCGGTACGGTGAAGTCTGGGGCTTGTTTGCCTACGAGTACGCTCATTGGATATCTCCTGGTGTAAAAACGTGAAGTTCCGGGTTTGCGCCAGCCTGCCACCTTCAGGCGACAGCCCTGTGACACGAACCCGCTTCATAAGGACCGGCCATCATACACTGCGTTTTTGCCCTGTCCTTAACGGTTTTTTTGTCAGGGGAAATGCAGTCGACGGGTTTTCCTCGTGATCGATGCGGAGAGGAAACCGTTCGTCAGCCCTGATCAAAGCTTTCAGAAACCACTTTGACAATCATTCTCGTTAACATTAAGATCCATCGCAATTGAGTCACAACCAGCGACGGTTTTCACTTATGTATGTTTGCCTCTGCACTGGCGTCACCGACGGTCAAATCCGCGAAGCGATCTATGAAGGTTGCTGCAGCTATAAGGAAGTCCGTCAGGCCACCGGCGTAGCCAGCCAATGCGGCAAATGTGCCTGCCTTGCCAAGGAAGTGGTCCGCGAAACCCTGACCAAATTGCAATCGGCCCAGGCCGCGATTCCCTACCCTGTAGAATTTACTGCCGCGTAAATAACGTATTTCAAAGAACCGGACTTGATGTCCGGTTTTTTTATGTCTGAAAATCAATCGCTTACGCTCTAGACGCGGAACACAAACATTCTTATTCCGATTAATTTTCACTTAAGTTTCAATAACTTAGGTTTGACACCCTTAATTACGCGGCTCAAACTCTGCCTTATAGACAGCTACTTAGGGCAGGACCCCATCATGAAAGGCGACGTTACAGTCATCCAGCATCTCAACAAGATCCTTGCCAATGAGCTGGTCGCGATCAATCAATACTTCCTGCATGCACGCATGTACGAAGATTGGGGCCTGAACAAGCTCGGTAAGCACGAATACCACGAATCCATCGACGAGATGAAACACGCGGACAAACTGATCAAGCGCATTCTGTTCCTTGAAGGCCTGCCGAACGTCCAGGACCTGGGCAAGCTGCAGATCGGCGAACACACCAAGGAAATGCTTGAGTGCGACCTGCGTATCGAACGCACCGGTCATGCGGATCTCAAAGTGGCTATCGCTCATTGCGAAACCGTTGGCGACTTTGGTAGCCGTGAACTGCTTGAAGATATTCTTGAATCCGAAGAAGAACATATCGACTGGCTGGAAACCCAACTGGGTCTGATCGATAAAGTCGGTCTTGAGAACTACCTGCAATCGCAGATGGGCGAAGAGTAAGTTAGCGCCCGCTAAACTCGAGACATTAAAAAGCCCCGCTCTCTTTAAAGAGACGGGGCTTTTTAGTTGCTGAAGATCAAAAGATCGCAGCCTCGTTGCACTCGACAGCTCCTACGGGAGGAGCCAATCGTTTTAGGCCTCGGACTTGTTGGCAGCAGCAGCTTCGACAGCAGCTTTGATGGTGGTTTGCAGCGAACCGTCTGCAGCCATCTCGGTCATGATGTCGCTACCGCCGACCAGCTCACCGCCAACCCACAGTTGCGGGAAGGTTGGCCAGTTGGCGTATTTTGGCAGGTTGGCGCGGATTTCCGGGTTCTGCAGGATGTCCACGTAAGCAAATTTTTCACCACACGCCATCACGGCCTGCGCGGCTTTCGCGGAGAAGCCGCACTGCGGGGCATTCGGCGAGCCTTTCATGTAAAGCAGAATGGTGTTGTTAGCAATCTGCTCTTTAATCGTTTCGATGATATCCATGGAGCACCTCGGCTGAACTTTCCGACTCAGGGGTCGGCACGGTGGCGCATTGTAACGGAAACCCGAGCACCCTGCTCGGTCTCCCCGACAGACTTGATCAAGCCGCCACCACGGTCACTGGCACACCGTTCAATGCCGCATTGCCCGACAACTCATCGAGCTGACACTCGTCGGTCAAGTCATTGGCGCTGGAGCCCGGCTGACAACTGGCAATGGTCATCTGCACACCCGGCCGCGCATGGCCCCAACCGTGCGGAAGGCTGACCACGCCTTTCATCATATCCAGACTGCCGAGCACTTCAACTTCAATCACACCGACCCGCGAACTGACCCGCACTCGCTGCCCGTCGTTGAGCCCACGGCTGGCCAGGTCATCCGGGTGCATCAGCAATTGATGGCGCGGCTTGCCCTTCACCAGGCGGTGATAGTTGTGCATCCACGAATTGTTGCTACGCACATGACGGCGGCCAATCATCAGCAGCTCATCGGCCGCTGGTGCTTGCAAGGCTGCAAAGCGTGCCAGGTCGGCAAGGATCGCTGGTGGCGCAGCCTGGACGCGCTGATTGGCGGTTTTCAGGCGTGGCGTCAGGTTGGATTTCAGCGCCCCGAGATCGACACCATGCGGGTGATCGAACAAGGTCGCCAGCGACAACTTCTGTTCCGAAGCATCGCCATACAACCCCATCCGCAAGCCACGGTCGATCATCTGCGCTGGCGGGATCGTCGGTTTCAGTTCCTTGCCAGTCTTCGCAGCAAAGGCCTTGGCCAGTCCCACGAAAATCTCCCAGTCATGCAATGCGCCTTCGGGCTTGGCCAGGATCGCGCGATTGAACCGACTGACGTTACGCACCGCAAACATGTTGAATGTGGTGTCGTAGTGATCGTTTTCCAGGGCCGATGTGGACGGCAGAATCAGGTCGGCATAACGCGTGGTTTCATTGATGTACAGGTCGATGCTGACCATGAACTCCAAACCGTCCAGAGCCTGTTCCAGTTGCCGGCCATTGGGCGTCGACAGCACCGGATTGCCCGCCACGGTAATCAGCGCGCGGACCTGCCCTTCTCCTTCAGTGAGCATCTCTTCGGCCAGTGCCGACACCGGCAGTTCTCCACCGTATTCGGGACGCCCGGACACCCGGCTCTGCCACAGATTGAAATGCCCGCCCGAGGTGGACGCCACCAGGTCCACCGCAGGTTCGGTGCACAACGCCCCTCCGACGCGATCGAGATTACCGGTGAGCAGGTTGATCAACTGCACAACCCAATGACACAAGGTGCCGAACACCTGGGTCGAGACACCCATACGACCGTAACAGACCGCTGTCGGCGCCGCCGCAAAGTCCCGCGCCAGTTGGCGGATCTGTTCGGCGGGCACCGCGCATAGTGGGCTCATGGCCTCGGCGGTGAAATTCGCGACCGCCTCTCGCACCTCATTTAGACCGTCCACCGGCAAATGACTGTCTCGGGTCAGGCCTTCAGCGAACAAGGTGTTGAGCAGCCCGAACAACAACGCCGCATCGCCACCGGGGCGCACGAACAGATGCTGGTCGGCAATCGCCGCGGTTTCGCTGCGGCGCGGATCGACCACCACCACTTTGCCGCCGCGGGCCTGAATGGCCTTCAAGCGCTTCTCCACATCCGGCACGGTCATGATGCTGCCGTTGGAGGCCAGCGGATTGCCGCCGAGGATCAGCATGAAATCGGTGTGATCGATGTCCGGGATCGGCAACAGCAAACCGTGGCCGTACATCAAATGACTGGTCAGGTGATGGGGCAACTGGTCGACTGAGGTCGCGGAAAACCGGTTGCGGGTTTTCAACAGGCCGAGAAAGTAATTGCTGTGGGTCATCAACCCATAGTTGTGCACGCTGGGGTTGCCTTGATAGACCGCCACCGCGTTCTGTCCGTGACGCTCCTGAATCGCCGCCAGACGTTCGGCTACAAGGTTGAAGGCGTCTTCCCACTCGATGGGTTGCCATTCACTGCCGACACGTAGCATCGGCTGACGCAAACGATCCGGATCGTTCTGAATATCTTGCAGGGCGACGGCCTTGGGGCAGATGTGCCCGCGGCTGAATGTATCCTGAGCGTCACCCTTGATCGAAGTGATCTGCACCGAGCCTTGGACCTCGGTGGTTTCGATGGTCAGGCCGCAGATGGCTTCACACAGGTGGCACGCACGGTGATGGAGAGTCTTGGTCATGGCCAGTCTCTGTCTTGTTCTGGGCGGGCAATATCGGCCGCGGGAACAAAACTATGGCGCCTGATCCACTGCTGCGCCAGCGACGTTCGTCTTGTGAATCGGCGGCTATCAGGCCAGCCGATGACCGCTGGGGATCAGTTCGGCGGCAGCCTCGGCGGCGCCTGCAACTGGATCTCCTGGATGGTTTCGACCTGCTCTTGAGCGACATGAACACCGGTGAGCTCACCGATCAGCCGCCAGTGCTCGTCGAGCCCGGTGCTGATGGTTGCCATGCGGTCGATCATCCGCCGGCCGGCCGCCTTGGTGACTTCGTCTTCACTGCGCATCAACTCGAAGGACATCGAGGTCATGGACGCGGTGAGGTGGGTCAGCGAGCGAGCCGTGAGGCCGAGTAATTCCATTAACTGTCGTTCTTTCGATTCCATTCCGAAGGCTTCCTGCGTCGTTCGTGCGTTAGTTATAACCCGCCACTTTGCATTAGCAAATGTTTCAGACCAGACACATCCCTCAATCCTGAGTACAAATGTTTCGAATGACAGGTCAGAAACCGACCGTTGCTACGCCTTCCCCGCCCCGTTTGATTGCAAAGCCCCGCGACCCCAGTGTACAAATGACGGGCTGCTGTCAGGAAACAGGCTTCATAAGCGCTACTGCGGTCATCCCGTAGCCCCTCTGAAATCCCCTAAAAACCGTAGCCCTATTGGTAAGACGCGACATTTAATTATAAGATCGCGCCTTCCCCTATTTCGTCGCCCCGTGCGGCTTACGCCGCAGGTCTCGCCCGTTTTTCAGTTAAACAAGGCTTTGAGTATCTGCGGTCTGTTGCAAAAAGGTAGTCAATGATGAGCGCAAGGCACTTTCTCTCCCTGATGGATTGCACGCCCGAAGAGCTGGTCAGCGTGATCCGTCGAGGCGTTGAGCTCAAAGACCTGCGTAACCGCGGCGTACTGTTCGAGCCTCTGAAAAACCGCGTGCTCGGGATGATTTTCGAGAAGTCCTCGACCCGCACCCGTATTTCGTTCGAAGCCGGCATGATCCAGCTCGGTGGCCAGGCGATCTTCCTGTCGCCGCGCGACACCCAACTGGGCCGTGGCGAGCCGATCGGCGACTGCGCGATCGTCATGTCGAGCATGCTCGACGCCGTGATGATCCGTACCTTTGCCCACAGCACCCTGACCGAATTCGCCGCCAACTCCCGCGTGCCGGTGATCAACGGCCTGTCCGATGACCTGCACCCATGCCAGTTGCTGGCCGACATGCAGACGTTCCTCGAACACCGCGGTTCGATCCAGGGCAAAACCGTGGCCTGGATCGGCGACGGCAACAACATGTGCAACAGCTATATAGAAGCGGCGATCCAGTTCGACTTCCAGTTGCGCATCGCGTGCCCGGAAGGCTTTGAACCCAACCCTGAGTTCGTGGCCAAGGCCGGCGATCGGGTCACCATCGTCCGCGATCCGAAGGATGCCGTACGCGGCGCCCACCTGGTCAGCACCGACGTCTGGACCTCCATGGGCCAGGAAGAGGAAACCGCCAAACGCCTGAAGCTGTTCGCGCCGTTCCAGGTCAACCGTGCCCTGCTCGACCTGGCCGCCCCGGACGTGCTGTTCATGCACTGCCTGCCGGCCCACCGTGGCGAAGAGATCAGCGTCGACCTGCTCGATGACCAGCGCTCCGTCGCGTGGGATCAAGCCGAAAACCGTCTTCACGCACAAAAGGCCCTGCTCGAGTTTCTCGTCGAGCCGGCGTACCACCACGCATGAGCCATCCATTACTGCTGAACCTGCGCAACCTCGCCTGCGGCTATCAAGACCAGCGCGTCGTGCAGAACCTCAACCTGCATTTGAATGCCGGCGACATCGGTTGCCTGCTGGGCTCTTCGGGTTGCGGTAAAACCACAACGCTACGGGCCATTGCCGGTTTCGAACCGGTACACGAAGGTGAAATCCAGTTGGCGGGCGAGACGATCTCCCGCGCCGGCTTCACCCTCGCCCCGGAGAAACGCCGGATCGGCATGGTGTTCCAGGACTACGCACTGTTTCCGCATTTGAGCGTGGCCGAGAACATCGCCTTCGGGATCCGCAAGCACCCGCAAAAGGATCGCGTCACCGAAGAGTTGCTGGAACTGGTCAACCTGAAAAACCTCGGCAAGCGCTTCCCGCATGAGCTGTCCGGTGGTCAACAGCAGCGTGTCGCACTGGCCCGTGCCCTGGCGCCGGAACCGCAATTGCTGCTGCTCGACGAACCCTTTTCCAACCTTGATGGCGAGCTGCGACGCAAGCTCAGCCATGAGGTGCGCGATATCCTCAAGGCCCGTGGTACCAGCGCGATTCTGGTGACCCACGACCAGGAAGAGGCCTTCGCGGTGAGTGATCATGTGGGGGTTTTCAAGGAAGGTCGCCTGGAGCAGTGGGATACGCCCTACAACCTGTATCACGAACCGCTGACGCCCTATGTGGCCAGTTTCATCGGCCAGGGTTATTTCATTCGCGGTCAGCTGAGCAGCCCCGAATCAGTGCAGACCGAACTGGGTGAGTTACGCGGTAATCGTGCCTACACCTGGCCGGTTGGCGGTGCAGTGGATGTATTGCTGCGTCCGGACGATATCGTTTATGCACCGGACAGCACGTTGAAGGTCCGGATTGTCGGCAAGTCTTTCCAGGGTGCGTCCACCTTGTATCGCTTGCAGTTACCGACCGGAGCGCAGCTGGAATCGATTTTCCCGAGCCATGCCGATCATCAGGTGGGTTCAGAGGTCGGCATTCGTGTCGCGGCTGAACACCTGGTGCTGTTTCAGGCCACTGGCAGCATCGCGGCGCAGATTCCGGTCGTAGAGTCCGGCGTCCGCCGCTACAGCAACGCCCACTGAGAAACACGAACCAATGTGGAAGCGAGCAAGCTCGCTCCCACATTGATTTTGAATTAGCCGAGCATTAGGGTTCCGCTTGCAACGAGCGTCGCATTCCCGCCGATTTTCACCCGATCCCCTTCCAGCCGACAGAACAACTCCCCGCCTCGAGCCGAGCGCTGATAAGCCGTCAGGCTCGACTTGCCCAGACGTTCCGACCAGTACGGGATCAGGCTGCAATGGGTGGAACCGGTCACCGGGTCTTCGTTGATGCCGATCGCCGGCGCGAAGTAGCGGGAAACAAAATCATGCTGGCTGCCCCTGGCCGTGACAATGGCCCCCGGCCACGGCAGTTTCGCCAGCGCCGCCATGTCCGGCTGACATTCGAGTACCGCCTGCTCGGATTCCAGCACCACGAACAACTCGTTCGCCCCCAGCACATCAACCGCCTCCACACCCAGCGCGCGCTCGACATCCAGGGTCACGCCCACTTCCGACGGAATGAGCGCCGGGAAGTCCAGCCACAAGCGCTCACCCTCACGACTCACACTCAGCAGGCCGGACTTGCAGACGAAGTCCAGACGCTCGACCGGCTCTTTGTAGATTTCAAACAGAACGTAAGCGCTGGCCAGGGTCGCATGACCGCACAACGGCACCTCGGTGGTTGGGGTAAACCAGCGGATGTGCCAGCCCTGCCCTTCGCGCACCACGAAGGCCGTTTCGGCGAGGTTGTGCTCGGCGGCGATCTTCTGCATCAGCTCATCGGCAAGCCACGCATCCAGTCGATAGACCATCGCCGGGTTGCCACTGAACGGCCGATCACTGAACGCATCGACCTGATGAAACTCAAGCTGCATAACCTTCTCCCTTTGTCAGACCACCGAGCATGAAGCTGCCGACAGCGCGGCGCCAGTGACAGAGCCGATTAATTTGCGCCATACAGCGCCGGGCTGATAGTCCGCGTCAGGCACGGCCGATATCAGCGAACTTCGCCTGGGTATGTTCGGCCAGCACCGTGGGCGCCAATTCGACTTCCAGCCCTCGTCGCCCCGCACTGACAAAAATGCTGGCGAAGGGCTGAGCTGAATTATCGATAAAGGTGCGCAAGCGCTTTTTCTGTCCCAGCGGACTGATGCCGCCCAAGAGGTAACCGGTGGATCGTTGCGCAGCGGCAGGATCGGCCATTTCGACTTTTTTCACGCCCGCAGCATGCGCCAGGCCCTTTAAGTCCAGACTTCCGACGACCGGCACCACGGCCACCAGCAATTCACCTTTCTCGCTGGCCGCCAGCAAGGTCTTGAACACCTGCGCCGGATCCAGCCCCAACTTCTCCGCGGCCTCCAGCCCGTAGGACGCTGCCTTCGGATCATGTTCGTAACTGTGCACGCGATGTTCGGCACGAACTTTTTTCAACAAATCCAATGCGGGGGTCATGGCAGCTCCAGACTGGGCGGCAGTAGAAAAATACTGCGCTGGATTCTAGGTCATTGATCAATAAAAGGCTCTATTGCGGCGCTATTTCAAAGGCTTGGCGGCGCCTTATGCCGTTCGTCCACCTTCGGCCTGCCGCGTGAACGATGCGGTCATTCATGTGACTAATAGTTCGATTGTGACCGATGGTTCACTTTCGACCTTTGACAGCAGCGTTTCTTGTCTATATTTTTTCGAATCTGAATACTGTACGAATGTTCCTATCGCAGCACCCAGCAGTAGACCGAGAACAGGATGGGGATCCTGTCTCGGTGAAAATCGCGCTTTTGACCATGATGCAAAAGCGCCAGACAACAACAAAAACGAGGTTTTCAATGACAACTGCTTTACAACAACCGTCGCTCTCAAGCCAATGCATGGCCGAATTCTTGGGTACTGCGCTGCTGATCTTTTTTGGTACAGGCTGTGTTGCCGCGCTCAAGGTCGCGGGTGCCAGCTTCGGCCTTTGGGAAATCAGCATCATCTGGGGGGTCGGCGTGAGTATGGCGATCTACCTGACCGCCGGCGTTTCCGGGGCTCATCTCAATCCCGCTGTCAGCATTGCCCTGAGCATTTTCGCTGACTTCGAAAAGCGCAAACTGCCTTTTTATATTCTCGCCCAGATCGCTGGTGCCTTCTGTGGAGCGTTGTTGGTTTACACGCTGTACAGCAATTTATTCTTCGATTACGAACAAACTCACCATATGGTTCGTGGTACTCAGGCCAGCCTCGAATTGGCGTCGGTGTTTTCCACCTTCCCCAACCCGGTCTTGTCCACGGCACAAGCCTTCCTGGTTGAGGTGATCATTACTGCCATCCTGATGGGCGTGATCATGTCCCTGACCGACGACAACAATGGCTTGCCAAAGGGTCCGCTCGCTCCGCTGCTGATCGGCCTGCTGATTGCCGTGATTGGTAGTTCGATGGGGCCGCTGACCGGTTTTGCAATGAACCCGGCGCGCGACTTCGGTCCTAAACTGATGACTTTCTTCGCTGGCTGGGGTGAAATTTCCTTCACCGGCGGGCGTGATATTCCGTATTTCCTGATTCCGATTTTTGCACCGATTGTCGGTGCCTGCCTCGGTGCTGCAGCGTATCGCGGGCTGATTGCCCGTCATCTGCCCAGCGCCCTACCTGCTACAAAGGACTCAGCACCGGCCATTGACGGCAAACCAAGAACTTCTTGATACCGTTGGCGTGTGATCCTGCCCATAAGATCGCGCGCCGGACCTCACTCCCTTTTTTCGTCCAAGGCAATCGACATGACCGACACTCAGAATAAGAACTACATCATTGCCCTCGATCAGGGTACGACCAGCTCCCGCGCGATCATTTTCGACCGCGACGCGAACGTGGTCTGCACCGCCCAGCGCGAATTCGCACAGCATTACCCGCAAGCCGGCTGGGTCGAACATGACCCGATGGAAATTTTCGCCACCCAAAGCGCCGTGATGGTCGAGGCCTTGGCTCAAGCCGGCCTGCATCACGACCAGGTCGCAGCCATCGGCATCACCAACCAGCGCGAAACCACCGTGGTCTGGGACAAGACCACCGGCCGCCCGATCTACAACGCGATCGTCTGGCAGTGCCGCCGCAGCACCGAGATCTGCCAGCAGCTCAAGCGCGATGGCCATGAGCAATACATCAGCGACACCACCGGCCTGGTCACCGACCCGTACTTCTCCGGCACCAAGCTCAAGTGGATCCTCGACAACGTCGAAGGCAGCCGCGAACGTGCACGCAAAGGCGAACTGTTGTTCGGCACCATCGACAGCTGGCTGATCTGGAAATTTACCGGCGGCAAAGTGCACGTCACCGATTACACCAACGCCTCGCGCACCATGCTCTTCAACATCCACACACTGGAGTGGGACGCGAAGATGCTGGAGGTGCTGGATATTCCGCGCGAGATGCTGCCGGAAGTTAAATCCTCGTCCGAAATCTACGGCCACACCAAAAGCGGCATCGCCATCGGCGGTATCGCGGGTGACCAGCAAGCGGCCCTGTTCGGCCAGATGTGCGTCGAGCCAGGCCAGGCGAAAAACACCTACGGCACCGGCTGCTTCCTGCTGATGAACACCGGCGACAAAGCGGTGAAATCCAAGCACGGCATGTTGACCACCATCGCGTGCGGCCCGCGCGGCGAAGTGGCTTACGCACTGGAAGGGGCTGTGTTCAACGGCGGTTCTACTGTTCAGTGGCTGCGTGACGAACTGAAGATCATCAACGACGCCCACGACACCGAATACTTCGCCAACAAGGTCAAGGACAGCAACGGCGTGTACCTGGTACCCGCCTTTACCGGTCTGGGCGCGCCGTACTGGGACCCGTATGCCCGTGGTGCATTGTTCGGTCTGACTCGCGGCGTACGCGTGGATCACATCATTCGTGCAGCCCTGGAGTCGATTGCCTACCAGACCCGCGACGTTCTCGACGCCATGCAACAGGACTCCGGCGAACGCTTGAAATCCCTGCGTGTAGACGGCGGCGCAGTCGCGAACAACTTCCTGATGCAGTTCCAGGCCGACATCCTCGGTACTCAGGTCGAACGTCCGCAAATGCGCGAAACCACCGCACTGGGCGCGGCTTACCTGGCCGGTCTGGCGTGTGGCTTCTGGGGCAGCCTGGACGACTTGCGTGGCAAGGCAGTGATCGAGCGCGAATTCGAACCGACCCTGGACGAAACCGCGAAGGAAAAACTCTACGCCGGCTGGAAAAAAGCCGTCAGCCGCACCCGCGATTGGGAACCGCATGAAGGCGCTGAATAAGCCAAGCTGAGTACTCGTATCTGTATGTAACTGGTAGGGAGCAGATTCCTGCGGCATCATGGGCAAATTTTGCACGGCAGCCCAAAGGAAGCCCCATGAATCTGCCTCCCCGTCAGCAGCAAATCCTCGAATTGGTCCGCGAACGCGGCTATGTCAGCATCGAGGAAATGGCTACGCTGTTCGTCGTTACACCGCAAACCATCCGCCGCGATATCAATCAGCTCGCGGAAGCTAATTTGTTGCGTCGCTACCACGGCGGCGCCGCTTACGATTCCAGCGTCGAAAACACCGCCTACGCCATGCGTGCGGATCAGATGCGCGATGAAAAACAGCGTATTGGTGAAGCCATTGCGGCTCAAATCCCCGATCACGCCTCGCTGTTTATCAATATCGGTACCACCACCGAATCCATCGCCCGGGCGTTGCTCAATCACAATCACCTGAAGATCATCACCAACAACCTGCATGTGGCCTCGATGCTCAGCGCCAAGGACGACTTCGACGTTCTGCTGACTGGCGGCAACGTGCGGCGCGACGGTGGCGTGGTCGGTCAGGCCAGTGTCGACTTCATTAACCAGTTCAAGGTTGATTTCGCCTTGGTCGGCATCAGCGGTATTGATGAAGACGGCAGTCTGCTGGACTTCGACTATCAGGAAGTTCGGGTGTCCCAGGCGATCATTGCCAATGCCCGACAGGTCATCCTCGCGGCTGACTCCAGCAAATTCGGGCGCAACGCCATGATTCGTCTGGGGCCGATCAGTTTGATTGATTGCCTGGTGACCGATCAGCAACCTGTGCCGGCGTTGGCGCAGTTGTTGAGTCAGCACAAGATTCGACTCGAAGTGGTTTAAACCGCCCCTCCATCTTCGGCGCCTGTACCGGCGCCTTCGCGAGCAGGCTCGCTCCCACAGGTTTCGCGCAACCCTTGTGGGAGCGAGCCTGCTCGCGATTAGGGCCGCCCATGCGGCACACCTTCCGCGGCTTACCGCACCTCTAAATGTTCGAAAATTTTCCTTTCACGGCCCTTCGATCAGTATTTTCAATCGAAGTTAACTGGCTGTGGGCGACTTTATGGGCTACCATTTTCGCAAATGAACATTAATGTTCGAATTCCAATACCGAAAATCATAAAAGCCCGAGGCTAGCCGATGCCCACTTCTACCTTGCCTACGCCCCCTCTCGCTGAGATCTACGATATCGCCGTCATCGGTGGCGGGATCAATGGCGTGGGGATCGCAGCGGACGCCGCCGGTCGCGGTCTTTCGGTGTTTCTTTGCGAAAAAGACGACCTGGCCAGCCACACCTCGTCAGCCAGCAGCAAGCTGATCCACGGCGGCCTGCGCTACCTTGAACATTACGAATTCCGTCTGGTGCGCGAAGCCCTGGCCGAACGCGAAGTGCTGCTGGCCAAGGCGCCGCACATCGTCAAGCAGATGCGCTTCGTGCTGCCGCACCGCCCGCACCTGCGTCCGGCCTGGATGATCCGTGCCGGCCTGTTCCTTTATGACCACCTCGGTAAGCGGGAAAAACTCGAAGGCTCGAAAAGTCTGAAGTTCGGCCCGGACAGCCCGCTGAAAAGCGAAATCACCAAAGGCTTCGAATACTCCGATTGCTGGGTCGACGATGCGCGTCTGGTGGTGCTGAACGCCATGGCTGCCCGCGAAAAAGGCGCCCACGTTCACACCCAGACCCGCTGCGTCAGCGCCCGTCGCACCAAGGGAATGTGGCACCTGCATCTGGAACGCGCCGATGGCAGTCTGTTTTCGATCCGCGCCAAGGCACTGGTAAACGCTGCCGGCCCTTGGGTCGCCAAGTTCATTCGTGACGACCTGAAGATGGAATCGCCGTACGGCATCCGCCTGATCCAGGGCAGCCACCTGATCGTGCCGAAACTGTACGAAGGCGAACACGCGCATATTCTGCAAAACGAAGATCAGCGCATCGTGTTCACCATTCCGTACCTGAACCACTTCACCCTGATCGGCACCACCGACCGCGAGTACACCGGCGATCCGGCTGCAGTTGCGATCACTGAAGGCGAAACCGATTACCTGTTGAAAGTCGTCAACTCCCATTTCAAGAAACGCATCAGCCGCGACGATATCCTGCACAGCTATTCCGGCGTTCGCCCGCTGTGTAACGACGAATCCGACAACCCGTCAGCCGTTACCCGCGACTACACCCTGGCGCTGTCGGGCACTGGCGAAGAAGCGCCGCTGTTGTCGGTGTTCGGCGGCAAGCTGACCACCTACCGCAAACTGGCCGAGTCGGCGCTGGCGCAACTGGCTCCGTACTTCAAAGACATCAAGCCGAGCTGGACCGCCAGCGCTACCCTGCCGGGCGGTGAAGACATGACCACCCCGCAAGCCTTGTGCGCCTTGATCCGTGACAAATTCGACTGGGTGCCGACCGAAATCGCCCGCCGCTGGGCCACCACCTACGGCAGCCGCACCTGGCGCATGCTGGAAGGCGTGCAGAATCTCAGCGATATGGGCGAACACATCGGCGGCGGGCTCTACACCCGTGAAGTCGATTACCTGTGCAGCGATGAGTGGGCGACCGCCGCGCACGACATCCTGTGGCGTCGTAGCAAGCTGGGGCTGTTCACTACCCCGGAGGAACAGGAAAAGCTCAAGGATTACCTGAACAAGGTCGAGCAGAACCGCAGCAAGATCGAAGCGGCCTGATCGGCAATCCGGTTAAAGCAAAGCCCCTGAATCGAAAGATTCAGGGGCTTTTTGCATTCTGCAACACACCACCAATCCCTTGTGGGAGCGAGCTTGCTCGCTCCCACAAGGGATTTCGGTGCTCTCTAGATTTCATTCGGTTTTCCGAACGCGACCTGTCGGTCGATTCGGTTAACCGGATTCTCCAAGATCTAAAACCTCGCCATAAATATTTAATCCCCTTATAAATCAATAAGTTGATCTATTCAGCCTGGCCTGGCACGAGTCATGCTCTACACTCTTGGACGAATGATCGCTGTGCCAACCCTTCAGGAGCCGGCAAGCATTCGAAGCACAAAAAGGGCCGATGAACTGGCTCCATATAAAAACAATGTCGAGGAAAATTTGATGCGCATCGTTCCCCATCTCCTGGGCGCAGCCATTGCTGCCGCTCTGATCAGCACTCCAGTTTTCGCCGCCGAGCTCACCGGCACCCTGAAGAAGATCAAAGAGTCCGGCGTTATCACCCTCGGGCATCGTGACGCTTCCATTCCGTTTTCCTATATCGCGGACGCTTCCGGCAAACCGGTTGGCTACTCCCACGATATCCAGCTGAAAATCGTCGAAGCCATCAAAAAAGACCTGGACATGCCGAACCTCCAGGTCAAATACAACCTGGTGACCTCGCAAACCCGTATCCCGCTGGTGCAGAACGGCACCGTGGACGTCGAGTGCGGCTCCACCACCAACAACGTGGAACGTCAGCAGCAAGTTGCCTTTTCTGTCGGCATTTTCGAAATTGGTACTCGTCTTCTGTCCAAGAAAGACTCCGCGTACAAGGACTTCGACGACCTGAAAGGCAAGAACGTCGTGACCACCGCGGGCACCACGTCCGAGCGCATCCTCAAGTCGATGAACGCCGACAAGCAGATGGGCATGAACGTCATCTCCGCCAAAGACCACGGCGAGTCGTTCCAGATGCTGGAAACCGGCCGCGCAGTGGCTTTCATGATGGACGACGCCCTGCTGGCCGGTGAAGCAGCCAAGGCTAAGAAGGCGGATGACTGGGCGGTGACCGGCACTCCACAGTCCTACGAAATCTACGGCTGCATGGTTCGCA
Source organism: Pseudomonas sp. LBUM1666 (assembly GCF_059695775.1). Taxonomy (NCBI): domain Bacteria; kingdom Pseudomonadati; phylum Pseudomonadota; class Gammaproteobacteria; order Pseudomonadales; family Pseudomonadaceae; genus Pseudomonas; species Pseudomonas sp. LBUM1666. The sequence goes on along the minus strand of NZ_CP166789.1, from coordinate 1,222,064 downwards.
AGGGCGACGAGCCGTTCAAGAAGGCTGTCGACGACGCTATCGTGGCGACCTACAAGTCGGGCGAGATCAACAAGATCTACGAAAAATGGTTCATGTCGCCAATCCCGCCAAAGGGCTTGAACCTGAACTTCCCGATGAGCGACGAGCTCAAGGCCCTGATCGCCAATCCGACCGATAAAGCGGCTGACGACAAGCCTGTAGAAAAAAAGTCCTGAATTCTGACTAACCTTATCTCCTGACAGGGCCCATGCCCTTTCAGGAGGTTGTCACTCCCTGCTGGCATTTTTGGAAACACTCGAACCGGTGGTTGTCGAGCCGTTCGTGTGTGCCTGATCTTCGGATCTGGCGGGAACGGAGCTTCCCCAGGCGGGCATTTGTACATCGAACGATCTGAGGGGAGACCCTAATGAATTACAACTGGGACTGGGGCGTGTTCTTCAAGTCCACCGGCGTGGGCAGCGAGATTTATTTCGACTGGTACCTCTCCGGTTTGGGCTGGACCATCGCCATCGCCATCGCCGCCTGGATCATCGCGCTGCTGCTGGGCTCGATTCTGGGTGTCATGCGCACCGTACCGAATCGCATCGTATCGGGCATCGCGACCTGCTACGTCGAGCTCTTCCGTAATGTGCCGCTGCTGGTTCAGCTGTTCATCTGGTACTTCCTGGTGCCAGACCTGCTGCCGCAAAACCTGCAGGACTGGTACAAACAGGATCTGAACCCGACCACCTCGGCTTTCCTCAGCGTCGTCGTCTGTCTGGGCCTGTTCACCGCCGCCCGCGTGTGCGAACAAGTGCGTACGGGCATCCAGGCGCTGCCTCGCGGCCAGGAAGCGGCCGCTCGCGCCATGGGCTTCAAGCTGCCGCAAATCTACTGGAACGTGCTGCTGCCCCAGGCCTACCGGATCATCATTCCGCCGCTGACCTCGGAATTCCTGAACGTGTTCAAGAACTCCTCCGTGGCGTCGCTGATTGGCCTGATGGAGCTGCTCGCGCAGACCAAACAGACCGCCGAGTTCTCCGCCAATCTGTTCGAAGCCTTCACCCTGGCCACCCTGATCTACTTCACCCTGAACATGAGCCTGATGCTGCTGATGCGTGGGGTCGAGAAGAAAGTCGCCGTACCGGGCCTGATCTCCGTAGGGGGTAAATGATGGAATTCGACTTCTCGGGCATCATCCCGTCCCTGCCGGGCCTGTGGAACGGCATGGTCATGACCCTGCAACTGATGGCGCTGGGCGTCGTCGGCGGGATCATCCTTGGCACAATCCTGGCCCTGATGCGCCTGTCTCACAGCAAATGGCTGTCGAACATCGCCGGCGCCTACGTTAACTACTTCCGTTCGATCCCGCTGCTGCTGGTCATCACCTGGTTCTACCTGGCAGTGCCGTTCGTGCTGCGCTGGATCACCGGCGAAGACACCCCGATCGGCGCGTTCGCCTCCTGCATCGTGGCCTTCATGATGTTCGAAGCGGCGTACTTCTGCGAAATCGTCCGGGCCGGCGTGCAGTCGATTCCCAAGGGCCAGATGGGTGCTGCCCAGGCCTTGGGCATGACGTACGGCCAGATGATGCGCTTGATCATCCTGCCGCAAGCGTTCCGCAAGATGACCCCGTTGCTGCTGCAACAGAGCATCATCCTGTTCCAGGACACTTCGCTGGTCTACGCGGTCGGCCTGGTGGACTTCCTCAATGCCTCCCGTGCCAGTGGCGACATCATCGGTCGCTCCAATGAGTTCCTGATCTTCGCGGGTCTCACGTACTTCACAATCAGCTTTGCCGCCTCGCTGCTGGTCAAGCGTCTGCAAAAAAGGTTTGCCGTATGATCTCTATCAAGAATGTCAACAAGTGGTATGGCGACTTCCAGGTACTGACTGACTGCAGCACCGAGGTCAAAAAAGGCGAAGTGATCGTGGTGTGCGGGCCGTCCGGCTCCGGCAAATCCACCCTGATCAAATGCGTCAACGCCCTGGAACCGTTCCAGAAAGGCGACGTGGTGGTCGATGGCACGTCCATCGCCGACCCGAAGACCAACCTGCCGAAACTGCGCTCGCGCGTCGGCATGGTGTTCCAGCATTTCGAACTGTTCCCGCACCTGACCATCACCGAAAACCTGACCATCGCGCAGATCAAGGTGTTGGGCCGCAGCAAGGAAGAAGCTACCAAGAAAGGCCTGCAACTGCTTGAGCGCGTCGGGCTGTCTGCCCATGCGCATAAGCATCCGGGCCAGCTCTCCGGTGGTCAGCAACAGCGTGTGGCGATTGCCCGTGCGCTGGCGATGGACCCGATTGTCATGCTGTTCGACGAACCGACCTCGGCGCTGGACCCTGAAATGGTCAACGAAGTACTCGACGTAATGGTGCAACTGGCCCACGAAGGCATGACCATGATGTGCGTGACCCACGAAATGGGCTTCGCCCGCAAAGTGGCGGACCGGGTGATCTTCATGGACCAGGGCAAAATCATCGAAGACTGCAAGAAAGAGGACTTCTTCGGCGACATCACCCACCGCGCCGAGCGTACACAGCACTTCCTTAACAAGATTCTGCAGCACTAAGCACCGCACCACTCCCAATGTGGGAGCGGGCTTTTGTGGCGAGGGGGCTTGTCGGAACGCCGCACCGCCCCGTTGGGTCGCGAGCGGCCCCGGCATTGCAAAGTCGAACCGCATGCAATGGGTTTGCGACTGCTTCGCAGCCGAACGGGGGCAAGCCCCCTCGCCACAGGCCCGCTCCCACAGGGGGCGGTGGTGGTCTTGAGATTTGCGTTGTGGTTGACCCAAGGCATCTGTGATGAAATGCGACCCCACTCTCTATCGCGCCGCGCCGCCATCACTCGCCGTGAAACCCCGTCTGATTCGCCATCTGTTCCTGCCGCCGCTGGTCATCGCCCTGATGATCGGATTGGGTTACCTCGGCTTCTGGGTCAGTGAACACTACGGGATTCGCAGCCTCAGCGAGAACGGCCAGCGTCAGCTCGAACTGCACGCCCGCGCCGTCGAGAGCGAGATCAGCAAGTACACCTACCTGCCCAGCCTGCTGGAACTCGAATCCAGCGTTTCGAAGCTGTTGGCCGACCCGTCGCCAGAACACCGTCAGACGGTCAATGAATACCTCGAAGGCCTGAACCGGCGCAGCCGCAGTCGGGCTATCTATGTGATGGACACCACCGGCCGTGTCATGGCCACCAGTAACTGGCGCGATGTCGACAGTTACCTGGGCGAAGACCTGTCCTTCCGCGCCTATTTCCAGAATGCCGTGCGCGGTCAGTCGGGGCGTTTCTACGGCATCGGCAGCACCAACGGCGAGCCCGGTTATTACCTGGCTCATGGCCTGGAAGAACACGGCAAGATCATCGGCGTCGCAGTGGTCAAGGTCCGCCTCGAAGCCATGGAAGAACGCTGGCAGCGCGCGCGACTGGAAGCTTTCGTCAGCGACGAGAACGGCATCATCATTCTTTCAAGCGATCCGGCACGGCGCCTGAAATCGGTTGTTCCGTTGAGCGACGAAACGAAAGAAAAACTCGCTCGCAGCCTTCAGTACTATTGGTTCCCACTGAATGAACTGCAACCGCTGGCCCGCGAACAACTGGCCGAAGGCGAGGAAAAACTGACCTTCCCCGCCAACAGCGAAGTGGAATCAGATGAAGAGGACATCAGCTACCTGTCGCAAACCCGTCCGCTGAGCGACACACCATGGAATTTCACCCTGCTGACACCGTTGCAGGATTTGCGGCGCGAAGCGATCAATCAGGGAATTCTGGTGGCGGTGGCATTTGCCCTCGTGGCGTTCCTGCTGATCGCCTGGAACGAGCGGCGCAAGGTCATTGCCACGCGCCTGGCCGCCCGGGAAGCCTTGCAGGAAGCCAACAATCAACTGGAGCGTCGGATTACCGAACGCACCACTGATCTGCGCGCCAGCAACGAACGGCTCAAGGGCCAGATCCGCGAACGGCGTGTGGCCGAAGAGACCCTACGCCGCGCCCAGGATGAACTGGTGCAGGCCGGTAAACTCGCGGCCATCGGCCAGATGTCCACCAGCATCGCCCACGAATTGAACCAGCCACTGGCGGCGCTGCGGACCTTATCCGGCAACACCGTGCGGTTTCTGGAACGCGGTCAATTGGACGTTGCCAGCACCAACCTCAAGACCATCAACGAACTGATCGACCGCATGGGCCGGATCACCGCCAGCCTGCGTTCGTTCGCTCGCCGCGGTGACGACAAAGGTCAGGCCAGCTTCGGCAAAGCGGTGGATGCAGCCTTGCAGCTGCTCGGTGGTCGCGTGGAAAGCGCTCATCTGCAACTGCACCGAGACTTCGCCGATGTGCAGGTGCAGATCGACCAGACGCGCCTGGAGCAGATTCTGGTCAACCTGATCGGCAACGCCCTCGACGCCATGCAGGCACAGCCGCTGCCAGAACTGTGGCTCGAAGGCGAAGAGTTCGATGGCAAATACCGCCTCCGCGTGCGCGACAACGGCCATGGCATCGACGCCGAAGCACGCAAACATCTATTCGAACCGTTCTTCACCACCAAACCCGGCGAACAGGGCCTGGGCCTTGGCCTGACCCTTTCCGCCAGCCTGGCCGCCGCTACCGGCGGGCACCTGGGTGTCGAGCACCCGGCCAGCGGTGGTACCACCTTCGTCCTAAGTTTACCGTTGGTAAGCCCCACTCACGCCGAGCCAATATGAACAACGACCTTAGTGTGCTGATCGTCGAAGACGACCCCCATGTGCTGCTCGGCTGCCAACAGGCGCTGACCCTGGAAGACATTCCTTGCGTGGGCGTCGGCAGCGCCGAAGAAGCGCTGGAGCGGGTCGGCGACAACTTCGCCGGCATCGTCATCAGCGACATCCGCCTGCCGGGTATCGATGGCCTGGAATTGCTGACCCGTCTCAAGGCCCGCGATCGCAGCCTGCCGGTGGTGCTGATTACCGGTCACGGCGACATCTCCATGGCCGTCGGCGCGATGCAGAAAGGCGCCTATGACTTCATGGAGAAACCTTTCTCCCCCGAACGTCTGGTCGATGTGGCGCGCCGTGCGCTGGAGCAACGCAGCTTGGCGCGGGAAGTCTCTTCGTTGCGTCGGCAACTGGCGGAACGGGATTCCCTCGAAGGCCGGATCATCGGCCGCTCGCCCGCCATGCAGAACCTGCGGGAATTGATCGCCAACGTCGCCGATACGTCGGCCAACGTGTTGATCGAAGGCGAGACCGGCACCGGTAAAGAGTTGGTTGCGCGTTGCCTGCACGACTTCAGTCGGCGGCACACCAAGCAGTTCGTCGCGCTGAACTGCGGTGGTCTGCCGGAAAACCTGTTCGAAAGCGAAATCTTCGGCCATGAAGCCAACGCCTTTACCGGCGCCGGCAAGCGGCGGATCGGCAAGATCGAACACGCCGATGGCGGCACGCTGTTCCTTGACGAAGTGGAAAGCATGCCGCTGCCACTGCAAATCAAACTGCTGCGGGTGTTGCAGGAACGCACCCTCGAACGCCTCGGCTCGAACCAGAGCGTGGCGGTGGATTGCCGGGTGATCGCGGCGACCAAGTCCGATCTGGATGAGTCGAGCAAGGCTGGCGAGTTTCGTAGCGACCTGTATTACCGCTTGAACGTGGTGACTCTCGAGTTACCGCCGCTGCGTGAGCGCCGCGAAGACATCCTGCAATTGTTCGAACACTTTCTGCAGCAGTCGTCCCTGCGCTTTGACCGTGCCGTACCGGACCTGGACAACCAGACCCTGTCGAACCTGATGAGCCACGACTGGCCGGGCAACGTGCGTGAACTGCGCAACGTCGCCGAGCGTTTTGCCCTCGGCCTGCCGGCCTTCAAGAAATCCGGCGCCAGCGGCAGCAATCAGGGCCTGGCCTTCGCTGAAGCGGTAGAAGCTTTTGAACGCAACCTGCTGAGCGACGCCCTGCAGCGCAGCGGCGGCAACCTGACCCAGGCCAGTCTGGAACTCGGGATGGCCAAGACCACGTTGTTCGACAAAGTGAAGAAGTACGGGCTGAGCCACTGATGGACCTGATTCTCAAAGCAACCCTGGGCGCGGCCGTGGTGGTGATTCTCGCCGCACTGGCCAAGACCAAAAACTATTACATCGCAGGATTGGTGCCGCTGTTTCCGACCTTTGCGCTGATTGCTCATTACATCGTCGGCAAGGGCCGTTCGCTGGAGGATTTGAAGACCACCATCGTGTTTGGGATGTGGTCGATCATTCCTTACTTCATCTACCTGGCGACGTTGTATGTGATGGTGGACCGGATGCGGCTGGAGGCTTCGCTCGCAGTGGCAGCGGTGGCTTGGTTGATGGCGGCTACGGTGTTGGTTTCGGTTTGGGTTCGTCTTCACGGCTGACTGATGTGATCGGTTTTAGAACCACCCCTCACCCCAGCCCTCCCGAAACGTCGGACCGCCCCACAGGGGAGAGGGGGAAAGGGAGCCGATCATTGTGCTTTTCAAACCTGAGCTCGACTCGGTATTTCAGGTCGATGTAGCTCCAAGTACAACTCGGTCAGTCCCCTCTACCCCCTGGGGAGAGGGTTAGGGTGAGGGGTGACTCTAGAAACTACCGCTAAAACTCAGCCATTAACCGTCCCGCCTTTCGCTTCACTCATGATCTGCCGAATCGCCCCCACAAACGTTTCCACCGGCTGCCCGCCAGTGACGGCGTACTGCCCGTTGAAAACAACGGTCGGCACCGAACTGACGCCTCGCGACAGCCACAACTGCTCTTCTTCGAGAACCTCTTTGGCGAACTCGTCCGACGCCAGAATCGCCTCGGCTCGCGACCGATCCAGCCCCACGCTTTCGGCGATCTGCGCCAACTGCCCATGATCCGACGGATTGCCACCCTCGGTGAAATACGCCTTGAACAGTGCCTCTTTCAGATTGAACTGCAACCCTTCCAGTCCCGCCCAGAACAGCAAGCGGTGGGCATCGAAGGTGTTGTAGATGCGACTGTTGCCGTCCGTGCGAAACGCAAACCCGACCTCGGCGCCGCGCGCGCGGATCATCTCGCGATTCTTCTGGGATTGTTCGGGCGTCGAGCCGTACTTCTCGGTGATGTGCTCGGTGATGTTCTGCCCTTCAGGCCCCATCTTCGGGTTCAGTTCGAACGGCTGAAAACGGATCTCGGCCTGCACCTCGTCGCCCAGAAAATCCAGGGCCCGGGTCAGGCCATAGAGGCCGACGACGCACCAGGGGCAGGACACGTCGCTGACGAAATCGATTTTCAGGGGGGTACTCATCACACACCTCGCAGACTGGAACGCGCCGGAAAGTTCGAACGATACACCCGACGAGGCCGAGCTTGCTCCCACATTTGATCGGTGGGTTACAAGAGGTTGTGTTCAACCACCGGATCAATCTGCGCCCAATGCGAAGTGTCTTCGCGGTGCGACTGCAAGTACGGTCCCCCCCCCCCCGCCAGATGCAACAGAACCTGACAATCGTCGCTCACCTGCGGGCTGCCCAGCGCTGCCAGCAGACCGGCCTGTTGCTCCAGCGCCACTTCACGGTTCGGCGCACTGCATCGTGAGAGCTCTCGGGTTGGTCAGTACCGCTCGTCTGAAAACAGCACTTACCTGTCAACTCTGACAGTAGCCAATCTCTCCGTCAAAACCCTTAATCAGCTACTCATACGTCCCGAATCTTGGGATTACTACCCACACCGCCGCGAGAGCACATCATGAGTATTGACGAAGTACTGGTGGAGAATAGCCCGGCCCGGTTTGCCACCTCGACCGTAGGCGAAAGCAGAATTGATATACCCGAAGCCCTCACGGTAATCGAAGGCGCAGACGTCGGTATCAACCGCGCGTTGGCCCGAGGCGACATCAACGGCATGGCGATCATTATTCCCCCCACACAAGTCTTCGTCGGTGACCGGGTGGAAGTGTTCATTCACCACCCGGCCGCGTCCGCCCTGCCGATCACCTGGTTCACAGTGCCAAGTGACTATAACGGCGAGCCGCTCTTGAGAATAATCCAGGTCAATGACATTCCCGAGGGTTTCAGTACCTGGTTCTACCGAGTCAATCGCGTGGAGTCGGGACATCTTAGGGTGTTCGTCAAAACCGAACTTCCCGGGGGGCGCGACCCACAACCGGAGTACCCGGGCCACAGGTTGTTGCGCGCCCCCGTCATTGCTCCGTCGGTCATCGACGGCACACAGGACGTCACTGTCACCGTGGCGCCCTGGCAAGGCATGCGCCACAACGATACCGTAGCGTTTCAGTATGTCGGCTGGCACATCGAACACCGGGTTTTAAAATCCGAGATTGGTCAATCGGTCGAACTCACGATTTCCAAAGAGATGATCAAGGCCGACGGTAGTGGCCAGACCTTGCTTCAGTACTGGATAACAGACGAGGTAGGCAACATGGCCTCTGACCACTCCATCGGGTTGATGGTCGACATCCAGGACGCCGACCACGCACAACGCCTGCCCGCCCCGCAAGTCTCCGGAACAGATCAGGACAACGCCATTTACATGACCGCGCTAGGGGCCAACTCCGTCAGCGTGACGGTCGCAACCCCGGCCTCGGCCTTTGCCCCGACAGATGTGGTGGAGCTCAACTGGCGAGGCGAACCTCATGCCGATCTGATCCAGTTGCACACCGACTCTCTGACCGTCGCCTCCCAGGCAACGCTGACATTCAAGGTGCCGAACGCCGTGGTCCAGCGCCTGGCCGGTGGTTTTGCCAACGTGGCGTATACGCAAGTCACCGCCAGCGGCGAGCGCCGAGTATCGAAATACGTCCAGGTATTCATTGTCGGCAACACCCGCAGAATCAATTGACGTCCATTACCCACTTCTTCAGAGGTAGTCCGCCATGAACACTTTCAGCACACCCGGCCCCCTCGTCAAAGCGCAGCAAATTGACCTGCTTCCACCGCTGCCAAAACCCGGCGACGTCAGAATCTTTCGCATTGATCCGCTCTGGGTATCCGGGCTGATCAACAACCTGCCAGCGGATGAGGGCGTCGACGGTGGTATCAATCGACTCGCGTTCCTGGACGAAAAAGGCCAGCCAACAGGGCTGAATGCAGTGATCGACCCGTGGCTCAGCATGTCGCAAGGCGATGAATGGATTATTGAAGCGATCTACTCGACGGGGACGGCGATCACGCTTGTGAGTGACACAGTCAGTGCCATTCAGGTGGATACTCGGCTGTTCTCGACCATCAAACAGGATCAACTGCCCGACGGCGTGTGCGAGCTGTTTGTCGGCGTACGCAGAATCAGCAATGCCGGGGGTGATTACGAACGCTCAGCGCCATTGAAGGTACTGATCAAAACCACCCTGCCCGGCGGCCCGGATACGGACCTGACGGAGCCTTACCATCAGGGCCTGCAACCCATCCAGGTGGAGCAGGACGTCCTGGACAGCGGCCTTACCAAGGACTATCTGGACGAAAACCGCGGGTTGCCCGTCACCATCCCTGCCTACGAGAACATGCGCAAGAACTCCACCATTTATATCGTGTGGGGAAGCAGAGATACGGAATTCAAAGTGCCCCTGGTCACTGCCGCCCAGGTTGGCCAGCCCATTAAGTACACGATTCCTGCAAGCGCCCTCAAGAACCTGCCCCCCGTAAATCCTTTGCTGCTCACTTATCGCCTCAAGGATGTGGTGGACAATCACAGCTCGGCCGATGCGCCTCCGGTCTTCTTCCTGTTCGACCCTGCTCTCGTGCTGCTCGAACCCCCGATTATCGACAAGGCGGATGGCGAACAACAGCTCGACCTCGATGCACTGCTGGGTGAAGACGTGCAAACCGACATCTACTCGTCGAAGGTCAGTTTTGTCCCGGGGGACGTGGTGGATCTGAGCTGGCGGGGAGTCAGCGCTGGTGGCCGCCAGGTCCCCGTGGATATGTCATGGAAAGCCGAAGTGAAGACCCGCTCTCACGAGTTCATGATTCCCTATTACCCGGTCCACCTGATTGCTCGGGGTTTCGTCAAAGTCGACTACAGACTGACCCAGGCCGCCACGCCCGCCACCCCGCTCTATTCACGCACGACCTACGCCAAAATGATCGGCATGCCCCTGAAGCTGGCAGCACCTGAGGTGCGTGAAGCCGCCGGTGGTTCCATAGCAGTGGACACCGACCCGGCCCACGTGATCGTGAAAAGCCAGCCGGGCGCCATCGTCCTCGACGACATCATTTACGTTGACTGGTACGTCATGATTCCCGACCCAGACAATCCGGGTCAGGAAATCGTGGGGAGTTTCTACCCGACGTCCAGCACTGTCAGTAAGGATATGGTGGACCGGGACGTCTCGTTCACCATACCCAAGGACCAGATTCAAGATTGGTACGGGGCCAGAATACTGGTCTCCTATACCGTCAAACGCGCTGACACTGAAGACGTGAGCTCTGAAATTCTGGTGCTGCAAATCGGCGACATTCTGAGCGAATTACCGCCACCGGTAGTCCACGACGCGAAAGACGGCGTATTGATCCCCGAAAATGTGCCGCTGGGTGCCGGGGTCACCATCAAACCCTATCCCGCCATGCGCGCCCTGCACACCATCAGGCTTGATTTCATCGGGGCCAACCAGCAAGACTCCTGGTCGTCAGTGCCCGTACAACTGACGCCTGAAATGGTGGGCGTGGACCTTACACGAACCGTGCCCTTCGAGAAGCTGGTGGCCAATCGTAACAATACCGTCGCACTGGTCTATTCCGTCACCAACCCCTTCACCCACACCCAACAGGTCTCGGAACGGCTGCTATTGAATATTGGGTCGCCGATTCCAAACCCCGACATCACGGCAGTCAAAGACGCCAACGGCATCGACATTGCGCGCAACAGCGAGACATTTGCCACCCGTGCAACACTGACGGGCCCTGCCGGGGCGAGTGTCCCCGTAGAACTGCGCAACTACGACGAGATTGTCGCCACACCGACCTCCACCGACGGGCGCACCTGGTCATACACCATCACCACCCTGGCGCCGGGCTCATACAGCTTCACCGTGCGGACCCCCGGTACCAATCGGCCCTCCGCTATCTGGGCCTTTACCGTGCAGGAAGCGCAGACACCGACCATTACTTCCGTCACGGCAGGTGGCCGCCCGGTACCCAATAACGGCGCCACTTACTACCAGAGCAACATCATTATTCAAGGCACAGCAACCCCGGGACAGCAGGTCGACGTCTATGATGGCGACGCCAGTCTCGGGCGGTTCCCGGTCGGTAGCAATGGCGCATGGGCAGTTCCTTCGCGAGGGTTTGCGGTGGCCAGTCACGTCATCACTGCACGCACGATCGATGGCACTAAACAATCGCTGCCGCACGCTTTCACCGTCCAGCAAGGATTGCTGAGCGACACTGCGGACTTCAATTTAAGGGCTTTGCAAGGCTGGGTCTGGGGCGGGGCGGGAAGCTCGCGCGACTTGTCATTTTACGTGGGCGCCGGGAGGAACTATTACGCGCTGAACAACTACACCTATACGTACTCATCACAGGGTGTGGTGCTGCAAAAATCGTTCTCCAACCTGCAACCGGGGGCCAGCTACCGGTACCGGTTTTCCGTAGCCCGAATGGATGGCCGTTATGATTATCCAGTGCTTCGCTTGCGGACCAACACGGGTGCCGCATCGAATTATCAGACGATAACCTCCTTTAACTTTATTTCTCTTGAGTTGTATTTCACTCCGACCACACCCGAGGTAGTCCTCTATCTCGACAGCGGCCAATACAGTGGCAACGGCAACGATTACGACATGGCATGGGCTGATCTGAGCAAGATGTCTTAAGCAATAAAAACCCGCTGACCGTTAACCGGCCAGCGGGTTTTTCTTGCCCGCAAGTCGTTTGGGTGCGTGGACTACGCCAACTGACTCCGTAACTGCCGCGCCGCCGCCAGCTCCGTGAAAAGCCGGCTAGAGCAGGTTCGACGCCGCCACCGGATCAATCTGCGCCCAATGCGAGGAGTCTTCGCGATGGGCCTGCAAGTACGGCAACACCGCCGCCAGCAACGGCGCCTTGAACGCCTCTTGGAAACGATGGGCCAAACCCGGAATCAGCTTCAACTGGCTGCCGCGGATATGCGCCGCCAGGTGCACACCGTGCATGACCGGCAGCAACGGATCAGCAGTGCCGTGAACCACCAGCGTCGGTACGCGTAGTTGATTGAGCAGCGCCACACGACTGCGCTCGGCGAGGATCGCCATGATCTGGCGCTTCACGCCCTCAGGGTTGAACGCCCGGTCATAGGACTGCGCCGCCTGATGCAGTAGCGCTTGCCGATCATCGCTCACCGTCGGGCTGCCTAGCGCCGCCAGCAAATCGGCTTGCTGCTCCAGCGCCACTTCGCGATTGGGCGCCCCACGACGCGACAACAGTTGCACCAACGCCGCACTCGGCGCCGGCAAGCCTTCGGCCCCGGAACTGGTCATGATCAGGGTCAGGCTCTCGACCCGTTGCGGCGCCATCGCCGCCATGTGCTGGGCGATCATCCCGCCCATGCTCGCGCCCAGCACGTGGAATTGCTCGACGTGCAACGCATCCATCAAGCCAAAAGCATCGTCAGCCATATCGGTAAGGGTGTACGGCGCCGACACCGGCAAACCGAGTTTGTAACGCAGCACTTCGAACGTCAGGTTGGCGTCGACAGGCGCTTGCCGCCAGGTCGAGAGCCCGACATCGCGATTGTCATAACGAATCACCCGAAAACCCTGCTGACACAGCGCGACCACCACCTCGTCCGGCCAGTGAATCAACTGCCCGCCAAGGCCCATCACCAGCAACAGCGCAGGGTCCGACGCACGGCCGATGCTCTGGTACGCCAGGCTCACCTGTGCCAGATCGACCCGTTTGGTCGGAACATTGATATCGCAACGAGACGCCGCCAAGGACGGCAGGCCAAACAACAGCGCGGCCAGGAAAACCGCTGTCGAGAAAAATCGTGCACACATGAAAAAACACCGAAACGCAGAACCCCAGTAGAGCGCGAGTCTGATGAAGTTTGTTCAAGCGCGCTGCCACAGTTACGTGACAGTTTGATGAAGAGTGCTGAACGGTCATTTTCAGGACCGCGTTATCGTTCTTCGCGAGCAGGCTCGCTCCCACAGGATTGATGCCGTACACAACATCTCTGATCGACATAAATCCAATGTGGGAGCGAGCCTGCTCGCGAAGGCGCCAGAATGAGCGCCGTAGGACTTTAGGCCAGCTGACTACGCAACTGCCGCGCCGCCGCCACCATGTTGACCAACGCCGCCTCAGTCTCCGGCCACGCCCGGGTTTTCAACCCGCAATCCGGGTTCACCCACAACCGCTCCGCCGGAATGCGCTTCACCGCTTTGCTCATCAACTTGACCATCTCGGCCGTGTCCGGCACCCGTGGCGAGTGGATGTCGTAGACGCCCGGACCGATGTCGTTCGGGTAATCGAACGCTTCGAAAGCCTCCAGCAACTCCATGTCCGAACGCGAGGTTTCGATGGTGATCACATCGGCGTCCATCGCCGCGATGGACTGGATCACGTCATTGAATTCGCTGTAGCACATGTGGGTGTGGATCTGGGTTTCATCCCGCACACCGGAGGCGCTCAAACGGAAGGCTTCCACCGCCCAGTCGAGGTATTCCTGCCATTGCGCCCGACGCAGCGGCAAGCCTTCGCGGAACGCGGCTTCGTCGATCTGCACGATCTTGATGCCGGCAGTTTCCAGGTCGACCACTTCATCACGCAGGGCCAACGCCAACTGCTGCGCCTGGACTTTGCGCGAAACGTCTTCGCGCGGGAACGACCACATCAGCATGGTCACGGGACCGGTGAGCATGCCTTTCATGACCTTGTCGGTCAGGCTCTGGGCATAGGTGATCCAGTCGACGGTCATGGCGTTCGGGCGGCTCAGGTCACCGTAGATGATCGCCGGTTTCACACAGCGCGAACCGTAGCTCTGCACCCAGCCGAAACGGGTGAAAACATAACCATCAAGCTGCTCGGCGAAGTACTCGACCATGTCGTTGCGTTCGGCTTCACCGTGCACCAGCACGTCCAGCCCCAGGCGTTCCTGGACTTGCACGGCATGGCGGATTTCGCTGTGCATGGCGTCGGTGTAGTCGTTGGCCGACAGCTTGCCTTGCTTGAAGGCCTGGCGTGCCAGACGAATCGAGCCAGTCTGCGGGAACGAACCGATGGTGGTGGTCGGGAATGCCGGCAGTTTCAACCGCGCACGTTGTTGCTCAATGCGTTTGGCAAACGGCGAGTGGCGTTGGCTGTCCTTGTCACTGATGGCGTTTATCCGTGCCTGCACTTCGGCTTTGTGGATACGCGGTGACTCGGCGCGACTGGCCTGAATCGCACGGCTCTCGGCGAGGGCGGCTTGCACCTTGGGTGATTGCGGGTCGTTCAGGGCATCGCGCAGCACGGCGATTTCGCCGCACTTCTGCACAGCAAACGCCAGCCAGCTTTTCAGTTCAGGGTCGAGTTTGTCTTCGCGATCCAGATCTACCGGGCTGTGCAGCAGCGAGCAGGAACTGCTGACCCACAAGTTGTCGCCAAAGCGTTCCTGGGCCGGTTGCAGTTGCGCCAGCACTTGCTCCAGTTCACAGCGCCAGACGTTGCGACCGTTGACCAGGCCCACCGAAAGAATCTTGTAGGTCGGCAGACGATCCAGCACCTGGCCGAGTTGATCCGGCGCCCGCACCGCGTCGATGTGCAGGCCTTGCACCGGCAGGCCGACCGCCAGGCCAAGGTTGTCTTCCAGGCCACTGAAGTAGGTCGCCACCAGTTTTTTCAGCGGCGAGTATTGAAGGATGTGATAGGCGCGTTCGAAAGCGTTTTTCCAGGCCTGTGGCAGGTCAAGGGTCAGAATCGGCTCGTCGATCTGCACCCACTCCACGCCTTGAGCGGCGAGGCGGCCGAGGATTTCGCCGTAGATCGGCAGCAGGCGTTCCAATAGGTCGAGTTTGTCGAAGTCATTGCCTTTGGTTTTGCCCAGCCACAGGTAAGTCAGTGGGCCGATGATCACCGGTTTGACGTTGTGGCCCAGAGCCTTCGCCTCGTCGACTTCGTCGAACAACTGTTCCCAGCTCAGTTTGAATTTCTGGTCAGCGCTGAATTCCGGGACCAGGTAGTGGTAGTTGGTGTCGAACCACTTGGTCAGTTCCTGAGCGTATTGCGCTTTGCTGTGTTCGCCGCCGCAGCCAGCAGTCGTGGCACCACGGGCCATGGCGAACAGGGTGTCGAGGGTCGGCAGGCCGCGCTCATCCTTGGCACTGTCGAAACGCTCGGGGATCACGCCGAAGGTCAGGGAATGGGTCAGGACCTGGTCGTACCAGGCGAAGTCGCCCACGGGCAGCAGGTCGATGCCGGCGTCTTTCTGCAATTGCCAATGGTTGGCGCGCAATTGGCGGCCGACGCTTTTCAGCGCGTCCTGATCCAGATCGCCCTTCCAGTAGGATTCGAGGGCTTTTTTCAGTTCGCGGTCAGCGCCGATGCGCGGGAAACCAAGAGTGTGTGCCAAGGCCATGTGAAATTGCTCCCTATAAAAGATGCTGTAAAACATGGCGCTATTGTCGACACCCAACCCAACATGAGACAAACTCAACCTTTTCGTGTTGATCACAAGTTTTCCTCATGGAGCCCCCGGTGCTTGAAATCCGTCACCTGAAGACCCTGCACGCCTTGCGCGAAGCCGATAGCCTGGTGGATGCGGCCGACCGCTTGCACCTGACGCAGTCCGCCCTGTCCCATCAGTTCAAGGAGCTTGAGGAACGGCTGGGCATGCCACTGTTCGTGCGCAAGACCAAACCGGTGCGCTTCACCAGCGCCGGTTTGCGTCTGCTGCAACTGGCCGACGCCACTCTGCCGTTGCTGCGAGGTGCCGAGCGCGACATCGCGCGGCTGGCCGGTGGCACGGCCGGGCGTTTGCACATGGCGATCGAGTGCCACAGTTGCTTTCAGTGGCTGATGCCGACCATCGACCAGTTCCGCGATGCCTGGCCGGAAGTCGAACTGGACCTGGCCTCAGGGTTCTCATTCGCCCCATTGCCGGCGCTGGCCCGCGGCGATCTGGATTTGGTGGTGACCTCTGATCCGCTGGAACTGGCCGGAATCACTTACGTGCCGTTGTTCACCTACGAAGCGATGCTCGCGGTGGCCAACCAGCACCGGTTGGCGAGCAAGGCCTACATCGTTCCGGAAGATTTGCTCACCGAAACCCTGATCACCTACCCGGTGGAACGTGATCGGCTGGACATCTTCACCCGTTTCCTCGAACCGGCCGATATCGAACCGGCGCAGGTCCGCACGTCGGAACTGACGGTGATGATGATGCAATTGGTGGCCAGCGGTCGCGGCGTGTGCGGCATGCCCCATTGGGCGCTGCATGAATACAGCTCACGGGGTTATGTGAAGGCCAAGCGGCTGGGCGAGAAAGGTTTGTTTGCGACGCTGTACGCCGGGATTCGGGCCGACATGCTGGATGCGCCGTACATGCGCGACTTTTTGCTGACAGCCAAGGACACGTCGTTCTCGACACTGGATGGGGTCAGCGCCGTTCGCTAGCAGAGCTCGCGCCACATGTGGATCTTGTCGAAGTAGTCCTCGCCTACCCGCACCGCCAAAGGCTCGAGACCAAACTGGATGAAGCCGCAACGCTGGTACAGGTTGAACGCAGCGTCGTTGCCGGCGGTGACGGTCAGCTGGATCAGCCTCAGACCTTTATGGTCTTGCGCTTCAGCCAGGGCGGCCTGCACCAGGTGATAACCGACCCCACGTTGCCGGACCTTGCCCGACACGTACATGCCAAACAATGTCGCCTTGTGCCGGGCCTTTTCCCGAGGCTCGAAAGCCAGGCCGACGATGCCCGCCAACTCTCCGCCTTCGAACGCGCCGAACACCACGTCCAGCTTGCTGCTCAGGCGTGATTCCCACCAACTCAACGGCATCACGGCGCGTTCGCGCACGCTGGAGGTAAACGCCTGGGGATGCAGGTCGTAGGCTTCGAGCATCAGCGCCCGATAATCCAGGGCATGACTGGCATCAAGCCGTTCAATCCACATGTTCAAGCCATCCGTCGTTGTTCCAGCATCAGTCGTACCGCCAGCGCCGACAGCACGAACCCCATGAAATAGCGCTGCACCGCCAGCCAGGACGGGTTGTTGACAAACCAGGAGGCGATGCCGGCTGCGAACAGCGCGATCAGCAGATTGACGCCGAAACTGACGCTGATCTGAGTCAGACCCAGCGTGATGCTTTGAGTGAACACCGAGCCATGCTCAGGCGTGATGAACTGCGGAAACACCGACAAATAAAACACGGCGATCTTCGGGTTCAGGGCGCTGGTCAGAAAGCCCATGGTAATCAGTTTGCGCGACGAGTCCGGCGGCAACTGCTGCGCCTCGAACGGTGAACGCGCACCCGGTTTGACGGCTTGCCAGGCCAACCACATCAGGTACAGCGCGCCGGCCCACTTCAGCACTTCGTAGGCCATCGGCACCGCCAGAAACACCGCGGTCAAACCGGCAGCAGCCGCGAACAGGTGCACGAAAAACCCCGCGACCACGCCGAGCAACGACGTCACACCGGCCTTACGCCCCTGGCAGATCGAACGGGAGATCAGGTAGATCATGTTCGGCCCCGGCGTCAGCACCATCAGCAATGCGGCAGCGGCGAAAATCAGCAAGTCTTGAAGCGGAATCATGGGCAGTCCTTCGTCCGGGAACAATCAGGCAGTTTCGGTGAGCGAGGCTCGATAAAACGGCAGGATCAGGTCCCGTGTCAATGGCGCCAGCGTGACATTGCCGTCGGTGGCCGGGTCGATCCAGCGAACTTCTTCAATCTCTGCCGCAGGCGAAACGTCTGAATCGATGGTCAGCTGAAAGAGTTCGGCCTGGACGGTAAAGCCGGGCTCGTTGGCGGCCGGTGCCGAGAATTGCCCGAGATAAGTGGCGTGGGCCGGATCGATGACCAGCCCCAATTCTTCTTCCAGTTCACGGGCCAGCGCGTGGACCGGTTGCTCATGGGCTTCGATCTTGCCCCCCGGCTGCATGAACGCTTCGGTGCCGCGCTTGCGGACCAACAGAGTGCGACCGTCCGGGCCGATCAACAGGGCAGCGGCGATGCGGATTAGGCGGGGTGAAGAAGCGGATGACAGCGTCATGGATCAGGATCGTCCTTGGGAAAAGGCGCAAGGATCACATGAGTCTCGGTGTGTCGTCACGCCGAAAAAAACATCTACCAAGCCCTCTGTGGGAGCGAGCCTGCTCGCGATGAACGATGATGCGGTGTACCTGAAAAACCGCGTTGTATTCATCGCGAGCAGGCTCGCTCCCACATTGGACGAGTACAGCGCCTGGACCTAACTAGCCTCGAGAACCGCAACGTCCTCTGGCACCTTCACAAATATGCTGTATTTCGCGCCTTCCATGGCTTCAAAGGCGATCAACTTCTCCACCAGCGGCCCATTCAACACCTTGCCGGCATTGAGCAGCAGCATGCCGTTGTCGGCATTGAGGTTGCGCGCCAGGATCATGCCCGCCGTCACTTCCCGCGTGGTCAGCACCTTGACCGACGGATCGGCCAACGAGACATCGCTCAGGTACGCGGCACAGACCTGAATGAAATCCTCTACCAACTCGGGATCGTAGAGTCGCCCGGCGTAGCTGCGGATGTAGACCAGCGCTTCATCGCTGTTCATCTGCCGCTCGAGGATCAGCCCGCGTTGCAACTCGATGAAATCCACCGCCAGTTTCAGCAGCCGCGAACCGAACGGAATCGCCTCGCCCTTGAGCCGTTCGGGGAAACCGCTGCCGTCCCAGCGCTCCTGATGGTGAAGAATCAGACGAGCGGCATCCTTCATCGGGTCGAGCGTCATCAACAGCGATTCACTCTGCTTGGGATAACCGCGATAGCGCTCCCGATCGTTGTGGTGCAGCAGGTCCGCGGGCGCGGTCATCATGCTGTCGGTCCAGCTCAGTTTGCCAATGTTGTAGAGCGCTGCGGCCATGGTCAGGTCGCGACTGGTGCCCTCGTCCAGGCCATGGAGTTTGCAGTAGACCCGCACCAGTTCGATGATCTGGCGGTTGGTCTGTTTGGCCGGCGGCAAGCGCAGGTTGGCCAGCAGCGAGAACACCTCGGTGCCGGTGACATAGCTGTGCTTGAGCTCTTCGTAGGCCAGGTCGAGCATGTCGGCGGTCTGCTGGAGTTCGGCGGTGCGGGCGGCGACGTGTTTTTCCAGGGTGATGTTGAGCGACTTCAACTGGTCGTTCTGCAACCGGGTCAACTGCTCCAGACGCTGGCGTTCGCGCTCGGAATGTTGATGAGCCAGGGCCTGGCGCAAGGTCAGGAGCATTTCCTCGTCGTTCCAGGGTTTACTGATGTAGCGGTGAATCTGCCCTTCGTTGATCGCTTTGATGATCGTCGGCATGTCCGCGTAGCCGGTGAGCAGAATCCGGGTGGTCGTCGGGTAAAGCTGATGGATGCGGGCCAGCAGCGTGGCGCCGTCCATGTTGGGCATGCGTGCGTCGGTCATCACCAGGTCAATGGAGTGTTGCTCCATGATCTCCAGCGCCTGGGCACCGCTGGTGGCCAGCAGCAACTCGTAGGGCTGGCTGCGTAACAGGCGACGCAGGCTGTTGAGGATTGACTCCTCGTCATCGACCAGCAGCACCTTGGGTTTATCGTTCAAAGTCGTGGGGAGTTGCTCTTCCATGGCGTCACCTCAAGTGAAACGGGCACATCGTTGTGGCAGGTCCCGAGGCAAACATCCCCTATTGCCGGAGCCTGAGCTACAGGCTAGATGATTTTCAGCCCGCCAACGGAAATGATTCAGCTCATTGAGTTGCGCGAAGTGCTGGACTGAGGACTATGCTCAGGTAACTCGGATCCATAATCTGTACGTTCGGCCAGGTGATCAGGGAAAGGAAGCCCCCTATGAGAACACCGCATCAAACTGCTGCCGGTACTGGCGTATGTCGATAAATGCGCTGTTGGCACGGACCAACCGGCGAATTCTTATCGTCGACGACACCGCTTCAATTCATGCGGATTTCGCCAAGATCCTCAGCCCGCCATCGATCGATGACGACAGTCTGATCAGCGCTGAAAACGCCCTGTTCGGCACCCCTGCGGCGTTATCGCTGCAAAGTTTCATACTCGACTCGGCGTTTCAGGGCCTCGAAGCCCTGGACAAGGTCGAGACGGCGCTGGCCAACGACATGCCTTATGCGATGGCTTTCATCGACATGCGCATGCCGCCGGGCTGGGACGGGCTGGAAACCATCGAACGGCTGTGGCAGGTCGATCCCAAGCTGCAAGTGGCGCTTTGCACCGCGTATTCCGACTATTCCTGGGAAGACATCGACGAACGCCTGGAACTGGGCGATCGCCTGCTGATTCTCAAAAAACCCTTCGATGCCATCGAAATCCGCCAGATGGCCAGCGCATTGACTGCCAAGTGGCAAATGACCGAAGACGCAGAGCTGAAGATGTCGCTGCTCGAACAGGCGGTCGAAGAACGCACCCGAGAGCTGTCCGACGCCAACATCATCGTGCAGAACAGCCCCACCATTCTGTATCGATTGCGCGGCGAACCGTCGTTTCCGCTGATGTACATCTCGCACAACATCACCAAGTACGGTCACATCGCAGCGAACCTCGTGGCCTCGGCCAACTGGGCCCAGGAACTGATCCATCCCGATGATCAAACCAAGGTCGACACCGCCATGGCCCGGGTGCTGGACCGTCATGCGGCGGGCGCTTCCATCGAGTTCCGGATGCGCACTGGCGAAGGAGCCTGGCGCTGGGTCGAAAACCGCTACATCCCGGTGCGCGACGATGAAGGCCGTTTGCTGGAAGTCGAAGGCATCATCATCGACATCACCGAACGCAAACTGGCCGAAGAGAAAATCGCCCTGCTGGCCCGCACCGACGGGCTGACCGGGCTGGCCAACCGTGCGACGCTGATCGAGCGATTGCACCAGGCATTCGCCGCTGCTCGTCGGGGGGCAGCACCGTTCGCCATGTTTTACCTGGACCTGGATCACTTCAAACGCATCAACGATACCCTCGGCCATCCGGTGGGCGACCTGTTGCTGCAAGAGGTTGCACGCCGGATCAAGGCCTGTGTGCGCGAAAACGATGTGGTTGCCCGCCTCGGCGGTGACGAGTTCGCGATCTTGCAGCTGGACGTCAGCGACCCGACCCAATCCGCAGCCCTGGCCGCCAAGATCCGCGACACACTGGTAATGCCCTACTCCCTGGCCGGCAATGATGTGCGGGTCTCGGTGAGTATCGGCATCAGCAGCTGCACCCCGGAAAGCACCAGCGCCGACGGCCTGCTGACCCAGGCCGACATGGCGCTGTATCGCTCCAAGGAAAAGGGTCGCAACCAGTACCACTTCCATTCCGAGGAGATCAATCAGGAGGTGGTCGAACGCATGACCATCGCCAGCGACTTGAGAGCGGCCATTGAACACCAGGAACTCGAACTGCATTACTGGCCGGAAGTGGACCTGAGCAGCGGAAAAATCCTCGGCATGGAAGCTCAGGTCAGCTGGAACCACCCTGAGCGCGGTCTACTGGAAGCCTCGGCGTTCCTGCCCGCAGCGGAAAAGACCGGCACCATCGTCGCGCTCGGTCACTGGGTGCTGGATCGCGCCTGCCAGCAAATGCGCCAATGGCGCGACGAAGGAATGGCGCCGCCGGTGATTGCGATCAAGCTGTCCCTGGCCCAACTCAAGAGTGGTCCCGAACTGATCTATGACGTGCTGCGCACCACCGCACGCTGGGAACTCTGCCCTTGGGACCTGCGCTTCGACGTCACAGAAGCGACGCTGGCCCAGACCAAATGGACCCACAACGATGTGCTGCCGCGCCTGCGTGAACTGGGCGTGAAGATCGCCATCGACGACTTCGGCACCGAGTACTCCTCGTTCGACTACCTCAAGACCTACCAGGTCAATCACCTGAAACTCGCTCAGGCCTTCATCGACACCGCCGCCCGCGATCCGGCCAGCGCGAACACCTTGCGCGCCATCATCAACTTCGCCCGCGAAGTCGGGATCGGCATCATTGCCGAGGGCGTCGAAACCCAGGAGCAGCGCAGCTCGCTGATGGCCACCGGTTCACCGATGAACGCCCAGGGTTACTTCTTCAGCAAAGCGGTCAGCAGCCAGCAGGCCGCCGAGCTGCTGAAAGCCGGCAGCATCGTGCCCCCGAACCATGACATCGGGCCGATTCTGGAGAACCCGCCACGCTTCACGGAGGACAAAGGATGAAAACGCCTTTCGTGCGGACTAACCGGCGCATCTTGATCATCGACGACACGCCCTCGATTCATGAGGATTTTCGCAAGATTCTTGGCCCTGAGATCGAAGGTGAAGAGCTCGACGGCGAACAGACCCTGGCCGGCGCTGAAGAAGCCTTGTTCGGCACGCTGCAGGTTGATCGGCTGACGTTCCAGCTCGACTCGGCCTATCAAGGTCAGGAAGCCCTCGAACTGGTCAAGCGCGCACGGGCCGAAGGTCGTCCCTATGCCATGGCGTTCACCGACATGCGCATGCCACCGGGCTGGGACGGCCTGGAAACCATCGAACAACTGTGGAAGGCCGACCCTCACCTGCAAATCGCGTTGTGCACGGCCTTTTCCGATTACACCTGGGAAGACATGGCCGAACGGCTGGAGTTCGGCGACCAGTTGCTGGTGCTGAAAAAGCCCTTCGACAGCCTGGAAATCCGCCAGATGGCCAGTGCCCTGACCTGGAAATGGCAGATGGCACAGGACGCGGCGATGAAGGTCCTGAGCCTGGAGCAAACCATTGAGGCGCGGGTCCACGAATTGCTCAAGGTGTCGCACCTGTTGCAGTACGACGTACTGACCGAGCTGCCCAACAGCACATTGCTCGGTGACCGGCTGAACCAGTCTCTGGCCCTGTCCCGGCGCCATGACAAACAACTGGCCGTGATGTTTCTGGGCCTCGATCGCTTCAAGCGCATCAACAATGCCCTGGGCCATCCGGCCGGTGACGAAATGCTTAAACAGGTCGGGCGCAACCTGGTGGCGACGGTGCGAGAGTCCGACTCGGTGTTCCGCTATGGTTCCGATGAATTCGTGGTGATCCTCGCCGATGTCCGCCATCCCCAGCAGACCAAGGGCATCGCCGAAAAACTCTTGAACGCCATCCGTGCGCCCCAGCACATTGCCGGCCACGACCTGAGCGTGACCGCCAGCCTGGGCATCAGCATTTACCCGGACGACGGCTTCGATGCCATCGCGCTGATCAAGAAAGCCGAAACCGCGATGCGCAACGTCAAGGAAAGCGGCCCGAACGATTTCAGTTTTTTCATCGACGAGATGAACCAGCGCGCCCGGGATCAGCAAAGCATCGAGAGCGGCATTCGCCTGGCGCTGGAGCGCAACGAATTTGTCCTGCATTACCAGCCCAAACTGGACCTCGGCAGTGGCCAGGTGGTCGGGGCCGAGGCGTTGATTCGCTGGCAAAAACCGGGGCACGGCCTGGTCTACCCCTCAGAGTTCATCAGTGTGGCCGAAGACAGCGGTTTGATCGTGCCGTTGAGCAAATGGGTGCTGGCCGAGGCGTGTCGACAAGCCTGCGCCTGGCAGGCCGCGGGGCTGCCGAAGATCTGTATGTCGGTGAACATGTCGGCCATCGATTTCCGTCAGCGGGACTTTGTCGACGGCATCGAACAGACACTCAAACAAACAGGTCTGGAACCGGCCTTGCTGGAGCTGGAAATCACCGAAGGCGTGTTGATGCAGAACGTCGAAACCACGGTAAATGCCCTGACCCGGCTCAAGGTGATGGGCGTGCGACTGGCCATCGATGACTTCGGCACCGGTTATTCCAGCCTGAGCTACTTGCGGCGTTTTCCCATCGACGTGCTGAAAATCGACCAGTCGTTCATTCGCGGTTTAAGCAGCGACAGCAACGACGCCGCCCTGGTCAGCGCCATCATCAGCCTGGGCCGGAGCCTCAAGCTGACCATCATTGCCGAAGGGGTGGAAACCCTCGAACAACTGGATTTCCTCAAGGCCCATCAATGCGAGGAAGGCCAGGGTTTCTACTTCAGCAAAGCCGTGGAGCCGGACGCCTTCGTCCGGTATCTGGGGTCGGTGAAACCCTCTTCATCCGCAGCCACGTGAACGATGCGCAACGACACACAGGCCCTACGCCAAGGAATCATCAGATGTCGCCTTCTTTTCACCGTCTGCTATTGGCGCCGTTGTTCGGGCTCTGCCTGAGCGCTGGCGCCGCGCCGCTGGATGAACCGCTCAAACCACTGCCGGCGGTGCCCCAGCAGAATCCGCTGAAGGTCGAACTCGGTCGCCAGTTGTTCAACGAGACACGCTTGTCGGTCAACAACTCACTGTCCTGCGCCAGTTGTCATCGACTGGAACACGGCGGTGCCGACAACAAGGCGTTTTCCATCGGGTTCAACGGTGTTCCAGTGACGATCAACACCCCCAGCGTGTTCAACTCCAGCCTGAATTTCCGGCAATTCTGGAACGGCCGCGCCGGCACCCTGGAAACCCAGATCCACGGGGTGGTGCAAAGCCCCAGTGAAATGGGCAGTAACTGGGAGCATGTGGTGGAGGTGCTGACAGCCGATCCGGCTTATCACGCCTCGTTCGCCAACGCCTACCCGGACGGCGTGACCATGAACAATGTGCAGAATGCCCTGGCCACCTATGAACGCACGCTGATCAGTGCCAACTCGCGTTTCGACCAATACCTGATGGGCGATACCGACATTCTCACCAGAGAAGAAAAGTACGGTTACCAACGCTTCAAGGAGTACGGCTGCATCGCCTGCCACCAAGGGGTAAACATCGGCGGCAACATGTACCAGAAGTTCGGGGTCATGGGCGATTACTTCCTGAAACGTGGCAACCCCACCGAAGCCGACCTGGGCCGCTATCTGGTCACCAAAGACGAAGAGGACCGCAACGTGTTCAAGGTCCCGAGCCTGCGCAATGTCGCCGTGACAGCACCGTACTTTCACGACGGCTCGGCCAAGACTCTCGAAGACGCGGTGGACGTGATGTTCAAGTTCCAGCTCGGGCGTGTTCCTTCCGCCGAGGACAAAACCCTGATTGTTAAATTCCTCAAAACCCTGACCGGTGAATGGGGAGGCAAGCCTTTATGAAAACATCTAACCGCCGCAACCTGGTGTTGCTCAGCGTCGTGGCCGTGATGCTGGCTTCGTTGCTGCTGTTCCTGTACCTCAAGTCCAGCTCGAACCAGACGACGACCTACGCCGAATCCCGTGACTTGATCGGCCAGATCAAGCAGCTGAACGCACAATGGGAAACCGAAATCCTCAAGGCGAGGATCGCCATCAGTCACAACTACGATCCGTTGGTCTCACCACTGACCGAGATAACGACCCTTTGGGAGCGGTTCGACACCATGGCGTCGAACCACGGCCGCACCGAATCGCCTACCTGGCGCGCCAGCCATGATGCCTACCTGACCGCCATTCAGGAAAAGACCCGGTTGGTGGAGCAGTTCAAATCTCACAACGCCGTGCTGCGCAACTCGCTGGCGTTCCTGCCCACCGCCGAGGACGACATTCAGGAACAGCTGGCCCGGTTGGTGGATGCGGACCAACTGCAACTTCAGAACATCGCCACCGACACGTATGACTTGCTGCTCAGCAGCCTGGAGTTCGCGCAGGTCACTTCCGATGACAAGGCCGCCGACATCCTGCTCGGGCTGAGCAAACTGGGGGTGAACAAACTGCGACTGCCGGAGCCGTTCCACAGCCCGATCGATATTCTGAGCAGCCACATCGCGCTGATCCTGCGCGAACAACCCGTAGTCAATCGGTTGCTGGAAAACATCGAAGCCGTTCCCGTGGCCGAACGCCTGGACGATATCACCAACCTGCTCAACTCCGACCAGCAGCGGACCGATGCGGTCGACCAGCGCTATCACTTCTACATGCTGGTGTTTTCGGTGCTGCTGGTGCTGCTGCTGGTGTACCTGGCGATACATCTGATGCGCAGTTTTACCGTGATCAATCGCGTCAACAAAGCCCTGCAAACCGCCAATGACGACCTGGAGCTGCGGGTTGAAGAGCGCACCCGCGAACTCAAGGATACCCAGAGCGAACTGCTCGACACCGCGCGTCAGGCCGGCATGGCCGAGATCGCCACCAATGTGCTGCACAACGTCGGCAACGTGCTCAACAGCGTGAACATTTCGGCCGACCTGGTGACCCGCAAACTGCGCGCCAGCAAAGCGCAGGGCCTGGGCAAGGCCATGCAGCTGATCAACGAACATCCAGGCGACCTCGGCACCTTTCTGACCGAGGACGCGAAAGGCAAGTTGCTACCGGGTTACCTGAATCAACTGGTGGACGCGATAGCCCTGGAACAACAAGGCATGACCGACGAACTGGCCCAGCTGACCAAAAGCGTGGACCACATCAAGGACATCGTCGCCACCCAGCAATCCTACGCGGGCGCCAACAGCCTGATGGAACCGCTGCACATCAGCGAATTGCTGGAGGACGCTCTGCGCATGAACTCCGGCGCACTGACCCGGCACCACGTCCAGGTGGTCAAGGAGTACGGCGATGTGCCGCGGGTCATGGGCGACAAACACCGGTTGTTGCTGATCCTGATCAACCTGATCAGCAACGCCAAATACGCCATGTCCGACCTCAGCAATCGCCCGCGGCAAATGACCCTGGGGGTCAAAATCGTCGAAGACAAGACCCTGCAAGTCAGCGTCAAGGACGACGGCGAAGGCATCGCCGAGGAAAACATGACGCGCATCTTTGCCCACGGGTTTACCACCCGCAAGGAAGGCCATGGCTTCGGCCTGCACAGCTGCGCCCTGGCCGCCATCGAAATGAACGGCCACCTCACCGCCCATAGCGACGGACCGGGCAAGGGCGCACTGTTCACGTTGCAGATCCCGCTGAAAACCGTACCGGAGGAAGCATGAGCGAGCTTTCGAACCGACGCATTCTGCTGATCGATGACACCCCGTCCATTCACGTGGACTTCCGCAAGATCCTCACGCCCATGCCGGAGCAGACCGTCGAACTGGACGAGATGGAGGCCGCGCTGTTTGGCAGCGAAGTGAAATCAACCAGGGCGCTGTTCGAGCTGGACTCGGCCTATGGCGGCCAGGAAGGCCTGGGCAAACTCAAATGGGCCTTGCAGGAAAACCGCCCCTACGCCCTGGCTTTTGTCGACATGCGCATGCCCGAGGGTTGGGACGGTGCGCAAACCATCGAACATTTGTGGCAGGCCGACCCGCGCCTGCAAGTAGTGGTGTGCACCGCCTATTCCGACTATTCCTGGGATGAATTGCTCGATCGATTGCAGGCCCATGATCGACTACTGATTTTGAAAAAGCCGTTCGACAATATTGAAGTCCAGCAGATGGCCAACACCTTGCTGACCAAATGGGACATGACCGAACGGGCGAGCGTGCAGGTGGACCATTTAGGGCAAATGGTCGAGCGCCGAACCCGGCAGCTCACAGAAACCAGCGTTGAGTTGCAGCGGGAAATCGACGAGCGCAAACAGCTGGAAACCCAATTGGTGCAATCGGAAAAACTCGCGTCATTGGGGCAACTCGCGGCCGGCGTCGCCCATGAAATCAACAACCCTATCGGCTTTATTTCCTCCAACCTCGGCACCCTGGATGGCTACTTCAAACAGCTGCAGGAAATGCTCGACGCCTATCGGGATGCGGAAGAGGCGATCGGCTCCAGCGAACTCATCGAGCGTTTGAACCAACTGCGCGAACGGGTCGAGCTGGAGTTCCTGCGCGAGGACATTCCGCTGCTGATCAAGGAATCCAAGGACGGCATCAACCGGGTCGGGCAGATCGTCAAGGACCTGAAGGACTTCTCCCGGGTGGACTCCAATCAGGAATGGCAGTGGGCCAATCTGCAACAGGGCATTGAATCGACCTTGAACATTGTCGCCAACGAACTCAAGTACAAGGCCGATGTGCTCAAGGACTATCAGGACCTACCCGACATCGAATGCCTGCCTTCGCAAATCAATCAGGTGATCATGAACCTGATCGTCAACGCCTCTCAGGCCATCGGCCCGGAGCGTGGCACCATCACCTTGCGCACCGGGCTTGAAGCGGAAACGGTGTGGATCGAGGTCGCAGACACCGGCGCCGGCATTGCGCCGGACTGCCTGCAAAAAATCTTCGACCCGTTCTTCACCACCAAACCGGTGGGCCAGGGGACAGGGCTAGGGTTGTCCCTGTCCTATGGCATCGTTAAAAAACATCGGGGGGATATTACGGTGCGCAGTGAAGTTGGCGTGGGGACCACGTTTCGGGTCCAGTTGCCGATTCACCAATCAAAGCTGGCAAGCTTGCTCCCACAGGCTCTTTAGCAGTCAGACAATTAGGTGGCTTCCTGGAAATCCATCTCCGGTGGCTGGCGACGGAATCCGCCAGTCAGCACCGCCAGGTACACCACACCAATGGCCAGCCAGCTCAGGCCCAGATAGATCGCCAGGTGATCGAGGCTGACCATCAGCCACAAATCCGCTGCCAGACCGATAAACGGGAACAGCAGGAACAACACGAATTCACGCAGCCCTTTGTGCTCACCGCCGATCCAGTAGTGAAAGATCACTGACAGGTTTACCAGACTGAACGCCAGGAACGCGCCGAAGTTGATGAACGAAGTCGAGGTGGTGACGTCCAGTTTCAGCGCCAGCAACGCGACCACGGCGCACAACAGGATGCTGTTGACCGGCGTGCCAAAGCGTTCATGCAAAGTGCCGAAGAACGATTTTGGCAGCACACCATCGCGGCCCATGGCGAACAACAGCCGCGAGCCGCTGGCCTGAGCCGACAAACCCGACGCGAACTGGCCGACGATCAGGCCGATCAGGAAGATCGACACGAACAGGTCACCACCAATGTTGCGGGCAATTTCATAGGCCGCCGAGTCGACGCTGTCGAACTGGAACGACGGATGCGCGATCTGCACGAAGTACGACACACTGACAAAGATCAACCCGCCGATCAGGGTAATCAGCATGATCGCTCGCGGGATGGTGCGGCGCGGGTCGCGGGTTTCTTCGGTCAGGGTGCTTACCGCGTCAAACCCGAGAAATGAATAACAGGCGATGGCTGCACCGCTCATGATCAGCGGCATCTGCATGTCACCGTTGAAGAACGGTTTGACCGACCACAACGGCGTGCTCGCATCGCCACCGACGTAATGGACGCACAGCGCAACGAAGGCGATCAGCACCAGGAACTGCACCAGCATCAGTAACGCGTTGATGCCGTTGGCCAGTTTCAGGCCGACGATGTTGATCGCACTGGTGATGCCGATGAACACCAGCACCCAGATCCACTGCGGCACGGCCGGGAACGCGGAGTTGAGGTAGGCCGCGCCGATCAGCCAGATCGCCATCGGCAGGAACAGGTAATCGAGCAGCACGGCCCAACCGGCGATGAAACCGAGTTTCGGGCTGATCGCCTTGCGGACATAGCTATAGGCCGAGCCAGCGACCGGGAACGCCGAGGCCATTCGGCCGTAACTCATGGCGGTGAAAAACATCGCCACCAGCGCCGCGAGGTAAGCGGCCGGGACCATGCCGGCGGTGGATTGCGCGAGGATGCCGAAGGTGCCGAGCACGATGATCGGCGTCATGTAGGCGATGCCGAACAGCACCACCGAACCCAATGACAGGGTGCGTTGCAAACGAGCCATGAGCGACTACTCCGAATTTATTAGATTTATGGCAGAGCCGAGTTCGGCAAAAATTTACGTCTATTTCAAAAGCCACCCCTCACCCCAGCCCTCTCCCCAAGGGGGAGAGGGGGAAAGGGGGAAAGGGGGCAGATCTCCATGCGCTTCAGATCCTGAGTTCGACTCGGTATTTCAGGTCGATGTAGCGCTTTGAATTGCCTCGGTCAGTCCCCTCTACCCCTTGGGGAGAGGGTTAGGGTGAGGGGTGGTTAGAACTGACACCCCGCATACTTCCTAGCGCGAAGGAATCAGCAGCTCCCGCAATCCACAAGCATGCTCAACAATCTCCCCAGGCAACCGCAGCCGCTGATCATCCAGATACCGATAATCCTGCCGCGCCGCCGTCAGCTGATTCAGGTCCAGCTCAACTGCAAACTGCCCTTCCTCACGCCCGGCCTCGAACAACAAAGTCCCCAGCGGGTCCACCAGCGCACTGCCGCCCGCAAACACCAACCCGCCATCGCCCTCTTCCACCCGGTTGACCATCAGCGCAAACGCCTGGTTTTCCTGGGCGCGGGCCATGATCGCGGTGCGGTGAGTCGGGCCGTAAGGGTCCATGTTGCCGTTGGTGACGATCAACAGTTCGGCCCCCAATTGCGCCAGGGCCCGGGCTGTTTCCGGGAATTCGATGTCGTAGCAAATCAGCAGGCCGACCCGAATGCCGTTCCACTCACACGTGGCGTAACGGTCGCCGGCCTCGAACACACCGCGATCCGATGCCCACAGGTGCGTCTTGCGGTATTTCAGCGCGATACCTTCGGGGGTAATCAGCAGCGTGGTGTTGTAGAAGCGGCCGTTGTCGTTCTCGGCCATGCCGATCACCACGGCGATGTTGCGTTCACGGGCAGCAGCCAGCACTGCGCTGACGGTTGGACCCTCCAGCGGTTCGGCGGTTTCGGCCAACGCCTCGAGGGACGGAAAGCCCATCAGGTGGGTTTCGGGAAACACGATCAGCTGCGTATCGGCAGCACAGGCAGCCATCGCCTTCAGAGCGCGTTCGAGGTTGTAAGCCGTGTCGTTGTCACGGCCCGCCAACTGGGCGAGTTCGACTTTCATGGGTATTCCTTGTTCTTAACCAGGCTGGCAGAAAGATTGCCCGGTCGGTGTCTGTGCGCCAGTATGCGCAGCAAGCCACCGGCCGGGGAATCACGCCGCTGGGGTAACCCGATAGGGGTAGAGGCATGACACTCTCGTTAGACGACATCGCGTGGCACCGCTCGGTCGGGCAACTGATCGACGCCCTGGACAAGCCCAACTTCTGGACGCAGCTGGTACGGCTGCTGGATCAGTACGTGACCTTCGACAGCTGGGTGGCGCTGCTTTTCAGCGCCGATCAGCACCCGCAAGTGTTCGCCGAATGCCCGGGCGCGGACGGCAGTCCTGATCAGTTGTTCCAGGACTATCTGCGCGGTTTGTACCTGCTCGATCCGTTCTACATCGCCTGTCGCGAGCAGTCGCGCACCGGGCTCTATCGCCTGTCGGAAGTGGCACCGGAGCATTTCGAGCTGACCGAGTATTACCAACGCTACTTTCGTCTGAATGTGGTGGCCGATGAAATCCAGTTCAATTGCCAACTCGAAGGCGACCGCACACTGTGCCTGTCACTGGGCAGCAAGCAACGTTTCAGCGGCCAGCAGATTGCCTTGCTGTCGCTGATCCAGCCCTGGGTGCTCGGCCTGTTGCGCCAGCGCCTGCCCTACGAAATCAACGAAGTCGTGGCCCTCGCACCGGCACCGCCGCAAGTCGACTGGCGCGTGCAGCTGGAGGCGTCGGTGCAGCAACTCAAAGGCGCGCAATTGACCGCCCGGGAGCTGGATGTCGGGCGCTTGATGCTCAGCGGCTGCTCCAGTAAAGAAATCGCCCGCAAGCTGGAAATCTCTGTCGAAACCGTGAAAGTCCATAAGAAACACATGTACAGCAAACTGGGGATCAAATCCCAGTCCGAGCTGTTTTCGATTTTTCTCCAGGCACAAAATGCCTGATTGCAACGCGGAGTACTTTTTACTGTGGGAGCGAGCCTGCTCGCGATTGCGGTCTGTCATTCAGCATTGATGTCGACTGAACCACCGCAATCACGAGCAGGCTCACTCCCACAGGGATCTGTGTGTATCCATGCGCCTGCTGCGTTGAAACTATTGAGTCCGAACCCAAGGAACCCGTATGAGCCTGTCACTCCTGAGCCGCTACGCCTTCTTTGCCGTCTGTGTGATGTTTACCCTCGCCAGCCTGCCCTTCCTGGAGCACGACTGGCTCTGGCCGATCACCGTCGTCACCGGCATTCTCAGCCTCGTGGGTCTGTTCGATCTGCTGCAAAGCCCTCACGCGGTGCGCCGTAATTACCCGATCCTCGGCAACATCCGCTATCTGGTGGAGGGTATTCGCCCGGAAATTCGCCAGTACCTGCTCGAATCCGACAGCGACGCCCTGCCCTTCTCCCGGGCCCAGCGTTCGCTGGTCTATTCGCGCGCAAAAAACGAAAGCGCCGACAAACCCTTCGGCACGTTGATCGATGTGTATCAGTCAGGCTTCGAATTCATCGGCCACTCCATGCGCCCGGCGCCGTTGAGCGACCCGAGCAGTTTCCGGGTAATGGTCGGCGGCCCGCAGTGCACTCAGCCGTACTCGGCGTCCGTGTTCAACATCTCGGCCATGAGCTTCGGCTCCCTCAGCGCCAACGCCATTCGCGCGTTGAACCAGGGGGCGAAACTCGGCAACTTCGCCCACGACACCGGCGAAGGCAGCATCAGCGCCTATCACCGGGAAAACGGCGGCGACCTGACCTGGGAACTCGGCAGCGGCTACTTTGGATGCCGCACCGCTGACGGGCGCTTCGACCCTGAACGCTTCGCGGCTCAAGCGCAGACACCCCAAGTGCGGATGATCGAAATCAAGATGAGCCAGGGCGCCAAGCCCGGTCATGGCGGGATTCTGCCCAAGCACAAGGTCACCAAGGAAATCGCCGAAACCCGCGGCATCCTGATGGGCGAAGATTGCATCTCGCCATCTCGGCACAGCGCGTTTTCCACGCCGATTGAACTGATGCACTTCATCGCGCAGCTGCGCGAACTGTCCGGCGGCAAACCGGTGGGCTTCAAGTT
The DNA here is from genome assembly GCF_059695775.1 of Pseudomonas sp. LBUM1666. Classification (NCBI taxonomy): domain Bacteria; kingdom Pseudomonadati; phylum Pseudomonadota; class Gammaproteobacteria; order Pseudomonadales; family Pseudomonadaceae; genus Pseudomonas; species Pseudomonas sp. LBUM1666. The sequence goes on along the minus strand of NZ_CP166789.1, from coordinate 1,189,229 downwards.
TTGCCTGGGCCACCCGTGGGAATTCATGGGCATCGCCAAGGCCATGCTGGAAACCGGCATCCTCCCCGACTTCATCGTGGTCGATGGCAAGGAAGGCGGCACCGGCGCCGCGCCCGTGGAGTTCACCGACCACATCGGTGTACCGATGCGCGAAGGCCTGCTGTTCGTGCACAACACGCTGGTCGGCCTGAACCTGCGAGACAAAATCAAACTCGGCGCCAGCGGCAAGATCGTCAGCGCCTTCGACATCGCCAGCGTCCTGGCCATCGGCGCCGACTGGGCCAACTCGGCACGCGGCTTCATGTTCGCCATCGGTTGCATCCAGTCGCAAAGCTGCCACACCAACAAATGCCCGACCGGTGTCGCCACCCAGGACACCCTGCGCCAACGCGCACTGGTGGTTCCGGACAAGGCCCAACGCGTCTTCAACTTCCACCGCAACACCCTCAAGGCCCTGGCCGAAATGCTTGCCGCTGCCGGGTTGGAACATCCTTCGCAATTGTCGGCCAAGCATTTGGTACGACGTATGTCGGCGACCGAGATCAAACTGTTCTCGCAACTGCATGTGTTCTTGAAACCGGGGGAGTTGCTGACCGGTGAAGTGAATGGCGAGTTTTACTCACGGATGTGGCAGATGGCGCGGGCGGACAGTTTTGAGCCTAATGAGATGGCTGCTGCGTAAACAACGCTTGAACGCCAACCTCATCGGGAGGTTGGCTTTACACCAAGGAAGGACAGCATGCTGAAAGTCATCGCTCAGGATTTCATCAAACCCCAATACATTGAAACGGTTCGCCCGTGGTACGCCGAACTGGTCGAGAAGACTCGACTGGAGCCCGATTGCATCGCTTACGACCTGTTCGTCGATCAAAAAGACCCCGGGCACTTTATCTTCATCGAACAATGGCCGAATCAGGCGGCGCTGGATGCTCATTGCCAATCTGAGCACTTTCGGCGGCTGGTACCGCAGATCAATGCTTACCAGGCCAGGGATTGCATTGTCGTGCTGATGGATGCGTTCTGACGTCTGCCGTCACCCGTGAAGCGGCCCAAACATCGGGATCGTAGGCTGAGAAACCCTCATGACTCACATCCACGAAACACCACAAACCTGGAAAAGAAGAACTCGCCTATCAAGTTCAACAGCCAAAACGACGTCACCGTCACCAAACCATGCACCTGCCACAGATCGGCAATACGTCCGACGCCGTAGCTCACGACACCCATGACAGCGCTGAACAACAGATAGCCAAGCATCGTCGCCTTGCTCTCAAAGGTGTAAAGCGCATTCACATAGAAAGAAAAGGACGCCGCAACGCAAAACGACACGAGGTTGCTGATCGCCTGACTGAGTTCGGCAGCGACAGTGAGCACATAAAAGATCTGCCAATGGATCAGCGCATTGGCCACGGCAATCACCGCGTAGCTAGAGAATCCTTTCCATAAAACTTTCATGCTGGCTCCTGCCAATAGCCCGGTTTCAGGTGCCTTTCAAACTAAGTGATGCTCTAGTAACGGTCTACTGTCACAAATAACAGGCAGGCCGGTATTCCAGACAAACGGTCAGTCAAATCAACACCTTTCACCAGTGAAGTTGAGTGGTCGGGGCGGGCTCTTTCATGACAATAAAACCGTAATCGCCCAGCAGATAAATCCGGTAGTACGGGTTCTCCACCACCGGTGGATAACCCTGATAACCCACCCGGGTCGCGTTACGTCGCTCCTTCTCCGCCACCACGTTGGTGATGCCCACTTTCGGCAGGTTCTCGGCCAGCATGAAGAAGTCGATGTTCAGCAGATAGTGCAACACCGGCATCTGCTTGAACGAGCCCGCCGCCCCCAGCAGCCAGTGATCGGAATAAGTCACTGACAGGTAAATGCGCTTGGCTTCGAGCAGCTGTCGATTCGACGTGATGTCGTGTTCAAGACTTAACAACGCGCTGGACGCGAAGGCTTTCTGCACCGTCAGCACGCGCCCATAGGCATACGAAATCGAAAGCATCGCCAGCAGTGGAACCATCAACAACAGCGGCAGCCGCTCGTGGATTCGTGCCAGCACCAGATGGCTCAAATAGAACAACAGCACCAACAGGACCGCGAAGCCCATCAGGGTCCTGGCCCCTTCATTGAAGTCTCGGAACAACAGCGCGACACCCGACACCAGCAGCGTCACGACCGGCAATGTCAGTAAACACACCAGGCCGATCAGGATTTTCTTCAGCCCGGTGTCCTGACGCTCCAGCACGTTCAGCCCCAGCCGGACACTGCCGGCAATGGCACACAGCAGCAGTGCGGCGAACACCCAGGCAAATCCGCCGTGAAACAGCAGCACGACTTTTTCCAGCACTCGGGCGATGTTGATTTGAAGTTGCAGCAGGGGCTGCGCCGTCCAGTTCAACAACAAGGTGCGATTTCCACTCATGAACGGATAAGCACTGACGCTGTAAATCAACCAGCCCAGGATGGCCTGCGATATTTTCCAGCCGATCAACTCGCACCACTGCGGCCAGGCCAGCTTGTCATTCGCGTTCCTGAGCAGTTCCAGGCAACACAGGCCAAGAAACACATTAAGGCTCACCTGATAGAGCCCCAACGCCAGGGCAATCAGGAAGGAAGGCACCAGCCAATGAACAATGCGCGAGGAATGACGAAAGGTGATCGCGTAGATGACCGCCACCACGCTCAACGCCATGGCGGGGCCGTCGTATTGATAGGACAGGTTTTGTAGAAAGAACGGGTTGTACCAGAGCGGCAACGGCACCAGGCAGCAGGCAATCGTCGGTTGCGGGTAGTAATGAAACGTCAGGCTGGTCAATGCCGCGGCCATGGCCAGCGTGGCGATCAATAGCGGTAACGGAAAGATGTTCGGTGCGGCATCGCCGAAGGTCAGCGCGTTGTAGAACAGCTCGGTGAATAACCGTCCCTGCTCCGCCCAAGCCGTACCGGCCGCGGCTGACAACGATCGCCAGTTGTCATCGATATACGGATAGTCCGCGAGGATCAGCGGCACCACATACACAAAGGTCGCCAACAGAAAAAACAGCCAGACCTGACGACGCCCGAGTTCCTTGCTGAAAAAGTCGCTGAACCTGCCCATGCTAAATCCCGAGCCGGTCTTTGCCGCCGACGATGTCTTTCACCACATAGCGCGGCCGATGCTTGGCTTCGATGTAGATGCGGCCGACGTACTCACCGAGGATGCCGATGCCGATCAGCTGTACGCCGCCGAGAAACAGAATGGCCGTCATCAACGACGGGTAACCGGGGACGCTGTTGCCGAAGAAAATCTTGTCCAGCACCATGTACACCGCGTAGAGCACCGCGAAGATCGAGATACCGCCACCGACGTAAGTCCATAAGCGCAACGGCACCGTGCTGAACGAGGTCACGCCTTCCAGCGCCAGGTTCCAGAGTTTCCAGCCATTGAACTTGCTGGTGCCCGCCGCTCGCTCAGCGCGCTCGTACTCCACCACCACGGTGGTGAACCCGGCCCACGACAGCACGCCTTTCATGAACAACTGGTGCTCGGGAAGCGCGCGAATCACGTCGACCACCTTGCGATCCATCAGCCGGAAATCCCCGACGTTTTCTTCGATGCGGGTGTAAGCGATACGGTTCAGCACACGGTAGAACAGCGACGCGCTGTGGCGTTTCAGGTAACTGTCGGCGGTGCGATCCCGGCGTTTGGCGAGCACCACATCCGCGCCTTTTTGCCATTCGCCAATCAACCGCGGGATGACGCTGATCGGGTCCTGCAAATCCACGTCCATGGGAATCACCGCATCGCCGGTGGCATATTCCAGGCCGGCGAACAACGCCGGTTCCTTGCCGAAGTTGCGCGAGAAGTTGATCAGCAAGACCTGTTCATCGGCCTGCGCCAAGGCCTTGACCTCCTCAGCCGTCCGGTCGGAACTGCCATCGTTGATGAACACGATCTCGACTTCTGCCTGGCCAAGCTTCAACTCGCGACGCACTGCCTGATAAAACAGGCTGATCGCCTGTTCTTCATTGAATACCGGAACGATCAACGAGACTTTCATGCACTACGCTCGCGAAAGACCACGTACTTTGAAAACAGAAAGCCAAGCACCAGGCTCAATGCCGAAAAGATAGCCACCGTCAGCAGGCCGTGAAGTCTCCACACGTCGCCTGCATGGCCGACGCCCAGACTCAGCGCCCCCATGGTTCCCAAGAATAGAAGATAGCCGCCGACCGACGCCTTGGTATCGAAGGTATACAGCGCATTCATGTAGAAGGAAAACGAGGCGGCAACGCAGAAAGCAGCCAGGTTGCTGACAGCCTGACTGAAGTCGGCCCCCACGCTCAGCAGAAAAAAAATTTGCCAGTGGATCAGCGTGTTGGCGACCCCGACCACCGCGTAACTGGACAATCCTTTCCACAAGAGCCTCATGCTGACTCTCCCGTTTCAGGTAATAAAACTTTGAACCTGTCTACTGTCAGAAATCACAGGTGTACGCGCCTTTCAGACCAGCGGTCAGGGCCGCCGCCCTGCCAGGAGACATCCCGTAATATCCCGGTTTTGCAATTGCCAGCGAATCACGCCACCCTGCGCGCCGCCAATGTGCGGCGCGCAACCTTTGGTGCCGTCGGTTACTCCTTATCTCAACACCCGTTCACGAGCCCGCCGTCATGACGTTTGAGCGCGATCACCGAATCGACTTTTTTCGCGGCCTGGCACTGATCTTCATTTTTTGGGATCACGTGCCTCACAACCCCCTTGGCCAAATCACCCTGCGCAACGTCGGTTTCAGCGATGCCGCAGAAATATTCGTGTTTCTCGCCGGCTACGCGGCCGTTTTGGCCTACGGCAAAATCCTTGCGCGCGATGGCTACCTGATCGCCTGCGTGAAGATTCTGCGGCGCGCCTGGGTACTCTACGTGGTGCACATTTTCCTGCTGGCCATGCTGATGGGCATCGTGTTCTTCGCCAACAGCCATGTGGAAACCCGCGATCTGGTGGAGGAAATGGGCCTGCATCACTTCATCACCAACCCCCAGCAAGCGTTGACGGATGAGTTACTGCTGCGCTTCAAGCCGAACCTGATGGACCCGCTGCCGCTGTACATCGTGCTGCTGGCGGGATTGCCACTGGTCCTGCCGTTGCTGGTGCGCAAGCCGTGGGCGGTCGTAGCGGTGTCATTGGCGGTGTACCTGCTGGCACCGCGGTTTGGCTGGAACCTCGCGGCCATCAAGGACGGCGTGTGGTACTTCAACCCCGTCACCTGGCAACTGCTGTTTATCCTCGGCGGCTTTGCGGCGATTCACGGGCAGCGGCCCCGGTTACCCGACACTCGTCCGCTGTTGCGCCAGCCCTTGTTTGTCAGCGCGGCGGTGTACGTGGTGGTGACCGGCGTGATGACTGTCTCCTGGCGCTGGCCGGAAATACACGATGCCGTGATGCCCGCCAGCCTGAGCAACCTGCTGTACCCGATCAGCAAGACCGATCTGTCGCCCGTCCGGCTGCTGCACTTCCTGGCGCTGGCTTATGTCACCGCCAGGCTCTTGCCCGGCAACGGCTGGACGCAAAACTGGCTGGCGCAGCAATGCTGTCGCATGGGGCGCTACTCACTGGAAGTTTTCTGCCTCGGCGTGCTGTTGGCGCCCTTGGCGGACATGCTCAACGCCCTGACCGACGATGCGTTTGCCATGCAGGTTTTCACAGCGTTGGTGGGTGCCGGGGTGATGGCGTTGCTGGGGGCGTGGCTGGATTTCAATAAACGCCTGAATCGATCAGTGCAAACCGCGACAGCCTGAAATGCAAAAGCCCCGGCCAATGGACCGGGGCTTTTTCATTTCAGGCGTTACGTCTTACGAAGCCGAACGCACCGCACCCTGCGACACATTGGTCGGTTGCAGCTTGAACACGTAGAACAACACCGTCAGCAGGACCAGGAACGCCGGGCCCACATAGAGCGCCACGCGAGTCTCCGGGAAGTACGCCATCAGGCCGACCACCAGCACCAAAAACGCCAACGCCAGATACGAGCTGACCGGGTACAGCCACATCTTGTATTTCAGGCCGGCACGTTCGCTGGCGCTCAGGCCTTTGCGGAAATTGAGCTGGGCCAGCAGGATCATCACCCAGGTCCAGATCGCACCGAAGGTGGCAATCGCCGTCACCCAGACGAAGACTTTTTCAGGCACCAGGTAGTTGAGCAGCACACCCAGCAACAAGGCACCGATCGACAGCAGCAAGGCGCGACGCGGCACGCCGTTGTTCGAGGTCTTGGCGAAGCCGGCCGGGGCCTGACCGTTCTGCGCCAGGCTGTACAGCATGCGCCCGGTGCTGAAGATGCCGCCGTTGCAGGACGACAGTGCCGCGGTGATCACCACGAAGTTGATGATGCCGGCGGCGGTCTTGATGCCCAGGCGCTCGAAGGTCATCACGAACGGGCTGCCCTGAGTGCCGATTTCGTTCCACGGGTAGATCGACAGGATCACGAACAGCGCGCCGACGTAGAACAGCAGAATCCGCCAGAACACCGAGCCGATCGCATTGGGAATGGTCTTCTGCGGGTTCTTCGCTTCACCGGCGGTCAGGCCGATCATCTCGACGCCGAGGTAGGCGAACATCACCATTTGCAGGGACATCAACACGCCTTGCACGCCGTTAGGCATGAAGCCGCCATGCGCCCAGAGATTGGAAACCCCCAGCGCCACGCCGTCGTTGCCGAAGCCGAACGCGATCACGCCGATACCGCCGATCACCATCGCAATGATGGTGACGATCTTGATCAGGGCGAACCAGAATTCGAACTCACCGAAGGCTTTCACCGCGATCAGGTTGATCGAGCCCATGCTGATCAACGCAGCGAGTGCCCAGATCCAGCGCGGCACATCGGGGAACCAGACGCCCATGTACACCGCCACCGCGGTGATTTCCGCAACGCAGGTCACCAGCCACAGGAACCAGTAGTTCCAGCCGGTCAGGAAGCCCGCCAAGGGGCCGAGGTAGTCTTGAGCATAACGGCTGAAGGAGCCGGCGACCGGGTTGTGCACCGCCATCTCGCCGAGGGCGCGCATGATCACCAGGATCGCCAGACCGCCGATGATGTAGGACAGCATGATTGCCGGACCGGCCATCTCGATGGCCTTGGCCGAACCGAGGAACAGGCCAACGCCGATACAGGCACCGAGCGCCATCAAGCGAATATGCCGTTCGCCGAGTTCGCGTTTGAGCGGGCCGCCTTGAGCGGTCTCGCCATTGGGCAGGTGATTGCCTGGCATAGGGGTACAACCTCGTCTTGTTATTGGATATGACCACCGAGTGTCGAAGCGCTGACCGGTTAGCCAATGCTTTTCTGAAACCGGGCCTGCTTCGTGGGCAAACCCGTCTTGTAGGACAAAACCTGCAAGATCAGCGGGGCGTGCAGTATAAAAAGCTTCCTACAGGGTTTTTCACTCTATAAACCACAACATTCAGCGAGAACTCTCGGGAAAAGCCGGGTTTACGGAGGGGCATTACCTGCCTTACGTAGGATTATTCGCCAATGAAACGGCGCGGAGTATTGCACGGTAATGGTGCGTCGTCATTCCCCTGAATAGGCTGAATTTACCGCTCGATGGCTCTAGTTCCAGCATTTCAGACTCCCCACCGCGTATGGCGAATGAGCTCTTGTGGCGAGGGGGCTTGCCCCCGTTCGGCTGCGCAGCAGTCGTAAAATCGGTACACGCGATGTCCTGATGGGACTGCTTCGCAGTCCAACGGGGCGATGCGGCGTTCCGACAAGCCCCCTCGCCACAAGAGTTCATTCGCCAGATCCTTCGCAGGAAACAGAAATTTCACTCAACAATCGCAGCGCCAATGCAGACCACTGGGCACTAGCCTGAAAGCGTCACCTGACTTTCACGAAAGGAAGCAATGGATTGCCTACTCAACCAAACTCCCATCGCCTGCGTTTAGGCAGAAATTCCGAAAACGATCGTGCCTACCTCATCACCGCAGTTATTCACGATCGACAACCCATATTTTCTGATTGGCGCTTGGGCCGCCTGCTTGTCGCAGAAATGCGCCGGGCTCACGACTCCGGGCTGGTGAATTCAATCGCTTGGGTGGTTATGCCTGATCACTTTCATTGGCTGATGCAATTGCAAGACGACAATTTAGGGAATGTCATCGGTGCTACCAAAGCACGATGCGCCCAGGCAGTGAACAAAACGACCAGCCGAAGTGGCTATTTATGGCAAACCGGCTATCACGACCGAACCATTCGTGATGGCGAAGAGCTTCTGCCGTTCGCTCGTTACATTGTTGCCAACCCATTGAGAGCAGGGCTCGTAGACAAAATCGGTGATTACCCCCTCTGGGATGTCTGCTGGTTGTAACGTCACTCCCCTTCTGTGGCTACCGAACTCCCTGTGGTGAAGGGGATTTATATGCTGAAGGGGATTTATGTGGCGAGGGGATTTATCCCCGTTCGGTTGCGCAGCAGCCGTAAAACCTGTGGATGCGGTGTGACTGAAAGGACACAGGGGAGTGCTTCGCACTCCAACGGGGATAAATCCCCTCGCCACATAAATCCCCTCACCATTTCCACAGGTACTTGACGATGAGAAATCGATACTTGTGTATTCACAATTTTTTCACCAAGGCCAACCACCGTCTAAGCTTCAGACAAGTCCTCTCAATCTGCGTGAATGGATCAGTCGACTATGGGCGCTTTGTGGCAAACCGATTCGAGTGAAAATGTGGTTCCGACTGAACGTGTGGATGAAGCGCCTTTACCTGAAAAACCTCGTCGTTCCCGGCACGGCTGGGGGGCGTTCTGGTTGTTGTTGCTGATAATTCTGATTGTCCTGGGGCTGGCCGCAGCCAAGGAAATGCGCACGTCAAAGTTTCAATCCCGGGAACTCAGCCAATTCGCCGCCACCCTGAGCTACGAGCTGAAACCCGGTCCCAGCGATGCCATTCACTATCCCGGCGCCGGTCCTTTCGACCTGCGTCTGGGCTACAGCTCTCTGGATGAATTCCTGCCGCGTCTGATCAAGCGTGACTACGTCGTGGCGTCCCAGACCCGGTTCTCCCAAAAGTTGATGGACTACACCAACAATGGCTTTTTCGTGCCCTACGCGGAGAAAATCCAGGCTGGATTGTCGATCACCGATTGCCGTGCGGCACCGCTTTACCAGTACAAATACCCACAACAACTGTATTCAAGCTTCGCGGCGATCCCCCCCGTGGTGGTCAACAGTTTGCTGTTCATCGAAAACCGCTTTCTGCTCGACCCCCGTCAGCCCCGGGCCAACCCTGCAGTGGATTGGCCTCGGTTCGGCATGGCGGCGTGGTCCCAGGTCGCCAAGTTAATGCACCTGCCGGGCCAGTCGGCGGGCGGCAGTACCCTGGCAACGCAACTTGAGAAGTACCGGCATTCGCCCGATGGCCTGACCGTGTCGGGTGCGGAAAAAATCCGTCAGATGATTTCTGCCAGTGTGCGCGCCTATCAGGCCGGGCCGGAGACCCTCGAAGCCCGGCAGAACGTGATCCGCGATTACCTCAACAGCGTGCCCCTGTCGGCAGTACCGGGCCACGGTGAAGTGCATGGCATGGCCGAAGGTTTGCGCGTCTGGTACGGCGCCGATTTCAACCAGGCCAACGAGCGGCTGGCCAGCAAGGAGACAGATCCGAAAAGCATGTCGGAAAGAGGTCTGGCCCTGCGTGAGATGCTGTCTTTGATGATTGCGCAGCGCCGCCCTTCCCACTACCTGACCAAGGGCCACGATGAACTGGCCGACCTCACCGACAGCCACATTCGTCTGCTGGCACTCAATAGCGTGATCGAGGCGCCACTCGCGGCAGCGGCATTGGCCAGCAAAGTGACCTATCGCGACTGGCAAACGCAGCCAACCATCCAGCCGATCGAAACCAACAAGGGCATCAGCGTGGCGCGCAGTCGTCTGGGCGGGTTGCTCAACCGTCCGCTGTACGACCTCGATCGCCTTGATCTTTCCGCCACCAGCACCCTGCAAGGCGAGTTGCAAACCCAGGCTACTGAGTACCTGAAGCATCTGGCCGACCCTGCGTTTGCGGCGCAGATCGGCTTGATGGGCGAACGCCTGCTGACCCCCACCAGTACCACGCAAGTGCGCTACAGCTTCACGCTGTTCGAACTGACCCCGGACGGCTCGCGGGTGCGGGTGCAGACCGACAGCACCGACCAGCCGTTCGATATCAATGAAGGCAGCAAGCTGGAACTGGGCTCCACCGCCAAGATGCGTGTGCTGACCACCTATTTGCAGATCATCGCCGAGCTGCACGATAAATACGCAACGATGACCGTCCCGGAACTGAAGAAGGTCGACGTCCCTGATCAGGACCGCCTGAGTCGCTGGGCCGTCGATTACCTGATCCAGAACAAAGACCGCAACTTGCCAGGCATGCTCGGCGCTGCGCTGGATCGCAAATACTCCGCCAGCCCCGGCGAAGCTTTTTTCACCGGTGGCGGGCTGCACACTTTCGTTAACTTTCGCAAAGAAGACAACGGCCGCCTCCCTACCCTGCGCGATGCCCTGCGCGAGTCGATCAACCTGCCGTTCATTCGGCTGATGCGTGACCTGGTGCGCTACACCACGTATTCAGGCCCCAACAGCAGCGCCGAATTGCTCAAGGACGACCGCGACCCTCGCCGCCAGGAATACCTGGCCTCGTTCGCCGACCGCGAAGGCACATCGTTCCTGCTAAAGTTCTGGAAGAAATACAAGAACAAAGACACCCAGGCGCGGCTCGAGACCTTTCTCGACAGCATGCGCCCGACCCCGATCCGCATGGCCGCGGTGCATCGTTATCTGTTGCCACAGGCCAGTCAGGAAAGCTTCAACATGTTCGTGCGCTCGCACCTGAAAGGCGCCAAGCTCACCGAAAAACTGACCGACGAACGTCTCCAACGGCTCTACGAAAGCTACGGCCCTGGCGCCTACGACCTACCGGACCAGGGCTTCATCGCCAAGGTTCACCCGCTGGATCTATGGTTGATCGGCTACTTGTTGAAAAACCCCGACGCCAAGTTCAGCCAGATCGTCAAAGCCAGCCAGTTCGAACGCCAGGAAGTCTACAGCTGGCTGTTCAAAAGCCGTCACAAGGGTGCCCGCGACAGCCGTATTCGCACCATGCTGGAGATCGAAGCGTTCCTCGACATTCACCAGCGCTGGCAGAAAGTCGGCTATCCGTTCGATCACCTGGTGCCGTCGCTGGCCACGGCCATCGGCAGTTCCGGCGACCGTCCGGCAGCATTGGCGGAGCTGATCGGTACCATCCTCAACGACGGCGTGCGCATGCCGACACTGCGCATCGACAGCCTGCATTTTGCAGCGAACACGCCGTACGAAACCAAACTGATCAATGACCCGGATGCCGGTAAACGGGTGATGCCTTCCGAGGTGGCCGCAGCCATGCGCGAAGCGTTGTCGCAGGTGGTGGATGCCGGCACAGCCAAACGCATCTCCGGCAGTTTCATCACGCCTGATGGCAAACCGTTGGCCATGGGCGGCAAAACCGGTACGGGCGATAACCGCATCGAAGCCTTCGGTTCGGGTGGGCGAGTTCTGAGTTCGAAATCCATTAACCGCACCGCGACCTTCGTGTTCTACATCGGCGATCGTCACTTCGGCACGATGACTGCGTTCGTGCCCGGGCAATCGGCCGAAACGTTCAAGTTCACCTCGGCCCTGCCCGTGCAAGTACTCAAGGGCATGGCGCCGATTTTGACGCCGTACCTGCAACCGGGGCGCAATACCGAGTGTCTGGCACCGACCGTCACGGCGAGCGATTAAACCTCGGAGTCCCAGATCACTGTCACGTGGCCGGAGAATTTCGCGCTGCTCAGTTCCAGCATCTGCCTGACGCCGTCCTGCTCCACGGAAAAATGCAGGGTGCCGGGTTTGCGCGCCACGTACAGGTACGGCTCGAAACGCTCGGAGCCCTGGCCGTCGAGGCGCAAGGGTTGGCGCTCGACCGGCTGCCCATTACGCGTCAAGCCATGGGGCAAGCTCACCGCCACCTTCACTGGCACCCGGTTGCCCACCGCATCTTCCAAGCCGCAGGTATTGCCCACGTCAATGGCGCAGCTCAATTGCATCTTGAACGGCGTCGACGCATAGATATTGAAGGTCTGATCGCGTAGCAACCGACTCGGCTTGCGCCCCTGCTGCAACCAGGCCTGCCAACCACCCGCCGGCACCAGTTGCACCTCGTTGCCGCCCGGTGGAATCTCCACCGCCAATACGTGATTCACCGTCAGCGTGAAATTCAGCTGGATAGCGCTGGTGGTGGGTTGCATGACATCGCCCATGTCGAAATCGGCATTGGGGGCGACGGTGTACAGCCGCGTACCGGTGTAAGTACCCGGGGCCATTTTCAGCGGATTGGGTGTTCGCAATTCATAGGCGAAATCTACGCTTTCGTAGCTCAGCCCGGGGATGTCGAAGTCCGCCAGTTTGGCGCATACCCCCGCTACCGGCGTCTTCCAGAAAAACGACCAGCTCCAATCGTCAATCTCCGAAAGGGGCCCACTGTCGCAGGGGCTCGGCGCGCCGAGCCAATCGCCGCTGTACCACAGTTTGTTGTGGGCGCTATAAGCTTGGATTTCCTCGCCGATCAGTTCCTGAGCCCGACGGGACAACCGATATTTGCCACCAATGCCGGCAATACGAACCTGCACCACGGCCTTGTTGTTGCCCTTCTCATCGGTGACGTCCACGTCCCTCCAGTCCGTGGGCATGTTGAACATCGCCCCTTGTCGAGGACTGGTGTGACCTGCCGCAATCAGGCGATCGGAATTGACCGACATCGCAGTGGCGATGCTGAAGATCTTCCATCGTGCGCAATCGAACGGGTAGTTGGCGCAATAACCGCTGTTGACCGTCGTATTCTTGAATTCATTGACCTGTGGCCGGGACGGATCAGGGGTAAAAGAGGCGGTAATCTCGATAACCTCCGCCAGCGCCTGCACCGACAGCGCGATATACAGCAATGCCCCGGCAATGCCTCGAGGTATAACGCTTCTCACACTCATGGATTCACTGCATCAAACATCAACTGCACCGTCCCGTAATACTGGCCAGGGATATAACCCTCAACCGGTTTCAGCGCCGCAATCTCCAGCCGCACCCGCTGCCCGACCCGGGCCTGCTGCTCGTTCACCACCGGCGTCTCGAGCAACGACAACAACTGCCCGTTGAACCGCACCGCCAGGTCAATGCGCTCCCGGCCATTGAACAGAAACGGCTCGACCGCCAACCGCGCGGAAATACCGCCACTGGCGTTTTTCACATCGAAGTGTTCGCGCAACGGACTGAGTTCGGCGCTGACCGGATTCCACGCCATGACCTGCTCGCGCTCCAGGAACCCGGGGTTGGCCGGCAACACATAAAACTCGCTGGAGGGGATCGTCACCGAGACGTGAAAGGTTTGTTCTTCACGGGCCGCCAGCACGTGACTGCAGGCCAACAGCAAAACGGCACCCAGCCAAATCTGCACTCCACGCTTTAAACCCGAGCGATTCACCCTTTCACCTCATAGTTTTTCTGCGCCGCGCCTTCCACCAGTTTGAAACGGTACTGACGCCCCGCCTGCTTTTCGAAGCGGAATACCTTGCCCGGAAGCACATGGTTCTTGGTGATCGGCTGGCAATCGTTTTCATCGCTGGCGGCGCAGTCCTTGAAGTCATCGACTACCACCACGGTGTTGCCATTGTTGTTCAGCGCGTACTGGCCGGCACGGTCGTCGATCTGCGTGTTGAAACGCGCATCCTTGGGCCGCACGAAGAAAATCGTGCCGTAACCGGCCAGCACATTGACCCCGGCCGAGATCGTTTTTTTGTACTCATCGCGCTCCTCGCTCGACACCGCGAATTCGTCCTCTTTTTCTGGCACCACAGGCACGAACCGCACACGGAAATAACGTTCACGCTCGCGCTCACCCATAAACAGCAGCCGTGTACCCTGCATGCCGTTGACCGGCACAATCAACCGCGCCGGGCTGGCCATCAGTCCATCCCGGGCGCTGCTGTCGGCCTGGGACTTGATCGGCAGTTCCGTGGGTTTGCCCTCGGCGTCATAGACGATTTCGTGAATGTTGATCTTGACGAAGGCAGTGCTGTCACCGCCGTTGAAAACCCGTTTCAGGTAGGTGCTTTTGTCACCGTCCAGGTAGTCGTAAACCACCCCGACGTTGATCGCCGGCCCGGCCTCGGCCAGCAGCGGTAACAAACCTGCACCCAACACTGCCCACATACGTTTCATCACTTTCGATCCCTCAGGTTGAACGCTGCCCGGGAACCTCCCGGCAGCGATGATCAGATTTCCGAATTCCAGATAACCGTGACGTTACCGGCGTAGGTTTTTGCGGGGGTTGTGTCGGGATGCCCGAGCATTTCCTCAACGGCCGGACGGGCGATTTCGAAGTGCAGGGTCCCCGGTTTTCGATCGATGTAATGGCCGGGTTGAAAGATTTCGGTACCGCTGCCATCACGCAACAACCGGCGCCGGTTGACCGGCTGCCCGGCCCCGTCGGTCATGCCGTTGGGCAGGGTGACGGCAACGTCCACAGGCACCGCGTGCCCGGAGTTCGGCTCATACAACATGCAGGTATTAACCCCATCGCCGTATTGGCAATCGAGGCTCATTTTGAAGCGACTGGACGCGGAGATATTGAAAGTCTGGTCCCGGAACAAGCGCTCCGGTTTGCGGTTGCGTTGCAGCCAGGCCTGCCAGCCTCCTTGAGGTACCAACTCCACTCTGTTGCCACCCGGAGGCACTTCGACCTTGAGGGTGTGTTGTACGTCCAGGGTGAAGTTCAGGGTGAGCGTGTCGTCACTGGCCACCATGATGTCGCCCATATCAAAATCGCGACCCGGTCCGATCTGATAAGTAATGCTCCCGGTGTAAACACCCTGCGACAGTTTCAAAGGCTCAGGCGTTTCAATTGCATAGGCAAAGTCGAAAGAAATGTAATCGAAAGCGGGAATGGTATAAGCGGCTCTTTTAGTACAAGTACCCTCAACCGGCGTAATCCAGAACGATGTATATTCTGTTGCACTATAACTGGCTACGCTCGTTCGCCTGCATGGAGAAACCGGTACATTCCAGCCCTCCCCGCCCCATAAAAGACGTTGGTCAAAGTCCGGTCTCCCTACCAGGTTCGTGGCAGTATCACTGAGCCTGTACTGAGTACCTACACCCGCAATACGCACCTTCATTTCCGCGAATTCTCCCGCTGAACCATCACCTTCCACTTTCGTAACCGTGATTGTTTTCCATTGGGCAGGGGCCTTGAACATAGCCCCTTGTCGTGGGTCCGTGTGGCCCCCGACAATCGGCCCTCTGGAGCTGAACGTAATGGATGTTTGGAAACTGGATATTTTGTCATGCTCACATGCCGCCGGAAGAAAGCCGCAGTAACCGGTAGAAGGTGTGACGTTTTTAAATTTGTTATCTCTTGGGTTCGCAGCGTCCGGGCTGAATTCAGCCCGGACATTCATTGTGGCCGCCTCGACAATTAGTGAAGTTCCTCCCAACGCCACACCAAGCAACCAGGAGGCAATAATTGTCCTCATCAAATTCAATTCATTATTCAAACTCTGACTCTTCGGTGAAACTTCGACCATCAAGCAGCCGGAAGCTCCAGCGATACATCTCGACTTTCTGACCTTGAAAAAAGGACTAATCACAGTTCCGAATCCCAGATAACCGTGACGTTACCGGCGTAGGTTTTTGCGGGGGTTGTGTCGGGATGCCCGAGCATTTCCTCAACGGCCGGACGGGCGATTTCGAAGTGCAGGGTCCCCGGTTTTCGATCGATGTAATGGCCGGGTTGAAAGATTTCGGTACCGCTGCCATCACGCAACAACCGGCGCCGGTTGACCGGCTGCCCGGCCCCGTCGGTCATGCCGTTGGGCAGGCTGACGGCAACGTCCACAGGCACCGCGAGCCCGGAGTTCGGCTCATACAACATGCAGGTATTAACCCCATCGCCGTATTGGCAATCGAGGCTCATTTTGAAGCGGCTGGACGCGGAGATATTGAAAGTCTGGTCCCGGAACAAGCGCTCCGGTTTGCGGTTGCGTTGCAGCCAGGCCTGCCAGCCTCCTTGAGGGACCAACTCCACTCTGTTGCCACCCGGAGGCACTTCGACCTTGAGGGTGTGTTGCACATCCAGGGTGAAATTAAAGATGAACGCATCATCATCGGCCTGGATATTGTCACCAAAATCGAAGTCCCCACCAGGGCCGATGCTGTACTTGATGCTGCCGGTGTACTGCCCCGACGACATGCCAAGAGGATTGGGAGTTTTGAGAGCGTAGGCATATTCGATGTTTCGGTAGTGCATCCCATTAATCTGCTGCCCCGGTTGTCGACTGCACGCCCCTGCACCCTCCGGAACGAGCCAGAAGAACAACACAAAGTTGATACCCGCAGCGATGTAACCAGTCCCCTCGCAAGGACTTGGGGCGTTGCGCCATTGCGAATCCCAGTTGACGCCCGGCAAGCCCCATGCAGCAACACCGGGATTCATGCTCCAGTTGTGACCGATACCGGCGATACGCATTTGCACATCGGCAACCTCTCCGGTGCGCGTGTGGGTCACTTGCAAGTTCCGCCATTCGGAAGGCACCTTCCACATCGCCCCTTGCCGCGGATCTTTCGGGTTCGGATAGATGGGGCCTTTGGTGACGGCGTTAAAGACGGTACGAATGGTGAATATGTTCAGTTGTTTGCACCTCGCCGGAATGTGCCAAGGACAGATTCCAGTTTCCGGTGTGGTGTTGAGGAACTCATTCCTCAACGGATTCGCCGGATCCGGGTTGAAAACCGCCGTGATGTCCTGGGTCAGAGCACTTGCAGAGTGCGCGAACACCAGGCACAAGGTGTTCGCTAACAGCGCCAGTTGCATTTTTGTGATCATGGCTCAACCTGCTCCATTGGAGATTAGGGTGGCATCTGCCAGGGTGTCGGGCGTGCAACGCAGGTCGCCGATCATCAACACGTCCTGTTCAAGCCGGGCCTTGCTCGGGTCGAGACGGAACTGGCACAGCAGCTGATCGCCACGACGCACTTGCAGGGTCGGTGAGCCGGCGTTCATTTCCATGGAGAAGAACCCGTCCACCTCGCTCACTCCGCGACTGGCGTGGTTGATGATGTGATGCCCCTTGAGCGGCTGGCCCTGCGGATCGAGCAGGCGACCGAGCACGGTCACGGTTTTCATCACCTGCACCTTGCGATAGGCCACGCCGCCCTTGTTCAGGTGATAGCTCATGCGTGCCGGTTGAATGCTCGCGGCAGGTACGTGGTTGCCTTCGAAATCGAAGCTCACCGAACCGCTCTTGTAGGCGGTGATCGGCACAAAGTTGCGACCCGGACGCAAAGCGGTGCTGCCGCCGCTGAGGTCGTCGGCGCGCAGGGCGATGGCGTCGACGTCGGATTCCACATCGATGATCATCCCGGCACCGCGCCCTTGGTGCTGGCTGGTCAGGACCATTTTCTGACCGCCCACGGCGAAGGTGCTGTCCAGGTTCAAACCACCAGTGACGTCGCTGCTGAAGGACGAGCGCTGGACGAAGGCATCGCCCAGCACGGTGTCGGTCATGAAATTGGCCGTACCCGACACACCAAGGCCGTAGGTGTCGGCAATCGCGGTGGCCGAGACGCTTTGCAGAATAAAATCCTGCAAGTCTTTGCGATACGTCAGCGAGGCGTTGTTATCGCGCCCGCCATCGCGGGAAGTGCGCGAGCCGATGCTGCCGGAAATTTGCTCGCCCGGACCGCCCAGGGCCAGGCTCACGCTCAGGTCAACGCCGCGATTACGCTTGTCGCCGCTGCTGGTGCTGCCCGGCCGATCGAACACGGTGAAGCGCCAATTGGCATCGTTGCCAAACAGATTGCCGCGCTGGGTCCAGCCCAGGTCCAGGCCGACACCTTCGACATTGCCTTCGCTGTGGGACACCCGGCCATTGAGCGAGGTGCGGTTGCTCAGGCGATGGCTCAGGGACAGTGACGAGTTGCTGGTCTGGCCGTTGAACACATTGCGCTGGCGAATACGCGTACCGTCGGGCAGGGTTTCGTAGGTGTTGCGGGTATCGAGCCAGCTGCGATTGTGACTGACCACAACATTGCCCAGGCCGTAACTGTATAGTCCCTGGAAGTCGAGGCCGGTGCCGTGGTCTTCGGTCTGATAGACGTTGGCGAACAGGCTGGCGTTGTTGGCCACGGTCCAGTCCACGGACGTTCCGTATTGCAACTGATCCCGCACCTGACGCCCGGACAAGCCCAGCACCACCCGCGGGTGCAGCAGGTAGTTGAGCGCGGCGCCGGCGGTCATGTCGCCTTCGGCCTGTTCCTGCCAATTGCTTAGCAACTTGCTTTCGCGCCCGGCGAACAGGTTGTAGCGCCAGCGTTCGTCGTGGTTGCGCCAGTTGTTGGGTTTGTAGACCAGTTCTTGCGTGGTCGAAGTGATCTGACCGTCTTCGATCAGCCGCACTTCGACTTCATAAATGCCTCCCGGCAGCGGTCGGGTATCGAGGGTTTGCAACCCGGCGGGCACCGGTTGCGTGTTGATCAGCAGGCCATTGCGATAGATCTCCACCGAGCCGAGGCGGTTGGCGGTCACGTAAATCGGATACACGCTGGGCTTGGGGTTGTTGATCGCCAGGCTGTCGGAACTGCCGTACATCACGCCGACCGCGGTGTCCGGGCTCGCGCCGAACGAGCGGGGCTGGCGGCTCAGGCCTTCGGAATTGGGCATGAAGTAACCCAGGCGCAGAAATTGGCCTTGCAGTTCGCGCTGGGTATAGAGCTCGTGTACCGCGTGGTAGAGCTGATCGTCCGGCCCACCGAGCCGGGCCAGTTGCAGGTTGACGCTCTGGGTCCAGTTGCCGAGGCTGCTGCTAGCCTCCAGGCCATACCGGCCGCCGAGGTCCTGATCCTGCCCGCCGTTGAGATTCAGTTGATTGCGCACGATCAGGCCGGTGCTGCCGCCCGGTGGCTGCTCGTAGTAGGCCTGCGGCTGGTCGTTGCGCTCGGCGTTTTCGGTGACAAGCGACACCAGGGAATTTTCAAGGTTGTAATGCACAGCCAAGAGGTTTTCCGGGCAACTGTTAGTGCAGGCCCCCAGTGGCACGCCTTGTTTCAGATAAGTGGTCAATGCCTCGCGCTCAGTGGCTTTCACGTCGCTGTCACGAACATCGGTTACTTCAAGTAAGGTGATGCGATCATCACGGGATAACACCACCATCGCCTCACCCAAAAACTGTTGATCACGTTCAACTCGAACCGCCAGCGGAACATCAAAGAAGTGTTCTTCGAACTCGGCGGGCAAACCTTTGGCCTGGGCGAGTAAAGAGCGCGGCATATAATTACCGTTCGTGGGCGCGGCCAGGGCAGCTGAACAAAACAGCAAGGCAAGCGCTGCCGCGATGGGCGTCATCGGGAACATGAACCGGATACTCTGATTGCGGACAGTAAATACATTGAAACCCGCTCGGCCGGTCAGGTAGACGGGCCGATCGGGGCGTGTCAGTCAACGAACAGAAGGGTTGCCCTTCAACGCGGTACCGCGTCGAACATCACCACCGGGTTGCCGGTGAACAGGCCGGTCTGGCCAGCGGACGGTTTAGCGGCGGTGATCACCATGTCGGCCTGCATGCCAGGGTTGGATGGCGCGTCGGCGGCGACAGGTGTTGGCGTGGCGCTCAGTACCACGCCGCCGATGGCGATGGTCAGGGGAATCGAGGTGCTACCGTTGTACAGCGCGGCGGGGCCGCCTTCGATGTAAGCGTCGATCGAACCGTCGGTGTTTTTCAGGTCGTAGGTCTGACGCAGCGTGCTCAGCTCTCCGCTCACCGTGTTGAAGATCATGGTCTCGTCCCGACCGAAGTTCGGATCCCGCGGTTGGGCATGAAACTGCGTCGGTGGAATATCGGCCTTGATGTTGATGGTGCTGCTGGCGTCATCCTTGGCCAGTGCAGCAGTCGAACCGAAAACCAGAACAGCCAGAGGGGCGGCGATTGCAAACTTCTTGAACATGGTTAAGTCCCTGTTATTTCAATAGAGAAGATCATTAATGGTGCGAACAAGTCATTAACTTGAACGTTCAACGCCGGGGCATGATCAACCAATTGAAATATGAAGTAAGCAGGACATGTCCTGCGAACATGTAGTTCGCAAGGCATTTGAAACAGCGAAAAAAAGCCAAAAATTGAAAAAGGAGAAGAGTGACCGTAAGAACCAGACTACAGACAGATTAGTTGGTTTTTCCATACAGGAACAATGACTGTAAGAAGCGCATGACAGTCTCAATAAACAATAGACGAAAACACTGCTTTAGAGAATTAGCACTAAACCTGACTGCGCGGATATATACCAGTTTTTTCTTTTTCTGCCCGCCAACGCTTCACGGAATAGTCAGACGTTTTCGCGGGAAGAAATCCCACGCGCTGCCGAGCGCTGTCTTGCACCGTTGGTCGAAAGGCCTTGCTCTGCCGTCAAGATATATCTTAAGTTGTATCTAAATACGACGAGAGCAAGCAAAAATGAGAGACCATCATTCCCACAGAGAACACAGCGACGGCCGCGACGGCTTCGAAAAACGCCCAGGCCCCGGCCGCGAACGGGGTGGCCGAGGCCCCCGGGTTTTCGCCCCAGGCGATCTGAAACTGCTGCTGCTGGCGCTGATCGCCGAGCAGCCTTGCCACGGCTATGACCTGATCCGCCAGATCGAAAGCATGTTCGACGGCGCCTACAGCCCCAGCCCCGGTGTGATCTACCCGACCCTGACCTTCCTTGAAGAAAGCGAGATGATCCTGGGCGACGCCGAGGGCGGAAAAAAACGCTACACCATCACCGACGCTGGACGACTGTCGTTAAGCGATCAGGCGATCGCACTAGATGGTGTGCGGATGCGCATCGAAGTCAGCAAGCGCTCATTGCGCGGCCATGACCGCCCGGCCGAGATCCACGAAGCAGTGCACAACTTGCGTCATGCCTTGCAGATGCATCATGGCCGCTGGAGCCCGGAAGAAATCCTGCGGGTACGCGACCTGCTCAACAACACCGCCAAAGCCATCGTCGATGGCCCTGTCGTTCAACCCGTTCAGGAGCAAGCCGAATGACTGAAGTGATCGTGCAAACCATCCACCGTGTCAGCCACGAGATCAAACGCCGTCGTCTGGAAGTGTTGCGGGTGGTCGACCTGACGCCGCGCATGCGCCGCATCACGCTGGGTGGACCGGAGTTGGCGGGCTTCGTCAGCCTCGGCACGGACGACCACGTCAAACTGCTGTTTCCACAAAACGCGGCGGAACAAGCGGCGCTGGAAACCCTGGTGCTCGGTGCCGGTAAAGACAACGGGCCGATGCCGGCGATGCGCGACTACACGCCGCGTCGTTACGACCTCGACGCACTGGAACTGGACATCGACTTCGTACTGCACGGTGACGGCCCCGCCTCGACCTGGGCCGAACAGGCCAAACCCGGCCAGTTTCTGCACATCGGCGGGCCACGGGGGTCGATGATCGTGCCGGACATTTTCGACAGCTACCTGTTGATTGGCGATGAGACGGCCATCCCCGCGATTGCTCGTCGACTGGAAGGCCTGGCGGCCAATCGCCAGGCACTGGTGATCATCGAAGTGGAGAACGGTGCCGAGCAGCAAAAACTCGATAGCGTGGCGCAGGTCAATGTGATCTGGGTACTGCGCGAAGGCGGCAGGAATAACCTGCTGAACACCGTAAAGCAGCTGCAGGTGCCCAGAGGCAACCTATACGCCTGGGTGGCGACCGAGAGCAAAGTGTCGCGGCAGATACGCCGGGTGTTGCTGGATGAGCACGGGCTTAACGAGCAGTCCGTCAAAGCCGTGGGTTACTGGCGGCTGGATGACAGCGACGAAGATTGACCACGACTTTTGTGCCTGCCAGGTTTCCTGTGGCGAGGGGACTTGTCCCCGTTGGAGTGCGAAGCGCTCCCAAAATCTTCGACAGCTGCCGAGAATTTGGGGCTGCTGCGCAGCCCAACGGGGACAAGTCCCCTCGCCACAAGTGCTCACTTTCGACCCGCGTGCCAACGATCCAACCCGATCATCACCAGCGCAACCACCACAAACCCCACCAATAACCCACCGGCATTCACAAACACCTGTGGATAACCCAGTTTGCCGACATCAATGAACGGATAGGGATAAACCGCCAGCAGATGTCCGCGCCACAACGAATACGCGAAGTACACCACTGGATAGATCACCCACGCCGCGATATGCCGCAGTCGTAACGTGCCTTTCGGCACACAGCACCACCAATAAGCCAGAAACAGCAGTGGCATGACGTCATGCATCAGCTCATCGGCCAGCCATTGCCAGCCTTGCGGATGCCATAAATGGCGCAACAACACGTTGTACCCCAGGCCGACCAGGGCGATGCTCACGGCAATGCCGCTACTCACCCACGGCTGCAAAAACCAGCGTCGCGCGGCCGACTCGCGGGACGTCAGCTCACACGTCAGCACGGTCGCCACGAGCGTATTGCTCAGCACGGTGAAATAGCTGAAGAAACTGACCAGCCCACCGAGCAGGCTGGCCGCCAGCGTCCAGCGTGAGTAGAAAATCAGGTACAGCTGAATGCTCAGTCCCGCCCAGCCAAGCACCGCCGCCACAGCGACAAAACGACGCCTCGCGGCAGAACCTGGCGTCGGTGGGTTGACCATGTTCAGACCGGGCGCTTGGTGCGCATCAGCTTCACGTACAAGCGCTCGACCTTCTCCCGTGCCCATGGGGTTTTGCGCAGGAATGTCAGGCTCGACTTGATGCTCGGGTCACTCTTGAAACAGCGGATATCGATGCGCTCGGCCAGCCCCGACCATTCGTAGTGTTCAACCAGCGCGTTGAGGATTTGCTCCAGCGTCACGCCGTGCAGCGGGTTGTTGTTCTGTTCGGTCATGCCGGGCCTTCGAGCGGTGAAAGAATGGGAAGCCGCGCACCTTAGCCGAGGGCTTCGTTGGGGGGAAGCGATCTGTGTGCGGTCAGTTAAATGTAGGTGAAACGCAAAAGATCGCAGCCTCGTTTCACTCGACAGCTCCTACATTGGAATGCGTTCACCTGTAGATACTCTGTTCACGGTCAAGCTTTCGCGAGATGTTTTTCGCTAAAAAGCTTGGCCGTATTAAATTCTTCTCCGGAACGCATGCATGCCCATAACCCGGTTAGGTATTTGCGCATGACCGCACCGATGGCCTGCATTTTCTTCTTGCCGCGCGCTACCAGAGCCTCGTAGAAGGCCTTCACACTCTCATCACAACGGATTGCCGTCATCGCCGGCATGAACATCGCTGCGCGCAAGTAAGCATTACCGCATTTGGACATTCGCCCTGGCCGGTTCACGCTGGTGCCTGACTGGGTCAACCTGACATCCAGGCCTGCATAGCGGCTTACCTGCGCCGATTTAAGCGTTACCGGAAGGGTTGTCAGCTCAGCCAGTGCGGCGATGGCTGAGGCTTCTCCAACGCCGGGGGCCGCCATCATGCAGCGAAACTGTAAACTCAGATCCGGGCATTTGGCGATGGCATCACGTGCGGCTTTCTTCAAGCGATCAATCCGTGTGTCCAGCCCTGCAATCGCCTCTTTCTCATCCTCGATCAGCAGCTCCACACTCGTTTCTGTCGCTTGTAGCGCGTGTAATTCGTTTTTGGCTCGTGTTCGATGACCAATCAGCCGATTGATATGGCGGCCAATCGCACGCAGCGTCATTTGATCGGTAGTAGGCGGAACCCAAAGCCTGGGAGTCATGCGCTCGCCATATTCAGCCAGCAATTGAGCGTCTATCTGGTCAGTTTTGCTGTTTTGCAGCATCACTTTTGCAAAATTGTGGAAGCTTTTGGGGTTGATCACCGAGACCGGCAGGCCGGCAGCGTGCAACTCCAATGCAAGATCCAGGTAGTAAATGCCAGTGGCCTCCATGACCACACTCAGCGGTTTGAGACCTAACATCTTTGTCACGGCAGCCTTACGTCCTTTGGGCGTGTGCTGAACGTCCCACTGGCCTGATGTTTTACCGCTCTGCCGCCATCCCATGACAGACGTGCGCGCACCAATGTCTATGCCGACATGAGTATTCATGCTTTTCACTTCCCTGACTTTCGGTAAGATTGCCCCTGGTTCCCCCGACCTCGAATTTCATGCCACTGCAACCTTGTAATGCGAAGTCCGACTTGTCGGCTTCTCGATACTCTTCGTGGTGGGCAATGAGGCGGGGGGGCCTCTCTACAGACAAGGTCAGGAGCAAATCCTGCCTTCAGGAGCTATCGGCCTCCCCCAGAAACGCACTTGCTGTTGTATGAATCCTTGAGCGTAACCTCTCTCGTTGGAATCAAGGTCAACATACAAGGAGCTGTCGAGTGAAACGAGGCTGCGATCTTTTCCCACTGACTGTTACCAAATCCGAAACGCTCCATGTCAGTAAAAGCGCTTTCTCTATTTGTAACAGGACATTATCCTTGCGCCCGTCAAGCTGAAACGCTTCCGCTGCCCGCGACATACTGCCGCTTCAGTTCACTTCTCAGAAAAAGACCCAGAATTACTTCCCCTATGCCTTATCTTCAAACTCCGCGAGACAGCGCTGTCTGCAACGCTATTGGTCGTCGAAAAGCCCTGAACCTGATCGGCGGATTTTCCGCGTTGGGCCTCGTCACTTGCACCCAGGCCGCCCCGGCCTTCGATAGCGAGTCGCCGTGGATGCTCGGCGACTGGAACGGCACGCGCACCGAACTTTCGGAAAAAGGCTACGACTTCAAAGTCGATTACACCGGTGAAATGGGCAGCAATCTGCACGGCGGCTACGACCACGATCGCACCGCCCGCTACAGCGACCAGTTCGGCCTCGGCACTCACCTGGACCTGCAGAAGATACTGGGCTGGGACGACGCCGAGTTTCAGCTGACCATCACCGAGCGCAACGGCAACAACATCAGCAACGACCGCATCAATGATCCGCGCGTGGGCGGGTTCACCTCGGCTCAGGAAGTCTGGGGTCGCGGGCAAACCTGGCGCCTGACGCAGATGTGGTATCAGCAGAAATTCTTCGATCAAAAGCTCGACATCAAGGTCGGCCGTTTCGGCGAAGGCGAAGACTTCAACAGCTTCCCCTGCGACTTCCAGAACCTGGCGTTCTGCGGCTCGCAGGTGGGCAACTGGGTCGGCGGCATCTGGTACAACTGGCCGGTCAGCCAGTGGGCGATGCGCGTTAAATATCACCTGACACCGGAGCTCTACGCGCAGGTCGGCGCCTACGAGCAAAACCCGTCGAACCTTGATCGCGACAACGGTTTCAAGCTCAGCGGCAGCGGCACCCAGGGCGCGATCCTGCCGGTGGAACTGGTCTGGTCGCCGAAGCTCAACGGCCTGCCGGGCGAATACCGCGCCGGTTATTACTACAGCAATGCGAAGGCCACTGATGCCTACAAGGACAGCAACGGTCAGCCGGCAGCCCTGAGTGGCGAGGCTTACCGCAGCGCTTCGAGCAAACACGGTGTGTGGCTGGGTGTGCAGCAGCAATTGACCAGCCGCGCCAGCGACAACTCCCGCGGCCTGAGCGTGTTCGCCAACGGCACGATGCACGACAAGAAGACCAACGCCATCGACAACTATGTCCAGGCTGGCGTCGTCTATAAAGGCTTGTTCGATGCACGCGCCAAGGACGACATCGGTTTCGCCCTGGCTCGCGTCCACGTCAACCCGGCCTATCGCAAGAACGCCGAGGCGACCAATCAGGCCCGCTCCGTCTTCGACTACGACGACCCATCCTTCCTGCCACCGCAGGATACCGAATACAGCGCCGAACTCTATTACGGCGTGCACGTCACGAACTGGCTGACCGTGCGCCCGAACCTGCAATACATCCGCCACCCCGGTGGCGTGGACAAGGTCGATGACGCGCTGATAGGCGGGATAAAAATCCAGTCATCGTTCTAACCAACACCACAAAAACCCTGTGGGAGCGAGCCTGCTCGCGATAAGGCCAGCACAGCCAACATTGATGTTGTCTGACCCACCGCTATCGCGAGCAGGCTCACTCCTACAGGGATCGCGTCAACCGAACCATTTTTATCTGAACCATGCCCGCGCCAGATCGTCATCTACAGTGAACTTGCGCGGGACTACTTAAAACGTCACGGAGAACCACACTATGAGCACTGATGGTGCTTTGAGTCGAAGCCGTCTGCTGCCGAGCCTGCTCGGTATCCTGCTTCTGCTAATTGGCCTGGCCATGCTGGCCGGGGGGATCAAGCTGAGCATGCTCGGCGGCTCGCTGTATTACCTGCTGGCCGGTATCGGCCTGGCGCTGACCGGGGGGCTGCTGATTGCTGCCCGCCGCTCTGCGCTGGGCCTGTACGCGCTGGTGCTGTTCGCCAGCACCGTTTGGGCCTTGTGGGAAGTCGGCCTCGATTGGTGGCAACTGGTGCCGCGTCTGGCCATGCTGTTTGCGCTGGGCATCGTCATGTTGCTGCCGTGGTTCCGCCGTCCGCTGCTGCGTGAAGGCGCTGCGCCGATGGGCACCGGCGCACTGAGCGTGGCCGTGGTGCTGGCGGGCGTTGCTGCGCTGGCCAGCCAGTTCACCAACCCCGGTGAAATCAAAGGCCAACTGGACCGCGATAGCGTGCCGGGCATGACCAACAGCGCCCCGGCCATGCCGGACGGTGACTGGAATTCCTACGGCCGCAGCGCCCATGGCGATCGTTACTCGCCACTGGCGCAGATCACGCCGCAGAACGCGAACAAACTCGTTCCGGCCTGGACCTTCCGCACCGGCGACCTTCCTGGGCCGAACGACCCGGGCGAAACCACTGCCGAAAACACCCCGCTGAAAGTCAACGGCATGCTCTACGTCTGCACGCCGCACAGCCAGGTGATCGCGCTGGACCCGGACACCGGCAAGGAAATCTGGCGTTTCGATCCGAAGCTCTCTACGCAAAACGCGGCGAACTTCAAGGGTTGGGCGCACATGACCTGCCGTGGCGTGACGTATCACGATGACGCCGCTTACGCGTCCGAGCAAAGCCCGACCGGCACTGCCAGCCCGGCACCGGTCAGCAACGTGTGCCCACGCCGGATCTTCCTGCCGACTGCCGACACCCGTCTGATCGCCCTGGATGCCGACACCGGCAAGATGTGCGAAGACTTCGGCGACAAAGGCCAGGTCGACCTGCGCGCCAACATCGGCGGCTTCAATGCCGGCGGTTACTACTCCACCTCGCCTCCAGCGGTCACTAAAGACCTGGTGGTGATCGGCGGCCACGTCACCGACAACGTTTCCACCGACGAACCCAGCGGCGTGATCCGCGCGTTCGACGTACACACCGGCAAACTGGTGTGGAACTGGGACAGCGGCAACCCGGACGACACCACGCCGATTGCCGAAGGTGAGGTCTACACCCGCAACTCGCCAAACATGTGGTCCATGTTCGCTGTCGACGAAAAACTCGGCATGCTTTACCTGCCGATGGGCAACCAGACCCCGGATCAGTTCGGTGGCGATCGCACGCCAGAATCGGAATTGCACGCCGCCGGCCTGACTGCCCTCGACATCGCGACCGGCCAGGTGCGCTGGCACATGCAGTTCACCCACCATGACCTGTGGGACATGGACGTCGGTGGCCAGCCAACCCTGATGGACCTGAAAACCGCTGACGGCGTGAAGCCGGCGGTGCTTGCGTCCACCAAGCAAGGCAGCATCTACGTGCTGGACCGCAGCACCGGCAAGCCGATCGTGCCGATCAACGAAGTGCCGGTGCCACAAGGCGCTGTCGAAGGTGATCACACCTCGCCGACCCAACCGAAGTCCGACCTCAACCTGATGCCGCCGCCGCTGCAAGAGCGCGACATGTGGGGCGTGACCCCGTTCGACCAACTGATCTGCCGGATCGACTTCAAATCCATGCGCTACGACGGTCCATTCACGCCGCCATCGCTGCAAGGTTCGATCGTTTATCCAGGCAACTTCGGCGTGTTCGACTGGGGCGGTATCTCGGTTGACCCGGTGCGTCAGATTGCTTTCATGAACCCGGACTACATGGCGTTCAAATCGAAAATGATCCCGGCCGCCGAAATCGCTGCCCAAGGCCCGCGTAAAAGCGAAACCGAAGGTGTGCAGCCAAACAAAGGCGCGCCATACGGCGTCATCCTCGAACCCCTGCTCTCGCCATTGGGCCTGCCGTGCCAGACACCGGCCTGGGGTTACGTGACAGCGGTCGACCTGACCACCAACAAAATCATCTGGAAACACAAAAACGGCACCGTGCGCGACAGCTCGCCGGTTCCGATCCCGCTGAGCATGGGCGTGCCTAGCCTGGGCGGTACCTTCGTCACTGCTGGCGGCGTTGGTTTCCTGAGCGGCACCCTCGACCAGTACCTGCGCGCCTACGACGTGAAAAACGGTAAGCAGTTGTGGGAAGGCCGCCTGCCAGCAGGCGCGCAAACCACGCCGATGACCTACACCGGCAAGGACGGCAAGCAATACGTGCTTGTTGTTGCAGGTGGTCATGGGTCGCTGGGCACCAAGCAAGGTGACTACGTGATTGCGTACAAACTGTCCGATTAAGTTTTAGCGGCGGTTAAAGGAAAGGCGACTCCTGTTGGGGGTCGCCTTTTTTGTGGGTGACGCATTTTCCGCCACACAACACATCCCCTGTGGGAGCGAGCCTGCTCGCGATAGCGGCCTAACATCCGACATTGATGTCGTCTGACACTCCGTCATCGCGAGCAGGCTCGCTCCCACAGGGGATTGGTGTAAACCTGCGAGTAATTGGTCGGCTGTCAGGCCGCCTTCGCGGACAAGCCAGCTCCCACAGTAAATCGGCATACACCGCCCCGCCCCCCACCACTCAACAGGCCGAGCGTTAGCTCGCCTGCAGCTTGTGATCTTGATCCACCCGCCCCTTCGGGAGGCTGAGTGGAGGAGTTCATCCGGGGAGTGGCGCGCAGCGCCGTTCGACGCAGTCGAACACGCTGCATGTAGGTCGTCGCGAAGCAGACCGGAGGGCAGTGTCCCCGGATGGATACCGGAACGAAGGAACGCCGAGCCTAAGCGAGGGGCCGGACGCTTGGGGCGAGCCTTTTTTTGCTTACTTTTTTTTGGCGTTTCCCTCCGTGTCAGGCTACCTGTCGCCCTTGTTGATTGACTCGTTCATTCAAGAGGGCGAAGGTACATATCGATGTCCAAGCTAGGCAAACGCTACGACAACGACTTCAAAGACTGGGTCGTTTTGCAAATGATGCCGCCCCTCAATCGATCAGTGGCAGAACTTGCCGTTGCGCTCAATCTCACGCCACAGTCACTGCGAAATTGGAGACAAATGGCTAGAGATAAAGGCTTGATCGTTCCGGGAAACGGCAAGACCAGTGACCAATGGTCTAGCGCCGATAAATTCAATGCTGTCATGGAAACCGCGCCGTTGAGCGAGGTGGAGATCTCTCAGTATTGCCGAATCAAAGGCATTTACCCTGAGCAAATCCAACAGTGGCGAATGGCATGCCAAAACGCCAATCCGGTCGTTGATCTCAACTCTCGAACCTCTAAGACGGCCGAGCAACGGCGTATCAAAATACTTGAGCGTCAATTGATTCAGTCTGATGCCGGACGTGCGGAGGCGGTGGCCTTGCTGGATCTCAGAAAAAAAGCCAATGCGATCTGGGGCAAGGACAAGGAAGACTGATCGACGCCTCTGATCGTACGCAAGCCATGAAGTTGATTGCAGACGCGGTACTCAATGGCGCTCGTCGATATCGAGCCTGCAATGAGTTGGGGCTGAGCCTGCGCACAGTCCAGCGCTGGCGACACGCTGACTGTGACGGACGACGGCTGGCTCAACGGGCAGCTCCGGCTAATAAGCTCAGTGAGACAGAACGCCAAGCGGTGCTTGATGCTGCCAATCAGGCTGGCTACGCCAGCCTCACCCCGCACCAAATCGTTCCAAAACTAGCGGATGAAGGCATTTATCTGGCTTCGGAGTCGACGTTTTACCGTGTGTTAAAAGCCGCCAATCAAAACGTGCGCCGTGGTCGTACCAAGACCCCGAAACGCAGAGTACTGACGACGCACCGTGCTGACGCACCCAATCAGGTGTGGTGCTGGGATATCACCTGGCTGCCCAGCACCGTCAAAGGCCGTTTTTTCTACTGGTACATGGTCAAGGATGTCTACAGCCGCAAGCTGGTCGCTAATGAAGTGCATGAGGTGGAATGTGCCGAACACGCGTGTGAGTTGCTCAGAAAGGGATGCTTGCGGGAGCACACAGCGGGTCGTCCGTTGGTGTTGCACTCGGATAACGGCCACGTTATGAGAGGCTCTTTATTACGTGAAAGCATGATCGCCCTGGGCGTCGAGCCGTCCTTCAGCCGGCCGAGGGTGAGCAATGACAACGCTTATGCCGAGGCGCTTTTCCGTACCGCCAAGTACTGCCCACTCTGGCCGGATCAACCATTTGATACGGTCACTGAAGCAAGGCTTTGGGTGCAGAAATTTATCGAGTGGTACAACGAAGATCACCGCCACAGCGCCTTGAAATACGTCACGCCGAACGAACGCCACGAAGGCAAGGCGACGGTTCTATTACAAGCTAGAGCAGTGCTTTATGAAGACGCCAGGGACGCTAATCCGAGCCGCTGGAGTACTCGGACACGCAACTGGAAGCTGGCAGATGCGGTGTATTTAAACCCAGAGCGCCCTGAGGTTAAGGGTGCAGCTGGCTAACAACAGTTGGAACAAGGTGACAGGTACCTTGACACGTACCGGCTTGTAAAAAAAGTGAGTCGCCGTAAGGGCGAAACCCTAAGCCGCCGTTACCGCAGAAACGGATATGTACACAATCAACCCAGAACATGGTCGGCCCAAAGGCCGCCAAGTCAAAAGCACCTGTCCAAACCCTGAACACACACCCAGAAATATCCCCCGCCATTGAAACCACCCCCCACCCGCCCCATCTAACACCCATACCCAATTGCGCAGGTGCCCCATGAGCGACCAGCAAGAATTCCCCGAAGACCCCAGCGAATACGCCG
This sequence comes from Pseudomonas sp. LBUM1666, assembly GCF_059695775.1. Lineage (NCBI taxonomy): Bacteria > Pseudomonadati > Pseudomonadota > Gammaproteobacteria > Pseudomonadales > Pseudomonadaceae > Pseudomonas > Pseudomonas sp. LBUM1666. Next base: position 1,158,181 of record NZ_CP166789.1, on the reverse strand, counting down.
ACCCAGAGAACGCCGAACACCACTCCACCGGCAAAGGCCTCGCCCTGCCAGGCCAGAACCTGCCGGACAAGGTCTACATCATCCCGATCCACAACCGCCCGTTCTTCCCGGCCCAAGTGCTGCCGGTCATCGTCAATGAAGAACCGTGGGCCGAAACCCTCGACCTGGTGAGCAAATCCGAACACCACTCCCTGGCCCTGTTCTACATGGACACGCCCCAGGAAGATCCGCGTCATTTCGACACCTCGGCCCTGCCGCTCTACGGCACCCTGGTCAAGGTGCACCACGCCAGTCGCGAAAACGGCAAACTGCAATTCGTCGCCCAGGGCCTGACTCGCGTGCGCATCCGCTCCTGGCTCAAGCACCATCGCCCGCCATACCTGGTGGAAGTCGAATACCCGCACCAGCCCACAGAGCCGACCGACGAGGTCAAGGCTTACGGCATGGCGCTGATCAATGCGATCAAGGAACTGCTGCCGCTCAACCCGCTGTACAGCGAAGAGCTGAAGAACTACCTCAACCGCTTCAGTCCCAACGACCCGTCGCCGCTGACCGATTTCGCCGCCGCACTGACCTCGGCCACCGGCAGCGAACTGCAAGAAGTGCTCGACTGCGTGCCCATGCTCAAACGCATGGAAAAAGTCCTGCCTATGCTGCGCAAGGAAGTCGAAGTCGCGCGTCTGCAAAAAGAGATTTCCGCCGAAGTTAACCGCAAGATCGGCGAGCATCAGCGCGAGTTCTTCCTCAAGGAGCAACTCAAGGTCATCCAGCAAGAGCTGGGGCTGACCAAGGACGACCGCAGCGCCGACATCGAGCAGTTCGAACAGCGCCTGGAAGGCAAGGTTTTGCCCGCTCAGGCGCAAAAACGCGTCGAAGAGGAAATGAACAAGCTGTCGATCCTCGAAACCGGTTCGCCGGAGTACGCGGTCACCCGCAACTACCTCGACTGGGCGACCTCGGTGCCGTGGGGCGTATATGGCGAGGACAAACTTGACCTCAAGCACGCTCGCAAAGTGTTGGACAAACACCATGCCGGCCTCGACGACATCAAAGACCGCATCCTCGAATTCCTCGCCGTCGGGGCCTACAAAGGCGAGATCAGCGGCTCCATCGTGTTGCTGGTCGGTCCGCCGGGCGTGGGTAAAACCAGCGTCGGCAAATCCATCGCCGAATCCCTCGGTCGGCCGTTCTACCGCTTCAGCCTCGGTGGCATGCGCGACGAAGCCGAGATCAAGGGCCATCGCCGCACCTACATCGGCGCGCAGCCGGGCAAACTCGTCCATGCGTTGAAAGATGTCGAAGTAATGAATCCGGTGATCATGCTCGACGAGATCGACAAGATGGGCCAGAGCTACCAGGGCGACCCGGCCTCGGCGCTGCTGGAAACCCTCGACCCGGAACAGAACGTCGAATTCCTCGACCACTACCTGGACTTGCGTCTGGACCTGTCGAAAGTGCTGTTCATCTGCACCGCCAACACCCTGGACTCGATTCCCGGCCCGTTGCTGGACCGGATGGAAATTATTCGCCTGTCGGGTTACATCACCGAAGAAAAAATCGCCATCGCCAAACGTCACCTGTGGCCGAAACAACTGGAAAAAGCCGGCGTGTCCAAAGGCAGCCTTAGCATCAGCGACAGCGCGTTGAAAGCATTGATCGACGGATATGCCCGTGAAGCCGGGGTGCGCCACTTGGAAAAAGAACTGGGCAAACTGGTGCGCAAAGCCGTGGTGAAACTGATCGACGAGCCGAAAGCGGTGATCAAAATCGGTCCGAAAGACCTCGAAGCCTCACTCGGGCATCCGGTGTTCCGTAACGAGCAAGTGCTGTCCGGTACCGGCGTCATCACCGGGCTGGCCTGGACCAGCATGGGCGGCGCGACCTTGCCGATCGAAGCCACGCGCATTCACACCCTGAATCGTGGCTTCAAACTCACCGGGCAATTGGGCGACGTGATGAAAGAGTCGGCGGAAATCGCCTACAGCTACGTCAGTTCCAATCTGAAATCGTTCGGCGGTGATCCGAAGTTCTTCGACGAAGCCTTCGTTCACCTGCACGTCCCGGAAGGCGCCACCCCGAAAGACGGCCCGAGCGCCGGCGTGACCATGGCCAGCGCCCTGCTCTCGCTCGCCCGCAACCAGGCGCCGAAAAAAGGCATCGCCATGACCGGCGAACTGACGCTGACCGGGCATGTACTGCCGATTGGCGGCGTGCGCGAAAAGGTGATTGCGGCACGGCGGCAGAAGATCTTCGAATTGATCTTGCCGGAGCCAAACCGTGGAAGCTTTGAAGAACTGCCGGATTATCTGAAAGAAGGGATTACCGTGCACTTTGCCAAGCGTTTTGCGGATGTGGCGAAAATTCTGTTCTGACACTTAAATTGGTCGTTATCACTCCAGCATGGATAGCGATCAATACTTTTTCGTATAGTTGAACGCTGCGTAATTGCCAATCAACATAAACAACTGTCATTTCTGACAGTACCTATTACTATCCATCCTGAATAGGCTATCTCCTGTATTCAAGCAAACACGCTAAACACAGGAGATTCAAAATGAGTAGCTCCAAAAATGAAGGGAAGTGGGGGAAAGGTCTTTTAGCAGCTTACATTCCAAATGACATCAGCTTCTCAACCCAGGCACTAATCATAACTGATGAACAAGCAACACTGAGCCTGGAAGGGCTTTACTCCCCTGTTGATCAACCGGACTCCGCAAGAAACATTAGGGTGCACCTAATAAAAAATGGACAGATGCTTCCAGACAATGGTGTGCATAACTTCCCCGCAAAAAATATAAAGGTCGAATATGACGGAAAGTTTAACGACGATTTTTTTAGTGCCACTCCGGGCGAAGGCTTTGTTTTTCTCAACCTTGACCGTACCACCAACATCTACTCTTGCGCCTTTGATATAAGCTTCACCAAAAAGGACAGCAGCGAAAGTTTTAACGTTACTTGCTCATTTACAATGATGTTTGGATGAGTCTGGTGTTGTTTGCAAGCCAGCATTTTCTCTCATCGGCAGCCACAGCGCCCCGACCAGCAGTAGGGGCGATTAAAGTTGTCGATTAGCATCAGTGTTTTATTCAGTTATGCTCGCCGTTCGTCGTGAATACCGGAGCCACTGACCTTATGTCCCCCACCCGCCTGTTTGTCCCCCTCGCCCTCTCCTTGCTGGCCGCGTGCGCCACGCAACCGAAACAGAACGTGACCGTGGAAAAACAAAGCGAATGCCCGGTAAAACTGCAAAGCGGGCAAAACCTGATCCTGACCCTGCCAAGTAACCCGACCACGGGTTACCGCTGGGCCATCCAGGATTCAGCCGGTGGCGTATTGCGCGCGCTCAGCCCCGAGGTTTACAGCAATCCGGAAGACGCGGGGATCGTCGGCAGCGCCGGCCTCTCGACCTGGCGCTTCCAGTCCTTCGCCGCGGGCACGGGCCGTTTGCGCCTGACCTACTCACAGCCATGGGCACCGGAAGTACCGGCGGTGGAAACCTTCGACTGCGCGATCTCGGTCAACTGATCGTGGGCTGGCTGATTCTGGCGCTGATGGGCGCGGTGACCTTTCTCTACGGCGTCAGCGTGCACGCTGCGCTGCTCTGCCTGCTGGTCAAGCCGCTGCCGGTTTTGGCCTTGCTCGGCTGGTTGCATGACGCACCGCCCAGCGAATATCGCCGCTGGATCAGCCTTGGATTGATTTTCTCCCTGCTCGGCGATGTGTTGCTGGCATGGCCCGGGGATTTGTTTGTGTTTGGGCTTGGGGCATTTTTGGTCGCGCATCTGGCGTATCTGAAAGCCTACTTGAGTGATTGCCGGCGGTTGGCGCTGTTACCGCTGATCATCGCTTTGGGCGTCGGCGCGGTGTTGTTGGGGATCTTGATTTCCAATGGGCTGGGTCCGCTGCTCATCCCGGTGATCGTCTACGGTCTGGCGATCAGCGCAATGCTCTGGCGCGCACTGGCCCGGCTCGGCACTGACGTGCCCAAACGCTCCGCGCTGCTGGCGGCGGCAGGTGCGGTGGCGTTTGTGTTTTCGGACAGCGTGATTGGCATCAACCGATTTGTTGCGCCATTCCATACTGCGCCTTACGTCATCATCCTCAGCTATTGGCTGGGACAGTGGGGGATTACGGCGTCGGCGTTTTCCAAGAAAAAGCACAATAGATAAAACCGGATTATCGGGCACTCTTAATAGCGGAAAACTTATTATCTATCGCAAAAGGTGATAAAAACCTGTCAGTTATGACAGTAGCCCCGTTCTTCCTGAAAACTTATTATTTCTGTGGAGTCACCCAACCACACATGTTTGCAGGGAAGAATATTATGATTTTTTTTAGAAACATAAACAGGATTGCTGCTGCAGAACCGATTATCACCATTAGCGCAGTAACTCAAGCCACGATTTCCAACCGTGTGAAGCTTGACAGCCAAATTATTGAAGTTGAATTTGATGAGTCCAGCGATCAAATCGCGTTTATCACTCGCGCAAATACCCAAGACTACTCACTCAGGAATAAAAAAGGTCTGGTACTGATATTTGATAAAAATATTAAATCCGGAAAATATTCAGTCACAGGTTCTAACTCCCCCTTCACCACTGTGTATTTTTTCGAAACGAGAGCCAAACCTGGCAACACTAACTATATTGAGTATGAAGCCCAAAGTGGCTCTTTCACCGTAGAAGCAATTGAGAACACTACGGAGAAGCTGCACTACGAAATTAGCTTTGATTTCACAGGTAAAAATGAAGGAGGCGAAGAGCTAAAAGTAGTTGGTACAGCCACCTATATCGTATTGATTAGGTCAGAGTAATCACACTCTAAATAATGAATGGCCAAGTCTCATTTGGGACTTGGTCATTCAGTTGTCATTTAACATTTCCTCCCTACTTCCTGTTCCTCGACCTTCACCTGGTCAGAAACCTCACAAATCCGTCACGCTTTATCAGACAACCCAAGCATCCCCCCGTCAATTTGGCTAAAATGCCGGCCTTTTCCACCTACGCCGCTGGAACCGCCGTGAGCAAAGAACCCGATCGCCTTTTCGCCCAGCCTTTGACCCAGGTGCCCGACTTCGCCTTTAACGAGGACGTGGTGCGGGTGTTCCCGGACATGATCAAGCGCTCGGTGCCGGGTTATCCGACCATCGTTGAAAACCTCGGCGTGCTCGCCGCGCAGTTCGCCCAGCCAAACAGCGTGCTTTACGACCTGGGTTCGTCCCTCGGCGCCGTGACCCAGGCGCTGCGCCGCCATGTGCGCACCGATGGCTGCCGCGTCATCGCTGTGGATAACTCTGCGGCGATGGTTGAACGCTGCCGCGAGTACCTCAATGGTCAGGACTCGATGTTCCAGGAGTTGCTGCCGGTGGAAGTGATCGAAGGTGACATCCTCGCCCTCGAATTTCAGCCCGCCTCGGTGGTGGCGCTGAACTTCACCCTGCAATTCATCGCTCCGGAACAGCGCACGGCGTTGCTCTCGCGTATCCGTCAGTCGCTGTTGCCCGGTGGCGCGCTGATTCTGTCGGAGAAGCTGCGCTTCAACGACCTCGAAGAACACGCGCTGCTCACTGACTTGCATGTCGCGTTCAAACGAGCCAACGGCTACAGCGAGCTGGAAATCGCCCAGAAGCGCAGCGCCATCGAAAACGTCATGAAGCCCGACAGCCTCGAAGAACACCGCGAGCGCCTGTTGGCCGCCGGGTTCTCGAAAGTCGTGCCGTGGTTCCAGTGTCTTAACTTTGCCTCGTTGATTGCCTTGCCATGATTGATCTGTCCCCCCTCGCCCGCCGTTTGGCCGGCACACCGCTGGCCGATTGGGCCAACACCCTGCAAGCGCAACTCGACAAGAAAATGGAGAAAGGTCACGGCGACCTGGAGCGCTGGCAGAGTGCGCTGGACGCTTTGCCGAAGATTCAGCCGAGCGAAGTTGATTTGCTCAATGGCCTGACGCTGGACACCGATTGCGATGACGAAACCCGTGCGCAAATGCGCACCGCGCTGATGGGTTTGTCGCCATGGCGCAAAGGGCCGTTCGATCTTTTTGGCGTGCACGTCGACACCGAATGGCGTTCGGACTGGAAATGGTCGCGGGTCGCGCCGCATCTGGATCTGAAGGGTAAACGCATCCTCGATGTCGGCTGCGGTAATGGCTACTACATGTGGCGCATGCTCGGTGCCGGGGCCGACAGTGTGATTGGTGTTGACCCAAACTGGCTGTTCTTCTGTCAGTTCCAGGCGGTGCAGCGTTACCTGTCAGAGCCCAATGCCTGGCACCTGCCGTTCCCGTTCGAAGACCTGCCGCCGAACATGGAAGGCTTCGACACAGTATTTTCCATGGGGGTGTTCTATCACCGCCGCTCGCCGATCGAGCATTTGCTGGCGCTGAAGGATTGCCTGGTCAAGGGCGGCGAATTGGTGCTGGAGACGCTGGTGATCGAGGGCGATCAGCAGCAGGTGCTGGTACCGGAAGACCGTTATGCGCAGATGCGTAACGTGTGGTTCCTGCCGTCAGTACCGGCGCTGGAGCTGTGGCTACGCCGGGCCGGGTTCACTGATGTTCGCTGTGTGGACGTGAGCGTGACGACGGTCGAGGAACAGCGCGGGACGGAGTGGATGAAGTATCAGTCGCTGAGTGATTTCCTTGATCCGCAAGATCACAGCAAGACGGTTGAAGGGCTGCCGGCGCCGATGCGCGCAGTGATCGTCGCCCGTAAGTAAACCCAATCTCCCAAACACCGGAGATCCCCTGTGGGAGCGAGCCTGCTCGCGATGAGGGCCTTTCAGCCAACGAAGATGTTGGATGTTAGTCCGCTATCGCGAGCAGGCTCGCTCCCACAATGGTTCTGTATTTAGTCTGAAGGTTTGGCTCTTCTGGCCTTGAAGAACTCGCTCAGCACCGCCCCACACTCTTCCGCCAACACCCCGCCTTCGTACAACACACGGTGATTCAAAAAGCCTTGGGTAAAAAACTGCCCCTGACTCTGCACAATCCCGGCCTTGGGCTCCAGCGCGCCGTATACCACTCGGGCAATCCGCGAATGCACGATCAGCCCGGCACACATGCTGCACGGCTCAAGTGTCACGTACAGCGTGCTGCCGGGCAGACGATAGTTGCTGGCGGCCAACGCGGCAGCGCGGATCGCAACCATCTCGGCGTGAGCACTCGGGTCGTTGCCGCTGATCGGGCAGTTGAAACCCCTACCGATGATTTCACCGTCCTGCACCAACACTGCGCCCACGGGCACCTCACCCAGGACTGCACCTTGGGCGGCCAGGGCCAGGGCTTCGCGCATGAAGTCACGGTCACGGCTGCGGTCGATGATCACTGCAGGACGTATCTGACGCATCAGGCCACCTCGATAGCGGCCATCAGGCCGGTTTCCATGTGATCGATCACATGGCAGTGGAACATCCAGATCCCAGGGTTATCCGCCACCAGCGCCACTTGTGCGCGCTCGTTCTTGCCCAACAGGTAAGTGTCGGTGAAGTACGGAATGACCTTGTGCCGGTTCGAGGCGATGACCTTGAAGCTCATGCCGTGCAGATGAATCGGGTGTTGATACTGAGTCATGTTTTTCAATTCGAAAATGTAGCTCTTGCCCTTCTCGAGCTTGGCAATCGGGCGGTCGGCGCAGGTTTTGTCGGTGATGTCCCAGGCCTTGCCGTTGATCTGCCACAGGCTCGGCGGCTTGCCATTGTCGACATTCACCGACACCGAGCCTACCCATTCGAAATTGAAGTTGAGTTTCTCAGCATTGGCCAGGTCAGGCTCGGCCACCGGGTTGGCGGGCAGCGCAGGCGGCCATTCGGTCGGTACATCGGTGTTCGCCACCGAACGGAACGTGCCCAGTCGTACCGGGCCGTTGCGCAGGGACAGCTCTTCACCAGCCGGCGGGGCCTTGATCGCCAGACAAATGCGCATGCCCGGGCCGAGCCAGTATTCCTTGCCGAGTGGCCGTGGCTCAATGGGATTGCCGTCCAGCGCGTAGATCTGCGCTTCGACGCCTGGAATATTGAGGCGGTAAGTCAGGGTGTTATCGAGGTTGAGCAGGCGCACCCGAGTGATCTGCCCGGCGGACAATTCGATCACTGCTTGCGAGACACCGTTGATGGTCGACAGACGCCCCGCCGTGCCACCACGGGCCGCTTCGCGAGGAATGCTGAACGCGACAAAAGCGCCCTCTTCATCGACGTGCCAGCTCTTGAGGCTCAAAGTCTTTTCGTACTTGAAGCCGGTAGGCTCGCGCTCTTCGATGATCAACGGGCCGACCAGCCCGCGACCGAGTTCTTCGCTGCTGTTCACATGTGGGTGATACCAGTAGCTGCCGGCGTCGGGCACGCGGAATTTGTAGTCGAAGTATTCGCCCGGCAGCACTGGAAGCTGCGAGACGTAGGGCACGCCGTCCATTTCCAGCGGCAGGCGAATGCCATGCCAGTGAATGGTGGTGGCGACCGGCAGGTGGTTGATGAAACGTACCCGCAGCCATTCGCCCTGACGCACGCGCAACTCGGTGCCCGGCGCCGACGGGCCGAACGCCCAGGCTTCAGTCTTGTGCCCGGCCACCAGTTCAACGTCCAGTGGTGCGGCGATCAGCTCGTAGTCGTGGCCCGCGTCGGCGTCGGCCATCTTGCCCAACCAGTACCGCGACGCGCCGCCCGCTCCGACACCAACGACAACAAGACCGGCCAGGCCACCGAGGATTTGGCGACGGGTAAAGGACATGAACTCAACTACCTCACGTATCAGCGACAGGCCCGTGGGCCTGTAAAAGGCGAATACGATACACCTGCGGTTGAGAAACAGTAAGGGTGGGGCGGCGGATGGCCGCAGAGGCCACCCCTCACCCTAGCCCTCTCCCCAAGGGGTAGAGGGGACTGACCGAGTTGTTCTTGGAGCTACATCGACCTGAAAAATCGAGTCGAACTCAGGTTTGAAAAGCTTGAAGATCTGCTCCCTTTCCCCCTCTCCCCCTCTCCCCCGTGGGGAGAGGGTTGGGGTGAGGGGTGGCTCTTGAATCTGATCACCTAACGTCCGGCAACCACCAACCCCATCAACAAATGCACAACGCCTTCGTCCAGCATCATCACGCCCGGCACCCCGGCCACCTTTAAAGCCTGCCGATCCATCCGCCCCACATCCCGCAACTCCACCCGAACCCGGGTCAGCGCCACGGGCTGTTGCGCCTTGAGGTTATCCACACCGCCCAGCGCGGCGACGATTTCCGGCGCCAGCCCGGAAACAGGCTGAGCAACCACTTTCGGCTCATCCACGATCAGATCCGGGGTCAACGCTTTCCAGAACGCCCGCTGCATTTTCTCGAACATGCTCAGTTCTCCAGTACTAGTGAAGTATCGACCGTCGCCTCGTGATACAGCCGCAACGCCTCGCGCACTTGCTCGGCGCTTTCCAGGCCCAGCACCTGCTGGGCGAAGGCCTGGCAGTCCACCAGATCCACTTCGCGAACCGCCGCTTTGATCGCCGGAATCAACGGCACGCTCACCGACAGTTCATCCACCCCAAGTCCCAGCAACAATGGCACCGCCAGCGTCTCGGACGCCATGGCGCCACACACACCGACCCATTTGCCATGGGCGTGGGCGGCCTTTACGGTGCTGGCGATCAGCCGCAGCACCGACGGATGAAAACTGTCGGCCTGACTGGCCAGGCGCGGGTGATCGCGGTCCATGGCCAGGGTGTATTGGGTCAGGTCGTTGGTGCCGATCGAGAAGAAATCCACCTCCGGTGCAAACAGATCGGCCATCAGGGCCGCTGCCGGCACTTCGATCATGATCCCCAGTTTCGGCCGTTCAGTGAGCCCCAAGGCCAGCGCCTCTTCCTCAAGCAGCTGCCGGGCAAGGCGCAACTCCGACAGCTGCGTGACCATGGGCAGCATGATGTGCAGACGGGCCAACCCGGCGCTGCTCAGGATCGCTTTGAACTGATCGCGCAACAGCTGCGGGCGCTCCAGACACAAACGAATGCCGCGCATACCGAGGAACGGGTTGGTTTCGCTGTCCATCGGCACGTAGGCCAACGGTTTGTCACCGCCGACATCCAAAGTACGCACCACCAGATTGCGCGCCGGCCCGAGCGCCCTGGCGATGGCGCTGTAGGTTGATGTTTGCTCGTCATGGCTCGGCGCATGATTGCGATCCAGATAAAGAAACTCCGAACGCAGCAATCCGACGCCCTCGCCTCCCAGTGCCATGGCCTGCTCCGCTTCAGCCAGCGAGGCGATGTTGGCCGTCACTTCAAAGTGGTGTCCATCGCGGGTACAAGCCGCCAGCGCAGCGTGCGCCAACTCATGTTGATGGCGCTTCTGCTGGCGCTGACGATTGGCTTGCAACTGCTCGATGGCCGCCAGATCCGGGTCCAGATGCAGCTCGCCCTTGTCGGCGTCGAGCAATACTTGAGTGCCATTGGCCAGCCCCAACACCTGAACGGGCAACCCGCAGATCGCCGGCAAACCGGACGCCCGAGCGAGGATCGCGACGTGGCTGGTAGCGCCGCCACCGACCGTGGCGAAACCCAGTACCTTGCGGGTATCGAGCCCGGCGGTCTGTGACGGCGTCAGTTGTTCGGCGATCAGGATCGCCCCTTCAGGCAGCTCCATCGCCTGATCCTGTACACCGAGGATCAGCTTGAGCACCCGCTGGCCGACATCGGCCAGGTCCGCCGCCCGCTCCGCCAGCAAGGCATTGCCCAGGCTTTTGAACAAGGTTGCCGCCGATTCGGTGGCCGCTCGCCAGGCGAACCCGGCACTTTTGCCTTCGATGATCAGCGCCTCGGTCTGATCCAGCAGACTCGGGTCTTCAAGCAGTTCCTGGTGCGCCTTGAAAATCTCTGCCTGGGCGTCACCAGTGGCGTTGTCGCGCAGCTGCTGCAAGGCCAGCGCCGCTGCGGCCAAAGCCCGAGACAGATGCTCTCGCTCGACCTGCGGGGCAACGCCGAACTCGCTCACTTCAAGCGTCTGCTCGGCGATCTGCACAACCTGGCCAAACGCCGAACCCGCCGAGGCACAGACTCCGCGCAAAACGTTCAGCGATGAAGCTTCAACCGTCTCGACCTCTGCCATCACGGCTACCGTCTCGCCACACCCGGCGGTCAGCAATTCGGCCAGTGCCTTGATCGCCGCTTCAGCATCCGGGCCGGCCGCGCTGACTTGCACTATGTCACCGTGAGCCGTTTGCAACGCCATGATTGCCACCAGGGATTTCGCGTTCGCACTCTCCTGCTGTTTATGCAGGTAAATGCTCGCCGAAAAACCTTTCGCCGCCTGAGCGAACACCGCTGCCGGACGGGCGTGCAAACCGTTCGGATTGGCCAGTGTCACCGGTTTGGAAAACAGTGCTTCGCCCTCTTCCTTCACCGACTCATCAGCTGTCTGCTCGATGGGATTCAAGCTCAGTAGCGGCTGGCCACTGTCTACCAAACCCGTTTCCGGCGTCAGCCAAGTGAACGGCTCACCGCTGACCACCAGCATCAACGTCAGCAGGCTGCGGGCATTCAATGCAACAAAATCGGCATCGAACTCGATCAGCGCCTGCCCAACGTCAACCCGCTGGCCCTCCTCCACCAACCGCGTGAACCCCTTCCCCGCCAGGTTCACCGTGTCGAGGCCAATGTGCATCAACACCTGCACACCATTTTCGTCGGTGATGCTGACCGCATGTCCACTGGCCTGCACATTGCTGACAACCCCAGCCAGCGGCGCGCACAACGTCGTTGAAGTCGGATCGATGCACAGGCCATCGCCGATCAAGCGGCTGGAAAACACCGGATCGGGCACAAGGTCCAGTGGCATCAATACGCCGGACAGGGGCGCGTGCAGTTGCAATTGTTGGGGTGTGGCCATGACGTCACCTGCTGTTTTGTTCTTTGAAGTGCCGATGGAGCGCGAGGCTCCGACAGCATCGCTTATTTCCACCAGTACTCGACCTGCAATCCGACATTCGAACCGTGCCGCGCCGTGCCGAAGGTGCCGGTGTCGGACAACGCCGAACCCTGCGCCAGTTCATTGGCCGCCCGTTTGGCCGCCTCGTTCCAGCTCGCATAGGTGTAATACAGACGCACCTCGGGCCGTGCCCAGAATTCCGGACCTTTGGGCGACCAGGTCGGGGCGAAGGTGAACTTGCTCAGCTTGCGCGTGCCGCCCGTGGCTTCGACCTGATCGTGACCCAGTTCGGTCACCAGTTTGAACTGCTCGGTGATCGCATAGGTCGGGCGCACCCCGAGGGAAATCCAGTTCTGATCGGCGCCGTCCGGGCGAATGTCTTTCTGATAGACCGCCTCAATCTGACCGCCAAAGCGCGGCGTCACTTGCCAGTCGAAGAACTCCACCACCCGGTAACTTTTGTTGCTGTCGTCCAGCTTCACGTTACCGGTATAACCCAACCCGGTGCCGGGGCCTTCGCCGTACTGGAAGGCCAGTTTGTTCTTGCCCCCCAGAAAACCTTTCTGCACATGCTGGGTGGTGATCGCCCAGCCACGGTGAGCGTCGCGGCTGTCGGGTTTGTCGATGTAGCTCAGCCCGAACTCCAACGCACCGCCGGGGTTGGTGTTGAAGCCGGCGACGTTAAAATCGTGTCGGTTGATGTAGTCCTTCTGATACAGGTTGTCCTTGCGCGAGAAGGCGTAGCTGTATTTCAGATCGCCGATCAGCACGTCCTCGATACCGCCGCCGGTGGCACTCTGGTTCCAATAGTAGAAGTCGGAAATGTGAATATCGTTCCGCTTGTAGTAACGCCGGCCGGCCCACAGCGAACCGCCGTTGAGGCTGGGCATGTTCGACCATTGCGCGTACGCCTGCGGCAGGCGCACCGAGCCGTTGTCACCGTTGAACGTCAGGTCCTTGTCGTACTGGTTATACAGCGACGCCATGCCATCGACGCTCAGCACCGAGCCGTCATCCAGGGTGTAAAGATCCTGGCGCAATTCCAGTTCGGCGTACTGCTCACATTCATTGCCCAAGCGGTATTTGGTCTGCGCGCCCGGCAGCTGGAAACACTGCTGTTTACCGCTGTTGACCGAGGTCCCGACGCCGCTGCGCAAGTAACCGGCGAACTCCAGCGCCTGGGCCGAAAGAGGCAAAGCCAGGCACACGCCCGCCACTGCAAGGCTGCGATTTATTGTTGTTTTCAAGAGCCACCCCATTATTTTTATAGTGTGCAGCGGCAAAATCGGCGCGCAAAACTCCCCCGCGCAGCGTTCTGCGTGTTGTTTTAAAACAGTGTTTTTTAGTGGTTGGTCAGGTGCAGAACGAACGACTCAAAGGGACGTAAAAACACCTGCCAATTGCGCGACGGACAGTCCGGATAGTTGCTGATCACCAACCGCTGCGTCATCGCCTCGCTGATCACATCATCTAGCAATACGACTTCACAGGTTGTGCCGTAGAAGTTGTTCAGCACCAGCAACCGTTCGCCATTACCCTCACGCACGTACGCCCAGATTTGCCTGTGCTCGGGCAACAGTTGCCGGTAGACCCCGTCAGACATCAACGCTTCACTGCGGCGCAGGGCGATCAGTTGACGATAGTGATGAAGCACCGAATCCGGGTCATCGAGTTGGGCGGCGACGTTGATCTGCGCAGCGTTGGCCGGCACCCCGATCCACGGCGCACCAGCGCTGAAACCGGCGTTGGGCTCGGCATTCCAGTGCATCGGCGTACGGCCGTTGTCCCGGGACTTCTGCATGATCGCCGCCATGTTGTCGGCGTCGCTTGCACCCGCCTCGCGCTTGAGCCGGAAGATGTTCAGCGTCTCGACATCGCGGTACTGATCGATGTGATCGAAGCCCGGATTGGTCATGCCCAGCTCCTCGCCCTGGTACACGAACGGCGTACCCTGGAGGAAATGCAGCGCCGTGCCGAGCATCTTCGCCGAGAGCACCCGATATTCGCCGTCATGGCCAAAACGCGAGACCACCCGTGGCTGGTCATGGTTACACCAGAACAGCGCATTCCAGCCACCGCCAGCCTGCATGCCGGTTTGCCAATCGGAGAGGATTCGCTTGAGTTCAAGGAAGTCGAAATCGGCACGAATCCACTTCTGCAGGTTCGGGTAATCGACCTTCAGGTGATGGAAGTTGAAGGTCATCGACAATTCTTTCGAGTCTGGCCGCGAGTAGCGAATGCAGTGCTCCAGGCTGGTGGACGACATCTCGCCGACGTTGATCAGGTCATGACCTTCGAAGACTTCACGGTGCATTTGCTGCAAGTATTCGTGGACGTTCGGGCCATCGGTGTAGAAGCGTCGACCGTCGGTGTTGTCCTCGGGGAAGTCCGCCGGTTTGGAGATCAGGTTGATCACGTCCAGACGGAAACCACCTACGCCCTTGTCGCGCCAGAAACGCATCATCTTGAAGACTTCGGCGCGCACCTTTGGGTTATCCCAGTTCAGGTCGGCCTGGGTGTGATCGAACAGGTGCAGGAAATACTGACCGGTCTGGGCTTCGTACTCCCAGGCCGAACCGCCGAACTTGGATTCCCAGTTGTTCGGCTGGTCGCGCCAGATATAGAAATCCCGGTACGGGTTGTCGAGGCTGCTGCGGGCCTGCTGGAACCAGGCGTGCTCGATGGAGGTGTGGTTGACCACGATATCGAGCATCAGCTTGATCCCGCGTTTGGCGGCCTCGGCGATCAGCAACTCGCAATCGGCCATGGTCCCGTAACTCGGGTCGATGGCGTAGTAATCACTGATGTCGTAGCCGTTATCGCGCTGGGGCGAGCGCAAGAACGGCGTGATCCACAGGCAATCGACACCCAGCCAGTGCAGGTAATCGAGCTTGGCTACAACGCCAAGCAAATCACCCGTGGGGTTGCCGGCGTGGCTGTGAAAACTCTTCGGGTAGATCTGGTAGATCACCGAACGTTGCCAGTCTTGCATGACGGGATTCCTTCAATAAGTTTTGTACTGGCCTTGAGGGCCTCTTCGTCGGAACGCCGCCCGGAGCAGGCTCGCTCCCACATTTGGAATGCGATCAACTGTGGGAGCGAGCTTGCTCGCGATAGCGATCTGTCAGGCAACCCGATACCCGGGCCGAACAATCTTCATGCTCAACCCACAGGTCAGAACAAACGGCACGACCATGGCAATGACCATCCCGATCACGAACATCGGAATGAACTGCGGAATGATCGAGATAAAACCGGGCAAGCCACCGACGCCGATCGCCGAGGCCTGTACCTTGTTCAGCGACAGGAAGATGCAACCCATGGCCGAACCGATCAGGGCTGCGTAAAACGGAAATTTGTAGCGCAAGTTGACCCCGAACATCGCCGGTTCGGTGATACCGAAGTAAGCGGAAATCGCCGAGGTCGAGGCCATGCTTTTATCCCGCACGTTGCGGGTCATGTAGAACACCGCCAGTGCCGCACTGCCCTGGGCAAGGTTAGACATGACGATCATCGGCCAGATGAAGGTGCCGCCCTGGGTGGAGATCAGCTGCAAGTCGACCGCAAGGAACATGTGGTGCATACCGGTGATCACCAGCGGCGCGTAGAGCAAACCGAAAATCGCGCCGCCGACCATTGGCGCCAGGTCGAACAGCATGACCACGCCTTCGGTGATAAGAATCCCCAGATGACGGGTCACCGGGCCGATCACTGCCAGCGCCAGCACGCCGGTCACAACGATGGTAGTGATCGGCACCACCAGCAATTGCACCGCGTTTGGCACCCGTGCCCGCAGCCATTTTTCGATGACGCTCATCACGTAGGCCGCCAGCAGGATCGGCAAGATCTGTCCCTGATAGCCAACCTTCTCGATCTGGAACAACCCGAGGATGTCGAAGTACGGCAGGCTCTGCCCATCCAGCCCGGCCACCGCTTTGCCGTAGTTCCAGGCATTGAGCAGGTCCGGGTGAACCAGCATCAGGCCGAGCACGATGCCAAGGATTTCACTGCCGCCAAACCGTTTGGCCGCCGACCAGCCCACCAGCGCCGGGAGGAACACAAACGAGGTATTGGCCATGAGGTTGATCAGGCTCCAGAGCCCGTCAAGCTTCGGATAGGCATCCAGCAGGGTCTTGCCCTCGATGAACATGCCCTTGGCGCCGATCAGGTTGTTGATGCCCATCAGCAGGCCGGCAATGATCAACGCCGGGAGGATGGGCATGAAAACATCAGAAAACACCCGCACCAGACGCTGCATGGCGTTGATCTTGTCGGCACTTTTTTGTTTAACGTCGGCGATGGTTGAAGCTGCGAGACCGGTTTGACGGCGCAGTTCTGCGTAGACCTTTTCCACTTCGCCGGGACCGATGACCACCTGAAACAGGCCACCGGTGAAAAACGAACCTTTGACCAGATCGATCTGGTTCAGCGTGGCGCTGTTGACCAGGCTCGGATCCTTGAGGGCCAGGCGCAGCCGTGTGACACAGTGCGCGGCCTGCTCGAGGTTGTCGCTGCCACCGAGGCTTTGCAGCAGCTCGCTGGCGATATTCGGATAGTCGTGGCTCATGCTTGTTCTTCCGCTGTAGTTTTTTGTTATTGGCAGCACGCCGAAACGAAAAGTACTCGTCTGTACGAGTTAAAGCAACAACTCGTACAGACGAGTTTGATTTTGTTTATCCTGAACCCGACCGGCGGCGACATTTCCTACCTCAAAAGTCAAAGAAACCTAACGCCGCATGGACAAACCCCTACCCTGCCCTTAAGGTTCGAAACCTTGAGCACATTGCGGCACAGAGCCATCCCCATGAGTAAATACAATCAGATCTACAGCGATCTGCTTGCCAGCATCACGACCGAGCGTCTGGAACGCGGCGCGCGGTTGCCTTCCGAAACGGAACTGATGGACAGCTATCAGGCCAGCCGCGGCACCGTGCGCAAGGCGATCGAGCAACTTCAGGAGCGCGGTTTCGCTCAGAAGGTCCACGGCAAAGGCACGTTCGTGCTGTCGACCAACCCGATCGAATTTCAGCTGGGCGGCATCGTCAGCTTCCAGGAGACCTACCCTCGCCTGGGCAACGATGTCAGCACCGACGTGGTCGAGTTCAGCCAGATCCCCCTCGAAGGTTCTCTGCTCGAACACATCCAGGCTGAAGAAGGCAGCCTCATTACCCGAATCAAGCGAGTGCGGCGGATCGACGGCAAACGCGTGATCCTCGACATCAACCATTTCGTCAGCGACGTGATTCCCGGCCTGTCCCGAGACATCGCCGAGCACTCGATCTACGCCTTCATCGAGCAGACGCTGCAACTGCAAATCGCCTACGCCCAGCGCACCATCGAAGCGGTGCCCCGGAGCAAGGACGACCAGCAACACCTGGACCTCGACGGCCAGAGCCATGTGATCGTGGTCAGCAACCAGACCTTCCTGCAGGACGGTCGCCAGTTCGAGTACACCGAATCGCGGCACACCCTGGACAAGTTTTACTTTTCTGACATTGCACGGCGCTGAGCCTGATTCTGGTACTTGCCATCTCCTACGTCTTCCGTCAGCAACTGACCACCGCCAGCTACCCAGTGCCCTACAGATGAAACCGATGCCCCTTGAGATAGTGAGCGCCCCCTCAGCAACCTCTCAAGGCGAGCATCATGGACGACACTCAAGACATAACCCTGCCCGACGCTACCGACGCGCAGGCCCTCCAGGCCCTGATCCCTGATCTGGTAACCGATTGCCCCGACATGTACGTCATGGCGTACCAGGTCGCCAAAGACATTCTCGTCCAGCACAACATCACGGATATCGAACCCGACAAAGTCTACTGGCATCGGTTTAAAGCCGCTCAAAGCAGCTCGAAGACCTTTACCGGCTGGCAGCATGTGTTTGAAACACCCAGGGAGTCGATGACCTTCCCGCAACTGGTCATGCAGCGTTTCAGTGTTCACGACCAGGACAACGCTGACCTGCTGGACGCTGACAGCGGCTTCTATCGCGTCGGTGCGGATGCCGGAAACTACGATGAGACCAACGAAATTCGCCTACACGCCAGGGATGCGCTGAAAGCCTTTTGGGACATCAACTTCAGCGACCGTTACAAGACGGCCATCGCGACGTTCTGGGAAAAACACAGCACCAATTTCCGCGCACTGGCCAAGTGCACCTTCATAGCCAAGGCCATCGACGACTATGAGAAGGGACACCTGACCCGCGAACACTTCACTACAGTGCTCAGGGCTGTCGTCGGCAATGTGAGCCGGCCACTCACCCGACAAATGTTGATGGACGAGGCACCAACGGGCAGCGGTTTATCGATTCGCAAGTTTTGCATTGACCACTTCGTGTCGACGGACATCCTCAGCATCACTGACGACAGTGACCTGAACATTCTCTACGTTCCGGGCGAACCCAGAGGATTTCACTGTTTTAACAAGGTCGAGGAGCTGCACGAATGGCTGATCAATGAGGTCAAGGACGCCGAAGGCCGTGAACGCATGCTCATGCACTTCAAACAGGAAGAGCGCGACATTCTTCAGGAAAGACCCACTTCACTAGGGCACAAGCTCGCCAACTTCACCGGCATTGGCCTGATCATCCACGCGTTCGAAGAAACGCCCATTGATAATGTCGGCCTCATCCATGCGTATGACGTGTTACCTGGCGACTATGAGGTCGCGGACCATCATTTACTCCATTATCGCGGTGAGAAAATTGCCGGTGATGCGTTTACGCACCTGAGTCACTCCACCCGTGACCGCATGCTCAGCGATGCCCACTTCCTGTTGCACTCCAACGGCGAGATCAGGAAGAAACTGTGGATCGGCTATCTCAATGCCTTCAGCCACACGTTCGGGCCAATGGCCGCCCTCGCATGGCCTGCGGCGCTGGTCGTCATCGGCTCAGGCATTGCCAATGTAGGGCTTCACATCGACCAGGCCATCAACGGCCACACCCCGGCTGAACGCAAGGCTGCTGTGGCTGGCGCCATCCTTGGCAGCGTGGAGGTGCTGTTCAACTTGCCGTTTGTGCGCGGCGCGAGCGAACTGGCTGAGGTGCTGGAGGCTGAAGAGGTCCTCACGCCCGAGGAAGCGCTGAACGCAGACGTTGAAACCGGCACCGCGTCACTGCCTGCCATCGAAACCATTGCTCCTGGCCCGACCGACGCCGACATCCTGACCCCTTTTGAAACCAACGAGATTCTCGACGGTGACTCTCCAGTCAGTGACGAAGGTAAATTTCAGGGCATTTATCAACCCCAGACAGGGGGTAATTACATTGCCATCGGTGACAGTTTTTATCTGGTGCGTTACAGCAATGACATGAGGACCTGGACAATCGTCGACTCGGCCAATCCCCACTCCTTTTTTCGCAACATACCGGTGCGCCTGAATGAACAGGGTGAATGGACGGCCCTCACGCGTCCCGGCCTGGCGGGAGGTGGCAAGTTTGCCGATCTGTTTGCCAGGGCCGAGCCGCCACTCCCGGACTTCGATGCCCCGGCGACTGCATACGATGTTCCGCAGGACATCAAGCCAGCCCTCAAACAGGCGGCCAAGGGTATGGCCCCGAAGGGGGCTTTGAAGGACGGTTTTGTGAATCCCGACAATCCGGACGATGAGCTGGAAGCCTTCAAGAGACTGCGCCGAACGCTGCACGACGACGCCGTGACCTTCTATTCGCAACCGACGCTGCCACCCAGGCCGACCATTCCATCGTTCATTGCGAATGCAAAGCTCAAGGACATCATCAAGACCCTTTTCAAGCGGTCACAGAGCCTGGTCATCGGTGAAAATCACTCCAGCGTGGGCAGCAAACAGTTTCTGGTCGAGAACATGAGCGTGCTGCGCAAACAAAAGGTCAAAACCCTGTACATGGAGCATCTGCTGACCGATTTCCATCAGGCTGACCTGGATGCGTTCAATCGCACTGGAGTGATGTCCGAGGATCTGGAAAGCTACCTCAAGGACCTTGATGCAGGTTTTTCGACTGACCCCAGCGAACAATTCACCTTTGAGCAGGTGGTCAGGACGGCGCAAAAAAACCATATTCGCGTTCAGGCCATCGACTGCCTCGCCAGTTACCGCAGCACTGGCATTCAGGGGGCAAACATCAATTTTCGGCAAAAAATGATGAATTTCTTCGCCCACCAAGTCATCGGCGCCGACCAGACCGCCAGAGGCGCGCATCGCTGGGTGGCGTTGGTCGGGAACAGCCACGCCAATACCTATGCCGGCGTGGCGGGTATCAGCGAACTTGAAGGCAGCATCGGGCTGCGCATTGAAAGCGTGGGCCCGGATGAGCTCGGCGGGATCAAGGTCGACCCGGGGGTATCCGACGAGGCGGGCCCTGGGCGAGCAGCCCGTTTTGCCAAAAATGACTTATTGCTGCAAATCCCGACGCCGAAAAACGTGAATTTGGCGCAAAGGCTGGAGGATGGGCTACCCAGTCCTGGCACGTACACCCTCAGCACCAGTACCGGCGAACCATTGCTGGTTCACCGCAGCAGAACCCTCACCAACAGAGTCATCACCAGTAACGGCATCATCACCCGTGGCAAACTCGTTCGAACGCCCATCAAGCATGATGCAGATGGGTACTACGTCGAACGGGATGCCTGGCAGATCAACGGCCGACGCTTTCAAACCCCCGACGCCTTGAGTTCAGCGCTGCACAGAATGGGCATGACCCCCGTCCGACTACCCGGCGTCTAAAACGCAAAAAGGCCGTGTGAACAGTGTTCACACGGCCTTTTCAGTTTCCTGCTATCAAGCCATCAAGACTTGCGCGGGATTATTCCCACTCAATCGTCGCTGGCGGCTTGCTCGACACGTCATAAGTAACGCGGGAGATGCCTTCGATTTCATTGATGATCCGGCCACTGACAGTTTCCAGCAGCTCGTAAGGCAGGTGTGCCCAACGCGCGGTCATGAAATCGATGGTTTCCACGGCACGCAGGGCAACGACCCAGGCGTAACGACGGCCATCGCCGACCACGCCAACCGATTTCACCGGCTGGAACACCACGAACGCCTGGCTGACTTTGTGGTACCAGTCGGCCTTGCGCAGCTCTTCGATGAAGATGTGGTCGGCGCGACGCAACAGGTCGGCGTATTCCTTCTTCACTTCACCCAGGATGCGAACGCCAAGGCCCGGGCCCGGGAACGGGTGACGGTAGACCATGTCGTACGGCAGGCCGAGTTCCAGGCCCAGACGACGGACTTCGTCCTTGAACAGCTCGCGCAGGGGTTCAACCAGCTTGAGGTTCATTTCTTCCGGCAGGCCGCCCACGTTGTGGTGCGACTTGATCACGTGAGCCTTGCCGCTTTTCGCGCCAGCCGACTCGATCACGTCCGGGTAGATGGTGCCTTGGGCGAGGTACTTGATGTTGTCCAGTTTGTTGGACTGGGCATCGAATACGTCGATGAAGGTACGGCCGATGATCTTGCGCTTCTTCTCTGGGTCGGACTCGCCGGCCAGGTTGTTCAGGAACTGATCTTCAGCATTGGCGCGGATCACTTTGACGCCCATGTTCTCGGCGAACATGGCCATCACTTGCTCGCCTTCGTGCAGACGCAGCAGGCCGTTGTCGACGAAGACGCAGGTCAGCTGGTCGCCAATGGCTTTGTGCAGCAGCGCGGCAACCACCGAGGAGTCCACACCGCCGGACAAGCCGAGCAGTACGTTGTCAGTGCCGACCTGGGCGCGAATGTTGGCGATGGCGTCTTCAGCAATCTTCGAAGGCGTCCACAGGGCTTCGCAGCCGCAGATGTCGAGGATGAAGCGCGAGAGGATGCGACCGCCCTGCTTGGTGTGAGTCACTTCCGGGTGGAACTGCACGCCGTAGTAGCCGCGAGCGTCGTCGAACATGCCGGCAATCGGGCAGCTTGGGGTGCTGGCCAGGATATGGAATTCCTGAGGCATCTTGGTGACCTTGTCACCGTGACTCATCCACACGTCGAGGCCGAACAGGCCGTCGGCGTCGATGTGGTCTTCGATGCCGTCGAGCAGGCGGCTCTTGCCGACCACGTCGACACGGGCGTAACCGAACTCACGCAGTTCGGAACCTTCAACCTTGCCACCCAGCTGTTCAGCCATGGTCTGCATGCCGTAGCAGATACCGAAGACCGGTACGCCCAGGTCCCAGACGGCTTGCGGTGCGCGCGGGCTGTCGGCGACGTGTACGGACTCGGGGCCGCCGGCGAGGATGATCCCCTTCGGTGCGAATTCGCGAATCGCTTCGTCGTCCATGTCGAACGGATGCAGTTCGCAGTACACGCCGATTTCACGCACGCGGCGGGCAATCAGTTGGGTGTACTGGGAACCGAAGTCGAGGATCAGGATGCGGTGAGCGTGAATGTCGAGGGCCATGGGGTCAGTCTCGTCTATGCAATTCGGGTGAAGAGAATCAGAAACAACTCGGGGCTGAAAACAGCCCCGGTTACTTAACTTTTTGCTAAAAGGCTCAACCTACGCGGTAGTTTGGCGCTTCTTTGGTGATCTGTACGTCGTGAACGTGGGACTCGGCCATGCCAGCGCCGGTGATCCGCACGAACTCAGGCTTGGTGCGCATTTCTTCGATGTCGGCACTGCCGGTGTAACCCATCGAGGAACGCAGGCCGCCCATCAGTTGATGGATGATGGCGCTCAGTGTGCCCTTGTAAGGAACACGCCCTTCGATCCCTTCCGGAACCAGTTTCTCGGCGCCTGCCGAGGAGTCCTGGAAGTAGCGGTCGGAGGAGCCTTGAGCCTGGGACATGGCGCCCAGCGAACCCATGCCGCGGTAAGCCTTGTACGAACGACCCTGGAACAGTTCGATCTCGCCCGGTGCTTCTTCAGTACCGGCGAACATCGAGCCCATCATCACGCAGGAAGCACCGGCAACGATGGCCTTGGACAGGTCACCGGAGAAACGGATGCCGCCGTCGGCGATCAACGGAACGCCAGTGCCTTCAAGGGCAGCGGCGACGTTGGCGATGGCACTGATTTGCGGGACGCCGACACCGGCGACGATACGGGTGGTGCAGATCGAGCCTGGGCCGATACCGACCTTGACTGCGTCAGCGCCGGCTTCGGCCAGGGCCTTGGCGGCAGCGCCGGTGGCGATGTTGCCGCCGATGACCTGCACTTCAGGGAAGTTCTGTTTGACCCAGCGAACGCGGTCGATCACACCTTTGGAGTGACCGTGAGCGGTGTCGACCACCACCACGTCAACGCCGGCATTGACCAGGGCGGCTACGCGATCACCGGTGTCTTTACCGGTACCGACAGCAGCGCCAACACGCAGACGACCTTGGTCGTCCTTGCTGGCCAGCGGGTAAGCCTTGGCTTTTTCGATGTCGTTGACAGTCATCATGCCTTTGAGGGCAAATTTGTCGTCGACGATCAGCACGCGTTCGATGCGGTTTTTGTGCAACAACTCGCGGACGTCGTTCTTGTCGGCGCCTTCCTTGACCGTGACCAGACGCTCTTTAGGCGTCATCACTTCACGGACGGTGGCGTCCAGACGGTTTTCGAAACGTACGTCACGGGAAGTGACGATGCCGACCAGGTCGCCATCGTGCAGTACCGGAACACCGGAGATGTTGTGCATGCGGGTCAGTTCGAACAGTTCACGAACCGTGGCGTCAGCCTCGATGGTGATCGGGTCCTTGACCACGCCGGCTTCGTAACGCTTGACCTTGCGCACTTCGGCAGCTTGCTGCTCGATGGTCATGTTCTTGTGGATAATGCCGATGCCACCTTCCTGAGCCATGGCAATTGCCAGACGGGCTTCAGTAACGGTGTCCATGGCGGCAGAAACCAGGGGAATATTCAGCTCGATGCCACGGGTTAGGCGGGTCTTGAGACTGACTTCGTTAGGAAGCACCTCGGAATAACCAGGCACTAGGAGAATGTCGTCGAATGTCAGAGCTTCTTGGCTGATACGCAGCATCGCGGGGGCTCCCGAGCGGGAAAATGGAAGCGCGCCATTATAGTCAGACACCCCCTCGGGTTCAATGTAAAACTCTGTCTATTATTAGCATTACTGATATACGGGGATTGTCGTCTCCTACAGCTCGACTTTCACCCAACTGACAGGCTGATCGAGCCAATCGGCAAATTCGTCGATAAAGCTCTGTTTGAACCCGGCCTCGGCCCAGTTGTTGAAGATAAAGCCCAGGTTTGAAAAGCCGCATTCCTGCAGGAAAAGAAAGCCGTTGATGTCATCTTCATGTCCGCATTCCGGACAGGTGAAGTTATCGGTGCGCCCCGGCATCCAGTCTTCCAGGCTGTCGAACAGCGCTTCGCCGACTTCCTTGCGGCACTCGGCACAGCCCGCCTCTTCAAGGAAACCCTTGGCCGGCGTATAGATGCAGCGCTTGGTGATGATTTCCAGGCCATTGACCGGTTCGCCGAATGGCAGCGCTTCAGGGTGAAGCACTACAGCGCGGGCACCGTCGGCGATGGCATGAGCCATGCGATTGCCGGTGCGGCCACAGGTGGTCAGTTCTTCCTTGACGATGTTCTTGCGCACCAGCCAACGCACGACCGCCCGGGCCCGGGGTTCGTGCACCGGCAGTGTGGAGATTTTCGGGACGATGATGCTTTGGGAATTCATGGATGCAGCCTACTGCGTTAAATAGAAAGTTCTGCGGTGTGCCGGATGACGCCTTCGCGAGCAAGCTCGCTGCCACAGTTGACCGAGTTGTCCAGTAGGATGCGATCTCCTGTGGGAGCGAGCTTGCTCGCGAAGGCGTCAGGGCGGCCGGCA
Source organism: Pseudomonas sp. LBUM1666 (assembly GCF_059695775.1). NCBI lineage: Bacteria > Pseudomonadati > Pseudomonadota > Gammaproteobacteria > Pseudomonadales > Pseudomonadaceae > Pseudomonas > Pseudomonas sp. LBUM1666. Next base: position 1,133,542 of record NZ_CP166789.1, on the reverse strand, counting down.
GCTTAATACCTGACGAAATCCGGTCAAGCACTCAAATATCGTCCGATCAAGGCAATTCCGCTGGCCAGCACCAACCAGGTCACCAGCCGCACAAACGCCTCGCGGGACAATCTCATGGTCAACCGCCGGCCGATCCACAGCCCCAATGCCATGGCCGGCAATAAACACAGCGCCAATACCAACAAGGGTAGCTCGGCATACACACCTGCGACGGCAAACAGGCTCAAGCGCACCACGGTGCTGCAACTGATCAGCGCACTCTGGGTCGCCCGGGCCGCCTCTTTGGGCAGGCGACTGTTCAAATAGATCGCATATAAAAAGCCGCCACTGCCAAACAATGCCCCGAACATCCCGCCCACCGTGCCCATTGGCACGGCCCAACCGGCGGACAATTGCGTCGGACGGGTTTTGACCCACAAGCTGTAAATCGCATAGGCGCTGATAAACAGCCCCATCAACAGCAACAACACATCGGATTTCAGGTTCAACAGAAAAATCACCCCCAACGTGCAGCCCACCGCCATGCACGGCAGTAGCCGCAGCAACTCAGGCTTCGCCACATCCCGTCGCGAAGGCAGCAGATTGCCGAACGCCGCCACAAAATCCAGCAGCACCAACAGCGGCACGATCTTCGACAGCGGCATGAACAGGATCAGAATCGGCCCCGCCACCAATGCAGTGCCGAAACCGGCAATACCGAACACGATGTAGGCCAGGGCAATGCCCAACGCGATTACCAGCCAATCCGTAGCGCCGAATGGCCATTGGTGCAACAACTCCAGCACGTTCATCTGCACGCCTTCATTAAATACCTGTGATGACTTTAGCCAGCGCCGAGTCTTGCGACTAATATCTTCAAAGTCGCCATCTCATCTCAAAAAGGCATGTCTTGTGCTATCAACCCGTCAATTGCGTTATTTCGTCGAAATTGCCGAGTGCGGCAGTTTCAGCGCAGCGGCGCAACGTTTGTTCGTCGCGCAGTCGGCCCTGAGCCGGCAGATCAAGGACATGGAAACCCGCCTGCAAACACCTTTGTTCGAACGCACGGCACGCCAGCCTCGACTGACCGCCGCTGGCGAGGCGTTCTTGCCGCGAGCCAGAAACCTGCTGAACGAATTGGCCAAGGCCAGCGAGATGGCCACCCAAGTCGGCAATGGACAACGTGGCACCCTGCGCCTGAGTCACTCCAGCACCGTCCCCATGAGCGGCCGCCTGCTGCGGGGTATCAGCGATTATTTGGAGCAGCAGGCCGACGTATCCATGGACATCGTCAAACTGTCCTCCGAAGCGCAGCTGCAAGAGTTGGCCGATGGTCGTCTGGATGTCGGCCTGCTGCGTCTGCCGGTTTTGCGTCAGCGTGAAGGTGTGCAGATTGTTCCGCTTTACAGTGAACGTTTGCTGCTGGCCGTTCCACCCAATCATCGCCTGGCTGTGGATAAGTCCGCTCAAGGCATCGATCTGGCGCAACTGAAGGACGAAGCCTTTATCTCCATTCCCCATCCCCAACGCGGTGGATTGAGTTATCTGTCCGCCGAGTTGTGCATGCGTCAGGGTTTCTTTCCCCGGGCGGCCCGGGTGGTGTCGCGCAAGACCACGCAACTGCAATTGATCCAGGCCGGATTCGGCATCGCCCTGCTGCCGGAGTCGATGCAGGACATCGCGCCGCCCGACATTCGTTTCCTGCCCCTGGCCGACCCGGATTGCCACAGCACCGTCGCCCTTGCCTGCCGGCAGAATTCCACGGCGCTGGTTCAGCAATTTGTCGAGCATTTCAGCACTGTGCTGCAAGGTCGTGGAGATTGATCCTCGAATGCCTTTAAACTGCGCCCCATGATTAAAGATCCCTTTGCAAGACTCGGCCTGGACCGTGAAGTCCTGACTGTCAGCCAGCTCAACGGCCGCGCGCGGGTGTTGCTCGAAGACGTGTTCAGCAACATCTGGGTCGAAGGCGAAATCTCCAACCTCGCCCGTCCGGCGTCCGGCCACGTGTATTTCACCCTCAAGGACAGCGGTGCCCAGGTGCGTTGCGCACTGTTCCGGCAGAACGCGGCGCGGGTTCGTCAGGCGTTGAAGGATGGCCTGGCGGTCAAGGTCCGCGGCAAGGTTTCGCTGTTCGAGGGCCGTGGTGACTATCAGCTGATCCTCGATACCGTGGAGCCGGCCGGTGACGGCGCCCTGCGTCTGGCCTTCGATGCCTTGAAGGAAAAACTCAGCGCCGAAGGCCTGTTCAGCGCCGAGCGCAAAGTGCCGCTGCCCGCGCATCCGCAACGCATCGGCATTATCAGCTCGCCCACTGGCGCGGTGATTCGCGACATCATCAGCGTGTTCCGGCGTCGTGCACCGCAGATCCAACTGACGTTGATCCCCACTGCCGTGCAGGGCCGCGAAGCCACTGCGCAAATCGTTCGCGCACTGAAGCTGGCGGACGCCCGCGGTTTCGATGCGTTGATCCTGGCCCGTGGCGGCGGCTCGCTGGAAGACCTCTGGTGCTTCAACGAAGAAGCTGTGGCCCGCGCCGTGGATGCCTGCGTGACGCCGATTGTCAGCGCCGTCGGCCATGAAACCGACGTGTCGATCAGCGACTTCGTGGCCGACGTCCGCGCCCCGACGCCGTCCGCCGCCGCCGAACTGCTCGCGCCGGATTCCAGTGACCTGGTCCGTCGGGTCGAAAGCCTGCATCGACGGCTGGTGATGCGTATCCGCGACCGTTTGATGCGTGATCGACTGCGCCTGGAAGGCATGTCCCGCCGCCTGCGCCATCCCGGTGAACGTCTACGCCAGCAAGCGCAACGCCTGGACGATCTGGACATGCGCATGCGCCGCGCGTTCGAACGCAGCCTCAATACCCGTCGCGAACGGTTGATCCGCCTGGAAACCCGCCTCGCCGGGCAACATCCCGGGCGGCAACTGGCGATGCTCCGTCAGCGCCTCGACAGTCTTGCCGAACGCCTGCCTCGAGCCATGCGCGAAGGGCTCAAATCCCGTCGCCTGCAACTGCAAAGCCAGATGCAGACGCTGCATGTGGTCAGCCCTTTGGCGACCCTCGGCCGTGGCTACAGCATTCTGCTGGACGAACGCGGCAACGCGATCCGCAACGCAGCGCAAACCCACAATGGTCAGCGCCTGAAAGCCAGACTTGGCGAAGGCGAACTGCAAGTGCGGGTCGAAGACAATCACCTGACGCCTGTCACCCTTTCTTTACTGGATTGATCCATGCCGCGTTTTTTAGCTCCGCTGCTGTTGCTGTGCCTGACCTTCAACGCCCACGCCGACAGTTACATCACTCGCCTGTTGAACAAACCGGTGCCGGGCGGCGTGGCCGTGGTGGATCTGGGTGCCTCTGCGCAGGCGCCGAAGGCCAGTTATCAAGGCAAGCCTGTGCTGGTGGTCAAGGAACAGAACAACTGGCTGGCGATTGTCGGTGTGCCGCTGACGGTTAAACCGGGCACTCAGCAGGTCAGCAGTGGCGGTCGCACTCTAAATTTCAACGTTGGTAACAAGAAATACCCGGAACAGCACATCACGTTGAAGAACACGCAGCAGGTCAATCCGAACCCGGAGAATCTCAAGCGCATCGAGGGTGAGTTGGCCGAACAGATCCAGGCTTACCGCAGCTTCAGCCCAAACACCCCGAGCAACCTGTTGCTGGACAAACCGGTCAACGGCCCGCTATCGAGCAAGTTCGGCGTGCGCCGCTTCTTCAACGGTGAAGAGCGTAATCCTCACGCCGGCCTGGACTTCGCCGTGCCGGCCGGTACGCCGATCAAGACTCCGGCTGCCGGCAAGGTGATCCTGATCGGCAACTACTTCTTCAATGGCAACACGGTGTTCGTCGATCACGGGCAGGGCTTTATCAGCATGTTTTGCCACATGTCGAAAATCGACGTGAAGGTGGGCCAGCAATTGGCCCGTGGTGGGGTGGTTGGGAAAGTGGGTGCCACCGGGCGCGCGACCGGGCCGCATATGCACTGGAACGTCAGCCTGAATGATGCGCGAGTGGATCCGGCTATCTTTATAGGTGCATTTCAGCCCTGACAATAGGCGGTGACGCGGCTGGCCTCATCGCGAGCAAGCTCGCTCCCACAGTTGATCGGCGTGAATGCAGATTTTGTATTCACCAGAAATCCAATGTGGGAGCGAGCTTGCTCGCGATGAGGGCATCACAGGCGACCGCTTATTCCGCCTCAAGGTCCTCAATCCCATGGATTTCCCTGTGCGCCAAGCACTCTTTGATCCGCGCCTGAGTTTCCTCCGAAAAACCGGCCAACTCTTCAGCGGTGATCAATTCATGAGTACACAACCCCAGCAAGTGAGCAGGCGCCTCACTGCGTGAGTGACTGAAGACACCAAACGCCCAATACAGCTCCTGCTGACCAGCCTTCAGCCTTTCTTCACTGGCTTCAATCCGCTCATAAGGCACCAGGCTTTTATCCAGCACCGTTCGCTCGACCTCTTCCATGATCCGGATGCATAGCCGCTCATGGGCCAGCGGACGCAGCGCACTATAAAGCTTCCAATCCGACTCGTTCATTGCCGACTCCTGCCTGCCAGTAGTCCTGTTGAGTCTTTAAGAATAGTCGCCCTGACCGAGCCGCAGCCGCTAACTTTCAATTGCGCATCGCTCAAACCTCGCGCAAACATAAAAACAATCACCACCGTTCACCGCAATAAAATCTCGATAACCACGACTTTTCGAGGATTCCTCTCAATTTTTTTCGACCGCTTGCCATCCTTCACCCTCGCGGTTAGGGTTGAAGACATGAAAACCTCTCACACCCTCATTCAGCTTCGCCAGCACCGCAGCCTGTGCCTTGTCAGTGCACGACTGCCAGGCTGAATCGCGGTGCCTCGTCCTACGCTTTATCCCCAGAACATTTGATCCACCGGCAGGCCGCCTTTTTTCGGCCCACACAATAAGGATTTCCCGATGAGCATGCTCAAAGACCCGTCTTCGAAATACCGCGCGTTCCCGACCATCGACATCCCGGACCGCACCTGGCCGTCGAAGACCATTACTGCCGCGCCGATCTGGTGCAGCTCCGACCTTCGTGATGGTAACCAGTCGCTGATCGAGCCAATGGACGCGGTCAAGAAGCTGCGTTTCTGGAAAACCCTGGTGTCTGTCGGCGTTAAAGAAATCGAAGCGTCGTTCCCGGCGGCTTCGCAAACCGACTTCGACTTCGTGCGAACCCTGATCGAAGGCAATCACATCCCGGACGACACCACCATTCAGGTGCTGACCCAGGGTCGTGAAGACTTGATCGAGCGCACCTTCGAGTCCCTGCGCGGGGCGAAGAAAGCCATCGTTCACCTGTACAACGCCACCTCCCCTTCCTTCCGTCGCATTGTCTTCAACCAGGACAAGGAAGGGGTCAAGGCCATCGCAGTGAACGCGGCCAAACTGTTCGTCAAATATGCCGCCCAGCAGCCAAACACCGAGTGGACCTTCGAATACTCGCCAGAAACCTTCAGCGCCACCGAGCTCGAGTTCGCCAAAGAAGTCTGCGACGCAGTCATCGAAGTCTGGAACCCGACGCCTGAGCACAAGGTGATTCTCAACCTGCCTGCGACCGTGGAATGCGCGACCCCGAATATCTATGCCGACCAGATCGAATGGTTCGGCCGTCACATCAACCGTCGTGACAGCGTGATCATCAGCCTGCACACCCACAACGACCGTGGCACTGGCGTTGCGGCCACCGAGCTGGGTCTGATGGCCGGTGCTGACCGTGTCGAAGGCTGCCTGTTCGGCAACGGCGAACGTACCGGTAACGTCGACCTCGTGACCGTGGCACTGAACCTCTACACCCAGGGCATTCACCCTGAGCTGGACTTCTCCGACATCGACGGCGTGCGCAAAGTCGTCGAAGAATGCAACCAGATCCAGGTGCACCCACGTCATCCATACGTCGGCGACCTGGTTCACACCGCATTCTCCGGCTCCCACCAGGACGCCATCCGCAAGGGCTTCGCCCAGCAGAAACCGGACGCCCTGTGGGAAGTACCGTACTTGCCGATCGACCCGGCCGACATCGGCCGCAGCTACGAGGCGGTGATCCGCGTCAACAGCCAGTCGGGCAAGGGCGGTATCGCTTACCTGCTGGAACAGGAATACGGCATCAGCTTGCCGCGTCGCATGCAGATCGAGTTCAGCCAGGTTGTGCAGCGTGAAACCGATCGCCTGGGTCTTGAGATGACGGCTCAGCAGATCCACGCGCTGCTGCACAGCGAGTACTTGCAGGCCAACACCCCGTACGCGCTGGTCAGCCATCGCCTGCAGGAAGAAAACGGTCACAGCGCCGTGGAAGTGGAAGTGTCTGGTAAAGGTCAGGGTGAAACCAACCTGCACTGGCGTGGCAAGGGCAACGGCGCCCTGGAAGCGCTCGTGGCCGGTCTGCCGATTCCGGTTGAAATCATGGACTACAACGAACACGCCATCGGTTCGGGCACCAATGCCAAGGCGGCGGCGTACATCGAGCTGCGTGTGAATGGTGAACGTGCGGTGCACGGCGTCGGTATCGATGAAAACATCACCACCGCCAGCTTCAAGGCCCTGTTCAGCGCGCTTAACCGCTCCCTGAGCCAGCCGGAAGCGAAAGCGGCGTAAGCCTTCGCTGAAACATAAAAGGCCCCGAGGTGCGAACCTCGGGGCCTTTTTGTTTGCCTTGTCTCGTCCTGAATAAGGTTCACACGATCTACTGTGGGAGCGAGCCTGCTCGCGATGACGGCAGGCCAGGCAATGACAATTTCAGGTGAACTCGAACGTATCGGCATCCAGATTCGCTGGAAAGCGTGTTCGATAAGCCTGAAGATCTGCAGCGTTCAAAACGACCTGGAACACCCCATCGGCTTCGCCTGCACTGAGCAATGTCTCCCCCTGGAAATCCAGCACCTGGCTATCACCGGTATACGCAAAGCCTTTACCGTCAGTGCCGATCCGGTTCACCGCCGCCACATAACACAGGTTTTCGATCGCCCGCGCTGGCAGCAAACGGTTCCAGTGCTGTCGCCGTGCCCCCGGCCAGTTGGCGGTGTACAGCAGCAGATCGGTGTCCTGAGCATCGCGGCTCCAGACCGGGAAGCGCAGGTCGTAGCAAATCAGCGGCCGCACGCGCCAACCCTTGAGTTCGAACTGCACCTGACGCTCACCGGGGGTGAAGTGGTTGTGCTCACCGGCCATGCGGAACAGATGGCGCTTGTCGTAGTGCCACACCTCCCCGTCCGGCCGCGCCCACAACAGGCGATTGCGATGGCTGCCGTCAGCCGCCTGGACGATCACACTGCCGGTAATCACTGCGTCGAGTTTGGCGGCCTGAACCCGCAACCATTTGCTGGTCGGACCATTTTCCGACTCGGCGAGAGTCTCGGACTCCATGGAAAAACCGGTGGTGAACATCTCCGGCAGAATGATCAGGTCAGCGCCGCGAGCCTGTTCAAGCAACGGCTCGAAATGCTCCAGATTGGCCTGACGATCGTGCCAGGCCAGGGAGGTCTGGATCAGCGCGATGTTCAGATTGGGTAGCGCACTCAGATCACGCATAGTTTTGCCGCTGCTTCACGCAGGGTCTCCTCGCGTTTGGCGAAGCACAGGCGCACCAGGCGCTGGCCTTCGGGTGGGGTCTGGTAGAACACCGAGATCGGGATGCTCGCCACGCCATGTTCGCGGGTCATCCACAACGCCATCTCGACATCATTGAGGTCCGGGCGGATCTGCGAGTAATCGACCAACTGGAAATACGTGCCGGTCACTCGTGTGAAACTGAAGCGCGACGGCGTTAGCAGATCGCAGAACAGATCGCGCTTGGCCTGATAGAAAGCCGGCAGTTCTTCTACGTGTTCCGGGTGTTCGGCCATGAAATCGGCCAAGGCGTATTGCAACGGCGTCACGCCGCAGAAACTGACGTATTGGTGCACCTTGCGCAGCTCCGCTGTGAGGGCCGGCGGCGCGACCACGTAACCGGTTTTCCAGCCAGTGACGTGATAGGTCTTGCCGAAGGAGCTGACCACGAAAGCACGCTGATACAGCTCTTCGTGATTTAGCACGCTGACGTGAGGCACGCCGTCGAAGACCAGGTGTTCGTAGACCTCATCACTGATGACATAGATGTCGCGGTCGCGAATCAACGCCGCCAGTTGATCCAGCTCGGCACGACTGATCAGCGCGCCGCTAGGGTTATGCGGGGTGTTGAGGATGATCATCCGCGTGCGCGGTGTAATGGCTTCACCCAGCTTCTGGAAGTCGATGGCAAAGTCATTCAGGCCCAACTGCACATGCACGCAACGACCACCGGCCAGCTCAACCGAAGGTTCATAACTGTCGTAGGCCGGATCGAATACGATCACTTCGTCGCCGCTGTGGATAACCGCCTGAATGGCGCAGAAGATCGCTTGAGTCGCACCGGGTGTGACTGTCACTTCATGGTCGACATCCACATTGACGCCGTAGCTGCGGGCGATCTTCGCCGCAATCTGCTGACGCAATGCAAGAAGGCCGGTCATCGGCGAATACTGGTTGTGGCCATTGGCGATATGCCGACCGACCGCATCGCACAGGGCCTGCGGGGCGTCGAAATCGGGAAAACCCTGGGACAGGTTCAGCGCCCCGGTTTGTGCCGCGAGCTGAGACATCTGAGTGAAGATAGTGATGCCGACATTCGGCAGCTTACTGGTGATCATCGGTGATTCCCTGCTCTACACCCGGCTCTAACGGCGGCGCGGGAGAGCCCGAGGATAGCCCAAACGACAGGCATGAAAAAGGGCGCCATTGGCGCCCTCTTCATTCCACGGGAAAAACCTGAATCAACGCTTGTCGCGGCGCTTCTTGTCGGCTTTCTTGTGGTGCGACATCATCCGACGCTTCTTGTTGACCTGGCGGTCGGTCAGCGAATTCTTGTTGCCTTCGTACGGGTTCTCGCCGCCCTTGAACTCGATGCGGATCGGCGTACCGACCAGCTTCAAGACACGACGATAAGTGTTTTCCAGATAGCGCACGTAAGACTTCGGCACCTTCTCGATCTGGTTACCGTGAATCACGATAATCGGCGGGTTGGCACCACCCAAGTGGGCATAACGCAGCTTGATCCGGCGGTTGTTGACCATCGGTGGCGCGTGCTCACCGACCGCATCTTCCAGAATCGTGGTCAGGCGGTTGGTTGGCCAGCGGGTGACCGCAGACTTGAACGAGTTCTGTACGGAAGCGTAGAGGTTGCCCACGCCCGTGCCGTGCAGGGCCGAGATGAAGTGGATGTCGGCGTAGTCAACGAAGAACAGTCGACGTTGCAGCTCGACCTTCACGAAGTCGCGCTCGCTCGGCGTCATGCCGTCCCACTTGTTGATCGCGATCACCAGCGCACGACCCGACTCAATGGCGAAGCCCAGCAGGTTGAGGTCGTGGTCGACCACGCCTTCGCGGGCGTCCATTACAAAGATCACCACGTTGGCGTCTTTGATCGCTTGCAGGGTTTTTACCACGGAGAACTTTTCAACTTCTTCGTGGATCTTGCCGCGCTTGCGCACACCAGCGGTGTCGATCAGCGTGTACTTCTCGTCGTTACGCTCGAACGGGATGTAGATACTGTCGCGGGTGGTGCCGGGCTCGTCATAGACGATTACCCGGTCTTCACCAAGCATGCGGTTGACCAGGGTCGACTTGCCGACGTTCGGACGGCCAATGATCGCGATCTTGATACCGTCTTTTTCGCTTGGGCCAGGAATGCGCTTGGCTTCCTCGCCTTCGGCAACGACCTCTTCCTCGCCTTCTTCCAGCTCGTCATCGTCTTTCGGGAAGTCGCTCAGGGCGATTTCCAGCATCTGGGTGATGCCACGACCATGAGCACCGGCGATCGGGATCGCGTGGCCCATGCCCAACGGGGCGAACTCGGCGCGGGCCATTTCAGGGTCGATGTTGTCGACCTTGTTGGCAACCACGTAGGAACGCTTGTTACGCTTGCGCAAATGCTCGGCGATCATCTGGTCGGCGGCGGTGAAACCAGCCTTGGCATCTACCAGGAACAGAACGACATCCGCTTCTTCAATGGCCAGCAGCGACTGCTCGGCCATTTTTTCGTCCATACCGTGCTCGTCACCGGAGATACCGCCGGTGTCGACCAGAATGTAGGAACGCCCTTGCCACTTGGCCTCACCGTATTGGCGATCACGGGTCAGACCGGACAAGTCGCCGACGATGGCGTCGCGAGTCCTGGTCAGGCGGTTGAACAAGGTGGACTTGCCGACGTTCGGTCGGCCCACCAGGGCGATTACGGGAACCATGCGGCTCTCCACTTCGTTATTTCAGAAAATACAAAAGCCGCTGCGAGGCAGCGGCTGGTGCTCGGGGCAGCGCTTGAGGGCGCTGCGAACCCCATGGAACGGGGCTGCCTGGGGTTTAACCCCAAGCATAGTCAAACCTTTACTTAATGGTCAGGGCTTCCAGCTTGCCACTGTTGCCATACAGATAAATCGTGTCACCCACCACCAGCGGACGGGCACGCAGGCCGTCGCTGTCGATGCGCTCGCGGCCGACGAAACGACCGTCCACCTGGCTCAGCAGATGCAGGTAACCTTCCATATCACCGACTGCAACATAGCTGGAGAACACTTCCGGAGCCGACAGTTGACGACGGGCCAACGAATCGTTGCTCCACAAAGCTGTGGTGGAACGTTCGTCGACGCCTTCAACGGTGCCCGAAGACAGGCTCACGTAGACGTTGCCAAAACCCTGGGCGACACCGGCATAGCTGGAAGCATCACGCTGCCAAAGCTGACGACCGCTTTGCAGGTCCAGTGCCGCAACGCGACCCTGGTAGCTGGCGACGTACAGCGTTTCGCCGGAAAGCAGCAGGCCACCGTCGATATCGACAACGCGCTCCAGTTCCGAACGACCCTGTGGAATTGCTACCCGTTGTTCCCACACCGGCACGCCGTTGGAAATATCGAGAGCGACCACTTTACCGGTCGACAGGCCAGCCACCGCGAGGCGGTTGGTGACGATCGGCGCACTGGTGCCGCGCAGGGTCAATACCGCCGGAGTACTGTCATACAACCAGCGCTGGGTGCCGGTAGCGGCATCCAGACCGATCAGACGGTCATCCTGAGTCTGAACGACAACGACATCACCGTTGTTGGCCGGCGGTGCGAGGACTTCACTGGACACGCGAGCGCGCCATTTCTCTTCACCGTTGATGGCGTCCAGGGCAACGATTTCACCCTTGATCGTACCGATCAGGAGCAGACCGTAACTGACGCCGACAGCGCCGGAAACAGGCAATTCGAGATCTTTCTTCCATTTGACGTCGCCATTGCTGCGATCCATCGCCATCACCACACCGGTGACGTCGGCGGCATAGATGGTATCGCCATCGATCGCCGGAACCAGCATGTTGTACGAATCGCCCTGACCGTCACCAATCGAACGACTCCACTGCTTTTGCAGAACCACTTCTTCTTTGAAGTCGGTCAACTCGGCCGGTGGCAGTTCTTTTTTGCTGTTGCTGCTGCAACCCGCGGCCAATATGGCCAGAGCCAGCAATGCTGCATGTTTCCAACGAATCACGTCACGCATCCCCTTTGGCCAGATCGTCCAGCTTGATTTGTAGGCCACCCACTGCCGCTTCATCCGACAGTGCCGCCTTGGCTTTTTGATACGCCGTGTTCGCTTCGTCGGTACGACCCAACTGCACCAGCAGGTCGCCTTTGAGTTCTTCGCGAGTGGCCAGGAATGCTTTATCGGCATCGCCTTCGAGCAGTTTCAGGGCTTCATCGGCCTTGTTCTGCGCGGCCAGCACCTGCGCCAGACGCTGACGGGCAATTTCGCCCAGCGCCGGGTTGGCCGGTTTGGCAACAATGGCTTTCAGTTCGGTGGCTGCGTCATCCAGCTTGCCGCTGTCGACCGCAACTTTTGCCACGAACAGGCTGCCGTACTGCGCGTAAGCGCTACCGCCGAACTCGCTGTTGAGCTTGCCGGCCAGGTCCGCAACACGGGCGGCATCAGGCTTGCCGTCTGGCGTAAGCGTGGTTTCCAGCAGTTGCTGATAGAGCATCGAGGCGCCTTGCGACTGATTGCTCTGATACTTCTGAAAAGCCTGCCAGCCGAACACGATGACCAGCGCCAACAGGCCGCCAGTGACCAGGGGCTTGCCGTTGCGTGTCCACCAGTCCTTCAAATCCGACAGCTGTTCGTCTTCGGTACTCGACACCCCAATACTCCTTAATCGCTAAATCGGCTGTTTGACAGCTTCAACCCTGCACGACGCAGGTGGCCAGGTGTGCAGCAAGCGCATCCCAGGCAATACTTTGTTGTTCGCCCTGGCCACGCAGGGGTTTGAAACCTACCACTTGCTGGGCCATTTCGTCGTCACCGAGGATCAGCGCGTACAACGCACCGCTCTTGTCGGCTTTCTTGAACTGGCTTTTGAAGCTGCCGGCGCCGGCATTCACTTGCAGGCGCAGGTTGGGCAATTGATCACGAACACGTTCACTCAGGGTCAGACCGGCCAGCTCGGCAGCTTCACCGAAGGCGCAGAGGTAAACGTCGACCTGACGGGAAATCTCTTCCGGGATCTGTTCCAGGGTTTCAAGCAACAGCACCAGGCGCTCGATGCCCATGGCGAAACCAACGCCCGGGGTCGGCTTGCCGCCCATCTGCTCCACCAGACCGTCGTAGCGGCCACCGGCGCACACGGTGCCTTGGGCGCCCAACTTGTCGGTGACCCATTCGAAAACGGTCTTGCTGTAGTAATCCAGCCCGCGAACCAGCTTCGGGTTGATCACGTAAGGAATGCCGGCGGCGTCCAGGCGAGCCTTGAGGCCCTCGAAGTGCACGCGGGATTCTTCGTCGAGGTAGTCAGCCATTTTCGGCGCGTCGACCAACACGGCTTGAGTGTCAGCGTTCTTGGTATCCAGAACCCGCAAAGGGTTGGTTTTCAGGCGGCGCTGGCTGTCTTCGTCCAGCTTGTCCAGGCGGGCCGAAAGGAACTCGACCAGCGCTTCGCGATAAAGACCGCGGGACTCGGCGGTGCCCAGGCTGTTGAGTTCGAGCTTGACCGCATCACGGATGCCCAGCTCGCCCCACAGGCGCCAGGTCAGCACGATCAGCTCGGCATCGATGTCCGGGCCATCGAGGTTGAAGACTTCGCAACCGATCTGGTGGAACTGGCGATAACGACCTTTCTGCGGACGTTCGTGGCGGAACATCGGGCCGATGTACCAGAGTTTCTGCACCTGGCCGCCGCCGGTGATGCCGTGCTCAAGCACCGCACGCACGCAGGCCGCTGTGCCTTCGGGGCGCAGGGTCAGGGAGTCGCCGTTGCGGTCGTCGAAGGTGTACATCTCTTTCTCGACGATGTCGGTCACTTCACCGATGGAGCGCTTGAACAGCTCGGTGAACTCGACGATCGGCATGCGGATCTGCTTGTAACCGTAGTTATCCAGCAAACGCGAGACGGTGCCTTCGAAATGACGCCACAGGGGAGTCTGCTCGGGCAGGATGTCGTTCATGCCACGTATGGCTTGCAGAGACTTGCTCACAATAAATCCTTAAATTCGTTCGGCTCTTCAGTCGGGCTCAGCCACGCGCGATAACGGCAGCGTCGGCTTCGACCTTTTCGGCCGCTTTCTGGCGGATCAAGCGTTCAAGCTCATCCACCAGATTGTCATTCGTCAGTTTCTGCGACGGCTTACCGTCGATGTAAATCAGGTTTGGCGTGCCGCCGGTCAAGCCGATATGGGCTTCCTTGGCTTCGCCCGGTCCATTGACCACGCAACCAATGACCGCAACATCCAATGGCACCAGCAGGTCTTCGAGGCGCCCTTCCAGCTCGTTCATGGTTTTGACCACATCGAAGTTCTGCCGCGAGCAGCTCGGGCAGGCGATGAAGTTGATGCCACGGGAACGCAGGTGCAGGGATTTGAGAATGTCGTAGCCGACTTTCACTTCCTCGACCGGGTCGGCCGCCAACGAGATGCGAATAGTATCGCCAATCCCTTCGGCGAGCAGCATACCGAGGCCCACGGCGGATTTCACCGTGCCTGAACGCAAACCACCGGCTTCGGTGATGCCCAGGTGCAGCGGCTGGACGATTTCCTTGGCCAGCAAGCGGTAAGCGGCGACGGCCATGAACACGTCGGAGGCTTTCACGCTGACCTTGAAGTCCTTGAAATTCAGGCGTTCGAGGTGTTCGACGTGACGCAGGGCAGACTCGACCAGCGCAGCCGGGGTCGGCTCGCCGTATTTCTTTTGCAGGTCTTTTTCCAGGGAACCGGCGTTCACGCCGATGCGGATCGGAATCCCGCGATCACGGGCTGCATCGACTACCGCACGCACGCGGTCTTCGCGACCGATGTTGCCCGGGTTGATACGCAGGCAGTCAACGCCCAGTTCGGCTACGCGCAGAGCGATCTTGTAGTCGAAGTGGATGTCGGCAACCAACGGCACCTTGACCAGTTGCTTGATCTTGCCGAACGCTTCAGCGGCATCCATGTCGGGCACGGAAATTCGCACGATATCGACGCCAGCAGCTTCCAGACGATTGATCTGGGCCACGGTGGCGGCCACGTCATTGGTGTCGCTGTTGGTCATGCTCTGCACAGCGATAGGCGCATCGCCGCCAACAGGCACGTTACCGACCCAAATCTTGCGGGATTCGCGACGTTTGATTGGAGATTCGCCGTGCATGACTTATTGACCCAACTTCAGGCGAGCAGTCTCGCCACTGGTGAACGGAGCGACATCAACCACCTGCCCGTTGTAGCTGACCTGCGCGCCACGGGCGAAGCCCAGACGCACGGTAAACGGTGGCTTGCCGCTCACGGAAACGTTTTCGCCTTTGCGCTTGAGACCGCTCAACAACACCTTGCCGGTGCCATCGGTCACTTGCGTCCAGCAATCAGCAGTGAATTGCAGTTGAACCGAACCTTGGCCGGCAACCGGAGCAGACGCTGCAGGAGCGGGAATGGTCGGAGTAACCGAAGCGCTCGCAGGTGGGGTGGATACGACAGGAGCAGTCGGGGCTGGCGCGACTGGAATCGCGACAACTGGCGAGGTGCTATGGGCCGGTGCAACAGGCGCTGGCGCAGCAGGAGCCGCAGCAGGCGCGGTCGCTTCAGCTTCGGCCGGTGCCTCCGTGGAGTTCTCGGCTTGTGGCAATGCCAGCGACGTCGAGCCTTCAACCTGACCTTCCGCGACAGCCTGGTCTTCCGGCTCGTCCAGCGGATGAATCTGGGTGGTGCCGTCAGCGCCTTCGACTTCAACGTGTTCCGGGCTCAGGCTGGTCAAGTCTTTGGTGCGCAATGAGGTTTGATCCTGCCACCAGACAAAACCACCACCAAGCACTGCGAACAGCAACAGCAGGCTGACAACTCGCAAAATGGTGTGGGAAACCCGAACCGGCTCTTCGATACGTCCCAGGCTATGAACGTTGCTGCCCTGGGAGTCGGTGCCGGTGGATTGGTCGAACTGTTGGACCAGTACGGTTTGATCCATGCCGAGCAATTTCGCGTAGGCGCGAATATAACCGCGAGCAAAGGTATGCCCTGGCAGCTTGTCGAAAGCGCCGGCTTCCAGATTGCTCAGGGAATTGACGGTGAGGTTGAGCTTGAGGGCCACTTCGGCCAGCGACCAGCCATTGCTTTCGCGGGCCTGGCGCAAAGTCTCACCGGGATTAACGCGATTCGCTGCTACAACTTCGGGATGCGCCGCTTTCATCATTGCTCCGACAGGTATTGCTGATATTCCGGCGTACCGGGATAGAGTCGTTTTAGTTGCAGGCCAAAACTGGCGGCCTTGTCGCGATCATCAAACACTTTTGCCAGCCGAACGCCGAGCAATAGACTACGTGCATTTTGCTCGGTGAGCAGGCTAAAACGATCGTAATAGTCACGCGCGGGCACATAATGCCTGTCTTCGAAGGACAACTCAGCCATTTCCAGCAATGCACGTGGCTGTTGGCGATTCAAACGAAGGGCTTTTTCCAGCTGCTGCTGGGCCAGATCACGCTGCCCCAGTTTCGAAGCGGTCATACCGAGGTTCTCGAACACCCGCGAACGCTCGGGATACAAGGTATCGGCGGCGGCCTGTTCAAAGCGCTCGTACGCTTCTTTGTACCGTTTCTCTTCGAAAAGAAAACTGCCGTAGTTGTTCAGGATTCGCGCATCGTTGGGGCGGGAAGACAGCGCCTTGCGAAAATGCTGATCCGCCAGCTCCGGCTCCATCTCGGCCTGGAATACCAGACCCAGCGCAGCGTTGGCATCCGGATCCGAGTCATCCAGATCCAGAGCTTTCTTCAACGGTACTTTCGCCCGTTCAGTCATGCCTTGCTGCAAGTATCCCAAGCCCAGCTGCACATAGGCGACGCGCGCCTCATCGCGGCCCTTGCTGGTCTTCATCGGGTTGAAATCGCCCGACAGGACACAACCAGCACACAGGCTGGCCAATAGCAAAAGCAGCGCGAAGCGCAGGGACATAGAGATCCTCTCTTAATTATTGTTCGCAGCGTTCTGTGCAATATCGTTTTCGGCGCTTAACTCACGCACGGCGATATAACGTTCGCTGCGACGGGTGCGATCCAGCACCTGCCCTACCAATTGGCCACACGCGGCGTCGATGTCTTCACCGCGGGTGGTGCGTACGGTGACATTGAAGCCGGCATGGTGAAGCTGATCCTGGAAACGACGAATCGCGTTGTTACTCGGGCGCTCGTAACCGGAATGCGGGAACGGGTTGAACGGAATCAGGTTGATCTTGCACGGGATGTTCTTGAGCAACTCGATCATTTCGACCGCGTGTTCGACCTTGTCGTTGATGTCCTTGAGCAAAGTGTACTCAATGGTCAGCACACGTTTCTCGCCCAGGGACGACATATAGCGCTGGCACGACTCGAGCAGCATCTTAAGCGGATACTTCTTGTTGATCGGTACCAATTGGTTACGCAATGCGTCGTTCGGTGCGTGCAGGGACAACGCCAGGGAGACGTCGATGTGCTTGGACAGCTCATCGATCATCGGCACCACACCCGATGTAGACAGGGTTACGCGGCGCTTGGAGATCCCGTAACCCAGGTCATCCATCATCAGATGCATGGCGGCCACGACGTTGTCGAAGTTCAGCAGCGGCTCACCCATGCCCATCATCACCACGTTGGTGATGGCACGGTCGGCGGTCGCCGGGATGCTGCCGAACGATTTATTGGCAATCCACACCTGGCCGATGACTTCGGCAGCAGTGAGGTTGCTATTGAAACCTTGCTTGCCGGTGGAGCAGAAACTGCAATCCAGGGCACAGCCTGCCTGGGACGAAACGCACAAAGTGCCGCGCTTGCCCTGGGGAATGTACACGGTCTCGACGCAGCTGCCGGACGCCACGCGCACCACCCACTTACGGGTGCCGTCGGTGGAGATGTCCTCGCTGACAACTTCAGGACCGCGAACCTCGGCAATAGCCTTGAGCTTGTCGCGCAAGGCCTTGCTGACGTTCGTCATGGCGTCGAAATCATCGACGCCAAGGTGGTGAATCCATTTCATTACCTGACCGGCACGGAAACGCTTCTCCCCGATTGAGTCGAAGAATTTTTCCATTTCCAGCTGAGTCAGACCCAGCAGGTTGGTTTTTACAGTCGATGTAGTCATGGATTCACCTTCACTCTTAAGCCAATGCTTAGCGAGTGGTTACTTCAGTAGCTGCGAAGAAGTACGAGATTTCGCGAGCAGCAGCGGCTTCGGAGTCCGAACCGTGTACAGCGTTGGCGTCGATGGAGTCAGCGAAGTCAGCGCGGATGGTACCGGCAGCAGCTTCTTTAGGGTTGGTAGCGCCCATCAGCTCACGGTTCAGAGCGATAGCGTTTTCGCCTTCCAGAACCTGAACGACAACCGGACCGGAGATCATGAAAGCAACCAGGTCGCCGAAGAAACCACGAGCGCTGTGCTCAGCGTAGAAGCCTTCAGCTTCAGCTTTGGACAGTTGCTTCAGTTTCGAAGCTACAACGCGCAGGCCAGCTTTTTCGAAACGAGTGGTGATCTCGCCGATAACGTTTTTTGCAACAGCGTCAGGCTTGATGATGGAGAAAGTACGTTGAACAGCCATGGTGTAACTCCAGAAACGGTAATTTGCGAAAAATTAAACCCGCGAATTATACGCGGGTTCTTTGGTATTGCCTAACTGCATACGGCGCAGACTCAGTCTGATTCTTCGATCCAGGCGGCCTGAATGGCTTCAAGCACCTTCTCGCCACCGCGGGTCGGATCATCACTGAACTCCGGCAATGCCAGCACCCATTTGTGCAGATCGACGAAGTTCACATAACGCGGATCCACATCCGGCTTGGATTCAGCCAGCTGGATCGCGATTTCCAGCACATCAACCCATTTCAGACTCATTTCAGTTCCTTGAATCAGTGCGGCGCTTCGGCCGCATGGTTGAGCGAGTATTTCGGAATTTCGACAGTCAGGTCTTCATTCCCGACGATCGCCTGACAGCCTAGACGCGATTGCGCCTCCAGACCCCAAGCACGATCAAGAAAGTCTTCTTCCAGCTCATCCGCCTCTTCCAGCGAGTCGAAACCTTCGCGGATGATGCAGTGACAGGTGGTGCAGGCGCAGACGCCGCCACAGGCGCTTTCCATCTCGATATGGTGTTCATGGGCCAGTTCGAGAATGGATGTACCGGGCTCAGCCTCCACAACCATGCCGTCCGGACAAAACTTATCGTGTGGCAGAAAAATGACCTGCGGCATCGTTATTCCTCAATCTCATTCAGGTTGCGCCCCGCCAGCGCGGCTTTCACCGTCGAGTCCAGGCGGCGGGCAGCAAAGGCGTCGGTCACTTGCGACAGACGCTTGGTCTGCTGCTCGATGGCGTAACCATCGGTGCCTTTCATCAATTCGGTCAGTTCCTGCATCTGCAATTCGATGACCATGCGCTCTTCGGCGTCGAGCAAACGCTCGCCATCGACATCGAGGGCGCCCTGCACCGCTTCGATCAGGCGCTGGGCATCGACCTGCTGTTCACGCAACACACGAGCGACCTTGTCGTCGTTGGCGTGCTGGAACGAGTCCTTGAGCATCTTGGCAATTTCACCATCCGTCAGACCGTAGGACGGCTTGACCTGGATGCTAGCCTCAACGCCCGAACCCAGTTCGCGCGCCGCGACGCTGAGCAAACCGTCGGCATCGACCTGGAAGGTCACGCGAATCTTCGCCGCGCCGGCCACCATCGCTGGAATGCCGCGCAATTCGAAGCGTGCCAGGGAGCGGCAGTCGCTGATCAGCTCGCGCTCGCCCTGCAATACATGGATCGCCATGGCCGACTGGCCATCTTTATAAGTCGTGAAGTCCTGAGCGCGGGCGACAGGGATGGTGGTGTTGCGAGGAATCACCTTCTCCATCAGTCCGCCCATGGTTTCAAGCCCCAGGGACAACGGAATCACGTCAAGCAACAGCAATTCATCGCCATCGCGCTTGTTGCCAGCCAGGGTATCGGCCTGGATCGCGGCACCAATGGCCACCACTTGATCCGGATCGATTTCGGTCAGCGGTTCGCGCCCGAAGGCTTCAGCGACAGCTTCGCGGACGCGAGGCACACGAGTCGAACCGCCCACCATGACCACCGCGTGCACTTCGTCCAGTTCGATGCCGGAATCACGCACAGCGCGGCGACAGGCTTTCAGGCTGCGAGCAACCATCGGCTCGATCAGCGCATTGAAGGTTTCACGGGTCAGCTCGGCTTTCCAGTCGCCATAAGCAACTTCAACGGACGAGGCATTGGTCAGGGCTTCTTTGGCCGCACAAGCGGTTTGCAACAGATTGCGTTGCGCACCCGGATCGAGGTCGGCGGACAGGCCGGCGCTCTCGATGATCCAGCCAGCGATTGCATGGTCGAAGTCATCGCCGCCCAGCGCGCTGTCGCCGCCGGTAGCCAAAACCTCAAACACACCGCCGGTCAGGCGCAGAATAGAAATATCGAAGGTGCCGCCACCCAGGTCATAAATCGCGACCAGGCCTTCAGCGTGTTGATCCAGACCGTAAGCCACAGCGGCGGCGGTCGGCTCGTTGAGCAGACGCAGCACATTCAGACCGGCCAGTTTGGCCGCATCCTTGGTGGCTTGACGTTGAGCATCGTCGAAATAGGCCGGAACGGTGATCACCGCTCCGACCAGCTCACCGCCCAATGTCGCTTCGGCGCGCTGACGCAGCACCTTGAGGATATCGGCGGAGACTTCAACGGGGCTTTTCGGGCCCTGAATGGTGTCGATGAACGGCATGTGCGACTCGCCGCCGACGAAGCGGTACGGCAGTTGGTCGCCCAATTGCTTGACGTCGGACAGACCACGACCCATCAAGCGCTTGACCGACAGCACGGTGTTCAAAGGATCGGTGGCGGCAGCCAGCTTGGCCGACTCGCCGACTTCAACACGATCAGCGTGATAGCGCACGGCAGACGGCAGAATGACCTGCCCGTCAGCGTCAGCCAGAGGTTCGGAAAGACCACTGCGCAATGCAGCGACCAGCGAATTGGTAGTGCCCAAGTCGATCCCCACAGCCAGACGACGCTGGTGCGGTTGAGGACTTTGGCCGGGTTCGGCGATCTGCAGTAGGGCCATCGTTATCAGGACTTATCTGTATATCAGGCGTGCGACCGGAGCGGCACTGGGTTAATCGTCGAGGCGCTCTTCTAACTGGCGCACTTCGTAGGTGAGCTTGTCGAGGAACTGCATGCGCCGCATCAGGCGTTCGGCCTGTTCACGTTGCGCTGCATCGTCCCAACAGGCTGCGAAGCTTTCGTTCAGTTCATCCTGCGCAGTCTTCAGGCGACGCTTGAACACTGCAACACCCGCCAGGTCGGCGCTGTCTTGCAGGTCTTCGAGCTCTTCACGCAGCTCCATCTGCTGCAGAAGAAACTCCGGATCATGCACCGTGACCTCCAGCGGCAACTCGCGACCGCCCATGGCGAGCAAGTAACGCGCGCGCTTCGGGGGACTTTTGAGCGTCTGGTAGGCCTCGTTGAGGCTCGCGGATTGCTCTAGCGCCAGCCGCTGCTCGCGCTCGGAAGCGTCTGCAAAGCGGTCCGGATGAACACCGCGCGCCAACTCACGGTAGCGCGTGGCCAACTGATCGAGATCCAGACGGAAGCTCGGTTTCAGCTCAAATAAAGCGAAATGACAAGGAGTACCCACGCGCAGCCTCAGATGTTGAAGCTTTCGCCGCAGCCACATTCACCGCGCACGTTGGGGTTGTTGAACTTGAAGCCTTCGTTCAACCCTTCCTTGACGAAATCGAGTTCGGTGCCGTCCAGGTAGGCCAGGCTTTTCGGGTCGATGATCACTTTCTCGCCGTGACTTTCGAACACCTGATCCTCTGCAACCACCTCGTCGACAAACTCCAGCACGTAGGCAAGGCCGGAACAGCCTGTGGTGCGAACACCCAGACGAATCCCTTCACCTTTGCCGCGCCCGTTGAGGGAGCGTCGCACGTGTTGAGCAGCCGCTTCTGTCATGCTGATAGCCATCGGTGACTCCTTACTCGTCGCCAAATCTTGAAAGTCAGATCAAGCCTTTCTTCTGCTTGTAGTCGCGAACGGCCGCTTTGATAGCGTCTTCAGCAAGTACGGAGCAGTGAATTTTTACTGGCGGCAGAGCCAGTTCTTCAGCCAGCTGAGTGTTTTTGATGGTCTCTGCTTCATCCAGAGTCTTGCCTTTCATCCACTCGGTCGCCAGGGAGCTGGAGGCGATAGCCGAACCGCAACCGTAGGTCTTGAACTTGGCGTCTTCGATGATGCCTTGCTCGTTGACCTTGATCTGCAGACGCATCACGTCGCCGCACGCTGGGGCGCCGACCATGCCGGTGCCGACATCAGGGTCTTCCGCGTCCATCTTGCCGACGTTGCGCGGGTTCTCGTAGTGGTCGATGACCTTTTCGCTGTAAGCCATGATTCTTAATCCTCACTCATCAGAGAGTCGCTCTTGAAGCCCTGTGCCCGAAGGTTCACAGGGCCGGTTTGCGGCGACTTGAAATCAGTGTGCCGCCCACTCGATTTTCGAAATGTCGACACCGTCTTTGTACATGTCCCACAGCGGCGACAGAGTGCGCAGCTTGGTAACGGCCTCGCAGACTTTCTGCGCGGCGTAGTCGATTTCTTCTTCGGTGGTGAAACGGCCGAAGGTGAAGCGAATCGAGCTGTGCGCCAGTTCGTCGTTGCGGCCCAGGGCGCGCAGTACGTACGAAGGCTCCAGGGAAGCCGAGGTGCAGGCCGAACCGGACGAAACCGCCAGATCCTTGAGCGCCATGATCAGCGACTCGCCTTCAACGTAGTTGAAGCTCAGGTTCAGGTTGTGCGGTACGCGGGCGGTCATGCTGCCGTTGATGTACAGCTCTTCCAGGCCTTCGACCTGTTTGAAGAAACGGTCACTCAAGGCCTTGATGCGGATATTCTCGGCAACCATGTCTTCCTTGGCTACACGGAAGGCTTCGCCCATGCCGACGATCTGGTGGGTCGCCAGGGTGCCCGAACGCATACCGCGCTCGTGACCGCCGCCGTGCATGGTCGCTTCGATGCGAACACGCGGCTTGCGGCTCACGTACAGTGCGCCGATGCCTTTAGGGCCGTAGGTTTTGTGGGCAGAGAACGACATCATGTCGACTTTCAGCTTCGATAGGTCGATATCGACCTTGCCGGTGGACTGAGCAGCATCGACGTGGAACAGGATGCCCTTGGAGCGGGTCAGTTCGCCGATGGCTGCGATGTCGTTGATGGTGCCGATTTCGTTGTTCACGTGCATGACCGAAACCAGGATGGTGTCGTCACGCAGGGCAGCTTCGATCATCTCCGGGGTGACCAAACCATCAGTGCGAGGCTCGAGGTAGGTGACTTCGAAGCCTTCACGCTCCAGTTGGCGCATGGTGTCGAGGACAGCCTTGTGCTCAATCTTGGTGGTGATCAGGTGTTTGCCTTTGGTGGCATAGAAATGCGCCGCACCCTTGATTGCCAGGTTGTCGGACTCGGTGGCACCGGAGGTCCAGACGATTTCACGCGGGTCGGCGTTGACCAGGTCAGCGACCTGACGACGAGCGTTTTCGACGGACTCTTCAGCTTTCCAGCCGAACACGTGAGAACGGGACGCCGGGTTACCGAAGTTTCCGTCAACCAGCAGGCATTCACTCATTTTTTGCGCTACACGCGGATCAACCGGGGTGGTCGCAGAGTAATCAAGGTAAATCGGCAATTTCATGGACTATCTCCTAAATCAGGCTGGCTGGCGTGCCGCTAGCTCTTTGGCTGTCATTCGACGGCGGACGCTTCAATCTTGTCCAGGCGTGGCACCTTGCTGTTGCAACGGCGCTGATCCTGACGCTGGGCTACTTCTTGTACCTCACGGCGAGTAACAAGGTCAGCCAAGCTGATACCGCTCAGAAATTCGTGAATCTGCAGGCTCAGATCGCACCACAAGTGGTGGGTCAGGCAGGTGTCGCCTTGATGGCAATCACCTTGGCCCTGGCATTTGGTAGCATCGACCGATTCGTTCACCGCATCGATAACCTGGGCGACCTGGATGCCCTGCATGTCGCGCGACAGCTGATAGCCGCCGCCTGGACCACGGACGCTGGACACCAGATTGCTGCGGCGCAATTTGGCGAAGAGCTGTTCGAGGTAGGACAGGGAGATGCCTTGGCGCTCGGAGATATCGGCCAGGGACACCGGCCCGTGCTGCGCGTGCAACGCCAAGTCAAGCATGGCGGTTACGGCGTATCGGCCTTTTGTAGTCAGTCGCATGGACAATTACCACGGAGTTCAGAATGGGGCGAGTATGCAATTCCCGAGTATTTAAGTCAACTATAAGACCTAGTACTTTAGTCAGGATTACCCGCAAAAGAGCGCGCGCATCATAGCAAAGGCTGGCCGCGAACAGCCAGCAATTGCTTGCGAAGGCGCCAGCCCGGAGTTAGCTCGCCTTGCTTTCATCCTTATCCTTGACGCAGGCGAAGTCTTCTTCGCGCAACTCAGGCAGATCCTTGGCGCAATAGTTGCTGCCCAGATCCTTCAACGCACCGCACATCCCTTCCAGACGGCCGTCGACGGCCTGCAGATGATCAAGCAGCTGACCAATGGCACGAGCCACCGGGTCAGGCATGTCTTCGCCGACCCCATAGGCATCGAAACCGATTTTCTCGGCCATGGCCTTACGCTTGGCATCTTGCTCATCGTCAGACTTGACGATGATCCGACCCGGAATTCCGACCACCGTCGCACCCGCCGGAACCGCCTTGGTGACCACGGCGTTGGAACCGACCTTGGCTCCGGCGCCAACCGTGAACGGACCAAGCACCTTGGCCCCCGCCCCAACCACCACACCATCTTCAAGCGTCGGGTGACGCTTGCCCTTATTCCAGCTGGTGCCACCCAGAGTCACGCCCTGATAAAGAGTGACGTCATTGCCGATCTCAGCGGTTTCACCGATGACGATGCCCATGCCATGGTCGATAAAGAAGCGACGACCGACCTTGGCACCCGGATGGATCTCAATCCCGGTCAACCAGCGACCGAAGTTCGACACCAGTCGCGCCAGCCACTTCCAGCCCATACCCCACAGGGCCGAAGACAGGCGGTGAATCCAGATGGCGTGCATGCCCGGGTAGCACGTCAGAACTTCAAAGGCGTTGCGCGCTGCCGGATCACGATGGAAAACACTCTGGATATCTTCACGCAAACGCTCGAACATTTTTAATCCTTCCGCTTAAGAAGCTCGCCACGGGCCGCTTTCTGGGTTTCCGTGAGGATGCCACGCAATATATTCATTTCCGCCCGGCTGACCGAGCTGCGTCCGTACAACCGGCGCAGGCGCGCCATCAAGTGCCGTGGCTTTTCCGGATCGAGGAATTCAATGGCCACCAGGGTTTGCTCCAGGTGCTCATAGAATCGCTCCAGCTCATCCATGGTCGCCAGCTCACCACTTTTGGTGGACGCCACTTCATCCTTCTCGACCTTGCTCGGCTGGCCTTGGGCCGCGAGCCAGGACATACGCACTTCATAGCTCAACACCTGCACCGCTGCCCCAAGGTTCAGCGAGCTGAACTCAGGGTCTGATGGGATGTGCACGTGATAATGACATCGCTGCAGCTCTTCATTGGTCAGGCCGGAATCTTCACGACCAAAGACCAAAGCGATTTCAGCGCCCTGCGTTGCTTCCTCGACCACTTTCACACCGCATTCGCGGGGATCGAGCAACGGCCAGGGAATGCGACGGTCACGGGCGCTGGTGCCGAGCACCAGATTGCAGCCGACCAAGGCATCTTCCAAGGTGGCGACGACTTGCGCGTTTTCAAGGATGTCACCGGCACCGGAAGCACGAGCATCGGCTTCGTGATGCGGGAACAACCGCGGTTCGACCAGCACCAGCCGCGACAGGCCCATGTTCTTCATGGCACGCGCAGCCCCGCCGATGTTGCCGGGATGGCTGGTATTGACCAGGACGACACGAATGTTATGCAGCACGGGAGGCGTTCTCGAACACAAATTTGGGAGCCGAATCTTACAGTTCATCCTACCGTTAAGCTATGAAAGCGAACACCGACCTTCACCTGTAGAAAAGTTCTGATAGAATGCCCGGCTTTCTTTAACAACCTTAGGTGACACATCCATGCAGCCCATGCTGAATATCGCGCTGCGCGCCGCCCGCAGCGCCAGTGAATTGATCTTCCGCTCCATCGAGCGCCTGGATACCATCAAGGTCGACGAAAAAGACGCCAAGGATTACGTATCCGAGGTGGATCGCGCCGCCGAGCAGAAAATCATCGACGCGCTGCGCAAGGCCTACCCTACCCACGGCATTCTCGGTGAAGAAACCGGCATGCACCCTGGTAGCGGCGAAGGCGAAGAATACCTGTGGATCATCGATCCACTGGACGGCACCACCAACTTCCTGCGCGGCATTCCTCACTTCGCTGTCAGCATCGCCTGCAAATACCGCGGCCGCCTGGAACACGCTGTTGTTCTGGATCCGGTTCGCCAGGAAGAATTCACCGCCAGCCGTGGTCGCGGCGCTCAACTGAACGGTCGTCGTCTGCGCGTCAGCGGCCGCACCAGCCTGGACGGCGCCCTGCTGGGTACCGGCTTCCCGTTCCGCGATGACCAGATGGACAACCTCGACAACTACCTGGGCATGTTCCGCGCCCTGGTTGGCCAGACTGCCGGCATCCGCCGCGCTGGCTCGGCGAGCCTGGACCTGGCTTACGTAGCGGCTGGCCGTTTCGACGCGTTCTGGGAGTCGGGCCTGTCCGAATGGGACATGGCTGCAGGCGCCCTGCTGATCCAGGAAGCTGGCGGCCTGGTGAGCGACTTCACCGGCGGCCACGACTTCCTTGAGAAAGGCCACGTCGTTGCCGGTAACACCAAATGCTTCAAAGCAGTACTGACGGCCATCCAGCCGCACCTGCCGGCCTCGCTGAAACGCTAAGCGAGCAGCCACAAAAAAAGCACCCTGCGGGGTGCTTTTTTATGCCTGGAATTTGATCCCGAAAACACCACAAAACAAATGTGGGAGCGAGCTTGCTCGCGATAGCGGCCTGACAGTCACATCCATGTCGGATGTAACGCCGTCATCGCGAGCAAGCTCGCTCCCACAGGGATTTGCGGTGATGCAGAAACTCCAGGCACCAAAAAAGCACCCTTTCAGGTGCTTCTTTTTTGATTCTGGCAATCAGCTGATTATTGAGCTGGAGCCGGTTCGTTCTGCGAGAGTACAAGCTTACCTTCCTTGTCGACCGGAATCTGGTTGCCCGGATCGCGATCCATCCGCACTTTGCCTTCCTTGCCATCCAGTGAATAACGGACGTCATACCCTACAACCTTGTCGCTGATGTCATTCACCGTGTTACAGCGCGTTTGAGTCGTGGTGTAGGTATCACGATTCTGCATACCTTCCTGGACCTTGTTGCCCGCGTAACCACCGCCAACTGCACCTGCCACGGTGGCAATCTTCTTGCCGGTACCACCACCGATCTGATTACCGAGCAAACCACCCGCCACGGCACCCAATACGGTACCGGCGATCTGGTGTTGATCTTTCACCGGCGCCTGCCGGGTTACTGCTACGTCCTTGCACACTTCACGTGGCGTCTTGATTTGCGTTTTGACCGGTTCAACGGCTAGAACTTGCGCATACTCAGGGCCGCTATTAACCAGCTTGTAGGTGGCAACAGCACCCCCGGCAGTTACACCGACAGCACCCAATACCGCACCAACCAGCAACGACTTGTTCACATGAACCTCCTGACCATCACATGCGGGACAAGCCCGCGCTTCTCCCAGCCTTGGAGCATAAAAAAAGGCGCGAGTTCAATACTCGCGCCTTTTCGGCCGACAGCTGGAAAACGATAGCCGTTATGGGCGGTCGTCGACTTCCTTATCGGTAGCCACTGTAGGAATCAGATCCTCAGTGCTCAGGTTCAGCCAGATCAGCACGACGTTGGCGATGTAGATCGACGAGTAAGTACCCGCCAAAACACCGATAAACAGCGCGATGGAGAAGCCGAACAGGTTGTCGCCACCAAAGAACAACAGGGCCGCGATCGCCAGCAAAGTGGAGATCGACGTTGCCATGGTCCGCAGCAGGGTTTGCGTGGTCGAGATGTTGATGTTCTCGATCAAGGACGCCTTGCGCAGCACACGGAAGTTCTCACGAACCCGGTCGAATACCACGATCGTGTCGTTGAGCGAGTAACCAATGATCGCCAGTACCGCCGCCAGTACCGTCAGGTCGAAGGTGATCTGGAAGAACGACAGAATGCCGATGGTCACGATCACGTCGTGGATCAGCGAAACGATCGCACCGACCGCAAACTTCCACTGAAAGCGGAAAGCCAGGTAGATCAGGATGCCGCCCAGCGCCATCAGCATGCCGAGGCCGCCCTGGTCGCGCAGCTCTTCACCCACCTGTGGGCCGACGAACTCGACGCGTTTGACCGTCGCCGGGTTGTCGCCGCCGACTTTCAGCAGCGCTTCTGCCACTTGATGACCCAACTGCGGGTCTTCACCCGGCATGCGCACCAGCAAATCAGTAGTCGCACCGAAGCTCTGCACGATGGCCTCGTGATAACCCGAAGTGACCAGTTGCTCACGCACCTTGGTGACATCGGCCGGACGCTCGTAGGTCAGCTCGATGAGCGTACCGCCGGTGAAGTCCAGGCCCCAGTTCATGCCCTTGGTGGCGACGCTGAACAAAGCCAGCGCGGTAAGGAACAATGTGACGCCGAACGCAAAGTTGCGAACGCCCATGAAGTTGATTGTACGTAACATGGCAGCCCCTTAAATCCACAACTTCTTGAAGTCACGACCGCCGAAGATCAGGTTGACCATCGCGCGGGTCACCATGATGGCCGTGAACATCGAGGTAAAGATCCCGAGGGACATGGTCACTGCGAAACCTTTGACAGGACCGGTGCCCATCGCAAAGAGAATCCCGCCGACCAACAAGGTTGTCAGGTTGGCGTCGAGAATCGCGGTGAATGCCCGGCCGAAGCCTTCGTTGATTGCCCGTTGTACGGTCATGCCCGCCGCGATCTCTTCACGTATCCGCGAGAAGATCAGAACGTTGGCGTCAACGGCCATACCCATGGTCAACACGATACCGGCGATACCCGGCAGGGTCAGCGTTGCACCCAGCAGCGACATCAGGGCCAGCAGCAGCACCATGTTCACCGACAGAGCGACGGTGGCGATGATGCCGAAGAAGCGGTAGATGGCGATGATAAACAGCGAGACAAACAGCATGCCCCACAGCGATGCATCGACACCTTTGATGATGTTGTCGGCACCCAGGCTTGGGCCAATGGTACGTTCTTCAGCAAAGTACATCGGTGCAGCCAGACCACCGGCACGCAACAGCAGCGCCAGTTCGGACGACTCGCCCTGGCCGTTCAGGCCAGTGATGCGGAACTGAGCACCCAGCGGCGACTGAATGGTCGCCAGGCTGATGATCTTTTTCTCTTCCTTGAACGTCTGGACCGGCACGTCTTTCTCGACGCCATTAACCACTTGCTTGACGTAAGTGGTAACCGGACGTTGCTCGATAAAGATCACTGCCATGCTGCGGCCGACGTTGCTGCGAGTCGCACGACTCATCAGCTCGCCACCGTGGCCATCCAGACGGATGTTCACTTCTGGTGTGCCCTGCTCGCCGAAGCCAGCCTTGGCGTCAGTCACCTGGTCGCCAGTGATGATCAAACCACGCTCGATCTGTGCTGACGGACGATTGCCTTCACGGAACTCGAAGGTTTCGGAAGTGGCTTTCGAAGCGCCTGGCTCAGCGGCCAGACGGAACTCAAGGTTGGCCGTCTTGCCGAGGATACGCTTGGCTTCGGCGGTGTCCTGCACGCCCGGCAGCTCAACCACGATGCGGTTGGCGCCCTGACGCTGAACGATCGGTTCGGCAACACCCAGCTCGTTGACGCGGTTACGTACCGTGGTCAAGTTCTGCTTGATGGAGTATTCACGGATTTCCGCCAGCTTGGCCGGGGTCATCGCCAGACGCAGTACCGGTTGGCCATTGAGGTCGGCCGGAACAATGTCGAAATCGTTGAAGCTCTTGCGGATCAGCGCACGGGCTTGTTCGCGGGTTGCTTCATCAGTGAAGCCCAGCTGAATGGCACCGTTGAGTTGCGGCAGACTGCGATAGCGCAGCTTCTCTTTACGCAACAGGCTCTTGACGTCGCCTTCGTAGACTTTCAGGCGCGCATCGAGCGCTTTGTCCATGTCCACTTCCAGCAGGAAGTGCACACCACCGGACAAGTCCAGACCCAGCTTCATCGGGTGCGCGGCCAGGCTGCGCAGCCATTGCGGGGTGGTTTGTGCCAGGTTCAGTGCAACGACGTAGTCATCACCCAATGCCTTGCGCACGACGTCCTTGGCAGGCAGCTGATCTTCAGCCTTGGTCAGACGAATCAGACCGCCCTTGCCGTTTGCTGCCAGGGTGGCAGCCTTGACGTTGATCCCGGATTCCTTGAGCGCTGTGCCCACACGATCCAGATCAGCCTGAGTGACCTGCAGCGAAGTGCTTGCACCGCTGACCTGAATGGCCGGGTCATCAGGATATAGATTGGGAGCGGAATAAATCAGACCGACCGCTAGCACCGCCAGGATCAGAATGTATTTCCACAGAGGGTATTTGTTCAGCATCACGCCGCCCGCTTATGACGCGGGGCGCCTTGCGCGCCCCGTCGATTGAGTAGAAGTTGAAACTTAGATCGCTTTCAGCGTGCCTTTTGGCAGCGTGGCGGCGATAGCGCCTTTCTGGAACTTCATTTCGATGGTGTCGGAAACTTCCAGAACAACGAAGTCGTCTGCCACTTTAGTGATCTTGCCGGCGATACCACCGGTGGTCACAACTTCGTCGCCTTTCTGCAGGCTGCTCAGCAGGTTTTTCTGCTCTTTGGCGCGCTTGGCCTGTGGACGCCAGATCATCAGGTAGAAGATGACCAGGAAACCGACCAGGAAAATCCACTCAAAGCCGCCGCCCATTGGGCCTGCAGCAGGTGCAGCAGCGTCAGCCATGGCATTAGAGATAAAAAAGCTCATTTAGCACTCCAGTTGCAAATGTTGAATCTTGGGGTCAGAAAACTCAGTCCAAAGGCGGAACAGGAAGCCCGCGTTTGGCGTAGAAGGCATCGACAAAGGCGGCCAATGTACCCTGTTGAATAGCCTCGCGCAAACCAGCCATAAGCACCTGGTAATGGCGCAAATTGTGGATGGTATTCAACATGCTACCCAGCATTTCGCCGCACTTGTCCAGATGGTGCAGATAAGCACGGGAGAAGTTCTGGCAGGTGTAGCAATCGCAGGTCGGATCCAGCGGCGAATCATCATGGCGATGGAACGCGTTACGGATCTTCAGCACGCCTGTATCAATGAACAGATGCCCATTGCGGGCATTACGGGTTGGCATCACGCAATCGAACATGTCCACACCGCGGCGCACACCCTCAACCAGATCTTCCGGTTTGCCAACGCCCATAAGGTAACGAGGTTTGTCAGCCGGCATCTGACCTGGCAGGTAGTCGAGCACCTTGATCATCTCGTGTTTCGGCTCGCCCACCGACAGACCGCCGATAGCCAGGCCATCGAAGCCGATATTGTCGAGACCTTCCAGGGAACGCATGCGCAGATCCTGGTGCATGCCGCCCTGCACGATGCCGAACAGCGCCGCCGTGTTATCGCCATGGGCTACTTTCGAACGCTTGGCCCAACGCAACGACAGCTCCATCGACACCCGCGCAACGTCTTCATCGGCCGGGTAAGGCGTGCATTCGTCGAAAATCATCACGATGTCCGAGCCCAGATCACGCTGGACCTGCATCGACTCTTCCGGGCCCATGAACACTTTGGCGCCGTCGACCGGAGAGGCGAAAGTCACGCCCTCCTCCTTGATCTTGCGCATGGCGCCCAGGCTGAACACCTGGAAACCGCCGGAGTCGGTCAGAATCGGGCCTTTCCACTGCATGAAATCGTGCAGGTCGCCGTGCTTCTTGATCACTTCGGTGCCAGGACGCAGCCACAAGTGGAAGGTGTTACCCAGAATGATTTCCGCGCCGGTGGCGGTGATATCCCGCGGCAACATGCCCTTGACCGTGCCGTACGTGCCCACCGGCATGAAGGCCGGGGTCTCGACGGTACCGCGTGGAAAGGTCAAACGACCGCGACGAGCCTTGCCATCGGTGGCAAGGAGCTCAAAAGACATGCGACTGGTGCGACTCATTCTGTTTCCTCAGGGCCACGTGGTGCGGGGTTACGGGTGATAAACATCGCATCACCGTAGCTGAAAAATCGGTATTCATGCTCCACGGCGGCTTTGTAAGCGGCCATGGCTTCGGGATAACCGGCGAACGCCGAAACCAGCATCAACAGCGTGGATTCGGGCAAATGAAAGTTGGTGACCAGGGCATCGACCACATGAAACGGCCGGCCCGGGTAGATAAAGATGTCGGTGTCGCCACTGAACGGCTTGAGCACGCCATCGCGGGCGGCGCTTTCCAGGGAACGCACGCTGGTGGTCCCCACCGCCACCACCCGACCACCGCGAGCGCGGCAGGCTTCGACGGCATCGACCACGTCCTGGCCGACTTCCAGCCATTCGCTGTGCATGTGGTGGTCTTCGAGCTTCTCGACCCGCACCGGCTGAAACGTGCCAGCGCCGACGTGCAAGGTCACGAACGCAGTCTCGATACCCTTGGCGGCAATCGCCTCCATCAGCGGCTGATCGAAATGCAGCCCCGCCGTCGGCGCCGCTACCGCGCCCAAACGCTCGGCGTAGACCGTTTGATAACGCTCGCGGTCCGAGCCTTCATCCGGGCGGTCTATATAAGGAGGCAACGGCATGTGCCCGACGCGATCGAGCAGCGGCAACACCTCTTCGGCAAACCCCAACTCGAACAACGCATCGTGACGCGCCAGCATCTCGGCTTCGCCACCGCCGTCGATCAGGATCTTCGAACCAGGCTTCGGTGACTTGCTGGAACGCACATGGGCCAGCACGCGATGACTGTCGAGCACCCGCTCCACCAGAATTTCCAGCTTGCCGCCGGAAGCCTTCTGGCCAAACAGCCGCGCCGGAATCACCCGGGTATTGTTGAACACCATCAAATCGCCCGGGCGCAAATGCTCGAGCAAATCAGTGAATTGACGGTGTGCCAGGGCGCCGCTGACCCCATCAAGGGTCAACAGGCGACTGTTGCGACGCTCAGCCAAAGGATGGCGAGCGATCAGCGAATCAGGGAGCTCGAAGGTAAAGTCAGCAACGCGCATGATGGGGTTCGTCTAGCAGGGCCGGGAAGTCTAGCGGAAATATCAAAAATTCTCCATGTACCTGATTGACCGACGGTTATCTCATCTCTATACTTCGCCGCCATTGAGCCCTGATGGCGGAATTGGTAGACGCGGCGGATTCAAAATCCGTTTTCGCAAGAAGTGGGAGTTCGAGTCTCCCTCGGGGCACCATATAGCAGTATCTGAAAGTCTCTACCAGACTTTCAAACCCAGAGAAACCGGCCACTTGAGCCGGTTTTTTTGTGTCTGGCTATCTACCACTGTATCCCCTTATCCGTTGTATCCCTGTATCCCTGCTTGTATCCTGAGAAAAATACCGAACTTTGGGATACAAGGATGAAGCGCGCAGACATCAAGCGCCGCCCTCTCGCTGACACGACACTTGCGGGATTGGAGCCGGAATTAAAGGAATACAGGGAGCTGGACGGAAACGGCCTCTACTTCAGGGTTAAACCCGATGGTGGTAAATCTTGGCAGCTCCGCTACAAACGTCCGGCGGGCAATTGGGCTTGGATGGGGCTCGGGGGATACCCGGAAGTAAGCGGTGCGTTGGCACGGGACAAAGCTGCTGATCTACGCAAGGTAGTGAGTAGCGGTGCCGATCCCCTTGAACAGAAGCGATCCGCGAAAGCTTCTTTCGATGCGGCCAAAACCCGAACCTTTCGAGCTGCTGCTGATGCCTGGCTGAAGGCGAAAGAGGAAAAGGGCCTTGCACCCTCTACCCTCAACAAAATCCGCACCTACCTCGACAAGGACATACTCCCGGCACTGGGAGACAAGCCTCTAGATGAAATCACCCGTACCGACTGCGCAAAACTCCAGGCATCCATTGAAGCCCGAGACGCACACAACGTAGCGGAAAAGTGTCGCACCTGGATAAATCAGATCTTCGGGCGAGCCATCGGCTTGGGCCTGACTGAAAACGATCCGGGCAGCCGCCTTCGCGATATTGCAGCCCAAGCTCCTAAGACTCAGCAGCATCCACATTTGCTGGAGCCTGAACTGGCTGAATTCCTCCAAGCACTCAAAAACACCCCGAGCAGGCTGACAGCCCGCACTGCTGCATGGCTTTGTGTATGGACGGCATCACGACCTGGAATGGTCCGCTTGGCTGAATGGAAGGAATTTGACCTTGAGAAAGCCATTTGGACCACCCCTGCCGCCAAGATGAAGATGCGTCGGGATTTTGTATGCCCCCTTCCCCACCAAGCTGTTGCAGCACTGAAAGAGCTGCAGTGCTTAACCGGTCGCAGTCGTTGGCTCTTCCCCGGGGTCGGAGCCAAAAATCCGACCATAAGTGAAAATACGATCAACAAGGTCTTTGCCACAATTGGCTACAAAGGTCGCCTAGTTGGACACGGCACTCGACATACAGCGAGCACATTGCTCCGAGAACATGGCTGGCCGAAGGAACACGTTGAGGCACAGCTTGCCCATAAAGAGGAAGGCATTTCGGGGATATACAACAAGGCTCAATACCTTGAACAACGCGTGAAGATGATGCAGTGGTATGCCGACTACCTCGATGGTCTTGAGCATGGAAACGTCGTGCAAGGCCAATTTGGAAAGGTGATATGAGGCTCCTTATCCACCCCCCCTCCAAAAGCGGTGTAACGCGTGTTACTCGTGTAACGAA
This sequence comes from Pseudomonas sp. LBUM1666, assembly GCF_059695775.1. NCBI lineage: Bacteria > Pseudomonadati > Pseudomonadota > Gammaproteobacteria > Pseudomonadales > Pseudomonadaceae > Pseudomonas > Pseudomonas sp. LBUM1666. The sequence continues at coordinate 1,099,110 of NZ_CP166789.1, read as the reverse complement.
TCTCGCCAACCTACTGAAAATATTAAGTTTTTTTAGAGTTACACGCAAACTCAGTTTTCCATACACTCCGTGTAACAGGGATAAACCGTGTAACGGTATGAGAACCAATGTTGCCCTGTTGGTGACTTTTTTCCACCGTGGACCTCGCGGGTTAACCACTTCCGCTTGGGGGCAAGGGGCAGCGTCATGAAAGGCAAAGTTAGCCTAGAAGCTGGAGAGCTAGAGATCGCGGGAGTCGAGGTAGCTTGTCTGCTTATGGATATCGAGGAGATCGAGTTAGCCGTTAGTGAATTAGCGTTATACGATCATTTTTTCGACCATTTCAAAGCAGGCTTTGAGCTAATCAATCATGCGTTGTTTTATTGGCTTGAGGATGGCGGATATGCCGAAAGCGCTAAATCGACGATCAATACCCTATTTCTTCGTCGAGATCTCATCGAAGAGCGCTTTCACTTTGCTGAAGCGACAGCCCTACCGAGGGTAATTCGCAGTGAGATTAAGATAGATCATCTCGTTAGCGACTCCCAGCTCGTAGCGACCTACGCACTCGTCCAGGCCGTAGAAGCAGTTGAAGCCCTTGCAAATTGGTTGTTCGACTTGGAGCTTGGTGTTTATGACATTGAGGTTGACCTGGTCGAGTTGCTGCGGCAAACCGATCACAAAGAATACATAAAGCTTGTGGAGAAGGCGCGAGATCGAACCAGCGGGTTCGAAATTAGAAGCAGAGAGGACTTCGCCCTCTTAAAAGCGGGCGCGGATAAGGCATTGATGCTGGCCTCACTTTACCGACAAATCGAAGACGTCGAGGCTTCACAACCTGGCTCCAATGCATACGGCTTTATGCGCAAAGTCCTTGCTAACGTTTCTGCCACTCAAGCATCACAACGCGGAAAAATAGCTGGAAAAGGCAACAGTAATCCTGAGTCGGATATACAACAGGCGGCGAAAAATGTATGCGTCCGGCCAACACACCTTCCTGACCCCGACGCCAAAGGCGATGGTGTCCACCTGATTTAAGTGGACACCATTTCTAGCCTTTTAAGCGGGTCTTTCATGCAGCCACAACGCCGTTCCTACTCCAAATCCTTCAAGGCCCAGGTCATTCAAGAGTGCTCCCAGCCCGGGGCCTCGATTGCCAGCGTTGCGCTGAGCCACAGCCTCAACGCGAACCTCGTCCATAAATGGATTCGAGTGCAAACGCAGAAAGCCATGGCGCTGCAACCTGCTTTCATTCCGCTGCCCTTGCAGTTAGCCGGAGCAAATTCGCAAGCCGCGTCATCGACTATCTGCCTCGAAATCCCACACCCGCGCGGCACCGTGAAAGTGAACTGGCCGACCGAAAGCGCCGCTGCCTGCGCCACCTTTCTGCGAGACCTGTTGCGATGATCCGCATCGACTCCATCTGGCTCGCCACCGAGCCGATGGACATGCGCGCCGGCACCGAAACCGCGCTGGCGCGGGTGGTTGCAGTGTTCGGTGCGGCGCAGCCGCACTGTGCTTATCTGTTTGCCAATCGCCGCGCCACGCGCATCAAGGTGCTGGTGCACGACGGGTTGGGTATCTGGCTGGCAGCGCGCCGCCTGCATCAAGGCAAGTTCTTCTGGCCGGGTTCTCGACACGGCTCTCAGATAGAATTGGGTGCCGAACAGCTACATGCCCTGGTGCTGGGTTTGCCTTGGCAAAGAGTCGGGCCTGGCAGCGCGATTTCCATCGTATAACACCTGCCATGGCCACCCAGGCCGTGCAATTGTCCGATGAGCCTATCGTCGGTTTTAGCCTGCTCTGGCAAAATCGGCGGCATGACTTCACTGCCCAATCTCGACCAACTAAACCCTGAACAACTGCGTGCTCTGGCGGCGCAGTTGATGCAGCGTGTCGAGAGTCTCGATCAGAAAATCGAGACAATGGGTAAGAAGATCCACCGCGACCAAACGGTGATCGAGAAGCTGACCCACGAGATTGCGCAACTCAAGCGCTTCAAGTTTGCCAAGCGCAGCGAGCAACTGAGCCCGGATCAAGCCAGCCTGCTCGATGACCTGATCGACACCGACATTGCGGCCATCGAGGCTGAACTTGAAGCGCTGAAACTTGCTCCCGCTTCGACCGAGGTTCGGCAAAAACCTAAACGCACCGCCTTGCCGCCGCAGTTTCCGCGCACTCTGATCCACCACGAACCCGACAACAGCCATTGCCAGTGCGGCTGCGCTCTCAAGCGTATCGGCGAGGATGTCAGCGAGAAACTCGACTACACGCCGGGCGTGTTCACCGTTGAGCGGCACATCCGTGGCAAGTGGGTCTGCGATCAGTGCGAAACCCTGATCCAGGCACCGGTTCCGGCGCAGGTCATCGACAAAGGCATCCCGACCGCGGGGCTGCTGGCCCACGTCATGATCGCGAAGTTCGCCGACCATCTACCGCTCTATCGCCAGGAATCGATTTTTGGTCGAGCCGGTTTGGCTATCGCGCGTTCGACCCTGGCGCAATGGGTCGGCAACTGTGGCGTGCAGTTACAGCCGCTGGTCGATGCCCTGCGTAATACTGTCCTCGAACATGGCGTAATCCACGCCGATGAAACGCCGGTGCAGATGCTCACGCCGGGTGCGAAGAAAACCCATCGAGCCTATGTCTGGGCCTACGCCACCAGCCAGTTCTCGGAATTGGCGGCGGTGGTTTACGACTTCAGCCCTAGCCGCGCCGGAGAACACGCCCGCAACTTCCTGCAAGACTGGAAGGGCAAGCTGGTCTGCGATGATTTTGGCGGCTACAAGGCCAGCTTTGAACTCGGCGTGACCGAGATCGGCTGCATGGCTCATGCGCGGCGCAAGTTCTTCGAGCTGCACGCCACCAACAAGAGCCAGCTTGCCGAGCAGGCCTTGAGGTACATCCAGCGGCTGTACGAAATAGAGCATGAAGTCCGCGACCTGGAACCGGATTTACGCCGCCGAATACGGCAAGAAAAAGCCGTACCGGTGATGGACGCTTTGCATGCCTGGATGATCGCCCAGCGCCAGCTCGTGCACGACGGCTCGGCTATTAGCAAGGCTCTGGATTACAGCCTCAAACGTTGGACGGCGCTGTCGCGCTATCTCGATGACGGTGCCATACCCATTGACAATAATTGGGCCGAGAACCAGATTCGGCCATGGGCGTTAGGTCGCAAAAATTGGCTGTTCGCTGGGTCACTGCGCAGTGGCAAACGTGCAGCCGCGATCATGAGCTTGATCCAATCGGCACGGCTCAACGGACATGATCCGTATGCTTATTTGAAGGACGTCCTCACGCGCCTGCCGACGCAGCGGGCGAGTGCGATTGCCGAACTGCTGCCGCATAGATGGCAACCGGTTTAGTTGCGCAAGACGGTATGCCCGGCCGCACTTTCATCCGAAACCTCCTGCACTTTATTCAGCGCATCGAGCATCTGTTCTGCACCCGCCTGGCCAATCAATGGAATCAATATGCGGATAGCTGCCCCGTTTCGATTTCCATCAGCCAGGCCAACGAGTCTGTGCCACCACCTTTGCTTCTGAGCGCAAGGTAGAGATTTCCCGGCGCTCCTGGTGACCTTGACGGGGTAGCGAAGCCCTTCGCTAACAACGGGGAAGAGGTCGATAGCCTTTTGCAAACTTGAGGCGGCATCCTCCGCCCGTTGTCGAAGGTTCGCCGTATGTAGTGGTCAATCAGGTGCAGCAACGTGTCGCCTCTCGTGATGATCGACACACGAAACTGTTCCGCAAAATTCTCGGACAACTCAGCTATTTTCGGAGGGAACCGAGCAGGCTTCCCTCCGTCAACATCCTTCTTGGCAGTTTGGGTGCTTTGGGTGCGCGCTCTGCCCCGACCGGCACCATCACCGATCCATATAAACCCAGGAACGCCCCGCACCACACTCACCCAACCCTTATAAGCACCCACTGAGCACTCAGCGAGCCCTAATCCGCACCTAAAAAACACCGTCTATTTCTCGACGACTTTCAACTGAAAGCACCGTAGACGCACCTACGCCACACCATCTCAACCCGGACGCCACCCCTAACGCCCCGACACAACCCAGATCAGCACTCATATCGCACCGAGGGCGATATTGTCGTGGCGCACATGGACCCAATTCAGGTTCATTCACGCCTGCACTGGTCAAACCAGCATGGGGCTCCGGTTGCCTGGTCACGCAAGGGGGGCCAAGCCAAAGCTAAAACATGGCCAATTGAATTCCGGCAAACCGATGGAGGGTGGCTGAAAACACTCTCGAATCAGTGCCAAATTTGGGGGACAGAAATCAGTTAAAACACCGTCTAATGTAATTATACGAACTGACCCATGTGTTACCTCTGTTTTCCTGCTCTCCCAGGGTGCAAGACGGGATGCCCGGACGCATACCGAAAAATCGATTTGATCGTGTATGCAACGCAGCCGACCGTCACGTTTCAGCGGACCCAAAAATATCTGGAACCGACTTGATTAAAGTGATTGTTGAAAAAGACAAAATAGCTTCGATCCCGACCGTCAGGAAATACCTTCATAAGGGGGGTTACTTACCCCGATAGCCAGCAAAAAAAGCAAACCATGTTTGCTTTTTTTTTGCTCTCTAACCTGTGTCTGTCTCTCACTTTACAGGCACGACTATGACTAACCCACTCGCTTCGACAGTCAATTACCTTCCTCATCGCGACCCAGCGACAACCTTGATCAGAATCACGGAAGTCATGGCCATCGTTGGTCTTGCACGCCCCACCATCTACAAGCTTATGCAGTGCTCTAAAAGTAGCTTTCCGCGCCCCGTGAAACTGAGTATCAGCACCGCACGCGGAGCGCCCGTAGCGTGGGTGCTTTCTGAGGTGCAAGCCTGGGCGCGAGGCCGCATTGAAGCCCGTGATCAGGTGGCCGCATGAAGCGCATTTACAGCCCATTCAAAGGACCATTTCTCGACTCCTACAGCATCGGATTTCGTCTCTATCAACCCGGCGCGATCAACTGGCGTCATCGCACCATCGCGGGCGTGAGCTGGAACGGGGAAGAACAAGAAGCCTTCTTTTTCAACCCTGATGGCCTGGTCCTTCCGCTTAAACCCAATCCGTGGGAGTTGCCTGAACTGATCCGCAAAAATGCGGTACGTCGAGAGTTTTCCAGCATCCATGGTACGGGCCATTTCGCGATGAAAGAGGGCCGCCGCGCCGTGCTGAAATCGCTGGGTTTGACCGACTGGGTCACGTACTGGCTGGTCGATCAATCGGCCGGATTTGCGAACGATCCGGCGGTGTGGCAACAAATCGTTGAGCAGGACCTTGCCGAGGAAAAATCCGCAAGCGAACGCTTGCACCATGAAATGAAGTTGACCTCGGACCTGTCCGGCTATGTGGATGGATGTCTGGCACAGCAGCGCGAACTGCTCGCGGTAGAACATCGCCGACGGTGCGTCGAGGACAGCAAAATCCTGGCTTGGCTCAAAGGCGAAACGCCGCTACCGCTGTTTGCCAACGTGCGGGAGGCGGCATGACCCCGACCTTTCTTCCCCACCAAGCCTTGGATTTCGTCGGTGTACTTGAGGCGTCTCTGCCTTCTACCGCCGAGATCAAAGGTCGCCAGCGTTTGCTCATTCTGCGTGATCAGGCGATCTCGGCCGGAGCTCAGGTGCTGATCGTGCTGTGGCAGAACCTGGAGTGGACGCTGTTAGCGGTTCAGCCGCCCGCAGATGTGGTGATTAGCGACGCTCGCGAGCTGATTCCCAACCTACTGCGCAATCCCGAAGCGCTACAGCAGATGCGGCAAAGGGCTCGCCAAGGGAACCACTTGCAATGGCTCACCCTCGCTCGCCCCGCCACCACCCAGCACTAACGAAAACGCCCCCGGGAGCGATCCGGAGGCGTTGAGGTAAATCTACATGCCCGCACAATTTATGCCGCATCAAAGAAATGCGCAAGATCTCCGCACGGTTGCACTTTGCAAAACAGGACGTTACTCTTTGGCCGTCGCTGCAAATTCAGCGACCGGGTTTGGCGACCCGAGTTTAAGAAGGCGCACAGGCGCCCCCATTACGATTGCAGGCGCTTTTTTTGTGCCCGCATTCCCTTTTTATGGTGGCTGTGCGTGGGAGACCTTCGGGTCTGCCGGGTTCCTTCTTACCCGGTTCGCCAACCTGCGCACAGCTGCCACCTCAATTCGTTTGGCGACGAACCGTGGCAGTTCCTACTTAAGAAGGAGCTCCACCCATGCACGCCCTCAATCCGTCCAAAATTCGCGCCGCTGCCCATCGTGCAATGGCTCTCGCCGCTTTACACGCCAATTCCAGCCTCGCTACTCGTCTCACCCGTTACAACGTTCATATGGCCAAAGCTCGCGCCCTCGAAGCCGCAGGCGGTGCCCAATGAACCAAGCCCTGAGCTTCTCCCTGCCCGAGGATCTGCTTTGCGTCCACAAAAGCGCCGAAGCCGGTGTGCCGATTGACGCCATCACCTGTGCCGTGGATCGAGCCAACTCCGTGCTCTTGCTTCTTGAGGATCAGTTCGAGTGCGACGGCCCACGTCTGGCCAACCATGTCATCGCGGCGGCGCTGTGGGATGTTCGAGGGACGCTGGGTCTGATCCGCACCCTCGCCGTGCATGCCGACAACTCCACTCGGTCACCCATGAGTGGAGGCGCCCAATGACCCCTTCCATTGCGATCAATACGGTGGGTGGCGCCACCTTTGCCAAGTGCAACGCTCAGAACCAGCCATTGTTCCGCATCAATGCCGGCATCTCGTGCGAAGAAGCGCTTGAACAAGCATCCCTGCTCATGGATTGCGTGAACAAACTCACCTTCCTGAGCGGTATGGAGAATGACAACGCCTCAATGGTCTGGGCTTCGCATTATTTGAGTGAGATGGCCAAGGCGATCATCGATGACGTTACCAGTGGGTTGCAATTGGCCCAAGGCGGTGGCGTATGACTGCCTCTACTTCCAACGTCCGTCGACCCACGTTCGCTCAAGTCAAAGCTGTGGCGTTGCAGAACATGGATCGTGTGCTTGCTCACTGGCTGCCCAACGGTAAACGCGTCGACGGCGGCAAGGAATACACCGCTCCTAATCCGACTCGCACCGACAAGCGTGCCGGCTCGCTCAAGGTCAACTTGAGCAAGGGCACTTGGGCGGATTTTGCGACCGGTGACAAAGGCGGCGACCTGATCGATCTGGTGCGCTATCTGGATGGCAGTACCGACGTCGAAGCCTGCAATAAGCTGGCGGATCTGCTGCACGTTACCGCTGGTGAGGTTCAATCGAAATCGAGTCCCAGCAAAAGTAAAACACCGGATTGGATTGCCATTCGGCCGATACCGGCCGAGGCCATGAACAAGTGCCCGGCCACACACCGGCAACATGGCGCACCGTCCAAAGTCTGGATATATCGCGACGCTCAGGGCCAACCGGTCATGGCGCTCTATCGCTTCGACTTGGACCCAGAGGAAGACGGCAAACCGCGTAAGGTGTTTGCCCCTTTGACCTGGTGCCAACGGGCCGACAGTCAAACGCGGCAATGGCGTTGGCAAGGCTTGCCGGAGCCGCGTCCACTGCTGCGCCTGGATGAGCTGGCGCAACGCGCAGAGGTTCCGGTGATTCTCTGCGAAGGCGAAAAGGCTGCCGACGCCGCAGCGGAGCTGTTGCCCAACTACGTGTCCACGTGCTGGCCGAACGGCTCAAACTCCTGGCACAAAGCCGACCTGACACTGCTCAAAGGTCGGTCCGTGGTGTTGTGGCCCGACAACGACGCCAGTGGCAAAAACTGTATGGACGCCGTCGCCGAACAACTGCAACAGATCGGCACCGCATCGGTGCGCGTGATCGCCCTGGACGTCTTCAAGCGCAAGCCCACCCTCAAGAATGACCAACCGGCTTTCGTTAAAGGTGGTCAATGGGATGACGGCGACGACGCGGCTGATGCCCAAGCCAAAGGCTGGACCGCGGCGCACTTCGCCGAGCTGGAACGCAGCGGCGAACTGTTCGGTGTTGAGCCGGAAAAAGCACCGGCCGAACCACCCGAAGTTAAAACCAAACCAACGACCAAGCGTGCTGCGAAGCCCAAAAACGATCTGCTGCCCGGCGGCTTTCGCCTGACAGCAGAAGGCGTGTTTTATTCCGGTGACGATGGTGAGGCACGCCCGGTGTGTTCGCCACTGGAGATCCTGGCGCGCACCCGAGATGCGCAGGGGCATAACTGGGGATTACTGGTCGAGTTCGACGATCCCGATGGGGCGAAAAAACGCTGGAACATTCCGGCGCGGACCATGACCGGCGACTTCGGCAAGGACGTGCTCGGTCCATTGGTGGACATGGGCTTACGTCTCGCCGGCAGTCGCTCGGGGCGCAATGCCCGCAATGACTTGCAGAGTTATCTCGGTGGCTTCGACAGCACCCAGCGCGCACGTCTTGTCACCCGTTTGGGCTGGCACGACAGCGCCTTCTTGCTGCCCGAACAGCAGGTCGGTTCGCACGCCGAACACCTGCACTTCTATGAGGCCGGCGCGCAACTCCCGCCGATCAGCGAAGCTGGCACCCTGGAGCAGTGGCAAGAACAAATCGGCGCCCTGTGCATCGGTAATCACCGCTTGGCGTTTGTGGCCAGCGTGGCGTTTGCCGGTCCGCTGCTGCACATGCTCGGCCATGAGTCGGGTGGCTTTCACCTCTACGGTGACAGCTCCGGCGGCAAGACCACCCACCTGCAAGTCGCCGCCTCGATCTACGGCGGGCCGCGTCTGGTGCGTTCCTGGCGCTCCACGGATAACGCCTTGGAATCCATCGCCGCCGCGCATTCCGACGGGCTCCTGGTGCTGGATGAAATCGGCATGTGCGACCCACGCATCATTGGTGAAACGGTGTACATGCTCGGCAACGGCACCGGCAAGGCTCGCGCCAATGATCGAGGACAAGCAGGCCGACAGGTGCAGGAGTGGCGTTTGCTGTTTCTGTCGACCGGCGAGAAGACGTTGGCGCAGCACATGGCCGAAGCCAACAAAGAGCTAAAAGCCGGCATGGAAGTGCGGATGCTCGCCGTGCCGGCGGATGCCAGCAAGGGCCTGGGTATGTTCGATGTGCTGAACGGATTTGATGATGCCGCCGCCCTCTCCGATGCGCTCAAGACGCGGGTGGCCAAGTACTACGGCACACCGCTCACAGCGTTCCTGTCTGCCCTCTGCGAACCCGGCAAGCTGCTTGGTTGGTCGACCATCTTGCGCCATACCTTGGAGGGATTCATCGCCAAGGCGCTCCCCGCCTCGGCGAGCGGTCAGGCGCATCGAGCGGCAGCTCGCTTTGGATTGGCCGCCGCGGCCGGCGAGCTGGCCACCGCGATGGGGATTACCGGCTGGCCCGACGGCACCGCCACCACCGCAGCCCGGGTGTGCCTCAGTGCCTGGATGAATGAGCGCGGCGGCGCCGGTAACTTCGAAGGAGACGCGATCCTCGCACGGTTGCGCCAGGTCATCGAGCGCTTCGGTGAAAGCCGTTTCACCCGCTGGGAGTCGGCCGCCGCGAAGATCGATGAGCACGGTCCACGCACCATTGACCGGTTGGGTTTTCGCAAGACGCTGGAGCATGGCCTGGGTGACGCATTGCACACCACCAACACCTACTACGTATTGCCGGAGGCGTGGCGCTCCGAAGTCTTCAAGGGCATGAACCTCAATGCCGTGAACAAGGAGCTGATACGTCGGGGCGTCCTTGAGCCGGGGCCAGATGGCAAAGCCTCCTGCGCCGTCCGTTTGCCCGGCATGGGGACTCAGCGGTGCTACGTGGTGAAAACCATACCGGGAATGGATGAAAGCGAGGCACAGGCCGCCTGACGGTGAGCCTGCTGACTGAGGTAGAGCCGGCTTAATCGGCCTCGCCAGCCCCTGCGAACCCAACCCAATAATTAGGACACAACCCATGAACCGAATTGAACAACTGAAAGACGCACGCGCCAATAAAGTCATCGAAATGGAGGCGCTCAAAAAGGAAATACCACCTTTTGAGGCTGCGCTTCACAGCGAGGACGTCATTAACAACGGCCGAGAGAGCGACGTCAGGCATGAGATCAGCAGTCGCCAAATCAAGATCGACTCGATCGATCATCAGATCTTCCGACTCGACCAAACGCTGGACCGCCTGGAAAAGCTGGCCAACCGAGAGAGCCTGATGGAGGGCTACATTACCGACATGGCTAACTGGATGGCGGATGAGCTGGAGCTTAACGATAAACGGCAAAGCCTGAGCACTCGCCTGGAGGAAATTCGCCAGCAAGCACAGGAAGAGATTACCAGCGCACGGCAGGCTGAGACTGAGGCGGCTACCGCTTACGCACAGGCCGTGGCGTGGGGCGACGTCGACGGCGAAAAAGCAGCTAGCACCGACGCTCAGAAAGCCGCGAAAAACCTCACTACCGCCACCGAACAACATCGCCGCCAGCTCCTGATCATCACCGCCTTGGAGCAAGAGCTGGCCATCGTTGACCGACACATCAGTGAGGCTCAGGTAGAACAACAAAAAATTGAGGACACCGCCTTACGGCTCGCTCACGACGCCTTGGAGGAAACGTGGAATGAAGCGGCCCAAGCGCTGCTAGAGGTAGGCGGCAAGCTGTACGCCGCCGCACGGATGATTGGCCGCGACCCGATGTCCTTAATGACGCTCGATATTCCCGAGCAGGGTGAAAACTTCGGTAGTTGGAGGTGGGGCGAACTGGCAGACCGTGCCATCCAGCATCGCACGCGCGATCTGCTCTCGATGTAACTGCCGAGGCCCCTGAAACAGCCTGCCTTCGCGGGCTGTTTAAACCATTCCAAGGATCGAAGCCATGAATACAACGACACAAAACAGCTCATCCATATCCGAAACGCTTAAGGCGAGAAAAGCCCACCTGACCGCCCTACTCAAGCTCGTGGATACTAAAATCGGAAAAAACACGGCGATGCAGAACCTCACCATCACTGCGATCAAGGCAGAAATGGGGCTAATCGAGCATAAGCTGAAAAAGCGGCGATAAAGATAAGCGGAAGCTCGCGAAAGCTTCCGTTGAGTTCAAATTCGGTAGCCAGCTTCCAGCTATAAGTAATGGGATGGGCTTCCTCCTTACCTCGGCACCATGAATGAAAACGTTATTAACCGACTAGATGGGCTTGCTCAATCCAAGCATATGTATGACCTGACGACCGAAGTCATTTAGCGGTTCTAGCGAGCACCACCTAGACATCCTAATTTTTATAAATAAGTTTGCGGTTTTACTGCTTGTAATAAATCGCATCCGTACAAAAAGCAACGGAAGCAGGAAGTCTTTTCCCGACACATATGTTTTAAGGAAACAGCTGTCGCAATTTACATTCCTCCTAACATACTCATAAGCACTTTCAACATCATCAACGCCATATCTTCGGACTAGTTCGCTCTCAATTTCCTGCATGATGATTGCTACTTTGTCAGCATCGACTTCGCCAGTTTCCCCCTTACATATTGATTTATAGCCTCTTGAGGTGGTCGCAATCCCCGACTTCAATCTATGCGAAACTGCAAATACTTCAAACAAATTTCGCAAAACTGGACGACTACGCCCCACCCAACCTTCGAAATCAAATGTTTCCTTTATCTTATCCAAATTTAAGCCAGCGCTTTCTTCGTTCATAATTTGAAGAAACGCTTGCTCATCAATTAAAAAGTTTTCGATACAGTATCTAGGTAAAACAATCACGTTTGGCGGCAGCTGCGTCGTTTCACCTGCGAGCAAATAAAGATCACCATCAATTATATAGACCGAGCTTCGGTGGCTTTTTTGCTCAGTTTCCCGCCTGGCGGCCTCTACAACTTGATTCCTATCACCTAACGGGAAGACTTTCTCAAGTGTAACTGTAGTAGGTAAAAGCCTAGATAACATAAATGAGAAAATTTTTGGATAACCCTCGGCAGTGTCTTCAATATAGACATCGAAGTCATTGTACCCCTCATAAAAAACTGAGGCCGCAAATTTTCCACTACTTCTTCGAATCAAGTCCGCATCCATGTTATCAAACCCTAATGCACTTATCTTTCAGTAATCCCACAATCTCAGGTGAGTGAGTGGCAAATATGAACTGATTGATTTTATTATTCTCAGTAAGTGCCTCAACCAACATCTCTTGCCATCTCATATGCAGAGATAGCTCAGGCTCATCAATGATGAATGAATTGCTCTTTGTTGATCCAAACCGGGAATGCACCAAAAGTATAATTAGTTGTTTTTCCCCCGAGGAAAGATTTTCCAAATCAATAAATTTGCCACCCTGCAGCACCTTGAGCTTTCCAACCGCGTCTATGACGATATCTTTTTTTGACGGCTGAAAGAAGCGGTTTACAACTATCAAAAACTCTTTGATCGGCGCATAGTGCCTTTCTGCCATTTTCTTCTGACGATCAATCTCGGAAAGTATTGCCCTGATTCTCTTGATCTGAGCCATATTCATAAACCATTCAAGACTCCACCCTTCTCGTGGGTCTCGTCCAACTGGACGGTTTACAACCAATAACATTTTTGAGAAAAATTCACTTATCTGCGTGATGGCCTTGTCAGAGCCACCGAGATCTTTCACAAACTTTTCTATTTCGGCACGTCGGTCGTGTAATTCTTGAAGATCTTCGTATGGATTCAGTTGGGCTTCGTTCAGTTTTTCGATATCAAACTCAAAATACTCGAATGTAGATTCCAGTATCACAGTAGACAGGCGGTCGATTCGGCTGTCACTAGCCCTCCTGTATCTAGTATATGCGCGCTCGATCAGTTTCTGGCAACTATCCAAGCCCTCAAGTAGCTCTTTTGCTCCTCTAGAAATAATTCTTCCGTGGCTCTCTCTATATGGATTCCGTGCTACATATTCGTCTTGCCCACTTATTTTCCGCTCCAATCCTAAAAACAAAGGCTTACTTTGAGCTAGGAACTTCTGAATAATTGGACCACCTTTTCTAATCATTTCTAGACGATGATTTTCAATGAACTCCGCCATTGAGGGACTCGCCCTTCGGCCGATTACGTCTTCTCCGAAAACCCGAGCATTATCAAAATAAACTGAGTCGTCGTTTACACGTATAGCAATTCTCTCTGGAGATGAGTCAATTTCCAGCATGAATCGCCCATTATCCCCAGTCAGATCGACCATTAGGTTTGAAAACTTAACTCCAATTAATGCAGCAAGATCGAATGAAAGTGCAGCTTCTAATAACTGCAATGCACTTGTCTTTCCGCTACCGTTGATGCCAATTAAAAAATTAACATCTGAGTGAAAGTCCAACTCAAAGTTAAAAATGTCATGCACGCCTGTGGCGTAAAACTTGTGGATAATCAATTTTCTTCGCCGCCCATGCAAATATTTCACTAATCCCTGAGAACATTTGTTACGACACACATCCTATCCGGATGATCGGTCCAAATTCAACCTCAGATAATAGCCTATCGCTATTATTTTAGGCCGTATATCGTTTTTTGCAGCATTTAGAGTCAACATTGTTTCTTGGCACGCGACCATCCTCCGATATTGAGTCAATATTACTTCTGATCTGAGAGTCTGCTTTTGGCCGACAGCGGCCCTCCGTAAAGGGCAGCAATCGGCAAAAAACAGTCAGCCATGAGTGTCTAGGACGCTAGGGCGTGACTCAGTAAGCGGTCGAAACCAGCCTAAAATCTTCAGAGCTTATGCCCCTCCAAGATTGGACAGGCGGGCCACAGCGGACTTATTAAAAGCACGTGGTGCCGTGCCCGGGTAATTCCGACTCGAAGGATCTTACGACTTTTGGGGAATGGGGGAATGTCGTCACGCCATACGAATGACGACTCAACGCCCTTATCGCTTCTACGTGCTTCCCTGACAATTATCACGCAGTCAAATTGTTTCCCCTTCGCTTTGTGAAAATTCATGACTTGCAGCCCTGAAATGGATTCCGCTCCGTCAAGAATTTGGTCTTGCGCTAGCGCTTGGTCGAGCGCCTGCCGAGCGTGCGTATACGCTCCGTCACGCAACCATTCTGACGAGAGAGCCGCAGAAATCCGATGCCCTCGCCTAAATGCGACTAGAAAATCTAGCTGGCTAGCTACCCGAACGAGTTCGCCTTGTCCTGTATTCCGCAGAGCTTGCTTTATAGCTAACCAATCTTGAGCAGGGTCTCCAGTGAAACTCGACTGGCTCAACCAATTGATCAAACCGCGTAACGATTTCACTATGTTGATACTTAGTAATTTGCCCCCACGAATTTTCAGGGCCTGCTCTCGTAGTTTTGCGATTTCCTTCCGTGCCTGTCCTGTCGCACTCCGCGCAGAAGCAATTAGCTCCATGCTAGTCGCGATGTCGTTTTCTACCTGAGCAATATCTTTAGGCTCAAGAAGAAATGCAGCAAACCGAGCGGACAGCAGCGCCTCCGCCTCATCGAATAGGAGCCTATGGCGGATCGACTTACCTTCGTATGCTCCAAGAGCGTTCAGTGCATTCGACATTCTTAAAGCGCTCCGGTTATTCGGAACCAAAACCGCGATGGACTCTGGAGGAGCCCCGGTCTTGTTTATCATTAGGTCGTACAAATCTTTCAACGCGCGGCGAAGTAAATGGTTCCAGTTTGGAGAGGGGTTTTCTGGCCTATACGAAAATGTTGAAACACCTTTATAGGGACCTCCCCGCGCATTTCCTTTCAGCACATCATTTGCGAATAACAAAACTTCAGAATCTGGACTACGGTGATTCTCCCCCCCTAGATCGACCTCTAGGGGAGCAAGTGCCTCTCTGATCGAAGAAATTCTCTCCGGGCCGACGCCTGGTAAAAAATCGAAGATTTGCTGTTCAAGGTCAGCCAGACATAGCACCTGCGAATGCTTCGCAAGTAGCTCAATACATCGCCACGCCCATTCACCGGTATCTTGCGCTTCATCTACGATAATCAACGGATGGCGTCGAGCAATAGATGTCAGGAGGTAGCTACTCGACTCCAGTAACTGGACCGTATTGGGAGCAAAGAGATCGAACGCAACCTTACCCTCTTTGCGAAATAGTTCCTCACGAGCAATTTGCCAATCCGCCCAGCCATCATCATCTGCACCAATTCCGCCCGAGATGGACTTCTCGTCTTGCGGCAATAAGATCGAGAGCTTGTACGGTACGCCAAGCAAATAACCGTGGGCTTTGAGTATGCTCCAGAAGAACGAGTGAAATGTTTGGATCGAAAGTTGATCTCGCTCATCACTCGCCGACTCTAACTTGGCGGCACTGAGAATTCTCGCGACTGCCGCACGAGAGAAACTCAGAAAAAGTACCGACTGGCCGGGCTCCATCCCGCGTTTTATACGGAGTACAGCCTTGCGAAGCGCAACCGTCGTTTTCCCGCTACCAGGCCCACCGACTACAAGTGTATGTCCATCGCAAGCCAACACGTTTTCGCGAGAATCGGGGACTTGGTTCATGCGACTGGGAACTCGCCGCGGGCCTCTTCATTTTCCGGTCCATCATCGATTGGCGGCGGTGGTGGGAAGCGTGCGTAGACTTTCGCGAGAAAGCTCGTGACGGTCACTGGTAGTTCTCCATAGTCACACTTATCAAGCAGCCGTCCAGCCCATCCTGCCCCTTTGTGACTTCCCAGCGCCTCCCGCGCTAACTGCCTGACTGCACCCTCGTCGGGGCGCTCATCCGGAACCGCAACGTTTCCGTTCTCATCGTTGGCTTTCAATGAACAGAGGAAGGCCCACAAACGATCCGCCGGCACCTCCGTAGATAGGAGAACCTCGAAACCTTTATAGCCGTGCTCAATGTTAATTTCATAGTTCTCGGCTAGTGCTGCGGCCTGTTCCGGTTTACGAGTCTTTTTGTAGTCAAGGTCATAAAACGCAAATGCTCGAAGGCCGAGCGTTTTAAAAAACTTGCCAAATTTCGGCATATTCGACTCCCCATCTGCGTCGAAGAACGCAACGCCTGCTATATCTAACGGCTGAAGGGTCGGATCATGCTCTTCCATGCGACGTGCGACGATTGGTAGTGCATGAAATTCGGTTACGCCTTCGACCACAATAGCTGCCCTGCCTAGCATGCATTCGGAAAGCCCCGATCTAGAGAATCGTTTGTAGTCGTTATCCTTTAATCCAGTCGCGTCTGATACCTTTCGAAAAGAGACTTCTCCACCATCGCGGGCTAGCATGAGCGTTTGGTTCGGTTCAAATTTCTCAATCACGAACGGCGAATGGGACGTGACAAAAGCTTGGGTTGTCTTAGTAACCAAGTACTCGGCAATGCGCCGTTGAGTATGCGGCGGAACCGCAATTTCGGGCTCCTCCATTGCGAAGATAACAGTATCAGGCTTTAAATCAGCGATGAATGAGAGTAAGGCTAGCACCAGCGTATTGATGGTGCCGGTACCAGCGTGAGCAAAAGGTACATGACCCTGATCGGACGACAGTGCTAGGAAAAACGTCATCGTTTTGCGTAGATGCTCTCGGGTCAACTCAGATACGTGAAGTTTTGTGGCATTACCATGTGACTCCAATGCAATGTACCTAGCCAAGCGTTTTTCTACTGAACGAAGTACAGGTGCAATCTCAGCAGCATCTTGCTCAATATCAAGATTCTTGAGTCGTGAGATGGTCTTTTCCCAAAGGGCCGTCCTTATACCTTTAGCCCGCAATATGATGTCCAGCATCGATCCACGCTCGAGACTAAGGGCTCTGGAGCCTGTTCTGAGGGTCCGGAGGTAAAGGAAACCGAATTGGCGTTTGATTGGTCTAGGAACTGATGTCAATTCGCCAAGCGGAGCATCTGGACTGTGCGAGAAGTACGTTCTAGCAACGAACTCATCTTCGTCGATGTCGTAGCACCCCACGGTTTCGATGCGCAGGCATGGGAGTACATCAGGCGGGTTAGCAGCCGCTATCTCCCCAGGCCCAAGGATTCGCTTTTCTGTCTGATGCCAAAATTCAACATTTCCACCGCACTTGTTACCTATCTCACCATTGAGTTCGATGAGCACAGCTTCTATTCGAAGTGGAATAGGTGTGGGCGAACCGCCAATCTCTGCGGCTGGCATTAAGTAGATACTGTTATAAAAATCAAACTCGTCGATAGGCGGAAAACGATTCAGGCGATCAGGCCCGAGAACGAGATCAAGAGCTTCACAGATCGTACTTTTGCCGACGTTGTTCGTGCCAACCATCAGCGTGTGACCATCAAACAAGAGTTGGGCGGACCTGATACCGCGAAAATTCTGAATCTTGAGGCTGACGACTTTCATACTATTCCTTCAGTAAAAGTCCACTGATCCACTAATCGTGCCATCGATTTGTTCAGATGGTGAGCCCACGATAATGGGAGGCGCTATTCCACAGACTGATTCTTGAGATCGACTGATTCGCACCAGTTTAGGTGATGCTTTGAGTGTCTGCTTTTGGCCGACTGCGGCATACGGTTTACCCAAATTTGTAAACGCTTTTGTAACACCTATTTGGCTTGTAACACCCAACGCATGTAAGGGATGATCGGTGTGTAACAAAAATAAAAACCAACAAATTCAATCAGTTAACATCACTCGCAACACCAGCAACACCTGTAACACGTCTTTTCTAGCCCCCACACCCCATCAGTGATGACGCCGCCAGCGACTGCAATACTGGCTGGTATCGACTGATGCAGAATTCGAACGCTGGGTCGCCGAATGCCAGAACGCTTGGGAGGTGCCGTCTACCAACAGGTGAAATGCATCAACCGGGGTATCGAAATAGCCAGGGCCCCTGGGAATGTTTGGTAGGTACGGGGTCGGAAACCCGCCGGATCGTGGTAGCGGCAGGGGCCTCAACTTACTGAAATTTCGGGCATTGAAATTGAAATAGATTTCGCAGAAGTGAGGGGTTCGTTACCGCATTGGTAATAGTTGGATTCGATCACCAAAGGGATAGGGCAAATGCACTGGTGAACCGCAGTTCACCCAGTTCACCTGTTCACTAAGCTGGCAACCTTTCCGCTAACACGATCCCGCGGGTTTCCGACCCCGTACCTAACGATTTTCCGTAGGGGCCCCCGGCATTTTCCGCTCGTTCACCACGGTGGTACGCTAAAGCTCAACTTAAGGAGTGGCTATGGAATCGGCGCGCGATAGAAAAACCATGGAAATTGTTGAAGCTGAGGACCTCTGGCTTCTGCCGGAGGTGGACACCTACGGCTACATCTGTAGAGGTTGCAAACTCGACGTATTCCCCGCTTCCTATCAAAAAACTAATCTGCAGCGGCCTCATTTTCGAAGTGCACGCGGAAAGGACCATTTTGAAGGGTGTGATATCGAGGGGGAAAAGAAAACAGTATCCAAAGGGAAGACAGGCAGCGTCCGCAAAGAGTTAGAGACAAGTGCGGCATTATCTCCTGCACGGTTAAAACTTCGAAACGAAAGGACTGTAGTCGACGTCGACCTCCCTCCCTCTGCAGCCCAAACGACCAGCGTCAGCAAAAGCCGTTCAGGAGATGTAGGTGAAGAAAGGCCGAAAGGACGACGCTCAGCCAACAGCATCCGCCCGATCTGCAGAGCGTTTATCGACTTTCCCTATGATCGGGATTTGTCGCTTGAAGTGCCTGGTATCGACGATACAACGTACCAATACGCGTTCAAAAAGCTACGTGGGGAGGGGATAGAAACCTTCACTCGAGCAAAGATTTTCTATGCAGAGCTTCACTGGAGCAAACCTGAGGAAGAGGGAGACTACCTTTACATCAACCTGTCTGCAGGTGAGTGGGTCAAAGATCCTCCCAAACTAGTCCGGCCTTACAGGATTCGCGTCTGCCGAGAAGGTTGGTCGAAGGCAAAACGCACAGTTGTGCGTAATGAAATCGACGTGCTACGTGAAGAGGGTATTGAGGCGAAAAAGAAAAATAGCAAAGAACGGCCATGGGTTTTCTTCATCGGCGAGCAGGACGAGAAAGACCCAGCAATCTTCAACGTGACCGATCACCGGTTGGTCTGTGGCCTGCTCGGGACGATTACTTATCCCAAGCGCTAGTAGTAGACTTACCGTCGCTTGATGACTCCCAAGGGAAGCCAGTAGGAAGCAGCGTGTATCCCTACTTGTATCCCTGACTGAGCAATCACTCTGCAAGCCACGGATTATATAGGTTGCGCGAGTCTCCCTCGGGCACCAAAATTAAGAAAGGTCTTGCTTTGCAAGGCCTTTTTTTTCGCCTACAGAAAAGTGAACCCACCCCGCCACCCCTTAGGAGCTGCCGAAGGCTGCGATCTTTTGATCCTGCTTTTGAGGCGCTATAACCCAAACCGCTCGGCTAACGAATCAAGGATTCACACAATGGAATTGCCACTGGAAACCGTTGCCCTTTTCGCCCTCAAGCTGGCTTATGAGGCGGAAGGTGAAAGTCCGATTCTGCGGGATGATCCGATCATGAGTGATTATGAGCGGGAGGTGTTTGGGTTGTTGGTGCGTCGGGGGGATGTTGAGGGGATTCAGTTTAGGGTGGCGCATTGTGTGGGTTTGGCGCTGGAGGCTTTGGGTGGTATTGGGACGCCGCTGGGGCGCGAACTACACAAGTTGTCAGCTGATTTCAGCAATGCGCGGACGATGCAGCAGCTTGATGCCCCGCTCATCGCGCTCAAGTATTATCTGAAAGAAATTCAATGAATGAAAGCAGGCGGCCTATAAAGCGCGAACGCGAGGGTGTCCTGAGGTTTGTGTAAACGATCATTAGGCGCACACTCCCCTTCCCAAGAAGTCTCAATTACCGAGCCCAAGCGCATTTTACGAGTCAAACCCGATCCTGAGCTGGTAAAGCTGGCCGACAGCCTGTTGGCCAACTACCGAAAACCCGAAGATCTGATCGGCGAAAATGGTCTGCTCAAAAGCTCACCAAGATGCTCGTCGAACGAGCCCTGGAAGCTGAAATGACCGAGCACCTGGGTCATGACAAAAGCGCAGCGGTTACCAATGCCGAAGGAAATGCTCGCAACGGCCATAGCGGCAAAACGCTCAAGGCCAACTTTGGCGAGCTACCGCTGGAAACTCCCCGTGATCGCCAGTGAATGTTCGAGCCCCAGCTAGCTTCTAGACACCAGACGCGCTGGACCGGTTTTGACGACAAGGTCATTTCGCTGTAAGCCCGAGGGATGACCGTACGGGAAACTCAGGGCCACCTGCAGTTTTGCAACGCATCACTGTTGCCTCCGAACATGAGCTTGCATGCTCTAACACGCAGCCTGCAATTGACGTTCTATTATCGGCAGTGAATAACTCAGCAATAGGTCCGATCAGATGAACCGGTCAGAATGCCAGGTAACGCGTCTGACATTGCTTTTTTACATACCACTCATCGAATAGCGTGCTGCCCAAAGTTTACATGAGCAGCCAGAATCCCTTTCATGTAAGGAACTGGGTAGAAGATACGCTGCAAGTAGCCTCAAACACAACTTCATACATAATCCCTGACACAAAGAAACTTCAGCGCCTTATCTATATAAACCCCGCAACACCAACACCACGAAACAATACGACAAGCATCTTGCCTTCCTTATTAAATTAAACACCCGCACTCTTCAGCAGTACTTACCTCAGCAAATCACCATACACAACACTACAATATTAACACTTCCAAACTACTGAACAGGCAGACCCTATTTATGAGCCAATTAAACTTGCAATCAACTGACCACCTACATCACTCTAAAACTTCCAAAGAAGGCAATGATCGTGAAAAACTACAAATCATTAACGTATTGCACTCGGCACTTGCCGACCAAAAAAGAAACATAACCGTCATTTGGCGGCAGCAGTTCATTTTACCTGTCGAAGGCTCCAGCCTTTGCGAGACCCAAGCCCCCTTCTTCCACATATTGGCAAAAATGAAGAAGAAAGAAGAATTCACAGCAATCTTGCAACAGGTTGGCGCTCCCGACTACAACCCCGTTTTTATTGACGCCGCGGGCAGCATCTTTGTTGCACGTGCACTCGACTTTATTGACATTACAGCCTACGTCAAAAACGAATCGACACTTCTGAATGATTTGTCAGTCATCGCTGAAGGGGCGAAGTTGACGGGCGACTACGTATGCTGGGACAACTTCTTCTTCGTTGAGCAGTGGCTTGAATTTCACGGATACCCGCTACCAGTAAGCGTCGAGCAGACGGAAAATCTGATTGCATTTCTAAAATTGCAACTGCCTCCTAGCCCGCCGCTGGGTAACTATTGGGCGCCCTTGATGGCCCCCACTGAATCGGCACTACGGTTAACATCCGAGGACAAACGTCTCATCGCAGAGTTGATTAAGGAACTGACCGCGGGAAAAAGAAGCCTGCTGGAATACATCAGCTACACAAATATATCGCTGATTGCTCGTGAACAAATGAAAGAAAATGCCGAGAAAATATTGCAGAGCGTGTTGCGACGTGAACCTGCAAAGGCATTGGGGCGAAAAATACATGAGCGCCTTGGCTGGCCAATGATTACTGATGATGAAGCCGCTAATGATGAACACCTCGCACGATTTGTCCTGGCCGCCCTCATCATCGACTTCGACCCTTCGGCCGGGGAGCAGAGAAACATGGTCGCTGGCTACGATCTTTATCAACCCTCCAACCTGGGGCGCACGGCCGAAGACGTGCTCTGCGAAATTGAGGAACACCTGATTGACCACGCAGGAGTCACCCCTTACGCAGCCCCGCTTGCGGTACATGTTTTACTCGCGGGTACGGCACCTGAACTACTGATAAAAAACCTTTCGTCTGACGTACTTGTTGGTACACCGGGTTGGATTACGCTGTGTCGCGCGGTAAGCATTGTGGAGATAAACGAACCCGGGGCTTCGCGCTCGATGACCTACTCCGAATTGTTGGAGGTCTCTGCTATTGCACCGCTGAACCAGTCCCACGCACTGCTCCTTGATAGCCTGGCAATGTATCCGATTCTCGATTGGGCTGTCATGAATGACTTTGTGAAGTATGACGCGCAAGGAGAGTACGGCGAAGACAGACTCAGGTGGGCGCTCTCTCGTTATAACGCTTATGCCGAGGCACTGGCTCAATCTGTAGACGCGCTCGCCGCCCCATTACCCAGTCGGCGAGAGATAACCCTCAACGAGTTGCATCGAGAACTTCCCAAGGGCGATTACTTAGAAAAAGATACGCTCCGAATGGAAGTGTTCGCTAACGTCTTTGAGATGATTTTCGAAGGGAGAAACTATATTCACCATTCAATCATCGACTTGCACATGTCCGGTGACCTGGTCATGAATGGGAAACTCTCGTCAAAACTTGAACTCAACGGAAAACAGCCTGAAGCGTCCAGGATTCTGAATTACCTTCACAATTTAAAACCCATAGCGCCGCAATTTGAGCAGGCGTTCGATCAATATTACGAACAGTTGACAAAAGGTCTGGCGACCAGCATAAAGCTCGCCCTGTCGCACTTGCCGGAGCAGGATCGACTGTTCATCACTCAAGGCCAATTGAAATGCTACACCGTCCGACAGAGAAGCGGTCATTCATTATGGAACTATGAAACACAAAAAGAGCGAAATGCCATCAAAGGGCGCTACGGCGTTATTATTTCAAGTGAATACAAAGGGCAGATCCGCGCCTATGAGTTATTCACACTAAAGGGCGAATGTCACTGCCGACCAGACTTAGTTAATTTGCTGACTGCCAACAACCTTATTAGTGCCACACCCAGCGTGGCGTTTACTGGGGACATGACAGCCTCTCATGATAAAGTTGAACCCTTGCAATGGCCGCTAGATGTCGAGGCTTATCTTCAGGGTAGATCGGCACGTCCCGATGAGCGCTCATGGGTGGTGGTTGAAAAACTCTGCCATGTGGTCCCGGCCCAGCAGTACATCAACCCAATCCCCACGAGCCGGGCCGTGACATTTTTTAACCCGCAAGTGGATGAAGTCGCCTACTTGCTCTTGAATTTCAACCCGATTGCCACGCGTGCAGAACTCTATAGCTCGGCCAAAGGTGTAACTAAAATGGAGCGCGTACGAACGCGAGATGAAGCATTAAAAACAGCATTGATCGATATGATCGTACCGTTCAAAACGTGCATCGAGGATATTTCTTCTGGCGAAACCGAGCGTATTTCCGACGGCGTGACCGGCTGCATACTTGATGGATTGGCTCTCATAGGGGGGTTGATTGGCGTCAGTGGCAAGATCGCCAGTATCGCGGCCAAAAGCGGGTCTCTGACCTCTAAGGTGTTGAGTATCGTCAAAGTCAGCAGCAGCTTTGCTGTGTCTATGTTCAATCCGCTCGACGGCGCACCGTCGCTAGTACACGGCGGTACACGCCTTTTCAAAAAAGGCGTCATGCAGCTGAGCAAACACGGGGCCGATGCGCTTGACTTAGCCACTTATCAGGTTCGGCGACTGACAGGCAGTGCGCAAAGTTATGACTTGATTAAAGCAGCCAACCGTAGCGATGTTGTGCCCGGAAGGTGGAAGTTAATTGAGAACGGATCCGAGTCGACCAGCCTTCTGGCCATCAGACGTCAGGACAGTTGGTATGCACTCAATCTCGCCACCGGTAAGCCTTGGGGCAAGAAACTAAGTAACTTCCTGTCTAGTGACGCTGCCCATTTGCCGTTGAAAGCGAGACTGCTCCCCACGAGCTACGTACGATCAGTGATGATCGATGCGCTGCCAGGCGCGAGAAACAAGGCGAAGAGCGCGTTGAGCATGCTCGACAATCTCGAAGAGGCATCGGATGTTAAGTTTATTACCAAGACGTTTCTGGGCACTGACACAGCCGACGGTTTAAAGTCATACAGAACTGCGCTCGAAAACATGAGCAAGGACCTGCAAAAAACATCCATTGACAATATCAACATCAAGTCCAGTCTTCCTGACGACATGGCGATGGCATCACTGTCGCAGGCTAACTACAAGGCATGGGCGGGGGCGCCGTCGAACAACGAAAAGTTCATAAATATGTACACCTCTCGAATCTGTGGTTACTACAAGGAAACTGGCTTTAGTACTTCAGCCATGTCCGATGCGCTGCTCCATGAAATCTCTCACGGCAAGCCGCACACCTTCGATTACGCTTATGCCGGCAGACAACTGGAGAACAGGATCAAACCGGGTGATGTCGATGTCAGGGAACTTATGAACCTGTCCAAAGGCCGGGAATTTGTTGATCGCTCGAGTAATTTGATGGGGGCGCACATCGGGGAGCTGTTCAAGCCCGGTGTCAATATCAGGAACCCTGCCGCAACCAATGCTGACTCAATCATGATGACGACTTCATTGCTTGATCAATTGGCAACCAACAAGGCGGGATTCCAAAGCAATGTCGCTAAGTTACGCCAGATGCTAAGTGAAGCAGGACCGGGACGAATCGCTGAGCCAGTATTGTTAAATGTGATCTGACGTGTTCATGACTGCCCAACTTCCATAGTGTGCTGTTCTCTAAGTAATTTACCCATTCGCCCGTGAGGCCATTGTCTCGCGGGGCCATGTATCTTGTTCAAGATACATGGCCCCTTTGCGTTCCAGACATACCGGGTCGGCTGCGCGTTGCACATGGCCAGGAACGTGATAATCGGAGGTAAGCGATCCACCGTACCCACATTCAAAACCGCCAGTTGAAGCCTGATGCTGTGCTCCCGATTCCCATCAGGAGATCACACCCATGATGCGTCCCGACGCCAAAGTCGAAAAAGTCTACCTCTACCCCACCATCGCTGAAGCAACCAGCGAACAGCTGGAAATTGTGCCGATGCAGATCCGTGTGATTAAACACATCCGCAAGGTCTACGGCTGCCGCGGATGTGAAGCCGCGCCAATCACCGCCGACAAACCTGCCCAATTGATCGAAAAAAGCATGGCCAGCCCCAGCGTCTTGGCGATGCTGCTGACCACTAAATACGTCGACGGTCTGCCGCTGTATAGGTTCGAAAAGTCCTTGGGCGACACGACGTCGACATCCCACGCCAAACCCTGGCGCGCTGGGTGATCCAGTGCTGCGAACACTTTCAGCCGCTGCTTAATCTGATGCGCGACCGTTTGCTGGAAAGTCCGGTGATCCACTGCGATGAAACGCGGGTACAAGTGCTGAAGGAACCGGATCGAGACCCGACCAGCCAGTCCAGGATGTGGGTTCAAGCCAGCGGCCCGCCTGAGCGGCCAGTTATCCTTTTTGACTACACCACCAGCCTAGCGCAGGAGGTGCCATTGCGTTTGCTCACCGATTATTACGGCTACCTGATGACCGACGATTACGCCGGCTATAACGCCGTGGGCGCGCAGCTGGGTGTCGAGCGCCTGGGTTGCTGGGCGCATGCACGGCGTAAGTTCGTCGATGCGCAAAAAGTGCAGCCCAAAGGCAAGACGGGCCACACCGTCACCTTCGATCAATTGCACTGATCAGTTCTCAACAATGCTCGAGCACAACCGACCAAGCCAACGGCTTCCGCTATTCCCCCTGCTCCGTCACCTGCACAGCAATCTCAATCGCCCGAATACTGATCGCCGCAAATATCGCCGTCATCAGCACCCCGTTAAATCCCAGCAAAATCGCCAGAACCCGCGATACGGCCAGTTTGGGGACGAGTTCTCCATAACCGATGGTCAGGCCGGTCACGAACGCGAAGTAGATACCGTCAAAAGGATTCCATCCTTCCAGATAGCTGATGATCAGGCCGAACAGCACAATCAAAAACAGCAGGACGGAAAAAATTGGCCAGACAACGTGAAAGTAGAACCTGACTGCTTTGTAGAACTCTCTACGGACGCGCGATGCATGAGTGGTGTTCATGTCATGGACTCCTTGGGGGTTAGCCTGACCGGCAATTGAATGCACGGCGCTTCAACACCCCTTCAGCTTGGCACAAGCGAGCTCGATGCCCCGCTCATCGCACTCAAGGATTACCTGAAAAATACTCAGTGAGCGAACGCCTCGTGCTGCACTCTTCTAGACTCAATAGGTAGTCGTAGAAAGAACCAAACACGTCGCTTTGGTGCAGTTAAACCAAAAGCAGCGTGGCAAGCTGCCTTAATGCCCTTTAAGAGGTGCGGCAAAGACCGCGCCGGGCACAACAAGATGCCCGCTCAGGGTGCCCTGGCCAACGGCCTGAAATTGCCACGATACCGTGACGTGGTGTGAGTGCCGCAGCCGACACTTTCGGACGACCGACAACCATCTGGTTTGTCCGTGACCGTGAGGAATGCTGAATGCCTGATGAGATGTTGCAATTACCTATGGTCAATAGCGTGCTGGAGCGCCACAAGGGCTCTGCTGGCGCACTGTTGCCGATTCTTCATGAGATTCAGGAGGGCATCGGTTACATCCCCGATGCCGCCATCCCCGAGATTGCCCACGCGCTGAACCTGAGTCAGGCCGAGGTTCGCGGGGTGATCAGTTTCTACCATGACTTCCGCACCGCACCGCCGGCCCGGCATATTCTGCGTCTGTGCCGGGCCGAGTCCTGCAAGAGCCGCGGTGCCGAGCAGTTGGCCGCGCATTTGCGCGAACGCCTGCAACTGGACGACCACGGCAGCAGCGCCGACGGCAGCATCAGTTTGCGCCCGGTGTATTGCCTCGGCGCTTGTGCCTGTTCGCCCGCCCTGGAGTTGGATGGTCAGGTGCATGCGCGGCTGAGCGCTGAGCGTCTGGATGCATTGCTCGACGCTTGCCGGGAGGACGCATGATGCCGGCTTTCTATCTGTCCTGTGATTCGCTGGCCCGTGCCGTGGGTGCCGAAGAGGTTGCGGTAGCCCTTATCACCCATGCCCGGGGACGCTTTGTACCTCTGGAGTTGCAACGCACCAGCTCGCGCGGCCTGTACTGGCTGGAACCGCTGCTGGAAGTGGACAGCCCGCAAGGCCGTATCGGCTTCGGCCCGCTGACCGCGGCCGATGTGCCGTCAGTGCTCGAAGCCCTGCAAGGCGAGCCGTACACCCATCCACTGGCCTTGGGCCTGGTGGAAGAATTGCCGTATCTGAAGTCTCAACAACGTTTGCTGTTCGCCCGAGCAGGCATCACCCGGCCGCTGTCCCTGGACGATTACCGGGCCCACGGCGGCTTCGAGGGCTTGACCCAGGCCGTCGCGCTGGGCGGCGAGCAGACCGCGACCGCCGTGTTCGATTCAGGCCTGCGTGGCCGTGGCGGCGCGGCGTTCCCGGCCGGGATCAAATGGCGCACGGTGCGCGCCACCCAGGCTGCGCAGAAGTACATTGTGTGCAACGCCGACGAAGGCGACTCCGGCACCTTCGCCGATCGCATGTTGATGGAAGGCGACCCCTTCCTGCTGATCGAAGGCATGGCCATTGCCGGCATCACTGTCGGCGCAAGCTACGGCTACATCTATGTGCGCTCGGAATATCCACAAGCCGTGGCCACCCTTCGCACGGCACTGGACATCGCCCGGTCCGCCGGTTACCTCGGCGCCAATGTCGGCGGCAGTGGCCTGGCCTTCGATATGGAAGTGCGTGTCGGTGCCGGCGCTTACATCTGCGGTGAGGAAACCGCGCTGCTGGACTCTCTCGAAGGCAAGCGCGGGATCGTCCGCGCCAAGCCACCGATCCCCGCCTTGAAGGGCCTGTTCGGCTTGCCGACGCTGGTGCACAACGTGCTGACCCTGGCCTCGGTGCCGCTGATTCTGGCCAAGGGCGCGCAGTTTTATCGCGATTACGGCATGGGCCGCTCCCTCGGCACGATGCCCTTCCAGCTGGCGGGCAATATTCGTCACGGCGGGCTGGTGGAACGGGCCTTTGGCCTGACGCTGCGGGAACTGGTGGAAGACTACGGCGGTGGTACCGCCAGTGGCCGGCCGCTGAAGGCCGCGCAGGTGGGCGGCCCGCTCGGCGCCTGGGTGCCACCTTCGCAATTCGACACACCGCTGGATTACGAAGCCTTCGCCGCCATCGGCGCCATGCTTGGGCACGGCGGTGTGGTGGTGGCTGACGACAGCCTGGACATGGCCCATATGGCGCGCTTCGCCATGCAGTTCTGTGCAGAGGAATCCTGTGGCAAATGCACCCCCTGCCGCATCGGCTCGACCCGGGGCGTGGAGGTGATCGACCGACTGCTGGCAGCGCCTGACCAGAGCGGTCGCGATGAGCAGGTGATCATCCTCAAGGACCTGTGCGACACCCTGCAATACGGTTCGCTGTGCGCGTTGGGCGGCATGGTTTCCTTTCCGGTCGCCAGCGCTCTCAAGCACTTCCCCGCCGACTTCGGTCTGCAATCTTCGGAGGCCGAGCAATGATCACTCTTTTCGACCCGAACACCGATATCGATCTTGGCACTCCGGCCCGCGACAGTCAGGTGCAAGTCACCCTGAATATCGACGGCCGCAGCATCAGCGTGCCCGAAGGCACCTCGGTGATGCGCGCCGCCGCGCTGCTGGGCACCACCATTCCCAAACTGTGCGCAACCGACAGCCTGGAAGCCTTCGGCTCCTGCCGCATGTGCCTGGTGGAGATCGACGGCATGCGCGGCTACCCGGCGTCCTGCACCACGCCGGTCACCGAAGGCATGAGCGTGCACACCCAGACGCCGAAGCTCGCCACGCTGCGGCGCAACGTCATGGAGCTGTACATCTCCGATCACCCGCTGGATTGCCTGACCTGCTCGGCCAACGGCAACTGCGAGCTGCAAACCGTCGCCGGCCAGGTTGGCCTGCGGGAGGTGCGTTACGGCTATGAAGGCGACAACCATCTGGCCGATGTGAAGGACACGTCCAACCCGTATTTCGATTACGACCCGAGCAAGTGCATCGTCTGCAACCGCTGCGTGCGCGCCTGCGAAGAAACCCAGGGCACGTTTGCTCTGACCATCACCGGGCGCGGTTTCGAGTCCCGGGTCGCGGCCGCCGGTGGTGAGAACTTCCTCGACTCGGAGTGCGTGTCCTGCGGCGCCTGTGTGCAAGCCTGCCCGACCGCGACCTTGATGGAAAAAAGCGTGGTCGAACTGGGTCAGCCCGAACGCAGCGTGATCACCACCTGTGCCTATTGCGGCGTGGGCTGCTCGTTCCGTGCCGAGATGAAAGGCGACAAACTGGTGCGCATGGTTCCGGACAAGAACGGCCAGGCCAACCACGGCCACTCCTGCGTCAAAGGACGCTTTGCCTGGGGCTACGCCACCCACCCGGATCGCATCACCAAACCGATGATCCGCCAGCACATCAACGACCCTTGGCAGGAAGTCAGCTGGGATGAAGCGGTGACCTACGCCGCCAGCGAATTCCGCCGACTGCAGCAAAAATACGGCCGCGACTCCATTGGTGGCATCACCTCCAGCCGCTGCACCAACGAAGAAACCTACCTGGTGCAAAAACTGGTGCGCGCCGCCTTCGGCAACAACAACGTCGACACCTGTGCGCGGGTCTGCCACTCGCCGACCGGCTATGGCCTGAAACAAACCCTGGGCGAGTCCGCCGGCACCCAGAGTTTCGACTCAGTGATGCAGGCCGATGTGATCCTGGTGATGGGCGCAAACCCCAGCGACGCCCACCCGGTGTTCGCCTCCCAGCTCAAACGCCGCCTGCGTGAAGGCGCGCGACTGATCGTCATCGACCCACGACGCATTGATCTGGTGGACTCGGTGCATGCCCGCGCCGAACTGCACCTGGCCCTGCGCCCAGGCACCAACGTCGCCATGCTCAACGCCCTGGCCCATGTCATCGTCACCGAAGGCTTGCTCAACCAGGCCTTTATCGACGCCCGTTGCGAGGACATTGATTTCGCTCACTGGCGCGAGTTCGTCAGCCGCGCGGAAAACTCGCCGGAAGTGCTTGGTGAGATCTGCGGCGTGACCCCAGCCGACATACGTGCCGCCGCCCGTTTGTATGCGACCGGCGGCAACGCGGCGATCTACTACGGCCTGGGCGTCACCGAGCACAGCCAGGGCAGCACCGCGGTCATGGGCATCGCCAACCTGGCCATGGCCACTGGCAACATTGGCCGCGAAGGCGTGGGCGTGAACCCGCTGCGTGGTCAGAACAACGTTCAGGGCTCCTGCGACATGGGCTCCTTCCCCCACGAACTGCCTGGCTACCGGCACATCTCCAACGAGGTGGTACGGACGCAGTTCGAACAGGCCTGGAATGTCACCCTGCAACCCGATCCGGGCCTGCGCATTCCCAACATGTTCGAAGCCGCCCTCAGCGGCAGCTTCAAGGGCCTGTATTGCCAGGGCGAGGACATCGCCCAGAGCGACCCGAATACCCAACACGTCACCGCGGCCCTGTCGGCCATGGAATGCATCGTGGTGCAGGATATTTTCCTCAACGAAACCGCCAAGTTCGCCCACGTGTTCCTGCCGGGCTGCTCGTTCCTGGAAAAAGACGGCACCTTCACCAACGCCGAGCGACGCATCTCCCGGGTGCGCAAAGTCATGGACCCTCTGGGCGGCAAGGCCGACTGGGAAGGCACCGTGGCTCTGGCCAACGCCTTGGGCTACCCGATGAACTACAAACACCCATCGGAAATCATGGATGAAATCGCCAGCCTGACGCCGACGTTCACCAACGTCAGCTACACCGAACTGGATCGCCACGGCAGCCTGCAATGGCCGTGCAACGCCGCGGCACCGGACGGCACGCCGACCATGCACATCGAGGAATTCGTGCGCGGCAAGGGGCGTTTCATGCTCACCGGCTACGTGCCCACCGAGGAAAAGGTCAACAATCGCTATCCGCTTCTGCTGACCACCGGGCGCATCCTCAGCCAGTACAACGTCGGCGCTCAGACACGGCGTACCGAAAACGTCGCCTGGCACGACGAAGACCGTCTGGAAATCCACCCGACCGACGCCGAGAGCCGTGGCATCAACGAAGGTGACTGGGTCGGCATCGGCAGCCGCGCCGGACAGACCGTACTGCGTGCGCGGGTCACCGAACGGGTCGCCCCGGGCGTGGTGTACACCACCTTCCACTTCCCTGAATCGGGGGCCAACGTCATCACCACCGACAACTCCGACTGGGCCACCAACTGTCCGGAGTACAAGGTCACCGCCGTGGAAGTCAGCCGCGTCTACCACCCTTCCGAGTGGCAAAAACGCTATCAGGAATTCAGCGACGAACAGGACCGCTTGCTCAAAGATCGTCGTCAGGCGCGTGGCACTAAAGCCGAGGTGCGCCGATGAGCACTGCCAACCTGATCAAAATGGCCAACCAGATCGCCCAGTACTTCGCCACCCAACCGGACCAGCAACAGGCCGTGCTCGGCGTGCGTAATCACCTGCAGATGTACTGGACGCCCGGCATGCGCAAGGAGTTGCTGGC
This sequence comes from Pseudomonas sp. LBUM1666, assembly GCF_059695775.1. NCBI lineage: Bacteria > Pseudomonadati > Pseudomonadota > Gammaproteobacteria > Pseudomonadales > Pseudomonadaceae > Pseudomonas > Pseudomonas sp. LBUM1666. The sequence goes on along the minus strand of NZ_CP166789.1, from coordinate 1,067,908 downwards.
CTGGCAGACGGAACATCAAGGGGCAGACTTGCACCCACTGGCGCAGGCGGCGGTCAGTGGGGCGGGCTGGGAGGCTTAGGTTCACACGATCCTTTGAAATTGGCCTGCAGGCTAACAACCTGTAGGAGCGAGCCTGCTCGCGATGCGGTGTGTCAGTCACGATCATTATTGACTGACACACCGCATCGCGAGCAGGCTCACTCCCACAGGGGTTATGCGTAGTGGCTTGTATTCGGATGCACCGGCAAGACGACTAACGCTGCCAACCCGCCAGTCGACCGATTACGCAGTGTCAGCTCGCCTCCGTGCTCCAGCACAATCGCCCGCGCCGCCGACAACCCCAAACCAACGCCCCCCGTGCTTTTGTTCCGCGAACCTTCCATACGAAAGAACGGTGCGAACACTTGTTCGAGGCTGACATCCGGTATACCTGGCCCACGATCCAGTACTTTGATCCTCACCTCCCCAGCTCCGGGAATCAGTTCAATCGCCGGCTCACTCCCGTACTTGATCGCGTTATCAAGCAGATTGGTCATCACCCGCTTAAGCCCCAACGGTCGCCCGAAATACACCCACCGAAGCGGCCCACTGAAAGCAATCTCGAAACCCTGATCCCGGTAATCATCCAGCAGCGTTTGCAGCAGTTCCGCCAGATCAAACTGGGTCGCCGGCTCAAGCCGGGCATCATCGCGGAAGAACTCCAACGCCGAGTTGATCATCGCCTGCATTTCATCCACGTCACGAAACAACCGCTGCTGTTGCTCGCTGTCTTCGATGAATTCGCCACGCAAGCGCATCCGCGTCAGGGGCGCGCGCAGGTCGTGGGAGATGGCGGCGAGCATTTGCGTGCGATCACGGATGAAGTGTTGCAACTGCGCCTGCATGGCATTGAACGCAAGAATGGCCTGGCGGATTTCGTGGGGGCCGAGCGGTTCGATCGGCGGTGCGCGGAAGTCCACGCCGAAGCGACGGGCGCCTTCGGCGAAGTGCTGCAAAGGTGTGGCGAGGCGCCGGGTGGCGATCAGCGCGACCAGCGCAGTGGAGATCAGCACCAGCAGGATCACGATCAGGTAGCGTGGCGTTTCGTCGAGCCCCCAACTGCGCGAGGGCGCGGAGAACATCAGCCATGACGAATCCGATAACTCGATCAGCAGCGCGTAATGCGCGTCCGCCGTGTGCTCCGTCCAATCGGCCGGCTCATAGGCTTCGATGCGCCGGTCAGGGGCTCTGAGCATCGGCTGCAGGATGGTCGAACCGATGTCGGACTTCGGATCGTCCACGGTCGGCAGATTGAGACCGTGCCGATCAGGGTGCCAACTGACGGTGAAGCCGTTCTCGCCGGCAGCTTGCGCCAATGAGTTTCGCAGGGGCGTCGGTGCAGCCTCGATGACGCGACTGATGGCGGCGGCTTTTTCCAGCAGGCCGGTTTCGGTCAGCGGCGGGCGTGCCCACACGCCGGCCAGTTGGATAAACAGCCCATTGAGTGCCAATGAAATGAGCATGGCCAGGATGATCGTCAAGGCGATCCAGCGCGCCACCGTATCTTGCGGCCAGTCTCGGGCGCGAATCCGCTTCAGCCAGCTCATCGCCGCGTCACACTGGGCGTGAACAGGTAACCGCCATTACGCACGGTGCGAATCATCGCCGGCCGCTTGGTGTCGGACTCGAGTTTGCGTCGCAGGCGACTGACTTGAACGTCGATGCTGCGATCGAACGCGTCATGGCAATGCCCGCGCGCCAAGTCCAGCAATTGCTCGCGGGTGAGGATGCGCTGCGGGTGTTCGACGAAAACCAGCAGCAGGTCAAACTCACCAGCCGACAGCGGAATCATCACGTTATCCGGCGAGCGCAGTTCGCGGCGAGTCACGTCCAGGTGCCAGTCGGCGAAGTCGATCAGCGGCCGTGGCAGTTCCTGCGATACCGGACGGCGTTCGTCCACTCGACGCAGCACGGCGCGCACTCTGGCCAGCAGCTCACGGGCGTCGAAGGGTTTGGTCAGGTAATCGTCGGCGCCCAGTTCCAACCCGACCACCCGATCACTGAGTTCACTCATGGCGGTCAGCATGATCACCGGAATGGCGTTCCGAATTCGCAGTTGCTGGCACAGGATCAACCCGCTGTCCCCGGGCAACATCACATCAAGAATGATCAGGTCTGGCGGCTGGCGCTCGATGGCCGCCCACAGCGACGCGCCGTCGGTGGCGACCTCGACGCTGTAGCCGTGCTGCACGAAGAATTTTTTCAGCAGATCGAGGACCTCAAGGTCGTCGTCCACAATTAAAAGGCTGTTCACCGAAAGTCACTTAAGGGGGCGAATGGAGCCGACATCTAAAACCATTCACGGCAGCGCGTCATATATTTCAATCCTGCAATAAAGCGTCATCGCCGCAATAAACCAGACATCTTTGCGCAAGGCTTGGGGCTCAGCATCTCGGCGAATTCCTCCCGAGACTTGCGTCCATGTTGCGTTTCAAATGTACTCCCTGGCTGGCCCGCAACACCTCGATTGCCGTCCTGGCCGCCGGGTTGGCGGGTTGCAGCACTCAGCCGCCGTCCACCGATGTGAGTTGCGCCGACATCCCCTATTCGCTGTACGACCCGGCGGAACCGTTCAATCGTGGGGTCTTCGCGTTCAATCGGGTGGTCGATGACTATGCCCTGGCGCCGGTCGCTCGCGGCTATCGCTACTCGCCAGACTTTTTCCAGACCGGTGTGCATAACTTTGTGGCGAACTTTGGCGAGCCCAAGGTGTTCATCAATGACCTGCTGCAAGGCAACCCGATGCGCTCGGCCAATACACTGGGGCGTTTCGCGCTCAACACCACGGTCGGTGTGGTGGGCTTGATCGACGTCTCCGGCATGGCCGGCATCCCGCGTCACGACGCAGATTTCGGCCAGACGTTCGGCGTGTGGGGCATCGGCAACGGTCCAATCGTCGAACTGCCATTGCTCGGCACTTCCAACAGCCGCGACGCCGTCGGCCGCGTGCTCGGTTTTGTGGTCGATCCGTTCGGCAGCAACAGCGACACCGTGGACACGCTGTCCACCATCAGCACAGTCGGCGGCATCGTCGATGGTCGAGCAGAAGCCCTACCGCTGACCGACAGCCTGCAAAAACTGCCGGACTATTACAGCGCGTTACGCAACGTGGTCGCCGAGCATCGTGCCGCTTATGTGGCCGATGGCAAACAAGGCTCGCCGCAGAACACCAAACCACAATGCACAGGAGCACCGGCCGATGGTTTCTGAAGGTAATAACCTGATTCTGCAGCAACGGGTAAACCAGCACGACCCGGCCACTCTGCACTGTCGGGAAATTACCCTGCGCCTTTCAGCGGACTGTCGCCATCTAGTGCTCAATCGCTACACCGAACACTATGGCCCGGCGCTGGTGCGATGGATCGAGCGTAGCCACACGGTGTCCGTGACTGAGCTGTTTCGCTGGCTCGTGGCCAATGGCGAGACGGATGTAAAGAGGGTGGACGGCCAGCCGTTGCCTTGACTGTCGGATTCGAGCCAGTTGCGTTTCATTGACATCAGCTGCGTTATCATTCCGCGCTTCTCTGTTCCAAGAACCCGGATGTCCATGTCTTTGCCACTGCCTGACGATCACCAATCCCTGCCACCTGTCCTGGTCGGGCCGCTGTTGCGGCGTCTGGAGCCCACGCGGCTGGTGATGTGGCTGGTGGGGTCGCGGGCATTGTCGCTGAGGTTGCGCCTGCAAGATCGCGACGCTATCCACCTCGACGCGAGTCAGTGCACGGTCATTGCAGTGGGCACCCAGGCCTTTGTTCATTTGATCGATGTGTCGCTGGACACCGCCCTGCCCTGCGACACGTTAATCGAATACGACCTGCTGATTGACGACGCTGGCACAGGCATCGCCGATTGGGCCCCGCACTTGCTGTACGGAGACGCCCGTTGCCCAAACTTCGTCCTGCGTAAACGGGCCGATCATCTGCTGCACGGTTCTTGCCGCAAACCTCACCATCCAGCCCCGGACGGTTTGCTGTGCGTTGATCGTTTGCTGGAGGCCGAGCCGGACGCACACAAACGTCCGGCGCTGTTGATGATGAGTGGCGATCAGGTTTACGCCGACGATGTCGCGGGGCCGATGCTGCGAGCCATCCATGCCTTGATCAAGCGGCTTGGGCTGTTCGAAGAGCACCTCGAAGGCGCAGTGGTCAGCGACAGCGCCAAACTCTACGAGCACCCCGCCAGCTACTACCATCGTGCGGATTTGTTACCGGCGCTGGAGAGCAACGAAACCCTGCGCGAGCGATTTTTCGGTGGGGCGCGTAAGCCGATTTTCACCAGCAGCAGTGCCGATAATCACCTGGTGACGTTCGCCGAAGTCATGGCCATGTACCTGCTGGTCTGGTCGCCGACACCCTGGACATTGATCGCCCCGCAAGCACCGGCACTGACGCCTGAAAGACGCGAGCGTTATGCGCTTGAGCAAACACGCATCGATGGCTTCAAGGCCGGCCTTGGAGGTGTCGCCCGAGCACTCGCGCACCTGCCGTGCCTGATGATTTTCGACGACCACGATATTACCGATGACTGGAATCTTTCCGCGCAATGGGAGGAAACGGCCTACGGCCATCCATTCTCCAGGCGCATCATCGGCAACGCACTGATTGCTTACATGCTGTGCCAAGGCTGGGGCAACAACCCGGATGCATTCGACGGTGTGCTGGAAAAAAACCGTTTATTGAGTGCCACAGGGCAGGACCATTATCTCGACAGCGACGTTCAGGACGGCTTGATCGATGAGCTGCTGACGTTTCAGAACTGGCATTACGTGCTGCCCACGAGCCCGGCCATCGTGGTGCTCGACACCCGCACCCGGCGCTGGCGCAGCGAGATGAACCTCAAGCAGCCTTCGGGTTTGCTGGACTGGGAAGCCCTCAGCGAACTGCAACAGGAACTGCTCGATCACCCTTCGGCCATCATCGTTTCGCCGGCGCCGATCTTCGGCGTCAAACTGATCGAAACCGTGCAGCGCGTTTTCAGCTGGTGCGGTTATCCCCTGCTGGTGGACGCCGAAAACTGGATGGCCCATCGCGGTGCGGCCCAGGTGATCCTAAACATTTTCCGACACTCGCGTACACCCGGTAATTACGTGGTGCTGTCAGGCGATGTGCATTATTCCTTCGTCTACGAAGTACTGATCCGACACCGCAAGGCCGGCCCGCGCATCTGGCAGATCACCAGCAGCGGCATCAAAAACGAGTTCCCGCCCGCACTGCTCGAGTGGTTCGACCGTCTCAACCGCTGGCTCTACTCGCCCCGCTCGCCGCTCAACTGGCTGACCAAACGCCGACGCATGCGCATTGTTCCGCATGTCCCGGAACATGCTGAAGCGGGGGAACGACTGTGGAATTCGGCGGGGATCGGGCAGGTGTTCTTTAATGAAAAAGGACAGCCGCAGGAGATCTATCAGCACAACTCAAACGGTTCGCCGAAGACGCGGATGGTTGCGCCTGAGAATGACGACTGAAGGCTGATCGTTCCCACATTTGATCGGTGTCGCTCATGAACCTCACCCGAACCCTGATCATCGGCAACTCCGGTTCCGGCAAAAGCTGGCTGGCCGAACGACTGGCCAAGCACCTGCAAGTGCCGTGGGTCGAACTCGATTCGATTCACTGGTTGTCCGACGAACACAGCATCCCCCGCCCACGCGCTGAAGCGCTGGGAATGGCACGGCTCGCGGCAGATGAAGAACGCTGGGTGATCGAAGGCGTTTACGGCTGGATCATCAGCGAACTCTTGCCCAGGGCGACAGCACTGATCTGGCTGTGCGTTGAAGATGAGGAATGTGTTGCCAATGTTCGTCAGCGAGAGGCGCAGCGGGACAAGAATGACGAGTTGTTGATTGCGTTGCTCGACTGGGCCGGCAGCTATCGTACACGCGAAGACTCCAGTGGATTTGCCGCGCATCAGCGTCTGTTCGAAGGGTTTAGCGGTTCGAAACTCATACTCAGGGATCGAACCGAAATCACAACATTCGCGAACACCGTGTTACAAGCCAACTAACTCACACTGTCGATCGTTCCCACGCTCCGCGTGGGAACGATCAACTGAGTTAAGTCTCAGGCCGCGTTCACTGCCCGGCAAACCCCTCTGACAATCATCTCCACTTCCCGCTCATCAATCGTCAGCGGCGGCAGCAAGCGAATGGTTTTGCCCCGTGTCACGTTGATCAGCAAGCCGTGATCCCGCGCGGCGATCAGGGTCAAGTCGCGAATCGGCTGTTTGAGTTCGATGCCAATCATTAAACCCTGTCCACGGATCGCCAATACGTTCGGGTCGTCCGCCAATTCAATGCGCAATCTGGCCAGTAAGCGCTCGCCCTGAAGTTTGGCGTTTTCCAGCAGCTCTTGTTCTTCGATGATCTCCAGCACGGTGCAACCCACGCGGCAGGCCAGTGGATTGCCGCCGAAGGTGCTGCCGTGACTGCCGGGGGTGAAGAGGTCGGCGGCTTTGCCCCGGGCCAGGCAGGCGCCGATGGGAATGCCGTTGCCCAGGCCTTTGGCCAGGGTCATGACGTCCGGAACGATGCCTTCGTGCTGAAAGGCAAACCACTGGCCGGTGCGGCCGATACCGGTCTGGATTTCGTCGAGCATCAGCAGCCACGCGCGCCGAGTGCAGAGTTCGCGAATGGCTTTCAGGTAACCGGGCGGGGCCATTTGGACACCGCTTTCCCCCTGAATCGGCTCCATCAGGATCGCCACGATGCGCGGGCCGTGGGCTTGCTGCACCTTGTCCAGCGCCTTGAGGTCGCCGAATGGCACTTTGACAAAGTCCCCCGGCAACTCATTGAAGCCCAGGCGCACGGCCGGGCCATCACTGGCGGACAAGGTGCCCAGGGTGCGGCCGTGAAAGGCGTTCTCCATGACCACCACCAGCGGTTGTTCGATGCCTTTTTTCCAGCCATACAACCGAGCGAGTTTCAGCGCCGTCTCGTTGGCTTCGGCACCGGAGTTGTTGAAGAACGCCCGCTCCATGCCCGCCAACCGCGTCAGTTTCTGCGCCAGCCGCTGCTGCCAATCGATGCTGTAAAGATTGGAGGTGTGCAGCAACAGGCCAGCCTGTTCACTGATGGCGGAGACGATTCTGGGGTGGGAGTGGCCCACATTGGTCACTGCCACGCCCGCCACCGCGTCCAGGTATTCACGACCGGCCTGATCCCACAGGCGCGTGCCCAGACCCTTGATGAAACTCAAGGCCAAGGGTTGGTAAGTGGTCATCAGGCAGGCGGCGGTCATGACATCAAGCTCCATCAATAGTCGGTGTTTTTGCAGTATGGTTAGCCACCTGAGCTAGATAAACGCTGCAACACTTCAATAATTTTAAAGCTGAGCTTGATAATGGATCTGTTCCAGGCAATGACCGTTTACGTCAAAGTGGTGGAAACCGGCAGCATGACTGCCGCCGCGTTGCAGTGCGAAATGTCCACGACCATGGTCGGCAATCACCTGCGGGCACTGGAGCAACGCCTGGGTGTGCGTCTGCTCAACCGTACGACGCGACGCCAGCGGTTAACGGAATTCGGCACCGCTTATTACCAGCGTTGCCTCGAAGTGCTGGGGCTGGTGGCCGATTCCGAACGATTGGCCGAGCAGGCCCTCGACGAGCCGAGTGGCACCTTGCGCATCACCGCGCCGCTGACGTTCGGTACCGAAAAACTGGCACCGGCCCTGAGTGAATTCGCCCTGCTGTGTCCACGCGTCAAATTGGATGTGGTCCTCACCAATCGCCGTCCGGACCTGCTCGAAAACGGTTTCGACGTGGCGTTTCGCCTGGGCAATACCGAGGAGACCCACCTGATCGCCCGTCCACTCCTCGACTACAGCCTGACCATGTGCGCATCACCGAAGTACCTGGCGCGCAAAGGCACACCGCAGAAACCTGATGATCTGCAACACCACGACTGTCTGTCATTTGCCTATCCGGCCGGGGATGACTGGCAGTCGGTGGAAAAACATTGGCGCCTGACCGGTCCCGAGGGCGAAGTGGCGGTAGCGGTCAATGGACCGATGTTGATCAACAGTTCGGCAGGACTGCATCAAGCGGCGCGAACCGGTATGGGCATCGTGGTGTTGCCTGATGCGTTGATGGAGCAAGATCTCAAGGACGGAAAACTGGTGGCATTGATGAAGAATTACTTGCCGCCGAGCCGACCGATGAACCTGATGTATGCCCAGGATCGCTACCGTTTGCCAAAACTGCGTAGTTTCGTCGACTTTGCCTTGCAGAGATGGGGCAAGCACTAGCCGGCTCAATACGCCATCGACTAATCTCCTCGACAGGCGGGTCACTTAGATATCAGGGCGGCAGGGAGTGCGGAGATGGGTGAAGCGTCGAATATCGAGCCGTTGAAGTTCAATCTGTCGGATTTGAACGAAGACATGCTGCACACCATTCTGGAATTGGTCAGCGATGGGATCTGGGACTGGAACGCCAACACCGGGTTCGTCTATCGCAACCCCGGGTGGTACGAGATGCTCGGCTACCCGCCTCATTCCCTGGATAACAACGTGTTGACCTGGGAAAACGTGATCCATCCCGACGATTACCAGCAGGTCATGACACTGTTCGATGACTACTTGAATCAGCGCGCCCCCGGCTATCAGGCAGAGTATCGCTGCCGCATGCAGGATGGCAGCTATACCTGGATCGAAGACCGTGGCTACGTACTGGCACGCAATGCCGACGGCTCGGTGGCGCGGATGGTCGGCGCGCACCGCAGCATCGAAGACAAGAAGCGTCTGTACGAAGCGCTTGAACGGCGCAACCAATCCCTTGAAGCGATTGTTGAAGAACGCACCCGAGAGTTGTCTCGCGTCAATCAGCAACTGCAAATCCAACTCGAAGAAAACCGCAAACTGGCGGAAACCGACGCACTGACATCGATCGCCAACCGCTATCGCCTGGAAAAAGCCCTGCCCCAGGAATGCGACCGCGCCCAACGCTTTCGACAACCGCTGTCGCTGATCGCCATGGACATCGACGACTTCAAGAACATCAACGATCACTATGGCCACGCGCTGGGCGATACGGCATTGGTGCAAGTGATCGATAGCGTGAAGCACTGCGTACGTGAAGGCGATCTGCTCGCGCGTTGGGGTGGCGACGAGTTCATCCTGATCCTTCCCAATACACCACTCGCCGACGCCCGGACTCTCGCCGAACGTATCCGCCATGGCCTCGCAAGCCTGCTGCCAGTGGGGGACTTTCAAGTGACCATGAGTTTTGGCGTGGTTCAGCGCTTTGAAGAAGAACAACAGACCGGGTTGCTGGCCAGGGCCGATCAGGCGCTGTATCGGTCGAAGATTGCGGGCAAGAATGTGATTTCCGGATGAACAATGCCTTGCATGTTCGCGATGTACTGCCCTCGGAAGTAGAGTCCGTACGCCTTTTTCTGGGGCAAAACGGATGGGCTCACCGCACAGGTTCTGCTGAACATTTTGCGCAGTTGATCGCTAACTCCCAACGCACAGCCCTTGCTATGAAGGGCTCCCAAATTATCGGTTTTGCCCGAGGTATCACTGACGGCCTATCAAACGGTTATCTGTCGATGGTCGTTGTCTGTGGACAGCATCGACGTGAAGGTGTCGGGCGTGCGCTGGTTGAGCATGTCATGGGCGAGAACACCGACATGACCTGGGTTCTGCGGGCAGGCCGGGAAGGCGCTTCGGATTTCTTTTCAAGCCTGGGTTTTGAAACGTCGACCATTACGATGGAGCGCCCGCGTCGTAAATAGCCAACCCGCCATTCACATCCCCGCCTTCACCAACACCGGTTTCTCCTGATACCGATCCGGATAAAGCTTTTTCAGCTGCGCGACCTTCGGTAGATCGTTGATCACGATGTAGGGATAGGTCGGGTGCTCGGTCAGAAAGTCCTGATGTTCCTCCTCCGCCGGGTAGAAACCGTTGTAGGTTTCCAGCGTGGTGACAATGGGTTTGTTGAATGAATGGGCGGCGTCGAGCTGAGCGATGTAGGCCTGAGCGACACGTTGCTGTTCACTGTTTTCCGGGAAAAGCGCCGAGCGATACTGAGTGCCGCGGTCAGGTCCCTGACGGTTGAGTTCGGTAGGGTTGTGAGCCACCGAGAAGTAGATTTGCAGCAAGGTACCGTAGCTGACCTGACGGGGGTCGAAGGTAACTTCGACGGATTCCGCATGACCGGTATCGCCACTGCTGACCCGCTCGTACTGAGCGGTGTTGGCTGCACCGCCGGCGTAACCGGAGACCGCTTTCTTCACCCCTTTGACATGCTGGAACACGCCTTGGACGCCCCAGAAGCAACCGCCGGCAAAGACCGCCCTTTCGCTGTCGGCCTGGGTGGTTTCGTCGAGGGTGGGTGGAGGAATGATGACCGCGTCTTCCGCCGCACCGAAAGAGAACGCCAGGCATTGGCCAATGACACCGGCAGCGGCCAAACCCAACAGGGTGCGGCGCCAGGTGAGTAGGGTTTTCATGAGGCTGATTCCTGAATGAATGAAAGGGAGTACCCGCGGATCAAGTCGTCGCCTGCGGCACAAAAGTCATCGCAAGGCCGTTCATGCAGTAACGCAAGCCGGTGGGTTTGGGCCCATCGTCGAAGACATGGCCCAGATGACCGCCACAACGCCGACAGTGGACTTCTTCGCGCAGCACCCCGAAGGAGCGGTCCTGACGAGTGGCCACAGCCTTGTCCAGTGGTGCCCAGAAGCTCGGCCAACCGGTGCGGCTGTCGAACTTGGTCGCGGAAGAAAACAGCGGCAGATCGCAACCGGCACAGGCAAAAGTACCTTCACGGTGCTCGTTGTTCAGCGGGCTGCTGTAGGCCCGTTCGGTGCCCTCTTCGCGCAGGATTTCGTACTGCTCGGCGCTGAGCATGGCGCGCCATTCGCTGTCGCTGTGAGTCACCTCGAACACCTCCGCCGCGCTGGCATCACTGACCAGTGCAGAACGCGCGGCAAATTTTGGCAATACACCGATGACCAGGGCTGCAGCGCCTAGCCCGCCGCTTGCTAAGAGAAACTGTCGCCGTGAAAACATGGTCGTCTCCGAAAATTCCAGGTGCCTGTCATGGAACACAGCCTAGGCTTGGGTTGATCGCCAAATCCTCACGAGAAGTTAAACAATTCGTGATAACTCAGGCCCCGGAAAACCCGCACAATGCGCTCATTGCGCCGAAGGATTGAGCTTGATGGAACAGACCAAACGCGTCCTCGTGGTCGAGGACGACCTGCATATCGCCGACCTTATCTGCCTTCATCTACGTGATGAGCAGTTCGAGGTGGTGCACTGCGCCGACGGCGATGAAGGCATGCGCCTGCTGCAGCAAGGAAGCTGGGACGCTCTGATCCTCGACCTGATGCTGCCCGGTGTCGACGGCCTGGAAATCTGCCGCCGGGCCCGCGCCATGGCCCGCTACACACCGATCATCATTACCAGTGCGCGCTCCAGCGAAGTGCACCGGATTCTCGGGCTCGAACTCGGCGCCGACGATTACCTGGCCAAACCCTTTTCCATGCTCGAACTGGTGGCCCGGGTCAAAGCGCTGTTGCGACGGGTCGACGCCATGGCCCGCAACCTGAAAATGGACGCCGGCAGCCTGATCACGGACGGCCTCTCCATCGACCCGATCACGCGCGATGTGTCCCTTGACGGTCGCCGCCTCGACCTCACGCCACGGGAGTTCGACCTGTTGTATTTCTTCGCCCGTCAGCCTGGCAAAGTGTTCTCGCGCATGGACCTGCTCAACGCCGTCTGGGGCTACAGCCATGAAGGCTACGAGCACACCGTCAACACTCACATCAACCGCCTGCGGGCAAAGATCGAGGCCGATCCAGCGCAACCGGCGCGCATCCTCACGGTGTGGGGACGAGGCTACAAATTCGCGGCCAGGGAGGAGCAGCCGTGAGACTGACCCTGACTCAACGCCTGTCGCTGGTGTTCGCCGCGTTGCTGCTGGTGTGCTGCGGCACGTCGGCATGGATGCAGGTGCGGTCCAACAAGATGCATGAGCTGGAAGTGGTGCAAGGGTTATCGCGGGATCTGGCCCGGCACATCGCCCATGACACCGTGCTGATGGACACCAAAGGCCTGATGCCCGACGCCGTGCGCGACCTGTTCAGCAAACTGATGCTGGTCAATCCCAGTGTCGAGGTCTATCTGCTCGACCCCGAGGGCCGGATTGTCGGCAGTGCTGCGCCGGAGGGTCGGATACGCCGGGAGCGGGTCGATCTGGCGCCGATCCAGCGTCTGCTCAAGGGCGATGCCCTGCCGGTTCTCGGCGACGATCCGCGCAGCGTCGATGGCCGCAAAGTGTTCAGCGCCGCGCCATTGCAGGTCAATGGAAAACCGGTGGGCTATCTCTATGTGGTGCTGCTGAGCGAAGAGCACGACCGCTTCGCCGAACGCGGCGCCACCAGCGCCGCCCTGAATACCGCGCTGTTGTCCATCGGGCTGGTGGCGTTGCTGTGCCTGATTGCCGGTCTCACGGCATTCGCCCTCATCACCCGACCTTTGCGCCGTTTGACCGAAACCGTCAGCCAGTTCGACATTGATGGCGCTCCGGTAACACCGCCTGCATCCGTCCCGGTGGAAAAAGCCGCCAGCCACGATGAAATTGCCATACTCGACGCCACCTTCCGGCAGATGCAGGCACGCCTCGGCGAGCAATGGCGCTCATTGACCCGCCAGGATCAAGAACGCCGTGAACTGGTGGCCAACATCTCCCACGACTTGCGCACGCCTCTGGCCTCGCTGCACGGTTACCTGGAAACCTTGTCGCTCAAGGACGCCACCTTGTCACCCGCCGACCGCCGCCGTTACCTGGGCATCGCGCTGGATCAAAGCCGCAAGGTGGGTGGTCTGGCGCAATCGCTGCTGGAGCTGGTGCGCCTCGAACATGGCTTCGTGCAACCGGTGCTGGAGCGTTTCTCGCTGACCGATCTGGTGCAGGACATCTTCCAGAAATTCGAACTGACGGCCGAGGCGCGCCAGGTCGAACTGAAGGCCACCTTCGCACCCAATGTTTCAGCGGCCTGCGCCGACCTTGGATTGATCGAGCGGGTGCTCACCAACCTGTTCGACAACGCCCTGCGCCACACCCCGCAAGGAGGAGAAATCGAGCTCAGCCTGCGCCCTCAAGGACCTTTTATCGAAGTCACCGTCAGCGACACCGGCCCCGGCATCGCTGCCGAATTGCGCGAAGGTCTGTTCCTGCGTCCGTTCAACATTGGCGGCGCACGGCGTGATGGCGGACTGGGGTTGCGGATCGTGCACCGGATCCTGCAATTGCATGGCCGCGAGATCCAGCTGATTGACGTTCCCGGCCGCGGCGCGACCTTCCGCTTTTCGTTGGCGGTGGATCAGCAAACGGCTGAGCAATTGGCGGTTCGGTCGATGAATCTGAATACGCTGGGGAAATAGTCGACTGCTGCTGACACTTCAGGCAAAACGCCCCCAGATAGCCGCCGGTTAAAAGCCGCTGTGCCAAAAATGATGACCAGCCGCCTGTTCATCCGTGACAACGCCGCCTCGGTCCAATAGATTAGGCGGCTTGAAAAGGCCCTGTGCTTTCTCGCCTCAATCCAAGTTAAAAGAAGTAGTGAAATTTCAATGTCCGATTCCAATACCGCTGAATCCGTAGTCACCTTGTCGTCCAAAGCGGAATACGAAAACTCCATCAATCTTTCACAGCACGTGCCCCAGGCCAAGACCATCAGCGAGATGATCCTGGACGCTTTCCAGTCCACCCGGGAAAGCGACCAGATCCGCGAGCTGCGCGCCGCGATTCGCCAGGCTCACGACAGCTTCGACGACGATAAAGCCTACGAATTGATGGGCGAACTCAAGCAGCTCAAGGACGCCGAGGCTGCCGACATTGCAGCCTTGGAAGACTTGAGCAGCAAATTCCCGATCAGCCGGATTCTCTCCAGTTTCAAGGACGACCCGGCATTTCAGGAATTGGTCTATGGCCTCGCACTGAAAGTGCTGAACCAGACCCACCAGGCCATCAGCAACCCAAGCAGTGGCAAAAGCAAAGCGGCTCGCGCCAAAAAAGATGTCGAAGTGTTCACCATCAGCAAAGACGGCATCAGCGTCACGCTGCCGCTACGCACCCCGCGTTCGCGTCTGAACGTTGACCGTGAAGCGCTGGAGTTCCTGGGCTTTACCTTCGTCGGCGAAGGCGAAGAAGCGGAGCTGGAAAGCGAGACCTTCCTGGACAATGCCGGGGCCGAACAAGCGGTTAACCGCAAGAACATCATCACCGCGCTTCAGCAGCAAACCGCGTTCGATGGCTATAGCATCGCCGCGCAGTAACACACGCCATCGATGACTGAAAAGGTCCGCACTGAGATTCAGCGCGGGCCTTTTTATTGCCTGCAGGTTCATCGTTAGAGCGTTGATGGCCGTATCGCCACGATCATGTCAACTTCAATGGCTGCGTCTTTCGGCAGTTGATAAACGCCGATCGTGGTTCGGGTATGTTTACCGGCATCGCCCAGTACATGACTGAAAACGTCCGACGCACCGTTGGCCACTTCGCTCAAATCGACAAAATCCGCGGTGGACTTTATGTAAACCGTGACGCGCAATAGCGACTTGATCTTGTCCAGCGAACCGATGGAATCAACAATCAATGCCAAACCGCGCAACGCACTGATGCTGGCAGCGCTCTGTGCATCCGCCAGCGTCAGATCCAGGCCTACCCTGCCCGGATACTGAATTTCACCATTCATCCGCGGCACCAGACCGCTGATGTAAAGCTCATCGTGATGCCGCACCAACAGCGAGTAATGCCCGCCGGCCGTATTCTCGCCGTAGATATCGTAGCCAAGCTCTTTTGCCAGTGCGATGAATCGTTCATCGCAGGTCATGTGTTCAGTCATCTCTCCTCCCCGATCAAAAATTGGATCCGTTTTTTTGACAGATTAGCCCAAAGATCTCGACTCGGGGGCTGGCCTATGAAAATCAGCTTGGATCAAATTGATGCCCCTTAAATTCGAAAACGATTGAACTGACGAGCGAACACCTGAATGCCCCGCCTTCGAAAGAAATGCGGGGCTTTTTTGTTCAAGCGCGGGACTTCGAGCAGATCAAAGGCGTGGGAGAGGGCTTGAATAACCGGGACGCCGCCGTTGATGCGGAATAGTGGTTGGTTAGCGTGATAGGTGCTGGTCCAGCAGATCGTCGACCAATTGTCGGTGGCGATCAGCCAGGGCGGGCCGCCTCACGGGGCCAAACTGCCGCCAATCCGCGAACTTTCCGACTTGATGAACGTGGGCAAGTCCACGGTGGTGGATGCGTTGGACCGCTGCGGGCCAAGGGTCTGGTGGTTTCACGCCAGGGCTCGGGGCATTACGTGTACCGTTCCAGCACCACGACCAAGACCGATGCCCCAATAAAAAGCCCCGCTCTTCTCTCGAAGGCGGGGCTTTTCAATGCAGCCTCTGAATCTTAAGGCGCGTACGTCAGCAACAGCTCACTCGGCACTTTAAAGTCCAGCGACATCATCACGCTCAACGCGGTAATGGTGAAGATCGAGAACACGAACAGCTTGCGTGCCCAGACCGTGTCATCCACTGCCTTGTAGCCGGTCCAGGCCATGTACAACCAGTACATGCCCATGGCCGCGGCGACGGCGAGGTAGCTCATGCCGGCGTAGCCGCTGAAGGTCAGCATCAAGGTCGCCACGAGGAACGCCAGGATGTAGAGCAGGATGTGCTTCTTGGCCACTTGAATCCCGCGCTTCACCGGCAACACCGGAATCGATGCGGCCAGGTAATCGTTGAAGCGGAAGATCGCGATGGCGTAGGAATGCGGCATCTGCCACAGGCTGAACATCACCAGCAACGTCAGTGCGGCCATGTCGAAGCTGTTCGTCACAGCCACGTAGCCAATCACCGGCGGCATGGCGCCCGACAGACTGCCCACCAGCGTGCCGTGAACCGACTTGCGCTTGAGGTACAGGCTGTAGAAGCCGACGTAGATGACAAAGCCGATCACCGCGAACAACGCGGCCAACGGGTTGGCCACTTTGTACAACAGCGCAACGCCGAAAACACCCAGGACGGTCGCAAACGCCAGGGCCAGTTTCAGGGAGATCAAGCCCTGGACCAGCGCCCGGTTTTTGGTGCGTTCCATCTTCAGGTCGATGTCGCGGTCGATGCAGTTGTTGAACACGCAACCGGAAGCCACCACCAGCGACGTGCCGATCATGGCGGCCAGGAAAATGGCCAGATCGACATGCCCTTTCGAGGCCAGGAAAAATCCGCCCGCCACAGAAAGCACGTTACCGAAAATGATCCCCGGTTTGGTGATTTGGATAAAGTGCTTAAAGGACATCCGGACTTTCCTCAGTGCGCCATCATGTTGGAGTGGATGCTGAACATGATCCACAGCGACAGGCCTACCAACAGGACAATCACGATCGCGGCGAAAACAAACGCAATCACGTTGTTACGCTGCGCGGCCGAACGGTCCAGGTGGAGGAAGTACACCAGGTGCACGAGCACCTGGATGACTGCGAAGGCCAGTACGATCCACAGGGTCAGGGCTTTCGGCAGCGATGGGTACATCACCAGGCCGAAAGGAATGACCGTCAGGATCACCGACAGAATGAAACCGATAGCGTAAGACTTGACGCTGCCGTGGCCGGCGTCGTGGCTACCGTGGGAATGAGCGTTAGCCATTTACATAGTCCCCATCAGATAAACAACGGTGAATACGCAGATCCACACCACGTCCAGGAAGTGCCAGAACAGGCTCAAGCAGCTCAGACGGGTCTTGTTGGTCGCCGTCAGGCCGTTTTTCTGCACCTGGTACATCATGATCGCCATCCAGATCAGACCGCTGGTCACGTGCAGACCGTGGGTGCCGACCAGGGTGAAGAACCCGGACAGGAAGCCGCTGCGGCTAGGACCGAAGCCCTCGGAAATCAGTACGTGAAACTCGTTGATTTCCATGCCGATGAAGCCGGCGCCGAACAGGAAGGTCATGCCCAGCCAGCCCAGCACCTGGTTCTTCTTGCCCTTGAACAACGCCAGCATGGCGAAGCCGTAGGTGATCGAACTGAACAGCAGCAGAGCGGTTTCGCCCAGTACATACGGCAGTTCGAAGATGTCGTGGCCCGACGGGCCACCTGCTACGTTGTTAACCAGTACCGCGTACGCCGCGAAGATCGACGCAAACAGAATGCAGTCGGTCATCAGGTAGAGCCAGAAACCGAATACGGTCATCTCGCCCGAGTCGTGGTGATGGTCGTCGTGCCCATGGTCCGTGCCATGGGCGTGTCCAGCAGTGGTCACTAAGTTCGACATGGTTTAAGCCTGTTCCAACGAGGTTTCAACACGGGTGGCGGTGGCTGGAACTTTCCCGGCCGCTACCAGACGCTTGTGCTGCTCGGCTTCGATGCGCTCGATCACGTCGACCGGCACCATATAGCCCTGATCATCGCGGGCAGCATGGATCACGAAATACACCACGGTGCCGACCAGACCAACGATGGCCAACCACCAGATGTGCCAGATCATCGCGAAACCGAACACGGTCAACAGAGCACCCATGACCACACCGGTCGCGGTGTTGTTTGGCATGTGGATCGGTTCGTACTTGGCCGGAGCCTTGTACGCGGTACCGTTTTCCTTGGCTTCAGTGAACGGATCGATGGTTTCCGCTTTTGGCAGCACGGCAAAGTTGTAGAACGGTGGTGGCGACGAGGTCGACCATTCCAGCGTGTGTGCATTCCACGGGTCGCCGTGTTCGCACATATTTTCCGGCTTGTTGCGATCACGCACGCTGACATACAGCTGAATCAGCTGGCAGGCGATACCGACCGCGATCATCACCGCACCGAACATGGCGACGTACAGGTACGGCACCCACTCAGGGTTGGTGGTGGCGTTCAGACGACGGGTCATGCCCATGAAACCCAGTGCATAGAGCGGCATGAACGCGACGAAGAAGCCCGAGATCCAGAACCAGAACGCTGCCTTGCCCCAACCTTCGTGCAGCTTGAAGCCGAACGCTTTAGGGAAGTAGAAGCCGAAGCCTGCGATGTAGCCGAATACCGCGCCGCCGATGATCACGTTGTGGAAGTGAGCGATCACGAACAGGCTGTTGTGCAGGACGAAGTCCGCACCCGGAATGGCCAGCAGTACGCCGGTCATGCCGCCGATGGCGAAGGTCACCATGAAGCCCAGGGTCCACAGAACCTGGCTAGTGAAACGCAGACGCCCTTGGTAAATGGTGAACAGCCAATTGAATAGCTTCACCCCCGTCGGGATCGAAATCAGCATCGTCGCCAGACCGAAGAAGGCGTTGACGCTGGCACCCGAACCCATGGTGAAGAAGTGGTGCAGCCAGACCATGAAGCCCAGGATCGAGATCGCGCCGCTGGCGTAGACCATCGAGTGGTGGCCGAACAGACGCTTGCCGGTGAAGGTCGAGATGACTTCGGAGAAGATCCCGAACGCCGGCAGAATCAGGATGTAAACCTCGGGGTGACCCCAGGCCCAGAACAGGTTGACGTACATCATCGGATTGCCACCAAGTTCATTGGTGAAAATGTGGAAATCCATGTAACGGTCAAGCGTCAGCAGTGCCAGGGTAGCGGTCAGGATCGGGAACGAGGCCACGATCAGGACGTTGGCCCAGGTGCAGGTCCAGGTGAAGATCGGCATGTCCATCAGCTTCATGCCCGGGGTACGCATTTTCAGCACGGTGGCCAGGAAGTTGACCCCCGTCAGCGTCGTACCCAACCCGGATAGCTGTAGCGCCCAGATGTAGTAATCCATCCCCACGCCCGGGCTGTATTGCAGGCCAGACAGCGGCGGATAGGCAACCCAACCGGTCTTGGCGAATTCGCCGACGCCCAGGGACAGGTTGATCAGCACCACGCCGGAAACCAGCAGCCAGAAGCTCAGGGAGTTCAGGAACGGATAGGCAACGTCACGCGCGCCGATCTGCAGCGGCACTGCAAGGTTCATCAGGCCGGTGAAGAATGGCATCGCCATGAAGATGATCATGATCACACCGTGAGCGGTGAAGATCTGGTCATAGTGTTCAGGCGGCAGGTAGCCAGGCGAACCCTCGGTGGCCATGGCCAACTGGGTACGCATCATGATGGCGTCGGCAAAACCGCGCAGCAGCATGACCATGGCAACGATGATGTACATCACGCCGATTTTCTTGTGGTCGACCGAGGTCAGCCACTCGGACCACAGGTAGGTCCACTTCTTGAAATAGGTGATTGCAGCGAACAGCGCCAGGCCACCGAGCGCGATCATGGCGATGGTTATCATCACGATCGGTTCGTGGAACGGGACCGCTTCCCAACTTAATTTACCAAACATCGTTTACTCCTCTGCCCCGGCAGCTGAATGCGAACTCATGTCCATCCCTTCCATGGCGGCCATTTCGTGCTCTTTCTTCTCGTGGTGCATCGGCTTGCCCGGTTTCATGCCTTCGTACTTGTCGACGATGATCTGGAACAGGTTTGGCGTGACCGAGGAGTAGAGCTCGACTGGGTTGTTCTGGCTTGGCTTGGAAAGGGCTTCGTATTCAGCTTTTTCAAGCTGTTTAGGTGCCTTTTTGACTTCGCTGACCCAGGCGTCGAAATCTTCCTGAGAGGTGGCGATAGCTTTGAACTTCATACCGGTGAAACCCGCGCCGCTGTAGTTGGCGGAGATACCGTCCATTTCAGCGTTCTGGTTGGCGATCAGGTGCAGTTTGGTCTGCATGCCGGCCATCGCGTAGATCTGGCCGCCCAGGGCCGGGATGAAGAACGAGTTCATCACGGAGTCCGAAGTCACCTTGAAGTTGATCGGCGTGTGCGCCGGGAACACGATCTTGTTGACGGTGGCGATGCCTTGCTCCGGATAGATGAACATCCACTTCCAGTCCAGCGCGACGACTTCAATGGTGATCGGCTTGACGTCGGATTCCAGCGGCTTGTAGGGATCCAGCGCGTGGGTCGACTTGTAGGTGACATAACCCAGAGCAATGATGATCAGCACTGGAACAGCCCACACCGCGATTTCAATCTTGGTGGAGTGCGACCATTTCGGCGTGTAGACAGCGTCGGTGTTGGACGCGCGGTATTTCCAGGCGAACAGGAAGGTCATGACGATGACCGGAACCACGACCAACAGCATCAGCAGCGTTGCGGTGATGATCAGGTTTCGCTCGTCCAGGCCGACCTGGCCCTTGGGATCGAGCAAGGTCATGTTGCAGCCTGACAGCAACAACGTGCCGATCAGCGGCAATAAGCCTAGTAGTCTGGGGTACCTGTTTTTACTCATCTCACGACCTCTAAAGCAGCTTGCGCAATGCAGTTGGGTTTTGATCGCCAACACTTCACCCTGCCAAGGGTTGGCATTTTTCTTGGATTGAATAAGTGGCTGCCCGTCGCGCGTCAGACGCTGTTCGACAAATCCTGGGCCAGCGTTGCGTTCTTATTCGAATTCGTGGTCAAAGGCCTTGTTACAGACCAATTCCATTTGGTGCGGATAGTTGGAAGGCACCGACACCTGGGAGCCGCATGAAGCCAATTGGCCTCTCGACGCCCTATTTCTGCTCATGCACCTGAGTAAGGGTGAGCAGTGCCGGGATTTCAGTGCGGGCGATTGTAGATATGTAACGTTTTATAAACCATGTCTCATCCCGAAATAATTTTTATCCATTCCAGCAACAATCATTAACGGTATTTGCAAAAGCGCGCCATGGTATCGAAATTAATTCTCAACAAAAACACCAAAAATTGTAGGTCTACCTCAGGCAGTTCAGACAGTATCGAAGGCTCTGCGCCCTCCTTCGACCCTGCCAAAGCCCCCATGTGACAAGGGCTTCGGCAATTCGCCAGGGCCTGTTA
Organism: Pseudomonas sp. LBUM1666; assembly: GCF_059695775.1. Lineage (NCBI taxonomy): Bacteria > Pseudomonadati > Pseudomonadota > Gammaproteobacteria > Pseudomonadales > Pseudomonadaceae > Pseudomonas > Pseudomonas sp. LBUM1666. The sequence continues at coordinate 1,047,028 of NZ_CP166789.1, read as the reverse complement.
AAACTGCCTGTTCCGGATTTTTGAGACTGAGGTTGCCGGACGCTAAAACAGGCCAATTTTGTTGCGTAGCCATGTACCAATTCGGCGCCTTGAAATGCCTTGCGACACTCCCGATGTGACAACATGTCGCACACGTGTCGCCCCCATACTTGTCGCGCATCAAGGTCATTTCACCTGTGCCCTGAAATGCAAAACGCCCCGGCCCCCTCAACGAGGGCCGGGGCGTTTTTTTGCGTGGCAGCGATTGCGGCGGATGACTTCAGCGTTGGGTTTTGCGGTTACGCGAAGTGAGCAGCGGCACCAGCACCACGACCAGCACAAAGGCTAGCAGCGCCCACTGTGCAAGCGACAGACCGAGGATCGGCGGGTACGGCGTGGAGCAGAAGCCGTCGACCTGGAAGCCCAGCGGGAAGATCTTCGCCAGTGGCAAACCGTCGACTATCGGTTGCAGTACATCGATGCCGCAGCTGACCGCCGGATAGAACTGGGTATAGACGTGATGCCCGGCCACTCCGACGCCTGCAAGGGCGCAGATCACCACCAGGGTTTCAAATACTGTGATGCTGCGGCGGGTGCGCATGGCCGCGCCGATGAACGCGAAGAGCGCGATCAGCAGCAACGCATAACGTTGCAGTATGCACAGCGGGCATGGCGCCTCGCCCAGAACAATTTGCATGTACAGCGCACCACCGATCAGCCCCAGGCAGATGATGCCCAGCAACACCAGATAGCGCCGTTCACGGCCCAACCGCATCGTTTCCTCGCTCATTGCGTTTCCCTTCTAAATATCGATTGCCCAGAAGTCTACACGCTGGCCCTGACCTTTGAGAGTCTGGCGCGCACAGCGGGGTATCGGGGAATAGACGACAAGCCGGTTAAGAAGGGATTAACTTTCAAGCGTTTTTCAGGAATCGGAACTGCGCAGAGGCTTTCATGAGAAAGCCCCTGCTAGCGATTGATCAGTCGCCGTAGATATCAGACTTGAAGTACTTCTCTGAAATCTTCAGGTATTCGCCACTGGCGCGAATGCCGTCGATGGCCGTGTTCAGCTCGGAGACCAACTCCGTGTTGCCCTTGCGCACCGCAATCCCGGCGCCCTCGCCCACGTATTTCGGATCCTTGAGCTCTGGCCCGACAAAGGCATAACCCTTGCCACGCGGCATCATCAGGAAGTCATTCAGCGGGATGGTGTCGGCAAAAATGGCATCGAGGCGTCCGGCAGCCAGATCCATGTAGATTTCTTCGTTGTTGCCGTAACGCTTGACGTTGATACCCTTCGGCTCGAAAACCTCAGTGGCGTAACGGTCAGTGGTGGTTGCGCGCTGCACGCCAACCGTCTTGCCCTTGAGGCTGGCGTACTGGTCATCCACGACCGCTCCGTCCTTCATCACCAGACGCGATGAGGTGAAGTAATACTTGTGGGTGAAATCCACGGATTTCTTACGGTCTTCGTTGATGGTCATGGACGACAGCGCCATGTCGATTTTCTTCACTTTAAGGGAAGGAATCAGGCCGTCGAACTCACCTTCGACCCAAACGCACTTGACCTTCATCTGCGCGCACAGGGCATTGCCGATGTCGTAGTCGAACCCGACAATCTCACCTTTATCGGTTTTGGACGCGAACGGTGGATAAGCCGCTTCGATGCCGATGCGCAGGGTTTTATCGGCGGCGAACAGGCTGCTGCACGCCAACAGGCTCAGAGCCAGACCGGTGATGAGGGGGAATTTCTTCATGTTCGTTCTCTCGCGGGTTGTTGTTGGTTTGGCAAGACAGAAGAAAGAGCAGAAACGGGGAAGCGCTTTTTTGTACTTATAATTCCATACTGGACTTTTATGTATAAGCCGTCAATCGGGGCAAATTAAGATGTGCCTGCCGGTGGTCGGGCGGTGGGTCATTGGGATTTCAGGTGTTGCTGATGGCCTCTTCGCGAGCAGGCTCGCTCCCACAGGGGGTCTTTGTCGTACACACATTTTGTGTGCCTGAAGATCAACTGTGGGAGCGAGCCTGCTCGCGAAGGCGTAATTGCAGACACCGCAGGAATTACTACTTCCAGCGATCCGCCGCCGCATGATCGCTGTCACGCCCTTCAACCCAACGCGCCCCATCAGGGGTGTGCTCTTTCTTCCAGAACGGTGCGCGGGTTTTCAGGTAGTCCATGACAAAGGCGCAGGCATCGAACGCGGCCTGGCGGTGGGCGCTGGCGGCGCCGACGAAGACGATCGGTTCACCCGGTTCCAGGGCGCCGATGCGATGCAGCACTTCAAGTTTGAGCAGCGGCCAGCGCTGCTCGGCCTCTGTGGCGATCTTGGCGAGGGCTTTTTCGGTCATGCCCGGGTAGTGCTCAAGGAACATCCCGGCGACGTCGAGTCCGTCATTGAAGTCGCGAACATAGCCGACAAAACTCACCACCGCACCAACGCCCACATTGGCGGCGTGCATGGCATTGACTTCAGCACCCGGATCGAACGCCGTGGATTGCACGCGAATCGCCATGGCTCAGCCTCCGGTGACAGTCGGGAAAAATGCCACTTCATCACCATCGCTCACCGGCTCATCGAGCTGGCACAGGTCTTCGTTGCGGGCGCACATCAGGTTCTGTTCGCTCAGCACATCGGCACCGTCTCGCTGGGCAAGCAGCGCGCGCACATCGTCGACGGTGGCGAAGTTGCCTTCGACCTTCACCGAGTCCACGCCGAGCGCTTCACGGTAACGGGCAAAAAATTTTACGGTGACGTTCATGGCTGGTCCGCCTGGAAATGCCCGCTCTTGCCACCGAGTTTCTCCAGCAGCCGGACGCTTTCGATGGTCATGCCGCGATCCACGGCTTTGCACATATCGTAGATAGTCAGCGCCGCGACGCTGGCGGCGGTCAGGGCTTCCATCTCTACGCCGGTCTGCCCGGACAATTTGCAGCGCGCGACGATGCGCACGGTGTCGTCGCCTTCGGCGCTGAGTTCGACCTTGACGCCGGTGAGCAGCAGCGGATGGCACAGAGGGATCAGATCGCTGGTTTTCTTCGCGGCCTGAATGCCGGCGATACGCGCCACGGCGAACACATCACCCTTGGGGTGACCGCCGCTGACGATCATCTGCAGGGTTTCGGGCAGCATGCGCACCAGCGCTTGGGCCGTTGCTTCACGGAACGTCACGGCTTTTTCAGTGACGTCGACCATATTGGCGCGACCTTGGGAATCGAGATGAGTCAGCACAGGGATACTCCTGATCAGGAGCACCGATTGTAAACCTGCGGGTCAAAATTCCGCACGTTTGATTAACGGATCACCACATATCCCCTGTGGGAGCGAGCTTGAACTGGTCCAGTAATTTTGGACATTTTTTTCGGTTCTCACGCCGCCAGCTTTTCCGCTGCTACAGGTGAGTGGTAACCGTTGTAACTGTGGCGCCTGACATTGTTGTAGCGCGTCACATAGCGGTTTATATCAACTCGGGCTTCGTGTTCCGAGTTGTAGCCGTCTTCAGGCACCCATTCGGACTTCAAACTTCCAAAAAAACGCTCCATCGGGGCGTTATCCCAGCATTGGCCTTTTCGACTCATGCTTTGCCTAAGCTCGTGCGCCATCAGTTCGTCCCTGAATTTATGGCTGGTGTACTGACATCCCTGGTCAGAATGGAACAGTACGCCTTTGGGTTGCCCTCTCAATTCGACGGCCATTCGCAGTGATTCGCGTGCCAGCGTCGCGTCGGCGACCAGTGAAAACGACCAGCCCACCACTCGTCGCGCAAATAGATCCAGAACGACTGAGAAGTAGAGCCAGCGCTTGCCCAGCTGGATATAGGTGATATCCGCGCACCAAACCTTATTGATATCAGCTACGTAAAACTCACGCTCCAGCTCATGCTCAGCCACCAGCGACTCAACGCCCGATGACTTGTACTTGTGAGGTCTGCGCTGACGGCTAGCGATCCCAGCTTCCTTCATCAAACCGCGGGCCATGTAGCGGCCCACCTGATGGCCGTCACCCCGCAGATCTTCGGAGAGGGTTCGTGCACCTGCCGAGCCTCTTGATGCCTTGTGGTATTTAATCAAAACAACCTTGAGCGCTTCGCGCTTCGGGTTGGTTTTACCTTGGCGCTGGCGCCAGGCGTAATAGCTGCTGCGGTTGACTTCAAACACGCGGCAGCAGTCTGTAATGCCGTACTGCTCGCCCAGCTCACTGATCAGAGGGAATGATCTTTGGAGTCCAAAAGCAGGAGAGCACTGGCCTTTTTTAGGATTTCGATATCCCGGTCTTTCTGCCTCAGCAGGGCTTTGAGTTCCTGGATTTGCTTCTGGTCGGCGGTGATCGCCTTGGTACCCACAAGCGTCGATCCGGCGCGCTCTTTTCGCACCTGCTCGACCCAGCGGCGCAAAGCTGTTGGGCCGATATCCAAGCTGGCACAGATCTCGGGAATCGGCTGATCCTCATCGAGCACCATGCTTGCAGCTTTGAGTTTGAACTCACTGGAATAGGATTTTCGCATCATCATGCACACCTCAGATTTGGGCGCCATCATAGCGCCCTATTGATGTGTCCAAATTCATTAGGCCAGATCAGCTTGCTCGCGATAGCGGTCTGCCATTGAGTGATGATAGTGACTGACACGCCGCCATCGCGAGCAAGCTCGCTCCCACAGGGTTATGTGTGGGGCATAAAAAACCGGGCGACTTTGAGGTCGCCCGGTTTCGGTGGAGGTTACAAATGCGATTCGGCGTATTCGGCCAGAATCGAACGTGGCACCCCTTGCAGGGTGATGTGTACACCGTTGGGGAAATCCTTGAAGCGTTCTGTCAGGTATGTCAGCCCGGAGCTGGTCGCGGACAGGTAAGGGGTGTCGATCTGCGCCAGGTTACCCAGGCACACCACTTTGGAACCGGCGCCGGCACGGGTGATGATGGTTTTCATCTGGTGCGGCGTGAGGTTCTGGCATTCATCGATCAGGATCAGACTCTGCTGAAAGCTGCGGCCTCGGATGTAGTTGAGGGATTTGAACTGCAACGGCACTTTGCTGAGGATGTAATCGACGCTGCCATGGGTGTTTTCGTCATCCATGTGCAAGGCTTCGAGGTTGTCGGTGATGGCGCCCAGCCAAGGCTCCATTTTTTCCGCTTCAGTGCCGGGCAGGAAACCGATCTCCTGGTCCAGGCCCTGCACGCTACGGGTCGCGATGATCCGGCGATAGCGTTTGCTGACCATGGTCTGCTCGATCGCCGCCGCCAGTGCGAGGATGGTTTTACCCGAACCTGCTGCCCCGGTCAGGTTGACCAGGTGGATATCCGGGTCGAGCAAGGCGTACAGCGCCAGGCTTTGATAGATGTCACGCGGTTTCAGGCCCCAGGCTTCCTGGTGCAACAGGGGTTCCTGATGCAGGTCGAGAATCAACAGCTTGTCTTCCTCGATCTCCTTGATCCAGCCGACAAAACCCTGTTCGTCGATGATGAACTCGTTGATGTGCACCGCTGGCAGGTTGTCGATCAACTGCACTTGGTGCCAGGTGCGGCCATGATCCTGACGGGTGTCGACATTCCTCACACGATCCCAGAAGGAGCCGGTCATGTTGTGATAACCGTTGGGCAGCAGCGACACGTCATCGACCAGTTGGTCGGTGCTGTAGTCCTCGGCCGCGATCCCGCACGCCCGGGCCTTGAGCCGCATGTTGATGTCTTTGGTGACCAGCACCACGGGCAGTTTTGGTTCGCGCGCGTGCAGGTCGATCAACTGGTTGATGATGATGTTGTCGTTCAAGTGCTCGGGCAGAATGATGTTTGGCTCGGCACGTTTGCTCATCAAAATTGACAGCAAACCCTTGGGCCCACTCTTGCCGCGCTGGATTGGCACACCGAGTTCGACATCTTCGGGGCTGGCATCGCCCAAGGTCTTGTCGATCAGGCGAATTGCCTGACGGCATTCTGCAGCCACACTGTGATGCCCGCTCTTGAGCTTGTCGAGCTCCTCAAGCACGGTCATCGGGATGGCGACGTGGTGTTCTTCGAAGTTAAGCAGGGCGTTTGGATCGTGAATCAATACGTTGGTATCGAGTACATAAAGGATTGGCTGGTTGGAGGAAGAACTACGTCCGTGATCATCCATACTCGGTCACCTTTGTGGGAGCCAGTCGACGCAATACCGTGACAGTGCTGCGCCTCGAAGTGGCCACCGAATTCACCTGTTGGGACTCAAGTGAACTGCATCCATAGCTGGGTCTTGGAAGACGCCACCTGTGTTGCAGGTTTCGGCGGTCTGTCTTCGTAATACTCCAAAACCTGTGACAGAAAAAAGTACTTTGACGTTTTTTTGAAGTTTATTTTTCAGAGTGACCAATAGCACTAGGCGGATTGCCATCACCCCGTTAAAGTCGGAAGTCCGCCTGCACCGAAATCTTCTCGAAATTTACCCCGCCCCGCCCTCTGCCCCAATGATTGCGGGCTTTTGACGGTTTCAGCGAAACGCGTCCTGACAATCCTCCCAACCGATCCCGCTTTGTGCCGTTTGCGCGATGAGCCAGGGCATCGCTGTTTTCACCGCATCCTGCTTCACATTGAAATTGATCACTCCGTGCCGCCACAGCAGCATCAGGGTCAACACGCGTTGTGCGCTCGGGTTGCCCTTGAGTTTGCCGGCGCCGTCCTGGGCATCGATGCCCCACAGGGCCACCTGCAAACCCTGAGCTTTAAAGAAGCCTTCGGCATCCGAGCGACGCTGGCCCTCGGGAGGGCGAAACAGCGGTACGTAGTTTTCCGGCAGTTTGCTTTTGACCAGTTCGACGCTGCGCCGCACCGAATCCTGCCAGTCCTGCCAGTGGCTGTGGGAGCGAAATTCCCAGCCTTGCGCGCCAATGCACTGCTTCGAGTACGTCGCTTGCAGGCTGGCTACCGAACGATCGGCCAGACGGGCCTGGATGTCCTTGCCGAGGACGAAGAACGTGCCACTCATGTTCGACTTGCGCAGGTATTCCGTGGCCCAGGCGGTGTTATCCGGAGCGGTATTGGCGGCACTGTCGAAGGTCAGCAAAAACAGCCGGTCATGCATCTTATCGCCGTTGCGCTCATAGTCGCCAAAACGATCGACTTCGCTGCTGGTTTGCGGAAACAGCGCTGCCTTGCGTAATTGCTCGTCCAGGTAATGGGCGTGGAACAGTCGGCTTGGCTCGGCCCACTTTATGTAGTAGCTCTCATCGCTGACCTGAAACTTGGCGGCTTGCTGGCGCAGGGTGTCCATGTCCTCGACCAGGAAACAGAAGGAAGCATCCTGATCGCAGCTCTGCTGGGCGTAGTTGTAGTTGGTCAGCAGCCGCTGCCACATGCGCTGGCGCAGGTTGTTGATCGATTCCAGGTTGACCGTGCGCAACCCCAGGCGCTGGGCCAGGCTCACTTCATCCAGGGATTCGCTGGCCAATAGGACGTGAGCGAACATGAGTATCTCGGCTCGTGACGCCACATCAAACAGGGTCGGGCTGTTGAGCTGTTCAGGCCAGGTGCTGCGATCAAGCGTCGCCACATCGCCCGGCGCCGCCATGGCACCGAAGCTCAACAGCCAGGCCGAGAATAGAAAAACGATACGCAATGGGATGTCTCCATAACAAAACCCGCGCGGCACTATAGCTGATCGTCACCACATTCCTGCAGCACCGCCGAACTCCTGTGGGAGCGAGCCTGATCTGGCCTAATGAATTTGGACACATCAATAGGGCGCTATGATGGCGCCCAAATCTGAGGTGTGCATGATGATGCGAAAATCCTATTCCAGTGAGTTCAAACTCAAAGCTGCAAGCATGGTGCTCGATGAGGATCAGCCGATTCCCGAGATCTGTGCCAGCTTGGATATCGGCCCAACAGCTTTGCGCCGCTGGGTCGATCAGGTGCGAAAAGAGCGCGCCGGATCGACGCTTGTGGGTACCAAGGCGATCACCGCCGACCAGAAGCAAATCCAGGAACTCAAAGCCCTGCTGAGGCAGAAAGACCGGGATATCGAAATCCTAAAAAAGGCCAGTGCTCTCCTGCTTTTGGACTCCAAAGATCATTCCCTCTGATCAGTGAGCTGGGCGAGCAGTACGGCATTACAGACTGCTGCCGCGTGTTTGAAGTCAACCGCAGCAGCTATTACGCCTGGCGTCAGCGCCAAGGTAAAACCAACCCGAAGCGCGAAGCGCTCAAGGTTGTTTTGATTAAATACCACAAGGCATCAAGAGGCTCGGCAGGTGCACGAACCCTCTCCGAAGACCTGCGGGGTGACGGCCATCAGGTGGGCCGCTACATGGCCCGCGGTTTGATGAAGGAAGCTGGGATCGCTAGCCGTCAGCGCAGACCTCACAAGTACAAGTCATCGGGCGTTGAGTCGCTGGTGGCTGAGCATGAGCTGGAGCGTGAGTTTTACGTAGCTGATATCAATAAGGTTTGGTGCGCGGATATCACCTATATCCAGCTGGGCAAGCGCTGGCTCTACTTCTCAGTCGTTCTGGATCTATTTGCGCGACGAGTGGTGGGCTGGTCGTTTTCACTGGTCGCCGACGCGACGCTGGCACGCGAATCACTGCGAATGGCCGTCGAATTGAGAGGGCAACCCAAAGGCGTACTGTTCCATTCTGACCAGGGATGTCAGTACACCAGCCATAAATTCAGGGACGAACTGATGGCGCACGAGCTTAGGCAAAGCATGAGTCGAAAAGGCCAATGCTGGGATAACGCCCCGATGGAGCGTTTTTTTGGAAGTTTGAAGTCCGAATGGGTGCCTGAAGACGGCTACAACTCGGAACACGAAGCCCGAGTTGATATAAACCGCTATGTGACGCGCTACAACAATGTCAGGCGCCACAGTTACAACGGTTACCACTCACCTGTAGCAGCGGAAAAGCTGGCGGCGTGAGAACCGAAAAAAATGTCCAAAATTACTGGACCAGTTCAGCCTGCTCGCGAATGCGGAGTGTCAATCGGCATCATCGGTAACTGATACACCGCATTCGCGAGCAGGCTCGCTCCCACAGGGTTTGCATCTAGCCGCCGATCACCTATGGACTTGATAGCTGGAGTCAACACGGACAACCCCCTAGAATCGCCCCCACGATTAAAGGAGACGACTTCATGCTGATGGTGATTTCCCCCGCCAAGACCCTCGATTACGAAACACCGCCGGCGACCCAGCGCTTCACCCAGCCACAATACCTCGACCATTCCCAGGAGCTGATCCTGCAATTGCGCGAGCTGGCCCCTGCGCAGATCAGCGAGTTGATGCACGTCTCCGACAAGATCGGCGGGCTCAACGCCGCGCGTTTCGGCAGCTGGACGCCCGCGTTCACTCCGGAAAACGCCAAGCAGGCACTGCTCGCCTTCAAGGGCGACGTCTACACCGGGTTGAATGCTCAAACCTTCAGCGAGGCCGATTTCGATTACGCCCAGCAACACTTGCGCATGTTGTCCGGCCTGTACGGCCTGTTGCGCCCACTGGACCTGATGCAGCCGTATCGACTGGAGATGGGCACCAAACTGGCGAATGCCCGTGGCAAGGACTTGTATGCCTTCTGGGGCACGCGGATCAGCGAATGGCTGAACGAAGCCCTGGCCGATCAAGGCGATGACGTGCTGCTGAACCTGGCCTCCAATGAGTACTTCTCGGCGGTCAAACGCAACGCCCTGAACGCGCGCATCATCAATACCGAATTCAAGGATCTGAAGAACGGCCAGTACAAGATCATCAGCTTCTACGCGAAAAAGGCCCGCGGCATGATGAGTCGCTTCGTCATTGAAGAGCGCATCAACGACCCGCAAGCCCTCAAGCAGTTCGACGTACAAGGTTATCGCTACAGCGCCGAGCAGTCTAAACCGGACAATCTGGTGTTCCTGCGCGATCACGCCCCCGAGTAATCACCCGGTTGGCGCACGGCTCATTAACGGGTCGTGCGCCACGTCCGATCGTCCAACAATTCCCCGCCCCTCCCGTCACTTTACTGACGTCAAAAATCAATCACTCAATTTTCTAACTTTAGTTTCACTCGACTTTGTTGAATTTTTTCAGTAGTGGCACTGAAATTTTTTATCGGTAGTGGCACATAACTATCTAATCCGACAATAACCCTATATATCAAGGGCGAAACAGGCGTTGCTATCAATATGAAAGCAGTGCCATCTTTTTCAATATTTCAAGAAATTTCAGAATTCGCGATGGGCGGACAGGAACTATGTCCAATTGCGTCGCTCATACCACCGGTAACCATTCTCTCTGAGCTTGTACGAGATAACTTACGCAGAGAAGAGATCCACATAGCAAAGTTGTCACATTAACTTCTGCTTACTGATCCCTGATTTGGGCAACACATGAAGGACAGGAGATAAACATCATAAATATCCCCTACAAGGCCAAGGCCGCGCCCCTATAAACGTGCTCACCTGAGCACCCAACCGCTTGATTGACGGGCTTCTGGCCTGGCATTGAGCGCGCAAGACCTTTGCACGAATGTCTTCTGATTAGAAGACCTGCTGCATAACAGGGCACGCCATAACAATAAAAGCCTAGTTGCGCACATCTTGAGTGCACTTATTTAGACACTCGGAACTTATATGCCTGCACGCGGCATTGTGACGCCTTTAAGGCGCACTTCCGAGTGCACTATGACCGCTGAACACCATTAACTCCGGCCATGTTATGGCTTGATAAACACAGAGGTAATTGCGATGCGCATCAGCATATTTGGTTTGGGTTACGTCGGCGCAGTATGTGCCGGTTGCCTGTCTGCACGGGGCCATGACGTCGTTGGCGTCGATGTTGCCAAAGACAAAATCGATATGATCAACTCCGGTAAATCACCGATCGTTGAACCGGGTCTGGGCGAGCTTCTGCAGAAGGGTATCGAGACGGGCAAATTGCGCGGCACGACCAACTTCGCCGAGGCGATTCGCGACACCGACCTGTCGATGATCTGCGTCGGCACGCCGAGCAAGAAGAACGGCGACCTGGAACTGAACTACATCGAAGCTGTGTGCCGCGAGATCGGTTTTGTCCTGCGTGACAAGACCACCCGTCACACCATCGTGGTTCGCAGCACCGTACTGCCAGGCACTGTGGCAAACGTAGTGATCCCGATCCTCGAAGACTGCTCCGGCAAGAAAGCCGGTGTCGACTTCGGCGTTGCAGTGAACCCTGAGTTCCTGCGTGAAAGCACCGCTATCGCCGATTACGACCTGCCACCAATGACCGTCATCGGCGAGTTCGACAAGGCTTCGGGCGACGTTCTGCAATCGCTGTACGAAGAACTCGACGCTCCGATCATCCGCAAGGACATCGCAGTGGCCGAGATGATCAAGTACACCTGCAACGTGTGGCACGCCACCAAGGTGACCTTCGCCAACGAGATCGGCAACATCGCCAAGGCTGTCGGCGTCGATGGTCGCGAAGTGATGGAAGTGGTCTGCCAGGACAAGACGCTGAACCTGTCCCAGTACTACATGCGCCCTGGTTTCGCGTTCGGCGGTTCCTGCCTGCCGAAGGACGTTCGCGCCCTGACCTACCGCGCCGGTTCCCTGGACGTGGAAGCACCACTGCTGAACTCGCTGATGCGCAGTAACGAGTCCCAGGTGCAGAACGCCTTCGACATCGTCACCAGCCACGGCAAACGCAAAGTCGCCCTGTTGGGTCTGAGCTTCAAGGCCGGTACTGACGACCTGCGCGAAAGCCCGCTGGTTGATCTGGCGGAAATGCTGATCGGCAAGGGCTACGACCTGAGCATCTACGACACCAACGTCGAATACGCCCGTGTCCACGGTGCGAACAAGGATTACATCGAGTCGAAGATCCCTCACGTCTCGTCCTTGCTCAACGCCGATTTCGACGACGTGATCAACAACTCCGACGTGATCATCCTTGGCAACCGTGACGAGAAATTCCGCGCCCTGGCGCAGAACGCTCCACACGGCAAGCAAGTGATCGATCTGGTTGGTTTCATGTCCCAAGCCACCAGCGTGAGTGGCCGGACTGAAGGCATCTGCTGGTAACAAGCGGCATCGGGAGGGTTTGCAGGGCTCAAATCGCCAGCAAACCCTCCCGGCTTTTTCGCCTGCCTTAACCCCATCGGGCCACCCCACAGGCTCGCCCGAGATAGAGACGGATGCAGATTATGCACAGGCTAAAGCACGGCCTACTTCAGGTCGCCGGTTGGCTGTTTTACCTAAGTTTATTGATGGGCATCGCCATGGCGTTGCCTGCGTCCACGTTCGACTCCGAGTCGAAGGACTTCATCCTCCTGATCGGTATCGTCGGTATCTGGCGCTACTCGATGGGTGCTACGCACTTTCTGCGCGGCATGCTGTTTCTGTACGTGGTCTACCCGCACCTGCGGCGCAAAGTGCGCAAGCTGGGTAAAGCGGCAGACCCGTCCCATGTGTATCTGATGGTCACCAGTTTTCGTATCGACGCGCTGACCACCGCCCAGGTTTACGCCTCGGTGATTCGCGAAGCGATCGACTGCGGCCTGCCGACCACCATGGTCTGTTCCATCGTGGAAATGTCCGATGAGAAGCTGGTGAAAAGCCTTTGGGCCCGGATGAACCCACCGGCTCGCGTCAAGCTCGACTTCGTGCGCATTCCCGGCACCGGCAAGCGCGATGGCCTGGCCTACGGTTTCCGCGCCATCTCCCGCCACCTGCCGGACGACCGCGCAGTGGTTGCGGTGATTGATGGCGACACCGTGCTCGCCGAGGGCACCGTGCTCAAGACCGTGCCGTGGTTCCAGCTGTTCGGCAATGTCGGCGGCCTGACCACCAACGAGTTCTGCGAAGTGCGCGGCGGCTACATCATGAGCGAGTGGCACAAACTGCGCTTCGCCCAGCGCCACATCAACATGTGCTCGATGGCCCTGTCCAAGCGCGTGCTGACCATGACCGGGCGGATGTCGGTATTCCGCGCCACTGTGGTGACCAACCCGGACTTCATCGCCGACGTGGAAAGCGACTCGCTGCAACACTGGCGCCTGGGTCGCTTCAAGTTCCTCACCGGTGATGACAAGTCGAGCTGGTTCAGCTTGATGCGCCTGGGCTACGACACGTTTTATGTGCCAGACGCCGCCATTCACACCGTGGAACACCCGCCGGAAAAAAGCTTCATCAAGGCCAGTCGCAAACTGATGTTCCGCTGGTACGGCAACAACCTGCGGCAGAACTCCCGCGCCTTGGGCCTGGGGATGAAACGTCTCGGTCTGTTCACCTCGGTGGTGCTGTTCGACCAGCGTGTGTCGATGTGGACGTCGCTGCTGGGCCTGACCGTCGCGCTCATCGCCACCTTCAAGTACGGCGCCGCGTTCATCCTGGTTTACCTGCTGTGGATTGGTATTACGCGCCTGATCCTGACCCTGCTGCTGTCTATGTCCGGTCACACGATCGGCCCGGCCTACCCGGCGATTCTCTATTACAACCAGATCGTCGGCGCGCTGGTGAAGATCTACGTGTTCTTCCGCCTCGACCAACAGTCCTGGACTCGCCAGCCCACTTCCCTGACCCGTGATCTCGCCAGCTTTCAAGGTTGGTTCAACACTTGGTCGTCTCGGACCATGACCTTCTCCGCCGGCAGCATCTTTGTTGCTGTGCTGCTGATGATGGTCTGACCGAACTCGCCTGAATTAACTAGGAAATCGTCCATATGAATACCGCCGTCAACGCCAACGTAGTGCATGAATCAGAAGCCCAGCGCCAACACGCCCGAGTAAAAATTCCGGCCAAGCTGCGCTTCTTCGGTCCTGACCGGACCCCGGTAGAAGCTCGGGTCATCGACCTCTCCGCTGGCGGCCTGGCTTTCAACGCCGGTCAGCTGCCACTGAAGATCGGCGACGTGTACAAGGCTCGCCTGCAGTTCGTCATCGATAACCTCGGCCTGGCCATGGACGTCGAGTTACTGGTGCGCTCCCACGACCGCGAAACCGGTCGTACCGGTTGCCAGTTCCAGAACCTCGAATCTCAGGACATTTCCACCCTGCGCCACCTGATCACTTCTCACCTGGCCGGCGACATCGTCACCATGGGTGAAGTACTGGCCACCCTGCAGCGCGACAACTTCACCAAGGCACGCAAGGTCAAGGATGGCGGCCACGGCATGACCCCGTTCGGTCGTCTGCGTGCCGTGACCTTCAGCTTCGCGATCTTCCTCGTCGGTCTGACGGCATTCGGCTTCATCTTCAAGTCGGTGTACGGCATGTACTTCGTCAGCCACGCCCAGGCCGGTCTGGTCAGCGTAGCGGGCATGAACATCACCATGCCGCGCGACGGCACGGTGCAGAGCCTGATCAAGCCCGACGGCGTTGCCGCCAAGGGCGCGCCGCTCGCGACCTTCAGCACCAGCATGCTCGATGTGCTCAAGGGCCATCTTGACGACAATCAATTACAACCGGCCAAGGTTGAAGAACTGTTCGGCAAGCAAATGACCGGCACCCTGACGTCGCCGTGCGATTGCACCGTGGCGCAGCAAATGGTCGCCAACGGTCAGTACGCCAGCAAGGGCGACGTGATCTTCCAACTGGTGCCGCGTAACAGCGAAGCCAACGTTGAAGCACGCTTCTCCTATCGCCAGTTCGGCGACGTGCTGCCAGGCAGCTCGGTCAGCTTCCAGATCGCCGGCGAAGACAAAACCCGTTCCGGCACGATCATCAGCAGCACCAGCCTGAAAAGCGCCGACCTGTCGTCCGACATCCGCGTGCAGATCAAGCCTGACGAGCCGCTGGACAGCAAATTCGCCGGTCGTCCGGTTGAAGTCAACGCCACCCGTGGTCCGAACCTGAACTGGCTGATCGACAAAGCCATGGCCGCCGGTCGTTAAAAACAAGAGGACATGCCCGTGACTAGCCCACTCAGAATCCTGCCAGTCCCGCTGACTCTGGCCATGGCAATTGCCCTGGCCGGATGCGCCGGCCTGCCCGACCAGCGTCTGGCCAACGAAGCCCTCAAGCGCGGTGATACCACGCTGGCGGCGCAGAATTACCAGCAATTGGCAGACCTGGGCTACAGCGAAGCACAGGTTGGCCTCGCCGATATCCAGGTCGACAGCCGTGACCCGGCGCAGATCAAGAAAGCTGAGGCGACTTATCGCGCCGCGGCCAGTGTCTCGCCGCGAGCTCAGGCTCGCCTGGGTCGTCTGCTGGTGGCCAAACCCGGTTCCACCGAAGCCGAACAGCACGAAGCCGAAGGCCTGTTGAAGAAAGCCACTGCCTCAGGCGAAGGCAACACCCTGATCCCGCTGGCGATGCTGTACCTGCAATACCCGCACAGTTTCCCGAACGTCAACGCGCAACAGCAGATCAGCCAATGGCGCGCCGAAGGCAAGCCGGAAGCGGGCCTGGCCCAAGTGCTGCTCTATCGCACCCAGGGCACTTACGACCAGCATCTGGACGAAGTGGAAACGATCTGCAAAGCCGCGTTGAACACCACCGACATCTGCTACGTCGAACTGGCCACGGTCTATCAGAAAAAAGCCCAGCCAGAGAAACAGGCCGAGCTGATCAAGCAAATGCAAGCCGCTCAGGCTCGCGGCGCGGTTTCCGCCCAACGGGTGGACAGCGTGGCCCGCGTACTGGGCGATGCATCCCTGGGCACGACCGACGAGAAAACCGCCCAGTCGCTGCTCGAAGGCATCGCACCCGGCTACCCCGCTTCCTGGGTCAGCCTGGCGCAACTGCTCTACGACTTCCCGGAACTGGGTGACGTAGACATGATGATGAAGTACCTGGACAACGGCCGCGCCGCCGACCAGCCGCGCGCCGAACTGTTGCTGGGCAAGCTCTACTACGAAGGCAAAATGGTGCCGGCCGACGCGAAGGTCGCCGAAGAACATTTCAAGAAAGCCGTCGACAGAGAAGTGGCCGCCGATTACTACCTCGGCCAGATTTACCGTCGCGGTTACCTGGGCAAGGTCTATTCGCAGAAAGCGCTGGATCACCTGCTCAAGGCTGCGCGTAACGGCCAGAACAGCGCCGACTTCGCCATTGCCCAACTGTTCTCCCAAGGCAAGGGCACCCGGCCCGACCCGCTTAACGCTTATGTCTTCAGCCAATTGGCCAAAGCCCAGAACACCCCGCAAGCCACCGAGCTTGCGCAAACACTCGAAGCCCAACTGCCGCCTGCCCAGCTCGCCGAGGCCCAACGCCTGTTGAAACAAGAACAGGCCGTTCGTGGTGCCTTGAGCCAGAACACGCTGGAACTGCATGCCCTGGAAGAAGAAGACGGCGAGGAATCCCTATGAAGTTGAATCCATTCGTTAAGGCCGGTATTGGCCTGTCATTTGCCCTGCTGTGGTCGTGCCCGACCCTGGCGGCCCTGACTGAAAGCAAGAACTACGGCCTTGACGTGAAAGTCACCGCCCAGTCCGAAGACGACACCGACCTCGGTACGGCGAGCGGCGGCGACGTCAACGGCGTCGGCCTCGACTTGCGTCCATGGATCTACGGCGAGAGCGGCGCGTGGAGCGGCTACGCCATGGGTCAGGCCGTGACGTCCACCGACATCATCGAAACGGACACCCTGCAACAGTCCGACAGTGACGGCACCCAGGCCACCGACAACGGTGATCGCAAGAGCAAGAAAAACTACCTGGCGATGCGTGAGTTCTGGGTCGGCTACAGCGGTCTTACGCCCTACCCCGGCGAGATTCTCAAGCTCGGTCGCCAGCGCCTGCGCAATGACGATGGCCAATGGCGCGACACCAACATCGAAGCCCTGAACTGGACCTTCGACACCACCCTGTTGCGCGCCAACGCCGGTGTTGCCGAACGCTTCAGCGAGTACCGCACCGACCTCACAGAACTCGCGCCCAAGGACAAGGATCGCCTGCACGCTTACGCCGACGCGGCGTACCAGTGGAACCCGGGCAACTGGGTCGGCATTCGCGGTCACCACACTCACGATGACGGCAAGCTCGATTACCCGACTCCGGGCGTTGCCGCCGATTCTCTGGACAAGAAAGAGAATGGCGACATCAGCTGGATCGGCCTCACCGCCGACAGTGATGCCTACAACTGGCGCAACACCAACACCGTCAATTACTGGGGCAGCGTCACCGGCATGAGTGGCGACCGCGACACGGTCAACCCGCTGACCGCCGAGGGCACCGCACCGGCACAAGCCAAAACCAGTGGCGATGTTGATGGCTGGGCCACTGACCTGGGCGTGCGTCTGCGCCTCGATCCGCAATGGCAAGTCGGTGCAGCCTATGCCCGTGCCAGTGCCGATTACGAACAGAACGGCCTGCAAAGCAACCGCTCGAACTACACCGGTACTCGCTCGCGGGTTCACCGTTTCGGCGAAGCCTTCCGTGGCGAAACGAACAACATGCAGAGCGCTACCTTGTTCGGTTCGTGGATGCTCAACGACGAATACGACGCCAGTGTGATCTACCACAAATTCTGGCGCGTCGACGGCAACAAGCCGGTCGGCAGCAACGGCATCAACGCCGTCCAGAACGACACCGACGACGTGACCGGCGCCGTGCTCTCCAGCACGTCCCTGCCGCTGGAAGATGGCAATAAAGACCTCGGCCAGGAAATGGACGTGGTCGTCACCAAGTACTTCAAGCAAGGCCTGCTGCCCGCCTCCTTGAGCCAATCGATCGATGAGCCTTCGGCCCTGGTGCGGTTGCGTGGCGGTGTGTTCAAGCCCGGCGATGCGTATGGCAAAGGCGTCGACTCGTACATGCACCGCGCGTTTGTCGACGTGATCTGGCGCTTCTGATGCGAACCGCTAAGGGAGTTCCTGACATGAACAGTCCGAAGAGAGGCTCGATAACCTTGCTGGCCGGCGCGATGTTGCTGGCCAGCTCGGCAGCCTTCGCCACAGTGGAGCCGGCCGCGCCCGTTCAAAAAGGGCAACCGGCGACCATTGCAAAAGGGTTGCAACAGGCCAAGACCTACACCGTCAGCAGCGCACCGACCGCGCCGCTGGAGCTGGCCAAGCCGAAACTGCCGGACACCTCCGGCTACACCGCCGAAGCCATCGCCGCGAAAATCGTGCGCACCAAGCCCGGCAAAATCAGCGTGCGCCGGATGATGCAGGAAAACGCCCTGAAGGACTTTATCGGTGGTGATAACAAGATGGCCGAATGGGTCGTGCGTCAGCACGGTATCCCACAGGCGATTTTCATCGACGACGGCTACATGAACCTCAAGGATCTGGCCAAGAAGCTACCCAAGCAGTACTTCAGCGAAACCTCGCCGGGTGTGTTCCTGGCGAAGTTGCCGATCGTGGTGGGTGAGAAAGGCATCCTGGAAATCGACAAGCAGACCCAGGAGCTGCGCCTGTCCCAAGAGGCCGGTTCGTTCCTGGTCAACGACGGCCAGTTGTTTGTGCGTGATACCAAAATCACTGGCTGGAGCGAGAAGGCAAACGGCCCGGCGGCTTTCAAGTCGCCGAAGGAATTCCGTCCGTTCCTGCTGTCCTGGGGCGGCACCGAGACCTACATCGCCAACAGCAAGATCGCCAGTTTCGGCTACGCCAACAGTAAGTCCTATGGCGTGAGTATTTCCCAATACACGCCGAACATGGCCAAGGTGCTCAAGCGCCCTGAACCGAGCGGCTGGATCGTCGGCTCCGAGTTCTCGGACATGTGGTACGGCTTCTACTGCTACGAAACCCGCGACTTTGTGGTCAAGGGCAACACCTACAAAGACAACATCGTCTACGGCATTGACCCGCATGACCGTTCCCACGGCCTGATCATTGCCGACAACACCGTCTTCGGAACCAAGAAGAAGCACGGGATCATTATTTCCCGTGAAGTGAACGACAGCTTCATCTTCAACAACCGCAGCTACGACAACAAGTTGTCAGGCCTGGTGATCGACCGTAACAGCACGAACAACCTGATCGCCTACAACGAGATCTACAAGAACCACACCGACGGCATCACCCTCTACGAGAGTGGCGACAACCTGTTGTGGGGCAACAAGGTGATCAGCAACAAGCGCCACGGCATCCGGATTCGTAACAGCGTGAACATCCGTCTCTACGAAAACCTGTCCATGGCCAACGGCCTGACCGGTGTCTACGGGCACATCAAGGACCTGAGCGACACCGACCGTGACATCAAGCTCGACCCGTTCGATGCCCAGGTGTCCCTGATCGTGGTCGGCGGCGAACTGGCCGGCAACGGCAGCGGACCGCTGTCCATCGACTCGCCGCTGAGCGTCGAGTTGTATCGCGTGTCCATGCTCGCCCCGACCAAATCCAGCGGCATCAGCTTCAACGGGATTCTTGGCGAGCGTCAGGATGAAATTCTCGACCTGCTGGTGCGCCAGCAGAAAGCCGTGCTGATCGACCCTGTCGAACGCCAGACCGAAATGCGGGACTGAGGATAATTTTATGCACCCACACTTGATCAAATTACTCAGCCTGTCGGCCCTGACCGCCGGCATTCTCGCGGCCAGCGCCGGCGCTCGTGCCGATGAAGCCAAAGCACCCGCCTTCAGCGCCGAACCGTGCTGCAGCCTGTGCCCGGCCGCCCACGACGCGAAAAACTACACCACGCGCTATCAGCAGAACTTCACCACGCTGGTGCAGGCTCAGGGCGACTGGTTGTTCCGTACGCAAGAAGACTTGCGCACCGAGTTCGACACCACCCCCGGCGGCTACAAACGCATGAAAGAACTGCACGATGCGTTCAAGAGCAAAGGTGTGGAACTGGTCATCGTCTACCAGCCGACCCGTGGTCTGGTGAACCGCAACAAGCTCAACCCGGAAGACAAGGCCAAATACGATTTCGACAAGGCCCTGAAGAACTACAAGACCATGCTCGGGCGTTTCGCCGCCATGGGTTACACCGTGCCGGACCTGTCGCCGCTGACCAACGAGTCGCTGCCTGACACCCTGCCGGCCCACGATTTCTACTTCCAGGGCGACCAACACTGGACGCCGTATGGCGCCCAGCGCACGGCGAAAATCGTCGGTGAGCAAATCAAGAAAATGCCGGCCTTTGCCGACGTGCCGAAACGCGAATTCGAGAGCCATAAGTCGGGTCGCATGGGTAAGACCGGAACGTTACACAACATGGCTGGTCAACTCTGTGGCACCAGCTACGCGGTCCAGTACATGGATCAGTTCACCACCGAGCCAAAAGGCGAAGCAGCTGATGGCGATCTGTTCAGTGATTCCGGCAATCCGGAAGTCACCTTGGTCGGTACCAGCCACAGTGGCAAGAACTACAACTTCGCCGGTTTCCTCGAAGAGGCCATCGGCGCCGACATCCTCAACGTGGCGTTCCCCGGCGGTGGCCTGGAAGGTTCAATGCTGCAGTACCTGGGCAGCGAAGAGTTCCAGACCAAGCCGCCGAAGATTCTGATCTGGGAATTCTCGCCGCTCTATCGCCTCGACCAGGAAACCATCTACCGCCAGATGATGGCGCTGCTGGACAACGGTTGCGAAGGAAAGGATGCACAGCTGACCGGCAGCACCACGTTGAAACCGGGCAAGAACGAATTGATGGTCAACAGCAAGAACCTGAACCTGCAAAACAGCAGCCACCAGGTTGATATCCGCTTCGCCGATCCGTCGGTGAAAACTCTGCAAGCCACCCTCTGGTACATGAACGGTCGCCACGAGGACATCAAGATCGATAAGCCGGAAACTTCCGATACCGACGGGCGTTTCGCCTTTGAGTTGCGCACGGACGAAGACTGGGCCTCGCAGAATTTGCTGGCCGTCGAAATCCAGGGCCCTGAAGCAGGTGCCGCGCCACAGAAAGTCGAAGCGAAAATCTGCAAACGCAACGTGTTCCCTGGCGCTGGGCAGCGTACCGCCCAGACCGGGCAATGAGGCAACTATGCAAACCCGAACTTTGAAAAGATTGATCGCACCGTCCCTGTTGAGCCTGGCCATGTTTGCCGGTGCGACTCAGGCCGCCGCGCCACTGCGCCCGCCACAGGGGTACTTCGCGCCGATTGAAAAAGTCAAAACCGGCGACAAGAGCGAAGGCTGTGACGCCATGCCGACGCCGTACACCGGCTCGCTGCAATTTCGCAGCAAATACGAAGGTTCCGACAAGGCCCGTTCGACCCTGAACGAGGCATCGGAAAAAGCCTTCCGCGACACCACGGCCGACATCACCAAGATTGAGCGCGGCACCAGCAAGCGCGTAATGCAGTACATGCGTGACGGTCGTCCGGAACAGCTGGAATGCACCCTGAATTGGTTGACCGCCTGGGCCAAGGCCGATGCGTTGATGTCCAAGGACTTCAACCACACCGGCAAGTCCATGCGCAAATGGGCGTTGGGCAGCATGGCGTCGTCCTATATCCGCCTGAAGTTCTCCGACTCGCATCCGTTGGCGAACCACCAGCAAGAGTCGCAGTTGATTGAAGCCTGGTTCAGCAAAATGGCTGATCAGGTGGTCAGCGATTGGGACAATCTGCCGCTGGAAAAAACCAACAACCACTCGTACTGGTCCGCCTGGTCGGTGATGGCAACGTCCATCGCCACCAACCGCCGCGACCTGTTCGACTGGGCGGTGAAGGAATACAAGGTCGGCGCCAATCAGATTGACGCCCAGGGTTTCCTGCCTAACGAACTGAAGCGCCAGCAACGCGCCCTCGCCTACCACAACTACGCCCTGCCGCCACTCGCGATGATCGCCAGTTTCGCTCAGGTCAACGGTGTGGACTTGCGTCAGGAAAACAACGGCGCATTGAAACGCCTGGGTGATCGAGTGCTCGCGGGTGTCGAAGACCCGGAAGAATTCGAGAAGAAGAACGGCAAGGAACAGGACATGACCGACCTGAAAGACGACTCGAAATTCTCCTGGCTCGAACCGTTCTGCACGCTCTACACCTGCTCGCCGGATGTGCTTGAGAAAAAGCACGAGATGCAGCCGTTCAAGACTTTTCGACTGGGTGGTGATTTGACCAAGGTCTACGACCCGGCGAATGCAAAAGGCAAAAAAGGTTCGTGAGTTGTGGTGGGGCTGAGAACCAGCCCCTCACCCTAACCCTCCCGGAGGGGCGAGGGGACTGACCGAGGCGTCTGTTTAAGTTTCGGCGACGTGCGATATCGAGTCGATCTCAATTTTTGAAAGCCATCGAGATCAGGCTCCCTCTCCCCTCCGGGGAGAGGGCGGGGGGTGAGGGGTTGGTCTAAAGGCCAACCACACCCCTCAAGGAAACACCGTTTTACCCCTCGATTTTGGTGGGGGGTTTGGGGGGGCTGCGGCCCTTGACTGTTGGTTAAACATGGAGAGACCGGGATGGTATTTTCATCCAACGTGTTCCTGTTTTTGTTCTTGCCGATCTTTCTCGGCATGTACTACTTAAGCGGAATACGCTATCGCAACCTGCTGCTGCTCATCGCCAGCTACGTGTTCTATGCCTGGTGGCGTGTGGACTTCCTTGCGCTGTTCGCAGCCGTCACCCTGTGGAACTACTGGATCGGCCTCAAAGTCGGTGCCGCCGGCGTTCGGACCAAACCGGCACAACGCTGGCTGCTCCTGGGCGTGGGCGTCGACCTGTGCATTCTCGGCTACTTCAAGTACGCCAACTTCGGCGTCGACAGCATCAACGCGATGATGACCTCCGTCGGTCTGTCGCCGTTCATCCTGACCCACGTGCTGTTGCCGATCGGGATCTCGTTCTACATCTTCGAGTCCATCAGCTACATCATCGACGTCTACCGTGGTGACACGCCGGCGACCCGCAACCTGATCGACTTTGCCGCTTTCGTGGCGATCTTCCCGCACCTGATCGCCGGTCCGGTGTTGCGCTTCCGCGATCTCGCCGATCAGTTCAACAATCGCACCCACACCCTCGACAAGTTCTCCGAAGGTGCGACGCGATTCATGCAGGGCTTCATCAAGAAGGTCTTCATCGCCGACACCCTGGCGGTCGTAGCCGACCATTGCTTCGCCTTGCAGAACCCGACCACGGGCGATGCCTGGCTCGGCGCGCTGGCCTACACCGCGCAGCTGTATTTCGACTTCTCCGGTTACAGCGACATGGCAATCGGCCTGGGCTTGATGATGGGTTTCCGCTTCATGGAAAACTTCAAACAGCCGTACATCAGCCAGTCGATCACCGAGTTCTGGCGTCGCTGGCACATCAGCCTGTCCACCTGGTTGCGTGACTACCTGTACATCACGCTGGGCGGTAACCGTAAAGGTACGCTGATGACCTATCGCAACCTGTTCCTGACCATGCTGCTTGGTGGTCTGTGGCACGGCGCGAACATCACGTACATCGTCTGGGGCGCCTGGCACGGCATGTGGCTGGCGATCGAAAAAGCCCTCGGCCTGAACACCTCGCCGCGCAGCATAAACCCGATCCGCTGGGCGCTGACTTTCCTCCTCGTGGTCATGGGCTGGGTGATCTTCCGCTCGGAAAACCTGCACGTCGCCGGTCGTATGTACGGCGCGATGTTCAGCTTCGGCGAATGGTCACTGTCTGAACTCAACGCGGCCAGCCTCACCGGCCTGCAAGTGGCGACTCTGGTGGTGGCTTACATGACCCTGGCGTTCTTCGGCATTCGTGACTTCTACAGCAACCTGCCGCCTGAGAAGACCAAGCCTGTTGTGAACGTCGAGGCCGATGGCCCGGCTGCCGCTACGCCTGGAATGATCAAAGCCGTACCGGGCGACAACCCGGGCAGCATCCACGAACCTGGCTACACCGTCGGTGCTGAAGCGACTGTGCAACCGGCCTACTGGACCGCTGACTGGTCTCGTTACGTGATGCGCACGCTGGTACTGGTGTTGTTCATCGCCTCGATTTTCAAACTCTCGGCGCAAAGCTTCTCGCCGTTCCTTTACTTCCAGTTCTGAGGGATCTGACTATGACCCGCTCATTACGCATCCTCTACATCGCCCTGTTCATGGTGACGCTGTTGGTCCTGGGCCTGTGGTCCACGCGCAGTTTCCTCGGCTTCAGTACTTCTGCCGAAACGACAGTGCTCAACGGCCGCTGGACCAAAGCCGTGGAAACGCATTACGACGAAGAGTTTCCGATCAAGCGCCTGGGCACCAACCTTTGGGCTGCGCTGGATTTCAAACTGTTCAACGAAGGTCGTCCAGGCGTCGTGCTCGGCCGCGATCAGTGGTTGTACAGCGATGAGGAATTCAACCCGATCGTCAACGAAGAGCTGAACCTGCAAGGCAACTACGCGCTGGTTGAAGGCGTGCGTCAGGAACTGAAGGCGAAAGGCGTGAAACTGGTCATGGCGATCGTGCCGGCCAAGACTCGCCTGTATCCGGAACACCTGGGTGAAGTGAAGCCTTCGAGCATCCACGCCAACCTCTATGAGGACTTCCACGCTCGTGTGGCGGCCAACAAGGTCCTCGCTCCCGACCTGTTCGGCCCGATGCTGAAAGCCAAACTGAACGGTCAGCAAGTGTTCCTGCGCACCGACACTCACTGGACCCCGGAAGGCGCGCAAATCGCTGCCGAGACCTTGGCGAAATCCATTTCCGACAAATACCCGCTGAGCGGCGAGCCGCAACACTTCGTCACTGAACCTGCGGAGAAGGTGACTCACAAGGGCGACCTGCGGTTGTTCCTGCCGCTGGACCCGCTGTTCGAAAACCTGATGCCCAAGCCTGAGCCGTTGCAGAAGCGCAACACCGTCGCGGCGCAAGACCAGCCGGCCGGTGATGACGCCCTGTTCGCCAACGCTGAAGTGCCGGTGGCCCTGATCGGCACCAGCTACAGCGCCAACCCCAACTGGAACTTCGTCGGTGCGCTGAAACAAGCGCTGAACAGCGACGTGGTCAATTACGCCGAAGACGGCCATGGCCCGATTCTGCCGATGCTCACCTATCTGAAAAGTGATGCTTTCAAGAACAGCCCGCCACAGGTGCTGATCTGGGAGTTTCCTGAACGTTATCTGCCTGTGAACAACGAAATCGGTGACGCCGACCCGCAGTGGGTCGCAGAGCTCAAAGCTGCCGGCGTAAACCAACAAAACGTTGCAATAAACAACCCTAAATCCGAGACGCCCGACCGGGCGCAAAACTGAAAGAGAGAGGTACTACCATGACTTTCACTACTACTCCTCGCCGTCTCGCCAAGACCTTCGCACTCGTTGCAGGCATGAGCGTGTTGTCGATGTCCGCCTTCGCTGGCGACGCCGCACTCTACGGCCCGACCGCACCAAAAGGTTCGAGCTTCGTACGTGTCTACAACGCCGGTAACGCTGAAGTCAGCGCCACCGTCGGCACCACCAACCTGGCCGAAGTCGCGCCGCTGTCCAGCACTGACTTCAGCTTCATGCC
The DNA here is from genome assembly GCF_059695775.1 of Pseudomonas sp. LBUM1666. NCBI lineage: Bacteria > Pseudomonadati > Pseudomonadota > Gammaproteobacteria > Pseudomonadales > Pseudomonadaceae > Pseudomonas > Pseudomonas sp. LBUM1666. The sequence goes on along the minus strand of NZ_CP166789.1, from coordinate 1,021,823 downwards.
GGGCGGCGACTACAGCGCCAAGGTCGGAAGCCAGTCCCTGCCGGTGAAACTGGCCGGTGATCACTATTACACCCTGGTCAACAACGCCAGCGGCGCACCGCAACTGATCGAAGAGCCGCCGTTCAAGAACAAGCAGAAATCCCTGGTTCGCGTACAGAACCTCAGCGACAAAGCCCTGACCCTGAAAACCGCTGACGGCAAGACCGAAGTGGTCCCGACCGTAGCCGCCAAGGGCCGTGGCGAGCGTGAAATCAACCCGGTCAAAGTCAGCCTGGCGCTATACGATGGCGACAAGAAAGTCGGCGACGTGAAACCGGTTGCCCTGGAACGCGGTGAAGCCGCCGTGCTGTACGTCACCGGTACCGGCAGCAACCTGGCGCCAGTCTGGGTAAAACGCCCGGTTTCGACGCGCTAATCATTTTGCCGGGTAGCCCACGGGTTACCCGGACACGGAATAAGAACAAGAGTGAAACGACAGAACGCAGTAGCTCTGACCCATACGATATTCAAGGAGTAACAACATGATTCCGGTGATCTTGTCAGGTGGTAGTGGCTCACGTCTTTGGCCGCTTTCGCGCAAACAGTTTCCTAAGCAATTCCTCGCCCTGACCGGCGAACAAACACTGTTCCAGCAAACCCTGGAACGCCTGGTGTTCGAAGGCATGGACACCCCGATCGTGGTCTGCAACAAGGAACACCGTTTCATCGTCAACGAGCAACTGGGCGCCCGTAAACTGGACGTTCAGCGCATCCTGATGGAACCGTTCGGCCGCAACACCGCGCCGGCCGTGGCCTTGACTGCACTGATGCTGGTCAACGAAGGTCGCGACGAGTTGATGCTGGTGCTGCCGGCTGACCACGTGCTGGAAGATCAGAAAGCCCTGCAACGCGCGCTGGCCCTGGCCACCGTCGCTGCAGAAAACGGCGAAATGGTGCTGTTCGGCGTACCGGCCACCAAACCGGAAACCGGCTATGGCTACATCAAGTCGACCAATGATTCGCTGCTGCCCGAAGGCGTCAGCCGCGTCTCGCACTTCGTCGAAAAACCGGACGTGAAGCGCGCCACCGAGTTCGTCGAGTCCGGCGGTTACTTCTGGAACAGCGGCATGTTCCTGTTCCGTGCCAGCCGTTTCCTTGAAGAGCTGAAAAAACACGATCCGGACATCTACGACACCTGCGTGCTGACCCTGGAACGCAGCGAGCAGGATGCCGACACGGTCGACATCGACTCCGCCACCTTCGCTTGCTGCCCGGACAATTCCATCGACTACTCGGTGATGGAAAAAACCCAGCGCGCCTGCGTTGTACCGCTGACCGCGGGCTGGAGCGATGTCGGCTGCTGGGCGTCGTTGTGGGAAGTGAATGAAAAAGACGCCAACGGCAACGTCACCAAAGGCGATGTGGTCATTCAGGACAGCAAAAACTGCATGATCCACGGCAACGGCAAACTGGTGTCGGTGATCGGCCTGGAAAACATCGTGGTCGTCGAAACCAAGGACGCCATGATGATCGCCCACAAGGACAAGGTCCAAGGCGTGAAACAGATGGTCAACACCCTCAACGAGCAGGGCCGCAGCGAAACCCAGACCCACTGCGAAGTCTATCGTCCGTGGGGCTCCTACGACTCGGTGGACATGGGCGGCCGCTTCCAGGTCAAGCGCATCTCGGTCAAACCGGGCGCATGCCTGTCGCTGCAGATGCACCATCACCGCGCCGAACACTGGATCGTGGTCAGCGGCACGGCTGAAGTGACCTGCGACGAAAACGTGTTCCTGCTCACCGAAAACCAGTCGACCTACATCCCGATCGCCTCGGTCCACCGCTTGCGCAATCCGGGCAAGATCTCGCTGGAAATCATCGAAGTGCAATCGGGCAGCTACCTGGGCGAAGACGATATCGAGCGGTTTGAAGATATCTACGGTCGCTCCACCCCGATCGAACGCGGCGTGTCGGTGAAAACCATCGCGCAGTGATTGATCTGTAACACAAGAAGCCCCCGTCCAACCCGCTGCGTTTCCCTTTCCGCAGCGGGTTGGGTGGGGGCTTTTTTTGTCTGGATTTTCGCTGCCTGACAGGGCCCCATCGCGAGCAAGCTCGCTCCCACATTGAAATGCGATCAACTGTGGGAGCGAGCTTGCTCGCGATGAGGCCATCACTTCCATTAACAACAATCAAGCCCATCGCCAATCGCACCCACGCTTAGGTAGGATGACCCTCTCCCCTCCCGAGGTTTGCGTCATGTTCATCGGCGTCCTACTGGTCATTACCTGGCTGATCCTTTTGCTGCGCTACCCGGCAAAAGCCTTGCCCGTCTCCGTGGCAGCCGCCATCGGATTGGGTGTGGTGGCAACGTGGGTGATCTGGATGGATAACCGCGAGGTCAAGCAACTGGCGCGCCTTGAGTTGCGCATCACTTATGCACCCGAACACTGCCCGGCAGACCGGCCGTTGCAACTGAAAATGAACAACGGCAACGACGTGCCGCTGACCGAACTGCGCTGGCGCATCGCAGCCTATGCCCCGGGCGACACGGTGAATCTGGCCGACAATCAATACGCCGCCCCGCGCTATCGCGGCCCCGGTGAACTGCAGGCCGGCGCGAACTGGGAAGACTGTTTGCCGCTGCCGCCACTGCGCCCTGGTTATCGCCCGCAAACACTGGAGTTTCGCGCAGAGCGTTTGCAGGGTAGTTTCTCCGACTAATTCCCTTCTTCTTGCACAAGGACCGCGCCATGCCTGTTGCGTTAATTACCGGTTGCTCCAGCGGCATAGGCCGCGCCCTCGCTGATGTTTTCAAAAATGCCGGATACGACGTCTGGGCCAGCGCCCGCAAGACAGAAGACGTGGCGGCGCTGGCCGCTGCCGGCTTCACCGCCGTGCAGCTGGACGTCAACGACGGGGCAGCACTCGAACACTTGAGCGAGCGCATCAACCTGCAACATGGCGGCCTCGACGTGCTGATCAACAATGCCGGTTATGGCGCCATGGGGCCGTTGCTCGACGGCGGTGTGCCGGCCATGCAGCGGCAATTCGAAACCAATGTGTTCGCCATCGTCGGCGTCACCCGCGCCCTGTTCCCGGTGCTGCGTCACGCCAAGGGTCTGGTGGTGAACATCGGCAGCGTGTCCGGGGTTTTGGTCACGCCATTCGCCGGCGCCTACTGCGCCTCGAAAGCGGCGGTGCATGCCTTGACCGATGCGTTGCGCATGGAACTGGCGCCGTTTGGCGTACGTGTCATGGAAGTCCAGCCGGGCGCCATCGCTTCCAGTTTTGCCAAGAATGCCGGCCATGAGGCGGAGCAGTTGATTACCGAACAATCGCCGTGGTTTCCGCTGCGTGAAGGCATTCGCGCACGGGCCAAAGCCTCCCAGGACAACCCGACCCCGGCCAGTGAATTTGCCGTCGGTTTGCTCAAGGCCGTGCAGCAGAGCAAACCACCGCGCCTGATTCGTCTGGGCAATGGCAGCCGGGCGTTGCCGTTGCTGGCGGGGTTGTTGCCCAAAGGGCTGCTGGAGGCGGGGTTGATGAAGCGGTTCGGGTTGCGCGGGCAGCTCTGAGACCGGGTCGACCCCATCGCGAGCAGGCTCGCTCCCACAGGGTTCTACTGGGTGCCATAGATAGCATTCACACCCGTGATAACTGTGGGAGCGAGCCTGCTCGCGATGGCGTCAGAACTAACACAGAAAACTTTCAGGAAACACTTCCATGACCGACTACACCGAGTACTTCGACGAAGTCATCCAGGCCCACGTCGCCATCGAGCAGTGGCTGGCCGAGGAGCAAGACGAGCCGGCGCTTGAACAGTTGCTGACGCGTTTTTCACCGCAGTTTTCCATGATCTCGCCGTTGGGGCGGGTGCTGGATTTCGACGCGTTGAGCCAATTGTTCCAGATGGCGGGCGGGAAGAAGCTCGGGTTCAGAATTGAGCTCAGCGAGTTGCGCGGCATCGCTTTGTACGACGGTGGAGCGACTGTGAGTTATCGCGAGCAGCAGACCGATGCGACCGGCTTGCACTCTGATCGCCGATCAACGGTGGTGTTTGAGAAGCAGGCCGATGGCAAGCTCATTTGGCTGCATTTGCATGAGACGTTTTGCAAGGAGTGAACCTGAGTCGCGCCCATCGCGAGCAGGCTCGCTCCCACAGGGGATTTGCGTCGTTCACCGAATCAGCGTTCGAACTCGGTCAATGTGGGAGCGAGCCTGCTCGCGATGGGCGCGACTCGGTCTAACGGTCAGTTAACAACCACGGTGCAAGTAATCCCCGCAGCCAACAGCACACCCTCCGGCACTTCATCAATGTGAATCCGCACCGGCACCCGCTGCGCCAAACGCACCCAGTTAAAGGTCGGGTTCACATCCGCAATCAGCTCGCGACTCTGCGGGTTATCACGGTCGTAGATGCCGCGAGAAATGCTTTCCACATGCCCCTTTAACACTTCCCCACTCATCAGCTGCATGTCGGCTTTATCGCCGACCCGCACGTGGGGCAATTTGGTTTCTTCGAAGAAGCCGTAGACCCAGAAAGAGTTCATGTCGACCACGGCCATTTTCGCTTCACCGATGCGCGCGTAATCGCCGCGATGCACATTGAGGTTGGTCACGTAACCGTCCACGGCGGCGCGGACCTCGGTGCGTTTGAGGTTCAGTTCGGCGGCTTCGAGCTGTGCCTGAGCATGCTGGTAATCGGCCAGGGCCGAGTCGGCGATGTTGCTGGCGTCGTCGCGGTTTTCCCTGGAGATCACCAGGTTGTCCATGTCGGCGCGGCGGTGGGCGTTGACCTTGCGCATCTCCCACGTCGACTTGCGTGAGGCCACCATCGCCTGCGCCTGTTTGACCGCAATGCGGTAGTGCTCGGGGTCTATCCGCATCAGCAAATCACCCTTCTTCACCTGTTGATTGTCGCGCACCGGCACGTCCACCACTTCCCCAGTGACGTCGGCGGCGACGTTGATGATGTCGGCGCGCACCCGGCCGTCGCGGGTCCACGGGGTGTCCATGTAATGCACCCACAGGGTCCGGCCGATCCACATCGCAAGGGCCAGCACCAGCAGGGTGGCGAGCAGGCTGAAAAGCTTTTTCATCAGGGCCTTCTTCAGTGATAGAGAGTCAGTGGTAGAGAGTCAACGGTAAACAGTCAGCGCCAGGGCACCGAACAGACAGGTAAACAGACTCAGGCGCAGCAGCGCCGGGTGCCAGAAGAAGCGGTACAGATCGAACCCGGACAGGAACCGATCGAGTGCCCAGGCCAGCGCCGCCGCGATGAAAAACATCAGGGTCATGGTCGGCATGTACACGCCGTGGAAGGCGATTTCACGAGGCATGTTCAAGTCCTTGGGGCTTGGCGGTGGCGTTGGCATTTATGTAGCCGGTGAGCGGTGATTGCGGGTCCAGCAACGAAGTGCGGATGAAGTGCAAATAGCTCTTCACCCGACGCAGGGCCGAGGTGTCGAAGTGCGGCGCGAAAGGCTCGTCGGTGGCTTGCACGCGGCTGATCGCATGATCGACGGCGATCAATCCACGCTCCAGATTGCTCTGGCTCGGTTGCAGAAACAGCCGTACCAGCGAGCGGCCCATCACGCGGATTGCCTGGCGCCACGGTTGGGATTCGGCGTATGCCGTATGCACCGGCAGGATCGCTTGTTCTTTGCGCAACTCGATGATCGCGTGGCCGACTTCCAGCACCACGAACATCCAGCGCAGCAAGTCCCGTTGCACCTGCGGCTGCCCCGCCGCGAGACCGTAGGCCTGGTGCAGCAAGTCGCGGGTGCTGCTTTCGAAACTCGACGCCAGGCCCTTGAGTTTGCCGCTGATGGCGTACACCACCTGGCCACGCAAATCCTGCTCCAGTCGACGCCACAACCAGCGGCTGTTGGGCGGCAGAATGATCGCCCCGGCCGCCGCGCACACCAGCATGCCAAGCACCATGGCGATGTAGTCGTTGATAAAGGCGTAAGGGTTGTAAACGGTGAGGTTATCCGGCACCGAACCCGTGCTGAAAAAGATCAGCAGGCCGAGCCCTACGCCGGCATATTGCGGCCGCGAAGTCAGGAATGAACCCAGCACGATCACCGGTGCGAGCATCACGCAGAGCAACGGAAAACCGTCGATCCAGGGGAAGATGAAAAACATCTCGACGAAGCCGATCAGGGCCCCGAGGAGCGTCCCGCAAGCCATCTGAAAGGCCATGCGTGTTGGATTCGGTGTCGCCGCTGAAAGGCCCACGGTAGCGGCGGCGATCAGCGTCATCGTCGCACCGCTCGGCCACGCGGTGGCGACCCAATAGCTGCCCAGCACCACCAGAATGAACGCCGCGCGAATCCCCGAGGCGGCCGACGCCATCCAGTTGGTTTGCGGGGTGAATGGCTCATCCCATTGTTCGCGCGCATGACTGTGATCGGCCAGGGACGCGTGGGTCTGTGCATAACTGTGCAAGTCGTCGACAAAGCGATAGAGCAGCTCATACGCGGTATGAAAGTCCAACTGCTCGGCGTCGCTCGGGTCGCCCTCCTGGAAGATCGCCCGCAGGCTGCGAACCCGCGCCGGCAAACCTTCTTTATAGGCGGTCAACGCGATGACCAGACGCCCTGCATCAGCGTTGGTCAGGGCACGGCCGCTGAAGCCGTCGAGCAGTTCGGCGAGATCCTGTAAACCTGGTTTGATCGCCGCGACCACGTGATCGGTGCCGCTGCTGCGCAAGCGTTCGAGCAACTGGTGCAAGGCGTTGAAACGGGTGGTGATGCCCATGAATTCGCTGTTCAGTCGACTGAGCCGACCGTTGCGCCGACGCATGTGCGGGTCTTCAAACACAGTGACGCTGCGCAACCCTTCCAGCCCCACGGCCTCGGCGATGAAGCGCACGTTGCTCGCCTCGAAAGCCTCCCGTTTGCTGCGACCACGCAAGCCATCGGTGACGAATAGCGCGAACACACCGAAGCGCTGATACAAGGCGTTGCGCATGGCGGCGCTGGCGGATTGCGGCAGGATCGCGGCGCTGACCAGCGTGGAGCAAATAATTCCCATGGAGATTTCCAGCACCCGCCAGACCGCCGCCATAAATGCGCCATCCGGGTGCGCCAAGGCAGGCAAACCGACCATTGCGGCGGTGTAACCGGCGAGCACGAACCCGTAAGCGCGGAAGTTGCGATAGCGCGCCGCGCCCGCCGAACAGATGCCCACCCAGATCGCCAGCGAACCGAGGAACAATTCAGTGTTCTGCGCAAACAAGGCAATCAGCGCAACCATCACCGCCGACCCGGCCAGGGTGCCGAGAAAGCGATAGAAACTCTTGGCGAAGACATGGCCGCTTTGCGGCTGCATGACGATGAACACGGTGATCATCGCCGTGCGCGGCTGCGGCAACTCCAGACGCATGGCCAGCCACAGGGTCAGAAACGCGGCGAACAACACCTTGAAAATGTAGACCCAGGTCACGCCATCGCTGCGCGCCCAGTCGAAGAAACCCCGGCGCCATTCAAGGGAATACAGCCAGCGCAAAGGTGCGGGCAAGGGAGTCATGAAATCCTGCTCACTGAGATTCGATTAAGACGCAGCCCCTGTAGGAGCGAGCCTGCTCGCGATGGCGGAGTGTCAGGCGACACATGCATTGACTGACACGCCCTCATCGCGAGCAGGCTCACTCCCACAGGGTCCGTGTTCACTTCGAATTACTCTGAAGAAGGGCCGGGGTTTTCGGCGCCTGGGTCTGGCTGTCTTTCGGCGCATCGTTACCCGCGCCTAGCCCACCGCCCAGCGCCGTCACCAGTTCAGCGTGAGCGCTGAGGCGTGCGGCCTGAACCTGCTGCTGCACTTGTTGCTGTTTGAACAACAGCGTCTGGGCGTTAAGCACGTTGAGGTAGTCGGTGAGCCCGCGCTGGTAGGCGATCATCGCAATGTCGTAAGTCTTCTGGGCTGTGGCCACCGACTCGGCGGCGAAGGTTTGCTGCTTGTCCATGGATTCGCGGCGGATCAACTGGTCGGAGATGTTTTTCAGCGCGTTGACCAACGTCTGGTTGTACTTGGCCACGGCGATGTCATAACCGGCCGAGGCTTCGCCCAGCTCCGAGCGTAACCGCCCGCCGTCGAAGATCGGCAACGAGATGGCCGGGCCGACGCTGTAGTTGAGCTTCTTGCCGGTCAAAAACTCCAGCGCCCCGCCGCCGGTGGCCATGTAGCCGAGGCTGCCGACCAGATCGACGTTGGGGTAGAAACCGGCGTGCGCGACATCAATACCGCGCGCCTGGGCCGCCACTTGCCAACGACTGGCGACCACGTCCGGGCGTTGGCCGAGCAGTTGCGCGGGCAAGGACGACGGCAACTTCAGCGCTGCGCCTAACGACAACGTTGGCCGCTGCAACTGCGCGCCCTCCCCCGGGCCTTTGCCCGCAAGGGCCGCGAGCTGGTTGCGGCTGAGGGCGATTTCTTCGTCCAGCGCATCGATCTGACGGTGGGTTTCGGGCAACGGCGTTTCAGCCTGACTGACTTCGAAATGAGTGCCAATGCCGCCGTTCAGACGCTTCTGCGCGAGATCGAGAATTTGCTGCTGCTGTTTCAAGGTCGCAGCGACGATGTCCCGTTGTGCGTAATGCAACGACAGCTCGATGTAGGCGCGCACGATGTTGTTCTGCAATTCGAGCTGGGCCAGACGCGCTTCGGCGGCCGTCATGTGAGCCATGTCCACGGCACGCTGGGTGGCGTTGCTTTCGCGCCCCCAAAGGTCGAGGGCGTAGCTGAAGCCCAGCGCGGCGTTGTTGTCCCAGGTGGTGGTGTTCGCCAATTCGCCGGGCCCGTAGAACTGATCGGTGGGCCAGTTGTGGCGTTTGAGGGTGGATTCGCCATTGATCTGCAGCGACTCGGCGGACTCGGCGATTCCGGCCATGGATTTGGCCTGACGCACTCGCGCCGCCGCCATGGCCATGGTCGGGCTGCCTTGCAGGGCGAGGTCGATCCAGCGGTTCAATTGCGGGTCGCCATAGGCCTGCCACCATTGCGCGGTGGTCCAGTGAGCGTCCTGTGCAGCGTTCTGGATGGCTTCGTCGGTGGCCAGTGAATCGGCCTCCAGCGCCTTGCCCTGCGGGGCAATACCTCCGGTACCGATGCAGCCGCTGATTGCCAGGGTTAAAGCCAAAACACTGAGCGTCTGAAGCGCTCTGTTGATGCGACGCGGCACTGCTGCGATTTCCTGAGGTGGGGAGTTGTTCCTGAGGTGAGCAATTCTATGGGTCGGCTTTGTTGGCGATAAGCTGGGAATCCTGTGAATCTTTGTTACCGTTAACGCGATAATCCCTTGGTCCATCTTTAGTCGCCTGTAAAAAATCAGCAACTTCGTGTCACAATTTGCCATTCGCTTAGAGAGCACCCCATGGACACTTTGCAAAACATGCGCGCCTTCAGTTACGTGGCCGAGGCCGGCAGCTTCACCGCCGCCGCCGTGCAACTCGACACCACCACGGCCAACGTTTCGCGCGCGGTCTCCAACCTGGAAGCCCACCTGCAAACCCGCCTGCTCAACCGCACCACCCGACGCATCGCCCTGACCGAGGCCGGCAAACGCTATCTATTGCGCTGCGAGCAGATCCTGGCCTACGTCGAAGAAGCCGAAGCCGAAGCCAGCGACGCCCACGCCCGCCCGGCCGGGCAGCTCAAGGTGCACACCATGACCGGCATCGGTCAGCACTTCGTGATCGACGCGATCGCCCGCTACCGCAAGACCCACCCCGACGTGACCTTCGACCTGACCATGGCCAACCGCGTGCCAGACCTGCTCGACGAGGGCTATGACGTGTCCATCGTGCTCGCCAGCGAACTGCCGGACTCGGGCTTCGTCTCCCAGCGTTTGGGCATCACCTACAGCATCGTTTGCGCCTCGCCGGCCTATGTGAAAGCCAACGGCTGCGCGCACAAGCCCAGCGATTTGCTGAACCACGCGTGCCTGCGTTTGGTAAGCCCGGTGATTCCGCTGGAGAAATGGACTTTCGACGGCCCGGAAGGCCAGGAAATGGTGACGATCAATAGCTCACCGTTTCTGGTGAACTCCGCCGATGCGATGAAGACCGCAATCATCAGCGGCATGGGGGTTGGCGTGTTGCCGGTGTATGCGGCGATTGAAGGGTTGCGCAACGGTACGCTGGTGCGGGTGATGCCGAACTACCGGTCGCAGGAATTGAATCTGTATGCGATCTACCCGTCACGGCAGTACCTGGATGCGAAGATCAAGACGTGGGTCGAGTACTTGCGCGGGTCGTTGCCAGAGATTTTGGCGGCACATCAGGCGGAATTGGTGGCGTATGAGTTGAGCGGGAGCATGGGCGGGGTTCGGGTGGCGAACTGATTTCCAACCCACCTGATTGATCGTTCCCACGCTCTGCGAGGGAATGATCAACGGCGTACCCCCGGCAATCCGGGCACTCGCACAACAACAAGGAAGAATGTTAGCGTGCTTGGCATTCACCTGCGCCCGAGAGCCCTCCTCCCATGAAAAAGACCGTCCTCGCCTTCAGCCGCGTCACCCCCGAAATGATCGAACGCCTGCAGCAAGACTTCGACGTTATCGTGCCAAACCCGAAAAACGGCGACATCAACGCCCAATTCAACGAAGCCCTGCCTCACGCCCATGGCCTGATCGGCGTCGGTCGCAAACTCGGTCGCGCACAGCTGGAAAAAGCCGCCAAACTGGAAGTCGTCTCCAGCGTGTCGGTCGGCTACGACAACTACGACGTCGCCTTCTTCAACGAACGCGGGATCATGCTCACCAACACCCCCGATGTCCTCACCGAAAGCACCGCCGACCTGGCCTTCGCCCTGCTGATGAGCAGTGCCCGCCGCGTTGCTGAACTAGACGCCTGGACCAAGGCCGGCCAGTGGCAAGCCACCGTCGGGGCGCCATTGTTCGGTTGCGATGTGCATGGCAAGACCCTGGGCATCGTCGGCATGGGCAACATCGGCGCGGCCATTGCCCGTCGCGGACGGCTGGGCTTCAACATGCCGATCGTCTACAGCGGCAACAGCCGCAAGACCGAACTGGAGCAAGAACTCGGCGCGCAGTTCCGAAGCCTTGATCAACTGCTGGCCGAAGCTGATTTCGTTTGCCTGGTGGTGCCGCTCAGCGAAAAAACCAGACACCTGATCAGCCATCGCGAACTGGCGTTGATGAAGCCGGGTGCAATCCTGGTGAACATTGCCCGCGGTCCGGTGGTGGACGAACCTGCCCTGATCGAAGCCCTGCAAAACAACAGGATTCGCGGTGCCGGGCTGGACGTTTATGAGAAAGAACCGCTGGTCGAGTCCCCCCTGTTCCAACTGAAAAATGCGGTGACGTTGCCGCACATCGGCTCGGCCACTCATGAAACCCGCGAAGCCATGGCCAACCGTGCTTTGGCTAACTTGCGCAGCGCTTTACTCGGTGAGCGACCGCAAGATCTGGTGAACCCACACGTCTGGAAAGGCTAACTAAAACGGGCAGGTGTTTAACCGCCTGCCCGTGACCTACACACCTTGAAATTCAGTTAAGCGCTAAAAAAAAGATACTCACTATAGACTCCCCATTACTTAGTCTAACTTACAGACCTTAGTTATGGAGAGCACCTACATTGAACCACCTTACGACCGACAAACTGATTAGATACAGCAAAGCAATACTAATGACCTATATAAGCTTCTTTGGCTTGATGGTGATGTACAGCAACTTTACCGACTACCCATCCAATTACGAATACGTCGGCCATATTCTCAGCATGGACACCACCCGAGAAAACCTGAACCTGAGCTACAGAGCAATCACCTCGCCCATGCTCCACCACCGAATTTATTGGTTAATTATCACGTTGGAAGTTATTTACACAGCTTTCTGCTTGCTGGGCGCTTACCATCTTTATCGAAACATCAATTCACCTGCCGCCGTTTTTCACGAAGCGAAGAAGTTTGCGATCATCGGATTATTGATTGGCCTTTTTGTCTATTACATCTGCCTGCAAGTGATCGGCACCGAATGGTTCAACATGGATGAATCAGCAATCTGGAACGCCAAGGATTGGGCTCGACACATCGTGGACTTCATGTTTCCACTGCTGATTTACATCGTGCTCAAAATCGAACGCTGAAGTTCCAGCGCTCGATTAACCAAACCTTCACGCCAGCTTGCCGTTCCCTTGCACCATCGGCGCCCTGGACTTACGAAACACCAGCACATTGCCCAGCATCACCAGTACCAAACCCACCAAGGCGGGCGCGGTCCATTGATAGCCTTCGGCAAACGCCGACACGTTCAGCGCCACGACGGGGAACAGTACGGTGCAATAGGCTGCGCGTTCCGGCCCCATCCGCCCGACCAACGTCAGGTAGGCCGTGAAACCGATCACCGAACCCGGAATCACCAGGTACAGCAGCGAGCCGATGTAGCGCGTGTTCCATTCCATGTCGAAAGGGATGCCTTTGACCAGGCACCACGCCGACAGCATGGCCGCGCCATAGGCCATGCCCCAGGCGTTGGTGGTTAGCGGTTTGAGCCCCGCTTTCTGTTGCAGGCTCGACAGCATGTTGCCCGCCGAGAAGCACAGTGTCCCGAGCAATGCCAGGCCCAAACCGAGCAAGGTTTGCGGGCTCGCGGTGTGGCCCGCCACCTCAGGCCAGAACAACAGGCCAAGCCCAAGCAGCCCCAGCGCACCGCCCATCAGCACATTGCGAGCGACTTTCTGGCCGAAGAACACGCGTGCATTGAGTGCGTTCCACAACGTGGCGGTGGAAAACACCACCGCGACCAGGCCACTGGGTATCCACTGGCTGGCAGTCAGAAAACACATGAAATTGATGCAGAACAGGCACAACCCCTGCGCCAGGCAAATCAGATGCCCGCGACGGTTCATCACTTGCAGGCGGCGAGTCAGCAGCAGCATCACGAACAGCACCAACGCTGCGAGGCCGAAGCGATAGACGATCGACACCGGAATCGCCACCACGCCCAATTGCCATTTCAAGGCAATCCAGGTGGTGCCCCAGATCAGCACGGTCAGCAGATACAACGAAAGGTTCATGGCAAAGACTCCTGAATAGGCCTTCAGTGTCCTGCGCCAAGGCCTTTCGCACTTGCATAAACTTGCGCTTTTGTCGGGCCACAGGCTGGCAGCCGAACGGCTACGGAGTAGGATGCAAGGCGTCGGAGAGAAGCCATCATGCCTGCACTGGAAACCCTGCAAGTCTTTCAAGCCCTCAACCGCTCGCCCAATGCTCGCCTCGAGCACAGCGCCGAGCTCGGTGACGGCATGGCTGCAGCCTTGTGGAGCAACCATCACGATGCCCAGGATTACGAAGCGCCGAGTCATCACACCCTGTCCTGTTACATCGCCGGCGGCACCGGCACCTTTCGCCGCGACCAACCCGGCACCAAGGGCAGCCCCGACAAGCTGTGCATTCTGCCGGCCGAGCATCAATCGGGCTGGGTGATCAACGGCGACATTCGCCTGGCCCACGTGTATTTCAGCCCCGAACAATTTGCCCTCGGCTGCGTCACGTTGCTGGACCGCGAACCTCGCGAGCTGCAGCTGCGCGAAGCCACCTTTCTGGACGACCCGGCACAAGCCCAACGCTTTCGGCAAATGCTCACACTCAACTGGGACGAGCCCGGCGAACGCGTGCTCACCAGCAGCCTGGCCCATGAAATGCTCAGCCACGTACTGCTCGGCCAGGTTGGAATGCGTGAGGGCTTGCGGCTTAAAGGGGGGTTGGCTGCGCATCAGCGACGGCAGTTGGTGGAGTTCATCGACAACCAATTGGCCGAGGCCATCAGCCTGGGGCAGTTGGCGGCGTTGTGTGCGCTATCCGAATACCACTTTGCGCGGATGTTTCGCGAGAGCTTTGGGTTGCCGCCGCATCAGTATGTGTTGGCGCGGCGACTGAGCCGGGCGCGGGAGTTGTTGCGTTCGACGTCGCAGCCGTTGGGGGAGATTGCGTTGGCGTGCGGGTTTGCCAGTGCGAGTCATTTCACCAATCGGTTTCGTCAGGCATTGGGTGGAACGCCCGGCGAGTATCGGCAGGCGTTTTTGCGGTAGGTTTTTTGTGGGGTGGGGTGTCATTGAAATCCCCCCTCACCCTAACCCTCTCCCCCAGGGGCGAGGGGACTGACCGAGGTGTTGCTAGAGCTACATCGACTTGAAAGATCAAGTCGAACTCAGGCTTTGAAAGGCTTGGAGATCTGCTCCCTTTCCCCCTCTCCCCCGTGGGGAGAGGGCTGGGGTGAGGGGTCGATCTTCAACTCTTCCTAGAACTCCAACGTGCTCGACAACGAAATCTGCCGCGAATCCCCCATCGACACAAAGAACCGGCTCGCCGCCGAGGTGTAGTAGGTGCGGTCAAACAGGTTCTTCACGTTGAGCTGGAACTTGACCTTCTGCCCTTCGACTTTGGTGTCGTAAGTGGCGAACGCATCGGCCACGGTGTAGCTCGGCAGGTCGAAATCGTTCACGGCGTTACCCGCTCGCTCCCCGACATACCGCGCCCCTGCGCCGACCCGTAGCTGATCGCCACCGACGAGGGTGCCAAAGTCGTAGACCGCCGACAACGAACCGCTGTTCTTGGCGACGTTTTGCAGTTTTTTGCCTTTGTAGATCGGGTCTTCGGTGACTTCGGCGTCGGTGTAGGCATAGCTGCCGATCATGCTCCAGCGATCAGTCAGCTGCCCGCTCAGGTCCACTTCCAGACCACGGGAACGCACTTCACCGGCGGCGCTGTAAATCGTCACCGGACCTTCGGAGTTGGCCACCAGCACGTTGCGTTTTTTGATGTCGAACAGCGCGACGTTACCGGTGACGCGGCCCGGCATGTCGAGCTTGGCGCCGATTTCCCAGGACTTGGCTTCTTCCGGCGCAATGCTGCCGTCCAGCACGGTGCTGCTGCCGCTCAACGGCGCAATGGTCGAGTTGGGTTTGAACGACTCGGTGTAGCTGCCGTAGAACGACAGTTCATCGGTGTAGCGATACACCAGACCGGCGCGAGGCACCCATTTCTGGCCGTTGCTGTCGGTGTTGGCTTGGAACGGCACGCCTTTGCCGGCGTACTGGTCGTATTCCTGGAAGCGCCCGCCAGCGACGAAAATCCATTGATCGGTCAGGTGGATCGAGTCCTGGAAGAACACCGAATCGCTGCGCAGTTCGTCGGTCTGCGCGCTGTCGGCCGGGCTGACCGTGGTGCCGGCGACTTCGCGACCGTAAACCGGGTTGATGTAGCTGAAGGTGCTCAGGCTTTTCTGACGGATCAGGTCTTCGCGGTAGATCTTGCGGTATTCGTCATCGACGCCGAACACCAGGTCATGTTTCATCCCCGCGAGCTGGACATTACCTTCAAGGCTGGCGGTGGTGAAGCGGTCGGTGCTGATCGCGTTCTGGGTGCCGTCCATGCTGCGAGTCAGGGTGCCTTTATTGGTGTCGACGGCGGTGATGCGCACCTGGCTGGCATCGTAGGTTTCGCGATTCCAGCTGTAGCCGAAGTGGGCTTTCCAGTTGTCGTTGAGCTCGTGATCGGCCTCGAAGTGATACAGGTCCGAGCGGCCTTCCATGTTGTTGAACGGCTCGTCGAGGCGACGCTCGCGGGAGATGTCCAGCGGATGGTTGTCACGCGGGTCGATGATCGTGCCGCGGTCGAACGGGGTCAGAAACTCGCGGTGTTCATAGGAGAACAGCAGCTTGGTGCTTTCGCCGAACCAGGCCAGTGACGGTGCTACCAATGTCTCGCGGTGAGTACCGAAGTTGCGCCAGTAATCTTCGTCTTCGTGGTCCAGGACCATGCGATAGGCCAACCCGGAATCACCCAACGCGCCGGTGCTGTCGAGGCCGCCACCGCTGCCGTTTTTGCCGTCGCCATAGGTCGAGCCACGCAGGCTCAACGCGTTGTACTGCTCAAGCTCGGGTTTCTTGCTGACCATGTTGACCACGCCGCCCGGGTCTTGAATGCCATAAAGAAGCGAGGCCGGGCCCTTGAGCACTTCGACCCGATCCACGGTGGCGTTGAGACCACGGCCCTGCACGATCGGCATGCCGTCGCGCATGATCGAGCCGTTGCGGTTGTCGCCGAAGCCGCGAGTCATCACCGAGTCCTGAGTGCTCGCCAGTGTGTTGCCTTGAGTAATGCCGCTGACGTTGGCCAGCGCGTCATCCAGATTGCGCGGCGCCTGATCGCGAATGACCTGAGCCGGGATCACGTTGACGGTCTGCGGGATTTCCTGAAGCAAGGCCGATGAGCGCATCACCGAACTGGTGGGCGGCGGCTGATAACTCATGGACTGATCGGCCACCGAGGTGATGGTGGTCGCGCCCAGGTTCAAGGCACCCTCGGTGGGCAACGGCTCCAGCACCAACGTGTGGCCGTCGGTGCGACGGAAGGTGAACCCCGAACCGCTGAGCAAACGCTGCATCGCCTGCTCGGCACTCATCTGCCCGCTGACCGCCGGAGCGTTGATGCCGTACGGTGCCTCATCGGTGTAGACCACGCTGGTGCCAGTGATCCGGCTGAAGTCGCTCAAGGCTTGGGGCAGCGGTTTGGCGGCCATTGCGAAGCTGAACTGCGCATTCTGTCGGGCACTGCCGGCCTCAGTCGCCACCGCCATACTCAACGGCAGCAATGCCAACGCCGAAAAGCTCAAGGCACACGTACCCAACCATTGTTTGACCGAACCCGATTTTGCCCTGGACTTCATTGCTCATGACCTGTGTAGAACCACTACGGATGCGAATGACTCGCAGTTTCAGTCACTACACGAATGGCGTCGGGGTTTACCTCACCAGAATTCTGAAAATATTTTTCTCGGGAGTGATGTGGTGTTTGATCTGACGCTATCGCGAGCAAGCTCGCTCCCACAGGGGAATGCATTTCAAATGTGGGAGCGAGCCTGCTCGCGAAGAGGCCAGCAGCCTCAACGCAAAATAATCAGATGCCCCAGAACCTTGTGTTGCTCAAATCCCAACACGCCCTGCAACGAACTCAACACCGCTTGCGGATCCTTGCTCGGAAAGCTGCCACTGACCCGCCGCGCCGCGAGTTCATCGTTGAGCAGCACAATCCGTCCCGGGTAATAACGCCCCAGGTCTTGCACCACCTCGGCGAGTGTCGCCTTGTAGTAATTGAGCCAACCCTGACGCCACGCCAATTGCGCTTCGCTGTCGACGCTGTGGAGTTTTTCCGCCAGGCCATCGCTATACGCCACTTGCTGGCCCGCCGTCAGGATTTGCTGCGCGGCGTGCTTGTCCGCCGTCACACCAACCCGCCCGGACAACACCGTGACCTGCGCGCCGTGCGGTTGCAGACGCACTTCGAACTGAGTCCCCAGCACCCGCGCCTGGCCTTTTTCAGCGTCCACCACAAACGGATCGCCGGTGTGGGTCACGCTGAAAAATCCAGCGCCGCGCCGCAACTGAACGTGCCGCTCGCCACGACTGAAATCCACCGCAATCGCACTGTCAGCATCCAGGGTGACTTGCGACTGATCCGCCAACGTGACGGTGCGAATCTCCCCCGGCGCCGACACATAGTCCGCCCCCAGATCATCGACCCAGCGCGACGGTTGCCAGCCAGCGCCGAAGCCGATCATCAGCACCATGCACGCCGCCATCGCCAACGCACCGGACCAACGCCGAACGCTGGTACGGCGCGAGCGATTCATGGCGTTGAGGTAACCCTGCAAGGCAAACGCGTCTTCATCGGCCAACGTTCGGGCCGGTGTTTCGGTCAACTCCCACACCACTTGCGCCTGGGCGTAAGCCTCGGCATGGGCAGGGTCGGCCTGTAGCCAATGGCTGAAGGTGGCCTGATCGCCGCTGCTGGGCTGATCATGCAACAGACTCAGCCAGGCGAAGGCCGCCTGTTCCTGAGCAGGCGTCGGGGTGACGCGTTCGGTGTTGTTCACGGTGCTTTCCCTGGCGTGCGCGGTTCGGGCTCCCGCAGGCTGGCCTTGCAAGCCTCGAGGGCGCGCATCATATGTTTTTCCACGGCGCTTTGGGACAAACCCATGGCCTTCGCGATCTCGGCGTATTTGCGCCCGTGAATACGGTTGAGCAAAAAAATCTGCCGCGTGCGCTCAGGCAGCGCACGCAACGCCGCTTCAACGTGACGCAAGTCGTTGCCCGCCTCCAACGCCGCTTGCGGTTCGCTGCCGTGACTGTCCGGTTGGTCCGGCATCCAGCCCTCGTTGACCCGCACCCGCGTGCCTTCGCTGCGCAAATGGTCGATGGCGATGTTGCCGGCGCAGCGCAACAGATAAGTGCTGAGCTCTTCGACCTGCACCAGCGGTCGACGCCAGAAGCGCAGGAACAAGTCCTGCACCAGATCCGCGGCCGTCGCCCGACACCCGACTCGGCGGCTCACCAGCGCTTCCATTTGCGAACGCTGGGAAAGAAACACCTGCAGGAAATGCGCACGCGCACCGCGATGTTCGTCGTCATGGGATTCCGGGGGGCTGGTGATCATCAGGTCAGCCCTTTGCAAACACGGCAACGGGGCTGGCGAGCAGACTCAAACCGGCCAACACCAGGGCCAGGCGCGGGCGATACGGCATCAACAACACCAGCAGCAAAGCGCTGAGCATCAATACTGCAAACCACTCCACCAATCCAAGCCCCCAACCCGTCGACGACACCGCGGCCCACAGTGATAACGCCAGCAACAGCCAGCCACTGAGTTTCATCCCTTGGCGACGACGGGCCGAGGGCTTGCGCCCCAACAGTTCGGCGTGATGCCGATCCATCGATAAACAGAGCGCGGTGAAACCGCCATAGCACAGCAACAAGGCCAGGAACATTCAGTGCGCCTCTTGCTCAAGCATTATCGATTTCGCCCGCGGTCGGGTGACGATTCCAGGCTGCCCCGCGCGCTGCATTTTCCACGCAGCCCACGCGAAAAACAGACCACTGCCCAGGCACGTCAGATCGAAACCGGCCATGGCCCAATCGCCCTGCGTCAGGGTGACGCCCAAGTGATAAGGCGTGGTCAACGCGTTCAGCAGCGGCACCGCACAGAACAGCAACGCCGCCAGCGCCAACTGTTCGACCCACGCTGCGCGACCACGGCGGACCATGGCGTGCAACACACTCAAGCCCCAGACGATGAAGAAGCTGTTCACTTCCCAATCCGCCCGCCCGGCCATTCCGACCGGCAGCAATCGATTGGCCCAGAAGAACGCCGCCACCGCGACCATCAACCCCGACATGCTGGCGATGTTCAGGACTTCCACCAGTCGCAACTCAAACGGCATCACACCGCTCTTCACATGTTTGAGCTGACGCTTGCCGAGCCAGATCACCAGCCCGGTACCGATCATCGCGGTGCCGGCCAAGCCACAAATGAAGTACAGCCAGCGCAACACCGGGCCGGCGAAATGGCCCATGTGCAAGCCATAGAAACTACCGGCAATCGCCATGGGTAGTGCTTGCTTTGGCGTCGTGCTGAGTAGCTGCCCGGTCACGCCGTTGAATGTCACAGCGCTGCCAAAGTCGTGGACCACTCGGTCGGCGCCGTCACGCGCAAGAATGACCGAGGCATTCGCATCACCCGGATTGTTCACCGTCAGCCACCCGGTTCGCCCGCCCGACCACTGCTCGCTGGCCCGTTCCAGCAGCGGTGCCAACGGCGCCAACTGGCCCGGTTTGCCTGCCATGTCGGGCGTATTGGACGCCGGAAATACCTCATCGTAAAACGCCTCGACATCACCTTTGTACGCGGCAAGGATGCTCGCCGGCATCACCATCGACATGAAAATCACCAGGCTGCTGTAAGTGATCATCAAATGAAATGGCAACACCAAAACGCCCACCGCGTTGTGCCCGTCGAGCCAGGAACGCTGGCCCTTGCGCGGGCGGAAGGTGAAGAATTCCTTGAAGATTTTCTTGTGGGTGATGATCCCGCTGATCAGCGCGACGAACATCACCATCGCTGCGATGGTCGACAGCCAGCGACCCCACGGATAGGGCATCTGCAACTGAAAGTGGAAGCGGTAAAAGAACTCGCCACCGCGGGTGTCCCGGCCCTGCACTTCTGCGCCGGTTTGCGGATCGAGGCGTTTTTCGATGAATTGACCGCGCGTGCCGGGCTTGGCCGGTGCTTGCTGCCACCTCACCGACAGCCCGGGTTCGCGAGCATCCGGTAAATCGATGAGCCATCGCGAGGCGCCCGCGGCGTGCTGCTCAAGGTAGTGCTGGGCCAGGGTCAGACTGGCTTCGGAGGACACCGAACGGGCGGGAATTTCCGGCTGCATCCAGTGGCTGATCTCATCCTTGAAATAGGCGAGCGTGCCGGTCAGGAAAATCGCGAACAGCAGCCAGCCGAAGATCAACCCGGCCCAGGTGTGCAGCCAGGCCATGGCCTGTCGAAAGCCCTCCTTCATGAGTGGCCCATCCAGTAGGCCAGCCCCGACACAGCGGTCAAAACCACGCTCGGCACGATCAATCCGAACCAGGCTTGCCACGCACTGCGACAGGCAAAGCACCAAAGTACGGCGACCAGATACACCAGAAACGAGGTCATCATCCCGGTGACCACCGCTTCGCCGCGAGCCAAGGGCAGCCACATTGTCAGGCTGACACTGGCCAATGCCGCGACGAGGTAACCCCCCAGCACAGCGGCCAGCACTCGGGAAGTGACGGCCAGTCGGTAGGAAACGGGGAGCGCGGTGATTTTGCCTTTCATGTTTCGACCTTGAAACGGGTGAGGCCTCGTGAATGTCACGGAGCCAACAAGGTCGCAATACTAATGATAAATATTCTCATGTGCAAAAGAGATCCGACGGGATCGTTGTTACGGCAGTCCAAATGAGCGTTCCCACGCGCAGCAAAGGAATGCCTCATTGGACGCTCTGCGTCCCGGGCTGCATTCCCACGCAGAGGGTGGGAACGATCAGCACAAACCAAAACGGGCCTGCATAAGCAGGCCCGTTTTCAGTAGTGGAAAGGTAAAAAATTAATCAGGCTTCAACCGTTTTGCGCAGCCTGTTCGTTCTCAAGAAATTCGTCTTCCAGCAGCGCATCGGCTGCGACTCTCTCGAACGGCACGACAGCGGCACGTGGTTTGCCCCGCAGTTTGCCGAACAGGTGTTCAAGCGCATGTTCAAGTTTTTCGGCCGCACCGTCGATCGCCAGTTCCAGGTTTGCGGCTTTATGGGTGACAGAAATCGGTTGGTGGCCTTTTGGCCGCGCTTCCAGCTGACAGCGCATGTCATGGGGACCGGGCTTGTCGCCGTTCTCGTCCCGCAGATGAACCTCGACGCGTGTCAGGTCCTCTTCATAACGTTCGAGCGTGCTCTCAATGGTAGTACGTACCCACTCCTCCAGTCGGATGCTGCTTTGAATATGGTTATCGCTGTTGACTTGGATTTGCATAGTTCATCCCTTATTTCAGCTAGCTCGCGAGAGGCACATCGGCTGGCCCTTGGGCGTCATCACCGTGACCTCTTACTTACACAATCGGTCTGCTCGCAGAACAATTCAACCCCTAAAAAAAGATAAATTTTCGTACGCAAAAAAAGCCGGACAAGGAGCAAAAGCGCTGTTAAGGTCGGGAGTTGGGTCGCCTGACTCTTTTGTCACAATTGCTCACATCTGCCGCTCCGCCAGCGGATGCAGGCTTCGAAATATCCCCGCCTCCTCCACCAGCCAGTCATGCACCGCACGCACGCCCGGATGGCTCAGCGCCCCTGGCGCATAGAGCAGCACGTAACGCTTGTGATTGGGCACCGCCAGGCCAAACGGCACGATCAACGTCCCTCGCTCCAGCTCGTCATTCAGCAAGGTTCGCCGCGCAATCGCCACGCCCATGCCGGCAATCGCCGCTTCGATGGTCAGGTGATTGCGATTGAAGGTGTGCCCGCGCCGCACGTCCGCACCTTCGAAGCCGATGGCGTTGAGGTAAAACTCCCATTCCGCGTACTCGTAACTGCCGCGCCAGGCGGTAATGTCGTGCAGCAACGGGAAATGCATCAGGTCCGCCGGGCCATGCAGTGGCGGCCGGCCGCGCAGCAGGCTTGGGGCACAAACCGGGAATATCTGTTCATCGAGCAAGGTTGTGGATAACAAACCGGGATAGCTGCCGTCATTCAGGTCGATAGCCAAATCGAAGTCGCCTTCGTGCAATGGCACGCTGCTGTCCTCGGCCACCAGGCGCAATTGAATGTCCGGAAAGCGCTGCTGCAAGCGCGGCAGACGGGGGGTCAGCCACTTGCTCAGGAAGGATGGAATCGAGCGCACCCGCAAAATCCCGCTGATCATTCCGGCGTCCAGTCGTCGCAATTCCGCATCGATGCTGCCGTAAGCCTCGTTGACCGTGATGGCCAGTCGCTGGCCTTCAGCGCTCAATTCCACGCCGCGAGCGCGACGATGAAACAGACGAAAGCCCAGTCGCTCTTCCAGCTGTCGGATTTGCTGACTGACCGCACCCGGCGTGATGTGCAGTTCTTCGGCGCATCGGGTGAACGACAAGTGCCGCGCGGCACAGGAAAACACGTGCAGCCAGACGTAAGTCTGGGCGTGCAATTGGCGACTCATTGTTTAGTCCTGCTAAAGGCTGTCTTAGGAAGTTTCGTTGGTCACGTAGGACCGAGGTAGGCAGTATCGCCGACATTGCGCTTGTCCTACAAAAATGGCAGCGATTTCTCTTCCATTGCTTGTATAGGCTTTAGCATGGCTATCAGTGTTTTCGATCTCTTCAAAGTCGGCATCGGTCCGTCCAGTTCCCATACCGTCGGCCCGATGCGCGCCGCCGCGACCTTCGCCCAAGCCCTGATTGACCATCAATTGCTGGCCGACGTACGGCGAGTAGAAATCCGACTTTATGGCTCGCTGTCGGCGACCGGCGTCGGTCACGCCACCGACCGCGCCTGCGTCATGGGCCTGATGGGCGAGTGGCCGGACAGCATCGACCCGACCAGCATCGACAGCCGAATCCAGACCCTGCGCGAAACCGGCGAACTGTCTCTGGCAGGCAAAGCGACCATCGCCTTCAACTGGCAACGCGATCTCCTGCTGCTCGACGAGAGCCTGCCCTACCACCCCAACGCCATGTCCCTGACAGCCTTCGGCGAAACCGGCGAGTTGTCGGAGCAAACGTACTACTCGATTGGCGGCGGTTTCATCATCGAAGCGGCCGAAGCCGAGTCCGGCATCGCGCCCACCAGCGATGTGGTGCTGCCGTACGATTTTTCCAGCGCCGCCGAACTACTCAAGCTCTGCAACCTGCACGGTCTGCGCGTTTCCGAGTTGATGATGGCCAATGAATTGGCCTGGCGCAGCGAAGCCGAAATCCGTCAGGGCCTACTGCACATTTGGTCGGTGATGCGCGAATGCGTTGAGCAAGGGCTGCGCCATGAAGGCATCCTGCCCGGCGGTCTGAATGTTCCGCGTCGCGCGGCGAAATTGCACCGCAGCCTGCTGGAAATCGGCAAGCCGAATGTCATCACCTCCACGCTGTCGGCCATGGAGTGGGTCAACCTGTTTGCCCTCGCCGTGAACGAAGAAAACGCAGCGGGCGGGCGCATGGTCACGGCACCGACCAACGGCGCAGCGGGGATCATTCCGGCGGTGCTGCATTACTACATGAAATTCAACCCGGACGCGTCGGACGATGACGTAGTGGCGTTCTTTTTGGGCGCTGCGGCCGTAGGAATCCTCTGCAAGAAAAACGCGTCTATCTCCGGAGCCGAAGTTGGCTGTCAGGGCGAAGTTGGCTCCGCCTGCGCCATGGCCGCCGCAGGGCTGGCGGACGTGCTCGGCGCCACGCCCGAGCAACTGGAAAACGCCGCCGAAATCGGCCTGGAACACAACCTCGGCCTGACCTGCGACCCGGTCGGCGGCCTGGTGCAAGTGCCGTGCATCGAGCGCAACGCCATCGCCGCCGTGAAGGCGATCAACGCTACGCAAATGGCCCTGCGCGGCGACGGTAAACACTTCATTTCCCTGGACCGGGTGATCCGCACCATGCGCGATACCGGCGCCGACATGCACGACAAATACAAAGAGACTTCACGGGGCGGCCTGGCTGTTAGCTGGGTGGAGTGCTGAGGAGCACTCCGAAGCAGGTAGTTTGAAAACGTAGCGAGCGAAGGCAAGACAAGGCAAAAACAGGCAAGGACGCGGAGTTTACGGGTTGTAAATGAGCAGTCCGCGCCTGTTTTTAACGCAGTATTGCCTGCGTAGCGACGAAGTCGCCCAGCGCGCAGTAGTTTTCAAACTGCCTGCCTGACCGTCCGGAACACGTGAGCCCTAGCAAGAACAATAACGAGGCCAAACGATGACCGATGTACGTACACCTGCTGCCGATAATCCTGCTGTAGACCTGACACGCAATAGCGAAATAACCCACAAAGGCTGGAGTAAACACGACACCACCTGGATGCTTGGCCTTTATGGCACGGCCATCGGCGCCGGCACGCTATTCCTGCCGATCAACGCCGGCGTGGGTGGCTTCTGGCCGCTGCTGATTCTGGCAGTGCTGGCGTTTCCGATGACCTTCTTCGCCCACCGCGGCCTGACCCGCTTCGTGTTGTCCGGGCGTTCCGGGGACATCACCGAAGTGGTGGAAGAACACTTCGGCATCGGTGCCGGCAAGCTGATCACGCTGCTGTATTTCTTCGCGATCTTCCCGATTCTGCTGGTGTACAGCGTGGCGCTGACCAACACCTTGAGCAGCTTCATGGAGCATCAGTTGCACATCGCCCCGCCACCGCGGGCGATTCTGTCGCTGGTGCTGATCCTCGGTCTGATGGCGATCGTCCGTTGCGGTCAGGGCGTCATCGTCAAATGCATGAGCGTGCTGGTTTACCCGTTTGTCGCGGCGTTGCTGCTGCTCGGTTTGAGCCTGATCCCGAACTGGAACGGCGCGTTCTTCGCCACCGCTAGCGAAGGCATGCCGATGCCGCTGTTCTTCAAGACGTTGTGGCTGGCGATCCCGGTGATGGTGTTTTCGTTCAACCATTCGCCGATCATCTCCGCCTTCTCCGTCGATCAGAAACAGCGTTACGGCGAACAGGCCGAACGCAAAAGCAGCGGCATCCTCGCCATCGCCCACGCGATGATGGTGGTGACGGTGATGTTCTTCTGCTTCAGCTGCGTGCTGGCCCTGTCCCCGGCTGATTTGGCGGCTGCCAAGGCGCAGAACATCTCGATCCTGTCGTACCTGGCCAACCACTTCCAGACGCCGGTCATCGCATACGCTGCGCCGCTGATTGCGCTGGTGGCGATCACCAAGTCCTTCCTCGGCCATTACATCGGCGCCAGTGAAGGCTTTCAGGGGCTGATCGTGAAAAGCCTGCGCGGCCGTGGCCGGGTGATGTCAGCGAGCTGGCTGAACCGCGTGACTGCGCTGTTCATGATCCTCAGCTGCTGGGCCGTGGCGACGTTCAACCCGAGCATCCTCGGCATGATCGAAACCCTCGGTGGGCCAATCATCGCGTGCCTATTGTTCCTGATGCCGATGTACGCCATCCGCCGCGTGCCGGCCTTGCGCCAGTATTCGGGTCAGGTCTCGAACGTGTTTGTGGTGTTGATCGGTTTGATTGCACTGTCTGCGATCATCTACTCATTCATGCCCTGAAACGGGCAGGCAAAAAGAAGGCGGGCCACAGTGCCCGCCTCTTTTTTGCCGCGTCTATTGTTCGACAATTTTTCCGGCATGCCCCTTGCTATGACACTCCAGAGGCAAAAGGACTGTTGAAAACCTCAGCGAGCAACGTGCCGGTGGTCTGGTGTTGCGAACTAATCCCGATCACGGCGGGTCAACAACTGCACGTTCAATCAGGCGGTAACGCATCATGGACAACCCTTTTCAGCTCATTACCGATGCTTTTGCACCGGATTATCAGATCAACCTGAGCATTCAGGGTCTGGATGGCAGCATCATGCTGACCCTGTCCAACAGCGGTCACGTGGTCGCCAAACGGATGATCAGCGCCGAACAACGCAATGACCCCCAGCGCCTCAAACGCCTGGTGCAAAGCATTCAATTCGGCATCGCCATCGAACAGGGCCACAGCGCCGTGGCCATCCTCGAAGCCATGACCGACGGCGACAATCACAGCCTGCCGCCGCCACGCGTCAAGGGTCACAGCCGGCCAGCCATGCGGCTTTAAATCTCGCCCTTCTCGACTTCAGGATGCTCACCGGAACCCGCACCGATTTTGCGTTGCGGGTGTTCGATCTTCACCGAAGGGAATTGCGACGAAGCGTAACGCACCACCAGAATCGCAAACGCCAGCAGCAGAATCCCGCCGCACAGGTAGATGATGCCGATATCTGGCGGATTGTGGTGCGAGACGTTGGAGATCAGCAGCCGCGTCAGCGCAGTGATCGCCACGTAGATCAGGAAACGCACCGGCATGTGATTGGTCTTGAAGTAAATCCCGACCATCGCCCCCAGTTCCAGGTAGATGAACAGCAGCAAGATGTCATCGATCTTGATGTGCCCTTCTTCGATCATCCCCAGAAATTCCATCACCGCCGCCCACGCGGTGACGGCACCGATGGCGAACAGCGCCAGGTAGTGGAAGGTCTCGACGAACAGGTTGCCCAGGGACTCGGCCAGTTGATGCACGTTCTGCCGCAGGTTCTCGGCCCAGTTGATTTTCACGATGATTCTTCCTTAGCTCGGTTCGAGCGGATGATGCGGGTTTGACGTGACGGTTGTTCTGCATGCAGAAAAAAGGCCAGAGGCGCCTGCAACATGATGGCGAGATGCTCTAAAACGCGCTCCGTGGCGTTTGGTCGCACCCGGTGGGTGCTGATCGGGCTGACAAACCCTGATTTCGGTCTACATTAAAAAGCCACTACCCAAAGCGCAGGGATTCGCTTATCCTTTTCGCTGTATATAAATACAGTAGTCGAATAAGACAACTTAATGTGAAGGCATGTGAGGTGGTGAATGGCCGTCGAAGTGGTATACCGCAGCAGCCGAGATCTGGAGCGCTTGTTCATGGATAAAGCCGAAGCTGACCGTCATGACAAAATGCTCGAACTGGCCGAATTGCTGGCTGAAGTGTTGCAAAAAGCCGTTCCGTCCCTGACCGAACAGCAAGTGGAAGAAGCCGGGATCTACATGGCGAAGAACCGCGATGTGTTCGCCAAGGCGTTCAAGAGCCAGCCGGACGCGTTGTCCGAACTGCTGAATGCGCCTGCAGAAGTCGTGGAAAAGGCTGCACCTGTTGAGGCGCCTTCACCTGTTGAAGTCGCGAGCGCTGAGCCGACCAAGCCGGCTAAAGCCCCCAAGGCTGCCAAGTAAGCAACGCCCGAATTGAATAGGCCCTGAGTCAAAAGACTCAGGGCCTTTTTCATGCCTGCAAAAAGTCAGGCTTCGAGTTGTTCCAGCGTAAGCGGCTGGCTAATACGCCTATACATTGCTTTCACGTCAATTCACGTTCTCTGCATCAGCCTCTCAAATCCCTGTCGGCAAGAGGGCTGATTATTTTTTGGGGAGCGATGCGATCATTTGATCAAAGGCCGTTACCGAATATCTTCCATCAAGGTTTTCTACGGTGGGCATTTTTGAAGGAAACCCGAATCGCACTTTGCCGGGAAGCGCTTCATTCATAGCTGAGTACCAGGTCAGCAGAGCTTGTTGGAGGCGCACGTGTAGCTCGAATCTACTCCGTCGGCGGGTGGTGTCTGCTTTGGCTCGTTCGCGCGCGAGCTGAGGATCTATGCGGCCAACAATGTAACAGTCAGCAAAGCCAATACGTCCTTGTGCGATCGTTTCTCTTGTGGCGTCCAACTCTATTCGCCAGTCGTGTTCGCTCGCCTCGCCGATCTGCCAAAGACTCCAAATGTAGTGGAGCTTGAGAGGGTCACTGTCACACAAAGCCCACGAAGAAATGTCTTCCATGGCCAGCGCCGTTTGCCAGCGATCCACGTTTCGCTCTGCCCAAAAAGTTGCTGCTCCGACTGGATCCTTTATCCGATCCGGCTCGTTTTCAAAACGGCCGTTTTCAGGAATGACATGTTGCCCTCCATGCTTAGCGCACCAAGTGGTTTTCCCACTGGCGCTGATACCCTCCACAACCAAAATCATCGTTATGACTACTCCGTTAATTGCGCCATCCTTGTAAGTCCCAAAGCATCGGGGGATTACGTGGTTTCTGCCGCCACCTGATGCGGCAGCAGTTGCCCTGATCTCACTTGCTCGCTGTGTCGGCAGCCGCATCAGCACATCTTTAAGATAGGCATACGGGTCATACCCATTCATCCGCGCCGACTGGATCAGGCTCATGATCGCCGCCGCCCGTTTGCCGCTGCGTAACGACCCGGCAAACAACCAGTTCGAGCGCCCAAGTGCCCACGGCCGGATTCAGCTGTTCCGGAGTCATCTGGTCGAGGTTGGGTGAGGACGTCATGCCGCTGATTGTGCCAGAGCAGGCGATCAGCGGCGATAAACCGATGGGCTACCGGAAGGCGTCAAAGCACTGTGATCGAGCCGACCGCACCGTCTCGCTGCCTAGGGCAGCCCCAGCATAAGGCCTGAAGCTGCTCGCTATCCACTTTGACTTCGGGGCATGCCGAATGCCGCAAAAGCCGGCAGCGATGCTGCTGGCTGACCCCGGTGGAGCGGCATCCACTTGCGAATGACGTTGGCATTGATGCCGTGGCTGATGGCAGCGTTGGAGATGGTTGCTCCGGGTTGCAGTCAATCCTGAACAACCTGGCCCTTGAACGATTTGAGATAAGAGCTTCGTAGGCGCATGAAAACCCTCGCGATAAGGGTGATCGCGTCCGCTTAAAATACGCGGACACCATCGCCCTTAAAGCTGGAGTTCGGAAGGTGATTTGGCCGGATACTAACGTTCCAGCGCCTCGACCAAGGCCTTGAAGAACCGCGCAGCCTCGCCGCCGGTCACCACGCGATGATCGAAAGTCAGGGACAGCGGCAGGACCGGATGCACCACCACCGCGCCATCGACCGCCACCGGTTCGTCACGGATCGCGCCAGCGGCGAGGATTGCCACTTGCGGCGGCACCACCACCGGGTTGGCGTAGCGGCCGAACAAGGTGCCGAAATTCGACAACGTCAGGGTCGCCCCCATCATTTCCTTGGGTGGAATCGATCGCGCCTGCACGTCGGCCCTTAATCGCATGACGCCGTCCTTCAAGTCCGCCGGGGTGCGATGACCGACATCACGCAGCACTGGCACGAACAAGCCGTCCGGGGTGTCCACGGCGATGCCCAGATCGAGCCGTTCGTGTTGTTTGAGCGACAGGGTTTTGCCGTCGAAGGCGCTGTTGAGCACCGGCTCCACGGCGCACGCAGCCGCCATCGCTTTGGCGAGACGAATCAGCGGTTCGCGGGCCTGACCCCAGCGATGCAGGTCAGCATCACCGAAAATCGTCACCGGCACGACTTCGGCATGGGACCGGGCCATGTTCAGCGCCATGCTGCGCCGCACACCGCGCAACCGTTCGCCGCCGAAGCGATCCAGTTCAGTTTGAGCCGCGTTTTCCACATCCGTACGGGTGATCAGCCCCTCGTGACCGGAGCCCGACAACCCGCTCAACTCCACGCCGAGTTGCCGGGCCAATTGCCGCACGGCCGGCGTAGCACGGGTCGCCAGATGCTCGCGAGTCGAAGGTGCGGCACCGATAAAAAACGAATCCTCCTGACTGCTGCCGCCGCCTTCGAGCAGCCCGACCACAGTGCCCGCGTCGGCTTCACCTTCGTAACCGAGCAACGGTTCACCGACGTGAATGATGTCGCCCTCGCTGCCGTAGAGTTTTGCCACAACGCCGTCATAGGGTGCAGGGATATCCACCAGGGCCTTGGCAGTTTCTACCGACACCAGCAGTTGGTCGGCCTTGACGTTATCGCCGACCGCGACGTGCCAGCGGACGATTTCCGCCTCCTGCAAACCTTCGCCCAGATCCGGCAGTTTGAAATATTTCATCGCAGCCTCCTTGGGTTCAGGCAAAGTGAAGAACGTTGTCGCAGGCCAGCAAAATGTCCTCGACGTTCGGCATATAGAGCGACTCCAGTCGATACAGCGGCGGCGGAATGTCCGGCGCGGTAACCCGCTGGATCGGCGCCTGCAATTCCAGCAACACCCGCTCGTAGAGGCTCGCGGCGATTTCCGCGCCGACGCCGCAGGAGCGCGGTGCCTCGTGGACGATCACACAGCGACCAGTCTTGCGCACCGAGGCTTCCATCGTGTCGAGGTCTAGCGGTTTGATACTCGCGACATCAATCACTTCCACCGAGACACCTCGCTCGGCCAATGCGCTGGCGGCTTGCAGGGTTTCCATCACGCTGGCGCCCCAGCTGATCAGCGTGATGTCGCTGCCTTCGCGCAGGGTGAAACAGCTGTCCAGCGGCAGGCGTTTACCGTCATCCACCAGCGTTTGCGGGTTCATGCGATAGAGTCGGGTGGGTTCGAGAAACACCACCGGATCAGGGTCATCAATGGCCGCCAGCAACAAACCATAGGCCCGGGCGGGCGATGACGGGATCACCACCCGCAGACCCGGAATGTGCGCGAACAGTGCTTCGGTACTTTCGCTGTGATGTTCTGGCGCGCGAATCCCCGCGCCCATCGGCGTGCGCATGACCATCGGGCACGTGATCCGCCCGCGCGTGCGATTGCGCATGCGGCTGGCGTGGGACACCAGGTGTTCCATGGCGGCGTAGATGAAACCCATGAACTGAATTTCCACCACCGGTTTCAGGCCCTGAGCGGCCATGCCGACCACCAGTCCGCCGAGCATGGTTTCGGCCAGCGGCGAGTCGATGACTCGCTTGAAGCCAAAGCTGTCGCGCAGCCCTTGGGTAGCGCGAAACACGCCGCCGTTCACCCCGACATCTTCACCGAGGACGATGACGTTCTCGTCTTCGCTCATTGCCCGATGCAGCGCGAGATTCACCGCGTCCAGCAACGTGACTTTGCCGTTACTCATGGCTCGAATCTCCCGCGCGGCGCGCCGCCCTTTCGAGCAACTCTTCACGTTGCCCGGCGAGGGACGCCGGCCATTGGGCGTAGACGTGATCCATGACCGACTCGGGCGCCTGAATACCCGTCGCCTCGAAGTTATCCACAGCGCGCTGCACCAGCCCCTGACACTCGCTGATCAGCGCCTGTTCGCGACCTTCGTCCCACACGCCCTGCCCAACCATGAAACGTTGCAGGCGTTTGACCGGTTCTTCGAGCCAGGCTTGCTTGACCTCGTCTGCCGGCCGGTAGCGTGTGGCATCGTCGGCGGTGGTGTGGTCGCCGAGGCGATAGCTCAGGCATTCCAGCAACACCGGGCCTTTACCGTGACGCGCCCTTTCGAGGGCCACTTGTACTCGGTCGTAAACCGCGAGCATGTCATTGCCGTCGACCTGCTCACCGTGGAATCCGGCACCGATCGCTTTCTGTGCCAGGGTCGGGGCGCCGCACTGGATTCGCCGTGGCACCGAGATCGCCCATTGGTTGTTGTTGACCACGAACACCACCGGCAACTGCCAGGCACCCGCAACGTTGAGGGCTTCTAGGAAGTCGCCTTTGCTGGTAGCGCCGTCACCGCAGGTGGTGACGGCGACCCGATGCTCGCCGCGGATTTTAAAGGCGCTGGCGACGCCGCAGGCATGCAGGGCCTGGGTGGCAATCGGCACACAGATCGGGAAATCCTGGGCCGCCGCCGGTTCGGCAAAGTCGCTGCCGCGTTCGTCGCCGCCCCAGTACAGGAGAATTTCTTCCATGCGCACCCCGCGCATCAACTGCACGGCGGTATCACGGTAATACGGAATCAGCACGTCTTCGGTGTGCATCACGCTGCCGACGGCGACGCCAATGGCTTCCTGGCCCAATGTCGGCGCATAAGTGCCGATGCGCCCGGTGCGTTGCAGGGCGACGGCTTTCTGATCGAAAAGGCGGGTCAGGACCATCTGCCGATAAAGGCGCGTCAGCAAATTGAAATCATCGGCCCAGGCAGGAAGTTCGCCGAGCAATTGGCCGTCAGGGGATAAAAATCGGGTGTAAGGCAGCTCAACCTTGTGAGGCATCACAGGGGCTCCTGGCACGCCGTGTCAGCGTGCGTCAGTCCAGCCTGACGTTTGTGGCGCCAGGCCTTGGGAGCAAGTCTGCCGGATAGGCCCTCACTCCTTCATCGATACAGCACTTTCTCCGCCAACTCGTCAGCCACCCGCGCCGGCGAACGTTTTTCCGCTTGGGCATGGGCGAAGACTTCGGTCAGCCGGGAGCTGATTTTCGACAGGTGCGCGGTGATGGTCGTGAGCTCTTCGCCACGGTGCTTGAGCGAGACGTAGATCAGTCCGCCGGAATTAATCACGTAATCCGGCGCATACAAAATGCCTCGCCGCTCCAGTTGATCGGCGACTTCCAGATGGGTCAGTTGGTTGTTCGCCGAACCGGCGACCGCCGCGCAGCGCAATTGCGTCACGCTGTGGCTGTTGAGCACGCCACCGAGGCCGCAGGGCGCGAGAATGTCGCAAGGGGTGCTGAGCAGCGCGTCGTTGGCGATCGGATGGGCGCCGAGTTGCTCCATCGCCAGTTGGACCTTGCCGTGATCGATGTCGCTGACCAGCAGTTCGGCACCGGCAGCATGCAGCTGTTCGGCGAGGGCATAACCAACGTTGCCGAGCCCTTGAATCGCCACTCGCAGGCCTTCGAGGTTATCGCTGCCCAGCCGGGCCATGGCGGTGGCACGAATACCGGTGAACACGCCCATCGCCGCGTGCGGTGCAGGGTCGCCCGCCGAGGTGGTGCTGGTGACGTGCTGGGTTTGTTGGGCGATGCAATCCATGTCCGCCACCGAGGTGCCACTGTCGATGGCGGTGATGTAGCGGCCGTCGAGCTGATTGATGCAGCGCCCGAAGGCTTCGAATAGCGCGGCGCGGTTTTCCACATGGACCGGGCGAACAATCACCGCCACGCCGCCGCCCTGAGCCAGGCCGGCCAGCGCCGCCTTGTAACTCATGCCTTGGGCGAGGCGCACCGCATCCTCGACGGCGGACTCGTCGCTGGGATAGGCAAGGTAACGACACCCGCCCAGGGCAGGTCCCAGACGGCTGTTATGAATGGCAATGACCGCCTTCAACCCGGTGACCGAGTCAACGCTCAGATGCAGGGATTCAAGGCGAGTGCTTTGCATGAGAGCGAACATCGTAGGGCTCCCGAATCACTTCTTGTAGTCGCCAGTATAGGCTTGCGCCCGAAAATTGCAGAAGCGCACCGGAATAAGCGACGCCGCCATGCAGACTTTCGGACATAACCTGTAACCGCCTATGTTCGGCACTGGACGAATGGCGGAGACGGGGCTAAAACGAGGCATTACCCGGAGATTTTGATGACCCCCCGCCAACGTTTTTTCGACTGTCTGCAACGTTCACCGCCCGCGCTGTTCGAGGCGGCGCTGTGGATTGCCGCCGAACACGACAGTGAGGTCAATCCCGAGGCGGTGCTGAAAGACTTCAAGGACCTGCAACAACGGGTCAGTTATGGCTTGCCGATGTTGCCGGTGAGCGAGTTGGCCCAGCCGTTGTTACGGCGAATGAATGACCTGGGATTCGCTCAGGACGACTCCACGCCATTGCGTCCGCAAGTCGCGCTGGTCAATAAAGTGCTGGAACGCAGACGCGGGCAGCCGCTGAGTCTGGGATTGATTGCCCTGGAACTGGCCAAAGGTCTGGAAATTCCCATGGCAGGAGTCAACTTCCCCGGGCATTTCCTGCTGCGGGTACCGGGCGCCGATCACCTGCTCGACCCATGCGGCGGACGTCGGTTGTACCCCAACGATTGCCGGGAACTGCTGCAACGCCAGTACGGCCCGAACATGAAGCTTGGCGCCGAGCATTTGCTCACCGCCGAGCCGGTGCAAATGCTACAGCGGCTGTCGCGCAACCTGCGACAGTTACACCTTTCCATCGATGACTACATCGGCGCCCTGATCGACGCCGAACGAGTGCTGGAACTGGGCAACGCCAGCGCCTCCGACTACCTGGCCCGGGCCAGCCTCTATCAACGGCTGGACTGCCCGAACGCCGAGCGCTTTGACCTGGAGCATGCCCTGCTGCTTAGTGACGACCCGATTCAGCGGATTCGCCTGACTGAACGATTAGGGCACCTGCCGCCTAACTCCATCGTCCATTGATCCCTTGTGGGAGCGGGCTTGCTCGCGAAAGCGATGTGTCAGCTGCATTGATGTCGACTGACACACCCTCTTCGCGAGCAAGCCCGCTCCCACATTGGTTCGGTGTGAGGTGTTAAGGAGTGTCTGGCTGGTTCGCCGGATGCGCCTTGATGAACGCCGGATGCGTCGCCGCCAACGCCGCCACTCGACGAATCCGTGGATAGGCCTCAAGTGAAATGCTGAAGCGCTCGGCCGCGTACAGCTGCGGGATCAGGTAAACATCCGCCAGCCCAGGCGTCGGACCAAAGCAATAACCCTCATCGCCGATCAACTGCTCCACCGTCGCCAATCCTTGGCTGATCCAGTGCCCGATCCACTCCACCACTTGCGGTTCATCGTGCCCCAACTGCCGCAGCTTGTTGAGCACACTGACGTTGTGCAGCGGATGCACGTCGCAACCAATCACCGCCGCTACACCACGCTCATGGGCGCGAGCGGCGAGGTCTTTGGAGAGCAGCGACACCTGTGGATAACGTTCCTCCAGGTACTCGATGATCGCCGGTGACTGGATCAGCAGTTCGCCTTCGTCAGTGCGCAAGGCCGGCACCCGGCCTTGCGGATTGATGGCGAGATACGGCGGCTGTCGATGTTCGCCACCTGGCGGTGCGATCAGGTTAATCGGCAGCGCCTGGTAATCCAACCCCTTGAGCGCCAACGCAATGCGCACCCGATAGGACGAAGTCGAACGGTAGTAGGTATAGAGTTCCATGACCCGATCCTCTTAGCGCGCCGGCAGCACTTTGCCGCGGCATTCGCCGAAACCGATGGAGGCAAAACCCTCGCGGGTGCAGCGAGCCCGCAGGATGATTTCGTCGCCGTCCTCAAGGAACTTACGCACTTCGCCGGACGCGAGTTCGATCGGCTTTTTACCGCCCTCGGTGATTTCCAGCAGGCTACCGAACTGACCGTTCTCCGGCCCCGACAAGGTGCCCGAACCGAACAGGTCACCGGCCTGCAACTGGCAGCCGTTGACGCTGTGGTGCGCGACCATTTGCGCCACGGTCCAGTACATATGTTGGGTGTTGCTGAGGGTCAGGCGATGGGCCGGCAGTTTTTGCTCGCGCAGGCCTTCGGTGAGCAACAGCACTTCCAGTTCGATGTCGAAGGCACCCGCCGCTTGATCGCGCTTGTCGAACAGGTACGGCAGCGGCTGCGGATCGCCTTCCGGACGTGCCGGCTGAGCGCGACGGAACGGCTCCAGCGCTTCGGCAGTCACCACCCAAGGCGAGATGCTGGTGATGAAACTCTTGGACAGGAACGGCCCCAGCGGTTGGTATTCCCAAGCCTGAATGTCACGCGCCGACCAGTCGTTGAGCAGGCAGTAACCGGCGATGTGATCGGCAGCGTCACCGATGGCGATCGAGTCACCCATTTCATTGCCCTGGCCGATCCAGATGCCCAACTCCAGTTCGTAATCCAGACGTGCGCACGGACCAAACGTCGGCTCGGTCTGACCGGCTGGCAGGGTCTGGCCTTTTGGACGGCGAACGTCGGTGCCGGACGGACGAATGGTCGAAGCGCGGCCGTGATAACCGATCGGCACGTACTTATAGTTCGGCAGCAATGGGTTGTCCGGACGGAACAGTTTGCCGACGTTCTGCGCGTGCTCGATGCCAACGTAGAAGTCGGTGTAATCGTTGATTTTTGCTGGCAGGTGCATCTCGCAATTCGCCGCCAGTGGCAGCAGTTTTGCGCCTTGGGCTTCGATCTTGCCGTGCAGGGTGCTGCCTTCTTTGAACAGTTCCAGCAGACGTTCGCGCAGGGCAACGCGAGCGTCACGACCCAGTTCGAAGAACGCGTTCAGCTGACCGCCACGGGTGGCTTCGACTGCAGTTTTTGCGACGCCATCGAACAGGCCGGCATCGAGTGCGGCCTCCAGATCAAAGATATGCTCGCCAATGGCCACGCCACTGCGCGGTGCCGAACCCTTCACGCTGAACACGCCCAGCGGCAGGTTCTGCAGAGGGAAATCAGCATGGCCGTTGGCGGAGGCAACCCAGCTACGAGTGATGGAAGTCTGAGTCATGGGTTATCTCCGGGTCGGGTCGAAAGTGGCGGGCAGCGTGGCCCAGCAGGCATCGTAGTTGTTTTGCAGTTGCGGGCAATCCAGGGCGAAGCGGCTCGGGCGCAGCACCTGGCTGGTCTCGAACATGAACGCCATGGTGTTGTCGATTTTCGCTGGCGCGAGTTCGGCGTTGATCGCCTTGGTGCAGGTTTCGCCATCCGGGCCGTGGGCGCTCATGCAACTGTGCAAGGACGCACCGCCGGGCACGAAGCCTTCGGCCTTGGCGTCGTACTCGCCCTTGATCAGGCCCATGAATTCGTTCATCAGGTTGCGGTGGAACCACGGTGGCCGGAAGGTTTTCTCGGCGACCATCCAGCGTGGCGGGAAGATCACGAAGTCGAGATTGGCCAGACCGGGGACGCTGGTCGGCGACGTCAGGACGGTGAAAATCGACGGGTCCGGATGGTCGAAACTGACCGTGCCGATGGTGTTGAAACGGCGCAGGTCATATTTGTACGGCACGTTATTGCCGTGCCAGGCGACCACGTTCAGTGGCGAATGATCGAGCTCGCAGCCCCACAACTGGCCGAGAAATTTCTGCACCAGGGTGGTTGGTTGCTTGAGGTTTTCGTAATGCGCGACCGGCGTCAGGAAGTCCCGAGCGTTGGCCAGACCGTTGCTGCCGATAGGCCCCAAGTCCGGCAGCCGCAGCGGCGCACCGTGGTTTTCGGCGATATAGCCGCGAGCTTGCGGGTCGAGCAGTTCGACGCGAAATTTCAGACCGCGCGGCAGCACGGCGATTTCCAGTGGCTCCAGTTCCAGCACGCCCAATTCGGTCGCGATGCGCAAGCGCCCCAGTTCCGGCACCAGAAGCAGTTCGCCATCGGCGTTGAAAAACACGCGCTCCATGGAGCGGTTGGCGCGGTAGCTATAGATGCTGATCCCGGCCGGTTTTTCCGCGCCCGAGTTGGCGGCCATGCTAACCAGCCCGTCGATGAAATCGGTTGGCTCGGTCGGGATGTCCAGCGGATTCCAGCGCAGACGGTTGGGGGTCACTTCACCCAACGCACCGCCGGCTAGCTGCCGATCCAGTTTGACGAACGACGGGTGATTGGCCGACGGCTGAATGCGGTACATCCACGTGCGCCGCGCTTCGCTGCGCGGCATGGTGAATGCCGTGCCGGAGAACAGTTCGGTGTAGAGGCCGTACGGGGCTTTTTGCGGGGAGTTCTGGCCGACGGGCAGTGCGCCGGGCAACGCTTCGCTGCTGAATTCGTTGCCGAAGCCGGACTGATAAGCCAGCTCGGGCGCCGTTGAATCGAGGTTCATGGAGCCTCCTGAACAGGAAGTAGGCATGGCCTGTCGCTCCATTCAAGAGGTCTCGGCACGCCCGGGTTATTTTTATCGTAATTCGATTACGCTTAACGTAATTTGATTGGTATTGACCGTCAAGCTATAAAGACGCCCATTCGTCCCGGGATCAGACCGCCTCCATGGAAACGCCGCGCAGCAACGATAAACAGAAAGTCCGCTCGGCCGAGGTCGGCACTGACATCCTCAAAGCCTTGGCCGAGTTGTCGCCATCGACCTCGTTGTCGCGTCTGGCCGAACACGTGCAGATGCCGGCGAGCAAGGTTCACCGCTATTTGCAGGCGCTGATTGCCAGCGGTTTTGCTGAACAGAATGCTGCCACCAACCATTACGGCCTGGGGCGCGAAGCCTTGCGCGTCGGACTCGCCGCACTCAACAGTATGGACGTCCTGAAAGTCGGCGCCCTGCCCCTGGCCGAATTGCGTGATGAGTTGAACGAGACCTGCTTTATAGCGGTTTGGGGCAATCAGGGCGCGACCGTGGTGCATATTGAACCGGCGGTACGTGCAGTGACGGTGGTGACGCAATTGGGCTCGGTGTTGCCGCTGTTAAGCTCGTCCACAGGCCTGGTGTTCGGCGCCTATCTGCCGAAGCGTGAAACCGTGGACTTGCGTGAGCAGGAATTGCAAAGCGGCAGTACTCACGCGCTGGCAGACGATCGGGCCTATGCGACCTTATGCGAACAGATTCGCGAACGCGGTCTGCATCATGTGCATGGCTTGCTGATGCCGGGGGTCGATGCTTTGTCGGCGCCGGTGTTCAATGCTGTCGGGCATGTTGCTGCGGTGATGACCATTGTCGGCCCGGCGTCATTGTTTCACGCCGATGAAAACGGCCCGGCGGCGCAGCGGTTGTTGGCTGCGACGCGGGCCGTTAGTTGGCGGATGGGGTATGAGACATCTCCCATCCATTGTTGAAATGCAGTTTTAGTTCGACGCCTGGGCTTTGCCAGGCCTATTGATCACTGCATTAACCTATCAATCGAGTCGTGCTCTGCACGTCGTGTGGTGGAACGGCGACTGCCGTTATATAGCTGATGCCTACCGGGACCCCGCTTACAGTCGAGACGAGGTCGGCAATATCCTTGATGCTGGACAGTAGGCCAACAGCATTAACAGGAGCTCCTACCGAAGCGACTTTACCGATGTACAGAATAATAGCCGCTCTCCAGGCAGAGGCAAAATAGGCATTGGCTGCCTTGTCATCCCCCTCGCTGGAAGCAACTATTCCCAGGACGACTGTGTGAGTGATTCGCAGCACGCTCACCACAATGCCAACTGGCGGGATTAACAACGACACCACATCGAGTGCCAAATCAATCAGGATTTTTGCTTCCTGCCATATCGCTTCGGACGGGCTTGTCGTCTGATAATCCACATCGGCAATAAAGCGTCCAATCATGGACCCGTATTCCTGCTTGAAAGCCAACACCGGATAGCTATTCTCCAGCACAGGCGTAGACGAGATCGGATCATTCCAATGACTGTAACGGCTTATTTTGTTTTCTATGACATTTCTATGTTCCAGACGCGCCAATTTCAAAATATGCTGGCAATAACGGAAGCTCTTCAATCGGGCGGCTAACTCTTCGACAGGAAAGAAGTCTTTGCCATCGGGGGTATCTGGTATATAGATAATGAATTCTTCACGACCGTTAACCCTACGACCGAAGACATAGGCGCCCTCCAGTTTGCGACCTTCAAGCGTAAATTCGTATACCCCCATACCCGGCTTACCGCCTGAGATGATGTAACTCTCACGAGGGATGTCTCGATCAAAACCGTCAATCAACCCCTTCAACCAATTGAACTGCACCTGCGACATCTCACCTTTCATTTTCTGCGTGTGTGCCGACCTGAGCATTTCATTTTGTTTGAGCTTGCGATAAAGGCTCACCTTCAAATCTGCGTCAGGGGCGCTCAGGAATTTGGCCCGAAGATACTCAATGTATTTTTCACCTGGCATCAGATCAATGAGGGCATTAATTACTTTTGCATTCAGCGCCGCAATAGGTTGATTGGAAAAAGTCCAGAACGTTGCTGTCCTTAACTGTTCCTTGAGATCGACAATTTTTCCGCCAAAAGGAATGGTACCGAAGACAAATCTTTCAAAGATCGAGATATCACTGCGCCACAACTGCCACTGGATGAACAAGTTGGTCAAACTGATTTTCGAATCAGCGTGAAACTTCACCCACACCTCATCAGGATCAATTTCCGGATGAGCGCCGGAGCGACTCAGGTACTCGTTCAGCGTCTTCATCACCAGGCTTCGAGCGAATTTATGGAATGGCTCAATATCAAGCTTGTCTTTGGAAATCTGATAAATCGCCTTGAAGTCTGCATTTAAGCGATTCAACAGAAGCTGATCAGCCACATTCGAGTTCCTGTACCACCGCGGCGTAGCGACTTCCACCTCGTCCGCCTCCCAGCTAATTATATTCTGGACACTCCCTTTTAATGGACCCTCTTCGATCCACTGTGTCAGTTGGATCGAGGACCACCACCACTCTTGTAACATCAAGCTCGGTTCTCCTACGTGATAAAGTTTCTCCAACTCTTCTCTTTCACTTGAATATCCCTTCCCCCTCAAATAGGTCTGCCCTTCTTTGTCAAAAGCCCAACGACCAATTTGATGTTGTAAGCTTTTCAAATCAGGAAACTGAAACCACTCCTGCCCCGTCGGAAAACCCGGTGCATAAAGTACATGAGTGCTTCTATCGACATCGGCACTTTTCCTCCGATACACCATCAAATCTTTCATCGGCTTGAATCTAGCCTGCAGCGCAAGCCCAGTTGCCTCTACCGACGGATCGCCGAAGTTGTAACGCTGCACTATGTCCTGAGCGACCGGGGGAACGTGTTTTTGCAAGATGGCGCCAAACATTGTCAAGGCGGTCTTTCGCCCCAAGCGCTCCCGCATCGATTCGACGACGTGATCCTGTGAATAAACCCGTTGTCTCGCCATGTTATACGCCACACGAAGATTTAACGACTGGATCGCTCGCACAATATTAGAAGGACTTAACCTTGGATTTTTATAGAACTCCTCTACAACCACCACATACTGCCCCTCTTGATCATGAGCACCGTACATGAAAGCCTGAGTCAGCGTTTTTCGCTCACTGTGCTCTATTTTTTTTCCGTCCGCTAATTTAACAGTATGCCGAACGCTCACAAAGATGGTGTCTGGATCAATACGTTCATCTGCACCTGGCGAAATGAAATCTTCTACAATTCCGTGAACATAGTTTTTAAACGTTGAAGCACCTTTAGTCGCTTCATGAAGCTTCACCTCGCTTTCAAGCAATACCTTCTCAAGAGACGCATAAATTTCTTGATTAGTTTCATAACTCTCCTTCAACCATCCTGGCCGGGCATTTCTCGAAATCAACTTAATGAAAACGGCGGCACGACCTTTGGCATCCTTGGCCATCTCTTCCAGATGCAGCATTGAGCCAATTTCCTGCACCGTTTTTTCGTTATCCGAACGTGAACCGTTCATTTCCCGCAGTTGACCAACGATATTGGTCCTTTGCTTCTTCAGCGCGGCATTGATGCAAGCCGAAAATACATCTTCATCAATTCTCAAATAACGAATATCAGGACTATTGCTGACCTGATCTACGTCATCGGACGAAAGACCTTTCAGGAGCTCTGCCCGATGGTCCGGCTCACTCAGACGCTTCTTGAGTGCCTCATGCAGTGCCCACGAAGTAGCGAACTTCTCTACACCTCGACTCGGTGTATAAAGAATCACTGCACTGTCAGTCGCCGGGATAATCGCCCCCAACGACTGACCATCCAGGCGCATGACGAAGGTCGAAGCCAATGCCGCGAAGCCTCCTTTGTGCAACTGAACCGAGACACCATAAAACGCGCTGGGAAGCAGAGGGCTGGTCAACTCATTGACTTTCATTTCGTCGTCCGGTGTCAAACCACCCTCCGCTGCCATGACGGCCAACTCGCGCCAGAAAAGCCTGACATAGAGAGTTCGCAATATGCTTTTACGCGTAGACAAGGGTCGCCCTCTGGCGTCGGAACCCTGAGAGGCAGACCAATACCGGTCAATAACCGCAGCGTACTTTTCCGGCAGATTCAGGAGTAGTTCTGTGATCAGTTTGCCAACCGTTACGATATCCAGAAGAGGGTGGCGGTCCTCTTCAGCCGTCGAGTCACGCCAGTCGTATACACCATACTCAGCAGCGTTATAAACAGGTGCACGCCCACGTAACAGACACTCCATCAATACGTCATTTAACAAACCTGTTGGCTCACTGGCAGACGCCGAAGCACTGTCGCGCCGATTGATAAACACCCTACTGACATACACTTCCGGATCCAGCCGCTGAAGTTCCTTCAACACACATTCCTGAAGCAATCCTTTGAACGAAGGTGCATTCGCCAACTGACTAGATAACTGCTTAACAGCCTCACTTACTTCAGCCAATTTAAACTGCGAACTTAAAATCTTCTGATCATCCATAACCAATTTTCTCTGAATTATTTAATTACAGGAGTAAAGCTTTTAACCTCACCCACCTGCAATCAAGCTAAATCAGACACCACCAACAAATAAAGCCAGATTTACTTTCAACTTATGTAGTACTTTAAAGTTACAGTATTAACATCCGCTCCTCCTCAGCACTCTACTTCCACAAACCCAACAATCGGGCTTTGGCAACAGCATGAGTTCTGCGTTCCACACCTAATTTTCCGTGAATTCGCCGTACGTGAGTTTTTACCGTATGCAATGAAATAAAAAGTTGTTCGGCGATCTGCTGATTCGAATTGCCAGACGCAATTAATGTCAACACCTGTGTCTCTCGCAGACTAAGCGGGTTATCGTCACTCATTGCATC
Source organism: Pseudomonas sp. LBUM1666 (assembly GCF_059695775.1). NCBI lineage: Bacteria > Pseudomonadati > Pseudomonadota > Gammaproteobacteria > Pseudomonadales > Pseudomonadaceae > Pseudomonas > Pseudomonas sp. LBUM1666. The sequence continues at coordinate 979,468 of NZ_CP166789.1, read as the reverse complement.
AGTTTGTTCTGCTATGCAGGCGATCATCCCCAGTTCCGCTAACAGACTCGGCTGCCGCAGACGAAGCTGGCTCAATAAAAGCGGCAAGTTGCAACGACGAACGAGTTCCAGACCTTGCTCAAGAGCCTCTCTGGCCAAAGCAAAGTCGCCCTGAACAAAAGCTACTTCCGCAATCGCCAGGTGCAACTCGGCTTCGAGCCCCTGCGCGCCGCCTGCTTCTGCACGATCTGAAAACTGCTTGAGCAGCGTCAGCGGCTCAAGCGCTCGTTGCAGATGTACCTCCGCCAGAACCAGCAGGTACTCGATACGCGGTATCAGCTCCATCGTCGCTGGTGGCGCTTGACGTGCGTGCGGTCCGCGATAGTGGCGCAATACACGAGTCAACGCTTCATGAGCGAGTTCGGGGCGCCCTTGCTGGAGCCAGAAATGACTGCTGACTTGCAGCAGGGCGCCCCTGTAAACGGTGTCCGGAATCTGCCGCTGTTGCATCAATCGCTCGGCATCGCACAGCCGCACAAAGGCTTGCCCATAGTCACCCTGATTGGCTGCCAGTTGTGCTTGACCGAGGAAGCCGTAAAGCACGCGCTTGTCGTGGCTACGCATGCAGTCCTCAAGCCCGGCCTGAAAAAATTCGGCCGCGCGCTCATCTTGTCCCTGGCAAAGGGCCAACCCACCACGACGCAGCGCAATTCGCCCCAGTAACGGGACAGGCCGTTCAGAACGCTGACTTAGCAGCTCGTGGATGTTGGCGAGCAGGCTGTCAGCACGCCGGGGGGCGCCGCGCTGCTCCAGCAATTGTGCGTGATCAAGCTCCACCAGCCCTTCGAACACCAGCGAGCCTTGTGCTCGCGCCAGGCACAACGCATCGCGGTTGATGGCCTGCGCGACATCGAGCTCACCTCGCAGCAAGGCCTGTTGCGTCAAACCCGACAGGCACATCAAGCGCACGGGCCAGAGTTCAGGAGCGAGTACGGTCAGCGCTTCGAGAAAATGCGCGCGCGAACCCTCCATGTGCCCCTGCAAATGCAGTAGCCAGCCTTGCTGGGCCTGCCAGCGCGCAATCAATTGCCGTTGAAGGAACGCCGATGGTTGAGGGGTGAATCGAGACAGATGTTCGATGCAATCGGCCGCCTGCTCAAATCGCCCGGCAAACAGCAAGGCTGCGGTGATCAACCCGACCAGTTGCGACGACCCGAGCATCAGCTCCTCGCCCTGTTGCTCATGCAAACGCAACAACAGCACCACCGTCTGCTCTTCGAACAGGTGCTCGAAACTGAAGTGCTGCAACAGGCTGACTGCGACCTCGAACTCTTCCGCCAGCAACGCTTGTTCGAAGGCAGCTTTCCAGTCCAGCTCTGCGGCGAACCACTGACAGGCACGGCGATGCCAGGAGCGTCCTGCCGGCCATTGCTCATTACGCATCAAATGGGTGAGGGGCGGAAAAATCTGCAGCCAGTCCGCCGAGTCCTGCCAAGGCTCGATAAAGCATCCCAGCTCCAGCAACGTCTTCAGGTATTGCGCGCCTTCGCCCGCGCCAAACAGGTGATCGCACAGTTTTGCGTTGAATCGCGGCAAATGGGCGAGTACTCGCCAGGCCTCCGTCAGCTCCGGGGTCAGGCTGGTGAACAGTTCATGCTCGAGGTAGTCGAGCAATGTATCTAGCCTGCCGTGAAGCGTGTCGTTGCGCGACCAGTCGCATTTTTGCAGCAACGCAACACGCACAGCGGCGCACCAGCCGCCACTGCGCTGGATAATCTTGCTGGCAATGGTATTGGCATCGGCCGATGGCAGGTGGCGCAACAGCGACGCGACTTCAGCGTGACTGAAGGCCAGCGTGGCGCGCTCGCACTCGAACAACTCATCATCAAGCAGCAACCGCGGCCAGTTGCATTGCGGCCGGCGGCGGGTGCCCAGCCACCAGGTCAACATCGGGCTGCTGACCGCCAGCATGCGATCCAGCAGCAGGTCTAATTCGGGGTTCGAGGCGCGGCAATAGTCATCGAGAAACAGCCAGGTTGGCGTCTGCAATCGTGACAGATACCCCAGCAACTCGGATTCGCCTGAGGAGGCCAACCCGAACGTCTCTGCCAGACGATGACGAAAATCCGCCGCGCTCAACACCACGCCAGACAATGGCAACCAACACACCCGGCACTGCGGCGGTGCCTGCAACAGGCATTCGGCGAGCAGCGCTGTCTTGCCACTGCCGGCCGGCGCGCAGAGTAATTTCACCCGTGCCGTGGAGGCCAGTAACGGCTCGGTCAAGCGAGCCCGTGACTGGTGATGAGTGGACAGACGGGGCAGGAATCCAGAACGGTCCAGACACGGGATCATGGCGGTCATTGCGGCGTGCCTTTTTATAATTGTCCGGCAACCCTAGTCCTCTCCAACCCGCTTGTTGAGAAGTATTCAGCACGCTGATTGGCAGCCATAAAAAAGGCGACCAACCGGTCGCCTTTTGTACTGTCGATGTATCAAAACCCTTACCGAACGCCCTCGGCGCGCAAGGCCGATGGCGTGTAGTCGGCAGCCTTGGCTTCGAAGCCGAATTCGAAACTGTGCTTCTCTTCGTTCTTCATTCCCAGGGCAATGTATCGGCCGGCAATGATGTCGTAGAGCGCTTCGAGGGTGTAGGCCGGGGTCTGGTGATCGTAGTAGTACTGAGCGTGACCCTCGGCTACTCGCCACAACTGACCGCGACCGTCGTAGTGGTCCGCCAGCGCCACTTGCCAGCTGTCTTCGTCGAGGTACATGTGGCGTTTGGCGTAGATGTGCCGTTCGCTCGGCTTGACCGTACCGATCACTTCCCAGACCCGGTGCAACTCATAACGGGTCAGGTCCTGGTTGATGTGCCCGGCCTTGACGATGTCGTCGTACTTGAGGCTCGGCGAGTCGAGTTTGTAGCTGTTGTAGGGAATGTACATTTCCTTCTTGCCGACCAGTTTCCAGTCGTAGCGATCCGGTGCACCGGAGAACATGTCGAAGTTGTCGGACGTGCGCAGGCCGTCAGCGGCAGTACCCGGCCCGTCATAAGCCACTTGCGGTGCGCGACGCACACGGCGTTGGCCGGCGTTGTAGATCCACGCCAGACGCGGCTCTTTCACCTGATCGAGAGTTTCGTGTACCAGCAGCACGTTACCCGCTAGACGCGCAGGTGCCGTCACCGATTGCTTGAAGAAGGTCAGCACGTTGGCGGCTTTTTCCGGGTCCAGTTCCTTCATCAATTGTGGTACGGCGATCTCTTCCTCGAAGCGGATCGGTGTGTAGCTGCCGTTCGTTTGCGGGGTCACCTGAGTGATGATGCGGCGCAGGTTACCGCCGTGATAGCGGGTAATGTGGTTCCACAGCACCTCGACGCCGGCCTTCGGAATCGGGAAGGCGTAGTAACGGTTGCCGGTGAAGTTGGCCAGGCCGTTACCGTCGTTGATGCTGTTCACGTTCAGTGCGCTGCGTTTGGCCGACTCGTAAATTTCCGGCGGCAGGGCCACGGTGCGATGGGTCGTGTAGACCGGGATCTTGTAGGTTTCCGGGTAGCGCTTGAACATCGCCACCTGACCTTCCGATAACTTGTCTTTGTACTTGTCGACCGTCGCGGCCGTGATGGTAAACAGTGGTTTCTCGCTGGCGAACGGGTCAGCCAGGAAGCCTTTACTGTCCACCGTGCCAGCATTTTTCGGGATGCCGCCAGTCCAGGCCGGGATCGAGCCATCGGCGTTGCCGGCCTTCTCGGCGCCCAGCGGCGTGAGGCTGGTGCCAAGCTTGTTGGCCTCTTCAGGCGAGACCGCCGCCATCACGTTGGCAGCCAGCAGACTCAAGGCCAGGGCGCCGCATTGCAGAATCATCTTGCGCATTAAAATCATCCTTCTCAGCCAGATCAGAAGTTCACGCCGAAGCTCAGCGCCAGGAAGTCGCGGTCTTCCAGGGTGTTGTAGTCACCGCCGAAGAAGTCGGTGTAACTGAGGCTCGCGGTATAGGTGTTGCGGTAGTCGGCATCGACGCCGACGCTGACCGCCTTGGCGCCTTCGTTGAACAGGCCGTTGGGGCCATAGCCGGCGACGTCGTGGGACCAGGACAGGTTGGGTTTGAGGTTGATCCCGCCGATCACGTTGGCGTAATCGAGGATCGCCCGGGCGCGGTAGCCCCAGGAGGTCGAGGTGACGAAACCGTCGGTATCGCCGCCAAAACCGTACTGGCCGTAGACCGAGTCACGGCCATAACGCAATTCGGATCGCGACTCCAGGCCACCGACGTGCACCACCGCAGCTTCGCCAACCAGGGTCAGCCGCTGAGCGCCCAGCACTTGGTCGAAGAAGTGCGTCAGGGTGCTCTGGACCTGCGTCACTTCCTTGCGGCGGTAGCCTTTGTTGTCGGCACCTGGCGTGGTGGCGATAGGCGATGCCGCGCCGCCTGCGATCGGGTTGAGCAAGGCCAGGGTCAGGTCGTTGGTGTTGACTTGCACCGGAGCGTTGGGGCGATAGCTGATCTCGCCGGTCCATGCAGTGCCGGTGGGTAAGGTGGTGGAGAAGCTCGCGCCGTAGAGACGAATGTCTTCCGGGTACTCAAGGTAATACTGGCCGCGTCCGAGCATCACGCTCTGAGCCAGTGCCGACCCGGTGCCGGGCGCGATTCTGTTGGCGGCACCGACGATGGCCGGGATCCGTGCCAGCGTTGTCAGGCCGGCAGTGGTGGTGCCGACCGTCGGGCTACGGCTGTGATAGTTCATGAAGTACAGGCCGTACTCGGTGTCGTCGCCGAGCCAGCGCAGCGCTGTCCCCCACTGCCCGGAATCGCGGGCGTCACGGTCACCACCGCGCGGTACGATCACACCTTCCTGGCTGACCTCGAAGCCTTGGCCAAACGCTGCAGCGATCGGTTGCAACGGTGCGATCGCCGGGCTGGCAACCGTGTAATTCTTGTTGCAGCCATCTGCCACCACGTCGTTGCCGAAGAAGGTGCCGCAGTTGTCGACGACGGTCTGGTCCCACTCCAGTTGATAGAAACCTTCCACCGAGAGTTGGTCGGTCAGGCTCTGGGAGGCGAACAGCATGTTCACCGGAATCAGGCCTTCCTTGATTTCGGCGCCAGGACGGCGGAACGCTGAAACGTCGATCGGGTTGATGCTGTTGATCGAGTTGCCGATGAAGGTACTTTCACCCCAACTCACCACCTGCTTGCCGGCGCGCACAGTGCCCGGCAGATCGGCGATGGAATAGTTGTGATAGACAAAGGCGTCAAGCAGTTGCGCCCCGGAGGACTTGGCGCCTTCCTTGCGGTTGCTGTCGCTGATGTCCTTGAACGGACGGCTTTCGTCCTTGAGTTCGAAGTCGTACCAGTACTTTCCACGCACGAACACCCCGGTGTCGCCGTACTTCAATTCGAGGTCATGAATACCCTTGAAGATCTTGGAGAAGGTTTCGCCCTTCTTGAAGTTCAGCCGCCCGTCATCCCCGGTCGAAGACTGGCCGGTCCCGCCATTGACGATGCCCACCAGGGATTTGTCGGCATCGCGCATGCCCCAGCTCGCGCCGACGGACAGCGAAGAATCAAAGGTCCCCTCGATTTCCCCAATGTTGAATGAAACAGCCTGCGCCTGGGCGCAGCAACCCAAGGCAACCGCAGCGGCCAGCGCTTGCGGCGTGAAGATGGCGCGCATTGTTGTTTTTGTCATGCGTCTTCCCCGGTGAGTGACAGAAGGCCCCACCCTACTGCCGCAGGTTGGGAGCGATAAGCGCACCAAGGAGGTATTCGCGATGTACCTCCAAAGGATGAATGCCCGCATGGGACGGCGTTTTGCGCGGGTTATGGATGGGCTGGATGGGGGGTTATCAGCGCTGCGCATGACGTGTGGGCGGGGCTTGGGGCGACTGTTACTCATGCTGCAACAGTTCATGTCGTGAATTGCTATTTTTCCTTTTGGCTCAAGCGCTTATTCTTGCCGGGCTTTCACGGCAAACGGCCGGAAAGCACGAAGCAATGGCGGTGGCCCGTCCATGCCATTAGCGACAGATTTCAGATGAATTGAAGATATTCGACTCATCGCCCTGTGTTCACTGACGTTGATTTATTGCTCCTTGATCAATCGTCTTACTTTGGCCGCTGCGTATGCAGCGGCCTTTTTTATGGGCGGTGGTTTGTGACGGTGGTGAAGAGTTGTATGAAGTAAACGTGGTGCCCATTACTTAATCCACTCTAATTTTTTATTACCTACGCACCTCTCAGAAAGTGACTACATAGTTCTGTAATCACGCGAAGCGCCCTCGCGATTAAGGTTAAAAACAGGTCAGCCGTTCTTTTGCACGCTGACTCTAATCTAATTAATTGCGAGCAATCTTTTCATGAAACCCATTGACTACAACAAGTACCGCTCCACCAAAAGTTTCAACACCCGCGTACGCTTTCTGATTTTTCACTACACAGCCGGCAACTTCTCCAGTTCGGTCAATGCACTCACCGGCCCGAATGTCAGCACCCACTATCTGGTTCCCGACATCACCGATCCGAGCTACTTGAAAGCAGGTTATACCGGGCAGGAAGTATTCAGTCTCGTCGACGAAACCAAGCGCGCGAGGCATGCGGGCGTCAGTACCTGGGGCAATCGAAGCAATCTGAACGACACGTCTATCGGCGTTGAAATCGTCAACCTTGCAACGTTTAGCCAAGGGGTTTTCAATTTTCCGCCGTATCAGCCAGAACAAATTGCCGCCATTGAAGAGCTGGCGTTGAACATCCTTGAACGTTACCCGGATATCAGCCCGACCCTTGTTCTGGGGCACTCGGATATTGCGGTCGGCCGCAAGAGTGACCCAGGGCCTAAATTCCCCTGGCATGCTCTTTATTTGAAAGGCATCGGCGCCTGGTTCGACGATGCCACCCGAGATACCTATCTGCAGCAATACAACGAGACCGGCATTCCAGCCCGAAGCGACTTGCTCAAACTGTTCAAGACTTACGGGTATGACGTTTCCGGCGCGTCAACTGAACAAGGCTTCACACAACTGGTTCGGGCCTTTCAGCTGCACTTTCGCCCGGAAACGTACGACGGGATCATGGATGCGCAAACAGCAGCGAATCTGGCGGCATTGGTTCACAAGTATTTTCCTTGAGGACCGCTGCAAACCAGATGTCGGGGCCGACTATTAAGAACCAGCAAGGTCAAGAACGATGACCTTGCTGGTTTCCATTAAATCGAATACTTCTGCAAATTCCCCATCATTTCCTTCAGCGCTTCAAGGTTATCCTGCGGATGCACCGCGCCTTCAAAGTCGCAGATCTGCTGCCAATGCGTCGCAACATCTTCGGGCGAGAAACCCACCCGAGGATCAAACCCCGCGCCGAGGCTTCGTTCCCAGCGCACCTTGCCCATCCAGCCGCCACCGACTTCAAACAGCCCGGAGGTTTCCTGGCAGTTCTCGCTGGCGAGGTACACCACCAGCGGGCTGACCAGTTCCGGTTTGAGTTGTTCAAAGACTTGCGGCGGGATCAGGCCTTCGGTCATGCGGGTGCCGCCGGTGGGGGCGATGGCGTTGACCAGGATGTTGTTCTTGCGGCCTTCGATGGCCAGTGTGCGGGTCAGGCCGTAGAGGCCGAGTTTGGCCATGCCGTAGTTGGACTGACCGAAGTTGCCGTAAATGCCCGAGGTCGAAGCGGTGAAGATGATGCGGCCGTAGTTTTGCTCGCGCAGGTGCGGCCAGGCGGCGCGGGTGACTTTGTAGGCGCCTTCGACGTGAACGCGGTAAACCAAGTCCCAGTCGCCGTCTTCCATTTTGTGGAAGGTTTTGTCCCGCAGGATCCCGGCGTTGTTGACCACGACATCGACACGACCGAAGGTGTCCAAGGCGTTCTGAACGATTTTGTCGCCGTCGGTGACGGAGTCATGGTTGGCCTCGGCGATACCACCGGCCTCGCGAATTTCGGCCACAACCCGGTCTGCCGCCGAAGCGTTTGCGCCTTCGCCCTGAGCCGAGCCGCCGAGATCGTTGACCAGCACTTTGGCGCCTTGTTTGGCGAACAGCAGCGCGTGGGCCCGGCCCAGGCCGCCGCCTGCACCCGTGATGATCACGACTTTATCTTCGAAGCGCACAGACTCATTCATTGGGGGACTCCAGCAGGCCAAGGGACAATAAGTCCGAGTGTCAGGCACGGCGATGCGGGTCACAATGAACTGGGGTGAGGCTGAATGGTGCGCGATAAGGCAGGGGGATAATCAGGAACAGGCAACCTTGCGCGGCGGTGAAACCAGCTGATCGCGAAACTCCAGATAATGCTTGAGCACCTGCCCCGGTGCCTCGGTTTGAGGGTAGTGGCCAATACCGGGCAACAAGACCGTGTCCGGGTTCGGGATCAGCTCCCGATAACGCTCGACCATGTGCGCGCCGGAAATCGGATCGACCTCACCATCGATCACCCGCAACGGCACTTCACCACGCTGCATCGCGCTGACCCAACGCTCGCGCTGGGCACGCCGCTCAGGGATGTAGGCGATCAATTTGTGCATGATCCGTGGCCCGTGATTGCTCTCGATCAGGCTCCAGAAATCATCCATTTCACTCTCGGAGGGACGGCTCTGCGGACCGAAGACCTGCCGGAAACTCTTCACCAGGCCGTCACGGGAAAAGGCTCGCCCGATCATCCAGCCCAAAGGGCTGAGCAGGAGTTTTTGCATCAGTACCGGACGATGGGTTTCAGGAAAGAGGCCGCCATTAAGGAACACACAGCTGGCGATATGGATGCGCGCTTCGTAATGCCGGGCCAACAGTTCCTGAGCCACGCTGTCGCCATAATCGTGGGCCAACAGGTGCACCGGCTGCTCGACCTTCACATGTTCCAGCAAGGCCTGTTGCAGATCGGCCTGCTCCAGCAGGCTGTATTCGTGGTCCACCGGTTTGGCTGAGTCGCCAAAGCCGAGCATGTCGCAGGCAATCACCCGATAGCGCTGGGTCAGCGGCTGCCACAGGAAATGCCAGTCCCAACTGGCGGTCGGGAAGCCATGAATGAGCAACAGTGGCTCACCCTGCCCGGCCGTCCAGTATCGGATGGTCTGGCCACGGAAGATGAACGTCTGGCCGCGTTTGCGCCAGACACACAGAGGGATCTCGGCGAGTGCCATTAGAGTTTATAACCCGGGTCTTGTTTATCGAGTTTGCGCAGCAATGCTGGCCAGGCCAGTGCGCCGCCCATCCCTTGAGCACTTTTGGTAACGCCGGCGATCATTGCCTTCGCGCCCGCCAGAATCTGCGGTTCGATGGCGATCAACTCCGCGCCACCGTTCTGCGCCAGCACCTGGATATCGCAGGCGCGCTGGAAGGTAAACATCATCAGGAACGTATCGGCGATGGTCGCGCCGCAGGTCAGCAGACCGTGGTTGTGCAGCATCAGGAAATTGTTTTCGCCGAGGTCGGCTTGCAGTCGCGCCTTCTCTTCATGGTTAAGCGCAACACCTTCGTAGGCGTGATAAGCCAGGCTGGACAGGACAAACAATGATTGTTGGCTGATCGGCAAAATGCCTTGTTTCTGCGCCGACACCGCGACACCCGCCGCTGTATGGGTGTGCAGCACGCAGACGACATCGTGACGAACCTCGTGCACCGCGCTATGGATGGTGTAACCGGCGGGGTTGATCTCGTAAGGGCTGTCCATCAGCTTGTTGCCGGCCTGATCGACCTTGACCAGGCTGGACGCGGTTATCTCGTGGAACATCAGCCCGAACGGGTTGATCAGAAAGTCTTCGGTACCGGGGACCTTGGCCGAGATGTGGGTAAAAATCAGGTCATCCCAGCCATGCAGGGCGACCAGACGATAACAGGCGGCAAGATCGACGCGGGTCTGCCACTCGGCGGCACTGACTTGGTCTTTGACACTGTGTGGCGATTGGACGGGGGTTACGCTCACGACAAGGAACTCCTGTTCTTATTATTTTGCTCACGTGAATCAGTCTAGCCAGCCCCCGAGCTTCGTGTAGTTGCATTGGCAGCCAGCTTGATGGCCTAGCGAGTCAGTACGCCAATGAACGTGGATCCATGTCAAAGTACTGCCGCCAACAAGGGTGCGGCGAACAGATTCAGCAACCCCGTCAGAACCATGACTAACCCCGCCACCGAGCCCTCTTCGCCCCCCACTTCATGCGCTCGACTGACCCCTGCACCGTGCGCGCCGACACCAAACAGCGCCCCTCTAGCCAAGGCACTGCGCAGGGGCAACCACTTGAGCAAAATGCCACCGAGCATCGCCCCGAACACCCCGGTGAACATCACAAATACCGCGGTCAGTTCCGGTACGCCGCCCAGGTCCTGGGCCAGCGGCATGGCAAAAGGCGTGGTGATCGAACGCGGCACCAGCGACATCGTCACCGAACTGTCCAGCGCCAGCGCCTTGGCCAACCCGAACGAACTGCCGATAGACGCCGCGCTGCCCGCCAGCATCCCAAGCAATAACGCCGACCAATGCCGCATCAGCATCTGCCGCTGTTGCCAGATCGGCACTGCAAACGCGACGGTAACCGGCCCCAGCACCAGCATCAGCCAATGGGTGTTGCTCGAGTATTCGGCATACGCGGTGTGCAGCGGCACGGCGAGCGCCAACAAAAGAGCCGGGACCAGAATCAGTGGCGACAGTACATAGCGCCCAGTGCGACGGTAAATCCAGCGGCTGAATAAATAAGCCAGCAGCGTGAAGGCCAGCCAGAACATCGGCATCAGCTCAAGCTTCACGAGACCTCCTCAACCGCACCACCAGTTCTACGGTAAATGCGGTCACCAGCATCACCATCAGCGTGCTGACGCCGATCACCAGCAAAATTCGCCAACCATCGCTGCGCAGCAGGCCGCCGTAATCGAGCAGGCTCATGAGCGCCGGAATGAAGAACAACAGCATCTCGGCCATCAACAGGCCGGCGCCCATTTGCAGCGCTGCCGGTTTGACCACACCCAAAGCGAACGCCAGCAGCAACAGCACCATGCCGATGACACCACCGGGAATCGGCCAGGCAAACCACACGGCCATCTGGCAGCCGAGCAGATAGATGGCCAGCAGCACCGCTAATTCGGTCGCCAGTCGAGCCAAGCTTTTTAAGGTTGATGCGTTCATGTCTTCGGTCCTCACAGGTGCTCATTTTACGGAGCGGGCTGCTATACCCGAAGCGAATTGTTAGACTCGAAGCCATTCCAAAATGGAATCAGGCAGATGGAATTCAAACAGCTACGCAGTTTCGTCGAGGTCATGCATCAGGGTGGCTTTACTCAGGCCGCCAAGACTTTGCACATCAGTCAATCGGCGGTGAGCAAACAGGTCGCTCAGCTGGAACAGAGCCTCGGCACTGCGTTGCTCGAACGGCAGGGTTCGCAGCTGCGCCTGACGGCCGCCGGCAGCGTGGTCCTTCTACGGGCCGAAGGCATGTTGCGGCTGCGCAACGAACTGCTCAGTGAGCTGGATGACTTGAGCCAACTGGCCCGCGGGGAATTGCGTCTGGGATTGCCGCTACTGGGCAGCGACGCGCTGTTCGCCGGACTGTTCGCCGAGTACCGGCGACGCTACCCCAACATCAGCATTCAATTGCTTGAGGGCGGTAGCCTGAACATCGAACAGGCCGTTTTGAGTGGTGAGCTGGAACTGGGTGGCAGCCTGTTGACGAGGGATCCGCAGTTCGCCTTCCAGCCTTTCTGCGACGAACCGCTGGACGCCCTGCTGCCGGCCGATCATCCGCTGGCGTCGAAGACGGTGATTGGGCTGGAGGAGTTGGCCGACACGCCATTCCTGTTGTACCAGCGCAGCTTCGTGCTCAACGACCGTTTGCTGCAAGCCTGCCAGCAGCTGGGGTTTACGCCGAAGGAAGGCGGTCGCAGCGGCCAGGCTGACTTTCTTGCGGCGCTGGTGGCTGCCGGTCAAGGTGTGGTGCTCTTGCCGCGCGTGGTGGCACGCGGGCTGGTGCGGCCAGGCGTGGTGCGCCTGACCTTGAACGCACCGGATTATCTGCGCTGGGATATCGCCTTCATCTGGCGTCAGGGCGCGTACTTGTCAAAAGCCGCGCAAGCCTGGCTCGCCTTACTACGCGAGCGACCGGTCAGCCCCGCAGAGCGCTGACCAACTCCGCCAGCCAAGGCTCGGCGTCGGTTTCCGGCGTCACGCTTTCGCTGGCGTCCAGGCGCAGCATGGGCAGGACTTCGCGTAGGCCCAATTCGCCGAACAATTCGCGCATTTGCTCGCCGCCGCCGCAAAACGTGTCGCCGTAGCTCGCATCGCCCAGACCAATCACGACGCCCGGCAAGCCACGCCAGGCAGCAGGCAACTGGTCACGAATGGCGAAATACAACGGTTGCAGGTTGTCCGGCAACTCGCCCATGCCGGTGGTCGAGGTCACCGCCAGGAAGGCTTCGGGGCCAAAGGCCTGAACATCGGCGAGGCTCGCACGCGGGTTGTGAAAGGTTTCGAAACCTGCGGTTTTCAAAATATTAGCGGCGTGGCGGGCGACTTCTTCAGCCGTGCCGTACACCGAGCCGGAAAGGATGGCGACTTTCATCAATCTGATCCTGAAGCTGAGTAAAAAGACGGGGGATATTAACAGCCGTGGCAAAAAAGCTGCGATTGACTCTCAATTAACGCTGATGGCCTGTAGACAGTATTCAGTGTTCTTCTAGAATGCAGCGCTCAATCAAATTGGAAAGGACTCTCCGATGATTAACGCCCAACTGCTGCAAATGGTGATCAACGCTTCCAACGACGGCATCGTGATTGCCGAAAAGGAAGTCGAGCAGGACAACATCCTGATTTACGTCAACCCGGCATTCGAACGCCTGACGGGTTACACCAGCGAAGAAATCCTCTACCAGGATTGCCGTTTCCTTCAGTCCGGGGACCGCGACCAGGAAGCTCTCCCGTTGATTCGCGAGGCCTTGAGCAGTGGCGGTTCCTGCCGGGAAATCCTCAGGAATTATCGCAAGGACGGCACGCCGTTCTGGAACGAGTTGTCCCTTTCGACGGTGAAGAACCCGAATGACGGACAGACTTATTTCGTTGGTGTGCAGAAAGACGTCACTATTCAGGTGAAGGCGCAGCAGCGAGTTGCCCAGCTGGAGGCGCAATTGGCTGAGGTCCAGGCCGAGCTTGCCGCACTAAAAGCGACGAACGGCGAAAACAAAACGAAGAATTGATTGTCATTAACTACAATCACCAGTGACTTTGTAACTATTTCTGTCGAGCAGATCATGCAACGCGACGCACTCCTGACTCAGGATGAGCTGGATTTTATCCAGACCATGCAACACAACCCGCAACTCAATATGCGGGATGCGACGTCGAGCCTGCTCGTCAACGGTGGTTCACAGATCCGTGACTTGCTCACGCGCCTTGCCGCTCATGAGCAAGTCACCATCCAGGCCAACTTCGAAAATCAGCAAATGACTTTCCCGCTGCACCTGGTGGAAGACGAGTTTCACGCGATGCATTTACGCCTTGGTGTCCCCAGCATCTATGAAGACGGACCGATGGTCCGGCCATGGCGCCTGGTACTCGAAGAACCGGTAGCGTTGGAAAATGCCAATGGCCGGCCCGGTACGATGTGGGTGCACGAAGTGTCGTTCAAAGGGGTCTTGCTGGAAGTTCGCAACAAGACCAAACCGCCCAAACATTTCGCCTTGTGGTTCAGCCCGTCTGGCTACGAGCGCATCGCGTTGCGCGGCACCTTCGAGAAAGAAACCGAGAACGGCTTCTTTGCCTATCAGTTGAATCAGGGTGACAAGGACGAAACCGAGCGTCTGCGCCAGTACATCCTTCAACAGCATCGGCTGACGCATCCGGCCATGCATCTCTGATTCAAGTGTCCAGGTTGCCTGTCAGGAACTGTTTCAGACGCTGACGCATCACCAATCCCTCGTTACCCAGACATCCAATCGACGAGCCAGCCAGGTTCTCCTGCACCAGATTGGATGCATCTCCCGCCAGCATCAACTGACAATCCAGGCTCAAGGCCAGGCGCTTCAATCGCCGTGGCAACTCGGGCACAGGCGCCTGATTGGAAAACAGCACCAGCGCCTGAGCCTTGATCCGCTCGCAGACCAGGGTCAATTCGTCGAATGGCTGACCGATAGCCAACACTTGAATAGCCGAATCGACACTGCTCAGAAACAGCGCCGTTACCAGCACTTCGAGTTCACGACACTGATCGTTCAAGGCGCAGACAATCACCCGTCGCGGCTGCATGACACGCACCAGCAGCAGGCGTTGCAACACTCGAGAACGCAGAAAACCATCCAGAAAAAGCCACTCGCTGCTCTGACTGAACGCTTCCTGGCGCCGCAGCAATTGCTTCCAGAGCGGAAGCAAAATGTCCTGAAACACGACAGTCAGGGGATAACTGGAAAAGATCTGTCCATAGACCTGCTCCAGTTGAACCTCGTCAAAGGCATTCACCGCGGCCTGAACTTGCTGCTGCCATTGCGTGTAGTCAGCTTGCACGAGTTCATTCGGGATGATGTGCGACAGCGCCTGAAGCGGCGCAATCCTGGCCAGTATCTTGCCGACTTTACTGACAGCAACGCCGCGTTCGATCCAGCCAAGGATACTGCGGACCCGATCGATATCGGTCATCGAATACAGACGATGCCCACTTTCGGTGCGCGCTGGCTGTATCAGCCCATAGCGGCGTTCCCATGCGCGTAGCGTGACCGGGTTGACCCCGGTCAGGCGCGCCACTTCGCGTATCGGAAACAGTTCTTCCTGCTCGAGAGGAAGACCGGGCTGCAACCCAGGGAAAACGTCAGTCAGCACAGGCATTTTATAGGTCTACGTCCATGTATAAATTGGATCCCATTCCACCTCCCCCGCCCCCATACCCTTCAAGACGTTGATGGCGACGAATGTCACTGACGTTCCAGGCAGAATCAGGAATAATCCTTGCTTGTTCCAAGACGCAGCCCACCACCCCGGCGCTGCGCCTGGCGAAACTCCTATCCGGAGTGACGCGATTGTCATACGGAGATACACAATGTCTACCTCACCCGTCACGCTGATGGTTGCGCGCCGCGTCGCCGATGGGCGCTATCAAGACCTGATCGCCTGGTTGCACGAAGGCGAACAACTGGCCACCGATTTTCCCGGCTATCTCGGTTCTGGTGTGCTCGCTCCGCCACCCAACGATGACGAATTCCAGATTATCTTCCGCTTCGCCGACGGGCAGACGCTGCATGCCTGGGAGCATTCTGTATCGCGCACCGCATGGCTGGCACGTGGCAGTGACTTGTTTGCCCATCCAACGGAACATCGTGTCAGCGGCATCGAAGGCTGGTTCGGCGCAGCCGGCCAGCGCCCACCACGCTGGAAACAGGCCGTGGCGATCTGGCTGGCATTCTTCCCGGTTTCCCTGCTGTTCAACTTTGTCCTCGGGCCGTTGCTGAATGACATGGGTCTGCTGAGCCGGGTGTTCATCAGCACCTTGTGCCTGACCCCGCTGATGGTCTACTTCTTCATTCCGCTGTCGACCCGCCTGCTGGCCAGCTGGCTGAACACCACACCGCAACGGCCCCTGCCCGCCGCACCCACTCCTCAAAACCACTAATTTCCATGTGGGAGCGAGCCTGCTCGCGATGAGGCCATAACATTCAACATCTTTGTTGGCTGTAATACCGCCATCGCGAGCAGGCTCGCTCCCACAGGGAAAGCCCCACGATAGGTGAATGCCGCCGTGCGCTGGTATAGTTTTGCTCTTACCGCGACGCGAGCCGTTCATGACCTCTTTCGTAGCTCCAATCCTCATCACCGGTGCCGGCCAACGTGTCGGCCTGCACTGTGCGCAGCGTTTGCTCGAGGATGGCCAGCCGGTGATCTTCAGCTACCGCAGTGAACGCCCCGGCGTGCAAACCCTGCGCGACCTGGGGGCGACCGCGGTGTTTGCCGACTTCTCCACTGAAGCCGGAATCTTCGCGTTCATCAGCGAACTGAAAAACCACACCGACAGCCTGCGGGCGATTGTCCATAACGCCTCCGAATGGCTGGCCGAAACCCCGGACACCGACGCCGCAGCCTTCACCCGCATGTTCAACGTCCACATGCTGGCGCCCTACCTGATCAATCTGCATTGTGTCGACTTGCTGCAACGCTCAAGCCCCGCCGACATCGTGCACATCAGCGATGACGTGACCCGCAGAGGCAGCAGCAAGCACATTGGCTACTGCGCCAGCAAAGCCGGGCTCGACAGCCTCACCCTGTCCTTCGCCGCGAAATACGCGCCGACAATCAAGGTCAACGGTATCGCGCCAGCCCTGCTAATGTTCAACCCCGACGACGACGCGGCGTACCGCGCCAAGGCACTGGCCAAGTCCGCGCTGGGTATCGAACCCGGCTGCGAAGTGATCTACCAGAGCCTGCGCTATTTGCTCGACAACCCTTATGTCACCGGCACGACCCTGACCGTCAACGGCGGACGGCACATCAAATAAGCGGCCCCCGCGAGGATGTTCCATGACGTTATCCCTGCCCCAGAACGCCCTGTCCCAGAGCTATCGCGAGATCCTCATCGGCCTCGGTGAAAACCCTGACCGCGAGGGCCTGCAAGACACCCCGGCTCGCGCGGCAAAAGCCATGCAGTACCTCTGCCATGGTTACGAGCAAAGCGTCGAAGAAATCGTCAACGGCGCGCTGTTCGCGTCCGACAACGATGAAATGATCATCGTCGACAACATCGAGCTGTACTCGCTCTGCGAACATCACATGCTGCCCTTCATCGGCAAGGCGCATGTGGCTTATATTCCAACGGGCAAAGTGCTGGGCCTGTCGAAGATTGCGCGACTGGTGGACATGTTCGCCCGTCGCCTGCAGATCCAGGAAAACCTCACCCGGCAGATCGCCGAGGCGGTGCAACAGGTGACCGACGCGGCCGGTGTCGCGGTGGTCATCGAAGCCAGGCACATGTGCATGATGATGCGCGGCGTCGAGAAACAGAATTCGACCATGAACACCTCGGTGATGCTCGGCGCCTTCCGCGAGTCGAGCAATACCCGCCAGGAGTTCCTGCAATTGATTGGACGGAGCAAGTAGCAATGCCACAACTTCAACCAGGAACGGCACGCATCCGGGTCAAGGACCTGTGCCTGCGGACCTTCATCGGGATCAACGAGGATGAAATCCTCAACAAGCAGGATGTGCTGATCAACCTGACCATCCTGTATGCCGCTCAGGAAGCGGTGCGTGACAACGACATCGATCACGCGCTGAATTACCGCACCATCACCAAGGCGATCATCGCCCACGTGGAGGGCAATCGCTTCGCTTTGCTCGAGCGCCTGACTCAGGAAATTCTCGACCTGGTCATGGCCAACGAGTTGGTGTTGTACGCCGAGGTCGAAGTCGACAAGCCCCACGCCCTGCGTTTCGCCGAGTCGGTGTCGATTACCCTGGCCGCGAGCCGCTGACCGCGTCTGGCGCATTGTTCGTCAGACTTTTATCATCCGCGCCACGAATTGATTGCACAGAGCCCGCCATGACCGATCAACAACGCCTGGAACTCGAAGCCGCCGCCTTTCGCCGGCTGGTCGCCCACCTGGACAGCCGCAAGGACGTGCAGAACATCGACCTGATGAACCTCTCCGGTTTCTGCCGTAACTGCTTGTCCAAGTGGTACAAGGCCGCTGCCGATGAACGCCAGATCGAGGTCAGCCTCGATGACGCCCGCGAAGTGGTTTACGGCATGCCGTACGCCGAGTGGAAAGCCCAATACCAGCAAGAAGCCAACGCCGAACAACAAGCGGCGTTTGCCAAAGGAAAACCCAATGAGTGATTTGAACACCCTGCGCACTAGCCTCAAGAGCGGCGAACACGTTTTTGCCGACACCCTGGCCTTCATCGCCGCCGGCTACGACTATCAGCCTCAGGCTTTCAACAACGGCGGCGTGGAAAACGCAGCCGGGCAGAATGAAGGCTCGTGCAAGACCCTGGGTCTGGCACTGCTGGAAGGCTTGAGCGATGAAGAAGCGCTGTTGGCGTTCGGCGAGCATTACCGTTCGGTGGTGGCGACGCCTGAGGGCAGCGATCACGGCAATATTCGTGCGCTGATTGCTCATGGATTGGCCGGTGTGAAGTTCACTCAACAGCCGCTGACTCGCCGCTGATTCAACACCTCCAAACACATCCCGACTTTTAAGATTGACCCGGCAACTTTATTTCGTTTGCCGGGCACCGCTGCTCACGGCTTAGATAAAAAGAAGCATCCCTTCTTCAGAGTCGGTCATCCATGAGCAGCGAAACCATCAGCCAGTCGATCAACATCGTTCATCCCGTCACGCTCAGCCACGGTAAAAATGCCGAGGTCTGGGACACCGAAGGCAAACGCTACATCGACTTCGTCGGCGGCATCGGTGTTTTGAACCTCGGCCATTGCCATCCGCGCATCGTCGTGGCCATTCGCGAACAAGCCACGCGCCTGACCCACTACGCGTTCAACGCCGCTCCGCATGCGCCCTACATCGAACTGATGGATCGTCTCACCGCGTTTATTCCGGTGGACTACCCGGTCAGCGGCATGCTCACCAACAGCGGTGCGGAAGCGGCGGAAAACGCCCTGAAGATCGTGCGTGGCGCCACCGGTCGCACGGCCGTCATCGCCTTCGACGGCGCCTTCCATGGCCGCACCCTCGCCACGCTCAACCTCAACGGCAAAGTCGCGCCTTACAAACAGAAGGTCGGTGTGCTGCCCGGTCCGGTGTTTCACTTGCCATACCCGAGCAAAGACAACGGTGTGACCTGCGCTGAGGCATTGAAGGCCATGGACCGCCTTTTCAGCGTCGAGATCGACGTCGACGACGTCGCCTGTTTTATCGTCGAACCGGTGCAGGGCGAAGCGGGTTTCCTGGCGCTGGACGTGGAGTTCGCCCAGGCGCTGCGCCGCTTCTGTGATGAAAAAAACATCTTACTGATTGCTGATGAAATCCAGTCCGGCTTCGGTCGCACTGGTGAGCGTTTTGCCTTCTCGCGACTGGGCATTGAGCCGGATTTGATCCTGCTGGGCAAAAGTATTGCCGGCGGCGTGCCGCTGGGTGCGGTGGTCGGGCGCAAGTCGCTGCTCGACACCTTGCCCAAGGGCGGACTGGGCGGCACCTATTCAGGCAACCCGATTGCCTGCGCCGCGGCACTGGCAACCCTGGACGAGATGACCGATGCGAACCTGCACGCCTGGGGCTCGCAACAGGAAGAAGCCATCGTCAGCCGCTACGAGGCCTGGCGCGCCAACAAGCTTTCCCCGTTTCTGGGCCGCCTGACCGGCGTTGGCGCGATGCGCGGCATCGAGCTGCTCAATACCGACGGCACACCGGCATCGGCGCAGTTGACGCAGCTGCTGGCGTTGGCACGAGACGCCGGTTTGCTGCTGATGCCAAGCGGCAAATCGCGACACATCATCCGGCTTCTGGCGCCGTTGACCACTGAGGCGGCGGTGCTGGAAGAAGGGCTGGATATTCTTGAAGCCTGCCTGATGAAGCTGGCCTGAAAAAACCGGTCCTGGCCCAGGACACTGCCCAAACCTGTGGGAGCGAGCAGGCTCGCCCCCACAGGTTTTTTGATCGACCACTAAATCGCGGCACAAAAAAACCGGCCAAGGCCGGTTTTTTCATCGCTACGAAATCAGAACGAAGCGTTCTGCAGATCGTCGAGGTAGCGCTCGGCGTCCAGTGCCGCCATGCAACCGGCGCCGGCCGAGGTGATGGCCTGACGGTAAACGTGATCAGCCACGTCACCGGCAGCAAAGATACCTTCGAGGCTGGTGGCAGTGGCATTGCCGTCACGGCCGCCCTGCACAACCAGGTAGCCGTCTTTCAACGTCAGCTGACCTTCGAACAACGACGTGTTCGGGGTGTGGCCGATGGCGATGAACACGCCGTCGACTGTCAGCTCGTCGAAGCTGCCGTCGTTGTTCTTCAGGCGGGCACCGGTCACGCCCATGTTGTCGCCCAGGACTTCGTCCAGAGTCGAGTTCAGCTTCAAGACGATTTTGCCTTCGGCAACCCGGGCATTCAGCTTGTCGATCAGGATCTTCTCGGCGCGGAAGGTTTCGCGACGGTGGATCAGGGTGACCTTGCTGGCGATGTTGGCCAGGTACAGCGCCTCTTCAACAGCGGTGTTGCCGCCACCGACCACAGCCACTGGCTTGTTGCGGTAGAAGAAACCATCGCAAGTCGCGCAGGCCGAAACACCTTTGCCCATGAACGCTTCTTCCGACGGCAGACCCAGGTAACGAGCGCTGGCGCCGGTGGCGATGATCAGGGCGTCGCAGGTGTAGGTCGCGCTGTCGCCGGTCAGGGTGTACGGCTTGGCAGCGAAGTCCACGGCATTGATGTGATCGAAGACGATTTCGGTTTCAAAGCGCTCGGCGTGCTCTTTCATGCGGTCCATCAGCGCCGGGCCGGTCAGGCCGTGGACGTCGCCAGGCCAGTTATCGACTTCGGTGGTGGTGGTCAGTTGACCGCCGGCTTGCATGCCGGTGATCAGCAGAGGCTTGAGGTTGGCACGGGCGGCATACACCGCGGCGCTGTAACCGGCAGGGCCGGAACCGAGAATAATCACTCGCGAATGACGGACTTCAGACATGACCTGCTCCTGTTGACCGGCCCTAAACATCTGGCGCGGAACGCCGGGTTGCCGGCGGGAATAAAAAAGGACCGTTGAAAGCACTTGGGGAAGGCTTGAGCTCGACAGTCCTGTAAAAAGTATGGGGTGCAGCGTATCGAGGGGGCGAAGATTAAGGAAATACGGTTTAACAATCCAGCTCATAGGCGGTCTCTATCCCATCACCATGGATACATAGGCGCCTTTGTTACAGTTAATGTCGATGCTGCTACCGCGCTTTCACCCGTCAGGCAAAGCCGGTAAGGTCGGCGCGTTTCCCCTTTGCTCGGAGCACGTTATGCCCGCCCCCGTTCTGTCCGGCCCGCAATACCTGCGCGAAGGCCTCAAGCTGGTCCTGAGTCCAAGCCTGCGTTTGTTTGTGCTGTTGCCCCTGGTGATCAACCTGGTGCTGTTCGTCGGATTGATCTATCTGGCCAGCCATCAATTCAGCCTGTGGGTCGATACATTGATGCCGTCCCTGCCCGACTGGCTGAGCTTTCTCAGTTATGTCCTCTGGCCGTTGTTCGTGGTGCTGGTGGTGTTGATGGTGTTCTTCACCTTCACCATGCTCGCCAACATCATCGCTGCACCATTCAATGGCTTCCTGGCGGAAAAAGTCGAAGTCGTTGTGCGCGGCACTGACGACTTCCCGTCCTTCAGTTGGGGCGAACTGATCGAAATGATCCCCCGCACCCTGGCCCGGGAAATGCGAAAGCTCGGCTACTTCCTGCCGCGCGCCATCGGGTTGTTCATCCTCTCGTTCATCCCGGTGGTGAACATCATCGCTGCGCCGCTGTGGCTGCTGTTCGGGGTGTGGATGATGGCGATCCAGTACATCGACTACCCGGCGGACAACCACAAACTCGGCTGGAACGAGATGCTCGCCTGGCTGCGCGAGAAGCGCTGGCAGAGCATGAGTTTCGGCGGCAGTGTTTATCTGGTGCTGCTGATTCCGGTGGTCAACATCCTGATGATGCCGGCCGCCGTGGCGGGTGCGACCTTGTTCTGGGTGCGTGAACGCGGCGCGGAAAACCTGGTGGTCCAGCGCTGATTCGGTCACAAATTCATCATCCCACCGTCACACTGACGACATGGCCTCAGTCGACACTGAGGTCATGACGACAGCTCTGCATATCACTCTGATCACCGAAACCTTCCCTCCCGAAATCAACGGAGTGGCCAATACCCTCGGCCGCTTGTACGACGGCTTGCGCGCGCGCGGGCATCAGGTGGAATTGGTGCGACCGCGTCAGGGTTGCGATCAGCAGTTGGGCAGCGACGATGCGTTGTTGCTGTGTCGGGGCTGGCCGTTACCGGGTTATCCCGGCTTGCAATGGGGTCAGTCGTCGATGCACAAGCTGCTGCGGCGCTGGAAGCGTCATCGGCCGGACGTGCTGTACATCGCCACGGAAGGACCGCTGGGATTGTCGGCGTTGCGCGCGGCACGACGCTTGGGGATTTCGGTGGTCAGTGGTTTCCACACCAATTTCCAGCAGTACTCCAGTCAGTATGGGCTTGGACTGCTGACGCGATTGCTGACCCACTACCTGCGCTGGTTTCACAATCGTTCGACGCTGACCCTGGTGCCGAGCGTGAGTCAAAGAATGGAACTGGAGCGCCGGCATTTCGAGCGCCTGGCGTTGCTGTCGCGTGGGGTCGACAGCCAGTTGTTTCACCCGACCAAGCGGCTGACGTCGCTACGCGAACAGTGGGGTTTGGCCGACAGTGACATTGCCGTCATCCATGTAGGTCGCCTGGCACCGGAGAAAAATCTCGGCTTGCTCAAGCGCAGTTTCGAAAGGCTGCGTATGACTTATCCACAGAAAAACCTGAAGCTGATCGTGATCGGCGACGGCCCGCAACGAGTGGTTCTGGAGAAAGAACTGCCCGAAGCGATTTTCTGTGGCTCACAACGCGGCGAAGCCTTGGCCAGTCACTATGCGTCGGGGGATGTGTTTCTGTTTCCAAGCCTGACCGAAACTTTCGGCAACGTGGTGCTTGAGGCACTGGCTTCGGGTTTGGGGGTGGTGGCCTACGATCAGGCAGCAGCGGCTCAGCACATTCGCCATGGTTACAACGGCGTACTGGCGATGCCGGGGGACGAAGAGGCGTTTTGCGATGCGGCGTGCTGGCTGCTGGAGGAACGCGAAACCTTGCGCTGCGTGCGGCTCAATGCGCGCCAACATGCGAGTCGTCAGGGCTGGGCAGCGATTATCGAGCAATTTGAAGGGCAGTTGCGCGGGGCTTGTTTCAGAGAGCAGTTGGTTCCGAATGCGCCGACTTTACCCTGAATCTTCGGTGGTTTTGAGTCAGCCATCGCGAGCAAGCTCGCTCCCACACTGGATTTGTGTACGACGCAGAACCACTGTGGGAGCGAGCTTGCTCGCGATGGCGTCCTTCCAGTCGCCGCTTAAACCAGGGTCATCAACGCCTCACGGCTGAACGGCAGGATGTCTTCTTCACGGCCGTCACGCACTTTCTGCGCCCAGTCCGGGTCCACCAGCAACGCACGTCCTACCGCCACCAGATCGAACTCATCATTGTTCAAACGCTCCAGCAGTTTTTCCAGACTGGCCGGCTGCGCGATCTTGTCGGTGTTGACCATGAACTGCAGGAACTCGCCGTCCAGGCCGACGCTGCCCACGGTGATGGTCGGTTTACCGGTGAGCTTACGGGTCCAACCGGCCAGGTTCAGCTCGGAACCGTCGAACTCCGGCTCCCAGAAACGACGCGTCGAGCAGTGGAAAATATCCACGCCGGCGTCGGACAGCGGCTTGAGGAATTCACCCAGTGCCTCCGGGGTTTGCACCAGACGCGCGGTGTAATCCTGCTGCTTCCATTGAGAGAAACGGAAAATAATCGGGAAGCCTTCGCCGACCGCAGCACGCACCGCCTGGATCAGTTCAATGGCAAAACGCGAACGGTTAGCCAGGCTGCCGCCGTATTCGTCGGTGCGCTGGTTGCTGCCTTCCCAGAAAAACTGGTCCACGAGGTAGCCGTGGGCACCGTGAATTTCCACGCCGTCCATGCCGATGCTCTGGGCATCTTTGGCGGCCTGGGCAAATGCGGCGATCACGTCCTGGATATCTTGCTGGGTCATGCCGTGAACCACGACCTGACCGTCCTTCAATTTCTCCGACGGACCGTAACCCGGCACGCTGGCATCCGGCTCGGTGCCGATGCGGCGCACGCTGCCGACATGCCACAGCTGCGGAACGATCTTGCCGCCTTCAGCATGAACCGCGTCGACCACTTTCTTCCAGCCGGCCAGCGCTGCTTCACCGTAGAAATGCGGCACGTTCGGGTAGCCGTTGGAAGCCTTGTGGCCGACGGTGGTGCCTTCGGTGATGATCAGGCCAACACCCGCAGCGGCGCGACGACGGTAGTACTCGATCACTTTGGAATTGGGAACGCCACCCGGCGAAAACGAACGGGTCATCGGCGCCATGACGACGCGGGTCGGCAGTTCGAGGGTGCCGAGGTGGAACGGTTTGAACAGGGCTTTGACGGGCATGGGACGCTCCACGAAAACAGTATCGACGGGACAGAAGTTTTATGACGGCGATAATATGCGGAGCGGCAAGCGATGCACAGCACTATTGATTGCGGTGATTAAGGTTAAAAAGGCAGGCATAAAAAATCGCAGCTCGGTGGCTGCGATTTTTTTGGTTCAGCTCAGCGCTTTTTCGATCGCATGAACGACAGACGGATCATCCGGCGCCGTGCGCGGCGAGAACCGCGCCAGCACGCGACCATCCTTGCCCAGCAGGAATTTTTCGAAGTTCCAGGTAATGTCACCGGGAAATTCAGCACCCTCGCCCGCCAGCAGACGGTACAGCTGATGACGATCATGACCGTTGACTTCCAGCTTGCTGGACAACGGAAAACTCACGCCGTAGTTGAGGCTGCAAAACTCCTGGATCTCTTGCTCGGTACCCGGTTCCTGCCCGGCAAACTGGTTGCACGGCAGGCCCAGTACGCTGAAGCCCTTGTCCTTGTATTGCTGGTAGAGGTTTTCCAGCGCCGCGTACTGTGGGGTCAAGCCGCATTTGGAGGCAACGTTGACCACCAGCACGACACGCCCCTTGAAAGGCGCCAGCGGTAGCTCCTGTCCATCCAGGGCTGTCAATTTAAGGTCGTGAAAAGCACTCATGACGAACTCCAAATTCCCGTGTTCTTCTCGAAACAGCCACTTGGCGGTGTCACCAAGGACAGCCGCGGACTAAAAAAGGCGCCCCTCGGGCGCCTCTCCAGTTCTCTGAGCTTAGCGCAGAAAATCAGTGGTGATGGCCACCTTCGCCATGGACGTGACCATGAGCGATTTCTTCCTGGCTGGCGTCACGGATGTCGATGATCTTGACCTGGAAATTCAGGCGCTGACCGGCCAACGGGTGGTTGCCGTCGACGGTGACATCGTCGCCGTCCAGATCGCGAATGGTGACGATCTGCATCTGGCCGTCCGGAGCGGATGCGTGGAACTGCATACCCACTTCCAGTTCGTCGACGCCTTCGAACATGCTGCGGCTCAACGTGCTGACCAGTTCGGCAGCGTATTCGCCGTAGGCATCTTCAGGTTCAACGGCTACGGTCAGCTCGTCGCCGACCGCTTTGCCTTCCAGTGCCTTTTCCAGGCCCGGGATGATGTTACCTGCGCCTTGCAGGTAGACCAGCGGCGCGCCGCCGGCGGAGCTGTCGATGACCTCACCAGCGTCGTTGGTCAGGGTATAGTCGATGGAGACAGCCTTATTGGCGGCGATCAGCATGGGGCGAGACCTTTTGCAAAAGAATGAAGAATGGCCAAGTTTAGCGAAGCAATCGCCCGAAAGCGAACACAACCCGGACAGACGGGTGACGGCGAAAGGCTCGACGGTCACAGGCTTCCATCAAGATGAGGACGGGCACTGGGTGGCCGAGCTTTCCTGCGGTCACACCCAGCACCTGCGCCACCAGCCACCGTGGCAATCGCGCGCCTGGGTCCTGGACTCCACGCAACGTACTGAAAAAATAGGCCAGCCCTTTGATTGCGGTTGGTGCGCACAAGGCTCGGTTAGCGCTAACCTTGGCGACTGAAATTCGGTAGATCGTCAGACATAGATGATCGCCTGGCGGCCCGTACGGCCTTTGCGTCAGATCAAATTCGGATGCCTGAAGTCCATAGCCAAGGCGCTGTGACGAGTCATAGCTCGCTATGGGGAGGAACAGCAACGCAGGATATGGATTTCAGGCGCCGAATTTGACTGACAGCAAAGGCCACACGGGCTGCCCACATGCACCTCCAGAGAATTCGCATGCAAACTTTTTTTATCGCGCCCACCGATTTTGGTGTGGGTCTGACCTCCATCAGCCTCGGGCTGGTGCGTACCCTTGAGCGGGCTGGCCTCAAAGTCGGCTTTTTCAAACCGATTGCCCAGCCGCATCCGGGCGACACCGGGCCTGAACGGTCCACTGAACTGGTGGCGCGCACTCACGGTTTGAAACCGCCTCAGCCGCTTGGTCTGGCGCACGTCGAGCGCATGCTCGGCGACGGTCAGCTGGACGAGTTGCTCGAAGAAATCATCACCCTCTATCAGCAGGCTGCCGTCGGCAAAGACGTGCTAATCGTAGAAGGCATGGTTCCGACCCGCAGCGCCAGCTACGCCGCGCGGGTCAATCTGCATTTGGCGAAAAGCCTCGACGCCGAAGTGATCCTGGTCTCGGCACCGGAAAACGAAGTGCTGACCGAACTCTCCGGCCGAGTGGAATTGCAGGCGCAATTGTTCGGCGGTCCGAAAGACCCGAAAGTCCTCGGAGTGATCCTCAACAAAGTCAAAACCGACGAGAGCATGGAGGCCTTTGCCTCGCGCTTGAAAGAGCATTCGCCATTGCTGCGCAGTGGCGATTTCCGCCTGTTGGGTTGCATCCCGTTCCAGCCGGAATTGAACGCCCCGCGCACTCGCGACGTCGCCGATCTGATGGGCGCGCAAATTCTCAATGCCGGTGATTACGAGACCCGGCGCATGACCAAAATCATCATCTGCGCCCGCACCATGCGCAACACCGTGGAGCTGCTCAAGCCCGGCGTGTTGGTGGTAACCCCCGGTGATCGCGACGACATCATCCTCGCCGTCAGCCTCGCGGCCATGAACGGCGTGCCGCTGGCCGGCCTGTTGCTGACCAGCGACACCCTGCCCGACCCGCGCATCATGGACCTCTGTCGTGGCGCGTTGCAGGCTGGCCTGCCGGTGTTGTCGGTGAGCACCGGTTCCTACGAGACTGCCAACCAGTTGAACGGTTTGAACAAGGAAATCCCGATCGACGACCGCGAGCGCGCGGAGATCATCACCGACTTCGTCGCCAGCCACCTCGACGCCAAGTGGCTGCACCAGCGCTGCGGCACGCCACGGGAAATGCGCCTGTCGCCCGCCGTGTTCCGTTATCAATTGATCCAGCGCGCCCAGGCTGCCAACAAACGCATCGTCCTGCCCGAAGGAAGCGAGCCGTTGACCGTGCAAGCCGCAGCGATCTGTCAGGCGCGTGGTATCGCCCGTTGCGTGTTGCTGGCGAAACCGGAAGACGTCGAAGCCGTCGCACGTGCTCACGATATCGAGTTGCCGCCAGGGCTGGAGATTCTCGACCCGGACCTGATTCGCGAGCGCTACGTCGAGCCGATGGTTGCCCTGCGCAAAACCAAAAGCCTCAACGCGCCGATGGCCGAGCAGCAACTGGAAGACACCGTGGTGATCGGCACCATGATGCTGGCGCTGGATGAAGTCGACGGCCTGGTGTCCGGGGTCATTCACTCCACCGCCAACACCATCCGCCCGGCCCTGCAGCTTATTAAAACGGCGCCGGGTTGCACGTTGGTATCGTCGGTGTTCTTCATGCTCTTCCCCGAGGAAGTGCTGGTCTACGGCGACTGCGTAATGAACCCGCACCCGAGCGCCAGCGAACTGGCCGAGATCGCGCTGCAAAGCGCCGACTCGGCAGCCGCCTTCGGCATCACCCCGCGCGTGGCGATGATCAGCTACTCCAGCGGTGAATCGGCCAGCGGCGAAGAAGTCGAGAAGGTGCGCGAAGCGACATTGCTCGCCCACGAACAACAAAACTCGCTGCTGATCGACGGCCCATTGCAGTACGACGCCGCCGCCAATGAAACCGTCGCCCGGCAACTGGCGCCGAACAGCCAGGTCGCCGGGCGCGCCACAGTGTTCGTGTTCCCCGACCTGAACACCGGCAACACCACCCACAAAGCCGTGCAGCGCAGCGCCGACTGCGTCAGCCTCGGGCCGATGCTGCAAGGCCTGCGCAAACCGGTGAACGACCTGCCGCGCGGCGCGCAAGTCGACGACATCGTCTACACCATCGCGTTGACCGCGATTCAAGCTGCCAACCGACCTTTGGATCTCTAAATGCTGGATTCTCTACCTGCCCCCCTGCGAGGCGTAATTGCCTCGCTGCTGTTGGCACTGAACACGATTGCCTGCTGCACACCGCTGTTCATCGTCGCGATTTTCAAACTGCTATTGCCCTTCCCCGCCGCCCAGCGTTTTACCGATTGGCTGATGAGTCATATCCACGAAGCCTGGATCAGCAACAACAAGGCCTGGATGGACTTGCTCGGACACACGCGCTGGAAACTCAGCGGCCTGGAAGGTCTGGACTATCAGCACTCGTATTTGATCACCAGCAACCACCAGAGCTGGGTCGACATCATGGTGTTGCAATACGTGCTGAACCGGAAGATTCGTCCGCTGAAGTTCTTCCTCAAACAGGAACTGATCTGGGTACCGGTGATTGGTCTGGCGTGGTGGGCGCTCGGCTTTCCGTTCATGAAGCGCTACTCCAAGGCCTACCTGGAAAAGCACCCGGAGAAGAAAGGCAAAGACCTGGAAACCACCCGCAAGACCTGCGACAAGTTCCGCCATAACCCGGTGGGGATTTTCAACTTCGTCGAAGGCACGCGTTTCACCGAAGGCAAGCATGCCCAGCAGAAATCGCCGTTCCGTCACTTGCTCAAACCGAAGGCTGGCGGCATTGCATTTGTGCTGGATGCCATGGGGGAGCAGCTGGAAGCCATCGTCAACGTGACCATTCACTACCCGGCCGGGCGTCCCGGTTATTGGGATTTGCTCTGTGGGAACGTGAAGGATGTGGTGGTGCATTTTCAGGAGTTGAAGATTCCGCCGCAATTCATTGGCAAGAACTACGATCAGGACGGCGAATATCGCTTGCAGTTTCAGGGCTGGATCAACCAGTTGTGGCAGGACAAGGACGCGTTGCTTGCGCAGATGCACCGCGAGTATCCCGCCAAGTCTTGAGGTGCCTGTACTGGCCTCATCGCGAGCAAGCTCGCTCCCACAGTGGATCTTCGGTGGACACTGAACCTGTGGGAGCGAGCTTGCTCGCGATGGCTGACTCAAGGACACAAAAAAACCCGCCGATGATCACTCATCGGCGGGTTTTTTATTAACGGCTAACGCTTAGATCGCGCCGCGCTTACGCAGCAGATCCAGCACTTGCTTGACGCTTTCTTCCAGCGACAGCGACTGGGTATCGACCACGAGGTCGGCGTCCAGCGGCACGTCGTACGGGAAGGAATCGCCCGGGATGTTATCCCCGGCCGCCGCGTACAGGCCTTGAGGGTCACGCTCGGCGCAGACCGTCGGCGAGGCCTGGACGTAGACCGTCAGCAGACGCTCCTTGCCGATCAGTTCCCTGGCCTGCTCACGACCTTCGGCACTCGGCGCAACGAAAGCTGCCAGTGTCAGCAGACCCGCTTCGTTGAACTGACGCGCAACGTGCGCCGCACGACGCCAGTTCTCGGTACGCCCGGCGCGATCCTGTGGCAGACCTTTGTTCAGGTCGTGACGCAGGTTCTGGCCATCGAGTACAAACACCGCGCGGCCCATGTCGAACAGTTTGCGTTCAACGGCGTAAGCCAGAGTGCTTTTGCCGGCGCCCGACAAGCCGCTGAACAACACGGTGGCCGGTTGCTGGCCGAAGCGCTGAGCGCGTTCTTCGGTGGCGACGTGCGCCAGTTTGCCGTGATGCGTGCTGGTGCCATGGCTCAACGGCTGAGCGATGATCATGCCGGCCGCGACGGTGCCATTGGTCAGACGATCGATGACGATAAACGAACCAGTGGTGCGGTTGCTCGCGTAACCGTCCAGCGCGATGGCGGCGTCGAGGCTGACCTTGACCCTGCCGATCTCGTTCAGGTTCAACGAACTGGCCGGACCTTCTTCCAGGGTGTTCACGTCAACGCGGTTGACGATGCTGGTGATCGAACCCGGCACGTAACTCGTGGCGCGCTTGATGTCGTATTTCTTGCCCGGCAGCATCGGCTCTTCGGCCATCCACACCAGCATGGCGTCGAAGGCGTCAGTCACTTGCGGCTGGTTGTCGGCGTGCACCAGCAAGTCGCCGCGGGAGATGTCGATCTCGTCTTCCATGGTCAGCGTCACCGCTTGACCAGGACCGGCGTGCTCCAGCTCACCTTCGAAGGTGACGATGGATTTCACGCGGCTGCTCTTGCCCGACGGCAGCACAACGACTTCGTCGCCCTTGTGCACGACGCCGCTGGCCAGCGTACCGGCGAAACCACGGAAGTTCAGGTTCGGACGGTTGACGTACTGCACAGGGAAACGCAGGTCGGTGTAGTTGCGGTCGCTGGCGATTTCGACGGTTTCAAGAATTTCCATCAGCGACTGGCCGGTGTACCACGGCGAGCGCTCGGACTTGTTCACCACGTTGTCGCCCTTGAGCGCCGACATCGGCACGAAGGCCATGGTGGTCGGCTTGAAGGCGATGCCTTCGGCGAACTTCAGATAATCGGCCTTGATCGACTCGAAGACTGTTTCGTCGAAGCCGTTGAGGTCCATCTTGTTGATCGCGACAACGATGTGCTTGATGCCCAGCAACGAGGCAATGAAGCTGTGGCGACGGGTCTGGGTCTGCACACCGTAACGGGCGTCGACCAGGATGATCGCCAGGTCACAGGTGGACGCACCGGTGGCCATGTTGCGGGTGTACTGCTCATGGCCAGGGGTGTCGGCGATGATGAATTTGCGTTTGGCGGTGGAGAAATAACGGTAAGCGACATCGATGGTGATGCCCTGCTCACGCTCGGCCTGCAGGCCGTCGACCAGCAATGCCAGGTCGATGTCATCGCCGGTGGTGCCGACTTTTTTCGAGTCGCGGGTAATGGCTTCCAGGTGATCTTCGTAGATCATTTTGGAGTCGTGCAGCAAGCGCCCGATCAGGGTGCTCTTGCCGTCGTCGACGTTGCCACAGGTCAGAAAGCGCAGCATTTCCTTGCGTTCGTGCTGGCCCAGGTAGGCGAGGATGTCCTCGCTGATCAAATCAGATACGTGCGACATGACAACTCCTTAGAAATAACCCTGACGTTTCTTTTCTTCCATCGAGCCTGCGCCATCGTGATCGATGACCCGGCCCTGGCGTTCGGAAGTTCGCGTCAGGAGCATTTCCTGAATGATGTCGGTCAGGCTGGTAGCCTCGGACTCGACCGCACCGGTCAGCGGGTAGTCGCCGAGCGTACGGAAGCGGACCTTCTTCTTGACGATGCGCGCTTTGTCTTCATCGCTCAGGTGATTGAGCAGGCGTTCGTCGTCGATCATGATCCAGGTGCCATTCATCTCGATAACGTCGCGCTCGGCGGCGAAATACAGCGGCACAATCGGGATGCCTTCGAGGTAGATGTACTGCCAGATGTCCAGTTCGGTCCAGTTCGACAACGGGAAAACACGGATCGATTCGCCCTTGTTGACCTTGCCGTTGTAGACGTTCCACAACTCGGGACGCTGGTTTTTCGGGTCCCAGCGGTGCTTGGTATCGCGGAAGGAATACACGCGCTCTTTGGCACGGGATTTCTCTTCGTCACGACGGGCACCACCGAAAGCGGCATCGAAACCGTACTTGTCGAGGGCCTGCTTGAGGCCTTCGGTTTTCATGATATCGGTGTGCTTGGCGCTGCCGTGGGTGAGCGGGTTGATACCCTGCGCAACACCCTCGGGATTCACGTGCACCAGCAGGTCCAGGCCCAGTTCTTCGACCATGCGGTCGCGGAACGCGTACATTTCCTTGAACTTCCACTGGGTGTCGACGTGCATCACCGGGAACGGCAGTTTGCCCGGGAAGAATGCCTTGCGCGCAAGGTGCAGCATCACGGCGGAGTCTTTACCGACGGAGTACAGCATCACCGGGTTATCGAACTCGGCGGCGACCTCGCGGATGATGTGGATGCTTTCGGCCTCCAGCTGTTTCAGATGCGTCAGTTTGTCGACCATGGCTACTCACGAAAACGATCTTATGGACGGCCAGCGGGCCGTGTTCGAGCGGGGAATCCTAGCACAGCGACCTCTTCTAATCAGGACGCCGACTAGATCGAAAGGGTATATGAATATACCTGCCTGTTCGGGTGTACTGGGTCCTGTGGGAGTGAGCCTGCTCGCGATAGCGGTGTGTCAGTCACATCAATGTCGAATGTGACGCAGCCATCGCGAGCAGGCTCGCTCCCACAGTGGACAGGGGAGGTGATTCAGATGGGATTGGGGCAATCGATGAAGATGTGCTCAAGGGCAAACCGTCGCGCCAGATAATCCCCGAGTGCCTGCACGCCATAGCGCTCGGTGGCGTGATGGCCGGCGGCGATGAAGCTGATGTCGTTTTCCCGGGCGCTGTGGAAGGTCTGCTCGGACGCCTCACCGCTGAGGTACAAGTCGACGCCAGCCAGCACGGCCTGATCGATGTAACCCTGACCGCCACCGGTGCACCAGCCAACGCGGCGAATCATCTCGCTGCCTTCAATCAGCAACGGCTCGCGCCCCATGACTTCTTGTACGCGACGGGCAAAATCGCGGGCCGTCACCGGCTCGCTCAATGAACCGACCAGGCCGACAACTTTGAGATTGTCCGGATCCAATGGGCCTTCCACAGTGATATCGAGCTGACGCGCCAGCTGCACGTTATTGCCGACTTCCGGGTGCAGATCCAGCGGCAGATGGTAGGACAACAGGCTGATATCGTGCTTGAGCAGGGTTTTCAACCGACGCTGCTTCATGCCGGTGATGCACGGATTCTCGCCTTTCCAGAAATAGCCGTGATGCACCAGCACCAGATCGGCGCTGGCTTCCACAGCAGCGTCGAGCAACGCCTGGCTGGCGGTGACGCCACTGACAATGCGCATGACCTGCGGACTGCCTTCGACCTGCAACCCGTTGGGGCAGTAATCGGCAATCTTTGCACTGTTAAGGTAACGGTCGGCTTCTTCGACCAGGGTGCTCAAGGCGACGGCCATAAAAGACTCCTAAATATCCCGTTCAGAGGCACGCTTCGCCTCGTATAATGCGCGACATTATGGGCGGTCTCATACCGCCTGCAACCTCTCAGGACGTGCTTAATGCTCAAGGCGCTGCGTTTTTCCGGCTGGCCGCTGTTGGCTGGCGTGCTTATCGCTCTATTGATAATCCAGCGTTACCCGCAGTGGGTCGGGCTCCCGAGCCTCGACGTCAACATGCAGCAAGCCCCGCAAACCACCACCATGCAACAAGGCCCCGTGTCCTATGCCGACGCGGTCACCACGGCCGCGCCGTCGGTGGTCAATCTGTACACCACCAAAGTCATCAACAAACCGAACCATCCGCTGTTCGAGGATCCGCAGTTCCGCCGCTTCTTCGGCGACAACTCGCCCAAACAGAAGCGCATGGAGTCGAGCCTCGGCTCCGGCGTGATCATGAGCCCGGAAGGTTACCTGCTGACCAACAACCACGTGACCACCGGTGCCGACCAGATCGTGGTGGCGCTCAAGGACGGTCGTGAAACCCTGGCCCGGGTGATCGGCAGCGACCCGGAAACCGACCTCGCGGTCCTGAAGATCGACTTGAAGAATCTTCCATCGATCACTGTCGGGCGCTCCGACAACATCCGCATCGGCGACGTGGCCCTGGCTATCGGCAACCCGTTCGGCGTCGGCCAGACCGTGACCATGGGCATCATCAGCGCTACCGGGCGCAATCAACTGGGCCTGAACAACTACGAAGACTTCATCCAGACCGACGCGGCGATCAACCCCGGCAACTCCGGCGGTGCGCTGGTGGATGCCAACGGCAACCTGACCGGCATCAACACGGCGATCTTCTCCAAGTCCGGCGGTTCGCAGGGCATCGGTTTCGCGATCCCGGTGAAACTGGCCATGGAAGTGATGAAGTCGATTATCGAACACGGCCAGGTGATTCGCGGCTGGCTCGGTATCGAGGTGCAGCCGTTGAGCCAGGAACTGGCGGAATCGTTTGGCCTGTCGGGGCGCCCGGGCATTGTGGTCGCGGGGATTTTCCGTGACGGCCCGGCGCAGAAGGCCGGCCTGCAACTGGGTGACGTGATCCTCAGCATCGACGGCGAACCGGCCGGCGATGGTCGTCGTTCGATGAACCAGGTCGCTCGGATCAAACCGACCGACAAGGTCACGATCCAGGTGATGCGCAACGGCAAAGAGCTCAAGCTCACCGCCGAGATCGGTTTGCGTCCGCCACCCGCGCCGATCAAGGAAAAAGAAGGAGAGTAAGCCGGTAGGAGCTGCGCCCTCAGCAGCTCCATAACTCCGAAGCTGTTAACAGCAGACATTCTCATTGGTCATGTTATATTGTTTCAATATCACTATTGGAACAACATAACATGTCGTCTCGAACAATGGCTTCCCTCGCAGGCCTGGCCCTCGGTTTGCTGGGGGATCCGGTCTTCGCCGAAGAATCGCAAACCGTTGAACTGGACGTCATCAGCGTCACCTCCGAGTACGAATCCCCCACCGGCCCGGTCAAGGGTTACCGCGCCACGCGCTCTTCCAGCGCAACCAAGACCGACACGGCGATTCGCGATATCCCGCAATCGATCAGTGTGATTCCCGTCAGTGTGCTCCAGGATCTGGGCAGCACCAGCGTCGAGCGCGCGCTGGATTTTGCCGGTGGCGTATCGAAGCAGAACAACTTCGGCGGCCTGACGCTTTACGAATACAGCGTGCGCGGCTTCACCACTTCGGAGT
Organism: Pseudomonas sp. LBUM1666; assembly: GCF_059695775.1. NCBI lineage: Bacteria > Pseudomonadati > Pseudomonadota > Gammaproteobacteria > Pseudomonadales > Pseudomonadaceae > Pseudomonas > Pseudomonas sp. LBUM1666. Next base: position 944,856 of record NZ_CP166789.1, on the reverse strand, counting down.
TTTACAAGGACGGTTTCAGCGCCAACCGTGGCTATCCGAGCACTCCGGACGTGGCCAACATCGAACGCATCGAAGTGCTCAAAGGCCCGGCCGCCAGCCTCTATGGTCGTGGCGATCCGGGCGGTACGGTGAACATCGTCACCAAAAAACCCCAGCCCGAAGCCTTCACCACACTGCAAACCAGCGCCGGCAGCTGGGATCGCTATCGCACCGCCGTGGACGTCAACACACCGCTGGATGATGACGGCAACGTTCTGTCCCGGGTGAACCTGGCCGTCGAGGACAACCACAGCTTCCGCGATCATGTCGACAGCCAGCGTGTGTTCGTTGCGCCGTCCTTCAGTTGGCAACTGAACCCGGACACCAGCCTGTTGGTGGAGAGCGAATTCATTCGCCACAGCTCGACATTCGATCGCGGTATCGTCGCGCCGAACAATAAATGGAGCGGCGTCTCCCGTTCGACCTTCCTTGGCGAACCCAACGACGGCAACATCGACAACCACAACAATCTGCTGCAAGCCGCCCTCGAACATCAGCTCAACGACCGCTGGAAACTGCGCCTCGCCAGTCATTACAAGGAAGGCAAACTCTGGGGCTTCGCGTCCGAAAATCGTCCATTGAACGCCGACGGCCACACCGTCAACCGTCGCTACCGCGAGCGCGATACCAACTGGCATGACAGCATCACCCAACTCGAATTGCGTGGTTTGTTCGACATCGGCAGTTGGCAACACGAACTGCTGATCGGCAGCGAATACGAGAATTTCCGCAAGAACGAACGGGTCACGACCATTGCCGGTGGCCCGTACGCCATCGATATCTATCGACCGATATACGGCCAGCCGAAACCCAATGGCGCACGCTCCGGGACCGATCTCTTCGAGCATGTCGAAAGCCAGGCACTGAACCTTCAAGACCAGATCGTTTTCACCGACAAACTGCGCGGCATGATCGGTGCGCGCTTCGAACATTTCGAACAAAACATCGACGATCACAGCCGCAACGCGACCAGCCGCCAGCGCCACGATGCCTTGACCCAACGGGCCGGCCTGCTCTACCAAATGACGCCCGAAGTGGGGGTGTTCGCCAACGCCTCCACCTCGTTCAAACCGAACAACGGGCTGGACGCCACCGGCAAATCCTTCGACCCGGAAGAAGGCGTCGGTTATGAAGTCGGGATCAAGAGCGAACTGTTCGACGACCGCTTGAGCACCACCCTCGCCGCCTTTCATATCGAAAAGGAAAACGTCCTGGCGCTCGATCCGAGCACCGATTCCAGCCGCGCCATGGGCAAGGCCCGCAGCCACGGTGTCGACCTGCAAGTCACCGGGCAAGTGACCGATGCCGTGCGAATGATCGGTGCTTTCGCTTACATCGACGCCGAAGTCACCCAAGGCGACAAGCTGATTCCCACCGGCAGCCGAATTCTCGGCGTGGCCAAACGCAGCGGCAGTCTGTTGGGCGTTTATGAATTTCAGGACGGCCACTTGCGCGGTTCGGACCTTGGTGCAGCGTTCACCTATGTCGGTGATCGCTCGGGTGAAGCCGGCAGCGATTTCGAACTGCCGGCCTACCACACCGTCGACCTGCTGGCCCATTACAAGGCCAGTGAAAACGTCACCGTGGGCCTGAACCTGAACAACCTTTTCGACGAGAAATACTTCGAGCGCTCCTACAGCAACTACTGGGTCAACCCCGGCGAGCCGCGCAATTTCACCGTCAGCCTGACACTCAACCTGTAAAAGGACGTCACCATGCAACATCTCAAATCCCTGACGCTACCCGGCCTGCTGCTCGGTCTGTTATGTGCCAGCCAAGTCTCGGCCCACGGTCTCTGGACCGAACAACGTCGTGGCAACATCGAAGTCATCTACGGCCACGGCGCCGAAGATAACGCCTTCAAGGCGCAGAAAATCAGTGGAGCATGGGCTTATGACGTCGGCGGAAAAATGATCCCGGTGAACGTGCAACGCCTGGCCGATCATGCCCGTCTGCAACCGCTGAAACTGCCGGCGGTGATGGCGGTGGCGCTGAACAATGGCATGTGGTCGCAAACGGCGGACAAGAAATGGATCAACGAAGGACGCAGCAAAGTGCCAGGGGCCATTGAGTCGACCCAGACCTTCAAGTACAGCCTGGCGATATACCAGCCGGGGGCGAAACTGCCGAAGCTTGATCAGATGAAACTGCTGATTCTGCCGGAGGTTGATCCGCTGACCGTTGGGCCGGGCAAGTCGTTGCCGGTTCGAGTGCTATTGGACGGTAAGCCGGCGGCGGGCGTGAAGCTGGTGGGCGACTATCGCAGCGCACCGAATACCTTGAGCACCGAAACCGACGCAGAAGGTCGGGCACAAGTATTGGTGCGTAATGAAGGGTTGAATGTAATTGCGGCGCAGATGGAGATTCATCTGAAGGACAACCCGGATGTGGCGACGCGCGGGCTGTTCACGTCGCTGACCTTCCTTGGCGAACCGCATCACGAGTAACCCACCAACCCTTGCTCGCGATAGCGGTTTAACAGTCAACGATGATGTTGAATGTTATGGCCTCATCGCGAGCAAGCTCGCTCCCACAGGATCGGGGGATGCTTTAGAGATCGCCCAGGCCGTCGATCAACGCCTGATTCTGCTCCGGCGTGCCAATCGAAATCCGCAGGAACTGGGCAATCCGCTCCTGCTTGAAGTGCCGAACGATCACACCCTGCTCGCGCAACTTCGCCGCCAGCCCCGCCGCATCGTGTTTCGGATGACGGGCGAAAATGAAGTTCGCCGCCGACGGCAACACTTCAAAGCCCTTCGCTTCCAATTGCGCAACGACCTTTTCACGATTCTCGATGACCAACCGGCAGGTCTTGTCGAAGTACTCACGATCTTCGAACGCTGCGGCTGCACCGACATTCGCCAGACGATCCAGCGGATAGGAGTTGAAGCTGTTCTTGATCCGCTCCAGCGCCTCGATCAGGTCCGGATGCCCCACCGCCAGCCCTACCCGCAGGCCGGCCAGTGAACGGGACTTGGACAGGGTCTGGGTCACCAGCAGGTTCGGGTAACGATCCACCAGGCTGATCGCCGTCTCACCGCCGAAATCGATGTAAGCCTCATCCACCACGACTACCGAATCCGGGCTGGCCTTGAGGATTTGCTCCACGGCATCCAGCGCCAACAGGCAGCCAGTCGGTGCGTTCGGATTCGGGAAGATGATCCCGCCGTTCGGCTTGGCGTAGTCCGCCGGGTTGATCTGGAACTGCTCGTCCAGCGGCACCGCGTCGAAGGCAATGCCGTACAACCCGCAGTAAACCGGATAGAAGCTGTAGCTGATGTCCGGGAACAGGACCGGATTATCATGTTGCAGCAAACCGTGAAAGATGTGCGCCAGGACTTCATCGGAACCGTTGCCGAGGAACACTTGGTTGCTTTGCACGCCGTAATACGTGGCCACGGCGTTCTTCAGCAGATCGCTGTTGGGGTCCGGGTACAGACGCAAATTGTCGTTCAGTTCGGTCTGCATCGCCGCGAAGGCTTTTGGTGATGGACCGTACGGGTTTTCGTTGGTGTTGAGCTTCACCAACTTCGCCAGTTTCGGCTGCTCGCCCGGCACGTAAGGCACCAGGTTCTTGACGAACGGGCTCCAGAATTTACTCATCTTCAGTTCCCCTGCTTGTCGTCAATGATGCGGTATTCGGCACTGCGGGCATGGGCGGTCAGCGACTCGCCACGGGCCAGCACGGAAGCGGTTTTGCCCAGTTCCGACGCACCCTGCTCGGAGCAGAAGATGATCGACGAACGTTTCTGGAAGTCGTACACACCCAGCGGCGAAGAGAAACGCGCGGTGCCGGAGGTTGGCAACACGTGGTTCGGACCGGCGCAGTAGTCGCCCAAGGCTTCGGAGGTGTGACGGCCCATGAAGATCGCGCCAGCGTGGCGAATCTTCGGCAGCCAGGCCTGCGGATCAGCAACGGACAACTCAAGGTGTTCCGGCGCGATGCGGTTGGCCACTTCGATGGCTTGGTCCATGTCGCGGACCTTGATCAGCGCACCACGGCCATTGATCGACGTTTCGATGATCTCGGCGCGCTCCATGGTCGGCAGCAGTTTGGCGATGCTGGCGGCGACCTTGTCGAGGAACTCGGCGTCCGGGCTGACCAGAATCGCCTGGGCGTCTTCGTCGTGCTCGGCCTGGGAGAACAGATCCATGGCGATCCAGTCCGGATCAGTCAGCCCGTCGCAGACCACGAGGATTTCGGATGGGCCGGCGATCATGTCGATGCCGACCTGGCCGAACACGTGGCGCTTGGCGGTGGCGACGTAGATGTTGCCCGGACCGACCACCTTGTCGACCTTCGGCACGCTTTCGGTGCCGTAAGCCAGCGCGGCGACCGCTTGAGCGCCGCCGATGGTGAACACGCGGTCGACGCCGGCGATGCAGGCTGCGGCCAGCACCAACTCGTTGATTTCGCCACGAGGCGTCGGCACCACCATGACCACTTCGGTGACACCGGCCACCTTGGCCGGAATCGCGTTCATCAGTACCGAGGACGGATAAGACGCCTTGCCGCCCGGTACATACAGGCCGGCGCGATCGAGCGGCGTGACCTTTTGGCCCAGCACGGTGCCGTCGGCTTCGGTGTAGCTCCAGGAATCCTGTTTCTGTTTCTCGTGGTAGCTGCGTACTCGGGACGCGGCTTTTTCCAGCGCTTCACGCTGAGGCACGGTGATTCGGGTCAGGGCCAGTTCCAGGCGCTCACGAGGCAGGATCAGTTCCGCCATGGACGCGACCTGCAGGCCGTCGAACTTCTGGGTGAATTCCACCAGCGCCGCATCGCCACGCTCGCGCACGGCCTTGATGATGTCCAGCACCCGCTGATTGACCGAGTCGTCAGACACACTTTCCCAGCTCAGCAGATGATCCAGATGATGTGCGAAATCCGGGTCAGCAGCGTTGAGTCGGCGAATTGCAGTCGGTGCGGTCATAGCGAGAGCCTCATAGAATTGGCAAAAACTCAGGCGCCCTAACTTAGCAGTCGTTTCCGCTTGGGCACCTGAGAATTCTGGCTATGAGGCGGATAGACGGGCGCGGTTTATGGCCGCGCGGGTGAGTCAGCCGCGGTGTCGAGACTCCACTGCCTTGCGCAGGGTGTCGATCAACGCCTGGATACGGGCGTGCTGCATTTTCATCGAAGCTTTGTTCACGATCAGCCGGGAGCTGATGTCGGCAATGAAATCCTGGGGTTCCAGACCATTGGCGCGCAGGGTGTTGCCGGTGTCGACCACGTCGATGATCTTGTCTGCCAGACCGATCAGCGGCGCCAGTTCCATCGAGCCATAGAGCTTGATGATGTCGACCTGACGGCCCTGTTCGGCGTAGTAGCGCTTGGCAACGTTGACGAACTTGGTCGCCACACGCAGGCGGCCCTTGGGCTCGACATCGCCGACACGGCCGGCGGTCATCAGCTTGCAGAGGGCAATTCGCAGGTCCAACGGCTCGTACAAACCCTGGCCGCCGTATTCCATCAGCACATCTTTACCGGCGACGCCCAGGTCAGCGGCACCATGTTCGACGTAAGTCGGCACATCGGTGGCGCGCACGATCAGCAGACGTACATCGGCCTGGGTCGTGGGGATGATCAGCTTGCGGCTCTTGTCCGGATTCTCGGTCGGCACGATGCCCGCTTCAGCAAGAAGCGGCAGGGTGTCGTCAAGGATGCGGCCCTTGGACAGTGCGATGGTCAACATGGGAAACGTCAGTCCTTATCAGGCTACTGATGCCCGGTCGCAAATGGCGCCGGACACACATCGAGGGCGTCTCTCTAATGAAAAGACTACCCTCGACTTTAAACGAAACCAACGGGCGCGTCCCTGCGCCCATGCAGCAGAAACTAGCCCGGTACGCGGCGGATCTTGGCGCCGAGCATCTGCAGTTTCTCTTCGATGCACTCGTAACCACGGTCGATGTGGTAGATGCGGTCGATCAAGGTGTCACCTTCAGCGATCAACGCCGAGATCACCAGGCTGGCCGAAGCACGCAGGTCGGTGGCCATGACTGGCGCGCCCTTGAGCTTTTCGATGCCGGTAACGATGGCGGTGTTGCCTTCGACCTGGATGTGAGCGCCCATGCGGTGCAGTTCGTAAACGTGCATGAAGCGGTTTTCGAAGATCGTCTCGATCACAGCGCCAGTACCTTCGGCAATGGCGTTGAGGGAGATGAACTGCGCTTGCATGTCGGTCGGGAACGCCGGGTATGGAGCGGTGCGCACGTTAACGGCTTTTGGCCGCTTGCCGTGCATGTTCAGCTCGATCCAGTCTTCGCCACAGGTGATTTCAGCACCCGATTCCTTGAGTTTCTCAAGAACGGCTTCGAGGATGGTCGGATCGGTGTCCTTGACCTTCACACGACCGCCGGTCACAGCAGCTGCGACCAGGTAAGTGCCGGTCTCGATACGGTCAGGCATCACCTTGTAAGTGGTCGGGTGCAGACGCTCGACGCCATCGATGGTGATGGTGTCAGTGCCGGCGCCAGTGATCTTGGCGCCCATGGCGTTCAGGAAGTTCGCCAGGTCGATGACTTCAGGCTCGCGAGCGGCGTTTGCCAGAACGCTGCGACCCTTGGCCAGAGCGGCCGCCATCATGATGTTTTCGGTACCGGTCACACTGACGGTGTCGAAGAAGAAGTGCGCACCGCGCAGGCCACCTTCAGGCGCCTTGGCCTTGATGTAGCCGCCTTCAACGTCGATGACCGCGCCCATGGCTTCGAGGCCACGGATGTGCAGGTCAACCGGACGCGAACCAATGGCGCAACCGCCAGGCAGTGCGACTTCGGCTTCACCGAAACGGGCAACCATCGGGCCCAGCACCAGGATCGACGCACGCATGGTTTTCACCAGTTCGTACGGAGCGATCAGGGTCTTGATGGTGCGCGGGTCGATTTCGACGCTGAGTTTCTCGTCGATCACCGGCTCGATGCCCATACGACCGAACAGCTCGATCATGGTGGTGATGTCGTGCAGGTGCGGCAGGTTGGCCACGGTCACCGGGCCATCGCACAGCAAGGTTGCAGCCAGGATCGGCAGGGCAGAGTTCTTTGCCCCGGAGATGCGGATTTCGCCATCAAGACGAACGCCACCGGTAATAATCAATTTATCCATAAGAATCTCGACGCCCTTGGGCTCAGGTGCGCTCGGCCCAAGCCGCGCTGCTGAAAAATTTCATAGTGACCGCATGGATGCTGCCATCGGTGATCCATGGGTTCAAATGGGCATAGATCTGCTGCTGACGCTTCACCGGGCTCAACGCCGCCAGTTCATCGCTAATCACGTTCAGCTGAAAGTTGCAGCCTTCGCCCTCGACTTCTACTAGGGTTCCTGGCAGCTTTCCTTCAAGGAAGCTCTTCACTTCTACGGCCTGCATGCTCAACCTCAATCGGCGCCCTGTGCGCGCGGGTCGGACATCATACAAAAAAGCCCCGCGCCTGCGAACCCCGCGAAGCAGGACTCTGACGGGGGGCTTCTTTATAGATGCGGTTAGGGATGCGCCAACAGCTCGGTCAATTCGCTGACCTGAGCGATTTCGCGCATGTCTTCTGGCATCCCGCGGATGCTCAGCGCCTTGCCGGCCGCCTCTGCATCACGCATGAAGCACAGCAGCAGCGACAAGCCGACACTGCTGGACTTCAACACTGCCGAGCAATCGACCACCAGTGCAGCGGCATTGCTGGATTTGATCAGCGCCTGCCCCTGCTTGCGCAAACCGGGGCCAGTGCGGTAATCCAGCATGCCGCTAAGCGTCAGCTCGCCGGATTCGCTCATGCGAATGGCCGACACACTCATTGGGCTTGCGTCTCGGGTGTTTGCTTCTGACTGGCTTCCTTGGCTTTGGCGACTTCCCCGGCCCAACCATTGATGGTCTTGTCCAGATCGTTGCCATTGCGCTGCATCGCATCAGCGAACTGATCACGGAACAGCTTGCCGATGTTGATGCCGTTGATGATCACGTTGCGCAGCTTCCACTCGCCATTGATCTTTTCGAGCGTGTAAGACACAGGATAAATCGCGCCGTTGGTGCCTTTGACCGTCATGGCAACGCTTGTACGGTCTCCCGACTCATCCTTGGCAGGGTCGACGACGATCCCCTGATTGTTGTATTCGAGCAAAGCGTTGCCATAGAACTGGAACAGACCCTTTTTGAAGTTTTCTTCAAAGGTCTTCATTTGCGCAGGCGTGGCTTTGCGCGAATATTTGACCGTCATGATGCTCTTGGAAATACCCTCGGCATCCACAACAGGTCCGACGATGGTGTTCAGCGCCGCATAGAAGTCTTGCGGGTCTTGCTTGTACTTCTCTTTATTGGCCGACAGATCGGCAAGTAACCGATTGGTGGTGTCCTGCACGATATCGTGCGCTGAGGGCGCTGCCACGGCGTTAGCCATCAACGGCAGGGCCGCGAGTAATACCAACAGGCCACGTCGCAAGTTAGAGATCATTCAAAAGCTCCTCATTTGGCGTCTTTACTAACGGTATTGAGCAGAAATTTACCGATCAGGTCTTCGAGTACCAGCGACGACTGCGTGTCGTGGATGGTTCCACCATCCTTGAGCAAGCCTTCTTCGCCGCCCACGCTGAGACCGATGTACTTCTCGCCCAACAGGCCAGCGGTCAGGATAGATGCAGTGGAGTCAGTCGGCAGGTTATCTACGCGTTTTTCCAGCTGCATGGTCACTCGACCGGTGAAACTGTCGCGATCCAGATCGATTGCCGTGACCTTGCCGATGGTCACACCGGCCATGGTCACTTTAGCTCTGACAGTCAAACCGGCGATATTGTCGAAATACGCATAAAGTTTATAAGTGTCGGTGGTTGCGCTCGGGGACAGGCCACTCACCCGCAACGCCAGCAACAGCAAAGCCAGGATGCCAGCCAGCAAGAAAAGGCCGACACCGATTTCCAGGGTGCGGTTTTGCATCAGAAATCTCCAAACATCAAGGCGGTCAGAATAAAGTCCAGGCCGAGTACAGCCAAAGAGGCATACACCACGGTCTTGGTAGTGGCACGACTGATCCCCTCGGAAGTGGGCTCGCAGTCATAGCCTTGGAATACGGCGATCCAGGTCACGACAAAGGCGAAAACGATGCTTTTGATGATGCCGTTGAGCACATCGTCTGCAAAGGTCACGCTGTTCTGCATGTTGGACCAATAGGAACCTTCATAGACACCCAGCCAGTCGACAGCCACCCACGAACCACCCCAGATGCCCACCACGCTGAAGATCATCGCCAGCACCGGCAGGGAAATGAAGCCGGCCCATAGGCGCGGGGCAATGATGTACTTGAGCGGGTCGACACCAATCATTTCCAGACTGGACAACTGCTCGGTGGACTTCATGTTGCCGATTTCGGCAGTCAATGCCGAACCGGCGCGCCCGGCGAACAACAATGCCGTAACCACGGGGCCCAGTTCACGCAACAGCGTCAGCGCAACCATCTGGCCAACCGCCTGCTCCGAACCGTAGCTGGATAGAATATTGAAGCCTTGCAGCGCCAGCACCATGCCGATGAATACCCCGGAGACCACGATGATCACCAGGGACATTACGCCCACCGAATGCAGTTGCTTGATCAGCAAGCCAAAACCGCCGCCAATGCCGCCACGGCCAAGCAAGGCATGAAACAGGAATATCGCCGAACGGCCGAACACCCCCAGCACGTCAATGCCAGAGTGGCCGAACCGGCGAACCCGTTCTATTAGTGAAATCTTGCGCATCAACGCTTCCCCAGAAGATCTGCGCGGTAATCCGTCGCTGGAAAGTGATAGGCGACCGGACCGTCAGGCTCGCCTGTCATGAATTGACGGATGCGTGGCTCCTGCGAGTTCATCAGCTCCTCGGGAGTGCCCTGCCCCAACACCTGGCCTTCGCCGACGACATAGATGTAATCGGCGATGCTCGCGGTCTCGGCCAGGTCGTGGGAGACCACGATACTGGTGATGCCCAGCGCATCGTTGAGCAGGCGGATCAGACGCACCAGCACACCCATGGCGATGGGGTCCTGGCCGACAAAGGGCTCGTCATACATGAGGATTTGCGGATCGAGGGCAATCGCCCGGGCCAGAGCGACACGACGTTTCATGCCGCCGGACAACTCGTCAGGCATCAGGTCGATGGCGCCACGCAAGCCCACAGCCTGCAATTTGAGCAGGACAATGTCCCGGATCATTTCTTCCGGCAGTTCGGTATGAACGCGTAGCGGAAAGGCGACGTTCTCGAACACATCGAGATCGGTGAACAGTGCACCACTCTGAAACAGCACGCCCATGTGCTTTCGCGCATCGAACAGATCACTGCGCGACAGTTTCGGCAGGTTCTGTCCATTGACCCAGACTTCGCCTTTGGTGGGCCGCAACTGTGCGCCCATCAGCCGCAATAGCGTAGTTTTGCCACACCCGGAAGGCCCCATGATGCCGGTGACCTTGCCGCGCGGGATACGTATATCGACGTTATTGAAAATGCTGCGCGTTCCGCGCTTGAAGGTCAGTCCCTTCAGCTCGACCGCGTAGGCTTTATCGGCACTCATCTAAACTCCTTGCGATGCAGCCTCTCACTCGGACGCCTGGCTTTCTGGCGAAAGCACATACCTCCCGGGCAGGCCGAACTGGCGGCGAACTATATCACTGCAAAGGCCAAGCGCCCAAGGCCCAAGCCGGGCCATGTTGAGGAACATGACGGGGTAAAAGCTTCTATTTAGGGGTATTCGGTAACAGGGAATGACGAAGCGCGACGAACTTGCGTGAGGGTTTCGATCATTACCGTTATAATCGCCGCCTTTTCATCAGGCTATACGATTTCTGACATGAGCCAATCCAGCGACCTGATTCAATCAGCACAACGCACCATCCGCCTCGAACTGGAAGCCGTACAAGGCTTGTTGCCCCGTATCGACGCAGATTTCGTACGCGCTTGCGAGATGATTCTGGCCAGCAAAGGGCGCGTGGTCGTGGTCGGCATGGGCAAATCGGGGCACATCGGCAACAAGATCGCCGCCACCCTGGCCAGCACCGGCACCACGGCTTTTTTCGTGCACCCGGCCGAAGCCAGCCACGGCGATATGGGCATGATCACCCGCGACGACATCATCCTGGCGCTTTCAAACTCCGGCTCCACCAATGAAATCGTCACCCTGCTGCCGCTGATCAAGCGCCTGGGCATTCAATTGATCAGCATGACCGGCAACCCTGATTCACCGCTGGCGAAGGCTGCCGAGGTCAACCTCAACGTGCACGTCGAGCACGAAGCCTGTCCGCTCAACCTGGCACCGACCTCGTCGACCACTGCCGCGCTGGTCATGGGCGACGCCCTGGCCGTTGCGCTGCTGGAAGCCCGCGGTTTTACCGCTGAAGATTTCGCCTTTTCCCACCCCGGCGGCGCGCTTGGCCGACGCCTGCTGCTGAAAGTGGAAACCGTCATGCACGCCGGCGCAGAACTGCCCCAGGTGCAACGTGGCACGCTACTCAAGGACGCCTTGATGGAAATGACCCGCAAGGGCCTTGGCATGACCGCGATTGTGGAGCCCGACGGCAAACTGGCCGGGATCTTCACCGACGGCGACTTGCGCCGCACCCTTGACCGGACCATCGACATCCACCATACGACCATCGACGAGGTCATGACTGTTCATGGCAAGACCGCCCGGGCCGATATGCTGGCAGCCGAAGCCCTGAAAATCATGGAAGACCATCGAATCAACGCGCTGGTAGTGGTGGACAAGGAGGACCGTCCGATCGGCGCCTTCAACCTGTCCGATCTGCTGCGCGCAGGAGTAATGTGATGAGCACCGACCTGCTGCAACGCGGCAAGAACATCAAACTGGCGGTTTTTGACGTCGATGGCGTACTGACCGACGGACGCCTGTACTTCCTCGAAGACGGCAGCGAATTCAAGACGTTCAACACCCTCGACGGCCAAGGCATCAAGATGTTGATGGCAGCCGGCGTGCAGACGGCTATCATCAGCGGCCGCAAGACCCCGGTGGTCGAGCGACGAGCGAAGAACCTCGGTATTCCACACGTGTACCAGGGGCGCGAAGACAAACTGGTGGTGCTCGACGAGCTTCTTGCCCAACTCAACCTAAGCTATGAACAAGTCGCCTATCTCGGCGACGACCTGCCGGACCTGCCAGTGATTCGCCGCGTCGGCCTGGGCATGGCGGTGGCAAACGCTGCCAGTTTCGTCCGTGAACACGCCCACGGCATCACCCACGCCCGCGGTGGCGAGGGTGCCGCTCGCGAATTCTGCGAATTGATCCTGCGCGCGCAGGGCCGCCTTGATGCGGCAAACGCCGCGTACCTGTGAGCCAACTATGCTGAGCAAAAAGATTCGCAAATTCCTGGTGTTCGGCTGCATCGCAGCGATATTCGCCGCGGTCGGCTACTGGAACATCAGCCCGGAACGCTTCCTCGACCAGCCGGTGGCAAAGATCGATGAAACTGCGATCGACTATTACGCGATCAACGCCCACAGCGTGCAATACCTGCCGGACGGCAAACTGCAATACGAAATGACGTCCGACAAGGTTGAACACCTGAAAGCCACCGAAGTGACGCTGTTGACCAATCCCGACCTGAACATGTTCCGCGGCACCGAGTTTCCGTGGCATGTCCAGAGCGAGCACGGCGAAGTGAATCCCGACGGCACTCAGGTCGAACTGATTGACTCGGTGCGCATCACGCGCTTCGACGAGAAAAACCGCAAGACCCTGATTACCACCACCCGCATGACAGTGTTCCCGCAGCAGCAATATGCGCAGACCGAGCAACCCGTTAGAATCGACGGCGCTGGTGGTGTGTCGACTGGCAAGGGAATGAAAGCGTATTTGAAAGAAAGCAGGATACACCTGCTATCGAACGTAAGAGGACAGTATGAGGCTCGTTAAAACCCTCCCTATTTTGCTCGGTCTGAGCGCAGCACTGGGAAGCGTGAGCGCCTGGGCTCTGCCGAACGATCAAGAGCAGCCTATCCGCATCCAGGCCGACGATGCCCAACTGGACGACAAGAATGGTATTGCCACCTATAAAGGTGACGTGATCATTACCCAGGGCTCGATGATTGTTAAAGGCAATACTGTAACCATCACCCGCACCCCGGCCGGCGACATCGACGTGGTGACTTCGGTGGGCAATCTGGCCTACTTCGAGCAGATGCAGACGGCTGGCGACACCAAGCCGGTTCAGGGCTACGGAGTGACCATCCAGTACCACGCCTCGCAAAACCGCGTTGTATTGATCGATCGTGCCAAAGTCATCGACAAGGACAACAACGTCACCCAAGGCGAGAAAATCGTCTACGACACGGTGAAAAAACTGGCGAGCGCCGGTCGCGCCACGGGCAACAAGGTCACCGAGTCGCGTCCGCGCATCGACATGGTGATCCAGCCCAAGCCGAAAACCGACGAGAAAAAGGCCCAGTAATGGCAACTCTGAAAGCTCAGCATCTGGCCAAGAGCTACAAGAGCCGCCAGGTCGTGCGCGACGTCAGCCTGTCGATCGACAGCGGTCAGATCGTCGGCCTGCTGGGTCCTAACGGCGCCGGCAAGACCACCTGCTTTTACATGATTGTCGGCCTGGTACAGGCCGATCAGGGCCGCGTACTGATTGACGACCTGGATGTCAGCCACCAGCCTATGCACGGTCGTGCGAAGGCCGGCATCGGCTATCTTCCGCAAGAGGCATCGATCTTCCGCAAACTCTCGGTAGCCGACAACATCATGGCGATCCTCGAGACCCGCAAGGAACTCGACAAGGCCGGTCGTCGCAAAGAGCTGGAAAGCCTGCTGCAGGAATTCCACATCAGCCACATCCGCGACAATCTCGGCATGAGCCTGTCCGGTGGTGAACGCCGCCGCGTGGAAATCGCCCGGGCACTGGCCACCAACCCGAAATTCATCCTGCTCGACGAACCTTTCGCCGGCGTGGACCCGATTTCGGTGGGCGACATCAAGCAGATCATCTATCACCTCAAGGCCAAGGGCATTGGCGTGCTGATCACTGACCACAACGTCCGTGAAACCCTGGATATCTGCGAAACCGCCTACATCGTCAACGATGGCCAGCTGATCGCCGAAGGTGACTCTGCCACCATCCTGGCCAACGACCTGGTCAAGGAAGTGTATCTGGGCCATGAGTTCCGCCTGTAAGCACTGAGGTGTCTGGCTGGTTGCTCGGGCGCTTGTCTCGATAAAAAATCAACATTTTTTTATTGTTACAGCGCTCTAGGCAAACGCTGCAGTTTCGGGCATATAATTTGCTTATGTTTGGCGCTCCGGCGCCCTGTAGTGGATGGCGCATGTGCGCCGGCGAATAAGGTGTTAAGCCCCTGCCATGAAACCATCGCTAGTCTTGAGAATGGGCCAGCAGCTGACGATGACACCGCAGCTGCAACAGGCCATCCGCCTGCTCCAATTGTCGACCCTGGACCTGCAACAGGAAATCCAGGAGGCCCTGGAGTCCAATCCGATGCTCGAACGCCAGGAAGAAGGCGACGACTTCGATAACGCCGACCCCTTGGCCGACAAAGCCGAACAGCAACCCAACGCTGACATTCAGGAACCCTCCTACCAGGAAACCGCCCCGACGGTTGATAACCTCGAGGAAGGCGACTGGAACGAGCGCATCCCCAACGAACTGCCCGTCGATACCGCGTGGGAAGACGTCTACCAGACCAGCGCCAGCAGCCTGCCGAGCAACGATGACGACGAGTGGGACTTCACCACCCGGACATCGGCCGGCGAAAGCCTGCAAAGCCACCTGCTGTGGCAACTGAACCTGGCCCCGATGTCCGACACCGATCGCCTGATCGCCGTGACCCTGATCGACTGCATCAACAATCAGGGCTACCTGGACGAAACCCTCGAGGAGATTCTCGAAGCCTTCGACCCGGAGCTGGACATCGAACTGGACGAAATCGAAGCCGTCCTGCACCGCATCCAGCAATTCGAACCCGCAGGCATCGGCGCCCGCAACCTGGGCGAATGCCTGCTGCTGCAATTGCGTCAGTTGCCCGCCAAGACGCCTTGGCTGGTCGAGGCCAAACGCCTGGTCACCGATTACATCGACCTGCTCGGCAGCCGCGATTACAGCCAGCTGATGCGTCGGATGAAGCTCAAGGAAGACGAACTGCGCCAAGTGATTGAACTGGTGCAGAGCCTCAACCCGCGCCCAGGCTCGCAAATCGAGTCCAGCGAAGCCGAATACGTCGTTCCCGACGTGATCGTACGCAAGGACAACGAGCGCTGGCTGGTGGAGCTGAACCAGGAATCCGTGCCACGACTGCGGGTCAACGCTCAATACGCCGGTTTCGTGCGCCGCGCCGACACCAGCGCCGACAACACCTTCATGCGCAATCAGTTGCAAGAAGCCCGCTGGTTCATCAAGAGCCTGCAAAGCCGCAACGAAACCCTGATGAAAGTAGCCACTCAGATCGTCGAGCATCAGCGCGGTTTTCTTGAATACGGCGACGAAGCCATGAAACCGCTGGTCCTGCATGACATCGCTGAAGCGGTGGGCATGCACGAGTCGACGATTTCACGGGTGACCACGCAGAAATTCATGCATACCCCACGGGGCATATATGAACTGAAATACTTTTTCTCCAGCCACGTCAGCACCTCCGAGGGCGGTGAATGCTCGTCCACGGCGATCCGCGCGATCATCAAAAAACTGGTTGCCGCGGAAAATCAGAAAAAGCCGTTGAGTGACAGCAAGATCGCTGGTTTACTGGAGGCACAAGGCATTCAGGTGGCTCGCCGCACCGTCGCCAAGTACCGCGAATCCTTAGGGATCGCGCCTTCGAGCGAACGCAAGCGGTTGATGTAGAGCCACGCCACAGCGTTCCAGTGGCAGGCATTTCTGCCTGCCGCTTTATGCACTGGCAACGAAGGAGAAGCTGTATGCAAGTCAACATCAGTGGACACCAACTGGAAGTGACCGAACCTCTTCGCACCTACATCGGCGAAAAACTCGAACGATTAGAGAGGCATTTCGACAAGATCACCAACGTGCAAGTCACGATGACGGTCGAAAAGCTCAAGCAGAAAATCGAAGCCACGCTGCATATTCCCGGCAATGAAGTGGTCGCAAACGCGGAGCATACCGATATGTACGCGGCGATCGACGCACTGACCGACAAGCTGGATAAACAACTCAAAAAGCATAAGGAAAAGACCCAAAGCCTCCTCCAGGGCGCGACCGGTCGTTAACACTCCCAACCCATGATCCGACTTGAAAGCATCCTGACCCCCGGCCGTTCCCTCGTGAACGTGCCGGGCGGCAGTAAAAAGAAAGCCCTCGAGCAAATTGCCAACCTTATCCACAAAGAAGTGCCGGATCTGGAGATGCAAGATGTCTTCGAGGCTCTGATTGCCCGTGAAAAACTCGGCTCAACCGGTTTTGGCAACGGCATCGCCATTCCCCACTGCCGCCTGAAGGGCTGCTCCTCGCCCATCAGCGCCCTGATGCACCTTGACGCACCCATTGATTTCGACGCCATCGACGGTGCCCCGGTTGACCTGTTGTTCGTTCTGCTGGTCCCGGAAGCCGCTACCGATGCGCACCTGGAGTTACTGCGCCAGATCGCCAGCATGCTCGACCGCAAGGAAGTGCGCGAAAAACTGCGCAGCGCCCCGAGCAATGAAGCCTTGTATCAGGTTGTCCTGGACGAGCAAAACGGTCATTAATCATGCGCTTGATCATCGTCAGTGGCCGCTCCGGCTCAGGTAAAAGTACCGCACTCGATGTTCTCGAGGACAACGGCTACTACTGCATCGACAACCTGCCCGCCGGTCTGCTGCCGGAACTGGCCGAACGCGCGTTGATTCACACCGAGCTGGCACAACCGCTGGTTGCCGTATCCATCGATGCGCGCAACTTGCCGAGTCACTTGTCGCGGTTTCCCGAATTGCTGGAAGAAGTGCGCAGCCGGCATATCAAGTGTGATGTGCTTTATCTGGACGCCGACGAAGAAACCTTGCTCAAACGTTTCTCGGAAACCCGCCGTCGTCACCCGCTGAGCAATGCCAATCGCTCGCTGGCCGAGGCCATCAACGATGAAACCGCCCTGCTCGGGCCGATTGCCGACCTCGCCGATCTCAAAGTAAACACCACCAACCTGAACCTGTATCAGCTGCGAGATACCATCAAGCTGCGCCTGCTGAACCAGCCGGAACCCGGTACGGCGTTCCTGGTGGAGTCTTTCGGCTTCAAGCGTGGCATGCCGGTGGACGCTGATCTGGTGTTCGACGTGCGCTGCCTGCCGAACCCTTACTGGAAGCCAGAGTTGCGCGATCAATCCGGGCTCGACCAACCGGTTGTCGATTACCTGGCGGCACAGCCGGACGTCGAAGAGATGTTCCAGGACATCTGCACCTACTTGTTCAAGTGGCTACCCCGCTTTGCCGCCAGCAACCGCGCTTATGTCACCATTGCCATTGGCTGCACCGGCGGGCATCACCGCTCCGTCTACCTGACCGAACGTCTGGGCCAGGCCCTGCAAAAAACCCTGAAGAACGTCCAGGTTCGCCACCGCGACCTCAGCTAAAGGATTCACACCGCGATGCCTGCTCTGGAAATTGAAATCATCAACAAGCTGGGCCTGCATGCCCGCGCTTCTGCAAAATTCGTTGGCGTCGCCGGTGAGTTCAAGGATTGCTCGATCAGAGTAGGACGCACGCCGGAGTCCACGGTCGACGGAAAAAGCATCATGGCAATGATGATGCTCGCTGCGGGCAAGGGCACCAAAATCCACCTGAGCACCGAAGGTGAACAAGCTGATGAGGCGCTGCAGGCATTGGTGAATTTGATCAATGACTACTTCGGCGAAGGCGAATAATCCTCGCCCTAGCAGCTGCCGAAGGCTGCGTTCGGTTCGGGCCGCGTTCGGACGAAGCAGTCGTCATTTCGGTATTTGCGGGCTTCAGATAAACCGCGTGTGTTGAGTTCACGACTGCTGCGCCCGAGCGCGGACCGAGCCGAACGCAGGCTTCGCCAACTGCTACAAAGTTCGTGCTCAGCCGCTAAGCCAATGCGGTATCCATCACCATCATCAAGCAAAACCCGATTAGCAACCCAAGACTTGCAAGCTTGTCGTGACCATTGCGGCGCGACTCGGGGATGACTTCATGGGTGACCACCAGCAACATTGCCCCGGCCGCCAGTGCCAACCCCAAGGGCAACAACAATTCGGCCAGGCTCACTAGCCAGGCGCACAACAACGCGAAGACCGGCTCGACCAGACCTGACGCAGCACCAATCAGGAACGCCTTGACCCGCGACATCCCTGCCCCGGCCAGCACCAGCGCGATCACCAGACCTTCCGGCACGTCCTGCAACGCGATGCCCATGGCCAGGCTATCGGCGTCAGGCATGCCACCCCCCGCCGACACACCGACCGCCATGCCTTCGGGGATGTTGTGGGCAATGATCGCAAACACAAACAACCAGATTCGCGGCGGGATGACCGGTCGCTCCAGCGTGCCTACGAGCGTTTCCGGCGACGCACCTGACACCTTGCGATCAACCAGGAACAATCCAAACGCACCCAACATGATGCCGAAACTGATCAGGCCGCTGGCCGCCCAAGGCGTCAGCCCCAGGTTTTCAGCGGCAGAGATCCCCGGAACGATCAACGAAAACGCTGTCGCCGCGAGCATTACCCCGGCCCCGAAGCCGAGCAGCGTATCGCTGACCGTCTGGGGCATCCGTCGAATCACCAACACGGGCACCGCTCCCAAGGCAGTGCCCAAAGCGCAGATCGCCCCGCCTTGCAGCGCGCGCAGCAGTTTCGGCTCGAGGTCCAGCCACGCCAAGCCTTGGGCAACCAATAACGTGATGCCTGCCAGCAGTAACAGCGATCCGAATGCGTAACGAAATAGTCGTCCACTTCCGATCGCCAGTGTTTCAGTGCCCATAGCCAGCCTTGGAGTGTTTTTGCAGAAGTCTTAAACCAGTGCAGCCTGATAGCGCGCAGCGACTTCAGGCCAATTGATCACGTTGTAGAACGCGTTGATGTATTCCGGGCGACGGTTCTGGTATTGCAGGTAATACGCGTGCTCCCAGACATCCAGGCCGAGGATTGGCGTATTGCCGTTCATCAATGGACTGTCCTGATTGCCGCTGCTTTCAACGACCAGCGTCTTTTGCGGCGTCACACTGAGCCACGCCCAGCCGCTGCCGAAACGAGTCAGCGCGGCTTTGGTGAAGGCCTCCTTGAAACTGCTCAGACCGCCCAGTTGCTCATCGATCGCCTCAGCCAAGGAGCCTTCAGGATTGCCGCCGCCGTTGGGCGCCATCACTTCCCAGAACAAAGAATGGTTGGCATGCCCGCCGCCCTGATTGATCACCGCCGCGCGCAGCTTCTCCGGCAGTTGCTGGACAGCTGACACCAGTTTCTCCACCGGCCACTCGGCAAACTCGGTGCCTTCCACCGCAGCGTTGAGGTTGTTGATGTAGGTCTGGTGATGCTTGGTATAGTGGATTTCCATGGTCTGCGCATCGATGTGCGGTTCCAGGGCGTCGTAGGCGTAGGGCAAGGCAGGCAAGGTAAAAGCCATTTCAATGAACTCCATGATGTAGGGACGCAGGCGAGGCAGCATCGATGTGCAGCAATCGATGCGTACGCGGGTATTCGCCGTGTTCGCTGATGAAATTCAGCAGCTCGACGTAGGTTTTACTGCTCTGGCGCAACGCTGCTTCACGCAGGGCCGGCGCCAGTCGTGGGTCCTGCATGGTCTGCAACAATCGCTGATGGATGGCGCACAGGTACTCGGCGCTCTCCTCAGGCTGGTTCAGACGCAAATGCAGATCCGCCAGGTTGTGGTGGGAAATCACGCAGGCCGCCACCGCTTCGTCGGCATCCGCCCAGCGCTCGAACAACACCTGGGCCAGGGCCAATGCTTGCAAGTAAGCCTCGCGGGCATCGACCAGTTCGCCCAGCATGAAACAGCGATTAGCCCTTTCGATCGTGCGTTTCCAGTGCTCCATGGTGAGCCTCCAAAGCGGTTGCGGTGGTTACACGCCGCCTGCGGTGAGTTTTTCCGGGTCCAGCAAAACCTCAAGCTGGCTGCGTGTCAGGTCGGTGTGTTCCAGAGCGACATCGATCACCGGACGGCCCTGTTGATAGGCCTTCTTGGCGATCTCTGCAGCTTTTTGGTAACCAATGATCGGGTTGAGTGCGGTGACCAGGATCGGGTTACGCGACAGCGCTTCCTTGAGCCTGGCTTCGTTGACCTTGAAGCTGGCGATGGCCTTTTCACCCAGCAGATGGCTGGAGTTGGCCAGCAACTCGATGCTGCTCAGCAGGTTCTGCGCGATGATCGGCAGCATCACGTTCAGCTCGAAATTGCCCGACTGACCGGCGATGGTGATAACCGTGTCATTGCCGATGACCTGAGCGGCGACCATGGCGGTCGCTTCCGGGATCACCGGATTGACCTTGCCAGGCATGATCGAAGAACCCGGCTGCAAGGCTTCGAGCTCGATTTCACCAAGACCGGCAAGCGGGCCGGAGTTCATCCAGCGCAGGTCGTTGGCGATTTTCATCAGCGAAACGGCCGTGGCCTTGAGCTGACCGGAAACACTGACCGCCGTGTCCTGAGAGCCGATCAGCGCAAACAGATCCTCACCCGGTTGGAATTGCACTTGGGTCAGCTTGCTCAGTTGTTCACAGAAACGCGCCGCGAATTGCGGATGAGCGTTGATTCCAGTGCCCACTGCCGTGCCGCCCTGAGCCAGGGATTGCAGACTCGGCAGCAGATCCTGCAGATGACCGATGTTGGCCTTGAGCTGCTGCGCCCAACCGTTGAGCACCTGGCTCATGCGCACCGGCATGGCGTCCATCAAGTGAGTGCGGCCGGTTTTGACGTGGTGATGGACCTCTTCGGCCTTGCGCTCGATCACCTGAACCAGACGCACCAGCGCCGGCAACAATTGCTCGTGCAACGCTAACGCAGCACTGACGTGGATGGTGGTCGGGATGATGTCGTTGCTGCTTTGGCCGCAATTGAGGTGATCGTTGGGGTTCACCGGTTCGCCGAGCAGGCGGCTGGCCAGGGTGGCGATCACTTCATTGGCGTTCATGTTCGAACTGGTGCCGGAACCGGTCTGGAAGATATCCACCGGAAAATGCTGCATGAAGTCGCTTTGAAGCAGGCCCAGTGCCGCATCGACGATGGCTTTGCCCTGGGATTCGCTGATTTGTTCGAGCTCGACGTTGGCTCGGGCAGCGGCAGCCTTGGCCAGGATCAGCGCACGGATGAACTGCACAGGCATCGGTTTGCCGCTGATGGGGAAGTTGTCTACCGCACGCTGGGTCTGTGCGCCGTAGAGGGCGTCCACCGGCACTTGAAGCTCGCCCATGCTGTCGCGCTCAATACGAGTCTTGGTCATCTGTAAATCCTTGCACCAGTTCGATAAGGGGAATGGAAGGCTGCAACTCGCAGGTCGCCAGTTGCCAGGTGTAGCTCTGCCAGCGCTTGAGGCGGCATTTGCACAATGAGAGGCGTTCCAGATCGCGCAACGGCCGCCAAGCCTGGTCCAGACAAAGGGTTCGCCAGTGCCAGGGCAGCGCGACATCGGCGGCAGTATCGAGTAGCAGACGGAATGAAGTTTCGGCGATGGTCCAGGGAGACGATGCGGTGCAGCAGACGAGATACCGGCCTTCGGCCAGGTAATGTTCGATCAGGCGAGGCTCGTCAGGGTCTATCGCGCAACGAATCTGGCGACTCATCCAGCGCCAGCTTTCGAGGTAAGGCTGCTCGTGCAAGGCAGAACTCATAATCCGGGCTCATTCGGTAATGAGATTTATTATTAGATGATAATGATAACCAAAACAACCCCAATGAAATGCATAGGGTCATTGTGGGAGCGAGCTTGCTCGCGATAGCGTCGTGTCAGTCAAAATCAATGTTGAATGTTAAACCGCCATCGCGAGCAAGCTCGCTCCCACAGGGACGGTGCATGGCGCATAAAAAAAGGCGCGCCACCTGATGGGTGGCGCGCCTTTTTGTGTAACGGTTAAGCGTTAGCTGCCGGCTACCGTCATCCGCTCGATCAGCACCGAACCTGTGCGAATGTTGCTGCGCAATTCCAGGTCATTACCCACCGCAACGATCTGTTTGAACATGTCACGCATGTTGCCGGCGATGGTGACTTCCTGGACCGCAAACTGGATTTCACCATTCTCGACCCAGTAACCCGCCGCGCCACGGGAATAATCGCCAGTGACCATGTTCAGGCCCTGGCCCATCAATTCAGTCACCAGCAGGCCGCGCCCCATGCGACGCAGCAAGGCTGCCTGGTCTTCGTCGCCATGGGTGACGAACAGGTTGTGCACACCACCAGCGTTGGCGGTGCTCGGCATCCCGAGCTTACGGCCGGAGTACGTGCCGAGAATGTACGAGACCAACTCGCCCTTTTCGACGAACGGTTTGGCGTAAGTGGCCAAACCATCACCATCGAACGCCGAACTGCCCATGGCCCGCATCAGGTGCGGACGCTCATCGATGGTCAGCCATTCCGGGAACAGTTTCTGCCCCAGCGTGCCTTCAAGGAACGAGGATTTGCGATACAGACTGCCGCCGGAAATCGCCGAGAGGAAACTGCCGAACAAACCGCCGGCCAGTTCCGCGGAAAACAGCACCGGCACTTCGCAGGTCGGTACCGGACGCGCGCCCAGACGGCTCGCCGCCCGTTGCGCGGCACGTTGACCGATGCTCTCCGGAGAGGCCAGCAAATTGCCCTGACGGTTCACGTCGTACCAGTAATCGCGCTGCATCTGGCCGTCGGCCTCGGCGATCATCACGCAGCTCAGGCTGTGCCGGGTCGACGCGTAGCCGCCGATAAAACCATGGCTGTTACCATAAACACGGCAGCCCTGGTGGGTGCTGAGGGTGGTGCCGTCGGCGTTCTTGATCCGGCTGTCGGTGGCAAACGCCGCCGCTTCACAGGCCAGGGCCTGCTCGATGGCTTGCTCCGGGGTGATGTCCCATTGGTGGAACAGGTCGAAGTCCTGCAGATCCTTGGCCATCAGCGCGGCGTCTGCCAGCCCCGAAGCTTCGTCTTCCGAGGTGTGCTTGGCGATGGCGAGTGCGGCGGCGACGGTTTCGCGAATCGCCTCCGGACCGCTGGCGGACGTGCTGGCCGAGCCCTTGCGCTGGCCAACGTACAAGGTGATGCCGAAGCCCTGATCGCGGTTGAATTCGACGGTTTCGACTTCACGCTGACGCACCGAGGTCGACAGGCCCTGCTCCAGGGACACCGCCACTTCACAGGCACTGGCACCCTGACGCTTGGCTTCAGCGATGATCTGCTCGACTTGTTCTTGCAGTGCCGGCAACGCTTGTGGGCCGACGCTTTCAACTGCACTCATGCTGTTCTCCACTCAAATTCTGCTTTCGGCTGGGGCCTTCGAGCGACCGGGCCGGACAAGCGGCCCCCGACTGGTTATCATGGCGGCGTTTCTTTGCGGACGGCCACCATGGTTGATTCTTACGACGACTCCCTCGATACGGGAGAAAAAAGCAAATCCCAGGTTAAACGCGAGCTTCATGCTCTGGTTGACCTTGGCGAGCGCCTTACAACGCTCAAGCCTGACTTGCTGGCAAAACTGCCGTTGACCGACGCTTTGCGCCGGGCTTTGGGCGATGCCTCCAAGCACACCGCGAATATCGCGCGTAAACGGCACCTTATGTTCATCGGCAAACTGATGCGCGATCAGGACACTGACGCCATTCTGACGTTGCTCGATCAACTCGATGCCTCCACCCGGCAGTACAACGAACGTTTCCATGGCCTGGAACGCTGGCGCGATCGCTTGATCGCGGGCGACGATGCGGTCCTGGAGAAGTTCGTGGTCGACTACCCGGAGGCTGATCGTCAGCAATTGCGCTCCCTGATCCGTCAGGCCCAGCACGAACTGGCGACCAACAAGCCACCGGCATCGAGCCGTAAAATCTTCAAGTACATCCGTGAGCTGGACGAGACTCAACGCGGTCTGCGTTAAATCTCGAATCGGGTGAGTCGCTACGCGGTTCACCCGAAGCTCCATCCCTCAAGATCCTGTGCCACCCACAGTGATCGCATCGATTTTCAGCGTTGGCTGGCCGACACCCACCGGCACCGACTGCCCATCCTTGCCACACGTCCCCACGCCGCTGTCCAGCGCCAGGTCGTTACCGACCATCGACACTTTGCTCATGGCTTCCGGCCCGTTGCCGATCAACGTCGCGCCTTTGACCGGGGCCGTAATCTTACCGTCTTCGATCAGGTACGCCTCGCTGGTGGAGAACACGAATTTGCCGCTGGTGATGTCCACCTGACCGCCGCCGAGGTTGGCGCAGTAGATGCCGCGCTTCACCGAGGCGATGATTTCTGCAGGGTCGCTTTCGCCCGCCAGCATGTAGGTGTTGGTCATGCGCGGCATCGGCAGGTGCGCGTAGGATTCACGGCGACCGTTACCGGTACGGGCCACGCCCATCAGACGGGCGTTGAGCTTGTCCTGCATATAGCCTTTGAGTACGCCGTTTTCGATCAGTGTCGTGCACTCGGTCGGGGTGCCTTCATCATCGACGCTCAGGGAACCGCGACGCCCGGCTAGCGTGCCGTCATCAACGATGGTGCAAAGCTTGGACGCAACCATCTCGCCCATGCGCCCGCTGTAGGCCGAACTGCCCTTGCGGTTGAAGTCGCCTTCCAGACCGTGGCCGACCGCTTCGTGCAGCAATACGCCGGACCAGCCCGAACCCAGTACCACCGGCAACGTACCGGCCGGCGCAGGAATGGCTTCCAGATTCACCAACGCCTGACGCAGCGCTTCACGGGCATAGCTCATGGCGCGGTCATCGCTGAGGAAATAACGGTAATCGGTACGACCGCCACCACCATGACCGCCGCGCTCACGGCGACCGTTCTGCTCGACGATCACGCTGACGTTGAAGCGCACCAACGGCCGTACATCGGCGGCCAGACCGCCGTCGGTGGAAGCCACGAGGATTCGCTCCCAGACGCCAGCCATGCTCACGGTGACTTGCTGGATACGCGGGTCGAGGGCGCGAGTCGCGACGTCGATACGCTTGAGCAATTCGACCTTCTCGGCACGGGTCATCACTTCCAGCGGGTTGTCCGGCCCGTACAACTGGGCGACATCCTGAGTCGTGAAGGCTTGCACCGTGCCGTTCTGACCGGCGCGGGAGATCGAACGCGCCGCACGGGCTGCGGCACCGAGGGCTTCGAGAGTAATGGCATTGCTGTAGGCAAAACCGGTTTTCTCACCCGATTGCGCTCGCACGCCGACACCTTGGTCGAGATTGAAGCTGCCTTCCTTGACGATCCCGTCTTCCAGCGCCCAGGACTCGGAAATCTGCCCCTGGAAATACAGGTCGGCAGCATCAATGCCCGGGCCGGCCAGATCGCCGAGGACACCTTGCAGGCTCTCGATTGTTACGCCGCCGGGCGCCAGGAGATGTTCACTGACTGAGGACAACAACTCGCTCATATGCTTTACGCCTTAAATTCATCGTTCTGAGGCAGGTCGCCGGGCGCCCTGCGAGAAAAAGCGCCGGTGACTGGACACCGGCATCCGCGCCCTGATGGACGCCTGTTCGCTGCTATCGCGTTCGGCCAGCAGCACGGCCTCGCCTTGATCCTGTTGCGCCAGCACACGTCCCCACGGGTCGATAATCGCGGCATGGCCAAAGGTTTCCCGCGGCCCCGGATGCGTCCCACCCTGGGCAGCCGCGAGCACATAACATTGAGTTTCGATGGCCCGCGCGCGAATCAATACCTCCCAATGCGCCGCGCCGGTCACCGCGGTAAAGGCCGACGGCGCGGTAATCAACTCCGCCCCGGCAGCGCGTAATTCGCTGTACAACTCCGGGAAGCGCAGGTCGTAACACACCGTCAGCCCGACTCGACCGACGGGCGTGTCCGCCACGACTACCCCACTGCCATAAGCATAGTCATCGGATTCGCGATAACGCCCGCGATTGTCCGCCACATCGACGTCGAAAAGGTGCAACTTGTCATACCGTGCAACGGTTTCGCCGTGGTCATCCACCAGCAGCGAGCAGGCATGCACTTTGGCCGTCGGTTGATCCACCGGCGGCAACGGCAATGTACCGGCCACTATCCATAACTTGAGGTCGCGGGCGGTCTGTTTCAACCATGGCAGGATCGGGCCTTCGCCCAATGCCTCGGCGCGACCGATGTCGGCAGTGTCGCGACGGCCCATGGCGGCGAAGTTTTCCGGCAGTACGGCAAGCTGCGCACCACTGGTCGCCGCTTGCTCGAGCAGCCGACGGGCCTGGGCCAGATTGGCCAGCACATCACTCTGGCTGACCATTTGAATCACCGCTACAGACATGGCGCGCTCCTTCATCGCTTTTTATAAGGGCAGGCCGCCATGCTACTCCATAGGCTTGGGGAGTGCGTTTTCAAAAAGTTTGTCAAAAAGGCTTGTCGAAGGTAATTTTCGGCTCTTTCCACGGTCCCTTGACGGTGTATTGGACGCTGGCGAAACGCGCCACACGGTCACCGATCAGCTTATCGATCAGGAACAGCGCGCCACCGATAGCCGGTGCACCGACGATCAGCGCGGCAATCGGCAGGTTATTGGTCACAGGCAACGTCACCAGCAACTTGGCATCGACCTTATCGCCCACCAGGTCTAGCGTCCCGTTGAGTTCGATGTTGCTCGACGGACCGGTCAACAGGATCGGCTCACGCGTCACGTATACGCCGTTGGTCGCGACCAGCAGGCCTTTGACCCGGTCGTAACTCAAGCCTTTGCCGAACAGGTCGGAGAAGTCCAGACGCAGCCGGCGGCCGATGGAGTTGAAGTTCAGCAAGCCAAACACGCGCAACGCCTGGGCGCTGCCCTCAACTTCAACGAACTGGCCTTTATTCAGCGAAGCATCGAGGGTTCCAGAGAAACGCTTGGTGGCCAGCCAGGCCGGCGAACCGGGCCAGCGACCATCGACATCCATATGAAAATCTTCGCTGGTGACACTCGGAGCAAAGCCCCAGCCCTTCAGTACATCGGCAAGATTCTTGCCGCTGATCCGGCCCTTGTACCAACTGCTGCTGGAACCGGGCACGCCTTCCCAACCGCCGCTGCCCTGCAGGAGGATGCCCTTGAGGCCCAGATCCAGCGTATTAAACGCAATGCCCTTGGCGGTCGGACGGACTTTCAGATACCAGGCCCCGACGAGGTCCTTGCCCTGGAACAGCTGATTGATGGTGATATCCAGTGCCGGGATCTTCGTCGGATCCACCGAGGCCAGCGGATCTGGCGAGTTTTCGTCGGCCAGGACCGTCGGGTCTGGCGCCGGCAAACGCACGTATTGCAGATTGATCGCAACCGGCGCGGCTTTCGCATCGGGGATGCTGGCGCTGCCCTTGACCTGCTGACTGTCGAGTTGCAAGGCCCACGCGGCAGGTTTGCGATTCAACTGTACGGAAGCCTGATCGAGCGTAGTGCCAACACCGCTGAGCTTGCCAATCTTGAAATCCGCGCTGCTGAGCAACTGTTTGGCGTTGCCGCCCGGATCCTGTCCGGCGTATTTGTCTACCAGGTCCTTCCAAGGGCCAACGTCCAGTTCCGACAGCACACCGCGCACCCGCAGGCCTTTGGCGCCGGGTAGCACGGCATTACCGCCACCCAGGAACAACTCGCCACGACCGTCGGCAAAATTGCCGGGCGGTGCCGCAAACGTGAAGTTCGCCAGCTCACCGTAGTTGACCCAGTAGCGCCGCTCCGCTCCCTGCAGGGTCATGCGGAACGTGGTGTCGCGGCCGACGTCGGGCGCCATGCCGAACGGCGCCGGCAAATCGATTGCTACGCCCTTGAGGTTGGAGCTGACCATCAATTGACTGTCGGCCCCATCAAGGTTCAGTTGCAGCTGATAAGGGATCACACCGGACACTGGCAACGACTGCGTAACACTCAGCCAGTCAGTCAGTTTCTTGACCTCGACCTGGCCCGAGGCGGCGACGCGAGTCTTGAGGTTGCCGGGACTGCCATCGGCGAAAATCTGTGCGGTAACCGGTTTATCAAAGGCGCGCGCGGTGATGTTTTGCCCGCTCAAACCCTTGGCGCTGTCGAAACGGAAATCGCCCTTGAGCTGAGTCAGCTCCAGGGTTGGCTCGGCCAGTTTCAGACGGGCCTTGGCGGTCTTGAAGTCGACGAGGATCTTCGGCTGCTCGCCTTTGACCAATGGAATGTCCAGTTTCAGTTTGCCCCGCAAATCGCCCTCGCCTTCCCAACCGGCAAAGGTGGCTGCGGTGCCGATCGGCGCTTCCTGGAGAATTTTCAGGCCATCACCCAACCCGCCAGCGAATCCACCGTCGAGGAACAGATGGACGTTTTGCCCCGATGGCACATGAGGAATATTGACGTAAATGTCGCTGACCTGGGTATTGAGCAACTGCCCCTTGCTGGCCAGGATCCGCACACCACTGTCTTCAACAAACACGTCACCCGTGACTTTGCTGACATGTGGCCAGCCTGGCTGGAAGGCCAGTTCGGCATCGTGAACCTTGAAGAACAGGCTGATGCTGCGGGCAGTCTCGGCGGCACCGTGGTTCAGCGAACCCTGGTACTGGAAGAAGCCTTCGTCCACCGCACCTTTGAGAATTGCCGTACGCAGCCATTCGTCCAGCCCAGGGCTGAGCATTGTCGGCAAGTACTTGGCGGTGTAACGCCCGTCGCCGTCCACCAGACCGACCCGCAGGTCCATGTAGTCTTCCTGGGTGTGGTCGAAATGCAGGCGGATCAGAAAGTCGCCAGCAATCTTGCCTTCTTCGCCCAGCACCTTCAGGTACGGCGCGATCAAGGTGAAGGCTTCTTTATCGAGTTTCCAGGTCAGTCGGGCATTGGCCTGAATGTACTGCCATGGCTTGGCGAAGATCGGGTCCAGGTGCAGGGAAAAATCCTTGCTGTCCATGCGCAGCTCACCACCGCCCAGATCACCGCTGATGCTGCCACTGACATTTCGTGCCGCCGGAGCGCCGCGATAGGCATCGAAGCCGACCCGGTCCAGGTTGGCGGCAAAGCTGAACTTGCTGTCGTCGGTGGCATTAGGCCGGAAGTCGATCAGCACGTTGCGCAGGCCGCCGGTCACTTTGAGTCGCTCGACGGCGGTGGCAATGCCTTCGGGCAGCGGCCCCAAGGCATTCAGTATCGGGGTGATCGGGGTGAGATCGAGGCGGTCGGCTTGCAGATGCCAAAGCTCTTCAGTCTTGTCGGTCGCCGCGTTTTGTTTGAGTTGCAGATGCGATTCCCAACGGGTCTCGCCAAGGTTCATGGCCAGCGAATCCAGGGTTACCAGCATGCCTTCGGAGCTGCGCTGAAAATAGCCATTGAGCGCCAGATTGTTGATCTGGATCGGCTTGCGCTCGCCGTACGCGCCCTTGAGTTGCGGCGCGTTCAAGCGAATCGCCGCACTCTGCAGGGCGCCCTTGTTCCAGTTCACCCAAAGCTCGCCGCCGGCCTTGAACTCGGAGAAATTCCATTGTTGGGTCAAGCGCTCAGGCAACCATTTCGACCAGTCGCTTTGCGGCAGGCTCAAATAAGCTTCGGCCTCGCCGTCTTTCCATTCGCTGGCGCGCAGACGGGTACGCAGACTGATGGCCACCGGTTGTCCGTCGGGCAGGGTCAAACGGGCGTCGAGTCGCTGGCGGGAGACGCCGGTTTTCAGATTCAGCCCGACGTAAGTCAGGGTCAGCGGCTGCTCTTGCAGTGGCTGCAAAGTGACCTGGCTATCGAGTACCGACAGTTGCTGAACCATCTGCATGCGATTGAGCAATTGCTCAGGATCCAGCGGCTGATCCTGCTGCACCGGCAAGCCTTCCAGCGCCCAATGACCGTCCTCGCTTTCCTTGAGGCTGATCTTCAGGCCGCTGAGTTCCAGGTGAGCGATGCGCACTTCACGAGCCATCAGACTGGCCCAAAGATCCGGTACCGCGCGCACCTGATCCAGACGCAGGGCATTGGCGCCCTCGCCGACCATCACGTCGTGAGCCAGCATAATCGGAGCAAAGCCGCTCCAGTTACCTTCCAGTTCGCCGATATTCAGCGGCATGCCCAAGGCAGCACTGGCTTTGGCTTCGACTTCGGTACGGTACTCGGCCACCAGCGGGGTCAGCTCTCGGCCGAGGCTGACGTATAACGCCAACAACACCAACACCAACGCACACAGCCCCAGACCCCAGCGGGTCAGTGCGGCCAAAATGCGTGTCAGACGTTCCATGTCAGTTGGCTCCCATGGCAAAAATGCTGCAAAAAGCTGAGGCCAGCCGTTCTAACAGGGTTGAAATACAGCGATTCAGAGCAGCACCACGTCGTATTGTTCCTGGGAATACATGGTTTCCACCTGGAACCGGATGGTGCGTCCGATAAAACCTTCGAGCTCGGCGACATTGCCCGATTCTTCATCGAGCAAACGGTCGACCACTTTCTGGTTTGCCAATACACGATAGCCTTCCGCCTGATAGGCGCGAGCTTCTCGGAGGATTTCGCGGAAAATCTCGTAGCAAACGGTTTCCGGCGTCTTGAGCTTGCCGCGGCCCTGGCAGCTGCTGCACGGTTCGCACAACACTTGTTCGAGACTTTCACGGGTGCGCTTGCGAGTCATCTGCACCAGGCCCAACTCGGTGATGCCGATGATGTTGGTCTTGGCGTGATCGCGCTCCAGTTGCTTCTCGAGAGTGCGCAGCACCTGACGCTGGTGTTCTTCATCTTCCATGTCGATGAAGTCGATGATGATGATCCCGCCCAGATTGCGCAGGCGCAGCTGACGAGCGATGGCGGTCGCGGCTTCGAGGTTGGTCTTGAAAATGGTTTCTTCGAGGTTGCGATGACCGACGAACGCCCCGGTGTTGACGTCGATGGTGCTCATGGCTTCCGCCGGATCGACCACCAGATAACCGCCAGACTTCAGCGGGACTTTGCGCTCCAGGGCCTTCTGGATTTCGTCTTCGACGCCGTACAGGTCGAAGATCGGCCGTTCGCCCGGGTAATGCTCCAGACGATCGGCGATTTCTGGCATCAGCTCGGCGACGAACTGTGTGGTTTTCTGGAAGGTTTCCCGGGAGTCGATGCGGATCTTCTCGATCTTCGGACTCACCAGATCACGCAAGGTGCGCAGCGCCAGGCCGAGGTCTTCGTAGATCACACTCGGCGCGCTGATGGTTTTGATCTGTTCGTTGATTTGATCCCAAAGCCGGCGCAGGTAGCGGATGTCCATGAGGATTTCATCGGCACCGGCACCTTCGGCAGCGGTACGCAGGATGAAGCCACCGGCCTCCTGGATGCCTTCTTTGGCCACGCAATCGGTGACCACTTGTTTGAGACGTTCGCGCTCGGCTTCGTCTTCGATCTTCAACGAAATGCCAACGTGCGCGGTGCGCGGCATGTACACCAGATAACGCGATGGAATCGACAACTGAGTCGTCAGGCGTGCGCCTTTTGAACCGATCGGATCCTTGGTGACTTGCACCACCAGGCTCTGCCCCTCGTGAACCAGAGCGCTGATGCTCTCGACCGCCGGGCCTTCGCGCAGGGAAATTTCCGAGGCGTGAATGAACGCCGCGCGGTCCAGACCAATGTCGACGAATGCCGCTTGCATGCCCGGCAATACCCGCACGACTTTGCCTTTATAGATGTTGCCGACGATCCCGCGCTTTTGCGTACGCTCGACGTGGACCTCTTGCAGGACACCGTTTTCAACCACCGCCACGCGCGATTCCATCGGCGTGATGTTGATCAGGATCTCTTCACTCATGGCAGGGTCTCGTTCAGGCATGTTCACGATAATGGCCGCATCTTGTCAGTACGACGCTCAACGCGCGTTAAGGGTTTGCCAACAGGGTATGCCGAAATGGCCAAGCAGCTCAGCGGTTTCGCACAGCGGTAACCCGACCACCGCCGAGTAACTGCCATTGAGCCCGGCGACGAACACCGCGCCGAGCCCTTGAATGCCGTAGCCGCCGGCCTTGTCCTGCGGTTCGCCGCTGGCCCAGTAGGCTATCGCTTCATCGCGACTGATGTTGCGAAAACGCACCAGACTGCGCACGACCCGAGACTCGCAACGCTCACCCTCTCGCACCGCAATCGCCGTCAGGACTTCATGTTCACACCCGGACAACATCATAAGCATGGCGCATGCCTCGGCTTCATCAACCGGCTTGCCAAGAATTTTTCCGTCCAGCACCACGGCGGTATCGGCGCCCAGCACGCAAAAATCTGCGTCGGACACGACAGTCCCGCGCCCAGCCTCGGCTTTGCCACGCGCCAGGCGCTCGACATAGGCCGACGGGGATTCATCTTCAAAAGGGGTTTCATCGATGTCCGCGCTGATGGCGGAGAACGGCACGCCGATCTGCGTGAGCAGTTCACGCCGACGCGGCGAGCCTGAGGCGAGGTACAACAATTTCATCAAGACATCTCCCTTGTCGAGGTGCGGGCAAATGCCTGACCGAATTAATTGATTTTGTAGCGTCGACGCAAACCGCGCAAACCGTAGCTGACCCATGGCCAGAGCAATGCGCTGACCAGTGCCGGCAAGACCAGCGCCAGCGTCGGCTGACGATTGCCGGTCAGGGCGCTGAGCCATAGTTGAACAAGCTGCGCGAGGCCGAAGATCACCAGGATCACCAGGCTCTGTTGCCACATCGGGAACATGCGCAGGCGTTGTTGCAGCGCCAGCACCAGGTACGTGATCAGCGTCAGGATCAATGCGTTCTGGCCCAGCAGCGTGCCATAAAGCACGTCTTCGGCCAGGCCCAGGCACCACGCGGTGACCATCCCGACTTTCTGCGGCATGGCCAACGCCCAGAACGCCAGCAACAGGGCCAGCCACAGCGGACGGAGGATTTCCATGAATTGTGGCAGCGGCGAAACGCTGAGCAGCATGCCTATGGCGAATGTCAGCCAGACCATCCAGTCATTTCGGGAGGCAGTAGCACCAACCATTATTCTCGTCCCCCAGTGGTAGCCGGCGCAGAGACAGGCGGTTTGGCTGCCGGCTTCACGGCAGCGGGTGGCGTGGCCGGCGGTTTAGCGGCCGCAGGTTGCGTCGCGGGCGGCTTGCTGGCGGCAGGTTTCGCAGGAGCGGGATGAGTTGCCACAGGTTTGGGCGGGGTTGTGGCAGCAGGGGCAGTCGCCGGTGCAACCGGAGTCACGGGCGCGGCAACAGCAGCCGGGACGATGGCAGGTTTCGGTACTGTCGCTGGAATGATCGGTCCACCGCCGTGCTGGTCCAAGGCTTCTTGAGCCTGGGCAGCTTCGTTGGCGCGCTCTTCGGCTGTGCGGCCGTCGGTGAACACCAGCAACAGGTAACGGCTGCGGTTCAAGGCGGCGGTTGGCACGGCGCGCACAATAGCGAACGGTTGACCGGAATCGTGAATCACTTCCTTGACCGTCGCCACTGGGTAACCCGCCGGGAACCGCTGCCCCAGACCCGAGCTGACCAGCAGATCGCCTTCTTTAATGTCGGCGGTATCGGCCACATGACGCAGCTCCAGGCGTTCCGGATTGCCGGTGCCGCTGGCAATCGCCCGCAGACCGTTGCGGTTCACCTGCACCGGAATGCTGTGAGTGGTGTCGGTCAGCAACAGCACACGAGAGGTGTACGGCATCAACTCGACCACCTGGCCCATCAGGCCGCGGGCATCGAGCACCGGCTGACCGAGGACAACACCGTCGCGCTCACCTTTATTGATGATGATGCGGTGGGTGAAGGGGTTCGGGTCCATGCCGATCAGCTCGGCCACTTCGACCTTCTCGTTGACCAGCGCGGAGGAGTTGAGCAACTCGCGCAGCCGAACGTTCTGCTCGGTGAGGGCGGCAAGCTTTTGCATGCGGCCCTGCAACAACAGGTTTTCGGTTTTGAGTTTTTCGTTTTCGGCGACGAGTTCGGTACGGCTGCCAAATTGGCTGGCCACACCCTGCCATAGCCGCTGCGGCAGGTCGGTGATCCAGTAAGACTGCATCAGCACCAGCGACATTTGGCTACGCACTGGCTTGAGCAGTGTGAAGCGGGCATCGACCACCATCAGCGCGACCGATAGCACGACCAGCACCAACAAGCGCACGCCCAGTGAAGGCCCTTTGGTGAAAAGCGGTTTAATAAGCCGCTCCTCCCAGGCAAATGTTCTCTTTATTCATACGGCATCAAACCGGCCTGGATGCAGACTGACAGAAGATAAACGCCAACAGGCAGCACTGCAAAGTGCTGCCTGCGCGCTCAACAGCATAGATGCGTAGGGCGAGATCACTCGCTCGACAGCAGGTCCATGGTGTGTTTATCCATCATTTCCAACGCACGGCCACCGCCGCGAGCAACACAGGTCAGAGGGTCTTCGGCAACGATTACCGGCAGACCGGTTTCCTGGGCCAGCAACTTGTCGAGGTCACGCAGCAAGGCACCACCACCGGTCAGTACCAGACCACGCTCGGCGATGTCGGAAGCCAGTTCCGGAGGCGATTGCTCCAGCGCACTTTTCACAGCCTGAACGATGGTTGCCAGAGACTCTTGCAGAGCTTCCAGCACTTCATTGGAGTTCAGGGTGAATGCGCGTGGAACGCCTTCGGCCAGGTTACGGCCGCGAACGTCGACTTCGCGAACTTCGCCACCCGGGTAGGCAGTACCGATTTCCTGCTTGATGCGCTCGGCAGTGGATTCGCCGATCAGGCTGCCGTAGTTGCGACGCACGTAAGTGATGATCGCTTCGTCGAAGCGGTCGCCGCCAACCCGTACGGATTCAGCGTAAACCACACCGTTCAGGGAGATCAGTGCGATTTCAGTGGTACCACCACCGATATCGACAACCATCGAGCCGCGAGCTTCTTCAACCGGCAGGCCGGCACCGATCGCAGCAGCCATTGGCTCTTCGATCAGGAATACTTCACGGGCACCGGCACCGAGGGCCGATTCACGGATGGCACGACGCTCAACCTGGGTGGATTTGCACGGAACGCAGATCAACACACGAGGGCTAGGCTGCAGGAAGCTGTTTTCGTGAACCTTGTTGATAAAGTACTGCAGCATCTTTTCGCAAACGCTGAAGTCGGCGATCACGCCATCCTTCATCGGACGAATGGCAGCAATGTTGCCCGGCGTACGGCCGAGCATGCGCTTGGCCTCGGTGCCGACAGCAACGACACTTTTCTGGTTACCGTGTGTCCGAATAGCCACAACCGAGGGCTCATTCAGGACGATACCGCGCTCGCGCACGTAAATAAGGGTGTTGGCAGTGCCCAGGTCAATGGAAAGATCGCTGGAAAACATGCCACGCAGTTTCTTGAACATGGGGAAAGGACCCTAGGCAACGCGTGGGTAAAAAAGTGCGGCAAACTCTAACAACGACAGGGATTTTGGGCAAGGCGCCAATATGTTAAATTGGCCGCTTTTCTGTGCACCAACCCCCACAATCGCGGCCTTATGACCGTAGAAATGCGGTAGTGTTCCGACAATCTAACACACGGATAGCATCCGTTCTGTTTTCCTTCCACTGGAGAATCCCATGACGCTTGAACGCTCCGACGTGGAAAAAATCGCTCATCTGGCCTGTCTTGGCCTTAATGATGCCGATCTTCCACACATCACTTCGGCCCTGAACAGCATTCTGGGGCTGGTCGACGAAATGCAGGCGGTCAATACCGACGGTATCGAGCCGCTCGCCCACCCACTGGAAGCCAGCCAGCGCCTGCGTGCAGACGTCGTGACCGAGACCAATCATCGCGAGGCCTATCAGTCCATCGCACCAGCGGTCGAAAACGGCCTGTACCTGGTTCCGAAAGTCATCGACTAAAGGGAAAGAGCCTGCAATGCATCAATTGACTCTGGCCGAGATCGCCCGCGGACTCGCCGATAAAAAGTTTTCCTCCGAAGAGCTGACCAAAGTCTTGCTGGCGCGCATCGCCCAGCTCGATCCACAGCTCAACAGTTTCATCAGCCTCACCGAAGACCTGGCGCTCC
Source organism: Pseudomonas sp. LBUM1666 (assembly GCF_059695775.1). Lineage (NCBI taxonomy): Bacteria > Pseudomonadati > Pseudomonadota > Gammaproteobacteria > Pseudomonadales > Pseudomonadaceae > Pseudomonas > Pseudomonas sp. LBUM1666. The sequence goes on along the minus strand of NZ_CP166789.1, from coordinate 908,850 downwards.
AGCAGGCGAAAGCCGCTGACGCACGCCGCGCCAATGGTGAGAGCGGCGCCCTGCTCGGTGCGCCGATCGCCCACAAAGACCTGTTCTGCACCCAAGGCATCCGCACCAGCTGCGGCTCGAAGATGCTCGACAACTTTAAAGCGCCGTACGACGCCACGGTCGTTGCCAAGCTGGCCGCCGCTGGTGCCGTGACGCTGGGCAAGACCAACATGGACGAATTCGCCATGGGTTCCGCCAACGAGTCGAGCTACTACGGCGCAGTGAAAAACCCGTGGAACCTGGAACACGTGCCCGGCGGTTCGTCCGGTGGTTCGGCCGCGGCCGTTGCCGCTCGTCTGTTGCCGGCCGCCACGGCGACCGACACCGGCGGCTCGATCCGCCAGCCGGCCGCGTTTACCAACCTGACCGGTCTGAAACCGACGTACGGTCGCGTTTCACGCTGGGGCATGATCGCCTACGCCTCCAGCCTCGATCAGGGCGGCCCTCTGGCCCGCACCGCCGAAGACTGCGCGATCCTGCTGCAAGGCATGGCCGGTTTCGACCCGCAAGACTCCACCAGCATCGACGAGCCCGTGCCGGATTACAGCGCCAGCCTCAACGATTCGCTGAAAGGCCTGCGCATCGGTGTGCCGAAGGAATATTTCAGCGCCGGTCTCGACCCGCGCATTGCCGAGCTGATCCACAACAGCATCAAGGAGCTGGAAAAGCTCGGTGCCGTGATCAAGGAAATCAGCCTGCCGAACATGCAACACGCGATCCCTGCGTACTACGTGATCGCTCCGGCAGAAGCCTCTTCCAACCTGTCGCGTTTCGACGGCGTGCGTTTCGGCCATCGCTGCGCAGATCCAAAGAACCTCGAAGACCTGTACAAGCGCTCCCGTGGCGAAGGTTTCGGCCCGGAAGTGCAGCGCCGGATCATGGTCGGCGCCTACGCGCTGTCAGCCGGCTACTACGACGCCTACTACCTGAAGGCGCAGAAGATTCGCCGTTTGGTGAAGAACGACTTCATGGCGGCCTTCAATGAGGTCGACATCATCCTCGGCCCAACCACGCCAAACCCGGCCTGGAAGCTTGGCGCCAAGAGCAGCGACCCGGTTGCTGCGTACCTGGAAGACGTCTACACCATCACCGCCAACCTCGCCGGTCTGCCGGGCTTGTCGATGCCGGCCGGTTTTGTCGACGGCCTGCCGGTCGGCGTGCAATTGCTCGCCCCGTATTTCCAGGAAGGTCGCCTGTTGAACGTTGCCCACCAGTATCAGTTGAACACTGACTGGCACACCCGCACCCCAACCGGCTTCTGAGGAGAAACACATGCAATGGGAAGTCGTGATCGGGCTGGAGATTCATACCCAGCTCACCACTCGGTCGAAAATCTTTTCCGGTAGCTCCACCACATTCGGTTCCGAGCCGAACACCCAGGCCAGCCTGGTTGACCTCGGTATGCCCGGCGTATTGCCGGTGCTGAACCAGGAAGCGGTGCGCATGGCGGTGATGTTCGGTCTGGCAATTGATGCCGAGATCGGCCAGCACAACGTGTTCGCCCGTAAAAACTATTTCTACCCGGACCTGCCGAAGGGCTACCAGATCAGCCAGATGGAATTGCCGATCGTTGGCAAAGGCCACTTGGACATCGCGCTGGAAGACGGCACGGTCAAGCGCGTCGGCATCACCCGCGCGCACCTGGAAGAAGACGCCGGTAAAAGTCTGCACGAAGAATTCAGCGGCGCCACCGGCATCGACCTGAACCGTGCCGGCACACCGCTGCTGGAAATCGTTTCCGAGCCGGACATGCGCAGCGCCAAGGAAGCCGTGGCTTACGTCAAGGCTGTCCACGCGCTGGTCCGCTACCTGGGCATTTGCGACGGCAACATGGCCGAAGGTTCGCTGCGTTGCGACTGCAACGTGTCGATCCGTCCGAAAGGCCAGGTTGAATTCGGCACGCGCTGCGAGATCAAGAACGTCAACTCGTTCCGCTTCATCGAGAAGGCGATCAACACCGAAGTGCAGCGTCAGATCGAACTGATCGAAGACGGCGGCAGGGTGATCCAGCAGACCCGTCTGTACGATCCGAACAAGGACGAAACCCGTCCGATGCGCAGCAAAGAGGAAGCCAACGACTACCGTTACTTCCCCGATCCGGACTTGCTGCCGGTGGTCATCGAGAACTCGTTCCTCGACGACGTGCGCGCCACCCTGCCGGAATTGCCACCGCAGAAACGCGAACGCTTCCAGGCGCAGTTCGGTCTGTCGGTCTACGACGCCAGCGTCCTGGCCACCAGCCGCGAGCAAGCCGATTACTTCGAGAAAGTCGTGAGCATCGGCGGCGACGCCAAGCTGGCGGCCAACTGGGTGATGGTTGAATTGGGCAGCCTGTTGAACAAACAGGGCCTGGACATCGATCAGTCGCCGGTTTCCGCCGAGCAACTGGGCGGCATGCTGCTGCGCATCACCGACAACACCATCTCCGGCAAAATCGCCAAGGTCGTGTTTGAAGCCATGGCCAACGGCGAAGGCAGCGCGGACGAGATCATCGACAAGCGCGGCTTGAAGCAAGTAACCGACACGGGCGCCATCTCTGCAGTGCTGGACGAGATGCTCGCGGCCAACGCCGAGCAGGTTGAACAATACCGCGCGGCAGACGAAGCCAAACGCGGCAAGATGTTCGGCTTCTTCGTCGGCCAGGCCATGAAAGCCTCCAAAGGCAAGGCCAACCCGCAACAGGTTAACGAACTGCTGAAAAGCAAGCTCGAAGGCTGATGAGAATGGAGCCAGCACTCAAAACTGGCTCTGATCCCTGTGGGAGCGAGCTTGCTCGCGATAGCGTCCGGACAGTCAACTCAGTGTTGAATGCCGAGCCGCTATCGCGAGCAAGCTCGCTCCCACATTTGTATGTGGAAACCTTCGAATGAAACGCTTCCTCAGTACCTGTGCCCTGCTCTCTCTGCTGGTCGGTTGCGCCAGCACCGATGCCATCGATCCACACGGCTACGACAAGACCGGCGTTGCCTCGTACTACGGCGCTAAACACCATGGCAAACGCACCGCCAGTGGCGAGCGTTTCAACAAGAATTCCCTGACCGCCGCCCATCGCCAGTTGCCGTTCGGCACCCGGGTGAAGATTACCAACCTGAATAACGACAGGTCCTGCGTAGTGCGCATCAACGACCGCGGGCCGTACTCTCGTGGGCGCCTGATCGATGTGTCACGTGAAGCGGCCGAACAGTTGGGCATGCTGCGCAGTGGCACCGCGAAGGTTCGCGTGCAAGCCCTCGACGACTGATAGACGGAGCGCTGACCATTTTCGGACTTGCCGATTTACCCCTGATCAGCGTGATTGAATTGCTCAGCGGCTTGCTGTTGCTGATCGCCGGCGCCGAGCTGATGGTGCGCGCCGCCGTGCGCCTCGCCGCGCGCCTGCATGTACGACCGCTGATTATCGGCCTGACCATCGTCGCCCTCGGCAGCAGCGCACCGCAGATGGCGGTCAGCCTGCAAGCGACCCTGGCGCAGAACGCCGACATCGCCGTCGGCAGCGTGATCGGCAGTAGCATCTTCAACATCCTCGTCACACTCGGGCTCTCGGCGCTGATCATCCCACTGCGGGTTTCACGGCAACTGGTGCGCCTGGATATCCCGCTGATGATCGGCGCCAGCCTGCTGGTGTTCGTATTGGCGTGGAACGAAGAACTGACCCGCGCCGATGGCGTGATGCTGCTCGCGGCGATGGCGCTGTATCTGGGCCTGCTGCTGCGCCAGTCGCGGCACTCGACCCGCCCGCAATCGACGACCCACGAAGTCCCGCAAGCGCCATGGTTCAGCAGTCTGCTGATGATCGTCGCGGGATTGGCGATGCTGGTCTACGCCGGGCACTTGCTGTTGGGCGCTGCGGTTTCGGTCGCGACCGATCTGGGGTTGTCGGAGCGGATCATCGGTCTGACCATCGTCGCCGTCAGCACCTCCCTGCCGGAACTGGCCACCTCATTGATCGCCGCCTTGCGCGGTCAACGCGACATCGCCGTGGGCAACGTGATCGGCAGCAACCTGTTCAACCTCTTGGGCGTGCTGGGCGTCACCGCGTTGATCGCGCCATCGCCGCTGTCGGTATCACCCAACGCCCTGGACTTCGACTTGCCGGTGATGCTCGGCGTCGCGGTGTTGTGTCTGCCGGTGTTCTATTCCGGTTACCGGGTGACCCGCGCCGAAGGTCTGATGTTTTTGGGTTTGTATCTGGCTTACGGTCTGCATGTGGTGTCGTTCACCACCGGCATGCCGCTGGCCGGTAAGCTTGAACACCTGATGCTGTTTTTTGCCCTGCCGGCTCTGGTGGCGTTTTTGCTGTTCACGTCGCTGCGCGCCTGGCGCCGCCAACACCACAATAAGGAATTGCCATGACCGATGATAAAAAGCCTGGGGTTGAAGTCCGCCGCCAAGTGATGGGCGACGCCTTCGTCGACCGCGCGCTGGGCAATGCCACCGAGTTCACGCAACCGCTGCAGGATTTCGTCAACGAGCACGCCTGGGGCGGCGTCTGGAACCGCGAAGGTTTGCCATTGAAAACCCGCAGCCTGATCACCCTCGCCGCGCTGACCGCGTTGAAGTGCCCGCAGGAATTGAAAGGTCACGTGCGTGGCGCGCTGAACAATGGCTGCACCGTGGAAGAGATTCGCGAAGCGCTGCTGCATTGCGCGGTGTATGCCGGTGTCCCGGCGGCCATCGATGCGTTTCGGGCGGCACAAGAAGTGATTGATAGCTATCAGAAGCCGGAATAATTATTCAACAGTTGTGGTGTCTGTTCCGCCGCCATCGCGAGCAAGCTCGCTCCCACAGGGGAATGCATTCCAAATGTGGGAGCGAGCTTGCTCGCGATGAGGCCCTGAAGAACAGCACAAAACCTTCGACTAGATCCACCCGCCCCACTGCAACAGGAAGATCCCGAGGTTGGTGGTGACCGCCGCCATCAACGTGGTGATCACGATGATCGCTGCCGCCAGTTCATGATTGCCATTGGCCTGACGGGCCATGACAAAACTGGCCGCGGCGGTCGGGCTGCCGAAGTACAGGAACAGAATCCCCAACTCCGCACCACGAAAGCCCCAGAGCCACGCACCCAGCGTCGCCAGCACCGGCAGGCCGATCATCTTCACCAGGCTTGAGCTCAACGCCATGTTGCCGCTTTTGCGCAGTGCCGCCAGCGACAGCGTGCCGCCAATGCAGATCAGCGCCAACGGCAAGGTGGTTTGCGCCAGGTATTGACCGGACGTCTCCAGCCATCCCGGCAAGCTGATCTTGAAGTAGGCAAACGGCGCCGCGGCAAACACGCTGATGATCAGCGGATTGACCATCACGCTTTTGCAGATGCTCCAGGGGTCGGACTTGATCACCGGGCTGTACACCGCCAGCACAATGGTCGAGAGCGTGTTGTAGAACAGGATCACCAACGCCGCGAGAATCGCCCCGAGGGAAATCCCGTAGTCGCCGTACATGCTCGCTGCCAGCGCCAGGCCGATCACCCCGTTGTTGCCGCGAAAGGCGCCTTGGGTGTAAATCCCCCGGTCTTCCCGCGGGCACTTCCAGATCGCCCAGCCCCAGGCGATGGCGAAACACACCAGCGTCGCCAGCGAGAAATAGATCAGCAGTGCCGGTTGCAACGCGGCGTGCAGGTCGGCATGCAGGATGCCCAGAAACAACAACGCTGGCATGGTGACGTTGAACACCAGGGCCGACGCAGTGTGGATGAAGTTGTCGTTGATCCAGTCGATGCGCTTGAGCAGCACACCCAGAAACAGCATGGCAAACACCGGCGCGGTGATGTTCAGGGTTTCGAGGAAGATAGCCAGCATGCCGGGGGTAACCTTGGGTGAGCGTCGTTAGGGGGCTAATGATAAGCCACCCATGGCGCTAAAGCCGCATTGATGTGGGCGTCTGGGAAAAACACCCCTCACCCTAACCCTCCCGAAACGTCGGACCGCCCCAAGGGGTAGAGGGGACTGACCGAGGTGATTGTTCAAGTTACATCGACCTGAAAGTCCGAGCCGAACTCAGGACTTGAAAAGCATGGAGATTTGCTCCCTTTCCCCCTCTCCCCTCTGGGGAGAGGGTTGGGGTGAGGGGTGGACTTTGAATCCAACACCTAACTCAAGTAATCGGCGCCGGGTTAAACAACGTAATGTCGTTATGCAGCTTGTGCTTCTCAGCCCAGGTCTGCTTCTTGCCGCTGGCCACATCCAGATAGTAGTGAAACAACTCCCAGCCAAGGTCCTCAATCGAGGCCCGCCCGGTCGCAATCCGTCCGGCATCGATGTCGATCAAATCCGGCCAACGCTGCGCCAGCTCGGTCCGGGTCGACACCTTCACCACCGGCGCCATGGCCAACCCGTAAGGCGTGCCACGCCCGGTAGTGAACACGTGCAGGTTCATCCCCGCCGCCAATTGCAACGTCCCGCAGACAAAATCACTGGCAGGGGTCGCACAGAAGATCAGCCCTTTGCGCTTGAAGCGCTCGCCAGGGCCCAGCACCCCGTTGATCGCGCTGCTGCCTGATTTGACGATCGAGCCCAACGACTTCTCGACAATGTTCGACAACCCGCCTTTCTTGTTGCCCGGCGTGGTGTTGGCGCTGCGATCCGCTTCGCCCTTGGCCAGGTAACGGTCGTACCAGTCCATCTCGCGCACCAGTTCCTGAGCGACTTCCTCAGTTTCCGCACGTGAAGTCAGCAAATAAATCGCATCGCGCACTTCGGTGACTTCGGAAAACATCACCGTCGCCCCCGCGCGCAATAAAAGGTCCGAGGCATAGCCCAGCGCCGGGTTGGCGGTGATGCCGGAAAACGCATCGCTGCCGCCGCACTGCATGCCCAGAATCAGCTCAGACGCCGGCACGGTTTCCCGGCGACGCTGATTGAGCTTCTTCAAACGGGTTTCGGCCAACGCCATGATCTGCTCGATCATCTCGGTGAAACCGTGACTCGAATCCTGCAAGCGGTACAACCACGGATCACTCAAATCCACCGAGCTGTCGTTCTCGTGCATCACCTGCCCGGCCTGCAATTTCTCGCAGCCCAGGCTGATCACCAGCGCCTCGCCACCCAGGTTCGGGTTGCGCGCCAGGTTGCGCACGGTACGGATCGGGATGTACGCGTCAGTCGCGGTAATCGCCACGCCACAGCCGTAACTGTGGGTCAACGCCACCACGTCATCGACATTCGGATATAGCGGCAGCAATTCATCCTTGATGCGCTTGACCGCATGGTCCAGCACGCCGGTGACGCACTGAACAGTCGTGGTAATCCCCAGAATGTTGCGCGTGCCGACGGTGCCGTCGGCGTTGCGATAGCCCTCGAATGTGAAGCCTTCCAGCGGTGCCTGCGCCGCCGGCACTTCGGTGGACAGCGGCAAGCTGTCCAGTGGTGGCGCGGTGGGCATGCGCAGTTGATCTTCCTTGACCCAGCTACCACGCGGAATCGGCTGCAACGCGTAGCCGATGGTCTGGCCGTAACGAATCACCTGGCCGCCCTCGGGAATGTCTTCCAGGGTGACCTTGTGGCTCTGTGGCACGAAGTCCACGGTGACCAGCCCGTCCGGAAACTCGGTGCCGGCCGGCACGCCTTGGTCATTGACCACAATTACTACGTTGTCCCGCTCGTGCAGGCGGATGTAGCGCGGCGAGTCGGAATGTTCAATCAACTGCATGACGCCGCTCCTCAGGAATGCGCTTGAGACAATTTGTTATTGGTTTCAGGACCGCTGACGGGCGGCTCTTTGAGCACCACACGCTTGATCGGACCGACGATCACCAGGTAACTGAACACTGCGACCAGTGCGTTGCAACCGACAAACACCAGCGCCCATTTGAACGAGCCGGTGGAGCTGATGATGTAACCGATGACAATCGGAGTCGTGATCGAAGCGATGTTGCCGAAGGTGTTGAACAAGCCACCGCTGAGACCGGCGATCTGTTTGGGCGAGGTGTCAGACACCACGGCCCAACCCAGCGCACCCACGCCTTTGCCGAAGAATGCCAGGGCCATGAAGCCGACGACCATCCATTCAACGTCAACGTAGTTGCAGGCCACGATGCTGCTGGAGACCAGCAAGCCAGCAATGATCGGCGCCTTGCGGGCGAAGGTCAGGGAATGGCCTTTGCGCAGCAGGTAGTCGGAAATCACCCCGCCGAGCACGCCGCCAATGAAGCCGCAGATCGCCGGCAACGAGGCAATGAAACCGGCCTTGAGGATGGTCATGCCGCGCTCTTGCACCAGGTACACCGGGAACCAGGTCAGGAAGAAGTAGGTGATGCCGTTGATGCAGTACTGGCCCAGATACACGCCAAGCATCATGCGGTTGGTCAGCAACTGGCGAATGTAGTCCCACTTCGGGCCGTCAACCTTGGTGCCTTTGCCTTTGTCCTGGTCCATGTCGACCATGCCGCCGTTGTCGGCGATGTGCTTGAACTCGGCGTCGTTGATCATCGGATGCTGGCGCGGGCTGTAGATCACCTTCAGCCAGATCCCCGAGAAGATGATGCCGATCACGCCCATGACGATGAACACGTGCTGCCAGCCGAAGCTGTAGACGATCCAGCCCATCAGCGGCGCAAACAACACGGTGGCGAAGTATTGCGCCGAGTTGAAAATCGCAGACGCCGTACCGCGTTCAGCGGTCGGAAACCAGGCCGCAACGATGCGCGCGTTACCGGGGAAGGATGGCGCTTCGGCCAGGCCCACCAGGAAGCGCAGCATGAACAATGCAACCACCGCCGTGGACATGCCGAACTCACCGACATAACCCTGCAGCACGGTGAACAGCGACCAGGTGAAAATGCTGAGCGCGTAGATTTTTTTCGAGCCGAAACGGTCCAGCAGCCAGCCACCGGGAATTTGCCCGGCCACGTAGGCCCAACCGAATGCAGAGAAGATGTAACCGAGGGTGACCGCGTCGATGCCGAGGTCTTTTTGCAGGCTGGAGCCCGCGATGGCGATGGTAGCCCGGTCGGCATAGTTGATCGTGGTCACCAGAAAAAGCATGAGCAAAATCAAATAGCGGACGTGGGTCGGCTTGGTCGCTTGCATGTAGATGTACTCCCACTGATTATTTTTATGCGCGGGTGAAGCTTGGTGTGCCCCCTGTAGGGCTGTAGGAGCTGTCGAGTGAAACGAGGCTGCGATCTTTTTATCTTAAAAACAAAGATCGCAGCCTCGTTTCACTCGACAGCTCCTACAGTCCAGCAGGGGTTGCGGTATCGATGCCGATACCGCGGTGCAGCGGGTTACGATCCTATGTAGGACGTTTTCACGACCGTGTAGAACTCTTGCGCGTAGCGACCTTGCTCGCGGGACCCATAGGATGAACCTTTACGCCCACCAAACGGCACGTGGTAATCCACGCCGGCAGTTGGCAGGTTGACCATCACCATCCCGGCCTGGGAGTGGCGTTTGAAGTGGTTGGCGTACTTCAACGACGTGGTGGCGATGCCCGCCGACAGACCGAATTCGGTGTCGTTGGCCATGGCCAGCGCGGCCTCGTAATCCGCGACGCGAACCACGTTGGCCACCGGGCCGAAGATCTCTTCGCGGCTGATACGCATCGCAGCTTCGCTGTCGGCAAACAGGGTTGGCGCAAGGTAGTAGCCTTCGGTATCGCAGGTCACCAGACCGCCGCCGCTGACCAGACGTGCACCTTCGGACTGACCAATGTCGATGTACTTCATGTCCTGTTCAAGCTGCGCTTGCGAGACGACAGGGCCAATGTCGGTGCCGGTTTTCAACGCATGACCGACCTTGATCGACTTCATGCGCTCAGCCACGGCTTCGACGAACTTGTCGTGAATCCCGGCAGTGACGATGAAGCGGCTCGAGGCAGTGCAACGCTGGCCGGTGGAGTAGAACGCGCTCTGTACTGACAGCTCGACCGCTTGCTTGAGGTCGGCGTCGTCGAGAATGATCTGCGGGTTCTTGCCGCCCATTTCCAGCTGAACCTTGGCCTGACGCGACACACAGTTAACGGCGATCTGGCGACCGACGCCCACGGAACCGGTGAAGCTGATGCCGTCGACTTTCGGGCTCTGAACCAGCGCATCGCCAACCACTCGACCGCTGCCCATTACCAGGTTGAACACGCCGGCGGGGAAACCTGCGCGGGAGATGATTTCGGCCAGCGCCCAGGCGCAACCCGGCACCAGATCGGCCGGTTTCAGCACGACGCAGTTGCCATAGGCCAGGGCCGGGGCGATTTTCCACGCGGGGATCGCGATCGGGAAGTTCCATGGTGTGATCAGACCGACCACGCCCAGCGCTTCGCGAGTCACTTCAACGTTCACACCCGGACGCACGGACGGCAGGTAGTCGCCGGACAGGCGCAGGCATTCACCGGCGAAGAACTTGAAGATGTTACCGGCGCGGGTCACTTCGCCGATGGCTTCGGGCAGGGTCTTGCCCTCTTCCCGGGCCAGCAAGGTGCCGAGTTCTTCACGGCGAGCGAGGATTTCAGTGCCGACTTTATCCAGCGAATCGTGGCGAGCCTGGATGCCCGACGCGGACCAGGCCGGGAACGCGGCGCGAGCAGCGTCGATGGCGGCGTGAACCTGGGCCAGATCGGCCTTGGCGTATTCGCCGATGGTATCGGTCAACTCCGACGGGTTGATGTTGGTGGAGTAGTCGGCGCCGGCAACCCATTGGCCACCGATGTAGTTATCGAAACGCTTTGCATCTGCCACGAGATGTTCTCCTCACGCAAAAAGCCGCTGATCACTCAGCGGCCTTGTTTAATAGGGTTGTTACTGCGCACCTTGCTTGTCGATCAGCGCGGCGAGCATTTCGTACTCTTCGCCCGTCAGATCGGTCAGCGGCGCACGTACAGGACCTGCGTCATAGCCGACAATTTTTGCCCCGGCCTTGACGATGCTCACCGCGTAACCGGCTTTGCGGTTACGGATGTCCAGGTACGGCAGGAAGAAGTCGTCGATGATCTTGCCAACGGTGGCGTGATCTTCGCGGGCAATGGCGTGGTAGAAATCCATCGCGGTTTTCGGGATGAAGTTGAACACCGCCGAGGAGTAAACCGGTACGCCCAGGGCCTTGTAAGCAGCGGCGTAGACTTCGGCGGTCGGCAAACCACCCAGGTAGCTGAAGCGATCACCGAGGCGGCGACGGATCGACACCATCAACTCGATATCGCCCAGGCCATCCTTGTAGCCGATCAGGTTCGGGCAGCGCTCGGCCAGACGTTCCAGCAGCGGCGCGGTCAGGCGGCAGACGTTGCGGTTGTAAACCACCACGCCGATTTTCACCGATTTGCACACGGCTTCAACGTGGGCGGCAACGCCGTCCTGGCTGGCTTCGGTCAGGTAGTGCGGCAGCAGCAACAAGCCTTTGGCGCCCAGACGCTCGGCTTCCTGTGCGTATTCGATGGCTTGACGAGTCGAACCACCAACGCCGGCCAGAATTGGCACGCTGGTTTCGCAAGTGTCGACGGCAGTCTTGATGATTTCCGAATATTCGCTGGCCGCCAGAGAGAAGAACTCACCGGTGCCGCCCGCGGCGAACAATGCCGAGGCGCCGTATGGGGCCAGCCATTCGAGACGCTTGATGTAGCCCGCGCGATGGAAGTCGCCCTGAGCATTGAAATCGGTAACCGGGAAAGACAGCAGACCGGAAGAGAGGATGGACTTCAGTTCTTGTGGATTCATTATTCGAACACCCTGGTAGCAACGTATGTGAGAAAACCGTTCAGCCTGCGCCGAAGTTGTATGTCATCGTACAACTTAAATAATAGCCGTCAACTGCATTTCATCGCCAACCGCAGAATTTGGATCGGAAAGGTATTTTCTTGACGTAGGAAATTTCTCATCTATGATTCAGGCAGCTGTATATGCATACAGTTATTTTGATCGTACCGACGACATATCAAGGAGATAGAAATGTCAGGTCTACACGCACAACCGAAGGAAAAACCGAAACAGGTCATTGCCGAACTGGATGATCTTTTTACCGAGCATGGCATCCCCCTCATCGGGGATAACCTGCACGTGGTCTTGCAGATTGCTGATCATCACAGCTCTACGACTCCCCTTCCCACGCCTCTGCCCACTGCCTCCGGCAAGGCCCTGAAAGGCAGGCCACAGCTGAGGTTCGAGGGTGGCGAACACACCGCCATCGGCGACAGCACGCTGCTGCGTTTCGTCAAGGATGCGCCCGCTATCCCGGCCTCACAGGTAGAGCTGCATTTACCCAATGGGCTGGCACTGACCTACGGCCAGGTCGTTGCGCTGGGGGGTGATTTCTATGGAGTTCCCGATCAACCGATCAGCGAAGGCGCGACAGCCGCAGACCGAATCCAGCGTTTTACCAATGCCTTCAACTCGCTGGCCGTGCTGCCTGCTTCTAACGCTGAGGCCAAGTTGATTCTCGGCGTGATGCAAAAGGAAATCGCCGCGATCAAGCAGGCGATCAAGCAGGCGATCAAGGACGGTAAACAACCTCACGAGGCTTATGACGCCCTCGGTGATACGTTATCGGAAGAGTGGAACAGGATCACCGGCGGCGGCAGTGTCGTCTCGGCGCTGTTTCCATTCGGCCGCTACCTGAAACTGGCCGCCAACAATGCCGATCACTTCGCCGAATGGGCGCTGCTGGCCTATATCGCCGGGCACACCGCAGCAGTGCAACAAGCCGTGCTGGCCCACACCAGCGGCGATGAGAAGCAGCTGGAGCTGGCCTATGCGATGAACGCTTTTGCCGATCATTACCTGACTGACCTGTTTTCCGCCGGCCACCTGCGAGTGCCGCGCAAACAATTGGCAGCGGTGGTCACGCCCAGCGATCTGGGTTCGTTGATCACGCGCTTCATGCACGACGAAGACAGCAAGTTCGGCCTCAATGTGCGCAACGGCACCGGCGATCAATGGCGCGCGTATGGGGACAAACGTTACTTCGACGCCCTCTCCAGCGCCAATCTCGCGCAAGTGAATCAAGCGGTTCAGGTGTCTGCGGATGAAGTGTTCGCGGCTTATCTAAGTGGCATCGCCCCGTCACCCGGCCAATTCGGCGCCTTGAAAAAGATGCCTGATCTGCAAGCGGTACTGAACCTGGCGACCAACTTCTCGCCGCTGTTCAGGATCGAGGGCAACAAGGTGCTGCGGCGCAAGGACGTCAACAACCTGAACGACAATGCCACCGTCGATGACTGGTGGGGCTGGAGCACTTATTTGCTGCTCAAGGATTACAAACCCACTGGCAACATTGCCTGATAAGGAGATCGATGATGACTATCAAATTGAAACTGGAATTGGCTTCGGGGCAATCGCTGAAGGGCGCGCCGTTGGAGTTGTTGGCCAAAGGAGTGCCGATTGCTCGGGCGGTGGTTGATGAGCATGGGCATGTGGCATTCGATGCCAAGGCTGGGGCTTCTGAGTGGGCCGTGAGGGTGGATCGTTCTATTCTCAGGACTGGCTGATTCCCCGCACCTGATCGTTCTCACGCTCTGCGTGGGAACGTTCTACATCACAGCGGAAGGTGCAGACTGACACTGACCGTTCATCGAAACTGGTATTTCTTACAGTTTCGAACCCTCTGCCTCCGAGGCTTAATCGGGCAGTCAATCACTGCATAGGCGAATACTTCATGAGCACAATCCACCGGTTTAACTTTCCGGCCAAAACAAAAAATGCAGCTCTAGAGCTGCCATCAGATTTTGACCTGAATGTGAGCGTGGACAACATCGTCGAGTTTGAAACACTGCCCGGTCAGTACTGGAAAATCAAACTGAAGATATTCAAGGTGTTGCTGAACAACACCGTTGAGTATGTCGATTACAAAACGGTCGAGGTAGAAAATCCTTACCCCTAGCCGCGCTGCGCCTCCGCCTCTTCATGCGCATGGCGCAGCCGCTCCCGGCTATTCGTCAGATGCAACCGCATCGCCGCCCGCGCCGCATCCGAATCCTGGCGCGCAATCGCATCGTAAATCTCTTCGTGCTCACGGCTCAGACGATTCATGTAGTGCTGTTGGTCGTCATGGGCCAGGCGCGCGGAATTGAGGCGCGTACGCGGAATGATGCTGGTGCCCAGGTGGGTCATGATGTCGGTGAAATAGCGGTTGCCGGTCGCCAGGGCGATTTGCAGGTGGAACTGGAAGTCGGACGCCACGGCATCGCTGGCATGGGAAACACTTTCATTCAACGCGTCCAGCGCCGCGCGCATCAACGCCAGCTGCTCGGGGCTGCGGCGTTGCGCGGCGAGGCCGGCGGATTCCACTTCGAGGCTGATGCGCAGTTCCAGAATCGCCAGTACATCTCGCAGCGTGACCACGGTCGCCGGGTCGATACGGAAGCCACTCGGGCTCGGGGTATCGAGCACGAAGGTGCCGATGCCGTGGCGGGTTTCCACTTGCCCTGCCGCCTGCAAACGGGAAATCGCTTCGCGCACCACGGTGCGGCTGACGCCATGGGCATCCATGATCGCCGACTCGGTGGGCAACTTGTCGCCACGCTTGAGGTGACCGTCGCGGATCTGCTCAGACAGCACCGTCACCAGTTCCTGAGCGAGGCTGCGGCGCTTGCGAGGGAGGCGTGGTGCGTCGATCGGGTTTTCCATGGTGAACGTCTTTCTCGAAAGTTGCGGCTGAAACCGCATCATAGCTCAACGCGGTTGTACGATCACCGTCGGGGTGAACACCATTCCCCTTGTGGGAGCGAGCCTGCTCGCGAAAGCGGAGTGTCAGACACCCCAAGCCTGAATGTCAGACCGCTTTCGCGAGCAGGCTCGCTCCCACAGGAGGGGTTGTGGGGTTTATGCGGTCACGGTCTGATCCACCAGGTGCCCATTCTCGATACGAACATGCCGTGGATGAAAGCGCTTCAGGCTGCTGCGATGCCCGACGCTGACAATGCTCAATCCCGGTATCTCATCGATCAAGGCCTGATACAGCGACGCTTCGTCCTCCTCGTCCATCGCCGAGGTCGCTTCGTCCATGTACAGCCATTGCGGTGCATACAGCAGCGCACGGGCAAACGCCAGACGTTGCTGCTCACCCGGCGACAACAGGCGCTGCCAGTGATTGGCTTCATCAAGACGGGCAACGAGGTGCGGCAAACGGCAGGTTTCCAGTACATGAACGTAGCGCTCGTGCGGATACGTATCGCCAGACTGTGGATAACTCAGCGCTTCACGCAACGTGCCAATCGGCAGATAGGGTTTTTGCGGCAGGAACAAATAACGCGCCGCAGGCAGACGAATACTGCCGTGACCAGCCGGCCACAAATGCCCCATCGCCCGCAGCAAGGTGGACTTGCCGCTGCCGGAACGGCCGCTGAGCATGACGCGCTCGCCTTCCTCCACGGTCATGTCGGCGTTGCTCAGCAGGTGACGACCGTCAGCCAGATCGAGGCCAAGGTTATGCACCTTCAACGCCGAGCCCTGGTTTTGCACATCGATGGCCGGCGCACGCTCTTCGTTGTCGGTCATAGCCTGACGGAAACTCAGCAGACGATCACAAGTAGCGCGCCATTCGGCGAGGTCCTGGTACGCAGTGATGAACCAGCTGAAGTTATCCTGGACGTTAGCGAACGCCGAGTTGATTTGCATCAGCTCACCCAGTTCGATCTTGCCGGTGAAGTAACGCGGCGCGGCGACCATGAACGGAAAGATGACTGCAATCTGCTCATAACCGGAAGTAAAGAAGGTCAGGCGCTTGGACACTTTCATGATGTCCCAATAGTTGTGCCAAACCATCCCGAAGCGGCTGCTCAAGCGGCGGTTCTCATTCGGCTCGCCGTTGTACAACGCAATGCTTTCGGCATTTTCGCGAACCCGCACCATGGAGAAACGCAGGTCGGCTTCGAAGCGTTGCTGGTTGTTGTTAAGGCCGATCAGGCGGCGGCCAATCAAATGCGTCAGCCAACTGGCGACGGCGGCGTAAACCAGCGCACACCAGAACATGTAACCGGGAATCGTGAAACCGAACACTTCGATACTGCCCGAAACGCCCCACAGAATGATCGAGAACGATACGAGGCTGACGATGTTGCGAATCAACCCGAGCCCCAGGCCCAACGTGTTGGTGGTGAATTTATTGAGGTCTTCGGAAATCCGCTGGTCCGGGTTATCGGTGTAACCGCCCTGCTCCAGCTGGTAGTAATTCTTGTTGTCGAGCCAACGGGTGAAGTGCTTCTCGGTGAGCCAGGCGCGCCAGCGAATCGTCAGCATCTGCGTCAGGTAGAGCCGATACACCGCGCCAAGAATCGCAACCGCCGCGATGCCGCAGAAATACAGGATCAGCTGCCAGAAAGCCGCTTCGTCCTTTTTCTGCAAGGCGTTGTAGAAGTCCTTGTACCAGCTGTTGACCCATACCGAAATCGCCACGCTGAACAGCGACAGCGCAATCACGGCGATCAGCAACGTCCAGGCTTTGCCCTTCTCTTCACTGCGCCAGTAAGGCGTGGTCATCGCCCAGACTTTGCGAAAAAACTGCCCGCGCACAGTATCGTTGACCGCGGAATATTCAGCGTTCTGATTCATGGATAAGGCTCGATAAAGAAAAGAACACACACGAACCGATCATAGAGGATCGGTTCGGTTTGTCGCGAGGAGCGGCCCGCATTCGTTCAGCGCAGGTTCAGCGACGAACGGGACGCTTCTGCAGTTTGCGCTGCAGCGTGCGGCGGTGCATGCCCAGGGCGCGGGCAGTGGCGGAGATGTTGCCTTCGTGTTCGGTCAGCACGCGCTGGATGTGTTCCCACTGCAGGCGATCCACCGACATCGGGTTTTCCGGCACCAGCGTGTCGAGGTCGGCATGCTCGGAGAGCAGCGCGGCCAGCACGTCATCGGCATCCGCCGGTTTGCACAGGTAATTGCAGGCGCCGCGCTTGATCGCCTCGACGGCGGTGGCAATGCTCGAGTAACCGGTGAGGATCACCACGCGCATTTCCGGGTCCAGCTCAAGGAGCTTGGGCAACAGCACCAGGCCGGAATCACCGTCCATTTTCAGGTCCAGTGCGGCGTAGTCTGGCAGGTCGGCCTGAGCGATGGTCAGGCCTTCTTCGGCGGAACCGGCGGTGCTGACGCGAAAACCGCGACGGGCCATGGCACGGGCCATCACCCGGGTAAAAGTTGCGTCGTCGTCTACCAGCAGCAAATGCGGCAGTTCTTCGCCTTCGCCTTCGACTTGGATCTCGTCACTCATGTTCGTCTCCTCGGGCGACACGGGGCAGGCGCAGCTCGGTGAGCGTGCCGCCTTCCTCATGACTGTAGAGTTTCACTGAGCCGCCGGCGCGTGTCACGCTGGCCTTGCTCAAAAACAGGCCCAGGCCGAAACCTTTGCCCTTGGTGGTAAAAAACGGCTTGCCGATCTGCTCGGCGATGGCCAGCGGCACACCGGCGCCGTGGTCGCGGATGCTGATGGTCAAGTCCTCGGCATTCCAGTCCAGCGTCACTTGCAACCCTTCGGGGCAAGCGTCGGCGGCATTGTTGAGCAAATTCAGCAGCGCCTGGGTCAGGTCTGGTGGCGGCGCCATGCGCGGCACGGTGCCTTGGCCCAGTCGCTGGAAGCGATAACTGGCTTCCGGGCGCATCAGGTGCCAGCGATTCAGGGCTTCGTCGAGCCAGTCGGTGACATCCTGCATTTCCACCGCCAAACGGCGATTGGCCTCGGCGGCGCGCACCAGTTGCTGCAAGGTTTCCTTGCAGAGTTTGACCTGATCCTGCAGCACGCTCAGGTCGTCCTGCAACATCGGGTCGTGATGGTCCTGACGCATTTCCTTGAGCAACACGCTCATGGTCGCCAGCGGCGTGCCCAGTTCATGGGCAGCACCGGCGGCCTGGGTAGCGACGGCCAGCAGTTGCTGATCACGCAGGCCCTCTTCGCGACGGATGGCGCGCAGTTCTTCCTGACGGCGCAGCTCTTCGGCCATGCGCGCGGCGAAGAAGGTGATAACCGCCGCGGCCAGGGCGAAACTCAGCCACATCCCGTAAACCTGCAGGTTTTCCCGAGCGATCGGGAAGGTTTGCAGCGGGTAGAAGCGCGCCAGCAGCAGGGTGTACATCGTCAACGCGATACCGGACAGAATCACCGAATAACGCCACGGCAACGTCACGGCGGCGATGGTCAGCGGCACTAGGTAATAAGAGACGAAGGGGTTGGTCGAGCCGCCGGAGAAATACAGCAAGGCACTGTGGATAAACAGGTCGCAGGCCAGTTGCACGGCGTATTCGAGTTCGGTAACCGGCCATGAGGTGCGCAAGCGAATAGCCGTGAACGCGCACAGCAGCATCGAGCAACCGAGGGTCGCGGCCAGTTGAAACCAAGGCAGCGGCAGTAAGTCGAGCCAGTAGGCCAGGCCCACGGAACCGGCCTGAGCGGCCAACACCAATGTACGGATGAACGTCAGCCGCCAGAGATTCTGGCGAGTAGCGGAAGTGATTTGAACGGGGGCGAGCATGAGCTCTCCTGATGAGCGCTCCAGGCGGATCGCACGGAGTATAACCAAGCACGGAGGCTGGCAGGCAAAAGTGCGGCAAACGGCCACAGGGTCGGACCGGATCATCTGAATAGAAGTTGTAACTGTGCGAACCGGATCATAAAAGCTAGAGTCTGATGGTTTCACGCAGGCTCGGACCTTAACCCCTGCGCACCGTCCAAGGAGTTTTCATGCACAGTTTCAGCCGCAGCGCCGCCCTTCTTGCCCTTAGCGTTGGCACCGTCGCCAGCCTCCCGGCCCTGGCCGCCGACGAACTTCATTACAACCAGATCGCCCTGCGCGCCGAAGTCAGTCAGGAAGTGGCCCGCGACCTGATGATCGTGACCCTCTACACCGAAGAACAAAACACCGACCCGGCCAAACTCGCCGCCGACGTCAGCACCACCATGAACAAAGCGCTGGCCCAGGCCAAACAGGTCAAGGAAGTCACCCTGCGCCAGGGCAGCCGCAACAGTTACCCGATCTACGACACCAAGGGCCAGAAAATCACCGGCTGGCGCGAACGCGCCGAACTGCGCCTGGAAAGCCCGGACTTCGCCGCGCTGTCGAAACTGACCGGCGAACTGCTCACCGACCTGAAAATGGGCGGCATGGACTTCGCCATTGCGACGCCAACCCGCAAGGCCAGTGAAGATGCGCTGCTTAAAGACGCTGTCTCCGCATTTAAAGCCCGTGCGCAATTGGCTACCGATGCGTTGGGCGGCAAGGGGTACAAAATCGTTAACCTGAACTTGAACAGCAACGGTTATCCACAACCGTACATGCGTGGGCCGATGATGATGAAAGCGGCGAGCATGGACGGTGCGCCGGTTACGCCGGAAGTTGAGGCGGGCACCAGCCAGGTGAGCATGACGGCGGATGGGTCGATTGAAGTGTTGATGCCTTGATTCGATAACCCGTACACAAAACGGCGATCACCGAAGTGATCGCCGTTTTTTATTGCCTGCGCAAAGCCAAATCGGACCCGTTAGAGGTGTGGAGAGTGAACCGACGCCATCGTCGGAACGCCGCCCGGACCAAGCCCGCTCACACAGTTGAATCGTCTCGTACGCCGAATTCGTGAACAACATTGCACCCTGTGGGAGACACTCAACACCTGGAAAAAAGCCAAAAGCGCTACCGCAAGCAGCAAAGGTTGCACCCCCGGTACCACCAACACGCCCACGCAGCCCCTCACCAAATCCCAAATCCAAAGCATTACCCCCAGATGTCCACTGACAAACAGTAACGGAACAATCTGTCCCCGCAGACACAACAACCCTTTAAACAACAAACACCTAGCCATCAAATTAGAACTCAATCTCATTCACGCCCGCCCTCCCCATTCACACCCCTCAATGATGGGTATAAATAAGTAACACCGCGCTCCAATCGGGTGCGCAAGACGTCCAGATCGCCCCGCGCAGGTGCGCCATATGCACTGAAAAAAACCTGCGCAAACGGTCAAATGCGCCTGAGTTTATACAAATGCGACATTAAGGTACGTTCGTGCCACTGTTTAAGGCCCGTAGCCGCTCTGGATCTTGCATTGGGTATGGCCCCTGCATAAGTATCCGCAGGCACGACTCACGAGGTCGTCCTCTAATTCCAAAAATGACAACAAATCATGAGGCCACCATGCTTAAACACGCGGTCATTCCGTTTTTAGTCGGCGCAGGCTTGTTAGCTAGCGCACCTTTCGCCCAAGCGGCGACTAACCTGGTGTTTTGCTCCGAAGGGAGCCCGGCCGGTTTTGATCCTGGTCAGTACACCACCGGAACCGACTTCGACGCCTCTGCAGAAACCATGTTCAACCGTCTGACTCAGTTCGAGCGCGGCGGCACCGCCGTTATTCCTGGTTTGGCGACCAAATGGGACATCTCCGATGATGGCCTGACTTACACCTTCCACCTGCGTGAAGGCGTCAAGTTCCACACCACCCCGTACTTCAAGCCGACTCGTGAGTTCAACGCCGACGACGTGCTGTTCACCTTCAATCGCATGATTGACAAGAACGACCCGTTCCGCAAAGCGTACCCAACCGAATTCCCGTACTTCACCGACATGGGGATGGACACCAACATCACCAAGATCGATAAAGTCGACGACAAAACTGTCAAGTTCACCCTGAAAGAAGTCGACGCCGCGTTCATCCAGAACATGGCCATGAGCTTCGCCTCGATCCAGTCTGCCGAGTACGCTGCCCAGCTGCTGAAAGAAGGCAAAGCCGCCGACATCAACCAGAAGCCGGTCGGCACTGGTCCGTTCGTGTTCAAGAGCTACCAGAAAGACTCCAACATCCGCTACACCGGGAACAAGGACTACTGGAAGCCTGACGACGTCAAGATCGACAACCTGATCTTCGCCATCACCACCGACCCGTCGGTACGTATCCAGAAGCTGAAGAAGAACGAGTGCCAGATCACTCTGTTCCCACGTCCGGCCGACCTGAAGGCGCTGCAAGAAGACAAGACTTTGAAGGTGCCTAACCAGGCTGGTTTCAACCTGGGTTACATCGCCTACAACGTGATGGACAAGATCAAGGGCAGCGATCAGCCAAACCCGATGGCTCAACTGAAAGTGCGTCAGGCACTGGACATGGCCGTCAACAAACAGCAGATCATCGACTCCGTTTACCAAGGTGCTGGTCAACTGGCCGTCAACGCCATGCCGCCAACCCAGTGGTCTTACGACACCACCATCAAGGATGCGCCGTACAACCCTGAGAAAGCCAAAGAGCTGCTCAAGGAAGCCGGCGTCAAGGAAGGCACCGAGATCAACCTGTGGGCGATGCCGGTGCAGCGTCCGTACAACCCGAACGCCAAACTGATGGCTGAAATGCTGCAGTCCGACTGGGCCAAGGTCGGTATCAAGGCCAAGATCGTGACCTACGAGTGGGGCGAGTACATCAAGCGCTCCAAAGGCGGCGAAAACGGCGCGATGCTGATTGGCTGGAGCGGCGACAACGGTGACCCGGACAACTGGCTGAACGTGCTGTTCGGCTGCGACTCGCTGCAAGGCAACAACTTCTCCAAGTGGTGCGACAAGAAGTTTGACGGCATCGTGAAAGAAGCCAAGCGTACGACCGATCAGTCCAAGCGCACCGAACTGTACAAACAGGCGCAACACGTCCTCAAAGATGCCGTTCCAATGACACCTATCGCTCACTCGACGGTGTTCCAACCCATGCGCGACAACGTGCAGGACTTCAAGATCAGCCCGTTTGGCTTGAACTCCTTCTACGGCGTCAGCGTCAGCAAATAAGGTTTTGCAACGGCGACGTTTTTGACGTCGCCGTTGCTTTATCTGCCGAGAAAGTAGGAAACCACCTACATCCAATTCCGCTGAGTATTACAGCAGCGGCGTCGGACGCGTTGCCATTTCCTACGAGTCTTTAGGACTCTACGCATTTACTGCCAGACCCACGGCCCATACCGTCGGGATCTGACCAGTTCGTGCGTGGGCTTTCGGTTATTGCTGCCTGTCATGGTTTGAGATCAGTGATGCCTCCACGTCCCCGGACGAGGCGGCGGGTCATTGAAAAACACTTAGAGAACGAGAAAAGGGAGCGTCATGCGCCATACCTTGGTTTTATCCGCATTGCTGGGCACTGGCCTATTGGCCGCCACTTCCATCAGCCAGGCCGCCAATAACAGCCTGGTGTTCTGCTCCGAAGGCAGCCCGGCTGGCTTCGACACTGCGCAGTACACGACCGCGACCGATAACGACGCCGCCGAGCCGTTGTACAACCGACTGGCAGAGTTCGAAAAAGGCGCCACCAACGTCGTACCTGGCCTGGCCACTCGCTGGGATATTTCCGAAGACGGCCTCAAGTACACTTTTCACCTGCGCGAAGGGGTGAAATTTCACACCACCAAATACTTCACGCCGACCCGTGATTTCAACGCCGATGACGTGCTGTTCACGTTCAATCGCATGCTCGATCCGCAGCAACCTTTCCGTAAGGCTTATCCGACCGAGTTCCCGTATTTCAACGGGATGAGCCTCAACAAGAACATCGCCAAGGTCGAGAAGACCGGGCCTTTGACCGTGGTGATGACGCTCAACAGCGTGGACGCCGCGTTCATCCAGAACATCGCCATGAGCTTCGCCGCCATCCTGTCCGCCGAATACGCCGACAAACTGCTGGCCGAGGGCAAGCCGAGCGACATCAACCAGAAGCCGATCGGCACCGGGCCGTTCGTGTTCAAGAGCTATCAGAAAGATTCCAACATCCGTTACAGCGGCAACAAGCAGTACTGGGACCCGAGCCGGGTCAAGCTTGAGAACCTGATTTTCGCCATCAACACCGACGCCTCGGTGCGGGTGCAGAAGCTCAAGGCCAACGAGTGCCAGATCACCCTGCACCCGCGCCCTGCCGACGTGACCGCGCTGAAGAACGACCCGACGCTCAAGCTCATCGAGAAGCCCGGCTTCAACCTCGGTTACATTGCCTATAACGTGCGCCACAAGCCTTTCGACCAGCTCGAAGTGCGCCAGGCGCTGGACATGGCGGTGAACAAGCAAGGGATTCTCAACGCCGTCTATCAAGGTGCCGGTCAACTGGCGGTCAACGCCATGCCACCGACCCAATGGTCCTACGACGAGACCATCAAAGACGCCGCCTACAACCCGGAAAAAGCCAAGGAACTGCTCAAGGCTGCCGGCGTGAAGGAAGGCACTGAAATTACTTTGTGGGCGATGCCCGTTCAGCGCCCTTACAACCCCAACGCCAAATTGATGGCCGAAATGCTTCAGGCGGACTGGGCAAAAATCGGCCTCAAAGTGAAGATCGTCAGCTATGAATGGGGCGAGTACATCAAGCGCACCAAGAACGGCGAACACGACGTCAGCCTGATCGGCTGGACCGGTGACAACGGGGACCCGGACAACTGGCTCGGCACGCTTTACAGCTGCGACGCCATTGGTGGCAATAACTACTCCATGTGGTGTGATCCGGCTTACGACAAGCTGATCAAGCAGGCCAAGGTCGTCACCGACCGCGACCAGCGCACCGTGCTCTACAAACAGGCGCAACAGTACCTCAAGCAGCAGGTGCCGATTACGCCAGTCGCCCACTCGACGGTTAACCAGCCGTTGAGCGCCAAAATCGAAGGATTCAAGGTGAGTCCTTTCGGTCGTAACGTGTTCTCGGGCGTCAGCATAGAAAAATAACCGATTAGCCAGAAACGCTGGGGGCGGATTCCGCCCTCACGCAAGCGTATTGCCGTAATTCGTCAATCCGGCCTACAGCAAACGTTTGCGATGCCTTGTATGAGTTCTAAACCAAATAGCCGGATCACCAAAAAAGACCGGCATTAAAAAAAAGAAAGAAAGGAGCTTCACCCATGAAACTGAGCAGCACCGCTTTATTGGCTTTGGCCATTAGCAGCATCACCGCGGGGGCCCATGCCGAGAGCGTCAGCCAAGACTTCGTTCCGACCCAGCTGGCAAGCACCAGCGCCCAATCGGACGCCAAAGGCTTCATCGATGGTCAGAGCCTGTCGGGTACTACCCGTAACTGGTATGCCAACGAACAACTGAAGCGTGGCAACTTCCGCTACCAGAAGCACGGCGAATTCCAAAACACCTCGCGCCGTATCAACTGGGTCCAGGGCACCATCCTCAACTACACCTCGGGCTTTACCCAAGGGACTGTAGGTTTCAGCACTGAAGTCGCGGCCTACAACGCGCTGGTTCTGGACCGCAGCCGCAAAGACATCGCCAACGGTGGCAACCGTACCCTGGCCGAAAACAACGGCGACGCCGTAGACCAGTGGAGCAAACTGGGCCTGGCCAACGTCAAGGCCCGTATCTCCAACACCACCCTGACAGCCGGCCGCCAGAATTTCAGCACGCCGATTGTCGACGTGATCGGCAACCGTCCGCTGCCTTCGAGCTTCGAAGGTGTGAGTTTGCACAGCGAAGAATTCGACAATCTGTCGTTCGACCTCGGCACTTTCGACCGCGTATCGCCACGTACCGAGCAGAGCCTGTCGAAATTCCGTTCCGAGTACACCGACAACACCGCTGAAACTGATCACGTCCACACTGCCGGCCTGAACTACCAGCCGCTGAAAAGCCTGAAAACCAGCCTTTATGCTGCCAACGTCGAAGACTTCTGGAACCAGTACTACTTCGGCGCAACTCATGAACTGGGCGACAGCTCGGTGCTGAGCCTGACCACCGGCCTGAACTACTACAAAACCGTCGATGAAGGCAAAAAGAAGATGGGGGAGATCGACAACGACACCTACTCCCTGTCGCTGGGCCTGACTCATCAGGCTCACAGCCTCACCTTCTCGTACCAGGAAGTTAACGGTAACGAGTACTTCGACTACCTGCACGAAACCAACGGCATTTACCTGGCCAACTCCCTGTTGTCCGACTTCAACGGCCCGAACGAGAAGTCCTTCCAGGTTGCCTACGGCATCAACATGGCCGAGTACGGCGTACCTGGCCTGAAGTTCAACGTCTACCGCGCTCGCGGCTGGGGCATTGACGGTACTCACTACACCGGCACCGCCTATGACGTGAAAGGCCTGGACGACGAGAACCACTATGAAACGGGTGTTGGAACTTCCTACGCCGTTCAAAGTGGCCCACTGAAAGCGACCGCAATTCGCGCGACCTACACCCAGCACCGTTCCAGCCGAAATCAACTCGACGGCAAGATCAACGAGTTCCGTCTCGTGACCACCATCCCGTTCAACATTCTGTAATGCACCTGCCGAACGGCTGATTCAGTGACGAATCAGCCGTTCGGCTTTTGTCCTTCTAACCGATTGCAGAGGGTTCTTTAATGAAAATGCTTCCCCTACGTGCGGCCATCGCGGCCGCGTTGCTGAGTGCCGCTGTTGGCGCCTCGGCCAAACCCTTGGTGGTTTGCTCCGAAGCCAGTCCGGAAGGTTTCGATATCGTTCAGTACACAACTGCAGTCACGGCCGATGCAGTGGCCGAAACAGTGTTCAATCGCCTGGTGGATTTCAAGCCCGGTACCACTGAAGTGGTTCCTGCACTGGCGCAGTCCTGGGAAATCAGCGAGGACGGCCTGAGCTACACCTTTCACCTGCGTAAAGGCATCAAGTTTCACACCACCGATTACTTCAAGCCGACCCGCGACTTGAACGCCGACGATGTGCTTTGGAGCTTCCAGCGTCAGCTGGACCCGAAACACCCGTGGCACAACAAGTCGAGCGTGGGCTTCCCGTACTTTGAAAGCATGGGCTTCAAGGACCTGCTCAAAAGCGTCGAAAAAACCGACGACAACACCATCGTGTTCACCCTCACGCGTCGTGAAGCACCGTTCCTGGCCGACATCGCCATGCCGTTTTCGGCGATCTACTCCGCCGAATATGCCGATCAACTGCTCAAGGCCGACAAAACGGCCGACCTCAACAGCAAGCCGATCGGCACGGGCCCGTTTATTTTCACCCGCTATAACAAAGACGCGCAGGTACGCTTCAAGGCCAACCCTGAGTACTTCCGCGGCAAGCCGCCGGCCGACACACTGATATTCGCGATCACCACCGACAACAACGTGCGCCTGCAAAAGCTCAAGGCCAACGAGTGCCAGATCGCGCTGTACCCTAAACCCGATGACGTCCCGAGCATCAAGGCCGACCCGAACCTGAAGGTCGATGAGCTGGCCGCGATGACCACCAGCTACACCGCGATGAATACCACTCGCAAATACATGAGCGACGTACGCGTGCGTCAAGCGATCAACATCGCTTTCGACAAGCAGACCTACGTCAACAGCCTGTATGGCAAAGGCAACGCGGTGATCGGCACCGGGCCTTATCCACCGACCCTGCTAGGCTTTAACGACAACCTGAAAAATCCGCCGCGTGACCTCGCCAAGGCCCGCGAACTGCTCAAGGAAGCCGGGGTACCGGAAGGCACTGTGATCACCCTGTTCACTCGCAACGGCGGCGGCCCGACCAACCCTAATCCGCTGCTCGGTGCGCAAATGATGCAATCGGACCTGGCACAGATCGGGCTCAAGCTCGACATCCGCGTCATGGAATGGGGCGAAATGCTCAAACGCGCCAAGAATGGCGAACACGACATGGTGTCGGCAGGCTGGGCCGGCGACAACGGCGACCCGGATAACTTCCTGACGCCAAACCTGAGTTGCGACGCAGCACAAAACGGCGAAAACTACGCCCGCTGGTGCAACAAGGAGTTTCAAGCATTGATCGACAAGGCCCGCGGCGGCACTGAACCGGCTGCACGGGCGGCAATTTATGAACAAGCGCTGGACGTTTTCGACAAAGACCAGCCGTGGATTCCAATGGCTTATCCGAAAATGTTCACCGCCATGCGTAAAAACGTCGAGGGTTTCCACCAGAGCCCTTTGACGACTAACAACTTCGCCACCACTCAGGTGAAGTAGATAAGAAACTACCGGCATTCCTGACCCAGGAATGCCGGGCACGCCTAACCGGCTGATGAGGTACCACACAAGATGTTTAGTTTTATTGCCCGCCGATTGGGGTTATTGATCCCCACATTCTTCGGCATCACCTTGCTGACTTTCGCGTTGATTCGCATGATTCCTGGCGACCCCGTGGAAGTGATGATGGGCGAACGTCGGGTCGACCCCGAAATGCACGCTCAGGCAATGGAACGCCTTGGCCTGAACAAACCGCTGTATGCCCAGTACCTGGACTACATCGGCAAGTTGGCCCACGGCGACCTTGGCGAATCCCTGCGTACCCGTGAAAGTGTCTGGACCGAGTTCAGCTCTCTATTCCCCGCGACCCTGGAACTGTCCATGGCCGCCCTGTTGTTCGCTGGCATCCTGGGCCTGCTGGCCGGGGTGATCGCGGCACTCAAGCGAGGATCCCTGTTCGACCACGGGGTGATGGGCATCTCCCTGGCGGGATACTCGATGCCGATCTTCTGGTGGGGCCTGATCCTGATCATGTTCTTCTCGGTGTCCCTGGGCTGGACCCCGGTGTCCGGGCGGATCGACCTGCTCTATGACATCGAGCCGCGCACCGGCTTCATGCTTATCGACACGCTGCTGGCCGATGACGTCGGTGCGTTCTTCGATGCGCTGCATCACCTGATTCTGCCGGCCATTGTGCTCGGCACCATTCCGCTGGCGGTGATCGCGCGGATGACCCGCTCTTCGATGCTCGAAGTGCTGCGTGAAGACTACATCCGTACCGCCCGCGCCAAAGGCCTGTCGCCGTCGCGCGTGGTGTTCGTTCACGGTCTGCGTAACGCGCTGATTCCGGTATTGACCGTGGTCGGCCTGCAAGTCGGCACATTGCTGGCCGGTGCGGTCCTGACCGAAACCATCTTCTCCTGGCCCGGCATCGGCAAATGGCTGATCGAAGCCATTGGCGCACGGGACTATCCCGTGGTGCAAAACGGCATCCTGTTAATCGCCTGCCTGGTGATTCTGGTCAACTTCGTGGTGGACATCCTCTACGGCTTTGCCAACCCACGCATTCGTCACCAGCGCTGAGATCATTATGACCATGACCACTTCAATTCCAGCGGTAGCAGTCGATCAAAGCCTGCTGTATCCGTCCCCGTACAAAGAATTCTGGCAAGCGTTCTCCAAGAACAAAGGCGCCGTCGCCGGCCTGATGTTCATGCTGCTGGTGATTTTCTGCGCCCTGTTCGCCCCTTGGGTCGCGCCGCATAACCCGAGCGAGCAGTACCGCGACTTCCTGCTGACCCCGCCGTCCTGGCTGGAAGGTGGGCAAATCCAGTTCCTGCTCGGCACCGATGAACTGGGTCGCGACCTGCTGTCGCGGCTGATCCACGGTTCGCGCCTGTCCCTGCTGATCGGCTTGTCGTCGGTGGTGATGTCGCTGATTCCGGGCATCCTTTTGGGTCTGTTCGCCGGGTTCTTCCCGCGCTTGCTCGGCCCGACCATCATGCGTCTGATGGACATCATGCTGGCCCTGCCGTCCCTGCTGCTGGCAGTGGCGATTGTCGCCATCCTCGGCCCTGGCCTGATCAACACCATTATTGCCATCGCCGTGGTTTCGTTGCCGTCCTATGTTCGTCTGACCCGCGCCGCGGTGATGGGCGAATTGAACCGCGACTACGTGACCGCCGCGCGCCTGGCCGGTGCCGGTCTGCCACGCCTGATGTTCGTCACCGTGCTGCCTAACTGCATGGCGCCACTGATCGTTCAGGCCACCTTGAGTTTCTCTTCGGCGATTCTCGATGCCGCAGCACTGGGCTTCCTCGGCCTTGGCGTACAACCGCCAACCCCTGAGTGGGGCACCATGCTGGCTTCGGCTCGCGACTACATCGAACGCGCCTGGTGGGTGGTAAGTCTGCCTGGTTTGACCATTTTGCTCAGCGTGCTGGCAATCAACTTGATGGGCGACGGCCTGCGCGATGCGCTGGACCCGAAACTCAAGAACGCCGCCTGAGGAGATTCAAATGTCACTGTTAGAAATCAAGAATCTCAACGTTCGCTTCGGCGACAAGAACGCTGTTCCGGTGGTCGACGGTCTCGACATTACCGTGGACAAGGGCGAAGTTCTGGCCATCGTTGGCGAATCGGGTTCCGGCAAGTCCGTGACCATGATGGCGCTGATGGGCCTGATCGAACATCCGGGGATCGTCACCGCCGACGCGCTGAATTTCGACGGCAAGAACATGCTCAAACTGAGCAACCGTCAGCGTCGGCAGATTGTCGGCAAAGACCTGGCCATGGTCTTCCAGGACCCGATGACCGCGCTGAACCCGAGCTACACCGTCGGTTTCCAGATCGAAGAAGTGCTGCGCCTGCACCTGAAAATGTCCGGCAAGCAAGCCCGCGCACGCGCTATCGAGTTGCTGGAAAAAGTTGAAATCCCGGGCGCCGCCAGCCGTATGGATGCCTATCCGCATCAACTGTCCGGCGGTATGAGCCAGCGTGTCGCGATCGCCATGGCGATTGCCGGCGAACCGAAATTGCTGATCGCCGACGAACCGACCACTGCCCTGGACGTAACGATCCAGGCGCAGATCATGGACCTGCTGCTGGCGTTGCAGAAAGAGCAGAACATGGGCCTGGTGCTGATCACTCACGACCTAGCGGTCGTGGCCGAAACCGCCCAGCGCGTGTGCGTGATGTACGCCGGGCAAGCGGTCGAAGTCGGTCAAGTGCCCCAGCTGTTCGACATTCCGGCACACCCGTACAGCGAAGCGCTGCTCAAGGCGATTCCGGAACACAGCCTGGGCGCCACCCGCCTGGCCACGCTGCCGGGCATCGTTCCCGGTCGTTATGACCGTCCGCAGGGTTGCCTGCTGTCGCCGCGTTGCCCGTACGTGCAGGACAACTGCCGCGTGCAGCGTCCGACCCTTGACCCGAAAAGCAACAGCCTCGCCCGCTGCTTCTACCCGCTGAATCAGGAGGTGGCGTAATGGCCGTCGTACTTACCGCCCGCGACCTGACCCGTCACTACGAAGTGTCCCGCGGCCTGTTCAAGGGCCATGCGACCGTGCGCGCCCTGAACGGTGTGTCGTTCGAACTGGAAGCCGGCAAGACCCTCGCTGTCGTCGGCGAATCGGGTTGCGGAAAATCCACCCTGGCCCGTGCCCTGACCCTGATCGAAGAGCCGTCCTCCGGCTCCTTGAAAATCGCCGGGCAGGAAGTCACCGGCGCCGACAAGGCTCAGCGCAAGCAACTGCGCAAAGACGTGCAGATGGTGTTCCAGAGCCCTTACGCGTCGTTGAACCCACGGCAGAAAGTCGGTGATCAACTGGCCGAGCCATTGCTGATCAACACCAGCCTGAGCGCGGCCGAACGTCGCGAGAAAGTTCAGGCGATGATGAAGCAAGTGGGCTTGCGTCCCGAGCACTACCAGCGTTATCCGCACATGTTCTCCGGCGGCCAGCGCCAGCGGATCGCCCTCGCTCGCGCAATGATGCTGCAACCGAAAGTGCTGGTGGCGGACGAACCGACTTCGGCGCTGGACGTGTCGATTCAGGCGCAGGTGCTGAACCTGTTCATGGACTTGCAGCAAGAGTTCAACACCGCGTACGTGTTCATCTCTCACAACCTGGCGGTGGTGCAACACGTCGCCGATGACGTGATGGTGATGTACCTCGGCCGCCCGGTGGAAATGGGCCCGAAGAACGACATCTACGAGCGTCCTCTGCACCCGTACACCCAGGCGTTGCTGTCGGCCACCCCGACCATTCACCCGGATCCGAACAAGCCGAAAATCAAGATCGTCGGCGAATTGCCCAACCCGCTGAACCCGCCGTCCGGCTGCGCGTTCCACAAGCGCTGCCCGTACGCGACCGAGCGTTGCAGCACTGAAGAGCCGGCACTGCGTCTGCTCGACAGCCGTCAGGTGGCTTGCCACTACGCCGAGCAATTCCTCGACGGCGCGGCATAAAAAAACGCGCCTGTGTCACTGAGGCGCGCTTTTGTAGAGTTAACCGAACCTCTTCTTCCCGGGCTGCGCATCAGACCGGGAGGAGGGGGTTTCTTCATAAGGGATCGACCAGCCGGTAAGTGAAAGGCATCAACTTTAATGCCCCTCATTTTTATTAACTATTTCGCCATAAACAGCGGCACGCAACGCTACCACCCAATAATATTGAATTTCACATTAACCCTATACTGCCGTCCTTCAGAACCGACTCTAGTATCAAATATAAGCTCACCCTCGAGATGGCTCGAACTTTCAAAGTTTAACAGCTGTAATTTTCCCGACGCCGCAAACAAAAACTCTTCGTCTGGCCACCGAGAGTACGAACACCCTCCCCAGCCAGGACTGCCCACCGTGTAGGTTCCGGAAGGTGGTTCGGCAGTATCGAATTGTACAGAAATCTGGAAAGACTCCCCAATTCCTTCAGGATCGAAACCCGATATATCTATACCAGGATAACGAGAAGTCCCACCAAATCGTCGATAAAAATTAGCCAGCGCTGGGTATGTAGTCCCGTTAGCAAGGTTGGTAATTGTGCCGGTCAGCGTCCCAGTGGCCTTACTTGAACTTGTCTTCGGGTCTGAGAACTGACGGTGTGGTGACTCGTTGTGCACTGACATAATGATGCTCCTGCATAGTTAATGTGCTGTCTGCGAGTGACGTTTGATCAGGGTCAAATTACACAGTACAAATGCAGAAATATAACCTGTTAGAAATGACAGTTTAATAGTTGTTTTTGTCATTAGCATTACGGCTGTTATATCGGTATATGGATCAACTCCCTGTCCGCATCCTAGTCAGTGTATTAATAAGTAATGTCTTACACCTCGCTCAACCCACAGCAGAAAATCGGCGATCAACTGGCCGAACCCTTGCTGATAGACACCAAGTTTTCTGCGGCCGAACGCCGTGAAAAGTTCAGGCGATGATGAAGCAGATCGGTTTGCGTCCTGAGCACCACCAGCGTTATCCGCACATGTTCTCTGGCGGTCAGCGCCAGCGGATCTGTGGAAATGGGCCCGAAGAACGACATCTACGAGCGTCCTCTGCACCCGTACACCCAGGCGCTGCTGTCGGCCACCCCGACCATTCACCCGGATCCGAACAAGCCGAAAATCAAGATCGTCGGCGAATTGCCCAACCCGCTGAACCCGCCGTCCGGCTGTGCGTTCCACAAGCGCTGCCCATACGCGACCGAGCGCTGCAGCACCGAAGAGCCGGCCCTGCGCCTGCTCGACAGCCGCCAGGTGGCTTGCCACTACGCCGAGCAGTTTTTCTCGACGGCGCGGCATAAAAAAACGCGCCTGTGTCACTGAGGCGCGCTTTTGTAGAGTTAACCGAACCTCTTCTGCCCGGGCTGCGCATCAGTCCGGCAGAAGGGGTTTTCTTTTGGCTGTCATTTAAGCCCCTTCATCTTCGTCGGTGTCCGGTTCATCGGTGGTCGAGTCGTCATCGTCTGCGCTGCCGCCCTGCCCCTGATTACCGGGCTCCGATTCGGATTGGGCGATCATCAGTTCGCCGTGCCCACCCTGCCCGCTCAACGCCTGCGTATCGTGATCCTCACACTCGGCCAAGGCCGCCGTACTGCCGAGAGACAGCATCACCAACACCTTCAATAGCAATACAACGCGTAGCAACCTGTTCATAGCCGATTCCATCCTTTCGCAGGTGAAACTGAAGTGCCTGACTGGCGCCAAGTGAAATTTAGTTCCGATCAGCCAGGTTCTCCAGATAGGACGCTAACGAATGGACGGAATGCCGTTTGTGGGGAGATTGGTTTTGAATAGGGGTTAGGACGAATGGTTATTTCGAGACTGACGAAGCCCCTGTGGGAGCGAGCTTGCTCGCTCCCACAGGGGCTTGCGTCGGGCACAAAAAAAACCCGAGGCTCACGCATCGGGGTTTCCGGTTTCTCAGCTCAGCGCTTAATGATGCTCACGCGTCGCACGGAATTTCACGTCCGGCCAGCGCTCTTCCATCAGAGCCAGGTTCACCCGCGTCGGGGCCAGGTAGGTCAGGTGACCGCCGCCATCGATGGCGAGGTTTTCCACAGCCTTGACCTGGAATTCTTCGAGCTTCTTCTTATCGCTGCAATCGATCCAGCGCGCGGAATAGACCGTAATCGGCTCATAAGAGCACTCGACCTTGTATTCCTCTTTCAAACGACTGGCGACCACATCGAACTGCAGCACACCGACAGCGCCGAGGATGATGTCGTTGCTGCGCGTCGGGAAGAACACTTGGGTCGCGCCCTCTTCCGCCAGTTGCTGCAGACCCTGACGCAGTTGCTTGGATTTCAGCGGATCGCGCAGGCGCACGCGACGGAACAGTTCCGGGGCAAAGTGCGGGATACCGGTGAAGCCCAGGACTTCGCCTTCGGTAAAGGTGTCGCCGATCTGGATGGTGCCGTGGTTGTGCAAGCCGATGATGTCGCCGGCAAACGCTTCTTCCAGTTGCTCACGCTCGGAGGAGAAGAAGGTCAGCGCATCGCCGATCCGCACGTCTTTGCCGGTGCGCACGTGGCGCATCTTCATGCCTTTTTCGTACTTGCCGGAGCAGATACGCATGAAGGCGATACGGTCGCGGTGTTTGGGGTCCATGTTCGCCTGGATCTTGAACACGAAGCCGGCGAATTTCTCTTCAACCGGTTCCACGGTACGTTCGTTGGCGACACGGGCCAGGGGTTTCGGCGCCCAGTTGACCACGGCGTCGAGCACGTGATCGACACCGAAGTTGCCCAGTGCAGTACCGAAGAACACCGGGGTCAGTTGGCCGTCGAGGAATTCCTGTTGATTGAATTCGTGACAGGCGCCCTGCACCAGTTCCAACTGATCGACGAAGCGATCGTACTCGTCGCCCAAGTGTGCGCGGGCTTCATCGGAGTCGAGCTTCTCGATGATTTTCACATCGGTGCGCTCGTGGCCGTGGCCAGCGGTGTACACGATGATGTAGTCGTCGGCGAGGTGATAAACGCCCTTGAAATCGCGGTAGCAACCGATCGGCCAGGTGATCGGCGCCGCCTTGATCTTCAGGACCGCTTCGATTTCGTCGAGCAGTTCGATCGGGTCGCGGATGTCACGGTCGAGTTTGTTGATAAAGCTGACAATCGGCGTGTCACGCAGACGGCAGACGTCCATCAGCGCGATGGTTCGTGGCTCTACACCCTTACCGCCGTCGAGAACCATCAATGCAGAGTCAACCGCCGTCAGGGTGCGGTAGGTATCTTCGGAGAAGTCTTCGTGGCCCGGGGTGTCGAGCAGGTTGATCATGTGGTCGCGATACGGGAACTGCATGACCGACGTGGTAATGGAAATTCCCCGTTGTTTTTCCATTTCCATCCAGTCGGAGGTGGCATGGCGGTCGGATTTGCGAGATTTCACCGTGCCAGCAATCGCAATCGCCTTGCCCATCAGCAAGAGCTTCTCGGTGATGGTGGTTTTACCGGCATCGGGGTGGGAAATAATGGCGAAAGTGCGGCGTTTCGCGACTTCGGCGGCCTGTTTGGTCATGGGAAATCGCCTGGCAGGTGATTCAAAAAAGGGCGGCGAGTATAGCGCAAACCGAGCCTTACGGACCACCGCTCGCCCTGTCGCCAATGGCAATTGACGGGCCCGAAGGGTGATCAAGGGTGGCT
Source organism: Pseudomonas sp. LBUM1666 (assembly GCF_059695775.1). Classification (NCBI taxonomy): domain Bacteria; kingdom Pseudomonadati; phylum Pseudomonadota; class Gammaproteobacteria; order Pseudomonadales; family Pseudomonadaceae; genus Pseudomonas; species Pseudomonas sp. LBUM1666. The sequence goes on along the minus strand of NZ_CP166789.1, from coordinate 874,368 downwards.
AAATGCTGTTAATTATGGAACCTTTTAAAAGGTGGAGGCGTCCACTCCCCTGTTACAGCTCTCGTAGCAGGGTTTGAAAAACCTGCAAGTTAGCCTGACGAGGCTGCGCTTATGGCTCGATCTCATGCGGTTTTATCAGCATGAAGAGCTGCTTCTCGCGAACGTTGATAATCCCGGCAGCCAGGAATGGCATGCCCCACGGGACTGCGTTCGCCGACAAAGAAAAAGGAGTCTGCCTGTGGCTATTCGCTATGGCAAAGGGCTGATAGGAGGTGCGGTTGTCGTCGCCCTTCTGGCCCTGCTGGTCCACTGGATTGGCATCAACACGATCGAACATTACCGCGACGATTTGTTGTTTTACCTGCAAGCCCATTTGATTCTCGTCCTCGCTTCCATGCTAGCCGCCCTTGTTGTGGGCATACCCGCCGGTATCTTCCTCAGCCGCCCGACCATGGTGGGCCGCGCTGAACGCTTCATGCAGATCTTCAACATCGGCAACACCGTGCCGCCTCTTGCCGTACTGGCCATCGCCCTGGGGATCCTCGGCATCGGCAGCGGCCCTGCGATTTTCGCCCTGTTCCTCGCCTCGTTGTTGCCGATTGTGCGCAACACCTATGAAGGCCTGAAAAACGTCCAGGGATCGCTCAAGGAAGCGGCCGTCGGCATCGGCATGACACCGACTCAGGTGTTGTGGCGGGTCGAACTGCCAAACGCCGTGCCGATCATCATCGGTGGCGTGCGCGTGGCGCTGGCGATCAACGTCGGTACAGCACCGCTGGCGTTCCTGATCGGCGCCAACAGTCTGGGCAGCCTGATTTTCCCTGGCATCGCCCTGAACAATCAGCCGCAACTGCTGCTCGGCGCGGCCTGCACCGCCCTGCTGGCCTTGCTGCTCGACGGTCTGGTGACACTCGCCAGCCGCCTCTGGCTCGAACGCGGCCTCCGCCCGTCTTAAGCCTCGGCAAAGGAATATTCATGAAAAAAGTATGCTTATTTTTAGGCTGCGCCCTGCTGTTCGCAGGAATCGCCCAAGCCGCAGAAAAACCGGTGATCCGCATCGGCGCCCGGGTGTTCACCGAACAAACCCTGCTCGCGGAAATCACGTCCCAGTACCTGAACACCAAGGGTTACGACACCCAGGTGACCGGCGGTCTGGGCAGCACCCTGGCCCGTAGCGCCCACGAAAGTGGTCAGCTGGATTTGATGTGGGAATACACCGGCGTGTCGCTGGTGGCTTACAACCACATCACTGACAAGCTCGACAGCGCTCAGTCCTACGCCAAGGTGAAAGAACTCGACGCGAAAAAAGGCCTGGTCTGGCTCACCCCGTCGAAGTTCAGCAACACCTACGCCCTGGCCCTGCCGGAAAACACCGCAAAGGCGTATCCGCAGATCAACACCATCAGCGAGCTGAACACGGTGCTGCAGGCTGAGGCGAAGACCAATCACCTGGTGGCGCTGGACACCGAGTTCGCCAACCGCTCCGATGGTCTGGACGGCATGGTGAACCTCTACGGCATGAACCTGAACCGCAAAAACATCCGCCAGATGGACGCCGGGCTGGTCTACACCGCCCTGCGCAATGGTCAGGTGTTTGCCGGTCTGGTCTACACCACGGACGGTCGTTTGAACGCCTTCAAGCTGAAACTGCTGGAAGACGACAAGCATTACTTCCCGGACTACACCGCAGCGCCTGTAGTGCGTCAGGTCTATCTCGACGCCCATCCGAAACTCGCCGAAGAACTCAAGCCGCTGGCCGAACTGTTCGACGACGTCACCATGCGCCAGCTCAACGCGCGGGTCGATGTCGATCACGAAAGCCCTTCATCCGTTGCCGCCGATTTCCTGCGCCAGCATCCAATCAAATAAGGAGGAAAAGACATGGAATTTCTGAACGCCTTTTCCCATCTCGACTGGCCGTTGGTCCTGCAACTGACCGGGCAGCACATCACCCTGGTCGGCATTGCCGTGACCCTGGCGATTCTGGTCGGCGTGCCGCTGGGCATACTGATGACACGCTTCCCGACACTCGCCGGCCCTTTGCAAGCCAGCGCCACGGTGCTGCTGACGGTGCCGTCGATTGCACTGTTCGGCCTGCTGCTGCCGTTCTACTCCAAATTTGGCCAGGGCCTGGGCCCGATGCCGGCGATCACCGCGGTGTTTCTGTACTCGCTGCTGCCGATCATGCGTAACACCTACCTCGCCCTGACCGGCGTCGACCCCGGCATCCGCGAAGCCGCCCGCGGCATCGGCATGACCTTCGGCCAGCGCCTGCGCATGGTCGAGCTGCCGATCGCGGTGCCGGTGATCCTCGCCGGTGTGCGCACCGCCGTGGTCATGAACATTGGTGTCATGACCATCGCCGCCACCATCGGCGCCGGTGGCCTCGGTGTACTTATTCTCGCTTCAATCAGCCGCAGCGACATGTCGATGCTGATCGTCGGCGCCGTGCTGGTCAGTCTCCTGGCCATCTTCGCCGACCTGCTTCTGCAATGGCTGCAACGCACGCTGACTCCAAAAGGACTCCTGAAATGATCGAACTTCAAAACCTCAGCAAGACCTTCCAAAGCAACGGCAAAGATGTGAAAGCCGTGGACTCGGTAAGCCTGACCGTCAATGAAGGCGAGATCTGTGTGTTCCTCGGGCCATCGGGTTGCGGCAAAAGCACCACGCTGAAAATGATCAACCGCCTGATCAAGCCGACCTCCGGCAAGATCCTGATCAACGGCGAAGACACCACCGACCTCGACGCCGTGACCCTGCGCCGCAACATCGGTTATGTGATCCAGCAGATCGGTCTGTTCCCGAACATGACCATCGAGGAAAACATCACCATCGTCCCGCGCCTGCTGGGCTGGGACAAACAGAAATGCCACGATCGCGCCCGCGAATTAATGAGCATGATCAAGCTTGAACCCAAGCAATACCTGACTCGCTACCCGCGTGAATTGTCCGGTGGTCAACAGCAGCGGATCGGCGTGATTCGTGCGTTGGCGGCGGATGCGCCGTTGTTGCTGATGGATGAGCCGTTCGGCGCGGTCGACCCGATCAACCGCGAGATGATCCAGAACGAGTTCTTCGAAATGCAGCGCGCGCTGAACAAGACCGTGATCATGGTCAGCCACGACATCGACGAAGCCATCAAGCTGGGCGATAAGATCGCGATTTTCCGTGCGGGCAAGCTGTTGCAGATCGACCATCCGGACACCTTGCTTGCGCACCCGGCAGATGACTTTGTCAGCAACTTCGTCGGCCAGGACAGCACCCTCAAGCGTCTGTTGTTGGTGAAAGCCGAAGATGCAGCGGACAACGCGCCGTCGGTGAGCCCGGAAACCCCGGTGGCCGAGGCCCTGGAGTTGATGGACGAACTGGACCGTCGTTATGTGGTGGTCACTGATGGTGAGAACAAGGCGCTCGGCTATGTACGACGTCGCGACCTGCACCGTCAGACCGGTACTTGCGCGCAATACCTGCGCGAGTTCAACGCCACCGCCGTTTATGACGAACATTTGCGCATCCTGCTGTCGCGCATGTACGAGTTCAACCGCTCGTGGTTGCCGGTGATGGATGCGGATCGGGTGTTCCTGGGTGAAGTGACTCAGGAATCGATTGCCGAGTATTTGAGCTCCGGCAAGTCCCGTGGGGGCAAGACCAGTATTGTTTCGCCTGCTGAAGTGGCTGAACAGGCCGCAACGGCCTGACGCCTCCTACTGATCGTTCCCACTCTGCGTGGGAACGATCATTGAAGGGAACATCACACTGTCATGCAGGTCGGTTACATCAGTAGCTGTCCGGGACCGCACGACGGATGCGTGCAAAAACGCGACATTTTTTGTTGATCTCAAGCGCCTCACGCCCTAAAGTTCGCGCCGAACGTCCATGCTGGAAACGATCCATCCGGCTCAAGTACTGACGACGAGACAGCAAGGCCAAGGGAAAGCACCGCTTCCCATGGCCTTTTTGCTTTCGGCGACATGCCTTGGGAAGTAGGCGAACCAAAGTGGGGATACGGAGGACGTTCATTTGCACCCATTGTTAATTTCAGTTTGCCAGTAGGAGTTCCCAGCATGTCGATCAACGTCGAAGACTATTTCGCGCGCGATACCTTCAACAAAATGAAGGCCTTCGCCGACAAACAAGAAACCCCGTTCGTGGTGATCGACACCGCGATGATCAGCCAGGCCTATGACGACCTGCGCGCCGGTTTCGATTTCGCCAAGGTCTACTACGCGGTCAAGGCCAACCCGGCCGTCGAAATCATCGACCTGCTCAAAGAGAAAGGCTCGAACTTCGACATCGCTTCGATCTACGAGCTCGACAAAGTGATGAACCAGGGCGTCGGCCCGGATCGCATCAGCTACGGCAACACCATCAAGAAATCCAAAGACATTCGTTACTTCTACGAGAAGGGCGTGCGTCTGTATGCCACCGACTCCGAAGCCGACCTGCGCAACATCGCCAAGGCAGCGCCGGGCTCGAAAGTCTACGTGCGCATCCTCACCGAAGGCTCGACCACCGCTGACTGGCCTTTGTCGCGCAAATTCGGCTGCCAGACCGACATGGCCATGGACCTGCTGATCCTCGCTCGCGACCTGGGCCTGGTGCCGTACGGCATCTCGTTCCACGTCGGCTCGCAACAGCGCGACATCAGCGTCTGGGACGCGGCGATTGCCAAGGTCAAAGTGATCTTCGAACGCCTGAAAGAAGAAGACGGCATTCACCTGAAGCTGATCAACATGGGCGGTGGCTTCCCGGCCAACTACATCACCCGCACCAACAGCCTGGAAACCTACGCTGAAGAAATCATCCGTTTCCTCAAGGAAGACTTCGGTGACGAACTGCCGGAAATCATCCTGGAACCAGGCCGTTCGTTGATCGCCAACGCCGGCATCCTGGTCAGCGAAGTGGTGCTGGTCGCCCGTAAATCCCGTACCGCGGTAGAGCGATGGGTGTACACGGATGTGGGCAAGTTCTCCGGCCTGATCGAAACCATGGACGAAGCCATCAAGTTCCCGATCTGGACCGAGAAGAAAGGCGAGATGGAAGAAGTGGTCATCGCCGGCCCGACCTGCGACAGCGCCGACATCATGTACGAAAACTACAAGTACGGTTTACCGCTGAACCTGGCGATTGGTGATCGTTTGTACTGGTTGTCGACCGGTGCGTATACCACCAGTTACAGCGCGGTAGAGTTCAATGGCTTCCCGCCGCTGAAGTCGTTTTACGTGTAAAACTGCACGCAGAAATCAAAAAGCCCATGACGTGTCATGGGCTTTTTTGTGTCTGACGTTCCAGGCTGTCGGGGCAGCTGTTATCGGTCTTCTCGTACATGCCACAGACGAAGGATGTAGAGCGTGGAGCCTTGAATCTCATACCGCATCTCATAATGACCGACCAAAAGTCGTCGCACATCTCGCGGCGCGAACTCGTCGACTCGCTCTCCGATTCGCGGATTGCTGAGCAAGGATGTGGGGGCCTGAGTGAGAGATTGCACAGTACGCGCTGCCGCAGGACGATTGACCACCGCAAGAAACTCAAAAAGTCGTGCGAGATCCGATAACGCTTTGCTCGTCCACTTCAACTCCATCAGTAAGGTACCGGCAACGGCTTATCGGTACTCAAACTGTCTGCCCAAGCCTGGACAGACTGATGATCGATCACCCGCCCAGCATCAACGTCAGCCATTGCCTCGCGGGTAAGTCGGCTTCGTTCTTCTTCCAGATCTACCCAGTCGGCAAGCGCCTGCTTCACGATCCAGCCCCGTGAGCGCTCCATCCTCGCAGCCATCTGATCGACTTTATCAGCAAGCTCCATGGGTACATGGGCAGTCAGGACTTTGGTTGCAGCCATGATTTAGTCTCCAGGAAGCAATTTGACGAGATTTGATTAGTTTTCAATCATAGTGATTTAAACCAACTCAACAACCCCTGATACGCTCCGTTCATCGCTCATCTGAACGACGAGTTGATGATAGAGGGTTGCCATTTCCCGAATTTGTAGATTATCTGCGTTAAGCAGTGCTTTGCTCGCCACGCGCAAAAAGTTCAGATTCCCGCCGTCTAGGGCCTTACGCAGCCAGACCAAGGCTTCGTCGATGTTTTCCTCATCCGCCAACACCGCTGCATAACTGAACTGCCCACGAAAATCCCCGCCGACCGCCGAGCGTCGATACCAGTCACGGGCAGCTTGCGGATCTGCCGGGCAAAACCGCCCCTCTTCCAGATAACGCCCCAGCAGGTTCATCGACTTCGCGTGGCCCAATTCAGCTGCCAGCCGATACAGATTCAGTGCTTGCACCTGATCCTCGATCACCCCGCGTCCAGTGGCCAACAGATTGGCGTAGTTGTACATCGCCCAATCCAGTCCGGCTTCAGCGGCAACACGATAATGCCCTGCGGCCATCGAAGCATCGGCAACGCAACCCCAGCCATGTTCATGACAACGACCGAGCATGTTGCGCGCCATCAAGTGTCCGCCCTGGGCGGCGATCTCGAACCAGCGCACGGCCAGCGGCTGATCCTGCTCGATACCCTGCCCGTCCAGCAGAATCTGCCCGAGCAACGCCTGAGCATCGAGTACACCTTCGCGGGCGGCGATCAGAATCGCCTGGGCGGCACGTGCAGGACTTTCTTCCAGCATGGCTTTGAGCCGGTCACCGTCGAGCACTTCCTCGCGGCGCAGTTGATAACTCATACCTCAACCCAGCGACGCAACAGGTTGTGATAAGTGCCAGTGAGGCGAATCAGCGAAGGGTGGTCGGGCATGTCTTGGGTCAGCTGCTGGATCGCCCCGTCCATCTCGAACAGCAAGGCGCGCTGGCTGTCTTCGCGGACCAGGCTTTGGGTCCAGAAGAACGAGGCGTAGCGAGTGCCGCGCGTCACGGCGTTGACCTTGTGCAGGCTGGTGCCGGGGTACAGAACCATATCGCCGGCCGGTAACTTCACCCGTTGGGTGCCGAAGGTGTCCTGGATTTCCAGTTCGCCGCCGTCGTAATCGTCCGGTTCGCTGAAAAACAGAGTGGCCGACAAATCGGTGCGCACCCGTTCGATGCTGCCCTTGGGCTGGCGCACGGCGTTGTCGATGTGAAAATCGAAACTGCCGCCGGCCGTGTAACAGTTCAGCAACGGGGGGAAAACCTTGTGCGGTAACGCCGCCGACATGAACAGCGGATGTTTCCACAGCCGTTCCAGCATCGCCGCGCCGACTTCCTTGGCCAGCGGATGACCTTCAGGCAGCTGCAGATTGTGCTTGGCTTTGGCCGACTGGTAGCCGGCGGTGATCTTGCCGTCAGCCCAATCTGCCTGCTCCAGGGCCTCGCGGATGCGCTGCACTTCTTCTTTCGCGAACACGCCGGGAATGTGCAGCAGCATGGGATGACACCTGAAGACAAAGAGGCGGCAATGGTATTGATTCTTATTGCCCGTGTAAAACCCCCCATGACGAACGAAACACCAAAAACCGTAAGGGTAAATTGTAAAGAATGTAAATTCCTCGCGAATAGTAACGTTTCGCAATTGATACAAATACCTGTTTACCCTATATTCCGCGGCCTCAAATCCTTGGGGAGGGGAATTCTCATGTCACGCCAACAATTACAATTACCGGTCAGTTCACCGCGCTTGCTCGCGTCTGCAATTGGCGTGGCGATCACTGCCAGCTCTGCGGGCCACATGGCTTTCGCGGCTGAACAGACCGAGGAAAAAGCACCGAGCAACGTGATTTCCCTGGGCGCTACCGCTGTCACCGGCGAAGCCCAGGACGAGACCTCCTACAAGACTGATACCTCGGCCAACAAGAAATACACCGCGCCGCTGCGTGAAACGCCGAAAAGCGTCACCGTGATTCCGCAACAAGTGATTCGCGACACGGGCGCCACCAGCCTGGTCGACGCGCTGCGGACCACACCGGGTATCACGTTCGGTGCCGGTGAAGGCGGCAACCCGGCCGGCGATCGCCCGATCATTCGCGGCTTCAACGCGGAAAGCGACGTGTTCATCGACGGCATGCGCGACCCGGCCTCCCAGAGCCGCGAGATCTTCAACGTAGAATCGATCGAAGTCAGCAAGGGCCCGGGATCAGCCTTCACCGGCGCCGGTTCCACCGGTGGCAGCCTGAACCTGGTGAGCAAGACCGCCAAACTGGGCAATTCTTATAACGGCGGTTTCACCTGGGGCTCGGACCAGACCAAGCGCACCACCCTCGACCTGAACCAGCAGATGACCGACACCTCGGCCTTCCGCCTGAACCTGATGAAGCACGAAGCCAACGTCGCCGGCCGTGATGCCGTGGACGTCAGCCGTTGGGGCGTGGCACCTTCCTTCGCGTTCGGCCTGGGTACCGACACCCGCCTGACCGTCGGCTACTACCACGTCGAAACCGACGACATGCCCGACTACGGCCTCCCATTGACCTTGAGCCCCAACCGCAGCAAGTACAACGTCGATAAACCTGTGCATGTCGATCGCGACAACTTCTACGGCCTCACCAGTCGCGACTATCGCCAGACCAGTAATGACAGCGGCACCATCACGATCGAACACGATCTGAATGATGACCTGACCGTTTCGAACAGCTTCCGCATGTCCCGTTCGACGCTCGACTACATCGTCACCAACCCGGACGACAGCAAGGGCAACGCGGCGCTTGGCAGCGTGTATCGCGGCGCGAAAAGCCGTAACTCGACGTCCAGCGGCTGGATCAACCAGACCGACCTGAGCGCCAGGTTCAACACCGGCGCCATCGAGCACAGCCTGGTCACCGGTCTTGAGTTTTCCTATCAAGACACCCACAACCGCCCGTACATCCTGACCTCGACCGCCAGCGGCACCCGCTGCAACCGCGCCCTCTTCAACTCCGGCGACTGCACCAGTCTGCAAAACCCGACGCCTGGGGATAACTGGAACGGCTCGATCACCGACAGTGCCGCGTTCACCGACACCGACACCAAAACCGCTGCGGCCTACGTGTTCGACACGCTGAAGTTCAACGAACAATGGTCCCTGAACCTGGGCCTGCGTTACGACAACTACCAGGTCCAATCCAGCGGCCACGCCAACGCTAGCAGCACCGCTCCAGCGAACGACTTCTCCCGTGAGAACACCAGCGACCTGGTCAACTACCAGATCGGCGTGGTCTACAACGTGTTGCCTAACGGCAGCATCTATGCGGCCTATTCCACCTCCAGCAACCCGTCCGGTGAAACCAGCGGCAACGGTGGCCTGGAACTGGCGGCGAACAACACCGACCTGGACCCGGAAAAGAACCGCAACTACGAGATCGGCACCAAGTGGGACTTCTTCGGTGACGACCTGTCGCTGACCGCCGCACTGTTCCGCACCGAAAAAACCAACGCGCGTATCAACGATCCGGACGGTGGCACCACGCAAGTGCTGGACGGCGAACAGCAGGTCAATGGTGTGGAACTGAGCTACAGCGGCAAGCTGACCCGTAACTGGAGGGTCTTCGGCGGCTACACCTACATGGAAAGCGAAGTGGTCAAAACCACCCTCGCCGCCGATGAAGGCAACCACATGCCAAGCACCCCACGGAACAACTTCACGTTCTGGTCGACCTACGACCTGGTGCCGGACAAGTTGACCGTCGGCGCCGGCACCACGTTCGTCGACTCGCAGTTCGGTAACGTCGCCAACTCGGTGGAAATCCCGTCCTACTGGCGCTACGACGCGATGGCCAGCTATCGCCTGACCAAGAACGTCGACCTGCAACTCAACGTGCAGAACCTGACCGACAAGCGTTACTTCGATCAGATACTGCAGAACCACTACGCCCACGTGGCGGCGGGTCGTACCGCCCTGCTGAGCGCCAACTTCCACTTCTGATAGAAGCGTGAAGACCAAGGCCCCGTTCATCCAGGTGAACGGGGCTTTTGTGCGTAATAAAGAATGTTTCTCGACAACCCACGGCATAATGCGCGCCGTGATGATTATTTCCGAACGAACAAGGCGAGCGACGTGTTGAAGAAAACCCTGTTCCAGTTGCACTGGTTTTTCGGCATCAGCGCCGGACTGGTCCTGGCCCTGATGGGCATCACCGGGGCGACGGTGTCGTTTCAGGATGAAATCCTGCGCGCACTGAACCCCTCTGTGCTGCAGGTCGAGAAGCAGGTCGCTGGCGTCCTGCCGCCCGTTGAGCTGGTGGAGAAGATCGAGGGCGCATCCGGCAAGAAAGTCGCGATGCTCTGGGTCGAGACCGACAGCGGCATCGCCGCGCGGGTGTCCTTTACCCCGCCACCGGGTGAGCGCCGCGGCGAAATGCGCTACTTCGACCCGTACACCGCCGAGTTCATGGGCGACGCCACCGGCCAGGACTTTTTCGGCCTGATGCTGCAACTGCACCGCTTCCTCGCCATGGGCGATAGCGGTCGGCAAATCACCGGCGCGTGCACGCTGATCCTGGTGTTCTTCTGCCTGTCCGGTCTTTACCTGCGCTGGCCGCGTCAGTGGAAAAGCTGGCGCGCCTGGCTGACCCTCGACTGGAAGAAAAAGGGCCGCAGCTTCAACTGGGATTTGCACTCGGTGGCCGGTACCTGGTGCCTGGTGTTTTACCTCCTGGCAGCGCTCACCGGGTTGTCCTGGTCCTATGAGTGGTACAACAAGGGCCTGACCCGATTGCTTTCCGACTCACCACAGAACGAGCGCGTCCGCAGCGGTCGCGGCCCTGCACCGAGCGGCCCGGCGCCCACCGCCGATTACGCAGTGATGTGGAGCAGCATCTACAGCGCTGCCGGCCCGGCACTGAGTGCCTACAACATCCGTATGCCGCCCGTGGCCGGGCAGCCGGCCACCGTGTTCTACCTGTTGAACACCTCACCTCACGACCGCGCACTGAATCAGATCACGCTGGACCCGGCGACCGGCATCGTCGCGCGGCATGATCGCTACAGCGACAAGAGCCTCAAGGCGCAACTGCTGACCAGCATTTACGCGCTGCACGTCGGCAGCTATTTCGGAATCATCGGGCGGATTATCCTGACGATTAGTGCGCTGACGATGCCGCTGTTTTTCGTCACTGGCTGGTTGTTGTACCTCGATCGCCGACGCAAGAAAAAGCAAATCAAGGATGCCCGCAAAGGCCTCGCACAACCGGGTAGCGATGCCCCCAAATGGTTGATCGGTTTCGCCAGCCAGAGCGGCTTTGCCGAGCAACTGGCGTGGCAGACCGCCGGGCAATTGCAGGCTGCGGGGCTGCCGGTGAAGGTTCAGCCGCTGGCGGACGTCAGCGAGCAAGACTTGCGTGATTCCAGCAATGCGTTGTTCGTGGTCAGCACCTTCGGCGACGGTGAAGCGCCGGACAGCGCCCGGGGTTTTGAACGCAAAGTGCTGGCCCGGACGTTGAGCCTGGAAAGCCTGAACTACGCCGTGCTCGGCCTCGGTGATCGGCAGTATCAGCACTTCTGCGGGTTCGCCCGACGCTTGCACACGTGGCTGGGCCAGCACGGCGGCAAGACCCTGTTCGCGCCGGTGGAGGTCGACAGCGGCGACCCTTACGCCTTGCGTCACTGGCAGCAGCAACTGGGTCTGCTGACCGGACAGGCGCCCGTGGACGCCTGGCAAGCTCCCCGCTATGACAACTGGACGCTGACCCGCCGTGAGTTACTCAACCCTGACAGCAGCGGTTCGGGCGTTTACTTGCTCGGCCTCACCGCCCCCACCACCAGCAGCTGGCTGGCCGGTGACCTGGTGGAAGTGTTGCCGCGCAATTGTCCGTGGGCGATCGAACATTTCCTCGATGGCCTGGGCATTGACGGTCGGGCCACGGTTGCGCTCGATGGCCTGTCGCAACCTCTGGAGCAAGCCCTAGCCAGTCGACAACTGCCCGAAAACAGAACTCACCTGGTCGGCCTGCATGCCCAGGCGCTGGTGGATGCGCTGGTGCCCTTGGCCATGCGCGAATACTCCATCGCCTCGATCGCCGCCGATGGCATCCTCGAACTGATCGTGCGTCAGGAGCTGCATCCTGACGGCAGCCTGGGCGTCGGCTCCGGCTGGCTGACCGAACACGCCCCGGTGGGCGGCACCATCAGTTTGCGCGTGCGGCGCAACAGCGGTTTCCACCTGCCGGCCGAACCGGTACCGATGATCCTGCTGGGCAATGGCACCGGCCTGGCCGGGCTGCGCAGTTTGCTCAAGGCGCGGATCGCCGATGGGCAGCAACGTCATTGGCTGTTGTTCGGCGAACGCAATCGCGAGCATGACTATCTGTGTCGCGACGAGCTGGAAGAATGGTTGATTTCGGGCGATCTGGAGCGGCTGGACCTGGCGTTCTCGCGGGATCAGGCCGAGAAGATTTATGTGCAGGATCGACTGCGGGAGTCGGCGGGTGAGTTGAAGAAGTGGCTGGCTGAGGGTGCGGTCATTTACATCTGCGGCAGCTTGCAGGGAATGGCGTCGGGGGTGGATCACGTGCTTAACGAAGTGCTTGGGATTGCGGAGGTTGATCGCCTGATCGAGCAAGGTCGCTACCGCCGCGACGTCTACTGAAAGAGCCCCCTCACCCTAGCCCTCTCCCCAAGGGGCGAGGGGACTGACCGTGGGTTTCTTTAGAAATTTTGCGACCTGAAATTCCGCGTCGAACTCAGGCTCTGAAAATCCCCCGATTAGCCCCCTCTCCCCTCTGGGGAGAGGGCTGGGGTGAGAGGTCGATTTCAAGATGAATCGCAAAACCTCAGCTACAGTAAAACCTCCATCCCCCTTCACACGGACGTGAAGCATGCCCACCCGCCCCACCCTCAACCAACGCCAATTCGCCCGCCATCTACGCACCAACCAAACTGACTGCGAACTGCTGCTCTGGCAAAAACTTCGTTCTCGGCAAATCGCCAATCTGAAATTCCGTCGGCAGTTTCCATGCCCGCCGTACATCCTGGATTTTTATTGCGTGGAACTGAAGTTGGCCATCGAACTGGATGGTGGTCAGCATTACGAGACGGCGGCAAAAATACATGACCAGCGTCGAACGCTTTACCTTCAGCAGCAAGGTATTGAGGTTGTGCGGTTTAGCAATCTGGAGGTAATTGAGCGGATGAGTGAAGTGCTTGAGCAGATCCTGAGATTTTCCGCGGATCGAACGTCGTGATTCTGATCCCGAATCCCCCCTCACCCTAACCCTCTCCCGGAGGGAGAGGGGACTGACCGTGAGTTTCTTTAGACATTCTGCGACCTGAAATTCCGCGTCGAACTCAGGCTTCAAAAACGGTGAAGATCGACCCCCTTCCCCCCTCTCCCCCGTGGGGAGAGGGCTGGAGTGAGGGGTGGATCTATCAGACTGGCTGCAACTTCCGCTCAAACACCCCAACCCCATCCAGATCCCGCAACACCACACTCATCTCCCCCGTCTGCCCATCAATATTCACCTCACCAAAAAACTGAAACCCGGCAAACGGCGAGGTGTTCTGTGCCGGTGGTGCTTTCTCGAACACCACCTCGGGACCAAAGGTCTTATCCAGCGAATCAGGCCCGAAACTCCCCGCATTCAAAGGCCCGGCGACAAACTCCCAGAACGGTTCGAAATCCTGAAACGCCGCACGGTCCGGGTGGTAATGATGCGCGGCGCAGTAATGCACGTCCGCCGTCAGCCAGACAAAATTGCGCACCTGCTGCGCCCGCAGAAAACCCAACAATTCGGCGATTTCCAGTTCACGCCCCTGGGCCGGCCCTGGATCGCCATTGGCCACGGCTTCCCAGCGCGCCACACCGGGGCTGCTTTCACCGTCCGATACGCCCAGGCCGATGGGCATGTCGGCGGCAATGACTTTCCATTGCGCACTGGAGGCTTTCAACGAAGCCTTCAGCCAGTCCAGCTGTTCACGTCCGAGAAACGGTTTAGCGGCACCCAGGTTGTCGTCATTCGCCCCGCGATAGCTGCGCATATCAAGCACGAACACATCGAGCAACGGACCATAACCGAGCTTGCGATAAATTCGCCCGCCGCCATCCGCACTCTGCAACCGCACCGGTGCGTATTCGAGCCAGGCCTGACGCGCGCGACCGACCAGGCTGTGGATATCTTTGCTCTTGTAGCGATCATCCAACTGTTTGCCCGGCGACCAGTTGTTCACCACTTCATGATCGTCCCACTGCCAGATCTGCGGGACCTCGGCGTTGAAGCGGCGGATGTTTTCGTCCATCAGGTTGTAACGGTAATTGCCTCGATAGTCGTCGAGGGTTTCGGCGACTTTGCTCTTGGCTTCAGTGGTGATGTTGCGCCACACGCGGCCGCTCTCTGTTGTGAGCTGCGCAGGTATGGGACCGTCGGCATAGATGGTGTCGCCGCTGTGGATAAAGAAGTCTGGCAGGCGCAAACGCATCGCTTCGTAGATGCGCATGCCGCCGATGTCCGGGTTGATGCCGAAGCCCTGACCGGCGGTGTCGCCACTCCAGACGAAACGGAGGTCGCGACGGGTTTGCGGCACGCTGCGCAGATGGCCGAACCACGGTTCGCTAGTGACGCCGCTCTGGGCGTCTTCGAAGTGCACGCGGTAGAAAATCGCCTGGTCGGCGGGCAGGCCAGTGAGTTCGACGCGGGCAGTGAAATCGGTATTGGAATCGGCTAATGGCGAGACAAAACGACGAGGGTTACTGAACAGGCTACGGGTGTCCCATTCCACCACCATCCGCGCCGGGCGATCACATCGGCTCCAGATCATCGCCCGGTCGCCCAGCACATCGCCGGACTGCACGCCATCGGTGAGTTGCGGCCGATCCTTGACCGAGGCAATGACCGCCGGCGCCAGGCCTGGCAACAACAGCCCGGCACCGACGGCTTGTATGACACGACGGCGGCCGAGGTCGAATTCGCTCATGGTGTTCTCCCTGAAAAGGAAAAACTTAAACACGGCTGGATGACTCAGACATGACACAGAAATCAGCCAACACCGCAAATCCCTGTGGGAGCGAGCTTGCTCGCGATTACGGTTTAACATTCACCGAAAATGGTGGCTGATACACCGCCATCGCGAGCAAGCTCGCTCCCACAGGGGTAGGTGTCAGGCGCTGACAGGCTCTATTGCCAGCTCAACGACTTCCGGCCGCTTGAGCACCGCATACGCCACTGCCGTCAGCAAACTCCCGGCGACAATCGCCAGCAGATACAACAGCGCATGGTTGATCGCATTCGGGATCGCCAGCACGAACAATCCGCCGTGCGGCGCCATCAGTTTGCAGCCGAAATACATCGACAACGCACCGGTCAGTGCACCACCGGCAATGCTCGCCGGGATTACCCGCAGCGGGTCTTTCGCGGCAAACGGAATCGCGCCTTCGGAGATGAAGCACAGCCCCAACACCAACGCCGCTTTACCGGCTTCGCGTTCAGCCTGAGCAAACTTGCGCCGCGCAATAAACGTAGCGATGCCCAAGCCAATCGGCGGCACCATGCCGGCCGCCATGGTCGCGGCCATTGGTGCATAACTTTGCGACGCCAGCAGCCCCACCGAGAACGCATACGCGGCTTTGTTGATCGGCCCGCCAAGGTCGACGCACATCATCCCGCCCAGCAATACACCGAGCAGAATCGCGTTGGTGGTGCCCATGCTGTCGAGGAAGTGCGTGAGGCCTTCGAGCATCCCGGCCACCGGCTTGCCCACCACGTAGATCATCACCAGACCGGTGAACAAACTCGCCAGCAACGGGATGATCAGGATCGGTTTCAGCGCCTCAAGACTTTGCGGCAAGCGTGCATAACGATTGATCGCCTGCGCCGCGTAACCGGCGATGAAACCGGCAATGATCCCGCCGATAAAACCGGCGCCCAGGGTGCTTGCCAGCAGGCCGCCAATCATCCCCGGCGCCAGGCCCGGACGGTCGGCGATCGAGTAGGCGATGTAACCCGCCAACAGCGGCACCATCAACTTGAACGCGGTCTCGCCGCCGATCTGCATCAGCGCCGCCGCGAGCGTGCCCGGTTCCTTGAACGCAGTGATGCCGAACACGAACGACAAGGCGATCATCAGACCGCCCGCCACCACCATCGGCAGCATGAACGACACGCCGGTCAGCAGGTGTTTGTAGACGCCACTTTTCTCTTGCTTGGCCGGGCCTTTGGCGCCAGTCGATGCGGTTTCTTGCGTGCCTTCGGCCAACGCTTTGTTCAGCGTCGCTTCGGCTTGTTTGAGGGCGATGCCGGTGCCGCAACGGTAAATCTTCTTGCCGGCGAAACGCTCGGTGGCGACTTCGATATCGCAGGCCAGCAGCACTACGTCCGCATCGGCAATCGCCGCTGCACTCAACGGATTGCGCGCACCGACCGAGCCCTGGGTTTCCACTTGCAGATCGTAGCCCAGACGCTTGGCCGCTTGCTGCAAGGCTTCAGCGGCCATGAAGGTGTGAGCGACGCCGGTCGGACACGCGGTAATCGCGACCAAACGCGGGGCGTTTTTTACGAGGGCGGCAGGCTCGGCCACGGCTTCGGGGGCGACGTAAACCTGAGCCTCTTCAGCACCGCGACGCAACACCGCTTCAACATCTTGCAGGGCTTGCGCCGGAGTACTCTGGAACACCCGCTTGCCGACGAATCGCGACATATCCACCGGCGCGCTGGTCACCAGCAATACCCACTCGGCCGCCTCGATCGTGGCCGCCGATAGTTGACGTTCCGGGTGCGCGGCATCATTGACTTCGACACTGGTGCTCCAGCCCTGACGCTGGGCCGCTGCATCGAGCAAACGGGCGCACAGCACACTGGTGACCATGCCGTTCGGGCAGGCCGTAACAATGGCTAACTTCATGACAAACCCTCTTATTGTTCTGTCAGGGTGCGCATACGCACGCCCTGTTCGAGCCGCGCCAACTGCGTGGCGTCGCCAATACCAAAACCGATCTGGGTGACCGCCATCGCGGCAATCGCCGTGGCGGTGCGCAAGGTCTGTTCAGGCGTGTCGGCGCTGAGCAAACCGTGGAGCATGCCGGCCAGTAACGAATCGCCTGCGCCCACGGTGCTGACGACGCTGACCTTGGGCGGCGTGGCATGCATCGCAGAGCCGACACTGAACCAGTTCACGCCATCGGCGCCGTCGGAGATCACCACGTGCTCGATGCCTTGAGCGTGTAAGCGGCTCGCGGCTTGCGCTTGCGCCGCCACCGAAACCACCTCGCAGCCCAGCACATCGGCCAGTTCTTCGGTATTCGGCTTGATCAGCCACGGACCGGCATTGAGCGCGGCCCGCAAGGCTTCGCCACTGGTGTCCAGCGCCACGTTCAGACCGAGATTTTTCAAACGCACAATCAACGCCTGCAACCACTGCGGACTGATGCCTTGAGGCAGGCTGCCGGCAACGACGACCGCGTCATGACCGGGTGCAATCTGATCAAGTCGATCAAGCAACGCCTGCTGCGCGGCTTCACTCACCAAGGGTCCGGGACCGTTGATGTCGGTGATGCGCCCATCGCTTTCCGCCAGTTTGATGTTGCTGCGAGTCTCACCCGGAACACGGATGAATGCGTCGACAAAACCGCGTTTGGCGAATAGGGTTTCGAACGCTTGAAGGTTGTCCTCCCCGAGGAAACCGCTGACCGTGAGCTGATGCCCGAGGTCCGCCAGCACTTGTGCCACGTTCACGCCTTTACCGGCGGCATGTGTGTGCATCTCGTCGCTACGGTTGACTTGGCCGGGGACAAGTAGCGGCAACTGGACCGTGAGGTCCAGCGCCGGGTTGAGGGTCAGGGTCAGGATCTTGGCCATTACAGGGCCTCCACTAATGCGCGCACTTCATTGGCGCTGCCCACGGCCAGGGCCTGTTGGGCAAGGATTTGGGTCTGGGCCAGGCTGAGTTCGCGAACCCGCGCCTTGACCTCGGCAATGCTGCGACCCGACACACTGAGCTCATCCACACCCAGACCGACCAGCACCGGCACCGCCAGCGGATCGGCCGCCAACTCGCCGCACACGCCGACCCACTTGCCGTTGGCATGCGCCGCACGCACGGTGATGTCGATCAGTTGCAGCACCGCCGGGTGCAAGCCGTCAGCCTGGGCCGACAAGGTCGGATGACCGCGGTCGATGGCCAGGGTGTATTGGGTCAGGTCATTGGTGCCGACGCTGAAGAAGTCGACCTCTTTGGCCAGCACCGGCGCCAGCAATGCAGCCGACGGCACTTCAATCATGATCCCCAGTTGCAGGTCGGCAACCGGAATTTCCAGACGCAGACGTTCGGTCATGTCCCGGGCCTGGCGCCATTCATCGACACTGCCGACCATGGGAAACATGATCCGCAGTGGACGGTTGTCCGCCGCACGCAGCAACGCGCGCAATTGCGCTTCCATGATGTGCGGACGTTGCAGGGTCAGGCGAATACCGCGCACGCCGAGGAACGGGTTTTCTTCTTTGGCGATCGGCCAATACGGCAGCGGTTTGTCACCGCCAACGTCGAGGGTGCGCACCACCAGCGGCCGACCGGCCAGGCCATCGAGAACTCGACGGTATTCGACTTCCTGGGTCGCCTCGTCCGGCGCTTGCGAGTGGGCCATGAAAATCAGTTCGGTGCGCAGCAGGCCAATGCCTTCGGCGCCCTGCTCCACCGCGCTGGTCACGCCGGCGCTTTCGCCGATGTTGGCGAACACTTCGACTGCATGGCCGTCAGTGGTCAGTGCCGGTTGATGACGTTGTTCGGCGGCCGCTTTCAAACGTTGCTCGCGGGTGTCGCGCTCTTCGGTGGCGCGCTGCAAGGTCGCCGCGTCGGCGTCCACGTGCAGGCGGCCGCGCTGACCATCGATCAGCAACGGCGTGCCCGGCGCCAGCAGCAACACCGCCGGGCCGGCGCCGACCAGTGCCGGAATACCAAGGGCTCGGGCGACAATTGCACTGTGTGCAGTGGCGCCGCCACGGGCGGTGAGGATGCCGGCGACGCGTGCCGGATCCAGGCGGGCGACATCGGATGGACCGACTTCATCCATCACCAGAATGTACGGTTGCTCCGGCTCGCTCGGGGTTTCGACGCCACTCAGTTGCGCCAACACTCGACGGCCGATATCACGCAAGTCGGCGGCGCGCTCGGCGAGTAAGGCGTCCTGCAGCGATTCCTGTTGTTTGGCCGCCGCTTCAATCACCGCCATCCACGCCGCTTCGGCGCTTTCGCCTTGCTTGAGACGGGTGTCGACTTCGTCGGTCAATTCCGGGTCGTCGAGCATTTCCTGGTGGGTGATGAAAATCTCGCGAATGGCCTTGGACTTGCTGCGTTCGATCAAGCCTTCGATGTCGCGACGCACGTCCGCCAACGCCTGCTGGAGACGCTCTCGCTCGATCGCGGCAGACTCACCGCGCAGCGGGTAATCAATGGTTTGCAGCACTTGAATGTGCGCCGGGCCGATGGCGATGCCCGGTGCGGCGGCGATGGCCTGAACCAGACTGCCGGAGGCTGGCGCGAGGACCACTTCGGCCACATCGGCGATCACTTCGCGCTGTTGGCTCACGGCTGGCAGCGGCTCGACTTCTTCACCGAGGCCTTCTTCGATGGCGGCCAGCAAGGCTGGCAAGGCATCGGCGGCGATGCTCGGTTCGGCGACAAATTCCAGCACCTGGCCGCGACGGGCGCCGAGGCTGAGCAGTTTGCTCAAGCTCTTCACCGACACGGCGCTGTCCTGACCATCGACGATGCGTACGCGGATTTCACCTTCAAAACTTTTCGCCAGTTGCGCGAGAATCTTCGCCGGACGCGCGTGCAAGCCGTGCGCATTGGCCAGCGCGATGCGAGCGCTCGGCCAATCGGCCGGCAGCTCACCGCCAAGGACTTCGAGGACTTTACGGCTGCTGGTGGCGCGCCCCAATTCGTGGCCGCGACCTTCGATCAGCAACGCACAAAGGCGTTCGAGCAAGGCTTGATGGGCTTCACCGAGGCTGGCCAAGCAGAACAGACCGCTGAGCGGCTGGCCGAGGTAACGCATGGGTTTGTCCGGCGTGACGAAGGCCAGGCCCGGACGCTTGACCGTTTGCTCGCTGTGCAACCACCACAGGCCATCGCCCAATGGCAGCGCATCGACTTGTTGCAACACGGCCGAGAAACCATTGCTCACACAGTCGGCCTGACGCAGCAAACGTGCACCGCGCCAGACCAGCTCTTCGAAGTCATCGGCGGACACACCGAGGCCGATCATCTGTGCATCCAGCGCCAATTCTTGCGGCGCGCCTTGCAACAGTTTCAGCAAGGCTTCGGCGGAACTGGCGCGGCGCAGCGCCTGGCCGAGGTCGGTTTCGCCGAGGGCTCGGGTCAGCAGTTGCAACAGACGCAGGTGTTCGTCGGATTTGGCCGCAATACCAATCGCCAGGTAGACGATCTGACCGTCGCCCCAGTCCACGCCTTCAGGGAACTGCATCAGCCGCACGCCGGTGGTGAACACCAGATCGCGGGTTTCCGGCGTACCGTGGGGGATGGCAATACCTTGACCGAGAAAGGTCGAGCCCTGGGCTTCGCGCGCCTGCAACCCGGCGAGATAACCCTCGGCCACCAGGCCATCGGTGACCAGATGCTGCGCCAGCAGGTGCAACGCTGCGGACTTATCCACAGCCGACTGGCCCATGGATATCTGCTCTATGGTGAGCTCGAGCATGCTTTCTCCTTTTTGGCGTCTTGTGACGCCAGGTATTGTTTTGAATGATTCAGCTTAGGCTCTTAGGCACACCTTTTCAGGGGCAGTTTTGGCGGTTTCGCGGCAGAACCGGCAAAGGAGCCTATAACGTAGAAAATACGCCTGCTGAAACGTTTAATCTAGAATGATTGGCACGTTACTCGATAATGTCTCATCCTTGAAGTCCGATTGTCGGATGCGTCGCGACGATGGTCGTCTGCCTTAATCGGGTAGGATTGGCGAAAATGTCGAGGCAAGCTCGAAAAAACAAGGAAAACCCGGGTTGAAACTCAGTGATATCGCCCAGTTGGCCGGTGTGTCCGTTACCACCGCCAGCTATGTCATCAATGGCAAGGCAGAACAACAACGTATCAGCAGTGCCACCGTCGAGCGCGTGCGCGCGGTCGTCGAACAACATGGCTTTACGCCCAATCCTCAGGCCGCCGGGCTGCGCAGTCGGCACACCCGCACCTTGGGTTTCATTCTGCCGGACCTGGAAAACCCCAGTTACGCGCGAATCGCCAAACTGCTGGAACAAGGCGCCCGGGCTCGCGGCTATCAGCTGCTGATCGCCAGTTCCGACGATGCACCGGACAGCGAACGGCAATTGCTGAAACTGTTCCGGGCCCGGCGCTGCGATGCATTGATCGTTGCCAGTTGCCTGCCGGCCGGCGATGACAGCTATCGCCAATTGCAGGCCAAGGGCATTCCGATCATCGCGATCGACCGGGTCATGGAGCCTGAGCATTTCTGTTCGGTGATCAGTGATGACCGCGAGGCCAGCCTGCAACTGACCCGCAGTCTACTGGACCCGCTGCCCAAGCAGATCGCACTGATCGGCGCACGCCCCGAACTGAGCATCAGCCAGGAGCGGGCGGGCGGTTTCAAAGATGCGTTGGACGGGTTCAAAGGCGAGGTGCTGATCGAGCACGGCGAATCGTTCAGCCGTGAGTGCGGCAAACAGTTGATGGAAGAACTGCTACAGCGCCTGGGCCATTTGCCGGATGCGTTGGTGACCACGTCCTACGTGCTGCTTCAGGGCGTATTCGATGCCTTGCACGACTTCCCGCTCAAAACCCGTCCGCTGCGCCTCGGTACATTCGGCGACACGCAGCTGTTGGATTTCCTGCCGCTGCCGGTCAACGCCATGGCCCAGCAGCATCAGCTCATCGCCGACAAAGCACTGGAACTGGCCTTGGCCGCCATCGAGCAATCGGATTACCAACCCGGCGTGCAGGCCATCGCGCGGACCTTCAAGCAGCGTATTCGCCAGGACTGAACCGTGGAGCTGATCGACAGCCACACTCATCTGGATTTTCCCGACTTCGACGAGGATCGCACGGCGTTGTTGGCCGAGAGCCGCGCACTCGGCGTGCGGCGGATGGTGGTGCTGGGGGTTTATCAGGGCAACTGGCAGCGCGTCTGGGATCTGGTGCAAAGCGATCCCGACCTGTATGCGGCGTTCGGTTTGCATCCGGTGTATCTGGATGATCATCGCCCTGAAGATTTACACGACCTGGGTGATTGGCTGACTCGGTTGGCGGGTCATCGACAGTTGTGCGCGGTGGGCGAGATCGGTCTGGATTACTTTATCGAAACCCTGGACCGTGAACGTCAACAGGTACTGTTCGATGCGCAGCTGCAACTGGCGGCTGACTTCAATCTGCCAGCGCTGATTCATGTGCGACGCAGTCATGCGGCGGTGATTGCCACGCTCAAACGGTTGAAGTTGAAACGCGCGGGGATCATTCATGCCTTCGCCGGCAGCAAGGAAGAGGCTCGCGAGTACATCAAGCTCGGTTTCAAACTGGGCCTGGGCGGTGCCGCGACCTGGCCTCAGGCCCTGCGCATGCATCGTGTGCTGGCCGAATTGCCGCTTGAATCGGTGGTACTGGAAACCGATTCCCCGGACATGGCGCCCGCCATGTTCCCCGGCCAACGCAACAGCCCGGCGCATCTGCCGGCGATCTGCTCGGCACTGGCCGGGATCATGGCGATCAGCCCTGAGCAATTGGCCGCCGCCAGCACTGCCAATGCTTGTGAGCTGTTCAACTGGTAGTCAATCGCCGCACATCCCCTGTGGGAGCGAGCTTGCTCGCGATAGCGGTGTGTCAGGCGACATCAATATCGACTGCCAGGCAGCCATCGCGAGCAAGCTCGCTCCCACAGGGGAACCGGTTCCAGGCTTTAAACCCGGAACGCGCTGATCAGCTGCTTCAACTCCACCACCTGAGCCGACAACGCGCGACTGGCGTCCTCGGTCTGGTGTGCACCTTCGGCGGTACGCTCACCGGCGCGGTTGATCTCGACAATATTCTGGTCGATGTCATGGGCTACGGCGGTCTGCTGCTCTACCGCGGCGGCGATTTGCTGGTTCTGATCGACGATCATGCCGACGGCACCGAGGATGTTTTCCAGCGCTTGCTGAACCTTTTCCGACTGCCCCACCGTGCCGTTGGCCATCTGATGACTGGTACCCATCGCCTTCACAGCAGCGCCGACACCGCTGTGCAGCTTGGCGATCATCTGCTCGATTTCCTCGGTCGATTGCTGAGTGCGCTTGGCCAGTGTCCGGACCTCGTCCGCCACCACCGCAAAACCACGCCCCTGTTCACCGGCCCGAGCGGCTTCAATGGCGGCGTTGAGGGCCAGAAGGTTGGTCTGTTCGGCGATGCTCTTGATCACCTCCAGCACGCGACTGATGGACTGGCTGTCGCTGGCCAATTGATTGATCACCAGCACCGACTGATCGATCTCAGTGGCAAGGGCTGCGATGCTGCCTTGCTGAGACGCCACCAGCCCGCGCCCGCTGATGGTCTCGTCGTTGACGCTATGGGCGCTGCTGACCGCTGCCGCGGCACTGCGTGCTACCTCAAGGGACGTGGCCGACATCTGGTTCATGGCCGTGGCGACCTGCTCGATCTGCGTGCGCTGTCCCGCCACCGCCTGGTTGCTTTGAGCGGAAACGTTCTCCACCTGCCCGGCCTGGCGCTCGACCTCACTGACGGTCTGGCCGACCCGCTCGATCAGGTCGTGGATTTTCTTCACGGTGCCGTTGAACACCTCGCCCAACTCGCCCAGTTCATCGCGGCTGTTGGCGCTGAAGGTCACCGTCATGTCGCCGGCCGCGACCTTATCCATCACCGCGCCAAGACGCTTGAGGGTGGTGCGGGTCGAGGCGTAGAAGCCGCCATAGAGGTAAAAAATCAACACAAACACCACCGACAGCGCCACGGCCTGCAAGACCATATGGGTGCGGTTCTGCTCCAGTCGCTGTTGCAGTTGGGTGTCGAGAAACTCCAAGGTGGCTTCATTGAGTTGGTAGGTCTGGTCCATCAGGCCCGTGACCTGATCGTAAAAGCCCTGCCACGGCGCATCCAGCGTGTCGGCCATCACCACCTGCTCTTCGAACAGTTCACTGGCCTTTTTCAACGACGCCTTGCTGCTATCGGCCTGAGCGGCCAGGGTTTCCCGAGCCGCTTTGCTTGAGCCCAGCGCGTCCTGCAACTTCAGGGCATATTCGGCCTGCAGTTTTTCGATCTGCGCCAGCAACTCATCAAAACGGGTACTCGATGCCGAGTTGAGAAAACCCTGCCCCAGCGAAAAAGAGCCCATCGCCCGACCTTCACCCAGAAGCTGGGTCACGGGCGGCGTGACATTGGTGATGAGTTCGCTCAGTTGGCGCATGTCGCTCTGAGTGTCGCGGCTGAGGCCGGCCTGACTGGCGATGATCTGGCTGAAAATCTGCGCGTTGCCGAGCAACTTGCCGATCATCGCGCTTTTGCTTTGCAGGGAGTTTTCCGCTTGCTGGGCCTTGAACGCGGCGATCATTTCATCGCGTTTAGCATCGAAAACCGTGATCTGCTCCGGGTCAGCGGTCATCGCCGTCAGCCCTTGCAAACGGGTCAGCACACTTTGCCCCAGGGTAGTGATCTGCGACTCGACATTGCCGGCCTTGCCGGACTGACCGAGGGTGACGTTGATCTGCACCAGGTTGTTCAGGGTTTCCAGATCGCGCCGTAACGTCAGGCTGCTGCCCAGTAGATCAAGGCTCTGCAGCTCGACCCGTGTGCCCTGGAATTCTCGATAAGAATCGCGCACCAGATAGAAGTTAGTCACCAGCATCGGCACAAGGAACAGCACGCTGATCAAGCTGAACTTCATGCCAAAGCTCAGGCGATTCATCAGCGCGACGGCGGGATAGAGCAAGCTCTTCACTGGAAGTCTCCCTTTGATTTCTTATTTTTATTGGCAGGCGCGGGTCGACAGCAGATAGCCACTATTCGGCGCTGTCTCTGTATAGCTTAAATCGGCGGGAGGTTTTGTAACTTAAGGTTAACGGAGGGATGCGCACTTGGGACGATTGATATCCCTGTGGCGAGGGGGCTTGCCCCCGTTCGGCTGCGAAGCAGTCGTAAATCCAGAGAACTCGGTCTGTATGAACGAACGCTGGGGGCCGCTTCGCGACCCAACGGGGGCAAGCCCCCTCGCCACAATGGAGTCCACTTCAGAGCTAAGGAAGGACTGTCCACAACGCAAAACCTGCGTACCAGAGCACCGCCGCGCGCAGCAGCAGTTCCCAGATCCGGTCGAGGCTGTTGATGCCGTCGGGCCCGACCACCGGCGCTGGAATTTCACCGGCCACCAGCCCGACCTTCTCGATCAATTGCGCGGCGCTGATGTTCCAGTTCAGCAGTTCGTGCAGCATCACTCGGCCGACCGCGACAAAGTTGCCGACCAACGCAAAACTCGCCGCCAACAAGCGCACCGGCACCCAGTCGAACGCGTGACGCAGTTGTGCTGCGCGCAGGACCACGGCCGGGTTCTGCCCGTGTTCTTCGGCCAGGGCCAGCAGTCGATAGCTCAGGGCTGCGACCGGACCCAGCAGGAAATACCAGAAAATCACCGCGAAAAAGCTCTGATAAGCCTCCCACAGCAGATGCCCTTCGACCCGTTCCAGCAGTTGTTCGCCGCTATCGGCGCAGATACCCACATCGCGGTCCGCTACATGAGCGGCCGCTTGCAGGTCTTCCCGGCGCCAGGCATCGCGAAACGGCCCGAGACCGGCCAGCAGATCACCGCGGCCGAGACTGTAAATCACCACCAGCAGATGCACCGGCAACGCCAGCAGACCGTAAGCCACCGGGTCCAGTACCAGCAGCAGCAAACCCAGCAGTGCCACTGGCAACAACACCAGTATGACCAGGATCAGCCACGGACTTTTCGCCAGACGCGGACTGACCTCAAGCTTGTTCAGCTCACGAACCCATCCACCATCGCGCTGAATCCGATGACGCAGGGCCGAGAACTTCTCGATCCAGACCGCCAACAGCAACACCAGAAAACTCATTGTTGTTCCTCTTTAGCCAGGGCGGCGCGATAGCGTGCCCAGTCGAACGCAGGCCCAGGATCGGTTTTACGCCCGGGTGCGATGTCGCTATGCCCGCAAATGCGCTGTGCGGTGATGGCCGTGAACGCGCTTTGCAGCTGCCGGGTCAGGGTCGTCAACGCTTGATACTGAGCGTCGGTGAACGGCAGATCATCCGTGCCTTCAAGTTCAATGCCCACGGAAAAATCGTTACAGGTTTCCCGCCCTTCGAAACTCGAGACGCCGGCATGCCAGGCACGCTCAAGACAAGAGACAAACTGAGTGACGGTGCCGTCACGTTCGATCAGAAAGTGCGCAGACACACGCAGGTCGGCGATCCCTTCAAAGTAGGGATGCTCCGTGACATCCAGACGATTCTGGAAAAATTCCTGCACCTTGCCGGTGGCGAATTGCGCAGGCGGCAGACTGATGTTGTGGATCACCAGCAGGGAAATTTCGTCCGAGGGGCGCGCATTGAAGTTGGGCGAGGGGCAAATATCTACGCCCTGACACCAACCGCTCGCGGGGTCCAACTGCATACAGGTTCCTTCAACGACGACTGTGTAGGCGCCCAGTATGCCGCGATAGACCCTCGGGGCGCGATCACTTGCCGCGATTGAGGCGCCGCAGGTTGCCGATCACCGACTCCAGCGCCCGGTCGAACAGCAAGGTGTCGTCCAGCGCGCGCACCGCGCCACGACGGAATTCCAGCGCCAGACCGGTGCGGCTGCGCTCCAGCACTTTCATCCCGGTGCGATTGACGAAAATGTACTTGCCGGTGGCTTCAATGATCGCCGCGAGCTTACAGCGAAGGGTGTTTTCCTCGTCTTCCTGAAACTCGACCCAGCACCCCAACCGCAGTTGATCGACCTGAAGCAGACCGGCATCGTCCTCCGGCAAGCGCACTGACGCCGTTTCGACCGGCCCTTCGTCCGCGGTTCGCAGGACGATTTCCTGCAGCACTTGGACCATTACCGGAGTATCGACAGGCCGTTCAAACATTGTCCCAGGACGTTCGAACAGCTGAACGTGCAAGGCTTCCAGCTCACTGAAAAATTCGCTGGTGGCGAACGGATCGAAGGCCGAACTGCTCAGCCCGTCGCGCAACGACTTGAGCAATCCAGGCACCAGCGCCAACAAGCGCAGGCTCGCATCGGATTCATCATGACGTTGCACGCTCCAGATCAATTGCTCCATGGACTGCACATCGGCGTGCCACTCGGTCGACTGATCGCCGTGTTTGAGACAGGTCAGCAGCAGCACCTGGCTCCACGCTTCCTGGACAAACGCCACCACCCGCTGCGGCAATACTTTGCCCAACAAGGCCTGATTTAGTACCTCTTCGACGTGCTGACGGGCCAGTTCAGTCCTGGCGCGGCCTTCTTCGGCGTCACGGGTACGTTGCTCCAGCAGTTCACTGCGACGGCGCTCGTCGCTGGTGAAGGCGAGAAAATCCGCGAGCAATTCGGAAAAGACCGCCGGATCATCGACAAAATCGTTCAGCAACCGTTGCACCACTTGTTCGATACGCAGATACAGGCTGTCGCGCTCATGGTCATCGCACTCGCCCCAGCCCATGGCTGCGGTGGCGATTTCATTGAGCAGGCGTCGGGCCGGGTGACTGCTGCGGCTGAAGAAGCTCTTGTCGAGCACCGCCACTTTCAGCATCGGTATCTGCAAACGGCCGATCAACGCCTTGAGCGAGTCCGGCAGGTTGCGGTCATCGAGGATGCATTCGAAGAGCATGGCGATCAGGTTGATCACGTCTTCGTCAGCCACCCCGACCACGCGTGACTTGCCACTTTTGACGCTAACCCGGGTCAGCAGTTGTTCGAGCTGGTTTCGCAGATCGAAGTCGTCCTGGGCTGCCGGCGCTGGCACGTATTGCTGCAAGTGCGAGAGCAGGCGCAGCAGGTCGCGGGTGGAAATCGGCTGTGTCTGGGCACTGGCTTCAAGGGTTGGCGCGACACTTCCACGCACGTGAAACAGCAACTCCTGCAACGCCGCGAAGACTTCCTGCACACTGTCGTCGATCGGCGGGCCACCGACGCGAGTGTTGGCCGGCGCGGATTCAGCTCCGACGCTGGCCGCCGCACGATCCATGACCCGACGCGCAGGGGCGGGCTTAAGGTCGGGCAGCACACCGGTGGCGACCAGCAACTGATTGGCTTCGGCGTAGAGCTGATTGGCATCCCTGAGCACATAGCGCTCGAACAGTTTGAGGATGATCAGCTTGACCTTGATCTCTACCCCCAGGTTGCGCCCGGCCTGCAAAAAGTACTCGCAGAGCATCGCCGGCCCCATGGGGTTGTGCAGATCGAGCAGTTCCCTGCCCAGCAGTGCGCTGAGTCGGGCGGTCAGTTGGTCCAGGGCGAATCCGTCGCGGTTCAGCACTTTGCTGACCATCGCCTCCACCGCCACGCTACGCTCCATGTCGTCATCGGGCAGCGCCACCGAAGCGTCGAAGACCAACGCCTGGGGCGAGGCAGACTGAGTGATTTCGTACTGGGTGAGGCTGACAAAAGCCGCGAAGAATTGTTCGAGAAAACCGCGTTCGATGTTTTTGCGCTTGAGGCGCAAGTCGCGCATGGCTTCGAAGAAGAGGTTCTGTTCGACGTCATTGCGGGCCCGGTCGGCCATTTCGAACAGCGTGTCGTCGGCGTTATCGAATAGTTCCTGCAAACCATGCCTGAGCTGTTGGGCGGCCTTGTCGCGAACCTGAAGCAGAATCACAGGCAGGCGGGCGAGCGGCGAGTGAGTCGCCTGGTCGGTAGCAACCTTGTGCAAAGGCACTACATTCCCGTCGTTGTGCATTCAGGCCTCCTGAAACGGTGAGTCTTCGAAGTCGTCAATCCAAATCCACGTCAAAGCCATGACGTCAAAAGCAAGGCGGATTATCTTGCAAAAGATGTCCCCTCTACCAGCAGACTCTGCGTTTCCCATTGAAATAGACGCTTATGACAGACGCCGACTTAGTGCCGATTGCTCAGGCGAATCGACCAAATGCAGGTTTCAGAGCGATGGAAACGCCTCTGATGCCTTGGGTTGCCCAGCGCCATGGCCCTATAATCGGGCCACTTTGTTTGTGGAGTCCGTTATGCCGAATCTACGTCTCGCCGATTTGACCGCCGAAATCGAAGCCAACGTGCGCCGTGCGTTGCTCGAAGACATCGGCAGCGGCGACATCACCGCACAGCTGATCCCAGCCGAACGCCTGGCCAAAGCCACGATCATCACCCGCGACGCTGCCGTTATCTGCGGCACAGCCTGGGTTGATGCAGTGTTTCGGCAGCTGGACCCACGTGTTGCGGTGCACTGGGAGGTGCGCGATGGCGAGCGGGTGAAACCCAATCAGGTGCTGTTCCACCTCGAAGGCCCGGCGCGCTCGCTACTGACGGGCGAACGCAGTGCACTGAACTTCCTGCAGTTGCTTTCTGGCGTGGCCACACGCGCGCAGTACCTGGCTGATTACGTTGCCAAGACTCAGGTGAAGTTGCTCGACACTCGTAAAACCTTGCCGGGGCTGCGTCTGGCGCAGAAGTACGCCGTGACCTGCGGCGGGTGCCATAACCACCGCATCGGCCTGTACGACGCCTTCCTGATCAAGGAAAACCATATTGCCGCCTGCGGTGGCATCCCGGAAGCCATCAAAGCCGCGCACAAGATTGCCCCAGGCAAACCGGTGGAGATCGAAGTGGAAAGCCTGGAGGAGCTGAAGGAAGCCCTGGCGGCCGATGCTGACATCGTCATGCTCGATGAGTTGAGTCTGGATGACATGCGCGAAGCCGTGCGCCTGAACGGCGGCAAGGCGAAACTGGAGGCCAGCGGCGGTATCAACGAAAGCACGCTGCTACCGATCGCCGAAACCGGGGTTGATTACATCTCGATTGGTGCGATGACCAAGGATGTGAAGGCTGTCGATCTGTCGATGCGTCTGAGCCTTTGATAACGCCTGTGTGAATGAAAAACGCCAGCCTCGCGAGGCTGGCGCTTTTATCAGACCACCAGATTATTCATCTCGCAGTACTCTTCCCACTCGACGCCCAACACCTCGGCAGCCTCCTTGTGCAGAACAAGGCGCGCAGCCTCGAACTCTTCAGGGGTTGAGGTGTACTTGAGCGTCAGCTCCCACGGCTGCAAGCCCTGAGACTCTGCCTCATCCTCGAATGCCCACTGGATCTGGTCTTTCTGATCGTCGGCGGGCAAGTCCTTGATCTCTTCGGCTAGCTGGGGCGAATCCAGCAAGTACTTCTTCAGCGCTTCTGCGTGTCTGGCTTCTTGGGTCAATTCTTTAACGGTCATGGCGTTCTCTTTGATCTGGGGAATGGAAGATGGATCTGGATCATCAAGGATCTCTCTGACGCAAAAAAACCGTTCGAAGCCCGGTTTGTCTGGCCTTCAGAACCATTCGGGATCATCTGAAAACAACGTGTCGCTCGTGCCCGAGACAGGAATCGAACCTGCGACCTTCGCGTTACGAGTGCGCTGCTCTACCAACTGAGCTACACGGGCAGTGGGCTAAACCTAGCACTGACTTTGGGGTCAGGCAACTTCATGGCTCGTCTCATTTTTTCGCAGGCAAAAAAATGCCCCGCAGCTTTCACTGTGGGGCATTTTTTATAACGTTGAAGCGGTCAGGCGTGGGGAGTGATTAAACGCCCGAAGCCTTGGCTGCTGCTACGTCTTTGATGGACAGCTTGATACGGCCGCGGTTGTCCACGTCCAGTACCAGTACTTCCACTTCCTGGCCTTCTTTCAGGATGTCGGTCACTTTCTCAACGCGAGCGTCGCTCAACATGGAGATGTGAACCAGACCGTCCTTGCCCGGCAGGATGTTGACGAATGCGCCGAAGTCGACGATGCGCTCAACCTTACCGACGTAGATCTTGCCGATTTCAGCTTCTGCGGTGATGCCCAGAACGCGCTGACGTGCAGCTTCAGCAGCTTCCTTGGTTTCGCCGAAGATCTTGATCGAGCCGTCGTCTTCGATGTCGATCGAAGCCTTGGTCTCTTCACAGATCGCACGAATGGTCGCGCCGCCTTTACCGATGACATCACGGATTTTGTCGGTGTCGATTTTCATCGCGATCATGGTCGGAGCATTTTCCGACAGTTCGGTGCGGGACTGACCAATGATCTGGTTCATCTGACCGAGGATGTTCAGGCGCGCTTCCAGGGCTTGGCCCAGAGCGATTTCCATGATTTCTTCGGTGATGCCTTTGATCTTGATGTCCATCTGCAGCGCGGTCACACCTTTGGCGGTACCGGCTACTTTGAAGTCCATGTCGCCCAAGTGGTCTTCGTCACCCAGGATGTCGGTCAGGATGGCGAACTTCTCGCCTTCTTTAACCAGGCCCATGGCGATACCGGCAACTGGTGCCTTCATCGGAACGCCAGCATCCATCAGAGCCAGGGACGCGCCGCAGACCGAAGCCATGGAGCTCGAACCGTTGGACTCGGTGATTTCCGACACAACACGGATGGTGTACGGGAACACGTCGGCAGCAGGCAGCATGGCTGCAATCGAACGACGGGCCAGACGGCCGTGACCGATTTCGCGACGACCAGCGCCACCCATGCGACCACACTCACCTACCGAGAACGGAGGGAAGTTGTAGTGCAGCATGAACGGGTCTTTTTTCTCGCCTTCCAGGGTGTCCAGCAGCTGTGCGTCACGGGCGGTGCCCAGTGTTGCAACAACCAGAGCCTGGGTTTCGCCACGGGTGAACAGAGCCGAACCGTGGGTCTTGGGCAGAACACCAACTTCGATGTTCAGCGGACGTACGGTCTTGGTGTCGCGGCCGTCGATACGTGGCTTGCCATTGACGATGTTTTCGCGAACGGTGCGGTATTCGATTTCGCCGAATGCTGCTTTGACTTCGCTGGAAGAAGGCTGGCCTTCTTCACCGGACAGCTTGGCAACAACCTGGTCTTTCAACTCACCCAGGCGAGCGTAACGGTCGGCCTTGATGGTGATGGTGTAAGCCTGGGAGATCGCGTCGCCGAACTCGGCACGGATAGCGCCCAGCAGAGCGGTGGCTTCTGGCTGTGGAGCCCAGGTCCAGGTCGGCTTGGCAGCTTCAGCGGCCAGTTCTTTGACGGCGTTGATCACCACCTGGAACTCGTCGTGAGCAAACAGTACCGCGCCCAGCATCTGGTCTTCGGTCAGCTCTTTGGCTTCCGATTCAACCATCAACACGGCTTCCGAAGTACCGGCAACGACCATGTCCAGGCTCGAAGCTTTCTGTTGTTCGTAAGTCGGGTTCAGCAGGTAGCCGGTGCTTTCGTGGAACGCAACGCGGGCAGCGCCGATCGGGCCATCGAAAGGAATGCCGGAGATCGCCAGCGCAGCCGAGGTACCGATCATCGCAGCGATGTCCGGATCGGTCTTCTTGCTGGTGGAAACGACGGTGCAGACAACCTGCACTTCGTTCATGAAGCCTTCTGGGAACAGCGGACGGATCGGACGGTCGATCAGTCGGGAAGTCAGGGTTTCTTTCTCGGAAGGACGGCCTTCACGCTTGAAGAAACCGCCAGGGATCTTACCGGCAGCGTAAGTTTTTTCCTGGTAGTGAACAGACAGAGGGAAGAAGCCCTTGCCTGGATCGGCTTGTTTGGCGCCGACCACAGTCACCAACACGCTGACGTCGTCGTCAACGGTGACCAATACTGCGCCGGAGGCCTGACGGGCGATACGGCCAGTCTCGAGGGTAACGGTCGACTGACCGAACTGGAATTTTTTGATTACCGGGTTCACGGTGTCCTACCTTCTTTTGTGGCTCTTGGGGAACTTGTCTTCTTGCGAAATTCTTGGGCAACGCCGGGAATCGGCCCGACTGTCATTGTCCAGGTAAAGCAGGCATCCAGATAAAACTTGAGGCTGGGAGCCTGCCATGCGCCAGCGGGAAACCCACTGACGTACGACAGACAACCAACCTCTAGCGCAATCGCTTATTAGCGACGCAGACCCAGGCGACCGATCAGAGCCTGGTAACGACCCAGATCCTTGCCTTTCAGGTAGTCCAGCAGCTTACGACGCTGGTTTACCATGCGGATCAGACCACGACGGGAGTGGTGATCTTTACCGTTGATCTTGAAGTGACCTTGCAGCTTGTTGATGTTGTGGGTCAGCAGTGCAACTTGCACTTCTGGCGAACCAGTGTCACCAACAGCTTGCTGGTAGTCAGCTACGATTTGAGCTTTTTCTTGAACGTCGAGAGCCATGAGGCAATCCTTTTATCAGGAAACTGTTTCAAAGAAACAGCTTCAACAGGCCAGGGACAAATCCCTGTATCTAAAAATGAGGAGTGACCGTGCCTGTTAACAGCCACCCTCGTCCGGTCATTCTGACCGAATTAGTCGACGTGGCGCGATGCGCCCGTCTTCGCTCACTTCACCGATACCGATGAAGCGACCATTGTGATCCTGTACCCGTACCATGCCGAACTTCGGTGCATCCGGGGCTCGTACCGGTTGGCCGTTAAGCCAGTAGAACGAGCTGTGCTCCGAGAACTGCAACAGTGGCCAATCCAGCAGGCCGCTGTCCGAGGGCATCAAAAAGCGGTCGACCGCTTCGTTGCCTCCTTCGGCATGTACCGCTTCCAACTCTTCCAGCGTGACTGTCTGGGCCAGCGTGAAAGGTCCGGCCTGGGTACGTCGCAATTCAGCAACGTATGCGCCACAACCGAGTTGCTCACCGATATCCTCCACCAGGGTGCGGATATAGGTACCTTTGGTGCAATCCACTGCAAGCCGCGCAGTATCACCTTCAAAGGCCAGTAATTCCAAGCGCGTAATAGTAACAGAACGCGGTTCGCGCTCCACTACTTCACCTGCTCGGGCCAGCTTGTACAACGGCTGGCCATCACGTTTGAGCGCCGAGTACATGGGCGGTATCTGACTGATTTGCCCACGAAATTTCGGCAGTACTGCTTCGACATCGGCGCGACCAACGGTCACCGGGCGCTCCAGCAAAACATCACCCTCGGCATCGGCCGTGGTGGTGGTCTTGCCCAGTTGCGCCAGGGTTTCATAAGCCTTGTCAGAATCGAGCAGGTATTGCGAAAACTTGGTGGCCTCACCGAAGCACAACGGCAGCACGCCGGTGGCCAGCGGATCGAGACTGCCGGTGTGCCCGGCCTTCTCGGCGTTCAGCAGCCAGCGGACCTTCTGCAACGCTGCGTTGGAGGTGAACCCCAGCGGCTTGTCGAGCAGGATGATGCCGCTGACATTACGACGGATACGTTTGACCTGAGCCACCGATTACTCCTTGGTGTCTTCGGCTTCTGCCGCAACCGGGTGCTGATTGTCTTCAGCCACCGCACGCTCGATCAGGGCCGACAGATGCGCGCCACGCACGACGCTTTCGTCGTAGTGGAAGTGCAGCTGTGGAACGCTGCGCAACTTCATTTCGCGGGCCAACTGCATGCGCAGGAAGCCGGCGGCAGAGTTGAGCACCTTGATGCTTTGCGCGATGTCTTCGGCGTTGTCCTGCCCCATCACGGTGATGAAGATCTTGGCGTGACCGACGTCACGACTGACTTCAACAGCGGTAATGGTGACCAGGCCGACGCGCGGGTCTTTGACTTCACGACGGATCAGCTGTGCCAGCTCACGCTGCATCTGATCGCCGATACGTTGGGTACGGCTATACTCTTTTGCCATGTCTTGTTACCTGTTACTGCCACACGGTGAAACCCGTGGGGTCTGAAAGCGGCAAACGCCCGGCCTGACAAAAGCCAGACCGGGCGTTGCGTTTAGAGTCCTGACGCCGTGCCGCGCACTTGCATGCGGCGGCTCGCCGTGGCCCTTGAAGTGCGCGAGTTAGAGGCTGCGAGCAACCTGTACCTTCTCGTAGACTTCGATCTTGTCGCCAGCTTTGACGTCGTTGTAGCTCTTGACGCCGATACCGCATTCCATGCCGGCACGTACTTCGGAAGCGTCATCCTTGAAGCGACGCAGGGATTCCAGCTCGCCTTCGAAGATAACGATGTCTTCACGCAGTACACGGATTGGACGGTTACGGTGAACAACACCTTCGATAACCATGCAACCGGCGATCGCGCCAAACTTCGGCGAACGGAACACGTCACGCACTTCAGCAGTACCCAGGATGTTCTCGCGAACATCGCTGCCCAGCATACCGGTGAGGGCTTTCTTGACGTCTTCGATGATGTCGTAGATCACGTTGTAGTAACGCATATCCAGACCTTCCTGCTCGACGATCTTGCGAGCGCCAGCATCGGCACGCACGTTGAAGCCGAACAGTACAGCGTTGGAGGCCAGTGCCAGGTTGGCGTCGGACTCGGTGATACCACCGACACCGCCACCGACAACACGCACTTGCACTTCGTCGTTACCCAGGCCGTTCAAGGCACCGTTCAACGCTTCCAGCGAACCACGGACGTCGGATTTGAGGACGATGTTGAGCGTCTTCTTCTCTGCCTGACCCATGTTTTCGAAGATGTTTTCCAGCTTGCCGGCGTGAGCGCGAGCCAGTTTGACTTCGCGGAACTTGCCTTGACGGAACAGAGCCACTTCACGGGCTTTCTTCTCGTCCGACAGCACGCTCATCTCGTCGCCAGCGTCCGGGGTACCGTCCAGGCCGAGGATCTCGACAGGGATGGAAGGACCAGCTTCCTTGATTGGCTTGCCGTTCTCGTCGAGCATGGCACGTACACGGCCATAGTTCGAACCGACCAGCACCATGTCGCCTTGGCGCAGGGTACCGTCTTGAACCAGAACGGTAGCAACCGGGCCACGACCTTTGTCGAGACGCGATTCAACCACGACGCCACGGCCAGGAGCCGAAGGAGTCGCTTTCAGTTCCAGAACTTCAGCTTGCAGCAGAACAGCTTCGAGCAACTCGTCCACGCCAGTACCGACTTTCGCCGAAACCGATACGAACGGGGTGTCGCCGCCCCACTCTTCCGAAGTCACGCCGTGAACCGACAGTTCGCTACGGATGCGATCAAGATCAGCGCCCGGCTTGTCGATTTTGTTCACGGCAACAACCAGTGGAACACCGGCAGCCTTTGCGTGCTGGACCGCTTCAATGGTCTGCGGCATCACGCCGTCGTCCGCTGCAACGACCAGGATCACGATGTCAGTCGCCTTGGCACCACGGGCACGCATTGCGGTAAACGCGGCGTGACCAGGGGTGTCGAGGAAAGTGACCATGCCGCGATCAGTTTCAACGTGGTACGCACCGATGTGCTGGGTGATACCGCCGGCTTCGCCAGCAGCTACCTTGGCACGACGGATATAGTCGAGCAGCGACGTCTTACCGTGGTCAACGTGGCCCATTACGGTCACGACTGGCGCACGGGAGAACGTCTCACCTTCAAACTTCAGGGACTCGGCCAGGGAATCTTCCAGGGCGGTGTCGCTGACCAGGGTCACTTTGTGGCCCAGTTCTTCGGCTACCAGTTGAGCAGTTTCCTGATCAAGCACCTGGTTGATGGTCGCTGGAGTACCCAGTTTGAACATGAACTTGATGATTTCAGCAGCCTTGACCGACATCTGATTCGCGAGATCGCCAACAGTGATGGTCTCGCCGATCTGCACATCACGCACGACAGGGCCGGTTGGGCTCTGGAAACCGTGGGCGTTGCGTTTTTTCAGCTTGGCCTTGCCGCGACCACCACGACGGAAGCTATCGCTTTCTTCGTCGGTAGTACGTGGGGCAACGCGTGGAGCAGGCGCTTTCTCTTTGACCGAGGCACGATGCGGAGCGTTTTTGCGCTCGCCGTCGCCGCCACCGCTGCGACGATTGTTATCGTCGGCACGTGGTTTATCCGGACGGCGCTGTTCGTTCGGCTTGTTACGAACGTCGGCAGACGGCGCTGGTGCAGCCGCCACAACCGGCGCGCTTTCACGTACTGGCTCGGCAACTGCAGCAGGTGCTGCAACGGCGTCGTTAGTAGCGGATTGCGCAGCAGCAGGCTGGCGACGCGCTTCTTCTTCGGCGCGACGCTTGGCTTCTTCTTCAGCCTTCTGACGTGCAGCATTTTCGACTGCGCGACGTTCTTCCAGTTCGCGTTTGCGCTCGGCTTCGATTTCTTCCGGGCTGCGCTGTACGAAGACTTTCTTCTTGCGTACTTCAACGCTGATGCTTTTGCTGCCAGCAACACGCAGGGTGCTGGTGGTTTTGCGCTGCAATGTAATCTTGCGCGGTTCTTCCACTTTCGCCTTGTGGCTGCTCTTCAAGTGAGTCAGCAAAGACTGCTTCTCACTATCGCTCACACCTTCATCGGCGGCGGTGTGCGGCAGACCTGCCTCACGCATCTGCTGCAACAGGCGCTCTACCGGTGTTTTGACCTCATCGGCCAGTTGTTTCACCGTGACTTGCGTCATGCACTTCTCTCCTCAGGCCGCGCCTAATTACTCGAACCAGTGGGCTCGGGCGGCCATGATCAACTTGCCGGCACGATCATCGTCAATGCCGTCGATGTCGAGCAGATCGTCAATAGACTGCTCGGCCAGGTCTTCGCGGGTAATTACGCCGCGCACCGCCAGTTCCATCGCCAAATCCTTGTCCATACCCTCAAGCGAGAGCAGGTCTTCGGCCGGATGGGCGTCTGCCAGCTTTTCCTCAGTAGCGATGGCTTTGGTCAACAAACGATCCTTGGCGCGAGCGCGAAGCTCGTTGACGGTTTCTTCGTCAAAGCCGTCGATGTTGAGCATTTCTTCCAACGGTACGTAGGCAATCTCTTCCAGGCTGGTAAAGCCTTCATCTACCAGCACCTGTGCCAGGTCTTCGTCGACTTCCAGCTCGTCGATGAAGTTGCGCAGGATGTCGCCGGTTTCTGCTTGCTGCTTAGCCTGGATGTCCGATTCGGTCATCACGTTCAGGGTCCAGCCAGTCAACTGGCTAGCCAGACGCACGTTCTGACCACCCCGACCGATGGCCTGAGCCAGATTGTCTGCGCCAACGGCGATGTCCATTGCATGGGCATCTTCGTCAACGATAATTGCCGCCACTTCAGCCGGCGACATTGCATTGATCACAAACTGAGCCGGGTTGTCGTCCCACAGGACGATGTCCACACGCTCACCGCCCAACTCACCCGACACTGCCTGGACGCGCGAACCGCGCATACCGATGCAAGCGCCTTGCGGGTCGATGCGTTTGTCCTTGGAGCGGACCG
Organism: Pseudomonas sp. LBUM1666; assembly: GCF_059695775.1. Classification (NCBI taxonomy): domain Bacteria; kingdom Pseudomonadati; phylum Pseudomonadota; class Gammaproteobacteria; order Pseudomonadales; family Pseudomonadaceae; genus Pseudomonas; species Pseudomonas sp. LBUM1666. The sequence goes on along the minus strand of NZ_CP166789.1, from coordinate 836,275 downwards.
CGATCTTGGCGCGCGAACCCGGATCACGGGACGCAGCCATTACTTCGATCAGGCCTTCAGCGATTTCCGGCACTTCGATGCGGAACAACTCGATCAGCATTTCCGGCGCAGTACGCGACAGGATCAACTGCGGGCCGCGGTTCTCGGTGCGGATTTCCTTGAGCAGCGCACGCAGACGCACGCCAACCCGGAAGGTTTCGCGAGAAATGATGTCTTCACGAGCCAGCAACGCTTCGGCGTTGTTACCCAGGTCGACGATCACGTTGTCGCGGGTCACTTTCTTCACGGTGCCGGAGATGATTTCTCCCAGGCGCTCGCGATAGGCATCAACGACTTGAGCGCGCTCGGCTTCGCGAACTTTCTGCACGATGACTTGCTTGGCAGTCTGTGCAGCGATGCGGCCGAACTCAATGGACTCGATCTTTTCTTCGACTACATCACCAACCTGAGCACCAGGATGCGTTTCTGCAACCTTGCTCGGCCAGGTTTCGATGGCCGGATCGTCCAGGTCTGCTTCTTCGACGACAGTCCAGCGACGGAATGTCTCGTAAGCACCGGTGTGGCGATTGATTTCCACACGCAGATCGACTTCGTCCTCGAAACGTTTTTTGGTAGCAGTGGCCAGAGCCAGCTCCAGCGCTTCAAAAATTACGTTTGCCGGTACGCCCTTTTCATTGGATACCGACTCAACAACCAGCAGTACTTCTTTGCTCATCGTACGCCTCGCCTTTCGCAAGCCATTGGATCCGCGGGATCCGCGTCTCAGTCAAAACTGGGAATAATGTTGGCCTTGTCGATCATATCGATCGGCAACAGGAACTCATGGTCTTCTACCTGCACCACGACGTCCTGCTCTTCTACACCGCGCAGAAGGCCCTGAAAGTTGCGTCGGCCTTCAAAAGGCGAGCGCAGCTTGATCTTCACTTGTTCACCGGCAAATTTTGCAAACTGCTCAATAGTGAACAGCGGGCGTTCCATGCCAGGCGAGGAAACTTCAAGGGTGTATTCAACGGCGATTGGATCTTCAACATCCAGAACACCGCTGATCTGACGACTGACAATGGCACAATCGTCCACCAGCACGCCGCCCTCTTTATCGATATAAACGCGCAACATTGAGTGGCGACCTTGAGCCGAAAACTCAATACCCCAGCATTCATAGCCTAGGGCCACGACCACCGGGGCCAGCAAGGCCTGCAACTCTTCTAGCTTGCTCGACACCTGAACCCCCTCGTGCATGTATGTGCATGCTGTGCAAAATAAAAAAATGGGCGAAACGCCCATCCTTGAAACGCCGTCGAACAGCGGCGTTGAAAGTGTCCAGCTAACAAAAAGCCCCTTAAAAGGGGCTCCTTAAACTGGTTGCGGGGGCCGGATTTGAACCGACGACCTTCGGGTTATGAGCCCGACGAGCTACCAGACTGCTCCACCCCGCGACAAAGCTGGGGCGGAAGTATACGACCGATCCCTGACAGGGTCAATGTAACCTTCCACCTACAAGAAAGCCCGCAACAGCGGGCTCTCCTGATAATTGGTACCGAGAAGGGGACTCGAACCCCTACACCCTATGGGCACAACCACCTCAAGGTTGCGTGTCTACCAATTCCACCACCTCGGCAATACTACGTTTGAAACCCTTCTTACTTTTGCTCTTGAGCTGGAGGTACGTCAGTCGCTGGAGTAGCCGACTTTTGCTCTTGAAGCACCGGTACATCATCAGAAGCCGGTTGTTGCTTTGGAACTTCCAATACCGCTGGGTTTGGCAAACCTACTTGAGTCAGCTGGTGAGCCTTCTCTTTAGCAAAGTAACCTAACCCTAAGCTGGTTATGAAGAAACCGGCGGCAAGTATAGCAGTAAACTTACTAAGAAAGGTAGAGGAACCTTGGCTTCCGAACACAGTATTTGAAGCACCTGCTCCGAAAGACGCGCCAGCATCCGCACCTTTACCCTGCTGCAGCAATACCAGAGCAACTACGCCCAATGCACCCAGCAGATGAAAAACGACTACGACTGTTTCCAGCATTTTTTCAGTTTCCCGCGGCGCGACAAATCGCACCGAACTCATCTGCATTCAGGGACGCTCCACCAATGAGCCCCCCATCGATATCCGGCATGCCGAACAGTTCGACCGCATTGGCCGCCTTCACGCTGCCGCCGTATAGAAGCCGCACACCTTGCGCGACCTCAGAATTCTCTGCCGCCAACTGAGCGCGAATGGCTGCATGCACATCCTGCGCCTGTTGCGGCGAAGCAGTCAGCCCGGTACCAATAGCCCAGACCGGCTCGTAAGCGATTACTGCCTTTGCAAAAGCACCAACACCGAGCTCCTCTATGATACTGCCTAGCTGACGCCCGACAACCTCAAGAGTTTTTCCAGCTTCGCGCTCTTCAAGGGTTTCCCCTACGCACAACACCGGAATCAAGCCACATGCCTGTGCCGCTGCGAACTTGCGAATCAGCATTCCGTCATGCTCACCCATTATCTGGCGGCGCTCGGAGTGCCCGACAAGCACCAGGGAACAACCTGCATCCACCAACTGACTCGGCGCAACTTCACCGGTCAACGCACCTTGCATGGATTCCACCGCAGAGTTCTGCGAGCCGACCGAAATCGACTTTTCCTTCAAGCCATCAATCACTTGATTGATATGCAAGCAAGGCGGGAATACCGCTACATCAACATCGCTCGGCAAGGCCAGATGACGAAGGCCATTGATCAGCTCAGCGACGCTGGCGCGGGTACCGTGCATCTTCCAGTTACCAGCTACCATAGGGCGACGCATGCTGTACCTCGTCGGTCAAAGTGGGCGCAGATGTTACCCAACACAATCATGGCTGGCAAGCCGAAATCAGGCAGAAACTTCAGTAACCAGTTTTGCCAGCTCTTCGGCGTAGCCGCGAACCTGTGTTTCATCCTCACCTTCGACCATGACCCGCACCAACGGCTCCGTCCCGGACTTGCGCAACAGCACGCGCCCACGACCAGCCATAGCCTTGGTAACACGCTCACTTGCCTCTTTGACGGACGGATGATCAAGAGGGCTCGCACCACCGCCGAATCGTACATTGATCAGCACCTGAGGGCACTTGCGCAGCGCCTGACGCGATTGCGCCAGCCCCTCGGAGCGGGTCTTCAGCGCCATCAATACCTGCAATGCGGCAATGATCGCGTCACCGGTGGTGGTGTGGTTGAAGCAGACGATGTGCCCCGAATTTTCACCACCCACCAGCCAATTGCGCTCCAGCAACTCGGAGATTACGTAACGGTCGCCAACATTGGCCCGCACAAAAGGAATTGCCAGATCCGCCAGGGCCAATTCCAACCCCAGGTTACTCATCAGCGTACCGACCACACCGCCCTGCAACTTGCCCTGCTCATGCAGGTCGCGAGCAATGATAAACAACAACTCATCACCGTCGACAACAGCACCGGTATGATCAACCATCTGAACCCGGTCACCATCACCGTCAAAGGCGATACCCAAATCAGCATGCTCGGCCAATACAGCAGCTTGCAGCGGACCCATATGGGTCGAACCGCAATTTTCATTGATGTTCAGGCCGTTAGGATGAGCAGAAAGTACAACGACATCAGCCCCCAGCTCACGGAATACACTAGGCGCCACCTTGTAGGTCGCGCCGTGGGCGCAGTCGATCACGATCTTCAGGCCCGCGAAGCTGGTGCCAGTCGGGACGCTGCTTTTGCAGAATTCGATATAGCGGCCTGAAGCATCGTTAATGCGCGATACCTTGCCGATCTTGCTCGACTCAACCACGGTCATCGGGGTGTCGAGCAACTCTTCGATCATATGCTCGACTTCATCAGGAAGCTTGGTGCCCTTCCCGGAGAAAAACTTGATGCCATTGTCATCGTGAGGGTTGTGCGAGGCACTGATCACGATGCCCGCTTCGGCCTGGAAGGTACGCGTCAGGTAGGCGATGGCCGGTGTCGGCATCGGGCCCAGGAGCATGACATCAGCACCTGCCGAAGTGAGCCCGGCCTCGAGCGCAGATTCGAACATATAGCCGGAGATCCGGGTGTCCTTGCCCACCAATACCTTGCAGGCGCCCATTTTGCGGAACGCCATACCAGCAGCCCAGCCGAGCTTGAGCATGAAGTCAGGAGTAATCGGATATTCGCCAACCCGACCACGAATGCCGTCGGTACCAAAGTATTTCTTAGTCATAAGTGCTCCATCATTCTTATTCCGCTGATTCTACTGCGGCGATCATTCGCACCACATCGACGGTTTCGGCCACATCATGGACGCGCAATATACGCGCCCCCTTGACCGAAGCCAGCGCTGCGAGTGCCAGACCACCATGCAGACGCTCTCCAACCGGACGATTCAATGCCTGACCTATCATGCTCTTTCGCGAAACCCCGACCAACAGGGGCCGCCCCAAGGCATGCAGGGCCTCCATATGTTTGAACAAGCTTAGATTGTGCTGCAAGGTTTTTGCGAAGCCAAAGCCCGGATCAAGGATGATCCGGTCCGCTGTAATTCCTACCGACGCACACTGAGCCATGCGCTCGGCGAGAAACTCGCCCACCTCTTTCGTGACGTCCTGATATTGCGGATTGTCCTGCATGTCTCCCGGCTCACCGAGCATATGCATCAGACAGACCGGCAGGCCAGTGGCCGCGGCCGCATCCAGAGCGCCATCGCGCCGCAGCGAACGCACGTCATTGATCAACCCCGCGCCAAGTCGTGCGGCTTCGCGCATGACAGCTGGCGTGGAAGTGTCGACCGAGATAATGACATCCAGCTCGCGGTGTATTCGCTCGACGACCGGAGCTACGCGCTCAAGCTCTTCCAGCGGTGAAACCACCCTGGCACCCGGCCGGGTCGATTCGCCACCGACATCGATCAACGTCGCGCCGGCCGCCACCATAGCCTCAGCGTGGCGCAAGGCCGCATCGAGCTGACTATATTGGCCGCCGTCAGAGAAGGAATCGGGAGTGACATTGAGAATACCCATGACGTGCGTCAGGGACAAATCAAGAACCCGGTTGCCGCAAGGCAACCGGGTCGAGGACTGAACAGAAGTCATTTCAAACCTTAAACGTCAGCAGCCGGACCGCCGATCGGTGTTTCCGGACGCGGATCCTGTGCCACCGGAGGAGTTCCGGAGGTACCGGTGCCGCCTGACCAGTCGCGAGGTTCGCGAGGCGTACGACCCGCCATGATGTCGTCGATCTGATCAGCATCGATCGTTTCGTACTTCATCAAGGCATCAGCCATGGCGTCGAGCTTGTCACGGTTATCGGTGAGGATCTGCTTGGCCGTGCCGTAGCACTGATCAATGATGCTGCGCACTTCGGAGTCGATCAGCTTGGCTGTCTCACCGGAGAAGCTTGCACCCTGACCGCCACCGCCGCGACCGAGGAACACTTCGCCCTCTTCTTCTGCGTACATCAACGGGCCGAGTTTTTCCGACAAGCCCCACTTGGTCACCATGTTTCGTGCAATCTGGCTGGCACGCATGATGTCGTTTGACGCACCAGTGGTGACGCCGTCGAAGCCCAGGGTCATTTCTTCAGCAATACGGCCGCCGTACAACGAGCAGATCTGACTGATCAATGCACGCTTGGACAGGCTGTAGCGATCTTCTTCCGGCAGGAACATGGTTACACCCAGCGCACGACCGCGCGGGATGATCGACACCTTGTAGACCGGGTCATGCTCAGGCACAACGCGGCCAACAATAGCGTGACCTGCCTCGTGGTAAGCGGTGTTCTGCTTCTCTTTCTCGGACATGACCATGGATTTGCGCTCGGCGCCCATCATGATCTTGTCTTTGGCCAATTCGAACTCTTTCATCTCGACGATGCGTTTGCCGGCACGGGCCGCGAACAACGACGCTTCGTTCACCAGGTTAGCCAGGTCGGCACCAGAGAAACCAGGGGTACCACGAGCGATCACGGCCGGAGCGACATCGTCACCCATTGGCACTTTTCGCATGTGAACCTTGAGAATCTGTTCGCGACCACGGATATCCGGCAGACCGACGACAACCTGACGGTCGAAACGGCCCGGACGCAGCAACGCAGGGTCCAGTACGTCCGGACGGTTGGTTGCAGCGATGACGATGATGCCGTCGTTCATTTCGAAGCCGTCCATCTCTACCAGCAACTGGTTGAGAGTCTGCTCGCGCTCGTCATGACCGCCGCCCATACCGGCACCACGGTGGCGACCGACGGCGTCGATTTCATCGATGAAGATGATGCATGGCGCGTGCTTCTTGGCCTGCTCGAACATGTCACGAACACGGCTGGCACCGACACCGACGAACATTTCGACAAAATCGGAACCGGAAATGGTGAAGAACGGTACTTTTGCTTCGCCGGCAATCGCTTTGGCCAGCAATGTTTTACCGGTACCTGGAGGTCCCACCATCAGCACGCCGCGTGGAATGCGGCCGCCCAGACGCTGGAACTTGCCCGGATCACGCAGGAACTCGACCAACTCGCCGACTTCTTCCTTGGCTTCGTCACAACCGGCAACGTCACCCAAGGTGGTTTTCACCTGATCTTCGGAGAGCAGGCGCGCCTTGCTCTTACCGAAGCTCATTGGTCCGCCCTTGCCACCGGCGCCGCCCTGCATCTGCCGCATGAAGAACATGAACACGGCGATGATCACCAGGATCGGGAAGCTTGCAACCAGGAGCTGAGTCCAGATGCTTTGCTGTTCAGGCTGTTTGCCTTCGACTACGACATGGTTGTCCACGAGGTCGCCGATCAGACCGTTGTCCTGGATTGCCGGACGAATGGTCTTGAAGCTGTCGCCATCGTTGCGTTTGCCGGTAATCACGTAGCCGTCAACCGCTACGCGCTCGACCTTTCCATCCTTGACCTGCTGGATGAAGTCGGAATAGTTGAGGGTCTGCGGCTCGTTAGGGCTGGAGAAGTTGTTCATCACTGTCACCAGGACAGCCGCGATGATCAACCACAGGATCAGATTCTTTGCCATATCGTTCAATTAACTACCCTCTGAAGCAAGCTCCGCTAATGGCGCGCGCTTCGCATGATATTCACCGGCCTAACTTACTACATTACCTACGGCTCTGGCAGGCGCCGTCTGTAACCCTTTGTGAAACACTTTCTACACAATATTCGCTATTCCCCACAGGGCGAAATACGAAAATCCTATCGACCCGCAAAAAAACCTCGATTTACTCACTACGGCCGCGGTAGCCCCAAGCCAGCATGTATTGCTCGCGGGAACTGCCACGGGAAGAGTCGGGCTTGATCATCTGGACCTTGTCGAATTTCTGACGAGCGTCCTTCACATAAGCATCAAACCCTTCGCCCTGAAACACCTTGATCACGAAATTACCACCCGGCTTGAGTATCCGAGCCGCCAGATCAAGAGCCAGCTCACATAAGAACATGGCTTTTGGCATGTCCACCTCAGGCGTACCACTCATATTGGGGGCCATATCGGAAATCACAAGGTCCACCTGCGAATTACCCACGGCTTCAAGGATCTGAGCGAGCACTTCGTCCTGGGTGAAGTCACCCTGGATGAAAGTCACGTCCGGAATGCTGTCCATTTCCAGGATGTCCGAGGCGATCAGACGCCCCTGACCACCGATCAGCCGACTAGTGACCTGCGACCAGCCGCCGGGCGCCGCACCCAGGTCGACAACGCTCATACCCGGACGGATCAGCTTGTATTTCTCCTGGACCTCCAGAAGCTTGTAACTCGCACGCGAGCGGTAACCATCCTTCTGCGCCTGCTTCACATAGGGATCATTGACATGTCTTTTCAGCCAACCAAGGCTTGTCTTGGAACGCGCCATTGGGCACCTCGATGATAAGGGTCGTGATTAATTGGGCGGATCCACGAACCCTCGGGTAAAATGGCCGCCATTTTACAGAATCCAGACTAAAGGGTCAGATTATGCCGCTCACTCAAGAGCAGAAGAAACAGTACAAATCCATTGGCCACCATCTGAAACCAGTTTTGACTGTGGCTGACAACGGTTTGACTGAAGGTGTGTTAGCCGAACTTGAACGCGCTTTGGCGGATCACGAGCTGATTAAAATCAAGCTCAACATCCTCGATCGCGAGTCGCGCCTGGCGAACATTGCAGAACTGTGCAAGGTCGGCAAAGCGGACCTGGTTCAGGTCATCGGCAAGATGGCACTGATTTACCGCAAGAACTTCAGCGTCAACAAGCAGCTGTCGAACATCCATCGCTTCAAGTGATGACAAGGGTCAAGGGTGTGCTTCGCGCACCCTGCCACTCCATCCAGGCACCGGCTGCAACACCAGCACCAGCCCGGAAAAGCCCAGAACAAGATAGCTGAACACCTGCCAACGCACGGCATCCGGCCAGCCGATACGCACCGCGACATACATCGCACACGCATACAGCGCCATCAGCAGCAGTTGCCCGCGAATATCGCGCCATAGACTGGCAAGGCCCTCGGCCTGAACCAGCACCAAAGCCTGAAAAATCACACACGCCGCGGCGAACCCCACCATCAGCGCATCAAGCATGCCTGCGATTTCGTCGATCAGCAGCGGCGCCAGGCCAATTTTGCCCAGCACCGGCAGCAGACCGATGTGCAACAGCCACAGACCACCAACCCACAACACCTGAGTCAGTTGCCAAAGCATGGCGCCCGCAAGTAGTGGGCGCCTGCGCTTAGATGTGGCGAACTTCGACAATCTCGTACTCGATAACGCCGCCAGGCGTTTTCACGGCAACCACATCACCCTCTTCCTTGGCAATCAAGGCGCGGGCCAATGGCGAACCGACCGAAATCTTGCCGAGCTTGAAGTCAGCCTCATCCTCACCAACGATGTGGTAAGTGACGCTTTCATCCGTCTCGACGTTGGCGATTTCAACGGTGGTGCCGAAGATCACTTTGCCGGTGTGAGGAATGGTCGTGACATCGATGATCACCGCGTTTTGCATGCGGCCTTCGATGTCGCGGATCCGCGCCTCGACCATACCTTGCTGCTCGCGAGCAGCGTGGTACTCGGCGTTTTCTTTCAAGTCACCCAACTCGCGAGCCGTACCGATGTCCTGGCTGAGCTTCGGACGGACGACCTTGGTCAGATGAGCGTGTTCTTCTTCCAGGGCTTTTGCGCCCTTGACGGTCATTGGGTATTTGATCATGCCTTCAATCCTGCGTGTAGATCCTGCAAGCGGCGCACGGTCTTCTCGGGACCGAACTTCAGCGCTTCGCAGATGGCTTCGCCAGCAGCAATGGTGGTGGTGCAGTAGATCTTGTGCTGCAAGGCATTACGACGAATGGAGTACGAATCAGCGATCGACTGACGACCTTCGGTGGTGTTGATGATCAGGGTGACTTCGTCATTCTTGATCATGTCGACCACGTGCGGACGACCTTCGGTCACCTTGTTCACACGACGCACTTTCAGGCCTGCGGCTTCGATCAGCTTGGCAGTACCGGCAGTGGCAACCACTTCGAAGCCCAAGTTGATCAGATCACGGGCCACGCCTGCAACCAGTGGTTTGTCGTCATCACGCACGCTGATGAAGGCGGTACCGCCAGTCGGCAGCACTTCGCTGGCGCCCATTTGGGCTTTGGCAAACGCTTCGCCGAAGGTGTCGCCCACGCCCATCACTTCACCAGTGGACTTCATCTCTGGGCCCAGGATCGGGTCCACACCAGGGAATTTGGCGAAGGGGAAGACCGCCTCTTTCACACTGTAGAAGTTCGGAATGATTTCTTTGGTGAAACCGATTTCCTTCAGGGTTTTACCGGCCATCACGCGAGCCGCGATCATTGCCAGGGAAACACCGATGCACTTGGACACGAACGGTACGGTACGGGAAGCGCGCGGGTTGACTTCGATGACGTAGATGTCTTCGCCTTGCAGCGCCAACTGAACGTTCATCAGGCCGACAACGCCCAGCTCCAGGGCCATTTTCTTGACCTGTTCGCGCATCTCGTCCTGGATATGCGCAGGCAGCGAGTACGGCGGCAGGGAGCACGCGGAGTCACCGGAATGAACGCCAGCCTGCTCGATGTGCTGCATGATCGCGCCGATCACCACGTCGGTGCCGTCGCAGACCGCATCCACGTCCATTTCGATGGCGCAGTTGAGGAAGTGGTCGAGCAGCACCGGGCTGTCGTTGGACACTTTCACCGCATCACGCAGGTAGCGCTTGAGCTCTTCTTCTTCGTAAACGATTTCCATCGCGCGGCCGCCCAGTACGTAGGACGGACGAACCACCAGCGGATAACCGATCTTGGCAGCGGCACGAATCGCTTCGTCTTCGCTGCGCACGGTGGCGTTTGGCGGCTGACGCAGGTTCAGGCGCTCGACCATCTGCTGGAAGCGCTCGCGGTCTTCAGCACGGTCGATGGCGTCAGGGCTGGTGCCGATGATCGGCACACCGGCTTCTTCCAGGGCACGAGCCAGTTTCAGCGGGGTCTGGCCGCCGTACTGGACGATCACGCCTTTAGGCTTCTCGACTCGGCAGATTTCCAGTACGTCTTCCAGGGTCACTGGTTCGAAGTACAGGCGATCGGAGGTGTCGTAGTCGGTGGAAACGGTTTCCGGGTTGCAGTTGACCATGATGGTCTCGTAACCGTCTTCGCGCAGGGCCAGCGCCGCGTGCACACAGCAGTAGTCGAACTCGATGCCCTGGCCGATACGGTTAGGACCGCCGCCGAGGATCATGATCTTGTCGCGGCCCGACGGCGCGGCTTCGCACTCTTCCTCGTACGTCGAGTAGAGGTAAGCGGTGTCGGTGGCGAACTCGGCCGCGCAGGTGTCAACGCGCTTGTAGACCGGGAAGATCTCCAGCTTGTGACGGTGGCGACGCAGAGCCTTCTCGGTTACGCCCAGCAACTTGGCCAGACGCATGTCGGAGAAGCCTTTGCGCTTGAGGCGGAACATCAAGTCGCGGTCGATGCTGGCCAGACCCAGGGTCTTGACCTTCTCTTCTTCCTTGATCAGATCTTCGATCTGCACCAGGAACCACGGGTCAATCATGTTCATGCCGAAGATGTCTTCGACCGACAGGCCGGCGCGGAAGGCGTCAGCCACGTACCAGATACGCTCGGCACCCGGCACGGTCAGTTCGCGCTTAAGCACGCTCATGCTTTCCGGATTGCTCAGGTCGAGCTTCTCGTCCAGACCGCAAACGCCCACTTCCAGACCGCGCAGGGCTTTCTGCAGGGATTCCTGGAAAGTCCGGCCAATTGCCATGACTTCACCGACCGACTTCATTTGAGTGGTCAGGCGCGCGTCGGCTTTCGGGAATTTCTCGAAGGCGAAGCGTGGCAGCTTGGTCACGACGTAGTCGATGGACGGCTCGAAGGATGCAGGAGTAGCGCCGCCGGTAATTTCGTTCTGCAGCTCGTCCAGGGTGTAGCCGATCGCCAGCTTGGCAGCGATACGCGCAATCGGGAAACCAGTGGCTTTCGAGGCCAGTGCCGAAGAGCGGGATACTCGCGGGTTCATCTCGATCACGACCATACGGCCAGTGTCGGGGCAGATGCCAAACTGAACGTTGGAGCCGCCGGTTTCCACGCCGATCTCACGCAGTACCGCCAACGAGGCGTTACGCATGATCTGGTATTCCTTGTCCGTCAGGGTTTGTGCCGGAGCAACGGTGATCGAGTCACCGGTGTGCACGCCCATCGGGTCAAAGTTTTCGATGGAGCAGACGATGATGCAGTTGTCCTTCTTATCGCGGACAACCTCCATCTCGTATTCTTTCCAGCCGATCAGGGATTCGTCGATCAGCAGCTCTTTGGTCGGCGACAGGTCGAGGCCGCGGGCGCAGATTTCTTCGAACTCTTCACGGTTGTAAGCGATACCGCCACCGGTGCCGCCCATGGTGAAGGACGGACGGATGATGCACGGGAAGCCGAGCTTTTCGAGGACCGCGTTGGCCTCTTCCATGCTGTGGGCGATACCCGAACGCGGGCAGTCCAGGCCGATGGATTTCATCGCCTTGTCGAAGCGCGAACGGTCTTCAGCCTTGTCGATGGTGTCAGCGTTGGCGCCGATCATCTCTACGCCGAACTTCTCCAGAACGCCTTCGCGCTCCAGATCCAGTGCGCAGTTCAGAGCGGTCTGGCCACCCATGGTCGGCAGCAGCGCGTCCGGACGCTCTTTCTCGATGATCTTGGCAACGGTCTGCCACTTGATCGGCTCGATGTACGTGGCGTCAGCCATGTCCGGGTCGGTCATGATGGTCGCTGGGTTGGAGTTCACCAGGATGACGCGGTAACCCTCCTCGCGCAGGGCTTTACAGGCCTGGGCGCCGGAGTAGTCGAATTCGCAGGCCTGGCCGATCACGATCGGGCCAGCGCCGAGAATCAGGATGCTTTTAATGTCTGTACGTTTTGGCATGGGTTTGTCACTCAAATCCGCAGGTCAGTCGGCAAGCCGTCTTGTTCAATCTTTGAAGACTTGAGGGGGCCACCGTGTGTCGGGACCGCCCTCAAGCTTTGCTACATCAAGGCGAGCGATCAGCGTCGCTTGGCCATTTCGTTGATGAAGCGATCAAACAGTGGTGCTACGTCGTTCGGGCCAGGGCTGGCTTCCGGGTGACCCTGGAAGCTGAAGGCGCTCTTGTCGGTACGCTCGATACCTTGCAGGGTGCCGTCGAACAGCGATTTGTGGATCGCGCGGACGTTGGCTGGCAGGGTCGTTTCGTCTACCGCAAAACCGTGGTTCTGGCTGGTGATCATCACCACACCAGTATCCAGATCCTGGACCGGGTGGTTGGCACCGTGGTGGCCGTGACCCATTTTCAGGGTCTTGGCACCGGAGGCCAGGGCCAGCAGTTGGTGACCAAGGCAGATACCGAAGACCGGAATTTCGGTTTCCAGCACATCCTTGATCGCCTGGATCGCGTAGTCGCAAGGCTCCGGATCGCCAGGGCCGTTGGACAGGAACACGCCGTCCGGCTTCAATGCCAGCGCTTCAGCAGCGGGTGTCTGTGCCGGCACCACGGTCACGCGACAACCGCGCTCGACCAGCATGCGCAGGATGTTCAGTTTGACGCCGTAGTCGTAGGCAACCACGTGGTACGGCAGCTCAGAGGCTTCGATGGTCGCGTGGCTGTCGGTTTTCAAATCCCAGACAGTCGAGCGCCACTCGTATTTCTCTTTGGTGCTGACGACTTTTGCCAGGTCCATGCCTTTGAGGCCAGGGAAACCCTGAGCTGCGGCGATGGCGGCTTCTTCGGAAATGTTGTCACCGGCCATGATGCAGCCGTTCTGCGCGCCTTTTTCACGCAGGATGCGCGTCAGGCGGCGAGTGTCAATACCGGCGATTGCCACAACGTTGTTGGCTTTCAGGTAGTCGGACAGAGACATCGTGTTACGCCAGTTGCTCGCAACCAGTGGCAGGTCACGGATAACCAGACCCGCGGACCAGACGCGGTCGGACTCGGCGTCTTCCGGCGTGGTGCCGGTGTTGCCGATGTGCGGGTAAGTCAGGGTAACAATCTGTTGGGCGTAGGAAGGATCGGTAAGAATTTCCTGATAGCCGGTCATTGCGGTGTTGAACACCACCTCACCAACGGTTTGACCGTCGGCTCCAATGGCTTCGCCGCGAAAAATGCTGCCATCAGCAAGGGCGAGTATGGCTGGCTTAGTCAAGAAGACCTCCCGTAAATAAAGCCTGAAAGGGCGATCGCAGGTTGTAAAAAAGCGGAGTGACGTATGGACACGTCACCCCGCTTCTTCACCGAATAATTCTGCGCGCTTTTAGTGGACACACTAAAGCTGTAGCTTACAGAAAAAGGCATTTTTGGTCTACCATCAATGAGCCTTAAAGGCCGGGGAATGCGACAGGACGTCGCTTGACGGAGTAAAACCGGGCTCAAACATACTATTTGAACCCGATTTCGGGCGCATCTTAACGCAGTTCGAGTACGTCTTGCATGTCGTAAAGACCCGGCTCACGACCGCCCAACCACAACGCAGCACGTACCGCGCCCTTGGCGAAGGTCATGCGACTGGAAGCTTTATGCGTGATCTCCAGTCGCTCACCCTCACAGGCGAACAGAACCGTATGATCGCCGACTACATCACCACCGCGAACAGTGGCAAATCCGATCGTTTCACGCTCGCGAGCACCGGTATGGCCTTCACGCCCATACACCGCAACCTTCTGCAGATCACGATCCAGGGCATTTGCGATGACTTCGCCCATGCGCAGAGCCGTACCTGAAGGCGCATCGATCTTGTGCCGATGATGAGCCTCGATGATCTCGATATCCGCCTCATCACCCAGCACACGAGCAGCCATGTCGAGCAGCTTCAGCGACAGGTTTACACCGACACTGAAATTGGCCGCGAACACGATCGGAATATCCTTGCCGGCCTCGGCCAGCAACTGCTTCTGTGCGGCGTCCAGCCCTGTCGTGCCGATCACCATGGCCTTGCCCGCCTTACGGCAGAACGCCAGGTTTTTCAGCATGACTTCCGGGAGCGTAAAGTCGATCAGCACGTCGAATTCATCAGCCACCGCGTCCAGATTGCCGGACAGTGGAACGCCGATACGCCCCAGCGAGGCCAGTTCACCAGCATCCACGCCAATCAGCGTACTGCCGGGGCGCACGATGGCTGCCGTCAGCCCGGTCAGCGGCGCGCGTTGCTGCACCGCCTCGACCAGAATCTTGCCCATGCGCCCGGCAGCGCCCATCACAGCTATACGTCGCATGCCGACTCCTTACAAATCGCCGAAGAAGCGCTTCACGCCTTCGAACCAACCAGTGGTTTTAGGCGAATGGCTGTTGTCATCTGCCAGCGAGCTACGGAATTCTTCCAGCAGTTCGCGCTGACGACGTCCCAGATTGACAGGGGTTTCGACCGCCACTCGGCACATCAAGTCACCAGCACCGCCGCCGCGCACTGGCGCAACGCCCTTGCCGCGAACACGGAACTGCTTGCCGGTCTGAGTCCCTTCAGGGATTTTCAGTTTGACTCGACCATCAAGGGTCGGAATCTCCAGCTCACCACCCAGCGCAGCATCGACAAAGCTGATTGGCACTTCGCAGAACAGGTGCTTGCCGTCGCGCTGGAAGATCGCGTGCTCACGCACGTTGATCACCACGTACAGGTCGCCAGTCGGACCACCCTGAGCCCCCGCCTCGCCTTCGCCGGACAGACGAATGCGGTCACCGGTATCGACACCGGCCGGCACTTTCACCGAGAGGGTTTTGTACTCTTCGACACGACCTTGACCGTCGCACGAGTCGCACGGATCGGAAATGATCTTGCCCTGGCCATGGCAGCGCGGGCACGTCTGCTGTACCGAGAAAAAGCCCTGCTGCATACGGACTTGACCGATACCGCCGCAAGTCGGGCAAGTGATCGGCGAGGAGCCTTTCTTGGCACCCGAACCGTCGCACGGCTTGCAGTTGACCAATGTCGGAACACGGATATTCACGGTTGTACCGCGCACCGCTTCTTCCAGATTCAGTTCCAGGGTGTAGCGCAGGTCGCTGCCGCGCTGAGCGCCGCCACGAGAACCGCCGCGACCGCCGCCGAAGAAATCACTGAAGACATCACCAAAGATGTCGGAGAAGTTCTGACCGCCAAACCCGGCACCGCCGCCGCCCATGCTCGGATCGACACCGGCATGACCGTACTGGTCGTAGGCCGCGCGCTTGCTGGAATCGGACAGGACTTCGTAGGCCTCGTTGGCCTCCTTGAACATATCTTCCGACGCTTTGTCATCGGGATTACGGTCCGGGTGGTGCTTCATCGCCAGGCGACGGTAGGCCTTTTTCAGGTCTGCTTCGCTTGAGCCGCGCTCAACACCCAATACTTCGTAATAGTCACGCTTTGCCATAAGTCTTTGCACTCTTAAGGACGTTCGGCAAACCTCTCCTGAGCCTTGCCAAACTCGTTGAGCCCCAATACAGGCCCGGACCCAACTCACGTCAATTCAACGATCCTGGTCTTTGATTCGATGCGGTACTTTCGGCTCGAAAAGCAGGAGCATTCCCGGCCATACCGCCAACACACGAGCCTTGTCGCATGCTGTAAAAATTCGCTAACTCCAGACACGCCAACGCGGGAGCAAGCCCCCGCGCGGCGACATCCTACCAGTCACTGCCTAAAGGCAGTCAACCGGCCGACCAACAACTTACTTGTGGTCTTTGACTTCTTCGAACTCAGCGTCGACGACGTCGTCAGCCTTCTCAGCCGATTCGCCTTGCGGTGCAGCACCTTCAGCAGGTTGAGCCTGCTCGGCGTACATCTTCTGCGCCACTGGAGCGGAGACTTTCGACAGCTCTTCAACCTTGGCTTCGATCGCGGCCTTGTCGTCGCCTTTGACAGCGGCTTCCAGGGCAACAACAGCAGCTTCGATTGCAGTCTTCTCTTCAGCAGTCACTTTATCGCCAGCGTCTGCGACCATTTTGCGAGTCGAGTGAACCAGCGCATCGCCCTGGTTGCGAGCGGTTGCCAGCTCTTCGAACTGGCGATCTGCGTCGACGTTGGCTTCAGCATCGCGAATCATCTGCTGAATCTCTTCCTCGGACAGACCGGAGTTGGCCTTGATCACGATCGACTGAGTCTTGCCGGTAGCCTTGTCTTTGGCGCCTACGTGCAGAATGCCGTTGGCGTCGATGTCGAAGGTCACTTCGATTTGTGGCACGCCACGTGGTGCTGGTGGAATCTCGGCCAGGTCGAACTTGCCCAAAGACTTGTTCTGAGCGGCTTGCTTACGCTCACCTTGCAGCACGTGAATGGTCACAGCGCCCTGGTTGTCGTCGGCAGTCGAGAACACTTGCGATTTCTTGGTAGGAATCGTGGTGTTTTTCTCGATCAGCGCGGTCATCACGCCACCCATGGTTTCGATACCCAGGGTCAGCGGGCTAACGTCCAGCAGCAGAACGTCTTTCACGTCACCGGCCAATACTGCGCCCTGGATAGCAGCACCCATGGCAACAGCTTCGTCGGGGTTCACGTCTTTACGTGCTTCTTTACCGAAGAACTCGGTTACCAGCTTCTGAACCAGTGGCATACGGGTCTGACCGCCGACCAGGATCACGTCATTGATCGCGCCAATGTCGATACCGGAGTCTTTCAGAGCGATGCGGCAAGGTTCGATGGTGCGTTGAACCAGGTCTTCTACCAGCGCTTCGAGCTTGGCGCGGGAGATTTTCACGTTCAAGTGCTTAGGACCGGTGGCGTCTGCAGTGATGTACGGCAGGTTCACGTCGGTCGAATTGCTCGAAGACAGTTCGATCTTGGCTTTTTCAGCGGCTTCTTTCAGGCGCTGCATGGCCAGCGGGTCACCTTTAAGGTTCATGCCGCTTTCTTTCTTGAATTCGTCAACGAGGTAGTCGATCAGACGAATGTCAAAGTCTTCACCACCCAGGAACGTGTCACCGTTGGTGGCCAATACTTCGAACTGGTGCTCGCCATCGACTTCAGCGATTTCGATCACGGAAACGTCGAAAGTACCGCCGCCCAAGTCGTAAACGATCACGGTGTGATCGCCCTTCGCCTTGTCCATACCGTAAGCCAGAGCGGCTGCGGTTGGTTCGTTGATGATACGTTTTACGTCCAGGCCCGCGATGCGGCCGGCGTCTTTGGTGGCTTGACGCTGGCTGTCGTTGAAGTAGGCCGGAACAGTGATCACCGCTTCGGTCACTGGCTCGCCGAGGTAGTCTTCGGCGGTCTTCTTCATTTTCTTCAGAATTTCAGCCGAGATTTGTGGCGGCGACATTTTCTGGCCGTTCACTTCAACCCACGCATCGCCGTTATCAGCCTTGGCGATTTTGTACGGGACCATCTTGATGTCTTTCTGTACGACTTCTTCGTCGAACTTACGACCGATCAGACGCTTCACCGCATACAGGGTGTTGTGCGGATTGGTCACAGCCTGACGCTTGGCCGATTGACCAACGAGGATTTCACCATCGTTGGCGTAAGCGATGATCGACGGCGTGGTACGCGTGCCTTCAGCGTTTTCAATAACTTTGGCTACGCCGTTTTCAAGCACGGAGACGCAGGAGTTGGTAGTCCCCAGGTCAATACCGATAATTTTGCCCATGTTCACTCTCCCGAAACTTTGGATTTGGTTGCCGCAGCAGTGGTGGCTAACTGCGGTAGCACTTAAACGCTTGACTTCTAAATGGGGGCCTTGCGGCTAATTTCAAGCCTGCTCGTCAATCGAAGGCGAAACCGGTGCCGGAGCCTTGCTGACCACGACCATGGCCGGGCGCAGCAGGCGACCGTTGAGCTGATAGCCCTTCTGGAACACCTTGAGCACGCTGTTCGGCTCGACGTCGGCGCTTTCCTGCATGGCCATTGCCTGATGCTGAACGGCGTTGAACGGTTCGCCATGCGGATCGATCGCTTCCAGCTGATAACGTTTCAGGGTGTCCTGGAACATTTTCAGGGTCAGCTCGATGCCTTCGCGCATTGGACGAATGCTTTCGTCGTCCGGGCTGGACAACTCCAGACCACGCTCCAGGCTGTCGATGATCGGCAACAAGTCACCGGCGAATTTCTCCAGTGCGAATTTGTGTGCCTTTTCGACATCCTGCTCGGCGCGACGGCGGACGTTCTGCAGATCAGCCGCTACACGCAAAGCCTGATCATGAGCACCAGCCAATTGCTCTTCGAGCACTTGAACACGAGCCGCCAGTTCATCACCCGAATCCTGGGCAGCCTGATCGGCGTCTAGATTTTGCGTATCCACTGTCTGTTCGTCAGCCATAGATTTCTCCTTTCAATATCGTCCGCGAGCTCAACTCGCGCTTCTGCCCAGCTATATGGGGCCGCAAAATTCAGCTTCAAGGGGCGCTTATTTATTAACCCTACAAAAAACAACTGCATTGTCATTCCCGGGCGCACTAAGGATTTCGTCGGATCAAGCAAATCGAGCTAAGGGATGGCATTGTCAGCCAGAAACAAAACACTGTATAAATAACCAGACCTAAAGCCTGGGAGCGGCCTTTATGCTGGTGCACCTGTCCGTACATAACTACGCCATCGTTGAACATCTCGATCTCGAACTCGATCGCGGGATGAGCGTGATCACTGGAGAAACCGGCGCCGGCAAGTCGATCATGCTCGACGCCCTCGGCCTGACCCTGGGCGATCGCGCCGACAGCGGCGTGGTCCGCCCCGGCGCCGACAAGGCCGATATCCTGGCAACCTTCGATCTGGTCGATATTCCAGAAGCCAGTGCTTGGCTGGCCGAGCGTGACCTGGAGAGCGACGGCCCGTGCATTCTGCGCCGGGTGATCACCGCTGAAGGGCGCTCGCGGGGCTACATCAACGGCACGCCCTGCCCCCTCGGCGACCTCAAAGCCCTGGGTGAACTGCTGATTGATATCCACAGCCAACATGAACATCAATCCCTGCTCAAGACCGACACGCACCGCCGCCTGCTCGACGAGTACGCTGGTGCAACGGACCTTGCCCGCCAGGTACACCTGGCCGCCCAACGCTGGCGCCAGACCCGCCAGGAGCTGGAACGCCTTTCCAATTCCGGCGATGAGCAGCGCGCTCGCCATCAATTGCTCAGTTATCAACTCGAAGAGCTGGAAAACCTCGGCCTCGGCGAAAACGAGCTGGAGCAGCTGGAACAGGAACACAAGAACCTGACCAACGCCGAAACCCTGCTGGGCATTTGCCGGCAAGTGGTCGAACAATGCAGCGAAAGTGATTCCGGGAATGTGCTGAACGCCCTCACTGCCAGCCTCAATCGCCTTTCGAGCGTCAACAATTCGATTGGGGCCCTGGGTGAAGCCAGCAGCCTGCTGACCAGTGCACAGATCCAGGTCGAAGAAGCCGTGGGAGAACTGAACCGCTTCCTTGATAACTTCGATGCCGATCCAGCGCGCCTTCAGTACCTGGAGGAACGCCTTGATGCGATCTATACCATGGCGCGCAAACACCGCATCCAGCCGACCGAAGTGGCCGAGATGCAGCAGCGCTTGCTGGATGAAATCGAAACCCTGAATGCCAACGACGAATCCATCGAGCGACTGAGCGATGAACTGGCCTCCTATGCCCGTCATTATCAGGAAAAGGCTCGTGAGCTGAGCGATTTGCGCCATCAGGCATCGAACAGCCTGGCCAGCGCCGTGGAGCAGGAAATCCAGCGACTGGGCATGCCTGGTGGGCGCTTCACTATCGAGCTGCGCCCCAACGGCAGCGATGAACTCCTGCCAAATGGACTTGAGCAGGTAGAACTGCTCGTGAGCGCCAACCCAGGGCAACCGCTGAAAGCCCTGGCAAAAGTGGCATCCGGCGGCGAATTGTCACGGATCAGCCTGGCGATTCAAGTGATCACCGCGCAGACCTCCCGCGTACCGACCCTGGTGTTCGACGAAGTGGACGTAGGCATCGGCGGCCCGACCGCCGAAATCGTGGGCCAATTGCTGCGTCGACTTGGGGAGCGCGGACAGGTATTGACGGTAACTCACTTGCCGCAAGTAGCAGCGCAGGGACATCAACATCTATTCGTACACAAAGTGCGTGGCGAAGATGCCACTCACACAGCTGTCTCCAAGCTGAGCAAGAACGATCGTGTCGAAGAAGTGGCACGGATGCTGGGAGGCATCGACCTCACCAAGGAATCCCTGGCTCACGCCAGGAAAATGGTCGTCACCGCGAAAATTTAAGACCGGCAGAAAGCACGAAGGCGACCCTGGGGTCGCCTTCGCTCGTTTCGCGAACCTTAAGTTCGCGCGACATGCTTACTTTTTCTTGCGTACGTACAGCACAAGGTTGTGATCAACCATCTCGAAGCCATACTTGTCGACGATTGCCTTCTGCAGTCGCTCGATTTCTTCGTCGAAGAATTCGATCACTTCACTGGTCTCGACGTTGACCATATGGTCGTGATGCTTGCCGTCGTCCAGCTCGAAGACCGCGTGGCCCCCGTCGAAGTTGTGCCGCACCACAAGGCCAGCTGCCTCGAACTGGGTCAGGACACGGTAAACCGTGGCCAGACCGACGTCCTCACCAGCCTCCATCAGCGCCTTGTAGACGTCCTCGGCACTCATGTGGCGTTGCTCGGCGGAATCGAGCATTTGCAGAATTTTGACCCGTGGAAGGGTCACTTTGAGGCCGGCTTTGCGTAGTTCGCTATTTTCAACCATGGTCAGCTTTCTCGCGATGCTGCTTCGCAGCTTCTCTTAATGCGGGTATGATCGGCGTTTACGTTGTCCCAGCCAAGATAGTGGAAGTCGCCCACCGATGCAAAACACCAAGCTCTTGCTAACCAGTTTCACCTTTGTGGGACTGCTCGCACTCGCCGGTTGTTCATTCCCCGGGGTTTACAAAATCGACATCCAGCAGGGCAATGTCGTCACGCAGGACATGATAGACCAGTTACGCCCGGGAATGACCCGCAAGCAAGT
Organism: Pseudomonas sp. LBUM1666; assembly: GCF_059695775.1. Classification (NCBI taxonomy): domain Bacteria; kingdom Pseudomonadati; phylum Pseudomonadota; class Gammaproteobacteria; order Pseudomonadales; family Pseudomonadaceae; genus Pseudomonas; species Pseudomonas sp. LBUM1666. Next base: position 814,926 of record NZ_CP166789.1, on the reverse strand, counting down.
ACGGTTTATCATGGGCAACCCTCTGTTGACCGACACGTTCCATGCCGATCGCTGGGATTATCTGTACAGCCTGCAACCGGGTGGCGGTGAACGCCAACAGGAACGCATTAGCGTTATCTTCAACCCAAATGACCAACTTGTCAGCCTCTCTGGTGATTTCATGCCAGGCGTGAGCCGCGACGAAGCCATTCTCGGCAAGGACAGCGGCACTACAGTTGCTGCGCCTGCAGAAAACGCCGAGAAGCCGAAACCAGAAAAACCGGTCAAGCCAGGTTCGTTGCTGGACCAGATCCAGAAGGATGTCGACGGTGTAGAAACCGTTCCAGTCCCGACTCCAGAACCTCTGGAAACCTCGCCGCAATAATTTGCGACGCAATAAAAAACCCGGCATGTCCGGGTTTTTTATTGTCCAGCATTTGAGCGAATCACTGATTCCGGGTTTTGGCCTCAGCAGCCTTGGCTGCGCGCAACCGACGAACTTCTTTCGGATCAGCCAGCAATGGCCGGTATATCTCGATGCGATCTCCAGCCTGGACAGGATGCTTGTCCGGATCAGCGATCACTTTACCGAAGATCCCCACCGGGCAACTGGCCAGATCCAGCTCGGAAAACGCCTCGCCGACACCTGACATCAACAAAGCCGCCCGCACGGTTGTTCCTGCCGGTACCGACACTGACAGGAGCACCTGACGGTCAATGGCGGCATACACCACCTCAACGTCGATCACGGCCTCAACCATGCATCTGCTTGGCGCGCTGGCAGAAGGCATCCACCAGCGTATTGGCCGCCTGATTGAACAACGGCCCCAGGGTCGCGCGGATAATCGGCCCGGCGTAATCGAACGACAGGTCCAGGCTGATCTTGCAGGCTTTCTCGCCCAACGGCTTGAACACCCAGACGCCATGCAATTGATTGAACGGGCCTTCCTCGAGGTTCATCTCGATCGAATGCCCAGGCACCAGTATGTTGCGCGTTACGAAATGCTGGCTGAGACCGCCCTTGGCCACGCCGACGCTAGCGCGCATATGCTCAGGAGAACTCTCCAAGACTTCGGCCGATGAGCACCACGGCAGGAATTCCGGATAACGGGCCACGTCGTTGACCAGGTCATACAGCGCTTGTGCCGGGTACGGCAGCAGGGCCGAACGTTGAATGTGTGTCGTCATGTCAGCGTCACTTCCACAGCTGGGCGGCAAACACTACGAGAATGCCGATGGGCGCCACATAGCGCATCAAGAACAGGGACAGGGCGAACAACACAGGGTTGCGGATCGACAATTCGTCGCGTACCGCTTCACGCCCCATCACCCAGCCTGCAAACACCACGAAACACAAACCACCGAGTGGCAACATGATCCGCGAGGTGAAGAAATCGATCACACCAAAGAAGTCCAGGCCACCGGCCGCACCCCATTGATAGAGATGGAACATCCCGCCTTCGTTCACGAAAAATTTGGCCTCCTTCCAGATATTGAAGGAGAACACCGTGCCCAGACCAACAAACCAGCAAATGAAGGCCAGCCAAAAAGTAACCCAGGCGCGGCTGACTTTCGTGCGCTCGACCAGGTAAGCCACCATCGGCTCAAGCAGGGAAATCGCCGAACTCCAGGCTGCAATCGCTACGAGCACGAAGAACACTACGCCCATCAACTGGCCAAACGCTACGTTACCAAATGCAAATGGCAGGCTTACGAACATCAGGCCAGGGCCCTCGCTCGGGTTCAGGCCCGCGGCAAACACAATCGGAAACAATGCCAGACCGGCCACCAGGGAAACGAAGGTATCGAGCAGTGCCACGCCGACGATGGTGCCTGAAATCGACGAGTTCTTTGGCATATAAGCGCCGTAAATCATGATCGAACCGACGCCCACGCTCAGGGAAAAAAACGCGTGCCCCATGGCGGGCAGCAAGCCGTCGAGTACTTTTTCCGGGTGGAAGTCGAACATGAAATGCACGCCTTCCATGAAATGCCCGGTAGTCATGCTGTAACCCAGCAGAACAATCACCATCACAAACAGCAGCGGCATCATGATCCGCAAGCTGCGCTCCAACCCTGCAACCACGCCTTTGGCGATCACCACGGCCGATAGCAGCATGAAAATCGTGTGCCAAAGTGTCAGGCGCCACGGATCAGCAATGACATTGCCAAAGTACGCGCCGACCTGGTCGGGCGTTGCACCCTGGAAGTCGCCACGGCCCATGTCGATGATGTAATCCAGCGACCAGCCGCCAACCACACTATAGAAAGACAGGATCAGCAATGCCGTGATCATCCCGGCGAATGCGCCCCAGGACCATTTACCCGAGTGCCCGGCTTCCAGCGCCAATACCTTCAGGGCGTTGGCCGGGCTCTGCCGTGCACGGCGGCCGATCAGGGTTTCGGCCAGCATGACCGGCACACCGATCAGCGCGATACAGGCCAGGAACATCAGCACGAAGGCGCCGCCGCCATAAACGCCGACCATGTACGGGAATTTCCAGATACTACCCAGACCCACGGCCGAACCGGTCGCGGCGAGTATGAAGACCCAGCGGCTAGCCCAACTGCCGTGGACAGAAACCTTGTCTGTCGACATCGTTATCACGCCCAAGCGTTCAAAAAAGAGGCCGCATTGTCCGGGATTCAATCAACCTGCTCAAGCACGTAGCGATACCGTAGCCGACTCGCGTGCAACTCCCTATAATGCCGCCCCTATGGCTAAACAGAAGAAACACCCAACAGGGACCATCGCGCAAAACAAAAAGGCGCGACACGATTACTTCATCGAGCACAAGTTCGAGGCTGGTCTGGTCCTGGCCGGCTGGGAAGTAAAAAGCCTGCGGGCAAGCAAGCTGCAACTGGTTGACAGTTACGTCCTGCTCAAGGATGGCGAAGCCTGGTTGCTCGGCAGCCACATTACGCCACTGATGACCGCCAGCACCCACGTCATCGCTGATCCGACCCGCACCCGAAAATTGCTGCTCAACCGGCGCGAGCTGGAAAAGCTGGCCACGGCCGTGCAGCAAAAAGGTTACGCCTGCGTGTGCCTGTCCTGGTACTGGAGCAAGCACATGGTCAAGTGCGAGATCGCTCTGGGCAAGGGCAAGAAGGAATACGACAAGCGTGATACCGAACGCGAACGCGACGCCGGTCGCGAGTTGCAGCGTGCGGTGCGCAACAAGGGCAAGGAAGATTAATCTTTCGGCCTGATGATCGCTCCCACGCTCTGCGTGGGAACGATCAAACCTACTGACTACATCCCCTTGCGCCGCTCCGCCCGAGCCATGCGCTGTACTTCCTGACGCACTTCTTCCAGCACTTCCTGCACATACAAAATGTGTCGGCTGGAGACTTCCCGCGCCTGCTCGGCCCTTCCTTCAATAATCGCCAGGTACAACTCCCGGTGCTGTGTGATCAGCATGTCGCGGGTTTCCGTACGCTGCTTGTACATACCACCGATGTTGGTCACCACGTTACGCTTGAGCAGATCGAACAACCCGCGAATGGTGTGCAGCAACACCGCGTTGTGACTGGCTTCAGCAATTGCCAGGTGGAATTTCGCATCCGCCGCCCCCTCTTCCGCCCGGCTCACCTCGTCGTGACGCGTATAGCAGTCCTGCAATTCGTTGAAGGCCGCGGTCAATCGCTCGCGATCAACGTCCGTAGCACGCATGGCTGCGTAATAGGCGCAGGAGGCTTCCAGGGTGTGACGAAATTCCAGCAGATCGCGCTGCGCTTCAGGGTTGCTTTCCAGCAGATGCAGCAGCGGATCGCTGAAGGTTGACCCCAGCGACTCCACCACATAATTGCCGCCACCCTGGCGACTGACCAGCAAGCCCTTGGCCGCCAGCTTCTGAATCGCTTCGCGCAACGAAGGGCGTGACACGCCAAACTGCTCGGCCAACGCACGTTCGGCCGGCAAGCGCTCACCCGCCTTCAGCGTGCCCTCGAGAATCATCCCCTCGAGCTGCTCGACAATATCGTCAGACAAACGGCGCTGACGAATTTGATCAAACCCCATAACTCATTTCTCCACGATCCCGACGGCTCGCCGGGGTCTCTATTCTGGCCTATCAGGGCTGCACCAGCACCTGTCAGACGGCATTTTGTCGAGCGGATCAGATGACTTCTTCACCGCGCATTCGACAAAAGTTTTAGGGCGGCAAATTGACACGCCGCTTACAAGGCTTTTACTCTAGCCAACAGCGATTGTAAATTGGTATTACCAATTATCCAAAAACGCTGACCAGTGCCTGACCAACAACAATTAGGGGCCACCCCATATGCAAACCTGGCAACAGCTCTATTCCCCGCTCGGCAGTCTCGGCGTGTCCGCGCTCGCGGCCGTTATCCCCATCGTGTTTTTCTTCCTGGCATTGGCCGTGTTCCGACTCAAAGGGCACGTGGCCGGCAGCATTACGCTGGCCTTGTCCATTGCCGTGGCGATCTTCGCCTTCCAGATGCCGGTCGACATGGCCTTCGCCGCCGCCGGCTATGGCTTCGCCTACGGCCTGTGGCCGATTGCCTGGATCATCGTAGCCGCGGTGTTCCTCTACAAACTGACGGTCAAGAGTGGTCAGTTCGAAGTGATCCGCAGCTCGGTGTTGTCGATCACCGACGACCAGCGCCTGCAAGTGCTGCTGATCGGCTTCTGCTTCGGTGCGTTCCTGGAAGGTGCAGCCGGTTTCGGTGCGCCGGTAGCGATTACTGCCGCTCTGCTTGTAGGGCTGGGCTTCAACCCGTTGTACGCCGCGGGCCTGTGCCTGATCGCCAACACCGCACCGGTTGCCTTCGGCGCCCTGGGGATTCCGATCATCGTTGCCGGCCAAGTCACCGGTATCGACGCCTTCAAGATCGGCGCCATGACGGGTCGCCAACTGCCGTTGCTGTCACTGTTCGTGCCGTTCTGGCTGGTGTTCATGATGGATGGCCTGCGCGGCGTGCGGGAAACCTGGCCGGCAGCACTGGTAGCCGGTTTGAGCTTTGCCATCACCCAATACTTCACGTCGAACTTCATCGGCCCGGAACTGCCGGATATCACCTCGGCCCTGGCCAGCCTGATTTCCCTGACGCTGTTCCTGAAAGTCTGGCAACCGAAACGCGCCGCAGGCCAACATATCGTCGGTGCCGTCTCGGCTTCCGTGGTGAGCGCCAGCGCTGGCGGTTTCGGCCAGCCGCGCAGCACCGTGGCTTCGCCGTACAGCTTCGGTGAAATTCTCAAAGCCTGGTCACCATTCCTGATTCTCACCGTGCTGGTCACCATCTGGACATTGAAACCGTTCAAGGCAATGTTCGCCGCTGGCGGCTCGATGTACAGCTGGGTGTTTAACATCGCCATCCCGCACCTCGATCAATTGGTGATCAAGGTTGCACCGATCGTGACCGCCCCGACCGCTATCCCGGCGGTGTTCAAACTCGACCCGATTTCCGCGACCGGTACAGCGATTTTCTTCTCGGCGCTGATCTCGATGCTGGTGCTGAATATCAATGCCAGAACTGGTCTGACCACTTTAAAGGAGACCTTCTTCGAACTGCGCTGGCCGATTCTGTCCATCGGTATGGTGCTCGCCTTTGCCTTCGTCACTAACTACTCGGGCATGTCCTCGACCATGGCGCTGGTTCTGGCAGGCACCGGCGCAGCATTCCCGTTCTTCTCGCCGTTCCTCGGCTGGCTGGGTGTGTTCCTGACCGGTTCCGATACCTCGTCCAACGCGCTGTTCAGTTCGTTGCAAGCGACCACCGCGCACCAGATCGGCGTCAGCGACACCTTACTGGTGGCCGCGAACACCAGCGGTGGCGTGACCGGCAAGATGATCTCGCCTCAATCGATCGCTGTGGCCTGCGCCGCAACCGGTCTGGTGGGCAAGGAATCGGACCTGTTCCGCTTCACCCTCAAGCACAGCCTGTTCTTTGCAACGATCGTTGGCCTGATCACCTACGCCCAAGCCTACTGGTTCACCGGCATGCTGGTGCACTAAGTACTACACGATAAAAAGCAAAAACCGACGCCGGATCACGATTCCGGCGTCAGCTATTCACAACCCGGTCTGTAAGGCTGCTGAAAGCTTGCCTCTCTATATTCAGCTGCCTCAACAGACGGATAACCGGGACCACCCGGAGACACGCCTGATGAGCGAGCTTTTTTACAACGCCGTGCCGAATGCGACCCGCGTCGCCCCGCCACTGCCAGAGCCTCGGCAATACCCCAGCGAGAAACCGTCACGGGTTTACCTGTTCGGAACTTGCGTGGTGGATTTGTTCTACCCCGAAGCCGGGATGGACGCGATTCACTTGCTGGAACGCGAAGGCATTCGTGTCGAGTATCCACAGGGGCAAAGCTGCTGCGGGCAACCGGCCTACACCTCGGGTTACACCGATCAGGCGAGGACCGTTGCACGCTCGCAACTGGCGCAATTTGCCGGGGACTATCCGGTGGTGGTGCCATCGGGATCGTGTGCCGGGATGTTGCGCGAACACTACGCCGACTTGTTCAAGGACGAGCCGGACACGCTGAAACAGGTTCAGGCGCTGGCTGCCCGGACTTATGAACTGGCCGAGTTTCTGTTGTTTGTCTGCAAGGTGCAGCTCAAGGACAGCGGCGAACCAGTCAAAGTAGCGTTGCACACGTCGTGCTCGGCACGCCGTGAGATGAACACCCACTTGCATGGCCGCGAGTTGTTGGCGCAGCTCCGTAACGTGGAGCGAGTCGACCACAGCCACGAAAGTGAATGCTGTGGCTTCGGTGGGACTTTCAGCGTCCGTATGCCAGACATTTCCGGCGCGATGGTGGCTGACAAGACCCGCTCGTTGAAGGAATCCGGCGCGCACAAGGTACTGAGTGCCGACTGCGGTTGCCTGATGAACATCAATGGCTCGCTGGAGAAACAGAAGGAAGCGCTGCGCGGCCAACACCTGGCCAGCTTCCTTTGGCAGCGAACCGGAGGTGTTCTATGAACGCTTCCGCGATTATTCCTACGGTTGCCGTGGAAGAAGATTTTCGCACCCGGGCTCACAAGGCGTTGGATGACAAGCAACTGCGAAACAACTTTCGCACTGCGATGGATTCGCTGATGACAAAACGGGCAGCGTCCTTCAGCGATGCCCACGAAAGAGAACATTTGCGAGTGCTGGGCAATGCTGTCCGTGCCCGTGCTTTATCCAAGTTGCCCGACCTGCTCGAGCAGCTTGAACAGAACCTGACCCGCAACGGTGTGACAGTGCACTGGGCGGAAACGGTGGACGAGGCCAATGGCATCGTCTTGTCGATCATCCGCGCTCACGAGGGGCGGCAAGTGATCAAGGGCAAATCGATGGTCAGCGAAGAGATGGAAATGAATCATTTCCTCGCTGAACAGGGCATTGAATGCCTGGAATCGGACATGGGCGAGTACATCGTCCAGCTCGACCACGAGAAGCCTTCACACATTATTATGCCGGCGATCCACAAGAATGCCGGTCAGGTCGCGTCCTTGTTCCACGACAAACTTGGCGTGGAATACACCAAGGACGTTGACCAACTCATTCAGATCGGTCGCAAAGTCTTGCGGCAGAAATTCTTCGAAACGGACATCGGCGTCTCCGGCGTCAACTTCGCCGTGGCCGAAACCGGCACCTTGCTGCTGGTGGAAAACGAAGGCAACGGACGCATGACCACCACGGTGCCGCCGGTGCACATCGCCGTCACCGGCATCGAAAAAGTCGTGGAAAACCTGCGCGATGTGGTGCCGTTGCTATCACTGCTGACCCGTTCAGCCCTCGGCCAACCGATCACCACCTACGTCAACATGATCTCCGGCCCGCGCAAGGAGCATGAACTCGACGGCCCTCAGGAAGTGCACCTGGTATTGCTCGACAATGGTCGCAGCCAGGCCTTCGCCGACAGCGAATTGCGCCAGACCCTGAACTGCATCCGCTGCGGCGCCTGTATGAATCATTGCCCGGTCTACACTCGAATCGGCGGTCACGCCTATGGGGAGGTTTACCCTGGGCCTATCGGAAAAATCATCACCCCGCACATGGTCGGTCTGGCGAAAGTCCCGGACCACCCGAGCGCCTCGTCGCTGTGTGGCGCCTGCGGTGAAGTCTGTCCGGTAAAAATTCCGATTCCGGCGCTGCTGCGTCGCCTACGGGAAGAGAACGTCAAAGCCCCGGACAGCCCTCATCAAGTGATGCGCGGCCAGGGCAGCAAGTACTCGCGTAAGGAACGGTTTATCTGGAATGCCTGGGCGAAGCTCAACAGTTCACCCACGCTTTATCGAATGTTCGGCTTCTTCGCTACTCGCTTGCGAGCACTGGCACCTAGCAACGTCGGCCCCTGGACGCAAAACCACAGCGCACCGAAACCCGCTGCCCGCTCACTGCATGACATGGCCCGCGAGCATCTGGCCAAACAGGGAGATCGCTGATGAGCGCCAAGCAAAATATCCTCGCCAAGTTACGGAAAAGTCTGACGGGCACCACCCCAGTGCCTGACGAGTTCGACGTCGAACTGGTGACAGCGCCCTACACGTACACCGCCGAGCAACGCATCCCGCAGCTGCGCAAACTGATGGAAGCGGTGCACACCGAAATCCATCTGACGTCCGGCGAAGGCTGGCCTTCGTTGCTTGCTCAGTTGTTGCGGGACCGTCAGTTGCCGAGCTTGTTGATCGCACCGACTACGCCTCACGGGCAACGCGTCACTCAGCACTGGGCGGAAAATCCTGATCTGCCAACGCTCAAATCCTACGACCGTCCGGTTGAAGAATGGAAGACCGAATTGTTCAACGACACGCCGGCCAGCCTGACCGGCACCCTCGGTGCAATCGCCGCCACAGGTAGCCTGATTCTCTGGCCGACGCGGGAAGAACCGCGCCTGATGAGCCTGGTGCCGCCAGTGCATTTCGCCCTGCTCAAAGCCAGTGAAATCCGCGACAACTTCTATCAGGTGCAGCAGGAATTCGAGTGGGCCCAAGGCATGCCGACCAACGCCCTGCTGGTGTCCGGCCCGTCGAAAACCGCCGATATCGAGCAGGTCCTGGCCTACGGCGCTCACGGTCCGAAAGACCTCGTGGTCATGATCCTGGAGGACCAATGAATCTACCCACCGCTTTCCTGCGAGATGCGCAGCAACTGATTCCTCAGGAGCGACGTTTCGACGATCCGCTGTCGACGTTGGCCTTTGGCACTGACGCCAGTTTCTACCGGCTGATTCCAAAACTGGTGATTCGTGTCGAGTCGGAAGATGAAGTAGTCGCGCTGCTGAAACTGGCGCAGCGGGATCTAGTCCCGGTGACCTTCCGCGCCGCCGGCACCAGCCTGTCCGGCCAGGCCATCAGTGACTCGGTGTTGATCGTCCTGGGGGATAACTGGAACGGTCGCGAGATCCGTGGCCAAGGCAAGCAAATCCGTCTGCAACCGGGTGTGATCGGCGCACAGGCCAACGCATGGCTGGCACCGTTCGGGCGCAAGATCGGTCCGGACCCGGCGTCGATCAATGCCTGTAAAATCGGTGGCATCGTCGCCAATAATGCCAGCGGCATGTGCTGCGGCACGGCGCAAAACACCTATCACACGTTGGCTGGCATTCGTCTGGTGCTGGCCGACGGCAGCCGTCTCGATACCGAAGATGCGGCGAGTGTTGCGGCATTTCGTGAGAGCCACGCTACGCTGCTTGAACGCCTGGCAACGTTGGGCCGCGAAACCCGTGCCAATGCCGAGCTGGCGGCGAGAATTCGCCACAAATACCGTCTGAAAAATACCACCGGGCTGTCACTCAATGCGCTGGTGGATTTCGACGAGCCTGTGGATATCTTGAGCCACTTGCTGGTGGGCTCCGAAGGCACCCTCGGTTTCATCAGCGCGGTAACTTACGACACGGTGATCGACCATCCGAACAAGGCTTCGGCGCTGATCGTATTTCCGGACGTGGAGACCTGCTGCAACGCCGTCACCGTGCTGAAAAGCCAACCGGTGTCGGCCGTCGAACTGCTGGACCGGCGCAGTCTGCGTTCGGTGCAGGACAAACCCGGCATGCCCGCTTTCGTACAACAGCTGTCGAACAATGCCTGCGCCTTGCTGATCGAATCCCGCGCCGCATCGTCCACTTTGCTACAGGAACAACTGGCGCACATTATGGCGTCGTTGACTTCTTTCCCGGTGGAACAACAAGTCGACTTCACCGAAGACCCGGTGGAAAACGCTCGGCTCTGGGCGATCCGCAAAGACACCTTCCCCGCCGTGGGCGCCGTGCGCAAAACCGGCACCACGGTGATCATCGAAGATGTCACCTTCCCGGTTGAGCAACTGGCCATCGGCGTAAATCGCCTGATCGAGCTGTTCGACAAACATCACTACGACGAAGCGATCCTTTTCGGACACGCGCTGGAAGGCAATCTGCATTTCGTCTTCACCCAAGGCTTCAACAACCCGGAAGAAGTCGCACGCTATCAGGCGTTCATGGACGACGTGGCGCAACTGGTAGCGGTGGAGTTCGGCGGTTCGCTGAAAGCCGAACACGGCACCGGGCGCAACATGGCACCCTTTGTCGAACTGGAATGGGGCAGCGATGCCTACCAGTTGATGTGGCAGCTTAAACGCCTGCTCGACCCCAACGGCATTCTCAACCCGGACGTGGTGCTCAGCGAGGATCCGCAGATCCACCTCAAGCACCTGAAGCCGTTGCCGGCCGCCGATGAGATTGTGGATAAGTGCATCGAGTGCGGTTTCTGTGAACCGGTCTGCCCGTCGAAAGGCCTTACCCTGAGCCCGCGCCAGCGCATCGTGATCTGGCGTGACATTCAGGCAAAGAAACGCGCTGGCGTGGACACCACCGAACTCGAAGCCGCGTACGAATACCAAGGCATCGACACCTGCGCCGCCACCGGCCTCTGCGCACAACGTTGCCCTGTAGGAATCAACACCGGCGAGCTGGTGAAAAAGCTCCGCAGTCGTAAGGCAACTCATACAAAAACTGCCAATTGGCTGGAAGGTAATTTCGCCACCGCGCTGCGAGGCGCGCGTTTCACCCTGCACGTGGCCAACGGTGCGCGGATGCTGCTGGGCGCTCCGCGACTGGCAAAACTTTCCGCTACGCTGACCCGACTGACCAAAGGGCAAATCCCACAGTGGACCAGCGCCATGCCGCAGCCTGAACGGGCAATCCGCTTCAGCCCGGCGTCGACTGATGAGCGCCCGCGAGTGGTGTACCTGGCTGCCTGCGTCTCACGCGCCATGGGACCGGCGGCTGGCGACAAGGAACAAATGTCGCTGTATGACAAAACCCGTGGCCTGCTGGAAAAAGCCGGTTATCAGGTGGTGTTTCCGGACAACCTGGACAACCTCTGCTGCGGCCAGCCGTTCGCTTCCAAGGGCTATGCCGAACAAGCCGAACACAAACGCCAGGAGTTGATCGGCGCATTGCTCCACGCCAGTCGTGGTGGACTCGATCCAATCTATTGCGACACCAGCCCCTGCACCTTGCGCCTGGTTCAGGACCTTGGCGATGTTCGACTGGACCTGTACGACCCGGTGCGTTTCATCCGCACTCACCTGATGGATCGCCTTGACTTCACGCCTCAGGACACGCCGATCGCGGTGCACGTCACTTGTAGCACCCAGCACCTTGGCGAGAGTCAGGCGCTGATCGATCTGGTGCGTAAATGCAGCAAAAGCGTGGTCATCCCCGAAGGCATTCATTGCTGCGGGTTTGCCGGTGACAAGGGCTTCACCACCCCCGAACTGAACGCTCACTCACTGCGCAGCCTGAAAGACGCCGTGCAGTTCTGCGGAGAAGGCATTTCCACCAGCCGCACCTGCGAAATCGGCCTGAGCCAACATGGCGGGATCGACTATCACGGTCTGGTTTACCTGGTGGATCGTGTGACGCAAGTGCGCCCGGCTTGAGGGTACTTGGGTGAAAATGGGGCGATTTCGCCCCTTTTTTTGCACTGCTGTTGCGCCAATCTTCTCGACATTCCTTCAAAAAAAAACCGAACTCCAGCATGCGGCTATAGTCATTTAGCTAGGCCCTGTGAACGGGCTTATAACCACCTCGGCCAGCAGCCTACTCCACCGGCAGCACCGAGCCCTCATGCGCAAGGAGATACCCATGAAGCACTCTGCAATTGCTGGATTGTTCATCACCGCCGCACTGTTGGCCTCGCCGGTGTTTGCGGCAGATAAAGACCTTTGCAAACAAAACATAAACCAAATTCAGCAGACACTGGATTCTGATCCCGCCACATCAGAAAACGCCGAGGACAACATAAAAGCCGGCCTGGACAAAGCAAAAACAGCCCAAGCCAAAGGGGACGACAAGGGGTGCATTGGAATAACTACCGGTTTGCTGGAGAAAATTCAACTCCGCAACCCAACCAACAAGTAATCCCGTCTGACCAGGCCAACCTTCGGGTTGGCCTTATCCACTGCGGTCGCGTACACAGCGCAGGCTTGTTGCTCACTTTGAATCACAGAGCAACAGGCTCCGGGCCGATGCGGCAGCACGTAGTGCAGCGCTGAAGCATGAAGCTCGGCCGCTGGATTACCTCGTACTGCGAGCCTTTTTTCAGCGGCATCAGCCAGTGGCGCTCGATGCCTGCTTGCTGCCACTGATGCAGTAAACCTAACGAGTAAAAACCACGATCAAACAGCGTCAGCGAGTGATCGGGGGTGGTTTCGACAGTTGCTCCGCCAGTTTCATTTCGTTGCTGCGATAGCCGTCAAACGCGCTGCCAATCAGCAAATGGCTGGTCAACTCCATTTGGCAGACCCTGCGCACCTGAGGAAAACCGGTATCGCCATGCTGGTTGCTGGCGGAGTCATAGCGCGCCCGATTTTCCGGCGTGTCGGGCGTGCGCCAGACAACGCCATCGACGCCCAACAAACGCAGACCGGCCCAAGTCGGATGACCGACTGCCTCATGCCAGCTTTTCTGGGTCAGATCGAAGACTTGTCGTACAGCTTCGCTGCCTAATCTCTGGCGGGCCTGGACTACCGCGCTGGGCGCCACCAACGGACGTTGGCCCGGCAGCATGATGTTCATGCGACTGACCACATCCCAGGCCGATATGCGCCGGAAGAACGCCATGGAGATCACGCGCCAGAGCATCATTTCCAGCGGCAAACGGCGTTTGGGCAGCGTCGCCACACCGGCCTGTTCAAGCGCCTGCTCGACCAAAGAAGGATCGAGCAAGGAATCCAATCCCTCGATGGCGTTGGGGGTAGAGGCGATGCTGTGAGTCAGTTCCAGTGCCCGAGCGAGACGCATAAAAAAATCCGATGCCAGTACAGGCATCGGATTTTGATTTCTTGCGGTCAAAGATCAAGCGAGAAGGCTTAACTGATCGGCATTAGGCAATTGCCCCCCTTTTTAGTGCCACTGCTCCTATCGACTATCAAATAGTTTTTTCATAGCTTTTCTGAAAAAACGAATTTCTGCGTGGCGTCGTAGTCTTTTTAGATAGGCCCCCATCAATCGTGGCTTATTTTTCGGAATCGCCCGAGCCGCCCGCTCATACGGCAGCACCGAGACCATCAGTTCAAGGAGATATCCATGAAACGTACCGCACTCGCTGGTCTGTTCATTTCTGCTGCAATGTTGGCCTCTCCCGTATTTGCTGCGGACAACGACCTTTGTACGAGCAAGCTACAAGAGCTAAAAAACAAAGTGACTTCACTGCCAGCGACCTCCGCAAACACCACAATGGAGATCAAAAGGCTGCTGTCCAGCGCCGAAGCTTCAAAAGCCTCCGGGGACGACAAAAAATGCGTCACCGAGGCCACCCAGGCATTGGCACTCGCGAACAATCAGAGCAACCAAGCCAACCCATAATCTGCGGTGGCCAACCTTCGGGTTGGCCTTCTGAGCCACGTTGGCGTACACTGCGCAGGCTTGTTGCTCACTTTGATTCACCGAGCAACAGGCTCGGGGCCGTTTAGGATTCGACGCCGGTTGCGAAACTTTAGGTGCATGCCGAGTTGGTAACAGAACTCGTAAATCCACTGTTGCAACTTTCTATAGTTGCCAATGACGAAACCTACGGGGAATACGCTCTCGCTGCGTAAGCAGCCTTAGCCCTTCCCTCCTGGTACCTTCGGGTCCAGCAATCATCAGGGGATGTCTGTAAACCCAAAGTGATTGTCATATAGAACAGAATCGCCGTGCAGTACGTTGTGGACGAAGCGGCTAAAACTTACACAACTCGCCCAAAGCACCCTGCCCGTCGGGTCGCTGAGGGTTAACTTAATAGACACGGCTACGCATGTAGTACCGACAGCGGAGTACTGGCGGACGGGGGTTCAAATCCCCCCGGCTCCACCAAATACGAAGCAAAACAAAACCCGCCAAGTGCGGGTTTTGTTACATCTGGGGTATGGTCATTTTTGCAGGCAACATCGCCATCTCCCGCAAGAGCAGGCCTGCCCGCGATGAGGCTCGCAAGACCACCACAAAACACCCGCGGCCAAGCCCTCCTCATCATCGACGTCCAGCCCAGCTTCGCCCCACCCCAATGGCTCATCGATTGTATTCAGACACTCATCGGTACGCTGCCCAGCGTCGCCACGGTCGAGCGCCACGACGAATCCAAGACACTCGGCTGGCACCCCGCACCACGTCTGCGGCCTTCAGACCGAGACCTGCTGCCTGGCGGCAGGGTTTGCGTTGTTTGATGCGGGGTTGCAGCCGACGTTGATTACGGATCTGACGGTGGGGTCATCGCTGGATCGGACAGGAGAGTTGGGTGTCAGGCTTTAGAAGCATCATTTCAAGCACACGCTCAAATCGAGTGAGCTGTAATCAACGTATGGGTCGGCGATTCAACGCAACAGGACCTATGCTGCGGGGTTTACCTGCAACCGTTTGAGCAACCAACGCACTCAGGAAGATCAAAATGAACGTATGGATCGCAGCCGTTCTGGCCGCCATGGTTTCTGTGCCTGTACACGCCGCCACAGAGATCGCTCCTCGTGTCGAGCAGGTCACCTTCAAAAAGGACTCCGACACCGCCAGGTTCGCCCGATCCATCAAAGGCCCGCTCACCGCGCAGTACCGTCTAAACGCGAAGGCCGGCCAAATGATGACCGTAGACTTCAAGTCTTCCAACGCCTCTGCCTACTTCAACATCACCGCGAAAGGTGCGAACTATGCGTTGTTTAACGGATCGATCATGGGCAATCACTTTCTGGGACCACTGCCCGCCGATGGCGAATATACGGTTCAGGTGTACCTGATGCGCAACGCCGCACGGCGCAATGAAGTGGCCAACTACAGCCTTTCATTAAGCCTCTCGGGTGATGCGACGGATAGCAACCAGCCGTTCGACCAGACACTTGAATTGCAGGGCATTGGCTTTCACGTGACGAGCGTGTCGGTCGATGGAAATCGTGCTCTACGCATTGCACCCCAAGGTCTGGAAATCGATAACTCAGCGATCGTACGCCCCCTCACCGGCACCCTCGTCCGAGCGGAGGTCGCCGACCTTGATCGCAATGGCTCTCCAGAGATTTACGTCTTCATCAGGTCACCGGGACGCGGGATGCCGGGCGAGCTCATTGCTTACGCTGCCAACCGCAAGAAGTCGCTGAGCGAGGTTTATCTGCCACCTGTCAGCGAGAACCCTAAAACAGCGGTGGGCTACCAGGGCGAGGATGAGTTTGCGGTGGTGGAAAATGCGTTGGTGCAGCGGTTCCCGGTTTATGACAGCACGGATGCCGATGCGGGCAGGACGGGAAAAATTCGGCAGGTTCAGTACACGTTGATGCCTGGTGAGGCCGGGTGGGTTTTGAGGGCTTTGGGGACGACTGACTATTGAAGGGTGCTCGTTGGCGAAGTGGCTCCCGTTGGCTCTGCGGCAAGCATGGAAATCCAGTCCTAGGAAATTTCCCGCGAAACGTATCGTCTTCCATGAACTGGCGCGGGTGCTGGTGACATCGCTGCGCGATGGCTGTGGTTTGATGGCTGTAGTGGGGCGGCGATTGCAGATGCAAGTTTCGGTGTAGGAAATCAAAATGGGCGACCTCATTGAGTTCGCCCATTTTTTTGACTGCCACCACCTATTCCTGCGGTATTACATTTTGAAGCCCGAGCCCTGAACGCTTTCATGGCCGCTCAGCGCTTTCTCTGTCGTCACATACAAATCACGTATATGACCAACCAAGAATGTCCAGAACGCAGGCTCATTCACGGTTTGCGCTACCAACTCACCCGGTAGAAACCGACTCATTTCCTTGCGAAACTCAATGACAACTTTCGGATCGGCCTCAAGCTGTGCGGAACGCTCTTTGAACTGCCTCAAGAAATCATCCTGCTCGCAGTGATGATCGCCCAGCTTCATCGCGATCAAATCCAGTTGTGGCGTTATGCCCAGCTGACGCAGCCAAACCATATCCCAGAGATCACGGTTCTTGATTCGGTTGGGACACAGAGCAAAAGCCACGATCTTGTCGGCATAAATTTCTTCGCGAGTTTCAGCCTGTAAAATCAGGCCACTCGTGCCCATGTCGACACCATAAGGATTAAGCAACTGCATAGGCTGCGGCTGATAACTTGGAATGGAACACACATCGATATTAATGCGCTGTGCCGGTAGATCCTTGCGGCCTGCCCGGGTTTGGACCTTTAACTTCCAGGTATCGACATTTCCCTCCTCACGAACTGGCTCACCGACTTCGACCTCAAGACCATATTTGGTTTTTAGTGTGGTGACTAATACTTGGGCGAGCTCAGTCAGGCTCTCGCGATTGAAATCTGCGCCCCCGGTAAAATCCAGGTCCTCGCTCAAACGGTTGGACCCGTAGCAGGTGCGCAAACAGGTGTCGCCGATGAAGGTAAGTTTGGCGAGCATACCGGCCGAACTCAGCGCCAGCATGATGTCGTGATGCAGTAATTCCTTTTCCACGACGACCCGCAAGGGCGCGAGATCCTGTTTGTTTTTTAATGCTTCATTTACAAGCTCATCAAACAAACTCATTGGCAACGCTCCAATCGATCAAGTCCATATTTCGTTTCGCTGCCTTCATGTCTCGCAATGCTTGTTGCGGTGTCGCACGCCATAGCCGGCAACGAGCGTCATAGTGAACCTGGCCAACGAGGTCCTGAGGCTTCTGGCGTGTGTGTACGAACTCGATGGTGCCCCAGTGGCCGCATGAAATAGTGCTGCTGCGCCCGGATGACATCAGCGTGATCCAGTTGATGGGGATTTGCGAGATGACCCCGCAATCACTCAACGCCGTTTCAAGGCTGATGTAATTGAACTGCATGGCACGCAGCCGGGCGGCCGCGTGAAACAGCACCAGCCCACTAGACGGTTTGACCGCGTCAAACAAGTAGAGCCCTCGGCACACTCGTGTCAGATGACCGTCAGAAGCCGCACGACTCAACAATGTTTTATAGGCTCCTTCGGAAATATCTGGTACCAAAGCCCTGAGATCGTCCGGGGTGTACAGATAGCGCTCATCACTGGCCAGGTGGCTCAGTTTCCGGAGGAGACGCCCCATCGGCTGGGTGGATTTCGAGTGTGGCTGCATGAGCAATTACTCAACAGAAAGTTTCACTTAATGTAACTTACTGTAGAGCCATTCAAAAGCCAATGGTCTTTTCCCCGCGTACCGTCAAGCTCCCACTTTCAATGACCCAATCGCCATACATTCCTCGGATAACGACGCGAAGCCCTTCTACACTCAATCCGCATGCCTCCCGACCAAAAGAACCCACATGCCCACCCTCAAAGACCGCTTGAAGCAAGGCAAGGACGCTCGCAAGAACTGCTCCCGCGGTTCGCAGGCGGCCATGGGAAAAATAAATCGCGACCCGGTGCCGCTGATCAAAACGTCCAGTGAAGGCCGCATCAAGTCACTGGTCGAGTTGCGCTACGGCCGCATGCTGGTCTCGCCGTTCACCTTCTATCGCGGCAACGCGCTGCTGCACGCCCACGACCTGGCCGGAACATCCAGCATGGGCCTGATATCGCCCATCTGCGGCGACAGTCACCTGATGAACTTCGGCGGTTTTGCAACGCCGGAACGCAATCTGCTGTTCAGCGTCAACGACTTCGACGAAGCCCATCCCGGCCCTTGGGAGTGGGACTTGAAACGGCTGGTGGCAAGTTTCGTGGTGGCAGCGCGCGACCTGCGCCATGGCGACACGGTCGAAGAAACTGTCTGCCGCCAGGTGGTCGGCGCCTACCAGCAGACCATGCTCGAATGCGCCGAACAAAGCGCCATGGAAACCTGGTACGAGTCCATCAGTTACCGCGATCTGCGGCAGCAGGCGAGCAAAGCGACACTGGAGCATGTAGAGCGCGCCATCGAAAAAGCTGAACGTCGCACCCATGCTGAACTGCTACCGAAAATCAGTGAACGTGACGCACATGGCCGACTGATCATTCGCGATGACCTGCCGGAAATTTTCCATTTACACGAAAACACCACGCTGCTGGATGCCGACGACGACTGGCTGCGCCTGTCGGACTGGCGTCCGCTTTACGACGCGTTCATGCGCGACTATCCCGGCACACTGCAAGCCGACCGTCGTGAACTGTTGGCGCGTTTTCACGTTCAGGACATGGCGTTCAAAGTGGTCGGTGTGGGCAGCGTCGGGACTCGTTGCCTGGTGACCCTGCTGACTGATGATCAGGAATTCCCGCTGTTCCTGCAGTTCAAGGAGGCACGTCGTTCGGTGCTTGCCGATTATGTGAAGACTAAATCGCGGGTGCGGCATAACGGTCAGCGCGTGGTCGATGGCCAACGGTTGATGCAATCGGCCAGTGACCTGTTCCTCGGCTGGACCACCGGCCCCAGCGGTCGACACTTCTATGTGCGCCAGTTGCGCGACATGAAAGTCTCGGCTGAACTCGAGACGTTCGATGCGGACACCTTCGCCGCCTACGGACGCGTTTGTGGTCGCGCGTTGGCCCGCGCTCACGCCAAATCGTCCGGGAACGCCGCACACATCAGCGGCTACATCGGCAAAAGCGATGCGCTGGCCGACGCGTTGTTCAAGTATGCGCAAAGCTACACCGCGCAGAATGAGCGCGACTTCGAACGATTCCAGCAAGCCTGCCGCAAGGGCCGTCTGCGGGCGCGCTCGGAAGCGGACTTTGCGGCGGATCATTTGCCTTAGGCATGTCTCAGGGCGTGAAGCAGCGGGCACTCATCGACATGAATTTTTCTTCACCCCACGACCTCTCACCAACGGGTACATTGCGCTCGCTCATTCAAGAAACTACGGTTTGCCCGCCCTCCCGCGGGCTTTTTTTTGCCTGCTGTTTTGTTTCCTGCGGAAGCTTCAAACGATACAAACACGTGTCCTGGATGCCATGGCGTTCCGAATGCCGAGCTTGCCTGGCCATTCGGATCAGTTCAAACCCGGACGCTTCGGCCAGGTGCTGACTCGCCCCATTGGCCGAGGAGGTCGTCAGGTAAAACGTACAACCGGGCAGGCTTTTGACTAATAGCTCAAGCGCCCGTCGCATGTAACCTTTCCCCGAGTACTCCGTATTGGCCCAGTAACCCACGACATAGCGATTGCGTCGGCGGGGTTTCAACCCAATACAGCCAATGACCGCCTGCCCGTCATCGGCCACGATAAACAGGCGCCGCTCGCCTGTTTCGCTGTTGAAATCATCGGCCGCCCGCAGCAAAAACGCGCGTGCTTCGTCCTCGGACGTGTGGGGCCTGGCCCACGGCAGAAACTCGCAGTGGGCGACATAACTGGCATTCAGGGCCTCCTGAAGCGGTTTACACAGGCTGGGGTCGGGCGCCCTCAAGTTCATTGAGTGCAATTGCAGGGGTAACGAAAGTTCCATGCATCGTCCTTGAAGTAAAATTCCATGTTCGCCAAAAAAAACGATGTTTCCTTGTTTGTGCAGCAAACTGGGGGTCTTTATAGAGCCATGCGCTAGTAAGAGCCAGGCCCTGCCGCAATCCCCTGACGCAAATCACTCCCGACACCTCCATAGGGTGTACCATCAAACACTGTCCACCAGATATCAGTTAGCCATGTCCACGCTAAGCGAAGAGAGCCGCCAGATCGTAGCTTCTCTGGTGCACCGCGTTGGCCCCAACGCTGACATTGCAACAGTCGCGCAAGCGATCGCATCAATATTGCAGGATATGGACGCAGCCCTCACGCCCATCATTGGCCAGCAAGGGGTTGTCGCGCTTTATCGCCGCAGCCTTCATCTGTGCGCCTCCAGGCATCCGCGCCTGACCGGCACCTATGACAGTGTGCAGGCGGCCTCCCTGGATCTGACTTCCCTCAAGTCCGTACTCGTCGAGCAAAGCGAAACCGATGCGCTGTTTTTCGGTGACGTGTTGTTGACCACGTTTTACGAGCTGCTGACCACGCTGATCGGGCCCTCGCTCACCGCACGTTTGCTTCGTGGCGTGTGGGAACCTTCTTTGAGCGACACCCCTTCGCAGGAAATTTCGCCATGAGCACCAAAGTGACTATCAACCGCCTGGCCACCGGCGTGCCAGGACTGGACGAGGTGCTGGGCGGAGGTTTGCCGGAGTTTTCGTTCAACCTGATCGCAGGTCCGCCTGGCTGTGGCAAAACCACCCTGGCGCATCAGATGATGTTCGCCCTGGCGACACCCGAACGCCCGGCGCTGTTCTTTACCGTGCTCGGCGAGCCGCCGCTGAAGATGCTGCGTTATCAGCAGCAATTCGACTTTTTCGACAGCGAAGCGATCAACCAGTCGATCCGCTACGTCAACCTGGCTGACGACACCCTGGCCGGGAATCTGGATGAAGTGCTACGGCGTATCGTTTGCGAGGTAGAGGCTCACTCTCCGTCGCTGGTGTTCGTCGACTCGTTCCGTTCGGTAGTGCTGGCCAGCCAGACCCAGGACAACCCCAACAACAATCTGCCGCAGTTCGTTCAGCAACTGGGCATGTTGATGACCACCTGGCAGGCGACGACCTTCCTGATTGGCGAATACTTCACCGAAACCGATACCAACCCGATTTTCACCGTGGCCGATGGCCTGATCTGGCTGCGCCAGAGCGTTCAGCGCAATTCCATGGTGCGCAAGATGGAAATCATGAAGATGCGCGGCCAGCCGACGCTGCCGGGACTGCACACCTTCCGCATCGCGACGTCGGGGATCAAGGTCTTTGCACCAGCGGCATTCAACCCGGGTGAAGCGCCGCTGGAGTTCCCGATCAAACGCCTGAAAATGGGTGTGCCGCAGCTCGACGAGATGCTCGGCGGCGGTCTGCCTCGTGGTTACTCCTTGCTGGTGGCCGGGCCATCGGGCTCGGGCAAAAGCATTCTGGCGTCCACCTTCCTGGCCGAAGGCGCGAGAAATGGTGAAACCGGTGTGATCGCGGTGTTTGAACAACGGCCTAATCACTCCCAGAACGCCACCCTTGCGGGGCTGATCCAGAGCGGACAGGTCAGTCTGGTGGACAGCCGCGCCCCGGACCTGTCCATCGACGAAATCGTCCAGTTGCTGCTCAGCGAGATCAGCCGACTGAAAGCCACCCGCGTGGTGATCGATTCGTTGTCGGGCTTCGAACTGGCGCTGGCGCCGACCTTCCGCGAAGACTTTCGCGAGTCGCTGTCGCGCATGGTCACTGCTTTGACGAGCGCCGGGGTCAGCGTGTTGATGACCTCAGAGCTGGAAGACCGCTACACCGACCTGCGTTTCAGCCCTTACGGCACGGCATTTCTCACCGACGCAATCATCGTTCAGCGCTACATTGAAGTGCAGAGCCGTTTGCTGCGCATCATGGCCGTGGTCAAGGTGCGGGCCAGCGCCCATTCCGATGAGTTGCGCCAGTACCACATCGACGAGAACGGCCTGCAAATCGGCGAGATGTTGCCAGACCAGGAAGGCTTACTCGGTGGCCGGCCTACCCGGCAGCGTTTGAGCAAAGACGACGGATGAGTAAAAATCATGAGTGAGGCCAATGGCAAGAACGAGCAAGCGATGGCCACCGCCGCTCGCGAACTGTTCCTGCTCGGCCAGAAGACTGTTGAAGCGCGGGCGGTGCTGGCGGCGCTGCAAAAAGAGCTGAGCGACGCCAACACCCGGCTGGTCGATAGCCAGCAGGTCGAGCAACTGATCGAGGCCAATCAGCAATTGGTACTGGCGATCTTGCTGGCGCAGTCCGATGCAGAAACACCAAAACGCACGCAGGAAGAACAACGACTGTTCCTGGAGATGCGTGAAGCCAACGCGCAATTGGTGATCGCGGCCCTGAGCGCGCAAGACCTGCAAGCCACGGCCGAACACACCCTGGAACAACAACGCAACATCCTCACCCTGGTGGCCCACGAACTGCGCAACCCGCTGACGCCCATCAGCATGATCGCCGGCCGCCTGGTGCGCGTGCCCAGTGAGGAACTGCCGCGCATGCAGGCGCTGATCGAAGGCCAGGTGCAGCACATGTCGCGGCTGGTGGACGATTTACTCGACGTGTCCCGCGCCAGCACCGGCAAGTTACGCCTCGATTGCCGCATCGTGGACATGGTGCAGATCATCCATCAGGCCATCGAAGTGTGCAGCCCGGTGATGATTGATCACCATTTGCACTTCACCGCTGAACTGCCCGAGTGCGCATTGTCGGTGAATGGTGACCCGGTGCGCCTCTCGCAGATTCTCGGCAACCTGCTGGGCAACGCGGCCAAATACACACCGGTGCACGGCAATGTCACGCTGTCGGTGACCGCTGAAGCCGACGTGCTGGAGATGAGCATTTGCGATAACGGCATCGGTATTTCCGCCAAGGCGCTGCCGTTTATCTTTGAGCCCTTTGTGCAGGATGTTCACGCCGTCGGCTTCAACGGTGCAGGCCTTGGCATTGGCCTGACGGTGGTTCGCGAACTGGTGGAAGCCCATGGCGGCACGGTGATCGGCATGAGCGACGGCGACGGCAAAGGCAGCACTTTCATCGTGACATTGCCGCTGGCGATTTGAGTTTTCCCGCTGGCCACACAATGCTTGCGCGACGATCCCCGCGAACCGGAGCGCCCTATGCCGCTGTTGTCCCTGCCCTGTAAACGCTTGACGCTGGCAGTGCTAGACCCTGAACAGGCGGCCCTGGAAAGCGACTTCTACCGGCGCAACCTGAGGCATCTCGCCCGGTGGTCGCCGATTCGCCCCGCCGATTACCACAGCCCTGAAAACATCCGCCCACGCCTTGAGGTGCAAGCCAGCGCTTTCCAGGCCGGTCTGGCGGTGCATTTCGCGTTGCTGGATCCGGACAACGGCCAGATGATCGGCGCCTGCAACTTCAGCGGCATTACTCGCGGGGCGTTTCAGGCCTGCTATCTCGGTTACCACATCGACGAATCTCATCAAGGCCGGGGCTTGATGCAGGAAGCACTGGAAGCGGGAATCGGCTTCATGTTCGATGAGCAGAAGCTGCACCGGATCATGGCCAATTACATCCCCGGCAATGAACGCAGTGCGCGGCTGCTGGAGCGCCTGGGATTTGAACGTGAGGGCTACGCCAAGGCCTACCTGAGTATCGCCGGGCGCTGGCAGGATCATGTGCTGACGGCGCTGATCAATGATCGCTTTGAAGCACCGGAACAGCGCTGGTCCAACGGTTGCTCCAACCGCGCTCGCCCATAGAACGCCAGCGCTGTCAGCAAACACGCCAGCCATACGAAAATCCCGGCCCAAAAGGTGTGGGACATGTAGTGCCAGCCTTGCAGAACCCGCGTCGTGCCGTAGACGAAACCGAGCAGCAGCGAGCCGTACATCACCGCTTTGGAATAGCGCCAGCGGTAACGACGCGCCACGAAGTACAACGCCAGCATGGTGAAGCCGCCCGAGGCATGGCCGCCTGGCCAGCAGCGACCTGCCCCCGCGACTTTCAGCAGATCAAAATTCTCATACCACTCCTTGTGCTCGATTTTCCCGCCGTACTGGGTCGTTTCGACCGGGCAGTACACGCTGGTGTGCCCCTTGAGGTAGTGGATCACACCGGTGCTGATGGAGAACGCGAACACAACATAGAGAAAGTCCCGACGGTGCTTGCTCGCAAACCTAAGCACCGGTGCGACTTTGATTTTTTCCAGGAATGCGATGATTTTCGAATGCTTTTCGGCCTTCAGACGCGGCCAGAGAAACGACAACAAGGCGCCGACGATCGCTAACTCTCCGGTCCAGTTCGGGATGATCCGCGCCCATTTATGGGTGATTTTTTCGAACAGATGCACATGATCCAGCGGAAACGTCTGCGTGACCGGGTCATAAAAAAGATCATTGAACGCGATGTCGATTTTGGTCAGGTCGAACAGCAGGAAAACCACGACCGCACAGGCCAGCGGAATGCCGAAGTTCACCCAGTAAAAGCGGTAGCGGGAAGAAATCAGCATTGTGCGTCCTGATCCAGAAAGTGAATTCATTCGGCGGTCACCGAGCGCCAGTCCGAGGCTTCGATGAAACCGAGCATCCGTGGTGCCTGAGGCGTTTCGGCCGAGATAAACAAAGACGCGCCATAACCGAGGGTAGAGGCCGGCAACTTGAGGTCTTTCTCAAGTTGCGACATGCATTCGCTGTGAGTCACCAGAATCAGGTTTCGCCCGGCCACCTTGTGCGCCAAAGCGTCACGCAGCATCGTGCCCTTGCAATTGATCAACCATTCTTCACCGACCCCGACCTTGTTGAACATGTAGCCAGCGGTCTGCGCTGTACGGATCATGGGGCTGTTGTAGATATCAGCCTTGTTCAGCCCCAGTTGTTCGAACTGCGCACCAACACTCACCGCGACGCTGCGAGAGCGATCGGTAATGCCATCGTTACCGTTCAGGCAGGCTGCGCTGGAGTGATCGCAGCGTTCGACGTGACGCACCAGCACGATCACGTCGCCCTTGGCCCAACCGGCCGCCAACGCCCGGGCGCCGGCCACATTACCGTGGGCCAGGTCCGGTACAGCGGCCGGATGCAACAGCCACACCGTCAGCGGAATGACCAACAGCGCCGAGGCGAGCACGACAGCCGCATTGCGATAGCGGGCAAAACGGCTCAAATCAATCGAGCGTTTTACCCCGAACAGACTCAGTCTCAATTCCACATCAAGCCGCCTCGCCGGCACGCATCAATTTCATTCGATGCCGCGAGGGTAGAGAGGCTGGCGTCGGCAGCTGGTGAAAGTCATGTGAAAAAAAGCTTAAGACCTGCACAAAGGCCTTGTTACACATCTGTCCTACAGAAACCATTCAGCTCTCGCAATTGCTGCCGATATACACCTGCAACACACCTTGCTGGCGACCAAAAACAACAATCTTCCAGCCAACCGACGATCAAGAAGCACAACGTTCCTGGAGGACTATTGATGAATAGCTGGTTCGGCAATATCAGCGTGAACATGAAGCTGGGCCTGGGATTCGGTCTGGTCCTGGCCCTGACCTGCGTCCTCGCCCTGACCGGCTGGACAAGCCTGGGCGGGTTGATTGACCGCAGCAACTGGATGAGCGACATCACCCAGCTCAATGCCGGCCTGACCAAGCTGCGTGTGGTTCGCCTGCAATACATGCTGACCAACGGCGACGAAACCGCCGCACAGAACGTCCAGACCACGCTCGAGGCGTTCTCCGCTCAGCAACAAGCGCTGCTGGCGAAATTCAAGAGCCCGGAAAACCTCAAACTGCTCAAAGAGCAGGGCGCCGTCATCGACGCCTACAAGATGTCCCTGAATAAAATGCGCAGCGCCTACCGCACCGGTAACAGCGCGCGCGACACCATGGGCGCCAATGCCGACACCGCGAACACGCTGATCAACGCCATCAACACCCACGTGCAGCAAATGCCTCTGAGCGACCAACGCGTCGAACAATTCCAGGCGATCACGGCGGCCAAGGAAGCCTTCTTGCTGGCCCGCTACGAAGTGCGCGGCTACACCGCGACCACCAACGCCGAGACCGAGCAAAAAGCCATCGGCCAACTGGACGTGGCCATCGCCAGCCTGAAACCCCTCAACGTGCATTTCGCCGATACTCAACAAGACGCCCTGCGTCAGCTGGAAACCGCACTGACCAACTACCGCAGCGCCTTGCAGGCTTATAAAGCGGCCAACAGCGATGCGGTGCAGGCGCGCAAGGAAATGACCGAGCAGGGCGCCGCCATCGTGACCCTGAGCGATCAGCTGTATCAGATCCAGCTCGACCGTCGTGACGCCGAAAGCGCCCAGGCTCGCACCCTGCAACTGATTAGCACCTTGCTGGCGTTGCTGGTGGGCATCATTGCTGCCGTGATCATCACCCGTCAGATTACCGGCCCGCTGCGTGACACTTTGGCCGTGGTTGAACGCATCGCCAGCGGCGACCTGTCCCAGGACGTCAAAGTGACTCGCCGCGACGAACTCGGCGTGTTGCAACAAGGCATCGCTCGCATGGGTGTGACCCTGCGCGACTTGATCAGCGGCATCCGCGACGGCGTCACCCAGATCGCCAGCGCTGCCGAAGAACTGTCCGCCGTGACCGAGCAAACCAGCGCCGGCGTTAACAGCCAGAAGATCGAAACCGATCAAGTGGCGACCGCCATGCACGAGATGACCGCCACCGTGCAGGAAGTCGCGCGCAACGCCGAAGAAGCCTCTCAGGCCGCCGCCGCTGCTGACGGCGAAGCACGCGAAGGCGACAAGGTGGTCAACGAAGCAATCGCCCAGATCGAACGTCTGGCCACCGAAGTGGCGCGCTCGACCGAAGCCATGAGCGTGCTGCAACAGGAAAGCGACAAGATCGGCAGCGTCATGGACGTGATCAAGGCCGTGGCCGAACAGACCAACCTGCTGGCGCTCAACGCCGCCATCGAAGCGGCCCGTGCCGGAGAAGCCGGTCGTGGTTTTGCCGTGGTTGCCGACGAAGTCCGTGGCCTGGCTCAGCGCACTCAGAAGTCCACCGAAGAAATCGAAGGCCTGGTGGCCGGTCTGCAGAACGGCACACAACAAGTGTCCGCCGTGATGAACAACAGTCGCGCCCTGACCGACAGCAGTGTCGCGCTGACTCGCAAGGCTGGTGTGTCACTGGAAAACATCACCCGCACGGTGTCCAACATCCAGTCGATGAACCAGCAGATCGCCGCCGCCGCCGAGCAGCAAAGCGCCGTGGCCGAAGAGATCAGCCGCAGCATCATCAACGTGCGCGACGCGTCCGAACAGACCGCCGCCGCCAGCGACGAAACGGCTGCTTCCAGTGTTGAACTGGCGCGGTTGGGCAGTCAGTTGCAGCAGATGGTGAGCCACTTCCGGGTTTGACGCTTACCTTGCGGTGAATGAAAGAACCAATCGCGAGCAAGCTCGCTCCCACATTTGATCGGCGTCGACCACTTAACCGTGGAACGACGCAAACCATTGTGGGAGCGAGCTTGCTCGCGATGGCTATCTAACAAACAACCGAGAGATTCGCTGTTAACCCCATTCTCAAACACTGATCGCATTGGTAAACACCAACCGATTGCCGAACGGATCGCTGATCGTCATGTCCTGGCTGCCCCAAGGCATGGCCTGGATCTGTGGGTGCGCGAACTGATATTCCTTAGCCAGCAACTGCTGCTGGAACACTTCCAACTCATCAGTTTCAATCCGCAATGCCGATCCCGGTGTGCTGTCGCCGTGGTGCTCGGACAAGTGCAATACGCATTCACCACGGGAAACCTGCAGGTACAACGGAAAGTTGGGCTCGAAACGATGCTGCCAGTCGATCTTGAATCCCAGGAAGTCGACGTAGAACTCCACGGCCTTGATTTCATCGAAAATCCGCAGGATCGGGGTGGTTTTGCCGAAGCTCATGGAGTTGCTCCCAGACTGATAAGGCCCAGAGTGTAGTCGGGCGAGATGTCAGCGCTTCGGCTTGGCAATGGCTTTCTTTAGTCTCAATGTGCCATCACTGTGACGCAGCACTCGGAATGTTTACTGAAATCCATCACGCAAGTCCCCTTGCCGTGCCAGAAACCGCCCTTCCCGTCTTCCGTTCGCCTGGCCTTCGCTGTAACTCAAGACACCGTTGACCCAAACCCCATCGATACCTTCCGCCGCCCGTTGCGGATCATTGAAATCCGCCACATCACGAATCGTCACAGGATCGAACAACACCAGATCCGCCCAATGTCCTTCACGGATTTCGCCACGCTCCTTCAAGCCAAATCGCGCCGCCGACAACCCGGTCATCTTGTGCACGGCGGTGTGCAGTGGAAACAGCCCCACGTCGCGACTGAAATGTCCGAGCACGCGTGGGAATGCGCCCCACAAGCGTGGATGCGGAAACGGGTCTTCCGGCAATCCGTCAGAGCCGACCATCGACAGCGGATGCGCGAGGATTCTTCGTACGTCCGCCTCGTCCATTCCGTAATACACCGCGCCGGCCGGTTGCAGGTGTCGAGCGGCATCAACTAGCGGCACGCCCCACTCGGCGGCGATGTCCATCAGATCCCGGCCCCCCACTTCAGGGTGCGGCGTTGACCAGGTGATGGTGATGCGATGTGCGTCGGTGACTTGCTTGAGGTCCAGCGTCGATGAACTCGCCGCGTAGGGATAACAGTCGCAGCCTACCGGGTGGGTTTTCGCCGCGTGTTCGAGGGACGCTAGCAGTTGCGGACTGCGCCCCCAGTTACCGGCGCCGGCACATTTGAGGTGGGAAATGATCACCGGTGTTTTCGCATGACGACCGATCTGGAACGCCTCATCCATGGCCTCCAGCACCGGCTCGAATTCGCTGCGCAAATGGGTGGTGTAGACCGCGCCGAAGGCGGTCAGCTCTTCGGTCAGTTGCATCACTTCATCGGTGGAAGCCGAGAACGCGCTGGCGTAGGCCAAACCGGTTGATAAGCCCAACGCGCCGGCCTCAAGACTGTCGCGCAGTTGCTCGCGCATCGCGCAAATTTCATCCGCAGTGGCAGTGCGAAACAGGTCATCGAGGTGGTTGCTGCGCAGCGCCGTGTGGCCGACCAGTGCGGCCACGTTCAGCGTGGTGTTTGCCGCTTCGACGGCTGCTCGGTAGTCGCTGAACCTCGGATAAACGAACGCGGCTGCGGTGCCGAGCAGGTTCATCGGGTCGGGAGGATCGCCGCGCAAACTCACCGGCGAAGCGCTGATCCCGCAGTTGCCGACAATCACTGTGGTCACGCCCTGGCTGAGCTTGGGCAGCATTTGCGGCTGGCGGATCACCACGGTGTCGTCGTGGGTGTGCACGTCGATGAAACCTGGCGCCAATACGCGGCCGGCGGCGTCAATTTCTTCGGTGGCGTTGGAATCGTGCAAGTTGCCGATACGCTCGATGCGGCCGTTCAGAATCGCCACGTCGGCGGGATAACCGGGCACGTTGCTGCCGTCGATAATCAGGGCGTTGCGGATCAGCGTGTCGTACATCATGTCAGTCTCCCAGCGGCAGGTGATCGTCGCCGCCGCGGTAATCGTCGAGGGCGAGTTTGATCCGCCGCAGACGCTCTTGATTGTCTTCAGGATTGGCCAGCGCCAGCTCGGTGGCGAGCACGTCGATGGCGAGCAACATGCCGTAGCGCGCCGCCGTGGGTTTGTAGATGAAGGAGGTTTCGACGCCTTGCAGCGGCAGCAGCACATCAGCCAATTGCGCCAGCGGCGAGTCGGCCCGTGTGATGGCAAGAATTCTCGCACCGTAGCTGCGCGCCAGCTCGACGGCCTCGAGCAGTTCGGGGGTGATGCCGGTCAGCGAACAGGCAATGACTGCGCGTTCGGCATCAAGGCTGGCGGCGGTGACACGCATCATCACCGGGTCGTGGCACACCGCAATCGGGTAGCCGAACCGCACCAGCCGCACTTGCAGTTCATCGCTGCACAAAGTCGAGCAACCGCCCATGCCGAACGCATGAATCATCCGCGCCTTGCCCAGCAGTTTCACCGCATCGGCGAAACGCGACTCGTCGAACGCCGACAGATGCTGGCGCAGGGTCGATTCGATATCGCCAACGATCTGCCCATAAAACGCCGACTGCTCGGGCGTGCCCGCCGGGTCGAGGAACCGACTGCCAACGCCGCTGGCCTGGGCCAGTTGCAGGCGCAGGTCGCGCAAGTCCCGACAGCCAACGGTGCGCGCAAAACGCGAGAGCGTGGCGGTGCTGACTTCCGCTCTCAGCGCCAGTTCATCGAGGCTGGCGGCGGAGGCAAATCCTACGTCGTCGAGCATCAGCCGAGCGATGCGTCCTTCGCCCGCGCTGAAGGAATCCTGACGGGCGCGGATCTGGTAGAGGATGTCCATGGCAGGCGGCTCCGGCTAAAGCAGATAAGAAAGACCCACGGTCAGACCGAAGGCGACGACCGAGATAATGGTCTCCAGCACTGTCCAGGTCTTGAAAGTCTGGGCGACGGTCATGTTGAAGTATTCCTTGATCAACCAGAAGCCGCCGTCATTGACGTGGGAAAAGATAACCGACCCCGCGCCCGTCGCCAGCACCAACAGCTCCGGATGGGGATAACCCAGACCAATGGCCACCGGCGCGACGATACCCGACGCGGTGGTCATGGCCACCGTGGCAGAACCGGTGGCGATGCGCATCAGTGCAGCGAACAACCAACCCATCAACAGCGGCGACAGGTGGAATACCTGGGCCAGGCTGACGATCTGGTCGGTGACGCCAGCGTCCACCAGAATCCGGTTCAAGCCACCGCCCGCGCCGACCAGCAAGGTGATGCTGGCGGTCGGTGCCAGGCATTCGTTGGTGAATTTGAGGATCGATTCGCGGTTGAAGCCTTGGGCCAGGCCAAGCGTCCAGAAGCTCAGCAAGGTCGCCAGCAGCAAGGCGATCACCGAATTGCCGATGAACAACAGAAACTGATTGAAGCCGCTGCCCGGCGTGGAAATCAGATTGGCCCAGCCACCGACCAGCATCAGCACCACGGGCAGCAGAATGGTCGCCATGGTGATGCCGAAACCCGGCAGGCTGTCGCGCGGTTCGCGCTCAAGGAACTGACGCTCCATCGGATTATCGTCCGGCAGTTGAATGCGCGGCACGATGAACTTGGCGTACAGGGGACCGGCGATGATCGCGGTCGGAATCCCGATCAGGATCGCGTAGAGCAAGGTCTGCCCCACCGATGCCTGATAAGCCTGCACCGCCAGCATCGCCGCCGGGTGTGGCGGCACCAGGGCGTGGACCACCGAGAGCCCGGCGACCATCGGTAAACCGACCATCAGAATCGAAACGCCCACGCGCCGCGCCACGGTGAAAGCAATCGGCACCAGCAGTACAAAACCGACCTCGAAGAACAGCGGCAGTCCTACAAGGAAAGCGATGCAAACCATCGCCCAGTGGGCATTTTTCTCACCGAAGCGATCAATCAGCGTACGCGCCATCTGCTCGGCGCCGCCGGACTCGGCCATCATCTTGCCGAGCATCGTGCCCAGCGCGACCACCAGCGCGATATGGCCCAGCGTCTTGCCGACGCCCGCTTCGTACGCCCCCACCACGCCCGACGGTGGCATCCCGGCCAGCAGCGCCAGGCCGATGGACACCAGGGTGATGACAATGAACGGATTGAGTCGGTAACGGGCGATCAGAACGATCAGCGCGATGATGGCGATGGCGGCGTAAACCAGCAGCCAATAGCCGAAGGACGGTGTCATGCGGTACTCCTCGAAAGGGTCACGTCGAATGGGTTGTGAAACTCATAAAACATTTCGAGGTGTGATTTTCAAACGAGGTGAAAGTAATTTTCGTGGAGGGATAAGGGTTGTCGCGCAGAGGTATGAGCGGTCGCCGGATATGAAAATCGGGCAGGCGGATTTTCATCACACCTGCCGGCTGGGCGTCAGTCGTGATTTACGCGAGCGCGTTTGAGCAGCTTTTTGCAGCGTTCGGACAAGTGCAGCACGCGCAGGTGCTTGCCGGCCTTGGTGTAGCGCTCTCGCAGCGCATTCAGCGCGGCGATGGCCGAGTAGTCGACGAAGCTCAGGTGGCGACAGTCCAGAGTCACCTGGACCGGGTCGTTGGCGTGATCGAACTGTCGGAGGAAGGCCGTGGTTGAGGCAAAGAACAAGGTGCCATGCACGCGGTAAAGCTTGCTGCCGTCGGTCTCCAGATGACTGTCGGCGTAAAGCTGGCGGGCCTGCTGCCAAGCAAAGTTGAGCGCCGCAATGATGATCCCGCAGAGCACGGCGGTGGCCAGATCGGTGAACACCGTAATCACCGTTACCGCGATGATCACCAAAACGTCGTTCAGCGGCACTTTGTTCAACACCCGAAGCGAGGCCCAGGCGAAGGTCTGCTGCGACACCACGAACATCACCCCGACCAATGCGGCCAGCGGAATGCGCTCGATCAGCGGCGAGAGGAAGAGGATGAACAGCAAAATCATCACTCCGGCCACTACACCGGACAGCCGACCGCGACCGCCAGAGCTGAGGTTGATCACGGTCTGGCCGATCATGGCGCAGCCGCCCATGCCGCCAAACACACCGGAGACCATGTTGGCCGCGCCCAGCGCCACGCATTCGCGATCCGGGTAGCCACGGCTCTCAGTGATTTCATCGGTGAGGTTCAGGGTCAGCAGGGTTTCCAGCAGACCGACCAACGCCATCAATATCGCGTAGGGAGCGATGATGCGCAGGGTTTCCAGGCTCCAGGGGATGTCTGGCAGCGCAAAGGTCGGCAAGCCACCGGCGATGTGCGCCATGTCACCCAAGGTGCGGGTCGGCAGACCGAGCAGATAAACCGCCAAACCAACACCCAGAATCGCCACCAGCGCTGGCGGCACGGCGCGTGTCAGGCGCGGCAGCACGTAGACGATGGCCATCGTTACGGCAACCAGCCCTGCCATCAGGTACAGCGGCGTGCCGCTGAGCCAGACGTCACCGCTCTTGAAGTGTTCCAACTGCGCCAGGGCAATGATGATCGCCAGGCCGTTGACGAAGCCGAGCATCACCGGGTGCGGCACCATGCGCACCAGCTTGCCCAGTTTCAGCAACCCGAACGCCAGCATGATCAACCCACCCAGCAGCACCGTGGCCAGCAAATACTGCACGTCGTGCTGCACCACCAGCGCGACGATCACCACGGCCATCGATCCGGCAGCGCCAGACACCATTCCCGGCCGGCCGCCGAAGAGCGCGGTCAAAGTGCAAATGATGAAAGCGCCGTAAAGCCCCATCAATGGATTGAGGTGAGCAACTAGCGCGAAGGCGATGCATTCGGGTAGCAGGGCGAAAGACGTGGTGAGTCCGGCCAGGGTATCGGCGCGCAGACGTTGGGGTTTCATGGCTGACCTAAAATACAGGCGGGAAAAGAGGGGGCGGATGTTACGGAATTGAGGGCGGCCCGGCCAGTTGTTGGGGCACCGGAAACGCAATCGCGAGCAATCTCGCTCCCACATTTGATCTCCACCCGACACAGATTTTGTGTACGACGAAGATCCACTGTGGGAGCGAGCTTGCTCGCGATGAACGATGACTCGGTTTAGAGTGAACTCAAACCATCTCGTCACGAATCCATTCAATCACCGATGTCCGCTTCGGCGCCCAGCCCAGCAACTCACGCGCATGCTTGCCGCGAACCCGGCTGTTGGAGCCCAGGCCATAGTTGGCCATTTCATAACCCCACTCGGCTTCGGCATCTTTCAGCGGCCAGTCTTGTGGCTCACCCAGATTCAGCGCTTGGGCAATCGCAGTGGTCATGTCGATGAACGACGCTTCACCGCTTTCGACGAAGTAGAAGGTGCCCGGTACGTTGTTGGTCAGCGCCAGCAGGTACAGGGAAACCACGTCTTCGATGTGCACGTTGGACCAGATGTTCTGGCCGGTACCGACATGCCGGACCACACCACTTTTACGCGCCTGTTTCAGCAAACGCGGCAGTTGCACGCTGTCACGATTCACACCCAGGCTGTGGCCGTAGATCAGGGTGTTGCAGATCACTGCCGAGTTCACCCCGTCCTTCGCTGCGGCGAGGATCAGGTTGTCGATGGCCACGCGCGCCGCCTTGTCGACGGTAGGTGCCGGCAGGTTGTCTTCGAAATAGATAACGTCGCTGGATTTGCCGCCCGACGCATCGCCAACAATGCTTGAACCGCTGGTGTGCAGGAACACTTTGTTGGAACCGCGAAGTGCATCGAGCAAAGCATCAACCGCACCGCGATGGTCGCTGCTGGCGGCGTTGATCACGGCATCGGCAGCGCGGGCCTGCTCGGCCAGTAGTGCGCTGTCGTCAAGCGTGCCGAGCACCGGGGTGATGCCCAGAGCACTCAGTTCATTGGCTTGTTCGGTACTGCGAACCAGGCCGGTGACCTTGTGGCCGGCGCGGACCAGACCCGTGGCAATGGAGCCGCCGATAAAACCCGCGGCGCCGGTAATGAATACGTTCATGGAGAATCTCCCTGCGTTAATAAGTGATGCAGCCAGTATCGAGGACCGATGCTTGTGGAAACAGACAGCGTTGCCCAATTCACTCTTGCGCAGGGGTCACGAATCAGCCCTTGAAATCCGCGTTCGCGTAAGCCGCCAATTTGCCCTGGATGAAGTCCAGGAAGCATTGAATCCGTAGCGCAAGTTGCGAGTTACGGTAGTACACCGCGTTAATCGGCTGGCGATAGCCGCTGTTGAAATCCGCCAGCAGCACCTGCAAACGTCCGGCGCGGATGTCATCAATCGTCATGAAATGCGACAGACAGGCAATGCCCTGACCTTCCAGCGCCAGATGTCTGATCGTCTCGCCGCTGGAGGCGCTGATTGAAGCCTGAATCGGCCAGCGATCACCATGCACATAACGCAACGGCCATTGGTTAAGGCCTTCGTTGTGGGTAAAGCCCAGCAGCGTGTGCCCGGACAAATCCGCCACTTCAGCCGGTATGCCGTGTATTTCAAGATACGCCGGGCTGGCGACGATGTGCAGCGGACTGCATCCCAGGGAGCGGGCATGCAAAGTCGAGTCGGCCAGCGTCCCGATACGAATGGCGATGTCGGTGCTTTGCTCGAGCAAATCGATGATCAAATCGTTGCTGTTGAGCTCCAGCTGGATGTCCGGATAGAGCCGGCGGAACTCGTCGATGTACGGCACGATGGCGTGCAGCATGAACGGCGATGCGGCGTTGATCCGCAGACGCCCGGACGGCGTTTGCTGACGTGAGGTCAGGCGCTCTTCGAGCTCGTCCATCTGATCGAGAATCAGCTTGGCGTGCTCGAAGAAGTACTTGCCCTCTTCGGTCAGGTCCATGCGCCGCGTGGTGCGGTTGATCAGCGTGGTATCGAGTTTCGCCTCCAGCCGCGACAGCGTACGGCTGACCGCTGAAGGCGTTTGCCCGACCTGTTCGGCCGCAGCGGAAATCGATCCGCACTCAATCACGCAGACGAAAATCTGCAACTCATCGGATCTGGCTTTCACGGATGCCCCTCATTCAAAACAGGCTTGATAGTAGCTGGATGCGGGGCAAAAGGAACCTTACGCCGGCAGACCGAACACCTCGGTCAAATGCTGCTCATAGCGCGCCACATCGGCTTCGACATTTGGACGCTTCATCACATCGACCGCCAGGAAGGTCGGTAAACCGGTCATGCCGAGGAATTCATTGGCCTTGTGGAACGGGAAGTACACCGCGTCCACGCCCTTGGCTTCGAAGAAATCGGTCGGGTCGTCGAAGGCTTGCTGCGGCGCGTTCCAGGTCAGGGACAACATGTATTGCTTGCCCTGCAACAGACCACCGCTGCCGTACTTTTGCGAGGCATCGGAACGGGTGCGGCCGTCACTGGCGTACAGGCTGCCGTGGCCTTCGGTGAACACTTCGTCGATGTACTTCTTGACGGTCCAGGGCGCGCCCATCCACCAGCCGGGCATCTGATAAATGATCACGTCGGCCCAGAGGAATTTGGCGACTTCTTCGGCGACGTCGTAACCCTCGTCGATGAAGGTGGCTTTCACGTCGACGCCGCCGCGATCCAGCACGCTCAGCGCGGCTTCATGCAGGGTGGCGTTGTAGCGGCCATCGGAGTGGGCAAATTTTTTGCCGCCATTGAGCAACAGGACTTTTTTCATGGGAAGTCTCGGAAGGTTGGAATTCGATGGCGGCAGAGTAGCGATCTGCCTCGCGCGGAATAAGCGCTGAATTCACAAAATTCATTTGACCAATACGCACGAATCGACAGGCGATTGTTGCCATAAACTTGCGCCGATTCTGAACTTGAGGAGATTTCTGATGAGTGAAATGCAAGGCTTCATCCTGCACGCCAAGACCCGCCCGGAAAAATCTGACGCCTTTGAAGCGTTTTTCAGCGGTTATGTGGAAGCGAGCCGCGCCGAACCCGGTTGCATCGAGTACCACATGTTGCGCGACAAACAGGACCCGACGCTGTTTATCTTCTACGAGATCTGGCAGTCCCAGGCTCACTTGGACGTGCACTCGAACCTGCCGCACATGAAGCAATTCCTCGAGCAGCGCGATGAGTACCTGGAACGGGATTTCGATATCCGCGCCATCGACATGCTCAGCCCGTCCTCCGCTACCCGCTGATCAACAAGTGGCCGCCGAGCACGCCCAGGCCGATGAAGAACACGCGCTTGAACAGCACGGCGCTGATCCGCTGGCGCAGCCATTGCCCCAGCAACATGCCGAGCACCGCCGGGATCAGCGCCAGCAACGACGCACTTAACTCGCCACCGCCGAGTGCGCCGCGCCATAACAGGCCGGCGGCCAGGGCCAGGGTCGAGACGGTGAACGACAGACCCAGCGCCTGCACCAGTTCATCCTTGCTCAAGCCCAAGGCTTGCAGATAAGGCACTGCCGGAATCACGAAGACGCCGGTGGCCGAGGTGATGACGCCCGTCAACAGGCCGCCAAGCGGACCGAGCCAACGCTCGGTGTGAGGGCCGACACGCAAGGTCGGCAGAAACAACCCGCTCAACGCATAGAGCAACAGCGCCGCGCCCAATCCCCGCACGACCCAATGACCACCGGCCATGCCGATCCACAACGTGCCGGCTCCGGTGCCGATGAAAATCGCCAGCAACATCGGCCACAACCGTTTGATCAACCCCCGCAGATGCCCGCCGAATGCCAGTTGCCAGACATTGGTGAGCGTTGCGGGGATGATCAGCAGCGCGGCAGCCTGTGACGGCGCCATAGCCAGACCGAGCAGGCCCATTGCGATGGTCGGCAGACCGAGGCCAATCACGCCCTTGATCATGCCGGCCAGCAGAAAGGTCGCGATGACCATCAAGGAAAGGGCCAAACCGAGGTTTTGATAGAACGCGGCGAGAGTATTCATGGCGCTATCGTGGGCCTGGATTGGCTGCTTGAAAATCTGCCATATACTGAGGCAGCCTATTGTTTAACAAGAGGCTGAAGGCTTCGTCGTTTTTACTGACGCCTTCGCGAGCAGGCTCGCTCCCACAGGTGACCGCGTCGTCCGGGCTGACTCGGTCTACTGTGGGAGCGAGCCTGCTCGCGAAAGCGCCCTTTCAGACAACAAATATTCCGGGCTTGTTGCGATGCACTTCGACCTGACCGACCTGCGCCTCTATCTGAACATCCTCGACAGCGGCAACATCACCGCCGGCGCGGCTCGCAGTCATCTGTCCCTGGCGGCGGCGAGTGCGCGCATCCGCGCCATGGAGGCTTCGTTGGGTATCGAATTCCTGGACCGCGGTCGTCGCGGCGTCACGCCCACACCTGCTGGCAAGGCGTTGGCGCAACATGCCCGCGTCCTGCTGCAACAGGCTGAACGCATGCAGCAGGACCTGGCCGAATACGCTAATGGCGTCAAAGGCCAGGTCCGACTGTTGTGCAATACCACGGCGATCACCGAATACCTGCCGGAGTTGCTCGCGGACTTTCTTCGCGACCACCCCAACCTCGACATCGATCTGCAAGAACTGCCCAGTGCGCGCATCACCCACGCCTTGCGCCAAGGTGCAGCAGACCTGGGCATCGTCTCTGACGCGGTGGACACCGATGACCTGCAGACTCGCCCGTTTCGCGACGATCCGCTGGTTCTGATCATGCCCCGCGACCATCCTTTGGCACACGCAGATGTCGTGAGCTTCAGCGACACCTTGCACCACGACTATGTCGGTCTGAACGCCAACAGCGCGTTGGCGGTGTACCTGGAGGAGCAGGCGCTGCACACCGGGTCGCGCATGCAAATCCGCATCCGCGCCGACGGCTTTGAGGGTGTGATGCGCATGGTCGCTCGGGGGGCCGGGCTGGCGATCGTGCCCCTCGCGGCGGTTGAGCGCTGGCGTGGTGAACAATCCTTCAAGAGTCTCGCCCTGCAAGAATCTTGGGCTCAACGCAAACTCCTGCTCTGTGCGCGGGACTTTGAGACGCTGCCAGGTTATGCCAAGGCCTTGCTGCACGCCTTGACTCTCCCCTGAGGGGCAGACTTTACCCTTGAGTTTTCATCTTCAAGGACAGAGACGATGGGCAAACGAATTCTGGTGATTCTGGGTCATCCGGCGAGCAACAGTTTCTGCGGCGCACTCGCCGAGCGTTACGCCCAGTCAGCGGTGCGCGCCGGGCATGAGGTGCGCCAGTTGTTTCTGGGCGCAATGGACTTTGACCCGGTGCTGCGTGAAGGTTATCAACAGATCCAGCCGCTGGAAGCCGATTTGCGTCAGGCGCAGACCGACATCCTATGGGCCGAGCACCTGACGCTGGTTTATCCGATCTGGTGGGGCGGAATTCCTGCATTGCTCAAGGGCTTTTTCGATCGAGTGTTCCTGCCGGGTTTCGCGTTCAAATACCGCGAAGGCAAAGCCTTCCCCGACAAACTCCTGCACGGCCGCAGCGCGCATTTGCTGGTGACCATGGACACGCCACCCTGGTATTACCGCTGGGTCTATCGCATGCCTGGACTGCATCAGGTACGCAAAACCACCTTGGCCTTCTGCGGCATCGAACCTCAGCGAACGCTCACGTTCGGCCCGATTCTCGGTTCCAGCGCTGATCAGCGTGAAACCTGGTTGCTGCAGGCCCAGGCTATCGCCAGCCGCTGAGTCTGCCGATAATGCACCGGGCTACCACGGCGAAAAGGGACTTTCCATGTACATCGGCCAAGCCGCGCAACGCTCCGGAACCACGATCAAGAGCATCCGCCATTACGAGTCGATCGGCCTGCTGCCTGCCGCTCAGCGGCTGGGAAAATACCGCGTCTACGACCAGCAAAGCGTTGACCTGCTGATCTTCATCAAGTGCGCGCAGCAGCTGGGTTTCAGGCTCAAGGAATTGCAGTCGATCTTCGCCGGACATCAAGGGCCGCAAATGCCGTGGGAACTGGCCCATCAGGTCATCGCCGCCAAGAAGCAGGAAATCAGCGAGCGGATCGCTGCGCTGTCGCAGCAACATTCGCAATTGGTCGAGTTCGAAGCCAGCCTCGAACAGAGCCGGTTCGATTGCCCGCTGAACAGTCTTTGAGGGTTATGCGCGTTTCTGGACAGCTCAATGTCGAGCACAGACAACTGACCGGTGGACGGGCGCTATAGGGTGCGACTTCAGTTCTCTAGTCCACTGCCCCGGAGTCCACATGACCGCACCTATTACCGTTCTTCGCGATACCCACCCACTGCCGGTGCTCGACGCCTGCAAATGGGAAAAACTCGAAGGCGACCCGCACACCGTCAACCTCAACGCCTACACCAGCGAAGACGGCAGCAAAATCATGGGCACCTGGATCTGCACGCCGGGCAAGTGGTATGTGGAATACGTGAAGTGGGAATACTGCGATTTCCGCGAGGGGTACTGCATCATCACCCCAGAGGGAAAGGAGCCGATCCATCTGCGCGCCGGTGATATTTTCGTCATTGAGCCGGGCATGAAAGGCACGTGGGAAGTGGTTGAAACCGTGCGCAAATATTTCGTGTTTGCCTGAGGCAAAAAAACCGGGAGATCACCCGACGTGATCTCCCGGTAAATGTCGATAGGAACATGCAGCCATTGTGGGAGCGAGCCTGCTCGCGAAAGCGGTGGCTCAATCAACATCCCTGTTGAATGTTATTCCCTATTCGCGAGCAGGCTCGCTCCCACAGGTTTCCAGCCCTATTACTGAGGTTTGCGATAGCTGTTGATGATCGCCGAGAAGTCCTTGCCACCTTCCCCACGCTGGCTCATCGCCTGATACAACTGCTGGGCCACCGCGCCGAGCACCACCGGTTGGTGCGCTTGACGCGCCGCTTCCGTGGCCAGCCCCAGATCCTTGAGCATCAGTTCGGCACCGAAACCGCCGGTATAGCCGCGCGAGGCCGGCGCCGTTTCGACGATACCCGGCCACGGGTTGTACATCTCCGAACTCCAGCAACGGCCGGTGGAACTGTTGATGATCCCGGCCAACACTGTTGTGTCGATCCCGAGAGCATCGCCCAGCGCCATGGCTTCGCTGACACCGACCATGGAGATCGCCAGCAGCAAGTTGTTGCAGATCTTGGCAATTTGCCCGGTGCCGACTTCACCGCAATGGACGATGTTGCGGCCCATTTGCGCCAGCACTGGTTGCAGGGTGGCGAACAGCTCAGGGGTAGCGCCGACCATAAACGTCAGGGTCCCGGCTGCCGCACCGCCAGTACCGCCCGACACAGGTGCATCCGCCATGGCCACGCCTTGCTTGGCCGCAGCCGCAGCAACTTCACGCGCCGTCTGCGGATCGATGGTGCTGCAATCGACTGCCGGAACGCCCTTGCCAATCCCCGCCAGCACGCCGTCTTCACCCAGCCACACGCTGCGCACATGCACAGCGGCGGGCAGCATGGTGATCACCAGTTCTGCGCCTTGAGCGGCTTCACGTGCCGAAGCGCTGATGCTGCCGCCCAGTTGCTCCAGCTCCGCCAGAACGGTTTTGTTCAGGTCGACCAGCCGTAGCGAATGGCCGGCCTTGATCAGGTTGCGCGCCATCGGCGCGCCCATGTTGCCGAGACCGATAAAAGCGATTTTCATGTCCGGCTCCTTAACGCAAGTTGATGGTGGTGTTCACACCGTCGTTGACGCTGTTGTCATCGAACCAGCGACTGGTGACAGTCTTGGTCTGAGTGTAGAACTGCACCACTTGCTTGCCATACGGACCGAGGTCGCCGAGTTTGGACCCGCGCGAACCGGTGAAGCTGAAAAACGGAACCGGCACCGGAATCGGGATGTTGATGCCAACCTGGCCGACGTCGATTTCCGTCTGGAATTTACGCGCCGCCGCACCGCTTTGGGTGAACAGGCCCGTGCCGTTGCCGAACGGATTGGCGTTGACCAGTGCGATGGCCTCATCAAGGGTATCGACTTCCAGCACCACCAGCACCGGACCGAAGATTTCCTGGGTGTAGATCTGCATCTCGGGGGTTACGCCGGAGAACAGGGTCGGGCCGACAAAGTTGCCCTTCTCGAAGCCTGGAACCGTGATCTCGCGACCGTCCAGTTCCAGCTTGGCGCCTTCCTTGATGCCGCTCTCGATCAGATCCAGAATCCGCGCCTTGGCCTTTTTGGAAATCACCGGACCGACATCAGTGCCCGGCTCACTGCCGGCATTCACTTTGAGTTTCTGCGCCAGCGCCTTCAGGTCTGGCAGCCATTGCTTGGCCGCGCCCACCAGCACCACGACGGATGTGGCCATGCAGCGTTGCCCGGCTGCACCGAAACCGGCACCGACCAACGCGTTGAGCGCTTGTTCGCGGTTGGCATCCGGCAGCACAACGGCGTGGTTCTTCGCGCCCATCATCGATTGCACGCGCTTGCCGTGTTTACCGGCCAGGTCGTAGACGTGAGTGCCGACGGCGGTCGAACCGACGAAGGAAACAGCCTTGATGTCCTTGTGGGTGCAGAGCGCATCCACCACGTCTTTACCGCCATGAACGACGTTGAGCACGCCCGCCGGAACACCGGCCTCGATCGCCAGTTCCACCAGCAGCATGGTCGACATCGGGTC
This sequence comes from Pseudomonas sp. LBUM1666, assembly GCF_059695775.1. Taxonomy (NCBI): domain Bacteria; kingdom Pseudomonadati; phylum Pseudomonadota; class Gammaproteobacteria; order Pseudomonadales; family Pseudomonadaceae; genus Pseudomonas; species Pseudomonas sp. LBUM1666. The sequence continues at coordinate 773,156 of NZ_CP166789.1, read as the reverse complement.
CTGTTCGGACGGTTTGAGCACGAAGGTGTTGCCGCAGGCGATGGCCATCGGGAACATCCACAGCGGAATCATCGCAGGGAAGTTGAACGGCGTGATGCCGGCGCAAACGCCGATTGGCTGACGCAGGGTGTAGGTATCGACGCCGCCAGCAACGTTCTCGGCGAACTCGCCCATTTGCAGGCTACCGATGGAGCAGGCGTGTTCGACCACTTCCAGGCCGCGGAAGATATCGCCTTCAGCGTCGGCGATGGTTTTGCCTTGCTCGTTGCTCAGCACCACGGCGATGCGCTTGGAGTGTTCGCGAATTAACGCCTGGAGCTTGAGCATGATGCGCATCCGCGCGCCGATCGGCGTCAGCTTCCAGGTCTGGAAGGCGCGATGAGCGGCGCTGATCGCCGCGTCGACTTCCTGCGCGGTCGCGAACGGCACTTTCGCCAGCACTTGCTGGGTCGCCGGGTTGACGATGTCGTGCCACTCGGTGGTCTGGGACTCGACCCACTCGCCGTCGATCAACAGCTTTACCGTTTGGACAGTGGTTTCGTTTGGCGTGAGCGATGCGTTCATGTTGGGTCTCCGGGACGTTGTTCTTATTTAGAGAGCTATCTAGGGAGCCAAGGCGAGAATGTCGCCTTGAGATGAGGCGTGTGTCGCGAATTGGTTGTCGGACTGTTTTTGGAGTATAGATGTGCAAACTTCTAATAAGAACGCACATAAAAGCCGGTCCATCATGCAAAAAAACATCACGTCCTTAGGCTCGTTGAACTGGGATGACCTCAAGTTTTTCCTTGAAGTCGCCCGCACCCGCAAGGCCAGCACCGCGGCGAAGCGCCTGGCGGTCGACTACACCACCGTATCGCGGCGCATCAGCTCGCTGGAAGCGGCGTTGGGCACTTTGTTGTTCGAGAAATCCCGGACCAGCGGTTTTGTTCTGACCGCCGAAGGCCAACGGTTGCTCGGTTACGCCGAGTCGATTGAAAGCACGCTGCACATGGCCTGCGAGCAGGTTTCCGGGTCCGGGGTCGCATTATCCGGGCATGTGCGCATGGGTTGCACCGAAGGCTTCGGCAGCTTTTTCATCACTCCGCAGCTGAGCCATTTCGTCGACGCCTACCCGGCGATCTCCGTGGACATCCTGCCGCTGCCGCACTTCATCAGCCTGTCCAAGCGCGAGGCGGACATCGTCATCGCCCTGGAACGCCCGGAGCATGGTCCGTACGTCTGCTGCAAACTCTGCGACTACAAATTACAGCTCTACGCGACTCAGGATTATCTCGACAAGCACCCACCGATCCGCCGCCCGGCGGACTTGGGTAAGCATTCATTCATTAGTTACGTCGACGACCTGGCGTTCAGTTCGGAGCTGTTGTACCTGGCGAACGTGTTGCCCGGCGCCAGTGCCAACCTGCGCAGCACCAGTGTGATTGCGCAATTCGTGGCCGCGCAGCAAGGGCGGTCGCTGGCGATTCTGCCGTGCTTTCTGGCGGCCCAGGATCCGCGGTTACTGCCGGTGTTACCGGAAGAGATCAACATCACACGGCAGTTCTGGATGTACTGCCGCGAGGACCTGCGCAAGCTCAAGCGGATTACCCTGTTGTGGGATTACATCCGTTCGGTCACTGAGCAGAATCAGAGTCTGTTGATGGGCGAAAGTCGGGAGATGCTGTTCGCCGATTAGTCGGCGCTCACCTCATCCAACTCCAGCATCAACCCGCTCAAGCGCTTGACCTTGCGCCGCACCGCCTCTTCGAATAAGCCGGGACGCGGCTCGATCAGGGTGAACCAGTTTTTGGCCCGGGTAATCCCGGTATAGATCAATTCCTTGGTGAGTACAGGGTTCAGGGCATCCGGCAGAATCAACGCCGTATGGGCAAATTCCGAGCCCTGGGATTTGTGCACCGTCATCGCGTACACGGTTTCGACATCATTGAGCCGGCTCGGCAGTACAAAACGTACGCCGCCCTGACCATCATTACGCGGGAAAGCCACACGCAACACCTGCTTCCCTGCCTCAGGCCCATCACGTTCCGGTAGCCTGAGGGCAATGCCGATGTCGCCGTTCATCAAACCCAGACCATAGTCATTGCGGGTCATCAGCACCGGCCGACCTTCGTACCACTGCTGGTCGCTGTCGATCAGCCGGGCTTTAAGCAGCGCGGCGGTCACGCGTTGATTCAAACCTTCCACGCCCCACGGCCCTTTGCGTACGGCGCACAACAATTGGAAGGCGTCGAAGGCTTGCAACACCTGCCGGGCCCAATCGGTCCAGCAGGGATCATCAAGCGTGCTGTCGAGCGGTGGCCGCAGGCTGCGCAAGAGACTCAGGTAATGCCGATAACCCTGCGGTCCATCGCCATGGCCCTCAAGCAGCAAGCGTTCCAGTGCCCGGTCCTGCTCCCCCTTGAGGGGCAGGGAAAACACGTCGTCATGGCTTCGAGCCGCCAACAACTTGCGGGCTTCCTCAGGTTGCTGCTGGTTGACCCAACGAGCCAGTTGGCCGATGCCGCTGCCCTCGCCGAACCGGCGTGAATGACGCAGCATCACAACTTGCTGGGCCAGGGGATGAGTGCCCTGGGTGTCTTCCTGCAAACCGCTGGCATCCAGGCTTTCACCACTGACCGCTTGCAGCCACAGGCGAGTCTGTGGACTGTACCAACCGGCCTCGGCGTCGCGGCACAGGTCGCCCAGCACGGCGCCGGCCTCCACCGATGCCAGTTGATCCTTGTCGCCGAGCAGCACCAGACGGGCATGGGCCGGCAACGCATCGAGCAGGTTGGCCATCATCTCCAGATCGATCATCGAGGCTTCGTCCACCACCAAGACATCCAGCGGCAAGCGATTACCTGCGTGGTGTCGGAAGTGTCGAGTACCGGGACGACTGCCGAGCAGACGGTGCACGGTGGTGACGTCTGACGGGATCTTCACGCGTACGGTTTCATCGACTTCCAGGGTTCTGACCTGCTGACTGATGGACTCCGTCAGTCGGGCTGCAGCCTTGCCGGTGGGTGCCGCGAGACGAATGCGCAACGGCTTGCCCGCCTCCACTGCCGGCGCCTGGAGCAACGCCAGCAAACGCACGACCGTCGTCGTCTTGCCGGTCCCCGGGCCACCGGTAACGATGCTGAATGCGCTGCGGGTTGCGAGAGCACAGGCGAGTTTCTGCCAGTCAATCACTTCGCCGGGCTGGGCTGGGCCGAACAAACGGGTGAGGCGTTGGGACAAATCATCCGGCGTGGATTCGTGTTCGACCAGGCGTTGACGCAGCGAGGTGTCGATACGCCGTTCGTAAGCCCAGTAACGACGCAAGTACAGGCGTTTTCCCGATAACACCAATGGCCGATGCTCCGCCGCCTCGCGGCCGTCGACCGCCAAAGCGACCAGACTGCTGGAGGCCAGGACCTTGCACCAATGGGCACCGTCCAGCGCCTCAAGCAATTGCGACGGCAACAACATCGCGCCACTTTGCACATCACCTTCCGGTGGTAGCGACAGGGCGAAGTCCGGTTCCTTGAGCGTCTCGAACACATCCAGGCACACATGACCGTGGCCCAGTTGATGACTGGCCAACGCAGCGGCCAGCAGCACCAGTGGATCATCGCCGGGAGCGAGATCATGAAGAAAAGCGACGAAGGCTTTGTCCAGCGCTCGCAGCCAGCCGCGCTCGACCCAGCGCGTCAGCAACAACAGCAAGTCATCGGCGCGACTCAACGGTGCCAGATCCGCCAGGCTTTCGGCAGTCAACGAAGTGGGCAGCAAATCAGCGAAGGTGCGACTCATAGCAAAACTCCCTGTACCCAGTCGGGTTCGGCCTTGGGCTCTGGCTTGCCCTGGAACAGCCGGTCCAGACGCTCGATCAGCGCTCTTGGAGGACGGGCGAAATACACGCCCTGGCTGGACGCGCGCGTACCGCGCAGGAACAGGTACAGCGCACCACCGACATGCCGGTCGTAATCGTAATCGGCAAGTCGCGCCTTGAGCTGGCGATGCAGGGCCAACAGATACAGCACGTATTGCAGGTCGTAACGGTTGTCTAGAATCGACTGCTCCATGGCCTGCTCGGTGTAGGCCGCGTCATCAACGCCCAGCCAGTTGGATTTGTAGTCGGCGACGTAGTAGCGGCCGTCGTGCTCGAACGTCAGGTCGATGAAGCCTTTGAACATCCCATTAAGCAACACCGGCTCGGCAGCCACCCGGGCCACGCCGTTGTGGGTGTATTGACGCACCAGTTCATCGAGCTTGAGCACATCGACCTTATGACTGGCGAACCAGAATTCCATCTCGACTCGGTACTGGGTCAATTGCTCGAATACCACGGGGGCCTGCCCGCCGCCGATATGCAGCGGGGACGTAAGCAGATGCTGCAACCAATCGCTCAGGGCAGTTATCCAGCCCTCCCAACCACGACGATTGCAACGACGGGCAATGGCGTCTTCCACCGCTTGCGGCGTGGCGGCAAAACCTTCGTCACCGGCCCATTCGAGCAAACCATGGAGAAAGGTGCCGGGGTTCGGACCACGAGGGAATCGATGGATGTCAGCACCACCGGCCACCACTTCTCGTGGTGCTTGCGGATCGAGGCGTTCGTCGTCGAATAGCTTTTGCGCCTGCGGGCTCTCCGGCGCTTCATCAGTGCCCACGCTCATGCTTTCGCCAATGCGCAGGGCACTGTAGGAGGCAATCCACCAGTTTTCGCTGGCCTTGCGTTTGGGGATCAGCGGAGCAAGCAACGTCGCATCGTTGTGTGGCGGATGGTAGTGCTCGGCAGTCACTTCAGGCATTTCACCGTAGCTCAGCGCAGGACAGTCCTGCTGCAGGTCTTCCAGCCAACGCTTCAAGCCTGCCGACTCGGCCAATGGCGCTCCGCCGCCCAGCAGATAACCCAATGCTGAAAGATGCAGCACCGAGCTGTTGTTACTGCCGCGTTTGAGATCCGTCACTCCGAGCCAGCAGGCGTGTTGCGCCCGGGTCAGGGCTACGTAAAGCAAGCGCAGATCCTCGGCAAGACGCTCATCATCCGCCTGAACAATCAACTCGGCCGTCGGCCTCAAGGTCACTTGAGCCTTGCCGCTTTCGTCGTGGTAATGCAGCGGCAGACGACTGCCATCCACCGGTTTCGCCGAGCAAATGAATGGCAGGAACACCAAGGGATACTCAAGCCCCTTGGATTTGTGAATGGTCACGACTTTGACCAGTTGTTCGTCACTCTCCAGACGCAGGATCTGCTCTTCGCCGGCCTGACCGGACAACGCCAGATGCTCGGACAAATGACGGATCAGCGCTTGCTCACCATCGAGTTCGGCGGCTGCCTGTTGCAGCAATTCGGACAAGTGCAGCAAATTGGTCAGCACCCGCTCGCCGTCACTGCGCACGATCAATGTCTGAGGTAGCTGGAAGTCATGCAGCAATCGTCGCAGCATGGGCAACACGCCCTGCTTGCGCCAGAGCTCGCGATAATGGCGGAACTGCATGACCCGCGCTTCCCAGGCCAGCTCGTCCTGATTGAGCCGCTCCAGTTCAGCCAGTGACAGGTTCAGCGTGATGCAGGCCAACGCGGCCCGCAGCGGGCGCTCGACATCCGGCTCGGCACAAGCCTTGAGCCAGGTGAGCAGATCGTGGGCTTCCTGGGCAGCGAACACCGAGTCCTTGTCCGACAGATAGACGCTGCGCACGCCACGGGCGGAGAGTTCGCCGCGCACAGCCTGGGCCTCTTTACCGTCGCGGACCAGGATCGCGATATCCGCTGGCAGCAGCCCCCTGAAGTCCTTGCCGTCCTGTATGAATCCCGCGCGACCTTGTTGGCCGCCATTGAGCAAAGCGGTGATTTCACTGGCGCAGGCGGCGGCGAGTTGTTGTCGGTACACCGCGCCGGACTGCGGCTGATCGGCGGACAGGTGCCAGATGTTCAGGGCGGGCACGACCTGGCCGTCGATGTGCAGAACTTCTTTGCGCCCTTGGGATTCGACGGGCAGGAACGGTACCGGGTTCTCACCGTTCTTTTCACGAAACAGGAACGCTCCTCGCCCGGTCTCGCGAGACTCGGCACGCTCGAACACATGGTTGACCGCTCGGACCATGCCATGGCTGGAACGGAAATTCGTACCCAGGGTATGCAATCGGCCAGCGGTGGCCTGGCGGGCACGCAAGTAGGTGTAGATGTCGGCACCGCGGAACGCGTAGATCGCTTGCTTGGGGTCGCCGATCAGGAACAGACCGCATTCGGGATTGTTGTCTTCGATGCGATAGATGCTCTCGAAGATCCGGTACTGCACCGGGTCGGTGTCCTGGAATTCATCGATCAACGCCACCGGAAACTGCTCACGAATCAGGGTCGCCAGCCGCTCACCGCCATCGGACTGCAACGCTGCATCGAGGCGCAACAGCATGTCATCGAAGCCCATCTCTGCACGGCGACGTTTTTCTTCCTCGAACCGTGCACCGACCCACTGGGCGGCGTGTTGCAGCACGGCAGCATCAGGAGTCGGCAATCCATCGAGACTGGCCTTGAGGCCAGGCATGGCATCCAGCCCAGGATGACGGGGTACTTCGCCTTTCCAGGCTTCAGCCATACCCTCGGGAGTCAGGCGCGTGAATCCGGTGCCGATATCCAGTTGCTCAAGGGATTCGTCTTCAGCCCAGGCCCTGATCTTTTCGAACCAGGGTTCGAAATAACGCGCCTGCATCTTGCGACCGTCGACGCTCTTGCTCGCAACACCCTGGTGACAGATGGCAAGCAATTCGTCTGCCCACTGACGCCAGGGCATCTTGAGTTCGAGCAAGGCTGCCCGTCGCTCTTGCAGACACTCCGAGATCAGCTCGGCAGGCTCTTTACCTTCAACGCTGTCTCGCTCACTGGCGAACAAACCACGCACTCGCGGCAGTAAAGCCGCTGGGCCGCCCCAGTTACCGCGCACCCAGTTCAGCGCATCACCTTGCATCGGGTAGCAAAACAGTCGCCAGTAATCGCGCAGGACTTCGCCCAGCAAATCGCTGTGATCAGTTTCCAGGGTCTGTGTAAACAGACTGCCACTGTCGAACGCGTGTTCGCGCAACATGCGCTGGCACCAACTGTGGATAGTTGAAACTGCTGCTTCGTCCATCCACTGCGCGGCGATGTCCAGGCGGTTCGCGCATCCGGACCACTGCTCGGGAAGGTACTCCTCACGAAGCTCCGCGATAAGGCTATCGGGCGCCGGTGTTTCATCGCGAAAAAATCGCGCTGCTTCAGCAAGACGTGTGCGGATACGTTCGCGTAATTCTTTGGTTGCCGCATCGGTGAACGTCACAACAAGGATTTGCGGCGGCAACAGTTCACGTCCGAAGCCGCTCGACTCTGCGCCGTGGCCAAGGACCAGGCGCAGATAAAGCGCGGAAATGGTGAAGGTCTTGCCGGTCCCGGCGCTCGCTTCGATCAGTTGGCTGCCGCGCAGGGGAAATGCCAAGGCCAGAGGTTTTATGGTCATGCGCGCGCCTCCTCGCTGCTCAATGAACGCCAAGGCGCTTCAAGCAGCGGCCGGTACAACGCGTTGCACCAATCCGGAAACGTTTCGTCTGCGGTAAGCGAGTCGAAGTCGGCGAACTGCCGGGCGAGTGCCGGGCTTTCGCGACGCTCGCCGTCGGTGGTCAGGCCATCGCCTTCATAGGCCTTGCGGGCTGCGGCTTGGGCTTTCACCGGATCCGTTTGACCAAGCCATGCGAAGCCGGTCTTCACCGCAATCGGCAGTGGTTGACGCATGCCGGTTTGCCAAGCCATTAACAGGTCGCCCAGAATCCGCAACGCTGCATCCTCCGCCATCGGACCGAGCAGCAAACTGTCGTCACTGGCCACCAACGCGGTGGTCATCGCCATGCCGCTGGCGCAGGCAACCAGATGATTGACCCATGGCCGTGTCAGGCGATGCCATTTGCGCGACTTGATTGAGCCGATGCTGTTGGGGATTGTAGTGACTGATAGCAAACCACCGTCCGCACGCTGATGCAGGCCGTTGAGCCAACCTTCCAGGCGCAGCCCCTGCAACTCCAGATTCACTGGCAGAGCGTTGGTGAGCGGCGTTGGCCATAACGCCAAAAGCTGTTGGTAACGCTGCAACAGATCCGGCAACGGTTCGATCAACTCTCGCTGAAGGCATTCGCCGAATCCGGCCATGGGCAGAAGCCCACTGTTTTGCAGACGTTTTGCCTGTGCTTCCAGTATCTGGTCGGTGCTATCCAGATGTCCCAACGCCGCTTCGAGCAAGCTGTCGCTGAGGCTGTAACGTTGCAACGCGTCGAGTACAAATGGCTCTTCGTCCGCCAAGGGCACTTCAGCCGCTTCGAAGTACACCTTCAGTCGTTGACTGAAGAAATGTCGCACAGGATTACGCAGGAAGTCCTGCAGTTGACCGAGACTCAGCGGCTCCTCCTGAACGTAGGGATCAAGGACCTCGGTATCAGTCGACGGCCCAATGGTTTGATGCAGCACCTGCCATTCATTCGCGTAGCTGAACAGGTCATCGCCTTCATGGAAGTAGCGGGCGCTAAAGGGCTGGAGTGGATGTTCCTGAGTGATGGCCTCAAGCAGATCTTCGTCGACATCATGCAGTCGCCAGCCGCTGGCCAGATGATCTCGCAATTGGCCAATCAGTACCGACGCGGGGCGCTCACTGTTATCGCGAATGCTGCGACCGACCCAGCTGATATAGAGTTGGTCACGTGCCGACAACAGGGCTTCCAACAGTAGATAGCGGTCATCTTCGCGTCGGGAGCGATCACCAGGACGGTAATCACTGCCCATGAGGTCGAAGTCCAGTGGCGGTTGCGCGCGCGGGTAGTCCCCGTCATTCATGCCCAGCAGGCAGACCAGTTTGAACGGGATCGCTCGCATGGGCATCAAGGTGCAGAAGTTAACCGCACCGGCCAGAAAACGCTGGGATAAGCGACCTTGATCTAGACCGGCAAGCCAGGCTTCACGGACGACGGTCAACGGCAGTTCATCATGCAAGCCAACTGACTCGCAGGTCTCAAGCCAGGTTTCACGCAGCTCTTCGAGTTGGGCCAACACGTAGTCGTCATGCTCGTTACTGGCCAGGAAGAACAACTGAACCAGTGCGTGCAATCGAAAGCCCCATTGTTTGGGCGCAGCGGGTTGAGAGAGTTCCTGATGGGCAATCTCCAATGCATCCAGCAGCGCGACCAAAGGCCCAATGAGCGCGGCATCCAGACCACCGATCTCGTCGTAGGGCTCGATACCCTCGCAGGCATTGGCACTGCCCACGGCATAACCGAGCAGCATCCGTCGCAGGCCGAAACGCCAACTGTTTTGTTCCAGCTCCAGCGGCAAACCGAGACCCGCGCGCTGCTCGGCATTCATGCCCCAGCGGATGCCTGCGCCTTCGATCCAACGGTGCAGGGTCGGCAGATCACGTTCCTCTACACCGAAGCGAGCGCGTAGTGCAGGAACATCCAGCAGATCGAGGATCTCGCTCACTGGGAAACGGCTGTCGGGCAGTTTGAGCAGATGCTCGATAGCAATCAGTAGCGGATCACGGCCACGTTGGCCTTGATCGGCGAGTGTGAAGGGGATGAAACGCTGATCGTGACGTTCAAGCTGGGAAAATACCGCACGAATATGCGGTGCGTAGCTGTCGATGTCCGGAACCATCACGATCACATCGCGAGGCCTTAATTCCGGATCAGCACTGAAGCGTGCGAGCAACTGGTCGTGGAGGATCTCCACTTCGCGCTGGGCGCTATGGGCAATGTGAAAACGGATCGACTCGTCCTTTGCCGGATCGACCGCTGGCCAGCGCTCGCGAGTCTCGTTCAAGGGACGCAACTCAAGAATGTCGTCCTGCAATTGATTGAGCATGTTCTGCGGCAGGCTATCGCTGAACAGGTCGATACGGCCATCGCGGAATGCCGAGCGATAGCTGTTGGGATCGTCGTAGCTGTCGAGCAGATTGATGTAGTCCCGCCCCTGCTTGCCCCATGCCGCCAGTAGTGGATGGGCATGCTGGTGAAGGGTTTGCGGGTCGAGCACAACCGGCATTCCGCTCTTGCGAGCCTGACGCTTGTATTGATGCCGCAACAGGTCTTTATCGGCGACGATGTCTGCCCAATGGTGACGACACGGATTGTGCACGCAGAGCAGAACCTGGCTGAACCGGGCCAGCCCCGCCAGTGCTTCCAGGGCTTGAGCGGGCAGTGAAGAAATCCCGAAAACGATCACCCGTGAAGGCAATCCGCTGGGGGCGACGTCGAGGCTGTTGATGCGCTCGATAAACCGCTGATGGACGCCGGCTCGGCTTTGCGCCATACCTTGTTCACCCACATCCAGCAACAGCGCACGCCACAACTCTGCCTGCCAGCAGTTTGCCGGGGTCAGAGGCTTGGTTTCGCCTCTGCCATTTCGTAATTGATGACGACCTTCTGCCCAGTCTTCGAGCCAATCGGCCCTGTACACCTGATATTGGTCGAACAGGTCCGCCAGTCGCTCCGCCAATTGATAGCGTTTACGTAAGTCTGTGTCATTCGTAAGGAAGCGCTGCAGGGGTTCGAAGTGCGGTTGGTTGATCAACTGCGGAAGCAGGCGCATCAGACGCCAGGTCAAGGGAGCTTTATCGAGCAGGGATTTGACCGGGATTTCGTCACGCCCAAGCACCATACGATAGAGCTGCCACATGAAGCTACCTGGTAACTGCACGTCGATGGCTGCTGCAATTCCGCAGCCGCCCATATCATCGTCTTCAGGGTCTTCTGCCAGTGCCAGCTTCAGCCATTGGGCGATGCCGTTGCTCTGAACCAGGGCAATTTCATTTTCCAAGGGAGCCAACGGGTAACGCCGCATCCAGCTGACCACCAGGCTGCGCAACTCGTCCAGGCGGTTGCCGTGAACCACCATAAAACCAGCACTGAGGGACGTCGCGTCCGGCATAAAGGCTTCCTTGGGAAAATACAAAAGCTAGGGCCGAACCTTAGCATTGTCGGGAGACGGTGACAGCCGGGAGCCGGGAGCCGTCCGGTAATGCTGTGCGAACTTTCCTGCGGACAAAACAAAACCCCTACCTGCATACGCAGATAGGGGTTTCGGAATTTAATCTTGACGATGACCTACTCTCACATGGGGAAACCCCACACTACCATCGGCGATGCATCGTTTCACTGCTGAGTTCGGGATGGGATCAGGTGGTTCCAATGCTCTATGGTCGTCAAGAAATTCGGTAGCCAGCTCGTTCTCCTTGCGGATCACGCGCCAGCGAATGGGTATGCGATAGATTTGTGTGTTGCGTTGCGAATTTTCGACTTGTGTCGTCTTCACACACCGCAATCTTGTGCCTCTTCAGGTCAGCAAATTGCTTGGGTGTTATATGGTCAAGCCTCACGGGCAATTAGTATTGGTTAGCTCAACGCCTCACAGCGCTTACACACCCAACCTATCAACGTCGTAGTCTTCGACGGCCCTTCAGGGGACTCAAGGTCCCAGTGAGATCTCATCTTGAGGCTAGTTTCCCGCTTAGATGCTTTCAGCGGTTATCTATTCCGAACATAGCTACCCGGCAATGCCACTGGCGTGACAACCGGAACACCAGAGGTTCGTCCACTCCGGTCCTCTCGTACTAGGAGCAGCCCCTCTCAAATCTCAAACGTCCACGGCAGATAGGGACCGAACTGTCTCACGACGTTCTAAACCCAGCTCGCGTACCACTTTAAATGGCGAACAGCCATACCCTTGGGACCGGCTTCAGCCCCAGGATGTGATGAGCCGACATCGAGGTGCCAAACACCGCCGTCGATATGAACTCTTGGGCGGTATCAGCCTGTTATCCCCGGAGTACCTTTTATCCGTTGAGCGATGGCCCTTCCATACAGAACCACCGGATCACTAAGACCTACTTTCGTACCTGCTCGACGTGTCTGTCTCGCAGTCAAGCGCGCTTTTGCCTTTATACTCTACGACCGATTTCCGACCGGTCTGAGCGCACCTTCGTACTCCTCCGTTACTCTTTAGGAGGAGACCGCCCCAGTCAAACTACCCACCATACACTGTCCTCGATCCGGATAACGGACCTGAGTTAGAACCTCAAAGTTGCCAGGGTGGTATTTCAAGGTTGGCTCCACGCGAACTGGCGTCCACGCTTCAAAGCCTCCCACCTATCCTACACAAGCAAATTCAAAGTCCAGTGCAAAGCTATAGTAAAGGTTCACGGGGTCTTTCCGTCTAGCCGCGGATACACTGCATCTTCACAGCGATTTCAATTTCACTGAGTCTCGGGTGGAGACAGCGCCGCCATCGTTACGCCATTCGTGCAGGTCGGAACTTACCCGACAAGGAATTTCGCTACCTTAGGACCGTTATAGTTACGGCCGCCGTTTACCGGGGCTTCGATCAAGAGCTTCGCGTTAGCTAACCCCATCAATTAACCTTCCGGCACCGGGCAGGCGTCACACCCTATACGTCCACTTTCGTGTTTGCAGAGTGCTGTGTTTTTAATAAACAGTCGCAGCGGCCTGGTATCTTCGACCGGCATGGGCTTACGCAGTAAATGCTTCACCCTCACCGGCGCACCTTCTCCCGAAGTTACGGTGCCATTTTGCCTAGTTCCTTCACCCGAGTTCTCTCAAGCGCCTTGGTATTCTCTACCCAACCACCTGTGTCGGTTTGGGGTACGGTTCCTGGTTACCTGAAGCTTAGAAGCTTTTCTTGGAAGCATGGCATCAACCACTTCGTCACCCAAAGGGTAACTCGTCATCAGCTCTCGGCCTTAGAATCCCGGATTTACCTAAGATTCCAGCCTACCACCTTAAACTTGGACAACCAACGCCAAGCTGGCCTAGCCTTCTCCGTCCCTCCATCGCAATAACCAGAAGTACAGGAATATTAACCTGTTTTCCATCGACTACGCTTTTCAGCCTCGCCTTAGGGACCGACTAACCCTGCGTCGATTAACGTTGCGCAGGAAACCTTGGTCTTTCGGCGTGGGTGTTTTTCACACCCATTGTCGTTACTCATGTCAGCATTCGCACTTCTGATACCTCCAGCAAGCTTCTCAACTCACCTTCACAGGCTTACAGAACGCTCCTCTACCGCATCACCTAAGTGATACCCGTAGCTTCGGTGTATGGTTTGAGCCCCGTTACATCTTCCGCGCAGGCCGACTCGACTAGTGAGCTATTACGCTTTCTT
>NZ_CP166789.1:0-757500 GCF_059695775.1 Pseudomonas sp. LBUM1666 | reverse complement strand
CGGGGATTTCACATCCAACTTAACAAACCACCTACGCGCGCTTTACGCCCAGTAATTCCGATTAACGCTTGCACCCTCTGTATTACCGCGGCTGCTGGCACAGAGTTAGCCGGTGCTTATTCTGTCGGTAACGTCAAAACACTTACGTATTAGGTAAATGCCCTTCCTCCCAACTTAAAGTGCTTTACAATCCGAAGACCTTCTTCACACACGCGGCATGGCTGGATCAGGCTTTCGCCCATTGTCCAATATTCCCCACTGCTGCCTCCCGTAGGAGTCTGGACCGTGTCTCAGTTCCAGTGTGACTGATCATCCTCTCAGACCAGTTACGGATCGTCGCCTTGGTGAGCCATTACCTCACCAACTAGCTAATCCGACCTAGGCTCATCTGATAGCGCAAGGCCCGAAGGTCCCCTGCTTTCTCCCGTAGGACGTATGCGGTATTAGCGTCCGTTTCCGAGCGTTATCCCCCACTACCAGGCAGATTCCTAGGCATTACTCACCCGTCCGCCGCTCGCCACCAGGTACAAGTACCCGTGCTGCCGCTCGACTTGCATGTGTTAGGCCTGCCGCCAGCGTTCAATCTGAGCCATGATCAAACTCTTCAGTTCAAACATCTTTGGGTTTTTAAGAAACCCTAAACTTGGCTCAGCAATCGTTGGTTACATCTTTGATTTCTCGCGGAGTAACTTGTGATGCTGATAATCTTGTTGACTATCAGTCTGACTCCACAAGCACCCACACGAATTGCTTGATTCAGTTGTTAAAGAGCGGTTGGTTAAGATCTTTCGTCTCAACCGAGGCGCGCATTCTACAGCAGCCTCTGTTGCTGTCAAGCGGTTATTTCTCGAAGTTTTCAAAGTTTCCTTTGCAACTTCAACCACTTGCGCTTCCGATCTCTCGTTAGCGGGAGGCGAATTCTACAGCGTTACTCGCTGCTGTCAACACCTCTTTTACACCGCTTTCGACCGAGAAGATCGAATCGTTAAAAGAGCCAAACAACCTCACTCTTTCAACTCCTTCTGGGCTTCGATGATCTGAAGCAACTCGCTGTCGAAAACTGCGTAACTCATTGCTTACCAAGGAGTTTTCCGTTTCGACTGCGCCGGAAGTGGGGCGAATTATAGACTTCCAGAATCTGCCGTCAACACCTATTTCCACAATTCTGTCATATAGGTGGAAAAAGCCCCTGAAACGCAAAGGCCGGCCCCAAGGGGCCGGCCTTCTTCCCTTCTACTTACAAGCTCGGGAATGCAAACTGCGAAGCTTCATGGCTCGCCCGTTGTGGCCAGCGCTGGGTAATCGCCTTGCGACGCGTGTAGAAACGCACGCCATCCGGACCATACGCATGCAAATCGCCGAACAGCGAGCGCTTCCAGCCACCAAAGCTGTGATAAGCCACTGGCACCGGCAGCGGTACGTTGACGCCGACCATGCCAACTTCGATCTCGTCGCAGAACAACCGGGCCGCTTCCCCATCACGGGTAAAGATGCAGGTGCCGTTGCCATACTCGTGATCGTTGATCAGCTGCATCGCCTCTTCCAGGCTGTTAACCCGGACAACGCACAGCACCGGCCCGAAGATCTCTTCTTTATAGATGCGCATTTCTGGCGTGACGTTATCAAACAGGCAGCCACCCAGGAAGAAGCCTTCCTCATGACCGGCCACGCTCAGACCACGACCATCCACCACCAAGGTCGCACCAGAAGAAACACCGTCTTCTATATAGCCACTGACTTTGTCGCGAGCCTGACCGGAAACCAGCGGCCCCATGTCCAGACCGCATGAAGTACCGGCACCGATTTTCAGTGCCTTGATTTGCGGTACCAACTTGGCCACCAGCGCATCCGCCACCTGGTCACCGACGCACACAGCCACCGAGATCGCCATGCAACGTTCACCGCAAGAACCATAAGCCGCGCCCATCAATGCGCTGACCGCGTTATCCAGATCCGCATCCGGCATCAACACCGCATGGTTCTTCGCCCCGCCCAGTGCCTGAACGCGTTTGCCGCGCTTGGTACCTTCGGCGTAGATGTATTCGGCAATCGGCGTCGAACCAACGAAGCTCAACGCTTTGACTTCCGGCGCTTCGATCAGCGCGTCCACCGCCGCCTTGTCGCCGTGAACCACACTCAGCACACCTTTAGGCAGACCGGCCTCCAACAGCAATTGAGCGATCAGCAGCGTGGAGCTTGGATCACGCTCGGACGGCTTGAGGATGAAGCAGTTACCGCAGACGATTGCCAGCGGATACATCCACAGCGGCACCATCGCCGGGAAGTTGAACGGAGTAATACCGGCCACCACGCCCAACGGCTGGAAGTCCGACCAGGCATCAATGTTCGGGCCGACGTTACGGCTGTACTCGCCCTTGAGGATTTCCGGTGCCGCGCAAGCGAACTCAACGTTCTCGATACCGCGCTTCAATTCGCCGGCAGCATCTTCCAGGGTCTTGCCGTGCTCTTCACTGATCAGCTGAGCAATACGCGCTTCGTTCTGCTCCAGCAATTGCTTGAAGCGGAACATTACCTGCGCACGTTTGGCTGGCGGCGTGTTGCGCCAAGCCGGGAACGCAGCCTTGGCCGAGTCGATGGCTTTTTGAATGGTTTCGCGGCTGGCCAATGGCAGCTTGTGGATTGCCTTGCCGGTGGACGGGTTGAACACGTCAGCTGTGCGACCGTCTTCGGTCACCAGTTCGCCATTGATCAAATGCGGGATAAGGCTCATGCGGGGCTCCAGAAAAGTTGTCCACAGGCGCCCGTCAAAGGGCGCCTCTATATAGAAGGGAAAATCAGTCGATTTTGTTCAGCACTTCGCCGACCGCGTCGAACAGACGATCAAGGTCTTGCGGCTTGCTGTTGAAGGTTGGGCCGAACTGCAGGGTGTCGCCGCCGAAGCGCACGTAGAACCCGGCTTTCCACAGGGCCATGCCGGCTTCGAACGGACGCACGATGGCGTCGCCGTCACGAGGCGCGATCTGGATCGCACCGGCCAGGCCGTAGTTACGAATGTCGATAATGTTTTTCGAGCCCTTCAAACCGTGCAGCGCATTTTCGAAATGCGGCGCGACTTCGGCCACGCTCTGCACCAGGTTTTCCTTTTGCAGCAGGTCGAGTGCTGCCAGGCCAGCGGCGCAAGCCACCGGGTGCGCGGAATAGGTGTAGCCGTGCGGGAATTCCACCGCGTACTCAGGCGTCGCCTGGTTCATGAAGGTCTGGTAGATCTCGGAGCTGGCAATCACCGCGCCCATCGGAATCGCGCCGTTGGTGACTTGCTTGGCGATGCACATCAGGTCCGGGGTCACGCCGAAGCTGTCGGCGCCGAACATCGAGCCGGTACGGCCGAAACCGGTGATCACTTCGTCGAACACCAGCAGGATGTTGTGCTGATCGCAGATCTCACGCAGACGCTTGAGGTAACCCTGTGGCGGAACCAGTACGCCAGCGGAACCGGCCATTGGCTCGACGAATACCGCGGCGATGTTCGAAGCGTCGTGCAGTTCGATCAGCTTGAGCAGTTCATCCGCCAGGGCAATACCGCCCTCTGTCGGCATGCCACGGGAATAGGCATTGCTCGCCAGCAAGGTGTGCGGCAGGTGATCGACGTCCATCATCGCCTGACCGAACATTTTGCGGTTGCCGTTCACACCGCCAAGGCTGGTGCCGGCGATGTTCACGCCGTGATAACCACGGGCACGACCGATCATCTTGGTCTTGGTCGCCTGGCCTTTCAGACGCCAGTAAGCACGAACCATCTTCACCGCCGTGTCAGCGCACTCGGAGCCCGAGTCAGTGAAGAACACATGATTCAGATTGCCCGGGGTCAGGTCGGTGATTTTCTCAGCCAGCTGGAACGACAGGGGATGGCCGTACTGGAAACCTGGCGAGTAATCGAGGGTGCCCAATTGCTTGGCGACCGCTTCCTGAATTTCCTTGCGGGTATGCCCGGCGCCGCAGGTCCACAGACCAGAGAGCGAGTCGTAAACCTTGCGCCCCTTGTCATCTATCAGCCAACTGCCTTCAGCCGCCACGATCAGTCGCGGATCGCGCTGGAAATTACGGTTGGCGGTGTAGGGCATCCAGTGAGCATCGAGCTTGAGCTGGCTGGCCAGGGAAGTCGGGTTGTTTTCAGGCAAGTTCATGGGCAAAACCTCGCAGGGCAATAAGCGGCATAGAGATCAAAAGCGTTCTTGCAGCTAAATTGCCACGGGGATAAAGTCGGTGAAATCCAACTCTTCTAACGTTCAGTCAGGTCACCACTAAACTATGAGCAGCCGTCGCCCCGATCCGCTGGCGCAAGTCAGTGACTTTGATATCCGCTTATTGAGGATCTTCCGCAGCGTCGTGGAATGCGGTGGCTTCTCCGCGGCGGAATCGGTGCTGGGGATCGGCCGCTCGGCGATCAGCCAGCAAATGAGCGATCTGGAACAGCGCCTCGGTTTGCGTTTGTGCCAACGCGGTCGCGCCGGGTTTTCCCTGACCGAAGAAGGTCGCGAGGTCTATCACTCGGCCTTGCAGCTATTAAGTGCGCTGGAAAGTTTTCGTACCGAGGTCAACGGTCTGCACCAACATCTGCGCGGCGAATTGACCATCGGCCTGACCGACAACCTGGTCACCCTCCCCCACATGCGCATCACCCATGCCTTGGCGCAATTGAAGGAACGTGGGCCGGACGTGCAGATTCAGATCCGCATGATCGCGCCCAATGAAGTCGAACAAGGCGTGCTCGACGGTCGATTGCATGTCGGCGTGGTGCCGCAAGCCAGCGCGCTGTCGGGGCTGGAATATCAGCCGCTCTATAGCGAACGCTCGCTCCTGTATTGCGCGGTCGGTCATCCGTTGTTTTATGTCGACGATAAACAACTGGATGACGAGCGCCTCAATAGCCAGGACGCCATCGCGCCGACCTTCCGTTTGCCCGCGGAAATCCAGGCCCATTACCAAGCGCTCAATTGCACCGCCAGTGCCTCGGACCGTGAAGGCATGGCGTTCCTGATCCTTACCGGGCGCTACATCGGTTACCTGCCGGACCACTACGCCAGCCTCTGGGTGCAGCAAGGCCGATTGCGTGCGCTGAAACCAAAGGTGCGTTTTTATGACCTGAGCCTTGCATCGGTCACGCGCAAGGGCCGTCGCCCGCATTTGGTGCTGGAAAGCTTCCTCGAAAGCCTGGCCGCTACGCGTTGAAACCTGTGGGAGCGAGCCTGCTCGCGAAGAGGGAGTGTCAGTCGATACGTCTACAGCTGACACGCCGCCTTCGCGAGCAGGCTCGCTCCCACAGTTTTATCGCGTCAGGACTTGTCTGATGCCTGTGGGTGCGCTATCAACGCAGTGGCTGCACCCACCCACTTGTTCGGAAGTGCCTATGACCTTTGAAGTCCCCGCTCACGGCGGCAAACCTGCCAGCCGCATTCGTCAGAAGAACGAAGAGACCATCATCAAAGCCGCCGAAGACGAGTTCGCCCGTCACGGGTTCAAAGGCACCAGTATGAACACCATCGCCCTGAATGCCGGGTTGCCCAAGGCCAATCTGCATTACTACTTCACCAACAAACTCGGTTTGTACGTGGCGGTGTTGAGCAACATCCTTCAGTTGTGGGACAGCACCTTTAACACCCTGACCGCCGAGGATGATCCGGCGGAAGCGCTGACGCGTTACATCCGCGCCAAGATGGAATTCTCCCGCCGTCAGCCGCAAGCCTCGCGAATATTCGCGATGGAAGTGATCAGCGGTGGCGAGTGCCTGACCGAGTACTTCAACCAGGATTATCGCGCCTGGTTCCAGGGCCGGGCGGGCGTGTTCCAAGCCTGGATCGACGCCGGAAAGATGGACCCGGTCGACCCGGTAAACCTGATTTTCCTGTTGTGGGGCAGCACCCAGCATTACGCCGATTTCGCCACGCAGATCTGCCGTGTCAGCGGGCGGACCAAGCTCACCAAGCAGGACATGGAAGACGCCGGCAACAACCTGATCCGCATCATTCTCAAGGGCTGCGGCCTGACGCCAACGATCTAAGACACTTATGCCTTTTACCCTCAGCGGTTTTTGCGAGTACCGCGAAGAGATTCGCAAAAGCCGCTTCATCACCTTCGCCGCGCCGATCAGCAGCCCTGCTGAAGCCCTGGCGTTCATCGAACAGCACAGCGATTTGAATGCCTCGCACAATTGCTGGGCCTGGAAGCTTGGCGACCAATATCGCAGCACTGACGATGGCGAGCCCGGCGGCACCGCTGGCCGGCCGATTCTGGCGGCAATCGACGCGCAGGATTGCGATCAGGTCGCGGTGCTGGTGATTCGTTGGTATGGCGGCATTCAACTCGGCACCGGCGGCCTCGCCCGGGCGTATGGCGGCGGCGCCAACAAGTGCCTGCAAGCGGCGGCGAAGATTGAGTTGATCAGTCGGGTGCCGGTGAGTTGTGCCTGTGCTTTTGCAGAGTTGCCGCTGGTGAAGCTTCGGGTGGCGGAACTGGGTGGATTGGTTGTGGAAGAAACGTTCACGGCCAACGGCGTAGAGCTGCAATTGGCGATCGGCGAAAGCCAGATCGATACCCTGCAAACGCAGCTGGCGGATTTGAGCCGCGGACGCATTTTGTTGCAGCACTAATCGCACCAACAACGTTCACAGCCCTTTCGTCGAACCGGTGCATTTGCCCACATCTACTGTGCACCCGGCTGTGGATAACCTGAGCACACCCGGCTGTAACCCTTCTGTCATGCGGCTTTGCGGGCTTTGCTCACTTTTCGTCCAATCCGCCAGCGAAAAAGCTAAATCCACGTAAAAACAATCAGTTAGAGCGGTTTATCACCTTTAGAAGAAAGCCACGCAGTGCTTATGCCCGAGCTTCGGGCTTGCGCACAAATACTGTGGAGCAATCTGTGGATAACCCGTTCATGGCTGTCGCCGCCCCATGTCCGGCATGGCTTGCCGCAGGTTGCTCGTTTTTTGACCAAACACCCTGAGCAAAACCGGAGCCTGATCAACGGCTTTGCCCTCAAGTGGTGCCTGGTTCCGGATCGACATAGGGCGAGGCGCCGCCCTCAAAGCCTTTATCTGTAACGCTTTTGATTTTTCCTGACTCAATGGCCAGGAAATTGCTTTGTCCACAAGCATCACTTCAATCGACCCGAGCCAGTCATGCCCAACCCCGTGCCGATCTCCGATCCAACACCTCGTCTGCAACTGCGCAGAATCAGCAAGCGCTACCCCGGTTGCCTGGCCAACGATGCCATCGACCTGAGCATTGCGCCCGGCGAAATCCACGCCCTGCTCGGCGAAAATGGCGCAGGCAAAAGTACGCTGATGAAGATCATCTACGGCGTCACCCACGCGGACTCGGGAGAGATGATTTGGCAAGGGCAACCCGTGACAATGCGCAACCCGGCTCAGGCTCGTAGCCTGGGGATCGGCATGGTGTTCCAGCATTTCTCGCTGTTCGAGACTTTGAGCGTGGCGCAGAACATTGCCTTGGCCATGGGCGCGGCGGCTGGCACACCGAAGCAGCTTGAGCCGAAAATCCGTGAAGTCTCCCGGCGCTACGGCATGGCGCTGGAGCCGGAGCGACTTGTCCACAGCCTGTCGATCGGCGAGCGCCAGCGTGTGGAAATCATTCGTTGCCTGATGCAGGACATCCGCCTGCTGATTCTCGATGAGCCGACCTCGGTGCTGACTCCGCAGGAGGCCGACGATTTGTTCGTCACCTTGCGCCGACTCGCCGCGGAGGGCTGCAGCATTCTGTTTATCAGCCACAAACTCGGTGAAGTTCGCGCGTTGTGCCATAGCGCCACGGTGTTGCGCGGCGGTCGGGTGGCCGGGCATTGCGTGCCGGCCGAGTGTTCGGATCGGCAACTGGCGCAGTTGATGGTTGGCGAAGCCGCTGCGCTGATTACGGATTATCCGAAAGTCATTGGCGCTAATGCGTTCCTGAACGTGACGGGATTGTCTTGGCACAACCCCGATCCGTTTGGCTGTTCGCTGAAGGACATCGGGCTTGAAGTACGCAGTGGCGAGATCGTGGGCATCGCCGGGGTCGCGGGCAATGGTCAGGATGAGTTGCTCGCGTTGCTCAGCGGCGAAGAACCGCTCAGCCGCAACGACGGCGCAACGATCAGTTTCGGCGGGCAACCGGTGGCGCATTTGCGGCCGGATGCACGACGCAAACTGGGCCTGGCCTTCGTCCCCGCGGAACGTCTGGGCCATGGCGCGGTGCCGGACCTGAGCCTGTCGGACAACGCCCTGCTCACCGCTTTTCAACAAGGATTGGTCAGCAACGGCCTGATCCAGCGCGGCAAGGTCGAAGCGCTGGCCGAAGAAATCATCCGTCGCTTCGGGGTGAAGACGCCCGACACCCAGACACCGGCCCGCAGCCTGTCCGGCGGCAACTTGCAGAAATTCATCCTCGGCCGGGAAATCCTCCAACAACCCAAACTGCTGGTGGCCGCACACCCGACCTGGGGCGTGGACGTCGGCGCCGCCGCGACGATTCACCGGGCGCTGATTGCCTTGCGCGATGCCGGCGCAGCGATCCTGGTGATCTCCGAAGACCTCGACGAGCTGTTCCAGATCAGTGACCGCCTCGGCGCTTTGTGCGGCGGTCGATTGTCGCCGCTCAAGGCCACGGTCGACACGCGACTGATCGATGTCGGCGGCTGGATGGCCGGCCAGTTCGACACCCCTCAATCACCCGCACCCGCAACGGTTTAACGGAGTTTCACATGCTGCTTTCTCTCGAACCCCGTGGCCAGCAATCGCGACTGATGTTGTGGTGCTCGCCGTTGCTGGCGGCCGTCCTGACATTGGCCTGCGGCTCGTTGCTATTTATCGCGCTGGGGCATGACCCATTACTGACCTTGCACACGCTGCTCATCGCGCCGATCAGCGACCTGTATGGCGTCTCCGAACTGCTGGTCAAAGCGCTGCCGATTCTGCTTTGTGCATTGGGTCTGGCGGTGGCGTATCAGGCGCGAATCTGGAACATCGGCGCCGAAGGTCAGTTGCTGCTTGGCGCGCTGGCCGGCAGTGCATTGGCGGTGAACATCATCGACCTGCAAAGTCGCTGGGCGCTGGTGATGATTCTGTTCGTCGGCACCTTGGCCGGCGCCGCATGGGCCGGGCTGACGGCGTGGTTGCGCACGCGATTCAACGCCAACGAAATCCTCACCAGCATCATGCTCAATTACATCGCGCTGAACCTGTTGCTGTTCTGCGTGCATGGACCGTTGAAGGATCCGGCCGGGTTCAACTTTCCGGAGTCGGCGATGTTCGGCGAGGCCAGTCGTTTGCCTCTGTTGATGGAGGACGGCCGGGTTCATGCGGGCGTGTATTTCGCCTTGCTCGCGTTGGTGGCGGTGTGGGTGTTGCTGCAGAAAAGTTTTATCGGGTTCCAGATCAAAGTGCTCGGCCTGGACAAGCGCGCAGCAGGGTTCGTCGGCTTTCGCGAGAAGCGGCTGATCTGGCTGGCGCTGTTGATCAGCGGAGGATTGGCGGGGCTGGCCGGGGTGTGTGAAGTCACCGGGCCGATCGGCCAGTTGGTGCCGCAAGTCTCGCCCGGTTACGGCTATGCCGCGATCACCGTGGCGTTTCTCGGGCGGTTGAATCCCATTGGCATCCTGTTTTCCAGCCTGCTGATGGCGCTGCTGTACATCGGCGGCGAGAGCGCGCAGATGAGCATGAATCTGCCCCAGGCAATCACCCAATTGTTCCAGGGAATGATGTTGTTTTTCCTGCTGGCCAGTGACGTGCTGATTCTCTACCGACCGCGTTTGAACCTGCGATGGACCCGCCGTGCGCCAGCCACCGCCGTACAAGCAGGAGCGCTGTGATGGATATCGATCTGCTGAGCAATATTTTCTACGCCATGGTCCGTTGCGGTACGCCGCTGCTGTTGGTGGCACTCGGTGAATTGATCTGCGAGAAGAGCGGCGTTCTGAACCTCGGCCAGGAAGGCATGATGCTGTTTGGTGCCGTGATCGGTTTTATCGTCGCGCTGAGCAGCGGCAACCTGTGGCTCGGTGTGTTGCTGGCGATGCTCGCCGGGATGCTGTTGTCGTCGTTGTTTGCGCTGGTGGCGCTGGTGTTCAACGCCAATCAGGTGGCCACCGGGTTGGCGCTGACGATCTTCGGTGTGGGCCTGTCGACCTTTGTCGGCGCGGCGTGGGTCGGTAAACCGCTGGCGGGTTTTGAGCCGGTGGCGATTCCGTATTTGAGTGAAATCCCGCTGATCGGGCGGATGCTGTTTGCGCAGGATCTGCTGGTGTACCTGTCGTTCGCGCTGTTTGCGCTGGTGGCCTGGGTGATTGTAAAAAGTCGCGTCGGGCTGATCATTCAGGCGGTCGGGGAAAATCCGGATGCGGCCAGTGCCATGGGCTTGCCGGTGTTGGGCGTGCGCACGTTGGCGGTGCTGTTTGGTGGGGCGATGGCTGGATTGGCCGGGGCTTATTTGTCCCTGGCCTACACGCCGATGTGGGCGGAGAACATGAGCGCCGGCCGGGGCTGGATTGCCCTGGCACTGGTGGTGTTTGCCAGTTGGCGGGTGTGGCGGTTGCTGCTGGGGGCGTATCTGTTCGGGCTCGCCAGCATCCTGCATTTGGTGGCGCAGGGGTTGGGGCTGGCGATTCCGTCGAGTCTGTTGGCGATGCTGCCGTATGTTGCGACCATTGTGGTGTTGGTGTTGCTGTCCCGGGACGCGGTGCGCACACGGTTGTATGCGCCGGTGTCGTTGGGGCAGCCGTGGCAGGCTGGGCATTAGTGGTTGTCTGCAACGGCCTCTTCGCGAGCAGGCTCGCTCCCACAGTAGTCCGGGTTTAACTCAGGATTGCGGGTCGACACGGATCCCCTGTGGGAGCGAGCCTGCTCGCGAAAGCGTCCGAACAGGCAACACCTGAACAACGCCCCAAGCCAATTCAAAGATCAGGAAAACAACCAGCAACGAGCTCGCGCCATGGAGCAATGCATACAGCTGCCAAGCCGAAAACAGAAATCTGCCGACTGCGTCATACCGGCCATAAACCTGCTGCGGATCACGAATCCGCAGCACCGCCCACACGCAGACAATCGACCCCAACAGATTCGCCATCAACATGTGCATCGGCTCAAATGCTGGCAGCTCACCAGGCAAATCGAATGCCTGACTCACACTCAACAAAACCCCATGCAACGCCGCAAAACTCCACGGCGTGACAAACGCCACCATGACGATCAAGTCATACCAGGCGCTACCCTTCACCAACCGGCGATATTGCGTTGAAGTCCACATCCGTCTTGCTCCATAAATTCAGGGAGCAACAAGGCTAAAGCCTGGAGTATGCTCCAGGGTCAAGTCCCCTCGAGATGTCATGATGCGCATCGGTGAATTAGCCCAGGCCAGCGCCGTCAGCCGCGACACGCTGCGTTTCTACGAGCAACGCGGATTGATTGCGGCACAACGCAGCTCCAACGGTTATCGCGACTATCCGGCGGACATGGTGCAACTGGTGCAGTACATCAAGACCGCTCAGCGATTGGGCTTTACCCTCGGCGAGATCGGCAACAGCGTCGCCGCGATATGGCAGTCGCCCGATCCGGACAGCGCCGTCACGCAATTGCTGCAAGACAAACTCAAACTGATCGAAACCCGAATCGACGAACTCGGCGCGTTGCGTCAGGAGTTGCAGCAACGGCTCGGTCAACGTTGTCCATTGAATCCCTGACCCTCACTTATCAAGGAAGCCACTCATGTCTACGGCAAAAACCGCACTCATCATCGGCGCCTCCCGGGGCTTGGGCCTCGGTCTGGTGAAAACCCTGCTGGCCGACGGCTGGCAAGTCACCGCCACCGTGCGCAACCCGCAGAACGCCGAAGCCTTGCAGGCCTTGGGCAAGGTGCGGATCGAAAAACTCGACATGGACGATCAGCAAGCTGTCATCGCCCTGAGCCAACAACTCAAGGGTGAAGTGTTTGACCTGCTGTTCGTGAATGCCGGGGTCAAAGGCCCGGAAGTTCAAACGCCGGGCGGCGCAACCCTGGCCGAGGTCGGCCAACTGTTCTTCACCAATGCGGTGGCGCCGATCAATCTGGCTCAACGCTTTGTCGGGCAGATTCGTCCGGATACCGGCGTGCTGGCGTTCATGAGTTCGGTGCTGGGCAGCGTGACCATGCCGGATGCGCCGGAGCTGGCGTTGTACAAGGCCAGCAAAGCCGCGCTGAACTCGATGACCAACAGCTTCGTCACTCAATTGGGCGAGCAGAAACTCACCGTGCTGTCGCTGCATCCGGGTTGGGTGAAAACCGACATGGGCGGTGAAGGTGCTGACATTGATGTAGAAACCAGCACGCGCGGGTTGGTCGATCAGGTGAATGCGTATACCGGCAACGGCGGGCATCATTTTGTGAATTACCGGGGTGAAACCATTCCCTGGTAACACCGCAAGACCCTGTGGGAGCGAGCCTGCTCGCGATGGCGGACTGTCAGTTTGCATTAGTGGTGCCTGACACACCGCTATCGCGAGCAAGCTCGCTCCCACAAAGGGATTTGTGTTGTCCTGTCGGGCGAGGCTTGCCCGCCGAGCGGTTTTGTTCGAAACTCCGCACCTCGTCCCCGCGACGACCCTGGATCAGCAGACAGGGTAATCACTGAGCTGGCTAACCTGAACCCCACTTTCAGAGGAGCCGGCCAACATGCCTGCGACCCGTACCTGGTTAAAAAATCCCCTCGCGATCTTCACTGCCAATGGCCTCGATGCCCGTGGCGGCCTGGTGCTGCAAGACGGTTTGATCGTCGAAGTGCTCGCCGCCGGCCAGCAACCGTCCGCGCCCTGTGGACAAGTCTTCGATGCTCGCGAGCATGTGATCCTGCCGGGACTGATCAACACCCATCACCACTTCTATCAAACCCTGACCCGAGCCTGGGCGCCGGTGGTCAATCAGCCGTTGTTCCCGTGGCTGAAAACCCTCTACCCGGTCTGGGCCCGCCTCACCCCTGAAAAGCTCGCCCTCGCCAGCAAAGTCGCGTTGGCCGAGTTGCTGCTGTCTGGCTGCACCACCGCGGCCGATCACCATTACCTGTTTCCGCAAGGCTTGGAAAATGCGATCGACGTGCAAGTCGAGAGCGTCCGCGAACTGGGCATGCGCGCCATGCTGACGCGCGGTTCCATGAGCCTCGGCGAAAAGGACGGCGGCCTGCCGCCGCAGCAGACCGTGCAGGAAGGTGAAGTGATCCTCGCCGACAGCCAACGCTTGATCGCCGAGTACCACGAGCGTGGCGACGGTGCGCAAATCCAGATCGCCCTGGCGCCCTGCTCACCGTTCTCGGTGACCCCGGAAATCATGTCCGCCAGCGCCGAACTGGCGAACAAACTCGACGTGCGCCTGCACACCCATCTGGCCGAAACCCTCGACGAAGAAGACTTCTGCCTGCAACGCTTCGGGTTGCGCACCGTGGATTACCTGGACAGCGTCGGCTGGCTCGGCCCGCGCACCTGGCTGGCCCACGGCATCCATTTCAACCCGGATGAAATCGCCCGTCTCGGCGCCGCCGGCACCGGCATTTGCCATTGCCCGAGTTCTAACATGCGCCTGGCTTCCGGCATTTGCCCGACACTGGACCTGACCGCTGCGGGCGCGTTGCTGGGCTTGGGCGTGGACGGTTCGGCGTCCAACGATGCGTCGAACATGATGCTGGAAACCCGTCAGGCACTTTACATTCAGCGGCTGCGTTATGGTGCCGAGAAGATCACGCCGGAATTGGTTCTGGGATGGGCGACCAAGGGTTCGGCGAGTTTGCTCGGGCGAACCGATATCGGCGAACTGGCGGTGGGCAAGCAGGCGGATCTGGCGCTGTTCAAGCTCGATGAGCTGCGGTTCTCCGGCAGTCATGATCCGGTGTCGGCGTTGCTGCTGTGCGGTGCTGATCGGGCAGATCGGGTGATGGTCGGGGGCAAGTGGCGAGTGATTGATGGGCAGGTCGAAGGGCTGGATTTGAAGGGGTTGATTGCGGATCACAGTCAGGCGGCTCGGCAGCTAATCGCCGGTACCTGATACAACACTATCCCCTGTGGGAGCGAGCTTGCTCGCGATAGCGCACTGACATTCAACATCGATGTTGACTGACATGGCCTCATCGCGAGCAGGCTCGCTCCCACATTGGTTTGTGGCAGCTCTAAAGGCCCAGCAGCGACAACATGATAAAGGTCGCAAACAGCACAAAGTGGGTCATGCCTTCGATGGCATTGGTTTCGCCATCGTTGAGGTTGATCGCGCTGACGATCAGGGTGAGGAAGATCATCACAGTCTGCACCGGGGTCATCGCCATCTGGAACGGCTGGCCGGTGTAGAGCGCCATTGCTTCCATCACCGGCACCGTCAGGATCACCGTCGACAGCGACGCGCCCATGGCGATGTTGACCACCGACTGCATGCGGTTGGCCAGTGCCGCCCGCAACGCGGTCAGAATCTCCGGTGCCGCCGAGATTGCCGCCACCAGGATCGCCGTGATCACCGGCGGTGCGCCCGTCCCTTCCAGGCCCAGGTCGAGGGTCTTGGACATCACCTCGGCCAAGGCACCGATCACCACCACGCCGAACACCAATGTCCCAATACTCAGCCCCAGATTGATGGGCTCAGGTTCTTCCGCCGGGACTTTTTTTCGACGTTTTTCCGGATAGCTGTAGCTGAAGAAATAACTGTGCGGCCCGACCTGCATACGCAGGAACAGGGTGTAAAGCACGACCATCGCGCCAATGGTGAACGCCGAATAAAGCTTCCAGTTGGCCTCGGGGATGAACTCCGGCACCACCATGGACACGCCCATGGCGGTGAGGATCATCACGCTGTAACTGCGGGCCGAGTCGTCGTTGTACGACTGTTCGCCGTGCTTGATTCCGCCCATCAAGGCGGCCAGGCCGAGGATGCCGTTGATGTCGAGCATCACCGCCGAATAAATCGTGTCGCGCACCAGGGTTGGCGAGGCTTCGTTACTCATCATGATCGCCAGGATCACCACTTCCACCAGCACCGCGGCCAGGGTCAGGATCATCGTGCCGTAAGGGTCGCCGACTTTTTCGGCGAGCAGTTCGGCGTGATGGGCGACGCGCATGGAGGCGGCGACGATGAAGGCAATCAGCACCAGGCCAGCGGTCAGCGCGATGGGCTGGCCGCTGTGCAGCATCCAGTGTTCCAGTGGATAGGCGACGACGGCGGCGAGCAGGGCCAACAACAGGAATTTTTCTTGCTTGATAAGTGTGAGCATCGCGGGCCTTTTTGCCGTGTGAAGCGGAACCAGGGTGATGAGCTAATGACTGCGGGGCGGCGCTAACGTTTCGTTACACCTTAGCGCACCAGTGGATGGCGGCTGTGCCAAGGCATGCACTTTTATCGGCCTCAAGGGCCTCTTCGCGGGCAGGCTCGCTCCCACAGGGGATCGCGTTCCCCTGTGGGAGCGAGCTTGCTCGCGATGGCCATTACGCGATCTCGAGCCATTTATTGTCTTGTTGGTCAGCAATTTGCATTGCCCCTGCCAACCTCACAACAACATGGAGTTGGAATTCATGCACAAACGTCCGTTGAAGAAGCTGCTTTGCGCCGTTGCGGCGGCCATCGGTCTGAGCGCGAGCCTGACCGCCAGCGCTGCCGACCCGCTGAAAGTCGGCTTCGTCTATATCGGTCCGATCGGCGACCACGGCTGGACGTATCAGCATGAACAGGGGCGCAAGGCGCTGGCCGAAAAATTCGGTAACCAGATCACCACCAACTATGTGGAGAACGTCGCCGAAGGGGCCGATGCCGAGCGGGTGATCCGCAACATGGCCAAGGACAAGTACGACCTGATCTTCACCACGTCGTTCGGCTACATGAACCCGACCCTGAAAGTCGCCAAGCAGTTTCCCAAGGTGACCTTCGAACACGCCACCGGCTACAAGCAGGACAAGAACCTCGGCACCTACCTGGCGCGCACGTATGAAGGTCGCTATGTCGGCGGTTTCCTCGCGGCGAAGATGACCAAGACCAAGAAGATCGGTTACGTCGCGTCCTTCCCGATCCCGGAAGTGATCCGCGACATCAACGCCATTCAACTGGCCCTGAACAAGTACAACCCCGGCACCGAGATCAAGGTGGTGTGGGTCAACTCGTGGTTCGATCCGGGCAAGGAAGCCGACGCCGCCAACGCGTTGATCGATCAAGGCGTCGATGTGGTGTTCCAGCACACCGACAGCCCGGCGCCGA
Organism: Pseudomonas sp. LBUM1666; assembly: GCF_059695775.1. Taxonomy (NCBI): domain Bacteria; kingdom Pseudomonadati; phylum Pseudomonadota; class Gammaproteobacteria; order Pseudomonadales; family Pseudomonadaceae; genus Pseudomonas; species Pseudomonas sp. LBUM1666. The sequence continues at coordinate 741,300 of NZ_CP166789.1, read as the reverse complement.
TTCAGGCGGCCGAACGTCGCGGCGTGTATGCCGTCGGCTACGCTTCGGACATGGCGCACTTCGGGCCGAAAGCGGTGCTGACGTCGATCGTCAACGACTGGGGCCCGCATTACATTCAAGCGACCCAAAGCGTGCTCGACCACACCTGGAAATCGCAGGATTACTGGGGCGGTTTGAAGGAAGGCACGGTTGAGCTGCCGATCAGTGACCTGGTGCCGGCGGCGGTGAAAACCGAGGCCGAGCAGATCATTGCGGACATCAAAAGCGGCGCCTTCCACCCGTTCACCGGGCCGATCAAGGACCAGGCCGGCACCGAGAAAATCGCGGCGGGCGCGACGGCGAGCAATGCGGAGCTGGCATCGATGAACTACTACGTTGAAGGCATGAAGGCCGACATTCCGAAGTAACTCCCCAACCCAACACAAAACCCTGTAGGAGTGAGCCTGCTCGCGATGGCGGAGTGTCAGACGCTATCAATGTCGACTGACACGCCGCTATCGCGAGCAGGCTCACTCCCACAATGGATATTTAGCGTTCTTGAGAATTGCGCATGAACCAACTCCCGATTATCGACATAGCCCCGCTCTACAGCGACGACGCGCACGCCTGGCAATCCGTCGCGGCTCAAATCGACCGCGCCTGCCGCGAGTGGGGCTTTTTCTACATCAAGGGGCACCCGATCTCCGCGTCACGTATCGACGCCGTGCTCGACCATGCCCAACGCTTCTTCGCCTTGCCCACCGCCGAAAAGCTCAAGATCGACATCACCCAGACCCGCCACCATCGCGGCTACGGCGCCATCGCCACCGAGCAACTGGACCCGAGCAAACCCAGCGACCTGAAAGAAACCTTCGACATGGGCCTGCACCTGCCGGCCGATCACCCTGAAGTGTTGACGGAAAAACCGCTGCGCGGCCCCAACCGTCATCCCTCGATGCCCGGTTGGGAAGCCTTGATGGAGCAACACTACGTCGACATGCAGGCACTCGCCCAAACGCTGTTGCGTGCCATGACCATGGCGCTGAACATCGAGCGCGACTTCTTCGACACACGCTTCCATGAGCCGGTCAGCGTGCTGCGGATGATTCATTACCCACCGCGCCACACCGCCAGTTCCGAAGAGCAACAAGGCGCCGGCGCCCACACCGATTACGGTTGCATCACCCTGCTGTATCAGGATGCCGCCGGCGGCCTGCAAGTGCGAAACGTCAACGGCGAGTGGATCGACGCGCCGCCGATCGAAGGCACGTTCGTGGTCAACCTCGGCGACATGATGGCGCGCTGGAGCAACGATCGTTACCTGTCGACGCCGCACCGGGTCATCAGCCCGCAGGGTGTTGATCGTTATTCGATGCCGTTCTTCGCCGAACCACACCCCGATACCCCCATCGAATGCTTGCCCGGCTGCCAGGATGAAGGGCACCCGGCGAAGTACCCGGCCACCACCTGCGCCGAATTCCTGCTCTCGCGCTTTGCCGAGACCTACGCCTATCGACGGGAACAGGAAGCGGTGTGATGAACCGGCTGGTCAGGTTTTGCTAATTGTTTCCACGGGCATCTGTAGAATGCTCGCCATCTGCACCTGATGAGAAAAGAATATGTATGACTGGCTGAACGCCCTGCCCAAGGCGGAACTGCACTTGCACCTCGAAGGTTCGCTGGAGCCTGAGCTGCTGTTCGCCCTGGCCGAACGCAACAAGATCGCCCTGCCGTGGAGCGACGTCGAAACCCTGCGCAAGGCCTACGCCTTCAACAACCTGCAAGAGTTTCTCGACCTGTATTACCAGGGCGCCGACGTGTTGCGCACCTCTCAGGATTTCTACGACCTGACCTGGGCTTACCTGTTGCGTTGCAAGGCGCAGAACGTGATTCACACCGAACCGTTCTTCGACCCGCAGACCCACACCGACCGTGGCGTGCCGTTCGAAGTGGTGCTCAATGGCATCGCCGCCGCGTTGAAGGATGGCGAGCAGCAACTGGGCATCACCAGCGGTTTGATCCTGAGCTTCCTGCGCCACTTGAGCGAGGAAGAAGCCGAGAAAACCCTCGACCAGGCGCTGCCGTTCCGTGATGCGTTTGTGGCTGTCGGTCTGGACAGTTCGGAAATGGGTCACCCGCCAAGCAAGTTCCAGCGCGTGTTTGATCGCGCTCGTCACGAAGGCTTCCTGACCGTCGCCCACGCCGGAGAAGAAGGTCCGCCCGAGTACATCTGGGAAGCCATCGACTTGCTGAAAGTCCAGCGCATCGACCATGGCGTGCGCGCCATCGAAGACGAGCGTTTGATGCAGCGGATCATCGACGAGCAAATCCCGCTGACCGTGTGCCCGTTGTCGAACACCAAGCTCTGCGTGTTCGATCACATGTCTCAGCACAACATTCTCGACATGCTCGAGCGTGGCGTGAAAGTGACCGTGAACTCGGATGACCCGGCGTACTTCGGCGGTTATGTCACCGAGAACTTCCATGCCCTGTATACCCATTTGGGCATGACCCAGGACCAGGCCAAGCGATTGGCGCAGAACAGCCTGGATGCACGGCTGGTGAAACCATAAGGTTCACCACAAAACTAATGTGGGAGCGGGCTTGCTCGCGAAGAGGGAGTGTCAGTCAACATTTATGCAGCTGACACACCACCTTCGCGAGCAAGCCCGCTCCCACATTTTTAGATTGGTGTTGCCTCGCTTAACTCCTCCAGTGTTTTGCCCCGGGTCTCCATCCCGAACACCCACACCACCCCTGCCGCAATCGCAAAACACATCGCCCCCAGCGCAAACACCCCACCCTGCCCGGTCATCGGGAACACCAGCCCGGTCACCATTGGCCCGAGCAACGAACCCACGCGGCCAATCGCCGAAGCAAAACCCGAGCCCGTGGCCCGCGCCGATGTCGGGTACAACTCCGGCGTGTAGGTGTAAAGCACCGCCCACATGCCGAACAGGAAAAACTGCATCAGCAGCCCCGACGCAATCAACAGGCTGACGTTGCCGCCAAACACCGCGCTCTGACCATAAAGAAACGCCATCACCCCGCCGCCGAGCAACGTCACCACGCACACCGGTTTACGTCCCCAACGCTCCACCAGCCAGGCGGCCATCAGGAAACCGGGAATCCCGCCGAGGGAAATCAACACCGTGTAATACACCGACTGGGTCACGGCAAAACCCGACTGCTGCAGCAAGGCACTGAGCCAGGACGTCAGGCCATAGAAACCCAGCAAGGCGAAGAACCAGACGCTCCAGATCATCATCGTGCGCTGGCGATACAGCGGCGACCAGATTTGCCGCAAGGCGGAAAAGAAATGGCCCGGCGTACTCGCCACTCTCGGCAGGCGGATCGGCTCAGGTAGATCCGAACGTCCCAGAGATGTCCGGACCCGATCTTCGATGCGCAGCAAGACCTTGTCTGCCACGTCATGGTGCCCGGCCTGTTCCAGCCAGCGCGGTGATTCAGGAATGAAAAAGCGAATCGCGAGGACAAACACCGCCGGCACCGCCAACACCAGGAAGATGTCCCGCCAGCCAATCACCGGCAGCAGGAAGTACGACAGTACGCCGGCGGCGACGAAGCCCAGCGGCCAGAAACCGTCCATCAACGCAATGTAGCGCCCGCGCCGTTTGGCTGGAATCAGCTCCGAGAGCATCGACTGAGCAATGGGAAACTCCATGCCCATGCCAATCCCCAACAGGATTCTGAACAACGTCAGCGTTTCGACATTCTGCGCCGTGGAGCACAGATAACTGGCGATCCCCCACAACACGATGCTCCACTGGAACACCGGTTTGCGCCCGAAACGGTCGGCCAGCATGCCAGACAGCGACGCCCCCACAACCATGCCGAAAAAGCTCGAACTGGCCAGCAACCCGGCCTGCGCCGTGCTCAGGCCAAACTCGGTTTTGATCGAGCCGAGCAGGAAGGTCATCATCGCCAGGTCCATGGAGTCGAAGAAAAACGCCAGGGCAATGATGATGAAAATGATCCGGTGATAACCGCTGATGGGCAGCCGTTCCAGTCGTTCTGCCGCGCTGAAGCCTCGTGTTTCCATGCCACATCCCCTCAATCCGAAAGTCCCCGGACGAGTGTGCGCGATAGCTGCTGGGGGTTACTGCTGGATGCGACCTGTTCGCAGCTCTGAACGACGCCCGAAGCTTCGGACGTCGATCTCGATGCGTCTACAACGCCATTTCCAGCTCGGTCTCCTTGGCGAATCGATGGATTTCACGCTGCCCCGCGGCTGTGACCTGCAAGGCTCGCGAATCGTTGGGCAGGCTCAGCCAACCTGACTGCATGAACAATTGCAGCAACGCCGCACCCAGTGATCCGCCCATGTGCGGGCGTCTTTCGCTCCAGTCCGGACAAGCGCAAGCGACTCGGCTGTTGCGATGAGCCAGCGCCTGGATGAACACACCCCGCGTCGCCAATTGCGTGGCGCCCTTGTGAGTGATCATGACCCGCTGATCGAACTGTTCGATCCAGCCTGCATCCAGCAGACGCTGGTAAAGATCGGCGGCAAGGGTGCCGCCCAAATGGTCGTCGCAAAGCCTGGCGCGCAAGAGTGACGAAGGCGCCGCCTGAGGTTTGGCGAGGGGGGGCGTGCGTTTGAAAACGTCCGGGACTTCCCGAGGCGTGCTGGCCAGGGTGGCGCTGGCCAGTGCCTCTATCGCGGCACCCACTTCAGGTGCGGCAAGACGAAAGAACCGCTTGCGGCCGCGGATTTCGACTTTCAACAGACCTCCGGCGGACAAACGCCCCAGATGTGCACTGGCCGAAGACGGTGACAGGCCGGCCAACAAGGCCAGCTCTTCGGTTTGCCGCGCCGAGCCGTCCATCAAGGCCCACATCATTGCGCTGCGCTTTGGGTCAGCCAGCAACGTGGCGATCTGGCTGATGCAAGGTGCATGTTCCATGTATTCACTCCCTGTTGAATCGTTTCGTCTACTGCTCAGAGACATCTTGACCAGTAATGTGTCGTCGGCCAAGGCGTGGAAACCGCCATAAACCGGGCAAAGCCGGCCAATCGCACAGGCCATTGCTCGCAGGTTTCGCCAAGCCGCGGCGATTGACCATGGGGCCTGGCTGACTCGGATGTGGTCTCGCCATTGCGAGATCGACGGTGCGTACATGAGGCGAGCGCTAGTATATGCGGGTTAACCGCCGGTTCCTGCCCTTGGGAAACCATTGGTGGTGATAGTTCCTGAGTGAAATTTCGCTATTTTCCTGCGACTAATGATCGGGGCTCGATAACGTCGGAAATTGGCTACTCAACCGGGCGCATCGGCTGGCGAGCATTTCCCGCAAAAGGTTCACCGGCTTACTCAATTGTGCGCGATGGGCGCACAGCAAATTCAGCGGTGCGCGCTCACAGAGCAGTTCCGGCATGAGCACTTGCAATCGACCGGCCAGCACATCGGCCGCTACATCGAGCCAGGATTTGTAGGCAATCCCGGCACCCGCCACGGCCCACAGTCGCACGACATCGGCATCATCGCTGAAACGATCACCGCTAACGGTCAGGCTGACCTCGCGTTTACCGTCGTGGAAACTCCAATGATCGTGGACCCGGCTGCCGAGCATGAACAGCAGGCAGTTGTGCTGAGCCAGTTGCTCCAGTTGCCGAGGCTCGCCATGCCGGGCCAGGTAACTCGGGGCGGCACAGAGCACGCGGCGGTTCTGCGGGGCGATGGGCAGCGCCACCAGGCTTGAGTCTTCCGGCTCGCCGTAACGCAGGGCGATGTCCACCGGTTGGCGGAACAGGTCGGCGATGCGGTCGCCCAGCAGCAAACGCACCGTGAGTTTCGGATGCTCACGCTGAAACTCGTCCAGCCAGGGCAGCAGCAGATTGCGGCCAAAGTCCGAAGGCGCCGACAGCTGCAAAATCCCGCTGACCTGGTCCTGACCGCTGGCCAATAAACGACGGCCCTCATCGAGATTGCTCAAGGCGGCCCGAGCGTATTCGAGAAATCCCTCGCCTTCAGCGGTCAGCCGCAGGCTGCGGGTAGAACGGGCGAGCAACCGGGCGCCGAGCTGCTGTTCGATGCGCTTCAACGCCGCACTGGCCACCGCGGCCGACATGTCCATCCCGCGCGCCGCCGCTGACAGACTGCCCAGGTCCGCGGCCCGGACAAACAACTGCAAGTCATCGAAACGCAGCATTTTCCAGCCTCGATTATCAAAAAAATATTGAAAGAGACTGCTCTTTTAGCGGGTTTTATCTTGCAGAGAAATAGCCAATCATCCATCCCATCAAATTCATCCCATCAAATTCATCCCGTTCCCGGAGCCAAACATGTCCCAGACTTTCACCGCTATCGCCACCCTCATCGCCAAAGCCGGCCAGCAGGACGCCCTCGAACAGCACCTGCGTGCGCTGCTGGAACCAACTCGCGCCGAGGCAGGTTGCGGTCAATACGACTTGCACCAGGACCTCGCCAATCCTCATGCCTTCTACATGATCGAAAAATGGAGCAGCGACGAAGCCCTGCAAGCCCATGACGCCAGCGCACATGTCCAGAACTTCCGCGCCAAGGCTGGCGACTTTCTCGAACACTTCGACCTCAAGCGCCTGCGCTCCATCGTCTGATCTGCCTTCTTTATTACTTCTCAGGAGCCCGTATGAAAGCCATTGCCTACTACGCCTCGTTGCCAATCAGCGACGAAAATTCTCTGCAAGACATCGAACTGCCAGAACCGGTTGCCGGCCCGCGCGACCTGTTGGTGGAAGTCAAAGCCATCTCGGTCAACCCGGTGGACACCAAGGTCCGCCAAAACGTCCAGCCTGAAGCGGGCGCGCCGAAAGTGCTGGGCTGGGACGTGGCCGGTGTGGTCAAGGCCGTCGGCAGTGAAGTCACGCTGTTCAAGGCCGGCGACAACGTGTTCTACGCCGGCTCCATCGCCCGCGCTGGCGGTAACAGCGAACTGCACGTGGTCGATGAGCGGATCGTCGGCCATATGCCGAAAACCCTCGGCTTCGCCGAAGCCGCCGCGCTGCCGCTGACCGCTATCACCGCGTGGGAATTGCTCTTCGAACGCCTGCAAGTGCGTGAAGGCAAAACCGATGAAGGCCAGAGCCTTTTGATCGTCGGTGCCGCTGGCGGTGTGGGGTCGATCCTCACGCAACTGGCCAGCCAACTCACCGGGCTGAAAGTCATCGGCACCGCTTCTCGCCCGCAAACCCAGAGCTGGGTTCGTGAACTGGGTGCCGACCTGGTGATCGATCACAGCCAGCCGTTGAGCGAAGAACTCAAACGCGCTGGTGTCGATCAGGTGACCCACGTCGCCAGCCTGACCCAGACTGATCACCACCTGGACCAATTGGTCGAGGCACTGGCGCCGCAAGGCAAACTGGCTCTGATCGATGATCCGAAGGCGCTGGACGTGACCAAGCTCAAGCGCAAGAGCCTGTCGCTGCACTGGGAGTTCATGTACACCCGCTCGCTGTTCGAAACCGCGGACATGATCGAGCAGCACAAATTGCTCAACCGCGTGGCTGAGCTGATCGACGCGGGGACGCTGAAGACCACGGTCGGCGAGCACTTCGGGACCATCAACGCGGCGAACCTGCGCCGTGCCCATGAGCTGCTCGAAAGTGGCAAATCCAAGGGCAAGATTGTGCTTGAAGGGTTCTGAAACAAACTGACACAGTTGTCGCCCAGATGGGCGACACCGTCAGTCCGAGATTTGACCGTTGTCACAATTGCGATCGTATTCGGGTCTACAATCGAGTCCTCTGCGGCACAATCTTTTATGTGACATCTTTTACGAGAGGAGAGATCAGCAATGAAGATCCTGATAAAAGAATTGGCAAAATCCCAGTGGCAGGTCCGCCTGGACCAACACACCGTGACATTCCGCAGCGAAGCCGAAGCTCGCGCCTTCACCCGAACCCTCGAAGCGCGCCTGCAAGCACCTCATCAAATTATTGAACACCAGCAGCGTGCTGCTGGCTGAGTTCGTCCTCAGACCTGGGCGTGTGCCAGTGCCCGGGCATTTTGCAAACGTCGGGTGAGCATCGCCACGCTCACCACCAGAATTCCGCACAGGCTGATGACCATGGCCATCGGCATGGCGCTGCCATCGTGTAAAACGCCGACCAGGGTTGCTGCCCCGGCGGCGACGCTGAATTGCAGGCAACCGAGCATCGCCGACGCACTACCGGCGCGAGCGCCCTGCCCGTTCATGGCGCAGGCCGAGGCGTTGGGGAGGATGCAACCGAGGCTGGCGATGCAGACAAACAGTGGAATCAGCAATGGCCATAGCTGCGTGGTGTGCAACGCACTGACGGCCAGCAGCGCCAGACCGGCGCCGACGTAGATCCACACGGTGCGCGCCAGCAAGAACGCCGGGCCACGCTTGGCCAGCAGTCGCGCGTTGAGCTGTGCCACCAGAATGAAGCCCGCCGCGTTGGTACCGAACAGCCAGCCGAAATGCTCGGGCGGCACGCCATACAGTTTGATGAAGACGAACGGTGAACCGGCGATGTAGGCAAACATCCCGGCGATGGCGATGCCGCCGGTCAAGGCATGGCCGAGGAACACCGGATCCGACAACAGTCGACCGTACTGACGCAACGCGCCGGACAACGGTTGACGCGGCACATGGGCCGGCAGACTTTCCGGCAACCCGAGTGCCACGGCCAACCCTGCCAGCGCACTGAAACCGGTCAACACGAGAAAGATCGACTGCCAGCCCGTGGTGTTGACCAACAGCCCGCCCAGCATCGGCGCAAGAATCGGCGCCAGGCCCATCACCAGCATCAGCTGCGAAAAGACCTTCGCCGACCCCACCGCATCGCATTTATCGCTGACAATCGCACGGGAGATCACCATGCCCGCGCAACCACCCAGCGCCTGGATGAACCGCGCGCCGATCAACCATTCCAGATTCGGAGCAAAAGCGCAGGCCAGGGAGGCAGCGGTGAACAAGCCGACGCCAGTCAGCAAGGGAATGCGTCTCCCGAAGCGATCCGCTACCGGGCCATAAGCCAGCTGACCGATGGACAAGCCAAGGAAATACGCCGCCAAGGTCAGCTGAACGTGTTTTTCATCGGTGCCGAAGGCGAGCGCCATCGTAGGGAAGGCCGGCAGATAGAAATCGATTGCCAGCGGACCGAAAGCGCTCAAGGCGCCGAGAATCAGAATGGTACGGAAGTTCATCAGGCATCCAGTTGGGCATGAGTCGGCAGGCCGACAGTCTAGCCGCGCAGGGACGCCTTGAACATTCCGTTAGGTCGCTAACTATTAAAAAGCTTCAGGCGACTATCGCCTCGTAGCCTTCTTCGGTGATCACCGCGATCACCTGATCCGCCGACAAAGCACTCTCGACGCCGACTTCTTTCGCGGCCAGATCGATATGCACGCTGGCCGCAGGATCCTTGGCTTGCAGCGCCTGAGTGATGGCTTTGACGCAGTGACCGCAGGACATACCTTGAACGTTGAACACTTGCATGGGATGACTCCTTTAGTGAAGTTGTGAGCAGTCTCGAGCTTGCCACCATGGCAAGGTCAAGTTCTGAAGTGCGCTGCCGGGCTGGCAATCGGCATCGCGCTCGGCCAAGCTGCGTCCATCAATGACTCGACATCAGGAGATTCAGCCATGCGCTGGTCAGCTCTCAGCCTGTTTGGCTTTCTCAGCCTTTTCGCCGCCGTGCCCTCGGTCAATGCTGCCGGGGAGGACTACGGCGTGCTGATCATTTCCCGCGAGCGCCTGGAAGTCGCAACCTCCTGCGAGATCGGCGTGTATATCCAGGATCAGCTGTCGGCGCGGTTGTTCCAGGAACAAAGCACCTCGTTCAACCTGCCGCCGGGCAATGTGTCCTTGCGCCTGAAGCTGCTGCCGGGCCAGGCGCCGGGATGCAACCCGGGCATGCTCGCACCGGGTTCGCAGAACATCACGCTCAAGGCCGGTGACGTGCTGAAGTTCCGGATTGCGATGACGCAGGAAGGGATGTACCTGAAACCTGCCGCTCTCGACTATTGACGCAAATCCCTGTGGGAGCGAGCTTGCTCGCGATAGCGGTATGTCAGCTACATTGATGTCGACTGACACGCCGCTATCGCGAGCAAGCTCGCTCCCACATTTTTTGGTCTGTGGTGAATTGTTGATTGGCGCTTGACCTTGCCCGCATGGCAAGGTTGATCCTGTAGGTATCTTCTACAGGGAGCGTGACCGATGTCCGAATCCACCACTTTCGATCTGCCGATAGCCGGCATGACCTGCGCCAGTTGCGCCGGGCGTGTCGAGCGTGCCTTGAGCAAAGTCATCGGCGCCTCTGCCGTCAGCGTCAACCTGGCCACCGAACAGGCCCGGGTTCAAGCGCCCAGCGACAGCCTGCCGGCCTTGATGGACGCCGTGCAGCAGGCTGGTTACAGCGTGCCGCAGCAGAGTCTGGAATTGAGCATCGACGGCATGACCTGCGCCTCCTGCGTCGGCCGGGTCGAACGGGCGCTGGCCAAGGTGCCGGGGGTAAAAAGTGTCAGCGTCAACCTGGCCAATGAACGCGCCCACCTTGAGCTGCTCCGCCAGATCGATCCGCAAACCTTGATCGCTGCCGTGACCAAGGCTGGCTATAGCGCCAGTGTCTGGGAAGTTGAACACCCGCAAACCGACAATCAACAACAGCGCCTGCACCGCGAGCGCTGGGCCTTGATCATGGCGATCGTCCTCGCCGCGCCGTTGGTGCTACCGATGTTACTGCAACCGTTCGGCGTGCACTGGATGCTCCCGGCCTGGGTGCAATTCGCGTTGGCCACGCCGGTGCAATTCATCTTCGGTGCACGCTTTTACGTCGCGGCCTGGAAAGCCGTGCGCGCCGGTGCCGGCAACATGGATTTGCTGGTCGCGTTGGGCACCAGCGCCGGATATGGCTTGAGCCTCTATGAATGGGCCACCGCCGCCGGGCGCATGCCGCACCTGTATTTCGAAGCCTCGGCAGTGGTGATTGCCTTGGTGCTGCTGGGCAAATACCTGGAAAGCCGCGCCAAACGCCAGACCGCCAGTGCCATTCGCGCCCTCGAAGCCTTGCGCCCGGAACGGGCGATTCAGGTGATCGACGGCCGCGAGCAGGATGTCGCCATCAGCGCCTTGCGTCTGAATGATCTGGTAATGGTCAAACCCGGCGAACGCTTCCCGGTTGACGGTGAAGTGGTCGAAGGCCAGAGCCACGCCGACGAAGCGCTGATCAGCGGCGAAAGCCTGCCGGTGCCCAAACAACCCGGCGACAACGTCACCGGCGGTGCGATCAATGGCGAAGGTCGGTTGCTCGTTCGCACCCTGGCCTTGGGCGCGGAAACCGTGCTGGCGCGCATTATCCGTCTGGTGGAAGACGCTCAAGCCGCGAAGGCCCCGATCCAGAAACTGGTGGATAAAGTCAGTCATGTGTTTGTCCCTACGGTTCTGCTGATTGCGCTGGCGACCTTGATCGGTTGGTGGTTGTACGGCGCGCCGATGGAAACGGCGCTGATCAATGCCGTGGCGGTCTTGGTGATCGCTTGCCCGTGCGCCCTGGGGTTGGCCACGCCGACAGCGATCATGGCCGGCACCGGCGTGGCGGCGCGCTACGGGATTCTGATCAAGGACGCCGAAGCGCTGGAGCGCGCCCACGAAGTCAGTGCGGTGGTCTTCGACAAGACTGGCACGTTGACTTCGGGTACTCCGCGCATCGCTCATTTGAGCGCAATCAACAATGACGAAGCGGCGTTGCTGCAAATGGCCGGCGCCCTGCAACGCGGCAGCGAGCATCCACTGGCCAAGGCGGTTCTGGACGCTTGCGCCGAACGCGGTTTGACGGTGGCCGATGTCACCGACAGCCAGTCCCTGACCGGCCGTGGCATCGCGGGCACTCTCGGCGGTCGTCGATTGGCCTTGGGCAATCGTCGGCTGTTGGAAGAGAGCGGCTTGAGCGCCGGTGAATGGGCCGACTCCGCCACCGCGTGGGAGACCGAAGGCCGGACCCTGTCCTGGCTGATCGAGCAAAGCTCCGAACCACGAGTATTGGGCCTCTTCGCTTTCGGCGACACCCTCAAACCCGGCGCGTTGCAAGCTGTGCAACAACTCAGCGCACGCAACATCAGCAGCCACCTGCTGACCGGCGACAATCGCGGCAGTGCCAAAGTGGTTGCCGAGGCGCTGGGCATCAAGGATGTCCACGCCGAAGTACTGCCGGCGGACAAAGCCGCCACCGTCGCCACACTCAAGAAAACCGGCGTCGTGGCAATGGTCGGCGACGGCATCAACGACGCACCCGCCTTGGCCGCCGCAGACATCGGCATCGCCATGGGCGGTGGCACCGACGTTGCGATGCACGCGGCCGGGATCACCCTGATGCGTGGCGATCCACGGCTGGTGCCGGCAGCGCTGGAAATCAGTCGCAAGACCTACGCGAAAATTCGTCAGAACCTGTTCTGGGCCTTCGTCTACAACCTGATCGGTATTCCGCTGGCAGCGTTCGGCTTCCTCAACCCGGTATTGGCCGGTGCGGCCATGGCCTTGTCGAGCGTCAGCGTGGTGAGCAATGCGCTACTGTTGAAAACCTGGAAACCCAAGGATCTGGAGGACAACCGATGAACATCGGCCAAGCGGCCCGCCAAAGCGGCCTGAGCGCGAAGATGATTCGTTATTACGAATCCATCGGTTTGCTCAAGGCCGCCCATCGTACCGACAGCGGCTATCGGGTGTACGGCGACGACGACCTGCATACCCTGGCGTTCATCAAGCGCTCCCGGGACCTGGGGTTCTCACTGGATGAGGTCGGCAAACTGCTGACCCTCTGGCAGGACCGCCAACGAGCCAGCGCCGACGTGAAAGCCCTGGCCCGTCAGCACATCGACGAGCTGAACCAGAAAATCCGCGAGCTCGGCCAACTGCGCGACACCCTGCAGGACCTGGTCGAACACTGCCACGGCGATCACCGTCCGGACTGCCCGATCCTCAAGAATCTGGAGTCGGGCTGTTGCGCACAACCCGTTCGCCCCTGATTGCCAGCCCCTTCACCACCAACAAGGTGGTGAGTGGAATTCCGTGGAACAACAGCACCACGGCACCCGGCGTCCACCATGAATAGAACGGCGCGGCGATCAGCATGCCGACGCCGAACCCGGTCATTTGCAACAGCGTCAGGAAGCTGAAAATCGGCAGGCGCAGGCTGTCCGGCTCGCGCTGCAGGCGCGACATCAGGCCGACTTCCGAGAAACCGTCGCCGAGGCCCGCCGGCAACGAGAACAACAGCAAACCGTAGAGCGTTTGCTGCTGAAACATCAGGATGAAGCCACAGGACATCATCAACACACCAAAGAAAAACCGTCGCTCCAGGTTCACGTTATCCGAGCCTTTCAACCGGCTGGCGATGCGCGCGCCGATGAGTTTTCCGCTGGCCCAGACGGCCAGCGTCAGACCCAGCGTGGTGCTGGCCGACTCGGGCGTCAGCAGTTTTGAAATAATCGGAAACCCCACGTTGTGCGCGGCACTGCCAAGGGTGTCAGCCATCGCCACGGCGAGCATCGCCGCCACCACCGGTGTACTGCGCAGCCCCTGGAGCAGGGCCGCCCATTCACCACGTTCGTGGATGGGGTCGTCACTCGGAGCTGGTTGTGAAAAGCGCAGCGGCAAGATGAACAGTGCGGCCAACAAATAAGTGACCACATTCAATGCGAACACTGTTTCAAAGCCGAATGCTGCTACTAAAAGCCCTGACACCAGACTTCCGCCGACCATGGCTGCCGACGACGCCGAGGTGATCCAGGCGTTGGTCTTGAGCAAATGCTCAGCCTCGATCAAGTGCGGCAACTGACTGTTGAGGCCAATGGCGAACATCGAGTTGCCGAATCCCAGACCGAAAGCGATCACCGGTAACAGCAGCATCTGCTGGGTGACCGGCAGCACCAGCAACAGGCCCAGCAGCCCGGCGCGCAACAGGTCGAAGGCAATCAGCGGCATGCGCCCGGCCCAGCGGCGATAAAACGTCGTGCCGATGAGGCTGGCGAATATCCCACCGGCCACACGGCTGGCGAGAAAGATCCCGACGCTCATGGCACTGTTGCTGAGCAGGTAGACGTAGGTGGCCAGGGCGACCATGTTGAGGAAGGCGCCAAAGTCCGAGACCAGACGGGCGGTGATGATGAGTTGGGCGTTTCGGGAGGAGTTCACATTCAGTCCTTGAGTGTGGTTTTGAGCGGTGGACGATAGACGGATTTGGGGTGGATCTGAAAGCTCCCCCTCACCCTAACCCTCTCCCCGAGGGGCGAGGGGACTGACCGAGGTGCTCTTGGAGCTACATCGACCTGAAATTCCGAGTCGAACTCAGGCTTTGAAAAACATGAAGATCTGCTCCCTTTCCCCCTCTCCCCCGTGGGGAGAGGGCTGGGGTGAGGGGGCGATCCATCTGGCACCACACAATAGCCCCTACTCCCCATAAAAAACCCGGCCGAAGCCGGGTTTCTCATCAACCAATCACTGCATCCAGGGCGGAGGCGGCTCTTCGGTTTTGCCCGGTGGCGCATCATCTGCCGCGCGCACCGCTTGCTTGCGCTCTTCATCAAGGCGTGCCGCCTCGATCTCGCGCATGATCCCGCCAACGTCAGCCAACTCTTCCGGCTCATCGAACTCGCCGGTCAAGATGCTGGCCGGGTGCAAGGTGCCGGCTTCGAACAGAGCCCACATTTCCTTGGCGTACTTGGTCTTTTTCAACTCCGGCGCAAACCGCCCGAAGTAGGACGCCATGTTGCCCACATCCCGCTCCAGCATGCTGAACGCGTGGTTGTTGCCCGCCGCGTCGACCGCTTGCGGCAGGTCGATGATCACCGGGCCGGTCGGGGTCAGCAGTACGTTGAACTCCGACAGGTCACCGTGCACCAGACCGGTACACAACATCAGCACGATTTGCGAAATCAGGAACGCGTGATACTCGCGCGCCTGATCCGGTTCCAGCACCACGTCGTTCAGACGCGGCGCGGCATCACCGTACTCATCGGCCACCAGTTCCATCAACAGCACGCCTTCAAGGAAGTCGTAAGGCTGAGGGACCCGAACGCCAGCACCGGCCAGACGGAACAACGCCGCCACTTCGGCATTCTGCCAGGCGTCTTCGGTTTCTTTCTTGCCGAACTTGGAGCCCTTGGCCATCGCTCGAGCCTGACGGCTGTTGCGCACCTTGCGGCCTTCCTGATACTCGGCCGCCTGACGGAAACTGCGTTTATTCGCCTCCTTGTAGACCTTCGCGCAACGTAACTCGTTGCCGCAGCGCACCACATAAACAGCTGCTTCTTTACCACTCATGAGTGGGCGCAGCACCTCGTCGACCAGACCGTCCTCGATCAGGGGTTCAATGCGTTTTGGAGTCTTCATCAGCTTTTATTGGGGGTCCTTTATTACCAAACACGCGAAAGTCATTCGTTATACGGCAATCCACTCATTGGGGGGAGGGGTTGCCGACCTATGAACGCTGCTGTGAACGTCAAGAAGCACACAATGTGCCGGTTTGATCAGTCAACAACCGCCGCTCGTCATCGGCCGCAACAGATCATAGCTGACCCTGCGTCACTTGTTGCTGAAGGGCTAAGCGGGTATTTGCGACAGAAGCTGACATCTCGATTCATACCCTTCGTAGGATTTTTCTCAACAGGCCTCAATTTCCGCCTCGGCCAGCCGAAGTCATCAGAGACAAAGTGATTTGTCCGACAATCGTTCTGCCAATAATCCGCGAGTCATCTGCACTGCGTGGGCCTAAAAGAAAAATCTGGAGCGCGGATGAACATCAAACAGAAGTTGACCTGGGCGTTTGCAATCATCGCCTGCTTGCCGGTGGTGCTGGTTGCGACCCTGGTTGTGCTGAACTTGCGCAGTGATGCCAAGGACAGTTTCGTCGACGGCAGTGGCCGCGAGATTCGTCAGGTCAGCAACGCCATGCAACTGTTCTTTGACGGCATCAGCCAGAACGTGGATTACCTGGCGACCCAACCGCTGATCAAGAATTCCGACGACAGCCTCAAGACGTACATGAGCGCCAACGCCGAGAGCATTCCCCAAGGTGAGATGGACAAGAAGGTCTTCGGCCTCCTTCAGGACCTGGGTAACAGTCACCCGTCCTACGCCTATGCCATCCTCGGCACCGCGGCGGGCGGTTATGTGTCCTGGCCGGACGATGCCAAGCTGAGCAATTACGACCCGCGCCAGCGCCCCTGGTACAAGGCAGCCCAGGCCAAACCGGGCAAACCGTTCCGCACTGAGGCCTATTACTGGGCCCAGGATGACGCGACGTACGTCAGTACCGTGCGCACCATCGACAACAAGTTGGGCACCAATGGTGGTGTGGTCAGCATCGACGTGACGCTCAAGCAGCTCACTGAAATCGTCAAACAGATCAAGCTCGGTGAAACCGGCTATCTGATGCTGCTGGAAAACTCCGGCACCGTGCTGGTCGATCCGAAACAACCGGAACACAACTTTAAAGCGCTGAGCAGCCTCGGCGACGGCTACGCGCAACTGGCCAAGGCAGGCAAAGGGCTGGTGGAAGTCGAGCTGAATGGCGAACGCTACATGGCCAACGTCTGGCCGTCGGAGCAGCTGGGCTGGACCTTTATCGGCCTGATCAAGCAGACCGACGTGATGAGTTCGGCCACCCAGTTGACCTGGCTGATCGCGATCATCGCCGCCGTGCTGGCCGTGTTCTTCGCCATCATCGGCGCCAGTTTCGCCAGCCTCATCGTGCGGCCGATCCGCAGCGTGGCCAGCGGCCTGGAAGGCATCGCCCAAGGTGAAGGCGACCTGACCAAGAACCTGGAAATCCGTGGCAGCGACGAAACCGCGCAACTGGCCAACTGGTTCAACCAGTTTTTGGCGGCAATTCGCAACCTGATCCAGAGCATTGGCGGCGCCGCGACCAAGATCCTCGCCACCTCCAAGAGTTCGACCCAGGTCTCCAGCGACATGGCCGAAGCCGCCGGGCGTCAGCGTGAAGCGGTGGACATGGTCTCCACGGCGTTCCACGAAATGGTCGCCACCGCCAACGAAGTCGCGCGCTCTTGCAGCCAGGCGGCGGAATCGGCCGACAGCGGCCAGCGCCAGGCGCGTGAAGGTCAGCAACAGATTGATGCGGCCGTGACCAGCGTTGATCGCTTGAGCCAGGAAATCGAACAGTCGGCTCAGTCAATGCAACAGCTTGAGCGCGATAGCAACGACATTCAGTCAATCCTCGGGACCATTCGCTCGATTGCCGAACAGACCAACCTGCTGGCGCTGAACGCGGCCATTGAAGCGGCGCGGGCCGGTGAACAGGGTCGTGGGTTTGCGGTGGTGGCCGATGAAGTTCGGGCGCTGGCCAAACGCACGGCCGATTCCACAGCGGAAATCGACGGTTTGCTGGGCAACCTCGCCAAACGTACCAGTCAGGTGACTCAGCAAATGCATGCCAGCCTGGAAGTGTCCCAGCAATCGGTGACGCGGATCGGTGAAGCACGCAGCAGCTTCGGGCTGATTCGGGAGTCGGTGGACGTGATTCGCGACATGAACACCCAGATCGCTACCGCGGCGGAAGAACAGCATCAGGTGGCTGAAGACATCAATCGGCACATCAGCCAGATTCATGGTGATGCGCAATTGGTGGCGGAACTGGCGAACTCGGCGCGGCTGGATTCGCAGAGTCTGGCGGGGTTGTCGAATGAGTTGGATGGGTTGGTTCGGCGGTTCAGGACTTGAGATTGGGGAGGGCTTGAGATCCACCCCTCACCCTAACCCTCCCGAAACGTCGGACCGCCCCAGAGGGTAGAGGGGACCGACCGAGTTGCTCTTGGAGCTACATCGACCTGAGATATCGAGTCGAACTCAGGATTTGAAGAACATGAAGATCGGCTCCCTCTCCCCCGTGGGGAGAGGGCTGGGGTGAGGGGCTGGATCTCACTGCCGAAACAACTCCCCCGGCGTAAACCCAAACAACCCCTTGAACGCCGCAATAAACGCCGAAGTCGAGTCATACCCGCAAGACAGCGCGGCATTCGTCACGCTGTCGCCCTCCTCCAGCAAACTCAACGACGACAGCAACCGCATTCGCTGGCGCCATCCTCGAAAGCTCAACCCGGTTTCACGCTGAAAGAGCCGCATCAAGGTCTTCTCCGACGTCCCCAATCGCTCGGCCCACTCCTGCAAGGTCACGTTCCGCTCAGGGCTTTCGATCAACTCGTTGCACAGCCCCAGCAACCGTTCATGGCGCGGTAACGGTAGCGAGAAACCAACCTCCGGCAGATGCGCCAACTGATCCAGCAGCACACTCACCAGCCGCGCGTCCTGGCTGTCGCCTTGCGGATATTCCACCGGCAGCAAACAAAAACTCTTGATCAGCTCCCGGGCCAATGGCGTCACTTCCAGCACCCGGCAGCGCCCGTCCGCCCATTCACAATCCTCGCGGCGCACATAGAGGCTGCGCATCTCGGCGCGCATCGAGGTCACCACCTGGTGTTCAAGATCCGCCGGAATCCAGATGCCCCACTGCGGCGGCGCAAAGAAACTGCCCTCGGCGGTGTGCACGCCGAGAACGCCGCTGATCGCGTAGGAAAACTGCACCCAATCGTGTCGATGCGGCGGCGTCCATGAACCGGCGTTGAGGCTTTCCGCACGGGCATACAGCGGACGCGGCAGCGCCGTCAGCGTCGGAATCGTCCGTTCGAGGGAAAGTTGTCCGTTAGTCGGCATTGATTGGCCTTATGTCGCAAGACGGCTGTTGGAGCCGACGTTAGGCTAAGTCACCAATTCTTACAAATGTATTCGGTGCCTGTTATGCATGCCTTCAAACACCTCAAACGCGTGGTCACCGACTGGTTCTTGTGTGGCATGTTGATTGCCACGCTGCTGGCGTATTTCCTCCCGACCTTTGGTGCCACCGGCGGCGGAATGCATGCTGAATACGTGATCAACATCGGTGTGTTCCTGGTGTTCTTCCTGCACGGGGTCAACCTGTCCAGCGAGCAGATCACTCACGGTCTGAAAAACTGGAAGCTGCATGTGATGGTTCAGGGATTCACCTTCGCGGTGTTTCCGCTGATCTGGCTGCTGAGCGACAAGCTGTTGGGCTCGCACATTCCGTCATTGCTGATGCTCGGCTTCCTGTACCTCTGCGCCCTGCCCTCGACCATTTCCTCGTCCGTGGCCCTGACCGGCAGCGCGGGCGGCAACGTACCGGCGGCGATTCTCAACGCGAGCCTGTCCAGCGTGCTGGGGATTTTCCTGACGCCGTTGCTGGTGAGTTTCGTGGTCGGCAGCGGCGCGGGCGGCATCGATCTTGGCGCAACCCTGCTCGACCTCTGCGCCATGTTGCTGTTGCCACTGGTGCTCGGCCAATTGCTGCGGCCATTCCTGGGCAAGTTCTTCGCCCGCCACAAGCGCTACACCAACATCGCCGACAAGCTGGTGATCCTGTTGCTGGTCTATGCGGCGTTCTGCAATTCGATGGTCTCGGGGATGTGGCAAAAGCAGGGCAACAGCGTGATCCTCACGGCACTGATCGGCAGTGCGATCCTGCTGGCGATCATCCTGTGGATGACCACCCGCACCGCTCGCGCATTGAAATTCAGCCCGGCCGATGAAATCGCCGCGGTATTTTGCGCCAGCAAGAAATCCCTGGCCGCCGGTGCGCCAATGGCGGCGCTGATCTTCGGAGCCAACCCGGGCCTTGGGCTGATCCTGCTGCCGATCATGATCTACCACCCGTTGCAGTTGATCGTCTGCTCGGTCATGGCCGAGAGTTACGCCAACCGCAACCGGCAGCTGGCTGCGCAACAAAGCGCCGCAGTCCTCAGCGCTCAATAATCGCTGTCACACCCTGGCCACCGGCGGCGCAGATCGAGATCAAGCCTCGACCCTTGCCCGCCGCATCCAGCAACTTCGCCAGGCTCGCGACGATGCGTGCGCCGGTCGCGGCAAACGGATGCCCCGCCGCCAGTGAACTGCCTTTGACGTTGAGGCGGCTGCGGTCGATGGAGCCCAGTGGCGCGTCGAGACCGAGGCGGGTTTTGCAGTATTGCGGATCCTCCCAGGCCTTTAGCGTGCAGAGCACCTGCGCGGCGAAGGCTTCGTGGATTTCGTAGTAATCGAAGTCCTGCAAGGTCAGGCCATTGCGCGCCAGCAAACGCGGCACCGCATACACCGGCGCCATCAACAATCCTTCAGCACCGTTGACGAAATCCACCGCCGCCGTCTCGCCGTCACGCAAATAGGCAAGGATCGGCAAGCCGCGCTCCTTGGCCCATTCTTCACTGCCCAGCAGCACCAGCGATGCGCCATCGGTGAGCGGCGTCGAGTTGCCCGCCGTCAGGGTGCCCTTGACGCTTTTCTCGAACACCGGTTTGAGTGACGCGAGTTTTTCCAGGGTCAGGTCCGGGCGCAGGTTGTCGTCGCGGGTCAGGCCGAGGAACGGCGTCATCAAATCGTTGTGCCAGCCTTCGGTGTAGGACGCGGCCATTTTCTGGTGACTTTCAAACGCCAATTGGTCCTGTTCGTCGCGCGGAATGCTCCAGGCCTGGGCCATCAACTCGCAGTGCTCGCCCATCGACAGGCCAGTGCGTGGCTCGCCGTTGCGTGGCAGATCCGGGATCAGGTGACGGGGGCGCAGTTGCAGGAAGGATTTCAGTTTGTCGGCGGTGGTTTTGGCGTGGTTGGCTTGCAGGAGGATTTTGCGCAGGCCTTCGTTGACGCCGATCGGCGCGTCGGAGGTGGTGTCGACGCCGCCGGCGATGCCGCATTCGATCTGGCCCAGCGCGATTTTATTCGCCACCAGCAACGTCGCTTCCAGACCGGTACCGCACGCCTGCTGGATGTCGTAGGCCGGGGTGGTTGGCGACAGCCGCGAGCCGAGTACACATTCGCGGGTCAGGCACATATCCCGGGAGTGCTTGAGCACCGCCCCCGTCGCCACCTCGCCCATGCGCAAACCGTGCAGGTTGTAGCGTTCGATCAAGCCTTCGAGCGCGGCGGTGAGCATCGCCTGATTACTGGCGGTGTCGTACGGCCCGTTGGAACGGGCGAAGGGAATACGGTTACCACCAATAATCGCAACGCGGCGCAGCTGAGTCATGAAAAGCTTCCTATTCTGTGAAGGCCATAACCCACAAGCGTAGGCCTAATCTCGTGGATCGAACGACTGATCGCCATTCATGGTCCACACTTTGAACCCCAGCTGCTGGAGCGCGTTCCATGTCTGACCGTTATATCGACTTCGCCAATTCGTCCATCGGCCATCGTGTGGTCGGGGCCCTGGGTCTGCCGTCGCCGGTTCGGCTGGAGCGCTGGCAAGCAGGCCGGCTGCGGCCTGTCGAGGGGGCGCTGTTGTTAGGCGGAGGCCCGTTGACGGTGAAAATCGGCACCTTTGCCAACCGCCTGACCGACGCGATTTACAGCTACGGCACCGAGCCTTCGCTGGCCACCACGTGGATTCCCGGCCACGGCCCCAAACTCAAAGCCGTGGTGTTTGACGCCAGTGACCTGGTGCAAACCGATCAACTCAAACAGCTGCGCGAGTTCTTCCAGCCGTTGATTAAAAACCTCGACCACAGCGCGCACCTGGTGATTCTGGGTCGCGCGCCGGAGACCTTGAGCGATCCGTTCGCCGCCAGCGCCCAGCGAGCGCTGGAAGGCTTCAGCCGTTCGCTGGCCAAGGAGCTGCGCAGCGGCGGCACCTTGCAGCTGATTTATGTCGGCGAAGGGGCAGAGGATCAACTGGAAGGCCCGCTGAGGTTTTTCCTCTCGCCCAAAGGTGCATTCGTTTCCGGGCAAGTGATTCGCTTGAATGCCTGCGATACGCAGGTCACGGACTGGACTCGCCCATTGTCCGGCCGCAAGGCACTGGTCACGGGTGCTGCACGCGGCATCGGCGCCTCCATCGCCGAAACCCTGGCCCGTGACGGGGCCGAGGTGATCCTGCTCGATGTGGCACCGGCCAAGACTGACCTCGAAGCCCTCGCCGCACGCCTCGGCGGGCGCAGCATCACCCTGGACATTTGCGCTGAAGACGCCGCCGCGCAGTTGGTCGAGCAACTGCCCGACGGCATCGACATCGTGGTCCACAACGCTGGCATCACTCGGGATAAAACCCTGGCCAACATGACACCGGAATTCTGGGACGCGGTACTGGCGGTCAACCTCAATGCGCCGCAAGTGCTGACCAAGGCACTGCTCGACAGCGGCACCCTGCACGACAACGGCCGGGTGATCCTGCTGGCGTCCATCAGCGGCATCGCTGGCAATCGCGGGCAAACCAATTACGCAGCGAGCAAGGCCGGGCTGATCGGTCTGGCTCAGGCCTGGGCGCCGTTGCTGAATGAGCGCGGCATCAGCATCAATGCGGTAGCACCCGGTTTCATCGAAACCCAGATGACCGCACACCTGCCGTTCGGCGTGCGTGAGGCCGGGCGGCGCATGAGTTCGCTGGGCCAGGGCGGCCTGCCGCAAGACGTCGCCGAAGCGGTGGCGTGGCTGGCTCAACCGGGCACCGGCGCGTTCACCGGCCAAGCGTTGCGAGTGTGCGGACAAAGTGTTTTGGGGGCTTAGGCATGATCATCGATTGGCACATACTCAACCGCGAACCAAGCCTGTCGGGACTGTACGTGCGGGCCGCGACGCGACGCAAAATCACCGGCACCACCCTGCCCGATTCGGGTTTGCGTTGCTGGATCAATGTCGACCCCAAGCGCCTGGCGGACTATCGCAAGGTCTGCGGTTTTGCCGACAACGGTCTGTTGCCGCCGACCTATCCACACATCCTCGCGTTCGCATTGCAGATGCAATTGCTGACGGCCAAGGAGTTTCCATTTCCGCTGCTGGGGTTGATTCACCTGAGCAACCGCATTCGCATCTTTCGCCCAATGGGCGGCGTGAATCGTGTGCGGGTCAGCGTTCAGGTGCAAAACCTTCAGCCCCATGAAAAAGGCGCGACGTTCGATCTGGTGACGACACTCGACGATCAGCTGGGGGCGTTGTGGGAAGCTGAAAGCCAGATGTTGTGCCGCGGAGTCAAACTCGCAGGCGAGCCCGTCGATGAAGTGTTGGCATCGACACTGGAAATGTCGGAAGTGGCCCGCTGGAAAGCGCCGTCGGACATAGGGCGGCAGTACGCCAAAGTGTCCGGCGACTACAACCCGATTCACCTGAGTGCCGTCAGCGCCAAACTCTTCGGTTTTCCTACAGCCATCGCCCATGGGTTGTGGAACAAGGCGCGCACCCTGGCGGCGCTTGCCGATCATCTGCCGGCGGCGAATGTCGAGATCGCGGTGCAATTTCGCAAACCGGTGCGGTTGCCCAGTGAGGTGACATTGCTGGCCAGTGCTGCGGGGTCGAGCGGGGATTTGCTGTTGGTGGGTGCGGGGGGTCTTGAGCATATGGCGGGGCATTGGCGGCCGGTTGCCTGACCCGATCGCTCCCGCGTTCGGCTCTTGGGACGCGGAGCGTCCCTGGCTGCATTCCCACGCAGAGCGTGGGAACGATCAGTCACTGACTCACTAAATCCATGCGAGGCTGCGGAAACAAATTATTCAACGTCTCCAACAACCGCACGTGATAAATCGGCTTGCGAAACAGGTCGAGCACCTGCAACCGCAACATGTCACTGACATCCTCCATGTCCGCATGCCCCGACGTCACAATCACCGGCAAATGCTGGCGGGACGTATGCTCGCGCAACCGCTTGATCAACGACATGCCACTCTCCTCCGGCATCCGCAAATCAGTGATCACCAACGCAATATCAGGGTGGCGCGTCAGATGTTGCAACGCGAGTTTGACCGAGGTGGCGGTAAAACAATTGAAGCCCTCGCCCTCCAGCAATTCCGCCAACTCCAGTAACGCATCCTCCTCATCATCGACCAGAAGAAGCTGTTGGCGTGGAAGTGAGGGAGCGTTCATGGGCAACACCTGCAATGGACTAAGCGCTGACGTTAGAAGCCCTTTGGAGCATTCGCAAGTTTCCGGCAAGAACTCGCCTCACCGTCATAAAGCGTTCTGGATAGTGGTAAACATGGTGGTAACAGCCGTGGAGATCGGCGTCACAAACGCCGCTAGAGCGATTGCCACCATGCCCGCAATAATGGCGTATTCGATACCTGAAGCACCCTCAGTATCCTTTGCCAGGCCCTTGAAAAAAACGATATGGGATTTGATCTTCTGAGCAAGTTTGGAAAAGGACATGATGTTTCTCCTGAAAGGCGACGGGTGTTGCACGGCCGCAACATGATTCCCCTTTGCCAGCATCAGCATTGTCGGCATTCCCCGTACCCACAACTGTAAGAACGAATTATCACTAAAGTATTAGTCGCTTCGCTGACGCCAAAACAGCCACGTTTTCGCCTTGGCTGCTGACTTTCGCTAGTTATTTTCAGGCCCGTAATGGCTTTTTGCTCTAGCTGAGCTACCTTCAAATAGCCAAATAGTTCCATGTTCATAGCTGCCTGATTGCGAAGTTGTCTCGTTGGATACGACGAGGTTTGAAGCAGCAGGAAAGGGAGAGCCATCATGAACAGTCGTATCACTCTGGGCCTGGCCGGTTTGTTTCTGGTGGGCGCCATTATTGCCGGTTACTGGGGCCTCACGCTGAGCCGTCAACCCGTTCCCGAACCTGTCGTGCAACCCGGGATCGTCACGCCTGCACCCATCGCCCAGACGCCGGCCCCCGAGGACGACCCCACCCGCCAACCGGTGGTGGTGCTGCTGCATGATGTGCCGCCGTTCGTGCCGATCAGCGCAGCCGACGTGGCCCTGGAAAAACTCCGTACCGTCCCGGCCGGCAGCCTGAGCCGCCTCGATCAAGCCATTGGCCGAACCCCCTGGCGCGCCCTCAGTGCCGGCACTTGGCTCAATGATGAAAGCTTCGAAGCCGGCGGCAGACTGGCGCGGATGATTCGTCCCGATGAACGCGCCCTCGCCGTCGCGGTGGATGAAGTGATCAATGCCGGTGGGCAATTGACACCGGGGGACTATGTCGATGTGCTGCTGTATCTGCGCACGGACAACAACAACCTTCAGCCATCGGCGCAACTGGTGGTGCCGGCCTTGCGGGTGCTCGGGGTGGGCGAACAGATGGGGTTGACCAACGACGGCCAACCCGCAAGCCCGGCCCGCAGCATCGAAGAAAAACTCAGACAGGAACAATTGCGCACCAGCGCCCGAAGCGTCTTGCTTGCCGTCCCCGAACAACTACTGAGTCGGTTGATGCTCGCAGCCCAGGCCGGTGTGTTGCGCCTGGCCGTACGCAGCGCCGATGAAAAACGTCTGGCTCGTTACTGGGCTGGCGAAAGCGATTCATCGGCCAACCTTGCCAGTGCCAACCGCGAGTTGATCCAGTTCAGCCAACTGGCCATGACGCCCCCACCCAAACCTGTCGCCACCCACGGCGGCACAGCACCGCGCAAGTCGAGCGTGGAAGTCATCCGCGGCAACGAAATCACCCAACAAACCCCCTGAATCGAGCAAGGACGCATCTAAATGCGCAGTCGTTCCATGCCCCTGTTTCAAGGCCTGCTCTGGATCTCTTTACTGAGCGGTGTTCCGCTTGGCGTAACGTTCGCAGCCGCCGGCAATTGCGCCGCATTGGGTTCGATGCCTGCGGTGCTGGAAGTCAGTGAAGGGCTGCAACAAGAGGTGCAATCGCCGGTGGCGATCACTCGGGTGGCGGTGGGTGACCCGAAAATTGCCGATGTGCGAGTCAACGGTAATCAAGCGTTTTTGCTGACCGGGATGGCCCCCGGCGCTACCAGCCTGATGGTCTGGACCGCCTGCTCCAGTGCTCCGCGCCAAAGCATGGTGTTCGTTCAGGGCAAGGCCACCGCGGCGATGACCACCGCTACTCGGTTACCTTCAGATGACCCACTGCTGCCGTCGCAAGTACAGACCGACATTCGTTTCGTCGAAGTCAGCCGGACCAAACTGAAAGAGGCCGGTACGTCGATTTTCGGCAAGGGCTCGAACAACTTCCTCTTCGGCGCGCCCGGTACGGTGCCCAACACGGCCGTGACGCCGGGCGTGGTGCCGCTGTTCAACATTGATCCGCGGATCGCGGTGCCCAGCATTCCGCTGCTCAACGATAGTTTCAACATTGTCTGGGGCGGTGGCAGCAGCAAATTCCTCGGTATCGTCAACGCCCTGGAAGGCAGCGGATTCGCCTACACCCTGGCACGGCCGAGTCTGGTGGCCCTCAGCGGGCAGAGCGCGAGCTTCCTGGCCGGTGGTGAAATTCCGATCCCTGTGCCCAGCGCCAACAGCAACAGCTACTCCATCGAATACAAGGAATTCGGCATCCGCCTGACGCTCACGCCGACCGTGGTCAGCCACGACCGCATCGTCCTCAAAGTGGCGCCGGAGGTCAGCGAACTCGACTACAACAATGGCGTGACCATCGGCGGCACCACCGTCCCGGCGTTCACCATTCGCCGCACCGATACCAGCATCTCCCTGGCCGATGGCGAGAGTTTCGTCATCAGCGGTTTGATCAGCACTCAAAACTCTTCGCAAGTCAGCAAGTTTCCAGGCCTGGGTGATATCCCGATTCTCGGTGCGTTTTTTCGCAACTCATCAGTCAACCGCGAAGAGCGTGAGCTGCTGATGATCGTCACGCCGCACCTGGTCCAACCGTTGGCTGCCAACGCACAACTGCCGTCGTTGCCGGGTGAAAAGCTGCGCAACTATGACCCGAACTGGTATCGCCTGTACTTCCTCGAAAACGGCAACTTCGATAAACGCAGCGGATTATCGCAATGAGCCAGATCCAGAACCTGAGCCAGACCTTCCTCGCGATCACACGCAACAGCACCGACCTTGAGTGGCTGCAAGGCGCCCTCGCCCCGTTGGGCCAAGTGGTCAGCGCCGGCGGCGGCAGCCTTGACGAATTGCTCGCGCTGGTGGACGTGACCTTCGCCAGCCTGGTGTTCGTCGGCCTGGACCGCGAACACGTGGTGGCCCAAAGCGCACTGATCGAAGGTGCCCTGGAAGCCAAACCGATGCTGGCGATCGTCGCGCTGGGCGATGGCATGGACAACCAACTCGTGCTCAATGCCATGCGCGCCGGTGCACGGGATTTCGTGGCCTATGGTTCGCGTTCCAGTGAAGTCGCGGGGTTGGTGCGACGACTGAGCAAACGCCTGCCGCCCGTAGCCCCAAACACCCAACTGGGTAGCCTGACGGTGCTCTACGGTGTGCAGATCAACGCCGACGGCGCGCTGCTCGCCACGCACTTGGCGCAAGTGGTGCACAAGAGCGGACAGCAAACGCTGTTGCTGGACCTGGGCCTGCCGCGCGGTGACAGCCTGGCCTTGCTCGGGCTGGAGAGTTCGTTCCACTTCGGCGATGCCCTCCGGCACTTGCGGCGCCTCGACGCGACGCTGATCGACAGCGCGTTCACCACCTGCGCCGCCGGGTTGCGGATCCTCGCCTACGCCAGCCACGATGAGCCGCTGGAACACACCAGCACCGCCGAGTTGTACATGCTGCTCAGCGCCCTGCGCCAACACTTCCAGCACATCGTGGTGAACCTGACTGGCCAGCCGGACAGCGAAGCGCTACGCACCTTCGTCACCCATTGCGACAAGTTGCTGTGGTACACCGATCAGAACGTACTCGACTGTCGTCGCAACCTGGCGGTACTCAACCTGTGGCGTGAAAAAGGCATGAAGCTCGATCACGCCAGACTGCTGGTTGACCGCTACCTGCGCAACGTCGCACCGGACGCCGACACCCTGAGCAAAAGCTTCGGCATGGAGCTCATCGCGACCCTCGTCTACAGCCCGGAAGTGCGGCTTAACGCCAAGAACCAAGGTGTGACGCTGTTTGAGCTGGCCCCCCGCGAAGCCCTGACTCAAAGCCTGCGCGCCCTCGGCGATCGGTTGGCCAAGCGCTCCGAGGGCCTGGCCAAGCCCAAGTCTGGCTGGTTCAACCGGTTGAGGGGTGCGCAATGAGCGGTGAAAAACTCTTCGGCGCCCCTGTGCGCACAACCAGCGGCAACACCGATAACGAAGGTCTGAAACTGGTGCTGCACCGCTACATCATCGACGCCATCGAGGAGTCCGGCAAAAACCTGCTGGAGGGTTCACGGCAGGTGCTCTCACAGTTCGTCATCGACAAGGTTGCCGAGTACATCGCCCGGCTGCACCTGGCGATTTCCCGCTATGAAATGGAGCGTCTGGCCGAAGAAATCGTCGACGAACTCACCGGTTTCGGTCCCTTGGAAGTGCTCCTGCGGGACCCGGCGGTGACGGAGATTCTGGTCAACGGCCCGCACCGGGTGTTCATTGAACGCGACGGCGTACTGCATCAAAGCGACCTGCGCTTCATCGATGCACATCACGTCGAACGGGTCATGCAACGGATCCTCGCGCCCCTCGGTCGACGGCTCGATGAGTCGTCGCCAATGGTCGACGCACGACTGCCCGACGGTAGCCGGGTCAACGCGATCATTCCACCGATTGCACTCGATGGCCCCTGCCTGTCGATACGTAAATTTCGCAAGGACATGCTCAAAAGCTCGGACCTGATGGCGATGCAAACCATCGATCAGGCGATCTTCGACTTTATTCAGGAGGCCGTGGGCAAGCGCTGCAACATCCTGATCAGCGGCGGCACCGGCACTGGCAAAACCACGCTGCTGAACATTCTCAGCCAGTTGATCAACCCTCACGAGCGAATCGTCACCATCGAAGACGTCGCCGAACTGCAACTGGGCCACCCTCACGTGGTGCGTCTGGAAACCCGACCGCCGAATGCCGAAGGCCACGGCGAAGTGAAGGCCAGTGACCTGATTCGCAACGCCCTGCGGATGCGCCCGGACCGAATCATCCTCGGCGAGATTCGTGGTGTCGAAGTGGTGGACGTACTCACCGCAATGAACACCGGCCACGACGGTTCCATGAGTACCGTGCACGCCAACAACGCCCAGGATGCGCTGTTGCGCCTGGAGACATTGGTGGGCCTGACGGGCCGCACCATCGCCGAACGGACCTTGCGGCAAATGATCTGCGCCGCACTGGATGTCGTGATCCAGCTGACGCGCATGCCCGACGGCCGCCGCTGCGTCAGCGAAGTGGTGGAGGTGATCGGCTTGCGTGATGACGTGTATGTCACCAACACGTTGTTCCGGCTCGACCGGCGCAGCGGTTTCGGATTCATGCGCGAGGCGGTCAACCCCGCCGGCGACAAACTGCGCCGTGAGTTGGCGCTTTCTCCCTCTGCGTACTGAAGGCCACGGCATGCTCAAACCGGTGCTGCTCATCCTCGCTTGCCTGGTCTTGCTCGGACTGTCGATCCGCCTGTTTTATCGCGGTTTGCGCCAGACCGGCACCGAGCGGGTGCTGGGACGCCTGACCCAGGGGCAACCGCAGCCGGTGCCGACGAAAACCTCCTGGGTCGGCCTGGATCGGGCCTTTCTGCGGGCTGGCCTTGGGCGTCCCTCCGAGCGTCTGGGGGGGTGGCTGCTGCTTTGGGCCTTTGGCATCTTGCTCGGATTGGCTACCGGTGGCTGGGTCGGCTTGCTGGTTCTGTTACTGCTACCGCCGCTGATTCTGCGTCTGTATGTCAATTGGCGTTATCAGCGCCGACTCCAGCGCATGATCGAACAACTGCCACAAATGCTCGATCACACAGTGCGCAGTCTGAAGTCCGGGCGCACCCTGGCCGATGCGGTGCTGGGCGCCATCGACGCCGCTGAAGACCCGCTGAAAAATGCCATGGGGCGGGTTCAGCGCAACGTGCAGCTGGGGATCAGCCTGCCGGATGCCGCGGCTGACCTTGCCGAGCTGTATGAGAAAGACGAACTTCGCCTGTTCGCGCTCGGTTTGAAGGTCAATCACCGCTATGGCGGCAATGCCAGCGAATTACTGGAAAACCTGATCAAGATGATCCGTGAGCGCGAGCAGGCTGCGCGCCAACTCAGGGCCATGACCGGTGAAACCCGGGTGACGGCGTGGGTCCTGGGCTGTCTGCCGATTGGCCTGGCCGGCTACTTCCTCGCGACCAACCCTCATTACTTGCTCGCCATGTGGCACGACCCTTCGGGGCAAATCATGCTCGCGTCCGCGTTCGGCTTGCAGGTGATCGGCAGCCTGGCGCTTTGGCATATGTTGCGCAGCGTATGAAAGTGCCTTTGCTGATCTGCGCATTGCTGTTTCTGGGGGCAACGTTGCTGCTACTCAGCGGCTTGCTGGAACACCGTCGGCGGGTTCGCCAGGTGGCGCAACGACTCGATGGCAAACTGGCGAGCGACAACCGGGTAAATCAGTGGCTACAGCTGCTGGGCAGCAGCCGGATTGGTCAGCGCTCGGTCAACCTGGATAACGAAACCCAGGCATTGCTTAACCGTCTCGGCTGGCGCAGCAACCGGCGACGCTCGCTGTTCGCGGCGTTCCAGGTAGGCGCTCCGGTGCTGGCGCTGGCCCTGACCTTGCTGATCCAGGGCGTGTTCTTCCCTCACACAGACAACCACTGGATGGCCCCGGTGTTCGCCACCGGCATCGGCTATCTGTTGCCCAAACGGTTGCTGGCCGCTGCCGCGCAGCACCGGCAAAAACAACTGGCGACCGAGATTTCCACTTTCATTCCGCTGCTGCGCATCCTGTTCGAATCGGGCATGGCGGTGGAGCAGTCGCTGCGAGTGTTGAGCAATGAAGGCAAACAATTATTGCCGGCTCTGACCCATGAATTGCGTCTGGTATTGGCCCGGGTCGATTCCGGCCTGGAACTGGGCGAAGAACTGAACAAAGCCACCCGATTGCTGGCCGTCGACGAGTTCACCGACACCTGCGTCATCCTTGAACAGCTGATCCATCAGGGGGGCGGTGCGATGAAGTCCCTGCTGACCCTCAAGCAATTGCTCGATGACCGGCGCCTGACGCACCTGCAGGAATACATCTCCAAGCTGTCCGCCAAAATGTCCGTCGTGATGATGCTATTTCTCTTCCCGGCGTTATTGATCGTACTGGCCGGCCCGGGCTTCACCGCCCTGTCCCATGCCTTTGGTTCTTAGAGGGATCGTGATGAAAGCAATAATTGCCGGTTTGAGTCTGCTGTTATTAGGCGGTTGCGCGAGCAACGGTGCGACGCCCTGGAGCGCTCTGACTAACACGGCCAGTTGCGGCAAGCTGACCTCCGAGGAACAGCTGTCGCTGAACCTCGCCGATGACATGGCCAATGACGGCAAACTGCACGCCAGCCTCGCCAACCTGCAAAGCCTGCCCGACAACCTGGCCGACGTGCGCCTGCGCAAGGCCAAGGTCTATCGACTGCTGGGCCGCAGCGAAGCCGAGCCGTTGTACCGCAGCCTGCTCGGCAGTTGCCTGGCCGCCGAAGCCGAACACGGCCTGGGCCAACTCGCCGCCGCCAAGGGTGACAACGGCCTGGCACAAGCCCACTTGCAACGGGCCGCACGGCTAGCGCCGACCGACGAGAAAATCCGCAATGACCTCGGCGTGGTGTACCTCAACCAATTACGCGTCGAGGATGCGCGCTTTGAATTCCTGACGGCCATGGAACTCAAGCAAAGCGATCAACTGGCAGCGTTGAATCTGGTGACGCTGCTGATCTACCAGGATGACTGGAGCCGCGCGGCCGAACTCGTCAGCCGTCTCGGCCTGAGCCCCGCCCAAGTCACCGAAGCCCAGGCCCGCGCGCAAAGACTCAAGACACCGAGCAAGTCCGGCCCGACCGCCGTAAACCAGGTCGCTGTCGCCACACCGACGATTCAATAAGGAGAGGTTTTTTATGAAACCGACCATCCTCTGCTGCCTCGGCCTGCTGGCCCTGCCCCTCACCACTCACGCCATCGACCCCGGCCCCGCTTCGGCCCAACAACAGGAAACCGAAGGCTGGCTGCAACTGCAAAGCAGTAACAAGGCGGCGTCGCAGAAACCGCAAACCTCAACCGCGACCGAGCGCGAGCTGAGCATGCAGCGCTGGTTGAAAAGCTATCAGCATGAGATCCCGGAGTACTTTGATCAGTATGAGAGCGGGCAGGTGGACGCTGGGTCGGGGGGGTAGTCTTGATACGGGAGTTGGACGCTTGGGGGGGCACCAACAAAAACCTAATGCGCAGTCACCCCCTGACGCAATCCAGAATGACTGGGTAACAAAGCCAGCGCCAACTGCGTCCGATTATGCATATGCGTCAATCGCAAAACCTGCGACACATAAAGCTTCACCGTGTTCTCGGTAATCCCCAACTCACAGGCAATCTGATAGTTCGTCTGCCCCTTCCCCACCAACCGCGCCACCTCCAACTGCCTTGGCGACAGGTGACTGAAAATCGCCGGAATCTCAACTCGATCCACAGCGATAACATCCTCATCAGTGGAAACCGATAACCGCGGCCCACGCCGAACCTTATCCAGATCCTGATACAGATCATCGATCGACTCGGCCAGATACTGCAGCTTCTGATCCAGATGTCCCAGCTGCATACTCTTCTGCCGTTCCTGCAAAACCACTACCTGACGCGCAATCCCTTCGAGCAACTCACCCAGATTAATCGGCTTCTGGTAGTAATCGGCAAACCCGGCCCGCAAAGCCTTGATCACATCCTGCTTGTCCGCACGCCCAGTGAGCATGATTGCTTCAAACACACGGTGCTTGCCGGATAACCGTTGCAGCTCCTGAACCAGTTGAATCCCGTCCAGACCGGGCATGTGCAAATCGCAAAGCACCAGGCCAATCGCTTCGTCTTCATTGAAACGCTCGACTGCCTGTTTGCCAGTCTCGCAAGAAACGCAACGGTAACCGCGACCTTCAAGAAACTCACAAAGCTCCGCGGCAATCAACGGCTGGTCGTCGACCACAAGGATTTTTATTGCCGAAGAAAGCTTGTTCACGTGCGACTCCCTGCCGGGTCAAAGTTGACCGTTCCTCTACAAACAGCCACAGACTGTACAACTGCTGAATTGAAAGTAGACGTACTTTCCGACTCTGTACATAGAACGGGCGATTAGTGAAACCAGGCGAGTGTGAGCAACAGGCCCACCAATACGAAGGGTGCAAAGGGCTGTTTCTTTGACATTCCAGGCCCCAGATATCGAAGATGATTTCTAAGCCCTTGGCCCATATGAAGCCAGACTCTTGGCGCCAGCAGCAGCCACAGCACACTGGCCAATCCGGCACCGATGAACACGCCGAGCAGGTGCATGCCGTCCGTCGCCAGGCCCAGGCCAGTCATCAATTTCACATCGCCTGCGCCCAAGCGTCTCAGCGCATAACCGGGCAAGGTGAAAGCAAGCGCCAGCAAAAAAGCCCAGCCGCCCTGCACCGCCTCGGCCCCCAGCCAGGTAGTGCCCGTCCACAGGAGATACGCCAGCGCCAACACCGCTGCGCCAAGGGTCAGGCCATTGGCGATGTGTCGTTCTCGAGCATCCTGTGCTGCGCATAGCGTCAGCCAGATCAGTAGTACAAAGCTCTGCATCCGGTAAAAAACGTCCGTTTTGGCTGAATGATTCTATGCTGATATCACGTCGTGAATATCAGGGTAGACGCAGTCATGAAAATAGGCCTCCCCCGTAAGCAAAAAGGCGCTGTAGCGATTGAATTCGCTTTGGTGTTTCTCATCTTTTTCGCCGTGTTTTATGGAATTGTCACTTACAGCTTGCCGCTGTTGCTGATGCAATCGTTCACCCAGTCGACCGCCGAAGCGGTGCGCCGAAGCGTGGCGCTGGATCCGAGCACCCCCGGATACGACACCGCGGTAAAAACCGTCGCCACGACAGAACTGAGCCGACAGCTGGCCTGGATTCCTGCCGCACTGAATTTCAATGTCGCCACCGACACCAGCACCACCTACGTGGGCGGGGTGTTGAAGGTCAGCATCAACTACCCCACCAGCAAACTGCAGCAGGTCATCCCGTTTCTGACCTTGCCGGGAATTGGCCAAGTGCCCAATCTGCCGGCAAACCTCACCGCCAGTTCGAGCCTGCAATTTTGAGTTCCGCAGACAAACTCTTCGGGCGCCTGCTCAACCGCCATCCGCCTCAGCCAGTGGACACGCCAGACACCCTGAGCGTGCAAAGTGTCGGTTTGCAGATGCACCTGGATGCCGAAGGTCGAGTGATTCACCTGACCGGCCCGCTGCGGCATGTGCTGGCCCAGCAGACGCCCGCGGCGCAAGCACCGCACCTGCTCGATTTCCTCATGCCCCACAGCTGCCTCGCCGTTGAAGGCTCGCCCGTCGACTGGCAGGGACAGTCTCTGGACCTGGACTTTTACAGCCTCAACGGACAACCCCTGCACCTGCGTGGCTGGGTCCAGCCGTTGGCCGATGCCTGG
Source organism: Pseudomonas sp. LBUM1666 (assembly GCF_059695775.1). Lineage (NCBI taxonomy): Bacteria > Pseudomonadati > Pseudomonadota > Gammaproteobacteria > Pseudomonadales > Pseudomonadaceae > Pseudomonas > Pseudomonas sp. LBUM1666. The sequence goes on along the minus strand of NZ_CP166789.1, from coordinate 707,052 downwards.
CTGTTGCAGTTTCTGGACATCGGCGACTTGTTGCTCGAACGTCGGCAATCACGCAGCCGCGAGCAATGCCAATTACTCGCAGCGCAGATCGGCGAACAGTTGCGCCGGTGCAACCTGATGCGCCTGCCCGAGGTGTTGGTGGAACAGCTGCAAGGCCTGGCCCAGCGTTTCCACATGCCATGCATTGCGGTGGCGTTGCTCGATGAACAGGAAGAAGGCTGGCAGATTCACCAGCATTACACGGCCTTCGATGCGCCCCTCCTGTGGCAAAACGCTCAGCGCCTGGGCACGGGGCTCGACAGCCTGAACGGCTCAGCGCCGCAATGCCTGACGCCCGCTGAACATCCCCGCTTGCAAGGCATCTTCGGTAATGCCGAAGGGTTCGCGGTGCCCTATCACGATGCTCAGGGTGTGGTCGCCTGGTTGCTGTGTGGCCTTTATCCGGTGCAGCAACATGCACCCGATCTGAATGATCGCGACTGGTTACAACTGACCGCCGCGCTGGCAGGCCCGTTGCTTGAGCGCTTGCGCGAGCACCGGCACCAGCTGCAACTGGAACGGCTGGAGTCGCTGCAAGCCTTGCTCGGCACCGGATGGTGGGAGGTGTTCAGCGACAGTCGCGAGGTGCAATTGGCGCCGTCGCTGGCCAGTAACCTGAACCTTGCGATCGATCGATTGCCGCTGCACGACTGGCTTGATCGGGTGCACCCCGCCGACCGGGAAGAGCTGAGCAGTCGTCTGCAAGCCTTGCAAGACGACGGCACCCCGCTGCTGCTGTGCGTGCGTTTGGCACAAACGCCGAACTGGTATCGCCTGCAAGGCCAGGTTCTGGGCACCGGTAAAAACCGGCGATTGGTGGGATTCATGCTCGACATCAGCGACATCAAAAACCAGGAGCAAAACGCCGCGGCGGCCCATGCCCGACTGGACAATCTGATCGCCAGCTCACCGGCGGTGATCTACGTGCAACGCTATGTCGAAGGTGCGCTGCAACCGACGTTTTTCAGTGACAGCCTACTGCCGCTGCTCGGCTGGACACTGGCTGATTGCGCGACGGGAGCCTTGGTTGAAAGGGTGCACCCAGAGGACCGCGATCGGTACTTCGAACGTACCCGACATTTGCTGCGTGAAGGTTCGGTGCGCGCCCGTTATCGGCTGCGCGACAGTCGCGGCGAATACCACTGGCTACTCGATGAAGCCAAGCTACTGCGCGACGACCTTGGTTTGCCGGTGGAAGCCGTCGGCCTGTGGCTGGACGTCACCGAAGCGACCCTGGCCGCCGAACAAGTGAAACAGAGTGAAGAACGCTACCGGATCCTGGTGGAAGACTCTCCGGCGATGATCTGTCGCTACCGCCCGGACCTGACCCTGACCTTCGGCAACCGCCCGCTGGCGACTTACCTGGAGTGCCAGCCCGAACAACTGCCCGGGGTGAACCTGGGCAGCTGGATGTCGCAGGAACAGCGCGAAGCGTTTCTCCAGCGGCTCAGCCGACTCAGCCCGGAATTCCCGGTCAGCACCGCGGAAATCAACCTGCAACTGCCGGGACGGGAACATGCCTGGTGGGTGTGGTCGGATCGTGGGGTGTTCGATGAGCACGGCCATTTGCTGGAGATTCAGGCCGTGGGGCGCGACAACACCGAGGTCCGTCGCGCCCAACAACAGCTCACCCAAAGTGCAAAAATGGCCACCCTCGGTGAAATGGCCACAGGGCTGGCCCATGAAATCAATCAGCCGTTGAATGTGATGCGCATGGCCATCGTCAACGTGCTCAAGCGTCTGAGCAACGGCGATGCGCAGATCGACTACCTGACCGACAAGCTCAACCGCATCGATGCACAGGTCCAGCGCGCCGCGCGGGTGGTGGATCACATGCGGGTGTTTGGCCGCCGCTCGGAGATCGAGCAGCATCCGTTTAATCCGGCGCAAGCCATCGAAGGCACGCTGTCGCTGCTGGCCGAAGGGATGCGCGGCAAAGGGGTCGATCTGCGGGTCAACGAGACCGGGTTTGAAGTGCAAGTGCGCGGTCACGTCGATCAGCTCGAACAGGTGTTGATCAATCTGATGGTCAATGCTCGGGATGCATTGCTCGGCAAACGCGAGGCCGACCGTGAGTTCAAACCGTGGATCTCGGTGTACGCCGAACGTGATGCGTATTCGGTGCGGCTGTGGGTCGAGGACAACGGCGGCGGTATCGATCCGCGGTTACTGGAGCGGATTTTCGAGCCGTTCTTCACCACCAAACCTGTGGGTGTCGGCACCGGGCTCGGGTTGTCAGTGAGTTACGGCATCGTCGAGAACATGGGCGGAAAACTGAGCGTTAGAAACTCGGTCGAGGGCGCACGGTTTTGTATCGAGCTGCCGATTGCCGCCGACGATCAGATCACCAGCGTCGCTCGTCCTGAGTGACAACTGAGGTTGGCGCCGACATCGACCTTGTTCAGATCGATCCCCAGGCTGAGCAGCAGCGTGTTGATCAAGGTGTCGAGTAACGGGCTGAGCACGCTGTTGATCGCGTTGACCAGCAATGTGGTGACAGTGCTGAGGATCGCCCCCAGACCACCGACCAGACTACCCGTCGGGCCGTACATGTCGACCTTGATATTGGTCGCCGTGTCGGTAAGGCTGCTGACGATATTGCTGGTGGAATAGGAATAATAGAACGGTGGCTGATTGATCTCCGGCAGGCTGGTGGCCGGCGGTGCGGAATAGACGTGCGGCATGTTGGCGCTCTGTGCCACGGTGGTGTCGGCCATGATATCGATGCCGCCGCCGACGCCCGGAATACGTGGGTCGCAGGAGATGGGCAGGAACAGAATCCTCATACAGGTTTTCACCCCGATATCGATCACCTTCAACGGCTGCACCACTACCGCCGGCGGCGTGGTGTTGCTGCCGAAAGCGGTGGCTGGATCGATCTTGCCAATCTTCAGATTTACCAGCGAAGTGCTGGTGTTGGTGGTCAGGGTTTTGTTGGTGGTACTGACGCAACTGTAGGCAGTGACATAGCTGTTGGCGCTGGCAACGTCCAGCGCCACGTCGATACGTATCGGTGGCGGCAGCACGATGATGTCGGGAGTCTGACAGGGCACGAGCAAGGCACAGGTCAGTGAATTGAGCACTCCCACCAGGTTGAGATTTAGCAAGGCGTTGAGTGTGTTGGTCAGCGGGCCTGCCAGATCAGCCACCGCATTGATCAGCGCCACGATGGAATTGAGCACCGGCAAGTCGATCGACAGCAATGTCCTGATCTGGGCAGTTCGCACATAGATCCGGTTGGGCCCCAACGGGGCGAGCGCGGCGCTTTTCGGATTGCCGATGGCCGAGAGCTGTGGCGGCTCCAGTATCTGCACCCGAGCAGTGATTTGCGCCAGCCCCGCGAGGTTGATCGGCAAGGTTGCCACCAGGCCGTTTTTCTTGTTGGCCAGTTGCACGACGGCTTCGATCAGGTCGAACACTTTCAGGTTGGTCCCCAGCGCCGTCACGGTGCTGCCAGCCTCGACGTGCAGCACGTTGCCGAGTACGACGGTGGTTGCGCCTGCCGCGACCTTCAGCGCTTGAAGACTCACAATGGTTGCGGTCGCGCCGAGAGTGCCGCCGGGGTCCAGTACATTGACGGCAGTCTGGATCAGCTGGCTGACGGCAATCGTATTGCCCAATACCTGGTCATACCCGGCAGCGTTGAGGTTAAGGTCGACCTTCAATCGGTCAAGGTAACCGAGCAGGCTGATGTTTGTGTTCACCAGTCCATTCCAGCCCGCCGCGTTGATGTTCAGGTTGCCCCCGAGCAAACCACCGAACAGCGCGTTGAGCGTGGCCGATTTGCTGGTGTCGACGCTCAACGTCGTGCTGCGCAGGGTCAACGAAGCCTGCGGTGGCGGTAATGCGGCGACAGCGCTGGCCGTCAGGTTGATGGTCGCTGCGCGTGGAGCGCCGCCGAACAGGGCGCCGACACCGCCGGCGAAACTCTGCGGGACCGAATGGCTGGCGATCACCCGAATGGCTTCGCTCTTGCTCGGGTCGGCGCCAAATACCCGAAGGTTATTGGCATCCAGGGTCAAGGCGCCGCAAGCGACCAGCAGATTGTGATTGGGGTCAGGAAGGGTGAAGCCGTTACGGTTTGCGCTGGCGGTGGCATAGACGGTGGCGGTGTTGCCAGCGGCGCAATCACCACTTCGGGTGGAAGCTTCAAGTGCGGCCATGTCCGCTACGCGCTGCAGGTCACGTTTTTTCAAGTACAAACGACCGCTGTCGACCACGAGCAGCAAGAACACCAGGGCCATGCCCAATGTCAGCGCCGCCATCAAACCGATCGCCCCCCGTTGCCGGGACGGGCTGCGAAACTGCAAACGGGGAGACATCGCGCACTCCTTTGCCGGTGCACAGCCGAGGGCTACCTCCATGGGTGAACAGCAGTGTAGTCAAGACTTGGCGAGACTGCTGGCAACATGCCAGTGGTTTTGTGGTGTTTATTTGGGTGGGTAGTTGGCGAGAATTCGCCCGACCGTTTCGCGTATTGCAGTGCTGCGATCCGACGGATTCGTTGTACGGCTAAGTATTTGCTCGTCGCTGCCGCGCCACACCAGTTTGCCGTCCTTGCCGTCGAGCAGGTCGATCTGGATGATCGCCACTTTGTAGCTGACGTTACGGGTTTCGTTGTACATCGGCCCGCCCCAGTAGCCATTCCATGGATTACCCCAAGCGGCGCCGCCGCCGTAGTTGGTGGTCACTTGTTGCTGGCGCTGTTCGACGATCAGATAAGTCTGCACGCTCAAATCGCCCTTTTGGCCACCCGCAGCCGGACGCAGGCCACGCTGATCCAGCTGTTCGGTCACCGATTGGCGGATGCGTTGTTCAGTCAGGTCGCTCTTGATCCGTGGGTCATCGGGGCGATATTGCAGGGCGGGTTCTTTCCAGCTCCAGCTGCGATAGGCGGCGAAGTCGCGGCTGGCATCGAAGTCATGATTGACCTGGCTGCCGGCGCAGGCACTGAGCAACACGGCCACAGCCAGTAAAGCGAGACGGCGGAACATGATATTTCTCCGGTTGAAGACATGAACCTGCGCAATGGTTCTTAACGACAGAAGCTAACTAGGAGGATACGCCGACATGGCCTTTTCTACAGCCTCGCGTATCGCATCGGCACGTTCGCTCTGGCTGCCCCGGTTGCTGGTTTCGGCGCTGGCACTCCACACCGGTTGACCGCTCTGAGCGTCAAACAAATCAACGCGCACCACCACGACTTGTTCCTGATAAGTCCGAACGATCGGCACGGTGTTGTACATGCCGTAACCGCTGCCGTAGCGGTTGTAACCGCCATAACCGCCGCCGTAGTAACCATAGTCGTCCCGAACCTGACGCAAGCGGGTTTCCAGGTGCAGGTCGGCGCTGACAAACAGGTCGGCCGGGCGGTTATCGTGCAGCGGGCGCAAGCCACGTTGATCGAGCGCATTGCTGACAGCTTCGGCGACCTGCGCCGAATCCGCCCAGGCGGTGCCCGGCGGCAGCTGCCCGTTGAGCCAGGCCCAGCTGCGGTAACGCCCGTAGTCGCGCGGCGGTGCCGGGTAGGCGCTGCGGTCAAAGGTGTTGGCCGCCTGAGGCGGCGCGGGTGGCAAGGGGTTGGATGACGCCACATAAGGGTTGCTGCCCTGACAGGCCGCCAACCCGAGACAGATCACCAATAACCCCGAACGACTGTTCATTTCGCGCTCCGATCAGACCGGCCGACAGATCCAGTGCAAGTAGCGCCCAAGCCCGGCAAAGCTTGGGTGACGGCGGTGGGCCAGTTCCATTTCCAACAAGTCCGCCAGTTCGACGCGGGCCTGAAATTCCACCGGCATGTAATCGTGAAAAACCCGCACCCCGCTCTGGGTTTCGACCTGCCACAGGCCTTCAAGTTGCGCCGCCAGTTCGCGCGGATCAAGCGGCTGCTGCGGAGTGAGGCTTTGCTTTTCGCCGGCCATGTCGTTCTTGCGCATCTTGCGGAAATGGCCTTTGAGCAGGTTGCGATAGATCAACGCATCGCGGTTGTAGAAGGCCAGGGACAACCAGCCATCCTGCTTGGTCAATTGATGCAAGACCGGCAGGATCGCGTGAGGTTCGGCCAGCCATTCCAGCACGGCGTGGCACAGCACCAGGTCGTAAGGTTCGGTGAGCTGGCCGAGCAAATCCTGCCACGGCGCCTGAATGAACGTCGCCGTTTGCCCGGCGTCGGCGAAGCGCTGACGGGCGCCTTCGAGCATCGGCTCGGCGGGCTCGGCCAGCGTGACCTCATGACCGCGCTGGGCTAGCCACAACGACATGTGGCCCAGACCAGCACCGATATCCAGTACGCGTAAAGGCCGGTCCGGCAGGGTTTCGGCCAGGTCGGCCTGAAGCACCGCCAGACGGATCGCGCCTTTGGCACCGCCGTAGATTTTTTCGGCGAAGCGGGTCGCCAATTGATCGAAATGACGGTCGCTCATCAGCTGAACCTCCGTTCGCTGTCCGCGAGTTTGCTGCGCACCACTTCATTCATGTCCAACCCCAACTCGCTGCACAGCAGCAGTAGATAGAGCACGATGTCACCGATTTCCTGCCCGGCATGGGCGAGTGTGTCCGCCGGCAACTGGCGCGACTGGTCTTCGGTCAGCCACTGGAAAATCTCCACCAGCTCGGACATTTCCACGCTCGCGGCCATGGCCAGGTTTTTCGGGCTGTGAAATTGCCGCCAGTCATTGCGATCACGGATGGCGTGCAGGCGTTCGGTCAGTTCAACAAGGTTCATCGGGCTCTCCTGAAGGCGTATAGCTTCGGGGGGATAAGGAATGAAGGCAAGCGGCAAGCGCTGCAAAACCACTATGCTTGGAGGGAACTCGGCACCCTGCTCGATAGCCCAAGGCTCAAGTCCGGCAACCACGCCACCACTTTCATCAAGGACGCTCACGACATGCAGGTAGAAAGTTTTTTCGAATGGCTCGGCCAGGCACTCGGTTCGGTAATCCGCTTCATCGTTGACGGCCTCAGCGGCTTGTTCAATCTGCTGAGCCACGCAGGCAGCAACTTTGTCGAAGGACTGTCCCGTGCGCTGGGCATGGACGCGTCGATCATCAGCATCATTGCGCTGATTTTGGGGTTGATGCTGTTGTGGTCGGCGATTCGGGCGTTCATGAATGCGTCGATCATCATGGGGATTATCTGGTTGCTGTTGGGGCTTTGGTTGCTGAGCTGGATAATTCATTAAGGCAGCCCCATAACCCCTGTGGGAGCGAGCTTGCTCCGGGCGGCGTTCCGACGATGGCGGCGTGACAGTCAACATAGATATTGAATGTGCCGACCTCATCGCGAGCAAGCTCGCTCCCACAATGAATCGCTGCGGATTCCGATGTGTCGCTACAATGCCCGCTCCCCCAAGGAGCCTGCATGTCCAACCTGATCGCCGACTGGCGCGACCGCCCTACCCATCGTCGAGTCTGGGCGCTCGCCGCGCCGATGATTCTCTCGAACATTTCCGTACCGCTGGTGGCACTGGTCGACAGTACCGTCATCGGCCACTTGCCCCACGCCCATCAGTTGGGCGCCGTCGCGGTCGGGGCCAGCCTGTATACCTTTCTCGCCTGGGCCATGGGTTTTCTGCGCATGGGCACCACCGGGTTCGCCGCACAGGCCGCCGGGCGTGGGGACGGCGCGGCATTGCGGCAGATCTTGCTGCAGGGTCTGTTGCTGGCCATGGGCCTGGCCATTGTCCTGGGATTACTGGGTGTGCCGTTGAGCGGGGTTGCGCTGCATTTCATGCAGCCGTCGGCGGAGCTGGATCAGCTGACCCGCGATTTTTTCCACACCCGCCTGTTCGGTCTGCCGGCAGCACTGGCCAGTTATGCGCTGGTCGGCTGGTTCCTCGGCACTCAGAACGCCCGGGCGCCGCTGGCCATTCTGCTGAGCACCAACCTGGTGAATATCGCGCTGAACCTGTGGTTCGTTCTCGGGCTGGATTGGGGCGTGGTTGGTGCGGCCCGAGCGTCGGTGATCGCCGAATGGACCGGCGCGCTGATCGGTCTGCTGATGACCCGCAACGCCCTGCGCGCCTATCCCGGCAACATCGCCTGGGCTGCGCTGGCGCTGTGGCAGAGCTGGCGGCCGCTATTGGCGGTCAACCGCGACATTTTCATCCGCAGCCTGGCGCTGCAATCGGTGTTTTTCCTGATCACCGTGCAAGGCGCGCGACTGGGTGATGCCACCGTCGCCGCCAACGCGCTGTTGCTCAATGGTTTGCTGCTGACCGCCCATGCGCTGGACGGCCTGGCCCACGCCGTGGAAGCCCTTTGTGGGCATGCCATTGGTGCTCGTGATCGAGAGGCCCTGCGCCGCTCATTGGTGGTGGCCTGCGGCTGGTCGTTGCTGGCGAGTCTGGGCTTTGCCGTGCTGTTCCTGTTCGCCGGGCATTTGTTTATCGAAATGCAGACCAACATTCAGAGCGTGCGCGACACGGCGTTCATTTACCTGCCCTACCTCGCCGCGCTGCCGCTGATCGCGGTCGGGAGTTATCTGCTCGACGGGCTGTTTATCGGCGCCACCCGCGCCCGGGAAATGCGCAACGGCATGCTGCTGACGGTAGTTTTGTTGCTGCCGTTCGCTTGGGCGCTGCAAGGTTTGGGCAACCATGGACTGTGGATAACCTTTCTGCTGTTCATGTTTCTGCGCAGCCTGACCCTCGGCGCGTTCGCCTGGTACCTGCACAAAAACGACGGCTGGTTCGCAGGCAAAGCTCACTGAGTCGGCGTGATTTTGACGAAGGCCGTGACCACATCCAGCGCCGGCACGACCGCCTCGCGCAGTTTACGTACCAGACCACCGGTGTGTTCAGGGTTGATCGCTCTGCCACCGATTGCGCAGGCTATCGAGACGCTCCTGCTGGGTGAGTCCCGGCAATGCGTTCCCAGGCAAAGCGCCGGGGTACTGCAAGCGTAGCCATAACCAGTCATCGAGTACCGGGCGCTCGGTAAAATCCAGCGCCAGCCCTTCCTGCACGTGGGACCACAGCGTGTTGTAGTCAGTCCCGGTGGACCGGCTCCAGTGCCAGGCATGCTGCTCCAGCAGGCACGTTTGCAGATTTTCCTGCTGACGAGGGCTGAGGTTTTCTTCAACCGCCAAAGGGCTGACGGCAAGCCCCGGATTGACCAACTGCTGCCAGCCCTGACTGCCAATCGCGCGGTCGGCCCACGTCCCGCCGAACCAGCGCAAATGGCTGATAGGACCCAGCCAGCGACTCAGCTCCTGCGCATCGCAGGCATCGAACAAGTAACTGGCCGTGTGTGGGTTGTAGTAACTCAACAAGGCTCTGTGATGCAGACCTACAGTGACCGTGAGCATGCGGCGCAAATGCTCCAGCAACTGGGACGACGACGCCTCGCTGGCCATCAGCAAGCCACGCAAGAGGGGCACTTCGCTGTGGCACAACCCGGCCAGCACAGGGCAAGTCCGAAGGTCGATCAGGGCCGGGCCGTGTTCACGCAACGCATGCCACTCAGTGCCTTCGAACAACCAGAACCACCGGGCATGCGCAAATTGCTGTTGCAGCATCGCCCCCGCCTGCGGCGCACCCGGCACATCCAGCAATAGCCATTGCGGGGTCGCGACGATCATGCCGCACCGCTCTGGCCAAACCGCTTCGCCGCCCGGCAGGTGCAGAGGGCCTGCGTGCAATGGTTGAAACTGCCGCCACCGGGCAGCAGACATAGCAACATCAATGGTTCGCTCGATTGCAGAAGCGCCAGCAAGCCCTCGACATCATCTGTCGTGGATGTGCGCGGCGGGCCGACCTCCTCAGCCTCTTCAACGGACGAAGGGACGTGAAGAAACCCGGTAATCAGCGGCTGATCCGGATCCCCCTCGATAAAACTCACCACCACCTCGGCCCCCTCACTCAACTGCGTGACTGCAGCGTCGCCCAGTTCAGCGGCCAACGGTAGCCAACAGTGGCTGGGCACCGCGCCCTCGCCCTGATAGAGCCAGTCAAATTGCACGGCAACCGGTCTGGACGGATCGGGGCATGACTCATCAATGTTGACCACCCAGGCCCGTTGCAGGCTGTGCATCCTGGGTTTCACTGCGCAATGAGGCGCTACAAAAGGCACCTGCCAGTGAATCGCGCGGATCTGGTTGCTGTAGGACGCCGTTGAATCCTGGCTGCCCTGATGCTCCACATGGGTCAGCAGCCAGAGATGATTCCAGTCGGCAATCGGATGACCGGACAGCGGCATCAACTGACCGCTGCGCAGCGCCGTCAGGTCCGTGCGGCCTTCGGCAATCGGCGCGGTTCGTTGCCCCTCTCGGGCTGTATCAGCGCAACCCAGAAGCTTGAACTGACGCACGGCCGATTGCTCGCTCTCGACCTGGAAGACCGCGCGCTCACCGAAATGAAAGTGCCCCTGACCATCACCGAAAACCACGCAATGCCCGCGCTCGCCGTGTTCGAAATGGTAGTGAAGCCGTTCCTGGGCACACAGACGCTGGATAAATTGCAGGTCTGATTCCCGGTACTGCGTACAGAATTCACGGGCCGGGTAATCGCCACTCAGCTCAAAGCGTCGGCTCTTGCCGGCAATACCGTGCTCCTTGAGCACCTGACTGAGGATTTGCGGCACCGAGCGCGCGCTGAAAATTCGTTGACTGAAGCGCAAGGAAAGGCACGCCAGCTTCGGCCCCAGACGCACGCGACAGAGCCTGACAGCCAAGTCATGGTCACGCTGGACGAGTTCATGCAATTGTCCGTGGAAGCCGTTTCCCGCAGGCCCGACATGCAAAAAGGCCGGACGGTACAGCAGGCTTGCAAGGTCGAGTGTCGGGTCATCGATCAGCAGATCCACATCGAACACAAAAGGCTCGCTGATAGCTTCTCTACCGGTAAAGGCCAAGACCTCAAAGGGGTCGGGCAAACCCTCTACATCCAGACGAAATGACGGCTCGTTGACTGGATCGAACATCGGCGATTCTCTACAGGAGGGGCGGCCGGGGATTCTCTCCGAGAGAGTTGGCCGAGTAGAGTGCCGAAGTACAACTTAGGAAATGACCTACGCGAAAAGAAGACCACATCGCTTGGATGGCCAAGAATGTAAGTCATTTCGCTTGAAATCAGAGAGGCATCCCACCAAGTCATCTGAAATTTCCGCTACGTGCGGAACATTTTCAGACAACCTGATGTGAGCGGAGCCTTACCTCAAGAAGACAGGTAAGAGGAACGGGTCAGACCCAGACGCAGAGCGTCGAGGAACTGGGTACGCTCAGCCGCGGTGATGCGCGCACTGGCGCATTTGTCGCGGTAGTGGGTCATCAGCTCTTCCGGCGACAAGTGCACGTAACGCAGCATGTCTTCAATAGTGTCGTGGGTTTCGATACCCGCGTGGTACACGCTGCCGTCTGCATTCTGGTAGATGTTCACCGAGTCGGTGTCACCGAACAGGTTGTGCATGTCGCCGAGAATTTCCTGGTACGCGCCGACCAGGAAGATACCCAGCAGGTAGTCTTCACCGTCATTCAAACCGTGAACCGGCAGGCTGGTTTCGATGCTCTGCTCGTCGACGTATTGCTTGATCTTGCCGTCGGAGTCGCAAGTCAGATCTTGCAGCACCGCACGGCGCAGCGGCTCTTCGTCGAGACGGTGCAGCGGCAGGATCGGCAGGACCTGGCCGATGGCCCAAGTGTCCGGCAGGCTCTGGAATACCGAGAAGTTGCAGATGTACTTGTCGGCCAGCTTGTCGTTGAGTTCGTCGAGCACCTGACGGTGCGAACGCTGACGAGCCTTCAACGAGTTGTGCAGGCGACGGCACACCGCGAAGTAGCATTGCTCGGCCAGGGCTTTCTCGGCCAGGGTCAGCTTGCCATCGGCGTACTGGGTCGCGATGTCGCTCATGTAGTGAGTGGCGCGCCAGTAGGTTTCGGTGACCATCTCGATGTCGGTCGGGCCCAGCAGGTCAACCAGCCACTGCACGGTTTCCGGCAGTTCTTCCTTGTTGTCGATCTGCGGCACGTCGTCGTTGTGCTTCTCGACGTCGGTCACTTGCACCACCAGCATGGCGTGGTGAGCGGTCAGGGAACGGCCGCTTTCGGAGAAGATGTTCGGGTGCGGCAGGTTCTGCGCGTCGCAGAATTCCTTGAGCATCCCGACCACAACACCGGCGTAATCGTCCATGTCGTAGTTGATCGAGCTGGCGTTACGCGAGTGCGTACCGTCGTAGTCCACGCCCAAACCGCCGCCGACGTCGATGTGATCTACCGGCAGGCCGAGGTTGCGCAGTTCGCCATAATAACGAATCGCTTCCTTGAAGCCGTGCTGGTAGTCCGCCAGGTTGGCGATCTGCGAGCCCATGTGGAAGTGCAACAAGCGAATGCCCTGATCCAGGCCAGCCGCGCGGAAACGCTCGACCACCGACAGCAGTTGCGCCGCCGACAGACCGAACTTGGATTTCTCGCCACCGGTGTCGGCCCACTTGCTCGACGCCAGGGACGACAGACGCACGCGCAGGCCAACCTGTGGTTTGACCTTGAGCGAGGCGGCTTCTTCGATCACCAGCTCAACTTCGGATTCTTTCTCGATCACGATGAACACGTTGTGGCCGAGCTTTTGGCCCATCAGCGCCAGACGAATGAATTCGCGATCCTTGTAGCCGTTGCAGACGATGGTGCCGCCCTTCGGCGCCAGGGCCAGCACGGCCAGCAGCTCAGGCTTGGAGCCGGCTTCAAGACCAATGGACACGTCTTGGGTCGCAATGATGTTCTCGATCACCGCTTCCTGCTGGTTCACCTTGATCGGGTACAGCGCAGTGTACTTGCTCTGGTATTCCAGACGCTCGATGTTGGCGTCGAACGCGCCGGTCAGCTGACGCACGCGGTCTTGCAGAATGTCAGGGAAACGCACCAGCAACGGCAAGGACAGGCCGCTTTTACGCAACTGATCAACTTGCTCGAAGAGGTCGATAGGCGAACTGGTCGGACCGTTCGGACGAACTTCGACGCGACCGGCGTCATTGATCGCGAAGTACCCGGCCCCCCAATGGCGAATCCCGTAAACACTGCGGCTGTCCGCAACTGTCCATTGGCTGCCATCGTCTTTGCGTGTGCGTCGTACGGACATTGAAGTCCCCTATAAAGAAGTCATAGAGCGTCGCCTGGGTTCAGGCCGGCGCAGTCTAAAGAATGAAAATGACGGTTCGTCAACGAGGGGATAGACCTCGCTGACCGCAGTGAGTTTAGAAACCGGTCAGAACAGGCTCTGTGAAAACCATGTAGACGACGCCAAACCTGAGTCGGATCAGGACTGGATCAAGCCGAGGGTGGTTTTCACAGAGGCTGCTAGCCGCCGGACTTCTTCGCTTTGAAACCGTGTTTGATCAGCTCGGCCAAGAGTAGCTCGACATGATCGCCCTGAATTTCAATGATTCCGTCTTTCAACGCACCACCGGTCCCGCAACGTTTCTTCAACGTGGTTGCCAGGTCCTTGAGTGCGTCTTCGGCCAACGGCACGCCGGTGATGGTGGTCACCGTCTTGCCGCCACGCCCCTTGCTTTCGCGACGCACGCGAGCGATGCCGTCGCCGGCCGGGATAACGGTCTGTTTGCAGATGCAGGCATCCACCGGTTGACTGCAATCCGGGCAATGACGACCTGCGTCGGTGGAAAATACCAGGCCACCAAGGGCGGCGAAGGATGCGGCTTTTTTGGCCACCGGCAATCCTCTTGGGAGGACAAAGACTGGTCGTAGCACTTGGGGCTATCGACCGCGAAGCCCCACTCAGGCAGGGGCAGCGCTACTGAGCCAGGCAATGCCGGTTCAGCTTGAAAAGGTCGCGCAGTGTAACGGCAAAAAGCCGACTTGCTAAGAGCCAATCGGCGCCAATTTATGCCTCTTTTGCGACGTCCGACCCACGGGCCCGAAGATAGCGCTTCAATGCGGCCAGAGAGTCCGGGCAATAAGGCTTTTGCTGGATTTCCAGCAGGACTTGATCAACGGGAATAAAGCGCGCTTCAAGGACTTCTTCCGGTTGCAGGATCAATGGACCGTCCCACACCGCCGAAAACGCCGAACACCAGAGCCGATTGCCGGTGTCTTCGAAGAAAAAGTGATCATGGGCGGCCAGTTCCACGCCGCTTACGCCCAGCTCTTCTTCCAGCTCGCGGGCAGCCGATTCGGCGTAGGTTTCGGTCGCCAGCACCATGCCCCCCGCCGCCACGTCCCAGAAACCTGGATAAATGGCTTTGCTCAGCGTACGTCGATGCACGCAGAGTTCACCGGCGGAATTGAACAGCATGATGTAAGTGCCACGCCCGATCAGCCCGCGCTCGCGCAGGTCGGAGCGGACCAGGGCGCCGAGCAGGTTGTCCTGCTCGTCGACCCAGGCGATCTGTTCGGCATCCGAGGCCGCGCGGTGCGCGACCTCTCTGGCGTTATCGACCATGACTCAGCCCTGATTGAGCAATTGACGCAAATCGATCACTGCGGCATTGGCCCGGGAGATGTAGTTGGCCATGACCAGCGAGTGGTTGGCCAGCACCCCGAAGCCGCTGCCATTAAGGATCATAGGACTCCAGACCGGTTCCTGCGAAGCTTCCAGTTCACGAATGATCTGGCGCACGCTGACCGTGGCGTTCTTCTTGGCCAGCACATCGGCGAAGTCGACTTCGATGGCGCGCAGCAGATGGGACAAGGCCCACGCCTGACCGCGAGCTTCATAGAACACGTTGTCGATCTGCATCCACGGGGTTTCGACGATTTCTTCGTCAACCTGCGGCACCTGACCCGGGGCGACGACTTCGGTTTTCAGCGAGGTGTTGAGCTTGACCCGGCCAACGCTGGCCGACAGCCGTTGCGACAGCGAACCCAGACGGGTGCCGACATCGCCCAGCCAGTTGTTCAGGTTGTCGGCACGGGCGTAGAACAGCGCGTTTTTCTGCGACGGATCGGACAGGCGCGCCTGATAACGGCTCAGGGAATTCATGCCTTCCTGGTACTCGGACTCACTGGATGGCAGCACCCAGCTTTTGTTGTCGAAGTTGAAACGCGGCTCGGCCTTGGCCAGATCGGAGTCTTCGGCAGATTGCGATTGCGAGCGGGCGAAGTCTTTACGCAAGGCACGCGTCAAGTCACGGACCTGGACCAGCACGCCATATTCCCAGCTCGGCGTGTTATCCATCCACAGGCCCGGCGGGAAACGGTCGTTGGAAATATAGCCACCCGGTTTGGTCAGCAAAGTACCGGCGACGGTCTTGAGGGTTTCGACCGTGGTGTAGCCGATGACCATTTGCTTGCCTTCTTTCTCGGCGGCCATCTGGGCATTCTGCTGAACCGGGAACAGCGCAGGTTCCTGGCTCCAGTACCAGCCCAGCGCAATAGCCACCAGCAAGTACAGGCCAATCAGAGTGGCCAGCGCCCGGCTGAACAACAGGCCACCCAAGTAACTGCGGGTGGCCGATTTCGGTTCAGCGGCACGTTCAGGGGCGCTGCCCGCGCGATTCTTCCAGTCCAGCATGGCGATATCCTTTCAATCACTTGAGTTCATCGGTTCGACCACAACCCTATCTCATCGTGCCTCGTTTGCCGCGCATTAAATCCTGCGTAAACACTACCCGCACAATGACCACGATCGACGGCCACTATAAATGAAGCACAGCTTCGATCCTATGCGACCAGTCGGTCAGTAACTGAATAAGGTCGCTTTGCAGTTAATTGACGTACGACACTCATGTGATGGAAAAGAGGTGCTAGCATAGAGCCACCAGTCGATCTCAGCATGCACCCTAACTAGTAGTCAGGATATGACCGAGCCAGAAGACCCCAGCCGTGAGCGCCTCAAGCACCACTTTGCCCAGCGGGTAATTCATCAGGCACGTCAAATTCTTGAGATATGGCAGCGCCTGCAACGCAGCGAGTGGTCCACCACCGACTTATCGGAACTGAGCGAGGCCAACCTGCGCCTGCTGCGTTTCGCCGAACGCTTCGAACAACCTGAACACTCCCAGCTCGCGCGCCATATCGGTCAGTCGCTGGAGGCGGTCGACGCCAATCGCGGACGCCTGAGCAGCGGACTGATCACTGACCTCAATCGGTTGATGCAGCGCCTGTCACGCACCGGCTTGCGCCATGGCGATCAGTTGGACCAGACCTTCCTGCCGCCGCTGCGCAAGCCGATCTACGTGATGCTGCAGGATTACGACCGCGCCGAGCGCCTGGCCAAGCAGCTGGAATTTTTTGGGCTCAGTGCTCAAGCCCTCGACAGCGTTGCAGCGTTCCGCTCTTCGATGGTCGAGCGCTTGCCCGCGGCAATCGTCATGGACGTGGACTTCAGTGGCGCCGGCATCGGTCTGAAACTGGCTGCCGAAGCCCAGGAAGGCCTCGATCATCAATTACCGCTGTTGTTCTTCAGCCTGCACGAAACCGATACCCCGACCCGCCTCGCCGCCGTGCGTGCCGGTGGCCAGGAATTCCTGACCGGCACCCTCGAAGCCTCGAGCCTGCTGGAGAAAATCGAAGTCCTGACCTGCGTCGCCCAGTACGAACCTTATAAAGTGCTGATCATCGACGATTCCCGCGCCCAGGCCTTGCACACCGAGCGTCTGCTCAATAGCGCCGGGATCGTCACGCGGACCTTGATCGAGCCGATCCAGGCCATGGCCGAGCTGGCGGACTTCCAGCCAGACCTGATCATCCTCGACATGTACATGCCGGCCTGCACCGGTACTGAACTGGCCAAAGTGATCCGCCACAACGACCGTTATGTCAGCGTGCCGATCATTTACCTGTCGGCCGAAGACGATCTGGACAAGCAGCTCGATGCCATGAGCGAGGGCGGCGACGACTTCCTGACCAAACCGATCAAGCCCCGGCACCTGATCACCACCGTGCGCAACCGCGCGGCGCGGGCACGCAATCTGAAAGCGCGGATGGTCCGCGACAGCCTCACCGGGCTGTACAACCACACGCACATTCTGCAATTGCTCGAAGACTGTTCGTTCCGCGCCCGTCGCGAGAACAAGCGTTTGAGCTTTGCGATGCTCGACATCGACCACTTCAAACGGGTCAACGACAGCCACGGCCACCCCATGGGCGATCGGGTGATCAAGAGCCTGGCGCTGTTTCTCAAGCAACGCTTGCGCAAGACCGACTTCATCGGCCGTTACGGCGGTGAAGAGTTCGCGATCGTCATGCCGGACACCGATCTCGAATCGGCCCACAAAGTGCTCGACGAAATCCGTCGACGTTTTGCCGAGATTCACTACCCGGCTCAACCGCAGGACCTGTCCTGCACATTCAGCGCAGGCGTGGTGGAACTGTGTGAACACTCCGACAGCCTGATGATGGCCAGCCAGGCAGACGAAGCGCTGTACCGCGCGAAGGACGCCGGACGCAACCGCGTGCAGGCTGCGCGGACGCCAAAGCAAAGTGCCACCTTTTCATCGGAATCGACCCATTCGGTCATAACCCTGTAACACAAACGCAATAAATTCAGGCGCTTACCATTCTGCCGCTGGTAGACCCGCGATGCGCCTGAAGCTGCTGACCAATCTCAACACCCTCCTTTTAGTCGCCGTGTGCGTGGCCCTTGGCGCCACGCTTTGGTGGTCGCAAAAAGCCCTGGAGCGCCCGTATCTATTGATGGAGCGTTACCTGGGCCTGTCCCAGCAATTTCAAAATGAAGTCGCGCGCAACATCGAGGACTACCTCGCCAGCGGCGATGCCCTGCGCCTGAGCAGTGCCAGTCAGGCCATCGACGGCGTGCAAAAGGAGCTCGGTGAGTTGCCGCCGGCCTTGGCCGACACCTTGCGTCCGAGCCTGTCGAACCTCGAAGAATTCAGCAAAACCGACCTGCTGGCCGCCGGCAAACTCGCGGGCGATCCGCAAGCGCTGCTGCTTCAGGCCGAACGCGAACTCGGCGCCAGCCTCGATCAGCTCAGCCAATACGCCAGCGCTAACGCGGCGTATCTGACGCCGTTGCTCGCCGCCTCCCAGCACTTGGGCAAATTGTCTCTGGCCCGGGACAAACTGGTCAGCAGCGGGCGCAGCGAATTGGCTGCCGATGTCGAGCGTGAAGTCAGCAACATCCGCACTCAGGCTGAGCTTTTGGACGCCTTGCCGCTACTGGGCGTGACGAGCAAAAGTGAATCGAACACGGATGATTTCGCGGCAATGATGGGCCTGGAGAACACCGAAAAGGCCATCGCCGAGGATACTGGCGTGGGCCTCAAGCGTGAACTGAACAGCCTCCTGACTCGCTACCCAGCCGAACTGGCGCGCACACGCGACCAGATCCAGAAACGTACCGACCTCAGCGCCGCCACTCACCTGAAAATCGCCGCCGTGCAGCAGGCCATTGCCGGACTGGAACCGGTGGTTCGCGCCCAGCACGGACAGATCCAGGGCGAAGTGCGGCTGATGCAAGGCGTGATGATCGGCCTGATTCTGCTGATTGCTTTGCTGATCGACACCTTGCAACGGAAATTGGCCCGGACGCTGACCAACCTCGCCCCGGCCCTCTCGACCTGGGCCGAGGGCGACTTCAGCCGGGACATTGAATTGGGCGCGACCAATCGCGAACTGCATGACATTCAAGCTTCGCTCAATCGCTTGCGCGCCTATCTGGTCGACCTGGTCGGGACCATTCGCCTCAACGCCGAGCAGGTCGCCGGCAGCAGCCGAACCCTGGCCGAGCTGAGCAATGACCTGCACAGCGGCGCCGAACATCAGGCCGGTGACACGGCGCTGATCCGCGATTCCCTCGGCGAGCTGGAAGCGACCATTCAACAGGTTGCCGGCGATGCCAGCCAGGCGGCCGACGCCAGCCGCCATGCCGGGCTGGCGGTGGAGCACGGGCAGAAAGTCATCGGCCTGAGCCTCACCGGACTGCATGCGCTGGTGGGTGAAGTGCAGGGCAACGCACAAATGATCGAACACCTGGCCGAGGAGTCGGCCACCATTGGCGGCGTGTTGACCGTGATCCGTTCGATTGCCGACCAGACCAACCTGCTGGCCCTGAACGCCGCCATCGAAGCGGCCCGTGCCGGGGAAATGGGTCGAGGGTTTGCGGTGGTGGCCGAAGAAGTTCGCTCACTGGCGCAACGCACCGCTGGCGCCACAGCAGAGATCCAGACGTTAATCGCCGGTTTGCAAACCGCGGCGCGACAATCGGTGGAAGGCATGCGCGCCCAGGTCGAACACGCCGAAGCCACTGCCAATCAGGCTCAGGCGGCTGACGGTGCGCTGGATAAAATCGTCGGCGCGATCCAGACCATTTCCGATACTGCCGTGCGCATCGCCGATGTCACCGCCCAGCAGAGCGGCGCTGTCAGCGAAATCCGCGATCACAGTGAGCGGATTCACCAATTGGGTGGGGATAATTTGCTGCGCATTGGCCAGGGACGTGAGCAAGGGGAACATTTGTTGGTGCTGGGTGGACGGCTGCATACTGCCGTCCAAGCCTTCCGCGTCTGACAGACCGCCATCGCGAGCAAGCTCGCTCCCACAATGGAATGCGTACCCCTGTGGGAGCGAGCTTGCTCCGGGCGGCGATGCGACGATGGCGCCAGAACAGTCACCGCAAAACTCCCCGCCCTGCACACCCGACCGCTGTCCGCTATCATGCCCTCACTTTCGATACGCGAGATTGTCATGCGCCGTTTGCTCTGCCTGTTGTTTTTAGTGCTCGCCCTGCCGGCCACCGCCGCCGGCTTGCTGGACAGTCGGCCCAGTTCGACGTTGGGCTCGATCAACAACAGCGCCGACTTTCTGCCGGTACGCGAAGCCTTTCAGCTGAGCCTGGTAGAAAGCACACCGCAATCGGTCAAACTGCGTTTCGTCGCCACCGAGGGCTACTACCTCTATCGCCATCGCTTTCAGTTTCGCGCTGATCCGGCCGATGTTGGCCTGGGCGCCGCGCAACTGCCCAAGGGCGAACAGAAGCACGATGAGTATTTCGGCGATGTCGAGGTCTACCACGGGGTTCTCGATGTAGAACTGCCGCGCACCGATCAACGCGCCTTCACCTTGGTGGTTACATACCAGGGTTGCGCCGACAAAGGCTTGTGCTATCCACCCGAAACAGAGCGCCTGAGTATTGATGGCAGCGCAGGCGCGACCCCGACCTGGAGCTGGCGCGAACTGGCGCTGTTCTTCCTCGCAGGCATAGGCCTGACGTTCACACCGTGCGTGCTGCCGATGCTGCCGATCCTGTCCGGCGTAGTGTTGCGTGGTCAGGTGGGTGGTTTGCGCGGCTTCAATCTGTCCCTCGCTTATGTGCTGCCAATGGCCGCCTGCTTCGCCCTGCTCGGGGCGTTGATGGGGATGTTCGGCGCACAACTCAATCTTCAGGCGCGGCTGCAATCGGCTTGGGTGCTGGTGCCGTTCGCGATGTTTTTTGTGCTGTTTGCCTTGGCGATGTTTGGCGTCTTCGAACTCAAGCTGCCTCACGCCATCAGCAGTCGGCTGGATCGGATCGCCGGTCGCACCGAGGGTGGTTCGTTGTGGGGCGCCGCCGTACTGGGCGTGGTTTCCAGCCTGTTGGTGTCGCCCTGTGTCTCGGCGCCGCTGGCCGGCGCGCTGCTGTACATCAGCGCCAGCGGCGATGCATTGGGCGGTGGTCTGAAATTGTTCATGCTCGGCCTTGGCATGGGCGCCCCGCTGTTGCTGGTCGCCACTGGTGGCGCCGCCTGGCTGCCGAAAAGCGGCCCCTGGCTGATCTATGTGAAAAACGCGATTGGCGTTTTGTTGCTGGGGCTGGCGATCGGTTTGCTCAGTCGAGTACTGCCGGGCCAGATCACGTTGCTGCTGATCGGCTTGCTGGCCGGTGGCGTCGGGTTGTTCATGGGTGCGCTGGAGTTCGTCTACAAGCCGCCGAGAAAACGCCTGGGTCAGTTGCTGGGGATGTTCCTGCTGTTCTACGCGCTGGCGTGTTGGTACGGAGCATTCAGCGGCCAGACCGACCTGCTCAATCCGATTGGCCAGCCGCGCACGGTTGCCGGCAACGAGCAACCGCAAAACACCAGCGCCTGGCAAACCATCAATACCCCGGCAGACCTGGACCGCGTCCTCGCCGAAGCCAAATCTTCAGGCACCCCGCTGCTGCTCGACTGGTACGCCGACTGGTGCATCAGTTGCAAAGTCATCGAACATAAGGTGCTCAACGACGCCAAGGTCGTCGAACGCCTCAAAGGCTATCGACTGATCCGCTTCGACATCACCGCCAGCAACGCCGAGCAACGCGCCCTGCTCGACCGCTACCAACTGTTCGGCCCGCCAGCGCTGATGTTTTTCGGCAAGGACGGCGTCGAACACGCCGATGTGCGAGTGATCGGCGAGATCAACGCCACCGACTTCGCCGAACGTGTTGCGAAAGCAAATGACCGGATTTAATAACCCGGTCACATATTTCGCGCAAACATCGGCCATCGTGCTGGCTATTGCATAGAACTGGACAGTCACAAAGGCTTTGCGGCATAGTCGCCGGGTTCTGACAATTGCACACAGATCACAAGGAACAGCAGATGGCGACGCTACTGGTTCTGCACGGACCCAACCTGAACATGCTCGGCACCCGTGAACCGGGCACCTACGGCGCTACGACACTGGCGCAGATCAACCAGGACCTGGAACGCCGTGCCCGTGAAGCCGGCCACCATTTGCTGCACCTGCAAAGCAACGCCGAGTACGAATTGATCGACCGCATCCACGCTGCCCGCAGCGAAGGTGTGGACTTCATTCTGATCAACCCAGCAGCTTTTACGCACACAAGTGTCGCATTACGTGACGCGCTGCTGGCGGTGAGCATCCCATTCATCGAAGTGCATTTGTCTAACGTGCACAAACGCGAACCTTTCCGCCATCACTCTTACTTCTCCGACGTAGCGGTGGGAGTGATCTGCGGCCTTGGCGCCAGCGGTTATCGACTGGCCCTGGAGGCTGCCCTGGAACAGCTTGAACAACAAGCTATACGCCCCTGACCGACCCTTGGGAGTTGATGATTCATGGATATCCGTAAAGTTAAGAAACTGATCGAACTGCTGGAAGAGTCCGGCATCGACGAGCTCGAGATCAAGGAAGGCGAAGAGTCCGTACGCATCAGCCGTCACAGCAAGACCCCGGCTCAGCAGTACTACGCACCGGCTCCAATGCATGCTCCGGCGCCTGCGCCTGTCGCTGCTGCCCCGGTTGCTGCCGCCGCACCTGCTGCTCCGGCCGCGCCAGTGCTGAACGGCACCGTTGCCCGTTCGCCTATGGTCGGCACCTTCTATCGCAAATCTTCGCCATCCTCGCCGTCCTTCGTTGAAGTCGGCCAGACCGTGAAGAAAGGCGACACCCTGTGCATCGTCGAAGCCATGAAGATGATGAACCACATCGAAGCTGAAACCAGCGGTGTGATCGAATCTATCCTCGTCGAAGACGGCCAGCCGGTTGAGTACGACCAACCGCTGTTCACCATCGTTTGAACCGCGGAGAGACTTTGATGACTGCGAAGTTGGAAAAAGTTCTGATCGCCAACCGCGGTGAGATCGCCCTGCGGATCCTGCGCGCCTGCAAAGAGATGGGCATCAAGACTGTCGCCGTTTACTCCAAGGCCGACAAAGAGCTGATGCACCTGGGCCTGGCAGACGAATCCGTCTGCATCGGTCCGGCCTCTGCCGCCCACTCTTACCTGCACATTCCGGCCATCATCGCCGCGGCTGAAGTGACCGGCGCCACCGCCATTCACCCAGGCTACGGTTTCCTTGCGGAAAACGCTGATTTCGCTGAACAGGTCGAGAACTCCGGCTTCGCGTTCATTGGCCCGAAAGCCGACACCATTCGCCTGATGGGCGACAAGGTATCGGCCAAGCACGCCATGATCGCTGCTGGCGTTCCAACCGTTCCGGGTTCCGACGGCCCGTTGCCTGAAGACGAAGAAACCGCTCTGCGCATCGGTCGCGAAGTCGGTTACCCGGTGATCATCAAAGCCGCTGGCGGCGGCGGTGGTCGCGGCATGCGCGTTGTGCATAAAGAAGAAGACCTGATCTCCTTCGCCAAACTGACCCGCACCGAAGCAGGCGCGGCGTTCGGCAACCCGATGGTCTATCTGGAAAAATTCCTGACCAACCCACGTCACGTGGAAGTTCAGGTACTTTCCGACGGCCAGGGCCACGCCATCCATCTGGGCGACCGCGATTGCTCGCTGCAACGTCGTCACCAGAAGGTTCTCGAAGAAGCGCCGGCACCGGGCATCGACGAGAAGGCACGGGCTGAAGTCCTCGCACGCTGCGTCAAGGCTTGCATCGACATCAACTACCGTGGCGCGGGTACTTTCGAGTTCCTGTACGAGAACGGCGCGTTCTATTTCATCGAAATGAACACCCGCGTTCAGGTTGAGCACCCGGTTTCGGAAATGGTCACCGGCATCGACATCGTCAAGGAGATGCTCAGCATCGCCGCTGGCAACAAGTTGTCGTACACCCAGGAAGACGTGGTTATCCGCGGTCATGCACTGGAATGCCGGATCAACGCCGAAGACCCGAAAACCTTCATGCCGAGCCCAGGCACGGTCAAGCATTTCCACGCACCAGGCGGCAACGGCGTTCGCGTCGATTCGCACCTGTACAGTGGCTATGCCGTTCCGCCGAACTACGATTCGTTGATTGGCAAGCTGATCACCTACGGCGCAACCCGTGACGAAGCCCTGGCGCGCATGCGCAATGCGCTGGACGAAATCGTTGTCGACGGGATCAAGACCAACATCCCGCTGCACCGCGATCTGGTCCGTGATGAAGGCTTCTGCAAAGGTGGAATCAACATCCACTACCTGGAACACAAGCTGGCTGGCGAAAAGCATTAAGCTGTGATCCATACCAACAAAGCCGCTTTCGAGCGGCTTTGTTGTTTCTGGAGATTTCATCAGGCAACACACATCCCCTGTGGGAGCGAGCTTGCTCGCGATGAGGCCATCACATTCAAAATTAATGTTGTCTGTCATGCCGCCATCGCGAGCAAGCTCGCTCCCACAGGTTCGGTGTCATTCAGGAACTGCGCGGTGAATGCAGTTCAAGCGGCTCCCACAAAAGCCCCGCGCTCGCGTAAACTTGCGCGCTTCTCGCAGCCCGCTAGGCTGCAATCAATATTTTTCAAAGGTGCCCGCCATGCCTTGGCTGCAAGTCCGTCTCGCCATCAGCCCAGAACAAGCCGAAACCTACGAAGACGCTTTCCTTGAAGTGGGCGCCGTATCGGTGACTTTCATGGACGCCGAAGATCAACCGATCTTCGAGCCGGAACTCAACACCACGCCGCTGTGGTCGCACACGCACCTGCTGGCCCTGTTCGAAGGTGGCACCGAAGCCGCCACCGTACTGGCCCACCTTGAGTTGCTGACCGGCAACCCGCTGCCCGAGCATCACAGCGAAGTCATCGAAGACCAGGACTGGGAACGTAGCTGGATGGACGGTTTCCAGCCGATGCGTTTCGGCCAGCGCCTGTGGATCGTTCCAAGCTGGCACGCCGCGCCAGAGCCTGACGCCGTGAACTTGCTGCTGGATCCGGGCCTGGCGTTCGGCACCGGCACACACCCGACTACCGCGCTGTGCCTGGAATGGCTCGACGGCCAGGACCTGAAAGACTGCAACGTATTGGACTTCGGTTGCGGCTCGGGGATTCTGGCCATCGCCGCCCTGCTGCTGGGCGCCAAGGAAGCCGTCGGTACCGATATCGACGTGCAAGCCCTGGAAGCCTCCCGCGATAACGCCGGGCGCAACAATATTGCCGAAGCAGTCTTCCCGCTGTATCTGCCGGAAGATCTGCCGCAGGTTCAGGCCGACGTGCTGGTGGCCAACATTCTTGCCGGCCCGCTGGTTTCCCTGGCGCCGCAATTGTCCAGTCTGGTCAAATCCGGTGGTCGTTTGGCGCTGTCAGGCATCCTCGCCGAGCAAGGTGAAGAAGTCGCCAAGGCTTACGCCCAGGACTTTCATCTGGACCCGATCGCCAATCGCGATGGCTGGGTGCGCATCACTGGCCGTCGGCGCTAGAATGAGCGCCTGCATAAACCGGATCGCCGCATGACCGACAGCTTCGTCACTCAGTGCCCGCATTGCCAAACCAGCTTCCGTGTCAGCCATGCTCAATTGAGCGTGGCCCGCGGAGTGGTTCGTTGCGGCTCGTGCTTGCAGGTGTTCAACGCCGCCAAGCAGCTGCTTGAACAACGTGCCGACAAAGACGCGATCACGCCGGCTGCCCCGGCCATCGTCGAACCGCCGGAGCCGCGAGCCATCAGCCAAAAGCAATGGACCGCCGCCGAGCTGGATCTGGACAGCCTGGACCTGGACGAAGAGCTCGCCCGCCTCGAACAACGGGAGATCCAGCCGACCACGGAATTCGGCCGACAGCGCGAAGACAACCTGAGTGCCAGCCGGGATACCGTCGAGCACGAAGAAGCGTCGTGGCCCGACAGCCTGTTCAGCGAATCAGCCGCCGATCGTGCGCAGACCGCAGAGACCGACTTGCCAGAGCTGGAACTCGATCCGAGCAAATACTCGCGCACCGAACCTTCGCTGTCCCTGGAACCGGTGGAGCCGGACGACGAGTCTCTGCCGCCACAGCTGCGCCTGCACGACCCACTCGACGCACCGATGCATCACGAGCGCCTGTCGGCAACCGACGACATCGACGACGATCTGCCCTCGATCGAACCTGTGCGCAAAAAGCGTGAGCCGGCTGTCCGCGCCGAAGCCCTGCAAGACCTGACCGATGACCCACTGCAACTGGACTGGAAAAAGCGCCGTTCACCCTGGGGTCGCCGATTTTTCTGGCTGCTGCTGGTCCTGCTCGGCGCCGCTGCGCTCGCCGGTCAGTACATTGCCTACCATTTCGACGAGCTGGCGCGCCAGGACCAGTACCGTCCGTGGTTCCAGCAGCTGTGCCCGCAAATCGGCTGCACCGTGCCATCCAAAGTCGACATCGCCAAAATCAAAAGCAGCAATCTGGTGGTTCGCAGTCACCCGGACTTCAACGGTGCACTGGTGGTCGACGCGATCATCTACAACCGCGCGCCCTTCTCCCAGCCTTTCCCGCTGCTGGAGTTGCGTTTTGCCGACCTCAACGGCCACCTGATCGCCAGCCGTCGCTTCAAACCCGGCGAGTACCTCAACGGCGATCTCGAAGGGATGGCGGAAATGCCTCCGCAAACGCCGATCCACATCGCACTGGATATCCTCGATCCAGGCTCCAAAGCGGTGAATTACAGCCTGAGCTTCCATTCGCCCGAGTGAAACGGTTCAGTGTTACGGCTTTGACGGCATATTTCTGACTTCGGCCGCTCACACCAAACCACTGGCGATAACAGAATAACTGTTCAGATTTTGTTCAATTCAGCCTTTATCCAGTCATCGAGAGCGGGTATCATGCCAACCCTTTTTCGAACTCCCATGATCCGGCCCCACAACAGGGAAGTCCTATGTCGGCGGTACGCATCGGTCCTTACACATTGCACAACGGCTTGATTCTCGCCCCGATGGCGGGGGTCACAGACCAACCCTTTCGTCAGCTGTGCAAGCGACTGGGCGCAGGACTTGTAGTCTCGGAAATGGTCACCAGCGACATGAGCTTGTGGAACACCCGCAAATCGCGGATGCGCATGATCCACGAAGGTGATCCCGAGCCCCGCTCGGTGCAGATCGCCGGTGGTGATGCACAGATGCTGGCGGATGCGGCCCGGGCCAACGTCGAACTGGGCGCACAGATTATTGATATCAACATGGGCTGTCCGGCGAAAAAGGTCTGCAACAAGGCCGCCGGGTCCGCGCTGTTGAAGGATGAAGCATTGGTGACCGAGATCCTGCAGGCCGTAGTGGCTGCGGTTGATGTGCCGGTGACCCTGAAGATCCGCACCGGCTGGGACCGGGACAACAAGAACGGCCTGACCGTGGCGAAGATCGCCGAGCAGGCAGGCATTACGGCGTTGGCGGTCCATGGCCGCACCCGTGCCGATCTGTACACCGGCGAAGCCGAGTACGACACCATCGCCGCGATCAAGCAGGCCGTGTCGATTCCGGTCTTTGCCAATGGCGATATCGATTCGCCAGAGAAGGCCCGGTACGTGCTCGATGCGACCGGTGCCGATGGCCTGCTGGTAGGCCGGGCCGCCCAGGGGCGGCCATGGATTTTTCGTGAGATCGATCATTTTCTGCGTACCGGCGAGAAACTCCCGGCACTGGAGCTGATCGAGGTGGAACGCATTCTGCTAGAGCATCTGGCTGCGCTGCACGTCTTCTATGGAGACGTCATGGGCGTACGCATTGCTCGAAAGCATGTGGGCTGGTATCTCGCAACCTTGCCGGGCGCCAGGGAGTTTCGCGCCCACTTCAATCGTTTGGAAGATACGGAAGCACAATGCGCCAACGTTCAGGGCTTCTTCGCCGAACGTTACAAGAGCCTGACAGGGGACGGAGACGAGGTGGCCGCATGACGATGATGACCGAGACTTTAGTGAGTGGAACAACACCCGTGAGCGACAACGTGAATTTGAAACAGCACCTCAATACGCCTAGCGAAGAAGGTCAGACCCTTCGCGGGAGTGTCGAGAAGGCGCTGCACAATTATTTCGCCCACCTTGAAGGCGCTGCCGTCACGGATGTGTACAACCTGGTGCTCTCCGAAGTCGAGGCTCCCCTGCTCGAGTGCGTGATGAACTACGTCAAGGGCAACCAGACCAAGGCCAGCGAGCTGCTCGGGCTGAACCGAGGCACGCTGCGCAAGAAACTCAAGCAGTACGATTTGCTGTAAGCATTCAATCAAACCAGAAAGGCGCCCACGTAAAAACGGTCGCCTTTTTTGCTGACTCCTTTGCTTTTGATGGAAATTGAAATGACCGACCAGACTACCCGCCTGCCGATCCGCCGCGCCTTGATCAGCGTTTCCGACAAGACCGGGATCCTCGAATTCGCCAAAGAGCTTGAAGCCCTGGGCGTCGAGATCCTCTCCACCGGCGGAACGTTCAAGCTGCTGCGCGACAACGGTGTTGCCGCAGTGGAAGTCGCGGATTACACCGGTTTCGCAGAAATGATGGACGGTCGGGTGAAAACCCTGCACCCGAAAATCCACGGCGGGATCCTCGGTCGCCGCGGTATCGACGACGCCATCATGAATGAGCACGGCATCAAGCCGATCGACCTGGTAGCGGTCAACCTGTACCCGTTCGAAGCCACCATCAACAAGCCAGGCTGCGACCTGCCGACCGCCATCGAGAACATCGATATCGGCGGCCCGACCATGGTTCGTTCGGCTGCAAAAAACCACAAAGACGTGGCCATCGTGGTGAATGCCAGCGACTACGCCAATGTCCTTGAAAGCCTCAAGGCCGGCGGCTTGACCTACGCTCAGCGTTTCGACCTGATGCTCAAGGCCTTCGAACACACCGCCGCCTATGACGGCATGATCGCCAACTACATGGGCACCGTGAACCAGGCGGCTGACACCCTCTCGACCTCCGGTCGCAGCGAGTTCCCGCGCACTTTCAACAGCCAGTTCGTCAAGGCTCAGGAAATGCGCTACGGCGAGAACCCGCACCAGAGCGCGGCGTTCTACGTGGAAACCAAGCCTGCCGAAGTTGGTATCGCCACCGCGACCCAACTGCAAGGCAAAGAGCTGTCGTACAACAACGTGGCCGACACCGACGCCGCGCTGGAATGCGTGAAGAGCTTCGTCAAACCGGCCTGCGTGATCGTCAAGCACGCCAACCCGTGCGGCGTGGCCGTCAGCCCGGACGCCGAAGGCGGCATCCGTCAGGCTTACGAACTGGCCTACGCCACCGACACCGAGTCGGCGTTCGGCGGCATCATCGCCTTCAACCGCGAGCTGGATGCTGAAACGGCCAAGGCCATCGTCGAGCGTCAGTTCGTCGAAGTGATCATCGCCCCGTCTGTCAGCGAAGAAGCTCGCGCCATCGTCGCGGCAAAAGCCAACGTGCGCCTGCTGGCCTGCGGCGAGTGGTCGGCTGATCGCGCCGCTGCCTGGGACTACAAACGTGTCAACGGTGGCCTGCTGGTACAGAGCCGCGATATCGGCATGATCGGCGCCGACGACCTGAAAGTCGTGACCAAACGCGCGCCGACCGAACAAGAAATCCACGACCTGATCTTCGCCTGGAAAGTCGCCAAATACGTTAAGTCCAACGCCATCGTCTACGCCAAGAACCGTCAGACCATCGGTGTCGGCGCTGGCCAGATGAGCCGTGTGAACTCCGCGCGTATTGCTGCGATCAAGGCTGAACACGCTGGTTTGCAAGTGCAAGGTGCGGTCATGGCATCGGATGCCTTCTTCCCGTTCCGCGACGGTATCGACAACGCGGCCAAGGTCGGTATCACTGCGGTGATCCAGCCAGGCGGCTCGATGCGTGATAACGAAGTGATTGCAGCAGCCGACGAGGCCGGCATCGCGATGGTCTTTACTGGCATGCGCCACTTCCGTCACTGATACACCGATCCCCTGTGGGAGCGAGCTTGCTCGCGATAGCGCCCTTTCAGACACATTGATGCTGGATGTGCCGCCGCCATCGCGAGCAAGCTCGCTCCCACAGTAAGAGCACCCCAGCGGTGTTATCAAGAATTAGCGTCATCCGAGGTTTTTGAAATGAATGTTTTGATCATTGGCAGCGGTGGCCGTGAACACGCCCTGGCCTGGAAAGTGGCTCAGGATCCGCGCGTGCAGAAAGTTTTCGTGGCACCCGGTAACGCCGGCACCGCCATCGAAGCCAAGTGCGAGAACGTCGCTATCGATGTGCTGGCACTTGAACAGCTTGCAGACTTCGCCGAGAAGAATGTTTCCCTGACCATCGTCGGCCCGGAAGTGCCACTGGTCGCCGGCGTCGTCGATCTGTTCCGCTCCCGTGGCCTGGACTGCTTCGGTCCAACCGCTGGCGCTGCTCAGCTGGAAGGTTCGAAAGCCTTCACTAAGGATTTCCTGGCGCGCCACAAGATCCCGACGGCCGACTACCAGAACTTCACCGAGATCGAGCCAGCCCTGGCTTATCTGCGTGAAAAAGGCGCACCGATCGTGATCAAGGCCGATGGCCTGGCCGCCGGTAAAGGCGTGATCGTTGCCATGACGCTAACCGAAGCCGAAGACGCCGTGCGCGACATGCTGGCTGGCAACGCCTTCGGCGACGCAGGCTCGCGCGTAGTGATCGAAGAGTTCCTGGATGGCGAAGAAGCCAGCTTCATCGTCATGGTCGACGGCAAAAATGTGCTGCCGATGGCCACCAGCCAGGACCACAAACGCGTCGGCGACGGCGATACCGGTCCGAACACTGGCGGCATGGGTGCCTATTCCCCTGCACCGGTGGTTACCAGCGATGTGCACAAGCGCGTCATGGATCTGGTGATCTGGCCAACCGTGCGCGGCATGGCCGAGGAAGGCAACGTTTACACGGGTTTCCTGTACGCCGGCCTGATGATCGACAAGGCTGGTAACCCAAAAGTCATCGAATTCAACTGCCGTTTCGGCGACCCTGAGACCCAACCGGTGATGCTGCGTTTGCAGTCGAGCCTGGTGTTGCTGGTCGAAGCGGCGCTGGCGCAAGCCCTGGACAAGGTCGAAGCACAATGGGATCCGCGTCCGAGCGTCGGCATCGTGCTGGCGGCGGGCGGCTACCCTGGTGACTATGCCAAAGGTGTTGCCATCAACGGCCTCGATGCAGCCGCGGCACTGGAAGGCAAAGTCTTCCACGCAGGTACTGCACTCAAGGACGGTCAAGTGGTGACGGCCGGTGGCCGGGTACTCTGCGCCACGGCAATGGGTGCCAGCGTCGATGCCGCCCAGCAGCAGGCTTACAAGCTGGCGGCCAAAATTGACTGGGAAGGCTGTTTCTATCGCAAGGACATTGGCTACCGTGCCATTGCCCGCGAGCGTGGCGAAAATCAGGAATAAGAGCGCCATTTGGCCAGGCAAGGGCTTCGGGCCCTTGCCTGACTATTCCGGCGCCGCGCATAGTTATATTCTGGCATCAACCTACGAAGGGATTTCGCCGTGCGCTGGCTCAGGATTGCCATAGGTTTCACCGTCACTCTGCTGACCTTGCTCTGCATGCTCCCGGCCCAGGCCGCGCAAGGCAGTGGCTGGGCGGTATTGCTCGACGAACAGGGCGACCTGCAACTCAGCGACATCCGTTCCGCTCGCTACACCAATCAATTCAGCCCCATTGAACTCGACCGCCTCACCGCCGCCGAGCCCGATGGCGCGTTATGGCTGCGTTTCAGACTCGCGCCCGGCAAGCATGAACAGTTGCTGCGGGTGTTCGCTCCCGACCTGTCGCACCTCAATCTCTATGTGCTGGACGGCGACACGCTGATCGAGCAACTGAACACCGGCACCGGCCAGCCCCAGGCTGAACGGCCATTGCCCAGCAGCGACTTCATGTTGCCGCTGCCACAAAACGAAAAACCTCTCGACGTTTACCTGCGACTGGTCTCCGACCATCAGTTGAGGCCTTACATCACCCTGCAGTCGGCGATCATGACCGCAGCCAATCAGAATCAGACGCTGATCTACGGATTGTTGTTCGGCTGTATCGCAATGCTGATCCTGCACAACCTCATTCGTTATGCCTACACTCGTTCACGCAGTAGTCTCTGGCTGGCAGGCTGCGAAGGGCTGTTGATGCTCAGCCTGGTCCTGCTGCTGAACGTGGCCGGTCCGTGGCTGCCGGACTGGCACGCGGCCCAGACACCGGGCGCTTACCTCGCCCTTCTGCTGACGGCGCCCTGCGGTCTGATGTTCGCCTACCGGTTCTTCGCCCCGCTCGGCCCGCACCCGCTGAACAAGTTGCTGCTGGGCGACATTATCTTCATCACTGTCTGCGGCCTGCTGCTGTTGTTCGTCAACACCCTGCCGCTGAACATCATCACTTACGCCCTGGTCGCCCTCGCGGGCCTGACCATGTTGTTCGTCAGCGCCTATCACTGGCAGAAAGGCTATCGCCCGGCGCGTCTTTTCGTGGCGGCAATGGTGGTGTTCAACGCCGGTACGCTGATTATCCTGCCCGCCCTGCTGGGGCTGACCCTGGTGGAGCCTCAAGGCCTGATCACCACGTTGCTGGTGTTCATCTGCATCAGTGGCCTGTTGATGAGCATTGCCTTGAGCGAACGTCAGCGCAGCATCACCGAAGACCGTTTCAGCGTCAGCCGCGACCTGGCCGCCAGCAACGCCGAGATCAACGCCAAGGCCGAATTCCTGGCAAAAATCAGCCACGAAATCCGCACCCCAATGAATGGCGTGCTGGGCATGACCGAGCTGCTGCTGGGCACGCCGCTCTCGGTCAAGCAGCGCGACTATGTACAGACCATCCACAGTGCCGGCAACGAACTGCTGACACTGATCAACGAGATTCTCGACATCTCCAAGCTCGAATCCGGGCAGATCGAACTGGACGATGTGCAGTTCGACCTCAACGCGTTGATCGAAGACTGCCTGAGCATCTTCCGCGCCAAGGCCGAACAGCAGAACGTCGAGCTGATCAGCTTTATCCAGCCGCAAGTGCCACGCGTCATCAGCGGTGACCCGACGCGTCTGCGTCAGACCCTGCTAAGCCTGCTGGAAAACGCCCTGAAGAAAACCGACGAAGGCGAAATCCTGATCGTCGTCGCGCTCGATGAGCGCAGTGCCAAACCGCGCTTGCGCATTGCCGTGCAGGACAGCGGTGAGCCGATGGACGCCGAAGAGCGCGATGCATTGATGCACGCCGAACTGCACAGCAAGCATTTCCTCTCGGCCACCCGTTTGGGAGGCAACCTGGGGCTGGTGATCGCCCGTCAGCTGATTCGCTTGATGCAAGGTGAGTTCGGGGTCAAGAGCGGCGCCAACCAGGGCAGCACCTTGTGGCTGACCCTGCCGCTGGACCCTGACCGCCTCGAACACCCGACGTCTGACCTTGATGGCCCCCTGCAGGGTGCACGGGTATTGGTGGTGGACGATAACGACACGTGTCGCAAAGTGCTGGTGCAACAGTGCACCGCCTGGGGCCTGAATGTCAGTGCCGTAGCGTCCGGCAAGGAAGCGCTGGCGCTGCTGCGGACCAAGGCTCACTTGCGCGATTACTTCGACGTGGTCCTGCTGGACCAGAACATGCCCGGCATGACCGGCATGCAACTGGCGGCCAAGATCAAGGAAGACCCGAGCCTGAACCACGACATCCTGCTGATCATGCTCACCGGCATCAGCAATGCGCCCAGCAAGATCATCGCGCGCAATTCCGGGATCAAACGCATCCTCGCCAAACCGGTGGCCGGTTACACGCTCAAGACGACGTTGGCCGACGAACTGAACCAGCGAAACAAGGGCCTTTCCATCTCGCAGCACCTGCCCACCGGTCCTACCTTACCGGTGAAGGTACCAAGCGATTTCCGCATTCTCGTGGCCGAAGACAACAGCATCTCGACCAAGGTGATTCGCGGCATGCTAGGCAAGCTCAACCTGCAACCGGATACCGCCAGCAATGGCGAAGAAGCCTTGCAGGCGATGAAAGCCCAGCGTTATGACCTGGTCCTGATGGACTGCGAAATGCCGATCCTCGATGGCTTCTCCGCGACTCAACAATTGCGTGCATGGGAAGTCGGCAACCAGCGGACTCGCACCCCCGTGGTGGCGTTGACGGCGCACATCCTTGCCGAGCACAAAGAGCGCGCGCGTCAGGCCGGCATGGACGGGCACATGGCCAAACCGGTCGAGCTGTCGCAACTGCGCGACCTGATCGAGCATTGGGTGGCCCAGCGCGACCAGCAGATCCGCGCAGCGACTCAAACGTCCTGAGCCGACAGACCCCGCAGCGCCTGATAGACTCCCCCTCGACTTCCCTCGCCAGTGAGCTTGTACCATGCTCCACGTGTTGTTCAGCGTTTACCTGAAGATGCTGGTGCTCTACAGCCCGTTCTTCGTATTGTCCTGCTTCATCAGTTTGACCCGCGGTTATTCGCGCAAGGAACAACGTCGACTGGCCTGGAAAGTGGCGACAGCCACGCTGGTCTCCAGCGTCTTGCTGTACCTGTTCGGGCGGGTGATTTTCAGTGTCTTCGGCATCACCGTGGACGCGTTCCGCATCGGCGCCGGCAGTGTGTTGTTTATCTCGGCGCTGGGCATGGCTCAGGGCAAGTCGGCGGTGCAAACCGACAACGTGCAGCAGGACGTGACCATCGTTCCGCTGACCATTCCCCTGACGGTCGGCCCCGGCACCATCGGCGCCTTGCTGGTGATGGGCGTGAGTCAGCCTCATTGGGACGACAAACTCATGGCCATTCTCAGTATTGCCCTGGCCAGTTTTACGGTCGGCGTAGTGCTTTATCTGTCCAACCGCATCGAGCGGATTCTCGGTGACCAGGGCTTGCAGATCGTCAGCCGGTTGATGGGGTTGTTCGTCTGCGCATTGGCGGCGCAGATCATCTTTACCGGGGTGAAGGGCTATCTGGTTCCGTGACGCCCACCTTTGTCATTAGCGCGGCAAGCTGCCTGTCCTCGCTTCGATGGCCAGTGCCTGCACTAACTCATCAAAAAAGCCGACAGCCACTGACACATCGAACAGGTTCAACGTGTCAGTGGCTGTCAGAACTCAACCTTCTATTTTTTCAACTATTGCGGTGGGCAAAATGTCTTTGAGTAACACACTGTTTGTACTGCCCTTCCTGGCCAGGGCACTCACCAGTGTTGACACCGCGAAGGACTGATAGCCGCTCATCGTCAGAAATACGTTCCGTTGCAAAACGACATCGGTCGAGAATACGTCGCGAAAGATCAAACTGTGTCCACTGTCCACATCCACAACCACCAAGTGCTCGTCGACCCGGCTCGCCCACAACTGATCCGCAACCACGATATCCCAGATCAGTTTTCCCGGAACCGAGGGCGAGTGGTCGAGCGAATGGCGGCAATCGACAATGACCGATTCAAGTTTCAACCACGCGGCTCTGGTAAGCCGACAGGTCGTTGAACCTTGACCCAGTTTGAGCACCAGGATGCTGACATCATCGGCAATCAACGGGAGCAGGTCCGTACGCGTTTTCGACCCCTCGACCACCAGTACTTCGGCGTTTCGCTGGACATAGTCGAGCGGTCCGACCCTGTTGTTTTGCGGATAGGTGTGCAAAAAACCATCCCTGCGGTCATGCAGCATCACATTGGTTTGATGCCGGGTGCCGACGAGCGTGGATTGCGCAGCAATAGCGGTCTTCGGAATGCGGATCAACCGTCCGGTCCGGACCACGTACCATTGTTGGTAGACAGGGTCTTGGACGGACAGAAAATCGGCGCATCGATGTTCGTTCGCCAGCGCCGCCAGGCCCTCACTCAATTCTCCTTCCAGTGCAGCGACCCAACGGCTGTTAACGCCCGTAATCCGTACCGGTTCGTTGTGTTGTAAATCCACCTCCACACCTTCCAGCGTCGTGGCCCTCAGGCCAGAGCCTTCCACTGTTACGTCGCTAAAGGTCCAGCTCGCCCATTCCTGCGTCGGGGCTGGCAATGCCTCAGCCAGTAACAGTTTCGTTCCCTGGGCAAATGCCGTGCTCAAGTGGTCTGGATCGATAAAACCCTGACGGACAATCTTGCCGGTTGAAAGATCAAACAGCCAGGTGGCCTGATTGTCTGGAGTAATACTCAGCAACCGTACTTCTTTGCCGTGCCCCATTTCAGCGAGCAGCAGCCGACCACCCAAGTACCAGGCGCACAAACCGCCCTTGAAACCGGCCAAACCCAGGATGGCAAAACTCGGCACCGGGTATTGCAACGCAACCGTTTCCAGCGCCGACCACCACTGGGTTTTGCCCTTGAACCAGTGCTCGGTCAGCCCGCCGAGTCTCAGATTCCCGTCCGGCATAATGTTAAAGAACAAACCAGAATCGGTCAGGACAAGATAGTCCCGCTCAACGGCGACAACATTTTTCAGCCCCGGGGGGGAGATGTTGCTGGACGACCATTGTGCGCGACCATCCACCATCGACCTTTGCTGACACATGAGGCGTTGGTGAAGTTTGTCGTAGGTAACGAACACTTCGCCTTCGACACCGGCGGGAGCAATGAGCACAAGATCATTCAAGGCCTTGATCGAGTCTGCCCATCCCCGCGCATGGTGACGCCTGGCAGGTGCACGAATAATCAACCCGTCACTGCTGCGCACCCAAACCAGATCCCGCCACTTTGCATCGATCTGCCAACAAATCGAAACCAGTGCACCGGGACGCCAGTTAACTTTATTGGCGGACTCTGCCAGCAAGTGATAGTCGCCCAGTACCTGCTTCCAGTCCGTCAGCGTGTCAGCCTCCAAAACAGCCTGCAACGCAGGATCCTGACCGCGGGTGATCGAGCTGAGCAACACAGCCCGGTCATGGATCACATAGGTCAGTTCATCGCGCTGGCCGTCCTTCCCAGTGAGCTGCTGCACGATCTGAATGCCGCCATTGGTCACAGCCTCGAAGCGGACAATCGCCAGGCGATCTCTAATAAGCAAACGATAGTGCTGAACCAGCGTCCCGGTGATCGCATCGACCTGCCAGACATCGAAACTCTCGGGGTGATAGAAGTAAGCCGAACCCTCCAACACCGCGCCCAATATCACCTCATCGGACACCAGGACATTCGGGTCGCGGATGTACAGAAAACGATCCTGTGCCGAGTCGTAATACGCGACTACCGTCCTGGGTTCGTCCGGTTTTTCAAACGGCACCACAAAGGCATGAACCGGGGTATAAGGCATGGCCAGACGATGTTCACGGGCCAGTGACTTGAAATGATCCAGCAGCGCTTGTTCCCCGAGCGCCGGATCGGCGTCTTCTTCGACCACCTCCAGCCGACGGGCAACAAGATCAACGCGCATGATTTTGTTACCCGCCAGCTTGAGCAACACATCGTGTACGCCACCACCAATGAACGTCATATCCAACGTGCTTGAAACAAGGCGACCCGCCGGTTCTATCCGGACATCTGCCTCATTCAGCCAGGGAGCTAACAGCAACCAACGCATTGCGGTGTGGCCCGGTGCGTCCAGCTCGATGCTCACACCCGGATTGAGCAGCACGGAACATTGCGCACCTGCACCTTCAATCCTGTAGGTGATCAGGCCATGCCACATTTTTGGCAGAGCAGACACCACCAGCGAGCGCTCGACGTTATCGAGACGAACATTGAACTTCGTGGGTTTATAGGCCGGGTTCAGTTTGTGGACGACGTACTCACCGGGAAACGAGTAAAACGAAAACAGGAACTGCCATTGCCCCTGTTGATTCTTTTTCTCCAGGCGTCGCGCCGTATCGAACCCATGGGCATGACGAAACGTGACAAAGGGCAGCAACTTGTATTCATAGCCGTACCAGGTCTTGGGTGTGCAAGGCAGAACGATCGTCTGCCCGGCCTGCGGCGAGAAACGCGCCGAGTCCGGTAAACCCAGGCCCTGGCGAATATTGGTGGCAGATGCGTAGTTCACATCGAAATCCGGAACCCCGAAATGATCCCGAAGCGGGAACAGTTTCGGACTGTCGAAATGGACGGTGGCCGCGCGCAAATCCACGTCGGCGAAGACCGCCAAGGGATGCGCAAACCAGGCATTCGACGCCTTGTCCAGATGATAGCCGCCTTGCAGATAAGCCTCTTCCACCCCTTCAAAAAACAGGCCGACCTCTTTGGCCTCCTCGGCAATGGTGGCAAAGCCTTCGGCCAGCGCAGCAACGCCCACTGCCAGCCCACCCAGAATCACCCCGGCGCCGCCGAGCACCGCGGCCACTGTACCCGCACCAACCAGTGCCGCACCCAGACCGGCGGCGCCCAACACCGCACTCGCGGAATCGAACGCCAACTGCGTTCCAAACTGCGCCTTCTCAATGTCGTTGGTGGCATGGCTCAACTGGTAAATATCAAACCCGACATTCACCAACCCCAACACCGTGCCGACGCCTTCATTGGCAATATGCCCCAAGGCCTTTTGCACTAGCGGTGCGCTGGTGCGGGCGATCAGTTTTTCATCGTTCAGTGCCTGGCGGACCAGTTTGATCACACCAATAACATCCACCACGTTGCCATGAGCCAGTTGGGCATAGTTCACATAGGCATGCAGGCGAATGGCCGTGGTCAGCGCATTGTCACCACCGCTTGCCGCAAGTTCGTGATGACGTAGCGCGTTCATCAAGGCTTGTACAGTGAACCCGGCATTGAGCGTATGAACGCTGCCGGCGTCCGGCGTCCGTCGGATCAGGCGGATTGACCGCCGCACGCGGGCGGCCGGCCAATGAGTGGAAAGTTTCAGAGAGGAAGTTTTTAATCCTCAGGAACCGGTGATCATCGGTCGTCACACGCACAATGGTCTTTGCGGAATCGGTGTCGACCAGACTGATTTTGTACTCCCCTGTCGGGGTTATCTCCAGTGTCTCGAACAACACAACAGAATCCGACGCCAGCCCGTGTTGCTCCTGCAACTGCCGAGTCGCCTGCGCGATCTGCCCACTCCACCAGTGCGCGTCCAGTTCCAGCAATGAACTGCCCAGCACCGCATTGTTGACCAGTGATCGCCCACGCGCACTGGCCACGCGTTGCCGAACCCTGGACAGCGCTTGTTCAGGCAAAGGACCTGGCTCGGACAGGCTTGATACCTCACTGCCGGAGGCAAGCACGATCTTGTTCAGTTTGGCGCCATCGAGCTCGATCAGATCAAAGGTCGGCCGTTGCGCATCGCCAAAGGCTGCGTAATGCATGGCCATTTGTTTACGCAGAAAAAAATGCGTCAACGCGTCGTTGAACGCCAACGACGTAACAAACTCGAAGACCCCGAAATTCGGGTCGTAGAGCAAATAAATGCTGTGCTCGCCTTCGAAGATTTTCGCCACCAGCATCGAGTGGTTGTCCGAATTGAGCATCACGGTCGTATTGGCCGCTTTTGCTTCCAGAAGCGCTACGACCTGAGTCAGATCAGAGCGCATCAATGGCTTGCCTATGTCATTGACAGGTGCGTCACGCAACTCCTCGATCATGCTCACAAACGCCTTTGAATCCCCAGCCTCAGGCTCGGTGACGGCCAGGTAAAAACGTTCTCTCAAGGTGTTTGCGGCACTGCTGCCTTTGTGGAGCGCTGCCGCCAGAGCCAGCGCCAGTGGGTAACAGCGTCCGGCAACCCGATCACCTGCGCCTTCGAGCAACAAGTCCTGTGGCACCATTTTGAAACTGCCGTGATCGAAGCTCTCCAGCACCTCCCCGATTCGTTCGCCGATCCGGTCGCGGTATTCGAGCTTCGCCACGTGCTGAATTCTGGCGACCCAATGACCCCATTCAACCAGGGTCAGTGGGCGTTCGAGTGCCTGTTTCTTGAGTTCGACACTGGTTTCGGACAAGGCTACGGGCGGGTTGGAAGCACCCGTCAACCCGGCAAGGAAAGCCGGACGCCTTTGCTTGAACAGCTCCCGTTCAATGGCCCCGTAACGGTGGATGACCCCAAACTCCGACATCGTATTGGCAAGGTTTTCAAGCGTTGCACTGGCGGCATCGAAATGCTGGTTATCCAGGGCATTGACCCCCAATAGCCCACCCAGCAACAGACGTTGCAGCGGGTTTAGTTTTACGGTGAGCAATGGGTCTTTGGTGACCTGGCTCAGCAGCTCATCCACCGTCAGGTTTTGTGTCGCTGCGTCCGGCAGGGATGCCGGAGGACGGATGCTGGCATCCTGAGCAATGATCGCTTGCCGATCATCGAAGCTCAGGGACAACGGCTTTTCAAACGTCACGCTGCCGTTGTGGCGCTGACTCATCGCCTGGCGAAACGGCTCACCGAGATCATCGGCCAGTTGCTGCAACAGGTCGGTGATCAACACATGACGACCTTCGATCACCGGCCAGCCTTCTTCGAAATCAATGCTCTGGTACTTGAGCAACTGTGCCATGTTGCC
This sequence comes from Pseudomonas sp. LBUM1666, assembly GCF_059695775.1. Taxonomy (NCBI): domain Bacteria; kingdom Pseudomonadati; phylum Pseudomonadota; class Gammaproteobacteria; order Pseudomonadales; family Pseudomonadaceae; genus Pseudomonas; species Pseudomonas sp. LBUM1666. The sequence continues at coordinate 667,177 of NZ_CP166789.1, read as the reverse complement.
TGTGTAACGAGCTTTCAGCACCCCGTCGGTCCAGCGCTGCTTTTCTGCGTTGAGCCAGGTATCAAGGTCTTCGGCATTTTCTTTCCAGGAATGATCTCTTTCCTCTTCCGTAACGTTGTTAAACCCAGCGTGCGCTTTCACAGTCTCTCTAAACGCCTTGGCTGCCTGAGGTGTCAGGGTTTTGCTCTCGAAGTCCAACAGACCGGCACGCACAGCCCCCGGCCCCGTCAAGAATATCGAGCCCTCAGCCTGGGGACGAATGCCGTCACTGAAATAATCAGCGATCCCCATGCACAGGCTACTGGCACGATAATCATCTTCGTTAGCTTGTTGATCGACGATATCGAATTCCTCCCTGAGTACTTCCTCTGTCAGTTCATAAATGGCACTTCTATCGTAGAATTTGACTCCTCGTTTGTTGGCCTGGAGTTCAACTGCCAGCAGTACACGCAGGTGGATTTCAAAGCGCTCGATAATGGCTTCCAGCGCAGCTGACCCGGGATGGCTAACAATCAGCGCATTGGACTCGCGGCCCTCAATCATCGCTAATCGCAAACTGTTGGGTCGAACAGAGTAATCCTCGAGCGGAACAAACACCTGCTCTAACGCTGGCGAACTTTTGGCAAACCGCTCCAGGGCATCTCGATGCGCCGCAGGTATTCGCCCGGTGTAGTCGGTATAGCGACTGCGCAGAGTCTGCCGGCTCGGCATCCAATGAGGATTGTGGTCAAGCAACAGCTGCAAAACGCCGAGTCGTGCATCGAACTCTTGTTTGTTAATTTCAATACCCGCCAGTTCCTGAGCAAGCGGCGGCAAGAAATCCACGTCGTTATAGATCCCGCCTTCGCCATGTTCCACTAGCACCCGCATAATATCCGAGGCCGTTGCAAGGTTGCCGCGCAAAGACATTTCACGGTTATAGAAATCTCCCAATCGAGAGAAGGCCGGAAGTTCATGAACATCGCGCAATCGAATGTGCTCGTCATTGAGGCCGGTCATGACTTGAACGTTTTTATTGCGCAAAGCGCGCAGGTTTTTTTCCTCCTGACCGTAACCGCGAACCAGCAAGTCCATTCGCGCCTCATCGGCACTCTTGCCAAGTGCGATTGCCCGATTGATGTGTTCGTACATCTGGCGCTTCAACGCCGTGGCTCGCTCTTCATAGAGATCGGCCAACTCGTGGCCGGAGGTAACACCCTGCCCTTCGCCAGACAACACATCAGCCTTGGCCGCCTCGACGATGATTCGGTTGGTTTCATGAACCAGTAGTCCATCGCTGTCATACCAGACATTCAGCTCGTAGCCTTCTTTGGCCATGACCTGATTCCAGACATGAATATAATCGCGCTGAATCTCCCCGAGGCCTCCCCCCAGCCAGATGAAGTGGAGTTTTTTGGGCACTTGCACTGCCGTCGACATGATCTGCGAGACATATCTGTTCAAACGCCCTTGAAACGATTCGACCCGGTTGTAGATCTCCGTCAGATCGGGTACCTGGTTGGCATCGGGACTGACCGACAATTCCAACTCAGAGGCGCGCCGACGACGTATTTCAGACCCGGGCAACGCTGCCAGGGCGTCCTTGAGTAACCCAATCGGCTCCAGTTGCCGTTCAGGCTTGAGCGTTTCAATACACGCAAAGTAATACCGAATAATCGCCTCATATTCTGGTGTTTTATTGAAGTCCTGCAGTGCCTCCTCAAGTTCAACCAGTTTAAAAAGACCGACAAGTTCCTTGAAGCCTGCCGCCTTGCCATCCACATAGCTCATAACGCGCCACCACTTTCTCAATCAAATAAGTTTAATAAGGAAATATCCACACGCGAAGCGGCACGTCCGACAGATAAATTCGGACATTATTTCAACTTCGTAATTAAATGTGAAAAACACTCGAGAAAAAACCAAAGACTATTGAGAAAACAACAAACACCCAATAGGGACAGCCCTCTCCAGACCGAAAAAACACTAATGGATAACAACCACAACTTCAACCACACACTTAAGCAATTAATTAATTACACTTAACCCACAGATCAAATGTAACTATTAATCTTCCATCCTAATAAACACTTACAATCTGCGCACACCAAGAAGGACTAAGGCCTCTAACAGCTGTTTCAGAACATGAAAACAACGAAAGTAAAAAACCTTATGCGCGGGCACAACAATTCGACGCTCGTGACGTCGACTTGCGACTTCAGTACGAACGTGTTTCCGGTGTCTTTCAGTGAAAAATCTTACGCGGTCGAGGAGCAGTGGCGGCCAGCAGAACTGACCGCCATGGCTTAACTGGTCGGCTTTTCGCCATACCAGCGCGGCGTATACACCCACTCGCCACCCTCGGCACGAGGGAACACGCAGGTGGTGGAGGAACCGATCAGCACCATGGTGCGCATGTCCACCTGGTCGGGGGTCAGTTCACCGAGCGTGGTAACCCGTAGCGTCTGACCAGGACGGCCAATGTCGCGGCCCAACACCACGACCGTTTCCGGAGTGCGATGCCGTCCGACGATTTCCAGCGCCTGACCCAGTTGCCATGGCCGCGCGCGGGAGATGGGGTTGTAGAAGGCCAGCGCCAGATCGGCTTCGGCGGCCAGGTCCAGACGCTTCTCGATGATCGCCCAGGGTTTGAGGTTGTCCGACAGCGACATCACGCAGAAGTCATGCCCCAACGGCGCACCTGCTTGAGCGGCCGTCGCCAGTGACGCGGAAACACCCGGAAGGACTTCCAGATCGACGCTGTGCCAGCTCGGCTCACTCGACTCATGCAACGCTTCAAGCACCGCTGCCGCCATGGCGAACACACCGGGGTCACCGGATGAAACCACAATCACCGAACGGCCTTGCGCCGCCAGTTCGAAGGCGTGGCGGGCACGCTGCATTTCTTCGCGGTTGTCAGTGCAATGCAGCACTTGGTCTTCGCGGAACGGCCCGGCCATGCGCACGTAGGTTTCGTAACCGAGAACGTCGGTGGCCCTGGCCAGTTCGGCCTTGACCGCTGGCACCATCAGTTCGGCGGCGCCAGGGCCCAGACCGATTACCGCCAAACGACCGCGTGCATGGCCGATCTGCGCAGCGTCCAGCGGCTGAGTGGCCACCGCGATGGCAATGCTGGTATCCGCTGACACGATGGTAGCGTTCGGCACGGTGTGGCGGGACAACTCGCTAACGCCGCCGCTGACCGACGCAAACCGCAGAGGTACACCCAGTTCAAGTGCCGCTTCGCGCAGCGCCGCACTGGCCATGTCCAGACCGCTGGCCAACAGGCACGCCACCGATTGCACGGCGATTTTCGCTTGGTGCAGAGCCGCGCGAATGGCGCCTGGCAGATCCGTCACCTCGCTGCTCACCGCCACCAACACATTGCGCGGGTAAATCATCAATTCATTGGCTGCCGGTGTCCGCTCGGCATGGCCGACGTGGATCGACAGATGCGCGTGAGGATCTTGCGGCAACTGCGCCTGCGCCAGCCACGGCGCAGCCCCTTCGACGCGTACGCTTTGGCCGGCGAGCAAATCCGAGACGAAGCGCTTGCCCAATTCCAGATCACCGAGGGCATAACCGCTGGGTGGATTGAGCAGGCAGGTGCCGAAGCGCAATTCGCCGCTGGTGGTGATCGCCGCCGCAACCTCTAGACCGGCAGCAATCTCTCGCGCCATGACGTTCACGCCACCGAGGCCGCCGAGCAGCGGCACCACGGCGCTGCCGTCTTCGGCCACGGCCAGCACTGGCGGCTCGGCGCCTTTTTCCAACAAAAGCGGGGCCAGCGTTCGGATCACGATGCCCGCAGCGCATAAGGCGATGATCGGCGTGTCCTGTTGATAGAACTCACGCAGGGTGGCGCCGAATTCGTGATAGACGCGGTCCGCGCCTTCCACCCGTTCGGCCAGACCATGGATCAATGCGCCAGGGTATAGCTGCGCAATCTTGCGCGCAGTCGCGAGGCTGCCATTGCCCAGAATGACAATTGCCGGCACTGGACGGGCCATCAGCCTTGCCACCGTTCGCCGGGAACAATGATCAACGAGAAGTAGGGCGAGGACATCGGCTCGACCTGATCCAGCGGGACGATTTTCTGATTGGCCATGGTCGCGCGTTCAACATACAGCGCACGTTCCGCCAGCCCGAGTTCTTCGAGCACCTGACGGACCTTGGGAAAGTTGCGCCCCAGCTTCATGATCACGGCGGCATCGGCATCGGCCAGACGACGCTTGAGATCGTCGGCGGGCAACACACCCGACAGCACTGACAAACTCTGATTCCGATACACCAGCGGCGCACCCAGCACCGAAGCGCCGCCGAGCATCGAGCAGACACCCGGCACAACTTCGGCTTCATAACGCTCGGCCAGTCGATCGTGCAGGTACATGTAGGAGCCGTAGAAGAACGGATCGCCTTCGCAGATCACCGCCACGTCACGGCCAGCGTCCAGGTGCGCGGCGAGTTCTTCGCCGGCCGCATCGTAGAAATCGCTGATGACTTGTTCGTACGACAGCGGTGCCGGAAGCACTTCGGTGGTCACTGGATAGACCAGCGGCAGCAGCGTTTGCGCGTCTTGCAAATGCGCTTCGATGATGCCGAAGGCGTTGCCCTTTTTGCCCTTGGCGACGAAGTACGCCACCACCGGCGACTCGCGCAGCAGGCGCAGGGCTTTGACAGTAATCAGCTCCGGATCACCGGGGCCGACGCCCAGGCCGATCAAACGTCCAGGTTGCTGCATCATTCGATCTCCGTGGCGAGGGCATTGACGGCGGCGGCGGCCATGGCGCTGCCGCCCAGCCGGCCTTGCATGATGACGAAAGGCACGCCGCGGCTGTCCGCCGCGAGCGCTGCCTTGGATTCGGCGGCGCCGACGAAGCCCACCGGGAAGCCGAGGATCAGTGCCGGTTTCGGCGCGCCGGCATCGAGCATTTCCAACAGATAAAACAGCGCGGTCGGCGCGTTGCCGATCACCACCACACTGCCTTCCAGGTGCGGACGCCACAGTTCCAGCGCGGCGGCGGAGCGGGTGTTGCCCAGCTCGCGGGCAAGCTCCGGAACGCTGTCATCGCGCAGGGTGCAGATGACCTCATTGTTTGCTGGCAAACGAGTACGGGTCACGCCTTCGCTGACCATCCGCGCATCGCACAGAATCGGTGCGCCGGCGGCCAGCGCATCACGCCCGGCCTTGCCCGCACCTTCGGAGAATTGCAGCCCGTCGATGGCGTCGACCATGCCGCAGGCGTGGATCACACGGACCGCGAGTTTTTCCAGGTCAGCCGGAATACGCTCGAGGTTGGCCTCGGCACGAATGATCGCGAAGGAGTTGCGATAGATCTCCTGACCGTCGCGGATGTAATCAAGCATCAAGGGGGCTCCGTGAGCGGGCGTCGAGCAAGGCTGCGACCGCTTCAATAGTAAGGTTGCGTGTGTGCAGCACGCCGAAACCCGGCTGCGCTGCATCGCGAAAATAGAGGTCGTAGTGACCGGGGCTGACGGCCAGCAAGGTAACCGGCGCACTGTGCGCAGCAGCACAGGAACGCGGGCAACCGGACAGATGCATATTCAGGGTTTGGCCGTGACGTTGCAGCAGCGCGGCTAATTGCCGGGCATCGCCCTTGGTGTCGGCCAGGCCTTTGCCGCAACCCGCTGAGCCGGTGCAGGCGATCAGGTGCGCCAAGGCATCGTCGACCGAGCAACGCAGACCGAGCTGTTCGAGACTGTGGATAACTTGAGCCGCCGTGTCGACATGAACACCGGGCAACAACAGGCTTTGCCAGGGTGTGAAACGCAGGCTGCCGTCACCCTGGTCACGTGCCAGTTGCGCGACGCCTCTGAGCATCGCGGGATTGAGGCGACCCAGCGGCGGCACCGCGCCGATATACACATGCTCAGCGTCACGCTGCGGATGAGCGCCGATGTGCAAGACACCCGGACTTACCTTGCGCTGCCAACCCGTGATGGGCATCAACGGCACACGTTCGGCCAGACGAGCGAGAAACTCGTCGAGCGAGCACTCAGCCAGCAAATGCCGCATACGTGTCTGATCGGGACGCGCCAGATCAAGAAACAACTCCAGCACCGCGACCACCAGCGGGTGGCCCTGCGCCAGTGACACCGCCCCCACAGGCGAGTCCACGGGACACCCCGCGAGACCGAATGCAAAAACCAACTCGCCCTCACGCTCAGTGGCGGACAACCACAGATCATGAGGATGCTCGAGCATCGCCAGACCTTCGCCGCCATCCAGTTGCACGGCAAACTTGGCGCTGAGGTCGTGGAAGCGTTCATGGCTTTGCAGCGTGACGAGGATCTGTTCGGCCAGCGGGCGCGTGTCGAACAGCATCTGCTGATCAATGCCCGCACTCGGGCTGAGCATCACATTGCGCACATCGTCGCCAGCGGCGGTGCTTGGCCCCAACCCGGCAGCCATCAAGCAATCGATCAAGGCGTCATGTTCACTGCCGATCCCACGAATTTGCAGGTTGGCGCGGTTGGTCGCCTCGATCACGCCGCCGGCGAACCTTTCGGCAGCACTGGCCACCGCGTCGGCCTGAGCCGAATTGATCAAACCGCCATTCAACTTGATCCGGCAGATACCGCCATCCAGCGCCTGGACGATACGCAGCAACCCCGGACAGGCCGAGGGGCGTAAGGCTAAGGACATCGGGCGTTTGTTCAAGGGGGCGACCGGCTGTGTGGGAAAGGCGCTTCGCGGGCGAAGGCGCGGTATTATGCCTGCTTTGTTCGACGGCATGAAAAGCCTGCCCGTCGGAACAGTCCGTTTGAGGACTATATTTGAGGGCTATAGATGTCACCGTGGCTGACAGTAGTGGGAATCGGCGAAGACGGCTTCAAGGGCCTGGGCAAAAACGCCCGACACGCTCTGCTGCGCGCTTCGCGGATCATTGGCGGTCAGCGGCAACTGGATTTGCTGCCGGTGTGCATCCGTGGCGAGCGGCAATTGTGGCCCAGCCCTTTCTCCCTTGAACCGGTTTTGGCGCTACGCGGCGAACCGGTCTGCGTGCTGGCCAGCGGCGATCCGATGTTCTTCGGTGTAGGCGCAAGCCTGGCCCGGCAGCTGTCCAGTGATGAAATGCTGATACTGCCGGCGCCCTCCTCCTGCTCGCTGGCGGCGGCGCGAATGGGCTGGCCGTTGCAGGATGTGGTGACACTTTCGGTGGTTGCCCGTCCCATCGCCGCACTCAATGCGCAGTTGTTCAGCGGTGCCCGCTTGCTGGTGTTGAGCAACGACGGCAAGAGCCCGGCTGCAATCGCGACACTGTTGCGTGAAAGCGGTTTCGGGCCGAGTCGCCTCACCGTGCTGGAACATCTGGGCGGTACAGCCGAACGACGCATCGAGGGTGTCGCCAATGACTGGAACAATCCTGTTATCGCCGATCTGAACCTGATCGCCATCGAGTGCATCGCTGAACCCACCACTCAGCGCCTCTCCCGAATGGCCGGCCTGCCGGATTCAGCCTTCAAGCACGACGGCCAACTGACCAAACGCGATGTGCGCGCCATCACGCTCGCGCGTCTCGCTCCGATACCCGGTGAACTCTTGTGGGACGTCGGCGCCGGCAGCGGCTCGATCGGCATCGAATGGATGCGCGCCCACCCCAGTTGCCGGGCGCTGGCCATCGAGGCGGATGAAGGGCGGCAGCTGTTGATCGAACACAACCGAGATGCCCTCGGTGTTCCCGGCCTGCAGCTGATTCGCGGCAGTGCACCGCTGGCCTTGGCCGGGCTCGAGGATCCAGACGCCATTTTCATCGGTGGCGGTGTCACCCGCGAGGGCGTGCTCAACACGTGCTGGGCCGCACTCAAGCCCGGCGGTCGACTGATCGCCAACGCCGTCACGCTACAAAGTGAAATGACTTTGATGGCTTGGCGCGAGCAGCACGGCGGCGAGCTGACGCGGATCCATATCGCTCAAGCCCAACCGCTGGGAGACTTCGATACCTGGCGTCAGGCGTTGCCGATTACCTTGCTGGAAGTGACGAAGCCTTTCGATGCGTGACGAAACCGCCGAACAACCCGCACCGTTGCGCAGCGGCCTGACCACCGGCAGCTGCGCCACCGCCACCTGCCTTGCGGCGGCTCGACTGTTACTCGGCGGCACCTCGACGGATGCGGTGCAGATCGTATTGCCCAAAGGCAAACAGGTGCAGATGCGTCTGGAGTTCTGTCGGTTGATGGATGACGGCGCCGAGGCCGGGACGATCAAGGACGCGGGCGACGACCCCGATGTGACCCACGGAGCCCTGCTCTACTCCCACGTGCGCCTGAACGCCCGACCGGGTGTTCGCTTCAATGCCGGTCGTGGCGTCGGCACGGTGACCCGGCCGGGGCTGGTGCTCGGCGTCGGCGAACCCGCGATCAACCCGGTGCCGCGCAAGATGATCACCGATCACTTGACCCTGCTGGCCGACGAACTCGGCTACAGCGGCGGCTTCGAGGTCACCGTCAACGTAGAGGGCGGTGAAGCGCTGGCCTTGAAAACCATGAACCCGCGCCTGGGGATTCTCGGCGGTTTGTCGATTCTCGGCACCAGCGGCATCGTCCGGCCGTTTTCCTGCGCGGCGTACATTGCCTCTATCCATCAGGGCATCGACGTCGCCAAAACCAACGGTTACCTGCACATCGCCGCGTGCACCGGCAACGCCAGTGAAGACACCATTCGCCGGGTCTACGACCTGCCGGAAATCGCCCTGATCGAAATGGGCGACTTCGTCGGCGCCGTGCTCAAACATCTGCGCAAAGTGCCTGTGGATAAACTCAGCCTGTGCGGCGGCTTCGGCAAGATCAGTAAACTGGCGGCCGGGCACATGGATTTGCACAGTCGACATTCGAGCATCGACCTGCCGCAACTGGCCGAGTGGGCGGCGGCGATTGGCGCCGATGAGGCGTTGCAGCAAGGGATTCGCGAGGCCAATACCAGTCAGCAGGCGTTGGCGATGGCCAGCGCTACGGGCATCGCGCTCGGAGATGCGGTGTGTCAGCACGCGTTGGACTTTGCCCGCAGCGTGGTGCCGGCGCAGGTTCAGGTTGAAGTATTTGCCATCGATCGCCAGGGCGGGATTGTCGGCCATGCGGGAGCTTTTCAATGAAGCGCGTGTTGTTGCTCGGTGGCGTGACGGAAGCCTTGGCCATCGCCCGGACCCTGGGGCCGGAACACATCTATAGCCTGGCCGGTGTTGGACGTGTGCCGACAGATCTGAGCTGTCTGGTTCGCGTGGGTGGTTACGGCGGTGCCGAAGGGCTTGCGCAATTCATTCGGGATGAAGGGATCGATCTGCTGCTGGACGCCACCCACCCCTACGCCGCACAAATCAGCCAGAACGCCGCCACCGCTGCGCGGTTGAGCGGCATTGCATGCTGGGCGTTAAGGCGCCCGGCCTGGCAACCACAGGCCGGCGATGACTGGCGAGATGTCAGCGACTGGGCCGAGTTGATCGAAGCGTTGGAACCGTTCCGGCGACCGCTGTTCACCCTTGGCCGCGAACCGTTGCAGCACCTGCATGAAATCCCGCCAGAACAATTCTGGACCCTGCGTGCCCTGGACGTTTATCCCGGCAACGAACGCTGCGAAGTGATCGGAGCGCGTGGACCGTTTCTGATCGAGGATGAACGTGAACTGTTTGAACGTCGGCAGATTGATGTACTGATCAGCAAGAACAGCGGCAGCACCGCAACCGAGCCGAAACTGGAAGTGGCACGGGAGCGTGGGGTACCGGTGATCGTTTTGCAGCGGCCGGTGTTGCCGGGGGTTGATCGGGAGTTTGGGTCGGTGACAGAGGTGTTGGCAGCCCTATCGGTGTCAGACGATTCCTGAGACTTGCATAACCTTGCGACTTTGCCGGCAACACTCTCGGACGGAGCCGGCTATCCACTCTATGGCTTCAATCCTATAGTCCGAGCCCTCTGATCCTAACAAGCACACCAACCTTGCATCCTAAGGGACGGCTAAATTCGGCCCGAGGAAAGTGCGGCTTGCCAACCTGTATCCCAAGGAATACGATCAAACATGATCGACTTCGAACGATCCCGAGCTTTTGCCGATTGGCTTGATTTACTGAGAGACACCATTGGCAAGGCTCGGATCATCGCGAGGCTCCGAGCTGCCGAACATGGAAATTTTGGTGATTGCGAACCGGTAGGCGGAACTGTTTATGAAATGCGTGTGCATTACGGTCCCGGCTACAGGATGTATTTCACCCGCCGAAGTGAAGTGGTTTACCTGCTGCTGGTGGGTGGTGACAAGTCGACTCAAAAACGAGACATCAAACGCGCAATTCAAATGGCGCAAAACATCGGTAATGAGGAGTAAATCATGGCCGAACAATTCACCCGTTTCGATGCCGCCGAATTTCTAAAAACACCAGAAGAAATGGCCGCTTACCTGGACGCCTGTTTTGAAGAGGATGCTGGCGACGGAGTGCTCATACGTGCAGCCCTTAACGACATAGCCCGAGCAAAGGGCATGACACAGATTGCCCGTGATGCAGGCCTGGGTCGTGAAAGTCTGTACAAAGCATTGGGCAGCACTGGCAATCCGGAATTCGCGACTATCATGAAGGTTATGAAAGCTTTGGGTCTGCGCTTGCACGCCAGCGCTCTCTGATTGCACTGCGACACCACACCGCACGCCGCTTTTTTACTTATCGGCCCTGATCAGGCTAAATAGCCGCGCCTGATCGCCCACCCAACCGGATTTTCCCCATGTCCCGACAACGGCTCGCATTTGCCTGGATCGCCTGCTTCGCAGTGCTGTTCAACATGCTCGCCATGCCGATGACGGGAGCGATGGCGCAGACGGCGAAATCGCCTGCCGAGCAGTTGTTGTGGGGCAGTTTCTGCTCCGCCAGCGGCACGAAGATGGTGGCGATTTCCCTGGGCGATATCGAACAGAAAGCCCCGCAGAGTGACAATCACTCCAACATGCAACATTGCTGGTGCTGTTCAGGTTCCGCGCCACTGGTGGCGCTGCCCGGGCACATGCCGCAACTGTATTTCGCGCGTTTCGATGCCAATCGAAGCCTGCCTCATGCCTCTCTCGATACACCGACACCGCGCCAGCAATGGCCAAGTCTTAATCCTCGCGCTTCCCCTCTGGTGTGATTCCTTCTCGCAATTGACCTGCGTTTTGAATCGCTCTGGAGAACTGCCATGTTGAACAAACTCATCGTCCTGGCTGTGTTGCTGCTGCCTGCCTGCTTTGCCAATGCCCAAGAATACAAGGCCGGGGAGCTGGAAATCGCTCATCCGTGGTCGCAGGAGTTGCCGCCAAACGCGCCAACGGTCGCGGCGTATTTCGTGATTCACAACAGCGGTAAAACGGCCGACCGACTGCTCAGCGTCGACTCGCCGATTGCAGGCGAGGCCCAGCTGCACGAGCATGTGATGCAGAACGATCTGATGAAAATGCAGCAGGTGCCGAGCGTCGACATTCCTGCCGGTGGCAACGTCACCTTTGCGCCGATGGCCTATCACGTGATGCTGGTTAACCTGAAAGATCGCAGTCTGCTGAGCGATGGCAAACGCTTCCCGCTGACGATGCATTTCGAAAAGTCCGGTGACGTGACGGTCGATGTCTCGGTGCAGAAGACGCCGCCAGAAGGCATGCAGATGCACGTCCACGCCCAGTAAGCGACTGAGCAAAAACGCCCATGCGCCCGCTTAGCGCCAGGTCATCCGCACACCGTCGTCAGCCGTTAAGCCTGACGCGCGGTAGCTGGATCAGCCTGTTCGCCATGTTGATGATCTTTATCGGTCCGCTGATTGCTCAGTCGATGCCGATGGATCAACGCGCCTCCTCGATGACCATGAACATGTCGATGGACATGAGCATGGACATGTCGGCGATGGAGCATGCCGACCACGGCGCGCAACCCGCTGCCGAACACTGCCCGCCAAAAGCCTCACATCACGCGCTCTGGGAAAAATGCGGCTATTGCAGCCTGCTGTTCAATTGCCCGGCGCTGACCGGCGGCCAGTCCTTCGCCGCATTCGATACGCCAAAAGCCACCACTTTCACCACACCTTCCCCTCGCCTGGGCCACGCCCGGCAAACCTTCTTCCCCGGCGCCCGCACCCGCGCCCCGCCCATCACTGCGTAAACACATACCTCCGATCTCACACGGTTTAGAAGACAGCCGCAGGCTGCCGGCCGTGTCGTTTACGACTGTTCGATGGAAATTGTCATGTCCAGGTTTTCTGCTGACACACGCTTGAGCGCTGCCCAAGCTTCTTTTGCCCCGAACGAATCGAGTATTCGTTTCAGGCACGCCACCGCCGTCCTTTGCGGCGCACTGCTGACACCCACGGTGTTGGCCAACGAACACGCGGGCCACAGTGAAGAACTGAGCCCGACGGTGATCACCGCCATCGCGCCGAGTTCGCCACTGACCATCGTCACCAACCCCAAAGACCCGCGCCAACCGGTGCCGGCCAGCGACGGTGGCGACTACCTGAAAACCATCCCGGGCTTCGCCCTGGTGCGCAATGGCGGCACCAACGGCGACCCGGTGCTGCGCGGCATGTTCGGCTCGCGGTTGAACATCCTCACCAACGGCGGCCAGTTGCTCGGCGCCTGCCCCGGCCGAATGGACGCACCGACCTCGTACATCTCGCCGGAAACCTACGACAAACTGACCGTCATCAAAGGCCCGCAAACCGTGCTCTGGGGACCGGGCGCATCGGCCGGGACCATCCTCTTCGACCGTGAGCCGCAAAGCTTCGGCGAACTCGGCACGCGGGTGAACGCCAGCGTGCTGGCTGGCTCCAACGGCCGTTTCGACAAAGTGGTGGACGCTGCTGCCGGCGGGCCATTGGGTTACGTGCGAGTGATCGGCAACACCGCGCATGCCGACGACTACCAGGACGGCAACAACGACACCGTGCCGTCGCGCTATGACAAATGGAATGGCGACGTCGCGGTGGGCTGGACCCCGGACGCCGACACCCTGCTGGAACTCACCGCCGGCAAGGGCGATGGCGAAGCGCGTTACGCCGGACGCGGCATGGACGGTTCGCAGTTCAAGCGCGAAAGCCTGGGCCTGCGTTTCGAGCAGTCGAACATCGGCGATGTGCTGGACAAGGTCGAGGCGCAGGTTTACTACAACTACGCCGACCACGTGATGGACAACTACACCCTGCGCACGCCGTCCGGCACCGGAATGATGGCTGGCCCGATGGCCTCCAACGTCGACCGTCGAACCCTCGGCGCACGGATCAAAGCCACCTGGCGTTGGGCCGATGTGCAGTTGATCAGCGGCATCGATGCGCAGACCAGCGAACATCGCCAGCGCAGCGCCATGGGCATCGACGTCTACAAGGATCTGCCGCGCAACAAGGACGCCGACTTCCACAACTACGGCGTGTTCAGCGAATTGACCTGGTACGCCGCCGACCGTGACCGGCTGATTACCGGCGTGCGACTGGACCGTGCTTCGGCCAAGGATTTGCGGCAGACCACTGGCTCCGGGATGATGGCGCGCCCTAACCCGACCGCCGACGATACCCGCGCCGACACCCTGCCAAGCGGGTTCGTCCGTTATGAGCATGACCTGGCCGACAGCCCGACCACGCTGTATGCCGGCCTCGGTCACACCCAGCGTTTCCCGGATTACTGGGAGCTGTTTTCACCCAAGTCCGGCCCCGCCGGCTCGGTGAATGCCTTCGATTCGATCAAGCCTGAAAAAACCACCCAGCTCGACTTCGGCCTGCAATACAAGACCGAAGACCTCGAAGCCTGGGCCTCGGGTTACGTCGGGCAGGTGCGCGACTACATCCTGTTCAACTACACGCCCGGAATGATGGGCATGACCTCGCAAGCACAGAACATCGACGCGCGGATCATGGGCGGCGAATTGGGTGCGGCCTACAAGCTGACCAGCAACTGGAAGGCCGATGCGACCCTGGCCTACGCCTGGGGCAAAAACAGTAGCGACGGCAACGCACTGCCGCAAATGCCGCCGCTGGACGCACGTTTCGGCCTGACCTACAGCGAAGACAACTGGAGTGCCGGGGCCTTGTGGCGCGTGGTCGCAGCGCAAAACCGCATCGACCAGAACAAGGGCAACGTGGTCGGCAAGGACTTCGACAAGACCCCGGGTTTTGGCGTGTTCTCGCTCAATGGCGCGTACCGGATCAACAAAAACTGGAAGGTCAGCACCGGCGTCGACAACCTGTTCGGCAAGGCGTACGCCGAGCACTTGAACCTGGCCGGCAACGCCGGTTTCGGCTACCCGGCCAATGACCCGCAAGCCATTAAAGAACCGGGGCGCACGCTCTGGACCAAGGTGGACATGAGCTTCTAAAAGCATCGCGAGCAAGCTCGCTCCCACATGGACAGTGTTGAACCTGTGGGAGCGAGCCTGCTCGCGATCGGTTGCGCAGCAACCGCAAACAAACAACTAAAAGATCCATGCCAAAGCGGAGCACACCTGATGAAACAGCCCAAACCGAATTTCTACAACCTGGCCTGGCGCTGGCATTTCTATGCCGGTCTGTTCGTCGCGCCATTCATGGTGATGCTGGCCCTGACCGGCATCATTTACCTGTTCAAGCCGCAACTCGACCCGTTGATGTACGGCAGCCTGCTGAATGTCCCGGCCGGGCATCACAGCGTCCCGGCCGACGACCTGCTCAAGCGGGTGAAACAGGCCTATCCACAAGCCACGATCAAACAGTACCTGCCGCCGGTCAACGCCGAGCGCAGCGCTCAGTTTGTCGTGATCAATGGCGGCACCGAGCTCAACGTATTCGTCGATCCGTACCAGGGCGACATCCTCGGCGAGCAAGACGCCAAGAAAAATCTGCAAGCGGTGGCGCGAGCCATTCACGGCGAATTGATGATCGGCACCGTTGGTGATCGACTGGTCGAACTGGCCGCCGGTTGGGGCGTGGTGCTGGTGGTTTCCGGCGTGTTCCTGTGGTGGCCGCGTGGCCAGGCCGCGGGTATTTTGTGGCCGCGCCTGACCAGTCGCGGTCGGGTGCTGTGGCGCGATTTGCATGCCGTCACCGGCTTCTGGGGCGCATCGTTGCTGCTGGTGATGCTGCTCAGCGGCATGACCTGGACCGGGTTCTGGGGCCAGAAATACGCGCAGGTCTGGAACGTGTTCCCGGCAGCGATGTGGGACAACGTGCCCAAGTCCGACGTCGAGGCCCGCAGCCTCAACAGCGCCACCCGCCAGACTGTGCCCTGGGCCATGGAAAACACGCCGATGCCAATGTCCGGCGACCACGCCGAACACATGGCCCACGACGGAGCAAAAGCCGGCCCTGCGGCACCGACCATCAGCCTGCAAGACGTGCAGAACATCGCCGTGCAACGCAAGGTCGAGCCGGGTTACAGCATCACCTTCCCGACCACAGACACCGGCGTGTTCACCATCGCCGTGTTTGCCGACGACCCGCGTAACGACGCCACGCTGCATGTCGATCAGTACACCGGCGATGTCCTCGCCGACGTGCGCTACGAGCAATACGGCACCGTCGCCCGCGCCACTGAAATCGGCGTAATGCTGCATGAAGGCAAGATGTTCGGCGTGTTCAACCAGATCATCGTGCTGCTGATCTGCCTGATGATTTTGCTCAGTGCGGTCAGCGGCGTGGTGATCTGGTGGAAGCGCCGTCCACAAGGAAAATTCGGTGTTCCGCCGTTGCGCCACGACCTGCCGAAATGGAAAACCGCGATGGTCATCATGTTTGCATTGGCAGTGGCGTTTCCGTTGGTGGGCGCTTCGCTGGTGGTGGTTTGGCTGCTGGATCGGGTGCTGCTGTCGCGCTTGAGCAGCCAGTCTGAATCCGCCTCATCTTCATCCTGAATACAGCGAGATGCCTGTTGCAGTGCGGTTGACCTTACAATGTCGGCCCGCTGCAACGACCCGCACTTCGAGCACGCAATGACCTCGCTGAACCTCACAAACCTCGCCTGGACACCCCTGGGCCACGGCCATTGCCATCACCAGTTCCAACTGCGCGATGCAACCTTGCACGTGTCCCCCGGTGAGTTCGTCGGTCTGATCGGCCCCAACGGCAGCGGCAAAACCAGCCTGCTGCGCTGTGCCTGGCGCTTCAGCAAACCCGAGCGCGGCGAGGTCAAACTCGACCACCACAACGTCTGGAAGCAATCATCGCGCTGGTGCGCGCAACGCATCGCCGTGGTCTTGCAGGAATTCCCCGACGCCTTCGGCCTGACCGTCGACGAAGTGGTCGCCATGGGCCGCACACCGCACAAAGGTCTGTTCGACGGCGACACCCTGGAGGACAGAGAACTCGCAACCGAGGCCCTCGAATCAGTCGGTCTGAAAGGCTTCGAGGATCATGCCTTCGCCACCCTCTCCGGCGGTGAAAAACAGCGCGTGATCCTCGCCCGCGCCCTGGCTCAGCAACCGCAAATGCTGATCCTCGACGAGCCGACCAATCACCTCGACCCGCGTTATCAGCTCGAACTGCTGCGACTGGTCAAACGCCTGAAGATCGGCACCCTGGCGAGCATTCACGACCTGAACCTGGCGGCGGCTTTCTGCGATCGGCTGTACGTGATCAATCACGGGCGCATCGTCGCCAGCGGCACGCCGAAAGAAGTCCTGACCGCCCCACTGCTGCGTGACGTGTTCGGTGTCGAAGCGCTGATCGATGAACATCCCTTGCACGGCTACCCACGAATCACCTGGATCACCCAACCATGACGTTACGTTCCCTGCTTTGCGCTGCTCTGTTACTGGGCAATGCCCAAGCATTTGCCGAGGCCACTTACTACCCGTTGACCGTGCAGAGCTGCAACCGTGAAGTGACCTTCAAGCAAGCGCCGAAACACGCGGTCAGCCACGACATCAACATGACCCAGATGATGCTCGCCCTCGGCCTGAAACCCAGCATGGCCGGGTATAGCGGTGTGACGGGCTGGAAGTCGGTCACGCCGCAGACGCAGACCATCCTCGATGGCTTGCCGGAGTTGGCGGCCAAGTACCCGTCGGTGGAAACCCTGCTCAACGCCAACGTTGATTTCTTCTTCGCCGGTTGGGATTACGGCATGCGCGTGGGCGGTGACCTCACGCCGCAAACGTTGCAGCCGCTGGGCATCGATGTCTACGAGCTGACCGAGTCCTGCGCGTTCGTGATGAAGCGTCCGCCGGCCAGTCTGGAAGACACCTACAACGACCTGCGCAACCTCGGCAAAATCTTTGACGTGCAGGATCGCGCCAATGCCCTGATCAACCAGATGCGGTCGCAAGTCGCCGAAGTGCGCAAGGATCTGCCGGCAGACAAACCTCGCGTGTTCCTCTATGACAGCGGTGAAGACCGCGCCATGACCTCCGGCCGTCTCGGTATGCCGCAAGCGCTGATCGACGCCGCTGGCGGGCGCAATATTCTCGACGACGTCGACGCAAGTTGGACCCGGGTCAACTGGGAGAACGTGGTCGAGCGTAATCCGCAGGTGATCGTGATCGTCGACTACGGCGAAGTCACCGCCGAACAGAAAGAGCAATTTCTGCTCAACAACAAGGCGCTGCAATCGGTGGACGCGATCAAGCATCAGCGCTTCATCGTGATTCCGTATGTGCAGGCCACGCCGGGGATCGACAATGTGCTGGCAGTTGAAACCCTGGCCAAGGGTTTCCACGGCGAATGATCAATCGTCGCTACGCCTTGTTGCTGGTGGCCCTCGGCGCGTTGTTGCTGGTGTCGTGCGTGGTGTCGCTGGGCTTCGGCCCGGCGCGGGTGCCGGTGGACGTGGTGTGGCGGATTCTGTTGCACAAGATTTTCGGTTTCGGCGTGCCGGACTGGGCCGCAGGGCAGGAACATATCGTGTGGCTGATTCGCGTACCGCGCATGTTGTTGGGCGCGTTGGTCGGCGCTGGGCTTGCGCTGATCGGTGCAGTGCTGCAAGCGGTGACGCGCAATCCGCTGGCCGACCCGCATTTGCTTGGAGTCACCTCCGGCGCGACCCTCGGTGCCGTGATCGTGGTGCTGCATGTCGGTGAAATCGTCGGTCTGCTGACCTTGCCGATCGCGGCGTTTATCGGCGCGTTGCTGAGCATGCTGATTGTGCTGATGATCGCCAACCGCAACGGGCGGCTGGACAGTGATCGGCTGCTGCTGTGTGGCGTCGCGGTGTCGTTCGTGATGATGGCGATCGCCAATCTGCTGCTGTTCCTCGGCGATCACCGCGCGAGTTCGGCGGTGATGTTCTGGATGCTTGGTGGGCTCGGGTTGGCGCGTTGGGAGTTGCTGGCGGTGCCGGCCGCCAGTGTGTTGCTGGGGTTGGTCTTGCTGCTTGGCATGGCCCGACCGTTGAATGCGCTGATGGCTGGCGAGCAGACGGCCGTGACCCTCGGGCTCAATGCTCGCACCGTGCGGTTGCGGGTGTTTTTGATTGCCTCGCTGATGACTGGGGTGTTGGTGTCGATCAGCGGGTCTATCGGGTTTGTCGGGCTGATGGTGCCGCACATTGCGCGGCGTTTGGTCGGGGCGGAGCATCGGCGATTGCTGCCGGTGTGCGTTTTGCTGGGCAGCATCTTCCTGGTCTGGGTCGACGTCGCCGCCCGCACCCTGATCGCCCCCGAGGACCTGCCCATCGGCGTCGCCACAGCCGCCATCGGTGGTTTGTTTTTCATCGGCCTCATGCGCCGCCGCTGAACCCTTGTGGGAGCGAGCTTGCTCGCGATGACGGCATCACATTCAGCATCACTGTGACTGACCCACCGCTATCGCGAGCAAGCTCGCTCCCACATTTGTTTGGTGTAGCCCGCAACATCTGCGCCCCAATGTGGCGCACCTCTTCGCACCAACGCGCCAGGCGCGATCCTTCATGGTGCGTCGCCCAAACCACGCAACCGCTCTAATACGACATTTCCCTGCCTTTTGCCGACCAGGCACAGCCCTTGCTAAAGACCCTTCAGTAGTCCGCATCTGCCAACCAAGAAAATTCATAAGTTCATGGAGATCGCACAATGAAGCGTCGCAGCTTGATCAAGGCTTTCACACTCACGGCAAGCATTGCCGCGATGGGCATGACCTGGAGCCTCCAGGCCGCCGAGACCATCAAGGTCGGTATTCTGCATTCGTTGTCCGGCACCATGGCGATCTCCGAAACGTCGCTCAAAGACATGGCGCTGATGACCATCGACGAGATCAACGCCAAGGGTGGCGTCAACGGCAAGATGCTGGAACCGGTGGTGGTCGACCCTGCATCCAACTGGCCGCTGTTCGCGGAAAAGGGCCGTCAACTGCTGACTCAGGACAAGGTGGCGGTGGTGTTCGGTTGCTGGACGTCGGTGTCGCGTAAATCGGTATTGCCGGTGTTCGAAGAACTCAACGGTCTGCTGTTCTACCCGGTGCAATACGAAGGCGAAGAGATGTCGCCGAACGTGTTCTACACCGGTGCCGCGCCGAACCAACAGGCAATCCCGGCCGTTGAATACCTGATGAGCGAAGAAGGCGGTAGCGCCAAACGGTACTTCCTGCTGGGTACCGACTACGTTTACCCGCGCACCACCAACAAGATTCTGCGCTCGTTCCTGCACTCCAAAGGTGTGGCGGACAAGGACATCGAAGAGGTCTACACCCCGTTCGGTCACAGCGACTATCAAACCATCGTGGCCAACATCAAAAAATTCTCGGCCGGTGGCAAGACCGCGGTCATCTCCACCGTCAACGGCGACTCCAACGTGCCGTTCTACAAAGAACTGGCCAACCAGGGCCTGAAAGCCACTGACGTCCCGGTCGTGGCGTTCTCGGTCGGCGAAGAAGAACTGCGCGGTATCGACACCAAGCCGCTGGTGGGCAACCTCGCGGCATGGAACTACTTTGAATCGGTCGAGAACCCGGCGAACAAGAAATTCGTGGCCGACTGGAAAGCCTACGCCAAGAAACACAACCTGCCAGGCGCCGACAAAGCGGTGACCAACGACCCGATGGAAGCCACGTACGTGGGCATCCACATGTGGGCGCAAGCGGCTGAGAAAGCCAAATCCACCGACGTCGACAAAGTCCGCGAAGCCCTAGCCGGCCAGACCTTTGCCGCGCCGTCCGGGTACACCCTGACCATGGACAAGACCAACCACCACCTGCACAAACCCGTGATGATCGGCGAGATTCAGGCGGACGGTCAGTTCAACGTGGTGTGGCAGACCGAGGGGCCGATCCGTGCCGAGCCGTGGAGCCCGTTTATCTCGGGTAACGACAAGAAGCCGGATTATGCGGTGAAGAGCAACTGAGCCACTGGGTGTCGGGCCTGAGCACTTCACTCGGGACCGACACATATCCCTGTAGGAGTGAGCCTGCTCGCGATAGCGGTGGGACAGACAACATACCTGTTGATTGATAGACCGCTATCGCGAGCAGGCTCACTCCTACATTTAGCCCGCGCAAGGCCTTATATATGCCCACCGCCCTTTACCGCTTGATCTTTGCACTTGCGCTTTTACTGCCGATGGCTGTACAGGCCGGCGACGCCGAAGACTTCGTCGCCGCCAATCCCATGCAGCAAGCCAAGCTTCTGGAGTCCTGGGCTGCGCAGCCCGATCCGGCCCGCATCGAACTGATCAACGCCCTGCAACAAGGCGAGTTGACCGTCGACGGCCAACCGAAAACCCTGCGCCTGAACAACCGCCTGCGGGGTCTGATCGACACCGCGCTGGCCAGCCACCAATTGCTCGCCACCGACGCCAAAACCCGTCTGGCCGCCGCGCAGCAATTGCAGAAAAGCGCCAAACCGGCGCAGTTGAAATTTCTCGACCAGCAACTGGCTGGCGAAAAAGATGAAAGCGTTCACGCAGCTTTAAGCCTGGCGCTGGCCAATCTGCAACTGGTGGACACCGACCCGGCCGTGCGCCTTGCCGCTGTGCGTCTGCTCGGTGAAACCGGTGACCCGCTGGCCCGCACCCGCCTCGAAAGCTTGCTGCAACCCGGTGTCGAAGCCGACGCCGGCGTACGCACCGCTGCCGAAACCAGCCTCGCTCAGGTCAAACGCAAACTGCTGATCGGCGAGATCCTCGGCCAAGCCTTCAGTGGCATGTCCCTCGGTTCGATCCTGTTGCTTGCCGCACTCGGTCTGGCGATCACCTTCGGCCTGCTCGGCGTGATCAACATGGCCCACGGCGAGATGCTGATGCTCGGCGCGTACTCGACGTACGTGGTGCAGCTGATGTTCCAGCGCTTCGCCCCGCAAGCCATCGAGTTCTATCCGCTGATCGCGTTGCCGGTGGCGTTTTTCGTCACCGCCGCCATCGGCATGGCACTGGAACGTACGGTAATTCGCCACCTCTACGGCCGCCCACTGGAAACCCTGCTCGCCACGTGGGGCATCAGCCTGATGCTGATTCAGCTTGTCCGATTGATGTTCGGTGCACAGAACGTCGAAGTGGCCAACCCGGCGTGGTTGTCGGGCGGGATTCAAGTGCTGCCCAACCTGGTGCTGCCGTACAACCGCATCGTCATCATCGCGTTCGCGCTGTTTGTGGTGGTGCTGACCTGGTTGCTGTTGAACAAGACGCGCCTTGGTCTCAACGTGCGCGCCGTCACCCAGAACCGCAACATGGCGGCCTGCTGCGGCGTGCCGACCGGGCGCGTGGACATGCTCGCCTTCGGCCTCGGCTCGGGCATTGCCGGACTCGGTGGCGTAGCCCTCAGTCAGATCGGCAACGTCGGCCCGGACCTCGGCCAGAGCTACATCATCGACTCGTTTCTGGTGGTGGTACTCGGCGGCGTCGGACAATTGGCCGGTAGTGTGCTGGCCGCGTTCGGCCTCGGCATCGCCAACAAAATTCTCGAACCACAAATCGGTGCCGTGCTCGGCAAGATCCTGATCCTCGCGCTGATCATTCTGTTCATTCAGAAACGTCCGCAAGGCCTCTTCGCACTGAAAGGACGGGTGATCGACTGATGAACCAGCCCCTGATGCTCACGGCCACGCAAAAGGCCGGCCCCAAAGTCACGATCGCTGTCGGCGCGGTGATCCTCGTTTTGCTGCTGACGTTGCCGTTGCTGTCGTTGTTGTCGCCGGACAGTGCGTTTCACGTCTCGGCTTACACGCTGACGCTGGTGGGCAAGATTCTTTGCTACGCGATTGTCGCGCTGGCCCTCGATCTGGTCTGGGGTTACGCCGGTCTGCTGTCCCTCGGCCACGGCTTGTTCTTCGCTCTCGGCGGCTACGCGATGGGCATGTACCTGATGCGCCAAGCCTCGGGTGATAGCTTGCCAGCGTTCATGACCTTCCTGTCGTGGACCGAATTACCGTGGTACTGGACAGGCACCAGCAGCTTCCTCTGGTCGATGTGTCTGGTGGTGCTGGCGCCAGGGTTGCTGGCGCTGGTGTTCGGCTTCTTCGCCTTCCGCTCGCGGATCAAGGGCGTGTATTTCTCGATCATGACCCAGGCCCTGACCTTCGCCGGGATGCTGCTGTTCTTTCGCAACGAAACCGGGTTTGGCGGTAATAACGGCTTTACCAACTTCCGCACCATTCTCGGGTTTGGCATTACTGAACCGGGGACTCGCGCGGTGTTATTTTTTGCCACGGTGGTGTTGCTGGTGGCGAGCCTGTTTATCGGCTGGCGCCTGGCGCAGAGCAAGTTCGGTCGCGTGTTGACCGCCCTGCGGGATGCGGAAAACCGCCTGATGTTCTGCGGCTACGACCCGCGGGGTTTCAAGCTGTTTGTCTGGGTGTTGAGCGCGGTGCTGTGTGGTCTGGCCGGTGCGCTGTACGTGCCACAAGTCGGGATCATCAACCCGAGTGAAATGTCGCCGACCAACTCCATTGAAGCCGCCGTCTGGGTGGCCCTCGGTGGTCGCGGCACGCTGATCGGTCCGCTGCTCGGCGCCGGGGTGGTCAACGGAATGAAGAGCTGGTTCACCGTGGCGTTCCCCGAATACTGGCTGTTCTTCCTCGGCGCGTTGTTCATCGTTGTGACCCTGTACCTGCCCAAAGGCGTGATCGGTCTGCTGAAAAAGAGAGGTGAGCAATGAGAGTCACTGCGACGGCTGAATTCATGCTCGAACCGGCGTTTTTTCCACCACTGGAACCGAACAGGGACGCCGGCAGCAGCCGCGACGCCATCGGCCTCGGTCAACGCGTCGGCCCCGGCCTGAACACCCGCCACGGCACCATCCTGACGCTTGAAGACATCAGCGTCAGCTTCGATGGTTTCAAGGCGCTGAACGATCTGAACCTGTACATCGGCGTCGGCGAATTGCGCTGCATCATCGGCCCCAACGGCGCGGGCAAGACCACGCTGATGGACGTGATCACCGGCAAGACCCGTCCGAGTCACGGCAAGGCCTGGTTCGGTGAAACCCTCGACCTGACGCAGATGAGCGAAGTGCAAATCGCCCAGGCCGGCATCGGTCGCAAGTTCCAGAAGCCGACAGTGTTCGAAGCCTTGAGCGTTTTTGAAAACCTGGAACTGGCGCAGAAAACCGACAAGTCGGTGTGGGCCAGCCTGCGGGCTCGCCTGAGTGGCGAACAGAAAGATCGCATCAGCGAAGTGCTGGAGACCATTCGCCTGACCACGTCGGTCAATCGTCCGGCGGGCTTGTTGTCCCACGGTCAGAAGCAGTTTCTGGAAATCGGCATGTTGCTGATGCAGGACCCGCAACTGCTGCTGCTCGACGAGCCGGTAGCGGGCATGACCGACGCCGAAACCGAATTCACCGCCGAACTGTTCAAGAGCCTCGCGGGCAAGCATTCGCTGATGGTGGTGGAACACGACATGGGCTTCGTCGGATCGATTGCCGACCATGTCACCGTGCTGCACCAGGGCAGCGTGTTGGCCGAAGGGTCGCTGGAGCAGGTGCAGGACAACGAACGGGTGATCGAGGTTTACCTCGGTCGCTAGACCTGCAAACACCTATCCAACTGTAGGAGTGAGCCTGCTCGCGATGGCGGTGGTTCAGACAACATACCTGTTGATTGCAAGACCGCTATCGCGAGCAGGCTCACTCCTACAGGGAGTTGAGGAGAATCTGAGAATGCTGCAAGTCGACAAGCTGCACCAGTATTACGGCGGTAGCCACATCCTGCGCGGCCTGACGTTTGAGGTGAAGGTCGGTGAAGTCACCTGCCTGCTCGGGCGCAACGGCGTGGGCAAGACCACGCTGCTCAAGTGCCTGATGGGTTTGTTGCCGGCCAAAGAGGGCGCGGTGAACTGGGAAGGCAAAACGATCACCGCGTTCAAGCCACACCAGCGGGTTCACGCCGGGATCGCTTACGTGCCTCAGGGGCGGGAAATTTTTGGGCGGCTGACCGTGGAAGAAAACCTGTTGATGGGCCTGTCGCGTTTTCCCGGTGCTGAAGCCAAGGAAGTCCCGGCGTTCATCTACGAACTGTTTCCGGTGCTGCTGCAGATGAAGCAGCGGCGCGGCGGTGACTTGTCCGGTGGCCAACAGCAGCAATTGGCGATCGGCCGAGCGTTGGCCAGCCGTCCACGCCTGCTGATTCTCGACGAGCCCACCGAAGGCATCCAGCCGTCGGTGATCAAGGAAATCGGCGCAGTGATCAAGAAGCTTGCGGCCCGTGGTGATATGGCGATTTTGCTGGTGGAGCAGTTCTATGATTTCGCCGCCGAACTGGCCGATCAGTACCTGGTGATGTCCCGGGGCGAAATCGTGCAACAGGGTCGCGGAGAAAATATGGAAGCCGAGGGTGTGCGTGGCCTGGTTACGATCTAATCTGCAGCGTCCTGACGATAATCAGAAAATATGAATTTACCTCTCCCCGCTGCCCTGTTTACCCCGAGCTGGCACGCTGAGCTGGAACTCGGCTACGCCCGATTCGGCGACAGTACGCGTCCGGTTCAGCGCCGCCACAAAGGCCCGCTGCGGGTGCAGAAGCATCTGTATGCCGAAGGACCGGAAGTTTGCCAGCACATCATCGTGCACCCGCCGGGCGGGATTGCCGGTGGCGACCGGCTGGACATCTCGGCCAGTGTCGGCCCTGATGCCTGGGCGCAAATCACCAGCCCTGGCGCGGCCAAGTGGTATCGCGCGGCGGGGCCTGCCTATCAGAAGCTCGACTTGAAAGTAGCCCCCGGCGCGACACTGGAGTGGCTGCCGCAAGAGACGATTATCTTCAGCGACGCCCAGGCGGAGCTCAGCACCTCGATTGATCTGGAAGGCGACGCGCGGTTGTTTTACTGGGACGTGGTGGCGCTGGGTCGCCCGGCCAGCGGCGAGCGCTTCGACCTCGGACATTTTCAGGCGCAGCTGGACATCCGCCGCGACGGCCAGTTGCTCTGGCATGAACGCCAGCGCATTGTCGGAGGTGATGGTTTGCTTGATTCGCCGATTGGGCTGGATGGGCAACCGGTGTTTGCGACATTGCTGGTGACTGGGGAGGTTGATAGTGAATTGTTGGAGAGGTGCCGTTCGCTGACCCATGACGTGCGTGGGGATTTGACGCAGTTGCCGGGGCTTTTGGTTGCACGATGCCTGGCCAGCGAAGCGCTGTTGGCGCGGGGTTGGTTGATTGATTTGTGGCAACTACTGCGCCCGGCGCTATTGGGACGCGAGGCTTTGCCGCCGAGGATTTGGAGTACTTGAGAGCCACCCCTCACCCCCCGCCCTCCCGAAACGTCGGACCGCCCCGGAGGGGAGAGGGAGCCTGACCGAGTTGTGCTTAAAAAATTGAACAGGCTCAAAGAATATTGCTGACTGATCTGGGCCATTAAAAACACCCGAGATCAGTCCCCTCTCCCCTCTGGGGAGAGGGCTAGGGTGAGGGGTGGTTTTCATTGACACCCACACACCGCAAGAACCTCACAAAACTGCCCAGATGGATTCCAAACGATGGACCTGACCCCACGCGAAAAAGACAAGCTGTTGATCTTCACCGCCGGCCTCGTGGCCGAGCGGCGTTTGGCTCGCGGCGTGAAACTCAATTACCCGGAAGCCATGGCCTACATTTCCGCGGCGCTGCTCGAAGGAGCCCGTGACGGTCGGACCGTGGCCGAGTTGATGCACTTGGGCACCACCCTGCTCAGCCGCGAACAAGTGATGGAAGGCATCCCGGAAATGATCCCGGAGATCCAGGTAGAAGCGACCTTTCCCGACGGCACCAAACTGGTCACCGTTCACCAACCGATCGCCTGAGGCCGCGTCATGACTTACGAAATTCGCGATGCACTGCATGCTGACCTGCCGGCGATCCGGGACATTTACAACGATGCCGTGCTCAACACCACGGCCATCTGGAACGAACAGGCCGTGGACCTGGGTAACCGCCAGGCCTGGTTCAGCGCCCGGCAATCCCAGGGTTACCCGATTCTGGTGATCGTCGACGGTGATAACACGGTGCTGGGCTACGCTTCATTTGGTGACTGGCGGCCGTTCGACGGGTTCCGCCACACCGTCGAGCATTCGGTTTACGTGCGCAGCGACCAGCGTGGCAATGGTCTCGGCCCGCAATTGATAACCGCATTGATCGAGCGCGCCAAAGGCTGCGACAAACATGTGATGGTCGCCGCCATCGAAAGCGGTAACGCCG
Source organism: Pseudomonas sp. LBUM1666 (assembly GCF_059695775.1). NCBI lineage: Bacteria > Pseudomonadati > Pseudomonadota > Gammaproteobacteria > Pseudomonadales > Pseudomonadaceae > Pseudomonas > Pseudomonas sp. LBUM1666. The sequence continues at coordinate 640,707 of NZ_CP166789.1, read as the reverse complement.
CGTCTATTCGCCTGCATGAACGAGCCGGTTTCGTGACGACCGGCCAGATGCCCCAGGTGGGCACCAAGTTCGGTCGCTGGCTGGACCTGACTTTTATGCAACTGACCCTCAATCCTGGCGCGGAACCGCCGACCGTCAACAAGGAGTAATTCGCCATGAACGCCGCCCAACTGCGCCGCGTCAATGTTGAAAGCTTTGCGCACTATCGTCAGGGTTTGATTGACCTGCTGCTCGACGCCGTCGGCTATGGCGCCAGCGTCGGGTTCATGGCCAATCTGGACGCCACCCAGGCCCGAGCCTATTTCGATGATGTCCAGGAGAACCTGAACAAGGGCAACGTGCTGCTGTGGGTGGTGGTCAAGGACGAGCAAGTGCAGGCCAGCGTGCAACTGACCCTGTGCCAGAAAGCCAATGGCCTGAACCGTGCCGAAGTGCAGAAACTGCTGGTGCGTGAACACGCCCGTCGTCGTGGTCTGGGCCAGCAATTGATGAGCGCGCTGGAAACGGCCGCCCTCCAGCACAAACGTGGCATGCTCTACCTCGACACCGAGGCCGGCTCCCCTGCCGAAGACTTCTACAAGGCGCTGGGTTACACCCGAGCGGGCCAAATCCCCGACTACGCCTGCGACCCGAGCGGCCTCTACAAACCGACCGCGCTCTACTACAAGATTCTCCAGGGAGCCCATTGATGATTCCCGGTGAATACCAGATCCAGCCCGGCGACATCGAACTCAACGTTGACCGCCGCACCCTCAGCCTGAAGGTGGCCAACAGCGGCGACCGACCGATCCAGGTCGGCTCGCATTACCATTTTTTTGAAACCAACGACGCCCTGACCTTCGACCGCGCCGCCAGCCGCGGCATGCGCCTGAACATCCCCGCCGGCACCGCCGTGCGCTTCGAGCCGGGACAGAGCCGCGAGGTCGAGTTGGTAGACCTGGCCGGACATCGCCGGGTGTTCGGGTTTGCCGGCAGGATCATGGGTGACCTCTGACTAATGCGGTGTCTGCACTGGCCCCTTCGCGAGCAGGCTCGCTCCCACAGGGAAATGCGATCAACTGTGGGAGCGAGCCTGCTCGCGAAAGTGAGCGCAGCGAACGATTTCAAATTCAATTGAATCTCAAGGCGAACGAATGAAGATTTCCCGTCAGGCCTACGCCGACATGTTCGGCCCCACCGTCGGTGACAAGGTCCGACTGGCCGACACCGAGCTGTGGATCGAAGTAGAAAAGGACTTCACCACCTACGGCGAAGAAGTGAAATTCGGCGGAGGCAAAGTCATCCGCGACGGCCAGGGTCAAAGCCAATTACTCGCCGCAGAGGTCGTCGATACGCTGATCACCAACGCGTTGATCATCGACCATTGGGGCATCGTCAAAGCCGATGTCGGCCTCAAGGACGGGCGCATCGCTGCCATTGGCAAGGCAGGCAACCCGGACATACAGCCGAACGTGACCATCGCAGTCGGCGCCAGCACCGAAGTCATCGCCGGTGAAGGCATGATCCTGACCGCGGGCGGCATCGACACGCACATCCATTTCATCTGCCCGCAGCAGATCGAAGAAGCACTAATGAGCGGTGTCACCACCATGATCGGCGGCGGCACCGGCCCGGCCACCGGGACTAATGCCACCACCTGCACGTCCGGGCCGTGGCACCTGGCGCGGATGCTCCAGGCCGCCGATGCGTTCCCGATGAACATCGGTTTCACCGGCAAGGGCAACGCGAGCCTGCCGGAACCGTTGATCGAGCAGGTCAAGGCCGGCGCCATCGGCCTCAAGCTGCACGAAGACTGGGGCACCACTCCGGCGAGCATCGACAACTGCCTGAACGTCGCCGACCAGTACGATGTGCAGGTGGCGATCCACACCGACACCCTCAACGAATCGGGCTTCGTCGAAACCACCCTCGCCGCCTTCAAGGGCCGCACCATCCACACCTATCACACCGAAGGCGCCGGTGGCGGTCATGCCCCGGACATTATCAAGGCCTGCGGGTTTGCCAACGTGCTGCCGAGTTCCACCAACCCGACCCGGCCGTTCACCCGCAACACCATCGATGAACACCTCGACATGCTGATGGTTTGCCATCACCTGGACCCAAGCATTGCCGAAGATGTGGCCTTCGCCGAAAGCCGTATCCGCCGCGAAACCATCGCTGCCGAAGACATCCTCCACGACCTCGGCGCGTTCTCGATGATCAGCTCCGACAGCCAGGCCATGGGCCGGGTCGGTGAAGTCATCACACGCACCTGGCAGACCGCCGACAAGATGAAAAAGCAGCGCGGGCAGCTAGCAGGTGATGGCGAAGGCAACGATAACTTCCGCGCCAAACGCTATATCGCCAAGTACACGATCAACCCGGCGATCACCCACGGCATCAGCCATGAAGTGGGCTCGGTCGAAGTGGGTAAATGGGCCGATCTGGTGCTCTGGCGCCCGGCGTTTTTCGGGGTCAAACCGACGCTGATCCTCAAAGGCGGCGCCATCGCGGCCAGCCTGATGGGCGATGCCAACGCATCGATCCCGACACCGCAACCGGTGCATTACCGTCCGATGTTTGCCAGCTACGGTGGTTCGCTACATGCCACCAGCCTGACGTTTATCAGCCAAGCGGCGCAGGAGGCGGGACTTCCAGAAGCCCTGGGTTTGAAGAAGAAAATCGCTGTGGTCAAAGGTTGCCGCGAGGTGCAGAAAACCGACCTGATACACAACGATTACCTGCCGAACATCGACGTCGATCCGCAGACTTATCAGGTCAAGGCTGACGGGGTTTTGCTGTGGTGTGAACCGGCGGATGTGCTGCCGATGGCTCAGCGTTACTTTCTGTTCTGACCCGTTTGCTATCTAGGCCTCAATGCGAAGCATGACGCCTCGCATTGAGGCTAAACGTGCAGTGATCAGCTGCCCGCATCAACTTTGAAAGGCATCTCCACCCGATTCAGTTTGGCCCGATCCATGGCGTTCTGAGTCAGTTGCAGTAACAAGGCTTCACGCTCGCTTCTAATCAAGGCCAGCTCTTGTTCATAGACCTCGTCCGTCATGACCTCGCCCAGAGCGATAGCACTTTCCGGCTGGCCGAGTTCAGCGGCCAGGACGCGGATCTGCTCTTTCAATCCGGCTTTCTCCTCCGGTGAAAAGTTCGCGCTGCGCGCTCTTGCATCCAGGGCTTCCTTGAACTCGGTCGTGGCAACTGTCTTGCGATCAATAGCTCGGAAGCGTGCCCGGTTGGAACTCTCGACAAAAGAACTCCAGAATGGCTGCTCGGCAATCGAATCACGCAGCAAATTGCCCTCCTCCAGCCCCAGAATCCTCTGATAGGCATCTTCGATCATTTTACTGGTGACGCCTGCCATATTACGAAACTGCATGCCGCGGGCCTGCCACGGCAGGTCCAGCCGTTCTGCCAGATCCGTCATAAAGGCCAGGTGAACCTCGACCTCATCAATCGTTCCGGTGATATCACCGGCGGCATTTTCACGTCGAAATCGCTCCCCCGCGGCCTCTCGAGCCTCGATATGACGCCTGGCGATTCTCCCGACCTCATCCAGCCGCGACTTGCCTTTTGCCAGACTCACCAGCTCAGCTTCGATCAAACCGTTGTTGCCCAGCTTTTTAGCTTCTTGAACCAGCACATCCACACCCAGGACGTTGAAAAGCTGTGTGGCTCCGTCGACGCAGCTCGATCGTGCGTTGGCCTCCATGAAGAATTTTTGTCTTAACTTGGCGTCCTCAGCCATTGTCTCCAGCATTCGCCAAACTTTGGCCGTCAGATCAGTCCGATAGGCGCGGCTGGCGGTGAAGTCTTTAGACCGGGTAAGGGTTTCGATCTCTTCGAAAAAATCGGTCGAATTGAATTCATCCTCAACCTCGTTCCAGAGCTCTTGCTTCGCTACCCACTCACGCCGGCTAATGCCTGCCCCCCAATCGATGCTGGCGCGCACACCTCGGGGCGGGTACGCACGGTCAGGATCCATGCCCGTCGACCGAATATAATCTTTGAGAATTTCCAGGTTTTCAGCTGACATCCATCTAGGTTCGCGGCTGAGCCACGTACGCCCCAACAGCTCGGCGTTCCATGTCCCCCGATCAACCCGCGGAATATCCGTCAGCGGGTTGTTGCGCAGATCCAGGAAAAAATGTCGAAACCGGGGCCAGGTAAAAGTCCCGGGAGGCCAGGTAGTGGCCCCTGTACCCGACAATATCAGGGTATGCAAATCGGGCATGCGACTGATGTCCGGCAACAACCCCAGCGGGTTTTCACCCAGACTTAAAGCGACCAGTCGAGTACGGTTCCTGAGCATTGCGACATCCGCGGGCTGCAGCACGATTTTGTTTCTCGTGAGGTCCAGGTCGGTCAAGTGCGGCATCTGGGTAATACTCTGCGGCAGCGTCGTCAGGGAATTACGCGCCACGTCCAGCGTTTGCACGTTGCGAAAGGACTCAAGAAACGGTTGCTCGATGCTTGATAACCCTGTGTTGCGTAACCACAGACGCGTGACGTGATCGAAGTTGGCCTCCAGCTTGGGCATGCGATCGATGTGCAGGTACAAATTGAAGTGACTCAGGTCCAGCGTCTGACCAAGAACGTTCCCATACGAATCTATATGCCTGGGGCCGGTGCGCTGCCAACACCGCTTGATTTTTACGGCGATGGTGCTCCTGGCTCTCCACTCGGCAATGCCACTGGGACTGACACGAAAATCCCGGGTCGGCCCGTTCACCCACCGCTCCAGCGTTGAAACCATTTGGTCCAATTCAATCTCAAGCGCTTGAATCTGTGGGCCCAGCGATATGTTTCGCTGGCGCAAGGTCTCGATGAACGTATCGAGTTCGGTATCGGTGAGCGTTGGATAAAGGCTGCGCACGCGAAGCCGTGCAGTACGTTCCCCAGCAGCGCGTTGATAACCTTCCATGCCCCCGAGCAGCTTCATGGTTTGCGGGTCGTAAGTCGACTTACGAATCGGATGTTCAAGCAATGTCGGGGCGAACTGATCATGGCTCAGGGGTGAGCGATGTACATCAGCCTTGAGTCGTGCGCCATCGTGAATGCCATACCCCAGCGCGTCACGCTGCGCATCCGGCAAGGCGTGCAAGACTGAAGCGTAGAACTCATCGGTACCGTGCAGGTGCTGATCCTCGGCGTCCCGCGTCTGGTAGCGCCCGTCCTCGTCGAGAATCAGTACTTTGCGGATGGACGCCTTTTCCGGCCCCACGCTGGCATGCAGTTTCCCGTTGAATCCCAGCTCGCGAATTTCGATGCGCACCTCGTCGGACCAACCTGGCAGGTTGGCCAGCGAGCCCAGCTCGAGTCGGCGCGAGTCGGCACCGGCCAGTTCCTCAAGGTACAGGCCCTCATACGCACGGTTCAATCGCACCCGGTCGCGCAGGTGTCGGGCCTGTTGGCGCAAACGCAGCGAGAGGCGCTGTTTTTCGGCCAGGTGTCGCAGATCTTCCGGTTCGGCCTGTTCCAGCAGTTCCTGAGCTGCGCTGGCCGGCAGCTCCGGAATCTCATTGAGCACTCGCTGCACACGTGGATCGCTGGAAACGTCGCGTTTTTTATAAAGTGCTTCGAACAGGCTTTTTTTCTGTTTGCCTGCCTGCATGGCCATCTGCTGGTGTAGCGTTTGGATACGCGTCGGTTTATCGAGTGCGATCTCATGGCCCAGCAGGGTGCGCGTGTCGGCTTCATTCAACGACTCAAGCACCCGCTCTGGCAGTTTCCCGGCCGCCAGCTCGGAACGGCTGATCTTGATCGTCATCGGGTCAGTGGCCATTGCATTGCCGTGTCTGACCGAAGGCCCGGTGCGATTCTCTGCCTGAAACACTTCAATGGCGCGACTCTCAGGCCAGCGCGGCATAGCGACCATGGCGGCCGCTTCAACGCCAATCATCTCGTCCGGCACCTGATTGGCCAGGATTTTCTGCGTTACCCGTTCCGCCTCGCCGTAGGCGTCGAAACGGGTGACGGTATCGCGCAGCAACGCGGGTGGGGCCTCATGTTCGACATGCAGCCTGCGTAGCACGTTTTCATGGACACCGCTCACTCGCTGAATCTTGGTCAGCGTTTGCGCGGAGTGGTTGGCGAGTCGGCTGTCCATGCGTCGCATCACCCCCTCCGCGTCCCATTCCAGCGGTTGTTCGGTTTCGACCTTCCAGGCGCCAGCGTCGTTGTGTTCCACCCGCGGTTTGTAGGCCGTGGCGCGCTCCGGATGTTCCAGCCGATGCTGACCGGTCACGGGGTCCTGGCTCACCTCGTAGTGCTTGTCCTCCATTGGCAGCCATTGCCTGGCGTCCTGCTCAACCAGGCCGATGGCATTGGGTTTGGCATTGACGGGCAGTTCTACCCGCTGCGCATAAGGTGCAACGTCGGGTTTCCACAGGCGGGTCTTTCCGTCCGGCATCTCCACCGGTTTGAGACGGTCCATCAGGGGGCTGGGTTTGATCGCCCTGACTCCCCGAGGCAGGACGTGACCGACCCCCATCAGCGCCAACTGGGCAAAATTGATCAGCACGCTGTTGATGTGGGACGCGGCCTCTTCCCGATCCCCTTTGCTCCAGTCTTCGATGCCTTCCACCAGCTCATCGACGATTTGCGCAACCATCACCCCCAGCAGGACTTCCCCCAGCACGGGCACCAACATTCCGACAAAGTTGAACACGTTCCAGCCGATGTTCAGATAAGAGCTCAGGCGCTTCCACCGTGCGGCCTCATCCTCGTCCCCTGTCGGCACCGCGATGACCCGCGCATCGGCAATGGCTTTGTCGCGTTTGTCGACACACAACCACTGCCACACGTCATCGGTAATCAGGTTGGTGATGGGCTCGGCATTGGGGTTTTCGAGCGCGGTTTCCCGCCACCAGGGGCCCATATCCAACGGCTCGCGTTGCTGCCAGACGACACGCGACAAGCGCTCGTTGACCCGCGCGAAGAACTGTCCTTTGTCCTTTTGCCTCACGAAACGGCTGAAATACTCCTGATAGGGCTTATCGCGAAGCTGGCCGAGCAGTTCCTTCATGAAGTCGGCAAGGGAGTTGTACTCTTTCAAGGGGTGCAGCGGATCGTCTGGCACGTAGGCAATCAGCGGGCCGTCGAGACGGCTTTGCTGATAAAGGTCCTCGCGACGCATCATGTCCTCCTGGACGCCGGAAGGACCGTTGGTGAAAAACGACAGCAGCAGTTTTAACTTCCCGTAATGATCTCCTGGCATCACTGGCGCGCGATGCGACAAGTCGCTCAAGATTTTAATTTCATCCGCCGTCAATGCGTCGACCAGCGATTTCAGCCTGGACGGCTGGCTGACGGCACTGAACAGCACGATGCCGTGCAACGGAAAGCCCATCAGCGTTAACCGATGCGGGTGCAGCGGCTGGCCATGGAAGTTGATTTCACGCGCGACATCGTGCACCCGCTGAAGGACGTTATATGAATACGTTCCGATGTCTTTTTTAACGTACGCCATCAGCGCCGCCAGATTGAAACTGGCCCTTTCCGTCGCCAACAAATCCCGTTCCAACAACTTCCGGGCGTTCAGATCGGGCGGCATCAGGATATTTTTTATATGAGCCTGATACTTCGCACCCACGTCCAGGTTCCGACATAAGGTGGTAACTTTCTCGACGGTCATGGTGCTTTCAAGCTGCAACTCCCCTCTGGCATCCGTGGAATACACACCGGAGCCTGTCCTGAAATAATCCTCAGCGGTTTCGGCGGCTTCAAAGTTATGCAACGCGGCTTCCAGCAGCGAGTAATTACGCTGATAACTGGCGCCCCCGTCAATGAACTGGAGAATCGTGTCCGGCACATATAGCTTCAGCGTCAGCTTGCTGACGTCGGCACTTGAGTTGAAATTCAAGCGGATCGCCTCGGCCAGCAAAGGCTTGGCAAATGCCTGTATGTCGTGCTCCAGGTCTTTCAGAGACGCGTCCACCTTTTCTTGCAACCGCCAGCGCACGTCAATCAGCTTTTTGAGCTGTTGCCGATGGGTGCTGGACATTTCCAGGTACCAATCGGGAAATTGCGGACTTGCAATGTCCAGCGACAACAGACGTCTCATCGGCGCTTGCGTTATCGCGCGGGGCAGTGATTGGACAATAAGTTCGCGGGGCAGTTTTTTATCAGCTCCCGGACGGTTCAGCGTCAAACCAGTAATTCTATTCAACTCTAATTCAGACATTAGATACAACCCAACCATAACAATAGGAGCGAACAGCTTAAATCGTGCCCTATAAAACAAAAGACTAAAAAGTTGCTCGACCGCCCGCGTAAAAAATAGAGTGACCGTTCGAATATTGCAGTGCGAAAAATACATATATAACGCCATGCGTCTGCGCTGCCGTTGCTCATATGCCCCGCCAATTGCTTAACGCCCGACGAGCATTAAAAAAGCCCCAAACACTGCACAATTGGCAACATGTGGGGCTAATCAAGGAAATCCGTATTTATTAGAGCGCGACTCGTATCAACCCTGTCGCAGCTTCACTGCCCGGCGTTCAGCTGGGGTAATTCCACCTTTGTCTTGCGCTCAATAAATGTTTGCTCCATCGCGTTGAACCCGCTCTTGAGTTCGTCGCTTTTGAGCTTGTACTCCTGACTCGTCATGCCTTGTTGTGCGTCATCCAACGCTTGCTGACGCACCCACATTGGCTCTTGATCCAGCAGCAGTTCATCGGAGTATTTGTTTTTCAGGAACGCCCTCCAGAAATCACGCTGAGTGGTCGCCAAAAACTCCTGCGCGGAGTTGTTCAGATTCAGCACCCGCTGCTCTGCAGCATCGAGCATCGGCGTCGTCACATTGGCAATCTCTGTAAACATGGCTTGTCCAGGTTGCCCCGGCAAGCCCAACCGATCCTTCAAACCGATGCGATAGGCAAGTCGGATCTCCACTCTGTCGACCTGCAAGGCTCGTTCAACTTTCTTCCGCAGGGTATCGTTTGATTGCGCAATGACACGAATGCGAGCGTCTATATCCTGCTGTGCGATTCGCTCGACTTCATCCAGTCTGAACAGTCCTTTTGCCAAGGTCGAAAGCTCCTCTTTGGCCTGCACGGCATTGACGCTCTTCAAGCCTTCGTTGGCGAGGTTCCTGACCTCCAACCGACTGAAAATCAAACTGGCCCCATCGGCGCAAGTCTCTACATCCCCGGCCAGACGGAACAGTTCGCTACGCAGCTCCTCGGATTGTGTGGCAGCATCCAGAATCTTCCATACGCGTGCCTGCAAATCCGGGTAGGCCTTGCGGTATTCGGCCGTTTCCCCCAGGTCCTCCAACAACTTGAAGAACTCGTTCGCATTGTTTTGCGTCTGTTCCAAAAGCTGCCATTGCTCCTCCCTGATTGCACGCTCGCTGTCCGGAATGTCTCGCATCCAGCGCTCAAGCCTCGCACCGGAGTTCGCCAGAGGGTCGCGAACCCCACTCGGTGCCATTGGCACATGCATCTCGGGCGGTCGGGAAAGGCGCATCCAGGTCTGTGCATAGTCATCCAGGGCGGAAGGCGTGAGCGGGTTACCGTCCAGAGTGGTGCGTCTAAATGCCCGCGCGGCAGCGGCTGCATGCTCGTCAGTAGGGTTAAGGATGTCGTCTGGAACCCGGGTGATCAGGTTATCGCGCAGATCGACGCGTTGCAGATTCGGCAAGGCATCCAGCCCCGCCGGCCACTCGGTGAGCGCAGTGCGGCGCAGGTTGATTTGCTGTAGCGTCGGCATGCGACGGAAATCAGGCACCCGCCCAAGTGGATTACCGCGCAAGTACAATTGCCGTAATGCAGGGCACTCTTCGAGTACCGCAACGGTCTGCGGCGTTAACGCAATCTGGTTATCGGACGCGTCAAGTGCCTCGAGCCAGCGCATCTCCCGCAGCGCCGTCGGCAAACGTGTCAGTCGATTATTCTCCAGGCTTATTTCGCGCACGTTGGGGAACGCTTCCAGAAAAGCATCCGACACCGCCCCAAGCGCCATAGCGCTGAGGTCTAGCGAGGGGGCATGAAGAAACTGCGCCCTGGAAATCACCGGCAGCTCGCCAACCCGCAGACCACCCAGGCTGAGCAAGCCCCCGGAGTTAAAGCCCACCCCTGCCCCTTCCGGTACGTCCACTCTTTGCCAGCACTGGCGGAGCAAGTCCGCCACTCGCTGTTTGTCCTGCCGGCTGACCACCTCAGTACGTCCATCGGGCAAGACGTGCGTACTGGGTGTTTCCACCCAGGTTTGTGCCTCGTTTTTCAGGCTTTCCAGCTCAAACTCAAGATTGACCAGATAGTTATCAATCGTCATCGGGAGAGTCGGATGACCCTGAGCATTCGCCGCCTGCGCCAGAACAAGTTCGATGTCTGCGTTGCCATAGGAGGGGTACAGCCTGCGAACCCTGTCGCGGCGCTCTGCGAGCAACCTATGCATGTTTTGCCCACGGCCACTCAACGGATAACCAAAACGACCATCGCCCCCACGCGTCGGCTTCTTGAAGAAGGGTTTGACCGGCTGCATCTGCAGAACCTGGCGCAGAGCCGTACGTGACAGGGCATGCCGCCTGATCAGCAGCTTGAGCTGCGCCCCCTGCCCTACATGAGGCAGGCCCAACGCGCTGCGATGGGCATCCGGCAGGGCATGCTGCAATGCTGCATACAGGTCGTCGTCACCATGCAAATGGCTATCCTCGCCATCACGGGTTTCGTAACGCCCATCGTCCTTGCGCAACAGAACCTTGCGATCGGCGGCCTGCTCGGGCCCGACACTGGCGCGCAGTTCCCCGTGCAAGGAACCCTCCCGGACTTCAATGCGCAAGTTGCCTGGCCACCCCGGCAATGCTTCCAGGGTGTTGAGGGCAAGGCACTCGGTGTCCCGGGTCAGCAGCGCATCCAGATAAAGCCCCTCATAGGCCCGCGACAGACGCACTTCACGTTGAGCGTTGCGTAACGCCTCTGCCAGACGCAGCGGGATGGGCTTGGTTTGTCGAGTGTCCGCAAAGTCCCATTTGGCCATTTGTTCGCGCTCCGCACTCGATGCACCGGCCAACAGGTCTTCGACCATACGGGTGGGAATACCGGAAAAACGACTTTTAATCAGAGTGACGTGCGGGTCTGCGCTCGCGTGCTGGCTGGCATAGCGATCATTGAACAGCTCCCGCTTTCTGCTCGCGGTAATCGTTGCAGACTCATCGCTGTTTATCTGAGCGATCAAGCGCTCGGTCTGTTTATAGGCGTCAAATCGGCTGAGCGCATCGGCCAACAGCGGCGGCACAGGTTCGTTTTCGACGTACATTTTGCGCAACACACTTTCATGGGTGCCGCTGATGTCCAGGATCTGCGCAAGCTCGGCATCGCTGAACGCGTCCGCCGAGTAACCCAGGCGCCGCATCAACCGCTTCGCGTCCCATTCCAGCGGTTGCTCGATCTCGACCTTCCAGGCGCCGGCGTTGTTGTGTTCCACCCGCGGTTTGTAGGCCGTGCGGCGCTGTGGATGCTCCAGTCGGTGCTGCCCCGTCACCGGGTCCTGGCTCACCTGATAGTACTTTTCCTCCAGCCGCAGCCACGGCTTGCCGCCGTGCTCATACAGGCCGATGTCGTTGGGCATGGCATTGGCCGGCAGCGCCACCGGGTGCTCGTAAGGCCCGACGTCGGGCTTCCACAGGCGGGTCTTGCCACCGGGCACCTCCACCGGTTTCAGGCTGTCGATCAACGCGCTCGGTTTAACGGCGGCCGCCGCACCGCCCGGCAACACATGCCCGGCCCCCATCAGCGCCAATTGGGCAAAATTGATCAGCACCCCGTTGATGTGGGACGCCGCCTCCTCCCGGTCACCCTTGCTCCAGTCTTCGAGGCCCTCCACCAACTCGTCGACCATCTGCGCGACCATCACGCCCAACAGCACTTCACCCACACCCGGAATCAGCATCCCGACGAAGTTGAAAATGTTCCAGCCAATGTCCAGGTAGCTAGTCAGCCGCCTCCAGCGTGTCGCGGCATCTTCATCGCCGGTCGGCACCGCGATGACGCGCGCATCGGCGATGGCTTTATCGCGCGTGTCGACATACAGCCATTGCCACAGATCGCCGGCAATCCGGTTGGTGATGGGCTCGGCGGTGGGATTTTCGACTGCGCTTTCCCGCCACCAGGGGCCCATGTCCAACGGTTCGCGTTGCTGCCAGACAATCCGCGTCAACCGTTCGTTGACCCGGACGAAGAATTTGCCCTTGTCCTTTTGCCTCACGAAACGGCTGAAAAACGCCTGATACTTCGCTTCGCGCAATTGGCTGATCAGCTCTTTCATGAAGTCGGCGAGCGAGTTGTACTCTTTCAGCGGATGCAGGGGATCGTCCGGAACATAGGCAATCACCGTCCCATCCAAACGGCTTTGCTGATAGATATCGTCGTGACGCAGCATGTCCTCATGCATACCAGCAGGACCGTTGGCCAGGAACGATTGCAGCAGTTTGAACTTGTCGTAATCACTGCCCCTCAGCACCGGCACGCGTTGTGACCAGTTGCTCCAGAACTTCAGCGCGTCGGGCGTCAAGGCGTCGACCAACGGCTTGAGCCGGGACGGCTGACTCACTGCACTGAACAACACGATGCCGTGCAACGGGAAGCCCATCAGCGAGAGTCGATGCTGGTGCAGCGGCTGATCATGAATGGTGATATCGCTTTTGTTATCGCGCACGAGTTGAAGTGTGCTGTAGGCATATTCGCTGATGTCTTTTTTCAAGTAAGCCATCAGCGCGGCCAGGTTAAATGCGGCCTTCTGCGCCGCCACCGCATTCTGTTCCAATAACTGGCGCGCCTTCGGGTCGGGCGGTAACAGAATGCTTTTTATATGGGTTTGATACTGCGCCCCCACGTCCAGACGTCGACACAGGGTGGCAATTTTCGCGACCGTCATCGCTTTATCGAGTTTTAACTCCCCTCTATAGTTTCTGGAGTACACACCGGAACCGGTCCTGAAATAATCCTCAGCGGTTTCCGGTTCTTCGAAGTTATGCAGCGCCGCCTCTAGCAGCGTGGATTCGCGCTGACGGCTGGCGCCACTGTCGATGCCAAAGATAATCCGGTCCGGAACATACAGCTTCAGCGTCAGCGTGCTGACGTCGACACGGGAGTTGAAATTCGACCTGATGAGCGTGGAAAGCAAGGGTTTGGCAAACGCCTGAATGTCCTGTTGCAGGTTTTCCAGCGGGCCGTCGACCTTTGCCTGCGAGCGCCAGCGCTCCTCGACCAGTTCCTTGAGGTAGTGCCGATTGAGGCTGGATGCATTCATGTACCAATCGGGGAAAGTTACGGGTGCAGCGTCCAGCGATAACAACCTGGAGTCTGGCGCGAAGTGTATTGCTTTCGGCAGTACCTGGAGAATACGGACATAGTGAGGACCACTATTTACAACGACAGCAACAAGCCTTCGCTCTGCTTTTTCCAACTCTTTTAATTCAGACATTATGCAACAACCAAAAATGACGATAGAAGCGATCAGCTTAAGTGTCACCCCCTAAAATAAAAGACTAAAAAGCTGCTCGACCGACGACCGATCAATAGAGTGATCGTTCAACTATTTAAGTGTTGAACATACATATATAACACCCTTATTTTCCGTTGGTCTTATGCCCTCGCCACACGCTGTTTCATCCGACATGTGGCGCTGGCGACTCAGCAGATGATTTCGTTAGGGTTGTTGTTGGTGAATCGGGCGCTGGATAATTTTGATCAGCCAGAGGCTCCGTAGTACTACACAGCGCTTCGACGTACACCGGACATATTCGGTGCGTGCGCGATCTTTTGATGTTGAACTACTCGATCACCAACCGCCCCAACCGCTGCTTGAGCATGCGGTTCTCAGCGCGCAGTTGCTGCACTTCTTCAAGCAGGTCCAGCGCCAGGGCGACGCCTTCCCATTCCAGCTCCAGATCGTGCCGCAGCTTGGCGGCACGCTTGGCCAGCGCCAGCTCGTAATCGTTGAAACGCCAATCCTTGGGCTGGTTGCCCTGAGGTTCGAGGATGCCGTGTTCGACGATCTCGATCACGTAGACGTCCGACAGGTCGGTCGCCTCACAGAATTCTGCCATGTCCAGTTGAACGATCAGGGGGTTGCTCATGATGGGCTACTCCGTCTCTTGGATCAGAAGTTTTCTCTGGGATTGAAAGCCGCTTTTTTCGCCAGTTCCTGCCACAACGCCTTGACCTCGTCGTCCGAGGCTTTAGGCATGACGGCCTTGAGTTGTACAAACAGATAACCGCGATGACCGGCCTTGTTCATCAAACCGTGGCCCTTGGCGCGCATGCGCTGGCCATTCTGACTGCCGGCCGGAACCTTGAGGTTGATCTTGCCTGTCAGTGTAGGCACTGCCACTTCGGCGCCCAAGGCCAATTCCCACGGAGCCAGCGGCAAGGTAATGATCAGGTTCTCGCCTTCGACGTCGAACTTGGGGTGCGGCGCGAAGCGAATGATCAAGAACAAGTCGCCATTGGCCCCGCCACCAGTGCCCGGTGCACCCTGGCCCTTGAGGCGGATGCGCTCGCCGTCGGCCACGCCGGCCGGGATCTTCACGTTCAGGCTTTTGCTGGTGTTGCTGACATGCTGGCCGGCAGCGTTGTACTGCGGCACCTGGAAGGTGACCTTCTTCGATTCGTTCGAAAGGGTTTCTTCCAGAAAAATCCCGAGTTCCATTTCCACGTCTTGCCCTCGACGTCCGGCGCTACGGCCCGACTGTCCACCACCAAAACCAGGGCCACGGTTGCCGAAAATCGAACTGAAGAAGTCCGAAAAATCGCCCGTGTCCTGACCACCGCCAAAACCGCCTGCGCCACGACCCTGCCAACCCGGCGGGCCCTGGAACGGTTGGCCGTGCTGGCCGTATTTGCGCAAGTCGTCGTATTCGGCGCGCTTGTCGGCGCTTTTCAACGCTTCATAGGCTTCCGAGGCATCTTTGAATTTGGACTCGGCGTCCTTTTCCTTGCTGACGTCCGGGTGATATTTACGCGCCAGCTTGCGATAGGCGGCCTTGATCGTCTTATCGTCCGCCGTCGGTTCCACACCGAGAATCTTGTAATAGTCTTTGAAGTCCATCTAAGGATCACCATCCGTTATCGATATCGCGCCACCACCGGCAGCATGCGCTTATTGGCAGCCGCGAGGTTGACCGATCTCAAGGTTGTGACCGGGTAGCGCATCAGAAGTTTATCGGCAGCGGA
This sequence comes from Pseudomonas sp. LBUM1666, assembly GCF_059695775.1. Taxonomy (NCBI): domain Bacteria; kingdom Pseudomonadati; phylum Pseudomonadota; class Gammaproteobacteria; order Pseudomonadales; family Pseudomonadaceae; genus Pseudomonas; species Pseudomonas sp. LBUM1666. Next base: position 625,537 of record NZ_CP166789.1, on the reverse strand, counting down.
GGGCGGTTCTTGCGACCGCCCGATGGCTGCCAGGCCCAATGCAGACAAGTTTGGGGCATCTGCCCGTCTTATCAAGGCGCTAATCGCTGAGATTTAGCGGATAGTCGGCCTTCGAATCTGCGCCGCACTGACATACACTGCGCGGCCGTTTTTTAACCGGAACTCGAAAGACATGAAAAACGCATCTCCAGCCCGTGCCTGTGGTATCGACTTCGGCACGTCCAACTCCACCGTCGGCTGGCTGCGCCCCGGCATGGAAACGCTGATCGCGCTGGAGGACGACAAGATCACCCTGCCTTCGGTGGTCTTCTTCAATATGGAAGAACGCCGCCCGGTTTACGGCCGCCTCGCGCTGCACGAGTACCTGGAAGGCTATGAAGGCCGGTTGATGCGCTCGCTCAAGAGCCTGCTGGGCTCCAAGCTGATCAAGCACGACACCAGCGTCCTCGGCACGGCAATGCCGTTCAAGGACCTGCTCGGGTTGTTTATCGGCCAGCTGAAGAAGCGCGCCGAAACCGCCGCCGGTCGCGAGTTCGAGGAAGTGGTACTGGGTCGTCCGGTGTTCTTCGTCGATGACGATGAAATGGCCGACCAGGAAGCCGAAAACACTCTGGTGGACGTGGCCCGCGCCATCGGTTTCAAAGATGTTTCGTTCCAGTACGAACCGATTGCGGCGGCCTTCGACTATGAATCGACCATTGAAAAAGAAGAGCTGGTCCTGATCGTCGACATCGGCGGTGGTACGTCAGACTTCTCGCTGGTGCGCCTGTCCCCTGAACGCCGTACCCACGACAACCGTCACGATGACATCCTCGCCACCGGCGGCGTGCACATCGGCGGGACCGATTTCGACAAGCAGCTGAGCCTGCAAGGCCTGATGCCGCTGTTCGGCTATGGCAGCCGGATGAAGAGCGGCGCCTACATGCCGACCAGCCACCACATGAACCTGGCGACCTGGCACACCATCAACTCGGTGTATTCGCAAAAGTCGACCCTGGCGCTGGGCAGCATGCGTTACGACATCGAAGACACCGGCGGCATCGATCGCCTGTTCAAGCTGATCGACCAGCGCGCCGGCCACTGGCTGGCCATGGAAGTGGAAGAAACCAAGATCCAGCTGACCCACGCCGACAGCCGCCATGTGCCGCTGGACCGCATCGAACCGGGTTTGAGCGTGGAGTTGAGCCGGGCACTGTTCGAATCGGCCATCGACAACCTGCTGGAGCGCGTGCGCAACAGCGTGACCCAGCTACTGAACGACGCCAACGTGCGGGTCGATCAGGTGGATACGGTGTTTTTCACAGGGGGTTCGAGCGGAATTCCGGCACTGCGTAACAGCGTCTCGGCGATGTTGCCGAACGCGCGGCATGTGGAAGGGAACATCTTCGGCAGTATCGGCAGTGGCTTGGCGATTGAAGCGATGAAGCGCTACGGCAACATGGACTGATCCTAAACCGAGGCGCCCCCATCGCGAGCAAGCTCGCTCCCACATTGGAATGCGTTCCCCTGTGGGAGCGAGCCTGCTCGCGAAGGGGCCAGATCAGGCAATACATCTCTACCTGATCAAACCATCCCCACCTGCTTCAACTCACTCTTCAGGTACGCGTAATAAATCGGTCCCGCCACCACCCCCGGCAGGCCGAACGCGGCCTCGAACACCAGCATCGCCAGCAGCAACTCCCACGACTTGGCACTGATCTGCCCGCCAACGATGCGCGCGTTGAGAAAGTATTCGAGCTTGTGGATAACAATCAGGTAACCCAGCGCGGCCACGGCCACCCAGATCGACAGCGACAGACCGACGATGGTGATCAGGGTGTTCGACATCAGGTTGCCGATCACCGGCAACAAGCCGAGCAGAAAGGTCAGCACGATCAGGGTTTTGGTCAGTGGCAGCTTGATCCCGAACATCGGCAGGACCACCGCCAGGAAAATCCCGGTGAAGAAGGTGTTGAGCAGGGAAATCTTGATCTGGGCGAACACGATGTTGCGAAACGCCTGGACCAGCAGGTGCAAGCGGTCGAACAGCGCGGCGGCCAAGGGCTTGCGCTTGGTCACGTCCGGCACGCGCTGCAAGGCAATGATCGCCCCCAGCACCATGCCGATCAGCAGCGTCACAAACATGTGCGCCGCGTCCTTGCCCACCAGCTGCAAGTCGCTGAGGTGTTTGCTCACCCACTCGCCAATCGCCACGCGGAACTCGGCGGCGCTGGCGGGCAGATAGGCGTCGATGAACGGCGGCAGTTGCCCGCGCGCCCGATCAACCACAACCATGAATTTGTCGAGAGAAGCGCCGGGGTTTTCCGCTTCATGCAGCAGAAAGCTGAAGGCACCGGCAAAGATCAGCGTCAACACACTGACCACTAGCGTTCCCAACAACGCCACCGCCAGCCAGCGCGCACGCCGACCTTCGATCAGGCGCTGCAATTGCGGGGTGAGCATGTTGACCAGTTCGAATACCAGCAGCCCGGCCAGCAGACTGGGCAGTAATCGCAGCGGGATCACCAGCAACAAACCGCCGAAAATGATGACCCAACTGATTGACAACAAGACTTGGCGTTGAGAAAACGTTGGCATACAGCCTCAAAACGAACGGCGTAAAAGGATTGGCAGTCTGCCAGCGTTCCGATGCCAGCACTAGGAATTGTGTAGGTCGACCTTAGTGGGGGCGCTGGCGACTTTTTTCAGTGCCCTTCCCGCCCCCTTCGCGAGCAGGCTCGCTCCCACATTTGCCCTGCGTACACAGATCCATTGTGGGAGCGAGCCTGCTCGCGAAGAGGTTCTCACAGCCCCCACATATCCCGCTCCAATGTTTATTTTTTCTTCAGGCAATCGCTCATGAAGGCTTTGCGCGCATCGCCCTTGAGTGCCTGAGTGGCAGCATCGGCGTTGCAGGTTTTCATTTTCTCTTGCTGAGGCGTCAGGGGTTTAGCGGCATCGGCGGCGGGTGCAGCTTTGAGGCAATTGCTCATGAAGGCTTTGCGTTCGTCTCCCTTGAGGGTTTTCGCGGTAGCGTCAGCATTGCAGGTGGTCATCTTGTTCTGTTGCTCGGTGGCGGCGAAACCCTGGGCGCAGAGCAGCAAACCGATCATCAACAAAGGGACACGCAATATCTTCATGGAGTTTTCTCCTTGTTGCCGCACCGATGAGCACGGCCTCGCTCTGGAGTGTAGACAACACCTGTTACACCTTCCTGGCCTCAAGGTGACTGCGTCGATACTGTTCCGGCGTGCACTCCGCCTGGCGTTGAAACATCGCGATAAACGCTGAACCGGTGCTGTAGCCCATGTCGAACGCGATCTCCTGAATGCTGCGATGGCTATCCAGCGCTTCGATCGCCGCCAGAAACCGCAACCGCTGCCGCCACTCACCAAAACTCATGCCCAACTCACGCACGAACCGCCGCGCCAGGGTGCGTTCGCTGACATGGATCTGCGCGGCCCATTCCGCCAAGGGCCGGTTATCACCGGGCTCGGCCTGCAAGGCTTCGAGTATCCCGAGCAATCCCGAACTACTGGCGTAGGGCAAATAACACTCGTGGATAGGCGCCTGTTGCAGCTGATCTACCAACACCTGAGCCAGACGTTTGTCAGCGTCGTGCTCGGGAATCTTCACATCGCGGGCGGCAAAGTCTTTGAGGATCGCTTTGAGGATGTCGCTGATGGCCAGGGTGCAGGCCTGTTGCGGCAGTTCCTGGCACATCAGCGGCGCCAGGCAGACCGCGCGATAGTTGATTGGCTGATGACTATAGAAGCTGTGCTCGGTCTGCGGCGGCACCCACACCGCATATTGCGGCGGCGACATGAAGCGGCTGCCACCGATTTCCATGTGCAATACGCCGTGGGCCGAATACTCCAGCGTGCCCCATGGATGACGGTGCGCCGAGGCATAACGATGCGCATCAAAGTCGGCATAACGGAAGTACACCGGGGCAGGCAGTTCGCTGAAGTCGAGCAGATCGATGTGTTTACTGTTCATGCTGTCCGTCATCAGTGGCAGGTTGTCTGGATAGAAGTATAGGCTTGTATCCAGACAGGCGATAATCACCCCTCATTAACGTTCTGGTTTTTATCGATGCAATACGCTTATCCCCTGCTGGCCATTTTCATTTGGGCCGGCAACACCGTGATCACCAAAATGTCGGCCGGGGCGATCTTCCCCGCCGAGATCGGCTTTTACCGCTGGCTGCTTGCCGGACTGCTGTTCACCCCCTTCATGCTCAAACCGGTGATCGCCCATTGGCCAGCGATCCGCCCGAACCTGGGCAAGATCTTTGTGCTCGGCGTGCTCGGCATGGCTGTTTACCAAAGCCTGGCGTACTTCGCAGCGAGCCTGACCTCGGCCACCAACATGGGCATCATCCTGTCGCTGATGCCACTGATGTCGCTGGCCATGGCGATCATTAGCCTCGGCCAGCGCCTGACCATCGGCGCACTGGCCGGTGCGGTGCTGTCGCTCGCAGGGGTTTTGGTGGTCGTCTCCTCCGGCAGCCTTGGCGCGCTGCTCGAACACGGGGTGAACCTGGGTGACGCGATGATGCTGATCGCCACCCTGGCCTACGCGATCTACAGCACGCTGCTGAAAAAATGGCAGCTGCGTTTGCCGCCGCTGGTGTTGCTGTACTTGCAGGTATGGGTGGCGGTGGTGGTGCTGTTTCCGTTGTTCCTCGCTTCACCGAAGATCGGCCCGACGCTGCAGAACATTCCGCTGGTGCTTTACGCCTGCCTGCTGGCCTCGATGATTGCGCCGCTGGCGTGGATGCAGGCAGTGATCCGCCTGGGGCCGAGCAGGACCACATTGTTTTTCAATCTGCTGCCGTTGATTACTGCGCTGATTGCGGCGGTGGTGCTGCATGAACAGTTGGCGATGTATCACCTGATCGGCGGGGTGTTGACGCTGGGTGGGGTGATTTTGTCGGAGCGTTGGACCACGGTGTTGGGCCGTAAGGTCAGGGTTGCCTGATCTGACGCTATCGCGAGCAAGCTCGCTCCCACAGGGGAATGCATTACAAAATGTGGGAGCGAGCTTGCTCGCGATGAACGATAACGCGGTCTAAAGCCCTGCAGCTTTCAACCGCGCAGCATGCTCGACAAACAACCGGACCGGCTCCGCGCCCTTCCCCACCAACCCCAACGACTGATTGACGATATCGAAGTGATCCATCGGATACTCATCGCCGATCACCGTCCCCAAATGCGAGCTGTAACGCCCGACCATCCCGTCGCAATGCCCGACCTCGCGAACGAAGGTCCTGGCAAACAACCGGCAACTGCGGTTGGTCCCATCAAACAGGTTTCGCCCGCGATCGGTCTTGCCCGGCTGCAAGGTCCCGGACCAGGAGTAATACCGCACGCCGTTGACCTCTTCCGGCCCATGCCCGCCCCAGGTTTCAGGCAGGCCCTGTGGATAACGCTGATTGAACAGCGCCACGCCTTCCGTCGTCAGAGAATGATGGGAGGCATGGATATCCACCGGCAATTTCGGTCCGCGATAACCGGTTTCCAGCAGGCTCATCAGCGCACTGATCCAGCGCAGCAAAACGCTAAGCAAACGCCCCTTGGCGCTGTCTCCCGGGTAGTGTTTGTGCAGGTAATCCGCCAGCTCCGAACCGTGATTGGGTCCGGCCACCGACGTCACCGACGCCACCCGATCCGGGCGCTTGGCAGCGGCGTAACGGGCGGTGAGAGAGCCCTGGCTATGGCCGATCAGGTTGACCTTCTCGGCCCCGGTTTCCCGCAGAATCGCCTCGATTCGCGCCAGCAACTGCTCGCCACGTACCTCGTTTGAATTGAGCGGAGAAACCTGCACCGCAATCACCGTCGCCCCACCCCGGCGCAGCGCCGAGATGATTCCGTACCAATACGGATAAAGCAGCAGACGGATAAACCCGAGCATTCCCGGGACCAGCACCAACGGGTAACGCGTGGCGGAACCTTGCGACATGGGCGAACTTCCTTGTGATCGGTGAGGTGACGCAAGGCTGAATGCAAGACATCAGCCAAGCATCGGCATCGAAGATGACAACTCGACGACCAGTCTATGACATCCCGCCCTACTTCAGCCCCACCACCCCCGCCACGATCAATCCGACCGACACCAGTTTGACCACCGTCAGGCTTTCACCGAGCAACGCAAACCCGAGAAATACCGTGCCCAGGGAGCCGATGGCGGTCCAGATCGGGTAAGCGATGCTCACCGGCAACTCGCGCATGGCCAGGGTCAGGAAGTAAATCCCGCCCACCGCGGCCACCACGGTGATCATCGACGGCCAGAGCCGGGTGAAGCCTTCGGCGTACTTCATGCCCATGGCGAAGGTGACTTCGAAGCCGGCGGCGATCAGCAAAAACAACCAGGCCATCTAGAACTCCCTGGCCAGCGCCCGCAAACGCTGCTCGGCCTCAGCGGCGGAGATCTGGAAGGTGCGCGCCTCGGATTCTTCGCCTTCTGCGGCCACGACCGTGATGTCGGTGATGCCGATGAACCCCAACGCCGTTCGCAACAATGGGTCGGCATGGTTCATCGCCTCAAGTTCTCCACCGGGCCCGAAACCGAACCCGCCGCGACTGGTGACGATCAATGCCTTCTTGCCCTGCACCAGCGGCTCGTATTGGGCAACGCCATTGTCTAAGGTGTGATTGAAGGTCAGCCCCAGTCGCACAATCTGATCGATCCAGGCCTTGAGGCCGCTGGGCACGCTGAAGTTGTGCATCGGCGTGGAAATCACCAATAAATCGTGACCGAGTAACTCGCCCACCAGTTCATCGCTGAACGCCAGGTCGGCCTGCATCGACAGCGGTCGCGCATCGGGTTCGGGGTAAAACGCGGCGGCCACAAAAGCCTCGTTGACCGGCGGAATCAACGCCCGACCGACTTCGCGACGGGTCAGGTGCGACTGCGGATTGGCCGCCTGCCAGGCTGAAAGAAACACCTCGGCCAAGCGCCGGGAGTGGGAACGGTCGCCACGGGGGCTGGCATGTACGGCAAGAATTGTGCTCATCTGAATCTCCTGAAGGACTAAACTCAAACTGCTTGTGGCTTGCAGCTTGAAGCGCGTAGCCCCCCCTCTTCAAATGAGCAAAAATCAGTCTGGATGAATTGATTTCATCCATGGAGCTTTCAATGTTTGCCTCGCTGCCGCTGACCGCCCTGCGCGCCTTTGAATCCGCCTCGCGCCTGCTGAGCTTCAAGGCAGCCGCCGAAGAACTCTCGGTGACGCCGACGGCGGTTTCCCATCAGATCCGCTCGCTGGAGACCTGGCTCGGTGTGCCGTTATTCGAGCGATTGCCACGGCAAGTTCGCCTGACGGACTGCGGTGAACGGTTGTTCCACAGCTTGCACGGCGCCTTGCTGGAAGTGGCGCAAAGTGTCGATACCTTGCGCCCGCAACGCAGCGGCGCCAGCCTGACGATCTCCACCACCGCCGCTTTCGCTGCGTTATGGCTGGTGCCCCGACTGGGACGGTTCTACGCCCGGCACCCGAGCATCAGCCTGCGGCTCGATACCCATTGCGAAGTCATCGATTTGCATCAGGACGCCAGCGTCGATCTGGTGCTGCGCTATAGCCTCGATGATTACCCGAACCTTTATGGCCTGTGTCTGTTCGACGAATCCTTCGGCGTCTATGGCTCGCCGGATCAAGTCGCCCTGGCCGCCAGCCGAGCACCGACGCTGATCAGCGTGCGCTGGCATAACTCCAAACTGTACGCCCACGGCTGGGAGGCCTGGTGCGCACAATCCGGCGAGAACTGGCTTGCGGGACAGCCAGCGGTTCGCGAATACGACGAAGAACATTACGCCCTGCAAGCGGCGATTGCCGGGCAAGGCCTGGTGCTGGCGAGCAATATTCTGGTGTCCGAGAGCGTGGCCAGTGGTTTGCTGGTGGCTTACAAGGGTGAGGTTCAGGTCGATGGTGCCGGTTACGCTGCACTGTGCGTGCCGGGGCGCGAACGGCATCCGCCCGTCCGGGCGTTTTTTGCGTGGTTGCAGGAAGAAGCAGCGTTATCAGGGCTATTGCCAAGATCGCGGCCTTCGGGAGATCGAGATGAAGAACGTAGAGAACGGCGCGGATGACATGGCGGACATTCTGAAAGATTTGTAATGCCTGTTAATCGCCATCGCGGGCAAGCCATGCTCCTACAGATTTCGTGTCGGGCTCGAGACCTGTAGGAGCATGGCTTGCCCGCGATGGCGTCATGACAGACGCCAACGAATTACTTGGTGGGTTTGACGGTCACGGGCGCCTTGCCGGCCTTCATCTGCTCCAGCAACGGCGCGCACTGATTCGGTTCGCCACCGCTCGGCGCCACCAGCGCCAGCAACCCCGCCGCCGGCGCCGCAATCACACCCAACGCCACCATCCCCGCCCCACGCAGTATCAGCGGCACAGCCTTCACACCGGCATCAGGTTTGATGAATTTGCCCCGCACGTACAGCGGCGAACGCAGCGAAATCAACCGCCAGCCCTTGGATTCCGGGGTGATGGTCAGGTCCAGTTGCTCAGTCGCCATGTTGGCGGTGCCATCGATGTAGATGATCGCGTTTTCGGTATCGAAGACGAACAGGCGCGTAGTCGCCAGTCCGGTCTTGATGTCGAAGTCGGCGGCAGCGCAGTTGATCTTCACTTCCTTGTCGCCAAAGATCTTGCCCACCACATAGTTGCCGACGTTAAGCCCGGCCAGCTCCATGAGTTCGCGGCTGATGGCGCCGTCATTGATCAGCATTTTCAAGTTGCCATTGGCGGTGCCCAGCAGTTTGGCCACCGAGTTGCCACGACCAGTGATGTCGGCATCGCCATTCAGTTCGCCGAAACTGGTTTTCATCGGCTCAAAGGTCGGGAACAACTGCTTGAGTTTGAACTTGCGTGCGGTGAGTTTGGCCCGGCCTTCCAACGGTTCGGTTCGGCCATTGAGGCGAATCTGAGCATCCAGGTTGCCGCCGGCCACGCCGAAGCGCAGGGGTTCAAGGCTGAGCACGCCGTCAGTGAGTATCAGGTGGGTGTAGAGATCGTTGAACGGCAGTTTTTCGCTGTGGACGATGCGCTTGCCAGTGAACTCGACGTCAGCGTCCATATCGCGCCAGCGCTCGGTTTTGAACTCTTCGACCGGCAATACCTTGTCCGCCGGCTGCTTGCTTTCGCCGCCACGGGCCTTTTGTTTGGCGTTGGAATCGGCACCGATCAGCGGAGCCAGGTCGGCAAACAGCAGTTGATTGGATAGTAGTGAGCCGCTCAACTTCGGACGCGGCTGGCTGGCGACATAGGTCAGGCTGCCATGGATGTCGCTCTGACCAATCTTGCCGTTGAATTCTTCGTAACGGAACACTGCACCGTCCGCTTCATGCAGCTTGGCGATCAAGTGCCCGTCAGTCTCGTACGGCGGTGTATCCGGCAGGGTTACGCCGGTCAGCGGGTAGAGATTGCCCAGGCTGGTGCCCGCCAGTTTCAGGCGCAAGTCCAGAGCACCGAGGTTCAGTGGATCGGTGAGGGTGCCGGCCAGTTCGACACTGGTGTCGGCGATTTTCACTTTTGCTTGAAGCGGGAACGGTCTGGCCGCGTCCTGCAACGCCAGCAGGCCGCCGATCTTGCCTTCGCCCGCGAGTTTCTGGCCGTGGTAGTGGCCTTTGACCTTCAGCGCGAACGCGTAATCCTGCGGCGCGGCACCCTTTTCCGACGCGGTTTTCGCGGCTTTGTCACCGACGATGTCACTGAAAGGAATCGGTTTGCCCAGTGGGTCGATGATCAATTCGAGCTGAGTCTTCAGGCTCTGGTCGTCGAGGGTGACGTGGCCCTTGTCGAAGCCGATCGCGCCGATATCCACCACCCAGTTTGAAGGCTCGGCGTTCGGGTCTTTCGGATCGAATTTGAAGGTCCAGTTTGCACGGCCGTCGGCCAGGCGCTGAAGGTCGGCATTCGGTTCGGTGAGGTCGATGCGCGGGATCACCACGCGCTGAGCCAACAAGGCCAGGGGCGAGAGGCGCAACTCGACGCGTTTGAGGGTGACCATCTGCGGCTTCTTCGACCAGTCCGGGTTGCCCAGGCTCAAGTCCTCCGCCACAACATGCGGCCACGGCACCCACGCGCGCCAGCCGCCCACATCGGGTTCGCGCTGCCAGACCACCCCGAGGTTGCCGTTGATGGCGAACGGGCGGTGCAGCTCTTCGGAAACTTTGGCGTTAAGCGGTGGTTTGATCCGGTTCCAATCGAAGAACGCGATGATCAGAACCAATACGGCCAGCAGGACAACAAGGCTGGCGAGGGTCCAAGTAAAAATTTTACGAGTGCGCGTCATTGCACAGGGCTCCTGATACGACTGAGCGCCCTGACTGCGACGCACGTTTGAAACGTTAGGCCAGAACCGGCCTGCCATGGAATCTAGGACTGGGAAATGACGCGCAGGTTTAACCGAAATGCCGCTTAACGTTCAAATAATCGGTCGGCGACAGGATGCGCCCTCAAATCAGCGTTACCGGCCCCGCACTTTTGCAAGGCGCAAGTGAGTCGAAAATACCCACTCCAGTGCAAAAACGTCCGCCGGAAACGCCCGATTTAGAGCGGTTTCACGGAACAATCAATTCCGTTGATTATTACCATTGCGTTTATGAACTTTTATATCGACTTATCGAGAGTAGCATTGCCCTCGTACCCACTTTATCGCCCTCCTACGGAGCACCCAATCATGAAACGCCAATTACTGCTTAGCCTTACCCTCTCGATGCTGGCCAGCACTGCTTTCGCCCTGCCAGCTGCTGACCAGGCGACCCCACAAGTTAAATCCACCCACTCGGTGTTCAGCCAAACCGTCGCCGAAGGTGGCAATGATCGCCTGAAAGAAAAAGGCCTGATCACCCAGGATGGTTCGGACCGTACTCCACAAGGTCAAACCCTGGCTGCTGACGGTTCCGACCGCACTCCACAAGGTCAAACCCTGGCTGCTGACGGTTCCGACCGCACTCCACAGGGTCAAACCCTGGCTGCTGACGGTTCCGATCGCACCCCACAAGGTCAAACCCTGGCTGCTGACGGTTCCGATCGCACTCCACAAGGTCAAACCCTGGCTGCTGACGGTTCCGATCGCACTCCACAAGGTCAAACCCTGGCTGCTGACGGTTCCGATCGCACTCCACAAGGTCAAACCCTGGCTGCTGATGGTTCCGATCGCACTCCACAAGGTCAAACCCTGGCTGCTGATGGTTCCGATCGCACTCCACAAGGTCAAACCCTGGCTGCTGATGGTTCCGATCGCACTCCACAAGGTCAAACCCTGGCTGAAGGTGGTGGTGACCGCGTCATCGAACGCAACAGCGCTTTGAGCTGAGCCCATGGCGGCCCTGAAAAAAAGCCCAATCTCCGGATTGGGCTTTTGACGTTATAGAGACCTCACTTCCCCGCTTGATCCCCCGATAGTCGTTCGACGCCGGCAAAGCCGATTTGCTAGAGTGCGCCGCTGTCTTATCCAGAAAACACCCTTGCGATGCTGCCCCGCGCCGAACAGAAACAACAGACCCGCAACGCCCTGATGGACGCTGCCCGCCACTTGATGGAGTGCGGCCGAGGATTCGGCAGCCTGAGCCTGCGCGAAGTCGCCAGAACCGCCGGGATCGTGCCCACCGGTTTCTACCGGCATTTCGCCGACATGGATGAACTGGGCCTGGTGCTGGTGAGTGAAGTCGGTCAGACCTTCCGTGAAACCATTCGCCTGGTGCGCCACAACGAGTTCGTCATGGGCGGCATCATTGACGCCTCGGTGCGGATCTTTCTCGACGTGGTCACGGCCAATCGCTCGCAGTTCCTGTTTCTGGCCCGCGAGCAGTACGGCGGCTCGCTGCCAGTGCGCCAGGCCATTGGCCGCTTGCGCGAAGACATCAGCTCGGACCTGGCGGCCGACTTGTCCTTGATGCCGAAGCTGCAACACCTGGACATCGCCGGCCTGAGCGTCATGGCTGATCTGATTGTTAAAAGCGTGTTCGCGACCTTGCCGGACATCATTGATCCGCCGGCGCAGGCATTGCCCGAGCATCTGACGCCGCAGGCGAAAATCACTCAGCAGTTGCGCTTTATCTTTATCGGCCTCAAACACTGGCAGGGACTCGGCAGCACCGAATAACCCTGTGGGAGCGAGCTTGCTCGCTCCCACAATAAACCAGTCAAAGCATCAATTTGGTGCCACCGAAAAACCCTCGCACCATTCCAGTTCAAAATTCTGCAGCATCCCAGAACACCCACCAAGTTACGACAGGCATTTCCTACGTATCACCCGATTGGCAAGCCCCTTGCTCTAGCCTAAGCATTGTCCATTGCTGGAAGCCTTCCGATGCTGGTGATTCATCGCAGAATCGACCCTCAACCCGTCTGGGCCGCCGAGTTGCACCTGACCTTCGAAGCCCGGAGCAAAAGCCGTTTGCGCTGTTTCAGTGCCGAGGGTGAAGACGTCGGGTTGTTTTTGGAGCGCGGTCAGCCACCGCTGTACGACGGCGAGTGCCTGCAAGCCGAAGACGGACGCATCGTCCGCGTCTGCGCCCGGGCCGAACAATTGCTGCACGTCACTTGCGCCAATGCTTTCGAACTGACTCGCGCGGCCTATCACCTCGGCAACCGCCACGTCGCCCTGCAAGTTGGCGATGGCTGGTTGCGCCTGCTCGACGATTACGTGCTCAAGGCCATGCTCGAACAGCTTGATGCCAAGGTCGAGAACATCGAAGCGCCGTTCCAGCCGGAACACGGTGCCTACGGCGGCGGCCACCACCATTCGCGTCACGGCGATGAAGACTTCAACTACCCGCCGAAACTGCACCAGTTTGGCGTGCGGCTATGAACCCAGCCTGGGCGCTGTTGCGCCTGGCCAGTCCGCAACTGCCGATTGGCGGCTACAGCTATTCCCAAGGTCTGGAAATGGCTGTGGATAACGGCCGCGTCAACGACTCCAATAGCGCCCGGCGCTGGATCAGTGATCAGTTGCTGCTGAACCTGGCGCGTTTCGAAGCCCCGTTGCTGCTCGCCCATTGTGTGGCCGCCTTTGATGAAAACTGGGGTGAATTACTGCAACGCTGCGAAGAGCATCGCGCCAGTCGGGAAACCCGCGAGCTGCATCAGGAAAGTCGACAGATGGGTTATTCGTTGCAGCAATTGCTCAACGGTTTGCCTGAGCTGGATGCATCGGCCCGCGCCTTTCTTGAACAACGTCCCGAGCCGCATCTGGCCCTCGGCTGGGCACTGGCCGCTCGCGCCTGGAATATCAGCCCGCAGGACGCGCTGGCGGCGTGGCTCTGGAGTTGGCTGGAAAACCAACTGGCGGTGCTGATGAAAACCCTGCCGCTGGGCCAGCAAGCTGCGCAGCGCCTGACCAGCCAATTGCTGCCGCTGCTGCAAGAGGCCCAGCAGAACGCCACCCGAATCAACCCCGAACACTATGGCAGCGCCGCTTTCGGCCTGTCCCTGGCGTGCATGGCTCATGAGCGCCAGTACAGCCGTCTGTTCCGTTCCTAGGGCCTGTTATTTTGGAGAATCACATGAACACACAACCTCTGCGCGTCGGCATCGGCGGCCCGGTCGGTTCCGGCAAAACCGCTTTGACTTTGGCCCTGTGCCTGGCGCTGCGCGACCGCTACAACCTGGCGGTGGTCACCAACGACATCTACACCCGCGAAGACGCCGACTTTCTGGTGCGCAACGAAGCATTGGCGCCGGAGCGGATCATCGGCGTGGAAACCGGCGGATGCCCGCACACGGCGATTCGCGAGGACGCTTCGATCAACCTCGAAGCCGTGGATCAATTGAACCGCCGCTTCCCGGGGCTGGACCTGATCCTTGTGGAATCCGGTGGCGACAACCTGTCCGCCACCTTCAGCCCAGAGCTGTCCGACCTGACTATTTACGTGATCGACGTCTCCGCCGGCGACAAGCTGCCGCGCAAGGGCGGGCCGGGGATCTGCAAATCGGATCTGCTGGTGATCAACAAAGTCGACCTCGCGCCATTGGTGGGGGCATCGCTGGAACTGATGGACAGCGACACCAAGCGCATGCGCAACGGCAAGCCATTCGTTTTCAGCAACCAGAAAACCGGTCTGGGCCTTGAAGAGATCATCGCCTTTATCGAACGCCAGGGCCTGCTGACAGCGGCGTGAACACGATCAACTTTTATCAACAAGGAAGCTTATCCATGACACTTAAACGCATTCTGGGCGCCATGGCCCTGCTGCTGACCCCGGCCATCGCCTTCGCCCACCCGGGGCATGGCGACAACGGTTTGATCGCCGGCATCAGCCACCCTGTCGGTGGCCTCGATCACTTGTTGGCAATGGTTGCGGTCGGTTTGTGGGCGGCGCAGCAGAAAGGCGCGGCGCGTTGGGCGCTGCCGTGCACGTTCGTCGGCTTCATGCTGATCGGCGGGTTGCTGGGGTTTGAAGGGCTGAACCTGCCGGCGCTGGAGAGCGGGATTGCGGCGTCGGTGCTGGCGCTGGGTCTGGCGGTGGCTTTGGCCGTGCGTCCGCCGTTGAGCCTCGCCGTTGCGGCAACCGCTTTGTTTGCGCTGTTCCACGGGGTGGCGCACGGGCTGGAGTTGCCGCAGATGTCGAGTCCCTCGGCGTATGCGGCGGGTTTTGTAGCGGCGACGGCTGCGTTGCATGGATTGGGTTACGCCGTAGTGCGGGTCTTGCCGCAAGCGGCGGCGCCGTTGGTTCGACTGGCGGGTGCAGCATCGGCGGCGACAGGCGTGTGGTTGTTGGCGGGCTGAGATCTTTATCGCCAGTGATGGCCTCTTCGCGAGCAAGCTCGGCTCCCACAGTGGAATGCGTACTCCTGTGGGAGCCGAGCTTGCTCGCGATAGCGGTCTGACAGACACCGCATCTCTCCGGCCGACCTCTCTGCTAACATGTCGCGCAATCAACCCTGCCGTGACGACGCCAGCCAATGCCGCCTGTTTCCCGCTCCGCCTCCCAGCCTGAACTGACCGCTCTGTTTGCCTCGGTGCAACAGCACTTCCAGGACGTGATCGTGCCGCTCTGGCAAGGTCCCGGCTGGAATGCCGACATGGCGCTGCCCTATGAGGCGCTGGACGCCGAGCACCAACCGCTGCCGCCCCAACGCTACCGGGCCATGGCCTGCGCGCGGCAGCTCTACCTGTTTTCCAGCCTGATCGGCCAGGTTCCGGCCGCCGAAGAGCGCGCCGCAACGTTGTTCCGTTCCTTGCAGCAGCATTTCCATGATGCCGAGCATGGCGGCTGGTTCTATAGCGTCGACCCGCACGGTGCTCCGCTGGATCAGCGCAAAGACCTCTACACCCACGCTTTCATCCTGTTCGCCTGCGCCCATTACTGGGACAAAGTCCGCGAGCCGCGGGTGGAGTCGGTGCTCAACGCCGCACTGGAAGTGGTCGCACAGCGCTTTTCCACGGGCGACGGCCTGTACGAAGCCAGCCTCGACCGTGACTGGTCCTCACTCAAATCCGGTCCCCTGCAAAATCCCCTGATGCACTTGGCCGAAGCCTTCCTCGCCACGCTGTCGGTACGCGAAGACGTCGCCGTGCAAGACGCGCTCGTCGAGTTATGCACAGCGATGCAGAAGCGTTTTATCGACCCGCAACACGGAGTGTTGATGGAAAAACCGCTGGGAGCTGTGGATAACTGGTTTGAACCGGGGCACCAGTTCGAGTGGTATTTCCTGCTGGAATCGTCTTCATTGCTGCGCGGTTCGACACTCCACGCCTCTCTGGAACGCGCCTTTGCGTTCACCGAACAACTGGGTGTCGATCAACAGACCGGCGCCGTGCGTGCCATGTTTGACCTGGAACCGAACGGCCCACCTCGGGACGCTACGCAGCGAATCTGGGCTCAGGCTGAATACCTGCGTGCCCTTACCTTGCGGCCAGACAGCGAGGCTGCGGTAATGCATCAGTTGCAAGCATTGCAGCAGAACTCCCTGCATGCGGGTGGCTGGTATGAGTGTCGTGATGAGAACGGGGATGTGACCCGTCGGGACATGCCGTCGACCACGCCTTATCACTTGGCAACCTGCTATCGCGGACTGGCCGAATATCTTCGCTGACTGAAAGATTGCCTTCGCGACGGTGCGGCGATCCGACAGACTCGCTCCCACAAAGATCACACTGACCTTGTGGGAGCGAGCCTGCTCGCGAATTGCCGTTACGCGGTCTTAAGCCTTGGCATTACGCTCAATCGCAAACCCACTCCACGTCTGGCTCACCGGCATCAGCTCCAGGCTGTTGATGTTGATGTGCGCCGGGGCATTGAGCACCCAGAAAATGGTGTCGGCGATGTCTTGCGGCTGGATCGGCTCGGCACCGGCGTAAGTCGCGTTGTAACGCTCCTGGTCACCGGCGAAACGCACCAGTGAGAACTCGCTTTCGCACAGGCCCGGCTCGATATTGCTCACCCGCACGCCTGTACCTTGCAGGTCGCAACGCAGGTTCAGGGAGAACTGTTTGACGAACGCCTTGCTCGCGCCATACACATGGCTGCCCGGGTACGGGTAGTTGCCGGCGATGGAACCGAGGTTGACGATGCCGGCGCCGCGACCGTGAGCGATCAGGCGGGGCAACAACAGACGAGTGCTGTACATCAGGCCTTTGATGTTGGTGTCGACCATGGTGTCCCAATCATCAAGGTCGCACTTCGGCGCCGGGTCAACGCCCAGCGCCAGGCCGGCGTTGTTGATCAGCCCACGCAGTTTGGCGAAGGACGGTGGCAGGTTGGCAATCGCCTCCTCCATGGCTTTGCGATCACGCACGTCGAGCACCAGGCCATGGACCTCGGTCTGCTTCGACAACTCGGCGCACAGCGCATTGAGGCGCTCTTCACGACGGCCGGTCAGCACCAGTTTCCAGCCGGCTTCGGCAAAACGACGGGCGCAGGCTTCACCAAAACCGGAGGTCGCGCCGGTAATAAACAGGGTGTTGGACATCGTGTTCTCCTTGCTTCGGCTGATGGGCAGCCACTGGAATAGAAAATCAGCAGCCAGCATGCCCGGCCTTGCCCACAGCGGCAACTACCGCAAAAGCTGTACAAAAAACGATCAAACCTTGCCACGCCTTACCTGCCGTGGCTTTCAGCCATGTGCGCGCACCTTATCCACAGGCCGGTCCACAGTTTCCGGGGGCAAGTGGAAAAGCTGTAAGCCGCTGTGCACAAGGCTTTGCGGGCAAATTGGAAATTTTTTTGCTTGACCCTGGAACGCAGGGTGTGTAGCCCATGGCATTTTGCACGATTGACCGGTCATACCGACGATGGCGCCAAGCCAGTAACTACGGCCTTCAGCCGAGTCTTTCCAGAGTTTAACCACAGACTTATCCACAGGCAGCTCCACTCCATTTCGCCCTGCTTTCGTCACCAACAAAAAGGTTGACAAATCCCGCTCGCGGTACCGCAAAAACGCCTGATCAAAAAACAACCACAACTCTGCAAGCCACGGTTTAAAAGGCCTTCAGCCAGCTACTCCCACGTTATTCACAGCCAGCTCCACAGCAAACGGGGACAAGTCAAAACCGTGACAAAACAACTAATTGCAGCGGCTTTATGTCGCGCTTTGAGAGCTTGTGAATATTGTTTTCCACAATTTCAAAAAAGCGTACCGCCGACACCTGTGGGAGCGAGCTTGCTCGCGATAGCGTCGGGTCAGTCAATTCAATTCTGACTGTGCCGCCGCCATCGTCGGAACGCCGCCCGGAGCAAGCTCGCTCCCACAGGGGACTGGCGGTGTTTTGAAGCTGTAAAAAAGCCCCGGCGATTGCTCGTCGGGGCTTGTTGTTGCAGTGCAGACTCAGTGCCCGCCGAGATAGGCGTTACGCACTTCCTCGTTAACCAGCAGCTCCTTGCCGGTGCCCGTGAGGCGGATCTCGCCGTTGACCATCACGTACGCCCGGTCCGACAGTTTGAGGGCGTGGTTGGCGTTCTGCTCCACCAGGAAGATGGTCATGCCGGTTTTGGCCAGTTCCCGCAGGGTCGCGAAGATCTGTTTCACCACAATCGGCGCCAGACCCAGGCTCGGCTCGTCAAGCAACAGCAGTTTCGGCCGGCTCATCAGCGCACGTGCGATGGCGAGCATTTGCTGCTCGCCGCCGGACATGGTCATCGCCCGCTGGGTGCGCCGCTCTTCGAGTCGCGGGAACAACTCGAACATGCGTTGCATGTCTTCCTTGGCGTACTTGTCACCGATCGGAATGGTGCCCATCAGCAGGTTTTCCTCGACGGTCATGTCGGGGAACACCCGCCGCCCTTCCGGCGACTGAGCGATGCCGTTGGAGGCGATGTAGTGGGACGACTTGTGAGTGATATCCACACCCTGATAGATGATCTGCCCGTCCGCCGCCCGCGGCTGACCGAAAATCGACATCAGCAGGGTCGATTTGCCGGCGCCGTTGGAGCCGATCAAGCTGACGGTTTCACCTTCATTGATGTGCAGCGAGACTTTCTTCAGGGCCTGGATCGGCCCGTAAAACACATCCAGCTCCTTGAGTTCGAGGATGGGTTGGCTCATAGCACCACTTCCTCTTCATCGGCGCCCAGGTAGGCCGCAATCACTTTCGGATCGTTACGAATCGCATCAGGTCCGCCCTCGGCGATGACGATGCCGTGGTCCAGCACCACGATGTGGTCGGAAATGCTCATTACCATGCCCATGTCGTGTTCGATCAGCACCACGGTCAGATCGTGCTCGTCGCGCAGCAGCCGGATCATCGCGCTCAGCGCTTCGGTTTCCTGAGGGTTGAGGCCGGCGGCCGGTTCGTCGAGGCAGATGATCTGCGGCCGGGTGCACATGGCCCGGGCGATTTCCAGACGGCGTTGCTGACCGTAGGACAGTTCACCGGCCAGACGGTTGGCGCAGTCCACCAGGTCCACGACTTCCAGCCAGTAGAAGGCATGGTCCAACGCATCGCTTTCAGCCTTGCGGTAGCCCTTGGTGTTGAGGATACCGGCCAACATGTTGCGATTGACCCACATGTGCTGGGCCACCAGCAGGTTTTCCAGCACCGACATTTCCTTGAACAGGCGAATGTTCTGGAAAGTGCGCGCCAGGCCTGCCCGGTTCACCAGGTGGGTGCCGCCGAACATCTTGTAGCGGAGCCGGGTGATGAAGCTTTTCGGCGAAACGAAATCGGTGGCTTTGAACGATTCGCCCAGCAGCTGGATGACATCGGTGCGCTCGCCACGGGTATTGAGTTCGATCTTGCCGCCGGAGGCCTTGTAGAACCCGGTCAGGCAGTTGAACACGGTGGTCTTGCCGGCGCCGTTGGGGCCGATCAGGGCGAAGATCGAGTTGCGATGCACCTTGAGGCTGACATCGCTCAACGCCTTGATGCCGCCGAAGTGCATCATCAGCTTCTCGACCGAGAGTACGACTTCGCTCATGGCGCTACTCCTTTACGCGGGGTCACACCGGTACGGCTGATCCGAATCAGGCCGCGCGGTCGCCAGATCATCATCAACACCATCAGCACGCCGAACAGCAGCACGCGATATTCCGCAAAGCCGCGTAGCAGCTCCGGCGCAACGGTCAGCACGAAGGCTGCAATCACCACGCCGATGGTCGAGCCCATCCCGCCGAGCACCACGATGGCGAGGATCAGGGCCGATTCGAAGAAGGTGAACGAGGTCGGGTTGACGAAGCCTTGATAAGTGGCGAAGAACACCCCGGCCAGACCGGCCGTCGATGCACCGATGGTGAACGCCGAGAGCTTGACCAATACGTGGTTCAGGCCCATGGAGCGGCAAGCGATTTCGTCTTCGCGCAAGGCTTCCCAGGCGCGACCGACCGGCATGCGGGTCAAGCGGTGCTTGATGTACAGCACGGCCAGCACCACCAGGAACAACACGGCATAGATGAAGTAGTACTTCACATCCGAGTTATAGGCGATCCCGAAGAACTCATGGAAAGGTATTCCACCCTCCTTCGCTCGTTTGCCGAACTCCAGGCCAAAGAATGTAGGCAGCGGAGCGGCCATGCCATTCGGGCCACCGGTCAGGGACAGCCAGTTGTTTAGGATCAGGCGAATGATTTCACCGAAGCCCAGGGTCACGATCGCCAGGTAGTCACCGTGCAGGCGCAACACCGGGAACCCGAGTATGCAACCGGCAAGGCCCGCGGTGATCGCCGCCAGCGGCAACACCGTCCAGAAACCCAGCCCCAGGTATTGATAACCGAGCGCCAGGCCGTAGGCACCGATGGCGTAGAACGCCACATAACCCAGGTCGAGCAGGCCGGCCAGGCCGACCACGATGTTCAGGCCCAGGCCCAGCAGCACGTAGATCAGGCCGAGGATGACCACACCCAGCAGATAGGAGTTGGAGAAAAACGGGAACACCACGGCGATGACGATCACCAGCGGGATGATCCAGCGCAAGCGGGTCTTGTAATCGGGTGGCAGAACATGAACCCCGGAACCGGTGCTTTCAAAGCCTTCGAGGATTTTCAGGCCCTTGGGGGTTTGCAGGAACAGGCTCAGGGCAAAACGGCCAGCCATGACGATGGCGACAATCCACGCCACCCGGGTCGATTCCAGGTTGAAGCCGTAGCCGTCGAGGACCACGCCGACAATCGGGCCGAACACAATCAGGGCGACAAGGCCGGCAAGAATCGCGTCAACCAGGCTTCTTTTGAGATCAATGGTTTTTTTAGTGGTTGAAGACATCGCTTACACCTTCGACACAAGAGGACGGCCGAGCAGGCCTTGGGGCCGAAAGACCAGAACGAGAACGAGCAGCGAGAAGCTGAAAACGTCTTTGTAGTCCGAGTTGACCAAACCTGAGAACAGCGACTCGGAGATCCCGAGAATGATCCCGCCAAGCATCGCACCAGGCAGCGAGCCGATGCCGCCGAGTACCGCTGCGGTGAACGCCTTGATGCCGATGATGAAGCCGGCATAGAAGTCGAACGTGCCGTAGTTCATGGTGATCAGCACGCCGGCCAGGGCCGCCATCGCGGCACCGATGATGAACACGTAGGAAATCACGCGGTCGGTGTTGATCCCCAGGATCGAGGCCATCTTGCGGTCTTGCTGGGTGGCGCGGCACATGCGGCCGAGCTTGGTGTACTTGATGATGTAGGTCAGCAGGGCCATTCCGGCGAATGCGGCAATCAGGATAAACACCTTGGTGTAGGTCAACTGCACGAAGCCGGTGCCGATCTCGACGCGCCAGGCTCCCGTCAACAAGGTCGGAACGCCCTGCTGTTTGGCGCCTTGGGCGATCTGGGCATAGTTTTGCAGGATCAGCGAAATCCCGATGGCGCTGATCAGCGGTGCCAGTCGAGTGGAGTTGCGCAGGGGCTTGTAGGCGACGCGCTCGATGACCCAGCCATACACCGCCGTGACCACGATGGTGAAGATCAAGGTGCCGAGCATCAGCAGCGGGAAGGATTCAATACCGAAGTATGCCAGCAGAGCCAGACTGATTGCCGCGAGGTAAGCGGAAATCATGTAAACCTCGCCGTGGGCGAAGTTGATCATGCCGATGATGCCATAGACCATTGTGTAGCCGATGGCGATCAGGCCATAGACCGACCCGAGGGTCAGGCCGTTGACCAGTTGCTGCAGGAAAATACCATCCATAACGCAATCTCACGCATTTGAGAGACTGCACAGAAGCCAGATGCGACGGACCGGGGTTCAGCCACCGGCGCAACACGCTTGTGTGCAGCTCTACGAGAAAAGACAGGTACTGCACGGACATGTTGTTTGATTGCCCGGCACACAAGGTACCGGGCAGATCAGCAACTCATATCACTTCTGTTTTTCCAGTTGGTGGTATTTGCCATCCTTGTCCCACTGGTAAACCACGTAGTCGGAGACTTTCAGGTCGCCCTTGGCGTCCCAGGTCTTCTCGCCCATCACGGTTTTTACCGGATTTTTCTTCAGCCACTCGGCGGCTTTCTCACCACTGTTGGACTTGGCGCCGTTGAAGGCTGCGGCCAGGGTCTGGACCGAAGCGTAAGCGTAGAGGGTGTAGCCTTCAGGCTCGGTACCGGCCTTGCGGAACGCATCTACCACGGTTTTGCTGTCTGGCAGCAAGCGTGGGTCGGCGCCGAAGGTCATCAGCACGCCGTCAACGAATTGCGGACCGCCAGCAGTGGTCACCAGTTCGTCGGTTACGATGCCGTCGTCGGACATGAACTTGACGTCTTTGAGACCTTGCTCACGCAGTTGACGGACCAGAGGACCGGCTTCCGGGTGCAGACCACCGAAGTAGACGATGTCGGCGCCAGCGCCGCGAATTTTGGTGACGATGGTGCTGAAATCTTTCTCGCCACGGGTCAGGCCTTCATACAGCACCGGCTTCACACCGCGTTTTTCCAGCTGGGCCTTGGTAGCGTCCGCCAGGCCCTGACCGTAGGTGTCCTTGTCGTGCAGGACGACAACTTTTTTGCCCTTGAGCACGTCGACGATGTAGTCACCGGCCACGATGCCTTGCTGATCGTCACGCCCGCACATACGGAACATGGCGCTCAGGCCGCGTTCGGTAACTGCCGGGTTGGTGGAACCTGGGGTGATTGCAATGATGCCCGCTTCGTCGTAGATCTCGGAGGCCGGGATGGTCGACGAGGAGCAGAAGTGACCGACCACGCCAGCGACTTTCTGGTTGGTCAGGTCCTTGGCGACCGTCACAGCCTGTTTCGGTTCGCAGGCGTCATCGCCTTTGACCAGTACGATTTTTTCCCCGTTTACGCCGCCCGCTGCGTTGACCGCATCGGCCGCAGCCTGTGCACCCTTCATGTACTGCTCGCCAAATGCCGCGTTGGCGCCGGTCATTGGTCCCGCCACACCGATTTTCACATCAGCCTGTGCAAACGCAGAAACACCCAACGCAGTTGCCACTGCGAGGGCCAAAAAGCCTTTTTTGTAAAACGTCTGGGACATGAGGTGGTGCTCCAAGGTTTTTTTTTAGTTGGCACTGCGACTTCCTGAATGCTCAGAGCAAGGGCCGTGCCATCGGTTTTTTATTCTGAAAAAAGTCGCTGCTTTATTGTTATTTCGACTGTTTCGATCCCATTTTCATTGGGCGTGCAACCGTCTAAACCGCGGAAGGTGAAACCATTTATTTTTAAAGGCGCAACCCGAGCGCGCCATCATTGCAACCGCGGCGCCAAACGACGTGCAACCAGCCTGTAACAACGTGCGTCACCGAAGTGCACACTGCTGGTGCGGAACTGCTACAACCCGCACCTTTTACAGGCTAGCCGCTGCGCGAAAAAGCGCCGCTTTCAGCAACAAATTTCAACAATCAAATAACGATCCGCAGGCACTGGCCTGCGTGATACAGCGAGAATCCGGCCTCGTACAAACAGCTGCGTAACCCCACGCCCGCCAATGGCTGCATGGGCGCAAAGGGAATCGGCAGCGCTTGAGGGTTTCCGTTACACAGATAATCGGCAAAGGCTTTGCCGACGACAGTACCAGTAGTGACGCCCCGACCGTTGTAACCGGTGACTGCCACTAAACCGGGCGCTGGCTCGAACAGGCGCATCAAATGATCGGGGGTGAAGGCGATGCAACCGGTCCAGGTGCATTCCCATTCCACTGGTTTTAAGTAGGGGAAATAGTGCTGCTGAACCCGGTCGGCCCACGCCTTGAGAAACCAAGTCGGTTTCTGATTGCCATTACCGAGACTGCCGAGCAGCAGACGGCCATCCTTGTCGCGACGAACACTGCTGAGGACCTGGCGGGTGTCCCAGGAACCCTGGCCACCCGGGAGAATTTGCTGCGCAGCCTCTTCAGTCAGCGGGACCGAGGCTACTTGATAGTAATAACCGGGGAAGAAGTTGCGCCGCAATTCCGTCCAGTCACCTTCGGTGTAAGCGTTAGAGGCAATCACGACTTGCTCGGCAAGCACCGAACCCTGAGCGGTTTGTACCGACCAGCGCTGGCCCTGACGTTCGAGTCGGATCACCGGGGAATGATCGAACAACTGACCGCCGAGACCGATGGCCGCTTTGGCCAGCCCCGTCGTGTAAGCCATTGGGTTGATCGTGCCGGCACGTCGATCGAGCAGCGCAGCGGCAATCTTTTTGGTGCCCGTTGCTTGCTCACAGGCTTGTCCGGTCAGCAGCTCGACCGGCGCGCCGCGACGTTTCCATTGTTCTTCACGACTGCGCAAGTCCGCTTCGCCACGGGCGTTGTGCGCCATGTGCAACGTGCCTTCACGGCGTAACTGGCAATCGATGTTGTACTTATCCACAAGGCTGAACACCAGGGACGGTGCTGCACCGAGCATGCGATTAAGCTGACTGCCGACCGCCTCGCCGAAACCGGCTTCGATCTCGTCCGGTGGAATCCACATCCCGGCATTGACCAGCCCGACGTTGCGTCCCGACCCGCCATGACCGGCGCGATGGGCTTCCAGTACACAGACGCTTTTGCCTTTTTCCAGCAGATGCACCGCCGCCGACAGACCAGTGAAACCGGCGCCGATAACACAGACATCCACCGTCACCTCGCCCTTGAGCGCCGCGTTGTCAGGCCTTTGCGGCGTCAGTTTTTCCCACAGACACTCTTCGCGTAACGGCATTGCCAGACTCCAACAGAAACCTAACCAACACACCATTCAAGTGTGGGAGCGAGCCTGCTCGCGAAGACGGCGGCACATCCAACATAGATGTGACTGACAGACCACATTCGCGAGCAGTCTCGCTCCCACAGGGGGATCACTGTTCGACTTGAGGTTTAGTCGAACGTAATGCCCTGAGCCAATGGCAATTCCAGCGAATAGTTCACGGTGTTGGTCTGACGGCGCATGTAACCGCGCCATGCATCGGAACCGGATTCACGACCGCCGCCCGTTTCTTTCTCACCGCCAAACGCCCCGCCGATTTCCGCGCCGCTCGGGCCGATGTTGACGTTGGCGATGCCGCAGTCGCTGCCCACCGCCGACATGAACTGCTCGGCTTCACGCACGTCAGTGGTGAAGATGCACGAGGACAGGCCTTGTGGCACGGCGTTGTTCAGGCGCAGCGCTTCGTCGAAATCCTTGTAACCGACCACGTACAGAATCGGCGCGAAGGTTTCGTGGCAAACCACATCGCTCTGCTCCGGCATTTCCACGATGGCCGGCGAGACGTAATAAGCGTTAGGGAATTTGTCTTCCAGTTGGCGCTTGCCGCCGAACACCCGGCCGCCTTCGCTCAAGGCCTGCTCAAGCGCGTCCTGCATGTTTTCGAAGCTGTGCTTGTCGATCAGTGGACCAATCAGGTTGCCTTCCAGAGGGTTGCCGATACGCACTTTGGAGTAGGCGGCTTTCAGGCGGGTGACGATTTCTTCTTTCACCGATTCATGGGCAATCAGGCGACGCAACGTGGTGCAACGCTGACCGGCGGTGCCGACGGCGCTGAACAGGATGGCCCGTACGGCCATGTCCAGGTCGGCGCTTGGGCCGAGGATCATTGCGTTGTTACCGCCCAGTTCCAGAATGCTGCGAGCGAAACGAGCGGCGATTTTTGGTGCCACTTCGCGGCCCATGCGGGTGCTGCCGGTGGCGCTGATCAGCGCGACACGCGGGTCATCGACCAGGGCTTCGCCGGCATCGCGACCGCCGATGATGACTTGGCTCAGATGCGGCGGCGCGTCGCTGAAGTTCTTCAGTACGCGGTCGAACAGCGCCTGGCAGGCCAGGGCGGTCAGCGGGGTTTTCTCCGACGGTTTCCAGATCACCGGGTTGCCGCAGACCAACGCCAGCGCGGTGTTCCAGGCCCAGACCGCAACCGGGAAGTTGAACGCACTGATGACGCCAACGACGCCCAGCGGGTGCCAGGTTTCGCGCATGTGGTGGCCAGGACGCTCGGAAGCGATAGTCAAACCGTACAGCTGACGGGACAGGCCGACGGCGAAATCGCAGATGTCGATCATTTCCTGAACTTCACCCAGACCTTCCTGAGTGATCTTGCCGGCTTCCCAGGACACCAGTTCGCCGAGGTCGGCCTTGTATTCGCGCAAGATATCGCCCAGTTGGCGAACCAGTTCACCACGACGTGGCGCCGGAACCTTGCGCCACAATTCGAACGCATGATCTGCACGACTGATGTGCTGCTCGACTTCAGCGGCGCCTTCCCAGTTCACGGCGGCGATCTGGCTGCCATCGATCGGCGAATGCACCGGCACTTTGCCGTTCTGGTACAGGGCCGGGTTCACACCAAGACGATCAAGCAATGCGGCAACCATGGGTCACTCCTCAAGCGAAAAACAGAAAACGTGCAGCCGGATTAATTCGGCTGGTGAGGCCTGTAGTTTTAGCGCTCCCGACGTTACCCAACAAACGACCTTTAAGAGAGATATCATTCCGTTTATTCATGCTGCGAATTGCTGGTAAGAAAGAAACAAGAAAAAGGACAACCCATGCTGAATAAACGCTACTTGCCGTCGATCACCGCGCTGCAGTGTTTTGAGGCCGTAACCCGGCATTTGAGCTTCACCCGGGCGGCTGAAGAGCTGAACCTGACCCAGAGCGCCGTCAGTAAACAGGTCGCGCAACTCGAAGAATTGCTGCAGCACCTGTTGTTCCGACGGGTACGCCGACGCCTGCAAATGACCCCGGCCGGTGACTTGTACCTGGTGGAGGTACGAAAAATCCTCACGCAGGTCGAGATGTCGACCCACTACCTGCGCTCCTACGGCGGTGAAACCGAAGTCCTGCGCGTCTCGACGCCTCCGACCTTCGGCGCGCGCTGGCTAGTGCCACGCTTGAAAGGCTGGCGTCTGCGCCATCCCTCGATCCATCTGGACCTGTGCAGCGAGCAGGAAGCCGACGATCTGCTGCAAGGTCGCAGCGACCTGGCGTTCTACTTCGGCCAAGGCTCACGCCCCGGCACTGAATGCCTGAAGCTGTTCGGCGAAGAGCTGGTGCCGGTCTGCGCACCGGGCAGCCTGCCGAACACGCCGTTCACCGATCCTACGCAACTCACCGACCTGGTCCTGCTGCAAAACGCCTCCCGGCCCCAGGCCTGGCACGACTGGTTCGACAGTCAGGGCTACCACACCGAACACAGCTACCACGGCCCGCGTTTCGAAACCTTTTACATGTGCATCCGCGCAGCCCAGGTCGGCTGCGGTGTGGCGCTGTTGCCGCGGTTTCTGGTGGAAGAGGAATTGGCCGACGGCAAACTGGTCATACCCTGGCAGCACGCGATGCCCAGCACCGATGCCTATTACCTGGCGTATCCGGAGCATTCAGCGGAAGTGCCGAAGGTGCGGGATTTTGTGAAGTGGATGTTGGAGCAGATAGACAGCCCGGATGTACCGCAAATCTAAAGATTCACACAATCCCTGTGGGAGCGAGCTTGCTCGCGATAGCGTAGGCACATCCAACATCTATGTGACTGACAAACCGCTATCGCGAGCAAGCTCGCTCCCACAGGAATCTGCACTGTCTAAAAAATCACTGGCAATCCC
Source organism: Pseudomonas sp. LBUM1666 (assembly GCF_059695775.1). Lineage (NCBI taxonomy): Bacteria > Pseudomonadati > Pseudomonadota > Gammaproteobacteria > Pseudomonadales > Pseudomonadaceae > Pseudomonas > Pseudomonas sp. LBUM1666. The sequence goes on along the minus strand of NZ_CP166789.1, from coordinate 598,157 downwards.
CACCACTGATATGCGCCACTAGCCCCATTCATTGAAACAGCTGCAACGTCGCTGCCACGGGCCGCGGCCAGCCTGGAGAACCCCGTTATGAGCGAGAGCGTGTTTGGCGATCGCATCGTGCAGAACCTGCTCGACACCGACTTCTACAAACTGACGATGATGCAGGCGGTGCTGCACAACTACCCGAACGTTGAAGTCGAATGGGAGTTTCGTTGCCGTAACAGTGAAGATTTGCGCCCGTACCTGGCGGAAATCCGCTTCCAGATCGAGCGCCTTGCCGAATTGAGCCTGAGCGCCGACCAGTTGAGCTTCATGGAGCGAATCAGCTTCATGAAGCCGGATTTCCTGCGCTTTCTCGGGTTGTTCCGCTTCAATCTGCGCTACGTCCACACCGGTATCGAAAACGGCGAGCTGTTCATCCGCCTGCGCGGGCCATGGCTGCACGTGATCCTGTTCGAAGTGCCGCTGCTGTCCATCGTCAGCGAAGTGCGCAACCGCTATCGCTACCGTGAAGTCGTCCTGGAACAGGCGCGCGAGCAGCTTTACCGCAAGTTCGACTGGCTCACCGCCAACGCCAGCGCGGAGGAATTGTCCGAATTGCAGGTTGCCGATTTCGGCACTCGCCGTCGCTTCTCGTACCGCGTGCAGGAAGAAGTGGTGAACGTGCTCAAGCACGATTTCCCCGGTCGTTTTGTCGGCACCAGCAACGTGCACCTTTCACGGGAGCTGGACATGAAGCCGTTGGGCACTATGGCCCACGAATGGATCATGGCCCACCAGCAACTCGGCCCAAGGCTGATCGACAGTCAGATTGCCGCCCTCGATTGCTGGGTCCGTGAGTACCGTGGCCTGCTGGGGATCGCCCTCACCGACTGCATTACCACGGATGCCTTTCTCAACGATTTCGACCTGTACTTCGCCAAGCTGTTTGACGGCCTGCGCCATGATTCCGGTGATCCGGTGCTCTGGGCGGAAAAGGCCATTGCCCATTACCACAAGCTCGGCATCGACCCGATGAGCAAGACGCTGGTGTTCTCCGACAGCCTGACGCTGCCCAAGTCCCTGGAGATTTTTCGGGCGTTGCGCGGTCGGATCAATGTCAGCTTTGGCATCGGCACCAACCTGACGTGCGATATTCCGGGTGTTGAACCGATGAGCATCGTGCTTAAAATGGCCGCCTGCAACGGCCAACCCGTGGCAAAGATTTCCGATGAGCCTGGCAAGACTCACTGCAAAGACCCGAATTTCGTCGCCTATTTGCGACACGTTTTCAAAGTACCTGCTGCCATTTCCAGCACATCTAGCAAGGAGTGAATTCATGCAAGCCGAACAGCGTGAGATTGCTGAACAGCTCAAGGTCCAGCCGCCGTTCGCCGACCAGGCCGCCCTCGAGGCTGAAGTCGCCCGGCGGATTACCTTCATCCAGGACTGCCTGATCAATTCCGGGCTCAAGACCCTGGTGCTCGGCATCAGCGGCGGCGTCGATTCCCTGACCGCCGGCCTGCTGGCCCAGCGTGCCATGCGCGAACTGCGCACACGCACAGGTGACAACAGCTACAAGTTCATCGCCGTGCGCCTGCCGTACGAAACCCAGTTCGACGAACACGACGCCCAGGCTTCGGTGGACTTCATCGCCCCGGACGAACGCCACACCGTGAACATCGGCCCGGCGGTCAAAGCCCTGGCCAGTGAAGTCGCGGCCTTCGAAGGCAAGCACGCTGTCTCGGTGGATTTCGTGCTCGGCAATACCAAGGCGCGGATGCGGATGGTCGCCCAATACACCATCGCCGGCGCGGCCCACGGCCTGGTGATCGGTACCGACCACGCGGCGGAAGCGGTGATGGGTTTCTTCACCAAGTTCGGTGATGGCGCGTGCGATCTGGCGCCACTGAGCGGCCTGGTGAAAAACCAGGTCCGGGACATCGCCCGCAGCTTCGGCGCGCCGGAGTCGTTGGTGGAAAAAATCCCGACGGCCGACCTTGAAGACCTGTCGCCCGGCAAACCGGACGAAGCGTCCCACGGCGTGACCTATGCCGAGATCGACGCGTTCCTGCACGGCGAACCGGTGCGTGAGGAAGCGTTCAAGATCATTTGTGACACGTATAAAAAGACTCATCACAAGCGAGTGATGCCGTTTGCGCCTTGATTGAGCGAACAGACAGGCACAAAAAAAGCGTCCCAGGTGGACGCTTTTTTTATGCGTTCGATTCGATTACTTCAGGACAACAGTGCCTTTCATCATCGAGATGTGGCCAGGGAACGAGCAGAAGAAACCGTACTTCTCGCCAGCATCGAGCTTCGACACGTCGAAGGTCACCGAGTCGGTTTCCTTGGCGCCGATGATTTTGGTGTGGGCGATGATGCGCGCGTCAGCTTCCGGCAGGTAGCTCTTTTCGATGCCTGCGGCCAGGCCCGCGGTGGCGATCGGCTGCATATCAGCCTCTTTACTCAGCACCCAGTTATGACCCATGACGTTTTTCGGCAGGTTGCCGGAGTGTTTCAGCTCCACGGTGAACGTCTTGCAGCTCTTGTCGATGCTGATTTCCTTGGTATCGAAGGACATCTGGTCAGTCGAGTCGACAGTGACCTTGCACTCGGCAGCCATCAATTGGCTGCTGGCCAGTGTCAGCAGGGATACTGCAACAAGTTTGGCAAACATGGTGAATCTCCAAGGCAGGGTTAACAAAAGTGCGAATGGACAGAAGACTGCCTGAAAACTTCGCAAGTTCCTATGACCTGAATCAAAAATTGTATACAACTTTCGGGCTATGACACCTATCGAAACAATCTACCAGCCAGACGTCTGGGGCGGCCCTATCATCAGCTTGTCCTCACCCATCTGGAGCGTCAGTCATGTCCCTTAACAGCCTGTTGCGCAGTTTGCTCGCCGCCTACGCCTGTGGCGCCAGCGGAACCTGTGAAACACCTGAACGCGAAGTGTAGACCTTGGAACGCCGCGTGCCTGCCTTTACTCTGTGGCCATCCTGACCATGGAGTAAGGCATGTCTTTAGCGTCCGTTTGTGTATTTTGCGGTGCCAGCACTGGCACCAACCCGGCTTATCGTGAAGCGGCTGTCGCCTTGGGGCGAGCATTGGCCGAGCGTAAGCTGACTCTGGTCTATGGCGGCGGCGCCGTCGGGCTGATGGGCATCGTCGCCGATGCTGCGCTGGCGGCCGGCGGTGAAGTGATCGGGATCATCCCGCAAAGCCTCAAAGACAAAGAAATCGGCCACAGCGGCCTGACTCGCCTGGAAGTGGTCGACGGCATGCATGCGCGCAAGGCGCGGATGGCCGAGCTCAGTGACGCCTTTATCGCCCTGCCCGGCGGCCTGGGCACGCTGGAAGAATTGTTCGAAGTCTGGACCTGGGGCCAGCTCGGCTACCACGGCAAACCGCTGGGGCTGCTGGAAGTGAACGGTTTCTACAGCAAATTGACGTCTTTTCTCGATCATATCGTCGGCGAAGGCTTCGTTCGCGAACCGCACCGTGACATGCTGCAAGTGAGCGAATCGCCGCAAACCCTGCTTGATGAACTGGACGCCTGGCAGCCGACAGTGGTGCCAAAGTGGATCGAGCAAAAACCCAGCTAACGGCTGGGCATCGATACAGGGCAGAATACGCGCCGCTCAACCTCACCTTCGACCCCAGAGGATCGCCCATGGCTAAACCCAATTATTCCTTCGCCAAACGTCAGAGAGACTTGGCCAAGGAGCAGAAGAAAGAGGAAAAGCTTCAGCGCAAGAAAGCTACAGCTGAAGAAGAAGCCGCCGCACTGAACCCGGATGCAGAAGGTGAAGTGGCCGCAGAAGACGCTGTTGAAGCACCGAAAGATCAGGCGCCCGACGCCTGAGACCCTCAGGGCCCGATGATCTGATCAGGCCCACCGGATCTGTGTCCAGGGTCAGCAACGATGTTGCTGACCCTCACAGGCCAATCTGAAATACCCCTCCAGAAAGCACTGCACACTACCCTGTGGGAGCGAGCCTGCTCGCGAAAGCGGTGGCACATTCAACATGTATGTGATTGACAGACCGCCTTCGCGAGCAGGCTCGCTCCCACATTGGATTTTCATTACTCCAGTGGCATTACGGTGACGCGGACTTCAGGATCATGACTGCCACCACCCAAAATCACCCCGCGCAACGGCGATACATCGGAAAAATCCCGGCCCCAGGCCAAGGTGATATGTTCCAGCGCCGGCTGCACGTTGTTGGTCGGGTCAAAATCGACCCAGCCCAGTACCGGGCAAAACACTGAAACCCATGCATGCGACGCATCGGCGCCGATCAGTCGCGGCTGGCCCGGTGGTGGCTGGGTCAGCAGGTAGCCACTGATGTACCGAGCCGCCAACCCACGGGAGCGTACGCAGGCGAGCATCAGGTGAGCGAAGTCCTGACAAACACCGCGTCGGCGCTCAAGCACTTCCACCAGCGGCGTCGCCACTTGGGTCGCCTCGGCATCGAAGGTGAACTCGCTGAAGATCTTCTCCATCAGCGCCTGAACACCCAACAGCAGCGGCCGACCCGATGGAAAACAGCTTTCGGAAAACTCGACGAAGTTGCGCTTCAAATGCACGTAGGGTGATTCGAACCGGTAACGACACGCTTCCAGCAATTCGAGGGAAAGCGGCTGACTGCTGTAAGTCAGCGCGTTACAGGTTTCTTCCCACGCGGGGGATTGATTGAAATCCAGCGCAGGCCGGGCCAGCACTTCGACGGTGAGCCGGGCATTGACCAGCAATTCATCATGCGGCCGCTCGAACGCCAACCGGGTCAGCGGATTACCGAACACATCCAGTTCATCGCGGCGCGAAGTCGGATCGGGACTGATCTGCAATTGCTGCTCGGTGCAGCGCTGCCAGGCACATGCACGCGGCCACAGGTGCGCGAGCTGCTGAGCCAGGGACACCGGGCTGTCGTAGTGATAATGGGTGTCGTGGAGAATCTGGTAATGGGCGCTCATCAGACGGACACCGTGCGCTGGCTGACGTCATCGACGTGAGCGAAATGGCGCAAGGCCAGACGATCCGACACTTGCCCACTGGCGTCGGCGATTTCTTGCAATAGGTCGGCTAACCCCTCTATGGCTGCCCGAACGCTGGCTTCGCCGAACAGCGAGTTCTCCAGGCATCCCAGATCGAACTGTGCCAAGCGTTCAACCAACCGCGGTAACCCCGCTTCGCGAGGCACGCCGAAGTCGTCATTCAAGCGTTTCAAGGTACGAGTCACCAGTTTCAACTGAAACAGCACGGCGTGGGGGTTCTGCTCGTCGAGCAGCAACAGGTCAAGCACCGGAATCAATTGCGCCACTGCCAGATACCGCGATCGGTAAGTGATGCTGCTGTTGCCCAGCTCCAGCAGCCACTCCAGTCCGGCCTGATCGAAAGCACCGGCACCGCGCAGAAATGCCGCCAGGCTGGCGCTGAGAAATTGCAGACGTTCGATCCGGCGGCCGATCATCAGGAAGCGCCAGCCTTCGTCCCGGGTCATGTCGTCGAGGGCGAAACCGGATAACGCCGCCAGGGACATCACCAGACGGTTGAGGAAATCCAGCAATTCGCCGAAATCCGGCTCTTCGGCTTCCAGCTCCATAGCCTCGCGCTGCAGCTCCACCAGCGCCTGCCAGTTTTCCCGCGAGAGCTTGCCACGCACCTGCGAGGCCGCCCACTGCAAACGTTGCAGGTTGGAGCGCAGGCTGAACGACCAGTCATCGCCGAGCAATGCCGCCAGCAAACGCTCCGGCAACTCGCCTTCATCGGGCAACAACATCAAGCGTTCACCCAAGTCGACCGCCGCCTCCAGGGCTTGCGGGTCATCGCCATCGACATAACGCGCCAGCATGATTCGAAGCAGCCGCGCGCTGTCATCGCAGCGTTCGCAATAACGCCCGAACCAGAACAGATTTTCCACCACTCGCGACGGCAGATACGGATCCCGTCGCACCAGGTCGTGCACACCGATCGTGCGTTGGGTTTTCCATTGCTCACCGCTCGGCGGGTGATCGCCCAACACCCAGGTGTCTTTGCTCGCGCCACCGCGCTGCATCGACACCACTTCGGCATCCGCCTCGGCGGCAACGCGGGTGAGACCGCCGGGCAGAACCCGATAACCCTCACGGCTGGCCACTGCGTACACGCGCATGCCGATGGCCCGGGGTTGCAGATGACCCTCTTCAGCCTGCCAGATCGGGGCTTGAGAGAGCTGAGCCAATTCTTGCGCGACATAGGCGTAAGGCCGGGCCTGCATGCGCCCGGCCAGTTCCTGACGCTGTTTTTCACTCAAATCGCGCCCAAATACCGGAGTGAAGCTCTGTGACGGGAACGCCGGTTTGATCAACAACTCCGGCAATTTTTCCAGGGCCTGAGCCAGCACCGGTGCTTCACCGCACCACCAGGTCGCGATGGAGGGCAGAATCAGTTCTTCGCCGAACAGGAATTGATTGATCCTCGGCAGGAAACCCAACAATCCCGGCGACTCCAGCACGCCGCTGCCGAGGGCATTGGCCACCAGCACTCGACCTTGGCGTACCGCTTCCAGCAATCCCGGCACGCCAAGGGCCGAGTCAGTGCGCAGCTCCAGCGGATCGCAGAAGTCATCGTCGAGCCGCCGCATGATCGCGTGGACCCGGCGCAGTCCGCTCAAGGTTTTCAGGTAGACCGTGGCATCCCGGACGGTCAGGTCGCCGCCCTCTACCAGTGGATAACCGAGCTGGCGAGCCAGATACAGATGTTCGAAATAGCTTTCGTTGAAACGTCCCGGTGTCAGCAGCACGATCAGCGGCGCTTCGTCATCACTCGGCGCCTGACGGGCCAGGGTTTCCTGAAGCGTGCGGAAGAACCCGGCCAGGTGCTGCACTTTCAAATCGCGGTACAGCTCGGGAAAGGCCCGGGACACGATGGTGCGGTTTTCCAGGGCGTAACCGGCACCGGATGGCGCTTGCGTCCGATCCGCCGTGACCCACCAGCGACCGTCGGGTGTACGCGCCAGATCCACGGCGTACAGATGCAAAAAAGCCCCGTCGGGCGGCGTGATGCCCTGACAGGGCCAGAGGAAGTTGTTGTGGCCGAAGACCAGCTCAGCAGGCAGCAGCCCCTCAGCGATCAACCGTTGCGGGCCGTACAAATCTGCCAGCACAGCATTGAGCAAGCGTGCCCGCTGGGCGATCCCGGCCGATAACTGCGGCCATTCATCAGCTGCAATCACGTGCGGCAACAGATCGAGTTCCCACGGCCGATCGGCGCCCTTGGGGTCGGCGTAGACGTTGTAAGTCACGCCGTTTTCCTGGATCTGCCGGGTCAGCAGCGCCTGACGCTGCACCAATTGCGTTGGCGTGCTGCGTTGCAATTGGTCGAACAACCGACGCCAGTGCGGGCGCACCGCGCCGCTGTCGTCGAGCAGTTCGTGATAAGTGCCCGCCGTCAGCGGGTAGCGGTCAAGCAGGTCAGGCATGGAAAGCTCGGCAGACAGCAAAGAACGGTCAGACTAACGCAGGCTCATGACGCCCGGATATACGAAAAATCCGAGCGTCGCGTACGGTTTAGAAACGTCGTAAATCGAGTGTCATCGGCAGCTCGTCGTTAATTTCCACATTCGGTATAGGAAGTTTCCCAGGGCTGTGTCCGATGCGGAAAAAACGCGCCATCCGCCGGCTCTCCGCCTCATTGGCGTTCACCGGCAAGCTGTCGTAGTTGCGTCCGCCCGGATGGGCAACGTGGTACTGACAGCCACCCAGCGAGCGCTGCATCCAGGTGTCGAGCAAGTCGAACACCAACGGCGCGTGGACCGGGATGGTCGGCTGCAGGCAGTTGGACGGTTGCCAGGCGCGGAAGCGCACGCCAGCGACAAATTCGCCGACCCGCCCGGTGGGTTGCAATGGCACCGGGATGCCATTGCAGGTCAGAAGATAACGCTGCGGCGGCAGCCCCGTGAGTTTGACCTGCAAACGCTCCAGCGACGAATCCACATAACGCACCGTGCCGCCGACTGCGCCCTCCTCGCCCAGCACATGCCAAGGCTCCAGCGCCTGACGCAGTTCCAGCTCGATCCCGCTGACAGCGTAATCGCCGACCTTGGGAAAACGGAACTCCAGATGCGCCGCGAACCACTCCGCACGCACGGGATAACCGGCGGCATTAAGGTCGACGATGACGTCGGCGAAGTCCTGCTCGATAAAGTGCGGCAACAGGAAACGATCGTGCAGCTCAGTGCCCCAGCGCGCCAGTTTCGGCGGCGCATAAGGCTCGCGCCAGAACCGCGCCACCAGCGCTCGCAGCAACAGCTGCTGAGCCAGGCTCATGCGCGCATGGGGCGGCATTTCAAAGGCGCGCAATTCGAGCAACCCCAGACGTCCCGTCGCGCCATCCGGTGAATAAAGCTTGTCTATGCAGAACTCGGCACGGTGCGTGTTGCCGGTCACGTCGATCAGCAGGTTGCGCAGCAGCCGATCCACCAGCCACGGTGCGCACTCCTCACCCGGCTCAGGCATCTGGGCGAAGGCGATTTCCAGTTCATACAGCGCATCGTTGCGTGCTTCGTCGACCCGTGGCGCCTGAGACGTCGGGCCGATGAATAATCCCGAAAACAGGTAGGACAAGGACGGGTGGTTATGCCAGTAGCTGATCAGGCTGCGCAGCAGATCGGGGCGGCGTAGAAACGGTGAGTCAGCCGGTGTCGCGCCGCCCAGTACGAAATGGTTACCGCCGCCGGTGCCGGTGTGCCGGCCGTCGATCATGAATTTCTCGGTGGTCAGTCGGGTCTGGCGTGCCTCTTCGTAAAGAAATTCGGTGCGCTCGACCAGCTCATCCCACGTGGCGGATGGCTGCACGTTGACCTCGATCACACCCGGATCGGGCGTGATGCGGAAGTTGCTCAGGCGCGGATCGCTCGGCGGCTCATAGCCTTCCAGCAACACCGGACAATGCAATTCCTCGGCGGTGGCTTCGATGGCGCTGACCAGTTCCAGGTAATCCTCGACCCGTTCCAGCGGCGGCATGAACAGATACAACCGCCCTTCTCGCGCCTCCACACAGAACGCCGTGCGGGTCAGCCAGTCGGCGGACTCGTCGATCTTTGGCGTGCGTTCATCAGCAACCGCAGGCTCGCCTTGGCTCTGAAGTTGTGCAGTGTCGGGCAGTGCAGGAAAATCCTGATTCGGGTCCACAGGATGAATGAACGGGTACTCCGCCGCTTTCACCCAAGGCTGCGAGCCGAGCGGCAAGCGATAGCCCAGCGGCGAATCCCCCGGCACCAGTCGGCAATGCTCATCGCGCAGATACCAGCGGCCGCTTTGCCACTGATCGCCCTTGGCGGTGCGCGCCAGCGGCAGGACCTGGCCGATGACTTTGTCCAGACCCTGGCTGAAGACTTTGCGCAGGCGTGCACGCTCCAGAGGCTCTTCAAGACGCGAGTCTTCGGCGCTGACGTTCTGCGGCAAAGTGCCTTCGCGCCAGAGGTAATAGAAATTGTCTTCGTAGGCCGGAAATACAAAGCGTGTCGGAATTTTCAGGCGTTCGGCGACGCTGGCCAGAAAACGACCGGCCAGCTCGCCATTGGCACCGTAGTCTTCCTGCTCATCGGCAATCAACGCGCTGTTGTGCCAGATCGGTACATCGTCGCGGCGCCAGTAGTAGTTCAGCGACCAGCGCGGCAATTGCTCGCCGGGGTACCACTTGCCCTGACCGAAATGCACCAGACCATTGGGGGCGTAGTGCTTGCGCATGCGCTGGAACAGTTCGGCGGACAGACGCCGCTTGTCCGGTCCGAGCGCAGCGGTGTTCCATTCGGCGCCATCCGGATCATCGATGGACACGAAGGTCGGTTCGCCGCCCATGGTCAGGCGTACGTCACCCTCGAGCAGGTCGGCATCGATCTGCCGACCCAACGCCTGGATCGCCAGCCATTGGTCTTCGCTGTAGGGTTTTGTCACCCGCGGTGCTTCCCAAATCCGCTCCACTGACATTTCGTGGGTGAATTCGCACTCGCACGGTTCAACCAAGCCACTGATCGGTGCCGCAGAGCCCGGATCGGGGCTACAGGCCAACGGAATGTGTCCTTCACCGGCAAACAGCCCTGACGTCGCGTCCAGGCCGATCCAGCCAGCACCGGGCAAATAGACCTCGCACCAGGCGTGCAGGTCGGTGAAGTCCACGTCAGTGCCCGACGGGCCGTCGAGGCTTTTGACGTCGGCGGTCAGTTGAATCAGGTAGCCGGAGACGAAACGCGCCGCCAGACCGAGGTTGCGCAACAGCTGCACCAGCAACCATGCAGAGTCGCGGCAGGAACCGGAGGCATGTTCGAGGGTATGTTCGGGCGTTTGCACACCTGGCTCCATGCGGATCAGGTAGCCAATGTCTTCGCTCAGGCGCTGATTGAGTGCGACGAGGAAATCCACACTGGGCAGTGGCGTGCGGTCGATGCCATCCAGATACGCCTTGAACTTCGGCGTCAGGGGCAAGGTTTCCAGGTACGGCGCCAGCTCCTTGCGCTCATCCGCGGCGTAGGCGAACGGAATCTTTTCCGCGTAGGGCTCAAGGAAGAAGTCGAACGGATTGAAGACCGCCATCTCCGCCAGCAGATCGACTTCGATCCGCAGCTCATCGGTTTTCTCCGGGAACACCAACCGCGCCAGGTAATTGCCTTGGGGATCCTGCTGCCAGTTGATGAAGTGCTGCTCGGGAGAGACTTTCAGCGCATAGGAAAGTATCCGCGTGCGACTGTGGGCCGCCGGGCGCAGGCGAACGATCTGCGGACCGAGCTCAACGGCGCGGTCGTAGCGGTAATGCGTGACGTGGTGCAATGCGACATGAATCGACACGGCGTGCCTCCTGCGAGCCTTAAGCGTATTGGAAAGCGCGCAAGACTTATGCCATCCAGCAGCGCTGGCGCTTTCTCCGATTGCTTGAGGCAGTACAGCACCAAAATCGGGCGATGCGGGAATTTGGTTTGGGGGGTTGCACGGAAATGTTGCGGAGGGAGGGTTGGGTTCGAGTTTTGTGTTGGGCTTGAGATCCAGCCCTCACCCTAGCCCTCTCCCGGAGGTAGAGGGGACTGACCGAGGTGTTTGGCCGAGATGCTGCAACCTGAAAGTCCCGCGTCGAACTCAGGTTCTGAAAGGCTTGGAGATCGGCCCCCTTTCCCCCTCGCCCCCGTGGGGAGAGGGATGGGCGGGCGGCGTTCCGATGAGGGGTGGATCCCACTGGCACAACACAATTTCCAGACAGCCAAAACGCAAAACGCCAACCCGAAGGTTGGCGTTCTGTTCAGAGCTAGCGAGGTTTAACGCGGTACAACCGGCTTGCGCGCAGGCTTCGGCCCCTTGCCTTTGGCCGCGTCCTTACGCTCCTTGGCCGCCTGCTGGTTGCGGGCGAACGCCGCTGCCTTGGCCTGTTCACGCTTGTCCCACGAATTGCCGCCATCGCTGGCGCGCGGTGGCAAGCCAGTGTGCTGGGTCAGGATCTTGGTGGTCTTTTCCCCAGCCACTTTATGGCTGCCGGCCGGTGTCGAGTTCTTGCGACGGGCGCTCTGGTAGCTGTCGGTCGCCGGCTGGTGCAGCGGGATCAACTGGTTCTTGCCCGGCCCGATCAGATCGGCGCGGCCCATGCGGGTCAGCGCCTCACGCAGCATCGGCCAGCCTTTCGGGTCGTGATAACGCAAGAACGCCTTGTGCAGGCGACGCTGCTCTTCGCTCTTGACGATGGTCACGGCGTCACTCTTGTAAGTGACTTTACGCAGCGGGTTCTTGCCCGAGTGGTACATCGCGGTGGCGGTAGCCATCGGCGACGGGTAGAACGCTTGCACCTGGTCAGCACGGAAGCCGTTGCCCTTGAGCCACAGGGCCAGGTTCATCATGTCTTCGTCGGTGGTGCCCGGGTGGGCGGCGATGAAGTACGGAATCAGGTACTGCTCTTTCCCGGCTTCCTTGGAGTACTTCTCGAACATGCGCTTGAACTTGTCATAGCTGCCAATGCCCGGTTTCATCATCTGGTTGAGCGGACCTTCCTCGGTGTGTTCCGGGGCGATCTTCAGGTAACCACCAACGTGGTGGGTCACCAGCTCTTTGACGTACTCCGGCGACTCGACCGCGAGGTCGTAACGCAGACCGGAAGCGATCAGGATCTTCTTCACACCCGGCAAGGCGCGGGCGCTGCGGTACAGCTGAATCAGCGACGAGTGATCCGTGTTCAGGTTCGGGCAAATGCCCGGGAACACGCACGAAGGCTTGCGGCACGCGGATTCGATTTCCGGGGTCTTGCAGGCGATGCGGTACATGTTCGCGGTCGGGCCGCCGAGGTCGGAAATGACGCCGGTGAAGCCGGGGACCTTGTCGCGGATCTCTTCGATTTCGCGAATGATCGACTCTTCGGAACGGTTCTGGATGATCCGGCCTTCGTGCTCGGTGATCGAGCAGAAGGTGCAGCCGCCGAAGCAGCCACGCATGATGTTCACCGAGAAACGGATCATGTCGTAGGCAGGGATTTTTTCCTTGCCGTACGCCGGGTGCGGAATGCGCGCATAGGGCATGCCGAACACGTAGTCCATTTCTTCGGTGGTCATCGGAATCGGAGGCGGGTTGAACCAGACATCGACTTCGCCGTGCTTCTGAACCAGCGCACGGGCGTTGCCCGGGTTGGTTTCCAGGTGCAGCACGCGGTTGGCGTGAGCATAAAGAACCGCATCACCACGGACCTTTTCAACCGATGGCAGACGGATCACAGTCTTGTCGCGAGTCATCCGAGGGCTCGCCAGAATCTGCACGACCTTGGCTTCGCTCGGGTCTTCAACCGGACCTTTTTCCTGCTCGATGGCACAGGCCTGGGTGTCCTGGGTGTTCACATACGGGTTGATGATCTTGTCGACCTTGCCCGGACGGTCGATACGCGTGGAATCCACTTCGTACCAGTCTTTCGGTGTGTCACGACGAATGAACGCGGTACCGCGCACGTCGGTGATGTCTTCGATCTTGTGACCGTAGGACAGACGCTGGGCGACTTCGACGATCGCACGCTCGGCGTTGCCGTAGAGCAGGATGTCGGCGCAGGCGTCGATCAGGATCGAGTTGCGAACCCGGTCCTGCCAGTAATCGTAGTGGGCGATGCGGCGCAGGGAAGCTTCGATGCCACCGAGAACGATCGGCACGTTCTTGTAGGCTTCCTTGCAACGCTGGCTGTAAACCAGGCTCGCGCGGTCCGGACGTTTGCCCGCCATGCCGCCGGGAGTGTAGGCGTCATCGGAGCGGATTTTTTTGTCGGCGGTATAGCGGTTGATCATCGAGTCCATGTTGCCGGCCGCGACGCCGAAGAACAGGTTCGGCTCGCCGAGCTTCATGAAGTCGTCTTTGGACTGCCAGTTTGGCTGGGCAATGATCCCGACGCGGAAGCCTTGCGACTCCAGCAGCCGGCCGATGATTGCCATGCCAAACGACGGATGGTCAACGTACGCATCACCGGTGACGATGATGATGTCGCATGAATCCCAGCCGAGCTGATCCATCTCCTCCCTGCTCATCGGCAGGAATGGCGCTGGACCGAAGCATTCGGCCCAGTACTTGGGATAGTCAAATAACGGCTTGGCTGTTTGCATGACGATGACCGGTGTTGAAATGAAAAATCGCGGGCGCGGAATATAGCACAAAAAATAACCAATTCCGACAATAGCGGTCGGCTTTTACCATCAGGTTTGCCCCTGACCGATACATCACATTTCACTGAGCACACGTCACTACATAGATATGCTTCAAGAAAAAAACCCGCGAGTAGTCTGGCGCTTCAACTACCAGACTGGCTTATCCAGAGCCACGGAGCTCCCTTGAACGATTCGACTTTACTCAATACAGCCCCCGCACCTACCCCGCCGCCCCTATCTGTTCATGCAAGCTTCATCCAGAGCAAGCTGCCTGGCTGGCTAGTCGAGGGATCACCTGAACAGCGCAAAACGTTTCGCGCCTGCCTCCTCAAAAGCAATGCAGCCAGGCAGGCGTTGGCCCCCGTCTTCGAAGATCTGAAAAACCCCTGAACTTTGCCCGAACCTTGTTGAGCGAAAAGCTCACAGGACACCTGGGATCGCTGGACGCTGAAAAATCCACACTGCTACGCGAGTGGAAGAACTCCCACCTCTTGGGGCTGATCAAAACACACCATAAAACCACCGAACAAACGCTTGTAGACGCCGCCCTGCAGAACTTCGAACCTTCCGAAGCCCTGAACGGTGGTTTTGAAGCAGGATCGGCCATCTATGTGTCCGGGTTCGGCGAAAAGAAAAAAAGTGCTGTCCGCCCAGAGCACTTCGCCAGAGTTTGTCGTGAGCTGGACATCGGCAAGCAGTACCAGATACACATCAGTGAAATACTGGAACCCTCTGCGAGTGCGGGAACAACTGCCACTCGCTCGGCAAACCAGGTAAAAAACCTGATCAGGAGCGACGACCAAAATACCTTTGAGACGGCGATCCACATCGCCCTGATGAAGAAATCCATCAGCACAGATCTTTACGCGCTATTACTCGAATTGAGTCCCGTCGGCAGTCATAAGGACTTGATCTGTTCACACCTGACCCTCGACGGCACAGCCCTGCCAGGCATCCTGATGTTTCGGGACAAATGGCCTCAGATTAAACACGTCCTTTACATTCCCGATGATCCCGATGACGCGATCAAACGATATGACTCGTATGGCGATCTCCAAACAGCCCTGGCAATTAAACTGGAGACGCCCTCCTACCGAAAATTCTTCAATCGCTTCATTCCGCTAGAGCGTCGGGGCACACCCCTGACCACACCAGGCACTTTACGGTCAGGCGCGAACCGCCTCAATAAACCGTCTTTTGCCAAACCCTTGGTGCGTACGGATATTACCGGCAACTTCTATGAAACGATCTTCAAGCAACGTATTGCTCACCTGAAAGCTGACGCTCGCGTGCTGGCGGTCCCCACGGCAGATACCAACACCGCCGGCAGCTTGAGAAAACGCCAGGAGCTTGAGGCCGCAGGAGAGTCGCTGTTATTTTTCGCCGCGTCCTTCGTACCTATCATCGGTGAAGTGATGTTGGCGGTAACAGCCTTGCAGTTACTCAACTCGGTCTATCACGGCGTTGCCGCCTGGAGTCGTGGCGATACCGATGAAGCTCTGAACGATCTGCTGGATGTCGCAGACGCCGCTGCCCTGGGCATCATCACGGCCGGCGCAATAAAAACCACCGGGATCGCCACCAACCTGGTGAAAATCAGGTTGCGCGACAATAGCGAACGACTCTGGCACCCCGATCTGACGCCCTATCGGAAGGCACTTCAACTCCCTGAAAATATCCACCCCAACGCTCAAGGGTTGTATAAACACAACGCAAAAACCTATGTAGCGCTGGAAGACCATTTCTATGAAGTAAAGGTCGACATCGCCACCCAGCAGTGGGAGCTGCAACACCCTTCTGACCCAAACGGGTATGCCCCACAGATGTTACAAAACAATGCCGCCAGATGGCGCCTTCCGCACGAGGACCCAGGCACTTGGGATGGGTTGAAACTGATCAGGCGTCTTGGCACTGTCGCACGCAATATCCGCCAAGAAGCCGTCGAGCCCATTCTGCTGGTCAGCGGATTAGACAGATTGGCTCTCATTGAACTTCATCTGAACACCCAACGTCCGCCGGCCCTGCTGACCGATGTATTGAAGCGCTTTGATTTGAGGCAGGAAATAAAAGATTTCAAGATAGAACGTAGCAAAGGAAATAAAACCGGCCCTTATTCACCGTACATCTTGCTGCACCTACTCACCACACTGAGCGGCTGGCCAACAACTCGACGCCTGACCGTCGTCGATGGGGCTGAAACGCTCTTTACTTTTGGTGACTCCGCCAATACAACACAGCCCGAACTTAGATTTACCTACGCTCAACTCAGAAATGGAGAACTAATAGATACCGTTGTCGAGAAGCTGCGAACGGATGAGCTCAATGAACTGTTCAACGGGACGCCGTCCACTGCCACTAACGCAGAGCGCTTGGCGCAGCGTCTCGAGACCCATCTTGCGGCAACAAAAGACCTGCTGTTCCCACAGATTTATGCGCTGACCGAACAACCGGAAACAGTAATACAGGAACACATTCGCACGAATCACCCAACGCTTCCAAAAAGCTATCTGCAGCAGTTGACACTCAGCATCAGCCCACAGGAAGAACAGCAAATCGTGCGGGGAAAACAGTTGCTGCCACTCATGAAAAATGAAGCAGCCGAGTACTCCAGAGAAATTGAAACAGTACGTATTTATGAGGGTCTTTATTTTGATTCCGCTC
Source organism: Pseudomonas sp. LBUM1666 (assembly GCF_059695775.1). NCBI lineage: Bacteria > Pseudomonadati > Pseudomonadota > Gammaproteobacteria > Pseudomonadales > Pseudomonadaceae > Pseudomonas > Pseudomonas sp. LBUM1666. Next base: position 581,877 of record NZ_CP166789.1, on the reverse strand, counting down.
GCCCTCTTAACACCGACCAACTCATCCTCACGAGCCTTAAGCAATTACCCAACTGGGCCGACTCAGTGCGTATCGAAATGCGCGATAGAACCCTCAACGGCACATTGCTGAGCAGCGTCGGCAGTGTCACAGCCGTTCATCGCAGAGTTCTGGTTCGAGAGGGCGTGCTGTACAGGGCTTACAATGCCGCGGGAAATCCGCTTGATGGACCGGCCGACCTCTACAACTCGATCAAAGCGGTCCTACCCGAAACTGAACGCCTTGCCTTGAGCAGAGATGACAACCGGTGGTCCGACCGTGTGAAGAGCGCGCTCAACAACGTCATAGAGCGTCTGCACAAACAACCTCTGGCAATTCGGGAAGGCACTGCGTCATGGGCTACCGGCCCCATAAACCCGGGCTTCCCCCTTGACACCCATTTTGCCCGACAAGAAACACCGACGAACCTGTCGCTACGCGCAGACGGAGTCTATGAACAGCCCCCCCTACAAGGTGGCATGTACAAACACTACGTGCTGGAAAACCGCCTGTACTATCAGGTGCAGTACGCCAAACCGGGTTGGCAAGCCATTGATGCGCGCAGCCCCTATCGAGCGTACAAGCCCTACGTACGACAAAAGGTGGGGGGCGGCTGGGAGATCGATTCCGATATGGGATTACCGGGCGGTACACCGGGAGTTGCCTCGTCAAGACACCTCGATATCCCGGAGGAGACAAGCGGCAGCTATCACAGCGCCACCGAAAACGTCATGCCTGTGCCATTCACTGCCGCCGAACGCGACCGCATGTCCAGCATCAGATCCTTTCAACAGGCCCCCAACACACGCGGTAACTATGATCGTGCCAACAACGGCCGCTACCCCCTCAGGGACCTGAAAGGGCAACCGTTACGCATCAAAAAAATTCAGCAGCAGGCCAAATCTGCTGATGGAGGTACCCGCTACGGGGCCGCGGCAATCAAACCTTACATTCAATGGGAGGGCTTCGAAGGCGTTGCCAACCTGTACGAAGAAAAACTGGCACTACGCACATTCACCGCCGCCGACTGTAAGGTGCCTGAGGAAAGGGCCTTGATCGGGCAAGACATGGTGAGCAGCAATAAGCCGCTGGTTAAGGGAGAGATTCTTGGGGTCTATGGTGGAGGATTGATACCCGGTTATGTCGGTGTCGCCAGAAAGGACCCGTTCCTCATCGGTGTACTGCCTGGGAAGCTGTTCACCCACGCCAGCCCCCCTACCGTTCTATTGTCCGGTGACAATGTGCTGTCCCGAATGAATACCCTCTTCGAGTATGAACACGGCAAACCGGTACGACAGGCAGCAGCGGGTTACAACGTCGAAGCCGTGCCGTTTAACGTGGAGGTTCAAGCCCAAGACGGGCGCAAGGAAAACTACCTGCTGTATGCGTTCTTTGCCATCGACGACATTCCCGTCGACAACGAACTGCGCTGGAACTATGGCTACACCGAGCCAGCGATCAGAGCCTTGTTCCCCTGAAACAAGGTCATCAACCGTCGGACGCCAGTGTTATTCGTCGTCGAAGTTGTAGCTGCCCGGCGCCAGGTTTTCGAAGCGGGTGTACTTACCGATGAACGCCAGTCGTGACGTACCGATCGGACCGTTCCGCTGCTTGCCGATGATGATCTCGGCGATGCCTTTGTGCTCGGTTTCCGGGTGATACACCTCGTCCCGGTACACGAACATGATCACGTCGGCATCCTGCTCGATCGCTCCGGATTCCCGGAGGTCGGAGTTGATCGGGCGCTTGTTCGGTCGTTGCTCCAGAGAGCGGTTGAGCTGGGACAACGCCACCACCGGGCAGTTGAATTCCTTGGCCAGGGCTTTCAAGGAACGGGAGATCTCGGAAATCTCGTTGGTCCGGTTGTCGCCACTGGAACCTGGAATCTGCATCAGTTGCAGGTAGTCGATCATGATCAGGCCAACCTCGCCATGCTCACGCACCAGGCGTCGAGTCCGCGCACGCATTTCCGACGGGCTGATACCGGCCGTATCGTCGATGAACAACTTGCGATCATTGAGCAGGTTGACCGCCGAGGTCAGGCGTGGCCAGTCATCGTCTTCCAGACGTCCGGCACGGACCTTGGTCTGGTCGATCCGACCCAGCGACGACAACATACGCATGATCAGCGATTCGCCTGGCATCTCCAGCGAGTAGACCAATACGCATTTGTCGCTGCGCAGCACGGCGTTTTCCACCAGGTTCATCGCAAAGGTGGTTTTACCCATGGATGGACGGCCGGCGACGATGATCAGGTCAGACGGTTGCAGGCCGCTGGTCATACCGTCGAGATCGGTGTAACCGGTGGACAGGCCGGTAATAGCGTTGTCGGTGTTGAACAAGGTGTCGATGCGGTCGATGGCCTTGGTCAGCAGGTCATTCACGCTCACCGGGCCGCCGGTTTTTGGCCGGGCCTCGGCGATCTGGAAAATCTGCCGTTCGGCTTCGTCGAGAATCTCTTCAGCCGAGCGGCCTTCCGGGTTGAAGGCGCTGTCAGCAATCTCGGAGGCAATGCCGATCAGTTGGCGCAAGGTCGCCCGCGCGCGGACAATCTGGGCATAAGCCTTGATGTTGGCGACGGACGGCGTGTTTTTTGCCAGTTCGCCAAGGTATCCGAGGCCGCCGACTTGCGAGGTCTGACCTTCCTTGTCCAATTGCTCGGCAAGGGTCACGACGTCGATCGGCGAGTTCTGGTCGGCGAGCTTGGCGATCGCACGGAAGATCAGGCGGTGGTCATGTCGATAGAAATCGCCGTCCGACACCTGATCCAACACGCGTTCCCAGGCGTTGTTGTCCAGCATCAAACCACCGAGCACGGCCTGTTCGGCCTCGATGGAATGCGGCGGCACCTTCAGGGCAGCGGTTTGCAGATCGTATTGCTCGGGTGCGGAGATATCGTTCATGGCCACTTGGTTATTTTATGAAAAGCAGGGGTTACAGAAAGACAAAGGGCACGACCTGTAAACAGGATCGTGCCCGATGTTACCGGCAAGCACCCGAGGGTGCCAGCCGACAAGTGCTGCTTAAGCTGCTACCACGACAACGCGTACGGTGGCTTCAACTTCGGCGTGCAGGTGCACGGCTACGTCGAATTCGCCTACGTTGCGGATAGTGCCGTTCGGCAGACGAACTTCGCTTTTTGCAACTTCAACGCCAGAGGCGGTCAGTGCATCAGCGATGTCGTGAGTACCGATCGAACCGAACAGCTTGCCTTCGTCGCCAGCGGTGGCAGTGATAGTCACTTCCAGCTCAGCCAGTTGGGCAGCGCGGCTTTCAGCCGAAGTTTTACGATCTGCTGCGGCTTTTTCCAGCTCAGCGCGACGCTCTTCGAACGCAGCCAGGTTGGCAGCGGTCGCAGCGGTAGCTTTGCCGTAAGGCAGCAGGTAGTTACGACCGTAACCAGCCTTAACGTTCACTTTGTCACCCAGGTTGCCCAGGTTGGTGACTTTTTCCAGAAGGATCAGTTGCATGTGAAAATCCTCTTAACTTTTAACCTTCACCGTTCGCGCTATCGACGTCTTTCGGCGTCGAACGACCGCGAAAATCAATCAGGCTGTCGACGATGGCCAAGACCACCAGCAACGGATAGATCAGCTGCATGAACAGCAACAGCGTGACGTACAACCCCACCAGCCAGAACCTGGCCAGTCGCTTTTGCGCCACCAGCCCGTGAATCAGGGCCAGCCCGGCGAACACCAGCGGTACACTGCACAACGGCGTCAACATGGCCATCTGCGGACCAATGTTCGGCCCCAGAAGCATGAACGCCAGCAGTAACATCGCCAGCCCCAGCGGGAATCGGATGGCGCGAAACTCGCGACCAAAACCACCCGGGTTGTACAACAACGCCTGCCAGTAGCGCCCGACAAGCAGGCTCAGCACACTGACGATTTGCAACAAGGCCGCAATCAGGCCGGTCAGGACCGGTGCGATCAGGGACGCAAAATGCGCTTGCTCGTCTACCGACAACTTCTGGTAGACATCACCGAGTAGCGACGGCATGACTTTTATCAAAGCCTGCGCCAGCATCTCGATTTGGGGACCAAAAACCGTCCCCAGCACCACTGAAAACACCACTCCCATCGCTATGCTGACCAGCAGCACGCGGTTCCAGGATTCGCTTGCGCGTAAAACCAACGCAAGGCTCCAAGACCCCAGCAGCACCAGAAGTGCCCGTGGGTCATCGGAGTAAAGCCACCAGATCAACGCCGGCAGCAGTCCCAGAGCAAGAACGCCCAGGGCGTCCTTCAATCCGCGCCGCAGGAGCACAAGGCAACCCGCGGCAGCACCCAACCAATACAACAACGGCAATGTTGCGCATCCAGCCACTACCAGAGTGGCCTGCATACGGCCGCGCATGATGAACTCAGCTATGGCACGCATGCTTTCAATCCTTTGCTACGTGTCGACTGCCCGGTCTCAGCGGCCGTGGCTGTCGGTGTAGGCCAGCAGGGCCAGGAAGCGGGCGCGCTTGATAGCGGTGGCCAGCTGACGCTGATAACGTGCTTTGGTACCGGTGATGCGGCTTGGAACGATTTTGCCGGTCTCGGATACATAAGCTTTCAGAGTGTTGAGATCTTTGTAATCGATCTCTTTCACGTCTTCAGCGGTGAAGCGGCAGAATTTACGACGACGGAAGAAACGTGCCATGTAATAGGCTCCTCAAAAGGTCCGTGGATTACTCGTCAGCGTTATCGCTGTTGTCGCTGTCATCACTATCAGCGCTTTCAGCGCCTTCGTGCTCAGGACGGTCGCGACGCTCACGGCGCTCACTGCGGTTTTCTTCAGCCTTGAGCATCTCGGATTGGCCGGTAACGGCTTCTTCGCGACGGATGACCAGGTTACGGATCACTGCATCGTTGTAGCGGAAGTTGTCTTCCAGCTCGGCCAGGGCCTTGCCAGTGCACTCAACGTTCAGCATCACGTAGTGAGCCTTGTGAACATTGTTGATTGCGTAGGCCAGTTGACGACGGCCCCAATCTTCCAGACGGTGGATTTTGCCGCCGTCTTCTTCGATCAGCTTGGTGTAACGCTCTACCATGCCGCCGACTTGCTCGCTTTGATCCGGGTGGACCAAAAAGATGATTTCGTAATGACGCATGAATGCTCCTTACGGGTTGTAGCCTGCCGCTCAAAAGCGGTCAGACAAGGAGTGAATGACACTTATGGACTTGCTTGCGATAGACACATGCGTGCCTGCCGTCACAGCAAGGGGCGCAATTGTAGAGAAGGGACAGAAGAGGTGCAAGGCAATTGGTGATTATTTGAACAACCTCCAATCTTCACCCAAACACCAAACACTGTGGGAGCGAGCCTGCTCGCGAAGGGGGCTTAGCATTCAACATTGATGCTGAATGTTACTCCGCTTTCGCGAGCAGGCTCGCTCCCACAGGGGTGAGTACCGGATCAGGACTTCTTGGTAGTCCCGGCAGCCTTGACGCCGCGCTGGCGCTGGGCTTCAAACAGGCAGACGCCGGTCGCCACAGACACGTTGAGGCTGCTGACGCTGCCGGTCATCGGCAGGTGCACCAGGTAGTCGCAAAGATCGCGAGTCAGGCGACGCATGCCGCTGCCTTCAGCGCCCATGATCAGGATGGTCGGGCCGGTCATGTCTTGCTGATACAGACTCTGCTCAGCCTCGCCCGCCGTACCGACGACCCACAAGCCGCGCTGCTTGAGTTTCTCAAGCGTGCGCGCCAGGTTGGTCACCGCAACCAACGGAATCACTTCCGCCGCGCCGCAGGCCACTTTACGTACCGTCGGAGTCAGGGTGGCTGACTTATCTTTCGGCACGATCACCGCCAACGCACCGGCCGCATCGGCCGAACGCAGGCAAGCGCCGAGGTTGTGCGGGTCGGTCACGCCGTCGAGCACCAGCAACAGCGGTGCGCCTTCGGATCGATCGAGCAGTTCGTCGAGCATCGCCTCGCCCCAGACCTGGCTCGGACTCACGTCCGCCACCACGCCCTGGTGCACGCCATCAACCCAGGCGTCGAGTTCACGACGCTCAGCGTTGCCGACGGCGACGCGATTTTCGGCTGCCAACGCGATCAGCGTCTGAACCCGCGGATCACTGCGGCCTTCGGCCAGCCAGATCTGCTTGACGCGTTTTGGGTGGTGACGCAGCAACGCTTCTACAGCGTGCACGCCGTAGATCTTTTCCAACTGACTCATGACTTGGCCTTCGGTTTACGCGCCCCGCCGCTTTTGGCGGCTGGAGCAGAACCCGCTTTTGGCGGGCCTTTACGGTGTTTGCTCGGTTTGGCTGGCTTACCGCCGGGAGCCTTGTCAGGCGCCGACCGTCCGGTCTTTCCCCCAGACGCCGCTTTACCGCCGCTTTTCGCTTCAGACAGCAACGCCTGCTTCATCTCACGACTTTTGCGCAATTCGGCATTTTTCGCCGCGGCATCGCTCGGACGATAGGCTTCTACAGCCTTTTCCTTCGCAGGACGACGACCGGTTTTAGCCGGGGCCGGCTCTGCGGCGGTTTTAGCAGCAGGCGCAGCAGTTTCAGTCCCGCGCTTCTTGCGGCCAATCGGCGCGCTGATGGTTTTTTCAGCCATCTCGAAGTCGATCTTGCGCTCGTCGAGGTCGACGCGCATGACCCGCACTTCAACGGTATCGCCAAGACGGAAGCTGCGACCGGTACGCTCACCGGCCAGGCGGTGGTGCACAGGATCGAAGTGGTAGTAATCGCCCGGCAGCGCGGTGACGTGTACCAGGCCTTCGACGTAGATATCGGTCAGTTCGACGAACAGACCAAAACCGGTCACGGCAGTGATCACACCCGGGAACGACTCGCCCACACGGTCTTTCATGAACTCGCACTTGAGCCAGTTCACGACGTCGCGGGTCGCTTCGTCGGCACGGCGCTCGCTCATCGAGCACTGCTCGCCGAGCTGCTCCAGAATCGCCTCGTCGTACGGATAGATGCGCGCTTTCGGAATGGTCATCGCGCCAGCACGGCGAACGTGCGGGGTGTCCATTTTCGAATGGATGACGCTGCGAATCGCCCGGTGCGTGAGCAAGTCCGGGTAGCGGCGGATCGGCGAAGTGAAGTGGGTATAGGCTTCGTAATTCAGGCCGAAGTGGCCCTGGTTATCGGCGCTATACACCGCCTGACTCAACGAACGCAGCATGACGGTCTGGATCAGGTGGAAATCCGGACGATCCTTGATGCTCGCCAGCAATGCCTGGTAGTCCTTCGGCGACGGGCCGTCCTTACCTTTGTGCAGGGACAGGCCGAGTTCGCCAAGGAAGGCGCGCAGTTTTTCCAGACGCTCCGGTGGCGGGCCATCGTGGACGCGATACAGCGCTGGGATTTCGTGTTTTTTCAGGAATTCGGCGGTGGCCACGTTGGCCGCCAGCATGCATTCCTCGATCAGCTTGTGGGCGTCGTTACGAACGGTTGGACGGATTTCGGCAATCTTGCGCTCGGTCCCGAAGATGATCCGGGTTTCCTGCGTTTCGAAATCGATCGCGCCACGCACGTGACGAGCGGCCAGCAGCACTTTGTACAGTGCGTAAAGCTGCTTGAGGTGCGGCAGAACGTCGTTGTACTCGCCACGGAGCTGACGCGCCTCGGTGAGTTTCGGCGTTTCCAGCATGGCGCTGACTTTGTTGTAGGTCAGACGAGCATGGGAATGAATCACCGCTTCGTAGAAGCAATAGTCGGTCATCTCGCCGGATTTGGAGATAGTCATCTCGCAAACCATGGCCAGACGATCGACGTGCGGATTCAGCGAGCACAGGCCGTTGGACAGCTGCTCAGGCAGCATCGGCACGACGCGCTCGGGGAAATACACCGAGTTGCCGCGAACCTGGGACTCATTGTCCAGGGCCGAACCGATTTTCACGTAGCTGGAAACGTCGGCAATCGCCACGTACAACTTCCAGCCGCCGGAGAACAGGCGCAGCTTGCCCGGCTTGGCTTCGCAATAGACCGCATCATCGAAGTCGCGCGCATCTTCACCGTCGATGGTGACGAACGGTAGATGGCGCAGGTCGATGCGCTTCTCTTTGTCTTTTTCTTCGACTTCCGGCTTGAGCTTGGCAGCTTCTTTCAGCACAGCCTCGGGCCAGACGTGAGGAATGTCGTACGTGCGCAGGGCAACGTCGATTTCCATGCCCGGCGCCATGTAGTTACCCACAACCTCGACCACGTCGCCTTGCGGCTGGAAGCGTGGCGTCGGCCAGTGAGTGATCTTCACTTCGACGAACTGACCGATTTGGGCGTTAGCGTTACGGCCCGGCGTGACCAGCACTTCTTGCTGGATCTTCGGGTTATCCGCGACGACGAAACCGATACCGCCCTCTTCGAAGTAACGGCCGACGATGGTCTCGTGGGCACGAGACACCACTTCGACGATCATGCCTTCGCGGCGACCGCGACGGTCAAGGCCGGAAACACGGGCCAGCGCACGATCGCCATCGAACACCAGACGCATTTGCGCCGGGCTCATGAACAGGTCATCACTGCCGTCATCCGGGACCAGGAAGCCGAAGCCGTCACGGTGACCGCTGATGCGGCCCAGGATCAGGTCAAGCTTGTCCACCGGCGCATAGGTGCCGCGACGGGTATAGATGAGTTGAGCGTCGCGCTCCATGGCGCGCAGGCGGCGGCGCAGGGCTTCGATCTGGTCTTCTGTAGTCAGACCAAACTCTTCGACCAGCTGCTCGCGGTTAGCAGGCGAACCCCGATCAGCAAGGTGCTGAAGGATCAGTTCGCGGCTAGGAATAGGGTTTTCATATTTTTCCGCTTCACGAGCGGCCTCGGGATCGAGGGACTGCCAATCGGCCATTAGAGAGTTTTCACCTTGTCTATATGCGGGTTAGTTTGGCATAGGCGTAATGAAACGGGAAATTTCAGGCTATGACAGCCCATCTAAAGCCCTTTATCGACACCGCGAAGCTGAATTAAATGCCACTGGTAAAATTTTCCAGGTTTTTTCGACCTCAGGGGTTTACAGTTAAAAAGACGCTCCGTATAGTGCGCGCCATCGACGACGCAGACGCATTGTCGATAATGCCCAGATGGTGAAATTGGTAGACACGCCAGCTTCAGGTGCTGGTGACCGCAAGGTCGTGGAAGTTCGAGTCTTCTTCTGGGCACCAATTTCGAGCTTGAGATTAGATCAATTTCAAGGCTCACACAAAAACCCGCGAAAGCGGGTTTTTTGCATTCTAAGCCTCTGATTTATTAAAACTAAATCAGGGGTTTACAGATCAAAAAGCTCTCCGTATAGTGCGCCACATCAACAGCGGCAACGCTGAAGATTATGCCCAGATGGTGAAATTGGTAGACACGCCAGCTTCAGGTGCTGGTGACCGCAAGGTCGTGGAAGTTCGAGTCTTCTTCTGGGCACCAATTCAAATTCAAGGTCACGATCTTGAATTTCACAGAAACCCGCGAAAGCGGGTTTTTGCGTTTCCGGGGTTTGAAAAGTTAATCCAGGACGCTCTAGCAAACCCTTCTCACCCCCGCAAGGCGCACTTGAGAAACAATATCGTTTATCATTGTTTCAAGTTTTTGCAATGCGACAGTGAGGAACCTTGCGAATGATGTTTCGAAATACCCTGCGCCGCGGCCTGACCTTTACCCTCCTCAGCCTGGCACTCGCGACTCCCCTCACCCAAGCCGCCGAACCGGTTTCCCTGACACTCTATAACGGTCAACACAAAGAAGTCGGCGACGCCATCGCCAAAGCCTTCGAAGCCAAGACCGGGATTCACGTCAATGTGCGCAAAGGCAGCAGCAACCAGCTCGCCAGCCAGGTCGTCGAAGAAGGTGATCGCTCCCCTGCCGACGTGATCTACACCGAAGAATCGCCACCACTGAACAAACTCGGCGAACAAGGCCTGCTGGCGCAGACCGATGCCGCCACCCTGGCCGTTCTGCCCAAAGACTACGTCGCCGGCAACGGCACCTGGATCGGTGTCACCGCACGGGTCCGCGTGGTCGCCTTCAACCCGAAACTGATCGATGAAAAAGACCTGCCCAAGTCAGTCATGGAGTTCTCCGATCCGAAATGGCAAGGCAAGGTCGGCTTCGTGCCTACCAGTGGCGCCTTCCAGGAACAGGCCGTGGCGATCATCAAAGTACACGGCATGGACGCGGCCGAAGAATGGCTGACCGGTTTGCGTGCTTTCGGCAAGACCTACAGCAACAACATGGTTGCACTGAAGGCGGTGGAAAACGGCGAAGTCGCCACCGTGCTGGTCAACAATTACTACTGGTTCGCCTTGCAGCGTGAAAAAGGCCAGCTCGATTCGAAACTGCATTACTTCACCGGCGGCGACGTCGGCGGGCTGATCACGGTTTCCAGTGCGGCCGTGCTGAAATCCAGCAAGCATCCAAAAGAAGCCCAGCAATTCCTCGCTTACATGGCCAGCGAAGAAGGTCAGCGCGTGATCACCCAGACCACCGCCGAATACCCACTGCACAAAGGCATGGAATCGGATCGTGGGCTCAAGCCGTTCAGCGAGCTGCAAGCACCGAAAGTCACGCCAGCCGACCTCGGCAATGCCGAAGAAGCCCTGGACCTGGAACGTGACGTTGGCTTGAACTGATGAGCGCATCGTTATCCGCCCCCGTCGCGCACGGGGGTTACGTGCCGCGGCGCAAGCGGCCATCGATCTGGCTGCTGCTACCGGTTTTGCTGCTGGTGGTGCTCAGCCTGTTGCCGCTGGCGTATGTCGGGCTCAAAACCTGGCAGGCCGGTTGGGCCGAGGCGCTGCATTTGTTGTGGCGCCCTTATGTGTTTGGCCTGCTGCGCAACACCTTGGCGCTTATGGTCGGTGTGACGCTCGCCTGTGGCGTGATCGGCCTGTCGCTGGCCTGGCTGCTTGAGCGCAGCAACCTGCCCGGACGGCGCTTGTGGGGTGTGATTCTGTGCCTGCCGTTCGCGGTACCGGCATTTATCAGCAGCTTTACCTGGGTTTCGCTGAGCGCTCATTTCGAAGGCTTGGGCGGGGCGATCCTGGTGATGACCCTGTCCAAGTATCCGCTGATCTTTCTGCCGGTCGCGGCGACCCTGCGCAATCTCGACCCCTCCCTCGAAGAGTCCGCCCGCACACTGGGGCAGAATCGCTGGGGCGTGTTTTTCAGAATTACCCTACCGCTGCTCTGGCCGTCACTGCTAGCCGGTTCGCTGCTGATCGCGCTGCACATGCTGGTGGAATTCGGTGCGCTGTCGATCATTGGACTGCAAACCTTTACCACCGCGATCTATCAACAGTTCGAACTGGAATTCAGTAACGCGAATGCGGCGATGCTTTCCGCCGTATTGCTGGCGCTGTGTCTGATACTGCTGTGGCTGGAACTGCGCGTACGCGGCAAGGGCCGACATGTGCGTACCGGTCAGGGCGCGGCTCGGCATGCGGAACAGGTTCGGCTGGGGCCTTGGGTTGCTGCCGGACAACTTTACTGCCTGGCGCTGGCGATCATCGGTAGCGGTATTCCGCTCGGAATGCTGGCGTACTGGCTGGCAGTGGGTTCGTCGGCAGCGTTCCCGGTAGCTGCGATCAGCGAGGCGCTGCTCTCCTCCCTGGCGTTGTCGCTGGGCGGCGCCGCGCTGTGCCTGGTGTTGGCAGTGCCGGTGGGATTGCTGGTCGTGCGCTACAAAGGCCAATTGGCGATCTGGGCCGAACGCTTGCCGTATCTGCTGCATGCGCTGCCAGGACTGGTGATCGCGCTGACGCTGGTGTATTTCGCCCTGCACTATGTGCCGGCGCTGTACCAGACTTCGGCATTGTTGCTGATCGCTTATGCATTGCTGTTTTTGCCGCTGGCACAGGCGCCGATTCGTACGGCACTGAACAAGGCTGCGCCGCAACTGGAAGAGGCTGCACGCACGCTGGGTGCATCGTCTTTCAGTGCGTTTTGTCGGGTGACGTTGCCGATCATTTTCCCGGCACTGGGCGCAGCGTTTGCGCTGGTGTTTCTGGACGCGATGAAGGAGCTGACGGCGACGCTGCTGCTGAGTCCGACCGGACTCAATACGCTAGCGACGGAAGTCTGGGCGCATACCGCGAATGTGGAGTTTGCGGCGGCGGCGCCTTATGCGGCGTTGTTGATTTTGGTGTCGGGGTTGCCGGTCTATTTGCTTACGACTCGGATGTATCTGAGCCGCTGACATTGCCTTCGCGAGCAGGCTCGCTCCCACATTGGAACGCATTCTCCTGTGGGAGCGAGCCTGCTCGCGAAGAGGCTAGTTCGGACAAAGAAAATCCTAAGCCCTGAACTGCCCCAGGCTGGCCTTCAACTGCGCAGCCAACCCATCCAGCACCTTGCCGCTGGCCGTGGTTTCCACCACCGCTTGAGCAGCCTTCTCTGCCTGCGCATGAATGGTCTCAACCCGACCACGCACCGCCTGCGCGCCTTGCGCCTGATGCGCAGCTGCCTGCGTTGCCAGACCAATCGCCGCATGAACCTGCTCGACCGACGCCTGCACCGATTGCTGCAACCGCGCACTGTCACGCAGCACCAGCAAACCTTCGCTGGCCTGACGCCCGGCCTGACCGATCGCTGCCACCGCCTCACGCGCACCTTGCTGCAAGGCAACGATGTGCGCCTGAATGTCGCCGGTGGAGCTCTGTGTCTTGCTCGCCAGCGCCCGCACTTCATCGGCCACCACGGCAAACCCGCGACCGGTCTCGCCCGCACGCGCGGCTTCGATGGCCGCGTTCAGCGCCAGCAGGTTGGTTTGCTCGGCGATCCCGTGAATCACCGTCAGCACCACTTCAATCTGCTCACTCTGCTGCGCCAGCCGCTCGATGACTTTCGCCCCGGTATCGACCTGCCCGGCCAACGCCTCGATCAGGCTGCCGACTTTCGCCGAGGTCCGCGTGTTTTCATCCGTGGCCGAACGAATATCCACCACTTGCTGCAAGGCTGCCTGCATGGCATGACTTTCAGACTGGGCTTCGTCAGCCATTTGCGACAAGGCACGCAGGCTCTCGGCCACTTCATCGCGCTGCATGCCCGCCGCTTTATCGGCCCCGGCATTACGCAGGGTCATGGCGCCGATTTCCACGCCAGTGCGTTGAGCCACATCGCCCGCTTCACGCACGATCGGCTGCAACTTATCCACAAAGCGATTGACCGCCGAGGCCATGTCGCCGATTTCGTCCTTACTGTTGATCTGCACGCGCTTTGTCAGGTCGCCCTCGCCCGCAGCCAGGTCGTCCATGGCCGCAATCAGCAGCTTCAGGCGATTGACCACGCGACGACCCAGCACCACGGCCAGCAACAGCAACACACCGAAACCCACCACCGCCAGACCCATGCCAATGCGCCAGCGCAAAGTGCCCGCCGCTTCCTGCACAGTGCTGGTGGTGTTGGCTTTCATTTCAGAGGCCGTGGACTGCGCCGACTGCAAACGCGCGCCCATCGCTGCCGCACTGTCCGCTGCGGCGCCTTTGAGGCTATCGCCGACCAGTTGATCACTGCTGGCGATCAGCGCCGAGAAGCGTTTGTCGAGGGCTGCCAGATCGACTTCCACGGAAGCGGTGGAGACGCCCATCAAGACCTTGCCGATTTCCACGCCATTGGGGCTAATTGAGGCTTCGAGGTAGTAGACCGATGGATCGTTTTTCGCCGCATCCAGCACTTTGTCCAATGCGCGCTCACCCTGGCCTTTTTCCAGCAGCGCTTTGTTGATCGGATTCTCGCGGTTCAAATAGCGCGTCAGGTGCTGGCCGGTAGCGTCGTCGTAGATCACGAACAGCACGCTCGGATTGCGCTGGGCCCGGCGGGCGAATTCGGACAGGGTAGGCACGTCGCTGTCCCACATGGCGCGGGGTGCGACCGAGGCCAGAAGCTGCGCCATATCATTGGCGGAGTCCTTCAGGTCTTTTTCCAGAGTCGTACGCAACTGCGCCTGCTCATCCTTCAGACGCGAGGACAGGCCGGCAGTGAGTCGCTGACGGGTACTGGTGGACAGGCTGTCGAGGCTCGACGTGACTTCACGCCCCGCCTGCTCCAGCTCACCGGAAAGTTTTTGACTGTCGGCACCCAGGCGCACACCCAGATCGGCTTCCAGTGCGGTCACTGTGCTCCGAGTCAAGGCAACAGCCACCAGCACCTGCACCAAAAGGGCGATACCAAGGGTAACGAACACGGGCCGTAATAGACGGCTTTGTAACAGTGAGAGAACGGCCGACACTTGATATCCCTCTGCGTTGACGCCATTAAATTGATGGCACCCCAGAAAAGATGCACTTAATGAAGATCACAGCAAAGGTCATGCCGTCTAACAGACACAAACGACAAAGGGCCCAATTAAGGGCCCTTTGTGTTTTACATCAACAACTTATTAAGCGAACGGGTGACGCAGAACGATGGTTTCGTTGCGGTCCGGGCCCGTCGAAATAATGTCGATCGGCGCACCGACCAACTCTTCGACGCGTTTGATGTAGTTGCGTGCAGCCTGTGGCAGCTCTTCCAGGGTCTTGGCACCGACGGTGGATTCGGTCCAGCCTGGCATCTCTTCGTACACCGGCTCCAGGCCGATGTAGCTGTCGGCGTCAGTCGGTGCGTCGATCACTGCACCATCCTGGTTCTTGTAGCCAACGCAGATGTTGATGGTTTCCAGACCGTCCAGCACGTCCAGCTTGGTCAGGCACAGGCCCGAGATGCTGTTGACGTCGATAGCGCGACGCAGGATGACGGCATCGAACCAGCCGCAACGACGGGCACGGCCGGTGGTAGCGCCGAACTCATGGCCACGCTTGGCCAGGAAAGCACCCACATCATCAAACAGCTCAGTCGGGAACGGACCCGAACCGACGCGAGTGGTGTAGGCCTTGGTGATGCCGAGGATGTAATCCAGGTACATCGGACCAAAACCCGAACCGGTAGCGATCCCGCCCGCGGTGGTGTTGGAGCTGGTGACGTACGGGTAGGTACCGTGGTCGATGTCCAGCAGGGAGCCTTGGGCGCCTTCAAACATGATGTCTTTGCCAGCGCGACGCAGCTCGTGCAGCTCAGCGGTGACGTCGAGCATCATCGGCTTCAGCAGCTCGGCGTATTCCATGCACTCGTCGAGTGTTTTCTGGAAGTCGATCGCAGGCTCTTTGTAGTAATTGACCAGGACGAAGTTGTGGTAATCCAGCAACTCACCCAGCTTGGCGGCGAAACGCTCACGATGGAACAGGTCACCGATGCGCAGGCCACGACGTGCAACCTTGTCTTCGTACGCCGGGCCGATGCCGCGACCAGTTGTACCGATCTTCAGCTCGCCACGGGCCTTTTCACGAGCCTGGTCCAGCGCTACGTGATAGGACAGGATTAGCGGGCAGGACGGGCTGATACGCAGGCGCTCGCGCACCGGTACGCCTTTTTCTTCCAGCTTGATGATTTCCCGCAGCAGAGCGTCGGGTGCAACCACCACGCCGTTGCCGATCAGGCACTGCACGCCTTCGCGCAACACGCCCGACGGGATCAGGTGCAAGACGGTTTTTTCGCCATCGATCACCAGGGTGTGACCAGCGTTGTGGCCACCTTGGTAGCGCACTACGGCGGCAGCATGTTCGGTCAGCAGATCAACGATCTTGCCTTTGCCCTCATCACCCCATTGGGTGCCCAGGACTACGACATTCTTACCCATAACACTTGTCCTCATTCGCGCAAACTTGGTGCCGGCCGCGGCCGACAGGAAAACTCAAGAAGCCAGTGGCGATACTTGCCAAAGCCCGTTCTGCTGAATCAATTGCCGGTCGCAGTCCGCTTCACGGGCGGCGGCCAAAGGTTGCCCAGGCAACGCCTGAACGACACGCTGACCCTCACTGCGCAACTGGCAAACCTGCTGCCAGAGTGCCGCATCCGTACTGTCAGGCATCCAGATACCGCCAGACGGTAACTCGATCTCAGCACGCCCCAGGGTCACCAGGGTTTTCAAATCGGTAGAGAAGCCGGTTGCCGGACGGGCGCGACCGAAGTCGGCACCGATGTCGTCGTAACGACCGCCCTGAGCAATGGACTGGCCAACACCCGGTACGAACACCGCGAACACCACACCGGTGTGGTAGTGGTAGCCGCGCAACTCGCCCAGGTCGAAATACAACGGCAACTCAGGGAAACGCGTGGACAGACGCTCGGCAATCGCCAGCAAGTCGTCCAGAGCTGCCAGTACCGGCGCCGGCGCATCCGCCAGACGCTCGCGGGCAGCGCTCAATACTTCACGGCCGCCACACAGGTCGACCAACGCCCGCAACATGCCCGACAGATCGGCAGGCAAGCCTTCGGTCAAGGTAATGACCTCGTCGATGGCCTTACGTTGCAACGCATCGAACAACTGTTGCTCGACTTCACCGGACAAACCGGCGGCGCGAGCCAGGCCGCGGTAGATACCAACATGACCGAGATCCATGTGCACATCCGGCACATCGGCCAGTTGCAGCATAGCCAACATCAGGCTGATGACTTCCACGTCGCTGCTCGGGCTGGCATCGCCGTACAACTCGGCACCCAGCTGGATCGGGCTGCGCGATGACGACAAGGCGCGCGGCTGAGCGTGCAGCACGCTACCGGCATAGCACAGACGGCTCGGGCCTTCGCGGCGCAAGGTGTGCGCATCGATGCGCGCCACTTGCGGCGTGATGTCGGCACGGAAACCCATCTGCCGGCCCGATTGCGGGTCGATGACCTTGAAGGTACGCAGATCGAGGTCCTGGCCCGCGCCGGTCAGCAGGGATTCCAGGTACTCGATATGGGGAGTCACGACAAACTCGTAACCCCAGCTCTGGAACAGATCCAACACCTGACGACGCGCGACTTCAATGCGCGCCGCTTCTGGTGGCAGTACTTCTTCGATGCCATCTGGCAGCAGCCAGCGGTCTACCGTTGCCATTACGCCATTCCCCTATGATCCGGGCGGCAAGCCTTTGGGCGAGCCTTGAGTGAAGCAGAAAATGATCGGCTCATGCGCACAAACCACGCGCATGAACAACGCGGCGAAAAGCCTGAAATCGGCTTCGCCAACCACTTTCCTCGAAAAACCTGTCGAGTCATTCAACTCGGACGCCTGCATAAAAAACAGCAATCAAACGTGCAGACGCAAAAAAGCCGGGAATTTCCCGGCTGCCGCATCATACACACGTTTTCCCAAAGGATCACCCCGCCCGAGGCGTTAGCCGCCAGGCGGGGGATGATTCAGGTCAACGTCGTATCAAGGCTTGGCTTTTTCCAGGTAACGGAAGAAGTCGCTGCTTGGGTCCAGGACCATGACGTCGGATTTGTTCGCGAAGCTTTCACGGTAGGCACGCAGGCTACGATAGAAACCGTAGAACTCCTGATCCTGACCGTAGGCCTTGGAGTAGATCGCAGCCGCCTGGGCATCACCATCACCACGAACCTCTTCAGATTCACGATAGGCTTCAGCCAGCAACACGCGGCGTTGACGATCAGCGTCGGCACGAATGCCTTCTGACAGCTCGTTACCCTTGGCGCGGTGCTCGCGAGCTTCACGCTCCCGCTCGGAACTCATGCGTTCGAACACGCTGCGGTTCACTTCTTTCGGCAGATCGATGGCCTTGACCCGAACATCGACAACTTCGATGCCCAGCTCTTTTTCCGCCATCTTGTTCAGCGAAGCCGTGATATCGGTCATCAGCGCATCGCGCTCACCGGAAACCACTTCGTGCAGCGTGCGCTTACCGAACTGGTCACGCAGGCCCGATTCCAGACGACGGGAAAGACGCTCGTCAGCAATCTGCTTGAGGCCGGAAGTCGCGGTGTAGAAGCGTTCTGCATCTTTCACGCGCCACTTGGCGTAGGCATCAACCATCACGGCTTTCTTTTCCAGCGTCAGGAAGCGTTGTGTCGGTGCATCCAGCGTCATCAGGCGTGCGTCGAATTTGCGCACCTGGTTAACATAAGGCACTTTCACATGCAGACCCGGCTGAACATCAGCCTGGACCACGCGACCGAACTGCAGCAGCACCGCACGCTCGGTCTGAGCCACGATGTAGAAGCAGTTCCAGGCTGCGATCGCCACGACGACGCCGACAATAAGGGCGATCAGCGATTTATTGCTCATCAGCGACTCTCCCTGGTACGTGCTGGCTGTTGCTGCAGATCAGCTGCCGCACGCGCATTCGCTTCGTTGCTGGTGGCTGCCGCGCCGGTCACCTGAGTGCTGGTGTTGCGACCGCTTTCGACCATCTTGTCCAGCGGCAAGTACAGCAGATTGCTCTGGCCATTCTTGTTGCCGGTCACGAGAACCTTGCTGGTGTTGCTGAAGACTTCCTGCATGGTGTCCAGGTACAGACGCTCGCGGGTGACTTCGGGTGCCTTGCGGTACTCGGCGACCAGCTTGGTGAAGCGATCGGCCTCACCCTTGGCGCGCGAGACGGTTTCGTCACGGTAACCATTGGCATCTTCGATGATGCGCTGGGCCTGACCACGGGCTTCCGGCACGACGCCGTTGGCATAGGTTTCAGCCTGGTTGCGCGAACGCTGCTCGTCTTCACGGGCGCGGATCACGTCATCGAAGGCTTCCTGCACTTCACGCGGTGCCGCTGCGCTCTGTACGTTGACCTGGGTAACGGTGATACCGGTGCGATAAGTATCCATGAAGCGTTGCAGACGCTCCTTGATTTCGCTGGCCATCAACTCACGACCTTCAGTCAGCACCTGATCCATCGCGGTGGAACCCACCACATGGCGCAAGGCACTTTCGGTCGCGTGCTGCAGGCTGATTTCCGGCTGGTCGACGCTCAGCACGAAGTCCTGCAGGTTGCTGATCTTGTACTGCACAGTCAGCGGCACTTCGACGATGTTCTCGTCTTCAGTCAGCATTTGACCCTGCTTGGTATAGGCACGCTCACGCGTGACGTTTTCCAGGTACTTGCGATCAAGCGGCGGGAAATAGATGTTCAAGCCCGGGCCGACGGTTTCGTAGTACTTGCCGAAGCGCAGCACCACGGCTTGCTCCTGCTCGTCGACTACATAGACCGCGCTGTACAGCCACACGGCCGCCAACACGACCAGACCGATGCCGAGCAGACCGCCGAAGCCGCCACTCCTGCCCGAACCGCCGCCGTCATCACCGCGTTTCTTACCACCACCGAACAACCCGTTCAGGCTTTCCTGCAGCTTTCGGAAGGCCTCGTCGAGATCCGGTGGTCCCTTGCGGTCGCCGTTATTGCGGCGTTTGCCACCCCAAGGATCCTGATTATTCGAGTTGCCACCCGGCTCATTCCAAGCCATAGCGCTCTCCATCTGATAAAGCAAAGACGCACCCACGGCGCGCCGACCAATGCTACAGAATGCCTGTCACCGCGGCACAACCGCTTTTTCAGGCTTTTATTGCAAAGTGTGTTGTTCGATGAATTCCATCGGTTGCAGACCTTCGCGACTCACCAGTCGATTCAACTCAACCCGTGGCAAGCGAACGGCCAGCAGGCTGATGCCTTCTTCGTCGTGTTCTTCTTTCTGCACCGCACCGAGTTCGAAAAACTGCGCACGCAGTCGAGCAAAACGTTGCGGCAAGCGCAAGGTGCCAACAAACAAATCATCCCCGAGCAGCTCGGCCACCGCCTGCTTGAGCAGGTCCAGGCCAGTACCGTCCTTGGCCGACAACCAGACCCGCTGCGGCTTGCCATCGGCATCCCGTTGGATCTGCGGCTCCACACCCTCGAGCAAATCGAGTTTGTTGTATACCTCAAGGATCGGCAAGTCTTGAGCCCCGATCTCCCCGAGCACCACCATGACCTGTTCAATCTGGGCCATACGCTCGGGTTCATGGGCGTCGATCACGTGCAGCAGCAGGTCGGAGTTGCTCGACTCTTCGAGCGTAGCCCGAAATGCCTCGACCAGTTTGTGCGGCAGGTGACGAATGAAGCCCACGGTATCGGCCAGCACGATCGGCCCGAGGTCGTCGAGTTCGAGTCGGCGCAGGGTCGGGTCGAGGGTGGCGAAAAGTTGGTCAGCGGCGAAGACGTCGGAGTCGGTCACCGAGTTGAACAGCGTCGATTTGCCGGCGTTGGTATAACCCACCAGTGAAACCGTCGGAATGTCAGCCCGTTTGCGCCCGCGACGAGACTGCTCGCGCTGGCTACGGACCTTTTCCAGGCGCCCCTTGATCTGCCGCAAGCGAACCCGCAACAGGCGCCGGTCGGTTTCGAGCTGGGTTTCACCCGGACCGCGCAGACCGATACCGCCCTTCTGCCGTTCAAGGTGAGTCCAGCCGCGTACCAGCCGCGTACTCATGTGCTCAAGCTGGGCCAGTTCGACCTGGAGCTTGCCTTCATGGGTACGGGCGCGTTGGGCGAAGATATCGAGAATCAGACCCGTGCGGTCGATCACGCGACACTCGAAAACACGTTCGAGGTTACGTTCCTGACTGGGCGTGAGGATGTGATTGAAAATCACCAGATCTATCTGCTCGGCTTTGACCAGGTCGCGCAACTCCTCGACCTTGCCGCTGCCAATCAGGTATTTGGCGGTTGGCCGATGACGCGGCACGTTGAAAAACGCGACGGTCTCGGCACCAGCCGAAATTGCCAACTCCTGAAACTCCTGCGGATCTTCGCGCGCCTCAGGGTCCTGACCATCCAAGTGAACGAGAATTGCCCGTTCACCACCACCGTGGCGCTCAAAGAACAAAGGAGGCTCCTATCAGGCGTTACCTGGCTCAGCGTCACCCGCTTCGGATTCGGTTGCGCTAGGCAGACGAATTGGACGAACCGGCACCACTGTAGAGATAGCGTGCTTGTAAACCATCTGGCTGACGGTGTTCTTCAGCAGGATCACGAACTGGTCGAAAGACTCGATCTGACCTTGCAGCTTGATCCCGTTGACCAGGTAGATGGACACCCCAACTTTCTCTTTACGTAAAGTATTCAAGTAAGGGTCTTGTAGCGAATGCCCTTTTGACATGTGCCGCACTCCTTTAAGGATTCAAAATAAAAATAGGTAATCAGATGGCTTGGGCCGTCACACCCCCAAGGATAGACGGCAATTGCAAGGACTCAGCTCAATATGGAGATGGTCCCCAGGTATTTCAAGGCGCGCGGCAGATTGTCGCAATCAAGGCTGTCCAACCAGTGTAAATCAGCCCAACTGCGCAGCCAGGTGAACTGGCGCTTCGCCAATTGGCGCGTGGCAATGATTCCACGCTCCTGCATCTCGGCTTGCGTCAGCTTGCCATCCAGGTAGTCCCAGACTTGTCGGTAGCCTACTGCACGTATAGACGGCAACCCGGCATGCAGGTCACTTCGCTTACGCAGGGCTACGACCTCGTCAATGAATCCCTGTTCCAACATATTCGTGAATCTTTGTTTAATTCGTTCGTGCAATACCTGACGGTTTGCCGGAGCAATGGCCAAGTTCGCGACAGTATAGGGCAATTGTTGCAGTCCCGAGGCGGCTGCTTCAGTACTTTGCGCAGATTGTCGCAACCTTAGTGCAGTCATGCTCTGACCGCTGACGCGATAAACTTCCAGTGCTCGACTGAGTCGCTGCGGATCGTTCGGATGAATACGCGCGGCGGATTCCGGATCGATGACCGCCAATTGATCGTGCAGGGCTTGCCAGCCAAGGCGTGCAGCTTCTTCTTCGATCTGCGCACGAACCTCGGGATCGGCCGCCGGCATTTCTGCCAGTCCTTCGACCAAAGCCTTGTAGTAGAGCATCGTGCCGCCTACAAGCAGCGGGATTTTGCCTCGCGAAGTGATCTCGGCCATCGCCTCAAGCGCATCACGACGAAAATCGGCGGCGGAATAGCTCTCTGCCGGGTCGAGAATATCGATCAGACGATGCGGGAATTCGGCCAAAAGCTCCTTGGAGGGCTTGGCGGTGCCGATGTCCATGCCACGGTAGACCAACGCCGAATCGACGCTGATCAGCTCGCAAGGCAAGACTTTGGTGAGTTCGATGGCCAGGTCGGTCTTGCCGGCGGCCGTCGGCCCCATCAGGAAAATCGCAGGAGGGAGCTGGTTCATCACCGACCGCGCAAGAACAGTTTGTCCAGATCGTCCAGGCCCAATTGGGTCCAGGTCGGTCGGCCATGGTTGCATTGACCGCTGCGTTCGGTGTTTTCCATATCCCGCAGCAGACCGTTCATTTCCGGCAGGGCCAGACGCCGATTCGCCCTAATCGCGCCATGGCAGGCCATGGTGCCGAGCAGTTCGTTCAGGTGCGCCTGAATCCGGTCGCTGGTGCCATATTCCATCAAGTCCGCCAGAACGTCACTGACCAATCGATTGGCTTCAGCTTGCTTGAGCAAGGCTGGAATCTGCCGGATAGCCAGGGATTCCGGGCCCAGACGTTGCAATTCAAAGCCCAGGCGCTGGAACCACGCGACGTGTTCTTCGGCGCAATCGGCTTCACGCTGACTGACCGCCAGGGACTCCGGCACCAGCAGCGGCTGACCGCTCAGCCCTTCGCTGGCCATGGCGATTTTCAGCCGCTCGTACATGATCCGCTCGTGAGCGGCGTGCATGTCCACCAGCACCAGCCCTTGGGCGTTTTCCGAAAGAATGTAGATGCCTTTGAGCTGCGCCAGTGCATAACCCAGCGGCGGAACATCGTCCTGCCCGGCCGGCAGCGCTACCGCGTTGGCTTCTGGCAATGGTGCAAAAAACTCGCGATAAGCTGCCTGGGCCTCAGCAACCGGCACGCCGGACTGAGGCCGCGGCGAGTACTGATATTGATAACCGGCACCAGCGCCCGAGCCTGCCGGCGTATTGAACGACGGCTGGGCCTGAGGCTGTTCCAGCAAGGCATTGGCCGCCAGACGCATTTCGCCCTGTGGACCGAACTCGCCAGCATCAATGCCGGTGGGTCGAACGACGGCCGTCGCGACAGGCGCGGCCAGGTGGTCTTCCGGCCGCACATCGCCCAAGGCGCGGTGCAGGGTGCCATAGAGGAAATCGTGAACCATGCGCCCGTCACGGAAGCGCACTTCGTGCTTGGTCGGGTGCACATTGACGTCCACGCCCGCCGGATCGACCTCGAAAAACAGCACGAACGTCGGGTGCCGGCCGTTGAACAGCACGTCGCGATAGGCCTGGCGCACCGCGTGGGCCACCAGTTTGTCGCGTACGGCACGGCCGTTCACAAAGAAATACTGCAAGTCTGCCTGGCTGCGGTTGAACGTCGGCAAGCCGACCCAGCCCCACAAATGCAGGCCATTGCGCTCGATCTCGATCGGCAGCGCCTGCTCGAGGAAACCCGAACCGCAAATCGCCGCCACACGCCGGGCACGGGCCGCGTCGTCATGGGCTTCATGCAGACTGAGGATGGTTTTGCCGTTGTGGCGCAAATGGAACGCCACGTCAAAACGCGCCAGGGCCAGACGCTTGATCACTTCTTGCAGGTGATCGAATTCGGTTTTTTCGGTTTTGAGAAACTTGCGTCGTGCCGGGGTATTGAAAAACAAGTCACGCACTTCCACCGAAGTGCCCACCGGATGGGCCGCCGGCTGCACGCGAGGCGCCATGTCCCGGCCTTCGGTTTCGACCTGCCAGGCCTGATCGGCATCTTTGGTGCGGGACGTCAGGGTCAGGCGCGCCACGGAGCTGATCGAGGCAAGTGCCTCACCACGAAACCCCAGGCTCATGACCTGCTCGAGGTCTTCCAGGTTGCGGATCTTGCTGGTGGCGTGACGGGCCAAAGCCAGCGGCAAGTCATCAGCAGAGATACCGCTGCCATCGTCGCGTACCCGCAGCAACTTGACGCCGCCCTGCTCCACATCGACATCGATGCGCCTGGCGCCGGAGTCGAGGCTGTTTTCCAACAATTCCTTGATCACCGAAGCCGGGCGTTCAACCACCTCACCGGCGGCAATCTGGTTCGCCAGTCGCGGGCTGAGCAGCTCGATGCGAGCCGTGTTGGTCAGCACCTGGTTCATTCTTTGGCCGCCAGTTCAGTGCCGGGGATGGTCAAGTGCTGACCGATTTTGAGTTCATCACTCGACAGTTTGTTGGCGCTGCGCAGCGTGGCCGGAGACACCTGATATCGCACGGCAATCATCGCCAGCGTCTCGCCGGGGCTCACACGATGGTCACGAGGACCTTGTGCGATCCCTCCGGAATCACGCAGCCAGGCGATGTAGGTGCCCGGTGGCGGATTCTGCTGGAAGAACTGGCGCACGCCGCTGCTGATCGAACGCGCCAGCGCTTGCTGGTGGTTCGCTGCGGCAAGCTTGGAAGCTTCGTTGGCGTTAGAGATGAACCCGGTTTCCACCAGGATCGATGGAATGTCCGGCGACTTCAGCACCATGAACCCGGCCTGTTCCACGCGCTGTTTGTGCAGCGGCGTGACGCGGCCGATGTTGGTCAGGACTTTCTGGCCGACGTTCAGGCTAGAGGTCAGGGAAGCCGTCATCGACAGGTCAAGCAGCACGCCCGCCAGCATGCGGTCCTTGTCGTCGAGGCTGACGTTGCCGGCACCACCGATCAAGTCGGAACGGTTTTCGCTGTCGGCCAGCCAACGCGCCGTTTCCGAGGTAGCGCCGCGATCAGACAGGGCGAACACCGAGGCACCGAAGGCTGCGGCCGAAGGCGCGGCGTCGGCGTGAATCGAAACGAACAGGTCGGCGCCCTTCTTGCGGGCGATTTCGGTACGGCCGCGCAGTGGGATGAAATAGTCGCCGGTGCGGGTCAGTTCGGCACGGAAGCCTTTCATGCCATTGACCTGACGTTGCAGTTCGCGGGCGATGGCCAGTACCACATCTTTTTCACGCTGACCGCGAGAGCCCGAGGCACCCGGGTCTTCGCCGCCGTGACCGGCATCGATGACCACAACGATGTCGCGCTTGCCGGCCGGGGCTGGCGGCAG
Organism: Pseudomonas sp. LBUM1666; assembly: GCF_059695775.1. Lineage (NCBI taxonomy): Bacteria > Pseudomonadati > Pseudomonadota > Gammaproteobacteria > Pseudomonadales > Pseudomonadaceae > Pseudomonas > Pseudomonas sp. LBUM1666. The sequence continues at coordinate 557,075 of NZ_CP166789.1, read as the reverse complement.
CTTAACCGCAGGCTCCACCGGAGTGACCGGTACCGGGGCGACCGTCGCGACGTTGGTCGGCGCCGGAATTGGCGCGGCGTCGGCAGCGTTATCGAACAAGTCGACCACCAGGCGATTGCCGTACTGGGCGTTTGGCGCCAGGGTAAAACTTTTCGGCGTCACGGCTTTTTTCAGGTCGATGACCACCCGCAGGTCGGTCGGCGTACGTTGAGCCGAGCGCATGGCGGTGATCGGAGTGTTCGAGCTGTTGACATTCAGCGGCGCCCCCAGTGACGCGCCATTGATGTCGATGACCAGCCGATCCGGGGCGGTCAGGGTAAAGACACTGTGCTGGACAGGACCGGTCAGGTCGAACACCAGTCGCGTGTTGTCCGGAGCCCGCCACAGGCGAACGCTGTTGACCTTTGTCTCGGCCACAGCGTCGACGGTCACCGCCAAAAACAACAATCCTACGGCAGCTACCATCGCGCGAAAGCGCATACCTAACCCCATCATTTAATTGGTTTCCAATGCCAAAGCGGCACACCACAACTCGCCACGCGAGCCCTGGGACAAAATTTTCAGCGAACGCCCGCTGTCTTGCGGGCCAATGGTAATGGTCAGGTCGGGCTTTGGCAAAAAGCCTGCACCCTTTTCGGGCCACTCGATCAGGCACAACGCGTCGTCTTCGAAGTAGTCGCGGATGCCGAGGTACTCCAGTTCTTCAGGGTCGACCAAGCGATAGAGGTCGAAATGGAAGGCCCGGATGTCACCAATCTCGTAGGGTTCGACCAGGGTAAACGTAGGGCTTTTTACCGACCCTTTATGCCCCAGCCCCCTGATGATGCCCCGGGACAGCGTGGTTTTCCCCGCACCCAGATCTCCCTCGAGAAAAATCAGACCGTGCCCTTCGGTGGTTTGCGCGATACGTGCGCCAAATGCGGTCATCGCCTCTTCATCAGCCAGGTACAGGGTTACTTCAGACACGGTGCTTGCTCCTCCAACAACTGACGAATGGCTGGAATCAGATCACTGGCCGCCAGCCCACGGCCCGATTTACCTTCTTGCGCGCCAGCATTGGCGTGTAGCCAGACGGCCAGACAGGCGGCGTCGAACGCCTCCATGCCTTGAGCCAGCAACGCGCCGACCAGACCGGCCAGCACATCACCCAAGCCGGCGGTGGCCATCGCCGGATGGCCCTGATGACACAATGCCAGGCGCCCATCGGGGCTGGCGATCAGACTGCCGGCGCCTTTCAAAATGACTACAGCTGTGTATTTTTTGCTCAATGCGTGAGCGGCAGCGGGGCGGTCAGCCTGAACTTCGGCGGTGTTCATCCCCAACAAGCGCGCCGCTTCGCCCGGATGCGGAGTTATCACACAATCCTTGGGCAAGCTCACGTGCTTTGAAGCCAGCAGATTCAATGCATCGGCGTCCCAGACTTGCGGCAGCGGCGCGTTGGCAGCCGCCGACAAAAGGCTGCGCCCCCAGGAAGCCTGACCCAAGCCTGGGCCGACAACCAGCACGGAAACCTTTTGCAGCAGTTCCATCAGTTGATTGGCCGACGAAGTGCCCAACACCATGGCTTCGGGGATTCTCGCCAGCGCGGCCGGAACATGCTCACTGCGTGTCGCCACGGACACCATGCCCGCACCGCTACGCAGCGCACTTTGCGCGCTCAGCAGGATGGCGCCACCAAAGCCGCGATCACCGCCGATCAGCAAGACGTGGCCGAACTTGCCTTTATGGGAGGTTGGAGCCCGGCCCGGCAGACGCGGCAAGGAACTGGCCGTCAGCCGACGTGCACTGATGGCGACTCCGTTAAACGACTCGGGGGAGGCCTGCAGATCGTTGAACACCAACGCGCCGACCACGTCTGCAGCATCGCCGGTGAACAGACCCAGTTTCAGGCCGATGAACGTCACCGTCAGGTCAGCCCGCACCGCAGCGCCGAGTATTCGGCCGGTATCAGCGCACAACCCCGAAGGGATATCCACCGCCGCAACCGGCAGCCCGCTGCCGTTGATCGCCGCGATGGCGCCCGCGCAGGGCTCTCGCACCTCTCCCGTCAAACCAGTGCCGAGCAAGGCGTCCAGTACAATACCGCGCAACTCGGACTGTGCGTTCCAGGCTTGAACCGCGACACCTTCGGACACGGCCTCGGCATGGGCCAATGCCGCATCACCTTGTAAACGCCGGGGATCACCGACCGCCAACACCCGCACATGCCAGCCAGCACGCCGGGCCAGCACGGCCACCAGATAACCGTCGCCGGCGTTATTGCCATGACCGGTCACGACACTCAATTCGTTCGACGTCGGCCAATGACGGACCAGCGTACGCCAGGTCGCCCGCGCCGCGCGCTGCATCAATTCGAAGCCCGGTGTGCCGGCCGCGATCAGGCTCGCATCGAGGGCTCGCACTTGCGCGGCGCTATACAGCGCGTCGGGTAAATCATCTTTAGTGTGCGGCATGCGTCTTCGAGCTCCGATGTCTGGCAGAATTATACGCACCTCAGCTCCGGTTTCTCTCGCCTCATGCCCGCAATTACCACAGACCTGCCCACCCTCGCCCAATCCATCAAGGACTGGGGCCGCGAGCTGGGCTTTCAGCAAGTCGGCATCAGCGGCCTCGACCTGGCCGAGCATGAGCAGCACCTGGAGCGCTGGCTCGCGGCCGGCTACCACGGCGAAATGGATTACATGGGCGCCCACGGCAGCAAACGCTCACACCCGGAAGAGCTGGTGCCCGGCACGCTGCGGGTAGTTTCCCTACGCATGGACTACCTGCCGGGCAACACCGAAATGGCCAAACGACTGGCACAACCGGAAAAAGCCTACGTCTCGCGTTATGCCTTGGGCCGCGATTACCACAAATTGATCCGTAAACGCGTGCAACAACTGGCCGATAAAATTCAGGCCGAGATCGGCCCGTTTGGTTTCCGCGCCTTCGTCGACAGTGCGCCTGTGCTGGAAAAAGCCATCGCGGAACAGGCCGGTCTTGGATGGATCGGCAAAAATACCCTGGTCTTGAATCGCAAGGCCGGCAGTTACTTCTTTCTCAGCGAACTGTTCGTCGACCTGCCGCTGCCCGTCGACCCACCTCACACTACCGAACATTGCGGCCGCTGCACGGCGTGCCTCGACATCTGCCCAACCAACGCCTTCGTCGGCCCGTACGTGCTGGATGCCCGACGCTGCATCTCCTACCTGACCATCGAACTGAAAAGCGCGATCCCGGAAGATTTGCGGCCATTGATCGGTAATCGGGTGTTCGGTTGCGATGATTGCCAGATCGTCTGCCCGTGGAACCGCTTCGCCCGCTCGTCCGGCGAAAGCGACTTCAAACCACGACACAATCTGGACAACGCGGAGTTGGCAGAGCTGTTCATGTGGGATGAGGAGAAGTTTCTCAGCAGCACCGAAGGTTCGCCGTTACGCCGAGCGGGTTACGAGCGTTGGCTGCGAAACCTGGCGGTGGGCCTGGGGAACGCTCCATCTAGCATTCCGGTACTTGAAGCGTTGAAGGCTCGCAAGGACTACCCGTCGGAGTTGGTGCGTGAGCATGTCGAGTGGGCGCTCAAGCAACACGCCAAACGTCAGGCTTCGTCGTTATAAACGAACTTCGGCATTTCCCAATGAAACCGGATCGCCAGCAAACGCAGCAGGAAGCCGCCAAACAAGGTGATCAGAATCGCCTGTTCGCCCGGCAATTGCAGGTAAATGCAGAGCATGTAGCACCACGCCGCAGCGAACGAGACGCTGGCGTAGAGTTCGCGGCGGAAGATCAGCGGGATGTCGTTGCAGAAGATGTCGCGCAGGATGCCGCCGAACACCCCGGTGATCACACCGCTGACGGACGCTACGAGCATGCCGTGACCCATTTCCAATGCGGTCATGCAGCCGATGAGGGTGAATGCCACCAGGCCCACGGCGTCGAGCACCAAAAACAGCGAGCGCAGGTGGCGCATCCAGCGCGCGGCGAAGACGGTGAACATCGCGGCGACCGAGGTCAGCACCAGGTATTCCGGGTGTTTGACCCAAGTCAGCGGGTAGTGACCGAGCAGCACGTCTCGCACCGACCCCCCGCCCAACGCCGTGATGCAGGCGATCAGCACCACGCCAAACCAATCCATGCCGCGACGGCCGGCAGACAGCGCGCCGGTCATGGCTTCGGCGGTGATGGCGATCAGGTAAAGCATCAGCAACATGGTGGCGGTCCTTGCAAGAAGGCGCGCAGTCTAGCCATTTAGGGACGGCACCAAAAGAGGGCATTGCACATTCCGTGCAGCCCTCAATTCCATCAGAACTTGATGAAATGCTTGCGGTAGTGCTGCAGCTCGGCAATCGATTCGCGGATGTCATCCAGGGCCAGGTGGGTACTGCCCTTTTTGAAGCTGTCGCGCACGTCCGGCGCCCAGCGTGCGGCCAACTCTTTAAGGGTCGACACGTCAAGGTTGCGGTAGTGGAAGAAGCTTTCCAGGGATTTCATGTGGGTATAAAGGAAGCGACGGTCCTGGCAAATGCTGTTGCCACAGATCGGCGACTTGCCCTTCGGCACCCATTTTTCCAGGAAGGCGATGGTTTCGGCTTCGGCTTCGGCCATGCTGATGCGGCTGTCGCGCACCCGTTGAGTCAGCCCGGAGCCGCCGTGTTGACGGGTATTCCACTCGTCCATGCCGGCGAGGATCTCGTCGCTGTGGTGGATAGCGATCACCGGACCTTCGGCCAAGGTGTTCAGGTCACTGTCGGTGACGATGGTGGCCATCTCGATGATGACGTCGGTATCAGGGTTCAGACCGGTCATTTCCAGGTCGATCCAGATCAGATTCTGCGGGTTTTGCATGTGTCGGCTCCTAGGCAATGCTGCGCAGTTTAGCCTAGGCCGGTGGCCGGGCGTGCTAAACTCGCGGCCGTTTTACCTAATCGCTGCATTCTTGATACGGAACACCCATGGCCAAACGCCAACTCAATCGTCGTCAAAACTGGCGCATCGAAAAGATTCAGGGCGAACGCGCTGCCCGCGCCGCCAAACGCGAGTCCTCGGCTGTCGAGGCACTTGAGGGTGGCGATCTGGGGCCGGAACAGACGGGCCTGGTGATCGCGCACTTCGGTGTGCAGGTCGAAGTCGAAGCCCTCGATGGCGATTTGGCCGGCCAGGTGTTCCGCTGTCACTTGCGCGCCAACCTGCCGGCGCTGGTGACCGGCGATCAGGTGGTCTGGCGTGCCGGCAACCAGGGCATCGGTGTGATTGTGGCGCAACTGCCGCGTAAAACCGAACTCTGCCGTCCGGACAGCCGTGGTCAGCTCAAGCCTGTAGCCGCCAACGTCGACATGATCGTCATCGTCTTCGCGCCGCTGCCCGAGCCCCATGCCAACCTGATCGACCGTTATCTGGTCGCTGCTGAGCACGCAGGGATTCGTCCGCTGCTGTTGCTCAACAAGTTCGACCTGATCGACGAGCAGAACGCCCCGGCGTTGAATGCCTTGCTGGCGGTTTACCGCACGCTGGGTTACCCAGTGCTGGAAGTCTCGGCGCACCACGGCAACGGCATGGAGCAACTGCAAGAACAGCTGGACGGACGCATCAGCGTATTCGTCGGCCAGTCCGGCGTCGGCAAATCCTCGTTGGTCAACAGCCTGTTGCCTGAAGTCGAAGCCCGTGTCGGCCCGCTGTCCGAGTTGTCCGGCCAGGGCACCCACACCACCACCACCGCGCGGTTGTTCCACTTCCCCGGTGGCGGTGAGTTGATCGACTCCCCAGGTATTCGTGAGTTCGGCCTGGGCCACGTCAGCCGTGCCGACGTCGAAGCCGGCTTCATCGAGTTCAACGACTTGATCGGCACCTGCCGCTTCCGCGACTGCAAGCACGACCGCGAGCCGGGTTGTGCCCTGCTCAAGGCCTTGGAAGAGGGTCGCGTGCAGCAGCAACGGATGAACAGCTATCGCTCGATCATCGCCAGTTTGCCGGAGACCAGCTATTAAGTAGCCTTGATCATTTTCGTGGTGCCACGGAAATGATCAGCAGCCTCCAGCACGAGACAAAAAAGCCGCGAATATCGCGGCTTTCTCATTTTCAGCGTGCGACTTTTTCCAGCGTCCAGCCCAGGACGTCCAAGGCGTCACAACCATCCTGAACCAACATATGCGCACCGTTGGCGAAATGCTCCAGGTCGTGGCCTTCGGCTTCTTTGACGCACAAGCAGGTAACGCTGTTGAGCAGATTGCGCGCGGCTTTGAGTCGGTGGACGGCGGTTTCAAGAAGATCGGAAGCGCGGGCTTCGGTGTCGATGTAAAGCGTCGGGCCGACGCTGAAGTTGCCTTGGAGCGGGTGGTACTTAGCCATGGGTCAAAACTCCGGGTACTTTCGAGAGGTTTCATCTTTGTTCCGACCGGCTAAGATCGGTCACCACGTTGGCAGCGACGGCAGAACTATAGGCAAAAGCCTGCACGACTGAGAACCCCGGCACGAAATTTCAGACCGTTCCTACAACTTCTAATCTCACCAGCAAACCGGTTCCGACAGGGAAACACCCCCAGACAGTCAGGTCGGCTATTAGGCCGCCTCGGGATGCTGTTGCGGTGCACGCCCCCTCGAGAGGCCGAGTGGAGGTTCTGCGTAGTGGGCAACCCGGCATGGATGCCGGGTTAGCCGCCCCCGGCCATGGATGGCCGATGGCGGCGGGCCCACGGAGCAGGACCGGAGCGAGGGAATGGCGAGCCTAGGCGAGACACCGAACGTCAGGGGCAAGAGCCCTTTGGTTACTTTGGGGCTTTTCCAAAGTGACCCGCTGTAAGAGCGGAACCATAAGCGGCCGTTACCGCAGAAATGGATATGTACACCGCCCTCAAACTCCCGTCGCCTGACACAAAGCCTTCGCGAGCAGGCTCGCTCCCACAGGGACAGTGCCCAGGCTGAAAATGCAGTGGCTTTCAAGCCAGTGAAAGCCGCACAAAAAAGCCGACATTTCTGTCGGCTTGATTGTTGTGGCTCACTTCTTCGCCGGATCCGCCGGTTTAGCCGGCTCACCCGGTTTCGGCGCCGGATCATCAAACAGATTCAAACGCTCCCGAAGCTCATGCGCCGGCAACGGCTCTTTATCCGCCGGCAACGCATTCGGATCGGCGGGCACTTCGCCCGGGCCGCCCTGCCCTTGCGTCGGCGTTGGCTCTGGAGCCGGCTCCGCGCCTTGCGACCCTTCGATGGCGCGCTGGGCTTTCTTGGTCAGCACCACGATGTCGATACGGCGATTGACCGGATTGAACGGGGTCTCGCGATCGAACAGTGCTGACGAGGCATAACCGACGACCCGCGCCACCTGAGTATCCGGATAGCTGCCAGCGATCAGCGCACGACGTGCCGCGTTGGCACGGTTGGCCGAGAGCTCCCAGTTACCGAAATCACCCGTGCCCGAATACGGCTTGGCATCGGTGTGACCGCTGATGCTGATCTTGTTCGGCACCGCTTTGATGGTGTCAGCCATGGCCAGCAGGATGTCTTCGAAGTACGGCTTCAGGCGGGCACTGCCGGAGTCGAACATCGGCCGGTTTTCGGCGTCCACGATCTGGATGCGCAAACCGTCCGGCGTGATTTCGAACAGGATCTGGTCTTTGAATTTCTTGAGTTGCGGATTCTCTTCGACCTTGTTCTGCAGTTCTTGCAGCAACAGCTCGAGACGTTCCTTCTCGACCTGCTCGGCCATGCCTTCAACCTGCTCGGCGTCGATGGTCACCTTGTCTGGCTGCGGCTGGGATTTCACCTCGGGGTTGAGGGTGTTCTCCGGCGCCAGGGTCGGTGAGCCGCCCAGGTCGATGATGTACGGCGTGCCGCTTTCGGAAAAGCCGACCGGGTCCTTGAAGTAACCGGCGATGGCGATCTTCTGTTCCGGTGTTGCGGTGGACAGCAGCCACAGCACTAGGAAGAACGCCATCATCGCCGTCGCGAAGTCCGCGAAGGCGATTTTCCAGGCGCCCCCGTGATGCCCGCCGGCGATGCGCTTGACGCGCTTGATGATTATCGGCTGGTTATTTTCCATGACTTAGCGACCGCGAACCGCTTGTTCCAGCTCAGCGAAGCTAGGACGGTGCGCCGGGTACAGAACCTTGCGACCGAACTCTACCGCCAGCGATGGCGGCATGCCGGAGGCCGAAGCGACCAGCGAGGCCTTGATGGCTTCGTAGACGTTCAGTTCTTCCTTGGCATCGTGGCCCAGGGACGTGGCCAATGGGCCGAAGAAGCCATATGCCGCGAGAATACCGAAGAAGGTACCGACCAGGGCTGCACCCACGTGCAGACCGATGGATTTCTGGTCGCCTTCGCCCAGGGAAGCCATAGTCACCACGATACCCAGTACCGCCGCAACGATACCGAAACCCGGCATGGCGTCGGCAATGCCGTTCACCGCGTGGGCAGGGTGTTCCAGGTCTTCCTTGAGGCTGTAGAGTTCCATGTCGAACAGGCCTTCCAACTCATGGGGAGCCATGTTGCCGGAGGACATGATGCGCAGGTAATCACAGATGAACGCGGTCATGCGTTCGTCTTTAAGCACGGTCGGGTACTTGGCGAAGATCGGGCTTGCGGCGGCGTCTTCGATGTCGCCCTCGATGGCCATCATGCCTTCGCGGCGGCTCTTGTTGAGGATCTCGTAGATCAGGCCCAGCACTTCCAGATAGAACGTGTGGTTGAAACGCGAACTGAACATGCTCAAGGATTTCTTGAGCACGTGCATGGTCATGTAACCGGGGTTGGCCTGCAGAAATGCACCGAGTGCCGCACCACCAATAATCATCACCTCGAAGGGCTGAATCAGGGCGGCAATTTTGCCGTGGGAGAGCACGTATCCGCCGAGCACGCTCGCGAATACGACGATGATGCCGATTAATTTAGCCATAGGTAGGAGAGCACTTACTGAGTCGGGTTCAAGGTCATATTCGGAAGTTAAAAAATCTCTTCTTCTACTTATCGGCAAAACTGCGCCAGACTATAGCCAGTTCAGGCGAAAAGCCAATTTGGCCCGCTCCGGGCATAGGTAATGCAGACGATGATCGCGTCCAACCATGGCTAACGAAACAAACGTTCCAACTCCAAAACCAACCACTCTCGAAGGCTGGGTCAAGCTTCTCGATGGCGTGCGCTTGCCCGTTCCGCAAGCCAGTCATGACCGTGTCTGCAAGGCCATCGCCAACAGTCGCAGCTCTTTGCGCGATATTGCCGAACTGATACAGGACAGCCCGGCGCTGGCCTTGAGCGTGATTCGCGAAGCCAATCGCCACACCCATGGCAGCATGACCGAGCCTGCGGAAAACCTTGAGGTAGCGATCAATCGCCTCGGTTTGAAGCGCACAGAAGAACTGCTCGCCCGCCTGCCCGCCGAACCTCAGTTAGAAATTCCGGTGGCCCTGCGTCAGCTGCAGCTGATCAGCCAGCACGCGACCCAACAGGCCAACGGTTTTTTCGCCAGTCGCCTGGCGCGGCTGTGGCAGGACATCCACTGGGGCAGCCTGCTGTTTCTCTCGCCGCTCTGGCCGATGGCATTGACTCATCCGCAACTGCTCGAAGAGTGGGAACTGCGGGTCATGCATAAAGGCGAGTCGGCGCACAAAGTCGAGAAACAATTATTCGGCGCACGCCTGCTGGAAATCTGCCTGGCGCTCGTGGACATCTGGCGCCTGCCGATCTGGGTGCAGCAGGGTTATCGGCTACTGCTAAACGAGCAGCGTGAGCTGGTGAAAGTGCTTCGCATCGCTCGCGACAGCGATCATCCATTGCGCCAACAGAACCGCCTCGATGACGATCCGACCCTGCGACGCTGGCTCAATCAGCCGGCCAATACGGTGCTGTTGGCCAACGGTCTGGCGCTGTCGGCACAACAGGCCTGGGACAGTCCGCACAGTGAACGCTGGCAGTACCTGACCAGCCTTTACCTGCAAATGCCAATGGATGAAGTGCAGCAGCAGTTGCACCAACAGGCCGCCAACAGCGCCCGCCATCACGCCATGCCGGACCTCTGGCACCCGGCCACTTCACTGATCTGGCCGTGGGGCACGAACCGTGTCCATGCCGGTTTGCTGCCGGCCCCGGCACCGACGGCCGAAGACCTGGCGAAATGGCGCAGACAGTGTGCCGAGTTGCTGGTCGAGCCCAGCCGTTTCACCAATGCCATGCACTTGACCACGTCTGCCCGGGACGCTTTGGTCGCGTGCGGCATGCGTCGGGTGATGATCCTGATGGCCGACCGCACTCACGCCAATCTGCGGGTACACCAGACGGCCGGGCTGGCAAAAGAAGTGGCCGGCCTGAACTTCGTCGTCAGCCAGAGCACCGTGCTGCAACGCCTGCTCTCGCAACAAGCCCAGGTACGCCTGACGCCGGCGAACAACGCACAATTCTCGGCCATGCTGCCGGCCAGCCTGCGTTCACAGTTCGGCGGTGAACACCTGCTGCTACGCTCACTGGTCAATAACGGTCGGGTCATCATGATTGTGGTGGCGGATCAGGGCGGCGGGCCGTTCTCTGAAATCACCGCGCAAGCCTTCGGCAAAACCGCGCAGTGCATCGAAAAGGCACTGCACAGCTTTAGCCACCGCGGCCAATGACGCTGCGCTACAATCCTCCCTTTTGTGTTCTGGAGACCTCACATGTCTGACTTCTCTGGCTTGCCGCTGGTGATCGAGCCGAGCGACTTGCTCCCTCGTCTCGACTCCCGCGAACTAATTCTGGTGGACCTGACCAGCAGCGCCCGCTATGCCGAAGGGCATATCCCCGGTGCGCGTTTTGTCGATCCGAAACGCACGCAACTCGGTCACGCGCCTGCGCCGGGACTGATGCCGCCGCAAGCGGCGCTCGAAGCGTTGTTCGGTGAGCTGGGACACAACCCCGATGCAGTCTACGTGGTCTATGACGACGAAGGCGGCGGTTGGGCCGGGCGCTTTATCTGGCTGCTGGATGTCATCGGCCACAGCAAGTACCACTATGTCGACGGCGGCCTGAAGGCCTGGCTGGCAGAAGGCCTGCCCATGTCGATCCAGATCCCGGCCGCGGTCGGCGGCCCGGTTGCGCTGACCCTGCATGATGAACCCACCGCCACCCGCGAGTACCTGCAAAGCCGTCTAGGTGCTCCCGACCTGGCGATCTGGGACGCGCGCGGGCCGCTGGAGTACTCCGGCGAAAAAGTCCTGGCAGCCAAGGCCGGGCACATTCCCGGCGCGGTCAATTTCGAATGGACCGCGGGCATGGATCAGGCGCGCAACCTGCGCATCCGCACCGACATGCCGCAGATCCTCGATCAACTCGGCATCACCAAAGACAAAGAAATCATCACCCACTGCCAGACTCACCACCGTTCTGGCTTCACTTATCTAGTGGCCAAGTCCCTCGGTTATCCGCGGGTCAAGGGCTACGCCGGCTCCTGGGGCGAATGGGGCAACCATCCCGACACCCCCGTAGAGATTTAAGGTTTTTAAGGACAGTTAATGAATAAGCGTTTGTTTATCCTCAGCCAATACCTGCTGCCCCATCACTTGCTCTCGCGACTGGCCGGCTGCATTGCCGAATGCCGCGTACGCTGGTTCAAGAACGCGTTTACCGCGTGGTTCGCCAAGCGTTATCAGGTGGACATGTCCCAGGCGCTGGTCGAAGACCTGACCGCCTACGAACACTTCAATGCGTTCTTCACTCGCGCCTTGAAGGACGGCGCTCGCCCGCTGGACGAGACGCCAGGCGCGATCCTCAGCCCGGCCGACGGCGCGGTCAGCCAACTCGGCCCGATCGAACACGGTCGTGTGTTCCAGGCCAAGGGCCACAGCTTCAGCGTGCTGGAATTGCTGGGCGGCGACGCTGCCAACGCGGCGCCGTTCATGGGAGGTGATTTCGCGACTATTTATCTGTCGCCGAAGGACTACCACCGCGTGCACATGCCGTTGGCCGGCACCCTGCGCGAGATGGTCTACATCCCGGGCCGGATCTTCTCGGTCAACCAGACCACAGCCGAAAACGTTCCGGAACTGTTCGCCCGCAACGAGCGTGTGGCATGCATTTTCGACACCGAGCGCGGGCCGATGGCCGTGGTGTTGGTGGGTGCGATGATCGTCGCGTCGATCGAAACCGTTTGGGCCGGGCTGGTCACGCCGCCAAAACGCGAGCTGAAAACCTTCCGCTACGACGAAGCCGCCCGTGCACCGATCCATTTGGAAAAAGGTGCAGAACTGGGTCGCTTCAAGCTGGGTTCGACCGCTGTCGTGCTGTTCGGGCCTGATCAAGTGAAGTGGGCTGAAGAGCTGGCGGCCGGTTCGCCGGTGCAGATGGGCCAGGGCATGGGCCTGGCAAAAGCCTGATCCCTGATCCGAACCCCGCGAACGTCTTCGCGGGGTCGGACATTTCGGTGGTGCCGTTACTCTATCTGTCCACGGAAGCCGATCGGCCCTTCGTTGGCGTAGGTATTGGTGCCACTGAGGTTTTTCCCTCCATCGCTGGAGGTCACGCTCAACGCCACAACGTTCTGATTATCCCGACCTCCGATGACCCATTTGCCACCCGGATGCCACGGGGCATCGTTGCCGCCCCACTGATTTTCAACGTTGTACTGGTTCTGGCCCGTGCGCTGAGCCTTGAAGCCAATGGGACCTTCACCCGCATACGTCATGGTGCCGGTGAAACTCTTCCCGCCATCGCCCGATTTGATCTCGATCGCGACAACGTTCTGGTTGTCCCGCGCGCCTAGCGTCCAGTCTCCGCCCGGATGCCAGGGTGCCGAACTACCGCCCCATTGATTTGCCACTACATATCTAGACATAAACTTCATCTCCTTGAAGTTACAAAGAGACCTGCCCTGCGTAGGCAGCAGGCCGTACGACTGTGCGTATCCAGTCGCACGACTGTCAGATTAGTAGTACGCCCGGAGGGCACTCGACTGACAGACAAACGGTAAAAATCCATAGCTGCTACAGTCAGGTTATTCACTGCCCATTAACCGGTTGGAGTTTTTCCACGGCATGGATGAGACCAGTCCCCATCTTCTGCTACGCGCGCCCGTCCCGCTGCAGGTGCGCCTGTCGTTCTGTGAAGCCACCCCGCGCGATCTCAAGCGCTGGATCGCCAATTTGCCCAAAGCCAACATCGGCGAAACCGCTCGTCAGCTGTATCAAGGCTTGAGCGAACTCAATCAGCTGTTCACACCCAGCGACAATCGCCTGCAATTGCTCGAACTGCTGCGGCCCGAGGTGTATTACGTCTGCAAACACCTTGAGCAGCATTTCCTTCATCAGTCGATTGTCCTCGACGAGCGTTCCCGCAAGATCGCCAACCTCTGCCAGGCGCTGCAAAGTCACTTGGCCATTGGTTATAAGCAGATCGTCGTGCGCATCACACCGAAATTCACCAAGGACCGTGCGCCGCTGCTGACCCAGGCGCTGCAACGGGCGATCCATTGCCTGAACGGGCCGCTGATTCGCGCTACCAAACTCTATTGCCCCGTGCCGGAAGGCCTGTGGCTGGAGCTGCATCAGCTCTACCGAATCGCCTGCGCGCACCGGCTCCAGCACACGAGCCTGCGCGATGAGCTGGCCAGCCAGACGCAAAACCTGAGCATCGAACAGACCTACGTGGTCGCCTTGCTGCTGGGCGCCTCACGCTGCAACCAACTGCGCCAGCACCAGATTGCCCGGGTTGCCGAGGTGCTGGAGCCCTGGAGCCAATGGATCAAGCTGCAACCCGGCAAACCGGCCACCGGGCTGTTTGCCGTCGTGCCAGACCTCGACACCGGACCGCGTTACCGCACCAAGTTCCGGGCCGAGCAGCAAGAGAGCTTATTGGGGATTGATCCGCAGCCGTTGGTCGCGGCGATTGAAGCTCATTTGCAAAAAAACGACAGTTCATCACCGCTGCCCGTGCCAGCAGGGTTAAGCCTGGATACGTTGCAACACCTTCATGCCGCCTGGGGCCAGACTGCCGAGCGCAGTTTCCAGCGCACCGTCGGCCAAGGCACGTTGACCCTGTGCATAGGCATGAGCGCGCTGCACTTTTATCTGGGTGGGCAACGCTCATTCAGCGACATCCTGAAAAACCCCGGAGCCCAACCTGCACAATTTTCGGTAACGTCAGTGACCGGCCGTGAAAAGGACCAATGGCACCAGGCCTTCGACGCCGCTCCCCAAGGCAATGCAGACGCTCTATTGCCCTACGAAGAGATCGAATACCCGCAGCTTCAGAATGACGACAGCCACGAAGCATCCGACCGCAATCAGCACTTCCCGACTCATGTTCTGTCAGTGATCAATCACAGCCCCGGCGGTTACTGCCTGGCCTGGCCCGCCGCTGTGCCGGCCGAGTTGCAAGCGGGTGAGATGGTCGGTATCGAGGATTCTGCCGGTCAGGGTTGGAGCATCGCGGTGGTGCGCTGGATCCGCCAGGTGCGCGGCGGTGGCACGCAGATGGGTATCGAGCAGGTTGCGCCCTGCGCCGAGCCTTGCGGCCTGCAACTGGTGCGCACCCGTGATGACCACAGCCAATACCTTCGTGGTCTGTTGCTGCCGCAAATCAGCGCCATCGACGCGCCGGCCACTCTGCTCGCGCCGCGCCTGCCCTTTCAGGAGGGCAACAAGGTCATGATCAACACCCACGGTGAGGAACGCCGGGTCGGGCTGGAGCGGCGGGTGGCGAGCACCAACAGTTTCAATCAGTTCGCCTACCGCCCACTGGAGGTCGCCAGAAACGACAACGCCGCGGTGAGCGGCGCTGAGGAGGATTTTGATTCGTTGTGGAAAACACTTTGAGGGAGTAGCAGATTCCTGTGGCGAGGGGGTTTATCGGAACGCCGCACCGCCCCGTTGGGCTGCGAAGCGGCCCCCTGCGTCCTCTCAGGCAGACCGAGTTATCTGGATCTGCGACTGCTACGCAGCCGAACGGGGGTAAACCCCCTCGCCACAAAGGCCCTGTAGTCAATACGAAATTCAGAGCTGCCCGTCGCGATCCCGGAAACCCAGCAGATACAGAACGCCATCCAGCCCAAGGGTGGAAATCGCCTGCTTCGCCGACTGCTTGACCAGCGGTTTGGCGCGGAACGCCACGCCCAACCCGGCTATCGCCAGCATCGGCAAATCGTTGGCACCGTCGCCGACCGCAATGGTCTGCTCCAGACGCAAACCTTCCTTGTGCGCCAGTTCCTTCAGCAGATCCGCCTTGCGCTGCGCATCGACAATCGGCTCGAGCGCCACGCCAGTCACTTTGCCGTCCACTACTTCCAGTTCGTTGGCGAACACGTAGTCGATGCCCAGCTTGGCCTGCAATTGCTTGGCGAAGTAGGTAAAGCCGCCCGACAGGATGGCGGTCTTGTAGCCCAGACGCTTGAGTTCGGCGAACAGGGTTTCGGCACCTTCGGTCAGGCGCAGGGAGGCGCCGATGGAATCGAGCACGCTGACGTCCAGCCCTTTCAACAAGGCCAGGCGCTCCTTGAAGCTGGCGCGGAAGTCCAATTCGCCGGCCATCGCCCGCTCGGTGATCGCAGACACCTGATCGCCCACACCGGCAGCCTTGGCCAGTTCGTCGATGACTTCGGCTTCGATCAGCGTCGAGTCCATGTCGAACACCGCCAGGCGGCGGTTACGACGGAACAGCGAATCTTCCTGGAAGGCGATGTCGACGTTCAATTCCTGAGCGACGCTGAGGAATTCGGCCCGCAGCGCTTGCGGATCAGCCGCTTCACCACGAACGGAAAACTCGATGCAGCCCTTGCCCTGATCGGCCGGGGTGTCCAGCGGCATGCGCCCGGACAAACGATCGATATGGTCGATATTGAGGCCATATTTGGCGGTGATCGAACTCACGGCCTGCAATTGCCCGGCGGTCACTTTGCGGGTCAGCAGGGTCACGATGTGGCGTTTCTTGCCCTGATTGCCGACCCACTGCTGGTAATCCTCTTCGGACACCGGCGTGAAACGCACCTGCTGATCGAGCTTATACGCCGTGAACAGGATGTCCTTGAGCACCGACTTGCCCTGCTCGGTGTCAGGAATTTCAACCAGGATGCCGAACGACAAAGTGTCGTGGATCACCGCCTGACCGATGTCGAGAATGTTCACACCACCTTGGGCCAGAACGCCGGTAATGGCCGCAGTCAGACCCGGACGGTCGACTCCCGTGATGTTTATCAGGACGATTTCGCGCAAGGCGCACCCCCGCAGGTGGAAAAAAACCGCATTCTACCCACATTCAGTGACCATCGGGCACCGTGAGCGCTTTGACGGTCTAGGGCCTGTCGCTATACTGCGCGTCAACTTCACGGACAAAAGAGCCGAGCTCAAGTGAACCGGCCCACGCCAGTAAAAACCGATAACTTCTTTCTGCTGATCTTCCGTGCACTGCGCCACCGCCGTGTACCGATTGCATTGCGCATCGCCAGCCATAACGTGATCCTGGTCGCTCTGGCCCTGGTGATCTATGCCTGTGTGATGGGTTTGCAGTTCAAGCAGGCCATGCACGAGCAGGCGGATGCCCTGGGCGAGAGCCTGACCACGCAGACTGCCACGTCCGCCACGGAGCTGCTGGTGTCCAACGACATCCTCAGCCTCAATGTGCTGCTCAACAATCTGACCAAAAACAAGCTGGTGGCTCACGCTGCCATCTACAGCGTGGATAACCGCATCCTCGCCGAAGCCGGTCAGCGCCCAAAGCATAGCCTGCTGGGCGAAGCCGAAGGCATGTACCAGAGCAAGATCACTTTCCAGGATGTGACCGCCGGGCAACTGCGCATCAGCCTGGACATGGATCAGTTCCAGCAGCCGATGACCATCAGCCTGCAAAGCATGGGTATTTTGAGCGCGATTCTGCTGGCCCTGTCCCTGGCCTTGAGCCTGCGTCTGGGTCGGCACATCTCCACGCCGTTGCTGCAATTGCGGGTGTGGCTGCGCCATATCGACGAATACACCCCGGCCACCGAGCGCCAGGATGAGATCGGCGATCTGGCCCGCCAGCTGCACGCCGACTTCGCGCCAGAGCCCGCCGAGCCGGAACCCGCTCCCGAGCCCGAATACGACGAAAGCGACTACGAAGACGCGGACGATAACGAGCCAACCTTCGAAGTGCGCAATTTGCGTGACCCGAGTTTCGATGAAACCAAGCCTGTGGCCGGCCTCAAACCTGCGCCACGGCGCATTGTCAGCACCGTTGAAGACGATGATGACGACGATGCATTTGCCGACCTGCGTGATGAGTCAGCTTCGACCGCGCCGAAACCGGTAGCCAAACCGCAAATATCGAACGTGCCGCAGCACAGCGCGGTGCTGGCCGTGCAACTGGGCGCTCAGGATCAGTTGCGTCGTCTGCCCCGCACACGTCTGGAAGAACTGCTCAAACGCTATCGCGACTGCCTCGATCAGGCCGCCTCGCTCTACCAGAGCGAGCTGCACACCCTGAACGATGGCAGTACGCTGATGCTGTTCCATACCGAAGACAGCGGCGACGACTACCTGACCAATGCAATCTGTTGCGGTGAGTTGTTGCGGGCTCTGGGCCATCAGTTGCAGATCGAAGTCGCCGACAGCGGCATCACCCTGCAATTGCAACTGGGCCTGACCCTGGGTGACGAGCTGTTTGGCCTGAGCCAGATAGATCTGCTGCTGACCGAAACCGCTCAGGATGCGCTGGCCCTGTCGCAACACAGCCGCAACCTGTTGCTGGTGGAGCGCAAGATCGGTGACGACGCGCTGATCCGCCAACGCGCACGAATCCGACCGATTGCCAGCCCTGAGGGTGCTTGCTGCGTAGAGCGACTGATGGAGCCTTATCCGTCGATGCTCGAGCGGCAACTGGCGCGAATGCATGAACGCCGGGCGTAAATAACCCCGTTATGAAAAAGCCCGCAGACGAGTAATCGTCTGCGGGCTTTTTGTTGATTCTGAAAAATGCGCTTGCCTCTAGAGCCACCCCTCACCCTAACCCTCCCGAAACGTCGGACCGCCCCAGAGGGGCGAGGGGACTGACCGAGGTGTCTTTCGAGGTACATCGACCTGAGATTCCGAGTCGAACTCAGGCTTGAAAAGCTTGAAGATCCGCTCCCTTTCCCCCTCTCCCCTCTGGGGCGGTCCGACGCTTCGGGAGGGTTGGGGTGAGGGGTGGATCTCAAGCCGTACACATATTCGAGGCACTCACCAATCAATCCTCAGAAACAACAAAACCCGCATCAATGCGGGCTTTGCTTCGAATCAATCCAGCCTCAGAACCTGAACACTTCCATATCGGTCCGGATCGGCGAAGCCATCGGGATCTTCGGCTGCTTTTCCGCTTCCGCCGCTGGTGCCGCCGGCTTAGCAGCCGGCTTTTTTGGCGCTTCGGCGATCGGTGGCTGATTGGCCAGCGGCTTGAGCGCCGTCGACAGTTGCTCGGCCAGACGCTGCAGCAACACACCCTGAGCCTGAACCTGAGCCGCCGTGCCACCGGCATGCTGTTCCTGCAGGTGAATGATGCGATTATCACGAACCTGGCCACGACGGTCGATCAGACGCCATTGCGCATCAAGGATCGCCGGTTGCGATTCGCCCGAGTCCAGGCGAGTAATCGTCAGCAGCACCTGAACGTCCGGTGTGAAGCCCAATGTCGCTGGCGCCAGCACCACGCGCTGACTGTCCAGATGACCGGCGACCTGACGCAGCAGCAGCTGATCGATATCCGACGACAGGCTACCCGCCCAACGACCATCAGCCGACGCTTGCAGGCTGCCATCCGGCTGTCGCTGCAACAACGTTTCGCGTTGCAGATAATCGGCTACCGTTACCGGGCCAAGCAAAACCGCCATGCCCGCGCTTTGCGCAGGCTGAGCCGGACTTCCGCTGTCCAGCTGATACAGCGACACCGGTTGGTGAACGCTGCAACCCGCCAGGCCAAGAACGCCAGCGAGCATCAAAATAAAAGGAAGGCGCAGAGCAGTCATCGTCCCATCCAGGTGGTTGCCACAAGGCTAACCACAGTGAAAATACTCAATAAATATGAAGAACGCTCGGCCACGCCGGCGCTTGAAAGGCCATATCATCCGTGAATATGCGTTCCGACTCCAGCGCCAAAGCGTCGATCTACGCGTTAAATCGTAGATCGAGCGCTCTAGGACGCTTAATTGAGGTTTTCGACGAGCAGCGCATCTACCCTCTGAAAGCCACGTGGCAGTTTGTTACCACGACGTCCACGCTCACCTTTGTAGTGTTCGAGGTCGTCTGCTTTCAGTGACAAGGTACGTTTTCCGGCCTGCAACACCAATGTGGCGCCATCCGGCAGTACGGCGATGTCCGTAACATATTCTTCGCGACTGGCCACACGCTCACCGGAGATCCCGATGATCTTGTTGCCTTTGCCCTTACCTAATTGTGGCAGATCGCTGATTTTGAAGATCAGCAGGCGACCTTCGGTGGTCACCGAGGCCAGCCAGTTTTGCTCACGATCAGCCACCGGACGCGGCAGAATCACCTTGGCGTTGTTCGGCAGGCTCAACAGCGCCTTGCCCGCCTTGTTCTTGGCTTGCAGGTCTTCACCCTTGACCACGAAACCGTAACCGGCGTCGGACGCGATCACGTAAAGCGAATCGTCTTCCGGCATCAGCACGCATTCGAAGCTCGCCCCTGGTGGCGGCGTCAGACGACCGGTCAGCGGTTCGCCCTGGCCTCGGGCCGATGGCAGCGTGTGCGCGGCCACCGAATAGCTGCGACCGGTGGAATCGATAAACACCGCAAACTGGTTGGAGCGGCCGGGCGCCAAGGCCTTGAAACCATCACCGGCCTTGTAGGAAAGCCCGGTAGCGTCGATTTCGTGACCCTTGGCGGAACGAACCCAGCCTTTTTCCGACAGGACGACGGTCACTTTCTCGTTCGGCAGCAGATCGTGCTCGGTCAAGGCCTTGGCTTCGGCGCGCTCGACGATTGGCGAGCGGCGGTCGTCGCCGTAAGTTTCGGCGTCCTTGATCAGTTCCGTGCGCACCAGCTTTTTCAGCTTGGCTTCGCTGCCCAGCAGGGCTTGCAGCTTGGCCTGTTCCTTGAGCAGTTCATCCTGCTCGGCACGCAACTTCATCTCTTCCAGTCGCGCCAACTGACGCAAACGGGTATCGAGGATGTAGTCAGCCTGTATTTCGCTCAGGGCGAAACGCTCGATCAGCGCGGCTTTCGGGTGCTCCTCGGTGCGGATGATGTGAATCACTTCATCCAGGTTGAGGTAGGCAATCAACAAACCGTCCAACAGGTGCAGGCGACGCTCGACCTTGTCGAGGCGGAATTGCAGGCGACGACGCACAGTCTGGACCCGGAATTCCAGCCACTCGACCAACAACGCGCGCAGATTTTTCAGCTGCGGCTTGCCGTCGAGGCCGATGATGTTGATGTTGACTCGGTAGCTCGACTCCAGCTCGGTGCTGGCGAACAGGTGGGTCATCAATGCATCGTGGTCAAAGTTTTTGCGTGCGCCCGGAATAATCACGATCCGGCACGGGTTTTCGTGGTCGGATTCGTCTCGCAAGTCAGCGATCTGCGGGGCTTTGGACGGTTTGGCCTGCATCATGGCCGCGATCTGTTCCAGCACCTTCGCGCCGGATACCTGATGCGGCAGCGCGGTGACGATGATGTCGCCGTCTTCGATGTGGTAAACAGCGCGCATGCGCACCGAGCCCTTGCCGGTTTCGTACATTTTCAGCAGGTCGGCGCGCGGGGTGATGATTTCTGCTTCGGTCGGGTAATCCGGGCCCTGGATGTGTTCGCAGAGCTGTTCGACCGTGGCTTTGGGCTCATCGAGCAAACGCACGCACGCTGTTGCGACTTCGCGCAGGTTGTGCGGCGGTACGTCGGTGGCCATGCCCACGGCGATGCCGGTGGTGCCGTTGAGCAGGATGTTCGGCAAACGCGCCGGCAACACCAGCGGCTCGTCGAGCGTACCGTCGAAGTTCGGACCCCAGTCCGCAGTGCCCTGGCCCAGTTCGCTGAGCAGCACTTCGGAATAACGCGACAGCCGCGCCTCGGTGTAACGCATGGCGGCGAAGGACTTGGGATCATCCGGCGCACCCCAGTTGCCCTGGCCATCGACCAGCGTGTAGCGGTAGCTGAACGGCTGGGCCATCAGGACCATGGCTTCGTAGCAGGCCGAGTCGCCGTGCGGGTGGAACTTGCCGAGCACGTCACCGACGGTACGCGCCGACTTCTTGTGCTTGGAATCGGCGTCCAGCCCCAACTCGCTCATCGCATAGATAATGCGCCGCTGTACCGGTTTCAGGCCGTCGCCGATATGCGGCAAGGCACGATCCATGATCACGTACATGGAGTAGTTGAGGTAGGCATTTTCGGTGAAGTCAGCCAGTGACCGGCGTTCTACACCGTCCAGGCTGAGATCAAGGGAGTCGCTCATGCGGGCCTCATCGGTTCGTTGTCTGGCGCAGCAGCATGGTGCCACCGCGCTGGGTAAATTCAAGTTTGTTCAGCGCGCTCATACCGAGCAGCACTTGCTTGCCATCCAGGCCTGGCACGACGAGGGCGCGCACATCACGCAGCACAATGTCGCCCAGTTGCAGCCGGTCGATGCGGGTTCGGTAACCCTGGGTGCGACCGTTGGCCGTGCTCAGGGTTACCCCAAAGCCTTTTTCCAGTTTCAGCCGTTCGGCCATTTCCGCCGGGATCGACACATCGGTCGCCCCGGTATCGAGCATGAAATCCACCGGCTGACCGTTGATCTGGCCGCTGGCGACGAAGTGACCCTGTGTGTTGCTGGCCAGTTTCACTTCGATAAAACCTTCGCCCTGTTCAGAGCTGACGACGGTATTGGGGTTCTGCTGACGCACCTCCCACTGGCCGAAAAACCGCGTCGCCAGAAACAGCGCCGCGCACCAGGCCAGCACCATCAACACTCGACCGGCGCGTTTGCCCGGAGGCTGCTGACTCATGACTTGGCACTCCAGCCACCTTCAGGCGCGGCAAAGCGCCAGACGATCGGACGCTCCTCGCCATCGGCGCGTGCATCGTTGTTGTTGTCGGTGCCAATCCACGCGCCCTCGGCGTCAACAATCAATGCTTCGGCCAGGCCGTAAGGGTTTGAATAGCGGCGATGCGCCTGCAAGGCTTCATCGGCAAACGACCAGCAGCGCTCGACCTTGGCCGTCACCGAATCACGGCGGCAGATCTGGTAAGCGTTGCGCTCAAGGGTAAACAGCTTGCCGTTGAACAGCGACAGGTCGGCAAAGTCTCGGGACACTGCTTTGGCTCGGGGAAACTGCGCCGGCTGCATTTCTTTCCCGGCTTCGCTCAGCAACACACAGCCACCATCGCAATCCCATACCGTTTGTTTGCGCTTGATCAGCAACAACCCACGGCTTTGACGCTCCGCGGCGAGCCACAATTGATCACCGGCCGGATTGATCGCCAGGCCCTCGAACAACGCATTGAAGTGCAGCAACATGCCGCTGGCCCGGGCTTCGCGAATCAGAATCGGCGAGATCTTCAGCCAGGACGATGGCCCAACGGGCGGCACTTGCAGAATCGCGGCATGGGATTCGCTGACGATGTAGCGATTACCGGCGCTGTCGCAGGTGATACCTTCAAAATCCAGATCCCCGCCACGGACAAACGACGCCACCCAGGTCCGCGAACGCAAGCCCCAGGGCAAACCGCTGTCTGGCACCGGCGGCACGCCGATGCCCACGGTTTCGGCTTGCCATACACTGTCGCGGGTATCGAGCCGGTAAATCTGATCGTCGTCGCGATCCGACACCGTCCACAGATCCTTGCCACACTGGGCCAGCCCGGACAGGTTGCCGCCGCGCATACCGTCAACGGGATGCTCGGACAACAGGCGCAGTTCCGGCAGCGGTTCGGCAAACACCGAAACCGAGGTCAGAAGTAACGCACACGCCAGGGCAAAGCCAACCCGCATCAGCCAAGAACCTCGGCCAGGTTGCCTTTGGATTCCAGCCAGGATTTGCGGTCACCGGCGCGTTTCTTCGCCAGCAGCATGTCCATCATTTCCGAGGTCGCTTCAAAATCGTCCAGCGTCAGCTGCACCAGACGCCGAGTGTTCGGGTCCATGGTGGTTTCACGCAGCTGTGGCGGGTTCATTTCACCCAGACCTTTGAATCGGGTGACCTGCGGCTTGCCGCGTTTCTTCTCGGCCACCAGACGATCGAGGATGCCATCGCGCTCGGCTTCGTCCAACGCGTAGTAAATCTCTTTGCCCAGGTCGATACGGTACAACGGCGGCATCGCGACGTAGACGTGACCGGCATCCACCAACGGGCGGAAGTGCTGGACGAACAACGCGCACAGCAAGGTGGCGATGTGCAGACCGTCGGAGTCGGCGTCGGCGAGGATGCAGATCTTGCCGTAACGCAACTGAGCGATGTCCGCCGAGCCCGGATCGACACCGATGGCCACGGCGATGTTGTGCACTTCCTGGCTGGCCAGCACTTCGCTGCCGTCGACTTCCCAGGTGTTCAGAATCTTGCCGCGCAACGGCAGGATCGCTTGAAATTCTTTATCCCGCGCCTGCTTGGCCGATCCACCGGCGGAATCACCTTCCACCAGAAACAGCTCGGAACGCATCGGGTCCTGCCCGGCGCAGTCGGCGAGTTTGCCCGGCAGTGCCGGCCCCGCCGTGATGCGCTTGCGCTCGACCTTCTTGCTGGCCTTCAGACGACGGCCGGCGTTGTTGATCGCCAGTTCCGCCAGCAACATGCCGGTCTCGGGGTGAGCATTGAGCCACAGGCTGAACGCATCCTTGACCACACCGGAAACGAACGCGGCCGCTTCACGGGACGACAGGCGCTCTTTGGTCTGGCCGGAGAATTGCGGCTCTTGCATCTTCATCGACAGCACGAAGGCGATGCGTTCCCAGACATCTTCCGGCGCCAGCTTCACGCCGCGTGGCAGCAGGCTGCGGAATTCGCAGAATTCGCGCATCGCATCGAGCAAGCCCTGACGCAGACCGTTGACGTGGGTACCGCCCTGCGCCGTCGGGATCAGGTTGACGTAGCTTTCCTGAACGCTGTCGCCACCTTCCGGCAACCACAGCAGGGCCCAATCGACCGCTTCTTTGTTACCGGCCAGGCTGCCGCAGAACGGTTCGTCCGGCAGACGTTCGAATCCATTGACGGCGTCGACCAGATAGGAACGCAGACCGTCTTCGTAATGCCATTCGACTTTCTCGCCGGTGGCCTTGTCTTCAAAACTGACCAGCAGCCCCGGGCACAGAACGGCCTTGGCCTTGAGCACGTGCTTGAGGCGGCTGATGGAGAATTTCGGCGAATCGAAGTATTTCGGGTCCGGCGCGAAGAACACGCTGGTACCCGTGTTGCGCTTGCCGACGGTCCCAATGATTTCCAGCTCGGTTTTCTTGTAACCGTCGGCGAAGGTCATCTGGTATTCGTTGCCGTCACGCTTTACGCGCACCCGGACTTCGTTCGACAAGGCGTTGACCACGGAAATACCCACCCCGTGCAGACCGCCGGAGAACTGGTAGTTCTTGTTGGAAAACTTGCCGCCCGCATGGAGCTTGGTGAGGATCAGCTCGACGCCCGACACGCCTTCTTCGGCGTGGATATCCACCGGCATGCCGCGGCCGTCATCGCTGACTTCCAGGGAGTGATCGGCGTGCAGGATGACCTGCACCGAGGTCGCGTGCCCGGCCAAGGCTTCGTCGACGCTGTTGTCGATGACTTCCTGGGCGAGGTGGTTCGGCCGACTGGTGTCGGTGTACATGCCGGGGCGTTTACGCACCGGGTCGAGGCCCGAGAGGACTTCGATGGCGTCTGCGTTATAAGAGCTAGCGCTGGGAGTGGCCATGGGGTCTCGTCGTCCGCCTGTAAAAAGAGTGTTCTGTGAAAAAGAGGCGACGACTCACAGTGCAGTGAAATCAATCGCCTGATACAAATCTGCGCCAATACCGGCAAAACTCAGCATTGCCGGTAATTGCTCGGCAAAACCCTGGAAGCTATGGTCGCCGCCGGCCTGGATACGTAACGCACAAGCCCGGTAGTACTGCTGGGCGAGGCGGTAGTCCAGCGTTTCGTCGCCGGTCTGCAACCACACCTGATACCGCTGCGGGTCCCGGGGCGCCGGCACTTCCAGCTCGGCCAGGGCCGTCACGTGGTCGTGGGTCAACTCCCAGGCCTCATCGGTATACAGGTTTTTCTGCGTCCCCAGATACCCGTCGAACATCCGGTGCGGACTGACGGCAGGGTTGATCAACAGGGCCTTGAGGCCATGGCGCTCGGCCAAGTGAGTCGCATAGTAGCCGCCGAGTGAGCTGCCGACCAGCAGTGGCCGCCCAAGCTCCTCAATCGCCTTGTTTAGCTGACCGATGGCCTCACGCGGATGGTGATGCAAGGCCGGGACGCGCAACTGATCGCTCAAGCCCAGACGTTCCATTACTTGTACCAACTGCGTGGCCTTTTTAGACGAAGGCGCGCTGTTGAAACCGTGGATATAAAGGATCGAACCAGACATTTGAGCTCCCTGTGCGTCGGGTAAAGAGGCGCAGTTTACAGGGAGTCGGGGGAATCGGGGATATCCGCAGAAATGACGCTGCCTGTGCGGACGCCTTCGCGAGCAAGCTCGCTCCCACAGGGAATATGTGAACGACGCAGATCCAATGTGGGAGCGAGCTTGCTCGCGATGGCCGCACCTCGGTCTTTGGTAATAACAAAGAAATCAGTAGCCGTCGGAGCCGTAATCGACCTCAAAGTTGAAACCCGTGACGCGTTCCACGCCGGTTTCGAGCTGGCCATCAGGTAAAAGCCGCAACCAGCGATACCCCGGCGCCTGGTCACTGACCTTGAAATCATCGCTGCCCGATTCGAACTGAATACACGTCGAAGGCGAGGCAATCAGCCGCACTCCATTGCGAACCTGGTCGATCTCTTGATGCACATGCCCCCACAAAACAGCGCGCACCTGCGGAAACCGATCCAGCACGGCAAACAACGCTTCCGGATTACGCAATCCAATGGGCTCCATCCACGCACACCCGAACGACACCGGATGATGATGGAAGCACACCAGATGATGGCGCTCCGGCGCCTCACTCAACGAGCGGGCCAGCAACTGTAGCTGCTCATCCTGCAAATACCCCGGCACCGAACCCGGTACGGCCGAATCCAGCAACGTGACGCGCCAGTTACCGACATCCACCACCGGCTCCAGCAACGCACTCTGCACGGCAGCCTCCGCCATGATCAGTGGCTCATCATGATTACCGGGAATCCAGCGCGCCGGTGCATCGAGCTGTCGCGTCAGGTCGCGAAACTGCTGATAGGACTCCAGCGTCCCGTCCTGAGACAGATCACCACTGGCAATGATCAGGTCGATCTGCGGCTGCTGCAGCCGCACCAGTTCAATGACTTTTTGCAGGCTGTCCCGGGTATTCATGCCCAACAACGTCCCGTCCGTCTCGGCAAACAGATGACTGTCGGAGAGTTGCACCAGCAACGCCGAATCGGCGGTGGTCAAAATGGATACGCTTGGCAAGGCGTTCTCCCAAGGCTGAATCACGGGATGGATGAGTGGCGCAATTATGCTGGGGGACGATCAAAAGGGGAAACCTGTGAACCTGACGCAGTTCACATCTATCGAACGACGGCGTACTCGTGCCCGCAGGCCAGACAATGGCTCAGCCATTCACCCAAGAACATATTCAGCTGGGCCTTTTCGTCCGGCTGATGCATTGAGGCATTCGGGTAAGGATAGATGCCGCGAAAGCGTCGTGCATGTTCAGCGCTGACGACTTCGGCCATACACGCGTCGTGATAGACCTGAACTTCCAGTTGCGGCACCGGCAGCCACGGCAGGCTGTGTTCCTGGCGCACTTGCAGGGTCGTGGTATACGGACAGACTTGAAGGACTTCAAGGGCCAGCACGCCGAGCATCTGGTCGCCGTGGGTCACGGCAATGCGCCGCGCCTCCGGCTCGTTGCGCATGTCCGGCAGCAGTCGCATCAGGCGCGCGTAGTTGGCCTCGCAGGAGGCTTGCAGCCCCACGAGATCAACCCGATAGCGATCGCGCAGTTTGTTTACGACCATAACCCCCTCACTTCAGCGCGGTTCAAAGCTAGCCATTGCAAAGCAATGATGCTGGCCGCGTTGGCAATTCGTCCGTCGCGTACGGCCTGCAGGGCATCTTCGAACGCCCAGACCGTGACGCGGATATCTTCTGCTTCTTCCTCCAGCCCATGCAGGCCGCCGACGCCGGTGCTGTCGCAACGCCCCAGGTACAAGTGCACAAATTCATTGCTGCCGCCCGGCGATGGAAAGTATTTGGTCATCGGCCAGAGCGCCCCGAACACAAGCCCAGCTTCCTCCTGCGCTTCGCGGTGAGCAACTTCTTCCGGCACTTCATCCTTGTCGATCAGACCGGCGACCAGTTCGATCAGCCATGGATTGTCGGTCTTGCCCATGGCGCCTACACGAAACTGCTCGATCAACACCACTTCGTCACGCTGCGGATCGTAAGGCAGCACGCACACCGCATCGTGGCGAACAAACACTTCACGATTGATCTCGCGACTCATGCCACCGGCGAACAATTCGTGACGCAAGTGCACACGATCGAGCTTGTAGAAGCCCTCGTAGCACTTTTCGCGCCGAACGATATCAACGGCGGTCGGAATGGCGTTGGCAAAATCAGTCATGACAATCCTCTTTACTGCAAATCCGTTACGAGGCTCCTTTTTGTTACTTGCAACCTCGACTTCGCGCCATCCTAACGCGCCCGCGACCTTTGATGCAGCCCCTTTCCAGTCAGCGGGATAGACGGTGAGGGCGAAACCAACTCTAATTAGCTTAGTGGCGAACTGACTGCTTCGTTGAGAGTCGAAGCGGATAACTTTTCGCCTTTCCCTGTTTTATGAAGGACGCCCATGTCGCTTTTTAAAATCGCCTCCGTGGCCGCAATCGCCCTGACTCTGGGCGCGTGCCAGAGTTTGTTCCAACCCAACTACCGGGCGCCGCTGGAAACTACCCGCGACGCTTCCGAACAGCTGAAACCGGGCTGCACAACTCCTGACTGCCCGCTGGTGAACATCGATACGCTGCGCTTCCCTGCCGAACCGCAGTTGGACGGCATCATCGAAAAACGCCTGCTGCAAATGACCCGCACCTCGCCCGATGCCCCGGTAGCGCCGACACTGGCAGCGTATCGCGAGCAGTTTTTGAGCAGTGCCGGCCCGCGCTACAGCAGCTACCTGCAAGCCAAGGTACGTGAGCAGCATGACGGCTTGGTGATCGTTGAATTCTCCAGCTACCTGGACACCGGCGGCGCCCATGGCACGCCGGGCCGCAGCTTCATCAACTATTCGCGCCAGCAACACAAAGTGCTGACGCTGTCGGACATGTTGGTGCCGGGGCAGGAAGAGGCGTTCTGGAAAGCCGCGCAGGTGGCACACAACAGTTGGTTGATCAGCACCAAGCTCGATCAGGAACCGGAATTCGTGAAGCAGTGGTCGTTCCAGAAAACCCAGAACGTGGCGCTGACCTACGGCGGGGTGATCCTCAAGTACGAAGTGAGCACCATCGCGCCTTACGCGCTGGGTCACGTCGAACTGAAGATCCCTTACCCACGCCTGAACGGCATTCTCAAGCCCGAGCTGTTTCCCGGCCGTAACTGAAGGCCCGGCCCAGCACCAGCTGGAGCAGCCCTGCCAAGATCAACGACGGCAGGGTTGCGCCGATGTCCGGATACAGATTAGCCAGCAAATGATAGGTGCTTACCCCGCCCAACCAGGCGAGCAACGCCGGCCAGCGCAACGCGGCTGATGCGACTTGAGCACTGCGTTTGCGCAGGATGAAGTGATCCACCAGCACCACGCCGAACAGCGGCGCAAACACCGAACCGATCAACAGCAGGAAGTTCTGGTACTGGACCAATGGTGCCAGACAGGCGATCAGGATGCAGATCACACCGATGGCCAGCGCCAGATGCTCGACTTTCAAGCGCAACAGAGTTCCGCTCGAAACGGCCGCCGAGTGAATGTCAGCGAAAGCTTTTTCGGACTCATCCAGCAGGATCAGCAGCAATGGAATCCCCAAACCGGCACCCGCCAATGCCAACAGCAAGGCATTCACTTCACCGCTCGGCGCGAACGCCAGGGTGTAGGCCACGCCGAGGCTCATCAGCCAGAAGTTACCGATAAAGAAGCCTACGGCCGTACCGCCGAACACGTTTTTCGCACGTTTGCCGAACCGCGAGTAGTCGGCTATCAGCGGCAACCACGAAAGCGGCATGGCGATGGCAATGTCGAAACCCACGGCAAACGGCATCGAACCATCACCGGCCTGCGCCCACAACGCGGCCAGATCAGCCTTGGCGAACAGGTTCCAGGTCAGCCAGATGCACGCAGCCAGCAGCAACCAGATGCCCCACTTGCGCAGGATCTGCCGCACGAATGTCAGCGGACCACTGACGGCCAGCAAGGTCGCCAAACCACCAAAGAACACGGTCCAGAGCAATGGATTGGACATCAGACTGCCTTCGCTGAACGCCCGCGCGCCGAGCAGGCTGGCGGCGTCACGCATGACGATGATCTCGAACGAGCCCCAGCCGATCAGTTGCAGCAGGTTAAGCACGGCCGGCAGGCTCGCGCCACGTTTGCCGAGGCTGAGCTTGAGCGCGGCCATCGACGACAGGCCGGTGTCGCTGCCGATCACGCCGACCGCAGCCAGTAATAGAACGCCAACCAGGGTGCCAAGGAAAATGGCCAGCAACGAGCCGGACAGACCCAGACCTGGTGCGAGCAATGCACCGGTCTGCAGGACCATCAGGCCGATGCCGAGGGAGAACCACAGGGAAAACAGATCGCGGCCGCCGAAGACACGTT
This sequence comes from Pseudomonas sp. LBUM1666, assembly GCF_059695775.1. NCBI lineage: Bacteria > Pseudomonadati > Pseudomonadota > Gammaproteobacteria > Pseudomonadales > Pseudomonadaceae > Pseudomonas > Pseudomonas sp. LBUM1666. Next base: position 527,285 of record NZ_CP166789.1, on the reverse strand, counting down.
TGTCGATTGGCACCGCGATGTCGGGGGAGTAAGTGCTGGGTTGAATGCTCAAGGGTGTTATCTCAGAGGGACATTTGTTGTTGTGTTGATCGCTATCGCCAGCAGGCTGGCTCCCACAGGGGACTTGTGAACACCACAAATCCAGTGTGGGAGCCAGCCTGCTGGCGATGGAGCCCTTTCAGGCCCCACCTTTTCAGGTCAGATCAAACCTTCTTGTACAGCTGACTGCCTTCCTGTTTGAACCGCTCGGCCTGTTCCGCCAATCCCTGGGCGACTTCGGCGTCGATGGTTTCGATCCGCTGGTTGGCCGCGTATTCGCGGACTTCCTGGGTGATCTTCATCGAACAGAATTTCGGCCCGCACATGGAGCAGAAGTGCGCGACCTTGGCCGAATCCTTCGGCAGGGTCTCATCGTGATACGAACGAGCCGTGTCCGGATCAAGGCCCAGGTTGAACTGGTCTTCCCAACGGAATTCGAAACGCGCCTTGCTCAAGGCATTGTCGCGGATCTGCGCGCCCGGATGCCCCTTCGCCAGATCGGCGGCATGGGCGGCGATCTTGTAGGTGATGATCCCGGTCTTCACGTCATCCTTGTTCGGCAGACCCAAGTGTTCCTTCGGCGTCACGTAGCACAGCATGGCGCAACCGAACCAGCCGATCATCGCCGCACCAATGCCGGAGGTGATGTGGTCGTAGCCCGGCGCGATGTCAGTGGTCAGCGGGCCGAGGGTGTAGAACGGCGCCTCATCGCAGCATTCCAGCTGCTTGTCCATGTTCTCTTTGATCAACTGCATCGGCACGTGGCCCGGGCCTTCGATCATGCACTGCACGTCGTGCTTCCAGGCGATCTTGGTCAGCTCGCCGAGGGTTTCCAGCTCACCGAATTGCGCGGCGTCGTTGGCATCGGCAATCGAGCCCGGACGCAGGCCATCGCCCAGCGAGAAGCTGACGTCGTAGGCCTTCATGATTTCGCAGATGTCTTCGAAATGGGTGTAGAGGAAGTTCTCTTTGTGGTGCGCCAGGCACCACTTCGCCATGATCGAACCGCCACGGGAAACGATACCGGTGACGCGCTTGGCAGTCAGCGGCACGTAGCGCAGCAACACACCGGCGTGGATGGTGAAGTAGTCAACGCCCTGCTCGGCCTGCTCGATCAGCGTGTCGCGGAACAGCTCCCAGGTCAGGTCTTCGGCAGCGCCGTCGACTTTTTCCAGGGCCTGATAAATCGGCACAGTACCGATCGGCACCGGCGAGTTACGGATGATCCACTCGCGGGTTTCGTGAATGTGTTTGCCGGTGGACAGGTCCATGACCGTGTCCGAACCCCAGCGAATGCCCCAGGTCAGTTTCGCCACTTCTTCTTCGATGGACGAACCCAAAGCGCTGTTGCCGATGTTGCCGTTGATCTTCACCAGGAAGTTACGGCCGATGATCATCGGTTCCAGTTCGGTGTGGTTGATGTTGGCCGGAATGATCGCGCGACCGCGGGCGATCTCTTCACGGACGAATTCGGGGGTGATGATTTTCGGCACGCTGGCGCCGAAGCTGTGACCGGCGTGTTGCTGGTCCAGTAGGCCAGCGGCGCGCGCCACTTCAAGCTTCATGTTTTCGCGGATGGCGACGTATTCCATCTCGGCGGTGATGATGCCTTTGCGGGCGTAGTGCATCTGGCTGACGTTGGCACCAGCCTTGGCCCGGCGCGGGTTGTTCACGTGAGCGAAACGCAGCTTGGTCAGCTCCGCATCGGCGAGGCGTTCCTGGCCGAAGTTGGAACTCAGACCCGGCAGACGCTCGGTGTCGCCACGGGACTCGATCCACGGCGAACGCACATCGGCCAGGCCTTTGCGCACGTCGATGATGACGTTGGGGTCGGTGTACGGGCCCGAGGTGTCGTACACGACGACAGGCGCGTTGATCTCGCCGCCAAAGTCGGTCGGGGTCACATCAAGGCTGATTTCGCGCATCGGCACGAGGATGTCCGGGCGAGAGCCCTGAACATAGATTTTTTGCGAGCGGGTAAACGGCTGAACCGATTGCTGATCGACTTGGGCCGAATCACTCAGGTTCGTAGTGTTTTTTAGTTTTATCGTCATCACGGGCTCTCCAAACACATCCAGGCAGTGGATTTTTGTCGGAGCGAACCTGTAATCGAATGGACGCACGGGCGCTGGGAAAACCAGCAGTGCTGTGCTCAGTGCTCGAGGGGTGTTCGATTGTCGAACAACATCCCGGACGAAGCACAAGAGGACTCGCCGGGTGACGAGAAATCTTGTTCCCTACGCAGGCGCTAACCTGATCAGGTTCAACGGGATCCGAAATTATTCGATCTCAGCCTCATAGCAAGGCACCCCGACAAGAACCCGGCCAGTCTAGACACAACCGGCAAAGAACGCCAACACCGCGGCAAACACCATGATGAATGGCGTAATTACAGGATTGTTGCCATGCGGATGCCCAACTACACTCGCAACCCATGCCCCGCCTTGACGCTGTGCGGGCTGCGCCGTACCTTTGGCGCTCAAATTATCAGCGTAATTTTTTAGGGATCGCCTCATGCTGCGCAAACTTTCACTGGCCCTTGCCGTGTCTTGTGCGTCCAACGGAATGGCCTGGGCAGCAGAAGCGCCCTTATCGACCAAGACGGATCTGGTCAGCGTCTATCAGGAAGCGGTGGACAACAACGCCGACCTCGCTGCAGCCATCGCTCAATATGGCGCCCAGAAAGAAGTCGTGCCCCAGGCCCGCGCCGGGCTGTTGCCCAATCTCTCGGGCGGCGCTGAACTAGCCGCTGTGCGCACCGCGATCGATCAGCCATCGGCGACTGCCAACCGTAACGCTCATTCCTATCAAGCGACCCTGGCTCAACCGCTGTTCCGTGCTGATCGCTGGTTCCAGTTCCAGGCCGCCAAAGACGTTAACGAACAGGCTGCGTTGCAGCTCTCGGCAACCCAGCAAAACCTGATACTGCAAACTGCCGTCAGCTACTTCGATGTCTTGCGAACCCAGGACAACCTGGCGTCAACCAAGGCCGAAGAAGCCGCGTTCAAACGTCAGCTCGATCAGTCCAACGAACGCTTCGACGTCGGTCTCTCGGACAAAACTGATGTGCTGCAATCGCAAGCCAGCTACGACACTGCACGCGCCAACCGAATCGTCGCGCAGCGCCAGGTAGATGATGCGTTCGAAGCCCTGATCACCCTGACCAACCGTCAGTACAACTCGATCTGGGGCATTTCCCATACCTTGCCGATCCTGCCGCCAGCACCGAACGACGCCAAGGCCTGGGTCGATACGGCAGCCAGACAGAACCTCAATCTGCTCGCGAGCAACTACGCCGTCAGCGCCGCCGAAGAAACCCTCAAGCAGCGCAAGGCCGGCCACGCGCCAACTGTCGACGCCGTGGCGAAATACGAGAAGGGTGACAACGATGCCTTGGGCTTCAGCAACCCGAACGCCTTCGGCCAGCCTTACGGTGGCAACGTCGAGCAAACGACGGTTGGCCTGCAACTGAATATCCCGATCTACAGCGGCGGCCTGATCAACTCCCAGGTGCGCCAATCGTATGCACAGCTGGACCAGTCCGAGCAGCAACGCGAATCCCTGCGTCGGCAAATCGTCGAAAGCACCCGCAACCTGCATCGTGCGGTGAACACCGACGTCGAGCAGGTGCAGGCGCGCAAGCAGTCGATCATCTCCAACCAAAGCGCCGTGGAAGCGACCGAAATCGGTTATCAGGTGGGTACGCGAAATATCGTCGACGTGCTGGATGCCCAGCGTCAGCTGTACACCTCGGTGCGCGACTACAACAACACTCGCTACGACTACATCCTCGACAACCTGCGCTTGAAGCAGGCCGCGGGCACGTTGAACCCTGGGGACTTGCAGGACCTGGCGCGTTACCTCAAGGCCGATTACAACCCGGATAAAGACTTCCTGCCGCCGGACCTGGCGAAGGCTGCGGCGGAGCAACTCAAAGCCCGACCTTGAACGTCAGATTTGAATCTGTGGTGAACAGGTAGGCACCGCAATCCCTGTGGGAGCGAGCTTGCTCGCGATGACGGTAGTTCATTCAACACTTCAGTTGCCTGTCAGTCCGCTATCGCGAGCAAGCTCGCTCCCACAGTTTGATCAGCGGTAGATTCAGGACTTGTCGATCAACCGCCCCAACCCATCCAGCAATCGCTGCAACGCGCCCTGATTGGTGCGCATGACTTTCAACCCCGCCTCCGCCATCCGCTGCGCATCACGCGGCAATTCGAACAGCCGCTGCACCGCCAGCGCCAGACTTTCGGCATCTTCCACTTCCTGCAACGCCCCGGCACTGCGCAACTGCGCGGCGATTTCGAGGAAGTTAAACAGGTGCGGCCCGCTCAACACCGGTTTGGCCAGAGCCGCCGGCTCCAGCAGGTTGTGCCCGCCGTTTGGCACCAGACTGCCGCCAACAAAAGCGCTGTCAGCCAAGGCATACAGAAACAGCAACTCACCCATGGTGTCGCCCAGCAGCACCGACGTACCGGCGGTGATGGGTTCACCAGTGGAACGACGGACCGTGGCGAAACCCTGCTGCCGACACAGCTCGAACACCGAATTAAAACGCTCCGGATGGCGCGGCACCAGAATCAGCAAGGCATCGGGATGATTGGCGAGCAACTGACGATGCGCCGCCAGCACTACCTCGTCTTCACCTTCGTGCGTACTGGCAGCAATCCACACCGGACGCTCCTGCGCCTGCCATTGCGCACGCAACTCGACGGCACGCTGAAGCAGTGCCGGGTCGATAGTCAGATCAAACTTGATAGAGCCGGTCACTTCGACCGTTTCCGGGCGGGCGCCCAATTCACGGAAGCGCTGGGCCTCGGCCTCAGTCTGCACCGCGAACAGGCTCATCTCGGCGAGCATCGGCTGGGTCAGTTTATTGAAACGGCCATAACCCTTGGCCGAACGCTCGGAGAGTCGCGCGTTGGCGAGCGCCACTGGAATCCCACGCTTGGCGCACTGATGGATATGGTTCGGCCAGAGCTCGGTTTCCATGATCACCGCCAGTTTCGGCTGGACCCGATCAAGGAATCGCTTCGCTGCGCAAGGCAAGTCGTAAGGCAAATAGCAGTGCTGGATGCGCGGCTCATTGGCGAACAGCGCGTGGATGCGCTCCGAACCGGTAGGGGTCATGCAGGTCACGGTAATGGGCAGCTGTGGATAACGTTGCAGCAAGGCGCGAATCATCGGCGCCGCGGCAATGCTTTCGCCCACCGACACTGCGTGCACCCAGATGCCGCCCGTTTTCATCGCCGGTAACCCGAGGGAGAAACGTTCGCCAACGCGCTTGGCGTACGCGGGCGCCTTGCGCGCCCGCAGCCAAAGCCGAATCGCTACCAGTGGCAGCCCCAGGTAAAACAGCGCGGTGTAGAGAGTTCTATTCATGGCGGCGGAGTTTATCGGTTTTTTCGCCGATCGCCTGCAAGTGCACGGCAAAACGTTCCGCCAGCCAACGAGCCGCCGGCCCCAGAGGCTCATCGCGGCGCCAGACCAGCTCCACCACCAGCGCTGGCGGGGTCCATTCGCTGACCAGTTCGACCATCAGATTCTGATACGCCGGGTACTGCACCACGTGGCGCGGCAGCCAGGCCCAGCCGAGGCCGCGCACCAGCCATTCAGCCATCACGTAGAAACTGTCGGCCCGCCAGACTTGCGGGCTGGCGGGTTCACTGCCGGGATAGACACTCGACTGTGTGGACATCAGCAACTGACGATGCTGCGCCAGTTGCTGACAATCGACCTGAGCCTGTTGCGCCAGTGGGTGGCCGACGCCGCACACCGTGACCATTTCGACGCTGCCCAACACCCGCCGCTCGAGCGCTTCGGGGATTTGATCGTGATAAAACAGCAACCCCAGATCGGCCCGACGCTCCACCAGTTTGCGCGCCACATCGCCTTGGGCGGCGCTGGTCAGCTGCACTTCAAGGCTGGGAAATTGTTGAGCCAGGGCTTCGAAGCTTTCGATGATCGGCTGATAGGGCATCGCCTCATCCTGGGCCACACGCAAACGCGCCTCCTGGCCGCGCATCATGGCCAGCGCCCGACCGTTAAGGCGTTCGCATTGGCGCAGCACTTCCCGCGCCTCGTCCAGCAATGCGTTACCGGCCTCGGTGAGTTTCGGCTGGCGGCCGCTGCTACGGTCGAACAGGCTGACGCCGAGGTCTTCTTCGAGCAGCGCAATCGAACTGCTGACCGCCGACTGCGCCTTGCGCTGATCCCGCGCTACCGCAGAAAACGAACGCTGCTCCGCTACGCTGACAAACAAGCGCAGCTGCTCCAGATTCCATTGCGTATTCATGGCTCAACCCATCTTCATAACAGATAGGTAATGACTTTACCGCATCTGGAGAATCTCTAAAATGCCGACCTCAGAAAGCAACACTTCACACGAGGATGCACCTATGACCGCTTACTACTACTTGGCCATTGCCATCTGCGCCGAAGTGATCGCCACTGTTTCGATGAAAGCGGTCAAAGGCTTCAGCACCCCGCTGCCGCTGATTCTGGTGATTGTCGGCTACGGCATCGCCTTCTGGATGCTGACGCTGGTGGTGCGCAGCGTTCCGGTAGGCGTGGCTTACGCGGTATGGGCCGGCATGGGGATCGTGATGGTCAGCGTGGCGGCGCTGTTTATCTACGGGCAGAAGCTGGATGTGCCGGCGATGCTGGGGATGGCGTTGATTGTGCTGGGCGTCGTCGTCATCCAAGTCTTCTCCAAAACCGCCGGGCATTAACTGGCACCACCAATCCCCTGTGGGAGTGAGCCTGCTCGCGATCGCGGTGTACCAGTCGACTGAAAAGTTGCCTGACACACCGCCATCGCGAGCAGGCTCACTCCCACAGGGGTTGTAGTTGGTCATCTTTTGATCGCCAGCAAAACCTCCAATCTTCGAGTCTGTATACTGCGCCCTCGTCTTGAACACTGAGGTCGCTGCATGCCATCCGTTATTTCCACCGACGTTCTGATTGTCGGCGCTGGTGTCGCCGGCCTCTGGCTGAATGCGCGTCTGCGCCGCCAGGGTTTTTCGACCGTGCTGGTGGAAAGCGCCAGCCTCGGTGGCGGGCAAAGCGTGAAGTCCCAAGGCATCATCCATGGCGGCGCCAAGTATGCATTGCATGGCGCCTTGACCGGTGCCTCGGAAGCCATCGCCGACATGCCTCGCCGCTGGCGCGAAGCCTTGGCCGGTGACGGCGAACTGGACCTGACCGGCGTGCGCCTGCTGTCCGAAGCCCATTACCTCTGGTCCCCCGGCACGATCGCCGGCAATCTCACCAGTTTCTTCGCCAGCAAGGCCGTGCGCGGCCGTGTCGATCAGGTCAAGGGCGAGCAACTGCCGCCCGCCCTGCAAGACAAGCGCTTCAAGGGCAAGGTCTATCGCCTGGCGGAACTGGTGATCGACGTACCGAGCCTGATCCAGCGCCTGGCCGATCTGGCGGGTGATGGCCTGCTCGCCGGTCAGAACATTGAACCGCTGCTGGAAGGTGGAAAGCTGGTCGGCCTGAAGGTCGACGCGCGCGAGATTCGCGCCCAGCGCATCGTCTTGAGCGCCGGCGCCGGTACAGCCGCGCTGCTCGAAGCCTTGGGGCTGACCCAACCCGCCATGCAACGCCGGCCGTTGCACATGATCATCGCCAAAGGTCCTGGCCTCAAACCGCTGTATGCCCACTGCCTGGGCGGCGGCACCAAGCCGCGCATTACCGTGACCACCCATCCGGCCGCCGATGGTCAGTGGGTCTGGTATCTGGGCGGCGATATCGCTGAAGCCGAAGGTGTTGCCCGCGAACCCGCCGAGCAAATCGCCACCGCGCAGAAAGAACTCGGCCAGTTGCTGCCATGGATCGACCTGAGCACCGCGCAATGGGCCACCCTTCGAGTGGATCGCGCCGAGCCGCTGCAATCGGGACTGACCCGTCCTGACAATGCATTCCTTGCCGAAGAAGGCCGGCTGCTGGTCGGCTGGCCAACCAAACTCGCGCTGGCTCCGGACTTTGCTGATCGCGTCATCGCGTCCTTGCAGCGCGACGGCATCCAGCCAAGCCATCCCGCGGACCTGCCCGACCTGCCAAAACCGCCGATGGGCGTCCCTGCCTGGGAGCAACTGCTGCCATGAGCCAACCGACCTTGCACGATCTGCATCGCCCGCTGGGTAGCACCGGCCTGCTGGTTTCGCCACTGGGCCTGGGTACGGTAAAACTCGGCCGTGACCAAGGCGTGAAATACCCCAACGGTTTTCAGATTCCCGATGATGACGAAGCGCGCATGCTGCTCAAACTCGCGCGCGACCTGGGCATCAACCTGATCGACACTGCCCCGGCCTATGGCCGCAGCGAAGAACGCCTCGGCCCGTTGCTGCGGGGGCAGCGTCAGGACTGGGTGATCGTCAGCAAGGTCGGCGAAGAGTTTATCAACGGTCAGTCGAGCCATGACTTCAGCGCCGCCCACACCCGACAGTCGGTGGAACGTAGTCTGCAACGGCTGGAAACGGACTTCATCGATCTGGTGCTGGTGCACTCCGACGGCAACGACCTGGCGATCCTCAATGACAGCGAGGTCTATGCGACCCTCGCCGAGCTGAAGAGCGAGGGCAAGATTCGCGGTTTCGGTTTTTCCGGCAAAACCGTCGAAGGCGGATTGAAGGCTCTGGAACAAGGTGATTGCGCGATGGTCACCTACAATCTGAACGAGCAGAACGAGAAGCCGGTCATTGACTATGCTGCTGCTCACGGTAAAGCCATTCTGGTCAAAAAAGCCCTCGCCAGCGGTCATGTTTGCCTGAGCCCGGGCGTGGACCCTGTTCGCGCCAGCTTCGAGTTGTTGTTTGAACATCCGGGTGTTGCCAGTGCTATTGTCGGGACCATTAATCCGCTGCACCTCGCCCATAACGTCGCGACCGTTGCCCAGGTCCTACGTAGTAACTGATGCCGCCCACGCGGCCTTAAGCAGGAGCCGACATGCCGCGTACGCTCATAAGAAAGAACCCGAGCAACTTCAAGACCCTGCCGTTATTCGTCGAAGCGACTCCCGAAGGCCTGAGTTATCAAAGCGTCGGGATGCCGCTCAATTTCTCCCAGACCCTGCAACGTCGCCGCCCGGTGACGGTAGCCGACACTCAGCGGTTTTCGCTTGAGCTGGCCAACCTCGGGGTCTCGGTGCGCCTGACCCTCCATTGGCAGAACCGCGATTACTGGGTGTTGGTGCGTCAGCGTCGGCAAGACCGCGGCGACGTGGTGCTCAAGCTGATCTCCGGTTACGTGCCCGCCCATGAGCTGAACCTGCCGCTGCACACCGCGATTCAGGAAATTGCCGAAGAGTGCCTGCTGGAAACCCCGGAAGGCTGGCTCGGCGGGCGTTTCAATGACACCTGGCTGCCGGCGCCCTACTCGTCCGCGCTGCATTATCGCGAAGCCCTGCCGTTTCGCCTGACGCCGTTGTCCGGTTCGGCGCGGCCGGTGCGTTGCGCCAAGATGCAGTTGATCGAGCGCCCGCGGGCTTACGTGCATTTGCCGACGGCCTCGCTGCAATTGATCTATGACTTGCGCCTGGACGTGCCCAAAGAGGCCAAATCCCTGAGCCTGTTCCATGTCGACGAACGACTGGAAGGCGATCAACTGGTGGCCCGGCTCGATCGAAAACGTCCCGATTTGTACTTGATGCCGCTGCAGGACGGCCAACCGATGGCCGAGCTCTATACCTTGAAAAAGGATCAGCTGTACCCGGCAAGTACTCGCGGGTTGTACCTGGCAGAGAGTTTTGCCCAGCAGGAAGGCTGGCTGGTGAGGGATGAGCGGATTCGCTGGAAGGATTGGGTGCGGCAACAGGGTTTGAGCCCGCCGGGGAAAGATTCAGGTTTGGCGCGGTTGCGTGGGAAGGCGAAGCAATTGCTGAAGAGAATCGTACCGCGTAAGAAAGTCAGCTCTTAAAGCAAAAGATCGCAGCCTCGTTCCACTCAACAGCTCCTACATTGAAATGCAATTCCCTGTAGGAGCTGTTGAGTGAAACGAGGCTGCGATCTTTTATGGCATCACTCGGACTTGCGGATCTTCTCGACAATCGCGGTAGTCGAGCTGTTTTCCACCAGCCCCAGCACTTTCACCGTTCCGCCGTAAGCGGTCACGATGTCCGCGCCGACGACCTGCTCGATTCCGTAGTCCCCGCCCTTGACCAGCACATCCGGCTTGACCTCGCGCAGCAGGTTTTCCGGGGTGCCTTCAGCGAAGCTGATCACCCAATCCACGGCGCCCAGACCTGCCAGTACGGCCATGCGACGGTCGACGCTGTTGATCGGACGACCTGGCCCTTTCAGGCGGCTGACCGACGCATCGTCGTTGACCGCGACGATCAGGCGATCGCCCTGGGCCCGCGCCTGTTCGAGGTAGGTCACGTGGCCGGCGTGCAAAATGTCGAAGCAGCCGTTGGTGAAGACGATCTTCTCTTTATGCGCACGCGCATCATCGACCGCCAGCAACAGCTGCTCAAGGCCAAGTACACCGCGCTCGGAACCTTCTTCACGCTGGATGGCGCGACGCAGTTCCGGTGCGCTGATGGCCGCCGTACCCAGTTTGCCAACCACAATGCCCGCCGCCAGGTTGGCCAGGGCCACCGCGTGGGGCAGTTCTTCGCCAGCGGCAATGGCGGCCGCCAGGGTGGAAATCACCGTGTCGCCGGCACCGGTCACATCGAACACTTCACGGGCACGGGCCGGCAGGTGCAGCGCCGGATGATCCGGACGCAACAGGGTCATGCCGTGTTCGCCGCGGGTCACCAGCAATGCGCCGAGGTCGAGGTCGTGCATCAGCTGCGCGCCCTTGCTCACCAGCTCGTGCTCATCGGCGCAACCGCCGACGATGGTTTCGAATTCGCTGAGGTTCGGGGTGATCAGGCTCGCACCCCGATAGATCGAGAAATCCTTGCCCTTAGGGTCGGCCAGCACCGGAATGCCACGGGCACGGGCCGCCTGGATCAGCACCTGATGGTTTTTCAGCGCGCCTTTGCCGTAATCGGACAGCACCAGCACTTTGATGCCTTCGAGCAACTCATCGACTTGCTCGCCCAACGCCAACGCGTCGGTGGCAAAAGGTTCTTCGAAGTCGATACGCAGCAGTTGCTGGTGACGGCTCATGACCCGCAGCTTGACGATGGTCGGCTGGTGCGCGATGCGTTGGAACAACGCCCGAACGCCAGCGCCCTTGAGGCTATTGGCCAGACTGTCGGCGGCTTCATCGTCGCCGGTCACACCGACCAGCGAGGCCGGGGCGCCGAGGGCGGCAATGTTCAACGCAACGTTGGCGGCACCGCCCGGGCGGTCCTCGATTTGCTCGACCTTGACTACCGGTACCGGCGCCTCAGGGGAAATCCGTGAGGTACCACCATGCCAGTAACGGTCGAGCATGACATCGCCGACCACCAAGACAGGGGCTTGATCGAATCGCGGCATGGACAACTTCATGGAGCAACCCACATACAAAATGAACAGGGGCGCGATATTAACACAGGGTTGGCGTGGGCTTGCGCATGGCATTAATGAGAGGATTTTTTGCGGCCGCCACCCCTCGGTGGCGGCCAGCGGGGGTCAGGCGATACCCGCAGTAACCGGCTCGTCCAGACCCATCGCATGCAGGCGCGCGTAGTAGCCGTTTTGCGCCAGCAGTTGAGCGTGGGTGCCGCGCTCGACGATTTCACCGTGGTCCATGACCAGGATCAGGTCAGCCTTCTCGATGGTTGACAACCGGTGAGCAATCACCAGCGTGGTGCGACCTTTCATGACCTGATCCAGTGCCGCCTGAATGTGCCGCTCGGACTCGGTATCGAGTGCCGACGTTGCCTCGTCGAGAATCAGCAAGGGTGCGTTCTTCAACAAGGCCCGGGCAATCGCCAGGCGCTGACGCTGGCCACCGGACAGCAACACTCCGTTTTCCCCGACCTGGGTGTCCAGGCCCTGCGGCATCTCCGAGATGAAGTCCATCGCGTAAGCATCCGTGGCGGCCTTTTCGATGTCGGCACGTGGTGCGCCGGCCAGGTCACCGTAAGCGATGTTGTTGGCGATGGTGTCGTTGAACAGGGTCACATGCTGCGTCACCTGCGCCACGTGCCGACGCAGATTGCGCAGACGATAGTCTTCGATTTCCACGTCATCGAGCATGATTTCGCCGGTTTCGTGGTGATAGAAACGCGGAATCAGGCTGGCCAGGGTCGACTTGCCGCTACCCGAACGACCGACCAGGGCGATCATTTGCCCCGGTGCCGCCGTGAAGCTGATGTTCTTCAGCACTTCACGCTCGGTCCCTGGATAGGTGAAGCTCAGGTTGCGCACGTCCAGGTGGCCGCTGACGCGATCGCGCTCGACGGTACCCTGGTCAATCTCTGGTTCGACGTCCAGTTGCTCGAAAATGCTCTCGGCACCGGCAACGCCTTTCTGGATTGTCGAGCTGACTTCCGACAGCTGCCGAATCGGCTTGGGCAACAGGCCCGCCGCGGTGATGTAGGCCACCAGGTCACCGGCGGTGGCATCGCCGCGCAGGAACAGCACCAGGAACATCAGCACCGCCATGGCGGTGTAGATCACCAATTGCAGCATGGGTGTGTAGACCGCACCGGTCTTGGTCATGCGCAGTTGCTTGTCAGTGTTGCTCTGACTGGCTTCGGCGAAACGACGCTCTTCGTAACTCTCGCCGCCAAAGCTGCGCACCACACGGTAACCCTGGATGGTCTCGGAAGCCACGTGAGTCACATCGCCCATCGCCACCTGAATCTTCTTGCTCTGCTTGCGGAATTTTTTGCTGGTGCTGCCCACCATGACCGCGATGATGGGCAGGATCGCCAGCATCACCAGGGTCAGCTTCCAGTTCATCCACAACAGGTAAGCAAACAGGAACACCACGGTCAGGCCTTCACGAATGACCACTTTGATGGCGTCCGTGGCCGCACCGGTGACCATGGTCACGTTGAAGGTGATGCGCGAAATCAGGTGCCCGGAGTTATGGGTGTCGAAATAACGGTTGGGCAATACCAGCAACTTGTTGAACAGCTCGACACGCAAGTCGTGGACCAGTCCCAACGATACTTTGGCCAGGTAATAGTTTCCCAGGAAAGACCCCAGGCCTTGCCAGGCGGCGATCAGGATGATCAGCAGCGGTACGGCCATCAGCAACTGCAAGTCTTGCAAATAGGGAACAGTCGGGAAGAGCACCGCTTCGGGGTTGCTCAGGCCATCGACGAAATATTTGAGAATCCCCGCGAGCATGGGCTGCGTCGAGGCAAAGATCACGAAGCCGACGATACTCACCAGGAATAGGCCGATATAGGGTTTTACATAACCCAACAGCCGAAAATAGATTTTCAGGCTGGAATCCTGTCCCGCTTTGGGCGGTGCGTCACTCATCGTAGAGCTCACTCGTTAGGAAGAACGCGAAATTTTATCACAAACGTCGGAATTGACCCGCGACCATACCAACACACTGGCCAGGCCAACGGGTAACCAACTGATGAACCACTCGGCCCTTGGCGTTCCACTCAGGCTGGCCGCATCGAATTGCATGGCCAGGGATGAAAATACCCATATGCCGATGATGCCTTGGCCATATAGCGTTTCCCGGGCTTTCCAGGCCTCACGTAAAACTGCAAGCCATACCGCGCACCACAACAACAGCCCCGGCAGACCCAGTTCGATGGCGACATGAGTGAAGAGGTTATGGGCATGGTCAAAGGACAAGCCTTCGGCAAGCACTTTATAGTTGCCGCCTAGGCCCAGGCCGCGCCATGGGTGCTCGGAAATCATTTGCAAGCTTGCCATCAGGATTTGCGGACGATAGGAAACACCGCGAGCCATAACCAAAGGCTCGAAGAACCAGAAAGCCAACATCGCCACCGTCAACGCAGATACCGCAACGACGCGGCTGCGTCGATCGCGGCACCAGATCGGCATGACGAGTAACGTCAGGAACAACGCCAAGGCAGCACCACGACTCTGGCTAAGCACGACAAACACGCCAAGCAAACCCAGCGCTACGACCCAGGCCGCCTGCATCCAGAGCGTGCGCGGCACCCAATGAACAAGCCACACGGCCGCCAACCCAATAACGTAGCCACCCAGAATCGGGTGAGACAACTCGCCCAAACCTTCAACGCGCGCGTACCAGACGTTGCCATCGACCCCATAAAATTTGATGGTGGCAACCAAAGCAGTCAACGCCAGCCCAATACCGCCCCATTGCATGATACGAATGACTCGCTCGGGCCGGGTATTGGCAAAAACCGGAAAAAAAATCAGGAATACAATGATGTACAACAAACGCTTGGCTTCGCGACTCGGCTCGTCGACGTTCGTCCAGGAGAGACTAATCAATGACCAGACCAGCAGACCGAGCATCGGCAGGTAGACCCAGCGCTGCTCATATAGGAGTTCTCTGATCCGGGCCCGCGCTGGCCAGCTGAACACCATGGCCGGCAGCCATAGCAGTGCGACCAGCCCTTGCTGATAAAGTTTGTTGGTAGGCGCAACGGCGATAGCCAGCAAAAACCACAACAGACCCGACGTCATCCATACTTGCGCCCAACGTGTTTCTTGCATCAAATTGCTCCTTAGACAGCTCACCCTACCTAACCCGGCATGGTTAAAACCGAAACTTTTCGGCATCATTGCCCGCCACAGTGCCCGCGCAATTCCAACAAGGCTTTCTATGATGCAATGCTCCCGGCTTCCGCAAGACGCTTTAAATCAAATGATTGAAGCCGCCAGAGTACTGGAGGCCGACAGCTACGGCCCGAAAGTTTACCTGTTGCAGGATGGGAATATCCTGAAACTGTTTCGTCGCAAGCGTATTTTATCTTCCGCGATGTTTCGTCCGTACTCGAAACGCTTCATCGACAATGCCGCCCAACTGCACAAGCTTGGCGTACCCACCCTTCAGGTCCTGCAGTTCTATCGGCTGCAAACCCCAGGCATGACGGCGGTGCTTTACCAGCCCCTGCCAGGAGAAACCCTGCGCCAGATCGCCAGCAAGGAAGGGTTCAACTGGCAGCAGACACTGCCGGCTCTGGCGGGGCTGATACGTAGCCTTCATATGTCGGGGATCTACTTTCGCTCACTGCACCTGGGCAACATCGTGGTCACGCCGGACAACCGGATGGGCCTGATCGATGTGGCAGATATGCGTTTCTTGCGGGCGCCACTGCCCAAGCATCTGATCAAGCGCAACCTGCAGCATTTCGCCCGCTATATTGCGCGAGAGAACCTGAACGACAGCTTTCCAATGCAGGCACTCGAGCAAGCTGTTCTGCCATCATGAAAGCAACGCACGGGCCGTCTGACTGAAGTTCAGCCAGGCCTGGTCAGGGGCCAGTTCCTGATATTGGCCTGCCGCGATTTCTTTTGCAGAAACGCTAGACGCTCGCACAATAACATCGCTCCAGGCACTGACATCCTCTACGGGGGCATACCAACCCGTGTCGGCCAACTGCTCGCGAAACACTGGCAATTCGCTGGAAATGACTGGTACACCCGCCATCACCGCCTCTTGCATAATCAGTCCGAGGCCTTCGTCCAGCGAAGGGATAGCAACCCAGTCGAATGCCCTGTAAAGCCGCGCGGCATCATTCAGATGGCCGGGCAAGGACACACTCGCGCGCAACCCCAGGTGATCAATGCGTGATTGCAACGCTTCTCTGGAAGACCCTTCACCGATTATCACCAATCGCAAATCTGGCCGCTGTTTCAATGCGGAGGCAAAGGCCTCGATCAGACAGGCAAACCCCTTATCCTCCACCAATCGCCCCACCGCACCGAGCACAGGCGTGTCGTCCAGGGGCAATCCCAACCGGGCGCGGGCCTCCTCGCGAGGGAGTACCAAGGAGCGAAACGCGACAGGATCGAACGCACTACGCAATGTCATGACCGGCATTTGAAGGTCTCGGCCCAGCGAGGCGGCCAAGGTGTTCGACACTGCGACCAATGTCAGCTGGGACGTCGAGAACTGGTGGAAGAGGGCTCGATCTCCGGCACGAACTCGCGTGGAACCATGAACAATCACCACCGCGTGGATGTTTGGCAATGTTTTGAGAAGAGGTAAAAGTGTGCGAGCTACTCCCAAGCCATCGAGCAGCAAAAGGTGTGCCCCACTCTGCTTGAGGGCTCTCTTAAAAGAGGCCTGCATCCAGGGCTTCATCAGCCGCCAGAAATGCCGCCCTTTCAAACGGGCGGAGGACAGTTTCCATTCCCGGGTTTCGCCAACATTCACTCCAGACCCTGACGCGCTGCCCTGAAGCAACCAGGTCTTGACCGATGCGGTGGGGCCGGCCTGCGACAGTATCTGCTGATGAACCTTGTGAATCGATGCGAACGGCGCACCGCCGGACCACATAACGTTAAGGATGCTCATAAGGTAACAAGCCAACGCATGGAACTATGCAGGTACGCTGCGGCGCACTTAATTGATAAAACAGCCAATGCAGACTCCCAGCATTAGAGACAGTGCAAACTTGATGTGTTCGCGACGAACGCGCGCCTTGCGCTGATGCTCAATCGACAGCTGTACGTGGAGGTCAAAACCGGCATGCCGAACGACATCTCCTTCCAGCGTCATAGAAACCCTTGTCAAACGCCCAGTTTCAGACGCACTTTTTCCAGCAGACTCAACGGTGCGTGAGGACGCAATGCTGGTTCTAGCTCCTCGACAATACGCTTCCCGATACGCGCAAAGCTGAACTGGCCAACCACCAGTTCGCGACCATTGCGAGCGATACGCTGCGCCAGCTCCGGGTCAGCCCGTAGCTTCGCGAGTTTTTCCTGAAGCTGCGGGATACTTTGATAGAAAACAACGTTGTGCATATCGTGCAAACCCAGCGCGCTGCTTTCAGCCGCGCCTTGGTCATAAGCCAGTAACACACAACCACACGCCATGGCCTCGAAATTCTTGATCATGAATTCGCCCATACCGACGTCGGCGCTGACGAAGTAGCGAATACGGTTAAGCGTATCGCAGTATTCCTCACCCGACTTGGTACGCGTCACCACCAGTGGTTCGACGCGCGCCAACTCATCGAGCAGTGCTTTGCGACCGCTATAGGCGACACTGTTGGTACTGCCTACAAATGCCAGTTCTATATCTCGCTCACGACCTTGATCTTGCAGCAGCGACTGGTCGTATCCCTTGGGAACAAACACCGCATCGAAACCTTCCTCGCGCAGGCGGTCGGCGACCATGAAACCCGAGCTGATCACCCGCGCCCAAGGCAGCTTGCGGTAATGCGCGCTGAACTTGCCGGTGTACTTGCACGGGATGTAATTCTGGTACGCATCGTGTTCCAGAATAACCAGATTGGGCAGGGTTTGGATGAACCTCACCTGTCTGATCTCTTTTTTGAAACGCAGGAAAAAAACAATCCGGTCGTAACGGGTCACATCGACATGCTTGCGAAAATACCCTCGCAAGTCGTCCTGCTCCGCGCTGGTCAGCTCACGCTTGTCGCAGTCGCAGTGCTCGGCGATACCGTCATACAGTCGATCGAGGATCGCTCGCTGCTCTTTCTGCACCAGAAACAGAACTTTCAATTGGTCTCTCTCTTTCCAGACAGCTCTTGGACCCAGAATAATTCGTGGCGTCGCACCGCTTTACGGAAGAACTCGTTTTCGCCGAAAGCCGGCCAGCGTCGGGCCGCCAGACAACGTTGGATCGCCCGGCGAAGTAGACGCTTGAGGGGAAGTCGGGGCTGAAGGTCGTGCATCATGCCTAACGACATAGCCTTGTGCCACTGTTTTTCAGCCGACAGACAAAGCGCCCAAGGACGCAACGGTTCGTGATTATTGATCTGTGGCGGCAGTGTCACACCGGTCCCGGCATCACCCATTGGCCAGCGATCGTTGTCGTGTAGATGATTGGCGTAATGCAATAAGGTTTCGGGCTGCCAAGCTGTACCGTTCAGTGCCTGCATCACCGCTTGCTGTGAGCATAGATGGTCTGGGTGCGGGTCGAAACGCGGATGTGGCAAAACGATGACCTGAGGCTGGATACGCTCGATCAACTCACTCAGGTCGGCCACAAGATTGTTCCAGGACGGTAGGCCATCGACGTCACTGCCCAGGGCAAACGGATTGAACCGTCGAAAATATCGGGTATCACCAAGCTGCGCCTCACGGGACGCCACGGCCTCGGTCGGCGCGCCTTGCATGGCGGACAATTGCAGGCAGAAATACCCCAACTGAATACAGCGTTCCTGAGGTACGCCGCCCCACAGCGGCACGCTGATGCTATCCCAGGCGCGAAGCGAGCCTTTCAACCGGGACGCTTCGACGCCATTGAGCCCCATCTGCTGATAGTGCCCGGCCTCGATTTCACCGGCGGTCAAGGTCACGATCCAGCTTTGACTGGCGCTGCTGTACAAACCGAATGCGGCCAACTCGGCATCGTCGGCGTGGGGCGCGATCACCATCACCCGCTGACGGCTGTAATCCGGATGCTCGAACGCCCTGAGCACCGGCTCACCCAGCAGTCGGCAGAAACGCCCACGCAGGCGTAACTCACCTTGGGACAGAACCTGCGCCTGACCACTGAGGTTGAGGTAACGCAGGCCGTTCACACCACGCTCGAAGGTTTGTCGGTCCGGGTTATCCCCCCCCGACAACTCGACCACGGGATCGATGAAGCGCCCCAGCCAGGTGCTTTTTATCCGCAGCGCCAACACCAGAGTGGCGTCGTCGACCAGCATGACGCCGTCGTCCAGGCGCAAACGTTCACCGTCAAGGTGAACCTTGGGCTGCTGGGTGTACGGTGGAAAGCTGTATTGATAATCGTCTTTGGGCGAGTAAAACAGGTGGTCGGCGAACCAGGCTTCGTGGGCAATCCAACCCAGAACCGCGAGTACCAATGGCAGCCACCAGGTCACCAGCACACCCATGGCAATCAATAGCACCAGCGCGATGAGCAGACCGATGCGTTTGGTGCGCCGATGGCGCTTGAGCAATTGCTGTTTGCGGTTCATGGGCTGGCTCATACGGTGAACACCGGCACAGGATTGCACCAGCGATCCTTGTATTCACGATCGGCGCGACCGAAAGAAAAGCGCAACGGTTTGTCCAACGCCCGGGCATGTTCCCAGGCGCTTTGCGTATTGAGAAAACTCAACACGCTGCCCGGACTGAATTCGCGGGTTTCGGGATCGACGCCGCCATTGATGTACTCGACGCTGATCCACTGCGGTGTCTCGACACGGTAGACCAGTTGAATCGCTATTGGCGCATCGTTGAGGAAAATCACCGAGCCGATCAGCAAATCACGCAGCAACTCGATGACCTCCGCCATGCGCTCGGCCCCCGTCGCCGGAAAACCCCAGCGACGCTGGAACAGGTCGCAATAGATCGCAGCCAGTTCACTGCTGGAAAACTCCGCGACCGGCCGGACCACTCCGCCCGCTTCCTCCAGCAATCGCAATTCACGGCGCTGGTTGTAGCGAAACTTCTTCGACAGTTCTTCGGGAGTGCGGGCCATCGCCAGCTGTTCTGCCTGCAACTTGATGCCAGTGAAGCGGCCTTCATTCAGTGCCGACAGGTAGCGCCCACGATGACGCAGCGGCGCTTGTGCATCGGCAGCGGCCGGCAGAATGAACTCGGCATTACCGAGATCGAACAGGCCTTTTTTACCGCAGCGCTTGAGCACATCCTTGGACAAGGCGAGGTCGCGGCCCCAGGTCGGGATCGCGGCTTTGACTTCACCGTTTTGCTCCCAGGCCAGGTAGCGCACAGGAATGTCGGCCAATTGCGCCAGTCGCTCGACCACCATGGGATGAGTGGCGACGCTGCCGCCATATCGTTGCCAGGCCTCGGCATATGTTGAGGCGTCGACTACCGCCCAGCCACGTTCGCGCCAGCCTTGAAATCGGTTGAGCATCAGCCCCTCGGTGCCAGTTCGGTAACGTGCGGCAAACGCCAGAAAGCATCGCGCACCGCGCGGTCGGAGAAGCGCTCACGCAAGCGATCGAGCATCAGCTCAGCACACTGGTGACGTTGCTGCTCGTCCATCGCGGCCAGATGTTGCAGCCCTTGAGCCAAGTGTTCGGCATCGCCCAGCGGGAATAGAATACCGACGCCCTCGACCACTTCCTTCGCCCCACCACATGCCGTGGCGAGCAAGGGCACACCGGCAGCCATGGCCTCGAGCAGCACCATGCCGAACGGTTCGTGATCGGAACTCAGTGCAAACACATCGAAGGCACGGAAATATCGCCGAGCCTCAGGCACCTGACCGAGGAACAGCACGCGGTCGCCGATACCCAGCTCACGGGCCAGGGCCTTGAGGTCCTGTTCCAGTCGACCGGCACCGAGAATCACCAACTGGCTGCTGGCCGGCAAACCCGGCAACGCTGCAGCAAAACCGTGCAGCAGCGTGGTCTGATCCTTGTCCGGATGCAGCCGTCCGACATTGCCGACAACCCAGGCATCCGACGCCAGGCCGAGGGTTTCCCGGGCCTCGCGAACCGACACCTGACTGTCCTGCAAGGTCTGCACATCGATACGGTTATAGAGCGTCTGAATCCGCGCCGCCGGCCACTTCGGCAGGCAATGACGCATGTCGTCGCGCACGGCATCGGAAACCCCGAGCAGGCTCAGGCGCTTGCGGAAAATATTCGCGAAGAGTTTGCGCGTGCCACGTTTGTAATCGTCAAACGCATGATGCACGCCAATCACCGGCAACGACGTGCCGAGCAAGGCGATATAAATAGGTTTGAAACGGTGAGCGATGCAAAAACTGAAATTGCGCGAGGCGGCGATCTTGCGCAGATCACTGATGGCGCCCAGCTTCAGGCCACGAATGGCCTTGGAGCTGTATTCCATGAACAGCACTTCATCGGAAGCGCAGCCCGCGGCGACTTCGGCATCGGCAGCCCCGGTCAGAAACACCGTGGTCACTCGATAACCGGTCCCCGCGAACAGGCTGGCGTACTGCCGGGCGCAGTCCAGAAACGGCCCGTCATAGCCGTGACAGAACTGCAGCACATGGCGTTCAGCCGAGCGTGTCATATGCGTCCGCGCCCTCTTTGACCACCAGGATGTCTTCCATGATCAGATACTGTAGATCGGAACCGAAGAACATGTTCAGGGCGTCCGTCGGCGAGCAGATCATCGGTTCGCCACGACGGTTGAGTGAGGTGTTCAACGACACGCCGTTACCGGTCAGCACTTCCAGCGCCTTCATCATGTCGTAGTAGCGCGGGTTGTATTCGCGCTTGAGCACCTGGGCCCGCGACGTGCCGTCTTCATGGACGACTTCCGGCACGCGGGTCTTCCACTCTTCCGCCACTTCAAAGGTGAAGGTCATGAACGGCGCCGGGTGATCGATCTTGATCATCTGCGGTGCAACGGTGTCGAGCATCGACGGGCAGAAAGGCCTCCAGCGCTCGCGGAACTTGATCTGGTGGTTGATGCGGTCAGCCACGCCAGTCGCACTCGGGCAACCAATGATCGAACGACCGCCCAAGGCGCGCGGACCGAATTCCATGCGGCCCTGGAACCAGGCCACCGGGTTGCCATCGACCATGATTTTGGCGATGTTTTCCGGCATGTTCTCAAGCTTGCGCCATACCGGCTTGCTCGGGTGACGGGCACACGCGGCGAGCACGTCTTCGTTGGTGTATGACGGACCGAGGTAGACGTGTTCCATCTTCTCGACCGGCACACCACGGGCGTGGGACACATAGGCCGCCGCGCCGACCGCGGTGCCGGCATCGCCGGACGCAGGCTGTACGAACAGTTCTTTGACGTCATCGCGAGCGATGATTTTCTGGTTGAGCTTGACGTTCAACGCACAGCCACCGGCGTAGGCCAGTTTGCCGGTTTCCTTGAGCACGTCGCCCAGGTAATGGTCGATCATCTGCAGCGAGATTTTTTCGAACAGCGCTTGAATGCTCGCGGCGTAGTGGATGTACGGCTCGTCGGCGATGTCGCCTTCGCGCTTCGGTCCCAGCCACTCGATCAGCTTCGGCGAGAAGTAGTAGCCTTTACCCTTCTCTTTGTAGCGACGCAGGCCGATGACGTTGGCGTAGTCGGTATTGATCACCAGCTCGCCGTTTTCGAACGAAGCCAGGCGCGAGAAATCGTATTTGCTGGCGTCGCCATACGGCGCCATGCCCATGACCTTGAACTCGCCATCGAGCATATCGAAACCGAGGAACTCGGTGATCGCGCCGTACAGGCCGCCAAGGGAGTCCGGATCGAAGAATTCCTTGATCTTGTGGATCTTGCCGTTCTCGCCGTAACCGAAGAAGGTCGTGGCGTACTCGCCTTTGCCGTCGATCCCGAGGATCGCGGTTTTCTCTTTGAAACCGGAGCAGTGGTAAGCACTGGAGGCGTGGGCCAGGTGATGCTCGACCGGCTCGATCTTGATTTTTTTCGGATCGAAGCCCAGTTGCTCGAGGCACCAGACAATCTTGTTGCGATAGCGCTTGTAGCGACGGTTGCCCATCAGGATCGCGTCAAGAGCGCGGTCCGGGGCGTACCAGTAACGCTTGGCGTACTGCCAGCGAGCCTTGCCGAACAGGCTGATCGGCGCGAACGGAATCGCTACCACATCAACGTCGGATGGCTTGATGCCAGCCTGCTCGAGGCAGAACTTCGCCGACTCGTAAGGCATGCGGTTCTTTGCATGTTTATCGCGCACAAAGCGCTCTTCCTCAGCCGCCGCGACCAGCTTGC
The DNA here is from genome assembly GCF_059695775.1 of Pseudomonas sp. LBUM1666. Taxonomy (NCBI): domain Bacteria; kingdom Pseudomonadati; phylum Pseudomonadota; class Gammaproteobacteria; order Pseudomonadales; family Pseudomonadaceae; genus Pseudomonas; species Pseudomonas sp. LBUM1666. The sequence continues at coordinate 504,570 of NZ_CP166789.1, read as the reverse complement.
CGTCGATGTACAACGCTGCGGAAGGATCATGGCTAAGGGCGCCGGACAGGCCAAGAATCGTCAATGCCACTGGGGTCTAGCCTCTTTAGTCTGCATGCAGGCGCAAGGCGCCTCAAAGATTAATGTGCCCTCGCAAAGGGCGAGTGGCAGCTAAAGGGCGGGATTATAGCGTAAACATGGCGGGAATGACCCAGCGCATATTGCCCCCGTAAAGATGATCCGGGCGAAAGCAGGCGGCATTGCTCATCCGCGGCCTCACCTCCAGTAAATACTGATATTGCCGTCGGTAGCTTGGCGGTAAACCGTATAGGGCAAGAGCACGGTGTCGAAAAAACCCGAGAGGGTGAAATCCGCCAACACGAACGGCAAAAGAAAACCCGTGGGATCAGGCGCTGCGTTTAACACGCAAAAGTCGTAGGCCAGGCCGCTGTAGATGCGCGGGATGGATTGACAGTAGGTCTTTTGCTTTCTAAGGCTACGAGCCGCATCCTCGTCATCCTGCAGTACCGTAACAGCGGTCCCGCAGCCTGATAAAACCAGTGCAAAAGTGCTCAGTAACACCGTCATTTTTATCGTCAAAATCTGCCCTCCGTGAACGTCAGGCAAACTAGCATCGTGGCGATTCAGGGCACAGTTCATGACATCTTCAGATCATGTAGGACAATTCATAAGAACTTGTCCCTTAATCTCGGGTGACTGTTCTGACCCCATCGCGAGCAAGCTCGCTCCCACAGGGGTTCTGTGTCGCAACGGAGAACCACTGTGGGAGCGAGCCTGCTCGCGAAGGGATTCAGGCAGCGCTGGAGATGTCTTTGGGAAGACGCCGATCAATGACCTGATACAGCGCACTGCTCTCAGGCCAGTTACGCATGAACCTTGCCCGATCCCGCGCATAGGCCGGGGCGAAGCTGTTGAGCGAGGCGTGCTGACACATCGAATCCAGATCAATCAGCGCCCAGCGATCGTGCTGCCAGAACAGGTTATGCCCCTTGAAATCCCCGTGACTGATCCGCTCGCCAATCAGCTCGGCAAACAAATGATCCAGCGCCAGCAATTCGGCTTCCGGTGCCTCACCGCTTTCAACATAAGGGGCAAAGCGCTCGATGATGTCCGGCCCCGGCAAATACTCGGTCACCAGATAAGCCCGACTGCGCAACCAGAGAAAACGCTTCTCCAGCAACGCCAACGGCTTGGGCGTGGCAATGCCGAGAAACGCCAGGCGATTGCCTTCACGCCAAGAGTGCCAGGCACGGCTCGGGCGCCAGAAGCGTTTGAGCCAGTGGGCAAAACCTTTGATGTTGTAGCGCTTGATCACCAGCGTACGACCAGCCACCTCGACCTTGCCGACGCTCGCCGCACCGCCGGTCTTGTACAGATGGCCCTGATCGAGCAGCGCATCGGCCTGCGCCAGCACCGGCAGCATCGCCGCTTCTTCCTCGCGGCGAATCGCCCGTAAGCCGAACGCTCCGCGCTGGACACTGAACAGCGTGCATTCGCGGCCGACCTTGATCAGGAAGTCCTTCAGGCGCCAGCTGCGCACCTTGCTGATCTGCTTCTGCAACGCTTCCATCGGCAAGGCATGCTCGCCGTTGCTCAGCAGGTAATACACCAGCAACTCTTCGGTATAGGGTTCCAGCGTCTTGGGCAACTGGGCAAAAAACACCCCGAGGTTCTCCAGGACTTTCTGCCGCGAGAGCGGTTGGCCCGGCGTCTCCGTGCGGATTCCGGCACCGTCGATCAAATACAGCCGACCGCCCTGGCGCAACAGGTTGTCCAGGTGCAGGTCTTCCTGCCACAGGCCCTTGCGGTGCAATTGACCAATCGCACCCAGCGCATCGGCCAATACCGCCGATTGCTCATCCGCCAGCATCGGCAAGTGTTCGACCTGTTTCCAGGCATCCCCAAGGCTGTCGGCGCCTTCAAGGAAATCAAACAGCAGCCAACCACCCTCGCCGTCCTTCAGGCCATCAGCCAGCAGCAACGGCGTGGTCAACCCCTGAGCCGCCAGCAACCGCACGCCGTCCAGTTCACGCTGGAAATGCCGCGCCGCTTTGCTGCCGACCAACAACTTGGCCAGTACCGGCCGCCCACGCCAGACGCCGGCACCGACATAACGCTGCCCCGGCAACACCCGCAACAGACTCAGCAACTGCAGCTCGGCAGGGCCGGCGGCATCGGCCAGTGGAATGTTCAGCGGCAGGCTCGGGCTGCGGCCAGCGTTTTTCAGCTCGGACAAACGCATCAGCGCGTCTCCTTGTGAGTGCGCCGCGCGGTCAGTCGCGCAAGCCAGCTGTCGATCAGCGAACTGTCTTGCGATTGATCCAGATAGGCAGCCAGCAGCTCGCGCAACTGCGCTTCGCTCCACTCAGGCGCCCGACGCAGCAACGGCTCCAGGTCTTTGGCCCGGTCGCGCAGACCAAACAGCAACGGCCGGGTCTTTTCCAGGTCGATCAGTTGGGCCAGGTAGCCGTCGCCGGTGGCCTGGAGAAAAATGTGCTTGGGGTAGAAGCAACCGTGAACCTGACGCGCGCCGTGCAGGCGCCGAGCCAATTGCCCACAGGCCTTCAGAATGGCCGAATGCTGCGCCGAACTCAGGTCCGACCAGCGCTGCAACAGCGAATCCAGGTCATCCCAACCGTCCAGGGCACGGGTCAGCAGAATCGCCCTGACTTCGCCGTTGACCTTGCGCTCACCGAAAAACGCCGCCTTCAGCGCTGGAATACCGAACTTTTCATAGCGACTGATATTGCGAAACTCACGGGCAAAGCTCGGCTCGCCAAAGGGCGCATGCAAGGTGCGCATCTGGTAATTGCTCTGGCGTTTGAGGTAGTAGCCATGACCTTCCAGATCCAGCCGAAACACGCTGCTCCAGCCACCGCGAGCGGTGTTGGGCTCGTCCACAGCGTCGAGCTGCTTGGCCCAGAGTGCGTCAAAGGTGCCGAGGCCGTGACGCTCAAGCAGCGCACGGTCTTCAGCCGCCAGAAAATCAGTCATTCGCGCCCCTCGAAAAATCTCACCACGTGCCGGATCCGTTTTTTATCGGCGGCATTCAGCCGATCACACTGGCGGTATTGCAGGTAAAAGCGCAGGCGCTGGGTAGCCGACAAGTGATACTTGGCGACCTTGTCCAGGCAGGCCAGGTCCTTGGTGATCCGGTACTTGAGCCAGAAGCCGCGCCAGAAATCGCCATTGGGGCAGTCGATCAAAAACAGCCGGGGCTCATCGTCGATCAGCAGGTTGCGCCACTTCAAATCGTTATGGGTGAAGCGGTGGTCGTGCATGGTCCGGGTATAACCCGCCAGCTGCCGGCTGACGTTATCGACCCAGGCGCGGTCCGCCAGCTTAGGATCATGCCGCTCGGCCAGGGCCGACAAGTCTTCAGTGTGCGGCAGCTCACGGGTGATCATCGCCCCGCGATCGTACGCCGCACCGCGACGCTCCAGGCCCCAGGCCACCACTTCGGCGGTAGGAATGCCCCACTTGGCGAAGCGCTTGAGGTTCTGCCACTCGGCTTTCACCCGAGGCTTGCCCAGGTAACGGCGCAGACCTTTGCCCGCACCCACGTAGCGTTTGACGTAATAGTTGACGCCATTGCGCTGGACGCGAATGACCTCGGACAACAAGTCGCGGGTCAGGCGTTCCCCCTGAAGCGCAAACACAGCCTCAAGGCTGCCGAAATCTTCTGCCAGATCGCTGTACTCAGGCTCCAGTTTCCAACCCGCCATCAGAGCGCATCCCCGTATCGCTGTTTACGGTCGTAAAGTTTGTTGGCCTTGCCTTCGAGCCAGGTGAGCAACCCGGCTTCCTCGCCCAGGATCTGGCGCAGGGGCCGCTGGAAATAGCCCTTGAGGAAACGCAGCTTGTCGCGGCGGGTCAGGCCAATGTCCAGGGCCGAAAAGTACAGCGCCGCCAGATCCTTGTTGCGCCAGCGTTGGGTAATCGTCGGACGGGTCTGGGCTCGGTGCAGGTCGATCACCGAGAGCTTGAAATCGTCAGCCGTCACCGGTTTGTCGGTGTGCAGCAGAAAGTGGCAGATGTAGCAGTCGCGATGGTTGACCCCGGCACGGTGCATCATGCCGGTCATGCGCGCGACTTCGGCGATCAGTGCACGCTTGAGTTTTGGCTCTGGCGGGTGCTTGACCCAGTCGATGCTGAAGTCTTCAAGGCTGACCGTGGGCGCCAGCTCTTCGGTGACGATGAACGAATGCTGGTCCGCCGGGTTGCTGCCCTTCTCGCCATAAGCCACGGCGGTCATGGTCGGCACGCCGACTTCTTGCAGGCGCTGAATGGCCTTCCATTCCTGGCCGGCACCGAGCACCGGCAGCTTGGCCGTGAGCAGGTTCTTGAAGATCTCGCCCCAGCCAATGCCACGGTGGATCTTCACGAAAAAGCCACTGCCATTGACTTCGGTACGCAGGGTCCGGCGCGCTTCAAGTTCGCGGTATACCTCGCCCTGGAGACCCTCGACTTCGACAAACGGGTCACGTCCGGCCCAGAGGCTCTTGAACGGTTCAGCCAGCATCAACTTCATTAAGCGTGCTCCGCCAGAATCACATCGGCCGCGTGCTGCGGCATGCTGTAGAGGTCGGCCGTCTCGGCAAAGGCCAGACCGTTGCGGCTCCAGGCCGCCCGTGCTTGAGCGTCGTTCAACATACCGGTCAGGTACTGAGTCAGCTGTGCCTGATCGAAAGGCTCATCCAGCACCAGGCCGGCGTCGGCCTCGGCGATGTAATGGGCGTAACCACACACCGCACTCACCAGCACCGGCAACCCGGCCACCAGGGCTTCGAGCAACACGGTCCCGGTGTTTTCGTTGTACGCCGGGTGAATCAACAGATCGGCGCCAAGCAGAAAACGCGGGATGTCGCTGCGGCCCTTGAGGAACGTCACGTTATCGCCGAGCCCTAGCGTGGCGCTCTGCATCTGGAATAATTTGGGGTCGTCCTGGCCAATTACAAACAGTCGGGTGCGTTTCTTCAGATCAGCGGGCAATGCGGCCAACGCCTTGAGGCTGCGATCCACGCCTTTCGTCTTGAACCCGGAGCCGATTTGCACCAGCAGCAGGTCATCGTCTTTCAGGTTGAATTCGCGACGGAATTCGGCACGGATCTCGGCGGCATTGGCCGGCGCGCGACGGTCCTGAGAGATACCCGGCGGTAGCAGATGGAAGCGTTCAAGCGGCGTGTCGTAATGCTTGATAAACAGCGGCTGCTGGACTTCGGAAATCATCAGCACTTCGGTCTTGGCATCCTTGGCGAACACCGCGCGCTCGTACTCGGCGAAGTGCCGGTAGCGGCCCCAACGACGGTACAGCGAGTTGCGCAGGTTCTGCGCCTTGTCTTCGAAGCAGCCGTCGGCGGCGTAGTAGACGTCCAGACCCGGCATTTTGTTGAAGCCGATCAAACGGTCCACCGGACGCTTGGCCAGATCCGCTTCCATCCATTCGCTGAGTTTCTCGTTGCGTCGATGATTGAAGAACGCCTTGACCGGCGCCACCAACACTTCGAATCCCGGTGGAATGTCGCCTTCCCAGATCAGCGTGTAGACCCGAATCTGATGGCCGCGTTGCTGACATTCCAGGGCGATGCGCATGAAATCGCGCTGCAACCCCCCGAATGGAAAGTACTTGTACAAGACGAATGCCAATTGCATCAGCGCAGCTCCTCAGCCAGTAACAACGTGCTCAGTCGGGTCGCGACACGCTCGGGATTCAGACGCGTGAAGCACAGGGGCCACTCGCGTTTAAGGTCAAACTGACGGGCATCTTCGGCCGTCGGTTGATACGTACATTTCTTTTGCATACACGGCGCACAGGGGAAATCGCTGGCGATGTGAATCTGCGCTTTACCGTAGGCACCGGTCAGGCCCGGGTTGGTCGGGCCGAACAGCGATATCGTCGGCACGTCCAGTGCAGCGGCGAGGTGACCGAGACCGGTGTCCACCGCCACGCACGCTTGCGCACCGGCCAGTACTTTGCCGACACCCGCCAGGTTCAGCTTGGGCAGCACTTCGACATGCCTCATGTCTTTGGCGATGCGCTCGGCCCGGGCTTTCTCGATCGGATTGCCCCACGGCAACTTCACCGCGACACCGAGATAGCCGACGCGCTCGGCCAACTCGCGCCAGTAGGCTTCAGGCCAGTGCTTGGTGTCCCACGTGGTGCCGTGCAGGAACACCACGTAAGGATTCTTGCGCGGCAATTCCACCAGTCGCTCGACGTTCAGGCCGTAATCGCCCAAGCCTTTTGGCAGGTCGTAACCCAGGGCCACAGCAAATAGCTGACGCACCCGCTCCACCGCGTGTTGCCCACGGGCCACGGCCAGACGCCGGGAATAGAAGCGTGCGGCAATCGGCTCGCGGGCCGAGTTTTTATCCAGCCCGGCCACCGGGGCTTTGGCGTATCGGGTCAGCAAGGCACTTTTCAGCAGGCCTTGGGCATCGATCACCAAGTCGTATTTGTTGGCGCGAACGCTTTGCTTGAAGCGCTTCCACTCGCCACTCTTGATCGTCTGCCAGATGTTTTTGCGCCAGCGACGGATCGCCACCGGAATCACCTTGCCCACGGCCGGGTGCCAGGTCGGGATTTCGGCGAAGCCCTCTTCCACCACCCAGTCGAACTGGATGCCGGGGATCGCCCGCGCCGCGTCGGTCAGCGCCGGCAACGCGTGAATCACGTCGCCCAGCGAAGAAGTCTTGATCAGCAGTACCCGCAAACTATTTGACCTCGACCACAGTGCCCTGCAAACGCTGCAAGGCTTCGTTCACCGCTTGCGGCATGAGCTGGCGCAAGCAGTTGTAATGACCGAAACGGCACGTGCGATCGAAGCAGGGGCTGCATTCGATGCCCAGGCGCACGATCTCGACGTGCTCGGCCAGTGGCGGCGTGAAACCCGGCGACGTCGAGCCGTAGACGGCCACCAACGGGCGATTCAGCGCGGCGGCGACGTGCATCAGGCCGGAGTCGTTGGACACCACCGCGTCGGCGCAGGACATCAGGTCGATGGCTTCGGCCAGGGAGGTGCCGCCACTGAGGTTCACCGACTCTTCACGCAGGCCGGGAATCAGCCGCGAGCGGATGTCTTCGCCGACGGCGTGATCGTTTTTCGAACCGAACAGCCAGACCTGCCAGCCTTCGCGAATCTTCGCTTCGGCAACTTTGGCGTAGTGCTCCGACGGCCAGCGCTTAGCCTCGCCAAACTCGGCACCGGGGCACAGCACCAGCACCGGGCGGTCGAGGGCCAGGCCGAACTTGGCCATTGCCGCTTCGCGAGTGACCGGGTCAATCTGCAGGCTCGGCCGTGGATAAGGTGTCGGCAGCTCGGCACTGGGCTCGTAAGCCAGGGCCATGAAGCGTTCGATCATCAGCGGGTAACGTTCTTTATCCAGCGTGCGCACGTCATTGAGCAGGCCGTAGCGGAACTCGCCACGCCAGCCGGTACGTTTCGGGATGCCGGCGAAGAACGGCACCAATGCCGACTTCAGGGAATTGGGCAGCAGGATCGCCTGGTCGTACTGGCCGGCCAGGGATTTGCCGATGCGCCGACGCGTCGCCAGCTCCAAAGCACCGTGACCGAGCGGAAAGCTCAAGGCCTGGCGTACTTCGGGCATGCGCTCAAGAATCGGCCGGCTCCACTCGGGGGCCAGCACGTCGATTTCGCATTGCGGGTGGCGCTGCTTGAGACACTGAAACAGTGTCTGCGCCATCACCATGTCACCGACCCAACTGGGCCCAACGATCAGAATTTTCATGTGGTTTCCATAAACGAGCCGGGGAGGCTTTATGCCTCCCCGTCTCGAGAATCAGCTTAGCCCCAGCTCGCGCCAGATCCGCACTACCTGCCGCCGTTCGTCCACGAACTGGTCGCCCGGTATCACCCCGGCGTCCTTCTGCAAGGCCTGCCGGTGAGCGGCGGAACGGTAGGCTTTATAGGCCTCGCGCAACAGGCTGGCGTCTTCGGCGGGCATCAGCCCTTCCTCCTCCAGCCCTTCCAGAATGCGGATATTGTCAGTCCAGCGCAGCAATGGCGGGTGCGATTCGGACCACGCCAGGGCCGCGTATTGCACCATAAATTCAATATCGACGATACCTCCGGCGTCCTGCTTGAGATCGAACGGCGCCGTGGCCTCGAAAGCATTCGCCCCGGTGCCCGCCGCGGTGCTCTTGCTGCCAAGGTTATCGCGCATTTTGGCGCGCATCTCGCTGACCTCCTGGCGCAAGGTCGCCAGGTCTCGCGGCTTGCCCAATACCGCCGCGCGGACTTTCTCGAACGCCTGGCCGACGTCCGGACTGCCCACCAGCACCCGCGCCCGCACCAGCGCCTGATGTTCCCAAGTCCAGGCTTCATTTTCCTGATATCGGGCAAACGCTCCGAGCGAACTCACCAGCAACCCCGACGCGCCGGACGGCCGCAGACGCATGTCCACTTCATACAGCTGACCGGAGTTGGTCTGGGCTGTGAGCAAGTGAATGATCCGCTGGCCCAGCCGAGTAAAGAATTGCGCGCCGTCGATAGGCTTCGGCCCGTCGGTTTCCGCCTGCGGGTCGCCATCGTGGATGAACACCAAGTCCAGGTCCGAACCATGCCCCAGTTCCAGACCGCCGACTTTCCCGTAACCGACAATGATGAAGCCGGGATCGCACAAAGTGCCGTCGGCACGCAGCGGCGTACCGTATTTGGCCACGGTCTGGCGCCAGGCGAGGGCCAGCACTTGTTCCAGGATCGCTTCGGCGAGCCAGGTCAGGTAATCACTGACCTTCATCAACGGCAGGCTACCGGCGATTTCCGAAGCGGCGACACGCAAGCGGTGCGCCAGCTTGAAATGCCGCAGGGCTTCCATTTGCTGTTCGAGGTCGTCTTCGGGAATCCGCGTCAAACGCTCGCGCAACTCGGCGGCCAGTTCCGGCGCCAGCGGCGGTTTGAATAGCCGACCTTCGTTGAGCAATTCGTCGAGCAGCAATGGGAAGCGGGTGATCTGTTCGGCGATCCACGGGCTCGCGGCGCACAGGGTCAGCAAGCGTCGCAGCGCACCGGGGTTCTCGGTCAGCAACACCAGATACGCGGAACGGCGGGCCACGGCTTCCACGAGTGGCAGTACCCGCTCCAGCACCAGATCCGGATTGGCGTGCTCCACAGCCTGAGCCAGCAATCGTGGAATAAAGGCATCGAGGCGTTCTCGTCCCAAACGCTGCATGGCCCGCAATTGCGGACTGCCGCGCAAGCCGGCCAAGGCTTTCAGCGCTTTGCTGGCATCGACGAAACCGCCCTGCTCCAACTGGCGGCAAGCGGCCTCTTCATCCTGAGCCTCTTCCCACAGCGGTAGCCATTCACCGCCGACCACCACTTCGCTCTCGGTGCCTTCTTCTTCGTCGGGATCGGCGATCACCTGACCGAAGTGCCACGCCACGCGACCGCGCCAGTACATAAGCTGTTCATGAAAAGCCGCCCAATCGGCAAAACCCAACATAAAGGCAATGCGCGCCTGATCCTGAGCACCGTCCGGCAGCATCTGGGTCTGGCGGTCGGCAATCGCCTGGATCGCGTGCTCGGTGTAACGCAGGAATTCGTAGCCTTCGCGCAGTTCGCTGATCACCGCCGGCGGCAGGTAACCCTGACCTTCCAGCGTGCTCAGCACTTTTAATAGAGGACGTTGCTGCAAGCTCAGGTCGCGGCCGCCGTGGATCAGCTGGAACGCCTGGGCGATAAATTCGACCTCACGAATGCCACCGGAGCCGAGTTTGATGTTATCGGCCATGCCCTTGCGCCGGACTTCCTGCTGAATCAGCTGCTTCATGGTGCGTAGCGCTTCGATCGCCGAGAAGTCGAGGTAACGCCGGTAAACGAACGGCCGCAGCATCTCTTGCAATTGCGCGCCGGCCACTTGATCGCCGGCCACCACCCGCGACTTGATCATCGCGTAGCGTTCCCAGTCACGCCCCTGATCCTGGTAATACTGTTCCAGCGCGTTGAAGCTCAGCACCAATGCGCCGGCCGAACCATAAGGCCGCAGGCGCATGTCGACGCGGAATACAAAACCGTCGACGGTCATCGGGTCCAGTGCCTTGATCAGGCGCTGGCCGAGACGAATGAAAAATTCCTGGTTATCCAGCGAGCGTTTAACGCCGACGGTTTCGCCACCCTCGGGATAGGCGAAGATCAGGTCGATGTCCGACGACAGGTTGAGCTCCACCGCGCCGAGCTTGCCCATGCCGAGAATGACCATTTGCTGTGGCTCGCCGCTGCGCCGGCCAGTCGGCACGCCGAACTGCTGACAATGCCGCGAGTACAACCATTGATAGGCCTGATCGATACTGGCATCGGCCATGTCCGAGAGGTCGCGGCAGGTCTGAATCAGATCGCACTGACGAGTCAGGTCGCGCCAGATGATCCGCACTTGATGACGGGTACGTTGACGACGCAGGGCGCGACCGAGCTCATCGTCGGTTTCCGCTGCACTCACTGCTGCCGCAATCTGTGCGCAGAGCTCGCCGGGAGCAAAACTTCGGTCCAGCTCACCGGACTGCACCAGCTCCAGCAACATCAAAGGGTCACGGACACTTTGTTCAATCACGAAGTCGCTGGCAGCGGTGACCCGGGCGAATTGCGCCCAGCGTTCAGGCGTCCAACTGGCCAGGCCATGGTCGTCGTCCAGCGCGGCGACGGCCGTACGGAACGACTGCTCGGCGCGGGTGACAAACGGCAGGAGGATGCCAGGCAGTTCGGCAAGCGAAGGGAGGCTCATGGTCTATCCTTGATCGGCGTGTAGAGGGCTGCATGTAGTGATTCGCGAGAATGCACTACGTGATCGACTGTCGAACAAAGGTTAGAAATAGCTGAAATTTCTTTATTTTTGGCAGACAGCATCAAGCTTTCACCTTTTCTGGTTGGCAAAAGACCAACCTTAACGATTATTCTCACAACGCAGCTGGAGGCCACAAGCCGCTCATCTGTAGTTTTACTACTCGTATATACATTCGAAAGGCTGAAATGCCCGATGATTTGTAGTAAAACTACACGCCGCCGGAACAACCTCTCGGCAATCCAAGAATTTATATCGTCTGCCCACAAGGCCAGTCGCAAACTCAGGCAACCGATTCTGGAAGCCTTTCCGCCCTGGAGCAAGCCATGCAAGACCTCGATCCCGTCGAAACCCAGGAATGGCTGGACGCCCTGGAATCGGTTCTCGACAAAGAAGGCGAAGACCGCGCTCACTATCTGATGACCCGTATGGGCGAACTCGCAACCCGTAGCGGTTCGCAATTGCCTTACGCCATCACCACGCCATACCGCAACACGATCCCCGTCACCCACGAAGCACGCATGCCTGGCGACCTGTTCATGGAACGCCGCATTCGCTCGTTGGTACGCTGGAACGCGATGGCCATGGTGATGCGTACGAACCTGAAAGATTCTGACCTGGGCGGTCACATCTCCAGCTTCGCCTCCAGCGCCACGCTGTATGACATCGGCTTCAACTATTTCTTCCAGGCCCCGACCGACGAACACGGCGGCGACCTGATCTACTTCCAGGGTCACACCTCGCCAGGCGTTTACGCCCGTGCGTTCATGGAAGGTCGCATTACCGAAGACCAGATGAATAACTTCCGTCAGGAAGTGGATGGTCAGGGCCTGTCGTCCTACCCGCACCCGTGGCTGATGCCTGATTTCTGGCAGTTCCCAACCGTATCCATGGGTCTGGGCCCAATCCAGGCGATCTACCAGGCACGCTTCATGAAGTACCTGGAAGCCCGTGGTTTCATCCCTGAAGGCAAGCAAAAAGTCTGGTGTTTCCTGGGCGACGGCGAGTGTGACGAGCCGGAATCCCTGGGCGCCATCTCGCTGGCTGGCCGCGAGAAGCTCGACAACCTGATCTTCGTTATTAACTGCAACCTGCAGCGCCTTGATGGCCCGGTTCGCGGCAACGGCAAGATCATCCAGGAACTCGAAGGCGTGTTCCGCGGTGCTCAGTGGAACGTGACCAAAGTCATCTGGGGCCGTTTCTGGGACCCACTGTTGGCCAAAGACGTCGACGGTATCCTGCAACGCCGCATGGACGAAGTCATCGACGGCGAGTACCAGAACTACAAAGCCAAAGACGGCGCGTTCGTTCGTGAACACTTCTTCAACTCGCCAGAACTGAAGGCGATGGTTGAAGACTTGTCCGACGACGAGATCTGGAAACTCAACCGTGGCGGTCACGACCCGTACAAGGTCTACGCGGCGTACCACGAAGCGGTCAACCACAAAGAACAACCGACCGTCATCCTGGCCAAGACCATCAAAGGTTATGGCACCGGTGCCGGCGAAGCGAAGAACACCGCGCACAACACCAAGAAAGTTGATGTTGAAAGCCTGAAACTGTTCCGCGATCGTTTCGACATTCCGGTGAAAGACGAAGAGCTGGAAAACCTGCCGTTCTTCAAGCCAGAGCCAAACAGCGCCGAAGCCCGCTACCTGAGCGAGCGCCGCACTGCATTGGGCGGTTTCGTGCCACAGCGCCGCGCCAAAAGCTTCGACATCCCGACGCCACCGCTGGATACCCTCAAGGCAATCCTGGACGGCTCGGGCGACCGCGAAATCTCCACCACCATGGCGTTCGTGCGGATCCTCGCGCAATTGGTCAAGGACAAGGAAATCGGTTCGCGCATCGTTCCGATCATCCCGGACGAAGCCCGTACCTTCGGTATGGAAGGCATGTTCCGTCAGTTGGGCATCTACTCGTCCGTCGGCCAGCTCTACGAGCCAGTCGATAAAGACCAGGTGATGTTCTACAAAGAAGACAAGAAGGGCCAGATCCTCGAAGAAGGTATCAACGAAGCGGGCGCCATGAGCTCCTTCATCGCTGCCGGTACTTCGTACTCCAGCCACAACCAGCCAATGCTGCCGTTCTACATCTTCTACTCGATGTTCGGCTTCCAGCGTATCGGCGACCTCGCCTGGGCCGCTGGCGACAGCCGTACCCGTGGCTTCCTGATCGGCGGCACCGCCGGCCGGACCACGCTGAACGGCGAAGGCCTGCAACACGAAGACGGTCACAGCCACATCCTGGCTGGCACCATCCCGAACTGCCGCACCTTTGATCCAACCTACGGCTACGAGCTGGCGGTGATCATTCAGGACGGCATGAAGAAGATGACCGAAGAGCAGCAGGACATCTTCTACTACATCACCGTGATGAACGAGTCCTACCAGCAGCCAGCCATGCCGGCCGGTGTCGAGGAAGGCATCGTCAAGGGCATGTACCTGCTCGAGGAAGACACCCGCGAAGCGGCGCACCACGTTCAGCTGATGGGCTCCGGCACCATCCTGCGCGAAGTTCGCGAAGCGGCGAAAATCCTGCGTGAACAGTTCAACGTCGGCGCTGACGTGTGGAGCGTTACCAGCTTCAACGAACTGCGTCGCGACGGCCTGGCCGTAGAGCGCAGCAACCGTCTGCACCCGGGCCAGAAGCCTAAACTGAGCTATGTCGAAGAGTGCCTGAACGGCCGTCAAGGTCCGGTCATCGCGTCTACCGACTACATGAAGCTGTTCGCTGAGCAAATTCGTCAGTGGGTCCCGTCCAAGGAATTCAAAGTCCTGGGCACCGACGGTTTCGGCCGTAGTGACAGCCGCAAGAAGCTGCGTCACTTCTTCGAAGTCGACCGTCATTTCGTGGTGTTGGCAGCCCTGGAAGCCTTGGCTGACCGTGGTGATATCGAACCTAAGGTGGTGTCTGAAGCCATCGCCAAGTTCGGGATCAACCCGGAAAAACGCAACCCACTGGACTGCTGAGGAGACACTCTGTGAGCGAACTCATTCGCGTACCTGACATCGGCAGCGGTGAAGGTGAAGTAATCGAACTATTTGTGAAGGTCGGCGACCGTGTGGAAGCCGACCAGAGCATCCTGACGCTTGAGTCGGACAAGGCGAGCATGGAAATTCCTGCGCCCAAGGCCGGCATCGTCAAAAGCATCAAAGTGAAGCTGGGCGATCGCCTGAAAGAAGGCGACGAACTGCTGGAGCTGGAAGTCGAAGGTGCCGCTGCGGCGGCCCCTGCGGCTGCCGCTGCGCCGGCGGCCAAGGCTGAAGCGAAACCGGCTGCTGCTCCTGCCGCCGCTGCTCCAGCTGCTGTCCCTGCTGCTGCGTCTGTGCAGCAAGTTCACGTGCCGGATATCGGTTCGGCGGGCAAGGCCCAGATCATCGAGATCCAGGTCAAGGTCGGCGACACCGTCGAGGCTGATCAGTCGCTGATCACCCTGGAATCCGACAAGGCCAGCATGGAAATCCCATCGCCTGCCGCTGGTGTGGTCAAGAGCATCAGCGTCAAGCTCAACGACGAAGTCGGCACTGGCGACCTGATTCTGGATCTGGAAGTGGCGGGTGCTGCGGCCCCTGCTGCTGCCGCGCCAGCCCAGGCTGCTGCGCCTGCTCCGGCCGCCGCTGCTGCTCCAGCCGCCGCGCCTGCTGCACCGGTTGCTGACAGCGTTCAGGACATTCATGTCCCGGACATTGGCTCTTCGGGCAAAGCCAAGATCATCGAAGTCCTGGTCAAGGCCGGCGATACCGTTGAAGCCGATCAGTCGCTGATCACCCTGGAATCGGACAAGGCGAGCATGGAAATTCCATCGCCTGCCGCTGGCGTGGTGGAAAGCGTTTCCATCAAGCTGGATGACGAAGTCGGTACCGGCGATCTGATCCTGAAGCTGAAAGTCAAAGGCGCTGCGCCTGCTGCTGCCCCGGCTCCGGCCGCTGCTGCTCCTAGTGCTCCAGCTCCAGCCGCCGCTGCGCCTGCTGCTCCGGCACCGGCCGCACCAGCTGCTGCACCGGCCAAGCCGGGCGCCAAGGTTCACGCTGGCCCAGCTGTGCGCCAACTGGCCCGTGAGTTCGGCGTCGAGCTGAACGCCGTCGGCGCCAGTGGCCCGCACGGTCGCATCCTGAAGGAAGACGTGCAGGTTTACGTCAAAGCCATGATGCAGAAGGCCAAGGAAGCACCGGCCGCTGCTGCTGGCGCAACCGGCGGTGCGGGCATCCCGCCGATTCCGGTTGTGGACTTCAGCCGCTTCGGTGAAACCGAAGAAGTGCCGATGACCCGTCTGATGCAAATCGGCGCGTCGAGCCTGCATCGCAGCTGGCTGAACATTCCGCACGTGACTCAGTTCGATTCGGCTGATATCACCGACCTGGAAGCGTTCCGTATCGCTCAGAAAGCCGTTGCAGAGAAGGCTGGCGTCAAGCTGACCATCCTGCCGCTGCTGCTCAAATCCTGCGCGCACCTGCTCAAGGAACTGCCGGACTTCAACAGTTCGCTGGCACCAAGTGGCAAGGCGATCATCCGCAAGAAGTACGTGAACATCGGCTTCGCCGTCGACACCCCTGAAGGCCTGCTGGTACCGGTCATCAAGAACGTCGACCAGAAGAGCCTGTTGCAACTGGCAGCCGAAGCCGCTGTGCTGGCCGCCAAAGCCCGCGACAAAAAGCTCACCGCTGACGACATGCAAGGCGCCTGCTTCACCATTTCCAGCCTCGGCCACATTGGCGGCACCGGCTTCACGCCGATCGTCAACGCGCCGGAAGTAGCGATCCTCGGTGTTTCCAAGGCGACCATCCAGCCAGTCTGGGACGGCAAAGCCTTCCAGCCGAAACTGATGCTGCCACTGTCGCTGTCCTACGATCACCGTGTGATCAACGGCGCCGCTGCTGCACGCTTCACCAAGCGTCTGAGCGATCTGCTGGCGGACATCCGCACCATCCTGCTGTAACACCGATCGGCCCTCCTTCACCGGAGGGTCCGTCGCGTTCCACGTTTTCCGAGCGCCACGCTCGTACCTCAACCCCGCCAGTTTGGCGGGGCTTTTTTTTGCCTGGAAGAAAGTCACCCAACGCCCCTTTCCTACATTCGCGGCTTACGTCGCCCACAACTCCAGTCCACTTCTTCTCGATATTTTTTGCGAACCAATAACTAAGCTTAGTTCAACTAATTATCGCCATAACCCTTATCAACTTATCTTGCTTAGTTAGCATTACTTCGAATGGATTCGAGCATGTTCAAACCGACTGTTGGCCCTATTATTGGCCACACCACAACTAATCACGCACGTATTTTCTTGCGCGGCAAACTTCAAAACAATGCACCGGTATTTGCAGGCGTTCGTTATCGCCGGCTCGGCGAAGAACGATGGTCCCAAGGTATATTTGCAAAGTTGACGATCTTGCATGATATGTCCGATGTCATTGCACTCAACGACCTTGCCGCCGATACCGAGTACGAATACCAGGCCGGCTGGTTCAGCACGATGAGCCCGGTGCACACCGTGGAAACGGTTCAGGAACTGCCGCTGCAATGGCCGCGCGATATCTACCGGTTTCGCACGCAATCCAGCAAAGTCACGATTCCACGGGCCTATATCGTCGGTTCGTGTCGTTACCTGCGCATGACCGCTGGCGTCCCGTCTGCACCGCACCTGGGAGACAGGATTTTTGCTTCGATCACGAATCTGGCGCAGCAGGCCGAACCGCCCATCAGCGCCATGCTGATGACCGGCGATCAAATCTATGTCGATGATCTGAACGTCATTGCTCCCGACCGGGAATACAAGGAAATACTCAGTAAGTACTGCGTAGCTTTCTCCCAACCCAACATTGCCAAGTTAATGTCCGGCGTGCCGACTTACATGATCCTCGATGATCACGAAATCGAAGACAACTGGCCCGCCAACGAAAGCAAGGCCGACGCCCACTTATACAAAAACGCCATCGCGGCGTATGAGTTGTATCAAGCCAGTCATAGCCCGGCGCATGCACTTCTTGCCGACGGGCAAATAAATAGAAAACTGGAACACTATTGGTATCAATTCACCGAAGGCGATATCGAATGGTTTGTCACTGACAGTCGAACCCGACGCAACCTGTCGGCCAATGATCGACGCATCCTCGACGAAGAGCAGGAACAGGCCCTGTGCAAATGGCTGATTCACAGCCCGGCCAGGGTCAAATTCGTGGTCACCAGCGTGATGTTCTACCCCGACCGCAAAGCCCACGGCGATGACGCGTGGAAAGCCTTTCCCGAACAACGTCTGCGGCTGCTGGAGACCATTCGTACACACCACATCAAGAACGTCTTCTTCGTTTCCGGCGATGTCCACGGCTCCCTGACCAGTCGCCTGACCCACAGCGAGGACCCGGACTTCGAGGTGCACACCATCGTCTCCTCACCCTTGTGCAACAGCAAACTGCTGCCGTACGCCAAGGCCTCCACCTTCATCCTCAATCAACCGTTGGCGCGTACAGTCGCTGGCGACTATCGGCATGAACTGACCAGCAAGGTGGTCAGTCAGGACAATTTCGCTCATTTGATCGTCGATGCTGAACAGGTTCGTGTCAGCTATCACGACCGGGACGGCAAGACTTTGCAGTCGACCAGCATCCCACTACGCTGAGCCCTTGAGGGCCAAATGCATTACTTTCGGCCCTGCGCTGGAGAAATCTTCGCCCCTGCCGACATATTCTTATAGCACTTGGCCTTCATGTCTCTTGTCAGTCAGTGTCGCAATGATGCAACCTTGCCGCAGGTAACAGTAAAGAGGGCGAGAGCCCGGCGCGATCAGCCTATTCGAAGCGAGTTTCCCTCCATATGAAGAGCCAACCCGATGCCGCCAGCCGTATGGTGGCCGAGGTAGTGACGCAGTTGCCTGTGCCCTCGCGGCTCGGCATGCTGCGTTTCGAACGGCTGAATGAAGCGAGCTGGGCGCTGCTGTTTCTCGATCCCAATTGCGAACGACAGTTCGGCCTGCCGGCGGTGGAGCTCTGTGCTCTGGTCGGCTCGCCCTACGCCAGCCTGATGGAGCCCGAAGCGCGCTATCAGCTGCATGACGCGGTTCAGCAGCAACTCACCGAAAGCCCGCATTACCTGATCCGCTACACCCTGCACACCGCCGCCGGCGCCTTGAACCTGCTGGAACTGGGTGAAGCCTACAAACAACACAATCGACACCTGCTGCGCGGCTACCTGCTGGTGGTCGATGGCCTGTTCGAGGGCGAGCAACGGCTGCCGGCACTGGACCTCGAAACCCAGAACTCTCGCCTGCAAATCGCCCTGGAACTCAATCAGCGCGCCCAGCAGGAACAGCTCCTGCACCTGGACCGGGTGCGTGCCCAGCAAGACTTGATCCTGCTGCTGACCCGCCAGCGCTATAGCAGCAACAACTCCCTGAAAGAAGCCGCCGAACTGATCACTCGCAGTGCCTGTGACATTTACGAAATCGACTGCGCCAGCCTGTGGAACCTCGAAGGTTCACAGCTCGTGCCGATTTCGGCCTATCACCGCGCCAGCCAGGAATACCTGCTGCCGGAGCCGATCGACGTCAGCCTCTTCCCTGATTACCTGGACGCCTTGCACACCGGCCGAGCCATCGACGCCCACAACGCCATGCGCGACCCGCGCACCCGGGAAATGGCCGAACACCTGCGCCCGCGCGATGTGAATGCGATGCTCGACGCCAGTATTCGCGTCGACGGACAAGTGGTCGGCGTACTCTGCCTGGAGCAGACCGGTATAACCCGCGCCTGGCAATCGGACGAAATTGCTTTCGCCGGTGAGTTGGCGGATCAGTTTGCCCAAGTCATCAATAACCACAACCGCCGCACCGCCACCAGCGCCCTGCACCTGTTCCAGCGGGCGGTAGAGCAAAGCGCCAACGCCTTTTTGCTGGTCAATTGCGATGGCGTAGTGGAATACGTCAACCCAAGCTTCACGGCGATCACCCAGTACACCACCGAAGAAGTCCACGGCCAACGGCTGTCGGAACTGCCGGCACTGGAAAACCTCAGCGAGCTGCTGTTCGACGCGCCCTCGGCGCTGGCCAAGAGCAACAGCTGGCAGGGTGAGTTCAAAAGCCGCCGCAAAAACCTTGAACCCTACTGGGGCCAGTTGTCGATTTCCAAGGTCTACGGCGACAACCGCGAGCTGACGCATTACATCGGCATCTACGAAGACATCACCCAGACCAAGCTCGCCCAGCAGCGCATCGAGCGTCTGGCTTATACCGATAACCTGACCAACCTCGGCAACCGCCCGGCCTTCATCCGCAACCTCGATGAACGTTTCGCCCGAGACAGCGATACCCCGATCAGTCTGCTGCTGGTGGACATCGACAACTTCAAGCGGATCAACGACAGCCTCGGCCATCAGACCGGCGACAAACTGTTGATCAGCCTGGCCCGACGCCTGCGCAACAGCCTGAGCCCGAGCGGCAGCCTGGCGCGGTTCGCCAGTAACGAATTCGCCGTGCTGCTGGACAACACCGACATGCGTGCGGGCCAACAGATCGCCAATCAATTGCTGGCGACCCTCGACAAGCCGATGTTCGTCGACAACCAACTGATCAGCGTCACCGGCTCCGTGGGCCTGGCCTGCGCGCCACTGCACGGTCGCGACCCGCAAACCCTGATGCGCAACGCCGGCCTCGCGCTGCATAAGGCCAAGGCCAACGGCAAACACCAGGTTCAGGTGTTCACCGAAGCGCTGAATGCCGAGGCCAGTTACAAGCTGTTCGTCGAAAACAATCTGCGCCGCGCCCTGACCCAGAACGAGCTGGACGTGTTCTACCAGCCCAAGCTGTGCCTGCGCAGCGGTCGCCTGTTGGGGATGGAAGCGCTGCTTCGCTGGAACCATCCGGAAAAAGGCATGATCCGCCCGGACCAGTTCATCAGCGTCGCCGAAGAAACCGGGCTGATCATTCCCATCGGTAAATGGATCGCTCGCCAGGCCTGCCGCATGAGCAAAGACCTGACCGCCGCGGGCCTGGGCAATCTTCAGGTGGCAATCAACCTGTCGCCCAAGCAGTTCTCCGATCCGGACCTGGTGTCGTCCATCGCCAACATCCTCAAGGAAGAAGCGTTGCCGGCGAACCTGCTGGAACTCGAACTCACCGAAGGCCTGCTGCTGGAAGCCACCGAAGACACCCACTTGCAGCTCGATCAGCTCAAGCGCCTGGGCCTGACCCTGGCCATGGATGACTTCGGCACCGGTTACTCGTCGCTCAGTTACTTGAAAAAATTCCCGATCGACATCATTAAGATTGATCGAAGCTTCATCCACGAAATCCCGGACAACCAGGACGACATGGAAATCACCTCCGCGGTGATCGCCATGGCCCACAACCTGAAACTCAAGGTCGTGGCTGAAGGCATCGAAACTGCCGAGCAGTTGGCTTTCCTGCGCCGTCACCGCTGCGACGTCGGCCAGGGTTACCTGTTCGACCGTCCGATCCCCGGCGTAGAGCTGATCGAGAAGCTCAAGCGCTATCCGCGTGGCCCGATCGCCTGACAGCACACCACAAATCCCTGTGGGACACCCCAATCCCTGTGGGAGTGAGCCTGCTCGCGATAGCGGTGTATCAGGCAGCATCTACGTCACTGACACTCCGCTATCGCGAGCAAGCTCGCTCCCACAAGGGCACAGGGGTAGTGATTAACTTGGCATCATTGGGCAAACTGGCGGTCTGACTACCTACATCCCCAACCTGACTGAGAGGACTGATCATGGTTCTGCGCTCGGAAATTCTGGTGAACAAAAACGTGCTCCCTACTAAAGAACAAGCTCTGCCTGGCCGTGAAACCCCGATGAACCTGCCGGAAAAACACTTCGTCCACGACGCGCCGCTGCTGGGCCCATTCGCGATGGACGTGGATTTCGCGATCTTCGGCCTCGGCTGCTTCTGGGGCGCGGAACGCAAGTTCTGGCAGCGCGAAGGCGTGGTCAGTACGGTAGTGGGTTACGCTGGCGGCTTTACGCCGAACCCGACGTATGAAGAAGTCTGCTCCGGCCTGACCGGCCACAGCGAAGTGGTATTGGTGGTGTACGAGCCGGCAAAAGTCAGCTACGAAGAGTTGCTGAAGATGTTCTGGGAACTGCACAACCCGACTCAGGGCATGCGCCAGGGCAATGACATCGGCACGCAGTACCGCTCGGTGATCTACGCCACCAACCCGACTCAGTTGGCAGCCGCCAAGCACAGCGAGCAAGTGTTCCAGGCTGAGTTGACCAAGGCTGGGAAAGGCACGATCACCACTGAAATCGACGAAGCCCCGACGGTCTACTTCGCCGAGGCCTATCACCAGCAATACCTGGCGAAAAACCCTGAAGGGTATTGCGGGATTGGCGGTACCGGCGTGACCTGCCCGATTTAACCCCCCAAAAAGCAAAAGATCGCAGCCTCGTTTCACTCGACAGCTCCTACAGAGAAATGCGTTCCCCTGTAG
The DNA here is from genome assembly GCF_059695775.1 of Pseudomonas sp. LBUM1666. Classification (NCBI taxonomy): domain Bacteria; kingdom Pseudomonadati; phylum Pseudomonadota; class Gammaproteobacteria; order Pseudomonadales; family Pseudomonadaceae; genus Pseudomonas; species Pseudomonas sp. LBUM1666. The sequence goes on along the minus strand of NZ_CP166789.1, from coordinate 483,334 downwards.
GAGCTGTCGAGTGAAACGAGGCTGCGATCTTTTGATCTTGCTCGTCGATTGACCCTATTCGGCAATCAACCAATCCATCTGCCACCCACCCTGAGTCTGCCCAAGCTTCTTGGACAACCACGGAAGCAACTCACGCAATTCCTCTTCCAGCCCCCACGGCGGATTCGCAATCGCCAGCCCCGAGCCATTCAGACTGTTCGGCGTATCCAACGGATGCACCAGCAACTCGACCCGCAACAACTTCGGTGCGCCCGTACCCGCCAGGTCCTGATAAAAACGACGCAACATGCGCTGGTCCTTCACCGGATACCAGATCGCCGCCACGGTCTGCCGCATCCGGCCAATCGCCTCTTTCAGCGACGCCGCACAGCGCTGCATCTCATCCAGCTGTTCAAACGGCGGATCAATCAACATCACCGCCCGCTTCTCCTGCACCGGCAACATCGCACGCGGCACATGCCAGCCTTCACCCAGATGCACCTTCACCCGACGGTCACCCGCCATGTTGTCCTTGAGCAGCAACCCGTCTTCCGGGTGTTTCTCGTTGAGCATCACCCGATCCTGCGGCCGCGTCAGCCGCCGCGCCAACTCCGGTGACCCCGGGTAATAGCGCAACTGGCCATCCGGGTTCATGTCATGCAGCACCTTCATGTAATCAGCGGTCAACGCCGGCAGATCCGGCTGATCCCACAAACGTGCAATACCTTCCAGGTACTCACCGGTACGGCTCGCCTGATCACCCTGCAGGTCATACAGACCAATGCCGGCGTGAGTGTCGAGATAGGCAAACGGCTGCTCCTTGCGCGACATCAAAGCGATGATGCGGGTCAAAGTCAGGTGTTTGAACACATCGGCGTGATTGCCGGCATGGAAGGCGTGACGATAATTCATGGCTGCTCCTGCGAAGGGCGGGAAGTTTACCTTGTACGGCGTCGAACGTCAGGACCTCACAGCCGAGCGGGCTATCCCAGCCCCTATTTCGGGTATCACACAAACCCTGTGGCGAGGGGGCTTGTCGGAACGCCGCATCGCCCCGTTGGGCTGCGAAGCAGCCCCAAAACCTGCAATCCGGTTATGCCTGACACACTGCACTGCCCGGTTTACGACTGCTGCGCAGCCGAGCGGGAGCAAGCTCCCTCGCCACAAAAGCCGCCCGGCGCTACTCCGAAGGCCGAGCCTTCAATCGTCGCCCTAACACATCCAGCACATCACACCCATCCCGCAACGGAATGGCACAGAGCAAAGCAAAATCACTAAGAATGAAGGACTGACACTCGATCGAACCGCGCATGGACAAGTTCTCCATCACCTGGGTGACGGCACGAATTCGGTAGTTGGCAGCGTCATACAAAACATCCAGCGGCGCTTGGGTGTCGACGAACAGGGTTGGCATGTCGTCGCAATTGCTGGTGAGCGCCATGAAGCGGCTTTGGGGATGGGGGGTTGGTTTTACGTAGGGTGGGTCGGGATGAATACTTTTCATTTTTAAACCTCTGGTAGAAGTGGAGCTACCATCGGCCTTCCTACAGGCTTGGGTGGCAGCTATACGCGGGGTAGGAATATCGAGACCAGAGCAAACTCGACCACGCCGAAGCGTGCCCGCGCACAGCCGCCGCAACTGATCTTACGGACGCATGTTGATGGCCGCAATTCAGGTGTCGACGCCAAAGCGTCCTCTCTAGTATTGAAGGGTTCCTACACCCTGCCACTGAATTTTCAGTGACCACCAGAGACTATCGATGGAGAACATTTCACACCAGTTCATGGAAACCGCCGCGGATTGAAGGAAACTTCCGACGACCTTGCCCAGAAATTTCGCTGCCAGCGATCAACGTTTACTTTCTTCACCAAGCGGCTCGATCCTCCAAGCTCGCAGTGAGCAGATCGTCTTTCCAAACCTCTTGCGCCAACGTGTAGACATGCAGAAGGAATTCCCGAGGGCTCTCTAATTCGTACCACTCTCCACGAGGCCAGCTTGATGCTTCGCCCTCATCTATTTCAAACAAACTTTGGAAATCATAATTTCGATCACGCAGTTTATCCGCCAGAGACTCCACCAACACAAGTTTATGCCTATAAGATAGACACCCGAGATCCAATGCGTACTTTTTAATCAACTCCGCCCTATCAAACTCATCATTAGGGTCATAAACCTCAAGTTCTACACCGAGTGTTTCTTCACGATCATATACACTAAATCGACCAATAAACCACATCAGCCCTGCATCAAACTTCTCATCAAAAAATGGACATCGCAACATTCCTTACCCCAACCTTATAGACATAAAAGTCTCACCATTTGGACTGATCTTCGAGACTGGCCTTGTGAAGATCCTCCCTCCACTCTTCGCTTGCCAATCTGTATATATCCTCGAAAAAGCCACGCGCATCATTTATTTGAGTTTCATCCCATGCAACACAAGTGCTTTCATCATAATTACTTTCAAACTGAGTAGAAAAATCGAATTCTGATTGCGACAATGAATCTTTTAAGATTTTGAATAGCAAAAACCGGTGCCGATAAGTCAGATGATCGAATCTTCTCAACACGAAGTTCTTTATAACTTTCTCTCTATCATGCTGTTCATTCGGATTGTAAACCCACAAGGCAGCACCTAAAGTTTCTTCGCGATCAAATATAGATATCCCGCCCAACCAATAAAAGAGTGTGGGTTCAAACGGAGTATTGAATTTCGGCCACATCAACATCACATTTCTCCTAATCTGGGAAGCCCGTGTAAGGCTTCAGACTTATCTGATCAAATCTAACCTCTGAATAATCAAGACTCTCTATATATCTTGGGTTACTCCTATCCTTTTTGTTAGGTTTGTACCCCCTACCTCCTCCAGGCATTTCCTTCCTAATAACGGGATCTCCATCTGGGGTATACCCTGTTGGCAAGGGATTCTTTCTATTCATTCTAGATACAGCATCATTTATGGCATTAAATTGCAGCAACCAGGTTTTAAACTGGGAACTAGGCGTTATCGGTCCCTTTTTTCCTTTTTTTGTTGGATGACTGCCATCAATAGATCTCTGCTTTAACGCTTTGTCAGGTATTTCGGGATTGTGTTTTGCCACAGAATGCATGTCGTATTCATCCTCCCATTCTAAAACCCGCCGCTTGGCATTCGCTTCAGCCAACTCATCTATCCGTGCCCGCCGCTGTTCACCCGTCAGCTTCGGCAGCGCCGGTTCACCCTCATCAACCTTAGCGCCAGTCGTATCATCCGGCGCCCCACACCGGGGCTTATTCGGTGGCGGGCAATTCCCGCTCAACCCCAACGGATCAACCCACCCCGTTGGATTCGGCGTGTACTGGTACTGGTTCAGCCCGCCCGCCAACTTGATCGGATCAGGCGTCAGATACCGACCAAACTCTGGATCATAGTACCGATGCCGGTTGTAGTGCAGGCCGCTCTCGGCATCGAAGTACTGCCCTTGAAACCGTAACGATTGCTCGAGCTGCTCTCCTCCACCGAACGCAAGGCGAGTGACTTTGCCGTAGGCGTTGTACTTCGCCGACCAGACGATTTCGCCGCTGTAATCCGTCAGTTCCTGCGGCGTACCGAGGTGATCGAGTTGGTAGTAGAACGGGCAGGCCTGGCGTGGGCCTTTGCCGTCGAGCATGGCCAGTGGGCGGAAGCTGTCGGGTTCGTAAACGTAGCTGCGGTAATGCTCGCGGCTGCTTTCGGCGATGAGGTGGTCGCCTTGCCAGAAGAACTCGGTGGTTTTGCCGTCGACGGTTTTGCTGATGCGGCGGCCGAAGGCGTCGTAGCGGTAGCTTGAGTAGCGACCGTCCGGCATCGTGACGCCGACCAAGCGGTGTTGGCAGTCGTAGCGGTATTCGGTGACGAGTTTTTGCGCTGTTCCGCGGCGTTCGCGGATGAGGTTGCCGAAGGCGTCGTAGTCATAGTGGCGATCGCCTTGCATGAGCAGACGGTTGCCTTTGACGGTCGCGGCGCCGGGGCGATCCTGCATCACCAGGTTGCCAGCGGGGTCGTGGGCGAAGCTTTCCGGTGGGTCGTCGCGGGTGTGGCGGACGCGGGTCAGGCGGTTGAGCGGGTCGTATTGGTAATTGCGTTGGCCGTGACGGGTGTCGGCGATGCTGTCGAGATTGCCGTTGGCGCTGTAGGCATAGTCGCGGCGATACAGCGTTTGGTGCTGTTGACTGACAGCGTGGGCCTTCAATCGGCCCTGATCGTCGTAGGCATATTCGCTGAGCAGTTGCCCCTGCTGGCGTTGCTGCTCGCGGCCGAAGGCGAATTGGTGAGTGGTGAGCCGCGCGCCGTTGAGGTCGATGGCCGTCAGCGCGCCGCCTTTGGCGTGGTGGTAATCGAGTTTGCTGCCGTCCGGCAGACGCAGGCGATTGAGTTGGCCGCAGGCGTCATAGCCATAACGCAGCGTGCCCCAGCCTTGGTGTTCGGTGATCAGCCGGTCTTGCTGGTCGTATTCGAACTCCAGTGGGTGATCGTGGCCGTCATCGACGCTGACCAACCGGCCGAGGCTGTCGTAGCGGTATTCAACCTTGATGCCGTCTGGCAGGGTTTTGACCAGCAACCGTCCCGCCGAGTCTCGTTCATAAGCCGTAACCAGCTGCGAACCGTCCTCGCCGAACTCGGTTTTCTCCAGCAGCTGGCCGTTGAGGTCGTAGGCGTACGCCGTGCGTTGGCCGTCGAAGCCGGTTTCCTGTCGGATCAAGCCATTGGCCGTGTAGTCCAGGAGATATTTTTCGCCGGATTCGTTTTCGATTTCCGTGAGCAACAGCTGCGCATTGTCGTAGCGGTACTTCAGCTGGGTGTCGTCGGCATTGAGGCGGCGGCTGACCAGGTGCAGATCGTCGACGTATTCGTAGCGGGTGACGCGACCCAGTTCATCGCGTTCGGCGGTGATCTTGCCGTAGGCGTTGTAGCTGAAGGCGCGGCTGGCGCCGGTAGGAAGCGTCGTCTGGATCAGTCGGCCGACGGCATCCCAGTGGTACTGGGTGACGGCGTCGTGTTCGTCCTGACGGGTAATCTGCCGCCCCAGTGCGTCGTAGGAAAACCGCCGCTGACCGCCGTCCGGCAAGGTCTCTTCGAGCAGTTGCCCCAAGGCGTTCCAAACGAACACATGCCGACTGGTGTCCGGGTAACGGATCGACAGCAACTGACCTTTTGCGTCGTAGTGATAGTGGCTGACATGGCCGTCGGGGTCGGTCGCTTCGGTGATGTCGCCTTGCGCATTGCGCTGATATTTCCACACCGCTTTACCGCGGTACCGCGCGTGCAGGAAACCGTTGCGATATTCGTAGGCCGTCGGCTCGTCTTCCGGCGGAATCAGTGCAACCAATCGTCCGACTTCGTCGTAGCGGTACTCAGTGACGGCACCGAGCGGATCCTGCTCGGCAATCAGCCGACCGTTGTCGTCGTAAGCCTTGAGGTGTTCGCCGCCGTCCAGCTCGACCTTGCGCACCAGCCGCGCCCGGTCGTCGTGGACGTAAACCTCTTCGCTGCCATCGATGTTCTGGACGATGACGCTGCCCGTGTCATCCCAGACATAACGCGCGTCGATCTGCGCAAACGACGCCCAATGCCGGACACATCGGGCTGCCTTGCCGGACCTTTCCCACTCCCAGAAGAAACTCGCCCCACCGGTCAGTTGCCGCTGCAGGATGACGTGCTGCTCGTCGTAGTCGTAGCGTTCGCTTTCGCCGGCGGCATTGGTCGCTTCGATCAGTTGATCGCGTTCGTCGTAGCTGTAACTGACCAGCGTCTGCTCGGTGTGCCAAGCCTCGTCGAGGGTCTGGGCCGGGACAAAAACCTGATAGTCGACGGCGACCAAATGGCTGCGGTCATAGCGCAATCGCAAGGCACGGCCGGCGCCATTGTCGAGGCGCCTGATGCGGTCTTGCCGGTCGCGGGTGATGCGCAGGCGATTGTCGTAAGCGTCGCTGATCGTTGTCAGCCGACCGTTATTAAAGTGATAGAACCGCGCGTCGTCGCCAGCCTGGGCGAGGATCAGTTCTTCCGGCTCGTCACTCAGATAAATCGCTGCCCGCGACAGACTGTTGTGAATCGTCGGGCGCTCGATATTCGGTAGCGGAAAGGTCGTACGGCGGTTTTCGTGGTCGATCCAGATGACGTGATCGCCGTCGATTTCCAGTTGGTGGGCGAGGCTGTGACTCCAGCCGAAACCGAGGCCGGCATCAATCTCAGCGGCGCTGGTGCGATAGAGCCGGATGAAGTCGAACGGCAGGATGCCGTCCAGCGAACCGTCGGTGAGGGTCAGTAGTTCTTCGCCGGTGACCATCGACACCGGGCATTTGTTGGTGGCGGTTTTATCAACGGAATCGGCGCTGTCGCCGTTGGGGTTTTTCGCCTGATCCGGGACGTTGTCGTGGTGTTCGTTTTGCTTGAGCGTGGTATTGCGCTTGGCATCCCAGCGCAGTTGCATCCGGCCTTTTTTCAGACCCGCAGCAACACCGCGTGCGGCGACTTTTTTGTAGCGGTCGACGTAGCTGATGAAGCCATTGATGATCGTGAAAATCGCTTTGACGAGGCGCAGAACAGCGCTGAGTAATTGCGCAGCTCGATTAGCCAGCCGCATCGTCAAATAGGCGATACCGGCCCCTGCTGCAGCGAACGTCAGAACGATGCCAATCAGGATGTCGATCAACAGCTGCACCACCACCGTCGACACGGCTTCGGCGGTTTTGCCGGCGATCTCGCCGGGCGGCAGCATGTCCAACCAGAGGCTGGCGGTGCGTAACAGTAGGCACAGCGCCGCTTCGTCACTGGCCAGCAGTTGGGCTTTTTCCATGACATCGGGGGCGGTTTCCGCGAGGTTCTTCAGCTCTGTGGCGCTCTCGCCCAACCGCTCACCAAACTTCCCGGGATCCTTGAGGATGTCCGAAAGCAGGCCGATGCCGTCCCACACGCCCTCGATTGTCGCCCAACTTCCCGCGAGCATTCCATTGCCTACAGCAACCGAAGAAGATTCCGACCACTTCGGTTTAAACGTCTTCCATTCATCACGCAGCCATTTCTCAAGTTCCGTCGTCAGGCCGTTGTAGGAAGAGAAAAGGTCATCGACTTGCTGCGGAGTTACTTCGTTATGGACGTGAATGCGGTAGAACTTGCCCTCTTCCCCCTTGAACGTCCCTTTGCCATTTTCATCAAGCGTGACAAGCGTCGTTTCGCCGCTCTCAAGCGCAATCACATCAACCTGAATATTCCCCACGGGGATGTCATAAACCGATTCAAACTTGCTCTCGATCTCTAGTTTTCCACCCTTTGGGCACTGCACGACGGTAGAGGAAAAATCCTCATCGCTGCTGCTCACGACGGTGCTGGAATTGCCGAAACGAATGATCCGTTCCATCCCCATCAACGAAGGCAAATCAGCCGCATGACTGGCCTTGTCCGCCGCCCGGCTGAACCAATGCTTCAGCTGTTCACGGTAGATTGAAAGGGTGTCTGGAAAACTGTCGAGCTCCTGCTCGATACGCACAATCTGATCCATCAGTTCAGCTCCGCCATCAGGTAGTCCACCAAGGCTGTTTTGGGTGCTTGCGGCAGGTCCGGTGTCTCAAGAAAGATCGCGACCTTGTGACGCAAAACGCTCATGGAAAACGCCTCATAGAGATCAGGGCGGTCTTCACTCAACCACTTCAGCAAGTTGTTGATGCGGGTTGTCGCGGACTCCGAGGCGAGGTGTTTAAGCAGCGATGCAGAAACCTCCCACCACGGAAACAAGCGGGAGGTTTTCAGCGCATTACCACCGATTTCGAGCGGCTGGCCATTGATCAAACAGCGCCCGATCACAGGCATTAACTGCGTAGCGTTAACCTCGGCAGACTGAAGGATCGACAGCAAATAACGCCCATCCCAAAAGCGAAAAAACACCGCATTACCGTTGGGCAGGAGGACTTGGGTAAGGCTGCGCAAATGCTCGACCAGCACTTCTCGAGAGGCAGTAGAAACCGCCAGCCAACCCCAGTCGCCAGACTCGGTTGTGGCGATCCATTCCAGAAACTCACTGCCAGCGGCGACGATTCCGACATAGGGCATTACCGGTTCCCACTCGGCGTAAGCGGTGTCGGCCCAGATCGGACTGGGTGCTTGAGCGGTGACCGACTGCTGCCAGGCTTTGAACGGTTCAGCGGCACTCGCATTGCTGAAAATGGCGAACAACCGTTCCGACGGTTTAAGCGGCTGACTCTCCAGCCAGTCATGAGGTGACATGCGATCAGACTGCACAGACACCGTCCTTGCAGCGCTCGCACTCTTCACAGAACGGCGCATCACCTTTCAGGCTCATGATCTGCGCCGCGCTGAGCAGCGCCGCCGGGGCGGCGGCGAGTTTCAATGGCGTATCCGGCAAGGCCGGCGCAGCTGCCATGGCTGGCATCAACGCGCCCCCCACCTGAATCGGTACGCTGCTGAAAATCCCGCCGGGACCAATATTGATCCACTGCCCGCCCGCCTGAATCGTCGCGCTAGCCCCGCCGTCGATCACCACTTGCTGACCGGCGCTGACATGGAATTGTTGACTGGCATTCAGCGCCTGGCTGCTCACGCGAATGTGTCGGTCACCGACCACCACCAGGTGATCATCCAGCTTCACTTCGGTCTGGCGCTGGCCATGGGTGATGCGTTGCTCGTCGGCCTTCAGCTCATGGCGAGCGGTGCCGGTGACGACGATGCTGCGGGCGTTATCGACCTGCACCTGTTGATCATTCAGTACGTGCTGGGTCCAGTTTCGCTGGGCGCGCAGGTAGATTTCCTCGGCGCCTTTGCGATCTTCGATGCGCAATTCGTTGTAACCGCCGCCACCGGGACTGCTCTGGCTGCGGAAGATGCTGCGGGTTTTGTCGGCGGGCAGATCCAGCGGCACCGGAGTTGCGGCGTTTGGCAGGCAACCCATCACCAGCGGTTTGTCGGCATCGGCGTCGACGAATCCCACCAGCACTTCCATGCCGACTCGCGGGATCATCACGCTGCCATAACGGTCGTGCGCCCAGCCGGTGGCGACGCGCAGCCAGCAACTGGAGTGTTCATCGAGCTGACCGTCACGGTCCCAGGCGAGCTGAACCTTGACCCGACCGAACTCGTCGCAATGGATTTCGCTGTCGATCGGGCCGGTGACCACGGCGGGTTGATAGCCGAGCATGCGTGGTTTTTCCGGCCCGAGCGGTGGACGAAACGAAACGTCCCACGGTATTGCCAGAAAGGTATTGCGATAGCCCTGGAAATCATCCGGGCCGTCGCTGGTGACCGACTCTTCCAGCACTTGTGGCTGGCGACCGCGGTGTTCAATTTCGGTGATCAACCACAGGTCATTCCATGCCTGACGCGGGTGTTCGGCCAGGTGTAGGAAGTGCCCGCTGACCAAAGCCGATTCGTCGCCACGACCTTCGGCCTGACGGAAGTCGGCGTTGTGCCGTTCGAGTGCTCGTTGGGCCAGATGCTTGCCGAGTTCGCGATCGGTGAATTGGCCAGGGAAGTGGTAATCCTCGAGCACCGGTCGCAGCTCACTGTCGAGGCGGCTTTCAAGTTGCAGGTGAGGTTTTTTGAAGTCGTAGTCGCGACGGGTTACCGCTGTCGTCCGGGTTTCCAGTCGCACGTTGAAACGTTTGATGGCCGGCGCATCCGCCGCCATTCCGCTGCCCGGCAGGTATAGCGTCGGCTCGGGCAGACGAGGGAAAACCGTCTGATCATCACCAAATACCAACATGTGCCCGTCGAGGCTGTGCTGAAAGTGGTAGTGAATGCCGATCTCGGCACACAGCCGCTGGATGAACGCCAGATCGCTTTCGGCGTACTGCACGCAGTACTCGCGAGGTGCGTAGTCGCTGCCGAGCCGGAACTCGAAGGCATCGCGCTGGATACCGTGGTCCTTGAGGACCTGCGTGATGATCGCCGGCACGTTTTTGTGCTGGAAAATTCGCTGGTTGATGCGCTGACCGAGGTAGGCCAGTCGCGGTACGAGGCTGATTTGGTAGCCCGTCAGACGTTGGCCGGAATCGCTTTGACCGACGCGAAAAATCTGACCATGAATGCCGGAACCCTGCGCATCAAAACTCAGAAAGGCCTGACGATGCAGCAGGCTTTCGAGTTCGATGTCGGGCCGTTCGCTGACCAGTTCCAGGTCAAAACGGTAGGGCTGGCTGATGGCTTCCTTGCCCGTGAACTCAAGCACCTTGAGCTCATTCTGGACGCCGTCGATCGTCAGCGTGAAACGCGGTTGATTGGCAGGAGCGAACATCCGATGTGTCTCTGCAGAATGAAGGCGGGCGATTCTGCATGAGCGACAAGGGGTATTTATGGAGGGACAGGGAAATCAGATTTGCCCTACTTTTTTAGAGAATTGCCCTTCAAAAATAAGTGTGTTTGGCTACAGACATCTCCTTCAAAACCACCACCAAACCCTGTGGGAGCGAGCTTGCTCGCGATGGCGTCAGGTCAGTCCACATTGATGTTGAATGATCTACCGCTATCGCGAGCAAGCTCGCTCCCACAGGGGTATGCACAGGGATTCGAGATTTGCGTAGGCAAAAAAAACGGCCCGCCTCCAAATGGAAGCGGGCCGTTTTCATGTTCGGCGAAAGGTCAGAGCATCAGCTCATCCCGATCACTTGTTCAGACGGAAATCTGCCTCGGCAGCGGCGAAGCGCTGAAGCATGCCTTTAGTAGGCTCGCCCAGTTTGCTGACGAAGTAGATCGCCAGGCTGGCGAAGATGAAACCAGGGATGATTTCGTACAGGCCCAGCAGTTCGAAGTGTTTCCACACGATCACGGTGATCGCGCCGACCAGGATGCCAGCCAGTGCGCCGTTGCGGGTCATGTCTTTCCAGATTACGGAGATCAGGACTACCGGACCGAATGCGGCACCGAAACCGGCCCAGGCGTAGCTGACCAGACCCAGTACGCGGTTTTCCGGGTTAGCGGCCAACGCGATGGCGATCAAGGCAACCAGCAGCACCATGGCGCGGCCGACCCAGACCAGTTCCACCTGGGAAGCGGTTTTACGCAGGAAGGTTTTGTAGAAGTCTTCGGTCAGGGCGCTCGAGCACACCAGCAACTGGCAGCTCAGGGTGCTCATGACGGCAGCCAGAATGGCCGACAGCAGTACACCGGCAATCCATGGGTTGAACAGGATTTTCGCCAGTTCGATGAACACACGCTCGTGGTTTTCGGTCACAGGACCGGCCACTTCAGGGTGCGCCGAGAAGTACGCGATACCAAAGAAACCTACCGCAACAGTGCCGCCCAGGCACAGGATCATCCAGGTCATGGAAATACGGCGAGCGTTAGCGATCGACTTGACCGAATCCGCCGCCATGAAACGCGCGAGGATGTGCGGCTGGCCGAAGTAGCCCAGGCCCCAGCCCATCAGCGAGATGATGCCGATGAAGGTGGTGTTTTTCAGCATGTCGAAGTTGCTTGGATCTTGCGCTTCGATGGCCAGGAACGTTGTGTCGACGCCGCCGGTGGCCAGCAGCACGATGATCGGCGTCAGCAACAGGGCGAAGATCATCAGCGTGGCTTGTACGGTGTCAGTCCAGCTCACTGCCAGGAAACCGCCGACGAAGGTGTAGGCAATCGTCGCTGCAGCACCGGCCCACAGTGCAGTCTCGTAGGACATGCCGAAGGTGCTTTCGAACAGACGGGCGCCAGCCACGATGCCGGATGCGCAGTAAATGGTGAAGAACACCAGGATCACGACCGCGGAGATGATCCGCAGCAGGCCGCTTTTGTCTTCGAAACGGCTGGAGAAGTAATCCGGCAGGGTCAGCGCATCGCCGTTGTGCTCGGTCTGCACACGCAGACGGCCGGCGACGAACAGCCAGTTCAGGTAAGCACCGATGATCAGACCGATGGCGATCCAGCTTTCGGAGAGACCGGACATGTAGATAGCGCCCGGCAGGCCCATCAACAACCAGCCGCTCATGTCGGAAGCACCGGCGGACAATGCAGTCACGACGCTGCCCAGGCTGCGACCGCCCAGAATGTAGTCAGAAAGGTTGTTGGTGGAGCGATAGGCCATGAAGCCGATCAGCACCATTGCTGCGATGTAGATCACGAACGTGATCAGTGTTGGATTGCTTACGCTCATTAAGTTACGCCCTGGCTTTGTTTTTATGTAGCGGCGGCTGGTGAACCGCGCGCAAACGACGACGTTTGACAGACGATCCGGGATCCCGCGCATTTATGACTGATGTTTCCCCAGGAAAGCCATCAGCCGGTGCACCTGTCTTTTTTGACCGGTTGCACCTTGGGCGCGAATGCTATTCAACAAAGCAAATAAGGTGCAACCAGTTTCGCGAGAATAAGTTGCACCTAGTCGGATTTATCCGGAAAAACCCTGTTTTTGCTCCCTTTTAGCGCAGTTCCAGCGGTTTGCTAGAAGCAAAAGCACCAAGCAGGAGCGGTACGTTCGTACCGGAAATTAATTCCTGACGAGCTGCTTATAATTCCGACAAAAAAAGGGTTGCACCCGGTTGCACCTCGACGGTTGCACGGCTAATCTTGCCGCCAGCTGATGCCACGCGGTCGTGGCAAACATGAGGATAAAAATATGGCTACCACCACCCTTGGGGTCAAACTTGACGACCCGACCCGCGAGCGCCTCAAGGCTGCCGCGACCTCGATTGATCGCACGCCGCACTGGCTGATCAAGCAGGCAATTTTCAATTACCTGGAAAAACTCGAGGGTGGTGCAACCCTGACCGAGCTGAGCGGCTTGATCAGCAAAGATGCTGACGACGCCGGCGAAGTCCATGCCGACCACGCGCACCAATGCTTCCTCGAATTCGCCGAAAGCATCCTGCCGCAATCGGTGCTGCGCGCCTCGATCACCGCCGCTTACCGTCGCCCGGAACCTGAAGTGGTGCCAATGCTGATCGAGCAGGCGCGTCTGCCTGCGGCGATGGCCGAAGCCACCAACAAGCTCGCCTCCTCGATTGCCGAAAAACTGCGCAATCAGAAGAGCGCCGGCGGCCGTGCCGGGATTGTTCAGGGCCTGTTGCAGGAATTTTCCCTGTCGTCCCAGGAAGGCGTGGCACTGATGTGCCTGGCCGAAGCGCTGCTGCGTATTCCGGACAAAGGCACTCGTGACGCGCTTATCCGCGACAAGATCAGCACCGGCAACTGGCACCCGCACTTGGGCAACAGCCCGTCGCTGTTCGTCAACGCTGCCACGTGGGGCTTGCTGCTGACCGGCAAACTGGTCGCCACCCACAACGAAGCCGGCCTGACTTCGTCCTTGAGCCGCATCATCGGCAAGAGCGGCGAGCCGATGATCCGCAAGGGCGTCGACATGGCCATGCGCCTGATGGGCGAGCAGTTCGTGACCGGCGAAACCATCGCCGAAGCCCTGGCCAACGCCAGCAAATTCGAAGCCAAAGGCTTCCGCTATTCCTACGACATGCTGGGTGAAGCCGCACTCACCGAGCACGATGCCCAGAAGTACCTGGCCTCGTACGAACAAGCCATTCACTCGATCGGCAAAGCGTCCCACGGTCGTGGGATTTATGAAGGCCCGGGCATCTCCATCAAGCTCTCGGCCCTGCACCCGCGTTACAGCCGTGCGCAGTACGAGCGCGTGATGGACGAGCTGTACCCGCGCCTGCTGTCGCTGACCCTGCTGGCCAAGCAATACGACATCGGCCTGAACATCGACGCCGAAGAAGCTGACCGCCTCGAATTGTCGCTGGATCTGCTGGAGCGCCTGTGCTTCGAGCCGCAACTGACCGGCTGGAACGGCATCGGTTTCGTGATCCAGGCTTATCAGAAGCGTTGCCCGTATGTGATCGACTACGTGATTGACCTGGCTCGCCGCAGCCGTCATCGCCTGATGATCCGACTGGTGAAAGGCGCGTACTGGGACAGCGAAATCAAACGCGCCCAGGTCGAAGGCCTGGAAGGCTATCCGGTGTACACCCGCAAGGTGTACACCGACGTTTCCTACATCGCTTGCGCACGCAAGCTGCTGTCGGTACCGGAAGTCATCTACCCGCAGTTCGCCACGCACAACGCCCACACCCTGTCGGCCATTTACCACATCGCCGGTCAGAACTATTACCCCGGTCAGTATGAGTTCCAGTGCCTGCACGGCATGGGCGAACCGCTGTACGAACAGGTTGTAGGTAAAGTTTCTGAAGGCAAGCTGAACCGTCCGTGCCGCGTGTACGCACCGGTCGGTACTCACGAAACACTGCTGGCGTACCTGGTACGTCGTCTGCTGGAAAACGGCGCGAACACCTCGTTCGTCAACCAGATCGCCGATCAGTCCATCTCGATTCAGGCGCTGGTGGCCGATCCGGTGGCCAGCATCGAGCAGATGGCGACGCTGGAAGGCGGCTTCGGCCTGCCGCACCCGCGTATTCCGCTGCCGCGTGATCTTTATGGTGCCGAGCGCGCCAACTCCAGCGGCATCGACATGGCCAACGAACATCGTCTGGCTTCGCTGTCCTGCGCACTGCTGGCGACCGCTCATAACCACTGGAAAGCCGCGCCGATGCTCGGTTGCGCCTCCAGCACTGAAACCCCTGCGCCAGTCCTCAACCCGTCCGATCTGCGTGACGTGGTCGGCCATGTACAGGAAGCGACCGTCGAAGACGTCGACAACGCGATCCAGTGCGCCCTGAACGCTGCGCCGATCTGGCAGGCCACCCCGCCCGCCGAACGTGCCGCGATTCTGGAACGTGCCGCCGATTTGATGGAAGGCGAGATCCAGCCGCTGATGGGCCTGCTGGCTCGCGAAGCCGGCAAGACCTTCGCCAACGCCATCGCCGAAGTGCGTGAAGCCGTGGACTTCCTGCGTTATTACGCGGTGCAGGCGCGCAACGATTTCACCAACGACGCCCACCGCCCATTGGGTCCGGTGGTGTGCATCAGCCCGTGGAACTTCCCGCTGGCAATTTTCAGCGGCCAAGTCGCTGCGGCACTGGCCGCCGGTAACCCGGTACTGGCCAAGCCTGCGGAACAAACCCCGCTGGTGGCGGCTCAAGCCGTGCGCTTGCTGCTCGAAGCCGGGATTCCGGAAGGCGTGCTGCAACTGTTGCCGGGCCGTGGCGAAACCGTTGGCGCTCGTCTGGTCGGTGACGATCGGGTCAAAGGCGTGATGTTCACCGGTTCCACCGAAGTTGCTCGTTTGCTGCAACGCAACGTAGCGGGTCGTCTGGATGCACAGGGTCGCCCGATTCCGCTGATCGCCGAAACCGGTGGCCAGAACGCAATGATCGTCGACTCCTCGGCACTGACCGAACAAGTTGTGATCGACGTGGTGTCGTCGGCCTTCGACAGCGCCGGCCAACGTTGCTCGGCGCTGCGGGTGCTGTGCCTGCAGGAAGATTCCGCTGACCGTGTCATCGAAATGCTTAAAGGTGCCATGGCTGAATGCCGTCTCGGCAACCCTGAGCGCCTGTCCGTGGACATCGGCCCGGTGATCGACGCTGAAGCCAAGGCCGGCATTGAGAAGCACATCCAGGCCATGCGCGACAAAGGTCGCAGCGTGTACCAGGTGGCCATTGCCAACACCGAAGAAGTCAAACGCGGCACCTTCGTGATGCCGACGTTGATCGAACTGGAAAGCTTCGACGAGCTGCAACGGGAGATCTTCGGGCCGGTGCTGCATGTGGTTCGCTACAAGCGTAAAGACATCGATCAGCTGATCGGTCAGATCAACGCTTCCGGCTACGGCCTGACCTTGGGTGTGCATACTCGCATCGACGAGACCATCGCCAAGGTGATCGATAACGTCAACGCCGGTAACGTCTACGTGAACCGCAACATCGTGGGTGCCGTGGTCGGCGTGCAGCCGTTCGGTGGCGAAGGTCTGTCGGGTACCGGCCCGAAAGCCGGTGGTCCGTTGTACCTTTACCGTCTGCTGTCGACGCGTCCTACCGGTGCGATCGAACAATCCTTCGCTCGCGGTGATGCCATCACGGCACCGGATGTTCGTCTGCGTGATGCCATGAGCAAACCGCTGAAGGCTCTGCAAGCCTGGGCTGACAGCAACAAGTTTGCCGACCTGAACACCCTGTGCGCGCAGTTCTCGGCGCAATCGCAAAGCGGGATCACCCGTGTTCTGGCGGGCCCGACTGGCGAACGCAACAGCTACGCCATCCTGCCACGCGAACACGTGCTGTGCCTGGCGGAAGTTGAAGGCGACTTGCTGACGCAACTGGCGGCGGTATTGGCCGTCGGCGGTTCGGCGGTATGGCCGGAAGCTGAATTGACCAAGGCCGTGTTCGCACGTCTGCCAAAGGAAGTTCAGGCGAAGATCAAGCTGGTTTCCGACTGGAGCAAGGACGAAGTGCTGTTTGATGCGGTTCTGCATCACGGCCATTCCGATCAGCTGCGTGCGGTCTGCCAGCAAGTGGCCAAGCGTGCCGGCGCGATTGTCGGGGTTCACGGTTTGTCGCAAGGCGAGACCAACATTGCGCTGGAGCGTCTGGTGATCGAGCGGGCGTTGAGCGTTAACACTGCTGCGGCGGGTGGTAATGCAAGTTTGATGACGATCGGTTAACACGCTGTAAGCCAGGCAACCGCAATGGTTGCCTGGCAATCAAATCCCTTGTAGGAGTGAGCCTGCTCGCGATAGCGGCGTGTCATCCAATACATGTTTCGGATGACACGCCGCTATCGCGAGCAGGCTCACTCCTACAGTTGTTTTGGGGTGTCTGGTAAGTCCGTGCTCTGCTCCACCATCACGCTCATCAATCATCCTGTTCAGCCTCTACCCCCACGCCTAGACTCGGCCCATTCCAAAAAAAAGGTAGGCCGCCATGTCCGAGACGTTGCTCAGTTCCCGCAATCTGGCTTTCGAGCTGTATGAAGTCCTTGATGCCGAGGGCCTGACCCAGCGTGAGCGTTTCGCCGAGCACAACCGCGAGACCTTCGATGCTGCCATTGGCACCGCCCGCTACATCGCCGAGAAGTTCTTCGCTCCGCACAATCGCAAGGGCGACGAGAATGAGCCGCGCTATGAGGACGGTCAGGCGATTCTGATTCCGGAGGTGAAACCGGCGGTGGATGCCTTCCTTGAAGCCGGTTTCCTCAACGCTGCGCGCAGTTTCGATGCGGGCGGCATGCAACTTCCTACGCTGTTGTCCCAAGCCTGCTTCGCACATTTTCAATCGGCCAACGCGGCGTCGACCTCTTATCCGTTCCTGACCATGGGCGCGGCGAACCTGATCGAAAGTTTCGGCACCGAGGAGCAGAAACAGCGCTTCCTGCAACCGATGATCGACGGTCGCTTCTTCGGCACCATGGCGCTGACCGAACCGCATGCCGGCTCATCGCTGTCGGATATTCGTACCCGCGCAGAACCTGCTTCTGACGGCACCTATCGACTCAAGGGCAACAAGATCTTTATCTCTGGTGGTGATCACCCGCTATCGGAAAACATCGTGCACATGGTGCTGGCCAAGCTGCCGGATGCACCGGCCGGGGTGAAAGGGATTTCGCTGTTCATCGTGCCCAAGTTTCTGGTCAACGATGACGGCAGCCAGGGCAAACGTAACGACGTGCTGCTGGCCGGCTTGTTTCACAAGATGGGCTGGCGCGGCACCACCTCCACTGCGCTGAATTTCGGCGATAACGGTGAGTGTGTCGGGTATCTGGTAGGCAAGCCGCACCACGGCCTGAGCTACATGTTCCAGATGATGAACGAGGCACGGATCGGCGTCGGCATGGGCGCGGTGATGCTCGGTTACGCCGGGTATTTGTATTCTTTGGAGTACGCCCGCGAGCGTCCGCAAGGTCGCGTGCCGGACAGCAAGGACCCGAATACCGCGCCAGTGGCGATCATTCAGCACGCCGACGTCAAACGCATGTTGCTGACCCAGAAAGCCTACGTCGAAGGCTCGTTCGACCTCGGGTTATACGCGGCGCGACTGTTTGACGACACCACGACCCTTGAGACTGAAGCCGAGCGCAAACAGGCCCATGAACTGCTGGATTTGCTGACACCAATCGTCAAATCCTGGCCGTCGGAATTTTGCCTGAAGGCCAACGAACTGGCGATCCAGATACTCGGCGGCCATGGCTACACCCGCGAATACCCGGTGGAGCAGTATTACCGCGACAACCGCCTGAACCCGATCCACGAAGGGACTCACGGCATTCAATCGCTGGACTTGCTGGGCCGCAAACTGGCCCAGAACGGTGGCGCGGGGCTCAAGCAATTGATCCGTCTGATTGCCGATACTGCCGAGCGCGCACAAGCGTATGAATCGTTAACCGCGTTGCGTGAGCCGCTGGAGAAATTGGTGGCGCGCCTGCAAGTGGTGACCATTGGTTTGCTGACGGATCTGGGGCAAGGCAAGGTCAATAGCAGCCTGGCGAACTCGGCGCTGTACCTGAAAGTGTTCGGGCACACGGTGATTGGCTGGCGCTGGTTGGAGCAGGCGATTCGCGCTGAGGAAGGGTTGGCCAAAGGGAATGTCGCGGATGTGAGCTTCTATAAAGGCAAGCTGCAGGCGGCGCGGTATTTTCTGACGTGGGAAGTGCCGGGTTGCCATCATGAATTGGCGATTCTTGAGGCTCGGGATGATGTGTGCCTGAACATGCAGGATGAGTGGTTCTGATCCTGAATCTTTGGCATAGCTGAAAACCAATCGCGAGCAGGCTCACTCCTACAGTTGAAATGCGATCAACTGTAGGAGTGAGCCTGCTCGCGATGGCGTCAGCTCAGTTTGAAGCTACCCATCTGCCGCGCCAAATCATCGGCCAACCGCTGCAACGTCTGACAATCCTCGCGACAAGCCCTGACCTCCCCCGCGGTGGCACGGGCCAAATCAGAAATCCCCTGCACGTTCCGGTTAATCTCTTCCGTCACCGCCGACTGCTCTTCCGTCGCCGCCGCCACCTGATGGTTCATGTCGCTGATGCGCTCCACCTGCCCGGTAATCGCCGTCAACGACACCCCGGTCCGCTGGCTCGACTCGACGCCCGTGCCGGTCGCCGCTTGCCCGGAATGCATCGATGACACCGCGTTTTCCGCGCCTTGTTTGAGGCTGCCAATCATCTGTTGAATCTCATCAGTCGACGACTGCGTCCGCCGCGCCAATGTCCGCACCTCATCCGCCACCACGGCAAACCCACGGCCCATGTCCCCGGCCCGCGCCGCTTCGATGGCCGCGTTGAGCGCGAGCAAATTGGTCTGCTCGGAAATCCCGCGAATCACTGCCAACACCTGATCGATGGACGCCACCTGATGGGCCAACTCGCCCACCGCACTGGCAGCGAGGCCAATCTCATCGGACATGCTTTCAATATGCCGGATCGACCCGCCCACCACTTCCCGCGCCTGCATCGCCTCATCCCGGGCGGTTTGCGAAGCCACGGCAGCGTTGCCGGCATTCTGGGCGATTTCCTGCACGGTCAGGCCCATTTCGTGGACGGCGGTGGCGACCATGTCGGTCATTTCCTGCTGACGACCGGAACGCTCGGCGGTGTTGTCCACCACCCGAGCCACCTGGCCGACTGCCGTGCGTAAACGCTCGCTGGTGGTCAGCACTTCGCCGATCATCTCGCGCTGGCTTTCCAGGAATCGATTGAAGCCGCGAGCCAGGTCACCCAGCTCATCGGCGCGACTGGAATCTAACCTGTGGGTCAAATCTCCACCACCGCTACCGATGGCTACCAGTGCCGCTGTTACCTGACGGATCGGCCGCACCAATCCACGGGCCAACAACACCACCAGCATCAGGCAAACCAGCGCCACCGCCAGGCCGATGCCGCTGCTCATCCACATCGCGCGGCGGGCTTCGGCGTAAATCTGCGACTGTGGCACTTCGGCCACCAGGGTCCAGCCCAAGTCCCGTAACGGCAGGCTTAACGCCAGATAATCTTCGCCATCGCGATCGAAGCTGCTGTGGGTGGCAGCTTGTTGGCCCATGACGGCTTGCGCTGCCGTGGCGCCAATCTGTTCGGCCAAGGAGCGTTTGCCGCTGAATTGCGCTTCGGGGTGAACCTGGATCAAACCGTCGGAACGCACGAGATAGACCTTGCCGCGCTCACCGAAGTTGAAGTTGTGGATCAGCTCCGACAGCTCTTTCATGCTCAGGCCAAGCCCGGCAACGCCCACGACTTTGCCGGCTTGCTCGACCTTGAGGTCGATGAACAGCGCCAACTCTCCGGTCGCGGTGTCATTGTCGATATTGAGGGTGCGCGGCTGGTTGCTGTCGAGGAATGAATAGAACCAGGCGTCTTTGGGGTTGGAGCGGCTGAGGGTCCGGTCCAGGCCTTTTTCGGTGAAGTAGTGGTTTGAAGCGGTGCCGACGATCAGCGCGGTAAAGGCTTTGTGCTCGGCGCGAATGCCTTCCAGATACTCCACGAACGTGGCGGTCTGAGCGCTGTTTTCGCCCCCGGCCAACCAGTCGCGCACCATGCTGTTGCTGGCGATGTCCTTGGCGGCGGTAAGAGGTTGAACGAGGATTCGTTCGATGTCGTTGCGCATCGCTTCGATGCTCGACGGTAGCGCTTGTTCGACCAGATAGCGCTCGGCGAGACGGTTGACCACGAGGGTATAAATGCCAACCACGATCAGAATACTGACCAGCAGGGCGGTGCCCATGCTCAGGATCAACTGCCATTGAATACTGCGTCGCCAGAACTGCATGGAGCACCCCCAAAGAATAAGAGGCTGAAACACTGCAACAGCCGTGCCGATTGTATACAACACAAACGACAATTTATTCTTTGGTTGTGTGCAAAGCCGATCAGGCCTGATTGATCGTCTTGGAGATCACTTCAACCGTGGCGCTGACTTGCTCTTGGTAACGGTCGAGTTCCTGCTTGTGCTGTTTCTGCATTTCGATCTGCTGGGAACACAGATTCATCGCGGCCAGCACCAGCAAGCGGTCACCGATCAGTGTCGGGTACTTCTTTTTGGTGTCAGCCAAGGCAGCCTTCAGCATTAACGCGGCGTCCAGCAGGGTTTGCTCTTCCCCGGCCGGCGCCTTGATCGAATAGTCCTCCCCCAGGATCGAGACGACTTTTACCCCTGCGGCGCCGTGATTCATGCGCTGACTGGGCCGGCGCTGACGCGCTCAACCAGGGCCTGGATACGAGCAGCGGTGGCACCTTGTTTCTCTTCCTGTTCCATCAGCGCCAGTTGCAGGCTTTCGTTTTCATCCTTGGCATGGGCCAGTTCTGCGCTCAGGGTTTGGTTAGTGCCGAGCAGGGTCTGGTTCTGTTGCACCAGGTCGCTGACCAGCTGTTCCAATTGGCTTAGGGATGCTTCCAACATTTTGATTTTCCAAGCATTTTCAAAGGGCGCGTACGATAAAGAAAAGTCACCACGGATGCCAGGGTTATTGGGGCGCAAGGCCTTGATTTTCCTGGCGGGCGACCTTCCTCGCGAACTTTAAAGACTGTGATTGGCGAATCTGGTTCCTGCACTTCGTCGCCGGAGCGGTTGTGCGACAAAAACGCGCAGGGCCTCAAGACTTTAGTCGTATGACCGATAAGTCACCCATACGTCAGTCTCAGCGCCGCACGGATGCGCTCTTTTCGGTAAACACCATGTCCCTTCGTAATATGAATATCGCACCGCGGGCGTTCCTCGGTTTCGCCCTGATTGGCGGTTTGATGCTGGTTTTGGGGGTATTTGCCTTGAACCAGATGAGCAAGATTCGCGGCGCCGGTGAAGACATCGCCTCCATGAGTGTGCCGAGCATCAAGAGCCTCGACGAATTCACTCAGCTGACACTGCGCCTGCGGGTGCTGTCCTACCGTTTGCTGGTGAACCGCGAACCGGACGTGCAGCAGAAAACCTTCGAGCTGTTTGACTTGCGCAATCAGCAGATCCGCGACGCTCAACGAGTCTACGAACCGCTGATCGACGGCCCGCAGGAGCGTGCGGCTTACGATCAATACGTGCAGTTGCTGGCGCAGTATCGCCAACTCGAAGACCGGATGAAGACGCTGTCGCGCAACAACCAGGTCGACGAACTGCGCACCATGCTCAACAGCGAATTGCTCTCCAACTCCGAAGCGGTCAACTCGGCCCTGGCAAAGTTGCTTGAGATAAACACCCGACAGATCGAAGCAACCGACACCCTTGCCGGTGAGCAATATTCGACGTCTCTCAATCTGGTGATCACTTTGCTGGTCATCGCCAGCGGCCTGACCTTGCTCTTTGCCTGGTTGTTGACCAACAGCATCACCAAGCCGATCGCCAACGCCCTGAGCGCTGCCGAAGAAATTGCTGAAGGCAACCTGACCCGCCCGATCACCGTAGACGGTGAGGACGAAGCCGGCCGCTTGCTGCTGGCCATGTCGAAAATGCAGGACAAGCTGCGCGACACCCTGCAACGGATTTCCGGTTCCGCCACACAACTGGCGTCCGCCGCTGAAGAGCTCAACAGTGTCACCGACGAAAGCGCCCGTGGCCTGACCCAGCAGAACAATGAAATCGAACAGGCCGCCACCGCGGTCAACGAAATGACCAGCGCCGTGGAAGAAGTCGCGCGCAATGCCGTCAGCACGTCCGAAGCCTCGAAAAATGCCACCACCTCCGCCGGTGATGGTCGTGACCTGGTGCAGGAAACCGTCAGCGCCATCGAACGCATGAGCGCCGATGTGCAGAGCACTGCGACCCTGATTGGCGACCTGGCCAACGAGTCCCGGGACATCGGCAAAGTGCTGGACGTGATTCGCGGCCTGGCTGACCAGACCAACTTGCTGGCATTGAACGCAGCCATCGAAGCGGCCCGTGCCGGTGAGGCCGGTCGTGGTTTTGCCGTGGTGGCGGACGAGGTTCGTGCACTGGCGCATCGCACCCAGCAGTCGACCAGCGAAATCGAACGCATGATCGGCAGCATCCAGAGCGGTACCGAACACGCGGTGGATTCGATGCGCAACAGCACCGAGCGTGCTGAGTCGACGTTGAACATTGCTCGTGGTGCTGGCATGTCGCTGGACACTATTAATAGCGCCATCGTCGAAATCAACGAACGCAACCTGGTGATCGCCAGCGCTGCCGAAGAGCAGGCACAGGTGGCCCGCGAAGTGGATCGCAATCTGGTGAACATTCGTGATCTGTCGGTGCAGTCGGCGACCGGGGCGAATCAGACGAGCGCTGCCAGCAATGAGTTGTCGCGGTTGGCGCTGGACCTGAACAACATGGTTGGGCGGTTTAGCCTCTGATCGGGATTGGTGGTGCTTTCAAGAGCCACCCCTCACCCCAGCCCTCTCCCCATAGGGGAGAGGGGGAAAGGGAGCAGATCTTCGTGCTGTTCAGAACCTGAGTTCGACTCGCAATCTCAGGTCGCAATATTTCGCACAAGCACCTCGGTCAGTCCCCTCGCCCCTCTGGGGAGAGGGGGAAAGGGAGCAGATCTTCGTGCTGTTCAGAACCTGAGTTCGACTCGCAATCTCAGGTCGCAATATTTCGCACAAGCACCCCGGTCAGTCCCCTCGCCCCTCTGGGGAGAGGGTTAGGGTGAGGGGTCGGTTGCAAGTCGAACAAAATCCAGGCCACGCACTGTCAAAAAACCTTTTTGACAGCATCACATTTCAACAGGTTAGAATCGCTGGCACGCAGACTGCATGGTCAGTTTGTGCCCGCCTTTCAGCTTTCTGGAGTACTGCCTTTGAATGCGACGACCATCAACAGCCTGTTCTTGATCGGCGCGTTGCTGGTAGGTGCAAGCATTCTGGTGAGCTCACTTTCATCGCGCCTCGGTATCCCGATTCTGGTGATCATCCTCGCGGTGGGCATGTCGGCCGGCGTCGATGGCGCCGGCATTATTTTCGATAACTACCCAACGGCTTATCTGGTCGGCAACCTCGCGCTGGCCGTCATCCTGCTCGACGGCGGCTTGCGCACCCGGGTTTCCAGCTTCCGCGTGGCGTTATGGCCGGCGCTGTCGCTGGCGACGGTCGGGGTGTTGATCACCACCGGGCTGACCGGCATGGCAGCCGCGTGGCTGTTCAACCTGAACCTGATTCAGGGCCTGCTGATCGGCGCTATCGTCGGCTCCACCGACGCTGCGGCGGTGTTCTCGCTGCTCGGCGGCAAAGGCCTGAACGAACGGGTCACCGCCAGCCTCGAGATCGAGTCCGGCAGCAACGACCCGATGGCGGTGTTCCTCACCGTGACCCTGATCGACATGCTCGCCAGCGGCCAGACCGGCCTGCAATGGAGCCTGCTCGGGCACTTGATGCGTGAGTTCGGTATCGGTGCTGTCATCGGCCTGGGCGGCGGCTGGGTCATGCTGCAACTGGTCAACCGTATCCACTTGGCTACCGGCCTTTATCCGATCCTGGTCATTGCTGGCGGATTGGTCGTGTTTGCCCTGACCAACGCCTTGCACGGCAGCGGCTTTTTGGCGGTGTACCTGTGCGGCCTGGTCATCGGCAACCGCCCGGTGCGCAGCCGCCACGGCATTTTGCACATGCTCGACGGCATGGCCTGGCTGGCGCAAATCGGCATGTTCCTGGTACTGGGGCTGCTGGTAACGCCCCACGACCTGTTGCCGATTGCCTTGCCCGCTCTGGGTCTGGCGCTGTGGATGATTCTGTTTGCCCGGCCGTTATCGGTAATGGTCGGCCTGCTGCCGTTCAAGGCGTTCCATGGGCGCGAAAAGGCGTTCATTTCCTGGGTCGGGTTACGCGGCGCGGTCCCGATCATTCTCGCGGTGTTCCCGCTGATGGCCGGCCTGCCCAACGCCCAGCTGTATTTCAACCTCGCCTTCTTTATCGTGTTGGTGTCGCTGCTGGTGCAGGGTACGAGCCTGCCGTGGGTGGCGAAGCTTTTGAAAGTGACCGTTCCGCCGGAGCCGGCGCCAATCTCCCGCGCAGCTCTGGAAGTCCACGTCACCAGTGAATGGGAGCTGTTCGTTTATCGCCTCGGTGCCGAGAAATGGTGCATCGGCTCGCCCCTTCGCGAGCTGAAAATGCCCGAAGGCACCCGCATTGCGGCACTGTTTCGTGGCCAGCAACTGCTCCATCCGTCGGGTAGTACGGTGCTCGAAGTCAACGATTTGCTGTGCGTAATCGGCCATGAACACAACCTTCCGGCCCTCGGAAAACTCTTCAGTCAGGCACCGCAACGGGGCCTCGATTTGCGCTTCTTCGGCGACTTCGTACTCGAAGGAGACGCCCAGCTGGCTGCGGTTGCGGCGCTGTACGGATTGAAAGTCGAAGGCATAGATCCGGACATGTCGCTCGGCCACTTCATTGCCCATAAAGTGGGCGGTGCACCCGTAGTCGGTGACCAGGTGGAGTGGAACAACACCATTTGGACCGTCGCGGTCATGGAAGGGAACAAGATCGGCAAAGTGGGCGTCAGATTCCCCGAAGGAAGTCGCCCCGGTCCGGGACTCTTCCTCTAAACTCCACACTTCGTCTCGTTTTCGATCGGTCTCTATGTCAACCCTGCGCACCTTTTTCGTCATGGCCCTGCTGGGCTTGAGTCTTTCTGTCGGTACATTGCAAGCGGCCGAACCGCCGTCCAGCGAAGCCGTGCAGGCAAACCTGAACAAGATCGCCGACCGCAAATTGCCGGAAGCCGATCAGAAAGCCCTCCAGAGCATCCTGCAAAGCACGCTGACACAGCTCAACAACCAGCGTGATTACGAGCAGAAACTGGCCGATCTCAAGCAGCAACTGGCCAACGCCCCAAAGCAGAACATCGAGAACCAGCGAGAACTGACCAAGCTCAAAGCCTCCAAAGTGCTGCCAGTACCGCAGCGCTATGCCAAAGAGCCTATTCAGCAACTGGAGCAAATGCTCACCGAGCGCTCCACCCAGCAAAGCGATCTGCAGAAAGCCCTGGCTGACGCCAACAGTCTGGTGATTACTGCCCAGACCCGCCCCGAGCGCGCACAGGCCGAAATTTCCACCAGCCAGACACGCATCCAGCAGATCAACAACATCCTCAAGATCGGCAAGGACGCTGGCAAGACCTTGACCCCTGAGCAACGCGACCTGCTCAACGCCGAACTCGCAGCACTGAACGCCCTGATTCCGTTGCGTCGCCAGGAACTGGCCGGCAACAATCAACTGCAGGACTTGGGCAACAGCCAGCATGACTTGCTCTCGGAAAAATCCGATCGTCTGGATCAGGAAATCCAGGAGCTGCAAACCCTGATCAACCAGAAGCGCCTGGCCCAGTCCCAGGAGACGGTGACGCAGCAATCCATCGAAGCGCAAAAGTCCGGCGGCAGCACCCTGCTGGCTACCGAAAGCGCGGCCAACCTGAAACTCTCGGACTATCTGCTCAAAAGCACTGACCGCCTCAACGAAGTCACCCAGCAGAACCTGCAGACCAAGCAGCAACTGGACAACGTGACCCAGAGCGATTCGGCGCTGGACGAGCAGATCAACGTGCTAAAGGGCAGCCTGCTGCTCTCCAAGATTCTTTACAAACAGAAACAGGCCCTGCCACGCCTCAAGCTCGACCGTGACCTGGCCGACCAGATCGCCGATATTCGCCTCTATCAATTCGAAGTCAGCCAGCAACGGGAACTGCTCAGCAACCCGGCGACCTACGTCGACAACCTGCTGTCGACTCAGCCTCCCGAGCAGGTCACCCCGCAACTGCGCAAGAGCCTGCTGGAACTGGCCACGACCCGCGCCGACCTGCTGGAGCGGCTGAACCGCGAACTCAGCGCGGTGCTCAACGAATCCATCACGTTGCAACTCAATCAGAAGCAACTGCTCAGCACCGCGCAAAGCCTGCGGGCGACCCTCGATGAGCAGATGTTCTGGATTCCCAGCAACAAACCGCTGGACCCGGAGTGGATGCGCGCCGTACCGGAGCGCCTGGAACGTCAGGTCACTACGCTGCCGTGGGCTTCCAGCCTGAGCGAATTAAGTGACGGTCTGACCCAACGGCCGCTGCTGTTCCTGCCCCTGGCGCTGTTGATCGGTGCCCTGCTGTGGCGGCGCAAAAGCCTGTATGCCCGACTGAGCAAAGTTCACCAGGACATCGGCCACTTCAAACGCGACAGCCAGTGGCACACGCCGCAGGCAATCCTGATCAACATTCTGCTGGCGATGCCGGTCTCCCTGGGCCTGGCCTTGTGTGGCCTGGCCTTGCAAATCGACGCCCGCGGACAAAACGCGAACATGGGCGCGGCGCTGCTGCAAATGGCCCAGGCCTGGCTAGTGTTCTACACCGCTTACCGGATCCTCGCGCCGGGCGGCGTGGCCGAACTGCATTTCCGCTGGGAAAAACCTCAGGTCGAATTCCTGCAGGGCTGGGTCCGTCGACTCGGGCTGGTGGTCATGGCGTTGGTCGCGGTGGTGGCAGTCGCCGAGCTGCAACCCGCGACCCTGGCCGATGACGTACTCGGCATGCCGGTAGTGCTGACCTGCTACGCGTTGATGGCCTGGCTGCTCAGCCGCCTGTTGATCAGCAGCCCGACTCACCAGAACGCTTCGCTGTTCCGCAAGGCCGTGGGGATCATGTTCACCGTCCTGCCTGTCGCGTTGTTCGTGGCGGTGTGCTTTGGCTACTACTACACCGCGCTGAAGCTCAGTGACCGGTTGATCAATACCCTTTACCTGCTGATGTTCTGGCTGGTGATCGAGGCCACCTTCGTGCGCGGCCTCAGCGTTGCGGCACGCCGTCTGGCCTACCAGCGCGCCCTGGCCAAACGCCAGGCTGCGAAAGAGGCCGGTGACGGTGAAGCGGTGATCGAAGAGCCGACCCTGGACATCGAGAAGGTCAACGAACAGTCCCTGCGCCTGATCCGCCTGGCACTGCTTGGCGGGTTCATCGCGGCGCTGTATTGGGTCTGGTCCGACTTGATCTCGGTGTTCTCGTATCTGGACAACGTCACCCTCTACGAATACACCAGCGGCACTGGCGCCAACATGAGCATGGTGCCGATCAGCATTGGCGACATGCTCGGCGCGCTGATCATCATCGGCATCACCTTCGCCCTCGCGCGCAACTTGCCGGGGTTGCTGGAAGTGTTGGTGCTGTCGAAGCTGAACCTGGCTCAGGGCAGTGCCTATGCCACCACCACCTTGCTGTCTTACGTGATCGCTGGCATCGGTTTCGTCTCGACCCTGTCGACCCTCGGCGTGAGTTGGGACAAGTTGCAATGGCTGGTGGCGGCGCTGTCGGTGGGTCTCGGCTTCGGGATGCAGGAAATCTTCGCGAACTTCATCTCCGGGATCATGATCCTGTTCGAGCGTCCGGTGCGGATTGGCGACACCATCACCATTGGTAACCTGTCCGGTACGGTGAGCAAGATCCGCATCCGCGCCACGACCATCACCGACTTCGACCGCAAGGACATCATCGTCCCGAACAAGACGTTCATTACAGGGCAACTGATCAACTGGTCCCTGACCGACACCATCACCCGAGTGACCCTCAAGCTCGGTGTCGATTACGGCTCGGACCTGGACCTGGTCAAGGAATTGCTGCTCAAGGCCGCGCGCGATAACCCGCGAGTATTGAAAGACCCGGAACCCCACGTGTATTTCCTGAACTTCGGCGAAAGCACCCTCGACCATGAGTTGCGCATGCACGTGCGTGACCTCGGTGACCGTAACCCGGTGCTCGATGAGGTCAACCGCTTCATCAACCGCGAGTTCAAGAAACAGCACATCAACATCTCGTTCCGGCAGATGGAGGTTTACCTCAAGAATCTCCACGGCCAGGAATACAAAATGGTGCCCATCGAGCCGGAAACCAAAACCATCGTGCCGCTGGTTGATGGCAAGTCGCCGCAAGAGCCACCACCGGCCAAGCTCGACTAAGCGGCTTATCCCTAGCAGAATGCTCGGACATTCTGCTGGAGATGGCCCTTGAAAGCCCTCGACGAACTGACCTTCGATAATCGTTTCGCCCGCCTGGGCGATACGTTTTCCGCCCACGTGCTGCCCGAGCCGATCGACAACCCGCGCCTGGTGGTGGCCAGCCCCGCCGCCATGGCGCTGCTCGATCTCGACCCTACCGTGGCCGAAACGCCGGAGTTTGCCGAACTGTTCAGCGGCCATAAGCTCTGGGCTGACGCGATCCCGAGGGCGATGGTCTATTCAGGTCATCAGTTCGGTTCCTACAACCCACAGTTGGGCGATGGTCGCGGTCTGTTGCTGGGCGAGGTCTACAACGAGGCCGGCGAGCATTGGGACCTGCACCTCAAGGGTGCCGGCCAGACGCCCTTTTCACGCATGGGTGATGGACGGGCGGTGCTGCGGTCCTCGATCCGCGAATTTCTCGCCTCCGAAGCGCTGTATGCCCTGAACATCCCGACCACCCGCGCCCTATGCGTGATCGGCTCCGACACGCCGGTGTGGCGCGAGAAGCCGGAACGCGCGGCCATGGTCCTGCGCATGGCGCCGAGCCATGTGCGTTTCGGGCATTTCGAATATTTCTACTACACCAAACGTCCCGAGAAGCAGAAAGAACTCGGCGACCACGTGCTGGCCATGCATTTCCCGGAATGCCTGGAACAGCCAGAACCGTACCTGGCGATGTTCCGCGAAATCGTCGAGCGCAATGCCGAGCTGATCGCCAAATGGCAGGCTTATGGCTTCTGCCACGGCGTGATGAACACCGACAACATGTCGATCCTCGGCATTACCTTCGACTACGGCCCGTTCGCCTTCCTCGACGACTTCGACGCCCACTTCATCTGCAACCACTCCGATGACCAGGGTCGTTACTCCTTCAGCAACCAGGTGCCGATCGGCCAGTGGAACCTCAGCGCCCTGGCCCAGGCCCTGACGCCGTTCATCAGTGTCGAAGCCCTGCGTGAAACCCTCGGCCTGTACCTGCCGCTGTACCAGGCCCATTACCTGGACCTGATGCGCCGCCGCCTTGGTTTCACCATGGCCGAAGACGATGACCAGAAACTGCTGGAGCACCTGCTGCAACTGATGCAGAACAGTGGCGTCGATTACACCTTGTTCTTCCGCCGCCTCGGCGATGAATCACCGGAACCGGCCGTCGCCCGGTTGCGCGATGACTTTGTCGACATCAAGGGCTTCGATGCCTGGGGCGAGCTCTACATCGCCCGGGTTGCCCGTGAAGGCGAGGCTGATCAGGCACAACGCCGTAAACGCATGCATGCGGTCAATCCGCTCTACATCCTGCGCAACTACCTGGCGCAGAAAGCCATTGATGCGGCGGAAAGCGGCGACTATGCAGAAGTTCGCCGGTTGCACGCGGTGCTGAGCAATCCGTTCGAGGAGCAGCCGGGGATGGAGAGTTACGCCGAGCGGCCGCCGGAATGGGGCAAGCATCTGGAGATCAGTTGTTCTTCTTGAGGTAGAACACTGAATATTTCAGATTGGCATTGATCGGTGCTCGAGATCGTAGGCTTCGATATGGTCGCCTATGATCGACACCAGACCCTCCAGCGGATGCAATTCATCGTTGCCCATCATTTCTAGCAACTCATTGCGCGATTCGACCAACCGTTCGTATTCAGTTTCGGATTCAGGTCGTTTTAACAACCATGATACGGACGGCCAATATTCAATGGCTTGTTTGACGATATCGCTCATTTTTGTGCCTATTTGGTTGCTATCGGAAAGTGCGAGTGAAGATTAAGAGTTGAATCACTCGCTATCTAGCAGACAGAGGCACCCTGACCTGTAGGCCACCTCTCCAATTGCAGAAGGCTCCTGCCTACATATCTCTGCCTTGATAAACGGGGGCTTTGCCTCCAGATCCATCGCATCGCCTGCCAACTTTCGAAGAGCCAACCATGTCTGACCCACTCCACATCCCCTGCCCCCACTGCAACGGCCTCAACCGCATCCCTGCCGAACGCCTCAACGACCATCCAAAATGCGGTCGCTGCAAAGCCGAAGTCCTGCTGAGTAAACCCTTCGAACTGAAGCAAAGCGATTACGCCAGCCAGATCAAAGGTGATCTGCCGTTGCTGGTGGACGTTTGGGCGGATTGGTGTGGGCCGTGCAAGTCGTTTGCGCCGGTGTTCGAGCAGACGGCAGTGCAATTGGCGGGCAAGTGTCGACTGGCCAAGCTGGACAGCGAGGCGAACCAGCAGCTGTCGGCGCAGCTGGGGATCCGTTCGATCCCGAGCCTGATTCTGTTCAAGAACGGCCGGGAAGTGGCGCGTCAGAGCGGCGCCTTTCCGTTACCGCAATTGATGAGCTGGTTGCATAGCCAAGGGATCTGACCAAGAACTCAAAAAACACACCGATCGAAATGTGGGAGCGAGCTTGCTCGCGATGAGGGCGTGACATTCAACATTGATGTTAACTGGCAGGTCGCCATCGTCGGAACGCCGCCCGGAGCAAGCTCGCTCCCACAGTGGTTCGGTGTTGTTTGCAGGAATCAGGTGCTTTCGAGAAGGTTGTGCAGATCGACGAATTGCTGCGTCAGCTTATGACGCGGGTCGAGGTGGATCAGCGGCGTGTTGGCCTGGTGGGATTCACGCATGCGCACCGAGCTGCCCAGGTACACCGGTAACACCGGCAGGCCTTCGGCGATCAGTTCGTCGAGAATTTGCTGGGGCAGACTGGCGCGAGCCTGGAACTGGTTAACGACAATCCCTTCGACTTCCAGCCCTTCGTTATGGTCTTCCTTCAATTCTTCGATTTCTGCCAACAAGCCGTACAACGCCTGACGCGAGAAGCTGTCGCAATCGAACGGAATCAGCACACGATCAGCGGCAATCAGGGCCGAAACTGCGTAGAAGTTCAGTG
This sequence comes from Pseudomonas sp. LBUM1666, assembly GCF_059695775.1. NCBI lineage: Bacteria > Pseudomonadati > Pseudomonadota > Gammaproteobacteria > Pseudomonadales > Pseudomonadaceae > Pseudomonas > Pseudomonas sp. LBUM1666. The sequence continues at coordinate 451,699 of NZ_CP166789.1, read as the reverse complement.
CTGGCGGGGTATCAAGGTAAATCCGGTCGTAATCGCCTTCCAACTCCTCGAGCAATTTACGCAGCTTGTTGATCTTGTGTTTGGCCTCAAGCTTGGGCTGCAAGTCAGCCAGTTCAGCTGTGGCCGTGATGACGTGGAGGTTGTCGAATGGGGTTTCGTAGATATCGACCTGATTTTTCTTCGAGAACGGTCCGGAAGACAGGGTCTGTTTGAAAAAGTCGGCAATGCCCATCGGAATGTCATTACCGGTGAGGCCCGTCAGGTACTGAGTGGAGTTGGCCTGGGCATCGAGATCCACCAAGAGTGTGCGATAACCCTCGCTGGCACTGACCGCCGCCAGATTGCAGGCAATGCTGGATTTGCCTACGCCACCTTTCTGATTGAACACCACGCGCCGCATGTCAAAACCTCCGTGTATCAAAGAATGACCGAGTGTAGTAGTCCACGGCGCTGCTTAGCTACCTCGCCGACATCGGGACTACACAGTCATCGGCAATCTCTTAATAAAAAATCCGCTAACTCTGCCGTTGACCACTGACAGAGCCGACAGACATGACCACCACGATGTGGATAATGGCCAAACGACAGCTATGCACGAACCAACCGGTACATTTCATTGAGCAAAATGTAACCATCATTTGCTACACGCCCGCTGCAACGGGATAATGCGCGCCACTCGGCGCTAAGCGCTACGTAAGGTAGTTCGCGTTTTTTGCGAATCACCGCGTCAAGGAAGCCCGCAGGGGCGGGATGAATGTCTGTGATCAATTTCAACATCGCCCAATGGCGCGCGTGGGCCCCTGGGCTCGAAAGCGTGGACGATTGGCAAGCCTGGAGCCGACAACCGGTCGTGCTTGCGAGCAGCGATGCCGCCCCCGACGTCTCGTTTCTGCCGGCCATGCAGCGCCGGCGACTCAGTCGTCTGGCGCGGATGGCGTTCAGTGTCGGCTGGCCCTTGGCCGATGGCCGTCAGGACCTACCGTTGGTCTTTATTTCTCGCCACGGCGAAACCCCGCGCACTTTCGATATCCTCAGCGACCTGGCTGCCGATCAACCGCTGTCGCCGACTCAATTCAGCCTGTCCGTGCACAACGCGATCATCGGCCTGTGGTCGATCATGCGCGGCGAAACCAGCGAAATGACTGCCCTCGCTGCAGCCGGCGACGGCCTTGAACACGGCATGCTAGAGGCCGCGGCTTTGCTTTCCGAGGGCGCTCCCGCGGTACTGCTGATTGTCACCGAAGAGCAACCGCCCGAAGCCTACTCGACCTGGATCGACGACGTGCCGTTCCCTTACGCGGTCGGCCTGCTGATCACCCCCGGAAACGACTGGCAGTTGTCCCTGAACAGCGCCGCGGATGAGTTGTCCAAAGCCCACTGGCCCCATGCCCTGAACCTATTGAGTACCCTGCTCGGCCAGCAGACAACCTGCCAACATGCCTGGAAAAATCGTGTATGGACCTGGCAACGCAACCTGTAACCGATAAAAACCGCGACGCCTATTACTGGCGCCTGCTGGCTACCGCCGCAAGCTTCACCCTCTTCGGGTTGGGCGGGCTGTGCCTGCGGCTTGTGGTTTTCCCGCTACTGAACTGCCTGCCCGGCGATGCCCGGACACACCGGCGGCGAGCGCGGAATACCGTCGCTCGCCTGTTCTGGTTTTTTGTGCGGTTCATGGCTCGTACCGGCGTGCTGACTTACGACATCCAGGGCGCCGAAAAACTCGGTCGACCGGGGCAAATGATCATTGCCAATCACCCGTCGCTGATTGATGTGGTGTTCCTGATCGGCCTGGTGCGCCACGCCAACTGCGTGGTCAAGAAAAGCCTCTGGGAGAACCCCTTTACCCGCGGCCCGCTGCGCTGCATCGAATACATCAGCAACGACGGCAGCATGGACATGCTCGATGCCGCTGCCGACGCGCTGAAAAGCGGCCAGACCCTGATCATCTTTCCTGAAGGCACCCGCACTCAGCCCGGTCAGGCGCCAGCCTTCCATCGGGGTGCTGCGGCAATCGCTCTGCGCGGTGCGAAAATCCTCACCCCGGTGATCATCAAGGTCAACCCGACCACGTTGACCAAGGCCGAGCCCTGGTATCGGATCCCCAAACGCCGTGTGCACTTCAGTTTCCGTGTCGGGGCCGATATAGACCCACAAGCCTTCGCCTCGCAGGGCCCTGCTCCTCAGGCCTCGCGCAAGCTCAATGACTATTTGCATCATTACTATATTAAGGAGCTCGCCGAAGATGAGCGATCTACACCGTGAAATCAAAGAACTGATCATCGACGCCCTGGGCCTTGAAGACATCAGCGCACAAGACATCGGCGACGACCAGACGCTGTTCGGCGAAGGCTTGGGCCTGGATTCGGTAGACGCTCTGGAACTCGGCCTGGCAATCCAGAAAAAGTACGGCATCAAAATCGACGCCGACGCCAAAGACACCCGCAATCACTTCAGCAACGTGACGAGCCTTGCGGCGTTCGTCACTGCAAAACAGGCAGCTTGAGACCGGACCATGCAAACTCGTGACGACATCTTCAACACCCTGCGCGATGCTCTGGTCGAACTCTTCGAGCTGGACCCCGAGCGCGTAAGCCTCGAATCCAACCTGTATCAGGACCTGGAAATCGACAGCATTGACGCGGTCGACCTGATCGATCACATCAAACGCCAGACCGGCAAGAAAATCGCTGCCGAAGAGTTCAAATCGGTGCGTACCGTCAGCGACGTGGTCGAGGCGGTCTACCGTCTGGTTCAGCCGGCCGCATGAGCCGACTGATCGGCCTCGGCCTGCTGCTGGCGGGCCTGCTGTACCCCTTTGCGGTGTATTTCGGCATGGAACATTTCGCGCCGTGGCAGTTTGGTCTGCTTCTGGGCAGCCTGTGGCTGGCCCGGGCACTGCTCGGCACGCGGCGCCCCGGTAGCCTGTGGATGGCAATCACCGCGATTGCTTTTTGCCTGTTGCTGGCGTTGTTCGACAGCCCGCTGCTGTTGCGCTGGTACCCGGTGCTGATCAGCGCGTTCATGCTCGGGCTGTTTGGCCTGAGCTTGATCGTTGGCCCGCCGATCATCGAACGCCTGGCGCGATTGCGCGAACCGCAACTGCCGGCCAAGGCGATTGTTTATACCCGCCAGGTGACGATCGTCTGGTGCGTGTTTTTCCTCTGTAACGGTTTGCTCGCCGCCGCCCTGACCCTCTGGGCGCCGCTAAGTTGGTGGATGTTGTACACCGGCCTGATTTCCTACGGATTGATGGGCCTGCTGTTTGCCATTGAATGGCTTATACGACAACGGGTACGAGGCCACCCATGAATTGGATAAAACTTGAGCACCTGTTGCTCAAGGCGCAACCGGAACGTGCCGTGACGGCCGAACCGGCACTGAATCACACACAGCTGTGCGAACAGGCGTTAAGCCTCGCCGCGGGCCTGCAAGCCCTGGGTGTGCGGCGTATTGCCGTGCACCTTGAGGACGCGGCTGACCTGGCGATTGCCCTGCTCGGTGCCTGGCGCGCCGGGGTCAGCGTGCTGCTGCCCGCAGACCTTCAAGCCCAGACTCGCCAGCGCTGGTCGACCGAAGTCGATCTGTGGCTGACCGATCAGACCGATGACGCGCACCTGAGCGATTACCGGCATCCACCGTTGATGGCCGCCGCGCTGGATCTGGATCGCTGTTCGCTGAGCCTGTGCACGTCCGGCTCCAGTGGCGAGCCCAAGCGCATCGACAAAACCCTGCGCCAACTGGCCAATGAAGTCGAAGCGCTGGAGCAGCTCTGGGGTACCGATCTTGGCGCGGCTTGCATTATCGGCAGCGTCGCTACTCAGCATATTTACGGATTGTTGTTTCGGGTGCTGTGGCCGCTGTGCGCCGGGCGCTCGTTTGTGCGCAAGCAACTGGCATTCCCTGAAGACCTGCAGCGCGCCAGCCGCGAACACCCGGTGTTCGCCTGGGTCGCCAGCCCGGCGCTGCTCAAACGCATGGGCGACAACCTCGACTGGCCCGCATTAAGTGCGGTCCGCCGAGTATTTTCCTCCGGCGGTGCATTGCCGGCCGAGGCCGCGCAAAGCCTTCAGCAACGCCTGCAGCAGTGGCCGACAGAAATCCTCGGCAGCTCGGAAACCGGCGGCATCGCCTGGCGTCAGGGCCACGCGCTCTGGCAGCCCTTTGCTGACATCGAATTGAGCCAGGACAGCGACGGCGCCCTGCTCATTGCTTCGCCGTACTTGCCTCCCGGGCATATCGAACACACCGCGGATGCCGCGCGAATCGCTGCCGACGGCCGATTCGAACTGCTCGGACGGCTGGACCGAATCGTCAAACTGGAAGAAAAACGTATCTCGCTACCGATGCTGGAACAGGCCCTGATGGCCCACGACTGGGTCGCCGAAGCACGTCTTGGCGTGGTTCAGGAAAACCGCGCTTCGCTGGGTGCGCTGCTGGTGCTGACCGAGTCAGGCCTGCATGCCTTGCGCAATCAGGGTCGACGCACCCTCACACAAGAACTGCGTCAGCACCTGAGCCAGCATTGCGAAGCCCTGGCCTTGCCACGACGCTGGCGCCTGCTGCGGCAATTGCCGCTGAACGCTCAAGGCAAATTGCCCCAGGCCACCGTTGAAGCCCTGCTGCTGGCACCGCGTCCAAAGACGCCGGAAGTGCTGGATCAGGTCGAAGTCGATGGCGAATGGAGCCTGCAACTGGCGGTACCACCCGACCTCGCCTACTTCAGCGGCCACTTCCCCCAGGCGCCGGTATTGCCCGGTGTGGTGCAAGTGGAATGGGCGCTCACGTTGGGCCAGCAATTGATGGACCTGCCGGCAAAATTCGCTGGCATGGAAGTGCTGAAATTCCAGCAACTGGTACGCCCCGGCGATGAAGTCCAGCTGCACCTGCGCTTCGATCCGACGCGCAGCAAGTTGTATTTCACCTATCGCAACGAGACCGCGACCTGCTCCAGTGGGCGGATCTTGCTGGAGGCTGCAGGCGATGCATAACCCCTGTGCAATCGTCCCGGTCTACAACCACGAAACCGCCATCACCACGGTGGTTGACGCGCTGCTCGCCAGTAGCCTGCCATGCATTTTGGTGGACGATGCCAGCAGCCCGGCCTGTGCAAAGGTGCTCGATCAACTGGCCCAGCGCGACAAGGTGTTCCTGATCCGGCTCGGCGCCAACCAAGGCAAGGGTGGCGCGGTCATGACCGGTTTTCGCGAAGCCTCGCGCCTGGGCTTCAGCCATGCCTTGCAGGTGGATGCCGACGGTCAGCATGATCTGCAAGACGTCCAGACCTTCATCGAATTGTCACGCGCCCATCCCGAGGCGGTGATCTGCGGCTATCCGCGATACGACGCCAGCGTGCCGAAAGGTCGTTTGTACGCCCGCTACCTGACTCACGTCATGGTCTGGATCAACACCCTGTCGTTGCAGATTCGCGATTCCATGTGCGGCTTCCGTGTCTATCCGTTACCACCGACCCTGGCGCTGATCGATTCGGCGAAGATCGGCAAGCGCATGGACTTCGACTCAGACATTCTCGTACGACTGGCCTGGCGCAATCTGCCCATGCAATGGCTGCAAACCAACGTCCATTACCCGCTGGATGGCGTCTCGCATTTCCGCCTGTTCCACGACAACGTGCTGATTACGAGCATGCACACCCGGTTGTTCTTCGGCATGTTGCTGCGGGCGCCAGTGATCCTCTGGCGACGGTGGCGAGCATGAGCACTGACGCGGATAAAAAGCACTGGGCTGATCGCGAAGAGCGCGGCAGCTTCTGGCTGATGAAATTCACCGCATTCTGCGCGAAAGTGCTGGGCCGTCGGCTGCTGAGCCCACTGTTGTACGGCATCGTTCTGTACTTTTTCCTGTTCGGCCGCAGCGCTCGTCACAGCGCCTGGCAATACCAGCAACGTCTCGCCGACTGGAGTGGTCGCAACGAATTGCGCCCGACCCATTGGCGGGTGTTCGGCCAGTTCATGGCCTTCGCCGATTCCATGCTCGACAAGCTCGACGTATGGAACGGCAAGCTGAGCATCGAGCAGATTGAAATCATCGACCCGGCATTGCTGCGCAATCAACTGCGCGGCACCCGCGGACAGATGCTGGTAGGCGCGCATTTGGGCAATCTCGAGGTCTGCCGTGCGCTGGCCGAGATCGGCGAAAAAGTCACGATGAACGTGCTGGTGCACACCAAGCACGCCGAACAATTCAACCGTTTGCTCGGTGAAGCCGGCGCGACCAATTTGCGGCTGATACAGGTCAGCGAGCTGGACCCGCTGATCATGCTGCAACTCCATGAACGCCTGGAGCGCGGCGAATGGCTGGCGATTGCCGGCGACCGCGTGCCGCTGCACGGCGGGCGCAGCGTGACGGTGGACTTCCTCGGCCATCAAGCCGCGTTCCCTCAGGGGCCATGGTTGCTGGCCGGTCTGCTGAAATGCCCGATCAACCTGATGCTGTGCCTGAAGAAGCCGACGGGCGACTATCGACTGACCCTCGAACCGTTCGCCGAGGCCGTGGTGTGGAAGCGCAGCGACCGCGAGCAGGTCATTCATCAGTGGGCCTCCCGCTATGCCGAACGCTTGGGTCACTATTGCCTTGAAGCGCCCCAACAATGGTTCAACTTTTACCCTTTCTGGAAGACCGATGACGACGCCAACGCTTGAGCCGGTAACCTTCGGCGAACTCCCTTTGCGCATCGAAGACGTGCTGGCCCTGGCCAACCGTCAGGTGCCGACGCAGTTGCAAGGCGACCCTGCGTACCGCGAGCGTATCGCCAAGGGTGCGCGATTCCTGGACTCCCTGCTGGACAAGGAAGGCGTGATCTACGGCGTGACCACCGGCTACGGCGATTCTTGCGTGGTCGCGGTGCCGCTGCATCACGTCGAGGCATTGCCCCGTCATCTGTACACGTTCCACGGCTGCGGCCTGGGCAAACTGCTCGACGCACAGGCCACTCGCGCGGTACTGGCGGCGCGTTTGCAGTCGCTTTGCCACGGCGTGTCCGGGGTGCGCGTGGAACTGCTGGAACGCCTGCAAGCCTTCCTCGAACACGACATTCTGCCGCTGATCCCGGAAGAGGGCTCGGTGGGCGCCAGCGGTGATCTGACGCCGTTGTCCTATGTCGCCGCGACGTTGTCCGGCGAGCGCGAAGTGATGTTCCGTGGCGAACGCCGACAAGCGGCCGATGTGCACCGCGAACTGGGTTGGGAGCCGCTGGTATTGCGCCCTAAAGAAGCCCTCGCCTTGATGAACGGCACCGCCGTCATGACCGGCCTCGCCTGCCTGGCCTATGCCCGCGCCGATTACCTGCTGCAACTGGCGACTCGCATCACCGCGTTGAATGTGGTCGCCCTGCAAGGCAACCCCGAGCACTTCGACGAGCGCCTGTTTGCCACCAAACCGCATCCGGGGCAAATGCAGGTCGCCGCATGGTTGCGCAAGGATCTGGCGATCGACGCGCCGACCGCACCGCTGCATCGCCTGCAAGACCGCTACTCCCTGCGTTGCGCGCCGCATGTCCTCGGCGTATTGGCCGATAGCCTGAACTGGCTGCGCTCGTTCATTGAGATCGAGCTCAACAGTGCCAACGACAACCCGATCATCGATGCCGAAGCCGAGCGCGTGCTGCACGGCGGGCACTTCTACGGCGGCCACATTGCGTTCGCCATGGACAGCCTGAAAAACCTGGTGGCCAACGTCGCCGACCTGCTCGACCGTCAACTCGCCCTGCTGGTGGACGAGCGTTACAACCATGGCCTGCCAAGCAACCTGTCCGGCGCCACCGCTGACCGCGCGATGCTCAATCACGGCTTCAAGGCCGTGCAGATCGGCACCAGCGCCTGGACCGCCGAAGCGTTGAAAAACACCATGCCGGCCAGTGTCTTCTCGCGCTCCACCGAGTGCCACAACCAGGACAAAGTGAGCATGGGCACCATCGCTGCCCGCGATGCGATTCGCGTGCTGGAGCTGACCGAACAGGTCGCCGCTGCCACCCTGCTGGCCGCCAACCAAGGCGTCTGGCTGCGCAGCAAGGCCGAGGATGCACGTCCATTGCCGCCAGCCCTGGCCGCCATGCACGAAGAGTTGGCCAAGGACTTCCCGCCGGTCATCGAAGACCGCGCGCTGGAAGGTGAATTGCGCCTGTGCCTGCAACGCATCGCCGAGCAACACTGGAGGCTGCATGCGTAGCAAGGGAGTGCTTCACACCGATACGGAAATCCTCGTGCCGTTCTTTGATGTCGACACCATGAACGTCGTCTGGCACGGCCATTACATCAAATACCTGGAAGTCGCCCGCTGCGCGCTGCTGGACAAGATCGGCCACAACTACACGGCCATGGTCGAGTCGGGCTACGCGTGGCCGGTGATCGATCTGCAATTGCGCTATGTGCGCGGCGCGGTGTTCGGCCAAAAGCTGAACGTGCGCGCCAATCTGGTGGAATGGGAGAACCGTCTGAAGATCAGCTACCTGATCAGCGATCTGGAAACCGGCGAGCGCTTGACCCGCGCCAGTTCCGTGCAGGTCGCCGTCGACATGAGCAGCCGCGAAATGCAGTTGGCCTCACCCAAGGTCTTCACCGACGCTGTTGAAAGGATGCTCGCATGACCCCGTTCTTCAAATGCCTCGGCGCGTTGGCGCTACTTGGCTTGTCATCGATCGCCAACGCCTTCGATCTGCAACAGCTCAGCGATCAACTGGCCAAGCCTGACGTGATCCACGGCAACTTCATCCAGGAAAAACACTTGCGCGCCCTGCCCCAGCCGCTGACCAGCAAGGGCACTTTCGTCCTCGCTAAAAACCATGGTTTGCTCTGGCTGCTGAAAACTCCGCTGCAACAGGATTACCGCATTAGCACCAAAGGCATCGCCCGGCGTGACGCCAACGGTTGGCAAATGCTGCCGAGCAAGAGTGCCGGCGCCGAGCAGAACCGCTTGTTCCTCGCCGTACTGCAAGGCGACAGCAGCGGGCTGCAACGGGATTTCGAGCTTTCACTGAGCGGCGACGCACAGAACTGGAAGCTGACGCTGATCCCGCGTTCCATGCTGCTCAAGCAAGTGTTCACTCAGATCAACATTACTGGCGGCGAACTGGTGCACAGCATCGAGCTGCTCGAAACCCAGGGCGACAGCACGCTTTTGCGCATGCAGGACAGCACCAGCGCACAACCGTTGAGCGACGCGGAGCAACATGACTTTGCCGAGTGAACGGAGTCTTCCACGGCTGTTTCTGATCCTGCTGCTGGCGGTGCTCGCGCTCGCCGGTTGGCAATGGCGTGACGGCGCCCCGCTGTCGGCCAACCTGATGGAACTGGTCCCGGGCACGGCGCCGGACGCGCTGGAACTGCGTGCCGAACAACGCATGCAAGAACCGCTGAACCGAGAAATGCTGGTGCTGGTCGGCCACACCGATCGCCAGCAAGCGGTAGCGATGGCGCAGAAACTGGGTGAGCAGTGGCAGGCCAGCGGCTTGTTCGAAAAGGTCCAGTGGAACCTGCAAGCCGACTTGCCGGCGCTGCGCACGCAATTGCTCAATGGTCGACTCGCGATGTTGTCAGCGGCTGACCGACAGCAACTGATCGAGCATCCCGACGCCTTTATCCAGCAGCGAGTACAAGCGCTGTTCGACCCTTTCACCGGTTTCAGCCTCGTGCCGAGCCAGGATGACTGGCTGGGCCTGACCGGGCGCATCCAGAACAGCCAGCCGCAGCACGGCGCGGTGCAACTGGACATCGGCAGCGGTGCGCTGGTCGCCGATGCCGACGGCAAGAGTTGGGTGCTGCTGCGCTCGCGCACCACGGGCAACGCCTTCGACATGAACCTGCCGCTGCAAGTGGCCGACCTGCTCCAGCACAGCCGTGAAGAAGCCGCCCAGGCCGACGTGCAGCTGCTTGCCGCCAGCGGCCTGCTCTACGCTGCAGCGGGTCAACAGCAAGCGACGCGGGAAATGACCTGGGTCGGTGGTGGTGCCACGGCGGGGATTCTGTTGCTGCTGCTGCTGGCCTTCCGGCGCTGGCGAGTGTTGCTGGCCTTCGTTCCGGTGCTGGTCGGCATGCTCTTCGGTGCAGTGGCCTGCGTCGCGCTGTTCGGCCATATGCATGTGATGACGTTGGTGCTCGGTTCGAGCCTGATCGGCGTGGCGGTCGATTACCCGCTGCATTACCTGTCCAAGAGCTGGAGCCTGAAACCCTGGCACAGTTGGCCGGCCCTGCGCCTGACGTTGCCGGGCCTGACGCTGAGCCTGATCACCAGTTGCATCGGTTACCTGGCCCTGGCCTGGACACCGTTCCCCGCGCTGACCCAGATTGCTGTGTTCTCTGCCGCCGGTCTGCTCGGCGCTTATTTGTCCGCAGTGTGCCTGCTGCCGGCCCTGCTCAAAGGCGTCGACCTGCGACCGGCGCAGTGGCCGCTGCGGGTGGCTGAGTATTTGCTGGGGTGCCGTGAAGCGCTGCTCAAACTCGCGAGCACGCCAGTGCTACTGGCGCTGCTGATTGCCTTTTGTGTCGGCGGTCTGTTGCAGCTCGACACCAAAAACGACATTCGCCAGTGGGTCGGTGCACCTCAGCAACTGACTGACGAAGCACAAACCATTGCGCGCATCACCGGCTATCAACCCACCAGCCAGTTCTTCCTGGTACGCGCCGCCAATCAGCAGCAACTGCTGGAGCGCCAAACCGCGCTGAGCGAGCGACTGGATCAGTTGGTCAACCTGGATAAACTCCAGGGTTATCTGTCGCTCAATCAATTGGTCAGCCAACCCACCGAACAGCGGCAAGTGCGTGAAGCGCTGAACAAGTTGCCGCAGTTCTGGCAACCGCTGCTCGATGTCGGCGTGCCGGCCGAGGCGCTGCAAGCAGAGCTCACCAAATTGCAGGCACTGCCCACCGAAGACATCGACGCGGCGCTGGTCGGTCCGTTGGCCGAGCCTTATCGCGCGCTGTGGCTGGGCCCGACCGATGACGGCGTAGCGGCGATGGTCAGTCTGCAAGGCCTGAACAATCCCTCTCTGCTGCGAGTCCAGGCACTGGATTTGCCGGGCGTGGAACTGGTGGATCGTCTCGGTGAGTTGAACAAGGTGTTCGCCGACACCCAGATCAGTGCCGCAGAGTTGAAACTCGCTTCCTGTGTGCTGATCGTGCTGGTGCTGATCCTTCCATTCGGTTTCGGCGGCGCGCTGCGGATCGTCGCCCTGCCGCTGCTGGCCGCGCTGTGCAGCCTGGCCAGTCTCGGCTGGCTGGGGCAACCGCTGACGCTGTTCAGCCTGTTCGGCCTGCTGCTGGTGACGGCCATCAGTGTCGATTACGCGATCCTCATGCGTGAACAGGTCGGCGGCGCTGCCGTGAGCCTGCTGGGCACCTTGCTGGCGGCGCTGACCACCTGGCTGTCGTTCGGTTTGCTGGCGGTGTCCAGCACGCCGGCGGTGAGCAATTTCGGTCTGTCGGTGAGCCTCGGCCTGGCGTTCAGCTTCATTCTTGCGCCGTGGGCCGGACGCCAGGTTCACGCCGCCCCGGTCACGGAGTCAGCAACATGATGATCGCCTTGTTCTGGGTCATGGCCCTGGCGCTGTTCGCCGTGGCCACCCGTGTCGGTCGTCACTTCGGCGTGATCCCTATCGTCAGCCAGTTGCTGCTGGCCACCTTCGGCCTGCCGCTGCTGATGTACTTCTGGATCGAACCCCAGTGGCAATTGAGCGGCGCCGCGCTGGTCGCGCCGGTCTGGCTGAAAAACGTCTACAGCCTGAGTTTTGCCTTGTTGCTGGGGCACATTCTCAGTGACGTGATTGACCTGCGACTCGACCGTCAGAGCCTGAAAATCGCCCTGCCGAGTTTCTCCATTCCGTTTGCCTGCGGCCTCGCGACAGCGGTCTGGCTGCTTCCACCACAACCGTGGATCAGTTCCCTGGCGGTCGGCCTGCTGTTCGCCATCACTGCGATTCCGGTTTTGTACTTGTACCTGCGACACATCAAATACCCGCCTGCCGCCACCCGGCGACTGGTGCAGACCGCGATCCTCATCGACCTCACTTGCTGGACCCTGTTCGCCATCGCCCAGGGCAGCCTGCACCTGAGCAGCCTCCTGCTGCCGCTGGCCGGCGCTTGCCTGCCGTTGCTGCTGCGTCTGCTCCGCTTGCGCCAACCGTTGCTGCACAGCGGTTGCTTCTTCGCACTGCTGGTCGTGGCGGAACACTTCAAGCTCAATGCGCTGATCTTCGGTATCGGTTACCTGCTGTGGATGGCCGCGCTCAAAGTGCCGCTGGTGCTGCCGTTGCCGGTGATCTGGATGAGTCACTTGCAGACGTATATCGCGATCCCGCTGATCCTCACGTTCGGCATCGTACAGATCAATGTCCACGCGGCCATGGCCAGCCTCGGCTGGGTGCAACTGGCCGCACTGCTGCTGTTCCCGATTGCCAGTAAACTGCTGGGCAACTGGCTGGGCCTCGGCTGGGCCGGCGCCTCGTTTGAAGGCGCCAGTCGCTGGCGGGAAAGTATCTTGCTGAATATTCGCGGCTTGAGCGAGATCGTCTTTCTCAACCTGCTGCTGCAACAACAACTCATCAGCCCGGCGCTGTACTTCGCGCTGATGGTGATGGGCCTGATCGCGACACTGCTGCCGGCACTCGTCGGTATGCACCGAACCCCTCTGAACATCGCCGTCCCGGCAAGGAGCCCCCGTGCCAACAGTTGAAATGGAACATCGCCAGGTCGTGGTGATCGGTGCAGGTCCATCGGGCGCCATCGCCGCCGCACTGCTCAAGCGCAAAGGTCATGACGTATTGATGATCGAACGCCAGCATTTCCCACGGTTTTCCATCGGGGAAAGCCTGCTGTCCCACTGCCTGGATTTCGTCGAAGAGGCCGGCATGCTCGAGGCGGTGAACGCCGCCGGATTCCAGCTGAAAAACGGTGCGGCATTCGCCTGGGGCGAGCAATACAGCGCCTTTGATTTCGGCGAGACTTTCAGCAACGGCAAGCCGACCACCTTCCAGGTCCTGCGTGCCGATTTCGACAAGCTACTGGCCGATCAGGCCGCGCTGCAAGGTGTCGACGTTCGCTACGGCGAAGCCATCGTCAGCGCCGATTTCACCCTGCCGAAACCGCAGCTCGATGTACTTCGCGAAGACGGCAGTCAGTACCGCGTCGAAGCCGATTTCGTGCTGGATGCCAGCGGCTACGGCCGTGTGTTGCCGCGCTTGCTCGACCTTGAAGCGCCGTCGGATTTCCCGGTGCGCCAGGCCGTGTTCACCCACGTCGAAGACCACATCGACAACCCGGCCTTCGAGCGGGAAAAAATCCTCATCACCACCCATCCGATCCACCGCGACATCTGGTTCTGGACCATCCCGTTCAGCAACGGCCGTTGCTCGGTGGGCGTGGTCGCGGCAGCCGAACACTTCGACGGTCGCATGGAGAATCTGGACGAGTGCCTGCGAGGGTTTATCGCTGAAACCCCAAGCCTGGCCGGCGTGCTTAACAACGCCGTGTGGGATACGCCTGCTCGAACCATCGGCGGCTACTCGGCCAACGTCAAAACCCTCCACGGGCCAGGCTTTGCACTGCTCGGCAACGCAGCAGAATTCCTCGACCCGGTGTTCTCCTCCGGCGTGACCATCGCCATGCGCTCGGCGAGCATGGCCGCCGGGGTTCTGCATCGCCAACTGCAAGGCGAACATGTCGACTGGCAGACTGAGTTCGCCATCCCGCTCAAGCGCGGCGTCGACACGTTCCGTTGCTACGTCGAAGGCTGGTACGCCGGGACGTTCCAGGATGTGATTTACCATGAGGGCGGCTCGCCGGATATTCGCCGCATGATCAGCTCGATTCTGGCCGGTTATGCCTGGGACGAGCGCAATCCGTTCGTTGCCGAACCCAAGCGCCGGCTGCGGATGCTCTCGGAGCTCTGTGCAAGGGATGCCACATGAGCTACTTGAGCGACACCTACGTCGAAGAAACCCGTTTCGGTTTCTGGTTCCTGCGCAGCCACACCTGGCAGCACCATGTACTGCGAGTGGCGATCAACGATTTGCGCAGCCTGTTCAGCGAAACACCGCCGAGCAACCCGGTGCTGCTGGATGCCGGTTGCGGTCAGGGCAAGTCGTTCCAGTACCTGCGCCAGACCTTTGCCCCCCAGCGCCTGATCGGCCTGGACGCCGACCCTCACAGCCTGAACCTGGCCGGTGAAGAAGCCGTCCGTCAGGGCATGGAAGTGGAGTTGATCGGCAGCGACTGCGCGAGCATCAACGTCCCGGACGCCAGCGTCGACCTGCTGTTCTGTCACCAGACCTTCCATCATCTGGTGCAGCAGGAACAGGCACTGGCCGAGTTCTACCGCGTGCTCAAGCCCGGTGGCTATCTGCTGTTCGCCGAATCCACCGAGGCTTACATTGATACCTGGGTGATCCGCTGGTTGTTCCGTCATCCGATGCACGTGCAGAAGAGCGCCTCCGGATATCTGGAAATGATTCGCCAGCAGGGTTTCGAACTCGGCCCGCAAAACGTGTCTTATCCATACTTGTGGTGGAGCCGCGCCAAGGATTTCGGCCTGTTTGAACGCTTGGGTCTGCGCCAGCCAAAGCCCTTTGGCCAACGGGAAGAAACCCTGGTCAATGTGGTCGCGCGCAAACCCCTTGAAGGTGCCGTGTGATGTTCAGTGCAACTCAAACTTGTGGGAGCGAGCCTGCTCGCGAAAGCGGTGTGTCAGTCAACAATAGTGTTGGATCTGCTGACGCATTCGCGAGCAGGCTCGCTCCCACAGGGATAGCGGGCATCCTGAGATTTTTGCTCCTCGGCGCAGCCCTGTTGCTGAGCGCCTGTGCCAGCCGGGCGCCGCTGCCCGAGCAAACCCCGAACCTGTCGTTGCCGCTGCAATTGCACATTCAGCGTCTGGTGGCCGACCAACGGCAGGACTGGGTGCTGGTGATCCAGCGTGAAGGCCCTGGCATTCGCTGGTCGATGATGGACTTGCTGGGCATTCCCCAGGCACGCCAGAAACTGGTCGACGGCGAGTGGCAGGCTGACGGCCTGCTGCCACCCAATCCGGAAGCGCGAGAGCTGTTCGCCGCGCTGTTGTTTGCACTGACCCCCAAAGATGAACTGTCGGGCAACTATCCCGCCGCGTGGCAGCATGGCTCGCAACGGTCCTTGCCAGCGCACTGGGAAGTCCGCTACTCACAACCCATGAGCTTTGAATTGAACCTGCCCAAAGGCCCGAAATATCAAGTCACGCCGCTCAGTGGGGACACGCCATGACGGCCTACCTGAACGCCCTCGGGGTGATCTGCGCCCTGGGCCGTGACAAGTCCGAAGTCGCTCGCAACCTGTTTGCCGGTGACTGTTCGGGCATGCGTGATGAGGCCGGTTGGGTGGCGGAACGGTCGTTGCCCGTGGCCGCGGTCCACGGCGAACTGGCGCCGATCCCGGCTGAGCTTGCGCCGCAAGGCACCCGTAATAATCAATTGCTGCTGGAAGCCGCGCTGCAAATTCGCGAAGACATCGACCAGGCGATCCAGACCTACGGCCGCGACCGCATCGGTATCGTCCTGGGCACCAGCACCTCGGGCATCGACGAAGCCAGTCGCGGCCTGGCCCATTACATCCGCGAGCATCAGTTCCCGGCCGATTATGACTATCAGCAACAGGAACTCGGTGCCCCGGCAAACTTCCTCGCCGACTGGCTGCAACTGAGTGGCCCGGCCTATGTGATCTCCACGGCCTGCACTTCCAGCGCCCGAGCGCTGATGAGTGCTCAGCGACTGCTGGACCTGGGCGTTTGCGACGCGGTGCTGTGTGGCGGTGTCGACAGCCTGTGCAAGTTGACCCTCAATGGGTTCTCGGCGCTGGAAGCGGTGTCCGGGCAACGCTGCAATCCGTTTTCGGTGAACCGTAACGGCATCAACATTGGCGAAGCGGCGGTGCTGTTTTTGATGAGCAAAAATGTCGGCGACAGCCAGCCGATTGCCCTGCTTGGCAGTGGCGCCAGCTCCGATGCACATCACATTTCCGCACCGGAACCGACCGGCCGTGGCGCCCTGCAAGCGATGCGCAAAGCCTTGAGCCGAGCACAACTGCAACCGCAACAGATCGATTATCTGAACCTGCACGGCACCGCCACCCAACACAACGACGCCATGGAAAGCCTCGCGGTGGCGACGTTGTTCCCGGCGGGTGTGCCGTGTTCGTCGACCAAACCCATGACCGGCCACACCCTCGGTGCGGCCGGCGCTCTGGAAGCGGCGTTCTGCTGGTTAAGCCTGAGTGCAGGCAACCGCGAGCACGCCCTGCCGCCCCACGTCTGGGACGGCCAACCGGATCCCGAGTTGCCCGTCCTGAAGTGGGTGACCCCGGCCGATCGCCTGACGTCCATTGCACCTCGCTATCTGATGAGCAATTCCTTTGCCTTCGGTGGTAACAACGTCAGCCTGATTATCGGAGACGCCCCATGATTGACTGGTCGATCGCCGAGCTGCTGCCGCACGCCGGCGACATGATCTTCATCGAACAGATCCTGTCGTTCGATGACGAGCAGATTTACACCCGTCTCACGGTCAAACCCGATGGCCTGTTCAACCGTCCGGATGGCAGCCTGCCGGCCTGGGTCGGCATCGAACTGATGGCACAGAGCGTCGCCGCCTACGCCGGCTGCCATGCCCGTCAGCGTGGCGATGCCGTGGAGCTGGGGTTTCTGCTTGGCACCCGCAAATTCGAATGCAACGTCGAGCACTTCCCCGCCGGCACCGAGCTGACCATCCACGGCATCCGCTCGCTGGAAGACGACAACGGCATGGGCGTGTTCGAATGCCACATCACCGCGCCCGGCATTCACGCCACCGCTCGTCTGAACGTGTTCCGTCCGCCTCAGGCTGCTCAATACCTTCATGAAACCCAAGGAACCCAGCCATGACTGAATCCGTACTGATCACCGGTTCCAGCCGTGGCATCGGCCGCGCTATCGCTTTGCGTCTGGCCCAGGCCGGGCATGACATCGTGCTGCATTGCCGCAGCGGCCTGGCGGACGCTGAAGCCGTGAAGGCCGAAATCGAAGCCTTGGGGCGCAACGTGCGCATTCTGCAATTCGACGTATCCGACCGTGCCAGCTGCAAAGCCATTCTCGAAGCGGACGTGGAAACCCACGGCGCCTATTACGGCGTGGTGCTGAACGCCGGCCTGACGCGCGACGGTGCTTTTCCAGCCCTGAGCGAGGATGATTGGGACGTGGTAATGGGCACCAACCTCGACGGTTTCTACAACGTGCTGCACCCGGTGATGATGCCGATGATTCGTCGTCGCGCGGCCGGACGGATTGTTTGCATCACCTCGGTTTCCGGGTTGATCGGCAACCGTGGCCAGGTCAACTACAGCGCCTCCAAGGCCGGTTTGATCGGCGCGGCGAAGGCATTGGCGATTGAGTTGGGCAAGCGCAAAATTACCGTTAACTGTGTCGCGCCCGGCTTGATCGACACCGCGATGCTCGATGAAAACGTGCCGGTGGAAGAAATGATAAAAATGATCCCCGCACAACGCATGGGCACCCCGAAAGAGGTGGCCAGCGCGGTGAATTTCCTGATGTCGGCGGAAGCGTCGTACATCACCCGGCAGGTTCTGGCCGTCAACGGAGGCCTGTGCTGATGAAGCGCGTCGTCGTCACCGGCATGGCCGGCATCACCTCACTGGGCAGCGATTGGGACACCATCGCCGCTAACTTCGCGGCCAACCGCAGCGGTATCCGCCGGATGGACGAGTGGGATCGCTTCACCGAACTCAACACACGCCTGGCGGGGCCGATCGACGACTTCAAAGTGCCGAGCCACTGGACCCGCAAACAATTGCGCAGCATGGGCCGCGTCTCGCGCCTGGCGGTCGGCGCGGCAGAACAGGCATTGGCCGATGCCGGGCTGTTAGGTGACGAATCGATCAAGGACGGGCGCATGGGCGTTTCCTGCGGCTCATCCACCGGCAGCACCGACGAGATCAAGGCGTTCGGCAACATGCTGCTCAACTCGGTGGCCGAGGGCCTGAACGCCAACTCCTATGTGCGCATGATGCCGCACACCACGGCGGCGAATATCAGCATCTTCTTCGGCCTCACCGGTCGGCTGATCCCCACCTCCAGCGCTTGCACCAGCGGCAGTCAGGGCATCGGTTATGCCTACGAGTCGGTCAAGTTTGGTCGCCTGCCATTGATGCTTGCCGGTGGTGCCGAAGAACTGTGCCCCACCGAAGCCATGGTCTTCGATGCGCTCTACGCCACCAGCCTGAAAAACGATGCACCGCAGACTTCCCCACGCCCCTACGACAGCGGCCGCGATGGCCTGGTGATCGGTGAAGGCAGCGGCATGCTGGTGCTCGAAGAACTCGAACACGCCTTGGCTCGCGGTGCGCACATCCACGCCGAACTCGTCGGTTTCGGCAGCAACGCCGACGGCCAGCACGCCACCCGCCCAGAGCAGGTCACCATGCGCCGGGCCATGGAACTGGCGCTGGAAGACGCCGGGTTACAGCCTTCGGACATCGGCTACGTGAATGGTCACGGCACGGCCACTGAACAAGGCGACATTGCCGAAACACTGGCAACGAGCGCGTTGTTCGGCGAGCACATGCCGATCAGCTCGCAGAAGAGTTTCCTCGGTCACACCCTCGGAGCCTGCGGTGCGCTGGAATCCTGGTTCAGCATCGAAATGCTGAACCGCGACCTGTACGTCCACACCCTCAACCTCGACGACGTCGACCCGCACTGCGGCAAACTCGATTACCTGCGCGGCGAGTTCCGGCAGATGAGTAATCAGTATGTGATGAACAATAACTTTGCTTTTGGCGGGGTTAATACGTCGCTGATTTTTCGGCGCTGGTCGTAACAGGAAAGTAGGTGATTGATCATTCCCACGCAGGAGCGGGGGAAGGATCAGTCAATCCCATCTACACTCGCTGAATCAGACCGCATGCACCCAGCCTGCTCGAACCGAAAACGCTGATACGTCGCATGACTCGCGGTTCTCTTTCACGTCAAGGAGATGACCATGCAAGTGAAAGCCCTGATCGCCGCGTTAATGTTCGGCCTGCTGCCCAGTGCCAGCCAGGCGACCAATCTGATGTACATGCCTTTTGAGACAGTCCTGTCCAATGCGATTCGCGCCGGGCGGCTCGATGGCAGCGTGAGATTCTACCTGGCCGGCAACGGACCGACCGAGCACCTTCAAGTGTTGCGCACGAATGTCGTCAGCGACTGGCCCACTAATGCCTCCAACAAGAGCGATTTCGATGCCTGTGAGTGGGCAGTGCAATCAACGTTGATCGAGTTGCAAGCAGAGGCAAAGCGGGTCGGAGCGAATGCGGTGACCAACATCGTGAGTTTTTACGATCAGCATGTGCGCAAAGACCTGAACACCTATGAGTGCCGGGCCGGAGTGTTTGTGGCGCGAGTAGCGTTGCGCGGGGATTTGGTACGGGTGCAGTGAACGGGACCACCCCCGCGATTTACGCAGGGGGTGGCCCAGTCGCTTACTGAGCTTGAATCAATTTGCTTTCAGCGACGCCAGCGCGGCCTGTCTTGTCGTCGACGACTTGCAGGTTATTGCGCGCCTTGATGAAGCCCACTTTCACTTCTTGCCAGACAAAGTAGTTCTTGCCAGCCTCTGCGGTGAGTTTCAGTTCAGAATCGTTTTCCGCCGAAGACACCAGGGTCTGTTGACCGGCCGGGACGGATAACATCAGGTAAGACTTGGCGACGGTTTGCCCTACCGGCTTGCCATTGAGTGCCACCGGCATTTTCACGCCTGCACCCATGCTCTCGTTGCGATAAACGTAGATATTGGCTTTGTCCGGGGTGACCTGGAAGGTCTTGGCCTGAGCGTCCTGGCTGTCATCAGCCATTTTTACCGAAGCACAACCACCGGTCAGAGCGGTCAATACCAGCAAAGCGGTGAAGGTTATCTGCTTGAACATCCTGTATCTCCATAGTTTTGATGAGTCCAACGACGGTTATCGGCCGTGCCCAACAAAACCTTGAAGCGCTATGGCGTCAGCCATTCAATCAACGTAACTGCCTCGCGGATCTTACTGCGCGGGTCATGAATCGCGTCATTCAACGATTTCAGTAACGCCAAAAACGACAAAGGGCGCCTTTCGGCGCCCCTTCACAAACAGGTCGGCTTGTCATCGCCCTGTACCTGTCTGGCTCTGCGATGGCTGGTTACCCAAGATCCTCAGAGTCTCACAAGCCCCTTTCGGGAACGATCGGTTGGGTCTCTCAGAGTGGATCGAGGTTATCCAACACCCGGTTCACCGCCAATTCTCCCAGCATGATCGACTGCTGAATCCCCAGCAGTGTGTTGCTTTGCGATCCTTTCAGGTACCTCGCGAAATCGCTCGCCATGACATTCGCTGATGCCAGGGATTCACAGGCGTATTCCAGCAAGGTTTGGTTGTCGATATCGGGGGCGATGAGGAAGATTTTGCTTGGCGTGCGTGTTTCGGAATCCGGCGGGTTCGGAGTTGGCTTGAACATTGGGAAGGTCTTCCTGTTAGTAGTGCCGCAACCTGTCTCGCTACTAAACGGAAGGGTGGCAGCTGTGCGCAAGTTAGTAGACCGGACACCGACCCAAATCCGGCGCACCCAAGGGCGCCATGCGCACAGCTACCATTAAGTGCAGGCGTATGCCTGACTGAACGACGTTTGTGCATTCGTTTGGGAGGGAAAACCGGGCTACTAAACCCGATCACTGGAAATCAGTGATGCGAACGAAGTTACCGATGGCCCCCAAAGCGCACAAGCCGGCGGATTCTGGAGTAGTTGTAGGCAATGCCGCAAGGCGCTGTGGCCTGTTCAAGGTAGTTCGGAAATGTCCTACACCCTTCAGCGAAGCGTCCGCTATGGCATCGGTAACTGCTCCTTTTTTGGTGAACTTGCGGA
The DNA here is from genome assembly GCF_059695775.1 of Pseudomonas sp. LBUM1666. Classification (NCBI taxonomy): domain Bacteria; kingdom Pseudomonadati; phylum Pseudomonadota; class Gammaproteobacteria; order Pseudomonadales; family Pseudomonadaceae; genus Pseudomonas; species Pseudomonas sp. LBUM1666. The sequence continues at coordinate 430,798 of NZ_CP166789.1, read as the reverse complement.
CGCTTTCGCGAGCAGGCTCGCTCCCACAGGGATTTGCGGTGTGAACCGATTTTTGTTCCACCACCCATCCACTGTGGGAGCGAGCCTGCTCGCGAATGACTGCGAAGCAGTCACGCCTTCAGCGGCTCAACCTTACGCGTCAACAACTCCACAAACGCCTTGGCCATCGGCGACTTCTGATCCTTGCGTTGCACCAGCCACACCGCCGACACCGCCTCTGGATCGAGCAGAGGCCGATAGACCACCCCTTCGATGCGCATCCGCTGATAAGACGCCGGCAGCACCGAAACACCCAACCCCGCCGCCACCAGACCAATGATCGTCATCGCCTCGCCTGCCTCCTGAGCAAAGTGCGGACTAAACCCCGCATCCCGCGCCAAACTGAGCAACTGCGCATACAGACCACTGCCATAACTGCGTGGGAAAAATACGAAGGGTTCGAGAGCCAGAGCTGACAGAAACAAGCCTTCCTCACTATCGGTCACTAATGGATGCTTCGAACTGAGCACCGCCACCAGCGGCTCACGCATCAGCTCCACCACGCTGAGCGAGTCCGGTAACCCAAGCGGCCGCATGATTCCGACTTCAATCGACTCATCCACCAACGCATCGGCGACCTGGGTGCTGCTCATCTCCCGCAGGTTCAGGTGCACAGCCGGGAATCGCTGGCGAAACGAAAAAATCGCCTGAGGGATGGTCGAGTTGAACGGGGCCGACGAGGTGAAGCCAATCTTCAGTTCACCCAGCTCACCCAGCTGCGCCCGCCGTGCAACATCCGCCGCCTTGTCGACCTGCGCCAACACCAGCCGCGCCTCTTCCAGAAACAGCCGGCCGGCTTCACTGAGCTCGACCCGACGATTGGTGCGTTCGAACAACCGCGCGCCCACCTCCTGCTCCAACGCCTGAATCTGCTGACTCAGCGGCGGTTGCGAGATGCCCAGCACTTGGGCGGCGCGGCCGAAGTGCAGTTCTTCGGCAACAGCAATGAAGTAGCGCAGGTGACGCAATTCCATGAAAACTCCATTAGGTCGTTAAACCTATCAAACAGGTCGAACAATATATTGGATTGAATCATTAGGCAGCTATATGCTTTTTTCATTGCCTGACCGGCTGCGCCCTCCGAGGTCCGAAGTGAAAACTGCTGTCGCCCCACTTGCCCATGAAGTTCCGCCCGCAGCGGTGGACGATGTTGTCGCCGAACTAAAGGAGATCTACATCGAAAAAGGCACACCGATGTTCATGCACACGGTGTTGGCGTTGTTCTCCGGCGGTTTCGCGACCTTCGCTTTGCTCTACTGCGTGCAGCCGATGATGCCGCTGTTGTCCCACGAATTTTCCATCAATGCGGCCCAGAGCAGCCTGATCCTGTCGGTGGCCACCGGCATGCTCGCCATTGGTCTGCTGATCACCGGCCCGATCTCTGATCGCATCGGGCGCAAACCGGTGATGGTCGCCGCGCTGTTTGCCGCCGCACTCTGCACAATTGCCAGTTCAATGATGCCGAGCTGGCAGGGTGTGCTGGTCATGCGGGCGCTGGTGGGGTTGTCGTTGAGCGGTCTGGCAGCGGTCGCCATGACCTACTTGAGTGAAGAGATCCACCCGCAGCACATCGGCCTGGCCATGGGTTTGTACATCGGCGGCAACGCGATTGGCGGGATGTGCGGACGCTTGATCACCGGCGTGTTGATCGACTTCGTCAGCTGGCACACGGCGATGCTGGTGATCGGTGGCCTGGCCCTGATCGCGGCGGCGGTGTTCTGGAAAATCCTCCCCGAGTCGCGCAACTTCCGCGCCCGCTCATTGCACCCGCGCAGTTTGATTGACGGCTTCACCATGCACTTTCGCGACGCCGGCCTGCCGCTGCTGTTCCTTGAAGCCTTCGTGCTGATGGGCGCGTTCGTCACCCTCTTCAACTACATCGGCTATCGCCTGCTGGCCGAGCCGTACCACATGGATCAGGCCTTCGTCGGGCTGCTCTCGGTGGTGTACCTGTCGGGCATCTACAGCTCAGCGAAAATCGGTGCCCTGGCCGACCAACTCGGCCGTCGCAAAGTGCTGTGGGCGACCATCGTGCTGATGATCGCCGGCCTCGCCCTGACGATGTTCACGCCGCTGCCGGTGGTGATCATCGGGATGCTGATCTTCACCTTCGGTTTCTTCGGCGCCCATTCGGTGGCGAGTAGCTGGATCGGCCGCCGTGCTATCAAGGCCAAAGGGCAAGCATCGTCGCTTTATCTGTTCAGCTATTACGCCGGTTCGAGCATCGCCGGGACGGCGGGCGGGGTTTTCTGGCACATGGGCGGGTGGAACGGGATCGGGCTGTTCATTGGCGGGTTGCTGGTGATTGCGCTGCTGGTGGCGTTGAAGCTGGCGAAGTTGCCGCCGCTGGAAAATGTGAAGGCTTGAATTCGGCCCACCACAAACACTGTGGGAGCGAGCTTGCTCCGGGCGGCGTTCCGACGATGAGGGCTTCACATTCAACATCTCTGTTGACTGATCTACCGCTATCGCGAGCAGGCTCGCTCCCACATTTAAAACCGGGTGTTTGTTAACCCGCGACGATCACTCGTGATACTGCGCCGACAGTTCATGCACCGCGCGCAGGAAGGCGCCAGCGTGTTCCGGGTCGACTTCAGGGGTGATGCCATGGCCGAGGTTGAACACGTGGCCGCTGCCCTTGCCGTAGCTGGCGAGGATGCGGCCGACTTCGGTGCGAATGGCTTCTGGCTTGGCGTAGAGCACGGTCGGGTCCATGTTGCCTTGCAGCGCGACTTTGCTGCCGACGCGATCACGGGCGTTGCCGATGTCGCAGGTCCAGTCCAGCCCCAACGCGTCAGCGCCAGCATCAGCAATGCTTTCGAGCCACAGGCCGCCGTTCTTGGTGAACAGGATGACCGGCACTTTGCGGCCTTCATGTTCGCGGATCAGGCCGCTGACGATTTTGCGCATGTAGGCCAGGGAGAATTCCTGGTACGCCGCCGCCGAAAGGCTGCCGCCCCAACTATCGAAGATCTGCACCGCTTGCGCCCCGGCCATGATCTGGCCGTTGAGGTAGCTGGTGACCGTCTGCGCGAGCTTGTCCAGCAGCAGGTGCAAGGCTTGCGGGTTGTCGTAGAGCATGGTTTTGGTCTTGCGGTAGTCTTTCGACGAGCCGCCTTCGACCATGTAGGTGGCCAGGGTCCATGGGCTGCCGGCGAAGCCGATCAGCGGCACGCGGCCGTTCAGTTCGCGGCGGATGGTGCTGACCGCGTCCATGACGTAGCCGAGGTCTTTGTGCGGATCAGGAATCGGCAGTGCTTCGATGTCAGCCAGGGTGCTGATGACTTTCTTGAAGCGCGGACCTTCACCGGTTTCGAAGTACAGGCCTTGGCCCATGGCATCGGGGATGGTCAGGATGTCGGAGAACAGGATCGCCGCGTCCAGTTGCGGATAACGGTCGAGCGGCTGCATCGTGACTTCGCAAGCGAACTCCGGGTTCATGCACAGGCTCATGAAGTCGCCGGCCTTGGCACGGCTGGCGCGATATTCCGGCAGGTAGCGACCGGCCTGACGCATCATCCAGACAGGCGTGACGTCTACGGGTTGCTTGAGCAGGGCGCGAAGGAAACGGTCGTTCTTCAGGGCAGTCATGTCGGCATCCGGAAAAAAAGTGCGGGCATTTTCTCAGAGCGCGACGCAAAAGGCACGGTTGCAGGTCAGCCTTTTGTCTATCGGGTCAATTTGTCGCGGTGAAAACCCGGAACTTAGCAACACTGAGAAACAACTGTGGGAGCGAGCCTGCTCGCGATAGCGGAGTGTCAGTCAATACATCGGTTGACTGATACTCCGCTATCGCGAGCAGGCTCGCTCCCACAGGGTTACTGCATTTCAGCTCAGGAGCGCGGGTTAGACGCCCAGGTAATCGAGGATCCCTTCGGCGGCATTACGGCCTTCGAAGATCGCCGTTACCACTAGGTCGGAACCGCGAACCATGTCGCCACCGGCGAAGATTTTCGGGTTGCTGGTCTGGTGCTTGTACTGGCCTTGCTCCGGGGCCACAACGCGGCCCTGGCTGTCGGTCTGGATGCTGTGCTGCTCAAACCACGACGCCGGGCTTGGACGGAAACCGAACGCGATGACCACGGCATCAGCCGGGATGATCTCTTCGGAACCCGGTATCGGCTCAGGGCTGCGACGGCCGCGGGCGTCCGGTTCACCGAGACGGGTCTCGACCACCTTCACGCCTTCGACGCGGTCTTCGCCGACAATCGCGATTGGCTGGCGGTTGTAGAGGAATTTCACCCCTTCTTCCTTGGCGTTCTTCACCTCTTTGCGCGAGCCCGGCATGTTCGCTTCGTCACGACGATAAGCACAGGTCACCGACTTGGCGCCCTGGCGAATCGACGTACGGTTGCAGTCCATCGCCGTGTCGCCGCCACCCAGTACCACCACCTTCTTGCCTTTCATGTCGACGAAATCTTCCGGCGACTTTTCAAAGCCCAGGTTGCGGTTGACGTTAGCGATCAGGAAGTCCAGCGCGTCATGCACGCCCGGCAAATCCTCACCGGCAAAGCCGCCCTTCATGTAGGTGTAGGTGCCCATGCCCATGAACACGGCATCGTATTCTTCGAGCAGTTGCTCGACGGTCACGTCCTTGCCCACTTCGGTGTTCAGACGGAACTCGATGCCCATGCCGGTGAAGACTTCGCGACGATTGCTCAGCACGGTCTTTTCCAGCTTGAACTCGGGGATGCCGAAGGTCAGCAGACCGCCGATTTCCGGGTTCTTGTCGAACACCACCGGGGTCACGCCGCCGCGTACCAGCACGTCGGCACAGCCCAGGCCTGCCGGGCCTGCGCCGATCACTGCAACACGTTTGCCGGTCGGTATGACCTTGGACATGTCCGGGCGCCAGCCCATGGCGAACGCGGTGTCGGTGATGTACTTCTCGACCGAACCGATGGTCACCGCGCCGAAGCCGTCGTTAAGGGTGCAGGCACCCTCGCACAGACGATCCTGCGGGCACACCCGGCCACAGACTTCCGGCAGGGTGTTGGTCTGGTGCGACAGCTCGGCGGCCTGAAGAATGTTGCCCTCGGCCACCAGCTTCAGCCAGTTCGGAATGAAGTTGTGCACCGGGCACTTCCATTCGCAATACGGGTTACCGCAACCCAGGCAGCGGTGAGCCTGATCGGCCGAGTGCTGGGGTTTGAAGGGTTCGTAGATCTCCACGAACTCTTTCTTGCGTTGACGCAACAGTTTCTTCTTCGGATCCTTGCGCCCGACATCGATGAACTGGAAGTCGTTATTCAGACGTTCAGCCATTGTTAAAACCTCATCAAACTCTTCAGGCGCATATCACTGCGGGTTGGCACGGGTGCTGGAAAGCAACGATTTCAGGTTGGCAGCCTTGGGCTTGACCAGCCAGAAACGACGCAGATAGTCATCGAGGTTTTCAGCGAGGTTACGACCCCACTCGCTGTCGGTTTCCTCGACGTATTCGTTCAGCACGCGTTGCAGGTGGCTGCGATAGGCTTCCATCGTCTCACCGCTGATCCGCTGGATTTCCACCAGTTCGTGGTTGACCCGGTCAACAAAGGTGTTGTCCTGGTCGAGCACGTAGGCGAAACCGCCGGTCATGCCTGAGCCGAAGTTGTAACCGGTCTTGCCCAGCACGCAGACGAAACCACCGGTCATGTACTCGCAGCAGTGATCGCCTGTACCTTCCACCACGGTGTGAGCACCGGAGTTACGCACCGCGAAACGCTCGCCCGCGGTACCGGCGGCGAACAACTTGCCGCCAGTGGCGCCGTACAGGCAGGTGTTGCCGATGATGGCACTGTCCTGAGTCTTGTAGACGCTGCCCTTCGGCGGAACGATGACCAGCTTGCCGCCGGTCATGCCTTTGCCGACGTAGTCGTTGGCGTCGCCTTCCAGGTACATGTTCAAGCCACCAGCGTTCCACACACCGAAGCTCTGACCGGCCGTCCCTTTGAAGCGGAAGGTGATCGGCGCATTCGCCATGCCTTGGTTGCCGTGTTTGCGAGCGATTTCACCGGAGATCCGCGCGCCGATCGAACGGTCGCAGTTGCAGATGTCCAGCGCGAAATCGGCGCCGCTCATGTCGTTGATGGCCGAAGTGGCCATGTCGACCATTTTCTCGGCCAGCAGGCCTTTGTCGAACGGTGGGTTGCGTTCGACCTGGCAGAATTGAGGCTTGTCTGCCGGGATGTGATCGCTACCCAGCAACGGCGTCAGGTCCAGGTGTTGCTGCTTGGCGGTCTGGCCTTCGAGGATGTCCAGCAGATCGGTACGACCGATCAACTCTTCGAGGGAGCGCACGCCCAGCTTGGCCAGCCACTCACGGGTTTCTTCGGCGACGTAGGTGAAGAAATTCACCACCATGTCGACGGTGCCGATGTAGTGATCCTTGCGCAGCTTCTCGTTCTGAGTCGCGACGCCGGTGGCGCAGTTGTTCAGGTGGCAGATGCGCAGGTACTTGCAGCCCAGGGCGATCATTGGCGCGGTGCCGAAGCCGAAGCTTTCAGCGCCGAGGATGGCAGCCTTGATCACGTCGAGGCCGGTTTTCAGGCCGCCGTCGGTTTGTACCCGGACTTTGCCGCGCAGGTCGTTGCCACGCAGGGTCTGGTGGGTTTCGGCCAGGCCGAGTTCCCACGGCGCGCCCGCGTATTTGATCGAGGTCAGCGGCGATGCACCGGTGCCACCGTCGTAGCCGGAGATGGTGATCAAGTCCGCGTAGGCCTTGGCCACTCCGGCAGCGATGGTGCCGACGCCCGCTTCTGCAACCAGCTTCACCGAGACCAAAGCCTTCGGGTTGACTTGTTTCAGGTCGAAAATCAGCTGCGACAAGTCTTCGATCGAATAGATGTCGTGGTGCGGTGGCGGCGAAATCAGGGTCACGCCGGGCACTGCGTAACGCAGCTTGGCGATCAGACCGTTGACCTTGCCACCTGGCAGCTGACCGCCTTCGCCGGGCTTGGCGCCCTGAGCGACTTTGATCTGCAGCACTTCAGCGTTGACCAGGTATTCCGGGGTCACACCGAAACGGCCAGTCGCAACCTGTTTGATTTTCGAGCTCTTGATGGTGCCGTAACGCGCCGGGTCTTCGCCGCCTTCGCCGGAGTTGGAACGCGCACCGAGGCGGTTCATGGCTTCGGCGAGGGCTTCGTGAGCTTCCGGCGACAAGGCGCCGAGGGAGATGCCCGCGGAATCAAAGCGCTTGAGCACCGATTCCAGCGGTTCGATCTCGCTGATGTCCAGCGGCGTGTCCAGGGTTTTGACCTTGAACATGTCGCGGATCATCGACACCGGACGGTTGTCCACCAGCGCCGTGTATTCCTTGAACTTGCTGTAGTCGCCCTGCTGCACAGCGGCTTGCAGGGTGTTGACCACGTCCGGGTTGTACGCGTGATATTCGCCACCGTGGACGAACTTCAGCAAACCGCCCTGCTGGATTGGCTTGCGCGGGCTCCAGGCTTCGGCGGCCAGGGCTTTCTGCTCGGCTTCGATGTCGACGAAACGCGCACCTTTGATGCGGCTCGGAACGCCACGGAAGCTCAGGTCGCAGACTTCTTCGGACAGGCCGATGGCTTCAAACAGCTGCGCACCGCGGTACGACGTGATGGTCGAGATACCCATCTTCGACAGGATCTTCAGCAGACCTTTGGTGATGCCTTTGCGGTAGTTCTTGAACACCTCATAGAGGTCGCCCAGTACTTCACCGGTGCGGATCAGGTCGCCCAGCACTTCGTAGGCCAGGAACGGATAGACCGCCGAGGCGCCGAAACCGATCAACACTGCAAAGTGGTGCGGATCGCGAGCCGTCGCGGTTTCCACGAGGATGTTGGAGTCGCAACGCAGGCCTTTCTCGGTCAAACGGTGGTGTACCGCGCCGGTGGCCAGGGACGCGTGGATCGGCAACTTGCCCGGGGCAATGTGACGGTCACTCAGCACGACCTGGGTACGACCGGAGCGCACCGCTTCTTCAGCCTGATCGGCGACGTTGCGGATTGCCGCTTCGAGGCCGACGCTTTCGTCGTAGTTGAGGTCGATGATCGCGCGCTCGAAGCCCGGACGATCGAGGTTCATCAGCGAGCGCCACTTGGCCGGGGAAATGACCGGCGAGCTGAGGATCACGCGCGAGGCGTGTTCCGGCGACTCCTGGAAGATGTTGCGCTCGGCACCGAGGCAGATCTCCAGCGACATGACGATGGCTTCACGCAGCGGGTCGATCGGCGGGTTGGTGACCTGCGCAAACTGCTGGCGGAAATAGTCGTACGGCGTGCGCACGCGCTGGGACAGCACGGCCATCGGCGTGTCATCGCCCATTGAGCCAACGGCTTCGTAGCCTTGCTCGCCGAGCGGACGCAGCACCTGATCACGTTCTTCGAAAGTGACCTGGTACATCTTCATGTATTGCTTGAGCTGGTCGACGTCGTAGAAAGCCGAACCGTGGTCGTTGTCTTCCATGGTCGCCTGGATGCGCAGGGCATTCTTGCGCAGCCATTGCTTGTACGGATGACGCGACTTCAAGCGATTGTCGATGGCGTCGGTGTCGAGGATCTGGCCGGTTTCGGTGTCCACGGCGAAGATCTGACCCGGGCCAACGCGGCCCTTGGCGATCACGTCTTCAGGCTGGTAGTTCCAGACACCGATTTCCGAGGCCAGGGTAATAAAGCCGTTTTTGGTGGTGACCCAACGCGCTGGACGCAGACCGTTACGGTCGAGCAGGCACACTGCGTAACGACCGTCGGTCATTACCACGCCGGCCGGGCCGTCCCACGGTTCCATGTGCATCGAGTTGTATTCGTAGAACGCACGCAGGTCCGGGTCCATGGTTTCGACGTTCTGCCACGCAGGCGGAATGATCATCCGCACGCCACGGAACAGGTCGATACCACCGGTGACCATCAACTCGAGCATGTTGTCCATGCTGGAGGAGTCAGAACCGACACGGTTGACCAGCGGGCCGAGCTCTTCCAGATCCATCAGATCATTGGTGAACTTGGTGCGACGGGCCACGGCCCAGTTGCGGTTGCCGGTGATGGTGTTGATCTCGCCGTTGTGGGCGAGAAAGCGGAACGGCTGAGCCAGCGGCCATTTCGGCAGGGTGTTGGTGGAGAAGCGCTGGTGGAAGACGCAAATCGAGGTTTGCAGGCGCTGGTCGCTGAGGTCTGGATAGAAGGCGGTGAGATCCGCCGGCATCATCAGGCCTTTATAAATGATGGTCTTGTGCGAAAAGCTGCAGACGTAGTGATCGGCGTCGGCGGCGTTGGCCACGGACGAGCGACGACGGGAGGTGAACAGCTTGACGGCCATGTCCTGATCGCTCAGGCCATCACCGGCGATGAACACTTGTTCTATCTGCGGCAGGCGCTCAAGGGCCAGACGGCCGAGGACGCTGGTGTCGATCGGCACTTTGCGCCAGCCGACGAGGGTCAGGCCTGCAGCGAGGATCTCGCGGTTCATGTTCTCGCGAGCGGCTTCGGCTTTGACCGGGTCCTGGTTGAAGAAGACCATGCCCACCGCATATTGCTTGGGCAGTTCGACGCCGAAGGTTTCCTGGGCGATGGCTCGCAGGAACACATCCGGCTTTTGAATCAGCAGACCGCAACCGTCACCGGTCTTGCCGTCGGCGTTGATCCCACCGCGGTGGGTCATGCAGGTCAGGGCCTCGATGGCCGTTTGCAAAAGGGTATGACTGGGCTCGCCCTGCATATGGGCTATCAGGCCAAAACCGCAGTTATCCTTGAATTCATCTGGTTGGTACAGACCTGCTTTCATAGACACTTTCTCACCAGGCTGCCTCTTGTCGAGGCAAATTTCTTTTCAATTCAGCCACTTACCATCCGCGCCGAACGTACGCCAGCTTTGCGGGGGCAAAAGGGAGGTCATTGTACACACCGACACAGAGGCTCACAAATTTGACGACGAAATGTCGCAAATCTATGTCGCATTTGTGAAAGGTTTAAAGCGATATGCTGTGCTAGTCAAAACTTTTTTAATTTTGACCGCAACGACTCAAAGACTACTGTGACGCAGACACCACAAGGCACGCGGCCTCTAGGGCAGCATGCTACTTGCGGAAAATTTTGAGGTGCCGGGAGAGGCGGCCTGGGTAAGGCCGCCGAATCATCAGCGAGCTGTTGCCAGTTCTTGTTGGACGCTGGCGACGGAGCGAGGCCAAGGTTTACCAGCCTGAACCTTCGCTGGCAAGGCTTTGATGGCGCTAAGGGCAGCATCGCGGTTGGCGAAGCTACCGTAAGTGATGACGTAAAGCGGCTTGCCGTTGAGGACCTTCTTGAAATAACGGTACTCGCCGCCCTGCTCCTTGACGAAGGATTGCGCGGCCGCTTCGGAGCTGGTGCCGAGGATCTGCACCACGTAGTTACCCGGCGCTTGCCCGGCGTACCAGGTGCCGCCAGCGGCCTTGGCCACGGTGGTTGGTTTCTCGGCAGGCTTGGCGGCAGCGGCGGCGGCTGGTTTGGCTGGCACTGGAGCTGGCTTGACGGCAGGCGCAACCGGGACTGGCTTGGCAGTCGCGACCTGAGTCGGAGCAGGCGCAGGCTTGGCGGCAGGTGTCGGTGCCGGGCCAGGCTGGATGCCGGCAGGCGGCGCAGTCGTGGTCACGGTCGGCGGCGTAGCGCTCGAACCTTCGACCGGCACGCCGTCGTCGCCTTCAGTGATGCCACCGGCGGCTTCGGCCAACGGACCACGCATGACCGGCTGCGAGTTGCCGACCAGCGGCAATGGCATCGGTTGCGAGTTACCGGCGAATTCGACGGCGGGCGCGCCACCGCTGTTTGGTTGTGGCGTGCCCTGGCCGAGCGGCAGTTGCGCCTGTTCGTTGACAGGTGCGCCAGTGGTCGGTGCTTTGGTGCGACCCGGCATCAACCAGGCGGCGGCTACCGCGACCACGACCACGGCGGAAATCGCCAATACGTGTTTCTTCGGCATGTTGAACCCCATACTTGGACGCTTCACCGCTGAGCGGCTGGCAATCATGGCTTCGATCATTGCATCGCGGGCAACCTGGTTGATGGTGCCAGGCCAACCGTCGGAGCTTTCGTGAATATCAGAGATCTGATCTGCAGTGAAAAGTTCGATACCCCGGCCGGCGCCTTCGAGCCGCTGGTCCAGATATTCGCGGGTTTCTTCTTCGGTGTAAGGCTGCAATTCGATGACGTGGAAACGCTCTTCCTCGAGACTCAGCGCCTCCAGTTGAGCAATCAGCGACGATTCACCAAACAGGAACACATGTGGGCGACCTTCCGGCGCACCGGCGGCCAGGGCCAGCAAGGCTTCGAGCGCGGACTCGTCGAGTTGCTCGGCGTCATCCACCAGCAAATAGACTTCCTGCCCCGTCAGTGCAAGCTGCACCACTTGAGCCAGAATCGCACCGATCTCAGCCTGGGCGACGTTCAGCGCCTGAGCCACCTGCCGCAGCACGCCGGCCGAATCACCGGCGCCACGGGCGGAAACCACCACGCTCTGCACCGACTGTTTGTTGGTGCTGGCCACCAGGGCCTGACGCAACAGCGTCTTGCCACTGCCTTGCGGGCCGGTGACGACCAGCAGCAACTGGCTATAGCGTGCCAGGTGATGCAGTTGTCCCAGCACCGGCTTGCGCTGGGCCGGGAAGAATTTGAAGCCAGGCACCCGTGGAGAAAAAGGGTCATGACTCAACTGGTAATGGCCGAGGAAAGCCTCGTCGGCGTGCAAACTAGTCATCGGGATCTTATTAACCTTTAAGCTGAGCCAGAACGCGGTAATCCGCTCCCAGCGTGGCCTGTAAAACCTCTTTCGGATAATCGTCGGTCACCACCGCTTCGCCCATGTGGCGCAGCAGCACAAGGCGCAAACGACCGTCGATCACTTTCTTGTCAATTGCCATGTGTTCGAGAAAATCGGCTTCAGTCATCTCTTCAGGCGGGATAACCGGCAGGCCGGCACGCAGGAACAGACGAATGCCGCGATCGCGCTCTTGCTCGCTGATCCAGCCCAGGCGCACGGACATTTCCAAGGCCATTACGGTGCCAGCAGCGACCGCCTCACCATGTAGCCAGACACCATAGCCCATGTGGGTTTCGATGGCGTGGCCGAAGGTGTGACCCAGGTTGAGCGTGGCACGAACACCGGTCTCCCGTTCGTCGGCACCCACCACCGCAGCCTTGGCCGCGCAAGAACGCTCGATAGCGTAAGTCAGGGCGACCTGGTCCAGGGCGCGCAGGCGATCGACGTTGTCTTCAAGCCAGGTCAGGAACGGCTCGTCGCAGATCAGCCCGTATTTGATGACCTCAGCAAGCCCGGCGGACAGTTCGCGGGCCGGCAGGGTATTGAGGGTAGCGGTATCAATCAGCACCACATTTGGCTGATAGAAAGCGCCGACCATGTTCTTGCCCAGCGGATGGTTGATCCCGGTCTTGCCGCCCACCGAAGAGTCGACTTGCGACAGCAACGTGGTCGGGACCTGGATGAAATCGACACCGCGCTGGTAGCAGGCAGCCGCGAAACCGGCCATGTCACCAATCACGCCGCCGCCGAGGGCGATCACTGTGGTGCGGCGATCATGCCGCGCAGTCAGCAGACCGTCGAAAATCAGTTGCAGGGTTTCCCAGGTCTTGAACGCTTCGCCGTCCGGCAGCACCACGGAAACCACCGAGAACTGTGCGAGGCTGCGGGTCAGACGCTCGAGATAGAGCGGCGCAACGGTCTCGTTGGAGATGATCGCCACTTGCCGTCCGCGAATATGCGGGGCCAGCAGCTCAGGCTGATCCAACAAACCTTCGCCAATATGAATCGGGTAGCTGCGCTCGCCTAGATCGACCTTGAGTGTCTGCATGTGTCCCCACAGTGAAGATGGAATCAGGCGTCCTGCCTTGAGTTAACGAATGTCCACGGCGTCTGCTGGTGTGACGCCGTTCGGTAGCCATCCGCCACAACCTTGAGCGGCCATGACAGGACGCCGAGGATAGCGCATTTCGCGCTGCGCTTTAACGGGGAGGTAGCTGCTGCAAGCGTTCGAGAATATCGAGCACCACCATTCGCGGCGGCCGCTCATCGGTTTCCACCACCAGATCGGCGATTTCCCGATAAAGCGGATCGCGGATCGCCAGCAGATCCCGAAGGGTCTTGGCCGGATCGGCGGTGCGCAGCAGCGGACGATTGCGATCACGGGAGGTGCGGCCGACTTGCTGCTCGACCGAAGCGTGCAGATAAACCACACGCCCCCCGGCATGCAGGGCCCTACGATTGGCTTCGCGCATCACTGCACCGCCGCCGGTCGCCAGCACCACGCCGTCGCAAGCACACAGCTCTTCGATCATCGCTTGCTCGCGATCACGAAAGCCGGGCTCGCCTTCCTTATCGAAGATCCACGGGATATTGGCGCCCGTGCGCAATTCAATTTCCTTATCGGAATCTTTGAACGGCAGGCGCAGCTCTTTGGCCAGCAACCGGCCGATGGTGCTTTTTCCAGCCCCCATCGGTCCAACAAGAATCAAATTTCGCACAGAATCAATGACTCACAGCAATCGCCTGATTGTTCATGATACGCGGAGTGAGAAATACCAGCAGCTCGGATTTTTTCTCCGAAACCACGTCACGCCGGAAAAGGCGGCCAAGATACGGCACATCACCGAGAAATGGCACCTTATCTACAACCTTGCTCTGAGTATTTGAGAAAACCCCGCCAATCACGATGGTCTCGCCGTCGTTGACCAGGACCTTGGCATTGACCTCGTTTTTCTTGATTGGCGGTACATCCTGCACCTTGTTCAGGTAGTCCGGTTCGTCCTTGGTGACCTTGACCTCCATGATGATCCGGTTGTCCGGAGTGATCTGCGGTGTTACCTCCAGCGACAGCGAGGCCTCCTTGAACGACACCGAGGTAGCGCCGCTGGAGCTGGCTTCCTGATAGGGAATCTCCGTGCCCTTGAGAATTTTCGCGGTTTCCTTGTCCGAGGTGACCACCTTGGGCTGCGAAACAATTTCGCCGTTACCGGTCTTCTCCATGGCCGTCAGCTCGAGATCCAGCAGCACGTTGTCGGTGATGAACGCGATGCCGAGCCCCGAGGTGTTGGCGGCGGTGCCCAGGTCGACGAATGGCGAGTTGGTGCTGGTGCTGCCAGGCGTACCGATGGTCGACGAAGCATTAGCCCCACTATTGCTGATGCCCGAGGTGTTCCAGTTACCCTTGTTCTGCAACGAACCGCCCCAGCGCACGCCGAGGCTTTTGTCATAGTCGACGTTGGCTTCGACGATGCGCGCCTCGATCATCACCTGACGCACCGGGATATCCAGTTGCGCGACGATACGGCGCAGTTCGTCGAGGCGATCCTGGGTCTGGTAGGCAATGATGTTGTTGGTCCGCTCATCCACCGTGATCGAGCCCCGCTCGTCGGCTTTTGCCTCGGCACTGGTCACCGACTGGAACAGCTTGGCGATATCGGCAGCTTTGGCGTAGTTGACCTGCAATAGCTCGCGACGCAGGGGGGCCAGGTCCGCGATTTGCTTCTGCGACTCCAGTTCCTGACGCTCGCGGGCGGAGATTTCATCGGCCGGCGCCACGAGCAAAACGTTACCGATCTTGCGTTTATCCAGGCCCTTGGTTTTCAACACCAGATCCAGCGCCTGATCCCACGGTACGTTCTGCAAGCGCAGCGTGATGCCGCCCTGCACCGTGTCGCTGGCCACCAGATTGAGATTGGTGAAATCGGCGATCAGTTGCAGCACCGAACGCACATCGATGTCCTGGAAATTCAGCGAGAGCTTTTCACCGGTGTAGGCGAAGCGTTCGGTGTTGCGTTTCTGCAAGTCATCGACGGTCATCGGCCGGATGCTGACGGTCAGCTTGTTGTCGGTCTGGTAAGTCGAATAATCGAAGGCGCCGCTGGGTTCAATGCTGATCGTGGCCCGATCACCCGTGGCGCTGGCGTTGACGAACTGCACCGGTGTGGCGAAATCCTTGACGTCCAGACGTACACGCAACGGCTCAGGCAATTGAGTCTTGGCGAAACCGAGGATGATCTTGCCGTCGCGCTCCTGAATGTCCGGGGCGATGGAAGGATCTGACAGATCAATGACCACATTACCTTCGCCCTGGGTGCCGCGCTGGAAATCCACACCCCGGATGGCCTTGCCTACCGGCGCATAGGCTTTCGCCGGGGCTGGCGTTGCAGTCGCTGCGCGCGGCGTTTTGGACGCCGGGCTGGAAGCCGCTTTGCTGGCGCCTTGCCCGACCACCACGAACAGAGTGTTGCCTTCGACCCGTGCGTTGTACGGCGTCAACTGGGTCAGATTGATGATCAATCGCGTACGGTCCTTGGCTTGCACCACCGTGGCGCTGCGGGCATTTCCGCCGCCTAGGTCACGATTTTTGCTTTTTAGCTGACTGACGACGCCAGGCAGATCCAGCGCAATCCGTGCAGGCGATTCCGTGGTGTAACCGTGAGGCGGCGGTGGCGGCCCATCGAACGACAACTTCAACTCGACGCGGTCCCCCGGCAGCGCGGCGACATCCAGCGCTTTGAGGTTGGCCGCTAGTACCATCGGCGACAGCAACGCTATCCATAGCGAAATACCGAAGGTTGAGAAAATCCTGTTCATTATTCGAGTTCCACTATGAGTGCTCTTTCAAAGGGATGGTCCGCGGCCGCTCCAGCCAGGCGCCTTCGCCGTCGGGAACAATTTCGACCACATCGACCTGCGAGCCACTGATGGCGACGATCCGCCCATCGTTACGCCCCAGGTAATCGCCGACTTTCAACCGATGCACCCCGCCCGCCCCGCGCAGCAGCGCAAAGGAGCCGGTCGCATTGGCGATCGTTCCGACCATTTCAAACTGCTCGATGTTGAAACCTTCGAGGTACTGCTTGACCCGATTCGGGTCAGGTTTGACGTTGCGCGAGCCGTGTTTCTGGCCGGCCAGATCGACTCTGATCTGTCGGGAAAACGGGCTTCGCAGGTTGGCGGCGCTGTAGGTGAATGTTGGGTAAGACCGAAATGTCGGCGTTGGTTCAATCTTGCCGGGCGCACGCAAACGCATTTCGTTCATGTATGCATCCAGGTCGCTGAAGTCATTGTCGCTGCCGCAACCGGCCAGGCCGGCGACCAACACAACCATCGAAAAACAACGAATCGGGCTCATTTTTGCAGCCCTTTGTCGTTGTAGCGGTAGGTCTTGGCGAGGATGCTCATGCGCAACTTCGGACCACCTTCCGGATTGGCCGGCGCAAGGTCGAAGTCATGCAGGGTGACAATCCGTGGCAGCCCGGCGACGCCGCTGACGAAGGTGGCCAGGTCATGATAGGCACCGGTGACGGTGATCTGGATCGGCAGCTCGATGTAGAACTGCTGTGTGTTCTCCGGCAGCAGTTTGATCTCCTCGAACTCCAGGCCACTGCCCAGGCCGGTGCGAGTGATGTCCTCCAGCAGACCGGGCACTTCGGTGTCACTGGGCAATTGCCGCAGCAGCACGCCAAAGGAGTTCTCCATTTCCTTCATCTGCTGCGTATACAGCTCCAGATTCGCCGCCATGCGGGCTTTGTCGGCGAATTGCTCCTTGAGGGTCGACTCTTCCTCGCGCTTGAGTTCGAGATGGCTCTGAAGGTCGCTGATGGAAAAACTGTAGCCCAGTGAAAGCACCAGAATCATGAGCAGGATACCCGCCAGTGCCTTGATGGCTGGCGGCCAGGAACCCATGTTATTGGTGTCCAGGTCATTGATATCGATCTTGCGCAGGCCTTCGAACCAGTCAGACAGCTTCATTTGCCGCCCTCCGCAGCGGCGGGCTGAGTCTGACGAACGGTCAGCTGAAAGACGTTGGCCCGATCCAGCTGACCGGCGGTCGTCGCTTTGACTTCCGTGAGGCTGGGCGCATCAAACCAATCGGACGCATCCAGATTGCGCATCAGGTCTGACACACGATTGTTGGACTCCGCCGCTCCAGTGATGGACAAGGACTTGCCGGTCATTTTCACCTCAGTGAAGTACACTCCATCCGGCAAAGTACGCGCTAACTGATCGAAGATCCGCCCGCTGATCGGACGGTTGCCTTGCAGGTCCTGAATGATGCGCATGCGCTCGACCAGTTGCTGGCGACGAGCCTTCAAATCGCTGATCTGTTTAATCCGCTCGTCAACCACGGCAATCTGTTTGCCGATGTAATCGTTACGAGCCACTTGCCGATCGATAGCGCCACTGATGGCCTGGTTCGCGATCAGCACCGCGCCCACGGCACCCACCATCACACCGACCAGCGCCAGCAAAAAGCGTTTGCGGCGCGCTTCACGCCGCTCTTCGCGCCAGGGTAAAAGATTGATCCGCGCCATCAGTCGAAACTCCTGAGGGCCAGCCCGCAGGCGATCATCAGTGCCGGCGCATCGCTGGCCAGGGCACCGGCGTTGACCTTGCTGCCTAGGGCCATGTCGGAGAATGGGTTGGCCACCTGCGTCGGCGTACCCAATCGCTGCTCGATCAACCGATCCAGCCCCGGGACCGATGCGGTACCACCGGCCAACAGAATGTGATCAACCGAGTTGTACTGACCGGACGCGAAGAAAAACTGCAACGAACGCGACACCTGCTGCACCAGCGCATCACGAAACGGCTGCAACACCTCACTGACATAATCGTCCGGCAAACCACCCTGCTTCTTCGCCAGCCCCGCCTGCTCAATGGTCAGGCCATAACGTCGCTGGATTTCCTCCGTCAGTTGACGACCGCCGAACAATTGCTCGCGGGTGTAGATGATCCGCCCCTGGTGCAGCACGCTCAGAGTGGTCATGGTGGCGCCGATATCGACCACCGCTACCGTCAGACGCTCCTGAGAAGCCGCCAGTTGGCTCGCCAGCAATCCGTAGGAACGCTCCAGCGCATAGGCCTCGACGTCGACCACGCGGGCTGTCAGGCCGGCCAGGGCCAGGGCCGCTTCCCGCACCTCGACGTTTTCCTTGCGACAGGCCGCCAGCAGCACATTGACTCGCTCGGGGTTGCGCGCAGAAACGCCCTGGACCTCGAAGTCGATGGCCACTTCATCCAATGGATAAGGGATGTATTGATCAGCCTCGATCTTCAGCTGGTTTTCCATTTCGTCGTCGGAAAGACCGGCGTCCATCTCGATAGTCTTGGTAATCACCGCCGAACCGGCCACGGCCACGGCGACGTTCTTGAGGTTGGTTCTGGCCTTGAGCAACACGCGCGCGAGCGCCTGCCCTACGCCTTCGAGCTCGGCGATATTTTTCTCGACCACCGCGTTGGTGGGCAAAGGTTCCACCGCATAGGCCTCGACCCGATAACGGTCGCCTTGGCGGCTTAGCTCCAGAAGCTTGACCGACGTGGAGCTGATGTCGATCCCCAGAAGCGTATTGGCCTTTTTATTGAAGAGTCCTAGCACTACCAATTCCCTATGACTATCCGTGTCTTACGGACTCTGTAATATCGGTTGCGTTCAAACCACCCGTCTTGACAACAGCGCAAATGACGCCCTCGACGGAAAAATGCTTATAATGCCCAGCGTTTTTTTCCGGTTTTTACTTCAAGCGCGGGTCGTTCCCTGTTTATCTGAACCCTGATGCCAAATTCATTCTTTGCCCTGGATGTCCAAAAGCCTTGATTCGTCTGCTGAAATTTTTCGGTTGGTCCATCGTCGCCGTTTTCTGCGGACTGCTCCTCGGTCTTAGCGGCGCCTTTCTCTACCTTAGTCCGGGTTTGCCATCCGTGGAGGCGCTGAGAAGCATCCAGTTGCAGATTCCTTTGCGGGTCTACAGCAGCGACAACAAGCTGATCGCAGAATTTGGCGAAATGCGCCGCACACCGATCCGGTTCGCCGACATTCCCCCCAACTTCATTAATGCGTTACTAAGTGCTGAAGACGACAACTTCGCCAACCACTACGGTGTCGACCCCAGCAGCCTGATGCGCGCGGCCACCCAGTTGGTAAAAAGCGGACACATTCAGTCCGGCGGCAGCACCATCACCATGCAGGTGGCGAAGAACTTCTTCCTGACCAGCGAACGCAGCTTCTCGCGCAAAACCACCGAAATTCTCCTGGCCCTTCAGATTGAACGGCAGCTGACCAAGGACGAGATTCTTGAGCTGTACGTCAACAAGATCTATCTGGGCAACCGCGCCTACGGTATCGAAGCCGCCGCACAGGTTTACTACGGTAAGTCGATACGTGACGTCAGCCTGGCGCAGATGGCGATGATCGCCGGACTGCCAAAAGCTCCTTCACGCTTCAACCCGCTGGCCAATCCGGCCCGCAGCAAGGAGCGTCGCGACTGGATCCTTGGGCGTATGTACAAGCTCGGCAAAATCACCGAAGCCGACTACACCACCGCAATCAACGAGCCGCTGAACGCCAGTTATCACGTGCCGACCCCGGAAGTGAATGCGCCGTACATCGCTGAAATGGCCCGAGCCGAAATGGTTGGCCGTTATGGCAGCGACGCCTATACCGAGGGTTTCCGCGTCACCACCACGGTGCCGAGCAACCTGCAGGAAATGGCCAACACCGCAGTTCACGAAGGCTTGATGACCTACGACCAGCGTCATGGTTATCGCGGTCCGGAATCGCGCCTGCCGGGCAAGACTCGCGAGGCCTGGACAACCGAGCTGACCAAACAGCGCACCATCAGCAGCCTTGAACCTGCCATCGTCACCCAGGTCGACAAGACCGGCCTGCAAGTGATGACCCGTACCGGTGACGAACACGTCGGCTGGGACAGCATGAAATGGGCGCGTCCATTCCTGAACACCAACAGCATGGGCCCCAATCCGAAACAGCCTTCGGACGTCGCCCAGGTCGGCGACCTGATTCGTGTGCAGCGCCAGCCCGACAACTCGCTGAAATTCAGCCAGATCCCGCAGGCTCAAGGCGCGCTGGTTTCCCTCGATCCGCAGAATGGTGCCATTCGCTCCCTGGTCGGCGGCTTCGCCTTCGAACAGAGCAACTACAACCGCGCCATGCAGGCCAAGCGCCAGCCGGGTTCGAGCTTCAAGCCGTTCGTCTACAGTGCCGCGCTGGATAACGGCTACACCGCCTCCAGCCTGGTGAACGACGCACCGATCGTGTTCGTCGACGAGTACCTGGACAAGGTCTGGCGCCCGAAGAACGACACCAACACCTTCCTCGGCCCGATCCGCTTGCGTGAAGGCCTGTACAAGTCGCGCAACCTGGTTTCGATCCGGTTGGTGCAAGCCATCGGCGTTGGCAAGACCATCGATTACATCACGCGCTTTGGCTTCAACAAGCAGGACCTGCCGCCCAACCTGTCCCTGGCGCTGGGCACCGCGACGCTGACGCCAATGGAAATCGCCACCGGCTGGAGCACCTTCGCCAACGGCGGCTACAAGATCACCCCTTACATCATCGACAAGATCGAAAGCCGCAATGGCGACACGCTGTTCGTCGCCAACCCGCCGAGCGTCCCGAAAGGCAACGTCGTCACCGACGGTATAGCCGCCCCTGTCGCGGCCAACGCCTTCACCGTCAACGCAACCCCGGCCGAAGCGCTGACTGCCCAGCCAGCGCCACAAACCCCGGCCGTGGCCGAGCGCATCGTCGACGGTCGCACCACTTTCATCCTCAACAGCATGCTCGAGGACGTCATCAAACTCGGCACCGGCCGCCGCGCCCTGGCCTTGGGCCGCAGCGACATTGCGGGCAAGACCGGTACCACCAACGAGTCCAAGGACGCCTGGTTCTCTGGCTACAACGCTGATTACGTCACCACTGTCTGGACCGGTTTCGATCAGCCTGAAAGCCTGGGTCGCAAGGAGTTCGGCGGTACCGTCGCCCTGCCGATCTGGATGAACTACATGGGCGCCGCACTCAAAGACAAGCCGCCACATACGCAGACAGAGCCGGAAGGCATTCTCAGCCTGCGAGTCGACCCGATCAGCGGCCGTGCAGCCACCCCAGGCACGCCAGGCGCCTACTTCGAGCTGTTCAAGGCCGAAGACACGCCTCCGTCGGCGAACGAACTGGGCAACGGCACTGCGCCGGGCAGCCCACTGCCTGCGGATGAAGCGGCGCCGATCGATTTGTTCTGATCGCCTGAAGCTGCAAAAAGCCCCGCCTTCGAAAGAAGAGCGGGGCTTTTTTGTATCTGCAATTTCTGTACAGCCTGAAAAACTACTCGCCAGTGATTGCCTCATCGTCGGATCGCCGCCCGGAGCAAGCTCGCTCCCACAGTGGGCCGGTGTAAACACTAAGCCTGAGTACACCAAAAGTCCCTGTGGGAGCGAGCTTGCTCCGGGCGGCGATCCGACGATGAGGCCAGCACAACCGCTGCAAAACCCACAGGCAAAAAAAAAGCCCCGACTCGCAAGAGCCGGGGCTTTGTGTTGAAGCGCTACAACGACTTAGCCGTTGAACACGTCATCCACGCTTTTCAGCGGGTAGTTCTTCGGATACGGCAGGGTCGCTACGCCGGTCTCGATCGCAGCCTTGGCCACGGCATCGGAGATCACGGTGATCAGACGGGCATCCATTGGTTTCGGAATGATGTACTCACGACCGAATTCCAGTTTGATGCCGCCGTAGGCGTCGCACACTTCCTGTGGAACCGGCAGCTTGGCCAGTTCACGCAGGGCGTTGGCCGCAGCCACTTTCATTTCTTCGTTGATGCGCTTGGCGCGAACGTCCAGGGCACCGCGGAAGATGAACGGGAAGCCCAGCACGTTGTTGACCTGGTTCGGGTAGTCCGAACGGCCGGTGGCCATGATCACGTCGTCACGGGTGGCGTGAGCCAGTTCCGGGGAAATTTCCGGGTCCGGGTTGGAGCACGCGAACACGATCGGGGTGGCCGCCATGGATTTCAGGCCTTCAGCGCTCAGCAGGTTCGGGCCGGACAGGCCAACGAACACGTCCGCGCCTTTCAGGGCGTCGGCCAGCGTGCGTTTTTCAGTCGCGTGAGCGAAAACAGCCTTGTACTGGTTCAGGTCGTCACGGCCGGAGTGGATCACGCCGGTACGGTCAACCATGAAGATGTTTTCGATGTTGGCACCCATGCTCACCAGCAATTTCATGCAGGAGATGGCGGCAGCACCGGCGCCCAGGCAGACGATCTTGGCGTCAGCGAGGGTTTTGCCAGCGATTTCCAGGGCGTTGATCATGCCGGCCGCAGTAACGATCGCGGTGCCGTGCTGGTCATCGTGGAATACCGGAATGTCGCACTGCTCGATCAGAGCGCGTTCGATCTCAAAGCACTCAGGTGCCTTGATGTCTTCCAGGTTGATGCCACCGAAGGTGATGGAAATGCGCTTGACGGTGTCGATGAAGGCTTGCGGGCTTTCGGAGTCGACTTCGATGTCGAAAACGTCGATGCCGGCGAAGCGCTTGAACAGCACGCCTTTACCTTCCATGACTGGCTTGGAAGCCAATGGGCCGAGATTACCCAGGCCGAGAATTGCGGTGCCATCGGAAATGACTGCAACCAGGTTGCCTTTGCCGGTGTATTTGTAGGCCAGTTCAGGATCGCGGGCGATTTCGCGTACTGGTTCGGCTACGCCGGGGCTGTAGGCCAGCGACAGATCGCGGGCGGTAGCGGTGGCCTTGGTGAGCTCGACACTCAGCTTCCCTGGACGAGGATGGGCGTGATATTCGAGAGCGGCAGTTTTCAAATCAGACATGTGGGCATTCCGCTTTTTACTGTTGGACAGACGGACCGCCGAGGATACGCGTGTCGCAAAGTCCCTACAAGACTGACCGGTCACCCCTGTCAAGCGCCCGGCCCTACGACTTTGGACCAAGAGCCGCGGAACATAAGGGATAGACTGTTCACAATCAGCATGAAAAATGTCTACAATTTTTTATCACTGCGACAACTGAAGCATCGCCGGGTCGGTCAATGGCAGAAGCCAGCGCGCCTGCCCTTCTTTCAGTCCGCCACGCCGTGAACGGTCCAGCACCCAGCCGCGAGCCTCGATCTGCCTGCCCTTCAGCCGCTCGAGATTCGCCACATCGAACCGCCCCAACACATTGGGTGCAACGCGCAATACAACCGAATCCTGCAACTCGACCCAAACCCCACCGCGATTGCGTTGAACCTTGCTCACACGACCGCTGAGCACAGCGAAACCGGACGTGCTGATCTGCTCCGCTTTCAGTACAGGGGATTGACGCCACAACCCGAGTCCGGCCTGACGGGCGCTGTGTTCCGCCGCTTGCTGGCAGTCGACCAGATCGACATTCGGCGCGACCGCTACCTGGAAACCGAGTCCTTCAGCGAGCATCTGCGCTTCAAGGTTGGCGCCATCGGCGCTGTAGACATGGGCCAAGGTGCGGCCGTAATGGTCTTTGCTTTCTTTACCGGGCAATAAACCGACCCGTCCGTCGCTGGCGTTCACCAGTGCTTCCAGGCGTTGGCGCGCCGCCACGGCGAACGGCTCGTCGGAACGGCCTTTTTTGCCCAGCTCCGGCGTATTCAAACCGATCATGCGCACGCTACGGCCATCGCTCAGGCGCAGCGTGTCACCATCCACCACCCGTTGCACCACAACGGGTGTCAGCCCGCTCGGCGCCGGGCAGAAGGCCTGGGCAGCGGAAAGCCAAATCGCAGACACAAAAAAGGCGCCCACGAGGGACGCCTTTTTCATCAGCAAGGTAAAGCCCATGGGGCTTTGTAACCTTACTCTGCAGCAGCAGGAGCTTTGGCTTTGCCAAAAGCACCGAAACGGTCTGCGAAGCGCTGTACACGGCCGCCAGTATCCAGAGTCTTCTGCTTACCGGTGTAGAACGGGTGGCACTCGTTGCATACGTCAGTACCCAGTGGCTTGCACAGGTTCGAACGAGTTTCGAACTTGTTGCCGCAGCTGCAAGTTACTTCGATGGTTTCGTACGCTGGATGGATATCGGCTTTCATGGTGTATTCCTCAGGCTAGTGTGCCGCCACTCAACACTATTGTTGAATACCGCACATAATTAGGCCGCGGATTCTACCAGACCTTTGCAATCACGCAAGCTGTCCAGGGTGCACCCCATCAGAAAAGACTGTTCAATGCTGACGGCGTCTTTTAATGCCAGGCTGCGTTGCTACTCCTCCCCATAGCGCGCTATGAGTCGTCGCAGCGCCTTGCCTGACATTAAAATCCACTCGTCAACACTTGAACGCTTTCCTGATGGAGGACACTTCACCGACCGTCTGCTAGGCTCCCGGCCTTCTTCCCCGCCCCATCATCGAGAAAACAACCGCGTGCCCGACGCCATTTTGCGCCTCGCCCTGCCTTCGCCTCTGCGCCGCCTGTTCGATTACCGTGCCCCGGCCGGGGTCCTGCGTGCCCAGTTGCAGCCGGGCATGCGCCTGCGGGTGCCGTTCGGCCGACGGGAGATGATCGGAATTCTGGTGGAGGTCACCGACACCAGTGAAGTCCCCGTAGAAAAACTCAAGCCGGCCCTGGCCCTGCTCGATGCCACGCCGCCCCTGCCGCCAGCGCTATTCAAACTGTGCCTGTGGACGTCCCAGTATTACCAGCACAGCCTCGGCGACACTTTGAGCTGGGCGCTGCCGGTACTGTTGCGACAAGGCGAACTGGCCGAAGCACGGCAGGAGCGCTTCTGGTCCGCCGCGCCCGGCGCCAGCCTTGATGACCCGCGCATCGCTCGCGCCCCGCGTCAACGGGAGGCCTTGGCGACCCTGGCCCAACATCCCCACGGCGTCGCGCATCAGTTGTTGAGCAAACTAATGCTGAGCAAGGACAGCCTGGATTTGCTGCTGGCCAAGGATCTGGTGCAAGTCGAAATCCGCAAGCACGCTCCCGACGCCCGCCACGAACACTGGCTGGCGCAGCCGGAACTGCCGCTCAACCCGGAGCAGCGTGCGGCCTATGAGGCGATTCGCGCCGGGTTCGACAGTTATCACGCGTTCCTGCTGGCCGGGGTCACCGGCAGCGGCAAGACTGAAGTCTATTTGCAGCTGATCCGCGAAACGCTCGAGGCTGGCAAACAAGCGCTGGTGCTGATCCCGGAGATCAACCTCGGCCCGCAGACCCTGGCGCGCTTCGAGCAACGCTTCAATGCACGCATCGCGCTGATCCACTCGGCGGTCAACGACCGCGAGCGCCTCGAAGCCTGGCTCGCCGCCCGGGACGGTGACGCCGACATTATTATCGGCACCCGTTCGGCGCTGTTCACGCCGATGAAGAACCCCGGCCTGATCATCATCGATGAAGAGCACGACGGTTCCTATAAACAGCAGGAAGGCCTGCGCTATCACGCCCGCGACCTGGCATTGGTGCGCGCACGCCAGGAAAATATCCCGATTGTCCTCGGCTCCGCCACGCCTTCGCTGGAAAGTCTGCACAACGCCTACACCGGTCGATACGGACTCTTACGCTTGAACGAGCGTGCCGGTGGCGCCAAACAGCCGCGGTTCCTGCGTCTGGACGTGAAAAGTCGTCCACTGGACAGCGGCATTTCCGGGCCGATGCAGCAAGCCATCGGTCAGACGCTGGCCGCTGGGCAACAAGTTTTGGTGTTCCTCAACCGTCGCGGTTTTGCCCCGACCTTGCTGTGTCACGACTGCGGCTGGATGTCCGAGTGTCAGCGCTGCGATGCCCGCATGACCGTGCACCAGCGCTCCGGCGAACTGCGCTGCCACCATTGCGGCTACGTCGAGCGCGTCCCTCGGCATTGCCCGAAGTGCGGCAAGGTCGATTTGCGACCAGTCGGCGCCGGCACCGAGCGCGCCGAAGAACGATTGGGGATTTTGTTTCCGGACGTCCCGGTGCTGCGGGTCGACCGCGATAGCACTTCGCGTAAAGACGCCATGAATCAGCTGTTCGCGACCATTCAGAAGGGCCAGCCGTGCATTCTGGTGGGCACGCAAATGCTTGCCAAAGGGCACCACTTTCCACGGGTGACGCTGGTGTCGATTCTCGATGCCGACGGCGGGCTGTTTTCCGGCGACTTCCGCGCCAGCGAGCGCATGGCGCAGTTGATCGTCCAGGTTGCCGGGCGCGCGGGCCGGGCTGAAGAGCCCGGCAAAGTGATCATCCAGACGCACCTGGCCGACCATCCACTGCTGGTGCAATTGACTGAACAGGGCTATTTCGCCTTTGCCGAACAGGCGTTGAGCGAACGTCGCTCGGCGGGTCTACCGCCGTTTGCGCACTTGGCGTTGCTGCGGGCCGAAGCGCACAAACCGGGGCAAGCTGAAGGTTTTCTTGATGAGGCGTGCAGCGAGGCCGAGCGCTTGCTGGCCGAACAGAACCTGACCGGGATTGAACTGCTAGGGCCGGTGCCGGCGCCGATGGAACGCCGGGCCGGACGATATCGTGCGCAGTTGTTGCTGCAAGCGACGGCTCGGGCGCCGTTGCATCGACTATTAAGCAGCTGGCTGCTGGCGTTGGAGCAGATGCCGAGTGGGCGGGCGGTGCGCTGGTCGCTGGATGTCGATCCTGTGGATTTGTATTGATTGGAAGATCGCTTTCGCGAGCAGGCTCGCTCCCACAGGGTTTCGTGGCGGCAAATAAAGCATGAACGCCGCCAATCCACTGTGGGAGCGAGCCTGCTCGCGAAGGGGCCCTATTTGTCACCACATATCCATAACCTGCCCGCTATAGTTGGCAAGCCCGTCTTCGCAACGGATAATGCCCAGTTTTTCCACTAGCGCATCCAGGCGCCGCCGCGCTTGCGGTCGAAAGAGAACACCATGAAAGACACCATTCGCCAGCTGATCCAACAAGCCATCACCCAACTCGTCAACGAAGGTGTGTTGCCTGAAGGCCTGTCGCCGGCGATCCAGGTGGAAAACTCCCGTGACAAGACTCACGGCGATTTCGCCAGCAACATCGCGATGATGCTGGCGAAACCGGCCGGCATGAAGCCGCGCGACCTGGCAGAGAAAATCATCGCCGCGCTGCCGGCTGACGAAAACGTCACCAAGACCGAAATCGCCGGCCCCGGCTTCCTGAACTTCTTCCAGAACACCCAGGCACTGGCCACTCGCCTGGACGCCGCCCTGGCGGATGCCCACATCGGCGTGCGCAAGGCTGGTCCGGTGCAGCGCACTGTCGTCGACCTGTCGGCACCGAACCTGGCCAAAGAGATGCACGTCGGCCACTTGCGCTCGACCATCATCGGCGACGGCGTGGCGCGCGTACTGGAATTCCTCGGCGACGAAGTGATCCGTCAGAACCACGTCGGCGACTGGGGCACCCAGTTCGGCATGCTGATGGCGTATCTACAGGAAAATCCGATCACCAGCGACGAGCTGTCGGACCTGGAAAACTTCTACCGCGCCGCCAAGCAACGCTTCGACGAATCCGAAGAGTTCGCCGATCGCGCCCGTGGCCTGGTGGTCAAGCTGCAAGCCGGCGACCCGGATTGCCTGGCGCTGTGGACCAAGTTCAAGGACATCTCGCTGTCCCACTGCCAGAAAATCTACGAACTGCTGAACGTCAAACTGACCATGGCCGACGTGATGGGCGAAAGCGCCTACAACGACGACCTGATCAACGTAGTCAACGACCTCAAGGCCGCTGGCCTGCTGGTCGAGAGTAACGGCGCCCAGTGTGTGTTCCTCGACGAATTCAAGAACGCCGATGGCGACCCGCTGCCAGTGATCATCGTCAAGGCTGACGGCGGTTACCTCTACGCCACCACCGACCTGGCGGCCGTGCGTTACCGCAGCGGCAAGTTGAAGGCTGATCGCGCGCTGTACTTCGTCGACCAGCGTCAGGCCCTGCACTTCCAGCAAGTATTCCAGGTCGCGCGCCTGGCCGGCTTCGTGACGCACCCGATGGAAATGGAACACATGGGCTTCGGCACCATGAACGGTAAAGATGGCCGTCCGTTCAAGACCCGTGATGGCGGCACCGTGAAGTTGATCGACCTGCTGACCGAAGCCCAGGAGCGCGCTTATACCCTGGTGAAGGATAAGAACCCGGAGCTGGCCGATGACGAACTGCGCAACATCGCCAAGGTCGTGGGCATTGGCGCGGTGAAATACGCCGACCTGTCCAAGCACCGCACCAGCGACTACAGCTTCAACTTCGACCTGATGCTGAACTTTGAAGGCAACACCGCGCCGTACCTGCTGTACGCGTACACCCGCGTGGCCGGCGTGTTCCGCAAACTCGGCAAAGACTTCAGCGAAGTCGAAGGCCAGATCGTTCTCGAAGCGGCGCACGAACACGAATTGGCGGCGAAGCTCGCGCAGTTCGGCGAAGTGTTGAACAACGTTTCCGACAAAGGCACGCCGCATATCCTGTGCACCTACCTGTACGATGTTGCCGGCCTGTTCTCCAGCTTCTACGAGAACTGCCCGATCCTCAGTGCCGACACCCCGGCGCAAATGCAGAGCCGTCTGCGCCTCGCTGCGCTGACCGGCCGCACTCTCAAGCAAGGCCTGGAACTCTTGGGTCTGGAAACTCTGGAGCGTATGTAAGTTGGCTGCCAAGAAAAAACCTGCACCCAAGCGTGGCGCCAGCCGTTACCAAGCTCCTGCAAAGCAACCGATCCCGGGTTGGCTGTGGATGGCCATCGGCCTGACGGTCGGCGCGTTTATTGTGTTCCTGATGAAGCTGGAACCGGGCAAGGGCAGCGAGAGCGTCAAGCGCGAGAAGATCGAGCAGCAGAAAGCCAAGATCGCCGAGGCCAACAAGACCCCGCCGAGCCCGACGCAACCGGTGAAGCCGAAGTACGACTTCTACACGCTGCTGCCGGAATCGGAAGTCATCGTGCCGCCGGACGCCGTTCCGGAGAAAACCCTGCCGACGCCACAAGTGCCGGCCATTCCGACGACGCCGGTTACGCCAGAGCAAGCGGCGAAGATCGATACCGCGCGGGCTCAGGCCGCACTGGCCGGGATTACCCCGCCGCCAGCGCCACCAGTGTCCAAAGCGGCGCCAGTGACCAAGTTCTTCCTGCAGGCCGGTTCGTTCCGCAAGGAGGCTGATGCGGACAAGGTTCGGGCCCAGATCATCCTGCTCGGTCAGGCTGTGGCGGTTGAATCCGGCACCGTGAAAGATGAAACCTGGTATCGGGTATTGGTTGGACCGTTCAGCAACCGCGAGCAACTGACCACCGCCCAGAAACAACTGGCCGGCAGCGGGTTCAGCAACCTGCTGTTACAACAACGCCAAAGCCGCTGACCTTTGATGGCTGCTCCCTGACCTGAGGGCGCAGCCTGCTTTTGTGGCGAGGGGGCTCGTCGGAACGCCGCACCGCCCCGTTCGGTCGCGCAGCGGCCGTAAACCGTAATCCCTGCCCCCTCTAAAGCTACGCGGCGCCTGACTTCAGGGCCGCTTCGCGCCCCAACGGGGGCAAGCCCCCTCGCCACAAACCGCTCGTCCCCTCTCCCTTCCTGCAGTTGAAATACGCTCCACCACCCCCATATGAGTTGGCATAAGGCATTTTCGCCCCGCTGCGTGGAGACTCTCCCTTGACCACCATCGTTTCAGTTCGCCGCCACGGCAAAGTCGTCATGGGCGGCGACGGCCAGGTTTCTCTCGGCAATACCGTGATGAAAGGCAACGCGAAGAAAGTTCGCCGCCTGTACCACGGCCAGGTGATCGCCGGTTTTGCCGGGGCCACCGCTGACGCCTTCACCCTATTCGAGCGTTTCGAAGGCCAGCTTGAGAAACATCAAGGCCACTTGGTTCGCGCCGCTGTCGAACTCGCCAAAGAATGGCGCACTGACCGCTCCCTCAGCCGCCTCGAAGCCATGCTCGCGGTCGCGAACAAAGACGCCTCTCTGATCATCACCGGCAACGGCGACGTGGTCGAACCCGAAGAAGGTCTGATCGCCATGGGCTCCGGCGGCGGTTACGCCCAGGCCGCCGCCAGCGCGCTGCTGAAGAAAACCGATCTGTCGGCCCGGGAAATCGTCGAAACCGCCCTCGGCATCGCCGGCGACATCTGTGTATTCACCAACCACACCTTCACCATTGAGGAGCAGGACCTCGCTGAGTAAGCCTGTTTTGGCCACCACGCCACGGCTCACTTTTACCTGAGGACCGCCAATTACTATGTCCATGACTCCCCGTGAAATCGTCCACGAACTCAATCGCCATATCATCGGCCAGGACGATGCCAAGCGCGCCGTCGCCATCGCGCTGCGTAACCGCTGGCGCCGGATGCAGCTGCCTGAAGAGCTGCGCGTTGAAGTGACCCCCAAGAACATCCTGATGATCGGCCCGACCGGTGTCGGTAAAACCGAGATTGCCCGTCGTCTGGCGAAACTGGCCAACGCGCCGTTCATCAAGGTCGAAGCGACCAAGTTCACCGAAGTCGGCTATGTCGGCCGCGACGTCGAGTCGATCATTCGTGACCTGGCCGACGCAGCGATCAAGCTGCTGCGCGAACAGGAAATGACCAAGGTTCGCCACCGCGCCGAAGATGCCGCCGAAGAACGCATCCTCGACGCCCTGCTGCCACCGGCACGCATGGGCTTCAGCAATGACGACGCTGCACCGTCGGCCGACTCCAACACCCGTCAGCTGTTCCGCAAGCGCCTGCGCGAAGGTCAGCTGGATGACAAAGAGATCGAAATCGAAGTCGCCGAAGTGACCGGTGTCGATATCTCCGCGCCACCGGGCATGGAAGAGATGACCAACCAGTTGCAAAGCCTGTTCGCCAACATGGGCAAGGGCAAAAAGAAAAGCCGCAAGATCAAGGTCAAGGAAGCACTGAAACTGGTGCGTGACGAAGAAGCCGGTCGCCTGGTCAACGAAGAAGAGTTGAAGGCCAAGGCGCTGGAAGCCGTCGAGCAGCACGGCATTGTGTTCATCGACGAAATCGACAAGGTCGCCAAGCGAGGCAACACCGGTGGCGTCGACGTGTCCCGCGAAGGCGTACAGCGCGACCTGCTGCCGCTGATCGAAGGCTGCACCGTCAACACCAAACTGGGCATGGTCAAGACCGACCACATCCTGTTCATCGCGTCCGGTGCGTTCCACCTGAGCAAGCCCAGCGATCTGGTGCCTGAACTGCAAGGTCGCCTGCCGATTCGTGTCGAACTCAAGGCCCTGACGCCTGAAGATTTCGAGCGCATTCTCAGCGAGCCGCACGCGTCGCTCACCGAGCAGTATTGCGCCCTGCTGAAAACCGAAGGCCTGGTGATCGAGTTCCTGCCGGACGGCATCAAGCGTATTGCCGAGATCGCCTGGCAGGTCAACGAGAAGACCGAGAATATCGGTGCCCGTCGCCTGCACACGCTGCTTGAGCGTCTGCTTGAAGAGGTGTCGTTCAGCGCCGGTGATCTGGCCAGCGCTCACGACGAAAAGGCGATCCTGATCGACGCCGATTACGTCAACAGCCACTTGGGCGAATTGGCGCAGAACGAAGACCTGTCCCGTTATATCCTGTAGGTCTCACTCTCTACATGGCAGGGCCGCTTGCGGCCCTGAACCAAAATGACGACCCCACTCCCTACCGACATCAAACTGCACAAAGCCTCGAAAACCCTGTCGCTGAAATACGCGTCCGGCGAGGAATATCATCTGCCCGCCGAGTTCCTGCGCGTGCACTCTCCTTCCGCCGAGGTCCAGGGCCACGGCAAACCTATCCTGCAATTTGGCAAGATCGGCGTAGGCCTGACCAAGGTCGAACCGGCCGGTCAGTACGCACTGAAATTGACCTTCGACGACGGCCACGACAGCGGCCTGTTCACCTGGGAGTATCTGTACCAGCTGGGCGTGCGCCAAGAGGATCTCTGGAACGATTATCTTGCCGAGCTCAAAGCTGCCGGAAAAACCCGCGATCCGAACGAGTCCATCGTCAAGCTGATGCTCTAGCTCAGGCCTTTCGCTCTTTAGAGAGCATTTTCTAATTCCATCTGTTTGAATGCTCGGCTTCCGGGTCGACGATTGGCCTGCTTGCGAAAAAAATTAAACTCGGGTAACCAATGGAGCTGGCAAGGTCCCTGCAGTGCTCTCTGCGATAAAAAAGCAGCGATGCAGAATTAACGGTCACCCGAGCAGTAGTACCTGGCATTTGCTGTGGGAATGCACAGCTGGACTCAGGTACTCGTCTCAGGACAATGGAGCGTCGTAGATGAGTAACAAGAATAACGATGACTTGAAGTATCAGGCCTCGGAAAACACCTTGGGGCTGAATCCTGTCGTTGGGCTGCGTGGTAAGGATCTACTGGCTTCTGCTCGCATGGTGCTCAGACAGGCCATCAAACAACCGATTCACAGCGCCAGGCATGTCGCCCATTTTGGTCTTGAACTGAAGAACGTTTTGTTCGGTAAATCCGAGCTTCTACCGACAAGCGATGACCGTCGCTTCGCCGATCCGGCCTGGAGCCAGAACCCGCTCTACAAACGTTATTTGCAAACTTACCTGGCGTGGCGCAAGGAACTCCACGACTGGATCGGTGACAGCAACCTTTCGCCCAAGGATGTCGCACGCGGGCATTTCGTGATCAACCTCATGACCGAAGCCATGGCCCCCACCAACGGTGCGGCCAACCCGGCGGCGGTCAAACGCTTCTTCGAAACCGGCGGCAAAAGCCTGCTCGACGGCCTCTCCCATCTGGCCAAGGATCTGGTGAACAACGGCGGCATGCCGAGTCAGGTCAACATGGGCGCGTTCGAAGTCGGCAAGAGCCTGGGCGTGACCGAAGGCGCGGTGGTGTTCCGCAATGACGTGCTGGAGTTGATCCAGTACCGGCCGACCACCGAGCAGGTGCACGAGCGCCCATTGCTGGTGGTGCCGCCGCAGATCAACAAGTTCTATGTATTTGACCTGAGCCCGGACAAGAGTCTGGCGCGGTTTTGCCTGCGCAATCACGTGCAGACGTTCATCGTCAGCTGGCGCAACCCGACCAAGGAGCAGCGCGAGTGGGGTCTGTCGACCTACATCGAAGCGCTCAAGGAAGCGGTCGATGTGGTCACCGCGATCACCGGCAGCAAAGATGTGAACATGCTCGGCGCCTGCTCCGGTGGCATCACCTGCACCGCCCTGCTGGGCCACTACGCCGCGATCGGCGAGAAGAAGGTCAACGCCCTGACGCTGCTGGTCAGCGTGCTGGACACCACCCTGGAAAGCGACGTGGCACTGTTCGTCGACGAACAGACCCTCGAATCCGCCAAGCGCCACTCCTATCAGGCCGGCGTGCTGGAAGGCCGTGACATGGCGAAAATCTTCGCCTGGATGCGCCCCAACGACCTGATCTGGAACTACTGGGTCAACAACTACCTGCTGGGCAACGAGCCGCCGGTTTTCGACATCCTGTTCTGGAACAACGACACCACAAGGTTGCCCGCAGCGTTCCACGGCGACCTGATCGATATGTTCAAAACCAACCCAATGATCCGCCCTGATGCACTGGAAGTGTGCGGAACGCCAATCGATCTGAAACAGGTTACTGCCGACATTTACTCCCTGGCCGGCACCAACGACCACATCACCCCGTGGAAGTCCTGCTACAAGTCGGCGCAACTGTTCGGTGGCAAGGTTGAATTCGTGCTGTCCAGCAGCGGGCATATCCAGAGCATTCTGAACCCGCCGGGCAATCCGAAATCGCGCTACATGACCAGCACCGAGATGCCGGTCAAGGCTGAGGAGTGGCAAGAAAACTCCACCAAGCACACCGATTCCTGGTGGCTGCACTGGCAGGCATGGCAAGCCGAGCGTTCGGGCAAGCTGAAGAAATCTCCGGGCAGTTTGGGCAACAAGGCTTATCCGGCGGGCGAAGCTGCGCCGGGCACCTATGTGCATGAGCGGTAATTGAAGTAACACCCGTGGGAGCGGGCGAGCCTGCTCCCATACACACCTACAGGGCTCCGTGCATGCCGCAACCGTTCATATTTCGTACCGTCGACCTGGATGGCCAGACCCTCCGCACGGCGGTGCGCCCCGGCAAGCCTCACTTGACGCCCTTGCTGATTTTCAACGGCATCGGCGCCAACCTGGAGCTGGTGTTTCCGTTCGTCGCGGCGCTGGATCCCGACCTGGAAGTCATCGCCTTCGACGTCCCTGGTGTCGGCGGTTCGTCGACGCCAAGGCGACCGTATCGCTTTCCGGGCCTGGCGAAACTCACGGCGCGGATGCTCGACTATCTCGACTATGGGCAAGTCAATGTGATTGGCGTGTCTTGGGGGGGCGCCCTCGCCCAGCAGTTCGCTTACGACTATCCCGAGCGCTGCAAGAAACTCGTTCTGGCGGCTACGGCAGCTGGTACGGTGATGGTGCCGGGCAAGCCGAAAGTCCTGTGGATGATGGCCAGCCCGCGACGCTATATCCAGCCGTCTCACGTGATTCGCATTGCGCCGATGATCTATGGCGGTGCGTTCCGTCGCGATCCAACCCTCGCCGCCAGCCATGCCGCCAAAGTCCGCTCGGCAGGCAAACTCGGTTACTACTGGCAGCTGTTCGCCGGCCTCGGCTGGACCAGCATTCACTGGTTGCACAAGATCCACCAGCCAACCTTGGTACTGGCCGGTGATGACGATCCACTGATTCCGTTGGTCAACATGCGGTTACTGGCCTGGCGGATTCCCAACGCCCAGTTGCACATCATCGATGACGGGCATCTGTTTTTGATTACCCGGGCCGAAGCAGTGGCACCGATCATCATGAAGTTTCTCGAGGAAGAACGTCAGCGTGCCGTGATGCATCCGCATCCGGCGCCATTGGGCGGCTAATCGGCCCCGGCTCTTGTTAACAAAAAGGGGGCGGCAAGACGCAGCGCCGCGCAACAATCCGCAACAGCGTCTATGGTGTTCTGGTTCGGTGTATCTGTATTTGGCCTGAAGACGAAGGAGTGTTGATCCATGCGCGAAAAACCAGCGAGGGAATTTTTGCCCACTCCCGCCGCGTTCATCAACGCACAGAGTGCGATTACCGGCCTGCGTGGTCGGGATCTGTTTTCCACCCTGCGCAGCGTTGCCGCCCATGGCTTGCGCCACCCAGTGCACAGCGCCCGCCACGCCTTGAAACTGGGCGGTCAACTGGGGCGCGTGCTGCTGGGCGAAACCCTGCACCCGACCAATCCGCAGGACAATCGCTTTGCCGACCCGGCGTGGAGCCTCAACCCTTTTTATCGCCGCAGTTTGCAGGCCTACCTGAGCTGGCAGAAGCAGGTCAAACACTGGATCGACGACAGCAACATGACCCCGGACGATCGCGCCCGCGCGCACTTCGCGTTCGCCTTGCTCAACGACGCCATGGCACCGTCCAACAGCCTGCTTAATCCGCTGGCGATCAAGGAGATCTTCAACTCCGGCGGCAACAGCCTGGTGCGAGGTATCGGCCACCTGGTCGACGACTTCCTGCACAACGACGGCCTGCCCAGACAAGTCACCAAGCAAGCTTTCGAGGTCGGCAAAACGGTCGCCACCACTACCGGCTCCGTGGTGTTTCGCAATGAGCTACTGGAGTTGATCCAGTACAAGCCCATGAGCGAAAAGCAGTATTCCAAACCGCTGCTGGTGGTGCCGCCACAGATCAACAAGTACTACATTTTCGACCTGAGCCCGCACAACAGCTTCGTCCAGTTCGCCCTGAAGAACGGTTTGCAAACCTTCATGATCAGCTGGCGCAATCCGGATGTGCGTCATCGCGAATGGGGACTGTCGACGTACGTCGAAGCCGTGGAAGAAGCGATGAACGTCTGCCGGGCGATCACCGGCGCTCGTGAGGTCAACCTGATGGGCGCCTGCGCTGGCGGGCTGACCATCGCCGCCCTGCAAGGCCATTTGCAGGCCAAGCGACAACTTCGGCGGGTGTCCAGCGCGACCTATCTCGTGAGCCTGCTCGACAGTCAGATGGACTCGCCTGCGACCCTCTTCGCCGATGAACAGACGCTTGAGGCGGCCAAGCGTCGCTCCTATCAGAAAGGCGTGCTGGATGGCCGCGACTTGGCCAAGGTCTTCGCCTGGATGCGTCCCAACGATTTGATCTGGAGCTATTTCGTTAACAACTACCTGTTGGGCAAAGAGCCGCCGGCGTTCGACATCCTTTACTGGAACAACGACAACACACGTTTGCCGGCAGCCTTGCATGGCGACTTGCTGGACTTCTTCAAACACAACCCGCTGAGTCATCCGGGTGGTCTGGAAGTGTGCGGCACACCGATCGACTTGCAGAAAGTCAACGTCGACAGCTTCAGCGTCGCGGGCATCAATGACCACATCACCCCGTGGGATGCGGTGTATCGCTCGACCCTGCTGCTGGGTGGCGAGCGACGCTTCGTGTTGTCCAACAGCGGTCATGTACAGAGCATTCTCAACCCACCATCAAACCCGAAAGCCAACTTCGTCGAGAGCACGAAGCTGAGCAGTGACCCGCGGGCCTGGTATTACGACGCCAAGCAAGTCAACGGCAGTTGGTGGACTCAGTGGCTGGGCTGGATTCAAGAACGTTCAGGCGCGCTAAAAGAAACCCACATGGCGCTTGGCAACCAGAACTATCCACCGATGGAGGCGGCACCCGGCACTTATGTGCGCGTGCGCTGACTGACAACGAACCACGGCCGGCGCCGGCCGTGGCATGACTCGACCATTAAGAAGACTGGATGAAAACCCGCGACCGGATTCTCGAATGTGCTTTGCAGTTGTTCAATCAGAAGGGCGAGCCGAACGTCTCCACCATGGAAGTTGCCAACGAAATGGGCATCAGCCCGGGCAACCTCTACTACCACTTCCACGGCAAGGAACCGTTGATTCTCGGACTGTTCGAGCGCTTCCAGGCGGAACTGGCGCCCCTGCTCGATCCACCGGCCGATGTGGAACTTGCACCGGAAGATTACTGGCTGTTTCTGCACCTGATCGTCGAGCGCTTGGCCCATTACCGATTTCTGTTCCAGGACCTGTCGAACCTCGCCGGGCGCTTGCCGAAACTGGCCAAGGGCATACGCAACCTGCTCAATGCGCTGAAGCGCACACTGGCTTCGTTGCTCGCACGATTAAAGGCTCAGGGGCAATTGGTCAGCGACACCCAGGCGTTGGGGCAGCTGGTGGAACAGATCACCATGACGCTGCTGTTCTCGCTGGACTATCAGCGGATTCTTGATCGCGAGGGTGAGGTGAGATTGGTGGTGTACCAGATCATGATGCTGGTGGCGCCGCATTTGTTGCCGCCGATCAAGGTGGCGACGGAGCAGTTGGCGCTTCAATATCTCGAAGAACACGAATAACCCCTGCGGGAGCGAGCTTGCTCGCGAAAGCGGTTTATCATTCAAAAATGATGTCGACTGACCCACCGCTTTCGCGAGCAGGCTCGCTCCCACAGGGAATCTGCGACGTTCATTAATCCGTGCATAAAAAAACGCCCGACCTTTGCAGGCCGGGCGTTTTCTTGAGCCCTGAAAATCAGGACTGACTGGTTGGCGTCGAAGGAGCTGGCGCGACAGTCGGGGTTGCAGCAGGGGTTGGTGCAGCAGCGGAGTTCGACGTGCTGACCGGGGTTGCCGGTTTGGCGGCAGCCACTGCTGGTTTTGGTGCAGCCGCTTTCGGAGCTGCCGGCTTTTTCACCGCTGGCTTCTTCGCTGCGGCAGGTTTGGCCGCTGGCTTGGTAGCGGGTTTGGCCGCCGCAGTTTTGGCAGCCGGTTTAGCGGCTGGTTTTGCTACCGCTTTGGCCGCAGGCTTGGCTGCTGCAGTTTTGGCAGCCGGTTTAGCGGCAGCTTTAGCCAGCGGTTTGGCAGCGGACTTCGCCGCAGGTTTGGCCGCCGCGGTTTTCGCCGCAACAGGCGCCACCTTGGCACCGGTGAGTCTTTCGATTTGCTTGGTCAGGGTATCGACCTTGCTGTGCAGTGCTTTGACTTCATTGCGGCTCGGTACACCCAGGCGCGAAATGGCGCTGTTCAGACGCTTGTCGAAAGCCCCTTCCAGCTCATCCCACTTGCCCAGTGCGCGATCTTTCACGCCGCTGATGCGCGACTTGGCCGACGAAGCAGAGTCCTTGGCAGCATCGACTTTCTTGCCGACAGCGCTCTTGGTGAGCTTCTCGGCTTTCTCGCCGTCTTTAACCAATGTATCGAAGAGTTTGCTGCCGTCAGTGTCAATCTTCGAGTACACGCCTAAACCAGCCAGCCAGATTTTGCGGGAGTAGTCTTCGACTTTCCCGATCCACGAGCTGCCTTCTTTTTCAGTATTCTTTTTACCAGCCATCCCGTTCTCCTTAAGATTTACGCGCGACGCGTTCGAGCAATGCCGTCAGCTCATCGAGCTTGGCAGAGAGTGTCTCAACGTCATGTTTAGACGGAATGCCGATACGATTCAAGGTACTTGCGACACGCGAGTCAAAAGCCTTCTCGACCTTGTCGAGTTGAACTTCGACCTTACCTTTGAAAGTAGTGACTTCACTCTTGGCTTCATCGATCTCGGCATTCGCTGCTTCAAGTTTCTCGGCAACTACTTTTTTGCCTTTCTTTTCAACATCTTGACCGGCTTTGATCAACTCTTGAAAGTACTCGTTGCCCTCTTGGCCGACCTTGGTGTAGGCACCCAGGCCTGCCAGCCAGATCTTGCGGGCATAAGATTTAACGTCGCTCAGAGCAGTCGTCGAAGCGTCGATTTTTTTCTTCAAAATAACTTTGGCCATGGTGCACCTCACGCGCAGAAGGTTTGAGGAACTGCCCGCGAAAGAGTCGGGCTCAGGCACAAAGTAGTGAGAATAATTAGAAACGGCACCCTAACAACTGACATAAAACCTTGGGCACACCACAAACAAAATGTGGGAGCGAGCCTGCTCGCGATGGCGTCGGGTCAGTCAATATCAATGTTGATTGACACACCGCAATCGCGAGCAGGCTCGCTCCCACAGGGATCGCGTTTCACAGAAAGAATCGGATCAGACCAACGCTTTATCGAGGGCCTTTTCGATTTCCGATTTGATCATGCCGCTCATGGCCGACATCATCAGGCCCAACTCCACATCGACGCGGATCGAGTCTTCGCTGACATACACCGCGCCTTTAACGCCGGAGCGTCTGAGGTTCAGGGTGTCACCGGACCATTGCGGCTCCAGGCCATATTGCTCGGACAATTTCTGCGCCAACTTGTCGGCCTTCTCGCGGGCCGCTTCCTTACCCAGGCCATGGGCACGCTCAACACTAATACGGGCCATCGAATGACTCCTGCTTTATGAATACTTTCCCGATGCATCCTGACCGCTACTGCGGCAAAACGTCCCGGTGGTTACCTATCTTACCTGCAGCCTTGCCAAGACAAAGCAGGCCACCGGGATTAGAATGTCCCGCATTCTCTTTTGGTGACAGCGATATGACTGATCAGCGCAAAGGCAGCGATGCCGAACCCACCACTCACTTCGGCTTCAAAAACGTTCCGGAAAGCCAGAAAGCGGAAAAAGTCGCTGAAGTTTTCCACTCGGTAGCCGCCAAGTACGACTTGATGAACGACCTCCTGTCGGGCGGCATGCACCGTCTGTGGAAGCGTTTCGCGATCGAGCTGTCGGGCGTTCGCACCGGTAACCGCGTGCTGGACATCGCCGGTGGTACGGGCGATCTGACCAAGAAGTTCTCGCACCTCGTTGGCCCGACCGGCCAGGTCGTGTTGGCCGATATCAACGAATCCATGCTCAAGGTCGGTCGCGACCGCCTGCTGGATCTGGGTGTGGCCGGCAACGTCGAATTCGTTCAGGCCGATGCTGAAAAGCTGCCGTTCCCGGACAACCATTTCGACTGCGTGACCATCGCTTTCGGCCTGCGCAACGTGACGCACAAAGAAGACGCCCTGCGCTCGATGCTGCGCGTGCTGAAACCGGGTGGCCGTCTGCTGGTGCTGGAATTCTCCAAACCGACCAACGCGCTGATGTCCAAAGCCTACGACGCCTACTCGTTCGCCTTCATGCCGCTGATGGGCAAGCTGATCACCAACGACTCGGAAAGCTATCGCTACCTGGCCGAATCGATCCGCATGCACCCGAATCAGGAAACCCTGAAGTCGATGATGGTCGAGGCCGGTTTCGACCGCGTGACCTACCACAACATGACCGCAGGCATCGTCGCCCTGCACCGTGGCATCAAGCCCTGATGTTGCTGGCCGGCCTGCTCGCCAGCGTTGAACTCGGTCTGAATCGGGTGCTGCGTCTCGACAGCACGGCGCTGCCGCGGCTGGCGCATTTGAGTGGCAAGGTGATTGCCGTCGACTGCCGCAGCCCGGCGCTGCAAGTGTTCATCCTGCCCAGCGACGAAGGCCTGATGCTGGCCTCCCACTGGGAAACCGGCGCCGACTGCACCTTGCGCGCACCGGCCTCCAGCCTGTTGAAACTGGCCATGAGCAAGGACAAGACTTCGGTCCTGCATGCCCCTGAAGTCGAACTCGACGGCGACAGCGGCGTGCTGCTGGAACTGGCGGCGATTCTTCAGGACCTTGAGCTGGACTGGGAGTACGAACTCTCGCGCTGGCTGGGGCCTGTCGCCACGCAACTGCTCGGCGGCCACCTGCGCAGCCGCGCACGCTTTTATCAGCAAGGGTTCACCAGCCTGAACCAGAATCTTGGCGAGTACCTGGCCGAAGAATCGCGCACCCTCGTCGGTCAGCGCGAAGCCGAAGCCCGTTTCAGTGAACTGGACCAGATCAAACTCGATCTGG
The DNA here is from genome assembly GCF_059695775.1 of Pseudomonas sp. LBUM1666. Lineage (NCBI taxonomy): Bacteria > Pseudomonadati > Pseudomonadota > Gammaproteobacteria > Pseudomonadales > Pseudomonadaceae > Pseudomonas > Pseudomonas sp. LBUM1666. Next base: position 390,292 of record NZ_CP166789.1, on the reverse strand, counting down.
AACGTCTCGAGGCGCGTTTCGAGCGCCTTTCCCGATCCCTCGACCCAAGCGATAACGCATGAAGCTGCTTGCCGTCCGCCGTTTGTTGCGCATCCAGCGCGTTGTGATTCGCTACCGCCTCGATGACCTGTTGTTCGCCCTGCCACTGCCGTGGTTTCTGCTGGCGCTGCGCTACGCCTTGCCGTGGCGCTGGTTCCCGCGCAAGACGCTGGACCTGAGCCGTGGCGCGCGATTGCGTCTGGCGTTGCAGGACCTGGGACCGATTTTCATCAAGTTCGGCCAGATCCTGTCCACCCGCCGCGACTTGCTGCCGGAAGACATCGCCGATGAGCTGATGAAGCTGCAGGACCGCGTGCCGCCGTTTGATTCGCAGGTGTCGGTCAGGCTGATCGAAGAGCAACTCGGCAAAAAAATCAGTGAAGTCTTCAGCCGCTTCGACGTCGAACCGCTGGCCTCGGCCTCGGTGGCGCAAGTGCATGCCGCGCAGCTGAAAACCGGCGAAGAAGTGGTAGTCAAGGTCATCCGCCCGGGACTGAAACCGATCATCGCGCAGGATCTGGCGTGGCTGTTCATCCTTGCCCGCGCCGCCGAAAAGCTCTCGGCCGACGCGCGCCTGCTGCACCCGGTGGACGTGGTCCTGGACTACGAAAAAACCATCTACGACGAACTCGACCTGCTGCGCGAGGCGGCCAACGCCAGCCAGTTGAAGCGCAACTTCGAAGGCTCGCCGCTGCTCTACGTGCCGCAAGTCTATTGGGACTGGTGCCGACCGAAAGTGCTGGTGATGGAGCGCATCTACGGCATTCAGGTCACCGACCTGGCGACCCTGGCCGACCAGCGCACCGACATGAAAATGCTCGCTGAGCGCGGCGTCGAGATCTTCTTCACCCAGGTATTCCGCGACAGCTTCTTCCATGCCGACATGCACCCCGGCAACATCTTCGTCAGCACCGTGACCCCGTGGAGCCCGCAGTACATTGCGATCGACTGCGGCATCGTCGGCAGCCTGACCCCGGAAGACCAGGACTACCTGGCGCGCAACCTGTTCGCGTTCTTCAAGCGTGATTACCGTCGTGTGGCGCAATTGCACATCGATTCGGGCTGGGTGCCGGCGGAAACCAAACTCAACGAATTCGAGGCGGCGATCCGCACCGTGTGCGAGCCGATCTTCGAAAAACCGTTAAAAGATATTTCCTTCGGTCAGGTGCTGATGCGCCTGTTCCAAACCGCCCGACGCTTCAACATGGAAGTGCAGCCGCAGCTCGTATTGCTGCAAAAAACCCTGCTGAACATTGAAGGCCTGGGCCGTCAGTTGTACCCGGACCTCGATCTGTGGAACACCGCCCAGCCGTTCCTCGAACGCTGGATGCGTGAGCGCGTCAGCCCCAAAGCCTTGATCGGCAACGTACAGAGCCAGTTCGAACAGCTGCCGCACCTGGCCAACATGGCCCGCGACCTGCTCGAGCGCATGTCCCAGCCCCACGCCTACGACCCGCCGCCACCGTGGCACCGCCGCAAGGACGATTGGCTGCTGCGACTGCTCGGCTGTGCGCACCTGGCCGGCGGCACCATACTCGCTGCCGGTGGGCCGCTGAACGAACTGGGTCATTGGCCGGCCGGCATCATGGTGGCCGCCGGTTTGTATCTGGTCGTTCGCCGATAGCCAGCGTCCCCGCACGCTGGCACACTGTTTCAACGCTTGGGTTCTACTCATGAAGTGTGGAACCGCTGTCGGAGTCGAAGATGAAAAACTGGCTGGACGAGATCAAGTGGGACGCCGATGGCCTTGTGCCGGCGATTGCCCAGGATCACAAGACCGGGCGCGTCCTGATGATGGCCTGGATGAACCGTGAAGCGCTGGAACTGACCGCTGCCGAGAACCGCGCTATTTACTGGTCACGTTCCCGTGGCAAGCTGTGGCGCAAGGGCGAAGAGTCCGGCCATGTGCAAACCCTGCATGAGATGCGCCTGGACTGTGACGCCGACGTGATCATCCTGATGGTCGAGCAGATCGGCGACATCGCTTGCCATACCGGCCGTCAGAGCTGCTTCTACCGCGTCTTCGAGAACGGCGACTGGAAAACCGTCGACCCGGTGCTCAAAGACCCGCACGCCATCTATTCCGCAGGACACAGCCATGAGTGACACGTTGACCCGTCTGGCCGAAGTGCTGGAAGAGCGCAAAGGCGCCGCCGCCGACAGCTCGTATGTCGCCAGCCTGTACCACAAGGGCTTGAACAAGATTCTGGAAAAAGTCGGCGAAGAGTCGGTCGAAACCATCATTGCCGCCAAGGACGCCGCCATCAGCGGTGACTGCAGCGATGTGATCTACGAAACCGCCGATTTGTGGTTCCACAGCATGGTCATGCTCGCCCAACTGGGGCAGCATCCACAGGCTGTACTCGATGAACTGGACCGTCGTTTCGGTCTGTCCGGACACGCCGAGAAAGCCTCGCGCCCGTCCGCCTGAACAACTATTAGAGAGGAGCAGCAACATGGGCATTTTTGACTGGAAACACTGGATCGTCATCCTGGTTGTTGTCGTGCTGGTGTTCGGCACCAAGAAACTGAAAAACCTCGGCACTGACGTCGGCGAATCGATCAAGGGCTTCAAGAAAGCCATGAACGACGACGAAAAGCCGGCCGACCCGAATGCGACCCCGGCACAACCGGTGCCACCGGTTCAGCCACAGACCACACAGTCCGTGAACCAGCCGCACACCATCGACGTGCAGGCGCAAAAAGTCGAAGAGCCGATCCGCAAAGACGTGTGAGCACTGACTAATGTTTGGTATCAGCTTCTCTGAACTGCTGCTCGTCGGCCTCGTAGCCTTGCTGGTGCTGGGCCCCGAGCGTCTGCCGGGTGCTGCGCGCACCGCCGGCCTGTGGGTCGGCCGTCTGAAGCGCAGCTTCAACGCGATCAAACAGGAAGTTGAACGTGAAATCGGTGCCGACGAGATTCGTCGGCAGCTGCATAACGAGCACATTCTGTCGCTGGAGCAGGAGGCGCGGAAGATTTTCACGCCGACTCAGCAAGAGGCCACGCCGGTTCAGCCGGTTGAACCTGTGGCGGAGCAGACGATTCATGCACCGGCCGCCACTGAACCTGCACCTGTTGTAGCGGCCGTAGATCCTGCACCCGTTGTTGCAACCACCCCGACTGAACCTGTTGCTCCTGCCGCCGCGCCGACAATGCCGGCCCCTCACGACACCACTTTGCCGCCGCGAGCCTCATGAGCGATCTCCCCGAAAATGACCAGCACATGCCGCTGGTTTCGCACCTCACCGAGTTGCGTACCCGCCTGCTGCGTTGCGTAGCGGCGATCTTCATCATCTTCGCCGGGTTGTTTGCCTTCACCCAGCAGATCTACACCTTCGTCTCCACGCCGCTGCGTCAGTACCTGCCCGTGGGCGCGACGATGATCGCCACCGACGTGTCGTCGCCGTTCCTGACGCCGCTGAAGCTGACCATGATGGTTTCGCTGTTCCTGGCGATCCCGGTGATTCTGCATCAGATCTGGGGCTTTATCGCGCCAGGCCTGTACAAGCATGAAAAGCGCATCGCCGTGCCGTTGCTGGTGTCCAGCATCATGCTGTTCTACGCCGGCATGGCGTTCGCCTATTACCTGGTGTTCCCGCTGATCTTCAAATTCTTCGCCGCGGCCACCCCGGCCGGTGTGGAAATGATGACCGACATCAGCAGCTACCTCGACTTCGTCATGACGCTGTTCTTTGCCTTCGGCGTGGCGTTCGAGATCCCGGTCGCCGTGGTGCTGCTGGTATGGATTGGCGTGGTCAACGTCGCTTACCTGAAGAAAATCCGCCCGTACGTGATCATCGGCTGCTTCGTGGTCGGCATGATCCTGACGCCACCGGACATCTTCTCGCAGACGCTGCTGGCCGTACCGATGTGGGTGCTGTTTGAAATCGGCATCCTGTTCGGCAGCCTGATCAGCAAGCGCGGCGAGCACCCGGACGACCAGCCGGCCGACGATCACAACGACCAGCCGCCAGCGACTCAACCGTGAACCTGCTGCTACTCGAAGAGGCCGACTTCATTGCGGCCGACCGGGCGATCCTGCGTGATCGCCGGTTGACGCACATGCAGGAAGTCCACCGTTCGGTTGTCGGCGACAGCCTGCGGGTCGGGCGAATCGGCGGGCTAATGGGTTCGGCCGAACTGCTGCGCCTGGACGCCGATGAAGCCGAGTTGCGTGTCACCCTCGATCAGCCACCACCGGCCAAGCTGCCGCTGACCCTGGTGTTGGCGCTGCCACGGCCGAAAATGCTGCGCAGGGTGTTTCAGACCGTAGCGGCCATGGGTGTGCCACGAATCATTCTGGTGAACAGCTATCGCGTCGAGAAGAGCTTCTGGCAAACGCCGTTCCTGGAGCCCGAGGCGATTCGCGAGCAGTTGGTCCTCGGCCTCGAACAGGCCCGAGACAGCGTGCTGCCGGAAATCGTCATCGAGAAGCGCTTCAAGCCGTTCGTCGAAGACCGTCTGCCGGCGATCACCGACGGCACCCTCGGCCTCGTTGGCCACCCCGGCCATTACCCGCCCTGCCCTCGTGGCCTGGACGAACCGGTAACCCTGGCCATCGGCCCCGAAGGTGGCTGGATTCCTTACGAAATCGACCTGCTGGGCAAGGCCGGCCTGCAACCGGTGCAGCTCGGCGACCGCATTCTGCGGGTCGAAACCGCCGTCACTGCGCTGCTCGCACGCCTCTTCTAATTCAAACACCCTCCTGTATGGAGTAAGACACTGAACCTGTGGGAGCGAGCTTGCTCGCGATAGCGGACTGCCAGTTAACCCATGTGTTGACTGACCCACCGCCATCGCGAGCAAGCTCGCTCCCACAGGGAAATTCGTCGCCCCAACCAACGTGTGCGCCTACAGATTCCCGCCCGCCTGCCGATACAGTCCCCATAAAACCAACAAATGGTTCGAGGGAGTTGCAGCATGTACCGATGGCTAGCCGAGAAACTGGGGAACGTCAGCGTCAATCGCAAACTGGGTGTCGGCTTCGGTCTGGTGCTGCTGCTTACCTTGTTGATTACCTTCACCGGTTGGACCGGCCTGAGCGGTGTGATGAGTCGCGGCGATAAGCTGGGGTTTATTGCCAGCCTCAATGACCTGACCAAAGACCTGCGCCTGGCCCGTCTGGATTACGAAATGCGGCGCGGCGAACAAGGCCCCGGCGCGGTCAACGACCTGCTTGGCCAACTCGATACCGGCCTGAAAACCGCGCGCACGATGATCGAACAACCGGCCGACGTGGCCATGATCGACCAGCAACTGGCCGCCGCCAGTGAGTACAAGCAAGCCTTCACCGCCATGATCCAGGCCGGCGCCAACCGCGAAGACGCCCGCGGCAAACTCGGCGCCACCGCCGACAACGCCGTGGCCCGTGTCGCCGAAGTCGAAAAATCCATGCTGCAAGGTGACAGCGTCGCCGATTTCAACAGTGTGATCGACCTGAGCAAACTGATCCAGCAAGCGCGCTTCCAGGTTCGCGGTTACACCTACAGCGGCAAAACCGAGGCCGAGCAACCTGCTCTCGACGCGATCGACAACGCGCTGAAAAACCTAGAAAGCCTGCCCTCAAAACTGCCGGAACAGCACATTGCCAACCTGCAGCAAGCGACGGATTCGCTGAAAGCCTATCGCGCCGCCGTCAGCCAGTTCCGCGACTCTCAGGTCGCCAGCGCCGCGGCCCTCCAACGCATGGCTGATCAAGGCCAGATCCTGCGCGACACCAGCAAAAAACTCACCGTGTCGCAAACCATCGTCCGAGACACCGATGCCGCGCACGCCAAAAACCTGCTGCTGCTGGCCACCGTCCTGGCGCTCGCCTTCGGCCTGCTTGCCGCGTGGGCCATCACTCGCCAGATCGTGATTCCCCTGAGCCAGACCCTCAAGGTGGCGGAGCGCGTTGCTGCCGGCGACCTGACCCAAAACCTTATCTCTGAACGTCAGGACGAACTCGGTCAGCTACAGCGCGCCATGCAAAGCATGACCCTGGGCCTGCGCGAGTTGATCGGCGGTATCGGAGACGGCGTGACGCAAATCGCCAATGCAGCCGAAGAACTGTCGGCAGTCACCGAGCAGACCCGCGCCGGGGTCAACAGCCAGAAGGTCGAGACCGACCAGGTGGCCACTGCCATGAACGAAATGACCGCCACCGTGCAGGAAGTCGCGCGTAACGCCGAAGAAGCGTCCGAAGCCGCCGTCGCCGCCGATCAGCAGGCCCGCGAAGGTGACAAAGTAGTCGGCGAAGCCATCGCCCAGATCGAGCGCCTGGCCAAAGAAGTCGGCAACTCCACCGAGGCCATGGGGCATCTCAAACGCGAAAGCGACAAGATCGGCAGCGTGCTCGACGTGATCAAATCCGTGGCCCAGCAAACCAACCTGCTGGCCCTCAACGCCGCCATCGAGGCCGCCCGTGCCGGTGAGGCCGGACGCGGTTTTGCGGTGGTCGCCGACGAAGTCCGCAGCCTGGCCCAGCGTACCCAGAAGTCCACCGAAGAAATCGAAGAGCTGATCGTCGGCCTGCAAACCGGTACCCAGCAAGTGGCGACCATCATGGACAACAGCCGCAGCCTGACCGACAGCAGCGTCGAACTGACCCGCCGCGCCGGTGGCTCGCTGGAAAGCATTACCCGCACCGTCTCGGCGATTCAGTCGATGAACCAGCAGATCGCCGCCGCTGCCGAGCAGCAGAGTGCGGTGGCCGAAGAGATCAACCGTAGCGTGCTGAACGTGCGTGACGTGTCCGAGCAGACCTCGGCGGCCAGTGAAGAAACCGCGGCCTCCAGCGTTGAGCTGGCACGGTTGGGGACGCATCTGCAGATGCTGGTGGGCAGGTTCAAAGTTTGAGGTGATGCGAGTGCGTCGGTTCGCTTGGGACCGAGGTGATGCATTCGCGAGCAGGCTCGCTCCCACAGGAGTATGCGATCAACTGTGGGAGCGAGCCTGCTCGCGAAGGCGTCCTGGAAGGCGCTAAAGGTTATAGAACCTGGCGCAAGAAGGCCTGTGCCCGCGGATCCTTCGGCGCATCGAAGAACTCGGCCGGTGAGGCGTCTTCGAGCAATTTGCCGTGATCGAAGAACAGCACCCGATCCGCCACTTCCCGAGCGAAGCCCATTTCGTGGGTGACGCAAACCATGGTCATGCCTTCCACCGCCAGGGTTTTCATCACGTCCAGCACTTCGCCGACCATTTCCGGGTCGAGCGCCGAGGTCGGCTCATCGAACAGCATGACCTTCGGTTCCATCGCCAGTGCCCGGGCGATGGCCACGCGCTGTTGCTGACCGCCGGAAAGACGCGACGGAAACTCGTTGGCCTTCTGCGCAATACCAACCTTCTCCAGCAACGCCAAAGCCTTGGCCTCGCGCTCCTTCTTGCCGCGCTTGCGCACGACTTTCTGGGCCAGGCAGAGGTTTTCCAGCACGGTCATGTGCGGGAACAGGTTGAAATGCTGGAACACCATGCCGACTTCACGGCGATAGGCATTCACGTCGGTTTTCGGGTCGGCCAGTTGCAGGCCGTCGATACTCACCGAGCCCGAATCAAACTCTTCCAGGCCGTTGAGGCAGCGCAGGAACGTCGACTTGCCGGAACCGGACGGACCGATCACCACCAGCACTTCGCCTTTGGCCACGTGCGTCGAAACGTTGTCCACCGCGCGAACCACGTGGCCGCGGGTGTCGAAAACTTTTACCAGATCGCGGACTTCAATCACTTTGCGCGAGCCTCCGCTCAAGCCGGCTGGCGATTTTCGACAGCGGCAGGTTGATCAACAGGTACAGACCGGCCACGCAGAACAGGATTTCGAACGGCGAGAACGAGGTGGTGATGACTTCGCGACCGCTTTTCAGCAGTTCGGTAATCGCGATCACCGACACCAGCGAGGTGTCCTTGACCAGACTGATGAATTGCCCGGCCAGCGGCGGCAGCACACGTTTCAAGGCTTGCGGCAGCACCACGTGGCGCATCGACTGACCAGCGCTGAGACCCAGGGAGCGCGCGGCTTCGTTCTGGCCACGGGCGATGGATTGCACGCCGGAACGGATGATTTCCGCCACATAAGCACCGGTGAACAGCGACAGCGCGGCGATCCCGGCGAACTCCCGGGAGAGGTTCATCACGGTGCCGATGAAGAAGTAGAAGATGAAGATCTGCACCAGCAGCGGCGTACCGCGGACCAGCTCGACGTAGATCGTCGAGAGATCGCGCAGGGTCGGGTTGCTCGACAGTCGGCACAGGCCCGTGGCGAGGCCGATCAGCAGACCGAGCACACCTGAAACCACGGACAACCATAAGGTGGTCCAGAGCCCCCACATCAGCGGTCCGGCGGCCCAATGGCGGGTCACGCCGATCACGTCGCCTTCGGCCACGTCATCACCTTGGGCGACTTGCAGGCTGTTGTCGTCGACGGTCAGATGTTGCTCTGTACCCGCATCATTGCGCAGGGTGACTTCAGCCTTGTCGCCCTTGCGCACCAGTTCGCTGACGGTAGAGATATCGGCGGCACGCTGGGATTCTTCGGCGTGATAGGCGAAGTACTGCGGCACGCGGTTCCAGCGCCATTCGTAGGACATCAGCGAGGTGGCGTAATACAACGCGCCGGCCAGGCCGATCAGCAGCAACACGGTTAAAACGTGCCACGGCCATTGGGCTTTTTTCTGTTTCATCTGTAAGCAGATTCCGAAATTTGTGTCGCCAAGGTGGGCGCCATCGCGAGCAAGCTCGCTCCCACAGGGTCTGCGCCGGACACAAAGGTTGTGTTCACATCGATCAACTGTGGGAGCGAGCTTGCTCGCGATTGGAGCGGCGCGGTGTTACTGAGACACCGCTGCAGAAATCCTTATTCCATGTCCTTGAGCCAAGCGGTGTCTTTGAACCACTTGTCATGGATGCGATCGTAGGTGCCATCTTCGTGGATCTGGCGCAGGAAGTTGTTGATGAAGTTGAGGCTGTCGTAGTCACCCTTCTTCAGACCGAAGGCAAGCGGCTCGTAGGTGAACGGCTTGTCGAGGAACACCAGTTTGCCAGCACCGACCTTGTTCACGGCCACGACGTTGTAGGGCGCGTCGTAGATGAAAGCGTCGGCCTTGCCGTTGACCACGTCGAGCACGGCTTCCTGCTCGTTGTCATAGCCGTGGTACTTGGCCTTGGAGATCAGCTTTCTGGCGACCATCTCACCGGTGGTGCCAAGCTTGGAAGTGATGCGGTAGTCGGCGGTATTCAGGTCTTTATAGGACTTGATGGTGCCTTCCAGCTCCTTGCGGATCAGCAGGGTCTGGCCCACCACGATGAACGGTTCGCTGAAGTTCAGGCGCAGGTTGCGTTCCTGGGTCAGGGTCATGCCGCTGCCGATCATGTCGAACTTGTCGGTAAGCAGGGCCGGGATAATGCCGTCGTAGCCGGTGGAAACCATCTCCAGCTTGACGCCCATGGCCTTGGTCATGGCTTTGAGGATGTCGACTTCAAAGCCGATGATGTCGCCACGCTTGTTGGTCATTTCGAACGGCATGTAGGTCGGGTCCATGCCGACTTTCAGCGTGCCGCGCTTGACCGCGTCATCAATGGCACCGGCCTGCGCCGCGCTGACTGCAACCAATGCCGTGACGCCGACCAGCAGCATCGAGAGATACTTCTTCATCATCAAGTCCCCAAAACCATCGCGTTGTGAGGCGCGCAAACGGCGGGTTTCCCTTGGGAAACCGGCAGATACGAACAGAAAGTTGTCCGGGCGCACCAATTCGGGGACGGATGCTAACGCACTCGTTTGTTTGCACAAGGGGTTGGTTGGGATTTGTTGTGGAATTCAAGATCCACCCCTCACCCCAGCCCTCTCCCCATAGGGGAGAGGGGGAAAGGGAGCAGATCTTCGCGATTTTCAATCCTGAGTTCGACTCGATATTTCAGGTCGATGTAGCTCTAAGAACAACTCGGTCAGTCCCCTCTCCCTTCGGGAGAGGGCTAGGGCTAGGGCTAGGGCTAGGGTGAGGGGTGGATCTGAAGGTTGATCCAAATTCATGCCCCACCACAAATAAAAAACCCCGCTAATTTAGCGGGGTTTTTTGTCAGGCCAGCTGAGGCTGCACACTCAGCGGCTTGAGCGGCAACAGCGGGGCATGGGGATCGGCTTTCACCGATTTACGCCACGCTTCCAGCCACTCGGGGTGACCTTCGTTCCAGATCTGCTCATGCAGACGACCCAGTGCTACCGGGTCACTGAGCAGTTCCACGCGCTCATTGTTGGTCAGACCCTCAGGCCCGGCTTTCAGCGCATGACGCACCCGTTCGATCCGCAGCCACTCGATCGGCTCGGCCTCACGGTGACGGGACGTCGCCAGCGAGCACGCCAACGCGTTCTGCTGTGGATCGACCACTGCCCGGACGAAGCCGTCGTTCAGCGCATGCCAACGGTTTTCGTGGGTGTACTGGTCGGTTGCCACCAACGCCTGTGGCGGATTGTATTCCTCAGGGATCAGGAACAGGCTTTCGTCACGGGACTTGAGGCCCAGGCCGACTCGGCTGGAGATCACCGACACCGGAATCGACAGCATCAACGAACCGACGATCGGCACCAGCCACCAGAGGAAGCTCGGGTTCAGCCAGATCACCAACAGGGCCCAGAAGAAGCCCAGCAAGGTTTGCGGACCGTGGCGTTTTACCGCTTCGCTCCATGGCGTGGAGTCGTCGTCACGTTGCGGCGAGTTCCAGGTCGCGGCCCAGCCGAGGAACGCGGCGAGTACGAAACGGGTGTGGAAAATCATCCGCACCGGCGCCAGCAGCATGGAGAACAGCATCTCCAGCAGCATCGACAGGGTCACCTTGAACTTGCCACCGAACTCTTTCGCGCCCTTGGCCCAGATCAGGATGATGCTCAACAACTTCGGCAGGAACAGCAGCACGACGGTGGTCGAGAACAGCGCGATCGCCTTGTCCGGGTGCCATTGTGGCCACAACGGATAGAGCTGGCGCGGCTCAAGGAAGTATTGCGGCTCCATCAGCGTGTTGACCGCCAGCAGCGCCGTCGACAGCACGAGGAAGAAGAACCACAACGGCGCCGACAAGTAAGACATCACGCCCGTCAGGAACACCGCACGGTGCACCGGGTGCATGCCTTTTACCAGGAACAACCGGAAGTTCATCAGGTTGCCGTGACACCAGCGACGGTCACGCTTGAGTTCGTCCAGCAGGTTCGGCGGCAATTCTTCGTAGCTGCCCGGCAAGTCGTAGGCAATCCACACGCCCCAGCCGGCACGGCGCATCAGCGCCGCTTCAACGAAGTCATGGGACAGAATTGCACCGGCAAACGCGCCTTTACCGGGCAACGGCGCCAGGGCGCAGTGCTCGATGAACGGCTTCATGCGGATGATGGCGTTGTGGCCCCAGTAGTGGGATTCGCCCAACTGCCAGAAGTGCAGACCGGCGGTAAACAGCGGACCGTACACGCGGGTGGCGAACTGCTGCATGCGTGCATACAGCGTGTCCATGCCAGACGCGCGCGGCGCGGTCTGGATGATCCCGGCGTCCGGGGTGGCTTCCATCAAGCGCACCAGACTGGTCAGGCAATCGCCGCTCATCACGGAGTCCGCGTCGAGCACGACCATGTACTTGTAATCACCGCCCCAACGACGGCAGAAGTCGTCGAGGTTACCGCTTTTACGCTTAACGCGACGGCGACGGCGGCGATAGAAGATCTTGCCGAAGCCCTTGGCTTCACGGCAGACGTCCAGCCAGGCCTGTTGCTCGGCGACGCAGATATCGGCGTCGTTACTGTCGCTGAGGACAAAGAAGTCGAAGCGATCCAGGTCACCCGTGGCCGCGACCGACTCGAAGGTCGCCCGCAGACCGGCAAACACTCGCGGCACGTCTTCGTTGCAGATCGGCATCACCAGAGCGGTGCGCGCGCCCGTAGGGATCGGCTCGTTACCGGCGCTTTTACCGGAAATGCGGTATTTGTCGTGACCGGTGAGCAACTCGAGGAAACCCATCAACGCGGTCCAGAAACCGGCCGACACCCAGCAGAACAGAATTCCGAACAGAATCAGAATGCTGGTTTGCAGCGCATACGGCATCACTTGCGTGACGGTTTGCAGGAACGGCTGGTGCAGGACTTCTTCAAGGTCGACGAACGACCAGCCCTGGTACGGCATGAGGCCTTTCATGTACCAGCCGGCAACGATGGTCTGGCCGAGCATCAATACCAGCAGAATGTAGCGGCGGATCGAACCGACAGTGCGCCAGCGAGCCGCCGGCAGCACATTCTCATCCTTAGGCGGGGCCGGCGGATTGGTGCGACCGGTCAGACGACGCCAGCCACGCACCAGAATGTTGGTGCGCCACGGCTCCGGCACGACTTTGGTCCGACGGATCGGCGGGGTTGCCCGCAGGCAGACCCGGCCGCTGGCGTCGAGCACCAGCATTTCAGCGTCGGCCAGTTCATCGGCGGTGTTCAGGGTCAGGCGACGACCGACCGAAGCTTGAGCCGCCTCGGTCGGTGCGTCGAACGTCGAGGACGAAAGGCGTTCATGCAATTCGCTGAAAGACTGGCAGCCCGCGAGTTCCGCGCGCTGCTGGTCGGTCATCGGCAAATGCGCCAGATACTCGGCAAGAGTCTCTGGCTGTACTTGAGAATTACTCATCGGCAGGCAACTGGTAGCTCCAGGTCTCGGTCAGGACTTCTTCAGTCGGTACCGATTCCGGTGTGGCTGGGACCGCCTCGGCAGCGACTGGCTGCTTGGCGTCTTTGTTGTCCTTGTCCTTGGAATCTGCGGCTGGCTTGGCTTCTACCTGCTTGGTTTCAACCTGCTTGGCCTCAGCCTGCTTGGTTTCCTTGGCTTCCTTGTCCAGCTTCTCCTGCTGCCGAGCGGCAATCTTGTCAGCCTTGGCGACGGAAGAATTGGATGCCGGCAACGATGTTTTGGCCAGGTCGGCAGTTACGATGTTCTTGACCAGTGCAGCACGCATCTCGGTAGGCTTGCCCGGATCCTTGATTTTCATCCGCAGCGTCAGGCGCCAGCCCTTGGTTTCAGGGTTGTAACGTACGCTGTTCTCGACCAGCTCGGCATTCTCGCCAACGCTGACCTGGCTACGAACGTCCGTATCTCCCGGCAATGCCGCAAGGGACGGGCCTTCGAAGTCCACCAGATAAGCAACGCTACCGTCCGGCTGACGAATCAGGTTGGACTGTTTCACGTCACCCGTGGAACGCAGGGTCTGTTGAACCCAGGCGCTGTCCGGTGCGTGAAGCGCGGCTTCGTCGATGGTCCAGTGCATGCGGTAAGCGACGTCCAGCGGCTGACCAGGCTCAGGCAGTTTTTCCGGGCTCCAGAACGCAACGATATTGTCGTTGGTTTCGTCGGCAGTCGGAATCTCTACCAGATCGACGGAGCCCTTGCCCCAATCACCTTTTGGTTCGATCCAGGCACTTGGGCGCTTGTCGTAGCGGTCGTCGAGGTCTTCGTAGTGGCTGAAGTCGCGGCCACGTTGCAGCAGACCGAAACCGCGCGGGTTCTCGATCGAGAAGTTGCTCACCGACAAGTGTTTCGGATTGTTCAGTGGGCGCCAGATCCACTCGCCGTTACCGGCATGGATCGACAGACCGCTGGAGTCATGCAGTTCGCGACGGTAGTTCAGCACTTTCGACGGCTGGTTGGCGCCGAACAGGAACATGCTGGTCAGCGGCGCAACGCCAAGCTTGGTGACCTTGTCACGCAGGAACATCTTGGCCTTGACGTCGACGACGGTGTCGCTGCCCGGACGCAAGGTCAGGCGATAGGCACCGGTAGCGCGTGGCGAATCCAGCAGCGCAAAGATCACCAGATGCTTGTCACCCGGTTTTGGCTGTTGAATCCAGAACTCGGTGAAACGCGGGAATTCTTCGCCGGATGGCAAAGCGGTATCGATGGCCATGCCGCGAGCGGACAAGCCATAGGTGTGACCCTTGCCGACAACGCGGAAGTAACTGGCGCCGAGCATGGTCATGATTTCGTCTTGCTTGTCAGCCTTGTTGACCGGGTAAAGCACACGGAAACCGGCATAACCCAGTTGCTCGGTGGCTTTAGGATCGAACTTCACGTCGCCGAAATCGAAACGACTTGGGTCGTATTTGATCTCTTCGACGGTGTTAGCTGTGATTTCGTTGATTTTCACCGGCGTATCGAAATGCATACCCTGGTGATAGAACGACAGCTTGAACGGGGTTTTCTGATCGGCCCACTCGGCTTTTTCGGTCAGGAAGCGAATTTTTTGATAGTCCGCGAATTTCATCTCGCGGAACTCGTTCGGCAGGTTACTGCGCGGAGCTTCGTACTTCTGCCCGGCCAGCTCTTTTGCCTTGACCGATACATCATCCAGATTGAATGCCCAAAGCTGACCGGCGCTGAGCAGGCAGAGCAGTGCAGAGCCCGCTACCAGAGCGCTTCGTAACCGTTTGGCAGACAATTTTGCATTACAGGGACTAACAATCACGAGCAACCCTCGCCGAAAACAGATCAAAAAACCAACGGCCAGTTAAAGTGCCTGTGAGGTATACGGCATGAAAAAACCGACCCTACAGACCACTCTTGCCAAGTTGGCGAGCATTGTTCCGACTCCTATGGGGCTAAATGATTCCCCAAGAGGTTCAGGACAAGTCTCTACCTAAGTCAAAATGGACCAACGAACGCTGATCCCCGTAGCGCGCGATTATCTAGTAGGCCGCGTTACAACGCATCAGGGGTAACAAAGTATTTATCGCGAAAAACGCCTGTTTTCAGTCGAAAAGCCCTTAAAAACATGTTTCAAGCGCTTTCAGGTCTGTAACAGGAAGGTTACCGGGCCGTCGTTGACCAGGTGCACCTGCATATCCGCGCCGAATCTACCTGATGCCACAGTGCCATGCACCTGTTTCGCCTTACCTAATAAATAGTCGAAAAGTTCCTCGCCCAGGGCCGGAGGGGCAGCGGTCGAAAAACTCGGACGCAACCCGCTCTTGGTATCGGCGGCCAGGGTGAACTGTGAGACCAGCAGCAACCCACCGCCTACATCCGCCAGGGACAGATTCATCTTGCCCTCGGCGTCACTGAACACACGATAGTTAAGCAGTTTCTGCAGAAGTTTGTCGGCGCTGGCCCGAGTATCCTCGGGCTCGACGGCCACCAGCACCAGCAAACCCTGATCAACGGCGCCAACCACCTCCCCCGCTATCTCGACTCGCGCGCCACGCACGCGTTGCAGCAGGCCCTTCATGCTTCTTCAGGGGCCAGGTCGAGCAGACGATGGGCCATCTGATTGGCGGCGCGAACCAGTGCGTCAGTAATGCCAGGTTCGGAGGCGGCGTGGCCGGCGTCACGGATCACCTGCAATTCACTGTTCGGCCAGTTCTGATGCAGTTCCCAGGCGTTGTCCAGCGGGCAGATCACGTCGTAGCGACCGTGGACGATCACGCCAGGCAAATGGGCGATCTTGCCCATGTCGCGGATCAGCTGGTTGGGCTCAAGGAACGCATTGTTGGTGAAGTAGTGACATTCGATGCGGGCAATCGACAGTGCGCGCTGTGGCTCGGAGAAACGATCGACCACCATCGGGTTCGGGCGCAGGGTGGCGGTCCGGCCTTCCCAGGTGGACCAGGCCTTGGCCGCGTGCATCTGGGCAATCTGATCGTTGCCGATCAGGCGCTTGTGGAAAGCCGAGAGCAAGTCTTCGCGCTCGTCCAGCGGGATCGGCGCGATGTAGTCCTGCCAGTAATCGGGGAACAGACGACTGGCGCCACACTGGTAGAACCATTCGATTTCCTGCGGGCGGCAAAGAAAAATCCCGCGCAGAATCAGACCGTGCACACGCTCCGGGTGGGTTTGCGCGTAGGCAAGTGCCAGGGTCGAACCCCACGAACCGCCGAACAACACCCATTTATCAATGCCAAGGTGCTGGCGAATCCGCTCAAGGTCGGCGACCAGATCCCAGGTGGTGTTGTTTTCCAGGCTGGCATGGGGCGTGGAACGACCGCAACCGCGCTGGTCGAAGGTCACAATGCGATACAGGTTCGGATCGAAATACCGACGGCTCTGGGCATCACACCCGGCGCCGGGGCCGCCGTGGATGAATACAACCGGCAAACCTTCCGGCGAACCGCTTTCGTCGACATACAGCGTGTGGGTTTCATCGACGGCCAGATCGTGCCGGGCGTGGGGTTTGATCTGCGGGTACAAAGTCTGCATTGCGCGCTCCGTAAGGGGTCGAGGTCATCCCTGGGGGGACATCTATTATTCTGCCGTCCGGCATCATAAACCCGAATTACGCCAATGAGCATGCCTTGCAGAGTCAGAGTTTTTCAGCCGGTTTTTTCAGACAAATAGCCGAGCAGCGTTTCATAGAGTGCATCGACCTCGGCGACCTGCCCCCGAGCCCGCAAACAGCCGTGAACCAAACCCTCCCCGTAATAAAGTGTCGCTGCCACGCCTGCTGCGTTCAGTCGCTCCGCGTAGAGCATGCCGTCATCGCGCAACGGATCGAATTGCGCCACGGCGATCAAGGCCGGCGGCAAGCCCCTGAAGTCCTCGGCGAGCAACGGCATCGCATAGGTACTTGGCTGTCCGGTGCCGCGCAAGTACAGGGCGTGATAACAATCCAGGTCGCTGCTGCTGAGCAAGGGAGCATCGATGCATTCGCTGCGCGACGGCAATCGGTGATCGCCGCCCAGCCCCGGATAAATCAGCACCTGAGCCGCCGGCAATGGCTCGCCCGCATCGCGCAACGCCAGACACAACGCCGCCGCAAGGTTGCCACCGGCGCTGTCCCCGGCCACCAGTGTTCGCTCGGGATCGAGCCGGAATGGCCCGGTCCGTAGCGCGCGCCAGACGTTCAGACAATCCTCGAACGCCGCCGGAAACGGATGTTCCGGCGCCAACCGATAATCGACGGCGATCACCAGCACACCGAGCGTCGATGCCAGTTCGGCGCAGATGAAGTCGTGGGAATCCAGATCCCCCACCACCCAACCGCCGCCGTGCAGATACACGATGCACGGGCAACCGCTGGTCGGTGGCGAAACCGGCGGTTGATAAGACCGCACCGGCACGCCGGCCAATTCAAAATCCACCACATAAAGCCCGGCGGGACGCGACGGGGTGAATGCCCGGCACATCCCGCTGTAGGCCTGACGCAATCCGGCGAGGCTGCTGTCGGTGCTGTTGAAACTGACGGTTTTCTCGACGAAAGCCGTCATTTGCTCGGATAACGGATAAGAACTCATCAAAGTTTCAAACGGGTCTGAACGGTCGCCACGCCATCCTCGCCATCAAAACTGGTGACACCGGCGAGCCAGCGCTGCAGATCCTCGGGATGATCACGCAGCCATTGTCTGGCAACGTCCTGCGGCGTCTTGCGCTCCATGATCGGCACCATCAACTGGCTTTCCTGGGCCGCGGTGAAGGTCAGGTTTTCCAGCAGGCGATTCACGTTCGGGCAGCGCTGGGCGTAATCCGGGGCGGTCACGGTGGAGACGGTGGCGGCGCCCTCGTTCGGGCCGTAAACGTCTTCGCTGCCGGTCAGGTAGGCGACTTTCATGTTGATGTTCATCGGGTGCGGGGTCCAGCCGACGAACACCACGAATTCCTTGCGATTCACCGCCCGCTGAACGGCGGCAAGCATGCCGGCCTCACCCGACTCGATCAGCTTGAAATCCTTCAAGCCAAATTGATTGGTCTCGATCATGGTTTTAATGGTGGTGTTGGCGCCGCTGCCCGGCTCGATGCCGTAGATCTTGCCGCCGAGCTGATCCTTGAATTTGGCGATATCGGCGAAAGTTTTCAGACCCGCTTCGGCGACATACTCAGGTACGGCGAGGGTCGCCTGAGCATCGGCCAGGCTCGGTTTGTCCATGACCTTCACCTGATTGGCAGCCAGGAACGGCGCGATGTTTTTGTCCATCGCCGGTTTCCAGTAACCGAGGTAGATGTCCAGACGCTTGTCGCGGATGCCGGCGAAGATGATTTGCTGCACGGCGCTGGTTTGCTTGCTTTCGTAGCCGAGGCCGTTGAGCAGCACATCGGCCATGCCACTGGTAGCGATCACGTCGGTCCAGTTGACCACGCCCATGCGCACGGCCTTGCAGGAAGCGTCGTCACTGGCCAGAACGCTGGTGCTCAGGAGAGCAGTGCCGCAGAGGATTGAGAGCCAGCGGGTAAACAGTCTTTTCATCGGGAGAGTCTCGTGCGGCAGCGGATTATTGTGGGCCGGTGTCTTTGTGCACCGTGCCCGGAACATTACGCAGCGTCGAGAGGGTAAAAGCGAACTGTAGCGACCGTGTTTTGCACGGTGGCGACTTGGTAACGAAGTGCTTTACCTGTGGGAGCGAGCTTGCTCGCGAAAGCGGTGTGTCAAACAACACTAATTTCGACTGACAGTCCGCCATCGCGAGCAGGCTCGCTCCCACAGGGTTATGCGGCGTAGCGTTTTTCGCCCCACGCGAGCAAGCCTTGCAGCAATTCCTTGAGCACCACCTGAGTCGGCGCCGCCAGGTCCGGGCGATAACGGAACGGCTCGAACTCTTCCATGTACGTACACTGGCCCAACTCCAGTTGCACGGCATGAATGTTCTCGGCCGGATTGCCGTAATGCCGGGTGATGTGGCCGCCCTTGAAGCGACCGTTCAGCACATGGCTGTAATCGCCGTGGCGCGCACAGATGGCTTCCAGCTGAGTGGCCAACTGTGGATCGCAACTGGCGCCGTTGAAGGTGCCGAGGTTGAAGTCCGGCAGCTTGCCGTCGAACAGGTGCGGAATGATCGAGCGGATCGAGTGCGCATCGAACAGCAGCGCGTAGCCGAACTCGGCTTTCAGCCGCGCCAGCTCGTTCTGCAAGGTGCTGTGATACGGCGTCCAGATCTGCTCCAGGTAAGTCGCGCGTTCTGCAGTCGACGGCTCATGCCCTTCGCGGAACAACGGAATACCGTCGAACAGCGTCGCCGGGTACAGGCCGGTGGTCGCGCCAACATACAAAGGCTTGTCGTCAGACGGTCGATTCAGGTCGATGACAAAACGCGAGTACTCGGCGGCCAAGGTGCTGGCGCCCAGCTCGGCAGCAAATTCGTAAAGCTGCGGGATATGCCAGTCAGTGTCCGGCAGGCTTTTCGCGTCGGGGATCAACCCGGCTTCAACTGCCGGGGTCAGGCGCAGGCCGGCGTGGGGCATGCTGATCAGCAGCGGTACGCGACCTTGTTTGAAGTTCAGAACCTTATCCACAACTGTTCTCCTAAATGCTCACTTCAACGCCGTGACGCACGACGCGTTTTTCCAGGTCACCGCCCAGCCAGTACGACAGGTCGGCCGGCCGATCGATTTGCCAGGCGACGAAATCTGCACACTTGCCGACTTCCAGCGAACCGTGGGTTTCAGCCATGCCCAGCGCGGTGGCGGCATGAATCGTTGCACCCGCCAAGGCTTCTTCCGGGGTCATGCGGAAACAGGTGCACGCCATGTTCAGCATCAAACGCAACGACAGTGCCGGTGAGGTGCCCGGGTTGAGGTCGCTGGCGATGGCGATTTTCACGCCGTGTTTGCGCAGAGCCTCCATCGGCGGCAATTGGGTTTCCCGCAGGAAGTAAAAGGCGCCAGGCAGCAACACCGCGACGGTACCGGACTTGGCCATGGCGATGGCGTCGTCTTCGGTCATGAATTCCAGGTGATCGGCCGACAGTGCGTGGTAACGCGCAGCCAGACTCGAACCATGCAACGACGACAACTGTTCGGCGTGCAGCTTCACCGGCAAACCGAGTTGTTGCGCGGTGATGAACACCCGCTCGACCTGCGCCGGCGAAAACGCCAGGTACTCACAGAACGCGTCCACCGCATCCACCAACCCTTCGGCGGCCAAGGCCGGGAGCATCTCGGCGCAGATGTGATCGATGTAGTCGTCGGCACGGTCCGCGTATTCCGGCGGCAAAGCATGAGCGGCCAGGCAGGTGCTGCGCACGCTGACCGGCAGTTCGGCGCCGAGACGGCGGATGACCCGCAGGATCTTGCGTTCGCTGGCCAGGTCCAGGCCGTAGCCGGATTTCATTTCGACCGTGGTCACGCCGTCGCGCATCAGGCTCTTCAGACGCTTGGCGGCGCTGGCGAACAGCTCGTCTTCAGTGGCCGCGCGAGTGGCGCGTACGGTGCTGGCGATGCCACCACCGGCCGCTGCGATTTCTGCATAGCTGACGCCTTGCAGACGCTGTTCGAATTCACCGCTGCGGTTACCGCCGAACACCGTGTGGGTGTGGCAGTCGATCAGGCCCGGCGTCACCCAGGCCCCTTTAAGATCATTGACTGCCGGGTACTCGCCCGACGGCAGTTCAGCGCGTGGGCCGATCCACTCAATGTGCGCTCCTGACGTCACGATGGCCGCATCCTCGATGATCGAGTAGGCGCCTTGCGCCATGGTTGCGACGTGGCAGTGTTGCCAGAGAGTTTTCATCCGTGGCCTCCGTTAGGTTATCGATGAGAAAAAGAAGGTTCCCGCTCCACCGGTACTGCCTTGCCTGCCGCTGGTTTCACCCACGTCAGGTAGGCCAGCACCAGCAATACAATCCAGACCACGCCGACGATCAGAGCCGCCTGGGTGTCCGGGAAATAGCCCAGCACGCCAAAGATGAACAGCATGAAGGCAATCGCCGCCATCGGCGCATAGGGCCAGAACGGCACCGGGAATTTCAGTTGGGCGACCTGCTCCGCGCTCATGGAACGACGCATGGCCACTTGGGTGAACAGAATCATCAACCAGACCCACACCGTCGCAAAGGTCGCGATGGAGGCGATCAACAGAAATACGTTTTCCGGAATCAGGTAGTTCAGCAGCACACCCAGCAGTAGCGCGGCACTCATTACCACCACAGTCATCCATGGCACGCCGTTGCGCGACAAGCGGGCGAAGCCCTTGGGCGCATGCCCTTGCTGAGCCAGACCGTACATCATGCGGCCCGCGCCGAAGATGTCACTGTTGATCGCCGATACCGCCGCAGAGATCACCACGATATTGAGAATGGTCGCCGCCGAGCTGATCCCCAGGTTGTCGAAGATCTGCACGAATGGACTGCCTTGGCTGCCGATCTGCTGCCATGGAAAGATCGACATCAGTACGAACATCGTCAGCACGTAGAACAGCAGGATACGCAACGGTACGGCATTGATCGCCCTGGGCAGCACGCGCTGCGGGTCTTTGGCTTCACCGGCCGTTACGCCGATGATTTCAATGCCGCCGAACGCAAACATCACCACCGCGAACGAAGCGATCAGGCCGCCCACGCCATTGGGCATGAAGCCGCCATGGCTCCAGAGATTGCTGATGTCGGTCGCCTGGGCGCCCGGCGCCGTGCTGATGCCGAACAGCATGATGCCGAAGCCACCGAGGATCATCGCGACGATGGCCGCGACCTTGAGCAGCGACAGCCAGAACTCCATTTCACCGAAGACTTTGACGTTGCACAGGTTCAAGCCGCCGACCACCGAAACGATGCCTAGCACCCAGATCCAGCGGGCGACTTCCGGAAACCAGAAGCCCATGTAAATACCGAACGCGGTGACGTCGGCCATGCCGACGATGACCATTTCAAACGCGTAGGTCCAACCGAGGATGAAGCCCGCCATCGGCCCCAGGTAGGTGCTGGCGTAGTGGCCGAAAGAGCCCGCCACCGGGTTGTGCACCGCCATCTCACCGAGGGCGCGCATGACCATGAACACCGCCGCGCCACCGATCAGGTAAGCGAGCAGGACCGCGGGGCCGGCCATTTGAATGGCCGAGGCAGAACCGTAAAACAGCCCGGTGCCGATCGCCGACCCCAGCGCCATGAAGCGAATATGTCGGGCAGAGAGCCCGCGTTTCAAACCCTTTTCTGACTGTTGCATTGCTCGTCCCTAATTATTCTTATTCGACGCAAAATCGAATCGCGAGCAAGCTCGCTCCCACAGGGATATGCATTCCAATGTGGGAGCGAGCTTGCTCGCGATGGGGCCATTACAGGCTAGGCAGCAACTTCGCCGGTACCAGCGCGTTCAGGCAACGGGTCGCCAACAACTCGCTCGCCGC
Organism: Pseudomonas sp. LBUM1666; assembly: GCF_059695775.1. NCBI lineage: Bacteria > Pseudomonadati > Pseudomonadota > Gammaproteobacteria > Pseudomonadales > Pseudomonadaceae > Pseudomonas > Pseudomonas sp. LBUM1666. Next base: position 368,229 of record NZ_CP166789.1, on the reverse strand, counting down.
GTTGATATCCGGCGCAAAGAAGCGATCCTTTTCATAGAAAGGCACTTTCGCACGCAGAATCCCGCGAGCCTCTTCCAGCTTCGAAGAAGTCTTCAGACCATCGCGCAGATCCAGACCTTGGACCGCAGCCAACCATTCCACCGCGAGAACGCCGCGCGTGTTTTCGGCCATTTCCCACAGGCGCTTGCCGGCAGCCGGGGCCATGGAAACGTGGTCTTCCTGGTTCGCCGAAGTCGGCAAGCTGTCCACCGAGTGCGGATGGGACAGTGCCTTGTTCTCGCTGGCCAGTGCCGCAGCGGTCACCTGAGCAATCATGAAGCCGGAGTTCACGCCGCCATTGGCCACCAGGAACGGCGGCAGTTGCGACATGTGCTTGTCCATCATCAGCGAGATACGGCGCTCGCTCAGGGAACCGATTTCAGCGATGGCCAACGCCATGTTGTCGGCAGCCATGGCCACCGGTTCGGCGTGGAAGTTACCGCCGGAGATCACGTCGCCTTCAGCGGCGAACACCAGCGGGTTGTCCGAAACGGCGTTGGCTTCGATGGCGAGCACTTCGGCGGCCTGACGGAACTGGGTCAGGCAAGCGCCCATGACTTGCGGCTGGCAGCGCAGGGAGTACGGGTCCTGGACCTTGTCGCAGTTCTGGTGCGAGTCGGAGACTTCGCTGCGCTCGCCCAGAAGATCGCGGTAAGCGGCAGCGGCGTCGATCTGGCCTTTCTGGCCACGAGCGGCGTGGATGCGAGCATCAAACGGCGAGCGCGAGCCCAATACCGCTTCAACGGTCAGTGCGCCCAGCGCCACAGCGCCAGCGAACAGATCCTCACCTTCGAACAGACCACGCAGCGCGTAAGCGGTGGACACCTGAGTACCGTTGAGCAGCGCCAGACCTTCTTTCGCGGCCAGGGTCAGCGGGGTCAGACCGGCGACTTTCAGCGCTTCGGTTGCTTCCATCCACTCGCCTTTGTAGCGAGCTTTACCTTCGCCCAGCAGCACCAAAGACATATGGGCCAGAGGCGCCAAGTCACCGGATGCACCGACCGAACCTTTCAATGGAATGTGCGGGTAAACCTCGGCATTGATCAGGGCGATCAGTGCATCGATGACCTTGCGACGAATGCCGGAGAAACCACGGCTCAGGCTGTTGACCTTGAGCACCATGACCAAGCGAACCAGCGCGTCGCTGATCGGCTCGCCGACACCGGCGGCGTGGGACAGCACCAGCGAGCGCTGCAGGTTTTCCAGGTCTTCGCTGGCGATACGGGTCGAAGCCAGCAGGCCGAAACCGGTGTTGATGCCATAAGCGGTGCGGTTCTCGGCGAGGATCTGTTCCACGCAGGCAACGCTGGCTTCGATCTGCGCCGAGGCGCTGTCATCGAGGGTGATTTTGACCGGCTGCTGATAGATATCACGCAGTTGGGCAAGGCTCAGTTGGCCGGGAATCAGGTTTAGCGCAGTCATTTCGTGCTCCTTTTGAGAGTTTGTCATTAACTCACCAGACGCTCCGGAGATGTCCGTTGTCCGTCGCGTCTCGCCTTCTGGGGAGCCGCGCCTTGGCACGCTGGTGTGGTGGAAATCAGTTCAGGTTCGGTAACACTTTGTGCAGCAAAATCGGGTCTTTCAAAACGGCGGCGGCACTGGCGATGTCCGGTGCCAGCCAGCGGTCCTGGTCGTAGGCCGGGACTCGCTCGCGCAGCAGACGCCAGGCGGCATCGGTGCCGGCGCCGAAGCGTTGCTCTTTCAGGAATTCAAACGCCTGAGACGCCAGCAAATACTCGATGGCGAGAATCTGTGTGCAGTTTTCCAGGGCGCGATGCAGCTTCAGCGCAGCGTTGGTGCCCAGGCTCAGGTGATCTTCCTGCAGGCCCGAGGTGACGTAGTTGTCGAGTACCGCCGGTTGCGCCAACTGACGGTTTTCCGCACACAGCGAAGCGGCGACGTACTGGACGATCATCATTCCGGAGTTCACCCCCGGATTGGCCACCAGGAATGCCGGCAAACCGCTGACATGCGGGTTGATCAGGCGATCCAGGCGACGTTCGGCGATGGAGCCGATTTCGGCCATGGCGATAGCCAGCAAATCCGCCGCCAAGGCCACGGATTGGCCGTGCGGGTTGGCCTGGGACACCACCCGGAAGTCGTCCGGCGTGCCCAGCAGCATCGGGTTGTCGGTGACAGAGTTGAGTTCGGTTTCGATCTGCTTTTTCGCGTGCTCAAGCTGATCGCGAGCGGCGCCGTGAACTTGCGGAATCGAGCGGATGCTCAATGCATCCTGAGTGCGAATGCCTTTGCTGCTGGCAATCACTTCACTGCCATCGAGCAATGCCCGCAGGTTGATGCCGACTTGCTGCATGCCTGGATGCGGTTTGAGCGCGATGATCTCGGCATCGAACGCGGCAATCTGACCGCGCTGAGCTTCGAAGCTCATGGCACCGATCACGTCGGCCCATTGCACCAGACGTGTCGCGTCGGCGAGTGCCAGGCAACTGAGGCCGGACATGCACGGCGTGCCGTTCACCAGGCACAGGCCATCTTTGGCGCCCAGCTGAACCGGTTGCAGACCTTCTTCGGCCAGGGCTTGCTGCGCGGAAACGATCTGCCCGCGATAGCTGACATTACCGACACCCAGCAGCGCAATGCTGATGTGGGCCATGTGGGTCAGGTAACCCACCGACCCCTGGGACGGCACTTGCGGGGTGATGCCGCGATTGAGCAGCGCCAGAAGACCTTCGACGACTTGGCGATGAATACCGGATTTGCCATGGCTGTAGTTGCGAATAGCGGCGCAGATGATTGCGCGAGTCTGTTCGTCGGCCAATGGTGCGCCGACGCCACAGGCGTGACTGAGCAGGGTGTTGCGCGACAGTTGGCTGAGCTGCTCGTCTTTGAGCGAGACATTGCACAACGCGCCGAGGCCGGTGTTGACGCCATACGCGCGCTCGCCGCTGACGACGATGCGCTGGACGATGGCTTGGGCATTTTCGATCCGCGCCCAGACCTGTGGTGACAGCTCAAGCTGTGCGCCATGACGGGCGACGGCGACCACATCCTGCCAACGCAACGGGGCGTCGGCGATAACGATTTTTTCAGCCTGGGACATCTTTGACCTCGTGCGTACAACTTGAATATTGATGCAGCTTCACCGCCGCTTTCGCGAGCAGGCTCGCTCCCACAGGGGGTATGCATTCCATTGTGGGAGAGAGCCTGCTCGCGAAGAGGCCGGCACAGACACCGCAAATCTCTTAAACCACCGCCGCCCGCCGCTGTACGAACCGATCCACATACTCATCCGCCGGCGAATGCAGGATCTCTCTTGGCGTACCCACCTGAATCAGGCGGCCATCCTTGAGGATCGCAATGCGGTTGCCGATGCGCACAGCCTCGTCGAGGTCGTGGGTGATGAAGACGATGGTCTTGTGCAGGGTCTTTTGCAGTTCCAGCAACTGGTCCTGCATTTCCGCGCGAATCAGCGGATCGAGGGCACTGAAGGCTTCGTCCATCAGGATGATGTCGGTGTCTGCCGCCAAGGCGCGGGCCAGGCCCACACGCTGACGCATGCCGCCCGAGAGCTGATGCGGATATTTGTTTTCGTAGCCCTTGAGGCCCACGGTGTTGATCCAGTGCAACGCGCGCTCGGAGCACATTTGCTTGGTCTCGCCGCGCACTTTCAGGCCGTAGGCGACGTTATCCACCACGGTCTTGTGCGGCAGCAGGCCAAAGCTCTGGAACACCATGCTGATCTTGTGCCGACGAAATTCGCGCAGGGCTTCCATGTCGTATTGCAGGATGTCCACGCCGTCCACCAGGATCGCGCCGCTGGTCGGGTCGATCAGGCGATTGAAGTGGCGCACCAGGGTGGACTTGCCGGAACCCGACAGGCCCATGATCACGAAGATCTCGCCGGTGCCAATGCTCAGGGACAAGTCGTTCACGCCGACCACACAGCCGGTTTCGGACAGCACTTGATCCTTGGTTTTGCCCTGGCCGATCATGGCCAGCGCATCCTTGGAACGGTTGCCGAAAATCTTGAAGACGTTTTTGACTTCGATCTTGCTGATGGCTTCGTTGTTCATTTGCTCACCTCATGCCGTGGCCGACCATACGCCTGAGTAATGCGGTCGATGACCACTGCCAGAATCACGATCGCCAGACCCGCCTCAAGACCACGTCCAACGTTGAGGGTCTGAATCCCCACCAACACGTCTTCGCCCAAGCCACGGGCACCAATCATCGAGGCAATCACGACCATCGACAGGGCCATCATGGTGGTCTGGTTAATCCCGGCCATGATGCTCGGCAGGGCCAGCGGAAGTTGCACGCCAAACAGTTGCTGCCAGCGGTTGGCACCGAAGGCGTTGATCGCTTCCATCACTTCGCCGTCGACCTGGCGAATACCCAGATCAGTCAGGCGGATCAGCGGTGGTGCGGCGTAGATCACGGTGGCGAAAATCGCCGGGACCTTGCCCAGACCGAACAGCATCAGCACCGGGATCAGGTACACGAAACTCGGCATGGTCTGCATGATGTCCAGCAGCGGCATCAATATCGAACGCAGGCGATTGCTGCGTGCCGAAAGAATGCCCAGCGGAATGCCGATCATCACCGAAATGATGGTCGCCACCATCATCAGCGCCAGGGTCTGCATCAGCTTGTCCCAGAGGCCGACCGCACCCACCAGGAACAACAAGCCTACGATCACGGCGGTGGTCACGACTTTGCGGGTCGCGTGCCAGGCAACGCCCGCCACGATCGCCAGCATCAGCCACCAGGGCGCCGCACGCAGCAGCCCTTCAAGATTGACGATGGCCCACAACAGGGTGTCGGAGATGCTGCGGAACACATCGCCGTAGTTGGTGACCAGCGAATCGACCCAACTGTTGACCCAGTCGGCGATGGAAAAGGTAAAGCTTTCGGGAAACATAAGAGACTCTCAATCAAGGGGTTGCGATCAAGCACCCGACTGCCGCGGACGGCAGTCGGTGAAGCTCAACCTACAAGGCCGCGTCGATCTTTTTGGCTGCGTCTTCGCTCACCCATGCGTGCCAGACTTCAGGATGTTCCTTGAGGAAGATTTTCGCCAGTTTTGGTGACTCGATCCGCTCTTTGGCCATGCGCCCGAGGTTCTGGTTAAGCAGGTCGATTGGCAGGTTGACCTTCTCCAGCACAGCCACCAGTTCCGGGGCTTGCTCGTGGAAGACCTTGGACACGCCGACCTTAATGGTCACTTCCTTGTTCACGCCTGGTTTCTCTTCGAGTTTCACCAGGTCAACCTGGCCCATCAGCGGGGTTGGCGACCAGTAGTAGAACAAGATCGGCTCGCCACGTTTGTAGCTCGACAGCACCGCGGCATCCAGTGCCGGACCGGTGCCCGGACGGAAGTTGGTGTAGGTGCTTTCCAGGCCGTAGCTTTTCAGCATTTCGCTGTTATCCAGCTCGCAGGTCCAACCGGCCGGGCAGTTATAGAAACGGCCCTTGGATGGCTCTTCCTGATCCTTGAACACTGCAGCGTATTTACCCAGATCGGCGATCGCTTTCAGGTCCGGAGCTTTAGGCTCCAGCTTGCGCTTGGCGTCGCCTTCGATCACATAACGCGGCACGTACCAGCCTTCGACAGCACCCACGACCGGAGCGCCGATACCGACAACCTTGCCGGCCTTTTCGGCCTTGTTCCAGACTTCGCTACGACCAACCCACTCTTCGGCGAAGATCTGAATATCGTTGCTGCTCAGGGCGTTTTCCATGGTGATGGAGTTGCCCGGCAGGCTGTCGGTCTTGCAGTCGTAGCCTTTCTCCAACACGACTTGCAGCACGTCGGTCAGTAGCATGGCGCTTTCCCAGTTCAGGCCGGCGAACTTCACCGGTTTGCCCGACTCGCACCAACCCGCCGCCTGAGTGGCGCCGGCGCTGGCCAGCAGGCCCATGGAAAGCAATGTGGTCAGCAGGGTCTTGTTCGATTTCATTGTAGTGACGCTCCTAATCATGAGTTGGCTTACGGCAGTCAAGAGGCATCCAGCCCTGTCCACATCCAATCAGGCCTGCGCCGCAGCGCGACCAGCCCCACTTGTTTTTTGTTCTACAACGCTGTCCTGCTCAACCGGCAGAATCAGGTGATCGGGTACCGAGCCGTGCCATTTTTTTGCGCACACGTAATACAGGGCTGCGGGAAGCACCAGACCGATGATCCAGGAAATATCCACACCACCCAGGGCGTCTACCAGCGGGCCGGTATAGAACTTGGTGGCGATGAACGGCAGCTGCACCAGTACACCGAAGACATAGACGCTGATCCCGAGGGCGTTCCAACGACCGTAGCGACCGTTCGGATCAGCCAGCGCCGGCACGTCATAGCGTTCGCGGGTGATGCAGTAGTAGTCCACCAGGTTGATCGCGCTCCATGGCGTGAAGAACGCCAGCAGGAACAGGATGAAGGACTTGAACGCACCGAGGAACGAGTGCTGACCGAGCAACGCCATCAGGGTCGCAGCACCGACGATGACCAGCACGAAGACCAGACGCTGCAAGCGCGAGACCTTCAGTTCACCACGGAAGCCGCTGATGATGGTCGCAATGCACATGAAGCTGCCGTAGGAGTTGAGCGTGGAGATGGTGACCTTGCCGAATGCAATGCTGAAGTACAGCAGCGCAGCGGTTGCACCGGTTCCACCCAGACCCACGATGTAGGCCACTTCATGGCCGGCGAATTGCCCGTTGGCCGAAGCGGCAGCAAACACGCCAAGGACCATCGCCACCTGGGCGCCAATGACCGAACCTGCGCCTGCGGCAAAAAAGGTTTTCACCGAGGAAATCTTGCTCGGCAGGTAGCGTGAATAGTCCGCCACGTAAGGGCCGAAGGCGATCTGCCAGGACGCCGCGAGCGACACCGCGAGCAGGAAGCTGCTCCAGCTGAAGTGACGGATTTGCAGAAGTGCGCCAACGTCAACCTGACTGATCAGACGGCTGAACAGATAAACAAAGGCAATCACACCAATGACACTGGCAACACGGCCTATCCAATGGATAACCCGATAACCGAGCACCGTGACCAGCACGATGACACTGGCGAAAACGAGGATACCGATGGTGTCACTGACCCCGAACAACTGACCCAGCGCCTGGCCGGACAGTACGGTGCCGGTGGCGGTGAAACCGAGGTACATCAGACACACCAGCACGATCGGGATGGCCGCGCCATACACGCCGAACTGTACCCGGCTGGAGATCATCTGCGGCAGGCCAAGCTTGGGCCCTTGCGCGGCATGCAGCGCCATTACGCCACCGCCGAGCAGTTGACCGATTAGCAGACCGATCAACGACCAGAACACGTCACCGCCCAGCACCACAGCCAGGGCCCCGGTGACAATCGCGGTGATTTGCAGGTTGGCACCCATCCACAGGGTGAACTGGCTCAACAGACGACCGTGTCTCTCCGCTTCCGGGATGTAGTCGATCGAACGTGTCTCGATCAACGGTTTACTGCCTGCACGATCGCTGTTAACAGCCATGATTCAACCTCTGTGGATTGTTTTAGGTATACCGGTTGTTGTGTTGGCTTTTTGTAGGAGTGAGCCTGCTCGCGATGGCGGTGTGTCAGTCAGCAAAGGTGCTGAACATGCCGCCCTCATCGCGAGCAGGCTCGCTCCTACAGGGCAAGCATTACTTGCCGGTGATCATCGGCAGGTTCAGCCCTTGTTCCTTGGCGCAGTCGATGGCGATCTGGTAACCCGCATCGGCGTGACGCATGACACCAGTCGCCGGGTCGTTGTGTAGGACGCGAGCGATACGCTCGGCCGCTTCGTCAGTACCGTCGCAGACAATCACCATGCCCGAGTGCTGGGAGAAGCCCATGCCGACGCCGCCGCCGTGGTGCAGGGAAACCCAGGTCGCGCCGCTCGCGGTGTTGAGCAGAGCGTTGAGCAGTGGCCAGTCGGACACGGCATCGGAACCGTCCTGCATCGATTCGGTTTCGCGGTTCGGGCTGGCTACCGAACCGGAGTCCAGGTGGTCGCGACCGATCACGATGGGCGCGGACAACTCGCCGCTGCGAACCATTTCGTTGAATGCCAGACCGAGCTTGGCGCGCAGGCCCAGGCCGACCCAGCAGATACGTGCCGGCAGCCCCTGGAAGCTGATGCGCTCGCGCGCCATGTCCAGCCAGTTGTGCAGGTGGGCGTCGTCCGGGATCAGTTCTTTGACCTTGGCGTCGGTTTTGTAGATGTCTTGCGGATCGCCCGACAGTGCAGCCCAACGGAACGGACCGATACCGCGGCAGAACAGCGGACGGATGTAAGCCGGTACGAAGCCAGGGAAGTCGAATGCGTTTTCCACGCCTTCTTCCTGGGCCATCTGACGGATATTGTTGCCGTAGTCGAAGGTCGGAATGCCCATCTTCTGGAATTCGAGCATCGCTTTAACGTGCACGGCCATCGATTGCTTGGCGGCTTTGACCACGGCAGCAGGCTCGGTCTTGGCGCGAGCGCGGTACTCTTCCCAGGTCCAGCCGGCTGGCAGGTAACCGTTGAGCGGGTCGTGGGCGCTGGTCTGGTCGGTGACCATGTCCGGGCGCACGCCGCGCTTGACCAGTTCCGGCAGGATTTCCGCCGCGTTACCCAGCAGAGCGATGGAAATCGCTTTGCCTTCCTTGGTGTATTTGGCGATACGTGCCAGAGCGTCGTCGAGGTCGGTGGCTTGCTCATCGACGTAACGGCTGTTCAAACGGAAATCGATGCTGACTTGTTGGCATTCGATGTTCAGCGAGCAAGCGCCGGCCAGGGTGGCGGCCAGAGGTTGAGCGCCGCCCATGCCGCCGAGGCCTGCGGTCAGGACCCAACGACCTTTCAGGTCATCGTTGTAGTGCTGACGACCGGCTTCGACGAAGGTTTCGTAGGTGCCTTGAACGATGCCCTGGCTACCGATGTAGATCCAGCTGCCGGCGGTCATCTGGCCGTACATGGCCAGGCCTTTGGCGTCCAGTTCGTTGAAGTGTTCCCAGCTCGCCCAGTGTGGCACCAGGTTGGAGTTGGCGATCAGTACGCGCGGGGCATTGCTGTGGGTCTTGAACACGCCGACCGGCTTGCCGGATTGCACCAGCAGGGTCTCGTCGTCATTCAGGTTGGTCAGGCTTTCGACGATCTTGTCGTAGCATTCCCAGTTACGCGCCGCACGACCGATACCACCGTAAACCACCAGTTCTTTAGGGTTCTCGGCGACTTCCGGGTCGAGGTTGTTCATCAACATGCGCAGCGGCGCTTCAGTCAGCCAGCTCTTGGCAGTCAGTTTGTTACCGCGGGCAGCGCGGATTTCAACGTCACGATACTTTGTAGGTTTCTGGGTATTGTCAGTCACGAAAAAGACTCCTCAGCGATCAATCCAAACCAACCCTGGCGGTGGGTAAGCCAGCCTGTGCGCGTCAAAGCGACACAAGCGAATCAGTGGACGTTGCGAGGAGTCTCGATCGACTCATACGCATACGTCTTTACTTGTACATACAAGCATATGCAATCAAGCGGCCAACTTGCTGGATGAGTGTTCAAGAAAAGTTTTGAAAGGGCTGGAAAGCGCCTGGATCAAGGGTTCTGGCAAAGATGAAATTTTTCGGGGGGATTTTGCGAGGAGGGTTACAGCTGTTACTTGAGCGGGGTTTTGCGCCACGCTGGGGCGTTCGGTAACAAGTTGGTGCGCTTACGGAAACGGGAGAGAACCGCTTTTTGTGGCGAGGGGGCTTGCCCCCGTTCGGCTGCGCAGCAGCCGCAAAATTGGATGCAGTCATCGGGGCGGCTTCGCCACCCAACGGGGGCAAGCCCCCTCGCCACAGAGGCTTCCTGAACAGTTGGATCAGCGTGCGATCAGTTCGATCACACAGCACGGGCCATTGCTGGCGACTTCCAGCAAACCGGCGTTACCGTCGAGTTGTAGGCAATCATGGCGACCGAGTTGCGAGGCACTGTTACCGACCTTCACTTCAAGCTCGTCGGTGACACTAAATACGAGCACGGTGCCTGCCGAGCTGAAAAACCGCTGCTCGCCGTCCAGCCACTGCAACCGCGCGCTATAACGCTGCGGTGCATAAATCAGGTTGAAGTCGCGGATCGGCCCACCGAGCAATGTGCAGGAGACCTGGCTCTCGCCGCTGAAAGCAAATGGGTCCAGCGGTAACAATGGCCGCGTGTCCTGACCATCAACCCGCAAGGTCATGCCGTCGCCTTGCAATACGGTGATCACCCGCTCATAGCCGGCGAATGTCGAGAAGCCGCCCGACTCGCCGATGTCGGCAATCGACAGACGCCAGCCGAAACCCTCAAGGCTGGCACCTCCATCACGGGTGATTTCTTCAGTGCTGCCGCCGCCGTTTTTCCACGGCATGCGCGGGTAATCTTTTGCGCGTAGAACCTTGAACTGACTCATTTATGGCTCTCTATTTATGGAACCGCCCTTCCAGACGATGACGGGAACCGGGGTGGATCAAACGGGCGGCGGTCACCGGCTGACGGCCGGACCAGGTGCGGCGACGAATCAGCAGGCACGGCTCGCCCTTTTCAATCTGCAGCAACTTGCACTCGCTGGCCTCGGCCAGAATCGCCTCGACCACGTGCTCGCCTTCCGTCAGAGGCGCGACCTGGTTCAGATAGGCGTATGGCGTTTGCAGGGTGAAGTCCTGCTTGAGGTAGTCCGGCGCCACGAGTGCGTTGACGAAACGGTCTTCGATTTGCACCGGGATATCATTTTCGAAATGCACGATCAGCGAGTGAAAGACTTTCTGGCCTTCACGCATGTCCAGCGCCAGTGCCCGCTCGGAACCTGCGGCCTCTTCTTCGAGGGTGATGACCTTGCAGGTGTGGCGATGGCCACGGGAGGCGATTTCGTCGGCGATGTTGTGGACTTCAAACAGCGCGGACTGACTTTTCGGCTCGGCGACGAACGTGCCGACACCCTGCATGCGCACCAGCAGACCGTCGGCGGTCATTTCGCGCAGGGCGCGGTTGATGGTCATGCGGCTGAAACCCAGCTGGTTGACCAGCTCGCTTTCCGACGGAACGCGGTAGTGCGGCGGCCAGTTTCCACTGTCGATTTGCTGGGTGATCATCTGTTTGACGCGGGCGTACAAGGGCGCCGGACTGTCGCCCATGTGTGCGGCCAACGGAGAGACTGCAGGCGGAGTCGGCACGGTTAATCCTTGGTCGTTTGGTTGAAGTTGCTAGCTTGCCGGAGTTTACCGAGCAGGCAAACGTCTGTATATGTATATACAAATAACACACGATGGGGTGCCGAACCATGTCCGCCTTCTTTGCCGAACGCGCGCTGCTGCCTAGTGGATGGGCCAACAATGTACGTCTTGAGGTCAGCGCCGATGGCGTGTTGACCCATATCCAGGCCGATTCCAACGCAGATGGCGCCGAACGGCTAAGCGGTCCGCTGCTGCCGGGTATGCCGAATTTACACTCCCACGCCTTCCAGCGGGCCATGGCCGGGCTGGCGGAAGTGGCGGGTAATCCGAATGACAGTTTCTGGACCTGGCGCGATTTGATGTATCGCCTCGTCGGAAAAATCAGCCCGGATCAACTCGGCGTCATCGCCCGTCAGCTGTACATCGAAATGCTCAAGGCCGGTTACACCTCGGTCGCGGAATTTCATTACGTACACCACGACACCAATGGCCAGCCTTACGCGGACCCGGCCGAACTGGCGCTGCGTATCAGCCAGGCCGCCAGTTCCGCCGGGATCGGCCTGACCCTGCTGCCGGTGCTCTATAGCCATTCCGGTTTCGGCGGCCAGGCCCCGAACGAAGGCCAGCGCCGCTTTATCAACAGCACCGAAAACTACCTCAAGCTTCAGTCGCGCTTGCAGCCGATCCTGGCGCAGCAACCCGCGCAGTCGCTGGGTTTGTGTTTCCACTCGTTGCGCGCGGTAACACCGCAGCAAATCAGCGAAGTGCTGGCCGCCAGCGACAAGCAGTGCCCGGTGCACATTCACATCGCCGAGCAGCAGAAGGAAGTCGATGACTGCCTGAGCTGGAGCGGCCGCCGTCCGCTGCAATGGCTGTACGAAAACACCGAGGTCGATCAGCGCTGGTGCCTGGTTCACGCGACTCACGCCAACCCGGAAGAAGTCACGCTGATGGCCAAGAGTCGCGCCATCGCCGGCTTGTGCCTGACGACCGAAGCCAACCTCGGCGACGGGATCTTCCCGGCGGTGGATTTCCTCGCTCAGGGCGGGCGCATGGGCATCGGTTCCGACAGCCATGTGTCATTGAGCGTGGTGGAAGAATTGCGTTGGCTGGAATACGGCCAGCGTCTGCGCGACCAACGACGTAATCGTTTGTATGGCGCGGATCAGCCGATGGTTGGCCGCACGCTGTACGACGCGGCACTGGATGGTGGCGCTCAGGCGCTGGGTCAGTCGATTGGTGCGCTAGAAGTTGGCAAACGTGCGGATTGGCTGGTGCTGGATGGCAACGATCCGTACCTGGCGACGGCCAGTGGCGACGGGATTCTGAATCGTTGGCTGTTTGCCGGTGGTGATCGCCAGGTGCGGGATGTGCTGGTGAATGGCCAGTGGGTCGTGCGTGACGGGCGTCATGCCGGCGAAGAAGAAAGTAACCGCGCGTTCACCCAGGTCCTGCGCGATCTGCTGGGCTGACACCAAACAAAAATGTGGGAGCGGGCTTGCTCGCGAAGAGGCCATCACATTCAACATATTCGTTGACTGTTAAGCCGCCTTCGCGAGCAAGCCCGCTCCCACATTTGTTTTTCGCTAGCCGTTAGTTCGAGGTCTTGGCCATCTGCGTGTCTGTCGCGCGCCAGATCAGCCGCGTAGTGTCGTAACCCTGCTGACGTGCCTTGCTCAGCAGTTCTTCACGCGCTACGCCATTGACCGTCGGGGTCCGGGACAGCAGCCACAGATGCTTGCGGCTTGGATCGCCAACAATGGCGGTCTTGTAGTCATCGCTGACGTACAACACCCAGTACTCTCCCTTCGCCACACCCGGTATCAGCCGCGAAAACCAGGTATCAAACTCGACCCACAGCTTGTCGGTTTTGCCCGGCTCCTGTGGCCAGGCCACGCCTTTGGCCTCTTCCCATTGCCAGTCTGCCGTCAGGCAGCGATTGAGCACCAACACCTTGCCGTCAGGCTTGAGCGTGTAATGGGCTTCGGATTGCGCGCAGTTGCGCTGGAAATACATCGGCAGACGAGCCAACTCGTACCAGGTCCCTTGGTACTTCTTGAGATTGACGCTATTGGCGGTTTTCGGTGCCAACGGATCTACGCCAGACGTGGCGCAGCCGGCCAATACCAGGCCGGCTAAAAGGACTATCAGTAACCGCTTCATTGTTTTTCTCCCGTGGGCGTATAACCCCGGATTACTTCAGGCCTTGGCCGGAAAACATCAGCACTTTGTCACCGGCGTACTGCACGCTGATAAAGCTGTTCTTGTCGCCCCAGGTGCAACTGGACATGCCGAGCGCGCCCGAGCAATCGGCGGGTTTGCCCAGCAAGGTTTCTACTTCGGCCTTGGGCATGCCTGACGACAGCTTCGAGTAATTTTCCTGATTAACCTTGCTGCACGCGGCCAACAACACGCAGAACGAAAGCAGGGCGATAGAACGCAGCGACATTGTGTAGCTCCTGGGACGAAGGGGAATGGCATGGCTGCCAAGCAGAAGCTTAGAAGAGAAAACCCCTTTCTGGTTCCCTGATCGACTGGCTATTTATTAGGCCGCTCGTCTACCTTTTTTCGAAAAATCAGCCACTTTCTTTCTCTATTGAGTATTTCGTCGATTTTCGCAAAAAGCCGCCTAATCTTTGGCGCCGGTCAGTCGACATAAAAGCAGCGCAAAGCCCACGACTGTGGCAAATTGACGCCCCTTTGTTGACCAGCCTCTCCGCGGTAGCTCATTTAATGACCAAAAACATGAAGTTCAGCCACAAGATCTTGTTGGCTGCCGCCCTCGTGGTGGCCGTTGCATTCGCTTGTTTCATCCTCTTCAACGACTACCGCCAGCGGCAAACCCTGCGCAGCAGTACCGAATCCTCGATGCAGGAACTCGGCAGCCTGACCACCAGCAACATCCAGACCTGGCTGGAAAGCCGCATTCAGTTGCTGCAATCGCTGTCCCAGCAGATCGCCGTGGACGGCAGCGCCCTGGCCAACCTCAAGCGCGCCATCGACCTGCCGGCCTACACCAGTAATTTTCAGCTGAGCTACTTCGGTGGCACCGACGGCGTGATGTTCTCGGTCCCGGCCGGCAATCGTGCCGCGGATTACGACCCCCGTGCCCGTGGCTGGTACAAGGCGGCCAACGGTGCGCAACAGACCATCGTCACCGAACCTTATATCGCCGCGTCGTCGGGTAAACTGGTGATCACCGTTGCCACGCCGGTGAAACATCAGAATCAAATGATCGGCGTCGCTGGCGCAGACATTGACCTGTCCAGCGTCAGCGCGATCATCAACTCGCTGAACTTCGGCGGCCATGGCCATGCGTTTATCGTCAGCGCCGACGGCAAGATCCTGATCCACCCGGACAGCAAACTGGTGCTCAAGAGCCTGACCGACGCCTACCCGAACGGCGCGCCGAAAGTCAGCCCGGGCATGAAAGAAGTCGAACTCGACGGCAAGACTCAATTCATCTCCTTTACCCACGTCAACGGTGTGCCCTCGGCAGACTGGTACGTCGCGCTGGTGCTGGATCAGGACACCGCGTTCTCGATGCTCAGCGAATTCCGCACCTCGGCGATCATCGCCATGGTCATTGCCGTGGTGATCATCATCGCGTTTCTGGGCATGTTGATCAGCTTCCTGATGCAGCCGCTGTTGACCATGGGCCGCGCCATGCATGACATCGCCGAAGGCGAAGGTGACTTGACCAAACGCCTGACCATTCACGGCCAGGACGAATTCGGTGCGCTGGGCACCTCGTTCAACCGTTTTGTGGAGCGTATTCACACCTCGATTCGCGAAGTGTCCTCGGCCACCGGCCAGGTCAACGAAGTCGCCTTGCGTGTGGTTGCTGCGTCGAACTCGTCGATGTTCAACTCCGACCAGCAAGCCTCGCGCACCA
This sequence comes from Pseudomonas sp. LBUM1666, assembly GCF_059695775.1. Taxonomy (NCBI): domain Bacteria; kingdom Pseudomonadati; phylum Pseudomonadota; class Gammaproteobacteria; order Pseudomonadales; family Pseudomonadaceae; genus Pseudomonas; species Pseudomonas sp. LBUM1666. Next base: position 353,173 of record NZ_CP166789.1, on the reverse strand, counting down.
GCAGCGTCGCCGCCGCCATCAACGAACTGGGTGCCGCCGCCCAGGAAATCGCCCAGAACGCCGCCCTCGCCTCTCAGCATTCGAGCGATGCTCGCGCATTGGCCGAGGACGGCCAGCAAGTCGTCGATAAAACCATCGCGGCGATGCAGCAGCTCTCGGCGAAGATCAGCGATTCGTGCGGCAACATCGAAACGCTCAACAGCAACACCGTAAACATCGGGCAGATTCTGGAAGTGATCACCAGCATCTCCCAGCAGACCAACCTGCTGGCACTCAACGCCGCCATCGAAGCGGCCCGTGCCGGTGAAGCCGGTCGCGGTTTTGCCGTGGTAGCGGACGAGGTGCGTAACCTCGCGCACCGTACTCAGGATTCGGCGCAACAAGTGCAGAAGATGATCGAGGAACTGCAAGTCGGCGCCCGGGAAGCCGTGATCACCATGACCGACAGCCAGCGCCAAAGCGAAAGCAGCGTCGGCATCGCCAACCAGGCTGGTGAACGTCTGGGCAGCGTGACTCAGCGGATCGGTGAGATCGACGGGATGAACCAGTCGGTGGCCACTGCGACAGAAGAGCAAACGGCTGTGGTGGAGTCGATCAACGTCGACATCACCGAGATCAACACGCTGAATCAGGAAGGTGTGGAGAACTTGCAGTCGACGTTGCGTGCGTGTTCAGACCTTGAGCAGCAGGCGGCGCGGTTGAAGCAATTGGTCGGCAGCTTCCGGATTTAAGCTGCTTTCACTGGCCCCATCGCCAGCAGGCTGGCTCCCACAGGGGATTGTGAACGACACAAACCAAATGTGGGAGCCAGCCTGCTGGCGATGACGGCATCAGCCGCAAGGAAAATCTAAAACCGAGACCCAGGCCCAGAAAGAAACGTCAACTCCTGCGCCGTAGACTCCCGCCCCAACACCGCATTGCGATGCGGAAACCGCCCAAACCGCGCAATCACTTTCTGATGCCGCTCGGCATAATCCAGGTTATCGGCAAACACCGCCCGATCAGCCTCAGGCTGCTGCGCCACCAGCTCGATAAACCGCGAAACCGCTTCGTTCTGCACCGCCAGATTCTCGCAATGCTCAAACACCAGGTAGATGAACACCCGCTGGATCGGCCGCAACTGCCGATCAAAATCCGCAGCAATGCCTTGCGCCACCAGTGCCTGAGCCCTGAGATCGCCTGAAAAGGATTTGGGAGTGTCGCGAAAGATCATGCGCGGGAGTTGATCGAGCAGCAGCACCAGGGCCAGCCAACCTTCGGGGCGTTGCGCCCACTCGGTCAATCCGCCGGCCAGTGCCTGCTCGACCCAGTCCCCGAAACGCGTGCGCGCTTCGAGGTCCTGGCTATCGCGCTTGCCAAACCATAACTTGCCCTTGTCAGCCGCTATTTCGTTGGGGGGTTCGAGCGTTCCGAACCACCATTCGAGCAACGGCTGCCAGGGCGCGGTCATGGTTTATTCCTTGTGGTAAGCCGTGACGCGTTCGACTTCTTCTTTCGAGCCGAGGAACACCGCTACGCGCTGGTGCAGGCCGTCAGGCTTGATGTCGAGGATGCGCTGATGGCCATCGGTGGAAGCGCCGCCAGCCTGTTCAACCAGGAACGACATCGGATTGGCTTCGTACATCAGACGCAGCTTGCCCGGCTTGGACGGCTCGCGGCTGTCGCGTGGGTACATGAACAAGCCACCACGGGTCAGGATGCGGTGCACGTCCGCGACCATCGCGGCGACCCAGCGCATGTTGTAGTTCTTTTTCAGCGGGCCTTCTTCGCCAGCCAGCAATTCGCCGACGTAGCGTTGTACCGGAGCTTCCCAGTGACGCTGATTGGACGAGTTGATCGCGAATTCCTGAGTGGAAGTCGGGATCTGGATGTCTTCATGGGTCAGCACGAAGCTGCCCATTTCACGGTCCAGGGTAAAGCCTTTCACGCCATCACCCAGGGTCAGCACCAGCATGGTCTGCGGGCCGTAGATGGCATAACCGGCGGCTACCTGCTCGGTGCCTGGCTGCAGGAAGGCCTTTTCGTTCAAGGCTTCGTTCTGGCTCAGGTATTCGCTCGGGCAACGCAGCACCGAGAAGATAGTACCGACCGGTGCGTTGATATCGATGTTCGACGAGCCGTCCAGTGGGTCGAATACCAGCAAGTACGCGCCTTTCGGGTATTTGCCCGGGATCTGGTAGGCATTGTCCATTTCTTCGGACGCCATGCCGGCCAGGTGACCGCCCCATTCGTTGGCTTCGAGCAGGATCTCGTTGGAGATCACGTCGAGCTTCTTCTGCACTTCGCCTTGGACGTTTTCGGTGCCCATGCTGCCCAGAACACCACCGAGGGCGCCTTTGGACACGGCGTGGCTGATTTCCTTGCAGGCGCGCGCCACCACTTCGATCAGGAAACGCAGATCGGCAGGGGTGTTGTTGCTACGGGTCTGCTCAATCAAATAGCGACTCAGGGTAACGCGGGACATGGAAGGCTCCGGTGGAATGGGGGGGCTAAAAACCCGCGCAGTTTAACGCGAGTCGGGGCGCATTTCCTCCTATCAGACGTGTTACACCCAATAGAGTTCATGCGCCCGGTTGAGCGTAGTTCGAAACCGCCCGGATGAGCACCGGGCGTTGCTGCCAGTTTCAAGGCTTGAGCGGCGGCTTACGCAACAGACTGAACGCCATCGCGGCCAGAAACAAAACGCTGAGCAGCAACACCGCCCACAACCCGAACTTCTTCCAGTTTGTGTCCGTCGGCGCAGCCGTTGTCACGGTCGACGCTGGCGTGGCCACCGCCCCGCCGTCCACCGTAGCCTTGCCCAATGTCGCCAACTTTGCAGCGCTGTAATCCGGAATCAACGTCGACAGCGGCAGGCTTGCCGCCTTCACCGTGGGACTCCCCAGCGCGAGCGTATAAGGCCCCGCCCCGCGCGCCAGGAATACCAGTTGAATGGAGCGCACGGCGAATCGCACAGTCGGTGCCTCGGCACCCAGACCGCCGCCGCGCTCGTCCACCGCCAGCTTCAACTGCTGAACGGTTTGCCCCGAGAGCTGCAATTCGTTCTGCACCACGTCCTGGCCACTTTGGGTCAGGCGATAGAGCAAACCGCTGCTCAGCGGCTGCCACGGCAAGCTGCTTTCCCGACGACCGGACAAGGTTACGGGCGCCAAACTGTTGGGCTGACTCAACTCGACCTGCAAGCGCTCGACATGCAGCCCCATGGGTAATTGCCAGGTGTATTCACCGGCCTTTACGCTGCTGCCGGCCAGCGGTTGCGACCAGACAAGCGGTAGCGGCAGGCTGCGGGTCTTGGCGCTTTGCAGTTGTGCCGAAGTCAACGTCGGGGCCGATTGCGGCGTGTTCCACAGCAATCGCAGATAACGGGCTGACTGCCCCGGCAGAGCGACTTCATGTTGCTCAACCCGCTCGTCGGCAAACGTCAGGCGCGCCACCTGCCCTTCGCCCCATGACTGCCAATGCTGCAGGTCGTCGCTGGCCTCGATGGTGAAACGCTGGAAGCCGTCGCGTTCGCTCGTCCAGTCGAGAATTAACTGCTGCAACGGTGCTTTGATGCTGCTGGCGTCGAGCAACCAACCGCGCAGCATTTCTTCGCCCGCCTCCAGCTGACTGGACGGCTGCACTTCGACCAGCGTGCCATTGGCGCTCGATTGCACCCGCACGCTCGGTGCGTGCTCAGTGGAATCCGCCGAGTTGTACAGCGGGAACCATTTCACGTCGGTCAGGGTGCGGTTGTCGCTGGTCTGCGCCGGCGCGCGCGCCAAGGAATACGCCTGAGCCTCACCGGCGGCATTGAACACGCGTACATCGCTGAGATCGGTTTGCCGCGCATTCAATTGCACGTTCAACGGCAATTCGAGGCGATACCACGGACCTTCGCCGCTGACCGACAACGGCACCTGCGTGGCGAAGTCCGCCAGTTTTTCCTGAGCACTGGCCGACAGCGCCACACCCAACGCAACAGCGCCCAACCAGACACGGTTCAGCTTCTGACTCAAGACGACACTCCTTCGGTTTGCGGGGCCGGTTTTTCAGCCTCCGGCACAGCATCAAAGCGCTTGGGCGGCAACGGGGCGAAATAGCCCACCACCAACAGCAACACGCCAACGCCGATAAACGACACGATCCGGGCGAGTCCGCCGCGGTTACTCAATTCGACAAAGAACAGCTTGGCCACCACCACGCCAATCAGCGCGGCACCGATCAGCCAGACTTCTCGGCGATGACGCAGATGGCCGCCGATCATCAGACTCAGGGCCATCAAGGTCCAGACGATGGACAGACCGGCCTGCACCAGCATGGATTCGAGCAACGCCTCCAGCTCGAACGGCACACCGCCCCAATGATGGGCAGTACGCATCACCAGGGCCGTGAAGAACACAAACAGCGAGGCGCCAGCGATCAGTTGCGTGGCGTGATCAAAGTAGTCCTTGCGAATCGCCAGTTGCGTCACGGCGCTGCGGGACCACACGTAGACGCCGAACAGCGCAAACAGCAGACCCAACTCCAGCGGGTTGATCAGTGGCACGTAAGGCAACGGTTCGGCGATGCCGTCGCTGACGACGTTAGCCAGCCAGAACCAGCCGAGCATCAGCAACGCCAGCGGTGCCGCCGCATACACACGGTAATCGCGCGAATAAGCCGACACCGGCCATGGCCAGGCACGGGGTGCCGCCATCAGCACCAGATACAGGCTCGGCAGAATCGCCCAACCCAACCAGCGCCAGGCGTTGTACTGCTCGGACAACAGCAACAGGCCGTAACGCAGCTCCAGGGCCAGCACACCGATCAACAGCCAGCAACCGAGCACATGGGCCGTGCTCAGGGCGCGCGCCGGCAACATCGGCGCCAAACGCCGCAGGGAGATGAAATGCACAACGAACACGGCCGCCCACACCAGCCAACCGACGTTGGCCGCCGGGTGATAACGCGAGTGCCACGCAGCCAGCAACACCAAACCGGCAGCAGGCATCAGCAAGGTACAGAGCAAGCCCAGCGACGACCATTTCAGGCGCAGCGCCAATACCGTCCACAGCGCCACGCTCAGCGCCGCGACCGCCAGCAACAACGTCGCTTGCAGATTCAACGGTGCGAAGCGCAGTACTTCACTCACCCACGCCAGCGCCCACCAACCTGCGCCCCATACCAGCAGCACTTCGGACAAACGCTGCAAGCTCAACACATCGAAGGCCGAGGCATGGTTGCCGAGCTGCAAACGCCAAGCCCCAACCATCGCAGCCAAACCCAACACCAGCGGCGTCCAGAAACCGCTATGAGCCAGAGGCTTCAATCCTTCGCTCGCAAGCAGTCCGAGTAAATCAGGCCCGGCCATCAGGAACGCCGCGCCGCCGATGACCTGCAACAGCAAACCGAAGACAAAACTCACGCGCTGCTTCAGGTACAGACTCAGCCAGATAATGAACAGACCGCTGGCCGCCCATACGGCACTCGCCGTTTGCCAAGGCAGGACGAACAGCACCGCCAGATTGATCAACACCAGACCGGCCAGCAGCACTACCGACAAGCCGCGCAGCAAGCGCACGTCGCTACGGACCATCTCATCGCGCGCCGCCAGCAACATGCCAGCGATCAGCGCCAGGCCGATCAACGACGCGCTCAGCAGACCGCTCCAACCTGCACTGAACACGGCGCCGGACTCACCGCTCGCCCCTTGCAGCCGCAGCAGGAACAACGCACCACCGAGCAACTGCACGGCGAATGCGGTGAACAGAAAGGTGCGCGATTGCAGACGCAAACCAACGAACAACGTCGCCAACCCCGCCAGCGCCCAACTGATCGCCGTGCCGTGAGTGAAGAAGAACAACGGCGCCAGCAGATAGAGGAAGGTCAGACCGAGGCAGGCCAACACGGGCAGACCTTTTCGCTCCCATTCCGACGCCTGTTCAGGCAAGGCTTTGCGCAACTGGTAGAAGCTGAACAACAACGCCACGCCAAGCATCAACGCACCGAGCGGCGCACCGTCGAGCAGGCTGCTTTCACCGATCCGCAGCTCACTGATAAACGCCAGCGCCGAGCCCAGTTGCAGCAGCAAGGCAAAGGCTCGGGCCAGCGGTCGTTGCTGACGCAGGCCCAGCCAGAAGATGCCGGCGCCTTCGACGGCCCATGCAGCAGCGGTCCAGCGTGCATCGAGCCCCAACGGAATCGCCAGGCTGGCGAAGATCACCCCCAGCGCCAGGCAGGTTTCCGCCAGCAGCAACGCTCGTCCGCCCATCAGCCGCCGCGCCAGGCCCATGTAAATCATGCCCAATGCCAACGCGCTGAAGGCTGCGGCGAACTCCAAGTGCTGGACCAACGCGAACTGCAAACCGAAGCCCACCAATGGAGGACCGAACAGCATCGTGCCGTCGACGTAATCGCCCTTGCGCGCCGACCAGTGCAGCAGCGCTTCACGACTGTCGTCCTCGGGTGCGTCGCTCATTTGCAGCAACTTGCGCCGCGCGAACAACAGACCGATGGCCAGGTACATCAGGAAAAACACAATCAGAAACGGCTCGGTGCTCCACAACAGTTCCGGGGTATAGGAGCGCAAGCCCCAGGCGAAACCGATGCCGAAGGTGCCGACGAAACCGATCAGGTTAAGCAGCCGCCAAGCCTTGAACCAGGCGATGGCGAGGATGCCGGCGTTGAGCAAGGCGAAGTAGCTGAACAGCGCGACATGGTTGCCGGCGCCGGTGGAGGTCAGGATCGGCGCGGCAAAACCGCCCAACGCTGCAGCGGCAGCCAGGCCCAAGGCATCCTGGGTGATGGCGAGGATCGCCGAGAACACCGTCACCGCGACCAGCAGGCCTAACGCCGCCGTGGGATCAAGCAGCGGATGCAGGCGCATCGCGGCAAACACGGTCAGGTACAACACCGCGATCCCGGTGCCTTGCAGCATCAACGCGTAATTGCTGTTGCGTGTTCTAAGCCACCAACCCAGCCCCAGAAGACCCAATGCCGACGCCGCAACACCGGCGTAACGCAACTCGATCGGCACCACCATGCCTTCAGTGGCGTAACGCAGCAGGAAGGCCAAGCCGAGAAACAACAGCACCACACCGACCCGCAGCACCGTGTTGCCGCCGAACAGCCAGTTGCGGGCGCCACTGATGGCGCGGTCGATGAAGTTCGGGCCACGCGGGATGGCGGGTTGTTGCGGCTCGCGGGCGACCGGTTCGGGTTTCCAGGCATCGACGGGCACTGGACGGCTGCTTTCGGCGGCGGCCGCGGTAATCGGTTCCAGTTCGGGAGGGAGTTCCCAGATCAGCGCCGGGGCTTCGACAGGGATTTCGTCGAGAGTGAATTCAGGAGACGGCGCGGGTTCGTGGGTTTCCGGCGTCTTGACACCTGACACTTCCAGCAATGACAGCCGTTGCTGCACCGCATTCAGCGCGATCTGAGCCTGATCAAGTAGCTTACGTTGTTCGTCAGCCTGTGAACCCAAGCGGCCAATGCGAATGGCCTGGGCAATGCCCAACCCGAGCAGCGCGCCCAGCAGCGCATCGCTGAACGACTCGTCGAGTATCCAGCCCAGCACCAGCCCAATCAGCATGAACATCCATTGCATTGTCGATATCCCTAAGCGCAGTGGCCAATCCGGCAAACTGACGCTCAGTATATCGGCCAGGCCCAACAACCGTCGGGCCTTGCTCGCAATTATTGCTAAAAGTTACTCCAAAGCTTTCCAGATATCCGTGGCGTACTCGCGAATGGTCCGGTCGGAGGAGAACCAGCCCATCCGGGAAGTGCTCAACACCGCCGAACGCCACCATGCTTGAGAATCGTGCCAATGGGCTTCAACCCGCATCTGCGCGTCCCAGTAAGAGTCGAAATCGGCGCAGACCAGGAAGCGATCGTAGTCGATCAGCGAATCGATCAATCCTGCGTAACGGGACGGATCATCCGGCGAGAACACTCCGCCGCGTATCGCTTGCAACACGTCATTAAGCCGATGGGATGCGGCGATATCCGGCGTCGCATTGAACTCATGGTTCTGCTTGCGCGCTTCAACCTGCTGAGCGCTGAGGCCGAAGATGAACATGTGTTCAACGCCGATGCGTTCAGACATTTCGACGTTGGCCCCGTCCATGGTGCCGATGGTCAGCGCGCCGTTGAGGCCAAACTTCATGTTGCTGGTGCCCGAGGCTTCGAAGCCTGCGGTGGAAATCTGCTCCGACAAATCCGCTGCCGGGATGATGCTTTCCGCCAGACTGACGTTGTAGTTGGGCAAGAACACCACTTTGAGCAAACCGCGCACGGTCGGGTCGTTGTTCACCACCCGGGCAATGTCGTTGGTCAGTTTGATGATCAGCTTGGCCTGGTGATAACTGGCCGCCGCCTTGCCGGCGAAGATCTTCACCCGCGGCACCCAATCGATTTCCGGCTCGGCGCGAATCGCCTGATACAGCGCAACGGTGTGCAACAGGTTGAGCAACTGACGCTTGTATTCGTGGATCCGTTTGACTTGTACGTCGAACATCGCTGCCGGGTTGACCGCGACCCCCAGGCGTTCGTGAATGATGTACGCCAGGGCTTTTTTGCTGTGCAGGCGCTGCTCGGCGAACGCCTTGCGGAACGCGGCTTTCTCGGCGAACGGTTCCAGCTCGAGCAAACGCTCTTCAGCGTTGTCCAGCAGATCCGGACCGAGGGCGTCGACCATCATCGAGGTCAGCTCCGGGTTGGCCTGGTAAAGCCAGCGGCGGAAGGTGATGCCGTTGGTCTTGTTGTTGATCCGGTCCGGGTAGAGTTTGTGCAGTTCGGAGAACACCGTTTTGCGCATCAGCTGCGTGTGCAGGCCGGACACGCCGTTGACGCTGTGGGAGCCAAGGAACGCGAGGTTGCCCATGCGCACGCGGCGACCGTTGTCTTCCTCGATCAACGACACCGCGCGCAGCACCTCGAAGTCATGGATACCCTTGGCCCGCAGCGAATCGATGTGCTGGGCGTTGATCAAGTAAATGATCTGCATGTGCCGCGGCAACATCCGCTCCATCAAACCGACCGGCCAGGTTTCCAGCGCTTCCGGCAGCAGCGTGTGGTTGGTGTAGGACAGCGTGTCGACGGTGACTTGCCACGCCGCATCCCACGCGACGTCGTAAACGTCGACCAGCTGACGCATCAGCTCGGCGACGGCAATCGAAGGGTGGGTGTCGTTGAGCTGGATCGCGGCATGATCGCCCAGGGTCAGGACCGAGGTGTGCATGTTGCGATGGCGGCGCAGCAAGTCCTGCAAGGACGCGGCGACGAAGAAATACTCCTGACGCAGGCGCAGTTCCTGGCCGGCTTCGGTGCTGTCCGCCGGGTAGAGCACCCGGGAAATACTTTCCGCCCGGGCGACTTCTGCTACTGCGCCCAAGTGGTCGCCGGCGTTGAAGCGTTCCAGGTGCAAATCTTCCATCGCCCGGGCACGCCACAAGCGCAGCGTGTTGACGCTCGCCCCGCGCCAGCCGACCACCGGTGTGTCGTACGCAATCGCGCGAACGGTTTCCGCTGGCGTCCAGACTTGCTTGGACTTGCCCGCTTCGTCGGTAACGGTTTCGACGCTGCCGCCAAAGCCGATCGGGTAAACGACCTCTGGTCGTTCGAACTCCCAAGGGTTACCGAAATCCAGCCAGTGTTCGGTCTGTTCCTGCTGCCAGCCATCGACGATGGCCTGGCGGAACAAGCCGTGTTCATAACGAATGCCGTAACCGTGGCCGGCAATGCCGAGGGTCGACATGCTTTCCATGAAGCACGCGGCCAGACGACCAAGGCCGCCGTTGCCCAGCGCCGCATCAGGTTCCAGCAAGCGGATGCGTTCAAGGTCGACGCCAAGCTCAGTCAGGGCTTCGCGGGCGACGTCCAGCAGGCCAAGGTTACTCAGGCTGTCGTAGAGCAGACGGCCGATCAGAAATTCGAGGGAGAGGTAATAAACCCGCTTTTGACCTTTGCGGTAGATCTGCCGGGTGTGATCCATCCAGTGCTCGACCATGTGGTCGCGCGCCGCCAGGGCAATGGCTTCGAACCAGTCGTGGTCGAAGGCGTGATCCGGGTCTTTGCCCACCGCGTAGGTGAGTTTGGTCAAGACGGCGTCGCGGAATGCGGCCACCTCTGCTTCGCGAACAAGTGGTTCTTGAGTCATCGATAGGACCTCGAGCGAGCTTGGAATTGTCTGAGCCTAGACGGTCTGACAGGCCGTTGGAACTCTGGTTCGGCAGTTTTTCCTGATAGTGCGAGTTAGATCGACATTACCTTGTCGCGCACCGGAAAGAATGCAGGTGCCGTGCCGGGTTACAGGTGTTATTGGGCGGAATACGAAAAAATCTGGCGAAAGGTTGTTCAAAAATCCACCAGTCCCGGTATGATCGCGCGCCCTGATGCACGCTGGTAACAACCGATGATGAAGTCCAACCTGATCGCCGCCGCGGAGATCGATCGCCTCGATACCTGGGCCAAGTACTCCGCCCCGATGTGTGGTTCGTGCGTTTCCAGCTGCTGCACCCTGCCGGTCGAGGTCAAGATCAAGGATCTGATCCGTATCGGCATCGTCGATGAATTCGAGCGCGGCGAGCCGGCGAAGAACATCGCCAAGCGTTTGCAGAAGGAAGGGATCGTCGAGCGTTACAACCAGAAGTCCGAGATCTTCACCCTTCAGCGCATGAGCAACAACGATTGCCTGTACCTGGATCGTAAGAGCCGTCTGTGCACTATTTATGAAAAGCGCCCGGATACTTGCCGCAACCACCCGAAAATCGGGCCGCGGCCGGGGTACTGCGCTTACAAACCTAAAGAAGTGGCGCGTGAGACCAGCGAGAGCCGTCGGACACTTGAGAAGTTCTGATCGTCTCTGAGTTCAGCGGCAGGCTCTAGAATCACCCCTCACCCCAGCCCTCCCGAAACGTCGGACCGCCCCAGAGGGGAGAGGGGGAAAGGGAGCCGATCGGGGGGCTTTTCAAATCCTGAGTTCGACTCGATATTTCAGGTCGATGTATCTCGAAAGAACAACTCGGTCAGTCCCCTCTACCCTCCGGGGAGAGGGTTAGGGTGAGGGGTCGATCCCAAGTCATCCCAAGATTCTGAAAACTCCACCATCAGATTCCACTCCCCCAGACAAACAAAAACGCCCCCGACCTTGCGGTCGGGGGCGTTTTTTTAGCTGCTAACTAAGTCGAAACTCAGTTACCGGCTTTCTTGGCAGCGCGGGTACGCTCGCTTTCGCCCAGGATCTTCTTACGAAGACGGATGGACTTAGGAGTGACTTCGCACAGTTCGTCTTCTTGCACGAACTCAAGAGCTTGTTCCAGGGTGAAACGGATAGGCGGAACCAGAGCGATGGTTTCGTCTTTACCCGAGGCACGCATGTTGTCGAGCTTCTTGCCTTTGGTTGGGTTAACGCCCAGGTCGTTGTCGCGGCTGTTGATGCCGACGATTTGACCTTCGTACACGTCTTCACCGTGACCCAGGAACAGTTTGCCGCGAGCTTGCAGGGTTTCCAGCGAGTAAGTCAGAGCCTTACCGGTAGCCACCGAAACCAGCACGCCGTTCTGACGGCCGGACATGTCGCCGGACTTCATCACGTCGTAACGGTCGAAGATCGAGGTCAGGATGCCTGCACCGGAGGTCAGGGTCAGGAACTCGTTACGGAAACCGATCAAGCCACGAGCCGGGATGTTGTACTCAAGACGCACACGGCCCTTGCCATCCGGAACCATGTTGGTCAGGTCGCCTTTACGGATACCGATCTGCTCCATGATCGAACCTTGCGATTCTTCTGGCAGGTCGATGGTCACGTTTTCATACGGTTCGTGCTTGACGCCATCAACCATGCGGATGATCACTTCCGGACGACCAACACCCATTTCGAAGCCTTCGCGACGCATGGTTTCGATCAGTACCGAGAGGTGCAGCTCACCACGGCCGGAGACTTTGAACTTGTCGGCGGTGTCGCCTTCTTCAACGCGCAGGGCAACGTTGTAGAGCAGTTCTTTGTCCAGACGCTCTTTGATGTTACGGCTGGTGACGAACTTGCCTTCACGACCGCAGAACGGCGAGTCGTTAACCTGGAAGGTCATGGAAACGGTTGGTTCGTCAACGGTCAGCGGCTTCATCGCTTCGACGTTCAGTGGGTCGCACAGAGTGTCGGAGATGAACAGCTGGTCGAAGCCGCTGATGCAGACGATGTCGCCGGCAGCTGCTTCGTCAACGTCGATACGGTGCAGACCGTGGTGACCCATCAGCTTCAGGATACGACCGTTACGGCGCTTGCCGTCGGCGTCGATAGCCACAACTTGAGTGTTCGGCTTGACGCGACCACGGGCGATACGGCCAACGCCGATAACACCCAGGAAGCTGTTGTAGTCCAGTGCCGAGATTTGCATCTGGAACGGACCGTCACGGTCAACTTTTGGAGCCGGTACGTGGTCAATGATCGCCTGGTACAGCGGGGTCATGTCTTCAGCCATGTCGGTGTGTTCCAGACCGGCAATGCCGTTCAGGGCCGAGGCGTAGACGACTTTGAAGTCCAGCTGTTCTTCGGTAGCACCCAGGTTGTCGAACAGGTCGAAGATCTGGTCCAGAACCCAGTCCGGACGCGCGCCTGGACGGTCAACCTTGTTGATGACCACGATTGGACGCAGGCCGGCTTCGAAAGCCTTCTTGGTCACGAAACGGGTTTGCGGCATAGGGCCGTCTTGAGCGTCAACCAGCAGCAGAACGGAGTCAACCATCGACATTACGCGTTCAACTTCGCCGCCGAAGTCGGCGTGGCCCGGGGTGTCCACGATGTTGATGTGGTGGCCGTTCCAGTTGATGGCGGTGTTTTTCGCCAGAATGGTAATACCGCGCTCTTTCTCCTGGTCGTTGGAGTCCATCACGCGCTCGTCGTTGAGCTCGTTGCGCTCCAGGGTGCCGGATTGACGCAAGAGTTTGTCTACCAGGGTGGTTTTACCATGGTCAACGTGAGCAATGATGGCGATGTTGCGTAGATTTTCGATCACTTGTGTATCTCGATCAGAGGATTCGGTGTGCTGACAAGTCTTGGCAGCGATTAACAGTAGAGTCCGGCAAAGCCGTTACAGCTTGACGGCGGCGTCGGGGGGCCGGTGACGCAGGCCACAGGCAAACAGCCCCGGGCACTTAGCTCGGTCGATAAACGCGCACATTGGCATGCCCCTCACTGAGCAAATGGTGGGCATGCAGGCGACTCATCACGCCTTTGTCGCAATACAGCAGGTACTGGCGAGTAGGGTCCAGTTCCTTGAAACGAGCGTTCAATGCATAAAACGGCATCGCTTGTACCTCAATGCCAACGAGGCCCAGCGGGTCGTCTTCAGCGGCATCCGGATGACGGATGTCGATGACGATCTGACCAGCCAGCGCCTCGCTGACTTCTTCGATCTGCAAGTCCTGGCCCAATTCGTCGATCACACGATCGATCGGCACCAGTTTGGCGTTCTCGAGCGCACGCTCAAGTACTGCCATGTCGAACTGTTGTTCTTCGTACTCCACGCGTGGACGCTTGGCGTGGGTCTTGGGGTTCACCGAGATGACCCCGCAGTATTCCGGCATGTGCTTGGCGAAGTCGGCAGTACCGATTTCGTTGGCTAGGTCGATGATATCCTGCTTGTGACTGGCGATCAGCGGACGCAAGACCAGCTTGTCGGTCACGCAGTCGATCACGGACAGGTTCGGCAGCGTCTGGCTCGACACCTGGGAAATCGCCTCGCCGGTAACCAGCGCATCGATGTCCAGCCGATCGGCAATACGGGAAGCAGCGCGCAACATCATACGCTTCAAAACAACACCCATATGACTGTTATCGACTTTCCCGAGAATTTCTCCCAGTACTTCCTCGAACGGCACACTCACAAATAACACGCGTTGGGAGCTGCCGTACTTCTTCCAGATGAAGTGCGCGACTTCCATAACGCCCAGTTCATGGGCTCGTCCGCCCAGATTGAAGAAGCAGAAATGGCTCATCAGCCCGCGGCGCATGATCTGGTAAGCGGCGACGGTGGAATCGAAGCCGCCAGACATCAGTACAAGTGTCTGTTCCAGGGCACCCAGCGGATAACCGCCGATGCTGTTGTGCTGGCTGTGGATCACGAACAACCGTTTGTCGCGAATTTCGAGGCGAACTTCGATTTCCGGCTCTTTCAGCGAGATTCCGGCGGCGCCGCACTGACGACGCAGTTGGCTGCCGACGTATTTCTCGACGTCCATCGAACTGAATTCATGCTTGCCGGCACGCTTGCAGCGCACCGAAAAGATCTTCCCGGCCAACGCCTCACCGAAGTGCTGCTTGCACTTGGCGACGATGTCGTCGAAGTCGCCCAGCGGGTATTCGTCGACTTGCAGGAAATGCGCGATGCCCGGCATGCAGCTCAGGCGCTCGGTCATCTCCTTCAGGGCTTTGGGCTCGCTGACACGGGTTTCCAGCTCGAGATTGTCCCACACACCGTTCACCACCACAGCCGGGTCCAGATCGCGGAGCACGGTACGGATATTTTTGGCCAACTGGCGGATGAAACGCATCCGTACCGGGCGGCTCTTGATGGTGATCTCGGGGAAGACTTTTACGATTAGTTTCATGAAAACAGCGCGCGCTGGGCCAGCCGAAAAAGGGGGGCGCGGATTATAGCGGAAATTGCTCAAGGTTTAACCAGTTAATGTGCAGAAGGTTTTGCGCGCACCAAAACAGGTCATTTGTTGAATTTGACGCTACATTAGGGGGCGCTATTTCCAGCATTGCTCCGCTTTGTACCTTTATAAGCGTGAAATTGGGGCAAAAAACCCATGCTGGGGCACTGGCATGCAATTTGCTCCCTTGTGAGGCAGGTTGCCTTGGCAGAGTATTCGCGCCGGCATCACCCACATTCTAAGGGCATCCACTACTTAAGCCCGAAGCCACCCGGAGGACACTATGTCGAAGTCGGTTCAACTCATCAAAGATCATGACGTCAAGTGGATTGATCTGCGCTTCACGGACACCAAAGGCACTCAGCACCACGTGACCATGCCGGCTCGCGACGCGCTGGATGAAGCTTTCTTCGAAGAAGGCAAAATGTTCGACGGTTCCTCCATTGCTGGCTGGAAAGGCATCGAAGCTTCCGACATGATCCTGCTGCCGGACGACAGCACTGCCGTTCTCGACCCGTTCACCGAAGACCCAACGCTGATCATCGTTTGCGACGTCATCGAGCCTTCGACCATGCAAGGCTACGATCGCGACCCACGTGCGATCGCCAAGCGTGCCGAGGAATACCTGAAGTCGACCGGTATCGGCGACACCGTATTCGTTGGCCCGGAGCCAGAGTTCTTCATCTTCGACCAGGTGAAGTTCAAGTCCGACATCTCCGGCTCGATGTTCAAAATCTTCTCCGAACAAGGTTCGTGGATGTCCGACCAGGACATCGAAGGCGGCAACCACGGCCACCGTCCAGGTATCAAAGGCGGTTACTTCCCGGTTCCACCGTTTGACCACGACCACGAAATCCGTACCTCCATGTGCAACGCCATGGAAGAAATGGGCCTGGTCATCGAAGTTCACCACCACGAAGTGGCGACTGCCGGCCAGAACGAAATCGGTGTGAAGTTCAACACCCTGGTAGCCAAGGCTGACGAAGTTCAAACCCTGAAGTACTGCGTGCACAACGTAGCTGTGGCTTACGGCCGCACCGCGACCTTCATGCCTAAGCCTCTGTACGGCGACAACGGTTCGGGTATGCACGTTCACCTGTCCATCGCCAAAGATGGCAAGAACACCTTCGCTGGCGAAGGCTATGCCGGCCTGTCCGATACCGCTCTGTACTTCATCGGCGGCATCATCAAGCACGGTAAGGCCCTGAACGGCTTCACCAACCCGTCGACCAACTCCTACAAGCGTCTGGTCCCAGGTTTCGAAGCTCCAGTGATGCTGGCCTACTCGGCTCGTAACCGTTCCGCTTCGATCCGTATTCCTTACGTGTCCAGCCCTCGCGCTCGCCGTATCGAAGCTCGCTTCCCGGATCCGGCAGCCAACCCGTACCTGGCCTTCGCTGCCCTGGTAATGGCCGGCCTGGACGGTATCCAGAACAAGATCCACCCTGGTGATGCTGCTGACAAAAACCTGTATGACCTGCCGCCTGAAGAGGCGAAAGAGATCCCACAAGTTTGCGGCAGCCTGAAAGAAGCCCTGGACGAGCTGGACAAAGGTCGTGCGTTCCTGACCAAAGGCGGCGTTTTCAGCGACGACTTCATCGACGCTTACATCGCCCTGAAAAGCGAAGAAGAAATCAAAGTACGCACCTTCGTACACCCACTGGAATACGAGCTGTACTACAGCTGCTGATCCGGTAGCGCCTGCGCAAGCGGCGTGACAAAAAAGAGGCCTCCTTCGGGAGGCCTTTTTTATGCCCGGGATTTAGAGACCAACACAGAACCCTGTGGGAGTGAGCCTGCTCGCGATGGCATTTTTTCATTCAACATTGATGTTGACTGTTCCACCGCTATCGCGAGCAGGCTCACTCCCACAGGGGGTTTTCGGTGTTTGGGAGATCGATGTAAATCATGCCCAGATGTTTATGAATTGGGTCAACTGCCACCCCTGACCTATGCTGCAACCCAACGCCTTCGTTTCTGGTCGATTTTATGGGTCGTGGTTTTCTATTCATCCTGCTGCTGATCGCCTTGCCCGCCGCCGCGCAGATCTATAAGTACACCGACGCCGACGGCAACACCGCCTACAGCAATCAACCGCCCGATGGCGTGAAGGCTCAGCCGGTCGAATTGCCACCGCTGAACAGGGTTGAGCCCCAAGCCCCTTCTGCGCCACCTGTCGAAGCCACCCGCCGCGAACAGCCGCGCAGCGCTTACGAGATGCTGGAGCTGACCCACTTACCCACTACCGAAGCGCTGCGTGCCAACAACGGCACTTTCACCGTCAATGTGCTGATCAAACCCCGCCTGCAAGGCCCTCATCTGTTCAGGCTGTTGCTGGACGATCAACCTTACGGCCAGCCGAGCAACGTGCCAATCCTGCAACTGGTCAATATTGATCGCGGCACACACAGCCTCGCGGTGCAGGTGATCGACGGGGAAAACATCGTTCAACAAAGTCCCACCGTGACGTTCACCGTACAACGGGTGCATAAGCCGTGAGGCTGTGGCTGCTGATCACCTGCTTGATAGCCCTGCCGGTGACGGCCGAGGTGTTCACCTACATTGACGCTCAGGGCAATCGGGTCTACACCGACCAGCCGGGCTCCGGCAATGCCAAGCGCGTGCCGCTGGCGCCGAGTAACCGCATGTCCGCCAACCCAACCGGTGCTGCGCCGATGACAGCCCCGAAGAAAACCGAAGCCAAAGCGCTTTTCCACTACGACATGCTGAGAGTACTGGTGCCGGAGCCAGATGCCACGGTGCGCAGCAGTGCTGGCGAGATTATCGTCAGCGTTACCAGCGAACCCGGCCTGCAGCGAGGCCATCGCTACCAACTGCTGCTCGACGGCCAACCCACAGCAGCGCCCGGCCTGAGCCCGGTGTTCGCCCTGAGCAACATCGATCGCGGCAGCCATAACCTCTCCGTGGAAATCCTCGACGAGCAGGGCCGCACGGTCGAGCGCACAGCCAACCAGCCGTTCCACATGCTGCGCATCTCCCTCGCGCAGAAGCGTCAGGTCAAACCCTGCACCCTCCCCGATTACGGTCAACGGCCGGAATGTCCGCTCAAAGACAAACCCGTAGAAGAAATAAATCCCTTCCTGCGCTTCTTCTAACGCCGTTCAGCTTTGCGCACTATATTGGTGCAATTGGTTGCACCGTACTCACATCCCAACCCATTTTGGTTCGAAAGTACCCGTCAAAGCTGGCAGAACGCCACGCAAACGAGCGTCAAACGCCCGTTTCAGGCCTTTAACGCTTCTTTTCGGAGCCTTGGTTTGGTTTTTGCATTTTCCTTGTATCAGCGCGTTATTCACGCGCATGCCCTGCTCCAAAAGAGGTCCTGATGACCATTAGCGACGCACTGCATCGATTGCTACTCGACAACCTGACCACCGCCACCATTCTGCTCGACGCCGAACTGCGCCTCGAGTACATGAACCCGGCAGCGGAGATGCTCCTGGCCATCAGCGGTCAGCGTAGCCATGGGCAGTTCATCAGCGAGTTGTTCACCGAATCCACCGAAGCGCTGAACTCCCTGCGCCAGGCGGTCGAGCAGGCCCACCCGTTCACCAAGCGCGAAGCGATGCTCACCGCCCTCACCGGCCAGACCCTGACCGTTGACTACGCGGTAACACCGATCCTCAGCAACGGCGACACGATGCTGCTGCTGGAAGTCCACCCCCGTGACCGCTTGCTGCGGATCACCAAGGAAGAAGCGCAGCTGTCCAAACAGGAAACCAGCAAGATGCTGGTGCGCGGCCTCGCTCACGAAATCAAGAACCCGCTGGGCGGGATTCGCGGCGCCGCACAACTGCTGGCCCGTGAGCTGCCGGAAGAAAGCCTGCGGGACTACACCAACGTCATCATCGAAGAAGCCGACCGCCTGAGAAACCTCGTGGACCGGATGCTCGGCTCCAACAAGCTGCCATCCCTGGCCATGTGCAATATCCACGAAGTGCTGGAGCGGGTTTCCCATCTGGTCGAGGCCGAAAGCCAGGGCTGCATCACCTTGGTGCGCGACTACGACCCAAGCATTCCCGACGTGTTGATCGACCGCGAACAGATGATTCAGGCCGTGCTGAACATTGTGCGTAATGCGATGCAGGCCATCAGCAGCCAGAACGAGCTTCGCCTTGGCCGGATCAGTTTGCGCACCCGCGCCATGCGCCAGTTCACCATCGGCCACGTGCGCCATCGCCTGGTGACCAAGATCGAAATCATCGACAACGGCCCGGGTATTCCCGCGGAGTTGCAGGAAACCATCTTCTTTCCCATGGTCAGCGGCCGCCCGGACGGTACCGGGCTGGGCCTGGCCATTACCCAGAACATCATCAGCCAGCACCAGGGCCTGATCGAATGTGACAGCCATCCAGGCCACACCACCTTCTCGATCTTTCTGCCACTGGAACAAGGAGCCACATCGACATGAGCCGTAGTGAAACCGTGTGGATCGTCGATGACGACCGTTCTATCCGTTGGGTCCTGGAAAAAGCCTTGCAGCAAGAAGGCATGACCACGCAAAGCTTCGACAGCGCCGATGGCGTGATGAGCCGCCTGGCGCGCCAGCAGCCGGACGTGATCATCTCCGACATCCGCATGCCGGGCGCCAGTGGCCTGGACCTTCTGGCGCGGATTCGCGAACAACACCCACGGCTGCCGGTCATCATCATGACCGCTCACTCCGATCTGGACAGCGCTGTCGCGTCCTATCAGGGCGGCGCGTTTGAATACCTGCCAAAACCGTTCGACGTTGACGAAGCGGTGTCGCTGGTCAAGCGCGCCAACCAGCACGCTCAGGAACAACAAGGCCTGGAAGTCCCGGTCGCCTTGACCCGCACCCCGGAAATCATCGGTGAAGCGCCGGCGATGCAGGAAGTGTTTCGCGCCATCGGGCGTTTGAGCCACTCCAACATCACCGTGCTGATCAACGGCGAATCCGGTACCGGTAAAGAGTTGGTGGCACACGCGCTGCACCGTCACAGTCCGCGTGCGGCTTCGCCGTTCATTGCGCTGAACATGGCGGCGATCCCGAAAGACCTGATGGAATCCGAGCTGTTCGGCCATGAGAAAGGTGCGTTCACCGGCGCGGCCAACCTGCGTCGCGGGCGTTTTGAACAGGCTGACGGCGGCACGCTGTTCCTTGATGAGATCGGCGACATGCCGGCAGACACCCAGACTCGTTTGCTGCGGGTGTTGGCGGACGGCGAGTTCTACCGCGTCGGCGGCCATGTGCCGGTGAAGGTCGATGTGCGAATCATCGCCGCGACTCACCAGAACCTGGAAACCCTGGTGCACGCCGGGAAATTCCGTGAGGACTTGTTCCACCGCCTCAATGTGATCCGCATCCACATTCCACGGCTGTCGGACCGTCGTGAAGACATCCCGACCCTGGCCAAGCACTTCCTCAGCCGCGCCGCGCAAGAACTGGCGGTGGAGCCGAAGCTGCTGAAAAGCGAAACCGAGGAATACCTGAAGAACCTGCCGTGGGGCGGCAACGTGCGTCAGCTGGAGAACACCTGCCGCTGGATCACGGTGATGGCTTCGGGTCGCGAAGTGCATATCAGCGACCTGCCGCCGGAGCTGCTGAACCTGCCGCAGGATTCGGCACCGGTGACCAACTGGGAGCAAGCGCTGCGCCAGTGGGCCGATCAGGCGTTGGCTCGTGGTCAGTCGAGCCTGCTTGACAGCGCGGTACCGGCGTTCGAGCGGATCATGATCGAAACCGCCCTCAAACACACCGCCGGCCGCCGCCGCGATGCCGCCGTTTTGCTGGGCTGGGGGCGTAATACCCTGACTCGCAAGATCAAGGAATTGGGGATGAAGGTTGATGGTGGGGATGATGATGAGGGGGATGAGGGTTAATCGTCAGCCTTGAGAACCACCCCTCACCCCAACCCTCTCCCCACAGGGGAGAGGGGAAAGGGAGCCGATCTCCATGCTTTTCAAGACCTGAGTTCGACTCGGGCTATCAGGTCGATGTAACTCGAAAGAACTACTCGGTCAGTCCCCTCTCCCTCAGGGAGAGGGTTAGGGTGAGGGGTCGATTCAGGATCAGTCCCGTTTCCAGGATGCACCGCAAACCCCTTCGTGCACCGCCGCAAGGCATCGTGAACCGCAATCGCGCACGCAAACCGCTTCAAAACCCCGCCCGAGTTCACAATTGAACCCCTATCGAAAAAACACGAAAGCCCCAAATCACGGGGCTTTCAGCGCTTCAAATCGATTATCTGTTTCAACTTGTTAAAACCTGGCACGCCCCCTGCAATAGTCCATTCAGTGATTCGATTCACTACCCGGTTTCGGGGACCTTGGTACAGGCAGGCCGGGGATTCCCCTCTTTACACCGGGCTCACACCGCACAAGCGATGAGCCCAAGCAGTTTTGGGGCCCTTGATACAGGCAGGTCAGGGGTTCCTTCTTTACACCGGGCTCGACGCCATGCGCGAGCCCTGCCGTTTTGGGGACCTTGGTACAGGCAGGCCGGGGATTCCCTCTTTTATTGCTCTCGGAGATGGATCTCCAGCCGCCAGCGGTCATCGACCTCGCTACCGGCCCACTCGCCCTGCAGTGGCCGCGCCGCCACTACCGTCAGCAACAAGCCCCCATCACTCAAACGCACCCGCCAGTTCACGTTCTTGTCGCTGAGCTTGAGCTGACCTTTCTGCGTCTTGCCCTCAGCCTCGAACAGCAGCGCGAGGCTACCGTCGACGAACTCGCCGTGGGTCTTGGGTTCGTTGTTGAACCACACCACCAGCCCATCGCTCGTGACCTCGACCTGCTGCAATTCGCTGGGGTCGGGAGTGGTCAGGCGACCGATCATCAGCCCCACCATCACCCCGACAATCGCCAGCGAAGCCATCACTCGCGGGAATAGTTTCGAACGGTTGTCCACGGGCGGCGTAGAATGCCGCTCATCTTTACCTTCGGAGCCGTGCATGTTTCACGTCATCCTTTTCCAACCAGAAATTCCGCCGAATACCGGCAACGTTATCAGGCTGTGCGCCAACAGTGGCTGCCACCTGCATTTGATCGAACCGCTGGGCTTCGAGATGGACGACAAGCGTCTGCGCCGGGCCGGCCTCGATTACCACGAGTATGCCACCCTGCAACGCCACGCAGACCTCGCCAGCTGCCTGGAAAGCCTCGGGCATCCTCGGTTGTTCGCCTTCACCACCAAGGGCTCGCGGCCGTTCCACGATGCCAGCTTCGCCGAGGGCGATGCGTTCCTGTTCGGCCCGGAAAGCCGTGGTTTGCCGGCAGAAGTACTCGATGCCCTGCCCGGCGAACAGCGCCTGCGCCTGCCGATGCGTGAAGGCTGCCGCAGTCTGAACCTGTCGAACACCGTGGCGGTCGCCGTGTACGAAGGCTGGCGCCAGCTCGGCTTCAAATAACGCTACATAAAAAATGTGGGAGCGAGCTTGCTCGCGATGACGGTGTGTCAGCCAACATTAATGTTGAAGCTGATGACCTCATCGCGAGCAAGCTCGCTCCCACATTGGACCGCTTATTGAACGGTTGGAGTCTCGCCAGCCGCCTGCATGCGTTGCAGCTCTTGTGCGTACAGCGCGTCGAAGTTCACCGGAGCCAGCATCAGCGCCGGGAACGAACCGCGGGTGACCAGGCTGTCCAGGGTTTCGCGAGCGTACGGGAACAGGATATTCGGGCAGAACGCGCCGAGGGTGTGGCTCATCGACGCGTCGTCGAGGTTCTTGATCAGGAAGATCCCGGCCTGTTGCACTTCAGCAATGAACGCCACTTCGTCGCCGTTCTTCACGGTGACGGACAGGGTCAGTACGACTTCGTGGAAGTCGCCTTCCAGAGCCTTTTGACGGGTGTTCAGATCCAGACCGACGCTCGGTTCCCACTGCTGGCGGAAGATGGCCGGGCTTTTCGGTGCTTCGAAGGACAAGTCACGTACATAGATGCGCTGCAAGGAGAATTGCGGTGCGGTTTCTTCTTCGCTAGCTGCAGTGTTCTGTTGGTCAGTCATCTCAGATCCTTTCTGATCTTGGGGTCTTATAGGGAAGGCATTCAGGCCTTGAGCATGGCGTCGAGCTTGCCGGCGCGCTCAAGGGCAAACAAATCATCACAACCACCCACGTGGGTGCTGCCGATCCAGATCTGCGGCACGGACGTACGTCCGGCCTTCTGAGCCATGGCGGCACGCACCTGCGGCTTGCCATCGACCTTGATCTCTTCGAAGGCCACGCCTTTGTTCTCGAGCAGGTATTTGGCTCGCGAACAGTAAGGGCAGTAATCGCTGGAATAGACGACGACGTTGCTCATATCACTTCACCAGCGGCAGGTTGTCGCCTTTCCAGCTGGAAATACCGCCGGAGAGCTTGGCGGCGGTGAAGCCGGACTTCATCAGTTCGCGGGCATGCGTGCCGGCAGTCTGGCCCATGGCGTCGACCAGGATGATGGTCTTGGCCTTGTGCTTTTCCAGTTCGCCGACGCGAGCGGTCAGTTTGTCGTGAGGAATGTTCACCGCGCCAACAATGTGACCGGCGGCGAAATCCTTGTTCGAGCGAATGTCGATTACAACGCCCGCGTCCTTGTTGACCAGCCCGGTCAGTTCACCGGTGCTCAGGCTGCGGCCGCCGCCTTGCATCTGATAAGCGATCAGCAACGCCAGCAGTACGACGAAGATACCGACGAGCAGATAGTGGTTAGTGGCGAATTGAATCAGGTTAGCAACCATCGAAGGAGGTTCCAGGGCGTTAAAATGTCGGCCAGTATACACAGCCACTATGGTGGGCCAAACCCCGTCCGGCGGTGACGCCGTCGGAACTTAGCTTTAAACTGCCACTCCCTTTTCCATCGCCCTCTTTTAACTCAGCCACGAGTGGAATCCATGACTACCACGCCTAAACCTTTGGTCCTGATTATTCTCGACGGCTTCGGTCACAGTGAGAGCCCTGAATCCAACGCCGTGTTTGCGGCGAAGAAGCCCGTACTGGACCGCCTGTGGGCCACCGTGCCGAACGGCCTGATCTCGGGCAGTGGCATGGATGTCGGCTTGCCGGATGGCCAGATGGGCAACTCCGAAGTCGGCCACATGAACCTCGGCGCCGGCCGCGTGGTGTATCAGGACTTCACACGCGTGACCAAATCGATCCGCGATGGCGAGTTCTTCGAGAACCCGACCATCTGCGCCGCTGTCGATAAAGCCGTCACTGCCGGCAAAGCCGTGCACTTCATGGGCCTGCTGTCCGATGGCGGCGTTCACAGCCACCAGGATCACCTGGTTGCCATGGCCGAACTGGCCTTCAAGCGCGGCGCTGAGAAAATCTACCTGCACGCCTTCCTCGACGGTCGCGACACGCCACCGAAAAGCGCTCAGTCGTCCATCGAACTGCTGGATGCGGCCTTCCAGGCCCTCGGCAAAGGCCGGATCGCCAGCATTGTCGGCCGTTACTTCGCCATGGATCGCGACAACCGTTGGGACCGCGTGTCCCAGGCTTACAACCTGATTGTCGATGGCAACGGCGAATTCAACGCTGCCACCGCTCAGGAAGGCCTGCAAGCGGCGTACGAACGTGGCGAAAGCGACGAATTCGTCAAAGCCACCAGCATCGGTGAGCCGGTGAAAGTCGAAGACGGCGACGCCGTGGTGTTCATGAACTTCCGCGCCGACCGCGCCCGTGAACTGACCCGAGTGTTCGTCGAAGACGATTTCAAGGAATTCGAACGTGCCCGCCAGCCGAAACTGGCCGGCTTCGTCATGCTGACCCAGTACGCCGCCAGCATTCCCGCCCCATCGGCCTTCGCCGCGGGCAGCCTGGACAACGTGCTGGGCGACTACCTGGCGAAAAACGGCAAGACCCAACTGCGCATCGCTGAAACCGAGAAATACGCCCACGTGACTTTCTTCTTCTCCGGCGGTCGCGAAGAACCGTTCCCGGGCGAAGAACGCATCCTGATCCCGTCGCCAAAAGTCGCCACTTATGACTTGCAGCCCGAGATGAGCGCCCCGGAAGTCACCGACCGCATCGTCGATGCCATCGAAAACCAGCGCTACGACGTGATCGTAGTCAACTACGCCAACGGCGACATGGTCGGTCACAGCGGTGTGTTCGATGCGGCAGTAAAAGCTGTTGAATGCCTCGACCTGTGTGTTGGCCGCATCGTCGATGCGCTGGAAAAAGTCGGCGGCGAAGCGCTGATCACTGCCGACCACGGCAACGTCGAGCAGATGTCCGACGAATCCACCGGCCAGGCGCATACCGCCCACACCACCGAACCGGTGCCGTTCATCTATGTCGGCAAGCGTGACTTCAAGGTTCGCGACGGCGGCGTGCTGGCGGATGTGGCACCGACCATGCTGATGTTGATGGATCTTGAGAAACCTGCCGAGATGACTGGCACTTCGATCCTGGTGTAATCAGCCTTCCAAACGCCACCAAACCCTGTGGGAGCGAGCTTGCTCGCGATAGCAGTCTGACAGCCAACAACCATGTTGAATGTTAAGACGCCATCGCGAGCAAGCTCGCTCCCACATTGGTTTTCAGTGTTTTTCAGCCCGGTTATCACACAGCCCCAATTGGGCGTTTTTTTTGCAGCGCTTGGCGGGCATACTAGGCCGTCCCTTTCCCTGGTGTCGCCCGCCTCTATGCTTCGCGTCCTGATAGCCCTTGCTCTGACATGCCTGCTCCAACCGGCCTTTGCTGACGAGCGCGCGCAAACCCAACAACAGTTGGACGCCACGCGTCAGGACATTGCCGAGCTGAAAAAGCTGCTGGGCAAGCTCCAGGAAGAAAAATCCGGTGTGCAGAAAGACCTCAAAGGCACCGAGACCGAGATGGGCAAGCTCGAGAAGCAGGTCGATGCCCTGCAAAAAGAGCTGAAGAAAAGCGAAGCCGAGCTGCAGCGACTCGATGCCGAGAAAAAAAAACTCCAGAGCGCGCGCATTGAACAGCAGCGACTGATCGCCATTCAGGCCCGCGCGGCCTATCAGAACGGCCGTCAGGAGTACTTGAAGCTGCTGCTCAACCAGCAGAACCCGGAAAAATTCGCCCGCACCCTCACCTATTACGACTACCTGAGCCAGGCCCGCCTGGAGCAGCTGAAAAATTTCAACGAAACCCTGCGCCAACTGGCCAATGTCGAAAAAGACATCGCCATGCAACAGGCGCAATTGCTGGTGCAGAAAAGCAGCCTCGACAGCCAGCGTGATGAACTCGACAAAGTCCGCAAGGAGCGTCAGCAAGTCCTGGCCAAGCTCAGCGACGACGTGAAGGCCCGCGATCAGAAGCTGGCCGCCCGCGAGCAGGATCAGGCAGACCTGTCTAAAGTTCTTAAAACCATTGAAGAAACCTTGGCCCGTCAGGCCCGAGAGGCAGAAGAAGCGCGGCAAAAAGCGCTGATCGCCCAGCAGGAAGCCGAAAAAAAGCGTTTACGTGAGGCTCAGGCTGCAGCAGACGCAGACACCACTGATGCCCCACGCAAACCCGTTAAATCGACACCCGGCGCCCTGGTATCAAGTTCAGGTGAGGCCTTTGGCGGCCCCTTTGCTTCAAGCCGGGGAAAACTTCCCTGGCCAGTTGATGGTCGACTGCTTGCACGCTTTGGCGAAACCCGTGGCGACGACGCCCGCACCAAGTGGGACGGCGTGATGATCAGCGCCTCCGCCGGCAGCCAGGTGCACGCCGTGCATGGTGGTCGTGTGGTATTCGCCGACTGGTTGCGAGGCGCCGGGCTGCTGGTGATTCTCGACCACGGCAACGGTTTTTTGAGTCTTTATGGTCACAACCAGACGCTGCTCAAGTCTGCGGGTGACGTGGTAAAAGCCGGTGAGTCCATCTCCACTGTGGGTAGCAGTGGCGGGCAGGACACACCAGCGCTGTATTTCGCTATTCGTCAGCAGGGTCACCCGAGTGATCCGGCGCAATGGTGTCGCGCGCAAGGATAAGCACGCGACCTAATTCAGGAGTTCGTTCGACATGCTGCATTTGTCCCGCCTTACCTCGCTGGCCCTGACGATCGCCCTGGTGATCGGCGCGCCTCTGGCGTTCGCCGCTCAACCGGCCCCGGCAGTCGCGCCTGCGGGCACTGCTGCGACCACCAAGGCGCCGTTGCCTCTGGAAGAGTTGCGCACCTTTGCCGAGGTCATGGATCGGATCAAGGCCGCCTATGTCGAACCGGTGGACGACAAAACCCTGCTGGAAAACGCCATCAAGGGCATGCTCAGCAACCTCGACCCGCACTCCGCCTACCTGGGCCCGGAAGACTTCGCTGAGTTGCAGGAAAGCACCAGCGGCGAATTCGGCGGCCTGGGCATCGAAGTTGGCGCCGAAGACGGTTTCATCAAGGTCGTTTCACCGATCGATGACACTCCGGCCTCCAAGGCTGGCATTCAGGCCGGCGACTTCATCGTCAAGATCAACGGCCAACCGACCCGCGGCCAGAGCATGACCGAAGCCGTGGACAAGATGCGCGGCAAGATCGGCCAGAAAATCACCCTGACCCTGGTGCGCGACGGCGGTACACCGTTTGACGTGACCCTGGCCCGCGCCATCATTCAAGTGAAGAGCGTGAAGAGCCAACTGCTGGAGTCCGGATACGGCTACATCCGCATCACCCAGTTCCAGGTCAAGACCGGCGAAGAAGTCTCCAAGGCCTTGGCCAAGCTGCGCAAAGACAACGGCAAGAAGCTCAAAGGCATCATCCTCGACCTGCGTAACAACCCGGGCGGCGTGCTGCAAGCGGCGGTTGAAGTGGTCGACCACTTCATCACCAAGGGCCTGATCGTTTACACCAAGGGTCGTATCGCCAACTCCGAACTGCGCTTCTCCGCCACCGGCAAGGACGAAAGCGAAGCCGTGCCAATGGTCGCACTGATCAACGGCGGCAGCGCCTCGGCCTCGGAAATTGTCGCCGGCGCCTTGCAGGATCAGAAACGCGCTGTGGTCATGGGTACCACCAGTTTCGGCAAAGGCTCGGTACAAACCGTGCTGCCGCTGAACAACGAGCGCGCACTGAAGATCACCACGGCGCTGTATTACACGCCGAACGGCCGCTCGATCCAGGCTCAGGGCATCGTCCCGGACATCGAAGTGCGCAAGGCCAAGATCACCAACGAGCAGGACGGCGAGTACTTCAAGGAAGCCGATCTGCAAGGTCACCTGGGCAATGGCAACGGCGGTGCCGACAAACCGACCAGCTCCAGTGGCAAAGCCAAGGCAATGCCGCAGGATGATGACTACCAATTGGCCCAGGCCCTGAGCCTGCTCAAAGGGTTGAGCATCACCTCCGGCCGCTGAGATGCGCCTGCGGTTAGTCCTCGGTCTGGTGTGTTGTCTGGCGGGTGCTGCTCACGCGGCGCCCGCCCCTCAAAAGGCCTACATCACTCTGATCATCGATGACCTGGGGCAGAACCTGCCCCGGGATCGCCGCGTGCTCGCCCTGCCCGGTCCGGTGACCGCGGCGATCATGCCTGACACACCCCACGCCACCGAATTCGCCCGCGAAACCCATCGCGCCGGCAAGATCGTTATCCTGCACATGCCCATGGACCCGGCCACCGGTCCGTTTGCCTGGCATCCCGACTTGCCCATCGACGAGCTTAAGAAACGCCTGAACGCAGCGCTCAAGATCGTGCCCTACACCGCCGGCATCAACAACCACATGGGCAGCCGCATGACCGTTCAGCAACCGGCCATGGCCTGGCTGATGGCGGACTTGCAGCGTCGGCACAAGTTCTTCGTCGACAGCCGCACCAGTGCGCAAACCGTGGCGGCGGCCGAGGCGCAGAAGATTGGTTTGGCGAGCGTTTCGCGGGATGTATTCCTGGATGACGAGCCCACTGAAGCCGCGATTTTTACTCAGCTACAGACGGCTATCAGTCTGGCGCGCAAACAGGGTTCGGCAGTGATGATCGGTCACCCTTATCCGCAAACTTTGGCGGTGCTGGAGCGCGAGTTGCCCAAGCTCAAGGCTCAGGGCATTGAGTGGATCGATATCAAGTCGATGATCGGACTGCGCGGCAATCGCGCAACTGCCGCGCATGGGAAGGACGGTAATTACCGACTGCCGCAAACCCAGTAATTTCACTGCAATTAGTTAGTTAATTTCAAACTTTATCAGCGCCGATAAATTACCACCCCCACTCACCCTCCACTCGCCACCTCTTCACAATCGGATACACATCAACAACTAACACCCCCTCACTTCAATTTAAACTTCTTTCGCACCACAGCAACATCCAACTTTATTTACATCCACGCTCACAACCAAGGATCGGTTATGAATTACAAGTCTATTGTACGTACAACTATTCCCCTAATAGCACTCACATTCTCCCTGGCCTCTTGCGCCTACACTGTTCCCAAGCCACCGGAGCCCATCCTGCTCAGTAATGGTGACGGACAATACACCCACTGGAACGGCATTGGAGCTACATTTAAGGATAACGACCGCTATTGCACGGCAAGTTTGCTTGATACTCGCGACGCAATGGGTACCTCTACAGGCCCTGCTTACCTATTGACCAATGGGCACTGTGCTTCAATCATCTCCGGCACAGCAGTCGATACTCCATTCAACGGCCAGGTACAGTTCAACTTTTTCCACGATACGATGGAAGGCGCCAAGCGTTACGACATCCACAAGGTAAACTGGGCCAGCCTCGCCAGTTCTGATGTCGCTGTCCTGGAACTGACCGACTCGCTGGATACACTGCTGAAGGACGGAATTACGCCACTCAAGCTAGCGTCTACAGCGCCTGCAGAACCGCGCCCAATTCAAGTCCTTGGCGTACCTGCAATCGCCCCCGGCCTCAGGCTGTCAACCTGTACCCTAGAGCCAACTAACACCACATTGATCAAGTACTTGACCGTCCACACCGATTACCAGAAGCACGACTGCAAGGGTATTGCACCAGGCTCTTCAGGTTCTCCCGTTCTTGATGCGGCGACAGGAGAAGTTATCGGTGTATTGTCCGGAACGACTTATGGTATCTCAACGGATGATTTATGTTTCTGGCATGCACTTTGTGGAAATAATCAAAAAAAATCCATCTTGCCTGATCAGGCAAGCCACAGCTTTCCTGTTGACTATCTTTCTTACTGCTTCACCAATGGGCGTTTTAATACGGACGCCCAATCGTGCACAATAAACCCAAACTTTAACTTCAAATCCAAAAGAAACGCTGACATCACACTTCATAGAAAACCCGTCGACCACAATGATCAAGCACCTGTCTGGGATGTCGACTTTTCGATGAGCACCGCTTTCTATCGCTTTAAAACTGTACGCGACGCACACGCTTGTTATTTTTCTGATCACTATAGCCACCCGATCAGCACAGCCAATGCGAAAATTGATGCAGAGATCGGCCGAGAGGAAGGTTTGTATTATCTTTGCCTGGTGGGTGTCGAGTCAGCCGAGCAACGACCTAGCGTCGGATTACGCAGAAACACCCAAATACTGTCTGCCCGGCTAACCGAACCGACTTTCGCCACACTACCTGAACCAACTGTCACATTTAGATTCTCAGAGAAGTATGTTTCTGTCGACTGGTTCGAAAAGTCTTCCCGTTCCATTTGGACTCGATACTACGATAACGACCTGGGCGAACGTAATTGCGCTGATATAGATCGCAGGGAGTATGCACAAACAGATAATGGACTTGCTATTCCACTGGAATTTCTTCCGGTGACGCTTTGCAGTTACATCGAGGACAGGAATTTTAATACTTCCGAGGTACACACAGTCCTGGTGCAAGCCCCGACAACGGTCACAGATACCGCGCCATGAAGTCGTCTACCACGCCTTCCTTGCGCAACTGATCCGCGCAGCCTGAAGCTTGGCGACTATCTCGTCCGACAGTTCAGTGCCAGATAAAGTTGGGCACTGTTGAAACGCAGCACGGTCTTGAGACCAGTCACACCATCCTGCCGAGCGAGGTAACGGCCGGCAGGATCACCCGTCGCCCAAAGGTCGATCTGACCGTTGACCCGCTTCTTCGCATTGTCCTGATCGCGCACCACCACAGCGCACTCGAGGCAATAACTATCTATGTCTCCGGGCACAATGATGCGTGCCAGGATAGGACTCACTCTGAATTTCATCACCAAGGAATGGCCATGAAATGCATTAGACATCTGTCCGCCTGGGGACTTGCCTGCCTCTTGGCCGCGAGCCCCTCTGCACACGCACGAGACCTGGGAGAAGGCGCTGCCAACAACTCAGGTTCAAAAGCCCTTCAAAACAGTAACAACCAATACGCAATCTGGAGCGGCATCGGACGCCTTGCTCACCGCTCCGGCGCGTCCTGCACCGCCGCTCTTCTTGATACCAGAAACAGGCAAGGCAAAGCGGTGGGGCCGGCCTATCTGATTACCGCCGGCCATTGCGTTGTCTTTGCGTACGGCACCGCACGCACGGACGAACCCATCGAAGCGAACATCACCTTCAACTACTTCCATGACACGCCCAAGCATCACATTACTTACCCGGTTCGAATTGCTCGCTGGACCAGCATGGCGGGTACCGACCTGGCGATACTCGAGGTTGGGACTTCACTGGCAACCCTTATAAAGAAGGGTATCAACCCACTCAATCTCGCCAGCCATCAAAGCTTCGAAGCCCATAACGTACTCAACCTTGGTGCACCCGCGGGCTATCTAGAGAAAGGGTTACGCTTGAGCGCCTGCTCAGAAGAGACGGCCGGAACTTTCATTGATCATCCAGGCGTATTTTCGCAGGCCATGAAAAACCTCTGCGATTTGCGTGGTGGTAGCTCTGGAAGCCCGATGCTTGATCGCCAGACCAATGAAATCACCGGCATCGTCAGCAAAGTTACCGCCAGGTTAAAAAAGGAGGCATCGCCTGATTGCACAACGGCAGCCTGCCAGGCGGCCACCTTTAATTACAGCTACCCGGCCAACTTCCTGCATCAGTGCTTTATCGCGGGTGTTTTCGATGTCAATGCGCCGGACTGTTCACTCAAGCCTGTGAATCTTACGGTTACGCAGCCTTGGAACATCAAGCCTTATGTGCACACGCAAAAAAACACTGCTGGGCAAATTACGTTACCAACGTGGAATTTCAGGTTTTCGCTTGACGATCCGTTCTATCGCTATAAAGCCGTGCGCAACGCCAGAGACTGTCAAACACGTCGCAACTACAGCGACGCCATTCACTCCGAAGATGCCTACATCAACAACGACATAGGCCCTCAACCCGGTACGCATGCGCTATGTATCATCGGTGCCGCCTCGCAAGAGCAACCACTCACCCAGTCATCGTTGAAAAATGCTTTTACCCACGCGGTGTATTTGACCTCCGCCGAGCCGATGCCCAGCATCAGCCCGGATTACCGTGTCACCTGGGAACTCTTGCATGCGGAATTCATCCACAATTTCTTCTACTCAGCCCCCGCTGACGGTCAGCACTGTGGCGACATTGATGACCCTCGTTACAAGCCTGCTCCCGAGAGCATCACCTTCGCCGAAGAACAATTGCCGGTCATGCTGTGCAGTTACGTTCGCAATCGTTCCGGACAACCGTCATCGATACGCACCGACCTGATTGAACAGCCCTAGAGATATCGCGCCATGATGTCGTCCACCATGCCTTCCTTGCGCAATTGATCCAGCGCGGTCTGAAGCTTGGCGACGATTTCGTCGGACACGTCTTTGTTCAGCGCCAGATAAAGTTGGGCACTGTTGAAACGCAGCACGGTCTTGAGACCAGTCACACCATCCTGCCGAGCGAGGTAACGGCCGGCAGGATCACCCGTCGCCCAAAGGTCGATCTGGCCGTTGACCAGTTTTTTTGCGTTGTCCTGATCGCGCAACACAACGATTGGTTTCAGTCCTTGCTTGGCCAGCGTCTCGGCAATCGCATCGCCCTTGTAGGCGCCAATCTTGAATTTGCGCGCCTGCTCCAGCG
Source organism: Pseudomonas sp. LBUM1666 (assembly GCF_059695775.1). NCBI lineage: Bacteria > Pseudomonadati > Pseudomonadota > Gammaproteobacteria > Pseudomonadales > Pseudomonadaceae > Pseudomonas > Pseudomonas sp. LBUM1666. The sequence goes on along the minus strand of NZ_CP166789.1, from coordinate 320,659 downwards.
ACTCAAGGCTGATCTTGCTATCGGCCTTGGCCAGCATGATCCAGTCATCCGGCCCGATCGGGCCAACCCACTTGAAGAGCTTTTCGCGATCCGGCAGCCGCGCCATCACAAACACGCCGTAACCCGGTTTTTCCAGGGCGATCTTGTAGATTCGCTCCCAAGGGAAACGTAGCGTCAGGCTGTAGGTGATGTTGGCTCGTTTGAACATCTCGCAGACGATGTCCACGGCGATGCCATTGATGTTCTCGTCCTGAGCGAAATTTTTGCCGTTCTTCGCCATGTTGTAGGGCGGGAAGTTTTCCGTCAGCAGCACCAGGTCGGTGGCGGGACTTTCTTCGGCGCGGGCTGCGTTGATGAGCAACAGAGAAGCGCTGGCGAGGACAAGAAGAAGGCGTTTAAGCATGTCTGGCTACCGAGATCCATGGCGTACCCAAGAGTGCCCTGAGCCCGCCATGATGTCCACTGGCCTGTATCGGTTTGTTTAGCGCATCACGATTCCGCGATGGGCCATGTAGGCCTTGGCTTCCTGCACGGTGTATTCGCCGAAGTGGAAAATACTCGCCGCCAATACCGCACTGGCGTGACCTTCGATAATCCCGTCGGCCAAATGCTGCAGGTTGCCGACGCCGCCGGACGCAATCACCGGAATCCCCAATGCATCGCTGATGGCGCGGGTAACGCCCAGGTCGAAGCCGTTTTTCATGCCGTCCTGGTCCATGCTGGTCAGCAGGATTTCACCGGCGCCCAGGCCTTCCATCTTCTTCGCCCATTCAACGGCGTCGAGACCGGTTGGCTTGCGACCGCCGTGGGTGAAGATTTCCCAGCGCGGGGTCTCGCCCGGGCCGGAAACCTTCTTCGCGTCGATGGCAACGACGATGCACTGCGAACCGAAATGCTGAGCCGCTTCACCGACGAATTCCGGGTTGAACACCGCGGCGGTGTTGATCGACACCTTGTCCGCGCCGGCATTCAGCAAGTTGCGAATGTCCTGCACGGTGCGCACGCCACCACCCACGGTCAGCGGGATGAATACCTGGCTGGCCATGCGTTCGACGGTATGCAGCGTGGTGTCGCGACCGTCGACGCTGGCGGTGATGTCGAGAAAGGTAATCTCGTCGGCACCCTGCTCGTCGTAGCGACGGGCGATTTCCACCGGGTCGCCGGCGTCGCGGATGTTCTCGAACTTCACACCCTTGACGACCCGGCCGTTATCCACGTCCAGGCAAGGGATGATGCGTTTGGCCAGCGCCATGGTCAGTCCTCAGCCTTTGTACGAATCGCAGAAAGCTTGCGCTTCAGCGACGTCGAGGGTGCCTTCATAGATCGCCCGGCCGGTGATCGCGCCGATGATGCCTGGCGCCTTGGCGTCGAGCAGCGACTTGATGTCACCGAGGTTGTGGATGCCACCGGAAGCGATGACCGGAATCTTCGTCGCAGCGGCCAGCGCAGCGGTGAACGGTACGTTGCAGCCCTGCATCATGCCGTCTTTGGCGATGTCGGTATAAACGATCGCGGACACGCCGTCGGCTTCGAATTGCTTTGCCAGGTCAATCACCTGAATGGTGCTGATTTCAGCCCAGCCGTCGGTCGCAACGAAACCGTCTTTGGCATCCAGACCGACGATCACTTTGCCCGGGAACGCGCGGCAGGCTTCAGCTACGAAAGCCGGATCTTTCACAGCTTTGGTGCCGATGATCACGTAGCTCACGCCCGCTTTGACGTAGTGTTCGATGGTTTCCAGAGAGCGGATACCGCCGCCGATCTGAATCGGCAGGTTCGGGTAGCGCTTGGCGATGGCGGTGACCACTTCGCCGTTGACGGGCTGGCCTTCGAAGGCGCCGTTCAGGTCGACCAGATGCAGACGACGGCAACCGCCCTCCACCCACTTGGCAGCCATGCTCACCGGGTCATCGGAGAACACCGTGGAATCTTCCATGCGGCCCTGGCGCAGACGAACACAGGCACCGTCTTTGAGATCGATAGCGGGAATAATCAGCATCTGGCAAACCTTCAAATTCGATTGTTCAGCTTCGCTCGAAAATCAGTTTTTCTCGAGCGCCCACAAGTCGCTTTCGATGCTTTCGAACCTTTCTTTAAGGTGCGTCTGCACATCGAAAATCGCCCTGTTGTAATAGTGCGGTGCAATTTCACGGGTAAACAGCTCAAGGATTTCAGCCGCTTCGAACGAACCCAGGTCCAGTTCGAAGCGATCTTCCATAAAGCGTTTGATCTTGTGATTGGCCTCGTTCTCCTGTTCGGGAGTGAGGGTCAGGATCGGCGGCTTCTTCTGGGGGCGCGTCATCATTCATTTCCTGGCTTGCGTTGTCGCCTAAGCGCGTGCCAGGCAAGGCGCAAACCGTAGCTAATGGCCACTCCCTTAGCAAGGTTTGCAACGCAGCATGGCGCGCGCTTAGGCACAACCCGAAGGGCCGGGCCTGTCATTGCGCAGGGCTGCGTTACTCGTCGTTCATTTGAAACGACCAAACCACACTCCTCGCGCCTTGCCCTGCGCAATGACAGGCTCCGGCGCAAGCCAGGAAATGAATGATGACGCGCCCCTTTGGCCATTTACCAGCGACCATCCCACGCGGCGAAGTTCTGCAGCAATTGCAGGCCATGGGTATGGCTCTTCTCCGGGTGGAATTGCACGGCGAAACGCGAGCCATCGGCCAGCGCCGCAGCGAAATCGACACCGTAGTGACCGCCGCCCACCACCTGCCGCGCATTGCCGGCAGCAATGTAGTAGCTGTGCACGAAGTAGAAACGCGCCAGGTCCGGAATGTTGTGCCACAGCGGGTGATCCACCGTCTGCTTCACTTCGTTCCAGCCCATGTGCGGGACTTTCAGGTGTTCGCCGTCTTCGTGCAGGTCTTTGCCAAAGAACTTCACCGCGCCCGGAAACAGGCCGATGCAGTCGACGCCGTCGTTCTCTTCACTGCTGTCGAGCAAGGCTTGCATGCCGACGCAGATGCCGAGGAATGGACGGTCCTGGCTGACTTCACGCACCAGCGAGTCGAAGCCCAGGCGACGGATCTCCGCCATGCAATCGCGAATCGCGCCGACGCCGGGGAATACCACCCGGTCGGCTTCGCGAATCACATCGGCATCGCTGGTGATCAAGACCTTGCCGGCACCAACGTGCTCGAGGGCCTTGGCCACCGAGTGCAGGTTGCCCATGCCGTAATCGATAACCGCGACCGTCTGCATTACAGAACGCCTTTGGTCGACGGCATCTGACCGGCCATGCGGTCATCGAGCTCTACAGCCATGCGCAGTGCGCGGCCGAAAGCCTTGAACACGGTTTCGATCTGGTGGTGGGTGTTGGTGCCACGCAGGTTGTCGATGTGCAGGCTGACGAGCGCATGGTTGACGAAGCCCTGGAAGAATTCCTGGAACAGGTCAACGTCGAAACCGCCAACGGTGGCACGGGTGTAGGGAACGTGCATCTGCAGGCCAGGGCGGCCGGAGAAGTCGATCACCACGCGCGACAGCGCTTCATCGAGCGGCACGTAGGCGTGGCCGTAGCGACGGATGCCTTTCTTGTCGCCGATGGCTTTGGCGAAGGCCTGACCCAAAGTGATACCGACGTCTTCCACCGTGTGGTGGTCGTCGATATGCAGGTCGCCCTTGCTGACAATATCCAGGTCGATCAGCCCGTGACGGGCGATCTGGTCCAGCATGTGCTCAAGAAAAGGAACACCGATATCAAATCGGGCCTTTCCGGTGCCATCCAGGTTGATCGAGGCTTTGATCTGGGTTTCCAGAGTGTCGCGCTCGACTGACGCCTTACGTTCGGCCATCACCAGCTCCGCAAAATCATTGGGCGAAAAAGGCAACCATTATAGGGGCGCGGGCGCCAAACAGAAACACGGGAGGTGATATGACTGACGGAGTGAATCCCGTGCTGTCGGGGATAGACATGTCCATACAAGCGGTTTCATTGCAAAACCGCAAAATAAATGTGGGAGCGAGCCTGCTCGCGATGAGGCCTCCACATTCAACATCTCTGTCGACTGTCAGGCCGCTATCGCGAGCAGGCTCGCTCCCACAGGGGTGATGCGTTTACTTAGTGGAACAGGACAGCCGTCTTTTGCAGGGTCACCCAAACACCCCACGCCAACGGAATACCCACCACCAGCCATGCAGCCACTGCCAAAGGCTTGGTGCCCGCATCCGCTTTCCACTCCAAAACGGTGCTGCTGTCAGCACCCTTGTCGTGGCCCAGCGCCTGTTCGGCAGCCAGTTCAGCGTCGGTCATGAAGTACTTGTCGGCCACCGGACGCACCAGCAGGTTGCAGATGAAACCCAGCACCAGCAGGCCCGCGAGGATGTACAGGGTGATGTCGTAAGCCGCGGCGCGTTCAACGCCGATGCTCAGCTGATACTCACGCAGGTAGTTCACCAACACCGGACCCAACACGCCCGCCGCCGCCCAGGCAGTCAGCAGTCGACCGTGGATCGCGCCGACCATTTGCGTACCGAACAGGTCCGCGAGATACGCAGGCACCGTCGCAAAACCACCGCCGTACATCGACAGAATGATGCAGAAGGCCGCTACGAACAGCGCAACGTTGCCCAGGTGACCGAGGTTAGGGATCAGCGCGTACAGCGCGAAACCGAGGGCGAAGAACACGAAATAGGTGTTTTTACGACCCAGGTAATCCGAGAACGAAGCCCAGAAAAACCGACCACCGATGTTGAACAGGCTCAACAGACCGGTGAAACCGGCAGCGATGGCAGCAATCGAGGCCAATTGCGCGGCGTCCAGCTGACCAAACGTCTGGTCAGTGCCGAGCAATTTGCCAGCGAAGACTTCCTGCAACAGTGGCGATGCCATGCCGAGGATGCCGATACCCGCCGAAACGTTCAGGCACAGCACCAGCCACACCAGACGGAATTGCGGGGTTTTCCACGCCACGTTCACGTGGACGTGACGGTGGGTGATCATCGCGTTGGAAGCTTTTTTCGCCGGGGCGGTCCAGCCTTCAGGCTTCCAGCCGGTTGGCGGCACGCGGTAGGACAGTGCGCCACCGATCATGAACACGAAGTAGATCGCGGCCATCACCAGGAAGCTCTGCCATACGCCGACGCTGGTCGGCGAAGCGAAGTGACCCATCAGCGCCGCGGCCAGCGGAGCACCGACCATCGCGCCACCACCGAAACCCATGATCGCCATGCCGGTCGCCATGCCGCGCTTGTCCGGGAACCACTTGATCAGGGTCGAGACCGGCGAGATGTAACCCAGCCCCAGGCCAATACCGCCAATGACCCCGGAGCCGATCCACATCAGCCATATCTGGTGGGTATAGACCCCCAGCGCTGAAATCAGCAGACCGCCACACCAGCACAGTGCCGATACAACGCCAGCCTTGCGTGGCCCGGCGTGTTCCAGCCAGCCGCCCCAGATGGCAGCCGAGCAACCGAGGAAGATGAAGAACAGGGTGTAGATCCAGCCGAGCATCGAGATCGGCCAGTCACATTGGGACGAGAAGACTTGCGAGATGAAGCTCATGTCCGGCGCGCAGGCCACTGCCTTGGTCACACCCAGGGCTTTGGACAGTGGCAACCAGAACACCGAAAAGCCGTAGGCCATGCCGATGCACAGGTGGATGGCCAAGGCGGCCGGTGGTACCAACCAACGGTTGAAACCGGGCTTGGCGATGATGCGTTCCTTGGACAGGAACGCGGGCTGGTCGACTTTGAGGTCGTCCGCCGTGATGCTCGTGGTCATTGTGTATCCCCCAATTATTAGAATGGTTCGTCAGCGCTCCTCACCCCTCAGCCTTTATGCGCACGCATGACTGTTTTTTGGGGTGAAGCTCCATTTTGGTGCGACATCACGTCGCAGAAGGACGGACGAACCGGCAGAGGTTACCATCTGTACGTGACAGAAAAACCAAAGTGACATCACCTTTTGTACGTCAACAGTTCTCGTACCACTGAAGGAGCCCTCATGCCGATCATTGTCGAGCCGCTTAACGAAGCCACTTATCAGGATCAGCAAGATCTGCAGAAGATCTACCGCGATGCGCCGGACTGGCTGTTTGCCCCGTTTGCCGGAGATTTGCAGTTGATCGAAGCCTGCCTGCTGGACGGCTCGCTGATCGCTGGCCGCTTCAATGATCGACTGTTAGGCGCGGCACGCCTGCAACGGCACCAGGATGTCTGGCACCTGTCCCAACTATGCGTACGAAAAATTACCCGTCGTCGTGGCGTGGCCGAGCGCCTGGTGAATGAAGCGCAGAAAATGGCGTCACAATCGGGCGCGACATTGCGCTTGCTGGCGCCTGCCGGGCATTTGAAGGCACAAGCGCTGGCGGCCAAACTGAAAATACCGCTGGATGTATTGCCGACGTGATCGCTGACCGGTCGTCCGCTGCGGAGCGCTATACTCCCCGGCTAAATTTCGAATTCGACTAACTACAAGGACTCGCCCATGAAAGCGTTCGGCAAAATCCTGGGTCTGGTACTTCTCGGGCTGTTGCTGATCATTGTGGCGCTGGGCTTTGCCCTGACCCACCTCTTTGATCCCAACGACTATAAAGACGAGATTCGCCAGATAGCCCGCGACAAGGCCCACATCGAGCTGACGCTCAATGGCGATATCGGTTGGAGCCTGTTCCCGTGGTTGGGCCTGGAATTGCACGAAGCCAGCGTCGCGACCCTGGCCAAACCCGCCGAGCCGTTCGCTGACTTGCAGATGCTTGGCTTGTCGGTCCGTGTGCTGCCGCTGCTGCGCCGTGAAGTGCAGATGAGCGATGTACGCGTCGAGGGCCTGAACCTGCGCCTGACCCGCGACAAGGACGGCCACGGCAACTGGCAAGACATCGGCAAGGCACCGGCGCCGACCACACCGCCCGCGACCACTGGCGAACCAGCGACCGAGACCACCGCCCAAGCGGAAAAACCGGCCCAGCCGATTCGCCTGGACATCGACAGTCTGACCGTCAACAACGCCCGCGTTGAATACAGCGACGAGAAAACCGGCAAGCAATTCAGCGCCGAAAGCATCCAGCTGAGTACCGGCCCGGTGCATGACTCCACGAACATCCCGGTCAAACTCACCGCGTTCCTGGGTACCAACCAGCCGGTCTTGCGTGTCCGTACCGAGCTCAATGGCGAGCTGCGTTTCGAGCGCGCACTGCAGCGCTACAAACTCGAAGACATGAAACTCTCTGGCGAAGTGGCTGGCGATCCGCTGCAAGGCAAAACCATGACCTTCGCCGCCCAAGGCCAGTTGCTGCTGGATAAAGCGGCGAACGTCGCCGAATGGACCGGCATCAAGATCTCAGCCAACCAACTGCGCGCATTGGGCGAACTGAAGGTCAACGACCTCGACAAAACCCCGCAAATCAGCGGCGGCCTGTCGATCGCCCAGTTCGATCTGGCGAAATTCGTCGACAGCATCGGTCAGAAGCTTCCGGCGATGGCCGAAGGCAGCCTGAGCAAAGTCGAACTGGTCAGCCGCCTTGCCGGCACGCCGACCAGCGTGATCCTGGACAACATCAACCTCAAAGTCGACGACAGCACCTTCAGCGGCCGCATCGCCGTCGAGGACTTCGCCAAACAATCGCTGCGGGCGACCCTCAAGGCCGACACCTTCAACGTCGACCGTTATCTGCCACCAAAATCCGCCGAAGCCAATAGCGCGACACAAGTGCGTCAGGCCGAAGTGGCCAGCACCGAGGCCGAGGCCATGGCTGGCCCCGGCAGCACACCGCTGCCGCAAGCACCGACCAAAGACGCGTGGAGCAACGAGCGCCTGCTGCCGGTGGAACGCCTGAGCAAACTCGACGTAGACGCTGACCTCACCTTCGGTCAGTTGACGCTCGATAAATTGCCGATCCAGAACGCTGCGCTCAAAGCTACCGGCCAGGGCGGTCTGCTGACACTGGAAAGCCTTCGCGGCGACCTGTACGACGGCAACTTCGACGCCAAAGGTACGCTCGACGTGCGCCAACAGGTGCCAGCGCTGAACATGCAGACGAGCATCAGCAAAGTACCGGTGGAAAAAATCCTCGAAAGCCAGGGTAAAAATCCGCCGGTCAAAGGTCTGGTGACCCTCAACAGCAACCTGACCGGCAGCGGCAACAGCCAGAAAGCGCTGATCGAAACCCTCAACGGCAATGCCAGTTTCGTCATCAACAACGGCGTGCTGCTCAATGCCAACCTCGAACAACAGCTGTGCAAAGGCATCGCCACCCTGAACCGTAAATCCCTCAGCGGCGAACCACGGGGCAAGGACACACCGTTCCAGGAGCTCAAGGGCAATCTGACCTTCCGCAACGGCGTGGCCAGCAACCCGGACCTGAAAGTGCGCATCCCGGGCATGACCGTCAACGGCGACGGCGATGTCGATCTTCGGGTATTGGGCATGGACTACCGCGTGGGCGTTATCGTCGAAGGCGACAAGAGCGACATGCCGGACCCGGCCTGCCAGGTCGGCGAGAAGTTCATCGGCATCGAGTGGCCGCTGCGCTGCCGTGGCCCGCTGGAACTGGGCGCCAAGGCTTGCCGCCTCGATAACGAACGCATGGGCCAGGTCGCGAGCAAACTGGCCGGCGAGCAGATCAGCGAAAAAATCGACGAGAAGCTTGGCGACAAAGTCAGCCCGGAACTGAAAAACGCTTTGAAGGGACTGTTCAAGCGATGAGAGCCGAGCAGTTTTCATCGGCGGTGCTGGACTGGTACGACCGTCACGGCCGCCACGACTTGCCCTGGCAACAAGGCATCACCCCGTATCGGGTGTGGGTCTCGGAAATCATGTTGCAGCAGACCCAGGTCAGCACCGTGCTGAACTACTTCGACCGCTTTATGGCCTCGTTGCCGACGGTCGAAGCCTTGGCCGCTGCGCCGGAAGACGAAGTCCTGCACCTGTGGACCGGCCTCGGTTACTACACCCGTGCGCGCAATTTGCAGAAGACCGCGAAGATTGTTGTCGCCGAGTACGGCGGCGAGTTTCCGCGGGATGTGGAAAAACTCACGGATCTACCGGGCATCGGCCTATCCACGGCGGGCGCCATCGCCAGCCTGAGCATGGGCCTGCGGGCGCCAATCCTCGACGGCAACGTCAAACGGGTGCTGGCGCGCTTTACCGCGCAAGAGGGTTATCCGGGCGAGCCAAAGGTCGCCAAACAGCTGTGGGCCAACGCTGAGCGCTTTACGCCGCATGATCGGGTCAACGCCTACACCCAGGCGATGATGGATCTGGGCGCCACGCTTTGCACCCGTAGCAAGCCGAGTTGCCTGCTCTGCCCGCTCGAAAAGGGCTGCGAAGCGCACATGCTTGGCCTGGAGACGCGCTACCCGATCCCCAAGCCGCGCAAAGCCGTGCCGCAGAAGCGCACGCTGATGCCGATGCTCGCCAACGGTGACGGCGCGATTCTGCTTTACCGTCGCCCTTCCACGGGCTTGTGGGGCGGTCTATGGAGCCTGCCGGAACTCGATGACCTCGACGACCTGCAACATCTGGCTTCGCAGCATTCGCTGGAGCTTGGCAGCCAACAGGCGCTGCCGAGCCTGGTACACACCTTCAGTCATTTTCAGTTGTCCATCGAACCCTGGCTGGTTCAGGTCCAGGAGGTCGGCCATCACGTGGCCGAGGCCGACTGGCTCTGGTATAACCTCGCCACCCCGCCGCGCCTGGGCCTTGCCGCCCCGGTCAAAACCTTGCTCGAACGCGCGGCCGCCGTATTGAACGCAGGAGAGTCGTCATGACCCGCACCATCATGTGCCGCAAGTACAAAGAAGAATTGCCCGCCCTGGAACGCGCTCCGTTCCCTGGCGCAAAAGGTCAGGATATTTTTGACCACGTCTCGGCCAAGGCCTGGGCCGACTGGCAAAAGCACCAGACTCTGCTGATCAACGAAAAACGCCTGAACATGATGAACGCCGAAGACCGCAAATATCTTCAGGGCGAGATGGACAAGTTCTTTTCCGGCGAGGAATACGCCAAGGCTGACGGCTACGTTCCGCCGGCTGAATAATCCCGCTTTTTCGAGGGTCGGAACGTAAGCGACGGTAATAATTAAAATTTTTTTGAAAACTTTCTTGACGACCCCCTGAAAAACCAGTTTAATGCGCCCCGTTGCCCAGATAGCTCAGTCGGTAGAGCAGGGGATTGAAAATCCCCGTGTCGGCGGTTCGATTCCGTCTCTGGGCACCAAATACCGAAAACCCTGAATCGCAAGATTCAGGGTTTTTTTATGTCTGGGATTTGATGGGGCACTGTTCCAGCACTATCGAAGCGCCGGACGAAGCATCAATTCCCCATCCCCTATCGACGCCAGCACGCGCCTGTAACGCTTGCTGAGGCCTAGTCCCGACAAGCGTTACAGGCATTGGCGATCAGCCCTTCTTGACAGTCTCTCGAGCCTGTCGGAACGCTCCGTATGCTTTAACGGAAATGGATGACATACGCTGATCATCGGACTGGGCAGAATCGGAACAGGAGCTGCCGCATAACCGGGAGCAGATACACAACAGGGATGTAGACAATGATTGACGCTATTAAACCGGACGTCGAAACCGCTGAGCTTACTGAACAAGAAATCAGAACTTTCAACTTTGATACTCGGCAGTCAACATTGCTTCACAAATTCGCCGAAGAACTGGCCGCCATCGGCGGGCCGCAGGCACCGGGAGCCAAGTCCAAAGCCTCTCTGGCAACCACCGAATTAAAGTCCTCGTTTACAAAAGACCAATGCGAACTGTTGGGTGCCTACTCCGATGGCCTTGTTTGCGTATTGATCTTTGAAGGCCTGCAAAAAATCACCGAGGTCTGCCCTCCAAATGAACTGCCAGACCTGACATCCCTGGAAAATCGATACGACGTCCTTTGCCTGGCCGCCCGTAATCAGATTTTGTTGGAACTGGTGGATAACAGTGCCTTTGCCTATGACATGGACAACGAAGGAAAACTGGTTCGATTGGTGGCCAACTTCAAGGGTGGCGGGCTCATCAAAATCAATGCCGAGCCGGAAATCAATGAACTGAGTTCCCATTCCGGCCTCGCACTTGGTCCGCATACCGAGGCGCCTTACTGGTGCGCCGTGAACGCGAAAGACGGGCACTCGCCCTCTCCGTCGTCGCTCATACTTTCCGCCTTGTGGAACCCGAGCCTGGAACCTACGCGGATCATTCCACTACCTCCCATACTCGAAAAAATTGGCATCACCAACTGCCTCGCACTGACCACGGATAACTTCCAGTTCACTCGTAGTGACTCCTTTGTCAGTGGCAAAGGGGAAGATGGCCGCAACGTTTCGATTCTGGAGTTCGACGACAATGTCGGGTTCGCAGCCCGCTTTAACTCGTATCGCTTTTCGGTCAATGACAACGTCTCGACCTTTGTCAAAACGGCTTACACCGCCCTTTGCCGGGGTGTGGGCGAGGCAACCCCGGTTGAATACACGCTGACCCAGGAGTCGGCCATGGCCATCAATAACATCCGGGCTTTGCACTGTCGCGATGTCATCAAAGACAACAGACGGGTCCTGGTTCGCATTTTCGGACTTTCAAAATTTTCTTCCCCTCTCGTTATTTCAGAGGACCCGTTACTGCTGCAGGGCTGATTTTTCAAGTATTCAGGCCATTGAACGACCCGTCATTTGATGACTGGCCAATAACGATAAAGAGGGAATGTAATGTCTTGGGATGTCATTGGCATGTTGTCGCTCGTCGCTTTTTGCGCCGGCTTTTTTGATGCGATTGCCGGTGGTGGCGGCTTGATCACCTTGCCTGCTTTGTTTCTGGCGGGCGTAGATCCGATCAGTGCAATTGCAACGAACAAGTTCCAGGCCGCGTCGGCAACTATTTCGGCCACTGCAACCTTTGCGCGCAAAGGAATGATCGAGTGGCGCGAAGGCCGTTTCCTGGTGATCTGCGGATTTATTGGCGGCGCCAGTGGTGCCTTGCTGGTCAGCTCTATTGATAAGCGCTATCTGGAAGTTTGCGTGCCTATCATGCTGATTCTGGTGGCCGTCTATTTTGCGCTCTCCCCGAAGCTGGCCAACGAAGACCGACGCAAGAGAATCGGTATTCTGCTTTTTTCGTTTACCGTGGCGCCGATCCTGGGCTTTTACGACGGTATATTTGGCCCCGGTGTGGGCTCTTTCTTTATCGTTGGATTTGTACTTCTCTGCGGCATGGGCATGATGCGGGCCATGAGTTTTACCAAACTTTCCAACGCCTCATGCAACCTCGGCGCCCTCTCGGTCTTCATTACCAAAGGTGTGATTATCTGGCCGATCGCCATAGCCATGGCTTTGGCAGCCTTCGTCGGCGCTCAATTGGGTGCACGAGCCGCTGTTCGGGTCGGTCCACGGTTGATTAAACCCATGCTGATCGTGGTCTGCTGCGCCTTAGCCATCAAGCTGCTGAGCGTAGAAACCAACCCTTTGCGCGTCGCGGTCCTCAATTCATTAGCTTCGTTATGATTACCGGTCGACGCTGACCAGCGCTTATTGCCTTCAATTTTGATTGCAACCGACGAAATCCCCGTGCCGGTGGTTCGATTTCGTCTCTGGAACCAAATACCGAAAACCCTGAGTCTCAAGATTCAGGGTTTTTTTATGCCTGCAATTTGATCCGTGCTTTTTCTCTGCCTTGCTCGCGACACTTCTCTCTCGCCCATCCTTGGCTATTCGTCACCATTCCAATGGAAAACCAGATTGCGAGCGGTGCCGCTTCCGACATCGGTTGTTTCACGTCGCTCCTCACCATTGCGGGTCGCAACAACGGTGTACTTGCCAGCAGGCAGCTGAACGTAAACCAACGGGCCAGCCTGGCTAAGCATCAGCACGGTCTGCCCCGGGGTTTTCTGCACAACCACATCAACATCTGGAACGTACTTGTTCTCCGGTCCGATGGAGAAGGTCATGTGCAGGTTGTAGCCCTTGGCTTGCTGGATGGCCTTCGACTCATCCTCGCCGATCCCCCCGGACAGGTAAGTGATCCCGCTTTGCTGTTGCGGCTGGACTTGCACGCCCGAACTGTCGACGGGTTCAAGACTGGCAGCGCTCAACATGATGGGAAACATCAACACGCCGACTGCGGCGATGGGCAACAGGAGTGAATGGACGTACTTCATAGTGGTGACTCCCGGGCTCCGCAGAACCCAATCGTTTCTCCTGTTAGATTTCCTGCTGATTGGCCAAGTTTTAGATTGATTAGTACTTGGGGTCACTGCGAATCGGACTACACGTTGTATTCCTCAAGCGCGGATTGCCGTAGGCGTGATCCCGCAAAACCAATCGGACTTTCCTTCCGATTTACCAGCAACGCCCGGCATCGCGGGCTATCACTCTCTTGCCATCCTCTTCCGCCTGTTTCCTTCAGCTGCGGAAAATGTCATGAGCTCCCTCAAACCCGGTAACACTCAAGATCCACAGGTCACTTCACTGCTCGGCAATCTTGGCGAATTGATCCGCGAAGCGCGGTGCTGCGAGCGGTCGATACCGTACAGGTGCAAACCTGTTGGCAGATCGGACGGCATATTGTGGAGTTCGAGCAGGAAGGCGCTCGGCGGGCGGGATATGGGAAGCAGGTGCTGGCGACGCTGGCGACGAGTCTGACAGCTGAGTTTGGCAAAGGCTTTGACATCTCCAACCTTCGCTACATGCGCCTGTTCTATCAAGCATTCCCAATTCGTGACGCACTGCGTCACGAATTGAGCTGGACGCACTACCGCAGGTTACTGCGCGTTGAAAACGATCACGCTCGCCACTGGTACATGAACGAGTCGGCTGTTCAAAACTGGTCAAGCCGCGCATTGGAACGCCAGATCAATACCCTCTACTACGAACGCCTGCTGGCGAGCCGCGACCGGGCTGCCGTCAAACAGGAAGCCGCCACCAATATCCAGCAAATGAACGCCAGCCCTCGGGATTTCATCCGGGACCCAGTGCTACTGGAGTTTCTCGGCCTGCCCAATGCGGGCTTGATCCAGGAAAGCGAACTTGAACAAGCCTTGATCAATCAACTCCAGGGCTTCCTGCTCGAACTGGGCAAAGGCTTCGCCTTCATCGCTCGCCAGCAACGCATCAGTACCGAGAGCAAAGACTTCTACATCGATCTGGTGTTCTACAACTACCTGCTCAAGTGCTTCGTCATCTTCGACCTCAAGCGCGGCGTACTGACCCACCAGGATGTCGGCCAGATGGACATGTACGTGCGCATGTACGACGACCTCAAGCGCGGACCGGAGGATAGCCCCACCGTCGGCCTCATTCTTTGCGCGCAAAAAGATGAATCGGTGGTGCGCTATTCAGTGCTGCAAGGCAACGAACAACTGTTCGCCAGTACCTACAGACTGGTACTGCCGAGCGAGGAGGAACTTCGCACAGAACTGGATCGGGAATGGGCGGTGCTTGAGGAGCGATTACTCAAGCAGAGGCTCCGATAAGCACGGGTAGATTGTTCATAAACGACGTGAAGACTATGGTGATTGGCTAACCGTAAAGGTCCAAAGCCGATGAATTTGCAGGACATGCCTTCACTGGCCCCGACGCAACTTGAACTGCCGTTACCCACCGGCACACCTGGTGACTCTTTCAAGGAGCCCGCCGCAGACGGCTGCATCCTTGGCGGCTTTACCTGGAGGCACCCCCGTCAGGACGCTACCCGCCCGGTCGTCATCATCAACGCCGCCACCTCAGTCCGCTGTCGCCACTACTCACGCTTCGCCGATTACCTGTACGCCAACGGCTTCGACGTGATCACTTACGACTACCGTGGCATCGGCGAATCACGACCCGTGTCGCTGAAAGGGCTTCGGGCTTCATGGTCAGATTGGGGCGCGCTGGACTTTGAGGCGATGCTCCAGCGCGCTCAGCGTGAATTTCCCGGGCAACCCATCGATGTTGTAGGCCACAGCTTTGGAGGCTGTGCAGCGGGCCTGGGAGCTTCCGGGCATATGATTCGACGTCTGGTGACCGTCGGTGCGCAATTCGCTTACTGGCGCGATTACGCGCCCGCCCATCGCTGGCGGATGTTCGGCAAGTGGCATCTGGTGATGCCGTTGATGACATTGCTTTGCGGCTACTTCCCCGGCAAACGTCTCGGCTGGCTAGAGGACACCCCCGCTGGCGTGGTTCGCGACTGGAGCATGCCCACCGCGCACTACGAGAAACGCCCCAGCGGTCGCGTCCTTCACGCAAAATCCGGGCGACTGCCCTTCTCATCCGTCACCGCACAAAACCTGGCCATCAGCATCAGCGACGATCCTTACGGCACGATTCCAGCAATCGAACGGCTGCTGGGTTACTTCACCAACAGCACGAACGCCCACTTGCGAATCTCCCCCGAAGACATCGGCGAACAAGAAGTCGGACATTTCGCCTTTTTTCGTAGCGCATACCAAGCCACACTATGGCCCATTGCATTGTCCTGGTTGCAGACCGGCAAACTGGCCCCCGACACACCTGGGCGGCTAGTGCCACGCAACTGACTGATGCGCCCTCTCAACGAAATACGGAACGACGCCCATGGCATCCGCCAACAAGCAGAACAAACGCGCCACACGCGCCAAAGCCAAGGCTAAGCAGAACCGCACCCAACGAGCCGCCGCGCCGGTCGAGCTGGACCCGAACGACGATCGAATCGACTTTGAATCGGTGGACCTGACCGACATGTTCAAAGAAATGATCGACGCCGAAAAGATCAGCCAACAAGCTATGTGCGCGGCATTTCTTGAACACCCGTTGCTCGCGCTGGTGCTGGAGCAGGAAGGCGAAGAAACAGCGACAGACTTTATCGTCGCCGCGCTGATCGAATATCGCCAATGGTCCACCGAGGTGGACGAAGCCGGCGCACTGGCGTGGATCGAATCACCGGCCTTCCAGGCCGACTACGTGGCGGCGTCCGACGCCATCGCGGCTCAAACCCAACAGAAAGCAAACTGAGTTCCCATGGCATCCCTGAACAAGCAGCAAAAACGCGCCAAACGCGCCAAGATCAAAGCCAAACAAATCAACATCCACGGCAGAAAACCCGCCGCACTGGACGATGACCTGGGTGAAATCGGCGAGCCGATCCCGGAATACACCCTGGCGATGTTCAGCAAAATGCGTGACGCGGAAGCCACCAGCCGCAACGACATGCTGCTGACCCTGCTGTCGAACCTCGCCGGGATCATCAGCGACCATCCAGAACTGCTGGACATGGAAAACGCCGACAACGAAGCCATGGCCGCCACTCACCTGGCCGCTGACATGCTGATCGATTACCGCATGTGGGCCGATGGCATGGACCGCGACACCGCCCAAGCCTGGCTGACGGATCCGCAGTTCATCACCGACTTCGGCACGGCGCTCGACAGCTATCGCGAGTCGCTGGATGCTCAGGAAGAAAAGGCTGAGTAAACACTCGCCTCAGAAACAAAAACGGCCGCTTGTCATCACTGACAGCGGCCGTTTTTATTTGAGAAGCCAATAACCCAAAATGATCTGACATGACCCCTCGTCAGCGGCCACGTATATCCCATTGACATATCCCTCAAGAAATCTATTCTTTGGACTCACAGCACCCACAAAAACGCAGGAGGCCAAAATGGAACAGACCACCCTTTTCATGAGTAATCGAAGCCAGGCTGTCCGCCTCCCCAAAGCTGTTGCGATGCCAAGCGACGTGAAACGAGTCAACGTAGTTGCCATCGGCAGAGCTCGCATCATCACTCCCGCAGATGAAACATGGGACAGCTGGTTCGACGGGGATGGCGTGAGTGCAGATTTCATGACCGTTCGTGAACAACCCGCCGATCAGGAGCGTGAGTCGTTCTGATGATCAAATACATGCTCGATACCAACATCTGCATCTTCACCATCAAGAACAAACCGCAAATCGTACGAGAAGCTTTCAATCGTCATAACGGGCAGCTATGCATCAGTGCCGTCACGTTGATGGAGTTGTTCTACGGCGCCGAAAAATCGGCCGCACCAGAAAAGAACCTCGCAGTGATCGAGGGTTTTGTGGCACGCCT
Source organism: Pseudomonas sp. LBUM1666 (assembly GCF_059695775.1). Classification (NCBI taxonomy): domain Bacteria; kingdom Pseudomonadati; phylum Pseudomonadota; class Gammaproteobacteria; order Pseudomonadales; family Pseudomonadaceae; genus Pseudomonas; species Pseudomonas sp. LBUM1666. The sequence continues at coordinate 303,681 of NZ_CP166789.1, read as the reverse complement.
TGAGGTCTTGCCTTTCGACAATGAAGCGGCCGCGCACACCGGTATGATTCGATCCGAGTTGGCCAAGGCCGGAACGCCTATCGGGCCCTACGACCACATGATTGCCGGCCACGCGCGTTCACGCGGATTCATAGTGGTAACCAACAACCTACGAGAATTTGAACGGGTTTCAGGGCTACGCGTAGAAGACTGGGTTCACCCCGATTGATCCAGTACAACTGACAGAAACAAAAACGGCCGCTTGTCATCACTGACAGCGGCCGTTTTGCGTTATGCGGTGCGAATCAGTTCAGCACCACCGCACCCATCTTCTGCAGCTTGCGACGACGAGCCACAAACAAACCGGCAGCTACCACCAGCAAACTCAGCAGACCGGTCGCGAGGATCTCCACGCGATGCGCTTCCTGGAACAGCATGATCGTCAGGGCCGCAACGATAAATATGATCACCGCGTAGGTCAGGGCCGGGAACAGCCACATGCTGAAGGCGATTTTTTCGCCACGTGCCATGCGCTGCTTGCGCATACGCAGTTGCGAAATCGCGATCACCAGGTACACCAGCAGCGCGATAGCGCCGGAGCTGGCCAGCAGGAATTCGAACACGGCGGCCGGGGCCACGTAGTTGGCGAAAACCGCGATGAACGCAGCACCGGTGGACAACATGACGGCCCAGTACGGCGTGCCGCTCTTGTTGGTGCGCTGGGAAACGGCCGGTGCATCACCGCGCTTGCCCAGGGAGAACATCATGCGCGATGCAGTGTAGAGCGCCGAGTTCAGGCAGCTGGTCACAGCAACCAGCACCACGATGTCGACGATCAGCTTGGCATTCGGGATGCCCATGCGTTCAAGCACGGTCTGGTAGGAGCCGACGGCTGCCAGTACCGGGTCGTTCCATGGCACCAGGGCCACAACGATGAAGATCGATACGAGGTAGAACAAGCCAATCCGCCAGATCACCGAGTTGGTGGCCTTGGAGATTTGCTGGCCAGGGTTCTTCGATTCCGCGGCCGCGATGGTCACGATCTCGGTGCCCATGAAGGAAAACATGGTGGTCAGGATCGCGCCCAACACTGCGCCCATGCCGTTTGGCAGGAAGCCCTGGGTGTCAAAGAGGTGCGATACGCCGCTGACCTGGCTGTTCGGCAGGAAGCCGAAGATCGCCATGATGCCAAGGCCGATGAAACCGATGATCGCGATGACTTTGACCAGGGCGAACCAGAATTCGAATTCACCGTAGTTCTTCACGCTGAACAGGTTCGTCACCGTCAGCAGCAAGGTGATGACCAGGGTGAAGGCCCAGATCGCCACATTCGGGAACCAGGCGTGCAGGATGGTCGCGGCGGCGTTGGCTTCCAGCGGAATCACCAATACCCAGAACCACCAGTACAACCAGCCGATGGTGAAACCGGCCCAGTGACCGATCGCGCGATCGGCGTAAGTCGAAAAGGAGCCGGTGTCCGGCGAAGCCACGGCCATTTCGCCAAGCATGCGCATCACCAGCACCACCAGCATACCGGCGGCAGCGTAGGCCAACAGCACGGCTGGGCCTGCGGCGGCGATGGCGTGGCCGGAGCCGACGAACAGGCCGGCGCCGATAACCCCGGCAATCGACAGCATGGTCACATGACGCGGTTTGAGCCCCTGTTCGAGGCCATTGGAGCTTGGGGTACTGCTCATTGAAACTACCTTTGTAAGGGAAAGCGGTGTGCATCCATCCCGTCTGGCGTTCCTTCTCGTAAAAAGAAACCAACGGGGCGTTCCGGATTCTGCACGCAATAATTGCGCCAAAATGTTTCAAACTCCTCAAGTACGGGGCCTGTGGCGTGACCGGACAGTCATCGCAAGTCCTTGAGATTAATGGCAATTCGCCAGAGCGTTACCCTGCGACCCACTTTAAGAACGAAACAGCGCACCAGAAACACACCCAAAAATATAGCGACGCACAATAAAAGTGCGGATCAGGAACGTTTGCCCGGTTAGCGCTTCCAACCCCCCGTCAAAGCTGGCAACATCGCGCCCTTTTTTGGAACAGCCCCAGCCTTTTTATCGACAGGCAGGGGTTCAAACGGCTGTTCGGTTGATAGCAGCGCGACAGTCTGCTGTACCGATGCGACAACCTGCCACAGGCCGCCCGTTTAACGCCCGTAGCCCTGTTGGCTGCCATTCAGACGCTATGCTAGCTTGGCCGCCTCGCCAGGAAGGCCGCCAATAGCAGGAGCGAAATACTTATGAGGAACGCACATGGCTGAGGCCACGCCCGCGCTTGAAATCCGCAACTTGCACAAACGCTACGGACAGCTTGAGGTGCTCAAAGGCATCTCGCTGACCGCCCGCGACGGCGACGTGATCTCGATCCTGGGTTCTTCCGGTTCCGGCAAGTCCACCTTCCTTCGTTGCATCAACCTGTTGGAAAACCCTCATCAGGGCCAGATCCTGGTGGCCGGCGAAGAACTCAAGCTCAAAGCTGCCAAGAATGGCGAACTGGTCGCTGCCGACGGCAAGCAGATCAATCGCCTGCGCAGCGAGATCGGATTTGTGTTTCAAAACTTTAATCTCTGGCCGCACATGAGCGTGCTCGACAACATCATCGAAGCGCCGCGCCGCGTACTCGGCCAGAGCAAGGCCGAGGCCATCGAAGTCGCCGAAGCCTTGCTGGCCAAGGTCGGCATCGCTGACAAACGCCACGCCTACCCTGCGCAACTCTCCGGCGGCCAGCAACAACGCGCGGCCATCGCCCGCACGTTGGCAATGCAGCCCAAGGTGATCCTGTTCGACGAACCCACCTCCGCCCTTGACCCGGAAATGGTCCAGGAAGTACTTAATGTCATCCGCGCATTGGCCGAAGAAGGCCGCACCATGCTGCTCGTCACCCATGAAATGGGCTTCGCCCGTCAGGTCTCCAGCGAAGTGGTGTTCCTCCACCAGGGCCTGGTAGAAGAGCAAGGATCGCCACAGCAGGTGTTCGAAAACCCGCTTTCGGCGCGCTGCAAACAATTCATGTCCAGCAACCGCTAACGGAGCTACCCGCATGCAGAACTACAAAAAAATCTTCCTGGCTGCTGCCGTCACCCTGGCCTTCAGCGCCGGTGCCGCCGCCGAGACCTTGAAGATGGGCATCGAAGCGGCCTACCCGCCGTTCAACAACAAAGATGCCAGTGGCAATGTCGTCGGCTTCGACAAAGAAATCGGCGACGCCCTGTGCGCCAAGATGAAAGTCGATTGCACCGTGGTCACGTCCGACTGGGACGGCATCATCCCGGCCCTGAACGCCAAGAAGTTCGACTTCCTGATCTCCTCGATGTCGATCACCGATGAGCGCAAGCAAGCGGTGGACTTCACCGACCCGTACTACTCGAACAAACTGCAATTCATCGCCAAGAAAGACGTCGACTTCAAAACCGACAAGGATTCCCTGCAGGGCAAAGTGATCGGCGCACAACGTGCGACCCTCGCGGGCACCTGGATGGAAGACAACATGGAAGGCGTTGAACTCAAACTCTACGACACCCAGGAAAACGCCTACCTCGACCTGACCTCCGGTCGTCTGGACGGCATCCTCGCGGACAAATACGTCAACTACGAGTGGCTGAAAAGCGACGCCGGCCGTTCTTATGAGTTCAAAGGCGACCCGGTGGAAGAAAGCGACAAGATCGGTATCGCTGTACGTAAAGGCGATGAGATTCGAACGAAGCTGAACACCGCACTGAAAGAAATCGTCGCTGATGGCACCTACAAAAAGATCAACGACAAGTACTTCCCGTTCAGCATCTATTGATTCTGACCTGCCTGACTGGCGCCGTTCGCTGACGGCGCCTGTCCTTGGCATTGCCTGCCGCGATTTGAAAAGAAAGCCATGACTATCGATCTCTACGGATTCGGCCCGGCGCTCGCCGCTGGCGCGCTGATGACTGTGAAACTGGCACTCTCGGCCTTGTGCCTGGGGCTGGTGCTCGGTCTGCTCGGCGCCTTGGCCAAGACTTCCCCGTACAAGCCGCTGCAATGGCTTGGCGGCACTTATTCAACACTGGTTCGCGGCATCCCTGAATTGCTCTGGGTGCTGTTGATCTACTTCGGCACGGTCAACTTGATGCGTGCCCTGGGCGAGTTCTTCGGCAACCCCGACCTCGAACTCAATGCCTTCGCCGCTGGCGTGATTGCGCTGGGGCTGTGCTTCGGCGCCTACGCCACGGAAGTATTTCGTGGTGCGATTCTGGCGATTCCAAAGGGTCACCGTGAAGCCGGCGTGGCATTGGGTCTGTCGAAATTTCGCATCTTCACCCGACTGATCATGCCGCAGATGTGGCGCATCGCCCTGCCGGGCCTGGGCAACCTGTTCATGGTCCTGATGAAAGACACGGCACTGGTGTCCGTGATCGGCCTGGAAGAAATCATGCGTCACGCACAGAACGCCGTGACCTTCGCCAAGCATCCATTTACGTTCTTCATGGTCGCGGCCTTCATGTATCTGGGCCTGACAATACTGGCCATGGTTGGCATGCATTTTCTGGAACAACGCGCTGCCCGCGGCTTTGTGAGGACGACGTAATGGAATGGGAAGTCATCTACAAATGGCTGCCGAAGTTCATCCAGGGCGCCACCCTGACGCTGGAGCTGGTGGGCATCGCCGTGATTCTCGGCCTGCTACTGGCCATCCCATTGGGCATCGCGCGCTCGTCCAAGCTTTGGTACGTTCGCGCGTTTCCCTATGCCTATATCTTTTTCTTTCGCGGCACACCACTGTTGGTTCAGTTGTTCCTGGTCTATTACGGCCTGGCGCAGTTCGACGCGGTGCGCGACAGCGTCCTGTGGCCTTACCTGCGAAGTCCGTTCTGGTGCGCCACGGCCACCATGACGTTGCACACGGCGGCTTACATTGCGGAGATCCTGCGCGGCGCGATCCAGGCGATTCCGCCCGGTGAGATCGAAGCGGCACGCGCATTGGGCATGTCCAAGGCCAAGGCGCTGTTTTATATCATCCTGCCGCGAGCGGCACGGATCGGCCTGCCTGCCTACAGCAACGAAGTGATCCTGATGCTCAAAGCCAGTTCTCTGGCGAGCACCGTCACCCTGCTGGAACTCACCGGCATGGCGCGCACCATCATTGCCCGCAACTACCTGACGGTGGACATGTTCTTTACTGCCGGTGTGTTCTATCTATTGATGTCGTTTGTACTGGTGCAGGCGTTCCGTCAGTTGGAGCGCTGGTTGCGCGTCGATGCCTGCCAAGGGCGTTGATTCCCACGTGTTGACGGGCGAAGACTTACTTGCCTGTTTCACAGCGCTGGATGCTTTTCTGATCGAGCATCAGGCGCTGTGGAAGCCTCGGCCGTTTACTCATCTGCAACTTCCTTGGGAAGCGTCCTACCCCGAGTTGGCGACCTGGCTACGCGGGCGATCGCTGGAGGACGCGGAATACGCTCATAACAACCCAGCTCTTTTGGACGCGCCGGAGCCGTTTGCCTCATTGGCGGCGATGTCCCTTGAGTTAAGCGCGGTGGATGAACTGCCAGCGCATGCGCTTGAAGCGGCAGGGCATCGGCTGAATGTCGATGTACCGGGGCGCAAGTGGCAGCAAATCGAAGCCTTCGCCAGTCGTTTGCAGTTTGCTGACGCGCCGAGCCATTGGCTGGACTGGTGCTCGGGCAAAGGCCACTTGGGACGACGGTTGCTGACAGCCGGGCAACAGCTGACTTGCCTGGAATACGACCCAGCGCTGGTCGCCAGCGGTCAGGCACTCAGCCAGCGTCATCAGTTGCATGCGCTACATGTCGAGCAAGATGTACTCGCTGCGGATGCCGCCTCTTTCTTGAAGGCTGACCACACGCCGGTAGCGCTGCACGCCTGCGGTGATCTGCATGTGCGGCTGATGCAGCTCGCCAGCGCCACCGGTTGCAAGCAACTGGCCATTGCCCCTTGCTGCTACAACCGGATCAGTGTGAGCGAGTACCAGACGCTTTCCTCGTCGGCCAAGCGCTCCGACCTACAGCTATCCCTCGATGATCTTTCGCTGCCAATGAGCGAAACCGTCACCGCTGGCGCTCGCGTCCGACGTCAGCGTGACACCTCCATGGCCCGACGCCTGGCCTTCGACCTGCTGCAGCGGCAACTGCGCGGCATTGACGAATACCTGCCCACCCCTTCCCTCTCCAGCGCCTGGCTGGATAAATCCTTCGCTGATTACTGCCATCATTTGGCCTCGCTAAAGGAGTTATCCACAGTCGGCCCGCAAGATTGGCCAGCGCTCGAAGCCGCCGGTTGGCAGCGACTGGCCGAAGTGCGCAATCTGGAGCTACTGCGCGGCCTTTTCCGACGCCCGCTTGAGTTTTGGCTGGTACTCGATCGAGCCCTTTTCCTCTCCGAACAAGGGTATGCGGTTCGTCTCGGCACCTTCTGCGAAACCCCGCTTACACCGCGTAATTTTCTGATCCTGGCTGAGCGCCCTTAAAGCGCCTCAGCCTGTGGATAACTCTGGGGATGAAATTATCGTGGATCCAATATATACAGCTGTTTCGGGGCTGAAACACAACTGTTCAATTTTCGTACACCTGTAAAAAAATCGGAAAAACAGGTATTTGCGATCAAATGAGAACGGCTCCGCAAATTTGCCTCTAAGCAGATGCGGAACAGATCCCGTTGTGCATAAGCATTCAGCCAAAACAACATAAACGACCTGCGAAACCTCAACTATCTTTGCCAAACGCCAGAATCGCCTGGCGTTCAAACAGCAAGGAGCTGGCAAAAACATGAGCACATTGAACAGTGCACAGGAAGCCGTCGATACCGTCGCCAACCAAGCCATTGATGCTGCGCTGCAGCAAACTTTCGCGGTGGGTGGCGCCATCATCAACAACGCAACGGGCGAAGTCATCGCCGCGCTGCACAACAACGTGCTGATGCCTTTCCCCGGCAGTGGCACCACTTACTTTCTACCTCATGACCCGACCGCTCACGGCGAGCGACAATTGGTGGACTGGTACTACGAAAACGTCGCGCCATTGAACCTGCCACCGCCCAATCAGTTGACTGTCGTCACCACGCTAGACCCGTGCGCCATGTGCGCCGGTTCGCTGCTGACTGCAGGATTTAACGTCGCCGTCAGTGCGATCGATGATTACGCAGGCATCAACTACAACAGCCAGTTCACCTTTCCGTCGCTGCCGCCGCAGATCCGCCAACAGGCGCAGAACACCTGGGGTTATTACGCGATTGCAGCACCCGTCAGCCGGGCTTATCAGGGCTCGACCAGCCCGGTGTTCGGCGGCCAGACCATCGACTCGGCGGCTTACTTCCTCACCAGCTCGATCTTCTCCGCCAGCGTCAACACCGTGCGCGAGGCCAGCAACAACAGCGGTCTGCCACCGGATCAACTGCAAAACCCGGCCAACCTGCCGGCCAACAGCAAAGTGCGCCAGGCACTGACGGCGCTCAGCCCGTTTGCGCTGACCGTGCAATCGGCGAACCCACGCGACCCCGGCGCAGAACTCGCCCCGCCACTACTGAAAACCGCGCAGCAAAGCACGGTGTTCAACTCGGTAGCCCTCATCGATCCGTTCGGCAACCTGCTGGTGTGTCTGGGAGGCGTCGAGAACCAGTCGCCAATTCGTACAGCGTTCATGGAAACCACCCGCAATTACGCAGTCATGCGCTGGACCCTGATGAACGACCCCGACCCGGCGGTTCGCGCCCAGGCCGAGCAATACCTGACGCATCCAAAGTACGGCACCTTCGTCTTCCTCTACGCCCCCGACCCCACCACCCCACAGGCCGTGATGACCTTCGGCGCGTACGGTTCGACCATGGAAGGCCCCGTGCCGCAGAGCTATCCGTCCAACCTCCAATACGTGCTGCTGCCGGGCAAGACCACCGCCCAAGCGTTGTCGACACTGGCCCAGAACCTGCCGCCGTTCTACACGCAAAGCGTGCAAGTAGCGCCTGCGCAAGTGCTGAGTCAGGACTTGATTCAAGCAGTCAAAAACGGCGTGTAATGCTTCACAGGCCAGCCTCGCAGAAGCGTCCGCGAGGCTGGTCTGACACCCGCGCAAAAATAGTCTGAATTCAGGGGTTTACAGAACCAACCCAATCGCTATAATCGTCGCCCTAACACGCCGGTATAGCTCAGTTGGTAGAGCAACTGACTTGTAATCAGTAGGTCCCGGGTTCGACTCCTGGTGCCGGCACCATACAAAACAAAGCCCTCGTAGAAATACGAGGGCTTTGTTGTTTCCGGGTTTTGGAAATCAACTCCCTGGACGTCGCCAGATTGCCGCGACAAGACCATTGTCCTCGACAGTGCCTGTACGCCCACCCGTTACAATTTCACGTCAGTGCAACGTTGACGGGCTCTCACGCCTACCTATAATGCACCCCAACACACCCGCCAAGCCTAGGTTGACTCAGTCAGCAAGCTCAAATCGTGCGGGTTTTTTTTGCCTGGAGAAAAGCTACATGAGGCCCTTTGACAAACCGGCTCTCAGCGTAGAACAGCAATTGGAACTGCTAAAGCAACGAGGCCTACAAGTCGCCAACGACGACAGGGCCATGCGCTTCCTCGAAGTGGTCACGCTGTTTCGTCTGAGCCCCTATATGCGTCCCTTTCAGGAACAAGGGCCGGATCACACCTTCAAGTCGGATAGCACCCTGAAAGCTGTAGTCGACATTTATCGGTTCGATGGCTCTTTGCGGCGCATAACCATGGATGCCATTGAGCGGGTCGAAGTTGCCATACGAGCAACCATCAGTAACCACATGTGCCCCAAATATGGACCCGATTGGATTGCTGATGCTTCCGTATTCTCCTCGTCCTACTCGCATTGCGAGCTACTACGTCCCCTTCGCGAGCAACTGAGCAAAGAACGAAAAAAATTCGGACGTGAGATTGATCGCATCAAAAGAGGCCGACAGGAAGATGGGCTTCAGCAACAGAGGATCGAAAACCGTATGCGCGATAACTATTTTCGGTACTACGGCGCGACCTATGCCCTCCCTGAACTACCTCCCGCATGGGCGATTCTTGAAGAACTCAGCCTCGGAACGGTATCCACCCTCTTTAATGCCATCGGCAGAAGTGCCGACAAGAAAGCTATTGCGGCCAGATTCAGCTTGCCATTCGATGTACTGGCTTCTTGGCTCCACACCCTGACCTTCATACGAAACTGCTGTGCACACCACTCGCGACTATGGAACAGAGAACTCTCAATTCGACCTTCGCTTCCGAAAGAGTGGAATATCCCAAACGCAGCAGCCGACAGACCTCAGCCGAAGCAACGGCTTTATATTGTATTGACGATACTCGCATATCTAACCGACTTGATAAGTCCAGACAGCCTTTGGAAGCCTCGTCTCGAAGAAATCATGGACCATCTGGAATCAACGAACTTGAGCCTTATGGGCTTTCCAAGTGCTTGGAAACGTCAACCGCAATGGCTCCTCGAATAAAAATACGGTACGACAAAAAAGCCCTCGTAGAAATACGAGGGCTATGTTGTTTCTGGCATTTGGATAAGCAGTCTTAGTGACCCGCGCTCTGCCCACCATCAACGTGCAGGATCTCGCCGGTGACAAAGTTGGCGCTGTCCAGATACACAACCGCCTGCGCTATGTCACTGATCTCGCCCATGTGCCCAACCGGGTGCAAATTCCCCAGCGCTTCATGAGTTTCCTCGCCATGCATCGGAGTCTTGATGATGCCCGGGGAAACCGCATTCACCCGAATCCCGCGCTTGGCGTACTCGATGGCCAGGGACTTGGTTGCCGCATTCAAACCACCTTTAGTCAACGAAGCCAGTACCGACGGCACACCGTCGATGGCGTGGTCCACCAGGCTGGTGGTGATGTTGACGACGTGGCCGCTGCCTTGTTTTTCCATCTCGGTGATCGCGAGTTGGGTGATGTAGAAGAAACCGTTCAGGTTCACCGACAGCACTGCGGCGTAGTCTTCCGGGGTGTAAGCGGTGAACGGCTTGGCAACGAAGATCCCGGCGTTGTTGACCAGGGTGTCGATGCGGCCAAAACGTGCGATGGCTTCACGGATGACTTGCTGGGCGACTTCCGGGTTGCCGATGTCGCCCGCCACGGTGAGGATGTCCGGGTCGGTGGACGGCTGGATCGAACGCGAAGTGGCGACAACTTTGTAATCCAGATCGCGGAAGGCTTTGACCATGCCGGCGCCGAGGCCTTGGGATGCGCCAGTGATAACGATGACTTTTTTCGAATTGCTCATGATGAACCTCAACTAATAAATGATGGTTTGAAAAAGTAAGTAATCAGGCTTCGGCGGGGGCCTTCGCCATTTGTCTCAACATCTGTTCGTAGTACTCGACCGACTGCGAACCGGACACCAGGTGACGACCGTTCAGCACCATGGCCGGGACCGAATTGATGCCGCGCTGGCGGTAAAACGCTTCAAGCTCACGCACTTCGCTGGCAAACGCTCCGGACGCCAACACCTCTTGAGCAGCCGTCGCATCCAGTCCCGCTTCAGCAGCCAGACCTACCAGCGTCTCGCGATCGCTCGGGTTCTGGCCGTCGGTGAAATAAGCGCGCAACAGGATTTTCTTCAGAGCGACCTGCCGCCCTTCCTGCAACGCCCACATCAACAACCGGTGAGCATCAAAGGTGTTGTAGAAGTGACTGCGCTTCTCCAGGTCGAACTTGAAGCCGATGGCCTCACCGCGAGCGATCTGCATCGCCTTGCCGGCTGCGACGTCTTCGGCGGTTCGTCCATATTTGCGCATCAAATGCTCGACCGCTTTTTCGCCGACTGCCGGCATGTCCGGGTTCAACTCGAAGGGCTTGTAGGTCAGCTCCACCGAGACTTCACCGGCCACGTTCTCGATCGCCTGCTCCAGCGCCGTCGCGCCCAAGGCGCACCACGGGCACACCACGTCGGAGATGAAATCGATGGAGACGGTCGCGGTCATGACTGCCCCTCCGCCTCTGCCAGTTGCCTGCGGTACTGGGTGGTGGTGATCCCGGCGTAACCCCAGTTATCGGTGTCGACTTCTTCGATCACGATGTGGGTCAGGTGCGGATCCTTGTTGAGAACGCGTTCCAGGGTTTCAGTGATTTCGGCGATCACCTGAGCTTTCTGCTCAGAGGTAACGCCATCGCGGGTGATGCGTACGCTTACGAAAGGCATGAGGAATCTCCAAGTGACCTTCCCTTCGGAATGAATGGGTAGGCGTTGGAGCTCAATGTAGGGAGTTAGCTGGAGGGGATAAAGGTGGGGGCGGGAACATCATTAGTTACTTGGTGTAATGAGTTACATCTCGCAGACACAATACGTTTGCATCAAAAACGATCAATCGACTAGCCTGTATTTATCGCAAATTTTAGATAACTAAAAGGAGGGAGACGTTAATGGCAGTTCAATTTTTCGACAGCCCATTCCATGCCACGCATGACAGCGAAGTCGCTAGCAAAAAAGCGTTGAAGATGGAGTTATCCATATTCATCACTGACTACATCAAAACCCTGGGCCTCAAACAAAGTGAGGCTGCAGCCAGGTTGAACGTGACCCAATCACGCGTCTCAGAACTCACCACTGGCAAGATCGAGAAATTTACGATCGATGCAATGATGGACATGCTGGATAAACTCGGCTTTCGAACGACTTTTACGTTGCCATCCAATGATGCCGGGGCTTTGCCTCAGATCGTAATTTCACAAGCTAACGCCTGCTAGACGGTGTGCGATTTTGCAGTAGGACTTAGCCCCTTCTGATGTAGTCCATCTTGTTACGTGTCGCTTTTTTTCACTTTCAGCGACACGTTATTAGAACGTGTCGCTGGAGACGACATAGGCGAGTCGATGCGTTCCTTCGTTAACGGCCTCCCCTCAGCGATTGGAAGCGCTTGGCTCTCATTCATTTCGCGTACAGACTCCAGCAAATCCTTTTGAAACTTATCCAATTCAATGTCCATTCCTGACGTCTCCTTCAGCAAGTCGACAAGGCCTCGGCAAGCCTTTTTCAAATTATGAAAATTATGGCTGGGCAATATTATTGCCCAGCCATAAAAATCACTAAAACGCTCCCCCACGCCACCACCTAGCCACGATTGCGCATCCTTCCCCCTCAAGCTACCTTCAACCCGTCGCTGCCAATTCAGCGACCGGGCCTGATAACCCGAGTAAGATACAGGCGCACAAGCGCCCATAATCACGAGTGTTGGCGTTTTTTTATGCCTGCATTTCCGTGTAATGGCGGCTGTGCGTGGGAGACCTTCGGGTCTGCCGGGTTCCTGTATCTCCGGTTTATCAGCCCGCGCATAGCTGCCACCCATTCGCCTGATAACGAACGTGGTAGCTCTAACTTTGATTCAGGAGTTTTTGCTAATGCCCGCTATCGATCCGTCCAAAATTTGCGTTCCCGTTTCACTGGTTATCACCCACCACCGCCCAAAAACCGGAGGTGTCCAATGACCAACCCCCAAGACCTGAAAACCATCGGCCTCACCCCTTTCTCCTACCACGGCAACCAACCACTGTTCCGCATCAACGCCGGCGTCCCGGTCATCCAGGCCCTCTCCCACGCCTCCGACCTGCTCCACATCGCCAAACTTCTCGCATCTGACGCCGCCATGGTTCGTGACACCGACCGGCATGCCTGGGCGTCGCATTTTTTGCAGGATATGAGTAAGGCGATCATCGATGACGTAGCGAAGGTGCTCGATGCACCGGGTAACAATCGTAACCAGTGACGTCGTCACATAGAGCCAAGCCGCACGCGTAAAAAAGCCCCGATCAATCGGGGCTTTTTGCGTTTCGACTCACACACATTAGCCTGCGTAATGCTTGAATTCGTTGCTGTCGCGAATGAGTAATTGCATCAGTTTCGGATGAATAAAAAGCTTCTCCTTACCCACCTGAACCTCTTCCAAAACTCCAATCATCACCAGCTCTTTCAGGTGACGAGACGCAGCCTGGCGCTGAGCAATTTTCTTCTCGACAACGTTGCTGATACGACAGTAAGGCTGCTCAAAAATGACATCGACCAGTTCACGCGTATAGGTCTTCGGCAGTTGTTCACGAACAAACTGAGTGGTGTGTTCGGACAATGCACGAATGGCCGCAATCTTGGCCGTCGTCCAGCGAGCGGTTTCTTCTACAGCGCTTAGCATGAACAACAACCATGGTTCCCAAGCCTGTTTAGTCGTGACTTCCAGTAAGTGTCGGTAGTAATCGGCTCGGTAGGCAATGATGTAACGACTGAGGTAGAGGATAGGCAGGTTCAGCAGGCCTTCCTGGATCAAAAACAAAGTATTTATGACCCGTCCGGTGCGGCCGTTACCATCGATAAATGGATGGATTGCCTCAAATTGATAATGCCCGACTGCCATACGAACGAGGGGATCGAGATCGGTTTCGTTGTGCAGAAAGCGTTCCCAGTTGGCGAGGAGGTTACGCAAGTGTTCCTCACCCTCGGGCGGGGTGTAGATGACTTCGCCGGTACGGTCATTCGCGAGCTGTGTGCCCGGCGTGCGGCGGATGTCCAACTTCACGCCTTTTAGCGTGCGGCAAATTTCTACAGCAGTGTTGGTGGACAGCGGCCGCTCCGTCAGGGATTGAAAGCCTTGATTCAGCGCTGTTCTATAACGTAACGCTTCCTTGGTCGCCGGATCCGCATGGTTTTCAGTGTCTTGAGCATGCTGGAACAATAAGTCCGTGGTGGTGACGATGCTTTCTATTTCCGAACTGTCTTTTGCTTCCAGCAACGGAATTGTATTGATCAGGACCGTCTGATTCGGAATCAACTCTGCGGCCTGTTTCAACTCGGCCAACGCGGTACGTGCCTCTATACACTTTTTGAGGACTGCACGCGTTTCCAGCTCGATTCCTGGTGGTAGCAGCGGCAGTTGGTTGTATGGCCTGTCAGCCTGCCATGGCAGCAACGGTTCGGTCATGAATGCGATCCTGATCATTTTGTATGTTTTTTGAGCAGAGAGAGGCTTTACTCATGTCGCCAGTGTAGACATGAGGCCATAACGTGTCGCAATTTTTCACTTTTTGCGACACGTCTGAGAAACATGTCGCCGCGGACGACATGTTGGCGACACGTGTTACCGAAATTGAATTTTCGCGACATGACCTCGTTTGGAGTTTCCCGAATCAATGGGGCTTTCCAGTTTCCGGCTCACACCTCGCTGACCTCAAACACAAACGAAATCTTCCGGCTGCTCGCACTCCACACATATCGAATGTGCTTGCCTTGCTTCGGAATAGACACGGCCGGCGGGCGAAACGCAGCGACACATTCATGCCCAGGCAGGCGAACGCTGTTGTAAAGCAGCCCCCACGACAAGGTTTCACGCAGTTGCCGGGCAAACGCCTGTGACGGCCCGTAAGCGTCAGGATCCGGGTTGTGCAGCTCGGGGTAATGTTGGCGAACGTCGTGCATCGGTTTAACGACTTTGTTGACGTAGGTGCGCAGGGTCAACTCGATGTCCGGTTCGTTGGTCGCGGCGAGGAAGCGTTCCTGGTGATAACTCGTTTCGGCGATGGCGGCGGCCTGGCTGCTGGCGGCGTAGTAGACGCCGTAGGTGCCGTCGGTGAAGCGGCTGGTTTTGCCGATGTGGGTGAACGCGGCCATGACCGGTGATGAGCCGGGGCCGGAGATTCGGTCTTCGGGCAGCACGCGGGAGAGCACGCCGGCTTCTTGCACCAACCGGTCGTTGGTCAGGGCTTCCAGGGCGTAGGCGGTTTGCAGGTCTTCGGGGTCGAGCACGTCTTCAAACAGGGTGATCGGGGGGAACGCGCTGTTGATCATCCGGTAAGCACGGTTCCACTCAGGGAGCGCTACTTCCGGGGCCATCAGCCGCGGACGCCATCGAGGTAGCGACGCACGTCAGCGATGTCCACCACCCGGCCGGCGAGCATATAGCTCAATGCGGATTGACCATTGAACGGGGCGGCGGTGTTCGGACTGCTGACCCATTTGTAGGCGCGGTCGCGGTTGTTGCTGAAGATGATGCTCAGGGCTTTGTGGATGCCCATCAGGTAGGAGATGCGCTCCAGCGTGTCGTGGGGGAGACGCACATTGGGCGGCAAGTGTTTGTATTTATAGAAGGTGGTGTTGCCGACCTTGCCCAGCAGCGTGCGCTGTTCTTCGGCGGTGCAGCCCCAACGCTCCATCAGGTTAAAGAAGAACTTGAGCGCCACGCGGCCGGCTTCCGGTGTGTCGAGTTCTTGGGGAGCAGTGCGGACGGGGGATGAAGTGGCCATTGGAAAGACTCCTTCAGGCAAAGGGTTGTGCCTTCAGAGTAGTACAGATCCGAACATATTTTTAATCTTTGTTCGCTTGCGGATTTTCTAAGGCTTTTCGACGATCACGGTTTCCACGGTGATTTGCTTGATCGCATGAAACGGCGCCAGTGCCGCTTCATCGGCCGTAGCACCGGTAATCAACCGCCATTCCCGCTCAATCGGCGTCCAATGCTGTTGCCGCGCGCGCCCCAATTTATCGGTATCCGCCAGCACCACAATCTGCGCCGCCCGTTTGATGATGCATTCCTTGAGATACGCCTGCTGCGCGCTCGCTTCGCACAAACCGAACTCGGCAACCACGCCGTCAGCACCGAGGAAGGCTTTGTCGACACTCAACCGACTCAACGTCAGCTCCGCCAACGGCCCCAACGTGCTCATGCTCGAACCGCGCAAATCGCCGCCGATCAAGGTCAACCGCACGCCCGGCGCATTGGCCAGGGTCATGACGGCCAGCAGGTTGTTGGTGACCACATGCACGTCTTGTCGCGAGCACAAATGATGGGCCAGCGCGGCGCAGGTGGTGCCGCCGTCGAGCAACACCGTATCGCCGTCCTGGACGTGAGCCGCGGCCGCCTGGGCGATGGCGTCTTTCTGCTCCCACTGGCTGGTCTTGCGCTCTTCCAGCGAAGCTTCCGGCTCATGAACGCCAACCACTGCAGTCGCGCCGCCATAAGTGCGCACCAGGTGCCGCTGTTTGGCGAGCATGGTCAGGTCGCGCCGCACCGTCGCCTCCGAGACCCCGAGCGCCGCGCTCAATTGCTCGACGTTGGCATCGCCAATACGCACGAGATCGAGGATGGCGCGGTGGCGTTCGGATGCTTTCATGGCGGGTCTCGTTGTGTGGACGGTGGTCGATCTTACACGACAGCGTCCCTGCGACTCATCCCCGTCGCGTGGCAAGCTCCGCCCCTTGGCGCAACGCTTCGAGCAGGCTGCGTTCATCGGCGATGCCCTTGCCAGCGATATCGAAGGCAGTGCCGTGGTCAACCGACGTACGGATCACGTCCAGGCCGACAGTCACGTTCACGCCCGCTTCTAGCCCCAGCACTTTGACCGGGCCGTGGCCTTGGTCGTGATACATCGCCACCACCAGATCGAAGTCGCCGCGTCCGGCGCGGAAGAACAGCGTGTCGGCGGGCAGCGGGCCCGTCACGTCGAGGCCGCGCTCCTGCAACAGCTTCACCGCAGGAATGATCTTTTCCTCTTCTTCGCCATAGCCGAACAAACCGTTTTCGCCGGCATGGGGATTGATCCCGCACACGCCAATACGCGGTTTGGCGATACCGGCCTTGATCAGCGTCGCGTTGCCGCGCTCGATCGTGCGCTGGACCAGGCCCGGCTCGATCTTGCGGATCGCGTCGATGATGCCGATGTGGGTCGTGACGTGAATCACCCGCAATTGCGGCGCCACCAGCATCATGGAAACCTCGTCGACGTTGGTCAGGTGCGCGAGCATTTCGGTATGGCCCGGGTACTTGTGGCCGCCGGCGTGCAGCGCTTCTTTGTTCAGCGGCGCGGTGCAGATCGCATCAATCTGGCTGGCCTCGGCGAGTTTCACCGCGCGGGCGATGTATTGATAAGCCGCGTCACCGGCGATCGGCGACAGCTCACCGAACGGCAGGTCGTCGGGGATAAGGTCGAGGTCGATGCAGTCAATGGTGCCGGCCTCGTACAACGCCTGGGAGGCGTCCTCGATGCGGCGCACTTTGGCGCTGCCGCCGACGATGACATTGGCCTGCTCAAGACGACGGGCATCGCCGATCACCAGCGGCCGGCATTGTTGGTAGACGACGTCATGAGTCAGGCTCTTGACGATGATTTCCGGACCGACGCCCGTGGCGTCGCCCATGGTGATGCCGATGACGGGGAGGTAGTTGCTCATAATATTCATTCGAGTCCTTGGATTCGTGTGCGTTTGGGCGGGGAGCGGTCGGCGCTGTCGCTCAGGTGTTGCCATGCCGCATACAACGCGTGATCGCTGCCGAACGCGCCCGCCTTGGTAACAATTCCGGGACGATGGCCCTGCCGGGAAACGGTCGGTCGCGCGAAGGCGACGCCAGCTTCGATTTCCGTCAGCAGTTGCAGGCTGTCGATCCCTACGGTGGTCAATATGGCCCGCGCCGTTTCGCCGCCCGTGGCGATCAGGCCGCCGACCTTGGAGAAATGCGGTTCTACCAACACGGCCAACATGGTCGAGAGTTGCGCGCCCTCCTGGGGATCGAACGCCTCATCGCGACCGATGCGCAGTAGCAGGTCGCTGCAGCCGTCCAGCTGCTCGCCGATGCGCGCCTGCCAGATCGCCCAATCGCCATGTGTTGTGCCCTGGCGAAGGACTTCAGGCGGGACGACCAATTCGCTGACCCCGCCACGCTCCTTGAGCAGTGCGCATTGCCGCTCGCAGACGCCGGAGAGGCTGCCGACGAGTATCAGAATCGGCGCCTGACTTTTTTCGACGGCATCGGGTTCGATGGCTGCGAAGCGTGTTTCGCAGAAATCGGGAAGGCTGGCTATTTCCCGAGCAAGGCCACCCGAACCGATCCAGAACAACGGCTGGTCCATCGACGCGGTCAGGCGAGCGAGGGTAAGCAGGTCGTCTTCAGTTTGCGCATCGACGATCAACGCCTGCGTGCCGCTGCGGGCGACTTCGGCAATGTGCTGCGCGAGCGCATTTTCGTTGCCGCGCAAGGTATCGAGGTCCAACTTCGCGGTGCTCAGGCCTGCGGCGACAAGCATTGCCTCGACATCGGCCGGGCGGTCGGCGTTTTCCAGTTTCCAGGTATCGGTGGTTTCCAGTGGCTGGTCGTTCACGAACACCCGGCCGCCGCGCAACGTACGACCTGTAGCGGGAAACGCCGGGGCGACGATGGCCAGGCCCACCAACGGTTGCAGGGCGGCGACTTCAGCCGCCCAGTTGCCGCGCAAGGTCGAATCGATTTTCTTGTACAGCCGCTGCCCGGGCTGATGCAGTGCCTTGAACGCGGCGACGGTGCGCTCGGCGGCCTGCGCCGGTGAGAGGCGCCGAGTGTCCGTATCGGCGGCAATCACCTGAGCGTCAGCCTTGTCATTCAAAGGGTCGAGCGTCACGACCGTTTGCATTCCCGCGCTGGCAAAGCCGATGGCGCAATCTGCCGCACCCGACAGATCGTCTGCGATGATCAGCATCCTCATCGCAATGCCTCCTGCTTTTGAGGTTCAATCTCCGACTCAGGATTGACGATGGAGTTGCGCTGTTGCACGCGCTTGGCGACGGCGGCGGTGAGTAGCGGCGCGAGAATCGCGGTGACCACGACGCAGGCAGCCACCAGAATGGTCGCGCTTTTCGCTGCTTCGGCGTACACCGGATTGGCCGCCGCAATCAGTGCTGGCACGGCGGCGGCATTCCCGGCGGTAGTGGCCGCGGCGACACCGGCGACGCCAGTGCCACCGGTCAAACGGTCAGCGAAGAACAGCGGGATACCGGTCAGCACGACAACCGCAACACCCATGCCGAGACCCAACAAACCGGCCTGCCAGACGTTATGCAAGTCCAGGCTGGCGCCAAGTGCCAGGGCAAAGAACGGGATCATGACCGGGACAGCCTTGGCCAGAAAATCGCGCATGTCACGGTCGAGATTGCCCAACAGCATGCCGAGCGCCAGTGGCAGGATGCTGCCCACCAGCGTCGGCCAGGGGAATGCCGACAGGCCGGCGATGCCCAGAGTGACCATCGTCAGAAAAGGACCGGACTCCAGCGACATGACCGAATAGGCGCCGACGTCTTCGGAGCGACCGTACTGCCCCATCAGCGCCATGTACAAACCGCCGTTGGTGTCGTTCATCGCGGCGACCACTGCCAGCGTTGAAATGCCGGCGAAGAGGCCTGACGAAATCGGCTGCTCGCCCAGGAAGTGCCCAAGCACAATACCGATGAGGACGGCGATGCCGACTTTCGTCGCGAGCAGCGTGCCACCCTTCTTGAGCAGGTAAGGCGTGGCCTTGATGTTGATGCTTGCGCCCATGCAGACATAGAACACCGCGAGGATCGGTAGCGCCCCGGTGAACAGTGCATTGGTGAATGAGCCGAAAAACTTGGGCGTGTCGGGCAGGAAGGTTGCCACCAGCGAGCCAATCAGCAGGGGCACGATCATCATGCCGCCCGGTATGCGCTCAATGGTGCGTTTGATAGGAAATTGGGCCACGAGGGTCTCCTTTTATAATTGTTGGGTAAGACGTGCATCACCTCGAAACTGACTGAACCGATCATTTAATGATTGTTTCAGTCAGATTTATCTTAGGCCTTCGGTTTAACTTGCGCAAACCAATCATTCAAATGATCGTTTCGATCATTCCTGGCGGAACATCCGGGCTGTGACGGGCGGCTCGAATCGCCAGGTGGCGCAAGCCAGAGCCCTGCTGCGCCCACAAAAAAGCCCCGAACCAGTCGGGGCTTTTCCTTTCTCAGCCTTGCATCAGGCCTCGATGGCGCAACCGATCATCAGAAAATGTTGATCGGGTAATCCACGAACACACGCACTTCGTTACCGCTGGAGTTGTACTCACTCGATTTCTGCGAGACACGCAGGATCGAGCTGCGCAGTTTCACGCTCAGGTCTTTGGCCGGGCCACTTTGCACGACGTATTTGATCTGGTTGAAGATTTCGCGCTCGGTACCGCCTTCGCTGGTGGAGGTGGTGATGTTGTCGCCGCGCACGTAGGCGAAGTTGTAGCTCAGGCCTGGAACACCGAAGGTGCTGAAGTCCAGGCCGTAACCCAGCTGCCAGCTGCGTTCGTCTTCGGCGTTGAAGTCGGACCAGTAGGAGTTCGCCAGGTAGATGGTGTTGCCGCCGTCGCCGACGCGACCTTGATCCTTCTGGTAGCCACCGTAGGGGTAGCCCAGGTTGCTGTCGCCGGTGCTGCGCTGGTGAGCGAGCGTGAACGAGTGCGCGCCGGTGGCGAATGTGGCGGCCAGGCTCCAGATCTTATTGTCGTCGCCGGTCGCACCGCTTTCGCGTACGTAGGATTCGTCCAGCTTGGTGCGGTAGCCGTTGAAGTCCAGGGTCAGGGACTGATCCTTGTCGATCGGGAACACGTAGTTGGCGTTCACGTATTGCTTCTTCAACACGTCTTCGACGTCGGAGGCGTACAGCGCAGCCTTGAACTGTTCGGTGAACTGGTAACTACCGCCCAACACGTTGATCGACTTCAGGCCACCGCTGTCACGGCCTTCAGCGCTTTTGCGCGATTCGGCAGTGAAGCGACCGGCGTTCAGCTCCAGGCCTTTGATCTCCTTGGAGGTGATCAGCGTGCCGGTGTAGCTTTCCGGCAGCAGACGCCCGTTGTCGTAGCTCAACACCGGCAGGACTGGCATCTGGTCGCCGTAGGTCAGAACGGTGCTGGATACGCGGAATTTTACCACGCCACCGGCTTTGGCCAGGTCGCCGGCCGGGTTACCGCTGTCGCCTTCCTTGAAGAAGTCGATGCCTTGGCCGCCGCTGTGGCTACCACGGTCCAGACGCAAGCCGTACAGACCGAAGGCATCAACGCCCACGCCGACGGTGCCTTGGGTGAAGCCCGAGGTGTAGGTGCCGATGGCAGCCTGACCCCATTCACGCTGGTCGTCGTTGCCGTCTTTTTTGTCGCGATTGATGTAGGCATTGCGCAGCAGCACTTTGAGGCTGCTGTCTTCAACAAAACCCTTGGATTCGGCCTGGTCGTTAGCCATGACCTGTGTAGCGCTCAACATCCCCAGAGCGATCAGGCTGATTCGCTTGTTCAACATTTTGTTCTTTTCCTTATGACCGGTTGATACGCGCTGTGTCGAACGGCTGAAACGGCGCTATCGCACTCTTTTTTCACCCCAAACAAAAAGGCCCGCGCACGAAGAAATCGTGGCGGGCCTTTTTGTTATTTTATGAGTCATGGCGGTTAGCCACAGGCGTGGGCGAATCCTAGCCGCGCCCTTAACGATGTGTCAATTTCATGAATCGTCTGTAAATAGGCGAAAAACGTCTAAGAAATCACTTGTCGACGTCAATGGGCGCAGCCGTCGAGGCCACAGGCTTGAAGCTCCGATGACGACGCTTGTGCGGGAAGCGACTGACTCAGCCATGCCGCGAAGGCTTGCGGCTTGCCGAGCCACGTGCCGATATCGATCAGGGTGAATTGGCCGTTGTGTTCCAGGGCGAAGGTCGGGAAACCCTGGCCGCCGACTTCGGCCAAGCGTGCTCGACTGTCCTTGATGTGCCGATCGGTTTCAGCTTCTTTGAAAGCAGCCTGGAACGCTTGAGGTTCCAGACCAATGTCTTTCGCGAGTTCTAACAACACAGCTTCATCGGCAATGCGTCGACCTTCCTCGTAGTGAGCACTTTGCAAACGCCCCAGCAACTCCAGTCCACGGCCGGCGATCTGCTCGGCGGCCAGCACCGCGGCAATTGGCGGTGCGGAATCGAACACCGCTGTCTCATCGCGCAGCAATCCTTCGAAATACGCCTCGCCGAACGGCTGGCCGGTGTACTCGGCGATGCGCCGGTCGTGGGGTATCACGTAGTTGCGCAGTTGTGGCGAGACGGTCTGGCGGTTGGCACCGGTCATCATGCCGCCGCCGTGGGCGATCACCGGCAACACAGCCTGAGCGGCTTGCACCAGCGGTTTTGCGCCATAGCACCAGCCGCATAACGGGTCGTAAATGTAGTGAAGGATCATGGGAAGACTCCGGCAAAAGCGTAGGAAAACGAGATGCCGGCAGATTAGTCCTCCGCCCGTTTCTGAAAAACGCTGCAATGGCTTTCAGTCTGTTTCATGAATCGGTCAAATGACCTCACCGCCCCACTGTAGCCATCTCGACACAATTCGAAATAATCAAACAGCGAAACCTTTCAAGAATAATTAACGGAAGTAAATAGCAAGCATTACCATTCGCACCCTCGAATTTCTCCACCCTTTCGGATGCGCTTCAGATGCCTGCCCCCTTTCGCCTCACGCCCGTGACCCTTGGGCTTTCTGCATTTCTCTCTGCCGGTTTTGCCTGCGCCGCCGCTACCGTTTTACCCGAGACATCGATCAGCGCCGAAGCTGAAGCCGATGACCCGCGCGTGAAAGAAACCAGCACCGCGACCCGCACCGCCACGCCGGTGCGCTACGTTCCACAAGCCATCGACTCGATTAAAACCGCGAACGTCGTGGATTACGGCACCAACGATCTGGGCACCGCGTTGAGCGGCATCCCCAACGTCAGCAGCGGCGCCGACACCCGCTTCGACAGCCTGCGCATCCGCGGTTTCGACGCCAGCAACGACTTCTACCTCGACGGCATCCGTGACGACAGCCAATACGTGCGCGATTTGCACAACATCGAACGCATCGAAGTCCTCAAAGGTCCGGCCGCTGTTTTGTATGGCCGTGGCAGTCAGGGCGGGATCGTCAATCGGGTCAGCAAGCTGCCTGAATTCGGTCGCCGCTCGACCCTCGAGGCCCAGGGCGGCAGCGAT
This sequence comes from Pseudomonas sp. LBUM1666, assembly GCF_059695775.1. Classification (NCBI taxonomy): domain Bacteria; kingdom Pseudomonadati; phylum Pseudomonadota; class Gammaproteobacteria; order Pseudomonadales; family Pseudomonadaceae; genus Pseudomonas; species Pseudomonas sp. LBUM1666. The sequence continues at coordinate 280,955 of NZ_CP166789.1, read as the reverse complement.
GATTTGCGCAGCCTCTACGCCGACCTCAGCACCGACCCAAGCGAGAACATCAGCCTGCGCCTGAACATGGGCAACATGGATCAAAACAGCTTCCGCGACGGCGTGAGCGGCAATCGCCAACTGTTCGCTCCGTCGATGAGCTGGCAACTGACGCCGGACCTGAACTGGCTGGTGCAGTACGAATACAGCCGCTACAACCGTACGCCGGATCGCGGCATCCCCGGTGTAAACGGACGCCCGGCGGACGTAGGACGGGATACGACCTACGGCAGCGAGCACGATTTCATCGACGACAAGTCGCAATCCCTGCGCTCGAAACTCAGTTATGAGCTCAGCGACAACTGGCAGCTGCGCCACACCCTGGGCGTGTTCAAGCTCAACAGCGATTTCGACAACACCTACCTGACCGGTTACACCCCGGCGACCAACAAGGTCACGCGCCAGCACTGGCAACAGGACCTGACCACCCGCAACGTCTACAACAACGTTGAGCTGGAAGGCGGTTTCGACACGTTCGGCCTTGAGCATCGTTTGCTGACCGGCATCGAAATCGGCAGCCAGCGGCGCGACCCTACGTTGTACAACGCGGCCACCGGACGCGGGACTCAGCCCGTACCGGCACTGGACCTGTACAACCCCGACCGCAATTTGCGCCATACCGGACGGATGCAAGTGTCCAGCAGCACTCACACCGAAGTCGAAAGCCGTGCGGTGTACGTGCAGGATCAACTGCGTCTGAACGATCAATGGCAACTGCTGGCCGGCTTGCGTTACGACACCTTCGACATCGAGTCGACCAACAAGCTGCGGGACATTTCCGAAGATCGCGACAGCCATAGCACCAGCCCGCGTGTAGGACTGGTGTGGACACCGCTGCAGAATCATTCCTTCTACGCCTCCTGGACCAAGACCTTTTCCCCGGTCGGCGGTGGTTTGATCGGTATCACGCCGGGCGCTGCCGGCAACAGCAACGACCTGAGTCCCGAGCTGACCAAGCAAAAGGAAATCGGTGTGAAGAGCGACTGGCTCGATGACCGCCTGAGCACCACGTTGGCGATCTACGAACTGGAACTCTACAACCGCCGAACCAGCGATCCCAACGATCCGACCGTCACCTTGATGACCGGCGTGCAACGTTCCCGCGGGATCGAGCTGACTGGCACCGGCAAAATCGCCGGCAACTGGTACGTACGCGGTGGCGTGGGTGTGCAGGACGCGACGGTCGAGAAGGACAACAACGGTTTTGAAGGCAAACGCATCAGCAACGTGGCCAAGCATAACGGCAGCCTGTTCCTGACCTGGAAACCGGAAATGGGCTGGTACGCCGAAACCGGTCTGACCCTGGTGGGCCAGCGTTATGCCGACAACCTCAACACCACCGTGCTGCCGGGTTATGGCCGTTGGGATGCATTGGCCGGGTTCCGGCAGAAGGATTGGGATTTGCGCGCGGCGCTGAACAACATCAGCGACAAGACCTACTACTCGTCGGCCACCAGCGCGGCGCAGATTCAGCCGGGAGAACCGCGCAGCCTGGTCGTGACCGGGACCTACAGTTTCTAAACACCGCAAAACCCTGTGGGAGCGAGCTTGCTCGCGATGGCGGCCGGGCAGTCAACATCGATGTCGACTGATCCACCGCCATCGCGAGCAAGCTCCCTCCCACATTGGGTCTGCAGTGATCACAAAAAACCTACAGGCATAAAAAAGCGCCGCCATCCCGGCAGCGCTTTTATCAATCCGTTGTTTTTCTTCTTATCCTTCCATTACATCCCACAACGCTTCCAGCTCCGCTTCGCTGAATAAACCAGCGGGGTAGCGTTCGATCATCATCCGGCGCGGATCAGGTTCTCTGATCTGACGCGTTCCATTGGACTTCAACCAGTGCGCCAGGACCTGGAGCGATTCGCTGTTTACTGCCAGGGGATGCAACGCCCGTTCGCTCACAACATTCATTTCGGCGTTCATTTCCGCGCTCTCTCCTGGTTTGTGAGCGGCTAACATATCCAAGGTTTATGACAGAACATCGCAGTTCTCCCCCTCCCTGTTTTGCACCATGAGAGATACAAGAGCTGTGCCAAGGTTTCGTAACTGTCGACAAGCGGATACAAAAAAGCCCGCGGTCCTGAAGGACTGCGGGCTTTGCGCCAGACCGTGAGTGAAAACGTTTGCCTGAATTATTTTGCAATCAACTCAAGCTGTTACAACCTCACTCACTCCTTGTGCGGTGCTGGCTGTTGTTGGGTAAGGCAGTGGATGTTACCGCCTCCCAGTAACAGTTCGCGGCCGGGCACCATCACCACTTCGTGCTGCGGGAACAGTGCCTGCAAAATCTCTTTTGCCGGGCCATCCAACGGATCGTCAAAGCTCGGCGCGATGATGCCGCCGTTTACGATCAGAAAGTTCACGTAGGAACCGGCCAGACGCACGGTCGGATTACGTTCCTGAGTCCCGTCCACCGGATCCACACCGGCGCACTCTTCTTCGGTCGCATACAGCGGCCCCGGAATCGGCATCTTGTGCACCGTGAATGGGCGACCCTTGGCGTCGGTGCTGCTTTCCAGCACTTTCATTGCCGCCTGGCAGCGCGGGTAGTTCGGGTCCTGCGGGTCATCGGTCCAGGCCAGCAACACTTCGCCCGGACGCACGTAGCAGCAGAAGTTATCCACATGGCCGTCGGTTTCGTCGTTGAACAAACCGTCCGGCAGCCAGATGATCTTATCCACAGCCAGATTGGCGCTGAGCACCGCTTCGATCTCTGCACGGTTCATGTGCGGATTGCGATTGCGGTTAAGCAGGCATTCTTCGGTGGTGATCAGTGTGCCTTCGCCATCAACGTGGATCGAACCGCCTTCGAGCACGAAGCCCTCGGTGCGGTAGCGCTGGCTGCGCTCGATCTCGAGGATCTTGCCGCCCACCTGGGAATCGCGATTCCACGGCGAATACAGACCACCGTCAAAACCGCCCCACGAGTTGAAGTCCCAATTCACACCACGGACTTCGCCACCGTTATTGATGACAAACGTCGGGCCGGTGTCGCGAACCCAGGCGTCGTCGCTGGACATTTCCACCACACGAATATTCGGCACGTCCAGACGGGCACGGGCGTTTTCGTATTGGCCGGCGGACACCGCCACGGTCACCGGTTCGAAACGCGCAATGGCTTTGGCTACCGCGACGTGCGCGGCTTGAGCCGGTTTGCCACCCAGACGCCAGTTGTCCGGGCGCTCGGGCCAGATCATCCAGGTCTGGGTTTGCGGCGCCCATTCGGCGGGCATGTAAAAGCCGTCGGCGCGCGGCGTGCTGTGCAAAGTGGTCATAGCGATCAGGACTCCAGGGAACCGTCGAGGGTTTTGATGGCGCCGTACAGGTTCGGGCGACGATCACGGAACGAACCCCACGCGCTACGGATGTGCTCCAGCTCGTCGAGGTCGAAACTATGAACCAGTATGCCTTCTTCGGTTTCGTTGAGTTCCTGAACCTTCTCGCCGAACTGGTTGGCGATGAACGACGAGCCGTAGAACGTAATGTCGTAGCCGTCCTGCTCTTCGTTGCCGATGCGGTTACTGGCGATCAGCGGCATCAGGTTGGCGCCGGCATGGCCTTGTTGCACGCGCTGCCAGTGATCGCGGGACGAAATGGTCTTGTCGTGTGGCTCGCTGCCGATGGCGGTCGGGTAGAACAAAATTTCCGCGCCCAACAACGCCATGCTGCGGGCGCATTCCGGGAACCACTGGTCCCAGCAGATGCCCACGCCGATTTTCGCGTAACGGGTGTTCCAGACTTTGAAACCGGTATCGCCCGGATTGAAGTAGTACTTTTCGTGGTAGCCAGGGCCGTCCGGGATATGGCTTTTACGATAAATCCCGAGGTTGGAACCGTCGGCATCGATGATCGCGATGCTGTTGAAACGCGCGCGGCCCGCCAGTTCGTAGAAGCTGATCGGCAAAACGACTTGCAGTTCTTTGGCGACTTTCTGGAAGTGCTTGATGGCGACGTTGTCTTCAACGGCCGTGGCCAGCTGCAGGTAATCCGGGTTCGGCTTCTGGCAGAAGTACGGAGCCTCGAACAGCTCCTGGATCAGGATGATCTGCGCGCCTTGCGCCGCGGCCTCACGGACCAGCCGCTCAGCGGTCTCGATGTTGGCTTCAAGGTCCCAGGAACAGGCCATTTGGGTGGCGGCGACGGTAACGATACGGCTCATGAATCATCTCCGGGGCAATTGCTTGAGGGTCGAGTGTGGCATCGACCAATGACAGAAATGGGAAGCACCGGGCGTGGTGAGTCCACACCGGGGCAGCGGCGACTTTATAACCGATAAAAATCGGCTTTAGAAGCCTACAGCAAACCTTCTGTCATATTTTTTTGCTAAAAAGCCGATATCTATCGAATTAACACCGTACCAATGTGGGAGTGAGCCTGCTCGCGATTGCGGTCGAACATTCAACATGGATGTCGACTGATCCTGCCCAATCGCGAGCAGGCTCACTCCCACAGGGTTGGTGTTTACAGTCCCTCTGCGAGCACCTTCGACAGCATGTCCACGAAGAAATCCACGCTCTGACGCGAGGTCACCATCGGCGGTTTGATCTTGAGGACGTTCAGGTAATCGCCGGTCGGCTGCATGAAGATTCCCAGCTCGCGCAATCGATCACACAGCGCCGTGGTTTCTTCGGTTGCCGGTTCCAGGGTTTCGCGATTGCGGATCAACTCGACGCCCAGATAGAAGCCGGAACCATGCACCGCGCCCACCAGCGGATGAATATCGATCAGCGCTTCAAGCCGCTCCTTGAAATACCCGCCCACAACCTGAGCGTTTTCCCAGAGCTTTTCTTCCTCCATCACATCCAGCACCGCCATGCCGATCTGGCAACTGACCGGGCTGCCGCCGGCCGACGAGAAGAAGTAACCCTCGGCCTCCAGCGCCTCGGCGATTTCCCGGCGAGTGATCACCGCGCCCAACGGCTGGCCGTTGCCCATGCCTTTGGCCATGGTGATGATGTCCGGCACCACGCCCTGCTCTTCGAAGCCCCAGAAAAAGTTGCCCATGCGGCCGTAACCGACCTGCACTTCGTCAGCAATACACACACCGCCCTGAGCGCGAACCAGCGCATAAACCTGCTTCAAATACCCAGGCGGCAATGAGATACCGCCAGCATTGCCGTACACCGGTTCGCAGATGAAACCGGCCAGCTGACGTTTCTGCTCGGCGATTTTCGTCAGGTTGTGTTCGATGCTGCGCACGTAGTCGGGCGCGCTATCCGGTCCACGGAATTCGCCGCGATAAGTATTCGGCGCGGTGACCGGATGCACCCAGTCCGGACGGCTGCTCAAGGCCTTCGGGTTATCGGCAATCGAGGTCGAGACCGCGTCCGCGCCCACTGTCCAGCCGTGATAGGCCTCTAGCACGCTGAGCATGTCGCGACCGCCGCTGTAGGCCCATGCCAGGCGGATTGCCAGGTCATTGGCCTCGCTGCCGCTGTTGACCAGGAACACCCGGTCCATGGAGTCCGGCGACAACTTCAGTAAGCGCTCAGAAAACTCGGCAACCGCTGCGTAGTTGAATCGGGAATTGGTGTTGAGCAGCGACCACTGACGACTGGCGACAGCGGCCATGCGCGGATGACCGTGGCCAAGCACCGCGACATTGTTGAGCATGTCGAGGTAGGAGCGGCCCTGCATGTCGATCAGGTGATTACGCCAGCCGCGTTCGATGCGCGGTGGGTCGACGTAATAATGCTTCTGGGTACGGGCGAAACTGGCATCACGGCGCGCCAGCAACGTCTGCGAATCGAGTTCCTCTTCGGCGTCACAGGCCAGTCCCAGCAGCACCGCCGGTGACGGGCACAATGCTTGCCAGGCCGCGGCGCGAGACGGTGTGCAAAACAAGGGCGCATTGGACGAAGCGCCTCGGCACAACTGCACGATCAGTGGCCCGCTGACCGAACCCAGCACCTGGCCTTTGACCAGCGCTGCGCCCGTGTGCAGCGACGGCGTCACGCCCCACAACCGCACACTCAGTTGAGGGCCATCCAATTGCAGCACGCCTGCCGCCGGCTGATGCACCACCCCGGCGAACGGCGATTCGACCGCCGTGCCGTGGGGCACTCGCAATTCGACGTGCAATGGGCACGTGTCCGGCTCAGTGGCGCTGTCCGGCCGGGTGCGGGACAAGCGATATTGCCCATAACGACTGGCCGCCAAACCGTGAGCCGCGGCAGCTTCGGTCAGCAGCCGCTGATCGATCCCCTCCTGCTCCCAGTTGCCGGCCTCAAAATGCGGACTGAGCACACCCAAATCGATCAACGCAAACTCACGCCCCACCAGGCTCGGCAGCAGCGGCGCGAAGCCTTCGCTGCCGATGCCCGGCAGATTCTGGCCGACCGAGGTAAGGATCGCCGCTTCCATCAACGCCAACGGCACCGATGTAGCGACGCGGAAAATCTCCCACTCGTGGGTGAGGTTGTCGCGGCTGTATTCGTTGCCCGGATCAATGTTGACCTGCTGCTCGCCGCTGAGCACCAACACCGCCGCACGGGCGACGATCAGTGGCCAGAGCGCCAGTAGCTCTTCATGCGTTAACGGATTGACAGCGTGATAGGCCTGAACCGCCGGCAAAATGTAGAACGGATCGCCATCAGCGTGGTGCAGCAGCGCCGCGCAGGTCACCGACAGATCAGTAATGCGCCAGGTACGGATCAGGTCGCCGAAATCGATCACACCCTGCAATTGCCACTGGCGTTGCGAATCTCGCTGCCACACCACGTTGTCGTCAGTGATATCCATGTGGATGGCCTGCACCGGCAGCTTATCCACAAGCGGCTGCAAATGACGTTCGGCCTGTTCAGCCGCATCGGCGATCAACCGACGTTGCTGGTCATCCTTGATGATCGGCAGCAAATGGGCGATCAACGCGTTGGCGTGACGGGCATCCCATTGAAGGGTGCGCTCAAGGCCCGGATGGTCGAAACCCGCCAGCGCCAGATCCATTTCACCGCAGAGCCGACCGAAACCGGCCACCACTGAACCGGGCAGATGATCCAGGTGTGTGAGCGACTGGCCTTCGATGTAATCGAGCAAGCGCACATGCACCGGTTGGCCGCCGACTTCCAGGGAGAGAAGGTCTGCACCGTTTTTGGCGGGAATCACTCGCGGCACATGCACATCGGGGTGTTCACCCAAATGCTTGAGCCCGGCGTGCTGGGCATGCAGCTCCAGCGCCGAGTAGTCGCCACGGCAGATTTTCAGGACAAAACGCCCCTGGTCGCTGTCGACCCGAAAGTTAAGATCCTGTTGGCTGCCGAGGGCCTGCAACCTTCCACTCAGCCCGTAATGTCCCTTCAGCAGCTCAAGCGCTTGCTCCGCAGACACTTGCGGGCTGGGCAAACTGGCGCGATGAATCAACGTGGCGAGTGGCATACAACGACCCCTGAAATTTTATTAGGCGCCTATATCGCCACTGCTTGGGGCGATACGCAACCCCTTCGCCTGCCTGAAACCCACCGGAGGTTCGACAGAATCATTGAACGGATAAGGAAAAAACACACGCCACTCGCCCCAACCTCTACTTTGCGCAAGAATGTCGCCCATCGACGCCTATTGCTGGAGTAAGACCATGAACGTAGTCACCACCGACCTGCCCGGTGTTCTGATCATCGAACCCCGGGTATTTGGTGACGAACGTGGTTTCTTCTATGAAAGCTTCAATGCCAAGGCTTTCAAAGAAGCGACTGGCCTGGAGACGAATTTCGTTCAAGACAACCATTCCCGCTCGCAAAAAGGCGTATTGCGCGGCCTGCATTACCAGCTGGAAAACACTCAAGGCAAACTGGTTCGCGTCACAGTCGGTGAAGTACTCGACGTGGCGGTGGATATTCGCCGCAGTTCGCCACATTTCGGCAAATGGGTGGCCGTGCGTCTGTCCGCCGGGAACCATCGCCAACTCTGGGTCCCTGAGGGTTTCGCCCACGGTTTCGTGGTGTTGAGCGAGTTCGCCGAATTCCTCTACAAAACCACCGACTACTACACCCCGTCCGCCGAGCGCTGCATTCGCTGGGACGACCCGGACCTGGCCATTGATTGGCAACTGGACGAAGCGCCACAACTGTCCGGCAAAGATCAGGTCGCCGCGTTCTTCAAGGACGCTGACGTCTTTTCCTGAAGCACCGTCTGAATCTTCGCCGTGCAGGCGTGCCTGACCCACGGCGCGCAGACTGCGCCCGCAAGCCTAGGCATAATGCGCCTGTACCCACAGGCGCTCGATGCTCATGACTCCGACCCTTCCCCGCAGACCCCGCTGGCGCAGCCTGGCCCTGCTCGCGCTGTGCCTGGCGCCGTTGCTGTGGCCGCTGCAGCATCTGGCCGAGCGTTACTACCGCAGTGAACTGGCCGGGCAGAACCGTCAGACCCTCGACCTTTACGTCGCCAACCTGCTGGGTACCCTGCACCGCTATGAAGTATTGCCGCAAATCCTCGGTGATCTGCCGGCCCTGCGAGCCGTCCTCGGCGCGCCCGACGATGGCGTCACTCAGGGCAACGCCAATCGCTTGTTGAAAAACATCAGCGCCCAGACTGGCGCCGAAGTCATGTACCTGATGGACACCACGGGCAAGACCCTCGCCGCGTCCAATTGGGACAAACACGACAGTTTTGTCGGGCGTAATTTTTCCTTCCGGCCGTATTTCAGTGAAGCCATGGCCGGGCGGCTTGGGCGCTTTTTCGGTTTGGGCACGACATCGGCCAAGCGTGGCTATTTCTTCGCCGCCGCCGTGCGTAGTGGCGAAAAGATCATCGGCGTGCTGGTGGTCAAGGTCGACCTGGACCACACCGAAAGCCTCTGGGGCAAAACCCCGGAACAACTGCTGCTGACGGACCATAACGGCGTGGTCATTCTCACGTCGCGGCCTGAGTGGCGATTCCGCTCGACCCGCCCGTTGGGCGAAGAGGAAAGAAAGGCAATCACCGCGATTCAACCTTATCCGACCCGCGATCCCAAACCATTGCGGCTCAATCCCAACGCCTGGCTGACACAAACCCAGCCAATCGCAGAAACCGGTTGGAACGTCAGCATCCTCGCCCCACGCACCCTGATCGATCGCCCGGTGCGCACGGTCGTCGCCATCGGCGGCGCGACATTGTTGGTGTTGATGTTGCTGCTGGGGCTGATGATGCAGCGACGCCGTCATTACCTCGAACGAATCGCCTTCGAAGCCAAGGCCCGTCGCGAGCTGGAAGGCCGGGTAGCCGAGCGGACCAGCGACCTCGAAGGCCTCAACCGTCGACTGAAACAGGAAGTGCTGGAACGCGAACAGGCCCAGCAAGAGCTGGTTCGCGCTCAGGATGATCTGGTGCAGGCCGGTAAACTGTCAGCCCTTGGCACCATGTCCGCGAGCATCAGCCACGAATTGAATCAACCGCTGGCGGCGATCCGCAGCTACGCAGAAAACGCTGAGGTGCTGCTCGATCATCAGCGCACTGAGGATGCGCGCGGCAACCTCAAGCTGATCAGCGAACTGACCGGGCGAATGGCCTCGATCATCGCCCACCTGCGCGCCTTCGCCCGGCGCGATCGCCACGCTCCGGAAAGCGTCGCCCTGCAACCGGCGCTGGACGATGCGCTGGCACTGCTGGCCAAGCGTCGACGCAGCATGGAGGTCGAGCTGATCCGCGACTTGCCGGCCGCCACCCTGTGGGTCGAGGCCGGGGAAACCCGCCTGCGCCAGGTGCTCGGCAATCTGCTGGCCAACGCCCTGGACGCCCTGACGGAAAAAGGCCCGCCGCGTAAGCTCTGGTTGAGTGCCCAATCCACTGCCGACGGCGTCAATTTGTACATTCGCGACAATGGCCCCGGGTTCTGCCTGGAGGCACTTGGCCGCGCCAGCGAGCCCTTCTACACCACCAAGACCCGCACTCAGGGGCTTGGGTTAGGGCTGGCGATTTGCGAAACCCTGATGCGCGCCTTCGGTGGTGAACTGTCGTTCTCCAACCACAAGGAAGGTGGCGCCCTGATTACCCTGAAGTTGCGGGCAGGCGCACCGGGTGTGAGCCTGCAACCGTCCGAGGACCGAAGTGCATGACCATCGACAACCGCATCCAGGTCGTGCTGATCGACGACGATCCGCACCTGCGACAGGCCCTGAGCCAGACTCTGGACCTCGCCGGCCTGAAAATCCTGCCCCTCGCTGAAGCCAAAGGCCTGGCCGCGCAACTGGAACGCGACTGGCCCGGCGTGGTGGTCAGTGACATCCGCATGCCGGGCATGGACGGCCTCGAACTGCTGACGGAACTCCATGCCCAGGACCCGGATTTGCCAGTGCTGTTGATCACCGGCCACGGCGATGTGCCGCTGGCGGTGCAAGCGATGCGCGCCGGGGCTTATGACTTTCTGGAAAAACCTTTCGCCAGCGACGCCCTGCTCGACAGCGTGCGCCGCGCATTGGCCTTGCGCCGACTGGTGCTGGACAACCGCAGCCTGCGTCTGGCCCTGAGCGATCGCAATGAGCTGAGCACCCGGCTGGTCGGGCAATCGGCGCCGATGCTGCGCCTGCGCGAGCAGATCGGTGCATTGGCGGCGACCAAGGCCGATGTGCTGATCCTTGGCGAAACCGGCGCCGGTAAAGAAGTTGTCGCACGTGCATTGCACGATCTGTCGGGCCGTCGTAACGGTCCGTTTGTAGCAATCAACGCCGGCGCCCTGGCCGAGTCGGTAGTAGAAAGCGAGTTGTTCGGTCACGAGCCCGGTGCGTTTACCGGCGCGCAAAAACGTCGCATAGGCAAGTTCGAATTCGCCAATGGCGGCACGTTGTTCCTCGATGAAATCGAAAGCATGAGTCTGGATGTGCAGGTGAAATTGCTGCGTTTGCTGCAAGAACGGGTCGTCGAGCGCTTGGGCGGTAATCAGCTGATCCCGTTGGACATCCGCATCATCGCTGCGACCAAGGAAGACCTGCGTCAATCCGCCGATCAGGGCCGCTTCCGTGCCGACTTGTATTACCGCCTGAACGTCGCACCGCTGCGTATTCCGCCGCTGCGTGAGCGCGGCGAAGATGCGCTGATGCTGTTCCAGTACTTTGCCGACGAAGCCAGCGCTCGCCACGGTTTGCCACCCCACGAGTTGCAACCGGGACAACGCGCGCTGCTGCTGCGCCACACCTGGCCGGGTAACGTGCGGGAATTGCAGAACGCCGCCGAACGTTTTGCCCTGGGCCTGGAACTGGCCCTGGACAATAACGCACCGGATGGCGCTGTCGGCATGACGGTCGAAGTGGTCAGCGGCGGTCTCAGCGAACAAGTGGAAAACTTCGAGAAGAGCTTGATCGCCGCCGAACTGGCGCGTTCTCACAGCTCGGTGCGCAGCCTCGCCGAAGCCCTTGGCATCCCACGCAAGACCTTGCACGACAAACTGCGCAAGCACGGGCTGAACTTCGCCGACGGTGGCAGCAGCCACACCGACGAACTCGATTGAGCTACCGTCAATTCATCATCTTCAAACAAGAGATCCGTGCATGAGCCGCGACAGCCGTCATCTGGAATCAGTCCTCCATCGCGACATTCCCCTAACGCGGGATATGGGCCTCAAAGTGCTCGATTGGCACGACCAGCAACTGCGCCTGCACTTGCCGCTGGAGGCCAACGTCAATCATAAAAGCACCATGTTCGGCGGCAGCCTGTATTGCGGCGCCGTGCTGGCCGGTTGGGGTTGGTTGCATCTGCGTTTGCGTGAAGAAGGGGTTGAAGGCGGGCACATCGTGATTCAGGAAGGACAGATCAGCTATCCGCTGCCGGTGACCATGGACGCGACAGCGATTTGCCATGCGCCGAGTGCGGCGGTGTGGAAGAAGTTCTTGGCGATGTATAAGCGGTATGGGAGAGCGCGGTTGACACTGCATTCTCGGATCGTAAATACGGACAGTAATGACGATGCAGTGAGGTTTACCGGGCAGTACGTGTTGCATCGGTAGGGCTTGAGAACCACCCCTCACCCTAACCCTCTCCCCAGAGGGTAGAGGGGACTGACCGAGGTGTTTTTTGGAGCTACATCGACCTGAGCGTCCGAGTCGAACTCAGGTGTTGAAAAGCATGGAGATCGGCTCCCTTTCCCCTCTCCCCTGTGGGGAGAGGGCTGGGGTGAGGGGTGGTTCTTGAATCCGAACGATCAGCTCTGCGCCAACGCCAGCAGTTTTTCGCGCCACGCAGCCTTCGCCGGCAGCGCCAGAAAAAATGCATTCAACAACGACTCACGCGCCGGATAACTGAACGGCGCACCGCTCAAATCCAGCACCTCACCGCCCGCTCCTTCCAGCACGCCTTGTGCCGCAGCCGTGTCCCACTGCGACGTCGGCGCCAACCGCGGATAACAATCCGCCGCCCCTTCCGCCAACAAGCAGAACTTCAGCGAACTGCCGATATTGGCCAATTGCAGCTCACCGAGACTGTCGCTCAACCCGGCCAGCAGGCGCTCCTGCTCAGGACTTGAATGCCGACGACTGGCAACCACGGTAAACGCTTCACCCTCAGCAGGAACCTCGCGAACGTGAATCGGCAAAGGCTCTGCGTCTTTATCGCCACGCCACGCGCCCAGACCCGCACCACCGACGTAGAAGCGCCCGTTGGTCGGCATCGACACCACGCCAAACACCACTCGTCCCTGCTCGATCAGCGCGATGTTGACGGTAAATTCTTCGCTACCGGAGATGAATTCCTTGGTTCCGTCCAGCGGGTCCACCAGCCACCAACGCTGCCACTCGGTGCGCACGCTCAGGGGAATGTTGGCATCTTCTTCGGACAGCACCGGGATGCTCGGGTCCAGCGCCGTCAGCCCGGCCAGGATCAGATGGTGAGCGGCCATGTCGGCGGCCGTCACCGGAGAATCATCGGATTTCGCAGTCACGGCGACGTTGGCACGCCAAAACGGCAGAATCGCTTCACCGGCTTTCAGCGCCAGTTCAACAACAGGCGCCATCAACGGATGGGGGAAAATCATGGCTGGAACACTCCACGCTGAGTCAGTAGATCACGGGCCAGATACAGCGCTGCCAATGCACGGCCCTCAGTGAATCGCGGGTTCTGGGCCAGGGCCGACAACTCACGCAGGTTGATTTTGTCCACGCCCATCGGCTCGGGCTCATCGCCTTCAAGGCTTTCTTCATACAGATCGGTGGCCAACACCACCTGGATCTTCTGGCTCATGTAACCGGGCGACAACGACAACTCAGTCAAATGCTCCAGTTGCCGCGCGCCGTACCCGGCCTCTTCCTTGAGCTCCCGCTCGGCCGCCGCCAACACGTCCTCGCCCGGCTCGATCAGGCCTTTGGGCAAGGACAGCTCGTATTCATCGGTGCCGCCGCAATACTCTTCAACCAGTACCGCGTGGTCCGCATCCAGCATCGCCACAATCATCACCGCGCCATAACCGGCGCCCTTGCCCACCAGTCGCTCATACGTGCGCTCCACGCCATTGGAAAAGCGCAACTTCAGCTCTTCGACGCAGAACAAACGGCTGGTGGCGACGATCTCGCGGGCGAGGATGGTGGGTTTCTGGCGCATGAAAAGCTCCTTGGCGTGAACGCGTTACTATACCCGGCCTATCCTGATTGTTTACCTCGGATATCTTTTTTACCGCTGGAGAAGTTTTTTATGTCCCTGCTGCCCTGGCGCGACATCGACACCGTACTGCTGGATATGGACGGCACGCTGCTGGACCTGCATTACGACAACCATTTCTGGATGGAACACCTGCCCCAGCGTTACGCCGAGTTGCACGGGGTGAGTCGGGCCATGGCCGAGATGGAATTGCAGCCGCTTTTCGAAAGCAACGCCGGCCAGTTGCAATGGTATTGCCTGGATTTCTGGAGCACCGAGCTCAAACTGCCGGTGCGCGAATTGAAACTGGAAACCGCTCATTTGATTGCCCTGCGTCCGGATGCGGACACTTTTCTGGCGGCGATCAAACAAGCCGGCAAGCGCGTGGTGTTGATCACCAATGCACATCGCGATTCGTTGTCATTGAAGCTGGAAAGAATCGAACTGGCGCCGTACTTCGAGCGATTGATCAGCTCACATGATTACGGTTTCCCCAAAGAGAATCCGCAGTTCTGGGAGGCGTTGCAGGCGGACATCGATTTCGACCCGGCGCGCAGTCTGTTTATCGACGATACGTTGCCGATCCTGCGTAGCGCGCGGAATTTTGGTGTGGCGCATTTGTTGGCCGTGCGTGAGCCGGACAGCCGTAAAGGGCCGAAGGACACGGCGGAGTTTGCGGCGGTGGGGGATTATCGGGAGTTGATTACCGGACTCTGAAACCGAGTCGCCTACTTCGCGAGCAGGCTCGCTCCCACACGGATCTGCGTCGTACACAAATGATGTGTTCACTGAAGATCAATGTGGGAGCGAGCCTGCTCGCGAAAGCGGTCTTGAGCCTTACTCAGGAATCCGCAACGACTGCCCCGGATAAATCTTGTTCACGTCCTTGAGCATCGGTTTGTTGGCCTCGAAGATCTTTTGATACTTGTTGGCATCGCCATACACGCGCAAGGAAATCGCGCTGAGGGTGTCGCCCTTCTCGACCGTCACAAACTTCGCGGCCACAACCACCGGTCCGGTCACCGTGATCTGATCATCCACGCTACCGACACCCGCGATGTTGCCCACCGCCAGCAGGATTTTTTCCTTCTCTTCCTGACTGCCGACTTCACCCGTCACGGTGACCTTGTCGCCATCCACCGTCGCCTGCACATTCGGATTACCCAGGCCGACCTTGCTGATGTGTTCCTTCAACTGCTCGCTGGCATTGGCGTTGCCTGGCGTCAGCAGATCGATAAGTTTTTCGCCTGCTTCTTTCACAAAGCTAAAAATACTCATGGTGCACTCTCCTTGGGTTTTGGGTTCCAGACGCAAAAGCCTAGACCAAGGCTGTCACTTGCGGTTCCAACCCGACCAATGACGCCGCTTCCCCCCAAGCGCTAGAATCCGAACCTTCCCGCGCCCTGGAGCGAAGATGGACATCAAGCAACTGAAATTCCTCATCGCCCTCGACGAAACCCGGCATTTCGGCCAGGCCGCTGCGCGTTGTCACATCACCCAGCCGACCCTGTCCATGCGCCTGCGCAGCCTCGAAGAAGAACTCGAGTTGCCGCTGGTCAATCGCGGGCAGCGCTTCGAAGGTTTCACCGCACCGGGTGAACGGGTGCTGGCGTGGGCGCGCACCGTGCTGGCGGCCTACGACGGCTTGCAGGCCGAGGCGGCTGCCTGTCGCGGCAATCTGGTGGGTACGTTGCGTCTGGGCGTGGTGCCGCTGTCGAGCTTCGATCCGCTGCCGCTGATGCAACGCTTGCACGCCGAACACCCGAACCTGCGCTTCGAACTCTCGGCCCTGAGTTCTGAACAGATCCTCGAACAACTGGCAAACAATCGCCTCGACCTCGGTGTTTCCTACCTGGAGCGACTGGACGGCGAACGCTTCGATTCCCTGGCGTTCAGCGAAACCCGCATGGGCCTGCTCTACGACCAGCGCTTCTTCAGTTTCGGCGAGGCGCCGCTGAGTTGGGAATCGCTGATCGAACTGCCGCTGGGCATGCTCACCAGCGGCATGCATTTTCGGCAGTCCATTGACCATAACTTTCACAGTCGTGGCCTGACGCCGCAGCCGTTGCTGCAGACCGATGCCGTCCACCAATTGTTACAAGCGGTGCATGGTGGATTCTGCTGCGCCGTGATGCCGCTGGACGGAGGCCTGGAGAAACTCACCGATCATTTGCGCCTGCAACCCATCGAAAATGCTCAAACCCTCGCCCGGCTGGGGCTGATCATGCGCCGTAGCGCCCCGCGTTCGGCGCTCGCGGAAGCCTGTTTCGCGATACTTCAGCAATCGCTGCCGAGCTCTTGATCGACGCCATCTATCGGTAGATCAGTATTAGCGATTAGACGCGACAAGTTGACGCGCCTAGGCTTAAAGCAGCCTAAACCGTCGGTGATACCTCATGAACGCCAAGCGCCCTGCCTGCGCGGCGCCAGCCCTCGAAACGCCAGCGCCCGCCGCAAGCCAGACGTACAGTTACTGCGACCTTCAAGACACCGAATCAGCCAGCACCGCGCTGGCCGAAGAAGTCGCGTTGGCGATCGCTTATAACGGCATCAGTCAGGCGGTCATGTTGGTGACGCCGACCGATCTTGAAGACTTCATCGTCGGCTTCAGCCTCGGCAGCGGCATCATCGAAGACGCTTCCGACATTTATGACCTGCAACTCAGCGGCTCCGGGTCGGCGCAGTACGCGCAAGTCACCATCGCCAACCGCGCCTTCTGGAACCTCAAGCAACAGCGTCGGCAAATGGCTGGCACCAGCGGTTGCGGACTCTGCGGTGTGGAAGCCGTGGAACAGGCATTGCCAGATCTCAAGGTGTTGCCCGGCGCACCCTTGCCGCCCGCCGAATGGCTCGATGGTTTGCGTCAGCGCATCGGTGCGTTCCAGCCTCTTGGCCAGTACTCCGGCGCGGTGCACGCGGCCGTGTTTATGAACAGTCAAGGCGAACTGCTGCTGGGCCGCGAAGACATCGGCCGACACAACGCACTCGACAAGCTGATCGGCGGGCTGATTCGCCAGAAGATCCCGACCACCGGCGGGCTGGCGATTGTCACCAGCCGTTGCAGCCTCGAATTGATCCAGAAAGTGTTGCGCGCAGGCATCCAAACCTTGGTCAGCCTGTCGTCGCCCACGGGCCTTGCCGTGCAATGGGCCCGTCGTCACAACCTCAATCTCATCCACCTGCCGCAGAAAAGTGCGCCGCGGGTCTACAGCCCTGCGACGGAGAACCAAGCGTGAGTCAACATCGTCAAGCCGACCAGAAACCCGTCCCCCGCTACAAGCCCTACAAAGGCCCAGCCGGTGGCTGGGGCGCGCTGATCAGCGTCGCCCAGGCCTGGTTGACCAGCGATAACGCGCTGAAAAACCTCCGCATAATGCTCAAGACCAACCAGAACGGCGGCTTCGACTGCCCCGGTTGCGCCTGGGGCGATTCTCCGGAAAAGGGCATGGTGATGTTCTGCGAGAACGGCGCCAAAGCAGTGAACTGGGAAGCGACCAAGCGCCGTGTAGACGGTGCGTTCTTTGCTAAACACAGCGTCAGTTCGTTGCTGGAACAAAGTGACTATTGGCTGGAATATCAGGGTCGTCTGACCGAGCCATTAAGCTATGACGCCGAAACCGATCGCTACAAGCCGATCAGCTGGGAAGCTGCGTTCTCCTTGATCGCCAAACATTTGCAGGGCCTGTCGAGCCCGGATCAGGCCGAGTTCTACACCTCGGGCCGCGCCAGCAACGAAGCGGCGTACCTGTATCAATTGTTCGTGCGCGCCTATGGCACCAATAACTTCCCCGATTGCTCGAACATGTGCCACGAGGCCAGCGGTGTGGCCATGGCGCAAAGTGTCGGCGTTGGTAAAGGCACGGTCACCTTCGACGACTTCGAACACGCCGACGCGATTTTTGTCTGGGGTCAGAACCCTGGCACCAACCACCCACGGATGCTCGAACCGTTGCGCGAAGCGGTGAAACGCGGCGCTCAGGTGGTATGCATCAACCCTTTGAAGGAGCGCGGCCTGGAACGCTTCCAGCACCCGCAACACCCGATCGAAATGCTCACCAACGGCGACAAGCCGACCAACACCGCGTACTTCCGCCCGGCATTGGGCGGCGACATGGC
Source organism: Pseudomonas sp. LBUM1666 (assembly GCF_059695775.1). NCBI lineage: Bacteria > Pseudomonadati > Pseudomonadota > Gammaproteobacteria > Pseudomonadales > Pseudomonadaceae > Pseudomonas > Pseudomonas sp. LBUM1666. Next base: position 263,261 of record NZ_CP166789.1, on the reverse strand, counting down.
GATCATGCGCGGCATGGCCAAGTTCCTGCTGCAGTGGGAGCGTGACGCACAGAAGGCGGGCGAGCCTGCCGTATTCGACCACGACTTCCTCAATGAACACAGTGTCAACGTGCTGGAATACCTGGGCATCGTCGACGACACCTCGTGGGAGCAGATCGTCGAGCAATCCGGACTGACGCTGGTTGAAATCGAGCAAGCGGCGCGGATGTACGCCAAAGGCAAGAACGTGATCATGTGCTGGGCGATGGGCATCACACAGCATCGCCATTCGGTGGCGACCATCCAGGAAATCGCCAACCTGATGTTGCTGCGCGGCAACATCGGGCGGCCCGGCGCCGGTCTGTGCCCGGTGCGCGGCCACAGTAACGTACAGGGCGACCGGACCATGGGCATCAACGAGCGTCCGCCGGTGGCGTTCCTCGATTCCCTGGAGCGTCGCTTCAAGTTCAAGGTGCCGCGTGAAAACGGTCACAACGTGGTCGAGGCGATCCATGCCATGGCCGACGGCCGCGCGAAAGTCTTTATCGGTCTGGGTGGTAACTTCGCCCAAGCCACCCCGGACAGCTCACGGACCTTCCAGGCCCTGAGCAACTGCGACCTGACCGTGCAAATCAGCACCAAGCTCAACCGCAGCCATTTGGCGCACGGTAAAGACGCGTTGATCCTGCCGTGCCTGGGCCGCACCGACATCGACATCCAGACCGAAGGCCCGCAAGCGGTGACCGTCGAAGACTCGTTCAGCATGGTTCACGCCTCCAACGGCCAGTTGCAGCCGCTGTCGAACCAGATGCGCTCTGAGCCGTCGATCATTGCCGGCATCGCCGCCGCGACCCTGGGCAGCAAACCGGTGGACTGGAACTGGCTGGTGGCCGATTACCGGCGCATCCGCGACCTGATCGCCGACACCATTGCGGGTTTCAAGGACTTCAACGAGAAGATCCAGAATCCGGGCGGGTTCTACCTCGGCAACAGCGCCGGTGCTCGCCGCTGGAATACCGCGTCGGGGCGCGCCAATTTCCGTCCGAACGTCCTGCCTAAAGATCTGGTGCACGAACGCACTCGCGCCACCGGCGTATTACCGGACCTGATCATGCAGTCAATGCGCTCTCACGATCAGTACAACACCACGATTTATGGGCTTGATGACCGCTATCGCGGCGTGAAAGGTCAGCGTGATGTGTTGTTCGTCAACGAAGCCGACATCATTCGCCTGGGGTTCAAGCCGGGGCAGAAGGCTGACATCGTTTCGATCTGGGATGATGGCCGTGAGCGTCGGGTGAAGGGCTTTACGCTGCTGGCGTTTGATATCCCTGCCGGGCAAGCGGCGGCTTACTACCCGGAAGTGAATCCGCTGGTGCCCCTGGAAAGCATCGGGGATGGCAGCCATACGCCGACATCGAAGTTTGTGGCGATCCGGTTGGAAGCGGCGAGTGAAACCGGGTTGATTATGGCGAAGTCGGCTTAACGCGGTAGCAGGTCTGGCCCCTTCGCGAGCAGGCTCGCTCCCACATTTGATCTGCGTTGAACACAAATCCACTGTGGGAGCGAGCCTGCTCGCGATAGCGGTGGAACATTCAATGAATCTTCCGGATCAATCGCTTTCCTAACACCCACAAAAAAGGCCGTTTTTGCATAAAAACGGCCTATCCGAAGTAACTAAAGACCGGCGAAAAACACTTAAGTTCCGGCTAAAAAACAGTAACTTATAGAAATGTGCTCAAGTCGTGTTACTCGTCGGATTTCGATTGTCACGACCATGACACAGCCTCAGGATCGCGCCGTCATCCCCTTGAGGTTCCTCTAATGAAGTTCTCCTCGATTCTCTTGTTGTCCCTTGGCCTGGTCAGTGGCTTCGCTTCTGCTGGCGGCACCACCGAAGCAGGTGTGGGCGGCGCATTGGGCGGGGTTCTGGGCTCAGTCGTCGGTCAGTCATTAGGCGGCAGTACAGGTTCCACCATTGGCGCGGCCCTGGGCGGCGCGGGTGGTAGCGCAGTTGGCGCAGACAAACGCAGCCGTGGCGAAGCAGCCATTGGCGGTGCGTTGGGCGCAGCAGGCGGTAACGTGGTCGGTCGCAGCATGGGCGGCACCACCGGCAGCCTGATCGGCTCCGCAGCAGGCGGCGGCGCCGGTGGCGCGCTGGGTAACTACATGGGCAACAAGAGTGATGACGATGATAATGATCGTCGCTCCTATCGCGGTGGCCATGGTGATCGTCGCTACTACCGTGACGGCCATCCGGGGCGCGGTCATGCCTATGGCCATCGCAAGCACAAACATCGCTATCGCGACTGAGGTTGAATCACCTCGTTTACCGGTAGATCAAAAGAATCGCAGCCCAAGGGCTGCGATTTTTTTTGCCCGTCACACCACCAACCGCTCCAGCGCCCCGCGCAACCCGGCAGGAATCGCCACCGGCTGATTCGATGCACGATCCACAAACACATGCACAAAGCGCCCTGCCGCGCAGGCTTCGTCTTCCCCGGCCTTGAACACCGCCAGCTCGTATTGCACCGAACTGTTGCCCAACTTGCCCACCCGCAAACCGATTTCTATCCGGTCTGGAAAGGCGATGGAAGCAAAGTAATCGCAAGATGAACTCACCACAAAGCCCACCACTTCACCGTCGTGGATATCCAGGCCACCGACTTCGATCAGGTAGGTGTTCACTGCCGTGTCGAAGAAGCTGTAGTAGGTGACGTTGTTGACGTGACCATAGGCGTCGTTGTCGTGCCAGCGGGTGGTGATGGGCTGGAAGTGGGGATAGTCAGTGCGTTGGGGCATCGGGTTGGACATCAGCGTCGATTCCTGGAGTTGGATTGCCAGTCTAAGGCGAAAACCGCGTCGTACTCATCGCGAGCAAGCTCGCTCCCACAGTGAATCTCAGTCGTACACAAATCTGTGCTCACTGAAGATCAAACTGTGGGAGTGAGCTTGCTCGCGATGAGGCCATCAGAGGCACTACTTCAATCAGCGCTCAGAAAACCCCTTACCCATCGCCTCCAACTCGCCAATCAAGCGCGCCGGCTTCCAGTGATCACCTTGCCGTGTCTCAAGCGCCATCAACCGCTGGTGAATATCCGCCAGCCCTTGCTGATCCGCCCATGCCATCGGCCCGCCCTTGTCCGCCGGGAAACCATAACCATTGAGGTAGACCAGATCGATGTCGTGCGCCGACTCGGCAATGCCTTCCTGGAGGATCTTCGCCCCTTCATTGACCAGTGCCAGCAAGCAGCGCTCAAGAATCTCCTCAGGCCCGATCTCGCGACGCTGGAAGCCCAACCCTTCGCTGACCTTCAACACCAGTGCATCGACTTCAACATCGTGCTCAGCCTGGCGACTGCCCGGCTCATAGTGATAATACCCATTGCCACTTTTCTGGCCGAAACGACCCAACTCGCACAGACGATTGTCCACCTGAACCTCAGGCGCATCTTGCCCTATGCCGGCCAACTGCCGAGCGCGCCACTCCAGATCGATGCCGACAACGTCGTACATGCGGAACGGCCCCATGGCGAAACCAAAACCCTGCATCACCGCATCGACCTGATGTGGATAAGCGCCTTCGAGCAACATCTTGCGCGCTTCGAGCACATACGGATGCAGCATGCGGTTGCCGATGAAACCATGGCAGTTGCCCGACACCACGCTGACCTTGCCCATGCGCTTGCCAAGCTCCAGCGCCGCTTCGAGCACCGCCGGCGAAGTCTGGGCACCGCGAACGATTTCCAGCAGTTTCATGATGTGCGCCGGGCTGAAGAAGTGCAGACCCAGGACCTGTTGCGGACGGCGAGTAGCCGCAGCGATGGCATCGATATCCAGCGCCGAGGTATTGCTGGCCAAAATCGCTTCAGGTTTGAGCAGACCGTCCAGTTCACGGAAGATTTTCTGCTTGAGTTCGAGGTTTTCGTATACCGCTTCGATGACCAGATCGACATCGCAGATCGCCGCGTAGTCAGCAGCCGCCGTTACCCGTGCTATGCGAGCGTCCGCTTCGGCCTGATCGATCCGTCCCTGACGCACGTTGTGGGCGTAGGTGTCCGCCACGGTAGCCAGCGCCTGCTCAAGCATCTGTGGATTGTTATCGACCCACTGCACCGGGACGCCGGCGTTGGCCAGGCACATGACAATGCCACGGCCCATGGTGCCCGCGCCAATGACGGCGGCGCGCTGAATAGTGAACGGTGTCTGGCTCATAGTTGTTCTCTTGTTGGCGATCCAAAGACAGCTTTCACCATAGTCAGCCACCGCGCATTTTTGAAATTTATTCCTGTGATGAGCAACATTCAGCAGATGGATCTACCCGCAGGATCACTGCAAATCCCTGTGGGAGCGAGCCTGCTCGCGATAGCGGTCGATCAGCCAACATCCATGTTGAATCAGACTCCGTCATCGCGAGCAGGCTCGCTCCCACAGAGGTCACAGTTCAGCCTGAGAGATGGTCTTCAGCCCACATCCGGACTTCGGCATACGGATAATTTTCCAACGCCGCAAACCCTGGAATCGAACGCGCCTTGAGCTTGGTAAACAGCGGCACACTGATACCGCATAAAAACCGCGTCACCCGCTCTGCCGACGGCACGTTGCCGGTGTGTTGTTCATGCCTGTGGATAAAGTCAGTGCACAACGCTTCGAAATTTTTATCCACAAGCGCCGGTAATTCCGGTGGCGTCGGCAACCGCGCCACATCGCCGTGACACACTGAACAATGCCCGCACTGCTGCGGCGCATTTTCATCGCCGAAGTACTCGGCCAGGCGATAACCCAGGCAATGGTCCGTGGCGAACAGATCCAGCATGGCGTGAATCCGCGCGATCTCGGTTTGTTCGTGGCGGGTGAAGTAGGCGTGCAACTCTTCGCTCAGGGCTTGGGCATCAAAGTCGGTTTGCAGCAGGCTGTAGACCTCGGTCATCTGCTTGCTTTCAAGCTCGACCCAGCCCTTTTCCTGGAAATAATCCAGCGCCTTCACCACGCGATTACGCTCGGCCTGATGCTGCTGATACAGCGCGTCGAAATTCACCGTGGCCCAGGTCCGTGCGCGGCTCGAGGTCTGGATGATCGCCGCGACGAAGTCCTTGCGCTCACCCTCGAAACGGGCCAGCAAAGCCTCGGGTTCCTGCAAGTATTTGAAGCGGTATTCGGCGTAATAGGCGTAACGCGGCGCAATGATTCCGCGCAGTTCCAACTGCACCAGCAAGGTCTTGAGCGGCAATTGGCGGATGTTGCTTTGGTCCGCCAACGGCCCCAACAGAAACTCCCACTGCCCCTCGGGCGCGGCGGCTTGCAACTCGTCGAGCACATAGCGGATGCCATCCAGCTCAGGCGTGTCGCCGTAAACGAAGTTTTCCAGCACGTTGAGGCTGTCGCGGTTGGCCAACACCAGGCAGTCGGACGGCTGCCCGTCACGCCCGGCGCGGCCGATTTCCTGGCTGTAGTTTTCGATGGATTTGGGCAGGTCGAAATGCACCACGTTGCGGATGTCGCTCTTGTCGATGCCCATGCCGAACGCGATGGTGGCAACGATGCAATTGGACTGCCCGCCCATGAATCGGCGCTGGATGGCTTCACGTTGTTCGTGGGGAAGACCGGCGTGATAGGCCTCCGCCTGAATACCGTTGCGGGCCAGATGTTCGGCAATGTGCTCGGCGGTTTTCTGCAGGGTGACGTAGACGATGCTCGGCTGGTCGGGACGCTGGCTCATCCATTCGACAAGGCGTCGGCGTTTGTCCTGCCCGCGCACCGGCTCGACCAACAGATTGAGGTTCGGCCGATAGAAACCGGTGGTCACCACATCGTCGGGGGCGATGGCGAACTTGGCCTCCATGTCGGCGATCACCTTGGGTGTCGCGGTGGCGGTCAGCAGCAGCGCCTGAGGGATGTTGAACTGACGCTGATAGTCGGGGAGCTTGAGATAGTCGGGGCGAAAGTTGTGGCCCCACTCCGAGATGCAGTGCGCCTCGTCCACCACCAGCAACGAGATCGGCACCTGCTGCAAGAAATTGCGGAAACGCTCGTTCTTCAGGCGCTCCACGGAGATCATCAAAATCTTCAGCTCGCCAGACTTGGCCCGAGCCATCACGTCGCTGGCGTCATCGCGGCTTTGGGCCGAATCGATACTGCCCGCGGCAATGCCGTGTCGCTGCAGGAACGCCAGTTGATCCTGCATCAACGCCAGCAGCGGCGAGACCACCAGCGTCAGGTGCGGCAGTAGCAAGGCTGGCAATTGGTAACAAAGGGACTTGCCCGAGCCGGTGGGGAAAATCGCCGCCGCCGAACGCCCGGCCAACACCGCGCTGACCGCCGCTTCCTGGCCGGGTCGAAACTGTGGATAACCGAAAACCTGTTCCAGGGTGTTGTGCATAAGCTGTCACTCCGTTGACCGCTGCGAAGCCCAAAGCCTAGCCGGCAAACGCAGCGAGTCGAGAAAAGGTCGGGGACCAAAACGATACTGGATGATACAGCTTCGAACGATCGTCAGCAGACGATGAGGCTACGGCACCAACACCGCCACTCGCAGCTGCTCATTAAGCGCTTGCTCATGGAACACCTGGCTCTTGCTCGCCCAAATGGCATGGGCCGGGCTGATTTCGCCGGTGAAGGCTGCCGCCAACTGACGCAAATCAGCGACGCTTCGCACGCGGGGGCAGAAGGGTTCACCATCGCAGTTCTGGCTGGCGCTGCGGTAGGTGATCAGTAGTCGGTCCCACAACCCGTCACGCACCTGCCTGACCGACTTGAGCTTCACATCCTGCACGCCCAGTCGTTGTTTCAGGCTCTGTTCGTCCAGCGCTTCGCTGGCCAGCAATGCCTTGCCGAACATCAGCACTTCAGCACGGAAAGCGGTGTCCATGCTCGCCTGACTGGTCAGCGCATCCGGCCAACCGGTGCGGTCCATATTGGCCAGGACCATCGAGTTACCGGCGTCAGCAGCACCTGCTGCGCGAAAAATCCCGGCCCACAGCAACAAAATCGAGGCCATACGTAGCCATTGCATACTTAATTCCCTTTAAGCGTTGGACGGACGTTTCGAAACGTCCTACTGATTCTGGCGCGCACCATACAGAGGTTTGATGCGTTGCGCCTGACAAACCCGTAGGAAATTTGCCGTCTAAGGGTTTAGGCGTAAAAAACCTCGGGAAACGCGTAGGTTCGGTCCGAAAAGGCAGCTAAAACCCCTACAAACCCTGTCCATCGGAGCCGTATTGCCGCGCGGCGCCGTGCCCTTCTATAGTCTGCGGCGCGGCTGAAAACAGTGTCTCGGCCTGCCGGGAGCCACCTCCCGATTTCGTACAGGACGAACCTCGATGTTTACAGAACGCTATCGCCCACTCAAATCCCGCTACAGCGACACCCCCGTGCTGGTCATCGATACAGAAGCCGACCCTCACGAAATCCTCGACGCCGCCCGCCAACGCATCCGCGCCGCCAGCGACCTGCTCGAAACACTGTATTGCCTGTGCTTCAAACAGGCGGATGCGAGTGATATTCCCAACATCGTCAATGCGCTGTACCTGCTGACTCAGGATGGTAATGAATTGCTTGAAGTCGCCCGCCAACACCTACCGAAACTCACCACTGATTGAGCTCCACCACAATCCCCTGTGGGAGCGAGCTTGCTCGCGATGAACGATAACTCGGTGTACCTGATGAAAAACGAATCGCCCGACACTCAACACCAACTCGGCAAAGCAACCTACGATGCATGGTTCAAAGCTCAAGTACAAACCAGTCTCGACGACCCTCGCCCAAGCATTCCAAATGAAGAAGCCAAACGCCTGATGGCAATCAAACGCGAGAAATTGCGGAAGGCATAAGTCCGTAGGCAACGCCCTATCAAAGCTTCATCCAGGTCCTACAACCGAAGGCAACTTGTCGCCTATCGCCGACCAGTGACTAGTTTCTATAGTTCTGGCTGTCGCTGCCAAATCAGCGACTCGGGCTTGGTCACCTGAATAGAGAACTCATTCCGCTTCCGTTGTATGCTGCGGCACCTCAAGTGCCTGCACGCTATATGGTGGCTGTGTTCGGGACGCCTTCGGGCGTACCGGCAAAGTGAGTTCTCACCGGTTTGACCAACCCGAACACAGTCCGCCTCCCATCGCTTGGTCACGATGGTGGTGGTTTCTCCTGATGCACTTGAGAATTCTCACTATGAATAAATTGAACCCGTTCCCCGATCGCTACCGCCCACTCCAAACCAACCTCACCGATTCCCCGCCCCTGATCATCGACACAGAAGCCAACCCGCAAGACATCCTCGAAGCCGCCCTCCAGCGCATCCGCGCTTCCAGCGACCTACTCAAAACACTACATTGCCAATGCTTCAAAAACGGTGACGTGGAAGACATCCCGCATATCACCCACGCCCTCTACCTGTTGACTCAGGACGGCTGCGACCTACTGAAAGTCGCCCAACAACGCATGATGGGCTGGAAAGCACCCACCTGACGTTGAGCGAAGATCGTTCCCCCGCTGCGTGGGAACGATCAAAACCCGGGGATAACCTTGAGCAAATTTTTTGATGAGCTGATGGAAAGCGTGCAACAAATGAACGAGTTCGTACGGAGTGAGCGCCAGCCTTCCCGCGAACTCCATGCTGCAGCTCTGATCGACATCCAACACATCGCAAAATCAGGCTTAATTCGTCTCACGATATGGCCCTAAGCAGAAGACGCCCCATGAACCTCGCCCCCAACTTCCCCGACGACCACACCATGCACTTGCTCATGCAGCTGCTGCACGAAGAGCTCGGGCTACCCGAACGCAAAACCATCAGCCTCACCACCTCGATCAATTTCGACCTGGGCTGCGACGGCGCTGATGCGCGGCATTTGATGGAAGCGCTGGAAGAACAATTTGCGATCGACTTCGTGGACTACGATGCCTATCGCTACTTTCAGCCGGAAGGGTTTGATGTGTTCCTCAAACGTCGAGCCAAAGGCCGTGGCGACAAAGCCCCACTGACCATCGGCATGCTTTACCAAGCGGTCAAGTTGCAAAGGTGGGATACAAAAGCTCTGGAAGAGATCTAGCCGATCGCTTAAGTGGCAATATTCTGGCTGTTTTTAGAGATTTGAGTTGGAATAATGGCAGTTTCAATAATCCGCCTCCCACGTATATCTGGAGCGGCCGTACTGGCAGAGAGAGTCTTGCTACACGTTGGGGCAGCCCAGCAAATCACCACATAAGTGCTATTATTCTGGCAGTTAAAGCCTAAAAACGAAGGAATAATGGCACATGGCTAAGAAAACAGCGCCGCTCCTGCCAGCAGCAGCCAAGCTGCTCTCCGAGTTTGGCGAGCGGCTCAAACTCGCTCGGTTGCGCCGCAAGCTGACAGCCAAGCAGGTTGCTGAAAGGGCTGGCATGTCACTGACAACACTGCGCTCTCTAGAGTCAGGTGGATCAGGCGTGACAATGGGGGCTTATTTGTCAGTGATGCAGGTGCTGGGCTTGGAGAAAGACTTGAGCAAACTCGCCGCAGTGGATGAGCTGGGGCGCCAACTGCAAGACGCTCAATTAACCCCAAGAGCAAACCTCGCAGCCAGCAAACGCCAACGAGCACGCAGCGTAACGCCAGCGAAGGTATCGCCGCCTATTCGCGACAGGGAGACGGGGACATTCGAAAGTCCCTCTAAATCGGACCTTGGTGATGATTTCCCTTTGAACACTCACTCTTTATCCAGTTTGTTAACCAAGAAAAACCCCAAACCTACGACGGGTAAAAAATGACACTGATCGCGGTGTATGCCGATTGGGAATCCTTGAACGGCCCAAGGCGTGTTGGGTTCCTCCATGCCCGAAAGGCTCGCTCCACGAACGTGTTTGAATTTGAGTACGACACTGCAGCTCTGGCAGATCCCGAGTTGAACTTCACATCGCTGGATCCCCGAATCGGCCTCTTTGAGGGCCGGCAGTTCCCTGGCCAACATCAGACCCGGTTCGGCGTTTTTGCCGATTCAAGCCCGGATCGATGGGGCCAATTGCTGATGAAGCGGCGGCTGGAACGAGACATCCGTGACGGGTTGGCCCCTAAAGGCACCAAGCTGTACGAGTCAGATTTCCTTCTAGGCGTTCATGACCTCTATCGGGTTGGAGCGATCCGCTACAAGCTCAATGACGAAGGCAATTTTCTGGATGATCGCGATGGGTTGGCAGCCCCACCCTTCGTCGAGTTGCGCGCCTTGGAAGAAGCAAGTCGTGCCCTGGAAAACGATCCGGACAACACCTCTCCCGATGGGCGCGAGTGGCTGAGAATGCTGATAGCACCCGGTGGCTCACTGGGCGGAGCCAGACCCAAGGCCAGCGTCGCTGACGAGCATGGTCATTTGTGGATCGCCAAGTTCCCGAGCACTCGCGATGACTATGACGTCGGTGGCTGGGAAATGGTGGTAAATGCCTTGGCGAATCATTGCGGCTTGCGGGTCGCGACCGGTACTGCACGCCGCTTCGCGAGCGATCATCACTGCTTCATGGTCAAACGCTTCGACCGCACCGAACAGGGTGGCCGACTGCATTTTGCTTCAGCCATGACCATGACAGACCGTGTTGACGGCGATGATGCATCGGTAGGCGCCAGCTACCTTGAGTTAGCAGAAGTGCTCATGGAACACGGCTCGGAAACCAACGCAGACCTTCGCGAATTATGGTCTCGTATCGTGTTCAACATCTTGATCTCCAACACCGACGACCACCTGCGCAACCATGGTTTTATCCTTGACCCCGGTCGGGGATGGCGCTTGTCTGATGCCTACGACATGAACCCGGTAGCCCACGCCGATGGATTGAAGCTCAACATCACAGATTCTGACAACACGCTGGATCTTGAACTCGCTCGCGAAGTGGCCGAGTACTTCCGAGTCAGCCGTACTGATGCGGAAGACATTATTGAGAGTTTCCAAGAGGTAGTCAGCCAATGGCCAACACTGGCCGGCGCGTTAGGTTTATCGAGGCGTGAACAAGACAACATGGCGACAGCGTTTCGTCTATCTGGCCATCAATAAGAATCCAGAGAGAGGAATGGCCATCCGCCATTCCTCTCATCGGCTACGACACCTATCGATACTTCCGACCCAAAGGAGGTAAGACGGGTAGGAAGTAGCCCGACATGTCCGCTGTGATCTCAACCCAAAAAGCGGAGTACAGCAGGAGTGGCTATACCACTATTCAAAACGCTACCCCCTACGAGAATTGAGCCGTCTTTTTGCAAGGCGATAACTCTGGACATTCCGGAGCTTGGGAAGGACACCATCCCATCATTATTAATACCAAATTCGCTATCAGGTTCACCGTTTTCATCGTAACGACCAACTACTCCAAACACACCCGTCTCGCCCCAATATGAACCAGCTAATACCATCTTTTTATCACTCTGTGTCACACCTGATATCCACTCATTCTGATATTCCTTGCAAATAATTACGTTTAAATCAGAACCACCACGAGCATCGAGCCGCACTATTAACCCCTTCGCTGGAGGGCGATCTGAACCCATTGCAGGAGGTGGAGTTCTACCTATTCCGAGTATTTTTCCGTCGTCCAAAATATCAAGCCCCCAAAGTTCAGATCCTACTTCAGGCTCTAAAACTATGACGCTACCGCGCTCTCCAAAATCAACATCAGTATCCCCATTCATCTCGTAACGTGCAAAAAACCCTCTATGCATCCAGTCACCATCGATTAATTCGTTGCAGTACCCACTGACAACCAATTTATCTACTCCATTTACTTTATGGAGACCAAGCCCGTAAATTCGAGAAATCATAGCCGGGGAGGGAATAGTAATGTCGCTATAGCCTTTACCTTGAAAACGGGCATCAAGATCACCATTTTCTTTAAGACTAATAAATAACTGCCGTCCTGAGTACCTAAAGCTATACGCAATAAGCATCGATCCGTCAGGAAAAACAATGATATTCGACAGTCCGTCCGACGCAGATCGAGCATAACCTTTTTTACCAAATTCATCTTGGACTAGCCGGTCATCAGCAGAACGCTTTTCGCTCAAAAAGTCCAAAACCTTTACCCCGTTGTCACCGAAAGTTTTATCCGGCGTTCCATCTACGTTAAATCTGGCCAGCCCTGGGTACGAATAATTCACGTCACCCAATATCAAAATTCGTCCATCGTTTAGCGTAGAAATACTTAGTGCCTGGGAATGCACCCCTTCAACAAAAGAACCTAAGATACTACCTCCAGCAAAATCAGGATCCAGAATGCCACTAGGTGTAATTCGTGCTAAAAAATATTGCATTGTTTCGCTAAAATCTCGTGTAGCACCCGTAACGTAGAAGCTATTTTCATATTCATTTTTCCCTTCCGCCATGTCAAAAAGGATTACATCCTCCTTAATAATACAAATACCTTTATCGCCATAAGCCGTATCAAGCTCGCCTGACTTAAAAGTTTTCTTAAGATTAAAATCAGTCATTTCTACGCCCTCGTGTTCAGCCCTGTAAATCACCAAAACACTTGTCTTGGCATTCAACTGAAAGTAAGGCACCGCGCACCAACGCTGTCTACTGTCAGAGTTGACAGTAGACAGCAAGGCTTTTATATGCCAAGGGGAACAATTCAGTAGCGCCGAACGTATTGAAAACACAAAATCAATGCGATTAGAAATAAGAAACTAGCTTTAGAGCTGCTAATGCTACAGAGCACAGTTACTAAAAACGAACTACAGCGAAGCGCGTTACGTTAACCCTAGCATCAAGAAAACGTCATATACCACTAAGTGCAGGAAGCGCTGTTAGTTTCTCTTAAGCTAAAAAAAACGCCCAATGCATGCACTGGGCGTTTCGGTGGAGCAGGTGTGTGTCTATTTCAAAACTAGCTACCAAAGACCAACACTTACAACTTCGGCCCAGCAGCCTTGATCGCGTCGCTCACTTCAAACTTCTTGAAGTTCTCAACAAACAACCCAGCCAACGCCTTAGCGGCTTCATCATAAGCAGCCTTGTCAGCCCAGGTATTACGTGGGTTCAACAGGCCAGTCTCAACGCCCGGTACGGCCAATGGCACGTCGAGGTTGATGGTGTCGAGGTGTTCGGTTTCTGCACCGATCAACGCGCCGCTCTGGATCGCTGCGATCACGCCGCGAGTGGTCGGGATGTTGAAGCGTTTGCCAACGCCGTAGCCGCCACCGGTCCAGCCGGTGTTGACCAGGTAAACTTTCGAGCCGAAACCGCGGATGCGCTTGATCAGCAGCTCTGCGTATTCGCCAGCCGGACGCGGGAAAAACGGTGCGCCGAAGCAGGTGGAGAAAGTCGACTTGATGCCGCTACCGGAACCCATTTCGGTCGAGCCCACCAGTGCGGTGTAGCCGGACAGGAAGTGGTAGGCCGCTTGTTCTTCGCTGAGGATCGACACTGGCGGCAGCACGCCGGTCAGGTCGCAGGTCAGGAAGATCACAGCGTTTGGCTCACCACCGAGGTTTTTCTCGGAACGCTTGGCAACGTGCTCCAGCGGGTAGGCGGCGCGGCTGTTCTGGGTCAGGCTGACATCAGCGTAATCGGCGTGCTTGGCGTCATCGATAACGACGTTTTCCAGGACTGCGCCGTGCTTGATGGCTTTCCAGATGACCGGCTCGTTCTTCTCGGACAGGTCGATGCACTTGGCGTAGCAGCCGCCTTCGATGTTGAAGACAACGCCTTCACCCCAGCCGTGCTCGTCGTCACCAATCAGGTAACGGCTTTCATCGGCGGACAGGGTGGTTTTGCCGGTGCCGGACAGACCGAAGAACAGGGTCACGTCGCCCGCTTCGCCGATGTTGGCGGCGCAATGCATTGGCAGCACGTCGGCAGCCGGCAGCAGATAGTTCTGCACCGAGAACATGGCTTTCTTCATTTCACCGGCGTAACGCATGCCGGCGATCAGCACTTTCTTCTGAGCGAAGTTGAGGATCACGCAACCGTCGGAGTTGGTGCCGTCACGCTCTGGCACACACTCGAAGTTGGCAACGTTGAGCACTTGCCACTCATCACGGCCAGCCGGGTTGTACTTTTCCGGGTTGATGAACAGGCAACGGCCAAACAGGTTCTGCCAGGCAGTCTGGGTGGTCATCTTCACGGCCAGGTAGTGGTCTTCAGACGCACCTACATGCACGTGGGAAACGAAATGCTCTTGCGCGTTGTTGAACGCCTCGACGCGAGCCCACAGGGCATCGAACTTGTCGGCCGGGAACTTGCGGTTGATCGGGCCCCAGGCGATGGAAGCCGAAGTGGACGGCTCGTCAACGATGAAACGATCGACTGGCGAGCGGCCGGTACGGTGACCGGTGCGAACAGTCAGCGCGCCGGTATCGGCAAGCTCGCCCTCACCGCGACTCAGAGCTTCTTTTACCAGATCATCAACACTCAGATCGGTGTACACGGCGTTATTGGCTTGCGTCATGAGATTCCCCGTCGGCCAGTGGCCGAGTGTGCTCCAAACGTTTTGTAGTAGAAAGTCGTGCACTACTACCGCGACAAAAAGTGGGCCGGATTATGCCAGAAAAGCCCAAAAATAGTAGGGCCCTCCCGTCAGAACGGCGTTATTCCGGCACTAAGCAGTGAATTTACCTGCGCTGAACCGTTTTAGTGACGGGTATCTGACGGCGTATCGACACCCGCTCCAGCGAATAATTGAGCGATATCGGCAGCGTCAAACAGGTAGCGTTCGTTGCAGAACTGACAGTCAATTTCAATATTGCCACCGTGTTCGATCACGAGTGACTGAGCATCTTCCAGACCCAAACTGACCAGCGCATTGGCAGAACGTTCGCGGGAGCAGCTGCAACGGAAGCGTAGTTTCTGCACATCGAACAGACGAACCTGCTCTTCGTGGTAGAGGCGATGGAGGACGGTTTCGTTGTCCAGGCTCAGCAATTCATCGGCGGTCAGGGTGCTGCCCAGCGCGGTGATGTGCTGCCAGCTGGCGGCGCGTTCTTCTTCGTCTTTCAAACGATCAGCAGGCAGTTGCTGCAGCAACAGGCCACGGGCGCGACGACCATCGGCGTACAACCAGAAACGCGTACCGACTTGTTGGGACATCACGAAGTAGTTAGTGAAGCACTCCGACAGGGTTTCGCCATCGAGGTCGACGATGCCCTGGTAACGCTGGCCTTGGGTCGGGTCGACGGTCAGCGCCAATACACCGTTGGGCATCAGGTCGGCGAGGGTCGCATCCGGCGCGATCTGCTCGGCTTCGTATCGGGCCAGGCCACGGATTTCGCGCTCGCTGGAGCACTCGATCATCAGCAGCGGGATCGGGCCTTCGGAACGGGCCTGGAGAATCAGCAAGCCATCGAACTTCAAGGTGCCGACCAACAACGATGCCGCCGCCATCAGCTCGCCGAGCAGTTGTGCGACCGGCTCCGGGTACGGGTGTTTAGCGAGGACTTCGGCGTAGCTACGCTCCAACGCAACCAGCTCGCCGCGGGTGTCGCTGTCATCGAAGATGAAGCGTTGGGTGTAGTCGGTATCCGGTAAATCGGTCATAGGTCTGGGTATCTGAAGTAATGACAAAATGATTTCAAACAGTGAGAAATTGCGCCTCTGCGGCACCATTTGGGTGCGCGATGTTCAGCATGGGAGGCATTTTAAGAACAATCCGGGTTTGTTCCAAGCAAGGTGGAACCTCCGCCGGTTGGCTTTATGCAATTCTTTGCCTCTCGCGCTGCTGGCCCTCTGGTTATGGCCTACGGGTCAGAGGCTGTGGGTGGTTTTCGACGAGTGGCACCTTCACCCATCCAACACGCTGCTGGCAATTAACCCGATATGGCTACACGTTTGGGCAATTGCAAGTCTGCGACCCTTGGATGCGGTGGTTGGGGTGATTCTGCTGGTGCTGCTGTTTATCCGCATGTTGTTCGCCAAATTCACCGGCCAGGCGAGTGCTGCGCACTCGATCGCGAGCAGGCTCGCTCCCACAAGGATTGCGCAATACCTGTGGGAGCGAGCCTGCTCGCGAAGGCTGCTTCACAGGCAACACAGAAACAATTGTCTTACTCGTCGTTACTGCTTCCACGAAACTTGAACAAATCCCGTCGCTGCTTCTTGCTCGGTTTGCCATCGGTGCTCACGCCCAGCGAACCGGCCTTACGCATGGCCGCAGCCGCCTCGCGCTTAGCGATGCTGGCGTCGGTTTCAGCGTAGAGCGCCTGAGCCTCTGGCGCGCCACGACGTACGATCGACAGCGCCTGAACCACCACCGTGCGCTCCTCGAACCCTGCGCGAATCTGAAACTCGTCGCCGATCCTCGGCTCCTTACCCGGTTTGCAGCGCTCGCCCCGGCAATGCACCTTGCCGCTTTCAATCGCCGCCTTGGCCAAGGCACGTGTTTTATAAAAACGCGCGGCCCACAACCATTTATCGAGACGGACCTTGTCGTCCTCTTCCTGTTTTTGTGCCACTTGAATTCCTCTTTCAGCCAATAGTCGGAACTGTACTACCGTTTCTGTCGGGCGCAATAACTCGACCCTCCAGCTAGAATGCGATCTTGGCCGGATCACCGGCATGGAGTGATCGAGTGACTACATTTCCGTCTTCATTGACCTCGCCGCAGGGCGGGTGCCAGGGTTGTCAGCAAAGCGAGCCACTGGGCTTCGATTTTGCCTTCGCCTACCAACCGATCGTCGATTTGCGAGACCAGTCGATTTTTGCCCACGAAGCATTGGTACGTGGCCTGGCCGGTGAAGGTGCGCTGTCGGTGCTCAATCAGATCACCGAGGACAACCGCTACCGTTTCGACCAGCTCTGCCGGATGCGAGCCATTGAAGGGGCGGCGAATCTAGGGATGCAGACACTCCTGTCGATCAACTTCATGCCCAACGCCGTGTACCGCCCGGAACTGTGTATTCGCAGCACGCTGGAAGCCGCGAAAAAACACAACTTCCCCATCGACCGGCTGATTTTCGAAACACTGGAAAGCCAGCACGTAGATAACTATCGCCATTTGACCAATATTCTGCGTGAATACCGCGAATTCGGCTTCAAGACCGCCATCGACGATTTCGGCGCGGGCTACTCGGGGCTCAATCTACTCGCTGATTTCCAACCGGACCTGATCAAACTCGACATGGCACTGATCCGCGATGTCGACCGTGATCGTGTTCGTCAGGCTATCGTTCGAGGGATTGTCACAATCTGTGCGGAGCTGAACGTTACAGTCATTGCCGAAGGGATCGAAAGCGCCGGAGAACGGGACTTCCTGGCGGACTGTGGAATTTTTCTGATGCAAGGTTACTGGTTCGCCAAACCTGCATTCAAAGCGTTGGCTCAGGTAACGCCTGAGGCCTGGACGCATTAATCGCTGGTTTATTCCTATTGAAGACATTTGACCATTTGACCGTTGTCGGTCTGCGCGAGTGGGTGGCGCTCCCGGATTTGGGAGTCGCGGGCCTGCGCGCAAAAATCGACACCGGCGCCAGCACCTCCAGCCTGCATGCCACCGATATCGAGCCGTTCGAGCGCGACGGGGAGCAGTGGGTGCGCTTTACTGCTCACTTGGGCACGGTGGTGCAACTGCGTCACCGACGCTGCGAAGCACCGCTGGTGACGATGAAAACCATCAAAAGCTCCAACGGCCACGCGCAGATGCGTTACGTGGTCAGCACCACCCTGGCCCTCGGTGATCGGGTCTGGCGGGTCGAGTTCACTCTCGCCTGCCGCAAGTCCATGCGTTATCGCCTGTTACTCGGTTCCAAAGCCTTGATTGACGGCCAGTTGGTGGTCAATCCGGGCATTAAATACGTACAAGACAAGCCGGTGTTCCCGGTATCTACCTCCTCCACAGGTGTTGCATGAAGATCGCTGTGCTGTCGCGGAACCCGCGTCTGTATTCCACTCGTCGTCTGGTCGAAGCCGGTACCGAGCGTGGCCATGAAATGGTGGTGATCGACACCTTGCGCGCCTACATGAACATCGCCAGCCACAAGCCGCAGATCCACTACCGCGGCAAGCCGCTGGAGGGTTTCGATGCGGTGATCCCGCGGATTGGCGCCTCGGTGACGTTTTATGGCTGCGCGGTGTTGCGTCAGTTCGAAATGATGGGCGTTTTTCCACTCAATGAATCGGTGGCCATCGCACGCTCGCGGGACAAACTGCGGTCCCTGCAATTGCTGTCGCGCCGGGGGATCGGTTTGCCGGTCACCGGGTTTGCGCACTCCCCGGATGACATTCCCGACTTGATCGCCATGGTCAACGGCGCGCCGCTGGTGATCAAGGTGCTGGAAGGCACCCAAGGCATCGGCGTGGTGCTGTGTGAAACGGCAACGGCGGCGGAGTCAGTGATCGAGGCGTTCATGGGCCTGAAACAGAACATCATGGTTCAGGAATACATCAAGGAGGCCGGCGGGGCGGACATTCGCTGTTTCGTGGTGGGCGACAAGGTGATCGCGGCGATGAAACGCCAGGCGAAGCCTGGGGAGTTTCGCTCCAACCTGCATCGCGGCGGCAGTGCCAGCCTGATCAAGATCACGCCGGAAGAACGCATGACGGCGTTGCGCGCGGCGAAGGTCATGGGGTTGGCGGTGGCGGGTGTGGATATCCTGCGCTCCAATCACGGGCCGCTGGTGATGGAAGTGAACTCGTCGCCGGGACTTGAAGGGATTGAAACCACCACCAGCAAGAACGTGGCGGGGATCATCATTGAGCATCTGGAGAAGAATGGTGGGCCGAATATGACGCGCACCAAAGGCAAGGGCTAAGAGCCCCCTCACCCTAACCCTCTCCCCAAAGGGGCGAGGGGACTGACCGAGGTGTTTGTTCGGAATACTGCGACCTGATAGTTCAAGTCGAACTTAAGCTTTGAAATGCATGGAGATCTGCTCCCTTCCCCCCTCTCCCCTGTGGGGAGAGGGCTGGGGTGAGGGGTGGCTCTTGGCTACACCGCGTCTCTAGGCAACATAAGCCCAAGCGGCAACCGCACCCGCGCTTCCAGCCCGCCACCGGACCGATTGCGCAGCTCAACATTCCCGCCATGCATCGAAGCAATCCGCTTCACGATCGCCAAGCCCAACCCGGTCCCCTTCCCGCCCCGGGCTCGATCACCCCGAGTAAACGGGTTGAAAATCGCCTCCAGCTCCGACGGATCAATCCCCGCCCCACGATCCATAACGCTCAGCACCACATACGGCGCGCTGGTATCGCCGGACACATAAGCAGCCACTTCGACACCGCTGCCCGCGTGATGCAAGGCGTTGCCAATCAGGTTGTTCAGCAACCGCTTCATCGACACCCGACGCAACGGAAACGGCTGAATCGGCTCCAGGCGCAGGCGCACTTTCTCTTCATTCTGGTTGTACGGCGCCGCGACTTCGCGCACCAGATCGCTCAGGTCCACCTCTTCCACCGACTCGTCGCGGCCATCACGAATGAACGCCAGGAACTGGTCGAGAATCGCGTCCATGTCTTCGATGTCGCGGACCATGTCGTCGGTCAGGTCGCTGTGGTCGCCCATGAGCTCCAGAGACAACCGCAAACGGGTCAGTGGCGTGCGCAAGTCGTGCGACACCCCGGCGAGCATCAGTTCGCGCTCACGCCCCGCCTGTTCGACGTCTTCAGCCATCTGGTTGAAGGCGCGATACACCTCAGTCATCTCACTCGGCGTGTCGCTGATCGGCAGGCGCACACTGCGACCCTGGCCGAGTTGCCTCGCGGCATAGACCAGACGTTTCAATGGTTGATTGAGCTGGCTGACGAAGATCCACGCCGAGGCAGTGGACAGCAGACCGATAGCGAGGAACCAGCCGAGTACGTTCCAGATTTTCTGGCCGCGCAACGGATGCGGGTACAGCGGTACTTTGAGCCAGCCATCACCCAGGCTTGGCGCCCGAACCCATAGCGCCGGCGGTGAGTGCATGCGCAATCGAACTTCAGTATCGGCACCAAGCTCGGTTTGCATCTGACGCTGGTAGATCTCGCTGTACGGCCAATGCTGTTCACCCTCCGGCACGCCTGCACCCACTACCCGAATCAGGGGAACGGCATCGGCGATTTTCTTGCGGTTTTCTTCATCAGCGGCCCAATAGGCACGCAGCGTCAGGGCGACGCCGTGGCTGTATTGGCGGTCCACCAGCACGTCTTCGTTCATCAACAGATAAACCAGGGTCAGCGCCTTGGAGAACAGCACGACGATCAGCACCAGCCAAAGGGTGCGGGAGAAGAAACTCTGGGGGAACCAAACGGGGGTTTTCATGGATAACCGCTACACACTTGCAGGAGCGAGCGATGCTCGCATATTGCGGATCGCGAGTCTGCGGACAACATCATCCGCAAGACCCGCTCCTACAAATCACCGATCACTTGGTGGCGGCGCCATCCGGAACGAACACGTAACCCACGCCCCAGACTGTCTGGATGTAACGAGGCTTGGAAGGATCGGGCTCGATCATCCGGCGCAGACGGGAAATCTGCACGTCGATGGAACGCTCCAGGGCGTCCCACTCGCGGCCACGGGCCAGATTCATCAGCTTGTCGCGGGTCAGTGGCTGACGGGCGTTCATGACCAACGCCTTGAGTACCGCAAACTCACCGGTGGTGAGCATGTGCACTTCATCGCCGCGTTTGAGTTCACGGGTGGCCAGGGACAATTCGTAGTCACCGAAGGTCACGCTTTCGTCTTCGCTGCCCGGGGCACCCGGTACTGGAGCGGCCTGACGACGCAGGACGGCTTTGACACGAGCCATCAGCTCGTCCGGGTTGAACGGCTTGGCCAGGTAATCGTCAGCGCCCAGTTCCAGGCCCTTGATGCGGCTCAGCTCATCGCCCTTGGCGGTGAGCATGATGATCGGAATCTGGTTGTTCGCGGTGCGCAGGCGGCGGCAAGCGGTCAAGCCGTCTTCGCCGGGCAGCATCAAGTCGAGGACGACCAGATTGAACACTTCACGCGCCAGCAGGCGATCCATTTGTTCAGTGTTCGGTACGGCGCGGGCGCGGTAGCCCTTGCTGACGAAAAAACGTTCCAGCAGGCTGCTCAGCCCTGGATCGTCATCAACAATAAGAATTTTTTCGCCTTCAGCAATGTTTGCAGTGCTGCTCATTAGATGCTCCTTTGATCTCGGCGCGCATTATGGCGTAGCTGCCGTTATACGCACCGTGTGCATTGTTAGCAGATTTTTCCTTCATCGCCAGAAATCCGGCCTTTATGCCTACAGCCTGCGATGCCCCCGAATGACAGAACGCTGGTTATAATGCGCGGCCTTTTGTGTCAGGCAACGTCTGATCATTACTGTAGGTGGCCGTTTTTTATTTTCATGGCGCAAGCAGTAATTGTTCGATTTCACGGGTCAACGGGATACCTGTTGATCCAGGTAGCGGCGCAGGCCAGGCCGCTCAACCAGACTCGCCGAGCCCTTATCTCTGCGCCTGCGAGCCTGCTTTCACAATTTGTCAGGTGGTTTTATGGACAGCATCAACAGCCGCATCGCCGAGGAACTCGGCGTACGCCCACAACAGGTCGAAGCGGCCGTCGCGCTACTCGATGAAGGCTCCACGGTGCCCTTCATCGCCCGCTACCGGAAAGAAGTGACCGGCAGCCTCGATGACATCCAGCTGCGTCATCTGGAAGAGCGTCTGCGCTACCTGCGAGAACTCGACGAACGGCGCATCAGCATCCTTGCCAGCATCCAGGAACAAGGCAAGCTGACCCCGCAACTTGAACGCGACATTAAGCTCGCCGACACCAAAACCCGCCTCGAAGACTTGTACCTGCCGTACAAACAGAAGCGCCGCACCAAGGGTCAGATCGCCCTGGAAGCCGGCCTCGGCGAGCTGGCCGACAGCCTGTTCAACGACCCGACCCTGACGCCAGACGCTGAAGCCGCACGCTTCATCGATGCCGAAAAAGGCGTCGCCGATGTGAAGGCTGCCCTCGAAGGCGCCAAATACATCCTGATGGAACGCTTCGCCGAAGACGCCGGTTTGCTGGACAAGCTGCGCAGCTACCTCAAGCACGAAGCCACCCTCAGCGCCCGCGTCATCGCCGGCAAAGAAGAGGAAGGCGCCAAGTTCCGCGACTACTTCGAACACGATGAACCGCTGAAAAGCATGCCGTCGCACCGCGCGCTGGCGATTTTCCGTGGCCGCAACGAAGGCATTCTGAGTTCGGCGCTGAAAGTCGGCGATGAACTGCCGGGCACCATGCACCCGTGCGAAGGCATGATCGGCCAGCAATTCGGTATCCAGAACCAGAACCGCGCCGCCGACAAATGGCTGGGCGAAGTGGTGCGCTGGACCTGGAAGGTCAAGCTCTACACCCACCTCGAAACCGACCTGCTGGGCGAACTGCGCGATGGCGCGGAAACCGAAGCGATCAACGTGTTCGCTCATAACCTGCACGACTTGCTGCTGTCGGCGCCAGCTGGCCCGCGTGCCACATTGGGTCTCGACCCGGGCCTGCGCACCGGTTGCAAGGTGGCCGTGGTCGATTCCACCGGCAAACTGCTGGATCACGCCACGGTTTACCCGCACGTGCCGCACAACAAGTGGGACCAGACCATCGCGATTCTGGCTGCCCTGTGCGCCAAGCATGCAGTGGACCTGATCGCCATCGGCAACGGCACCGCCAGCCGTGAAACCGACAAGCTGGCCGCTGAGCTGATCAAAAAATACCCAGCGATGAAGATGACCAAAGTCATGGTCTCCGAGGCCGGTGCATCGGTTTACTCGGCCTCGGAACTGGCTTCGAAAGAATTCCCGGACCTCGACGTGTCGATCCGTGGCGCGGTGTCGATCGCTCGTCGCCTGCAGGATCCACTGGCTGAGCTGGTGAAGATCGATCCGAAATCCATCGGCGTCGGCCAATACCAGCACGACGTGTCGCAGCTGAAACTGGCGCGCGGCCTGGACGCTGTCGTCGAAGACTGTGTGAACGCCGTAGGCGTCGACGTGAACACCGCCTCCGTGGCGCTGCTGGCCCGCATCTCCGGCCTCAACGCGACCCTGGCGCAAAACATCGTCAGCCACCGCGACGAGCACGGCGCGTTCAAAACCCGTGCGGCGTTGAAGAAAGTCGCTCGTCTGGGCGAGAAAACCTTCGAACAGGCGGCCGGTTTCCTGCGCGTCATGAACGGCGACAACCCGCTGGATTCATCTGCGGTTCACCCGGAAGCCTATCCGCTGGTCCAGCGCATCGCTGCTGAGACCGACCGCGATATCCGCTCGCTGATCGGCGACGCCAGCTTCCTCAAGCGTCTTGATCCGAAAAAGTACACCGACGAAACCTTCGGTCTGCCAACGGTCACCGACATCCTGCAAGAGCTGGAAAAACCTGGCCGCGACCCGCGTCCCGAATTCAAGACCGCCGAGTTCCAGGAAGGCGTCGAAGACCTCAAGGATCTGCAGCTGGGCATGATCCTCGAAGGCGTGGTGACCAACGTGACCAACTTCGGTGCTTTCGTCGACATCGGCGTGCATCAGGACGGTTTGGTGCACATCTCTGCGCTTTCGGAGAAGTTCATCAAGGATCCGCGTGAAGCGGTGAAGGCCGGTGACGTGGTGAAAGTGAAGGTCATGGAAGTCGACATCCCGCGCAAACGCGTGGGTCTGTCGATGCGCATGAGCGACACGCCGGGCGAGAAAATCGACGGTGCCCGTGGTGCACGTCCGGGTTCGGCGCCACGCCAGTCCCAGAACACCGCGCCGCGTAAAGAAACCACGGCGGCGGCCCCGGCCAACAACGCCATGGCTTCGCTGTTCGCCAACGCCAAGCAGTTGAAGAAACGCTGATGGACATCCCGGCCGGGCTGACCGAAAGCGCTTTTTTCAAGTTGCTGGGGTGTCGCTTGCACAGTCTGGAGACCGGGGTGGCGCAAGTCGCCCTCGGGCTTGCGCCAGAACTGCGCAATCGCGGCGGCAAGCTGCACGGCGGGGCCTTGTTCAGTCTGGTGGACATTGCCATGGGGCTGGCCTGTTCCAGCACCCACGGTTTTGACCAGCAGAGCGCGACCATCGAGTGCAAGATCAATTACATTCGCGCCGTCGCAGACGGTGAAGTGATGTGCACGGCGCGGGTGATCCACCCGGGCCGGCGCACGCTGGTGGTTGAAGCCGACGTGATGCAAGGCGACAAACTCGTCGCAAAAGCACAAGGCACGTTCGCTGTCCTGTAGATGAATGCCATCAATTTGAGTTAATTTCGGCGCTGTGACCGCAGCGCCGAAGTTCCCTGTGGGAGCGAGCCTGCTCGCGAAGGCGGTGTATCAGGCAACATCAGTGTTGACGGATACTCCCTCTTCGCGAGCAGGCTCGCTCCCACAGGGGATTGCGGCGATCCAAAACCAGGCGAAAACGCCAGTTTCAACTTCACCCTTGTAGACCGTCTTGCCCACCCCCATATTGGGGCGACTGACGCGTGAAGGAATCCAACTTGAGCGAACTTCTCAACCGCCGCCTGGCTCTGCTCGGCGAGCGCGCTAACCTCTCTCTGCTCGAACAGTGCCTTCACGGCATCGAACGTGAATGCCTGCGCGTGACCGGCGAAGGTCGCCTGGCGCAAACGCCGCACCCGGAAGAATTGGGTTCCGCGCTGACCAACGAACAAATCACCACCGACTATTCCGAGTCGCTGCTGGAGTTCATCACGCCCGCCCTGCCCGACCCGGCAGATACGTTGGCGAGCCTGGACAAGATCCACCGTTTTGCCTACAGCAAGCTCGGCAACGAGTACCTGTGGAGTCCATCGATGCCGTGCCCGTTGCCGGCCGAGGAAGACATTCCGATTGCCTATTACGGCACCTCCAACATCGGTCAGCTCAAGTACGTCTATCGCAAGGGCCTGGCCCTGCGCTACGGCAAGACCATGCAGTGCATCGCCGGGATTCACTACAACTTTTCCCTGCCGGAAAAGCTCTGGCCGCTGCTCAAGGAAGCAGAAGGTTTTGTCGGCACCGACCGTGACTATCAGTCGTCGGCCTACATCGCGCTGATCCGTAACTTCCGCCGCTACAGCTGGCTGCTGATGTACCTGTTCGGCGCCTCGCCGGCGCTGGATGCCGGTTTCCTGCGTGGTCGTTCGCATCAGTTGGAACAACTGGATCCGGACACCTTGTACCTGCCGTACGCCACCAGCCTGCGCATGAGCGATCTGGGTTACCAGAGCAACGCCCAGGCCGGTCTGACGCCGTGCTACAACGACTTGGCGAGCTATACCGATAGCCTGCGCAAAGCGGTGGCCACACCGTATGCGCCGTATGTCGAAATCGGCACGCATCAGGACGGTGAGTGGGTTCAGCTCAACACCAACATCCTGCAGATCGAAAACGAGTACTACTCCAACATCCGCCCGAAACGCGTGACCTACACCGGTGAACGGCCGATCCAGGCGCTGGTGGCCCGCGGCATTCAGTACGTTGAAGTGCGTTGCCTGGACATCAACCCGTTCCTGCCGATGGGCATCGACCTGCCGGAGTCACGGTTCCTCGATGCGTTCCTGCTGTATTGCGCGCTGAACGACAGCCCGCTGCTGACCAACACTTCGTGCGGTAACGCGACCTCGAACTTCCTCAGTGTGGTCAAGGAAGGTCGCCGTCCGGGCCTGCAATTGCAACGCGACGGTCAACCGGTGGACCTGAAGGAGTGGGCTGGCGAATTGCTGGAGAAGATTTCACCACTGGCGGCGATGCTGGATCAGAGTCATGGCGGCGATGCGCATAGCAAGGCTCTGGATGCGCAACTGGCCAAGGTCAAGGACCCGTCCCTGACACCCTCGGCCCAGGTGCTGGCGGCAATGGCTGAGCACAAAGAGAGCTTTGCTCAGTTCTCCCTGCGTCAGAGCCAGGCACATGCGGAGTTTTTCCGTAGCGAGCCGTTGAGTGGCGAAGATCAGGCCAAGTTTGAAGAGCGGGCGCGTTCGTCGCTGGCCGAGCAGATTGAGCTGGAGCAGAACGAAGTCGGCGATTTCGATGTATTTGTCGGGTCGTATCAGGCGAGTATTTTGGCGATCAGTAACTGACCTCAAGATCCACCCCTCACCCTAACCCTCCCGAAACGTCGGACCGCCCCAGGGGGTAGAGGGGACTGACCGAGGTGTCTCACGTCATACATCGACCTGAAAGCCCGAGTCGAACTCAGGGTCTGAAAAGCATGAAGATCGGCCCCCTTTCCCCCTCTCCCCCGTGGGGAGAGGGCTGGGGTGAGGGGTCGATCCACCTGACTCCACGCAATGCCAAAATATCCACTACCCTCTCACCCATTCCTTAGAATTTTCCGCTCATAAGCTCATTCGAAAAAGTTATTTATTTTCGGATTCTTATATCATTTAGTCTCCTTTTCACGCCGACTCTCGGTCGCCTGACAAGGAGCTTCTCGATGAAACTGACTTTCCCCCTTCGCCTGCTGGCGGCCGCGTCTCTGGCTGCGGTGAGTTTCTTTGCCCAGGCGGCTGACGTCACCGTCGCCTACCAGACCACCGTAGACCCGGCGAAAGTCGCCCAAGCCGACGGCGCGTACGAAAAAGCCACCAACGCCAAGATCGACTGGCGCAAATTCGACAACGGCGCCGATATCATTGCTGCCATCGCTTCCGGCGACGTGCAGATCGGTTACCTCGGTTCCAGCCCCCTGACGGCGGCAATCACCCGCAAAGTCCCGGTAGAAACGTTCCTCATCGCCACGCAGATCGGCGCCGCTGAAGCCCTGGTCGCTCGCGACGGTTCCGGGATCAAAACCCCGCAGGACCTGATCGGCAAGAAAATCGCCGTGCCGTTCGTTTCCACCGGCCACTACAGCCTGCTGGCCGCGCTGAAGCACTGGAACATCGACCCGTCGAAAGTCACTGTCCTCAACCTTGCCCCGCCAGCCATCATTGCCGCGTGGAAGCGCGGTGATATCGACGCCACTTACGTGTGGGACCCAGCCCTCGGTGTCGCCAAGGAAAACGGCAAAGTGCTGATCACCTCCGGCGAACTGGCCAAGTTCGGCGCGCCGACCTTCGATGCCTGGATCGTGCGTAAAGATTTCGCCGAGAAGCACCCGGAAATCGTCACCGCGTTCGCCAAAGTGACCCTCGATGCCTACGCCGACTACCGCAAAGACCCGAAAGCCTGGCTCGCCAACCAAAGCAACGTAGACAAGCTGGTGAAACTCTCCGGCGCCAAGGCCAGCGACATTCCATTGCTGCTGCAAGGCAACGTCTTCCCGCTGGCGGCTGATCAGGTGATCACCCTCGGCGCACCGACCACCAAGGCCATCACCGACACCGCCGCGTTCCTGAAAGAACAAGGCAAGGTTGAAGCCGTGCTGCCGGACTACGCTCCCTACGTCAGCGCCAAATACATCACCAACTGATCGGAGTTAACCGCAATGGCTTTGCTTCAGCTGGAGCGCATCAGCGCACAGTACCCCGGCGCCGCCGAACCGGTACTGGCGGATATTTCCCTGAGCCTTGGGCCCCAGCAATTGCTGGTCGCCCTCGGCCCGTCCGGCAGTGGCAAGACCTCGCTGTTGAACCTGATTGCCGGTTTCGTCGAGCCCAGCGCCGGGCGCATCACTCTCGATGGCGTGCCAGTCAAAGGCCCGAGCGCCGAACGCGGCGTGGTGTTCCAGGACGATGCCCTACTGCCCTGGCAGGACGTGCTGGCCAACGTCGGTTTCGGTCTGGAACTGGCCGGCATTGCGCGGGAAAAACGTGAACTGCGCGCTCGGGAAATGCTCGCCCTGGTGGACCTTTCCGGCTTCGAAAGTCGTCGGATCTGGCAACTCTCGGGCGGCCAGAAACAACGTGTCGGCCTGGCTCACGCCCTCGCCGCCGATCCTCGGGTTTTGCTGATGGACGAACCCTTCGGCGCCCTCGATGCCTTCACCCGCGAACAGATGCAGGAGTTGCTGCTGCAAGTCTGGCAGCGCACCGCCAAACCGGTATTTCTGATTACCCACGACATTGAAGAAGCGGTGTTCCTCGCCACGGACCTGATTCTGCTGGCGCCAAACCCTGGGCAAATTGTCGAACGCCTGAGCCTGGACTTCGGTCAGCGTTACGCCGCCGGTGAGTCCGCTCGATCAATCAAATCCGACCCGCGCTTTATCGAAACCCGCGAACACGTGCTCGCCAAAGTGTTCTCCCAACGCAGCGCCGCCCAGCGGCAGGAGACCGTATGAGCAGCTATGAGATTCCGGCCGTCACGGTCAAAACGAACTCGACGGTGATTCCTGTTCGACGCAGCCTCAGTACTCGCTGGATCAGTCTGCTGACGCTCGTCGCACTCGTGGTCATTTGGTGGGCCGTCACCGCCACAGGAATGATCGAACCGCTGTTCCTGCCGCCACCCTCCGCGGTGCTGCAAAAAGGCTGGCTGCTGGTGACCACCGGCTACATGGATTCAACGTTGTGGCAACACCTTGGCGCGAGTCTCAGCCGAATCGGTCTGGGCCTGGGCTTCGCGGTGCTGACCGCCGTGCCCGTTGGAATCGCCATCGGCCACAACCGCATCGCTCGCGGCATTCTCGATCCGCTGATCGAGTTCTACCGCCCTATTCCACCGCTGGCTTATCTGCCGCTGATCGTGATTTGGTGCGGCATCGGTGAGCTGTCGAAAGTCTTGCTGATCTACCTCGCGATCTTCGCCCCGATCGCCATCGCTACCGCGACCGGCGTGCGCACGGTCGACCCGGCCAAATTGCGCGCCGCGCAATCGTTGGGCGCGACCCGGGCGCAGTTGATTCGCCATGTGATTCTGCCGAGTGCGCTGCCGGACATTTTGACCGGTGTGCGCATTGGCTTGGGTGTGGGTTGGTCGACGCTGGTCGCCGCCGAATTGATCGCCGCCACCAGTGGTTTGGGTTTCATGGTGCAGTCGGCCGCGCAGTTCCTGGTCACCGATGTGGTGGTGCTGGGGATTCTGGTGATCGCGCTGATCGCCTTCGCCATGGAGATGGGCTTGCGCGCCCTGCAACGCAAATTGGTGCCGTGGCATGGCCAGGCTCACTGAAAAATCATCATGTGACAAACCCTGTGGGAGTGAGCCTGCTCGCGAATGCGTTGAGTCAGTCACTGCGATGTTGCCTGACAGACAGCTATCGCGAGCAGGCTCACTCCTACAAAAGCTCAGCGCTCCGGATTGAAGAGAATCACCATGAGTAACCTGACCATCGTCCCCCTCAGCTCGGCCCTCGGCGCCCAAATAAGCGGCGTCGATATCAGCCAACCGCTGAACCTGGAACAGCGCGACGCCATCGAGCAGGCGCTGCTCAAGCATCAAGTGTTGTTCTTCCGCGATCAGCCGATCACACCGCAGCAGCAGGCACGTTTCGCCGCCAATTTCGGCGACCTGCACATTCACCCGATCTACCCGAATGTGCCGGAACAGCCGGAAGTGCTGATCCTCGACACCGCCGTCACCGACGTGCGCGACAACGCGATTTGGCACACCGACGTAACCTTCCTGCCGACCCCGGCCCTGGGCGCGGTGCTCAGCGCCAAGTTGTTACCTGAGTTTGGTGGCGACACGCTGTGGGCCAGCGGTATCGCGGCGTATGAAGCGCTTTCGGCGCCGATGAAAACCTTGCTCGAAGGGCTGACGGCCACCCACGATTTCACTCGTTCGTTCCCGCTGGAGCGCTATGGCAACACGCCGGAAGCCTTGGCCCAGTGGGAAGAAGCCCGGAGGAAGAATCCACCGCTGTCACACCCGGTGATTCGCACTCATCCAGTGAGCGGACGCCGGTCGTTGTTCGTCAATGAAGGCTTCACGTCGAAGATCAATGAGCTGTCGGAAACCGAAAGCGAGGTGATTCTGAAGTTTCTGTTTGCCCACGCGACACGGCCGGAATTTACCATTCGCTGGCGCTGGCAGAAGGACGACGTGGCATTTTGGGATAACCGCGTGACACAGCATTACGCCGTGGATGACTACCGGCCGGCGCGGCGGGTGATGCAGCGGGCGACGGTGTTGGGGGATGTGCCGTTTTTTCGGTAAGACTCTGAAACCACCCCTCACCCTAACCCTCTCCCCAGAGGGGCGAGGGGACTGACCGAGTTGTTAATTCGACGTGCTGCGACCTGAATTATCGAGACGAACTCAGGCCTTGAAACCACTGAAGATCTGCTCCCTTTCCCCGTCTCCCCCGTGGGGAGAGGGCTGGGGTGAGGGGTGGATCTTAATGACCCACCCCAACCTGAGGTCATTCAGCCGTCGAAGGCTTCTCCCAAAGATTAACCCCGCCCTCCTGGGCAAACCGGTCAATTTCCGCCAGCTCTTCGGCGCTAAAGCTCAGATTCTTCAACGCGCCGACGTTCTCGATAATCTGCTCCGGCCGGCTCGCACCGATCAGCGCCGACGTCACGCGCGGATCGCGTAGCGTCCACGCCAATGCCAGCTGCGCCAGACTCTGACCGCGACGCTTGGCGATCTCATTCAGCGCACGCACATGAGCGATGTTGGCCTCGGACAGGTGCGCCGCCTGCAACGAACCACCCCCCGGACGATTGACCCGCGCGTCCGCCGGCACACCGTTGAGGTACTTGTCGGTCAACAACCCCTGAGCCAACGGCGTAAACGCAATCACGCCCGTACCGAGTTCGTCCGTCGTATCCAGCAGGTCTTTTTCCACCCAACGATTGAGCAGGTTGTAAGCCGGTTGGTGAATCAGCAACGGGACTTTCCACTCTTTCAACAGCGCGGCCATCTCACGGGTTTTAACGCCCGAGTACGAGGAGATACCGATGTACAACGCCTTACCCTGTTGTACCGCGGTGGCCAGTGCGCTGGCGGTTTCTTCCAGCGGCGTGTCCGGGTCGAAGCGGTGGGAATAGAAGATGTCCACGTAGTCCAGGCCCAGGCGCTGCAGGCTCTGGTCAAGGCTGGCCAGCACGTATTTGCGCGAACCGCCGCCCTGACCATAAGGGCCGGCCCACATGTCCCAACCGGCCTTGCTCGAGATAATCAGCTCGTCGCGATACTGCTTGAAGTCTTCACGCAACAAACGACCGAAATTGATCTCGGCGCTGCCATACGGCGGGCCGTAGTTGTTGGCCAGGTCGAAATGGTTGATGCCAAGATCAAACGCGGTACGCAGCAACGAACGCTGGGTGTCGATCGGCGTGCTGTCGCCGAAGTTGTGCCACAGGCCCAGCGACAGTGCCGGCAGCACCAGCCCGCTGCGACCCACGCGGCGGTAAGGGATGGAGTCGTAGCGGTTTTCGGCAGCGGTGTAGGTCATCGAATCCTCTCTTGTCTGTCTTGAAGTTGGTATCGACTGCTTCGCAAGTTGCCCAGCATACGCCCAGACAAACGTCGATAAACCTCGGACTCGATAAAATGCTGAAACGTTTCACAACATTTACGCCGACAACTCACGCAGGGCGGCGGCAGCCAAAAAGCCAGACCTTGAGCTGTACCGCTGATCCCGCCTGACTGTTTGATCGATACGCTCAAGCAACTGCTCAGGCAGTGTGGCATTGAAGCGCACCGACTTTCCGAAGTAAGGCGTGATATCAAATTCGACCACCGCCCACACGCCACCCGCGTAATCAGGGTTATCAAGATGAGCGTCAATCTCACGCACCTGCGGCAGTGGATCGCCATCGGCCACCAGGCCTTCGTAGTGCAACGACAGCGCTTCCTTCACGTTTTCAAATGCCTGCGCCACAGTACCGCCTGCGGAGAAGCAACCCGGCACGTCCGGGATAATTACTCCGTATTCTGAGTCGGCATCCTTGTGCAGAACGACCGGGAATTTCATTTCGGTAAGTCCTTCCTGTGATGTGGCCCGCTCGGGGCTTTCGTATCCGGTGTCAGGGCTCATTTGAGACCCGCCTGTTTCAATATGCTGTTGATCGTTCCTTTTGGAAGATCCGAGTCCGGGTGCTTTATCGTCACCCTCCCTGGCTTGCACGGATGCTTGTACTGATGATGGCTGACTTTCACGGCCACCAGATACCAACCATCCTCCTCGATCATCCTGATCATTTCCCGACTTCGCATCACCTTCGTCCTTGTGGGCAGCATCTCTGCGCACACTACGCGACGAAGCTTCACACCAATACACACCATACACACTCTGATAAATATTAGCCTATCGTGCAGAGGCCTGATTTCCCTATAGACCAGCGGCTACTGTGCCCCCGCAAACACCTCCCCCAGCCAATCCACAAACACCCGAACCCGTGGCGACATGTGTCGGTTGTGCGGATACAACACCGAAACCGGCATCGGCGGTGGCGGCGTATCGACCAGGATTTCCTGCACCAAGCCCTGGGAAATCTGCGTTTCCATTCGGTAATGCGGGCACTGGATCAGGCCCAACCCGGCAATCGCCGACGCCGCATAAATTTCCGCGCCGAACACTGAAAGCGCGCCATCGATAGCCACTTCCTTCAGCTCGCCATCAACCATGAATTCGAAGGGAAATAACTTGGCAGTCGTGCGCGAGACGTAGTTAACGGCACGATGATGTTTCAGGTCCTCGAGGCTTTTCGGTTCGCCGTATTTGCGCACGTACGCCGGGCTGGCGCAGGTGATTTGGCGCAGGTTGGCGACACGGCGGCCGATCAGCGCGGAGTCGCCCAAGGTGCCGGCGCGCAGCACGCAGTCGACGCCTTCGGCGATCAGGTCGACAAAGCGGTCAGCCTCGCTGATGGACAGTTCGATGTCCGGGTAGCGCGCCATGAACTGCGGCAATGCCGGGATCACAAAGTGTTTGGCCAACGTGCCATGCAAATCCACGCGCAACCGGCCCTTCGGTGCGACGCTACGAAACGCCAGTTCAGCTTCTTCCAGTTCCGCCAGCAGCTGCACGCAACGCAGGTAGTACGCCTCGCCATCCAGCGTAGGACGCACCTTGCGAGTACTTCGCTCCAGTAAACGCGTACCGAGCCAGGCTTCGAATTGATTCAGCGTGTGGGTCAGCGTCGCCCGCGGCAGGTTCAGGTCGTCGGCAGCCAGCGTGAAGCTGCTGCGCTCGTAGATCCGCACGAAAACCTTCATCGCTTTTACTTGATCCACGCGGGTCTCCTGGTGGTCGATTGTTGGCGATTATTGAACAGTCAAGGCAACTCTCGTGCATTTATCGGCCTGAGTAAACATGTGAATCTGGCTTCACCCCAAGCCATCAACTTCAAAGGAATCACCGCCATGACGAACCAAACTTCAAAAGTTGCCATCGTGACCGGCGCCTCCCGCGGCATCGGCGCTGTGATCGCCAAACAACTGGCCAGTGAAGGTTTCGCCGTTGCCATCAATTACGCCAGCAGCGCCACTGAGGCATCAAAGCTGGTTGTGAACTTGCGTCAGGCCGGCCACCAGGCCATAGCGATCAAAGCGGATGTAGCGAACGCCGACGACGTGCGCCGGCTGTTCGACGAGACCGAAACACAACTGGGCAAGGTCGATGTGCTGGTCAACAACGCCGGCATCCTTAAAGTCCTGCCGCTGGCGCAACACACGGACGAGCTGTTCGACCAGAACTTCAACATCCACGCTCGCGGCACCTTCAACACCCTGCGTGAAGCGGCGACGCGCTTGAACGCTGGTGGGCGGATCATCAACTTCTCCAGCAGCACCGTCGGCATGAACCTGCCGGGCTATGCGGTGTACATCGCCAGCAAAGCGGCGGTGGAGTCCCTGACCCAGGTGTTCGCCAAGGAAATGCGCGGGCGCAACATCACCGTCAACGCCGTGGCCCCCGGTCCGGTGGCTACTGACCTGTTTCTGCACGGCAAGAGCGAAGAGCAGATCCAGACCTTCGCCAAGATGGCACCGCTGGAACGTCTGGCTCAGCCAGAAGACATCGCTCGCGTTGTGTCTTTCCTGGTCGGTCCTGATTCGGCGTGGGTCAACGGGCAAATCCTGCGCGTCAACGGCGGGCTGGTTTAACTATGCTCACTTGACACCGCAGTGCCCCTTTCGCGAGCAGGCTCGCTCCCACAGGATTGCGACGACCTTGTGAGAGCGAGCCTGCTCGCGAAGGCGGCACCAAAAGCAACACACATTTGAAGGGCGGAACCCACCCATGCACACAACGATCATCATCACCTTCGGCCTGATCCTCCTGGCGCTGATGTTGTTCATCGGCGAAAAAATCGGCTTTAGCCAACAGACACTGACCTACAGCTTCGTGGTCCTGTGGCTGGCGCTGACGATGATCAACGGCGCCGTTGGCATGGTCACGGCCGGCCAGTCACTGAGTTCGGAACTGATGATCGGCACGGTGGTGTTCAGTGTGCCGGTGGCGGCGCTGGTGCTGTACATGGTGTTGAGCGCCGAGACCTGAAAGGCCCGGCGCCATCGGTTCTCGATCAACGCACCAAATGCAAAAACTGCATGTGCCGTTCGTACTGATCGAGGATGTCGTTGATGATCTGCTCCTTGGTGTAACCCACCAGATCGTAGTCCTGACTGCCCTCTGCAAGATGCACTTCAGCCCGGTAATAACGACGGTTGTTGAGTTCCTTGGAACCCATGCCGCCACGGGCAAACGACGGCGTGAAATAGCCACGCATCTGCACTTGATAGATAAACGGATGCTCCTCGCCGTGACCGATTTCCAGGCTGACGTTGTCGTTGGCCGGGTCGGGCTGAGTGACCACGTTCAAGCCCTTCTCGACGAACACGGCGCTCACTTCTTCAATCGCTGGGCGCACCGTCGTATCGAGGAAGCGGTAAACCTCATCGCGAGACGGGAAGTGCACGGCCTGCGTCAAGCGTTGACGCCAGCCGCCACGCCGCGAGCCGGACACCGGTGCCAGCGAATGCAGTTGCGCGATCTGCTTCTGCGACTCCAGGTAGAACGCCTTGTGCAGCCCCCACATCATCAGCAGCAAGATCATCGAGAACGGCAACGAGGTCAGCACCACCGCTGACTTCAGTGCATCGATGCTGCCGGAAAACAGCAGCGCACTGGTCACCAACGCGGTCATTGCGCCCCAGAACACTCGCAGCCATTTCGGCCCGTCTTCATCCGGGTTGCCGCCCTTGGCGGACAGTGTCGACAACACCACGGTGCCGGAGTCGGCCGAGGTGACGAAGAACACGAAGCTGATGAACACCGTGACCGCGATGACGGTTTTGCTCCACGGATAGGTTTCCAGCAGCAGGTAAAGGGTCATCGATGGGTTATCGATGGCCGACATACCGAGCGCGCTCATGCCATGGTTGAGGACTTGATCGATAGCGCTGTTGCCAAAGATCGACATCCACGCGAGGGTGAAGCCGAGCGGGATCAACAGCACGCCGAAGACGAATTCGCGGATGGTCCGGCCACGGGAAATCCGTGCGATGAACAGGCCCACGAACGGCGACCATGCGATCCACCAGGCCCAGTAGAACACCGTCCAACCGCCCAGCCAGTCACTGGGTTTGTCGTAGGCATACAGGTCGAAACTCTTCATCGGCAACGCACCGAGGTAGTCGCCGATGTTCTGGATCAAGGTGTTGAGCAAATGCTGAGTCGGGCCGGCGAATAACACGAACAGCAGCAGCGCGCAGGCCAGCAGCATGTTGATGTCAGACATCACGCGCACGCCCTTATCGACGCCGGACACCGCGACGATGATCGCCGCGCCCATCATCAGCGTGATCAAGCCGACCTGAATCCACTGGGTGTGAGCGATGCCGAACAGGTAGTCCAGACCCGAGTTGAGGTGCAACACACCAAAGCCCATGTCAGCACCGAGGCCGAACACTGTGGCGATGATGCCGAAGCCGTCCACCGCGTAACCGATGGGGCCGTTGATGCGCTTGCCGATCAGCGGATAGAGCGCCGAACGCAGGGCCAGCGGCAGGTTATGGCGATAAGCGAAGTAGGCCAGCGCCATGCCGACAAAGGCGAACACGCCCCAGCCGTGCAGGCCCCAGTGCAGAAACAGAATCTGCATCGCCTGACGCGCTGCATCCGCCGTGCCGGCCTCGCCTTGCGGGGGTTGCGCCAAATGGGTCAGCGGTTCGGACACGCAAAAGAAGAACAGCGTGATGCTGATTCCGGCGGCGAACAGCATGCCGGCCCAGGACAGGTAACTGAATTCGGGTTCGTCGTGGTCGGCACCGAGCTTGATCTTGCCGTAGCCGGACAAGGCGGTGACCACCACGAAGACCAGATACAGGGTCATCGCGAGCATGTAGTACCAGCCGACCGTGTTGGCCGCCCAGTTTTGTGCTTCCAGAAGCCAGGCGCCGGCCTGTTCAGGCATGGCGATGACGATGATGCCAAACAGCAAAATGAACGTCGCCGAGAAGTAAAACACCGGCGGATTCATGCGGACCTGACCGCTAGCGGGGGTGGGCGATGCACTCATGAAAGGTGCACCTCAAGGGGGTGAAACAGGGCAATCAATAACGGACTCGGCAAAGGCAAGCCTCCTGTTGTGAGCGGGCAGCAAACCGGCGGTTTAACTTGAATGAGCGTTCAAGTTAAACATGAATAGGGTGCTAAGGACTAATCGCAAGGCTCGGCGGTACTGTTCGTACGCTAGCTCAAGGATGGGTATGGCGTTGGAGTTATGGCGATCGATGATCGTTCCCACGCTCCCGCGTGGGAACGATCAGTCAGCTGACGGGCTTACTTCTGCGCCCCGTCATCATGCTGCAGATTCGCCTGAGTCAGATTGCTCCCCGCCGGCACGCTGCGGGTCAGCCAGACATTGCCGCCAATGGTCGAGCCCTTGCCGATGGTGATCCGCCCCAGAATCGTCGCACCGGCATAGATCACCACGTCATCCTCGACGATCGGATGTCGCGGCTGCCCCTTCTGCAACTGACCGTCTTCATCCGCCGGGAAGCGCTTGGCGCCCAACGTCACGGCCTGATAAATCCGCACACGCTCGCCAATAATGGCGGTTTCGCCGATCACCACACCCGTCCCGTGATCGATGAAGAAGCTGCGACCAATCTGCGCGCCTGGGTGAATGTCGATGCCAGTGGACGAGTGGGCGATTTCCGCGCTGATCCGTGCCAGCAGCGGCAGCCCCGCGCGGTACAAATGGTGCGCCAGACGATGGTGAATCACCGCCAGAATGCCCGGATAGCACAGCAACACTTCATCGACGCTACGGGCTGCCGGATCGCCGTGATAGGCCGCCAGCACATCGGTGTCCAGCAAGCTGCGCAGCCCCGGCAACGCGAGGGCGAAGTCCTGAATGATCGCAATGGTCTTGGCCTCGACTTCAGTGTCGGCCTCGGCGCTGTGGCGAGCGGCGTAACGCAATTCGAGTCGCGCCTGGGCCAGCAACGCATTCAACGCGACATCCAGGGTGTGGCCGACGTAGAAGTCTTCGCTCTCCTCACGCAAATCCACCGGTCCCAGACGCATCGGGAATAGCGCACCGCACAGCGCTTCAAGAATCTCCGCCATGGCGGCACGGGAAGGTAACTCCCGACCGCCCTGCTCGCCGCTGGCGCGGCCGTTTTGTGCGCGCCACTGGTCACGCGCAGTACGCAGTTGACTGACGATGGTCTGCAACTGCCAATGACTGGAACGCTCGCTCACGGTAAAAACTCCTCACGGGCGGCCGGACTGTCTGGCCGCGTTATCGGCGATTACTTTACGGCAAGGTCTGGAAGCCGAATTAAGAACCAATTGTGCTGTGTTCAGCACGTTTGGATATAAGCGATTGGCGGTTGCCCAGGCATATAGGCGTGCCTATAGTCCTGACATCTCCCTTGGCCAGTACGGACCCATGATCAAACAACAGCTTGCCCGCTTTAACCGCCTCGACCTCCTCGGCCACCCTACCGCGCTTGAAAAACTCGAACGGCTGTCGACCTGGCTCGGCCGTGATGTGTACGTCAAACGCGATGACCTGACACCCCTGGCCATGGGCGGCAACAAGCTGCGCAAACTCGAATACCTAGCGGCCGATGCCTTGGCCCAGGGCGCCGACACGCTGATCACCGCCGGCGCGCTTCAGTCCAACCACGTGCGTCAGACCGCCGCCATTGCAGCCAGGCTTGGCCTGGGCTGCGTCGCGCTACTGGAAAACCCGCTAGGCACGGACGATGCCAACTACCTCGGCAACGGCAATCGGCTGCTGCTCGACCTGTTTGATGCCAAGGTCGAACTGGTGGAAAACCTCGACAACGCCGACGAGCAACTGCAATCGCTGGCCGACCGTCTGCGCAACAACGGCAAAAAGCCGTATCTGGTGCCGATTGGCGGCTCCAATGCGCTGGGCGCGTTGGGTTATGTGCGCGCCGGGCTGGAACTGGCCGAACAGATCAAGGACACCGGCCTGCAATTCGCCGCCGTGGTCCTGGCCTCGGGCAGTGCCGGGACGCATAGCGGTCTGGCGTTGGCGTTGAGCGAAGCACTGCCGGATTTGCCAGTGATTGGTGTCACGGTTTCTCGCAGCGACGAAGACCAGCGCCCGAAAGTCCAAGGCCTCGCCGAACGCACTGCCGAGCTGCTGGGCGTGAGCCTGCCAGCGAGTTTCAAGGTCGAGTTATGGGACGAATATTTCGCCCCGCGCTACGGCGAACCGAATGCCGGGACGTTGGCAGCCGTGAAGCTGGTGGCGAGTCAGGAAGGTTTGCTGCTGGACCCGGTTTATACCGGCAAGGCCATGGCGGGTTTGCTCGATGGCATCGGCCGCCAGCGCTTCAATGACGGCCCGATCATCTTCCTGCACACCGGCGGGGCGCCGGCACTGTTTGCCTACAAAGACTTTCTGTAATTGATCGTTCCCACGCTCCTGCGTGGGAGCGATCACTTAGCTCAAAAAAGAATAACAAAGTTTATATTTATTATTTTCCTATCTAAAAGCGCCATCATATAGTCACGCCGCAGGCGAATTTGCAGCGAGACGCATACGATGCTTTAGGGCAGGATATTGCAGTCGTTCAAATCCCGAATTTGCCAACATTCCTAAAAGCGTCTTCATAAGAAAACACAGGGGCTTGTCATGAATTTTTCCGCACTACGACGAAATCTGCTGGTAGGTTCGCTGGGCCTGGCGCTGAGCGCCGGTCTGCTGGGGCAAGCGGTTGCTGGTGAGCAGCTGCAAAAAATCAAAGACGCTGGCGTGATCAACGTGGGCCTGGAAGGCACTTACCCACCGTTCAGTTTCGTAGACGCCGACGGCAAACTGGCCGGCTTCGAAGTCGAGTTTTCCGAAGCCCTGGCCAAAGAGCTGGGCGTGAAGGTCAAGCTGCAGCCGACCAAATGGGACGGCATCCTTGCGGCGCTGGAATCCAAACGTCTGGACGCCGTGATCAACCAGGTGACCATCTCGGACGAGCGCAAGAAGAAGTATGACTTCTCCGAGCCGTACACCGTTTCCGGGATTCAGGCGCTGGTGCTGACCAAGAAGGCTGCGGAGCTGAACATCAAGTCTGCCGCCGATCTGGCCGGAAAAAAAGTCGGTGTAGGCTTGGGCACCAACTACGAGCAGTGGCTCAAGGACAATCAGCCAAAAGCCATCATCAAGACCTACGACGATGATCCGACCAAGTTCCAGGATCTGCGTGTCGGCCGCATCGACGCCATTCTGATCGACCGTCTGGCCGCGCTGGAATACGCCAAGAAGGCCAAGGACACCACCGCCGCCGGCGAAGCGTTCTCCCGCCAGGAAGCCGGTATCGCCCTGCGCAAAGGCGAGCCTGAGCTGCTGGCCGCGGTGAACAAGGCCATCGACAAGCTGCGCGCCGATGGCACGCTGAAAAAGCTTTCGGAAAAATACTTCAGCGCTGACGTCACTCAATAATGGAAGAGGCTTTCCAACTCGCGCTGGACTCCGCGCCCTTCTTGCTGAAGGGCGCGTACTACACGGTGATCTTGAGCCTGGGCGGGATGTTCTTCGGCCTGGTGATGGGCTTCGGCCTGGCACTGATGCGCCTGTCGCGCTTCAAACTGGTGAGCTGGATCGCCCGCATCTACGTGTCGTTCTTTCGCGGCACGCCGTTGCTGGTGCAACTGTTCGTGATCTATTACGGCTTGCCGCAATTGGGCATCGAACTTGATCCGCTGCCGGCGGCCCTGATCGGCTTCTCGCTGAACATGGCGGCCTACGCCTGCGAAATCCTCCGCGCCGCGATCAGCTCTATCGAGCGCGGTCAGTGGGAAGCCGCCGCGAGTATCGGCATGACCCGCGCGCAGACCCTGCGCCGGGCCATCCTGCCGCAAGCGATGCGCACGGCTCTGCCACCGCTGGGCAACAGTTTCATTTCGCTTGTGAAGGACACCGCACTGGCAGCCACCATTCAGGTGCCGGAACTGTTCCGTCAGGCGCAGCTGATTACCGCCCGTACCTTTGAAATTTTCACCATGTATCTGGCCGCCGCGCTGATCTACTGGATTCTGGCCACGGTGCTTTCGCACCTGCAGAACCAGTTGGAAGCACGGGTCAATCGGCACGACCTGGAGTCCTGACCCAATGATTGTCGTGGAAAAACTGACAAAGCAGTTCAAGGGTCAAGTGGTGCTCAACGGCATCGATCTGCAAGTGAAGGAAGGCGAGGTGGTGGCGATCATCGGGCCTAGCGGCTCGGGCAAGACCACGTTCCTGCGTTGCCTGAATTTTCTGGAAGAACCCACCAGCGGCCGGATCAAGGTCGGTGACATCGAGATCGATGGCAGCCGTCCGCTGAACCAGCAGCAAGGCCTGGTGCGCCGTTTGCGCCAGCACGTGGGTTTCGTGTTCCAGAGCTTCAATCTGTTTCCTCATCGCACCGCCCTGGAAAACGTCATCGAAGGCCCGATCGTGGTGAAAAAAATCCCACGCGCCGAAGCCGTTGCCCTGGGCAAAAAGCTGTTGGCCCGGGTTGGCTTGGCGGGCAAGGAAGACGCGTACCCGCGACGCCTTTCCGGTGGTCAGCAACAGCGTGTGGCGATTGCCCGCGCGCTGGCGATGGAGCCGGAAGTGATTCTGTTCGACGAACCTACCTCAGCCCTCGACCCGGAGCTGGTGGGTGAAGTGCTGGCGACCATCCGCAGCCTCGCCGAAGAGCGACGCACCATGGTCATCGTCACCCACGAAATGGGCTTTGCCCGGGACGTGGCGAACCGCGTGGTGTTTTTCGACAAGGGTGTGATCGTCGAACAAGGCGAAGCCAAGGCCCTGTTTGCCAATCCGAAAGAAGAGCGGACGAAGCAGTTCCTCAGCAAGTTCCTGAATAACGCTCACCACTGAAACATCGCTTCACTACTTGTTAACTTCCACGGATGGAAGTGACAACTACCCCTACTAAAAAAATCCCTCGCTACGCTCTCTTCGTTTATTCATCCACCTGAACAATAGATGATTTTTTACAGCTGTGTGCGGTACATATATATGTCCTGCAACAGAATAACCCCGCCTAAAATTCGCCAAACCCAGCGCCCTCACCGAACCGGGCTTCGCCGTCAATAACGCACTGAAAGCCCATAAAACAAGGTCAAGTTCGACAGAGCAGTGCAGCTTATTAACTTCAATGCGTAGGATTTTTCTGAATAACGCTAGATCCCAAACTTAACTAGCCAACTCTATTGACACCTATTCAAGCGCACTCTTATCTAGTCTCCAGCAGGCGTTGAACCTCAAACTCGTTCATTATTTAACCTCACAAATAGCGAATAACTTTGTTGCTTGGTAATTCACGCCTTTCGAACTTTCAGAAACGGACTTTCGCTGCAAGGCTTCAAGGAGAAACCCCATGACAAGCACTTCGAACAAACCCGAACTTGCGGCCCCGACCCTGGCGCAATCTCACAAGACCTGCATCAACATCACCTCGGCGGCGCGCCTGCTGATCGATGTGGCGCCCTACTCCGGCATGGACGAAGGCGACCTGATCGAACTGTTCTGGGATAACTGCTACGTGGCCTCCAGAGTGCTGACGGCCAACGATGTCGGCCAACCGGTCCAACTGCGTGTGCCCGAGAGCTTCATCGCCAATGGCACCTCGCGCGTTCACTACCGGATCATGCAGATCGGGCAAGGGCCAACCCTTTCGGCCACCAGACGAGTGCAGGTCAAACTCGACTGCCCCGGCGGCCAACCGTCGGCGCTGTGCGGCGATGAAAACCAGAGTCTGGAGCCCGTGAACATCCCTGAGACCATTCGCCGTCAGGGGGTCAATCCGAACCAGATCAAGCGCGGGGTTCCGTTGACCATCGAGCCTTACCTGAACATGGCCGCCGACGACGAAATCACCCTGCGCTGGGGCGATGTGCGCATGGATCTGCCACGACTCAAGGCCGGCGATGTCGGCCAGCCGATCCAGGTCTGGGTGCCGCCAGCGATCATTCTCGAAGCCGGCGAAGACCTGCGGCTGGAAGTGACTTATTGCATCCTCGACCGGGTGGGTAACAACTCCCGCTGGGCACCACCGCGCAGGCTGAAGATCGGTTGCGCCAATCCGTATTTGAAGGCCCGGCCAAAGGAGATACTCATGGCCGCCGAACCTCGCAAGAAGTGAAAACACCGCCCACCCTGTGGGAGCGAGTTTGCTCGCGATGAGGCCGTGTCAGTCAACATCAATGTTGCCTGACACACCGCTTTCGCGAGCAAGCTCGCTCCCACAGGGGCCGCGCTCAGCCTATTGAAGCCCCTTCTATGCATATTCCTAAAAGTTAGTTTATTAATTTTTTATACACGCTTAGGGTATATGCACCGGACCACCGGACATTCTTGTTTTCGTTCGTCGCAACCATCGCGGCGTTTCCATGAGATGTGAGGTAGGTATGGTCCGGAACACAATCACCCCAGTGCAGATCGCCAGGGCATTGCGTGCAGCCAAGGAGCGGCACTGATGTCCAGTCTGGCAGATGCAATCGTCCAGAGTGATCTGGACATCGCCCCCCTGTTGTTGCCCGCGCAGGTCTTGCGCAACGACGCACAAGCCATCAAGGCCGCCCATGAACTGGCGCAAGTCGCCCGCCTGCAAGCGGCCAAACGCGACCAGCAGCGCAAGCTGCCATGGTCGGAAATCGAACAGTTCACCCGTAGCGGCCTGGGCAGCATTGCCATCCCACGCGAGTACGGTGGCCCGCAGGTTTCATTCGTCACCGTTGCCGAAGTCTTCGCGATCATTTCCGCGGCCGACCCGGCATTGGGGCAGATCCCGCAGAACCAGTTCGGCATTCTCAACCTGGTGCTCGGCAGCGCCACTGAATCGCAGAAAAAACAGCTGTTCAAAAGCGTGCTCGACGGCTGGCGAATCGGTAACGCGGGACCTGAACGCGGCACCAAAAACACCCTTGAACTCAAGGCGCGAATCACCGCCAGCGGCGACGGCTTCGTCCTCAACGGGCAGAAGTTCTATTCCACCGGCGCCCTGTTCGCCCACTGGGTCGCCGTCAAGGCGCTGAACGACGACGGCAAACAAGTGCTGGCCTTCGTCCGCCGCGGTACACCAGGCCTGCGCATCGTTGATGACTGGTCGGGCTTCGGCCAACGCACCACCGCCAGTGGCACCATTTTGCTCAACAACGTGCAGGTCGACGCCGAGCTGGTGGTGGACAACTGGAAGATCAATGACAACCCGAAC
Organism: Pseudomonas sp. LBUM1666; assembly: GCF_059695775.1. NCBI lineage: Bacteria > Pseudomonadati > Pseudomonadota > Gammaproteobacteria > Pseudomonadales > Pseudomonadaceae > Pseudomonas > Pseudomonas sp. LBUM1666. The sequence continues at coordinate 219,898 of NZ_CP166789.1, read as the reverse complement.
ATACAAGGTGCAGTGTCGCAGCTGATTCAAGCAGCCATTGACGCCGGCATCGCCCGGGGCGCCATCGACGATGCGATCGAGTTCGTGAAAACCCGTGCACGGCCGTGGATCGACGCCAAGGTCGAACGGGCCAGCGACGACCTCTATGTGATCGCCGACATCGGCAAGCTGAAGATCGAACTGCACGCCGCCGAAGCGCTGCTGCGCAAGGCCGGGCAAGTGCTCGATCAGGTCAACGCCGCGCCACTCACCGCCGAGTCCGCCGCCCGCGCCTCGATTGCCGTGGCCGAAGCCAAAGTGCTGACCACCGAGATCTCGCTGCTGGCCAGCGAAAAGCTGTTCGAACTGGCCGGCAGCCGCGCCACCCTCGCCGAATTCAACCTCGACCGCCACTGGCGCAACGCCCGCGTGCACACGTTGCACGACCCCGTACGCTGGAAATACCACGCAGTCGGGACGTATCACCTGAACGGCACTTTACCCGCTCGCCACTCCTGGATTTAACGACCAGACCTCTGGAGAAACACATGACCATTTCTCACCACGTCGCGGTCATCACCAGCGATGAGCAAGCCCTGATCGTCGCCAGTGACCTGGCCGAAGATTTCAAACGCGACAGCGCCCTGCGCGATCGCGAACGCCGTTTGCCACACCCGGAACTGGAAGTGTTTTCCCGCTCGGGTCTTTGGGGCATCAGCGTGCCAAAAGAATATGGCGGCGCCGGGGTTTCCAACGTCACCCTGGCCAAGGTGATCGCGCTGATCGCCCAGGCTGACGGTTCCCTCGGCCAGATCCCGCAGAACCATTTCTACGCGCTCGAAGTGTTGCGCGTGAATGGCAACGAAGAACAGAAAAAACGCCTGTACGCAGAAGTGCTGGCCGGCCAACGCTTCGGCAATGCCCTTGCGGAACTCGGCACCAAAACCGCCCATGACCGCGTCACCAGCTTGACCCCTGATCTGCATGGAGAACGTGACGGCTATCGCATCAACGGCCGCAAGTTTTACGCCACGGGCGCGATTTATGCCCAGCGCATTCCGACATCGGTCGTGGACGAAAACGGCGTTCAGCAACTCGCTTTCGTCCCTCGTGACACCAAGGGTCTGACGGTGATCGACGACTGGAGCGGCTTCGGCCAGCGCACCACCGGCAGCGGCTCGGTGGTGTTTGAAGATGTCTACGTCGCCGCCGAAGACGTTATCCCGTTTCAGAGCGCGTTCGAGCGCCCGACCACCGTCGGCCCGCTGGCGCAGATCCTCCACGCAGCTATCGACACCGGTATCGCCCGCGCCGCCTATGAAGATGCGCTGCACTTCGTGCGCACCAAGACCCGGCCGTGGATCGATTCCGGCAACGACAAAGCCACCGAGGACCCGCTGACCATCAAGAGCTTCGGCCACTTGAGCATTCGTCTGCACGCCGCCGAAGCCTTGCTGGAACGCTCCGGCGAATTCCTCGACAAGGCTCAGGCCGACACCAATGCCGAGACCGTTGCCGCCGCGTCGATTGCGGTCGCCGAAGCCCGCGCCATCAGCACCGAGATTTCCCTCGCCGCTGGCAGCACGCTGTTTGAACTGGCCGGCAGCCAGGCAACCCTGACCGAACATGGTCTGGATCGCCACTGGCGCAACGCTCGGGTGCACACACTGCACGACCCGGTGCGCTGGAAGTATCACGCGGTCGGCAATTACTACCTCAACGATGAAAACCCGCCACTGCGGGGGACCATCTAAATGAGCAAGAAAAAAATTCTGCTCAATGCGTTCAACATGAACTGCATCGGGCACATCAACCATGGTCTGTGGACGCATCCACGGGATAACTCCACTCAGTACAAAACCATCGAATACTGGACCGAACTGGCGCAATTGCTGGAGCGTGGACTGTTCGACGGCTTGTTCATTGCCGATATCGTCGGTGTTTACGACGTCTACCAAAACTCGGTGGATGTGCCGCTCAAAGAATCAATCCAGTTGCCGGTCAATGACCCGCTGCTGCTGGTATCGGCCATGGCCGCAGTGACGAAAAACCTTGGCTTCGGCCTCACCGCCAACCTGACTTACGAACCGCCGTATCTGTTCGCCCGACGCATGTCCACGCTCGATCACCTGAGTCGCGGCCGGGTTGGCTGGAACATCGTCACCGGTTACCTCGACAGCGCCGCCAAAGCCATGGGCCTGAGCGAACAGGTGGAACACGACCGTCGTTACGACCAGGCCGATGAATACCTGCAAGTGCTCTACAAACTCTGGGAAGGCAGCTGGGAAAACGACGCGGTGCTGAACGATCCGCAGCAGCGGATCTACGCGCAGCCCGAGAAAGTGCACAAGGTCGAGCACAAGGGCGAGTTCTATCAGGTCGAGGGTTATCACCTCTGCGAACCGTCGCCGCAGCGCACACCCGTGCTGTTCCAGGCCGGCAGTTCGGATCGCGGTTTGCTGTTCGCCGGGCGACATGCCGAGTGCGTGTTCATCAGCGGCCAGAACAAACCGTCGACCAAAGTTCAAGTGGACAAGGTACGCGCCAGTGCCATCGAGGCCGGGCGCAACACTGAGGACATCAAGGTGTTCATGGGGCTAAACGTGATTGTCGGCGCCACCGAAGAGCTGGCCTGGGCCAAGCACGCCGAGTACTTGAGCTACGCCAGTGCCGAGGCCGGCGTGGCGCATTTTTCGGCGTCCACCGGGATCGATTTCTCCGAATACGCCATCGACGAACCGATCCAGTACGTGAAGAGCAATGCGATCCAGTCCGCTACCAAGAACCTGCAAAACAACGACTGGACTCGCCGCAAATTACTCGAGCAACACGCCCTCGGTGGTCGCTACATCACCGTGGTCGGTTCGCCTGAGCAAGTGGCTGACGAGCTCGAATCGTGGATCGCGGAAACCGGGCTGGATGGCTTCAACCTGACGCGAATTGTCACGCCGGAAAGCTATGTGGATTTCATCGATTGGGTGATTCCAGAGTTGCAGCGCCGAGGGTCGTACAAGACCGCTTACGACAGCGGCAGCCTGCGAGAAAAACTGTTTCACGGCGAGGCGCATTTGCCTGAGCAACACACCGGCGCTGCCTACCGGGGCTAAAAGCATCGCGAGCAAGCTCGCTCCCACATTGGATCTCGGGTGTTCACACCCCCTGTGGGAGCGAGCTTGCTCGCGATGAGGCCCGACCAAACACCACACATCTATGCACTGACTGGAAAACCCATCATGACCAAGAAACTTCTCTCTCACCCAGTCAAAGCACTGGCCCTGGCTCTCGGCCTTTTCAGCTCCATCACCTTGGCCGCCGACGCGCCGCTGAAAGTTGGCACCACCGCCGCTTTCGCCATTCCCCTGGAAGCCGCTGTCGAAGAAGCCAAGAAACAAGGTCTGCAAGTCGACCTGGTGGAGTTCAGCGACTGGATCGCACCCAACGTCAGCCTCGCCGCCGGCGACATCGACGTGAACTACTTCCAGCACGTCCCGTTCCTGGAAAACGCCAAGGCCGCCGCCGGTTTTGACCTGGTGCCGTTCGCACCGGGGATCATCAACAACGTCGGCCTCTACTCGAAGAAATACAAAAGCTTCGACGAACTGCCGGAAGGCGCCAGCGTGGCGATCGCCAATGACCCGATCAACAGCGGTCGCGGTCTGCAACTGTTGGCCAAGGCCGGTCTGATCACACTCAAACCGGGCGTTGGCTACAAGGCCACCGAAGAAGACATCATCGCCAACCCGAAGAAAATCAAAATCCTTCAGGTCGAAGCCGTGCAACTGGTCCGCGCCTACGACGACGCCGATCTGGTTCAGGGTTACCCAGCCTACATCCGCTTGTCGAAGACCTTCGATGCCGGCTCCGCCCTGCTGTTCGACGGTCTCGACCACAAGGAATACGTGATCCAGTTCGTGATCCAGCCGAAAAGCAAAACCGACCCGCGCCTGATCAAATTCGTCGACATCTACCAACATTCGCCGGCCGTGCGCGCGGCACTGGATAAAGCCCACGGCAAGCTCTATCAAGCTGGCTGGGAAAGCTGAATATGACGGCTGCCACCCAACTGCGACTGGAAATTCCAGAGCCCCACAAAATCGAACAGACCGAACTGCATCCAGCGCTCAACCGCGCTCACGTGCGCTTCATCGGTCTGGGCAAAACCTACAACGGCCAGCAAGGTCCGGTGGCGGCCCTGCACGGCATCGACCTGGCGATCCAGCGCGGTGAAGTGTTCGGCATCATTGGCCGCAGCGGCGCCGGCAAGTCGTCGCTGATCCGCACCATCAACCGCCTGGAACAACCGAGCACGGGGCGCGTGCTGATCGATCAGGTCGACATCGGCGAGTTCGATGAAGACCGCTTGGTGGCCCTGCGTCGGCGCATCGGCATGATCTTCCAGCACTTCAACCTGATGTCGGCCAAGACGGTTTGGCAGAACGTCGAATTGCCGTTGAAAGTCGCCGGTGTGCCGAAGGAAAAACGCGAGCAGAAAGTCCGCGAATTGCTGGAACTGGTAGGCCTGCAAGAGAAACACAAGGCCTACCCGGCGCAGCTGTCCGGTGGTCAGAAACAGCGCGTCGGCATCGCCCGCGCCTTGGTGCATGACCCGGCGATTCTGTTGTGCGACGAAGCCACTTCGGCGCTGGACCCGGAAACCACACAATCGATCCTCGGCCTGCTGCGCGAGATCAATCAGCGCCTGGGCCTGACCATCGTGCTGATCACCCACGAGATGGCGGTCATCCGCGATATCTGTGATCGCGTAGTGGTGCTGGAACACGGGCGAATCGTCGAACAAGGGCCGGTCTGGGAAGTCTTTGGCAACCCGCAGCACGAGGTCAGCAAAACCTTGCTGGCGCCGTTGCAACACGGTTTACCGGAAGAACTGCAAAGCCGCTTGCAGACACACCCACAGTCCTCGGACGCCGCTGTTGTGCTGCGTTTGCAGTTCACTGGCAGCGCTAGCGACGAGCCCGACTTGGCCGCGTTGTTCAGTGCCCTCGGTGGTCGCGTGCGTTTGCTGCAAGGTGGCGTGGAACGGATTCAGGGCCATGCCCTCGGGCAATTGCTGTTGGCGGTGACCGGCTCGTCCCTCGGCGCAGAGGAATTGCGTCAACGCGCCGGCAACTGGGCGCAACAGGTGGAGGTGCTGGGTTATGTGGTTTGATCGCTTGCTGCAAGGCTTCATCGACACCTTCCTGATGGTCGGCGTGTCGTCATTGATCGCGCTGCTGGCGGGCATTCCGCTGGCGGTGATTCTGGTCACCAGTTCCAAGGGCGGGATCTATGAAGCGCCAGCGCTGAACCGTGCGCTGGGTGCATTCGTGAATCTGTTTCGCTCGATTCCGTTTCTGATTTTGATGGTGGCGCTGATTCCGTTTACGCGGTTGATCGTCGGCACCACTTACGGCGTTTGGGCGGCCGTGGTGCCGCTGACCATTGCTGCCACGCCGTTCTTTGCGCGCATTGCCGAAGTCAGTTTGCGTGAGGTTGATCACGGGTTGATCGAAGCGGCGCAGGCGATGGGTTGCCGGCGCTGGCATATCGTTTGGCATGTGTTGTTGCCCGAGTCGCTGCCGGGGATCGTCGGCGGTTTCACCATCACCCTGGTGACCATGATCAACTCATCGGCCATGGCGGGGGCGATTGGTGCGGGTGGACTGGGGGACATCGCCTATCGGTACGGGTATCAGCGGTTTGATAGCCAGATCATGTTGACGGTGATTGTGTTGCTGGTGGTGTTGGTGGCGGCGATTCAATTGGGCGGGGATCGATTGGCTCGGGGGTTGAACAAGCGTTGAGTCTGGCTCAAGTTATTGGTCGTCAGTTGTATCGCTATCGCGAGCAAGCTCGCTCCCACATTTAATCTTCGGTGAACACAAAATGGGTGTTCGGCGCGGTCCAGTGTGGGAGCGAGCTTGCTCGCGATGGCTGCGCAGCAGCCTTCTGCCCCATGGCGTATATTCGGCAAACCCCAATTGCCTGCGCAGCCCACCATGAAACAGACCCCCACCGACCTCGAGCAGATCACCTCCACCACCCTGGGTCATTACAACTCGGTGGCTGAAAGTTTTCGCGAAGGGACTCGCGATCATGATGTCAGCCAGAACATTGCTGCGCTGCTGCGGCATATTCAGGGGGAGGCACCGTTCGACATTCTCGACTTTGGCTGTGGGCCGGGGCGTGATTTGCAAACCTTCACGCGCATGGGCCATACCGCTGTCGGGCTTGATGGCTCGGAGAAGTTTGCGCAGATGGCCCGCGAAGACAGTGGCTGTGAGGTCTGGCAGCAGGACTTTCTGAAGCTGGATTTGCCGGCTGAGCGCTTTGACGGGATCTTCGCCAATGCGGTGCTGTTTCATATTCCGCGCCAGGAACTGCCTCGGGTGTTGAAGGAATTGCGCGGGGCTTTGAAGCCGGGTGGCGTGTTGTTCAGTTCCAATCCGCGTGGTGAGAATCAGGAAGGTTGGAATGGGCCGCGTTATGGCGCGTACCACGATCTTGAGACGTGGCAGCAATTGCTGACGGCGGCGGGGTTTGTGGAGCTGGAGCATTACTACCGGCCGGCGGGACTGCCGCGGGAGCAGCAGGCTTGGTTGGCGAGTGTTTGGCGTCGGGCGTGATTGTGGGGGTGTGTCAATGAGATCCACCCCTCACCCCAACCCTCTCCCCAAAGGGGCGAGGGGGCTGACCGAGGGATATTGATGATTTACCGCGACCTGAACGCCTTTCATTGAATCCATAATCGACCAGATTTCTCCGGTCGATGTATATCGCAAGACACCACCGATAAGCTCCCTCGCCCCTCTGGGGAGAGGGTTGGGGTGAGGGGTGGATTTCAAGCCGATCATTCACTCAACAACCACTCAACCCTTCTTCGGTTCGCGGATTTTGTACCAAGCCACATAAAGCGCTGGCAAAAACAGCAACGTGAGCAACGTCGCAATAATAATCCCGCCAATCATCGCGTACGCCATCGGCCCCCAGAACACTTCCCGAGCGATCGGGATCATCCCCAGGCTCGCCGCCGCTGCCGTCAGCAGAATCGGTCGGCGACGATGCTCCGTGGCTTGCACCACCGCATCCCACGGTGCATGACCGTCCTTCTCCAGGGCATCGATCTGCGTCACCAGAATCACCGAGTTGCGGATGATGATGCCGATCAGCGCCAGAATCCCCAGAATCGCAACAAAACCCATCGGCGTGCCCGTCGGGATCAGCGCCAGCACCACGCCGATCAGCCCGAGCGGCGCGACGCTGGCCACCAGGAACAGCTTCTGCACGCTGTGCAACTGGATCATCAGGAAGGTCGCCATCAAAAACAGCATCAACGGCACGACCTTGGCAATCGGCCCCTGGGCCTTGCCACTTTCCTCCACCGTGCCGCCCGTGGCGACCGAGTAACCCACCGGCAAACTGGCGGCGAATTTGTCGATGTCGGGTTGGAGCTGTTTCACCAGGTCGGTCGGCTGAATCTCGTCGCGAACCGCGGCCTTGATGGTGATCGTCGGTTTGCGGTCACGGCGCCAGACCAGCGGCTGCTCAAGTTCATAGCGCACGGTGGCGAACGCCAGCAGCGGAATCGACGTGCCGCCCGGCGTGACGATCTGCAAATTCTGCAGGGTTTCCGGGGTGCCGCGCTCGGCATCTTCGGCGCGACCCACCACGTTGATCAGGTAGATATCGTCATCGACCTGAGTCACTGGCACACCGACCACGATGCTGTTCATCAGGTTGGCCACGTCTTCCGACGACAACCCCAATTGCCGCGCCTTGTCCTGCGCGATGTCGATGCGCAGGACTTTGCCCGGTTCGTTCCAGTCGTAAATGATCTCGCCAATGTGCGAGTTTTTATCCAGTTCGGTGGCCAGGGCGATGGTGTGTTTGCGCACCTGATCAATGTCCTTGCCGCTGACCCGGTACTGAATCGGCCGCCCTACCGGCGGGCCCATTTCCAGCGCCTGGACGTAGCTGCCGATACCCACAAAATCCTTGCGCAGGCGCTCTCGCAAGCGCTGGCTGAGGGCGTTACGTGATTCCAGACCCTTGCTGACGATCACCAGTTGCGCGTAATACGGGTTCTGCAATTGCTGGTCGAGGGGCAGGTAGAAACGGATCGCACCCTCGCCGATGTAGGTGCTCCAGCGCACGATGTCCGGGTCGTCCTTGAGCGTCGCTTCGAGCTTGTCCACAGCCTTGCGGGTTTCGGCGATCGAAGCGTTTTGTGGCAGGTTCAGATCGACGAGGATTTCCGGACGGTCCGAGGACGGGAAGAACTGGTTCTGCACGAACTGCATGGAAAACACCGACGCCACAAACAGTGCAATGGTGATGCCGATCGCCCACCAGCGATTGCGCATGGCCCAGAGCATGCCGTAATTGAACGCCCGACCGATGCGCCCCGGTTCTGCGGCGTGAGGTTTCACGTTGGTGCTGAGGATGTGCACGCCGATCACCGGGGCAAACAGCACCGCGACAATCCACGACACGATCATGGCCACCGCGATCACCGCGAACAGCGTGAAGGTGTACTCGCCGGCCGAGCTGGCGTTCAGGCCGATGGGCACGAAACCGGCCACCGTCACCAACGTACCGGTGAGCATCGGGAACGCGGTCGAGGTGTAGGCGAACGTAGCGGCCTGCTCCTTGGTCTCGCCCATTTCCAGGCGCGTGACCATCATTTCGACGGTGATCATCGCGTCATCCACCAGCAGCCCGAGGGCGATGATCAATGCGCCGAGGGAGATCCGTTGCATGGTGATGCCGCTGTATTCCATAAAGACGAAGACCATCGCCAGCACCAGCGGAATCGAGCACGCCACCACCAACCCGGCGCGCACGCCGAGGCTGATGAAGCTGACGATCAGCACGATCACCACCGCTTCGAACAACGCGCTGGTGAAGCCGCCGACGGCTTTTTCCACCACTTCGGCCTGATCGGAAACGTTGTGCACGCCGACGCCCACCGGCAGGTCGGCGGTCAGGTCATTCATGCGCTGGTGCAGCGCCTTGCCGAACACCTGGATGTTGCCGCCCTTCTTCATCGCAATGGCGAGGCCGATCGCAGGGTGGCCGTTGAAGCGGAATTCCGGCGTTGACGGGTCGACATAGCCACGGCTGATGTCGGCGACATCGGCCAAACGGTAGAAGCGATCATTGAGTCGCAGGTTGACGTTTTCCAGGTCTTTCTCGGAGGCAAACTGCCCGGATGTGCGCACGGAAATCCGCTCGGGACCTGCTTCGATTACCCCGGCCGGGGTCACCGCGTTCTGCGATTGCAGGCTCTGCACCACCTGGCGCTGATCGATGCCCAGCGCCGCCAGTTTGCGGGTGGAGAAGTTCAGGTAGAGGACTTCATCCTGCTCGCCGACCATCTCGACCTTGCCCAGCCCCGGCACTTCGCGGATCTCGGCGCGGACTTGCTCGACGTAATCGCGCAATTGGCGCATCGACAAACCGTCGGCGGTAAAGGCGTACACCGAGCCGAACACGTCACCGAACTCGTCGTTGAACCCCGGCCCTTGCAGGCCTTGGGGGAAGTCGCCGCGAATGTCGTTGATCTTCTTGCGCACCTGATACCAGATTTCCGGAATGTCCTTGGCGCTGGTGGTATCACGCAAGTTAACGAAGACCGTCGACTCGCCGGGGCGGGTGTAGCTTTTCACGTAGTCGAGAGAGTCGAGCTCTTCGAGTTTTTTCTCGATGCGGTCAGTGACCTGCTTGAGGGTTTCTTCCTGGGTCGCGCCCGGCCACCGGGTCTGGATTACCATGGTTTTGATGGTGAACGACGGGTCTTCCTCGCGGCCCAGGTTCAGGTACGAGAACACGCCCATCAGCAGTGCGATGAACATCAAATACCAGACAAACGACTGATGCTTGAGGGCCCATTCGGATAAGTTGAAACTCCCTTTCATTGCGGGCTGTCCTCGTCGATTTTTACTTTCTGCCCCGGTTTCAGGCTATTCACGCCGGCACTGACCACCCGCTCGCCGGACTTCACGCCGTTCGCCAGGACCATCGTTGAGTCAGTGCGGCTGATCAGGCTGACATCTCGCGGGGAAACGGTTTGGGTCTGCGGATCGATGACCCAGATCCGCGGTTTTCCATCGACCTCCTGGAGCGCGGTCAGGGGCAGTTCGATACGCGGTTTAATCGCGGAGCTGAGGGTCACGCTGATCGCCGTGCCCAGGCGAAACCCCGGTGGCGTGTCGGTCAGTGTCAGCCGGGCGCGACGGGTGCGGGTCGCGCTTTGCGCCTGGGGTTCGATTTCGCGAACGATGGCGGTGGTGGTGATGCTCGGATCGAGTTGGACAGCAACCTGAAACACCACGTCTTCCGGCAACTGGTCGACCAAAGTATCCGGCAGATCGATTACGGCTTCCTTGATGTCCGGCTGCGCCAGGGTCACTACCTGCTGGCCAGCGGTGACGACTTGGCCGGCTTCGGCGTTCCACGCGGTGACGATGGCCTTGTGATCGGCGCGCAGTTGGACGTAGTTGAGCTGATCCTTGGCCTGATCGACCGCAGCCTTCGCTTGATCGAGAGAGGCCTGGGTGGTTTTGAGGTCGGTTTGTGCGACGTCGAGTTGCGCCTGGGCACCCACGCCACGATCGAACAACTCTTGCTGACGCCGGGCGTTGGCCTGGGCGTTGATGAGTTGCGCCTGGACGCTGGCCAGATCCCCCTGAGCGGAACGCAACTGGTTCTGCTGATCGGTGGGGTCAAGCGTGGCGAGCAACGCACCCTTCTCCACTTCGGCACCGACATCGACGTTACGGCTGGCAATGCGTCCCGGCACCCGAAAGCCGACATTGCTTTCATAACGGGCCTGGATGCTGCCGGCGAAACGGCCCAGGCTTTCTTCGTTCAGGGACTGGACCTTGATCGATAGCACCGGGCGTACTGGCTCTGGTGGCGGTTCTTTTTTCGAGCAGGCCACCAGCATCACACCGGCGAAAACCAGCAACAAACGCTTCATGGCTGGGCTCCCGCGGCTAAATCCTTATAGGTGTTTTCGGCGATTTCCACCTTCACGCCAGGGTGCAGCAACTGGCCACCGGCGATGACCACTTTTTCGCCACCCTTCAGACCGTCGCTGATGATCACTTTGCCCGTCAAGTAGCGGCCGACCGTGACGGTGTGCAACTGCGCCTTTCCCTCGCCGTCCACCAGCCACACGGCCGGGTCGCTGAGATTTTTCGTCAGTGCCGACCAGGGCAGTTCGACCGCCGACTTGCCTGGCGTCTTGGCCGTGGCACTCACCACCGAACCGAGCTGCATGCCTTCCGGTAGTCCGTTGAGAGTGACTTTGACCTGCACCGTGCCGGTCTGCGCGGAGACGGCCGGGGTGATTTCCCGAACGGTGCCGGTGGTTTTGATCGCGGGGTTGTCGAGCAGGCTGACGACCACCGTTTTACCCTCTGGCGGCTCTGTCAGCAGCGATTCGTAGACGTTGAACACTGCGTCGCGCTCACCGTCCCGGGCCAGGCTGAAAATCGGCACAGTGGCCTGCACCACCTGGCCGACCTCGGCCTGACGCGCGGTAATCACCCCCGGCGCGTCGGCGACCAACGCGGTGTAGCTCAGTTGTTCACGGGCGTTGGCCAGTTGCGCCTGAGCAGCCGTCAGGGCGCTTTGGCTGCTGCGCAATGCGGCCTGGGCGGAATCGTATTCACTTTGGCTGGTATAGCCCTTGGGCAGGAGTTTTTGCTGACGAACGAAAGCGGCGGCGGTCTGTTTGACTCGGGCCTGCTCGGCAACGACCTGAGCCTGAGCCGAGTCGACGCTGGTTTGCAGGTCCTTGGGATCGAGTTTTGCCAGAACCTGTTTGGCCGAAACCCGATCACCGACATCGACTGTACGCTGGATGATCTTGCCGGCAACGCGGAACGACAGGTCGGTCTGGACCCGCGCCTGAACATCACCGGTCAGGGTCACCGTCGCCGCGTAATCCGCAGGTTTTACCTCTTGCACGAATACCCGCGGACGGTCCTTTTCGACCGGTTTTTTATCGCCACAGGCGCTCAGCAGGACAAGGAGGCTCAGGCCAACCACAGTTTTCAATCCGGGACCCACCATGCAGACTCCTTTGCGTTGTACGAACGTGCCAATGGCGATACGACTGTGAGCTTAGAACAGGGTTCAACAGGTGCACGGGTTTGCTACATTCCCTGTGGCGAGGGGGCTTGTCGGAACGCCGCATCGCCCCGTTCGACTGCGCAGCAGTCGTAAACTGGCTGACGCAGTGAACCTGAAAGAAACGCGGTGACTGGTTTTAGGGCTGCTTCGCAACCCAACGGGGCGATGCGGCGGTCCGACAAGCCCCCTCGCCACAGGTCGACAATAAGGCAGAATTGCGCACCACGCAGCAGGAAGCTTCCCATGCTCAAAACCCTCGCGGTAGCCAATTACCGCTCGATCAATAAATTGGTGATTCCGCTGGGCCGGTTGAACCTGATCACCGGCCCCAACGGTAGCGGCAAATCCAACCTCTACCGCGCGTTGCGCCTGCTGGCGGAAACCGCTCAGGGCGGCGTGGTCAATGCCTTGGCCCGCGAGGGTGGACTGGATTCGACCTTCTGGGCCGGCCCGGAAAACATCAGCCGGCGGATGCGTAATGGTGAGGTCCCGATCGAGGCGACCGTTCGACACGGCGCCAAACGCCTGCGCCTGGGGTTTGCCGGGGAAGATTTCAGCTACTCGATCGCGCTGGGTCTGCCGGAGCCGAGCCTTTCCGAGTTTTCTCTGGACCCGGAAATCAAGAAGGAATGCATCTGGTCCGGCCCGTTTTACCGCCCGGCCAGCCTGCTGGTGGATCGCGACGGGCCGATGATCCGCACCCGGGCCGATCGCAGCTGGGAGGTGCTGGCCCAACACACGCCGAATTTCGACAGCCTGTTCGATCAGGTCGGCAGCTTTCGCACCTCGCCGGAAGTCCTGCAGCTGCGTGAATTCATCCGCCGCTGGCGGTTCTATGATCACTTTCGCAGCGACGCCGACGCGCCGGTGCGCCAACCGCAATTGGGCACCCGCACACCGGTGCTGCATCACGACGGTCGGGATTTGGCGGCCGCGTTGCAGACGATCCGCGAAATCGGCGATGTCGACGCTTTGCAGACTGCGATCAGTGACGCCTTCCCCGGCGCGAGACTGAACATCGCGCCGCTTCAGGGTGGTCGGTTTGCGATCGAGTTTTACCAGGAAGGATTGTTGCGGCCCTTGTCGGCGGCCGAGTTGTCGGACGGGACCTTGCGCTATTTGCTGCTGGTCGCGGCGCTGCTGACGCCTCGGCCGCCGACGCTGATGGTGTTGAACGAGCCGGAAACCAGTCTGCACCCGGACCTGTTGCCAGCGTTGGCGCGGTTGATTATCCGTGCGTCGGAGCAGTGTCAGGTGTGGGTGGTGTCCCATGCGCGGCGGTTGATCTCGGCGTTGCAGGAGGATCCGGAGTGCAATTGCATTGTGCTGGAGAAGAACCTGGGCCAGACCGGGATTGTCGGGCAGCGGATGCTGGATGAGCCGGCGTGGTATTGGCCGGATTGATTGGCTGGGCTTTAGATCCACCCCCTCACCCTAGCCCTCCCGAAGCGTCGGACCGCCCCGAGGGGCGAGGGGACTGACCGAGTTGTACTTTCGAGTTGCATCGACCTGAAAGTCCGAGTCGAACTCAGGTTCTGAAAGGCCCCCAATCTGCTCCCTTTCCCCCTCTCCCCCGTGGGGAGAGGGATGGGCGGGCGGCGTTCCGATGAGGGGTGATCTTAGACCCACCCACATTTCAAAATCCAATCACCCCTGCCACTTCCCACCCTCGACAATCACGCTCTCAGGCTTGGTGTCATCGCTCAGCTCTTTACGCACATATTGGTCATACAGCTTGAGCAAAAACTTCTCTTCACCCAGCTTCGCCAACTCGACATTCACCCAATCACGCAGCTCGATATTGCCCTTCTTCACCGCCGGCGCAATCGGTGCTTCAGCGCCCAACGTCTGGGTCAGCACGCGATAGCCAGGGTTCTGCTTCGCCCAACTGAACAGCACCAGATTGTCCTGCGCATACGCATCACCGCGCCCATTGGCCAGCGCTTGCAGAGATTCAGAGTTTTTCTCGAACTTCAGCAGTTTCCAATCCGGGTGGTTCTTGGTCAGCCAGATATCGGCCGTAGTGCCGGTGGTGACGATGGTGGTGCGAGTCGCCAGATCATCAAGGTTTTTCACTGAACTGGCCTGCGGCACCAGCGCCTGCACGGCTACTTTGAGGTTCGGGTTGGTAAATTCCACCGCTTCCTTACGCTCGGGGGTAACGGTCATGTTGGCCAGAATCAAATCGACCTTGTCACTTTGCAGGAACGGAATCCGGCTCGCCGGTTCTACCGCGACGAACTCGACCTTGTTCTCATCGCCCAACAGGTCTTTGGCGAATTGACGGCCGATGTCGGTATCGAAACCGACATAACGCCCGGCTTCATTGACGAAACCAAAGGGCGGTTTATCAGTGAAAACACCGACGATCAGCTTGTCCCGTGCTTTGATTTTTTCCAGATAGCTGACACTGGTGGCCGCCGGTTTGGCGGGCTCTTCGGTTTTGTTGCAACCGGCCAGCAACGCGAGGCCGAGCAGCGGGAGTAGCAGCAGAGAAGACTTGGCAGTTTTCATAGCAGTTCCAGTTCCTTTGTTTGAGTCGTTTTGGGTAGTGCGGCGACGTAGGAGAACTTCTCCAGGAACTGCTGCGCTCGTGCGGTTTGCGGGTTCGTAAAGAAAATCCCGGGAGGGTTTTGCTCAAGGATTCGCCCGGCATCCATGAACACAATGCGGTCAGCCACGGCGCGTGCGAAGGCCATTTCGTGGGTGACGATCAACAGGGTCATGCCCTCTCGGGCCAGCCCTTGAATGACTTCCAGCACCTCCTTGACCATTTCCGGGTCGAGGGCGGCGGTGACTTCATCGAACAACATGACGTTCGGGTTCATGCACAGCGAACGGACGATGGCGATGCGTTGTTGCTGGCCACCGGAGAGCTGACGTGGGAAGGCATCGCGCTTGTCCGAAAGGCCCACGCGCTCAAGCAACGCTTCGGCCTGAGCACGGGCCTCGCGACGGTCGCGTTTCTGCACTTTGACCGGGCCGAGCAGCAGGTTGTCGAGCACGCTCATGTGCGGAAACAGGTGATAACTCTGGAACACCATGCCGATCTGCTGCCGCACTTCGCGCCAGTCGGTGCCCTTGTCCAGCAACTCGCGACCGGAAAAATTCAAGCTGCCGCTGTGGGCGACTTCAAGACCGTTGAGGCAACGCAGTAAGGTGCTTTTACCGCAGCCGCTGGGGCCGAGGATGACGATTACTTCGCCTGACTTCACTTGCAGGTCGATCTCTTTGAGCACCTGCTGCTCGCCGAAAAACTTGTTGAAACCCTTGAACTCGATCAATGCGCTCATGCTTGCGTCCAGCGCCGCTCCAGCACGCGCGAGGCGGCCGACAGCGGGTAGCAGATGAAAAAGAAAAACAGGAACAGTGCGCCGTAGATCAGCACCGATTCGTAAGTGCGCTCGATGATTTGCTGGCCGACCTTGATCACGTCGACCACGCCGATCAGCACCGCCAGGGAGCTGGTTTTGATGATTCGCGTGTAGACGTTGATGGTCGGCGGCGTCATGCGTTTCAGCGCCTGGGGCAGCAGCACGTAACCGTAGAGTTGCGGGCCGTCCAGGCCAATCGACAACCCTGCCTCACGCTGACCGCGCGGCAACGAGTGCAACGCACCGCGCACCACTTCCCCGACTTCGCTGGCACCCCACAGCGACAGCACCAGTACCGCGCACCAGAAGCTCGGAATGCTCAGGCCGAAGAAAATCGGCAGGCCAAAAAACAGTAAGTACAACCAGACCAGTACCGGGATTGCCCGGAACAATTCCAGGTAGACCCGCAGGATTGCGTTCAGCCATTTCGAATTCAGCGTGCGCAGCACACCGTAAAGCACGCCGCCAACGGTGCTGATGGCGATGCTCAGGAAAGAGATCGACAAGGTTTGCGCAGCGCCCTTGCCCAATTGCGGCAACGACACCCAGAGCAACTCAAGACCCGAACTGGCCATGCTGGAGCCTCCTTTCCAGACGGCTGAGCAACAGCGACAGCGGCAAAAACAGCAGCACACAGATCAACGTCAGCACGGCGAGCATTTCGTAGGTTTTGTAGTAGAGCGCGATGTAGCTTTTGGTGGTGTAGAGAATCTCCGGCACCGCCACCGCCGAGACCACGGTGGTTTCCTTGAGCAGGAAAATGAAGTTGGCGAACAGCGACGGCAGGCTGAGGATGCCGGCTTGCGGCAGGATCACGTAGCGCAGCAATTGCCCGTGGGACAGGCCAATGGAGCGGCCGGACTCGAGTTGCGCCTGAGGCACCGCGTCGACGCCGGCACGCAGCACTTCGGTGAGGTAGGCGCCACCGAGGAAGGTCATGGTGATGATCGCCGCCGCAAAGCCCGAGACCTTGATACCCAAAGCCGGCAAGGCGAAGTAGACGAAGAACAGTTGAATGAGCAGTGGTGTATTGCGCGCCAGTTCCACGTACAACCCGACCAGGCGCTGCAAGTAAGGCGTACGGAACACCAAGTTCATTGAACATCCTGGACGCCGCAGGGTAAGCGACGGTGGTGCAGTCCATGGGCAGTGGATAACTACCCGGCAGGCACCGACTTTAAAGGTATAAAGAGAAGAATTTAAATACCGTTAAAGCATATTGATATCACGCAAAAAACTATCCTCCGAATTTGCTGCGGCAGCGGAAGACGACTATTTTTCTTTGCGCTGTAGGAAGGATCTTTTTTTCGGATTACCCCTCCAAGGACGCACAGCTTTTGGCCAGACTCCCCGGCCGAACCATCACAAGGAAGAGAAAATGGCTGACGTAAAAGTGCCACAGCGGCTGGATCCGCAGGACATCGTGAAGTGGTTGATGGCGTTGCGCAGGGCGTTGAAGGCGCAGGCGGCCTGAACCTCCTGAACCACACAAATCCCTTGTGGGAGCGAGCTTGCTCGCGATAGCGGTGGATCAGGCGATTCAAATATTGAATGTCAGTCAGCCATCGCGAGCGCTCCCACGGGGGTTTCGCACGAGCACACAAAAACGCCGACGCTACTGTTAGCCGTCGGCGTTTGAAACCTTGAAGGGTTTGATGCTGCGTCGAATCAGAACGCCGGCAATACCGCGCCGCTGTACTTCTTCGCGATGAATGCTTTCACTTCAGGACTGGTCAAAGCCTTGGCCAGTTTCTGGATGGCTACGCTGTCCTTGTTGTCCGGACGAGCCACCAGGAAGTTCACGTAAGGCGAATCTGCACCTTCGATCACCAGCGCGTCTTTAGCCGGGTTCAGACCTGCTTCCAGTGCGTAGTTGGTGTTGATCAGGTCCAGGTCAACCTGGTCCAGTACACGCGGCAGCATGGCCGATTCCAGTTCCTTGAACTTGAAGTTGTGCGGGTTCTTGGCGATGTCTTTCGGGGTAGCCAGAGCGTTTTTCGGGTCTTTCAACTCGATCAGGCCAGCCTTCTGCAGCAGGAGCAAGGCACGACCGCTGTTGCTGCCTTCATTCGGCAGAGCGATGGTTGCGCCGTTTGGCAGATCAGCCAGTTTTTTGTACTTCTTCGAGTAGCCACCGAACGGTTCAACGTGAACGCCGATCACGGTTACCAGGTTAGTGCCTTTGCCCTCGTTGAAGTTTTTCAGGTACGGCAGGGTCTGGAAGTAGTTGGCGTCCAGACGCTTCTGGTCAACTTGCACGTTCGGCTGAACGTAGTCGGTGAAGACTTTGATTTCCAGATCCACGCCTTCTTTGGCGAGGGTGGGTTTGATCAGTTCCAGAATCTCGGCGTGTGGAACCGGGGTCGCCGCAACCACCAGTTTCTCGCCAGCCTGGGCCAGGCCCGCGGTCAGGGCAGCCGCCAATGCGGTGAACAACAGAACCTTTTTCATGCAGTGTCCTTATCGAAAATCACGGTCGTCATCGACGACGGCTTGTTTAGTACGAGTGCCAGTGAAGTGCTATCGCTGGCGTGACGCGGACAATACCGGGATTTTTTATTCCCGAACAATATCTTTTATTCACTTTCATATTCCATTTTGTTCATACAGATCGCTATAGCGTCTGCGTCAGGCTTTCGAGCAAATGCTTGAGTGCAGATCGCTCGGCAGCCGTGCCGTTTTTAATCAGCCGAGCAGCTTGTTGCTCGATCTGCACCAATGACGGCGGCGCCTCGGGCAGATTCAAATGCTCCGGCAAAATCTCATCGCCGGTACTGACCAGCAACGCGAAGTGAATGACGTTTTCCAGCTCCCGGGTGTTGCCCGGCCAACTGTGTTGCTCTAACAAATGCTGCGCGGCTTCGCTGATCAGCGGCACCGGCAGTTCCAGGCGCTGGCTATAGATGCCGAGGAAATATTCCGACAGCGACAAAATATCGCCCACCCGTTCACGCAAGGCCGGCAGTTCGAGCTGGCCCTCGCTGAGGTAGTGGTAGAGCCGCTCATGGAATTTTCCAGCGGCCACCGCTTGGGCCAGGTCGATACTGGTCGCGGCGACCAGGCGCACGTCCACCGGGCTTGGATGGTGAGCGCCAACACGCGAGACTTCGTGGTTTTCCAGGGCCGCGAGCAATTTGATCTGGATCGGTAGGGGCAGGTCGCCGATCTCATCCAGGTAGAGCGTCCCGCCGTTGGCAGAACCGAACCAACCCGCACGACTGCTGGCGGAACCGCTGTAACTGCCAGCGGCATAACCGAACAATTCAGCATCAGCGTAGGTCGGACTAATCGCGCCGCAATTGACCGAGACGAACAACCCGCCACGATCACTCGCGCGATGGATGTGCCGCGCGAGCAACTCCTTGCCGCTGCCGGTTTCGCCACGGATCAACACCGAGATCGAACGCGGCGCCAATAGCTCCAGCTCCTGGCGTAACTGACGCGAACGCGGATCGACAAACACCAGCGCCTTGGCGCGAATGCTCAGGGGACTTTTTTCTGCATCGGGGAAGGTCAGCAGCGGCTGACCGAAGGCTTCAAAACTCATGGCAGACTCCCGCCCTAAACCGCCGGGAGACGGGGGGCGTTGTTTTAAAAAACAAAAGCAAAAAAAAGAAAAGGTTCAAGCACGTCGCAGGGCGTGGTGTTCCATTCGGTTTTGCAGGCGATAGAGATAGGCAAAACCCTGCTCCCAGCGTTGGTGACCGGACTTCACGTTGATGTGTCCGGCACCCGACAAAATCCCCGCCTCGGCGCCCCAGTGACGTGCCAGTTCCAATGCACGCGGTGTGCTCACGGCGCTGTCGTTGTCGGAGCTGACAACCTGACTCGGGAACGGCAGCAAGTGGGTCGGAATCGGCGCGAAGTTGCGCAGGGCCGGTGCGCAGGCCGGACGTTCGACGTCCGCCGGGGCGACCAGCAAGGCGCCGCGAACCTGACGCAAAAATTGCACGGGCGCGGTGGCAGCCCAATGCGCGACAGTGATGCAACCCAGGCTATGGGCGATCAGGATCACCGGCGTGCTGTCGGCGGCAATCGCCTCAGCCAGTGCCGCGACCCAGTCTTCACGACGCGGCGTCAGCCAGTCGGCCTGTTCCACCCGCGCGCTGTTCGGCAGGCTGTTCTGCCAATGGCTTTGCCAATGATCTTCTGGCGATCCTTGCCAGCCCGGCACAATCAGGTAGCGAATTGATTCGTTGCGCATGGGGGAGCTCTCCTGCTGCGTGTCTGTTCCCGAGCAAGTATAGGGAGGAGAGTTATATTCGCTAAGGAATAAGAAGCTATTTATTAAGATCTATAAAGAATATGCGGCAGTTTGGAGCAGGCAAAAAAAGGGGCCGCACCCTGCCAAGGAGACGGCCCCGGAAACTCAAAATCTGCTAGCGCGAACAACAGCACTGAATGCGATGATTGACTGAAACGGTTATCTAATAAAGGAATATTTAATTACTTTATTAGATCCAAAACGCATATATCAATCAGCGATACCGTAACCACCACGCAACCCTGCTTGCGTCATAACGTATCGCCCTTTTGGGTCAGATTGATGACGGGCGCCTTTGCCGTTTTGAGTTTCCGAGAGCATCGATCAAGCCTGAGCGGCACGAACCTCCTGCGCCTCTGCTGTTTCCTTGCGTACAAACCGGTTCGCCCGCCCAAACGTCCCGAAATCATTGAACCGCACGCCCATCTCGCGCATCACCTTATGCGCCAGCGGTACGGTCATCTGGCGGATGTAAAACGGTTCTTTCACCACAAAGTGATGGATGCCGTGGCTGCTGCCGAAGTTGAAGCAGAACGCCTGCAACGGCCACATCCACCAAGGGTTCAGCACCTGAGTCTGCTGAATCACGTTGCCCGGCTCCACGTCACCGTAGTAGTGCATGTTCGAGCTGACGAAATGCAGGCAAAAGGTACGCAACACGTTTGGCCCGATGACCACCACGGCAGCGATATCGATGACCTGCATCACCGACAAAGTAGTCGCCGACCATTCGATCGACGTTCCCATCAGATAGGCGATGCCATTGGCCGCATGGAAGCCCAGGAACATGTACCAGGCGCCCCAATGCACCAGCGCCAGTGGCGCGTAGACCTTCAGCGCACGTTTGATGATGCTGATCTTCTGGGCCCAGGTCTTGGCCCGCAGCATACGGATGAACGCCGACATCACGTTGTCGCCGACCATCAACAGCCGCGCGAAACCCCAAGGCTCGCCGTTGGTGATGGCGCGCTCTTCCATATCGGATTCTGTGCCGGAGACTTTGTGGTGATTGAGGTGCAGATGCCGGCGAATCCACGGATTGATCGTGCTCGGCCGCGCCAGCCACACCAGTCCCATCATCAAGTTGTGCGGTACGCGCTGTTTGCGGAAGTACATGCTATGAATCAGGTCGTGTTCCAGCTCGTGAGTCAGCGAGGCAAAAAATGCGTTGAGCAACAGGCATGCCCACCACACCATGTGCCCGGCCATGTAGAGCGTCGCCGAGCCAATCATGCCGACCAGCGCGAAGGCCAGAATGCCCGCGCCCAAGGCGTCCTGATGGTTGAGAATCGGGTAGCGCTGACGCAGTTCGACCCCCTTGGCCAGCACCACTTGGCGAATATGCGCTGATCGCTGAGCGGCATTCAGTCGCTGGGGACTTGCAGAAGTACCGTGCATGCTTCCATCCTCTGGTTATTGATGTTCGCATCCTGCCTTGTGAACCCTCGCAAAGCGGTAGCCGTGAACGCCAACCTGTTGACCGGAAGCGCCAATCAGCATGACTGAACCGACCTCCCTCGCCAGCTGGACCCGCGCCCTGCGCAAGCAACTCGATGCGCTGGGCCTCGACAGCACCGCCCTGTGCCAACAGGCGGGGCTCGACCCGCAACTGATGGACGACCCGAACGCCCGTTACCCGTTGTCCGGCACCACGCGCCTGTGGGAAATCGCAGTGCAAGTCAGCGGCGACCCGGCGATTGGTTTGCGGGTATCGCGCTTCGTCAGCCCCACCACGTTTCACGCACTCGGTTATGCGCTGGTGGCCAGCGGCAGTCTGCGCGAAGTGTTCGAGCGCATCGTGCGTTATCACCAGGTGGTCAGCGATGCCCTGGATCTGGAACTGACTCGCGCCGAGGACCGCTACCGCTTCCGCCTGAAAATCCCGCCAGGCAATCCGGCCCCGGCCTTCGAAGCCATCGACGCCTTCACGGCGATTTACGTGCGCACCTGCCGCAATCGCCTGGGCCGCGATTACGCCCCGCTGGCGGTGTACCTGCGCCGCCCGGAACCGGCGGACCCGCATCAATGGCACAAAGTATTCCGCTCACCGGTGTACTTCGCCGCCGATGAAGACCGACTGGAATTCGCCATCGTGGACTTCGACAGCCACCTGGACGACGCCAACCCGGAACTGGCCGAGCACAACGAAGCCGTGCTCAAACGCACCCTCGCCCAACTCAAACCCCTGACCTGGGAACGTAAGGTTCGCGACGCCATTGAAGAGCAATTGCCGGAAGGTGAGCCCAGCGCCGAACACATCGCCCAGGCCCTGCACCTGAGTTTGCGCAGCCTGCAACGGCATCTGGCGGACGAGGGTTGCCGGTTCGATACGCTGCTCAACGAGAGTCGCGAGAACCTGGCGCTGCTGCACCTGCGCGATCCGCAATGCTCATTGAGCGAGATCAGCTATCTGCTGGGATTTGCGGACACGAGCAGCTTCAGCCGCGCATTCAAGCGCTGGACCGGGATGACACCGGGACAGTTTCGGGATGGGTTGCGGTAAAGGATCCGGGAGGTGTATTGCTTCGTCTGGCCTCATCGCGAGCAGGCTCGCTCCCACAGTCGACCGCATTCCAATGTGGGAGCGAGCCTGCTCGCGATGAAACCAGACCAGACGCTACAGAAACGCCTCAGCGCCCTCGATCTCGCCGCAACAACTTGCGCACTCGCTTCACCAACTCGCTCACAGCAAACGGCTTGAGCAGGTAATCATCCTCATGCAACTCCAGATCGCGCAGGCGATCCTCGATGCCGTCTTTGGTGGTCAGGAACAGCACCGGCGTATCACCGAGCTTGCGGATCTGCTGCAGCAACTGCCATCCATTGAGCCCGGGCAGCATCACGTCGAGGATGATCAACTCGTATTCGCCAGACTCGATGAAACGACGGCCGTCCATACCGTTGACCGCCACATCGACTGAGTAACTTGCCTCGCTCAGACCTTTAGCCAGGAGTTTGGCGGTCTCAGGTTCGTCTTCCACTAACAGCACACGCATGGCACACCTCGATTGTCGTCATCACAGGCTAGGCGCCTTCGCGTCCAAAGCCCACCACTAACGCCGGGTTTTAGATAATCGCCAACATCCGCAATCGTTGCGCATCCAGAATCTCGATCTCGCCGTACTTAAGATTCACAATCCCCTGCCCCTGCAAGTCATTGAGAATCTGATTGGTGGTCTGGCGTGACAGCGACAGCATCGATGCCAATTGTTCCTGGGGCAGTTGCAGCACACGTCGCGGCGGGTCGATTTCGCCGTAACCCTCAGCGATCATCAGCAAGCGATGAGCCAGTCGAGCGGCGGTTGGCATGAGGCTCAGTTGTTCGAGATTGATGAAGGTCAGGCGCAGTTTCTGGCTCATCAGCAATGCCAGTTGCCGCCAGTACGCCGGTTGTTCATCAAGCAACGTGAGCATCACGGTTTGCGAGATGTGCAACAGGACGCAATGACCCAGACCGAACGCATCATGAGTGCGCGGCTGACCATCAAACAGACAGATTTCGCCGAACCAGTGGGGCGACTCCACCAGGCTCAACAGCGCCTCCTTGCCCTGCTCGCCCACTGCGCCGATCCGCACCGAACCTTCGAGCACCGCGTACAGCCCACACGGTGGATCGCCGCGCTTGAACAGCCGCTGGCCTGGCGACAACCGCCGCACCCTGGCGGCGGCCAGCAGACTATCCTGTAATGAAACAGGTAAATGGCTGAACCACTGGCCGCTCATCAGGCGTGGACGCCAGACCTGCATATCCATGAAAACTCCTAGAGATTGTCGCCTGCCTGACAGAGCGAAATGTGGACCCGGGGCATGATCCATCACCCTACAGGAGGAATAACAATGAAAAGCCTCGTTGACCATCTCAGTCAATACGCCGCTTACCACCGTGACCCGCGCAATATTGCCAGCCACTTTATCGGGATTCCGCTGATCGTTGTCGCCGTTGCGGTGCTGCTGTCACGGCCGCAATGGGTTGGAGGCTGGGTTTCACCGGCGGTGCTGGTCGCACTGGCGTCGGCGTGGTTTTACCTGCGCCTGGAGTTGCGCCTCGGGGTGTTGATGACGGTGTTGCTGGGGCTGTGCGTTTGGGCGGGTCAGGTTCTTGCGCAGCAAAGTACGCTGGTGTGGCTTGCGAGCGGGATCGGGATGTTTGTGGTGGGTTGGGCGATTCAGTTTGTCGGCCATCATTACGAAGGGCGCAAACCGGCGTTCGTCGATGATGTGACGGGGTTGATTGTCGGGCCGTTGTTTGTGGTGGTTGAGTTGGCGTTTTTGCTGGGGTTGCGGCATGACCTGAAAGAGCAGATCGAAGCGCGGGTGGGTGGGGTGCGTCTGCGTCAGAAAAACGCTGCGGCGTAGGACGCCTTCGCGAGCAGGCTCGCTCCCACAGGGGAATTGTGAACGACACAAATCACTGTGGGAGCGAGCTTGCTCCGGGCGGCGCTCCGACGATGCTTTAGATGTTGGCGAGTTTTTGCCAGACCTTGGGCTTGAAGAACAAGGTTTCACCCTTCGCCAACCCGATCAGGCTGTCGTGATCTTTCACCACTTCGGCTTCGATCAATTCGCTCTGGCCTTCGACCTTCAGCGTCACCCGTGTCGTCGCGCCCAACGGACGAATATCCCGCACCTCGGCCGCGTGGTGATCCTCCAGCTCATGACGCGACAGCGACACTTCGTGCGGACGGAACAGCACATGGTTGTCTTCACCCAGATGCAACCGGTTCGAGTCACCCAGGAAGTGATAAACGAAATCGCTGGCCGGGTTTTCGTAAACGTCGCCCGGTGAGCCAATCTGCTCGATCACGCCCTTGTTCATCACCACGATGCGGTCGGCGACTTCCATCGCCTCTTCCTGGTCGTGAGTCACGAACACCGAGGTCAGGTTGATGTCTTCGTGCAGCCGCGCCAACCAGCGACGCAGTTCCTTACGGACCTTGGCGTCGAGGGCGCCGAAGGGTTCGTCGAGCAGCAAGACTTTTGGTTCCACCGCCAGCGCGCGGGCCAAGGCAATACGTTGACGCTGACCGCCGGAGAGTTGTTCCGGGTAGCGATCCGACAACCAATCCAGTTGCACCATGTTCAGCAGCTCGTGGACTTTCACCGCGATCTGGCTTTCGCTCGGGCGCTGGTTTTTCGGCTTCATGCGCAGGCCGAACGCGACGTTGTCGAACACCGTCATGTGACGGAACAGCGCGTAGTGCTGGAACACGAAACCGACGTTGCGATCACGCACATCGTGACCGGAGACGTCTTCACCGTGGAACACGATGTTGCCCTTATCCGGGGTTTCCAGACCGGCGATGATCCGCAGCAGGGTGGTCTTGCCGCAACCGGACGGGCCAAGCAGCGCCACGAGTTCGCCGCTTTGAATGTCCAGGCTGATGTTGTCCAGCGCCTTGAACGCGTGAAAATTCTTGCTGACGTTACGCACTTCGATCGACATGACTTATTCCTCCGCGGCGCTGGCGCGCAGGCGGTTAATACGGTTTTCGCTCCACTGCTTGAGCAGCAGGATGAAGAGCGCCAGGATCAGCAACAGGCTCGCCACGGCGAACGCGGCCACGTGGTTGTATTCGTTGTAGAGGATCTCGACGTGCAGCGGCAGGGTGTTGGTCACCCCGCGAATGTGCCCGGAAACCACCGACACCGCACCGAACTCACCCATGGCCCGCGCCGTACACAGCACCACGCCATAGATCAGGCCCCATTTGATGTTGGGAACGGTGACGTGCCAGAACATCTGCCAGCCATTGGCCCCGAGCAAGCGCGCGGCCTCTTCTTCCTGCGTGCCTTGTTCCTGCATCAGCGGGATCAGCTCGCGCGCCACGAACGGCACGGTGACGAAAATCGTCGCCAGCACAATGCCCGGCAACGCGAAGACGATCTGGATGTCATGGTCCTGCAACCACGGACCAAACAGGCCTTGAGCACCGAACATCAGCACGTAGACCAGACCGGCGATTACCGGTGACACCGAGAACGGCAGGTCGATCAGCGTGACCAGCATACTTTTGCCACGGAACGAGTATTTGCTCACGCACCATGCAGCGCTGACACCGAACACCAGGTTCAGCGGCACTGAAATCAGCACGGCGATCACCGTGAGTTTCAGGGCCGACAAAGCGTCGGGTTCGAAGATCGCGGTGAAGAACGCACCGATTCCGAGCTTTAGGCCCTGAGACACCACGATCACCAGCGGCAGCAACAGGAACAGAGCGAACACCAGCCAGCCAAGGCCGATCAGGATTCGCCGCGATGAAGCACTGCCACGGCGGGCGGCGTTCGAGGAAGCAGCAGCAATAGACGATTGGGACATTTCTGCGCCTCCTTATGGGGTTTCGATGCGCCGCTGCAGCAAGTTGATCAGCAGCAACAGGACGAAGGAAACCACCAGCATCAGTACACCAATGGACGTGGCGCCGGTGTAATCGTATTGGTCGAGTTTGACCATGATCAGCAGCGGCAGGATCTCGGTTTTCATCGGCATGTTGCCGGCGATGAAAATCACCGAACCGTACTCGCCGACCCCGCGGGCAAAGGCCAACGCGAAACCGGTCAGCCAGGCTGGCAGTAGCGCGGGCACCAGAATATGGCGGAAAACCTGTAGCGGTTTTGCGCCCAGGCATGCCGCCGCTTCTTCCACTTCACGCGGGATATCAGCCAATACTGGCTGTACGGTACGTACTACGAATGGAAGTGTCACAAAAGTGAGGGCAAGGGTGATGCCGAGGGGGGTATACGCGATCTTGAAACCCAGGTCCGCTGCAAACTGACCCACCCAACCATTGGGCGCGTATAGCGCAGTCAGCGCGATACCGGCCACGGCGGTGGGCAATGCGAAGGGTAAGTCGATCATCGCATCGATGACTTTGCGTCCAGGGAAGGTGTAGCGCACCAGCACCCAGGCCAGCAGCGTGCCGATGATGCCGTTGATGATCGCGGCATAGAGCGCGGTGCCGAAGCTGAGCTTCAGCGCCGCCAGCACCCGTGGCGCCGAGATAATCGCCCAGAACTGGTCCCAGGTGAGTTGAGCGGCATGCACGAACATCGCCGCCAGTGGAATGAGCACAATCAGGCTGAGGTACACCAAGGTGTAGCCCAGCGTCAGCCCGAAGCCGGGTATGACGGGGGAGATACGACGCGACATAAAAGTCCTTGGTTGAGAACGCGCAAAGCCCCGAACGTAAATCCGGGGCTCGTTTATGGCTTATTTCAGGTTATTGCGCCTGATAAATCTGGTCGAACACGCCACCGTCGTTGAAGAATTTCGGTTGAGCGGTTTTCCAGCCGCCGAAATCCTTGTCGATGGTCACCAGATCCAGTGTCGGGAACTGTTTGGCGTACTTGGCGGCAACATCCTTGTCACGTGGACGATAGAAGTTTTTTGCCGCGATTTCCTGGCCGGCCGGGCTGTACAGGTGCTTGAGGTACGCTTCGGCGATCTCGGTGTTGCCCTTTTTCTCGGCGTTCTTGTCGACCACGGCTACCGGAGGTTCGGCGAGGATCGACAGCGAAGGCACGACAATGTCGAACTTGTCAGCGCCACCGTCTTCTTTCAGAGCCAGGAAGGCTTCGTTTTCCCAGGCCAGCAACACGTCGCCCTGACCGTTGTTGACGAAGGTAATGGTCGAACCGCGAGCACCGGTGTCCAGCACAGGAACGTGTTTGAAGAGGGTTTGCACGTATTCCTTGGCTTTCGCTTCGTTACCGCCATTGGCTTTCAGGCCATAGGCCCACGCCGCGAGGAAGTTCCAGCGTGCGCCGCCGGAGGTTTTCGGGTTCGGGGTGATGACTTCCACGCCGTCTTTGGTCAGGTCGCCCCAGTCCTTGATGCCTTTAGGGTTGCCCTTGCGCACCAGGAACACGATGGTCGAGGTGTAAGGCGTGCTCGCTTCCGGCAGACGCTTCTGCCAATCCGCTGGCAGGGTCTTGCCGAGTTTGGCGATTTCGTCGATGTCACCGGCCAGGGCCAGGGTCACCACGTCGGCACGCAGACCGTCGATCACTGCCCGGCCCTGCTTGCCCGAACCACCGTGGGACTGCTGGATTTTCACGCTGTCGCCAGCGTGGTCTTTCTGCCAGAACTTGACGAATTCAGCGTTGTAGTCCTGATACAGCTCGCGAGTCGGGTCGTACGACACGTTGAGCAGTTCGTAATCCTTGGCAACCGCGGAACCAGCAAAAAGGGCACTGGCCAGGGCGGCCAAAGCGAAATGACGAATCGACGACATGGTGAAAGCTCCTGGAATTCTGATTGTGTTGGCTTTTTCTTATGGTGTGCTGGTATCGGGTTGCCGGTTTTTAACTCGGTTTGTTGCTTGGGTTCTGCAACCGGAATTTCTCTTTGCGTTCGATCTGGACCACTTGGGCGTTGTGCACGGTGATTTCCACTGCGCCAAAACGCAGATCGCGCAGGGCGCTCTGGATCTCACGCAAAATGGTTGCTTCGTGCTGGCCGTCAACGCTACGTAGGGATGCGCTCATGGTGCTGCTCCTTCAACTAGAGGTTGCCTGGCAGTGGCGAGACTGCTTGCGGCGTGAGACCAATAGTAGATAAGCGCGGATATTCTTAAAAAGACTATTTAAGAATTTTAATATAACCAAAAGTCCAATCAGTGCTGGAGAATCTGTGGAATCCGGTCCCAATCCAGCTGCCCGGCCGGCACCGGCCGTCCAAACCAGTACCCCTGCCCCAGATCGCAGGCGTGTTCGAGCAGGAAACCCGCCTGCTCGACCTGCTCGATCCCCTCGGCATGAACCTGCATGCCCATGCTCTGGGCCAGCGCAATGATCACCCGCACAATCGCCGCGTCATCCTCATCCCACGGCAACCCCGCAACGAAGCCCTGATCGATCTTGAGTTTCTGTACTGGCATCCGCTTGAGGCGCAGCAACGACGAATAGCCTGTACCGAAATCATCGATGGCCAGCCGCACACCTAATTCACGCAACCTGTGCATTTGCTCCAGCGCGACTTCCGGGTCATCCATCACAGCGCTCTCGGTAACTTCCAGCTCCAGACAGGCAGGGTCCAGCCCGGTTTCGTTCAGCACCTTCGCCACCTGCCCAAACAGCTCACGGCGGGCGAACAATCGAGAAGAAACATTCACCGCGACAAACGACAACATCACCCCGGCCTGTTGCCACTGGCACATCTGCTCACACGCCTGGCGCATCACCCAAGCATCAATTTCGGCGATCAGACCGGTGCGCTCGGCAATGGGAATGAATTCTGCCGGCGACACCAACCCTCGCTGCGGATGCTCCCAGCGCACCAATGCCTCGACGCCGATCAGGCGGCTGGTCTTGAGGTCGTGAACCGGCTGGTAATAAACCCGCAGCTCCTGCTGCTCCAGCGCACGGCGCAATTCGAATGCTGTCTCGACCCGTTGCTGGGCATGGACGGTCAATTCTTCGGTATAGAGGGCGTAGCCGTTGCGTCCGGCACTCTTGGCCTTGAACAGGGCCGAGTCGGAGTTGCGCAACAGCTGCTCGGCGCTCAAAGCGTCGCCGGGGAACAGGCTGATGCCGACGCTGATATTGACGAACAACTGATGCCCGTCGATCTGGAACGGCTCTTCGAGGCCATCGATGATCCGCTGAGCCAGCGCCGCCGCGTGCACGATTTGCGGACAGCTTTCAGCCAGCACGGCGAACTCGTCACCGCCAAGGCGCGCCAACGTGATCCCCGGACCGACCATCGCTTTCAAACGCTCGGCCACGCCCTTGAGCAACTGGTCCCCAATGCTATGCCCGAGGCTGTCGTTGATCATCTTGAAGTGATCAAGATCGATCATCAGTAACGCGCAGCCGCGCTTGTGGATCTGCGCCGAAGCCAGGGCCTGCTCGGTGCGGTCGGTGAACAGCAAGCGGTTGGGCAGATCGGTCAGCGGATCGTAGTGAGCCAGATGCGTCAGCTCATGTTCGGAGTTCTTGATTGCGCTAATGTCGGAAAACACTGCCACGTAATGGCTGCGCCGCCCCCTCTCATCGTCAATGACACGGATGGTCTGCCATTGCGGGTAGATCTCGCCGCTTTTGCGGCGGTTCCAGATTTCTCCGCTCCACTCGCCGGTACTGTTGAGTGTCGCGAACATCGCCTGGTAGAAAGCCGGCGGATGATGACCGGACTTGAACAGACTGGGGCGCTGGCCGAGTACCTCCTCGCTCTGATAGCCGGTGATTGCCATGAAGGCGCGGTTTACATGGACGATCAACCCTTTGTTGTCGGTAACCAGCACCCCTTCACGCGTGCAATCGAACACCGCGGCCGCCTGACGCAAACGCTCGCGGTCTTCAGTGCGCTCACGCAATTTTGCGCCGATCCCCAGACAACGGAACAATCGCGCCCGGGCGAGGAAAATCAGACCGGCACTGAATACCACCCAGGCGTAACCGTTGATCAGTTGCCATCGCATTAGCTCTGCGGAGCTATCGAAGAAACTGTTCAATAAATAACCGCTGAACAGCAGCCAACCTATAGAAACCAAAAGGTAAAGCAGTGCTGCACGCGAAGCATCGCGATAGGTGGCAGACATTTGGCCGTCCATGTCCCTGCAAAAAGGATGGAATTATAGTTTAAAGAAACATCCAGCCACTTTTATCTGAAAGGGCGACTGGTTTTATCTGTGGGCTAAGTGATAATGCAACGGCTGTTTTTTTCTTTATCGAGGGCCCAATAGCCTATGTGGTACGAAGGTTTTCTCGGCTTGTCGCCCTGGTCACTGGTGGCAGTCACCCTGCTGATGACCCACGTGACGATCATCGGCGTCACGGTCTATCTGCATCGTTATTCAGCCCATCGCTCGCTCGAGCTGAATGCGGGCCTGAAACATTTCTTCCGCTTCTGGCTGTGGCTGACCACGGCACAGAACACCCGCGAGTGGACCGCTATCCACCGCAAGCACCACGCCAAATGCGAAACCGTCGATGACCCGCACAGCCCGGTTATAAAGGGCCTGTCCACCGTTCTGCGCAAAGGCGCCGAGCTGTACCGTGCCGAGGCGGAAAACCCCGAGACCCTGCGCATCTATGGCAAGAACTGCCCCGAAGACTGGATCGAACGCAACCTGTACAGCCGTTTTCCTCTGCTGGGCGTGGCGATCATGGGCGTCATCGACCTGCTGCTGTTCGGCACCATCGGCATCACCATCTGGGCCATCCAGATGATGTGGATCCCGGTCTGGGCCGCCGGCGTGGTCAATGGCCTGGGCCATGCCATCGGCTACCGCAACTTCGAATGCCGCGATGCGGCGACCAATCTGGTGCCTTGGGGCATCCTGATCGGCGGCGAAGAACTGCATAACAATCATCACACCTACCCTAATTCGGCAAAACTGTCGGTGAAGAAGTGGGAATTCGATCTCGGCTGGGCCTGGATCCAGGTCTTCAGCTTCCTGCGCCTGGCCAAGGTTCAGCGCGTCGCGCCAATCGCCCATCGGGTCGAAGGCAAAGGCAACCTGGACATGGACACCGCCATGGCGATCCTCAACAACCGCTTCCAGATCATGGCCCAGTACCGCAAATTGGTGATCGCACCGCTGGTCAAACAAGAGCTGGAAAAGGTCGATCACTCGGTCCGCCACCAGTTCCACCGCGCCAAGCGCCTGCTCTCGCGGGAAACCAGCCTTCTGGATGACAAACACCACATTCGCATCCAGACCATGCTCGAGCACAGTCAGGCGCTGAAGGTAATTTACGAGAAACGCCTGGCCTTGCAGCAGATCTGGGTCAAGACCAGCTCAAATGGTCACGACATGCTGGCCGCCATCAAGGATTGGGTACACGAAGCCGAAGCCAGCGGGATTCAATCCCTGCGCGACTTCGCCGATCAATTGAAAACCTACTCCCTGCGTCCCGCCGCAGTCTGACGCCGTTGATCGGTGCGCCCTGTTCGTGGGCGCACCCTTCGGAACTAAGCTCCAAATCCCCTATCTCAAAGACACTTCGCCATCCAGGCGGGCCCTGGTATTGGCCGCTTTCGAACCTCGAGCGGCACACGCCCTTTGAGATTTTGTGTCGATGGTCCATAAAAACCTACAAGACTCATCCCTCCCGCAGTGGCCCGAGGCCGCGCAAACCCTGCTGGCGCTTATGCATGCACAAGGCGAAGTGGCACGCCTGAGTGAACGCGAACAGCTGTTCAGCGCTTTACTGGTGAGCGTCAACGCGGTGCTTTGGGCCTTCGACTGGGAATCCCGTCGGGTGCTCTATGTCAGCCCCGCGTATGAACGGATTTTCGGCCGCTCTGCAGGCTTGTTACTGTCCGACTACAACGAATGGCGCGACAGCATTTACCCCGACGATCTGGACTATGCCGAACGCAGCCTGGCCGACGTACTGGTCAAAGGTGCCGATGAAGACCGCGAATACCGAATCATTGCCGCCGACGGCCAGGTCCGCTGGCTCAGTGACAAGTGCTTCATCAACCGTCAGGCCGAGCCGGGGCAACCGGTGATCATTGTCGGCATTGCCGAAGACATTACTGATAAAAAGCAGATGGAAACCGAGCTGCAACGCCTTGCCACCACTGATGTGCTGACCCAGAGCAGCAACCGCCGACACTTCTTCGAATGCGCCCACCGTGAATTCGAACAGGCACGGCACCAAGGCACGCCGCTGGCATTCCTGCTGCTGGACATCGATGACTTCAAAGTGATCAACGATTCCTACGGCCACCAGGAAGGCGACAACGTGCTGCAACGAATCGCCGAGAGCGGTCGCGCGGCATTGCGTCGCGGTGATGTGTTCGGGCGAGTTGGCGGTGAGGAATTCGCAGCAGTGTTTCCCGGCTGCGCGCCAGACATGGCCATGCAAGTGGCCGAGCGCCTGCAACGGGAGATTCAGCGATTGAGTTTCAGCCATGGCGACCAGACGTTCGGCATCACCGTCAGCCAGGGCCTGACCAGCCTCACCGCCGAGGACGAAAACGTCGACAGCCTGTTTGCCCGCGCGGATGCGGCAATGTACACAGCCAAACGCCAGGGCAAGAACCGCATCATTTCCGGTTGACCCTGAATCCAGACCCAACACTAATCCACTGTGGGAGCGAGCTTGCTCGCGAAGGCGGACTAACAGCCACATTGATGTTGACTGTGCGGGCCTCTTCGCGAGCAAGTCGGATCGCCGCACCGTCGCTCCCACAGGTTTTGTGTGATGCCTATTTTTTGCGCAAACGCATCAATTCTGGCAATCCGATCTTGAGCAACCGCGCCGTCCGGCTCTTCGCCAGGTCCTCAACGCCCTCATGCTCGGTCAGACGCGCCAGTTGCGCAGCCATGTTCATCACCAGCGCTTCGCGGGAGTAAACCCCGCCACCGAACTGGTAGACCGCCGCAATCAGCTCTCGCAGCTCCAGCGGCAGGCGCCAGCGAGTGCGAAGCGCCGAACCATAAGCCGCGCCGAATTCGGCCAGCGCCTCGCCAACCTCCTCCCATTCATCCAGCTCACCACCGGCCTGCTTCCACTCCTGCAAACACCGCAACAGCGCCAGGTCGCCGAGGCGATGCAGCATGCCGGCGCAATAACAACGCTCCTGATCCAGATCCAGCAAGCGCGCCAGGGTCCGGCCATACTCGGCGGTGCGCAGCGACAGCTCCCAATAGCGCTCGGCATAGTCGGCCAGAAACGGCTCGCTAAGGCGGGCACTGCGCTTGAGGGCCAGCCCCAGAATCAGGTTCATGCTTTGTCCGGTGCCGAGGCGGTGCAGCGCCTGGGACAGGGTTTGTACGGCGGCGCCATGATGCTGGGCCGCGCTGTTGGCAGCGGCGATCAGCACAGCGGTGATTTGCGGATCGGTACGGATCTCGTCATGCAGCAGTGTCAGATCGAGGCCGTTGGGATTGAGACTACGTTTGACCGCCAACTGTACGTCGGTCATCAGTGGTGCGCCGTCCGCAAATTCACGACGACGCTCCAGGTAAACCGCCAACGTCATGCCTGGCGACAGCGAAGGCGTTTCGCAATGCAGCTCTTCACCGGCGTTCAGCAGCAAGTCCTGCAGGCGGTGGGTCAGGCTTTCCATATTCAGGGGTTTGGTCAGGTACGCCGCCGGCGCCAGGGGCAAGACTTCGCGAACGCTGGCGCTGTCGTTGCGGCTGCTCATCAGAATGAACGGCAGCGGCGGATTACGTTTGCGCTGGCGGACATTGCGCAAGACATTCAAACCATCGATGCCAGGTAACGCCCAGTCGACGATCACCAGATCGTAAGGATTTTCCGCCAGAAGCTCTAGCGCCTGCTGACCATCGGCACACAGATCCAGCCGTGCGTCGCAGCGCACATTCAACAACACTTGCTTGAGCAGGTCGCGGGACCAGGGGTCGGCCTCGGCAATCAGCACTCGCGGTGCAGCGGGTAACACCACAGCAGTCATTTACACACTCCAAAGTCGTGCTTGCACCTTAGTCAATACCGGCCATTCGATACAGCGCATTTGCCATCGATGGGTTCCTGGGACACAAAAAAACCCGCCGAAGCGGGTTTTTTTGTCGATTAGTTCACAAATCGATCAGAGCTTGGAGATCACAGCTCGGAGAAGCACTCTTCGATGATCGCCAGACCTTTGTCCAGCTGCTCGTCCGGCGAAGTCAGCGGTACCAGGACGCGCAGAACGTTGCCGTAAGTGCCGCAGGACAGCAGGATCAGACCCTTGTCGCGAGCCTTGGCCACCACGGCGGCTACCGCTGGAGCGTTCGGCTTGTGGCTGTCGCCATCAACGAACAGCTCGACCGCGATCATCGCGCCCAGGGCACGGACTTCGCCGATCACCGGGTATTTGGTCTGGATGGCTTTCAGGCCAGTGACCAGACGCTCGCCGACAGCCTTGCAGCGGTCCAGCAGGTGCTCTTCTTCAAACACTTCCATCACGGCCAGGGCCGCGGCGCAAGCGATCGGGCTACCGGCATAGGTGCCGCCCAGGCCGCCTGGAGCAATGGCGTCCATGTATTCGGCCTTGCCGCACACACCGGCCAACGGGAAGCCGCCAGCGATGGATTTGGCGAAGGTAGTCAGGTCGGCAGCAACGCCCATCTGTTCCATGGCGAAGAAAGTACCGGTACGGCCAGCGCCGGTTTGTACTTCGTCAGCGATCAGCAGGATGCCGTGCTGGTCGCACAGAGCGCGCAGACGCTTCATGAACTCTTTAGGCGCGACGTAGAAACCACCTTCGCCCTGAACCGGCTCGATGATGATTGCAGCGATGTCACGCGGCTCGGCGTCGTTCTTGAAGATGCGTTCGATGCTGGCGATCGAATCGTCGATGCTCACACCGTGCAGTTCGTTCGGGTACAGCGCGCGGAAGATGCCGCCTGGCATCAGGCCCATGCCGGCCGAGTAAGGCACGACTTTACCGGTCAGGCCCAGGGTCATCATGGTGCGACCGTGGTAAGCGCCGGTGAACGCGATCACGCCGGCACGGCCAGTGGCGGCACGGGCGATTTTCACGGCGTTTTCAACGGCTTCGGAACCGGTGGTCACCAGCAGGGTTTTCTTGGCGAAATCACCCGGCACCTTGGCGTTGATTTTTTCGCACACTTCTACGTACGGTTCGTAAGCCAGCACCTGGAAGCAGGTGTGGGTCAGCTTGTTCAGCTGCTCGGTCACGGCGGCGATGATTTTCGGGTGCACGTGGCCGGTGTTCAGTACGGCGATACCGCCGGCGAAGTCGATGAACTCGCGACCTTCAACGTCGGTCACGGTGGCATTCTTCGCGGACTCGGCGAAGATCGGGTGAATCTGGCCAACACCGCGTGGTACAGCGGCTTCGCGGCGTTTCATCAGGGATGCGTTAGTCTTGCTCATAAAGTCCTCATTCACCGCTCATCGGGCGGCGTGGTTCAAGGAAAATGCGGCGGGGAGGCAACTACGGCAGCATGCGATGATCGACTGCCACAGCGTTCCCGACCACAGAGAAAATTCCGTTTGAAGCGCGCAAAGGGACAGCGCTCTCGTGCCCTTTGCGTTTGAAGCAATGCCTTGCCGGGCTTAGATGCCCAGGCAGAGGTATTTGATTTCCAGGTAATCTTCGATGCCGTACTTGGAGCCTTCACGGCCCAGGCCCGACGCCTTGATGCCGCCGAACGGCGCGACTTCGTTGGAGATCAACCCGGTGTTGACGCCGACCATGCCGTATTCCAGGGCTTCAGCCACACGGAACACACGACCCAGGTCGCGAGCATAGAAGTACGAAGCCAGACCGAACTCGGTGTCGTTGGACATCGCGATCACTTCGGCTTCGTCTTTGAAGCGGAACAGCGGAGCCAATGGACCGAAGGTTTCTTCCTTGGCCACGGCAGCGTTTTTCGGCACGTTGGTCAGAATGGTTGGTTCGAAGAAGTTGCCTTCCATGACCTTGCCACCCGCCAGAACGGTTGCGCCTTTGCTGATCGCGTCAGCAATGTGCTCTTGTACCTTGGCCACGGCTTTTTCGTCGATCAGCGGGCCAGTGGTGGTGCCCTCTTCCAGACCGTTACCGATCTTGAGTTTGGCCACGGCCACTTTCAGCTTCTCGGCGAACGCGTCGTAGACCGAATCCTGAATGTACAGACGGTTGGCGCAGACGCAGGTCTGGCCGTTGTTGCGGTACTTGGAAATGATCGCGCCTTCGACGGCCTTATCCAGGTCCGCGTCGTCGAACACGATGAACGGCGCGTTGCCGCCCAGTTCCAGGGACACTTTCTTGATGTCCTTGGCGCATTCAGCCATCAGCTGACGACCAATTTCGGTCGAGCCGGTGAAGGACAGTTTGCGCACGATCGGGTTGCTGGTCAGCTCGCTGCCGATGTCGCCGGCGCTGCCGGAAACAACACTGAACACACCGTTTGGAATGCCGGCACGCTGGGCCAGTTCAGCCAAAGCGAATGCCGAGAACGGAGTTTGCGAAGCAGGCTTGAGCACCATGGTGCAACCGGCGGCCAGGGCCGGGCCGGCTTTACGGGTGATCATCGCAGCCGGGAAGTTCCACGGGGTGATTGCAGCGGTCACGCCAATTGGCTGCTTGATCACGATCAGGCGCTTGTCTGGCTGGTGGCCCGGAATCACGTCACCGTAGACGCGCTTGGCTTCTTCAGCGAACCACTCGATAAAGGAAGCGGCGTAAACGATTTCGCCCTTGGCTTCGGCCAATGGCTTGCCTTGTTCGAGGGTCATCAGGCGAGCCAGGTCGTCCTGGTTCTCGATGATCAGTTCGAACCAGCGACGCAGCTTGTTGGCGCGGTCCTTGGCGGTCAGTGCACGCCAGGCCGGCAGCGCTTTGTCAGCGGCTTCGATCGCACGGCGGGTTTCGGCAGCGCCCATTTTCGGCACGGTGCCCAAAATTTCGCCCGTTGCCGGGTTGTTGACCTTGATCGTCTGACCATTGTCCGCATCAACCCAAACGCCATCGATAAAGGCTTGCTGGCGGAACAACTGGGTGTCTTTAAGCTGCATGTCGGCTTTCCTTAACAGCACCGCGGCAAGCGCGGAGCGAATTATGATTGTAGAAAGGCGCCTTATAGGCTGCCGTCAGGGAAATCATTCACCGGGCTGAAGCACATAAATAGCGCACTGATTGAAACTCGTGCGGTTCAGCACCCAGACAAGAGCGTTTGAAATCTCGAACGAATCCTAGGATCAATGCCGGGAAAGGACAATAGGGCGTTCGAAAAAA
Source organism: Pseudomonas sp. LBUM1666 (assembly GCF_059695775.1). Taxonomy (NCBI): domain Bacteria; kingdom Pseudomonadati; phylum Pseudomonadota; class Gammaproteobacteria; order Pseudomonadales; family Pseudomonadaceae; genus Pseudomonas; species Pseudomonas sp. LBUM1666. Next base: position 182,496 of record NZ_CP166789.1, on the reverse strand, counting down.
AGAACGAAAACGCCGCATTTGCCTAATTTTTCTGATCAACGTAGCAACCGCAGGTTACGCTTTGGAAAAACGCAGGCGATTCAGCAGCATGGACGCCCGCGGTGCATATGAGTATCATGGCGCCCGCATTGCACCAGTAGCTCAGCTGGATAGAGTACTGCCCTCCGAAGGCAGTGGTCGTGGGTTCGAATCCCGCCTGGTGCACCATACGTAGAAACGAAAAAGCCTCAGACCTTAGGGTCTGGGGCTTTTTTGTGGGTGTCGTTAAAGTCTCAGGACGGGCGCTGGATGCAGCTGTTCGGTTTAACCGAACAACTGAGCCTGAAAAAAACCGCCGAAGCGGTTGGTTATTCAGTCGTCCAATCAAACTCGTCGTATTCGTCATCCTCTTCGTCCTCGACCACTTCATCATCAAGGACGTCTTCCTCTACCGCTTCCTCTGCCTGTTTCGCCAGCAGAAACTCCTTACGACTCTCAGTAACAGCTCGCCGTAATTCCTGACCCTTTACCGGGCAGTTGAGCATTTGGGCGATGCGGTCGATTTTTTTCGCCATGGCTACCTCCAACGCATCGGCTATAGGCCGATAGTGCGCGCTTTCGGGTGTCGATGCCAAATGACTCACCGCTCTGCCTCTCACTTTTTCTGCAAATCCTTGAGTCTGGCCGTGAGATTTTCCTTGGGAAAGCGTTTGTGCAATGTCGCCATCAGGTCAGCGGCCGCTTGAGCCTGACCAGCCTTTTGCAGGCTTATCACTTCCCTTAATTGATCGTCGATAAACTTTGCCGGAGCTATCGCCGGGCGTTTGCTGACCTTCGCTTCGTCAGCCATTTCAGCGCTGATCGATTCGCTCTGGGCGGGGGCGGCAAAATCGGCCATTGGCGTCGCAGGCGCGGGGGCCGACATCGCGCCGGCCGGGGCAGCCAGAGAACGCGCAGCCGATGACGGTGCTTCTTTTTTGGCGACCGGTGCAGACGCTTTGGGTGCAGGAGCGAAGTCGTAACTCGGCGGTTGCTCCGGCGTGCGTTGTACCAGTGCAAGCATCAGGGCCACGCCGACGAGGCTGGCGAACGCGACCTGCCAACGAGGTTTCTGACAGGCCTGAACCCAGCGTTTCCACAGACCTGGCTTCTGCACAGGGACTTCGCGCTGTGCGGCAGCCAGGAGGAGCGCGTCGAGATGGGACGGCGGTTCGCTGGTCGCGTGTTCACGATAGTGCTTCAACACTTCGTCTTCTGGCGTAGGACGGGCGTCAGTCATGTCAGTACCTCCTCGGCCAGCAGCCGACGCAGTTTTTGCTGGGCGTAGCGCAAGCGGCTTTTGACGGTTTCCAGCGGTGTTTCGGTGAGAGAGGCGATCTGCGGCAGGTCGAGATCGCCGTGGGCGCGCAGCAGGAACACTTCGCGCTGGTCAGCGGGCAGATTTTGCAGGGCTGCTTCGAGGCGCTGGCTGTCGCGGCTCAGGCTCAGCAGTTGTTCGGGATCGGCAGCGTCATCGCTCAGCGCGTGGATCTGTTCGTCATAGCTGTCGTGCAAGGGGTTGTGGATTCCGTGTTTGCGCCAGTGATCGATCAGTCGATTGCGGGCAATCTGGTAGAGCCAGGTACGAAAATTCGCCCGGCCTTGTGGCTGACTGGTGCTGCGGATCAGGCTCAGCCAGGTGTCCTGGTAAACCTCTTCGGCCAGCTCGGACTTGCCGCTCAGGCCGAGCAGGAATCGGTAGAGCCCTTGTCGATGACGGGCGTACAGAATCTCGAACGCCGGCCCGTCGCCTGCGCGATACCGGGCCAGCAGCGATTCGTCGCTCGGTTCAGGAGCAGACATTTCAGTTGTAGCCTCCCTTAAGCGACTCACTATTGGATGCGGTTGTGGTTCGCAGACTCTGCGCCAACTCCACCAATTGTACGAACTCTGCCCGCAGACCAAATTGATCTTCGCCCCGCGCACCGCGCGCCAAAGCCTCGGTGTCCTTCAAGCTGAAATCCCCGGTATAACGCCCGTCCTTCAGTTGCTGAGAAAACGCCGCCACGGCAGCTGCAAATCGGAAGTCATCGCTGGCTTTGCCGACCTGACCGTTGACGATCGGCCGCTCGATCAAACGACTACTCCCACCCTCTGGCAGTTGATATCGCACTCGCAACATCGCCAATTCCCCAGTCCTTTCGGAAACAACGGCGCCAGGATTGCCATACCGCAACGGCTCCAGCCAACCCTTCTCGCCCTTGGGCACAATTTCATACAACGCCGTCACCGTATGCCCTGCACCCACTTCACCGGCATCAACCTTGTCGTTACTGAAATCCTCACGCTTCAATGCGCGATTCTCATACCCCAACAGCCGATATTCACTAACCTGTGCCGGGTTGAACTCCACTTGCAGCTTCACGTTCTTCGCCACAACCGCGAGGGTCGAGCCGAGTTGATCCACCAGCACCTTGCGCGCCTCGCGCAGGTTGTCGATGTAGGCATAGTTGCCGTCGCCGGCATCGGCCAACTGTTCCATCAGGTGTTCATTGTAGTTATCCACACCAAACCCCAACGTGGTCAGGGAAACGCCGGTCTTGCGTTTATCCACAGCCATTTGCTTGAGGCTGTCGAAGTCGCTGATGCCGACGTTGAAGTCACCGTCGGTGGCCAACAGGATGCGGTTGATGCCTTTGGGGATAAACGCCTGCTGCGCCATCTGATAGGCCAGTTCGATGCCTGACGCCCCCGCGGTGGAGCCGCCGGCGGTCAATTGTTCGATGGCTGTACGAATCTTCGCTTTTTCGCGTCCGGACGTTGGCTCCAGCACCACACGCGAATCACCGGCATAGACGACCAATGAAACCCGGTCCTGCTCGCGCAATTGATCGACCAGCAATTTCAGGGTGCTTTTGACCAGCGGCAAACCCTCGCGTCGGTCCATCGAGCCGGACACGTCCACCAGAAACACCAGGTTCGCCGGGGCCAGTTCCGCGACCGCGCGGTCCGAGGCCTTGATGCCGATGCGCAGCAATCGGGTATGCGGGTTCCACGGCGACGGCGCCAACTCTGTGGTCACGCCGAAGGGCGAGCCATCGGTGGGCAATGCGTAATCGTAGGGGAAGTAGTTGACCATCTCCTCCAGTCGCACCGCACCTTCCGGTGGCAGGCGTCCTTGATTGAGCAAGCGGCGGACGTTGGCGTAAGCACCGGTATCGACGTCGGCGCTGAAGGTCGAGACAGGCGCTTCGGCCACGCTGTGAATCGGGTTATCCGCCAGCGCTTGATACTGCTCCCGCTGCTCATCCCGATATCCCTGCGGATACGCCTCGCCCGCCGGCATCGGCGCAATGCTCGCCGTCGGGGCGGCGCGAACGCTGCGCTTGGCCATCGAGGTGTCCGCCATGACAGCCTCGCTGCGCACCACTTCAGCCGGCAGCGCACCTTGAACCGGTGGCGGAGCCGAGGCGGAATCAGGCTTGGATGAAACGCCGCAACCGGCAATGGCCAGCAGCAACCCGGCGGCGAAACCCTGGGCGGCCGGGCGGAGGAAATGCAGAGGGAGGGACATGGGGGCTGACCTCAGGAAGAAATTGATCCATTCATCCTCTGAGACGAGCCCCTCTTCAGGTTCGGGTTAAACCGGCCGAAATTAATTTCAGCGGTGATAACGCCGCACCACACTGCTGTTTTTCAGCACATGGCCTTTGATTTTTTCCAGTAGCTGCGCGCGCGTCAGGCCGGCGGGCAGAGCTTCCGGCGCCTGGTCCAGGGCGTAGAGCTGGATGATGTAGTGGTGCGCGCTGTCGCCGACCGGCGGGCAAGGTCCGACATAACCGGTGGTGCCTTTGCTGTTGGTGCCACCGACGCCTTCAAGGGCGGATTTTGCGCCGACGCCGGCGGCAATCTGATGAGTCGTGGCTTTGATGCCGTAATGCACCCAGTGATCAACGCCTTGGCCTTTTTGGCCGTCAGGATCGTGCATGACAATGGCGTAACTGAGGGTGCCCGCCGGGCCGGCGTTCCAGTTCAAGGCCGGTGACTGGTTGTGCCCACCACAATTGGGCGCATCGCTGGCGGCAGCCGAGGTAAACAGTCGATCATCGGTGACACCTGGGATGTTCAGGGTGAAACGCTCCTGGGCCTGCGCCGGAAATTGCACGCAAAGGGCGACTGCAACGGCCGCCAGCCAAGGGTTCAGAGAGGTCAATCGGGTCATACCGGAGCACCTTGTGCGGGTGGGGCCGTCGTCGGCGGGCAAACTATAGCCGGACCGTTCATTCGGTGGCAGCGGGAATTGGCTGAACCTCCAGATAAGCGCCAAACTCTTAAGTGAAACGCTTGCCTGGAGAGTGATCATGGCACTGCACCGCGTCGCCCGTTTCGCCGATGTGCCCGAAAACCGGGGCCTTGAAGTCCAGATCGCGGACACGAAAATTGTCCTGCTGCGGGTGGGCGATCAACTACGCGCCTTTCAGGGCGAATGCCCCCATGCCGGGGCGCCGCTGGCCGACGGTGCTCTGTGCCATGGACGTTTGATCTGCCCATGGCACAAGGCTGCGTATCGGATCGAGGACGGTGCGCTATGCGAACCGCCGGCCCTGGACAGCCTCAAGCGCTATCCGCTGGAAGTGCGCGATGACGAGGTCTGGGTCGACGAGCAGCCGATGGCCGACGCTCATACCCCACCGGCGGACGATGAGCGAACGTTTGTGATCATCGGTTCCGGTGCGGCAGGCACGGCGTGCGCGGCAGCATTGCGCGAAAAAGGCTTCGGTGGCCGGGTGCTGTTGATCGACCGTGAAACCGACGCCGGTTACGACCGCACGGTCTTGAGCAAATTCGTGATTGCCGGAGAGATGCCGCCGGAAGAAGTCCCGCCGCTGCGTGATGAGCGCTTTTACCGCGAACAGCGCATTGAGCGAATAAACGCTGAAGTGACGAGCCTGGACGCCGCGAACAAGACCTTGCGCCTGGCTGATGGTCAATCGCTGAGCTACGACGCTGCCCTGCTCGCCACCGGCGGCACACCCAATCCGCTGACGCTGCCTGGCGCCGACCTGCCGCAGGTGTTCGTGCTGCGTTCGAAGGATCAGGCGCAGCGGATTCTGGACTCGGCAACACCAGGCCAACGAGCGGTGATCATCGGCGACAGCTTTATTGCCATGGAATCCGCGTCCTCCCTGCGCCAATACGGCCTGGACGTCACCGTTCTGGCCCGCCACGCAGTGCCTTTTGCCAAACAGTTTGGCGATGCCGTCGGCAAATCGATTCGTGCCCTGCACGAGGCCAATGGCGTGGTGTTTCATACGGATGGCAATGCAACGCACATCGAAGGAACCGCCAGGGTCGAAGCGGTACGTCTGGACAACGGTCAACGTTTACCGGCGGATCTGGTGTTAGTCGGCATTGGCGTCAGCCCGGCAACCGGCGCATTTACCGGCCTTCTCCTGGAAAAAGACCTGTCGCTGAAGGTCGACGGCGGGATGCGCGTGACCGATGGGCTTGGGGCCGCCGGCGATATCGCGACCTTCCCGCTAAACGGCCAACCCCAACGGATCGAACATTGGCGCCTGGCACAGCAACAGGCACGGATCGCTGCGATGAACATGCTCGGCGGCGACGAGCATTACCTCGACGTGCCCTATTTCTGGACCTGGCACTTCGGTAAAAACTACGACTACCTTGGACATGCCGCGACCTGGGATGAGGTCGAGTTCAAAGGCGAACCTGACCATCCACCCTTCATTGGCCTGTTCGGCAAGGAGGGATTGGTGGTCGCGGCGGTGGCTTGCGATGAAGAACGTGCGATAGCGATGCTCGCCGAACGAATGAAACAGCCGCTGCCGGTGAATGAGGCGTGGCGGTTGATTCGGGACCTGAATTGACGGCTGTTCCCCCGTTTCAAACGCCAGACAGCAAAACGCCCGGCGTCTGCGTTGCGCAGAGGCCGGGCGTCAGTCTGTAAGCCCTGGTCTTACTGGACGGCGACATTACCGCCGAGTTTGCTCATGACAAATCCGACAAACTCTTCGACGGTCATCTTCTGGCCGTTGAATTCCACCTGATTACTGGCGTAGTGCAGTTTGGCGACGATGTTGTTGCCTTCCAGTTTTGCCAACTGCGTGCCGACAGCCATGCTGCCAAACATGTCGGCGGTGGCGGTAGCCTGATCGGCGATGAGCTTGGCGTCGGTCTGACCGTCGATTTGCGACTGCACGCTCAGCAAGTCAACGAGCATTGGCTTGGACACTTTCACGTTGACGTCCAGCAGCGCGATCAGTTGTTGGGTCAGCTGGTCGGGCGGCAGGTCCATGGATTGTGGTTTGGTCAGGTCGAGCACCAGGTTGGCGCGGCTTTCGCCATTGGGGGTGTTGAACGACAGATTCTCCAGGGCGACCTGCGGGCCGGCGGCCAGCAGTTTCTCCAGGCCGGTTTTGACCTGCGCCTCTTCGGCCGGGGTCAGGATCAGCTCTGGCGCCGGTTCACCCGCAGCGACAGCCTCAGCGGCGGCCCTCTCGTACGGTTGCAGTTTGGTCTGGTAAATCTGCATCAACGACATTGTTGCCGGGATGTCGAGGTTCTTCAGGCTCATGGCCATCTGCGCAGAGCCGACAGTCTTGCCGTTCAAGGACACCTCACCGATCTTGTAATCGGCACGCCCCGAAGCGCTGGTGCCCGATTCCTCGGTCTGGTTCTTCATTTCGAATTTCTTGATACCCAGTACCGATTGCTTGGCACCGAAGGTGGTCTTGCTGTCGGTCAGCTCGACGGTGTTCTCGCCGGTGTAGTAGCCGTAGGTACTTTTTGTCAGGTTGCTGGCCAGGGTCAGACCGTTCAGTTCGACCTTCACCGGCGTCTGATCTTCAGCCACCGTGCTCAGTGTCAGGCTGTCCATGTAACCGTCGGCCTTGACCTTCTGCGCTTGAGCGCTGGCGGCGATATCGAGGTTCAGCCCGGAAAATTTCAGGCTGGACTTGTCGTCCAGTGCCACGTCCAGCGGCAGCAATTGCAGGGTGCCGTTGGTGGAGTTGTCGTAGCCGATGTTGACCACGCCCGTGAGTGGGGACTTGTCCTTGGCAGCGGCGAACCATTTCTCGGTGGTCGGGGTTCTTTCCAGTTCGTAGTGACTGGTGGCCAGGACCGGCAGCCACTTCAGCGACACCAGGCGCGAAAACGGCAGCGGACCGTGCTCGATGCGATCGACGAACAGCAACTCCACCGGTGCTTCACCGAACATCTCGCCTTCGCCCTTGAGGCGGTAGTGTGCGGTGCTGCTGAACACATGGCGCTCCAGCGACACCAGCTCCAGGGACGCCGTGCCGTTGGAACCAACCAGCGCGGCTTGCAGCTCTTTGTTGGCGTCGGCGATCGAGGTGTTCAGCACACCGTCGAGTTTGGTCCCGGTATACCAGGCACCGCCGGCGCTGATCGCACCGATAGCGACAACAATTCCTAGAAGCACGCCTGCTGATTTATTCATGAATTACCCGATCAATGTCCGTTGTTTGAAGGTGTGGTCGTCTTCCCTGAACCCGACGGGTTACGGTCACGACTGCGCTAAAAGAGCGATGGAGATTAGCATCAGGCGCACCAAGCGACCCAATGATTAAAGGTTAAAGAGTGTCTATGGACCGCACGTGGGGGTTGAGAGTTTCGGCGGATATGAAATCGCCATCGCGAGCAAGCTCGCTCCCACAGGAGTTGCGCTAAACCTGTGGGAGCGAGCTTGCTCGCGATGGCGTCAGTACAGGCAACATCAATTCAGGAATACTGCGTTTCAATTTCATCAAGCTGATGATCAAAGCTCTTGAGCCGTGCGGTCCATGTATAGACCAGCACTTCGAAGTCGCGATTGATCACCGCCGTGCCGCTTGGGGATTCCGAGCGCGGATCGCAGAAGTCCAGTTGATAACGTTCGCGGGCCATGGCGGTGGCGACATCGGAGAGTTCCCTGGCGTTATTGAGCCAGTGCCAGCCTTCCTCGGACACTTGCTTGTCCAGCGCCTGGCATTGTTTTTTCAGGGTTTCGAGGCTTTTTTCCAGCGGCGTGCCGGTGAGTTCGCCCATGACTTCCTGGAACGTTCGCCCCGGTTGCCAATAACTGCCCCAAAAATACCGATCGAACACCGTTTCGACACGGCGCAGCGCGACCTTGGTGTCCCAGATCAGCACCAGGGTCTTGCCTTGTTCGAGCTGTCTTTTTTTGATGCGCTGACCCTGGACCGAAGCCCAGGCCACCACCACGATTGCCATCACGGCAATCAATGCCGCGGCGCTGTCGAGGAACACCAGCGCCTTGTCGATCTGGTGGGCCAGCATGATGCCGTAGAAATAGGTGGCCGACAGCAACACCAATGCCGCTATAGCGCACCAGAAGCCGGGAGCATAAGGGTTTTTCATTATTGGAATCCCCATGACCAACGCGAGCCTTGATTGATGAGTTCGACGCGCGACCTCATCAAATCAAAGCATAGCAACGGCCTCAGGGTTTGCCGGAGTTAGTGCCTTGCGTTCGTCCGCTTTCCCAGCCGCCACCCAATGCCAGGAACAAATCGATCTGGCTCATGGCAACCTGCGTGCTGGCGGAAGCCAGTTGCGCCCGCACGTCGGTGTAGGTGCGGGTCGCTTGCAAGTCTGCCAGGAACGATGCGCGGCCGGCCTGGAAGAAGCGGTGAGTCTGGTCTGCCGCCAGTTGCGCTGATTGCTCGGCGTCGGCCAGCGCGTCGCGACGTTGCAGCAACGCGGAGTACTGCGCCAGGCCGGTTTGGGTTTCGCGGATGGCGTTGAGCACCACGCCATCGAAATGCGCCAGCGCGCCTTGGGTCGTTGCTTCGGCCTCGCGGATTCGCGCCCGGGAGCCGTTGGACGGCACCGTCCAGGTCAGCAACGGCCCGAAGCCCCAGCGATTGGTCGCCGGTTTGCCGAGGTTTTCCAGGATGCCGACGGTACCCACGGTCGCGCCGATGCTGATGTCCGGGTACAACTCGCCGGTGGCGATGCCGACGCCAGCGGTCGCGGCAGCCAATCGTCGCTCGGCCTGCCGCACATCGGGACGGCGCTTGAGCAACGTCGCGCCGTCACCGACCGGCAACAATTGCGCTATTTTCGGCAGTTCCGCGCAGTCGCTGGTGCCTGGCGGCAATTGGTCGACAGGTTTGGCCAGCAGCATCGACAACCGGAACAATCCGGCCTGACGCGCCGCCTCATAACGCGGCATGTCGGCGCGCAAGGATTTGAATTGGGTTTGCGAGCGGGTGACCTGGGTTTCATCACCGCGCCCGGCGTCACGCAGACGCTGGATCAGCGTGGTGCTCTGGGCTTGCAAGTCAAGGGAGTGCTGGGCGATTTCCTGCTCTTCGTTGGCTGCGCAGACTTGGGTGTAGGCCCGAACGACGTCGGCCACCAGCGTGATTCGTGCGGTATCGGCTGCGGCTTGAGTCGCATCGGCATTGGCCTTGGCCGCTTCGATGCCGCGCTGCAAGGTGCCAAACAGGTCGAACTGATACGAGGTGGTAATGCCAATGTCGCCGACGTTGGCCACCGGCACTTTCTCCGGCAGCAGGAATGCTTCGCCGGACTCCTGCAAACGCTGGGCGCCCATCTTCACCCCGCCGCTCCAGCCACCTGCCGCTTGAGCTTCATCGACCTGCGCGCGCGCTCGGGAAAGGTTCGCCTCCGCCACGCGTAAATCAGTGTTGGAGGCCATGGCCTGCTGGACCAATTGATCGAGGCGCGGATCCTGATACAAGCGCCACCAATCGCTGGGCACCGGTGCCGAGACGACATTTTTGCCGTTCACCGCCAATTCGCCCTGCAAGTCTTCACGGTGTACGGCGGCCTCGTCCGGCAAGTGATAGTCCGGCCCGACCACCTGACAGGCCGACAGCAACAGGCCTAACCCGGCGATAGCCAAACCCGAGGCCCTGCTCATTTCGCCGGCTCCTGGGTTTGATCGTCAATGATCGATACCGTGGCGGTACGCCCGGCGATCATGCGGAAATCCGTCGGCACGTCATCGAAAGCGATCCGCACCGGAATCCGTTGGGCCAGCCGCACCCAACTGAACGCCGGGTTGACGTTGGGCAGCAGGTTACTACCGCTGCTGCGGTCGCGGTCTTCGATGCCGGCGACGATGCTTTCCACATGCCCGCGCAGGCGAGCCCGGTCGCCGATCACCCGAATATCGACGCTCTGGCCGACATGAATGCCGTTCAGCTTGGTTTCTTCGAAATAACCGTCGATGTGGAACGAATTGCTGTCCACCACCGACAACACCGGACGCCCGGCGGTAACGAATTCCTGGTTGCGCGGTGCACGGTCGTTGACGTAGCCATCCACCGGGCTGCGAATGGTCGAGCGATCGAGGTTGAGCTGGGCGCTGTCCACCGCCACCTGGGCTTCCATCAGCGCCACTTCGGCGCGGGCCACCCGGGACTGGCTCTCTTCCAGTTGCTCACCCGGCACCAGATTGCCGAGGCCGCGGTTACGCTTGGCTTCGCGTTGCGCCTGCGCCAGGGTTTCCTGCCGGTCGGCGACCGCCGCCTTGGCCTGACGCAGGGCCAGTTTGAAACGGTCCTGATCAATGCTGAACAGCACCTGGCCACGTTTGACTAATTGGTTGTCGCGCACGTCGACTCGCTGGATCAACCCGGACACGTCCGGCGCGATCTGCACGATGTCGGCACGGATGTGGCCGTCCCGGGTCCAGGGCGCGAACATGTAATACATCACCATGCGCCAGACCACGACAACGGCGAAGGTCACGATCAGCAGGGTCAACACCACGCGACCGATGGTCAAAAAAGGTTTTTTCATATCATCAGGTATCGACTGAGTGAGTCCACGGCGCCGAGCAGCACAGCGTAGAGAGCTACGTTAAACAATGCCCGGTGCCAGACCAGACGGTAAAAGTGCAGACGCGTCAGCAACCCGTGCACCAGCAGGAACAACACGTACGTAATGCCCATCAGCACCAGCAGCGTGGGCAGAAAAACCCCGCTGATATCCAGATCACCGATCATAAAGGCGCTCCATCGATGCCATGGGGAAGCGGTTCTTCGAGCTCGCCAGTGCCGACGAATTCAACTCCTGGCAGCAGCGACAGACGCAGGCCGCTCAAGGCATGCAGCAGATGCAGACGCGCACCTTCATCGCACTCCGTGTTGAGGGCACGGCGGGTGCGGTCCAGGGTCATCAGCAACGGACTCGGCGCCGGCAAACGTTCGCCAGCCTTGAGGCAGGCCTTGAAATACTCGCCGACCTCGGCCACCACCTGGTGCAGCAGCACTTGCGGTACGCCGAGCACTCGCGGTGTGTAGGCGAGTAAATCCAGCAGGTTCAGCGCCACACGCACTTCCCGCAGGGCGATGCCGGTGTCCTGGCCGGTCATGGCCAGGCGCGGCAAATGCTGCATCAGGCGATCGAGCATCTGCACGCCCAAGTGCCGGTGCTCAGACAACGTGGCCGGCTCAGTCAGGCTGACGATGTCGCGCCAGCTGAAACGGGTCAGGCGCTTGGCCGCCAGTTCGGCGCCGAACGGCCGGGCGATCAGGGTCCAGACGAAGGCGAACAACAAGCCCACGGGACCGGCCAGGTTAGAGTTGGCGAAGCTGAGGAAATCCGCGTCGTAGGCGCCCTGAATGCTGATGAAGGATGACGTGTTGACGAGGGTCAGCAGCATGCCCAGATAGAACTGCGGCTTTACCGTCAGGGTGCCGATGCAAATGAACGGCACGGCAAACGCCAGCACCAGCATCGGGAAGTCATGCAGGTTGGGCAGGACCAGAAACAGATAAAGACTGGCGAACAATACCGACATTGCCGTCCAGAAAAAGAATCGGAAGATCTGCGGCGCCGGGTCGTCCATCGAAGCGAAAAAGCTGCACGCCACCGCCGCCAGAATCACCGCGGCACCGCCGTCGGTCCAGCCGAGCAGAATCCACAGTACCGACGCGACAATGATCGCGGTGACCGTGGACGCCGCCGAATAGAGCATCAGCCCACGGTCGAGAAACGGCGACAGCCGACCGAGCCGCCAGTGCCGATAGACCGCGCGCCAACTGTCCTGGCTTTCGCACTGGATGGCGTACTGCAGGCTGCGGCAGTCCTGCCACACATCAATCCACTCGCCGAGGCGATACAGGGCATTTGAGAACAGCAGCTGCTTGCGATCATCCAACGCTTCGGCGGACGGTTGCAGCGCTTCGAGTTGATCTTTCAGCGCTTGCCAGCGCTCGAGGTCAGCGTCTTTGTGGTCGAGCCATTCGGTGGTCGCGGCCAGCAGCGGCGCGAACTTATCCACAAGCTCGGGCGTGCGCCGCTCAAGGGCATAGAGCGCGTCGTCGAGGGCGTCGATCACAGGCAGCAGGTGAATCATGCGGCCGCGCAGTTCCTTGGTGTTGCGCACCGTTTGCGGCCGCGCGCCTTCGTGGGGGAGCTGGCCGATCATCAATTCCAGCGTGTTGAAGGTCGCGACCATCGAGGAGCGCAGCGCGCTCACTTCGTCCGGCTGCACGTTGCGGCTGAGGAAACGCAGGCTGTAAGTCGAGGCATCGGCAAACCATTTGTTCACCGAATCGTTGAACACCGGCGCCAGCCGCCGAGGCCAGAACATGGCGCCGACCACCGCCGCCACGGCGATACCGAGGAAGATTTCTTCCGTCCGCGCTTCGGCCACGTCCCACACCCCCAACGGGTTATCCACCACCGGCAGAGCGATCAGCGGCAAGGTGTAACCGGCGAGCATCAGGGCGTAACTGTTGGCCGTGCGCAGGTGCAGCGACAGAAACAGCAGAATCCCGGTCCACAGCGCGATGACCACCACCAGCACATAGGGGCTCTGGACAAACATCGGCACGAAAAAAACCGCGGCGGCGGCACCGAGAAGGGTGCCGACTGCGCGGTACAGAGCCTTGGAACTGGTAGGGCCGACAAACGGACTGGAAACGATGTAGACCGTGGCCATCGCCCAATAAGGCCGGGGCATTTGCATGAGCATGGCGATGTACAACGCGATCATCGACGCCGCGAACGTTCGCACTCCGTAGAACCAGTCCCGCGCCGGGGGCAGGCCGGTAAAAAATCCGCTCAAGGGTTGAGCACCGGCAGATGATTGGCCGACTCAAAAGCTCTCAGAACCCGTAACGCCGCTTCCAGATCACTCTGATCGATCCCTTCGAGCACTTCATGGCGCAAGCGCACCAGCTCGATTTCGACGGCTTGCACCAACTCACGGCCCGTCTCGGTCAGGCTCAGGCATTTGGCGCGCCGGTCATGGGCGTCTTCGGTACGGCAGACGTAGCCGGCATGACACAACTGATCCAGCAGGCGCACCAGGGACGGGCTCTCCATCCCGGCCGCCTGCGCCACCGTCACCTGCCGCACACCCTCACCCAAACGCCCGATCATCAACAACGGGACGGCGCAGGCTTCGGAGATTCCATAGTTGACCAGCGTGGTCTGGCAGATCTTCCGCCAATGCCTGGCGGCCACCACCATGGAGCTGCTGATGTTCATCTGGAGAGCGTCGAGGTTCTTCGGCACGAGGGGAAATACACACTGTTAGTTTGCTAACTATCAATATGGCATTTGAGGGGAAAGTCGGTCAAGTTTTGAAACAATTCTCAGGCGGACGGACAGCTTTTTTTACGATCCATCAGGACGCCATATTGAAATCGCCTAGACGCACCAGCATCGCTGCATAAAGATCTGCCGAAACCAGATATGCCTTGATCTTATTGTTTTCCAGCACAGCAATAGGCCCGGCTTGCGCTTCGCGTACTGTAGCTCCTAGGTTTTTCGCGAGCTCAGAGATGCTGATGACTCTTTCTGCCAAAACACGTTGCATGACTCGGTCTCATAGTCGGACTCAACGCCATGAAAGCTACTTCAGCTCAGGTAATACCTTACAGAAAAGCTGTGACAAGGTTTTGCGCTCAGATTTTTACACCCCCCGCCCTTTCCGCAACAGCACATCCAACTGATCCACCACCTCAGCCCAATCCGCGTCATCCAGAATTTCGTCACGCAGAAGCTCCGCCTGGCTCTCGCTCCAGAAAAACGCATCAGCCAAATGCAATTCAGGCTTGAGCGGTGAGTGGGTGGCGATGAATTTATCGATGCTTTCGGCGTCATCAGGCAGGCCGAGTTGTTTGAACAGGGAGGGGAGGCTGTGGGTTGGGGATTCCATGTCGAGCTCCTTTTTCATGGCAAATGATTGGGTGACTGCTGCGCAGTCAATCGCGAGCAGGCTCGCTCCCACATGGAATAGCGCTCAACTGTGGGAGCGAGCCTGCTCGCGATGGCGATGTAACCGACGCCGCAAAAACTACTGACTCAACTCGCAAACTTCAGCATGCGGCACCATTTTCAGAAATTCCGGCATGCTCATGTGCAGCAGATTGTTGTGGTTACCCGCCTCCAGGTAGATGTCTTTTTGCCGGGTCAGCAGTGGGTCGATGACCATGTTCAGTCCATAGGATTCACCCAATGCGGGCACGGCGCCACGTTCGCAGTCTTCGAACAGATGCGCCAGGGTGCTTTCCCGGGTGATTTGCCATTCGCCGCTGCCGCGTACTTTGCTCAGGTCCAGGTGACGGCTCGCTGGCAACACAGCCATCAGGAAATGGCCGTGGTGGTCGTCGAGGATCACCGATTTGGCCACCCGTTCCGCAGGAATGCCCGCGACCCGCGCCGTTTCAAGGCTGCTGGCCGAGTGCGGATGGGTGACGACGTCAAATTCGCATTGAGCCTTGGTCAGGCTGTCCTGCAGGGTTCTTGCCATACGCATGATGCACCTCGGTGTCCGCAACAACGGTTCGCGGACGATGGTTAAACCTTTTCTCTCCACTAAAAGTCTAGGCCCGCTGGCGCAATCGCGCGGGAAATCTGCCCGCCGGAGCAACGTCAGCAACTGATCAAAATTCGTACAATTGAGCGCTCAGCTAGACTGTATAAAGAACCATCAATGACTCTCCCGGAGGGTCACGTGAACACTCGTTGTTGTGCAGTTGCGCTGCTGTTGGCCTTGAGCGGATCGGTATTCGCGGCGGACACCGTCGTCCTGCTGGTGCCCAACCCCATCGGGATCTGGCTGATCACGTTCGGCATCGCGTTTCTGATTGCCGAGGCGGCCTTGCCCAATTACGGCGTGATCGGACTTGGCGGCATTGTGATGTTCGTGATCGGCGCGGTGATTCTGACCAACACCGAGGTGCCGGTTCCGTTGATGATCGGCCTGGGACTGATCAGTGCCTTGCTGCTGATCTTCCTGCTGATCCACGCCCTGAAAACCCGACCGCGCGAAAACGTCAGTGGCGATGCAGGACTGGTGGGCAGCGTGGCCCCGGTGATGTCGCTGGCCGGCAATGCCTACAACGGTTGGGTGCACTTGCAAGGAGAAAAGTGGCAAGTGCTCAGCGCCACGCCGCTGCAACCCGGGCAAAGGGTCCGGGTGGTGGCACGCAAGGGATTATTGCTGGAAGTGGCCGCGGCTGACGCGGCGCCGGGTGGAGAATAACCATGGGCCTGCAACTGGGTTTTGCCGCGCTGCTGTTACTGGTGATTGCACTGGCGGGGTCGACCTTCCGCATCCTGCGCGAATACGAGCGCGGGGTAGTGTTCCAGCTCGGCCGCTTCTGGCAGGTCAAAGGCCCTGGCCTGATCCTGCTGATTCCGGTGGTCCAGCAAATGGTTCGCGTCGACTTGCGTACCGTGGTCCTCGACGTGCCGCCACAAGACGTGATCACCCGCGACAACGTTTCGGTCAAGGTCAACGCGGTGCTGTATTTCCGCGTACTCGATCCGCAGAAAGCGATCATCCAGGTCGAAGACTTTCTCATGGCCACCAGCCAATTGGCCCAGACCACGTTGCGGGCAGTGCTCGGTAAACATGAACTTGATGAACTGCTGGCCGAACGTGAGCGGTTGAACATCGACATCCAGCAAGTGCTCGACGCCCAGACCGATGCCTGGGGCATCAAGGTCGCCAACGTCGAGATCAAGCACGTGGACCTCAACGAATCGATGATCCGCGCCATCGCTAAACAGGCCGAAGCGGAGCGGGAACGCCGAGCCAAGGTGATTCACGCCGAAGGCGAATTGCAGGCCTCGGAAAAACTCATGCAGGCCGCCGAGATGTTGGGGCGCCAGCCTGGGGCGATGCAGTTGCGGTATATGCAGACATTGAGTTCGATTGCCGGGGACAAGAGTTCGACGATTGTCTTTCCGCTGCCGATCGAGTTGCTCAAGGGGATGGCGGATTTGTCGTCCAAATCCTGACCTTTCCTACAGACACCAACGTCCGGTAACCGCGTCGGAGATTTCCTTCAAGTTGTAGCGGCGTTGGTGAACTTGTTCCGGCCCAAACCCGGGTCTAGTCTGGCCTTGTCACTGAATAAACGGTGACACGGACGTGCAAGTCCGACGAAACTGTTTAGGTCGCAATTGCCATGGCTCATTGCTTAATGGCGGCTGCGCGCAGGAGATCCTCGGATCTGCTGGGTGTCCTAAACAGTCCCGGTCTTGCACACCTGCGCTCGGCCGCCACCCCAATTCGCGTGCAAGTGAACGGTGACGGCTCACACTTACTGTTTAGGGTATTTCATATGATTAAGGTAACTCCGAATCCTCCAGAGAACTCTGGAACCGATTCCGAAGATTCTCTCGAAGCTGAAAAACTTAAAGAAGCCGCTGACCGCGCCTTCGCCCACTACTTCCCCCCGGCTGACGGAAAACCAGCCAAACGCCGCAAAGGCCATCTCTTTACCGTCTCCCCCGACATCGACACCGAAGCCCTTCTGGCCAATGCCTCCGAAGACCTGCTCTCCATCAGCGTCATCGCTGCCAATCTGGCGGACGATGTGGACGGGACACGGCGCTCGGTAGCCCTGGCGCTCAGCCGCATGGCCGATGGCGTGCAGTTGCTGGTTGAGCGGGCGATGGATCATTGGGAGGCGATGCAGGTAAAGCAGGCTCAGACCAAGGTTTAGCAGGGTAGATTGGCGGTGAATTGACCGCCGCCATCGCGAGCAGGCTCGCTCCCACATTGGATCTCCGTCGTATACATAATTTGTGTTCACTGAAGATCAACTGTGGGAGCGAGCTTGCTCGCGATGGGGCCAGGCCAGGCACCGCAAAAATTAGCGCTGCATCCCCCAGCGCTTCACCGTCACCCGCTCCAACGAATCAAACACCAGGTTTTCCACCAGCAACCCAATCAAAATCACCACCGCCAACCCGGCAAACACCTTGTCGGTGTACAGCTCATTACGGTTCTGGAAGATGTACCAGCCCAAGCCGCCCTTGCCGCTGGTGGCGCCGAACACCAATTCAGCGGCGATCAGCGTGCGCCAGGCAAAAGCCCAGCCGATTTTCAGCCCCGCGAGAATCGACGGCAGTGCTGCCGGAATCAGGATGAACAGCACGAAACGCATGCCTTTGAGGCCGTAATTGCGCCCGGCCATGCGCAGGGTTTCCGAGACACCGAGGAACCCGGCATAGGTGTTCAAGGCCAGCGCCCAGAGCACCGAATGCACCAACACGAAAATCAGACTGTTCTGCCCCAGGCCGAACCACAGCAACGCCAACGGCAACAACGCAATCGCCGGCAGCGGGTTGAACATCGAGGTCAAGGTGCTCAGCAGATCGCGCCCGAACTGCGTCGACACCGCCAGGGTCGTCAAGGCAAACGCCAGGACGATGCCGATCAAGTAGCCCTTGAGCAACACCACCAGCGAAATCCAGACTTTGCCCAGCAACTCGCCACTGAGCAAACCGTCGTACAGCGCGCTCCCGGTTTGCAGAAAACTCGGCAGCAGCAGGTCGTTGTTCTGAACGCGGGCAACCACCTCCCACAGGACCGCGAGCAAAATCAGGATCAGGCTTTTGCGTAACCAGCCTTGTTGCCACAGGCGCTGACCCAGTGGCAGTTCACGTTCCAGCGGCACGCTCGTCAGCGGCTGCAACACCGTTTCAAATTCTTCACGCGGGGATGATAAAAGGCTCATCGGGCACTCCTCTCAATGGCTCAATAAGCAATGCGGATGTCGGAGAAATCCAGCTCACGCTCGGTTTCCGGGGACTGACCTTCATCGAACAACAACCGATGAATGCGCCGCGCCGACTCCTGAAAGGCCACGCCGCCGAGGCTGTGCAAGTCGTATTGATGACTGTGGACTTCCGCACGCACCCGCCCCGGATGCGGCGACAGCAGCAGGATTCGATTGCCCACCACCAACGCTTCTTCGATGGAGTGCGTGACGAACAGGAGTGTGAAACGCACCTCTTCCCAGAGCAGCAGCAATTCTTCCTGCATCTTGCGGCGGGTCAACGCATCGAGGGCGGCGAAGGGTTCGTCCATCAAGAGAATCTTCGGCTGCATGGCCAGCGCACGAGCAATCGCCACACGCGCTTTCATGCCGCCGGACAAAGTGTGCGGGTAGGCATCGGCAAACGCCGCCAGACCAACCTTGTCCAGGTAGTGCAACGCTCGCTCCTCGGCCTCTTTTCGCTTGAGGGTTTTCGAGGCAAGCAGCGGAAACATCACGTTCTGTTTGACGGTTTTCCACGGCGGCAGTTGATCGAATTCCTGGAACACCACGATCCGGTCCGGCCCCGGGGCATTGACGGTTTGCCCCTGAAGACGAATCTCGCCTTCACAGGGCTGAATGAACCCGGCGACAGCTTTGAGCAACGTTGATTTGCCACAACCGGACGGACCGAGCAGCACAAAGCGGTCCGCCGGATCGATTTCAAAACTGACCTGATGGGTCGCTCGAACCACCCGCTGAGGCGTGCGGTATTCGAGGCTGACGTTGTCGACCGACAGCAGCGCTTGGGCTGCCGCGATCGGTTTGCTGACCGTGTGGCCTTGCAAAGGGGCGTTCATGTCGGTCAGCTCCCTTGCAGCGGTTTGGCGTCCTGGAAGAAGTAGTCCTTCCACGAGTCCGGTTTGTTTTTGATCGCGCCGACGCGGTAGAGGAACTCGGCCAGCGGGTAAGTATTTTTCGGCGTGACGCTGAATTCGAACTGCGGGTTATCGATGATTTTCAGCAGCGCGGCACGGTCGATTTTGGCCTTGGTGACGCGGATGTACGTGTCCGCCGCCGCGCCTTTATCGTTCTGGGCAAACTCGGCCGCCTCAGTCAGTGCCTGGACAAACGCCTTATAGGTTTTCGGGTTCTCGTCGCGGAATTTCTCGGTGGCGAACAACACCGTCGGCGAGTTCGGGCCGAGCACATCGTTGGAATTCAGCACAACGTGGACGTTAGGGTTGGCCAGCTCTTGATCCTGGAACGGCGGGTTGGAAAAGTGCCCGGTCAACTCGGTGCCGCCGGCAATCAGCGCCGCCGTGGCGTCGGGGTGCGGAACGGCGATGGTGTACTTGTCGAGGCGATTGAATTCCTTGTCGCCCCACTGCTTGGCGGCTGCGTATTGCAGGATGCGCGACTGCACCGACACCCCGACCGCCGGCACCGCGATGCGGTCCTTCTCGGTGAAGTCGGCGATGGTTTTGACCTTTGGATTATTGCTCACCAGGTAGTACGGGAAGTTGCCGAGGGAGGCGACGGCTTTGACGTTCTGCTTGCCGTGGGTGCGGTCCCAGATGGTCAGCAGCGGACCGACACCCGCACCGGCGATATCAATCGAACCGGAGAGCAACGCATCGTTGACCGCCGCACCGCCGGAGAGCTGGGTCCAGTCGACCTTGATGTCGATGCCTTCCTGCTTGCCGTACTTCTCGATCAGGTTTTGATCGCGCACCACATTGAGCAACAGATAAACGATGCCGAACTGCTCGGCGATGCGGATTTCACCTTCAGCGTGGGCCACGGTCGGCGCCACCAGGCTGCCGGCGATCAGGCTGAAACCCAGGCCGATGGCCGCGGCCAGCGGTGCAAATGGAAGACGTTTGGACATGAGAATTTCTCCGACAATTCAGAAAGGCGCGTCGCCCTGGATGGTGGTGCGATACAACTTGCGGCGCAGGTAGCTCGGGCATCCGGCGGCGAGATGAATCAGCGAACGGTTGTCCCAGAACACCAGGTCGTGGGCCTGCCATTGATGGCGGTAGATGTTTTGCGGCAGCACGCTGTGGGCGTAGAGCTCGTCGAGCAGTTGCTTGCTCTCGTCCTCCGGTAAACCAACGATGCGCGTGGTGAAACCCTCACTGACGAACAACGCTTTGCGACCGTTTTCCGGGTGGGTACGAACAATCGGGTGGACCACTTCAGCGACCTGAGCGAGTTGCTCGGGCGTCAGCGTCGGACGCCAGTTGCCTTCGAATTTGGTCTCGCTGTAGCGCGCGGTGTAGGAGTGCGCCGCCAAGCGGCCTTCGACCGCTTTGCGCAGTGCGTCGGGCAGGTTGTCCCAGGCTTTATGCATGTCGGCGAACAACGTGTCACCACCTTCGGACGGCAATTCCTGGGCGTGCAGCATCGACCCAAGGCTTGGCAGTTCTTTATAGGACAGGTCGGAGTGCCAGAATTTGCCGGCGTCACCGAGGCCGATGGATTGGCCGTTGTCGATGATGTTGGAAACGATAAGGATTTCCGGGTGACCGGCCAGCAGGAACTGCTTGAGCACATGGATCTGCAACACGCCGAAACGGCGGCTGAAAGCAATTTGCTGCTCGGGGGTAATGCGCTGGTCGCGGAACACCACGACGTGATGATCCAGGTGCGCGCGGTGGATGCGGGCGAAGTCCTGATCTTTGATCGGGCGGGACAGGTCGAGGCCGATGATTTCGGCACCGACAGCGCCACTGAACGGGCGGATGTCGAAGGTTTGCGGCGCGATGTTCGCGGCGCTTGGGAAAGCCGTTGCTGCAGACATAAATCACTCCCACGCACGGCACGCTCAAGGGCGCGCGCGTCGATCAAGAAACTCACGGAGGTCCCGTGTTGGTTCGTGTCGTGCGGCGCGCCGATTGGTCGGCAGGTACGCAGGAGAATGACTTTATAGATATAAGAACTGAAATTTAAATACCGTTAGCGAATAACGATATGGCTTTTGATTTTTGCCGGTCTCAAGGCCGCCATCGCGAGCAGGCTCGCTCCCACAGGGTTATGTGTCGATCACAAAACCCTGTGGGAGCGAGCCTGCTCGCGATAGGGGCATCAGCCCCAGCCGAGAACTACCGCTCGTGCAACGCCTCGGCCCGCGCGCGAATGATCGGCTTGAGCAGGTAACTGAGAACAGTCTTCTTGCCCGTGATGATGTCCACCGACGCCACCATCCCCGGGATGATCAGCAACGGCTTTTCATCCGTCCCCAGGTGACTGCGATCAGTGCGCAGTTTGATGATGTAGTAAGTGGTTTTTTTGTCTTCATCGGTAATGGTGTCAGCACCGATCTGTTCAAGCCTGGCCTTCAGCCCACCATAAATGGTGTAGTCGTAAGCCGTGAACTTCACCGTAGCCTCTTGCCCCGGATGCAGGAAGGCAATGTCTTGCGGGCGAATCTTCGCTTCCACCAGCAAGGTGTCGTCCAGTGGCACGATTTCCACCAGGTCGCTACCCGGCTGGATCACGCCGCCAATGGTATTGACCAGCAACTTGTTGACGATGCCGCGCACCGGCGATGTCACCAGCGTCCGGCTGACCCGGTCTTCCAGCGCCTTGCCGGTGGCCTGGGCCTTGTTCAGATCAGTGCGTGCTTCATTGAGTTGAGTCAGTGCTTCGCTGCGGAATTTGCCGCGAGTCTCGTCGATCTTGCGTTGTACTTCCTTGATCGCCGATTCGGCACGTGGGATCGCCAAGGTAGTGGCATCCAGCTGCCCGCGAGTTTCGACCTCGGCACGCTTGAGTCGCAAAACTTCCACTGGCGATACCGCGCCCTGAGCCACCAACGGCTCGGACATGTTGATTTCCTGACGCTGCAGCGACAACGCATTGCGATACTGAGACTGTTTGGAGGTGAACTCGCGCAGCTCTTGTTGACGCTGGATCAACTGCTCCTTCAAGCCACCGATTTCATCGTACAGTTGCTGACGACGGCTGATGTACAGCGACTCTTCACTGGCCGCCTGAGTGGGAACAGCCTTGAGCACATCGGCGGGGAAGTTCAGCGCACGGTCATCGACCTCGGCACTCAAGCGCTCCACACGCAGCAGCATCGAGAGCCGATCGGCCTCGGTTTCGCCGACGTTGGAGGCGAATCGCGTGTCGTCCAGGCGAATCAGCGGTGCGCCGGCCTCGACGATCTGCCCTTCGGTCACGAACAACTCGGAGACGATGCCGCCCTCAAGGTTCTGGATTTTCTGGATCTTGGACGACGGAATCGCCTTGCCGTCGCCCTTGGTGACTTCGTCGATCACGGCGAAGTTGGCCCAGAGCATCAGGAACACGAAGAAGCCGATGATCGCCCAGATGGTCAGCCGCACCACGCGTGGGGCGTCCTCGATCAGCGCTTTGTTGACCTCGGGAAGTGGCTGGCCATGCAGCGACTCGGAGCCTTTGAAATAACGGCCGATCGAATTCTTGAAACCCGACTTAAGCAACACTGATCTGCCCCTTCTTCAACGCTTCCATCACTGCGGCTTTCGGGCCGTCGGCGAGAATCTGCCCGCGATCGATAACGATCAGACGATCCACCAGCGACAACAGCGAAGCCCGGTGCGTCACCAGCACCACGGTTTTGTTTTCAACCACCGCCGCGAGGCGTTGCTTGAGGCGTTCTTCGCCGGTGTTGTCCATGGCGCTGGTCGGCTCATCGAGCAGCAGGATCGGCGGGTTGAGCAACAACGCACGGGCCAGGGCAACGTTCTGGCGCTGACCGCCAGACAGGTTCTGCCCGCGCTCGCCGACTTGCAGCTCATAACCCTGCGGGTGCAGACGGGCGAATTCGTGGACGCCGGCCAGTTCGGCAGCTTGCAGCACCATTTCGTCTTCGACATAGCGCGCGCCCGACACGAGGTTGTCGCGCAGAGTCCCGGCCAGCAGCTGGATGTCCTGGGCCACGTAGCCAATGTTGTGGCGCAATTCGCTGACGTCGATCTGACGGATATCGACGCCATCCACCAACAGGGCGCCGTCGTCCGGCTGGTAGAGGCCTACGAGCAGTTTGGCCAGGGAGCTTTTACCCGAGCCGCTGCGACCGATGATGCCGATCTTCTCGCCAGGCTTGATGATCAGGTTGATGTTCTTCAGCGCCGCATTCTGTTGGTTCGGGTAGGTGAAGTTCATCTGCCGGCATTCGATGGCGCCTTGCAGCACCTTGCGGCTCAGTGGACGTTCCTCGAAGTTGCGCTCTTGCGGCAGCTCCATCATCTGATCGACCGAGGTCATGGTCACCCGCGCTTGCTGGTAACGCGTCAGCAGGCCAGACAGCGAGGCCAGCGGGCTGAGCGCGCGGCCGCTGAGCATGTAGCAGGCGATCAAACCGCCCATGCTCAGGTGACCGTCGATGATCTGGTACACCCCGAAGACGATCATGATCACCCCGGCCAATTGCTGGATCAGCAAGGTGATGTTCATCGCCAGACCGGAGAGCATTTTCACCCGCAATTCGAGGCGGCTGAGGGTGCCGATGGTCTGCTCCCACTGATACTGGCGTTCGCTTTCGGCGTTGTTGACCTTCACCGCATCAAGGCCGGCGAGGGTTTCGATAAGGCCCGACTGACGCTCGGCGCCCAGGGCCATGGTCCGTTCCATGGTCGCCACCAACGGCTTCTGCAAGGCATAGCCGATCAGCAGGGCAATCGGAAACGCCAGCACCGGAATCCACACCAGGTGCCCGCCAAGGATCGCGATGACCATGAAGATCAGCAACGTGAACGGCAGGTCGATCAGACTGGTGAGGGTCAGCGAAGCGAGGAAGTCCCGCAGGCTCTGGAACTCGTGGATATTCTGCGCAAAGCTGCCGACCCGGGCCGGACGGTACTTCATGGACATACCGACGATGCGTTCGAACAATGTCGCCGAGATGATCAGGTCGGTTTTCTTGCCGGCCAGATCCAGACAGAGGCTTCGCAGGCTCTTGAGGATCAGGTCGAACATATAAGCGCCAGTGATGCCGATGGCCAGCACCCACAGGGTCGATTCGGCCTGGTTCGGCACGACGCGGTCGTAGACGTTCATCACGAACAGCGGCGCGGCCATGGCAATGATGTTGATCAGGAAACTGGCGGCGATGGCGTCGGCGTACAGCCAGCGCGAACGCTTGAGGGTGTCGCGGAACCACGAGCGCGCGCGTGGGATCAGGGTGCCGTGATTGACGTCGAATTTGTGCTGGGGTTGAGCGAAGAACACTTTGCCGATGTAGTCATCGGCCAGCAGCTCGCGACTGACAACACTTTCGCCGCCATCGCTTTCGCTGAGCAGCAGGCGCGCCTGGTCGTCACCTTGCCAACCGAGCAGGACGGCACTGCGACCATCCTTGAGCAGCAACAGCGCCGGCATGGCAATCGCCGGGATCTGTTCCAGTTTGCGCACCAGCACCCGCCCTTGCAGGCCGGCGCGAGCGGCCGCGCGGGGCAGCAATTCAACGCTCAGGCGCTGCTTGGGCAACGGCAGGCCGGTGGTCAACATCGCGGCGCTGGCCGGTTTTTGATGCAGGGTGCAAAGAGCCAGCAAGCCGTCCAGTAATGGATCGTCGTGCAGCGCGCGTGGATCATGAATGAGTTGAACTCGACTGACTTCTGATTCCACGCTCGGCACTCTTGGCTAACAATTGAACAATGAAGGTTCTGCTCAGTTCATACCGGGCAGTTGAACCTTGGGCTTCACGTCGTTTTGCACGACGGATGCCAACGGTGCGACCACTCCCTGGCTCTTGAGCAACTCGCCCATGGTCGCCTTGATTCGGTACTGAGTAAATAACTGAATGTTCTTGATCTCCGCCAGACGACGAGAAGCCGAGAACAGCTCGTTTTCACTGTCGAGCAGGTCGAGCAAGGTGCGCTCGCCGAGACCGAACTGCTTTTGATAGGCGGTGCGCACGCGGGTGCTGTGATCGACATATTGCTGGGCGATCGGCACTTGGGCATTGGCGTTGTTCAAGGCATTCCAGGCCAGGCCCAGATCTTCGTTCAATACGCGCAAGGCGTTGTTGCGAATATCCAGTGCCTGGTTGGACAGGTAGGACTTGGCTTCCAGATCAGCCTTGTTGCTGCCGCCCGCATACAAATTGAAGCGCATACGCAACATGGCCTGCCATTCATTGCTGTGACCGTTCTGGCCGTCGAGATCGTTGTCGGCGGTGCGCCCCAATTCGGCATCGAAACGCGGGTAGAAGGTCGACTTGGCGGCTGCGTATTGTTTCTCGGCCGCGGCGATGTCGGATTCGGCGGAACGCAGAATCGGGCTGTTTTCCAGCATCTGCGCCCGGGCTTCATTCAGGTTGGCCGGCAACAGCGCCATGAAATCGGAAGGACGCTCCAGCTGATCGGGCATCTGGCCAACGGCGCTGAGGAAGTTGGTCTCGGCGTCAGCCAGGTTGGTCTGTTCGGTGATCAGGTTGTTGCGGGCCTGGGCCATACGCGCTTCTGCCTGATCAAGGTCGGCGCCGCTGCCCACGCCGCGCTGGGTGCGCAACTTGATCTGGTCGAAAATCCGTTCGTGGCTCTTCAGGTTGTCGGTCGCCAGGCGCACGAACTCACGGCGGGTCAGTACGTCGAGGTACACCTGTGCGACGGTGAGCGCGGTGCGTTCGGACGTGCCCAGCAAGGAGTAGGCGCGGGAATTAACGGTGGCTTGTTGGCGCCCCACTTCACTGGAGGTCGCAAAACCGTCAAAAACCATTTGCGACAACCGCACGGTCGATTCGCTGCGATTCAGGGTTTCCCAGTGATTGTTG
Organism: Pseudomonas sp. LBUM1666; assembly: GCF_059695775.1. Classification (NCBI taxonomy): domain Bacteria; kingdom Pseudomonadati; phylum Pseudomonadota; class Gammaproteobacteria; order Pseudomonadales; family Pseudomonadaceae; genus Pseudomonas; species Pseudomonas sp. LBUM1666. The sequence continues at coordinate 156,738 of NZ_CP166789.1, read as the reverse complement.
TTGCCGGCGGCACGCGTGGTGACGTTGTCAGTGCCTTCGCGACCATAACCGCCCAGCAGATCGACCCGCGGGAGGTATCCCCCTTTTGCTGCCTTTAACTGATAATCCGCGGCCAATCGACTGTTAACGCCTGCCTGGATTTCCGGATGGACATCCAGTGCCTGTTGCATGGCCTCCGGAAGGGACTGCGCCTGAACAAAACTGGCGGCAAGGACGAAGGGTAAAGCCGTGAGCAGATGCAAACGCATGGTTGGAGTTTCCAGGATTTACTTGTCTTGAATCACTGCAGAACGTGCCGCTGCATCGGATGATGACAACCGGAATGACCGTATGTCGGAAAGTTGCATTTTAGAACTGCGTCACACTCTGCGTGGCAGGTCAGCACCTAAATATCAATGTGACATTACGGAGGCGAGTGTTTAGGATGACAGGCAGAAGGTCAATAGTTTGGCATAAAGTTTATAGCGAAAGAATATAGCCAATTTATTGACGAATAACCGCGTCAAAGTTGTGCCTCTATTATCTTGAAAGTACATCCAGACTGAGTGCGATCAACCGCTCTCAGGTCCATGGACGTCTACTGAATGTGACACCCGGAGAGTCTTCAATGAGCAGTGTTGTGGCCATCGTCAAAAGCATTGTCGGTCAGGTTTTCGCTGTGTCCCCAGAGGGCGTGCGCCGCGTACTCGTTGAAGGCGACCGGTTGTTTGTCGGCGATCAGGTTGACACCGGCGCGGCGGGCGCCGTTACGCTTGAACTGGCTGACGGCCGGACCCTGGACCTGGGCCGCGACACTCAGTGGAGCGGCAGCGACCCGGACTCCAGCGCTGACCTTGCACAAGCCACTGCACAAGCCGCGCCATCGGTTGAAGAGCTGCAGCAAGCCATCGTTGCCGGTGCCGACCCGACCACCGACCTTGAAGCCACCGCAGCCGGCCCGACGGCTGCCGGCACAGGCGGCGCGGCAGGTGGCGGCCACAGCTTCGTGATGCTGGATGCAACCGCTGGCCGGGTCGACCCGACCATTGGTTTCCCAACCGACGGTCCTGATTCCACTGCCACAACCACCACGCTCGATACCGGTAGCCAGAACACTACGGCCACCAACGCTCCGAGTGTACTGATCGCTGATACTGGCACTCAGGCCGAAGACAGCGTCGCGACCGGCAATGTACTGAACAACGATAGCGATGCCGAAACGCCCCTCAGCGTCGCCAGCTTCACCGTCGCCGGCATGGCCGGCAGTTTCACCGCAGGCCAGACGGCGACCATCGTCGGCGTCGGTACGTTGACCATCGGCACCAATGGCAACTACACCTTTACTCCGGACGCCAACTACAACGGCGCCGTACCGCAAGTCACGTACACCACCAACACCGGCTCGACCAGCACGCTGGACCTCACCGTGACGGCGGTCGATGATCCGAGTGTTTTGACTGCAGACACCCAAACCATTGCAGAAGACACCCCTGCGATCGGCAACGTGCTGAGTAACGACAGCGACGTCGACAACGTCCTGAGCGTGGCCACCTTTACCATCGCCGGCGTCAATGCCACCTTCACAGCCGGCCAGACTGCCACCATTGCCAATGTCGGCACTCTGATCATTGCGGCCGATGGCGCTTACACCTTCACCCCGGCGGCCGACTACAACGGCACGGTGCCGACGGTCAGCTATACCGTCACTGACGGCTCTGGCTCTGGCGTCACTTCGACCTTGAACATCAGCGTTACCCCGGTTGATGACAGCTTCACCGATGCCAGCGAAACGATCTCCGGTCTGGAAGATGCCCCAGTGACTGGCAGCGTTCTTACCGGTACCAACAGCGTCGACGGTCCGGTCAGTGTGCTCAACTTCACGGTCGGCGGTACTCAGTACCAGGCCGGTGAAACCGCCACTATTGCCAACGTTGGCAACTTGGTCATCGGCTCGAACGGTGCGTACACCTTCACCCCGGCGACCAATTACAACGGCAGCGTGCCAACGGTGAACTACACCGTCACCGACGGCTCCGGTTCTGACGTCACTTCGACCCTGAACATCAGCGTCACCCCGGTGAACGACACCTTCACCGATGCCAGCGAAACAGTCTCCGGTCTGGAAGATGCCCCAGTGACCGGCAGCGTTCTTACCGGTACGTCGAGCGTCGACGGTGACGTCAGCGTGCTCAACTTCACGGTCGGCGGTACTCAGTACCAGGCCGGTGAAACCGCCACTATTGCCAACGTTGGCAACTTGGTCATCGGGTCGAACGGTGCCTACACCTTCACCCCGGTGGCCAACTACAACGGCCCGGTGCCAACGGTCAGCTACACCGTCACCGACGGTTCCGGTACGGACGTCACTTCGACCCTGAACATCAGCGTCGCCCCGGTTGATGACAGCTTCACCGATGCCAGCGAAACGGCGATCACCAACGAAGACACGGTGGTCACGGACAACGTGCTGACCGGTACTTCGAGCGTCGACGGCGACGTCAGCGTGGTCAACTTCACGGTCGGCGGTACCCAGTACCAGGCCGGTGAAACCGCCACTATTGCCAACGTCGGCACCCTGGTGCTCGCGGCCAATGGCGCTTACACCTTCACTCCGGCGACCAATTACAACGGCAGCGTGCCCACGGTCAGCTACACCGTCACCGACGGTTCGGGCAGCAATGTCACCTCGACCCTGAACATCAGCGTCGCCCCGGTTGATGACAGCTTCACCGATGCCAGCGAAACAGTCTCCGGTCTGGAAGATGCCCCAGTGACCGGCAGCGTTCTTACCGGTACGTCGAGCGTCGACGGCGACGTCAGCGTGGTCAACTTCACGGTCGGTGGTACTCAGTACCAGGCCGGTGAAACCGCCACTATTGCCAACGTCGGCACCCTGGTGCTCACGGCCAATGGCGCTTACACCTTCACCCCGGCGACCAATTACAATGGTGCTGTGCCTACGGTCAGCTATACCGTCACTGACGGCTCTGGCTCTGACGTCACTTCGACCCTGAACCTCAGCGTCACCCCGGTCGACGACAGCTTCATCGATGCCAGCGAAACGGTGATCACCAACGAAGACACGGCGGTCACGGACAACGTGCTGACCGGTACGTCGAGCGTTGATGGTCCGGTCAGTGTGCTCAACTTCACGGTCGGCGAAACCACCTACGCCGCGGGCAGTACCGCGACTATTGCCAATGTCGGCACCCTGGTGCTTGCCGCCAATGGCGCCTACACCTTCACCCCGGTGGCCAACTACAACGGCCCGGTGCCAACGGTGAGCTATACCGTCACTGACGGCTCTGGCTCTGACGTCACCTCGACCCTGAACATCAGCGTCGCCGCGGTGAACGATACCTTCACCGATACCAGCGAAACAGTCTCCGGTCTGGAAGATGCCTCAGTGACCGGCAGCGTTCTTATCGGTACGTCGAGCGTCGACGGTGACGTCAGCGTGCTCAACTTCACGGTCGGTGGTACCCAGTACCAGGCCGGTGAAACCGCCACTATTGCCAACGTCGGGACTCTGGTCATCGGCTCGAACGGTGCGTACACCTTTACCCCGGCGACCAACTACAACGGCAGCGTGCCGACAGTCAGCTACACCGTCACCGACGGTTCCGGTACGGACGTCACCTCGACCCTGAACATCAGCGTCACCCCGGTTGATGACAGCTTCACCGATGCCAGCGAAACGGCGATCACCAACGAAGACACGGCGATCACGGACAACGTGCTGACCGGCACTTCTAGCGTCGACGGTGACGTCAGCGTGGTCAACTTCACGGTCGGCGGTACCCAGTACCAGGCCGGTGAAACCGCCACTATTGCCAACGTCGGCACCCTGATGCTCGCGGCCAATGGCGCTTACACCTTCACTCCGGCGACCAATTACAACGGTGCTGTGCCCACGGTGAACTACACCGTCACCGACGGTTCCGGTACGGACGTCACCTCGACCCTGAACATCAGCGTCACCCCGGTTGATGACAGCTTCACCGATGCCAGCGAAACGGCGATCACCAACGAAGACACGGCGATCACGGACAACGTGCTGACCGGCACTTCGAGCGTCGACAGTGACGTCAGCGTGGTCAACTTCACGGTCGGCGGTACCCAGTACCAGGCCGGTGAAACCGCCACTATTGCCAACGTCGGCACCCTGGTGCTCGCGGCCAATGGCGCTTACACCTTCACCCCGGCGACCAATTACAACGGCACGGTGCCCACGGTCAGCTACACCGTCACCGACGGTTCCGGTACGGACGTCACTTCGACCTTGAACATCAACGTCACCCCGGTCGACGACAGCTTCACTGACATCAGCGAAACCGTGACCACCAGCGAAGACGCCCCGGTGACCGGCAGCGTCCTCACCGGCACCAGCAGCGTCGACGGCCCGGTCAGCGTGCTCAATTTCACCGTCGGTGAGACCACCTATACGGCCGGCCAGACCGCCACTATTGCCAACGTCGGCACCTTGGTCATCGGGTCGAACGGTGCGTACACCTTCACCCCGGCAACCAATTACAACGGCACGGTGCCCACGGTCAGCTACACCGTCACCGACGGTTCCGGTACGGACGTCACCTCGACCCTGAACATCAGCGTCACCCCGGTGAACGACACCTTCACCGATGCCAGCGAAACGCTGATCACCAACGAAGACACGGCGGTCACTGACAACGTACTGACCGGCACTTCGAGCGTCGACGGTGACGTCAGCGTGGTCAACTTCACGGTCGGCGGTACCCAGTACCAGGCCGGTGAAACCGCCACTATTGCCAACGTCGGCACCTTGGTCATCGGCTCGAACGGTGCGTACACCTTCACCCCGGCGACCAATTACAACGGTGCTGTGCCCACGGTGAGCTACACCGTCACCGACGGTTCCGGTACGGACGTCACTTCGACCCTGAACATCAGCGTCACCCCGGTGAACGACACCTTCACCGATGCCAGCGAAACGCTGATCACCAACGAAGACACGGCGGTCACTGACAACGTGCTGACCGGTACGTCGAGCGTCGACGGTGACGTCAGCGTGGTCAACTTCACCATCGGTGAAACCACCTACGCCGCGGGCAGTACCGCGACCATCGCCAATGTCGGCACTCTGGTCATCGGCTCGAACGGTGCGTACACCTTCACCCCGGCGGCCAACTACAACGGCAGCGTGCCAACGGTGAACTACACCGTCACCGACGGCTCCGGTTCTGACGTCACTTCGACCCTGAACCTCAGCGTCACCCCGGTCGACGACAGCTTCATCGATGCCAGCGAAACGGCGATCACCAACGAAGACACGGCGGTCACGGACAACGTGCTGACCGGCACTTCGAGCGTCGACGGCGACGTCAGCGTGGTCAACTTCACGGTCGGTGGTACCCAGTACCAGGCCGGTGAAACCGCCACTATTGCCAACGTTGGCAACTTGGTCATCGGCTCGAACGGTGCGTACACCTTCACCCCGGCGACCAACTACAACGGCACGGTGCCCACGGTCAGCTACACCGTCACCGACGGTTCGGGCAGCAATGTCACCTCGACCCTGAACATCAGCGTCACCCCGGTTGATGACAGCTTCACCGATGCCAGCGAAACAGTCTCCGGTCTGGAAGATGCCCCAGTGACCGGCAGCGTTCTTACCGGCACTTCGAGCGTCGACGGCGACGTCAGCGTGGTCAACTTCACGGTCGGCGGTACCCAGTACCAGGCCGGTGAAACCGCCACTATTGCCAACGTCGGCACCTTGGTCATCGGGTCGAACGGTGCGTACACCTTCACCCCGGCGACCAATTACAACGGCAGCGTGCCGACAGTCAGCTACACCGTCACCGACGGTTCCGGTACGGACGTCACCTCGACCCTGAACATCAGCGTCGCCCCGGTGAACGACAGCTTCACCGATGCCAGCGAAACGGCGATCACCAACGAAGACACGGCGGTCACGGATAACGTGCTGACCGGCACTTCGAGCGTCGACGGCGACGTCAGCGTGGTCAACTTCACGGTCGGTGGTACTCAGTACCAGGCCGGTGAAACCGCCACTATTGCCAACGTCGGCACCTTGGTCATCGGGTCGAACGGTGCGTACACCTTCACCCCGGCGGCCAACTACAACGGCACGGTGCCCACGGTCAGCTACACCGTCACCGACGGCTCCGGTTCTGACGTCACTTCGACCCTGAACCTCAGCGTCACCCCGGTCGACGACAGCTTCATCGATGCCAGCGAAACCGTGACCACCAGCGAAGACGCCCCGCTGACCGGCAGTGTGCTCGCCGGCACCAGCAGCGTTGATGGTCCGGTCAGCGTGCTCAATTTCACGGTCGGTGGTACTCAGTACCAGGCCGGTGAAACCGCGACCCTCGCCAACGTCGGCACCTTGGTGCTTGCCGCCAATGGCGCCTACACCTTTACTCCGGCGACCAATTACAACGGTCCGGTGCCAACGGTCAGCTATACCGTCACCGACGGTTTCGGTACGGACGTCACTTCGACCCTGAACATCAGCGTCACCCCGGTGAACGACACCTTCACCGATGCCAGCGAAACGGCGATCACCAACGAAGACACGGTGGTCACGGACAACGTGCTGACCGGTACTTCGAGCGTCGACGGCGACGTCAGCGTGGTCAACTTCACGGTCGGTGGTACCCAGTACCAGGCCGGTGAAACCGCCACTATTGCCAACGTCGGCACCCTGGTCATCGGCTCGAACGGTGCGTACACCTTCACCCCGGCGGCCAACTACAACGGCAGCGTGCCAACGGTGAACTACACCGTCACCGACGGCTCCGGTTCTGACGTCACTTCGACCCTGAACCTCAGCGTCACCCCGGTCGACGACAGCTTCATCGATGCCAGCGAAACGGCGATCACCAACGAAGACACGGCGGTCACGGACAACGTGCTGACCGGTACTTCGAGCGTCGACGGCGACGTCAGCGTGCTCAACTTCACGGTCGGCGGTACTCAGTACCAGGCCGGTGAAACCGCCACTATTGCCAACGTCGGCACCCTGGTGCTCGCGGCCAATGGCGCGTACACCTTCACCCCGGCGACCAATTACAACGGCACGGTGCCCACGGTCAGCTACACCGTCACCGACGGTTCCGGTACGGACGTCACTTCGACCCTGAACATCAGCGTCACCCCGGTGAACGACACCTTCACCGATGCCAGCGAAACAGTCTCCGGTCTGGAAGATGCCCCAGTGACCGGCAGCGTTCTTACCGGTACGTCGAGCGTCGACGGTGACGTCAGCGTGCTCAACTTCACGGTCGGTGGTACCCAGTACCAGGCCGGTGAAACCGCCACTATTGCCAACGTCGGCACCCTGGTGCTCGCGGCCAATGGCGCGTACACCTTCACCCCGGCGACCAATTACAACGGCACGGTGCCCACGGTCAGCTACACCGTCACCGACGGTTCCGGTACGGACGTCACTTCGACCCTGAACATCAGCGTCACCCCGGTGAACGACACCTTCACCGATGCCAGCGAAACAGTCTCCGGTCTGGAAGATGCCCCAGTGACCGGCAGCGTGCTGACCGGCACTTCGAGCGTCGACGGCGACGTCAGCGTGGTCAACTTCACGGTCGGTGGTACCCAGTACCAGGCCGGTGAAACCGCCACTATTGCCAACGTTGGCAACTTGGTCATCGGCTCGAACGGTGCGTACACCTTCACCCCGGCGACCAACTACAACGGCACGGTGCCCACGGTCAGCTACACCGTCACCGACGGTTCCGGTACGGACGTCACTTCGACCCTGAACATCAGCGTCACCCCGGTGAACGACACCTTCACCGATGCCAGCGAAACAGTCTCCGGTCTGGAAGATGCCCCAGTGACCGGCAGCGTGCTGACCGGCACTTCGAGCGTCGACGGCGACGTCAGCGTGGTCAACTTCACGGTCGGTGGTACCCAGTACCAGGCCGGTGAAACCGCCACTATTGCCAACGTTGGCACCTTGGTCATCGGCTCGAACGGTGCGTACACCTTCACCCCGGCGACCAACTACAACGGCACGGTGCCCACGGTCAGCTACACCGTCACCGACGGTTCGGGCAGCAATGTCACCTCGACCCTGAACATCAGCGTCACCCCGGTTGATGACAGCTTCACCGATGCCAGCGAAACCGTGACCACCAGCGAAGACGCCCCGCTGACCGGCAGTGTGCTCGCCGGCACCAGCAGCGTTGATGGTCCGGTCAGCGTGCTCAATTTCACGGTCGGTGGTACTCAGTACCAGGCCGGCCAGACCGCCACTATTGCCAATGTCGGCACCCTGGTGCTTGCCGCCAATGGCGCCTACACCTTCACCCCGGTGGCCAATTACAACGGTGCTGTGCCCACGGTCAGCTACAGCGTTACCGACGGTTCCGGTACGGACGTCACTTCGACCCTGAACATCAGCGTCACCCCGGTGAACGACACCTTCACCGATGCCAGCGAAACGGCGATCACCAACGAAGACACGGCGATCACTGACAACGTGCTGACCGGTACTTCGAGCGTCGACGGCGACGTCAGCGTGGTCAACTTCACGGTCGGCGGTACTCAGTACCAGGCCGGTGAAACCGCCACTATTGCCAACGTCGGCACCTTGGTCATCGGGTCGAACGGTGCGTACACCTTCACCCCGGCGGCCAACTACAACGGCAGCGTGCCAACGGTGAACTACACCGTCACCGACGGCTCCGGTTCTGACGTCACTTCGACCCTGAACCTCAGCGTCACCCCGGTCGACGACAGCTTCACCGATGCCAGCGAAACGGCGATCACCAACGAAGACACGGCGGTCACGGATAACGTGCTGACCGGCACTTCGAGCGTCGACGGCGACGTCAGCGTGGTCAACTTCACGGTCGGTGGTACTCAGTACCAGGCCGGTGAAACCGCCACTATTGCCAACGTCGGCACCTTGGTCATCGGGTCGAACGGTGCGTACACCTTCACCCCGGCGGCCAACTACAACGGCACGGTGCCCACGGTCAGCTACACCGTCACCGACGGCTCCGGTTCTGACGTCACTTCGACCCTGAACCTCAGCGTCACCCCGGTGAACGACAGCTTCATCGATGCCAGCGAAACCGTGACCACCAGCGAAGACGCCCCGCTGACCGGCAGTGTGCTCGCCGGCACCAGCAGCGTTGATGGTCCGGTCAGCGTGCTCAATTTCACGGTCGGTGGTACTCAGTACCAGGCCGGCCAGACCGCCACTATTGCCAATGTCGGCACCCTGGTGCTTGCCGCCAATGGCGCCTACACCTTCACCCCGGTGGCCAATTACAACGGTGCTGTGCCCACGGTCAGCTACAGCGTTACCGACGGTTCCGGTACGGACGTCACTTCGACCCTGAACATCAGCGTCACCCCGGTGAACGACACCTTCACCGATGCCAGCGAAACGGCGATCACCAACGAAGACACGGCGATCACTGACAACGTGCTGACCGGTACTTCGAGCGTCGACGGCGACGTCAGCGTGCTCAACTTCACGGTCGGCGGTACTCAGTACCAGGCCGGTGAAACCGCCACTATTGCCAACGTCGGCACCTTGGTCATCGGGTCGAACGGTGCGTACACCTTCACCCCGGCGGCCAACTACAACGGCAGCGTGCCAACGGTGAACTACACCGTCACCGACGGCTCCGGTTCTGACGTCACTTCGACCCTGAACCTCAGCGTCACCCCGGTCGACGACAGCTTCATCGATGCCAGCGAAACGGCGATCACCAACGAAGACACGGCGGTCACGGACAACGTGCTGACCGGTACTTCGAGCGTCGACGGCGACGTCAGCGTGCTCAACTTCACGGTCGGCGGTACTCAGTACCAGGCCGGTGAAACCGCCACTATTGCCAACGTCGGCACCCTGGTGCTCGCGGCCAATGGCGCTTACACCTTCACCCCGGCGACCAATTACAACGGCAGCGTGCCGAGCGTCACCTACACCGTCACCGACGGTTCCGGTACGGACGTCACCTCGACCCTGAACATCAGCGTCACCCCGGTGAACGACACCTTCACCGATGCCAGCGAAACGCTGATCACCAACGAAGACACGGCGGTCACTGACAACGTGCTGACCGGTACGTCGAGCGTCGACGGTGACGTCAGCGTGGTCAACTTCACGGTCGGTGGTACTCAGTACCAGGCCGGTGAAACCGCCACTATTGCCAACGTCGGGACTCTGGTCATCGGGTCGAACGGTGCGTACACCTTCACCCCGGCGACCAACTACAACGGCACGGTGCCCACGGTCAGCTATACCGTCACTGACGGCTCCGGTACGGACGTCACCTCGACCCTGAACCTCAGCGTCACCCCGGTGAACGACAGCTTCACCGATGCCAGCGAAACGCTGATCACCAACGAAGACACGGCGGTCACTGACAACGTACTGACCGGCACTTCGAGCGTCGACGGTGACGTCAGCGTGGTCAACTTCACGGTCGGCGGTACCCAGTACCAGGCCGGTGAAACCGCCACTATTGCCAACGTCGGCACCTTGGTCATCGGCTCGAACGGTGCGTACACCTTCACCCCGGCGACCAATTACAACGGTGCTGTGCCCACGGTGAGCTACACCGTCACCGACGGTTCCGGTACGGACGTCACTTCGACCCTGAACATCAGCGTCACCCCGGTGAACGACACCTTCACCGATGCCAGCGAAACGCTGATCACCAACGAAGACACGGCGGTCACTGACAACGTGCTGACCGGTACGTCGAGCGTCGACGGTGACGTCAGCGTGGTCAACTTCACCATCGGTGAAACCACCTACGCCGCGGGCAGTACCGCGACCATCGCCAATGTCGGCACTCTGGTCATCGGCTCGAACGGTGCGTACACCTTCACCCCGGCGGCCAACTACAACGGCAGCGTGCCAGCGGTGAGCTACACCGTCACCGACGGCTCCGGTTCTGACGTCACTTCGACCTTGAACATCAACGTCACACCGGTCGACGACAGCTTCATCGATGCCAGCGAAACGGCGATCACCAACGAAGACACGGCGGTCACGGACAACGTGCTGACCGGCACTTCGAGCGTCGACGGCGACGTCAGCGTGGTCAACTTCACGGTCGGTGGTACCCAGTACCAGGCCGGTGAAACCGCCACTATTGCCAACGTTGGCAACTTGGTCATCGGCTCGAACGGTGCGTACACCTTCACCCCGGCGACCAACTACAACGGCACGGTGCCCACGGTCAGCTACACCGTCACCGACGGTTCGGGCAGCAATGTCACCTCGACCCTGAACATCAGCGTCACCCCGGTTGATGACAGCTTCACCGATGCCAGCGAAACAGTCTCCGGTCTGGAAGATGCCCCAGTGACCGGCAGCGTTCTTACCGGCACTTCGAGCGTCGACGGCGACGTCAGCGTGGTCAACTTCACGGTCGGCGGTACCCAGTACCAGGCCGGTGAAACCGCCACTATTGCCAACGTCGGCACCTTGGTCATCGGGTCGAACGGTGCGTACACCTTCACCCCGGCGACCAATTACAACGGTGCTGTGCCCACGGTGAGCTACACCGTCACCGACGGTTCCGGTACGGACGTCACTTCGACCCTGAACATCAGCGTCACCCCGGTGAACGACACCTTCACCGATGCCAGCGAAACGCTGATCACCAACGAAGACACGGCGGTCACTGACAACGTGCTGACCGGTACGTCGAGCGTCGACGGTGACGTCAGCGTGGTCAACTTCACCATCGGTGAAACCACCTACGCCGCGGGCAGTACCGCGACCATCGCCAATGTCGGCACTCTGGTCATCGGCTCGAACGGTGCGTACACCTTCACCCCGGCGGCCAACTACAACGGCAGCGTGCCAACGGTGAACTACACCGTCACCGACGGCTCCGGTTCTGACGTCACTTCGACCCTGAACCTCAGCGTCACCCCGGTGAACGACACCTTCACCGATGCCAGCGAAACGCTGATCACCAACGAAGACACGGCGGTCACTGACAACGTGCTGACCGGTACGTCGAGCGTCGACGGTGACGTCAGCGTGGTCAACTTCACCATCGGTGAAACCACCTACGCCGCGGGCAGTACCGCGACCATCGCCAATGTCGGCACTCTGGTCATCGGCTCGAACGGTGCGTACACCTTCACCCCGGCGGCCAACTACAACGGCAGCGTGCCAACGGTGAACTACACCGTCACCGACGGCTCCGGTTCTGACGTCACTTCGACCCTGAACCTCAGCGTCACCCCGGTCGACGACAGCTTCATCGATGCCAGCGAAACGGCGATCACCAACGAAGACACGGCGGTCACGGACAACGTGCTGACCGGCACTTCGAGCGTCGACGGCGACGTCAGCGTGGTCAACTTCACGGTCGGCGGTACCCAGTACCAGGCCGGTGAAACCGCCACTATTGCCAACGTCGGCACCTTGGTCATCGGGTCGAACGGTGCGTACACCTTCACCCCGGCGACCAATTACAACGGCAGCGTGCCGACAGTCAGCTACACCGTCACCGACGGTTCCGGTACGGACGTCACCTCGACCCTGAACATCAGCGTCGCCCCGGTGAACGACAGCTTCACCGATGCCAGCGAAACGGCGATCACCAACGAAGACACGGCGGTCACGGACAACGTGCTGACCGGTACGTCGAGCGTCGACGGTGACGTCAGTGTGCTCAACTTCACGGTCGGCGGTACCCAGTACCAGGCCGGTGAAACCGCCACTATTGCCAACGTCGGCACCCTGGTCATCGGGTCGAACGGTGCGTACACCTTCACCCCGGCGGCCAACTACAACGGCAGCGTGCCAACGGTGAACTACACCGTCACCGACGGTTCCGGTACGGACGTCACCTCGACCCTGAACATCAGCGTCACCCCGGTGAACGACACCTTCACCGATGCCAGCGAAACGGCGATCACCAACGAAGACACGGCGGTCACGGACAACGTGCTGACCGGTACGTCGAGCGTCGACGGTGACGTCAGTGTGCTCAACTTCACGGTCGGCGGTACCCAGTACCAGGCCGGTGAAACCGCCACTATTGCCAACGTCGGCACCCTGGTCATCGGGTCGAACGGTGCGTACACCTTCACCCCGGCGGCCAACTACAACGGCAGCGTGCCAACGGTGAACTACACCGTCACCGACGGCTCCGGTACGGACGTCACTTCGACCCTGAACCTCAGCGTCACCCCGGTGAACGACAGCTTCATCGATGCCAGCGAAACGGCGATCACCAACGAAGACACGGCGGTCACGGACAACGTGCTGACCGGTACTTCGAGCGTCGACGGCGACGTCAGCGTGGTCAACTTCACGGTCGGCGGTACTCAGTACCAGGCCGGTGAAACCGCCACTATTGCCAACGTCGGCACCTTGGTCATCGGCTCGAACGGTGCGTACACCTTCACCCCGGTGGCCAACTACAACGGCAGCGTGCCAGCGGTGAGCTACACCGTCACCGACGGCTCCGGTTCTGACGTCACTTCGACCTTGAATATCAACGTCACCCCGGTCGACGACAGCTTCACTGACATCAGCGAAACCGTGACCACCAGCGAAGACGCCCCGGTGACCGGCAGTGTGCTGACCGGCACTTCGAGCGTCGACGGTCCGGTCAGCGTGCTCAATTTCACCGTCGGTGAGACCACCTATACGGCCGGCCAGACCGCCACTATTGCCAACGTCGGCACCTTGGTCATCGGGTCGAACGGTGCGTACACCTTCACCCCGGCAACCAACTACAACGGCACGGTGCCGACGGTGAGCTACACGGTCACCGACGGCTCCGGTTCTGACGTCACTTCAACCCTGAACATCAGCGTGACCCCGGTCGACGACAGTTTCACCGACGCCAGCGAAACCGTGACCACCAGCGAAGACGCCCCGGTCACCGGCAGCGTGCTGGCGGGTACCTCGAGCGTCGACGGTCCGGTCAGCGTGCTCAACTTCACCATCGGTGAGACCACCTATACGGCCGGCAGCACCGCGACTATCGCCAACGTCGGCACCCTGGTCATCGGAGCGAACGGTGCCTACACCTTCACCCCGGCGACCAACTACAACGGCACGGTGCCCACGGTCAGCTACAGCGTTACCGACGGTTCCGGCAGCAACGTCACTTCGACCCTGAACATCAGCGTCGCCCCAGTCAATGACCCGAGCGTCCTGACCGCGGATACCAACTCTGTCGATGAAGACCACGTTGCCACCGGCAACGTGCTCGGCAATGACAGCGATGTCGACAATGCTCTGAGTGTCGCGACATTCACCGTACAAGGTGTCACCGGCTCCTTCACCGCCGGTCAAGTCGCAACGATCGCCGGCGTCGGCACTGTGACTATCGCCGCCAACGGCGACTACAGCTTCACCCCAACGGCGAACTGGAATGGCACCGCGCCACAGATCAGCTACACCACCAACACCAATTCCATCAGTACGCTGAACATCACGGTCAACTCGGTCAACGACGCTCCGACCGTCAGTACCACCTCGGCCACTGGTAATGAAGATCAATTGATCGCCGTACAGCTCGGCGGCAATGACGTCGACGGCAGCGTCGGCCACTTCAACCTGACCAGCCTGCCGGCCAATGGCGTGTTTTACGCTGACGCCGCCGGGACCATCGCGTTGACCGCCAGCAGCGTGATCTCCGCAACCGCCAACGGCGCAACGGTTTACTTCAAGCCCACTAGCGACTGGAGTGGCACCACCCATTTCACCTACAACTCGACCGACAACCAGGGCATGCCCTCCGCGTCTTCGGCAACCGGCACCATTGTCGTCGCGCCAGTAACCGATACTCCAAGCCTGTCACTGACCGGTGGCGGTATGGTCGTCTCGACCGACTTCCAGGAAGTCGCTCTGAACAGCGGCCATGGCGACGTCAATGTCAACAAGCTCGGCAACGGCGTCTGGCACACTGACAACAGCGGTGGCATGGTCGAAATCGGCAAGGCCAGCGTCTACGGTGCCGGCGCCGATAACCAGGTCATTGAACTGGAGCGCAACGCCGGCGATGCGAGCAACCTCTACACCACTATCGATGCCAAGGCCGGCAGCACCTATAACGTGTCGTTCGACTATGCACCGCGTGCTGGTGTGGATAATTCGCTTATCAATGTGTACTGGGGCGGCCAACTCATTGGCACCCTGAACACCTCGACCACCGGCATGCAGCACTACAGCTTCGACATTCCGGTCACTGCCGATGGTAACCAGAAGCTCGAGTTCCGCGCCGGGGACAGCAACAGCCTGGGCGGCCTGCTGGACAACATCAATGTCGCTCAGGTGCTCAACTCGGGCCTTGAAGACCACGCGATCCTGTTGTCGACCATCCAGGCCCATACCAACGACGTCGATGGTTCGGAAACACTCACTCTCACACTGAACGGCTTGCCGGCGGGTTCCAGACTCACCGACGGCACCCACACCTTCAATGCTGCCGACGGCTCGACGTCGGTGGACATTACTGGTTGGAACCTGTCCACGCTCAAGCTGACACCGCCGACGAACTTCAATGGCGACATCCCCCTGACCGTCACGGCCACCGCCAAAGACGGCGATGCCCCGAGCGCCAGCACCTCGCTGCCGTTGGTGGTGCACGTCGGTGCCGTCGATGACGCAAGCGTGCTGCAGGCGGACAAGCTCACTGTCGACGAAGACCACAACGCGACCGGCAACGTGCTGACCAACGACCACGATGTCGATAACGTCCTGAGCGTCACCAGCTTCAACGTGACCGGGGTCAACGGCAACTTCACGGCGGGCCAGAACGCGACCATTACCGGTGTCGGAACGCTGATCATCGCCAGCAACGGCGACTACACCTTCAAGCCGGCTGCCGACTGGAATGGCAACGTTCCACAGGTGACATACACCACCAACACCGGCTCGAGCAGTACGCTGAACATCAGTGTTACGCCGGTTAATGACAACTTCACCGACATCAGCGAAACCGTTACGACCAACGAAGACGCAGTGGCCACCGGCAACGTGTTGTCGGGTACTTCGAGCGTTGATGGCGCAGTCAGCGTGGTCAACTTCACCATCGGTGCGACCACCTATGTGGCAGGCGCCACGGCGACCATCACCAACGTCGGGACCCTGGTAATCGGGGCGAACGGTGCCTACACCTTCACCCCGGTCGCCAACTACAACGGCAGCGTGCCGAGCGTCAGCTACTCCGTCACCGACGGTGACGGCAGCAACGTCACTTCGACTCTGAATATCAGTGTTACGCCGGTGAACGACAACTTCACCGACGCCAGCGAAACCATTACGGTCAACGAAGATACTGCGGCCACCGGCAACGTGCTGTCCGGCACTTCAAGCGTCGACGGCCCGGTCAGTGTGGTCAGCTTCACCATCGGCGGGACCACCTATGTGGCAGGCGCCACGGCGACTATCACCAATGTCGGCACCCTGGTGCTTGCGGCCAACGGTGCCTACACCTTCACACCGGCCGCCAACTACAACGGCAGCGTCCCGACCGTCAGCTACAGCGTCACCGACGGTTTGGGTAGCAATGTCACTTCGACCCTGAACATCAGCGTCACCCCCGTCGACGACAGCTTCACCGACGCCAACGAAACGATTCCCACCCTGGAAGACACCGCCATTACCGGCAGCGTGCTCACCGGCACGAGCAGCGTCGACGGCCCGGTCAGTGTGGTCAGCTTCACCATCGGCGGGACCACCTATGTGGCAGGCGCCACGGCGACTATCACCAATGTCGGCACCCTGGTGCTTGCGGCCAACGGTGCCTACACCTTCACACCGGCCGCCAACTACAACGGCAGCGTCCCGACCGTCAGCTACAGCGTCACCGACGGTTTGGGTAGCAATGTCACTTCGACCCTGAACATCAGCGTCACCCCCGTCGACGACAGCTTCACCGACGCCAACGAAACGATTCCCACCCTGGAAGACACCGCCATTACCGGCAGCGTGCTCACCGGCACGAGCAGCGTCGACGGCCCGGTCAGCGTGGTCAGCTTCACCATCGGCGGGACCACCTATGTGGCAGGCGCCACGGCGACTATCACCAACGTCGGCACCCTGGTACTTGCGGCCAACGGTGCCTACACCTTCACGCCGGCCGCCAACTACAACGGCAGCGTCCCGACCGTCAGCTACAGCGTCACCGACGGTTTGGGTAGCAATGTCACTTCGACCCTGAACATCAGCGTCACACCCGTCGACGACAGCTTCACCGACGCCAACGAAACGATTCCCACCCTGGAAGACACCGCCATTACCGGCAGCGTGCTCACCGGCACGAGCAGCGTCGACGGCCCGGTCAGCGTGGTCAGCTTCACCATCGGCGGGACCACCTATGTGGCAGGCACCACGGCGACTATCACCAACGTCGGCACCCTGGTACTTGCGGCCAACGGTGCCTACACCTTCACGCCGGCCGCCAACTACAACGGCAGCGTCCCGACCGTCAGCTACAGCGTCACCGACGGTTTGGGTAGCAATGTCACTTCGACCCTGAACATCAGCGTCACCCCGGTCAATGACCCGAGTGTGCTGACTGCTGACAGCAACACCGCCCTCGAGGACAAGATCGCCACCGGCAACGTACTGACTAACGACCGCGATGTGGATAACGTCCTGAGCGTGGCCAAATTCACGGTGGGTGGCACCGAGTACGCAGCAGGCGCCACGGCGACCATCGCCAACATGGGCACCTTGGTGCTTGCGGCGAACGGGACTTACACCTTCACCCCGGTCAGCAATTGGAGCGGCAAGGTTCCGACCGTGACCTACACCACCAGCACCGGATCCAGCACCACCCTGGATATCAGTGTGACCGCGGTCGCAGATGCACCGATCGTGACCGCCACCACCACTCAGGTGGCCGAGAACAGCAGCATTGCGTTGGGCTTGAAGGTAACGTCGCCGGACACTGATGGTTCTGAAACCCAGACCATCACCACGATCGGCGGCATCCCGGCAGGTGCGACCCTGACCGACGGCACGCACACCTTCACGGGCACGACCGGTAACGCTGTCGTCAACCTCAGCGGGTGGGATGTGAGCAAGTTGAGCTACACCCCGGCACCATACGCCACCGGTACCAACACGCTGACAGTTACGGCAGTCTCGACCGAAAGCCAGGGTGATTCGGCCAGCAGTTCGATACAGATTCCGATCACGATTAATCCGGCGGTCTATAACTCGATCACCGCCACCGCAGCAAATGACAATTTCGTCGGCACCGGCGGCAACGACATCATGGTCGCCGACATCGGCGGGCTGACTGTGGTGCCGGGTACCAACTACAACATTGCGTTCATGGTCGACAGCTCGGGCAGTATGAGCGACGCCTCGGTCAAGGCCGCTAAGGACTCGCTGACGTCGGTGTTCAACACGCTCAAGCAGAGCATCGGTGCAACCGGCTCAGGTACCGTGAACATTTTCATTGCAGACTTCGATGACCGGGTCAACAAGTCGGTCTCGGTCAACCTGAACGATCCAACCGCGCTGACCCAGCTCAAGGCGGTACTCGATTCAATGACGTCCGGCGGCGGTACTAACTACGAGGATGTGTTCAAGGCCACGGCCAACTTTTTCAAAAGCATGGGT
The DNA here is from genome assembly GCF_059695775.1 of Pseudomonas sp. LBUM1666. Lineage (NCBI taxonomy): Bacteria > Pseudomonadati > Pseudomonadota > Gammaproteobacteria > Pseudomonadales > Pseudomonadaceae > Pseudomonas > Pseudomonas sp. LBUM1666. The sequence continues at coordinate 138,155 of NZ_CP166789.1, read as the reverse complement.
GCCGGCGCAACTAATCTGACCTACTTCATCACAGACGGTAAGCCAACCTATTATCAGAAGGATGAGCAAGGCAATCCGACGCTGTATGACAACGTGAAACTTGATGATGTGCTCAAGATGGGCAGCTACAAGCTGGGGGAAAGTTATAACGCCCAGCTCGATTCTGACCACAAGATTAGCGTCGACAGGGACGGCAATCTGACCCTGTCCGTCAAGTACACCTTCTTTTGGTATGGCTACGATCTCGGTCAGGTCCATGCCCAAGGCGACGGGACCTTTGAGCTGTCCGAACTGGGCGGTACCGGCAAAGCCACCACCTCTAACTACGATAACTCGGCGAACAATTCCAGCGACAGCTTCGCTTTGCTGGCCAAGTTGTCTCAGGTCGAAGCGATTGGCCTGAACAACGAGATCAGCCCCAACGACCTGAAACCGTACGACACCGACAATAAACCGCAGACCAACATCAACCCCACGGACTTGGCCAACGCCATTGTCGGTCACACCGAAGCGACAATGCCAGGCGCCGACACGGTCAATGGCGGCGACGGCAACGACATCCTGTTCGGCGACCTGGTGAGCTTCAACGGCGTTGCCGGTGAGGGCTATCAGGCGATGCAGGCATTCGTCGCCCAGCAAACCGGCGTGGACGTCAGCAAAGTCACCACCAGCAACGTGCACCAGTTCATCACCGAGCACTACACCGCGTTCGATGTGTCCGGGGCGCATGACGGTAATGACTCGCTGCTGGGCGGTGCCGGCAATGACATTCTCTTCGGCCAGGGAGGCAACGACATCCTCGACGCCGGCAAGGGCAACGACATCCTGCTCGGTGGCAGCGGTAACGACTCGCTGATGGGCGGTCAGGGTAACGATATTCTGATGGGTGGTTCGGGTGCCGACACCTTCGTCTGGAAGGCTGGCGACACCGGCAGCGACGTGATCAAGGACTTCAAGGCCAGCGAGGGTGATCGCATCGACTTGCGCGATCTGCTGCAGGGCGAAACCGGCAGCACCATCGACAACTTCCTGAAGATCACCACCGTGGACGGCGTTTCGTCCCTGCAAGTCAACTCCGCCGGCAAGTTCAACGGCGCCGACGCTGCAGCGGCGCAACCCGATGTGACGATCAAACTGGAAGGCAACAACTGGTCCAGCGCCAACATCAACTCGTTGATTGCCGGCAGTGACCCGACCATCAAAATCGATCACAACAACAGCTGATCCAACGAAAAACGGCCGCCCTTATGGGGCGGCCGTCACGTTTGCGTCCATCACCCCGGTGACGATTTCGTCGCCGCACCGCATACTCGCGTCCAGTTGGCCTATGCTGCTGACAGCATGACGCTGGTCCATTTCCGAGGGATGTTCAATGTTCTACGTGCAACGCGATGCGCAAGGTCAGTTAGTGCGCGTGGAAGCCACGGCCTACGCCGAGGCCACGGAAACACTGCCGGCCGACCACCATGAAATCCAGGCCTGGTACGCCAACGAGGTCGTGGAAACCAGCCTCAAACAGCTCAAGCAGAGCGACCTGGAAATGATCCGGGTACTCGACGATTTGATCCAGGTGTTGACCAGCAAGGGGGTGATCCGCGTCACCGACCTGCCGCCGGCTGCACAAGCCAAGCTGATGGACCGGACCCAGGCCCGTGAAGCGTTGGGCGGGTTGAGCCAATTGATCGATGATGAAGAGACGGGGTTGATCTAACGCCCACCTTCTTCGTAGCCTGCGCTGACGCCATCGCGAGCAAGCTCGCTCCCACAGGGGATTCGGTTGTACGCACAAGTTGCGGTACGACACATAACCAATGTGGGAGCGAGCTTGCTCCGGGCGGCGATCCGACGATGGCGGCATCACCGACGACGCATTACTTCCAAGGCTTCGGCTCACCAAACAACTGCCCCTGAACCCCATACAACCCCATCTCCCGAATCACCAGCAACTCCCCTTCGGTCTCGACCCGCTCGGCAATCAATGGCAAATCGATGCTGTGCGCCGCCCGCTGAATCGCCTCGATGAACAGGCGCTTGTCGCTCTCCTGATCAATCGCCCGGATGTAACTGCCGTCGATCTTCAGATAAGCCAACCCAAGCCGCGCCAGGTTGCCGATCATGCTGAAGCGCCCGCCAAAGCGTTGCAGGCTCAGGGAGAACCCGAGTTCGTGCAGGCGTCGCGTCAGCTCTTCCAGCATGGCTTGCTCCGGCAACTGCTCCTCACCGATTTCCAGGGTCAATCGCTCCCCGAGATCCGAATGCTGACGCAGGATTTCGAAGACTTTATTCAACGCCTGCGGATCGGCCAGCGTCGCTGAAGACAGGTTCAGCGCCAGCGACTCTTCATGATCGGCCATCTGCTCAAGCACCAGCTCCAGCATCAGCCGATCAAGCCGCGCGGTCCAGCCAAAGCGCTCAAGCCACGGCAGGAAGCGCCCGGCGGGAATGGTCTGGCCCTCATCGTCGATCAAACGCGACAGCACCTTGTAATGCAGCACCAGTTGCGTGTCCTGGCTAGCCACGACCGGTTGGAAATACAGCTGGAACCGCCGCTGATTCAGCGCCTGATCCAGCAAGTTGTTCCAGGCGTGATGGTCATCGCCGACGCTAACCGAGGCGCTGTGATCGAGGCACGCCCAGCTCTGTTCTCCCTGCCCTTCAGCCTGAGCCAACGCTTGATCGCCCAGCCCGAGCACCGCTTGCGGGGAGTCACCATGAATAAACGGCGCCAGCCCGATCGAGGCCACCGAGGCCACGTCGGTGGCACCCGTCGCGTGCAGGCTCGCCAAGGCACTGTCGAGGTTCTGCGCCAGTTGCAGCGCTTCTTCGCGCACCAGACCCGGCGCCAGCACGGCGAACTCACCGCCGCGAATCCGCGTCACGAGGTTCAGGGTTTCCGGGTATTTGGCACACTCTCGGGACAGCTGCTCGCCCACCGCTTTCAACAACTGGTCAGTGCGTTGACCGCCCAGCCGCTGGTTCAACCCGGCAAGGTCCCTTACCCGCAATAGCAGCAAATAACCGGAGCTCGCCTGCTCCGGATTGCTCACTCGGGCGTTCAATTGCATTTCGAAATAACGACGGTTGGCCAGCCCCGTCAGGTTGTCCTGATAGGACTCGGCTCGCAGTTTTTCACTGCGCTCGGCCTGTTCCTGGAACAGCGCCTTAAGCTTCTCGACCATTTGGTTCATGGCCTGTACGACACGCCGCAGTTCCGGCGTGCGCGGCAGTTGCGGCAGGCTGAGGAATTCGCGGCGAGCGATGGCGTGGGATTGCTTGACCATGTAATCCAGCGGCTTCAGTTGCCGGCGCAACAACAGCGCGCCCAGCACCGCGCTCACCGCACCGCAGATCAGCAACCAACCAAGACTGCCCAGCGCGCTCTGCCAGAGTTTGGCCAACGCGAACATCGGGTGGCTGACCACCTCGACCCGCGCCGCCTGTTCCCAGCCACGGCTGACGAGGGCATCACCACCGGCCGCTTCCAGCCCGATCATTTTGACGAACCAGTCCGGCACGTTGTTCACCGCTGGAATGCCGCTGCGCTCGACGATGGTCTGATCGGTCTTGAGGTCGACCACGCGGATGCTCGCGTAATAACCGCTGTCGAAGATCGAACTGACCAGCAACTCGACCATCGCCGGGTCGTCGATGTTCGGCGTCAGGGACAGTGCCAATGCGGTCGCGGCGTCTTGGGCGTGGGAGCGCAACTGGTTGACGTATTGGGTGCGCGAGCTTTCCAGGCTGACCACGAAGCTACCGGTGAAGGCGATCACCAGGAACAGACAGATAGCGATCAACAGCTGTTTGAACAAGGACATCTGAGCGCGTGCTCCTAGTTAGTCGTCTCGACCGGGAAACCTTCGGCCTGCATTTTCTTCAACACATCCTGCCAACGAGACAGGCGTTTGGTGTCACCGACTTTCTTGTTGCCCTTGGCGCCCGGCAACCACAACCCTTCGGCATTAAAAGAGTAGACCGGCAGCAAATCGGTTCGTTGGCTGGCCGGTTTGATCGCATCGATCAGGCTGTCGAGTACCAGCGGCATGGCCTCGGGGCTTGAGTAGTAGGTCAACACCATGTGCGCCCGATTCAGGCGCAAGGCCTTGACGTAAGTGATGCGCAGCTTGTCACTGGCGACGCCGAGACGACGCAGGCTGAAATACTTGGCGATCGCGTAATCTTCGCAATCGCCGGCGCCCTTCCAAAGTGCCTCGATGGGTGTTTCCCAGTAATCGACCTCGTGCCACAGGTCGATGTCTTCCTCGTAACGCATCTGTTTGTTGAAGAACTGGTTGACCACTTTAAGCTGTTCGAGCTCGCCAACTTGCTTTTGCGTGACCAATAAGTGCTGCCAGGCATCAATGCGTGGCTGTCCTTCGCCCAATGGCCCGTACAATGCCTGCGCGCGACGGCTGATCAGCGAAAAATCCCAATCGGCATGCAGCCCGCCCAGCATAACGCCGGCCAGCAGCAACGCGCAGCACAGCCAGCGCAAAGTCCGAGGGATCGCGAAACGTACCGCCAATGCGAGGCATCCAGATGAGGCAGGTGGAAATCGGTCGATGGTGCAGGTTAGTCCGGTAAAAGACAATGGCACGGTGAGATCACTGCTGGCGCGCTAAACTTGGTATGGCAGGTGTCATTAAAAACATCGGGGCCCCGTCAGGGTGCGAGCTTTTGTCCGTTTGACAACCTGTCAGGCAGTCACTACGGTCCTCTTGGATCCGAAATTCTTTCAGTCAAACAGGGTGCGTAGTTGTGACACAGAAGCTCAATCCTCTGAACAGCATCAAGGTCAACGGGCCGATTCCCGCTCACTTGGCACGCTCGGTGATCGAAGAAACTCTGCGTTCGGCCATTCTCGACGGGCGCATTCCCTGCGGCACCGCCCTGCGTCAGCAAGATTTGGCCGATCTTTTCGGTGTCAGCCGCATGCCGGTGCGCGAAGCCTTGCGCCAACTCGAGGCCCAGGCGTTGCTCAATGTGATCGCTCATAAAGGCGCGGTCGTCGCACCGCTGGTTCAGGGCGATGCCGTGGAAACCTATGCGCTGCGGATCCTGCTGGAATCCGAAGCGCTGCGCCTGTCGATCCCGTTGCTCGAGAAGGAGGATTTCGAGCAGGCCGCCCGTCATATCGACGACATGGAAACGGAAAACAACTACACCGAAATCGGCCGGCTCAATCGGCAATTCCACATGGCGCTGTACTGCAAGGCGCCGAACCAACGGCTGTTGAGGCTGGTGGAAGACGGATTGAACGAAGAGGAGCGCTTCCTGCGCTTCAACCTGGAAGCCATGGGACTGGGCAAACTGTCCCAGGAAGACCACCGGGCGCTGTTGCTGGCCGTCGAAGACCGGGACGTCGAGCGCGCGGTGAAGATGCTCGAACATCACCTCAACCGGGGCGTCGAGGTCATCACACGCTACCTCAATAGCCCTGAAGCGCTGAACAAGAAAACCTCCAAGTAAACCGCGCCGGCAAGCGAGAGCGAGCAGATCGAACTGCTCGCTCTCGCTTGCCGCGCTGCGCTACGCCCCTCTCCAAAGCCCCGCCCTCGATTTACCCCTCTCAAGACCAACAATGACTCCGAGTCGATGACGCGCCGGTGATAGCGGCTGTCGTGATTTACGCTCACTCTTGGGCTGCCAACAAATAATGAACGGGCGACGCACCGCACGAACGGCGCAGTCCCCGCATCAAGAACCTACGGAAGGAGTCTTGCCACGGGAAAGGAAGAACCGGCGTTGATCCCAGCCAACTTCCGCCCCCTCAGTCCCCGTCAACGATTCAGTTAGAAAGTTGCTTCGAGTGAGGCATTCACTCTTCATTTCAATTCTGACTTATATAAGCCGGAAGGAGTAACTACATCCAAATAAAACTCAACTGAAAAGTTTTATTGGAACTTGTCGCGCGCAAGAAAGTTGAACTTTCAAATAATATAAAAATAACTTGCCCGACACTTTATTAGTGTATTAGTTTTTCTTCGCCGCCTTGAATACGGGCGCCAGACCGTCACTTAACGACTTAATGCAATTCACTCTATCAATTCACTCTATCAATTCGCTTGAGGCATCCGCTCGCCAACAAAAGTTCACACTAACCACCGCTTACTTATCAAACACCCCCAACGGAATTTCCAGTTCACTTATAGGCTCGCCCATGAAACCGACTAAAGACCGCCTCAACCAGAAGAAAGCAGAACTTAGCGCTCATCCGATCTTTTCTGAAATCAACTCGCTGTCGGTATTGCAACGTTTCATGGAATCCCATGTGTTTGCAGTATGGGATTTCATGTCACTGACCAAACGCCTGCAGCAGGAACTGACCTGCGTTCAGCTGCCCTGGCTGCCACCCCGAGATCCGCAGGCAGCGCGCTTGATCAACGAGATCGTGCTGGGTGAAGAGTCCGATGATCGTCCGGCTCACGGTCACTACAGCCATTTCGAGTTGTACCTGGATGCGATGCGCGAAGTCGGTGCCAGCACGGTCGCAGTCGAGCGCTTCGTGACGCTGCAAAAGGAGGGGGTGAGCTATGACGTGGCACTGCAAAGCGTGGACGTCGACCCGGCCGCCGCACAGTTTGTGCGCCATACCTTGCACACCGCGCTGCATGCGCCTGGCCATAGCGTTGCGGCGGTGTTCCTGCATGGCCGGGAGAGTGTCATCCCGCAGATGTTCCAGCGGATCCTCGATGATTGGGGCATTGGTCTGGATCAAGCGCCGACCTTTCGCTACTACCTTGAGCGCCACATCGAAGTCGACTCCGAAGACCACGGCCCGGCAGCGGAAAGACTTCTCGCCCGGCTGGTCGATGGCGATCCGCAACGCGAAGAAGACGTCTACGCCAGCGCCATCGCTGCCGTGGAAAGCCGCATCGCCCTGTGGGACGGCCTGCGCCTGAGCATGAGCGAACCGGTTGCCGAGGTGAATGCATGAACGCCGCTGACTACCAATCCTTCGCCGACGCCTGGGAAAGCCGCGCGACCATCCGTACCCGCCCCCGGCGCGTGCTGGAGAACGACGACAAGCTGATCTATCCGTTGAGCCGCCAACCGTTGGTGCTGAGCGAAACCTTCCTGCGCGAATGCCCGGAGCAACGCGACTTTGCGCTGGTGCAGACGCTCTACAAATTCATCAACGACGTGGTGATTTTCGAAACCGAAATCGTCGACAAGACCGCCCGCAGCATCGCCAAGAATCGCTTCGCCGTGGCCTTCCCGTTTGCCTGCCGCTACGACGCCATGACCGTGGTGGTGGACGAGGATTACCACGCGCTGGTGGCGATGGATTTCATGCAACAGACCGTCGCCATGACCGGCATCACGCCCATCGAACTGCCGGATGAAATCGAACTCAGCCGAGCCATTCCAGCGGCCGTGGCACTCGCGCCGGAACACTTGCGCAGCGCCGTGGAATTGATCTGCGTGGCCATCGCCGAGAACACCGTGACCGGCGATGTTGCGGCGTTCGCCAAGGACGACACGGTCAAGCAGTCGATCAAGGGCCTGATGGCCGACCACTTGCTCGACGAAGGTCGCCACTCCGGATTCTGGGCGCGGCTGGTGCGCATCTACTGGCACACGGCGAGCGAAGCAGACCGCCAATGCATCGCGCATATCCTGCCGGTGTTCATCGGCCATTACCTGACCAACGACATCCAGAAGTCGTTCGACTTCCGCCTGATCGAATCCTTGCAGATCACCGATGGCGCACGCCACGCACTGAAGAGCGAAGTGTCGGGGCTGGCCTTCCCGATCAATCGCCATCACCCGCTGGTCGCCAACATCGTGCGGTTTTTCCGCAGCAGTTCGCTGCTCGATTCGCCGTGCGTGCAAGACGCCCTCAGCGATTACCTGGTTTAACGAGGAGCCCATCATGAGACGTCTCGACATTCTGCTCATTGGACAAAGCCAGGCCCTGACCGACCTGGCGCTGGAACTTGAACAACACGGTCACTCTCTGGTGCGCCTGACAGCCGTCGACGAGCAGCCGTTGGGTAACGCTGATTTGCTGATCGACGACGCCAGCCTGCCTGTTCAAGACGTCGGCGATGCACCGCGACTGACGCTGCAACTGGGTATCGGTGTGCCTGGGATTTCTGGCCTGCCGCCGTTGGACCTGCTGTGCACATACGGTTCGACGCTGTTCACTCGCGTGCCGATCACCGACGAACCTTCGGGCAATGGCCAGGCATTGCGCCTGCGTGCAGTGACGGAATTGGTCGATCACGTGGCGCTGCTGGTCAGCCGTTACTCTCGCGATGCCGACTATTTTCTACTGGCTGAGCCTGTTGCTCCCGCTCGCTTCGAGCACGTGGAAAACTTGCTCTACTTGGATAACCTGGCGTTTTTCCATCGGCTCAACCTCACGGCGGCACCCGCGCTGCTGGCGCTCAGCCAAATCCCGATGATCGAGCGCCTTGAGCGGCGCTTCATCCAGTGTGCCGAACGACCCGCGCTGAACATTGCCGGCACATCCTTGAGCTATCGGCAATTGCACGCCCACAGCCGCGCGATCCAGCAGCGATTGCTGCCGTTGCTCGCTCAGCATCACGGGCCGTTGGTGATCGGGATCTGCCTGCCAAAATGCAGCGCGTTGTATGCGGGGATTCTCGCGGTTCTTGGCAGCGGCGCGGTGTACCTGCCGCTGGAGCCGAGCCATCCTCTGCAACGTCAGCAGTACATTCTGGAAAACGCCGGAGCAGTCTTGCTGCTGCATGACGGTGAGCACCCGCTCGCGGCGCAAATGCCGGGACTCGACATCAGCCGCATCGACATCGGTGATGTCGATCTCGATCAACCCTTGATGCGCCAACGACCCGATCCAGATGCGCCGTGCATGGCGCTCTATACCTCGGGCACCACCGGCCATCCCAAGGGCGTGTTGCTCAGCCAGGCCAACCTGGCGCACTTCACCGCGTGGTACGCCGACTATGTGCAGCTGAGCGAGCACAGTCGGGTGCTACAGTTTTCATCGTTGAGTTTCGACTCGTCGCTGATCGATATTTTCCCGACCCTGCTCCAGGGCGCCGAACTGATCGTGCCCGGCGACGATCAGCGCCGCGATCCGTTGCAACTGGTCGAGCTGATCCGCCATCAACAACTGAGCCATGCCTTTTTGCCACCGGCGTTGTTGAGCATCCTGCCGCTGGATCAATTGCAATGCCTCGATCACGTGATGACCGGCGGCGATGTCTGCGAACCTTATGTCATCGAGGAGCTCACCCGTCAGGGCAACCTCTACAACCTCTATGGCCCGACCGAAGCGACGGTGTTGATTACCGCGCGGCAACTGCGCACCGGCGACAGCAACCGCACCCTCGGCGCGCCAATTGCTAACAGTCAGGTGCTGATTCTCGACGAGGAATTTCAACCGGTGGCCGAGCAGACCGTCGGTGAGTTGTACATCGTCGGGCCGGGCGTGTGCCTGGGTTACCTGAACAACCCGCAGCAGACCGCCGAACGTTATCTGAACCTGAACCTGCCGAATGGCCAGAGCCTGCGCGCCTATCGCACCGGCGACATGGCGAAGTGGACTCGCGACGGCATCGAGCTGTGCGGACGGCGGGACAATCAGGTGAAGATTCGCGGCTTTCGCGTCGAGCCGGAAGAGATCGAACGCTGCCTGCGCGACAGTCGGTTGTACCGCCAGGTGGCAGTGGTCATCGACAGCCATCGACGGATTCTGGCCTTCCTCGCGCAGCCTCAGGAGGATCAACCCGGCACCGCTCGCGAAGCCCTGAAGGCTCACGCGACACAGTTTCTACCGGATTACATGCAGCCCACCGCATGGACCGAACTGCCAAGCATGCCATTCGCCAGCAACGGCAAGGTTGACCGCAAGGCGCTGCTGGCGATGCCCGTGAAGGTGTCCGAAAACACGTTGCGGCGCTTGCCCGCCAGTGCCGATGAGGCGCTGTTGTTGGAGATCTGGACTGAATTGCTGGAGCTACCGGCCAGCGATATTTCCACCGATGAAAGTTTCTTCAACCTGGGCGGCCACTCGATCCTGCTGTCGCGCATGCTGTTGCGTCTGCGTGAGGAGTTCGGTCGCAGCATCTCGATCAATCGCTTCATCGAATTGCCGACCATCGCGAAGTTGGCGACCTTGGTGCGCGGCTCCGGCACCGAAGAAGTCTTGAGCGAAAAGGCCTTGGCCGATGCTTTCCGCGAACTGGATATCCAGCCGTTGCCAGTCAACCGCATGGGCGATGTGCATCGGGTGATCGTTACCGGCGCCAACAGCTTTGTCGGCGTGCACATCGTCGAAGCGTTGCTCGCCTGGGGCGCCAGCGAAGTCGCCTGCCTGGTGCGCGATGGTGGTGGGCAATCGGCGGCCGAGCGTTTTGCCCATGCGCTGCGAGAAAACCGTCTGGAGCATCTGGACCTGAGTCGGGTGCGGGTTTATGCGGCGGACATCACGCGTCCGTCATTGGGGCTCGAAGCGGATGTTTACGAGCGACTGGATCGGCAGTTCGGCGCGTTGGTGCACAACGCCGCCAACGTCAATCACGTACTCGATTACGAGTCGCTGGCGCGGGACAACGTCGAGCCGATTTTCGAGTGCCTTAGGTTGTGTGAAGGGCGCAGCAAAAAAATCTTCAACTTCGTCTCGACGCTCTCGGCGTCCAGCACGATTGCCGCCGATGGCCGGGTACTGGAATTGCCCGCCGCGCAGACCCCGCCGATCTACATCAAGAACGGCTACAACCTGTCCAAATGGGTCGGTGAGCGGATCCTCGAACGGGCTCGCGAGCGTGGCGTACGGGTCAATCTTTATCGCCCCGGCAACATCAGTTTCAACAGCCTCACCGGTGTCTGCCAGCCTCACAAGAATCGCTTGATGCTGATGCTCAAAGGCTCGATCCAGCTCGGCCAGGTGCCGGAGTTCGCGCTGAACTTCGACCTGATGCCGGTGGACTTTCTCGCCCGGTTCATCGCCTTCCATGCCAGCCGTTATTCACCCGAAAAAGCGGTGTTCAACCTGCACAACCCCGAGCCTCTGAGCTGGGACAACTACGTCGCGTCATTCCGTGAGGCCGGTCGGGAGTTTTCCATGGTCAGCGTCGCCGACTGGCAGCAGCAACTGGGCCGGGTCGACAGCGACAACGCGTTGTTCGGCGTGCTCGGTTTCTACCTCAACGGCTTCGAGGAAGACATCGGCGACATCTCAATGATCGGCCACGCCAACGCCCAAGCGGGCGTGCGGCAGATGGGCGCGCATTACCCGGAAAAATCCCCGGCGCTGCTGCGTCGCGGCTGCGACTACCTCAAAGAAATCAATTTCATCTGATTCAACCCAACCCCAAGAATGGAGCAAGACCATGAGCACTCTGCAACCCGATACCCTGATCAAAAATCCTCAAGGCTGCCATGTGGTGTCTTCGGTGGAAGTACCGGCCGATGCCAAGAAGGTCTGGGCAGTGGTCGGTAACTTTGCCGGCTTCGATCAATTCATTCCGGCGCTGTCGCACATCGAGATGACCGGCGAAGGCGTGTCTTCCCTGCGCAAGAAATTCTTCAAGGACGGCAACCTGGTGGTCGAGCAACTCAACTCCCGGGATGACCAGGCGCTGAACATGACCTGGACCACGATTTACAACACCTTGGGCGTGGACAATTTGTGGGCGGCGATGAGTGTCGAACCGCTGGGGGCGGGCAAATCCCGAGCGACCTGGACCATCATCGCCGAACCCGCACAGGGTGGCGCCGAGGCACTGCCGGGGTTCAAGGATTTCGTGCAGGGCTTTGCCGATGATGCGATGAACAATGTGTTGAAGCTGTTTGCGTAAGGCATGAAAAAGCCCGCTGTGGATAACTCCACAGCGGGCTTTTTTACATCGTTTGATCAGATTTTGAAGCTGTCGACCAACTGCTTCAACCGGTTTGCCTGCAGGGACAACGCATCGCAATCCTTCAATGTTTCATTTAGGTTAGCCACGCTCTGCTGGTTCAGCAGGTTGATCTGGTTAACGTCGACATTGAGGGTTTCCACGACCGCCGTCTGCTCTTCGGTTGCCGCGGCCACCGACTGGTTCATACTGTCGATTTCGCCGATGCGCTGGGTCACGCTGACCAGTCGCAGACCGGCCTGGTTCGCTACTTCGACGCTCTGCTCGCTGGAGACCTGACTGGCGTTCATCGTGGTCACCGCTTCGCGAGAACCGATCTGCAGCGAGGTGATCATCTTGTGGATTTCCTCCGCCGATTCCTGAGTACGGTGAGCGAGGTTACGCACTTCGTCCGCCACCACCGCAAAACCACGACCGGCTTCACCGGCACGGGCCGCTTCGATGGCGGCGTTGAGCGCGAGCAAGTTGGTTTGCTGAGAGATGCCTTTGATCACATCCAGAATGTGCCCGATGTTGTCGGTGCTGGCGTTCAGGGTTTCGATCTGCGTGCAGGACAGGCTGATTTTCTGCGACAACTCGGTCATCGCCAGAATGGTTTTCTCCACCACCTGACGACCGTCATCGGCCTGCTCGCTCGCGCCGCTGGCGTGCTGGGAAGCATCGGCGGCGTTGCGGGCGATTTCCTGGGTAGCGGCGCCCAACTGGTTGATCGCCGCAGCCACACTGTTGGTGCGGGCACTTTGCTCGTCGGAGCCGACGATCGAAGCGTTGGACGAAGCCATCACCCGTTGCGACAGGTCGTGAACCTGGCGGGTTGCCGACGACACTTCGGAAATCGACGCGTGAATTCGCTCCACGAACTGGTTGAACGAACCGCCCAGTTCGCCGAATTCGTCTTTGCTTTCCACGGCCAGACGTCGAGTCAGATCGCCCTCACCTTGAGCAATGTCCTGCATCGCACGACCCATGGTGGTCAGCGGACGCATCAGCACGTTGATCAGCAGGCTCAGCAGCACGGCAATGGCCGTCACGGCGATGAACATCGCGATCAGCGCAGAAGTGCGGAACTGGCTGAGTGGTGCGTAGGCCTTGTTCTTGTCGATCGACAGACCGATGTACCACTCGGCATTCGGCAAACCACTGACCGGCGTGAACGAAAGAATACGGTCCTGCTTGTTCAGGGTGACTTCCTGATTGCCCTTCTCGATGCGCACACCGGCATTCGGGTAGATGTCCTTCAGGTTTTTCATCACCTGATCTTTGTCCGGGCTGACGATCACCTGACCGTCGGCGCTGACCAGGAATGCGTGGCCGATGCCACCGAAGTCCACCGAATTGATGATCTTCACCAGGGTTTCCAGGCTCAGGTCACCACCGACTACGCCGAGCAACTCGCCGTTCTTTTTCACCGGCAGGGCGATGGTCACCACCAGGCCACCGACGGCAGCCATGTAAGGCGGGGTCAGCATAGTCTTGTCGGCAGCCACGGCCTGTTTGTACCAGGGACGCTGACGCGGATCATAACCGTCAGGCATCTTCGCGTCCGGGCGCTGAGTGAACACGCCATTGGCCTGGCCCACGTAGGTGAACTGGAAGTTCGAGGTCAGGGCCGGTTGATTGACCAGCCCAGGGAGGTCGGCAGTGGCGCCTTGATGGGCGACGTTTTGCGCGAGGTTTTCCAGCACCAGCACGCGGCCGCTCATCCAGTTCTGCACGCTGCTGGCGGTCAGATCGCCGGCCTGCTGGACGCTTGATTCGAGGTTTTGACGGATGGTGTTTCGCTGCAGATAGTCGTTGTACAAAGTGAACAACGCAAAAGCCAGCACCACGACGCCGGAGGCGGCCAGAAGGATTTTATGGCTGAATTTGAGATTCATTTCATGGGACTTCTTATGCAAAAAGTGGGGATGCGTTCCGGGTTGCAACATTCCATGTAACAGCGCAGGCAGGGCTCTGGGGCCGCTCTACTTTGGTGCACGCATGTCTCCTCAGGCTTTCGGCACAAACCGGAGAAATCTTAGGCGTTTGTACGAAATGGTCGGCATTCCTGTCAGTTACCCGCCGAACGGCGTTCCAGAGCGGCTGATCAGTACTCTGAGTTTGCAGTACAGGCGTACTGACCAACCATTACAGCGCCACCCACCGTTATGACTACGTGGCGCTGCGCGGCTTCAACGATGGTTCGGTTCCGTCATCGGTGCTCTATGGTCGCAGCTCACCCGGCGGCCTGGTAGCCGCTAACCAGCAAGAGGCCGCTGTATGAGGCTATCACCAGGTCCAAGCCACGGTGGGCACTCAGGGTCAGCGCAGTATGGGTTTCGACTTCAGCGGCCCTGTGGACGACGACGAACTCATCGCCTATCGCCTGACAGGGCTGACGGATCAGTCCGACACACAGTTCGATCACAACAAAGAAAAACGCTTCGCCCTCGCGCCTACGGTGAGCATCGATTTTACCGAAGACACCTCGCTGACCCTCCAAGCGCATTTACAACACGACCCGGACGGTGGTTATCACGGTGGCGTGCCGGCCGACGGCACAATTCATCAGCGCAATGGGAATCGGATCTCCCCCCACTTCTTCGAGGGAGAACCGAGCATTGAGGGCTTCCCGCGCGATCAGCAGTCCCAGTAATGAGTTGAATCGTTATTACACCGGTGGCGATGAAAAACTTCATGCATTCATTGTCGATTACATGCTGCAAGCGGAGTTCTTCACCGGTGCAACCAAACACACTGTACTGATGGGCACGGACTACCAGCGTCGCAAAACCGTGGTCGACTGGACCAGCGGTGGTCTTGCACCGATTGATGCGTTCAACCCTGTGTATGGAAATTCGGATATCGAATTCTACAGTCCAACCAGTTACTTGCGTTGCTGAGAACAAACCGGCGTTTACCTGCTGGACCTGATCGAAATGGACCAGTGGCGCTTCTTGCTTGGTGTGCGCCAAGCCTGGGTCGAAACGTCCGATGAGAATCGGCTGGCTGAAACTGGCCGGCCTGAGGGCACTGAAATCAGTGACAAACACACCAAGCTGACTGGTCGCGCCGGGGCGTTGTATCTGTTCGATAACGGCATTGCGCCTTACATCAGCTACTCCGAGTCGTTCAACCCGAACTCCCCAAGGAGTCCTATGTGGCCTGATGTGCCAGTCTGAATTTCTGCTACCTGGGCGAAGAACGCAATGTCACCGCGACGGTAAGCTACCAGTTCTAATCCCTCGTCATTCCAACAAAGCCAGCGCCTGAATTCGGGGGCTGAGTTTGTCGTCTCTGTGGGAACATTCAACTGGTTTGGAGGATGGCGTTTCTGAGCGTTTAGCGAGCCCAAAACGACAAAACCCCTGTCTGCGTTAGCAGACAGGGGTTTCGGAATTCAATCTTGACGATGACCTACTCTCACATGGGGAAACCCCACACTACCATCGGCGATGCATCGTTTCACTGCTGAGTTCGGGATGGGATCAGGTGGTTCCAATGCTCTATGGTCGTCAAGAAATTCTGTGACCAGCCCGTTACAGCGTAACGTGCCAGAAAAATTGGTGACTTCTACTAAAACAAAACCCCTACCTGCATACGCAGATAGGGGTTTCGGAATTTAATCTTGACGATGACCTACTCTCACATGGGGAAACCCCACACTACCATCGGCGATGCATCGTTTCACTGCTGAGTTCGGGATGGGATCAGGTGGTTCCAATGCTCTATGGTCGTCAAGAAATTCGGGTACTGAGTCGTGGCCAGCTGGCCTCGCTTCAGCAAATTGGGTATGTGATAGCTTTCGGTGTTTTGTGAGTATCTCGAACTTTCGGTTCGTTTCGTCTTCACACACCGCAATCTGGCCTCTTTCGAGTTCACAAATTGCTTGGGTGTTATATGGTCAAGCCTCACGGGCAATTAGTATTGGTTAGCTCAACGCCTCACAGCGCTTACACACCCAACCTATCAACGTCGTAGTCTTCGACGGCCCTTCAGGGGACTCAAGGTCCCAGTGAGATCTCATCTTGAGGCTAGTTTCCCGCTTAGATGCTTTCAGCGGTTATCTATTCCGAACATAGCTACCCGGCAATGCCACTGGCGTGACAACCGGAACACCAGAGGTTCGTCCACTCCGGTCCTCTCGTACTAGGAGCAGCCCCTCTCAAATCTCAAACGTCCACGGCAGATAGGGACCGAACTGTCTCACGACGTTCTAAACCCAGCTCGCGTACCACTTTAAATGGCGAACAGCCATACCCTTGGGACCGGCTTCAGCCCCAGGATGTGATGAGCCGACATCGAGGTGCCAAACACCGCCGTCGATATGAACTCTTGGGCGGTATCAGCCTGTTATCCCCGGAGTACCTTTTATCCGTTGAGCGATGGCCCTTCCATACAGAACCACCGGATCACTAAGACCTACTTTCGTACCTGCTCGACGTGTCTGTCTCGCAGTCAAGCGCGCTTTTGCCTTTATACTCTACGACCGATTTCCGACCGGTCTGAGCGCACCTTCGTACTCCTCCGTTACTCTTTAGGAGGAGACCGCCCCAGTCAAACTACCCACCATACACTGTCCTCGATCCGGATAACGGACCTGAGTTAGAACCTCAAAGTTGCCAGGGTGGTATTTCAAGGTTGGCTCCACGCGAACTGGCGTCCACGCTTCAAAGCCTCCCACCTATCCTACACAAGCAAATTCAAAGTCCAGTGCAAAGCTATAGTAAAGGTTCACGGGGTCTTTCCGTCTAGCCGCGGATACACTGCATCTTCACAGCGATTTCAATTTCACTGAGTCTCGGGTGGAGACAGCGCCGCCATCGTTACGCCATTCGTGCAGGTCGGAACTTACCCGACAAGGAATTTCGCTACCTTAGGACCGTTATAGTTACGGCCGCCGTTTACCGGGGCTTCGATCAAGAGCTTCGCGTTAGCTAACCCCATCAATTAACCTTCCGGCACCGGGCAGGCGTCACACCCTATACGTCCACTTTCGTGTTTGCAGAGTGCTGTGTTTTTAATAAACAGTCGCAGCGGCCTGGTATCTTCGACCGGCATGGGCTTACGCAGTAAATGCTTCACCCTCACCGGCGCACCTTCTCCCGAAGTTACGGTGCCATTTTGCCTAGTTCCTTCACCCGAGTTCTCTCAAGCGCCTTGGTATTCTCTACCCAACCACCTGTGTCGGTTTGGGGTACGGTTCCTGGTTACCTGAAGCTTAGAAGCTTTTCTTGGAAGCATGGCATCAACCACTTCGTCACCCAAAGGGTAACTCGTCATCAGCTCTCGGCCTTAGAATCCCGGATTTACCTAAGATTCCAGCCTACCACCTTAAACTTGGACAACCAACGCCAAGCTGGCCTAGCCTTCTCCGTCCCTCCATCGCAATAACCAGAAGTACAGGAATATTAACCTGTTTTCCATCGACTACGCTTTTCAGCCTCGCCTTAGGGACCGACTAACCCTGCGTCGATTAACGTTGCGCAGGAAACCTTGGTCTTTCGGCGTGGGTGTTTTTCACACCCATTGTCGTTACTCATGTCAGCATTCGCACTTCTGATACCTCCAGCAAGCTTCTCAACTCACCTTCACAGGCTTACAGAACGCTCCTCTACCGCATCACCTAAGTGATACCCGTAGCTTCGGTGTATGGTTTGAGCCCCGTTACATCTTCCGCGCAGGCCGACTCGACTAGTGAGCTATTACGCTTTCTTTAAAGGGTGGCTGCTTCTAAGCCAACCTCCTAGCTGTCTAAGCCTTCCCACATCGTTTCCCACTTAACCATAACTTTGGGACCTTAGCTGACGGTCTGGGTTGTTTCCCTTTTCACGACGGACGTTAGCACCCGCCGTGTGTCTCCCATGCTCGGCACTTGTAGGTATTCGGAGTTTGCATCGGTTTGGTAAGTCGGGATGACCCCCTAGCCGAAACAGTGCTCTACCCCCTACAGTGATACATGAGGCGCTACCTAAATAGCTTTCGAGGAGAACCAGCTATCTCCGAGCTTGATTAGCCTTTCACTCCGATCCACAGGTCATCCGCTAACTTTTCAACGGTAGTCGGTTCGGTCCTCCAGTTAGTGTTACCCAACCTTCAACCTGCCCATGGATAGATCGCCCGGTTTCGGGTCTATTCCCAGCGACTAGACGCCCTATTAAGACTCGCTTTCGCTACGCCTCCCCTATTCGGTTAAGCTCGCCACTGAAAATAAGTCGCTGACCCATTATACAAAAGGTACGCAGTCACCCAACAAAGTGGGCTCCCACTGCTTGTACGCATACGGTTTCAGGATCTATTTCACTCCCCTCTCCGGGGTTCTTTTCGCCTTTCCCTCACGGTACTAGTTCACTATCGGTCAGTCAGTAGTATTTAGCCTTGGAGGATGGTCCCCCCATATTCAGACAAAGTTTCTCGTGCTCCGTCCTACTCGATTTCATGACTAAGAGATTTTCGCGTACAGGGCTATCACCCACTATGGCCGCACTTTCCAGAGCGTTCCGCTAATCTCAAAGCCACTTAAGGGCTAGTCCCCGTTCGCTCGCCACTACTAAGGGAATCTCGGTTGATTTCTTTTCCTCAGGGTACTTAGATGTTTCAGTTCCCCTGGTTCGCCTCTTAAGCCTATGTATTCAGCTTAAGATAACCATCTTATGATGGCTGGGTTCCCCCATTCAGACATCTCCGGATCAAAGTCTGTTTGCCGACTCCCCGAAGCTTTTCGCAGGCTACCACGTCTTTCATCGCCTCTGACTGCCAAGGCATCCACCGTATGCGCTTCTTCACTTGACCATATAACCCCAAGCAATCTGGTTATACTGTGAAGACGACATTCGCCGAAAATTCGCAATTTAACTCACAAATTTTACCTTAGCCTGATCCCACACCAGTGAAAGTGTGGTCCAGTCTATCTTTCTATCACATACCCAAATTTTTAAAGAACGATCTAATCCAAAGACTAGAAATCAACATTCACCATCGTGCGATGGAATGCTCATTTCTAAGCTTTCAACAACAGAAGCAGTAGTGGTGGAGCCAAACGGGATCGAACCGTTGACCTCCTGCGTGCAAGGCAGGCGCTCTCCCAGCTGAGCTATGGCCCCGTATTTCTACAGGTTCCCACACAAAATTGGTGGGTCTGGGCAGATTCGAACTGCCGACCTCACCCTTATCAGGGGTGCGCTCTAACCAACTGAGCTACAGACCCAATTTCGGGCTGCTTCTTATCGTCTTCTTCAATGAATCAAGCAATTCGTGTGGGAGCTTATGGAGCAGCTGATGTCGTCGATTAAGGAGGTGATCCAGCCGCAGGTTCCCCTACGGCTACCTTGTTACGACTTCACCCCAGTCATGAATCACACCGTGGTAACCGTCCTCCCGAAGGTTAGACTAGCTACTTCTGGTGCAACCCACTCCCATGGTGTGACGGGCGGTGTGTACAAGGCCCGGGAACGTATTCACCGCGACATTCTGATTCGCGATTACTAGCGATTCCGACTTCACGCAGTCGAGTTGCAGACTGCGATCCGGACTACGATCGGTTTTCTGGGATTAGCTCCACCTCGCGGCTTGGCAACCCTCTGTACCGACCATTGTAGCACGTGTGTAGCCCAGGCCGTAAGGGCCATGATGACTTGACGTCATCCCCACCTTCCTCCGGTTTGTCACCGGCAGTCTCCTTAGAGTGCCCACCATTACGTGCTGGTAACTAAGGACAAGGGTTGCGCTCGTTACGGGACTTAACCCAACATCTCACGACACGAGCTGACGACAGCCATGCAGCACCTGTCTCAATGTTCCCGAAGGCACCAATCCATCTCTGGAAAGTTCATTGGATGTCAAGGCCTGGTAAGGTTCTTCGCGTTGCTTCGAATTAAACCACATGCTCCACCGCTTGTGCGGGCCCCCGTCAATTCATTTGAGTTTTAACCTTGCGGCCGTACTCCCCAGGCGGTCAACTTAATGCGTTAGCTGCGCCACTAAGAGCTCAAGGCTCCCAACGGCTAGTTGACATCGTTTACGGCGTGGACTACCAGGGTATCTAATCCTGTTTGCTCCCCACGCTTTCGCACCTCAGTGTCAGTATCAGTCCAGGTGGTCGCCTTCGCCACTGGTGTTCCTTCCTATATCTACGCATTTCACCGCTACACAGGAAATTCCACCACCCTCTACCATACTCTAGCTTGTCAGTTTTGAATGCAGTTCCCAGGTTGAGCCCGGGGATTTCACATCCAACTTAACAAACCACCTACGCGCGCTTTACGCCCAGTAATTCCGATTAACGCTTGCACCCTCTGTATTACCGCGGCTGCTGGCACAGAGTTAGCCGGTGCTTATTCTGTCGGTAACGTCAAAACACTTACGTATTAGGTAAATGCCCTTCCTCCCAACTTAAAGTGCTTTACAATCCGAAGACCTTCTTCACACACGCGGCATGGCTGGATCAGGCTTTCGCCCATTGTCCAATATTCCCCACTGCTGCCTCCCGTAGGAGTCTGGACCGTGTCTCAGTTCCAGTGTGACTGATCATCCTCTCAGACCAGTTACGGATCGTCGCCTTGGTGAGCCATTACCTCACCAACTAGCTAATCCGACCTAGGCTCATCTGATAGCGCAAGGCCCGAAGGTCCCCTGCTTTCTCCCGTAGGACGTATGCGGTATTAGCGTCCGTTTCCGAGCGTTATCCCCCACTACCAGGCAGATTCCTAGGCATTACTCACCCGTCCGCCGCTCGCCACCAGGTACAAGTACCCGTGCTGCCGCTCGACTTGCATGTGTTAGGCCTGCCGCCAGCGTTCAATCTGAGCCATGATCAAACTCTTCAGTTCAAACATCTTTGGGTTTTTAAGAAACCCTAAACTTGGCTCAGCAATCGTTGGTTACATCTTTGATTTCTCGCGGAGTAACTTGTGATGCTGATAATCTTGTTGACTATCAGTCTGACTCCACAAGCACCCACACGAATTGCTTGATTCAGTTGTTAAAGAGCGGTTGGTTAAGATCTTTCGTCTCAACCGAGGCGCGCATTCTACAGCAGCCTCTGTTGCTGTCAAGCGGTTATTTTTCGAAGTTTTCAAAGTTTCCTTTGCAACTTCAACCACTTGCGCTTCCGATCTCTCGTTAGCGGGAGGCGAATTCTACAGCGTTACTCGCTGCTGTCAACACCTCTTTTACACCGCTTTCGACCGAGAAGATCGAATCGTTAAAAGAGCCAAACAACCTCGCTCTTTCAACTCCTTCTGGGCTTCGATGATCTGAAGCAACTCGCTGTCGAAAACTGCGTAACTCATTGTTTGCCAAGGAGTTTTCCGTTTCGACTGCGCCGGAAGTGGGGCGAATTATAGACTTCCAGAATCTGCCGTCAACCCTTAATTACGCTTTTCTATCAAACACTTGCAGAACGCCGGAAAACAGCCGGTTTCCTCTCTATATAGGAGAGTAAAACCACTCCCCCTATATAGAAGAAATCCTCAGAGCACCCCGGCCTCTTTGAATGCCGCCACAGCACCAGCATCCAGACCCAACACCCGCTGCAGAACCTCCAGCGTATGCTCCCCTAATAGAGGAGGCGCATTGCGATACTCCACAGGCGTTTCGGACAGACGAATCGGACTCGCCACTTGGGGCACCATCCCGGCGAGCACATGGGGCAGCTCGATCGCCAACCCGCGCGCCTTAACCTGAGGATCCGCAAACATCTGAGCCAGATCATTGATCGGCCCGCACGGCACACCTGCTTGCTCCAGCTGCAGTACCCACTCAGCGGTCGTCTTGAACACAGTCGCCTGGCGAATAAGCGGAATCAACACCGCACGATTCTCCACCCGCAACTTGTTGGTCGTAAAGCGTGGATCATCTGCCCACTGCGGCTGACCAGCCACTTCAGCAAACTTGCGAAACTGCCCGTCATTACCCACGGTGAGGATGAAGTCTCCATCCGCCGTAGGAAAGTCCTGATAAGGCACGATATTCGGATGAGCATTCCCCAGGCGCTTCGGAGCATTGCCCGTAGTCAGGTAATTCATTGCCTGGTTCGCCAGACAAGCTACCTGAACATCCAACAGCGCCATATCAATATGCTGGCCGCCACCGTCATGATCCCGATGCGCAAGCGCTGCAAGGATCGCCACGGTCGAATAGAGACCGGTCAAAATGTCCGTCAGCGCCACACCGACTTTCACCGGCCCGGCCCCCTCATCCCCTTCGGGTCGCCCCGTCAGACTCATCAGACCGCCCAGCCCCTGGATCATGAAGTCATAGCCCGCGCGCTTGGCGTAAGGGCCTGTCTGGCCAAACCCGGTAATCGAGCAATAGATCAGATTCGGATTGATCGCCTTTAGAGACTCGTAGTCCAAACCATAGGCCGCCAGCCCTCCGACCTTGAAATTCTCGATCAGGATGTCCGACTTCGCCGCCAGATCACGCACCAGCTTCTGCCCTTCAGGTCGGGTGAAGTCGATGGTGACCGATTGCTTGTTGCGATTGGCCGACAAGTAATAAGCGGCCTCGCTGGTGTTCTCGCCATAGGCGTCTTTAAGGAAGGGAGGCCCCCAGGCGCGCGTGTCATCGCCATTACCCGGACGCTCGACCTTGATCACTTCGGCGCCAAGGTCAGCAAGGATCTGTCCGGCCCACGGCCCGGCCAGAACCCGCGATAAATCCAGTACCCGTAGATGCGAAAGCGCGCCCATGGCCGTTCTCCTATTAATAGAACGCCTGGATGCCAGTCTGCGCACGACCGAGGATCAGTGCGTGGACGTCATGCGTACCTTCATAGGTATTCACCACTTCCAGGTTGACCAAATGGCGAGCGACACCGAACTCATCGGAAATACCGTTACCACCCAGCATGTCGCGCGCCATGCGGGCAATATCCAGGGACTTGCCGCAGGAGTTGCGCTTCATCATCGAAGTGATCTCGACCGCTGCAGTACCTTCATCCTTCATACGACCCAGACGCAGGCAACCTTGCAGCGCCAGGGTGATTTCAGTCTGCATGTCGGCCAGCTTCTTCTGGATCAGCTGAGTAGCAGCCAGCGGGCGTCCGAACTGCTGACGATCCAGGGTGTACTGGCGAGCGGTGTGCCAGCAAAACTCGGCCGCGCCCAGCGCCCCCCAGGAAATGCCGTAACGTGCCGAGTTGAGGCACGTAAAAGGGCCTTTCAAGCCACGGACATCCGGGAAGATGTTCTCTTCAGGGACAAACACGTTGTCCATGACGATCTCGCCGGTGATGGATGCACGCAGGCCAACCTTGCCGTGAATCGCAGGAGCACTCAGGCCCTTCCAGCCTTTCTCCAGAACGAAACCGCGGATGTCACCGGCGTCGTCCTTGCCCCAGACCACGAACACATCAGCGATCGGGCTGTTGGTGATCCACATCTTGTTGCCGGTCAGGCTGTAGCCGCCTTCCACTTTGCGCGCACGAGTAATCATCGCGCCCGGGTCGGAACCGTGGTTAGGTTCAGTCAGACCGAAGCAACCAATCCATTCGCCTGAAGCCAGTTTCGGCAGGTACTTCTGCTTCTGGGCTTCGGTACCGAATTCATTGATCGGCACCATGACCAGCGAGGACTGCACGCTCATCATCGAGCGGTAGCCGGAGTCGACGCGCTCGACTTCACGGGCTATCAGGCCGTAGCTGACGTAGTTCAGGCCGCTTCCACCATACTGCTCAGGGATAGTCGCGCCCAACAGACCTATTTCGCCCATCTCGCGGAAGATTGCCGGGTCGGTCTTTTCATGGCGGAAAGCTTCGAGAACACGCGGCGCGAGCTTCTGCTGAGCGAATTGCTCAGCGGTGTCGCGGATCATGCGTTCTTCTTCGGTGAGCTGTTGATCCAGCAGCAGGGGATCGATCCAGTTGAAGCTAGCTTTACCGCCCATGAGTGTGTCCTCTCGAATCGGGTCAAATAACGTGGGCTGATCCTAGGCCGGGTTCGGCGTTACGGCAAACGAGGATTTTGCATACTGTTGTGCTAATTTCTCACTCCGAAACATCGCAAAGTAGCTTTTATGCAATGTATTAGTGAGGTTGACGTACATGCGCAGGAAAATCCCCAGCACAACGGCCCTGATCAGCTTTGAAGCCGCGGCTCGCCACGAAAGTTTTACCAAGGCGGCTCAGGAGCTTTCGCTCACTCAAGGCGCCATTTGCCGACAGATCGCCAGCCTTGAGGAGTTCCTCAGCGTAGAACTGTTCCGTCGCTCGCGACGCGGGGTCAAGCTGACGGAGGCCGGTCTTTCCTACAGCCGCCGGGTGGCCACCCAACTCGATGCCGTTGAACGGGACACCTTGTCAGTGATGGGTCAGCAAGGTGCCAACGTAATTGAGCTGGCGGTGGTTCCAACCTTCGGCACTCAATGGCTGTTGCCACGACTCAAGGATTTCCAGCAAAAACACCCGGAAGTGACGGTCAACCTCACCAACCGAACTCGCCCCTTCCTGTTTGCCGACACCGACTTCGATGCCGCGATCTATTTTGGAGACGCGGACTGGTCGGGTACCGAATCCCACAGGCTGATGGGCGAAAATCCGATGCCGGTGTGCAGCCCCAATCTCCTGGGGAAAAAGACAAACCTGTCTCCCGCTGAAATCGCCGAATTGCCCCTGTTGCAGCAGACCACTCGCCCTTATGCCTGGCGTCAGTGGTTCAACTCTCAAAACCTAAATATCCCTCGAGACATGACAGGGCCGCGCTACGAGCTATTCTCCATGCTTGCCCAAGCGGCCATGCACGATATGGGAATAGCGTTGATTCCACCGTTCCTGATTCAACGTGAACTGGCCGAGAAGCGCCTGGTCATTGCCAACGCCCAGGCGTTATCAAGCATCAAGGCGTATTACTTGATGATTCCCGAGCGGAAGGTCGAATCGGCCTCTTTAAGGGCATTTCGCGATTGGCTGGTCAATCAGGCACAGAGCTACAGCCTAGAAGGATAAAGGCCCGGCCGTATTAGCTGACCCCGTAGTCAGCAAAATAAAAGCACTACAGATATAAGTATTTGTCGCATATTCGAAGACTGTACCGACAAGCAGTACAAACGTCCCACAAGAGCCTAAAAACGTGGCCTTGAGCCTCTATTGCGGAGCAATAACGACTCATTCACCTGACCGATGTGAAAATTCTTCAATTTTTACAAGAATCCTTACAAGTCACGGCCTGCAAGGGATTGAGCCGGTCAGTTGCGACATTCGGTCACGGGGTGACTTGTAGTTAATTTTCCGTCACCCGTCATAAACCCTTGAAGGGCATTAAGTTCGCCTGCAAAATGCCGCGCCCCGCCCTGATTTGGCGGGATCGTGCTGATCGGCCGCCCCAGCCGCACCATCCGAAGTGCCTGGGTTTACTCAATAAGATCACGCAGGAGATTTGACGTGCACATTGGTGTTCCTCTCGAAACCCAGACCGGTGAAACGCGGGTTGCTGCAACCCCGGAAACCATCAAGAAGCTGATCGGCCAGGGTCATAAGGTCACTGTGCAAAGCGGCGCCGGCATTAACGCCAGCGTTGTCGACAGTGCCTATGAAGCGGCAGGCGCAATTATTGGCAGCGCCAACGATGCGTTTGGTGCCGAGCTGATTCTCAAAGTGGTCGCCCCCAGCGACAGCGAGCTGACGCTAATTAAAAGCGGCACCGTTGTGGTGGGCATGCTCAACCCGTTCAGCAATGAAACCATTGCCAAGCTGGCTGAGTGCGGCATTACCGCTTTCGCACTGGAGGCCGCACCACGCACCTCCCGCGCTCAGAGCCTGGATGTGCTGTCCTCCCAAGCCAACATCGCCGGTTATAAAGCCGTGTTGCTGGCCGCGCACCACTATCCACGCTTCATGCCGATGCTGATGACCGCTGCGGGTACCGTGAAAGCGGCGCGCGTGCTGATTCTTGGCGCTGGCGTGGCTGGTTTGCAGGCGATCGCTACCGCGAAACGCCTGGGTGCCGTGATCGAAGCGTCTGACGTGCGTCCTGCAGTAAAAGAGCAGATCGAATCCCTCGGCGCCAAGTTCGTCGACGTACCTTACGAGACCGATGAAGAGCGCGAATGCGCCGTTGGTGTCGGCGGTTACGCGCGACCAATGCCCGCCAGCTGGATGCAACGTCAGGCCCTGGCCGTGCACGAACGCGCCAAACAGGCTGACATTGTCATCACCACTGCACTGATCCCGGGCCGAAAGGCACCGACGCTGTTGAGCGCGGAAACCGTGGCACAGATGAAGCCGGGCTCGGTGGTCATCGACCTCGCGGCAGCCCAGGGTGGTAACTGCCCGCTGACCGTGGCTGACCAGGTGGTCGTCGAGAATGGCGTGATCATTTGCGGCCCGACCAATCTGGCCGGTGCGGTCGCGGCTGATGCTTCGGCACTGTATGCGCGCAACCTGCTGGACTTCCTGAAGCTGGTCTTCAACAAAGAAGGCCAGTTCGAGATCAACCTCGAAGACGACATCGTCGCCGCGTGCCTGATGTGCCGCGACGGCCAAGTCATCCGCAAAAACGCCTAAGCAGGGATTCAGACGATGGAAGAGCTTATCTCCCCCGGTATCTACAACCTGATCATCTTCGTGCTGGCGATTTATGTCGGTTATCACGTGGTCTGGAACGTTACACCTGCGCTGCATACGCCTTTGATGGCTGTGACCAACGCCATTTCGGCGATTGTGATCGTCGGCGCCATGCTGGCCGCGGCGTTGACCGTCACACCTCTAGGCAAAACCATGGGCACCCTGGCGGTAGCTCTGGCAGCGGTAAACGTATTTGGTGGCTTCCTGGTTACCCGCAGGATGCTTGAGATGTTCAAGAAAAAAGCCCCAAAAGCAGTAAAAGAAGAGGCGCCTAAGTAATGAGCATGAATCTCGTCACGACGCTCTACTTGATCGCGTCGATCTGTTTCATCCAGGCTCTTAAGGGCCTGTCGCACCCGACCACGTCGCGGCGCGGCAATGTGTACGGCATGCTCGGCATGGCGCTGGCGATCCTCACCACCGTGGGCCTCGTCTATAAGCTGGGCGCCGAGTTGGCCACTGCCGGCATCGGTTACGTCATCGTAGGTCTGTTGGTCGGCGGTACCGCCGGGTCGATCATGGCCAAGCGCGTTGAAATGACCAAAATGCCGGAACTGGTCGCCTTCATGCACAGCATGATCGGTATGGCCGCGGTGTTCATTGCGATCGCTGCTGTCGTTGAACCGCAATCGCTGGGTATCGTCAAGCAACTGGGTGATGCGATTCCTGCCGGTAACCGCCTGGAGCTATTCCTCGGCGCGGCCATCGGTGCAATCACCTTCTCCGGTTCTGTGATCGCGTTCGGCAAGCTGTCGGGCAAGTACAAGTTCCGCCTGTTCCAGGGCGCACCCGTGCAGTTCGGCGGCCAGCACAAGCTGAACCTGCTGCTGGGCCTGGCGACTCTGGGCCTCGGCGTGACCTTCATGCTGACCGGTAACCTGAACGCCTTTGCGCTGATGCTGGCCCTGGCCTTCGTGCTGGGCGTGCTGATCATCATCCCGATTGGCGGCGCGGACATGCCGGTGGTTGTGTCGATGCTCAACAGCTACTCCGGCTGGGCAGCGGCAGGTATCGGCTTCTCGCTGAACAACTCGATGCTGATCATCGCAGGTTCGCTGGTGGGTTCGTCCGGTGCGATCCTCTCGTACATCATGTGCAAAGCGATGAACCGTTCGTTCTTCAACGTACTGCTCGGTGGTTTCGGCAACACGGTAGATGCAACTGGCCCGGCAGGCTCGAAAGAGGCCCGTCCGGTGAAATCCGGTTCGGCTGACGATGCGACCTTCCTGCTGACCAACGCCGACACCGTGATCATCGTTCCGGGTTATGGCCTGGCGGTGGCACGCGCCCAACACTCACTGATGGAGCTGGCGGAGAAGCTGACTCACCGGGGAGTCACCGTGAAGTTTGCGATCCACCCGGTTGCCGGTCGGATGCCAGGGCACATGAACGTCCTGCTGGCCGAAGCCGAAGTGCCTTACGAGCAAGTGTTCGAGATGGATGACATCAACTCCGAGTTCGGCCAGGCCGACGTGGTGCTGGTGCTCGGCGCCAACGACGTGGTCAACCCGGCGGCGAAGAACGATCCGAAATCGCCGATTGCCGGCATGCCGATCCTCGAGGCTTATAAAGCCAAGACCGTGATCGTCAACAAGCGCTCGATGGCCAGCGGCTATGCCGGTCTGGACAACGAACTGTTCTACCTGGACAAAACCATGATGGTCTTCGGCGACGCCAAGAAAGTTATCGAAGACATGGTCAAAGCCATCGAGTAAAACCTGCGGAAGCAGCAATACCCAAAACCTCAGCCTTTAGTAGGCTGGGGTTTTTTATTGCCCGCTAAAAACCGACCAAAGGCTCTAAATCGGGGCTCTGCATTCGACCATGGTAGCGGGAGGATTTTTTTTAAAATCACTAAACTGCACACCTTGCTTTCGTTGCCCGAGATAACAATCCATGTACCGTGATCGTATTCGCTTGCCTTCGTTGTTGGATAAGGTGATGAGCGCCGCTGATGCTGCCGCTCTGATTCAGGACGGCATGACCGTCGGCATGAGTGGTTTCACCCGCGCCGGCGAAGCCAAAGCCGTGCCCCACGCATTGGCTGAACGCGCCAAAATCACTCCGCTGAAAATCACCCTGATGACCGGCGCCAGCCTAGGCAACGACCTCGACAAACAGCTCACCGAAGCCGGCGTATTGTCACGACGCATGCCCTTCCAGGTCGACAGCACGCTGCGCAAGGCCATTAACGCCGGCGAAGTGATGTTCATTGACCAGCATCTCTCGGAAACCGTTGAGCAATTGCGCAACCAGCAGCTCAAACTGCCAGACATCGCGGTGATTGAGGCTGTGGCGATCACCGAGCAGGGCCATATCGTGCCGACCACTTCGGTGGGTAACTCGGCCAGCTTCGCGATTTTCGCCAAACAGGTGATCGTCGAGATCAACCTGGCGCACAACCCGAATCTCGAAGGTCTGCACGACATCTATATCCCGACCTATCGGCCGACCCGCACACCGATTCCCCTGGTAAAGGTCGACGATCGCATTGGCAGCACTGCCATCCCGATTCCGCCGGAGAAGATCGTCGCTATCGTGATCACCAATCAGTCTGACTCGCCGTCCACTGTGCTGCCGCCGGACGTTGATACTCAGGCCATTGCCGACCATCTGATCGACTTCTTCAAGCAGGAAGTGGCTGCCGGGCGCATGACCAACAAGCTCGGCCCGCTGCAGGCCGGGATTGGCAACATCGCCAACTCGGTGATGTGCGGGCTGATCGACTCGCCGTTCGAAGACCTGACGATGTACTCCGAAGTGCTTCAGGACTCGACTTTCGACCTGATCGACGCCGGCAAGCTGAGCTTTGCTTCGGGCAGTTCGATCACCTTGTCGAGCCGTCGCAATACCGATGTTTTCGGCAACCTTGAGCGCTACAAGGACAAACTGGTCCTGCGCCCGCAAGAAATTTCCAACCACCCGGAAGTCGTGCGTCGGCTCGGCATCATCGGCATCAACACGGCGCTTGAGTTCGACTTGTACGGCAACGTCAACTCCACCCACATCTGCGGCACGCGGATGATGAACGGCATCGGCGGTTCGGGCGACTTTGCGCGCAATGCGCATTTGGCGATTTTCGTGACCAAGTCGATCGCCAAGGGCGGCGCAATTTCCAGTGTGGTGCCGATGGTCAGCCACGTTGATCACACTGAGCATGACGTCGACATCCTTGTCACCGAGATCGGTCTGGCGGACTTGCGTGGCCTGGCGCCGCGAGAGCGCGCTCGGGTCATCATCGACAACTGCGTGCACCCAGACTATCGCCAAGCCCTGGATGACTACTTCACAGCCGCTTGTGCACTCGGCGGGCACACGCCGCATATCCTGCGTGATGCCCTGAGCTGGCACATAAACCTGGAAGAAACCGGGCGGATGCTCGTGGTGTAGTTGATACAGATAGCAGCTGACGCAAACACAGTTTCGTCAGCTCGCTGTCGCCAGACTAAATTCCGAACAAAACTGTACTGCTGTACCGGTCTTTTCCTACCGCAATTGCCTACGCTTCCGAGTCAACCAACCAAAAATGCACGATATTAGTGCAGACAAGTACAGTTGCCTCAATTTCGACCAGTACACCACCCTTTAACAGTTAACTGGTCCCTCACAATACAGGTGAACTGTATCTAGAGAGACTGGCCAAACGAGAGGATCATTGGCATCAGTTAAACCACTACCTAATCCCGCCATAAGCGGAAGGATGTCAACCATGGAACGTACACTCAGTTCCGAGCTGTTTTTCGAAGACAACGCTGTAAAAACCCAGGCTTCCACGCCTCTTCGCGTTCTCGCCAACCTGATGCTGTGGCAGCGCCGCATCTCCAGCCGCCATCAATTGGCTCGTCTGGATTCGCGTTTGCTGGCTGACGCAGGGATTAGCGAAGCACAACGCTACGAAGAGCTGAGCAAGCCGTTCTGGCGCTAAGTTAGCGTCGCTGGCTCTGACCCACCGGGTCCACCGCCAGCACTCCAAATTGAAAAAACAAAGCCCGTCGTGGGAAACCACGACGGGCTTTGTCGTTTTGGACCCTCAACATGGGCCATACAGAATAGATACCGCTTAACAGGTACAGTTTTACTATTTTATAAATTGACCAGTACAATTTCAGTGCAGTGTGTCTGTTGCGGAAAAGAGGACGGGATCACCATGAAATCCCGAACTGCCAGCAAAAGGACCGCGCCATGAATCACTTACTGGATGTTTCCGTTTCCACGCCCCAATCAACGCCTCGCTCCCACTGGGTTAGGAGATTGCTGAGGAGCCTCGCCAACAGCTTGGAAAGGGCCAGAACCCGGCGTTTGTTGGGCCAACTCAATGACCGGCAGCTCTCAGACCTGAACATCAGCCACGCGGATCGGCTCAATGAGCTGGATAAACCGTTCTGGCGCTAGCTTCCTGCTTGAACAGACGGGACTGTTCGAACCGATACTCAAAGGCCTAATATCCAGATGGAACGTGGCGAATGCTGCATGAGTGGCGTCTGACTCACCAGACACCGCCACCTCTCAATCGGTTTTCCAAAGGAGTTTCACCATGTCCCGTCTTCGTCTGCTCAGCGCTGCAGCCCTGCTTGCCGTGGCTGCCAATTCCCACGCCACCAGCTTTATCGTGACCACTGATGCCGTCGTCGGCGCGCTCAAGGCCACGTCCGATGCGACCTCCGATGTCACTTCTTCCTTTCGCGATGACAAAATCGTGCGCGCCGCCCGTGACGACGCCGCCAGCTTCGTTGCCAGCGAAGGCTCCATTCGTGGCGTGAAACTGGAAAGCGCACTCGACCATATTCGCCACCAGGCACCTCAGCTGAACGCGACTGACGCACAACTGGCGCAAGCCATACTGACGATCTAAGCAACATCACTGACGTGGGACACGCCCGCCGTGTCCCAATGTTTCGGCGCTGGCTCTAGACCGGGCGTTGCGCTAGCCTTGCGACTCGCTTTCAGCTATCGAGTCTCATGCGTTTTCTTTCAAATCTGTTGATCTCTCCGCTTTTCGTGGCTACCTGCTGGGTCGGCTCCGTCCATGCCTATGACGCCTTCAATCTGTCTACACAAGGCATCGTGGCTACCGGCTACGCCACAAGCATGGTGACCTCCGCCCCCTTCGACCGTAAGCTGCTAGTCGCGGCACAAGATGACGCTGCGGCGTTCATCGCCAGTGACGGTCAACTGCGAGGAGCACAACTGGAGTCCGCCCTGATTTATCTGCGCCGGACCCAGCCAAAACTTCGTGCCAGCGACCTTGAACTGGCGCAGGCAATTCTCGTCCAATAGTTATCCTTGTTCTTGCGGAGTCGTTCCATGCGTAGCCCTCTGATTGTTGCCGCCCTTGGCCTTCTGTTATTGGCCGATGTGGCTCAGGCGCACACTCTGGTCGCCACCAGTAACATCATCATCAATGCCACCCAACGCACGCTTGATTTCACTTCCGATACCACGACGTCCATCCGTGACTCGAAGATCGTTCGTGAAGCCCACGACGATGCGGCCAGTTTCGTCGCCAGCGATGGCGAGATTCGTGGCGCGCACCTGGAAGCGGCCTTCAACACGTTGCGTACCCGCGTACCGGAAGCCCGCGACGCCAGTGATCAGGTTCTCGCCGAAGCCATCCTCGCACTGTGAGGTCGCCAGGCGCCTGGCTGTTGGCCGGGGTCATGTTGCTGCTCGGCAACACGGCCCAGGCTGACTTGCAATTAAGGCTTAAAACCGAAGGCCTCAGCCCCGCTCAACAACAGGCCAGTCAGGCGTTGCTAAATGAAGCCATGCAGGCGCTGCCGCCGCGGTTCATCGAGCAGCTCGACCGACGCATCGACGTCGGCTGGACCGATGACATGCCGAGCAACGCTTACGGCCAGGCGTCGCTGGTGTCCGAGCTCGATCTGAACCGCAACCTGCTTGCCAGCCTCACTGACGGCAGCGCCGCGACCAAAAAGACTTACCGCCCCCATGGCACCGTGCGCCGCGAAATGCTTGCCACGGTATTGCACGAACTCACCCACATCTATGACCGCTCGCGCCTGTGGCCAGACGCGGAGCGCACGCTGATTCAGCACTGCACCCGGCGCAACAGCAGCTCAGGGCTGATTGGCATTCCCGATCAATGCCGCGGCCAGTCCGACCGACGCTTTACGCTCAGCGATGACCCGCGCCTACTCGACCTCGCTGGCTGGCCGCAGTACGTTGGCCGTCGCGGCGAACGCGAACAGCAAAACCGACAAATCGCTCGCAGCCCGGACATTTACGAGACGAGCAGCCCCAAGGAGTTCGTCGCGGTCAACATGGAATATTTCCTTCTCGACCCGGCCTACGCCTGTCGCCGTCCCGCGTTATACCGCTACTACAAAGAACATTTCGGCTGGGCGCCCGCCGCTAAAGACACGTGTGGCAAAACCTTCTCCTTCCTCAATGCCGGCAACGACTTCGCCAAAACGCCACTGGGCCAGGTCGATCCGGAACGGGTTTACGCCGTCGACTATCTGCTGGCTGAAGCCAACCAGAACTGGGTCAGCCGCTGGGGTCACAGCATGTTGCGGTTGGTGATCTGTGCACCCGGGCGACCTCGTGGGCCGGATTGTCGGCTGGATCTGGATCAGCACCTGGTGTTGTCCTACCGCGCCTTCGTCGGCGACGTACAACTGTCGAGTTGGGACGGATTGGTGGGCAAATACCCGTCACGCCTGTTTGTCCTGCCGCTGGCCCAGGTGATCGACGAATACACCAAGACCGAACTGCGCAGCTTGGCCTCGGTGCCGCTGAACCTGTCGCGCAGCGAGATCGAAGACGTGGTGGAACACGCCGCCGAGATGCACTGGAGCTACGACGGCAACTATTTTTTTCTATCCAATAACTGCGCTGTAGAGGGCCTGAAGTTACTGCGTAGCAGTACCAACAATACAAAACTGGTCGGGTTGGACAGCATCATGCCCAACGGTTTGCTGGAAGTGCTCAAGGGCCGCGGGCTGGCGAACACCAGCGTGCTGGATGATCCTCGTGAAGCGCTGCGCCTGGGCTACCGATTCGACTCCTTCCGCGATCGTTATCAAGCGATGTTCGAAGTGCTGAAGAAGCACTTGCCGATCAAGCAGGAAAAGGTCGAAGACTGGCTCGCATTGAAAGCTGAAGAGCGCCGGCAATGGATCGACCAAGCCGACTTGCGCACCAGCGCGGCCTTGCTGTTACTGGAGCAGGCAGCCTTCCGCCAACAATTGGTGCTGGCCCAGGACGAAGTAAAGCAGCGCTATCTGGGTGCTCGGGAACTGAAGAACGGCGGCATGGACAAGGCCAACGCGACCTTGCAGCAAATTCTTGCCAACAGCGGCTTCCTCAGCCGTCCGGCGGAGCTGCTCGGCACCGGTGGTTATGGATTGCCGCAGCCGAGTGAGTGGCAGCGTCTGGAATCGGAAAGCAGCCTGCGGCAGAAACAGCTTCAGGCGCTGACAGGCGATCTGGACAAAGAGGTGAGAGCGCTGCTCGAACCGAGCCGTGCAGCCGAGATGGCCGCCAATGAAGCCAACCTGAAGCAGGTTGGCGAACATTTGAGGAAGTTGCACAAGGCGGCGGGCGGCTTGGAGTTGCCGTAAACAACAGGCTTCGCGGCTAATCCGCGAAGCCTTCAACACCTACCTGCAATTCAAAGCACCCCTTCGAGAATTTCATAAACGATCCCGGTTCCTACGGCGATCAGCACAATGTCGCCACCCGCACGGCGCCATTCGTACCCCGGGTAATACGGCAGCCGGCCCAAGGCACGGTTATCGAGGCGTTCGCCGTAATAGCCGTGAGGCAGCGGTCGGCCACGCACCAGATGAATACCTGGAGGTGGTGGAGCACCGCGTACGAAATAGCCATGGTTATCGTGGATAGTCTGGCGCACCGGGCCGAAGTCCCGTGGCGGAGGGCCGCCGCGATGATTGTCCTGCGGGCCACGGTGATCGTCGCCATGATTGTCACCGCGGTTATCGTAATGGCCTTGCTGCGGGC
Source organism: Pseudomonas sp. LBUM1666 (assembly GCF_059695775.1). Lineage (NCBI taxonomy): Bacteria > Pseudomonadati > Pseudomonadota > Gammaproteobacteria > Pseudomonadales > Pseudomonadaceae > Pseudomonas > Pseudomonas sp. LBUM1666. Next base: position 103,781 of record NZ_CP166789.1, on the reverse strand, counting down.
CGCCGCGGTCGTGATCGTCGCGCTGATCAGCACTCGCATTCAGCAACGGGGTGGCACTGAGCATCAGCACACCCAGGCTGGCAATCAGACGTTTCGGCATTTTCATCGGGTCTTTCCTCACTGCACATACAGCAAAAAGGGCTTCAGAACGTAGTCCTGAAGCCCTCGGTCTTGCTGTTTAGTCTGTACCGCGAGGCTCTAATTCCTCTGTATCAGGAACTTTACCTTCAGCTGACGCGGGCTTTACGCACGCCGTCGGCCAGCGCCGCGCAAAGACTCAACACGCCATCAACCGCCTGATCCGGCGTCGAGGCATTGGCGATGTGATCGATCAATGCCGAACCCACCACCACGCCATCAGCCAGACGCGCGATGGACGCCGCTTGCTCCGGTGTACGAATACCGAAACCGATGCTGATCGGCAGATCAGTATGGCGACGCAGACGCGCGACGGCTTCTTCAACATGCTCCAGCGTCGCCGCGCCCGCACCCGTCACACCGGCAACAGACACGTAATAGACGAAGCCTGAGCTGCCGTTCAAAACGGTTGGCAGGCGTACATCATCGGTCGTCGGGGTGGTCAGACGGATGAAATCCAAACCTGCTGCCTGGGCCGGGTCGCACAACTCGCCGTTATGCTCGGGTGGCAGGTCGACCACGATCAAACCGTCAACGCCGGCCTCTTTCGCGTCGGCAATGAAACGCGGCACGCCATACATGTGAATCGGGTTGAAGTAACCCATCAGCACCAGCGGCGTCTCGGTATTGCCTTCACGGAACTCCCGAACCATTTGCAGGGTTTTCGCCAGGTTCTGTTTGGCGCCGAGGGCGCGGATGTTGGCCAACTGGATTGCCGGGCCATCGGCCATCGGATCGGTGAAGGGCATGCCCAACTCGATCACGTCGGCACCCGCGCCGGGCAAGCCTTTGAGGATCGCCAGGGAAGTGTCATAGCTCGGGTCGCCAGCGGTCACGAAGGTCACCAGGGCGGCACGATTCTGTTCCTTGAGTTCGGCAAAACGCGTTTGCAGGCGGCTCATCAGTGTTTCTCCTGCTTGGATTGCTCTTGTTGAGAGTGTTCCATGTGGTGCATCACGGTTTGCATGTCTTTGTCGCCGCGACCGGACAAGTTGACCACCATCAGGTGATCCTTCGGCAGGGTCGGTGCGCGCTTGAACACTTCGGCCAGGGCATGGGCGCTTTCCAGTGCAGGAATAATCCCTTCCAGGCGGCAGCATTTGTGGAACGCGTCGAGGGCTTCGTCGTCGGTTACCGAGGTGTACTGGACGCGGCCGATGTCATGCAACCAGGCGTGTTCCGGGCCAATGCCTGGATAGTCGAGGCCGGCAGAGATCGAGTGAGCGTCGATGATCTGACCATCGTCGTCTTGCAGCAGGAAGGTACGGTTGCCGTGCAGTACGCCCGGTACGCCGCCGTTCAGGCTGGCCGCGTGCTTGCCGGTTTCGATGCCGTAGCCGGCCGCTTCAACGCCGATGATCTCTACGCTTTTGTCGTCGAGGAACGGGTGGAACAGGCCCATGGCGTTGGAACCACCACCGATGCACGCCACCAGGCTGTCCGGCAGACGACCTTCCTGGTCTTGCAGTTGAGTACGGGTTTCTTTGCCAATAACAGCCTGGAAGTCGCGAACCATCGCAGGATAAGGGTGCGGACCGGCCACAGTGCCAATCAGGTAGAAGGTGCTGTCGACGTTGGTCACCCAGTCACGCAGGGCTTCGTTCATCGCGTCTTTCAGGGTGCCGGTACCGGCCACGACCGGGATCACTTCGGCGCCCAGCAGCTTCATGCGAAATACGTTGGCCTGCTGACGTTCGATGTCAGTGGTGCCCATGTAGATCACGCAATCGAGGCCAAAACGCGCAGCCACGGTGGCGGTCGCCACGCCGTGCATGCCAGCACCGGTCTCGGCGATGATGCGTTTCTTGCCCATGCGCCGCGCCAGCAGGATCTGGCCGATGCAGTTGTTGATCTTGTGCGCGCCGGTGTGGTTCAGCTCTTCGCGCTTGAGGTAAATCTTCGCGCCGCCGCAGAACTCTGTCAGACGTTCGGCAAAGTACAGTGGGCTTGGACGACCCACGTAGTCGCGCTGGAAGTAGGCCAATTCTTCTTTGAATGCAGGATCATCCTTGGCCAATTCGTATTCACGGGCCAGATCGAGGATCAACGGCATCAGGGTTTCAGCGACGTAACGGCCGCCGAACGCGCCAAACAGGCCGTTGGCGTCGGGGCCGTTGCGCAGATTAGTCTGGGTCATGGGTCGCTCCAGTTGAATGCGTGGGATGACAATGCGCTTAACTCTACCCCTCACGCCTTGAGCTGAAAACCGATAAGATCGCTGCAACCTGTCAGGAAAACTCACAGATACCATGAGCCATGACCTTCCCCCGCTGAACGCCCTTCGGGCCTTCGAAGCGACTGCCCGCCTGAACAGCGTCAGCAAGGCCGCCGAACAGCTGCACGTCACCCATGGCGCTGTCAGCCGGCAACTCAAGGTGCTTGAAGAACACCTCGGCGTGAGCCTGTTTATCAAGGATGGTCGCGGCCTGAAACTCACAGATGCCGGCGTTCGTTTGCGCGATGCCAGCGGCGAGGCTTTCGAGCGTTTACGGACTGTTTGTGCAGAACTGACCCAAAGCACCGCCGATGCACCGTTCGTACTGGGTTGCTCGGGCAGCTTGTTGGCACGCTGGTTTATTCCCAGGTTGGGACGGCTGAATTCCGACCTGCCGGACCTGCGCCTGCACCTGTCGGCTGGCGAGGGCGATCTCGATCCACGTCGCCCGGGGCTGGACGCCTTGCTGGTGTTTGCCGAGCCACCGTGGCCAGCGGACATGCAGGTCTATGAGTTGGCGAGCGAACGGATCGGCCCGGTCCTGAGCCCGAGATTCGCGGGCTACGAACGACTGCAAAACGCACCGCCCGCAGCGCTGCTGAGCGAGCCATTGCTGCACACCACCTCACGCCCTCAGGCGTGGCCAAGCTGGGCACAGCAAAGTGACCTCGACGCCAAAGCGTTGAAGTACGGACAGGGTTTCGAGCATTTGTATTATCTGCTGGAGGCCGCAGTGGCCGGCCTGGGTGTGGCGATTGCGCCCGAGCCGCTGGTGGCAGAGGACTTGAAGGCCGGCCGCTTGGTTGCGCCATGGGGCTTCAGTGAAACCCCGGCGCAACTGGCGTTGTGGCTACCCAAGCGCGCCGCCGACGGGCGAGCTCGGCAACTGGCGCAGTGGCTCAAAAACGAGCTGCGCCAGACGGGTTAGTCACCGCGTTTGCACAGCAGATAAGCCGCGAGCAGACCCAATGCACCGACAGCCACACCCGCAGTCGTCCAAGGGTGTTCCTGGGCGTAGTCCCGCGTGGCAATCCCGGTTTCACGGGTTTTGACTTTGACTTCTTCGTACGCATCGCTGAGCAGATGGCGCGAATGCTTCAGCGCGTTCTCAGCGTTGCTTTTCAAGGCTTTAAGGGTTTTACGCGACTCGTCCGAGGCGTCGTCCTTCAGGTTTTCCAAAGACTTCAGCAGACTCTCGATCTCGGCTTCCATGCTTTGCAATGAGGCTTTACGTAAAGAGGTGTTGGCCATGGTGGCTCTCCTGCATTGATTAAGTTGCGTGTGTTGGTTGGGACTTCAGGGGTTCGAGAAAGTGCAGTAAATCTGAACTTCCACTTCAGATTGGCCGACAGAAGTAATACGAAAAATCACTGCTAGTCTGTATTTCACACCCTGAGGAGAACGCCATGACTGACCATCACACCTACAAGAAAGTCGAACTCGTCGGCTCGTCCACCAGCAGCATTGAAGACGCCATCAACAACGCACTGGCCGAGGCCAGCAAAAGCCTCAAATATATGGAATGGTTTGAAGTGACCGAAACCCGCGGGCACATCAAGGACGGTAAGGCAGCGCACTTTCAGGTGACGCTCAAAGTCGGGTTCCGGATTGCCAGTAGCTGAGTTTGAGCTAGTCTTCTGAGCCTGCGCGCTGGCCGAGCGCCATAGGGAATGGCAAAGCGCTACATATGTAAATCCGGCTGATTGCTGGGTGCCCCTATTGACCCGACCAGGGAATGCGACCAATGAAGAATTTTATTTTGGCGGTAGGTTTGTTGAGTCTTGCAGGAACAGCCCTGGCTCAGGGCAAGTCGTGCGAAGAGCTGAAAGCCGAAATCGCCGCAAAACTGGATGCCAAAGGCGTTGCTGGTTATACACTTGAAATCGTTGATAAAGGCACCGCTGCGGGCGGGAAAGTCGTCGGCACCTGTGAAAAAGGCTCCAAGGTAATCGTCTATACGAAGTAAGCTGATTCCTGCGCATATGAAAAAGCCGACGCAATGACGTCGGCTTTTTTGGGCTCGCTATTTGAGCGTCAGCCCTTCATGACCTGGGCCAGCAGCTCATAGGAGTGCACGCGATCGGCATGTTCGTACAGGTCGCAGGTGAAAATCAGCTCGTCCGCCTGGGTCTGCTCGATCAGCACTTCCAGTTTTGCGCGGATTTTCTGCGGGCTGCCAACCATGGCCAGACCAAGGAAATCGCCGACTGCCTCTTTCTCATGAGGCAGCCACAGGCCGTCCATGGTTTTTACCGGAGGACGTTGCACCAGGCTCTGGCCACGCATCAGGGCGAGAATCCGCTGATAGACCGAGGTCGCCAGATAATCGGCCTGCTCGTCGGTGTCGGCAGCCACCAAGGGCACACCGAGCATCACGTAGGGCTTATCCAATATTGCTGAAGGCTTGAAGTGATTGCGGTAGACGCGAATGGCCTCATGCATGAAGCGCGGTGCGAAATGTGAGGCGAAGGCGTAGGGCAAACCGCGTTCACCGGCCAGTTGTGCACTGAACAGGCTGGAGCCCAGCAGCCAGACCGGGACATTCGTGCCGGTGCCCGGCATTGCGATGATCCGCTGGTCCGGGGTGCGCGGGCCGAGGTAGCGCATCAGCTCCGCCACGTCTTCCGGGAACTCGTCGGCGCTGCCGGAGCGTTCACGACGCAAGGCGCGGGCGGTCATCTGGTCGGAACCGGGTGCACGACCCAGGCCCAAGTCGATCCGGCCCGGGTACAGACTTTCGAGCGTGCCGAACTGCTCGGCGATCACCAGCGGCGCGTGGTTGGGCAACATCACGCCACCCGAGCCAACACGAATGGTCGAGGTGCCGCCAGCCAGGTAGCCAAGCAGAACCGAAGTCGCCGAACTGGCAATACCGTCCATGTTGTGGTGTTCGGCAACCCAGAAACGGTTGTAGCCGAATTTTTCGACGTGCTGCGCCAGGTCCAGGGAATTGCGCAGCGACTGGGCCGCGCTGCCGTTCTCCCGCACGGGCACCAGATCGAGGGTCGAGAACTTGATATCGGATAGTCGTTTCATAAGCCTGCTTCTCCAATTGAGGGCGCAGGTTTTTTCTTACAAACGAAAACCTGCCGAATCTATAAGCGTGATTCATGCAATGAGGGCATATACCCGAGTTTCAATGGCAGAGCCAAAATTCCTACGAAATAAGAGGACCGATCAGATCAGGTGAACTTTGCACCACGGTCTATCCTCAGAACCCTAGCAACCGAAAACCACGAAGGCGCGACGCTTCGCGCCGGATCTTGAGGAGGCAGACATGGCTATTACAAAGAAAGCATCAGCTCATTGGGAAGGTGATCTGAAAACCGGCATCGGCTCGATTTCCACGGAAACCGGTGTCCTCAGAGAAGCACCCTACGGCTTCAAGGCACGTTTCGAAGGCGGCAAGGGCACCAATCCGGAAGAGTTGATCGGCGCAGCGCACGCGGGCTGCTTCTCCATGGCGTTTTCGATGATTCTCGGCGATGCCGGTCTCAAGGCTGACAGCATCGATACCAATGCCGAAGTCACCCTGGACCAGGTGGACGGCGGATTCGCGATCACGGCAGTGAAATTGATCCTCAAAGCGAAGATTCCTGGGGCGACTCAGGCTCAATTTGAGGAATTGAGCAATAAAGCCAAAGAAGGCTGCCCGGTTTCCAAAGTGCTGAATGCGAAAATCAGTCTGGATGCAACATTGGTCAGCTGATAGAGGGTTGTCGCGCTCCCTGATAAAAGATCGCAGCCTCGGCGGGCTGCGTTCTTTTTTTGCCCTGAAACAAAACCTGGCTGGCGAGATTGTGGTCGAATAAATGACAGCAGCTAAAGCGCATTACCGTGCGCGCTGCCTCAAAGGAGCTTCAACCATGAAACGTTTCGCCTTGGCGGTTATCTGTTGCGCGCTGGCCACATCGGCCCTGGCGGCACCGAAATCCTGTGAAGAACTCAAGGCCGAGATTGAAGCCAAGATCCAGGCCAACAACGTCTCGTCCTACACGCTGGAAATCGTCACCAACGACGAAGTACACGATCAGAACATGGTCGTTGGCTCGTGCGAAGGCGGCACGAAGAAAATCATCTACCAGAAGAACGACCGCTGATTCACCTCACATGAGGCAAAAGGACTCTCGATCTTCCGCGACGATTTCACGCTTGGCGTTGTACAACCGGGCGCCGGGGGTGAACGCTATCGAACGGCCTTCCAGCACATAACGCTGGCCGGCTTCGAAATGATCGTAGTTGATGGTCAGGTAGCACAAGCGTTCCGAGGGGCCATTCATCACACCTAAGCCCCCACCACCGGGCACTTCAAAATCGAATCGAACGATCAGCTCATGGCTACCGGGGGTGACCTGGAAAAAACGCCCGTCGCGCAACCGCTGATTGTCCAGACGTTCGGCCATCAGCAATTTATCGTTGGGGAATGGCGTAGAAAACTCGACCCAGGCCATCTGCGGATTAACCGCTGGCAACGGGCTCTGACAGCCAGCAACGATGCTTGTAGCAAGTAACAGCGTTAACCTGCGCATGATGATTTTCTCAAGGACTAGTCCTTTAGAATAACGCCGATCAGGTGCGTTGGCAGCCTGCCGGTACACCCTGGCCAATCACTTTTCGCTGTTGATCGTAGAGCTTTGCCCACGGCCGAAAGCCGATATTTCCTGCTTTGAGCTGATACCGCTCGCCAGCGTTGAAGTCGTTGAATTTCACGTTTAGCTGACAGTCACGCCAAAGTGGTTCGGCGTCGGGTCCGATGTTGGTTGGCGCGACCGGGAATTGGTAACGAACCGTCAACTCATGGCTACCCGGCTGAACCTCAAAATAGCGCTTGTCGGTGGCGGCCTTGTCATCGACTTCCAGCGCTTGCAGCGCGGTGTCTTCCTGCTTCGAATCCAGGTCGATCCACGCTTGAGCCGGATCATGAGGGGGTAATCCGAATCCAGCACAACCTGCCAGCATCAGCAGGCTTCCTGTCAGCATCAACGTGCGCATAGCGGAGCTCCAGTCAGGCGGGATAGTCTTGCGGGCAGACTCTCCAGGGATGATTCATTTTGATCAGGCCGCTTCCAAGCCTTGGGTTACTTGATCGCGTTTTACGCATTTTGTTTCCGGGTGTGTTGTTTTTGTTTCTCAACGGTTGCGCCGGCGTCAGCTATTACGGCCAATTGGCCAGTGGTCAGCTGCAATTGCTGCGGGCGCGAGAGCCGGTTTCCTCAGTCATTGCCGATCCCGGTCGCGATCAGCAATTGCGTGCGCACCTGACTCAATCGCAAAAGGCCCGCACGTTCGCCAGCCAACAGCTGCAGCTGCCGGATAACCAGAGTTACCGTTTGTACGCCGACATTGGCCGGCCGTTCGTAGTCTGGAACGTGTTTGCCACGCCGGAATTTTCCCTGACACCACAGAACCATTGCTTTCCGATCGCCGGTTGCGTCGCCTATCGCGGTTATTACAGTCAGAGCGCGGCCCGCGGTGAAGCTGCATTGCAACGATTGCAAGGTATGGACGTGTCGATCGGCGGCGTCGAGGCTTATTCGACGCTCGGCTGGTTCAACGATCCGATTATCAGTCCGATGATGGCCTGGGGTGACGAACGATTGGCCACGCTGATCTTCCATGAACTGGCGCATCAACGTTTTTATGTGAAGGACGACACCGAGTTCAATGAGTCTTTCGCCACCTTCGTCGAACAGGAAGGCACCCGCCAATGGCGTGCATTCCGCGGCCTGGCGCCGGACAGCGGCGCACAGGTGCAGCAACGGGACCAGTTCATTCAATTGGTTCTGGATACCCGCACGCGACTCGAACGGCTGTACACCCTGCCCCTGCCCGCCGACCAGATGCGCCAGCGCAAAGCCGCCGAGTTCGAGCGCTTGCGGGGTGAATACCGGCAGCTGCGCGACAGCCAATGGGCTGGGGACAAACGCTATGACGCGTGGATCAATGCGCCGATGAACAATGCCCGGCTGTTGCCATTTGGGCTGTACGACCAATGGGTGCCGGCGTTTGCCGCGTTGTTCAGACAAGAGGGTGGGGATTGGGTGAAGTTTTATGCGGCAGTCGAGCAGCTTGGTGCGTTGTCGGTTGGGGAGCGTAAGGCGGCACTGAATGCTTTGGCTCAATTGAAAAGTCGCGGTGGCTGATCGGACCTCATCGTCGGAACGCCGCCCGGAGCAAGCTCGCTCCCACATTAGATTTGTAGACACAGGTCCACTGTGGGAGCGAGCTTGCTCGCGATGGCGGTTCAATTAACGCTGCAAAAACGCCTGATGCATCTCTTCCAGCGTCTCGAAGTGATAAACCGGCGCTTCAGCGCTCAACTCTTCCCCGCTGCCAAAGCCATAACCGACAGCCGCCGCATCCAGCCCGTTACTGCGCGCACCGATCAGATCGTGTTTACGGTCGCCGATCATCAGGGTGCTGGCCGGGTCCAGGCCTTCTTCGGCCATCAAGTGGGCAATCAGCTCGACTTTGTTGGTCCGGGTTCCATCCAGTTCGCTGCCATAGATCACTTTGAAGTGCTTGGCGAAGTCGAAGTGCCGGGCAATTTCCCGGGCAAAAATCCACGGTTTGGACGTCGCGATGTACAGCTGTCGCCCTTGCCCGCCGAGGGTTTCCAACAGTGGTGTGACGCCGTCGAATACGCGGTTCTCGTACAGGCCGGTGACCTTGAAGCGTTCGCGATAGAAATTCACCGCTTCCCAGGCCTTGGGCTCGTCGAAATCGTAGAACTGCATGAACGCCTGCAACAACGGCGGGCCGATGAAGTGTTCAAGTTTGGTCAGGTCAGGTTCATCGATGCCCAGTTTGCTCAAGGCGAACTGGATCGAACGGGTGATGCCCTCGCGTGGATCGGTCAGGGTGCCATCGAGGTCGAACAATACGGTTTGGTAATGCATGTTGAATCCTGAATAAGGGCGCAGGGTCAGAGCTGGTCGTAGCCTTCGGCCAGATGCAAATTCTTGAGCTTCACGTAGTTCGCGGCGCTGTAGGTGAAAAAGGCTCTTTCCTTGTCAGTCAGCGGCCGGACCTGTTTCACCGGACTGCCCACATAAAGGAAGCCGCTTTCAAGGCGTTTGCCCGGGGGCACCAGGCTGCCAGCACCGATAATCACGTCGTCCTCGACCACCGCACCGTCCATGACGATGCTGCCCATGCCGATCAGAATCCGACTGCCCACGGTGCAGCCGTGGAGCATGACTTTATGCGCGATGGTCACATCGTCGCCAATCAGCAACGGAAAGCCATCAGGGTTGAACGGCCCGGCATGGGTGATGTGCAGCACACAACCGTCCTGCACGCTGGTGCGCGCGCCGACACGGATGCGGTGCATATCGCCACGAATCACCGTCAGCGGCCAGACCGAGCTGTCTTCGCCGATTTCGACGTCGCCGATCACCACCGCCGAGCCGTCGACAAAGGCGCCTTTACCCAGTTGCGGCGTGTGGTTCTGATACTTGCGAAGGGTCACGATAGGCTCTCTCTCTTTTGCTGATAGCTGCGGTGAGCGTCGATTGTAATTAAGATGGCGCAATGTTTCTTCCAGCCAAGGTGCCAACCGTGAGCGTGAACAACCCTCTTTTGCAGTCCTACGACCTGCCGCCGTTCTCGGCGATCCGTGCCGAACACGTGCAACCGGCCATCGAACAGATCCTGGCTGACAACCGCGCCGCCATTATCGAGATCCTCAAAACCCAGGGCAAACAACCGACCTGGACCGGCCTGGTGCTGGCGATGGACGAGCTGAATGATCGACTGGGCGCCGCCTGGAGCCCGGTCAGCCACCTGAATGCCGTGTGCAACAGCGCCGAATTGCGCGAAGCCTACGAGTCCTGTCTGCCAGCCTTGAGCGCCTATTCCACCGAACTGGGGCAGAACCGCGAGTTGTTCGAAGCATTCGAAGCGCTGGCTAACAGTCCCGAAGCTGCCGGTTTCGAGGTGGCGCAGAAAACTATCCTGGAACACTCCCTGCGTGACTTCCGTCTGTCGGGTATCGACCTGCCGGAAGCCGAACAAAAGCGTTACGCCGAAGTGCAGAGCAAATTGTCGGAGCTGGGCAGCCGCTTCTCCAATCAGCTGCTCGACGCTACTCAAGCCTGGACCAAGCACGTCACCGATGAAGCCGCCCTCGCCGGCCTGACCGACTCGGCCAAGGCGCAAATGGCCGCGGCTGCACAGGCCAAAGGCCTGGAAGGCTTCCTGATCACCCTGGAATTCCCGAGCTACTACGCGGTGATGACCTACGCCCAGGACCGCGCCCTGCGCGAAGAAGTCTACGCCGCCTACTGCACTCGTGCGTCGGACCAAGGGCCGAATGCCGGTCAGAACGATAACGGCCCGGTCATGGAAGAAATCCTCGATCTGCGTCAGGAGCTTGCAAAACTCTTGGGCTTCGCCAGCTTCTCGGAGCTGAGTCTGGCCACCAAAATGGCCGAATCGAGCGATCAGGTGCTGAGTTTCCTGCGCGATCTGGCCAAGCGCAGCAAGCCGTTCGCCGCCCAGGATCTGGAACAGCTCAAGGCGTACGCCGCCGAACAAGGCTGCCCTGACCTGCAAAGCTGGGACAGCGGTTTCTACGGTGAAAAGCTTCGTGAACAACGTTACAGCGTTGCTCAAGAAGCACTGCGTGCTTACTTCCCGATCGACAAAGTGCTGGGCGGTCTGTTTGCTATCGTCCAGCGTCTGTACGGCATCGAGATCGCCGAGCTGAAAGGGTTCGACGCCTGGCACCCCGATGTCCGCCTGTTCGAAATCAAGGAAAACGGCCAGCACGTCGGCCGCTTCTTCTTTGACCTCTATGCTCGCGCCAACAAGCGCGGCGGTGCCTGGATGGACGGCGCCCGCGACCGTCGCCGCACGATCAGCGGCGTATTGCAAAGTCCGGTGGCGAACCTGGTGTGCAACTTCACCCCGGCCGACAGCGGCAAGCCAGCACTGCTGACCCACGATGAAGTGACGACCCTGTTCCACGAATTCGGTCACGGCTTGCATCACCTGTTGACCCGCGTTGAACACGCCGGCGTATCCGGCATCAACGGCGTGGCCTGGGATGCGGTCGAGCTGCCAAGCCAGTTCATGGAGAACTGGTGCTGGGAGCCGGAAGGTCTGGCGCTGATCTCCGGTCACTACGAAACCGGCGAACCGCTGCCTCAGGACCTGCTGGAAAAAATGCTCGCCGCGAAGAACTTCCAGTCCGGTCTGATGATGGTCCGCCAGCTGGAGTTCTCGCTATTCGACTTCGACCTGCACGCCACCCACGGTGACGGCCGTAGCGTGGCGCAAGTACTTGAAGGTGTGCGCGACGAGGTGTCGGTCATGCGCCCACCGGCCTACAACCGCTTCCCTAACAGCTTCGCCCACATCTTCGCCGGCGGTTATGCGGCGGGCTACTACAGCTACAAATGGGCTGAAGTGCTGTCGGCGGATGCCTTCTCGAAATTCGAAGAAGAAGGCGTGCTCAACGCCGAGACCGGTCGTGCGTTCCGCGAAGCGATCCTGGCGCGCGGCGGCTCCCAGGAGCCAATGGTGCTGTTCGTCGACTTCCGCGGACGTCCGCCGTCGATTGACGCACTCTTGCGCCACAGCGGCCTGAGTGAGGTCGCGGCAGCATGAGCGAGGGTCCTGTGATCACGAAAAAGCGCTTTATCGCCGGGGCAGTCTGCCCGGCCTGCAGCGAGCCGGACAAGTTGATGATGTGGAACGAAGACGAAGTCCCGCACCGCGAGTGCGTGGCCTGCGGTTATTCGGACACGCTGAATGAACAAGGCCTGTCCGTGCCCAAGGAATTGGGTACGCGGGTCAACATCTCGGCGCTGAAGGTGCCGGATGCCAAGGTTCAGGCCGTGCAGTTTTTCCCGAACCCGAAGCTGAAGAAAAAGCCTGACGAGCAACACTGAGTCAACTCCACCTTCCACTCCTGAACGGATTGGAAGGTGGTATCTATCTACCACCTTTCCCCTGCGCTTCCTTTATAGGCTGACCACATTCAGCCTCTACTCAAGGAAGACGCCATGCCCGACACCAATCCGCTTTTGCAGGCCTGGGACCTGCCGCCCTGGTCGGAGGTCCGCACCGAGCACCTCGTGCCGGCAATCACAGCCATCATTACCGACAACCGGCAGATCATTGCCGAAACCATCATCAGCCAAGCCGTATTTCCCAATTGGGATGACCTGGTTCTGGCCATCGATGAAATCGATGCGCGCCTGGGCGAAGCTTTGGGCATCATCCAGATCCTGTCGATGGCGAAACACAACGATACCGCCTGGAGCACGGCAGCTGCTGCGTGCAGCGACGCTGGGGCGCAGTACCGATCCGAAAGAATGAGCAATCGTCCGTTGTTTGATGCATATCAGCGGTTGGCGAACAGTTCGATCGCCCTCAACTTCGATGAACCGCGCAAGGCTGCGCTGGCCAAGATTCTGCGTAAATCTCAATTGTCGGGAATCGACTTGCCACTGGCGCAACGGGAAAAACTGGCCAAGTTGAACCTCGACATCGATCAGCTCGAAGAGCTGTTTCTCATCCATCTGAAAAGCGCCAACGCTGCATGGACCAAGCACGTCGATGACGTTGCGGTACTGGAAGGTTTATACCCCACCGTAAAAAATCGTCTGAGACACCTGGCCAAAGAGGCAGGACATGAAGGCTGGCTGATTCCCCTGGATGAAAACACCTACCAGCAAATCATGAGGTATGCCGAAAATCGGGCATTGCGAGAAGAATATTTCGTGGCGTACTCCACGCGCGCGTCCGATCAAGGCCCGCATGCCGACGAGTTCAATAATGATCCTGTACTGACGTTGCTGCTTTCGCTGCGCCACCAGAAAGCCGAACTGCTAGGTTTCGATAATTTCGCGCAACTGCGTCTGGCCACCGCAGTGGCCGAGTCCATCGATCAAGTTCGAAGTTTCCTGCGCCGGCAAGTGACATTGAACGCACCGCCCCTTGCACGGGATTCAAAGGAGCTACAAGAGTTTGCGCTCGAACGGGGCATCTCGGAAGTACACGCCTGGGACCACGAATTTCTCGCTGAACAACTGCGCCACCATCGTTTCCCTGAAGCCCTGAAGAATCTGCGCGACTATTTTCCCCTGGACGGCACCTTGCGACGACTCTGCCTGTTCTGCGAACGCCTGTTCGGGATCCGGATCCTCGAGCAGGCTGAATTCAGTCGCTGGCATAACGACGTGCGCCTGTTTGAGATCAGCGAGCATGGTCAGACCATCGGGCATATTTATCTTGACCCGTTCCACCGCAAAGAAGCTCCGGATTTCGCCTGGACCGGCACACTGCGAAACCGACGAATAAACGCCGAAGGCCGCGTAGCGTTACCGATTGCCGATCTTCACTGCAACTTCACGCCTGGGGTCGACGGCCATCCGTGCCTGCTTGAGCACAAGGATCTGCGGGTGCTTTTTCATGAATTCGGTCATTGTCTGCAACACGTGCTAACGAGTTCGCCGCATCACAACCTTTCCGGCATTTCCCAACTGGCGCGCGATACGGTGGAGTTCGCAGGGCAAGTATTCGAGCAGTGGTGCCTGTCACGGGAGTTTCTATTATGGCTGGGTGCCCACCACCAAAGCGGTGAACGCTTGACCGAGGCGCGGGTAGACGCGGCACTGGCAGCCTTCGAAACCCAGACCCGCCGACAAACCGCACTCTTGCTGATGGGTGCGATGTTCGATTTCGAAGTGCACCACAGCCAAGGCGATGGCCGTAGCATTCAGCAGGTATTCGAAGACGTTCAGCAGGAGATTCCCCACGTGCAACTGCCGTCTTATTGTCGGTTCGAAAACGGCTTTGACTACATGGTGACCGGTTACGCCGCCTCCGTTTACGCCTACACGTGGTCAGGCGTACTGGCCATCGAAGCCTTCAAGCGATTCCGTCAGGATTGGGTCTTCAATGCGCAAACAGGGCGAGCCTTTCGCGAGGCGTTTTTTTCTCCGGGCGATTCGCGCTCCTTGCTGACCGCCCTGGAAGCGTTTCTTGGACGGCCGATCGCCGAAGATCTGTTCGCGCTTTCGTCAGAGACCGTTACCCGCTGAGGCAACGGTTTACTCGACGTGCGCCGATTTGAACCAGCTCTTCATCGAACAACTGGCGAACGGACTCGTGCTGCAATCGCCGTTGGCCAACGCAGTGCGGAGCTTGTCGACATCGGCCTGCATCATGTAACGGATGCCGCCCTTGAAATGAGTGCTGTCACCAAAGCCGCCCTGGATCATTTCGTTCAGGGCGTCTTCCTTGCTCCAGCCTTGCAACACGACCCGGTACATGGCCGCCATCAGGCCAGTGCGGTCGGAACCATGTTTGCAGTGCATCAGCACCGGCCCCTTGGCTTCGGCGGTCTGGATCGTTCGAAGGGCTTTGAGTACATCCGCGTCATCCACGTGGTCGGTGCGGTAGGGCAGCTGTATTTGTGCGATTCCTGGCGTCGATAACCAGCTTGAATCCGACTCGGGCAGGAACGTGATAACGGTCCCGACCTTGAGCTTTTCCAGTAACGGCACCGCACCTCTGTCGGGCAATGCACTGCGATAGAGCGTCGGGGACATTTTGAAGAGGTTGTATTGCACCTCGACCGATTGAGCCCACTCCGCAGGTCGGGGCAATGCACTGTCGTCAGCAAGGGCCAGCGTCAGGTTTAAAAGTGCGGCCAGCGACAGGCAAATCGCTGGGATAGAACGCAGTAGAGACATGCTCGGGGTGACCGTTCAGGAAGAGTCGGGAAGATGACACCGAGCTTCAACCCCGAGCGGTCAAAGGCCTGTGACCCGTCTGTCAAAGAATCGTGAATCAGCCGAACGCTTTCGTCGCAAAACCGAGGTTTTTTAGCTGAATCGGTTCATCTTTATGCTTAGCCTGCTACCATTTGTTTCTCCATATTACCGATGCGCCCTATGGCTCCCGGCTTGCTGGTGATCTGCATCGGTGCCAAAACGAAAAGTCGTCCTGCGAGACGGCTGAAAAACCGCTATGCCTGATGAGGTGCCACCCTATGTCCGATCAAGATCGAGACAACCCGCGGCGTGAGTTTTTGCGCAAATCCCTGACCTTGATCCCGGTGGTCACCGTTGCCAGCACCGGTCTGGGCAGCACGGTCCTGATGGCCGCGCCCGAAGCCCCCCCGGCCAGTTCCGGCAAAGCACCGGTCAGCACCAGCACCTATGAACCAAGCTACTTCACCGCCGAAGAATGGACGTTCATCCAGGCGGCTGTCGCCCAGCTGATTCCAAGCGATGCCCAAGGGCCAGGCGCCCTGGAAGCCGGTGTGCCCGAATACATCGACCGCCAGATGAACACGCCTTACGCGGCCGGCGCGCTGTGGTTCATGCAGGGACCGTTCAACGCAGACGCTGCTCCGGAAATGGGCTGGCAGAGCAAACTGGTGCCCAAAGAGATTTATCGCCTGGGCATCGCCGCGACGGATGCTTGGTCGAAAGCGTTCAACGGTAAAGTATTTGCTGAGCAAGACAGCGCTACCCGAGACGATTTGCTCAAGCAACTCGAGGCCGGAAAACCTCAGTTCGACAGCGTTCCAGCGAAGATTTTCTTCAACCTGCTGCTGCAAAACACCAAAGAAGGGTTCTTCTGCGACCCGATTCACGGCGGCAATAAAGGCATGGTCGGCTGGACCATGATCGGCTTCCCCGGCGCCCGCGCCGATTTCATGGATTGGGTGGAACGCAACGAGCAATACCCCTTCCCGGCAGTTTCGATTCGCGGCGAGAGGGCGTAAGCATGGCAACGGTAATGAAGAAGGTCGACGCAGTGATCGTCGGTTTTGGCTGGACGGGCGCGATCATGGCCAAGGAGCTGACAGAAGCCGGACTGAATGTGCTGGCGCTGGAGCGCGGGCCGATGCAGGACACCTATCCCGACGGCAATTACCCACAGGTGATCGACGAACTCACCTACAGCGTGCGTAAAAAACTCTTCCAGGACATTTCCAAAGAGACCGTGACCATTCGCCATAGCGTGAATGACATCGCGTTGCCGAACCGCCAACTGGGCGCCTTCCTGCCCGGCAATGGTGTCGGCGGCGCCGGTTTGCACTGGTCCGGCGTGCACTTTCGGGTCGACCCGATCGAGTTGCGCATGCGCAGCCACTATGAAGAACGCTACGGCAAAAGCTTCATCCCCAAGGACATGACCATCCAGGACTTCGGCGTCAGCTATGAAGAGCTGGAACCGTTTTTCGATTACGCCGAGAAGGTCTTCGGCACTTCGGGCCAAGCCTGGACGGTGAAGGGTCAGCTGGTCGGCGAAGGCAAGGGCGGCAACCCGTACGCGCCGGATCGTTCGAATCATTTCCCGCTGGAATCGCAGAAGAACACGGTTTCCGCACAGCTGTTTCAGAAAGCGGCCACCGCAGTGGGTTACAAACCCTACAACCTGCCCTCGGCCAATACGTCAGGCCCCTACACCAACCCCTACGGCGCACAGATGGGACCGTGCAACTTCTGCGGTTTTTGCAGCGGTTATGTCTGCTACATGTATTCCAAGGCATCGCCGAACGTAAACATTCTGCCGGCGCTCAAACCGCTGCCCAATTTCGAGCTGCGGCCCAACTCCCACGTACTGCGGGTCAATCTCGACAGCACCAAGAGCAAGGCGACAGGTGTGACCTACATCGACGGCCAGGGCCGGGAAATCGAGCAGCCGGCAGATCTGGTGATCCTCGGTGCCTTCCAGTTCCACAATGTGCGGCTGATGTTGCTTTCGGGTATCGGTAAGCCGTACGACCCGGTCAGCGGGGAAGGCGTGGTCGGCAAGAACTTCGCCTACCAGAACATGGCCACCATCAAGGCCTACTTCGACAAAGACACCCACACCAATAACTTTATTGGTGCCGGCGGTAACGGCGTGGCGGTGGACGACTTCAACGCCGACAACTTCGATCACGGGCCCCATGGTTTCGTCGGCGGCTCGCCGATGTGGGTCAACCAGGCCGGCAGCCGACCGATCGCCGGCACATCCAACCCGCCGGGCACCCCGGCCTGGGGCAGTGCCTGGAAACGTGCAACCGCCGATTACTACACCCATCAAGTGTCGATGGATGCCCACGGCGCGCATCAATCCTACCGTGGCAATTACCTCGATCTGGACCCGGTGTACCGCGATGCCTACGGCTTGCCGCTATTGCGGATGACCTTCGACTGGCAGGAAAACGACATCAAGATGAACCGCTTCATGGTCGAGAAAATGGGCAAGATCGCCGAAGCGATGAGCCCCAAGGCCATCGCGGTACTGGGCAAGAAGGTTGGCGATCACTTCAACACCGCGTCTTACCAGACCACCCACCTCAACGGTGGCGCGATCATGGGCACCAATCCGAAAACCAGCGCCCTGAACCGTTACTTGCAGAGCTGGGACGTACACAACGTTTTCGTCCCCGGAGCGTCAGCTTTCCCACAAGGTCTGGGCTACAACCCTACCGGCCTGGTGGCAGCCTTGACCTACTGGTCGGCCCGGGCGATCCGCGAGCAGTACCTGAAAAACCCCGGCCCGCTGGTTCAGGCTTAAGGAGCGATGACCATGAAAGCACTTGTTATCGCGACCTTGGCGCTGCTCGGTTATGGCTCGGTCAACGCCGCAGAAATCGATCAAAACCTGATCAAACAAGGCGAATATCTTGCCCGCGCGGGCGACTGCGTGGCCTGCCACACCGCCAAGGACGGCAAGCCGTTCGCCGGTGGTCTGCCGATGGAAACGCCGATCGGGACGATCTACTCCACCAATATCACGCCGGATAAAACCGGCCTGGGTGACTACAGCTTCGAGGACTTCGACAAAGCAGTCCGGCAGGGCGTCGCCAAAAACGGTAGTACCTTGTACCCGGCGATGCCCTATCCGTCCTACGCCAGCGTCAACGAAACCGACATGAAAGCCTTGTACGCCTACTTTATGCACGGCGTAGCGCCTGTCGCTCAGGAGAACAAGGACAGCGACATCCCCTGGCCTTTGAGCATGCGCTGGCCGCTTGCGGGCTGGCGCTGGATGTTTTCCCCGGCTGTGGCGGACTACAAAGCGGCACCCGGCGAAGATGCCGCGGTCAGTCGTGGGGCTTATCTGGTGGAAGGCCTCGGACATTGCGGCGCGTGCCATACGCCGCGTGCCCTGACCATGCAGGAAAAAGCCTTGAATGCAGACGAAGGCAGCGCATTTCTGTCAGGGAGTGCGCCATTGGAAGGCTGGATCGCGAAAAGTCTGCGCGGCGATCACAAGGACGGCCTCGGCAGCTGGAGCGAAGAACAACTGGTGCAGTTCCTCAAGACCGGTCGCAGCGATCGTAGCGCAGTGTTTGGTGGCATGAGTGATGTGGTGACTCACAGCATGCAGTACATGACCGACAACGATCTGACCGCGATTGCCCGTTACCTCAAGTCCTTGCCGGCGAATGATCCAGACGACCAACCGCACCAGTACGACAAACAGATCGCACAGGCACTGTGGAACGGGGACGACAGCAAGCGCGGCGCTTCGGTGTACATCGACAACTGCGCGGCCTGTCACCGTACCGATGGCCATGGCTACACCAAAGTGTTCCCGGCGCTGGCGGGCAACCCGGTGTTGCAGTCGGAGGATCCGACGTCGCTGATTCACATCGTGCTCAAGGGAGGTACGCTGCCGGCGACTCACACGGCGCCTTCGACCTTTACCATGCCGGGATTCGCCTGGCGCTTGTCGGATCAGGAAGTGGCGGATGTGGTGAGTTTCATTGCCACTGGCTGGGGAAATAAAGGTGCCACTGTTAAAGCCAGTGATGTAATGGCGTTAAGGGAAGACGATATGAAAACAACTTCAAATGATGACATTGGCCAAGCGAAGACTCATTAAATAAAATAAAAAAGCGGCATGGAAACTCCATACCGCTTTTTTAGGTTTAGTTACAACCTACCGCGCACTCAATATTTACCGACTGCATGCGTTCAATCGCGATTACGGATTGACGATCTTCGAATAGGCACTCGCCAAGGCCAGCAGAACAGCCTTGTCTTGTGCGTCGATGTCACCATCACCGTCTACGTCAGTACGGGCGGGACCCATGGTGAAAGTCTTGCCACCGTCGTTCGATACGGCCTCGCGGGTGCTCGAGTCCAGCAGAGCGTAAGTGACAGCACGGTTTTCCGGATCGTAACCCTCTTCCTTCAGTGCAAACTGCATTGAAACCCGAACTTCTTTTGGACTAACAATAGACGCCCGCATCAGTTGCAAAAAAATACCGCGCTGATTGTAATTCGACATTAATTAATTCCATTTAATAGTTGAACACGAGAACTTCGTGCGAGGAGGATATTACTAATAGCTCTTGTAACTATGCCAGGCGTTATATGTATCTCATGGTGACGAACACTTTAACCAATCGGTAGAAATACAAAAAACCAGGCTTTTTTAGAATTAACAGGCGCCGAACGGCACTGGCCGAATTTGTCGAGGCCCTATACTGTATGAACATACAGCCAAAGGACCTTGTCGATGCCTACTCCCCTGCCACCTCGCGGCCGCGGCACCGCCACCAACCCGCACAACCGCTTCGCGCCGAATCGCTCGGTGGTCGAGGATGACGGCTGGTATCAGGAAGCGCCGATCACCCAAGGCACCGAGGTGCGCATCGAAACGGCGAAAACCATCATCACTCGCAACAATTCGCCGGACTTGCCCTTCGATCGTTCGATCAATCCCTATCGCGGCTGCGAGCACGGCTGCATCTATTGCTACGCGCGGCCCAGCCACGCTTATTGGGACATGTCGCCAGGGCTGGATTTCGAAACCAAACTGATCGCCAAGACCAATGCCGCCGATGTGCTGGAAGAACAACTGTCCAAGCGCGGCTATCAATGTGCGCCGATCAATCTGGGCTCCAATACGGACCCTTATCAACCGATCGAACGCGAACACAAAATCACCCGCAAAACCCTCGAAGTACTGCTGCGCTATCGCCATCCCGTGACCATCATTACCAAGGGCTCGCTGATTCTTCGAGATCTGGACCTGCTGGTCGAACTCGCCGAGCAAAGGCTGGTGGCGGTGATGATCAGCCTCACCACCCTGAACGATGAGCTCAAGCGCATCCTCGAGCCGCGCGCCGCGGCACCCAAGGCTCGGTTGCGGGCGATCCGAGTGATGCGTGAAGCGGGAATTCCGGTGGGCGTTCTGTGCTCGCCGATGATTCCGATGATCAACGACAGCGAACTCGAAAGCCTGCTCACCGAAGCTCATGCCGCGGGGGCGCAAAGTGCGGCCTACATGATGCTGCGCCTGCCGCTGGAAGTTGCGCCGCTGTTTGAAGAATGGCTGGCGGCCCACTATCCTCAGCGTGCCGCTCATGTGTTGAGCCTGATTCGTCAGAGCCGTGGTGGCGAGCTCTACGACAGTCGCTTCGGTGCCAGGATGCGTGGCGAAGGGCCGTTTGCCGATCTGCTGGCGCAACGCTTTGCCAAAACCATCAAACGTCTGGGGCTCAATCGTCGGGAAGGTTTCAATCTGGACTGCGAAGCCTTCTGTCCGCCGGGTCGCCAGATGTCGTTGATTTGAGGACAATTGGCCTATGGTTGAGTAGTGTGAAATGCACTTTGCCACTACGCCGGTCACGTTTTTTGTGACCTGGAACACACGTCCTAGAGCGCTTGATTCAGTTTGAGTTAAGTTTCGGCAGATACCTTGTTCATCGAGTGACTGACGGGTCGAGATTCTCGGCCTGGATGTTTTTTAAACAGCCACTGGCTTCACACCGGACAAAACGGGAAAATTCCCTGACTCCGCCAAAGAGGATGAATCATGAGTGACAAGGATAAACAGCCGTTGGCTGCGTCGGCTTCAGCCCAACCCGAGGCGGAAACCGCCGATGCAGCGCTGAAGCACATCGTTGACGGCTTTTTGCATTTTCATCACGAAGTTTTTCCCCAGCAGGAAGAACTCTTCAAAAAACTCGCCACGGCCCAGAGCCCCAGAGCGATGTTCATCGCCTGCGCCGATTCGCGCATCGTTCCTGAACTGATCACCCAGAGCGCCCCCGGCGACTTGTTCGTGACCCGCAACGTCGGCAACGTTGTACCGCCTTATGGGCAAATGAACGGCGGTGTTTCCACGGCAATCGAATACGCGGTACTGGCCCTCGGCGTGCAACACATCATCATCTGCGGGCACTCCGACTGTGGCGCGATGCGCGCAGTGCTCAACCCGCAAAGCCTGGAAAAAATGCCAACGGTCAAAGCCTGGTTGCGTCATGCCGAAGTGGCAAAAACCATGGTCCAGGAAAACTGCCATTGCGCTGACGAAAACGAAAGCATGCACGTCCTCACCGAGGAGAATGTGATTGCTCAGCTGCAACATTTGCGCACGCACCCGTCGGTGGCCTCGCGCATGGCCAATGGTCAGCTGTTTATCCATGGTTGGATCTACAACATCGAAACCAGCGAAATCAGAGCTTACGACGCGGACAAGGGGTGTTTCCTGCCGCTCGATGGCAGCCATCCGATTCCCGTGGCGACGCCCAAAGCGCGCTTCTGATCTTCCTAAATCATTGTGTGGTTTAGCCGAGGCTGCCGATCAGGCAGCCTGGCTTCGCCACGCCTGAAGAAAACTTCGGGAGAGTCACCATGCGTGCTGCTCAACTTAAAGCTGTTCTGCCACGGGAGCTGCTGGCGTCCGTGGTTGTGTTTCTCGTCGCCCTGCCCTTGTGCATGGGCATCGCTATCGCCTCGGGGCTGCCGCCGTCCAAGGGTTTGATCACCGGGATCATCGGTGGCTTGGTGGTGGGCTGGATTGCCGGTTCGCCACTGCAAGTCAGCGGCCCGGCGGCCGGTTTGGCTGTTCTGGTTTTCGAACTGGTGCGCCAGCATGGTATCGCCATGCTCGGGCCAATCCTGCTGCTGGCCGGTTTTCTGCAACTGGTGGCCGGGCGTTTGAAACTCGGCTGCTGGTTTCGGGTGACGGCGCCTGCGGTGGTGTACGGCATGCTCGCCGGGATTGGTGTACTGATCGTGTTGTCACAGGTGCATGTGATGCTCGACGCCGTGCCCAAGCCTTCCGGGCTGGATAACCTGGCCGCCTTCCCGGCTGCCGTCGTGCAGGCCTTGCCATCCTTTGGCTGGCAAGCCGGTTTGCTCGGGCTGTCGACGATTGCGGTGATGTGGTTGTGGGAGAAATTTCGCCCCCATTCCCTGCGCTTCATTCCAGGCGCACTGCTGGGTGTAGGCCTGGCGACCGTCGCCAGCCTGGTACTCGCCTTGCAGGTCAAACGAGTAGAAGTCCCGGCCAACCTGGCGGAAGCCATCGACTGGCTGAAACCCGCAGATTTGCTCAACCTGGCTGACCCGACGCTGCTCATTGCCGCATTTGCCGTGGCGTTTATCGCCAGCGCCGAAACCCTGCTCTCCGCCGCCGCGGTGGACCGCATGCACAGCGGCCAGCGCTCCGACTTCGACCGGGAATTGTCGGCTCAAGGCGTAGGCAACATGCTCTGTGGCCTGCTTGGCGCGCTGCCGATGACCGGCGTGATCGTGCGCAGTTCGGCCAACGTCCAGGCCGGCGCCACCACGCGACTGTCGGCGATCTTTCATGGCCTGTGGCTGCTGGCTTTCGTGCTGCTGCTGTCCAGCGTGCTGCAAAGCATCCCGGTGGCGAGCCTGGCGGGCGTTCTGGTTTACACCGGTTTCAAACTGGTCGACCTCAAGGCCTTTCGCGGCCTGGGCCGTTATGGGCGGATGCCGATGTTCACCTACGCGGCAACAGCCCTGGCGATCATCTTCACCGACCTGCTGACCGGCGTGCTGATCGGCTTCGGCCTGACTCTGGCCAAACTGGCCTGGAAGGCTTCGCGACTGAAAATCAGCCTGATCGATCTGCCCAAGGACGGCGAAATGGAGCTGCGATTGATAGGTGCAGCGACCTTCCTCAAAGTGCCGGCGTTGACCCAAGTGCTGGGGACCATTCCGGCAGGCGCGACGGTGCATGTGCCGCTCAATAACCTGAGCTACATCGATCACTCGTGTCTGGAGTTGCTGGAGGAATGGGGTCGGGCCAATGCGGCCAAGGGATCAAAACTGTTGATTGAAGCGCGGGGGTTGAAACGCAGGTTGGAAGGGCGGTTGCGAACCACAACCGGAGTCGGTTCTACAGCATAGAGGTAAACAATGTGGGAGCGAGCCTGCTCGCGAAGGCAGTGTATCAATCGACATAAATGTTGAATGACATATCGCAATCGCGAGCAGGCTCGCTCCCACAGGTGTTCGGTTCACTCAGTGGGATCAAGCCGCCGGCTGATCCAGCTCCAGGCCTACACCCAGTTGGCGCGACAGGCACGGCCAGCGCTTCCATGCAGCGCCGGTGTCCGGGCTGTTGAGCTTCTCGCGGTAGGCTTCCACTGATTCCAGCGCGAAACTGTCTTCATTGAGCATCTCGTCCACGGCGTGATGCACCGCCTCATCCAGTTGATTGGCAAAGTCCTCGCCGATCAGCTGGTGGGCAATCAGGTTGGCAACAGTCATGTCCAATGGGATCAGTGGCTGGCCAAAATGCTTGATGTACAGGTCATTGACCTCTTCAACCAAGCGGTGCGCCAGATAGGCTTCGTCCAGCAGGCTGTCCAGACCGACGTGACCGACCATGATCGCCGGCGGCTGGAGGAAGAACTGCTCGGCGATTTTCAGCACCGGTTTGATCTGTGATTCGATACCCGCTTCCCTGGCGACTTCATTGGCTGCGTCCAGCAGGTCCGGCACTTGCTCTATATACGCGGCCACAAAACGCGTCATCACGCCGTTGGCGTCGACATCCGGCAATTGGATGGCGGAGTGAAGGTGTGGCAGTTGGGTTTCCAGCTGACGAGTCAGCAGGCCGGTTTCGGCTTCGTGTTGTTGGGCTTTTTGGATCTGCTCGCGCAATGCGGCGGTGTTCATGAAAACTCCAGGAAACAAAGGCAATGAAATAGGGAAGACATAACTTAGCTGGCATACGAAAAATGCTAAGACGCATTTGTCATAATTATTTCATCCTTGAGACATCAAAGTTATATCGGTTTGCCACCACTCGTCTGCATCCTTCTCCATTCGTGCCCTGGAACGCAAGTCCCTGCTGTTTCAGATGATTTACGCCGTCACATTGCGAGGTGGCAGTCGCTGTCTATACTCGGGTGGGAATGGAGTTAGCTGATGACACCCGACTGCACACGCAGCAAGGCTCGGCGATTCAAGTTCGTAGTCTGAAAAAGCCGCTCCCTTGCCGCAGGTGAAAGCCGGCGGGATAAAAAGAACGATAAGGGGAACCCGCAATGATGCGACATCCACACGTCTGGATGGGCCTCCTGTTGTGGTCGATTTTCAGTCAGGCACAAGCGGCCTGGACTGTGAATATGGCGCCTGGAGCGACTGAAATCAGTCACGCAGTATTTGACCTGCACATGACCATTTTCTGGATCTGTGTAGTGATCGGCATCATCGTCTTCGGCGCCATGTTCTGGTCGATGATTCTCCACCGCCGCTCAACTGGGCAGGTGGCCGCAAAATTTCATGAAAGCACCACCGTTGAAATCCTCTGGACCATCGTGCCCTTCCTGATCCTGGTGGCCATGGCGGTTCCCGCGACCGCAACCCTGATCAAGATGTACGACGCCAGTGAGCCGGATATCGATATCCAGGTCACCGGCTATCAGTGGAAGTGGCACTACAAATACCTGGGCCAGGACGTTGAGTTCTTCAGCAACCTGACCACGCCCGCCGATCAGATCCACAACAAGGAAGCCAAGAGCGAGCACTACTTGCTTGAGGTCGATAAGCCTTTGGTGCTGCCGATCGGCGCCAAGGTGCGCTTCCTGGTGACTTCCGCCGACGTCATCCACTCCTGGTGGGTGCCGGCCTTTGCGGTCAAGCGCGATGCGATTCCGGGGTTCGTCAACGAAGCCTGGACCCGCGTCGACAAGCCCGGCCTCTACCGCGGTCAATGCGCCGAATTGTGCGGCAAGGACCACGGCTTCATGCCGATCGTGGTCGAGGTCAAGGAAAAGGCCGATTACGAAAAATGGCTGGGCGAGCGCAAGGCTGAAGCCCTGCAGCTCAAAGAGCTGACCAGCAAGGAATGGACCCTCGACGAGCTCAAAGAGCGCGGCGACAAGGTCTATCACACTACCTGCGTCGCCTGTCACCAGGCCGAAGGTCAGGGCCTGCCGCCGATGTTCCCGGCACTCAAGGGCTCGAAAATCGCTACAGGACCGATCAAGGATCACTTGGGCATTGTCTTCCACGGCAAGCCCGGCACCTCCATGGCCGCGTTCGGCAAGCAGCTCTCGGAAGTCGATATCGCAGCGGTCGTGACCTACGAACGTAACGCCTGGGGCAACAACAAGGGCGACATGGTCACCCCTAAAGAAGTGCTGGAGCTGAAACAGGCGGAAAGCAAATGACCCGGTCTATTGCGCACTTTAGGAACCAGTCGGGGCATCACGCCCCGGCCTGCCCAGCCCATCTGTTTGCAGGAGACAGAACATGACTGCTGTAGTCGATGACCATGTTCATACCGGCACCGCCCACGCCCACGGCCCCGCCAAAGGCCTGATGCGCTGGGTGCTGACCACCAACCACAAGGATATCGGCACGCTTTACTTGTGGTTCGCGTTCTCCATGTTCTTGCTCGGCGGCTCGTTCGCGATGGTGATTCGTGCCGAGTTGTTCCAACCGGGACTGCAAATCGTCCAGCCGGAGTTCTTCAACCAGATGACCACCATGCACGGTCTGGTGATGGTCTTCGGTGCGGTGATGCCGGCGTTCGTCGGCCTCGCCAACTGGATGATTCCGTTGATGATCGGCGCGCCGGACATGGCCCTGCCACGGATGAACAACTTCAGCTTTTGGCTATTGCCGGCGGCATTCATCCTGCTGGTATCGACCCTGTTCACCCCCGGCGGCGGACCGAACTTCGGCTGGACGTTCTACGCCCCGCTGTCGACGACCTACGCACCGGAAAGCGTGACGTTTTTCATCTTCGCCATCCACTTGATGGGGATCAGTTCGATCATGGGTGCGATCAACGTGATCGCCACCATCCTCAACCTGCGCGCCCCCGGCATGACGCTGATGAAAATGCCGCTGTTCGTCTGGACCTGGCTGATTACCGCGTTCCTGCTGATCGCGGTGATGCCGGTACTGGCCGGCTGCGTGACGATGATGCTGATGGACATCCACTTCGGCACCAGCTTCTTCAGTGCCGCCGGTGGCGGTGACCCGGTGTTGTTCCAGCATGTGTTCTGGTTCTTCGGTCACCCCGAGGTGTACATCATGATCCTGCCGGCCTTCGGTGCCGTCAGCTCGATCATTCCGGCCTTCTCACGCAAGCCGCTGTTTGGCTACACCTCGATGGTCTATGCGACGGCGAGTATCGCGTTTTTGTCGTTCATCGTCTGGGCGCACCACATGTTCGTGGTCGGCATTCCGTTGGTGGGCGAGTTGTTCTTCATGTACGCCACGCTGCTGATCGCGGTGCCAACCGGCGTGAAGGTGTTCAACTGGGCCAGCACCATGTGGCAAGGCTCACTGACCTTCGAGACACCGATGCTGTTTGCGGTGGCGTTCGTGATCCTGTTCTCCATTGGCGGGTTCTCCGGGTTGATGCTGGCCATCGCCCCGGCGGACTTCCAGTACCAGGACACCTACTTTGTGGTCGCGCACTTCCACTACGTACTGGTACCGGGGGCGATCTTCGGGATCTTCGCCTCGGCCTACTACTGGCTGCCGAAATGGACCGGCCACATGTACGACGAAACCCTCGGCAAGCTGCACTTCTGGCTGTCGTTCATCGGCATGAACATGGCGTTCTTCCCGATGCACTTCGTGGGGCTGGCGGGCATGCCGCGGCGGATTCCCGACTACAACCTGCAATTCGCCGACTTCAACATGGTGTCGTCGATCGGTGCGTTCATGTTCGGCGCCACGCAGATCTTCTTCCTGTTCATCGTGATCAAGACCATCCGTGGTGGCCCGCCAGCACCGGCCAAACCGTGGGATGGGGCCGAAGGCCTGGAATGGAGCATCCCGTCACCGGCGCCGTATCACACCTTCACCACGCCGCCGGAAGTGAAATGAACGCTGTAGCCTTTGTGGGAGCGAGCCTGCTCGCGAAGAACGATGGCGCGGTTCGTCTGCCAAACCGCGGCGCTTGCTTCGCGAGCAGGCTCGCTCCCACAGGGTCGTGGGTGGAGGTTAGAAGTCATGGCTGATTCGATTTCGTTGAAGAAGCTGGTCACCCGCCTGCTGCTGGTGGTGGTGGCGATGTTTGTCTTCGGGTTTGCCCTGGTGCCGATCTACGACGTGATGTGCAAGGCGTTCGGCATCAACGGCAAGACCGGCGGGCAGTATGAGGGCGAACAAACGGTCGACACCTCGCGGCAGGTTCGCGTGCAGTTTCTGTCGACCAATTCCGCCGACATGTCTTGGGACTTCTATCCCAAGGGCGATGAACTGGTGGCGAACCCGGGAGCGGTGAACGAGATGATCTTCATCGCGCACAACCCGACCGATCGCCCGATGAGCGCCCAGGCGGTTCCGAGCATCGCGCCCAGCGCCGCGGCGGCGTACTTCCACAAGACCGAATGTTTCTGCTTTACACAGCAAGTGCTGCAGCCCGGTCAACGGATCGAGATGCCGGTACGTTTCATCGTTGACCGTGACATGCCCAAGGATGTGAAGCACCTGACGCTTTCCTACACGCTGTTCGATATCACCGCACGTCATCCACCCGCGGCTGTTGCCGCAAACACCGGTGGCTAGGCGTTAAAGCGTGCCCGATAAGGAGAACAATAAATGGCAACTCATGAACATTATTACGTTCCGGCACAGAGCAAATGGCCGATCATTGCCACGGTGGGTATGTTCGTCACCGTGTTTGGCCTGGCCACCTGGTTCAACGACCTGAAGGCGGCGCGGCCGGAGTCCCACGGCCCGCTGATCTTTTTCGTCGGTGGCCTGCTGCTGGCCTACATGCTGTTCGGCTGGTTCGGTACGGTGATCAAGGAAAGCCGCCAGGGGTTGTACAGCGCACAGATGGATCGCTCGTTCCGCTGGGGCATGAGCTGGTTCATCTTCTCGGAGGTGATGTTCTTCATCGCGTTCTTCGGCGCGCTGTTTTATGTGAGAACCATTTCCGGCCCGGCGCTCGGTGGTGAAGGGGCCAAAGGCCTCGCTCATATGCTCTGGCCTAATTTCGAGTTCGTCTGGCCGTTGCTGAACAACCCTGATTCGAAACTGTTTCCGCCGCCCAAGGAAGTCATCAGTCCCTGGGGCCTGCCGTTGCTCAACACAGTGTTGCTGGTGAGTTCCAGCGTCACCGTGACCATCGCTCACCACGCCTTGAAGAAAGGTCATCGCGGCGCGCTGAAAATCTGGCTGGCGCTCACCGTGTTACTGGGCTGCGCGTTCCTTGGTTTTCAGGCCGAAGAATACATGCATGCCTACAACGAACTGGGCCTGACGCTCGGTTCGGGCATCTACGGCGCGACCTTCTTCATGCTCACCGGCTTCCACGGCGCCCACGTGACCATGGGCACCATCATCCTGTTTGTGATGTTGATGCGGATCATGCGCGGGCACTTCGACGCCGATCATCAGTTCGCGTTTGAAGCGGCGAGCTGGTACTGGCACTTCGTAGACGTGGTGTGGATCGGTCTGTTCGTTTTCGTCTACGTGCTCTGAGGCTTACCAAGGTACGTGCGACACCAACTGGCCGCTGAAAAAACCCCAGGCAATCAAGCCGACGGTAGTAGCGGCCAGCGCGACACGAACACTCAAGGCAATGACGAGGCGGTTTGAGCTGCTGTCGTCCTTGACCAGAAAAAACAGGCCGCTGAACAGGCTGACAACCGTGGCAATCAGCATCAGGACGATGGCTGCTTTGAGCATGGTGAGACTCCGGGGGAAAGGCGATGCACTTGAGTATAGCTATCGCGACTACCGACTTTCTGGCGACGCCATGAAGCGTTTCCGGCCGGGCATCGTGCCGACCCTGGTGGTCGCGGTGTTGTTGCCCATGCTGGTGTCACTCGGGTTCTGGCAATTGAGCCGGGGCGCAGAGAAAAGCGCGCTGTTGCAAAGCTACACCGAGCGCCGTGCCGCCGAACCGATGGCCAGCACCGAGCTGCAACACACCGCAGATCCGGCCTTCCGCCGGGTTCACCTGCACGGCCAGTTCGATAACGCACACAGCCTGTTGTTGGATAACCGTCAGCGCGACGGCAAGGTTGGCGTCGAGCTGCTGCAACCGTTTCAGGATCAGGCGACCGGGCTCTGGCTGCTGGTCAATCGCGGCTGGCTGCCATGGCCGGATCGCCGCACCCCACCGCAATTCACCACACCGACTCAGGCCTTGAGTCTCGTTGCCTGGGTCTACGTCTCCCCCGGCGCCACCTTCCAATTGCACGCCGACCCGAACACCACGACCTGGCCACAACTGATCACCGCGGTCGAACCGGCCAAGCTCTGGACGGCGCTGGATCGCGAAGGTTTTGCCTACGAATTACGCGCAGAAAGCTGTCCCGCGACTTACCAGGCTGACTGGCCGGTAGTCGCCATGGGACCGGAAAAACACCTGGCATATGCCGTGCAGTGGTTCGCCATGTCGATCGCCCTGTTCGGCCTCTATCTCTATCTCGGCTGGCACAACGCAAAGGAGAAACACCATGGGAGCGGCCATGAATCCACCCAGCATGTCTGAGGCGAAAACGCCGGCGAGTCGGCGTAAAGGGCGCTTGCAGTTGCTGCTGATCCTGCTTGGGGTGATCGGTCCGATGATCCTCGCCACCGGCATGTACAAGTTGCAGTTCTGGGTGCCGGAAGGTCGCAGCTATCACGGCGAACTGATCGGCAACGGCCAGACCCGCGCCGACCTCGGCGTGCAGGCGCAGGAGGATCGTTGGCAGATACTGGTGACCGCGCCCAAGGATTGCTCGGTGGACTGCCAGCAACTGGTGTACCTGGCGCGGCAAATCCAGATCGGCCTCGGCCGTGATGCCGGGCGCGCCAGTCATGCCTTGGCCGCGGCACAACCGCTGAGCAGCGAATACGACGCCAAGCTGACGCGCGAGTATCCTCAATTGCAGCGCTATCCACTGAGCCTGACCGACTTCCAAAAAACTGCCGGCGACAAGGCTGTGCCGCAGCTGTGGATCATCGATCCACATGGCAATCTGGTGCTGCGCTACGACCCGACGGTGAAGGGTAAGGATCTGCTCAACGACCTGCGCCATTTGCTGAAACTGTCGAACATCGGATAAGGGCATCGTCATGGCCAAACCTGGATTTCGCCTCGCGCTGTTTGCCACTTTGCTGGCACTGATTGTGGTGTTGCTCGGCGCCTACACCCGCCTGACCCACGCCGGGCTCGGTTGCCCGGACTGGCCGGGTTGCTATGGCTTTATCAGCGTGCCGAAAAGCGAAGTTCAATTGGCCCATGCCGAACTGCATTTTCCCGACGCTCCCGTCGAAGCCCATAAGGGCTGGAACGAGATGGTTCACCGCTACTTCGCTGGCACGCTGGGGCTGCTGATCTCGGTGCTGGCCGGTCGTGCCTGGGTTCATCGTCGTCACCCAGGTCAGCCGGTGAAGTTGCCGTTGTTTCTGCTGGCGGTGGTGATTGCCCAAGCGACATTCGGCATGTGGACGGTAACGCTCAAGCTCTGGCCACAAGTGGTGACCGGGCATTTACTTGGTGGTTTTGCGACGTTAAGCCTGCTGTTTTTGCTGACGTTGCGATTGTCCGGCGTGTTGCCAGCGCTGACCGTGCCACGGCGTTTGCAGCACTGGGCGACCGCCGGGTTGCTGCTGGTGATCCTGCAAATTGCCTTGGGTGGATGGGTCAGTTCCAACTACGCGGCGGTGGCCTGTATCGACTTCCCGACCTGTCATGGACAGTGGCTGCCGCCGGCTGATTTCGCCAACGGTTTTCACCTGACCCAACACATCGGCCCCAATTACCTCGGTGGGCAACTGGACAGTGATGCCCGCACGGCAATTCATCTGACTCACCGCATCGGCGCGTTGCTGGTGACCTTGGTGTTGCTCGGCCTGGCCTGGCAACTGAAGGTGGTCGGCATGACTCGCTTGGCGGGGCTGGTGCTGATTGCACTCGCCGCGCAAATCACCCTCGGCATCAGCAATGTGCTGTTTCACCTGCCGCTGCCAGTGGCCGTCGCGCATAACGCGGGCGGCGCGGCACTGTTGCTGACGATGGTGCTGGTTAATTATCACGCGCGAACCAGTCTGGTTCGGGTCAAGCAACAACCCCCTGCGCGCTGGCGCTTCAGCCCGCGCAAACACTCAGCCGGGCCCATAACAATAAAAGGAGAGATGCCATGGCGACTCTGATCGGCGCACGTCACAGTCAGGCGATCTGGCGTGACTACCTGGAGCTGACCAAGCCGAAAGTGGTGGTGCTGATGCTCATCACCTCGCTGGTCGGCATGTTCCTCGCGACCCGCGCCGGGGTACCGTGGACGGTGCTGGTGTTCGGCAATCTGGGGATCGCCTTGTGTGCCGGTGGTGCGGCGGCGGTGAATCATGTGGTGGACCGACGCATCGATGCGGTCATGGCCCGCACGCACAAACGTCCCCTGGCCGAAGGCCGGGTGTCGCCAGCGGCCGCGCTGACGTTTGCCTTGGTATTGGCGGTGCTTGGGCAAGCCATACTGCTGGCGTTCACCAATCCACTGACGGCGTGGCTGACCCTGGCCTCGCTGCTCGGCTATGCGGTGGTCTACACCGGTTTCCTGAAACGCGCGACGCCGCAAAACATCGTCATCGGAGGCCTGGCCGGCGCCGCCCCGCCACTGCTCGGCTGGACCGCCGCCACCGGCCACGTCAGCGCCGAACCCTTGCTATTGGTGTTGATCATCTTCGCCTGGACCCCGCCGCACTTCTGGGCGCTGGCCATTCACCGCAAAGAGGAATACGCCAAGGCTGACATTCCGATGCTGCCGGTGACCCATGGCGAGCACTACACCAAGGTCCACATCCTGCTTTATACCTTTGCGCTGCTGGCCGTGAGCCTGATGCCGTACGTGATCCACATGAGCGGCGTGCTCTACCTGATTTGCGCGCTGGGACTTGGCGCGAGGTTTCTGCAATGGGCCGTGGTGCTGTACCGTGGCACTCGGCCGCACGCGGCGATCAACACGTTCAAGTACTCTATTTACTACTTGTTCCTGCTGTTTATCGCGCTGCTCGTAGACCACTACTTACTGTTGAACCTATGACTCGAACCCAGAAAACCATCTTCATCCTCGTCGCCCTGATCGCGCTGGTCCTGGGCCTGACCATCAACAAAGTGCTGTCCGGCAAAGGCCAGGGCGACCCGACCGCTCTGATCGATGCCGGGATCATTCTGCTGCCGCAAAGCCGCAACCTGCCGGACGTGACGATGACCGACCAGAACGGCAAACCGGTGGCGGTCAACGAGCTGAAAGACAAATGGTCGCTGCTGTTCTTCGGCTACACCTTCTGCCCCGACATCTGCCCGACCACCCTCGCCCAGCTGCGTCAGATCAAGAGCGAACTGCCGCCAGAGGCTGTGGCCAAGTTGCAGATCATTCTGGTCAGCGTCGACCCGAATCGCGATACGCCCCAGCAGCTCAAGCAGTACCTGGGCTACTTCGATCCGCAGTTCCAAGGGCTGACGGCTTCGTCGGTTGAAGACATTCAGAAACTGGCCAACGCGGTGAGCATTCCGTTCATTCCGGCGGACACCAGCAAGCCGAATTACACCGTCGATCACAGCGGCAACCTGGCGGTGATCGGGCCGGACGGAACGCAGCGTGGGTTCATTCGCGCACCGTTGAACAACGTGAAATTGGTGGCGCAGTTGCCGGTGATGCTTAACCGCAAGTAAGCACCCCATCCCCTTGTGGGAGCGAGCCTGCTCGCGATGGCGTCGGTACATTCAACATCTATGTCGACTGATACACCGCTATCGCGAGCAGGCTCACTCCCACAAGGGACTGTGTTTCAGGCATAAAAAAACGGGGACGCAATCAATGCGTCCCCGTTTTTTTATTGCTGTCGGATCAGAACGCCGGCAATACCGCACCTTTGTACTTCTCGAGGATGAAGGCTTTCACTTCCGGGCTGTGCAGGGCAGCAATCAGCTTCTTCATCGCTTCGCTATCCTTGTCGTCTGGACGGGCAACGAGGATGTTCACGTAAGGCGAGTCGTTGCCTTCGATGACCAGCGCGTCCTTGGACGGATCAAGCTTGGCTTCCAGCGCGTAGTTGGTGTTGATCAGCGCCAGGTCGACCTGGGTCAGCACGCGCGGGATGGTCGCGGCTTCCAGTTCACGGAATTTCAGGTCCTTGGAATTCTCGGTGATGTCCTTGACGGTCGCGAGGATGTTGTTCGAATCCTTCAACTTGATCAGGCCAGCCTTCGCCAACAGCAACAGCGCACGGCCGCCGTTGGTGGCGTCGTTCGGGATGACTACGTTGGCGCCACCTGGCAACTCGGTCAGCGCTTTGTACTTGCTGGAGTAAGCGCCCAGCGGTTCCAGATGCACGCCGGCAACGGCCACCAGGTTGGTGCCCTTGGCCTTGTTGAATTCATCAAGGTACGGCTGGTGCTGGAAGAAGTTGGCGTCCAGACGTTTTTCGGCCACCTGCACGTTCGGCTGGATGTAGTCAGTGAAGACTTTGACCTTCAGGTCCACGCCTTCTTTGGCCAGGGCCGGTTTAACGAATTCGAGGATTTCTGCGTGCGGGACCGGGGTAGCCGCGACGGTCAGGGTTTCATTGGCCTGAGCAGAGAACGCTGCAACTGCTGCGAGCGCTACGAGTAGTTTTTTCATTCAGCTAACTCCTTGTGGGCGCCCGTTTGGCGCCTGCCAGCGAATGGCCGGCTCATGTCTTGTTTACGAGAACTGTTTATTTTCTGGAGAAGTGTACGACCAGTTTGTCGCCAACCATTTGCAGAACCTGCACCAGCACCAGCAACAGCACCACGGTGACGATCATCACATCGGTCTGAAAACGCTGGTAGCCGAAACGGATCGCCAAGTCGCCCAATCCACCGGCACCGACCACACCGGCCATCGCCGTGTAGGACACCAGTGTAATAGCCGTCACCGTAATCGCCGCGTAAATGCCCGGACGGGCTTCTGGCAGCAAGGCGTTGAGGATGATCTGCTTGGTGGTTGCGCCCATGGCCTGGGTCGCTTCAATGATGCCGCGATCCACTTCACGCAGAGCGGTTTCCACCAGTCGCCCGAAGAACGGCGTGGCGCCCACCACCAGCGGTGGAATCGCACCGGCGACGCCGAGCGAAGTGCCGGTGATCAGCACGGTGAACGGGATCATCACGATCAGCAGGATGATGAAGGGTAGCGAACGCAGGATGTTCACCATCAGCGACATCAGCCCATAGGCCACGCGGTTTTCGAGCAACTGGCGCGGGCTGCACAGGAACAACAGCACCCCCAACGGCAGGCCGAGCAGGATGGTGAACAGCAGCGAACCACCGAGCATCTGCATCGTGTCGCTGGTGGCCAGGCCGATTTCCGCCCAATCGATGTTTTTGAAGAACTCTTTAGCCGCTTCAATAAATGCGTCGTACGATTCCATCAGCGCAGAACCTCCATATGGACGTCAGCTGCCGTGAAGAGGCCGAACGCCGCTTCCATGTCGCCACCGGTAACGGCCAGGGTCAGTTGCCCGTAAGGGACGTCTTTGATGCGATCGATACGACCGGCCAGGATGCTGTAGTCCACACCCGTTTCCCGGGCGACGGTACCCAGCAATGGCGCGTAGGTCGCTTCGCCCTGGAAGGTCAGACGCACGATGCGGCCTGGAACATGAGCGAAGTCGTCGCGCTGCTCGCTTTCGTCGATCTGCTCGTCTTCTTGCACGAAGCGCTTGGTGGTTGGGTGCTTCGGATGCAGGAACACCTCGGCCACCGAACCTTGCTCGACGATCACGCCAGCGTCCATCACCGCGACCT
This sequence comes from Pseudomonas sp. LBUM1666, assembly GCF_059695775.1. Classification (NCBI taxonomy): domain Bacteria; kingdom Pseudomonadati; phylum Pseudomonadota; class Gammaproteobacteria; order Pseudomonadales; family Pseudomonadaceae; genus Pseudomonas; species Pseudomonas sp. LBUM1666. The sequence goes on along the minus strand of NZ_CP166789.1, from coordinate 68,455 downwards.
GGTCGCAGACCCGGCGGATCACGTCCATCTCGTGGGTAATCAACACGATGGTCAGATTCAGTTCGCGATTGATCTCGGCCAGCAATTGCAGGACCGACGCAGTGGTCTGCGGGTCCAGTGCGCTGGTGGCTTCGTCGCACAGCAGGATTTTCGGCTTGGTCGCCAGGGCGCGGGCAATGCCGACGCGCTGCTTCTGGCCACCGGACAATTGCGCCGGGTACTTCTTGGCGTGGTCGGACAGGCCGACCCGCTTCAGCAATTCGGCCACACGCCGGTCGATGTCGCTGCGCGACAGTTCACCGGCCAGGGTCAGTGGCAGCGCGACGTTATCGGCCACGGTCTTGGACGCCAGCAAGTTGAAGTGCTGGAAAATCATCCCGACCTGCTGACGGAAGCGTCGCAGGCTGTTGGCGTCGAGCGCGGTGACTTCTTCGCCGTCGACGAATATCTTGCCGCCACTGGACTCTTCCAGGCGATTGATCAGGCGCAGCAGGGTACTTTTTCCCGCACCGGAATGACCAATCAGACCGAAGACCTGACCGTTCTCAATCGTCAGACTGGTCGGATGCAGGGCGGGAATATCCTTACCGGCGACGCGGTAGGTTTTGTGGACGTTTTGAAACTCGATCACGTAGCGAACCTTGTGGGGCGCGTTGGAAAAGGATCAGCGGTTAGCCGGGCGCGCATTTTAGCCTGTCCGTATAGAGGTTATTAGCATTTATTCCGCATTCAACCTTCCATTTGGCAATAACGCGATCAAAGGTTAGAAAAAAGGAACGGCGCAAAACGTCATCAGTCACTAATTAGGCAACTCGAAAACGCCCCCGGTCCGTGCCAGGGGTATTGCTCAAGAGTCCTGGCTACGGCGGGAATCGCAACGAGGAGTTTTGTCTGATGAGTACTAAAAAGCCTGCTGCAACCAAAAGTGCACTGGCCGGAACCGATACCCCGGACCGCAGTAACACCAATGCCAAGCTCGACAGCCTGGAGCCATTTCGCTCCGACGCCACTGAACAGGCCCTGCGCACCAACCAGGGCGTGAAAGTCTCGGACAACCAGAACACGTTGAAGGTCGGCGCCCGCGGGCCATCGTTGCTGGAAGATTTCATCATGCGTGAAAAGATCACGCACTTTGACCATGAACGCATTCCCGAGCGCATCGTCCATGCCCGCGGCACCGGTGCTCACGGTTACTTCCAGAGCTATGAAACCCATTCCGTGCTGACCAAGGCCGGGTTCCTACAAGACCCAAGCCAAAAAACCCCGGTCTTCGTTCGCTTCTCCACGGTGCAGGGCCCTCGTGGGTCGGGCGATACCGTGCGGGACGTACGAGGTTTCGCGGTGAAGTTTTTCACCGACGAAGGCAACTTCGACCTGGTGGGCAACAACATGCCGGTGTTTTTCATTCAGGATGCAATCAAGTTTCCTGACTTCGTGCACGCAGTGAAACCCGAGCCACACAATGAGATACCCACCGGCGGTTCAGCTCACGATACCTTTTGGGATTTTGTCTCTCTGGTACCGGAGTCGGCGCACATGGTGATCTGGACCATGTCCGACCGGGCGATCCCGAAAAGCCTGCGCAGCATGCAAGGCTTCGGCGTACACACCTTCCGCCTGATCAACGCCGAAGGTAAATCGCGCTTCGTCAAATTCCACTGGCGCCCCACTGCCGGTACCTGTTCGCTGGTGTGGGATGAAGCGCAAAAACTCGCCGGTAAAGACACGGATTACCACCGTCGCGATCTCTGGGAGTCGATCGAGATGGGCGACTACCCGCAATGGGAACTGGGCGTACAGATCATCGAGGAGGAGAACGAACATAAATTCGACTTCGACATCCTCGACCCGACCAAGCTGATCCCGGAAGAACTGGTACCGATCACCCCACTGGGCAAGATGACCCTCAACCGTAACCCCGATAACTTCTTCGCCGAAACCGAACAGGTCGCCTTCTGCCCTGGGCATATCGTGCCGGGGATCGATTTTTCCAACGATCCATTGCTGCAGGGTCGATTGTTTTCCTACACCGATACGCAGATCAGCCGACTCGGTGGGCCGAACTTTCACGAGATCCCGATCAACCGCCCGGTGGCACCGTTCCACAATGGTCAACGGGATGCGTTGCATCGCTCCACCATCGACAAGGGTCGCGCGTCCTACGAGCCGAACTCCATTGATAGCGGTTGGCCGAAAGAAACGCCGCCGGCAGCACAAGATGGTGGCTTTGAAAGTTATCCAGAGCGCATCGACGCCAACAAGATCCGTCAGCGCAGCGAATCATTCAGCGACCACTTCTCCCAGGCGCGGCTGTTTTTCCACAGCATGAGCAAGCACGAGCAGGAGCACATCATCTCGGCTTACAGCTTCGAGCTGGGCAAGGTTGAGCGAGCGTTTATTCGTGAACGACAGGTCAATGAGATCCTGGCCAACATCGACTTGGATCTGGCCAAGCGTGTGGCCCAAAACCTGGGCCTGCCTGCGCCGAAGGCCGGGACGGTCGAGGTGCGTAAGACCTCACTGGATAACTCGCCGGCCCTGAGTCAGGCCAACTTGCTGCCGGCGGATATCAAAACCCGCAAAGTGGCGATCCTGGCAGCCAATGGCGTTGATGGTGCAGCGATTGATGCCATGAAAAACGCGCTGAAAGCCGAAGGTGCGCACGCCAAACTGCTCGGCCCGACGTCTGCTCCGGTGACCACCGCCGATGGCAAAGCATTGCCGGTCGATGCGTCGATGGAAGGCTCGCCTTCAGTGGCGTTCGATGCGGTGTTTGTGCCCGGTGGCGCGGCGTCGATCAAGGCGTTGAGCAGTGACGGCGTGGCGCTGCATTACGTGCTGGAGGCGTACAAGCACTTGAAGGCGATTGCGCTGCAGGGCGAGGCCAAACAGTTGCTGGATGTGTTGAAGCTCGAGGCTGACGCGGGGTTGATCGTGGGGGCGGATGCGAAGTTGATCAAACCGTTTTTTGCCGCGATTGGGCAGCATCGGGTGTGGGACAGGGAGCCTAAGGCCAAGGCGATTCCGGCCTGAAGTTCCTTGTTGATAGCGCGGACGCCATCGTCGGAACGCCGCCCGGAGCCGGCTCGCTCCCACAGTTGACCGGGTTGTTCAAAAGAACGCGGTCTCATGTGGGAGCGAGCCTTCTCGCGATGCTTTTAAGGCTTGCGCGGACTCAGAACCATCTGCGCCGGCACGTTGCGCAGAACCTGCTTCTCCAGATTCAGATCAAAATCCGAATCGAGTTTCTTCACGCGTTTGGTCAGCAAAGTCGACAACCAAGGGAAATCCTGGGTGCGTGGCGCCTGAATACTCACGTCGCATTGGTAGTTCACGACATCAGCGGCGATCGCATCCAGTTGGCGGCGAAGTTTCGTCATATCGGTGAGGTTCAGCGCAATCGTCGTGCTTTCAGCCGTCGGATCGATCACCTTGGCTTGAGGTTTGGCTTCCGCAGCCATGAGCGCAGCTTCGGCTCTATCCAGTTCAGCTTTGCGGGCATCAACGATGGCATTGTTGACCCCGCCGGTCAGCGCCGGAGCCTTGGGCATCAACGCCCTGGCGCGGCTCAGCGCCGTGGCAGCCGCATTCACATCGCCCTTTTGCAGCACGATCTGACTGCGGCGCAGATAGGCTTCGGCCAGTTGCCGCTGGTATTGCTCAAGGGATTGATCGTTGGGCGACTCGGCCTGCAAGGCAGCGAGTTGATCTTCGGCAGTCGCCAGTTCGCTGCTGGCTAGGCTTTGTTGCAGCTGCGCGATCGCCGTAGCCCGTGCACCGGTAGCCTCGGTGGCAGCCGGTGGCGTGCTTTGGCAAGCGCCCAGTAGCAGCGAAAATGCGACAAGGAGCAGATAACGGGAGGCTAACAGCTTCATTCCTGCGACTCTCTATTTGCGCAAAAAACGAGCAAGTCTACACCCCTCGACGGGGCAGGACAAAACTCAGCAGAAACAGTGCGGCGGCCGTCACAACAATCGATGGGCCCGCCGGGGTGTCTTTGAACCACGACAGCGCCAGCCCGCCACAGACCGCGAGCATACCCAGCAGGCTCGCGCCCAGTGCCATCTGCTCCGGTGACCGGGCGTGACGTTGTGCCGCAGCCGCCGGGATGATCAGCAAGGACGTAATCAGCAACACACCGACGATTTTCATCGCCACCGCGATCACCACAGCGATCAGCAACATCAGGGTCAAGCGCAATGCCGCCACCGGCAGACCTTCAACCCTGGCCAATTCTTCGTGCACCGTGATTGCCAGCAATGGCCGCCACAACGTCACCAGCAAGGCCAGAACGGCCGCGCTGCCGCCGAGTATCCAGGCCAGATCGGTCGGGCTGATCGCCAGCAAGTCGCCGAACAGATAAGCCATCAGGTCGATCCGCACTTCGTGCATGAAGCTTAGTACGACCAAACCCAAAGAGAGCGTGCTCGGTGCGAGAATTCCCAAAAGCGTGTCGGACGCCAGTGGTTGGCGCTGTTGCAAGGTCACCAGCAACACCGCCAACAGCAGGCAGCCTACGGTGACCGCAACGGTCGGGCTGACATCCAGCAGAAAACCCAGCGCCACGCCGAGCAAAGCGGCATGCGAAAGGGTGTCGCCGAAATAGGCCATGCGCCGCCAGACCACGAACGAACCCAGCGGGCCCGCGACCAATGCCAGGGCCAGACCTGCAAGCAGGGCGTAGAGCAGAAAATCAGCCATGCTTGCAGCTATCTCCGTGAACGTGGGTAGGGGCTGACGGGGCCGCGCTGACCACCGAGCCATGCAAGTCATGGGCGTGGTCGTGATGGTGGTGATAAATCGCCAGGCTTTGTGCGTTCTTTCCGAACAGCTCGACGAAAGCCGGATCACCGCTGACCTGCTCGGGATGCCCGGAGCAGCAAACGTGGCGGTTGAGGCAGACCACTTGGTCGGTGGTGCTCATCACCAGGTGCAGATCGTGGGACACCATCAACACGCCGCAGCCGTGGCGGTCACGCAATCGCGTGATCAGGCTGTAGAGCTCGGCCTGACCGGCCACATCGACGCCTTGCACAGGTTCGTCGAGCACCAGCAGTTCCGGCTCACGCAGCAATGCCCGGGCCAGCAGCACCCGCTGCATTTCGCCACCGGAAACACTTTGCACCGGACTGTCGATCACCTGTTCGGCGCCGACTTCCTTGAGTGCCGCCAAGGCCATGGCGCGGTCCACGCCCGGCACCAGACGCAAGAAGCGCAGCACCGACAGCGGCAGCGTCGGATCGACGTGAAGTTTTTGCGGCATGTAACCGACCCGCAGTTTCGGCTTGCGCCACACGCTGCCGCTGTCCGGTTTCAACAGACCGAGTACAGCGCGCACCAGCGTGGTCTTGCCGGCGCCGTTAGGGCCGATCAGGGTAACGATCTGCCCCGGCTCGACGCTCAGCTCGATGTTATCCAGCACGTTTTGCCCGGCAAAGGTGACGGCAACCTGCTCGAGGCGGATCAGCGCGTTGCTCATCAAACCCCCTGGCAACCCGAGCAGAGGCCGACCACTTCAACGGTCTGGCCCTCGACGACAAATCCGACATCCTTGGCGCTACTGATGATCGCGTCGCTGATGGATTTCTGTTCGAGCTCGATGGCGGCGTGGCATTCGCGGCAAATCAGGAACTGGCCCTGGTGGGCGTGCCCCGGGTGATTGCAGCCGACGAAGGCGTTCAGCGAGGAGATGCGGTGTACGAGGCCGTTTTCCAGCAGGAAGTCCAGCGCACGGTACACGGTCGGCGGCGCCGCACGGCGGCCGTCCTGCTCGCTGAGCACCGCGAGAATGTCGTAGGCACCCAACGGTTTGTGACTTTGCCACACCAGTTCCAGCACCCGCCGGCGCAATGCGGTCAGGCGCAGGCCTTGACGTGCGCACAGAGCATCGGCCTCAGACAATGCGCTATGGACGCAATGAGAGTGGTCGTGGGGACGGCTGGCAATCGGTGTTTTAGGCATGAGCGGCGACGAGTTTTGTGAGAGACGTTATTATGTTACCCGTTCTCGCCTCTTCGAGTGGTCATCGTGTCCCGACTTTTTTCTATCTTTGTCGCATTTGTCGCAAGTTTTCTGCTGATGGGTTCAGCTCACGCCGAAGTCAAAGTTCTCACCAGTATCAAGCCTCTACAGCTGATCGCCGCGGCGGTGCAGGACGGCGTGGCAATTCCGGAAGTCTTGCTGCCGCCCGGCGCCTCGCCTCATAACTATGCCTTGCGCCCATCCGACGTACGGAAGGTGCAATCGGTGGATCTGGTTTACTGGATCGGTCCGAGCATGGAAGGTTTCCTGCCCCGCGTGCTGAATGGTCGTACGCTGCCCAGCGTCGCCGTGCAGGATTTACCGGGCCTGAAACTGCGACATTTCGCCGAAGATAGCCACTCCCACGCAGAAGAAGCCGATGAGCATGATCACGATCACCGTCCCGGCAGCCTGGACGCGCACTTGTGGCTTTCGCCGGTCAACGCCCGTGTCATCGCCACAAAAATGGCTGCTGACTTGAGTGCAGCCGATCCGGCCAATGCCGCGCGTTATCAGAGCAACCTCAAGGCGTTCGATGAGCGTCTGGATGCAATGGATCTTCGCTTGAAGGCGCGCCTGGCCGGCATCGCGGGCAAACCGTACTTCGTATTCCACGAGGCCTTCGACTACTTTGAAGACGCCTACGGCCTCAAGCACGCCGGCGTATTCAGCGTCGCCGCCGAGGTCCAACCCGGCGCCCAGCACGTCGCGGCGATGCGCACACGATTGCAGGAAGTCGGCAAAACTTGCGTGTTCAGCGAACCGCCTCTGCGTCCGCGCCTGGCGGAAACCCTGGTGGCGGGTCTGCCGGTGAAGCTGGCAGAACTGGACGCGCTGGGCGGGTACACGCCGGCGACCGCTCAGGGGTATGAGCAGGTGCTGGAAAAATTGGGGAATGATTTGGCTGGGTGTCTGGAGTCGTTGTAACTGACACAAAACCTGTGGGAGCGAGCTTGCTCGCGAAGGCGCAATAACATTCAGCATCAATGTTGACTGTCCCGCCGCTATCGCGAGCAAGCTCGCTCCCACAGGGATTGCAGTGATCCCCGTCTTACCTTAGTGGCATTTATAGGGCGAACGGCAGCGGCGTGTTGACCTTCTGACGCTTCGCCAGACGCTGCTGAAACTCCATCGGATCGTGAATCAGCACGTCCTGCCCGGCAAACGACTCGGCGGCGATCAACCGCGACAACCAGAACCGCACACACGCCACCCGCAGCATGGTCGGCCACAACTCCGCCTCGGCCGCCGTGAACGGTCGCAGCGCTGCATAAGCGCCAAGCAACGCCCTCGCCCGCGGTCCGTCGATCAACCCGCTCTCGTCCGAACACCAGTCGTTCAAGGCGATCGCCACGTCGTAGAGCATCGGCCCCGAACACGCGTTATAGAAGTCGATCAACCCGGTCAGGTGCGTGCCTTCAAACATCGCGTTATCGCGGAACAGGTCGGCGTGGATATTGGCTCGCGGCAGCGCCAGAATTTTCGTCTTCTGCTGTGTGATTTCGTCCAGCGCCCGTTGCAACAGATCGCTTTGCTCGGCATTGAGGTGCGACAGCAACTGCGTGCCCTCTTCCAGCATCCAGTCCAGGCCCCGATCGGTCTTGCGCTTGATCATGTTGGCCTGGGTCGCCAGATGCAGATGGCCGAGCAACTCGCCCACCTGAGCGCAATGCTGCGCGTTGGCTTCCTTGATGTGCTTGCCAGCCAGACGTGGCTGCAACAGCGCAGGTTTGCCGGCCAGTTCGCGCAAGGCGACGCCGTCGGTGGTGCGCAAGGCATAAGGCACTGGCAGGTCGGCGTCATGCAACACGTCGAGCAGTTCTATGAAGAACGGCATCTCCTGAACGGGACCACGCTCAACCAGGGTCAGGACAAATTCGCCCTGCTCCAGGCTGATAAAGAAATTGGTGTTTTCGCTACCAGCGGCAATCCCCTGGAAATCAAGCAGGCGGCCGAGCCCGTAAGGGGCGAGAAAGGTTTCCAGCTCGGGCCGAGCCAGCGGGGTGAACACAGACATGTTTGAACTGCCAGTACGGGCGCCGCTGCTTGAGCCAGCGCCGATTGAAATTAAGAAACTACTTCCACTCAAAGATCTTCCACGACGGAATCAGCATATCCGGCTGATCCGAGCGGATGAAGTTTGCATCGGTCCCGTCCGCGCGCACCAGAAAATACGGCGGTGCGCCCTTCGGGGTGACCTTGATCGCATACAGGAAACCGTTTTGGCGGTACTCCTGGATCGTTTTGTCCCCTTCCGTGCGAATGGTGACGTCGGGGTCTGACGACGGTGCATCGTCCGCCGCCATGACGGCTATTGGAGCGATTGCAAACAGGCCAGCCAGCAGCAAGCGATTTAGTGTGCGCATGATAACCTTGTCCCTTTGTCGTCAACGGTCCCGCTATTCTAGCGCCGGACCCGCCGAAAAGGTTGATCCTGCTCATGAGCCAAGCCCCCCTCGTCCTGGTGGACGGTTCTTCTTACCTGTACCGCGCCTTTCACGCCCTCCCACCGCTGACCACGTCCAAAGGTTTGCCGACCGGTGCGGTCAAAGGCGTGCTGAACATGCTCAAGAGTCTGCGCAAGCAGTACCCGAACAGTCCGTTCGCCGTGGTGTTCGACGCCAAGGGTGGGACATTTCGCGATGACATGTACGCCGAATACAAGGCCAACCGTCCGAGCATGCCCGACGACATGCGTGTTCAGATCGAGCCACTGCACCAGAGCGTGATCGCCCTGGGCTTTCCACTGTTGTGCGTCGAAGGCGTCGAAGCCGACGACGTGATCGGCACCCTGGCCCGCAGCAGCGCGGCGGCCGATCGCCCTGTGGTGATCTCCACCGGCGACAAGGACATGGCGCAGCTGGTCGACGGCCACATTACCTTGGTCAATACCATGACCGGTAGCGCGCTGGACGTAGAGGGCGTGAAGGAGAAATTCGGCGTCGCTCCCGAGCAGATCATCGATTACCTGGCACTCATGGGCGATTCTTCCGACAACATTCCAGGCGTTCCGGGCATTGGCCCGAAGACTGCTTCCGGCCTGTTGGTCGGCGTGAACGGCGGCTTGACCGAGCTCTATGCGCAGCTCGACATTGTCCCGACCCTGCCGATTCGTGGTGCGAAAACCCTGCCCGCCAAGCTCGAAGAGCACAAGGAGATGGCGTTCCTCTCCTATCAACTGGCGACCATCAAGATCGACGTGCCGCTGGATATCGGCCTCGACGACCTGCAAATGGGCAAGCCGGATCACGACAAGCTCGCCGAGCTCTATACCTTGCTGGAGTTCAAGAGCTGGTTCGAAGATAACCAGCGCGACGCCAAGCGTTCCGGTCAGGAAGTCGTCGCTCCAGTGGCTGAAGAAGCGGCCGTCGATACCGAACTCAAGTACACAACGATCCTCACCCAGGCTGATTTCGACCTGTGGCTGAAGAAGCTCAACGACGCCAAGCTGATTGCCTTCGATACGGAAACTACCGGCATCGATGCGCAGCAGGCGCAACTGGTGGGCCTGTCTTTCGCTGTACAAGCCAACGAAGCGGCCTACATCCCGCTGACCCATTCCTACATGGGCGTGCCGGATCAGCTCGATCGCGACACCGTGCTGCGCGCGCTGAAGCCAATTTTGGAAGACCCGAACAAACTCAAGGTCGGCCAGCACGCCAAATTCGACATGAACATCCTGGCCAACTGCGCCATCGGTGGCGATCAGAGCTGCGGCATCACCGTACAAGGCGTCGCTTTCGACACGATGCTCGAATCCTACGTGCTGGACTCCACCGCGACCCGCCACGACATGGACAGCCTGGCGCTCAAGTACCTGAATCACACCACTACCAGTTTTCAGGACATCGCAGGCAAAGGCGCCAAACAGCTGACATTTGACCAGATCTCCCTGGAACTGGCCGGGCCTTACGCCGCCGAAGACGCCGACGTAACGCTGCGCCTGCATCAAACCCTGCAGGAAAAGCTCAATGCCATCCCAAGCCTGAGCAAGGTTCTGAGCGATATCGAAATGCCGTTGGTGCCGGTGCTGGCACGGATCGAACGCCAAGGCGCTCTGGTCGATGCCAACCTGCTGGGCATTCAGAGCGTTGAGCTGGGCGAGAAAATGGTCGCCCTCGAGCGTGAGGCGTTCGCCATTGCCGGGGAAGAATTCAACCTCGGCTCGCCGAAGCAATTGGGCGTAATCCTGTACGAAAAACTCGGCCTGCCAATTCTCAGCAAAACCGCCAAGGGCCAGGCGTCCACCGCCGAAGCCGTGCTGGCGGAACTGGCCGAACAGGATTTCCCGCTGCCCAAAGTGCTGATGCAGTACCGCTCGATGAGTAAGCTGAAAAGCACCTACACCGATCGCCTGCCAGAGCAGATCAACCCACGCACCGGGCGAATTCACACCTCTTACCACCAGGCCGTAGCGGCAACCGGACGTTTGTCGTCCAGCGATCCAAACCTGCAGAACATTCCTATCCGCACCGCCGAAGGGCGCCGGATTCGTCAGGCGTTCATCGCACCCAAAGGCTACAAGCTGCTGGCAGCGGACTATTCGCAAATCGAACTGCGAATCATGGCTCATCTGGCCAAGGACGAAGGGTTGCTGCACGCGTTCCGCAACGATCTGGACGTGCACAAAGCCACCGCAGCGGAAGTCTTCGGGGTTGAACTGGCAGACGTCACCACCGACCAACGGCGCAGCGCCAAGGCGATCAACTTCGGATTGATCTACGGAATGAGCGCGTTTGGCCTGGCCAAACAGATTGGCGTTGATCGCAAGCAATCCCAGGCCTACATCGACCGTTACTTCGCCCGTTACCCAGGCGTGCTGGAATACATGGAACGCACCCGCGCCCAGGCCGCCGAACAAGGTTTCGTCGAAACCATCTTTGGTCGTCGCTTGTACCTGCCGGAAATCAACGCGAAAAACCCGGCCCTGCGCAAAGGTGCCGAACGCACAGCGATCAACGCCCCGATGCAAGGCACTGCGGCGGACATCATCAAGAAAGCCATGATTGCCGTGGATAGCTGGCTGACAGCATCAGGCATGGACGCCAAAGTCATCCTGCAGGTGCACGATGAATTGGTTCTGGAAGTGCGTGAGGATTTGGTCGATCAGGTCCGCGATGAAATTCGCGTGCACATGAGCGACGCAGCGAAGCTTGATGTGCCGCTATTGGTAGAGGTTGGTGTAGGAAATAACTGGGATGAGGCTCACTGAACCGTCTGAAAAGGCGTTTTCCGCTGCGGCATAGTGCCGCGGCAGAAAGACCGAAGGGCTCTTAGTTCGGAAAATTCGATGGCCTATTCCAAAGGCTTTTTAAAAAATTCTGAACTAATCTCCTGAATCGCCACTCAGAGTTACTGAATGGGTGGTGAAGCCCTTCGATGCTCCTAATGTTGTGTTAAGTGTTGGCAGATATCTGGACCCCGCCCTAACGGTCCGGAACTTGAACCCCGGAACTTCCCCCTCCCCATAAGAAGTCCGGGGTTTTTTTTGCCCGCAGTTTATTAATCCGCGAGCTCGGTGCCCTTGTCCGCCAGCTCCATCCAGCCTGCCAGTACAGTGTAGGCGTCTTCCAGGCCCATGCGTTTTGGCGCCGAAAACAGTTGGATGCTGATCGCATCTCCCCAACCCTTGCGGATGTCTGCCTGAACCTTGAGCAGGACGTTTTTCGCCGCGCCATAGGTCAGCTTGTCGGCTTTGGTCAGCAAAATGTGCATCGGCATGCCGCTGGCGACAGCCCAGTCGAGCATCAGCAGGTCGAAGTCGGTCATTGGATGACGGATGTCCATCATCAAAATCAGCCCCTTCAAACTCTCACGACCACCCAGATAGGCTTCCAGGTGACGCTGCCAGTGCAGCTTCAACGGGATAGGCACTTTCGCGTAACCGTACCCCGGCAGGTCGACCAGACGACGATCATCGTCTAGCTTGAAGAAGTTCAAGAGCTGCGTGCGACCCGGAGTTTTCGAGGTTCGCGCCAGGCTGGCGTGCGTCAAGGTGTTCAGCGCACTGGACTTGCCGGCGTTGGAACGCCCGGCGAAGGCCACTTCAAAGCCTTCGTCGTCGGGACATTGATCGACTTTGGCAGCGCTGAGCATGAAGGTGGACTGTTGGCACAGGCCGAGGATGGGGTTCTTGAGTTGCATGGGATTTCCGATGTGGGCGGCGCCGGGAATGGACGCGGCGAGCAGTGTCGTTTCCGTTTCAGTGACGCCAGTATATAATGCCGCAGATTTTGTGTGCGCTTTGTCCCAGCGTAGGATGAAGTTCACGAGAGCGATTGACCTTGATTGCGCACTAGAACGCAGAACGCTCTCAACCCTGAAAAGGTCGTTTTATGACGAAATGGCTGCTAGCTGCCGGTGTCTTGATGCCGCTTTACAGCGCTCAGGCTACACAGGATCCGGAAGCTGTGTACAACCGTGTTTGTGGTGCCTGTCATTCCGGCCAACTACCCATGGCGCCCAAAAAGGGCGATCAGGAAGCTTGGACGCCGAGGTTGGCGAAAGGTATGGAGACGCTGGTGCAACACGTGACCCAGGGTTTCAAGGCGATGCCGCCGCGTGGTTTGTGCATGGACTGCAGTGCCGAGGATTACCAAGCAATCATCCAGTGGATGAGCGAGTGATCCCGGCCCATAACTCTTTAACCCTTAGCCGTAGTTGGATTAGCTGATGAACAAATTGATCGTGAGTCTGCTGTTGACCGTGGGGATCTCCGGCATTGCCCATGCTGCAGGTGATGCGACTGCTGGTCAGGCGAAAGCCGCAGTATGTGGCGCCTGTCATGGCCCGGATGGCAACAGTATGGCGCCTAACTTTCCGAAACTGGCAGGCCAGGGCGAGCGTTATCTGAACAAGCAGCTACACGACATCAAGTCCGGCAAACGCACGGTACTGGAAATGACCGGCCTGCTGACCAACCTGAGCGATCAGGACCTGGCCGATATCTCCGCCTACTTCGCCAGTCAGAAAGGCAGCGTTGGCGCCGCCGACCCGAAAGTCGTTTCTCGCGGTGAGGCACTGTTCCGCGGCGGCGATCTGGCCAAGGGCCTGCCAGCCTGCACCGGCTGCCACTCGCCGAATGGTACAGGCAACGCAGCTGCCGGCTTCCCGCACCTGGGCGGCCAACACGCTCAATACATCGCCAAGCAACTGACCGACTTCCGCAAGGAAGAAGCCGGCCGCACCAACGATGGCGACACCAAGCCGATGCAGAGCATCTCCAAAAAGCTGAGCGACGAAGATATCGCCGCGGTCTCCAGCTACATTCAGGGCCTGCATTAAGGCCTGCGGATCGAGCGTTGCGTTGGGTGGACATCTCCAGCAACGTTAACGCTCTATTAATCCGTCGCAGCAAGTATAAAAAGGGTGGCTTAGGCCGCCCTTTTTTGTGGCCGCTGCCGTTACACTACAGAACTCAAGCCCGCCAGGACCTGTCTGAAAACAGGTCGCGCGAGGCGACCAAAATTGTCCAGGAGTAAAGCATGCGTAATCTGATCATCAGCGCCGCACTCGTCGCTGCCAGCCTGTTCGGCATGACTGCCCAGGCCGCCGAAGCACCCGCGGCGCCTTATGTCGAACTGACCAATCCCGTCCCGGTAGCTGTGCCTGGCAAGATCGAAGTGGTGGAGCTGTTCTGGTACGGCTGCCCGCACTGCTACGCTTTCGAACCCGTGATCAATCCATGGGTTGAGAAACTGCCTTCCGACGTGAACTTCGTCCGCATTCCTGCCATGTTTGGCGGCCCATGGAACGCACACGGCCAGATGTTCCTGACCCTTGAAGCCATGGGCGTCGAAAACAAGGTTCACGCTGCGGTGTTCAACGCAATTCAGAAAGAACACAAGAAGCTGGTCGACAAGAATGAAATGGCAGATTTCCTGACCACTCAGGGCGTAGACAAGGACAAGTTCCTGGCCACCTTCGACTCCTTCGCCATCAAGGGTCAGATCGTCAAGGCCATTGACCTGGCCAAAAAGTATGAAATCTCCGGCGTTCCGACCATGGTCGTCAACGGCAAGTATCGCTTCGACGTGGGCTCTGCCGGCGGTGCCGAGCAAGCATTGCAACTGGCCGACAAGCTGATCGACAAAGAGCGAGCGGCTAACAAGGCTGCTGCCAACTAAGCGCGGCGACTGCCATGCGCCGCTGGGGTACTGAACGCGTCGTGGGCCTGCATGATCCGCGGGTCAACGAACATCATCTGGAATCGACGGGCCTGCCCGCAGACAGTCGTCTGCGCTTGCTCAGCTTCAATATCCAGGTCGGCATCAGTACCGAGCGATATCGGCACTACCTGACCCGGGGCTGGCAGCATCTGTTGCCGCACACCGGGCGTGCCGACAATCTGCAAAAGATCGGCAATCTGCTGGGCGACTTCGATCTGGTCGCCTTGCAGGAAGCCGATGGCGGCAGCCTGCGATCAGGCTACGTCAACCAGGTCGAACACCTGGCCCAGCTCGGCGCATTCCCCTACTGGTATCAACAACTCAATCGCAATCTCGGACGCCTCGGCCAGCACAGCAATGGTGTGCTCAGCCGCCTGCGCCCGTGGGCGATTGAAGATCATCCGCTACCGGGGCCCAAGGGTCGCGGGGCGATTCTGGTGCGCTTTGGCGAAGGTCCTGAGGCGCTCGTGGTGGTCATGATGCACCTGGCGCTGGGCGCCCGAGCCCGCAGCATGCAACTGGCTTACATCCGCGAGTTGATCGGCGGTTACAAACACCAGGTGCTGATGGGCGACATGAATACCCACGCCAGTGACTTACTGCAAAACTCCCCGCTGCGTGACCTCGGCCTGCTCGCGCCGCAACTGGAAGCAACTTTCCCTAGCTGGCGCCCGCAGCGCTGTCTGGACCATATTCTGCTGAGCCCCACCCTGACCCTTGAAAAGGTCGAGGTGCTGGCACAACCCATTTCCGATCACCTGCCGGTCGCGGTAGAGATTCGTCTGCCGGGTTCGCTCACGGCCGATGCATTGCCCGCGTTGAGTCCTGCCCCTCGCGGATCCCATGAATGAGCGACGAAGCACAGCGCTGGAAAGAGAAATACCTCAAAAGCATCGAACAACAGGAAAAACTCGAACGTCGATGGGACGCCCGAATCGACCTGCTGCGTCGTGGCCTGGTGCGCAGCACGCTGGCAGCCGAGGGCACCGACCGCGCCGTTGACCAGTGCATGAAGGAAATGCGCGAAGTCGTGCGTACCGACGACATGGACGCCGGCCTGGCAGCCCTGCTTCCGCGTCTGGAAAAAGCCGTTCTCGACTCCGAACAACGCCGGGAAACCCGGGTTAATCAGACCAGCGCTGCATTGACCGCGCTGGTCTCGCAGCTGCAAACATTACCGCTGCCCCGCGAAGTAAGCCGGCCTCTGAAAAACTTCGCCAAGCATCTGGATGCAAGAGTCGGGCAGGCGCGCGAAATTCCGTTGCTGCTCAGCGAACTGAGCGGCCTGCAAGGCAAAGCCCTGAATCAGCTTGAAAACCCGGCAGAACCCGGCCGCCCTGGTTTGCTGCAGCGACTGTTTGGTAGCCGTGAAACGGATGAAGTGGCATTACAGGTTGCCTCCGGCACCTTCCCGACGCCCGCCCCGCAGCCAGCCGAAGCGGTTGCTGTGCCTCATGCCGAGACACCGCAGGTAACTGTCGATCTCGCGCCAGAGATCAATAAGCCGCAAGTGGCGGTCGCACAAGTTGCCGCGCCCGCTACTGCATCCGAGTCACCGACGATCGAGGCTCCGCCCGCAGCAGCGCCTTCTCCTGCAGTTGTAGCGTTTGTCCCGCCGGTGCTTGAGCCGGAGCGAGCACGCGCCCAGACTCCAGAGACGCAACCGCAACCGCAACCGGACATAGAGCATCCAGAAGAACCCGCGCCATCAATCATCGAGCCAGAAATACAGGCTCAACCGGCAATCAATCCCGACGAACTGACCCCGGTGGTCTATCTCGACAGCCTGCCGCTGCCCCCGGCCCTGGCCCAGGTGTTGGCCACCGTCGATCCTGAACAACCCCAGCCAGATATTCTCTACGCCCTGCCGGACTCACCCGAGCCGTCCTACAGCTCGGTGGCCAAGCATATCGAAGACACGCTACTGGGCCTGCTCGACGACCTGACGCTGCCCGAGCGTCATCGTCCGCAAGCCGAAGCGATGCGTGATCGCCTGCAAAACGGTTTGAATTGGTACGAACTGCTGCCAATCCTCGACGATCTGGCAACTTTGATGCTGGCAATCACCGACAGTGGCCAGCATGAATTCGAAGCCTACTTGCAACAGCTAAACGAACGCCTCGAGTCGTTCCAAAGCAACTTGCAAGCCGCCAGCGAAGGCCATGCCGACAACCGTTCCGCCGCACGCGAGATGGATACGCAGATCCGCGAGCAGGTCGACGGCTTGCAGAGCAGCATGCAGGAAGCCGCCGACCTGGACGATCTCAAACACGTCCTGGAAAACCACCTGGAAGGCCTGCTCGGCACCATGGACCAGCACCAGAAGCAGCGTGACGAGCGTGAGCAGGAAGTTGCAGCCCGCCTTCATGGTCTGGCCGAACGCGTTGCGCACATGGAGCAGGAAGCCCAGGGCTACCGCGAGCATCTTGAAGAGCAACGTCAGAAAGCCTTGATCGACCCGCTGACCGGTCTGCCTAACCGGGCAGCCTGGAGCGAACGGCTGGATCACGAAATCAACCAATGGCAGCAACACGGCAACACCCTGTTGCTGGCAATGCTCGACCTCGACCATTTCAAACGCATTAACGATAACTATGGTCACCTGGCGGGCGACAAAGTACTGAAAATCATCGCCAGCGTGCTACGCAAGCGCCTGCGCGGGACGGATTTCATTGCCCGGTTCGGCGGTGAGGAGTTTGTCCTGTTGATGCCAGACACAGTGCCAACTGCTGGTGCGAAACTGCTGGAAAAGCTGCGCGCCTCGATCGAAGCCTGTCCTTTCCACTTCAAGGGTGAGCCGGTAACCATCACCATTTCCATGGGTCTGACTGCATTCAAGCCCGGCGAACATAGCGATCTGGTCCTTAAAAGAGCCGATCAGGCGCTATATCGCGCGAAACATGCCGGCCGCAACCAAGTGGCACTGGGCTGAAGGTCAATTGTTCCATTTTGTTTAAAACTTCGCGTTGGCCGTCTGCGCGCAAGGCAGTACGTTACACTGTTGCATTACTGTCTTGCGTGTATTGCCTTCTGCCATGAAATATCTAACTCTCATCGTGTCTCTGATTCTGTTGGCCGGTTGTGCCAGCGGCCCCCGGTTCGACACAAGTCACCCTTCAGCCAATTACGACAACCGCATTCAGTTCGTGGTGGTGCACTACACCTCCGCGTCACTGGAGCGCTCGCTGCAACTGCTGACCCACGGCGACGTCAGCAGCCACTATCTGATTGGCGACGACAAGGGCGCCACCATCTACAAGCTAATGGATGAAAACCTCCGAGCCTGGCACGCCGGGGAAAGCGAATGGCAAGGCCGGACTTGGTTGAACTCCAGCTCCATCGGTATCGAAATCGCCAATCCGGGTTTCAAGGAACTCCCGAACGGAGGACGCTTCTGGTATCCCTACAGCGAAGCCCAGGTCCAGTCATTGATCGTTCTGCTCAAGGACATCAGCAAACGCTACGCCATCAACCCTCGCAGCATCATTGGCCATAGCGACATCGCCCCGCTGCGCAAGCTTGATCCGGGGCCGGCGTTCCCCTGGAAACGCCTGGCGGCCGAAGGCCTGGGCATCTGGCCGAACGAGCAGGCCGTAACCCGTCAGCAAGCACAGTTCGAAGTACAACTGCCAACCATCAGCTGGTTTCAGGCACAACTGGCCCGCGCGGGTTATCCCACGCCGCAAACTGGCGAACTGGATGTTGCGACACGTCATGTGATTGCGGCCTTCCAGATGCATTTCCGACCGTCACGTTTCGATGGCACACCGGATGCGCAAACCGCGGCACTTCTACAAGTCTTGAACCAGACAAAATAATGACGCCCGCCCGACGGTCAGGGCTTTTTTCCAATCAGCAGCTATAACTCATTGGTAATTCTTCGGATATTCCCTATGCCTGCTGCTCGAGAGACACTACGTAGTTGGTTCTTTCGCCCTTGGTTTTTGGCGATACTGGCTGCTGCCTTGAGCGCGACACTCCTGATGGCCGGCAGCCTGTTCGTGGCCATGCATCAAGTCGAGCAGAGCGAAAGCGAAGAAATGAATGCCCAGGGCGAGCGCTTCCTTGCTCGCCTGGAGCAACTTTTCGGGCAGTTGCGTGAAAGCCTCGACGACCTGGAAGCCCAGCCGTTACGCGGCTGCGATGACGAAATGATCGCGACCTTGCAACAGGTCAGCTTCAATTACCGTTTCGTTTACGAAGCCGCTTATATGGACGCCTCGCGGATCTGTTCCAACCGCCCCCGCCAGGAAGGGCTGTCGATGATAAGGCCGCCAGACATCAAGGGGCCGACCTACAGCTACTGGCTGAACACCACCACCGAACCCGATGAAAACCGCGCCGCGCTGATGCTCGGACGCGGCAATTTTCGTGTCGCGACGTCTCGCGGGCATTTGACCGACATGGTGGACTTGCCACCGGGAAGCAGCCTGCTGGTGGTGCTCGACCACGGTACGCGCGCGATTCCGGTACTGGGTGTCTCGCAGGTCTGGCCACCAACCGAACCCTGGCCCCCGAAAAGCCTCGACGCGCTACAAGTGACGCATTCCCGCTTGATTTACCGCATGCCCACCAACAATCCGGAATACCAATTGGTGCTGATCAGCCCGCGTACCGGTATGCATGTGCCCGCAGTCTGGTGGTGGTTGCTGCCGGCCAGCCTGGCACTCGCCTTATGCGTGGGTTTTCTGGTGCTTCTGCTGGTGCGCCAGCGACAGTCGCTGGACGCCGAACTGAGTGGTGCCATACGACGAGGCGAATTGCAGGTGCTGTATCAACCGATCTTCGACCTCGACAGCCGCAACTGTGTTGGGGCAGAAGCCTTGCTGCGCTGGCGAAGACCGGACGGCACCTTGACCAGCCCCGACCTGTTTATCCCGATGGCGGAGAACACCGGCCAGATCCGCCAGATGACCGACTTCGTCCTGCAACGCTTACTTGAGCAGCTGGGTCAATTGTTGCGGGCCAATCCGCAACTGTACATATCGGTCAACCTGGCGGCCTGCGACGTCATGGTGCCGCGTATCGGTCAGGTAATGGCGCGACTGCTGACCTTGCACCGCGTCGCGGCAAAGCAAATTGCCTTTGAGGTCACCGAGCGGGGATTGATCGATGTCGTGGTAGCCCGGGAAAACCTGCAAGCCTTGCGGGATGTCGGGCATCAAGTGCTGATCGATGACTTTGGCACCGGCTATTGCAGCCTCGCCTATCTGCAAACCCTGCCAGTCGATTGCCTGAAAATCGACAAGGCGTTTATTGATGCGCTGGGTCATGACGCTGCGAGTAGCGGTGTCGCTCCGCACATCATTCACATGGCCCAGGCCCTGCAACTCAAGGTGATTGCCGAGGGTATCGAACTTGAATCCCAGGCGGCGCTTCTGAGCAGTGAAGGCGTGAAGTTCGGTCAGGGTTGGCTATTCGCCCATGCGTTGAGTGCGGTGCAGTTCATCGAGCTGATTACCCGTGGCCGCCGATTGGCCGCCCGACGTCTCGATGACGAAGCCTGAAGCGGCTGCGGCTTAAACCGACAACGCCATATAGAACTGAGTACCCTGCCCCGGCCGCGAATAAACACCCATCCGACCGCCGTGCAACTGCACGATTTCCTTGCACAGTGCCAGACCGAGTCCGGCACCGCCCTTCTTGCGACCCACCTGTACAAAGGGTTCGAAAATCCGCCCCTGCTGGCCATAGGCAATGCCTTCGCCGTTATCCTCGACGCTGATAATCACTCGATCCCCATGGCGTCGAGCCTGCAAACGTATTTGCCCGCCGGAAGCGGTGTGGCGCAAAGCGTTGTCGATCAGGTTATCGAGCACCCGGTCGAGCTGCGGCTGATCGGCCTGCAATCGCGGCAATGGCCCTTGCACTTCCACCAGCAGGTCGATGCCCTGCTCTTCTGCAGGGTCGGCAGAACGTGCCCGGGCCTGCTCCAGCAAATCCTCGATGGAGCACGGCGCCAACGTGAGTTTCTGCAATCCGTTCTGGTAGCGGGAGAAGTTCAGCAGGTCATTGATCAACTGCATCAAGCGCTGCATCTCTTCATTCACGGTGTCCAGCAGATCAGCTTCACGCGAGTCCTTGGCAAAGTGCGCGCGCTCGCGGAACAGGCCGAATGCCATGTGCATCCCGGTGACCGGCGTTCGCAATTCATGGGAGGCACGCAGCACGAACTCGCTGCGTACCCGTTCAAACGCCCGCTGTTCGGTGACGTCATGCAGCACCATCACGGCGCCGAGAATATGCCCCTGTGTATGGCTGACCGGCGTCAGGCTAAAGGTCAGCAACCGCGATTCACCGTCGACCTCGACACTCAGGTCCTCAGGCGCCCGCTCCAGGGTGCCGCCGCGCAGCACCAGTTGCAGCTGATCATCGAGTTCGGGACGCTCAAGCGCCGAACCCAGACCTTGACCGAGACGATCGCTGTCCCAACCCAACTGACGCTGCGCCACTGGGTTGAGGTGTTCCAGATGTCCCTCGCGGTCGATCATCAGCAACCCATCGTCGATACTGTCGAGCACGGCCTGCAAACGCTGCTGGCCTGCGAGCAGTTCATCGACATTGGTGGCCTGATGCTCGCGCAGGGCCTCGGCCATGATCCCGAAGCGCTTGGTCAGCTGGTTCATTTCTACGGCCGAGGAAATCGGTAGCGTCACTTCGAAATTGCCTTGGCCGATGTTGTCCGCCGCTTGGGCCAGAGCCTCGATCGGTGCACCGAAACGTCGAGCGATTGCGTGGGCGGTGACGAAGCCGATGATCAGCACCGCCAACCCCACCAGCCCGAGCAGACCGGCAACCAGCAGCGCCCTCTCCCGAGCCTGCCGTTCGGTGGCATTGATGTTATCCAGCGCACGCTGTTGCTCGACGATCAACGCATTGCGCAGCGCATTGAATTTTTCGGTGAGTTCTTTGTTGCCACTCAACACCTGCGGCGAGCCACGGGACAGGTCGTATGCCTGCAGAAAGCTCAGGTAGTCAGTCTTGGCCTGTTCGAAACCGTGCTGGCGCTCATCGCCAGCCTGGGCATGGACAATGCCGTCATCAAGCAACTGAAAATAATGCTGCTTGGACGCCTCGAACGCTGCAGGATCCGGCTTCTCGCTGAGCATGATCATCAGTTGATCGCCCAGGGTCTGACGCAATTTCAGTCCCAGGTCGAGCGTGACGAAATTATCGCGAATCAGCGCTTCCTGGGAACTCGCCATCTGCATCACGCTGACCAGCCCGAGCAACAACCCAAGCAGCGCCACGGTGATCAGTGCGGAAATACTCAGAAACAGCCGCGTGCGCAACTTCATCGCCAGTCTCATCGGAGACAGCTCACAGGTTGTACTGCTTGCGTTTTCGGTACAACGTCGAGGCATCGATACCCAGGGTCTTGGCGGCCTGGTCCAGCGTATCTGCAGTGGCGAGGACCGCTCCGATGTGGGCTTTTTCCAATTCATCCAGACTCAGCGCAGCGCCGATCCGAGGCGCGTTGTTGACCGGGGTTTCAGCCATGCCCAAGTGACTGATCTCGACCCGTTCCTGTGGACAAATGATGCTTGCCCGCTCCACAACGTTGCGCAGTTCGCGAATGTTCCCCGGCCAGCGGTAGCCAAGCAGCGCTTCACGGGCTTCGTCGCTGAAGCCCCGAGCCGGACGCGCGTATTCCTTGACGAACCGGGCCAGAAAGCGATCGGCCAGGTTCAGAATATCTTCCCTGCGCTCGCGCAGTGGCGGCAGGTGCAAGGTGATGACGTTCAGGCGGTAGAGCAGGTCTTCACGGAAACGGCCGTCGCGCACCATGTCTTCGAGGTTCTGGTTAGTGGCCGCGAGGATGCGCACATCGGCGCGGCGGGTGACCGGGTCGCCCACTCGTTCGTATTCTTTATCCTGGATGAAACGCAGCAGTTTAGGTTGCAAAACCAACGGAAAATCGCCGATCTCGTCAAGAAACAGCGTCCCACCGTCGGCCTGATTGACACGACCCAGAGTACTTTCGCTGGCCCCGGTGAACGCGCCACGGCTATGGCCGAAGAGCTCGCTTTCCATGAGTTCGGCGGTCAGGGACGGGCAGTTGATCGTGATGCAGGATTTCTTCGCGCGCTTGCTCCAGCCGTGAATGGCTTGGGACAGTTCGCCTTTACCGGTACCGGACTCGCCGAGAATCAAAATATTGGCATCGGTGCTGGCCACCTGGCGGGCGGTTTCGAGCACGACTTTCATCGCCGGGCTGTGAGAGTCCAGGCCATCCTTGGGTTTGCGCACTTCGCCTTCAAGGGCTTCCAGACGTGCCGACAGTTGCCGCACTTCCAGCTGCTTGGCGGTGGCCAGGCGCAATTGGTCGGGGCTGCAAGGTTTGACCAGATAGTCGGCGGCCCCGGCCTGAATGGCATCGACCGCCGTGTCCACGGCCGAATGAGCGGTGACGATCACCACCCTCATCCACGGTGCCTGAATGCGCATTTGGGCCAGCACATCGAGGCCATTGTCTTCACCCAGGCGCAGGTCGAGGAAGCACAAGTCGAAGACTTGACGTTGAAGCAGTGCATCAGCCTGAGCGGCGCTGTTGGCGGTAGCGACGCTGTAGCCTTCATCTTCGAGGCAATAACGGAAAGTACGCAGGATGGCGGACTCATCGTCCACCAGCAGAATGCGGCCTTGATGCTCAGTGGCTGACTCCATTTTCCTACGCTCCTTAATGAATGATCTTGGGTTAGTCCCGGAATAATCGGGCAAGTTGCATGGTTGATTCTGGTCGATTCCAGCCACGGCAGCGTAGCTCTCTCCTCACCCTAAGGCTAATCGCCTGATTTTGTTGTTTTTTTATCAGATAGCCGGTTCGCAGGCGATTGCCTGTGTCCCCTTGTGACATCCACGCCCTCCTCGCAATTCAAAAATATTGAAAGTTCTACGAGTCCATCGTGCATTACGCACGACTTCAAAAGGACCATCGTGCAGGATGCGTCCGAGTCGTTTCCTACATCATTAATAACTAATTGATTTTGTTGATTTTTATTATCAGGAAAAGCTGGCATGCAGGCTGCAATGGTCTGATTAACCGGGGCATTCAAGAAGTCGCCCCTAACAGATCACCACAGAGTGGGAGGAGCTTCAGGATGAGTCGCCAACGTGCCGCCCAGTTGCGTATCTCGCCACTGCATCTCCAGCAAGGTCTGTTTGCTGTTCTGGCGCTATTAATCACCTTGATCGGCGGCCAGCAGTTTCAGCGTTGGGAGCAGAGCCAGCAGCAAGAAGCTCCACGCTTGTCGATTCAGCACCCGACCCAAACCCATTTCAGCGCGGCCAGCAGTAACCAGGCTGACAGCCCCCCAATGCGAATGATGGACGTCGACCAGGCTCAGCCTGCGGATGAGATGCCTCGCCAGGAACGTTGGGTGTTCTAAACACATGAACTTGGCGCGTTCGATGCGCCGGGAAAAGCACCACAAGCAACATCTCTAAATAGAAGCGTAAGGAGAATCACCATGTTGAGCTGGGCAATCACATTCTTGATCATTGCCATCATCGCTGCGGTACTGGGCTTCGGTGGTATCGCGGGCACCGCCACGGGTATCGCCAAGATTCTCTTTGTCGTGTTCCTGGTGATGTTCATTGCTTCCTTCTTCTTCAGCCGTCGCGGTCGAGGGTGAATATGAGCGTTTTGTTAAAGACACTGGCAGCCGCCCTGCTTCTGGGCGGTTGTGCTATGGCAACAGCGACAAGCCGCCCACGCGGAAAGCCGGACCAGGGTATGCAGGACTTGTTGATGGAACAGCTGAAGAAAGATCCACACTGGTACTGAATTCGTAACATGAAAGAAGCAGCATGGCTTCTTTCCACTGCGCTACCCGAGGACGGTAGACGCATGATCAAGGGGCCGGGACGTTCTGCCTGTTTCAGGGGCGGAGTGACCTACGGGTACAGGGAGTGCCTGCGCAAGGGCCGGGTCAGGCAGAAGCTGCGACGCAAGTTCGTCGGTCACTCAGATCGACGGACTTGCGAAGAGCTTCCTCAGCGCAAAGCGTTGTCTTAGAGCGTTCTGCTCGCATCCCCGCTTCATCTCCGTAATTCCCTCGCAAAACCATTTCGCGGTGTTTCTTTGGTGACCGTATATCGAGAAAACTGCGACTCAAAGACCGAGAATTTTCGCGCTTAAACGTAGGCTTTTTCCCAGGTTTTAGCCCACATCCCCTTGTTCAAAAAACAACCAACCTCCTCTGCGATGGCCGGTTCACGGCACTTATGCCTGCCGAAATGTCGTATTCGAACCGGTTGGGACGCGAGTTTCAGTTAAAAAAGCTCATGCCGATTCGGCATAGGGTAGGCGTTTACGGCATTAGACGTCGCTTCCTTGCATCTGAATAGTTGCGCCTTTTTTCGCCTGCCAGAGAGCCGATAACAAGCGCTCCGGGGCACCTTATACGGGGGTAGATGCACAAGACTTTTTCGCCACAAGCGTTCCAGTTCTTGCATCTGTCTGAGTCAAACGCAAGTAAGGGTAAAGATATGAAGAAGGCAAAGCTTAGCCTCGCCTGGCAGATCCTCATCGGTCTGGTATTGGGGATTGCAATCGGTGCGCTGCTCAACCATTTCAGTGCCGAAAAAGCCTGGTGGGTCAGCAACGTCCTGCAACCGGCAGGCGATATCTTTATCCGTCTGATCAAGATGATTGTGATCCCGATCGTGATCTCTTCGCTGATCGTCGGTATTGCAGGCGTCGGTGACGCGAAGAAGCTCGGGCGTATCGGTCTGAAGACCATCCTTTACTTCGAGATCGTCACCACCATCGCCATCGTGGTCGGTCTGGTGTTGGCCAACGTGTTCCATCCGGGCACCGGCATCGACATGAGCACCCTGGGTACCGTGGATATTTCCAAGTACCAGGCCACTGCCGCCGAGGTTCAGCATGAGCATGCGTTCATCCAGACCATCCTCAACCTGATCCCGTCGAACATCTTCGCGGCCATGGCCCGCGGCGAGATGCTGCCGATCATCTTCTTCTCCGTATTGTTCGGCCTCGGTCTGTCGAGCCTGCAATCGGACCTGCGCGAGCCGCTGGTGAAGATGTTCCAGGGCGTGTCGGAAAGCATGTTCAAAGTCACCCACATGATCATGAACTACGCCCCGATCGGCGTTTTCGCACTGATCGCGGTGACCGTGGCCAACTTCGGCTTCGCCTCTCTGATACCGCTGGCCAAACTGGTGATCCTGGTTTACGTCGCCATCGCCTTCTTCGCCTTCGTGGTGCTGGGCCTGATCGCTCGCCTGTTCGGCTTCTCGGTGATCAAGCTGATGCGCATCTTCAAGGATGAGCTGGTCCTGGCTTACTCCACCGCCAGTTCCGAAACCGTGCTGCCACGCGTGATCGAGAAAATGGAAGCCTACGGCGCGCCGAAAGCCATTTGCAGCTTCGTGGTACCGACCGGTTACTCGTTCAACCTCGACGGTTCGACCCTGTACCAGAGCATCGCGGCAATCTTCATTGCCCAGCTCTACGGCATCGACCTGTCGATCAGCCAGCAATTGCTGTTGGTGCTGACCCTGATGGTCACCTCCAAAGGCATCGCCGGCGTACCGGGTGTGTCCTTCGTGGTGCTGTTGGCCACCTTGGGCAGCGTGGGTATTCCGCTCGAAGGCCTGGCGTTCATCGCCGGTGTCGACCGCATCATGGACATGGCCCGTACTGCACTGAACGTGATCGGCAATGCCTTGGCCGTGCTGGTCATCTCCCGCTGGGAAGGCATGTACGACGACGCCAAGGGCCAGCGCTACTGGAACTCCTTGCCGCACTGGCGCAGCAAGGAAAAGTTGCCGGCGGGTGAAGTCTCCAGCAACTGATAGCTGAAACCTGTGGAGTCTGGCTTTTATGTGGGAGCCAGCCTGCTGGCGATAGCGGTGTATCAAACAACAGAGATGTTGAATGTGCCGGCCTCATCGCCAGCGGGCTGGCTCCCACAGTGACCCGAGCAAGCCACACAAACAAACCCCGGAGAAATCCGGGGTTTGTCGTTTCTGCACACCCCGCTATCATTCGCGGCATTCTTCGGGGGATTTAACTGATGCTCAATGGCCTGTGGCTCGGCTTTTTCATCGTGGCTGCCGTTTCGGCACTGGCGCAATGGCTGATCGGCGGTAACGCCGGGATCTTCGCGGCGATGGTGGAAAGCATTTTCGCCATGGCCAAGTTATCGGTCGAAGTCATGGTCCTGTTGTTCGGCACCCTGACGCTCTGGCTGGGCTTTCTGCGGATTGCCGAGAAGGCCGGGATCGTCGAGTGGCTGGCCAGAGCGCTGGGCCCGTTGTTCCTGCGGCTGATGCCGGGAGTGCCGGCCGGGCACTCGGCCATCGGCCTGATCACGCTGAACTTCGCCGCCAACGGCCTGGGCCTGGACAACGCCGCCACGCCAATCGGCCTTAAAGCCATGAAGGCGCTGCAAGAGCTCAACCCCAGCGACACCATCGCCAGCAACGCGCAGATCCTGTTTCTGGTGCTCAACGCCTCTTCCCTGACCCTGCTGCCGGTGACGATCTTCATGTACCGCGCCCAGCAAGGTGCGCCCGATCCGACCCTGGTGTTCCTGCCAATCCTGCTCGCCACCAGTTGCTCGACATTGGTCGGCCTGCTGTCGGTGGCGTTCATGCAGCGTCTGCGCCTGTGGGACCCAGTGGTGCTCGCATATCTGATTCCCGGTGCCTTGGCCCTCGGTGCCTTCATGGCGCTGCTGGCGACGCTCTCAGCGACCGCTCTGGCCGGCCTGTCCTCGATCCTCGGCAACCTGACACTGTTCGGGCTGATCATGCTGTTTCTGGTGATCGGCGCTTTACGCAAAGTGAAGGTCTACGAAGCGTTCGTCGAAGGCGCCAAAGAAGGCTTCGACGTGGCCAAGAACCTGCTGCCGTATCTGGTGGCGATGCTGTGCGCCGTCGGCGTGCTGCGGGCATCCGGAGCGCTGGACTTTGGCCTGGACGGGATTCGGCATCTGGTGGAATGGGCCGGTTGGGACACGCGCTTCGTCGATGCGCTGCCGACCGCCATGGTCAAGCCGTTCTCCGGCAGTGCCGCCCGGGCGATGCTGATCGAAACCATGAAAACGTCTGGCGTGGACAGCTTCCCGGCGCTGGTGGCGGCGACGATTCAGGGCAGTACTGAAACGACGTTCTACGTATTGGCGGTGTACTTCGGCGCGGTGGGGATCCAGCGGGCGCGGCATGCAGTGGGATGTGCGTTGCTGGCGGAGCTTGCCGGCGTTCTTGGCGCGATCGGCGTTTGTTACTGGTTCTTCGGCTAACCAAAAACCCTGTGGGAGCGAGCCTGCTCGCGATGAGGGCATGACATTCAAAATAGATGTTGGCTGTCAGACCGCCATCGCGAGCAGGCTCGCTCCCACATTAGGTTTGTGTTGGCCTCAAGGTCTCACTGGCGGCGCGAGCTTCTGCCCTTGCTCAACCGCCCAAGCCACCACCTGCGCCGTCAACTGATCACTGGCCTGGCCAAAACCGGCCACCACCGCCGGCACCTTTGCATCGCTCAACGGCTGGCGCACTTCGAAGCGTCGACTGGCGAGGATTCGCTGGTCATAACCGCGCACCAGCAATGCATCCAGACGCACGACGACGCTCGCGTTCGTTCCTTGGTATTCAGTCTGGAACGCCTGCAGGTTACCGCCCAGTTCAAGATCAGCCTGGAAATTGCTGTCGTCGGTGCTCAGCAATGGCACCCGACCATCACGCTGGAAACCATCAAGCAGACGATTGCGCAGCAACACCGGAGCTGGGTCGCTCCAACGCGAAGCCTTGTAGCTGCTGATCAGATCACCCTGAGGGATCACGGCGATCTTCGGGCTGTTCAAGGCTTCGCTGGCCTGCGGCTTGGTCAGTCGCAGCGACCAGCGCTGCGGCGTCCCGAGACTCGCCGATGCGCTGCTCTGGGCCGAAGGCAACCGATAGACATCGGACGGCTCGGACTTGGGCAGGATCGAGCAAGCGCTGAGCACAATGAAGCTGGCGAGGAGGGCGAGGTGAGTCAGCTTCATGGCGTGAACTCCTTGTTCTTGTCATTGCCCAGCAAATAACCGGTGGGGTTGGCTTCCAGACGCTGGGAAATAGCCCGCAACGACGTCAGGGTGTCGCGCAGTTCACGCACCGCCGGAGCCAGGCCATTGAGGCCTTGCATGCCGCTGTTGAGCGAATCCTGATTGGTCGTGAGCAGCTTGTTGATGGTCGCGCTGCTCTGCTCCAGCGACTTCATCGCCTGCTCGGCACTGCCGAACATCTGCTTGCCTTGATCGTTGAGCATGCCATTGGCGTTGCGCATCAGCGCCGACGTCTGTTCCAGCATGGCGCCGGCCTGCTTGCCGACTGATGCCAGTTGCTGCATCGCCTGACGAATATCGCCGCGCTGGTCGGCGATGGTGCCGGTGGTTTGTTCCAGATGTTCAAGGGTCTTGCTGATGCGCTCGACGTTCTCCGAAGAAAACATCTGATTGGCGTTGTGCATCAGCAGGTTCACACCGGCCACCAGGTCGCCGCTGTCATTCAGCAAACGGGCGATGGGCGAGGGCGATGCAATAATGGTCGGTAAATTACCGTCCTTGCCCTTGAGCGTCGGACTTTGCGGCGTACCACCGCTGAGCTGAATGATCGAGGTGCCGGTGATTCCGGTCAGCGCCAATATGGCCCGGGTGTCTTCCTTGATCGGCGTATCGCCGCCCAGGCGGATCCGCGCCAACACCCGGCGTGGGTCTTTCGGGTCCAGACGCAAGGTCACCACGTCGCCGACCTTGATCCCGCTGTACTGCACGGCGCTGCCCTTGGACAGGCCGCTGACGGCCTCGTTGAAGACGATTTCGTAATCCTTGAACTCGGTGTCGACGCTGGACTTGGCCAGCCACAAGCCGAAGAGCAGGGCGCCCGCCACCACAATCACGGTGAATAGGCCGATCAATACATGATGGGCTCGGGTTTCCATGTCAGACCTCCTTAAGCTGTTGAGCGGCCGTAAGCGCCGCGCGGCCGCGAGGGCCATGGAAGTATTCGTGAATCCACGGATCGTCGGTTTCCGACACCTTGTCGATGGCATCCGCCACCAGTACTTTCTTCTGCGCCAGCACCGCCACCCGGTCGGTGATGGTGTAGAGCGTGTCGAGGTCGTGGGTGACCAGAAAAACACTTAGGCCCAACGCATCGCGCAGGGTCAGGATCAATTGATCGAACGCGGCCGCGCCAATCGGATCGAGGCCAGCGGTGGGTTCGTCGAGAAACAGGATGTCCGGGTCCAGCGCCAGCGCGCGGGCCAGTGCCGCACGCTTGATCATGCCGCCGGACAGCGAAGCGGGGTACTTGTCGGCCGCCGACAGCGGCAACCCGGCCAAAGCCAGTTTCACCGCAGCCAGGTGCTCGGCGTCCTCTCGGCTCAGGCCGGCATGCTCGATCAGGGGCAGGGCGACGTTCTCCGTGACCGTCAGCGAAGAGAACAGGGCGCCTTTCTGGAACAGCACGCCGAAGCGCCGTTCGACCATCGAGCGCTCGTGTTCGGACAGCGTCGGCAGGTTTTTGCCGAAGACCTTCACCACCCCTTCGCTGGGCTGGCGCAAGCCGACGATGCTGCGCAACAGCACCGATTTACCGCTGCCGGAACCGCCGACTACGGCGAGAATTTCGCCCTTGTACAAGTCCAGATCGAGGTTCTCGTGCACGCTCTGGCTGCCGAAACGATTGCACAGCCCACGGACTTCAATCACCGCCTCAGAGGGCGCTCGGGTTAGACGACTCACCAGCCCATCTCCATGAAAAACAGCGCGGCCACGGCGTCGAGCACAATCACCACGAAAATCGACTGCACCACGCTCGATGTGGTGTGGGCGCCGACGGACTCGGCGCTGCCGCTGACTTTGAAGCCCTCAAGACAGCCGATGGCGGCGATCAGGAACGCGAAAATCGGCGCTTTGACTATCCCGACCAGAAAGTGCTGAACGCCGATGTCCGATTGCAGCAGCGACAGAAACATCGCCGGCGAGATATCCAGTGACACAGCGCAGACCACGCCGCCGCCGACAATTCCCGAAAGCATCGCCAGAAAGGTCAGCATCGGCAGCGCGACCAGCAGGGCCAACACGCGCGGCACCACCAGCAGCTCCATCGGGTCGAGACCCAAGGTGCGGATGGCGTCAATTTCTTCATTAGCTTTCATCGAGCCGATCTGCGCGGTGAACGCACTGGCGGTGCGGCCGGCCATCAGGATCGCGGTCAACAACACACCGAATTCGCGCAGGAAGGAGAACGCCACCAGGTCCACGGTAAAAATACTCGCACCAAAACTCGCCAACACCGTCGCCCCGAGAAACGCCACCACGGCGCCCACCAGAAAGGTCAGCAGGGCAACGATGGGCGCGGCGTCGAGGCCAGTCTGTTCGATGTGCGCCACCATCGGCGTGATGCGCCAGCGTTTGGGGCGAAACAGACCGCGGGCGATGGTTTCCAGAATCAGGCCGACGAAACCCAGCAGTTGCAGGGTGTCCTGCCAGACCGTGTCCACCGCCCGGCCGATGCGGGTCAGCAGTTGAATGCCGACGCTGATTTCCGGTTCTTTGATCGGCACGCAGAAGTCGGTCAGCGAGCAATAGACGGTCTGCAACAAGGCACGGTCGGCAGAGGACAGTGTGCAATCGGGGTGTTCGGCGGATCGGCCCAAACGCTCGGACCCGAGCAACTCCACCAGCAGCGACGCGCCGGCAGTGTCGAGCGCGCCAAGGCTATTGAGGTCGATGTGAGTGCTGTCGTCGTATTGGCCGCGGAGCTTTTCGCTCAGGTGCTTGAGATCGGCGTAATGGGCAAGCGTCCAGTCACCCGTGACCCGCAACTGAGCAGGGGAGTGAGAGGTGTCCAGTCGGGCACTGCCGGGCATTGTGCTGCTGGTCATAAGCTCCGTGCTTTATCGGCTATTGCGCAGCTCTACGTAATAGCACGAACGGGTTACTTTGCGGCAGTCGCCGGCTTGTTGTCCTTTACCACGAAGCGCAACACACCGATGACCTGGCCATCTTCGGTCAGCACCCGGACCTGCCATTTACCCGCGGGGTTGCCGGGGAAATTCTGCTTGTGGGTCCAGGCCCGATAGCCTTCCTTGCGCCCCCCGTTGATATCCAGCGGGATACGGTCGACTTCTTTACCGTTGAACATCCAGACGTGATAAATCCGTTCGGCCAGACCTCGCGGGGCATTGATCGCGGTGTACGCGTACAGCCCACCTCCGCGAATCTGGTCGGCGCTGACTTCTTCCAGACTCTTGCCAGGTGTGCGGTCCTGCATTTGCGTGCTGATGGCCACGTCGGTCATCCACAGCGTCGCCGGCGGAACCCACGAACGCAGCACCCAGCCAACGCCACCGATCCCCACGGTGATGCTCAAAATCGCCAGCGCATTGCGCACGGTCCGAATCGGGAAGATCGACGCCAGGCTCGGGAACGACAGCACGACCGCGGTGCCCAGGGCCAGTTTGAAACTCTGGGAGGTGGTCAGGTGCAGGATGACGGGCAGGGCGGTCAGCAGTGCAGCGAACAGCGTCAGGGTATGCAGTGCCAGGAACGCCCAGCGCCGGGGGGCCAGCCATTTGTAGTAGAGCGGGTCGATGATGGAAATCAGCGCAGCCACACACAGCAACCCGGTGAAGAACAACTGGCTGCTGTTCCAGGTCGTGGTGACGAAAAAGAATGGCAGGACGAAGAACAGGCTTTCCTGGTGGATCATCTGCGTGGCGTAACGCAGCAGTGGTTGGGGTATTTCGCGTTTGAAGATCCTGGCGAACAGCTTGGTGAGGCTGTTTTCCAGCATCAGCCAGATCCAGCTGACCAGCATGATGGTGGTGATCCAGGTCGCCAGACCTTGCTGACGATCCACCAGAATGAAACTGCCGACCCCGGAAATGAAACCACCGAGCGCAATGACCCCTGGGTAGCGCTTCATCAGCTCCAGGATGCGCTGGACGTATAGGGTCAGAGTAGTCATTCGGCAGTTCGCAATAGTCGTGGGAAAAATCCTCGACAGGGTACCGTCTCGCCACAGGGAATAGTTACTTTCTGCGATGAAAGCGCAAAGCCAGTACACCCAGTACAAGCAACCCGAACACCCCGGCAATCGCCCACATAAACTGATCATCACTGATCAACGGCTGTTCGATCCGCAGGTAACCCGGCTGCATGAGCAATTCACGCATGGCCTTGTTTGCTTCCTCCAGCGTCACCCCTTGCAGTTCCTTGGCCGGGTTGGCGAAACGGCCGTCCTCATAGTCCCCAAGGGCACTCCAGTAATAATCGGCCAACGCGCTGTTGCCTTGCACGGCCCAGGCCTGGCGAGCGATGGCGGCCTGCTTGAGACGCTTGAAGGTGTCGGCATTGAGACCGTCCTTGAGCAACCCGGCCTTCAGATCATCCAGCACCTGCTCGGCCTCGGGCACGTCGTCGCGCTCAAGGTCCGCGTTCAGGCTCATGAAGCCCACACCGCCAAACACCTCGCGCTCGGCCGAAGGCCCGTAGGACAAGCTATGAGTCAGGCGCAGCTGGCGGTAGAGCGCCCAGTCCAGATAGTCCTTGAGCAAGTCGAAGGTTTCGTCGTGCTGATCTTCCAGCACCGGCTCCGGCACCAACCAATGCAACTTGGCACTGCCGCCGACAAAACCGTGACTCAGGGTGCGCTCATGGGCAGCACTGGCCTGGATGGCCGGCAGGGGCAGGTGATCGGTCGGGTCGACCGCATCAAGCGCGCCATAAGACCGTTCCAGATAGGCCGGCAGCAACCGGTCGAGGTCGCCGACCACGATCAGGGTCATGTTGTTGGGCGCGTACCAGGTCTTGCGTACCTTTTCCACTTGATCGCGGGTCAGGTGATCGACCTCAGGCCGCTCGGGGCATTTGAGGCCCAGTTCCACCGCCAGTTGATTACTCGCCGTGTGGCCAAGATCCTGGCGATCCAGCCAGCGTTGCAGGTGCGAGTAATGGCCGCCGTCTTCGCGCTCGACCACTTGTTTGGCGGCGTTGATGGCGTTGTCGTCGATACGGGTCTGGGTCAGCAGCGCCAGCAGCAGGTCGAGGACCTTGCGCTGGTTTTTCGCCGGGGCTTCGATGACGAACGTCGTGTCGGCATTGTTGGTGTAGGCGTTCCACTCGCCACCCAGGGCCTGCATGCGCTCTTCCAGCCCGCCTTCGCCTGTGGCGTCAATGCCGCTGAACAGCAAGTGCTCAAGCAGGTGCGGCAGCTCCTTGTCGGCGCAGCTGAAATCATCGATGCCGACGCCGACCACCAGACGAATCGCCACATGCCCGCGCTCGGTACCGGGCTTGAGCAGCAATTGCAGGCCATTGGGCAGCGGATAGCCCTCGACCTGAAAGCGATCCAGGGCAAATGAAGAGAATGAGCAAAGCAACAGACAGGCGAACAACAGACAACGCATAACGAGTTTCCATACGGCTAGCGTAAGTTCAACAGACTTCAGGCAACTGTGGACGTTCAGGGTGAATGAGTGATGTCAGCGAAATCGTCGACCGCCAGGGCACCGGTGTCGGAAGTTTCCAGCACCACATAGGCGCTGCTGCAAAACAGCGAATTCAGACGCTTCATGTCCGCAATCAACTCAAGGTGCAACGAGCTGGTCTCGATACTCTGCACGATCTTACGTTGCAATCGGCTGACGTGAGCATGGGCCAGGCGGCGTTCCTGCGCGCGAAAGCGACGTTTCTCACGCAATAACTGGCGGGCACTTTCCTTATCGGCACTGAGGAACACTGACAACCCCAGGCGCAGGTTGGAAATCAACTGACTGTGCAGCCCCGCCAACTCTTCCAGGCCAACCTCGGAAAAAGACCGGCGCTGCGAGGTTTTCTGCTGCTGAACCTTGCGCAGCATACGTTCGATGAGGTCGCTGGCGAGTTTAAGGTTGATCGCCAGCTCGATGATTTCCGCCCAGCGCCGGCTGTCCTGCTCACTGAGGTCTTCGCGGGGCATTTGCGCCAGATACAGTTTGATGGCGCCGTAGAGCGATTCCACATCATCGGTCAGGCGCCGCATTTCCTGGGTCACAGCGGTTTGCTTGCCGTTCAGCACGTCGAGCATGGCCTCGAGCATGTTGTCGATCAGGTCGCCGATGCGCAGGGTTTCCCGGGCGGCATTGGCCAGCGCCAGGCTGGGCGTGACCAGCGCTGTTGGATCAAGATGCCGCGGTTTGGCGGTGCCATTGACTTGCGGGCGCTCCGGCAGCACCCACGCACAGAACCTGGCCATCGGTCCGACAGTTGGCAGCAAGATCAGGCAGCGCGCGGTGTTGTAGAGCAGGTGAAAGCCGATGACCATTTCCTGAGGGCTGAAGTCCAGGCTGTCGATCCAGTGCACTAACGGGTCGAGTACCGGGATGATCAGCAGCAGACCGATCAATTTATAGAGCAGGCTGCCCAACGCCACCTGACGGCCAGCGGCGTTCTGCATGCTGGTGCTGAGGAAGGCGAGGATGCCGCTGCCGATGTTGGCGCCGATCACCAGGCCGATGGCCACGGGCAGGCTGATCACAGCGGCACCGGCCAGGGTCGCAGTCAGCAGGACGGCGGCCAGGCTGGAGTAGGAAACCATTGCGAACAACGCGCCGACCAGGGCATCCAGCAAGATGTCGCCGGTCAGCGAGGCGAAAATCACCTTCACGCCTTGGGCCTGGGTGATCGGCGCGGCGGATTCGACGATTAGTTGCAGCGCCAGGATGATCAGCCCCAGGCCGATGCTGACCCGGCCCATCTGTCCGACCCGGGTCTGCTTGCGCGACAGGAAGAAAATCACCCCAACAAAGATCAGCAGCGGCGACAACCATGACAGGTCCAAGGTCAGCACTCGCGCCATCAGCGCTGTACCGACGTCGGCCCCGAGCATGGTCGCCAGGGCCGGGGTCAGCGCCATCAGGCCCTGACCGACAAAGGAGGTAACGAGCATGGCGGTGGCGTTGCTGCTCTGGACCATCGCCGTCACGACGATCCCCGAGATGAACGCCAGCCAGCGC
The DNA here is from genome assembly GCF_059695775.1 of Pseudomonas sp. LBUM1666. Classification (NCBI taxonomy): domain Bacteria; kingdom Pseudomonadati; phylum Pseudomonadota; class Gammaproteobacteria; order Pseudomonadales; family Pseudomonadaceae; genus Pseudomonas; species Pseudomonas sp. LBUM1666. The sequence continues at coordinate 33,250 of NZ_CP166789.1, read as the reverse complement.
TTGGACATGTTCCGGCCAATCACATGGCGCAGGTTGGAACCGTAGACCCGCAGGATGCCGGTTCGGACGATGTGCGTGCCCCAAATCAACAAGGCCACGGCAGATAACAAATTGAGCAGGGTGAGCATACAGGCCCCCTGTGGTGGTAGCGCCCCAAAGGGGCAAGTTGACGGTGCCGCGCGACGTTCTACGTTCGTGTACTTAAGCTGTAGTTGGCTAACGGTCTGCGCGCCAGCATCGCACAGCTAAAGAAGCGATTGAAACAAAACTGTCATAAAAACAGGTTGATGCAGATATGACAAAGGGGCCCGAAGGCCCCTTTGTCATCACATGGCATTCGGGTTACTGACCCGGAACGTCCTTGCGCAGTTTCACTGGGTCTTGCTGCTTCTTCTTTTTCATCATCGCGGTACGCATCTTGATGTTGATCGCTTCCACCGCCAGCGAGAACGCCATGGCGAAGTAGACGTAGCCTTTTGGCAAGTGCACTTCAAAGGATTCGGCAATCAGCACGGTACCGACCAGCAGCAGGAAAGACAGCGCCAGCATCTTCAGCGACGGGTGCTTGTCGATGAACTCACTGATGGTGCCAGCCGCCAGCATCATCACCAGAACGGCAACGATGATCGCCGCGACCATGACTGGGACATGGGAAACCATACCGACGGCGGTAATCACCGAATCCAGCGAGAACACGATGTCGATGATTGCGATCTGGATGATGGTGTAGAGGAAGTTGCCGCCCTTGCCGGTCGGTTCCTCATGGGTTTCGTCTTCACCTTCCAGCGCGTGGTACATCTCTTGCGAACTCTTCCACAGCAGGAACAGACCACCGAAGAACAGGATCAGGTCACGCCCGGAAATGCCTTGGCCGAACACTTCGAACAAGTCGGCGGTAAGGCGCATGACCCAAGTGATCGACAGCAGCAACAGGATCCGGGTAACCATGGCCAGCGCCAGACCGAAAATCCGGGTGCGCTGTTGCATGTGCTTGGGCATGCGGCTGACCAGGATCGAAATCATGATGATGTTATCGATACCCAGGACGATTTCCAGGGCGGTCAGGGTGAAGAAGGCAACCCAGATTTCAGGGTTGGTCAGCCATTCCATGTGTATTCCTTTGTGCGAGTGTTAAACCACGAAGGGCCCGGGCTTCAAACAACAAAGCCTGGACCCGTCATGGTGAGTCTTGGGCTTATAGAGTGCTGAACAGCGGAAAAATCCCCATCAGCAAGGCGGCGATCAGTATGCACATGCAAACCAACACTGCCCACTTCAGGGTGAAACGCTGGTGATCACCGAAGTCGATACCGGCCAGGGCCACCAACAGATAGGTCGATGGTACCAGCGGGCTCAGCAAGTGGACGGGCTGACCGACGATCGAGGCACGTGCCATTTCAACCGCGGTTATACCGTAATGGCTGGCGGCTTCCGCAAGTACCGGTAACACGCCGTAATAAAATGCATCGTTCGACATGAAGAACGTGAACGGCATGCTCACCAGTGCAGTGATCACCGCCAGGTACGGGCCGAGGAAGTCCGGGATGACCGCCAACAGGCTTTTCGACATCGCATCGACCATGCCGGTGCCCGTCAGGATACCGGTGAAGATACCCGCGGCAAAGATCAAACCGACCACCGCCAGCACGCTGCCGGCGTGGGCCGCAACGCGGTCCTTCTGCTGTTGCAGGCACGGGTAGTTGACGATCATCGCGATACTGAAAGCCACCATGAACAGCACCGGCAGCGGCAACAGACCGGCGACCAGGGTGCACATCAGGGCGAGGGTTAGGGCGCCGTTGAACCAGATCAACTTCGGACGACGGGCATCCGGGAATTGCGAAACGCTGATTTCACTGTGGTCGATTTCATCGCCCACCAGGTGCAGCTCACCCAGGCGCGCACGCTCACGCTTGCCATAGAAGTAGGCAATCATGAGGATGGCCAGCACCCCGAAAGCCATCGCCGGAATCATGGGTACGAAGATGTCGGACGGGTCCACATGCAGCGCACTGGCCGCTCGAGCGGTCGGGCCGCCCCATGGCGTCATGTTCATCACGCCACCGGCGAGGATGATCAGGCCGGCCATGATCCGCGGGCTCATGCCGATACGGGCGTAGAGCGGCAGCATGGCGGCCACGCAGATCATGTAAGTGGTCGCGCCGTCACCATCGAGGGAGACGACGAGCGCCAGTACGGCGGTGCCGACCGAAACTTTCAACGGGTCGCCCTTGACCAGTTTGAGGATCTTGCGCACGGCCGGGTCGAACAGGCCGGAATCGATCATCAAGGCGAAGTACAGAATGGCGAACATCAGCATCACACCGGTAGGTGCGAGCTTGGTGATGCCTTCGAGCATCATCGGGCCGATCTTCGGCGCAAAACCACCGAACAGCGCGAACAGGATCGGGATGATGATCAGAGCGATCAGCGCGGACAGGCGCTTGGTCATGATCAGGAACATGAACGTGATGACCATGGCAAAGCCAAGGAAAGTCAGCATGGGAATACTCCAGGCATAGCGCGGCTAGGGAATGGGCGAACCGGGTGGGTCAGCGCAGAACGGGAAGCACGAGGCGTATGGGCGGAGTGACAGCGAAGCGGCGGGTAGAAGAGGACATCAGGATCACCATTGTTGTTGTTAAATGGGCTGTGCGAGCGATAAAACACTGGCATTGGCCGACCGGTCTGTTGCCGGTAGTGGGGCGATCCTAATCGGGGAAGCTTTCACCCAGCTTTCGCGGATGAAAGCATTGACCAGATGTGCAACCGGTCGTCGGACGGGTTTGAAGTCCCTGAAAACAGGGCAGGAGGACAAAACATGGCCGAAATTCATACGGGCGGCTGCCATTGTGGACATCTGCGCTATCAATTCAGCGGGCCTTTGCACGACATCGCCCACTGTCATTGTTCGATTTGCCGACGGGTCAGTGGCGGAATCGTGACCACCTGGATCACCGTGCCCGCGTCAGCCTTTGAATGGGTGAAAGGGACACCCGCGCAGTACGACTCATCAACAACCTGCGTGCGGTATTTCTGCGGCAACTGTGGGGCGCAGCTGGCGCTGGTCACGCACCTGAGCCCGGACAGCATCGACGTGACCATCGCCACCCTCGATCATCCCGAGCAGGCACCCGCCGAAAGGCATATCTGGACTGACAACCGTCTGCCTTGGCTGCATCTGGACGAACATTTGCCCGGCGAAGCGGAGGAACAGTTGTAAACTGATCAAAAAATAGACAGATCCAGTGGCCGAATCGCGCCCATCCAGATGGCATGCTCGGTGTGGTCGAGCAGATCGTTGCCAGTGTCCGGGTGCAGGAACACCACCAAACCCTTGCGGTTGAGCGCAAGCCAGGGCAGCACGTCGCCGATGTATTGCGGCTCGAACGCCAACTGGCAACTCCAGTCCGGGTGCGGGCCCACCGGGCGTTCATGGACGCGGCCCATCTTCACTGGAAACAATTGCGCCGCCTGCTCACACAAGGCTCGCGCCTGAGGAAGGGTGCTGGCGTCGAAGTAGACATGGGCGTGGTAGCCCTTGATCCGCTGCATTTGAAACCCTCTGAACCGAGTCGAACCGGCGTTGTTTCCCACAGGTCACACGCCATATAGATAGGAAGAACGGAGCACGGCCATGAAAAATGCCGAAACCCCGGTGGTGAAAGTGGTGCTTTATGGTGCCATGAGTAGCTTGGGCAGTGCGCTGATGGCTGAAATGCTGCGGCGCCAACATGAAGTGATCGCGATTCTCGATGATTTGACGGCGCTCGCGCCGCGCCCGGGACTGCGGACCAAAACCGGAGATTTGTTCGACGCCAAGCGGGTCAAGCAGAGCGTCGCCGGTTGTTCGGCGGTGATCTGTCTGCTGGATGCACCCGGGTTGCCGATGAACAGCGAGCACGTGGAAAAATCCATCGTGCCCGGCCCGGTCGAGCAAGTGCTGGCGGTGGATGCTCTGATCGATGGCATGCAGGCCTCGGGGATTGCCCGGCTGTTTCTGGTCGGAGATTTCGAGGCACTGGACGATCCGGAAATGGAAGATCGACTGCAACGCCACGCCGCCGAAGAAATCCGCGAAGCCCTGCAAAGCAGCACCCTGCACTGGACGCTGGTGAATGCGCCGCGCGGGGTGCCCGGGCTGACCATCGAGCATTTCAGCCACGTCAGCAGCAGCCTGGAGCCGGGCCTCGCCGAACCGCTTGAACGGTTGAGCCGGGTGGCGGTCGGGATTGCCGATGAGTTGCGGTTGAACCTGCATGTCGGCGAACACGTGACCTTCGTCGCGACCGACGCTATACAGCGATAGACGGCAACGGAAGACCATTGAGCGATTGCGCACTGCTGGCCTGCTCAGCCATCAGCCAGTCCACAAACTGTTGAATCAGCGCACCACGCCGTTTCCGCTGGGGCAGGACCACGTAATAGCCGAGCCTGGAAATGACCGTTTCCGCAATCGGTCGGCACAACAAACCTTGCGCCAGCAAGTTATCCACAAGGTGCCGCCACCCAATCGCCACACCTTGGCCGCCAATCGCCGCTTGAATCAGCAACGTGTAATTGTCGAAGCGCAATTGCCCGGGCGCAGGTGCCGAAGCGATCCCCAACTCACGAAACACGCCGCTCCAGTCGAACCAGTTGCTGCTGTTCTCGCCTCGAAGGTGCAGCAGCGGGAATTCGAGCAATGACTGGGAGGGCAAGGGCAGGGGACGATCCTTCAGCAGCAGAGGGCTGCACACCGGAAAGACTTCTTCGCTGAACAGCCAATGGCTTTCGCCCTGCTTGAATCGGCCGTCACCAAACAACACTGCCACATCAATATCGGTGCGCAGCATGTTGAGGCTGCGTTCGCTGGTGACCAGGCTGACGTCCACTTGAGGATTGGCGGCATGAAAGCGGTGCAGGCGCGGCATCAGCCAATACGCGGCGAAGGCGAAATCAGTGGCTACCTGTAACACTTCATGCTGGTGCTGTGCGCTGATCGCGCTTAATCCTGCATCGATGTTCTGCAATCCGAGCTGAACCTGCTCAAACAGGATGGTCCCGGCTTCGGTCAGTTCGATGCCGCGATAGATCCGGTCGAACAGCCGCGTCCCGAGTTGCTCTTCCAACCGTTTGATCTGCTGGCTGATGGCCGGTTGCGTGGTGCCAAGCTCCACCGCAGCGGCGGTGAAGCTGCGCTGACGGGCTGCCGCTTCAAAGGCGCGAAGCAAATCCAGAGACAAATCACCAAGGGCGTCATACATAAGCTGTGCTTATCCTAGTCATTGCCGCGCATGGGCTTTACCACAAACTGCATGGGCTACATGCTCGATCGCAGCACTCTCGCATAAATATTCACTATGGAATGCCGCGATCACATGAAGCGCAAGAATATTCTTTTCATCATGGCCGATCAGATGGCCGCGCCAATGTTGCCGTTCTACGGCTCTTCGCCCATCAAACTGCCGAATCTCAGCCGCCTCGCCGCCGAAGGCGTGGTGTTCGACGCCGCTTATTGCAACAGCCCACTGTGCGCCCCGTCGCGTTTTACCCTGGTCAGCGGTCAGTTGCCGAGCAAGATCGGCGCCTACGACAACGCGGCCGATTTCCCCGCCGATGTACCGACTTATGCCCACTACCTGCGTCGACTCGGCTACCGCACCGCACTGTCGGGCAAGATGCATTTCTGCGGACCGGATCAGTTGCACGGCTATGAAGAACGCCTGACCAGCGACATCTACCCGGCCGATTACGGTTGGTCTGTGAACTGGGACGAGCCGGATGTGCGTCCAACCTGGTTTCACAACATGTCGTCGGTGCTGCAGGCCGGGCCGTGCGTACGCACCAATCAGCTGGATTTCGACGAAGAGGTAGTGTTCAAGGCTCAGCAGTATTTGTTCGATCACATCCGTGAGGACGGCGATAAGCCGTTTTGCCTGACCGTTTCGATGACTCACCCACACGATCCGTACACCATCCCCAAGGCCTTCTGGGATATGTACGACGACGCCGATATCCCATTGCCCGAAACCCCGGCGCAGGCCGAACTTGATCCGCACTCCCAGCGTTTGCTCAAGGTTTACGACCTGTGGGACAAACCACTGCCTGTGGATAAGATTCGCGATGCGCGTCGTGCATATTTCGGTGCGTGCAGCTATATCGACAGCAACGTCGGCAAACTCCTGCAAACACTCGAGGAAACCGGCCTTATCGATGACACCATCATCGTGTTCTCCGGTGACCACGGCGACATGCTCGGCGAGCGTGGTCTCTGGTACAAAATGCACTGGTACGAAATGGCCGCGCGCGTGCCGCTGTTGATCAGTGCGCCGGGGCAATTCGGGGCTGGCCGGGTCAGTGCAGCGGTCTCCACTGCCGATCTGTTGCCGACCTTCGTGGAACTGGCCGGCGGTTCGCTGGAGCCGGGGCTGCCGCTGGATGGCCGCTCACTGGTTTCGCACCTGCAAGGGCAGGGCGGTCATGACGAAGTCTTTGGCGAATACATGGCTGAAGGCACCATCAGCCCGCTGATGATGATTCGTCGCGGTGCCTACAAATTCATTTACAGCGAAGACGATCCTTGTCTGCTGTTCGACGTACACAACGACCCGCGCGAACTGGAAGAACTCAGCCAATCGCCGCAACATCGGCCGCTTTTCGATGAATTTCTCGCTGAAGCCCGGGCTAAATGGGATATCCCGGCGATCCACCAACAAGTGCTCGCCAGCCAACGGCGCCGACGTTTTGTCGCCGATGCGTTAACCATCGGCAAGCTGAAGAGCTGGGATCACCAGCCGCTGGTGGACGCCAGTCAGCAGTACATGCGCAACCACATCGACCTCGACGATCTGGAGCGTAAAGCACGTTATCCACAACCCTGCCAAAACCAATAATGTTAAGGGGAATGCCATGCGTAGGTTATCCACAGCAGTGACGGTCGGGCTTCTGGCTCTGGGCAGTGCATCGGCGTATGCCGATCAGAGTTGCGAGACGGTGAAAATGGCCGACCCTGGCTGGAGCGACATTGCCGCCACCAACGCCATCACCGGGTTTCTGCTGGACGGCATGGGCTACAAGGCCAAGGTCGACACGCTGGCGGTGCCGATCACCTTTGGCGGCTTGAAAGATGGCCAGGTCGACGTGTTTCTCGGTAACTGGATGCCGGCACAACAAGGTTTCTACGACAAGTTCGTGGCCACGGGTGACGTCACTCAACTGGCGAAGAACCTGGACGGCACCGAATTCACCCTCGCCGTCCCGGATTACGTCTGGGACGCGGGTGTGCATAACTTTTCCGACCTGAACAAATACGCCGACAAGTTCGACAAGAAGATCTACGGCATCGGCTCCGGCGCTCCCGCCAACATCTCCTTGCAGGAAATCATCAAGAAGAACGACTTCGACATGGGCCAGTGGAAACTGGTCGAGTCCAGCGAGCAGGCGATGCTGGCCGAAGTGTCTCGCGCGGTGAAAAAACAGAAGTTCGTGACCTTCCTCGGCTGGACCCCGCACCCGATGAACGTGCAGTTGAAAATGCATTATCTGAAGGGTGGCGAGAAGTACTTCGGCGACACCGGCAGCGTTCACACCCTGACCCGCAAAGGTTATGCACAGGCCTGCCCGAACGTCGGCAAACTGCTCACCAACCTGAGTTTCACCCAGGAAATGGAGAACAGCATCATGTCCGACGTGGTGAACAAGAAGGTCAGCAATGCTGATGCGGCCAAGGCGTGGATCAAGGCTAATCCGGCGGTGCTGGATAAGTGGCTGGATGGGGTGAAGACAGTGGATGGGAAGGATGCGTTGGGTGCGGTGAAGGCGAAGCTTTGATCGAGTGATCGTGGATTCTGTGTCGGGCTCAGGATCGACCCCTCACCCCAACCCTCTCCCCACGGGGGAGAGGGGGAAAGGGAGCAGATCTCTAGTGTTAGCCAAACCTGAGTTCGACCCGATATCGCAGGTCGCAGAATTTCTTAAGATCCACATGGTCAGTCCCCTCGCCCCTCTGGGGCGGTCCGACGTTTCGGGAGGGTTAGGGTGAGGGGTGGATTCATCTGACACTCCTCACACCCTGCTACCCTTGCGCAAACCCCCACCCGAGAGGACCCATGGCCATCCCAAGCCGCCATTCGCTCTTCCCCTTCCTCAGCTGGATGCCCCGGCAAACCCGCGCCAGCGTCGGTCGTGACCTGATCGTCGGCCTCAGCGGTGCGATTCTCGCGTTGCCGCAATCTATTGCCTACGCACTGATCGCCGGTCTCCCACCTGAATACGGTCTGTACGCTGCGATTATCCCGGTGCTGATCGCGTGTCTCTGGGGTTCTTCGTGGCACTTGATCTGCGGTCCTACGGCGGCGATTTCTATCGTCTTGTACGCCAGCGTCAGTCCTCTAGCCGTTCCTGCGTCAGAGGACTACGTCACCCTGATCCTATTGCTGACGCTGCTTGCCGGCATTTTCCAGTGGCTGCTCGGTTTGCTGCGCTTCGGCGCCTTGGTGAATTTCGTCTCGCACTCGGTGGTGCTGGGTTTCACCCTTGGCGCGGCGGTGGTGATTGCCATCGGCCAACTGCCGAATTTGTTGGGGCTGGAATTGCCCAACCAGGCAACAGCGCTGAACAGCTTGATGATGCTCTTCAGTCATCTTGGCGAAGTGGATAAACCGTCGCTAATGCTGGGCTTGGCGACGGTCGTCGTGGGCGTGATCCTGAAATTGCTCCTGCCGCGCTGGCCGACGCTGTTGATCACCCTGGTGCTGAGCGGATTGCTGGTCTGGCTCTGGCCATCGATGTTCGGTCATGTGAAGTTGGTCAGCGCGTTTGTCGGGCGGCTGCCGCCTTTCAGCCCGCTGCCGCTGGATCTGGACCTGATTCTGCGCTTGCTACCCAGCGCAGTGGCAGTGGGCATGCTCGGGCTGGTCACCAGTCTGTCGATTGCCCGATCCTTGTCGGCCCGCTCCCAGCAGTTGCTCGACGCCAACCAAGAGGTCCGCGCCCAGGGTTTATCGAACATGGTCGGTGCGTTTTTTTCCGGATCGCTATCAGCCGGTTCCTTCACCCGCTCGGGCCTGAGCTACGAAGCGGGTGCCTGCTCGCCGATGGCCGGTGTTTTTTCGGCGGTGTGGGTGGCGCTGTTCGCCATCTTCGGCGCGAATTTGATCGCGCACATTCCGATCCCGGCCATGGCCGGCAGCATTCTGTTGATCGCCTGGGGGCTGGTGGATCATCGCGGCATACGCGCGTTGTTGCGGGTCAGCCGCGCCGAGTTCCTGGTCATGGCGCTGACCTGTGTCGCCACGCTGCTGCTGGAATTGCAGACCGCGATCTACGCCGGGGTGCTGGCATCGCTGTTCTTCTACCTCAAACGCACCTCGCAACCGCGGGTCCAGCATTGGCGGGATGGGGATGAAGACATTCTGCGGGTTGGCGGTTCGATCTTTTTCGGCGCCAGCCATTACCTGCAAGTACGCCTGCAACGGATGCACGGCGCGCGCGTGGTGATCGAAGCGCAGCAAATCAACTTCATCGACTATTCAGGCGTGGAGATGCTGCACCAGGAAGCGCGACGGCTATTGCGCCAGGATCGCAGCCTGACCCTGCGGCGGGCGCGGCCGCAGGTGGTGGAAGAATTGAGGAAACTGGAAGGGGCGGAGAAATGCCCGATCCGGTTTGAGGATTAAAGCGCGAGTTGCCGACGCAACTCGGCCAATACCGGCGCCGTATCCGGACGCACACCGCGCCACAGATAGAAGGCTTCCGCCGCTTGTTCCGCGAGCATCCCCAAGCCATCCATCGACACTGCCGCGCCATGTTCACTGGCCCAACGGCAGAATGAGGTCGGCTCCTTGCCGTACATCATGTCGTAGCACACCGTCTTGCCCGGCTCGATCAAACTGCTGGCAATCGGCGGTACTTCCCCTGACAGACTGGCGGACGTCGCGTTGATGATCAGGTCCACCGATTCCTTCAACCAATCGAAACCACTGGCCGACACCGGTCCCAGGTCCGCGAACAATTCCGCCAGCAGTTCGGCTTTTTCCACCGTGCGGTTGGCGATGACCACCGAGGCGGGTTGCTCGGCCAGCAACGGCTCCAGCGCACCGCGCACAGCGCCGCCGGCACCGAGCAGCAGGATGCGTTTGCCCTTGAGGCTGAAACCGGCGTTGACCGTCAGATCCCGCACCAGTCCGGCGCCATCGGTGTTGTCGCCCAGCAGGCTGCCATCAGCGAGTTTGCTCAAGGTGTTCACCGCACCAGCCCGCTGCGCCCGCGCCGTCAGACTGTTCGCCAGACGATAGGCCTCTTCCTTGAACGGCACCGTCACATTCGCCCCGCGACCTTCGAGAAAAAACGTCCGGGCGCAGGTGGAAAAATCGTCGAGGGGCGCCAGCAACGTGCTGTAGTCCAGCTTTTGAGCCGTCTGCTCGGCGAACAGTCGATGGATTAGCGGCGACTTGCTGTGGCCAATCGGGTTACCGAATACGACGTAACGGTCCATCAGGATTCCTCGTTCAGGCCTTGGCCAACCAATCGCGGTCTTGCAGGAAGTACTCGGTCAGCCGTGCCTCTTCGCTGCCCGGCTCGGCTTTCCAGTCGTAACCCCAGCGTACTTGCGGTGGCAGAGACATCAGGATCGACTCGGTACGCCCGCCCGATTGCAGACCGAACAGCGTACCGCGGTCGTAGACCAGGTTGAATTCAACGTAGCGCCCACGGCGGAATTCCTGGAATTCCCGTTGTTTCTCGGTAAACGCATCATTTTTGCGGCGCTGCACGATCGGCAGGTAGGCGTCGATGAACGCGTCACCGATGGCACGCATGAAGGCGAAACTGGTGTCGAAATCCCACTCGTTCAAGTCATCGAAAAACAACCCGCCGATGCCGCGCGGCTCGTGGCGATGCTTGATTTGGAAGTAGCTGTCGCACCAGGCCTTGTAGCGCGAGTAGACGTCCGGGCCAAACGGCGCGCAGGCCTGCTCGGCAACGCGGTGCCAGTGCACGCAGTCTTCTTCATTGCCGTAGTAAGGGGTCAGGTCGAAGCCACCGCCGAACCACCAGACCGGATCTTCGCCTTCTTTTTCAGCGATGAAAAAGCGCACGTTGGCGTGGGACGTTGGCACATACGGGTTGTGCGGGTGAATGACCAGCGACACGCCAAGGGCTTCGAAGCCACGGCCGGCCAGTTCTGGCCGATGGGCGCTGGCGGAGGGTGGGAGACCGCTGCCGAAGACGTGGGAAAAGTTGACGCCACCCTTTTCGATGACCGCGCCGTTTTCGATCACTCGCGTGCGACCGCCACCACCGGCAGGCCGGGTCCAGGCGTCTTCGACAAAGCGCGTGCCGCCGTCTTCAGCTTCGAGGGCCGCGCAAATGCGGTCTTGCAGGTCGAGCAGGTAGGCTTTTACGGCCTCGGTGCGGGTCGTCATGTCATCACCTTGAATCGGGCAAAGCTACGCGGCGCTCCATTGGAGCGGGGGCCGGCGCAAATGGGCGCGTAGCATAACATCGCAGATGGACCTGCCGCAGTTGACGAAGATCAAGCTTCGGAGTCCGATAGGGAGCTTCGCGCTACAACTCTAGTAGCCAAGACCTAAGGAGAGTTCTGATGGCTAAGCGTATCCAGTTCCGCGCCCATGGCGGCCCAGAAGTGCTCGAGTATGTCGAATACCAACCCGCCGAGCCTGGCCCGCAGCAGGTTCGCGTGACCAACAAGGCCATTGGCCTGAATTTCATCGATACCTATTACCGCAGCGGCCTCTATGCACCGCCAGCCCTGCCATCGGGCCTGGGCTCGGAAGGCGCGGGCGTGGTGGAGGCGGTGGGCAGTGAAGTCACCCGGTTCAAAGTGGGTGATCGCGTTGCGTACGGCAGCGGCCCATTGGGCGCCTACAGCGACGTTCACGTGTTGCCGGAGGCCAACCTGGTCCTTCTGCCGGACGCGATCAGCTTCGAACAGGCCGCCGGCGTAATGCTCAAGGGCCTGACCGTTCAGTACCTGCTGCGTCAGACATATGAACTCAAGGGTGGCGAAACCGTCCTGTTTCACGCCGCGGCCGGTGGCGTTGGCTCCCTGGCCTGCCAATGGGCCAAGGCCTTGGGTGTGAAGTTGATCGGCACGGTCAGCTCACCGGAGAAAGCCGCACTGGCCAAGGCCAATGGCGCTTGGGCAACCATCGATTACAGTCATGAAAACGTCGCACAGCGCGTACTGGAATTGACTGACGGGAAAAAAGTCCCGGTGGTGTACGACGGCGTCGGCAAGGACACATGGCTGACTTCGCTTGATAGCGCGGCGCCTCGCGGTCTGGTTGTGAGCTTCGGCAATGCGTCGGGTGCGGTAGACGGGGTGAACCTGGGAATCCTGTCGGCGAAGGGTTCGTTGTACGTGACCCGCCCGACCCTGGCGACCTACGCCAACAACGCTGAAAACCTGCAACGTATGGCGGATGAACTGTTCGAGATGATCATCAGCGGCAAGCTGAAGGTGGACATCAGCCAGAAGTATCCATTGGCCGAAGCGGCGAAGGCGCAGACCGAGTTGTCGGCGCGGCGGACCACCGGCTCGACTGTTTTGTTGCCGTAACAACGAACTGTGGCGAGGGGGCTTGCCCCCGTTGGACTGCGCAGCAGTCCCCATCTGGCAATGCGGTCTGACTGTTCGAACACATTGCTAAATGGCGGGTGCTTCGCACCCGAACGGGGGCAAGCCCCCTCGCCACATTCAATCCGGGCGAATGACGCTCCCGGTTGCCACATCGCGAATCACACTCGGATTCTTGCGCCCACCCAGATTCCCACCCAGCACGTAATCCACCTGCCCACGGAAATACTGTTCGACGCGAATCCGTGTGCGCGCCGCCGGCCGGCCCTGTGGATTGGCCGAGGTCGACACCAGCGGCCCGACCAACGCACACAAATCCCGCACCTGCGGATGATCACTGACCCGCAATGCCACCGTTTCATGCACGCCGGTAATCCACTGCGGCAACATATTCTGATGCGGCACCAGCCAGGTGTTCGGCCCTGGCCAGGTGCTGGCCATGCGATCCATCCACAATTCAGGAAAGTCTTCGAAAAGGAAGTCGAACTGGCGAATGTTGTCGGCCACCAGAATCAACCCTTTTTCCACCGACCGACCCTTGATCGCCAGCAGACGATAGACCGCTTCTTCATCCCACGGGTCGCAACCCAGGCCCCAGACGGCTTCGGTTGGATAGGCAATCACCGCGCCTGCGCGAATGGCTCGTGCGGCTTGTTGCACACGCCAACTGTTGACCATGAAAAAACACTCCGGAATAAGGCTCTGCGCAGTTTACCGATCTTCCTTATAAAACCTAGCTCACCCGCGCAAACCAGCGCCCGCTTTCGCAGACCGCACGGCCGTCCATTTCCAGCTCCGTCAGCGCTGCCAGCACTTTTGGCAAGGCCCAGCCGCTGGTGACGGACAACGCTTCACTGGTGTGGGGCGCGGCATGCAGCAGCATGAGCAACGGATGAGTCGCCACTGGTGTCGCTGTGGATAACGGCAACTGCTGCCAGCCGCGCAACGCTTCAAGGATATGCTCGATGGTTTCCACCAGTACCGCACCATCGCGGATCAGCTGATGACAACCCTTTGCGCCCGGGTGATGAATCGACCCGGGAATCGCATACACCTCGCGTCCTTGTTCCGCTGCCAGCCTCGCGGTGATCAACGAACCGCTGGCGACACTCGCCTCGACCACCAGCACGCCGAGGGATAAACCGCTGATGATTCGATTGCGCCGGGGGAAGTTGCTGGCGCTGGGACCAGCGTCCAGCGGGAACTCCGAAAGTACCGCGCTGCCCGAGGCAATCATCGCGTCCGCCAGCCGTCGATTGCGCTGTGGATAAAACTTTTCAAGACCCGTGCCAAGTACACCGACCGTTCGCCCGCCCACGTCCAAAGCGGCTTGATGCGCGGCGGCATCGATGCCCAGCGCCAAACCGCTGGTAATGACAAAACCGGCGCCGGCCAAACTGCGGGAAAAGGCCGCGGCGGTGTCCATGCCCGGCCGCGAAGCGCGACGGCTGCCAACCATCGCCAGCTGCGGTTTTTCCAGAATGCCGGGATCGCCCGCCACGAACAACAGCGGCGGCGCATCACTGATTTCCGCCAGCAATGCCGGGTAGTCAGGTTGGTCCCACATCAGTAAATGCTGGCCCGGACGCTCTAACCAGGCCAATGCGTGGCCCGCGCCATCACGGATTTCACTGGAGCGCCTGGCCTCCGCGCAAGCGAGTGGCAAACCCAGCGAACGCCAGGCACTGGCCGGCGCGCTGATAGCCTTGGACGCCGAGCCGAAGGCCTCAAGCAATTTCTTGAACCGCGCAGGGCCGAGCTCCGGCAGGCGATGCAAACGTAAACGAGCTTCCAGTTCCGCAGGGGAAACCGGTGCAAAAGCAGACAGCGACATGGATCATCCTTGATCGTTATGAGCCCCGTTCAAACGGGAATAAGCTGTGGATAACTCTGTTGGTAACTTGTGGAGCAGGCTTAAGGATTTCGCACCTTGTCCAGCACCGCCAGGGAGCGTGATGCATTGAGCACCAGCCCGTAGCTGAGCTTGTCATAGGTGCGGAAAACCATCAGCAAACCGGCGCGCTCATCCGGGATTTTCAGTGGCTGACCGGTGATCCGGTCACGCACGGTCTCGCCGGTTTTCATCACCACCAACACGTTGCCTTCGGCCAAGCCATCGCGTTGGCCCTTGTTCAGCGTGACCACATCCATCGCGCCAATCTGGGTAACCCCGCGCGGCACGTCGATGATCAACCCGTTGATCTCGGTTTTTGGCGCACTGGGCATGAAGGCCGAGTTGATGGAGCGCTCTTCGCCGCTGAACAAGCGGTCGCCGAGGCGGACTTCCTGAGTGGTGCGTTGCAGCGCCAGGGTGGCGACGTCGCCTTCGGTGGCCACAATCTCGCCGCCGCCGATGTCGTCGGCATTGATCCCCAAAAATTCTTTACTGACAGGATCGGTGTAGATCTTGCCCTGACGGAAGATGCCGTAAACCGGTTGAGCCGGGTCGAAGTGGCCGCGAGCGAAGATTCGGTCACCAGTGCCACTGAGCACGCGTTCGGCATCGCCGGCGACGATATAAGGCGCCTTGTCGAATTCCTCGACCGTGTCGACGATGCGGTTGCTCAGTAGAAAGCTGTTGATCGATTGCAGCGGAATGCTCGGGATCGCATCGGCAACCGGGCTGCTGCGGACGCGTGGCGAAAGCTTGATGGTGCCCCGGGAAGCGCCGCGATTGAGGGTCAGGCGTGGCTGCCCGTTGACGTAGACCAGCGACAGCGAGTCGCCAGGGTAAATGAGATTGGGGTTTTCGATCTGTGGATTGGCCTGCCAGAGTTCCGGCCATTTCCACGGTTCACGAAGGAATTTCCCCGATATGTCCCAGAGTGTGTCACCCGATACCACGGTGTATTGCTGTGGAAAACCTTCCTTGAGTTGCACTTGCCCGTGCGCCAAACCGGCCGAGGCCAGAAGGAGCAAGGCGAGTAGTGATTTCCTCATGCGGTGAATCCCTTTATTATGTGCATTCGCGTAGAACGCCAGAGCCCTCGTGGCTCGCTCCTGACTCTTTACCAAAAAGAGAAGGACGCTACGTTTTACAACGGTAGCCTGCATCTTCGGACCCGCCAGGCCATCGACCCGACATTACCTCAAACGTGCAGCAATTAAGCTTATGGCCATTTTAGACATCCTCGAATTCCCCGATTCGCGCCTGCGCACTATCGCCAAACCTGTGGCCGTAGTGGACGACGAAGTGCGTCAGTTGGTCGATGACATGTTTGAAACAATGTATGAAGCGCCAGGCATCGGCCTCGCCGCGACCCAGGTCAACGTGCACAAACGTATCGTCGTGATGGACCTCTCCGAAGACCGCAGCGAACCACGGGTGTTCATCAACCCCGAGTTCGAAACCCTGACCGACGAGATGGAGCAATATCAGGAAGGCTGCCTCTCGGTACCGGGCTTCTACGAAAACGTCGATCGCCCCCAGAAGGTCAAGATCAAGGCCCTGGACCGCGACGGCCAGCCTTACGAACTGATCGCCGAAGGCCTGCTCGCCGTGTGCATCCAGCATGAATGCGACCACCTGAATGGCAAATTGTTCGTCGACTACCTGTCCAATCTCAAACGCGACCGAATCAAGAAGAAACTGGAAAAGCTCCATCGCCAGAACGCTTGATGCCCTCCTTTCAAAGGCTTGCTGCGGCAAGCCTTTTTCTTTTGCGAGACCTTTTGAATGACTGAGCCACTGCGCATCGTCTTTGCCGGCACCCCGGAATTCGCCGCCGAACACCTCAAGGCCCTGCTCGACAGCCCTTACGAGATCGTCGCGGTCTACACCCAACCGGACCGTCCGGCGGGTCGCGGGCAAAAGTTGATGCCAAGTCCGGTCAAGCAGTTGGCTCTGGAAAACAACATTCCTGTATTGCAACCGCCAACCCTGCGCAACGAAGACGCTCAGGCTGAACTGGCCGCGCTCAAGCCGGACTTGCTGGTGGTGGTCGCCTACGGCCTGATCCTGCCGCAAGTGGTGCTGGATATTCCGCGCCTGGGTTGCATCAACAGCCACGCCTCCTTGCTGCCACGCTGGCGCGGTGCGGCGCCGATCCAGCGGGCCATTGAAGCAGGCGACAGCGAAAGCGGTGTGACCGTGATGCGCATGGAATTGGGCCTCGACACGGGGCCGATGCTGCTCAAAGTCACCACGCCGATTACCGCTGAAGACACCGGTGGCAGCCTCCACGACCGTCTGGCGGAAATGGGCCCGCCAGCGGTGATTCAAGCAATCGCCGGCCTCGCCGCCGGAACGCTGGAAGGCGAAGTGCAGGACGACAGTCTCGCCACTTATGCTCACAAATTGAACAAAGATGAAGCGCGCATCGACTGGAGCCGCCCGGCGGTTGAGCTGGAACGTCTGGTCCGCGCCTTCAATCCATGGCCGATTACCCACAGCACGCTGAACGGCGAAGCGCTGAAAGTCCTGGCCGCGAGCCTTGCCGAAGGGCAGGGCGCACCGGGGGAAATCCTCAGCGCCAGCAAAGACGGCTTGATCGTCGCCTGCGGTGAGCAAGCGCTTTGTCTGACGCGTCTGCAATTGCCCGGCGGCAAGGCGCTGAACTTCAGCGACTTGTTCAACAGCCGTCGTGAGAAATTCGCCGTCGGCACCGTTCTCGGCCAAGCGGCGGACGCTCAATGAATCCACGTCTGGCCGCCGCCAAGGCACTCGCCGCTGTTCTTAACGGAAAAGCCTCACTCAACAGTTCCCTGCCGACACAGATGGACAAGGTCGAAGACCGCGACCGCGGCTTCACTCAGGACCTGGCGTTCGGCACCGCTCGCTGGCAGCCACGTTTGTCGGCGCTGGCGGCCAAGTTACTGCAGAAGCCGTTCAAGGCAGCCGATGCCGATGTCGAAGCGCTGTTGCTGGTCGGTCTCTACCAGTTGCTCTACACCCGGGTTCCGGCCCATGCCGCCATCGGTGAAACCGTGGGTTGCGCCGACAAGCTGAAAAAGCCCTGGGCCAAGGCCTTGCTCAACGCCGTGCTGCGCCGCGCCCAGCGGGAAAGCGAAGCGCTGCTGGCCGAGCTGGAACACGACCCGGTGGTGCGCACCGCCCACCCGCGCTGGCTGCAAAAATCCCTGAAGGCTTTCTGGCCCGAACAGTGGGAAGCCATTTGCGCGGCGAACAACGCGCATCCACCGATGATCCTGCGGGTCAACCGTCGTCATCACAGCCGCGATGCTTATCTCGGGTTGCTGACCGACGCCGGCATCGCCGCCACGCCGTGTGTTTACAGTCAGGACGGCATCATTCTCGAAGCCGCTGCCGACGTGCGCAGCTTGCCGGGTTTCGCCGAAGGCTGGATCAGCGTGCAGGACGAAGCCGCGCAACTGGCCGCCGATCTTCTGGACCTGGCACCGGGGCAACGGGTGCTGGACGCCTGCTGCGCACCGGGCGGCAAGACCTGCCACATCCTTGAAGCCGAGCCGGCCCTCGCCGGCGTGGTGGCGGTGGACCTGGAAGCCAAGCGTTTGGTGCGAGTGCGGGAAAACCTCGCACGCCTGGGCCTGAGCGCCGAACTGATCGCCGCCGACGGCCGCGACACTGCGACCTGGTGGGACGGCAAACCGTTCCAGCGCATTCTGCTGGACGCGCCGTGCTCGGCCACCGGTGTGATCCGTCGTCACCCGGACATCAAGCTGACCCGCCAACCGGACGACATCGCCGCACTCGCGGTTCTCCAGGGCGAACTGCTCGATGCCATGTGGATAACTTTGGAAGTCGGTGGGATTCTGCTGTACGCCACCTGCTCGACGCTGCCGACCGAGAACACCGAAGTCATCGAAGCCTTCCTCGCTCGCACACCGGGCGCCCGCGAACTGGACCTCGCCACTGCCGCTGGTATCAAACAGCCTCACGGCCGCCAATTGCTGGCCCAGGACGGCGGCCACGACGGGTTCTACTACGCCAAGCTGATCAAGATCGCCGCCGCGTGCGGTTAATGGGTTTTAAAGGAGTGACTGGATGAAAATCATCATCCTCGGCGCAGGGCAGGTCGGCGGTTCGCTGGCAGAACACTTGGCCAGCGAGGCCAACGACATCACCGTGGTCGACACCGACGGCGAACGCCTGCGCGACCTCGGCGATCGGCTGGACATCCGCACCGTGCAGGGTCGTGGCTCACTGCCGACGGTGCTGCGCCAGGCCGGCGCGGACGACGCCGACATGCTGGTGGCGGTGACCAACAGTGACGAAACCAACATGGTGGCCTGCCAGGTTGCCCACACCCTGTTCCACACGCCGACCAAAATCGCCCGGGTTCGCGAAGCTGCCTACCTGACTCGCTCCGAGCTGTTCGACAACGAAGCGATTCCGGTGGACGTGCTGATCAGCCCGGAGCAAGTGGTCACCAATTACATCAAACGCCTGATCCAGCATCCGGGCGCCTTGCAGGTGATCGACTTTGCCGAAGGCAAGGCGCAACTGGTGGCGGTGAAGGCCTATTACGGCGGGCCGCTGGTGGGTCAGCAACTGCGTCAGTTGCGTGAGCACATGCCGAATGTCGAAACCCGCGTCGCGGCGATTTTCCGTCGTGATCGGCCGATCCTGCCGCAGGGCGATACGGTGATCGAGGCAGACGACGAAGTCTTTTTCATCGCCGCCAAGGCGAATATTCGCGCCGTGATGAGCGAAATGCGCCGTCTCGACGAGAGCTACAAGCGCATCGTAATCGCAGGCGGCGGGCAGATCGGTGAACGTCTGGCCGAGGCCATCGAAAGCCGTTACCAAGTGAAGATCATCGAGATGAACCCGGCCCGCTGCCGTCATCTCTCGGACACCCTCGACAGCACCGTGGTACTGCAGGGCAGCGCTTCGGATCGGGATCTGCTGCTGGAAGAGAACATCGCCGACGCCGACCTTTTCCTGGCCCTGACCAACGACGACGAAGCCAATATCATGTCCTCGCTGCTGGCCAAGCGCCTGGGTGCGAAGAAGGTGATGACGATCATCAACAACCCGGCTTACGTCGACCTGATCCAGGGCGGCGACATCGACATCGCTATCAGCCCGCAATTGGCGACCATCGGCACCTTGCTGGCCCACGTGCGCCGCGGCGATATCGTCAGCGTGCACTCATTGCGCCGGGGCGCGGCGGAAGCCATCGAGGCGATTGCCCACGGTGATGAGAAGTCGAGTAAGGTCATCGGCAAGTCCATTGAGAACATTGGTCTGCCGCCTGGCACTACCATCGGCGCAATCATCCGCGACGAAGAAGTGATCATTGCCCACGACGACACAGTGATCGCGGCGGGTGACCATGTGATTCTGTTCCTTGTGGATAAGAAGCATATTCGGGATGTGGAAAAGCTGTTCCATGTGGGGTTGAGCTTTTTCTGATCCGGTATTTGCGGTGGCCGGGCTGGACTCTTCGCGAGCAGGCTCGCTCCCACAGGAGTTCTCGGCTGTACACAACGTTTGTGTTCACTGAAGATCAACTGTGGGAGCGAGCCTGCTCGCGAAGGCGGCCCCATGGAGACATATTGATCCCTGACACACCTCATCAAGGAATCCACTGATGATCGAATCCCTGGAAAAAATGCTCGCCAAGGGTGTGGATAACTCATTGCTGCGCTTTGGCCTGGGCAAGGGCTATCTGGATCTTGGGGAAAACGCCAAGGCCGCGGAGCATTTCCAGCGTTGCGTCGAATTCGATCCGAAGTACTCTGCGGCCTGGAAGCTATTGGGCAAGGCCCATCTGGCGCTGGCTGACTTTCCGGCCGCACGTCAGTCGTGGGAACAGGGCCTGGAAGCCGCTCGCGCCCATGGCGACAAGCAGGCCGAAAAGGAAATGACCGTGTTTCTGAAGAAGCTTGAGCGTCAGGCTCACTGATCAGAGGTATCGCAGGCCAATGCCCTCGGCATCCACCAGCACCACTTCCATGCGCACCCGCGGCGCGCCTGTGGGTAAGTCCTGTACCTGACCGTACACCACCGCGCCCTTGGGCAATGCCGACAAGCCTGGATGCTTGACGTAGACGCCTGTCGTCGAAAGGTTACGCGTCTGGCCCAGGCATTCGCCGATGCTGTGGTGAATGATCTTGATACGAAACGATTTGCGGTGTTCGGACATCTTCTGCGCCCTTTTTGAACGGTTGTGGATAACCCTGGACTCAAGGTTATCCACAGATCATGCCAATCAACTCAGTACCAGCGTTCTTCACCCGGCGGCCGCTTCTTGAAGCGCTTCATGCTCCACATATACTGGCTCGGATACGCCCGCACATAGCGCTCGACCACCTGGCTCATGGCCGCGCAGGACGTCTCGGTATCGGTGCTGTACATGGCTTCTGGCGCGGCTTCGAGGATCACTTTGTAACCCGAACCGTCCGGTAGACGTAGCGCATGCAGGAACACCCCGACCGCTTTGCCGCCGGCGAGCATGTTCGGTACGAACTTACTGGTCAGGGCCTGGGTGGCGAAGAACGGTACGAAGATCCCGGCAGATTCGGACGGTTCCGGGTCAGCGGGGATGCCCACTGCACCGCCTTTGCGCACTTCCTTGATGACGCTGAGAATGCCTTCCTTGGTGGAAGCGGCCACCCGGTTGCCCAATTGCACCCGTTGCTTGCGCAGCAAATCATCCACAGCCTTCAGCTTTGGCGGACGATAAAAGATGATCGGTTTGCACTGGTTGCAATAGAAGTGGTTCAACACTTCCCAGTTGCCCAGGTGACTGGTGATGCCGACGACACCTTTGCCGGAGGCGAGGGCGTCCTTTAATACGTCAAGACCTTCGACTTCACGCACCAGGTCGATGGAGCGCTGGGCCGGCCAGATCCAGGCGCAGGCGCTTTCGGTCAGGGACTTGCCGATGTCTTTCAGGCTCTGGCCTACCAGACGCTCCCGTTCGGCCGGGTCCATCTCCGGAAAGCACTTGGCGAGATTGATCCGCACCACATCGCGGGAACGGTTGGGGGTTTTCCACATCACCCAGCCGATGGCCGAGCCCACTGCCTGCACTGCCTGCCACGGAAGCAGGGCAAACAGCCGCAGAGCGCCTACCAGCAAGGCGCCTTTCAACTTATCCACAGGTCACTCCTGATCTTGTGCTGTGCGCGAGGCGGCTATTCTAACCGCCGTTCGCCAGCGCCGCGTAGCGATCGCAATCCTGGGTGTGGTCCATGACCATGCCCGAGGCCTGCATCAGCGCGTAGCAAATAGTCGGGCCGACGAACGTGAAGCCGGCCTTTTTCAGGCCTTTGCTCATCTCCACGGCGGTCGGCGTCACGGCCGGCACTTCGCTGCGGTCCTTGAAATGGTTGATCACAGGCTTGCCGTCGACGAAGGACCAGAGAAACTCCACCGGATCCTCCAGCGCCAGCCAGGCCTGGGCATTGCGCCGGGCCGCATTGAGTTTCAGGCGATTGCGAATAATGCCCGGATCGAGCATCAATTCTTCGATTTCGGCGTCGCTCATTTGCGCCACGCGTTGTACGTCGAAGCCGAACATTACCTGACGATAGTGCTCACGTTTGCGCAGCACGGTGATCCAGGAAAGGCCGGCCTGGAACCCTTCGAGCAAAAGCAACTCGAACAATCCCTGCGCATCGCGTAGCGGCGTGCCCCACTCCTGATCGTGATAAGCCATGTACAGCGGATCTTCGGAACACCAAAAGCAGCGTGGCATAAGGCTCCAGGGGGCGTGCGCAGGACCGAATCGGGTATACTCCCGCTCTTTAAATCGCAGCCCAAGAAACAGGTGAATTTCGTGAGCCAGCCTACGCCAGCCGTGCGTACCTTCCAAGACTTGATCCTCGCCCTCCAGCAATACTGGGCCGAGCAAGGTTGTGTGGTACTTCAGCCCTACGATATGGAAGTAGGCGCCGGGACTTTCCACACTGCCACGTTTCTGCGCGCCATTGGCCCGGAAACCTGGAACGCCGCTTATGTGCAGCCCAGTCGTCGCCCGACTGACGGCCGCTACGGCGAAAACCCGAACCGTCTGCAGCACTACTATCAGTTCCAGGTAGTCCTGAAGCCGAACCCGGACAACTTCCAGGAACTGTACCTGGGCTCCCTCAAGCATGTCGGCCTGGACCCGTTGGTCCACGACATTCGCTTCGTCGAAGACAACTGGGAATCGCCGACACTGGGCGCCTGGGGTCTGGGCTGGGAAGTCTGGCTCAACGGCATGGAAGTGACGCAGTTCACTTACTTCCAGCAAGCGGGCGGCATCGAGTGCTACCCGGTGACCGGCGAGATCACTTACGGTCTGGAACGCCTGGCCATGTACCTGCAAGGCGTGGACTCGGTCTACGACCTGGTCTGGGCTGACGGCCCGATGGGCAAAGTGACCTACGGCGACGTGTTCCACCAGAACGAAGTCGAGCAATCGACCTACAACTTCGAACACGCCAACGTCGAAAAACTGTTCGAACTGTTCGATTTCTACGAAAGCGAAGCCAAGCGCCTGATCGAACTCGACCAGCCGCTGCCGTTGCCGAGCTACGAAATGGTGTTGAAGGCTTCTCATACCTTCAACCTGCTGGATGCGCGCCGGGCGATCTCGGTGACCGCGCGTCAGCAATACATTCTGCGTGTCCGCACACTGGCGCGTTCCGTTGCGCAAGCCTACCTGCTGGCTCGCGCCAAGCTGGGCTTCCCGATGGCGACCCCGGACCTGCGTGACGAAGTACTGGCCAAGCTGGAGGCTGCACAATGAGTGCTCAAGATTTTCTGGTTGAACTGGGCACCGAAGAACTGCCACCCAAAGCCCTGAACACCCTGGCCGACGCGTTCCTGGCCGGCATCGACAAAGGCCTGCAAGCCGCTGGCCTGAACTACGAGACCAAAACCGTCTACGCCGCGCCACGTCGTCTGGCTGTGCTGATCACCGATCTGGCGACTCAGCAGCCGGATCGCAGCATCAACCTCGACGGTCCGCCACGTCAGGCCGCGTTCGATGCCGAAGGCAACCCGACTCAAGCAGCCCTGGGCTTCGCCAAGAAGTGCGGCGTCGACCTGAGCGAAATCGATCAGAGCGGCCCGAAACTGCGTTACAGCCAAAGCATCGCCGGCAAGCCGACCGCGAGCCTGCTGCCGACCATCGTCGAAGATTCCCTGAACGACCTGCCGATTCCCAAGCGCATGCGCTGGGGTGCTCGCAAGGAAGAATTCGTTCGTCCGACCCAGTGGCTGGTGATGCTGCTCGGTGACCAGGTCATCGATTGCACGATCCTTGCCCAGAAGTCCGGCCGCGATTCCCGTGGTCACCGCTTCCACCACCCGGAAAGCGTACGCATCACCTCGCCGGCCAACTACCTGACCGACCTGCGTGCCGCTTACGTACTCGCCGACGCAAACGAGCGTCGCGAGCTGATCAGCAAGCGCGTCGAAGAGCTGGCGACGATGCAGGAAGGGACGGCGATCGTGCCGCCAGCCCTGCTCGACGAAGTGACCGCGCTGGTTGAATGGCCGGTGCCGCTGGTGTGCTCGTTCGAAGAGCGTTTCCTCGACGTGCCGCAAGAAGCCCTGATCACCACCATGCAGGACAACCAGAAGTACTTCTGCCTGCTGGATGCCGACGGCAAGTTGCTGCCACGTTTCATCACCGTGGCCAACATCGAAAGCAAAGACCCGCAACAGATCATCGCCGGTAACGAGAAAGTGGTTCGCCCACGCCTGACCGACGCCGAGTTCTTCTTCAAGCAAGACAAGAAGCAGAAACTCGAAGACTTCAACCTGCGCCTGCAGAACGTGGTGTTCCAGGAAAAACTCGGCAGCGTCTATGACAAGGCTGAGCGCGTTTCCAAACTCGCTGCGTTCATTGCTCAACGCATTGGCGGTAACGCCGCATGGGCTTCCCGTGCCGGCCTGCTGTCCAAGTGTGACCTGGCGACCGAGATGGTCGGTGAGTTCCCGGAGATGCAAGGTGTCGCTGGTTACTATTACGCCCTCAACGACGGCGAGCCGGAAGAAGTCGCTCTGGCGCTGAACGAGCAATACATGCCGCGCGGTGCCGGTGCTGAACTGCCGACCACCCTGACCGGTGCGGCCGTGGCCATCGCTGACAAGCTCGACACCCTTGTCGGTATTTTCGGCATCGGCATGCTGCCAACCGGTAGCAAAGACCCGTACGCCTTGCGCCGTGCAGCGCTGGGTGTGTTGCGCATCCTGATCGACAAGAAGCTCGACCTCGACCTGAACGACGCCGTGGCTTTCGCCGTGAATGCCTTCGGAACCAAGGTCAAGGTTGCCGGCCTCAACGATTCGGTGCTGGAGTTCATCTTCGACCGTCTGCGTGCCCGTTACGAAGACGAAGGCGTTGATGTAGGGACTTACCTGTCGGTTCGTGCCCTGAAGCCAGGCTCGGCGCTGGACTTCGATCAGCGCGTACAAGCGGTAGAAGCGTTCCGCAAATTGCCGGAAGCCGCTGCGCTGGCCGCGGTGAACAAGCGCGTTTCGAACTTGCTGAGCAAGGTCGAAGGCTCTGTTCCATCGGTCGTTGAAGCCAAGTACTTCGACAACGCCAATGAGTTCTCCCTGTACTCGGCGATCCAACAGGCTGACCAGGCTGTCCAGCCGATGGCTGCGGCGCGTCAGTACAGCGAATCGCTGGCACGCCTGGCTGCCTTGCGCGAGCCGGTGGATGCGTTCTTCGAAGCTGTGATGGTCAACGCTGAAGATGCCAAGGTCCGCGCCAACCGTTATGCGCTGCTGTCGCGTCTGCGTGGGCTGTTCCTTGGTGTCGCCGACATTTCGCTGCTGGGCTGAGGGGCTGCTGTTGAAACTGCTGATTCTCGATCGCGACGGGGTAATCAATTACGACTCCGATGCTTACATCAAGTCGGTGGAGGAGTGGATTCCGCTCCCGGGTTCGATCGAAGCCATCGCGCAGTTGAGCAAGGCCGGCTGGACGGTAGCGGTGGCTACCAACCAGTCGGGCATCGCTCGCGGCTATTACGACATCGCCACCCTGGACGCCATGCACGAGCGCTTGCGCTCGTTGGTGGCGGAGCAGGGCGGTGAGGTCGGGCTGATCGTCTATTGCCCGCATGGGCCGGACGATGGCTGCGATTGCCGCAAACCAAAACCCGGAATGTTGAAAACCATCGCCGCGCATTACAACGTATCGCTGACCAATCTTTGGTTCGTCGGCGATACCCTTGGTGACCTGGAGGCCGCCAAAGCCGTCGATTCTCAGCCAGTTTTGGTAAAGACCGGGAAAGGCGCAAAGACTTTGGGCAAGACCCTACCGGTAGGCACCTTGATTTTTGACGATCTGGCGGCGATTGCCGCAGAACTTATCCACAATTAGAGTGCTTCGATTGTTCCGATTAAGGACTGATCGGGAGTGCGCTTTATATAGACGGGCAGAGCCCGCACGGTAAACGTCGCCATGTCGATACTGCAGGCCATCAGAACTTTCCTCTTTTATCTGTTGCTGGGCACCACCTCTTTGCTCTGGTGCAGCCTGAGCTTTTTTATCGCGCCTTTTCTGCCGTTCAAGGCGCGGTATCGCTTCATCAATGTGTACTGGTGTCGCTGCGCCTTGTGGCTGAGCAAAGTCTTCCTGGGTATCAGCTACGAAGTGAAGGGCGCCGAGAACGTGCCCGACCAGCCCTGCGTGATTCAGTCGAACCACCAGAGCACGTGGGAGACATTTTTTCTATCGGCCTACTTTGAGCCATTAAGCCAGGTACTTAAGCGCGAACTGCTCTTCGTTCCGTTTTTTGGTTGGGCCATGGCCATGCTGCGACCGATCGCCATCGACCGCGACAACCCGAAAGCGGCGCTCAAGCATGTGGCGAAGAAGGGCGATGAACTGCTGAAGGATGGTGTCTGGGTTCTGATCTTCCCTGAGGGAACGCGCGTTCCTTACGGCACCATCGGAAAGTTCTCTCGCGGTGGTACCGCTTTAGCCGTCAACGCCGCGCTTCCAGTGCTGCCGATTGCGCACAATGCTGGCAAGTTCTGGCCGAAAACCGGTTGGGCGAAGAAGCAGGGCGTTATTACCGTAATCATCGGCGCACCCATGTACGCCAAGGGTAGCGGGCCGCGAGCGATCGCCGAGCTGAATGATCGGGTCCAGGCCTGGAACGAGCAGATGCAACGTGAAATGGGTTCGCTGCCACCCGCCCCGCAAGCCCCGACGGCTACCGATCAAATGGCTGTCTGAGATTTTGTGGATAACCTGTGTACCGTTTTGTTGAAATGCGTCGGATTTAGTTTGTAGGCTTATGATTTATATACATATTTTATAAACCCATAAAAAACCGAAAAAGGTGCATAAGTTTTTTTCGGACGTAAAAAAACCGGCTGATATAGCCGGTTTTTTTATGCCTTCTTTTCAGGTGTTTCAATATTCGAACAACGAGAAATGGAGACTGAAGCAGGTGCCTTGGCCGACCACACTTTGACATTCAATCCGCCATGGCAAGCACGGCGCACCTGCTAATAAAAAAGGCCAACGTTTGAGCGTTGGCCTTTTTTGTTTGGCAGGTTCGCTGGATCAGAAGTCCAGGTTGGAAACCGCCAGGGCGTTGCTTTCGATGAAGTCACGACGAGGCTCGACCGCATCACCCATCAGGGTGTTGAAGATCTGGTCCGCGCCAATGGCGTCTTCGATGGTCACCTTGAGCATCCGGCGCTGACTTGGGTCCATAGTGGTTTCCCACAGCTGATCCGGGTTCATCTCACCCAGACCTTTGTATCGCTGGATGGTGTGACGCTTGGTGCTTTCGGCCATCAGCCATTCAAGGGCTTCCTTGAACTCGGTGACCGGCTTCTTGCGCTCGCCACGCTGGATATACGCGCCGTCGTCCAGCAAGGTGCTCAGTTGAGCGCCCAGAGAAACAACAGTCTTGTAATCGTTGCTGCCGAAGAAGTCGCGGTTGAAGGTGACGTAGTTCGACAAGCCGTGGGAGATCAACTCGACCTCAGGCAGCCAGACATTACGTTCACGGTCTTCACGCAGGCTGGCTTTGTAAACCAGGCCGGACTTCTCGACGGTGCGCAGGCGAACTTCGTACTGGGCCATCCAATCCTGCATCGCAGCGTGATCGGACAATTGCTCCAGGCTAACGGCAGGCAGGTAGATAAAGTGCTCGGTCAGCTCCTGTGGGTACAGGCGCGACAGACGCTTGAGCGTCTTCATTACCAGACGGAAGTCATTCACCAGACGCTCAAGGGCTGCGCCGGAGATACCCGGGGCTTCTTCGTTCAGGTGCAGGCTCGCATCTTCCAGGGCCGACTGCGTCATGTACTCTTCCATGGCGTCATCGTCTTTGATGTATTGCTCTTGCTTGCCCTTCTTGACCTTGTACAGCGGTGGCTGGGCGATGTAGATGTAACCGCGCTCGATCAGCTCCGGCAGCTGACGGAAGAAGAAGGTCAGCAACAGGGTACGGATGTGCGAACCGTCGACGTCAGCATCGGTCATGATGATGATGTTGTGGTAACGCAGCTTCGCGATGTTGTACTCGTCGCGGCCAATGCCACAGCCCAGCGCGGTGATCAAGGTGCCCACTTCTTGCGAAGAGATCATCTTGTCGAAGCGCGCCTTCTCGACGTTCAGGATCTTGCCCTTGAGAGGCAGAATGGCTTGGGTCCGACGGTTGCGACCCTGCTTGGCGGAGCCGCCAGCAGAGTCACCTTCCACGAGGTACAGTTCGGAAAGGGCAGGGTCTTTTTCCTGGCAGTCAGCCAGTTTGCCCGGCAGGCCGGCGATATCCAGCGCGCCTTTACGACGTGTCATCTCACGGGCTTTACGCGCCGCTTCACGAGCACGAGCCGCGTCGATCATCTTGCCGACGACCAGCTTGGCTTCGTTCGGGTTTTCCAGCAGGAAGTCGGAGAAGTACTTGCCCATTTCCTGTTCGACCGCGGTCTTCACTTCGGAAGAAACCAGCTTGTCTTTGGTCTGGGAGCTGAACTTCGGATCCGGCACTTTTACCGAGATGATCGCGGTCAGGCCTTCACGGGCATCGTCACCGGTGGTCGCGACTTTGTGTTTCTTCGCCAGACCTTCAGCTTCGATGTAGGTGTTCAGGTTACGCGTCAGTGCGGAACGGAAACCCACCAGGTGAGTGCCACCATCGCGCTGCGGAATGTTGTTGGTGAAGCACAACAGGTTCTCGTTGAAGCTGTCGTTCCACTGCAAGGCGATTTCCACGCCGATGCCGTCTTCGCGCTGGATGTTGAAGTGGAACACCTGGTTGACCGGGGTCTTGTTGGTGTTCAGGTATTCAACGAACGCACGCAGGCCACCTTCGTACTTGAACAGCTCTTCCTTGCCGCTGCGCTCATCCTTGAGGACGATGCCGACACCGGAGTTGAGGAAGGACAGTTCACGAATCCGCTTGGCCAGGATGTCCCAGCTGAAGTGGATGTTCTTGAACGTCAGATCGGACGGTTTGAAGTGAATCTGGGTGCCGGTGGTTTCACTCTCACCGACGATTTTCATCGGTTCTTGTGGAACACCGTGAATGTAGGTCTGTTCCCAGATTTTGCCGCTGCGGCGAACGGTCAAGACCAGCTCTTCGGACAGGGCGTTCACAACCGACACACCTACACCGTGCAGGCCGCCGGATACTTTGTAGGAGTTGTCGTCGAACTTACCGCCGGCGTGCAGCACAGTCATGATGACCTCGGCTGCCGAGACGCCTTCTTCTTTGTGCACGTCTACCGGGATACCACGACCGTTGTCGCGAACGGTGATGGATTCGTCCGGGTGGATGATGATGCTGATGTCGTCGCAGTGGCCAGCGAGCGCTTCATCGATGGAGTTGTCGACTACCTCGAAGACCATGTGGTGCAGACCGCTACCATCGTCGGTGTCACCAATGTACATACCGGGACGTTTGCGTACGGCATCCAGGCCTTTCAGCACTTTAATGCTCGTTGAGTCGTAGGTATTCGTATTTTCTTCGCTCAATGCCTTCACTCCCGATGGTCGTGGGTCTGGGTGATACGGCCCTGTTCCACGTGGAACAGAGCGACTGGCGTTTCCGTCTGCCAGCCTTCCCTCAATAATTCGTGATCTACACAGGTGATAAACACCTGGCAGCGTAAGTCTTCCAGCAAGCGGCAAAGCGCGCGGCGGTGGTGCTCGTCCAGTTCGGACGGCAGGTCATCCACCAGATAAATACACTGGCCGCGTCGGGCCTGGCTAACCAAGTGCCCTTGGGCAATCCGCAATGCACAGACCACCAGCTTCTGCTGACCGCGGGACAAGATGTCCGCGGCGTTATGTGCGCCCAATCTAAGACGCAAATCAGCGCGCTGCGGTCCGGCCTGGGTATGACCCATTTGCTGATCCCGCTGAAGGGACCCGGCGAGCACTGCACTCAACTCGCGGTCTTTGTCCCAACCTCGGTAATAGCTGAGCGTTAAGCCCTCGAGCTCAACCAGTTCGCTCAAGGTCTGTTCAAAGACTGGTTTCAAGGCTTTGATATAAGCGCGGCGGTATTCATCAATTTCAGCGCTGGCCTGGCACAGTTCCCTGTCCCAAACCGCTTGCGAAACGGCGTCAAGTGTACCATGCCGCAGCCAAGAGTTTCTCTGGCGCAGGGCCTTCTGCAAGCGCTGCCAGGTGGACATGAATCGTGGTTCCACGTGGAACACGCCCCAGTCGAGAAACTGCCGGCGAATCTTCGGTGCGCCTTCCAGCAAGCGGAAGCTGTCAGGGTTGATCAACTGTAACGGTAGAATTTCCGCCAGTTGCGCGGCGCTGCGAGCATTCTGCCCGTCGATGCGGATCTGGAACTCCCCTTGACGGTCGCGGGAGATCCCCAAGGCGCTGTGCCCACCCTCGGCCATCTCCACCTGACCAAACACCGTACAGGCGAGCTGCTCGTACTGGATGACCGGTAACAGGCGGGTGCTACGAAACGAACGGGCAAGCCCCAGCAGATGAATGGCTTCCAGAACACTGGTTTTGCCGCTGCCGTTGGCGCCGTAAAGAATGTTGATTCGGGGGGAGGGGGAGAAGGTCACCGGGTGCAGATTGCGCACCGCGGTGACCGAGACGCGACTTAAGGACATCTAGCTTCTGCTGAGCATGATTACAGACGCATCGGCATGACAACGTAGGCCGAGTCGTCGTTGTCGGACTCTTGCACCAGCGCGCTGCTGTTGGAGTCGGACAGGATCAAACGAACCTGCTCAGTGGTCATCACGCCCAGTACGTCGAGCAGATAGCTCACGTTGAAGCCGATTTCCAGATTGCCGCCGTTGTACTCAACGCCCACTTCTTCTTCCGCTTCTTCCTGTTCCGGGTTGTTCGCCTGGATCTTCAGCTGACCATTGGCCAGTTGCAGACGGATGCCGCGGTACTTCTCGTTGGACAGAATCGCGGTACGGCTGAAGGCTTCGCGCAGGGCCTGACGATCGCCGAGTACCAGCTTGTCGCCACCTTTCGGCAGAACACGCTCGTAGTCCGGGAATTTGCCGTCGACCAGTTTCGACGTGAAGGTGAACTCGCCAGTGGTCGCACGAATGTGGTGCTGACCCAGTACGATACTGACGATGCCGTCCGGCTCAGTCAGCAGGCGCGCCAGTTCAAGGATACCTTTGCGCGGCACGATGACTTGGTGGCGATCCGGCTGACCGATATCCGCCTTCATCGAGCACATGGCCAGACGGTGACCGTCGGTGGCCACGGCGCGGATGATGCCTTCGGAAACTTCCAGCAGCATGCCGTTGAGGTAGTAGCGCACGTCCTGCTGGGCCATGGCGAAGCTGGTCCGTTCAATCAAGCGACGCAATTTGCTTTGCTCAAGGCTGCACGTCAACGAGCCTGGGCCTTCTTCCACAGTCGGGAAGTCATTGGCCGGCAGGGTCGACAGGGTGAAGCGGCTACGGCCGGCCTTCACCACGAGCTTCTGCTCGTCGACCTTGATGTCGATCAGCGCATCGTTCGGCAAGCTCTTGCAGATGTCCATCAGCTTGCGCGCAGGCACAGTGATGGAACCTGGATCGGCAGGCTCTTCGAGTTGTACACGACCGACCAGCTCGACTTCCAGGTCGGTACCGGTCAGCGACAGTTGCTGGCCTTCGACAACCAGCAGCACGTTGGAGAGCACCGGCAAGGTCTGTCGGCGCTCAACGACGCCTGCGACCAGTTGCAGGGGTTTCAACAGGGCTTCGCGTTGAATGGTGAAATGCATGGTCTAGTCCCTTGCCTTAATAAGCTGCGCTGGTGTTCATCAAGTGGTCAGTGTACGCAGCAGGTTCTTGTAGTCCTCGCGGATGTCCGCGTCGGATTCCTTAAGTTCGTTGATCTTGCGGCAGGCGTGCAAAACAGTCGTGTGGTCCCGGCCGCCAAACACGTCGCCGATTTCCGGCAAGCTGTGGTTGGTCAGTTCTTTGGACAACGCCATGGCGACCTGACGCGGACGAGCTACCGAGCGTGAACGACGCTTGGACAGCAAGTCGGAAATTTTGATTTTGTAGTACTCGGCGACAGTGCGCTGAATGTTATCCACAGAGACCAATTTGTCTTGCAGTGCCAACAGATCTTTCAGGGATTCGCGAATCAACTCGATGGTGATATCGCGGCCCATGAAGTGCGAGTGGGCGATCACGCGTTTGAGCGCGCCTTCCAGCTCACGGACGTTGGAACGAATACGCTGGGCAATGAAGAACGCCGCGTCATGGGGCAGATCGACTTTGGCCTGATCGGCCTTTTTCATCAGGATCGCCACGCGGGTTTCCAGTTCCGGCGGCTCGACGGCTACAGTCAGGCCCCAGCCGAAGCGGGATTTGAGGCGCTCTTCAAGGCCTTCGATTTCTTTCGGGTAGCGGTCACTGGTGAGAATGACCTGCTGGCCACCTTCAAGCAGGGCGTTGAAGGTGTGGAAAAACTCTTCTTGAGAACGTTCTTTGCGGGCAAAGAACTGAATGTCATCGATCAGCAAGGCATCCACAGAACGGTAGAAGCGCTTGAACTCGTTGATGGCGTTCAGTTGCAGAGCCTTGACCATGTCGGCCACGAACCGCTCGGAATGCAGGTACACGACCTTGGCATTCGGATTCTTCTTTAATAGGTGGTTACCCACAGCGTGCATCAAGTGGGTTTTACCCAAGCCGACGCCACCATAAAGGAAGAGCGGGTTGTAACCGTGCTTTGGATTGTCCGCCACTTGCCAGGCCGCAGCCCGGGCCAGTTGGTTGGACTTGCCCTCGACAAAGTTTTCAAAGGTGAAGGTGCGGTTCAGGTAGCTGGTGTGCTTGAGCGCGCCTTCGACCTGCACCGTACGCTGTTCGGCGCGAATCGGAGCTTGTTGCGAACTGGCCCCGGCCATCGGGTCGAAGCTGTCGCGCGATGGCTCTTCATTAACCTCAGCAACTTTTTGCGTCGCACGCTTGGTCGGAGCGGCTAGCTGGGCTGGCGCCGTGGCGCTGACAGGTGCTTGAGCGGCCTGAGCCTGTGAAGCAGCGGCGGCCAACGGAGCATTCGGGGCAGCACGCGGTGCCGAACTGCGTTTGCTTCCTATCAATAAGGACAGCGCCGGCGCCATGCCATTGCCATGCTCATCCAGCAGTTCAAGGACGCGGCCCAGGTACTTTTCGTTGACCCAGTCGAGAACAAAACGATTCGGTGCGTAGACACGCAACTCGTCGCCTTCGGCTTCGACCTGTAGTGGACGGATCCAAGTGTTGAATTGTTGGGCAGGCAGCTCATCGCGCAAAAGCTCCACGCACTGCTGCCAAAGTTCCACTGACAC